>CAWBCK010000001.1:0-406223 GCA_963787325.1 uncultured Planctomycetota bacterium
CCGATGTCGAACACGGCTGCCGAATCTTCCTTTCGTACGAAAGTCACGCCGGGGGCTTCGCTGGCTTTTCTGCCGGACTCGGTGACAGCAGTGACATCCTTGGCTGGGATGTGCACCGTGGCGGTGGTGTTCGGCGGAATCGTCACTTTGAAATGAGTGGCGTTGCCGTCGACCTTCCATTCGCTGGCAATCAAGCCGGCGATGGAGTTGTATTGGCCCTTGGCTGCCGTCAGGCCGCCGCCGGGGATCGGCTTGAGGATGATGTGGCGGTAGCCGGGCTGCGCTTCGTCGGGATTGATGCCGAGCATAACGCGGTACATCCATTCGCCAACGGCCCCGATGGCGTAATGACAGAAGGAGTTCATGCCCGGATCCTGGAAGCCGCGGCCCTTCACGTAGCCGTCCCATCGTTCCCAGATCGTCGTCGCGCCGTTGGCGATCATGTAGCCCCAGGAGGGGAACGTCTTACACAGGGCGAGCTGATACGCGACGTCTGCCCGGCCGGCGCGGCTCAGCTCCATCATCATGCGGATCGTGCTGTTGAATCCGGTCGACATGTGGTTGTTATAGTATTGCGTTACGTTATCGACCATAAGCCTCGCGGCCGCTTGCGCGCAGATTCTCGGGCATCAGGTCAAAAGCCAGCGCCAGAGCATAGCCTGCCTGGGTGTCGCCGCAGATCCGGCCGTTGGCATGGACGAAGTGTTCCTGGAAGGCGGTCTTGATATCTTCGGCGAGTTTGGCGTATTTGGCGGCTTCTTCGCTCTTGCCGATCACCTTGGCCATTCGGGCGAGCAGGTCGGTCGAGTGCGGCGAAGAATGCGGTCGCGAAGATCTCCTTGGGTACGTGGCCGCCGGTCTTGGGCCAGCCTTCGGCGATCAGCGTGTCGCCATGGAGCCAGTCGCCATAGTCGTTGCCGCGATCGCTGCGCCAGATCAGTTCGGGGTTGTTGCCGTGGATCCAGTCGACCCAGCGGCGGGCCGCGTCGAAGTGCTCCGCGACGAGTCGCTCGTCCCCGTAGTTCACCCAGTGCCGCCAGGGAACGACCATGCCCGCGTCGCCCCATGCCGGTGTGCCGCTGAATCTCTCATTGACGATCGAACGGGTGAGGAGCGAAGTCGGGAAATCGGCCGTCGTCTGCCTGGTCGTCACGCAGGTCGCCGAGCCACTTGGTGAAGAACGCTGCCATGTCGCTGTTGCAGATAGCCGTCTGGGCGTAGACCTGGATATCGCCGGTCCAGCCGAGTGCGTTCGTCGCGCTGCGGACAGTCGGTGGGGATGCCCGGCAGGTTGTCGTTGGGTCCAGAGGATGTTGCTGAAGAGCTGGTTGAGCATCGGATCGCTGCACTCAAACGAGCCGACCTGGGGGGCACTCGGACCAGAACGCGCAGGCGGTCAGGGCATCGCCTGTCGGCCTATACTTGGAGACCCGTGACCTCGACGTAGCGGAAGCCGTGGTATGTGAAGCGAGGCTCGTAGACTTTCGCCCTGGCCTTTCAGCGTGTACACGTCCGCGGCATGGCACCAGCGATCCGCCGTCTTTGGGCACGCGGAGGTTCTCGACATAGAGAGTGCCATCCTCGATTGAGCATCTCGGCGTGGCGCAGGGTGATCGTATCGCCCTCACTGCCTCTGACGCGGATGCGACACCAGCCGGCGATCTCCTGGCCGACGTCAAAGATATAGACGCCGCGGGGTCGGCTCGCTGACGGAGGCGGGCTTGAGGTGGCGAACGCGCATCGGTTCGTTTGGCTGGGCGACGAGCCGCGCGGGGATCTCGTCGAGTACGTCGGCCGGCTTCCACGGCGCATCGTCAAAGCCGGCAGCATCCCAGCCGGCCGCTTCCCGGCGAGCGTCGTAGACCTCGCCGTCCAGCAGATCTGCTGTCCGGACGGGCCCCTCGACAGTGTATTTCCACTGCTGTCCGTAATGATCGTCTGGACAGTTCCATCGACCAGTTCGAGACGCAGCTGCACGAGCAGCCTTCGGCCGGTTGCCGTAGATGTGCCGGATAGGCCCGTCCTTGACGATGTGTGTCAGGCCGATCCGCCCGGCGTACCAGCCTTCCGCCAGCATCGCGCCGATGGCGTTGGCGCCGTCTCTGATCAGGTCCGTCACGTCATACGCCTGGTACTGGACTCGCTTGTTGTAGTCCGTCCACTCCGGGGCGAGCACCTGGTCGCCGACTCGCTGGCCGTTCAGATGCAGCTCATACAGACCCAGGGCGGAGGCATAGGCCGTCGCCCGTTTCACCGGCCCGCTAACGCTGAATTCTTTGCGCATCAGCGGCGATGGCCCGGGGCTGGCGATGTCGACGGCTGTCGGCGCGCCGATCCATCTTGCCTGCCAGTCGCTCGGTTGGACCAGACCCACAGCCCACGTCGCCGGCTCACTCCAGTCCGAAACATCGTTGTTTTCGTCCCAGGAGCGTACCTGCCACCATGCAGGCTGGCCAGATCTAAGGGGCTTGCCCTCGTAACCGATCTGGTTCGTCCGGTCAGAGGTGACCTTGCCGGAATCCCACAGGTCGGGTCGATCGGCCGCAAGCCCTTCTGCCGTGCTGGCAACCAGGATCTGGTATGCAGTCTGCCGCAGGCCGCGTTGGGCCGGGTCGGCTGCTTGAAGGACCCAGCTGAGTCGGGGACTCGTGGTGCTGACAGCAAGCGGACTTGTAAGATACTCACAACGCAGGTACGTCGGGATTACGGATGCCATAATACTGTCCTGAAGCCACAATACTGCCGTCCTGCCGCGGCGCTATCCGGTAATGCCTTCTGGGCGCTGCGAAGCAGCTGCCCGTCTGACGAGCAGCAAATCCGTCGCTGTGCTCAGCATGGCAACTCAGCGGGTACTTTAGCGTCGGCATGGCCTGGGGCAAGGTCAAGGGCACAATCTTGTTGAGGTGCCGCTGGGCTCTGCTGGCAGGCAAGTCTGGCTTCGAGCGGTTTTCCATGCGTGGCATCCGGAAAGAACTTCGGAGCGTTTTTCAGTTCCCTCTAGGAGACTGTCCGAGTAACAGTTGACAGACATGTTATAATGGGTGGGTCAGGCAAGGGATAAGTCTTTCCGATCGAGGCTCAAGGATGAGTAAGACCTACCGCCCCTGGAATCCGGATCAAAGTTGGCTATTGCCGCCATCGCCGCGAGAGTGGCTGCCGGAAAACGACCTTGTCTTTTTCGTGCTCGACGTGGTCAAGGAACTGGATCTGTCGGCCATTTTCGGCAAGTACGAGCGAGAGCAGCGCGGCTATCCGCCGTACCACCCGCGGATGATGACCACGCTGCTGCTGTACAGTTACACGCAGGGCGTATTCAGTTCGCGACGAATCATGCAGCGGTGTCAGCGAGATGCGGCCTGGCGGGTGATCGTGCAGGAGGATGTGCCGGACTTCCGGACGATCAGCGACTTTCGCAAGCAGCACCTGACAGAACTGGAAGGGCTGTTCGTACAGGTGCTGCGACTGTGCCAGCAGGCGGGGCTGGTGAAGTTGGGTCACGTGGCATTGGATGGCACGAAGATCCGGGCGAATGCCTCGCGACACAAGGCGATGAGTTACGGAAGGATGAAAGAGGAAGAGGTCCGGTTGCGCAAGGAGATCCGTCAGTTGCTGTCGCAGGCCAAATCTGCGGATGAGGCGGAAGATCGGGCCTACGGCGTGGATCGTCGCGGGGACGAACTGCCGGAGGCCCTGGCCCGGCGGCAGAGCCGCCTGGCGAAGATCCGGGAGGCGCGAAGGCGCTGGAAGCACAGGCCAAGGCTGCCGCCGAAGAGGAATGCAAGCGTCAGGAAGAAGAGCCTGACAAGCCAGGCGACAAGCCCAAGGGTGGCCGTCGGAGCAAGCCGGAAAAGGCGGTACCGCCCGCGAAGGCCCAGTACAACTTCACGGATCCGACGACGAAAATCATGAAGGTCAGCAACAAGGGGTTCGACCAGTGCGGCAACGCGCAGGCGGTGGTGGATCGCCAACACCAGATCATCGTGGCGGCGGATGTGACGAACGAGGCGAACGACAAGCAACAGTTCCAGCCGATGGCCCAACAGGCTCGCACGAATGTGGGGCGAGGGCATCGGATTGGGAAGATATCTTCGGACAGCGGCTACTTCAGTGAGCAGAACGTGCAGTGGGCCGAGCGGAACCATCTGGATGCGTACATCGCCACGGGCCGGCTCAAGCATGGCGAAAGGATGCCAGCCAGTCCGCGAGGTCGGCCGCCGGCGGGGCTGACGACGAAGGAGCGGATGGCCCGCAAGTTGCGAACGAAGCGCGGGCGGGAAACGTATGCCCAGCGGAAATGGATCGTCGAACCGATCTTCGGCTGGATCAAGCGAGGGTTGGGCTTCCGGCAGTTTTTGTTGAACGGCATGGAGCGGATGCGTAGCGAGTGGCGTCTGGTCTGTATGGCCTGCAATCTGAGGAAACTATGGTCAGCCGGGTGAGACAGCCATCGGCAATCGCGTCAGACGGGCCTGCACCGGCCTGAAACGGGAGTTTTTGCTTCGGCGCCCCGACGCGCCGGCGCAATAGCAACGAGCAAGACCGCCGAGTACCCCAAAAACCGAAGAGAACTGGGGCTTTGGGCGTTTACTCAGACGGTCTCCTAGCTATCGTGTTGAAGATCGGGTATGAAGGCGTGCAGACAAGGAGGTCGACATGCAGGCATACTCGATGGATCTGCGTAAGCGGGTGCTGGAGGACTCTCAGGCCGGCCGGAGTTGCCCAGGGCGTGGCTGACAAACACCGCGTCAGCGTCGCTTGGGGGCGCTGGCGGCTGTATCCGTCGACCGGGATGCGCCGAGCTAATCGTCTCGGGCAGGATCTGACAGGAAGGCTGGTGCATAGAGAAAGGATCGGCGCCCAAAGGGGGTTGTCTTGGTCGGTCGGTTGTATCTGCCGTTACGCGTGTGGATCGCGCGAGTAGTAGGGCAGCTGCCTTATCAGGAGCAGTCATTTGCCGCAGAAGAAGTGGTTTTGCAGGCGATGATGATTTGTGGCAACAGGCAGGTTACAGACCTGCCGATGCCTGCAAGCAACTAGCCGGAACTGGCCACTAAATAATTATAGCATATTGAATTGTTCTTCAAAAGAGAGAGCTTGTGTTTTGGTTTAGCTCTCGCTAGCATATCGAACAGGTAGGACAGTCGTGGCGGCAGCGACGCTCAGTTTGTCGTGCCGTGCAGTACATGCACTGTTTGGTCCGATTCCTCCGGTGGTATGAAACTGGCGAAACAGCTCCTTCGGAGAGATCGTTCGTATCCGCGACACGTTTGTCTCGTAGGTTGGCTGCGCAATTCGCATCCGTGATCTATCGCTAAGTACATGCTCTGTGGACATCCTGGTTCGGTCTTAACACCGACTGACACAAAACGTTGATCGTTGGCAGGTTCGTGCCGGACATCGCCGGGCACTTGGTGTCCTGCGATATCGGTGGCTTCTGCGGTGAATGGCCGATCGAAGTAGCGATATCGTCTTATCTTAACAGCTCAAGCACATTGTGACCCGATCTCGCACAATCCGTGGTGCGGCGTGGGGTGGGGATTGGGCATGTTGATCGAGGACTATGTCCTTTATAAAGGAGCAGGCCATGATTGGTCGGTGCAAGTCTGGGATTGTCATGATACTGGGGCTGATTCTGCTGGCGGGTTCCGCCAGATCGGAGGTCAATCTTACCTATTTGGGGGCCTTTGAGGTCTCCAGCGTGACAAATGTCTACAATGGCGATCTGACGTACTATCCGTCGGGTAACAGCGGAGCCGGTTCGCTGTTCATCTCCAGGGGTACCGTCGTTACCACCACGGGCTACTCCGAGGTCTACGAGGTGGCGATCCCGACCCTGGTGAACACCACCGACATCGATGAGCTCAACAGCGTTACGCCCTTGCAGGGATTCGATACGGCCGACAATCCCCGAGGCATGGTCTGGCGCAGCAGCGATGACAAACTCTATTACAGCAGCGGAGGTGTAAGCCCGTACTGGCGTTCGATCGGGCGGGACGGGAGCAACGAATCCAGCAGGCAGCAGATCACCTGGTCTTACATCGGCGACGGGTTGTGTCAAATCCCGGATGCCTGGGCAACCAGTTACGCCGGCGGCAAGAATGTCGTGGGCGCTGGATTCGTTTATGGCATCCGCCTGCAGTCCGTCGATCCCTGGAACAACCCGATGGCCTCGCCGACGGCCCTGGTTGCCTATGACACCAGCCACAGGATGAACGGCTACGACAGCAGCGACACTATCTACGGCGTGACATGGGTCAGCGTCGACGGCGAGGACAACATCATCGTGGCCGGTACGGATAACAGCGCCTCGGCTGCTACGCTCTGGTTCTATGACGCGGACGACATCGCCGGTGCCAGTAATGCGTATGATCCTCAGCCGTACCAGACCGTGTCGGTGCAGAGTTGCCTGTTCTCCACAGACATTGGCACCCAGCACCTGTCGGGTATTACCTACGACGCTGGGCACGAGATCCTCTACGGGTACGAGAGCGCGTACGGCGCCCCGCTGGTCGTTCATGCCTGGTCGGTTGGGACGCCCGATGTTACGGCTCCGTCGGCGGTGACGGACCTGGCAACGAGCAATCCGACCGGCGCGTCGATCACGCTGAGCTGGACGGCCCCCGGCGATGACGGCAGCACCGGCACGGCCGCTAGCTACGATATCCGGTACTCGACCAGCACGATCACTGAGGGCAACTGGGCCAGTGCCACGCAGGTGACCGGCGAGCCAACCCCGGCGGCGGGTGGAACCAGCGATGGCATGACCGTCAGCGGGCTGACCGGCAATACGACGTACTACTTCGCCATGAAGACCTCCGACGAGGTGCCGAACGTATCGAGCCTGTCGAACGTCGCCAGCGCCACCACGGCGGACAACTTGGCCCCGTCGGCGGTGACGGACCTGGCAACGAGCAATCCGACCGGCGCGTCGATCACGCTGAGCTGGACGGCCCCCGGCGATGACGGCAGCAGCGGCACGGCCGCTAGCTACGACATCCGGTACTCCACCAGCACGATCACCGAGGGCAACTGGTCCAGCGCCACGCAGGTGACCGGCGAGCCGAGCCCGGCGGCGGGTGGAACCAGCGATGGCATGACCGTCAGCGGGCTGACCGGCAATACGACGTACTACTTCGCCATGAAGACCTCTGACGAGGTGCCGAACGTATCGAGTCTCTCGAACGTCGCCAACGCCACGACGGCGGACAACGTTGCCCCGGCGGCAGTGACGGACCTGGCAACCAGTGATCCGACCGCCACTTCGATTACGCTGAGCTGGACGTCGCCTGGCGATGACGGCAGCACGGGCACGGCCGCTAACTACGACATTCGTTACTCGACGAGCACGATCACCGAGGCCAACTGGGCCAGCGCCACGCAGGTGACCGGCGAGCCGACCCCGGCGATCGCGGGCACCAGCCAGAACGTGACCGTCAGTGACTTGAGCAGTGGTACCACCTACTACTTCGCCATGAAGACCTCCGACGAGGTGCCGAATATATCGAGCCTGTCAAATGTCGCTTCTGCTGGCACCGCCACGCCGGCCGGTAGCAGCCTCGACCTGACCTACCTGGGGGCCTTCAAGGTTTCCAGCGTCACGAATGTCTACAATGGCGATCTGACGTACTATCCGTCGGGTAACAGTAATGCCGGCTCGCTGTTCATCTCGAAAGGTAGTGCCGGCAGTGGTTCCGAGGTCTACGAGGTGGCGATCCCGACCCTGGTGATCACCACCGACATCGAAGAGCTCAACAGCGTCACGCCCTTGCAGGGATTCGATACGGCCGACAGTCCCCGAGGCATGGTCTGGCGCAGCACCGATGACAAACTCTATTACAGCGCCGGAGGTGTAAGCCCGTACTGGCGTTCGATCGGGCGGGACGGAAGCAACGAATCCAGCAGGCAACAGACCAGCTTCGGTTACATCGGCGACGGGTTGTGTCAAATCCCGGATGCCTGGGCGAGCAGTTACGCCGGCGGCAAGAATGTCGTGGGCGCTGGATTCATTTATGGCATCCGCCTGCAGTCCGTCGATCCCTGGAACAATCCGATGGCCTCGCCGACGGCCCTGGTTGCTTACGACACCAGTAACAGGATGAACGACTACGACAGTAGCGACACTGTCTACGGCGTGGCATGGGCCAGCGTTGGCGGCGTGGACAACATCATCGTGGCCGGTACGGATAACAGCGCCTCGGCTGCCATGCTCTGGTTCTATGACGCGGACGACATTGCCGGCGCCAGTAATGTATACGATCCTCAGCCGTACAAGACCGTGTCGGTGCAGAGCAGCATGTTCTCCACAGACATTGGCACCCAGCACCTGTCGGGTATCACCTACGACGCTGA
Source organism: uncultured Planctomycetota bacterium (assembly GCA_963787325.1). Lineage (GTDB taxonomy): Bacteria > Planctomycetota > Phycisphaerae > UBA1845 > JANYLN01 > CAWBCK01. Next base: position 8,350 of record CAWBCK010000001.1, read on the forward strand.
GAACCAAATCCTCTACGGATACGAGGGTGCGTACGGCGCGCCTACGGTCGTTCATGCCTGGTCGGTCTCGTCCCTCAGCTCGGACACGACCGCTCCCGCAGCCGTGACCAATCTCGCTGCTGGCAGTCCGACTGCCACTTCGATCACGTTGAGCTGGACCTCGCCTGGCGACGACAGCAGCACGGGCACGGCCGATAGCTACGACATCCGGTACTCTACCAGCACGATCACCGAGGCCAACTGGGCCAGTGCCACGCAGGTGACCGGCGAGCCGACCCCGGCGGTCGCGGGTACCAACCAGAGCATGACCGTCAGTGGCTTGAGCGGTAGTACCACCTACTACTTCGCGATGAAAACCTCCGACGAGGTGCCGAACGTATCGAGCCTCTCGAACGTCGCTAGCGCCACCACGAGCACCTCGGATAGCATAGCTCCAGCGGCGGTGACGGACCTGGCAACCAGCAGTCCGACCAACAGCACGATCACGCTGAGTTGGACGTCGCCCGGCGACGACGGCAGCAGCGGCACGGCCAGCAGCTACGACGTCCGCTACTCCACCAGTACGATTACCGAGGCCAACTGGGCCAGCGCTACACAGGCAACCGGCGAGCCGACCCCGGCGGTCGCGGGCACCAACCAGAACGTGACCGTCAGTGGCCTGACCTATAGCACCACCTACTACTTCGCGATGAAGACCTCCGACGAGGTGCCGAACGTGTCGAGCCTCTCGAATGTGGCTTCAACTGCCACCACGGCGCCGGCCGATAGCAGCATCGACCTGACCTACCTGGGGGCCTTCAAGGTTTCCAACGTAGCAAACGTCTACAATGGCGATCTGACGTACTATCCGTCGGGTAACAGCGGAGCCGGTTCGCTGTTCATCTCCAGGGGTACCGTCGTTACCACCACGGGCTACTCCGAGGTCTACGAGGTGGCGATCCCGACCCTGGTGAACACCACCGACATCGATGAGCCTCAACAGCGTTACGCCCTTGCAGGGATTCGACACGGCCAACAATCCCCGAGGCATGGTCTGGCGCAGCACCGATGACAAACTCTATTACAGCACCGGAGGTTCAAGCCCGTACTGGCGTTCGATCGGGCGGGACGGGAGCAACGAATCCAGCAGCCAACAGATCACCTTCTCTTACATCGGCGACGGGTTGTGTCAGATCCCGGATGCCTGGGCAACCAGTTACGCCGGCGGCAAGAATGTCGTGGGCGCCGGATTCAGCTATGGCATCCGCCTGGAGTCCGTCGATCCCTGGAACGACCCGATGGCCTCGCCGACGCCCCTGGTTGAATATGACACCAGCAACAGGATGTACGGCTACGACAGCAGCGACGCTATCTATGCCGTGACATGGGCCAGCGTCGACGGCGTGAGCGATATCATCGTGGCCGGTACGGATGACTCCGCCTCGGCTGCGACGCTCTGGTTCTATAGAATGCACGAGATCGCCAGCGCCACTAATACATACGATCCTCAGCCGTACAAGACCGTGTCGGTGCAGAGCAGCCTGTTCTCTACAGACATTGGCACCCAGCACCTGTCGGGTATTACCTACGACGCTGAGAACGAGATCCTCTACGGATACGAGAGCGCGTACGGCGCCCCGCTGGTCGTTCATGCTTGGTCGACTTCGGCTTCCATCTACTACGATACGACCGCCCCCTCAACCGTGACCGATCTAGCCGCCGGCAGTCCGACTTCCGCTTCGATTACGCTGAGTTGGACGGCTCCCGGCGATGACGGCAGCAGCGGCACGGCCAGCAGCTACGACGTCCGCTACTCCACCAGTACGATTACCGAGGCCAACTGGGCCAGCGCTACACAGGCAACCGGCGAGCCGACCCCGGCGGTGGGTGGAAACAGCGATGGCATGATCGTCAGTGGGCTGAGCAGTAGTACCACCTACTACTTCGCCATGAAGGCCTCCGACGAGGTGCCGAACACATCGAGCCTCTCGAATGTGGCCAACGCCACGACCAGCCCCCCGGATAACACAGCTCCGGCGGCGGTGACGGACCTGGCAACCAGCAATCCGACGATCAACTCGATCACGCTGAGCTGGACGGCCCCCGGCGATGACGGCAGCACCGGCACGGCCGCTAGCTACGACATCCGCTACTCGACCAGCGAGATCAGCGAGGCCAACTGGGCCAGCGCCACGCAGGTAACCAGCGAGCCGACCCCGGCGGTCGCAGGCACCGGCCAGAGCAAGACCGTCAGCGGGCTGAGCAGTGATACCACCTACTACTTCGCCATGAAGACCTCCGACGAGGTGCCGAACGTATCGAGCCTCTCGAATGTCGTTAGCCGCGCGACCAGCGTCGACACGACGGATACTACCCCTCCCGCGGCGGTAACCGACTTGGCCGCCAGCAACCCGACCAGCAGGCTCGATTACGCTGAACTGGACGGCTCCGGGCGATGATGGCAGCACCGGCACGGCCTACAGATACGACATACGCGTATCGACCAGCACCATCACCGAGGCCAATTGGGCCAGCATGCCGGCGTAACCTACGAACCAACCCCGGCGGTCGCGGGCACCAGCCAGAACAAAACCGTCAGCGGACTGCCCAGCACCGGCACCACCTACTACTTCGCGATCAAGACGATGGATGAAGCCGGCAACTGGTCAAGTCTGTCAAATGTGGTCAGCGCTGCGACCTCCACTGTTTCGGACACCACGGCCCCTGCTGCGGTGACGAGCCTGGCGGCCGGCAACCCGACTCCGGCACGATCCTGCTGAGCTGGACGTCGCCTGGCGACGACGGCAGCACCGGCACGGCCGCTCGCTACGACATCCGCTACTCCACCAGCACCATCTCCGAGGGCAACTGGTCCAGCGCCGCGCAGGTATCGGGTGAGCCGGTCCCGGGGATTCACGGCACCTACCAGGGCATGGCTATCGGCGGCCTGGACGCCAACACCACGTACTACTTCGCCATGAAGGCCTCCGACGAGGTGCCCAACGTATCGAGCATCTCGAACGTGGCTTCGGCCACAACGCTGGTCACCTCCAGCGGGATCAGCGTGCCGCTGCTCGTCGAGGAGCACCACGGCATCGCCCGGACCAACGAGGTCGTCAGCATGGGCGTGCCCTTCGCCGTCGGGACGTTGTACGACGATGACCTGTCGGATCTGCACGTCGTGGATTCCAGCAGCAATACCGTGCCGGCCCAGATCCAGATCCTCAACCGCTGGTGGAGCCCGCACTACGACGACTCGATCCGCTGGCTGCAAGTGATCTTCCCGGCCAGCGTGGCCGCCAACGGCACCAGCAACTACACCCTCTGCGACGGCAGCAACGCCAATCCGAGCCAGCCGGTAGAGGTTACTACCGATTCCGGCCTGACGACGGTAACGACCGGAGCGATCAAGGTCGTGGTTAACGCCAACAACTTCAGCCTGTTCGATTCGGTCTGGGTGGATTCCAACAGCAACGGCGAGTACGAGAGTTCGGAGAAGGTGGTCAATGCCGCCAGCGACGACGGTCTGGTCATCGTCAGCGGCGCTTGGCAGGACCTGGGCATATCTGCCGGCCAGGAGTTCTGCTCCTCGCTGGGCAGTGCGACGGTGACGGTGGAAGAGGACGGCCCGGTCCGGGCGGTGCTGCTGATCACCGGTACGTTGCAGCGGTCGCAGACTCCGGCGATCAGCCCCTACTACGAGTATCAGGTCCGCATGTACTTTGACAGCGGCTCACCGCTGGTACGTTGCCATGTGACCTTGAAGAACAACCGCATTATCGACAGCAACGTCTACACCTGGCCGATCGAGGACTTTGGTGTCCGCACCAGCCTGAATACCTCGGCCACAAATTACGCCCTGTTGGGTCAATCCTCTCCAGTCCGCGGGACCCTTTCCGGCAGCAACACCGCCAAGATCTACCAGGACTCCAACGGCACGGACAAGTGGCAGACCCTTTCGGACAATTTTGCCGAAGGGTGGCTGAACCCCTGGAATGACGGTCTGATTACCCGTGGCGTAACCTTCCGCGGCTATCAGATCTATGACGGGGCCAGCAGCGAGGAGCAGGACGACCAGGCTCGCGGCTGGCTGGATGCCACGAACAGCACGCTGGGCGTGGCGGTCGGTGTCAAGGACTTCTGGCAGCAGTATCCCAAGGCCCTGCGGACCGACGGCAGCCGGGTGGAAGTGGGCCTGCTGCCGACGGAGTGGTCCGAGTTGTTCAGTCTCTTCCAGGGCACGCGCAGGCGTACCGAAGTGCTCTATGACTTCCACGCGGCCTCGCTGAGCGATCAGCAGTCGACGGACCTGTACAGCAAGACGGCCCGGCCGCTCTTTGCCCGCTGCTCGCCCGAGACCTATGTCAACAGCAACGCCTGGGACGGTGGTCTGGGCCTGACGCCCGCTTACTCCACCAGTACCTATGACAAGTACGCGACCACTGGCGACTTCATCGGCGTCACCTACGGCTGGGATTGGTACGGCTGGATATCGTCCTGGAGTTCCGGCGGCACGCATATGAATGAGGGTTCCATGTTCCTGACCTGGATCCTCTACGGCGATTGGCGCAAGTTTGAGCAGAGCGAGAACATCCTGCTATGGACCGAGCAGGCCAGTGCGCTCATGTTCGATGAGCCGGATATGAGCGTGACCAGCCACTGGATCTATCTGCGATCCTGGCCCAACATTGCGACCAGTGGAGTCACTGAAAATCACTACCCGGACTGGTACAACCGAAACATCTGGAAGCGACCGGACTTCGGTCACTGCGGACAGTTCCAGAACCTGGAATACTACTACCTGACGGGCGACCGACATGCCCTCGAGGATGTCCTTTACTACGGCCAGTACAGCGATTTCACCTTCTGGGACGACTTCCACCTGGGCTACCACTATGTATACTCGTCTTACGATCCCGCGATCGGGCCGGACGATCCAGATTTCATCATGTGCGACCGTTACTCGGGTTGGCCGCTCTGGAACCTGACTCAGGCCTATGAGGCCAGCGGTGATTCCGACTGGCTTGAGGACGCTCGCCTCGTGGTCTGCGGCATGCGCAACGCCCTGCGACGCAGCCCCATTAAATTCGCGGGCGGAGACATCTACGACGCCGGCAGTAACGTCGTCTACTACTCCCACTGGCCCGACTCAGTACGGGCTACCTCCGCCAGCCAGGCGACCGCATATTTCATGTTGGCCCTTGTTGCCCGCCCGGCTTGCCAGTACTACAGGGAGACGGGCGATCTGGACGGGTTGGATGTCGCGATCGGTTTCGCCGACTTCCTGCTCGATGTAGCGGGCAATCGCGACCTCAACGGTGGCCTCATCGGCTGGACGTATTGCTGGGCCGACTACTGGGGGGCAGAGGATGTTGCCAACGGCACCTATCCTGCCAGGGGCTTCCATGAGGATCTGGTCATCGCCCTGGGCTATGCTTGGGAATTCGGCCGCAAGGCCAAGTACAATACCGACCTGCTCTACAGCTGGTCGCTCGACGACTACTCGGCAACCCCTGCCCACTGGGGCTATACGCAGAAAGCGGTCGGCAGTCCTCCGGCGGATATGACACCGCCGGCGGCCATCGACGACCTGTCGGTATCCAACCAAGGCTCCGGGACCGTGTATCTGGAATGGACGGCTCCCGGCAACAACGGCACCAGCGGCACGGCCGCCTTCTACCAGGTCAAGTACGCCAACAGCAACATCGTTGAGCGGATTACGGATTGGCCGGACCGGACTCCGCCTCTGCCGCAGGACGACGATGACTGGCTGGCGCGTGCGGCGGGGGTCTTCGCCACGCAGATCAACTTCGTGCAGGCATGGAACGTCGATGGCGCACCGACCCCGGCCGTGGCCGGCACGACGCAGTCCATGACGATCGGCGACTTGGAGTCGGGTAAGACCTACTATTTCGCGATCAAGACCTTCGACCCCGACAACAACATCTCCGATCTGAGCAACGTGGTCAGCATCACGATCCCGTAGCAGAAGGAACATCCGCGGCCACGGGCCGCGAACCGGGCGTTTTCGAGCCGGGCGGCAGAGCCGGTTGAGTCTCGAAACGCCGAACAACGGCAGTATCCGCGGGCGGCGCCTCCAGCGCCGCCCGCGGTCTTTATTTGTGCATCGAGCTATGGCTGTGGCTCCCGAAAACAGATCCGGACACCACCCGCCACCGATTCGCAGATCGACAGCGCCGGTCGCACGCGACCTGCCGACCGCTCGCCGCCACTGTGGCATGGCGATGCAAGGATAAGGTGGCGACGCAGGCGTTGGCCAGGTGGCTCGAGACCGATGCCTGGCTGGGGAACGAAGGCGTCATCGATCTGATGGGCCGACACCATGTCAAGGCGGAGGTTTGCCTTGGTGCCGTCGCACTCCATAGCGGGCAACGCAATCCTGCCCCTTGCAGAATATGAGCCTGGCATACGATCAACTGGCCACGCTCGCGTCAGACTTTCTACCGAATCGCCTCTGTCATCTCCGCCGGCAGATAGCCCGAGAATCGTGTCCAGACGTACGCCCCGGATGCCTCGCGGGTGATCCGCAGGACGGAGTCGACCGCTTCGAAGGCCTGCTCGTCGTTCAGGTCGAACTCGCTGGCGATCTGCCGGACAAGTGCATCCATCGAAAGCTCTTGATGCGCGGCTGATAGCCTCGAAGGTCTTCCAGTGTCAGCGGGTCAGGCAGGCGATTGCACAGCATACGGGCCGCCTGCTCGTCGACCGAACTGCACAAAAGGCCCAGGACCGCTTTGATCAGCAGATCACCCGCCTCCCTGTTCGGCACGAAATCCAGGGTGCTGATGTAGTCGGTGAATTCCTGGTATTCCATGGCATCGTCTCCTTCAAAGACCTGCTCGTTTACCACCGGACAAAAGGAACTTTTGCCTCTTGGAATTGAGTCATTCCTGACCCTCATATGATAGGCCTTCAAACTGTAAGGTTTCCCCGTCGCGCGGAAGTTGTTGACTGTTATTGGTGACATGGCCGATATGATCCTGGATGCCGGGTTCCCCTATCCGGGATCAGCGATCGACGATGCAATCCGTTGACCGCCAGGATGTCGCGACTCGTCGTCGCTAGAATCGGGCAAGGGAGGCCCGCGGCGGCAGGCGGGGCAGGGGTAAGTCGCCGCCGGCGAGGCCGCGCCAGTCAGGAGACTACCGATGGGTTCGTTATGGCAGCAGTTCAAGACGTTCGCGTTCAAGGGCAACATGATCGACCTGGCCGTAGCCGTTGTGATCGGCACGGCATTCGGGAACGTGGTCAAGTCGCTGGTCGACAACGTGATCATGCCGATCACCGCCTATGCCCAGGCGTCGACGTCCCAGCCGGCGATGGATTACACCACATGGCACTTGGGCAACATCAAGATCGGCACGTTCCTGGGCAGCCTTGTCAACTTCCTGATCGTTGCGGTTGTCGTGTTCGCCATCATCGTGAAGATTCTTGGCTCGATCATGAAGGCCGCCAATCCCCCGCGCCGAGCGAGCCGACGACCAAGGAGTGCCCGCTGTGCCTGTCCGTTATCCCGATCAAAGCCAAACGCTGCGCATTGCACGGCCGATCTGCCGGCGTAACATGGCAAGGCGGAAGGCGGAGTGATTCATGAAGCGGACGTGCGGATGGTTGTGTTGCTCGTTGCTGGCGGTCGTCTTGCCGGCGGTCGTCTGGCCGGCCCCGTCCTACGGCCAGATCGACGGGTACGAACTGCTGGCCAACTGGGCCGACCTGCCCCGGGCCAAGACGGGCATGTCAGCCGGGCTGGCCAGCAGCAACGACAGCACGTCGACAGACAAAGATTACAACCAGTATCTGCACCCCCATGGATTTCAGACGACCGATACGCCGGTCGTCGTCGCCGAGATCCCCGGACCTGGCATGATCACCCGTTTCTGGATGCCGCATCTGACCGCCAGTCAGGGCTTCGTGGTGCGGATGATCGTCGATGGGAAGGTCCGGATCAATACGACCAGCGACGCGCTGCTTTCCGGCCGGTACGGGTACATCAAGCCGCCTCTTGTACAGACCCGGCTCGGAGGGCAGGTCAGACTGACGAACCGATCATGTTCCAGAAGTCATTGCGGATCGAGTCGGAAAACCGCAAGCCCGGCCAGGACAAATCGCTCCTGCATTACTATCAATATGATTATCTGCAGTTCGCTGGATCCCAACGCGTCACGCCCTATAGCGGCTCGCTCACGCCCGCTCAGCAGAAGGCCCGCCAGCGCGTTGTCAGGATGCTTCGCCATGTCGGCGAAAACCCGGCTGGGCCAAGCAGGGCGGCTGTATCCCTCGATGTTAACGGCCTCACGATCCCCGGGCACAGACGCTGCATACTGGCGTCGGTTAAAGGTGCCGGCACCGTCCGTTGCATCAATCTGAAGATGCCTGCCGACGCAGGCGACATGCAGTTGGACTGTCTTCGGCTCGGCGTGCGGTATGATGGGCAGCCCGATTATGCGGTGGACGTGCCCGTTTCCCACTTTTTCGGTGCGGGCCATGGCCGGGTCCCGTACCGGTCGTTGCCGCTCGGTACCGACTCGCCTGACGGCTACTACTGTTACTGGCCCATGCCGTATCGCAAGGGCCTGTCTGTGGAGATGTGTAATGTGGCACGCGGCCCGATTCGTTTTGAGTCGGCCAGGATCGAATACGAGCCAACGCCGCCAGCCAGCGATGCCGGGTACTTCCATGCCGTCTTTCACCAGGAAAGAACGACGCTCGGCCAGAAGTATCATGTACTGCTGCAAGTACCGGGAGAAGGCCATTACGTGGGCAGCCTGCTGTATATTGCCCGTGTAGGGGGCGTGGGCGGTCTGCTCGAAGGGGACGACATCATCACTGTCGACCCGGGCACGCCGACCCAGACGGTGCTGCACGGCACGGGCATCGAGGATGCCTGTAACGGCGGCTTCTACTATAACCATGAGCAGGCCGTGACAGACGAAAACGACCCGGCCAATCCGTCCTTCGGCATCGGGCCGTATTCAGGCCTTCTGTGCATGGATTATTTCAACAACCCCGACGTGCTGCTGCGGCTGCACGCTGCGCAGTATCGCTGGATGATCGGCGACCTCGTGCCGTTTCGCCGCGGTATCGAGGTCAAGATCGAAAACTTCGGCCAGCATGGGCGGGTCATCATCGGCTCGACGGCGTTCTACTATGCGACCGGCGGGCTGCCGGCCGGCAAGACGCCAGCCTCTCAGCCCGCCGATTGACGGATCGTCGCTTACACGACTCTATAACTTGACCCAGCCCTTCGTTGCTGCCTTGCCGTCGTTGACGCGGTAAGTGCCGTCGCACTTGTTGACCTCGACCTCCAGGCCGCTGTCGTAGACGCACTTTTGCACCATGCCGTCGTCGCTGAGGATCTTGTGATCGCACATGTCGGCGAAGGCTGCGTCCTCGTGCAGGGTCGCCACCACCTTCTTCGGCGCGAGCGTTTTTGGATCTCGCCAATCGACGTCTTCCCTGCCGAGGAAGAAATAGGGCGCCTGGGCATAGAGCAGGGCCTCCAGCGGATTGCCGGCGTTCGGCAGGCACAGGCGCATCGTGGAAGACCAAATGCCAGAGCGGGATCGGCGTACCGATCGACTTGGTCTCGTATGTGCCCTGCACGTTGGGTACGTCCGCGGCGAAGTGCCCGATGCCCCAGCCGAAATCCAGGTACGGTACCGAATAGGCCCGCGGGTGTTCGCAGACTGAGCACGACCATCTGGCCGTCCTTGCCGTTGCGGACGATCTGGAACACCTCATTGGTGATCTGGCGGTTTTCGGTGCGGGTCATCGGGTGGTCCTTGCTGAAGCATTCGACGCCGCCGCGGCAGAAGCAGTCCAGATAGGAGGCGGTCGGTTTGGCCATGTCCCAGATGCTCGGCGAGTTGTGATTAAGCGGATAGGACCGGTGGATGCCCTCGTAGTAGTTGCGCCGGACGTACTGCGGGATCTGGGTATAGCACAGATGGCCGCACGGCCCGCCGCACCAGTTGTTGATGCGGACGGATTTGCCATTATCCAGGACGATACTGTTGCTCTGGTCATAGCTGGGGGCGTGGAAGTAATAGTCTATGTACTGGTCATGCAGGCCGAAGAGGTACCCGAGGTCCTTGACCCGTTTGGCCATCTCGGAAAGCCCTTTGACGCCGCCCGCCTCGCGGTTGGGCGGCAGGACGTCCGGGTGCATCGCGTCATAGCCCCAGAAGCCCCAGCCGTCGACGTGCACGACGGCATTGGCGTACCCGCTTGTCTGGTGGAACTGCTCGATCGTCGCCGCCGCGTCGGCGAATGCCATCATCTTGTAATCCATCGTCCGTTCCCGGCGGTGGCAGATGGCGATGTTGACGATGGGCGCGCCGGCGAGTTTGCTGACGTTGGGGTTCTCGGCGATCTTGTCCTGCATGGAACGCCACCAGCCGACCTGCTGGACGTACTTGCGGTAATGGCGGGCCTGCTTGACGTAATCGAGGCCCTTCGCGAAGCGGAACCGTACGACGCGGGCATACCGCAGTTCGCCGAGCGAGCCGAGCCAGTGGAAGAAGACGCTGGCCGCCTGGCCGGCCTCGTGATGGACCGCCTGGTACAGATCATGTGGTGTTTCGGCAATGCCGCAGTAGCCGGTAGTGCCGGTATAACCGCCGAGCCACTCCGCCACCGCCTCGGCGTAACCTTCGCGATGGTGGAAGTGGCCATCCCAGTTTCCTGGAATGATACTCCCCTGGCTGAACGGGAAGGTCGTGTAGGCGTCCGAGGTGGTCGGCAGGATGAAGTGCCGCGGATAGAGCACTTCGCGAGCCTTGACCCTGCCGTCGATGCCGAACGGCGCGACCTCAAAGACGACGTCCTCGTCTTCCAGGCGAATCACGACGCTCAGGCCAAGACTCGGCAGCATGGCCTGAATGCCCGTGCTGGACGGCTGGCGGATGCCGGCGACTGCCCCGGCGAAGCTCTTCCAGACGGTTTCGGTGCCAGCCCCACCAATGGCAACATCGTCGGGCTGCGCCAGCCATGCGAATCGTTTCGCCGGTTGATTTGGTGGTAACGTGCGCCGCCAGATCGTGCGCGTCGATTTCGACCTTCAGAAACGAGTTCTCCAGTACGAGCGAGTTCTTGCCGGACATCGATAGGTATCTCCGTATCTGCAAACCGGTATGCTGCTGCGGCCACCGATCATCCATGCGATCGGTGCCAGCCGGAGCGAAGGTACCCCTCTGGCCGGACGATGGCAACAGCCTCCGATGGGCCGATGGCCATCCCTGCCGCATCCGGGTCAGTTGCCTGGCCTACGTCAATTTCCCTATGGGGCATGTTCCCCGGCCTACCACTAGGGGACTCGCTAGGGGCGGGCTTGGCTGGTGATGGCCGCTGCGGCCGAAAAACGCAGTGAACGCTAGACAATATCGCCAATGATTGGCTAAGGTGGCCTACCGTTTCCTGATCACAGCGATTGAGAATTGTAATCCAATACCTTGCGGGTCATTACCGTCGGACGTTGCCTTTGCGACGCCGCGCAAGTGTGTTTGCTCACCCGACCCTGCGGCATGACAGGCTAGGCCTGTCTGTGTAGGCGAATAGGGGCATCCCCTATGTAACGGGTGCGGGATAACCCCGATGCCCGTCTCGGAATTTTCTGCAAAAAGGCATTGCTTTTTATCGGGGCTTGCCTATCCTGAAATTAAGGTCCTTGACACTTGGGTCGTGAAGCCAGGTTTTATGGGACAAGGGCGGCCCGAAAGGGAAGTGAAGTGGTTGTTCCTGCCAGAGTTGGATCTGAGTGCCTCCAATTGTGTGCCGTGGCGGGTGGTTGATGACGACGTGTTGATCTCAGACAACGATCGGGCCTTTGGCCGATCGCGGATCAGCGCGGGCAAGAGAATGTAAGGGCCTGTGATCGCGTGAGTTACGATCGAACATGGCCCCGGGTCGTTGCAGTCGTGTTGACCAACAGTAGGTTGACTGGAGTAAGCGGGCGAGATTGCCCATTTTAACAAGCCCGAATGAGTGTTGTGTAAGGCTTTGGAACGCAAGAGGTTACATGCTCCTCACATCAGGCGATGAGTTTTTGGCGTCGGTGGCACGAGGGGTGCAACAGTGAGAATCGTCCTGAGGAGGGCGAAAGGAGCAGTGAGCATGTTTAACGAGGAAAGCTTCCAAGCGCGTCTGTCGGAACTGGTGGCCGAGATCTCAACCTTGCCGCAGGAGCAGCGGGCCAAACTGGAAGTCCTGGCTGAACAGACCAAGAAGCGGCACGAGCAGCTCAAAGAGACGGTGGGTGGCATCCAGGAGAGCATCGACTTCCTGCGTCTGTGCATCAAGTACCTGATGTTCGACCTGGAGGCAACGCGGCGAGAGAACGCTTACCTGCGTCGCATGCTCGAACAGCGTCGCGAAGAAGAGTACTGATTCTCGCGCAGAAAGTTGCCCCCGGCGACGGTGTCGCCTGATGTAACCCAAAATCGGTAATAACCCTTCATCCTGATAGCGATGTACGCAAAGGGGTCGGCAAGGAAGTCGACCCCTTTGCTGTGCGCTATCACATTGAAACGCGGTCCAGCGGCTCGAGGACCGGCAGCAGCCGCAGCAGGCCGGCGGTGCAGTCAGCCATACGGTCCAGGTCTTGCGACGATTGCGCCTGCAGCATCTGGCGCGCTGTCTCCGGTATGGTTCACTCTTGCTTGCTGCGGGAAGCCGGCTGGCCCAGTTGGCCAGGAGCTTTGCCTTTAGCATACGCAGGGTGCAGCGTGAGATAGTTTGTGACGAGTTCGGCGCAGTCGGCCTGCTGGTCTGCTGTGAGTTTTGTGGCGGGCTACCCGCTGCCCGCAGATATTCGCTCGCCAAAGCGACCGCCGCGGCATCAGTGCCCGTTTCCGCAAGAATCCGGCAGGTGAGGACCTCTGCCGCCAGGCGGGCCGGCGAACCTGACTGGCCGCGAAGCAAGGGCTGCAGACGAAGCAATGCGGCCTGAGGATGGTCGGCAACGTTCAGACAGCCTGCGATCAGCAGATTCCACGCCGGCATTTCCTTTTCCCCCAGACAGTCACGCAGGCCGTCGGCGCGTTGTGCGGTCTGCAGGGCATCGCCTTGCGACGTCTTCTCGTCCAGAAGGACGGCCTCCATGTCGGCGAGGGCAGAGAGTCTGCGAGCTTCACACGTAAGGCTATGGATGTCCAGACCCGTACGGGTACTGTCGCGCGTGACGTCGTCCAGCCATGCGATGGCCTCCCTGGCGGCGCCGAGTTGGGTGGCGCGGCTTCGGACTGTTTCGCCCGGGGTATACCCAGCCAGATGTACGACAGGGCCGGTTCGGTCCCTCGGGTCAACGCAAATGACGCCAGCTCCAGGCACGCTCGCGCTTGAGCGGCGGGTTGCTTCGCCTGCCTGAGGCGATCCTGTAGATCTGTGAGCCTCGTGTCGAGATACCGATTGTACTCGGCTGGTGTGGATACGCTTGCGGGGCTGACAGGTGGCGCGAGGGTCAGATTCTCGCCGGACGTGTCGTTGGCTGCCGGCGAGCTCGATATCATGCACGTCGCGACAAAGCAGACGGCCAAGGCGGCTGGGATACCGTGGGTGAACCTGAATATGTGACGCATATGCCGCCTCCTGCGCGGTGGACAATAACGGATGGCTGACAATGCTAGCATTCTCGGTATGCGCCTGCAAACACAGGAGCGGCAATGGGGCAGGCGCAGCCGGGCATGATGGGTATGCAGAGGGGGGACAGTTTCCTCCTGGCTGTGATCTCACGGCGAAGGATATTCTCTGCCAGACAGCCTGAGGGTTGGATCTGGGTATAGGAAGGTCTGACTGTACCGTCTCCGGCCGGGGGTACTTGCCGTGCAATGCGCCTAAAGTGCGTTGACGGCGATGGTTAAATGGTATAGTCTGCTGTCCTAAATCATAGGGTGGCCAGCGGTATGACGTTCGAGTTCAAATGCCAGGGCTGCGGGGCGGAACTGACGGCGGATGCGTCGCCTGGTACGCGGATCGTCTGTCCTCAGTGCAAGACCGCCCAGGTCATTCCCGAAGCGGCGTCACAAGCGGTCGTAAACGTACCGGAAGTCCGGTCGGCCGGCGCGTTTCTTGACTGGCGCACACTTATTTCCAACGGCCTGCCCTGGGTGCTGTCGCTTGCGGTGCACGGCGCGTTGTTGCTGATGATGGCGTTTGTCGTGTGGGCGACAGCCCAGGAGGCGACGGGCAAAAATGATCCGCGCGAACGCATCATCATCCCCAGTGCGGTGGCCAGTCTGACGCCGGGAGGCGGGCTTCACCCTGGCCCTGGCGATGATACTCTGCAAGCGGCCCAGAACCTGACGGAGGACGGCGACACCGGCTTTTCCAATGCGACCGAGATCGGCATCGGGACCGATGCGGGCGGTGCGGTCGGCAACCTGGACCTGATCGGCAGCACTGCTGGCGAGGTCGGCCGGCTCGCGGCGGCGGTCGGCGGGGTCGGCAACACGGTCGGGGCAGGGCGCGGGCGGGCCGATGGCGCCGTTTTCGCCGGTGGCCTCGGGCAGCGGGCACGGTCCGCCGAGCCAGTTCATGGGTACGGGCGGCAACGCATTTTACATCGTCTACATAATCGACCGGTCGGGGTCGATGGTGGGGTCCTTCGATTATGTCAAGAAGGAACTGCACCGCTCGATCGAACAGTTGCAGTCGCAGCAGCTGTTTCAGGTGATCTTCTTCAACTCGGGCGAGCCGAGCGAGTTCAGCAGCAGCGATTCGGGCAAGCCGCCGGTGTACCGGCTGAACTTCGCGACGGACCGCATGAAGGTGAAAGTGTTCCACTTCATCGATTCGATGGTGGCCTCCGGCAAGACCGATCCGCGGCCGGCCTTCCTGCGTGCCTTTGCCCTGCGGCCCAAGCCGAATCTCATCTACTTCCTGACGGATGGTGCGTTTGAGCCGGACATCGCGGACGAACTGAAGAAGTGGAATGCGGACGGCAAAACGGCGATCAATACGATCGCCTTCATTGAGCGGCCGTCGGAAGCCTTGCTTAAGCGGATCGCCCACGAGAATGGCGGCACGTATACGTATATCAATCCGGATGCGGAGACAGGGGCCGGCCGGTGAGCAGGAGTCTTCCGTCAACTTGCGCTCTGGATTGCCGTGGCCTCGGTCGCCGGGGCAGCCGGCCGGACATGGGCGGATTCGATCACTTCGGGCCAGCGTCACTGGGCAGGGACGAAGATCCAGCAGATCCAGGACGGCAGGCTGCGCTTTCAGGATCGATACGGGGCCCAGCAGGCGGTTTCGCTGTCGACGATAGCGAAGTCTGCATGTGGATATCCGTGATGAGTTGAACCGGGCGGAGGATCTGCGGGCGGAGGGCCAGTACGCCGAGGCGACGAAGGCGTACGAGTCGGCACTGCGGACCGAGAGCCGCAGCGATCTGGCCAGCGATGATCCGCTGGCGATTGATGGATCTGTATGGCAGGAGCGGACAACTCGATCGGGCGGTCGGAGATGTTCGTGGACCTGGTGAGGCAGCCGGACTTTTTAGTGGTGGTGAGGGACTGGCGGCCGAGCCGGGCTGTGCGTTGTCCGGCCGAAAGTACGGGCTTCGGCGGCGCGCGACGCTGGCCGAAGCATTGCGGCAGACGCGGGAGGGTCTGGCGAGCGAGTGTATCCGGCAGGCTGCGGGATAATCATCGTGGCCAGTGGTGCAAGCCAGGCGGCGCAGGAGGCCAAGCCGGCGGCGAGAGCGGCATCAGCGCCTGACCAGCGCGGAGGAGCCGCCGCGACCGGCCCTCCGGGTCCGGACGTCAGCCATGCGGATGCTTCGAGCGCGGGCCAGTACAGCAGGGCGCTTCGAGGAGGCGAACGCCGGTCCTGAGGGCGAAAACGGTTTCGCCGGAGCTGCTGGAGGATTCGCTGTACGTGCGCGGGGTGGCGCTGTGGCATGTGGCGAAGGATCGTGATGAGCAAATTGCAGGCAGGCTGGTGCTGTCTCGGCTGTTGGTCGAATATCCGGTAAGTACGCACGTGCCGGCATGTCAGTACTATCTGGGACTGGTGCACGTGGGGCTGGGGCAGCCGGAGGTTGCGAAGGGGCTGCTGGCGGCAGCGCAGCGGAATCCCGGGTTGCCGGCGGAGTTGAAGGAACGTGCGAAGAAAGCGTACCTGGACATCGTGACAGGGAAGTAGGCCTGAATAGAGGTGGCGGCATGATCGGCAAAATCAGGGTCAGACGGCTGTGGTGGCTGAGCGCGGGCATCGTGGCGGTGTTGAGCACGGCAGCGATGGCGGCGGAGGCTGGCGCGGCCTCACGGTACCAGGGGTACAGCAACGCCTTCGAGCAGTTCTTTACGAGCGGCGGTGGGATCGTGGAGTTCATCCAGTTTCCGCTGTCGGTGATCATGGTGGCGCTGGGCGGTTCATCTGGCGCTGCAGATCCGTCGCGGGACGATCGTGCCGCTGGAGGTCCGCGAGCAGGTCCAGCAGATGATCGAGCAGCGGCAGTATCGCGAGGCGCTGGAGTTTACCTCGGCTGAACCGAGCATGTTCAGCTATGTCGTGCACTCGGCGATGGCGGCGGCGACGGGCGGCGCGGCGGCGATGCGCAGAGCGCTGGATGAGGCGGTCGAGGAGCGGACGACGAAGCTGCTGCGGCGCGTGGAATACATGAACATGATCGGGGCGATCTCGCCGATGCTGGGGCTGTTCGGCACGACGTACGGCATTATTCTGGCCCTGAACGAGCTGGTGCTGGCTCGCGGTACGCCGGAGCCGGCGCAGCTGGCTGGTGCGATCGGCACGGCGCTGGTCTGTACGTTCTGGGGCTTGATGACGGCGATCCCGGCACTGGCGATGTTTGCCATCTTCCGCAATCGGACGGACGGGTTGGCGGCTGAGTGCGCGTTGGCGGCGGAGGATCTGCTCGGTGCGATCCATGCGGCGAACCGGCCTGGGCATTCGGCGGCGTCGCGGCAGCCGGCAGCGGCGGAGAAGGAGCCGGCGAAGTCCGGGGTCCGGCCGGCTGTGGCCCAGAAGGTGGAGGAGAACGGCTGAAGGGGTGACGGTGGCATGGTGACACGGTGAAGGAAGCGGCTGGATCCTTCAGACAAGAATTGCCAGTGAGTCTGCTGTATGAAGACGCCTAAGAAAAAGCCAATCGATATACAGCTGAACCTGACGCCCATGATCGACCTGATCATGAACCTGCTGATCTTCTTCATGCTGGTCAGCCAGATGTCGGTCGTGGAGCGGACGCCGGTGGATCTGCCCCGACTGTCAGAGGGGCGGGCGACGGTGATCAAGCCGGAGGACAAGGTCGCTGTGACGATGAAATACGCCGACGGCGCTGCGCAGCCGGTGTACCAGGTGGGCGCGGTGAGGTGAGCGGGGTGGCGGAGGTCTCGCGCAGGCTCGAGCAGGTGAAGGCGGCAAGCCCGACGGTCGAACTGGTGCTGCGGGCGGATAAGAGGATTCCTTACAGGTTTGTGAAAGAGGTCATGGGGGCGGCGGGGCGGCAGGGGATTAAGGTGGTGGAGATCTCCGTGGCGATGAACGGCGGTAGCACTTGAGAATGGCGAAGAGGCCTGGGGGCGTGGCCCAAGGGGTCTTACGACCTCGCACGACCAGGTAAGTCGCCGATGGCGGGCGAGGCGTGGGTATCAGACGGTGGCAGGTACTAAGAGGTAACCGGTGGTATCAGAGACGGTGACAATTCCGGAAGAGGAACGCAGGAGCCTGCGGCGGGCGTCGGCCAGGGAACGGCTGACCAAGGGCTCGATGGGAATGCTGAACATCGTGCCGATGCTCGATATTCTGTTCAACCTGCTGATCTTCTTCCTGTGCTTCGGGCTGGCGCTGGTGCCGGAAGGGGCGCTGCCGGCGAAACTGCCGGCTAGCCACGGACAGATGGGTGGGGGGGCGATGCCGCTGGCGCCTGTGGAGGTGCATCTGCAAAAGGACGCGTTGACGGGGGGTGAGGATTACGCTTCGGCCGCAGAACATCCGGCTGGCGAGCATGGCGGATCTGTACGAAAGGATGCGGTCGTTAGCGCGGAGCCCGGATTTCGGGGCTGATGCGCCGGTGGTCCTGGTGCCGGATCCGCAGACTGCCGGTGGGGAAGGTGGCGGACGCGTATAATGCGGCGTTCCAGGCGGGGTTTAAAGAGATTGTGTTTGGGAATGAGAGTGATAAGTGACGGCGCAAGACGGAAGACAGAAGACAGAAGACAGGAGTCAGGAGTCAGAAGACAGAAGACAGAAGACAGAAGACAGAAGACAGAAGACAGAAGACAGAAGACAGAAGACAGGAGTCAGAAGACAGGAGTCAGGGGACGGAGACAGGAGGTGGCGTTTCGAGATGGGGGAGGGCAGGGGCCTTTGTTCGGGCAGGCAATGGATGCGTGTGACGCGGCGTTGTAAGGCGGAGTTCGAAGAGTTGGCCTGGCGGCGACAGGCGCGACGAGGTGGCTTCTGCAACGGAATGATGAAGACTGACGGCAGGGGGCTGCAGGCAAGGCATGGCTACGAAACTCGGGCTGCCTTGGGGCTGCCTTAGGGCGCGGTCCGCTTTTCGGTGCCTGATCGCTGCACTTGTTCTTGCTGGCGTGGGGACTTTTAACGCGTCTGGCAGGGATGGCGGCGCTGCCGGAGGCGTCGCACTTCGAGGTGACCAAGTTCCTGATCGGGCTGCGACAGCAGGGGCTGTTCGACCTGCAGGCGGCATACATGCAATCGTATCCGCCGGCTGGCGACGCGGAGCAGGCCTGGTACCAGCGGGAACGGACAACTGGCTGAGGCGATGCGGCCCGGTGTTGCGATCGAGGAGCAACTGGTGCTCCTCGAGGCGGCGGACGCGGCGGCGGGCAAGGCGATCGAGGCTGAGCCGGATTCCCCGCGGAGCGTGCTGTGGCGGATCGATCGGGCGCAGACGTGGTTCTACTCGGCCAGCCGGCCGCTGTTTCGAGCAGGTGCTGTTTCTACGGCAGGACGCCTGAACTCAAGCACAATCTCAAGACGGCGGCGGGCAAGGCGGCCGGTGCGTATGACGATGCGATGAGCAGCGCGTCGCGTTACCTGCAGCGGCTTTCGACGCCGTGGGGGCGTTCGTCGGCGGTGCGGCGGCTGAATGTCAATATTCTCGGCATGTCGCTGCAGCTGCAGTTCGAGCGGTGCTGGGCGCAGTTGCAGCAGGCGATGGCGATGGACCGCACGGACATCGACCAGGCGCTGCTGGCGGGCAAGATCATCCGCGAACTGGAGGACCAGCATCTTCTGGAGGACTCGCAGACGCCGCGGCGAGATGCGGGCGCAGTCGCTGCTGATGGCGGCGATCGCCAGCAGGCTGCAGACGGACTGGGCCGCGGCGGAGCAGTATCTGAAGCGGACGGAGCAGACGCTGAGGTCGGCCGGCAGCGGCACAGCGACTCGGTCTGGAGTGGGTGTGGTTCGCGGTGCAGATCGAACGCGGCAGGCTGCTGATGCGACCAGGGCAAGTTCGCCAAGGCGGCTGGGGATGCTGGGGGCGGTCGGGGACGTCGGTCGCGGCGGAATCGCGGCTGGACCCGACGGTCAAGGTGGCGACGGGGGCTGTCGGCTGCGATGCTGCAGTTCGAGGCGTTGTCGCTGGCGGGGGACGCGGCGTCGGCGGCGGGGAACATGACGGAGCAGACGCGGTATGCGTCGCAGCGGTTCGAGGCGACTGGCGAAGCTGGCGGCGGATGCCCCGGATTACCGGCAGAGCATCTACCAGATGGTGGCGGATCGGATGGGGGAGGTCGCCACGGTAGCGGGACTGCCGGCGTTCGGCAAGGCGGTCTTTGCGGCCAAGTGGATGACGGAGAAGAAGTACGAGCAGGCGCTGTCGGCGGCGGAGTCGCTGGATCGGCAGACGGCTTCTCACGCGGGTTATCTCAACAGGGATGCCGATCTACTTCAAGGCGGTGTGTCTGCAGAATCTCAAGCGGACGGTGCCGGCTGCCCAGGCGTATCTGCGGCTGGCTCGCGACTGTCCGATGATAAGCGGGCCGAGCAGGCGGCACAGTTGTGCATGTTCGTGCTTAGCCGGGACAAGGAGGCGATCGACAGCGCAGCGGGCCGGCGCCACGTTTGTGCAGGCCGGCGAGATCCTGCTGCGGCTGGATCCGTCGATTCATAAAGAAGCAGAACTGGCTGTTGCCTCTGGCGGAGGCTGCGCCTGGAGGAGGGGCGGTACGATCGGGCGATCGAGCTGTTCGGCATGGTGCCGCGGGACAGCACGTACTATGCCTATGCCGTGGCTGGACGTATCCGGGCGATGGCTGGCAGTCTGCGGTCGGCGGCGGGCCTGGATCAGGCGAAGGTTCGCCAGAGCGCTGAGGCGGCGGTTGCGGAGGCGGTGAGCCTGGCGAGGCGGCTCAGCGATGGCAAGAGGCTGCTGCCAGTACGCGACCGGGACAGGATCCTGAGGTGCTCTCGGGCAGGCTGCTGGTGGCGGCGGCGCAGCTGTGCGTCGGGCCGCTGGATGATCCGGAGCGGGGCCTGAAGTTGGTCGAGGGGAAGGAGGGCCGGTGGCGGGATCAGCCGGTGCTGCTGGGTATGCTTCTGGGGGTGCGGATCCAGGCGCTGCAGAAGAAGGGGGACCTGTCGCAGGCCATGCAGATGGTAGACAAGGTGATCGCAAGCCAATCCGCAGGCGGCGGGGACGCTGATCGTCTCGCTGCTGGCGCAGATGCAGCGACAGATCGATCACCAGCACAACGGCGGGCATGCGAGCGACAACGGGAAAGAGGCGGCACTGGCGGTGGATCTGGCGGAGCGGCTGGATAAGTGGGGAGAAGAACATCCCGACGCGATCAAGCCGCAGCAGCGCTATGCGATCCGATGCCGGCTGGCGCAGACGTTGCTTCAGAGCGGGCAGGCGGAGAGCGGCGCTGACACTGTTCGACGCGCTGGCGAAGGAGGATGCCGAGCGTTCGGGCGGCGAGACGCGAAACGCGACTGTGCTGGAGGGGCAGGCGGACAGCCTGCTGGCGTTGCAGCGATGGACCGAGGCGGGATGCGTACCAGGGGATATGGCGGCGAGCCAAGGTGCGTAGCGAGACGTGGTGGCGGGCGATCCTGCATTCGCTGCAATGCTCGGCGCAGCTGCACGAGGACCCGGACAAGATTCTGAGGGTCATCCGGCAGCATCGGGACCTGTATCCGGACATGGGCGGGCCGGCGCTGAGCCGGCAGTTCGATCAGATCTCGCTGGAGATGGTCAAGCGGCAGCAGAAACAGAAGAAATAGTGCTGAGTGCTGAGTGCCGGGGCTTGTTCGGCGTCCAGCTGGACTGACCACTGACGACTGGTCACTGGCCACTGCATGCGAGTGCTGAGTACTGCATCCGGCAGCTGATTGCTGCGTAGGGAAGGATCGGGATGGCAGTGGAATTTGACCTTCGATACGAAGAGTTGGCGGACGGATTTGCGCGGTTCAGCGCGGTTCGGCCTGACGGTAATGCTGTGCATATGTACGTGGCGGGATGCAAGGGATCGGCGATGCTGATTGACGCCGGGTGGCCTGGGGTTGGGCCGGCTGCGATCGAGGCTTTTCAGAAGGCGGGCTGGGCGGCGGATGATTTTCAGTACATTGTCATTACGCATGAGCACTGGGATCATTACGGCGCGCTGACGGACCTGCGGACGTGGGCTCAGGACGCGAACGTTGTGTCGCACATCTACTGCGGATGGGTGCTCAGCCAGCGATGGTCTCGGTTCATTGACCCCGGGTGGCAAAGGACGGGCGGGTGGCAATATGGGCCTCCCAGCGGGGAGAATTTCGCGCGGTTTCAGGGTACGCAGCCTGCGGCGGTGAAGATCGATCAGATCGTCTGGAATGACGGTGTATTGGAGGTGGGCGGGCAGACCTGGCGAGTGTGGCACGTGCCGGGGCATTGCCAGGGGCACATCCTGCTCGTATCGCGAGTCGGACAAGATTGCGGTTGTCGGTGACCTGATCCAGGGCAGCAGCGCGTCGCCGAAGTGGCTCGGGCTGTTGACGGATATTCGGTCGCAGCGCGGAGAGTCTGCAGCGGCTGCGCGATCTCGGTCCTTCGCTGGTGGCTATGGGGCATCATTCGGTCCTGCGCGGTGAGGCGATCGATCGGGAGATGGATGGTGTGACCAGACGCGTGGATGATATCCTCGATGTGGTGCGGCGGGGGCTGAAGGCAGGGGTGAACGATCCGGGGGAACTGGGCTTGCTGGCGTGTGACGAGATCCTCGGTTGGCGGCCGGCGGCGCGACCCAAGCATGTTGTCGTGACGATGCGGGCGGCGCTGGCACATCTCTGCCAGGAAGGGGTGGCGCGGATGATGCGGACGGATGAGTGGGGTTGGGTTGGTGGGGAGTAAGCAACGGGACGGTTGGCGAGGCTCTTGCACTGGCAGGCGAGCTGCCAGTGGCACCCGATGGCGGCGATTATCGATATGCTCTTGTGCCGAGCGCGGTCGATCTACGACAGCAACCCGGGTTGATCCGTCGGGCTTCAAATGGTAAGGGACGGTCCTTTGATCTGAAAGGGTACTTCGCCAGAGGCGGCCTGTTATTGCAGACTGATCGTGCTGTTTGTGTCTGCGGCCTGGCGGGCCTTCAGGGCGATCTCGGTTGCGCCGAAAGAGTCTTCCTGACTGATCAGGCATTTTCCGTGGCTGCGGAGTTCCTTGACCAGGTCGGCAAAGAAGTTCGTCTGTTCTGTGTGGGGCAATTCGAGGTTGGAGCCTGTCTGCTTAATGAGCTCACAGATGTCTTCTGCCAGGCGGACCTCAACGACGCCCTGGCTGCCGGCGATCCGCAGGCGATCGTCGCCGTGAGTGCTGGCGGCCTCCGGGCGGAGATAATCGAAGGAGATGACGGCCTGGCCGCCGTTGGAAAGGGCCATCAGGATCGCGCCGCAGTCTTCCAGCCCGGGGTAGTCGGGGTGGGCCTTGTTGGCATGCAGGGCCGTCACGCTGGTGTAGTCCAGGCCCGTGACGAAGCGGACGAAGTCGATGGCGTGGATGGCGACCCAGGGGATCGTACCGCCGAAGGTGCGGCGGTCCTTGTACCATTCGGGACGCGTGCCGAACTTGTACGACTTCTGGCCAAACGCCAGCAGCGGCTCGCCAATCCGGCCAGCGGCGACAGCATTGCGGGCGGCGAGCAGGTGCGGTTCGTAGCGCATGGTGAGCAGGGACGTCAGGCGGATGCCGGCCTGGCGGACGACGTCGCGGAGGCCGTAGAGATCGTCGAGTTCCGTGGCGATGGGTTTTTCGCAGATGACGTGACAGCCGCGACGAGCGGCCTCGGTGCAGCCTTCGGCATTACGGTGATATCGCATGAAGACGCAGGCGATGTCGGGTTTGACCTCGTCGAGCATGCAGCGGTAATCGTCATAGACCTTGGGCATGTCGCGTTTGGCGACGTCGTGATTGAGCATGCGGCCCAGGTTTTCATCGGGCTCGCTGCGGGCCGCTGCGACGAAGGCGCAGGACGGATCCTCTCGCATGCCGTCCAGGATGGGGCCGACGTGTCCTACTGCACCGATCGTTGCGATACGCAGTTTGCCGTCTGCCTGCATGTCATTTGCCCTCGAAGAGTTTGCCTCGCACGAAATGGGTTACTTCGTCGCAGGCCCTGGTGGCGGTCTCCCGTTGGTGCTTGACCTCCTCGGCCATCATGACGCGATCCTCGTCGGACAACTGCGGCGAGGGCAGGTTGGCGTGGACGGTCCATGCAGCGGCCTCGACGGCAGCCATGGATATGTGGGCGGCGCCGGCCAGATCGGTCCAGAGATATCGGCTGGACAGCGGGGCGAGGGTGGCCATATCCCGCAGGCATGCGGCCGAGACCGCCAGGATCTGGCTGGGGATCGCCAGGGCAGCCATGAGGGCGACCTGTTTCTTTTCCGGGGTGTCGGCGGCGTTGGGGTCGAGCTTGGAGGACTGTCGCCACAGGTCGTAGGCAGCGATATCCTCGGCGATCAGACCGGAGAGCAGTTGCGAGGCCTTGGTCAGGCGGTCCATGATATGGATGATCGGCTGGGTGTCGGTGTTCTGCTTCTCAGCTCGCTTGAGGGCGTAGCCGGCAACCATGTGGCCGAGACTGGCGCCGAGGGCGCCTGTCAGCGCAGCCGTGCTGCCGCCGCCGGGCGTGGGAGCGGTGCTGGCGAGGTTGTCGAGGAACGTCTTCAACGGGGATGACAGGTAATCACTTTTTGGGGCGTCGGTCATTTTCTTGTCCTGCCTGGTCAATTGGATCGTCTAGTACGTTTTTGGGCAAAAGGCCGTTGCGACGGTGACGACACTATATCAAGAAGTTGGTACGTCGACACTGTTGTAACGGCAAAAACTGCCTGCCGGAAAGACACTGTCCTGGCGTCAGCATGCTATGCATTTTTCGCGTGGAGATCCTTCGGGCCCGTCGTGCCCGTGGACCGCCCCGCCAAATCCCACCGGGGGCCCCAGGATGACAGTCGATCACTGTTCTGTGTCCTTCTTTGCTATCTTTGCCTTGAATCCTGGGACTTCCACTTCTTTGGGCTCTGGCGTCACAACTACAATCACGGGTTTCGTCAGGAACTTCGCTGCTGCGGCCTTTACGTCGCTCATTTTTACCGCATCGATGATCTGCGGCAGCTTGTCGGTGAAGTCGTAGCCGAGGCCGTAGAGTTCGTCGAGGGCGGCCATGCTGGCGCGATCGGCGTTGGTCTGACGCTCCAGCAGGTCTGTGGTCAATATCACGCCCTTGGCCTGGGTGAGTTCTTCGTCGGTGAATTTGCCCTCGCGGGCCTTTGCGACGAGATCACGGATGATCGAGATTACCTTGGTGACCTGCTCGGGCTGGCAGCCCGCGTAGATGGGCATGAAGCCGCCGCGCAAGCCGGGCCAGTTCATCGCGTGGACTTCATAGACGTACTTGTTCGTCCCGCCGCGAAGGGCTTCCTCCAGCCAGCCGGACGGATAGCGGTAACCTGATAAGATCGTATCAAGCACGGTCAGGGCGTAACGCTGTTGGATGTCGGTAAACGGTACCGCTGGATAAGCGATGCCGATGCCGGCGACCTGTCGCTGCGGCGGTTTGACTTTGATGAACATCTGGCCTGTTGCGGGGCTTTCGGCAAACAGCGGCGGGAGTTTCGGGCCTTTCTTGCTGGACACTTTGCCGAAGAGGTCGCGGACCTGTTTTTCGGTCTGGTCAAGGTTGATATCGCCGAAGATCGCCAGGATGCAGTTGCTGCCAACGACGTGGTTTTCGTGGAATCGGCGGAGGTCGTCCGGGGTCATCTTGGCGACCGTGGTAAGACTGCCGAGGGGGTTCATGCCGTACGGATATTCGCCGAAGTACTTGTCGCGGAGGTACTGGAACAGCTCCGCCCGCCAGTTCTCGTCGATCCGGCGGATCTGGTCGAGGATCGGCTGGCGGACTTCGTCAACCGCTTCGGGCTTGAAACTCGGGTTGAGGATGACGTCGGCGAAGACCGGCAGGGCCTCTTTCTCGCTGTCGGCCAGGACCTCGGCACGGTAGTAAAACGTGTTGTAGCCGGCGGCGGCTGCGATCGTCGCACCGATGGAATCGAAGAAGTCGGCGATCTGCTCGCCTGTGCGGGTTTTCGTGCCGCGAAGCGAGGCCTCGGCCATCATATTGGAGACGCCGTTGTCTGCCGCGGTTTCGGCGATCAGGCCGCCAAGGCAGTAGAACTGCATCGAGATGGTCGGCGTGGCGGGGTTCTTCTGAAGAAGCACCCGCAGGCCGTTATCAAGTTTGATCATGCGGACGCTGGACAGGGCGCCGAGGGTGCGTTTTTCGGTGACCTGCCGCCACTTGGTCAGATCGGCGGTGGTCGGGGCGACCAGGGTGCTGACAAGGTGCGTCGGCTGGAGATACCTGTGGGCCACGCGCTGGATGTCGGCGGGCGTGACCTGCTGGATCCGCTTGACGTAGTCGCCGGAGAAGTGCGGGTCGCCGGTGGCCAGCAGGTCGGTGGCGAGCATCTCCGCCATCGTGCCGACCTTCTGGAGGCTCTGTACGTATTCGGCGATCTTGAGTTTCTTGACCTTGGCGAGTTCCGCTTCGCTGACCGGCTTGTCGGCCAAGGCAGCGGCTGCGTCGAGCACGGCCTTACGCACCTTGACCAGATTGTCAGCGGGACAGCGGACCTGGACCTCGAAGACGCCGCGGGCCCATTCAGGCGTCCAGGACGCACCACCTATGGCGACGGCCAGATGCTTCTTGTAGACCAGTTCGCTGGTCAGTCGACTGCTGGGGCCCTCCGTGAGCAGAAAGCTGGCGAGGTCCAGGGCATAAAGGTCGGGATCGGTCAGGCGGATGCTCGGCCAGGAAAGGTTGAGCAGGGCGGCACTGACCTCCATCTTCTTAACGGCACTGCGAGGCGTAACGATCTTCGGCGCGTTCGGCAGAACGACCAGGTCGAGCGGCCGACGGGCGAAGTCGCTGAAATGTTTCAGTACGGACTGGAGGGCCTGCTCGACGTCGACGTCGCCGCAGATGCTGACG
The DNA here is from genome assembly GCA_963787325.1 of uncultured Planctomycetota bacterium. Lineage (GTDB taxonomy): Bacteria > Planctomycetota > Phycisphaerae > UBA1845 > JANYLN01 > CAWBCK01. Next base: position 34,812 of record CAWBCK010000001.1, read on the forward strand.
ATGACGTTGTCGGGCACGTAGCGATGCCGCCAGTAGTCGACGACATCGGCCTTGGTGAGCGTCTGGATGTCCTGCTTGTAGCCGATGATCGGGAACTGGGCAGGGTGGTCTTCGTAGAGCAGTTTCATCGTCAGGTACTGGAGCTGGGTCTCTGGGTCATCGACGGACCGTTCGAGTTCACGCTGGACAACGCCGAGTTCGCGGTCGAAAGCATGCTGGGGGAAGGTGGCGCGGGTGATCCAGTCGCTCAGCAGGTCGACGGCGGTGTCGAGATACTGGCTGGCGGTGGTGATGTAATAACAGGTTTTGTCATAGGTGGTATAGGCGTTGCTGTTGCCGCCGATTTTGGTGAGCAGTTCGCGGCTCTGCTGCTTCGGTGCGTGTGGTCGTGGCGCCGCCGTGCAGAAGGTGTTCGAACAGGTGCGACAGGCCGGCGCCGAGCCTGGGGTCTTCGTAGATGCTGCCGGTGCGGACGTACATGCGGACGGCGACGACAGGGGAGACCTTGTATTGCTTGACGATGACGCGCATGCCGTTGGACAGCAGGGCGACGACCTCGTCGGGACGGTCTATCATGCGGGCGGTGATGGTGAGCGGCTCGGCTGGATGAGAGGTCGGCGTCTGGCCGATAAGCGTCTGCGCGGGCTGTGTGGCTGGAGTGCTGCTGCTGCATGCCGCCATTACGTTTAACAATAGTATTGTGATGGCAAGAACCGGCTTCAAAACCTCGCACTGGCAGGCAAGCTGCCAGTAGCACCCTCGAAACAAAGGCCTTGAAATGGCTACTAGTTTCTTCGCGTTCATTGGTTCTCCCTTCGGCGACTGGTGACCGCTATGGCGTAGTAGAAGGTAACGGCGAGACAATCTGGGGGAATCGCCTGCCGTTCGCCCTTATTCGCTGGTTTTTCCGCGTCGAGATCCTTCGGCCCGTGTGCGTAGTATCCGCAGTCAGTGCCGCAGGGGGCCTCAGGATGACAACCCTGACGGCTGGATGCGATACTCTTATTTGTTGGGCTGGCCCAAGGCTCTTTCCAGTTCTTCCAGGTACGTCAGCGTGCGGTCCAGTTCGTTCTGGAGGTGACGCAGACGCAGCAAGGTGCTGACGCGGCAGGTGAGTTCGACCCGGTTGATCGGCTTCTTCAGGTAGTCGTCCGCACCGACTTCCACGCCACGCTCGATGTCCGCCTGTTCGTCCAGGGCGGTGACCATGACCACCGGGATCTGGCTGGTTGCCGGGTCGTTCTTCATACGGCGACAGACCTCGAAGCCGCTGATCCGGGGCATCATGATATCCAGCAGGACCAGGTCGGGGCGCTGCTCGGCGACGACCGCCAGGGCCTGCTCGCCGTTTTCGGCGGTCAGGACGGTGATCTGCGGCAGGTCCTCGAGATAGGCCTGCAACAACTCGACCATCTGGGGGTTGTCGTCCACGACCAGCACCTTGCTGGGGGGGATCGGCTTGTCCTGTTGTTCAGCCATATATTGCCTCCTGATTGGCTGGCGACGTTCGTGTGTTACACGATCGGGGGCATCCTGTTATGGTTAACTGCCTCGCAGGAGCATTATAGCCGGTCGGTTGGCAACGTCATGTCCTTGCCATAAGTGCACCAGGCTGACGGGCTTTCGTGGGATGGGCGTGCTTCGCAACTAGTAATGCCCGCAAGCACTTATGCACTCAGGACTGCCGTGGCCAGTGGCCAGTCGTCAGTAACGGCAACGGCGCTCAGGACTGACGACTCCTGGGAGGATACGTTCGTACGGTGCCTACTTGTACAGCCTGGTCAGTTCGAGCATCAGCAGCGTTCTGATGTTGAAGATGGCGTGCAGGAAGATGACCAGGGTCAGCGAGCCGGTGCGGACGTACAGGTAGGCCAGCAGGATGCCCAGCAGACTCAGCGCCGGCACCAGGTGCCACTGCGGCATGTGGATGATGCCGAACGCAAGACCGCTGAAAACGATAGCGATGCCAGCCGAGCGGGTCGCCTTACGCAACCAGGTCACCAGCAGGCCCCGAAACAGCAGTTCTTCGAACACCGGGGCGATCAGGCCTGTCAGGGTCCAGGCCGTCACCTCCCACATTACCGACAGGTGCGGCCTTTCCAGCAGTTGCAGGATCTGGTGTTCCTGCGGCGCATGGTGCAAGAGCCTTTCATAAAGCAGCGTGCTGACTTGGGCGATGGCCGCACAGGCGGGCCAGAATGCCAGGTAGCCGACCACCGCCCAGCCAAAGGCCCACCCCAGCCGGTCGCTGCGAAGGCCTGCCCCTGCCAGGCCGGTGGCGAAGGTGTCGCGGACGATCCAGAGCATGGTGGCGATGGCGACCAGCTCGGCTATGCCCTGCATGAAGAACAGCAGCGGGTCCGATGCGGGCTGGCTGGCAGCCGGCGAGGCCGCATGGTTCAGCAGATATCGTCCGAACGCCAGAACCTGCATCGTCAGGAGAAACACGATCAAAGTAAGCAGGATGTGCACGCCGCTCAGCGAGTTGGCAGGGGCGTGGGGGAAATCGAAAGCCCGGCGGAGTCTGCCGGAAACCTGCAGATAGACAGAAACGATGATCAGCAGGGCCACGCCCACAAGCAGTGCGCGGCCTCGATCCATTCCAGTGGTGTCACAGGCATCAGGTTCATTGGGAGACACTTTCGCCGGAATTGGCTGGCCGTCAAGTCCTGCGTCCTCCCGGCAAGTGACCCGGGCACGTCTATGCCGTCCGGCGGCAGTGTCGATTGACCGGTTTTTCGCCGATGATAGACTTGTGCAGGCATAAACCAGCCGGACGCGTACTGATTACGGAGGCGATCTGTGTCGGGGCAACAGTCGAACATTCTGGACCGCATCCTGGAAAACAAGAGAGTCGAAGTCGAACAGGCCAAGGCACGGGTGCCGTTGGACGACCTCAAAAGGGCGGTGCACGATCTGCCCCGGCCGCGAAACTTCTACGCGGCGATCGCGGCGAAACCGACCCGGGGCATTCACGTCATCGCTGAGATCAAGAAGCGCAGCCCCTCCGCCGGCCTGATCCGGGAGGACTTCGATCCGTGCGCGGATTGCCCGGATCTACCACGACAGCGGCGCCAGCGCGCTGTCGGTCCTGACGGACAAGAACTACTTTGACGGCAGGCTCGAGTATGTCGAGCAGGTCAAGGCCGTCGTGCCGCTGCCGGTCCTTCGCAAGGATTTCATCGTCGACGAGTACCAGATATACGAATCCCGCGTAGCCGGGGCCGACGCGATCCTGCTGATTGCCGATGCACTGGCCGGGGGCGAGCTGCTGGACATGCTGATCCTCGCCAGCGAGCTGAACCTGACGAGCCTTATCGAGGTGCACGAGGCCGACACGGTAATGAAGGTGCGCAGCGTCGTAGGCTTTCCGCACGAGCGTTACAGTATCCTGGGAATTAACAATCGCGACCTCAAGACCCAGACGACGGACGTGGCGACGACCGGCCGGATCGCGGCGCTGATCGAAGAGGAGACGATGTTCATCAGCGAAAGCGGCATCAAGACCAGGGCGGACGTTGAGCGGGTGATGCGCATGGGAGCGCGAGGCATCCTGATCGGCGAGACACTGATGAAGAGCCCGGATATCGCAGCGAAGATGAATGAGTCTGTTCCCGGCGAAATAACGACCAGTGCTGAGTCCTGAGTCCCGTTACCGCTACTGGCCACTGACCACTCTCCACTGGCTACTGACCACTGCTGTTTTCTCTCTGTTTTCCGAGTAAAGGAGGAGTGCGATGGATCGCCTGTCCTTCGCGTTGTGCGTTCTTCTCACATGGTCCGGTCTGGTGGGGTGCGCTGCGACCGATCACGCGCCGCAGTACGTCGCCAACTGGGACAAGTTGAAGGTCGGCATGCCCCGACTCCAGGCGGAGCAGCGCTGCTGGGCGAGCCCTATCGGGCGTCCTATCGCAAGGGCGTCATCACGCCTTACGCGCCGGGTACCAGCAAACTGGATTCCGAGCGCGAGGCCCTGCTGCTGGGCCTGTCCGGCGGCGAGCCGAACTGGTCGGAGCAGTGGCAATACGGCCGGTTCTCGCTGAGCGATATGCCCGATCTGGCCAGCCGGTCGGACAAGGCCTTTGTCGTCTGGTTCGACGATTGGGGCCGTGTTATGGGATTTCGCAAGCCGACCAAGGGGCCTTTTGCAGCGGCGAGCCAGCCGGGTAGAATGCAGCCCTGACTGGGAGAGTGTGCTGTTTGCGTTCCTGCGGCGGGAGGATGCCCCATGCGTTTGGCATGCATTGCGTTCGGTGTAGTTGGTCTACTGGTGGCTGGCTGCGCCCGGCCGGAAAGCAACCTGACTCCCACGGGGCAGCCGAAGTACATCGCCAACTGGAGCTCCTGCGCAAAGAGATGTCCAAGAAAGAGGTCCGCAAGCTCTTCGGCTCGCCCGACTGCAAGATCGTCTACAACAATGCCACCGCCCATGTCATACGGGCTCGCGAGTTCGGCGACGACGAGGCCGCGCTGAAGGCGGACATCGAGGCGATCTTCGGCGAGCCGGTGCTGTGGCAGTACGGCAGGTTCAGTATCGACGAGGCGTCGAAGGAAGCGTATGTCGTCTACTTCGATGCGGGAGGGCATGTGATCCGCTGGCGCCGGCCGATCGACGGGCCGCTGGCCGATACGTCCGAGCCGGTCGAGCCGGAATTCGGCGGCGACGAGCCGATCGCCCCGTCGCAATCGCCAAGCGAGTTGTGGAAGACGCCGGTCATGCAGCCGCGCAGGCAAAAATAACAGTCTCTGAAAGAGATTGTCTTTCCTCACACAATACCTTCCCCATGTGGTTCGCATGCCTGTGTAACAGCCGGCTGCGAGATCTTCAGAGTTCGTGTCACTCGGAGGGTTGCCGTGCGCGCTGGACGATCAAAGGCGGCTCTTGCTGCGATCCTGCTGCTGCCTCTGCTGACGGGAGGGCGCGGCCCGACGCGCGGGGAGCTGTTGACCTATGAGATGGTGATTGTCGTTACTGGGCTCCTGCTGAGCCTGGGGATGTGGGGCATCGGCTATCGGATTGGCAGAAGGATATTCGGCAAGTGGTTTGTGTGCAGCCATTGTCTGGCGCCGTAGCGGGCGGCGGCCTGCAGAAGTGCCCCCGGTGCGGCGAGTCATCATCGGTGAATGTGCTCGACAGGGCGACAGCGAAGGAGGTACTCGCTGCCGATGGCCGAGCCGTGCCTGTCGGGTCGCAGTGGCGATGGGTGATCGTTCTGACGCTTGTTACGATAGGTGTGTTCATAGGGGTGTACTACGGAGGGTACTTGCTTGGCCGGCTTGGGCTGTGCGAAGAAAGTCTCAGGCCTATCCCGGAGTGGCTGACGTTTCCCCTGCACTTCTGCTTCTGGGCGACACCCAAGCATCCTTGCCTGGGGGCGGGCTTATTCTTCTGTAGCTGGCATCTTGTTGGCTTGGCTGGCACGGCAATGGATACGATCGGAGTATCGGAAGGGGCGATGTTTGCCCTGGCGTACGCGGGAACGCTGACAGTCATCTTTCTTCACTGGCACGTCGGACTTCGACGCTGGCGGCGCGGTTGGCTGCCGCCGGTTGGCATAGCCGTGGTGAACACCATGATAGCACTGATCGGCTATGCAGTCGATTGGCCCCAGTTCCGCTGAGGGCCATGGCGTGAAGATGGCTTCAAGTTTCATGCCAGGCCGGGGGGGTACTTGACAGGCTGTATATAATGACGATATACGTCGTGCATGGCAACGCCCATGGAGAGATTGTCACAATGCACCGGTTTCGAGTGGGATGACGGCAATGCCACGAAGAACTGGGACAAGCATGACGTCTCACAGGCTGAGTGTGAGCAGGTGTTTTTCAATCGTCCTCTGATCGTCAAACATGATAGAGGGCACTCCTGGGCGGAAGTCAGATACTTTGCGCTGGGCAGGACGGACGAGAACAGGTTGTTGTTCGTAGCCCTGACCATGCGAGGCGACAGGATCCGCGTGATCTCGGCCAGAGCCATGACAGCCGGAGAACGAGCCAGGTACCCGCTATGAAAAAGATACCCAAGTTCAAGAGCGAAGCAGCCGAACGCCGGTTCTGGCGGACGCATGATTCCGCCGAATACGTGGACTGGTCGCAGGCCGAAGAGGTCACGCTTCCAGACCTGAAGCCTTCAACGCGGACTATCTCCTTGCGACTGCCCGAATCGATGATCGAAGAGCTCGAAGGTGCTCGCCAACAAGCGGGACGTACCGTATCAATCTCTCCTAAAGGTCTTCCTGGCGGAGCGACTGGCGGCGGAACTGCCTCCTGCCAAGGGCCGCAGCTCCGTTGCGTCGAAGGGCCGTTCCGGCTCAACGTAACACTCCTCGTTACCCCCCCAAGGAAACCCCGATCAGCCGGCCGATTGCGTAGGTGACGCCCGCCGCACCGTAGCCGAAGAGCAGTCGGCGTGCCCCTGTAAAGAGCACACCCCGGCCGGTCATCAGCGTGATGGCCGCCCCGATGCCGAACAGCACAACCGTACTGAAGCCCAGGCTCGTGATGACCGCGGTCTTTCCCGCCAGGAACATGAACGGAATGACCGGCACGATCGCCCCCATGGCGAACAGTACGAACGAGGTCAAGGCCGCTTCCAGGGCCGAGCCGCCGAGCTCGTTCGGGTCGATGCCGAGTTCCTCCCGGGCCAGCGTATCCAGCGCGTTGTCGCTGTTGCTGATGATCGTGGAGGCCATCTGGCGGGCTTGAGACTCGGGCAGACCCTTGGCCTGGTAGATCAGGGCGAGTTCTTCCTGTTCCTCCTGAGGGGAGGTTGCGAGTTCCTCCGCCTCGATAGCGATCTGCCGCTGGTATAGCTCGCGCGAACTCTGCACGCTGAGCCATTCACCCATCGCCATGGAACACGCCCCCGCCAGCAGGCCCGCCAGGCCGGTGATGAGAATCGCATGCCCGCCCGTCACGTTGGCGCCGGCCTCAGCGCCGGCCACACCCATGACCAGGCTCATGTTGGAAACGAGACCATCGTTAGCGCCGAGCACAGCGGCACGCACGCGCATTTCCGCCGACCGCCTTGTGACGACCTTCCAGCCGGGCGACAGCGCTGCCTTCGATGCCGCCGGGGTGCTGGCTGGTAATCGTCTTGAGGATCTTGGCGTGAGAGTGCTCGTCGGCGTGCATGCGTTCCTGCCGGGCATCGGGCTGATTGTCGTACTTCTTGCTGTCAGCCGCCTCCTGGCCCGTAATGGTCTGCAGCACGAAGGACGGGCCGAACCGTCGCGTCAGCCACATCAGGATCCGCGCCCGCGTGCTGAATTTGGCCGGCGGGACAGCGGCCCCGGCGTTACGCATCTTCTCCGCCCACGCAGTCGCATGCTTGTCTTCAGTCTCCGCCAGCCGGCGATACACTTCCGCCAACTGGGGCTGGCTTTCGGTCTCAGCGAGGGTGCGGTAAAGGGCCGCCCCATCGATTTCCGCCTGCCAGTTCGCCCTGTATCTTGCCAGTTCTTTCCGGTCACTCATACAAACTCCGTGTTCGCGCAATTGAAGGTGAATCCGCCTGCCGGTCATCTTGTTGCATCGGCAGGGGACATTATTGACGATCGGACGCGATTATCCAGTCCAGGAGCATCAACTCCGGATTATAAATGCCAGGAACCCAAGACAGGTGACATTTGGCGGCAGACCGCTGATACTGGAGACTTCCACTTGGTGCGAAGATCGTCGGCAGAGCAACGGACGACTGGCCACGGACCACGAACTACGGACAACGGACCACAGACAACGGACATATGAAACGCTACCTCGTACTGATCGCCTGCGTCGTCATGCAGATGTGTCTCGGGCCCATCTACGCATGGAGCACCTTCGTGCCGAGGCTCCAGGCAAATTTCGGCTACAAGTCCTGGCAGACGCAGCTGGTCTTCGGGACGAGCTTCCTGGTCTTCAGCGTGGCGGGGGTGTTCGCGGGCAGAATCCTCGATCGGTTCGGGCCCCGTGTGTTGTCGATTGTGGCCGGGCTGCTGCTGGGAGCGGGATACCTGCTGGCCTCCGTCAGCGGCGCGTGGTTCTGGCTGTTGTGGGCGGGCGTCGGCTGCCTGGGTGGACTGGGGATCGCCTGCGGCTACTACTGCGCGGTCGCCACGGCTGTCCGGTGGTTTCCCGCCCATAAGGGGCTGGTCGGAGGGCTGGCGATCGGCGGCTACGGCGCCAGCGCCATCATCCTGACAAACATCGCCCGCGTGATGTTCAATCATGGCTGCAGCGTCATGGCGATCTTTCGATTCGTCGGCGCGGTTTACGGCCCGATGATCGTGCTGATGGGCCTGCTGCTGTTCGTGCCGCCGGGAGCCCATGACCCCCAGGCAACGGTCTTTCGACGACGGGTGTTACTGCGCGACCGGCAATTCTGGGCGTTAGTCGTTGCGATGTTCTGCGGGACACTGCCTGGCCTGGTGGTCAACGGTAATCTCCGGCCGATCGGCCAGTTCTTCGGCCTGCCCGAGATCATCGCGCTGCAGGCGATCACCATGTTCGCGATCGGCAGCGCGTCGGGCAGGGTGCTCGGTGGTTACGCCGGCGATCTGCTCGGCGGCCGGCGGGCGATGGTGCTGGCGCTCGGGATGATCACATCCTCGGCCCTGGTGCTGTTGACAGCCGGGCTTGCAGGCAGCGGCTGGTTGTGGCTGCCCGCGTCGCTGTTCGTGGGCTTTTGCTATGGCGGCGGGTTCGGCGTCTATCCGGGACAGATCGTCGATCTCTACGGGCATCGCGTGCTCGGGACGATCTACGCTCTGGTCATGCTTGGGCACGGTGTGGCCGGCCTGTCGGGGCCGCCGCTGGCGGGATGGTTGAGGGACACCACGGGCAGTTTCCTGCCTGGGCTGGCGGGTGTTTCAGCGGTGGCGCTGGCAGGGCTCTTGACGTTTACCTGGCTGTCTCGCGGCCAGCCGGTGGCCTCGAAGCCGGCTGCGACCGGGGAGTTGACAGCCCGCATCTGAGCGTCGACGATTACGCTTTATTCGTATTTGAACCACGAGGGAGATCGTAATGGCTGACCATATACCGGTCTATCGCCTGAAAAAGTACGCCGCTCTGCCGGATCTTTCGGCCCGCATCGACGAATCGCCGTGGATCGACCTGCCGGAGTTCGGCCCGCTCCGCCTGCTGGGTACCGAAGGCATGCCGGCGCCCTGCAAGACGGTCGTCAAAGCATGCTGGACCGATACGTCGATCCGCATCTTCTGGTACTGCCAGGATGACGCCGTGCGGGCGGTGCATACGCAGCGCGACGATCCGCTCTGGTCGGAGGAGGTCGTGGAGCTGTTCGTCTGTCCGGGGCGGAACCTCACCGATTATTACGAGTTCAACTTCAACCCGCTCGGCGCGGTCTTCGACGCCCGTATCAGCAACCCGACGATCGTTCGCGACGAGAGCTTCAAGCCGGATATCCCCTGGAATTGCGAGGGGCTGCGGTGGAAGGTCATCGGCGAGGGCAGGTTCAACAATACCGCCGAAGAGGACAAATGGTGGGCCGTCGAGGCGGATATCCCGTTCGCGTCATTGGGAGCCCAGACGCCTCGCCATGGCGAATACTGGCATGCGAACGTCTTCCGCATCGAGAGGACCGAACCGGTGCAGTATGCATCGTGGTCGGTGCTGCCGGTCTTCAAGCCCGGCTTCCACCAGGCCGATCGGTTCGGGTCATGGGTGTTTGTCGAATAACGGATGAAAGATATGAACCTTCGATATTTCGTGCGATGTGGCGTTGCGGCTGTGATGCTGCTGCTGGTCGTCGGCTGTACCGATCCCATGTTGGGGCTCGGCGACGAAATGCATGAGCCGGGCGTAGGAGAGCCTGCTCGCGCGTCGTGGCAACCGCAGCGCCAGACGCGTGCGTCCAAACAGAATCGAAAGACCGCTGACGTCTCCCAGCCGCCGGGCATCGGCGACATCTATATGCTCTACCTCGTACGCGATCCTTCGGTGGTCCCGACGGGACAGTATATCCATGCAACCGTGCTCAGGCGGGCGAAGCCAGCCCAGGCCGTCTGGCTCATGGACTGGTTGACCGAGCCTGCCGGCCAGGGCGGCTCAGCCGATCGCCAGTTTCTCGTCTATTCCGACTCCGGCGTGTTTGAGTGGGCGGCAGACGTGGCAGGCCTGGTCGACATTCGCGCCGCAGCGAGTCGCCCCGCAGCAGCAGCTTCCAGCCTGGATGGCTTCGCCCAGGCGGTTGCTGCGCTGTACGCTGCCGGCCGTTCAACGCAGGTGTCTCAGCCGGAAGCCAGGGGCTTGATGAAGCAGCTTGAATCCTACGGCTCGGCGCCAGGCGATCCGCATCGCCGCTGGGCCGCGTTCGTCCTGGCGGGCCGCCTCAGTGAGGATGTGCTGGGCAATCGCAGGGACGCGGCTGTCGCCTACGACCGTGCCGGCTCGCTGGTCCAGCCAAGCAGCCCCGCGTGGCTGGTCGCCCGTTACCGCCAGGCCAACGCGCTCTACATTTCCGGTAACAAGAGCCAGGCCCGCCAGATCGCCCAGAACATCGTAGACCAGGCCGGCCAACGTTACGGCAAAGTCCGCGCCTATCGCCAGGCGGCCAAACTGGCTGCCGGGACACGATAGCAGGAGTTGTGGAAGCGTCTGCAGTCGACGCAAGCCGAAGCCGCAGATCGCGCGTTTTGCTCTTCGCGCGAATACACACGTTTGTTGTACGATTGTTGTTGTCCTTAGTCGCAGAGACGTAACACGTTAGCCCAGCGGCCAAGCCAAGCGGACGCTGTCGCCCGCGCCGGCCGCGACTCTCGTGTGGGTCGAAACGTTTCCAGATTTGCTGTACGTCGGTGCTGCTGCTGTAGTCGTCCGCCCCGAAGGGACGAAACAGGTAAGCCCGGGGGCAAGGCCATGGTGGGCGTCTTTTGCCCGCGGTGGCCGCGACCCTGGGTAACCGTCCACGCGATGGTGTTTTGTTGTTGAGCCCTGAAAGGGCGTGGCAAAACCAGGAGCAACAACATGCCTCAATCTCTTGCCAGGATCATCGGTCACATCATATTCAGCACAAAGAACCGCCAGACGTTCCTCTCACCCGATATCCAACCAACGATCTACGCCTACATGGCCGGCATTCTGAAAGAATCCGGCTGTACGCCCATCCTGATCGGCGGCACGCAGGATCACGTGCACGTTCTGTCCGGTCTGTCGAAGAATCTGGCTCCCTGCCAGATCGTCCAGCAGCTCAAGGAAAGTTCGAGCAAATGGATCAAGACGCAATCCGCCGGCATGCGTGACTTTCATTGGCAAAATGGCTACGCCATCTTCTCGATCGGTGAATCGGGCATCGCCAACGCAAAGCGCTACATCAGCCGCCAGGAAATCCACCACAGACGCACATCCTTCGAGGAGGAATTCCGAGCCTTCCTCCGAACGTATAAGATCGCATTCGACGAGCGATACGTGTGGGATTAGGTGCGTTGGGGAGCCTTGCCGCGCCCCTTCAGGGCTCAAACGGCAAGGACGACGCGATGTATGCGTCGTGGCCCGTTACCCAGGGTCGCGGCCTCGATTGGGCTCTTGAGCTGCGCGGGAGGCCCGCCCCTCGGCCTTGCCCCTGGGCTTACCTGCTATGTCCTTTCAGGACCGAGGACCGTGCCATTGCCCAGTTGGAGATGGCGCAATCATTAAGACTGGTGCATGCTCTTCGTCCTGAAAGGACGAGATATGTAAGCCCATGGGCAAGGCCGTCGCGGGCGTTTTCTGCCCGCGGTGGCCGCGACCCTTACTGGCGTGTTCGCACACCCAAGCCTTTGCAGCGCAATCATCATCATCGTTGTTGTTGTTGTTGTTGTCGTTGTTGTTCGTCCCGAAGGGACGGTGCATGTAAGCCCAGGGGCAAGGCCACCGCGGGCGCCTTTTGCCCGGCGTGGCCGCGACCCTGGGTTCCGGGGCGACACGTTCCCACATTTGTTGTGTATATTGTTGTTGTTGTTGATGTTGAGCCCTGAAGGGGCGTGGTAATGCCGCCCATTCCCGATGCGCACAAATAAGGCCCGGTCACGTCGACCGGGCCTTATGGTTTACTCTAAATAAATGCTATTGAACCCTAATCCGCCGAGGCCGCTGGGCTCTCGGCTGGAGCCGCCGGCGCTACCGGCTGGGCCGCCTGCTGGACCGGCGTCGAACCGGGCACGTTGCCCTTCTTAACCAGGTAGATCTCGACCCGGCGATTCAGGGCCTTGTGCTCAGGCGTATCGTTCGGCGCGACCGGCTGATACTCCCCGTAGCCCATGACGGTCTGGCGCGTCGGTGCCACGCCGTCGTTGATCAACGCGAACAAAACGCTGATAGCCCGGTGGGCCGACAGATGCCAGTTCGTCGGGTGCAGCTGCCGGGTCTGCGGCCTGGCGATTCGCGTATTGTCCGTATGGCCGGCGATCAGCACATCGAAGTCGTTGGCCGCTTCGGAGTTGACGATATTGGCAAACTCCTGCAGGGCGGGTTTGGCCGCCGGTTTGAGGTCGGCGCTGCCCAGGTCGAACAACAGATCGCTCTTCCACTTCAGCAGGCCGCGCTCGGCGTCAAATTCGACCATATCCGGGTGCTTTGTGGCGAAAGTCTGTAACGCGTTGCTGAGATTCTGCGGCAGCACATTCTTTGTAATAACGATCGGTGTCGGTTTGGCGCCGCCGAGCTTGTCGTACTGGTGCGCAGGGCTTCATAGGCCGCCTTGAGGCGATCGCGGGCATCCTGGAGCATCTGGACTTCCTTGTTCTTGGCATCCAGACTCCGCCTGGGCCGCCGCGAACTTGGCAGCCATCTCCCTGGCCCTTGCCCGTTCGCCCTGCAGACTCCGTCTCGGCCTGCTCGAGCCGGGTCTGCATGTTCCGATGCGCGTTTTCCAGGTCCCGGTACTTGGCGGCACTGACGCAGCCGCTCGCACCCGCCAACAAGACTGCCAATACTGGCAGCACAGCCGCAATACCAACACGCCGCATTGTTCATCCTCCAGAGGGCCGTCCTGGCCCGTACCGAAAAGACTGTCTAGGGGTTATCCGCGCCCCTGAATCAACCATGAAAGTGGGGGCATCTTACCGTATATACCCATTCCTGCAAAGCCGGCCCCAATCTCGGGACAATCCGGATAGCGCATGATCGAAGTCTGCACGCCATCCCGTCGGAATAGCGATCACAGGCGCGAGGGCATTCATATTATCGGAAAACAAAGCGGCCGCACTGTTGTGCGGCCGCCGGGATAATCGTGCTGATGCGTTCCCTGTGAGTGCGGGAGGTTACGCGTCGGGTTCGGCTTCGGGCAGGTCGCCGTGGCCTGCTGCTGCGGCGCGGGGATAGGCGCTGCGCCTGCCGGCCGCCTGCCGGCCGATCGCGAAACCAATGCCCCAGGCGGCACCGGCCGCAACTATCGCGCCGAGCAGGAAATACAGCAGGTTGCCGTAGAGGATCCCGAGCAGACTGGGCCAGGAGCCGACGGCGGCCGCCGAAACCGCCAGGCCCGCTACCAGCAGCAGGACGAATCCGACGATCGACATCCCGATAAAGGCGGGGGCCATCGGATCAGACGGCTCGGCCATCATCGCCGGCATGTAGTATTCCATCTGGGGGACGGCGGCGGTCGGCGCTTCCAGCACGGCCGAGGCAGCCGGTGCTTCGGAGCCGCCGGCCGGGGTGGCCTCGCCGGACTCGGCCGATTCGTCATACAGCTCGGCGCCGAGGGAGGTATCGTCGCTTTCGTGGGCCAGGTCGAGCAGGCCGCTGCCGCCGGTGCTACCGCCGGCATCGAGCTCGGCAGGGGCGGAGACTACGGTCTCGGCCATGGGGTCAGCGGGGATGGTGATGTTCTCGAGGTCGTCGAGTAAGCTGATGCTGCTGCCGGAGCCGGAACCGCTCTTCTTGTCGTCGGCGCCTTCTGAGGCCGGCTCGAGCGAGAAGACGTCGGTCTTGCCCGCGTCGCTCTCGGTGGTGCCGGTGTCGAGGCTGAAGACGCTGCTGTCGGCAGAGAACGAGTCGCTCTTATCGGGCGTTTCGGGGGCAGCCGAGCTGCTCAGGCGTGGGCTGCTCGGTCGACCCGGTGGATGAGTCGGCCAGGGTGAGTTCGGCGACGCTGTCCTGGCCCGGTTCATCGCCTGCCAGGGCATCGATTTCCTGGGCGCGGTACATGACACCGCCGGCGTCGCGGAACTCGCGGAGCTGGCCGTCACGCACAAGCTTGCGGAGCTCGTCTTCGGTTTTCTTCAGTTTCGCACAAGCCTCCTCGGCATTGTAAAAGCCCTGCGCCATGGGAAACTACTCCTTATTATGCTCAACGGAGGTCTGCGCCTCCTGAAGCGGCTTGGAAGCCTCTATACCATCCTGGCCGGCTGCTGCGGGGCCAGCCTGGAGTTGCTGGCGTTGTGACCGTTGCTTGCTCACCAGTTCTCCGACCTCATTGGGAGCCAATCCTTCTACATTATACTCTTCGAGGTATCTATCGAAAATCCAAGATCTTGCACTCGCCAGGCGTAGTTTGCGGGTGCCGGGATTGTATTCGTAGAACCAGGTGGTTGCGGCATCGACATCAACCATGCATACCCCGTAGGTCTTCGGGGTCAACTGGATGGGGAAGGCGTAGACGCCCCGTGCCCCGAGCATCGGCGACTGCTGGGCGAAGGCCTTGGCCACCAGCGAGTCGTTGCGGGGAAACGCCATCTGCACGGCAATGACGGCCAGGAGGCCGACGATCAGCCATGCGGCAACCGTAAAGGAGCGAGGAAATCGGTGCTCCGCGGGCATCGGCAGGCTCTCCAGCAGCAGGGGCGGGCCACCCATCGGACCAAACGCCCTTAACCTACTCGCAATCGCACATTTTCCAGGGACATGTTACCTGCACAGGACTTACGCTGCAATACGCTGGTGAGAACGAGTGAATCCGGGACCAGGCCGGGAGGGAGAATCAGACGGGCCGGCGGATGGTGCGGAAGGTCGTGGGACCAAGGGCGCTAGTGCTTGCGACGCAGGGGGCTCGCCATACCGAACGGACGCTGCCCGCAAGCGGGCAGGCTAAATGTGGGCGGGACACCTGACTGGCAGGGGGACTGTTGTATCGCATCCATGGCAGTCTTACGGCGTAGAAGCAGGGCATCCTTGACTTGTTTGATTAGTGTTGAATGTAATCTTGTGTGGTCTATTTATCTGTCGGGGCGTAAAATCGCAGGCGATTTGCATCGGAGGTCTGCTATGAAGTGGTTGGCGATATCTGTCCCGCTGCTGGCGGCCATGGCATTGAATGTGCCCGCCAGGGCGGCAACCTACAGCTCCGTAACTGGCGATAACATCGTGCAGGCTCGGCCGGCCGTATACTATCCGGACGATCAGCCGGTCTCGGCGGAGCCGGTGGCGGTGAGCGTCGGGGCGTCGGTACGAGTCTTTCCGGGGGGCGGTCCGTACTACTATGCACTGCCTACACCGCCGCGAGTCTATGCGGCCCAGCCGCCGGTTTACTACTATTATGACTATCCGTACTCTTATGCGTACCCCTATCCTTATGGCTATACCTACCCGTACTACAGCTACACGTATCCGTCGTACGGCAGCGGGCTGTACTTCAACTGGTATGGCACGCGGCCTTACTACTGGTACGGCGGGCACCACCGCGACCGGGATGACCTGTACAAGCATCACGGCTGGTATGGTGGGTTCCGGTGGTACGGCGGGCATGGCTGGAAAGGTGGTCATGTCTGGCACGGCCGTGCGTTTGGCGGCTTCGGGCACGATGGGTTCCGCAGCGGGTTCCATGGGGGATTCCACGGATTCCATGGCGGTGGACATGGCGGGCATCACCGGTAGTCGTGCCTGGCGTGTGGTGCGTGGCGCTTATATGTGCGGACTTGTCGTCCCTGACGGGACGAAGAGATAACGAGCGCGTTGCCGCAGGAGTGATCATTGCTCGCCCGATCAACCAATATCTGCAACGTCTACCACGCCCGCACTATCGGCGGGCGTGGTAGACTTTGCGCATCGTTCCTATTCCGGCGAGGCCAGTTCCGCGGGCGACGGTGACGGCGGCGGTTCATCCGCGGTCATCGATTCGTCGGCCGGGCTGGACGGGGCCGTCGCGGGCGACGTCTGCGGGACGGCCTGCAGTGTTGTCTCGAAGGCCTTTGTTTCGCCGGCGACGCCTGGCGGAAGTTTGGAGCGAAGGCGCAACTCCGGAGCCTTGAGCTTGACGACCGAGTCGCCCGGTACGCTCTTTGTGAGGAAGACGGAGCCGCCGACCTCGGTGCCGGCACCAACTATTGTTTCGCCGCCGAGGACGGTGGCGTTGGCGTAGATGATGACGTTATCCTCGATGGTGGGGTGGCGCTTGTAGCCGCGAATGAGCCGGCCTCGTTCATCCTTGGCGAAGGAGAGGGCGCCGAGCGTCACACCCTGGTAGATCTTGACGTTGTTGCCGATGATGGTGGTCTCACCGATGACGACGCCGCTGGCGTGGTCGATAAAGAAGTTTCGGCCGATCCGGGCACCGGGGTGGATATCACAGCCTGTTACGCTGTGGGCCCACTCCGTCATGATACGGGGCATGAGGGGCACGCCCTGGACATGCAGTTCGTGGGCGAGTCGATAGATGCTGACCGCCAGCATGCCGGGGTAGGACAAGAGGATTTCATCGATACCGGTCGCCGCCGGGTCGCCGTCATAGGCGGCCTGGACGTCGCCGGAGAGCATGTCGCGGATGGCGGGCAGTCGTTCGGCAAATTCCAGGGCGATGCCCAGGGCCTTCTGGTCGCAAGGGTCGGGCGTGCCTTCCGGGCGGATGTCGCCGCGGGCTTCACGGTCGTAGCAGAGGCAGTTGTGGACCTGGCGGTGGAGTTTCTCCGTGGTTTGCTCCATCAACGCACGGACGTGGTCCTGGAGGTTCTGTTCGCTATGATCCTGCCGGCCGTAGAAGCCGGGATAGACGAGTTCCAGCAGTTTCTGGATGACCTCGACGATCTCGCTACGGGAGGGCAGGAAGCGTTTGCCGATGCGTTGAGTCTTGGGATCGGCATGGTACGAAGCGATCAGGTCTTCGACCAGTTCGCCGAACTTTTCGCCGAAATATGGTTTGCACGCCATGACATCTCTCCTGAACCGATAGCGCGGTTTTGCCTCTTGCGGACGGCGCTATGGGAAACCAACATTGTTAATTATACGGAACCGGGGTGATCGAAACCGACCCGCCGCCAAGGCGATGCAGGTCAGACGGTTCAAGCGCGCGGGGACATGGGCGACCCGTCGGCCGGGCAGCCGAAGCCCCCGCCGGTACAGTAACAGGTGAAAATCTGGGAGAGACTCACAAGGTTCATGGTTTTCGATTATAGTGCCACGCGTCAGGGCGCCAAGGGATTCGGGGCTGAAGGCAGCGGAATCCTATAATTGGGCTGCGTTTGGATGAGGCAGACAGCGTGGGACGGGCGGCAGTTCGGGGCCGGATGCACGTTGCCGTTGCCTCTGACAGGATGAGCGAGAACCGGTCAGACAGGCATGTCGTTGGCAGATGGAAATGTCGCAAAGACGAAACAGTAGTGATCAGTCAAGCGGGGTCATGCGGGCCGAACCGGCCGGCACGGCTATCGAAGGGAGTCTGTTCCGGCAGGCCTGCCGGGGGGCAGGTTTCAGCGAGGCGGATGTCAGTGCGCTGAAGGAACTGGCGGTGGCCGAAAGGGCGATCGCGCGCGTGGCGGCGGATTTTGAGGAGGGGCTGGTCGACGGGGGCTTATCAGCCGCCGGGGCAGCGTCGGCAGAGGAAGGATCCGAGAAACCTGCGGCCAGCCGGGGCGATTGGCTGCTGCAGCTGTTTCGTTCGCCCGGCGAGTCGTCATTTCGTGATGCGGCGCAGGCGGCTGCATCTGCTGGCGACGGATGCAAAGTTTTCGGGCCCGGCGATGCTGGCGATTCCGGTGCAGGTGCAGCTGCGGCTGGATGAGGTGGCAGGCGAGGTGTTCGCTCACAAGGCCGCCAGGCAGCGTCGTTGTCGAGAGGCTGTGGCACGGGCGATGGCGGTGCTGTCGGTGATGCTTGCCGAGGGCGGGGTGACGGCGGCGCACGCACCTCGGCCGCTTGGCGGGGCGTGTCTGCCTTTGGGGGCGGAGCAGGCGTACCAGCAGACATTGGCCAAGGCGCTGCTGGACAGTGCGCCGCTGGGTATTGTCGCGTATGACCTTTACGGGCGGGTGACGGTCTGCAATGCGCGGATCTATGACATTCTCGGCTATGACCTGCAGAGCGGCACGCAGATTCGCGAGTGGTTGTATAAGGCGGTCGAGGACCCGCAGGACCGCCAGGAGGCGGAGCTGCACTTTGCGGCGAGTTTCTCCTCGGAACTGGATGAGAGTCCGTCGGACACGAAACTGCGGATACACCGGCCCGACGGCGGGGAAAGGGTGATCAGTCTGTCGAGTGCAGCCGTGCGGGCTGCTTCGGGCAAGAGCCTTGGCGGCGTTACGGTGGTCACGGACGTGACCCGTCAGCAGCATCTCGAGCAGAATCTGATTCGTGCGGAGCGACTTGCGGCGATCGGGGAGCTGGCTGCGAGCCTGGCTCATGAGATCAAGAACCCGCTGGCGGGCATCAGCGGCGCGATGGAGATCATTCGGGAGCGGTTTGCTCCGACCGATTCGCATCGCGAGATCATCGACGAGATCCAGCATCAGATCCGCCGGCTGGACAGCACGGTGCGCGACCTGCTGATCTATGCGCGGCCGACGCCCCCCGACAAGATGGTTACAAGCCTGGAAGAGCTGATCGACGCGGTGCTGACGGTGCTGGCGCGGGAGCGGCAGTTGCAGCCGCTACAGATTATTAAGCATTATCCGGATGTGCCGACGGCGGTGAGCGTGGACCCGGACCAGATGGAACAGATGTTCATGAACATCGTGCTGAATGCGGCGCAGGCGATGACTACGCCGGGGCAGCTGGTGATCCGGTTGAAGGTGGAGGATGGCTGGTGCCAGGTGTCCTTCGCGGACAATGGCCCCGGCATGGAGCCGGAGATGGCGCGGCGTGCGTTCGAGCCGTTTTATACGACCAAGACTCGCGGTACGGGGCTGGGGCTGTCGATCTGTCGCAAGATCGTCGAGGCGCACGGCGGGGGGATGGAGCTGCATACCGCTGCGGGCGAAGGCACGACCGTGACGGTCAGACTGCCTGCGTAAGAAAAAGAGGAAGGCCACCGAAGTGGCCTTCCTCGCGTGATTCATGCAATATGGGGTCTAGTAACGGTCGTGACCGCCACCGCCACCACCATAACCGCCGCGACCGCCGCCACGGCCGCCACCGTAGCCGCCACGTCCACCACCACCGCCGCCGCCGCCACGACCGCCGCGATCTTCCCGCGGGCGTGCCTCATTGACGGTGAGGGTGCGACCTTCGTGCTGCTGGCCGTTCATGGCGCTGATGGCGGCCTGGGCTTCCTGGTCGCTTGCCATCTCGACGAAGCCGAAGCCTTTGCTCTGGCCGCTGAACTTGTCAGAGATGACCTGTGCACTTTCAACGGTACCGTAGGAGGCGAACATCTGCTCGAGATCTCCACTGGTGACGTCGTAGCTCGAGATTGCCTACATACAACTTCCTGCCCATGATTGACTCCTGTCAGTTCGGCAGATCCTGTGACCCCTCTTTCTTTCTTTCTGGGTCACCTAGAAAGGGGCCGCTCGTCGACCCGTTCGGTGGGAGCTTCGACAGAGACATCAAGGCGCTCACTTGGACAGAAAGCTCGCATACCTGGGCTCGTTCTCGCAACCAACCGCAAGAAGTATATACGGAGCATTTATCGGATACAACGGGAAAAAGACTGAAGTGTGCGGCGGCCGCCGGCGGGGGAATCTGCCGGTCTTGTCGGGGCATCCGTGCAGGCCGTAATGGGTTTGCGAGCAGCGACAAGTCAGGCTCGCAATGCGTTGTATACCCTGCAGGTTGGTCTACTGGCTTCCGCGGCAGCACGAGCGACGTGTGACGGTACCTCGGGGGGCACACTGGCGGCCGGCTCTCTCCAGGAAACTGGCCGCAATCTGCTGTCGGGCCGAAACGATCTGGAGTAACTTTTTTCGCGGCGGGGGGTTATGGCCTTTGGGCCGTCTTCGTGCGATGGGGTGGCTCTGTCCAAGGCCGCGCCATGCAACAGGGGCGCCTCGAAATCGTGGATTGGCTGTGTCTGGTGAAACCGGTGGCGCAAACGACCTGGCGGCAGGGGTGAGGCCCCTGCACTGGATCATGTCTATTGCTGCGGGATGTTGCTGTGCGAAAAGCGTGGTGCTCAGACTTTCCGCTACGGATGCGTGCCACGGTGATCGGCGGGCTGGGTGGATGGTGAGTTGGTCATCATCTCGGACAACTCGCGATCCACGGCCGCTTGTTTGTCGGCTTCTCGCTGCTCCAGACGCTTCTTGAGTGTTTCCAGGCGACGCTCCATCCACTGGATCTGGAGATGAACCTGCCGCAAGCGGAGGTCGACTCGCTGTCTGGCCAGCTCACGTCCCTGGGCCATGAGCGTTTTTCGCTGGTCGGGAGGGGCCTGGCGGTAGCGGCGCTGCCAGTCGGTGATGGCCATCTCCGTTTCGTGCTTCTGGACGAGTACGCGGGCTAATTGCGGGTCGCGGGACCTGTAAGCGCGCAGGCGGTTTAGCCAGGGGCTCATCTTTCTTTCCATGCGGGCGAACTCCTGCGGGTTTCTTTCCCGCATCTGGCGCAGTGTCGAGCCTGCTCCGGGTAGAACTCGCTGAGCGTCTCCAACGGGCCATCATCCATGGGGCGATGGTGCGGCCGACGTGACGAGGGACGATCTGTCTTGTCGTCGGGGGTAGCGCGGGACGACGATGCCGTGAGTGGTGGTGCTGCCGGCTGGCTCGCGGGGCCGTGCCGGGGTGGATTGGCCAGGGCGGCTGCTGGTGCAAGGCTGACGGCCAGAAGAAGACTGGCGAACCATCGGCCGGTGGCCGAGTGCGGGCCTCGCAGTGCGTCTGGAAGGGTTGTTGAGTCGGTTCGTGCTGCATCGCTAACTCCATCATGCGCGATATCTGCCAGTCGGGCCGGCTGAAGCCTGGCTCGGCCGGGCCGGTTTAAGTTGTTGCCTGCTGCTGGGGGCTGTGTTGCGCCGGCCCAACACTTGCCAAGGCCGGTTGGCGGGCCGTGCCGGCCTTTCGGCGGCTGGATCCGTCGGTGCAGGCGGATCAAGGGTATTGCTGGCGGTCTGGCTTTCCATCTGACTGATTTCGTTACGGAGTTCGGCCAGTTCGGGGTCTTCGTCACTCATGACCCTGGCGAGGCTGTCAGTGAAGGTTTCGAGGCTGGGTGTTTCGCGATCAGCGGTCCGGGCGGGCCGCACGCTTGGTCCTGCCACCATGTAGAGCCCTGCAGCCAGCAGGAGCTGTCGCGGCGGTTGCAGCGGCACTGCGCAGCCATGACATGTTTCGTCTGGGGGTGCTGCTTGCAGCCATGACCTGCGCCTCGGCATGCAGCCTGGTCTTGATACGGGCGAGCATCGCCGGGATCGGGCAGGGGCGTGCCGATGAACCGGCTATGCAGGGCGGATTCGGCCCGCTCGATCTGACGGGCGAGTCTTTCAAACTCTCGCTTGTTTTCAGATTTCCTGCTCATTGTCTGACTCCTCGGCGGCCAGTGCCTGGGACGTACCATAGCCGCTGTCGCAAGTGGGCGACCGCCCAGTGCGCCCGGGCGAGGGCTGTACCCAAGGGAACCTGGAGTTTTTCGGCGATCTCCTGAATGACATCTGGGCGAAAAACCTCAGCGAGATCACCTCGCGCTCGGCAGGCGACAGACTCGTTGACCGCCTGCTGCAGCAGGTCCAGCTGCTCGGCCTGGGCCAGGACCTGTTCGGGGCCGGGGCCGGCATGGGCGAACGTCGGCTCGAGATCGTCGTCGTGGCCAGCCATCGGCGTGACGATCGACCGTCCCTGCCGGCGGAGCCAGTCGCGGGCGAGGTTGGCCGCGATGCTGAAGAGCCACGGCTCGAATCGCCCGTCCTCACGGTACCCTGACAGGCCCCGCATCATCTTGATGAAGGTCTCCTGAAGCAGGTCCTCGGCGTCGGTCCTGATGCCGATCATGCGGTAGATCAGGCCGAAAAGCCTGGGCGCGTACAGGTCGACCAGCTGCTCGACGGCCTGCATCTGGCCGGCCTTCGCGAGGTTCACCAGGCGAGTCAGATCCACTGTTGGGCCCGTACGCTCCAAGGTTCCACCCCGTATAACGTCTGTAAGGGCTTGTCATTGCATCCGGGCGTGTATAATACCTGACTTGCCGGTGGTAGCGAGCTTGAAACTGTTGCGTCGTCAGGTAGAATGAGCGTTTTCGACGGTTCAGCCTCCGACAGATTGCCATGGAGTCAGGACGATGGGTAGAGTTTGCGAATTGACAGGCAAGAAGACGATTTTCGGCCGCAGCATATCGCGTCGCGGCAAGGCCAAGTATCTGGGCGGCGTTGGCATTAAGACCACAGGTATCGCCAAGCGCTCGTTCAAGGCCAATATCCAGAAGGTGCGGGTGTTGGTGAATGGCCGAGTGGTGCGGATGAAGGTGTCCGCCAAGGCGATGCGTATGGGGCTGATCACAAAGCCGCCGAAGAGGAATTACAAGCCGGAGCAGGAAGCCAAGTAGGCCCGGTTCGGCTTTACGCAGGACAGAAGAGTCGATTACAAAACGAGGCCTGTTGGCCTCGTTTTTTGTTGCGCGGTGGGTTGCGGGCTTTGTCCGGGCTGGAGCGGCTGTTAAGTGGCGTCTTATGGGACCGAGTTTGACGCCAGGGCTGATCCGAGGGTTGGCCCGTCGTTCGGCACGCCCGCAAACGGCGCGGGCGTGGCACCCTTTCTGATGGGCGACAGCAGAATAGATTCTTGGGGCGTCCTATGGCAGAGACAAAGAAGATCAGCGTCGAGCAGGTTCGGCATATCGGGTTCCTTGGCCGGCTGAAGTTATCGGACGACGAGGTCGGGCGGTTCAGTGAGCGACTGTCCTCGATCGTCGAGTATTTCGAGCAGCTCAATGAACTGGATACCAAGGACGTGGAGCCGACGGCCCATGCGTTGCCGATTCACAACGTCTTTCGGCTGGACGAACCGGGCCTGACCGGGCAGCCTCTGGGACCGGACGGCGTGCTGGCGAATGCTCCGCAGCGGGATGGGAACTTCTTCAGCGTGCCGAAGGTGCTGGAGCAGGATAGCGCCTAGCAGGGTAATTGCAGCCGATGGGGACCGGGCGTTTGACTCGGGCTAATGGCGCATGTATCTTCAATGTAGATACATGGCTGTGGCAAGGAGTGCTGCTATGAAGACGCGGGTTCAGAAGTGGGGTAACAGCCTGGCGCTGCGGATTCCCAAGTCCTTCGCTACCGAGGTGGGGTTGCACGACGAATCCGCCGTGGAGGTGTCCATGGTCGGCGGGAAGCTCGTTGTCGCCCCAGTGGCGGAGCCGACGGCCAGGCTTGAAGAGCTCCTGTCGCAAGTGACCGAAGAGAACCTTCACCATGAGGTCGATATGGGGCCTGCAACTGGGCATGAAGTATGGTGAGGGCGAAGGCGTACGTTCCCAGGCGCGGCGACGCGGTATGGATCAACCTGGTTCCCCAGGCTGGCCATGAGCAGGCAGGACGCCGGCCGGCAGTCGTCCTTTCGCCGGAAGCCTATAACGGCAAGGTGGGACTGGCGGTTCTGTGTCCTGTTACCAGCCAGATCAAAGGGTACCCGTTCGAGGTTGTTGTGCCGGCGGGGCTGGCAGTCGGTGGTGCGATCCTGGCGGACCAGGTCAAGAGTCTGGACTGGCGGGCCAGGAATGCCCAGTTGATCTGTGTTTTGCCGGCAGAGACAATCGCCGAGACGTTGCAGAAACTTGGTACCTTGTTAACGAAGTAATCCGCATCCCTTAGTGAAGAGGTCAGACGATGCAGACGGCCTACGAACTGTGTCAGGCAATTCGCAATCGACAGATCACCTCCGAGCAGGCGGTAGGCCAGTGCCTGGCGTCGATCCGCAGGGGCAATCCGCAGATCGAGGCGTTTCTGTCGATTCACGAACAGGGGGCCTTGGAGGCGGCCAGGGCGGTCGACAAGTGGGTGAGCGCCGGCGAGCCGGTCGGCGTACTGGCGGGGCTGCCGATGGCTGTCAAAGACAATATCTGCACGAGTTTCGGCAAGACGACGTGCGGTTCGAAGATCCTCGGCAATTTCGAGAGCCCGTACAACGCGCACGTGATCGAGATGCTGCAGAAGGCTGGGGCGGTGATCGTCGGCAAGTGCAACCTGGACGAGTTCGCGATGGGTTCGTCGACGGAGAACTCGGCGTTCGTCAAAACGCGGAACCCGTGGGATACGACGAAGGTGCCCGGAGGATCATCCGGCGGCTCGGCGGCGGCGGTGGCGGCCAGGCTGGTGCCGGCGGCGCTGGGCAGCGATACGGGCGGGTCGATCCGCCAGCCTGCGAGTTTTTGCGGGGTGACGGGGTTGAAGCCGACGTATGGCCGGGTCAGCAGATTTGGGCTGGTCGCGTACGGCAGCAGTCTCGATCAGATCGGGCCGTTCGGCGTGGATGCTCGCGATGCGGCGCTGGTGCTGCAGGCGATCGCGGGGCACGACCTTCGCGATTCGACGAGTGTCAATGAGCCGGTGCCGGATTATCTCAAGCAGATCGAGTCGCTGGACATGCCACTGAAGGTGGGGATCGCGGCGGAGTATTTCGGCGAGGGGCTCGACAGCCAGGTCAAAGACGCTGTGATGCAGGCGATCGAGGTGCTCAAGAGCAAGGGGGCCGAGGTCGTCGAGGTGCACCTGCCGCATCTGAAGTATGCGGTGGCGACGTACTACATCGTCGCGACAGCCGAGGCGTCGAGCAATCTGGCCCGCTACGACGGCGTGCATTACGGCTACCGGACGCCGAAGCCGGACGATTACATAGATATGTACTGCGCCAGCCGGCAGGAGGGGTTCGGCGAAGAGGTCAAGCGGCGGATCATGCTGGGGACGTTTACGCTGTCGAGCGGCTACTACGACGCGTATTACCTCAAGGCGCTGAAGGTCCGCACGCTGATCAAGCAGGACTTCGAGAAGGCGTTTGAGAAGTGCGACGTGATCGTTTCGCCGACCGCCCCGGCCCCGGCCTGGACGCTGGGCCAGATGGGCGACGACCCGCTGGCGATGTACCTGGCGGACATCTACACGATCTCGGCGAACCTGGCGGGAATTCCGGGCGTGAGTGTTCCGTGCGGCTTCTCCGCCGATGGGCTGCCGATCGGCATGCAGCTGATGGGCAGGCACTTCGCGGAAGGCCGGCTGCTGCAGGTGGCATGGGCGTATCAGCAGGCGACGCAGTGGCATACGAAGGCGCCGGCGATGGTGGCTGGCTGATTTGCAGGACGTGACGAATGCCTGACGTGCAGATCACGGATCCACTTGGCCGGACGATTACTCTGCATGAGCGGACTTGGTATGGGCATATTCTGAAGGCCCATCCCGAAATGGATGGGATGAAACTGCGTGTTGAGGAGGTGGTTGGGTCGCCGGCCGAGATCAGGCACAGCAACTCTGATCCTGACTGCCGCCTTTACTATGGTCCGGCGAAGCCGTTAGAGATTACAATCATGGTGGTTGTGGACGTCGCTCTGGCATTGGTGAAGACAGCCCATTTTGCCAGGAGAGTCTCGGGAGGAGCACAGGAATGGTCAAGGTAGATACGATCGAAGGTATTGTTGACGACGTTCTGTGGTGTCACTACGACATCAGCAATGATACTCTCTATCTGCGCCTGGTTGAGCAGCGGCAGACGCCGGCCTATTCCGAAGAGACCGATGACGGCCTTCTCCTCGTACGGCGGCAGGATAGGGATACGGTCATCGGCATGACCGTCGTCAATTGGTGGAAACGTTTCGGTACCGGTGAGCTGCCTGATTCCATCCATGAGTTGGAACAGGCCATCGAACCGTGGGCCCGAAGACTGGCGGCTTAGGATTCTGAGCCTCTCTGCGCAACGGATTGAGTAGATCCATATGACTACTGCAACCGACATTCAGGTTCGCCCGATCATCGGGCTGGAGATCCACGTCCAGCTGGCGACCAAGACCAAGATGTTCTGCTCGTGCCCGATTGACTTCGGCGGCGAGCCGAACAGCAGCGTCTGCCCCGTCTGCCTGGGCATGCCCGGGACGCTGCCGGTGATGAACAGGCAGGCGGTCGAGTACTCCATCCTGCTGGGCATGGCGGTCGACTGCGAGATCCCCGGCTTCACCAAGTGGGACCGCAAGAGCTACTACTACCCCGACCTGCCGAAGAACTACCAGATCAGCCAGTACGACCTGCCGCTTGTGCCGCAACGGCCACTTCGACCTGCAGATGGACAGCGGCGTCAAGCGCATCCGCATCCTCCGGGCCCACCTCGAGGAGGACGCCGGCAAGAACCTCCACGAGGGCTCGGACCATACCCGTGTCGATCTGAACCGGGCCGGCACGCCGCTGCTGGAGATCGTCACCGAGCCGGACATCACAGGCGCCGACGAGGCGTACGCCTTCTGCGTCGAACTGCAGCGGCTGGTCCGCTGGCTGGGCATCAGCGAGGCCAACATGCAGAAGGGCCACATGCGGTTCGAGCCGAACATCAACCTGGCGATCACCGATGCCGACGGCAGGGAGTACCGCACGCCGATCATCGAGGTCAAGAACCTCAACAGCTTCCGCAGCGTCCGCAATGCCATCGCCTACGAGATCGACCGGCAGTTCAGCGAATGGCAGGCTGACCACGGTTACACCCTGGAGAAACTCGGCAAGGAGAACCGCGGCTGGAACGACGATCGCGGCACGAGCGAGTTTCAGCGGGGCAAGGAAGAGGCCCACGATTACCGCTATTTCCCCGACCCGGACCTGACGCCCGTCGTGCCGGACGAAGCGTGGCTGGGGTCCATTCGCAAGGCCATGCCGGAACTGCCCCTGGCGCGGCAGCAGCGGTATATGGATACCTTCGGGATCAGCCTGGCGGAGGCGGTGCAGATCGTTACCGACCGGGCGACGGCTGACCTTTACGAGGAGGCGATTGCGGCTGGCGGCGATGCCAAGGTGCTGGCCAAGGAGTTCGTCTCGTTCTGGTCGATGCACGCCAACGCGCGGCAGTGCACCATCGCGGAACTCAACGTCGGCCCCGAGCGGATCGGCCAGCTGGCGGCGCATGGTTGCCGGCAGCACGATCAACGCCACGGCGGCGGCGACCATTGCCGAGAAGATGCTGACCAGTCCCGATACGCCGCAGCAGATCGCCGAGCAGGAGAACCTCATCCAGACGTCCGACGCCGGCGCGCTGGAAGAGATAGTGGACAAGGCCCTGGCAGCCAACCCCAACGCCGTTGAGGCCGCCAAACCGGGCCGCAAGAAGGAGAAGGCGTCGTTCGGCTTCCTGATGGGGCAGGTGATGAAGGCCTCCGGCGGCAAGGCCAATCCGAAGGTCGTGCAGGAGATCCTGGCAGCGAAGCTGGCGGCGATCTACGGCGGGTGATGCTGCGAAAGGCTGATCAAACCACGGAGGCGCGGAGGCACGGAGAACGGCAAAAAGTAGAGAGTTGATCTGTCTCGCGTGCATGGTGGATGGAGAGGGTAGTCAGGGATGCAAGGGTCGGCCTACCCGATCCTGAAGTGAGAAGGAGCGGTTTTATGGATTCGTCTACGATGACAGCCGAGGAGCGGAACTGGGGGATGATTTGCCATCTGGCAGCTCTGGCGGGGTTCGTGTTGCCGATGTTTGGCAATATCATCGGGCCGCTGGTGGTTTGGCTGATCAAAAAGGAGCAGTTCGCGTTCGTCAACGATCAGGGGAAGGAGGCCTTGAACTTCCAGATCACTATGGTGATTGCCGGATTCGTCTGCGGGTTGCTTATGATCGCGATGATCGGCTTCCTGCTGCTGCCTGCTCTGGCTGTGGTGAACATTGTCTTTATCGTTCTCGCCGCGGTCCAGGCCAGCAAGGGCGTGGCATATCGCTATCCCTTTGCGATCCGATTTCTGAAGTAGAGAAAGAGTCCGCCTGCCGGCCGACAACAGTTATGGCGGGAGCCGCGGCTGGTGGTTGGGCAGGGCTGAAGGCGCAGGTATATGTTGGAGTGGTGAATGGACGACAAACAGGAAAGAACCTGGGGGATGTTATCTCATCTTTCGGCACTGTCGCTGTTTGTTGGGATTCCGTTCGGCAATCTTCTGGGGCCGCTGGTGGTGTGGCTGGTCAATCGCAATGGTTCGGACTTTGTCGATGACCAGGGGAAGGAAGCCTTGAATTTCCAGCTTTCCGTGATGCTGTATATCGTCCTGATGGCCATCAGCATTATCGGGGCGGTGCTGATCCCGGTGGCGATCGTGGCGGATATCGTGCTGACTGTGATCGCATCGATACGAGCGTCTAAGGGGCAGATGTACCGGTATCCCTGGACGATTCGGTTTATCAAGTAGGCCGGCTCGAAAACGGCGCACTGGCAGGCAAGCTGCCAGTGGAACCCATCAGGCCGAGATCTTTCAAACCGAGTACCGGCAGGCAATTCGAAATCGGGCGGGGAAAGATCCGGTCTGCAGCGGACGGATAGCCCTACGTACGCGGCTGGATTGCGTACGGGAGATTCATCATGTTCATCCCGGGTCTTGGATTGCTGGTGCTGATCGCCTGCGTGATCCTGGCTGGGCGGTATGCGGCCATGGAGGACCTGTCGGGTACCTTCTGGGCACTGATGAGCCTGCTGCTGTGGATCGTGCCGGCCGTGTTCCTGCCAGTCGGTTTCGGGCTGCTCCTCCTGTTGCAGGTCGCCTTGCTGGTGCTGATCCGCATGCTGGCGATGCGACAGCGAGGGTATTGACTTGCGCAACCTGTGGGATCTCGCAAGTGGTCAGCCTGTCGTCAGAAGTCGGCCCTCTTTTGTGGCCTGTTGAACGATGCCGGGGTCCTGTTGCTTTCTGCCGAATTCCTCCGGTGTGTAACAGAGCACTTCGAGGTCGACTTCGGCGTTCCAGCCTTCGAGGGCGTCGGCGAGTCGACTGCGGAAGGGCAGGCCGGCGAAATCAGGCGATACGAGGATCAGGTCGACATCGCTGTGCAAGAGATGGTCGTTGCGCGCGCGGCTGCCGAAGAGGATCGCCTTTTCAATGTGCCATCGCTTGCCGACGAAGGCCAAATAGTCCGCGAGGGCGGCTTCTATTTGCTCATTCGTGCAGCCAACCATGTGAAAACCTCCTGCGACTTCGCCAGCGTGATCGTTGCGTCTTCCTGCTTGTACAGGCTGAAAGGGGCTCCCTCTGCTGCATCCGGGTAACGAGACAGAAAATAGTCTGATGTCAACTGTCGCATGAAAGGACGGAAGCCGGCAGGCAGACCCGCTGTGTCTGCGAGCCTGACCAGCGAATGGACGGGGCCAGGGGAAACCTTCCCCATGTTCATGATGTAGGCTTTCAGGCCTTTCTCCACCGCCTGCTGGCAAAGAAAGGCGCACACGTAATAGTCTCCCGCCTTGAGCGAGTTGCCCGCGCTGACCAAGTCGCGCTGCGCTTGTTCCCACCAGTGCTCTATGCTGTCTCGCATGGCAGACCATTATACTTCCTGATCGCTACCTTGGCGAGCAGATCTGTCTCGATTGCTTGCCTGTGGCGTTTGCTCGGCACATGTGGTAAGAAGTTGCCATCTGGCTACATTCCGAGGTGCAGTGATGAACATTCTCATGATCATGGCGGATCAGCTTTCCGCCTTGGTGTTGCCGGCCTATAAGCATCCGGTCGTTCGGACGCCGTATATCGACAGCCTGGCAGCTTGCGGGACCGTCTTTGAAAACTGCTATTGCAACAGTCCGCTTTGCGTGCCGTCGCGGCAGTCCATGCTGACCGGCCGGCTGGCCAGTGCGATCGGGTCGTGGGACAACGGGGCGGAGCTGCCGGCCAGCGTGCCTACGTTCCTGCATCATCTGCGCCTCAGCGGCTACCGCACGATCCTTAGCGGCAAGATGCACTTTGTCGGGCCCGACCAGCTGCACGGGTTCGAAGAGCGGCTCAACAGCGATATCTACCCAGCTGACGTTCAGCTGGACGCCTGACTGGCGGCGTGGGCCCTATGGCAATGCCGGCTCCAGTGCCGGCAAACTGGCTGAGTGTGGGCCGGTGGAGTGGACCAGCCAGCTCGACTACGACGAGGATACCCAGCGCCGGGCCCTGGCACGGCTCGAGGGGCTGGCCAATGCGGGCGACGACCAGCCGTTCTTCATGTGCGTTTCCTTCACCCATCCGCACCAGCCCTTCATCATCACTCCGGAATACTGGAACCGCTACGAGGGTGTTGAGATCGACATGCCTGCCGCGCCGGCGGAGCCGTTTGACACGATGCATCCCTACAACAAGTGGATCCAGATCCATCACGAGGTCGACAAGTATCCGCCGACGCCTGAGCAGATCCTGGCCAGCAGGCGGGCGTATTACGGCATGGTCAGCTACGTCGACGACAAGGTGGGGCAGCTGCTGGCGGCACTGGATCGGCTGCGCTTGCGCGACGACACGATGGTGATGTTTGTTACCGATCATGGCGATCAGACTGGGCGAGCACGGCATGTGGTTCAAGCGGACGTTCTATGACTGGTCAACTCGTGTGCCGTTGATCATGAGTCGGCCAGGGGACCGCGATGCTCGCCGCGTGCCGCAAGTGGTCTCGCTGGTCGATCTGTTTCCGACCCTGCTGGATGTGCTGGGACTGCCCCCGCGCGGAACACTCCCTGGACGGGCAGAGCTTCGCCGCGGCCTTTGACGGCGAGCTGAGCAACTGGAAGGACTCGGCGATCATCGACTACATGGGCGAAGGGCCCATTCGGCCGATGCGGTGCATCCGTCGGGGTTGTTACAAATATGTGTACGTGGATCAGTGCCCGCCGCTGCTGTTCGATCTGCAGGCTGATCCGCTGGAGCAGCATAACCTGGCCGGTCAGCCGAGTCTGGCGAAGACGGAGGCGTGTCTGCGCGAGCAGTTGCTGAGAGACTACGATCCGCAGGCGGTGGAGCAGCAGGTTCTTCGCAGCCAGCAGGACCGGCTGATGATGTTTGAGGCGTTATCGAAGGGCAAGTGGCAGCCGTGGGCCTGGCCGGTGCCGACGCCGGGGGTGGTGAAGTAAGAGGATCAACAGGGCGTTGTCACCCGTTCGCCCCATCACCCCATCACCCCATCACCCCATCACCCCATCACCTTGTCACCTCTTCACCCCGTCACCTCTTCAGTCGTTCACGGTGTAGCAGTCGCGGAGGGCTGGGCCGGGGCCTCAGCGGCGACAGGCTGCTCAGCGGCCTTACAGTCAGCCTGGACCTTGGCGAACCACTGCCGCAGGACCTTCTCGGCCGGCTTGCCCTTGGGGGTATAGCCCTTGAGGCACTCGTCCTTGACGTATTCCTGGGTCTTATCCTTGGGGTGATCGTCGTACCAGATCCACTCCCACCACATGACGCCGATGACCTGGTTGCTGCTGGCGATGTCCCTGTTCCAGTTATGGATGAATGATTTGTAGCAGCGGGCCTGCTCGACCATGCCGGTCCTGGTGGCGACATCCTTGCGGTAGTAGTTCCACGGCTCGATGCTGCAGCCGTCCTGGCTGGGCCAGCCGACCTCGGTAAAGAGGATCGGCTTGCCGATTTTCTTTTGCCAGGCGAGCACGTCGCTGCGGATCGGTTTCCAGGCCTCGTCGAGTTCTGCCTGGGGCGGGTTCTCGTCGTCCGAGAGTTTGTAGTAGGTGGTCATGCAGACCAGGTCCATCTTCTTCCAGAGGGGTACTTTTTCGTAATGGTCCCAGTTGCTGGAGTAGCTGATCTTGCCGTGGTAGACGCTGCGGACCTTGGCGATCAGGTCGTCCCACATCTCGGGCTGGTTTTCGGTACTGATCAATTCCGAGCCGATGATGAAGATGTCGACGTGGTTGCGGGCGGCGATCTTGGCGTAGTGCATGATGTATTCGTCATAACTGCCCCACCACTCGTCCCAGCGAGGCGGCTGGATGACGCCGCGCCACTCGGTGCTGGTTCGCGGGTTGGTCAGCAGTACGATCGGCATGAGCACGACGCGCAGGCCCCGCTTGCGGGCATGCTGGAGCAACTGGTCCCACTGGCCGGCCGACAGCGTCTTGCGCTGGTCGATGAAGATGGCGGCGGCGCTGCTGTTCTCCTGGTAGCCGGCGGTGCTGATCAGGACGGTATCGGCCCCGAGGTCGGCGATGTCGTCGGTAAGTTTCTCAAACCAGGGCAGGCAATCACCGCTGTTGACCTGCATGGCCATGCCGTGGTAAGGCGCTCTCGTCGAGGATCTTGACGGGCCGGGCCTGTCTGCCTGTCGGCTGGCTGGTGGTCCCGTGCGTGGTTTTGTCGGGCTGGCGTGGCACGCCCTGGGTTCGCATCTGCATCAGGTACACGGCCAGACAGACGGAAACCGCCACGGCAATACCTTTGAGTGCCTTCATGTGGATGACCTCAGTTTGTTCTTAATTATCCTTTGAAGCTGGCTCGCCGACCGCCAGGCGAAGCACCGGGCCGTCCAGCGGCATCCGCACGTTCAATCGGTCGCCAAAGCCAAGTGCCGTCACAATCGTAGGCATAACACTTTGAATCCGCGCCGCCCGGTCCGTAACGCCCGGCGTAACGCCCGGCCCGGCGAAGACCAGCGGCACCCGCATCTCGGCGGCTGTCGTCGAGCCGTGGCCGCTTTCGTCCGGGGCAAAACCATACCCCGTCTCGGCGAAGACCACAATATCCCCCGCCCTGGCCGAGTGGAAATACGTTGCGATCTGCGAGACCACGCCGGGGTTCGGCCCGTCGATCGTGCGGGCGAGCCACTGCCGGCCCGGCATCGTAACTTCAACCGGCTTGCCGCTATGCGACTTCGGGGCTAGTTCAGTCAGCCCAAGCCGCAGCGGATCCTGACCTCGCAGGATCGTATACCTGTATAGTACGTCCCTCGCGCCGGCCAGTTCCCGGCTTGCCGGCTGCGTACTGGCCGACGCCGGGTTCACCGTCCCGTCCACCTCGATCATCGCCTCGCCGATCTGGCTGACGAGTTCCACCCGGTCATGGCCCGCTCGCACGGCGGCGAACCGGCAGTACGGCTTCTGCGCCAGATCCTCCGCCAGAGCCTGTGCGGTTATACAGCCATCGCGGACAGTCAGTTGCATCCGGCGGACGTCAGCCGGCCGGTCGTACCATTCCTGCCCTGCCGGGCGAAGATGCAGGCCCAGCAATCGAGGGGCGTCAGGCACGACGACGACGTCGTACTGGTTGTAATACTCGAACCGCTTGATGAAGTCGGGGTCGGCAAAACGCTTGTCGGTGACCCGCATACCGAAGCGACTGGCCAGGTAACCGGTAGCGTCGATCACGCCGTCACTGTCATTGCGCATCGGGGCCTGGCCATGGTCCGTCACCAGGACCAGCAGCGTGCGGTCGAGCACGCCGGCCTTTTCCAGGCCGCGGCAGATCCGGCCGATCTGATCATCGGCGTTGCGGATGGCCTGCCGCAGTTGCGGCGAGTCGAGGCCGAAATGATGCGAAACCTGGTCGCAGGCCGGGAAATAGGCCAGGATGAATCGCGGCCAATGCTTTGTTTCGTTGGCCATCTGCGTGATGAGGTCGAAGCGCATGGCGGTCAGCTGGTCGACGTTCGTATAGCAGCCGAAGAACCAGCCTGACGCCGCTGGTGGCCCAGTTATCGATCTCGCGGGTGACACCGCGACGGGTGGCCACCTGGATGCTGAAGGTCAGCTGGTCGTGCAGGATTTCGAAGATCGTCGGGGCGATGAAGTCCTGCTCGCGCCAGGCGGTAGGTGCCCATGTGGCCGTATTCGCGGTATTGCATCGAGTAGGGGTCGAACCAGCGGTTGCCGACGATGCCGTGATAGCCGGGGCTCTGGCCGGTCAGGAAGGTGGCGGTGGCAGCGTAGGTGATGCTGGGCATGCAGGTGACGGTCCGGCGGTAGCGGAGGCCGCGGTCGAGGAGGTCGCGCTTGATGTTCGGCAGGTCGCCGGCTGCCAGCCGCTTGTCGAAGGTGTCATTGCCGACCCCGTCGATAAAGAAAAGGATGGCGGACTTGTTCGGTATGTGCACGTCGGGTTTGAGATTGGCCCTGAGGGGTCTGTTATTGACGAAGCAGCCGGTCAGGCTGATCAGGGCGGTCAGCCCGGCCAGCAGGCCAACAACGTTCATCCGGTGAATCCTCAAGGCTTGTCTGGTCATAAGTCTTTCGTATGCCATGTATTGCATATTGGTGACGGTCGGCACGTGCCGGCTGCCTATAAGAACACGGCCCCGAAGCATCGGCGGGCCGTGTTATGGTGCAAATCGTATCCGAGCTGCGGCTGAGCCGCAAATTCCGCGTTGGTCAGGCAATAGGGCCAAATCGAGGGGTTGTAACGGTCTACGCTCTATGATGCCCATTTGGCATGGAGTTTGCGGTGGTGCTGGGCGCAGTCGCGCAGGTACAGGTTGATCAGGCTCTGGTAGGGGATGCCTGTTTCCTCCGCCATGGCCTTGAAGTATTCGATGACATCAACCCCGAGGCGCATCGTCACGCTCTTCTTGAGGTGTCTGGCGTAGGGGTTGGGTTTGGATTCTGAAAAGTCGTAGTGCTTCTTCATGATTTGAACCTTTGATATTCCGCTGCTTCCTTCTTGTTTGCCCTTCGAGCCGACACCACGCGTATCACTGTGTCGCTTTCCCGGTAGCAGTGGCACACGACTAGCAGTCTCGGCACGAGCGACATTCCCAGCAGAACGAAGCGGTCCTCATCCTCCGAATGCTCTGAATCGTGAATAATCCGGCCGAATTCGTCGTAAAACGCTGTTGCTGCCTCTTCGAATGAGACACCATGCTTCCGGCGGTTGATCGCATCCTTAACTGGGTCCCATTCGAATCGGATCATATGTACAATGTATGTACTAGAATGGGTGGCTGTCAAGGCAGTTTTTCGTTCGTCAGACGGTTAGTGTGTTTCGAAGGTGTTCCATTCCCCGGTGTCGAGTGCCATCGCAGCATATGCCTCAAAGAGGTAGAGCTCGAGAGGATTCTGGATCTCGACGAAAGCAACGCAGCATTCTGCAAGTCTGCTGCGGGCTTCTCGGAAGGCGGCCATGTAAGCCGGATCGAGGTCGGCATCTTCGCACCTGCCTGTGAAACCAGACTCTTTGACGGCCATTGCGTGGACGAGGGAGGAGTCCTGGTGGTTTTTGGCCTTTACGTGATTCCTGAGTCGAGCCACGACCTTGCGGCTGATCCCGACGTAAAACGGAGCCTCTGCCAAAAGCACGTAACAGCCTGAGAAGTCTTCTCGGTACCCGAGTCTTTTGAGGAGGGTCTTCGGGCCGACACCGGGCTTCGCAAACTCAGATAGAGGGTGCGGGGCCTTCAAGGCATGTCGGAGCTCTTCCATCCTGCCGGGAAGTATGGAGGTAGCCAGTTCTTCGAACGTACGGTCGCAGCCGTCGATCATTTTGCCCTCAAAGCTCTTGGCTAGCCGTTCTGCTCCCCGAAGATCTCCTTAGCCTCGAGCTTCTTGAACAGCACCTCCGGTGTGCCAAGTTCGTGGCCGGCGGGCAGCTGATCCGCTGCGTTCGCCCAGGCGAAGGCTGTCGCCTCGCCAATGTTGAGCATCCGGGCGATCTTGCGGGCGCTGAACGGCAGGAACGGCTGCACCAGCGTCATCAGGCAACGGATCGTCTGGATGCAGACGTTGACCGTCGTACCGCACGCCGCCAGGTCGGTCTTCTTCTGCTGCCACGGCTGCTTGACGTTGACGTAGGCATTGGCCTGGCGGGTCAGCTCCATCGCCTCGCCGAGGGCAGCCTTGAAGCGATACTGCTCGATCAGGTCAGCCACGCGTTTGGGGAAGGTCTTGAGCACTTCCAGGCTGGGCCTTGTCCGTCTCGTCGAGTTCGCCCTGCGGCGGCACCTTGCCCTCGAACGTCTTGGCGTTGAACGTCAGAATGCGATTGATGAAATTGCCGAACGCCGCGAGCAGCTCGCTGTTGTTCCGCTGGATAAACTCGTCCACGTCGAAGGCCGCCCGCTGGGTCTCCGGGGCGATGGCTGTCAGGTAATACCGCAGCGGGTCCGGGTCGAACATCTTGAGATACTCTTCGATCCAGATCGCCGTGCCGCGGCTCTTGCTGATCTTCTCCTCGTCCTTGCCGGGGAACTTGATATTGAGGAACGCGTTGGCGACGACCTCGTCCGGCAAACGGTACGTGCCCTCAGCCATCAGCATGGCTGGCCAGATCAGCGCGTGGAAGATCACGTTATCCTCGCCGATGAAGTGGATGACCTTGCAGTCATCGTTCTTCCACCATTTGGCGTATTCCTCGCTGCCGTTGCCGCAGTCCTGCTCGTACTTGGCGGTGAACGATACGTAGCCGATCGGCGCGTCGAACCAGACATAGAGCACCTTGCCCTTGGCGTCCGGATCGTCCAGCGGCACGGGGATGCCCCATTCCAGGTCGCGCGTCATCGCCCGCTCCGGCAGGCCTTCCGACAGCAACCCTTTGGCGAAATTCAGCGCCTGCGGCCGCCAGTTCGGGTGGCTTTCGAGCCAGCTCTTCAGCTTTTCGTTGAACTGGCCCAGCTGCATGTACCAGTGCGTCGTCTCGCGGACCTCCGGCATGGTGTTGGTGATCGTGCTGACAGGGTTGCCGAGCATCAGCGGGTCGAGGCTCTTGCCGCAGTCCTCGCACTGGTCGCCGTAGGCGTTGTCATGTTTGCAGTAGGGGCAGGTGCCCTTGACGTAGCGATCCGGCAGGAACTTGCCCGCCTTGACGTCGTAGAGCTGCTTGGTGGTCTTCTTGGTGAAATAGCCGTTATCGTACACTTTCTTGAAAAAGTGCTGGCTGAATCCCGCATGCGTCTCGGCGAAGCCGGGCTGGTGCGTGCCGCCGTAGATGTCGAAGACGATGCCGAGCCCGTCGAAGTCCGCCTTCTGCTTGCCATTGTAATAACTTGAGACTTCCTGCGGCGTCTTGCCTTCCCTGGCTGCGGTGATCGGGATGGCGACCCCGTGATCATCGCTGCCGCAGACGAAGCGCACCTCGTCGCCGTTGGCCCGCAGGTAGCGGACGTAGATATCCGCCGGCAGATACGCGCCGGCGATGTGCCCGACGTGCAGCCGGCCGTTGGAGTAAGGCAGTGCGCCTGTGATCATGAACTTACGGGGCATCTTACGTTCCTCGTTATGTTGAAGTCGTTGCTTGTCTTCGTTTCCGTGCCAGTTCGGAGTCCCGGCTTCCGCCGGCGTTTGGAGTTCCCGCTTTAGCGGGCGGCTGTTTTGCGATCCGAACCGGCCATTGTAGGCCCCTGCGGCCACGAAGCAACGCTGCCGGAACCTTTCCGTCAGGGCGTATCGCATGCTATGGGACTGCCGGAAAAGGGGATCAGGTCGTCCTGCCGTCAGGCTGTTGGACTGGCCACGGCGATCAGGCCGGCCCGTGCCGAGGTGCCCGGTCCGTCCGGCAGCATCTGCTCATCGAATCGTTCGCACAGGTCGAGAAACTCCTCGAACACGGCCTCGCTTTCCATTGCCCGACGCAGGGCCTTTTCGCCGACGAAATTCGCCAGCGAGCCCAACCCTCTGCAGTCAAGTACGTGCATGCCAGCCTGTTCCAGCAACACGCGGAGGTCGCCTCGCAGAAAGGCCTGAAACGCGCCGAAGTAGTCGGACGTGCATCCCTTGCTCATGGCAGCGTTTTCGGGATGCCGCTCCTGCTGCCACGACCCTTGTTCAAGCATCTCGTACACGCCTGGCAGGATCTTTCCGCTGACTGCCAGGCTGGCCTGGAGCCATGCCACGACCATCCATGCCCGCTGCGATACTGTTACGATCAGCCGCTTTCGCGTTACACGGCAGGCCTCGGCGATCGCCCGCTGATACTGACCGCCGGCAAACGAGATCGCGCCGTCGAAGTTCAGGACCAGGTCGAACGACCGGTCTGCAAAGCGGGCCAGGTCCGTCGCATTGCCCTGGACGAACTCGATGCTGGCAATCCCTTCTGCCTTTTGCCTGGCAACCTCCAGCATGGCTGGCGAAAAGTCGAGATGCGTTACCGAGTAGCCGCGTTTGGCCAGCGGGATAGAAAACGCTCCGGTGCCGCCGCCGATGTCCAGGATCGTTTCGATCCCGTCGAGGTGACGTTCGATGACTCGCCATCGCAGGGCCCGGTTGACAGGTTCATCCAGCTGATCCTGTTCTTCCTTCGGCGCCTTGGCATCCCACCAGCGCCTCTCTCGCTCGAAGTCGACGGTCATTGGTTGCCTCCGGCAACTATGCCGAAACAGTCATTATGGAATGTACTCAACAGGGTGTTTCAGTTGGCAGAATGGCCCGTAACGAACTGCAGGAAACGTCGCGTGAAACGATCGGAAGCACCCGTCAGCCCGCAACGGGCCGACGCATGGCCATCTTGCGGGCCTTGGGAAGTAGCTGGACTGTCGATCTTACGTGGATGAAGGTCATTCCTCTATTAATGTGTACGTATACTCCATTACTTTAACAAGATCATGCCGTGATGGCAAGTGATTGTAGTGTGATCATGCCTGGGGCAGAAGCTGGTGTAAGGGCTGGATTTACCGTGGCATTGCCTGCAAGAGCCGGGGAGTACCACACAAGGCAGGAAAAACGTCTGGCACAGGGCGATAGGGCTCATATGCAATGGATCCGTGCCACATCCAGGCATTCGACCTGGAGTGTCTCTGCCGACGCAGCATGAGCAAGTTCGGTTTACCTGTAGCGGGCAACGACCATGGTCCTGCTTCGCAGGACCACGCCACCCGAAGATGGGAGTCCGGGTGACGCTACATGCAACGCTGAACTGCTCTAAACTCGCCCTAATCACTTGCCTGCGGAGTGCCGGGAGCGGCGAAGCCGCTTTCGACGCAGTCCATTACGAGAACCCAATCAGGCCCGGCGATGGGCGAGGTGAAGGTCGCAATGTCGTTCTGATGACGGCCGGCTGGATGGGCCTGCCCCGTTCGCGGATCGTACCACCAGGCATCGACCGGGCCACGGAGGTTGCGCAGGTCGACACGCAACGATTGGCTTGCCAGCGGGAAATAGATCATGGCATAGGTCCCCTCGCTACAGCGGGTCGCGCGGGGATGCGCGGCCCGGCGAGGATTGTGTCGGTCTGTGTCGGGGTCGCCCAGTGGTGGGGTTGGTGGTTCATCCGGCAGCATGTCCTGGGCGGGGATCCGGCTGAGATAGGGGCGAGAGAGCATCAGGTTCTTGAGGTGGATCATCTGATAGGCGCCAGGCTCGTAAATCGCTTCGTCCCAATGCTCCAACGGCACGCTGACCGGCGGATGCTCTTCGGCCCAGAACTGCCAGACGGAATGGCTGCCGTAGGTGTGTCCTGCCGCACCGGCGAACACGGCGCGATATGCCTGCTTGCGCACATCGTAATCCCGGAACCGGCCGTGATGCTTTTTCCACGTCCTGGAAAACGGATCCATCGCGTGGTTTTCGTAGTTCGGCTCGCCATCGAGGACCGGCTTGGCAGGAGTACGGTTGTAATCGGCGGTGATCATGTCCCAGGTTGGTGAGTCCACGCGGCCGTGGCCGGACTGGATCATGTTGAGGTCCAGCCAGGGAGCATCGTGAAGAGACTCGCTGGAACTGCTGAGGCCGCAGGGGTGGTAGGTGAACAGAGGTCGCCGCCCGAGGCCTTCGACGATCCCCTCGCTCATGGCGTTCCAGACGGCCTCGTAGCCTTTGGCGGGGCGATCGCCTCCGAGGATCCAGATGATGTTGGTGTCGTCTCTATAGCGGTGCCCGAGGAATTTGCCGTAAACACGGGCGTTTTCCACGTTGAAGATGGCGGGGCCGACGCCCCACAGGCCGGAGTGGACCTTGTCGCCCCAGGTCGGCAGCAGGCCGACATAGAGATTGTTTGCGCCTGCGAGACGGATGATCTCATCGACATCGCGGAAGTAGTATTCGTTGGGTCGGGTCGGGTCATCGCCGCAGAGCGCAACGCGACCATTGGCGTTGGGGGACCGCATGCCCTGTTCGCTCAGGATGACCGCCTGGATGACGTTGAATCCCTGTTGGCGTCGCGTGTCGAGGTAGAGACTGGCCTCGTCACGGGTGAGGTGGTGAAACAGCTGCCAGGCGGTGTCGCCGAGCCAGAAGAAAGGCCGGCCGGTCTCTGTTACCAAGAAGCGATGGTTGGGGCTTACTCTAACCGGTTCGAGTGCCATGGGTACCTCTTGTCGGTATTGACTTTATGCAGTAACGTCCAATCACTACTGCAACTACTACCTCACAACCACGGCCACAACCCCGGCTGACGCTCGGGGCTTCAAACGCAACAGCAGCAGCAGACTCCAGGCCAGAGATCGCAGTGCATTCAATGTCTGTTGGGCTTTATCGCCAGCAGTCAGAGTATGGTCAGGAAAGTATGGCAGGTCAATCTATTACTAAACTTCGAATATCTTCCGAGGCGGCTGGCTCTGGCGGATGATCGACCTGAGCGTGCCGGTTCGTACTTGCTTGTGATCGGGAACCACTACGGTCAGAGTTGTGTCACCAATCTGCTTCTGCATCACGACGTGGCTTCGGGCTGTCGGATTTCGGCGAATCCGTGGTTGCTCAGGATTCGGATAATGCCACGCCCGGAGAAAGGACGGAGCTTACCCAATCTTTACCTCCAGCGGGCTGAGGTACGTCTCGTTTTGCAGGCGTTGCTGGATTTCCTTCGGACTCGCTGTTTCGAGGAAGAGGCTCTGCCGCCTCTTTGAGATTGGCCTCGGCCTGCTCGGCGCTTTCGCCCTGGCTGGCCACGTCGAGTTCGGGGCACCAGGAAACCCACCCGTCTCCTTCCTTCTGAACGACGAGCTGTCAGAGCGTGGCTTGCCATAGCGACGATCCTCTAAACCGATCACAACACTGGTCCAATCTTCCCGATGCCATTGATATCTTATCAACAGGCGTGGATCGCTGCCAATGGGGATCTGCTGACGCTTACACCCCCAACATCTTCGCCGCCGCAGTGCCGATATCCGCCGGTGAATCCACGACGTGAACGCCGGCCTCGCGCAGGGCTGCGATCTTCGATTCAGCCGTGCCCTCGCCGCCGGTGATGATCGCTCCGGCATGCCCCATCCGCCTGCCCGGCGGGGCGGTCCGGCCGGCGATGAAGGCGATCACCGGTTTGCTGATATGCTTGGCGATGTAGTCTGCTGCGACCTCCTCGTCCTTGCCGCCGATCTCGCCGATCATGATGATCGCGTCCGTCTGGCGGTCCGCCCGGAACATGCCGAGCAGCTCGATGAAGTTCAGCCCCTTGACCGGGTCGCCGCCGATGCCGACGCACGTCGTCTGCGCGATGCCGTGCTCGTGCACTGCCAGACGGCCTCGTACGTCAGCGTGCCGCTTCGGCTGATGATGCCGACCGACTCGGCCCTTCTTGCTGACCGGCTTGTGGATGTAGCCGGGCATGATGCCGATCTTGCACTGGCCCGGCGTGATGATGCCGGGGCAGTTCGGGCCGATCGAGCTTGACGCCGCAGTCGTCGAGGTACTTGCGGGCCCGCACCATGTCCAGCGTGGGGATGCCCTCGGTGATGAGGACGATCAGTCGGATGCCGGCGTCGGCGGCTTCGATCGCTGCGTCCGCGGCAAAGCGCGGCGGGAACGAAGATCATCGTGGCGTCGGCCCCGGTGGCGGCCACGGCTTCATGACAGGTGTTGAAGATCGGGCAGTCCGTGCTCGCTCTTGGTGCCGCCCTTGCCCGGCGTGACGCCGCCGACCATCTGCGTGCCATACTCCATGCACTGCTGGGTATGAAACGCCCCGGCCTTGCCGGTGATGCCCTGACAGATGACCTTCGTGTTCTTGTCGACGAGAATGCTCATGATCGTTATGACCCTCGCGAGGATTATGGGAGCATAGGACGTAAACAAAGGATTCTAAGTCGTTGGCGTGTGCTTTCCAAGGCGCAAATGTGGCGGGATAGTGCCGGCTCAGTGGCGCAGGGTACCCCCATATCGATGCCGCCAGTCAGCATCGCAGTATCTTGACGCTGCCTGCACACAGCCTTACGACCGCATCCGGAACCGCTTGGGGTCGAGTTCGTGCTTGCTTACTCGCAACCCCATCAGCCGCTCGGTGATGCCCAGGGTCCGCGCCGCCTTGGCCATGTTGCCGCGACTGGTCTTTAGCGCCTCGACAATCATCTCCCGTTCCACGGCGTCCAGCGTTGCCGGCAAATCGCCCTTGGGCTGGGTATCGCTGGCCTCGGCTGTCTGCAGCGTTGGCGGCAGATGGTGCCCATGGATGACGCCATCGGTACTCAGCAACACGGCCCGCTCGATCACGTTCTCCAGTTCTCGGACGTTGCCCGGCCAGTGGTACGCCATCATCATGTCGATTGCCGGTGTACTGATCCGCCGGACGTCCTTGTGGTTTGCTTTGGCGTATTTTTCGACGAAATAGTCCGCCAAAAGCAGGATGTCGCTTCTTCGGTCTCGCAGCGGCGGCATGTGGATCGGGAAGACGTTCAGCCGATAGAACAGGTCCTGGCGGAACTTGCCGCTCGGCCACCATCTGCTCGAGATCGCGGTTGGTGGCGGTGATCACGCGCACGTCGACCTTGATCGTATCGCTCGCCCCGACCCGCTCGAACTCGCGCTCCTGCAAGACCCGCAAGAGCCGGATCTGCGTGGCTGGCGAGAGGTCGCCGACCTCGTCCAGGAAGATCGTCCCGCCGTGGGCCAGTTCGAACCTGCCCTTGCGCTGTGCGACTGCACCGGTAAAGGCCCCGCGTTCGTGGCCGAACAGCTCGCTCTCGACGATCGTCTCCGGCAGGGCCGCGCAGTTGACCCGAATAAAGGGTTTCGACGCCCGCATGCTGTTGTAGTGGATCGCCTGGGCAGCCAGTTCCTTGCCCGTCCCGGTCTCTCCGTGGATCAGCACGGTCGCCTCGCTCTTGGAGACCTTGGCGATCAGGTCGTACACGGCCTGCATGTGCCGGCTGTTGCCGATGATGTTGGCCGGGCGGAACCGGTTCTGCAGTTCCTCCTGCAGCCTTTCGTTCTCCTCCAGCAGGTGCTGACGGTCCTCCATGGCGGCCCGGCGCAGCCGCACCGCCTGGGCGATCATCGAGGCGATGATCGACAGCAGACGGATATCTTCCGTAAAGGCCGTATTCTCATCGAAGAGCCGATCGGCTGACAGCGCCCCGATCGCCTCATTGCCGATCTTGATCGGTACGCACAGAAACGAGATGTTCGACTTGGCCAATCCCTTGCGGGCCTGTGTGCGGTCGAGAAAGAGCGGCTCATCACTGATCCGCGGCACGATGCCGGGCTTGCCGGTCTGGATGACCTTGCCCGTAACCCCTTCGCCGAGCTTGTATTTGCCACGGTCCTGCTGGCTGGCCGACAACCCGTACGCCGTCTCGATACTGATCTCGCCTGTGTCCCGGTTGAGCAGCGCAATGGTCCCGCGCATCATGCCCATGTGCTCAGCCATGGCCTTAAGCACTGGCCCCAGCACGTCGCGCAAGTCCATGCTGCGATCCAGCAACTGGCTGATCGCAAACAGCAGCGACAGCTCCCCAGATCCTGTTTGACTTCCGGCTCGCTGA
The DNA here is from genome assembly GCA_963787325.1 of uncultured Planctomycetota bacterium. Taxonomy (GTDB): domain Bacteria; phylum Planctomycetota; class Phycisphaerae; order UBA1845; family JANYLN01; genus CAWBCK01. Next base: position 78,392 of record CAWBCK010000001.1, read on the forward strand.
CCCGTTGCGGCATGCGTGATGCCCCTTAATCCTACCGTTTCGTGGCCCCATATCGTGTATTGTACGGTATTGTAGGGCACATGGATCGGGATGCAACCTTCGCCCGCCACTTCCCGCTAACCCATGTCGCCTGTAAGATAGTGCAGGATGTTCGGTGGTGCGATGGGCGACCGGGCCCCGGAACCTCATGGAACCAACCACCACACAAGGAGTTAGGCGCTGGATAGCAGGACCCTCGATGCAAGGATGCGGGCGACCGACGAATCGGTCGTGCTCGTGCCGGTATGGCTGCTGCGGACGGTCATACTGGTCGACAGCCAGACCGGGCCCGCGCCCCTGTTGATCCTGCGCACCCGAAGCTACAGCCTCGGCCGACGCCGGCTCGTTGAGATCATCGAGCAGAAGGAATTGTTGCTGGACCTGACCGATGTCGACGGGTCGGTGGTCACTCTGCTCGCTGAGCCGGAGGAAGACTGGCTCCGTTCGACACCCGATCCGCTGATTCTCCGCGAATACTGGCGCCGGCTGTACCATGCCCGCGTTCATGTTGCCGTCAAAGATCATCTGCTTGCCGGGCCGGGCTCGACGGCCGGCGTGTATGCTCGCCTTAGCCGCCTCGGTCTCAGCGTGTTCAACGACGCGCGGTTCGTCTTGCAGCGCGAACGGCTTGTGCCGCCAAACGCCGACGATCTTGAGGTCTACGCCCGTTTCGCCGCCGTCTTTCTCGAAATGAACGCCTTTGCCCCCCAGTTGATCAGACCCTTCTTCGCCGCGATCGATGATCCAATGCGGGTGCTCGACGTCTTCAGCGAGGACATCGACAGCGAGGGGTTGCTGCGGCAGACGCGGCCAGCCGAGGCAGCCGACCCGCTGCTGGACGACAGGCAATCCGCCGTGTTGCCGGCTGATCCGCCGACAGAGGCCTTGAGCGATTTTTGCGTGCCTGCCAGACGCCGGTTGCTGGAGCGTCGCGCTGCCCGGGCCGCACGGGCAGGTAACGACGTTAAGGCGGCCATCCTCTGCGAACGTGCCGGCCGCGGATTGGCTGATACCGCGGCGTTGCGCGACACACTCGCCAATCCCCACTTGGCCGACTTCGTGCGAAGGCTGGTGGCGGCACTGGACGGGAATTCCCCCGGTGGGTCCGCCATTCCCCCGCTGCCGCCGGCCGACGACTGGATGACGGCGCTGGCGCCAATCCTGGCCAGTTCGGCTGACAGCTGGCGGAACGCTGAGAGTCGTCTTCTTTACGACCTGCAGAAGGTCTGCGCCGATACCGAACGCGGCGTCTTTTCGCTGCATGCCCTGGCATGGCTCGTATCGCTGGGACGTCGGCCGCTGCGGCGCCCGGTGCCGGTCCAGGAGATGGTTTTGCGCTGCAAGCACCTGCGTTCCGCCATGACGCGGCTCAGCAGGTGCCAGGTGCCCCTTTCGCAGCGTCAGGCCCTGGAGCGCCTTTGCGCATCGCGATCGTCTGCTCTGAAGAGAGACTGCGCGAGCGAATCCGGCCCGCCGTCGCCGAGGCGCTCGAAAGCAGCGGTCTGCATCCGCGGCATCGGGTCGAGGAAGTCGCCCGCGACAAGCTGGTCGAGGAATTCGTCGACGGCATCGTGCTCAAGGGCTTCGCGCGGATGGGTGACCTTCGCGATACCCTCTCGCGAAACCAGCTCAAACTGCACGACCTGGCCAGTGCCGGCACGTTCTTTCATGGTGACCAGTTCCTCCAGATCGACCAGAACCTCAGCAAGCCGCTCGATGGCGTCTACCATGCGGGCGAGGCCTACCTGCGACTTTTCCAGCGGATCAGTTCGCTGCTGTTCGGCACGCCCTTGGGCCGGCTCTTCACCTACTACTTCCTCGTCCCGTACGGCGGCGCGTTCCTGCTGCTGGAAGTGCTTGGCCATACCGTCGGCAAGCTCTATGCAGGCTTGGTTGGCACGTACATCCAGTTCGACGACCCCCTGACCCGCGAGGGCCTGTTGGCCCTCTTGTCGCTGGGCTCAATCCTGCTGGCCGTCGTCAACTCCGAGGCCGTGCGGCAGGCCATGCGGCTGTCTGCCAAAGCGACGTACAAAGCGGCCAACCGCGTCATTCGATGGCGAGGATGGAAGTGGTGCCGACGCCTGGCCGGGATGATCATGGCCAGCCCGACCTGGCGGGCCCTTGTCAGATATGGTCTCAAGCCGACCGTGGTGACATGGCTCGCCTGGCACTGGCTGGCCGGTGAAGTGTCCCTCGCTGCTCGCATCGTCATCCTGGCTTTCATCTACGGGATGGCCTGCATCATACTCAACTCGCGCATCTTTCGGGCCGCTACGCATATGGCCGCACACGTGGTCGTGGTGTTGTGGGGCCGGATCATTGGTGGCCTGTTTACAGGGCTGTTTCGCGCCGTGGTGCGCGCGTTCCATGTGCTCCTGGAACGCCTGGAACGCACGCTCTATGCCGTCGATGAGTGGTTCCGTTTCCGTGGCGGGCAGAGCCGCTTGTTACTTCTGACTAAGGCGTCTCTTGGTGCCGCGTGGGCCGTATTGGCCTATTGGCTGCGATTCGGCGTTACCCTGCTGGCCGAGCCGCAGATCAACCCGATCAAGCATTTCCCCGTGGTCACGGTTTCGCACAAGATCATCCTGCCGACCGTGCCGCACATGGCCTGGGGTCTGGAAAGCCTCGGTCTTGGCAAGGTCCAGGCAACCACGTACGCCACGACGACCGCCTTTCTGATCCCCGGCGTCTTCGGCTTTCTTGCGTGGGAACTGAAAGAGAACTGGCGCCTCTACGCTGCGAATCGTCCCAAGACCCTTCGCCCGGTGCGCATGGGCAATCACGCCGAGACGATGGCCCAGTTGCTCCGGCTGGGCATACATTCCGGTACAATCCCCCGGACCTTCGCCAGGCTTCGTCGGGCGCTGCTGAACGAGGCGAGCCGGCGAGCCAAAACGTCCGCCGCCAGGCACCAGCGATCCCTCGACCGTGTGGCGGAATCCGTCCGCCAGTTCCTTCACCGTGAATTCGCCGGCCTCCTGAACCGGCACCCCGTATACGCCGACACACCCATCGCCATTAGCGCCGTCGACCTGGCAGCAACCCGCGTCCGTGCGACCCTCGACTGCCCCTCCCGCGGCCAGTCGGCTCGACTGTCCTTCGAGCAGCACGACGGCTGGATCGTGGCCGGCATCGATGAGGCCGGCTGGATGGCCGACCTGGGGCGTGACGAAGGCTGGCTGCTGTCCCTGGCGCTAGTGGGGCTCTACCAGATGGCGGGTGTGGACCTGGTGCGTCAGCAGATCGATACGCTCTTTGCGTCTGCAGGTGCCAATTGGTTGATCCGCGGCACGTGCATGATCGTCCGGTTCGGCGCAAGTCTAGACGATCATGTGCGTTACAGTCTCAAGGAAGACGGTGAACCCGCAGTGGCGCAGAATGAAGCATTGATCGTCGTTCCAGCCGGCGCGGTGCCGGCCTTGCTGCTGCGCCGCAAGCCCGTGTTCTGGGCATCCTGGAAGAGGCTATGGGACCTGCCGGTTGACCAGTGGGACGAATCCCTCATTAGAGTCGCACAGGGTGCGGCTATCACATTGCCCCCAGTCACTGCAACGCCACAGGTCTGGCCGGCGGGCTGAAAGACGGCGTTCTGCATTGACGGGTTTCTCTGATCCGGGCTGGCGTATTGGTCGATATATTTATCAATAACACCAATAATTCCCCATGGAAAGGATGGCGGAATCCCGATGTCAGGCATGCCTCCACCGCTGATCGCTTCGGCCCTGCAGGGTGTCGTCCCGCAGCAGCAGACTCAGCAAGCTCCCGTTCCACCAGCGATCGCCGGGAGTCGGACACCTCGCAATCCGTCGTACAGGCCGGCGAGAAGCACGAAAACCAGATTGAAGACGCCGAGGCTGACAGCATGGTCAATACCGACGGCGGTGGCGCCGGCAGTCAGGGCCGTGCCTTCGACGAGCAGCCCCAGCCTGACACCTCCGATTCCCAGCCGTCCGATGCCGACCAGAACGGCATTACCTCGGACGACGACGGCCAGATGCACCTGGACATTACAGCGTAGCGAGGCAGGAACCCTGTGACAGGCCCTGCCTCGCCGGTCTTGCTGCCGCTACGATCTTCTCTACCCTTTGTTGCCGTGCTCGTCGTAGTCAACCGTTCTGCGGCGTTGTGGCCGTCAAAGTCCGGCGCGAAGCTACCAGCCGCTCTTGGGCTGCTGCTGCGATTCTTTATGGCCGCTGCTGCCGGGTTGTTCCATGCTGCCGCCGGCGCCCATCCTGCCCTGCCACGGCCCGATGAAGGTCGAGCGGGTTTCGACGTTGAGGATCTTGTCGGTCTTGGGATCGACGGTGGCGACCTTCACCTGGTTATTCTGCAGGGCGAAGACCTTGGCATAGAGGTTCTCCGATGATGCCCCGGTCGTGTTGGCCTGATGCGGCAGAACCAGGAATGCCCCAACAGCCTTGGCACCCTTCATCTGGCTGCTCGATGCGCACGCGCTGATGACCTTGTCAAGCGTGACGTTGTCCTGGCTAGCCAGCTTGGTAATCTGCTGGGCGGTGCTCAGCCGCAGGAACGACACGTGCTCTGGCATGCCGGTCCGCTCGCGGAGAGTGCCTCTCTGGTTCGTCTGTCCGGGCGTGCTGCTCTCGGCGCCCGGTTGGCCGGTCGAGCCGCCGGCGCCCATCTTTTCGCGGTAGGCCCACGGGTCCTCGACCATTGTGCGGGTCTGGATGTTGAGTACCTTGTCGTTCTTGGCGTCGACGATCACATCCTTCAGCTGGTTATCAGCGACGATGTACACGTGCGTGACCAGGTTCTGGCCTTGCCCCGTCTCGGTATGGGCTACCGAACCACTGCCCGGGCCGCGCAGGGTAAAGGCGGCCCCGATGGCCGTGCCTTTGACCTGGTCGTTGGCCGTACTGATCGCTTTCTGCAGATCGGCATTTGTCTTGTCGACCTCCGTGGAGAGGTTCTGCACCGCCTGCGGCGAGTTCCACGCCGGTGTGGCGGTGCTGGCCCCCGGCTGGGCTTGGTGTTGCCCCGGTTGCATCGTTTGTTGGGCGTTGACCACGCCAACGAACATCAGTACCGATAGTCCTACGAGAACAGTAAGTACCAGTCGCGACATTTGTGTGCCTCCTAGACCTAGTCTGCGAGCGCCGAACTACGGCAACACGCCGCATGATCTACCGACGCTCAAATATGTTCCTCATCAACCTGTAAAACAAACCCTGATGAAACCGCACTCAGCATGCTCGGCGGTCCAATTCCCCGTTACGAATAGTTGCCAGATTAGATGCCGCGCCGAACGCCGAAGTCAAATAGACCTGGATTTGCAGGATGCATCAGAAAGCAGCGCAAGCCCCGATTGCTCGCAATCTGCGCACAGCGCCCCGCCACGCCGGCATGCTTGCGCACTGGTATGAGGCCCTCCAGGTTGGGGCGCAGACTCGCCGCGAAGCAGCGACGGGGCGACGGGTGACGCTTCTGCCTCGTCAGACGCGCCGGTATCTCAAGCGCATGCATTGCATGCGGTACAATAATCTGGATTCAACGGGAACTGTCAGGCCGAGACGCCCGATCCCCCGTTTCGCCCCACCTTCAGATAGTCAATCCGTTATCGTTCTGCTCATCGGCCCCCTGCCGTAGCGAACGGAAGAAATCCCGCAGCAGCTCGTGTTGATTCGGCCGCAAGTACGCCGCCCGTTACGGCCGGCTGGTGATTCAGCCGCGCGTCGGTCGGCACGTTATAGAGCGACCCGCACGCGCCCGCCTTCGGATCGTCCGCGCCGAAAACGAGCCGGTCGACGCGCCCCAGGTAGATCGCCCCCGCGCACATCAGGCAAGGCTCCAGCGTTACATACAGGCTGCACCCGGTCAGCCGCCATGACCGCATCGCCTCGGCGGCCGCGGTGATCGCGATCATCTCGGCATGGGCCGTCGGATCGTGAAGGGTCTCCCGCTGGTTATAGCCGCGGGCGACCACCTGGTTGTTGTAGACGATCACCGCCCCGACCGGCACCTCGCCAGCCGCCTCCGCCAGCCGCGCCTGTCGCAGCGCTTGCGCATGAAGAGCTCATCCAGCACGTGCTGTGGCATCGTCGGGTCGGGAATCTGACTCATCCAGTCGCTCCGGAACTCTTTCTGACGCATAGGCGTTGCGATAAAAGCCAACGCATGGCATGCTACCGGCCATACGCCGCGGCAACAAGCAGGCAGCCCCGCCGCGCAAACACCGAGGTCAGCATGATCGTAACGATAGACGGGCCGGCAGGCTCAGGAAAATCGACCGTCGCCCAGCGGCTCGCCCGCCGGCTGGGCATCGCGTATCTGGACACCGGCGCCATGTATCGGTCGGTGGCCCTGCTGGCCCTGCGCCGCGGCCTGGATATGAACGATTCGCCCCAACTGGCGAGCCTGGCACGCGACATCGAGATACGTTTCGAGCCGACGGGTTCCGGCCAGCGCGTCATCGTCGATGAGCAGGATGTAACTGACGACATCCGCACGATGACGGTCAACGAGGCCACGGGACGGGTCGCCAGGATACCGCAAGTGCGTGAGGCCCTTGTTGCCATGCAGCGTCGCCTGGGTGAACAACTCGGCTCGCTCGTCGCCGAGGGCCGCGACCAGGGCAGCGTCGTCTTTCCGAACGCGGAGATCAAGTTTGTCCTCGACGGCGATGTCGCCAGACGGGCTCACCGACGCTATGCTGAAATGCAAGCCGCCGGCCAGGAGGTGACTTTCGACCAGGTGCTCGCCAATCTGACCCGGCGGGACGAGGCCGACCAGCGCCACTGGCAGGGACTGCTCGAGTCCGGCCAGGCCGTGCACGTCGACACCACCGCCATGGACGTCGACGAGGTGGTTGAGCATCTGTATAGTCATGTGATACAGCGTGACCGAAAATGACACGGCAGCTGCGGCGGCGGTGGTTGGGGTCGCGGTTGCAGGGCCCCATACGGGTATCTTTTCGCCCAGAAGCAGGATCCAGAACAAGATTGAAATGACCCAAGTGCATCAGACAGCACCGCCGGAGACGACAACCGAGGTAGCGGACCGATCAAAGCCGGCCTCCAAGCCGGCGCCTGGTTTTCTTGAGCGTCTCATCGCACCGTCGAAACATCCGCCAGAGCTCGGTCAAGTGCCGCTGCGCCCCTGGTGGTGGTTTTGCCGAACGATTGTCTTCACGCTCTTCTGGCTGCTGTTCAAAGGCCGTGTCGTGCGCATCCGACGGGTGCCCAAACGCGGTCCGGTCATCCTCGCGTGCAACCACCAGTCGTTCTTCGACCCTGTGCTGGCGACGATCGGCCTGGCCCGCGAGTCTGCCTACATGGCGCGCGATACCCTGTTCATCAACCCCTATTTCGGCTGGCTGATCCGTTCCCTCAACGCCATCCCGATCCGGCGAGGTCACGCCGACGTGACCTCCCTCAAAGAGATGCTCCGCCGACTCCGTGACAACTACGTCGTCGTGATCTTCCCCGAGGAAACGCGCACCGAAGACGGCAGGATCGGCCCGATGAAGAGCGGCACCGTCTTGATCGCCCGCAAGGCCCGCGCTACCATCGTACCGGTCTGTATCGAAGGCGCGCACGAGGCCTGGCCGCGCGCCCGGCCGCTGCCCGGCCCCGGCCGGGTGGTTGTCTCCTACGGTGAGCCGATTACCCCGGACCAGATGAAGGGCACCAGTGACCAGGAGATCACGGATCGCATCCGCCGACAGATCATCGCCATGCAGGATGCGATACGCACCCGCGACGGCAACAGGCCGTTCGCGAATACAATCGATGTGCAAAAGGATTAGAGCCTTGATGGGTACGGACCACTGGTCACTGACCACTGGCCCCGGAAGTGCAAGCCAATGGAAGTATTGCTGGCCGAAAAACGAGGATTCTGCTACGGCGTTACCACCGCCATCTGTGAGGCCGAAAAGGCCATTCAGATCTACGGCCAGGGAAACGTCTATGCCCTCGGCCCGATCATCCACAACAAGCAGGTCTGCGAGAAGCTCGAAGAGGCCGGCCTGGTCGTTGTTGAGCACATCGAGGATATCCCGCTCGGCGGCGTCGTTCTGATCCGTTCGCACGGTGTCAGCCCCGACGTCATGCAGGCCCTGAATGCCCGCAACATCGAGATCGTCGACGCGACATGCAAACTGGTCAAACGGGCCCAGCAGGTCGTCCGCCAGCTTCACGACGAAGGTTACCAGGTCGTCATGATCGGCGACAAGGACCACCCGGAAGTTCGTGGCGTGGTCGGCTACGCCCCCGACGTCATCATCGTCGACAGCAAGGAAGACATCGACTACCTCTTGCCCCAGCGAGGCAAAATCGGAATCGTAGCCCAGACCACGCACGCCCCCGATAAGGTCGGCTATCTGATCGGTTACATCGCCGCCAGGCCATTCCGCGAGATAAAGGTCGTCAGTACGCTGTGCATGGAGGTCGGCCGACGACAGCAGGCAGCCATCGAACTGTGCGCCAAGGTCGACGTGATGTTCGTACTCGGCGGTCTCAATTCGGCCAATACCAAGGAACTCGCCGACCTCTGCCGCAAGCAGGGCGTGCCGACCCACCACATGGAAAACTGGGCCCAATTCGATCCTGCCATGATCGCCGGCCGAAAGACCGCCGGTATCACCGCCGGCGCCAGTACGCCCGAGTGGGTCGTCCAGGAATTCGTGGAAAAACTTCGGGCCCTGTGACGGCCGCCGTTCAACCTCGGCTCCAGCCCTGCTCAACCATCTTTCAGTTGATCTTCCGGCAGCCAGCCCGTATCGTCATCATGCCTTGTCTGACAAACAGTGTGGAGGGAACGGCTCATGCTGTACGATCTGGGTGCCAGGATCCGGCTGCAACGCGAAAAGCGCAGGTTTCAAGCAGAACGATATCGCCCACGCCCTGCAGATCAGCCCGCAAGCCGTCTCCAAGTGGGAACGCGGCGAGAACTCCCCCGACATCGTTCTGCTCGTACCGCTCGCCAAACTGCTCGGCGTATCGGTGGACTGGCTGCTCGGCAGTTACGAGACCCGCGATCTCGATGTCTTCGAAGCTACCGTCATGGTCTCCGGCGTCCAGGGCGCCCGGCACAAGAGCGAGCGGCTGGGCCCTGAGACTTTGCCGCCTGGATCAACGCCTACTGCTATCAGGTCACCGAAGCCGTCCTCCGCAACGACGGCATCCCCGTCAAATATCACGGCCCCGGCATCCTCTGCTTCTTCTCCGGCGCCAGACCACGGCCAGCGCGCCATCCGCCGCAGCTGTCGACGCGCGACAGATCGCCGCCGAAAAGGTGAAGATCGGAATCGCCACCGGGGAGGTCTATCTGGGCTCCATCGGCCATCCCGACTACAAACGCCCGGACGTCATCGGGGAACCGGTCAGCATTGCCCTGTTGTCCGCCGACTGGGCTGCCGAACACACCAGCACAGGCCTCGTACTGCACCAGCGCAACCCTGGAGGTCGCAGGCGACGAAGCCCACCCGCCGCTGGCAGCCGGCCCGCCGATCGAAGCCACCCTTCCGGGTATCAAGCACCCCGTCCGCCTGGCCGAAATCGGCGCCGTGAGGTACACCCTGACGCCTGCTGCCAGGCACTCACATGGCGAAGCCCGTCGCCGCCAAAGCCCCGAGCGTCAGCCGGGGTGGTTGTAATGGTCGCAGCCCCCTGAAGTACGTTCAACACAGGCGTATCGTTTCCGCCAGGCGTCCGGTCCGCATTTAGAGCAGACTTGGCTTTAGGTATAGCGTTAGCCCGACTCCCATCGCTGGGTGGCACGGCCCTGCGGAGCAGGGCCATGGTAGTTGGCCGCTACAAGGGGACTGAACCTGCTTAGCCTGCCCGCTTGCGGGCAGCGTCTGCGCGATTGGCAACACGCTACGCCTCGATTGTGTATGCTCTGAAGCGAAGGCTCGGCGAAGGTCGTTGTTGTGCCCCGTGAACGACAGCCGCAAATGACAGTGAAAAGGCAGGCAGTTCTTGGCAAGTGCCACTGGCAGACTTGCCTGCCAGTGGCTGGCTTTCCAGGCGGCTTCTACTTACCAACCGCCACAGCCGAACGCGAAATGCGCGATGGTTTCCGACCAGTCTCCTTCTTGGCAGGCTCCACCGCCGGCGGCGCTTCAGTCGCGAGCTCCTCGACAGCAGCCGGCTCTTCAACCGGTGCGTGCTCGAAGAAGACTTCCCATCTCGCGCAGCTTCGCATACGCGCCGCTGCAGCAGGGTCTCCGGCTTGAGTCGTTTGAGATCCCGCAGGGACTTATTGATGAACCGTTGCAGGTTGGCCGCCGCTTCCTGCGGGTCGCGATGGGCCCCGCCCAGAGGCTCGGACACCACCTCGTCGACGATGCCCAGCGCCTTGAGATCCTTGCCGGTCATCTTCAGGGCCGCCGCCGCCTGTTCCGCGTACGAGCCGCTCTTCCACAGGATCGCCGCCCCGCCTTCCGGCGAGATGACGCTGTAGTACGAATGCTCGAACATCGCCACGCGGTCGCCCACGCCGATGCCCAGCGCGCCGCCGCTGCCGCCCTCGCCGATCACCACGCATACGATCGGGACAGCCAGTTTCGGCATTTCCATAAGATTGTAAGCGATCGCGTATGCCTGGCCCGCGTTCCTCCGCGCCGATGCCCGGATACGCTCCCGGCGTATCGATCAGGCAAACGATCGGCAGGTTGAACTTCGCCGCCATCTGCATTTTCAGCAACGCCTTGCGATACCCTTCGGGATGCGCACAGCCGAAGCAGCATTCGATCTTTTCCTTCGTGTCCCGCCCCTTGCGATGGCCCACCACCATGACCTTGTGGCTGCCGATCCGGCCGAAGCCCGTGATCATCGCCTTGTCATCGCGGAATGACCGGTCGCCGTGCAGCTCCACGAAATCGCGCACGAACATGTTGATATAGTCGGTGCTGTGAGGCCGCTTGGGGTGGCGCGCGACCAGTACGGTTTCCCAGGGGGTAAGATTGCTGTATGTCTTCTTGGTCAGCGCGACAAGGACTTCGCGGAGTTCGTCAATCTCTTTCGAGCAGTCGCGCCCCGTCGTCTCCTGGGAGGCGACCAGTTCGGCGATCTGCTGCTCGATCCGCGCGATGGGCTTCTCGAACTCCAGATATCCACCCGGTCCAAAGGCTGCACCACTACTGCGGCCCGTGTTGGCTTCGCTCATGTAATTTCCTCCTGAATGCTGACAGCGCAAACCCATAGCGCCATCCTCACTCAGACGAATTAGACCGCGCCATTTCATTCAGATCGGTATAGGTTAACCGAACCCTTGAAATACGCAAGTCGACATTTGACCCTGCCTGCCCCCTGACGTTACAGTAACATCCCAATTCCGGAGATCCCAAGATGACGAAAACTCCGTCCATATTCGACCTGCAGGCCGTTACCATCGCCGGCGTCGGCCTGCTCGGCGGTTCCGTCGGCATGGCCATCCGCGCTGCGGGCCTCAAGTGTCGTCGAATAGGATTTGTCCGAAGGCCCCTGTCTGGCCAAGCCGCTCTCGACTGCGACGCCGTTGACGAAGCAACGATGGACCCAGCCGAAGCGTTCACGCCAGCCGAACTCGTCATTCTATGCACGCCCCTGAGCATATTTCCCCAGTACATGAAACTGGCACGCCAGTATTGCCAGCCCACTTGCCTGATTACCGATGTCGGAAGTACAAAACGTTCGCCACAGCAATGGGCCACCGAATATCTCGGTCGAAGGGCCCGTTTTATCGGCTCTCACCCCATGGCCGGCAGTGAACGGACAGGCGTTGACTTCGCCCGCGCCGACCTGTTCGCCGGGGCTACATGCTTTGTATGCCCCAAAGGCAAGCCCGATGCATCTGCTGAACTGCTCAAGCAACTATGGGAAGTTATCGGCTGTCGCGTCGTTTTTCTGTCGCCCTCCGCGCATGATCGGACCGTCGCGCGCGTCAGCCACGTTCCGCATCTCGTCGCCGGCGGCATGATCCACCTGGCCGAGACCGACGACATGCTCAACCTGGCAGGCCCCGGCCTGCGCGACGCCACCCGCATCGCCTCGGGAAACCCATCGATGTGGAGCGACATCCTCGCAAATAACCGCAATGAAATCGTATCAGGCTTGGCGGAAATGGAGAAAATCCTTGCCAGGATTCGTGAGTTGCTGGCCGAAAACAAGGATGCCGAGGCCCAGGCCTGGATGCAGCAAGCCGCCGATCGCCGCAACGCCTGGCTGCAAAGGGTCCTGACCAGAGGCCAGGCCGGCGACTGACAGCCCCCAGGCAAACCCGCCAGAGTTCGACCCGCAGTTGTTATATTTGTTGTTGTCGTTGCTGTTGTTGTTGTTCCATGTCTCCTCTTCTCCCCCTCTGTAGTTAGTCGTTTCACCTTGTCACCTTGTCACCACGTCACCTTGTCTGGCCGTTCCCGTCATGTCTCCCGGTCTCCCCCCTCCGTGTCACCTTGTCTAGCCGTTGCCATGTCTCCTGTCGTTGGTCGTTTCACCTTGTCACCTTGTCACCATGTCACCTTGTCTCGCCGTTCCCGTCATATCTCCCGGTCTCCCCCTCTCCATGTCTCCTTGTCTAGCCGTTGCCGTGTCTCCTGTCGTTAGTCGTTTCACCTTGTCACCATGTCACCATGTCACCTTGTCTCGCCGTTCCCGCCGCTGGTTATCACCCCTTCACCTCTTCACCCCGTCACCTCTTCACCCCGTCATCCCCCAGCGCTGGACAAACCCGCCCTCGCCCCCCAATATCTCCGCAAAGCACGAACCACGAACCGGAGAACAAATATGGCGATCAAAGCACCTGTAGCCCTGGTCACCGGCGGCAGCCGGGGAATCGGCCGCGGCATCTGCCTGGAACTCGGCAAAAACGGCTTCTACGTAATCGTCAACTACCACAACAACATGGAAGCCGCCCAGCTCGACGCACGACCAGATCGAGCAGGACGGTGGTCAGGCCGACATCATGCAGGGCAACGTGGCAGAGCCCGCCCACCGCGACCTGATGCTCGACGCGATCATCGAAAACTACGGCCGGATCGACCTTTTGGTCAACAATGCCGGCATCGCCCCAAGCCAGCGAAGCGACATCCTGGACACGAAAGAGGACTCCTTCGACCAGTTGATCGACGTGAATCTGAAGGGTCCGTTCTTCCTCACGCAACGCGTGGCCAACGTCATGGTGAGCCTGATCGGCAACAAGACGATCGATCGCGCGACGATCGTGAACATCTCGAGTATCAGCGCCTACACGATCAGCACGAACCGCGCCGAGTATTGCATCAGCAAAGCCGGCCTGAGCATGATGACGCAAGCTGTATGCTGCCCGTCTGGCTGAATACGGCGTCAACGTGTACGAGGTACGTCCGGGCATCGTTGAGACCGACATGACCACCGGCGTAAAGGACAAGTATGACAAACTGATCAGCCAGGGTCTGACTCCGATCCGCCGTTGGGGCAAGCCGGAGGACATCGCCAAAGCCGTAGCGATGCTCGCTCGCGGCGACCTGCCCTTCAGCACCGGCGAGATCATAAACGTAGACGGCGGCTTCCACATGAAAACGCTGTAGTTGGAGCTGGTAGTAGTCGTAGTCGTGGTTGTAACTATGCGTCTTTTGCGCATTCAGCGGTTGCGATTTCGCCGCTGTTGTAGTCGTGGTAGGAACTATGCGCCTTTTGTGGTTACTATTTCGCCGTAGTCGTAGTCGTGGTTGTAACTATGCGTCTTTTTGCGCCTTTTGTGGTTACTGTTTCGCCGTTGTTGTAGTCGTTGTTGTTGTTGTTGTTGTTGTTACGACTCCCCGCTTTCTTGCGGTATTTGAGGCCGCCGTAGTTGCAGTCGAGGCCAGTGCATGACCGAGCATCCCACCATTGCTGTAATCGGCGCCGGCGCCGTCGGCTGCTTCTACGGCGCCCGGCTCGCCAAGGCCGGCTACCCCGTCAAGTTCCTCATGCGGTCCGACTACGAGGCCGTCAAGGAGCGCGGTCTGCACATCAAGAGTATCTGGGGCGACTTCGATCTGGCGGCCGACGTCTACGAGAACCCCAAGGAAATCGGCCCGGTCAACTTGGTCGTCTGCGCCCTGAAAACGACTGCCCTGAACGCCGCCCAGCCGTTGTTCTCCACGGTTATAGGACCTGAGACCAAGATCCTCGCCCTGATGAACGGCCTCGGCGTGGAAGAGAAACTCGCCCACTGGTTCCCGGAAACGCAAGTATTGGGTGGCTTGGCGTTTACATGCATCAACCGTACCGCACCCGGCTATATCGACCACCAGGATTACGGCCACCTGCTCATCAGCCACCTCCAGACCGGCGCGGCGCACGACGAGGCCGGCCAGGTCGCTGCAGCCTGGGCCGCGGATATCTTCCGCCGCAGCGGCGTTCAGACGGATACCTGTCCATCGCTCAAGCAGGCCCGCTGGCAAAGGCTGTGCTGGAACATCCCCTACAACACGCTTTCCATTACGGCGGGTCGGGTTACCACTGACCAGATCATGGCTGATCCGGGCTTGCGGCGCCTTGTGGAACTGCTGATGGACGAGGTGCTGGCAGGCGCGGCCGCCGATGGCGCCGCGCTGCGCCGAATTTTCCGCAGCAGATGATCGACAATACGCTGAAGATGAAACCGTACAAGACAAGCATGCTCCTGGATTATGAAAATCACCGGGAGCTGGAGCTGGAATACATCCTGGTGGAACCGATCCGGCGGGCCGAGGCCGGCGGCGCCAGCGTTCCGTACATGAAGGGGCAATACTACCTGGCCAGCTTTCTCGACAGGCTCAATCGTGGACTTATCCCAGGGGGCGATTCAACCTGCTGCGAAGGAGGGAAGTGAACCCGTCGAGGCGTTCGAGGCCGGCGATTTCGTCGGCCCGAACCAGGGATGCCAGCGTCTGGCCCGTGTCGGGCAGGATCAAGTCCGGCGCCAGTTCCAGCAGCGCGGCCTGAAGAAACGGCCTGCTGCGAATCTCCGGTGCCGGGATGCAGCAATCCTCGTCATTGAGCACGAGGTTGCCGTGCAGCAATACGTCAAGGTCGATCGTCCGTGCCGCATATTTGTCAGCCGTGCGCATGCGCCCGCATCCGTCCTCGATGCACCGCAGGATGCCGAATTTCAGATCTCTCGGGCCACTCGCGGTTTCGATCAGCCAGACGCCGTTGAGGTAAGTCTTCCTGCTCGGGGTGCCCGATGGCCGGCGTGCGAAAGAATGTCGAGGTCTGAACTATCGGCGCCTGTCGGCAGAGCCTCTCGGCTGCCCGCAGGATATTGGCCTGTGGTTCGATATTGGAGCCCACGCCGATATAGACCCGCGTCATCTCGATATTCATTGCCTCACCCGCAGCCAGCCAGTGATTTGCTCACAGTAATCGTCTGTGGCACAGCGGCATGAGTCAAGCGGAAAGGCAGATCCCTGCCGGGGGTGGCGGGTCGCGCGAACCGGTGGTTGCAGATGACGAGGGGAACCCCAAGGTGTATCTTGTAGCGAATGGGTCGGCGAGAGATCCTTGCCGGGCGGTGAACGAGGGCTGCGAAGACAATTATGCGCGTTGCGCTGGTGGCGGAACATGTGGACAGACGCAAAGGCGGAGCGGAGACGTCCGTCGCCGAGTTTGCTGCGCGGATCGCTGCCAGCGGCGTTGAGGTGTGCTGTCTGACCAGCGCGGGCGAAGCCTGCGCTGACGGTGGTGTGGAGATCCGGCCGGTGGCGACGGGCCGGGGGCCGCGCTGGTGGCGCTACAAGAAGTTTCTTGAGGCGGCGGCAGAGGTCGCTGCAAGAGAGCAATTCGACCTCGTGCATGCGATCGTGCCGTGTATGGGTGCGGATATCTACCAGCCGCGCGGCGGTACGATTCCTGAAACGCTGGCTCGAAATCTCGCCCTGACCAAGCCGGGCTGGCGACGGTCTTTGAAGCGGCTGCAACAGAATCTGACCCTCAAGCAGCGCGTCATGCTTGATGCGGAGCGGCGGTTGCTCGCCGGGGCGGATCGGCCGGTCGTCGCGTGTGTATCGAGTTATGTTGCCCGGCAGGTCGAGGGGCATTACGGCGTGCGCGGGCCGGACGTGCAGGTGATTTTCAACGGGGTCAATCCGGACTCGGCAGATGAACAGGCCTGCCGGTGCGACCGGGAGAGGCTTCGGGTTGAGTGGGGTTTCGATGATGACACGGTCCTCTTTGCGACGGTCGCCCATAACTTTAGACTGAAGGGGGTGGGCCGGTTTCTTCAGGCTGCGGCGCTGCTGCGGACGAGCGGGCATCGCATCGGTCTGTTGATTGCGGGCAAAGGCCGCGATGCGGTGTACCGGCGGCAGGCCCGCAAACTCGGGCTGGCCGATGCCGTTCGCTGGCTGGGGCCGGTGTCGGACGTATGGCCGGTTTATCATGCGGCGGATGTGTGCGTGCTGGCAAGTTATTATGATCCGTGCAGCCGGGTGGTTCTCGAGGCACTGACTGCCGGTTTGCCTTGCGTGACAACGCGTTACAACGGCGCTGCGGATGTGATTGACGACGGGGACAGCGGCTATGTCGTGGAAACCCCGGATGATGTGGCAGGCCTGGCGGACCGGATGCGTTTGCTCCTGGACAAAGATCGTCGGCGGCAGATGGGGGAGGCTGGACGGCGGTTGCGAGATAAGGTAAGCATGGAGCGACATGCACGCGAAATGCTTGTGCTCTATGAAGAGGTGGCTGGTGGCAAGAAGATTTGAGTGTGACAGATGAGTCCTAGTGCGTTTTGGCTCTTGCTGATGCCGGTCGGGGCGTACCTTGTGGGGTCGATCCCCTTCGGGCTGTTCGTCGGATATCTGCGCGGTATCGACGTCCGCAAACATGGCTCGGGCAATATCGGTGCGACGAACGTCAGCCGGGTACTCGGCCTGCGATGGGGCCTGTCGGTTTTCATTCTCGACGTGATCAAGGGCGCTGCGCCGACGGCGATGGCGGCCTGGATCGTCAGCCACTACTATCACGCGGCTGTGCCCGGCGGGCTACATGCGGCGCTGGGGACGCTGGCGGTGATGAGCGTGCAGGCCGGATGCGTGTTCGGCCATGTCTGGCCGATCTACCTGGGTTTCAAAGGGGGCAAGGGGGTCGCGACTTCCCTGGGTATTCTGCTGGGGTACTGGCCGTACCTGACACTGCCGGGCCTGGCGGCATTTGTCACGTGGGGGCTGGTCGTGCTGGTGTCGCGATACGTTTCGGCGGCGTCGATTGTGGCGTCAATCGCGCTGGCGGTGTACGTGGTCGTGTTTGCCTGGTGGCGTCATTGGCCCATCTCGACGACGGTGATGCTGGCGACGTTCTCGAGCGTGATGGCCAGCCTGATCGTGATCCGACACCGGGCTAACATCAAGCGACTCATGGCGGGAACGGAGCCGAGGATCTGGCAGCATCGAGAGACGAGGGAGTCCGGGTCAGCGAAGGCGGCATGACAACAACGACTGTAACGTATGTAACGTAACCGCAGAAGGGGCAAAAATCGTTAGGTATAACAACGGCCACAGCCACGGCCACGGCCACATCGGTTAACCACAGAAGGCGCAAAAGGCGCAAAGTACGGCCACGGCAACGGCCACAACGGTTAACCGCAGAAGGCGCAAAAAGGCGCAAAGTACGACAGCGGCAATCACAGCCGCAGTTGCATCTACAGGCTACAACTGCCCCCCCGGCTGACGCCTGGGGCTTTTGCTGCGACGGCGGCAACATGGCTTCTCCGACTGTCTGCCCCGTGCGGGCATTTCTTCCTTGGGCTATAATAACCGTTTCTGATAGGCTGCATCCTCTGTTCCCTGATGACATGAGGTCTGAATGCTCAAGTTTTGCCTGGAGACGTTTGGCTGTCAGATGAATCAGCTCGACAGCGAGTTGGTCGACTCGCTGCTGCGCGGCGTTCAGTACGAGCGAACTGGTACGTGGGACGACGCCGACGTGGTCCTGTTCAATACGTGCAGCGTCCGCGAACATGCCGAGAGCAAGGTCTACAGCCGACTGGGCGTGCTGCGGCCGATCAAAGAGAGCCGGCCGGAGATGATCATCGCCGTGCTGGGGTGCATGGCGGAGCAGGAGGGCAAGATCCTCGCTCGGCGTAACCCTCATGTTGATGTGATTTGCGGGCCCAACAACCTTCACCTGCTGGCAGGGCTTATTGCGCAGGCGGCGACTCGAAAGCAGCGGGTTGTCGCGTTGTCCGGCAAGTTTGCTGAGATGAATACCCCGCTGGCGGTCGAGGTGCCGTACAGCCGGCTGGACGATCTCGACATGAATCGTACGGCTTCGAACCAGCCGAATGCCTTCCAGGCGTATGTGCGCATTACACGAGGGTGTAACAAGTTCTGTTCGTACTGCGTGGTTCCGTATGCGCGCGGCAGGGAGGTGCATCGGCCGCCTGAGGACATCATTACCGAGGCGAAACGTCTGGCAGATGCCGGGGCGGTTGAGCTGACCCTTCTCGGGCAGACGGTGAATCACTACTACCATGATTGCCCGCATGGCGGCAAAGTTGTGTTTCACGATCTGCTGAAGATGGTGCATGATGCCGTGCCGAGCGTTCGCCGGCTGCGGTTCGTCACCAATTACCCGCGTGATTTTACGATCGAGACGCTTCAGGTGATCGCTGAGAACAAGCGGATCAGCCGATTCCTCCATCTGCCGGTGCAGAGCGGCTCTAACGACGTGCTCAAGCGGATGAACCGGGGGTATGCCGTCGAGCAGTATATAGAACTGATCGATCATGCCCGCCGGCTGGTCCCGGACGTGTCGTTGGTGACGGATATGATCGTGGGCTTTTGCGGCGAGACGGACGCTGATTTCGAGGCGTCGCTCGATCTGATGCGCTATGCACGGTTCATGAACTGCTACATGTTCAAGTATTCACCGCGGCCTGGTACGGTTGCGGCCAGACAATATGCCGACGATGTGCCCGAGCCGGTCAAGCAGGATCGTCATGCGCGGATGTTCGCTTTGCAGAACGGGATCTGCCTGGAGAACAACCGGGCGCTGATCGGACGGACCGTTGAGGTACTGGTCGAGGGGGTGAGCAAACTTACCGGCCGGCTGGCTGACGCCAATGCAGACAGCAGGGTGGAGGGGCAGGTGCAGCTGTCCGGCAGGACGCAGGGCGATCGCGTTGTCGTGTTTGACGGGCCTATGTCGCTTGCGGGGCAGTTTGTGGATGTGAAGATCGGAGGGGCGACGACGCTTACACTGCACGGGAGCTCTTAGCGGCGGGCAGGATGCCTGAGGGGATTATGCTTCCTCGCCGGCGGGGGCAGGGCGGCAGAGGAAGAGGGCTGCCGCCAATACAGCCAGTGCTCCCGTGGTCAGGGCCCGGCGGCAGGTGGGGTCGCTGAACATTTCAACGAGCCCGACAGTCCGGGCTGGGCCCAGGTACTCCTTGCTGAGACTCTTGCCGCGTTCGACGTATTGTTCGATGGCGTTAGGGGGAGGGGCGGAGTTTTGCTGTTTGTCCGTCAAGATGCCATCGGCTGGCCCGTCGGCATTCCAGGCGACCGGCCTGATCTGGTTCAGAACGGTTCGGGGCAGGGGGACGGCGGTCTCATCGGGTCGGCGGTATCGCAGATCGGCGATCGCAAGCATGTCGATTGCCTCGGGATCTTCCGTGTAGGCTTTGATGAGGTAGTTGTTCCGATCGACGCGCTGCTGCAGGGCGATTACCTGCTGGCGTGCCTGTTCGCGGACCTGAACGGCCTGCCTGTATTCCACCCACAGCGGGATCGTCGCGGCCAGGGCGAGGGTGCCCATGCCCATGACCGTCAGCCACCAGAACACCGCGGTGGCCAGTGCTCGGCTGACAAGGCCTTCTTCCTTTCGATCGAGAGGCTCGGACATCATTCCATCCATACCCATACAAGCGCAGTAGTCCCTGTGTATCAGTTGTTTATCGGCCGATGAGGTCAGGCCAGTCCAGCGATTCCAGGGGCTTTTCCTGAAAGCGAGACGCGCGGGCGGTTCATTTGCCCGCCGTTCGATCTGCAAAAGCCCATTTAATGCTAAATGGTCATAATCAACGGTCCGATACATAGATAAGTGTGACAGCCGCGACGGGTTTATTGCTGCGCCATGGGTAGTTGCTGGAAGGTGGCCGATGTTATTGATTCCGACGAAAGCGTTGAAGACAGGCATGCAGATCGCCCAGCCGGTATTTCATCCGAAGCGTGATGAGATCATCCTGTTGGAGCCGGGGTTCGTTCTTAGCGACGCGATCGTCAGCCGCCTGGTTGACATGGAGATACGGTACGTCTGGATCGACTTCCCCGACCTGGATGACATTAACGACAAGATCAACACGCAGGTCGCCCTTGACCATATGTCACTGTACCAGGAGTTGCGCGGGGCGGTCTCGCGGTTTAAGCGTCGCGTTGCCCTGGAGATGAACTTCAGCGATTATCGCCGCGCGATCGAGAAGATCCTGCTGGACATCGTGGCCGATCCGAACCACCAGGTGCTGACCAACAACCTCGCCGAGTGCGGCAGCTGAGATGGCCGGTCACATGGCCAATTGCTGTTATATGGCGTTGCTGCTTGGCGCGCACATGTCCGGCTATCTCCGCCAGCAGCGAAAGGCTTTGCCGCCCAGTGTTGCCGAGGATACGCACCGGCTCGGTCTTGGGGCGATGCTTCACGATATCGGCAAGGCCGAACTGCCCCCCAACCTTCGTGACAAGACCATTCTGGATCCCGAGAGCAATCTGCCCGAATATCGCTATCATACGCTCGTCGGTTTCGAGCACGTTAAGGGTAAACTGCCGGCTACCGTGACGCACATCATCCTGCATCATCATCAGCGATACGATGGCACAGGTTTCCCCGATCGTACCGACCCGGTCTCCGGCGACCGCAAACCGGCCCCTGCTGGTGGCGCGCATCCACATTTTCTGCCGCGTTGTCGGCCTGCTCGATGCATTCGATCGACTGCTCTGGTCGGGACCGATGGCAAGGCCCGGCCGACCGTGAATGCACTTGCGGATCTGCTTGGGCCCGCGTTTCGATGGCTGGTTCGACCCGGTGGCGGTTTCGTATCTGCTGCGGCTGGTCCCGCCGTTTATGGTCGGTACCGTTGTGCAGCTCAGTGATGGGGAGCATGCGGTCGTCGTCGGTAATCACGCGGAAGCGCCGTGCCGGCCGACGGTTCGGGTGCTTACCGACAGCATCTTCAAACGCGGGGCGCGGGTGAAACGCAAGGCATTGGATCTTCGTCTGTTTGATGATCTTCATGTGGCAGAGGTGGACGGGAGTCGGTTACTGCCCAGTCTCGCGTTGTCGAACGAGCGGCTGCGAACGTGCTGGCGCTGGTTTAGCCGCCCCGGCCGGCAAAGTACCTTCAGTCGCTGTCTTGTTTCGCTTTTTCTTTCAACGCCTCCAGGGCGGCCCTGCGCCAGTTGTTCAATGATGGCCGGACGGAGCTCGTTCCGCTTTCGCCACTTCTGTTCAGTAAGATAGGGTGTAACGTTCGCGGTGATCAGCCGTCTCGGTAAACAGGCCGGCTTCGGCAATTGGCAGGCCGATCGGCGAGAAGATCGCACTGTCGCCATAGCCGTAGCGGTCCTGCTCGCGCCAGTAGCCCACCGTGTTGGACCGGGCGACGATCACGCCGTAGTGTGCCGCCAGCCCCACATGATTGTTGCGCACGAGGATTCGATGCTGGTCCATCTTCTGCCGCTCGATGGCATTAAAGTGTGGGCTGAAGATGATGCGGGCACCTTTCCATGCCATCGTGGCGGCGACTTCGGGAAATGACGAATCGTGGCAGATAATAATGCCGAAGCGCACGCCGACTGCCTCAAAGACCGGCAGGTCGTCATCAAAGAAGCCCTGGGCCCGCCGGTCGCTGGCGATGAGCATGGTCTTGCGGTAGTAGCCAGCGACGCGTCCACCGCTGAGGACTACCTGGGTGTTGCCGCACCGCTCGCCGATCTTTTCGCTGATGCCGACCAGCGTTACAACCTTGCAGGCCTGGGCGTGTTCTGCCAGGGCGAGGAGTCGCTCATCGTCCAGTGTGATGGCGGTCGCCTTGAGATATTCCGGTTTCCCGAACCCGGCCAGGAACTGCTCCGGCAGACAGACGATCTGGCAGCCTGCTTCAGCGGCTTCATCGATGACCCGCTTCGTTCGCGCCAGGTTCGCCGCCAGATCGCCATCCCTGCATACGCCTTGCCATGCGCCGATCACGAGGTCATTCATCTGTCTGGTTCCTTACGTCTCAGCCGGCAGGGGGACCGGCTCATCGTCGGACTCGGGCTGGTGTCGGGGCACCCTGGAGGCCGCCACGACGCTGGCGGAGGCGCTGACCGCACCGACCACGAAGACCCACTGGTAGCCGAGATACTTCCATACGAAACCGCCGAGCAAGGGCATCATGACGGCGGCCACGTGATTCATCGCCACGCCGAGGCTGAGGGTCGGGGTGTGCTCGGAGGCCGGGGCGATCCGACGGACGTAGGTCGTCAGGGCCATGCCGAATACGAAGAAGGCGTTGTCGATCAGGAATAATGCATAGAGGAAGTAAGGGTTGCGGATCACCGCGTAGCCGCAGAAGAACAGCGTCAGGCTGCTGTAGTAGAACATCAGGATTCGCCGCTCGCCGATGCGGTCGATCAGCTTGCCGACGGCCGGCGACGTGACCCAGCCGAGCGCCTGAACGGCGATCCACAGGCAGAGCATCGTCCGCAGTGAGGTATGGTACTGGCTGACCAGCAGGAATCCGGCGAAGGCCATGAAGATCTGCTTTCGCCAGCCCTCCAGGAAACTGAGCATGTAGAAGATCGAATACTTGCGGCGAAAGACGAGCCGGGGGCCCGGCGTCTTGATATCGCGCGGCACCGCCAGGCACGCTGCCGCGCCCAGAATCGCGACCGCGCCGGCGACGATGTAGATCGGCCGGATCGGCACGTGACCCAGCGTCAGCAGCAGGGCCGCACTCAGGCCCAATACCGAGCCGACCGCCCCGGCTGCCTGCATCTGTCCGAGGCGCCGGCCGGTCTGGCCCGGTTCGGCCAGCGAAAGGACCATGGAGTTCGGCAGCGGCATCCAGACGTGCAGGCCCTGCGACCAGACCATGCTGATGATCGCCAGCCAGAAGAAGCTGTGCACACCGGCGTACGCGCCGAGCCCGATGCCGAAGATCACCAGCATGGCGGCCCCGATGAGCGGCTCCGCCAGGCCCGCCAGGATCGCCAGGAACCCGAAGGCGAAGATGCCGCAGCTCTCGCGGTAGGCCTCCAGGATGCCTTTCTGCAAGCCGTTGAGGCCCAAGTCTTCCACGAGGAAGTTGTCGTTGAGGCCGAGCTGGATCATGACGGTAAAGGCGACCGCCGCCACGGCGAAGCCGAGGAACAGCATCCCCCGTCGGCGCCAGGCGATCACCTTGGCGTCTTCGGCCAGACGGGGGCATTTCAAGGGGAGTCATGCTGCTCATAGCGGGTTGAAAGTACCGGCGTGCAACCTTTCGCACAAGAGGGCGGTCTGCTCGGCTGCCTGCTACTGTCCCGCGGAGGCATCTGCCGATGAGGGACAGCGGTTCGTCTTGGATAAAGGGCATCTACTTCGCCATCTGCAGACACCGATCGATCCTGATCAGCGTCCTGTCCTTGCCGAGGATGACCAGCGTGTCGTAGATGGCCGGGCTGATCGTCGTGCCGGTGACCGCCACGCGGATCGGCTGGGCGACCTTGCCCATGCCGAGCTCCCTGGTCGTGCAGAAGTCGGCCAGCGTCTTCTCCAGGGCCTCGTGTGTCCAGTCGGGGTCAGCCAGGATCGCGCGGAGCTCGCCGCAGGACGTTGTAGCCGGCGTTGTCGCCCTTGGCGAGTACCTTGTCCACCGCCTTGGCGTCGTAGTCGAAGGCGTTATCCGCGACGAACAGCACGTTGCACTTGGCGACGACGTCGGCGAAGGTCCGGATGCCGTGATTGGCCTTGACCAGTTGCCTGACGACCGCTTCATCCCGCCAGGGAATGGCGGTTTCGTTCATCGAGAGGAAGTCCTTGAGGCCGGCGATCAGTCGATCCTCCGAGGCCGCGCCGATAGCGTCGGTGTTGAAGGCCAGCAGCTTCGTCCGATCGAACTTGGCGTTGGCCTTGTTGATCCGCTCGGGGCTGAACAGCTGGATCATCTCTTCGAGCGTCATCTTCTCGCGGTCCTGTCCCGGGCTCCAGCCGAGCAGGGCGATGAAGTTGGCCAGTGTTTCGGGCAGATAGCCTGACTTGCGGAAGGAGTGGACGTCGACGTCGCCGTCGCGCTTGGAAAGTTTGCGGCCCTGCATATCGAGGATCAGCGGCAGGTGGCAGTAGCCCGGCTCGGGGAAGCCCATCGCCTCGCGCAGCAATACGTGCCGCCAGGTCTGGCCGAGGAATTCCTGGCCCCGCATGATGTAGTTGACGCCCATGAGGGCGTCGTCAATGACGTTGGCCATGTGGTAGGTCGGGAAGCCGTCCTGCTTGAGGATGACGAAGTCGTCCTGTTCCTCGGGAGGCGTGACGATGTCGCCGAAGACGTCGTCGTGGAACGTCGCGAGGGTCCCCGGGCATCGCAGCCGGATGACGACCGGTCTGCCGGCTTCACGGGCCTTGCGGGCGTCTGCTTCCGTAGGCAGGGTGGCTGGCGTTTTGTAGCGGAAGGTCTGCTTGGCGGCCTCGGCGGCCTTGCGGGCCGCGTCGAGTTCCTCAACGGTCTCGAAGGCATAGTAGGCCTTGCCCGCTTCCAGCAGCTTATTGGCGTAGTCGCGGTAGAGGTCGAGACGCTCGGACTGGCGGTAGGGGCTGTCGGGACCGCCGGCCTCGAAGCCTTCGTCCCAGGAGATGCCGAGCCACCGCAGGTCGTCGATGATCTTGCCTACGGCCTCTTCCTGGTGCCGCTGGCGGTCGGTATCTTCGATGCGCAGCAGGAACGTGCCGTCGTTATGCCGGGCCCAGAGGAAGCTGAACAGCGCGGTCCTGGCATTGCCTACGTGAAGGTGGCCTGTCGGCGAGGGGGCGAATCTGGTCTTTATCATTTGCGTTTCCATTGCGTCTGCCTGGTAAACCTGCGAAAGAAACAAGTCATTGAGTATATGGAGACCGGGCAGCGGTCGCAACGAAGCCGGCGGAGCGGCTCTGTTCTCCTGTCCAGGGAATGGCAGGGCCGGGGCAGGACTGAGCCGTTTGACCTGCAAGCGAGTGCACCACACAATGTCTGCAAACCACTCGGCATGTGAGGGCCTCAAGATGAACGGCAACGTGTTCCCGCAGGACAGGATGACGTCGCGAGAGAGGGTTTTGGCTGCCTATCGTGGCCAGGAAGTCGACCGTTTGCCCTACTGGGCCAAGGTAGCCAACGGCACATGGCGCACGAGCCAGCCGGCTGGCGTGCGCGACTGGTCGGATGTCGAACTGCTGGACTACATCCATGCCGACGGGTTGTTCGGGTGCCACAACGTCATCCGTGTTACCCGGCCGCACGTGACCGTCGTCAAGACGGATGGCGGCGACGGTCGGCGGACGGTTACTCGCACGCCCGACGGCGATATGACCGAGCGCTGGGCGTTGGACGCGTATACCAACTCGTGGCACCCGGTTGAGTTTCCGATCAAGACGCGGGAGGATCTTCGGCGGTTTCGCTGGGTCTATAAGGATGTCAAAGTCGAAGTCGATCCAGAAGGCGTTGCCAAGGCGAATGCGCGTCGGGCCGAGATCGGCGAGCGCGGTGTGCTTTTGGCGTATTGGGGCACGAGTCCTCTGATGCACCTTGTCGAGCATGCGATCGGCCCGGTTGATACGCACCTGATGCTGGCTGACCATCCTGATGAGATGGACGAACTGATCGAGGTGATGCACCAGGACTGCCGGCGGATTGTCCAGACCATAGCGGAAAACACGGCGGCGGACTTCGTTGTCTCGGTCGAAAACACCTCGACGACACTTATCAGCCCGGCGCAGTTTGAAAAGTATTGCTATCGGCATCTCTGCGACTACGGGCGGATCATCCGTCAGGCCGGCAAGGAACATGAGCTGCACATGTGCGGGCATACCAGGGCGCTGCTGCCGCTGATCGATACGATCCCTGCTGCGAGCATGGAGGCCTTTACCTCGCCGACGCTGGGCAATACGCGGCTGGTCGATGGCCGGACGTGCGCCCCCAGCAAGACCCTTATCGGTGGGACCAATGTGATGGTGTGGCTCTGGCCGGTCGACAAGCTCAAGCAGTACATTCTGGATGAGCTGGCGGCGTGTCCCGATCATCGTCACATTATTTTGACGACGGCAGGGGTGGCCGCACCGGGTTGCAGCGCGGAGACGTTCCGTGAGATCGGGGAGTGGATCCGCACGGTTCCGGTGAGGATCTAGCGGTTAATCTGAGTGCGTGGTCGTGCCGCTTATTGCCGGCAGCCATTGGGTCTGCCATCGCTGCTCGATCTTGGCATGCCACGATTCGGCCGCTGCCTTCAATTCCGCAGCAGCGCAGGCTGCTCACCTGTCAGATTGACCTTCTCGCCCATGTCCTCGTCCAGGTTGCTCAGGTGGACATCGTCCTGCGGTCCGGCGCCCTCGACCAGTTGGCCCTTCAGTACCAGCTTCCACGGACCACGACGTGCCGCCAATTGGCCGTTCATTTCCCAGAAGATTGTCCGTGGTGAGGTTGCCTGGCCTGCCGTGACCAGCGGCAGGATGTCCGTGCCGTCGACCTCGTACCGGGCGATATCCCCTCCGGCCATCTTCAGGAATGTGGGAAAGATGTCCATCGCTGCGGCAGGTTGGTCGATCACCTGTCCGCCGGGGATTGCCGCCGGGCAGGACAGGATCCCGGGTACGCGAATGCCTCCGTCATAGAGGCTGAACTTGTGTCCCTTGAGCCGGCCGGTCTTGCCGCCGTAATAGGGGTCCAGCGTGCCATCCAGCCAGTTGCGAGACTCGCGAGACGGCCCGTTGTCTGACATGAAGAAGATGCACGTGTTGTCGTAGACGCCTTGGCGCTTGAGTTCGGCGACGATCTGGCCGACGCCATCGTCGACCGCACTGATCATCGCGGCCATGATGCGGCGGTCGGGGGGCAGGTGGCGGAAACGATCGATGTATTCCTGCGGGGCGTGCATCGGGTAGTGCGGGGCGTTGTATGGTACATAAAGGAAGAACGGCTTTTCCGAGCCGGCCTGCCGCCGGACATACTGGACCGCCTCCTGTGTGATGACGTCGGTCATATACTGGCCATTGCGCCAGATTTCCTTGCGATTGTGCCAGAGATCGTGCGTGGGGTTGACGGCCGGGCCGGGCTGATTCATCTGCCAGTAGAAGATGTGCGAGTAGTAATCGACGCAGCCCGCCAAAAAGCCGAGCCACTCGTCGAAACCGTGATCTTCCGGCCGGCTGCCTTCACGCAGGCCGAGGTGCCATTTGCCGAACATGGCGGTGTCGTAGCCAAGTTTCTTGAGGGCTTCCGCCATTGTCGGCACCCCGGCGGGCAGCCCCGAGGCCGTGCGATGTCCTGCCAGGATGCTGCGTACGCCGGCATTGCCGGGATACCGCCCCGTCATGAGGGAGGCCCGGGACGGCGAGCAGACCGGGCTGTTGGCGTACCAGTTGGTGAACCTTGCACCGCTTGCCGCCAGTGCGTCGAGGTGAGGCGTGAGAAAGTCGGTTGCCCCCATACACGACAGATCACCGTAGCCCTGGTCATCCGTCAGGAAGACGATGAAGTTCGGCTGGTTCACGAGTCTTTCCTTTCCCATGCTGGCCATAGCACAGGAGACTCACGATAGCGACCCCCCGCCGAGCCAACAAGCCTGGGGACTTCCGGGCCCGGCAACCTAACGGCTGGGCAAGGGTCTTCCTGCTTGGGAAAGTGAGTGGAAAAAGATGGGTATGCCCTGGCGCTTGGTGGGCATACCCATCTCACCCAACAGCGGGTGGCTGTTGGATAATGTTATGTGCGTGTTGGTGCCACCCGATGTTCGATGCTTCGTTCAAGCCTACGCCCGCTGCTATTCGGGCTGAAGCTCCGGTCCAGGATAGCCGCCCGTGGCATACGGGTACGGGATGTTCCCGCGCAGCTGGCCGTCCGAGTAGATCGCCGTCGTGATATTGACGTAAGCGTTGTTATCCATCATCAGCTTGGCAAGGTCATTGACGCTCTTGCCAGCCAGCGGCCCTGTCAGGTCCGCGGCCCGGACCGTGCCTGCGGCAAGCACGCCCTTGACGTAGCCGGTCGGCTGGGCAGGCATGTACAACCTCGCCACCACCGGTCCGACCTGGCCGGCTCGCCCTTGCTGGATGACCACGCCGGTGACGCCGGTGATGCCGCTGGTGTCAATCTTGTACTGCAGGGCGCCGTCGGAGCGAATCTCGAACGAGGCGGTACCGTGGCTGCGGGTCGCCACCGAGCCGATCTCCTGGTCGCCGGTCATCTGCGTTACGATCTTGGTCGGTCCGAAGCCGGTGACCTTGTCCAGAGGCTGCAGAGCCTGAGCCCAGACGATGCCCGCTACAGCAAGGACAAGAATCACTACCGGCAGCATCATACGTGACGTTCTCATGAAAAGACCCCCTTTCGAAAATGTGTTCGTGAACCCTTGTCTCATTGTATCCCCTGTGATCCGGATCTCCGCTTGCGACGCGTTCGGGGCGGCGGGGACTATTTCGGCGGGCCGCACCTGGGTGGGCGGCGCAGTCACCGACGCCGCTGGGTTGGCGGCGACGGCCGATGGTGGCCGCTGTCTGGTAGCGTGAGAATTGCGCCGCAATGAGTTAGGGTTGTCAGCGGCTATGTCGGGTCGAGCGCGCGTGCTCTCGGCCAGCCCCCCGGCATGTAGCCGCCGATTTCTGTCGCCATGTATGGCCGCTTATGCAAAAGCCATGGCTTGCGCCCCCTTGACCTTGGCTGAGAATTCCCTAAGGTTCGTATCGTTTGAATCATGCGCAACTCCAGAGAACGGGTCGCGATGAGCCAATCGAGCAAGCAGACAGTACTGTCCGACGACGTGTCACTCCAGCGAACGGGAGAGCATTGGGGTACGCGCATCGGGCTGGTACTGGCCATGGCGGGCAACGCCATCGGGCTGGGCAACTTCATCCGCTTCCCCGCCCAGGCGGCCCAGAACGGCGGCGGCGCGTTCCTGATCCCATACCTGATCTCGTTCGTCCTGATGGGCATCCCGATGCTTTGGGTGGAATGGGCGATCGGGCGCCACGGCGGCATCTACGGTCACCACTCGACACCGGGCATGCTGGACAAACTCGGCCGGTATCGCTGGTTGAAGTACGTGGGCGTGTTCGGGATCTTCACGAATTTCGGCATCGCGGCGTATTACTGCTATGTCGAGTCGTGGACGCTGGCGTACGCATGGCATTCGTTTATCGGAACCTTCCAGGGGATGACGGCTGCGACGACCCAGCCGATCGTACCGAAGACCTTCTTCACGATGTATCGCGGCGAGCATGCGGCGTCGCTGTTTGCGCTGCCGCGCGAGGCGATCGCGTTTTTTCTTATTACGCTGGTGATCAACGTCAGCATCCTGTCCAAGGGGGTCTCCAAAGGCATCGAACGGACTGCCAAGATCGGCATGCCGCTGCTGTTCCTGTTTGCCATCGTGCTGGTGGTGATGGGGCTGTCGCTGCGGCCGGGCCAGGGCAACGTTGTCGAAAGTCCCTGGGCGGGTCTGAACTATATCTGGCAGCCAAACCTCGATGGGCTGAAGAACCCGACGATCTGGCTGGCGGCCGCAGGGCAGATCTTCTTTACGCTGTCCGTAGGTATCGGCTGCGTGCAGGCGTATGCGTCGTACGTCGGTCGGAACCAGGACATCGCGCTGAATGCCTCTTCGGCGGGCTGGCTGAACGAGTTTGCCGAGGTGGTGCTCGGCGGATGTCTGATCCTGCCGATCGCGACGGCGTATCTGGGACTCAATGCCGTGCAAGCCTCGACGGGCAGCGGCAGTGGTTTTGCCCTCGGTTTCTTTACCTTGCCGCAGACTTTCAATAACTGGGGCTGGTTCGGGCCGATCGCCGGGATCATGTGGTTCGGCCTGCTGTTCATTGCGGCGCTGACGAGTTCGCTGGCGATGGGCCAGCCGATCCTGGCGTTCTTCGAGGATGAGTTCAACGTGCCGCGCAATAAGGCCGCCCTGATCTTCGGGCTGGTCACGCTGGGGCTCGGTTTTTTCTGTGTGTGGCTCTTGCCCGGCGGGGCATTCGACGAGTTCGACTTCTGGACGGGCACCTTCGCCCTGGTGGTGTTCGCGCTGGCGGAGATCTTCATCTTCGGATGGATCTTCGGCATGGAGCGGGGATGGGCCGAGATTACGCGCGGGGCGGACATGAAGGTGCCGCGCATCTACCGCTATATTATCCAATACGTCACGCCCGTCTTTATCCTTGTGGTGTTTGTCGGGGCGCTGTTCAAGCCGGCAGGGGCGTGGGCGGACGCCTACAAGTCGATGTGGATGGGCAACGGCTGGCCCTTCGCGCCGGATAGCGTCATCGGCATGATCATGCACAAGGGCGCGCAAGGCTATCACTGGTTCGATCCGCAGACCGGCTATGCGACAAAGGTGATGGTGCAGGACCTGACGCGAATGCTGCTGCTCGGCGTGTTCCTCGTCTGTGCGGTCCTGGTCTGGGCGGCCTGGCGGCGCAAGCGGAGGGTGGCGGCATGACACGCGAAGCATGGGTCATGATGTTGTGCGTCTGGAGCGTCGTGATCTGTATCGCCGGGTACTTCCTGCTGCGTGTTCTCACGCTGCCGCAGCGAACGGACGATTCGGCCGATAGCGAAGACTGACACCCCCTTCGTCAAATGCCTTGACGCATGCCAGGTGCAACCATGTCCGATGCCAGCAACGAAAGCAACTCAGGCGGAACCCCGCATCGGCGGCGCAAGCGATATTCCGGTACGCATCCCAAACGATTCCAGGACCGCTACAAGGAACGGGAGCCCGAGAAGTACCCCGAGATGCGGCAGCATATCCTGCAGCAGGGTCGAACGCCGGCTGGTGCGCACGTGCCCATCATGGTCAAGCACGTCATGGACGCCCTGCGGCCTGCACCCGGCAATATCGTGGCTGACTGTACGCTGGGCTATGGCGGCCATGCTGAAGAATTTGTGAGGCGGATCGGACCAAGTGGCAGACTGATCGGCTTCGACATCGATGCCGCGCAGCTGGAGCGGACTCGCCAGCGCCTGGCATCAATGGGCGTGCCCGTTTCCGCGCATCACAGTAACTATGCCGGTATCGGCAAAGTGCTCGCAGCGGAGGGTATCGTCGGCTATGACGTGATCTTCGCCGACCTCGGCGTCAGCAGCATGCAGATCGACGATCCTTCGCGAGGGTTCTCCTATAAGGTGGACGGGTTGCTGGACATGCGGATGGACCCGCGAAGGCAGCGGACCGCTGCGGACATGGTCAACGCGATGTCGGCTGAGCAGTTGTCTGCGGCGTTGCTGGAGCTGGCAGACGAGCAGGATCATGCGAGAATCGCCGAGGCGATCGTGCGGCAACGCGCCCGACAACGGATCAGCCGAACCTTGGAGCTGTCCGATCTCGTGCTGGCGGTCAAGGGCTTCAGCCGGAAACAGTGGAAGGAGCATGCCCGGCGGTCTCGTGACCTGCACCCGGCGGCCAAAACCTTCCAGGCCTTGCGGATTCTGGTGAATGATGAGCTGGGCAGTCTGAGGGAGTTGCTGCGGACAGCGCCGTTCTGCCTGGCGTCAGGTGGGAGGATCGGCATTCTCACATTTCATAGTGGTGAGGATGGCCTGGTCGAACAGGCATTCGCGGCGGGTCTTGCCGATGGGATGTATGCAGCGATATCACCGGAGCCGATTCGCCCGGACGTTGAGGAGATCAGTGCCAATCCTCGCAGCCGACCGGCGAAGTTTCGCTGGGCGAAGAAACGGTAGCAGGCACGTCGGAGGATCCGTGCGTATGTCCTGCTACCCGGCGGCGTCCGTTTCGGGCTGAGTGGCGGACGGTTGCGTGGCTGCCGGCTTCGACGCCGGACCGGTCTTCAGCAGTTGTTCGATTTCCTCACGCTCCTCAACTTCCCGTTTCGGGTTGTAACCCTCGTAGATGTTCACAACCTGGCCCTTCCGGTCGATCAAAAAGGTTTTGGGGATCGCGCTGACCCTGTAAAGTTGACTTACCTTCTCCTGCTCGTCGAGCAGCACGCGGAAGGTCATCTTTTTGGCCTCGATAAAACGCAGCACCGTCTGCGGGTCCTCGCCCAGATTGACCGCCAAAACCTGCAGGCCTTTGCTTGCCAGATCCTCGTGCAGTTTCTGCACAAATGGCAGCGCCGCCCGGCACGGGCCGCACCACGTCGCCCAGAAATCCACCAGCACGACCTTCCCGCGATAGTCGCTCAGTTTGACCTCGTGTCCAGCCAGATCCTTCAAGGTGAACTCCGGGGCCGCGAAAGGTAACTGGGCCTGCTCGGTCTCTGCCTGCCTTTCCTGTTCTTCCTCGCTGGCTGTCTCTTTGCCGATCGTATCGCTGAACAGGGCTTGCAGGGAATCCACCTTCTTGGCCATGGCGGGAACCTTGAACGCAAAGGTCTCCGGCGACAGGGGCGCGTCAAGGCGGATCGTCCCTGCGTTGAACTGCCAGGTGACCTTTTCCGGTTTGAAACGGCGGGGTTGCTCGCTGGAATACCGAGCCTTGATCGCGGCGGTCATGTCAAGGTTCAACCTCACCAGCATGAATGTGGCCGTGTCGAACCAGGCATCGGCCTGCACGCCCGGGATATCCTGGTTGCCGCCGCACCAGGCTGCCGCAGGCAATAACAGCGTTACGTGATATGCCTTATGGTCGGCGATGGTCTCCGTCCCGAGAAGCCGGCTCTGGTAAGCCTGATGGGTAGCCAGCAGACTGAAGTTCTTGTCCAGGAGCATCGACACGGTTGGCAGGGTCCGCACGAAGGCGTCCGACGTCGGACTGTCAACAGGGGCCTGAAGGTAATTGCTATGGTTGGGGTTGTACAACCAGATTGTCCTTCCGTCGCAATAGCAGTTCAGCACTCCGTTGGTGGCGACGAACCGGTCCGGCCGCTGGAAGGTGGTGACGGCCGGGCTGGTTGTGGTCCGCGGCTGATTCTGCACGGTCACGGTAGTTGTGACCTGGCCCAGGTCCTGGTAGGTCTTGGCTGCGGCGTAAGCGCCACGGGCCTTGATAAGGATATCCTGGACCTTGGCATCAAGCGGCCGGAGACGTTCGGCTGGCTGGCTGGTGGTCGCATTGTGGGTGGCAGCCGATTGCGCGGCAGGGGGTTGGACCGATGAGCCGGCCATGCTTGTCCCGGCCAGCGCTGCGGCCAGCAGGCCGGCCAGGGTTCGAACGGTCAGAAAAGTCATTGGACATCCTCCGTGAGGTCGCTCTCAGGCCGAATCATATCCGGTGGGTTCGACTGTCCGCAAGCATGCAATATACTGATGGCCTGGAGGAAGTGGCATGGGCAGTCTGGCTTGGCTGAGAAACATTCGCTATGTCCTGTTTGACTGGGGCGGCACGCTTTGCCGCGCAGATGGCGAGAATGACGCGATTGGCAAGGGCATCGAGGCCGTGGCAGGCCGCCTGAGGATCGACCCGGCTGCCCAGGCATCGGTGGCGGCATCGCTGACCAGGGCGTTGCAGGGGGCGTACTCCCATTGCGACAGCGACCCGGAACATCGCGAGATCGACGTGCGCGAAGTTGTCAGCCGATGGGGCGACCAGATGGGCTTCTCGCATAAACGCGACTGGAACCTCGACGGCATGGTCGAGACGATCTGGCAGCACTGGCAGGGTTGCCTGGAATTGCTGGACGAGCCGCTTCCGGTCCTGACCGAACTCAGGCGGCGGGGATTTGCGCTGGCGCTGCTGAGCAATGTCGCCGCGTCTTCAAAGGTGTGTCACGCGGAGCTGCAACGGCTGGGCCTGCTGGACCACCTTCAGTCGTGCACCTTCAGCAGCGAACTGGGGCTGCGAAAGCCACACAAGCGTGTCTTTGCCGAAGCTGTTTCCCGGCTGGGCCGTGGAGATAGGATCGACCCACAAAGCATGGTCTACGTGGGCGACTCGCCGCGCTGGGACGTGGGGGGAGCAAAGACGTTCGGAATGTGCGCGGTGTTATTCCGCAGCCAGGCATCGAGCTGGCCGGAAGAGGACTACGAGACCTACCGTCCTGATGCGATCATCGACAAACTCGGAGAATTGCTGATCCTGCTGCCGCGAAAAGCCGCAACAGAGTCCTGAGTGCTGAGTCCCGAGTGCCGTTTGTGGCAGCTGGCCGCTAACTGGAGTCCTGAGCGGGAGCCATCCGATGGCGGAGAAACAGGAAGTACCTTCAGGGCATGTTGAGCGCTTCGAGGATCTGGTTGCCTGGCAGAAAGCGAGGACATGGGCAAAAGCTATCTACTGGACGACCCGATGCGGAGATTTCGCACGCGACTATGCCCTTCGGGGCCAAAACTGGCAGCAAAGCCCCGTTAATAGTAGATACTCGGGACTCAGCACTCAGCACTCAGCACTTCTTTCGCCTTGTTGATGCTCTCAACGATCTGAAGATGCTGCGGGCACTTCTGTTCGCACTGGGCGCAGCTGGTGCATTTTGCCAGTTCGGCGCGGATGTCGCTGTGCGGGTACTGCGAAATGATCCAGCGGGCCAGCTGGTCCTTGTCTACCCCGTAGCGCATGAAGTCGCGCATGACCTGCATCAGACGTGACGGCTTGACGCCGCTGGGGCATTCTTTGCAGTAGCCGCAGGCCGTGCAGAAGTTGCCTTCGATGAGTTTGACGGCGTCCATCTGGCGGATCAGGTCCTGGCGATAGTCTTCGCAGAGCGTCTCTACCCCGTCAAGAGACTGTAGCGCCTCGCCGATCTCCGATACGCAGGAGAAGCCGACGATCGCCGTGGTAATGTTCCGGTTGGCCAACAGGAACCGCAGGGCCCCCCAGGCCGGGCCGCTGCCGTTGCCGTCACGCAGAAAGTCCAGCGATTTGTCGCCCGCCAGACCGAGGATGCCGCCGGCCAGCGGGTTCATAATGATCGTGCCGACCCCATGCGCGGCAGCGTAGGCGAGGTTGTCCTCTTCCTGCCGGTTCATCAGGTTGTAGGAAACTGTCGCGCAGAGGAACTCGCCGGAATCGACAGCCGCGCGAAACAACTCGGGCGTACCGTGAAACGTGAAGCCCATTCCATGCTTGACGATGCCGTCGTCCATCGCCCTGCGAACGCCCTCGACGGTGCCGTCTTTAGCCAGGGCGGCATCGAGAACATCCTTTTCCTGCAGGCCCCAGAGCTGGTAGAAATCAAAGTAGTCCAGGCCGGTGCGCTGGAGCGATTCTTCCAGCGTCTTGCGGACCTGGTCTGCCGAGGGGGCTTTGTTCCAGTGGCTCTTGGCGGAAAAGTGGATCTCATTGCGGCGCTTCTGCACCGCCTTGCCGGTCCAGGCCTCGCACTGGCCGGCAACGTAGCCGGTCGAAGTATCGACGTAGTTGATGCCCGCATCGAGGCCGCGATTGATAATGGTGTAACAGTCCTGCTCGCTCGGCCATCGCATCGCGCCAAAACTGATGGCGGAGATCTTCAGCCCCGATTTGCCCATTACGTGGTAAAGCATCGATCACCTCTTTTGTCCTGCAACTTCATGCGGCTCGCCACTTTGTCATGTCTTTGCGACTGATTTGTCACCGGCTGGTATTCATACCCAAAGCTCCGCCCCGTCGCAAACGGTGCAACCCTTCAGCCGTGGCAGTTTCGATCGTGTCGGTGGATGCGGTGACTGGCCGGCGGCATGGAGAGCGATTGTGGGACATCGGTCGCATTACGCTATGGATTGACGCAACCAGCACGAGTGGTATCATATTGCCTATCATGTTAAAAGCGGACAGGAACACTCTCGTTGTTGCTGTCGAGGCCGCGACAATCGGTCTCAAGCATTTCCACGCGCATCACACGCTGCACTGCAGCTGGAGCGGGCTGGTGCATTAGGCATTACGATCTTCGGACAAGCACCCAAGGCCCGCTCTGACGAGCGGGTTTTTTCGTTTTTTCGAGATGCGGGAGTCGCTTTGTGATTCGTATTGACATTGTTGGACTGGCGGACGTACACGGAGACGTGGATTCGATCCACCGGGTCGGGCCGGACATCCGCCAGGCGCACGCAGTGCTGCTGGTTGGCGATATCACGCAGTTCGGCCATGCGAAAGAAGCGGCGGCGATCGTCGAGGCGGTGGCCGAGTACAACACGCGGATCCTGGCGGTGACGGGCAACTGCGATCATCCGGATGTCAGCGAATACCTGTCCGATCGCGGCGTGAGCCTCGAAAACCGGCGGATGATCATCGATGGCGTGGGCTTCCTGGGCGTCGGCGGGGCCTTGCCCTGCCCCGCCAGGACACCGAACGAACGCAGCGAACGGCAGCTCAAAGCCGCCCTGAAAACGACAGCTGACCGACTGCCCCTCGGCATGGCAACGGTGCTCGTCTCGCATCAGCCGCCGGTGGACACAAAGGCGGACGCCCTGGCTGACGGCAAGCACGTTGGCAGCAAGAGCGTCCGGCAGTTCATCCGGGACCGTCAGCCGCTGCTGTGCTTTACGGGCCATATCCACGAAGGCGTCGGCATCGACAAGATCGGTACGTGCCAGGTCCTCAACCCCGGGCCGCTGCGAGACGGCAAGTATGCCTGGGCGATGCTCGGCGAGACGACGATCGGCCAGACGGTGATGGCGTGTGAGATTCGGAGGATTGCTGCCTCGGTCGAATCGCGGGGCGCGGCGGATGAGGCGCCGAAGACAGCGGGTAACAGACGTCCCCGACGAAAACGCGACGTGACGCGGGACCAGTCATCATGAAGTACAAGGCCGTTGTATTCGACCTGTTTGGCACGCTGGTGGACAACTTTGAGGGAGCGCGATACGAGGCGTTCTACCAGGAAACAGCCGCCCTTTTGGGCCTTGATGGGCGGAGGTTCTCGGAGGTGTGGCGCAGCGAT
This sequence comes from uncultured Planctomycetota bacterium, assembly GCA_963787325.1. Taxonomy (GTDB): domain Bacteria; phylum Planctomycetota; class Phycisphaerae; order UBA1845; family JANYLN01; genus CAWBCK01. The sequence goes on from CAWBCK010000001.1 coordinate 115,330, forward strand.
CGGATCGGATCGCTGCGGGCAGCCGGGCAGTTCGAGACATTTGAAGCGTGTCTTTGCGAGGTGTGCCGGGTGATGGACGTGGCGTACGATCCGGCGTTGGTACCCCAGGTGGTCGAACTGCGGACGGAAATGACGCGGGCAACGATGGTGCCACGGCGCGACACGGTGGCGACGTTGCAGGCGATCCAAAGTATGGGCCTGAAGATCGGCCTGCTTAGCGATTGCTCGTGGGAGGTGCCTCAGGTGTGGCTTGAAACGCCGATGGCGCCGCTGGTGGATGAGGCGGTTTTCTCCTGCAAGGCCAAGATGAAGAAGCCGGATTTGCGGCTGTACGAAAAGGTCTGCGAGGCCCTGGCGGTCCAGCCGGACGAATGCCTGTACGTCGGCGACTGTGGCAGCGATGAACTCGCTGGCGCACGGCGGGCAGGGATGGACGCGGCCCTGATCTGTGTGCCGTACGAACGACATCTGGTGATGGGCCGCAGCGCAGGCCTGGAAGGGGCCGCAGGTGTCCAGTGTGCCCGGCGTGCTGGAACTGGTCAGAGATGGTGTCAAGGAGGCAGAAGGATGAACCGGCATGGTTGGTCGATCCGACCGTGGTCGTGTGGCGAACGCGGGCCAATCCGCGTTAGCCAGGAGAAACTGGAACTGCTGGAGCCGGCGGAGTGGATGCGGCAGGAATACCTGGCGTACATCCAGGACTTCCGCGAGGCTGGTGAGCCCAATCACGGCGACCGACGCGAGCGGGTCATCACCGATTTCGAATCGTTCGTCGAGCAGTGCCGCAGCCATGCAGCCGGACGAAGCCTGCCTGATAAACGCGTCCCCGAGACGGAGTACTGGCTGTTTCGCGATGGCAAAATGGTGGCATCGTGCCGCCTGAGGCACCATCTCAATGAAACGCTCAAGCAGCACGGCGGGCACATCGGCTATGACGTGCGCCCGAGCGAACGCGGCAAGAGATATGCGGGCCGGATGCTGGCGATGGTCCTGGAGGAAGCACGCCAAATGGGGCTGCATCGCGTCATGCTCACTTGTGATAAGGACAATGTTGCCTCGGCGCGGACGATCGTGAAAAACGGCGGCAGACTCGATCGGGAGTACTGGTGGGACGAGGATGGCAAGCAGATCCTGGCCCAGAATTACTGGATCGAGGCGTATAATCGCATCAGATGGTGCTGCGACTCTCGCGGACCTTGAAATCCCTGAAGCGGCGCCTGCTGTTTGACAATCGCCGTGGATGGCTACTTTGCGGCTAAAATCAGGTGGGTAGACAATTCTTGTTTTTCGGCTCGCATGGGTTGCATTTGGTCGGAGGTTGGCCCATGCTGTGAACGCAGGCGCCGGGGAGCGTCGATGCCACTGGGGCACCCGATAGAGGAAGGCGGTGCAGGATGCAGCAGTATCGATATCCGCGAAGGCCGGACGACTCGATTCCCCTCGATCAGATCTTGAAACAATACGGTCCAACGGCTGTGTGGGTGGCGTTGGGGTTGGCGGTGGTGATTGGGCTCGCCACGGCGTTCTATACGGTCCAGCCGGAAGAGCGGGCGGTCGTCAAGCGGTTCGGGAAGGCCGTTTCGATCGAGGGGCCGGGACTGCACTTCAAACTTCCATATTGGATCGACCGCGCCTGGCCCGTGCCGACCGAACGGGTCCTCAAGGAGGAGTTCGGCTTTCGCACGGTGCAGACCAACGGGCCGCAGACCCAATACCGCAAGGATAATGCGTTGGAGCAGGAATCGCTCATGCTCACGGGCGACCTGAACGTCATCGATGTGGAATGGGTCGTGCAGTACCGCATCAGCGATCCGGAGAAGTACCTGCACCGGGTGCGGTCGCAGCGAAAGGCGATCCGCGATGTGGCTGAGGCGGTCATGCGTCGGATCGTCGGCAACCGTTTGGGCAGCGATGTGCTGACGGTGGGCCGCGTAGAGGTCGCCGCGGCAACCAGGCAGGAGATGCAGCGGATCCTCGACGAGTATGACATGGGGGTCCATATCTACACGGTCGAGATGCAGGACGTAACCCCGCCCGATCCCGTCAAGCCGGCCTTCAACGAGGTCAACGAGGCCCGGCAGGAAAAAGAAAGGCTGATCAACGAGGCGGAGAAACGCCGCAACCAGGCCGTGCCCCGCGCCGAGGGCCAGGCCCAGCAGATGATCGCCGAGGCCGAAGGAGATGCTACGGAGCGGATCAACATCGCCAAGGGCGAGGCGGCCAGGTTCTCCTCGGTATTGGCCGAGTACAAACTCGCGCCCGATGTGACGCGTCGCCGGCTCTACCTGGAGATGATCGACAAACTCCTGCCCCAGGTGGGAAGGCTGTACGTGGTCCAGGAGGGCCAGGCGATGCCGATCCCGCTGCTGAATCTCTTTGAGCGGCAGTTCCAGGACGTGGAGCCGGCTGCCAAGGGCAAGCCGACCTCGTCGGGTCGGCTGAACCGGTCGGTATCGGAGGTGCGATAATGGGTCGATGGATCGCATTGGTAGTCGTGCTGGGTATCGCGGCGGTAGTGCTGTACGCCTCCACGTATACGCTGGATGAGACGGAGCAGGCGGTGATCATTCAGTTCGGGGCCCCGGTGGGCGAGCCGGTCACCGAGCCGGGCCTGCACTTCAAAAAACCGTTCATCCAGGAGGTCCGGCGGTTCGACCGACGGCTGATCGCCTGGGACGGCGATCCGAATCAGATCCCGACGCGCGGGCGGGAATTCATCTCGGTCGATACGACGGCCAGGTGGCGGATCGTCGACCCGCTGCTGTTTCTCAAGAGTGTACGGGACGAGGCCGGGGCACAATCGCGAATGAACGACATCGTAGACTCGGTCGTGCGCGACAAGGTGTCCAGTACGGAACTGGTGGAAATCGTTCGGTCCAAGGACTGGGATGTAGACCCGCGTGAGCTGGATCGCGCACTGCAGACGGATTCCAAGCAGAAGGAGGTTTTGCAGCAGCAGGTGCGGATCGGCCGGCAGGAACTGATCCAGTCGATAGTGGAAGAGGCCCGCAAATTGATGCCGAGGTACGGCATCGAACTGGCCGACGTGAGGATCAAGCGCCTCAATTATATTCCTTCGGTCCAGCAGCAGGTGTTTGGCCGGATGACCTCGGAACGCCAACGCGTGGCCGAACAGTTCCGCGCCGAAGGAGAAGGGCAGAGCTCCAGATTCTCGGCCAGACCCAGCGGGAGGTGGCGCAGGTCATGTCGGACGCCCAGCGCCAGGCCGAGATCATCCGGGGCCAGGCGGAGGCGGAAGCGACGCGCATCTATAACGCCGCCTACAGCGCCGACCCTGAGTTCTATGCGTTTTACCGGTCGCTGGAGAGCTATGAAAAGAGCCTGGGTGGTCACTCTACGCTGATCCTCCAGACCAGCGCAGATTACCTGCGGTATCTGCGCGATATCTCGCCGGACGCGGCGCTGACACCGAAAGTTGCTGACGCTACGGACCCGCCGCAAGACGCTCCTACCGCTGATTCGGCCGCCGGCAACGATGCAACTGCGGCGCAATACGCGGCTGACTGGTGTAGTGATTCAAAAGAATGGCGCCTCATGCGAGCCGCGACCGTAAGGGAGCGGTCCCCCGGCGCCGCCGAAAATGTCACGGGTTCTTTTGCGAGCCGCGACCGTAGGGGAGCGGTCCTGCAAATGTGCATCCTGACCAGCCGTAGCGGGCGTCCCGTAGGATGCTGCAATTGTGAATCACTACACTGGTACGGCGACTTTCTTGGGGTCGTGCGACCCTGCCAATCGGCACCGTTGAGTGGAGATGACAGCCTGCTACCATCAGACGTTGAGATTGCTTGGTGTGTTGTCCGGAATCTCCATCTTGCGTGCTGCTGGCAGCCTGCTGAAGCCGGAACTCCCAACGCGCCGCCTCAAGGTGGCACCTTTGACGTGCCATTGCAGCGACATTCGTAGCCTCCCTGGTAGGACGCAGCGGCCTGGCCCGCCCTCGGTCCAACTCCGAATATGGAAGAGGCGAACCGTGTTCGGTCCGCAGCCGTAGATTATTGAATACACCCGTATGGCTGGTTAGAGTATGTCCGCAATGCGGGGCTGCACGGCGGATGGGTGTTGCTAATCTCAGAGCGGATAAGAGGTTGAGAGTATGGCGACGGACGTGAAACGCATCGGCGATCTGGTGGCGGCAGAGAGTGCTCCTGTCCGGACCCTGATCGATGAGGTCGGAAAGGTCGTCGTCGGCCAGAAGTACATGGTCGAGCGGCTGGTGATCGGGTTGCTGGCCAACGGGCACGTGCTGCTGGAAGGCGTGCCGGGCCTGGCCAAGAGCCTTACCGTCACGACGCTGGCCCGGGCGGTGCAGGCCAAGTTCCGCCGCGTGCAGTTCACGCCGGACCTGCTGCCGGCGGACCTGATCGGCACGCAGATCTACAACCAGCGCGACCGGCGAGTTCACCGTCCGCAAGGGCCCGATCTTCGCCAACATCATCCTGGCTGATGAGATTAACCGCGCCCCGGCCAAGGTACAGTCCGCGCTGCTGGAGGCGATGCAGGAGCGGCAGGTGTCGATCGGCGAGGAGACATTCCCCCTCGAGGAGCCGTTCCTCGTGCTGGCGACACAGAACCCCATGGAACAGGAAGGCACCTATCCGCTGCCGGAAGCACAGGTCGACCGGTTCATCCTGAAGCTCAAGATTGATTATCCCAGCAAGGAAGAGGAACGCCAGATCGTCGACCGCATGTCCTTCACGACACAAGGACGGGCATGTCCAGCCGGTCATCACGCCGCAGGACATCCTGCGACTCCGCCAGATCGTCGACGAGATCTACATCGATGACAAGATCCGCGATTACATCATTGAGATCGTCTTTGCGACGCGCGATCCGGCTGGTCATGGGCTGAAGGATCTGGCGAACCTCATCGAATATGGTGCGTCGCCGCGCGCGTCGATCTCCCTGGCCCTGGCGGCCAAGGCGCACGCCTTCATGCAAGGTCGCGGCTACGTAACGCCCCAGGACGTAAAGAGCATCGGCATGGACGTTCTTCGCCACCGGGTGATCCTGACCTATGAGGCCGAGGCCGAGGAGAAGGGCCCCGAAGACGTTCTCCAGCAGGTGTTCGATTCGATCCGCGTTCCCTAAACTGCAAGCGCAAGAACCATGCCCCCACAACAGGATGATACTGCTGCCAGAACCCGTGAGCTGCTCCGAAAGGTGCGGCGCATCCAGGTCCGCGCCGATCGGCTGGTCAACGACGTGGTCGTCGGCGAATACCGGTCGGTGTTCAAGGGCCGGGGCATGGAGTTCGACGAGGTCCGCGAGTATCAGCCGGGCGACGAGATCCGCACGATCGACTGGAACGTAACAGCCAGAACGGGCACGGCCGCACGTCAAGCGATACGTCGAAGAGCGCGAGATGACGGCTGTGCTGCTGGTCGATCTGAGCCTGTCCGGGCGAGTTCGGCAGCTCGCAGCAGCTCAAGGTGGACCTGGCGACCGAGATCAGTGCGGTGCTGGCGTTTTCAGCCATCAAGAACAACGACAAGATCGGACTGCTGATCTTTACCGATCATGTCGAACGCTACATACCAGCCAAGAAGGGCAAACAGCACGTGTTGCGGGTGATCCGCGAACTGCTGAGTTTCGAGCCGGTGGCGGGCGGCACGAACCTGGCTGGCGCGCTCGAGTTTCTCAATAAGGTATTGAAACGCAAGGCAGTCGTCTTTCTTGTCTCGGACTTCATCGACACCGATTTTGAACGCGATCTGGCCCTGACGCGCAGCAGGCACGACCTGATCCCCGTGCGAATCTCCGATCCGCGCGAAAGCACGCTGCCCGATGTCGGGCTGATCGAACTGGAAGACGCCGAGACCGGCGAGCGGGTCCTGGTCGATACCCGGCGACGCAAGATTCGCGATGCGTTCACGGCGACTGGCCGAAGCGAACAGGAATCACTGGCCGGTCTGCTGCGATCGATGGGCGTCGAATCGCTGGATGTCTCGACCGACAGGCCATACATGAAAGACCTGCTCGGCTTCTTCCGGCGACGCGAACGACGGGCAAGATGCTAGGGGACGGCCTGCGGGTTCAAGGAACGGCAGCGACGAGAGCCAGTTTGAGGTATTTGGTACACGGAGTCAGCAGGAGCGTGATGCGTCGGCTATTGATCGTCTCGGCGGTGGCTTGTCTTGCGGTGGCGTCCTGCCGCAAGGCTGACGTGCCGCGCGCTGAGCCGGCGGCCGCGCCTGCCGAATACCAGTTCCATAAGGCCTTCGGCGTCGGACCCGTCACGTTCGCGATCGATCTTTCCTCGACGGAGATCACGACGGCCGATTCGGTCAAATGCCGGATGACGCTGAGCGTCGCGCCAGGCTACGAAGCGGACTTTCCCGATATCGCCTTTCCGGCCGATGTGCCGGGGTCGATCCTGACCGGCTACGACGAGCATACCGACACCGAAGCCGGCAGGAACGTCATACGGCACGACTACGAGATTGAACCGGAATACGAAGGCACCCTGACCCTGCCGAAGGTGGAGGTCTACAGCCATCGGCGCGGCGAGGTCAAGGAAGATGTCTTTGAGACCAAGCCGATCGAGATTACCGTCAAGGCAACCAATGCGACTGGCGCCGATTTGGCGTGCGCCGATTCATGGCCTGGTGACGGTCGAGCAGATGACTGCCCAGGAGCGGCGTGTGGCCGTGGATGCTCGTAGCAGCGTTCGCCCTGGCTGGGACCGGTGTGATGATTGTGTACCTGGCGAGACGGCCGAAGCGTTTGCCGCCTCCGCCGGCGGCCCATGAATTGGCGCTGTCGACGGCTTCGCGCCATATCGGAACGCGGTCTGGGGAACCTCGCGGCCGAGCCGTTTTTTGTCGAGGTGACGCAGATTGTCCGCGATTACATCGAGCAGGCCTTCGGCGTGCGGGCGCCCGAGCAGACGACGGAGGAGTTTCTCGCGCAGATGATGTCGTCCGCTGCGGTCGCGCAGCATCGGCATGTGCTGGAGCCGTTCCTGGTGGCGGCTGACGAGGTGAAGTTCGCCTGCATGCGGCCGGACACCGGCGCGATGCAGCGGGCGTTCGATACGGCCGAGAATTTCGTGCTTCTGTCCAGCGGGCAGGGGCAGGGGGCCGCGCGCCAACCAGATGGCTGAAGTGGGGGGCGGCAAATGAGTTTCGGCCTGCACTTCAATAACCCGCAAGTATTGTGGCTGCTGCTTCTTGTGCCGCTGTACGTATGGATTTCGCGGCGACGGGTGACGAGCGCGCGGTGCGCTATCCGAGCGTGCGCCATCTGAAACGACTGCCCAGGAGCCTGCGGCAGCGTTGCCGGTTCCTGCTGCCGCTGCTGCGGACGGCAGGGATCGTGCTGTTGATCATCGTACTGGCGCGGCCTACGCGACAGCTGACGACCCAGGAACTGCCGAGCAAGGGCATTGCCATTGCGATGGTCCTGGACCGCAGCGGCAGCATGGGCGACATGGACGGCAGGTTGATGTACAACGGCAAGCTGACCCTGCGGTACGATGTCGCCAAGGACGTCTTCGAGAAGTTTGTCAAAGGCGACGGCAAGGACCTGCCGGGGCGGCCCAATGACCTTATCGGACTGTTCACCTTCGCGACGTATCCGCGGACGGATCATCCGTTCAGCCTGGATCATGCCTCGCTGTGCAATGTGGTCGAGGCGTCGTCGGCGGAGAAGCGGTTCCTGGACTCGGTGGGGCGTGAAACCGACGATCCGCAGCAGGCGCGCGCCGCAGACCAACGCGCAGGGACGGGTGCTGCGCGATCCGTTCGGCAGGACTGCGCCGCGCACCAACCCGATGCAGTTTACCGACATCAAGAAGGCTTTGGAGTACGCGGCGGACAAACTGAGCCTGCTGGCTGAGGATCTCAGTCACGGCCAGGCAGGTTTACAGAAATATGATCTTAAGAGCAAGGTGATCGTGCTGCTGACGGACGGCGAGCCGACCGTCGGCAACAGGGGGCAGGGCAGCGGCTATCCCGACGAAGAGACGATCAAGAAACTGGCAGACGGGGGGATCAAGGTCTACTTCGTGCAGATCCTGTCTCAGCAGCAGTATCGCGAGAGGCCGGACGGCACGGTGGAGGTCATCCTGCCGCGCAGCGCCGGGATGTTCGCGCGGATGCAGGCCAATCAGGTAGGGGCCGCGGTGAACCAGGCGATCGACGAGGCCCGCAAACTGGCCCGGCGGACGGGCGGCAAGCACTTCCTGGCGACCAGTGGCGACCAGGTCAAGCAGGTCTACGAACAGATCAACCGGCTGGAACGTTCGAACGTTGGCGGCCGGACGGTCCTGTCGCGGGAGGAGAGTTACGGAGACTGGCTGTTTGCAGCGGTGGCGCTGCTTGTAGGTGAATCGGTTCTGAGTATGACCTGGCTGAGGAGGTCTCCGTAGGATGACGTCGAGCTTCTTCAACCTGGGGCATCCGGGGGCGCTGCAGTGGCTTTGGCTGCTGGCGGTGCTGGCTGTGCTCTTCGCGCTGGATCTGCGGCGGCGCAGCCGGGTGCTGCGGCTGTTCGTGGAGCGGTCGCTGCTGGATGACGTGGCGCCGCGGCGGTCGGTCGGCCGGCCGATGGTGAAGTTTGTCTTGTGGTCGGCGGGGATTGCGGCGCTGATCGTGGCGCTGGCTCAGCCTCGTTGGGATCCGCGCCAGGTGGAACTGGAGCAGCGGGGCCAGAACCTGCTGTTTTGCGTTGATGTGTCCAACAGCATGCGGGCGCGGGACGTTGAGCCGTCCCGGCTGGAGGCGGCCAAGGCGGCGATTCGCCGGTTGGTGCAGCATTTGCCGGCCGGGCACCAGGTCGGCTTGATGGCGTATGCGGGTGATGCGGAGCTGAAGTGTCCGCTGACGCCGAACTATCACCATATGCTGAGCGTTCTGGAGGGGCTGACGTACAACAGCGTCGACGTGGGCGGGTCGGACCTGGGCGATGCGGTCTATGAGGCGACGCATGATGTGTTCGGGCTGAAAGAGCCGGTTGCAGGCGGGCAGGGCAAAGATAAGGGCAAGAGTGCCGCCAGCCAGCCTCTGGGCAAGACGCTGATTCGTGCGGAACAGCCGGGCCAGGACCGTAATGCCGATGTCCTTGTGGTTCTGACGGACGGCGAGAGTCATGAGGGACACGCGCGGGAGATGGCGAAGGACGCGCACGACCTCGGGGTCGGAATCTATGTCATCGGGCTGGGGACGAAGGCGGGCGCGCCGATTCCGATCGAAGTCGACGGCAGGATGACGACCTTGAAATACAAAGGGCAGCAGGTCATTACACGTTTCGATGACGCTTCGTTGCGCGGGGTGGTCAGCGACCTGCAGGGACGCTGCGGTTATCTGCCGGCGGGCAAGTCGACGGTTGACCTGGTCGACGTGTACAAACGCGTGATTTCGAAGCAGGCGACGGGAAGGAGAAAACTGTCCTACACGGTCTGGGACGAGAAGTTTCAGCCTGTTCGTTGGGATCGGGCTGGCGATGATCGTGCTGGCGACGTTGATCAGCGATCAGCGTCCCGCGGCCAGACGGGAGGGGCAGGCATGATTCACGCCCCGCGCCTGTGTACTGCTGGGCATGTGCATTCTGGTGATCGCTGCCGGAAGCAGTGTTGCCCGCGCGACCGGGATCCGGCCTACCCTTACCGACGCCCAGACGCAGTTTGAGCAGGCGCATTACGATCAGGCCTTGAAGCTGTATGAGAAGGCGAACGAAACAGAGCCGGGGCATGCGGCGGTCGAGTACGATATCGGCCTGTGTCACCTGCGCCTGGGTGACAATGACAAGGCGATGCAGCATTTCGAGACTCTGGCCAGCCGGGAGGATGTCAACCGGTCCTTGCGGCGCGATGCCTTCTACAACGTCGGGCTGATTCGGCGCGCAAGGCGTCGGCGGAGTTCAAGCAGTTGTGTGCACCGGCGACGCAGCCAAGCGACCATAAGCCGGCGCCGATGATCCGGACAATATCTCGAAACTGCAGTCGATCGCCGACGAGATGCTGCGTTCGATCGAGGCGTTCCGCAAGTCGACGCAGGTCGAGGCGAATGCGGACTCGGACCATAACATCCGCGCGGTTCGTATTATGCGGCGGGACATACTGGGTTTGCTGCGCAAGGCGAAAGAGGCCAAGCAGAAGGAAGACATTCTCAAGGACCCGCGCGGGTATCTGGAGGCGCTGATCCTGGAGCAGGAGCAGCAGCGCAGCCTTACCCGGTTGCTGGCGATCGAGCCGCCGCAAGAGGCGGCGCAGGCGCGGGAGGCCAGGCGGGCGGGTCTTCGGGCGCAGCGAAAACTGATGGAGAACACCGGCGCCTTCGCCGATGAGCTCTCTCAGTTCCATGAAAAGAGCGACACTGCCAAGCCGGCCCCGACGTCGGCACCGGCCGGCCAGCCGGCTGAGACGCCGCGTGAGAAACTCTACAAGGCGGCGGCCAAGCAGATCGATACGGCGATAGAGTCCCAGCGCGACGCCTGCGCGTTCCTGCTGGACGGGGACGTAAAGTCCGCCAACGAGAAGCAGGCGTCGGCGTGCGATCAGATGTATGGGACGCTGTACAGCTTCCCGATGGAGCCCGGCCAGGTTCTGGTGAAGCTGCGGACGGAGCAGGCGACACTGCGGCAGATGGTCGGCGAGGTCAAGAAGCAGCAGGACTGGCTGCGGGACCCCTTGGTGCCGGATGCGGCGGTGCTGGCCGATCTGGCGTGGGACGCGGAGAAATCGCCGATCGGGATGCACCAGGTGCGAGTTGGTACGGTATTGGCGCTGCTGGATCGTCAGTGCGAGTACGTGGCAAAGACGCCGCAGCCGGCTGACAAGGGCAAGGGGCAGCAGGCTGACAAGAAACCGCCGATGCTGGATCCGCAGCTCAATCAGAAGCTGGCGGATGTCTTGGAGGACGCGCCATCGCTGACCGTCACAATCATGACTGCCATGAAGGGCCAGGACCAGAAGGCGACCATTGCGGGGCAGAATGATCTTCTGAAATTGATCGACAAGGCCCTGGATCTGCTGCCCAAGACGATCGAGCAGCGGATCACAGAGTTGATCGTTCGGCAGAATCGGCTCAATACAGAGGTGCAGGCCGAGGCGGGCAAGCCTGGATCGACGCCGGCGAATGCGGCGGCGACCGCCCTGGAAGAAATCCGCAACTGGGCGACGCGGTTCAAGTCGCGGCTGCTCGGCAAGGATCCGGCAAAGCTGGCTGAGGCGATGGGCGCGACGCAAAAGGCGATCAAGGCGGATACGGTTTCCGTCAGCGGTGACGTGAAGAAAAAGATTCCGGCTGGTACGAGCCCGCAGGCGACGCCGCCGGCCAGCACGTCGCAGCCGTCTCGACCTCAATGCGTATATCAAGGCGTCGAAGCATCTGGCGGAGGCGGTCGATCAGATGGGCGCGGGGCTGGAAGGATTCGACCAGACCGTGGTTCGGGATTCCCTGGAGCCGATGCAGCCCGGCGGGCCGGTGCAGACGGCCCAAGCGAAGGCGCTGGACGAACTGGTCAAGGCGCTGGCGGCACTGAAACCGCCGACCAGCCAGCCGAACCAGGACCAGAAGGACAAGAAGCAGCAGCAACAACAGCAGCAGGCGCAGGACCAGGAACAGGACAAACAGCGCGAGCTGGACCGCATGGACAAGGAACGGGAGCAGGCCCAGCGGCGAGCTGCTACCAGCGTCGGCCTCGGACTGTTATCAAAGACTGGTAACGGCTAGACAAGGTGACATGGTGACAAGGTGACAAGGTGACAAGGTGACAAGGTGACAAGGTGACAAGGTGAAACGACCAACGACAGAGGGGGTGAACGGGTGACAAGGTGACAAGGTGAAACGACCAACGACAGAGGGGGTGAACGGGTGACGGGGTGAGGGGGTGACTAGGTGAAACTGTAATGGCGGGGACTGCTGGACAAGTCATCAGGGAGACTGGGAGACGAGGAGCGGCGGTAGGAGCAGTAGAGGGGGAGAACAGGAGACTGGGAGAAGGGACGGTTTCTCTATCTGAGGCAATGGTTTGTTGCGGACCTTTGGACATTTGGGCGAGATGGCTTTTGGCGGCTGCAAGTCTGGTGTGATCGCCCTGGCGGCGGCGTGCCTGCTTTGCGGGGCGACTGGTGCCTCTGGTGTGCAGATGGCCGCCAGCCTGGATCGCAGTACGATCTACCTGGGTACGCAGGCGACGTTGATGGTGCAGGTTGTCGACCCTGGAAGCGATGAATGGCCGGTCGTGTCAGCGGTCGATGGTCTGAGGATTACGCAGGATGGTTCGTCCAGCACTATTCAGGATATGTTCAGCGGTTCGATCCGGCGGCGCTACCGGTTCCTTATTTCCCCCGAACGCATCGGCGTGTTCAAGATTCCGTCGGTGACAATCGGCAAGGGGGCAAACGCGGCGACACAGGGGCCGTTTACGTTGCGGGTGCAGAAGGCCGCCCTCAAGTTTCTCTCGGCGCAGATCGACCCGGCGCAGATCTGTACGAACGGCACCGCCACGCTGACCGTGGCATACCAGGGCGTTGCGGCGGACAAGGACCTGGTGCTTCCGACGATCAAGGGGCTGTCGCTGGGGAGTGTTGGTTCGCCAGAGATCGAGGTGATGCGCTCGCAGGGATTGCCCGTTTCGGTGTACCAGGTGGAAGTGCGTGGCCTGCAAAACGGCACCTACCAGATCAAGGGGATCTCACTGGCAGGCCTGCCGGCTGATGCGGTGAAGGTGCAGGTGACGCCTTTCGTGGTCGTTGACGCGCAGGTGCAAAACTCGTCGCTGGTGGTGGGCAGCCAGACGGTCGTTCACGTGCTGATGCGCGGGCTGTCGGCTTCGGATGACGTCAGGCTGGTCGTGCCGGGCGGACTCAAGACGCAGCGCGCGCGGCAGCAGTACCAGGGGCCGCCCGGTACGACGGTCTTTTCGTATGACGTAACGGCCACCGACCCCGGCTCGCCGACCATCACCCAGATTCAGCTGCCGAGCGGGCAGAAGGTGCCCTTGCCGCGGGCGCTTGCCCTGTCGGTTCATGAGGGTGGCAAGGGGAGCATATTGGCATGCCGGGGCAAGGCGCGCGGTACCGAGACCGTTGTTGGCGAGCCGTTCATCGTCGATTACGAGGTGTTCTTCCGAGGGGAACTGCAGGGCATCGGGATCGACACCAGCCAGGCGACGTTCTCCAATCGCCCGTACATCAAGGTCGACCCCGTCGAGAACCCCTCCTACAAAGGCTGGTCCGGGCAGGCGCTCCAGGCCCGCTACAGCCAGAAGGGCCAGGTGACCGTACTGTCCGGCAGCGGTGACCTCAACGGTAAAAAGGAGCAGCTGCTGCGCTTCGCTTTGAAAATCACGCCGCTGGCGGCTGGCGAGGTGGACCTCAAGGGCGTGCGTGTGATCGTCCGGCTTGTCATCCGCCAAGAGAGACGTTCGGCGGGGATGTTCTTTTCCAGTACGCGCAGCCAGGACTTTTCGCACACGATCGACGTGCCTGCGCATCGGGTGATCGACCCGCCGGGCCAGACGGCGCCGGCCGGTTACCGCGGCGTGGTCGGGACCGATCTTACCTACAGGACATCACTGGACCGCCAGACCGCCACGGCCATGTCGCCGCTGACGCTGACGATGAAGATCAGCGGCGAGGGCGTCAACGCCCAGTTGCAGCCGCCGGCGCTGGCGGACATTCGCGATCTCACCAGGGATTTCGACGTTTCGCCGACGGCAAACGGCGGCGACGTGCAGGACAACACGATTACATTTTCGCAGGTCGTCCGGCCGCGAAGCGAGTCGGTGACGGAACTGCCGGCCCTGCCGCTGGTGTATTACGATTATGTGAAGAAGCGGTACGAGACGGTGTACAGCCTGCCGATTCCGATCACGGTGACGCCGGGCAGCGTGGTGGGGGCGGCGGCGATGCAGACGGCTGCGGCCAGCGCGCCGAGTTCCGTTGCGCAGTCGACGTCTCAGCCTGCTCCGAAGGATGTCGTCGCGTTGGGGGCCAACTACGCGACACTCGGCGATATCGATTCGGCGCGCCGCTGGGGACGGCTGGCGTGCTTGCGGTGCTGCTGGGCGGGCCGCTTGCGGTGGTCGGCGTCTGGCGGGGCCTGAAGTGGCGAGAGAAGCACCGGCCGAAGGCGTCGCTACGGCGGCAGCGACGTGAACTGATCGCGTCGCTGGACGGGGCGGTGGGTCGAGAGGATTTCTATGCGTACCTCGCGGACGTGGTTCAGTCGTATCTGCGACTGGTATTCGCGCTGCCGGCTGGGGAGGTTTCAGTCGGCATGCTTGCCCGTGCGATGAACCGCCACGGGGTCGAGGAGCGTGTGCGGTGCCAGATCGAGGAGTTGCTGACTGTCTGCGACAGCGGGAGATTCACCTCGCAGCAGGCAGGCTGAATCGCAGCGCCGACGGCTGGTCGAACAGGCCCGGCAGCTGATGGCCATGTTGGATCGGGAGTGAGATGAAGCGATTGTTCGCGTACATCCTGGTCGCGGCGATGTTACTGGTTCTACCGCTGGCTGCGGGGGCGGGCACGGTCGAGCAACGGTTTGCCGCAGCGCAGGCGGAGAAGGCTGCGGCGCCGAATGACACGCTGGAGGCCCGCCGGACGTTCCGCCAGGCGGCGGATGAGTTCGCTGCGATTGCCGACGGTGGAACAGCCAGCGCCAACCTCTATGTCAATGCGGGTAATGCCTATCACTTTGCAGGCGATGACCCGCGGGCCCTGTTGTGGTATCTGCGGGCCAGGCAGCTGGCCAACACGCAGGAGATTCGCGAGGGACTCGCAACGCTGCGGCGCATCTGCAAGGCGCAGCAATGGACGCCGGACCGGCCGAGCATCTGGAGGGTGCTGATGTTCTGGCACTATGACCAGGGGCGGTGGACGAAACAGGCGGTGATGCTGGCGCTGTATCCGGCTGGCTGCCTGCTTCTGATTGCCGCGTTCGTCGTGAAGAAGCGAAGATTGTGCGTGCGGATGGGGCTGGCTCTCGTGATCGTCGGCGGACTGATGGGCGCGTCGGACGCGGTGGCTGCGCTTGCCGGCGGCGAGCAGTGGGCGGTGCTTTTGTCGCCTGCGAAGGGCTACGCTGGTGATGGGCGTATGTATTCGGTCCTTGTCCCCGCCCTCTCGGCCGGGCAGGAGGTAAAGGTCGTCGATGCCCGGCCCGACTGGACGCAGGTGCAGTTGCCGGGCGGCGAACGATGCTGGGTGCCGCAAAGCGACTGCGAGGCGGTGGATCTGCGTCAACGGCCCACGGCGGGTCGCAAAGGGTTGGGCTCCTGACAGCCGCTAGAAGGGCAAGCGGCAGCGGGAGAAGGCGCAAAGGGTTCAAGAACAACGGCGCTATTCCGGGACGTTCGTCGAATCCCTGATTGTGCCAAGGCAACGCTCTATTTCTTAGAAGCAGACTCACCTGACGGTACCGGCCCCATGGGCAACGCGATTTCCACAGAGAGTCCGCCATCCGGTGCATTGGTTGCCGTAATGGTGCCCTTATGCAGTCGGACGGATTGTTGCGCGATGGCCAGGCCCAGGCCTACACCACCGGTGCGCCGGTTCCGGTCGTCTTCTATACGATAGAAGGGCAGGAAGATGTTCTGAATGCACTCCTGCGGAACGCCGGGGCCGTGATCGCGCACCTGGATCAGGGCACGCTGTCGGTCCTGGTAGTCCTGGTAAGGCTGACGTGTCAGTGTTACGTCGATGTGTGTGCCGGCGGGGCCGTGGCGAATGGCGTTGCGGACGACGTTTTCGATAGCGCTCGCAGCAGGTCCGGCAGGCCTTCAACCGTGCAATCATCGCATCGGCTCAACTGCACTTCGAGGCCGCAGCTCTTCGCCTCGAAAGCCCCGTCGGTCGTGATTTCACGTACCATGGCTGCCAGGTCGATGGCAGTGCGTGGGGCGAATGTTTCCGTGCTTTCCATCCGGGCCAGCTCCAGCAGCCGGCCGATCAACTCTTTCAGACGCTGCGACTCGAGGGCGATGCGGTCCAGCGGCTCACAGTCGCGGGGATTCGTGCGACGACGTGCCAGGCCAAGCGCGACGTTGAGCCGCGCCAGCGGCGAACGCAGCTCGTGGGATATGTCGCGCAGCAGCCTGCGCTGGATCGAGACGAGTG
Source organism: uncultured Planctomycetota bacterium (assembly GCA_963787325.1). GTDB lineage: Bacteria > Planctomycetota > Phycisphaerae > UBA1845 > JANYLN01 > CAWBCK01. Next base: position 131,414 of record CAWBCK010000001.1, read on the forward strand.
ACTCCAGTCGCTCGGCCATGAAATCGAAATCGCGGCCCAACTCGCCGATCTCATCATGACGGTTGCCGACAGCGGCGCGGCGCTGAGATCGCCGCTGGCCAACTGTCTGGCGGACGTGCGCAGCTTCCGTAGAGGGCTGGTCAGATAGCGTGCCAGGAAATAGCAGACGATGCCTGCAACTGCCAGGAATATGGCCGGCTTCAGGGCGAACCTGCGTGGACCGGCGAACATCGGCGGTGGCCCGGTGGCGGGCACATGCGCCAGCACGGTATAGGTTGCACCATGGGCCCCGGTAACCGTGCCAGCCAGCAGCGTCCTGCTTTCCGCGGGGAATTTCAACTTGGCCTGGCCGGCCTGCTGGGTATACCTGACGAGTTCCTCGGCTTCCGCCGGAACCTGCTGGCCGGCCAGGTCCCGGCCAGTGTGGTCCAGCAGGAACATGCGGACGCCCGTGGCCTGTTGCACTTGCTCAAAGTGGCGCCGCAACTCGGATGGACCGGCGTGCTCGAATGCGGCAACGGCGTCTTCCCCGATCACAGCGATCATCTTGCCGCTCATGGCACGGGCCTGCCCGTGGGGAACATTCGATCGCCAGCCGAAACCCCAGAACATGAAGACAGCCAGGCCTGCCATATGAGCCAGCCAGAAGGAAAGGAATATCTTGACGAACAGGCTTCGCATGATCGTTCGATCCAAGAGGCGCGGGTTTACCAGTCCGATTGTTACGCACCGGCAGGATCGGCCAGCGATTCGCTCGGTACTGTATAGATGTAACCCAGGCCGCGTATCGCCTTGATGCGCTCCTGCCGGGGAACAGTCCTGCCAAGTTTCCGCCGGAGGCTGCTGACGTGAACGTCGATGCTGCGATCAAATGGCATCAGGTCTCTGCCGAGAACCTTGTTGCACAGATCGGCTCGCCGTACGATGTTGCCTGCCGCGCGGAGAAGGATCTCCAGCAGGCTGAACTCGACGCTTGTCAGTGTTACAAGGGCCCCGGCGCGGCGAACAGTTCGCGCTCCGATATCCAGTTCGATGTCGCCTACAATGAGCCTGTTGTCCCGGGTCGCACCGCCAGCCGAACCGGGCTGGCTGCGCCGCAGAATCGCACGGATCCGCGCGACCAGTTCATGGGCGTCGAACGGTTTGGTCAGATAGTCGTCCGCCCCGATCTCCAGGCCGGCAACCCGATCCACCGTATCGGCCCGCCCCGTGAGCATCAGTACGGGCCTGTTGGACTGCACCCGAAGTCGTCGGAGCAATTCAAACCCGTCGAAGCCCGGCAGCATGGCGTCCAGGACGATCAAAGCATGGCCGCCCGCAAGCGATCGGCTCAGACCCTGCTCGGCATCATGCGCGACCTCGATCTGAAAGCCGTCTTGCTTGAGGTACTCGGCGAGCAGGTCGCATCAGCTCCGTATCGTCATCGATGACGAGCAGGCGGACGGCCGGGTCGTTTTCGACTTCTTTGCACATGCTGCACCTTCCGCGATTGGCCTGCGATTATACCGGCTCCGACGAAGATGGCGAGTTCTCGTTCACCATGGCTATAGACGGTTCCGCACTCTCCTGAAGACAGGCTGTCGCGGGCGAAGGTCGATGACGGCGGCTCTAGGCAGGGGGTGGTCCCGGGGGCATCACTTCGTCGGGCTTCTGCTGGCTGGAGGGCAGCGGTGACCACAGCAGCCGGCCGTTGCGGCGTATGAACCCCGTGCCGATCGGTTGGAAGCCCGCTCGTTCGATGCCGCGTCTCGATGGTGTATTCCAGTCGGCGCAATGGATCAGCACGCAGGTCGTACCCTCGGTGGCCAGGCGTCGAACGATCTTTTGCAGCATGGCCGGATACAGGCCTTGTCCGCGGAGGGACGGGAACGTGCCGCAATGCGATATCAGCGATTGTCGAGGTCGCAACGGGAAGAAGAACTGTTGCACGTGTTCACTGGACCGGCTGACGGCGATCGTGGCGGCATGGCCGTCCATCCGACCGATCCAGAATTGTGCCCCTTGCTGCCAGAGGCTCAGTGGATCATCCGGCAGAATCTGTCGGGGCCAGGCCTTCAGTTCGGTATTCAGCATCTGCTCCATGAGACACCAGGAGCCAACACGCTCGACGACGAGGTCCGGCGAAAGCAATGAACCGGCGATCGCATCGGTTGCCATGCTGTAAACCACATGGCGCTGTCCGGATAACCTGGTTCTGGCGATGCGGCAGGCAAGAGACAGGGCTTGGCCTATCGCCAGTTTGCCGAGCGCCCGTGTCAGCAGGTCCAAAGTGTAAATCCTGGCGAGCAGCCTGGGCTTTTGTGGCTTAGTCTTGGCGCCCATGGAGTTTTCCCCGACAGCCGCCGTTACGGGACGTCGGGCCGGCCGGAAACAGGTGGTTTGCCGTGGCCAGTCTTGCTCGCGATCCCGGAACGCCTTGCCTACGATCATCAACTGCCAACGATGTTATTCGCAAGAACCCAGGACATCGTACCGCCGGTCCGCCGAAACGGGAAAAGGGACTTTGTAAAGAATCGTAAATGCGGGAGGGCCCCCTGGCGCACAGCGATGTCGGGGCAGTCGCTGTTGACGGGTCGGCTGGCTGAGTCGATATCGCTCTGCGCACAGCGCCCCGGGCCGGTGCCTGGGGCTCTTGTACGCTTGCGGGCTTGGGCGACCCTAGGGGCCGCGGCGATCATCATGACCACGTGCCGAGGCGCGATCAGCGGCGAGCACGTGCGTTTCCGTCGTGGACTCGCTGGCAGTCCACACAGCGAAGGGCGAACGGGACCAGCAACAGTCTCTTCTGCGGAATCGGCTTTTCGCAGTCCTGGCAGAGGCCATAGCTGCCGTCCTCCAGACGGCGAAGGGCCTGTTCGATCTGAGCGAGCTCTCCCGATTCGATTTCGGCCAGGCCAGCAGCCAGATCATCGGCGGTGTCGCCGGAGGCTTTCTCGACGACGTCTATCACGTCGACCTGCGGCGACATGTCGTCGCGGAATGATTTCAGGTTGCTCTGCAAGGCGCTGGATTGCTACCTTTCTTTCGAGCATCGCCTGCCTGAAACGGTCCTGCCAATTGTTCTTTGTTGCCATACCCTGCTACTCCCTTCGACTGATTTCAAGCCTGATCCATCACCAAAGTCGGCGTATTATAGGCCGACTTTTTGAGGAAAACGCAACCGGGCAACAACGTGTTCCGTATTGGGTGGCAGCAGACTGCTTCTCGCTGAAGAGTACGTCGCCGCCCGCATCGAGCACGGCATCCGACAAGCTATCGTATATGTGCGGGCTGATCATTAGCTCCTGTTTGGCAAAGAGGGCATTCCTTCCTGTCGGCAGGGCCCATCCAGCCGCAATTGCAGACCTTGCCCTCCCGCGGCGGGGCGACATCCAGCAGGAGCATCTGGACGGCATTGGCGCTGGCGGCCTTGCACACTTCAGGCAGGCCGACGGCCCGCATTTGGGGCGTAACCTCATGCATGATCAGGTCATATTCCTGATGGAATCGCTCGTGCCGCAGCTCTTCCATCTTGCCGCGCAAAAAGGTCTTGATGGCGGCGGCATCGGACTTGGTCGGCAGATCCACTACCTGAACATCGAGGCGGCGCAGGTCAGCGGTCATGTGGTTTCGCAGGTCACTGACTGCCCGCGGCTCGCCGCAGATCAGCAGGTGACTCCATCCGCCCAGGCCCGCCAGGCGGGACAGGCTGCGGGACCACCCCTTCGACATGGTGATGCAGCATCTCATTGCGGCGATTGTGGAGTCGTTTTTCCTGGATGTTGCCCCGGCCGAACTGCATCTCGGGCATGCGCGCCTTAACGCCGAACTGTGCCTCCCGCGCACGGATGCGAGGCTGCATGTCCGGCTCGAAGGAGGCTGCCTCGGTGATGCGGCTGCCATCCGTGTGATAGATGTGAGCGGAGGCGTGGTCGATGACGACCAGGCCGATCCTGGGCAGAGACCGCAATACGTTGACCAGAGCCGAATCGTCGAAATCCTCAGCCAGGATGAGCCGGTTCGGCAGCGGCACAGGCAACCACCGGGCGATCTGCACGTCCTGAGCACTACAGGAAAACCAGGCTAGCGTCTGGGCGCCGCTGCGTTCGGGCAGATGTTGCTGGACCCAGTCATCGAGGGCGGCCAAGTCGCTATGAACGCTGGCCCGGGCCTCGCGAGAGGCGTCGCGGCGGTCGAGGTCCGCCTTGGCCCCGCTGATCATGCTGCTGACGAGCGTGGCGACGGCGCCCCGGTCGGGAAGCTGGCGTCCATCCAAAAAGAGGTAACAGCTGGTGGCAAGGCCGTCGGGTGCCCGGAAGGTCTGGAGGAGCTCGAGATCATCCCGAGCGGCCTGCCGGAGTTGTGGTTCGTTCATGTTCATACTCCTTCGGCGAGGCGCCGGAACGAGTCCCGAATTGGTTAACCACGCCCCGCATGCCTTGGTAAGTATAGGCACGCGGTTTCATGAATATCGTTACGGCCGGACGCAGTACCCCGCCGCCGTGGACGCCTGGTCTATAACAATAAGGGCCGCACGGGAAAGCGGTGCCTGGAGAAAGCAATTGACCGTAGCGGGAACGCATCGCCAGTGTCGTTGCCGTGGCAGGCTGGGGCGGCAACGGTATGGCAGGAGGGCTGGATGCCATGGTATCTGGCGGCGCCTGTAACCGCCCGAAAGGAAAGGTCGAATCGGTGCTTGCATGCCAAGGCAGATGAAGGCGACAGGCGATATCCTTTGGAGGGCGGCGCCGACGCAAGCGCTGGACTTGCGTACCCGGCGGCATAACATCAAATTAAGCATTCCTGCCACACTCCGGGGCTTTGCACTGCTGAAGATGACAGGGGCGATATGAGGAAAACCTGCTGGCACTCGCAGCAAGACAGGATTCGGCGGCAGTGAAGTGCATCCGATGCACCCCCTGCACAGTTCCGGGCCTGCTCAGGGTGCACGATGGACTCCGAAAACGTGGCTGCTCAAGATCCGACCCGACCAATCACACCGCCACCGGTACCTCCCGAGCCGGCGAGCCCGGCGCAGCTGCAGGCCGTGCTGGAGAACATGGCTGACGCCGTGGTTATGGCCGATCCGGCTGGCAACCTGGTTTATCACAATCTCGCGTCGATGTCGCTGCACGGCTACCGCAGCAGTTATGAGGCCTTGTCGCAAGGCGGACAACGTTGCCGCGTTCTGGGAGATGCGTGACCCCCAGGGGACGATCGTATTGCCTGACGAGTGGCCGATCCGCCGTGCGGCCCGCGGCGAATGTTTCAGTAACCTGGAATACCACGTCCGCAGGCCGGATACGGGGCGGGAGTTCATCGGCAGCTATAACGGCACGCCGCTACGCGACAGGCAGGGCCGTGTACGGCTGGCGATCGTCACCATTCGTAACGTGACGGAACTGCGACGCGCCGAGCGCAGTTTCAAGCGGGCAAATACCGAGCTGGAGCAACGTGCGACAGAGGCCGCGGCGCGGGCCGCACAGCTTCAGCGGCTGGCCGGGCAGGCTCACGCAGGCCGAGCAGCGCGAACGAAAGCGCCTGGCGCTGATTCTGCACGACGAGCTTCAGCAGGTGCTGGTGGCTGCAAGTCTGAATACGCGTGCGCTTCGGGACAGACTTGCCGGTTGCCACGAGCGCATCTGCTCGCCAAGATTCACGAATTGCTGGGCCAGTCGCTGCGAACGTCGCACACGCTGGTGGCGGAACTGAGTCCGCGCGTACTGCACGACGGCAGTATGTTCGAGATCGTACAGTGGCTCGTGCGTGCTGGGCGAAGGAAAACTATGATCTGACGGTGAACGTGCAAGGCCGCCTGGAGCCGGCGGGTCAGCTATCGCAGGAGGTCCGAATGCTGCTGTACGGGGCGATTCGGGAACTGCTGGTCAACGTTGCCAGGCATGCCAGGACCGATGTGGCGACGATCAGGATGTCCCGGCCTGATTGCAGCCGCGCCTGCATAAGCGTCTCGGACGAAGGCGCTGGTTTCGACCCGGCCGAGTTGCTGGATGGGGGCAGCGACAGTGTTGCCGACAGTTGTTTCGGTCTGTTCAGCATCCGGGAACGGCTGGAGCTTCTCGGCGGCAGGTTGCAGATCAACAGCAGACCGGGTTGCGGCACTCAGGTCATGGTGATTGCTCCGCTGTGCAAGCCGTCAGCCTGATCGGCGGGGGCCGGATGCCGTTGGCGAGTGTTGCATGACGCCTGTTCCTGCAACCAGGCCGGGTCATAGGCAACCACGATTGGATTGACGTTCTTGTCAAACCGTTCCTTTTTCATGGACAGGCTCGCAATCTCAGTGATGAGGACTTGGCTTCTTCCTGCCGGGCGTATAAAGCGGATCTTTCAGCAACGGCTTGAGACGTCTCAGGACTGTCTTGAACTGCCTGGCCAGAGGTTGTGACGTCGCCGTGGTCAGCGGCGTGACGGCCGCGGCGGCGATCAGCCTGACGAGATCCAGCCAGTCCTGGCGGTCGATGTATTCGGCTTCGATCTTCTTTCGCTTGAAATTGCGATTGTGATAGTTGCCCAGGCTGATGCAGAGGCCGGCGGTACGGTAACCGGCCGCGCGGAACACGGATGCCTCGCATATCCCACCGGGCATGAGTTTTCGCTGCCAGCGGAAATCGCTGTCGCAGGCGGCGATGTTGCGGGCGACGCGACAGAGCCAGTCACACAGATCGGGGTCGAACAGGCTGACCCGGTCGCCGAGGCGGACGATCGGCCCAGCCTGTTGCGGCGAGTCGACCTGCGTCTGGCTGCATTCGATCGAAATGACCGCGGCGTCCGGCGGCAGCAGTTGAGCGAAGCCGGCTGCGGATGCTCCGATCAGTCCCGCCTCTTCCGCGCGGGTCAGAAGCAGGCCGGCCCGGCTGGCGACGCCGCGCTCGACAAGCAGGTCGAACGCGCACAGCCCCGCCGCCACCCCGGTGATGTCGTCAACGCGAGCGGCCCGGATCGTTCTGCCCGTCAGGCGATAGACAGGTACGTCCCAGGTCCCGGGTGAACCTGCGGGCACATCCGCTGGGACATCGACGAGCACCTGGCGAACACGTTGTCGGGTTCCTTCTTTGTCGATCCGAACGATCCGGCTTATACGGCCAGCAACACTGCGGTCGACAGCCGGATGAAAACGCACGCGTGTGCCGACGAAGTACTCCGGTTCGACAAAGCCGTGCCAGTCGGCCAGGAGACGGCGCCGTTTGGCTGGCCGGCGGCCACGCCCAGTCGCCTGCTCGGCGATCATCTGCCGGGCGATGAAGCCGGGATGATCCGCATGGGCAATGAAGATTATGGGATGCTTGCCGAGTGACTTTGCCGGCGATACCAGAAGATTGCCGAAACGGTCGCTGCGGCAGTGCAGGCCGCGCTGCTCGGCGAAGTCTTGTACGAAGCCCAGTACGTGCTGTTCAACGAACGGCGCGGTCGGCAGCGAAAGGATCTGTTCGAGCAGCCGCAAGTGACGCTGCTGCCGACGCACGCCTGACGAGCGGCGAAGGAAGCCTGGCAAATCGGTCCTTGGCACGTGAATCTCCTTGCTGACTGGTTGGCAACACTTCCAGGTGGCAGTTTACCGGGCGTAGCGGCCGGTCTCCAGCGATCCATCCTCATTCGACAGAGCAATCGCAGGTCAGGCAGGCAGTTCGTGCCGTTACGAGAAAGACATCTGTTGGTGAGCGTAAATGGACCGGCGGACCTTCCGGGCCGATATGCTTCGCAAACACTGATGTCAGGGGACTATCAAAGATGATTGCTGCGGAAAACATGCATGCTCGGGTGCTGAGCATAAACTCAGTCCGGATCGACAGGACGAACCTTGTACGACTGCTCGATGGTCTGGACCGGGCCGCCGGGGAAGTGCCGCGCAATCGCCGGCAGACACGCCGGGTGAACTGGCGAATTCGCAACGCGATCGTCTTTCCGCTGCAAAATGACCGGTCTGTGGCGTTCCTCGTGCCGACGCGAAACCTGTCGGCGGATGGCATGGCCTTCCTTCACGGGCAGATGATGCACGTGGGGCGGACCATCGGCGTGCAGTTGCCGGCAAGGGGCGGCGGCTGGATGCTGGTCAACGCGACGGTTGTTCGCTGCCGTCACGTGCATGCGATGATGCACGAGATCGGCCTTCACTTTGAGGACTTTGTTGAGATGTCGAAGATCTACGGTGCGCGGCCGATTTCCCTGTCCTGAATACATCTGAATTTGCTCACTGCGGACCGGTTGGGCTGTCGAGGTGGTCGTAGATGCGAGGGGGGCCCAGCCTCCCGGCGGAAAGCCCTTCCTTCAGCAGTCGCCGGCGGACATCCATGCAAAGGTGGCATTTGCTGGCATAGCCGGCAGGCCTTGGTTCGAAACCGAACGACCGTGCGTGCTGCATCAGCCGGTGCGGTCCTCCCTCGACCAGCGCAAGAAGCACCGGATCGGTGTGGTACCTGTAAACGGTTTTCTCGTAGATCTCGGCGACAGGAGTTCGGCGCGCATTGCCAAGGATGATGCCGGCGCAGACACCAGGAAAGACGTTGCCGCCAGGGTCGATGTGGACGTGCTTTCCAGCCAGAATCGCCCGGTGACAGTTTTCCTCGGCAAAATCGCGGGCAGGACGGGAATCAAGTACTGGCGCCAGTTCAAGGGCCGCCCGCCCGGTAAGCCGGTCGGGATGGGCTGCATACGCTGCCGCGGCGATCTGGCTTTCGCTGCTGCAGGGATGCGGTGCGCAGATCCTGCATATTCTCATACCAGTCCAGCCAGCGAACCTGCACACACTGAGGGCCCAGCACCCGCCTGGCCGTCTCGACGCACGTTCGCACCCTCACCGGATCCACAAACTGTTGGTGATACGGATCAGCCGAGACCGACAGTTTCTGCATGCCGAGATTCGCCAAGGCCGTCACCCTTTTCTCGACGATCCCCGCATCGCTCGCCCAGAAGCCGTTGGTCTCAACTTTCTGGAATGACTCCTCGGCCGTGAGTCCCTCGGCATGGGCCCGGCGGGCAACTTCGAGCAGTACCGGCCAGTTGCCGAACGGTTCGCCGCCGGTCAGGTGAATCCGCATGCTCTTACCGCGTCTGCTGGCCAGTTCCGCAAGTTGCCGCCACCAGCCGACTGCCTCGGCTGGATCGACCCAGTCGGTTGCCTCCGGCGAACAGCAGACGTAGCAGAACCTGCACCGGGCATTGCACCAGTACGAAAGGAGAATGCCCGCGAAGGTCCACGGGCGAATCGTGTTTTGTGATGGCTTCGACACAATCCTGCTTCCTGCTGCGACCCCTGCAGACGCATCATTGCTCCGTCCGGCGGGATGTCAACCGCGGTGAGAAAATGTTGACAGTCTGGCTCACCATATCTCGCACATCGCGTCCGGCGTTATGGCTGAAAAGGCTAATCGCTGGTAATGTAACGGCGTGCCGCTGCAGGGCGACAGGTCGTCAGACCGACTGATGGGCGCGGTACGGACCACGGACAAGGAGGCGACAAATGCGACCGTACGTTCTACAGGAAACGAATCTCAAGGCCGTTCGCGAGAACCCGCCGGAGGTGGTCGTGCTGCCCTGGGGCGCGACCGAACCCCACAACCTGCACCTGCCGTACGGCACGGACACGATCACGGTAACCCAGATCGCCGAAAGGGTCTGCGAGAAGGCGTGGATGCAGGGCGCGCGGGCATACGCGCTGCCGTCGATGCCCTTCGGGGTCAATACCAACATGATGGGGTTGCCGCTGGTGATCGGCCTGAACCCCAGCACGCAGCTGGTCATCGTTCGCGACGTGATCGAGAGCCTCAAAGCGGCCGGGGTCAAAAAGATGCTCCTGCTGAATGGTCACGGGGGCAATGACTTCAACCCCATCCAGCGTGAAGTGTTCAGCAGCGGCGTCTTTCTGGCGGTATGCAACTGGTACCAGGTGTGCGACGACATCCTTCGCAAGGTCTTTGACAACGTGGGCGACCATGCCGACGAAATGGAGACGAGCGTCGGCCTGCACCTGTTTCCGAACCTGATGGCCCCGCTGAGTCAGGCCGACGATGGCAAGACCCGCACGACCCGCTTCGAGGCCATCAATCAGGGTTGGGTCAAGATCACCCGGCCGTGGGAGAAGCTGACGACCAATACCGGCGTGGGCAACCCGCACAAGTCAACGGCCGAAAAGGGGCGGAAGTTCCTGGACGAGGTTGTCTCGCGGATCTCTACGTTCATTGTCGAATTCGCCAAGGCGGAGATGGATCCGCTGTTTCCGTACAAGGAGTTCTGATCGTGGGAGGCGACGCTCCATAGGTGACTAACGGTTGTCCCGTCCTTGACTGTTATGTTGACGCTCAAGAACCGGAAAGGTAGCATACTTTGTATGCCGGAGATATCGAGATTCCTCGGGATCGTGATCGGTATTTTTCCTCGTGACCATGAGCCGGCACACTTTCACGCGGTTTAGGGCGAGTACCAGATCACGGTCGACATAGAGAGCGGAACGGTGCATGGTGACTTTCCTAAGCGGGCACTGCGGCTTGTTTTAGAATGGCTCGATCTGCACCAGGATGAGACTTTTGCGGATTGGGATATCGTTCGGGCGGGCGGACAGCCCAGAAAGATCGCGCCTTTGGAGTAGCAGAATGATACCAAGAGTTGCCACGGCAACCTACGTGAGAGACTTTGTTATCCGCGTCTCTTTTACAGATGGGACGGAAGGGGAGGTCGATCTGCACGACGAGCTAGTACGGGGAGATATTCGAGCCTCTTAAGGATCCCGCGGCATTTCAAGAGTTCAGCATTCACCCCGAATTCCGCACGCTCATATGGCCCAACGGTGCTGATCTGGCCCCGGAGTTTCTCTACGAGAAGGTAAGGCTCCCTGCATAGTGCCCTGCTGATGCTGCCGCCCTGAATGGTCCGAGCCACAACTCCTGGCGGTACCGATTGCTTTGCCTACGGATGCCCTCGCCGTCAGGGCACGATCCACGTACTCTGCAAAGGCCTTGACGCCTCAGTGACCTGCCCCAGCCCCTTGGCCCGGCCTAACCACCCGTATACAATGATCCATTCAGTTTACGACGCAAGACCTTTGGGCAGGAGTACATAATGCAGTTGAAGAAACGACCGTTCCTCTTGTTGATCCGCGATGGCTGGGGCCGCAACCCGGACCCGAAGATGCGTGATTCCAACGCCATCGAACTGGCCAAGACCCCCACGGAAGACTGGCTGCTGGCGACCTACCCGCACACGCTGGTCAAATCGAGCGGTGAAGACGTAGGCGTGCCCGCCGGGACCATGGGCAACAGCGAGGTCGGCCATCAGAATATCGGGGCCGGCCGGGTCGTCGACCAGGAGGTCCTGCGGATCACCAAGGAGATTCGTGAGGGCGGCTTCTTCATCAATCCCGTAATGAACGAACTGTTCGACCACGCTGCCAAGACCGGTGGCAAGGTCCACATCACGGGCCTGTGCAGCGATATCGGCGTGCACAGCATCCTGCCGCACCTCTATGCGATCCTGGAAATGGCCAGACGCAAGAACTTCCCCGGCGATCGCGTATTCCTGCACTTCATCGGCGACGGCCGGGATAGTCCGCCTGACAGCGGCTTTGGTTATTGTCGCGACATCGAGGCGAAGATGAAGGAGATCGGTATCGGCCGAATTGCCACGGTTACGGGCAGGTTCTATGCCATGGACCGCGATAACCGCTGGAACCGTGTCGAGAAGGCCTATCGGATGATGGTCGACGGCCAGGGCCGACAGAGCGCGTCGGCACTGGAGGCGATCCAGTACTATTACGACCATCCGACCAACGGCAGCCAGGTCGGCGACGAGTTTATCGAGCCGACGATCATCGTCGATGACAACTGCAAGCCGCTGGCCCTGGTGGCAGACGGCGACTCGTTCATCCACTTCAATTTCCGGGGCGACCGGCCGAGAGAGATCACTAAGGCGTTCCTGTTCGATCCGTTCCCTTACGAGGCGATGGATAAGGGGCAGAAGAAGACGCTGGGCTTCGCCCGTGATCGCAAGATCAACAACCTGTATTACGCGACGATGACCAATTATGAAAAGGGCCTGCCTGTCCACGTCGTCTTCGACAAGATGCCTCGCATGAAGAACATCGCAGGGGAGATGTGGTCGAATCTCGGGCTTAAGCAGTTCCGGTGCGCCGAGACGGAGAAGTACGCTCATGTCACGTTTTTCTTCAACGACGGCAGGGAGGAACCGTTTGACGGCGAGGACCGCGTGCTGATCGACTCGCCGCAGGTCAGCACATACGACCTGCAGCCGGAGATGAGCGCCCCGGCGTCTGCCAGGCGGTCATCAAAGCAATCGAGTCAGACAAGTACGATGTGATTGTTGTCAACTTTGCCAACGGCGACATGGTCGGCCATACCGGCAATCTCGATGCGGCTGTCAAGGCGATCGAAACAGTGGATGCGTGCGATCGGCCAACTGATCCGGGCGGTCCTGGCCAAGGGCGGTTTCGCGATCGTCTGTGCCGACCACGGCAACAGCGAACAGATGTGGGATCCAACGACCGACGGCGCATTCACGTCGCATACGACCTATGAAACGCCGCTGATCGTCGTCGACGATTCGATCAAGGGCGCGAAACTGCGCGAGGATGGCCGGCTGGCGGACATCATCCCGACGGCCCTGGCTATGCAAGGCATCGACCAGCCGCAGGAGATGACGGGCCAGTCGCTGATCGAGGTTTGAAAACGCCGGCAAGTGACGGGAAGAGAACGGGCGTTCTTTCGTTGTTGCTGTAGCCGTTGGAGTTGAACACCCCAGCGTCAGTTTGTAGCAGTCGCCGCGTTCAACCCTGCAGGCAGGGGCCTGCAAGGGGCGCGTGGTTTGATCGTAGACGGTAGAATGCAGCAGCAGGCCGGTTCGAGGAGGTAGAGGTCCATGAAGAGAATCGCAGGAATGGTGTTGTGCCTGGCGGTTGGCGTGGCTGGACTGGTGGGTTGCGCCAGAACGAGGGTGCCGCAGCCCGCAGCGCCGACCCCATCATCCAGAACTACATGCACGAGCGCAGCCGGCTGCTGGGGCAGCGGCGTCGACTGGCGGCTACCTACGGGGCGGACAGTCTGGCCGTCTCTCAGGTGGACCGGCAGATCCAGCTGGTGGACGAGGCCATGTCGCTTCGCCGCCGGCAGCTCGTCGAAGAGGAAACCGCCCGGCAGCAGGTTTCACAAATGAAGCAGGAAGCGACTCCCATGGCGCAAAACACCATTTCGCAGCCAGCCACGGAGCCGGCCCGGTAGCGAATCTCCTGCCCGTTACTGCCGGACCGCCGCCGTTTCCATGTGGTATGGCCCTGCACTGACGCAGGGCCATGATCCGGAAACGGTTTTGATGTCTCGCACTGCCCAGACAGGATGTCGCTGGCATTGTGCAATCTGTTATTATTTCTTAAAGAAAGATAGCGGCTTGCGGACCTCGTGTACGAAGCCGGGCGTCAGCTCCAGGGCCCGTGACGTACCTGCGACCATCGCCACGTACTTGCCGGAGTCGGGCCCTTGGCGATGGCCACGTCCAGAGTCTTGCCGTTGTCGAGGGTGATCTGTGCCCGGCACAGCGGCTTGTTCAGTCCGTAGTCAGCCAGGTTTCCGGCGTTATCAGCGATGACCTTTACCGCCTTGGCGTCGCGCAGCGAGGTCAGATACTGCTTGACCTTGGCCGGGTCGATCTGCACGTACGGGTCGGTCATGTAGACCCACTTGTCACCCTGCCGGTTGAACTCCATGGTCTTGCCGTCCTGTCCCGGCACTTTCACCGCCGCCACCTTGTCCTGCTCGAACTGCACGATCCGGCGGTCGCGCAGCTCCGCGTTCAAGTGGGTTTCGACGACGGGGTCGATCTGGTAGACGCGGTCGCCGTCAGCCATGCGGGCGTACACGGTGCCCGTCTTGCCGTCGCGAGCGAGCAGAAGTGTGCGGGCCTTCAGAGCAGGCTGCGGGGCAGCCGATTGTGTGGTCGGAGCCGGAGTTCACTTCTCGCACGAACAGCCTCACGCTGGTCGCCGGCTTCTCCAGGCCATATGACGCGCCATCGCCGCTGGCAACCACCTTGCGAGCCTGCAGGTGCGACAGGTCCGCCAGGATCGCCTGGGCGGCGTCATGGTCCGCCGGCACTTTACAGGTTCGGTCAGTCGCCACGTGTTGTCGTCGCCACGGGCCAGTACGCTCTTGTGACCATTCCGCGTGATCTCCATCTTGCGGATGTCGTTGCCGGCAAACGTCGTTACGGAACGGTCCACCAGGGTTCCCGGATCGGCCATCAGTGCTTCGGCGTCAGTCTTCTTCACCACCGCGATGGTGTTGTCCGCCGTCGTCTTGATGTACGTCATCTCGCCGCTGGGCGTGTCGGCCCCGACGATCAGTTCCGCGGGCGTCGTCTGGCCTTGCTGCACGATTTCGATACGGGCGCGGGGCTTGTCAAAGCCGTAAGGAGTCAGGGGGTTGGGCTCGTCTTCGAAGCCGGCCGCGAAGGTATGGGTGATCGCCTTGATCAGGTCGTTCACGGCCAACAACTCCGCCTTGCCTTTGTACGTACCGGTCATGACCCACTGGTCACGCCCGTTGGGTGTCAGACGGGCAGTCTTGCCGGGGGTGTCGACCTCGAGCATCTCAATCTTGTCCGAGTCGATGGCCGCGAGAGTTTTCTCGCGTACGTCCATCAGCGACGCATCCATGTTTTTGTAGTTCTCCTCGGAGATCTGGAAGACTGTCGGATCGTCGGCGAGCTTGGCAAAGTACTTGTCTCCGGCCTTGGCACCGATCAGAAGGGTCACGCTATGAATTACAGGCTGGCTGGCGGCCGGCTGACTGGCCGACGCGCTGGCCGGTACCGTCTGTGTGCTCATGGTGATCGTCATACGCGGCTTGTCCAGGCCGTAAATCCGCAGATTGGCAGGCGTGTCGGTTACGAAGTCCTCGGCATAGACCCGCGTGACGGTCCTGAGTACGTCGTAGAATCGACTCATGTCCACCCGGGCGTGCACCGGCTTTTCGACGTACCACTTCTTGTTGAGTCGAACCACCTCGTAGTTGTGCAGGCCCTGCACGCGAATCCGCGTGTTGTCGGCGTACTTGACATTGTTGACAAATCTGTCGCGGTAGTCGGTCAGCGGAGTGGCCAGATCCTGCAGCAGGTTCTTTTTGACGACATACACGGCCGGATCGCTGTCCATGGCGACATACGTCGCCCTGCCGAGGGGCCGGAGTTTACCGATCTTCAAGGTATGGCTGGCCCCGTCGGCGCCCTGGATCGTGAGGACGATGTTGGGAGACTTCAGGCCCGTCACGTCATCGCCGGGGGTGTCAACTGCGCCGGGTTCGTATTTCTGGACGTACTGGAGATCACATATTTTCTTCAGTTCATCCTTGATGGGCGGTTGCTGGGCCAGTGCCGTGACGGGCTTCGTGAGGAACCACTGATCCTTGCGCAGCTCGATCGCCTGGGGGCTGCCGTCGGGTCGCTCGATCTGCAGTTTTACGATCTGCGGCTTGGGGCTGAACAGGTCCTGGGCCGTGGCCAGTGCAGCGGTCGGTTTCTGTGCCGCCTTTTCGTCTTGGCTGAGCATCATCAGCACCCCGCCACCCAGCGCCAGCACTACGATGAGCAGAATGATCGTCGTTCGTGTGTTCATGCTCTAATAGACCTCGCTTGCAGAAAGCCAATCGTCATCCGTTGGCAACGGCTCACACTTCAGTCTCGCCGCTTCGAAAGACAACCACGGTATCGACAGGTCCACAACCGCTCAGCATGCCGCCGGCGGCTCTGGACACACCTGCCCGGGGTCACCTTCGCCGGACCACGTACATCACCGTACCGCACAGGATCACCAGGCCAGGCAGGAATCCCCAGACCAGGGCGTCGATCGCCGCCATCTGCCGTGGCGGCACCGGACGGACCGGCGGCAGGATCACAGGCCCGGCGCCGATCAGGTCCGTCTTGCCACACAGCCACAGGATCGTATTGACGACCAGATCCGCATTGGCTGTCGGCGCCGGATCGTACCGCATCGACTGGTTGCGATCGCCGAACCGCGGCACGCGTTCCTTCAGGTAGCCGTCAATAACGGACCCACCCGTTCCGAGTACGGCCACAACCGGCTTGTCCTTGGAATTCTCGACAGCCACGGCTACCGAATAAGGTGACTTGCGATCCGTCGGCCCCTTGTCGATCAGGCCACCCTGCTTTTCCGACACGACCGTTCGCACCAGGTCCATCACGTTCTTGGTTGCCCAGTATTCCTCGCTCGACGGCGTATACAGCAGCGGCAAGACCTTTATGCCATCAGGCACCTTGTCGGCCTTGTATACGGGGCAGACGTCGGTCATCAGGACGCGCCGGCCCTGCAGCGGCTTGCCGACCGGCATGTCGCTGAAGTTGTTCATCGGCATCCACACCCAACGCTGCACGTTCACACCGTATTTGCCGGCGCGGCTCTCCAGCACGGCGTAGATCGTCCGTTCGTCGCATGCCGTATCCACGCCATACTTGTCGCGCAGAAGGTCGGCATAACCGTACTTGCCTTCCATGGCCGGCAGGTACGCCGCTCGCTTGACGGGCGGCTCCCACTTGCACAGGAAGATGCCCTTGGCGCCGCTGTCCAGCAGTTTGTTGACGATCTTGAGGTGCTTTTCGCCGAACTGCTCGTTGGGCTGCTGTGGGCCGACCGGCAGAGCCGGCGGCGGCGGAAGGAAGATATAGATGTTGTGCGTACCCTTGGCCGGCTCCGGCGGCTCGTCCTGTTTCGCCAGGTTCCACTCCTTGACGGTCAGGTTGTTCTTGGCCAGTGTCGCACGCAGTTCGGTCAGGATTTCGTAGGGGATCGACCCTCGGGCCGGCGGCATCCACTGGCGCATTCGCTCGGGGACTTCGCCCGTAAAGTAGACGAATACGACCGTCGCGACGGGCGGCTGCGACATCGTAAGCAGCGTCCCGCCGATCGCCGTGTCGCCATTGAAGACGCGCCGAGGAACATCGTTGTTCTTGCTGTCGGGGGCGGCGCGCATCGGATTGCTCTGCGGCCACATGTCGTCAAATGTCAGCACCTGGGTCGTATCGCCCATCTCGGCGATAAGGACGTTGGGGGAATCGAGTTTGTCGGACACCTGCGCAAGTTTGAGCTCCGGCAGATTGGCAATGTCATCCTTCATTGCGTCGATGCGATGGATGATAGTCGCCTCCCACGCGCCGCCCTTGCTGCGATTCAGCAGTGCCGCACTGGCCGCGTCGGTCTTGCCCAGCGTGCCTGCGACCTTGGCGATCTGCGAGGCCACAAACTGCGTGACCTTCGTGTGCTCGGCGATGACCTGGCGGAGCTCTGCGAACGGCGCCCGCTACTTCGTCCGGGGCGACCTTGTCCAGGCTGGCCAGCAGATTTCGCACCTGGCCGCGGACGTTGGCCTCCTCCTGCGAAACCGTCCGCAGCAGCGACGGCAGCGGCACGACCTGCTGGATGATGCCCATCCTCTGCTGCACGAGCCAGTTGGACATCTGCCCGATCGCGGGATACTTCTCGACCAACGCCTCTTCCTTGCCGGCCTCTTCGTTGACGGCTGTGACCAGCTTCTGGGCCTGGCGGACATAGGCCTGCAAGGCTGCGGTCGTGTCCGCCGGCAGTTCGCGCTCGCTGGGTTCGCCGACCGTCGCCTGCACGCTTTCCATCAATTTGTTCAGGTCCGCCATGCGCTGTGAGACCGTCCGGAAGAACTCTTCATTGGGCGCCTGGGAGACTTCTTCGATTTCCTTGAGTGATTTCTGACCCGCCGCCAGCGCGTCATGCACCGACGTCAGCGCCTTGCTGATCTTGTCCTTGGCCTCGCCGTAACGGGGTATGCCGCCGGACTTGGTCAACTGGCGGACCGCCGAGGGGGTCGCCGTGAGCACGTCGATCGCCTTGGACAGTTTCGTCTCGACGTCGGCCATCTGCGGGAACAGGCCAAGATAACTGTCCTTGGCATTGAGCACGGTGCCCAGTTCCTGCAGACCCTGCTGCAGCTGCGGCATGGCCGGCTGGGTGGCCGGCGCCTTGCCGGGTTCGGCGCTGCCGGCAAAGGCATCGAACCTGTCAATCAGGTCGACGTAGACCTTGGTCTGCGTACCATACTTGCTCTGAATGCGATTCAGCAGGGCCGCCTTCTGGGTGTCATTGGTGAGATGCTCGACCTGAATCTTGTTCGGGGCATACTGCTGGAGCTCTTCGCAGTAGTCTTCGACCGGCGGAAGGTACTTCTCGCGAGAGTACTCCTCCTCGTCGCTGGTATAGACGCTCGTCAGCGTGACCTTGCCCTTCATCTTGTCGATGATGCGCTTGGTCCGTTCACTGGGCTGGTAGGACCCGACCATCGCCATGTCCTTGCGCCAGTGTTTCTTGTATGCGACAAAGTTCACCATCGCCGCGATGACCAGGGCTGCTGTGCACATCACCAGCACGTTCGTGCCGTACTTCATGCGCCGCTGGCCGACCGTAGCAAAGCCGCCTCGCTCGCTTGTCGTCTTGTTCCGGATTGTCTTACTCATCGCCACCGCCTCGACTCAAGAACCTTGACCGCCAGGAAGAGGAAGAAGACCGTTACCGAGCCCAGCATGATGATGGCTCGCGTGTCCAGGATGCCCTTGCTGAAATCATCGAAGTGCGACAGAAGGTCCATCGTGCTGGTTACCACCCGCCAGTCGCCGCCACGCCAGCGAGCCAGGTAGTCCATCAGGAACGTCAGCCCGCTGAGCAGGCCCGCCCCGATCAGCGCTGCCAGCAGCTGATAGCGCGTCAGTGTGCTGGCAAAAAGACCAACCGCCATGAAGGCCGCGCCGAGCAATATCAGGCCGACGTATCCCATCGCCACCGCCTGCCACGGCACCTGGGCATATGTCAGCAGCAGGGCGGCGTGTACCAGTGTCGTCGCCAGCAGCACCCCGTAGAACAGCATCAGCCCTGAGAACTTGCCCAGGATCACCTGGGCGTCGGTCACCGGGGCTGTCATCAGCGTCTCAACGGTACCCGTGCTGAACTCCTCGGACAGCGACCGCATCGTCAGCAACGGAATCGCAAACACCAGCAGCATCGCCATGTTGTCAAACAGCGGCCGCATCGACGCCTCTTGCCCCGGCACGAGCACCTGGTTGAGGAAGAAGTAGCCGGAGATCAGCAGGAACCCCGTGCCGACCACGTAAGCGATCGGCGAGAAGAACGTCGCCTGCAGCTCGCGTCTAGTCAGCGTTGCCACATTGCTCACAGCGCTATCCTCCGCGAAAAAAGAACCCTCAAATACGAGATCTCAAGTGAAAGATCCTGACCATACTTACGGGCGTACCAGGAAGACTCAGTACTCAGGGCTCATAACTCAGCACTCAGTCCTCAGCACTCAGTCCTCAGTCCTCAGCACTGGTCGTCAAGCCGCCACAGTACCCTTCTTCTGCTCCTGGTGCTGCTTGGCGATCACCTGCACGAAGTACTCTTCGAGGCTGCCGACCTCCAGCCGCACCTCACGGATCCCCCAGCCGCGCTTGACCGCCAGGCTGGCCACATCCTCGCGAATGTCCTTGCCGGCCGTCTCGATCAGCAGCCGGGTCCACTGCCCGTCCGCCTCGACGTCGACTTTCTTGACACCGCCGAGCTCGCTCAGTTCCTTGCACATTGCCTGGGTCGGTCCATGCAGTTCGGCCAACACGCGCGAGCCGCCCAGGATCTTGTGCTTCAGTTCCTCGACCGTACCCGAAGCGACGATCCTGCCAGCCGCCACGATGATCGTCCGATCGCAGGTCGCCTCAACTTCCGGCAGGATGTGCGAGGAGAGCATGATCGTGTGTTTGCCGCCGAGCGAACGGATGAGGTTGCGCATCTCGCGGATCTGCGTCGGGTCCAGGCCGACCGTAGGCTCATCAAGGATCAGCACCGCCGGATCATGGATCAGCGCATCAGCCAGCCCGACACGCTGACGATAGCCCTTGGACAGCTGCCCGATCGGCCGGTTGATCACGTCGTTCAGCCAGCACATGTTGCTGACGCGTTTGACGGCTTTTTCCCGGTCAGGCTTGGCCATGCCGCGCAGCTTCGCCCGGAAGGTCAGATACTCCCGCACGCGCATATCAGTGTAGAGCGGGACACTCTCGGGCAGATAGCCGATCTGCTGCGCGCGCCGCCAGCGATTGACTGAACACGTCCAGGCCGTTGATGCGGGCCTGGCCGCTGGAGGCGGGCATGTATCCCGTCAGGATCCGGATGGTCGTGGTCTTTCCGGCCCCGTTGGGACCGAGGAAGCCGACGATCTGGCCTTTGTCGACATTGAAGGAAATATTGTTGATGGCCGCCCGCTGTCCGTAGTACTTGGTCAGGTTCTTAACGTCGATCATCGTTCTCTCACCCGTTTAAACCAATCCCTAACGACGGCATTTCCTGGCAGCGGGGCAGTGGTCACCTCGGAGCAGGAACATATACGCTATCCGGCCTGCGACTCGCTGTGTGGTATACGTACCGCCCAATATTTACCGACATTTCGCATAGAGACTTATTGGCTACATAATTGCTCGCGCCCTGTCAAGTACTCTGTCGGCAATGAACGTCCATCCCTTTGCCTATCAAGCATTTCCCGTCTCTTCTGCCTTGGCGAGCCTTCTTGTCGGCAACACAGTTTCCCTGTCAGCCAGTGACCCCGGCTGCTGACGCCTGCTGGCAGTTGTGTATTACGTGTTAAGGGCAGCGAAGGTTTGCATGAGTCTTGCCACAACAGTAAGAAAGATCGTGTTTCGTGAGCAGAAAGGATCCAATGCTCTCTTATTTCATACGACATGCAGAATCGCAAAGTAACGCCGGCACAAGCGACGAACCTGACTGCGGATTGTCGGAATATGGGCGGCCGCAGGCTGCGCGCCTGGCCCGCGCCTTGGCCGCCAGCAATATTCGCGCCATTTATTCCAGCCCGATGCGGCGTTCGCTGGAAACCGCCATGCCCCTGGCGGAACGGCTGGACCTTGACGTGTGGCTCCGGCCGGACATTGCCGAGCACTTCTCCCATGTGTTCGCCAACCTGGAGGGCTTTACGCCGTGCGGTGTGGCGGATCTGCGCAGGACCTGGCCGCGGGTCAGGCTCGATCCGGCCTTGCCAGCTGCTACGTGGGACTGGCCTGCCTGGCCGGAGTCGGTCGATGCGCTGGCGGCGCGTATGCGGCGGTTTGTGACGCATCTCAAGCAGACCTGGCGGGGGCCGGATGACGTGGTGGCAGTGTTCAGTCACGGGGCGCCGTTGCGCGGGCCGTGGAGGCCTGGATCATCGACACGCCGGGGCCCGAATATCGCTTCAGCATCGACAACGCGACGGTCAACCTTGCGCGGTTCACTGGCGGGGTAAGCACGCTCCTGTTGCTGAACGAATCGAGCCATCTGCGGGATCTGGCGCGATAGCCAGATCAGCGGGCGGGGCGTGCGGCGCAGGCCGCTACGATGAAGTTCTGGATCTCCGTGCGGATGTCGCCGCCGAGTTTTGTCGATACGTCGATCTTGGCGAGTTCGGCCAGCTGTGATTCCAATTGCGTAATCGTGAACGAGCGGATGCGTTGGACGACGTTGTCGCCCCATAGCCTGCACTGTTTGGCGGCCTGCATCGGCGGTACGCCGCTATCGACCAGCCGGCGAGCCCGCATCAGTCTTCGCAGTCCCCAGGCCAGGCCGCCTACCGCCTTGTACTGGGCCTCCTTGTCGCTGGCGAGAACCTGCTCCCACAGGGCCAGCGCCTGGCCGACATCGCGATCGGCCATGGCGTCGGTCACAGCGAAGACCAGTTCGCTGCGCATCGGGCTGACGAGGGCCTGGACGTCGCTTACAGTGATGGTCGGTCGATCCGTAGCGTAGGTCGCGAGTTTCTCGATTTCCGACAGATAGATGGCCGGTTCGTCCTTGCCCAGCAGGTCGCGGAGCAGCTGGGCGGCCTCGGGTTCGAGGCGTTTGCCGACTGAGGTTGCGTGGCGTGCCAGCCAGCCGGTGAATTCTCTGCCCGTGGGTACCTCGCAGCCGATCGCCTCGCCGACCTTGACGACGAGTTTCGCCAGTTTGGTGTTGGACGCCCAGCGCTTGGTATCGAGGACGAGCGTACCGGTTGAAGACGGGGCCGCCAGGTAGTCTTCGAGTTTTTGGCGGTATTCTGTAATGAACCGATCGGCATCGCGTACGACGACGATCCGGTGCGCAGCGAACATCGGCAGGGTGCGCAGTTCGTCAAGCACCTCTGCCAGGCCGAAATCGCTTCCGGAAAACGTTGCGACACTGGCGTCCTCTGTAGCGATCCTGTCGAGCAGGTCCTGGAGTCCCCGGCTGCGCAGCCCGGCATCGGGTCCGAAGACCACGTACACCGGCTGAATGGCGGCGTCCGTGGCTGTCTGTGTTGCGGCTGTACGGTTCTTCGAAGGATTGTGTGTTTTGGCCATGATGACAGTCTTGCGGGGCCGGGAAAGCAGCCCTCTGTTAACGAGTAAAGGGTAACGAATAACAAGCTACTATACTATCTCACATATACCTTCAGTCGTTTGGTTGCCCTGGCTGCCACGTCGCTGTTCGGCGTGCTCAACGAGCGAGCCTTGAGCCAGTACTGTTTGGCGGCATCGGGCCGGCCCGAGAGCATTTCCACGTCGCCGAGGTCCAGATACGTTTGGGGATTCCTGGGCTTGATCGCCAGCAGCTTCTGCAGGGTGACCCGCGCCTTGGGATAATCCCTGGCGGTCATGTATGCCAGTGCCACGTTGCGCCACGCGGTCGTGTTGTCCGGGTGGGTCGCGAGCAGGGTTTCATACTCATGGATGGCGTCGGCGACCCGGCCGCGACGCTGCAGCAGGATCGCCAGTTGCAGTCGAGCCGGTTGAAACAGCGGGTCGGCGTCGAGTGCCTGCCGCAGGAGGTCCTCGGCTGCGTCGAGGCTGCCGCCATCGACCTGCTGGCGGGCCAGTTCGCTGAGCCGTTCGGCCTGGACGGTGGTTGCCGGCGGTTGATTTGCCGGGGGCGTTGCCTGCGGGGCACGGGCCGGTTGCGACGCGGCGGCGTTTGCGGTGGGGTCGGCCGGCAGGGTTGCAGCGGGCGGAGGCGCTGCATGCGGCGTCATAGCGGCCAGTTCGTTGCCGTTGGCCTGGGGATGGCGCTGCCGGCTGATGCAGACACCGCACCGACAGCCACTGTGGCGGTGACTTCCGCGAGATTGCCTGCCAGGTCTGCGGCTCGCAGGCTTAGTTCGATAGTGACGCCCGTTCGCTGGGCGGGCACGTCCCACTCATAGACACCGGCATTGGGCAGATTCGTCGCCCCGACTTGCCACGCTTCGTCGGGCTCGCTTCGCCAGTAGAGGCTTATCGGCCGGTCGCCCAGGTTTTCGTCCCATGCGGCCCAGGTGAGTCGCAGGGTCGGCGGGTTGGACGGCAGCGGCCGGGCGGCGATGAGTCTCAGCAGCGGCTTTTCCCAGTCGAAGTTGAGGGTGAGCGTCTGGGCATCCGGGCCCGGTGGGTCGGCGGTCTCCCTGGCTGCGGGCGCAAGTGCGATCACTACAGGACCTTCTCGCGGCGGTGAAAAGGCGATCGGTTCGGCCGGTTGGTCGGTCCATCGCCAGGGCAGCCATGCCTCGTTGTCCAGGCGAATCCACATCTGGACTCCGGCGGGTGCCGGCCCTTCCCAACGATATCGGACGAGGATCGACTTTCGGTTGCAGCAGCGAACCTGTGGCGCCGGCGCCTGTTCGCCGCTTGTGCCGGCATTTCCAGGATCTGCCGTGCAGGGCGCGGCCAGAACGAGCAGGGCGAAGAGGCCGGCAAAGAGGCGGCGCAGCGTCAGGGATCTCTGGATACCCTTGTATTGCTTGCTGTAAACGCGGCCGTTTGTTTTCGTTGCGACCATCATTCATCCGACCCCTGCGGATGGCGTAATCGGTTAGTGCGTATAGTGAACCATCGGGTGCGTGGCGCTATTAGTACACTGATGGGGCCCGCGTGTCGAGTGAGCCGGCGGAATAGAGCCTGCCCGCGTGCGGGCCGGCTAAATGGGGCGGCAACGTTTGGTGTGGGATGCTGCACCTGGCTTCTGGACCTGGCACTGGCAGGCGAGCTGCCAGTGGCACCCAGGTCCGGTCTGCCGACGGCAGGCTGTCGTTGACGGCCGGAAGACGCAGGTTTTGAAACCGGCTGCTTTCGAGCTGTAAAACATGGGGCCTCGGCTGGGCGGCTCGAGCGTGTCTGCCCGGAAGATTGATACCGCGGTCGGCTCCGAGGTGTTGGCCGGCAGGGATCCAGGAGATTGCATGTTACTGCTGCCTATCGGGACAGACGCGCCGCGAAAGCAAAGGCCGACCGTCAACTACGCCCTCATTGCGATCAACTGCGCCGTGTTCCTGCTGCTGGACGTGCTGGCCAAGGCGGCGGGGATGGGGCGACTGCTGGAACTGAAGAATGACTGGATGCTCTGGCCGGGCAGCCCGCTGTTGTACCAGTTCATCACGTACCAGTTTCTGCATGCCAACTGGTGGCACATCCTGGGCAACATGTGGTTCCTGTACCTGTTCGGCAATGCCGTCAACAGTAAGATGGGCAATATCACGTACCTGTTCTTCTACCTGGCTGGCGGGGTCTTCGCGGGGCTTGGCTTTTCGCTGACGACCCAGCAGGGGCCGATTCTCGGCGCCAGCGGCGCGATTGCGGCTGTGACCACGGCGTACCTGGTCCTCTATCCGCGCACTACGATCCGGCTGTTTTACTGGATCTTCTTTTTCGTGGGTGACTTTGAAATCGGCTCGATCCTGATGATCGCCGGCAAACTCATCCTGTGGGACAACGTTATCGCCGCCCGCATCCAGACCGGCTACGGGCACGAGACGGTTGCGTACGAGGCGCACCTGGCGGGGTATACCTTCGGCTTTGCGGCGGCGCTGTTCATGCTGCTGGTGCATGCACTGCCGCGCGATCCGTTCGACATCATGGCGCTGTGGGGCCGGTGGCGGCGTCGGCGCCAGTTCGCCAGCATCTTCGCCGAGCCGGAGTTCCATGGGCCTGTCGTCGAGGAGACCGGGACGTCTTCCGGCGGCGGCTGGGCATTTCCCAAGGCTCGGCCCGCCTCGCAGGTCGCCTCAAGCGAGATCGACAGGCTCCGCGAGCAGATCTCGCGGTCGATCAGCCAGTTTAACATGGCTGAGGCGGCCCGGCTGTACCGCGAGATGCTGAAGGAAGATCCTGAACAGGTTCTCTCGCGGTCGAATCAGGCTCGATGTTGCCAACCAGCTGACGTCCGAAGGCGACTTTACCCTGGCGGTGCAGGCGTACGAGCGGTTCCTCGAACGGTATTCCAACGGCACAACTTCCGAACACGTGCGGTTTCTGCTGGGGGTGATCTATGCCCGGCACCTCAAGGAATATGACAAGGCGATCCACTACCTGGAACAGTGCCGGCCGCATCTGTCGGACAAGGGGATGGTCGAGCAGTGTGACTACTGGCTGAAGGTGGCGAAGGAATCTCATCAGGACTGAGGACTGAGTGCTGAGTGCTGAGGACTGAGTGCTGAGGGCTGAGGACTGAGGGCTGACGCGAAAGGGTGCTCTTATGAAGGCTATGGTGCTGACCGGTGTGCAACAGATGGAAATGCGGGATGTGCCGACTCCTTCCATCAATGACAACAAGGATGTGCTGATCCGCATGGTACGGGTCGGCGTGTGCGGCTCGGATGTGCACTATTACACGCAAGGTCAGATCGGCTCGCAGGTCGTACAGTATCCCTTCGCCGTCGGGCATGAGGGGGCGGGGATCATCGAGAAGGTTGGCCCTGCCGTGACCCGCGTCAAGGTCGGCGATCGTATCGCCATCGAGCCGGCGATGCCTTGCTGGCAGTGCGACCAGTGCGTGGTGGGCCGGCCGCACACGTGCCGCAAACTCCGGTTTCTCGGCTGTCCCGGGCAGGCGGCGGGGTGCCTGTCGGAATACATGGTGATGCCGGAAACGAGACTGCTTTCCCATCCCGGACAGCATGTCATTCGACCAGGCGGCGATCTCCGAGCCGCTGGCCATCGGCGTCTATGCCGTGAAGCGATCAATTCCGATGAAGGGTGCTGCTGTGGGCATTCTTGGGGTCGGGCCGATCGGATTGAGCGTGCTGCTGCCTGCCAGGGCGCAGGGCGCCCGCAGCATTTTTGTCACGGATAAGATCGACGCCCGGTTGGCCCTTGCCCGAAAGGCTGGGGCGGACTGGACCGGCAACGTTGACTCCTGCGACGTGGTAGCTGGCATTACCGCGGCTGAGCCGGCGCCACTCGATGTGGTCTTCGAGTGTTGCGGCAAGCAGGAGGCGCTCGATCAGGCGATCAACCTGCTCAAGCCCGGCGGCAAGCTGATGCTTGTGGGTATTCCGCCGACGCTGGAACGGGTTTCCTTCAAGATCGACGAGCTGCGGCACAAGGAGATCTGCATCCAGAACGTGCGCCGGCAGAACCACTGCGTGCAGCCTTCGCTCGATATGATCGCTCGCGGGGACTTCAACGTCGATGTCATGGTCACGCATCGGTTCCCGTTCGCCGAGACCAAGGCCGCCTTTGACCTGGTGGCTGAGTACAAGGACGGTGTGGTCAAGGCGATGATCGATTTCGAGTAGGGTTTCTACACCGAAACATGGCGGTGGGCCGTGTAGAAGGTTTTTCCGCAGGATGACGTCTTCCTGACAGATGACCACGCTTCATTTTGGATCACGGTTACAGTCTGTGGATGCGGGTCCTGACGTCGAACTCTGCGTGGCTGTCGTTGTGAGCGAATCTGACAGCAACGCCGGCCGGAGCGTTGATCGCGACGTTGAGTGTCTTGCCGTCCACCTGCCAGGAGACCTCCAGCAGACCGCGGACGGTCGCGACCGTGCCTTTCGCATGGGAGAGACCGCAGAGCCGGGGACTGATCACGTAGCGGGTCCCCCCTGCTGCGACCTGGTGAATTCCGAGAATCACGCGAGGCAGGAAGTGCAGCGGCGTGGCTGACCAGGCGTGACAGTGGCTGCGAGTCAGCGTGCCTTTGGGCCAGATCGGGCTGCACGGGAAGGTTTCCCACACAGTGGTGGCGCCGGCTTCGAGCATGGGCTGATAGTCCCGGATAATTGTCTGTACTATCCGCTCAGAATGTCCTGCCTTTTCGAGGGCTTCGAAGTAATACATCATGGCAAAGCCGCTGCCTATGCCGGCCACGCCGTCGGGCGGATCAAGCATGTTTCGCAGCGCTCCTGCCTGCTGGCGGGGGCCGGCGATGTCATACAGGATCGACAGGAAACTTGTGTGCTGGCTGACATTGGGGCTTGGCGTGCCGTCGGCGCGGATGGCGTCGGGATATCCCTGGCGAGCATCATCCCAGTGGCTGTTGACGGCACGGCGGAGTTTGCGGCTGAAGTTGCGCAGCCAGACCCTGTCCTGGTCGCGCCCCAGGACGTCAGCGCACTGCGAAGCGGCTTCGATCGCGCCGACCAGGAACATACTGTTGTGCAGCACGGTTGCGTGGTTCTGGTCGAGGGCCGCCCAGTCGAACATGTTCCAGAAGGGGGCGCTGAACAGGCCGGCATCGGTGCAATAGCCATGGGCATTGCGAAGGTTCTTCATAACGGCTGGCCAGCACCGGCGAAGAAACGGCTTGTCGCCCGAGTAGAAGTAGTAATCCCAGACGCTGATGCCCCACAGGAAGCTCCAGGCGGGCAGGAGGCAGTCCCAGCAGGAGGGAACCTGGCAGCCGACGAGCGGATAGCGTTCCAGCGATTGAGCCGCCAGGCGGATGCATCGTCTGGCGATATCGAGTGCCCCGAAGGTGGGGAAGGCGAATACCGCCTCGTTCCGGGCATCTCCCACCCACAGGGTCTGCTCGTAGACGGGGCAATCGGTGAAGGTGTCCTCCATACAGAGTTTCAGCGTGCGTGCGGAGATCTCCCAGATGCGATCGAGGTTCGCGTCGCTGCACGTGAAGCTGCCCGCGTAATTCACGGGGTAGGTGGATTCGATCAGCCTGAGGAGGCGGATCTTCACCGGGCTCGTCATGTTGCGCAGCGTGACGAATATGTACCGGCCGCCGCGACGGGTGAAGGACGTATATCGGTTGAGTCCCGCGCGGGTGACGAAACGCATGCCGTTGTGGTTGCCGCGAGTGTGCTGCACCGTCCCGTCCGGGCTGATGTACTCGACGCCGAAGAGATCGACCTGCACGCCTTCGTCCGCGAGCAGTTCGAAGTCGTAGTAGCCGCAGCTTCTGCTCGCCGAGATCGCAGACCAGTTCGATGTCGCCGGTGCTGCTGGGTCTGATGACGGTCATTTCGGCGTTGTCGTGCATCAGGGCCGCAGGATTGTCGACGAGCAGCTTCGGCCTTTCCGATAACCTGGCGATTCTCGAACTGCCAGTGGGTGTGGCGGACGAACATCTTACTTGCCGGTATGCAGCGGGCCCGTTCGCCCAGATCCGCAAGGAAGGTCGGCACATCCACCACGTGCCGGCCAAGCTGCTCCGCGGCAAGGCGGTAGGATGAGACGGGGCTGCGTTCGGCGCCGGCATGCTTTGACCAGACAAGATCGTCCTCGACGCGGGCGAATTCGGGGAACGGAATGAAGCACCAGGGATTGTCAAACGACTTGTCCAGGGGGTTCTCGAGCGTCAGGCCCCTGGGCACATCGCGCAGATGGATCGCCTTCTCGCGGTAGTGATAGTTGATCTTTTCCACCGTTGCCAGCAGCAGGTGTCTGCCGGCTTGGAGTGTGACCTTGCCCGGCTTGATGTGCCGGCCGTCGATCGCGACGCGGAAGGCCCCTTCAATGCCGAACGTCGACCGTTTCCTGAGGTGCAGAACGGTGGCCATGCCTGCCGGGACGAGGGTGTTGGAGTTTGCTTCAATCAGGCCGGGATGAACCACCTGGCCCGAGGCCAGACAGAAGTACAGGTCGCTCGGGCGCCGCACGACGTTTGCTGCCAGCAAGGACTTGAACTCAAGCGGACGGCGAGTCATCAGGGCCACATCGCGCGGATGCAGGTCGTGCCACGGGCCCTTGTCGGCCGCGAACAGCTCAGCCGCTGGACGGTAGCGGGGCTTGCCTTCCAAGGTCGCGTCGTAGTATTCGGATGGGCCCATCTGGGGGCTGATCTTGGCCGTGCCGGGCAGCATGGCTGCCAGCGTCGCCACACGCCAGCGGCGGTCTGTCACGATAGTCTGGCTCGTGCCGCCAGCCAGTTGAACGTCGAGCTGGGCAATCAGCCCCGCTTGTTGGGGACGCTGGTGGAAGGTCCCGGTGCCGTAGTACATCGCGGCGATCTCGATCTCATTGGGGCCTGGCTGCAGATGCGTGGTGACATCGAGGAGGTCGTACTGGTAGTGCTCCGGCCAGGCGCGGCAGGGTCCGTCACCGACCCATTGGCTGTTGATCCGTAGCCGATAGAAGCTATCAGCCGTGATCCGCATGAGGGCCTGTCGAAACGGCTTGAGGGCGAACTGCCGTCGGGCCACTATAGTGTCATGGTACGTGTTATAGTCGGGCCGGGGGCACCAGATCCATTTGGCGGTAGAGGTAATCATCGGGGCAGTATAGCCAGGCGCCAGACGCCAGCCAACGGGCAGAGACCGCCGGCACAACAGAGAAGCGCACCGCATGAGTGCCGGAGAAGGTGGCTGATCTCCGCAGGCCGCGTAACACCCGCTCTGCGGAAGCCGCCATGGGTCCTTGCGGGAGGAATTGAAGCATGGCAACATGTTGATGTCGGGCGCGCTTTGAACCTTGCACGGACGGGCCGGCTGTCCTTGTCGGCGGACGTCTGCGTATCGGGGATGCATGACGGATTGGGGGGCTCAGGAAGCACGGAACAACCGGCAACGGTTTCTTGAGCGGGCTTTTGGCAGGGCATGGAAGGATACGGTCCTATGGGCGAGGTAAGGCTGGCGTATTCGGGGCTGCAGGGCGACATCGTAAAGGTGGCGGGGGGCTCGCTGTTGGACGGCGGGACGATATATGAGGCCTCTGACGCGCAGGACACCGGGATCGTTTTCGATCTGGCTGCGGGCGGTCTGACGGATCTCATGTGGGTCGTCTTCGATATGCTGCTGGACGGCGAGACTACGGCGGTGTTTCAGACTTCGGTTCTACGAGGGGCGAAGCGGGCGGCGGTTCTCGATCCAGTTCATGCTCCTGATCGATGCGCAGGCGCGTGTACGCGTGCCGTTTTCGACGCTGGATATGAACCGCTGGATGCTCGGGCGCGAAGGCGCGTGGCTGAAGGCCTTGGTGGGTGGCAAGCGGGTCGATCCGGAAAAGGTCGATCGGCTCTTGCTGGCTGTTGTCCGAACCGGCGGAAGGACCGTGCGATTTCATCTGACGCCACCGGTGCTGACGACGGCTGAACCGCTACGGCTGACGAGCCCATTGCTGCCGAAGGGGGTCATCCTGGATGAGCTCGGGCAGTGCGCGGTGCGGGACTGGGCCGGCAAGACGCGCAGCGAGGCGGAACTCGTCGGAAACCTGCAGCGGCAACTGCAGGAGGCGCCCAGGCCGCCTTTCCCGAGGGGTTCTCTCGATGGGGGGGCTGGCTGGCGGAACAGAGTCAGCCAAGCGGGTTCTTCCGGGTGGAGAAGGTCGGCGACGGCTGGCGGATGGTGGACCCGGATGGCTTCGCCTGGTGGTCGGCCGGCCTGGACGCGGTGCGCCCGACGATCGAGGCGGTGACGGACGGGTTGGGAAGCGCTCTGGCCGAGCGGCCGGAAGGGCCTGCCTACGAAGGGTGTCTCGGCGAGCGTTTGGGGCTGCCCTACGTTAACTACCTGGGGGTGAATCTGCGGCGGGCGTTCGGCGCGGACTGGGAGGCCAAATGGGCGACGATTGCGATGTCGCAATTGCGGCGGTTGGGCTTTAACACCGTTGCCAACTGGTCGCGCTGGGACTATGCACAGCAAGCGGGTCTGCCGTACGTGCGGGCCTTGGAGTGGAAGCATCAGCCGGTTGCGCGGATCTATCGCGATTTTCCGGATGTCTTCGACCCGATGTTCCAGCGGGAGGCCGAGGAGTTTGCCCAGCAACTTGAAGCGACGAAGGATGACCCTGCCCTTGTCGGTTACTTCATGATGAACGAGCCGACGTGGGGCTTCTCCTCGGAGTGCCCGGCGGCAGGCATGCTCTTCACACACGAGAGCTCGCACACGCGGCAGCATCTGGCCGAGTTTCTGCGAGGGCGGTATGGCACGGACGAACGGCTGGCGACGGCATGGGAGATGGACGTCGGCTTCGAGCAGGTGCCCGCGGGGATATGGAAGATGCCTCTGACGGCGGCAGCGACAGCGGACCTGGAGGCATTCAGCACGTTGATGATCGACCGGCTGTTCACAACGCTGGCAAAGGCCTGCCGGGCCGTCGATGGCAATCACCTGAACCTGGGAATTCGCTATGCGTCTGCACCGCCGGCCTGGGCGATTGCCGGGATGAAGGCGTTCGACGTGTTCAGCATGAACTGCTACCAGGAGTGCGTGCCGGACGATCTCGGCGAAAAGATCAGCCGGGTGCTGGACCGGCCGGTGATCATCGGGGAGTGGCATTTTGGCGCATTGGATGCGGGCCTGCCGTCGACGGGGATCGGGCACGTGCCGACGCAGGCCGACCGGGGCAAGGCGTATCGCGTGTACCTGGAGGATGCGGCTGCCAAGCCGTGGTGCGTCGGCGTGCACTATTTTACCATGTACGACCAGTCGGCGATCGGCCGGTTCGACGGCGAGAACTACAACATCGGGTTCTTTGACGTGTGCAACCGACGCTACGATGATCTGGCGATGGCGGCACGGCAATCGCACGAACGGCTGTACCGCGTGCGCAGCGGCGAGGTGATGCCCTATCGTGATCGTCCGAGGTATCTGCCCAAGGTCTTTTCGTAGAAGGAATGGTAGCCCTGCGGGGGCGACCACACCCTTGCTTACGTTTCGGGCCCGTTTCTCCCGTTTCAGTATCCTCCACCGTTGGACAGTGGCGTGAAGGGGGCGTACTCCTGTCTCTGCGGTTTGCTGCGCTAAGATTCCAGAGAGATGAGACGGTAGCGGGTAAGCGAGGGTACGCATGGGATTATCGACTCTGGAGCCATTGCGCCCCAAAGAGTTGGGTCTGCGCAGCGGGCGGGGCATCAGGCGTCAGGGGGATGCATTGTGAATCCCGGGGCGATCGTATCTCGCAATGGCTGGCTGGTGGTGGCGGGGTGGGTGGCGCTGGCGGCGGCGCTGTGGGTGCTCGTGCCGCCGGGGAATCCCGCCGCTCACGAGCTGGCAGCGGATCTGCCGTTGTGGACGCCGTCGGAGCAGACCGTCGCTGCGATGAGAAAGTACTTTCCCGCCGAGGCCGGCTACAGCCAGGCGGTCGTTGTCTTTGAGCGGCGAGAGGGAAGACTGACGCAGCCGGATCTGCGGGCGATCGAACGCGTGGCGGCGGCGATTGTCCGGCCGAGCGGTCAGTCCGGAGATACTGCCAATCTGGCGGGAGTGACTGTGCGGTCGCCGGCGTCGATTCCGGTGCCGGTTTCGATGAATCCGTTGATCAGCAAGGTGTCGACGTCGGGGCAGGCGGCGATGCTGATCGTTAACATTCCGGCGAGCTTCGTGTCCGTCCGTTCGTACCTGATCGTCAAGCACATCGATATCGTCCTGGCGAAGGCAGGGTTGCCGGTCCGATTGCGTGTGGACGTGACGGGCTTCAGCGGGTTCGGACATGACTATGCTGTGGCGGTGGACAGGAGCAGCAGAGAGGCGTCGGGGGTGGCGCTGGGGGCCATTGTCATCATCCTGTTGCTGGTGTACCGGGCGCCGCTGGCGGCAATGGTGTCGCTGTCGGCGATCGGGTTGGCGCTGGTCGTGGTGTTCAAGGTGCTGGACCTGGGCCTGCTGGGCATCCACGCCGGCACGGCTGAGCGGATCTTCGTGTTCGTATTGGGATTCGGGGCGGGCACGGATTATTCGCTGCTGCTGATCAGTCGGTATCGTGAGGTCTTGCGCGAACGGTTCGGGGCGGTGGAGGGGGCGGAGCGAGCGGCGACGGCCACGACCCGGCCGATCGTGACGTCGGCGATGACGAATGCGATGGGGCTTCTGTCGCTGTGCGTGGCGCAGTTCGCAATTTTCCGTAGTGCGGGGATTGCGGTGGCGATTGCGATTGCCGTGACGATGATCACGTCGCTGACACTGGTGCCGGCGCTGCTGGCGCTGCTGGGACGGGCGGTGTTCTGGCCGAGGATGGTAGTGGTGAGGACGGAGGGCGTGGAGCGGTCCGGCAGCCGGACATGGGCCGGCGTGGCGCGGCTTGTTACGACACGGCCGGCGAGGGTGCTGGCTGTGGGACTGGTGGCGTTGGGCGCGGCGGCGTTCGTCGGGGCAAGGGTGCCGGTGATCTATGATACGCTGACGATGTTGGGAAGCGATTACAGCGCCGTGCGCGGGCTGGCGATGGTGGAACGGCACTGGGGGGTGGGTTACACGGCGCCGGTGACGATTCTTACGGTGGCCGATCGGCCGATGGGTGCGGCTGAGTGGGCGAAGGTGTCGCATGAGATGACGACGGCGGTCGGTCAGACGGCAGGGGTTGCAACGGTTCGCAGTTTCACCGCTCCTTTGGGGACCGAGCAGAGTGGCAGCACGTTTGGCAGCGGTATTGTCTCGGGGTTCAAACGGCTGCTCGTTGAGGCGGCTGTCGAAGAAGAGGCTCGCAAGGAGTATGTCAGTCCAGGGGGGCGGGCGATGCGGATGGAGGCGGTGCTGAGGTATCAGCCGATGAGCCGGGGGGCGATGACGGCGGTGGGACGGGTTGATCGTGCGGCGGAGGTCGCACTGCGGCAGAGCGGGATGGCCGGACGGGTAATGGTTGGCGGAGAGACGGCCCAGACGAGAGACCT
Organism: uncultured Planctomycetota bacterium; assembly: GCA_963787325.1. Lineage (GTDB taxonomy): Bacteria > Planctomycetota > Phycisphaerae > UBA1845 > JANYLN01 > CAWBCK01. Next base: position 165,249 of record CAWBCK010000001.1, read on the forward strand.
GAGGATGGTGACCACGCAGGACTTTCGGCGGATCATGCCGCTGACGCTGGGGGTTGTGCTGGTGATCGTGCTGGTCCTGCTGCGGCAATGGTTGCTGTGCGTGTTCATGGTGATATGTACGATGCTGACATATCTTGCGACGCTGGGGATTTCGTACGGGGTGCTGGGAGGCGTGCTTGGATACGAGGGGCTGGACTGGAAGGTGAGGGTGCTGCTGTTTGTTGTGATAGTGGCAGTGGGGGTGGATTACAGTATCTTCTTAGTTGCAAGATTGCGGGAGGAAATGGCACGAGGGGACGGACAGCAGGCGATCCGGCGGGCGGTCGTGCGGACGGGGCCTGTGATCTCTTCGGCGGGGATCGTCATGGCGGCGTCGTTGGGAAGCCTGATGGCGGGGGAACTGAAACTGCTGCATCGAGCTGGGTTTTGCGTTGGCGCTGGGGATGCTGCTCGATACGTTTTTCGTTCGGCCCCTCCTGATCCCTTCTTTGGCGTCCTTGTTGACGCGACGGAACGGCTGAAGAGGTGAAGAGGTGACAAGGTGACAAGGTGACAAGGCCACGGGGTGACACGACCGGTACAACGTAGCCAAGGTGAATCTCGGCGGGGGATGTAACTACCAAAGATACCCTTGCTTACGCTTCGGGCTCGTTTGGGTTTCCTGGTAATGCAAGTCTGTAGCGTTACGTGGGGAGGCCCGGGATCTCGTATTTGCCGGCCAGGGCGTTGAATGTTTCCATCATTTTGCCCTCGACCTGGAGGCCTTGCTGTTGGGCCTGGCGGAGGTTCTGCAGGGCTTTTTCGCCCGGCAGGCGGATGGGTCCATGGCCGGGACGCTGCCGGCTCGTCTTGATCCAGGAGGTCAGGTGCTTCATTTCCTGCTCGAAGTGTTCGCGGCCGGCGAAGGCGTCGGGGTCGATTACCGTCAGGCTGAAGGACTGTCGGCTGGGGACGGCGGGGTTGTTGGTGTGGCCGGCGGCGAGGGCGGTCATGGCTTCGCACCACAGGGAGAGGGCGTAGCCTTTGTGGCCGGCTTCCTGCTGGCCTGTAAGCATGATCGTTCCGCCCTGGAGATTGCCTTTTTCGTCGGCAACGACGGCGGGGTCGTTGGTGGCGGCGCCGCGGGTGTCGATGAAGATGGCGTGGGGGGCCTTTTCGTGGGCGCGGACCATGCGGGTGACTTTGCCCATGGCGACGGCGGCCGTGGAGAAGTCGGCGACGACGGGGTCGCCGGCAGTGGGGAAGGCCAGCGCGATGGGGTTGGTGGAGAGCCGGCCGTCTATGCCGCCGATGGGGGCACAGTCCTGGCAGGAGCTGGTCTGACAGGTGATGAACGCGCAGAGGCCGTCTTCGGCGAGGGACAGCAGGTGGGTGCCGAGGGCGGCGATCCAGGTGGTGTTGCCGATGGCAATGAAGGCGATGCCGTGCTGTTTGGCTTTGGCGACGGCGAGCTGCTTGGCGACTTTCATGCAGATCTGGCCGAACGCATTCTCGCCGTCGATCAGGGCGGAGGCGCCTTTATCCTTGATGACCTTGGGTTCGCCGACGGGGTCGACGCCATCGTCAATGCTCTTGTTGGCTGAGAGGATCTGGACGAGACCGTGCGTAGTGATGCCCATGGCCTCGGCGCTGGTGGCGACGGCTGCGATGTACTGGGCGTTGCGCAGGGGCACGCCGCGGCGGACGAGCAGACGCGTGGCGAAGTCGGTTACGGATTGCAGGGGTATCAGCGGCATTGGTTCGTTTCTCCTGTCTGGTACGTCATTGTAGTAACGGTAGCAGACGTAGGTCCGCCTTGCAGGGACTCTGCTGGGCGTAACGGTACCGGCGGGCACTCTGGACCCTTATGACGCGTACCGCCTGGCTTAGAGCATCGGCTTTGCGCGGTGGGCCAGCTGGACGGCGAAGCCCCAGGGGTCGCGCAGCATCGCCATCTCGTCGCCGTCGGGGGGCGTCGTGATGTCGCCCACGAGGGTGGCGCCGGCGGCGGTGAGACTGGCAACGGTGGTCTTGACATCGTCGCAGATGAATGCCAGATGCAGCAGCAGCGGGTCCATCGTGCGATAGTCAGGCACGGGAACTTCCTTACGCTTGTAGATCTCGACCATCACGCTGCCAGAGGAGTCGAGCAGGAAGTGGCCCCAGGGGTAGTCTTCGGTCTTGCGGACGATGCTGAAGCCGAGATTCTTGCAGTACCACTCGGCGCTGGCGGCGGGGTCGTCGGCCATCCATGCGACGTGTTCGATTCTCATGTTTGTCCTTTCTCTTTTGGAGAGTGGGTTCGGCGTATTGGGGAGTATGGTACGGAATTGCGGCTGGCAGGGCAACGGTGAACGGCTCAGGGGGGCTGGCATGTGCTCCTGCTCGGAAGGTGGCGCACAAGTCCCATCGCTTCGCTGAGAACAGTGCGGCCGGTGGTGGGCCGGCAGAACTACTCCTGGCTGCCTCTGGCGACGTAGTCTTCGCTGCGGTGGCGGACGATCTCGCCCTGGCACATGTAGATGACGTCTTCGGCGATGTTCGTGGCGTGGTCGGCGATGCGCTCGAGGTGCCGGCTGACCGACAGCAGGTGGATAAGGGCCTCCATCTGCTCGGGATGGCTGCGGATGCCGTCCTGGACCATCATGTAGGCCTCGCGGTTCATGGCGTCGACCTCATCGTCGGCGATGCACACTTCGTGGGCAAGCTTCGGGTCGAGATTGACCAGGGCGTCGAGGCTCTTGTGGAGCATCGCCTGGGCCTTCTCCGCCATCCGGGAGAAGTTGAACATGATCGGCAGCCGCTCCTGGGTCGCCAGGAACTGGGCCCGCTCGGCGACGTTGACAGCCAGGTCGGCGACGCGTTCCAGGTCGTTGTTGATCTTCAGTACGGCGATGATCAGTCGCAGGTCGATGGCGACGGGTTGATGAAGGGCGAGGATCTTGAGGCATTCTTCCTCGACGTCCACCTCCTTCTTGTCGACCTCGTAGTCGCTGTCGATGACGCATTTGGCGAGGATGGGGTCCCGATTGTCCAGTGCGCGGACGGCACGCTGGACGCTCTCTTCGACCATCGCGCTGAGGGCGAGGATCATCTTCTTTAGCTTTTCAATTTCTTTCGTCAGATGGATCGACATCGTTCTTCCTCGCCAGCCACAGCACCGACCGTTACGCTGTTGTTCGGCACCATTCTACCCGAATCGGCCCGTGATGTAATCCTCCGTCTGTTTCTGGGTCGGGCGGGTGAAGATCTGCTTGGTCGGGCCGTATTCTACGATGTAACCCTGGTAGAAAAATGCGGTGTAATCGGAGATTCGGGCGGCCTGCTGCATGTTGTGCGTGACGATGACGATGGTGTACTGGGTCTTGAGGATTTCGATCAGGTCCTCGATCTTGGCGGTGGCGACGGGGTCGATGGCGCTGGTCGGTTCATCCATGAGCAGCACCTCCGGGTCGACGGCGATGGCGCGGGCGATGCAGAGCCGCTGCTGCTGGCCGCCGGACAGCGCCGGGCCTGGGTGATCGAGTTTGTCCTTCACCTCGTCCCACAGGGCGGCGCGGGTGAGGGCGTGTTCGATGCGGTCGGCCAGTTCCGAACGGCTCGTGCGGTAGTGCAGACGCAGGCCGTAGGCGACGTTTTCGAAGACGCTCATGGGGAACGGGGTGGGTTTCTGGAAGATCATGCCTACCCGGCGGCGCAGTTCGATCAGGTCGGTGCCGGGTTCGAGGATGTCCTCGCCGTCAAGAAGCACCTGGCCGGCGGCGCGGTGGCCGCGGTAGAGATCATAGATGCGGTTGTAGGTGCGCAGATGCGTGCTCTTTCCGCAGCCGGACGGCCCGATGACCGCCGTTACCCGGTTTTCGAGGACGTCGAGGCTGTTGTCGAAGAGGGCCTGATGGGTGCCATAATAGAAGCTCAGGTTCCGCGCGGAGACCTTGACCTTCTGGTCCTCACGGGCCGAACTGGCGGCGGCACGGTCTTGTCTGGATTCTGGCGGAACCTGGGTCACGATCTTGATTTTCTCGGTAGCCATTATAGTCATCTACCTATTTCCTTGTACGCAGGAGCAGCCGGCTTGTCAGCATCACCGCCAGGACAAACGCGGTGATCAGCAGGGACGCGCCCCAGGCCATCGCCTGCCAGTTGTCGTATGGGGACATCGCATACTGGAAGATGGTTACGGTGAGGTTCGCGGTAGGTTGGTTGAGCGAATCGACGGAGTACGGGCTGTTCAGGGCCGTAAACAGCAGTGGCGCGGTCTCGCCGGCCACGCGGGCGATGGCGAGGATCACGCCGGTAACCAGGCCGGCCCGGGCAGCGCGGAAGAGCACGCCCAGGGTGACTTTCCATCGCGGCGCGCCCAGGGCCAGGGCCGACTCGCGCAGGGTGTTGGGGACCAGGGCGAGCATGTCCTCGCTGGTGCGGGCGACGACGGGCAGCATGAGGATCGCCAGGGCGATCGCCCCGGCATAGCCGCTGAAGTGGTGGAACGGCACCACCAGGAACGTGTAGACGAAAACGCCGATGATAATCGACGGGGTGCCCATCAGCACGTTGGTAACGAAACGGACGGGCGAGGCGATCCAGCTGTGGGCGCCGAACTCCGCCAGGTAGACACCAGCAAGCATGCCGATGGGCACGCCGATTACGGTGGCCAGCGCGGTGATCAGCAGCGTGCCGACGATGGCACTGGACAGGCCGCCGCCCTTGACGCCCGGCGGAGGCGGCAGTTCGGTGAAGAAGTCCCAGTTGATTGCGGCTGCCCCGCGATGCACGACCGTGATGAGGATCCATGCCAGAAGCAGTAGCGCGAGGGCGGCGCACAGTGTCGAGATCACCTTGACCGACAGGTCGACGGTCTTGCGGGCGGCGTGAGAGCGGGGAGCCATCATGCGCCACCTCCCATCGTCCGGCTGACCCGCTTGAGCCACACCTGGGTGAGCGCCTGGATGACAAAGGTCATCACGAAGAGAATCAGCCCCAGTTCGATCAGGCTGCTCAGGTACAGATCTTCGGATGCCTCGGCGAACTCATTGGCGAGGGTACTGGTGATGCTGTTGCCCGAGGCAAAGAGCGACAACGAGATCCTGTGGGCGTTGCCGATGACGAAGGTGATCGCCATCGTTTCGCCGATCGCCCGACCGAGTCCGAGGAGGCCGGCGCCGATGATCCCGCGGAAACCGTGGCGGATGGTCACCTTGCGAGTGACTTCCCAGGTGGTGGCGCCCATGCCGTAGGCCGATTCCTTCAGGGCGGCGGGCACCATGTTGAACACGTCGCGGGCGACAGCCGTGATGAACGGCAGGATCATGATCGCCAGCACAATGCCGGCGGTGAGCATGCCGAGGCCGTTGGCCGGGCCTTTGAAGAACGGCAGGAAGCCCAGGCCGATCTTGAAACCCGGGAAGACATAGCCGGCCAGAAACGGGGCGAACACGAACAGGCCCCACATGCCGTAGATGATGCTGGGGATGGCGGCGAGCAGTTCGACGCCGGTGCCGACGAAACTGCTGATGCGCGGCGGGGCGAGTTCGACGAGAAACAGGGCGGTGACCAGGCCGACGGGGACGGCCAGCAGCATGGCGATCGCCGTCGAGACGAGCGTGCCGTAGATACTGCTGGCGGCGCCGAATCGTTCACGCGCCGGGTTCCAGTCGGTTGAGACGAGGAAATGCCAGCCGAACGTCTTGATGGACTGCCAGCTGTTGGTCAGCAGTCCAAAGAAGATGGCGGCGACCAGGCCGAGGACGAAGGCCGCGCATGCACCGGTGAGCAGTTTGAAGATCACGTCGCCGCTGACGAAGCGCAACGCGCGGCGGCGCCGAATGTCTCGAGGGGCAACGGCGTAGATGCTGTCTCCGGCGAACGAGGAGGCAGGGACGCCTGTTGCGACGTCCCTGCGGGGGTCTGGGTTCGCGAGTCTACGTGCATGCGGCTCCTATTATCATGCTATTTCGATGCTGCCTTGGCGACGGGCCATACGGGCTTGCCGCCGGCTGTAATCTGTTTCTGCCACAGGCTCCTCGACCATGTTGACGACATTGTCGGGCAGCGGGACGTAGTCGAGTTTCTCAGCCATCTTGTCGCCGTGGCCGAAGCACCAGTCGAAGAAGGTGAACAGCGGCCCGGTGACCTTGGCGTTTCTCATCTGCTTGTGCACGAGGATGAAGGATGCCCCGGCGATCGGCCAGCTGCCGCTTCCCGGCTGGTTGACCAGGATGACGCGGAAGGCCGGAGCGTGGGCCCAGTCGGCGTTGGCGGCTGCCGCCTGGAAGGTCTTGATGGTCGGGGCGACGAACTTGCCGGCCCTGTTGCGGAGCTGGGTGTAGGCGAGTTTGTTCTGGAGGGCGTAGGCGTATTCGACATAGCCGATCGAGCCGGGCTGCTGCTTGACCATGGCGGCGACGCCTTCGTTGCCCTTGGCCTGCGAGCCGGCGGGCCACTGGACGCTCTTGCCGGCGCCGACCTTGTTTTCCCATTCCTTCGAGACGCTGCTCAAAAAGTTCGTGTAGATCCAGGTGGTACCGGAGCCGTCCGCGCGGGCGACGACGCTGATGTCCTGGTCGGGCAGGTGCAGCGATCCGTTGATCTTCTTGATGGCGGGGGCGTTCCACCTGGTGATCTTGCCGAGGTAGATGTCCGCGAGCAGTTCGTTGGTCAGTTTGAGCTGGCCTGGTTTCACGCCCTCGACGTTAACGATCGGCACGACGCCGCCAACGATCATCGGAAACTGGGTCAGGCCGGCCTTGTCGAGCTCCTTGGCGGTCAGCGGGGCGTCGGACGCGCCGAAGTCCACCGTGCCCATCTTGATCTGGGTAATGCCGCCGCCGGAGCCGATCGACTGGTAGTTGAGTTTCATGCCGGTGAGCTTGTGGTAGGCGTTGGCCCATTGGGAATAAATCGGGTACGGGAAGGTTCGCCTGCGCCGTTGACCGTGACGTCCTGGTACTGGGCCATTGCGGTTGCTGAGACGGTCAGTGCGACGACTGCGGCTAACATTCGCTTCATCGATTCTCTCTCCTTGCCTGGGTTAATGTATCCTCTCCTTCACCTAATATGCTAGGTGGGGTGTGTTAGAAATGGGTTAATGCGAGATTAATAGGGGGTCAGAAATGATAGAGATAATTGCCAGGGGCTAGGAGACCGTCTGAGTAAACGCCCAAAGCCCCAGTTCTCTTCGGTTTTTGGGGTACTCGGCCGTCTTACTTGTTGCTATTGCGCCGGGGTTCGGGGCCGGCGAGGCAGAAACTCCCGTTTCAGGCCGGTGCAGGCCCGTCTGACGCAATTGCCGATGGCTGTTTCAGCCGGCTGACCATAGTTTCCTCAGATTGCAGGCCATACAGACCAGACGCCACTCGCTACGCATCCGCTCCATGCCGTTCAACAAAAACTGCCGGAAGCCCAACCCTCGCTTGATCCAGCCGAAGATCGGTTCGACGATCCATTTCCGCTGGGCATACGTTTCCCGCCCGCGCTTCGTTCGCAACTTGCGGGCCATCCGCTCCTTCGTCGTCAGCCCCGCCGGCGGCCGACCTCGCGGACTGGCTGGCATCCTTTCGCCATGCTTGAGCCGGCCCGTGGCGATGTACGCATCCAGAAGGTTCCGCTCGGCCCACTGCACGTTCTGCTCACTGAAGTAGCCGCTGTCCGAAGATATCTTCCCAATCCGATGCCCTCGCCCCACATTCGTGCGAGCCTGTTGGGCCATCGGCTGGAACTGTTGCTTGTCGTTCGCCTCGTTCGTCACATCCGCCGCCACGATGATCTGGTGTTGGCGATCCACCACCGCCTGCGCGTTGCCGCACTGGTCGAACCCCTTGTTGCTGACCTTCATGATTTTCGTCGTCGGATCCGTGAAGTTGTACTGGGCCTTCGCGGGCGGTACCGCCTTTTCCGGCTTGCTCCGACGGCCACCCTTAGGCTTGTCGCCTGGCTTGTCAGGCTCTTCTTCCTGACGCTTGCATTCCTCTTCGGCGGCAGCCTTGGCCTGTGCTTCCAGCGCTTCGCGCCTCCCGGATCTTCGCCAGGCGGCTCTGCCGCCGGGCCAGGGCCTCCGGCAGTTCGTCCCCGCGACGATCCACGCCGTAGGCCCGATCTTCCGCCTCATCCGCAGATTTGGCCTGCGACAGCAACTGACGGATCTCCTTGCGCAACCGGGCCTCCTCCTCTTTCATCCTTCCGTAACTCATCGCCTTGTGTCGCGAGGCATTCGCCCGGATCTTCGTGCCATCCAATGCCACGTGCCCCAGCTTCACCAGCCCCGCCTGCTGGCACAGCCGCAGCACCTCTACGAACAGCCCTTCCAGTTCTGTCAGGTGCTGCTTGCGAAAGTCGCTGATCGTCCGGAAGTCCGGCACATCCTCCTGCACGATCACCCGCCAGGCCGCATCTCGCTGACACCGCTGCATGATTCGTCGCGAACTGAATACGCCCTGCGTGTAACTGTACAGCAGCAGCGTGGTCATCATCCGCGGGTGGTACGGCGGATAGCCGCGCTGCTCTCGCTCGTACTTGCCGAAAATGGCCGACAGATCCAGTTCCTTGACCACGTCGAGCACGAAAAAGACAAGGTCGTTTTCCGGCAGCCACTCTCGCGGCGATGGCGGCAATAGCCAACTTTGATCCGGATTCCAGGGGCGGTAGGTCTTACTCATCCTTGAGCCTCGATCGGAAAGACTTATCCCTTGCCTGACCCACCCATTATAACATGTCTGTCAACTGTTACTCGGACAGTCTCCTAGGGGTTAGGGCGTGCCGGTCAGATTCCCCGCATGCGGCCTGGTATGTCAGGCCTGCGGTTCCTGTGGTCGTGTAACCTTGGGGTGGGCAGGCAGGTGGATGTAGAAGGTGCTGCCCTGGTCAGGGATGCTCTCCACGCCGACCCGGCCGGCGTGGGCCTGGGCAATGTGCTTGACGATGGCCAGCCCGAGGCCGGTGCCCCCTAATGCGCGGCTGCGGCTCTTGTCGACGCGGTAGAAACGTTCGAAGATCCGCGGCAGATGCTCCTTAGGGATACCGGCACCCTCATCGCGGACGTAAAGGGTGATCTCGTCTTCGCTGCCCCTCGCGCCGACCTCGACAGTCTTGCCCGGTTCGCTGTATTTGATGGCGTTGTCGACGAGGTTGACGATGGCCTGTTCCAGCAGCGGGGCATTCACGTCGGCGTGCAGATCGGCATCGCAGACCAGTACCAGGGGGATGCTCCTGGCTTCAGCCTTGGGCTGGCAGTCCTTGAGGACGGCGGCCAGGACGCTGCGCAGGCAGACGTCTTCCAGCGGCACTGCTCGCCTTCGCGATCCTGCTCGATCCTCGAGAGGCTCAGCAGGTCCTCGATGATGGCGTGCAGACGGTTGGACTGCTTGCTGATGATATTCAGGAAACGGTTGAGATCCTCGGGGCTATGCGGCTTGCCGTCCAAAAGCGTCTCGACGAATCCTTTGATCAACGTGATGGGTGTCTTCAACTCGTGCGAGACGTTGGCGACGAAATCGCGACGGATCGTCTCGAGGCGCTTGAGCTGGGTGACATCGTGCAGTACGACGACCGCGCCGATATCGTGCCCCTGGGCGTTGCGCAACGGCGCCGTGGACGTCGAGAAACTGCTCGGCAGGACTTTCGAGCACCACCTCGCTGCGGGCCGGGCCGTCACCTGCCAGCACGTCAGCCACGAATTGCTGCAAATCGGTATTGCGGACGACCTCCTGGATGCTCCGGCCGAGACTCTTGTCCGGGTCGGCGCCAAGCATCCCGGCGGCCGAGGCGTTGAGGATGATCAGGTGCTCCTGGTCATCGACCGCCAGAACGCCATCCTGCATGCTCGACAGCAACGCCTCGAACTGGTTGCGCTGGTTGACGACGGTCGTCAGACGCGAGTCGAGCTGGGCCGCCATGTTGTTCATGGCGGTTGCCAGCAGACGAAGCTCCTCCGTCTCGGGCACGGGCAGGCGATGTTGCAGTTCGCCCCGGGCGAATGATTTTGCGCCGCGGGTGATTTCATACAGCGATCGGCTGATCCGCCGGGAGACCGCCAGGCTGACTGCCGCGGCAAGCAGGCCGGCCAGCACGGCCGAGATGTAGAACCGCACCGAGATGCTGTGGATGACCCGGTTGATGGCGGTCAGTGGCATGCTGGCGCGGACGGCGCCGACAATATGGCCGTTCTCGTAGAGCGGTACGGCGACGTACATCATCTGCTGGCTGAGCGTGGGGCTCCATCGGCTGGATATGCCGCGCCGGCCCTGAAAGGCCTGCTTGAGTTCGGGGCGGTCGGCGTGGTTGGCCATCTTCGCCGGTTCTTCGTCGGAATCCCCGACGACCAGGCCGTCCGGCATGACGACTGTGATGCGGGCGGCGGCCTTGGAGGCGAGCAGGCGGGTCTGCGCGGCGATCTGCTCGGGGTGGCTGGCGGCGTGGGTGTCCTGGAGTCTGCTCGGCGACGAGTTGGGCCTTGGCCTGGAGGTCCGAGGCGACCTCGTTAAGGTGCAGCCGGCGCAGGGACTGGGTGGCGTACCAACTGAGGGCCAGCAGGGCGATTATCGTGATCAGCAGATAAGGCGGATAGAGCTGCCAGAGCAGCCTTCTGCGTCTCATGCGCTTTCCTTGAACCTGTAACCTACGCCGCGAATCGTCTCGATGTACTCACCGCATCTACCCAGTTTACGCCGCAACGATACGATATGCACGTCGACGGACCGATCGGTTACGGCCACGTCCTCGCCCTGGACGCCGTTGATGATCTGGTAGCGGGTGAAGACCCAGCCTGGCCGCCGAGCCAGCAGGTGCAGGATGCGGAATTCCGTGTGGGTCAGATCGACCGGGTTCTCGGCGGCGAGTACTTCGTGCCGGCCGGGATGGATGACCAGATCGTGAATCTTCAGCACACTCTTGTCGTTGGTGGGCTCGGCGGTCTTGCGCCGCAGGACGGCCTTGACGCGGGCCGAGAGGACGCGCGGGCTGAAGGGTTTGGTGACGTAATCGTCAGCGCCGAGCTCCAGGCCGGTAACGATATCAGGCTCCTCCCCCTTGGCGGTCAACATGATTACGGGGATCTGGCGTGTCTTGGGATCGGTCTTGAGGATCTTGCAGACCTCCAGGCCGTCGAGACCCGGCAGCATCAGGTCGAGGACAACGAGGTTGGGCGCTCTGGGTGCGGGCCTCCTTGAGGGCCTGCTCGCCGGTGGTCACACAGCGCGTTCGGTAGCCGTCCTTGGACAGGTTGTAGTTGAGCAGCTCGAGGATGTCCTCTTCATCATCTACGACCAGAATGTTCTCATTCGGCATGGTATCCGGGTCTCCATGGGCCTGTTCCCCGTTCATTTTATATAGTGCATGTTAACTTCATGTTAGGGGAATACAAGATATGCGCTAATGATCAGGTCGCGAAGGATTAACGGCGTGGGAGACGGGAGACAGGAGACAGAAGACAGAAGACAGAAGACGGGGGACGGGAGACGGGGGAAGGGACTGGGGATCGGGGGACATGGGCAAGAGCTCAGCGGGTGGCGATCATGATCAGGTCCGGGCTGATCTGCGGATCGTACGGGCTGCGCTTGTAGCCTCCGTAAAACTCCACCTGTGAGGCGCCGGCGTCCTTCGCGGCGGCTTCCAACTGCTTGGGTTCCAGGCCCAGAAACGGGACTGACTCGGCGTGCATCTTTGGCTTGGGCTCGCCCAGCGCTGTAACGACCACATCGACATGGCCCTGCCGGCCGCAGCGATGGATGCCCTTCACGATCAAACTGTCGCCTTGCGAAAGGTCGGTTCTCAGGCATTTCTGCCACTGACACGGGCCGTCCGGCATGCGCCACAGGTTCACTACGTGCGTGAGGATGGCCCCGCCGGGGCGGACGGCGACCAGCATCTGCTGGATGGCCCTGGCTACCCCGGCCAAATCGCCGGCCAGGGCCAGAGAATTGCCCGCGCAGATGGCGACGTCGAAAGTGCCCGGTTCGTCAACCGTCTTATCGTAGCCGCGAACGACCCAGCGGAGGTCCGCGGCGGAGGTGTGGTGTGACCGGCACCAGCGGATCATCGGCTCGCTGATATCGGCGGCCTCGACGGACAGGCCCCAGTTGTGGAACATCGCCGCGTGGTGGCCGGTGCCGCAGGCGGTGTCCAACAAGCGGTTAGCATTGACACGGTCGAAGAGCCAGCGGTACAGAGGTTCTTCGTTGGCCAGGCGTTTGGGCCAGTCAATCATGGCCTCATAGGCTTCGGGCAGAGGGTCGAACGCGTCATCTGTCATGCCTGAATGGTTGGGGATTAGCGGGCCAGAGTCAATAATGCTTGTTTGCGACAGTCGTTAACGGCTAACGATTTCCTAACAGTCGGTGTCCTTGCATACTGCCGGCAGGGAACCCTAGAATCTCGGTCTCACACGGCACTAATGCGGAGCCAACCAATGCTGAACCTGCTGCCGAAGGACAAAGTCTTTTTCGATCTGTTCGAGGGCCTTGCCTCGCACGTGGTCTCGACGGCCGAGCATCTTCGCCGACTGGCGGAGAATTTCCCGGACATTGGCGATCACCTTCAGCGGATCCGCCAGGAGGAACACCAGGCCGACGACCTGGCCCACAAGGCACTCGACCGGCTGGACCGTACGTTCATTACGCCATTCGACCGCGAGGATATCCATACGCTCGTCGGCGAACTGGATGATATCGTCGACACCATCGACGCCCTGGCGAAGCGATTTCCGCTTATATCACATCAAGTGTCTGGAGCCTGGCTTCATCAAGCAGACGGAGGTGCTGGTGCAGGCGGCCACGGCGGTGCGCGAGGCGGTCTGCCGGCTGCGCAAGAGCCGCAAACTGTCGCAGCTGAGCGATCGGCTGATCGAGATCCATCGCCTGGAGAATATCGGCGATGAGAACAATCATGCCGCCATGTCGCGGCTCTTCGACGGGAGCAGCTCGCCGCTGGACGTCATGAAGTGGAAGGAACTCTACGACATGATCGAGACGGCGATCGACGGGTGCGAGGACGTGGGAAATACCCTTGAGCGAATCGTGCTCAAGAACGGGTAGCAGTGCGCGCGGTAGGAATTATACCGCGAAGGACCCGAAGGAACGCAGAAAGGGGAGAAGCGATTCCCGTCCGGGTGATCGCGGCGGTCGGCAGGTACAGAGATCCAATGATAACAACCGCACTTTGCTGGCTGAGGCCGGGGCGACCGGCGGGCAGCCGGCCGGCTTTATGGTCCTGATCTTCTCGATCATCGTTGTTGCGCTGATTTTCGATTTCCTCAACGGATTTCACGACGCGGCCAATTCGATTGCGACGGTCGTCTCGACGCGGGTGCTGACGCCGGGGGCGGCGGTCAGTCTGGGCGGCGTTCTTCAACTTCGTCGCGGCGTTTCTGTTCGGGACGAAGGTGGCGGGAACGATCGGCAAAGGCCTGGTCAATCCGGCCCATATCGATATCTATGTCGTCCTGGGCGGGCTGGCCGGGGCGATCGTCTGGAACATCATCACGTGGCTGCTGGCCCTGCCGACGAGTTCGTCGCACGCGCTGGTCGGCGGCGTCGGCCGGCGCCGCACTGACCAAGGCCCTGGTGGCCAAGGCGGGCTCGACGTACTGATCTGGCAGGGATGGATGGCCGGCTGGGGAGGATTGCTGCTGTTTATCTTCCTGTCGCCGATGATCGGCATGATCCTGGGTACATCAATATGACGGTGGTGGCGTGGATGTTCCGACGATCTACGCCGAACAAGGTCGACGGGTGGTTCCGTCGGCTCCAGCTGGCCTCGGCGGCGGTCTACAGCCTGGGGCACGGCGGCAACGACGCCCAGAAGACCATGGGAATCATCGTGATGCTGCTGGCGGCGGCGGGCCTGAACGCCTGGTCGGTGCCGGACCCGCACAGCCCGCTGAACATGATCAACATATTCGGCCACACGCACACCGTGGCCTGGTGGATCATCCTTTCCTGTAACGGTGCCATCGCGCTGGGCACGATGTTCGGCGGCTGGCGGATCGTCAAAACGATGGGCTCGGGGATTACCCGGCTGCAGCCGGTCGGCGGCTTCTGCGCCGAGACGGCGGCTGCGGCGACGATCTGGGGGACGACCTTCCTGGGGATTCCGATCTCGACGACGCATGCGATCACCGGCTCGATCCTGGGCGTAGGGACGACCAAGGGCGTTCGGAGCGTGCGGTGGATCTGGGGCGAACGGATCGTGGTAGCATGGATCCTGACGTTGCCCTGTTCGGCGTTCATGGCATCGCTGGTGTACCTGGCGATGCACTACGGTATTGAACCCCTGATGAAGTAAACCGACGCTGCCACGAGTCTGGGGTGGCAAGGCCCTGCCAGGCAGGGCCATGACGTCTGGATTGCAGATGCTCCAGCCTCTCCGCTTGCGGACAGTGCTCGCTCAATGTGCCCTGACACGATGCACCTGCGGCAGAAGCGTTCTACAGCGTATCTTTGAGCATCTTGAAATAGCGGTTCAGCACCGGGCGGGGGACGTCCTGCAGGCCGGCTGGCGGCGGGTTGGCGATAGACACCCTGCTGATCGCATGCTGGGCGGCTGCCTTGCTCTTGCGCAGCTGCATCATCGACCGGTCGGCGTCGCCGAGGTCGCCGTCTGCCATCGAACGGACCCATTCGATCACGAGAAACTCGACGTCCTCATCCGTCGTCTCGCCGGAGCCCGTGTCGACCGGCGGCGGAGGTGGCGGCAGATCGACGGGGCCGCCCTTGGGGACGGCACCTTCCGGGGCGGCCTGTCTTTCCTTGAGCAGGGCGCGCTCGGCGGCGCGGGCCTGTTCTTCCATCTGCCGCCTGCGACGCTCCTCGTCTTCATCGACGGGGGCACAGGTCGAATTCTTCAACCGTCCCTTCGGGCATCGGAATGTACAGGACACTCTGGCAACTGGGGCACTTGCCCTTCTTGCCGCCGGCGTCGTCGGGGGCCTTAACGAGTTTGTCACAGAAATTGCAGTGAAATTCGATCGCCATGTCACTCACTCCCGGTCTTTTGTGCGATGGTGCGACCTGAACATCAGTCTAATCGGAACCTCGCCATAGGGCAAAATCTCGCGGAGGCGGTTCAGCAGGAACCGCCGATAGTCCTGGGCGAGCAGGCCGGGATCGTTGACGAAGGCGACGACCGTCGGCGGCTGAATGGCGACCTGCGATAGATAGTAAAACTTGGGAATCTTACCGCCGCTCGCGCCCATCGGCTGCCGCGCTGCGACGGCGTCGCGCAGGGCCTTGTTCAGTTCCGCCGTGCCGACGCGGGTCTGGCTCTGGCGGAACAGCTCCAGCGCCAGGTCGACCACGTCCCAGACCCCCCGGCCGTCCTTGCCGGCCGTCAGGGCGATCGGGGCATACTCGATGCCCGGCAACGTCTTGCGCGAGATACTCCTGGTAGGCGTCGGGGTCGTCCTTGTTCTTCTGCTCGGCCAGATCCCACTTGCTGACGACGATGATGACCGGGATGTACAGGTCGGCGATGTAGCGGGCGAGTTTCTTGTCGACGTCGGTAACAGGCATCGTCGAGTCGATGAACAGCAGGGCAACGTCCGCCCGGCGGATCGACCGCTGGGCGCGGGCGAAACTGTAGAACTCGATATCGCTGCCAAACTTGCCCTTCTTGCGGATGCCGGCGGTATCAATTGCGACGAAGGTCTGGCCGTCGCGTTCGAACCGGACGTCGATGCTGTCGCGGGTCGTACCCGGGGTCTCGCTGACGATGACCCGCTCCTGGCCGGCGATGGCGTTGATGAAGGTGCTCTTGCCGACATTCCGTTTGCCGACCACAGCCAGCTTCATGACGGGCTCGATCGGGGCCGTCTCGCAGTAGCCGACACGCTCGATGATCCGATCGAACAGCTCCTCGATACCGCGCTTGTGGGCGGCCGAAGTGGGCAAAGGCTCATCAAACCCCAGGGCCCAGAACTCGCCGACCTGGCTGTCCATCTTGAGGTTGTCGGACTTGTTGGTCACGAGGATCACGGGCCGGTCGATGCGGCGCAGCAGGTCCGCCACCTTCTGGTCGAGCGGCTGGACGCCGGCCTTGGCGTCGACGATGAACAGCACAAGCGACGCCTCGGCCACCGCGAAGCCGATCTGGGCCTCGACGTGTTCGGTAAGCCGGTCGGGGTCTTCGATGCCCATGCCACCCGTGTCCACCAGTTCAAAGTACACGCCGTGATGCTCGCAGAGCGTGCTCACGCGGTCGCGCGTAGTGCCCGCCGTCGGGTCCACGATGCTGATCCGCCGCCCGGCCAGGATGTTCAAGAGGCTGCTCTTGCCGACGTTAGGCCGGCCGACAATGGCGACGATGGGCAGTTTGTGTAAGGTTGATTCAGACATAGTTTACGGTCACGTCTTTCAGCGGTAGGTTCGCGATGGGGGCCGGGGACATCCGTGCGTCCCTGCGGAACTCAACGTCGAAACAAACACAATCTGTTATAGGTCCTTTGGCTCCCCGGCTCAGAAGGGCCGGGCGACTATCATACCGTCCCGGGACGGACTCGCACTACGCGCCAATCCAGGTCCGGACGCCGAACATCGCGTATTATAGCCGGAGCCAGGCCCGGGGTTAATCAAGAACCCATGGCCTGGCTCGACTGCGGGCGCGCTCCACCTCTTATTTTAGCGGCAGGTCGACCGCTTTGTGCTCCTTGGCGCTCTTGTAGATGGCCAGGATGATCTCCACGCCCTTGCGGGCCTCCCGTCCGTCGATCAGCGGCCGGCGGTTGTTGTCCAGCGCATCGAGGAACTCGGCGATATTGCGGCGGTGCCCCTCGGCCGACAGCCCGGCGCCGGGGCTCGACGCGCCGGTGGACACTGCCGGGAAGGCGACCTTCTCCTGGCGGATCCGCTCGTCCTCCGGCGTCTCCTTCTTGAACTGCCAGAAGAAGAACGCGCTGTCCGCCATCGCGACGCTGCCCTCCTCGCCGGACACCTCGACAATGCGGAAGTGGCCCGGCCACATGCTGGTCGTGCACGCGATAGTGCCCAGCGCGCCGTTGGCGAATTCGACCGCCGCCGACCCGGTGTCTTCCACCTCGATCCGCTTATGGGCCAGTGTGGCCGCGAATGCCTGCACGCTTTTTACCGGACCCATCAGCCATTGAAGCATATCGATGGTGTGAATCCCCTGGTTCATCAGGCGCCCCCGCCGTCATACTGCATCGTCCCTTTCCAGCCGCCCTCGTCGTAATACGACTGATCCCGCCACCAGGGCCCATACGCCATCCCGAATGTCAGGCGGCCGAACCGTCCCCCGGCCACGGCCGCCTTAAACGCCTGCGCCGTTTCGGTGAACCGGCCGTTAAAAAACCCGCCGATCTTCGTGCCGGCCTTGTCGTGCGCTTCAAGGATGCGGTCGATCCGGTCGAGCGTGATCTCGATCGGTTTTTCAATGATGACATGCTTGCCAGCCGCCGCAGCATCGACGGCCGGCTCCATATGCGCCCCGCTGGGCGTGGCGATCGTGACGATATCAACGTTCGGATCGTTGATCAGGTCCTTATAGTCCCGGTACATCGTGGTGCCGGGGAATTTCTCGCTGAATTTGGCCACGCTCTTGTCAGACCGCGCACAGCCAGCCACAAGTTTGGCGTTGGGCAATTGCTGGATCGCCTGGGCATGGAACTCCCCGATAAAGCCGGCGCCGATGACGCCGATACCGTATGTCTTGGGCATTTTTTCGCCTCCCTTTTCCACCAATCTGAACGGGGCTGAGTATAGCGTGGCAAGCCGAGTAACGACAGGACTGGAGTGCTGAGTGCTGCCAGACGCCGCTATCTTTGTACCGCATACTTCCTGGCAGCCAGGAGGTCTTTCAGCGATCGGGGGGCTTCCGCCGGGGCAGGCGTGATGGCGAATTCCTCGATTATCTGCGGGTTCGTTTGGTGGTAGGTCGTCAAAGCCTGTTGGCCGGCTTCCGCTGTGTCGCCGCCTTCATACGCTGCTTCCAGCAACCAGCGGCTGACTTCGTCGGTGCACTCTGCCGCGTAGATCAGGGCCGTCACGTAGGGCATGTCAGCATCTGGCAGATGGGCGAGCTGGAGGCGGGCCGTGCAGGGAAACGTGCCGGGCGCGGCAGTCTTCAGCGTCTCGAAGTCGGCTCTCGCCTGAGTTTCGTGCTCGCGCGGGAAGAACATGCCTTCTTCGGTCTTACGCCGGAAACGATCTGCCGGGACACTGATCAGATCCAGCGTGCCGTCCGGTTGGGCCCGGTAGATGCGATAGACCTGCATCTGCGGGAATTCGTCGGAAGCGACAAGCGTAGCGACCTCGGCGGCAACGTACCCCACGCAAATCCCGTCGCCGAAGTCGATGATGTACAGGCCGCGGTAGCGCCGAGGATCAGTCAGGCGCGGCAGACGACCTAATGGCGGCTGAGGGTTGTGTTCGCTCATTTAGCCCGTGACAACCTTGGCGACCCGGCGTTTGCCCACTTGCAGAATAATGCCGTCCTTGATCTCGATCTGGGCCTTTACGTCGGTGACCTTCTGCTCGTTGACGGTTACGCCACCGCCGTCGACCAGTCGCCTACCTTCACTGGTCGATGGCGCGAATCCGACCATCTGCAGCAACTTGGCGATCCAGATCTTACCATCCTGCACCTGGTCAGCCGGGATCTTCACCTCGGGAATGTCCTCGCGGATCTGCCCTTGCTTGAAGACCTTCACGAACTGCTCGGCTTCGTCGTCAGCCGCCTGCTGATCGTAGTAGGTCGCGACGATCTCCTTGGCGAGAACCTCCTTGGCTTTTCGCGGGTGGGTCTTGTCCCCGTTGCAGAGCGTGTCGATCTCCTCGACGGGCCGGCTGGTCAGCAGCGTGAACCACTGCCGCATCAGGCTGTCGGGGATCGACATCGTCTTGCCGAACATGTCCTTGGCGCTGTCCGTCAGGCCGACATAGTTGCCCAGCGACTTGCTCATCTTCTGCGTGCCGTCGAGGCCCGTCAGGATCGGCATGATCATGACGCACTGCGGGGCCTGGCCGGCGTCCTTCTGGAGGTCCCGGCCGACCAGGTTGTTGAAGGTCTGGTCGGTGCCGCCGAGTTCGAGGTCGCTTTGGATGGCAACGCTGTCGGTGCCCTGCAGCAGCGGGTACATGAACTCATGCAGGTAGATCTCGACGCCGGACTTATACCGCTTCTCGAAGGTGTCGCGTTCCAGCATGCGGGCGACGGTCATCTTGCTGGCCATCTTCAGGGCGTCGGAGAGGTTCATCTTGCCCAGCCAGTCGCTGTTGCGGGTGACCTCGATGGCGTCGCCGTCCATCTTCAGGATCTTGCCGGCCTGGTTGAAGTAGGTCTCCGCGTTGGCCTTGACCTCGTCCGGCGACAGGACGGGCCGGGTCTTGTTCTTGCCGGTCGGGTCGCCGATCATCGCGGTGTAGTCGCCGATGATCAGGACGGCCTTATGTCCCAAGTCCTGAAACTGGCGCATCTTGCGCAGAACGACGCTGTGGCCGAGGTGGATATCCGGCGCGGACGGGTCCAGGCCGAGTTTGATCCGCAGCGGCTTGCCGGACTTACAGGACTTCTCGAGTTTGCCGCGGAGTTCCTGCTCGGTGTAGACGGCTTCGCAGCCTCTCAGCAGGGTCTTGAGCTGTTCGTCGACCGGTGCAAATGGCATCGCTTGCTACCTCGTATCAGGGCGTCGGATTCACGAAAAACAGATTGGGGCATGGTAACGGGTGCCCGGGGTTGGGCAATGAGGCGCAAGGCAGGCCGCCAGCCGGGCCGGATACTCTGCCAGGCGGCTCAGCATGGCAGTCAGCCGTGATGCAGCCGACCTGCCGAGGCATTAATGCATCATGTGCTGCTGGGGTCGTCGCTGACCCTGACTACGAGTTTGCCGAAGTTCCCGCCGGTAAACAGCCCCAGGAAAGCCTCGGGGGCGTTAGCCAGCCCATCCCGGATATCGAGCCGGTAGCGAATCTGACCACTCCTGATCCAGGCCGCCATGTCACGCAGGAAGGCCTTCTGCCGCCGGCGATGGTCGTAAACGATCATGCCCTGGATCATGACCCGTCGCGTCAGAACGGAGTGCAGGTTGGGGCCCGGCGGCGGGTTCTCGTCGGTGTACTGCGAGATCATGCCGACCAGGGGAATCCGGGCGTGCAGGTTGCATTGCTGGAGGACCGCTTCGAGCATCGGGCCGGCCACCATGTCCGTGTAGATGTCGATGCCGTCCGGGCAGGCCTGGCGGAGGGCGTCAGTCAGGTTGGCTGTCTTGTAGTTGATGGCCGCGTCATAGCCGATCTCACGCAGATACTGGCATTTCTCATCCGAGCCGGCGGTCCCCACAGCCCTGCAATTTTTGATCTTGGCGATCTGGCCGACGACCGAGCCGACCGCGCCGGAGGCCGCCGAGACGACCACGGTCTCGCCGGGCTTGGGCTTGGCGATATCCAGCAGCGACACATAGGCGGTCATGCCGGGCATGCCCAGCACGCCGAGAGCGTAAGCGATTGGGGCGTCAGACGGGTCGAGTTTGCGGAGGTCCCGCCCGGCCGAGACACCATAGGCCTGCCAGCCGTCATAGCCGAGCACGAAGTCGCCTTCGGCCAGGTTGCGGTGCCGTGACTTGACGACCTGGCTGACGGTAGCGCCGGGCATGACGTCCCCGACGTCGGTCGGCTGCGCGTATGACGGGCCGGACTTCATCCGCATGATCATGTAAGGATCCAGCGACAGATAGATCGTGCGGCAGAGCACCTGGTTATTGGCGGGCTCAGGGATGGGGCCTTCCGCCAGTTCGAAGTCTTCGGCTGTCGGTTGGCCGCTGGGACGGCTCTTAAGGCGGACCTGCAGGTTCGTCTGATCTGACATGGGCATCGCCTCCTCTTGGGCGAGCAGGCTGTCTGTCCCTGCTCGCGGCTCTGGTCAATTGTAGGAGCCGGCTGAAAGGGGCCTGCCGGAGAGGGCAAGAGGAAAACCCTGTGCCGCCAGGGAAGTCCGGCCGAAGCCAAACCAGAAGTGTCCGCGAGCCTGCTGACGTTCCGAACTCCTGGCGACCAGGCGCCAAGCGGATCTACTCCGCAGGCGAGTCGGCGATCTCAACCGTGTCGCTCAGGTCGACTTCCATCATCATCTTTCTCATCGTGCCGTCGTACGGGTCGAGGCGGGTGAGGTTCAGCCGCGTGCGCATCGTGCCGTCGGAATGATCGGCCTGCTGTTTGACGCCTGCCACCTGCCAGGGGATCTCCCGTATGATAACGGTCGGGCCTTCGCCCAATCGGTCGATCAGTTCGCGGACGGTAATGCGCGTGGACATCTGGCGTAGCCTCCTCACTCGTTGACCCAGCGGAGCCGCGATGAACCGGCCCCTGAGGGCTGCTTTGGTATGAGGCATTATACCGGAGACAGGCCGGATGGGGACAGGGTGCAGACAGCCGTACAGGGCTCGCCGAGACTACGGTTGCCAATTCCTCTTTCGCATGTGCACCAGCGTCAGATCGTGCTGAGGGCTCGTCATGTACACATGGTAACCGAGTGCCGGTACAGCCGGATATTGCCCTCGCTTCTGTCGCCGGTGAACAGTCAAAACACTTGGCGGAGGCGAACCTCTCTTCGATGGCCTGCATCAGACGCGTCGCGATGCCGCGCCGCTGAAAGGCCGGGTGTACAAACAGCCGGGCGATGTGACACGTCTCGTCTCTAAGAGCGGCCCGCACCGATCCGACCAGCCGGCCGTCGACTGTCGCCTTGAGGATGGTATGCGTGGCGAACTGCGACTGGATCTCGGCCAGGGTCTGCGTCATCGGCGGGATGGCAAAGTCGTTGTAGAGTTCCGCCTCACTGCGATAGGCCAGCTTCTGCAGCGAGAGGATCTGCTCGGCATCGGCTATCTGGGCGTCCTGAATGGAGATACGCATAACCGTCACATCGATAGAACCGCAAAGAGCAACGAAACAAGGGTAACGACAACGACAAGAAACGGCAATATCAACCGCAGAAGGCGCAAAAGGCCCAGAAGCAACAGCGGCAACAACGCAAGATGGGCCACTTAAGGTGTTTCGATTCGCTTGCACCTTGCGGCGTTGGTGATGGCTGGTATCCTGTATTCCGCACGGGCTGGCGGACGTCTGCCTGGTTGCAACCCTTCTTAGAAAGATGGCAGGGCTGGGCGGACAATATCTGTCGACGCACAGGTTTCGCACAAGGAGCAGATCCGTGACAGGCTGGACACAGTGGTGGCATGGGCTGACGATCCTGAACCAGCTGTTTTTCAGCGGGGCGCTGTTTTTCAGCATCCTGTTCCTCTGGCAGATGATCGGCAGCCTCGTCGGGCTGATCGACGTTCACGACCTCGACGTCGGGCACCCTGATGGCGGGTTCGATCATCCGGATATCGGCGCCGCGCACGATGGCCTCGATGGCGACAGCGGAGCGACCGGCGCACACGATGCCCAGCCGGATTCGTCCTACGGCCAGACCCACGATGGCCATGGTTCGCTGGCGGACTTCAAACTGCTGACGGTGCGGTCGATCCTGGCGTGCTTTACGCTGTTCTTCTGGGCCGGCTCGCTGTACATGGCGAACGATACGGCGCTGTTCTGGAGCTTCTGCTACGCCGCACTTTGGGGACTGGTCGCGATGTTCAGCGTGGCACTGGCCCTGTATCTGCTGCAGCGTCTGACGTTCATCGGTACGCAGAACATCGCCAGCTGCGTTGGTACGCGCGGGGTAGTCTACCTGGACATCCCGGCCGACGGCCAGGGTGAGGTGCGGGTGCTGGTCAGCGGCGCGATCTCCTGCGTCAAGGCACGGTCGCGGCAGGGACAGGCGATCAGCGCCGGCACGCCGGTTCGGGTGGTCCGCGCGCTGGGGGCGGTGACCATCGAGGTCGAGCCGGCGCAGGAAGCCTCTGCCCTGAATGAATCGTTGTAACAGCAATGTGTAATTCACTGCCCTATAAGGAGACCTTTCAATGTACGCTTCGGTGGATTTTCTGGCGGCGATGAGCGGTGGCACTATCTTCCTGCTGCTGGCGCTGTTTATTGCGATGGCGCTGATCTGCGCGTTCATGGCGACGATCGGGCGGTACAAACGGTGCCCGTCCAACAGGATCCTGGTGATCTACGGATGGACCGGCAGCGGGGCGGCCAGGTGTATCCATGGTGGGGCCGCGTATGTGTGGCCGCTCGTGCAGGATTATGCCTACCTCGACCTGGAGCCGTTCGTGGTGCCGATCGACCTGGCGAACGCGCTGTCGCAGGAGAACATCCGCGTGGCGGTGCCGACGACGGTGACGGCGGCGATCTCGAATCAGCCGGGGGTGATGCAGAACGCGGCGGTCCGGCTGCTGGGGCAATCGGCCAAGCAGATCGAGGAGCAGGCGACGGACATCATCCTGGGGCAGATGCGGGCGGTGATCGCGACGATGAAGATCGAGGAGATCAACCGCGACCGGCAAGGGTTCATGGCGAAGGTCAATGAGGCGGTCAGCGTCGAGCTCGAGAAGATCGGGCTGACGGTCATCAACGTCAACATCCGCGATATTCAGGATGAGTCGGGGTACATCACGGCGCTGGGTCGCAAGGCGGCGGCAGAGGCGATCAACCAGGCGAATATCGACGTGGCGGAGCAGGAGCGGATCGGCAGGATCGGCGTGGCGGAGCGGCAGCGCGATACGCGCGTGGCGGTGGCAGCGGCGACCGCGCAGGCGGAGATCGGCGAGGCGCAGGCGGATCAGACCAAGCGGCAGCAGATCGCGGCCGCCCATGCGCAGGCGGAGATCGGTGAGGCGGATGCCTCCCGCACCAAGCGTCAGCAGATGGCGGCGCTGGACGCGGAGGCTGTCAGCAAGGAAACCGAGGCGTCGGTGAAGAAGGCGGCATTCAAGGCCAATCAGCGAGTCGCGGAGGAAGAGGCGCGGCAGCGGTCGGAGTCGGCCGCCAAGCTGGCGGACGGTGAGATTCGGGCGGCGCAGGAACTGGCGGCCAAGAAGGCGGAAGAGGCACGGTCGCTGCGCGAGGCGGCGCGGTACAACGCGGAGGTCGTCGTGCCGGCCGAGGCCCTCAAGCAGAAGGTAGTCATCGAGGCGGAGGCCCAAAAGCAGCATGTGATCCGGCTGGCGGAAGGCGAGGCCGAGGGGACGCTGGCGAAGATGACGGCAGAGGCCAAGGGTCTGCAGGCGATCCTGGAGGGTAAGGCGGACGGCTATCGCGACCTGGTTGGTGCGTGCGGTGGCGATAAGGGCGCGGCGGCGCTGCTGCTGATCGAGAAGATGCTGGAGGTCAGCAGGGTGCAGGCAGAGGCCATCCGCAACCTGCCGCTGGAGAAGATCATCGTCTGGGACGGCGGCAACGGGGCCGGCATGGAAGGTCTTGGCAAGCGGCTTATGGGCGTGCTGCCGCCGATGCACGAACTGGCGAAGCAGGTTGGATTGGAGATGCCGGAGTTTCTGGGCAAGATCGACCAACAGGTGGACGGGAAGACGGATGGCAAGGGCGCCGGCCGGGTTGCTGCCGTGGCTGATGGGAAGCCGGATGGTAGCCGGAAGGCCTGACGTAACGCCTTCACATAGAAGTCCGTTCGAGCGAATCCCTGAGATGATCGGGGATTCGCTTGTTTCTATCGCGGCCGAACAACCCGGGC
Source organism: uncultured Planctomycetota bacterium (assembly GCA_963787325.1). Classification (GTDB taxonomy): domain Bacteria; phylum Planctomycetota; class Phycisphaerae; order UBA1845; family JANYLN01; genus CAWBCK01. The sequence continues at coordinate 189,804 of CAWBCK010000001.1, forward strand.
TGACGCCTCGGGCTTCAAGACAACCTGACAACCCGGGCTGACGCCTCGGGCTTCAAGACAACCTAACAACCCGGGCTGACGCCTCGGGCTTTCAAACAACGCAACCACCTGGGCTGGATCCGCGAGGGTGGTCGTTACCTGGCTGCCGGTTTGTAGGTCTTCAGGTCCACCGGGGCGACGGTTGGGAAGCCCTCGCGTGTTCTGCGCCGGCCTGTCGTTTTCACGCCGTCGGCGTCGGCTGTCACGCAGACGCTGCTTTTCGCCTGGACCAGGGGCGTGCCGTTCCACGTCAGGTAGGTGCCTTCGCCGAGGGTGTAGCCGAGTATGCGATCGTTCTTCGTGCGGACCAGGGCCATCAGGGCATCAGTCCGGAGCGGGCCGGCGGTCAGGTCGGAGCCGCGCTGCTCGTAGACCTCTTCCGGCTGCCAGATGATGTGGTCGACGGTGCCGTCGGCGAAGCGGATCTCGGCGCCGTCAGCGGCCGGATTCTCACATTCGACGGGCATGGCTTTGACGGCCGGCCGGTCCTTCGCGTTGCGCTGGAGGGTGGCGATGGCGGCGTAGTGGGCCCTGGTGGTGTGCTGGGAGACGTCGATGCGTTGGAGGAATCGCGGGTGGTTCCTGCTGCGTTCGACGTTCTTGATCTTGCTGATGGTTACGGCTGGGGTCTGGGGGGTGATGAAGGCCAGGGCGCAGGAGCCCTTTTCGGCTGTCAGGACGATCGGGTCGGCGGTGGTGCCCGTGCCGGTGATCTTCATGCTTTCGGGGGTGTACCATTGCCAGCGGTAGTCGTGGGGCGTCTCGCGGTACTCGTTGTCGTCGATGGCGACCATATACGGATTGGCGCCGGCCTTGACGAAGAGGAAGGCTCGTTCGGCGCGGAGAGCGGGGTTATCGGTGATGATCGTGTTATCGCGGTAGGACCATTTTGCGTCGCCTCGCATATAGTCGGCGAAGGGGCCGGTGACCAGGCCGGTCAGGACGCCCAAGGTCGAATTGCGATCGCCGCAGGAGGCGGTGGCGTGTCGGGGCCAGCCGCCGCCGTCGATGACGATCATGTTGTGTTCGTAATCGACGCAGTGGAGGTTGCTGCTATATGGGTAGAGCATCTCGTGGGTGGCGAAGAGGGTGCCGTACCCGCCCAGGAGGAATGAGTTCATATCGTAATGCTGATGGTTGCAGCGTTCGTAGCGGGTGACGAAGGTGAAGAAGGCGGCGTCGGGATCCTGCCATTTTGTCCGGCTGAAGAAGTAACCCTGCGCGGTTCCGCGTGACTTCAAAATACCTGGAAGGGGGAATGTCGAGGTCGGCCGGGCTTTCAGGCTTCACGTTCAGCGGATACCACAGGTACGTGACGAGATGGTCCAGCCAGCGGACGTTGACGTTCTTGCGCCACGTCCATAGCCCGGCGGCGTCGTGGGTCCGGCCGATGCCGAGAAGATACTCCGCCGCGAAGGTCCGCCGACCATAACTGGTGTTATCGCCGATGGGGGTGCAGCCGCCCTGCGGCATCCAGTCATACATCTGGTATTGCATAGTCCGAAGCGCGCCGGATTGCCCGAGCAGGTCGTCGCCGCCGGCCCGGCGCAGGGCCTGAGCGAACAGGGCCGTGTACTTGAGACCGACGATGGAATAATTGGGACCCTCATAGCAGATACCGGAGGGCTTGAAGGTCGTGGGGAAGTAGTTCTGGCCGATCCGGCGGGTGGCCTCGCGGAGCCAGACCGCGGTGTTCGGATTGCTGGAGTCGCCCCTGATCGCCAGGGCGAGCGTGCCGATGCCGCCCATAGGGATGGCGCCGACGTTGTAGGACGCCTCCCGCCAGAACTGCTTGTTTGTATAATCGAAAGCGGTGCCGCACCAGTTCTCGAGGCCGGGCAGGATGGCGCCACGCTGCTGGACTGTCATATCCTCATAGAGCCAGTCCCACGCCAGCGCCAAGGCTCGCAGCGGCGCGCCGTGATCGTGAAAGTTACTGTCACTGTAAAACTTGTGCGGATCGACCTTGGCGAGGACTTCCTGTATGAGAACGATGGCTCGCTGAGTCATGGCAGGGTCATGCGTGACAGCCGCGATAAGCGCACGGGCTTCGAGCTGGCTCCACCACCTGTCGCGATGACGGCGGCGAGCATCGCCGTCCGACCGGGCTGAGAACGCGTCAGGGTCGGCCGCTACCTTCGACAACCGGGTCCAGCAGTCCGCCAGAAGTGGATCCTTATCCTTTCGCTGAGCAATCGTCGGAATATCCGCCTTGGAGAAAAGCATGAAGGGATGCTGCGGGATGTTCTGTCGGGTCAGGCCGCAGGTGGTAATCTTCGTTGTAGGTTGCGAGCAGCCGGCGATGTAAGTGATCAGCAGAACAGCAACGGCGGCGGGAACGACAGGGCACGTCTTCGACAAACGCATGGGTACGTCCTTTCCGGTCGACTTAGCCGGGATATCGGTACGAGACTGGGATTCTACGGTTGCCGGGATCGGGCGGCAAGCATCACGGCTGAAGAGGTCAACAGGTGAAGCGATGAAAGTGTGACAGCGGGACAAGCATCCATTTGGGGAAATTCTGCACGTAGTGAAGTGCTGTGGCGCAGGTACGGGGCTGCGGGGCACGTCAGGGCGGGCGAGAGTCGCGCGGCGGTGTTTCGGGTGCGCTTGACAGGGCGGGATATCCTTACTGTAGTAGTGGGATTCACTGGAATCGTCGGGCTGTCTGGAGGTGCGGTGTCATTACGGATCCGAATGATCAACACGCGTCGGGAAAGACCGGACCAAACCGCTATGTCCTTAATGTCGTGGCGGAGGACCGGCCGGGAATCGTCGCGGCCGTCAGTGGGCGCGTGGCGGAACTCGGCGGCAATATCGAGGCAGTCAGCCAGACCGTTCTGGCGGGCCACTTCACGCTCATCATGATCGTGACGATGCCGCCGGCCGTGTCGGCCGAGACCCTGCGGGCGAGCGTCGCGGCGGCGGAAAGCGACCCTGCCTATGAGGTGCTGGTGCGGCCTGTCGCGGAGAATCTGCCGGCCGGGCGCCGGTCGGCAGTGATACGTTCGTGATCACGATCAGTGGTGATGAGAGGCCGGGATCGATCTTTCAGTTCTCGAGCTATCTTGCGGAAAAAGGGGTCAACATCACCGATCTCTACGGCGATACCCAGGCGGGGCGGTTCGTGCTGGTCAGTGAGGTGCAGGTGCCGCCGCAGTGGGATATCGGCATGCTCCAGGCGGACCTGGAACACCTGGGCCAGCAGACTCGGTTTCACGGTGCGGATGCAGCACGAAAACCTTTTCATGGCGACGAACGAATTGCGGCTCCGGCGAGAGACGAGCCGATAAGGGATACATCCCCCCATGCTGAAAACTGATCAGATCCTTTCGACCATCCAGATGCTTCAGGCCGAGAACCTCGACCTGCGCACGGTAACCATGGGCATCAACATCAACGACTGCGCCGGGCCGGACATCAACCTGGTCTGCCGGAAGGTCCGAGAGAAGATCCGGGCCAAGGCGTGCCGGCTGGTCGAGGTGTGCGACCGCGTCGGACGCAAGTACGGCGTGCCCGTGACAAACAAGCGACTGGCGATCTCGCCGGTGAGCGATCTGCTGGCCGGACACGGGCCGCAGGCAGGGCTTCAGATCGCCACGGCGCTGGATACGACGGTTGCGGAACTGGGGATCGACCTGGTCGGTGGTTTCACGGCGCTGGTGCAGAAAGGGATTACCTCGGCCGATGCGACGTTGCTGGAGTCGCTGCCTGCCGTGCTGGCGAAGACGAAGCGGGTCTGCGCTTCGGTGAACGTGGCAACGACGCGGGCGGGGATCAACATGGACGCGGTCCGGCAGCTGGGGCAACTGCTGCCGCGTATCGCCCAGGCGACGGCTGACCAGAACGGCTTCGGTGCGGCGAAACTCGTGATCTTCGCCAACATCCCGGAAGACAACCCCTTCATGGCCGGCGGCGTACCTGGGGGCGGGCGAGCCGGAAGTCGTTATCAACGTCGGCGTCAGCGGCCCGGGCGTGGTCTCCTCGGCGCTTCGCCGTAAGATCGAAACGAGCAGGCACAAGCTCACTCTTTTGGAGCTGGCCGAAGAGATCAAGATCACGGCATTCCGCGTGACACGGGCAGGCGAGCTGATCGGCCGGGAGGTCGCAGCCGAACTGGGCGTGCCGTTCGGCATCGTCGATCTGTCGCTGGCGCCGACGCCGAAGATCGGCGACAGCATCGGCGAGATCCTGAAGGTCCTGGGCATCGAGGCGATCGGTGCGCCGGGCTCGACGGCCGCCGTGGCGATGCTCAACGACGCGGTCAAAAAGGGCGGCACGTTCGCCAGCCAGTCGGTCGGCGGGCTCTCCGGGGCGTTCATCCCGGTAGCCGAGGACGCGGCCCTGGCGGAGGCGGTGCAGGCCGGGCAACTGACGCTCGAAAAACTCGAGGCGATGACCTGCGTGTGCAGCGTGGGCCTGGACATGGTGGTCATCCCCGGCGATACCCCGCCGGCAACGATCGCGGCACTGATCGCCGACGAGATGGCGATCGGCGTCATCAACTCCAAAACGACGGCGGCCCGGCTGATCCCGGCACCCGGCAAGAAGGCCGGCGACGTCGTCGAGTTCGGTGGGCTTTTCGGCGCGGCGCCGGTCATCGAAGTGAGGAATCCGGGAACTTCCTCCGGGTTCATCGACTTCGGCGGCCGGATTCCTCCGCCGATCCATAGCCTCCGTAACTGACGCCTCAACTGCCTTACTGCATAGGTTTCTTTGGGTTACGGCCACGGCTACAACCATAGCACAAAGGCAACCGCAGAAGGCGCAAAAGGCGCCTAAAAAACATCTTCGCGTACGCCAGTCTTTGGGCTGCGACCAAAGACGACATCCTGCGGCGCGAACGGAGCAGCGAAGGATCGAACCGGCGCCCCTGCCCACGGCGCTACCAGCGGGACATCGGTAACGTTCGGTCGCAAGGCGTGTCAGGACGGCTGCCACATTGGCACAGGCGCCACCGGCCATCAATGCAGGGTCTGTCACTGCGGCAGAATCCAAATCGAACGGGTCGCGAATACGGCTGCTGTAAGTCATGTTGGCGTAGCCAGTTACGGCTGTTCGAAAAATGTCTTCGCTCTGGCATTCCGTTTGCTTACCAAGGCTGTTGAAAGGCGCGGATGTTGTCTATCTTGACAGGCAGTGCAGCCTTTATGACTCGGCGTAACAGCGTTCGGCTAAAAAGGAGGTAGCGTCAATGGCGGCCAAGATGCTGGCCTTTGAGGAGCAGGCACGCAAGAGCCTGCTGGCAGGCGTAGAGAAACTCGGCAGCGCGGTGAAGGCGACCCTCGGTCCCAAGGGGCGGTTCGCGGTCCTGGACAAGGGCTGGGGCGTACCGACCGTCACCAAAGACGGGGTGAGCGTTGCTGAGGAGATCGAACTGAAGGACAAGTATGAGAATCTGGGGGCGCGGCTGGTCCGTGAGGCCGCCAGCAAGACGTCCGACCTGGCTGGTGACGGGACGACGACGGCGACCGTACTGGCCGAAGCGCTGTTCCGGGAAGGCCTCAAGTCCATCGCGGCGGGGGCGGATGCCATGGCGGTCGCCCGCGGGATCAACAAGGGTGTCGCGGCGGTGACGGCGGAACTGAAGAAGATCGCCAAGCCGATCAACCTGTCGAAGCGCAATGACGTGGTCAATATCGCCTGCATCTCGGCCAACAACGATCGGTCGATCGGCGAGACGATGGCGGACTGCTTCGAGAAGGTCGGCAAGGACGGCGTGATCACGGTCGAAGAGGGCAAGAGCCTCGAGACCGTCGTCGACGTGGTCGAGGGTATGCAGTTCGATCGCGGCTATCTGTCGCCGCACTTCGCGACGGACCAGGAGACGATGGAATGCGTCCTGGAGAAGCCGCTGATTCTCATTTATGAAGACAAGATTTCCAGTGCGCACAAGATGGTGCCGCTGCTGGAGAAGGTGGCGCAGGCCAAGCGGCCGCTCCTGATCATCGCCGAAGACATTGACGGCGAGGCGCTGGCGACGCTGGTCGTCAACAAGCTGCGCGGCATCCTGCAGGTGGCGGCGGTCAAGGCGCCGGGTTACGGCGATCGGCGCAAGGCGATGCTGGGCGATATCGCGATCCTGACGGGCGGCCAGGCGGTCATGAAGGACCTGGGCATCGACATCGAGTCGATCCAGCTGAAGGACCTGGGCCAGGCCAAGAGCGTTCGGATCGACAACGAGAACACGACGGTTATCGAAGGGGCCGGCTCGACCAAGGAGATCCAGGGTCGGATCGAGCAGATCCGTCGCGAGATCGAGGCGACGACCAGCGATTACGATCGCGAGAAACTGCAGGAGCGGCTGGCGAAGTTGGCTGGCGGCGTGGCGGTCATTCGCGTCGGTGCGGCGACCGAGGCCGAGCTGAAGGAAAAGAAGGCTCGCATCGAAGATGCGCTGCATGCGACGCGGGCGGCGATCGAGGAAGGCATCGTTCCGGGTGGCGGTGTGGCGCTGGTGCGGTGCCAGAAGGCGGTCGAGAAGGTTAAAAGCGACCTGGAAGACGAGCAGATCGGCATCGACATCGTCAAGCGCATGATCGCTGAGCCGCTTAAGACCATCGCCAACAACGGCGGCTACGAAGGCAGCGTGGTCTATCACAAGGTCGTCAACGAGAAGGGTGCGTTCGGATTCAACGCCGAGACGGGCAAGTATGAAGACCTGCTCGAATCCGGCGTGATCGATCCGGCGAAGGTCGTCCGGGTGGCCCTGTCCAATGCCAGCAGCGTCGCGCGAGTGCTGCTGTCGACCAACTGTGCGATCGTCGATGCTCCCAAGGAAGAGAAGGCCGGCCCCGGTGGTCCCGGTATGGATGAGGACTACGGCGGCATGGGCGGCATGGGGGGTATGGGTGGCATGGGCGGTATGGGTGGCATGGGTGGCATGCCGGGCATGGGCGGCTTCTAGCCACCTTCCAGTGCTGCGTCCCGAGTACTGAGTGCTGGGTTAAGTACATAAAAACAAGATAAGGCTCTTTAAGAGAAACGGGAGAAAAACAGATATGGCAACTGCCAGTGCGAAGGTCAAGACGATTCGGCCCCTGGATGATCGGCTTGTTGTGAAACCCTCGGAGCCGGAGGAGAAGACGGCTGGAGGGATCGTGCTGCCGGATACCGCGAAGGAAAAGCCGCAGCGCGGCGAGGTGACGGCGACGGGGCCGGGTAAGCTTCTCGACAGCGGCAGCCGGGCGGCGATGCTGGTGAAAGTCGGCGACCTGGTGATGTACGGCAAGTACAGCGGCACGGAGATCGAAGTGGCAGGAGAGAAGCTGGTGATCCTGCGCGAGAGCGACGTGCTGGCGGTGGTCGAGAAGTAAGAGGTCCTCACGAGTTGGACCGCCCGGCGCTGCGGCGATCGCGTGATGCGGGTCTGTCGATGCCGGGGCGGTTGACGCGATGTACATACAGATGAAAGAGGAAAACCATGGCTGCTAAGCAATTGATCTTCAACCAGGCGGCCCGGCAGAAGGTACTGGCGGGGATGAACCGGCTGGCGTCGACCGTCAAGGTGACGATGGGGCCCAGCGGCAGGAACGTGGTCCTGCAGAAGTCCTGGGGCTCGCCGCGGATCACCAAGGACGGCGTGACGGTATCGAAGGAAGTGGAACTGGCGGATCCGTTCGAGAACATGGGCGCCAAGCTGCTCAACGAAGCCGCCAGCAAGACGAGCGATGTCGCCGGTGACGGTACGACGACGGCGGTCGTGCTGGGCGAGGCGATCTACTCGGAAGGCCTCAAGGCGGTTGTCTCCGGCGTGAGTCCGTCGGCGATCAAACGCGGGATCGACAAGGCGGTTGATGCGGCGGTCAAGTCGATCGAGTCGCAGGCTGTCCAGGTCAAAGGCAAGTGGGCGGATATCGCCAAGGTCGGCACGGTCAGTGCCAACGGCAGCGAAGAGATCGGCGAGCTTCTGGCGGACGTGCTCAAGCAGGTCGGCAACGAAGGCGTCGTCGAGGTCGAAGAGGGCAAGAGCCTCGAAACGACCAAGGAAGTCGTCCAGGGCATGCGGTTCGACAAGGGCTTCGTCTCGCCATACTTCGTGACCGACGCGACGAACCTTGAAGCGGTCCTCGAGAACCCGGTAATCCTGCTGTACGAAAAGAAGCTCAGCAACGTGCGCGACATGATCCCGCTGCTGGAGAAGGTCGTCAGCATGGGCAAGCCGCTGCTGATCATTGCCGAGGATCTGGAAGGCGAGGCGCTGGCGCTGCTGGTGGTCAATAAACTGCGCGGCGTGTTCCAGTGCTGTGCGGTCAAGGCGCCGGGCTTCGGTGATCGTCGCAAGGCGATCATGCAGGACATCGCCGTGCTGACGGGTGGCGAGTTCATCAGCGAGGATAAGGGCCTCAAACTCGAGAGCATCGACGTCGGGCAGCTCGGTACGGCCAAGAAGGTCGTGATCGACAAAGACAACACGACGATCATCGAAGGGGCTGGCAAGAAGAAGGACGTGCAGGCCCGGACCGATCAGATCCGCGCGATGATCGAGAAGACGACCAGCGATTACGATCGCGAGAAGCTGCAGGAGCGGCTGGCGAAGCTGGCTGGCGGCGTGGCAGTGGTACGCGTCGGCGGCTCGACGGAAGTCGAGGTCAAGGAGCGCAAGGATCTGGTGGACGACGCCCTGCATGCGACCAAGGCGGCGATCGAGGAAGGCATTGTGGCCGGCGGCGGCGTGGCGTTCCTGAAGGCTGTTGCCGAGGTCGAGAAGGTCCGCGAGAAGGCCCGGGGCGATGAGAAGATCGGCGTGGACATCATTCTCAAGGCCCTGCAGGCCCCGACGCGGCAGATCGTCAAGAACGCCGGCTATGATGGCGCGGTGGTCATCGAGCAGATCCGCGAGAAGAACGGCAACTTCGGTTTCGACGCTCGGGCCGGTCGAGCTGGTCGACATGTTCAAGTCGGGCATTATCGACCCGGCGAAGGTTTCGCGGACGGCGCTTCAGAATGCCGCCAGCGTTGCCTCGGTGCTGCTGACGACCGAGGTGTTGGTGACCGAGTTGAAGGACGACGAGGCCAAGGAGGTCGCCGGCTCGGTCCGCTAAGGGCTTCAAGTAGATAAAGCATGCCAGGGGCGGACGCGGCCAAACGTGTCCGCCCCTGTGCGCAGTCTCCGGGTGTAGCGGTTTTGACGGGAAAGCCTATAATCAGCCGTTTGAGGTTTGCCGGTGGTGAGCAGTGCGTGGCGCTCGCCCGGCGAGCGGCTCGCACTTAGCGCAGAAGTGAGTCAGTGGCAACGAAACGAGATTACTACGAAGTTCTGGGCGTGGCACGCTCGGCTGGGCCGGACCAGATCAAGAAGGCATACCGGCAGGCTGCGCTGAAATATCATCCCGACCGCAATCGCAACGATCCCGAGGCCGAGAAGAAGTTCAAGGAAGCCGCTGAGGCCTACGAGGTCCTGTCCGACGAACACAAGCGGGCCATCTACGACAAGTATGGTCATGCGGGTCTGAGCGGGCAGGGGGTGCATGACTTTTCGTCGATGAACCCGTCCGACATCTTTTCGATGTTCGGGCTGGACAGCATCTTCGACGCGTTCTTCGGCGGTCGGGGCGGCCGGCCTCGCCAGCACCGCGGCGCGGACCTGGAAGTCGGCGTCGAACTCGAACTGGAAGAGGTGATCACCGGCGCGGAACGGGCGGTCGAGTTCGACCGGGCCGATTTCTGCGATCATTGCGGCGGCCGAGGAGCAGAGCCGGGCACACCGCTGCAGACGTGTCAGACGTGCGGTGGCTATGGGCAGGTGGAGCAGGCGGCTGGTTTCGGTGGGCTGCTGGGACGGATCGTAACGACGTGTCCGAACTGTCGCGGGACGGGCAAGATCGTCAAGGAACGCTGCCGGACGTGCAGCGGCCGCGGCATGAAGATGCAGCATCGGCAACTGCAGGTGCGTTTGCCGGCGGGCATCCATGACGGCCAGAGCGTTCGGATCCGGGGCGAGGGTGAGCCGAGCGAGGACGGCGGGCCGCGAGGGGATGTCTACTGCCGAGTGCGTGTCAAGCCGCATCCGTTCCTGCAACGGCATAACAATGACGTGGTGCTTCGCCTGCCGATCAGCTTCACGCAGGCGACGTTAGGGGCGGAACTTGAGGTGCCGACGCTTCGGGGCAAGTCGAAACTGACGATCCCGCATGGCACGCAGTACGGCGAGACGTTCCGCATGAAGGGCGAGGGCCTGCCCGATCTGCACAGCAAACGGGTAGGTGACCAGATCGCCCAGGTCATCGTCGAACTGCCTCGAAAACTCACCAAACAACAGGAAAGATTACTTAGGGAATTCGCCGAGACCGAGGATGACCAGGTCATGCCGGCAGCCAAGGGCGTCATGGACAGGATCAAGGATATCTTCAGCGGCACGAGCCATGAGCATCACGGTCATCACGGCACGGACGAATCGGCCGAGCGGCAGGACCTGGACCGGTCAGACGTCTAGCGAAGGCGCAGGAGAGTGTAATGGCGGAAGGACCTGAAAAACCGGTAGACAGCGAGTCGGAGCAGACGCCTGAGCAGGGTCGCGAGGAACTGCTCGAACAGATAGAAACCCTGCAGCAGGAACTGGACGCGGCGAAGGACAAATACCTGCGATCGTTGGCGGACTGTCAGAATATCCAGAAGCGCTTCGCTGCGGAGCGGCAGGATGCCGTAAACCGTGGGCAGGCGGAAATGGCCAAGGCCCTGCTGGCAGTGCTGGACAACTTCGAGCGGACGCTGCAGGCGGCGGAGGAATCGGAGAACGCCGAGGCCCTGATCCAGGGCGTGCGGATGATTCAGGAGCAGACGCTGAAGACACTGGGCGAGTTCGGACTGCGGCGGATGGAGGTGGCCAGGGGCGATCCGTTCAATCCTGTCCAGGAGCAGGCCGTCGCCCACCAGCCGAGCGACGAGGTGGAGGCGGGACACATCCTGCACGTCGCGCAGCCCGGTTACACCTTGGGCGAGATGATGCTTCGGCCGGCAACGGTGGTTGTTGCCAGGCCGGTCGAGCAGAATGCGGAAACACAGGAGTAGATGTCGATGCCGACATATGAGTATCGCTGTGATGCGTGTGGTCATACGTTCGAGGAGTTTCAGTCGATCACAGCGGAGCCGATCAAGGTGTGCCCCGAGTGCCACGAGCGTAAGGTCCGCCGGCTGATCGGTACGGGGGCGGCGCTGCTGTTCAAGGGCAACGGGTTCTACAGCACGGACTACCGCAGCCCGACCTACAACAAGGCCGCCAAGGCTGAAGCGTCGACGTCGTCGGGCAGCGCCGGCAAGGACGGCGGCAGCAGCAACGGTGGCAGCCAGAACGGGACCGGGGGCAAGTCGAGCGATTCCGGCAGCAGTGGCGCGACCAAGAGCGCCGGCGCCGGGGATGCCAAATAGGGTCGAAGCCAATGACCTTCGGCGCGTGGCTTGTGACCCTGGGAAGCGGTGACTATGCCTCATATCGTCTGTCCAACATGTCGCAAGAGGGTCGAATACACGGACCTGAAGGAGATCCCGCAGCGGCCGTTCTGCAGTGAACGCTGCAAGATGGTCGATCTGGGCAGGTGGCTCAACGAGGAATATCGCGTCAGTGAGCCGCTGGCCGGCGAGACGGAACTGCCGGACGGGGTTCCGTCAAAACAGGATGGGTCTCAAGAGGGTTGACGTTTTCGCATCGTGTGTGCTAAACCTTTGTATAAAAGAGGACCGGGGAGTCGTGCGCGCCGGTCGGCGTGGCCTGCCATGGATGCTGCCGGCGGTGCGGTTGCCGTTGATCTGGACGACCTCAAAGAGGGCGGTCTGGCGATAACTTTTTATGCAGCGGATGGTTGCGGAAATCAGAGGTTTGCGAGCAGATAATGGCGGAACGGTTGCGGGGGCCGCGACGCCATTTATAATGGCGACTGGATTTGGCATGACCAAAGTGCCGGCTATGTTCTGTCGGGCAAGTCTGGATTGGTTGTACGTGCACTGCACAAGTGCAGGAGCATGTACTCGATAGCGCGTTGATTTCAGGGCAAACGACTCGTGGGCATTAAGGAGCGCGTCTCATGGCACAGGAGCAATTGGTGCTTCGGCGGATCGACTGGAACGAGACTTTTGCGTTTACCCGGCTGTTCGGCGGGTTCAGGTCCGCGCAGCACTCGACGAAGATCGTCCTGGCGCTGGCTGGGCTGTTCCTGACATTCTTCGCGGGCTGCTTGCTCGATTCCATCTGGGTCCACTCGGGGCAGGGCGTCTGGCCGACCGAGGTCCGCAGCTATTACGCGGCCAGCAACAGCGGCGCGTTCCGCGAATGGTCGGCTCGCGAGTACCAGGTACAGGTGGCCCTGCTGGCCCAGCAGTACAACCCGGCGATCACGCCGAGCTGGATCCGCAGCCGGAGCGTGCAGGCCGCCTTGGACGATGTGCGTGCCCGTATCCTGGCCAAGCCTACCACTGCCGCTGACCAGACGAGCCGGGCGACGGCGTTGCAGCAGGTGGCGGCGCTGGAGCCGGTCGGCCCGTTCATGGGGTTCATCAAGTTCGAGTCCGGCCAGATCGGCAACATGATCCTGGCCGCCGCGCAGTTCCGGTTTACCGACGGCCTGAACCAGGTGATCTCCGCGCATTCGATGGGGCAGGCGTCGCTGGGGCTGGAGCATCCGGGAGTGCTGGGGTCGATCGTCCTGATGTGGTCCGGGCTCGTGTGGCTGCTTCGCGAGCACTGGTTCTTCGCGCTGCTGTTCGTGCCGATCGCGCTGGCGATCTGGGCGGTGGCTGGCGGCGGTATCTGCCGGGCAGCGTATCCTGCAATTCGCCAAGGATGAACGGATCGGGATTCGCGAGGCAGTGCAGTTCGGCCTGCGGAAGTTCTGGGGATTCTTCTTCGCGCCGCTGGTCTGCCTGGTGTTCATCGTGGCGGTCGGGCTGATGCTGACGGCTGGCGGGCTGATCGGCAACATTCCGTTCGTCGGCGACATCCTCATGGGTGTGCTCTGGTTCCTGGCGCTGCTGGGCGGCCTGGCGATCGCGTTCATCACGATCGGGACACTGGCTGGCGGCAGCCTGTTCGCACCGGTGATTGCAGCCGAGGGCTCGGACGCGTTTGACGCGATCAGCCGCGGGTTTGTGTATGTGTACAGCCGGCCGTGGAAGTCGCTGCTGTATGGCCTGACCCTGGTCATCTACGGGAGCCTGTGCTACCTGTTCCTGCGGTTCTTCGTGTGGGTAATGCTGGCGGCCACGCATGCGTTCGTCGGACTCGGTCTGCTGGGCAGTCGGGCCTATGCGGGTGCCGGAGCGGACAAGCTCGACGTGGTCTGGCGGATGCCGACGTTCATGGATCTTCGGCCCCACGGCTTCGATTTCTATGGCCTCAGCGTGATGGGGGCCGGCGAGGTCCTTCTGGCGGTGTTCATTACGATCTGGGTTTACCTGGTCTGGGGCCTGCTGCAGTCGTGGCTGCTTTCGTTCTATTTCAGTGGAAGCAGCATGGCGTATCTGCTGCTGCGTAAGGACGTCGATGCGATCGAGATCGACGAGATCTACATGGAAGAAGAGCCTGCAGCCGAAGCCGAGCCCAGCGAGCCGGCGCCGGCAGAGACCAAGCCCGCTGGTGAGACGGCAGGGACGGCGCCCACCGCTGTCGAGCCGCCGTCAGCCAGCGATGCGGAGCCGGTCACGCCGCCGCCGTCCTCAGGCGATGCAGGCGGTGGCAACGACTGACGATTCGTTGGTTGTAGTAGTGACGGAACCTGACACAGCCGAGCCGGAGCGATCCGGCTCGGCTGATTGCATAGAAGGATCGCTTAAGGTTGTGGCTTCTGCGGTCCCTGGCGGGGTCGAGAGTAGAAACCAGCGCGGCCGTTCCGACTTGCGTCCTGCGTTATTGCCTGTCGGCACTTCGGGGCTTGTTCGGATAGCCGTGCTGTAAGTCTTCGGCATCCCCGGTGTGATCGAAAAGAGCAGAATATGTATCCAGGCAGAAGCGGTCGGTCATGCCGGCGAGGTAGTCGCAGATCACGCGATGCAAACCATGTTGCTCGATGCGGCGCAGATATCGCGGCGGCAGCAGGCCGGGCTCGGCTGCGTATGTTTCGAACAATGAGCGTATGACAACCCGCGCCTTCTCGTCCATCGCGGCGACCCGGCTGTGCTTGTATGCCCGTTCATGCAGGAACGTCTCGTGCTGCTGCAACAGGGCTTCCATATCAGGGGAGAAGCAGACGACGCTGCTTTCTGCGCGGCAAAAGGCCTCCCAGGACGCATCGGAGAACCCGTGCAGGTTCTGCCGCGTCTGGTCGGCCAGATCCTGCATCAGCAGAAAGGCCAGATTGTCGAGGATCTGACGCCGTACGGCTGGCAGCGGTGCTTCCGGCCAGGCACGCCGGACAGGATCTGCGGCCTGCCGCCAGAGGGTGATTTCCTGCAGGTCTCTTTCCGTTACGAGGTCGGCGCCGATGGCGTCCTCGACATCATGCACATCGTAGGCGATGCGGTCAGCCTGCGAGACGATCTGGCCTTCCAGCGGCTGCTCGTGCCAATCGCCGGGCAAATCGCCGCGGGCATCTTCAGCCGGTGGTCCCGAATGCAGCAGGTGTGACCAGCGGATCACGTTGGCCAGGTTCAGGCCGTAAAACGAGCGATAGGGGTGCTCCAGCAGGTCGATCACGCGAAGGGCCTGCATGTTGTGGTCGAAGCCGCCATCGGACTGCATTAACTCGTGCAATGCGGCCTCCCCGGCGTGGCCGAAGGGTGGATGGCCCAGGTCGTGCACGGTTGCCATGACCTCCGCCAGCCGGTCGTTCAGCCCCAACTGGCTTGCCAGCAGACGGGCGACCTGTGCGACCTCCAGGGTGTGAGTCAGACGGGTGCGGTAGTGGTCGCCCGTGTCCACGACAAAGACCTGGGTCTTGCGGAGGCGGCGAAAGGCGGAGCAGTTGAACACCCGCCAGCGATCCTTGAAGAAGCCCGGCAGCAATGGTTCAGAGGCATCGTCGTGATGCGGCCTGTCGTCGGCCAGTGAGTCAGGGATGGCGAAAGGCGATGGCATATTCGATTCTCAAGGCGTTCTCAAACACCCCGTCAACCGTGCAACAAACGGGTCAGACATCCAGCCGGCTCCGGGTGAGATAAGGATCCGGTTGGATGATTGGCCGATCCGTTAGCCAACCAGTCGCAGCGGGACTGGCCGTGCCGGATTGTATCATGGGCGTTTGGGATTTGCACACGGAGCAATGGGTCCTCAGGCACGTCCTTTCATGTAGTCTGACCTGCCCGCCCTGCGCGTCCTCGGTGCCTCTGTGGTCCACTTTCTGCAAACGGAACGTCCGATCCCCTCGATATCCCGCGCGTTCATATTTGCGGATTGCTTACAGGCCAGGATCGATTACACTTGCCAGCACTCGGGGCTTGGTACCCCTGAGATCACGTGCGATTTCCCCGGAAAGGGGCAGGCTGGATGGCGGGAGGAGTTGGCCAACCTGCGTTAGAAGCTAAGGGCCGATACGCTGTCGGTACCCTCACTTACACCAAAGCCGGGCTTTTTGTCTTATTTGGCTGGTTGCTGTGGGGCGACTTCTGCTTCTCGCTGATGGAGAAGGTGCTTCCAGCCATCTACCCGATCTTCCTGATCGACAAACTGGGGGCCAGCAACAAAGCCGTCAGTATGCTGATGGTCACCATCCCCGAGGCGATGATCGTAGCGCTCTGCCCGCCCATCAGCTTCCGCAGCGACCGGACCCGCAGCCGATGGGGACGACGCATTCCGTACATGACGATTACGGCCCCGTTTCTGTGCCTGTTTCTCGTGGGGCTGGGATATTCCGAGCAGATCGCGGCGTTCCTGCGTGTCTCTTCGCTGCCGGGCTGGCTGCATGTCTCGCCCCACGTGGCGGTGATCGGTGTGCTCGGCCTGCTGTTGGTTCTCTTTAATTTCTTCAACTCGTTCGTGCAGTCCGTGTACTGGTATCTATTTGCCGACGTTGTGCCGAGGGAGTTCCTGGGGCGGTTTCTGGGCCTGTTTCGGATGGTGGGGTTTCTGGCTGAATGGGTCTTCCAGACGTACATCTTCCCCTATGCCGGCACCCATATGCATTACATTTTCCTGGGCGCGTCGGTGCTCTATTTCGTGGGCTTCGGGCTGATGTGCTGGCGGGTGAAGGAGGGCGAGTATCCGCCGGTGGAGAACCCCGAGGCCGACAAATCCATCGTCGCCCAGGCGAGGATGTACTTCAAGGATTGCTATACGCACCCGATCTACGTCCTGGCGTTCCTGCACAGTTCCGGGGTGGCCTTGGTGCAGGCCGGCATTGTGGCGAACATGGTGTTCGTGCTGTCGCTGCCCGGGGTAACCTATGAAAAAGCCGGCACCGTGTTGGGGCACATCGCCCTGGCGACGATGTGCCTGACGTACCTGGGCGGATGGATATCGGACCGGTTCCACCCGCTGCGGACCCAGCTGGCAATGCTGGTGCTGCTGGTGCCGGCGCAGTTCGCGTCCTTCTTTTATATGAGGGACTATTCGTCCTTTGTCCTGTGGACCTGGGTGGGTAGGGTCCCGCTGGTGCTGTTCAGCGCTGCGGCGATACCGCTGCATATCTCGTTGTTTCCGCGTGAGAAGTACGGCCAGTTCGGCAGTGCCAATGCGATGCTTCGGTCCTTCCTGGCGGTGATCGGAGGAGCCGTCAGCGGGCTGTTCCTCGATCGCATGACCGGCAACGGCCAGATCAAAGACGCGCTGCGATGGATGTACGTATGGTCCGGTTTCTGGTACTTCATGACGCTGCTGTGCATGATCGGGGTGTACGTCTGCTGGAAGCGGCGAGGCGGCAACGGAGACGTATACACCGCCGGGGTCCATGCTGGAACGGGAGCAACTGGCGCTGGCGCAATCGCTGGCGGCGAAAGACGCGGCTCCGGCGTCTCCGGCACTGAGTCCTGAGTCCTGAATGCCGCGTGTCGGGGACGAATCGTCGGTGCCGTTCCTTGTCGCCTGAGGACCGGTAGTAGATTGGACTGCCGACATCCAGATCCAACTTCGCACTAAGAAAGATGCCATTTCCTAACGGTCCTGCTCGAGGAGGTTCACCTCCTGCAGGATGGGGCGGGCCTTGCCGCATCGCAGCGTCTTGACCTCAAACGGTGTCAACGTCACAGGTTGCACGAGGTCGAGCGCAGGGACGCGAAGC
This sequence comes from uncultured Planctomycetota bacterium, assembly GCA_963787325.1. GTDB lineage: Bacteria > Planctomycetota > Phycisphaerae > UBA1845 > JANYLN01 > CAWBCK01. The sequence continues at coordinate 206,984 of CAWBCK010000001.1, forward strand.
GTCGTCGATCGGCTATGGCCCGTCGGTTCATACAGGCGAATGATGTAGTCATCCGAGTCATGGGCCTGTTTGAAGGCGGTGATCTGGATAGCCGGGTCGTCGAGGGCGGCCGTCGGCGGCGGGCAGGTGCCCTGGCCCGACGGGAAGAACGAGAGAACGAAGGGTTTCTCGTTGTGGGCGATGGCGTCGCGGTCGACGGTGGTGAGGCGCTCGCTGCTCGGGCCGGCGTTGAGCCAGAAGCGGAATACCCGTTCTCCCTGGTCAATGCGGGGGCTATAGCGATCGGTCGGTAGCAGGGGCCGGTCCTTGATGGGATGACATGTATAGGCCGGCGAGCGAAGCAGCGTCAGGCGGATGACGCCATCACGGCAATCGGACCCGTAAGAGCCATCGTTGATGCAGGTAAGCGCGGCATCGCCGGATACAGCGGCGACCCACTTCTGGGCGACGGCTTCCCGGCCGTCTGTCGGCAGCGATTCGATCCCGTAGGCGACTTGGCCGAGATAAGTGGGGTTGGGCCACGGCGTAGGCAGGGCGAGTTTAAGCAGTTTGCTTTTCTCATTCCAATGGACGCGGACGTCGACCTCCAGTTCAGTCCCGTGCTTTGGCAGTTTATAACGTTGACAGATGAACGAATCGCCATAGGCGAAGACGGCCTCGATGACGGTGCGGACGGGGCCGTCTTCAATTACGCGGACGCTGGGCAGGTGGCCGGACCGAACGCCGGAGAACTCCCGGCCGCGCTCAGGGTCCATGAGGGCGAACTCACCGAGGGTATCGTCGAAGCGGACGCCGCTCAGGATCCAGGGGTCATCGCTGTAGCCGAGGACGATGGGCAGAAACGCGCCGGCCTTGAGGTAATCGACGCCGCGGACGCGGTACCGGTCCAGCAAGCCGGTGCTCGCGTTGACCACGACTTCCAGATCATCGGTGCGATGCGTAAGAAGGCCGTCACGAGCCTCCAGGGACGGTGCAGGTTTGCGAGGCGAGGTTACAAGCCGGCAGTCAAAGCGTGACATCTGACCCGGGGCCAGTTCCGCGCTGAAGGTGACACGCTTGCGCCAGTCGAGATTGATGTTGCTGAGTTCCTTTTCGACCTGGCTGGACAGGGACTGGTCGTCAGCCGAGACGACTACGTTGGTGAACTCTTCCTTCCAGTTCTGGTCCGGCAGCATGAACTCGCACTCGAAGGTGCCCCGCACCGCGAAGGGATGCGGGTTATAGGCGAGAATAGGGATACGGTCGTCCTCGGCGGCTGGTTGACCGGTGGCCAGGGCGAAGAACGCCCGGCCTTTGAGACGTGACAGGATCTCCAGGCCGTGGTCCATCAGCCGTAGCGCCATTCCTTCAACCGGTTGGACGGAGGAACCGGGCAGGATGTCGTGGAATTCGGCGAACAGAAGGTCGGCAGTGGCCTCGTGCAGTTCGGCCTTGGGGTAGGCCAGCAAGCCGGCCAGGGCGGCGTGAGAAAGCATCTTCTCGGCCATGTAGAGTTCGTTCTCCAGTTCCCGGTGTTTCTGTTTCACACGCACCTGTGAGGTGTAGCAGCCGATGGCGAACGGGTTGAGATCGCCCTCGTAGCGCGACAAGGGTACGCCGGCCGCACGCCGCTCGCGAAAGTACGCCTCCGGGGTGGAATGACGCACCTCGACGTTCCCGGTCCTGGCGATGAGATCGGCGAGTTTCTCCAGGTCGATGCGCGAAGGACCGCCGCCATGGTCGCCGATGCCCCAGAGACACAGAGCGACGGGGCGGTCGCCGAACCTCTCAAGGCAACGGCGGATCTTCTCATCCGCGTGTCCGAGGGCCGAATTGTAGAACTCTACAGAGCGGTGGGCGGTGATAGTCGAGCCGTCGTAGCCGACCCAGGTGAAATCGTCGGCGGGCAGCGCAAGGACCGCCGGATCGGGTCGGCAGAAGAGGTAGCTGTCATAGCCGGACTTGGCGAGGATCTGGACGAGCCCGCGGGTATGGCCGAACGAGTCGAAGTTGATCGCGGTCGTCGGTTCGATGCCGAATTTCTCGCGAAACCAGGCCTTGCCGAACAGGATCTGGCGGACGAACGATTCCCCGCTGGGCATGTTGCAGTCGGGCTGCAGGTACCAGCCGCCTATGATGTGCCAGTGCCCGGCCGCGACGAGTCGCTGGATGCGGGTGAACAGGGACGGCTCATACTCCTCAACCCACTGGTAGAGGATCGCCTCGTTGTGGTTGAAGACGAAGCCCTCGAAGGACTCGCACAGGTCGGCGGCAACGCGGAACGTCGAGATGGCGGCGGCCGCGCCCTCCTCCCACGGCCATTGCCAGACCGGGTCGAGGTGGGCGTTACAGACCAGGTGCATGGTTTTCATCTTCGCATCTCCAGGGAGAGAGCCCCAGGACTTCACGGCCATGACCGGTGACGGTTGCTGACGCCAGCCGCCGCGCTCGCCGCAAAACAAGGTCTTACGCGAATGCCGATGGGTCTGCAAGGGAATGGCCGCCTCTCGGGGTAATCGGACGAATCGGAACATCCGCCCTCGGGCCGGTGGCCATTGTGGATGTGCTCAGTCCAGACCTATGGCTTCGACGCGGATATTCTTTACGCAGGCATGGATGGCCTTCAGCAGTGCTTCCGGCGGGGATGTCTTGGCCACGTACGCGCAGAGCGCCCGCGGGGGACATCTCGTCGGCGATGTCCTGCTCGGCGTGCATCGACAGGCCGATCACCTTCACCTGCGGTATCTCCCGCCGGATTCGTCGCGTTGCTTCCGTACCGTTGAGCACCGGCATGGATACATCCATAATGACGATCTCCGGCCGCAGTTGGCGGGTAAGATCGACGGCTTCCTGGCCGTCGGCGGCCTGCCCAACGACCTCGACGCACGGATGCATCGCCAGCAGTTTGGCCAGGCCGTCGCGCACCACGGCATGATCGTCGGCCAGAAGAAGGCGAATCCGCTTGGAGTCATGCTTATTGCCTGCGGTAGCCGACTCACCGGTTGCTTCCGGAGTACCTGAAGGTTGCGATGCGGAGTCCCCCGTCGCCTCTGCTTCGGCTGGTGCTTCCAGTTCCACGGGCGCCAGCAATGTGATGTGTGTACCCATGGCGGGAGTGCTTTCGATTGCCAGCCGGCCGCCCAACCATTCCAGTCGCTCTCGCAGGCTGAGCAGGCCGAAACCCGTGCCGTGATGCTTGAGGGCCTGGCTCCTGTCCGGATCGAACCCTGCCCCCTCGTCGGCGACCGAGATCTGTACATGGTGTTCGCCAGCCTTGGTCAGCGTTACCGCCGCGCGGTCCGTCTTGGCATGCTTGACGACGTTAAAGAGCAACTCGCGGACGGCCTGGAACAGCAGCACCCGGACTTCCTCGGCCTCTGGATTGGCGTGTTCATCCGCGTGGACCTCGACGGCAAGGCCATGCTTGTCGCGCATCCAGCGAGCCAGCCAGTGCAACGTCTGGGCCATGCTTGCCTGGTAGAGGATCGGCGGCGACAGTTCGATCGTCAGCGAACGCGACAGTTCCAGCGATTCATCGAGCAGACCGTTAACCTGCCGCAACGATTCGCGGACGCTGTCGTCCCACAGACTGGCTGCGGATCGTGTCGATATTGAACTTCGCACCGACGAGTAACTGCTGGAGTTGATCGTGCAGGATCTGGGCCAGACGGTGACGCTCCCGCTGCTCGGCCTGGCTCAGTTCGGCCGCCATGGCACGCAGCTGGGTGGTACGCCGGGCGACCTGCCGTTCAAGCGTCTCGTTCATCGACTTGAGCTGCTCTTCGGCGCGCTTGCGGTCCGTGATGTCGTGCGTGGTTTCAAGCACATATTGCCGGCCCGTGCCATAGCGCACCATGGCCAGCCGACTTTCGACCATGATTCGCCGGCCATCGGCGGTCTGGTGGTACAACTCGCCCGTCCATCGCCCGGTTTCGAGCAATGCTGCTCGGAAGTCCGTGGTCGTGGCAGACGTGCTGGTCTTGAGCAGGTCACGCGGCATGCGATCGACGGCTTCTCTGCGCGAATATCCGTACAACTGCTCGGCTCCACGATTCCAATAGACGATGGGCCCGTCGAACTCCCACACGAAGATGGCATCATATGTCTGCTCCAGCAGGTCTACCTGTCGCCGCAGGGTCTCTTCCGACCGCTTGCGTTCGCTGATGTCCACGATGGAAGCCAGGACGAGAATGCCTTCGTTCGTACGGATGGGGTTCAGGCCGATCTCGACAGGCACCTCCGTGCCGTTCTTATGCAGTCCGAAAAGCTCCCGACCGGCACCCATGGGCCGCGTCTGCGGGTCGGCCATGAAGCCGTGGCGGTAGCCCTCATGCCTGCCGCGGAAACGTTCCGGAACGAGCATCTCCACGGATTGGCCGATCAGTTCCTTCCTTTCGTAGCCGAACAGCTTCTCGGTCTGTGCGTTGACCAGCACGATGCGTCCGCGCGCGTCGGTCATGATGATCGAATTGGGTGCCGATTCGACGGCGAGCTCCAGCCGCTGCTGGCTGTCGGCCAGATGTTGCTCGGCCTGCCTGCGGGCGGTGACGTCCAGCGTGATTCCTATCAGTCGGGAGGAACTGTCATTTCTATCAGGAGACGGTCGGCCCTGGACGGCAATCCATCGCCGCCGGCCTTCTACAACGCCAGCCGTACGGTATTCGGTCTCGAAGACGCTGCCGTCAGCCTGGCAGGCATCCCGAATAGCGTGATCGACGCGATCGCGGTCTTCTGGGTGTACGCTGGCCAGAAAGACTGCGTAATCGCATGCTGAATCATGGGAAAGGCCGTGCTGATCGCGGGCCTGTTCCGAGAGTCTCGCGTAGCCGGTCTGCGGACTCAACGCAAAGGTGCCCAGTTGTGCGGCTTCGACAATTTGCCGCAATCGGTCATATGGGGGGTGTCCTCGCTGCTCGCCCCCTGAGTTGCTCATAAAGGATCTCCTGCAGGCGAGCTCTTAGAGCACCTGGCTGCTGTGCCGAAACCAGAACCGCCTGTCGATAACGAAACATGTGCCAAAGCCCCGAACGGATGCCTTGTCAACGCACGCTATATGGTAGGCGGCGCATCGGTTAAGACGTCAGCCGATGCGATACCATCTGTCCCGGTGTCGGGATGTCGACGGACAATTCATCACGATAGTGTCCAATAGCCGGGCTGTAGCCGGCGGGCCGACTGCGTCCGGGAGGCCGGCCTGGTCTCCTCGATCAATACGATGTGCGTCTTGGCCTTGGGCCCCTATTTCCAGGTAAGGGTTTACTGTAATGAAACCGACCCGAAGTCTGCCGATGTATGATGTGCATCCGCCAGCAATCTGCGCCCAGTCATCTCTCGCCCTTATACTTGGGTCATGAAGATCCGACGCCTTTCCAGTTGCAGCAGTCTGCTTGGCCGTACGTCAATTCATTCGCTCACGAATCGCAGCAACTTGAAACGCCTTCGGCCCGATTAGTAGTGTTTGTCATGGGCGGGGTACACCGCGGAACCAACTGTCAGACGTTTATGACACGCGGCCCCGAGCTGCATATGTGGCATCCTGTAACGCCCTGGCGGTCGTGATCGTTTATGGCAGCGATGACACGACGAATGCGTACCAAGGCATTGCGGTTGTTGGGGGTTACCATGAGAAGTTTTGCGTTCTTGCGGTGGTTGCCAGCAGCAGGCCTGCTGGCGGGCAGTAGCCTTCCTGGTTTCTCTTGGGGTTCTCGAACGGCGAACAGGGCTCAAGCAGTTACCGGAGCCGCTGTCGGGCATACCGCAGCGGCGCTGGCGCTCAGCCGCGACATCAACGGCGATGGAACAGTCGACGTCGCCGACCTGAATCTGATGATTGCGGCCTGGGCCGGCACTGCCAACCCGTTAACCAGCAACTGGAACGCAGCCGCCGATCTCAACGGGGATGGCGACGTCAACGTGGCAGACTTGCAGATCCTTGCGAATTACTGGGACCAGAGCGTTCCGATCGACGTGACCGTCATCAAGGATCCACTGGGCGACAGCGCTGATTATTCGGGCAACGTCGTCGGCAAGGTCTACGTCCCATCGCGATACGGTGGCCAGCTCGACCATCAGCGGCGCGGATGTTGAACTGATCTATACAAACGGTGCCGATCTGCAGCCTGTTGTCGCCCAACGCGCCTTTGATGGTGATCTCGCCGCGTCCGTCGTGGCGCAGGGCGATCCGTGTTCCTATACCGTCCCACAAGGCCAGCCCGGCTGGTACTACATACGCCTGCCCGACACCTCACCGGTGACGATCTCCAGCAGACTACACCGAGGACGAGCAGGCCACGTACCGGCCATGGAACGGCTGGTGGTGGCCATGGAATCCCAGCCAGGGCCCGACCTTGTATGATGCCGGCGGGCCTCTCGACAAGTATGACCGGATCTATGGCACGCAGGCCCGCCAGTGGGACGCGACCAACGAATCCGGTGGCGACTACTGGTTCGGCCATTGCTGGGGATGGTCGATCGCCTCGATCCTGCTTCCCTTACCGCAACCCGCAAAGAAAAACGGCGTCGACTTCACTATGGACGACATGAAAGGTCTGTACACCGAGGCCGCCGACAACGATCCGTATGTCGATCCCACCCTTAGCGTAAGCTTCATCCCGCCAGGACCGCCGACCAGCAAGGCCGGCGAGGACGTCGACGACTATTGTGACGATCTATACCGGATCCTTCGCACCTGCATCCGCGAAGATGGTGTGCCCGTCCAAAGCGACATGCGCGCCATCGCCACGCCGCCGGACAACGAAAGCGAGGTCTGGAACCAGGCGATCTATAGGTACGCCTCCAGTTGCGCGAGGTGCCAGGGGCAAACGACGAGCATCTCGTCGAGATCGACATGGACGTGTACTCAAACTTCGGCCCATGGCCGCCGCCGACCGATTACACCGACGACCGCCACGAGGAATTCGTCTACGATCTGGAGTTCGACGCTGATGGGCAGGTCGTGGCAGGCTCTACCAGACAGAACTGGATCAGCGCCAGCCACTATCCGCCGCACGATCTGTATCGCCTGACGGGTTCACCCTGGGCCTGCGCACCGATCCGTACGTCTCGAAAGACAATATCGATGCCCTGTACCAGCCGTGAGAGCAGTGGCGATCGCAAAACTCTGCTTTGTTGAGGATGTCGCCGGCAGCCTGGGCCAGGGCGAAGTTTTGAAACCGCTTCTACTGGGGCATGCCCTGCACCTTCTTGCCGTTGACCTCCAGCAGGGCCGCTTCCGTGACGAGCTTGCCATTGCGATACTTCTTTGCGACCAGCCACCAGGGCTGGCCGCTGACCCACTTCTGCTCGACCTTCATTTCGTAATTGCCGGATGCCTTGCTCAGCACTACCTGCCCGCCGCTTTTGCTGGTCTGGCTGATAGTCGCCTTGCCGGCCTCGCGTGTGCTGTCGGCTTGGCTGAAGTCCGGCCAGTCCAGCGGCACGAGACTTGGAACGTCACCGACGATAGTCGGCCCCGAAGCGGCAGCCGAATACGTCCGCGTGGAATCTTTCGTCGAACCGTCCGGCCTTACGGAGACGTCTGTAATCTGCACGAGCCGCCCGGTATCCTTGGTGTAACAGGCGACAAACCGCCTCTGCACGCCCACCTGCTCGGGCGGATACGTGATCTGCACCTGCCAGCACGGTTTGTCACCGACCGTCGTTTCGCCGTTCACTTGAAAGTCGATGGTGACCACGCGGCCCTTCATCTTGTAAGTTCCCTGCGTGGCCGCGGCACTGCTGCCAGGCCGGAAGATCTGTCCCTGCCACACGCCGACCTTCCATGTGTCCCCGCTTGTCCACTGAGGCGCCGTCTGGGCCGCGGCGATCGCCGGCGCGCCGAGAAGAAGCCCCGTCAGTGTACAGCCGACGATAACGACACGAATGCTGCATGACTGCATGGTAACACTCCTTAGTAGCCCCTACGGTCTCTATCACGGTGAGTACAAGGCATCAACGTTCGTCTTCGTCACGTTCGGATTGTTCGCCGAATAGGACGAGCCGGTCAGGCGACTGAGATTCTCGGGAGGATAGTGGCTGGTGCTGATCCAGTTCTGTTTCGGCGATCCGACCAGTACCCGGCCCTGGCCGTCGAACTCCAGCTGGTAGATGTACTCCTCCCAGCGATCATCCGTGTAATCTGTAGGGGGCGGCCAGGGACCGAAGTTTGAGTAGAGGTCCATGTCGATCTCAACGACGCTCTCGTCGTCGCTGCCGGGTGCCTCATGCCAGCTGGAATAGTACCGGTAGATTGCCTGGTTCCAGACCTCCTCCGATTTGCTGGGCGGGTCGGCGATAGCCCGCATGTTGCTCTGGACCGGCACGCTGTCTTCACCGATACAGGTGTGAATGATGCGGTAGACGTCGTCGCAATAGCCGTCAATGTCCTCGCCGGCGTTTGGAGTCGGCGGACCGACCGGGATGCCGTACATGCTCAGTCCCTGGTCGACGTACGGCGCCGTATCAGCCAGTTCGGTGTACAAACCCTTCATGTCGTCCATCGTGAAGTTGATGCCGTTCTTCGTCGTGCCCTGTGGTACCGGCACGAGGATCGAGGCGATCGACCATCCCCAGCAGTGGCCGGACCAGTAGGTACCGCTCGACTTGTACTGCGCCTCCCAGGCGCGGGCCTGTGTTCCATAAACCTGGTCGTATTTGTCCAGCGGCCCGCCTGGGTCATACAGCGTAGGACCCTCGCTGGTGTTGAACGGCCACCACCAGCCGTTCCACGGACGGTAGGACGCTTGCCCCTCCTCGATATAGGTGCTGTCGATCGTGGCAGGCTGCTGCTGCACCAGGCGGATATAGTACCAGCCGGGCTGGCCCTGCGGCACGGTGTAGTGGCACGGGTCGCCCGCGGCGACGACCGAACCTTCCAGCATGCCGAAATACACCTGTCCCGCCACCGCCGGTGTCAGGTCTCCGCCGCCTGTATAGATCAACTCGACGTCGGCCCCGCTGATCGTCAGCTCCCCGCCGTATGCCGATGGAACGTACACCTTGGCAACCTGCGAGCCGCCCACGTCCGTGCTGTAGCCCAGCGAGTCCTTGACGATCTCGGTAGGCGGCGGTGCCGCATCGACCGTCAGGCTCGCCGTAGCTGTTGCAATAGCCCCTTCATTATCCGTTGCTGTAAAAACAATGGCGAAGGTGCCGGCGCTTGCCGGGGTAACGCTGTCCGAAAAGGTCCATAGGTCTTCCTCGTTGTCGTCCTGCGTCAGCTCCTGGTCGGCGGCGCCGCCGACCGGCGACAGATCGACGGTCACAGAGATCACGGTGCCGTCCGGGTCCGTGGCATTGGCTGACACGGCGATATCGCCGCCGATATTGCGTACGAGCTCGGCGGCTACATCCGCATTACTGATCTCTGGCGGCTCATTAAGGATGGCAGGAGCGACGTCGACGTCTATGTCAGCCGTCGATGACATGCCGCCCACTGCCTGCGCGGTGATGATCACCCGCACCGGCCCGCTGACCTGCGGATTGACGGTGCCGGTCCAGGTGAAGACGTTGTCGTCGCCCTCGAGCATCGCCGCCGCCGCTTGCCCGCCGACTTGGGAGAGGTCCACGAAGACAACGGGCGTCGAGCCGTCGGCGTTCGTGACCGTCGCGCTGACGGTGACGGTCGCGGGCTCCAGCTGTGTCAACGTGCCGTCGAAAACGGGATCAGCGATTTCTGGAGCGATGACACTGATGCCTTCGACAACACCAGTAGTGCATCCGCCAAGCCAGTACAGACATGTAGCAACGAGGAGTCCCCCGGCCACCCGCCTTACCCATATGCACAGGTTCATGCACTAACCCCCCGGTGAGCGCACATGTGAATTCCGGCGACACGTCCCTGTCTTGCCGTCGTCCGCGACTGGCACAGCGAACATGTCCGGAAGTCTCGCGAAATGCTACACCCCGCCACACGCCCAGTTCAAGCAGCCAGGCCGGCTACGAATCGGTGTTGCGAGCAGGAGAAAACGAAGAGTGGGTACGAACCGGCTCTTGGCACTTTTCCGAAGTTAGCCACGGCCATTGTATTGGGTCGAAAGGCCTCGCCGTTTTGCCGGCCCATCGCGTTGTGTCAATCGCATTGTCGGCCAGAGCCTGATTGCGAGGTAGGCATTTAGACTAGCCGCGCCGCAAGAAGTACAGGTAGTGCTTCATCCTGCGTGCCGACCGCGCTTGCGCCTCTTGCGGTTCAGTACGACGATCGTTGCCCCCAGGACGACCATCGACGCATTGCCCCCCAGATGCCCCCAACTGACCGCCCCGTCTTTGCCGAAGCAGCCGCACTGGATCTCCAACTCCCAATACAGCGCCCAGCCGATGGCCCCAAGGAATACGAGGGAAAGGGCAGTCAGAATGCCGATCGATTCAACGATCCATATTCCTGTGGCCGCCAGACCTGCTGCGCAGATCTCCAGCCACGGCAGCACGATGGCCATTGGATGCACCAGCCACCAGGGAGCGAGATGATAGTTGCGTATCTGCCCGGCCAGAAGGGCAGGATCGCCGATCTTGCGCAGGCCGGCATAGAGGAACACGGCCGCAATCACCCATCTGGCCAGCCTTGTCGCCCATGACAATGCACGTTGGCGGCCGGTCATGCCCCCGCTGACCGCAAGCGTTTCCGTTCGCACATGGTCTGCGATGTTGGCTTGCCCCTGCGGCAATGATCCATAGTGCTCGCTGTTCATGCCGTCTGTCATGATCTGTCACGCAGAAGTCGCCCGTTCGCAGCCCGATCCGGGCTCCGTGGGCGTGTCCCTGTTACCTTGCGGCGGTCTCTATCTCCATGCCCGCCTTGCGCCAATCGTACCATCCTGCCAGATAGAGTCTCAGGTGTGTGAAACCCGCCTCTCTAAGCAGGTCGAATACCTCTCGGCTGTCTTCACAATCCGATCCCCCGCAATACACGATCACCTCGTCGGTCGGCGTGGCGTAACTGTAAACCTTTTTAATGTCGGCCGGCTCGCCATCCGCACTGGCGGGCATGGCGATGCTCCCGGGGATGTGTCCCTGCAGGTAGGCTTTCTCCGGCCGCGCGTCGATCAACACCGCGCCCCGGCCGATCGCGTCGATCACGCCGCTGCGATCGATGGCCGCGGCCAGCTGTTCGGGTGTCGGCTGCGGATAGACCGCTTGGCGCGGAACATACCAGGCGATCCCGTTGGGCCGTATGGCATTGACTGTGGCAGCCAGTCCGCCGGCCACCGTCACTATGGTCGCTATGCGCAATACATATCCCATCATCGTCCCTGCGTTGCCGGCCCTGGTCGGTGCAGGGTTCGCAGCCGTATCCGTTCGCCACTGGCCGGCAGCATGCTGGGCTGCGTGGCGGGTGTTCTACTCGGCCGATGCAGCCTGCGGCCGAAACGGAACGGCCTGAGCCTTGCGATGAAGGTCGGGTGCTGTGGACTGTCCGTTGAGACGGTCACCGTCGCGCCCGCCGGCGGCAATGCGGCCTCTGCCGGCACGGTAATCCATATCTGGTATTCACTGCCCTCGGCCAGTCTGTCGACCTCGACGTGAACGTCCTTGCTGGAAGGCTCTACACCGGTGACATGAATCGGCGTACCATCGTTGCTCTTCAGCGTGATCCTCCGGTGAAACGGCTCTTCGAGTGGCTGGGGCACCAGCAGCGTTGTCGGCTGAAGCACGATGCGAGGCCGCACGTAGCCGTAGACATACACCGCAAGTTCCGGCATCTCCTTCAGGCCCGTCGCCAGAATGACTTTGCTGCGCAGGGCCCCTTCCGGTAGCGGCGGAACTGTTTCCACGGTAAGCGCATACTTGTGGCCGACCTCGATCGTTTTGAGATCAGCCTTGAGCGACTTGCTGTCGACCCTGGGGGCGTGCAGATCCACCGGCTCGTCCAGATTGCTGGTGATCGTGACGGTGCGCTTGGCCGGCTTGCTGCGATTGGGCGCGCCGAAGTTGACGCTGCGGGCCGGACTGATCGCGAACCGCAGCCGGATCTCGCCTTCAATGCTAAAACGTACGTTCGGCTGGCCCGGGTCGTCGGTTTGGATGACGATCGGTTTGTGGAGCTTGCCTGCGCCTCCCGGTCGTGTCGATCTTGACGTCGATCTGCCATGTGGCTCCCGCGGCAACCGTCTTATCCCATTTGCCGACCGTTGTGCAGCCGCAGCTCGGTGTGTACGCTGCGAATCGCCAGCGGCTTGTCTGCCGTGTTGACCAGTTCGAACGTGTGCGTGATGGTGTCGCCGGCCCACACCTTGCCGATGTCATACTTCGATTCTTTCACGCGGATGTGCGAAACCAGCGGCCTGGTCGCCAAAGGTTGCGTCGCCGGACTCGGCCGCGACGCCGGGCTGGTCTGACTGGCGGGAGCTGCCAGGATGGCGATAGCCATGGCGCGGCTGACAAAAAGACTTCCGGCCACTGTTGCCAATACCACGGTAGCTGAAACATTGCCGATGGTCAGACCCTTCTGTCGCATGTGTCATGTTCCTCGACTGTCGATGCCTGTGTCTGTCTTCTCTCGTCGCATTCTAATTGCCGCCGCGAGAAAACCAAAGCGCGTTCGGGGCCGCCGACCCCGGCCGTACCGACGCCGCTGCGGCCCCCTTATCCCCCGGACGTGCCTGTCGATCGCGATGTTGCAACCGGCTCAACAAGATAGACACACGCCGTCTCCGGCTGCGCCCGAGCGGGGTTGATGCCGGATACAGAGCGTTTCTCTGCGATCCGGCCACCCAGCCATTCGCAAACCGCCGGGTCCAACTTGGCGCTCGCGATCAGCACGAAGGGCTGAGCCGTACGGTCCAGGGATTGCGTCTGTCGTGCGCTCTTTATTCGTTCATACCGATCCGCCGGCAGGTAGAAGAACAGTGCCGGCTCTGTATAGCCGACCGCAAAGTACCGGCTGTCGGCACCGCCCAAGGCCAGTGCTTGCTCGGCCGCCTTGCGCGAAAGACTGTTGCTGAATGGCGTTCGCGACATGATCGCCGCCATCAGCACCAGCAGCGCCGGCATCCAGCCGATCGCCATGGCAGTGACCCCCACGCGAAGACTGCGCCTCCTCGCCAGCAGCCACGCAGCCACAGCAGTACCGCCCAGCAGGACAGCCGCCAGCAGCAGGCTGCCAACTTGCCAGGTCATCATCTCGCCCAGGCAGGCGATACGCGGCGACACGTGGCCCGCTCCTTCGATCAATAAGTCAGTGCGGCCCGCCCACCAGGCGAACGCACCGATCCCCCCGACGGCGACCGCGAAAACCACCATCGGCACAACCATTCCGGCCGCCCGCTTCCGGTCGCTTCGCTGCTCGAGATGATCCTTGCCGTGCCACCACATCGCCGCCAGCAGCGCCATCGCAGGCCACGCCGGCAGGATGTAATGCGGCAACTTCGTCGAGGAGATCTCGCAAAGTATCCACGAGCCGATTACCCACGCCAGCAGCAATGCGACTGTCGAATCACGCCGTCTGCGACGAATCGACCAGCCAAGCAATCCCGGCAGCAGTGCGCTAAACGGCAGCAGTCCGACCAGTGCCACCGCCAGGTAATACCCCGGCGGGCCCCAGTGATGTTCCATTGGCCGGGCAATGCGCGTCAGCACCTCAAACAGCACGAACCGTTTGGCTGACGCCTCATGCACCGCGCCGCCAGACATGACGATGTACGCGAACCACCACCCACAGGTAGCCATCATCAGCGGCATGCCCCAGAGTACACCGATGGGCAAACGAACCGCTTTGACAAACCATCGCACCAGGCTGCACGCGATGATCAGCCCGCCGATACCAGCAAAGATCATCCCAGGCACGTGTCGCTGTTTCAGCAGCAGGCTGCCGCCAAATGTCGCCAGCAGCATTCCCGCAGCGAAAAGAAGATAGGGTTTCCAGCGGAACCGATCCGCCGCAATGACCACCGCCGGCCCGAAGAACGCCAGGATCGCCGGGCCTTTGATCAGCATCCCCAACCCCAGCGCAACCCACATAACCGCGTTCCGCCACCAGCCACCGCCTGCACCACGGAATGATCTCTCTGCAGCCGGTTTCGGAGTGTCTGTCCTGTGGGGGCCACTGGCAGCTTGTCTGCCAGTGCATGACTTCAGATCCGCTTCAAGACATAGCAGAGCGATGGTCCCCAGCAACATCAGCAGCGGATCCGTCAGCGCCATCCTCCCCGCTACGGCCGGCAGCAGCGGCAGCGCCATGAAGCCCGCCCCAGCCAGCCCCGCCGAAATCCCCCATCGCCGCCCGGCGACCACAAACAGAATCGTCACCACCAGCGCAGAGCAGATCACGCTGGGCAGTCGCGCCGCCAGTTCGCTCACACCGAGTACCTTGAACGATGCCCCTATCACCCACATCGCCAGCGGCGGCTTGAAGATGGATTTCTCCGGCCAGGCCGGGAGGTGCGGCGTGAGCCACTCATGCCGGTGCACCATCTGCCGGGCGACTTCGGCGATCATCGGCTCGTCGCGGTCGATAAGCGCCATGTCCTTTGTGCCCACCAGGAACCAGGCGAGACTGGCCACCAGAACGATGCCCGCCACCAGCCAGAGGACCCGTTGTGACGTCCTCCCGGCCTGCGTCTTCTGTTCGGTAGTGAGAGTGTCGCTGCTCATGGGGACCCTGCGATCGTGCCATCCGGGCATTCCTACAGCGCGCCCTGGAAGAATTGGTATTTCATACCGTCCTGGTCGTTAGATTGCAAAGCACTCTTTATGGACGCATAATGTCCCAAGGTCGCTCGCGAGGCAAGGCATCGCCCAGTCGCCTGCGAGACCGGGGCAGGTACAAAGGTTGTTGCATGTATGGAAAGTCGAGGCCAATCACCGCGCTTATCCTGGCGCTGCTCGTTGCTGCGGGTGCCATAGCGGCCTTTGCGCTGGACATGCCGGTGTTCCGCTTCGTCAATCAGTACGTCGCCCCGCATATCAAGATGCCGGTCGCCAATCAGCTGATCGCCGGCTTTGAACAGTTCGGGCAGCTCGTACCCATCGTCGTGATTGGGGCCGCAGCATGGCGTCTGGACCGCCGCTACGGACGAAAGGTGGCCATCCGCCTGCTGTTGGCAGCATCTATAGCCTCATTGGTCAGTGAAGGCGGCAAGGCACTGGTAGGCCGGCATCGCCCCAAGTGGTTTGCGGGCCAGACCTGGGCCCAGACCTGGGTCGACGTCGGCCTGCATCCGCGGAGCGGCCGGCTGGGCGCATTCTTCTCCGGGCATACCAGCGCGGCAGCCGCGGCCGCCACTGTCCTGAGCGTCTGCTATCCGCCGGTGCGGCCGGTGGCGATCATCGCAGCGGCGGGCTGTGGCGCGTCACGGATCGCGGTTCGTCAGCACTGGATAAGCGATGTCTATTTTGGCGGGCTGGCGGGCCTGGTGGTGGGTTGGCTGTTTGTGCCTCGGGATATAAGGAACAGGGGCCGTCCATCAAGGCGGCAGGGGCAAGTTGGCCCTGAGCCGGTTACGTGCATGGATCAGCGGCTTGCCTGTCGTAGCGACAGCGCGATGGCGCAAGTCTGCAGAAGGCGAAACATGAGACGATACTGGATCATCCTGTTTCTCGTTGCCGGCGGCGTCCTTGCTTGCCTTCTGGATATGCCGGCCTATCACTTTGTGGACAAATACGTCGAGGGCCCGCGCTACGATCGCAGCCAGCTGGTCCAGGGGCTGGAGGATTTCGCCCAGACGGTCCCACCTCTGGCGATCTGCTGGGTTGTGTGGCGGATGGACCGCAGGCACGGTCGGGAAATCGTCATACGGATGTTTTTGGCGTTTGTGATGGCCGGCGCGGTGACCGGTGTCGGCAAGTTGGCCGTGGGCCGGTACAGGCCGGAATACTTCAAAGGGCAGACGTGGGGGCAGACGTGGATCGACGTGGGCTTCGGCGCTCGCAAGAGTCGGGAACAGTCGTTCTTTTCGGGGCATTCGGCCGCAGCATTCACTATTGCCGTCGGACTGTCAGCCTACTACCCGCCGCTGCGCCCGGTGGCGTACACGCTGGCGACCGGTTGTGCGCTGTCACGCGTGGCTACCGAGAATCACTGGCTCAGCGATGTCTACCTTGGCAGCTTGACCGGCGTGATGTTAGGATGGCTGTTTCTGCCCGCCTGGGCGAAGCGCAGCCGACGAGAAAGGGATCTGCGGCGATTGTAAGCAGCCCGACGAAGCACGGCTTGTCGCCGATTGTGAGCGGCTGGCGAGAGGGCCGGCCCTGAGGGCAGATGGACGGACAACTGGAGTTTGTCACATGGCAGCAGTGGATATTGAAGTAGCCAGCGGACCGCTGGACCTCGGTGTGCCCGACGACAAGGGGCGCTTCGGGGCGTTTGGTGGCAGGTATGTGCCCGAAACTCTCATGGCGGCAGTCGACGAGCTGGCCCGGCAGTACGAGGCCGCCTGCAAGGATTCGTCGTTCTGGCATGAATTGGACTGGTACCTCAAGCATTATGCCGGCCGGCCGACCCCGCTCTACTATGCCCGTCGCCTGTCGGCGCATCTGGGCGGCGCGAAGATCTACCTCAAACGCGAGGATCTGGCCCATACCGGCTCCCACAAGATCAACAACACGCTGGGCCAGACGCTGCTGACGGTCCGCATGGGCAAGAAACGGGTGATCGCCGAGACCGGGGCGGGTCAGCACGGCGTGGCGACCGCGACGGCGGCTGCCGCCTTCGGTTTGTCCTGCGCGGTCTATATGGGGGCCGAGGACGTTCGCCGTCAGAATCTCAATGTATTTCGCATGGAACTGCTCGGCAGCAAGGTGATCTCGGTCAAGACCGGCCAGATGACCCTGAAGGACGCGATCAACGAGGCCTTCCGCGACTGGCTGGCCAGTGTCGCCGACACGCATTACGTCATCGGCAGCGTCATGGGGCCGCATCCGTTCCCGAGGATGGTGCGGGACTTCCAGAGTGTGATCGGCCGGGAGACCAAGGCCCAGGCCCGGCTGCTGGAAGGCAAACTGCCTGATGTGGTCGTTGCGTGCGTCGGGGGTGGCAGCAATGCGGCTGGGATGTTCGCACCGTTCATCAAGGACCAGGGCGTCAAACTCGTTGGTGTCGAGGCAGCTGGCCGCGGTTTGAATCCCGGCGATCACTCCGCGACACTTTCGATCGGCTCGCCCGGCGTGATCCACGGCATGCATACCTATGTCCTCCAGGATGCGGACGGCCAGACGTCCCCCGTTCACTCTGTTTCCGCGGGATTGGATTATCCCGGGGTCGGGCCGGAGCATTCATACTGGAAGCAGATCGGTCGCGTGGATTACACCAACGCGACGGACAAGGATGCACTCGAGGCCTTCGATCTGCTCTGCAAGACGGAGGGGATCATCCCGGCGCTCGAATCGTCCCATGCGGTAGCGGCTGCCGTGAAGATCGCCCCGCAACTGTCGAACACGCAGACCCTGGTGGTGAACCTGTCCGGCCGGGGCGACAAGGATTGCATGGAGGTCGCACGGCTGACGGGCCGGCAGATCTGACAGACTGGTTTGTTCCAAGGATGAGCAGTTGCTCCGCAGGCGGACAACTCAGAGATGGTTCCCCTGAGCATCAGGTATAGCGTTAGTCTGACTCCTGTTCTTGGGTGGCATGGCGCCCTGCTCCGCAGGGCCATGGTAGTTGGCCGCTGCAGGTAAACTGAACTTGCTCTAGTTATCGATAGGCTGGACCATGAGTACGTTTGGTGATGAGATTGGCGATGTTCGTCCCGAAAATCGTGCGACCGACCGCCCCAACATCTTGATGATCTTTTCAGACGAGCATAACGCTCGCATGTCAGGATTCATGGGCGATTCGGTCGTGCAGACGCCCAACCTCGATCGGTTGGCTTCGCAGGGAATGGTGTTCGACAACGCCTACTGCAACAGCCCCCTGTGTTCGCCCAGCAGGCAGTCGTTCATGTCTGGCCAGTACTGCCACCGATTGGGGCTGTGGAACAACACCGCCGCCATGCCCGAAGATACCGTGACCTGGGCGCACATGCTCAGCCTTGCCGGCTACGAAACCAGCCTCGTCGGCAAGATGCACTTCAACGGCTACCAGCGAATGTACGGTTTTGATCGCCGGCCGGTGCTTGAGGGCAACGTCGCAGGCCAGCAGCTTCTATTCCTACGGTATTCGCACGAGCCATCTCTGGACCGATCCGTTACCCTATACGTCGAGTCGCGAGGAATACGGCATGCGGGGGCAACTGCGCGACGCGAGCGCCGATGCCCTCGAGCGCCAGCCGATCTTCCAGAAGGACTTGGAGGTGCTCGACGTTACGCTCAAGATGCTGCGGGAAAAGGCGGCCCATCCCGATGGGCAACCATGGGCGATCTGCTCGGCCTTCGTGCTGCCTCATCCGCCGTGGAAGGCCCGCAAGGACATACTGGCGCGGTATCGCGGCAAGGGCGACCTGCCGTTCAATCGCGAAGGCGCCGGCCGGGATATCTGCGATCAGTACACCCAGAAGTACTACGGCGATCTGGCGGAACTGTCCGACGAGGAGATCCGGAACGCCAGGGAGGTGTACTTCGCGCTGATCACGGAGTTCGATGAGTACGCGGGCATGATCCTGGATTGCCTCGCCGAGTGCGGGCTGGATGATAATACCGTCGTGCTGTACTTCAGCGATCACGGCGAGATGGCGGGCGAACACGGCCTGTGGGCCAAGACGACGCTGCTGGAGGCATCGGCCCGCGTCCCGATGATCGTTCGCTGGCCCGGCCGGATCCGGCCCGGGACGCGCTCGGCGGTGCCCGTTTCGCTGGTCGATCTGTATCCTACATTTCTGGATATAGCCGGCACGCACCTGCCGGAGCCCCTGAAGGTGGACGGCCATTCGCTCGTACCGCTTCTCGAAGGGCGACGGGAGCAGTTCCAGGGCGGCGAGGTCTTCTGCGAGTTCGAGGGCGAGGGCTGGAATCACCCCCGGGCGTTCCTGCGGGTGGGCGACTACAAGTATGTACACAACCATACTGCGGATGAACGGCTGTATGATCTCAATGCGGATCCGTACGAGATGAACGACCTCTCCAGCAGTCCCCAGCATGCAGCGACACTGTCGAAACTGCGTTCAAAGCTGCTGGCAAAGCTGGGAGCCAGCCAGGGTGGAAGAGCAGGTCCTGGCGGCCCAGGTCCGCCGGCGGATCGCCCGGAACAAGCATGTCTGCCACGACCTGGGCTGGTAAGGCATTGCGATGTCCAAGACGGGGGCAAAGCCGGGCCAGCCTGCGCAGCGGCGACGGAGGCTCGCTATGGCCGGCCAAGGAGTCGAATTCCCGGCATTGTGTCTGCACTGAAGCGCAAGGGGGCTTTCTGTACTGGTGGAGCGCGGGCCCGCCGAAGCAGCATCGATGTCGCCACAATCCAATATGAAAGCGCTCGATCATTGGCAGGAGCCTTGCCTGCGTGCACGCCAGTGGATGCGGCAAGCGGTGCCTGGACACCACTGACGCTGCCCTCTTGTTCTGTTACGGCATCCGGGCATGGACGCCGATCGCTGTCGGAAGGACGGGTGACCGGAGTCGTTTGAGTTTAGCTATAGCGTTGGTCTGGGTCCGATTCTCGGGGGGCATGGCCCTGCGGAGCAGGACCATGGTAGCTGGCCGCTACAGGTAAACCGAACTTGCGCTAATCATCGAGGCGTATCCGAATCAGGGTTTTGCCCTGACACAGCCATAAGGGTTTGTGTTATGGGTTGTTGATAATTATGTGCATATGTTGATAACCTGCGTGTTGTGTTGCGCGGGGCGGTCTTATGGGACTCGGAGGCGTGTCGATTGCGTTACGTGCCTGGGCGACGGTCGTCTGCTTACGGGACAAAAAAACGCCGCGGCAAACCGCGGCGTCCGAGATTGTTTCCTACTGTCGCGATCTTAGATCTTGTGGACCTTGATCGCTTTGGGACCCTTCGGGCCCTGCGACAGTTCAAATTCCACCTGGTCACCTTCGGCCAGGGATTTGAACCCCTCTCCTTGAATGTCACCATAATGCACAAACGCGTCGGTGCCACTCTCTGTTGTGATGAACCCATACCCCTTGGCATCATTGAACCATTTGACTGTGCCGGTAGCCACGCTTCTGGCTCCTTCCTGAATTAGCAACGACAAGGGTTGCAGTACGACCAGCTTGGATGTCCGCGACTCAAGGGTTTGCGCGACGTGCATCAAACTCTTACGATCGAACGTCAATCTGATAATCCCTGCAACTGAAGCTCGGTTGCAAGCCCGAGCCCCCTGGCGGGTTGAGGACCGATTCCTCGACACGCCCACCAGCCCCATACACGCTGCATTGTATTGAACACCAAAGATCTGTCAATCTATTTTCCACATATCTAGAAGCCGCATTGGGGGATGGTGTCAGGTTCTGGCTCTCAATCGCGATAGCGGGTATTGACCATGTATCATTACGCTGTTCAAATACCTGCCATGCTGGCAAGGCGGTATAGACCAAGGCTGGCAAATAGCGCGGGACGCGATGCTGGAATGCGGAAACATAACTTCCCTCTGTCAAAACAGGTAACAGCGTTTGCCTACACATCTGTCCAGGCCGGCGGATAACCTTTACACTTGAAAGGAGGCGTGCATTGCGGGCTATTGGGTATATTTGTTATACGGTCGTTTGCGCGGGTCTGGTGGTGGTTGTGGCGGGTTGCGCCCATGGAAAGGCCTCTTCGCAAAAGGCCGCGACAAGCACCCCTAAGGTGATTTCCTTAGATTTCGAAGACATGCCGGTCGGTCAGCTTCCTGCGGAATTTGCGGCAACCCAGACGCACGGCGGTGAGCCGCCGCGTTGGCTGGTGCAGGAAGATCCAGACGCTGCCAGCGGCAGGAAGGTGCTCGCGCAGCTCGATGCGGATACGACGAGAGTGCGGTTTCCGCTGTGTGTATACCAGGGACTGAAAGCCAGAGATCTGGACGTTTCCGTGCAGTATAAGCCTCTTTCCGGCAAGGTGGACGAATCCGGCGGGATCGTCTTTCGGTTTCAGGATAGGGATAATTACTACGTCTTCCGCGCGAATGCCATCGAGGACAATTTCCGCTTCTACAAGGTGCAGGGCGGCAAACGCACGCAACTGGCTACGGTCAAAATGCAGACGACGGCAGGGCAGTGGCATACGCTTCGCGTCAAGGCGGTCGGCGATCACTTCCAGATATATCATGACGGCAGCAGGAAACTCGACGTCGTTGACGACACCTTTGGCGAGGCCGGCAAGGTCGGCCTGTGGACCAAGGCCGACAGCGTGACTTACTTTGACGACCTTAAGATTGCCGTGCTGGATTGATGCGGCGTACTAGGGTCGTCTTAGAAACGGTTTCGGACTCTCTTCTGCCTGGTGGACGGTCGGTCGGGGGGAGGGGCTTCGAAACCGTTTTTCATTATGCGTCAGAGGGGATGAAAGGGCCTGCTGTCGGAGGTCCATGTCGCGCGGCGGTTGAAACGGATCAAGGCGAGCGGTGTCAGTAATCCGTTTGTTGTCCGCGAAGGTGTTATGTATACTGCGTGGCGTCATTGGTGCGGATGGATACTGGAGTCCTGATTTCGGGGTTGAATTCATGGCACGGGAACGATTCAGCCGGTTGTGCCTGGCGGCGAGTCTGGTCTGCCTGGGTGTCTTTGGGGCTGGCTGTGCGAGCCAGGATCTCGGTGTGTTCAGACCCCTGCGGGCGGTGCTCAAGATGAAGGAGCCGGTGCGGGTGGGCATTACCCGCATCCAGTTGAACCCCGTTCAGGTGCCATGGGACGGTTTCGCCAGGGCGTTGAGCAAGAAGCTCGGTAGGCAGGTGCAGATCGTCTGCTATAAGCCGTTTCAGATCCGCAGTCAGCTGAACCGGGGATATCTGGATCTGGCGATCCTGTCGGCGACGGACTACGCGGAGGTCGGCGGGGACAGTCTGTGTGCTGCTGGCCAAGCCGGTGAACATCCTCGGGCGGACCAGTCGGCGCGGTCTGATCATCGCCAAGAAAGAGTCGGATGTGAAGAGCGTGAAAGACCTGAAGAATCACCGCTTTGCGTTCGGCCCGGCTGGCGATGCCGCTTCGGATGTGGCGGCGGCGTATACGCTGATGCAGGCGGGCCTGAAGCCGACCGACATCCCTCGTGAACTGATCCCGATTCCGCTGACGCGGCGGCATCATCTCGATTCGTTCGAGGTGGCCAAGGCGGTTGCCTACGAGCCGCTGCTGGACGCGGGCGCTGTCGACGTGGTCGCCTATTCGAACTGGCCGGACAAGGTGAAGTCGAAGATCGTTTCCGCCACGCCGTTGCCTGTGGTGTTGCAGATGGTGACGAAGGACCGGTTCCGGATTATCGCGCGGACGCCGGTGTTGCCGGAAGGGCCGATTGTTGCCTCGAAGAAGGCGGACCCGAAGCTGGTCGCGACGGTCAAGAAGTTTCTGCTGTCGGGGGCGATTCCGGCAGAGTCGCTCAAACCGATGGAGTGGCAGAGCTTCGTGGCGGTTGACCCGGACGAGTACGACGGCGCGTTCCGCATGGTGGAGAAGCTGCAGGAGGCGGGCTGGCTGCGGGAGGGGTTGCGAAGAGCAGCCGCAACTGCGCCGGCGACTTGCCCGGCGGCAAAGGTCGTTCCAGCCAAGGCGCCGGCGAGTGCACCTGCGCCGCTGGCGTCGAAGTGACTATCCTGCTGCCGCGTTTCGCTCCACGCGGCCGGGCGGACAGGATTCATCAAGCACGGCGATAACGTGTTCGCCCTTCAGAGTATTCAGTGGCCCGCAGGCTGATCCAGCTACATCCTTCGCCGCCTGAGCGGACCTTGGAGTACGGGAAGCCCATTCGATCAGCAGTCTCCCTGGTTTCGCATGACATGGGCGAGGCGTATAACGTCGCCGTTTGCCGGGGGACCTTCGGGGGGCAAGGGCCGGCCCGGGGCTTACTCACCGCAGAGACGCCGAGGGCGCAGAGAAGAGCAGGAATGAGGATAGCAGGGAACACGAGCGGCGAGAGATGCGTCAGCACCGTCGCATCAATAAATGGTATGGTTTCCCCAGACAAACGCAGACAAACGGGAAGCGCACTCACTTCCACAGCCGATCGGCGAAATTCAGGTAGCACTGCCAGTCGTAGAGCGTGAGCCCATGGCCGCCCTTGCGGATGTGGTACTCCATCCGATCGCGCACCAGAGGCGTCTCCAGCGGGGGCATCTCATCGGCCTTGGGTCCCGCCAAGCCATAGAGCGCGTAGACCGGGGCGGCGTTGACCATCGAGAGAAATTCGCCGCGCTGGTCGGCCCAGAAATCGCCGTCGGCGCTACCCACGCATAGCGCCCGCGGGGCGATCAGTGCCATGAGCTGGTGCTGGTCGATGGGCAGGTCATCTTCCTTGCCGTTGAATTTCCTGAAGTTTTCGCAAAACCAGTAGGGGAAGCCCTTGTTTATCCTTTCGACGGTTTCGCCGAACCTGCGCCGGCTCAGCGCAGCCCCGCCGCAGCCCGAGTCATTGGAGATGACCAGCGTGAATCGCGGGTCCTGCACGCGGTCCACAGCGCGGTCTTGCCGCCGCGAGAATGGCCGATGATCGCCACCTTGGCCGCGTCGATGCGCAGCGTCCGTCACGAGGTAATCCATCACGCGGCTGGCGCCCCACGCCCAGGCGGAGATCGTCGCCCAGGCATCCTCGCCCACCTTGCCCGGTCCCTGCCAGACGCCGCGCACGCCTTTGGCCCGCGCCGCCTCGCCGGCTTTGTCGGGATCGACATCGTTGGTCTGGAAGACGGCCGTGGCATAGCCGCGGGCGATGATTTCCTCGGCCGGCCAGAATTCGACCTTCGACCGCCGCGTCGGGTCCGCGCTGCTGGGGACGCGGTTGTTGATCAGCACGAAGCACGGCACGCGGCCGGCTTTGGCATTGGGGATCATCACGGCCATGTTGAAGGCGTACGACTTGCCGCCGTCAGTGGCGGTGATCTTCACGCGCTTCATCGTGGCCTTCCCCTCCATCGCCTTCTCATCGGTCTGCACAATATCGAAGCTCACCTCGGCCCGTTTGTCCGGCGTGCGGCCGTAGACGAACCTGCGGAACAGATCCAGCGTCTCCGGCCGGCGCTTCTGCTCCCAGTCGCGCACGCTGCTGACGCGAGAGCCATCCTGGCACAGCAGCGGATCGGGAAGCTGATACCGCGGCACTTTTGACTCATCGTACAGCACCGTCGACCGCTGCTTCTGCACTGCATCCAGCAGCTTGGGATCCGGCTTCCACCCTTGTGTCCCCGCGGTCGACAGCATACCGCCGCCAGCCGGCGCTACGCCCAGACCACAGACCGTAATTGGTTTGCTCTTCATCGTCTCTTTCTCATTGCAGCACTTGATGGAAGGAACCAGAGATGCACGCAGATATCTGTGCGAATCTGTGTTCATCTGTGGTTGCTCACTTTGCCTGCACGGGCGAGCCGCATGCCACGATTCAAAGTCGCAGACCTAACCGATCCCGCCGGCAGTTTCATCCCTCATAGGAGATTTGGTTCCGCGCTGGTCGGGTAAGGATTACATGCTATTATGATGGCATATCCGGCGGAATCAATTCGAAGCGTACGCCGATTCCTGGCTCGCCGGCGGGTGGCTATATCTTGCCCTTGCCTTCAATTATCTATTAGCATGCAATTTGAGTGCCGAACAGGATTGAAGATGTCCCCAGATAAAGCAGACAAAGTTGCAGATAAAGATGTGTCTCCAGATGAACGCGATCCGTGGTCGCCTCGTGTCAGCCCCCATAGCAGTCGCTCGGGGCAAAGCCGTTCTGGGGATTGCGATCACCGCCAGGAATCGGCAAGGGGCTGTAACCAACTGTGTCGCATACAGTCCCGCGTACGTGGCTGGAGACGCCAGCCGCGGTAACCGCACCGACGTCGGAATCCTGCAGGTGCCGCCAGCCAGCCGGAACCGGAACTTGCGAAAAGATCCACCGCACGAGCTGGTCCGGACCCGTGGCTTCGAGACAGCAAAGAGCAGCAATTGACCCGGACGCCCGATACAGGCAGGGTTACCAAGCCCGAGTTTGCCGGCGCAGATTATGCGATTGTGAGCGGCGCATAAAAAGTGTATAACGGATGCAGTCGGCCTTGCCCTCCTTTGGAGGAGGAGGGCGTGAGGCCAGGCGTCAAAGATTGATTTGTGCCATCGCACGTCGACACTGTGGCAGCATACGCCTTTGGTTTCGAATCCGGGTGCCTCTTGCAGATCGGCTCTCGACGGCCGGCACTGCCGGCAGTCACGTTTCGACAAGGGAGAAGGGAAGGAGTTCGTATGAACCGTCACTCGCTTGCCGTGTGGGTGGGGATCATCACCGGGCTGGTCTGCTCGCCCGCGCTGGCCACCATCACTAACACGCGAACAGGTCAGACGTACCTAATGTTACAGGATGCTGTCGACGCGGCGACACCCGGCGATACCATCGAGATCGACGGAACCCTTATCGGCGACCCGGCCTTCGCATTGATTCAAAAGAGCCTGACCGTTCGGGCGCCGGCTCGACGCGGGCCGTGTTGGACGCCAACATGACCTGCCCCAATGACCATGGCGTCCTGTACATCAATGACGCGACCACCGTCGTCAACGTCGAGAACCTCGAGATCCGCAACTGCCAGGGGGCTGCCTATGGCAACGGCTGCGGCATCCGCATGGAATGCATCGGAACCCTTAATATCCGTAACTGCTATTTCCACGATAACGAAGACGGCATCATGGGCGGCAACCAGATCGCGGCAAACATTCTTGTGGAGTACTGTGAATTCGACAATAACGGGTACGGCGATGTAGGCCGCACGCACAACATCTATGCCGGGACCTGCAACAGCTTCACGATGCGGTATTCGTACAGCCACAACGCATACGTCGGCCACGAGGTCAAGACCCGCGGTCGTCATAACTACATACTCTACAACCGTATTACCGACGAAGGCAGCACCTCGAGCTACGAGATCGACGCCCCGCAGGGCGGCACGACGTATATCATCGGGAACCTCGTCGAGCAGAGCGCCGCCACCGAAAATTCCGCCATCATCACCTACGCGGAAGAAGGCTCGACCAATCCGGACCTGCACCTGTACGTCATCAACAACACCATCGTCAATAACCGTAGCGGCGGTACATTTGTCAAGAACGTCAGCGGCGTCCCGGCGATCGTCCAGAACAATATCTTCGCCGGCCCTGGAACGGCGATCTACGGGGCCGCCACCGCCAGCAACAACTGGACCACCTCCGTCGCCGGCGCCGGCTTCGTCAATGCCGCTGGATTCGACTACCATCTGACGGCCGCGTCGACCGGTGCCATCGACAAAGGTGCCATCCCGAGCCCGGCTACAGGCCTTGATGACTTCTCGCTGGTTCCGACGGAAATGTATGTCCATCCCCGCAGTTACCAGGACCGTTACCTCGTGAACGATGTCATCGACATCGGCGCATATGAATACGGCATCCCAGAGAACCAGACCCCGTTCGTTGACGCGGGGGCCGATCAGGTGATCACAGGGCCCGCGACAGCCAGCCTGAGTGGCTTTGCCGCCGACGACGGCCTGCCCAACCCGCCGGGCTACTTCACGCTCACCTGGAGCAAGGTCGACGGCCCAGGCGACGTGGTCTTCAGCGACCCGACCGCCGCCATCACAACCGCCTCCTTCAGTGTGCCAGGGACATACGTTCTCCAGCTCGGCTGCCTACGACGGGCAGATGACCGGCAGCGACACCGTTACGGTTTGCGCTAACACTGGACCTGCGGTCGATGCCGGCCCGGACCGGAAGATCACCCTGCCGAGCACAGCCAGTTTGGCCTGCGTGGCCACCGATGATGGTTTGCCCAACCCGCCCGGCTACCTCACCTACGCGTGGAGTCAGGTCAGCGGGCCGGGAGTGGTGAGTTTCACCGACCCGAACGTCGCCGATGCGACGGCTGCATTCGACCAGACCGGCATTTACGTGCTTCAAGTGCAGGTCTCCGATGGCGACCTGGTCGCCACCGACACGGTAACGATCACCGTCCAACCGGCCATCACCGTTCACATCGATTCCGCCCCCGCTTTCGTCTACGAAGGCTGGCAGGTAACGCTGCATGCCGCCGGCTATAGCCCCAGCGGCGATCCCCTTCAATACCTATGGAGTCAGACCGCCGGCAAGACGTTGGCATTGAGCGGGACCAGCACCGATACAGTCAGTTACACCGTACCCATCGTGAAAGACCTGGCCGAGGCCGGCATGGTCCTGCAGGCCGCCGTCACCGACGGCTACGGCGGCGATGCTGTCGATACCGCCAGCATACCCCTCTTCATGTCGGGAGACGCCAACCACGACAACGATGTCAACGTAGGGGATCTGCAGGCACTCGCTGCGGCATGGGCCAGTACCGGCACCGCCGCGAACTGGGACCCCAACGCCGATTTCAATGCCGACGGTTACGTGAATGTCGGCGACCTGCAGATCCTCGTGGCCAACTGGGGTCGGATGCTCAACTGGATTGGCGTGGCCTGCACGACTGACGTTTTTCGCGGGGGGGCGAGTCCCGGGGGGTGATTGTCTTTCCTCGTTTCTCGCCGGGCGTCGTGTTGCGATCTTGCCTATTTCCATGTGGGTAAAGAGAACAGTGCAAGTCGCTGGCATATTCCGGAAACATCTTACTCATGTGGACGCCAATAGCACAAGGACAACAGCCGCAACCCCGGGTGACGCCCGAGGCTTCAAGGGACCTCTGAGCACTGAAGGCTGAGGGGACGTTGCGGTTGCCGCTACCGGCGGCCGGCAAGGCCCTGTGCCGGTGCAGGGCGGGTGGATGCATATGGATCCCGCAAATGTACCTGGACCCTTTTCTGGACCCTTTTCCCCCTCATGACTCGGGGTCGAGATGGTTCGACACGCCTTTCTCGTGCGGCGTTCATTTTGGCAGAATGATCCCATGATGTTGTGCCGCAAGATGTGTCAGCCAGCGCGCCCTTTGATCCCAGATGACAGAACCGTCGACAAGAAGGATATTGATGCCCTTCCCGTTGTGGTTGGAGAGTCTGGCATCATAGACGATCGGGTAGTCACCAGGCAGGGTCTTCGCACTGTCGGGCAAGAGTTGCGGCCAATGCACATACACGTAGTCGCTTTCATAAGGTGACTCGCCGATTGTCTGTGTCTGGAGGGTGGAACCTGGGCAATGTAAAAGGGGCTTCAACAGGCCGTTGTCGATGTCTTCCAGGTTGGACGGATACAACCCGCTATGAGTCTGGCGGTAGAGTCTAATGGCGCAACCGATGCTGCCAAGTTGATGCCGGCACCTGTACCGTTCAGTGATTGAGGGAGCAAGGAAGAGGTAGACAACCATTGCCGTGATCGCGGCGCCAACAACTAAAGAGACTGTCTTTAGTCCGCGGCTCATGAATCTGCCCAATCAGTAATCAGTATACCAGCCGCCCCAACCCCGGTAGTCATGGAAGCATCCACATTACCGGACCGGGTTCTCGAAGAACACTTGCGTAGCGGCCTGTCCCGCAAAATGTACCTGGACCCTTTTCTGGACCTAGCGTGGCTAGGCTCACGTCCACCTTCCATGTCTCGCCCGGCTTCACCTGTTTTTGCCACTTGCTGGTTGTCGTGCAGCCGCAGCTAGTCGTCACGCTGTGGATCTGAAGAATGTGGTCGCTGGTGTTGGTCAGTTTGAAGGTGTACGTCACCGGCTCGCCAGCCCAGGCCTTGCCGAAGTCGTGCTCGATAGTTTGGCTCTTATGGCCTCGCCGAGCATCGTACGCCGCCGGCCGGGCGATCGATTCGTGTGCGGCAGCCGAATGAGACTTGGCCGGCCTGGCTGTTGTCGCTTGGCTAGCAACAGACCGGCCGTGGTCCGTCTCAGGAGCCTCCGAGCCAGCCGGGACTGCTGCAGCCGATTGTGCTGACAGCACGAGTGGAATTACAGATACGCCCCAGGAAAGTACGGACCACGAATGAACAGAACGCATTTTTGACAATTCTTGATCCTCTCATGTTGTCGCGGAAAAAAATACTTTAAACCCTCATCCTGTACAGACTGACTGCTAACGCAGGGTCATGCTTCGCAATCTCTGCCGGTTCTATTTCACTGCCTCTCCGCAGGCGGCCACAAGACGATATCATCTCCATCTACTCCGCCGTTATCCTTCCCATCCGTACCTACTGAATACAACATGGCAGTCGTTCCTTGGGTACGGTAAACGAAGCGATGCCCTGGCGCATATGGGTCAGAAACTGAAAGTCTATCAATATGAATCACATCTAGATCCTTCGGCCACGTACCGTGAGTTGATCGCCACGTAAAGAGGCCTAGGATGACTCGCGTCCCTCGCCTCCAGACCTCTGCATCAGTAGCATACCTCAGGGGGGGCAGCATGCTCCATCCAAGATATTCCGCCGCAAATGCGGACTGCGAGGCAAGCGACCGGTCGATATCCCTTACATTCATAAACAAATCACGATTCTCCGGATTTGCGAACGTCTGATACAAAGCCCGCCAATACCAAGCGATCTTCTTGGCAACTCTCTGGGGCTTAGCTTCCGATATTAGTGCGCCCTTCGGCGTCGGATACACATGCCTCGCCCATTTCCTCATCTTGGAATGGCTGAATCTCTGATCTTGAACATCGAACCAATTCTGAATGAGCTCATAATCTCTAGCCTCCTCAAAAGCCATGCTCGAAGACAGGCGGGTGCGAAGGTCGATGTTATCCAAGTGAAGAAGTGATCCGGCCAAACTCGACAGATCATGACCGTTTAGAAGAGATCGCCGCAAACATAGGACCGCAAACCTGTAGGTGTCTTCGCGAAGCCTAAATGAAACACTATACTGAATGACAGGAGCGGTCACCTCCAGAGGGCTAAGCTGGCATGCGTGCAAGAGCACGTTCTGGATACATTGGGCTAGACCTACCGATGCCTTTTCCTTCCTCAAAGCATTTACGAGCATAAGCCTGCTAGTCGTCCTGACGTACGACAGATAGGGCAAGTATAAATATGCTAGTCCATCACAGTCTGGGGAAGGGACGGGAACAACAAACGGCTTGCCCGCCCCGGATAAATAAGCCGCCAATTTGGGCCGCTCCCGCTCAATCGCAGCATTCAGTAGCGGGCAATCTCGAGATCGCCAAACTCTCGGTGCCGTAAGTAACTCTTCGATCTCCGCAAGCACCTTCGCTGAATCACCTGCAGAATCGACCGTTTGCGGCCGAGAACAGGCATTGTTTGGTGGTCGCAAAAGCGGTTGATAGACCAGCAGCGCATTATCGCCTTTCTTAGTACGAGTGAGACCACGATACCATTCAATATAGTCAACTGTCGGCCCCCCTAACCTTGGATGCGGAACGTCTGCCGGGGAAATAACCGACAAGACCGACGCAGGAAAAAGAAGCGCTATCGCAGAGCAACACAAGCCACACAAGAAGCGATGCATACGGAAGTCCCCATCTGAGTCTCTGGCTCTGTTAAGGATTCTGACAGTAATTGTTACAGAAATCGGCGATTACTGCACCGCCCATGCCACATAGTCCCTTACAAAGCCAGTTCCATGGCTTGGGAAGGCGACTGCAGAACTTGTTGCATACTGATCCTCCCCCGCGAATAGCCTTTCGGCAAGAGGATTGGCTACAGTTCCTCTTAGAGCTTGGATCGTACGTGAATATTTTGTACTTTTCAAAAGGGGCATCGCAGCCTGGCGGATTTGGCTTATGAAAAAGACTGCACCCTGGAATCTTGCACCAATGGTCGGTCTTGGTATCGCCCAGATAAATAACCGCTGTTCCCTTAGGAGGCAGCACACGGTCATCACAGAGGATATTAGAAGGATAAAGCACTCGCCGTCGTTTTTCTGTACACTTATACGTACAATCGCGATGGCAACCAGAAACCACGTTCTTGATACATGCACAGGAAAAGAAAATCGTGCACTCTCCCGTCGGATCGCCCGAAGAAGTGGGGCGGGAATTAACATACTGGTATAGGTTCATCCCGTCCCTATAACCTTCCGGATCCCTCTGCAACCACCGATCCAGCCCGTACGTCCTATGTCGCACGTAGTACTTGCCAGTCGTAGCATCATGAAAATATCCGCAGTACATCACCGGATTCTCCGGCAGGTCGGCATCCAGCCACTTCAGGCTGCTGCCTGTTACCGACAGTTGCTCCGGCTGGTCGGCTGCGGTCTGGCCCTTGTAGATCCGCACGGTGCCGTACGGGTCGTACTCATACCGCTCGACAACCGCATTGCCGCTGGCCGTGTTCTCCCGCAGGGCGACCACGTTCCAGTTGGCGTCCTGGCAGTAGAAGAAGTGCCGCGAACCAGCCGTGTCCGTGCAGTCGCCGTCGCTGTTGGTGTCCACGTCCATGCAGATGGCCTCATCGATATACTGCGTGCCCCAAACGAACTGCTGCCGGGCCTTGTTGTCCGAGCCGGCGATCTCCAGAAGTTGCCACCTGTTGTTGTAGTAGAAGTACTGCTCGTCGTCGCGGTCGCCGCTGTTTTCGACCTTCTTGTAGACCCGGTGGCCCAGCCCATCGTAGCGGTATTCCGCCACCACCTGGGGAGTAACCCCCTGGCCGGTCGGCCCCAGCCGGGTGACCTTGACCAGCCGGTTCCACGCATCGTAACTGTACTGGTAGATCCCGTCGTTGGTCAGGTTGCCGGCTGCGTCCGGGGGCCATCTTACCGATTTTCACGAGAGAAGGACAGCCTCCTGTTTTACAGGGCATGTAAGCCTCAAACACCATTGTGGAGCAACGCTGGCCAGCAGGGCCTGGCCAGCGGAAGGCGAGCTGTGCAGTGCGGGTGGATGCATATGGGCCTTGAAAATGTATGACAATGTACCTGCAAAAGACGCCCGCAGGTTCCTCGACCCTGAGCTTATATATGTCGTCCCTTCAGGACGAAGAGCAGACGGGGGTCGCATGATTACTGCCTGCTTAGACTGCACAGTTGCAGGTGGTCGAACTGGCAGGCGTGGTACAGAATGTGGCGATGGTGGTGAGTGAACGACCATGGCCCTGCAGCATCGCAGGGCCATGCCACCCGCCAAAAGACAGCATTCATTTCGTCTCTGGGTCTATGCGATCATGCCTGCGCGCTGCCATCTGCTGATCCAATTCGAACCAGGCAGCGTCATCAGCGCAATCTCTGGAAACGCTTTCAGAATCCTGCACTGGCAGACAAGTTGCCAGTGGCACCCATGAGAACGAAATCTTGAAACGGGTACCAGTCGAGCAAGCGACCTGTGAGCCGGAGATCTGTTCGACGGATCAGCGGAGTATGCGCTGATCCGCAATGGCCCTGCGACGACGCAGGGCCATGCCGCCCGCCAAGGCCAGCAGAGCCAGCGTTGCCGGCTCGGGCACGGTGATCACCGGGGCCGACAGGTTGTCGTACTGCGCGACGACGTACCGGGCCTGGTTGCCGTAGTGATTGGTCAGCAGGCCGAAGGGTTTGGGGTCGGTGGCCAGGTCGATCTTTCGACTGCCGGTATCGGCCCAGCTCCCGGTGACGGTGGTGCCATCGGGTCTGGTGACGATGATGTCGAGGGTGTAGGCGTTGCCGTTGCTCGGATCGTTGTAGACGTCGGCGCTGAGGTTGTACCAGCCCTGCCCGGAGAGATTGAACGGGCCGAGGTCCAACAAGGTGTCCGTCGCCGTGTGGCCGCCGCCGTTTGAGATGGAGTAGTCGTGGTTTTCGGAGTTGACGCCCACGTCGAGATAGAGCTCGGTGCCGCCTTTGTAATTTGACTCCTCGTACAGCCAGACAGCGATCTGCTCGGTCTTGCTGATCTTGCCGAGGGTCAGGCCCGCGGTGTAATAGTCGTACTGGGAATAGCCCCCGCCGTACTTCATGAAGACATCTACGCCGTAGGTGCCGGCCACCATGTTGACCGGGGTGCCCCGGGCGCGTAGATGGCCGACGTCCCGCCGCCGTAGATCGTCGACGTCGCCGAGTGCAGCGAGTCCAGTTGGACCATGTAGTTGCCCCCGCCGGCCGGGTCTACGGCCGTCGGCACCGCTGTGTTGCCGGTGGCCGCGGTCGAGACCGTCCCGAAGGTCGCGTCATACTGGAGGTCCGTCTGAAACAGAGCTGTCCTGGGTGCCGCTCTCGAAGTCCAGAACTCCCGCTGCGGCCGGCCCTGCCAACAGCATCAGCGCCGCCGAAGCCACAACAATAACTCTGGTCATTGTTCCTGCTCCTTTTGTTGGAATGCCGACACTGATTATCTGTGATGTTACAGATGGGCGCCGCTGGAGCCTGCTCGCAGGCTGACAGGTTGCCGAATGGCTGTTTGCTCCAACACCGTAATGGCAACGTGCAGCAAATCGCGTGCCAGATTCGCGCGATCCGGACGAGGAAAATGAACTCCGCTGTGTAAGTCCTTGCATGTCAGTCTTTACAAAGGAAGAAAAAAAAGAAACGCCGCCGGCAACGAGTTGTTCATCTTGCAGGATGTTGATTATCGGCCACATCGAGGATGCGCGATGTTGATTTGCGGCAACATGCCAAATGTCTTTGCAGATCCCGGCCTGGGGCATCTGCGGCCCTTTCAGCGCCGCGGCGGACCAGCGACTGGACGGGCTGATGAGGTGGCAGGCGTGCCGTGCGGCACCACCATATTGGGCATCGCAGCCGGTGCGGCGGGCACCTGCAGAAGGGGCGGTTCAAGGACTTTCCCGTTCAGGATGACCATCACTCTTTGCGAGGTTTGCCGGTACGTCGCGGCCGATTCACCGGGGGCGCAACGGCAACAGGCGCGAACCGGGATGACGTACTGCAATATCCGGGGACCAGTATCCGGGGGATGTTTGTCGATTCCCCGTGAGTCTCTTGGCGCGGAGATCCTTCACTTCGCTCAGGATGACGGCGTTTGGGCATTCTCTGATTTTAGAGCAAGTACAGTTTGCCCGTAGTGGCCAGCCTGCCATGGCCCTGCTTCGCGAGGCCATGGCACCCAGGAATCGAAATCCGACTAACGCTGGACCTGAACTCAAGACAGCCTTAGCGTCTCTATAGGGCTGTTCCGTTGGCTGGGATGCCTGCGATTACCCTGCGAGTGTGGTAGCCATTGCCGTTTTCTCTTTCCGGGTCCTGGGCCATCAGCAATGCCCTCAGTACCTCCGAGACGCTCCATGCCTGGGCGACGGCGCCGCGGGGTTTGTGGGGGGCGTCGCCGTCGAAGATCTCGTTGATGCTGCCGAGGCAGCCCTCGCATTCCAAATGAGTGAGGAGCGTGTCGAGCCATTTTCGGGCCTGCTGTCTGGCGGCGGACGAATTACCGTTGATCCGCAGGTAGGCTTCGATGAACGGGCCGATCAGCCAGGGCCAGACCGTGCCCTGGTGATAGGCTTCGTCGCGGGTCTGCCAGCTGCCCTCGTAGTGCGGCTTGTAGTCGGGATGGTCGGGCGAGAGCGTCCGCAGGCCATATGGGGTAAGCAGTTTCTGTTCGATGATGCCGATCGCCTGCTGCTGTTTTTCGGCCGGCAGGGGACAACTCGGCAGGGCCAGGGCGATCGCCTGATTGGGGCGAAGGCTGGTGTCCCGGAAGTCGTCGCGGATCACGTCGTAAAGGTAGCCGCCTTCTTCATACCAGAAGCCATCGACGAACCGGCTGGAGGCGCTGTCGGCCAGTTCGTCCCAGCGTTCGGTATCCCTGGAGCCGCCAGCCTGGTGTCTGGCAGCGGTCTTGAGGGCGTGGATCCACAGGGCGTTAATCTCGACGGGCTTGCCGTGGCGGGGGGTGACGGCGTGGTTGTTGAACATTGCGTCCATCCAGGTCAGTCTGCGTGTGCTCGTTGCCGCAGCTCAACAGGCCCTCACTGTCGGCCTTGATGTCGAAGTCCGTTCCCGCCAGGAATGCCTCGACGACGTTGCGGACCGCCCGGCCGAGTTTACCCTGCCAGAGACTGTCATCACCGGTGATCGCGGCGAGCTGTTCGACGGCGCGGACGAACCAGAGGCTGGCATCAACACTGTTGTAGTCGCAGCCTGCTCCGCGGTCGTCGAACCGGTTGGGGATCAGGCCGTTGTTCTGCACGTCGGCAAAGGTGGTCAGGACATCGCGGGCCTCTTCGTGCCGGCCGGTGCTCAGGAGGATGCCGGGAAGGGCGATGGCGGTATCGCGGCCCCAGTCGCCGAACCAGTGATAGCCTGCCAGGATGGTCTGCAGGGTCTGGCCGGAGGTTGTCTTGCGTTCTACGAGGAACTGCTGAGCGGCGCGGCAGAGTTTTTTGGCCTGGCGCGGTCCGCTGATGCGCCAGGATTCGGCTGAACTGGCCTGGGGCGCCTTGTAGGCCTTGCGCGTGCCGTCGATCAGTGCGTCGGCGCCGGGGACGGCTGTGATCTGGAGGACCAGCGGGCCCTCGCCGGAGACGCTGAAGAAACCCGGAGCATAGAGGTCTTCGCCGCAGTCCATCTGCCGCTCGGCTTCCTTTCGGTACAGAAAATTATACCACCAGTCGGTCGCCTCGATGAAGCGGGTCTGCTCTGCCATCGGGCCGGTGGCAGCGAGGGTAAGCGTGACGTTTCTGTCCTGGACGCATCGGGTGTGGACGGCGTTGGGCAGGGTCTGGATATCGAAGGGCGAGCCGGAGGGTTTGCGGCGGAGGTAGTGGAAGTCGCGCATCGCAAGCATCGGCTTGACCTCGAGGCGGCGCGTGCCCGGGCCATCGGGGAAGACCTCGTAGGTGATCGTGCAATGCGGCTCCTGGTAGACAAGCCGGACGGTCTTGATGATCCGGACGTCGCCGACCTGCCAGGTGAAGCGAGCCCAGGGCTGTGGCGGCGCACTTTCGTAATCGAAATCGACGAGATAGACGTACCCCTTGGGATGGATCGCGCCGTTGAACTCGAAGGTGGACAGGTCGAGGGGGTCGCCATTGTTGGTTATAAGACGTTCCAGGGTATTCGAGAGCATGAGGTACCGCTGCAACGGGGGCATTCGCGACCAGACGAGCAGGCCGTGATAGCGACGGGTCGGGCAGCCGAGCACGGTTCCGCTGGCGTAGCCGCCCAGGCCGTTGGTGATCAGCCACTCCCGCTCCAGCAGGTCGTCGACGTCACCTTGCAGGTAAGAACACGGTTTGTCGGGATCATGTTGAAACGCTTCGTCGCTCTGACTCAGCTGGACCATGGACCGTCATCCTCCTTGCGGCAACCGTGTTTCTCTAATCAATATATGATGGACTGGCATTGTCAGGAGGCAGCCATCATG
Organism: uncultured Planctomycetota bacterium; assembly: GCA_963787325.1. Classification (GTDB taxonomy): domain Bacteria; phylum Planctomycetota; class Phycisphaerae; order UBA1845; family JANYLN01; genus CAWBCK01. The sequence goes on from CAWBCK010000001.1 coordinate 243,107, forward strand.
TTGCCTTTGTCTACCTACATCGGCTGTGTGGCTTTCCCATCTGGTGCGAGAATAGGACATTTCCCGGGACGTGGCGTGCATCGTCGAGATCGGCGCCATTTGTACTGCAAATCGCGATACCAGTATTGCCAAGGCAGCCCCCTTACCTACCATCATAGGCGGAAAGCATCTGGCAGTACTGACAATCATGACGACTGGCTGGTGGGGTTGTCGAGGACAGGACATGGCGCTCGCGGACGATATTTTCTCGGCGGAATTCTGGCGCCGCTACATGCTGGAGACGTTCCTGACGCATTGGAAGGCGCGTTGCCTGGATGCTGACAACGGCGGCTATATCGCCGACTTTGACCGGATGTGGCGGCCGGCTGGGCCGCAGAACAAGTCGCTGGTGTCGCAAGGCCGGCTGGTCTACACCTTTTCGGCGGGGTTGCGGCATACCGGTTCCCCGGAGTATGCGGAGGCGGCGGCGCGGGGAGCGGAGTTTCTGAACCTGCAGATGGCGGACCGGCAGCAGGGGGGCTGGTTCTGGCGCGTCGGCCAGGACGGGTCGATCCTCGAGCCGGCCAAGCACACCTATGGTCATGCATTCGTGATTTTCGGGTTATCGGAATATGCGAGGGCGTGCGGGGCAACGGAGGCGGGGCATCTGGCATTGGAGACGCTGATGACGCTGCGCGACAGGGCGGCTGGCCCCGGTGGCGGGTCCTGGACGCTGATGGATCGGCAGTGGCAGCCTGTGGACCGGCTGCGGTCGCAGAATCCTCACATGCATCTGCTGGAGGCGTGTCTGAGTCTCTATGGCGCGACGGGCAGCAGCCTGGCGCTGGATACGGCGGTGCAGATCGCGGAGCTGGCGGCGGATCGGTTCGTGCATCCGCGGTTCGGCTGCCTGGAGGAGCGTTTCGCGGAAGACTGGTCGTCGCCGGCGGATGGTGATGCGGAGCCGGTGCGGATCGGTCATCAGTTCGAGTGGTGCTGGCTGCTGAACCGGCTGGCGGACCGGACGGGGCAGCAGCGTTGGCGCGATCTTGGGGGGCAGCTGCTGGAATGGGGGCTGTACTTCGGCAGCGATCTGCGGCACGGGGGGTTCCATAACGCGTGTGACCGGCGCGGGCATGTTGTCGATACGAGCAAGTCGCACTGGGCGGAGAGCGAAGCCCTGCGGACGCTGCTTTACTTGGTGGTGGAACGGAGGCGGGAGGATCTTCGCCGGCCTTTGACGCACGTGGCTGAGTTTGCACTGGATCACCTGGCGGATCGGGAATATGGGGGGTGGTATACGTCCGTGACGGCTGCCGGCGCGGCGGAGGACGAGCGGAAAGGCAGTGAATGGAAGCTCGACTATCACATGGTGTCGCTGTGCGACGAGGCAGTGCGGGTGTTGAGTGAAGCGTCGGCGGCAACCGGCAGACATTTGAAACGACAGCGGATTGCCTCTAGCATAAGTGCATGGGCGGCTTGCGGCTTGGCTGCCGAAAGGAGTCTGGCGTGGGCAATGAGTTCATCGTGCCGAACTGGCATCCGATTCTGATTCATTTTCCTATAGCACTGGCGATTACGGGGGTGGGGATCGAGATCCTCAGTTTCGGCTGGGGACGCGGGCGATTCCGGGCGGCGGGGCGCTGGATGATGCTGGCGGGTGCGCTGCTGGCGATTCCGGCGGCGCTGGCGGGGATCTTTGCGTTCCGGGATGTTGTCACGCCGGGCAACATGGACATTGACCAGCATTGGCGGCACGTCGTCCAGCAGAGTAACTGGGTGGCGGGGCAGTGGGATGCGATCGGGGATCATATCTGGCTCAACAGCATAGCGGTGGGGGCGTTTCTGCTGTCGGTGATTGCGTATCTGGGCGGATCGGACAACTGGCGGCGGTGGGTTCGGTGGCCGCTTCTGATGGTGATGCTGATCGGCATTGGCCTGATGGTCGTGGGGGCGTACGACGGCGGGGACCTGGTGTACCGGTACGGAACGGGGGTGCTCGCTGCACAGCCTGGGCCGTATGTGGCTGGTGGTGCGCCCGCAAACCCGGATGTGCAATATTACATTCCGCCGCTGGAACTGCATGTAGTGCTGGCGGGGCTGGTCGGATCGTTCCTGATCGTGGCGTTCGCGATGATGCTTCGCCGGTGGACTCTGGATGCGGCGGCGGACAAGGCTGCTGCCGAGCGGCAGGAGGCACGGTCCAGGGGTGAATCGGCGAGGCCTGGGGATCAGGAGGAAGAGGAGGCTCTGGACGAGGAGGAAGACGAACCGCCTGCGCGGAAGGTGTACCCGGGATGGTTATGGCTGGGGGTCTTCTTCTTCGCGATCGGTGCGGCATGGGCGGGGACGTGGTCGGTTATGGGTTCATTTACCCGCAAGGCGTTTGATGAGAATATTCGAATGCTCGGGGAGGCGGATCATCTGCGATTGCTGCTGCATGTTATTTTTGCAGGGTCGCTGATCGTGCTGGCGCTGATTCTGGCGGCTTTGGTGCGATTTGCGCGGCGGGCGCGTGGGGTGGCTGGTGTGTTCGGCGTGATCGTGATCCTGCTGCTGGCGGGGCAGATCTGGCTGGGCACGATGATGACGTATGACAGTCATGAAGGGCCGCTGTTCAGTTTTGCCGCCATTGCGCCAGGGGCCGGCAGTCAGCCACATCATCCGGCTGCGGCCAGCGAGGAGGCGGCTGGCGAAGGGACAGAGAACGAGCACGGGGTGACGGGGCCAAGTGCCGGCGGGGCCGGTTCTGCGCCGTCAGGAGGGACTGCCGGCGATGCAGGGCAGGCGCGCCATGGGGAGGTACTGGCTGCGCCCGAGGCGGCCGATCATCCGGGCGCAGCCGGGTCACTGCCGGCGGCCGAGCCTGCGCCGAATGCGGCACAGGCGCCAGCGACTCATCCGGTCGAGGACAAGCCGGCGTCGCGGATGGTGCAGGACGCGCCGAGCGCGCCGGCTGGAGGATCGTCCGACGTTGTAGCCGGTGAAAGCCGCGTTGGGCAGGATCTCGGTACGTCGGGGGAGGAGCGGCCATCTACTTCGAAGGCGTCTTCTCCTGAACCCGGCCGTCACGAGGAACTTGGTCAGGGGGATTCGACCTCGGCGCCTGTGGATGTTTCGGGCGGGGACTGAGCGGTCTGGGTTATTGCCCTTTCGGGGTATGCCAGGCTGTCATCGGATGGGCGGGTTGCCGGTTCCGGTGCGGCGATGTTTCTGTTATGTAAGGTCTCATTTCGGGGTTGTTGATTTCGTTGCTTCTCCTGGGTGCGGCGCGCCTATCATATTGGGAGCGTAACGGTTGCCTGTCGGGAGAGAGTCTATCTTTCGGCTTAATTGTGACGTCTGGTGTCGAGTGGTCGGGCGGTCCACGGGGACGGATTACGGCTGCGAGGTGCGGCAGGCGGTCTGCAAACGGTTCTACAAGGCATGCGAAACAGGAAGGAGCGAGCAAAATGGTAAGTTGCATCTCGAGGCGTGACATGTTCCGGATGGGTGGGGCAGGGGCTATGCTGGCGGCGGCAGAAGGGGCTGGCGGCGCTGGTAAGGTTCCCGCGGGGTGCGAGGGCATGTATGACGGCAGCAAATTCACGTTGCCGCCGCTGCCGTATGCGTATAACGCCTTGATGCCAGTGCTCAGCGAGGAGACGTTGCACCTGCATCATGACAAGCATCACCAGGGGTACGTAACTGGTTTGAACACCGCACTGGCGAAGATGGAGGAAGACCGGCAGAAGGGCGATTTCGCCAACATTCGCGCGCTGTCGCGGGATGTGGCGTTCAACGGCAGCGGGCACGTGTTGCACAGCCTGTTCTGGCATTCGATGAAGCCGGGCGGTTCCAAGATCGGCAGTGACTTCGCCAAGGCGGTCAAGGACAGCTTCGGCTCGGAAGAGGCGATGACCAAGCAGTTCGCCGCGGCGACGATTGCGGTGGAGGCGAGCGGCTGGGGCCTGCTGGTCTATGGGCCGGCCTCGGACAAGCTCTTTATCCTGCAGGCCGAGCGGCATGAGGATCTGACGTCGTGGGGCGTGGTGCCGCTGCTGGTGTGCGACGTGTGGGAGCACGCGTATTACCTGCAGTATCAGAACCGCCGGCCCGAATGGGTCGAGGGGTTCCTGAAAATTGCGAACTGGGAGTTTGCGGCGCAGCGTTACGAGGCGGCTCGGGCTGCGAGGTAACAGCGGCGCTGTACGCGCGGTCAAGCGAAGGCGGATGCGGCCGGTATGGGGCTTGCGTCCGCCTTTGTGCGCGGGGTGGGGGCGAGGTTGCGTTCGCAGATGGCGGGCGTATCGGTTGCCGAGATCGGGGAGATCTCACGGATTCGGGTGATTCAGTCGTCCCTGACGGGACTTAACGACGGGAAGGAACGACAAACACGCTGCGCAGCGTCATGTCCCAGCACAGAAGTGCTGGGCTACTATCAGCCGTCCCTGTCGGGACGAAAGGCCAGCAGGACGGCTGTTGGGCCGGGCGATCCGTGGCCGAGCAGTTCGTACAACTGCTGGTTTGGTGGGCGAGCCTTGGCGGAGTGCTCGCATGAAGATCAAGCAGATCTGGGGCGTGATTCGATCGGCGTCTCGCAACTTCATCGATGATGATGTGCTGACGCATGCGGGAGCGTTAGCGCTTTATGTCGCGATGTCGCTGCGCCGCTGCTGGTATTGGGGGTCTGGATCGCGAGTCTGATCTGGGGGCACGGTGCGCAGGGCAAGGCTGCCGAGCAGATCAGCAGCGTGGTCGGGCCGGAAGGGGCGCAAGTCGTCAAGTCCGTTCTGACCAACGCGAGCAGGCCGAACGTCGGCAGCGGGGCGGGGCTGATCGGTATCGTGCTGCTGATCTTCTGGGCGAGCGGGGTGTTTGCCCAGCTGCAATATTCTCTCAACCGCATCTGGGAGGTCGAGACGCGTCCCGGGGCTGGCGTGTGGGGGTGGCTCCGCAAGCGGGCATGGACGCTGGTGATGGTGGCCCTCATAGGGCTGTTTCTGCTGGCGTCATTGATCGGGGCGGCGATGCTGGCAGGCATGCACACCTGGTTGAAGGGTCTGGTTAAGGCGGGCTGGGCATGGTGGTTGCTTAATGAAACCGTGCCGCTGGTGCTGTTTGTACTGTTTTTCGCGGCGATCTACAAGGTGCTGCCCGACGTGAAAATCGAATGGCGGGACGTATGGTTCGGAGCGGTTGTGACAGCCGTACTGTTCTTGATCGGGCGGTATTGCATTGGTCTGTATCTGGGGCGAAGCACGATCACGTCGGCATATGGGGCAGCCGGGTCGTTGATGGCGGTGCTGATGTGGCTGTATTATTCAACGCTGATCTTCTTTTTCGGCGCGGAACTGACGCAGGCATTGGCACAGGTGCGTGGTGCGATGATCGTGCCGAATACGCACGCCGTGCGTGTGCCGCATAGACCGGAGCAGCCAACATGATTCGCGGAACGTGGCATGTGACGAAGTCAGCGGCGAAGGATTTTGTCGGTGATGACGCTTTGACCCTTTCGGCTGCGCTTTCGTTTTACACGTCGCTTTCGCTGGCGCCGCTGCTGCTGCTGGCGGTGTGGATCCTGGGGCTCGTCTATGGCGGTTCGCATGCCCAGCAACACGCCGTCGAGCAGGCTCGGCAGACGATCGGTTCGCAGGGGGCCAGCGCGGTCCAGGCGATCATGTCGCACGCCAGTCAGCACAAGGGCCAGAGCGTGGCCGCGGCGATTGTCGGCATCGGCATGTTCGTGTTCTCTTCGAGCGGCGTCTTTGCGCAGCTGCAATATTCGCTGAATCGCATCTGGGGGGTCAAGGCGCGGGCCGATGCGCCGTGGTGGCACTGGTTTCGCAAGCGGTTCTGGACGCTGGTGATGCTGGTGATCATCGGGGCGATTCTTCTGGCATCGGTGGCGGCGACTGCGGTCCTGTCGGGTTTGCAGAACAGGATGCAGAGCCTGGTCAGCTGGCCTGGGTTGTGGTGGGGCCTGAACGTGGCGGTGCCGTTCGCGGTGTATATCCTGCTGTTCGCGATGCTGTATAAGATCCTGCCGGATGTTCAGATCGGCTGGGGGGATGTGTGGATCGGGCGCTGGTGACGGCAATCCTGTTCTCGGTCGGCAAGTATCTGATCGGCTGGTACATTGGTCGAGGGACGATTTCGTCGGTCTACGGGGCGGCCGGTTCGCTGGTTGCGCTTCTGACGTGGCTGTACTACTCGTCGCTGATCTTCTTTTTCGGGGCGGAACTGACCCAGTCGATTACGGAGGCACGCGGTACGGAGATTCGACCTGCGGGCAGTGCGACGTGGATCCATCCGCACACGGGTGGGGATTCGGCGGAGGAGGCCTGAATCGCAGGCCTGGACCCAGTCACGGAAAGAGGATGCCCCACGAAGGGCACGAAGAACACGAAGGCTCAGGAGAGCATTTCTTTGTGGGTCTCTGCAATCTTCGTCGTTCTCCGTGTTTCTGGGTACACCTTGTCTTGGCACGCCGCTTGCAGTTAACTGCTGTCTTCTGATGGGCCCGAGATAGCAGGAGTGGAGCGATCATGATCAAGGAACCGCCGGCGGGCAGCCGCGAGCTTCTGACAAAGCGTTTGACCTGCGATCTGGCTGTTGTGGGTGGCGGCGTCGCAGGCGTGTGCTGTGCGATTACGGCGGCGCGGGCCGGGGCGAAGGTGGTACTGATCAACGACCGGCCGGTTCTGGGCGGCAATGCCTCCAGCGAGGTGCGGCTGTGGATCCTCGGGGCGACCTGCCACATGGGCTCCAACAACCGGTGGGCCCGCGAGGGCGGCGTGATCGACGAGATCCTCATCGAGAACCTCCACCGCAATCCCGAAGGCAATCCGATTATCGTCGACACGGTACTGCTGGAGAAGGTGCTGGCTGAGCCCAATATCACGCTGCTGCTGAATACGGCGGCGTTTGATGCGAGCAAGGCGGATGCCGATACGATCGCTTCGGTGCGTGCGTTCAACAGCCAGAACTCGACGATGTACGAGGTGACGGCGCCGCTGTTCTGCGATGCCAGCGGCGACGGCATCGTGGGGTTTGTGGCGGGTGCGGCTTTTCGGATGGGGGCGGAGTCGCGGGAAGAGTTCGGCGAGTCGATTGCGCCGGACGTGGCGGAATTCGGTGAGTTGCTGGGCCACAGCATCTACTTCTATGCCAAGGATACCGGCAAGCCGGTTCGCTTCACGCCGCCGAGCTTCGCGCTGAAGGATATTACGAAGATTCCCCGGTTCGCCCGGATAACCCCGGCCAAGCTGGGGTCGCATCTCTGGTGGCTCGAATGGGGTGGCCGGCTGGATACGATCCACGATACGGAGCAGATCAAGTGGGAGCTCTGGAAGGTGGTCTATGGGATATGGGATTATCTGAAGAATTCCGGGAAGTTCCCCGAGACCGAGACGATGACGCTGGAGTGGGTCGGGCACGTGCCGGGCAAACGCGAGAGTCGGCGGTTCGAGGGGCCGCTGATGATGACGCAGCAGGATGTCCTCGAGCAGCGTCACCATGATGATGCCGTGGCCTTCGGCGGCTGGTCGATCGACCTGCATCCGGCGGACGGCGTTTACAGTGCCAAGGAAGGTTCGTGGCACTGGTATGCACCAGGTGTCTACGAGATTCCTTACCGCTGTCTCTACAGCCGGAATATCAAGAACCTGTTTCTGGCGGGGCGGATCATCAGTGTTTCGCATGTGGCGTTCGGGACGACGCGCGTGATGGCGACGCTGGGGTATATGGCCCAAGCGGTCGGTTTGGCGGCGGCGATCTGCGCGAAGGCGAAGCTGCTTCCGAACGATCTGTGCGAACCGTCCCGGATGAAGCAACTGCAACTGGAGCTGATGCGGCGCGGGCAGCATATTCCGGGCAGGCGTCTGGAAGATCCTGAGGATCTGGCGCGCGAGGCGGAGATTACGGCGACGAGCACGTATCGGCTTGGTTCGTTGCCGGCGGACGGTCCGTGGTGCCGGCTGGAGAAGTCCGTGGCGCAGATGCTGCCGGTTAACGCCGGGGCGATGCCGAAGGTATCGGTGCCTGTTACGGCTGACGTCTCGACGACGCTGAAGGTCGAACTGCGGACGAGCAGCCGGCCGGACAATCATACGCCCGACGTGTGCCTGGCCAGTCGGGAGGTGGCCCTGAAGGCTGGTGAGCAGTCGGTCGACCTGGATTTCGGGGTTGATATCGATCAGCAGCGGTATGTGTTCGTCTGCCTGATGGCTAATGACAAGGTTTCGGTACGTTGCAGCATGCAGCGAGTGACGGGGGTGCTGACGGTCTGGCAAGGCCATAGGCAGCGCGTTTCGCAGGCCGACGTGCCGGTGTTTGAGTTCTGGACGCCGCGGCGCCGGCCGGAAGGGTTCAACATGGCAATAACGCTGGATCCGTCGCTGGATGTCTTTGGCCCCGGGAACGCGGTCAACGGGGTCAACCGGCCGACGACAGCGCCGAACGCGTGGCTGGCCGATGTTTCGGGCAGGCCGTCGGACCTGGTGCTGCGGTGGGATTCACCGCAGTCGATTCAGCGGATCGTTCTGAATTTCGATAGCGATTTCGAGCATGCGCTGGAATCCGTGCAGTGGAATCATCCGGAGAACGTCGTTCCGTTCTGTGTGAAGCATTATCGCGTTCTGGACGGTGACGGGCGGTTGCTTGCCGAGTGCACGGACAACTACGAAACGGTCAACGAGATTTCGTTGGACGAAGCGGTCTCGACGCGGTCGCTGAGGGTGCAGTTGGTAGCGAGCCACGGCGCGGTGCCGGCGGCGCTGTTCGGGGTGCGATGCTACGGCTGATGTCGGTCGTTGTGCCTGCGGCGGCGCTCAGGCGGTGTGCTTCTTCTGGAAGTCCATCGGGATGATCAGCACGGCGCAGCGGGCCTTGCGGGCGACCATCTCGGTGACGTTGCCGAAGAGGGCCCTCTGCAGGGCGATGTGGCCATGCCGGCCCATGACGATCAGGTCAACATCATTTTCTTCTGCGAAGGCCAGGATGGTCTTGGAGTCCTTACCGACGCGCATCTCCACGCGGAAGTCGATGTCTGTGGGTATACGAGGCCGGTAGGTTTGGCTGATCTTTTCGTCGATGTCCTTTCTGGCCTTGGCGTCGATATCGTCGACTTCGTAGACGTAGGTTTTCCAGAATTGGGCATCAGCCTCGGGGATGACGTGCAGCAGGTAGAGGGTGCAGCCGGGTCGGCGCACGGCGGAATCGATCGCGAAGTCGAAGGCGTAATCGGCGTTTTCGGAGAAGTCCGTACAGAAGAGGATCTTCTCGAAGCGGCCCGGCGTGTTCATGAGCAGTCTCCGGAAAGCGGTCCGTTGTCCGTGGTCAGTTGTCCGTTGTATGTGCTGCGCTGGTGGTTCAACCAGAAGGCAAGGGTGCTTTGTACCCAGCACTTCGGCACTCGCTGCTCGGCCCTCAGCCCTCAGCACTCAGGACTCAGCCCTCAGCCCTCAGCCCTCAGCCCTCAGCACTCAGCACTCAGTCCTGCCGTTAGTATTGTACCAGACTGGGCAGATACGTGCAGATCTGCGGGAATGCTACGCAGAGCGCCGTTACGATTACCAGCGACAGTACGAACGGCAGTGCGCCCCGGAAGACCGTATTGAGCGGCACGTCGCGTTCGATCCCGCCGACCACGTAGGCACACACACCGATCGGCGGCGTGATCGTGCCAATCTGCGTAACCAGTACGATGATCACGCCGAACCATATCGGGTCGAGGTGCAGGTTCGTCATCATCGGCGAGAAGACCGGCACGGTCAGCAGGATCAGCGCCAGTGCGTCGACGAAGCAACCGGCGATGCAGTAGAAGGCGATTACCAGGCTGACGATCACCCACGGCGGCAGCGGCAGACTGCCCAGCCAAGTTGCCAGGGCCATTGGGATCTGCGTGATCGCCAGGAACCGGCCGAAGATGATCGCGCCGGCTACGATGATCATGACCATCAGGCTCGTTCGCATCGTCTCCTGGAGGGCCCGGACGAAGGCCTTGAAGGCGAGGCTGCCTGCGGGCGAGGCCTATGGCGATACTGCCGGCGGCACCAACGGCGGCGCCCTCCGTCGGTGTGAACAGGCCGGCGAACATCCCGCCGATGACCAGCGTGAACAGCACGAGTGTCTCGCCGACGCCCAGCAGCGAGCCGAATCGCTCTCGCCACGCCGGGGTGGCCGCGGCTGGGCCGAGCTCCGGGCGGCGCCGGCAGTTGATGTAAATCATCACGATGAACAGCAGGGCGGTGAGGGCTCCCGGTATAATGCCCGAGATGAACAGCTTGCCGATCGACTGTTCGGTCATGATGCCATAGACGATGAAGACGACGCTCGGCGGGATCATCATGCCGAGTGTGCCGCCGGAAGCAACGGTGCCGCAGGCCAGTTCCATGTTGTAGCCGTAACGCTTCATCTCGGGCAGTGCGACCAGCGACATCGTGGCGGCGGTGGCCGGCCCCGAGCCGCAGATCGCGCCGAATGCCCCGCACGCGCCGACCGTTGCCATCGCCAGGCCGCCGGGCAGCGGGCCGAACCAGTTGTAGGCGGCGCGGAACAACCTGCGGCTGATGCCGCTGTGGAACGCTACCTGTCCCATGAGAACAAACAGGGGGATGACCGTCAGGCTGTGGGAAGAGAAGGTTTCGTAGAGGTCACTGGTGATCATGCTGGCGGCGGCGGAAGGGGTGCGCACGACGGCGAAGCCGACGAAGCCGACGATCGCCATGGCGAACGCCACCGGCATGCTGCTGGCCAGCAGCACCAGCAGGCCGAGACAGCCGAATATGCCGATCTCGATCGGTGTCATGGCCTGATCAGTTCCTTCCCCGGGTGAAACAGATGGTACACCTTCACCAGGCAGACCACGCCGCAGGAGAAGGCCAGCACATACGGCACCCAAAATTCCGGCCAGTGCATCGTCGCGGTGCCCTGGCCGGTAGCCCACATCGATTTACCGTAGTGGCGCATTCGAAGGTCAGGAACGCGAACAGGACCAGCATGCAGATGCGGGTGAAGGCGTCGACTATCGCGCGACTGCGCCGGCCGAGCTTCTGGAAGAAGTACTCGATCGCGACGTGGCCCTTGCAGGCGGTCGTATAGGGCAGCGAACCGGCCATGGTAACCGCGCCGGCGATCTTGACGATGTCGACGACGCCGGTGAGGCTCTTGTCGAACATCCGCAGGATCACCTGAAAGCAGGTGACGGCCATCATTGCACAAATGCCGAGTGCCGCGACAGCCACCAGTGCGTATACCAGCAGGCGTACCGTGCGGGCGTACGCCGTCCAGAATGCGGAGCCTTCCGGCGGGGCGGCCGAATCAACTGCGGCTGCGGCAACCTGCTGGGTAGTCATCTGACGCTCACTTCGATGCGGTTTGGGCCGCGATCAGCGTCTGGGCGTCCTTCAAAAACGCCGCACCGGGCAGGTCCTTTGCCTTGGTCGCGTCTACATACTCTTCGAGGATCGGCTTGACACGGTCCTTCCAACGCTGCTGCTGCTCGGGCGTCAGCTGGATCGTCTCGCGTTTGAGCTCCTTGACGAAAGCCCGGCCGTTGGCGTCGGCTTCATCCCAGGCGGCGCCGTGTTTGGCGATATACTCGTGGCTGACTTCGGTGAAGATCTTCTGGATGTCGGCCGGGAGTTTGTTCCAGGCGTCTTTGTTCATGACGACGAACATGGTGGTGGTGTAGCCGATCGCCGAGCTATCCGTTACGTCGTTAATCGCCTCGCCCTGCTTCCAGCCCTTGAGTGTTTCGACGGGGCAGAGGGTGGCCTCGACCACGCCCTTTTGCAGGGCCTCGTAGGTTTCGGGCTGTGGCATGGCCACCGGGCTGCCGCCCAGGGCCGTGACGATCTTTGCGGACAGGCCCGTGGCACGAACCTTCATACCCTTCATGTCTTCCAGGGAGCGGACGGGCTTGCGGCTGGCGAGGATGCCCGGGCCGTGGGCGTGCAGGTAGAGCACGTGGACATCCGCCATCTCCGCCGGCTTGTATTTCTCAACGAGGTTATTGGCTACGCGGGTGGCGGTCATGCCGTTGGGGTAACCGAGCGGCAGGTCCAGCCCTTCAAGCAGGGGGAACCGGCCGGGAGTGTAGGCCAGGCAACTCATGCCGATATCGGAGATTCCGTTAACGACGCCGTTGTAGCACTGGTTGGCGGGGGTGAGCGTGCCGCCGGGATAGACATTGATCTTGACCCGGCCGTCGGTGCGTTTCTCGATCTCGGCGGCCCAGGCTTGGGCGGTCTTGCACTGGATATGGGAGGCCGGGAAGAAAATGCTGTAGGACAGGGTGATCGGTTTGGCCTTGGCGGCGGGCTGGCTCTGTGCGGCCTTGTCGGCCTCTTTCTTGCTGCATCCGCCTGCCAGCAGTCCCGCTACGAGAAGACTGGCCAGGACAGGCATTCCAACGATCCTCACGCTTCGGCTCATTACCACACCTCCATCGTTTCAGCCATGACTAGCCGGCGGCCCGGCGGCCGACGTGGCCGTCATTATACAGCGCCTATGGCTGAATGCGACGCCATGGATGGTGTCGATTGCTGGCGGGTACGTTGGGAGCCTGACGGGACCGCCGGGAGGCCTGCCTCTTGTTTCCTGAAACGGGTGCAGGGATGGCGTGCCATCGGTGGTGGTATGCCGGCGGCAGGCTCATTGGGCGGCTGGCCGCTGGGGCCAGGGTCTTTTTGCGCATCCCTATGGTGCAGATGGCTATTACAGTTCTAGCTGCAAAAGGATTGACATCGGGGCGGCGAGATGTCAATCTGACAGGAGTGCCGAGTCAGGCGTGGTCCGATCAGCAGGGAGGTCGGCGTTGATCAGGTTGGAGCTGATTCGCTGACGAGCATGCCCACAAACGGCGCGGGTGTGGCGCCCGCTGTCTGACGCCTGAGAGGGTACTAGCGTCTTTTTTTGCTTATCATGACGCGGCAGAGAATCCGCGAGGTCTACGGGGGGTGTGATGGATTCCCTTCCGAGGGGCTTGCAATGGCTGGTGTAGTCGACGACGAAGGCTCGGCACCGATAGGGCTGCACTATCGCTGGTGGCCTGTGATGATCGCGGTCCTGGTGGCCGGCTCGGTCCTTCTGTTGCTGCCTGTCTTCAAATTCCCCTTGGCGTTTACGCTGGTGGCGGTCGGACTGTGCGTTGCCGTGGCGCTGGTGGTGTGGGGCCGGCCGGGATTGCGGCATCGGCGGATGTCGAAGGCTTGTCGAGCGGCTGGCGACAGGCAGGCTGTTGCAGGGATGCCTGGCGAAGACGCCGTAGCTGAAGTGAGATCCGATGCTATAGCGGTTGTGCCGGCGGATGTCGACAGCAAGATCCTCGAGAGGGTGCTGGCTCGCTACAAGGTGGAGTCTGGCACGCGGTGATCATGGCATGCTGCCGCCGGATGTGATTGTCGATCGATTGCGGCAGGGGGTCTGCGCGGCGCTGCGTCGTGTGACGGGGATGGTGCGGACGGACGGCAATGGGGCAGCCAGGGCCGTCCTTGCCCGCGTAAACGAAACCGGCGATCTGGGGGACGTGCAGGTCGTTCTTGCCGGGCTGGCCGATCAGTCGGTTGGTGGGGCAGCTTGGACGGATCAGGACCGGGTTGCGGTTGGTCGAGAGCTTGGCGGCGGTGGCGCTGCTTTGCGGCTGCGCCGACGAGGCATATCGGCGTTTCTCGCACGTGCTGACGATCTGTCCGGACGACATCAGTGCGATCGATGGACTGGCGTTGGCGGCGGAGGTGCGTGGCGAACTCGAGCAGGCTGAGCAATTGTATTTTCGGCTGCTCGACGAGCGGGTCGATCCGGCCGTGCGGGCCGGGGCGCACGCCAGTCTCGGGCTGATCTATCAGATGGGCGAGCAGCTGGACAAGGCCGAGTCGATGCACCAGGCGGCACTGACGATCGCCGAGCAGCTCGGCCGGCTGGCGGACGTTGCCAATCAGCTGGGGCAGATCGGGGCGGTGCAGGAGATGCGCGGGCAGACGGAACAGGCCGAGACGATGTATCGTCGGGCCCTGCATATACACGAGCAACTCGGCAGGCTGGAAGGCATGGCCAGCCAGTATGTCAATCTGGGTCTGCTGGCCTCGCAGCGAGACGACGTGTCGGCGGCTCGCGATCTGTGGGGGCGGGCACGCGATCTGTTCAGTAAGGCCGGTCTATCGGGCAACGCGCGGCTTGTGCAGCAGCTGCTGGACGAGCTGGTCGTGGCGTAGTTTTCGCCTTTGCGCTCATGTGGTCGTTCGCCGCAAGACTGTTCTATAAGAATGGTCATAGACTCCCCGAAGGTCTTTCGGCGTGGAGATCCTTTGCTTTGCTCAGGGTGACAACGAGGGGCCCCACGGGCGCGGTGCGCTGTCAGTACTTGCCTTCTTGTCGCCAGGTTTCAAGCATGGCGTCATAGTGTTCTGTCGGCGTCTCTCGGAAGACGGCGTTTGATGCGCCCAGCACGAACCGACCACCGGGCCCGGCGACCTGGCATACACGGGCAGTCTGTTCCCTGATCTTGTCAATGGGGCCGAAATGCAGCAGGCCGCAGTCGACGTTGCCGCACAGGCAGAGTTTGTCGCCTACCTGTTTTTTGACCGCCGCGATGTCCATGCCGGCGATCGGGTCGATGGCCTGGAGGGCGTGCAGGGGGGAGGCTGCCAATACGTCCAGGATGCTTGTCAGGTTGCCGTCACTGTGGAGAATTGTGTAAAGCCCCATGTCGGTCAAGGCTGAGGCCCACTTGTGCAGGTAGGGTGTCCAGAATCGCTCCATCTGGGCCGGCGGGAAGAACACGCCGTGGTTGTCAGCCACATCGCATGCGCAGAAGACGGCATCGCAGCCGGCATCGTGCGCCCGGCGGGCATATTCCAGGCCCGACGCCAGCGTCTGCCGGGCCTGCTCGTCGATCTGCTCCGGTGCGTCAAAAAGCGTATAGCAGAACGTTTCGTATTGGCTGCCGGCCGGCGGGCAGATCATGCCCGGCACGCCGCGGACGACGGCAAGCCGGTTGCCGGCGACCTGCCGCAGAATCTCCAGCTGCTTCCAGTGCATCTCGCCAGGCAGCCAGTAGTAGGCCGGCTGCCCGGGGGCCTGTTCCCAGTAGCGTCCGGGTGCCGTGACCGCGCTGTGTCCCAGACTGCATGCGACCGCCACGATGATCTCGGCGTTTTCGTACAGGGCGGTTTCCTGCTGTTTCGGGCTGAGCGCCTCAAACTCTCCGCCGAGGACAATCTGCGGCTCGGAGTATTTGTTGAACAGATGAAACTCAAGTTCCCAAAGGGGGACGTGATCGGGCTGTGTGCCCGACAGCGCCGTCAGAAAACGTTCGCGACCGGTCATGTTAGTCTTTCTCCCGTCGTAAGATACCTTTCATACGATGCCGGTTTTGAAGATGCAAGGTGCCCAGGCGCAGATTGCAGCAGCGCAATTGTGCGAAACACGATTTGCGACCGTGTTTGACTCTGACTGCTGCGACGGATAATAGTTTATTGTTACGCTTATGCACAAACTGCTTGCTTCGTTCTGCTGACCAGGACCGATGTCGCGCTGATTTGGCGCGGGTACCACGTCCGCCTCGGACGGACACAGTACCATGCGATGCTGACGGCACGGAGCGCACCGAATGCTTCGTGCCAGACAGGGACGCCCAGCGGCTCGGGATGCGGATCTCGCCTGGCGATAACGCCGACGGGACCTGCCTTCTTGTCTGCTGAAAGCGTTACTGTTCGGGCATGCTCCCGGCAGACATGGTGATTCGTCCAGGCATCAAGTCGCGTCCATGACCGTGTTTCCAAATGCTCTCCATCCGGAGGATCACCCGATGATCCGTCAATCCCTCCTTTGGCAAAGATGTCCTGAAGTGGTTGGTATTGCGCTTGTCGCAATGATCGCTGCGCGCATCGGTGATGGGAGGATGCCCGCAGGCGTCGCCCTCGCAAGGGCCCCCGGCGATCGACAACGCCGAGGTGATCGGAACGCTCCAGCAGGGCAGTTCTTCCGACGTTACTCTCTCCTGCACGGCGACGGACCCGGACAGCGAGGTCGACTCGGTGACGGCGGATCTGTCGCAGATCGGGGGTGACAACCAGCAGCAACTTGAGTCGGTGGGCCAGAGCAAGTGGTCCTGGTCGGGGAAGGTCGCCACTGACAAGAGCGGCAAACAGACGGTCTCCGTGGTCGCCACCGATACCGAAGGCAATACCGACAGCAAGGAGATCTCGGTCGACGTGGCCAGTCGCGACAATCAGCCGCCGTCGCTGGAGGATGTCTCGCTGGCCGGTTCGTTGCAGCAGAAGCAGAAGGGCGATCTGTCCATCTCCTGTAAGGCCAAGGACCATGACAGCGATTCGATATCCGTCTCGGCCGACCTGTCGCAACTGGGTGGCTCCTGCAAGCAGCCGCTCGACCATGTCAACCACGATACGTGGAGCTGGTCGGGGCAGATCACCTGCCAGATCAGCGGCACGATCACCATTACGATTACCGCGCAGGATCAGTACGGTGCGGCCAACAGCCAGCAGGGCCAGGTTGACGTATCCAAGGGCAAGAACGATCCGCCGACGATCAGCGATGCCACGGTAACCGGCGGTCTGAAGGCCGGCACCGAATGCAGCATTACGGCCAGCTGCGTAGCCTATGACTCCGATGGCCAGGTCCAGTCGGTTGTGGCCGACCTTTCCGCAATCGGCGGCTCGGACGCCCAGGCCCTCCAGCAAGGCCAGAGCGACCAGTGGAGCTGGAGCGGCCAGGTCACGCCGCCGGACGAAGGCACGTTTACTGTGACGTTTCTCGCGACAGACAACAGCGGCGGAACCGGGCAGGCATCGGTGGATGTGACCGTACTGCCGTCGGGCGGCAATGCACCGCCGACCATATTGGATCCAACGGTAACCGGCGATCCGGATATCGCGATCGACCAGCTCGCGACGATCACCGCCAGCGCCACGGTCATCGACGTCGATGACGACGTGGCATCGGTGACAGCGGACCTCTCGGAGATCGGCGGATCGTCGGCACAGGAACTGACGGAAGGAAACAACGACCTGTGGTCCTGGCAAGGCGACCTGAAGCCGACCGTGGGCGGCCTGCGTACCGTTGTGTTCGAGGCCACCGATACGGCCGGGGCGAAAACAGCAGTGAGCATGAAGGTCCAGGTGGCTGTTGCGGCGGGGACGGAGCGGTGGCGGTTCGCGACGGAAGGGGCCGTGGAGTCGTCGCCGGCGATCGGACTGGAGGACGTCATCTACATCGGTTCCTGCGACGATTACCTCTATGCCGTCAATCCGGATGGCACGAAGTACTGGGCCTTCCATAACGGCCAGAAAGTCTCACCGTCGGCGTCGGTCGGTGCTGACGGCACGATCTATCTGAAGTCGCAGGAAACCTATCTGTTCGCGATCAATCCCGACGGTACTGAGCAGTGGCGGTACGCCCCGGCTGGTGGGCCGTATTCAACTCCCGCCATCGGTGACGATGGGACCCTCTATGTCGGCTGCAGTGACGGCAGTTTCCTGGCCGTAAAGCCCGACGGTACGCTCAAATGGTCCGTACAGTTTGACGGGGCGATCATCTCCTCCGCGGCGATCGGCCGCAAAGGCGTTGTATATGTCAGCACGACGACGACCACACTCTACGCGTTGAACATAGCCAACGGCAGCGTGATCTGGCCGTTTGGCGAAGGGTGTCGGGTCGGAGTCTTCGCCGGCTATCGGGACCGATGGCACGATATACGTCGGTGCGTATGACAACAAACTGCATGCGATCAATCCTGACGGTACGGAAAAGTGGGCTTTCATGGCTGGCGCGTCCGTCAACAGCCCGCCGGTCATTGGCGCAAACGGTGTTATCTATGTGGGCAGTGCCGATCAGAACGTCTATGCGATCTTCTCCAACGGGCTTGCCAAATGGTGGTACACCACCGGCGGCGAGGTCTACGGGGCGCCGGCTGTCGCGGCGGACGGCACGGTGTACGCCGGTTCGATGGACGGCAAGCTCTATGCCCTCGATGCCAGCGGCAACCCGGTCTGGCCGGCCTTTGTCACCGGTGGCCCGATCCTCTCGTCGCCGGCGATCGCGACGGACGGCACGATATACGTCGGTTCCAACGACGGCCGATTGTATGCGGTCTACGGCAATGCGGGATTGGCCGATACGGTCTGGCCGATGTTCCTGCATGACGCAAACCATACGGGAAGGAAGGGCGGCCGATAGGGGGCAGGATTCGGCGGGCGATGCCGGTTGCCTCTATCGCTCCCGGATCAGCATGTCCGGTGGGACGTTCAGTCTCGCCAGGTGCGGCGTTACCTGCTCGGCGAAGCGCCGGCCGTCGGGCAGGTAGCCGGCTGTCGGGGCGAGGTCGTCCACCCGCGCTCGCCACCAGTTGTTCAGGCGGACCATGCAGATCTCGCGGGTGTATTTGGCGATGATGCTGCCCCAGGCGGTGACGCAACACTTCAGGTCGGCATCGACCATGAAGGTCAGGTCGACCGTCTGGCTATTGCTGTTGGACTCCCCCGACATCTCCGCCGACAGAGGCAGGACCATACGGTACCGGCTGGACGCCTCCCGACGATGCTCCTCCGCCAGTTCCAGCGGCTCGAAGGAACGCTGCAAGGCGGGACGATAGTCGGACCGGCCGCCCTGGCGGTCGAGCACGGCGAGGACCGGTTCCGCCGGATCGATGGCCGCGGCCCGTTGCAGCAGCCGGTTGAGTACCCACGTCGTCGCTGACCACAGGACTACGGCCTTGTTGTCCGTTCGTTGTACCAATTCGTTGTAACGGGCCGGGGGCAGGATGGTTGCGGCGATAGCCTCGATAGTGCATCCCGCGCGTTGGCTGGCGGCTCGGACCGCGCTCGTCTGGACGGTCAGGCTGTCGCGCGGGCAGGCATGAGGCAGCGGCAGATCGCCGTCACCATCCCACGGACAGTCCGCCAGATAAGGACCGACCCGCAGGTCAAGACACGTCAGCAGAGACATACAGTCATCGGCCGGCAGACCCGCCAGGTTTGCGGCGACCAGGCCTGCCTTCTCGAGCAGAACCAATCCGTCCGGCCGGTTTGAGAGCATCTTGCTGTCGCAGACGACCAGTCGGGATTCCTTGGCGCGGGGCTTGCTGGCGATGACCCGCGGCATCTGCTTCCAGAGGTACCGGGGGGTCGGCTCGCACGGGCAGCGCAGCATCACGCCGCCGATCACCAGTGGCCCCAGGATCGGTCCGTAGCCTGCCTCGTCTATGCCGATGAAGAACATAGGTACTTGCCCCGCGTTCGTATCCCGATAGGATGCACGCTCGAGGAGCCAAAATCCAGCTGCTGGGCCCGGATTCGAGAGTACGAGCGAGATGGACCAACATTTGTCGCACACAGTCCTGAAGGATGGTAGCGCCGTCGATATCCGTCTGGTGATCCCGCCGGAGCCCTGCTGGGCCGAGCCGATGCACGAGTTCCTCAAGCATAAGGGCATGCCCTGGGAGGTGCACTGGCGACGGGCTTTCGAGGGGGCGTGTGACGATCTGGAGACCCGCTTCTACCTGCTGGTGGCCAACGGCCAGGCGATCAGCAATATCATGACCTGCGAGAGTCAGGGGATCGGCATTCTCGGCCACGTCTATACCAGGCCGGACTGGCGAGGCAAGGGGGCAGCGTCGGTTTTGATGAAGGTGGCCTGCGACGACTTTGCCCGTCGCGATGGGGTTGTACTCTACCTGGGGACAAATCCTGACAGCGTGCCCTGGCGCCTCTACCAGAAATTCGGATTCGAAGGCTTCCTGCCCGGCCGGGGCTTGATGCGATGGGTTCGCCAGCCGGACCGGTTGCAGGCGATGCTCACGGCCGACCGTCTTCAGGCACGGCCGCTCAAGTGGAGCGACTGGCCGCTGCTGCACTGCCTGTTCCTTCAGCAGACGGGTGACACCGTGAGAAACATGGCGCTGAAGTGCTTTGGTCCTTGCGACATGGAGGCGGCGTATCTGACACTTCGCGAGCGGATGCAGAAGATGCAGGACGTGCGGTGCGCCGTGTTGACTAACACTAACGGCATGACCGTAGGCCTTGGTACGGCGATGCCTGTTGACTCGGGAACGAGCGATTACGTTCTCGTGGACTTGTATGCAAGCCCCGGAGCAGAGGTGGGACTCGCCGGCCTGCTGGCAGCACTGCAGGTGCCCGGCGGACAAACCGATGCTGGTGGCGATCGACGAGTCCGGCACGGCCCGGTGCGAGGCGCTGCAGGCAATCGGGTTCAGCCCGGCGGGTCGGCTGCCGGCCGCGCTGAATATGGACGAATCAAAGCAAAACCTGCTGCTGTTGGTCCGAAGCCCGGCAGGCCGTCATTAGCGGTCGGCCGATCATCTGCAGGAGAAGACGCATGTTCACGGATCTTGCACCCGCCCCGAAACCGGATTGCGATGCGCTGCTGGCGTGCCTTCGCCGCGAGGGGACGCCCAGCCGCGTGCATGTCATGGAACTGTTCCTCGACGCCGACGTCAAGCCACCGCTCGTCGAACGCTTCGGCCTGGGCCAAGGACTGTCCAAGGACGATCCGTGGTACTACTGGAAACGTGAGATCCGTCTGCAGCGCTTCCTCGGCTATGACTATGTCTACGGTGTGGCTGGTGTCGACTTCCCCAGGCCTACCGACCATACGACGGCCGATACTTCCGAGACCGAATCCAACCGCGGCCAGCGCAAGTGGGTCGACGAGGGGACCGGCCCGATTGCCGACTGGGCGGAGTTCGAGAGTTACCCGTGGCCCGATCCGGCGAAGATGGACCTGTCCAAGGCCGAGTGGCTCGAAAAGAACCTTCCCGACGACATGTGCATGACAGCCCCCTGCCACAGTGTTTTCGAGCAGACTGTCGTGGCTGATCGGCCTGGAGAACCTCGGCTTTGTCCTGTATGACGATTACGATCTTGCCAGGGCCGTGGCGTATAAGGCCGGCGAGATCTATCTGCAGGTGGCCAGGGTGCTCGTGCAGTTCAGCAGGATAAAGTTCCTGTTCGGCGGCGATGACATGGGGCACAAGACCGGCACGCTCGTCTCGCCGGATCATCTTCGCCAGCTCGTCCTGCCATGGCACAAGAAGATCGCCAAGGTTGCCCACGAGGCCGGCCGGCTTTATCTGCTGCATTCTTGCGGCAACCTGGAAAAGATCATGCCTGACCTGTGCGACGACGTGAAGATCGACGCCCGGCACTCTTACGAGGATACCATCGAGCGGCCCGAGTCCGTCAAGAAACGGTGGGGCCACAAGGTGGCCGTGATCGGCGGGATCGACGTGGACTTCCTCTGCCGCAGCGACGAGCAGTCGATCCGCCGGAGGGTCCGCGAAACGCTCGAGGCCTGTATGCCCGGCGGCGGCTACTGCCTGGGCACCGGCAATACCATGTGCAATTACATTCCGTTGGATAATTACCTGGTCATGCTGGACGAAGGGCGGCGCTTTGCAGGCTGAGCCGGGGGCGGCCGGCGGGGTGCGATCTGCAATGCCGGCAAACCAAGGAGTGACACATTTGGCGCAGTAGATGTCACCGGGTGCCGTCTCCGGCGTAAAATCTCTTGAAAAAGGGCCTCGTTAGGCCCATAATGTCATTCGTCGTGGTTCAAGGGCACGTTCCTCGCCTTTGAGGCTGCAGTCTCATCTGTCTTTGTCGTTCTGGCTGGCTGTAAGAGGCTGTCCGTGCGCGCCACAGGTCGTGCAGGCAGGGGGTCTGTCGGAGAAAAAGGAACAAGGATTATGGCATCACGAGGTGGGAAGGTGCCGGCCGCTCTGCTGTTGTGTCTGGTTGTGGGCGGCCTGGGTTCGGTTGGCTCGCGGGGATTCCATCTTACCAGTTTGTCGACTTAAGCCAGCAGGGGTGCAGTTTCTCGCCCAACGACATCGACGGTGGCCAGGTCGTCGGCAACGCCTGGGACACTGGCACCTGCCATCCGTCGATCTGGTCCAGCTCGGCCGGCAGTGTCGTGGATCTCAACCCGACCGGCGTAGCCGGCTACGGCGTACAGGCCGTATGCAGCGGGCAGCAGGGCGGCAACGGCGGCGGGCACGCGCTGCTGTGGGCCGGTTCGGCCGACAGCGTTACCGATCTTCATCCCGACGAGTACAAGTTTTCCAACATCAACGGCATGGGCCAGGCCCAGCAGGTGGGCACGGTGTATACCATGTCTTTGGCGCCGCACGCCGCCCTCTGGTCGGGTACAGCCGGCAGTTTTGTCGACCTCACCCCGGCCTCTTCCTACGCTGAGGCCCTCGGAGTCTATGGCAACGAGCAGGTTGGTTATGGGACCACCGGCACCGCCTACCATGCCTTGCTGTGGCGGGGTACACCCGAAAGCGTCGTCGATCTGCACCCCGCTGGATACCAGGAGTCGCAGGCGTGCGCCGTCTGGGATGGCCAGCAGGTCGGCACCGGCTTCCTGTCGACCTTCGGCAGCCGCGCGCTGCTCTGGCAGGGCGACGCCGCCAGCGTCGTGGATCTGACGCCCGGTAGTTTTGGCTATCAGGCGGCCGCCTTGGATGTGGCCGGCGGCCTGCAGGTGGGCTGGGCCAGTGCCAGCGGGACGAACTCTCATGCCTACGTCTGGGCCGGTTCGGCCGCCAGCGGCTTCGATCTCCAGACGCTTTTGCCCGCAGGGTTCGTCGGTTCGCAGGCCACCGCGATCGATTCGCTGGGCAACATCGTCGGCTTTGCCCACGAGTCGGACGGCACGCTGCACGCAGTGATGTGGGCCACCACGCCCGAGCCGGCGAGCCTGCTGCTGTTCGGCATCGCAGCAATCGGAGCCATGCGCCGACGCAGGTCGAATTTGAGGCTGGACGAGGGCTGGAGCGGCGACAGTTCAGACGTCTACGGATCGCGCGGATAGGTAAACGCTGCCCGCAAGCGGGCAGGCCAAACGGATCTCAACGGTCTGCCTGCGATGCTGCGCTTGACCTAAGCGCGCTTTAAGGTTCGTCGCCGGTCTTTCCAAGATCGCCGATCGTACGCTGCCTGGTATGGCGGATGTGCAGGATACGGACCGTCTTGGCGCTCTCTTCGATTCTGAAAATGATGCGGTGGGACTTGTAGACGCAGTGACGAAGCTCCTCTCCGAGAAATTCACTTTCCTGGGCGACCGGATGGCGGCGGGGCATCCTTTCAAGACCTTCTATGGCACGTTCCAGGCCCTCGTACCAGCGGGCCGCATTCTTGGGTGAGCGGGCAGCGATGTATTCTGCGGCGGCAATGGCCTCGTAGTGCGCAGTCGGACGCGAATATCACGCGGTAGTGTTTCACCTGGAGGCCTTCAGCCCCAATTTGGCACGAACTTCAGCAAGGACATTGGCCGCCGGGACCCCCTTGTCGCCATGTTCGGCTGCATCGAGTCTCGCGTGGAGAATGGCAATCGACTCCGCCAGCTCGACCGCGTCTAGGAGCCTCTGGTACGCCTCGGCGCTTTGGACGATCAGCGAGGCCCGGCCGTTTACTGTCAGTACCTCGGGGTTGCCTGTCTTCTTGAGCCGTCTGATGTGCTCCCTGGTGTTGCGCTGGAACTCCGAGAGAGCATGGATGTTCTTCAAGTCGATCATGCTGTCGCTCCTGCAAATTACCTGTTAATAACATGTTATCCGCTGGGAGGCTGCCAGGCAACACGCCAGCCGAGGAATCCGAGCTATCGTCGACTGCCCTCGCCAAGGGCGATTGCGGTTCAAAACGGCGAGTCCGGCTCGTCGTGGTGGACTTCAATCTTGCATGGGGGGAGCGATTCGATGAACAGCCCGCCGTAGGACTTGTTGGCTACGCGCGAGTCGAGAATGGCTACGATGCCGGTGTCGGTCTTGGAGCGGATCAGCCGGCCGAAACCCTGCTTGAACTTCAGCACCGCTTCGGGCAACTGGTATTCGAAGAACGGCTTGCCGCCGGCCTTGCGGATCTGCTCGATGCGGGCCTCGACGATCGGCCGGTCCGGCACGGCGAACGGCAGCTTCGACGATGATCACGTTGGACAGGGCCTCGCCGGCTACGTCCACGCCCTGCCAGAACGAGTCCGTGCCGAACAGTACGCTGCCGACGTCCTCGCGGAATCTCTGCAATAGCTGCGTCCGCGGCAGCCCCTGGCCCTGGACGAGCAGTTCAATGCCTTCCTCTTCGAAGAAGTCCTGCATCTGCTCGGCGAATGCCCGCATCATCGAGTAACTGGTGAACAGCACGAAGGCCTTGCCGGCTGTCATGCGCACGTAATGCTCGACGGCCGCCATCGCGGGGATCGGGAACTCCGGGGAGTTTGGCTCGGGCAGGCTGGCTTCCAGGTGCAGCGCTACCTGTTCGGCGTAGTTGAATGGCGAGCCGAGGGCGAGCGTGTCGGCCGAGGTGACGCCCAGCCGATTCTGGATGTAGCTGAAATCCTTGTTCCTTGCCGATGGTCAGCGTGGCGCTGGTCAGAACGACCGATTCGATCGCGCCGAACATCAGCCCCTGCAGCTGCTCGCCGGCTTCCAGCGGCGCGGAGCGAAAACTCAGCCGGTCCGGCCGGTCGAAGTCCGTCTCCAGCCAGTAGACTGACTTCTCCTGTCGCTGTTCGAGGAGGTCGTCGATGCTGTGGGCGATGTCCTCGCTGCGGGAGGCGTAGGAGAGCAGTTCGATCTTGTCGTCGCTGTCGGCCACTCGCTTGGTCAGGGTCCGCAGACTGCTTGCCCAGGTTCATCAGTGCGGAAGACAGCGTGTTTTCGACGATGCGCGGTTTGCCCACCCGGCCGTTTGACCGACTCTCCCTCGACCGCCAGAAACGCAGCTCGTCGAAGAGATGCTTGGACTGCTTGTAGGCGTCTTGCACGGCGCTGACGGCGTCGGGGGCTTCATAGGCAGCGAGGATGCCCCGGCCGGTGCGGTCGTTGAACAGCGAGGTCAGCAGGAACCGCACCTGGCTGTCGCTGGCGGCCGTGCCGAGATGATCGGTGGCGACGCCTTCGAGCGTGTGGGCCTCGTCGATGACCGCCAGGTCGAAATCCGGCAGCACCTCGCCGCCATCGGCCTTGACCAGCAGGTCGGTCATCAGCAGGGCATGGTTGACGACGAGGATGTTGGCCATGTACATGCCGCGCCGGGCCTTGTAGTAGAAGCAGTCGTTCTGGAAGGGGCACTTGGCCGCGGGACAGCTGCCCGACTCGCTGCACACGGCGTGCCACACGGCCGGCGACGGCACCATGGGCAGGTCGGAGAGGGTGCCGTCGGTCGTGCCGCGGGCCCAGTCGGCGACGCGGCGGACGTCGTGCTGCTCTTTGAGCGTGGCAAAGAGCGTATCGGCCTTGGCGATCGCCCGCGTTAGCCGGCGGACGCAGAGGTAGTTCGACCGGCCCTTGACCAGTACGGCGTTGAATTCGTAGGGCAATACGCTTCGCAGGAAAGGGACGTCCTTTTCAAGCAGCTGTTCCTGCAGGGAGATGGTGTGGGTGCTGATGACGACGCGCTTGTGCTGGCCGGCCTGGAGGATAGCTGGTACTAGGTAGGCGAAGGACTTGCCCACGCCGGTGCCCGCCTCGACGAGAAGATGGCGCTTGGCGTCAAAGGCCTTCTGGACCGCCTCAGCCATGGCGAGCTGTTCGGGGCGCGGCTCGTAACCAGCCAGCCGCTTGGCGACCGGCCCCTCGGGGCCCAGCAGGGAGGCGGACAATGTTCTGGTGGGGTCGCTCATGGACGGTCCAGTCAGATCGACGATAACCCGCAGAAGCAGGAACTCCGAACGCCCGCCGAAGCAGGAACTCCGAATGCTCGCTGAAGCAGGAACTCCGAACGCCCGCCGAAGCAGGAACTCCGAACGCCCGCCGAAGCAGGAAGTCCGAATACCCGCCGAAGCAGGAACTCCGAATGCTCGCTGAAGCGGGAACTCCGAACTTCCGCCGAAGCAGCGTTCTTGACGCACGCAGTCGGTTTCGAGCCGTTTGTTTACGGGTGCCACTGGCAGCTTGTCTGCCAGTGCAGTTTTCCAGATCTCATTCAGTACTTGTGCAGCTCCGCCAGAAATTCCAGCAGGAACCACGTCGTCGCGGCTCCGAAGATCACCACGATCAGGGTCGCGGCGATGGTCACAAAGGTCTCGCCGCTGATCCGGGCATCGCGCATCGTCGCCATGATGTGCGGCCGGGCCAGCGTCAGCATCGCCAGCAGGATCATCGCGTGGGTGCCCCACAGGCTGATCGAGTGGATGTAGGAGTAGATCCACTGGCCGCGCGTCACCTCGTGCAGTTTGCCCTTGGGGCCGTTCCGGATGAAGTGGCCCGCCACGAAGTAGGTCACCTGTTCGCCGCCAGCCACCAGCGGCTGAACCTGGATCTGCCCGTTCTTGGCATCACCCTCCAGCCAGGCATACGTAATGCCGTAAGCCAGGTAGTTAGCCAGACCGACGCCGATCAGCCAGATGCACAAAAGGTTGCGTCCTCTTCGGGTCACAGTAGTACGAGACCTCACGTAGTAGCGTTGGCGTCCGGGCCGTCTCAATCGCCAATGCCTGGACCGCCGCAGCAATGAACTTGCAGCGGTAGTCTACCGTGACGACAGGTCAAGGGCAAATTGCAGAGCAGCGATGTCGTTACCGAGACAGGCCAAGGGGGACGAGTACCGAGCTTGGCACAATGTTACGAGGGCCGGTCGGGGAGGCAGCATGTGGAAAGCGTATCTCAGTGCCGGAATCGGCTGAGGATCCAAATAATCAGGCTCAGGATAACGAGATCAGGATCGAGGTGGCCAGGGGGAAGTAGAAGGTGACGTGGTCGGACTTGTAGCGGATGTCGCCGGGCAGCCGGCCGAGGCCCAGCCTGCTGCCGAACATGACCGCCAGGCCAATCAGGATCAGGACCAGGCCGGCGAGGATCAGCCATTTTCCCGGATTCATCTCTACTCCAGTGCTGAAAGGACTGAGTGCTGAGTGCTGAGATGAGTCACTACAACGTCAGGGCCGAGTGCTGAGTATCAAGTCCTGAGTCCTGAGTGCCGACTCCCGAGCCCCGGGCTCCTCTCTTCTGACTTCTGCCTTCTGTCTTCTGTCTCCTGTCTCCTTCTTCTGTCTCCTACCTCTTCCTCTTCTTGCCCGCATGCTCCATGTAGCAGATCATCTTATAGATCAGCCGGGCCCCCAGGTGTTCCGTCACCGTCTGGCCGGGGATCGGGCTGATCTCGACCACGTCCGCGCCGACGATCCGCTTTTCCTCGGCTACTGCCCGCAGCAGACTGCAGCCTTCGTACCAGTCCAGGCCGCCTGGCTCGGGCGTGCCCGTGCCAGGGGCGACGGACGGGTCGAAGCCGTCGATGTCGATGGTTACATAGACCTCGTCATCCAGGAAGTCCAGCACCCGGTCCAGCCAGTCCGGGCTGGCGGCGATCTGCATGCCGGTGACCTCCAGGATCTGGTCGGGCTTGCTGCGGATGAACCGGTGCTCCTCGGCGGAGATGCTGCGGACCGCTACGCCGGCGATCTTCGCGCCGGTCTCGGCGATCCGCCGCATCACGCAGGCGTGGCTGTACGGACTCGACTGGTACTCCTGCCGCAAGTCGGTATGAGCGTCGATCTGCAGCACGCTGACCCGCTTGTGCCGTTTCTGGACGGCCCGGAGCAAGCCCAGAGTGACCGAGTGTTCGCCGCCCAGGCCGATCAGGGTCTTGCCGTCAGCCACGATCTTCCTGGCGGCCTGTTCTACCCGTTTGATCATGGCCTCCGGGCCGCTGACGTCCGGCTCGATCGGCTCGAGCGTGGCGATGCCGACCCGGTGATAGTCGGCGTCGAGCTCGTCGTCATAGTTTTCCATGTGCTCGCTGGCGGCGATGACGGCGGCTGGGCCGTACTTGGTGCCGCCTCGCCAGCTGACGGAGGCGTCATAGGGGATCGGCAGGATTGCGTAGCGGGCCGACTCGTACTGCGCCAGCTTCTTCGCCAGGCACAGGAAGTTGAATGGAACGGTCGGTACGGCCATGCTCAGCCTCCCTTGTGCGGAGAGATTATTGTTGGGGTGTTGCTGCGGATGCTGTTCCCAGCCCTGATCCTCGATCCCCAGTATCTGGAAGCGGTTTTGAAGACCCCGCACTGGCAGACATGCAGCCAGTAGCACCCATACCACAGAGATTCTGTAACGGGTGCCAGCCCTGATGCCCGGTCCGCAACCCTCGACTCAACGCTTCTTCTTGCCGGTCATGAGCGGCATGGTCGGTTCCATGATGAACACCGCCGCGGCGACCGCGCTGGTCCACAGGCCGTGCTTATTGCCTTCGACGCTCTGGACGACGGCCCGCGTCCGGACGATCTCACCACTCATCCGGTAGATTGCCCGGCGGGTGTCATAGGCCTCCTCCGGGTCGAACTCAATGCCCAGCGTCGAGGCCAGCATCGACGCCGCCATGTCCTCGACCAGGTCGGCCACCTTCCTCTCGGTCATGCCATAGCCATGAAACTCCGAGATGTAGCCGTACTGGTCCTTCTTGGCAGGGACCGCCATGCCGATGCCGGCGCTGATCAGGCGGTTGGGCTCGTCCGTGCGGACCTCGGCCAGCACGGTGAAGACGACCTGCCCGGGCTTGAGGTGCTTGAGGCCTTCGCGCAGAC
The DNA here is from genome assembly GCA_963787325.1 of uncultured Planctomycetota bacterium. Lineage (GTDB taxonomy): Bacteria > Planctomycetota > Phycisphaerae > UBA1845 > JANYLN01 > CAWBCK01. Next base: position 271,625 of record CAWBCK010000001.1, read on the forward strand.
TGAGGATCTTGCACCCGGCGTGAATAGATGCTGCTGACCTTCACCAGGTTCAAGTGGGCGATCTGCGCATTGCGCAGCGCATACTCGAAGGACTGCAGGGCGTGCAGGTGTTTGCCCGTCCCTTTGGTGAAGAACATCGCTTTGGGTACAAGGGTATTCATCTTTCTCTACCTCAGTTTTTTCGCGTATCACCGTCTCCGTCGTTTTTCCGGCTCCATGCCTGTCTTAACGACACTGCCAGGTGGCTTACAGCGCCAGCCACTCCTGCATCTTCTGCCTCATCGCCCGAAGCGCTTTGCCTCGGTGGCTGATCTCATTCTTCTGCTCGCGAGAGATCTCCGCCGTCGTGCATCCCAACTCCGGCACGTAGAACAACGGGTCATAGCCGAATCCGCCATCGCCGCGCAGCGTATCGAGGATCTGTCCCTCGATCGTGCCTTCCGTCGTGGCGATGACCTTATCGGCCGTTGCCAGCACACACACGCAGCGGAAACCGACCCGTCCTCTTTTCCGGCTCGACGCCGCCGAGCATCTCGATGACCTTGGCGTTGTTGGCGGCATCATCGCCATGCTCGCCGGCGAACCGGGCCGAATAAACACCCGGCTTGCCGTCCAGGGCATCAATCTCGATGCCGCTGTCTTCGGCCAGCGTTACCAGGCCGGTCAACGCGGCGTAATGCCGCGCTTTGAGCTCCGCATTTTCCGCGAAAAGTCTCGCCGGATTCAATGGCTTCGGGCAAGTTTGGGAATTCCGACAGTCGGCGAATGGTGACAGGCAGGTCGCGCAGGACGTCCATAATCTCGCGGATCTTGCCGGCATTACCGGTAGCCAAAAGGATTGGCTGTGGGGCTGGAGACGGGTTTGCGTTTTGCGGCGATTGGCTCATTCACTGGCTCCCGTATGTAAATCAGCATGGATGGCGACACGATTCGTCTGCTACCGATCACGCGGACCACCTTCAGCAGGTTCTCCGTATTGTACTTGAACGCTTCCTGCTTGTTCTGCAGGGCCACCACCGCCGGGCTGTACGAAAGCCGGCCGTCCGCGTCCTTCACCACGGCCGACGCGTCGAAATGCCCGACCGTCACGACGCTGATGCGGTTATTGTGCAGGTACCAGGCCTCTTCGCCCTGCTGACGAAGTGCCTTGCAGATCGCCACGGCTACTTCCTTGTGGTTCGGCAGGCCGGGCTTGTCAAAGCAGTAGCAGATTTGCAGCGTGTAGACGCCGGGGGCATTTTTGAGGTTCCACTCCGGTGGGCCGACATCCGGCGTCGGCATCTCGACGATCTGTGAGAGGGCGAATGGGCCGCATGTTCCGATACGTCATGCCGCGGATCAGATTGATGTCATCGTGGGCCTTCTGGGGGGCAACGAAGGTGTCGAGGGCCTTGTTCACCTGGCCGCGATAGGCGCCGTAATACAGGAGCGTCTTCTGCCCGTCGCCGTCCACCTTGACCAGCTTCGCGTCGATGCCCTTGACGTTGCGCAAGCCCTTGGCCAGCTGGTCCACCATCCGTGCACCATCCGGGCCGTGGGTCTCCATACAGAGAATTGTGTAGACCGTGGCGTAACCATGCCCCGCCAGGCTCGGCATGCTGAGCAGGTCGCCGACCTTGCCGCCCGAGCCGCCGAATCCGGTCGTCTGGCATCCACACAGGCCCAGCAGCGTGATCAGCCCGCCAGCCATTGCGACTCTGCAGGTTTTCGTGATCGACCAGGGAACCATAACTTCAGCTCCTCCTTACAGGGGTCAGTGGCCAGTCACCAGTCAGACGCGGGTGGCATTGGTCACAAGCCGCTCGTCATTACCGGCTGCTTCGTACTGTCCGCCGTCTCGCTGCCAGTTTCTGCAGATCAATCAGCCTGCGAATGCCCTTGGCTGACAGATCGAGGATCCTGTCGAGATCCTTGCGGGCGAACGGTTCGCCTTCAGCCGTGCCCTGCACCTCTATCAACCTGCCGCTGCCGGTCATGACGACGTTGCAGTCGACCTCCGCCCGGCTGTCTTCCGCGTATGCCAGATCCAGCACGGTCCGCCCGTCGACGATCCCCGCGCTGATGGCTGCCACGTGGTCTTTGATGATCGGGCCGGTCCATCAGCTTCTGCTTGCGACCGACGGTCTCCGCCTGCATCAGTGCGACGAAGGCGCCGGTGATGGCCGCGGTACGCGTGCCGCCGTCAGCCTGGAGCACGTCGCAGTCCAGCCAGATTGTATTCTGGCCCATGGCGGCGAAATCCACAACCGCCCGCAGCGCCCGGCCGATCAGCCGCTGGATCTCCTGTGTCCGGCCGTCAATCCGTCCGCCGCGGTTGCGCGATCGGCGTGTGGACGTGCTGGCCGGCAGCATGTCATACTCTGCCGTCACCCAGCCCAGGCCGCTGGCCTCGCGCCACCTGGGCACAGCCTTCTCGACGCTGGCGGTGCACAGCACATGCGTATTGCCCATCTTGATCAGGGCGGAACCTGCGGCAAAGGCATTGACTCCCTTGACGATCTCCACAGGACGAAGTTGATCGAATCGTCTGCCGTCAGGACGTTTTGTGGGCATCACTATCTCCCGTGTCAGGTCTGCTCTTCGCGGCCCCAGACCTTCTTGCAGCGCTATCCAGCAAACCACTCCCGCAACAGAAAGGCCGTCTGCTCCGATTCCCGGCGGGCGCATATTCAAGAACGGGATCTTGCTCGTCCACGTTGCTTCCTGACCCCTGTCGTTGCCGTCCTCAGTCCTGCCGTTTCACCTTGTCACCTTGTCACCTTGTCAGCCGTGTCAGCCGTTAACCGGCCCAGCCACCAGCAGTTCCATCAGCGCCCGCTGGAAGTGCAGCCGGTTCTCGGCCTCGTCGAACACCTTACTCTGCTTGCCGTCCATAACGGCGTCGGTAATCTCCGTGCCCCGATAGGCCGGCAGACAGTGCAGCACGATCGCTTCAGCCGGTGCGCCGGCCAGCAGTTCTTCGTTGATCTGGAAGCCGGCGAACTCGCGGATGCGCTGCTCCTTCTCAGCCTCCTGGCCCATCGACACCCACGTATCGGTATAGATTACCTGCGCGTTGGCAACCGCCTTCTTGGCATCGCCGACGATCATCTCGATCGCCGCGCCGCCCTCAGCCATTTGACGGCACCGATCGAGCCATTCCGCCTCGAGCTCATACTTCGGCGGGCAGGCCAGCACGAAGTTCATGCCGAGTTTCGCGCAGACCATCGACAGCGACCGCGCGACGTTATTGCCGTCGCCCACGAACGCCAGCGTCAGTCCGCTGAGTTTCTGGAAGTGCTCCATGACGGTCATGACGTCAGCCATCGCCTGGCATGGATGCAGGTAGTCCGTCAGCCCGTTGATAACAGGCACCCCGGAGTGTGCGGCGAGCTTCTCGACCGTTTCATGGGCGAACGTACGGGCCATGATGACGTCGCACATTCTGCCGAGCACCCGCGCGATGTCCTCGACGCTTTCCCGCTTGCCGATGCCGATGTCCTTCTGGTCGAGGTTGATCGCATGGCCGCCCAACTGCGACATGCCCGCCTCGAAGCTGACTCGCGTCCGCAGCGACGGCTTCTCAAAGATCATCGCCAGGGTCTTGCGCGACAGGGTCGGCGCCAGCCGGCCCGCCTTGACCTGCGCCTTCTGGACGATCGCGTACTGAAGCATCGCATGGAGCTGCTCGGGGGAGAAATCGCACGTGCAGATGAACTTCTTGAGGCCGCAAAGGATCTTGGCAGCTGATTTCACTGGTTGGCCTCCTGTGCCTGCTTGGTGACGATTCCCGTGAGGATCTCGAAGGCCTCATCCACCTGCTCGTTGGTGGTGACCATGGCCGGAAGCAGCCGGAGCACTACGTCCTGCGTCGCGTTTACACGCAGGCCTTCAGCCAGCGCCGCTTCGGCGATCGGCCCAGCCGGGATATCCAGACTCGATACCGATCATCGCGCCCATGCCCCGAACCTCCCGGACCACGCCGGTCGTCTCGCCGAACTGTCGCGCCTTGCCGACAATGTATTCGCCCAGCTCGATCGTGCGCTGCAGCAGATTCTCTTCTTCGATCGCCTCGATGCTCGCCACGGCAGCAGCCGCGACCAGCGCATTGCCGCCATAGGTGCTGGCATGCGAACCGGGTGTCATCTTGGCGGCTATCGGCGGCAGGGCCACAAGGGCCCCCATCGGCGCGCCGCCAGCCAGGCTCTTGGCCAGCGTCATGATATCCGGCACCACGTCGAACTGCTGATAGCCGAACCACTTGCCGGTCCGCCCGAGCCCGGTCTGGACTTCGTCGAAGACCAGCACCATTTCATTTTCGTCGCACAGGTCGCGCAGATCGTTGAGGTAGCCTTCCGGCGGTACTCGCACGCCGCCCTCGCCCTGGATCGGCTCGACCATGATCGCCGCGGTCTCGCCGTCGATCGCCCTGGCGACAGCCTCGACATCGCCGTAAGGCACGTAGACGAATCCCGGCACAAGCGGCTCGTGCCCGATGTGCACCTTCGCCTGAGCCGTAGCCGACATCGCCCCGAAGGTCCGCCCGTGGAACGACTTCTCCATGGTGATAATCTTGTATCTGCCGTCAGCGGTCGCCCGGCGTGCGAGCTTGATCGCCGCCTCGTTGGCTTCTGCACCGCTGTTGGCGAAGAAGCACTGCCCCTTGAACGATCGCGTGCTGATCATCTCCGCCAGCTGACCCTGCGGAATGCTGTAGAACGTGTTGTCGACGTGGATCAGCTCAGCCGCCTGTTTCTGAATCGCCGCAACGACCTTCGGGTGGCAGTGCCCGAGCAGGCTGCAACCCCAACCGGGAAACAGGTCGAGATACTTGCGCCCCTCCGCATCCCAGAAATACACACCTTCGGCCCGGGTGACAACGATCGGATGTCGCGTATAGTTTCCGATGACGTATTGGCTGTATTGTTCGAGAACGTTTTGTGTATTTGCTTGTACCTGCCCCATGGGGTCACTCCTGTACAGAGGTACTGTCTGTTCTTTGTTGTTCGTGGTCCGCTGTCCGTAGCCCGTTGTTGACTGGAGGCAATGCCCGTTACGCAAGTGTGCGTCCGCTGTCTGCAACTGACAACCGACAACTGACAACGGACAGTCGTCTCACCTCGCCGCCTGCAGAATCTCCGTCCCGACGCCCTTGTCGGTAAAGATCTCCAGCAGCAGCGAGTGAGCGATCCTGCCGTCGATGATGTGCGCCTTGCCCACGCCGCACTCCAGTGCCCGCAGGCACGCCTGCACCTTCGGCAGCATTCCTTTGGTGATCACGCTTTCCTCGACCAGCTGCTCGACCCGCTCGCGCGTCAGGGAGGGATAGAACGAGTTCGGGTCCTTCATGTCCGCCCGGATGCCGTGCGTATCGGACAGCATCACGAGTTTCTCCGCCTTGACCGCAGCCGCGACCTCGCCCGCCGCCAGATCGGCGTTGATGTTCAGCCGGCCGCCGGCCCGGTCGCGGGCGATCGGGGCGATCACCGGGATCGTGTCACTCTTGACCAGCAGCCGCAGGATCTGGGCCTGCACGTCCGTAACCTTGCCGACGAAGCCGACATCGATCCGCCGGCCGTCCTCCCCGGGCAGAAACATCCGTTCGCCGAAGATCACGCACGTCGACAGGCTGTGCAGGCCGATAGCGTTACAGCCATATTCCTGCAGACCCGCGACCAGCCGTTTGTTGATCTGCCCGCAGAGCACGTGTTCGGCGATCGCCAGGGTTCGCTCGTCGGTGTAGCGCAGGCCGCCGACGAAATGCGGTTCCAGCCCCGCCTCGCCCATCGCGGCGCTGATCTCCTTGCCGCCCCCGTGCACGATGATCGGCTGCATGCCGACGTAGTTCATGAACACCACGTCGCGCAGCAGCTGCCGCTCCGCGTCGCGGTCGTCCATCAGCGAACCGCCCATCTTGACAACCACGATGCGGTCGTAATATTTCTGAATGTACGGGAGTGCCTCGGTGAGCACTTCCGCTTTCTTGATCGCCTCTTGCACCAAACTCGCCTCCGCAGATCGCGCCCTTGTGACGCCGGTCCGGCTGCAAAACGATAGATTTGAACTCTATTGCCCCCCTGCGTCAACCGCCTTGCCCAGTTTCTCAACCAGCGCGGCCGCCTGTTGGCCGCCTGCGGTGATCCGGATCCGCCGGGCGTCGGCACCGACCGGTTCGATCGCGATTTCGAGCACGTCGACCGGCAGGGCCTCCCGCACCCGCTCCGCCCACTCGACCACGACCACGCCGCCGGCCTTGCACATCTCGTCGATGCCGATGTCCCACAGATCCTCCGGGCCACCCAGGCGGTACGCGTCGAGATGACGCAGGAGCAACCGACCCGCGTACTCCTGTTCAAGCACAAACGTCGGGCTGCTGACCCGGCTGCGGTCGCCAACGCCAAGCCCCTCGGCGACGCCCTTGACCAGGTGAGTCTTGCCGGCGCCCAGGGGCCCCTGCAGGGCGATCACATCGTTGGCCTGGCAGGCCCGTCCACCGCCGCGCCGACCCGGATCGTCTCTTCGACCGAGTGGGTATCTATGGTCAGTTCAGCGGCGCTACCCGAACATGGCGACCTGTTAGTGTCGGTTATCCTTTGCGTCATCTCTTGTTCCTTCATCAAGGGTCCAAATGCTAGACTCGTATATTGCTTCCGTACAACCCCGCAGTTATCATTTCTGCGGTTACAACCGGTGCCGACATCAGGGAAGCAAGGGTGCGTATGCACGTAACTGCTGGCAGCACAGTATGTTACGCTAGTCAAACTGTAGCGTGTTTGGATCCCCTTAATCCAATACGGTAATTGTCGGGAGGCTGCCCGACGTTTGACGAGCAGGCGGATTGGCATCCGCCTGCGGGAGGTTTTGCCATGGCTCGTTCGTTCGAGCTCGTACCGCAGGATGTTCCTGCCGTTGAGACCAGGTATCGTCGCATCATCACCAGGTTTCCCGTGCCCGAGTCCATTCCGCTGCTGGAGGACCTGCGTGCCGCAGAACCTGTCAGTATGCAGGGCCAGCCCATCGTCGTCTGGGACCATGCCGAAGGCTTCCAGGTCTTCGACCGTTGGGGCAACAAGTGGATCGATTTCTCCAGTGGCGTGCTGGTCGCCAATGTCGGCCACGGTCGCAAAGAGATCATCGATGCCGTCTGCGCCACCGCCCAGAAGGGCCTGCTGACGCATTACTGCTTCCCTGGCGAGCCCCGCCGCGATCTCACCAAACTGCTCGTCAGCCTCGCCCCCAAGCCGCTGACTAAGGCGTTCATCCTGTCGACGGGCGCGGAGACTACCGAGTGCGCCCTCAAACTCGCCAAGACCTACGGTCAGAATGTCGGCGGTCCGGAAAAGAATGTTGTCATCTCGTTCGAAGGCGCGTTCCACGGCCGGACCATGGGGTCGCAGCTCATGGGCGGCATCCCGGCGCTGAAGGCCTGGATGGGCAAACTCGATCCGTCCTTCGTGCAGGTACCCTTCCCAGACGGCTGGCGCAATCAGGACACCTCCTTCGCCGGCTTCGAGAAGGCCTTGGCCGACAAGGGCGTCAAGCCGGAAAACGTCTGTCTGGTTATCCAGGAGACCTACCAGGGCGGCAACGGCCAGTTCACCACGCCCGAGTTCGCCAAGGCCCTTCGCGCCTGGTGCGACAAGTACAAGGCGGTGCTCTGCTACGACGAGGTACAGGCCGGTTTCGGCCGGACAGGCAAGATGTTCGGCTTCGAGCATTACGGTGTCGTCCCGGACCTGACATGCTTCGGCAAGGGTATTTCGTCGAGCCTGCCGGTCTCGGCCATCCTCGGCAGGGAAGACCTGATGAACCAGTTCCCGCCGGGCTCGATGACCAGCACGCACACGGGTAATCCCGTTTGCGCCGCCGCGGCAGTCGCCTCGATCAACGTCCTGCTGACGGACAAACTCGTGGACAATGCCGCCAAGGTCGGCGCCACAATGCACGACCGTCTCTGCCAGATGAGCAGGAAGCACAAGGACGTGGTGGGGCCCGTGATGGGCAAGGGCCTGATCGCCGGCGTGCATTTCGTCAAGCCGGGCACGACCGAGCCCGATCCGGACCTGGCCTGGGAGATCGTCCGCAATTGCGTGCGGAGCGGCGTGTTGCTGTTCAGCCCGGTCGGTCTCAATGGCGGTACGATCAAGGTTAACCCGCCGCTTGTCATCACCGAAGAAGCGGTGCTCGAAGGCTGTGACGTCATCGAGCAGAGCCTCGAAAAGGTCCTGGCCGGCAAGTAGGCATCGACCGTTTGGTCATGCGCAGTTCTAAAGAGAAACAGGAAGGGCCCTCCGGGAGCGATCTCGGAGGGCCTGATTCTTGTATAAGCTTGAGCAAGTTCAGCGCAGGGGCTCGCTACGCGTTCCGTCCCCATTTAGCCGGCCCGCTTGCGGGCAGCGTTTGTAGCAGTTGATCGTGTCTCAGCCTGCCGAAGAGCTTCCAGATCAGGCTCTGGTAAAGTTCGCTCGTGCCGGCGATCGAGTTGAGTGCGTAGAGCACTTCAAGGTTCTGCTGAAGGGCGCCGGCGCATCCAATCGGCGCCGTCGCCTGGAACACCATCCCACACGTCAGCAAGCCTAGAAGCTTGGCCATCCGACCGGTTCCCAGATGCATGGCTGCCCTCCTTATGACTTGAGACGGCTTCAAAACCTCTGCCTTTGGGTGCTGCCGGCAGCTTGTCTGCCCGTGCATTGGTTTTGAAACCGCTTGTGTCCAATCTATCGCGCCAGAAGAATCGACCTACCGACTCTATCTGTCATTCCGGCCGATAGCAAGCATATGCCCCCCAGCAACCTGCAACCCATGAAAGGCTTCGCGAATCCCGCTCACGAGCCCATAGCGGCCGGCGCTTTGTGCGGACTGCCCGGTTGTCACGCTGCCATACTCACAGGGTTCCGCGCTGGCCGACCCCAGTGGACAGTTAGTCTCCCTCGCGTGTTCGCCAGCGGCTGGCCGACCGGGCCCCTTGTGCCTCGCCTCCTTTAAGGCCCGCAAGCAGCACAACTTACAGGCCGGGAACTCGATAGGGCCTGTCGCCGCACCATTGACCGCGCTGTCGGCGACCAGTATCCTACCGTAAGATACGGCAGGACCGCAGCCTATGGCAATAACCATAATGACCCGCACTGGCGTTGGAGAGGGCGTTCCGATGAGAGCAGGCAACCGCAGGGCGTTTACGCTCGTCGAACTATTGACCGTGATGGCCATCATCGGGCTCTTGATCTCGATCCTGATGCCGCCGCTGTCCAGGGCTCGCGAAATGGCCCGTCGCTCCCTGTGCCTGGCAAACCTGCGGGCGATCGGGCAGGGCTGCCTGACCTATGCCGCCAGCAGCCACGGCCATTTCCCCTGCGTGAATCAGACCCAGGCCGGTTTCAATGCCATCGGCGACGCGTGGGACTGGGACGGGACGGCGACCACTACCTTTGCCGGCAACCCTGCTCCGGCTGGTTACTCGCCTGTCAGCAACACGCGGAATCTCTGGCTGCTCATCAAGATCAAGACGGCTGACACCAAGACTTTCATGTGTCCGTCCGACCCGGAGGCCGGCGATGCGTTTACTCCCGCGGTGATCAAGGGCCAGGTCAACGGCAGTTCGGACATCGCCGACGTTCAGAACCGCTCGCAGTTCTCGTACGCGTTCCAGTACCAGGGACCGGCCTTTGCCGACGATGGGGTGACGCTGCGGCAGGGCTGGAACACGACGGTCAAGGACGATCCAAGGCTGGTTATCCTGGCCGATACGTCGCCGGCCTTCAGGCCGATGAACTCCGGTGCGATCGGTACCAGCAGCATGGCTCAGCCTGACGATCATACATTTGAGCTGGCCAGCGCGACTAGTACGACGTTCCCGGAGGGAGTGAAGTACATTGATGTTCTCAACTACTTGAAGAACACGGCTGGCACTCTCAAGTGGAACGCCCAGACAGCCAGGGCTACTTACACGCTTCAGAACACCGACGACACGCAATATATCAACAGCCGGAACCACCGTGGCGAGGGGCAGAACATCGTCCGCCTCGACGGCAGCGGCGATTTTGCAGCCGACCCGTGGGGCGGCGCGTACATGGACAACATCTGGACCGTTCAGGATTACGCCCCGTATGCAGACAGCACTTCTACCGATGACCAGATCCTGACCGCTCGCATGCTGGGCCGGTACGAAGACACCCAGGCAGACCTCATGAAGCAGTGGGTCAAACGGCCCGAGAGCAAGGACAGGTACCCGGACTCGTTCCTGGTTCCATAGCCGAGGGGTGTGTTGCGGCGGGCAACGACGCGTTGGGGCAGCCGTCCCTGGGGGGGCGTCCACACGGGAAACGGTGACATCCGGCCGCGCGTTGCTGCGAAGCGCCGCATGCACTTGCCTGGACCGGCCTGTCTGACCAGCCACTTACAGCTTGACCTCGCGGCCTTGCCTATGTCTAATTTACTTAGGTATGGCCGAGGTTTTGTGTATGACCGACATCGCTGATGCTATCGTTGTCGGTACCGTCGGGACGGGTTGCGGATCGCTGCGGCCGCATGTCCCGGCAAGCCAGGGCCCGTTGCGCCGGGCCTGCGGTTGGTTTGAGTCTCGTCACGGACGACGCCGCTATATGGATTGGCCTGCTTACCGGCAAACCGCGGACTCGTTTCTTCACCAACCCGTACAGGAGTCGCCAACATGAGCTTCAAGGTCAAATGTACCTGCGGCAAGCTGTTCGGCGTCAAAGACCAATACGCCGGCAAGAAGGGTATCTGCCCCCACTGCGGGGAAAAGGTGCTGCTGCAGCCCGATCCGGGCCTCTCTTCGGCTTCGGCTGACAAGAAGACCAAGTCCCATAGGAAACATGAATCGGATTCTGCCCACAAACCGGCACCGGTGCGGCCCGCCAGGAAGGCCGACTCTGCCGTACGGGAGGCGGTCTCCATCCGCAAAGCGAAAAGCCCGCCCGACCCCGCGCCGGCCGAAAGGAAAGCCAAGCAGCTTTCCGCTGACGATCTGGTTTCGATGCGGACCGGCCCGGCGCCGGTATCCAAGGACGGCAACGTCGACGTTACCTCGCAGATGGCTGGCATCCGCCACATCGTCCAACGATTCTGCCCGACCTGCGGCACTCGATACAACGAGGGGCAGGCCCGCTGCTCCAACTGCCACGCTCCCTTGACCAAGGAGGAGATCGAGGCGGCCGAGCGGGCCAAGAAGCCGCCGCTGATCCCGTGGCTGCCGAGGATCAACCTTTCACCTCGGGCGAAAGTGGGCGTTTCTTTGCTGGGTGTCGCCCTGCTGGGGTTGATTGTCTACCTGTGCATGCTGCCGACCCTGAATCGCAAGGCGAGGCTCGAGGCCGAATTATCGCTGGTCAAGTACACTGTCATGAAGGCCCCCCCCGCCGGCGTCGACCGCATGCTGGCCCTGACGTTTTACATGCCGGGCTATCCCTACAATCGGCCCGCTACCGTCGATGCCATCGGCAAGTGGGCTCGCCGGCTGGGCCCGGCGGTCTTCGACACCGTCGGCTCGGGGACGTATGACCTCCAAAGCCGTCGCCTGCTGCTCAAGGCGAAAGACGGTGCCTTTACCTACGATGTCACACTGCCCCCGGTGTTGTCCATGGCGGCTCGGGCGGGGGATATCGCTCTTGTTCGACAACTGCTTGATGAACCCGGCTGCGACGTCAACGAGAGGGACGCCCACGGCTCAACCGCCCTGCATGCTGCGGCTGGCGCGCCGGGTGACCCGGTGCAGATTGTGGAGCTGCTGCTGCGCCACGGCGCGGACCGCCAGTTGATGGACGGTGCCGGCCGGAAGCCCGCCGATATCGCCCGCAGCCGCAACAATTCCAAGATTGTCGAGGCGTTGCGTCCGCAGAGTGCCTTGGGCCCCCGGCGGTAAGATTGCGAGCATTAAAGGCGGGAACTGTCGGGCGTGCTGTGGCGCCGTCTGCTCAGGACACGTGGAGTCAGTATCTGGCCTCCGCGGCCGGCCGTGGACTCTGCGTTTCGGGCCCGACGCCGGGACAGGAGCCGGGCATGGACTGTCACTGGACAGTTGGTAAGGCGGGCGCGGGGGCCGGGGTGGCGTTTTTCGGCGCCGCGCCAAATGGGGTTGTATAAGCGGTGAGCTGGCAGGTACTTATGAATCGCCCAGGCGGCGCGGAAATAGCGCAGAACCATTGACCGCGCTGCCGCCGCCCAGTACCATGCCGTACGATACCGGAGGCTTGTGGCCTATGGCTTTATACGAAATGACTGATGCCGGCGTTTATGAGGGCTTTCCGATGAGAGCGAGAACCCGAGCGGCTTTTACCCTTGTCGAACTTCTGACCGTAATAGCGATCATCGCCTTGCTGATCTCGCTTCTGCTGCCGGCCCTCGGCCGTGCCCGTGAGGTCGCCCACCAGACGGTCTGTCTGGCGAACCAGGCGTCGCTGATGAAGGGCATTCAGGTCTACGCCAAGGATTCCGATGGGAAGTTCCCGAATTGGGGGCAGACCTATCCGGGGTTTGAGCGTGTCGGCAAAGGCTGGGACTGGGATGGAACGGTAAACCCTGCCAGCGGCGTCGGCCAAGGCTATTTTACGGGGCAGACGTTCACCAACGACGGAACAAACGCGGGAACCGGGGTAACCAGCAACGCACGCAACTACTACATCCTCGTTCGTAAGAAGCTGGCTGATCCCAAGAATTTCCAGTGCCCGTCTGATCCGGATTTCACCGGGCCGTTCGTCTCGGCGGACCCAGTGCACACCTATGACTTCCAGCATCGCGGGCAGGTATCGTTCTCGTTCCAGTATCAGGGGCCGGCGTTTGCTTCTGACGGCGCGACCGTAACGAGTGGATGGCAGACGGCACTGACCGACGATCCGCGGCTGGTTGTCATTGCTGATAAATCGCCGATGATCGCTCCCACGACACCGCTTCAGGCGAACGAGACGAACGGGTATCTGTATTCTGTTACGAACACCCCGACGGATCCTATCGTGTCCGGATTCATCGGCGTGATGAACTACCTGGAGAACAACACCACTACGGCGTTCCGATTCGACACCAGCAATACTGGTAACGCTCAGTTGTCCGTTAAGCCGGTCAATCCGGACGACGTGCAGGCCCTTAACAGCCAGAACCACGGCGGGGAAGGCCAGAATGTTACGCGGCTCGACGGCAGCGGCACGTTCGTCAGGAATCCGTGGGCCGGTGCGGCTGACGACAATATCTGGACGGTGCAGTACAGCGGTTCTGATCCGGCTAACAATCCTGGCGTCGGCATCGATTCGCCGGCGGCTCCGCCCTCTAATACGGAGCTTTCGGAATCGCAGCTGGCACGCATCTGTGGCGTCTATCCGGGTGGCGTGACGATGAATGCTGCGAACCAGATTGATCTGCTCTCACAGTGGATGGGGAAGGCCCGCTACAACCGGACGGTGTACCCGGACAGCTTCCTCGTTCCGTAAAGCTGCAACATAAGGCTTACAACCAAAAGGCCGCGGGCGATCGTCCTGCGGCCTTTTGCTTGCGCAGTTTGTTGGTAACCGCAGAAGGCACATATGCGCATAATTGCTACCACAACTACAACCACAACAACGGCGACGGAGAAACCGCAAAAGGCGCAAAAAGGCGCATAATTACAGCCACGGCCACGACAACGGCAATGGAGAAACCGCAAAAGGCGCATAAGGCGCATAATTACGGCTACGGCCACGGCAACGGCAATGGAGAAACCGCAAAAGGCGCATAAGGCGCATAAGGCGCATAATTACAGCCACGGCCACGACAACGGCAATGGAGAAACCGCAAAAGGCGCATAAGGCGCATAATTACGGCCACGGCCACGGCAACGGCAATGGAGAAACCGCAAAAGGCGCATAAGGCGCATAATTACAGCCGCGGCCACGGCAACGGCAATGGAGAAACCACAAGAGGCGCATAAGGCGCATGATTACGGCCACAACTGCGGCCACGGCAACAACCAGACAACAACTACAGCTGCCATCATAGTACCGGCTGATGGCAGGGGTTTCTGTGCCTACGCTTTGTTGCCTGCTTATGGCTGTGCCCGGTCATTACGGTCCAGGGGCATCGTTTCTGCATCTGGCAAAAACTCGTCGAACTGCTGCCTTGTGAAAGTCGCTGTCTGGCTGGTGGCTGTTGCTGCTGCGGCTGCTGTCGCCCAGCGAAGAGATTCTTCTATTGGCAGACGCCTGTATATGCCCGCTATGAAGCCTGCCAGCAGGGCGTCGCCGCAGCCTACCGTGCTGATGAGGCGGTCATCCGGGACCGCGCATCGGCCGTGCCAGGCGGCTTGAGATGAGAAGGCGCAGGCTCCTTCGGAGCCGAAACTGGCTAATACCACTTCGACCGACCGGGTCAGTTGCCTGGCGGATTTGATCGCGTCGTCGGTGTCGGCAAGCTTTCGGCCGAGCAGTTCTTCCAGTTCCAGGTGGTTTGGTTTGATCAGCCATGGGTCGGCTTCGACGGATGCTGCCAGTGCCGGGCCTGATGCGTCTATGGCAACCCTGCTGCCGGCCTGGCGGCATTGTCGCACCATCTGGGCCTGGTCGGCTGGCTGGATGCCCGGTGGGAGTGAGCCGCTGAAGACGAACAGGGTTCCGGGGCCCGCGAGCTCGTCCAACTGCCGCCTTACGGCATCGAGTTCGGTCGGGAGGACTTCGAAGCCTCGGTCGCGCAGGTGCGTTTCGGTATGGGCTATGGGATCTACCAGGGTGATGTTTTCGCGGGTCCGGCCGGCCACCGGCGCCATACGCATCTGGACGCTGGTGCCCGTCAGACTGCGCGTAAAGAAGGGCAGATCCTCCTGGCCGACCAGGCCGGTCAGGACGGAAGGTACGTCTAGCTGCGACAGGCAGCGAGCGACGTTGACGCCTTTGCCAGCTGCTGACCGGCTGATCAGCCGTGCGTGCTGATGGGCGCCGATCGTTAGTGATGGTACTTCCAGGACCCGGTCGATGGCGGGATTGAGCGCCACGGCCACGATTCTTTCTATCCGTAGATTCCGCATGGCTGCAGATCATATCGGCAATGGGGGGCGGGTGGCATTGTCGTTGTTGTGGTGATGATCCGTAGCCGGTGGGCCCATGGTAGTACCCGGGACCGAGTGTACCGGTTTTCGATGACCGCTCCCTCACGGTCGCGGCTCGTAGGACGTGATTCTGATGGATTACTGGATTAGCCCGGATATTTCACGGGGTTTTTCAGTTGGGCAGTAGCTAAAAGGCCTTACTTCCTGTAATGTCGGGAGTTGTAAAAGACAACCGTCACTACAAGGAGGTAAGGCCACGTGACAGAGTGTAACCGATCCCCCATCCGCTTTTCCAGTCTGGGCAGACGCAAGGTCGTCGCTGATTTCGACGGCGGTACGATCACCAGCGACGGCGGTGTGCTCCTGCTGCGCCAGATCGAACGGCGGCTCCGCCTCATCGAGCGTATGGATGCAGCCATTCCCGATCCCCGCAACCAAAGTCTGATCACCCACAGCCAAGTCAGCATGCTTCGCCAACGCATCTTCGCCATCGCCTTGGGCCAGGAGGATCTCAATGATCATCAGACCCTGCGGGCGGATCCACTGGTGCAACTGGCTTGCGAGCGGAAGGTGGACCACGACCAGCCTTTGGCCTCGCCCCCGACGCTGTGTCGCCTGGAGAACCGCGCGATGCGTCAACCCCTGGCCGAGGCCAGCAAGGTGCTGCTCGAAGCCTTCGTCGAGTCGCAGAAGACCCCGCCGACCGAACTGATCCTGGACTTCGATGCCACTAACGATTCCGTCCACGGCCACCAGGTCGGCCGCTTCTTCCACGGCTACTACGACGAGTACTGCTTCCTGCCGCTGTATGTCTTCTGCGGCAGCCAACTGCTGGTGGCCTACCTGCGGTCGGCCGACCAGGATGGGGCAACGCACGCCTGGGCTATCCTCTCGCTGCTGGTCAAGCGGTTCCGCCAGGTCTGGCCCGGCGTGAAGATCCTCTTTCGCGGCGATAGTGGCTTTTGTCGCTGGAAGATGCTCCGCTGGTGCGACCGGCACGATGTGTCCTACCTGGTGGGTCTGGCCAAGAACTCGCGACTGGAAGCCTTGGCCCGCCCGCTGATGGTGCAGGCCCAGGCGCTGGCGGTCGACCCGAAGGACCGGCCCCGCGTCTTCGGCGAGTTCTCCTACGCCGCGGCCACCTGGGACAAGGCCCGCCGGATCCTCGCCAAGGCCGAGTACCTGCCGCCCCAGCGTCCGGACGACGAGGCGAAGGAGAACTTCCGCTTCCTGGTGACGAATTGGCCGGGGGACGCCCAACTCCTGTACGAGCAGACCTACTGCCAGCGCGGCGAGGTCGAGAACCGCATCAAGGAGCAGCAACTGGGTCTGTTCGCCGACCGCACCAGTTGCCACGACTTTGAGGCCAACCAACTGCGGGTGCTGCTGTCGGCGGCCGCCTACGTGCTGATCGAGCATCTGCGTCGGACGGAACTGGCCGGCACGGAACTGGAGAAGGCCCAAGTCCGCACGCTGCGGCTGAAGTTGCTCAAGATCGGCGGACGGGTTCTGGTGTCGGCCAGGCGGATCGTGCTGCACCTGGCCAGTTCGTTTCCGCTGCAGGATCTGTTTCGCCGACTGGCCGCCCGCCTCTTGGCCCCGGCCAGCGTGACCTGACTTCCTCGCAACCCCGTGCCGCCGCCCCTGATCGGCCATGGGGGAAAGGGGGTGGTTTGCGCCGGGGGGCCGTTACCCATCCAATCCAAGCCTGAGTGCTCGAATCTGTCGCCTCGCCGCTCTCACTGGCTCTGTCTGGTATCACCGTGAAATATCCGGGTTAGCGTTTCGGGGGGATGGATGGATGCTGCCCGCAAGCGGGCAGGCTGTGCTTAGCGCGGGCCTCTTTGCCTGGCATGCCTACGCTCCAGATGTGGCGTCGGCTGCTGGCGGAGGGCTATACATGAGATGGTTGTTGTCTGGAATGGTTATGCCCGTTCTGGGCTGCCGTTTTGACATCAAGCGACCCGGTGGGGTCGTAGTGACGTGACATCTTGACAGGGCAGGGCGGGGGCGGAATATCGGCGGCTTACGAGGAATGTCTGTAACTGTCGATGCCGATGCGACTTATGGTTATGGTCCGGTGTGTTTTTCTGTTTGGCACACGCCTTGCTTCTAGGAACCAGCGGTGTGGAGCAGGTAATACGTCGCAGGTGCGCCATGACGTTTCGGTTACCAGCGGATGCAATGCCGAGAGTCCTGGTTACTCAAGGGTGCCGGGCGGCTGAGCCGTGGGTAGATCGCCTGGCTGACTCGCTGCACCAGGTGCAGGTGGATGTGATGCCGGTGGCGTCGCCGCAAAGGGCGGTGCAGCGTCTGAGTACGTTGCGGCCGCGGGTGGTGGTCGTCGACGAGCCGAGCCTTATGGACATGGGTTGGCCGCTATTGCGGCAGATTCGTCGTATGGATGCGGGCCTGCCATGTTTGATGGTTCTGGGCCGGGCTGAGCCGATGCTGCTGGCCAAGGCGTTGCAGCTGCGGGCGTACAGCGTGTTTGAGGCGCCGGTGGATGTAGACCTGATGGGCGAGATGGTCTGCCGGATTCTTAGTGCTTAAACATCAGGACTGAGTGCTGAGGACTGAGGACTGAGTCACTACAACAACGAAATCAGGACTGAGTCCTGGGTCCTGAGTGGTGAGTGGCGTTGCCTGGCTGCTGACTATTGTCGTTTGTGTTTCCCGGCCACTGGTTACTGACCAGTGGCTACTATCGTGATAACTGTTATGTGCGGTCGGATACATGGCCGCGGTTGTATCTGGTCGTGTTGGAAGCAAGTGCTACGAGAGGGTACTGACAATGGCCAAAGTCAATGTGCGTCCGTTGGGAGAGAAGGTTCTGGTTCGCAGGCTCGAAGCCGAAGCGAAGACGGCTGGTGGCATCGTCCTGCCGGATACCGCAAGGGAAAAACCGCGTCGCGGCACGGTTGAAGCGGTCGGCGAGGGCAAGCTGTCCGACAAGGGCGACCGTACTCCGCTGCAGGTCAAGAAGGGCGATGAGGTGCTGTTTACGAGTTACGGCGGGACCGAGATCAAGATCGGCGGGACCGAATACCTGATCCTGGAAGAGTCGGACATCCTGGCGGTGTTCGGGTAGTTGGCAATGAAATGAAACGCGAGAGCGCCTGAGGGCGAGGTTTGCGGCGAGAGATTCGGCGAGCCGGCTGTGCCTGTGGTGCCCGCGTGATGACGAAACAGATTTGATCTAAGCTATAGGGAGCAAGATACATGGCAGCCAAAAACATTGCATTCGAGATGGAAGCCCGCGAGGCGGTACGGCGCGGCGTGGAGAAGCTGAGCCGGGCCGTCAAGAGCACGCTCGGTCCTGCCGGCCGGAATGTTGTCATTGAGAAGTCGTTCGGCAGCCCCACCGTCACCAAGGACGGCGTGACGGTTGCCAAGGAGATCGAGCTGGAAGATCCGATCGAGAACATCGGCGCCCAGCTCGTCAAGGAAGTTGCGAGCAAGACCAGCACGATGGCTGGCGACGGCACGACGACGGCGACGATCTATGCGGAGGCGATCTTCACGGAAGGTCTCAAGAACGTCACCGCCGGCGCCAACTCGATGGAGATCAAGCGCGGCATCGACAAGGCCGTGACGCTGGTGGTCGATGAGTTCAAGAACCTCTCCAAGCCGGTCGACACCAACGCGCAGGTTGAGCAGGTTGCGACGTGTTCGGCCAACCAGGACAGCGAGATCGGCAAGCAGATCGCGATGGCGATGGAGAAGGTCGGCAAGGACGGCGTGATTACCGTGGAAGAGGGCAAGAGCCTCGATACCAACGTTGAACTGGTCGAGGGCATGCAGTTCGATAAGGGCTATCTGTCGCCGCATTTCATCAACAATCTGGAAGGGATGAAGGTCGAACTGGAAGACCCGTACGTCCTGATCCACGAGAAGAAGATCTCGGCCATCAAGGACCTGGTGCCGACGCTGGAAAAGGTACGCGCGGGCCGGCAAGCCGCTGGTGATCATCGCCGAAGACGTTGAGGGTGAGGCGCTGGCGACTCTGGTGGTCAACAAGCTGCGCGGCATCCTTCAGTGCGTGGCTGTCAAGGCTCCGGGCTTCGGCGATCGTCGCAAGTCCATGCTCGAAGATATCGCCATCATGACCAACGGTCGGGCGATCTTCGAGGACCTGGGTATTAACCTCGAGAATCTTCAGATCGAGGATCTCGGTCGGGCCAAGAAGGTTGTGGTCGAGAAGGAAACGACGACGATCATCGAGGGGGCCGGTTCGACGGATTCGGTCAAGGCGCGGATCGAGCAGATCAAGAACGAGATCGACCGCACGACCAGCGACTACGATCGCGAGAAGCTGGAAGAGCGGCTGGCCAAGCTGGCCGGCGGCGTTGCCCGGATCAACGTCGGCGCGGCGACCGAGGCCGAGATGAAGGAAAAAAAGGCCCGCGTCGAGGATGCGCTGCATGCTGCCCGCGCGGCGGTCGAGGAAGGCATCATGCCGGGTGGTGCGGTGGCGCCGCTTCGGGTTCGCAAGGTCCTCACCGAGGCCCGCAAGAAGGCCAGCGGCGACCAGGCGACCGGAATGGACATCGTTTACCGTGCCCTGTCGGCCCCGATCCGTGAGATTGCGGACAATGCGGGCCTGGACGGTTCGGTCGTCATGCAGAAGGTCGATGACGCGACGGAAGTGAACTTCGGCTACAACGCGTTGACCGGCCAGTACGGCGACATGGTGAAGATGGGTGTGCTCGTGCCGACGAAGGTCGAGCGGATCGCCCTGCAGAACGCCGCCAGTATCGCTGGCCTGCTGCTGACCACGGAAGCGGTCGTCAGCGAGATCAAGGAAGAGAAGGGCGAGAAGGGTGCCGGGCACGGGCATATGCACTGATAACGGCGAGTGCTGAGGACTGAGTGCTGAGTGCTGAGTAACGGCAACGGCCTGACAGGAGGATGTCTCCTCATTCGCGAAGGCATTCTGCTGACTGGAAGGATTTCAGTACGACCCCCGGGTGGGAGACTGCCTGGGGGTCTTCTTCTAACGACAGTGCTGAGTGCTGAGTGCTGAGTGCTGAGTGCTGAGTAACGACAACGACAACGACAACGGCAACGGCAACGGCCACGACAACGGCCACACAACGACAGTGGTCAGTGGTCAGTCACTGCGGCTGGGGGGAGCCTCATGATCCTCAGGGCACTCACTACTCGGCGCCTGGTGCTCGGTCTCCCGTAGTCGCGACCTTTACGGAGGGCCAGGGAGTCGGGACGCAAGACTCAGGACTCGGCACTCGGGACTCTGCCCTCGGCATTCGGTGCTGGCTGCTATGCTTTTGGTTCTTTTCCGGATTCCATCATGAGGGAGCGGACTTCGTCGGCGCTGGGCATGGCTGGCTGGGCGCCGAACTTCAGGCAGGCGGCGGCGCCGGCTGCGTTGGCGTAGAGTACGGCTTCGGGCAGGGACATGCCCTTGGCCCGACCGACGGCGAGGGCTGCGGAGAAGGCATCGCCGGCTGCGGTGGTGTCGACGGGCTGGATCTTGAAGGGCGGGACGTGTTCGAAATGGTTGCCGTCGAACAGGAGCGATCCCTTCTCGCCGAGTTTTAGGACGATGTGTCTGGCGCCGCGTGTACCAGGGCCGCCGCGACCAGTTTTGCCTCGCGCTTGCCGCTGGTCGGCTCGCCGGAGAGGATCTGGGCCTCGGTTTCGTTGGGGGTGAGGATGTCGGCGTCGAAGAGTCCCTGCGGCACGGTGGCGGGCTCGGGTGCCGGGGCGCAGTCCAGGACGACCTCCACGCCGAGGCTGCGGGCCAGCCGGATGGCATAGCTGGCTGTTTCCAGGGGGATTTCCAGTTGCAGCAGACAGACCTTGGCTGTGGCGATGAGGGGCTTGGCTGCCTCGATGTCGTCGATAGACAGTTTACTGTTGGCACCGCTGGCGACGGTGATGGCGTTCTCGCCGCGTTCGTCGACGACGATGAGAGCGACGCCGCTGGCGACGCCCTCTGTCACGCCGACATGATCACAGTTGACCCCCATGGTGTTCATGCCTGCCAGGAGTGTCTGGCCGAACGAATCGTTGCCAACCCTGCCGATAAAACGGCAGTCCGCGCCAGTCTGGCAGCAGCCACGGCCTGATTGGCCCCTTTGCCGCCGGGGATGGTGCGAAAGCTCTGGCCCAGGACCGTCTGGCCCGGGGCGGGGACGTGGGGGGCGCGAATGACCATGTCCATGTTGGCGCTGCCGATGACGACGACGGCAGGACCAGCCGAGGAAGTTGCCATGCCAAATCTCTCCGTGTGCAACACCTTACTGTCGATTAGACCGGACTGCTCGATTGTATTCCACCCGGCTGCAGTTGACTTGCCGAGTCGATATCGCTAGCTTCTTATTTTCGGCTGCGGGCATGATTATAAGCGAGCAGACTCAAGATAGAAGTGACACACGCCAGTGAGCGATCAAGTCGGCCATTATTGTGGACTTTTCGGTGTATTCGGGCATGACGATGCCGTGGAATTGACGTATCTGGCCCTGTACGCCCAGCAACATCGCGGCGAAGAGGCGGCCGGCATCTGTTCGTCCGACGGGCGTCAGGTGGTGCGGTTTACGGGCAACGGCCTGGTGGGTGACGTTTTCGACAAGCGCAAACTTGACCAGCTGCGTAACCCCTATGCCATCGGGCACGTACGGTACAGCACCACCGGTAGCTCACACTATCAGAACAACCAGCCCTTCCTGGCGGAGTATGCCGCCGGGCAGGTGGCTGTGGCCCATAACGGCAACCTGATCAACGCGCCGAGGCTTCGTCACGAGTACGAGAGCCAGGGTCACATCTTCAACACCAGCAGCGATACGGAGGTGATCCTGCACCTGCTGGCTGATCCGAAGATTCAGAATGCGGATGATCCGTTGGCCGAGGCGCTTCGGTACCTGCAAGGAGCCTTCAGCCTGGTGTTTCTGCTGCCGGACAAGGTCATCGCCGCCCGCGATCCGTACGGTATCCGGCCTTTGTGCCTGGGTCGTCTTCCCAATGGTGCTTACTGCGTCGCCAGCGAGACGTGTGCTTTCGACATTATCGACGCCGAGTACATTCGCGATGTCGTGCCGGGCGAGATCGTTACGATCGACGAGCGCGGTCTGCGCAGCCGGTCGTTTGTTGACGCCCGCCCCACGCCGGCCCACTGTATTTTCGAGATGATCTACTTTGCCGACCCGGCCAGCGATGTATTTGGCGAAAACGTGCACGAGATCCGCCGGGCGATGGGAAGGCAACTGGCTCACGAGGCGCCGGCTGAGGCGGATCTGACGATCGCGGTGCCGAACTGTGCCCGGTGTGCGGCGCAGGGTTTTCACGAGGTGAGCGGTATTCCGTTTGGGCGCGGCTTTACGACGAGCCACTACGTCGGGCGGTCATTTATCCAGCCCAGCCAGCAGGTTCGCGACCTGGTGGTCAAGATGAAGCTCAACGTCATCAAGCCGAGCGTCAAGGGCAAACGGCTGGTCGTGGTGGAGGACAGCGTTGTCCGAGGCACGACGACCCGTGGGAAGATGGGGGCCCTGCGCGAGGCAGGTGCCAAGGAGATTCACCTGCGGGTGGCCAGCCCGCCGATCCGCCATCCCTGCTATTATGGTATCGATTTCCCGGATCCGAACGAGCTGGTCGCCAACGGCCGGACGGTTGAAGAGATCCGCGATTATCTCGAGGTCGACTCGCTGGCGTATCTGTCGCTGGAGGGGATGCTGTCGTGCGTGAAGTTCCCGAAGGATCATTACTGCACGGCGTGCTTCAGCGGCAAGTACGCGATTCCCGTTGATGAGCAGCTTACCAAGTTCTCGCTCGAACGGCATCAGATGAAGATGTTTGAGTAGAAGCGTTTGTTGTCCGTGATTCGTTGTCCGTCGCGGCGATTGCGATGGCTGAACGGGAGACGGGGGGTATCTCGCATGCGTTCCGATCCCCGCTTTGAAAGGCGGGGCTGAATCCGTTCGGCCCCCCTTGGCGATGATCTGGCGTGTGCCGTGCCGGTCGGTAGAATCTTCCTCCCATGGACATCGGCATACTGGTTATCTTCGCATTTGTGTATGCGGGTATGATTCTCGGTGAGATTCCGGGGCTGGCCCTGGATCGTACCGGCATTGCGCTGCTGGGCGCGATCGCGTGCCTGGCGACCGGCCAGATCAGCGCGGGCGAGGCGTGGGGGGTGGTCGATGTGCCGACGATCGGCCTGCTGTTTGGACTGATGGTGCTCAGTGCGCAGTTTCGCCTGGGCGGGTTCTACTCCTTTGTGACGCAACGGCTGGCAAGTGTTCGCGTCGGTCCTTCCATGTTGCTGGCTGTTCTGATCGGGGCGGCGGGCCTTCTGTCTGCCCTGCTGGTCAATGACATTATCTGCCTGGCGGTGACCCCTCTGCTGGTGGTCGGCTGTACGAGACGCGGGCTCAATCCTGTGCCGTTCCTCCTGGGTCTGGCGTGTGCGGCCAACGTCGGCTCCGCTGCGACCCTTATCGGCAATCCGCAGAACATGTTGATTGGCCAGAGTCTGCACCTGGGCTTTGGCCAATACCTCTTCGATGCGGGCGTGCCTTCGGTTCTTGGTCTGGTGGCTGTATGGGCGATCGTTGCCTGGATCTACCGGCGGGACTGGTATGCGGATCTGCCGACGCCGCCGGTAGAGGCGCCGCGTTTCAATGCATGGCAGACTGGCAAAGGGCTCGTGCTGATCGTCGCACTGGTGGTTGGATTCCTGCTGAGCCCCTGGCCGCGGGAATCACTGGCTTTGGCGGCTGCGGGCGTCCTGCTGCTGAGCCGGACGATGGCCAGCCGGAGCGTGCTCGGGCTGGTCGACTGGCAATTGCTCGTGCTGTTCTTCGGGCTGTTCATCGTGAATCATGTGTTGCAGGCCTCCGGCTGGCTGGCGTACATGATGGAGGGGCTGCGGTCGGGTGGCGTGCATGTCAGTCAGCCGGCGTGGCTGTTTGCGATTACTGCGGTTCTTTCGAATCTGGTTTCGAATGTGCCAGCGGTCATGCTGCTGCTGCCAGCAGCGACGCACAAGCTGGCTGGGCCGATCTTGGCGCTGTCGAGTACACTGGCGGGCAATCTGTTCATCGTCGGCAGTATCGCCAACATCATCGTGGTCGATCAGGCAGCCCGGCTGGGCGTGCGGATCGGCTGGCGCCGGCATGCGCGGGTTGGGGTACCGGTGACGATCGTCACACTTGCTATTGCGGCGGGGTGGCTGTGGCTGCGGAACGGCTGACATGGTGACGAGGTGACGAGGTGACGAGGTGACGAGGTGACGAGGTGACGAGGTGACAAGGTGACAAGGTGACAAGGTGACAAGGTGACAAGGTGACAACTACGAAGACACACTGCCCGCTTGCGGACAGGGCAAATGTGACTTCGACGCTTTGTGTGGGACGCGACGCCCGGCTAACGTTATACCTAGAGCTAGAATGTTCTAGCCGGCCAGGGCTGCTACCGGGGTATGCATCTGGAGCCGGCCTTTGAGGTTGTCCAGGACGTTCATGAAGTTGATGTAGGCGTCGTAGGGCGACTCGTAGGGGTTGAAGTACTTGTGCACGTCGCCGTCGGCGAACCACTTGGTGCACATGTAGTAGAAGTGGTCGGTCGACTGGAGCTATGCGCCAGTCGCGCGAGGAGTTCCTCGTCGCCGGTGGCTTTGACCTGCTGTCTCCAGGCTGTACAGCTCGTGCAGGGCGTTGGACTGCATGGCGTTGCCGAGCCAGGCGGACAGGTCGCGCTCGGTGTCGGCCCAGGAGATCATGAGCGGCACGTCGAGCGTCGCCGTCGGCTCGTAGGCGGCAGCGACCTGGCTGGGCGGTCATGAAGTCGTTGTCCGGGTGCTGGAGGACCTTCTCGGGCAGGTGGTGCATGAACTCGAAGATGCCGGTGTCGGCCCACTGGTGCTCGCCGAAGGTCTCGTAGTCCATGAACAGGTTGACGACGTGCCGTTGCCGTTGATCGGCGTTGACCCAGTGGGCGAACTTGTCGGCGGTCAGGGGCCATTCGGCCCAGCTCGCGGTTGCCGAAGCGGAAGGCGATGTCGTCGCTGAGCCGGTAGTTCTTCAGCAGGACTTTCATGTCGGGGCAGCCGAGGCGGGCGGTAGACGAAGTCCGGCTGCGATCGGCCGTGCAGGACGTGGTCGGCGCCTTCGCGCGAGGACGGTCTTGAAGCCCATCTGCGCGGACGAAGTGGGCCAGATCGTTGTTGTAGATCAGTTCGGTGTTGCGGAAGACGGTGGGCGTCTGGCCGAAGAGCTCCTGGATCGTTGCGCGGTGGAGGTCGACCTGGGTCGACGAACTCCTCGCGGCTGTAGAGGAAGCTGAGGGTGTGGTAGTAGGTCTCGGCGAGGAACTCGACGCAGCCGGTCTCGGCCAGGGCGCGGAAGCTGTCGAGCACCTCGGGGGCATAGCGTTCGAACTGTTCGAGTGCGCAGCCGGTGATGGAGTAGGCGATGCGGAACTTGCCCTCGTGGCGGTGGACGAGGTCGAGCATCGAGCTGGTTGGTCGGCAGGTAGCACTTGTGGGCGACCTTGCGGCAGACGTGGCGATTGACTTCGTCGTCGAAGTAGTTGTGATCTCTTTCGAAGACGGTGTAACGCCGGACGCGGAACGGCTGGTGGACCTGAAAGTAAAAACTGACTGATGGCATAGACTCTACCCCTTCCATGGGTCCCGAGGCCTCGGGACGTCCCTTCGGGACCTGCATCTACCGCGAAGCCGTAGTTACGGTATGGCGGCGTCTCCGCGCTGGTCAACCGATAGCGACAGTACAACGACAAAAACGACGCAAGAGTATACGCTTCCAAACAACGACAAAAAACCAGCCAATGGCGACAACCAGCCGTTCGAGGTCTGGCCTTGGTACGATTTGCCCGGCTGAGCCTGGCACGACCGGGCCTCAGACTCCGGCATGGACCCGGCTGGCGCTCTTGTAGACGTCGACGCAGTGCTGGGCCGAGTCGTGCCAGCTGAGCTTGCGCAACTCCAGGGTGCTGTGCTGCTTGAGCGTCTCGCGGAGCGGCGGATGCCGCAGCACGGCGATAATCTTGTTGGCCATCTCGTCGACGTCCCAGAAGTCGACCTTCAGCACGTGCGAGAGCACCTCCGAGACGCCGGACTGCTTGGAGATGATCGTCGGTACGTCGTGCGAGAGGGCCTCCAGCGGGGCGATGCCGAAGGGTTCGGAGACGGACGGCATGACGTAGACGTCGGCCATCTTGAAGACCTTGCCGACGTCGTCGCCGCGCAGGAAGCCGGTGAACAGGACCTTGTGGCCGATGCCCATGCTGACGGCCATTTCGATGGTGCGTCGGGTCATGTCGCCGCTGCCGGCCATGACGAAGCGGACGTTGGGCATGACGTCCAGGACCTTGCGGGCGGCGGGGAGGAAATACTCCGGGCCCTTCTGCATGGTGATGCGGCCGAGGAACAGGACGATCTTTTCGTCGCGGCCCAGCGCTGCCGGCAGTCGATTTCCGTTGGGTCTGGCGGTGGTGCCGTTGTTCTCGACGGCGTTGTAGACGACTTCGACCTTGTCGCCGGGGACGCCGTAGCGGCTGACGACGGTGCTTTTGGTCAGGTGGCTGACGGCGACGACCTTGTCGGCGGCAGTGCATGCCGGCCCGCTCGATGTCGTAGATCCACTGGTTGACGTGGATGCCGCTGCGGTCGAACTCGGTGCTATGGACATGGACGACCAGGGGCTTGCCGCTGATGGCGGCGGCGGCGATGCCGGCCGGGTAGGTCATCCAGTCGTGGGCGTGGATGACGTCGAAGTCTTCCTCGGCGGCGATGTCGAGCACCATGTTCTTGTAGTTTTCGACATCGCGATACATATCGCGGGCATAGACCTCGGCCGAGCCGATGACGGAAGGCGTGCGGCCGGTGCCGGACTGCTCGACGACCGGGACGGTTCCGGGCTCGACGACCTTGAAGCGGGTGATTCGGGCGCGGGTTCGATCTTTTCGCTGGCCGCGGACGGGTTTGGCGTAGGCGGAGAAGCCTTCGGTGGGGACGGCGCGGAAGGTGACATGTTCGAGGCCTTCGAGGGACCAGGCGGTTTCCTGTTCCTGCTGCTGCCGGGTGGCTGTTGTGTGCGCGGCACGAACGTCAGGAGCCAGCAGGCGGACGTGGGTGGTGAGCGCGGAGCGGACGGGCTGGGGCAGGACGAAGGTTACGTCCACGCCGCCGAGCTCGACTCATCGCACGCGTCAATCCATAGCACGCCGTGCCTAGCCCGCCACTGATGAACGGCGGGAACTCCCAACCCAGCATCAACACCTTCATGGATTGAAGTCTCCGTTTGGCTATTGCGGCAATCGGGTTCGATGTAAGGCGTCAGTATCCGCGAGAACTACCGATCCTGGCCGGCAAACATTCAGCACATCGCGCGGGGTGAGAGACATGTGAGTCCGCACCGGATGGACAACACATTATGTGTATG
Organism: uncultured Planctomycetota bacterium; assembly: GCA_963787325.1. Taxonomy (GTDB): domain Bacteria; phylum Planctomycetota; class Phycisphaerae; order UBA1845; family JANYLN01; genus CAWBCK01. The sequence goes on from CAWBCK010000001.1 coordinate 299,051, forward strand.
AGCGAGACACATTGGGTTCTGCCGTGCCGGGGCCCAATCAAGCAGATAGTCCGACGTGGTAGCTCCCAAGGTTCGCCGCACACGGCCCCGCGCCCGAGGCCTGACTGTTACCAGCGACGTCGGCGAATCAAGCACATGCAACACAAACGGTAACAGTGCGCCAAACCATTGTCAACTAAAGGCGCTACCGAACACATATGCCTGTTACGCAGGCGACTGCAACTGGTTATCGGCAAGGCCAGGCGGCGACATTTGTGCCTTCCGGTGAAAGCAACGCCTCTGCATATGTCTGCCGCAGCGACATTATCGGCAGTATCAATATTGATACCTGTTCTTCAATGATGTTTCGCCAGTGCGCCGTTGCTTCCAGTACTGTCTGGGCGATTATTATGGGACGCCGCCGCCCTGTTTTTTTTCTTCCGTCAAGCCTGATTCGGTCTGCTCGATCATGTCGCCAGCAACGACCGGCGTCGGCTGACGACCATGCAGTCGTCTGCCGATGGGTGACGGCCCTGCCGCACGTGACCGGCTCTTCCCCCCGAATGGGTAAGATTGCAAGCGAGAATCCCGCTGCCGCATCCCAAGGTATCTGGTTTTGCCCTCTTGGTTCGCTTAATACGTGCTAACCGCACAATTAAAGGCTTGTGGGGGACAGAGTTCAACTTTTGTAGCAAGTTTTTTGAAGGCGTCCCATTGTGGCGATTGTGTGTCCGCTCTGTGGAAAAAGGGAGGCCGGCGGTCGCGCGTGCGGGCGGCTCGGCTGGAGCGAGGATGGTACTGCGCGAGGCCGTGGCTGTCCTGACAGGGGAGACGCACGCGTTCGGATGGGAATCTTCCGGGCAGTCCCAGTCGAGTTTGTGTGCTGGCCCAAAAACGGACATGGTTGGTTGTCCGTTGCCCGTCGAGGCAATCGAGGCCTGGGGGCTGGCTACGACCGTTCTGGCACTTGTCGGCTTGGCTGCGTGGCGACGATTTTCGCTGGTCGGCGCTGGTTTGAGCTGATCGGCTCGCGAGGCAGGACCACGACCGTCGGACGGGCCTTGTCGCGAGAGAGTTTGTCAATCGGTACGTCTCCCAGTTTGGCGATATGGCCTGGCGTTGTCTCCAGGATGTCGATCAGGCCATCGTTTTCCGCGATCAGGTCCCGGTATTCCCGGGGCGACAGGGATACGCAGAACGATCCGTCGGGCTTGGTCGGCATGATCATGCCGCCGCTGATCTGCCCTCGCTGCCGACGCTGCGGCGGTACCGCCCACGCGCTGTATTCACCGGGGAAGACCGGTGAGCCATCTTCGTATATCGCTCGGCCGTACCAGAGTTGCATGGGCTCGAGATCGAAGTCCAGGAGTGCCGTCGCCCCGCGTTCGGGGCCGATCTCGAACCGGGGGCCGTTGCCGAACAGGCGGGTATAGGCGCCCGTGAGAGGCAGGACGCAGAATGCCTCGTACCTGCCTGGCGGCAGGCCGGTCATTTCGTACCGGCCGTGCGGGTCGATTACGACCTTTCGGCAGATGAAACTTGTATTGCCCATATTCGTGCCCCGTACCGGGGTTGCCGTGCGTTTGACGGCGAGTATGTACTCGGTGATCGGCCGGCCGTCCTTGCCTCGCACGGTTCCGGTGAGTTTGCCTGTGCCCGAGGGAATCTCATCGACCGTCACGGTGAGGTCGCGTGCCGGGTACATTCGGCTGTACTGTTGACGGTACGACATGTCCTGCAACGTCCACGGGTCCGACTGATAGCGGGTTGTTGCCACGGCGAAGGGACCGGTGATCTTGTCCGTGCAGGCATAGCCGTCTGCATTCGTTCCCAGCGACAGGAAATACGGCTTGTTATTCACGCTGACTCCGGCGACGCCGAATGGCACCGCTTTGCCCTGCGGGTCGACGAGGCGGATCTTGACGGTCGAGCCTGGGTCCAACTTGCCGAACTTGCCTGCCCAGCCTCTCAGCCGGTCTTCCGCGTCGGAGCCGAGCCACGGGTCATCCATGGCCGTCGAGGAGACGTGAACCTGGACGGGCGTCGTCTGGCCTGCGCGGACATGGATGAACGCCGGCCATCTTCGGTGAACACCGAAGCCTGTCTGCGGCAGACCGCCGGCGACAGCGCCTATGACGTATTCGCCCGGTTGAAGGCCTTCGATGGTGTAGTGGCCCGGCCCGGGGAAGCGGCGCACCTGAACGGGGTCTTTCGACCAATCGGCTACGGTAAAGAACCCTACCACGGTGTCGTCTCCGGCATTCGGGTCGGCTGTCAGGTCGAGCTGGACCTTGCCGCCATTGTGCACTGGTTTCCATGCCGGGTCGTTCTGGCGGTCCTTGTCGAACATCCGGCCCAGCCGTTGCGGCAATCCATGCCACAAGCCGTTGACGTTCAGCATGGACAGCAGGTGCCAGGCGAGTGAGGGCGCCTGCTGCCGCTTGCAGGCCGCGACTGTGGGATGGTCTCGTCTTGCGGGGCAGTGCTGGTTGTGGGGGCGGTCTGTTGCTGGGTTGCAGGAGCAGCCTTTGGTGTTGTTGTGGGCCGGCTGGCTGGCGAACCTGGTTGTGGGCCGGCTTTCTGCGATGCCTTGGGCTTGTCGTTGCTGGCTGGCGGCTCGGTTTCCACCTTGAAACGAGTGCTGTGACCGGGGTGCAGCGATACGTCTCGGTAGATCACGGTACGGTAGGGCCGGCTTTGGGCTTGGAAGTGGTCTACCTCATCAAGGGGGACCGGGAACTCTACCGTCGTGAAGGAAATATCGCCCATGACGGTACCGCGCGATATGTCGCCGAGAATGACGTGGCCATTCTTGAGCCAAGCGAGGATCTGAATTTGCGTGTGCGGGAATTCGGCCAGATTCTGCAGCAGCGTGACGGATGCTTTTCCTTCGTCCGTCTGACTGACTTGCGGGATCGTACCGAATCTGAATGCCGTACTGGTGTGTGAGTTGGCGGCGATGGATGGGTGCTCCGTCTGCCACGGTGCAACGCTGTACTCCAGCTTCCACATCGACCGAGGGTGGCAACCACTTCAGCGACAGTGGCGGGCCGAACTGTACGTACATGTAGAACTCAAGTTGTTGTTGAGAATGACTCAGGTCTGATCCCGTTATGAACGGTTTCAGTGTTGTCACCGGCAGGCCGTTTGGATCAAGCAGCTCCACCTTGCGCAGACTGGGCCGCCGCTGCCCGCACCCGAAGAGCATAAGCAGTGCTTCGTCTCCTGGCTTGCCTTCCCCTTGCGACATTGCGTACGTCCGGGCCCGTTCGATCGTATCGCCCTGGCGTATGAGTTTGCCGTCCGCTTGCCAGGCCTTCGTGACTTCCATGCCAGGGCCGTCTTTCCGCAGCGCCACCAGTCGCAAATGATGCACGGTTTCTTCGACGCTTACCTTTTTGCCTGGCGGGTGGGTTGCCTGTTTTGCCTTTGGCGCGGGACCGGCTGCCTTGAGCGCTGCCAGCGGTATTGCCACGGCTGCAACCACCGCAATCGCGACCGTTACCGCTGTCCAGGTCAGGGCTCTTCGGCTCCGCTGGGCGTCCAGGATTGCCCGCAGCCGGCCTTCGAGCTTCGAGGGTCGGGCCATAGGAATGGCCGTTATCGCCGCTGCCAGGTGCCCTCGCTGCTGACTGCTTGCGATCCGCAGCAGGTGCTCGGCGTAGTCGCCTGGCTGGGAGCCTCGCGACAGCACCAGATTGTCGCAGGCTGCCTCTGCCTCATACTGCATTCGCCGCGCCGCCAGCCATACCAGGGGATTGAACCAGTTGGCAGCGCAGATGATCTCCGCCAGAAGCTGCCACAGGCAGTCCCATCGGCGTACGTGGGCCAGTTCGTGCAACAGCACTACACACCGTCGCTGCGGCAGCCAGTCGTCGGCGTTTGCCGGGACCAGCAGGTGTGGCTGGACGACGCCCCAGGTCATCGGCATGGCATTGCATCGCCCGTGAACCAGTTGCACATGTCGCCGGATACCCAGATCGGACGATGCTTGCCGCAGCGCTGCCTGCCAGTGTTCGTCAACGCATGGATTCAGCCGGCGGTTGACCCAGAGCAGAGAGAGGTGGCCCAGTGCGATTCGTCCCAGCAGCACCGTCATTCCCGCCAGCCATGCCAGTCCTGCCCATTGCCAGGCGGTTACCGCTTGACGCGGATTTGACGACGCGGCTTGCTCTGAGCCGGATGACGCGGGCTTCGATGCGTCTTGTCGAACCCGAGGACGACTAAGCCCTGCCATCGTTTTCGAGTTAAGCATGCCGTTTGACAGAGCATGAGCCTCTGATGGCTGCAAGACGGGAGCGGGCTGGTTGCCTGCATGCAGTTTGGGCTGTGTCCGTATCGTTGTTTGCACATCCCAGAAAGAGGGCAGAACTCGCCATGCCGGCAGCGCCTGGCCCAGCACGGGCAGCACCAGCAGGCTTAACAGCGCGGTCAGCCATATCATGTGCCGTATCGCCGCCGATGCCTTTCGCATCTGCCACGCTGCCAGCCAGGCGATTGCCAGAATCGCACTGCCCTTGATCGCTGCATCGATGATCACGGTCAGCCACTGTCCCGCCAGCCGGGAAAGACTCGCCAGGTGTACAATTGCCATGGTTAAGCCTCCTCCCGCTTACGGGCCTGTTTGATCAGTCTGTTCCAGGTGCTTCGAGCTCTTCCGGCGACAGGCTCGGCCGCAGGGTCCGACATGTGAGCGGTCACCGCCTGGGTCAACGAACCTTCGAAGAACGTCTGGAGCACGCGCCGCAGGGCGGACTGACCTTCCCGCTTACGGGGCCGGGTGGGTTGATAGACGAACTCCCGTCCCTTGACCTTGTGAGCGAGATGACCCTTTTCTTCGAGGATGCGCAGGAGGGTGCGGACCGAGACGCGGCTCGGTGGATCCGGCAGATCCGTCCAGACCTGCGTGGCTGTGGCAGCACCGTGAGCGTAGACGATATCCATGATCTGCCGCTCGCGCCGGCTGAGAGTGTGCGACTCGCTCATGCTGGGTCTCCGCAGCCCTCACGAACAGACGGGCCGCCTGACTGAGATCTTGACGGTGAATAATTTAACCTTTGTGCCGGCGGTGTCAAGAGGTCAGGTTAAATTATTAACCTTAAAATGAGCAAGGCGTCCTGGCCCGGCGTGGCAGCAGGGCACGGCTTTAGAGCAAATTCAGTATGCCTGTAGCGGCCAATTACTGTAGTGATTCACAATTGCAGCATCCTACGGGATGCCCGCTACGGTTGGTCGGGATGCAGATCTGCAGGACCGCTTCCTTACGGTCGCGGCTCGCATGAGGCGCCATTCTTTTGAATCACTACACTACCATGGCGCAAAGACGGAGTCGGGCTGACGCTACACACAGAGTCAGACTGCTCCTGCGGCAGCGGCAGGGGGGCCGGTGTTACTTGTGAGATCAGCCGATACCCTCGGCGATCCATTGGGCGAGGTCGGCGGCGTAGTAGGTCAGGACGATATCGGCGCCGGCGCGTTTGATGGCGAGGGTGGTCTCGATGGCGCAGGTCTTTTCGTCGAGCCAACCCTGGGCGGCGGCGGCTTTGATCATGGAGAACTCGCCGGAGACGTGGTAGGCGGCAGTGGGCAGGCGGAACTTGTCCTTAATACGCCAGAGGAGGTCGAGGTAGGGGACGGCTGGCTTGACCATGACCATGTCGGCGCCTTCCTCGATGTCGAGGGCGACCTCGCGGAGGGCCTCGTCGGCGTTGGCGGGGTCCATCTGGTAGCCCTTGCGGTCGCCGAACTTCGGGGGGCTTTCGGCGGCCTCGCGGAAGGGGCCGTAGAAGCCGCTGGCGAACTTGGCGGCGTAGGAGAGGATGGGGGTCCGTTCGAGGCCGGCGGCGTCGAGCCCGTCGCGGATCGCCTTGACCCGGCCGTCCATCATGTCGCTGGGGGCGACGATGTCGGCGCCTGCCTTGGCATGGCTTACGGCCTGCCTGGCAAGGTTGGTGAGCGTGGCGTCGTTATCGACCTCGTAGGTGTCGCCTTGCTGGCGGAGCACGCCGCAGTGGCCGTGGTCGGTGTATTCGCAGAAGCAGACGTCGGTGATGACGATGAGGCCGGGGAACCTGTCCTTGATGGCGCGGACGGCCTGCTGGACGATGCCGTTATCGTCCCAGGAGGATGACCCGACGGCGTCCTTGTGATCGGGGATGCCGAAGAGCAGGACGCCGCCGATGCCGAGTTCGGCGGCCTGGCGGCACTGTTCTACAAGCAGGTCGACGGAGAGCTGTGAGTGGCCCGGCATCGAGGTTATGGGCTTGCGGACGTTTTTGCCGGGGCGGACGAACATCGGCCAGGCGAGGTCGCCGGCGTCGAGGGAGGTCTGGCGGACGAGGCGGCGCAGGCTGGGGGGTCCGGCGGAGGCGTCGCATTCGCTGTATGGGGAAGGACATTTTCCGTGTCTCCTTATTTGTCAGTGGCGGATTCGTCGGTTTCCGTCCAGCCGACGCTGCCCTCGAGTTTCTTGATCAGGGCCTCAAGGTCAGGAATGAGGGCCGGGAGGTGTTCCGTTACGACGTTATACACTTTGTCGAGATCAAGCGTTCCATAGTCGTGGGCAAGGACATGTCTCATTCCGACGATCAAGGGCCATGGAATTTCCGGAGCGAGCAGTCTAGTCGGCAGTGAGACAAGGCGCGCCGCTTCGCCGATGACCTCAACGCAGCGGACAACTGCGAGCTGCACCATCTCATCAGCCTCGAATTCACCTGCTGATCGCGATCCGAGGAACTGGCAGGCGCACAAGGCATATAGCCGCATGTCCTCGCACTTGACGAGATCGCGTTCGCGGGGATCAGGCAGCACGGTCATATAGCAGCTCCGTGTGTCTGAGGGCGAAACGGCGGAAGTATTTGTTGGGCGAGCGTTCGACGGATGTACGGGTAAGAAGGTCGATCGGGCGTCCCACGATGGCTTCTATCTGCTGTTGAAGGGCCACGAAGGCCAACCCGACTTTCGTTTCCGGTTCAAACGTGACCAAGACGTCAAGGTCGCTGTCGGGGGAGGCGTGCCCCGAAACGAAGCTGCCGAAGGCCTCCAGCCCGCGCCACGTGGAACTGCTGGCAGACGCTGGCCAGGCGAGGGTAATCTATATGAAGGTCGTCCAGTCGCATGGTATTTGCCCTATGAAGCTTAATGCTACTGAGGATTGCCGAAATGGCAAGTTATTCGCCCACCGACGCCGGCAGTGTTTGGCTTGGGGTTCTGGACGAGGCATGGGCTGGGCGTCTACACTAGGCAGACCATGGGGCTGTAAGGCCCTTGGCCGCGCGGGTGGCGGAATTGGCAGACGCGCTGGATTTAGGTTCCAGTGGGTTATCCCGTGGGGGTTCGAGTCCCCCCTCGCGCAATCTGGCGTGGTAAGCGGGCTGGCTGGCAGGCGAGTGCAGTGTTTGGGGGCTGGAACCCCTCGGGGCGGGATTGCCCTTTGCGGATAACTCCTCCAGCTTGAAGACCTTGCACTAGCAGACATGCTGCCATTGGCACCCGTCCGAACGAGTCTTTCGAAATGGGTATCAGGTTCTTTGCTTACGCATTCACGGCGGAGTTTTCACAATGCATTTGATCGACGATCCCAAACAGGCGATGCGGTACGAAGTGGCGGCGCGGCTCTCCGCGTTCTGGTTCATTAACAATCAGTGCACCGAGGACAGGCCCTGGGCCGGTATTCATGACAGTGCGGATAACGGCCGGTACATCTACGAGTATTACGTGGTCAACGGCTGGGCGCGGGCGATGGGGGTATGGGGTCAGGCCAACGGGATCCTGGCGTGCCTGGCGTGCAGTGAGGCGGTGGCCGGACCGCAGATCGAGACGTTGAGCGTCAAGGATCACTGCCTGTTCAGTGCCGTTCGGGCGGCGAAGTACCTGATGAGTCTTCAGGTGCTTGACAGCAGAAAGGAGTTTGCATTTGGCGGATTCCGCGAGCACACGCCGACGACGCACTTTTCCTATCCGCGCGATGCCGCGACGGGGGCCTTCGGGCTGCTGGCGCTGTATCGACTCACGGGCTATCAGGAGTACCTGGACCGGGCGGTGCTGTTCGCCGACTGGTATCGCAAGTTCGGGTCGGACAAGACGGGCTGGCCGCATGTGACGTTTGTGTTCGATTCGGGCGAGGTGCAGGATGAGGGTGCAAAGGGGATTTGGCAGTCGGGCGGTGGTCTTACCTATCACTACCTGTATCAGCTGACGGGTGACAAGAAGTGGCTCGCGGCATTTCAGGCGATCGCAGAGCGACGGTCGAGCTGCTGGAGGCCGGGCGATACGGAGAGCACCGGGGCAGCCAGTCACCATGGGATGCGCGGCAACGATGATTTTGCGTCGCTGGCGATGCTGGCGGCGTGGGTGGATTTCAAGGATCGCAAGTACCTGGTGCGGTTCGCCAAGAACCTGGAGATGCTGATCAGCCGGCAGCATGAGGATGGTTCCTGGCATGGGATGGCCGGGGAGTACATGACGGGGCTGGAACTGCTGGACGCCTGGCAGGTTCGTACGGATCTGACGGGGCTGATCGACGAAAGCAAGATTCGTCAGTCGTTGATCAAGGCTGCCGATTTCGGGCTGACGCGGCAGGAACTCTCGGTCCACGATGTCCGGCTGTATGGCGGGATGTACGGCCAGAACTGGTATGGGGTGGCGCGGGACCGGATTCATCAGCGGAGTACGGGGTACGGGTCGGCCCTGTACAGTCGGCTCGTAGCGGGTAAGCCGCTGGCATATTGGTCGGCCCTGTCCTGGGGCGAGCCGGTAGAGAAGGTGGACATCAAGCGGTATCTGGAGGGAGAGGTGCCGCATTAGGATGGCTGGTGGCCGGAGGCGGCTGGAGGAACTCGTCCTCGCACTGGCAGACAAACTGTCAGTGGCACCCAGAAGCAAGTGCCTGGGGGATCTGGCGGCAGGTGCTGCGGCGGCAAGGGGTTCGGGGCCAACGGGTAGAAGTTGCGATTGGCCGAGCGAGAATTCACTACGTTGTCGCAGGTCCACTACAAACCCAGGAGGCATGATAATGGCAGTCCAGAAGATTTCGGAGAAACTGAAGGGGATGTTGCAGGACGCGGTCGCCCGTGAGTTGCAGGTCTCGATCCAGTATATGTGGCAGCATGTGGTATGGCGGGGCGTCAAGGGGTTCGCCGTCAAGGATGCATTCGAATCGATTGCGATCGTAGAGATGAAGCATGCCGAGAAAATTGCCGAGCGGCTGTTCTATCTGACGGACGACTATCCGACGAACAAGCCGAATGCCATAAACGTCGGCAAGAACCTTCGCGAGATGATCGAGCAGGATATCCGTGATGAAGAGGGCGGCATCGCCCTGTACAAGGACATCATCAAGACGGCCGAAAGCGAAGGCGACTTCGCGACGGCGAAGATCTTCCGTGATATCCTGGAAGAGGAAGAGGACCACCACGACACGTTTACGACGTTGCTTGAGGAAGTGTGATCGAAGGTCAGGAGTACCATGACACAGCGCAGACAGGTGTACCGTTGCTACGTGTGCGGGAATGTTGTTGAGGTCCTCACGGCTGGCGGCGGCGAACTGCACTGCTGCGGCGTGCCGATGGTGCTGATCGCTGAGAAGACAAGCCGGGGCGGGCTGGACGCGCATATGCCCGTCGTCGAGCCGGAAGATAATGGTGTGCGGGTGAGGGTGAGCGCGGACCCTCACCCGATGCAGTCCAGCCACTATATCGAATGGATCGAGGCGAGCTGCGACGGGGACGTCTGCCGGCGATATCTGAGACCGGAGCAGCCGGCGGAGGCGCGGTTCGCTCTTTCTGGCGAAGGCCTTCAGGTGCGGGTCTACTGCAGTAAGCACGGTCTGTGGCGAGGGACGCCGGAAGAGACGAATACGACTGACTGACGTGCATTGACTATCCGCTTCGTCGTGCGCATTCTACGTGGGCCGTGGTCTTACAAGAGGCTGCGGCCTTGTCTGTTGGTGGTTCGATAGATTGTCCGCAGTGAGTGAGTGTGCATGCTATACAAACCGGAATGGGAAAAGGTGCGGCAGCGGTACGCGGCGTGGCTGGCAGGAGAGAACGAGACGGCGATCCTGCAGGCCCGGGCCCCAAAGCAGGTGCCGCAGACATATGGGTTCACCGGCTGGGACTTCGTGCAGAACGTGGCGCATCCAGAGCGAGCGTTCGAGGCGTTCGAGCGATATTGTCAGCAGACGCACTTTGCAGCCGACTCGCTGCCGAATCTGTTCGTTAACCTGGGGCCGGGCATACCGGCGGGGTATCTGGGGTGTACGGTGGATGTCCAGCCGGACACGGTCTGGTTCGAGGACGCCGGCATGTCATGGGACGAGATCCTGGCGACCCGGCTGGACGAGAATGAGACGTGGTGGAAGTATACGCTGGATATCTACCGGATGGTCGGCTCGTTCGCCAAGGACAAGTACCTGGTAGCGGCGACGGACCTCAACGGGGTGATGAACATCCTTGGGTCGCTGCGAGGCACGCAGCGGCTGCTGATGGACGTGCTCGAAGAGCCGCAGCAGGTCAAGCGGGCCAGTGAGCATATCCGTCAGGTGTGGCAGCAGTGCTATGACCGGACGTATTCGATCGTGCACGAGTTTCAGCAGGGTTTCGGCAACTGGATGAACATCTGGGGGCCTGGCCGGTTCAGCGACGTACAGTGCGATTTTTCCGCGATGATCTCGCCGGCGATGTTCGAAGAGTTTGTCGTGCCGCATGTGGCCGAGCAGTGCCGGGCGCTCGACTGGTCGATCTTCCACTGGGACGGACCGGGTCAGATTCCGCATCTGGATCTGCTGCTGGATATCCCGGAACTGGATGGTATCCAGTGGGTTCCCGGGGCGGGCAAGCCGGGGACGGGCAGCCCGCAGTGGTTCGATCTGTACGAGAGGATTCAGGCCCGTGGCAAGCGGCTGGTTCTGCAGGGCATGGACAAGGCGGACGTGCAGCGGGTGGTGGAGACGTTCGATCCGCGGGGTCTGCTGATATCGGTTGGCGAGTGCAAGACCCCGCAGGAGGCGGATGATCTCGCCCGGTGCGTTGAGCAGTGGTCGCGGCGGTAGCCGCGGCGACGCGACTTGCGACCACAAGCAGAGTTATCAGTCCTTGTATGGCGGATACAGTTTGTCTGTGCGCGCGTTTTTGCGGGGACTGAACAGGGAAGGAAGACTACCCCCAGCGGGAGTCGAACCCGCGTCGCCGGCGTGAAAAGCCGGTGTCCTAGGCCACTAGACGATAGGGGCAAATGCTGATTTATTAAGTACTTACATCAATCTTTCGGGCGTCTAAATCTTTGCTTTGACACCCGTTATGACACCTGATGCCCTTGTGTCTGGCTAAGAAACCCAAGGACCACGGGTGTCACGCTGGTGTCAAACGGTCCGGTCTGACGCCCCGTTGACACCCAAGCAGGTATCAGAGATGCAGAATCATACCAGAAAGACCCACTCTGGCAAGCCGTCGAGGCCCTACAAAGAGTATCCGTTGTTCCCGCATGCCACAGGCAGGTGGGCCAAAAAAAAATAAGGGGGAAACTGCACTACTTCGGCCCGTGGGACGACCCCAAGGGGGCGCTTGACCGGTACCTGGACGTGAAGGATGACCTCCACGCTGGCCGGACCCCACGCCCCAAGCGTGAGGGGCTTCAGTTGCGGGACCTGGTCAATCAGTACCTAGCCCGGATATTTCATCAGCACGATGAGGTTTGATCGGGCAGCATATTGACCGGTCGATGGCGGTCGCCGAAGGCATGGGGCCTCCTGCGGCGCGGACTGCCCCCTTTCCCCCACAGCCGGCCGCCGGGTTCCCGACGGGTTATCCGCTGGAAGTGGTGGCAGGCTCGCGGCTCTGCAGCCGACGCAGGATCTGGCGGAAGAGGTCTTGCAGTGGATAGCCGCTGGCCAGATGCAGTACCACCCGTCGCACACTGACCACCACCCGCGCCGCCACCTTGAACAGTTTCAGCCGGATTGTGCCGGCTTGGGCCTGGGCCAACTCCGTTTCCGCCAGGCCCAGACGGCGAAGGCTCTCGACCAGGACATAACCCGCCGCGGCCAGCAGCAGCCGGAACTGGTTGGCCTGGAACTTCCGGCAACTGACCCGATCGGCGAACAGGTCCAGTTGCTGTTCCTTGATGCGGTTCTCCATCTCGCCCCGCTGGCAGTACACCTCGTCGTACAACGCCTGGGGATCGCCCGGTCGATTCGTTACAATAAAACGAGGATTCGCGCCCCGGCTGCTGTGCTCGGCCTTGCCGATGATCCGCCGGGGCCTGTCCCAGGTGCCGGCGGCGTACTGGAACTCGCAGAAGAGCCGCTGCTTGCGTTGGGTCGCCTCAAACTGCTCGGCGGCCTTGTCCATCGTATCGGCCAGCAGCCCCTGCAAAACGCTGTTTCTGGCCAGGCCGACGACGTACTGTACATCGTGCCGATCGCACCAACGCAGCAGTTTCCAACGGCAGAAGCCGCTGTCGGCACGAAAGACGATCTTGACCTTCGGCCACACCCGCCGCAACCGGTTTACCAGCAGCCGCAAGATCGCCCGGCTGTGCCTGGCGGCGTCGATCTTGGACGGCCGCAGGTACGCGGCCAGCAGTTGATCCCCGCAGAAGACGTACAGCGGCAGGTAGCAGTAGTCGCCATAGTAGCCGTGGAAGAAGCGGCCTTCCTGCATGCCGTGCAGCCGGGCGTCGGTGGCATCGAAGTCCAGGACCAGTTCCGTAGGCGGCGTCTCGTGTGAGGCGATGAACTGTTCGACGAACACGCCGGCGAATCGCCAGAGACTGGCCCGGTCGATGGTGTTCTCCAGGCGACAGAGTGTCGGCGGACTCGCCAGAGGTTGGTCCGCGTCGGGCCGCTGCTCAGCCAGCACCGCCAGCAGCGGGTCGTGCCGCAGGGTCTGTTGATCGTTGAGATCCTCGTAGCCGCCAGCCAGGCCGAAGATCCGCTGGGTCAGCAGCGTCTGCATCTGGTGGGTGATCCGGGCTGGGTCGCGCGGATCCGCCAGGGCCGCGGTAATGGCCTCGATGAGCCGGGTGCGCCGATTGACCTCTCGCAGCAGCAACAAGCCGCTGTCGCTGGTAAGGGTGCCCCCGGCGAAGTCGGCGACAACTCGCTGGCGCGGCAGGCTGGAAAACAGCAGTGGTTCTGTGGTACAGTCTGTCATGTGAAGTCCCTTATTGTTGGGTAGGAAGAAGCTTTCGTAACTCCTTTTATACCCGACAGTAAGGGCTTCGCGCCATAGCCAATCCACTAATTTTGATGAAATATTCGGGCTAGCCCGGATATTTCACGGTGATACCAGACAGAGCCAGTGAGAGCGGCGAGGCGACAGATTCGAGCACTCAGGCTTGGATTGGATGGGTAACGGCCCCCCGGGCGCAAACCACCCCCTTTCCCCCATGGCCGATCAGGGGCGGCGGCACGGGGTTGCGAGGAAGTCAGGTCACGCTGGCCGGGGCCAAGAGGCGGGCGGCCAGTCGGCGAAACAGATCCTGCAGCGGAAACGAACTGGCCAGGTGCAGCACGATCCGCCTGGCCGACACCAGAACCCGTCCGCCGATCTTGAGCAACTTCAGCCGCAGCGTGCGGACTTGGGCCTTCTCCAGTTCCGTGCCGGCCAGTTCCGTCCGACGCAGATGCTCGATCAGCACGTAGGCGGCCGCCGACAGCAGCACCCGCAGTTGGTTGGCCTCAAAGTCGTGGCAACTGGTGCGGTCGGCGAACAGACCCAGTTGCTGCTCCTTGATGCGGTTCTCGACCTCGCCGCGCTGGCAGTAGGTCTGCTCGTACAGGAGTTGGGCGTCCCCCGGCCAATTCGTCACCAGGAAGCGGAAGTTCTCCTTCGCCTCGTCGTCCGGACGCTGGGGCGGCAGGTACTCGGCCTTGGCGAGGATCCGGCGGGCCTTGTCCCAGGTGGCCGCGGCGTAGGAGAACTCGCCGAAGACGCGGGGCCGGTCCTTCGGGTCGACCGCCAGCGCCTGGGCCTGCACCATCAGCGGGCGGGCCAAGGCTTCCAGTCGCGAGTTCTTGGCCAGACCCACCAGGTAGGACACATCGTGCCGGTCGCACCAGCGGAGCATCTTCCAGCGACAAAAGCCACTATCGCCGCGAAAGAGGATCTTCACGCCGGGCCAGACCTGGCGGAACCGCTTGACCAGCAGCGAGAGGATAGCCCAGGCGTGCGTTGCCCCATCCTGGTCGGCCGACCGCAGGTAGGCCACCAGCAGTTGGCTGCCGCAGAAGACATACAGCGGCAGGAAGCAGTACTCGTCGTAGTAGCCGTGGAAGAAGCGGCCGACCTGGTGGCCGTGGACGGAATCGTTAGTGGCATCGAAGTCCAGGATCAGTTCGGTCGGCGGGGTCTTCTGCGACTCGACGAAGGCTTCGAGCAGCACCTTGCTGGCCTCGGCCAGGGGTTGACGCATCGCGCGGTTCTCCAGGCGACACAGCGTCGGGGGCGAGGCCAAAGGCTGGTCGTGGTCCACCTTCCGCTCGCAAGCCAGTTGCACCAGTGGATCCGCCCGCAGGGTCTGATGATCATTGAGATCCTCCTGGCCCAAGGCGATGGCGAAGATGCGTTGGCGAAGCATGCTGACTTGGCTGTGGGTGATCAGACTTTGGTTGCGGGGATCGGGAATGGCTGCATCCATACGCTCGATGAGGCGGAGCCGCCGTTCGATCTGGCGCAGCAGGAGCACACCGCCGTCGCTGGTGATCGTACCGCCGTCGAAATCAGCGACGACCTTGCGTCTGCCCAGACTGGAAAAGCGGATGGGGGATCGGTTACACTCTGTCACGTGGCCTTACCTCCTTGTAGTGACGGTTGTCTTTTACAACTCCCGACATTACAGGAAGTAAGGCCTTTTAGTTACTGCCCAACTGAAAAACCCCGTGAAATATCCGGGCTAGCCCGGATATTTCATCAGTTTTTCTGGAGCAGGCTATAGCGCGAAGGCCTTACTGTAGGGATAAAGGGGTTTATAGAAGATTCCTCGGCCCAACAGAAAGGCCCTTCGCGTGACAGACCGTGCCACACAACCGCTGCTGTTTTCCCGCCTCAGCCGCAAAAAGATCCAGGCCGACTTCGATGGCGGCCCCCTGACTACCGATGCCGGCCTACTGCCATTGCGGGAATTCGATCACCGCATCGGCCTGATCGAGGCCATGGATGCCGCTATTGCCGACCCTCGCGATCCGATCCGAATCCGGCATCAGCAGCGGACCCTGCTGACACAGCGGATCTACGGCATCGCCGCCGGCTACGAGGACCTCAACGACCAGCAGACTCTCCGCCACGACCCGGTCTTTTCCATCCTGGCTGAGCGGGCGCCGGATCCGGATGCTCCACTGGCCAGCCCGCCGACGCTGTCGCGTCTGGAGAACCGTCTGAAGGCCAGGACCTCTGGCGGATCGCCGGGCTTTTCGTCGAGCGGTTCATCGCCACGCACCGCACACCGCCAACGGAGTTGATCCTGGACTTCGATGCCACCGACGCCCGGCTGCACGGGATGCAGGAGGAGCGGTTCTTTCACGGCTACTACGGCGATTACTGTTATCTGCCGCTGTACGTATTTTGCGGTTCGCAACTGCTGGCGGCGTATCTGCGGCCCAGCGACATCGACGCGGCCAAACACGCCCGGGCGATCCTGCACCTGCTGGTGCGCCGGCTGCGGCAGGCCTGGCCGACCGTACGCATTATCTTCCGCGGTGACAGCGGGCTCTGTCGTTGGCGGATGTTGCGCTGGTGCGACCGGCACGGGGTGTCCTACATCGTGGGCTTAGCCCGCAACCCAGTTCTGGAACGACGGCTGGCCCCGACGATGCACCAGGCGCAGGAGCGGTTCGAACGGACGGACGACAAGCAGCGGCTGTTCACCGAGTTCGCCTGCGCCGCCGGGACGTGGGATCGCTCGCGGCGAGTGATCGGCAAGGCGGAATATACCGGCCAGGGCCCCAATGCTCGGTTCCTTGTGACGAATCTGTCGGACGATCCGCAGGCACTTTACGACAACGGGTATTGCCCGCGCGGGGAGATGGAGAACCGGATCAAGGAGCAGCAGTTGGGTCTGTTCGCCGGCCGGGTCAGTTGCCACAAGTTCCTGGTTAACCAATTCGGGCTGCTGTTGTCCGCGGCGGCGTACGTGCCGGTCGAGACGCTGCGTCGGGAGGTTCTGGCCGGGACGGAGTTGGCGACGGCGCAGGCGAACACGTTGCGGTTGAAGGTATTCAAGGTAGCGGCGCGGGTAACGGTGAGCGTGCGTCGGGTGGTGCTGCATCTGGCCAGCGGGTATCCGCTGCAAGATCTTTGGCGACGGATGTTGGAGCGGCTGGCGCCGGTCGTTCCTCACCCGCAGGCCAGCGGGTAGGCGACAGCAGCCTGGCCTTGCTTGGGGGAAAGGGGGTGGTTTGCGCTGTGGGCGCTGCGTCAGTCGGATCTGGCAGCCGTCGCTCCGCCATGGCCAGCTGCGCCGCCCTGAATTACCGCCGGTGAAATATCCGGGCTAGGCAGTTTGCCGGCGATCCGCCCGGCAGGTCGCATCCGATTGAGGTGCTCTCAAGGCGGGAATCTGCCGCGCAAGCGACCGGATCTGGTTTTCGGGAGCCATAAGGTCAGCCCAATGCCGGCTAATGAAGGCGGCAAGAAAAATATTGCATCCCAAATGTATCCTCAGTATACTTGAGGTTACATTTACTGGCAGGATTCCTGGGTTCACAGAACGTATCACACTGAAGGGCAGCATTGATATGGACAGTATTACCAGGCCGACCTTGCTGCGAGAGCAAGTCCTGGCGATTCTTAGGGATGAGATCCTCAACCGAAGGCCGGTTGGCGCCAGGATGCCTGCCGAGGCCGACCTGGTCCGGCAGTTTGAGGTCTCGCGGAAGACCGTTCGCGCGGCCTACACTGTGCTCGAACGCGAAGGGCTGATCGTCCGTCACCGAGGCAAGGGGACATTCATCATCGGCAAGACGCCCCGCAGCCGGCGGACTGGTGAGATAGACCTGGTCTTCTTCAGTTCGGCTGAAGGTATGTTCCTGTCGCCATTCTATACGCGGCTGATCGGCGAGATCTGCAGCACTGCGTCGGCGGCGCGCTTCTATGTGCGCTTGCTGACGCACGACTCGAATCTGCTGGAGTTTCGCTACGACTGGCAGGAGCATGCGGCTCGTCTGGAGCGGGCTCTGGCGTGCCTGGCGGTGGGGGTATTCCAGCCGGATGCTCTTGCTTCACTGGCCAAGCGCATGCCGTTGGTGGCGGTCGATACCGGGGGGCCGTTTGATTTCTGCGATTCGGTGGTGGCGGGCGATTTCGAGGCCGGCCGGCTGGCGACGCAGCATCTGCTGGATCTTGGCCATCGGCGGATCGGGTTCCTCGGAGCAAAGGGGGTTGAGGCAGACTCGATGGCTGACCCGGCCCATGTACAGCGCTACGAAGGGTACTGTGCAGCGATGGAGCAGGCCCGGATCTGGCCCGTGGAAGACCTGCATCTGGATACGCAGGGGGTCGGGCAGGCGTCTTACCGGGCTGTCAGATTTGCCCTGCAGCAGCCGGACCGGCCTACGGCGTTTGTAGCGGTCGATGATACCGCGGTGCTGGCCGGGATCGACGCGGCTTGCGCACAAGGTCTGGCCGTTCCTCGGGATGTCAGTTTCGTTGGCATCGGCGATGCCCTTCCCAGTTCCTCAAACGTGCCACTCACGACGGTTCGCCTGAGTCCCGAGACTATGGGGCGGGTCGCCGTGGAATTGTTGCGGCATCGTCTGGCGGAGCCTTCGGCCCCGCCGGCGCATCATGTTGTGCCTGTGGAGTTGATCGAGCGGGAAACTACCGCGACGGCGACGTGGTAGTGCCCGGGGCGTCCGGATACGTGTTCGGGCCGAAAGCAAGTGCAGTCTTTAGGAGGAGTATCCATGAACAGAGGGAGAGAATTGCTGCTGTGCATGACAGTTTGCGCCGGACTGTTTGCCGCTTCGACGGCATCGGCGGTCATCAAACTGGACATCGGGCCTGGTGCCTCGCCGACTATGGCAGGTTGGGTTGGTGTGGACAAGTATAATGAATTTGCCCACACGCCTGGCTCGGGCAGCTACCTGGGGCCGGTCGACCTTGGTGACGGAGTGCTGGCAGGTTTCGCCAATGGCTATGACTTCACCACCTATGATCGCGGCGCCACGGCAATCGAGTCCAGTCCGCTGCACGCCATGGGGCTTGACGACCTGGTTCGCGATTTCGTTCAGTTCGTCAACGTGGGCAAGTACCTGCAGGTCAGGGGGCTTACGCCCGGTACGTACGCCGTAACGGTGTACGCCACCGATCCCAATTGGCTGACAGAGTCCGCCAAAAGCATCTACGTCAACGGTACGAACGTGCTGGTCGGCCCTGGCACGACCAGTCCCACGCTCGCTCAGATCAGCGCGACCGTCGAAGTGACTGTGGATGCCACCGGTATACTCAACATTGGTCGCGGCACGGGGTCGAATCCTTCGAAGATCAACGCTGTAGAGATCGCATCTGTTCCTGAGCCCGTCAGCTTGCTGCTTGTGCTGACTGGTCTCGGTGCCGGCTTCATTCGTCGCCGGCGCTAGAGAGTGAAGATCTGGCGGCCGGGGCGGGCGACCTGCCCCGGCCGCGAATGCTCTGATTCATCTCATGTATCGCAACACCTTTGGTGCCGCAGGGGAGAGCCCGTTCTTCGTCCACGGGCAGACTACAGGATGCTGTAGTCGGGAGAGGGTATATGAGAAGCATGGTCTCCATCGTCAGCCTGTTGCTGGCTGCTGTATGCTGCAGCCCGGGTCTGTACGCACTGTCCGAAGTCCACATTGACTTGCAGCCCGCCGGTGCCGCGACAGCCTCCGGTTATGTGGCGGTCACCAATGTGAACCGCTGGGACAACAGCACCGCTGTCGATGTCGGCAACGGCGTTCGCGCGGCCTGGCTCGACTTTTTTCAGGGCGGCGCTACGGACCGCGGCGGTACCACCAGCGAGCTGACACGCGACTTTCTGAACTGGAACTCCAGTGCCCCGGCCGAGACCTTCAGGGTCACAGGGTTGCAGCCGGGCAGCTACGATCTGAAGATCTACAGCACGGACCCCTCCTTCCCCGACAAGCAGACGAGTTTCGCCATCGACGTCAACAACGACAGTATTGCCGACACCACCATTACCATCAAGAATAATCTCAGCGAGCATGACAAGACCGTCGCCGTTGCGATCTCGGCTGCCGGCATTCTGCAAATCACTATCGATGGCATCGGCGGGGCCACTGGCGCCATCAACGGCCTGGACCTTGTCAGCGGCGCGCCCGATACCGTTGCGCCCGCGGCGATCACCACTCTGGCTGTGACGGGGCAGAATACCACACAGATCATGCTTCGCTGGACGGCCCCGGCGGATGATCTCGGGGCTGGCGGCCCGGCAGGTTCCTACGATGTTCGCTATTGCACGTCGACCATCAACGAAGCCAACTGGGCCAGGCAAGCCAGGCGACGGGGGAACCGACTCCGGCGAGTCCGGGTACGCAGCAGACCTTTACCGTCAGCGGCCTGTCGCCCAGTACGACCTACTTCTTCGCGGTCAAGTCCACAGACGCCAACAGCAACACGTCGGCCATTTCGAACACGACCCAAGGCACAACGGAGGCACCCGACACGACCGCGCCTGCTGGCGTGGCCGATCTGGCTGCCATCGGCGTCGATGCCAATCGCCTGACGTTGACCTGGACCGCCAGCGGCGACAACGGCACAGATGGCACTGCCACCAGCTACGACATTCGCTGCAGTACCGACCCGATTGTGGATGACGCCTCCTTCGCCGCCGCGGTTGCTGCTGCCGGCGCGGAGGCGCCGAAGGCTGCCGGGCAGCCGGAAAGCCTGCTGGTGACCGGCCTGACGGCTGCAACGAAGTACTATTTCGCGATCAAGGTGGCTGACGAGGTGCCGAACTGGTCGAGCTTGTCCAACGTGCTGGAGGTGACCACGCTGCCGCCGGATGTGACGTCGCCGGCGGCGATCACGGACCTGGCGATCGGCCAGATCGGTCCGCGCAGCGTCGAGCTCACCTGGACCGCGCCCGGCGATGACGGGACGACGGGGCGGGCCAGCCAGTATGACATCCGGTACGCAACGTCGGCTATTACGAACGAGGCGGAATTCGCTGCAGCCACGCAAGTGGCCGGCGAGCCGATGCCACAGATTGCCGGAGCGGCGGAGACATTTGTCGTCACCGGGCTGTCGGCCGAGAACGACCTATTGGTTCGCGATCAGGGCGGCGGATGAGGTGCCAAACACGGCCGATCTGTCAAATGTTGCTTCAGCGACGACGTCATCGGGCGGGGTGTTCTATGTGACGAACGTCACCGTTTCCAGTGTTACGTCGACAGACGTTTCTTACGGCAAAGTCTGGACCGGCAAGGTAACCTATGACGTGGCGTCGGAGTTCCCCGAGGTATGGACGTGGCTGGAGGTCTCGCTGGACGGCGGGAACACCTGGCAGATCAACAAGACGCACTGTGTGGGGCACGCCGCCAGCATCACCCCGGGCGCCTGCGCGCCAGATCCAGTGGATGATGGACACCGCCCCGAATGTCAACGTGCTGACCGACGCGCAGTTCCGGGTACGGGTCAACGAGGATCCGGTCTATTACCTTCAGAATAATAAGACGGCCCTGGATACCGTTATCGACACGCCCTTTGAATGCCCCAAGCCGATTTCCCAGGACAACCCATACACGATGCTGGAGATGATGATCAACAAGGTCTACCATCAGTTCGACCTCACCGCCATCGGTACCTATGGTTACCAGCTGCCGAGTCTGGCCTTCCAGGTGTCCACGGCCAAGGGACCGCAGATGCTCGTGGGCATGGGGGTCTCCGATCGCCCTACGGGGGCAGCGACGTATCCTTATCTGAAGTTCAAGGCGACGTACATCAAGATCGGGGATATGGAGTTCGGGATTATCTCCAAGAACAGCATCCGTAACCTCGTGGAGGTAGTTGAGGCCGAGAAGCAGGCCATCCAGGACGCGCTCGGCATTCCCAAGGAACACCTCATCATCAACTGGGACCACGTCCACTATACCGACGATGGCGAACTTGGTTCGGCCCAATCGGTCGCCGCGATGACGCAGGCCAAAGCAGCCGCGGTGCCCGTGGAGATGGCCGTGGTACACCTGCGCACCGGAGCCGGCTACAACTATACGCGATATGGCCAGAGCCTCAATACCTATACCGATGGGCCCATCGATGACAACCTGTTCTGCGTGCTGTTCCGCGATCTGGCCGGCAGGCCGGTGGGGTCGTGGGTGCGATTCACCGGGCACAACATCGTGATGGCGGACAACCGCCTGGCCCGCGAGATGGAGAGCCGGTGGGGCGGTGTGTGCGCAATCCTCAACGGCAACGCGGGGACTGTGAATGTCGCCATCCCGTCGGAAGGGGGGTTCTATGAACCTGTACACATGGCGGACCTCATCATGGCACAGGTGCCGACGGCGCAGTTCCGGAACGTGACGAGGATGGGCGTGGCTTGGGCGTGGACTTCCTATTACGGTGTAAATACGCTGATCCAGTGCACGCGCATCGGCGACTTCCTTCTGCCGGTCTACTTCGCGGAGGGGCCCTGTGAGCAGGCCCTGACGACGGCGGCGCTGCTGGGGTATGACCAGACGATCGTGGTCGGCTACGGCAACGGCAGGGCAGGCCCCGGAGGAGGATACTACAACTGGAACATGACCACGGGCATCCCCCGCTGGCAGGTGTTGCGGATGACCCAGGAGACGGTGCGAGCGGCAAATATCGTGGATATCCGCCTCAACTGGCCGCCCGGCGACATCAACGGTGACAACTACGTCAACGTCGGAGATCTGCAGGCGCTGATCGTCGCTTGGGGCAGCCAGGAGTCGCCACTTACCGGCAACTGGAATACCAACGCCGACTGCAACAGCGACGGCTACGTGAATGTCGGTGACCTGCAGGTATTGGTCGCACATTGGGGTGAATGATCGAGGCGCACGAACGAGGTTTTCTACGGCAGGATGTCCTGGAAGGGCATCCGGGCCGTGCGGTGGCATAAGTGACAGTCGGAGGGTCGCCCATGAGGCGCTTTGCAGCGGTCACGGTGTTCGCATGTCTGATGGGTATCGGTTCGCAAGCAGCCCTGGCGGGCGCACTGATCAGTGACGATTTCCAGTCCGGTACCGGTGCCTGGAGCAGCACCTCCTGGACCCGCGTCGACGTCGGTGGCGGCCAGTACATGTACCAGGGGGCCAGCGGAACCGCCACCAATCCGACCAAGCTGCCCGCAGCCATGCAACTGGACTTCGATGTCCAGCGGACTTCAGCCAGCGTTGGAAGCGGTCCAAGAATCCATTTCCACTGCCGGACATCTGGCAGTCTGACCGCTAGCAAAGGCTACTGGCTGAGGTACCTCGACGACTACAATACCGACAAGGACGGCCTGCAGTTGTGGGACAAGGCGGCCGACTACGGCCCTGAAACGATGATCGGCTTTGCAGCGGTCCCGCTCGATCTGAATGTCCACCACGTACGTCTCATCGACGACGGTGCAGGCCACTTCCGCATCTACTTCGACAACATGACTACACCGGCCATGGTGGTCGATGACAGCGCCAGCTATTTGGGCGCCGATGATACGTACATTGGCCTGAGCTACACTGGCCGGGTTGATAATATCACCGTCTCCGGCGACGATGCTCCTGATGCGGTAACGGATCTGGCCGCGGGCAACCCCGACTGGTTCAAACTCGATCTGACCTGGACCGCGCCGACGGACTACCCTATCGGTCCTGCTGCCGCCTATGACATCCGCTACTCGACCGACCCTATTTCCGAAGCCAACTGGGCTTCAGCCACCTCCTGCGGCTGTGAACCGGGACCGGCACAGCCGGGTCAACCCCAGATCACAACGGTTCGGAACCTGCTGCCTGGCACGACGTATTACTTCGCGTTAAAGTCCGCCGATGCGGGCGGCAA
Source organism: uncultured Planctomycetota bacterium (assembly GCA_963787325.1). GTDB lineage: Bacteria > Planctomycetota > Phycisphaerae > UBA1845 > JANYLN01 > CAWBCK01. The sequence goes on from CAWBCK010000001.1 coordinate 322,012, forward strand.
GATCAGCGCGATCTCGAACATTGCATCCGGCACGACCAGTCCGCTGGATGTCGTCGCCCCCAGCGCGATCGAGGATCTATCGTTCAGCAACGTTCGGGCCAATCGGGTGACGCTGGCCTGGACCGCGACCGGCGATGACGGCAGCACGGGCGTAGCTGACCGGTACGATGTCCGTTATTCGACCACGCCGATTAGCGAAACCAGCTGGGCCGCAGCCACGCAGGCCACGGGCATGCCAACGCCCGAGGTTTCCGGTTCGGCCGAGACCTTCACCCTGACCGGCCTTGCCCCGGAGACCACTTATTACGTTGCGGTCATGGTCGGGGACGAAGTGCCGAACTGGTCCCCCATCAGCAACAGCGTCACCTTCAGTACGCCACAGGCGGACCTGGTCGCCCCGGCAACCATTGACGACCTGCGACTGACCGGTACGCATATCCACGCGGCCTTCCTGACGTGGACGGCCCCGAGTGATGTCGGGGGCGCCGGCATCGGCGACTACGACCTTCGCTACTCCACCAGTCCCATTGATGACAGCAACTTCGCCGTCGCAACCCCCGTACTCGGCATGCCGAGCCCCGGCGAGCCGGGCACCATGGAGCGAATCACCGTCAGTAGCCTCGATCCGGACACTGTCTACTACTTCGCGATCCGGACTTCCGATCAGGCGGAGCCTGCCAATATCTCCGGCCTGTCCAACGTCGTGACCGGCCGGACCATGCCGCCGGTTTCCGCCGTGACCGTTAGAAACCCATGGATCACCAATGATCGCGTGGCCGATTGCCGCACGGTCCTGACCATGGCGGCAACGTTCGACAAGGCCTACACACCCGACGGCGTGACGACCCCCGATCCGGCCGACATCGAGACTCGCGCCATCAACTCCTACAACAACTTCAAGCGGCGGTGTTACCACTGGGGGCAGGAACTGGCCTCGGGCAAGGATGACGTCGTCAACCAGCTCAATGTCTTCGGCTGGGCACTGTGCGGCAGCGAGGCGGGCATGAACGCCGCCATCATTAAGAACATGGGCCTGCATCCGCGCACGCTTTCGATCGCTAACGGCGGCCACACCTTCTGGGAGGTCCAGTACGCCGACAGCAGCTGGCACGCCCTGGACACGATGACGACCTTCTACGTGTACAACCGCCAGACTCCGCGCCGATTGGTCAGCGTGGCTGATATCAAGGCGGATCATTCACTTGCACTCAACGCGGAAGCCGAAGGCCGCGCCTGCCCGGGCTTCCTGCTGTGCGGGGACACGGCGAGCTATTTCGCTACGGGGTCCGATACCTGGAAGCTCAAGTCTGACCCGGGTGACACTGCCACAACGAAGTCCATGAACATGGACATCCGCATGGGCGAAGCGGTCAGCCGCACGTGGGAGTCATGGGCCAACGAGTATTACAAGTATCCGACGAACACCCCGCCGTATCACCATGAGGCCAACAGGGACTGGAAAGACTACGTCAACCTGCCGTACTGGGAGCCGTACCAGGTGAGCAGCGACGAAAGCACCGCCCTGGGCATCAGCATGATGCCTACCTACCGCCGCTGGGCCAATGGTACGATTGTGCTGGCCCCCGATTTCCGCAGCGCCGGCTACCAGGCCAGCCTCGAGTCCGGGACAAACCTGGCGACCTTCAACGACGATGGTCTCACGCCCGATCTGCACGTGGCTACCGTCGGCACGCTGGCCACCGCCGTCTTCAAAATTGCCACGCCGTTCTACATGACCGACGCCTATATCGATGCAACCTTCTTCCGCGATAGCCCGGCGGACATCAACCGCCTGTACGTGTCGCCTGACGGCACCGCCTGGACCAAGGTTTGGGAAAACACCTCCACCGGCACCAGCCAACTCAACGATATCAACGCTCGCACGCAGGTCTTCGGCAAGTACCAGATGTGGGTCAAGGTCGAACTGCAGGCGACGGCTGCCAAGACCGATGCCGGCCTGTCAAACCTGGTCATCAGGCCGGTTTTCGAACACAACAAGGGCGGCATGGCCTACCTCGACAAGGGCGTCAATCACATTACCGTTACGCTGGACAACCCGCAGGATCTGGCCACCGGGGCTGCCTTCAAGGTTACCTACAAGTGGAAGGAGTACGACGGTTCTGGCTGGAACGTCGCCAGGACTCACGAGCAGTACGTCACCGCCAGTCCTTTCACCTACACCATCACCACCGCTGGCGACAGGGTCCCCCGTACCGAATCCATCATCATGGAAGTGACCGAGCCGCCGATGCCGGATGGTTCCGCCCCGGCGCCGATCGACGACCTGGCACTAACCCTGATCGATAGCACGAAGGTCGGCCTCACCTGGACCGCCACCGGCGACGACTGGGACAGCGGCCAGGCAACCAGCTACGACCTGCGCTATAGCACCAGCCCGATCACTTCTGCCAACTTCGATGCCGCCACGCAGGTCAGCGACGCTCCTGCCCCGCAGATCGCGGGTACAACGGAGAGTTTTGTTGTAACCGGGCTCTTGCCCAGCACCACCTACTACTTTGCCATCAAGGCCAAGGACGAGGGCGGCAACACGAGTGACCTGTCCAATGTGGTTTCACCCCTGACGCTGCCGCCGGACGTGGTAGGCCCGGCCGCAGTTGACAACCTCAAGGGTTCGCCCTCCAAGACCGGCCATGCTGTTGATTTATCCTGGACTGCTACCGGTGACGATGGCCTCGTCGGCACCGCTACCAGCTATGACCTGCGTTACAGTACCAGTCCGATCAACGACGGCAACTTCGCCTCCGCCACGCAGGTAACAGGCGAGCCCGCCCCGAACGTAGCTGGTTCGACTGAATCGTTCGCCGTCACCGGTCTTACCGTTGGCACTCAGTACTACTTCGCTCTGAAAGCCATCGACGACGCCGGAAACATCAGCGAGATCTCGAACATCGCCGCGACCGATGCGTCTAACCTTGGCGAGAAGGTGCTTCAAGACGGCCTCAACGGCTACACCGGCTGTAAAGACAATTACATCTATGTCAACTCCCCGACCACCAACAACGGCACAAGGTCGCTGATGCGGGTAACGGGCTACACAACCGACCTGCAGCGACCCCTCGTGCGTTTCGATCTGTCGAGCATTCCGGCCGGCGTCTCGGTCACACGCGCTACGTTGTGGCTATACAGCAACAATCCCCCACAGGTCAAGGGCAGCACAGGCTTCTACGGCGCCTACAAACTTACGAAAGACTGGGGCGAAACCACAAGTACATGGAATACTCCCTGGACCACACCGGGAGGTGATTTCCTGGCTACTCCTGACGCCGAGGCCGCCAAGCAATCAGCCGCGGCCGCCCCATGCTGGTACGCATTTGATGTCACCGCTCGCGTGCAGGCATGGATCGAGGCACCGTCGGACAACTATGGCTGGCTCATCAAATGCACTAACGAATTGCTCAGCAACCAGGACGAGTTCGCCTCCAGCGACTCTCCAGACCCGGCGTTCTTCCCGAAGCTGATCATCTCGGACTTGCCCGAGGCGGATACCACCGCCCCGGCAGCCGTAGCGGATCTGGCCGGCGCGGACCTCGGTGACGGCAGCATTCAACTGACCTGGACCGCCACGGGTGACGACGGCTCCACGGGCACGGCCTGGCAATATGATGTGCGGTATACGACGGATGCTCAAAGCCCCGTCAGCGAGGCGAACTGGGACTCCCTGGCACAGGCGGTAACCGGTCTGCCGCTGCCGAAATCGGCAGGCAGTACGGAGAGTTTCGTCGTCACGGGTCTATCCGCCAACCACACGTATCATTTCGCCATGAAGGTCATTGATGAAACCGGCAACACCTCCGGCCTGTCCAATGGAACCGACGTCTCACTGGCACAGGGGCCGCGAACCGTGGTGCTCGAAGCCAGCAAGGATGGTCCCATGTACGGCCTGGTCGCCGGGGGCAACACCAATCGTGGGCTCGGCGGACGGTTCGATCTTGCTGTTGACGGCACGGCGGATGTCAACGGCGTTCTCATGCAGTTTGACCTGACCGGCCTGCTGACTGCCGGCGAACGTATCGATATCGCGACCCTCGACCTGTACTGCGTCCGTGGGCAGGCTGGGAATGTCTGGAACCTGGACCTGCGGGCGTACCCGCTGCTGGCGCCCTGGGTCGAAGGTACGGGTACTACCGATGGCGTTGTCGGGAGCACCGACTCGCCGTGGGGTCCGGCCGCGATTGGCGATGCCGTCTATAACTACCGCCAGGTTACGGCCATCGCACCGCTGTCCACCTGGGGCAACTACGATGGCGCCGCAGCGGGCGTCCCCTGGGCCGTGCCTGGCGCCCGCGGGGTCGGCACGGATGTGTCCAGTGATCTGCTGATCAGTCAGAACGTCTCGGGCGTCGGCCATGTGCTGGGCCAGAAACTGTGCAGCTTGTCCTTTACGGCCACGGGCGTGGATGTTCTGAACAAGTGGGCGCGTGGGCGTCAGGCCAACTACGGGCTGAGCCTCTTCCCGCTCAGCAGCGGTGGGACTGGGTTTATCGCCGCCGGTACGCGGGAGCATGCCACCGCCGATTGGCGGCCGAAGTTGACCCTGAGAATCGTGCCCGGTCTCATCGGCGACATCAACAAGGACAACTATGTCAACGTTGGAGATCTGCAGTTGCTGGTAGCCTGCCTGGGGCAGCGATAGCAGCGGCATCTGGCAGAACTGGAACCCCAATGCCGACCTCAATGGTGATGGCGTCGTCAATGTCGGCGACCTGCAGGTTCTTGCCGCACACTGGGGCGAATGAAACTGATTGCCGCGTGTCTTTCCTGTCATGGCAATATCTGGTTCTTGCCAGACATTGCCGCGATATTATGCCGTAGGGACCAGGACACGCAGAAGCGTTGTGCGTGATAAGCCGTTCGCCAGCCTCGACGAAGGCTTGGATGACAGGCTTCGCGTTACCTGGACGAGCACTCGTCGCTGTGCCCGCCTCATGGTGAAAGTCTTCTGGGAGAGAAGGAAGTATGAATCGTAAGATCTCGACCGCGGCGTTGCTTCTGGCCGGGCTCATATTCGGCGTCGTCCCTCCGGCGCAAGCCGAACTGGCGACCGTCCGCATCGACTGCGACAAGGATACCGCCAGCGTCACCGCTCCCGGCTACACCCGGCTGCTCAAGACCAACCGCTTCGATCAGTCCACGCAGATAACCCTGTCCGATGGCGCAGGTCGGCTGGCTGGGTAGTGTTGCGGCTACCCCATCCGATCGTCTGGTCGCGGATCCGCTCCTATCGGATTTCCATTACTTCTCAGCGACCAATCAGACCCAGACGCTGCAAGTCAAAAACCTCCCCGCCGGCAGGTACGACCTGACGCTCTATGGCTACGATCCCCAGTACAAGGACAAGCAGACGCAATTCGTCGTCGACGGCAACAACGACGGTCTGGCCGACATCACTGTCTCGATTATCAACAAGGCTCCGTCCAGTGAGATCGGCAAAACTGTTGCTGTGAACGTCTCCGATGCCGGCATCCTGAACGTCACAGTCTCGATGATCGCCATCGGCGGGGCCATTAACGGTTTCGACCTCGTGCCTGGACCGCCCGACACCACGCCCCCCGCCGCCGTGGCCAATCTCGCCGTGGCCGGCACGACCACCACGCAGGCCATGCTGACCTGGACCGCCCCCGCCGATGACAACGGCACTGCCGGCCGTGTCAGCAGACTACGATATCCGCTACTCCACAGTCATGATTACCGATGCCAACTGGGAATCGGCAACCCGGGCAACAGGTCAGCCCGTTCCCGCCAATCCCGGCCAGCAGCAGGCTCTTACGGTCAATGGCCTGTCCCCCAGCACCACCTACTACTTCGTGATCCGATCCGCTGACGCCGCTACTCCCCCCAACGTGTCGGCTATCTCCAATGTACCCAACGGGGCCACGGCTGATCCCGACACCATCGTCCCCGCCCCAGTAAACGATCTGGCCGCCGCTGCGGTCGATGCGAACGAACTGACCCTCACCTGGACCGCCACCGGCGACGACAACGATGCCGGCACCGCGACAACCTGCGATATCCGCTACTCGTCTTCGCCGATCACTGATGATGCTTCCTTCGCCGCCGCGACCGCTGTCGCGGGACTGCCTGCCCCCAGACCAGCCGGGTCCGCCGAGACCTTCGCCGTTACAGGCCTGGCCGCCCAGACAACGTACTATTTCGCCATGAAAGTGGCCGACGAAGTGCCCAACTGGTCGAGCCTGTCGAACCTGCTGGAGGTGACCATGCTGCCGCCGGATCTCATCCCGCCGGCGGCGATCACCGATCTGGCGGGCATCTCATCCGATTCGGCCCACGTTGCGCTGACCTGGACTGCCCCGGGAGATGACGCCGACGCCGGCACGGCTGTCGCGTACGATGTGCGCTACTCGGCTACGCCGATGGTCACTGACGCCGACTTTGCTGCCGCTCTCGTCGCCGCCGATGTGCCCACCCCACAACCCGCCGGCTCAACGGAGCACTTCAGTATCGCCGGGCTGGACGCCAACACAACCTACTACTTCGCCGTCAAGGCACGCGACAACAGCCTGCCCGCCAACGTGTCGGCCCTTTCCAATGTCATCACCGTCACTACCCTGGATGCCTTCTACGGTGTCAGCAACAGACTTCTCGCTGAACCCAGACCCGGCGGGGCCCTACGACCCTGCCGTCTCGTGCGGCGGCGAGGTAACCATCACCGGTATCAACGTCGACCAGACTTTGATCACGCGTACGCCGAAGCGTGCCGGCCCCGTCTACACCGGCACGATCACCTATAACGTGACCGCCGCAACCACATATGTCCACGTATGGCTGGAACTGTCTACCGATGGCGGAGCCACATGGTCCGAACGCCGCATCCATGCCGTCGGGGCCGTCGGTACGATCGTCCCCGGCACCAACAAGACCGCCCAGTGGCTTGTCGACGGCGACCACGGCCACGCCTGCAAGATCCGCATCCGCGTCAACAACCATCCCGCCACCTACAGCGATCTGGACGCTGATCACAACAAGATGCCCCGCCCGGTGCCTTGGGTCCACTATCCGCTGCTGGAGCGTCTCACCGACAGGAAGGACTTCAACTTCACCGATAGCCGGTATGTCCTGCCCCACGTGGACTTCTACAAGAGCCTGTCGGCCGGCCAGATGAAGGTTGGCTTTGCCCGTGTCCGCTTCTTCCACAGCGGCACGTCTTACCTGACCAACCCGCTGTACTTCCTGCACTGCTGCTACCTCGAGTCGATGGACGGCCTGCAGAAGTACGTGATCCTTCAGGGCGACTCCATCTACGTCCGCACCGACCAGATCAGCCAATGGCGCGATCAGATCGAGGCCGCCTTCGGCATCCCCAAGGACCACGTCATGGTCATGTACACCCATGTGCACAACGGTGGCGATGGCGTGGCGGGCACAGAGATCTTCCCACAGGATCTGCTGCAGCAGGCGATGGTCAACGCCCTGCCCGTCGAGATCGGCTGGTTCAACCAGGACATGGGCACCACGCACAACACCCACCGCAATCTGCTTACCGACGCGACGCACGCCACCAGCAGTTTCAGTAACTACCTCTACGACCCGCTGCCGCCTAACGTTGTCACCGACGTGATCTGGACCTACGACTCCTTCGGCAACATCATCGACGGCATCCTTGATGGCCGGCCGTGGAACTCTCCCGTCCAGCAACACTTCGACTGCCCGCTGGATTCCTATCTGCAGATGATCGTCTTCCGCACCGTCGATACCCACGCGATGACGGGCATCATTCTGAAGTTCACTCTCCATCCAGTAAGCCGTGACTGGCCGGGCGATTTTCCCCGTTGCGTGATGGACAAGATGCAGGACAAGTTCGGCTCCAATGTGGAGGTCATGTTCACTTCGGGCTTCGCCAGCAATCACCGCCCGCTGGCGGCTCAGCACTACCCCGCGGACCTGGGTTCCCCGCAGTCAGCGCAGATCTTCGCCAATGCCCTGGACGCGGCCTTGCCGGCGATGGAGTTCAAGCCGCTCAAGAAACTGGGTATGGTGATCGGCTATGACCTGTTCGGCGTCTCCGCCACCGACGCCCACCGCGCCGGCCTCGACCCGGACCGCTACGGCGCCGGCGTGCAGGTCTTCCGCCTCAACGATATCTACTTCTCGACGCTTCCCTGCGAGGCCCCCAGCGAACAGGGCCTCTACATCCGCGCTCGCACCAGCGATACCAGGCACATGTACGACGCCTACGGCAACGCCTCCTTCTACTACTACACCTGGGGCCGCTGGTTTGACATTCAGCACTACGAGAGCGGGGCCTCCAACCGCTTCGACTCCTTCCGCATGGCCCAGGAAATCACCCGCGGCGTGAGCATTCTGGAACAGTCGGTCGATGCCCTGCACTACCCTGGCGACATCAACGGCGACGATTCCGTTAACGTTGGTGATCTGCAACTGCTGGTCGCTGCATGGGGCAGTGGTCCGGCGTACGTCGGTCCGGCTGACATCAAGGCCGATGGCTATGTCAACGTGGGCGACCTGCAGCTGCTCGTGGCCCATTGGGGCGGGTCGCTGTAGAGTTAACCAGCCTCACCTATGGGCTTGTATCACCGCGCACGTACTAACCCGGATATTTCATCAGCACGATGAAGTCCGATGGGACGGTGTGATGGCCGGTCGGTAGCAGTCGCCGAAGGCCCAGGGCCTGTGGCTGCGCGAAACTGCCCCCTTTCCCCCACAGCCAGCCATCGGATTGCCGACAGCCTCATCCGCTGGAAGTGGTGGCGGGCTCGCGGCTTTGCAGCCGACGCGGGATCTGGCCGAACGGGTCCTGCAGTGGATAGCCGCTGGCCAGATGCAGTACCACCCGACGCACACTGACCACCACCCGCGCCGCGTCCTTGAACAGTTTCAGCCGGATCGTGCCGGTCTGGGCCCGGGCCAACTCCGTCTCGGTCAAGCCCAGACGGCGAAGGCTTTCGACGAGCCCATAGGCCGCCGCCGCCAGCAGCAGCCGAAACTGGTTGGCCTGGAGCCTTCCGGCAACTGACCCCTCCCGTTCCGAACGAGTTTCAAACACCAGGAACTACTCGAAATGCTTACGCGGTAGTTGCTTGCGTAGCGAGCACGAGAGGCTGGAACTGCCGAAGAACACCCGATCAACAGGCGAACAAATACCTTTCTTAACGCGGCGGTATCGAACAGGTTAACAAGCTAGGCGGCTTCAGCCATGCTCGCTACGCGAGATGGACAAAACCGCCTAGCTTGTTAATCCACCGCCTCTGGCAGTGAGAATTGAAGCGGCTATGCCGTCGAAAGAGATTGGTGTAGACGGTCCTCCTTGAGGAAGGCCCCGAGCGGCAGGAGGAACTGTCATGAGCAAAGACTGGCAAAGCCAAGCCCGCGTGAGGTGGGTGTGCAAGTACCATGTAGTGATGGTGCCAAAGTACCGCAAGAAAGACTTGTTTGGAAGGATGCGTCGGGGTACCGGCAAGATCCTTCGTGACTTGTGTCTGCAGAAGGGCATAGGTCTGGAGGAGGGCAAGGCGATGCCTGATCACGTTCAGATGCTCTTGAGCATTCCGCCGAAGTACAGTATTGCCCCAGCATGGTGCGTTACACCTGTATTGATCTGTGGTCTAATGAGAAATCATGCGAACCGTAGAGCCTCGGCGAAGTTCCGAGGCGATGGCAGTCCGTAGTCCCGGGGGCTGGAGTCCGGCGGCTCGGGCCAGCAGTGTCTGCACCGCCAGATCGCCCAGCCGATAGGCATCGGTATATAAGGCGCAGGCTTTTTTCGGCTCATTGATGTTGGTCTTGGTAATGAGCGAAATATCCTCCGGGCAACGAATCTTACGTTCGCGAAGGCTTTTGAGGAGCAGCCCGAACGTATTGGGATCGAAGATGACTCCGGCGGTTGGCGAGGGGGCCTGGGCCACCAGCCAACTCGCGAGTTCTCCGCGTTCGGCATGATCATAGTGAACGAAAATGGTACGATCTGCAGAGGCGTCAAGACCGGCAAGTCGGCAGGCAAGGCGGTAGCCAGCCTCCATCTGAACAGCGTCGGTTTCGGGCTGGAACACGTCGCGCACCGGGGTACATCGCGCCGCTCGGCCGACAAAAAACAACTCGCGATGCCCATTCCGCAAGAGAAACTCTACGGCCTGCCGCCCTTCCGTAAAACAGTCGGTGACGACGACATCGGCGGACGGATTGACGGGAGTGTGGTCCACACAGACAACCGGCAAGCCAGTTTGAAGATGCATGGCGATAATCGGTTCGGCCATGATCTGAATCAGGATTACGCCAAGTACCTCTTTGGGGTCTTCCGGTATCGCGCCAACCATGGAAGGAAATCGCCCTAGCTCTTCGCGTAGAGAGCATGCGTATCCAGCCTGCTCGGCAGTTGCCAGAATTCCCTGGTAGATTTGCCCAATATAGTGCACTGGACGTTCGGGCAGGCCCCTTTGCCCGGAGTGAATGATAATGCGGCGGGTATGGCGAGTTCGGTTCCATGCCAGAATGCCTTCGGGAACCGTAACGGTTCCGTAGCCCGGGGTCCGCTGGATCAATCCTTCTCTCTGCAGGACCTCCATCGCGCCGCGGATCGTGCTGCGCGCGACCCCATATGATTTGGCCAAGTCGACTTCCCGAGGCAGCAGTCTTGGTGGCTTCTGGGCATCTTCGATGAGTGATGCCCGTAAGAGATTGGCAATCTGCCTGTAAAGCGGCTGCTTCGCTCTTTGCTCATCTCTCATAACCATGGGTCCGGTGACGCATGACGGAACATACCGATGACGGGCATTATAGCCGTATTCTGTCGGAAGACGAAGTGGGATGGCTGATTCACATCGTGCGTACGGCCCGGCGCAATAGCGACCCCGTTATGATGCGAGTCGAGTCAGGCAGCGGACGTAAGTCCATGTGGTTGGCGTAGCACAGTCGTCATTTCAATGATGATATTTGGCAACGATATGGCGCTCTGTTCCTAACTCTTTTGATGGACGCCTATTGCATCTCTGAATCGGACGTACTCGTCACCCTTTGTACGAACATACTCGTTGATTCGCTGCGAAAGCGACGTGACGCCTCATTCTGGCGGCTCCATACTGTTTACACGTAACCGGTTGCTTCAACGCCACTTACGCATTGTGCTTCTGATTGGCTTCCTCTCTGGCACGCAAATTGCATGAGTGGATGAACGCTGTTGGTGGTGGAAGCGAAGTACTTCTACGTTGCCTCCTCTACGACCGCCTGGTCGCGCTTCTGGCCATCGACAGCAGGTTCCTGTTCGTGGCGCGAACGATACGGCCCTGTTGTGCTTGATGCTTCCTCTGCAAAACACCATGTTGTCCTGGATGGTCGACACCACCTGCTGCACATCAGACTGAAAGTCACTCGGGTCAGCCTGTAATGCTCAAGGCGAGCAGCGTTCTGTCCATGCAGACGTGAATGCTCTCGACCTGGCTCAAGGGTCGAGGTTTCGCCTCTGTAAGGGCGCGAGTCAAGCGCTACTTTAGTGACAACGGAGAGGCAATGTTTCTCCGTATCGTAAAATGTCGCCCGTCAACTGACTGCCTGGGCAAGGAGGTCCCAATGGACAGTATTGCAGAGGCGCAGCCGCTCTTGCGACAATACGTCCCTCGCTATTACTCGATTAGATTACCGGCGCGTAAGGGGTCATCCGCCGGTTGCCATGCTTTCGGCAGGATGGTCAACCGTAACCACGTCACCGCGGATGGGGAATCGTTTGCCGGAGAAGACAGCCTTACTTCTCGTGCATCGTCAACAGGTGTGACCAGTCCTGATAGACGTTCGCTATTTGTGGCGGGTATATCGCCGCATCAGGATCAGGAATGGCGTGCCAGCATCTGACACACTAAAACAAGGCATGTCAGCAACGACATGCGATCTTAAATCGCGTGGGGTCCCAGACACGACCAGGGTTCCACTAATTCCCGTTCATGGGAAGGAGAGTGCGCTATGAGGCGACGATCAGGTCTAGTGATGTCTCCGTGTATCATGTTCGCTGTGCTGGCGATGTTCTCGCCAGGGGCCAAAGGAGTAGTCAACTCTGTCACGATCGCTGACAAGTCCGGGGTGGCCAGGACCAACTATCCCCTGCAATTCGCTCGGCCCTTCGTGGAGGGAGAGATCGCCGACTATCCGCAGGTGCTGGTGAACGGCTCTGCGGCACCTACTCAGGCCGACGTTAAGGAGCGATGGCCAGACGGATCGGTCAAGCATGCGATCCTGTCCCTCCTGGTACCATCAGTTCCAGCGAACGGAACCGTCACGCTTACGTTTCAGAATCAGACTACCGGAAACAATACACCGTTGACGAAAGCACAGATGCTTGATGCCGCCTATGACTTCGGTGCAGTCATTGACATCACGGCAGACGGCACCACCAAGTCTGCATCTGCCCGCACTATGCTCACTAATGATGCCTTCACCTACTGGACGTCCGGCCCGATCGCTACAACGGTCATCCTGGCGGATCACAGTGTAGCGCGGGCGTACGACATGGGGTTCGATTCCCTGCGGTCGATTCGCCCGATCTTCGAGGCAACCTTCTGGCCGACGATCAACAAGGTGCGGGTGCGGTTTATCGGGGAGAACTCGTGCAGCGCCTGCCTGGAAGACGTGGCGTATGACCTCACGTTGAAGACGGGGTTCGGCACCCCCCAGACCGTTTACACCAAGACCGGCTACGTGCACAAGGCGGCCACACGGTGGACGAAGGTGTTCTGGATCGGCGGTGCGCCCAACGACGAAATCAATATCGACCACAACGTTGCTTATCTGTCGGAGACTACGTTCCTGCCCAACTACGACGCCTCGCTGGTCGTGCCGGAATCGGTGGCCGCTAGCAACTACCTGACGTGGCAGAGCACCGATACAGACCTTCAGGACGGCGGCTGGTGGTGCAAGTATATGCCGACGACGGGCGGCCGGCCGGATATCGGCCACATGCCCAGTTGGGTCGTGCAATGGCTGTATACCGGCGACTGGCGTATGAAGGAGATCGTGCTGGGCAATGCCGATCTGGCAGCCAACTGGCCGGCGGAGGTGCGCGAAGGCGATCCCGCACGGTTCTATGATCGGGCCCAGACAACCCCGGCGATCGGCAAGCCGGTCTCGATCTGTGCCAGGCCGCCGCTGTGGATTTTTGACAGTCGCGGCGGCACCGACCCGTCCTACTGGATCGCCATTAACGGCACCCGGCTCGACACACCGGGTGGCGAGTGGACCTACGACAATGCGCACCAGCCGGACCCGTTCACGCCGCCTACATCGTGACCGGCGACCACTGGTACCTGGAAGAACTCCAGATGTGGGCTTCATACAGCGTTCTGAACGTCTGGCCAGCCCAGCGCGGTCCGAACGGCTATGCCGGCCTGGTCGATCAGGTTCGCGGCGACGCCTGGGCGTTTCGCACCCGGGTCAACGCCACGTTTCTGACGCCGGACAACACACCGGAGAAAGGCTACTTCCAGACGGTTCTGAACGATGCGATCGCCCACTGGGATGGTTGGCACCACGTGCCAGGTGAGTTCTCGCAGACACGTCTTGTGGCAGTGGGCCAAGCCGATTCCCTACGGGCTGCGGGCTCCATCGCCACTGCACGCCTTTGACTACCAGAACACGCCAGGCTCGACAGCCCCGTGGCAAGACCACTTTGTCATGATGGAACTCGGCATCGCCCGGGAAAAGGGCTATCCGGTCGACGGCATCGATCAGTGGGCAAGCAAGATGCTGACCGATCAGTTCCATGAGCTTGGTTACTGCGTCTATCGCATCGCCAGTTACTGGATCCCAGTCCAATATGCCGACCTCACATGGATCACTACCTGGCTCGAGAACCAGGATGCCATGATTCTGCAGGGCTACACCGATGCTGACGCCATACAAGGCTTTATCAATTCAATCGTAGATACGCAGCATGGTTATGCCGTCATTGCTTCCGCGGCCGCAGCACTCAATGCCTGCTATCCGGGTGCTGATATCGTCTGGAACTTCGTAAAGACGAACGTGCGTGATGCGAACGTTTCCGGCTTTAACGAAAACCCGAAATGGGCCATCAATCCCCGCGGGACTATCCGCACGGTCGGCACTGGCATGACCTATGCCACGGTGCAGGCAGCCGTGGACGCCGCCAACGACTGGGACGTCATCCAGATATACGGCGGCACCTACACCCAGAGTGCCGGCTGGGCCAATGTCGCCAAGAATCATCTGACCTTCATCGGCATGGACTCGCCCCGACCGGTCCTGGATGCCAACGGCAGCTGCCTGTCCGGCAAGGGGATCTTCAACATCAGCGGGCACGACATCACGGTGCAGAATCTGGAGTTCGCCAATGCCCGCAACGGCAACCACGACGCGGCGGGGATCTGCCTGCAGGGCCGCAACATTATCGTCAGCGGCTGCTATTTCCACGACTGCGATAACGGTCTTCTGGGCGATGCGACGGCTGCCGCGTGCAACGTCTCGATCGATACCAGCGAATTCAACCACAACGGGTACGGCGACGGTTCCAGCCACAATCTGTCCGTCGGACCGGTCGATTCGCTGCAGATCAAGTTTTGCTATGTTCACAACTCCAACGCCGGCGACGAGATCAAGAGCAAGGCCAAGGTGAACTACGTCCTCTACAACCGCATCGGCAATGAGGGCGGCAACGGGCTCTACGAGGCTCCAACTGGCCAATGGGGGCACCAGACTACGTCATCGGCAACCAGATCGAGCAGAGCGCAACCGGCAGCAACGGGACGATGATCGACTATGGTTCCGAAGGCTCCAACCCGGACATGCACCTGTACGTGGTCAACAACACCCTCGTCAACAGCAAGACCAGCGGCACCTTCGTCAACAACGCAAGCGCGACCAGCACCCTGCTGCAGAACAATATCTTCCAAGGCGCCGGTACGATTGCCAGCGGCCCGAATACCCAAACAACCAACTGGGCCACGGCGGATGCGTCTCTCGAGAACGCCGGCAGCTACGACTTCCACCTGACATCCGGTTCCACGGCAGCCCTGAACGTCGCGTCCACGCCGGCGGCCATCGGCGATATCCTGCCCACGCCGGTCTACGAGTACATCCACCCCTGCGGCTATGCACCGCGTCAGATCAACAGCAGTGTTCTGGACATCGGCGCATATGAGTACGGTTCCGATGTGACGGCCCCGGCGGCGATTGTCGACCTGGCTGCCAGCAACCCCACCTCCAGCAGCCTTACTTTGACCTGGACGGCGCCGGGCGATGACGGCTCCACGGGGACGGCGAGCGGGTACGAAGTTCGCTTCAGCACGAGCGAGATCAACGCCGCCAACTGGAATGTGGCGAGCCGGGTGGCTGTCACACTGGCCCCGGCAGAAGCGGGTACCCCCCAGACCATGATTGTCACGGGTCTGCCGGACAGTACCACCTGCTACCTCGCCATGAGGACGGTCGACGAGGCGGGCAACTGGTCGAACCTCTCGAACGTCGTCAGTGGAACTACCTTGATTGAGGTGGACACGACGGCTCCGGCGGCGGTGAGCAATCTGGCAGCCGGCACCCCTACCCTCAACAGCCTGACGCTGACCTGGACGGCACCCGGCGATGACGGCTCAACCGGCACCGCCAGCACCTATGACATCCGCTACTCCACCAGCACCATCACCGAGAGCAACTGGGACTCGGCCACGCAGGTGACCGGGGAACCGGCCCCAGCGGCAGCCGGTGCCACCCAGGGCATGACTGTCAGCGGCCTGTCTTTCAACACGACTTACTACTTCGCCATGAAGACGGCCGATGATGTGCCCCAGTGGTCGGACCTGTCGAATATCGCCAGCGGGGCGACACTGGTCCCGCCCGATTCGACGGCGCCAGCGGTGGTGACCGACCTTGCAGCCGGCAACCCGATCGCCAATGGTCTGATACTGACCTGGACGGCACCGGGCGATGACGGTTCAACCGGCACGGCCAGCACCTACGACGTGCGCTACTCCACGAGCCCCATCACCGATAGCAACTGGGACGCGGCTACCCAAGTCGACAGGCGAACCCGCTCCGACGGCAGCCGGTACCAGCCAGAGCATGGTCGTCGGTGGACTATCCCTGAGCACGACGTACTACTTCGCGATCAAGACGGCCGACGACGTGCCTAACTGGTCGGCCATCTCCAACAGTCCCAGTGGGACGACGGGATCCTCGACAGGTTGCTATGTCTGGGTCGGTCCGGCAGATAGTGACTGGCTGACCGCTGGCAACTGGTCTGGCGTCCCTGCCTTCACCAACGACGCAGCCGGCATCTGTGACGTCATAGCCGGCGGCACGCCAAAGATCACCACCTCCAACGCCAGTTTCCTGGGCCGGCTGAATCTCAACAGCGGCACCGTCCTCGACCAGGGCGGCGGCCTGGGCACCGCCACCATCGGCAGCCTGCACCTCAACGGCGGTACCGTGAACATGGGCGGGGCCAGCAGCATCAACGTGACCGGCGGCATCAGCATGGATGCCGACTCCACCTTGACGGCCCTGGGCAGTAACAACAACAGCCTGACAGCCGTCTTCAGCGGCAGCGGGAACCTGACGATCACCAACAACCAGCCCAACACCAGGCAGCTGGCCATGAATATCGGCGACAGCTCCGGCTACACCGGCAGCTGGACGCTCGACGGGACCGGCCTCTATTCGATCACCGGCGACCTGGGCACGACAACCGTTCATGCCAACTCTACCAACGGCGTGAACTATGTCTGCTCGAACGGTGCCGTCAACTGGATATTGAACGGTACGATGGTGTCGTTCGGGTCCCAGACGAACACGCAGAACGGGCAGCTCACCGTCCTGACAGACTCCACCATCCGCTCGTTTGTCGACTACTACGGCAAGACGACGACCCTCAACAGCAAGGTTACCGGGGCTGCCAAGGTCAGTTTCCTGAGTTCCAATAACAAGTCCAGCGACGAAGTGAACCTGATCATCAACAACGGCACGAACGACTACACCGGCGGCACCGAGATCAAGGGCTATCAGACGAGGGCAGCGGTTGCCCACGCGTTGGGAACAGGCCCTGTGCAAGTGGATGCCGGCTCTACGCTGGTCGCAGCCGTCTCGGACGTCATGAGCAGCGCCGCCAACCTGTACCTGGACTATAACAGCGGGATGGGCACCTACGGCAAACTGAATCTGGCCAGTGGCACGACCACCACCACTTCAAATGCCTTCATCGGTGGCACCGGCGGCTGGGCCAACCCGGTTGGCTATACCCAGTTGGCTCCTGGTACGTACACCAGTACCGACCTGCCTGATTACATCACCGGCACCGGTTCGCTGGTGGTTCCGGTTTCCGATACCACAGCCCCGTCGGCCGTGAGCGATCTGGCGGCAGGCAACCCGACCGAAACCAGCCTGACGCTGACCTGGACCGCCGCGGGCGATGACGGCTCAACCGGCACGGCCAGTACCTACGACATCCGCTACTCCACCAGCAGCATCACGGAGAGCAACTGGGACGCGGCCACGCAGGTGACTGGGGAACCGGCCCCGGCAGTTGCCGGCACCAGTCAGAGTATGACCGTCAGCGGTCTCTCCACCGGCACGACCTACTACTTCGCGATCAAGACGGCTGACGAGACGCCAAACTGGTCGGCCATCTCCAACATCGCCAGCGGGACCACTGCGTCAGGTTCCTATACCTGGGTGGGACCGACAGATGGCGACTGGCTGACCGCCAGCAACTGGTCCGGAAGTCCTTCCTTCGCGAACGAAGCGGACGACGTCTGTGATATAAACTCCGGCGGTACGGCCAAGATCACCACCTCCAATGCGAGCTTCCTGGGGCAACTGAATCTCAACAGCGGCGCGGTCCTCAACCAAGGCGGCATCCTTGGCACCTCGACCATCGGCAGCCTCCACCTTAACGGCGGTACGGTGAACATGGGCGGGGCCAGCGGCATCAGCGTGACCGGCGGCATCAGCATGGATGCCGACTCTGCGTTGACAGCCTTGGGAAGCAGCAACAACACCCTGATAGCCGTCTTCAGCGGCAGCGGAGACCTGACGATTACCAACAACCAGCCCAACACCAGGCAGTCTGTCTATGAATGTCGGCGACAGTTCCGGCTACAGCGGCAGCTGGACGCTCGGTGGGGCCGGCTTCTATTCGATCAGCGGCAATCTGGGCACGACGACCGTCCATGCCAACTCCACCAACGGTGTCGGCTACAGCTACACGAGCGGTGCCGTCAACTGGATCCTGGACGGCACGACGCTTTCGTTCGGGTCGCAGACCAACACCCAGAACGGGCAGATCACCGTCCTGGCAGATTCCACTATCCGCTCGTCCGTCGACTACTACGGCAAGACGACGACCATCAGTGGAAAGGTTACCGGTGCTGCCAAAGTCAGCTTCCTGAGTACTAACAACAAGTCCAGCGACGAAGTGAACCTGATCATCAACAACGGCACGAACGACTACACCGGCGGCACCGAGATCAAGGGCTATCAGACGAGGGCAGCTGTTGCCCACGCGCTGGCAACAGGCCCTGTGCAGGTGGATGCCGGCTCAACCTTGGTGGCAGCCGTCTCGGATGTCATGAGCAGCGCGGCCGACCTGTACCTGGACTATGACAGTTCGGCAGGCACCTGCGGCAAACTGAATCTGGCCAGTGGCACGACCACCACCACTTCAAATGCCTTCATCGGTGGCACCGGCGGCTGGGCCAACCCGGTTGGCTATACCCAGTTGGCTCCTGGTACGTACACCAGTACCGAGCTGCCTGATTACATCACCGGCACCGGTTCGCTGGTGGTTCCGGATACCATAGCCCCGGCGGCCGTGAGCGATCTGGCGGCAGGGGACCCGGCCGAAGACAGCCTGACGCTGACCTGGACTGCCCCGGGCGATGACGGCTCAACCGGCACGGCCAGTACCTACGACATCCGCTACTCCACCAGTAGCATCACGGAGAGCAACTGGGACGCGGCCACCCAGGTGACTGGGGAACCGGCCCCGGCGGCTGCCGGCACCAGCCAGAGCATGACCGTCAGCGGTCTGTCCGCCAGCACGACCTATTACTTCGCGATCAAGACGGCTGACGAAGTACCGAACTTGTCGGCCATCTCCAACATCGCCGACGGGACTACCACATCAGGCTCCTATACCTGGGTGGGACCGACCGATGGCGACTGGCTGACCGCCAGTAACTGGTCCGGAAGCCCCGCCTTCGCCAATGAGGCGGACGACATCTGCGACATAAACTCCGGCGGTACCGCCAAGATCACCACCTCTGGTGCCAGCTTCCTGGGCCAGCCGAATCTCAACAGTGGTGCGGTTCTCAACCAGGGCGGCCTTCTCGGCACCTCGACCATCGGCAGCCTGCACCTTAACGGTGGCACGGTGAACATGGGCGGGGGCAGCAGCATCAGCGTGACCGCCGGCATCACCATGGACGCCGACTCTACCTTGACGGCCTTGGGAAGCAGCAACAACACTTTGTCAGCGGTCTTCACCGGCAGTGGGGACCTGACGATCACCAACAACCAGCCCTCCGGCAAGCAGCTGGGCCTGAATACCGGCGATAGTTCCAGTTACAGCGGCAGCTGGACGCTCGGCGGGACTGGCTACTACTCGATCACGGGCGATCTGGGCACGGCGACCATCCATGCCAACGCCACCATCACCGGCGTCGGCTACAGTTGCACAAACGGCGCCGTCAACTGGATCCTCGGCGGCACGACGCTGTCGTTCGGGTCCCAGACGAACGTTCAGAACGGGCAGATCACCGTCCTGGCAGACTCGACGATCAAGTCGGTTACCGACTACTATCGCAAGACTACGACCATCAACGGCAAGATCACCGGGACCGGGAAGGTCACGCTGAACAGCTGGATGTCTCGGGGCTATGACTTGGGGCTGATCCTCAACAACAGCACCAATGACTACAGCGGTGGTTCTGAGGTAACCGGTTACAGCACGGAGGCCGCGGTAGCCAACTCGCTGGGAACGGGCAACGTGGAAGTGGACCCAGGCGCCACGCTGATCGTAGCCGTGTCGGATGTGATGAACGATGCAGCCGATCTCTACCTGGACTACAACAGCACTTACGGCATACTGGATCTGGCTGATGGCACGACTACTACCGTTGCCCATGCCTATATCGGCGGGACCGGCGGCTGGGCCAACCCGGTTGGCTATACCGAGTTGGCAGCCGGAACATACACCAGCGTCAATCTGCCTGACTACATCACGGGCACCGGCTCATTGGCGGTAACCCCGTAAGAGTGGAAGTGAAACGGACATCCTGCCGCTACGGGTCCTCCCTGCCCGTAGCGGCAGGTCTTGTCTATCCACGTCGCAACCCAGGTCGGCCAGCGACCTTCCACCGGCGCAAAAAAAAATGCCTCCCGCCGGCCCGGACGCACCGTCCTGTCGGCGGCGTACATGTGGATGTCGTATCCCGTCAGCATATCCATATCCTGCAGCCGCTCCGCCGCCGGCCGCAGCCACGCCAGGTCTCCCTGCCCTGCGTCCGGCCCCAGCAGTTGCACCTGCTGGTGCAGGCCCCGCTTCTTCAGCGCCGCCGCCACGCTCCGCAGACCCCTGGCCCAACGGTCGAAATCCTTTACCTCATAGTTGGGCTCGTTGACCAGCACGAAGTAACGGATGCACGTGTAGCCGAGCTTGTTGCGAAGATGGTCCACATAGGTCGCGATCGCCTCCGCGAACAACGGGTCAGCGGTGTCCTGGATGCCGGGTGCCGGGTGCCGGGGTCCACGTCTCCACGCCCCAATCGGTCAGCACGATGGTGATGCCTTGGCACCGGCAGATGTCCAGGTGGGCGCAGAGGCTCTTCATCTCCTCGCTCTGCCAGTCGAACCGGCCATCGCCCCGATAGCACCAGCGGACCTGCATCATCATCATCCGCACGATCGGCAGGCGCATGAACGCCACCCGCCGCTGCACCGTCTGCCAGTCCGCCTCCGTCACACCGGCCTTGCGATTGAACGCGTGCCAGAACAGAGGATCCCACTCGCAGCCGAAGCCCAGAAACTCCGCCACTGCCACCTGTGACCGGTCGACCGCCACGTCCAGGACCTAGCCAGCCGCCCTCGATGCCGTCGCCTGCGCCATTACTGTCGCCCCCGTGCCTGCCCCCGCCAGCAAGCATGCCGCCAGCAGAAGCGTCTCCATGCCGTCTTCTCCGGTACCGCGTTACAGGTCCCGGCCCCAGTTGGCCACCAGCGCCTGCAGATCCCCCACACTGACGTATCCGTCATCATTCAGGTCCGCTGCTTCGCTCCAATGACTGCTGAGCGGGACCTCCTGGCTGCCCCAGGCCGCAATCAGCAACTGCAGGTCGCCGACGTTCACGTAGTGGTCATGGTTGACATCGCCCATCATGTGCACCGCCAGGCTCAGCGGTCTGGTTTGCCGTTCCGCCATGCTGGTTATCGACTGTCACCTCGAACGTCAGCAGGCCGCCGGCCTGGCTTATCAGGAAGGGCGCCGTAAACGACAGGTCGGCCGTATCCGCGCCGCCAAGCGCAGTGCCTTGCCCGCCGGTCTGCATCCAGGTGTACGTCAGCGGATAGCCGCGAGGATCGCTGGCGGCTGCGGCAGGCTGACCAGCCAGCCTTCATACACGAATGGAGGTGGCGCCTCAATAACGACGCTCGGATCCATGTCGGGCTGGACGGCCGTGACGATCAGGCGCGGCCGCACCGCTGCGCTGGACACCTCCCGTGAATGCACCTGTGCCCTGGTGGTGGCGCCGGCAGGATTGACCGGCGCCAGTTTCACGCCATAGTTGCTCCCGCCGTCGATCCAGCTTTGGACCAGCGCGATGCCCGCAGCGTTAAGCGTCCAGGTCCGATCCGCGTACGGAGCATTCCACGCCGGCACGACCGTAACCGTGTCGCTGACTACCGCCGAGACAGCCGGCTGCGTGTTCCAGGTTACCCCCGTTTCGCTCCAGGCCGCGTCGATTCGCGTCAGCTGCAGCGGCAGGGTGTTGCCCCAGTCATCGGCCGCACGGGTGCTCAAGACAACCTGCGCTGCCACAACCGTCTGCCCGGTCAGGCTCGAGAGGTCCCATTTCAGCAAGACCTGGCGCTTGTAGTTGCCGGGATCGCCCGAGAGCTCCATCGGATCGGCCGCGCCGTAGTTCGTGCCCGCACTGCGCCAAAGATCCATGCGTCCGCCGTCGCCGTCAGCCCTACAGGCGCCGCTGCGTCGTCATCGGTGATCGTGCAGGTGTGGGTGCTGTTCGCGCCGAGCGTCGCCCCGACCGGGTCGGACAGCGTCACCACGATCGTCTCGCTCGGTTCGGCAAGTGAGTCGTTGATGATCGTGATGGGGATGTTCATGCCGGTCACCCCCGCATCGAACACCAGTTGCCCCGCCGCCAGGGTATAGTCTACCCCGCCTCCCGTGGCCGTACCGCCCGTCACCGCATAGCTTACCTTCACGGTCTGTGTCGAGGCCGTGCTGAGCGTGACTGCAAGGTTGACGGGCGTGACCGACTCGCTTGCGCTCGAGGCGGCCTGGGCGAACTGGACGGTTCGCGCGGACACCACTCCCGTGTACTCATAGGCGCCGATGTCGATTGCGCTGCTGATCGGGCGGGATTCGTAGCCGCACGGATGCACGTACTGGCACGCCGCCGCCAGGGAGAAGCTGTTGACGCTGGCAGCCGCCGTTCCGCCGTTGAGCGCCCCCATTGAATCCGCCGTCAGCCGGAAATCGTATGTGCCCGGTTCAGCAAGGTTTGCCTGGGCCGTGGCCCAGTTGGTCGTGTGCGTTCCGGGCCCGGCCAGGACGGTGCCCGGCCCCTGGAAGATATTGTTCTGGAGCAGGGCGCCGGTCGCGCCCCCATTGTGGATAAAGGTGCCGGAAGGCTTGTTGTTGACGATCGTGTTGCTGACCACATACAGGTGCATGTCCGGACTGAGGCCTTCGCTGCCGTAATCGATGACGACGGCATTGGCGCCGCCTGCACTCTGCTCGATCTGGTTGCCGATGATGTACGTCGTCCCGCCGCGGGCCGCCTGGATCTCGTAGGTGCCGGTGCCGCCTTCGTTGCCGATGCGGTTGTAGAGGATCGTGCTGGCCTTCGCCGCCGTCTTGACCTCGCAGCCGCCGTTGGCGCCGTGCACCCAGCAGTACTTCAGCGAGAGGGATTCCACGGCCCCGATGAGAATGTTGTGACTGTGCCCGTCGCCGGCGCCGTTGCGGTCGAACTCGCTGCTGTCGATCGAGACCGTGCTGCCTGCCGCCGCGTCGCACACGATGCCATTGTCGTTGTCATCGAACCGGCATCCCCGAACCGTCAGGCCCGCCCCCTGCTGACGAATCCCCGCGGCGCTGCCGTCCGTGCCGTTTCGAGCGTTGGCGAACTCGATGTCCTGCACCGTCACGTCACGTCCTGTAACCACCAGGATGCCCTTGCCGTCCAGACAGACTGCCAGCGGCATCCAGCACCGGCCGGGGCGAACCTATGCCCACGATGCTGAGGCTGTTCTTCTCGACGCGGGCCCAGCCGGCTTGTCCGGTGTAGGTGCCGGGATAGATCTGGATCGTGTCCCAGTCCGCCGCCGCATCCACCGCCGCCTGCACCGTTGGGTACGTCTTGCCTGTCCCAACCTGCAGGATCCGCCCGCGGGGATTGATGGCCCACTTCGTGTCGGCGGCCAGGCCCGCGGGATTGGCATCGCGGACGTTAGCCTTGAGGAAGTCCCAGGCGATCGGATCGCCGCCCGCCAGTGTCGCCACCTGCGCGGCGGCCGCCGAGGCGATCAGGGAATAACCGTGGACCGTATCATGGATGCCGCCGTTGAAGGCTGCCAGCGCCTCTGCGTCGTCATGCCCCTCCGCGATCTGCGCCTGCCGCGCCTCTGCCCAGGATGTGACCCACGTACCTGTGGTCGTCAACCGTACCGGAAGGATGTAATCCGCCAGGTGGTAGACGTAGTAATCCGGATCCTTGAACTGCTCGATCAGCATCTGCCCATGCCAGGCGGCCAGCGCGCCGGTCGCAAACCCCTTCTCCCTCGCGATGCCCAGTTCCATCATCAGGAAGTATTCCTGCCAGGGCAGCGATCCGCCGTCAACGACTCCCATGGTGTAGTACCAGCGCGTATCGGTCTGCCAGCCGAAGAAGTGCAGCGGCGAGACGCTTCCCAGGCCGTACGGCACGCCGACCTTGTCCTTCGCCCACTTCCACAGGTGCGACTGCATGAAGGCCCCGGGCACCCCGTGCCAGCCGTCCCAGTGCGCGATGATGTCGTCGACCAGCATCACGAAATAGTCTTTCTCCGCCGTGTTGTCCGGCGACAGAAAAGCCGCGTTTACCCTGTTGCGGAAGACCCATGCGTTCGCGCGGATCTGGTCCGACAGGCCCGCATAGCCCGCCGGACCTCTCGTGGTCGGCCAGGCGGACAAGGCGTCGCATGCCGCCCACATCTGCATCTGCTCGAGATACCAGTGATCGCCCGTCAGCATGTACTGCACCGCGAAGGGGTCCGGCTGATGGGCGTTGTCGGGTGACCACGCACCGCCGGGGGTCTCCAGCCGTGTCCCCTGAATGGCGATCCAGTCCGGATCCGTCGCGTCTCTGCTGTCAAAGATCCACAGGTCCGGGCCGGCGCAGATCGACACGGGCTTGCCGATCGCGGGAATCGTCTGAGCACGATCGTATAACTTCGCAGGATCGCCTTCCCGCACGTTCATCGGCCAGTTGCCCGCCAGATCCGCATGTCCAAACGCGATCTGCTTCGAACGATAGTCCCCCGTGTACAGCCATTGAGTCGACCACCTCGGCATGTGCCCGATGTCGTGCCGCCCGCCGGTTGTGGGCATATATCGGGTCCACCAGCCGGCATCCTGGATGTCTCGCGCGGTCCCCAGCCACCTGGAATAGTCACCGCTGATCTCGGACTCCGGGATCGCCAGCGTCGTGTCGTACATCGGCACAAAACAAGTCTGCACGAGGTAGGCCAGGTTGCTGTCGACGTTGTTCCGCTCGTCTGGCGCTCCGCCGAGCCAGAACACCTTCGTCCAACGCGTTGCCGCCTTGTGCACGTAGCCTGCCTTCGTGTAGACCGTCTGGGGATTGGCCGAGCCCATCGTCAGCGCGATGTCGCAGGCAACGTCCTCGAGCGCGGCGGTGCAGCAGTTCTCCCCGATGAACCGCACCCGCACCTTGTTGATGCCGGGCCAGAATGTGGCCTCGAAGATCGGGCGGATGGAGCGGAGGTCGTCGAAGCCCATGTCATACGTCCGCGCCGCACTATGGTCTGCCAGGATGACTGTCGTCGCAATGGGACCGGCCGTCCAGTACGCAAAGTCTCCCATCGGCCAGCATGGTCCGCGCCGATACCGACCGTGTCTGGCCGTCTGAGCCGATCCGAAGCACCGCGTCGAAATCGAACCCCGCCCCGAGCATCTGCTCCTGCGTCATGGGCACGTTGTTCCCGGTCGACTGGTTGCGGAACGTCAGCGCGACCGACCCGTTTGCCGCGATCGACGGTACCAGAACCGATACGATCCCATGCTTGACCGAGCCGTCCGGCCAGCGCTGTTTTACGTCCGCCTGCGTGGCGACGGGCATCCCATCCACCAGGACCTGCGGGTAGTCGGGGATCTCCCCCTGCACAAAGGGCCGGGCGAACTGCAGCGGGTAGTTCACCCGAGCCGTTCCCGACCTGTCCGTCACCATCATCGAGTCTACCACCCCCATGGCCGCCGGAATGACCACCTGCAGTGCAAGGAGCACCCCCGCCAGCCTGAGAAGACATCTGTGCCTCCGGTGGCCGGCCGCGCTCGTGAACCGTGCAACGCGTTCGCACCTGTCCTTCGAGAAGAACGCTCTCATCCGGGATCCTCCTGCGCGCGACGTTCCGGCAGTGTTGCCGCCGTCCCGTCGCGCGTCCTGCATGGGGTATGGTGTCAACCGGCGATTTCGCTGGATCTCGATCGCCCTACGTATTCCAGTGAACGACCAGGACCTGCAGATCGCCCACGGTGATATACCCGTCATTGTTGAAGTCGCAGTCGGGGTCCCAGTTCCACCAGCCGCCCTGGTCGTTGCTGCCCCAGGCGGTCACCACGGCCTGCAGATCGCCCACGTTGACGTAGCCGTCGCCATTGGCGTCGCCGATCTTGCGTGGAGGCTGCGTGGTGATGCCGACGACGTTCGAGAGACCGGAAGCATTGCCGGCCTCGTCGGTGACAACCAGGGCGAAGTAGTAGGCGGTGGCGGCTGTCAGGCCCGAGACCGTGATGCTCTCGGCCTGGCCGGCCGGCTTCGGAGCGTTCAGGCCGGTGATGGCCGTGGCGGCGGCGAAAGAGGCCATATCCGTGATCGGGCTGGCGCTGTACCGCAGGTCGTAGGACCAGGCCGTGCCGCTGGAATCATCATTGCCGGTAGCGGTCCAGCTCAGGTCGACCGAGGAGGATGTCAGATTGCC
Organism: uncultured Planctomycetota bacterium; assembly: GCA_963787325.1. GTDB lineage: Bacteria > Planctomycetota > Phycisphaerae > UBA1845 > JANYLN01 > CAWBCK01. Next base: position 348,439 of record CAWBCK010000001.1, read on the forward strand.
GGCGGCCAGATCGTTCACGGGGGCGGGCGCGGTCGTGTCCTCCTCCGCAATGTCCGTGATGACGAGCTTGGGCGCAAGGCCGCGTTGGCCGTGTCGGATTGATAGAAGCGGTCCTGGTTGCTCAGGGTCTCGTCGGTGAACTTGATGATCCAGCCTTGGTTGCTGGAGGAGCCCGCCAGCCAGGACTGAACACGGGCCGTGACGTCAAAATCGCACCAGCAGGGCACGGACGACGGCGCCTTCTTGGCCAGCGTAGCGTCCGGAACAGCCAGGAAATCACCACCCGGGGTAGTCCAGGCTGTCGTGCTGTTGGGCTTATCCCAGGTGGTCTGCGAGTCGGTCCAGTCGCGGGTAATCGCGTAGACGCCATAAAAGCCGCTGCTGCCCTTGGATTGTGCCTGATCGAACGCATAGAGCGACAGCGTGGCCTTGGTAATGGTCGCCCCCGCCGGAAGGCTCGACAGGTCGAACTTGAGAATGCCTCGCGTGCTCTCCAGCGCACCGTAGCCGCAGACCGTCATGCGTTCCACGGTACTGTAATTCGTTGTGGCAGCGCCTGGCGTAAATGTAGGAATCCCACTCGCCGGCATACCCGTTCAGCCCGACCTGGAGCGTTCTATCGCCGATGACGGAAGCCTTGGCGGCGCTGGTATTGGATATCGTGGAGATGTTGTTGCTGTCGTCCATGGACTTGAGGGCGAAGTAGTACTGAGTCCCACCGGCCAGGTCGCTGACGGTGAAGGACTCCGCCGAGCCGGGGGCCTTGGGAGCCGGCAGGCCGGTTGCCTGGGTGGCCGCATTGAAGGCGGCGTCCGTGGTGATGGCGCTGGTGCTGTATCGCAGGTCATACACGGCGCACGGGTACGGGCCGCTGCCGGCAGCGCCGTAGTCGGCCGGGGCAGTCCAGGCCAGGTCTACGCCGCCGGAGGTCCTGGAGGGACTGGCGAGAAGGTCGCTTACCGCCAGCGGGGCGACAAGATCCGGGGGAGTCGTCGTCGCCGTAACAATATTGGACAGATCGGACAGGTTGCCGCCCTTGTCACGGACCTTGATGGCGAACCAGTAGGTCGTGCTGCTGGAAAGGCCCGTGACCATGAAAGTTTCGGTGCTGCCGGCGATCCTGGGTGAGGGAATGTCGCTGGCCAGGGTGGCGGCGGCGAAGGTCGTGTCGTCGCTGATGGGGCTGGTACTGTAACGGATCTCGTAGGACGAGGCCGTGCCGGTATAGCCGTCATCGCCCGAGGCCGTCCAGGTCAAAGGCACCTTGGTGGACTGGGCGGCGCCGGCGGCCAGATCGGTGATCTGGCCCGGGGCGTATGGATCGGACGGTGGCGGAACGACTTCCAGGAGGATGTACTCGGTCCGCGGCACCTTGGCCCCCTCCGTTGTGATCGTGAAACTGGTGGGGCTGGTCGTGGCGTAGGTCTCAAACTGCTTGTCCACCGTCCAGCCGGACGTGTCATACTCCTTCCACTTGTAGACGACGTGGATCACGTTCCCGCTGGCCTGAAGCTCGGCGGGATTGTCGAAGGTCAGGGTGATGTTGTTGACGCCCTTGTCGAGGTAGGCCATCGCGCCCTTGTTGTGCTCGAAGATGGTGGTGACCACGAAGTTGCTGACGCCGGCGTTGGACTGGGCCTGGGTGCTGTTGAACTGGAGCTTGATGTACCATGTCTTCCACAGTCCGAACACATTCGACCGCAGCGATTGACTGGCCACGTGCGTTGTGCCGAGTCTCGCTGGGGCTCCACACCTGCGTCCAGGCCGAACCGTCAGAGGAGAAGAACACCTTGCAGGTATCGGCGACGTTGGTCTTGACGAAGTCTCCGCTGAAATGGGCATCGGTGATGTAGAAGGGAACCTCGATCTTGAAGACGGCCTCCGCCATCGTGCCTACCGTGGCCGGGTGCAGATCGGGAGTGATGGCATCGTCGTTGTAGGTGGCGATGTTGGTGCCGGCATGGAGCATCGCCTGGTAGCCGGCGCTGCGGAAGTCAGGGGTCAGCGTGTCGGTGCCGTTGGCCCAGCGGCGATACGTTGCCTTGCCCGTATGGATATACGGGATGGTCGCGCGCATAAGGCTCCCAGTAATAGTAATTAGGCGTATCCTTCCAGTCATTCTGACACTCGTGGTGGTAGGGCGGATCGTTACCGGGCATCGAGTCCGCGTTGACTCCGGGAGTCGGATGCTGGTTCTGCCAGGCCTCCCAGGTCCGCTTGAACGACTGCCCCAGCCGGAGGTTCATGTCGCCCGTCCAGCGGGCGGTCGTTACGCCGCTGCCGGCGCCCTGGTCGCTGGCATTGGCCATCGCCGTCTGGTAATCGTTGATGCCGTCGCCGCACAGCAGCAAGCCCGGGCAGGCCCGGCCTTCGGCCTGGGCGTTCAACAGGATGCTGGAATTGGCCTTCATCTGTCCGCAGGCTGGCGACGGTGTCCCGCGCCGTTGTCGTGAAGACGTACATCGTCGTCATCGTGTCGAAGTGGTGCAGCCCGCCGTCGTACTCCAACTGGTACGTCCAATGGCCGAACGGATTGCTGATGTTCATCATGTGCGGCACAAAGCCCGCGGCATTGGCTATGGTGCACGCCTGGCTGGCGTGACGCCCGCACAGAGCCCATCCGAACACGTTCTGGTTGTAGGTCGGATCATTGATGTTGTTGCCGCCGGGGCTGGGAGGCTCGGTCGCCCAGTGATACAGCCGCCGCTTCTGATTGTTGTAGATATTGATCGCCTTGTCCTGGTTGTTCGCCGGCGGGATAACGCCATCCGGGGTATAGGCATTGACGTACGTCGCGGCCATGCGGCTCAGGTTGCGGGTGTCCGCGACACGGTCGTTGACCAGCCACGGGTTCTGGACCACGACCGGAACGATCGGCGGCATGGTCGTGGCGCTGGCGATATTCGACAGAGCCGAGACATTCCCCGGCTCGGCATAGTCCGTAGACTGGATCGCAAAGTAATAAGTCGTGCCGGGGGTCAGACCTGTCACCGTGCAGCGATCGGTCGTGCCCGGTGCGCCTGGGGCCGGCTCGCCCGGCACTTGCGTGGCCGATGCCCAGTTGCCGTCGTCGATCGGGTTCGTCGAGTAGCGGAGATCGTAGCCCGCCACACCCGCGGTGCCGACGTCCGCCGGGGCCGCCCAACTGAGGTAGGCCGCCGTGATCTGGGCCGCTGAGACCTTCAAGTTGGCGACCGCGTTCGGCGGACTCAAGTCCGCCTCCAGCGTGGTAAAGGTCACTACATTGGACAGGGCGGACCAGTTGGGCACCTCGTCTCTGGCCTTGATCGCAAACCAGTAGGTCGTGCTCGGCGTCAGCCCGTGGACGGTGAGGCTCTCGGCAGAGCCGGCCAGCTGCGGGACCGGCATGTCCGCGACGGCGGTGGCGGCGGCGAAGGATGCGTCGTCGAAGATCGGGCTCGTGCTGTAGCGCATCTGGTATTCGGTAGCGGCGCCGGTGGCGCCATCATCGCCGACCGCTGTCCAGGCCAGGGTCACATAGTTAGGCTTGACGTTGGGGGCCGCCAGCGTGTCGATCTGGGCGGGAGCCACCCTGTCGGTGACCAGCGTGCTTGTACTGACGACGTTGGACAACGGGCTGACCAGGTCCATGCCGTCGTAAGACTTCATGGCGAACCAGTAGGTCGTCGATGGCGAGAGGCCCGTCACGCTGAGAGTCTGGATGGTTCCCGGACTGGCGGGTTCCGGGAGGGTCACCGGCGTGGCCGAGGAGAAATTGGCATCATTGATCGGGCTGGTCGACATGCGGATGTCGTAGCGAGCGACCGGGCCGGGCGGCGAATCCGCCGGGGCCGTCCATTGCAGATCGACCTTGAACCAGTCGCTGTTCGCAACGGCCAGGTCGGTGACCGCGCTTGGCGCGGCATTGGCCTGATAGTCGAGCATGAGGATCGGCTGCCAGTCAACCGAGGCCGTCGTCTCGGACAGGTATATCGGGTAGTTGCCCACGCTCTCGACAAACAGACCATAGTTGGGCGTGCCGTCGGCCCAGAGCTGCAGAATCGGCGTAACGTCGAAGGTCAGGTACTGATCCCACTGGCCCGTGGTAACGCCCACGAGAGTATAAGCCTTTCCGCTGACCGCCATGATGCCGTCCTTGCCGGGCGCCCACACCTGCCCACCCGCCCACGAGGCGACATAGACCGGCGGGCTGCCCGGGTCGACCGGCACCCCGGCCGCAGTCTGATATGGGCCCGTGTTCAGGCCTGCGGGATGGGCGCCGCTGACACCCGGGGCGGCTGGGGACGTGTCGGGATAGGCCCATCCTGCCTTGTTGCCCTCGGCCCAGTCGAACGAGGTGATGTAGCCAATGTTATTACAGCCTGTGTTGCCGAGTGTGGCGTAGAAACGGAGTTCGGCCTTCTTCACCAGGCCGCCGGCCAGTCCCGGCACGAGTTCCAGGCCGAACTTGACCAGCACCGGCTGATTCTCGCCGGCTTGCCCGGCGGCGCCGCGGTTCATGTACAGATACTGCTGCGCCCAGCCGGTGTTCAGGTACAGGTCTGCGTCGGCCACCGCGCCCGGCCCGCTGTAGACCGTCACCGTCCCACTGGTGATGGCCGTCTGGAAGACCGATGACAAGGCCCGGCCATCCGTAAGGCCCGGGCTGCGCTTGAGCGCGACGATGCCGGTGTTCGCGGCCGGGTTCACCGTGATGGTCACAGTGTCCATCGACTGCAGGACGCTATCGTCAGCCAGCAGCTGCAGCACGTACGTGCCGGCCGCACTGAAGGTCGCCGTGGTATCGACGGCATTGGGATTGCCGAACGTCACCGTGCCCGCGCCGGACACCTTGCTCCAGGTGACCGTCACCACACCCTGCGGGTTGGGCAGGCCGTCGTCGCCGACCGTACCATCGAGGTTGGCGCCGGCCGGCAGCGTGATCGTCTGGTTATTGCCCGCATCGACCGTCGGAGCCATATTGCCGCTGCCGTCGTTCACTGTGATCGCCACCGTGTCGCTGGCGCTCAGGGCGCTGTCGCTGGCCTCGAGATTGAGCACGTAGGTACCCACAGCGCTGAAGGTGGCGGTCGTATCGACAGCGTTCGCGTTGCCGAAGGTGACCGTGCCGGGCCCGCTGACCTTGCTCCAGCTGACCGTCACCGCGCCCGGCGGGTTGGGCAGGCCGTCGTCGTCGACGGTGCCATCCAGGTTGGCGCTCGCCGGCAGCGTGATTGTCTGATTGCTGCCCGCCTCGACCGTCGGTGCGGTGTTGACCTGTGGGTTTACCGCAATGGTTACGGTGTCCACAGCGGACAAGACGCTGTCCGACGCCTGCAACTGCAGCACGTACGTGCCGGCCGTGCTGAAGGCGGCTGTAGTATCGACAGCATTGGCGTTCCCGAAGGTCACTGTGCCGGGCCCGCTGACCCTGCTCCAGCTGACCGTCACCGCGCCCGGCGGGTCGGGCTGGCCGTCATCGCTGATCGTCCCGTCCAGGTTGGCGCCGGCCGGCAGCGTGATCGTCTGATTGGCGCCCGCGTCGACCGTCGGCGCTTCGTTGCCCCCAGCCAGCGTCACGATCAGGCGGGGGCGCTGCGCCGCATTGGACGCCTCGCGTGAATGCACCGCTCCCCGGGTCGTGTCCGCAGCCGGATTGACGGGCGCGAGCTTCAAACCATAGTTGGCCGCTCCGTCGATCCAGCCCTGCACCAGGGCAATGCCCGCAGAGTTGAGCGTCCAGGTCCGATCGACATATGGATCGTTCGAGACCGCGACCACTGTAATCGTGTCGCTGACAACAGTGGAGGTCGAGGGCGCTGTGTTCCACGTCACCACCATCTCGCTCCAGGCGCCGTCAATCTCGGTGAATTGCAGCGGCAGGCCGTTGCCCCAATCGTCAAGCGCACGCGTGCTCATGACGATCCGGGCTGAGACGACCGTCTGTCCGGCCAGGCCTGACAAGTCCCACTTGAGCAGTGCCTGGCGCTTATAGTTGCCCGTGTTGCCGGACAACTCGATCGGGTCGGCAGAGCCGTAGTTCGTTCCGGCGGTCGCTCCGAAGACGAACGCGTCTTCAACCGCCACCAGCTCCGTCGCACCGCGAGCCTGGGCAACTCCCGCCACCAGGACTACAAGTCCACACAATACGCGTCTGGCCGGCATGGTCATTCTCCTCGGGGCGTCCCCTCCGGGGCGGACAACACAATTCCTGCTGCACCCGGGAACACGGTTTCCCGGGTGCGTGGATCACAACACAACTCCCCTTCACCTGCCCCCGATATCGGGAGCTCGTTCAGTCATCTACGCGCGGCGGCGCAGCAGGGTCAACCCGCCCAGCGCGAGCAGCGCCAGCGTCGCTGGCTCCGGCGTCAGCGTAAAGCCATTGATGATCGGCCCCGTGATCACCAGCTTGTTGGCATACGTTCCGGTGCTGGGGATCGTGATGCTGCCCGTCTTGGTGATCTTGGCGACGATCTGGGCCGCTGTCAGCCCAGCCGGGTTGTTGTACGGAACGTTCTCTGTGCTTCCGAAGGGCACACCGTTGAAGGTATAGCTGAACGTGTTCGAATTGGTCTCGCCCTTGACCCCGTAGACCGTCAAATCGTAGGTTCCGGCCTTCAGGTTCGTCACTGTGATCGTCGGGCTGAAGTCCTGCCGGTTGGACAGCATGTTATACGCGCCGGCCGGGATCAGCGTCCCTTCGACGCTCTGAAGCTTGGCCCAGAGGTCATACGTCGGCGACCACAGGGTGTTGTTGTACCCGGCACCGGTCCTCGTGAACGTCAGGCCCAGCGCAGTGTCTGCCTCCCACTCGTCAACGTCATAGTTGCCGTTGGCGTCCAGCCACGAGCTCGGCTCGGTCTTGTTGGCATCCACCAGCAACATGCTGGCCTGAGCGCTGCCCAGGCACGCTGTCAGGCAGGCGAATCCGAATACAATAATCTTCATTGGCAACACGGCTCGACCTCCTTCTCTGATCACAAGACATGGCTCCGCCGCGAAACCCTTTCGCGGACCTCGGCAACTGCTCCACCGGCCCGGCAGAAAGCCGGCCCAGGACGAAACGCCAGACCACGGGTGAGGCAGCCCTCGATATGCAGGCGCAGCAAGTTGCGTGCCATTCCGCTACAGCCTTGAAATGACTTATGACGGCAAGATCCTAAGTTCTGTCTTGTGCAGGCCTTACAGATCGCATTGTAGCCGCGGCGGCGCCCGAGCGCACTTGGATGACGTAATAACAAATGTGACAAAATATCAACACGGCCGCACTTCCGTCATCAGGTCAACTTAGTGATAAGGTTTTATTCGGACATTGCTTACATCGGGCCGAGCGATCGTGATGCCAGGTTTTCGACATGTTGCTTTTTCGCCACATGACCCGCGGGTCTAAACTGCGGGTCGTTCGAGACCTTGAACGTTCGCACCAGGTGCGGCTTGAGCCCGTTGGCCCGCCACACACGCCCGACCATCGAAGGACTGACTCCCAGGTGCCGGGCCAGACTGTTCGTGCTCCAGTGCGTAGCAAGAACCACGTTGCCGTGATTCTTCACGTCAGACCGAGCGTATCTGGATTGGACAAGAGCATTGGGACTTAAGACTTGCGCCGCAATTGATTCTTGTTGCCTGGCCCAGTCGGTTGCGCGACGAGGGTTGCTTATTTGGAGAGTATGGCTGTCGCTTGCTTGAGCTGGGCTACTGCCAGGCTGCGTTCGCGAGCGGTCAGTTTTCTCTTTTTCTCCATGGCGGCGATCAGCAGGCCCCGGGCCTTCGCCAGTACCGAAAAGGCTGCGATCGTCGGATCCTGCTCACCGGTCTTGGGCGGGATGAAGAGCGGGTGGTCCGCCTGGTCTTCTTCTGATCGTGGTCATGGTCCATCCCGTCAAACTGCGGCAACTGGTCGACATTGACGCCATGTTGCGTCAGCAATGTCAAGTGGGCCCTTTCCCAACTGGCCAGGTACGACTCCGACCAGTAGCTCTTGTTGGAGAAACGCACGTCGGCTTCGGGGATTACGCCCTCGCGCACCCAAAGATAGATCGTGTTCCTTGCGACACCGTAGCGTTCGCCCAGTTCCCTTCGCGTCAATGGTTTTTCAGCCATGATTCCCTCGCTGGCGACCGGCTGTTTACAGCGGGCCGGGTGTACGGGACAATCTTTCGGAGACCGTTCTCTACGCTGGTGTGGTTACAAATTGTGACAACAGAGTACCCGATTCGCAAGTCCCGGCCAAGTGTCGGACCAAGATCGCATGCGGTATCTGCTGCAAAGCGTGGCCAGAAAGGGGTGATTCATGCAGCGGGAAGTGGACTATCAAGAGGCTATTGTCACAAAATATCCCGAGCAGGTAGTCGTGGCGATCGCGCGAGATACGGCTGGGAAATACAACCCCATAACACTCGGCTGGACCATGATCGTCTCGGCCGAACCGCCGATGATGGCGGTGGCCATCGGCAAGACGCGGTGGTCGGCCGGGGCATTCCGCCACGCGCGGCAGTTCGTCATCGCCATGCCGTCGGAACATCAGTTGCAGGAGACGATGCTGTTTGGGACGAAGAGCGGCCGGGACATCGACAAACTGGCGGCCGCGCAGGCAAGGACGGAGCCGGCGAAGGCGATCGATTGCGTACTGCTGGCGGATGCCGTAGCGAATTTCGAATGCCGGCTGGTCGGAGAGATGGAAACGGGTGACCATATCGTCTTCGTCGGCGAGGTATTGCGGGCGCATCGCAACGAGGCGGACCTGAGCCGGCTTTATACGGTCGGGCCGGGCTACAAGATGCGGGGGTTGGCGAGGGGATGACGACGCAAGCCAAGGGGGCTTGTTGAAATACGCAGCTCGCCAAGGGGACGGCCGCAGGGGGATCATGTCGTGTCGGCTGCGGTTCTGGCGTCCCGGTGGCCGATGGTCTGAATGAATGCGCCCTCGTAGCGCGAATAGAATCCGCTGTGAGGGGTGCTGTCCGGCTGAAAGGGGACGTCGGTGGTATCAGATCGATGCGAACGCGGCATGGGGCTTATTCTGACGGCGGGGGTCGTCCTGGGGGTAGCGTCGGTGCTGGCTTGCGGGCCGCGGGCCGCGGCTGTTGTGTTTGCGGCGCACTATACGGATATGGATGGGCAGGGCTTCTATGACCAGGTCCTGGGCCAGCAGCGGCGGACGGCGTTTGAGTACGCCCTGTCGATCTGGGAGAGCCGAATTCCGGATGTTCAGTCGGCGAACATCGATGTGTACGCATCGTTTGATTCGATGGGGGGCGACAGTACCTCGGCAGTGCTGGGGTCCGGCGGGCCGTCGTCCTTTGTCAGCGATTTCGCGGGGGGCCGCTCGGGTACGGCGTATCCCAGTGCTCTGGCGAATTATCTCACTGGCGGTGATCTGAACGGTGCAAATCCTGATATCGAGGTTACGTTCAACAGCGATATCGATGGGGGGGCACTGGGGGCGAGCGACTGGTATTACGGTTTGGATCTGCGGCCGTCGCACGGGAGTCCGGATTTTGTGACGGTGGCACTGCACGAGTTGACGCACAGTATGGGGTTTATCAGTACTGCGATGGCGGACGGGTCGTTCGGGATCGGTGTGGAACAGGGCGGGACGCTGCCGGATGTTTTTGACCGGTATCTGGTCAATTCGCTGGGCTACGATCTGCTGAATCTGCCTCGGCGGGCGTCGAATGTGACGCGGGCGACGTATTGGTCGGGAACGCTGGGTGTACAGGAATACCAGAAGGCGTTCGGGCAGGGCGAGCCGCCCTTGTATTCGCCGCCGCAGTTTTCCGACGCATCGAGTTTGAGTCACCTGGATGAGAGCCGTTTTGTTGATCAATATGACCTGATGACGCCGTTTCTGTCGAATGCGATTCATGTGCCGGACGACGTGGTGCGAGGGATCATGGCGGATATCGGATGGCAGAGTGCCGAGGCTGGCGATACCAACCTGAGCGGCCGGGTGGATGTGATGGACCTGGTGGGGATTGTCAGCCGTCTGGGCACTTCGTATGGGGACAGTGGATACCTGATAACGGCGGATATCAACGGGGACGGGATGATCGACGCGCGGGACCTGACGCTGGCGGAGTCGCAGTTCGGGCAGACCGGGCTGCTGGGGGACCAGCCGGTGTCGAAGGGCTTTGCCGGGATCTCAAACGCGCGGTTCTGGTCCGCGGATTCGTACCGGCTGACGCTAATGGCGACCGTGCCAGAACCGGTAACGATTGTCATGCTCGCGCTGGGGGTGGGAATGTTGCTGGCTGGTAGATCTCGGGCGGGGCAGGATGCGAGAGGGTGAGGGGGCTGCCTCATTGCCACTGTCAAGGTAGGGGCTAGGGGCTGTCTGCTGCACATCAGTCGTCCGGAATGACGCCGGCATCGTTCTGGCCGGTTGCACACTATGCACGTTTGGGTCTGGAACGCAGCGCAGGTCCAGGACGCCGTCCACTGTTCAGCAATCATCCCCTGCATGCCACGGTGAGCACGCAGAGACCTGCGTAATGGCTGAGGGCATCGCAGTTCTTTCTTCCGACGGGCGGGGGCGACAGACAACCAGCCTGGGTAGCGGCAGGCGCCAGCTGTTTTTCCGCCAATATGTTGTCTTTCGTAAACACATTGTTGCACGCAGGCATTAGTGCGGCATGCCTCTGCCAGAGAACAAAGAACCCTCCGACAAAAAGGTCAGCAAGATTAAAGGCCGCACTGGTAATGCGTTATGCAGCAAAGCCCTTGTCAGGCAAGATGGGAATTCCTTACTGGCACGGAAAATGCTCGGTTTGTACCGCGACAGAACAGCTTTGGAATGGCGGCGTTGGGTACATAAGGACATTCGGGGCGGGGAGGAGAGGAAATGGACATGCTCCGTCAGAGTGTTTCCGTCGCAGTGATCGTGCTGCTGGCGAGTATGGCGCCGGCGGTTTCAGTACACGTCGATATCGAGCCTCCCTCCGGCACTACGGCGGCCGGGTATGCACGGCTCCTTACCACCGACCGCTTTGACACTGATACGGCTGTCACCGTGACCGACGGCGTACAGGTCGGCTGGAAAGACGGTTCGGTTGCATCGACGTACGTACGTTCCAGCAGTGATGCGCTGTTGATGGACGGCGTGCAGTTCAACCCCGGCGTCGTCGGTACCGTCCTGGTCAAGAACCTGCCTGCTGGTCGGTACAGCGTTACGCTGTATGGCTACGACACGCAGTACAAGGACAAGATTACGCACTTCGATCTGGACGGTAACGGCGACGACGCGGCAGATGTCAGTGCTGTCGTTAACAATCGCAGCGGTAACCAGAGCAGTGCGACAGTCAGTCTCGATGTTACGTCCGCGGGCGTTCTGGCTATCACTGCCCAACGCGAACTTGGTACCAATAACGCGGCGTTTAACGGTTTTGACATCGGGCCGGCGGAGCCCGATACGACTGCACCGGCCGCGGTGGCTGACCTGGCGGCAACGGGTGTCGAGAGCCAGGCCGTGACGCTGCATTGGACCGCACCGGCGGACGATCTCGGCGTTGGGGGTGCGGTGGCGTCGTATGACCTTCGCTATTTCACCGATGTCATCGATGCCAGCAACTGGTCGCTGGCAACGCCGGTTGCAACGGGCACGCCGCTGCAGCCCGGCCAGACAGAAACGGTGACGGTCGGCGGGTTATCGCCGAGCACGACCTATGCCTTTGCCTTGATGAGCAGCGATTCGGCTGGCAATGTGTCGGATCTTTCCAACATTCTGCAAGTCACGACGGCTGCGCCCGATCTGACGGCGCCGGCAGCCGTAAACGATCTGTCGGCAGGTGACATCGGACCGACCAGCCTCACGCTGACCTGGACCGCTACGGGTGACGACGGCAGTACGGGCATCGCGGCGGCCTATGACATTCGCTATTCTGAAGCCGCCATTACCGACGAGGCGACGTTCGCAGCCGCGACGCCGGTTGCCAACGTTCCTGTGCCGCTGGCTGCAGGCACGACCCAGAGCGTGGACGTGACAGGTCTGTCGCCCGATACGGAGTATTACTTTGCAGTAGAAGTAACCGATGACGCTGGAAACGTCTCCGGTCTGTCAAACGTGCCGGTGGTCACGACGCTGCCGCCCGACACGACCCCGCCGGCTTCGGTCGATACGCTGCAGACGACCGTTGTGACATCTTCTACCGTCGTGCTTTGGTGGGCGGCTCCGGCGGATGACGATGGCACCGGCGGCAAGGTTGCGGCTTATGACGTACGCTACTCGACGGTTCCCCTCGTAGAGGCAAACTGGGCGGCAGCCAGCCAGGCGAGCGGCGAACCCAATCCGGCTGATCCGGGCCAGACTGAAACGTTCTCTGTTGTCGGTCTGTCCTCCAGCACGACGTATTATTTTGGCGTCAAATCGATGGATGCCAGCGGCAACGTCTCGGCGCTGTCGAACGTCGTGTGGATTCAGACGCCCGCTCAGGCGTTGCAGTCGGAGGCGCATGCCGACGTGCAGGCCGAGGGCGGCGTTACTGCCGCCGGTTACGTTGCCGTAACGAACAAGAACCGCTGGGATACCGGCAGTTATGCGGATCTGGGTGACGGTGCGAAGGGTGCCTGGACGACGGCCTTTGTGGGCAGCAGCCGGGATCGCGGCAGTGCGACCGATGCCGTGACCCGCGATTTTCTGCTGTTTGAATACGGCAATCCGGCCCAGATCCTCCAGCTGCGCGGCATCCGGCCCGGGACATATGCTCTGAAACTCTATGCAATCGATCCACCCTACCCGGACAAAGTGACGGAATTTGATATAGACCAGAACAACGATGGTACGCCGGATGTTTCGCTGCAGATGTCCAGTCTGTCCGGCGAAACAACGAAGACCGTGCAGGTAACCGTCTCGACGGCCGGGATTGTCTCGGTCGCGTGCAGCGCGCCGACGAGCGTGCGGGCAGGCGTCTTGAACGGCCTCGACCTGACCGGTGTACCGGACACCTTCGCGCCGGCCGCAGTAGCCGACCTGTCCGTGCTGGCGACGAATTCCACGCAGGTGACGTTGCAGTGGACCGCGCCCGCCGACGACAACGGTGGGGCCGGAACCGTTGCCAGCTACGACGTACGCTATGCAACGACGTCGATCAACGAGACAAACTGGGCGTCCGCCATACAGGCGGGCGGTGAGCCGGCGCCGCTGGCTCCGGGCCAGAGTCAGAACTTCACCGTCAGCGGCCTATCGCCCGGAACCAGGTACTACTTTGCCGTCAAATCGGCGGATCTCGAGAACAATGTCTCGCCACTGTCCAGCGTAGCCGAGGGCACGACGCAGGCCGCGGACACCGTTGCGCCGGCAGCGGTCAGCAACCTGGCTGCGAAGGCGGTTGATGCCAACGAGCTGACGCTGACGTGGACGGCGCCGGGCGATGACGGCAACACGGGGACCGCGACGGCCTACGACGTTCGCTACTCGACGACGGCTATTACTGATGAAGCAACTTTCGACGCGGCGGTGCCGTTGACCCGGGTTGGCTCGCCAAAGGCCGCTGGTGCATCGGAGTCATTTACGGTCACCGGTCTAGCCGGCAGTACGACGTACTGGTTTGCGATTAAGGCGGCTGACGAGATGCCGAACTGGTCGGGGCTGTCGAACGTGCTGGAGGTGACCACGTTGCCGCCGGATACGACACCACCGGCAGCGATCAGTGATCTGGCTGCGGCTGATGTGCAGTCCACCATGGTTACACTGAAGTGGACGGCGCCGGGCGATGATGCCAATACAGGTACCGCGGTGGCATATGACCTGCGTTATTCGACCTCGCCGATCACCGAAAGCAACTTTGCTGCGGCGGTTTCGTATGACGTGGTTCACGCGCCGTCAGTTGCCGGCAGCGCGGAGGCTGCGATGGTCGGCGGTCTTCTGCCGAATACGACGTACTACTTTGCGATCAGGGCGAGCGACAACGGTATACCGGAAAACGTGAGCGCGATCTCGAACGTGCTGATCATACAAACACCTGCTGCCGGCGATATCGCATATGGTGTCAGCCGAGAGTTCAGCCTGGAGGCTACGGGCGTGAATGTGTACGCACCGGCGATCTCAGGCGACGGCAGCGTGTCGGTTTCAAACGTTGTCGTGGATCCGGCGGTGATCACACGGCGAATCGACCGTAGCGGGCCGGTGTACATGGGGGCCGTTCGTTTCGATATATCGGCTCCCGTGTCGGACGTTTTCGTCTGGCTGGAACTGTCGACGGACGGCGGCGTTACCTGGTGTGAACGGCGAATCCAGGCTATCGGGCATGTCGGCGCGACCACGAAGGGCGTCAATTTGATGGCCCAGTGGCTGATCGACGGGGATCATGGCCATCGCTGCAGGATCCGGGTGCGGGCGAATGATCATCCTGCGACGTACAGCAACTTTGACGCCGACAACAACAAGTATCCACGGCCGGCGCCGTGGGCACGATATCCTAACATCGAGCGACTGACAAGCAAGGATGACAAACTCAGACTTTACTAACGTCGAGATGATGCTGCCGGACATGGACCTGTATAAGAGCATCGGGCAGCGTGGGCTGGTTAAGGCTGGCTTTGCCCGCGTACCGTATTTCGACGATAAAGACAGCAGCGACCCGCCGTATTTTATGCACTGCTGCTATCTGGAGTCCGTGGACGGACAGCAATACCTGATCCTGCAAGGCGATGTCAAAGACGTGCCGAACGAACAGTTAGCTCTGTGGCGAGACCAGATCAACGCTGCGTATGGTATTCCACAAGAGAACATCATGCAGTTCTGGACGCATGTTCACAATAATCGTCCGTCGGCTGGTAGCATCTTTCCGCTGACTGTGATCCAGCAGGCGATGGATAATGCTGCGCCGGTTGAGATCGGTTTTCTGAACAAGGATATGGGTACGTCGCACAACATGAACCGCAATGTCATGACGGACGCAACTCACTGGATGCCGTCCTATACCAATAATGTCTACGACAGCGACGGCATGCCGACGTTCCTGCCGACGTGGGAATATGACAACGACGGTAACATCGTCGGTGGCTCTCTGGACGCCAGCCCCATATCGAGCGTGCAAACCAAGTTCGATGGCCCGCTGGATTCCTATCTGCAGATGCTGGTATTTCGAACCGTCGATACGCATGCGATGCGGGCTATCATGGTGAAGTTCACCGGGCATCCTGTAATGCGGGACTACGTCGGGGATATCGGCCGGCACGTGATGGATGATTTCCAGGCGAAGTACGGGGCGAACGTCGAGGTCATGTACGGCTGCGGCTACGGCGGCGATCATCGTTTCCTGGCGGCCCAGCATTATCCGCTCGATATGGGCTCGGGGCGTACGGTCAAAGCCTTCGGTGACGCGCTTGACGAGGCCCTGCCGACGATGGAGTTCGCACCACTGACCAAGGTGGGAATAGCCACGGGATTCGATGGGCAGGCATCACATGCCGTTCAGGCAGTTGGTATGAATGACAACTACCTGTCGGTTGTGCCCAGTGAAGCCCCGAGCGAAGAAGGCCTCTATGTTCGGGCGAGGACGTGCGACCTGAAGACTTTCTATAATGCCTACGGTAACGGCCAGCTGATCTACTTCTACTGGGGTCGCCTTGGCGCCGGCAGTCCGGACCAGTACGGCGTGTTCTTCATGGCCCAGAATCTCATCCGCTGTGTCAACATCCTGGAATGCTCCCTGACAAACCTGCCGCTGACGGGCGACGTTAATAGAGACGGGTATGTCAATGTCGGCGATTTGCAGGGCCTGGCAGCGGCATGGGCCAGCCAGGCGGCGCCGCCTGCCGGCAACTGGAACGCCGATGCGGATCTCAACAGCGATGGGTACGTTAACGTCGGCGATCTGCAGATTCTTGTAGTGAACTGGGGGAATGAAGGATAGCAGCAGAACGACCTGTAACCCTCCCGGGTCGCCGTTACCCCCAAGGCGGCGACCCGGGACTCCTCCCCTTCAGATTTCCGCCGTCCGCAGGCCAAGCGCGTTCTTCCTGCTGGCTGTCGGCATCTTGCGTGCCGGTGGCAGGTTCTAAGGGTGCTTCCGGGGCAGCGATAATCCAAACATAGTGCGTCTGCGATCAGTGTACGCTGCCCGCAAGCCGCCAGCTAAATGTGGGTGCAATGCTTTGCATTCGGCGTCATGCCTGGCCCGGGAATGCTCTCAGTCTTCCTGGGCCCAGTTTTGCAGGTGGGGGATGACGACTTCCGTAGCCAGGATCTTGTGCAGGAGGCTACAGGGATGGCCAGCAGCAAGCCATACAGGCCGCCGACCGCGCCGCCTGCCAGGACGACGATCATGATGGTCACGGCGCTGAGGTTTGAGGAGCGGCTCTGGATGATCGGGGTGACCAGCCAGTTGTCCAGGAACTGGGCGACAAGATAGGCGATGGTTGGGCCGATCGCCAGATAGACGAAGTCCCAAGGGCTGCTTGCGGCCTGTGTGGCGGCCGCGGTGCCGGCTGCCAATTGCCGCCGCGGCATGAGCGCGGCCGCCTGGGAGGCGGCGGCGACACTGCCGGCCGCCGCGCTGACGTTGAGCCATTTCAGCAGGATGGCCAGGGGCCAGACGACCACGACCAGGTACGGGACGATGTTCAGCACGGCCGCCAGGATGCCCAGCAGGAACCAGTACGGCACATCCGCCAGGTACCAGCCCAGCATGAACACGGCGCTCATCACGAAGGCGACGATCAGCCGGCCGCGGAAAAAGCCGCTGACCGGCGCCGTCCATCTGGCTGAGGATATCGAGGGTCCGATGCCGGTATCGCGGCGGGATAAGTTCGCGTATGCGGCGGCGGATCGGTTCGAACTGCCAGGCGAAAGAGAAGAAGTAGATCGGGATGAGGATCATCGTAAGGATGACGTAGGTGCTGGTCTCGATGACGGTGCCGATGTAGCCGAACGCCTCGCTGGTCCAGGTGAAGAGTGACTGCATCAGGTCCCGGGGCGGGCTTTGCGGCAGGGCGGTGAGATTGCGAAGGCCCTCGAGCGTGCCGTTGGCGACGACGTGGCGGTGCTCCAGGTGGCTGATCAGGGTGGCGACGTACCTGGGGGTGTTGCGCAAGAGGGCGAAGGTCTGGGTGACGAGAGTCGGTATCACCCAGAAGCCGAGCGTGATCAGCATGGCGATCAAGGCGACGAGCAGTGCGGAGATGGTGACCGGCCGGGGTATGTGCCAGCGCTCTTCGAAATAGCAGATCATCGGGTTGAAGATATACGCCAGCAGCAGACCGATCAGCACCGGCGTGAAGATGCTCCGCAGGTAATAGGTGAACAGCAGGGTGGCGATGCCCAGGCCGATCCAGAAGGCGTCGCGAACGGGGGTGATGTGCCAAAGGTGCAGGTCGACGACGGACCGCGCGGGGCCTGATGAGTGCGTTGGTTTTCTCTGTGGCGGCTTCGGTTCGGTGACCATAGACTGTCGAGCCTGAAGGCTGATGCATCCGGTTGAAGTCGATCGTTTTTCTTACGCGATAGCCATTGTACGAGACCGGACGCGAGAAGCAACTTTGCGGGAGGCAGGAGGCAGAAGACAGAAGACAGGAGTCAGAAGGCAGAAGTCGGAAGGCAGAGGGTCTGATACGGCAAGTTACACTGGCGGGTGGTGGATGGTTAGTGCTGTTTCCGGACAATTGCGGCGGGCGCTGCTGAGGTGGTACGGCGAAGAGGCGCGGGATCTGCCCTGGCGGCGTGATCGGGATCCCTACCGCATCTGGCTGTCTGAGATCATGTTGCAGCAGACACGCGTCGAGACGGTGATTCCATACTTCGAGCGGTTTCTCTCGGCATTTCCCACGGTGCAGGATCTGGCGGCGGCTTCGGAAGACTCCGTGCTCAAGGTGTGGGAGGGGCTGGGGTACTACAGCAGGGCGCGGAATCTGCATCGGGCGGCGAAGGTGCTCGTTGATGAATACCAGGGGGGCTGGCCTGAGACGGCTGAGCAGTGGCGGGCGCTGCCTGGGATCGGGGAGTATACGGCTGGGGCGATTGCCAGTATCGCGTCGGGACTGGCTGAGCCGGCGGTCGATGGGAACGTGTTGCGGGTGATCGCCCGGCTGTTTGCGATCGGTGAGAGTATCGATGAGACGCCGATGCGGGAGCGTGTGCGAACACTGGTGCAGCAGTTGCTGCCGCGGGGGCGAGCCGGGGACTTCAACCAGGCGCTGATGGATCTGGGGGCGCGGGTTTGTGTGCCGCGGCGGCCTCGGTGTGATGCATGCCCGGTGCGGCGATTGTGCGAGGCTTATAAGCGCGGTTTGCAGAATGAACTGCCCGTGCGGCGGGCGAGGAAGGCGGTGCCGCATTACGATGTTGCGGTGGCGGTGATCCGGCGGGGCAACCGGTATCTGATCGGACGGCGGCCGGTCGGGGGGTTGCTGGGCGGGCTGTGGGAGTTTCCCGGCGGGAAGGTGGAGGCTGGCGAGTCGCACGAAGAGGCGCTCGTTCGGGAGGCGCGAGAGGAGACGGGGCTGGCGATCCACGTTGGCGAGAAGATCGCCGTGGTGGACCATGCGTATTCGCATTTTGCGGTGACTCTGCATGTATATGCATGTGAGGTGGCCAGCGGGCGGGCGCTGGCGAAGTATCATACATTATTGAAATGGGTTCGGTCGGCGGATTTCGGGCAATATGCGTTTCCGGCGGCGAATCGAAGGTTTCTTGGCAAGGTGGGGCGATAATCGTCGTGTGTGCGTGTTTTCGGTTGGTCCAATCGTCCCTGACGGGACGAACTATCTTTGCGAACCCTGAAGACAGTATACTGCGTCCGCACAGCTTAACGAGACCCGCAGTGGATCGGTCGCAGCTCAGCCTTGAAATCTGTCCTTCCAGCCTTGCAGCTCTGTCTTGAAGGATTCCGTGCCGGCGGCGCCTTCGCTTGTGTAGCGGGCTACTACATTTTCGGCGCCCAGCCAGTCGTAGACGTCATTTTCGATTACTGTAGCGGCGGCCTGAAGCTGGTCCAATGGGAGATCGTGCAGCTCGACGTTCTGCTTTTCGGCCTGGGCGACCAACTGGCCTACTACCTGGTGGGCCTGGCGGAAGGGCATCTTCTTGAGCACCAGGTACTCGGCCAGCGCGGTGGCGTCGAGGAAACCGCCCTGGCAGGCGGCCAGCAGCTTGTCAGCCCGGAAGGCGCGTGTGGTCGATCACCTCGGTGGCTACCTGGACGCACAGCAGTGTCGAGTCGTGCGCGGTGAACAGGTGGAACTTGTCTTCCTGGAGATCGCGGTTGTAGCCGGTCGGCAGGCCCTTTACGATCGTCAGCAGGGCCTGCAGGGCGCCGTAGGGCCGGCCGGTCCGGCCGCGGATCAGTTCGAGCAGGTCGGGGTTGCGCTTCTGGGGCATCATCGACGAACCGGTGCAGTAGGCGTCGGCAATCCGCAGGAACTGGAATTCCTGCGAGGAGAAGAGGACCCAGTCTTCGGCCAGCGCGAGAGGCGGGCGGACAGCAGCGAACAGGCAAAGACGTACTCGACGGCGGCGTCGCGGTCGGTGACGGCGTCGATGCTGCTGGACGTCATGGCGGGGAAACCGAGGGTCTCGGCGACCATGGCGCGGTCGATCGGCAAGGTTGAGCCGGCCAGAGCACCGCTGCCTAAGGGCGAGACGTTGACACGCTCGCGGAGATCCTGAAACCGGCTGGCGTCGCGCTCAAAACCTTCGACAAAGCTCAGCAGGTATGCGCCGGCGAGGATCGGCTGGGCTCGCTGCATGTGAGTGTAGCCGGGCATCACCGCGGTGCCCTGGCGGTCGGCCATCTTGACGAGGGTGGCCTGGAGGACGCGGATGGCGGGCAGCATGACCTCGTCGATCGCATCGCGCAGCCACAGCCGGAGGTCCAGGGCGACCTGATCGTTGCGGGAGCGGGCGGTATGGAGCCGCTTGCCGGGTTCGCCGATGCGGCGGGTCAGTTCGGCTTCGATGGCCATGTGGATATCCTCGTCGGCGAGGTTCCACTGGAGTTTGCCGGTCTGGATATCGTCGGCGATGGCGAGCAGGCCAGTCTGGATGGCCTTGAGGTCCTCATTGCTGATCAGACCGACCTTCTGGAGCATGCGGGCATGGGCGATACTGCCGGCGATGTCGTGTTTCCAGAGGCGGTTGTCGATCGAGAGGGACTCGACGAACTGCCGGGTAGCGGCAGCGGGGGCCTGGGTGAACCGGCCGTGCCAGGAAGGTTTCGTTTCGTTGTCTTGGTTCTTTGCCATGGGCTGTCCCCTGTCGCTGGTGGCAGCGGGTCCTTATAATGCCGAATTCCGTACCGCACAAAGCATAGAGCAGGAGATCAATATGGCAGCGAATATCCTCGACGGCAAGCCGCTGGCGGCAGAGATTCGAGAGTCGGTCAAGCAGGAGGTGGAGGCGCTTGTCAGTCGGACGGGCAAACGGCCGAAACTGGTCGCGCTGCTGGCGACGGAGGATGCGGGGGCCAATCTCTATGCGGGATCGCAGAAGAAGGCGTGCGCTAACGTCGGGATCGACTTCGAGTTACTGACGGCCCCGGCGAACAGTTCACAGGCGGATCTGCTGGCGATTGTTGACAGGCTCAACGCCGACGCGAGCGTGACGGGGGTGATGATTCACGTGCCGCTGCCGACGGGGGTGGACCATATCGCTCTGCAGTCGCGGCTGGCGGTTCAGAAGGATGTCGAGGCGACGGGGCCGATGAGCCTGGGGCTGCTGGTGCACCGCAAGGCGAGCCTGTTGCCGTCGACGCCGGCGGCGGCGTTCGAGCTGGCAAAATCGTCGGGCGTGGCCATGGAGGGAGCCAAGGCGGTTATTATAGGACGGTCTGTGGTGGTGGGTAAGCCGCTCGCATTGATGCTGATCGATGCGCATTGCACGGTGACGGTCTGTCATACGCGGACGCGGGATCTGCCGGCGGTGGCGCGGGAGGCGGATTTCCTGTTCGTGGCGGCGGGTCGGGCCCGGTTGATCGGGGCGGAGTTCGTCAAGCCGGGGGCAGTGGTAGTGGACGTCGGGATTAACCGGGTGACCGAGCCGGGGCCGGACGGCGCACGAAGGGGCGGACGGTCGGCGACGTCGATTACGAATCGGCCAGCGCGGTGGCGGGGCACATCACGCCGGTGCCGGGAGGGGTTGGGCCGGTTACCGTTGGCGCTGCTGCTGCGGAATATCGTTACGGCGGCGAAATCGCTGGCCTAGGGGGCTTGGGCTGACTGGCGAACACTGGGGTTTGCGGATAAAATCTATTTTTTGATCCCAGAGGCAGCGGTGCCGGTTCCCTGTGGCGCGTGGGAGCGGCGGGCGTGCATTGCCAGACTGCCCGGGCGGATGGCGGGCGGGACCTGGCGGTTGCAGGCTGGCCTATCTGCCTGATTCCCCCTTGGTGAGCGTAGCAGTGGGGGGTGTGTGCGGGGGTTGGCTGCCGGCGGTTCCGACAGGACTTCTGCGCATAATCGGCGCCGACGGAATTGGACGCGGTTTCAGGGCCTCGCACTGGCAGACAAGCTGCCAGTGGCACCCCATCGAGGGCACGGGTTTGAAATCGGGCTGAAAAGGTCTTGGCACCGCAGTCCGAACAGGCTGGACGGCGAGAAGGCAGGGGGTGTTCCCTGCCGCAGCTGTGAACCGGAGGACGTCTGTTATTCTCCGGGCACGGCAAATTACAAATAACAGATACGCAGTAGTTCTTCCATGAGCGACGAACTGAATAACGAAGTCTGACAACCAGGAACAGCCGGCGGCGGAAATGCCGGCTGCCGAGCAGATCCGCGAGCAGATGATCACCGAGGAGATGCAGGAGTCGTACCTGACGTACGCGATGAGTACGATCATGGATCGTGCGCTGCCGGACGTTCGGGACGGGCTCAAGCCCTCACAACGGCGCATTCTTGTGGCGATGCACGATCTGAACCTCGGGCCGCGCACCAGTCATCGTAAGTGCGCCAAGATCGTCGGCGATACCAGCGGCAACTACCACCCCCACGGCGATCAGACGATTTATCCGACGCTGGTACGACTCGGCCAGAACTGGAACGTGCGTTATCCGCTGATCGATCCACAGGGCAACTTCGGTTCGATCGACGGCGACCCGCCGGCGGCGATGCGGTATACCGAGGCGCGGATGGCGAGGCCGTCCGAGGAGATGCTGGTCGACCTGGAGTATGACACGGTCGATTTCCAGCCCAACTACGACGAGACGCGGACCGAGCCGATCGTGCTGCCGAGCAAGTTTCCGAACCTGCTGGTCAACGGCTCGACGGGCATCGCGGTGGGCATGTCCACAAGCATCCCGCCGCATAATATCAGCGAGATCTGCGACGCGATCATCGCATACGTGAATAACCCGGATATCACGATTGCGCAGCTGATGGAGATCGTTCCGGGGCCGGACTTCCCCACAGGCGGCATCATCTGCAACCAGGACGCGTTGTACCAGGCGTATTCGACGGGGCGCGGCAACCTGACGGTGCGGGCGAAGCTGCACGTGGAGCAGACCAAGACCGGGCGCAGCCGGGTTGTCGTTGACGAGATCCCGTACCAGATTCTTAAGAATACGATTACCTCGCGGATCGTCGACAGTGTCAAGAAAGGGCTGATTGCCGACGTCAGTGATATCCGGGACGAGTCGGGCCGGCAGCACGCGGTACGGCTGGTGATCGAGCTGAAGCGCGACGCCGACCCTGATATCGTGATCAATCAGCTATATCATCACACGGCGCTGCAGACGACATTTGTGATTAACAACATCGCCCTGACAAAGGGCCAGCCTCGGACGCTGGGGCTTAAGGAGCTGATCTACCTGTACGTGGATCATCGCCGGGAAGTGATCCGCCGGCGGACGCAGTTCCTGCTGGACAAGGCCCAGCGGCGGGCGCACATCCTGGAAGGTCTGATTCTGGCGCTGGGGGATATCGACGAGATCATCTACATCATTCGTCATTCGGCGGATCCGCCCGAGGCGCGGCGCGGTCTGATGGCCAAACCGCTGCGGCTGACGGAGCGGCAGACGCTGGAGAAACTCCTGCCGGCGCAGTTCATCGAGAAGGTGACCAGCAGCGATCAGCATCTGACCGTCGCGCAGGCCGATGCGATCCTGGCGATGCAGCTGCAGCGGCTGACGGGCCTGGAGATCGAGCGGCTGGCGAAGGAATACTCGGACCTGGTTGAGCAGATCCTGGGTTACGAGCGGATCCTGGCCGATGAGAACCTGATCTTCGACATCATCCGCGAGGATATGTACGAGCTGAAGGAGAGGTTCGGGGACAAGCGGCGCACGCAGATCCTGAACGTCAATTTGAACCTGCGAAATGAGGATCTGATTCCGCAAGAGCAGGTGGCGGTGACGATCAGCCATGTGGGGTACGTCAAGCGGACCCTGCTCGATGAGTACCGGGCGCAGGGTCGGGGCGGAAAGGGCGTACGCGGCATCGATGCCAAGGAAGGGGACTTCGTCGAGCATCTGTTCATCGCCAGCACGCACGATTACCTGCTGTTCTTCACGAACACAGGGCGGTGCTACTGGCGAAAGGTGTACGAGATCCCTGAGATGCAGCGGGCGGCGCGCGGACGTGCGCTGGCGAATGTGCTGAGTATGCACGAGGGCGAGAAACTGACCCAGGTGATGACGGTCGACAAGTTCGACGAGACGCGGTTCGTCTTCTTCGCCACGGTCAAGGGGACCGTCAAGAAGACGTCACTGGAAGCGTACAGCCGGCCTCGCGCCGACGGCATTATCGCCATCAACCTCGACGACGATGATGCCCTGGTGGGGGTGAAGCTGACGAGCGGCCAGGATGAGATCATCCTGGCGACGCGCGAAGGCCAGGCGGTTCGGTTCAAGGAATCCGACGTCCGACCGATGGGGCGTGGCGCGACGGGTGTCCGCGGCGTGGATCTGCGCGAAGACGACGTGGTGGTGGACATGGCCGTCGCTCAGCCGGGGCAGGATCTGCTGACGGTGTGCGAGCTTGGTTTCGGCAAGAAGACGCCGCTGGAGGAGTACCGACTGACTCGTCGCGGCGGCAAGGGTGTCATCAACATTAAGGTGACGGAGCGCAACGGGAAGGTTGTGGCCCTGAAGGCAGTCGACGATGACAACGAACTGGTGATGATCACGCAGTCGGCGCAGATGCTTCGTACGGCGGTCAGCCAGTTGCGCGAGATCGGTCGGGCGACACAGGGAGTCCGGCTGATCCGGGTCGATGAGGGGGACCGGGTCGTGGCCGTCGGCCGCGTGGTGACCGAAGAGGCAGACGGAGGCGCGGAACCAGAGGCGGAGCCGAAGCAAGACTGAGCCGGGTTGACGAGTGCTTCAGGCGTGCAAACGGTGACGGATTCGGCCATCTGGCGCGTGGGAGATTCTTCCCTTCGCCAGATGAGAACTGGGCTCGCCTGCTCCAAGGGCAGGTGAAGGCAGTTGTTGCGAACCGCCATGTTTCGGCCGTGCGAAAGCAGAACCCGCGACACCGCAGCAAGGCGCAATCAGCAGAGACGCTGGTTGTGTTCAGTTACGGCAGACCAGAGAAACAGCCTCGTGTCGTATCGCACAAGCGCAAGCGCCTGCATAGAATGTCCCCATCGCCACAGAACAACTCGCAAATGTTACACTTTGTTGCGAGGTCCTGCAGCGGGCACTATTCAGTTGTGCTTTTTTCGATGTGGACGGTACCAAACAGCTGCTGTAAAAGACTCTGATAGTCTGGTACTCGGGCAACACCTTTCTGGACGATACGAACTACTTTGGCGATTCTGTCAGTCCCGTTCTCCTGCAAGGCAAACTCGATCACGTCGTCGCCGGCAATGGACTCTGCGTCCCCATCGGCTTCGAAAGGCAGTTCGTCGCCACATTCCGTACGCACGATCCCCCGGTTCAATCGTGGTCGGAAGCATACGACTCGACCTGTCATACCGACCTCCTTACGACAGGAACCGACCCGACACACATGACATGTTGCCAGGCGTCATCGCCTTCCCAACGGACAGGATGTTTTGAGTTTTCGCGACCCTCCCTAATCCCAGGTTTATAGATAAACCTGCGACAGGCCGCGAAAATTCGATAAGAAGGGATGACCTCCCTTCGGCTCCATTGACAGCAGTTTAACCTTTTCCCTGCCTGGGATTCAAGTGCTTTTAGCAAGAGATTTTGCTTTTTTTGTCTGCAGGCGCGGACGTGTGGACAAATGGTACGATTGCCCGCGCGGTGCGGCCGGCGAAAATGAAGTGCTGCTTGCTGTCAGTCGAGAATCCACGCACCTTGCACGGATCGTTCGCCTTGCGGTCCAAGGCATTGCGCTGCCAATGTTTGAATGCTGATGGTCAACGGGGGGAATTCTGGCGGCAGCGGTTGAAGAACTCGGCCTGAAGTTCGGCAGGCGTTTCGTCCGATTTGGCCAGCCGGATGACTTCCGCGAGTTTCTCCGCCCGATCCTGGATCAGTGCCCGGCCCTTCTCGGCGCTGGCATATTCGGCTTGACCGGCATAATGCGTCGGGTAATCGGCATACCAACCGATGCCGGCGAAGAGTTTCTTTTCGAACGGGCTCATCCGCCCCAGGGGGCTGCCGGTATTGCTGACCTGGTCCATCTTGACGGTATCAGGGCGGACGACGAGCATCCGGCTGGTTTCGACTTCTTCGCCATGGGCGTGGTTGGTGGTCTCGAGCATGGCGCTGACTTTGGGATCCATAGGCTGGTTTTCGTAGAGATAAACAACGTAGTCCCGAGGCTTTTCCAGCATCACCTGGCAGAAGAACTTCAAGAAGAATGTATTGCCGCCGTGGCCGTTGACCAGGATGATCTTCGTGAGGCCGTTGCGGGCGATCTCGTCGCAGCAGGCTTCCAGGAGGTTCATGAGCATTTCGTGCCTGAGGGCGACGGTGCCGGGGCAGTGCCGGGCTTCGTTGATCTGGCCGAACCAATAATGGGGGAAGACAATGGCCGGTTCGATTCTGGCGGCCAGACCGGCCATGTACTTGATGTAGAGGTAGTCCGTGCCGAGGGGGAGGTGTTCGCCGTGTTTTTCGACACAGCCGATGGGCAGCAGGCAGACGCCGCCGCAGTCCCGGACGGCCTTGGCGAAATCGGGGGCGGTGAGTTCTTCCCAGTGCATATCTTCTCCTTTGTGCGATCCTGTTTTACCACGGAGGCACGGAGACACCGAGAAAAACTCCGGTCGATTGCGGTCGCCGCACCGGCTGCTCCATGATTACCGAGTCGCAGTCTGCTCGGCAAGTGTCCCTAGGCTAGCAGTTCGGGCAGACGGCTGGTGTCGGCGTAGGCGGTGAGGATCTCGCCCCAGTAGGCACGATGGAAATCGCCGTTGGGATAGGCGCCGCTGACGATCTGCTGGATGAGCGAGCCCGGCTGGACGTCGTTGCTGTGCAGGACCCGACATTCGTAATAGACGATACAGCCGTCGATCACCGGCGGTTTGACCTTGCGCGAGGCAAGGGTCTGCAGGCTGGCCTCGGCGAGTTTGTCGCGGTCCCGGCCGGAGACGCTGCCGCAGAGTTTGCAGGCTTTTTCCATGTCAGGGCCGGGGACGCTGATGGTGAACTCGCCGGACTGTTCGATGAGCTGGTAAGTGTAGCGGCTGGGGCGTACGAGGATGGTCCAGACGGGCCTGCCCCAGACGGCGCCGATGAGGCCCCAGCCGATGATCATGGCGTTGGCCTTTCCTTCGGGCGTGGCGCTGGTCAGCAGCAGACCTCGCAACGTCAGGGTCTGGGTTACCTCTAAAAAGTGGTCATTGTACTGCATGTCTTGCGTGTGCATGAAGGCCTCCGGAATCTTGATTATCCCATTCCTTTATACACGCGGCAGGACGGAAGTCCATATCGCGGCGTCAGGCCGTCATGGAGAGGGGCAGGGATCGGTCAGCGAGAGTGATGATCGTCAAACGAAAAAAAAACGAGGACGGACCAGCTGGTATGCGCGCCTAGTCGACATCCAGCCAGTCCGCCCAACGCACTGGTCTTGCCAGTGCATTCCCCCAAGGCCCCGGTGATCAGCCCCTTGTGCGGGTGCGATCCGGCCCGGTGCCGTCGCAGGTTCCGTCCTGAGCCTGGTCCTGGTCCTTGTCCTGCTGCTGCAACTGGTCCGGAATGCCATCGCAATCCGAATCGCAGATGCCGTCGCCGTCGCATACATTGTCGCAGACACCATCGCACGGGCAGTTGACGCCGGTGCCGTCCTTGGCCTGAATACGATCCTGATCCTGCGTGCCCATGCCGGCGAAGTTGTTGGACGCGAAGCCCGCTACAAGGGCTACGGCAAGCACGATGATGATATAACGATACATTCTTTGACTCCTTTTTTGCTTTCGTTCAATAAAATGTGGATCCTGTCGTCGCACCCGCTGTGCGGCGGCATGACAAAGTCCGAGTACAGCCAGATGTTGGCTGGCCTGAAGACTTCTGAACCTCTCCTGATCTGCTGCGGCGTACGCCTCTACACATGCAACGCGGCCGGTGGCCGGTCCCTGCGGCGCAGGGGCAGATTTTTCCGTTTGTCCATACGGACCTGTAAAAGCATGGTTGTTGCCGGGGAATCCGATGTTTACTCGTTTCGACGGTTCTGATATACTCCTGTGCGTGCGCGGGCCCGGTGAGTGGGGACATTCTTTCGTCGGCCCAATGTTCCGCAATACGAATCCGCTCCTGTGGAAACTTAACTGTGAGCGATCAGACTGCCTGTCGATGCCGAACTGGTTACCGCCCTGGCTGAAGGCGAGATGGAAGCCTTGGCTGAGTTGGTATGCCGGCATCAGTCGAAGGTGTTGGGGCTGGCGTATCGGATGCTGGGGCGATGGGACCTGGCGGAAGACGTGGCCCAGGAGGCATTTCTGCGGGTGCACCGTGCGGCCGGCCGGTACAAGCCGCGAGCCCGGTTTACCACGTGGTTGTACCAGATCGTTGTGAATTTGTGTCTCGATGCCCGGCGGCGGATGCGCCAGGCGCCGGCGCCGCTGCCGGCCGAATCGCTGATATCGCGGGGTTCATCGGGGCTGGACGTGCTGGAGGTTCAGGAGCGGGCGGAGATTGTGCGTAAGGCCGTGGCGGATCTGCCTGAGCGCCAGCGTGTCGTGCTTGTGCTGCATCGTTACGAGGATCTGTCACACAAGGAGATTGCGGAGGTGACCGGCTGGAGTGAGTCGGCCGTGGAATCGCTGCTGGTCCGGGCTTACGCGAACCTTCGCAAGGCCGTAGTGCGTGTGACACAGGAATAGGTAGGCTAACCCGCAGGCAAACGGCAGTCGCAACGTTCAAAGCAACAGTAAAGAGTCTGAAACCATGGAGCATCTGGAAGATCAAAAACTCATCGAACTGGCGAGCGAGAGACTGCCGCTCGAGCAGCGTCAACGCCTTGAAGCCCATATTGCTACATGCGCATCGTGCAGGCGACGCTGTGATGAGGCCCGTGAGACATGGCAGACTGCTCGGGCGATGGAAGGTCGACGCTTCGGGGCGGGACGTCTGGCCGGCAGTACAGGCGGCGGTGCCGCACGCGACGAGAGCGGCTCGGTGGCGGTCTGTTGGCTGGGGCATCCTGCGTGCCGCAGCGGTGATATTGATTGCGGTCGGGGTGGGACATGTAGCCGGGCGACTGGACGGCCCGGCCACAGCAACCATTGGCGGCGGTATCGCTGCCGGCGGGCCCGACGAGTGGGCCGGTGGTGGATGACCAAACGGTGGCGCAGTGGCTGTGCCTGATGGTGTTGGATGCGCAGAGTCCGACGAATCTCCCGGAAATCCTGGTAAACCCGCCGGGGGCCGCTGTACAGGAGACGACGCGATGAAGGCCTTAGGACCCGTCCTGTTAGCGGCGCTGGCGATGGGTGCCGGCGTGGGCTCTTTTCTGGCGACGCGGGCGGTCAGCCAGGCTGGACCGGCTGTCACTCAGCAGGCGGTGGTTGCGGCTACCGAGGCCGACGCTTCGGGGGTGCAGCCGAGCAATTGCCCCTACTCTCAGGCTAACCGCAGTCCGCTGGCCAGCTGGTTGAACCTGACACCGACGCAAGCCAAGGCCATGGAGCACAACGAGATGGGGCAGGAGGCTCGGGTGCTGAACGAGACCCTCCAGCAGCAACGAATCAAACTGGTGCACCTGTTCGAGACGCCGGGCACGACGGACGAAGGCGCTGCTGGAGCAGGTCGAGGCGGTAATCGCCGCGCACGACGCACTGGAGCGGCATGTTGCAGAGTATGTGGTGAGCCTTCGGCATCAACTGAGTCCGGGCCAGCAGAGCGTCTGATGGGCTTGTGCGCCAATACGGTGCCGCGGGGCTGGCTGCTGTCAGGGCGGGTGCAACTGCCCGCGGAATCAGGGCGGCAAGGGTTGCGGCGGCGGCGGTGCAGCGTGCAACTCGCCGTGCCGGTGGGGCGACTCGATAACTCCGGTGGCCTGCCGATGCAAGGCCGGCGGTCGTCGCGGAAGCCTGCGTAGTCAACTCCTTCGAAGAGCCATCCGCAGGCAAAGGTCTCACCGCTCTGCGATCACGGTGAAACCGCAACAGAAGGGGCCCTTCGGATGATCAATCTCAGCCGGTGACGGATCGCAGCCTGCTGTTAATCGGCGACTGCGGTCCGGCGGGGTTCGATCGGAATGTCTTCGCCGTACGTCAGGTCGTTCAGATCTGTGATGTGTAACGTTGTTTTGTACATACCCGGTAAGACCAGTTTCGGTATGTAGATACTGACGACAAAAGCCTGGTTCGTCTGGCCGGACACGGGGTTGTCCTCTGAGGGCACCAGCAGCGGCCTGACGATCGGTACAAGCGTCAGGGGGCTGTCCCACCAGCTGTCCGGTTCCCGGCCGTGCCTGCCTCGCGTGTACCAGACGCGCGAGATATGGACACATCTGTTGGCTGGCAGGGGCCGCGGGCCAGTCAGGTCATCGGTCTTGAGCACGAGCCGGCGATGCTGGCCCTGCAATTCGGTGACGACCTGGAAGCGGATGCTGCGATCCTTGTCGGCGGTCATCCGGACCGTCTTGTCCCGGACGTTCCAGATGGCGTTGCCGATGCGGTACGCGATATACGCAGGGCCGCGGTCGTATTGGAGAAAGCCGTCGGCCAGCAGATTGCCGGTCGTCGGGCTGACGTGGGCGGCAGCGGGTACGACCCAGATGCGGGGCGAGATCTTCGGTTCGGGTTCCGGCTCGGGAGGTGGAGCGAGTTTTTCGATCTGTATCGTGACGGTCGGCTGGGCCGGGATTTGTGTCTGGCGAATGGTCGTACGATCGCGGCCGCCGGTGATAATCCTGCGACTGCCGCGGGTCGGCATGGGAACATACTCGAACTGGCCTGCCAGCGCGGGTACAGCGTGGCTGACGGTTCCCGCTACAGCGCAGGCGGCACCTGTCGGACGGCTGGTCGTCGGGTGAACCGGGCTGGTCCGGGCCTTCAGGGCCGCGGCGGGGTTGGCGTGTGCGCTGGGGGCCGTCGATTGCGTAGACTGTGCCCAGCCGGCTGATACGGCCATGCTGCAGCAGATCCCGTTAGCCAGTACATAGTGCCAAAACGCAGACTGCATAGTGCAACGTCCTCCTTGGAGTCATTATCGGACGACTGGGCCCGGATTGATGACTCCAATATGGTATGCACAGGTGAGCATCAGGGTGCGTGCTTTGCGGATGGGTACCGGAACGCCGGCCCGTGTCATGGGTATTCCTGTCATGACGGGGCTAACGGGATGAAGTGCGGGTACCGTCAGGATCGTCGGGATATGGACTGACCGCGAGCAAAAAAAATGGCGGGCCGCCAAAGTGGCGACCCGCCGGGAGCCAGGGCAAGCCAGTCAAGGTTGTAGCATTGCCCGCGTCCTTCCCTGCTTGCCTGGTCCCTACCGTAACAGGCTCAGTACTGACTGCGATTGGCTGTTGGCGATGCCCAGCAGGCTGACGGCTGCGTTCATGAGGACCTGCTGGCGGCTCAAGTCGGAACTCGTCTCGGCATAGTCGACGGCGTTGATGCTGTCCATCGAATTGGTCAGGGCCTGTTGGCTGGCCTTGAGGGCGTTGACGGACGTATCGACCTGGTATTTCTGGAAGCCGCCGACGCGGCCTCGCACGAGCGCGACCTGCTGGACGGCCCTCTTGATGATCGATACGGCGGCAGTTGGGTCCTTGCTGAGACTGTTCGTTCCGCCGCTGGCGATGCTGGAGAGGTAGCCCACATCGGCCGAACCGAGCATGTTGCCGTACATGGCGGCCAGACCGATCGTCGAGCGGGTGGAGCTGTCGGTGCCGAGCTGGAAGGTGGCACCGCCGTCGGTGACCTTGAAGGTTTCCGCGCCGTTGACCGTGCCATCGTTGTAGCCTTCGGTAAGCGTGAACGAGAGGCTGATGCCGCCGCCGTTGTAGTTGACGTTCAGGCCGTCGACGTTCGCTTCCTGGCCGTTGATCTTCACTGCCGCATCATCACCGGTGGTCTTGGAGACGTCGGCGAAGTTGGTGTTGTCACCGGAGAGATTCTGTACGGTGACGAAGGCGTCCGAGCCGTATTCGGTGCTGATGAGACTGAGATTCTTGTTGTCGGCGGTGGCGGAGGCCGTCACGCCGGTCTGCGCGGAGGCGTCGGCAATCTTCTGGGCGACAACGTCCAGGTCCTCGCCGGCACCGATGTCGATGACGGCTGTGCCAAGTTTGCCGGTGATGGAGATCGAGGTGGCGGCGGTGGCGGAGGTTGTTGCGTAGCCGGTGGACGTGGCCTTGGTCGCGGCGGAGTCCAGCGAGAGGGTGATGTCGGTATCGTCGGAACTGCTCTTGCGGTTGTAGACGGTGACGTCATCGAGTTTGGTGGAGTCGACGCCGGTGACGTTGACGGCCTGGGAACCATCCAGCAGTTTCTTGCCGTTAAAGTCTCGTCGTGCCGACGATGCGGTCGATGCTGCTGATGGCCTGATCGATCTGCGACTGGTTAGCAGCCAGTTCCGCGGCGGACAGACCCGACTCATTGGTCGAAGCAGCAGCCAGAGTCTGGATCTGGTCGAGCAGATCGCCCATCTGGGCCAGAGCACCGTCGGCAACGTTGAGCATGGAGCTGGCCTGCTGGCCGTTACTGATGGCGGCGTTGACCGAGGTCAGTTCGGAATGCATGTTTGTCAGGGCGATCAGACCGGCCGGGTTGTCGGCCCCGGTGTTGATCTTCTGGTTTGTCGTCAGCTGCTGCATGAGACTGTTTTGTTTGTTTGTAATGTTGCTGATGGTGTTAAGCAGAGTGAGTGTAGAACTGTTGTTAATCGTCAGACCCATCGTTCGGCTCCCTCTGTCAGTTCGGCGATTCCTTTTTTGCTTGCCGTGAAGGAACCTAGAATACGTTCGTGGGAGTGGGCAAAAATTTTCTTGCCGGAAAATGGAAGTCAACGAGGAAAGAAGGAGAAGAAGACAGGAGGCGGGAGACAGAAGACAGAAAGCAGGGGACAGGAGACGGGAGACAGGAGTTGGGAGGCGGGGGGGGCGGCTGCAGGGGCCGGAACTGCAATGGGTGCATTCATCTATCGGACCTTTTGCGGTATATGGGACGTATCGGACCTTGTGGGTTCTTATTTCCCGGGCGGCTTGCTGCCGGATAGGGGCTGGGCTATTGGCTGTCTTCGCTGGCGAATTGCCATTGGAGGCCCTCTCATGTGCAAGCGTACGGTTACCTGCGTCCTGGTCGCTACCGTTCGCTGCTATTCGGCTGGTCTCGGCAGGGCTCAGACTGAACTGATCAGCTTTACGGGGCCGGATAAGGTGGCCCCGGGAGAGACGGCGGCTGGCGAACTGGTCCTGGCTGAACACGTCCAAACGGCTCTGCCGCTGACGGTGCAGTGGCGCGATACGTTCGGGCGGGTCGGCGGGGCGGTGCGAGGTGAGCGTGCCGGCTGGACAGGACCGCGTCGACTATGCCTTGGCGGTCAACAATCCGATCGTGCGGCGGGCGAAGATCGAGGTGCTGGAGGATGGGAAGCGGATCGCCAGTCGCGACATGGCGGTGGTCTTCGAGCCGCAGCCGTGGGACGACTACCATGCCTTCGTCTGGGCGCATTATCCGATGGGGCCGTATTACGACACACTCCGAAAATACGGCATCGACGGGTCGATGATTTACCGTGACAGCGCCGCTGAGCCGGTGATGGCGGCCGGATTCCAGTTCTACATCGATCAGATGTGCTGGGAGGTCTACGCCTGGTATCACAAGGCCCGCTACGACTGGAAGGCGGTGAAGGATGCTTATGCCGCGAACCCGCGCGATGCGTTCCCGACGTGGCGGCGTGAGTGTCTGCACAAGGAAGGCACGTACAGCCTTGTCGAAAGCAACTACAGCCGAATGGTCACCAACCATCGCGACGATCATCCAAGTTTTTACAATCTGGCGGACGAGATCGGTCTGGGCGATCAGTCCGGTCCGATGGACTTCTGCTGGACCTACCAGGCCCGCGATGCGTGGGTCGCCTTTCTCAAGAGTCGCTATGGTTCACTGGAGGCGGTGGCCGCCGAATGGGGGATGCCGCTGAAGAGCTGGGGCTACATCCGT
Source organism: uncultured Planctomycetota bacterium (assembly GCA_963787325.1). Classification (GTDB taxonomy): domain Bacteria; phylum Planctomycetota; class Phycisphaerae; order UBA1845; family JANYLN01; genus CAWBCK01. Next base: position 381,851 of record CAWBCK010000001.1, read on the forward strand.
TCGATGCAGCCGACCACGTATCGGCAGTACGGCCGGCTCTGGCGCGAGGTCTACCTGCCGGCGGCCTTCAAGACCGCTGACGCTGCCGGGGTGAAGGAGCAGTTCGGAAGCCCCTTCAAGTCGTTCGAGGCCATGGTCGACCTTTACATGAGCCTGGTGACGAGCACGCCTGTCGACGTCAAATACGTCGAAAACTGGATCAAGGGCGTTGTCCCGGATGCGGCGCCGCCGGGCTCGGCCGGCGAGCAGGTGGCTCCCGAGGTCATCCGCAAGGCCGAGATCGAGGGCGTAAACAAGCAGTATGGCACGCAGTTCGCCAGCCTTCAGGATGTTGTGCAGTTCTATGACGCGTTCGAGAAATGGGGCGCGACGCTGAAGATCGACTGCCTGCAGCCGGACCCGCAGAAGATGGCTGGCTGGAATCTTTCGCAATGGGTCGACTTCCGCGAGTTCATGGATCAGACACTGGCTGATGCCTTGGCGCGCGGTGTGGAGATCGGACGCAGGTATGACCCGTACGGCCGGTTCGGCTTTACTGGCACACACGATCCCGGCGTCTTCAGCGGGCACAACTACGCCAAACTCTGCCAGGTGGTCGATTTGATCGTGCCCTACAACATCGGCTGCGCTCCGGAGATCATTCGTTCATTGTATCCGGGGCGGTGCATTCAGATGAGCCCGTCATGGTTCAGCGGCGACTACGGCAAGTGGGATATCTGGACGCGCTTCCTGGACGATGACCGGGGGATGATCTTCTGGGATAACGACGAGCCGAAAAACCGTTTCCTGACCCTGCCGGACGGCAAGCCGACCGAGCGGGCTACGAGTCTCGGTCCGACGCTGCGGACGATCGAATCGGGTCTGGCGAAACTCATCTATGCGTGCCAGTATGACAATAGCGGCATTGCGGTGTATTACTCACAGCCGTCCATCCGCGTGGCATGGTGGCGACAGTATCTGCCGACGGGGCGGCACTGGGTCGAGCTGCAGTCGTGGAATATGTACGGCGACTCGTACCGCAATCTGTTGCGGACGAGCTGGTGCCGACTGCTGGAGGACTGCAACGTCCAGTATGACTTTGTTTCCAACGAGCAGGTGGCCAATGAGAATCGGCTGGCCAACGGCTGGTTCCGCGTGCTGGTGATGCCGGAGGTCTTTGCGTTGTCGGACGTCGAGGCAGCCAGGATCCGCGATTTCGTCGCCAACGGCGGCATCGTGATCGCCGACAATTCGCCGGCCGTCATGGATGAGCACGGCAAGTGGCGCGAAAAGCCGGCCCTTGCGGATCTGTGGGACAACAAGCAGAGCTTCCTGCTGGACAAGTCGATGATGATGTATTCCCGCCTGCGGCTGCAACCCGGGCAAGAACGCCAGATGCGGGCACCGGTCGAGAAGATCCTCTTTGACGTGGCCGGCATTCAGCCGTCGGTGCGCGTGATCGGTTCGGACGGCCAGCCGCTCACCGCAGCCGAGGTGCACACCTATCATGCCGGGCCTGGCGTGCGGGTGATCAGCGTTGGTCGGTCGCTGCAGCGCAACAGTGAAGGGCCCAATCGAAAGAAGTACAGCAAGAGTCCTGCGCTGGAGAAGCCCGAGAAGGTGACGCTGCTGCTGGATCGGTCGAGCCAGGTGTACGACATCCTGAGCGGCAAGCATCTTGGCGAGGGCGAGAAGTTCGAGGCAACGCTCGAGCCGTATGTCCCCATCATCTGGACCATCGCTGACAAGGAGATGCCGGCGCTGCAGGCTAAGGCGAGCAAGGCTCAAGAATGGCGCGGTGGATATTGCGTTCTCTGCCGAGCCGGCCTCGGTGTTGCGGGTTGCTCGCGTCGAGGTGTTCACGCCCGACAAGAAGCCGGCGGAGCATTACAGTGCCAACGTCCTGCTGCGCGACGGCCGGGCGGTTCATCGGATCCCCTTCGCATTGAACGATCCGAAGGGCGATTGGACGGTTCAGGTGAAGGACGTCAGCACCGGCCGCGTGCAGGAATTGACCGTGTCGGTCGAGTGATATAATCGGCGTTTGACAGAGCCGGCTGGGTTCGGCCGGCAAAGCATATGACGCTTGAAAGAGGGATCCCAGGCGAACGCATGGTTATCGGACAGCAGGCAATCCAATCTGTTGGGCTCGGTTGGGATCTTCACCGGCTGGAGGCCGGCCGGCCGTTGATCCTCTGCAATGTGGCGGTTCCCTGCGAAAAGGGGCTGCATGGGCATTCGGACGCCGATGTGGCGTTGCATGCCGTGGCGGATGCGTTGCTGGGGGCGGCTGGGCTGGGCGATATCGGGGAGAAGTTTCCCCCGAGCGATCCTGGCTGGGCCGGGGCCGACAGCGGCATGCTGCTGGAGATGGTCGTGCAGGACGTGGCGCGGGCCGGCTGGGTGGTCGTCAACGTCGACGTTACGATCATCGCGGAGCGCCCGAAACTGACCCCTGCACAAGCCCCAGATGCGCCAGCGACTTGCGGAACTGTTGGCCTTGCCGGTCGAGCGGGTTAACATTAAGGCGAAGACGTCCGAAGGGGTCGATGCCGTCGGGCAGGGGCTGGCGATGGCTGCCCAGGCGATTGTCGGGCTCACGCGGGCGAGTTAGGCAGCCTGGGGGTGATGCGCCGTCCTGGAAGCGACCATGGGGGCACGGGCTGAAGCGTCCCTGGTGTAAATGAATAACAAGGGTTGATAAGAAAGGTGACAGGATCGCTGGGTTTTTTCAGGACTTGCCTCCTGGAGGTTTGCCCAACGTTTCCGCAGGACTGATTGATGGCTATACAAATATACAACACGCTGACCCGTCGTAAGGAACCGTTCGAGACCGTTCATCCCGGCAAGGTGGGCATGTACGTTTGCGGGCCGACCGTCTACAAACCGTCGCATCTGGGCCATGCCGTCGGGCCGATCATCTTCGATACGATCAAACGTTACTTGCAGTATCGCGGCTACGAGGTCAAGTGGGTCGTCAATATCACGGACGTCGATGACAAGCTCATCGTCGAGGCGGCCAATCAGCACACGGGGGTGTTCGAACTGGCGCACCGTGTGACCGATGACTACCTGATGAACATGAAGCGGCTGAACGTTACGGGCATCGACGAGTTGCCCCGTGCCAGCTACTGCATCGACGACATCATCGGGATCGTCCAGAAACTTGTCGACAAGGGGGCTGCCTACCCGGTCGACGGCGATGTCTACTTCGACATCAGCAAGGACGAGGATTACGGCAAACTTTCCAATCGCAAGCCCGAAGAGCAGGTCAGCGGGACCCGCGAGGGCCTGGTGGCAGGCGGCAAGCGGAACCCCGGCGACTTCGCCCTGTGGAAGGCGACCAAGCCCGACGAGCCCGACGAGGTGAAGTTCGAGTCGCCGTGGGGCAAGGGCCGGCCCGGCTGGCATATCGAATGCTCGGCGATGAGCAGCAAGTTTCTGGGCCAGCCGTTCGACATTCACGGCGGCGGCGTCGACCTGATCTTTCCGCATCATGAAAACGAGATCGCCCAGTCGGAGACTGCCTGCGACTGCCAGTTTGCCAGGTACTGGATGCACAACGGGCTGACGCGGATCAATACGAAGAAGATCTCCAAGAGCGATACGGAGATGCAGGACGTTCTGCGCCGGCTGACGCTCAACACCCTCCTGCAGGAGTTCTCGCCGGAGCTGGTGCGGTTCTTCGTCCTTCAGACGCACTATCGCCGGCCGATCGACTTCAGCGACAGCGCCATGGAGGCGGCATCGAAGGCCCTGGCGACGTTCTACCGCTTCTTCGAGCGGGTCGAACGGATCACCGGCAAGAGCCCGTATGGTACGACGACGTTCCCGCAACAGACGGCCGAGGTTAAGGACCCGGCCAGCCATGCGTTTCTCAAGACCGTGGCCGAATACCGCCAGCGGTTCGAGGACTCGATGGACGACGATTTCAACACGGCTGGCGCGATTGCTTCGCTGTTTGAACTCGTCACGTTCATCAATCGTTTCGCCGAAGAGCAGCAGTTGGAAGCGGACAAGGGCAAGACCAAGGCCGATGCGATCCAGGCACTCCAATCAGCCGCTGCAACCGTGATCTTCCTCGCTCGACTGCTGGGCCTGTTCTTTGAGAAGCCGGAGCGGGCGGAGGAATCGCTTGGCGGTGAGCTGACCGGCAGCCTGGTCGAACTGCTGATCGACGTGCGAAACAAGGCGCGCAAGGCGAAGCAGTTCGAGATCGGCGACCACATCCGCAACGAGCTGGCCAAGATGGGCGTCAAACTCGAAGACCGGCCGGACGGGACCATCTGGCGGATGGAGTAGGTTAACGGCCGGCTGTTGTCCGTAGTCCGTTGTTTGTTGCCGACTGTTTCCCAATGAGGTGGCCAGTCAGGCGGTGGCTGGTCATCGGCGCCGTTTTGTCGCAGCAGAGAGGTACGCATGCGAATCTGCGGGATTGACCCTGGCCTGCGAATTACGGGCTATGCCGTCATCTCCGCCGACGGCCCGAGAGTGAGGCTCCTTGAGGCTGGCGTTGTCCGACCGGATGCCTCGTGCGAGCTTCCGTTCCGCCTGCGTCAGCTCGTCCCTGGAGGTTCATGACGTCTTTGCGGAGCATCGGCCTGACGCCATCGCCGTCGAGAAACTCTACAGTCACTACGCCCATCCGGTGACCGCGATCCTGATGGGCCATGCACGCGGCGTAATCCTCGGCGCCGCTGCCCAGGCACACATCGACGTGACGGATATTTCCGCGACGCGGATCAAGCGGCTGCTGACGGGCAATGGCCATGCCAGCAAGGCACAGGTGCAGGCGGCGGTGGTGCATGTGCTCGGCCTGAGCAAGACGCCTGAACCGCCCGACGTGGCGGACGCCATCGCCATTGCATTGGCGGGCTGGCGGATGAAGGCTTCTGAGCATCTTTCCGGCAAGAGCCGAACATAACGAGAAGACGGAGGAATCCTGACGTCTGTCGCAGGAGATCCTTCGCTTCGCTCAGGATGACAAACCAGAAGCGACCAGCCGCTTTTCAGCTTACTCTGGCGACAGACCTCAGATGGTCTGTTCACGTCGTCAGAATCGCCACAGGACACGCTGCGGCGAGCGGCTGGCTTCCATCAGTCGCTGGAGCAACCTCTCTCGCATTTCCTGAAGCATCGCGGGATCGTCCTTGGCTCGGTTGGTTACCTCGTACGGCTGCTCGCGAAGGTCATAAAGCACTTCGGCGCCCCGGTCGTAACGAATGTACTTGTGAGAAGCCGTGCGGACCATCGCGCCCCAGGGCGGTTCGTGATAGGCGAACACGTCCTCGCGGCCCCGAATGGGGCTTCCGCGGAGCAGGGCCTCGGCGTACGACCGACCGACCATTACGTCAGGGACGTGGCCGCCGGCCAGGCCCAGCAAAGTCGGCAGCAGGTCGACCATCTCCGTCAGTTCACGAATCCGCCGGCCTTTCGTGCCGAAGCCTTCCGGCCAGAAAAGGACGCACGGCTGCCGCATCAGCTGATCGAAGCAGCTGCCCTGCTTGGCGATCATGTGATGATCGCCGCACATATCGCCATGGTCCGACATGAAGACGATCAGCGTATCTTCGAGCATGCTGTTACGTTCGAGAGAATCGAGCAGTCGGCCGATCGCCATGTCAACACCGGTGACCATCGCGTAGAAATGGCGGCGGTAGTCGAGGAACTCCTTCATCGTCCAGTCGGACCTGGCCTGCAGGAAGTCCGCCAGCGGCTCCGGCTTGTCCAGCCATTCCTGCTCCTGCCAGACGGGCTCGGGGATGTCGCGATTGGCGTATGGCTCGAACATCTCGCGCGTCGGATTCAGAGGCGGATGCGGGGCGTAAAAACCGAGGTGAAGAAACTGCCGCGAATCACGGCGGCGATCGAGGTAAATGTCAGCCAGCGTCGCGATCCAGCCGGAATGGCTGAACTGCCAGGGCGCGTCGAGTACCCGGCCGTACGCCTCGCCACTGCGGTCGGGATGGCTGGAGCGTGGCAGGCGGAATACAGGCACGAGGTCGGGACGCTGGGTTCTCAGCCAGGTCATGTAGGCGTCTTCGTAGCAGCCGGGCTCTTCGCTGAGCCACAAGACGTCGAAGCCGTAGTCGTGGCGAGCCCGGGGGTCAAGGTCGTGGTCCTCGTGCTGCTGGAAGTGAAGCTTGCCGATCTGAACGGTCTGGTAGCCGGCGGCCTTGAATGCGTGGGCCACCGTCGGCTCAAAGTCCGGACGCAGGGTCTGGCCATTGCGCGTGACGCCGGCCTGTTGGGGGTAGAGGCCGGTCATGAAGCTGGCCCGGCTGGGCATGCAGACGGGGTTCTGGACGTAACAGTTTTCGAAGGAGATGCCCTGGTTGACAAGCCGGTCGAGGTTCGGCGTGTGCATGGCCGGGTTGCCATGAGCGGCGATGCAGTCGAAGCGCATGTGGTCGGTGGATATCCAGAGGACGCGTTTGGGTATCGGGCGAGACATCGGGTTCGTGCTCCTGTTATACGTGATTCGTGCACAGTGTACATTCGGAAGACGGAAGAGAGAAGACAGAAGACAGAAGACAGAAGAGAGAAGTCAGGAGTCAGAAGACAGTAGACAGGAGTCAGGAGACAGAAGGCAGGAGATGCAAGAGGAGGTCCGTACTGCCTTGCGATTACACCTGTGGTAGCCGGAATGAGTCGCCTGTGTCGGCGATCCACTGGGCCAGGCGGTCCTGCAGTCGCTTCCGTTCGACCCGGAACTGGCAATTCAAGGCCAGATTCACCTGCTCGTATGGATCCTCGTTCAGATTGAACAGCAGCCATGGCATGTTTTCGAGAACTACATACTTCCAGCCGTCCCTTGTGACGATGCCCCGCCATGCCCGGTCCGGCGTGTTGCCGTGCATCGGCGGTACGACCAGCTGCAGGAACGCGGAATCCGGCTCGCTGGTTTGCGTGCCATGCCGCAGGCGGCGCCACGAATAGTCCGTCCCTCGCATCCAGTCAGGCTTGGTCAGGCCGCACAGGCCCAGCGTTGTCGGCGCCACGTCCACATGGTTGAGTGGCACGTTGCATCGGCCGGTGCGCAAGGGGTATTGGCTCGGCGGTCCGCTGATCAAGAACGGGATGCGGATAGCCTCTTCGTAGGGCGTGGTCTTGCGGAACTGGCCATGGGAACCATGCATATCGCCGTGGTCGCTGAAGAACAGCACGTGCGTGTTCCAGCTGAGGCCCGCTTGTTCCAGTGCCGCCCGCACCCGGCCCACGTTACCATCGAGATTTTCGATCTGGGCATAATAGCCGGCCAGCTCCCGCCGCGCCTGCTCCCGCACCCGTGTCACATTGGGGACGTTCTCCCGCAATTGCAGGTTGGCCGGGGAATAGTTGCGCCATGAACTCCGGCGGCGCGACGTAAGGATCGTGCGGCGGTTGCACACTCAGCACCGCAAAGAACGGCTGAGCGGTGCCTTCGGCCTGGTCCTTGCCTTGCCGGTCGATGTAGTCGACCAGCATGTCCGTCAGGGCGTCTGTTTCGTATTTCGGTAAGCGATAGTGGAAGGCCGACCCGCCCTGACCACCATGCACCCAGTCATCCCACTGGCTGTTGTTGTTCTCATAGCCGATCCACTCGTCGAAGTCGCCCCGGCGATCCTGCGGGATGATGTGCATGGCCGCCCGCCCGTCGCGCTCGTGGAAGCCGTCGAGGTGCCACTTGCCGAAGTACGCAGTGCGGTAGCCTGCTTCTTTCATGGCCGTGGCGATCGTCGGCATGTTGGGGTCCATCTGATATTCGTGTCCCGGCACGCACTCGTGCGGATATCGCCCGGTCAGCAGCGAGCCCCGATATGGAGAGCACAAAGGACATCCCGCCACCGCGCCGGTGAAGCTGAGGCCTTGAGCTGCCATGATGTCCAGATTGGGTGTGCATGCGTTGGGGTCACCGGCGTATCCAGTTGCCTGGGCGCGATGCTGGTCCCCCAGGATCCAGATGACGTTGAAACGGGGCGGTTCGATCTGCGTATCCTGCTCGGATTGCATGGCTGTCTCCGAGGCCTTTGCCTCCAGGCCCTTTGCACTGTCAAGAGGGAAAGCGCGACGCCTACATTCCTTCCGGATCAGACAGGGGCGACCTGCTCCGCGCCAGCAGATCAGCCTACAACTGCGCTGCCCAACTGGCAATCAGCAGCTGCAAATCGCCTACGTTCACGTAACCGTCGGCGTTGATGTCGGCCGCAGGGTTCCAGTTTGCAGACGGCGGTGTGTCCTGACTAGCCCAGGCAGCGGCGAGTGTCTGGAGGTCGCCGACGTTGACGTAGCCGTCGGTATTGATGTCGCCGATGAGGCTGAAGATGTTCTTTATAGCGGGCAACAGCGAGTATTCATCGTAATTGCCCTGCGAGGCGAAGTGGTCCTGGCCCAGTTCCCAGATCATCATGCCGGCATAGCCGTTCTGCACGACGTAGCGGGCTTTCGCTTCGATCGTGTCCCGGCCATTGAAACCCCAGGTCACGCCGCTGATCGTCACGGTGTCGAGAGAGGTATCCGGATAGGAGCCGTACTCGGCGAAGTAGTTGTTCAGGATCGATGCGTACGTCTTGGCGGTCGTTGCGGACCAGCTCGTGCCGGACCTGCCGAAGAAGGGCACGCCCATGAACAGTTTGGACTTGGGGATGCCGTAATTCGTCCAGTTGGTCAGATACGTGATGGATGCATCGTAAGGGGCACTGGAGTCGTATCGCAGCTCGTAGTCCATCATAAGATAGAGGTCGATGTCTGCGATGTTGGCCGCAGGGATGATCAGCTTGGATGCCTGTACGGCGGCAGAAAGGACGAGCCCCCGCACCGAGGTCCCAGCGTGGATGGCGGCGATAAGGTTTCCGTAGCTCGTCATCTGGTCGGTCGTGATGGTGGAGGGTTCAAAATCGAGGTCGACGCCGTCGAGATCGTATTGCACGCAGAAGTCCATCAGATTGCTGACGAAATTGGCGGTGGCGGTCTGGCTCTCGGCGATCTGCAGGAACGGCGCGTACGGATCGATCACGATGCTGACGGGCACCGGCGGCGTGGCGCTATGGGCGGCTGCTACCACTTCCTGCAGCTGCCACAGGCCGGCTCCGGTGGCGGAAGTCTTGGGCAGCGAGCCGTCGGCGCCGGGGATGATGGAAAAGTAGTTGATTTGAGTAAGCGCGCTGAGATCGATCTTGGAGAATCTGCCGAATTCCCAGTCGGGAAAGTAGCCGATTACCTGCCTGGTGAGTCGCGGGGTCGATGCCGCGGGAAGGGCGACATCAGCGGCTGGTGAGACAAGAACATCAGACAGCAGGGCCATCAGGACAACCGTCAGGCCGAACGTGCGGATGATTCGGACAGCATTTGCACGCATGGCTTTCCTTCTCCAGGATGGCTGCATGGTATACGAGCGGCGAGCGTTCATCAATTAGGTGGCTTCTTGACTGTCACGGAACGGTAATGGGTACGGGGCCGGTGGATGGGGCTAGGGGTTTCATCCAGAGCAGGATCCGGTTTGCCTGTGCATCTGACCTTGTGGGCTTGTATTTGTAGACACGTTTGTGTATTTCAGATAAACTGATAAATTGACACGCAAGCAGATGTTCGGGAGGAGACTGGGTGCTATTGCGAAATACACGGTTGTTTGTGGCTGGCGTGCTGCTGATTGTGAGTTTGCAGTTCGTGCAGGCTGCGAACGCCGCAGCTGTGGCCGGCGGGGATTTGCGGACGACGTATGACTGGAAACAGGTCAAAATCGGCGGCGGCGGTTTCGTGACCGGCATTGTCTCACATCCATCTGTGGCGGGTTTGTTCTACTGTCGTGCCGATGTGGGCGGGGCCTACAGACTCTTGCCCGGCCATGACACATGGGAACAGATCGTCACGGCATCATCTGTTCCGCCGAGTTTCGTTGCCTACGCCGATTATCAGGGAGTGGATGGCATCGGCGTATCTGCCAGCGATCCGGATGTGGTTTACATTGCGTATAAGGGGAACGTCCTGCGCAGTAGCGATCGGGGTGGTCACTTCGTTGCGGGCAACCTGGCCGTGACTATGAACGCCAACGATGAGGGCCGGTATGCCGAACGTCTGGGAGCTGATCCCTTGAATGCCAATGTCGTCTACCTGGGCACGCGCAAGGACGGCTTGTGGCGTACGCTGGACGGTCTTACCTGGACGAAGGTCATGCCAGTCCCGGCGGGCGTGTATGCCAGTAACGGCATCTGCGGCATTGTGCGAGTGCTGGTCGATCCCGGCGCCGGTAATGTCAGCGGTCGGAGCCGCACCGTTTACGCGTTCGTCTATGGTACATCCGGTGGCGGCGGTGTGTACTGCAGTTACGATGGTGGTGCTACGTGGTCCGACATCTCGGTCCTGCCGGACGGCCCGGGCAAAGCGGCACTGTTTCGCGACGCCGATGTGAGTCCGGCTGGCGGCTTCGTCTGCATCTCGCCGAATCGCGCGTGGAGATGGAACGGGACGGCTTGGCGAGCGATTGCTGTTCCCGGCTCCGGGGATCTGATGGATGTTGCTGTCGATCCCGCCAACGATGCTCGCATAATCTGTACCAGCAGCAACGGCGGCCAGTTCCGCACGACTGACGGCGGCTCTCACTGGATCGGTCCACTGCCCGCCCTGCGTAGGTCTCCACAGATCCCCTGGATGGCAAGTACCGATGAAAGTCTGGTTTTCCACCGCCGAGGTGATCTTCGACTCACACGTGCCCGGTCGGATCTGGACGGCAGAGGGGATCGGCGTGTGGTGGAGCGACGATCTGGCCACGCCTGATTCAATCACGTGGACCTCCGCCTCCAAGGGCATCGAAGAGATGGTCTGCACCGATATGACCGTGCCGCCTGGCGGCAAGCCTATCGTTACGCTCTGGGATCGGACCGCCTTCCGCGTTGACAACCCCGACATCTACAACACCGTGCAGATCCCTGCCCCGACCTTCTCGTCCGGCTGGAGCCTCGCCTATCAGTCCGGCCACCCTGAATTCGTGGTCCTGACCGCGTATCGTCACAACTGGTGGTACGGTGCGGGGGACCTGAGCGGCTGGTCCGACGATGGGGGGCTTACCTGGCACGACTTCGAGTCTGTGACGAGCGGGACCCAACCTGCTGACATGCGTTTTGGCGACGTGGCGGTCTCCTGTAATGACGCGAACAACATTGTTCGTGTGCCAGAGGCTGACATATTGCCATACTACACGCTTGACCGTGGTTCGACATGGCAGCACTCGACGATTACATACAATGGGCAACCCGTCGACGGCGGTGGGTACAGCGCCTACTACGTGCACAAGGAGATGCTGGTGGCCGATCCCTCGCAGGACGGGACCTTCCTGCTATATCAGTGGGAATACGGGCTCTTTCGTTCTACCGACGGGGGAAGGAATTTCATGTTCTTGAGCAGTGGCGTGCCGGCATGGCGGTGGCATCCCTGCCTCAAGGCCGTCGATGACAAGCCTGGGCACTTCTGGTTCGGTCCGGGCGAGGAGGATGCCGGACGGGGGCCGCTGATGCGCAGTACCGATGGCGGTCTGACCTGGAGTCCCGTGACGACGATTGATGCTGTCTCGGTCGTTGGCTTTGGCAAGGGGGCGGCTGGCGTCAGCTACCCGGCGATCTACGTCGAGGGTGTGAAAGGCTCACAAGAGGGCATATACCGCTCCACGGATGAAGGCGCAACCTGGGACCTGTTGACCATTCACCCGCTGGGCATATGGGACCGTGTTACCGCGATCTGTGGCGACATGAGGATCTTCGGCAGAGTCTATGTCGCCTTTGCTGGCAACTCGTGCGCGTACGGTCAGCAGTTTATCTCCGGGGACATCAATCGAGACGGTTATGTAAACGTCGGGGATCTGCAGGCACTGGTTGCTGCCTGGGCCAGCCAGGAGACGCCACCGAGCGATACCTGGAATGGTGCTGCCGACTGTAATGGCGACGGACACGTAAACGTTGGTGATTTGCAGGTTTTGGTGGGCTATTGGGGGCAGCAACTGCGGTGAGAACGCGGCTTGAGCCGCTGCCCCCCGGTCAGGGGGCCGTTGCCATTGGGCAGGCGCAGGGGGCGATTCACTTCATGAGGGCTTGGACTCTCGACGCGCGGGGCGAAAGCGGGTAGCTTGTATCGGAAGGGGAGAGTCCGTACCATTTTGGCCCCGTAGGGTGCGGGTGAGTCAGGACGGCTGGTAGACCTATGGAGAGGGTGTATGGCAGGCTCAGCATGGCAGAGTAACAAGAAGGTCGATGTCCCGCAGGGACTGTATCTGCGGTGCCCGAAGTGCGAGTCGATGACCTATCGCAAGGAACTGGCGGACGCGCTGCATGTCTGCCCCGAGTGCGATTATCATTATCGTATATCTGGCCGGACGCGGATCGAGCAACTCGTCGACCCGGATACATTCGAGGAGTTCCTGGCGGACCTGGTGCCGACCAACCCGCTGAACTTCGTCGACCGCATCCCCTATCCTGACCGCATCAAGCAGACGCAGGCGAAGTCCGGCGAGAAAGAGGCGGTGATCGTCGGCAAGGCGCATATCCGCGGCAGGCCGGTGGTGCTCGGCGTGATGGACTCGTCTTTTATCATGGCATCGATGGGCTCCGTGGTCGGCGAGAAGATCACCTCGGCCGCCGAGATGGCGATCGAAGAGAAACTGCCGCTGGTCGTGGTGACGGCGTCCGGCGGGGCGCGGATGCAGGAAGGAATGGTCTCGCTGGTCCAGATGGCCAAGACCAGCGCGGCGATCGCCCGGCTGGGGCAGGCCGGCGTACTCTATATTACTGTAATGACCGATCCGACGACGGCTGGCGTGGCGGCGAGTTTCGCGTTTCTGGGTGACGTGATGGTCGCGGAACCGGCGGCGATGATCGGCTTTGCCGGGCCGCGGGTGATCGCCAATACGATTCGGGCGGAGCTGCCCGAGGGGTTCCAGACGGCGGAATTCATGCTGGAGCACGGCTTCATCGACCGGATCGTGCACCGAAAAGATCTGCGCAGCGAGATCGCCAGGATTGTCGATTATTGCTGCAGCAAGTAATTACGGCAGGGGCTGGAGACCAGGGGCTAGGCACTGGGTACGCCAGCATGTCGGTCTGATGGCGGTGGTCTGGCTGGTGTCTTGATGCTCTTGTGAGGGTTTCCCATGGATCGGCGAGAGGAAGTGCGGGCCAAGCATGAGACCGTCTGTGGCTTCATGCGGCAGGCGGGGCTGGATGCGATCGTCCTTACACAACGATTCAACTTCGCATGGTACACGGCCGGCGGGCAGAACTATGTCAATCATGCCAGTGATACCGGGGTGGCCAGCCTGGTGATTACGGCGGACCGGGCGGTCTGCGTGACCAGCAATATCGAGGCCGAGCGGATCCGTCGCGAAGAGATCCCCGACCTGGGCATCGAGATCGTCGGCTGCGACTGGTGGGATGGTGCAGTGACGGGCAAGGCGTTCGCGGATCTGCTGACAGGCAGGAAAGCGGTCGCGGCGGACGTGAAGGTCGCGGGATTGCCGGCGGACGTTCAGACGCTCGGCGGAGAGTTCGACAAACTCCGGCTCCGGCTGCTGGACAGTGAGATGGACCGGCTGCGGCAGATCGGCAAGGCAACCGGCGAGGCGCTGGAGTGGGCGTGCAGGAATTTCCGTCAGGGCGGTAGTGAATATGCCCTGGCCGGGCTGGTCAGCCAGGCCATGTGGTCCCGACGGCTCAAGCCGCATGTGGTGCTGGTGGCGGGGGACGATCGGCTGGACCTGTGGCGGCACCCGATTGCAACGGATCTGGGCATCAGCCGGCGGGCGATGGCGGTGGTGTGTGCCGAAAACGGCGGGCTGATCGCATCAGCGACTCGATTGTTCAGCTTCGGCGAGCCCGAGCCGGCGTGGCACGAACGGCAGCGGCTGATCTGCCTGGTGGACGCAGCCATGATGGACGCGACGAAGGTAGGCAGCACGCTGGGCGATGTTTTCGCGGCTACGCAGCAGGCATACGAACGCGTCGGTTTTCCGGACGGCTGGAAGCATCATCATCAGGGCGGACCAACGGGTTATCGGACCCGCGAAGGCAAGGCGGCCCCGGGTAATCCTTCTGTTGTTGTCGCCAATCAGGCCTTTGCCTGGAATCCGTCTCTGGTCGCGGCCAAAAGCGAGGACACGATCCTGGTCACCGAGGCCGGTTTCGAGGTGATCACCGCCACGGGGCGATGGCCGGTCTTCCGCGGTGAACTCGGCGGAAAGACAGTTGAGCGGCCGGATATCCTGATACGATAACCCTGAGAACCGCAAAAGACGCAACGTATATCAGTAGAACTGCAACGACAGTAGCCGCAAAAGGCGCATAAGGCACATAGTACAGCAACGGTGACGAGCACAAGGAAGACGGCGGTCGTCGCAAATAATGCGAAAGGTGCGAGCATACGAGCAACGGCAAGTGACATCGGCGCCGGCGCGTTGGGGCTTGGTCTGCCGGCTGGATGACTGGAATTTACGGGTGCATGCCGTTAGAATTCCGCTTCCTACATGGCGGGTCAGGTGGTAGGGCTCGATGGCGCGGCTTTCTGCTGAATCCGCCGGTTGCTGTCTCTTAAGGATGCGCGGGTGAAATTCGTACTACTGGACCGGATTGTGACGTTGGAGCCTGGCAAGCGGATCGTCGCGCGTAAGGCGCTTTCGCTGGCGGAGGAATATCTGGCGGACCATTTTCCGACATTCCCGGTAATGCCAGGCGTCCTGATGATCGAGGCGATGACGCAGGCGGCTGGCTGGCTCGTGCAGGTCGGTAGCGACTTCGCCTACAGCAAGGTGGAACTGGCGGAAGCCAGGAACGTGACTTATAAAAACTTCGTCCGGCCGGGAGAGGTGCTGGAGGTGGAGGTTACCGTCCGGCAAATCGGCCAGGAGCGAAGCGAGTTTGATGCCGTTGGACGCTGCAACGGGCAGGAGATGGTCCGCGGGCGGATTGCCTTGCGGCATGGACAGATCGAAGGTGGCGCAGCCTTGCACGAACGGGCGGTGGCTGACGCCAAGGCGCGGTACGAGTTGCTTGCGGCTGAGATGGCGGCCTAGACGCCACGCAGGACAGGAATCGGACAGGCCGCGAGCGGGTCTAGAATGAACTTGCATCAGAAGGAGTAAGACTATGAGCATGAGCCGGGACGACATCTTCCGGAGCGTGCAGGAAACCCTGGTGGATGCCCTCGGCGTCGACGAGGAGGAGGTCACGGAACAGGCGACCCTGACGGGGGACCTCGGAGCCGAGTCGATCGACTTCCTGGACATCGTCTTTCGGCTGGAGAAGGCGTTCAACATCAAGATCCCGCGGGGCGAACTCTTCCCGGATGACGTGCTGAACAACCCGGACTACGTCAGCAGCGGCAAACTCACGCCGGCGGGCCTCGAACAGCTCAAAAAGGCCATGCCGCACGCCGACTTCAGCGACTTCGAGAAGGACCCGGACGTCAACAAGGTGCCGAACCTCTTCACCGTCCGTACGATCGTCAATTATCTCGAGACGAAGATTAACGGTGAGCCGGCGGCCAAGTAACCATGCGTTGGATATGGATCGACCGGTTCGTGGAGTTTGAAGCCCGTAAGTGCGCGGTGGCGGTCAAGAACGTCACGCTGGCGGAAGAGCACGTGCATGACGTCTGCGCCGAGCGCCGGCGCTACCTGCCAGCCTGATGATCGAAGGGATGGCCCAGACGGCGGGCATCCTCGTCGGCGAGGCCCGCGACTTCAAGGAGAAGGTGGTGCTGGCGAAGGTCAAGCGGGCCAGCTTCGAGCGGCTTGCCCGGCCTGGCGAGCAGGTGCGCTACGAGGCGACCATCGAGAACGTCAGCGATGCCGCCTCGATCACGAGCGGCCGGGTGTTTGCGGGTGAGCAGGAGATCGGCCAGGTGGACCTGGTCTTCTCCCATGCCGATCAGAACATGCGCGGCCTGAAACTGCCGGAGGAGAACTTCGTGTTCACCGAGCAGTTCATGTCGCTGTTTCGCAGTTTCACGGATCAGCAGGATGCATGAGACGTCCTGCGGCACGGCAGGCGTCGAGTTTCTTCCATGTGGCGGGCCTTGTAGGGGCGAGTGATGGCAGATCGTCGTGTAGTGGTAACAGGCATCGGACTGGCGTGTCCGCTGGGCATCGGTGGCAAGAACGTCTGGGAGCAGCTGCTGGCTGGCGCAGCGCCGTGCGGCGGATCACTACGTTCGATCCGTCCGGCTTCGACAGCCAGGTGGCTGGCGAGATGGACTCGCTCAAAATGTCTGACTACGTGCCAAAGAGCTACCGCAAGAGCACGAAGGTCATGGCTCGCGACATCGAGATCGCCGTCGTGGCGGCCTACGAGGCAGTCAAGGATGCCGGGCTCAAGACCAAGTGTCTGATCGAACGTGGCGAGGCGGAGCCGCCCGCCACTCACGACCCGACACGCTTTGGGGCCAACATCGGCGCGGGCCTGATCTGTGCGGACCTGACGGAATTGTCCGGGGCGATCTATACGGCCAAAGACGATTCTGGCCAGTTCAGCATGAAGCGCTGGGGCACGGAGGGCATGAACAACCTCACGCCGCTCTGGTTGCTGAAGTACCTGCCGAACATGCTGGCCTGTCACGTGACGATCGTGCACGATGCCCAGGCACCGTCCAACACGATTACCTGCGGCGATGCGAGCGGGCACCTGGCGATCGGCGAGGCGCAGCGGACGATATTCGCAACGCGGCCGACGTGTGTATCTGCGGCGGGGCCGAGAGCAAGCTCAGCCCGATGGGACTGATGCGGCAGAGTCTGCTCAAGCGCCTGGCGACGGATTCGAACGATGCGCCCGAGAAGGCATGCAAGCCGTTCGATGCCCGACGCACCGGCACGGTGATCGCCGAGGGCGGCGGTCTGCTGATCCTGGAAGAACTGCAGCATGCCACAAAACGCGGCGCAAAGGTCTATGCGGAAGTGGCGGGCTTTGGCGGCAGTACGAATCCCAACGACTGGCTGAACCCCCGGCATCAGGCCCGGGCGGTACAGCTGGCGATGCAGCGGGCGATGGCGGATGCCGGCGTCAAACCGGAAGAGGTCGACCTCGTCGTGGCATTCGCGCCCGGCACGAAACAGCACGATGCGGGCGAGGCAATGGGTATTGCAGCGGCCTTGGGCGAGCATGCCAAACAGGTCCCGGTGACAGCCATCAAGGGGGCCATCGGGCTCATCGGCGCCGGCTCGGCGCGATCGAGACGGCTGTGGCGGCGATGGCGATCGAGACAGGCTGCATACCGCCGACGATTAACTGCAAGCAGCCGGATGCGGCGCTGGGAGTCAATGTTGTCCGCGAGGCGACCAGCCGGCCGGTCAAGGTGGCGATCACCGTCGGGTACGCCCTTGGCGGCGGGCAGTATGGGGCGATCGTTCTCAAAAGACAGGACTGAGTGCTGAGGACTGAGGACCGAGTGCGTCTGGCCGGACTCGATATCTCGTGGAGTCCGGGAACTGATCACTGACAACTGGCCACTGGCCACTGTCGTTCGAGGAGCATGTATGCGTCGTCGCGTTGTTATAACCGGTATGGGTTGGGTGACGCCCTTGGGCTGGGACCTCGAACAGGTCTGGCAGGGGTTGCTCGGTGGTGCCTCGGCGATCACGCCGACGGAGCTGTTCGACGCCAGTACGTTCCCGACGACGTTCAGCGGCCAAGTCAAGGACTTCGACCTCGAGAAGTTCCTCGGGCCGGATTACCCGCGGCATGCCAGCGCCAGCAGAAATACGCGGTTCGGGCTGGCGGCGGCGAGGCTCGCGTGGACGCACGCCGGGCTTGATAAGTTCGCCGGCCTGGATAAGACGCGGACGGGTGTTTACCTCGGTGCCGGCGAAGGGCCTTTCGATTTCGATCACTTCGTGCTGGCGGCGATCAATGCCTGGAACACGGAAAAGTCCGAACTGGACATGCCTGCGTGGTCGAAGGTTGCCTACAAGGAGTTCGACTCGACGTGCGAGCTGGAGCAGGAGCCGAACATGGCAGCCGGGCATATCGCCTCGCTGTTCGGCTTGGAGGGCCCGTGCTTCAACACGCTGACAGCCTGCGCGGCCAGTACTCAGGCGATCGGTGAGGCGACGGGGCAGATCCGGCGGGGCGACGCGGACGTAATGCTCTCCGGCGGCGCACACACGATGATCCATCCGCTCGGCGTGACCGGTTTCAACAGGTTGACCGCGCTTTCGATGCGAAATGATTCGATCGAGACAGCCAGCCGGCCGTTTGACCGTACCCGGGACGGGTTCGTAATCGGCGAGGGGGCGGGCCTGGTCGTGCTGGAGGAACTGGAGCACGCCAGGAAGTCGCGGGGCGAAGATCCTGGCGGAGATCGTCGGGTTCGGCAGCACGGCCGACGCATTCCGCATTACAGATATTCATGAAGATGGCCGGGGTGGTACGGCAGCCATGCGGGCGGCTTTGGCCGATGCCGGACTGCAGCCGCAGGACGTGCACTATATCAACGCGCACGGGACCGGCACCCAGGAAAATGATAAGATCGAGTCGCTGGCGATTCGGCACGTATTCGGCGAGTGCGCCAAAAAGGTGCCTGTCAGCAGCATCAAGAGCATGATCGGACACCTGATCGCTGCGGCTGGTGCGGTCGAGCTTATCACGTGCGTGCTGTGCATTCGCGACGGGATGATACCGCCGACGATCAACTATTCGCAGCCGGATCCCAACTGCGACCTGGACTACGTGCCGAACGAGGCACGCAAGCTGCCGGTGAAGGTGGCGCTGTCCAATTCATTCGGGTTCGGCGGCCAGAACGACACGTTGGTCGTCAAGGAATTCGCCGAAGGCTAAGGACCAGCAGCAAGGACTGACGACGAAGGACTGAGAACTCAGCATCGGGTTCTATGTGCTCTGTCATCTCAAGAACTTCCGCACAAACGGGCTCGTCTCGCCGCGTCGCAGGAAGTGTCCCGACGGCCCTTCGCCGAGGAACTCGCTGAACCACGCCTCGTGCTCGGTCTCTTCGTGCAGGATCGCCAGGGACAGATCGTACGTCCGATGGTCCTTGCCGGCCGTCAGATTGCAGATGTGGGTATAGCCGCGTTGGGCGCACCGCTCGGCCTCGACCAGCACGTTCAGGATCGCCCGGACATCTTTGGGATCTGCCGGCAGGCTGGCGGGCGGGCAAGCCGAAATATCGTGAAATGCCTTCATGTCGCCGGGCAGCGCCCCGCCCAGTCGATAAATCCGCGGCACGAGCGCCTCGAAGTGATTGCGGTCTTCGATGCGGGCCGTCTCGGCGATCTCCTTGATGCCTTCGCCCTCCAGCCCGATCAGGTTCATCCGCAGGATCGTGTAGTAGTAAAAGGTTGTAAGTTCCGCCCCGGCGTTCTTGACCAGCAGTTCCAACAGCTGGTCGACATTCACCCCTGCCTTCTCCACCAGTTCGCGCGACTCTTGCCATGCGAGTTCCACCTTTCCGATCAGAAAGCCGCCCCAGGATTCGCCACAGGTTCCGCGCCGCAAGACATGCCGGTTCCCACGAGTTTCTATGGTTGATCGATCTGGCAGGTCAATGTTCAGCCGATTTGGAGGCTTGCTCGCGGAGGACTGGTCACCGACGCCACTTTGGCTGGCGACTGATCGGGGACGTCGGTTGCCGATCCCTGCCGTCGGTATCCGCCCCCTCCCGACAAAGTTGCCAAAGCCGGATCCGCGTCGCATTTCCCCGGCTGCAAAGGGATCGCCCGCCCCCTCCGGCAAGGTTGCCAGCGACGCCCCTCCTCGATACCGTACAAACAATGTCCCCGGTCGATGAGTCACGGTTATCGGACGATAAGGCAGGCGGCCGGCAGGCTGCCAGCCTCGCACCCGCCTTGGCCGCCCCCAAAATCACCGACGGCGCCTGGGGCACCGAACTCGACAAACTGGGGTGCCCGCCGGGGTACTGTCACGAGGAATGGAACCTCTCTCATCCTGATTCAGTGGGTCAGATCGCCGCTGCCTACCTGCGGGCCGGCGCCGAGGTGATCATGACCAACACCCTCTGCGCTAATTGCTTCATGCTCCAGCGTCACGATCTGGCGGACAAGGTCGAGGCTCTCAATGTCGCTGGCGCGCGGATCAGCAGGCAGGCGGCCGGGCAGGAGGCGTGGGTCTTCGGGTCGATCGGGCCGACTGGTCTGATGGTCGTGGCGGAGGAGGTCACCGAGCAGGAGCTCTACCGGAACTTCGTGGTGCAGGCGAAGGCCCTGGCAGCCGGTGGGGTGGATGCGATCGTCTGCGAGACGATGACGGAGATGGCGGAGATCCTGGCGGCTGTTCGCGCCGTTAAGGATGCAACGGGGCTGCCAGTTGTTGCGAGCATGACCTTTGATACCGGTCCCGATCATCTGCGGACGGTCATGGGGGTAGAGGCGGGTCAGGCTGCGCGAGAGCTTGCAAAGGCGGGGGCTGATGCGGTCGGCTGCAACTGCGGTATAGGTATCGATGCGTGCATCAAGGTGATCGAGCACATGCGCCGGCACACTGACCTGCCGCTGTGGGGCAAGCCCAATGCCGGCTTGCCGGAGATCCAGGCTGGCACGGTCGCCTACCGGGAAGGCCCCGACGAGTTTGCCTCCAAGGTCAGTTTGCTGCTTAAGGCTGGGGCGAGCTTCGTCGGTGGCTGCTGCGGGACCAGTCCGGCCCATATCGCGAAGGTGGCGGCCGAAGTGCGATTGTGGCGGCCGCCTGCTTGAATGTTTCAATACAGAGCGCTACACTTTTCACAAAGTCCGGTCAAATCCGTCCTGTTGACGTGGTGCGCATGCGGTCGTGCAGAATTGAACGATGTTGCCATATGGATTAGGTTTGCGAGCGGTTGCTTGACGCCTCGGGTTCGCGCCCTAAAGTGTTGCCTTGATCATGTGGTGCTCGGCTCTGAAGTGTTCATCCCTGAGCCGGGCGCAACGCTCGGAAAGTGCAGCTGTTGCAGGAATTGCATGTCGGCAGGGTCTGCCGGCTGTCGGAGGTTTCATGATTGCCCTGAGTTCGTTGTATGCCTATGAGCCGGTCGGTTGGCTCATCGTCATTGTCGTGCTGATGGCCGGGGCCATGTTCGGGGCAGCCCATTTGCTGGGGCCGCGTCGCATGGGGCCGACCAAAGCCACCCCTTACGAAGCGGGCATGTTGCCGATCACCAGTGCCCGAACGCGTTTTGACATCCGCTTCTACATGGTCGCGATGGCGTTCCTGCTGTTCGACGTGGAAATTGCGTTACTTTGGCCGTGGGCGGCCCTGTATGTCGAGGCTACCAACCCCAAAGCGCGGCATCAGGTGGCTCTGGATCTGCTCGGCACTGTGATCGGCAAGGGCTACCTTTTTGTGGAAGTGGCCGTGTTCGTGCTGATCCTGTTCATCGGCTACCTGTACGCCTGGCGCAAGGGCGTTTTCCGGTTCAGCTGATCCGTGCAGGAGAAGGACTGGATCACACGCCCGACGCCGGAACCCCTTGGCATGATGATCCGAAGCAGCAACCTCGATATCGAGGTCGACGAGGAGACTGGCGGTTATGCCGCAGCCAACTGAACAACGAGGGCCGGGTTCGACCGTAACGACCCGCCCGCCCTTTTACACCGGACGGATGTATGACCTGTTGCAGGCGCTGCGGAATCCGGCAGCGTGGGCAAGGCGGTGGTCGATCTGGCCTCTGCCGTTTGCGACCGCCTGCTGCGGTATCGAGGTGATGGCGCTGGGTGCCAGCCGTTATGACGTCGGCCGGTTTGGTGCCGAGGCGATGCGGTTCAGCCCGCGGCAGTCGGACCTGCTGATCTGCGCGGGGCGGGTTTCGATCAAGACCATGCCGGTGCTCCAGCAGATCTACAAGCAGATCACCGAGCCGAAGTGGGTCATGAGCATGGGGGCCTGTGCCAGTACCGGGGGCGAATTCAACGTCTACGCCACTGTCCAGGGTGTCGACCAGTTCCTGCCGGTGGACGTATATGTACCTGGTTGCCCGCCGCGCCCGGAGCAACTGCTTGAAGGCCTGATGCTCATCCAGCGGTTGATCGACACTGGCAAGGCCCGGCCCAGCTTCGAGCGCGGCCGAGGCATGCGGATGCGCGTTGAGCCGGAAAAGGTGACGGATCTGGCGACCGTGACCAATACGGTGAATGAGGCGCTGAAACGACGCGGGCGGAGGCCCTGACTCCAACGATAGAGGCGAGGTCCATGGCGGAACAGAACGCATCCAAAGAGATTGGCCCGCGGATCGGTGTGCCCGGTCCCGTCGGCAGTGCGGGCGCCCGCGGTACTGATATGCTTGCGGCGGAGGCGTACGGCAGTCTGGCATCCGGCTGTCAAAGCCCTCCAGGAACGGTTTGGCGAAGAAACGATCGTGCCGGCTCCGCTGGTCGTCAATCATATGGGGCCGACCGACCAGGTGTACATTCGCGTCTTGCCTGAGAAGCTGCTCGACGTGATGCGTTTCCTGAAGGACGACGAACGTTGCCGCTTCGACCTGCTGTCGGATCTGACGTGCGTGGACTACCTGCACTTTCCCAATGCGACCGACCGTTACGGCGTGACGTATACGCTGGTCTCGACGACGCTGCGGCATCGGATCTGGATCAAGTGCTTCGCCAACGATCCCGAGCCGAAGGTTCCCAGCGTCGTGTCGATCTGGAAGGGCGCCAATTGGCAGGAACGCGAGGTGTGGGACATGTTCGGCGTCCGCTTCGAAGGGCATCCGGATCTGCGGCGGATCCTGCTGTGGGAAGGGTTCGGGTCGTTTCCGTTGCGGAAGGATTACCCAGTGCAGGGGCTTGGCGAGCGGGCCAACTATGAAATTCTCGGGCCGGAATCGGCCTAGGGTGTGCGTGGCACACCAATCGTTTTGAAACGGTGGAGCTGCATCGTGACAACTGACCAAGGCAGCGGAGAACTGACAGGCGCTCGAGCGGTTTACCCTCGAGCGCGACGATGTCCAGGCGGATCGCTGGATCCTGAACTTCGGGCCCCAGCATCCCGCCACCCACACGACGCTGCGCCTCGTGCTGACGCTCGAAGGCGAGCGCATCGTCGACTGCATCCCGGACATCGGCTATCTGCACAGCGGCTTCGAGAAGATGGGCGAAGTACACGACATCAACCAGTATGTCACCGTCACGGACCGGATGAATTACCTTTCGCCCGTGATGAACAACATCGCCTGGCATTCGGCGTGGGAGAAACTGTTCGGGATCGAACTGACGCCCCGCTGCAAGGTCATCCGTACGATCGTCGGCGAGCTTTCCCGTATCCAGGATCATGTGCTATGCGTCGGCGCGGCTGCACTGGACCTTGGAGCCTTTACGCCGTTTTTGTACCTTTTTGAGGATCGGGAGATCGTCTACGACCTGATGGAAGAGATCTCCGGTGCCCGGTACATGAACAGCTATACGCGATTGGGTGGTCTCAAGGCTGACATCACGCCGGAATGGCCCGGTCACGTGAAGGAATTCCTCAAGCGCGTGCCGCGTACGCTGGCTGACTGCGACTCGCTGCTGCTTCGCAACCGTATCTTCATTGAGCGGCTTCGCGGTATCGGGTACATCAACAAGGAAGACGCGGTCAACTGGTCGCTGACCGGTCCGGTCGCCCGTGCCAGCGGCGTCGTTCGCGACCTGCGCAAGGACGAGCCTTACCTGTGCTTCGAGGAAAACTGGGACGGCCAGGGTGCATCGCCTGTCGAGTTCAAGGTGCCTGTCAGCAATATGGGCGACTGCTACGGCCGGTTCGTGGTACGCATGGAGGAGATTCGCCAGTCGCTGCGGATCATCGAGCAGCTGATCGACAACATCCCGGCGGGACCGATCAACGTGGCCCCGGATGAGAAATTGGGTCTGCCGGACAAGACCGAGGTCTGGGGCAGTATTGAAGGTCTGATCCATCATTTTGAAACCGTGATGTGGAACCGCGGCTGGACGCCGCCGATTGGTGAGACCTACGGCGCCGTCGAAGCCCCCAACGGCGAACTCGGCTTCTACATCGCCAGCAACGGCGGCAGGAGTGCCTATCGAGCCCGCGTCCGTCCGCCGAGTTTCATCAACTATCAGTGTTTCCCCGACCTGATTCGTGGGCACCAGGTTTCGGACGTTGTGGCTGTTCTCGGCAGTCTGAATATCATCGCCGCCGAACTGGATCGTTAGTCGAAACGTGTTGGAGTGATTTGCATGGCATGGCCGGTTGTCAATCGAGAGAAGCCGATCATCCCCGCGGATGTCAAACCCGTCCTGACCCAGGAGGTTAAGGACCGGATTGCGGCGTATTTTCCGCGATATGAGACGAAGCGTGCGGTCCTGATTCCGGCGTTGCACGTGGTGCAGGAGGCGTATGACCAGATCACGCCGCAGGCGATGGTCGAGATCGCCGAGTTCCTGGATCTGCAGCCCTCCGAAGTTTTCGACACGATGAGTTTTTACACGCACTTCTGGACGCAT
>CAWBCK010000002.1:0-268443 GCA_963787325.1 uncultured Planctomycetota bacterium
TGTTTATGTTCAGCATTTCGTTCATTTCTCGTATTGTTCGGCAGTTGCCGTCGGCGAACCGGGAGGGAAAGTCCTCGAAACGCAGATTGGCGACCGGCTGGGACGCGCAGGTTGGCAGCCGGGCGACTGGCTGGCGACGTCGGCTGCCCGGGGGCCGAGCTGCCAAAGACGGCCGCACTCGGAAGGAGCATCAGCACGCACACGAATGCCTTTGCTGGCAACATTGTCTCATTCTCCCTGGCAACGGCGCCGATCCTTGCGCTTTGCTGGCGACACATAACCAGAGACTCACATGGCGTCCTGCACCTGTCAAGAACGATCGGCCAGGCGAGTTTCGGGTAGCCGCTCCGCTGCCCAAAGGCTATCGCCGCCAAAGTGATCCGGCGACACTATCTGCCTGTCATTGGGCGAGACCGACGCCGCTGCCGACCTGGATATCGGTGTTTGCAAGGCGTAAACTCCTGGGCTGCAAATGTTAATATCCCGGATTGCCTGCTGTAACCTCTGTAAAACCAAGCAGATCTGGCTATTATGTCTCTCGCTCGGTACGGCTAGGCTATCGATCGCAAGGTGTTACGGCGAGAAACGCCGTCGTAGATGCCTGGCCTTGCCGATATGACATGCGGTGTAGATTGGCAAGTGGAACCTGTTGTCTGGAGGTAGCAAGCATGAAACGCGTATGGGCAATCGTTCTGGGTGCTGGCCTTTTCTGCCGTTGATGGCCACATCGGCTAGCGCGACAGTGCGGCAGATGAAGAGCCTCTTCGTCAAGGGGTTCGTGAACCCCCAGTGCGCAGTCGAATATGGCTGGCTGACTGGCAACTGAGATCTGAACGGGGCTGTCCGTGACAACGGAACGCGGACAGCCCGGTTTTCCTCCCTTCGATTGCCGGGGGTCGCCTGGTGATCGGCCATCCATTCAACCTGCGATCCGTCGTTTCCTGCCGCCTTCCAACACCATACCTACAATAGAGCAGCCTGGGACAATGTCGCTCGATGGCATGCCGGCCAGTGTACAAGAGGGCTCCGGCCTGCGCGCGAGGCTTTGTTCGGCTGATGTATCCGTTTCTCGTCGCCTGCGCGATGCTGGCATCACGAGGAGTCACGGGTTTATGTCCAATACGCCCCAGACGCTGCTGCAGGACCAGTACGATACAGTCCTGGCGTCGTATGTTCGCCCTCCGGACTGGGTCAACCCCCAACCACCCAGACGGTACAACCTCGTGGTCATCGGCGGCGGCCCCAGCGGGACTCGCCGCTGTCAAAGAGGGTGTCGCTGCCGGGGCCAGAGTCGCCCTGATCGAGGATCGCCTTCTCGGCGGCGAGGGCCTCAATACCGGCTGTGTGACCTCCAAAAGCCTGATTCGCTCGGCCAAGGCTCAGGCGGACGTTTACACGGCCGGGCGCTATGGTGTGCGGATCCCGGAGATGATTGAGGGCGACTTCCCGGGTGCCATGAACCGCCTTCGCAAGACCCGTAGCCTGCTCGGTACGCACGTCTCCGCCAAGCATCTTCGCGAGACGGGCATCGACGTGTATTTCGGGCGAGGTCGTTTCGTCGGCCGAGATGTCATCGAGGTGGCTGGTGCGCAGGCTTCGTTTCGCCAGGGCCCTGATCGCGACGGGCAGCCGACCGGTCGTGCCGTCCATCGAGGGCCTCTTGGAGGTCGGCTATCTGACCAACGAGACGGTCTTCATGCTTACGGAGCAGCCGCGCAGGCTGGCGGTAATCGGCGCAGGGCCGATCGGGTGTGAACTGGCCCAGGCCTTCTGCCGGCTGGGCAGCGATGTCACCCTGATCGAACGCGATTCCCAGGTGCTGCCAGGGGAGGATGCCGACGCTTGCCGCATCCTGGCCGAGGCCCTCCAACGCGACAATATCAACTTCAAGTTCGATACGATCGTCACGCACATCCGCGCCGGCGACAGGGGGAAAACGGTCTATCTCCGTACGGGTACTCAAAGCGAGCAGGTCTCCGTCGACGAAATCCTTATCTGTGCAGGGCGCTATCCCAACACCGAGGGCCTGGCCCTCGCTGCCGCCGGTATCGGCCAGGATGCCGAACGCGGCGTGCTCGTGGATGATTTCCTGCGGACGAGCAACCGACGCGTCTATGCCGCCGGCGACGTGTGCACGCGATATCGTTTCGCACACGTCGCAGATGCCATGGCCCGCATTGCCGTCGCTAATGCGCTGTTTGTTGGCCGGCGGCGCTTCAGCGATCTGACGATCCCATGGTGCATCTATACGGATCCGGAGATTGCTCGCGTCGGCGTGGGGGTAGAAGGCGCGCGTGCACGTGGCTGGCCTATCGAGACCTACCCCGTTCCGTTCCATACGATCGACCGCGCGGTGATAGATGGCGATGAGGAAGGCCTGCTGAAGATCCACGTCCGCCGTGGCACCGACAGGATCGTCGGCGCGACGATCATCGGGCGACAGGCCGGCGACATGATCAGCCAGATCACCCTGGCCATGGTGCACGGCATCGGCCTGCGCGGTATCGCCGAGGTCCTTTACCTTTACCCGACGCATATCGAGGCGATTCGCAAGGCCGCGGACGCTTGTGTCCAGGCCAGCCCCAGCCCGGCCCGCAGACGACTCCTGCGCCGCTGGCTTGCCTGGGGGAGATAACGACAGTGCTGAGTGCTGAGTGCCGAGTGCTGAGTTACGAGTCCTGAGTGCTGAGCTCCAAGTGCCGAGTCCTGAGGGTGAAGTTCCGGGGCCCATGTTCGGAGTGCCAAGCCCCGAGCGCTGAGTTGAACTCCTGCTGCATTCCAGCGAAACCCAAGCCAACCGCGCCGCCACACTGTCATCCTGAGCAAAGCGAAGGATCTCTACGCCGACAACCCTGCGGGGAATCCATAATGCCATTTCTATAGTGTTGTATTGAATCCCGCAGAACACTCTGCGCCTGGAATCGAATCGCTTTAATCAGGCCCTGTCCTGGCCATCCCCAGGATCGTGTCAATGTCGTTCGTTGGCCGCTGACATTGGAATTCGCGGCACACATAGGCAGTCGCCTTGCCATCGCGAGCGATGCAGACTCTCCGTAAACGGGGCGATCTTCGTTATCGGTGGTGCGTCCTCCCCCGCAGGGCGGAACAGCACGACCTTGTTCGGCAGGAACGTCTCGGCCATGCGCCGCCAGCATGCGGCGAGTGTCTGCGGCATCTGACTCGCCGGCAACGACGATCTCGCAGGTCGGCCCCGCGGCGAATTCCAGAGCGGTAAGCATTTGCGTATAGGCTCTCGGCGTCTTCTCGATTTCGTCGCGGAATGCCTGGTACGTCAGCCACGCTTTCTCTTCGAAGTCGCTCCGTCCGGTCAGCCGGGCAAGGCGCAAGAGGTTATACACCATGACCGAATTGCCGGACGGGACGGCGCCGTCGTAGATGGGCTTGGCACGAACGAGGATCTGCTCGCCGTCGTCGGGGGTAAGGAAGAACCCGCTTGCGGCTTCATCCCAATAATGACGGATCGCATCATCGGCCAGTTGCAACGCCCCCTGAAGGTCGCTGATATCAAAGCCCGCTTCGTAGAGCTCAATAAGACCCCATATGAAGAAGGCGTAGTCGTCGAGCGTAGCAACACATCCGGCATGCTCTTGACGGTAACGATGCAGAAGCCGGCCATCCGTATTACGCAGGTTCTTGAGAACAAAGTTAGCGGCCTTGGCGGCACGGCTGACAAAGTCCGTCTCGCCGGTCCTGGCAAGGCTGGCGATCATCAGGCCGTTCCAGTCGGTGAGGATCTTGTCATCCCTGCCTGGACGCGGCCGCGACTGGCGTCTCGCAAAGAGCTTGTCCCGGGCGGACTCCAGGCGCATCGAGGTCCGCGGCGTCGCTCGTCGTAACGACGAGGCGATCCTGGGGCAGCATCGGATCGGACAGGTACGGGATATTGCGGGGCAGGACATCCGTGGTGGCAGTCGGGTGTTGAGTCCGGATCTCGTCCCTGTAGTTTCCAGCCGTGCGGATATTGTACGTGTCAACGAAAAGGTCGGCTTCGCGAGGTGAGAGCACCTGGCGGATCTCGGCTTCGCTCCAGGTATAAAACCGGCCCTCGACGCCTTCGCTGTCGGCGTCCTCCGCCGAGTAGAAGCCCCCGGCCGGGTCGGTCATATCCCGAAGGACATAAGTGAGGATCTCGCGGGCAATCTGCGCGTACACCGGTTTGTGGGTGGCCTGGCAGGTTTCCGTGGCAGCCATCGCCAGAAGGGCCTGATCGTAGAGCATCTTCTCAAAGTGCGGAACGAGCCATGCCTGGTCCGTCGAGTAGCGGTGCACACCGTAGCCGACCTGGTCATAGACGCCGCCCCGGCGAATGGCCTGGATGGTTTTCTCGACCATGGCAAGGGCCTGGGCCTTCCCGGTGCGATTCCAATAGCGGAGCAGAAAAAGCAGATTGTGCGGTGTGGGGAACTTCGGCGCATGGCCGAATCCGCCATAGACTGCGTCAAAGTTCTGATCGAGTTGCTTATATGCAGCGTCGAGAGTTCTCCGTGCCGAATCCGTCGGACTCAGAACCGGCTGCCCGGTCGTGGGAGTGGCACTGTCAATGCCGGCTTCTGATATCGCGGCGGCGGTACCGACGGACTGCCGCAACGCCTCGACGATCTGGTCCGCCGATTCCATGACCTGGTTACGCTGCGCCTGCCAGATGTGCCCGATACGGCCGATCAGGTCGACAAGCCCCGTCTGGCCGAAACGGCTGGTCTTGGGGATATAAGTCGCGGCGAAGAAGGGCTTGCGGTCGGGCGTCATGATGATGGTCAAAGGCCAGCCGCCGGACCCGGTCAGCATCTGACAGACCGTCATATAGACGTTGTCGATGTCGGGGCGTTCTTCGCGGTCGACCTTGATGTTGACAAAAGTGTCGTTCATCCGGCCGGCGACCTCGGCGTCTTCGAACGACTCGTGGGCCATCACGTGGCACCAGTGGCAGGTCGAGTAGCCGATCGACAGGAAAACGGGTCGGTCGAGCCGGCGGGCCAGCTCAAAGGCCTCATCAGACCATGGGCACCAGTCCACAGGGTTGTCCGCATGCTGCAGCAGGTACGGGCTTTGTTCTGATCGCAGCCGATTGGGCATGACGGGCCTCACCAAAAAATCCCGGTCTTCTTACATGCGGCTCCCAGGCCTTGGCAAACCGCTCTTAGAGCACGATGAATCCAGGTGCAGCGCCATCATGCCGAGCGATCCGGCCGCATTCAGCCTGCCCGCTTGCGGGCAGCGTCTGTTCGATCCGGGTCACGTTGAACCTGGATTACGTACGCTTTAATGATAGGCGGCTGCAATCAGACCCGGCATTGACCCCTGAGGCGACCCAGTGCAGCTCGTGGCCACCTCATGACTTTTCCTTTGCGGGTGCCACTGGCAGCCTGCCTGCCAGTGCAGGTCCCAAACGGCGTCTCAGGAACGGGGCAGCGATTTGCTCCTGCCGGCTGCGGCTCCTCGCCCGCCCAGGCTGATCGGACCCGGGCCGAAGGCGACAACCATCAGCAGGCCACCCATGATGGCGGTATTCTTGAGAAACTCGACCTTCTGGTGCAGGTGAAACGTCAGCGTCACAGGAATCAGAAACAGGAACAGGACCAGCGCGGCCGCACGGGCCTTCCATCCCGTCAGCACCAGCAGCCCTCCGCCCAACTCGACGATAATCGCGCAAACCAGGAAGAACCCGGCATACGGCATGCCTGCGCTGGTCATTATCTTTTCGTAAGTCGCCGGCGCGGCGATCTTGCCAGTACCGCTGATAACAAAGATGCCGGCCAGCATGATCCGGCCGATCAGCGATGCGACTGCCTGTAACGACTGCATATTCACTTCTCCCGTCCGGCTGGGCCGCGTATCGGTGCCCCGCGGTCGCGACTGCCTTGGAACGCATGTGCTTACATCGTCTGCAAGATCATAGACAGGCAGTGGCCCGCCTTCCGCACCACGTCAGGGCGATGGCCCGTTTGAAAGACATGGCCCGGCGCAGCCCGTTTTACGGATCACCGTCGTCTGCGACCGCTTCCCGCCCAGTCAACCGCGCGTTGTGAACCGAAACCCTCGCTTACGCTTCGGGCTCGTAAAGGCAGGTCCTGGCTGTTTCGGCAAGCGATCTTCGCCATTTGCCGCAGGATCTGCCGCAAGTACAATAGGCCCTTTGATTGAGAACCCAAGCAATGCAGGAGAGCAATAGCCAATGGCGACGCGTGAGCAGATTGTTGCGGACATGGAAAAGACGGGCGTGGTGGCGATCATCCGGGCGAACGATTCCAGCCAGCTGATCGACGTGGTCTCAGCCCTGAAGTCGGGCGGCCTGACCTGCATCGAGGTGACGATGACAACCCCCGACGCGATCGGGGTGATCGCCGAGGCCGCCAAGAAGTTTGCCGGCACCTGCCATATCGGTGTGGGCACGGTGCTCGATCCCGAGACCGCCAGGGCGGCGATCCTGGCTGGGGCCGAGTTCGTGGTCAGCCCGACCATCAACTACGACGTCATCCAGCTGTGCCGTCGCTACAGCAAGGCCGTCCTGCCCGGCAGCGTTCACCCCCACGGAGATCCTCAATGCCTGGCAGGCCGGGGCGGACGTGGTGAAGGTCTTCCCCGCCACGAAACTGGGCCCGCAATTCATCAAGGACGTCAAGGGTCCGCTGCCGCAGGTCAAACTTACGCCCACCGGCGGCGTCAATGTCGATACCGTGGCTGACTGGATCAAAGCCGGCGCGGCATGCGTAGGCGCGGGCGAGCTCGCTGGTGACAAAGAAGGATCTGGCGGACAAAAACTGGGCGAACGTCGAGAAGAACGCAGCCGCCTTCCTGGCCGCGGTCAAGGAAGCGCGTAACTCCGCGTAAGGCGATCCCGCGCCAGGGCGGTACAATGCACCAGGTATTGCCGGTGTCTTGGATGCCACGGGCAGCTTGCCTGCCAGTGCGGAGCCTCTGAACCGGTAATGTTGCTTGTGGCCGCTGGTGAGGGTCGATGGCCGTTGGACTCCTGGCCCGCCGGCACTACTGGCTTGCGAAGGTGACAATGACGCAGGATGAACAGGCAGGATCGATCGCCGAAGATCGTACCGCCGGAAGTGGGATCGGCAGCGCGATCCGCGTCCTGCGCGCTCCTCTGGGCCGCCTGGGCGTGCATTGGACCGATCCGTCCGGGGCCCTTGGCCCGAACCGCGCCGGCCGGCGATGTCCTGTGGGCCCTGCCGGTGCTCGGCCTGGTCCAGGGAGTGCTGTGGACGGTCCTGTTCGCCGGGGCCTGGCGCATCTTCGGCGAATACCCGGTCGGGCTCCGACTGGTGCCGGTCTTGGTACTGCTGCTCGCCGACCTGTTCATGGCGGGACGATTCACCATGGCGGGTGTCAGGGCCGTCGAGACGCTTGCCTATCACGACGACGCCCTGCTGAGCTCGCGCCGCCGGGACATCACCGCCATCGGCACAATCGCGGCCGTTGTCATAGTGCTGGCGACCTACGCCTTGCTGCTGGCCATCCCGAAGGGCATCGAGTGGTGGCCGGCCGACTGGCGACATCACCTCCACTGGATGTACCCCCGGCCCATCTTCCGGCCGCTGCTGCTGGTGCCGATGTGGACGTGCTGGTCGATGGTCCTGGCAGCCGGAACAGGCAGGGCCCTGCTACGCCCGCGCGATACCGACGATCCGATAGACGTCTCATCAACCGTGGATGATGAATCACAGCCAGAGATGCATGACCCGGCAAGCAACCTGGCGGGCCGGGCGACCCCTGCGCAGATCATCATCGGCTTCCTGCCGGCGATGGTGTTGACAGCCGTCTACGCCAGCCGGGACATGAACATGGTCATAGGCATGGGCGTGTCGCTGGTGGTCTTCCTGTTCGCCTACCTGGCGGCGATGGCCGCTGCCCTGCGCTGGCGAGGCCAGACCGGCATAACGATCCTGGCCGCCGGCCTGGTAGGCCGCATGGCATTCCTGGCCTGCTGGCTGTTCATCGGCCGTGCCCTGCACGGCTGGTAGGGCTGCTACGTCTTATCTGCTGTAATCGCGAACGGCACGTTGGTCTCAGTGACATGGTTGGCGAGCTTGTCGCGAATCGTCACCTTCAGCACATAATCCCCGGCCGGCAGTGTCGCCGGGATCTTCAGCAGCTTCGTGATGAAGAAATCCCGCCGAGGCCGGCGGCACAGGTCCTCGATCTTCTGGTCTTCGAAACTCCAGAGCTCCTTGCCGGCAGATGTCAAAATCGCCAGTCGCTGGCTGAGCACCGTATGGTACCAGTCTGTCTTCTGCGGCGCCGGCTCGCTCTTGAAGCCAGCCAGTTCGCAGTAGAGCACGACCATGCTCGTCCGGCCAGCCAGGAAGTGCCACGGCTGCGGCATGACGTCCGGACACCCGAAACTCGACACGGACCGGCACAACAGCGCCGTCGGAATCTGCAGCGGCTGCACCTGCTCGAGCGTCTCCGTCAGTGACTCGATAGCCTTGCCGAAGTCCGCCGGCGGTGCACCTTGCGGCGAGGCATCCATCTTCGAGATCACCTGCAGCACCTGCCAGACCGACTGGGCAAGCTGCCGCTTGTCGGCATCCTGAAGCGACCAGGCTTCCGGCGAAGCCTTGCTATCCATCGCCCATTCGGCCAGTCGTACCCGAAGTGCGGCCCCGACCGAGTCCGGCCGATCAGCCGCCTGCTTGCGGAGTTGTCCCAGCAGCTCCTTCAGATCGTCAGACGGGCCCGGCTGTACCGCAGCCGGCTGATTGGTCTGCGGCTGGACCGCGTGCGAGCTGGCCGGCTGCTTCGGGATCGACGAGAGCACGGCCGGCGAAATGTCGATCTCGACGATGCGCGTGTTACCGTCCTGCCCCGGACCGGCAGGGACAGGCTTTGCCGTCTCGCCCGCGGGCTGCTGGTCCATGATACCGCCGGGGCCAGGCCCGCCACTGGCCGGCTGGCCATCCCGCGGCGACGGCAGGATCACCTCCGGGGGCAGCGGTACATGACGGTTAGCGGTCGCCGCCGGCGTGATCACAGGCGCATCGGCGCCAGCGACAACCGGCCGACGGTTGCCTGGCGAAGGACCTCGCTGGGAAACGGGATGCCCCGCAGGAGCCGCGCCATCTGGCTCGTGCAGATCCGGCATGGGCTTGGCGCTGGCAGGTGGTGCAGCCTGGCTGACCGGTTCGCCATGGCGCGACAGCTTCGCCTGCAGGTCGTCCATCGGCAGGTTACTGACGTACTGTTGGATCTCCTGGGCAAGTTGCGACGCGGGATCCCCTGGCGTCGTCGTCTGACTTGTGGGGGCGACCTGGGGCCTGCTGGGGGCGGGCGCTGACTTCGCTTTGGCAGGGGCTGGCGCAATTCTCTCAGGACGTGGCGGCGGACTACCGGCGGACATCCAGCCGGTCTGCTGACAGCCGGCCAGCAGCAACGCCGCCGCACAAGCCAACGCACTGCGAACAAACCGTTCTTCAGGAAGGGTCCGGGCGTGCCCGACAATGGCCAGAGCGTGCCGCCTCCATGTGTGAGCAGACATCATGGTCGGGCCTCCATGCCCAACTGCCTTTTCGTACCGAACTCCAGGACCATCTTACAGCCGAACGGTGGCCAGCAGCAAATGCATCCAGACAATTGCCAGACGCGATCCGGGTACCGAGCAGGCTGCGGGTCAGTTCGCCGGGTTGATGACCAGCGGCGTGATCGTGCCGATATCGTAATCGCCTTGTACCGTGCCAGTCGTAAACCAGCCGCCATAGCCCTGATGGTGACCGTTTACCAGAGGGGCTTCAACCCAGGTCAGCGTGACAGGCTTCGAAGCATCCAGGACCGTGAGGGTATACGTACCCAGCCGGATCAACGTCTTGCCGAAACTGGAATTGAAGTTGATCGTGGGGGCCTGCCCCGAGCCAAGGTGCGTCATGCCTCCGTTTGCCCCGGCGGTGCCGCCCTGGTTCCAGCCTCCCGTGCCCGTGGTATTATCGATCGTCTTGGAGGCCTGGTCGGCAACCATCGCGGTGGTCGGAAAGTTCCAGCCCGCAAGGGCAGCAGGCTGGTCGGTGTAATAGGGCGTGGGTATCGCGCCGGCGAAACTGAGAAGCTGCTGCGGAATGCGGTTGCCGAAAGAATCGGCGGCAGTGCGTACCAGCCACGAAAAATGTTGCCCCGACGAGTCAAGCCCCCCGGCTGGTCCTACGGCCATGATATCGCCGCCTACAGCCAGCAGCCCCGAATTCGTGCCCTGCGCGCCGAGCTCAATCGTTATCTTCGTCCCGGCTGGTGCCGAAATGCTCGAAACTCTATCTCCCGAAACCGGATCGACGGTCAGGATCTTGAAATTGATCCCGCCATCCCCGCCGGCGGCAACGCTCATCGTCGCTGTTGCGGTAGCGGTCTTACCGCCAACATCAGTTGCCGTGAAGGTAATGGTCTTGGTGCCGCTGCTGACAGGTATTACATTGCCCGACCACGACCAGTCCCCACTGTTAGCAGTCAGTGCCTGAGACTTGCTGCCATTGATGCCTGCGAGATTGGCTTTGACCGACTGGATCGTGCCGCCGACTTCCGTGGCTGTGCAGCGAACCGTTACAGAACACACGTAGCCTACCGTCAGTGTGCCTGTGGCCGTCGCGTTGCTGACCTGCGGCCCCGGACTGGTCACGGCGATCGTCGCGGTCGCAGAGGACGAAACGGCTGCCGCGCTGGTCGCAGTGAAGGTGACCGTTTCGGTTCCCACGCTGGCCGGAGTCACGTCTCCTGTCCAGGTCCAGCTGATCGTTGCTGCCTGCCAGTGCCTGCGCATTGCTGCCGCCAATGGCCGACAGATCGACTGTGACGGAACTGACGGTGCCGGTATCAATACTGGTTGTGCACTGCACAGTGACGCTGGCCGTGACCCCTGCTACCAGGGAGCCGGTAATAGTACCGTCGGCGATCGTCGGCGCACCGGGCGGCGGTTTGACCACAACGGTAGCCGTGGTTTCTGCTGTCGCCCCGTCGTCATCCGTGGCTGCAAACTTGACCGTCTTGGTGCCCTGGCTGGTCGGCGTGACGTTACCGGACCACGTCCACTGGTCACCACTGGCGCTCAGCGTCTCTGTGGCTGCACCGCCCAGATCCGTCAGATCCGCCGTTACGGACACTACGCTGCCGTCCGAATCGCTCGCCGTGCAGCTGAGCGTCACTGTGCCGGATTCGTCTTCCGTAAGGCTGCCGGTAACAGCCGCGTTGGAGACGCTGGGAGCCTGATTCGCCGCCGAAACCGTGATGTCCACCGAATCACTGGCCGTGTTCTGGTCATTGTCAGTCGCCGTCAGCGTGACCGTCATATCGCCGGCCTGCACCGGCGTCACGGTGCCGCTCCACTGCCAGACCCCGCCGCTCGAAGACAGGGCCTGACTCGCCGAGCCGCCTACCGACGACAGGTCCGCGACTACCGATTCGACCGTCCCGTCGGTGTCAGCCGCGCTGCAGCTGACCGTAATCGTGCCGGCCGTTCCCGCCACAAGGTCTCCCGACGCCGCAAGATCACTCAGCGACGGCGGGTCGTTTGCAGCCTGGGCCTTCGTGAAACTCGCGGTCGCCACATCGCTGGGATTCTTCCCCGTCATGTAGGCGATCGCCTTGACGGTCGTCGTCTCGCTCAAGGTGATCGGGCCGTCGTAGACCGTCCCTTCCGTGGCCGAAGGCGTCGTGCCGTCAACCGTATAACGGATCGTGGCCCCGGACGTCGAGCAGTCGATGCTGACATCGACCGTGTCGGAGAACGTCTGCCCGGTCGGTGCGATGATCGGCTCCGCCACCTTTTTTCCGGTCAACACGTCAGTAGAGACGCACCCGCCAACCAGCAGAATCACGATCGCGGCGACGGCAGTTCGTGCGGAAGGAAGACGTCGATTACGCATAAATTGTTCCCCTGCTCGCGGTGTCGAAGCTCTACAACAGCGTAACACCCGAATATGCAATAGGATATCACGACAGACGGGGTCGTGCAAGGAAAAAGATCGGGTCGACCGCCCGCCTGCTACCCCTCCCGCAACGCCAAGAGTCACCTTCGACAAGGCCGTTCAGCCCGGCCGGATTGGAAACCCCTCCTCCAGCCCTTCAGACTCCACCCGTACCAGAGCGATGTATTCGATTGCATGTGTCGTAAACGCGCTTTCCGACGTGTCACTACACCCCAAGCCCCTCTGCGTCGATAGAACCGTGGGACTAGGCACCCGGGTTTTGATCTGACGGGTAGTGCCACGCATGGCTTCGAATGCGTTTCGCTTTGGGGCCGTCAGAAGCCATGACCGGGCGGATAAATCACACATGAATTGGGGCGAGAGATGAAGTTTCACGTGTTTGCAGTGCTGGTCTTGGTGGCGGTTGCCACCAGTTACGGCGTAGTCATCACTGTTGGGTCGGCAAGTGTTGCTCCCGGCGGCACCGCTCACCTCCCTGTGAGCGTTGCCGCAGCCGGCGGGTTCGACGGCGTCACCGTGTATGCGGGTTGGTATCAGACACCATCGATCGACTTTCAGTATGATGCCAGTTGGCTGGCACTGGTTGGGCCCGTTGGCGCGGGTGCCACGCCGCTTTCGTACGACAATGGCGCTGGGGCATGGACTGTTTCCGGGGATCCGTTTACACATGACGTCTCGTTCGGTGGCACGAAACTTGGGCTTTCCACCACCGACACCCCTGTTCTGGTCGGCGATTTGCTAGTCCCCACCACTGGCCTCGCCCAAGGCACCTATAAGGTCTACATTGACGGTACCGATTCGGTCTTCTCTGGTACGGATGGCAGCCTGGTCGACTCATTCGCTACGGTTACGGTCGCTGCGGACCAGATCGCTCCGGTCATCGCAGTCTATCGACGACGCCACCATTCAGGCCCCCAACGCCTACACCGGTCCGACGCCCTCGCTGACGGCCGGAACGCTTCCCGTGACGTGGTCACTCGTGACCGGCCCTACGGGCATGACGATCGACTCAGCGACCGGGGTCGTCTCCTGGTCCACTTCCGTCGCATCGACAAACCCGTATACGATCACGATCCAGGCAGCCAATACAGCCGGCGCCGGTACCCAGACGTGGCATTTGACGGTCGCGGCGGCGTCCGATCCGGACGCCCCCGTGATCGCTGCCATCGCTGATGCATCTATACAGGCCCCGAATGCCTACACCGGGCCGACGCCCTCGCTGACAGCCGGGGCGTTGCCCGTAACGTGGTCGCTCGTGGCCGGTCCCACCGGTATGACCATCAATTCCGCGACGGGAGTGGTCTCCTGGTCGACGTCCGTCGCATCGACAAGCCCATACACGATTACAGTCCAGGCCGCCAATACCGCCGGCAGCGGCACGCAGACATGGCACCTGACGGTAGCCTCGGCGCCCGAGCCCGGCGTCCCCGTGATCGCCGACATCCCGGACGCCTCGGTCCAGGCCCCCAACGCCTACACCGGTCCGACGCCTTTGCTGACGCAGGGTTCGCTGCCCGTAACCTGGTCGCTCGTGGCCGGCTCGACAGGCATGACCATCGACTCCGCAACGGGCGTGGTCTCCTGGCCGACGACCATCGCAGCCGACACTCCCTACACGATCACCATTCAGGCCGCCAACACGGCCGGCAGCGGCACGCAGACATGGCAACTGACGGTAGCGCCCGAGCCCGAACGGGGCATCCCCGTGATCGCTGCTGTCTCGGACGCCTCGGTGCAGGCCGCACACGCCTACACTGGCCCTGCGCCTACCCTTACGCAGGGTACGTCCCCGGTGACGTGGTCGCTGGTGGCTGGTCCTTCGGGTATGACGATCGATTCGCAAACCGGCGTCGTCTCCTGGTCGAATCCGATCGCCGCCGACACCGCTTACACCGTCACCATCCAGGCGGCCAATACGGCCGGCACCGGCACCCAGACGTGGCACCTGACCGTGACGTCAGCCGCACAATTAACGGCCCCCAGCATCGCTGCCATCGCCGACGCGACCGTGCAGGCCCCGAATGCCTACACCGGCCCGACGCCGTCGCTGACAGCCGGCTCGCTGCCCGTGACCTGGTCACTGGTCGCCGGCCCCGAGGGCATGACGATCGATGGGACGACGGGCGTGGTCTCCTGGCCGACGTCAAGTGATGCCGACACCCCGTACACGATCACAATCCGGGCGGCCAACACCGTCGGCAGCGACACGCAGACATGGCACCTGGCGGTGACTCCGGCCGCAGAGCCGGCCCCGGTCAGCCCTGTCATTGCGGTCATCTCGGACGCAACCGTCCAGGCCCCGGCTTCTTATACGGGCCCGACCCCGTCGCTGACCGCTGGAACTCTCCCAGTAACCTGGTCGCTTGTTGCCGGTCCCGAGGGCATGACGATCGACGGGACGACAGGCGAGGTCTCCTGGCCGACCTCCAGTGCCGCAGGCAGTCCGTATACCATCACCATCCAGGCCGCCAACACCGCCGGCAGTAGCACGCAGACATGGCACCTGACGGTGGACGGCGGCGGTACCTCCTTCACGCCGACAGCCACCTCCAAGTGCGGTGCAGGCGGATCCCAGAACCTGCCGATGCTCGGCATGGTCTGCTTCCTGGGCCTGATCGCCAGCCGCCGGTTCATCAACACTCGCCGGTAGCTGTGTATTGCGGACACCGTTTGCACCTTGGCGGGAATGTGCCCGGAGGGAAGCCCCAGGCGTCAGCCGGGGTTGTTCCGCGGCACGTGCCATCGCAGAGTCCAAACGTTAGCCTGCAGGCACACATCCCCTCTGGCTGGCATGGCCCCTGCAGAGCAGGGCCATGGTCGTTGCCCGCTGCAGGAAAACTCAATCTGCTTCAGCCTGCCCGCTTGCGGGCAGCGTCGGTGATCCCCATGACACCCGAGCTCCGGATTGTCCTCGCGAAAGAGCCTCCTATGTCGGCCCAAACAACCGCGAAAACAAGAGGGCCGCGACCTCCAATCAAGTCGCAGCCCTCTGCTCTCTCAGTTTGTTGACCCCGTCATGCCCGGACTCAGGCCCGACGACGCCGTCCCCTGATCATCAGGCCTCCGAGGGCCAGAAACGCCAGAAGACTGTCCGAGTAACAGTTGACAGACATGTTATAATGGGTGGGTCAGGCAAGGGATAAGTCTTTCCGATCGAGGCTCAAGGATGAGTAAGACCTACCGCCCCTGGAATCCGGATCAAAGTTGGCTATTGCCGCCGTCGCCGCGAGAGTGGCTGCCGGAAAACGACCTTGTCTTTTTCGTGCTCGACGTGGTCAAGGAACTGGATCTGTCGGCCATTTTCGGCAAGTACGAGCGAGAGCAGCGCGGCTATCCGCCGTACCACCCGCGGATGATGACCACGCTGCTGCTGTACAGTTACACGCAGGGCGTATTCAGTTCGCGACGAATCATGCAGCGGTGTCAGCGAGATGCGGCCTGGCGGGTGATCGTGCAGGAGGATGTGCCGGACTTCCGGACGATCAGCGACTTTCGCAAGCAGCACCTGACAGAACTGGAAGGGCTGTTCGTAGAGGTGCTGCGGCTGTGCCAGCAGGCGGGGCTGGTGAAGCTGGGGCACGTGGCATTGGATGGCACGAAGATCCGGGCGAATGCCTCGCGACACAAGGCGATGAGTTACGGAAGGATGAAAAGAGGAGGAGGCCCGGTTGCCCAAGGAGATCCGTCAGTTGCTGTCGCAGGCCAAATCTGCGGATGAGGCGGAAGATCGGGCCTACGGCGTGGATCGTCGCGGGGACGAACTGCCGGAGGCCCTGGCCCGGCGGCAGAGCCGCCTGGCGAAGATCCGGGAGGCGCGAAAGGCGCTGGAAGCACAGGCCAAGGCTGCCGCCGAAGAGGAATGCAAGCGTCAGGAAGAAGAGCCTGACAAGCCAGGCGACAAGCCTAAGGGTGGCCGTCGGAGCAAGCCGGAAAAGGCGGTACCGCCCGCGAAGGCCCAGTACAACTTCACGGATCCGACGACGAAAATCATGAAGGTCAGCAACAAGGGGTTCGACCAGTGCGGCAACGCGCAGGCGGTGGTGGATCGCCAACACCAGATCATCGTGGCGGCGGATGTGACGAACGAGGCGAACGACAAGCAACAGTTCCAGCCGATGGCCCAACAGGCTCGCACGAATGTGGGGC
Organism: uncultured Planctomycetota bacterium; assembly: GCA_963787325.1. GTDB lineage: Bacteria > Planctomycetota > Phycisphaerae > UBA1845 > JANYLN01 > CAWBCK01. Next base: position 16,083 of record CAWBCK010000002.1, read on the forward strand.
GAGGGCATCGGATTGGGAAGATCTCTTCGGACAGCGGCTACTTCAGTGAGCAGAACGTGCAGTGGGCCGAGCGGAACCTTCTGGATGCGTACATCGCCACGGGCCGGCTCAAGCATGGCGAAAGGATGCCAGCCAGTCCGCGAGGTCGGCCGCCGGCGGGGCTGACGACGAAGGAGCGGATGGCCCGCAAGTTGCGAACGAAGCGCGGGCGGGAAACGTATGCCCAGCGGAAATGGATCGTCGAACCGATCTTCGGCTGGATCAAGCGAGGGTTGGGCTTCCGGCAGTTTTTGTTGAACGGCATGGAGCGGATGCGTAGCGAGTGGCGTCTGGTCTGTATGGCCTGCAATCTGAGGAAACTATGGTCAGCCGGGTGAGACAGCCATCGGCAATCGCGTCAGACGGGCCTGCACCGGCCTGAAACGGGAGTTTTTGCTTCGGCGCCCCGATCGCCGGCGCAATAGCAACGAGCAAGACCGCCGAGTACCCCAAAAACCGAAGAGAACTGGGGCTTTGGGCGTTTACTCAGACGGTCTCCTAGCGATGCCGGCTCGGGAGTGACGGTGATAGTGCCGATGGCGTCCTGAATTGCCCCGGTGTCGGTGGTACTCGCAATCGAGGAGTCAGAACCATCGATGTAAACCTTGTAGTCACCCCTGGCCAGCCCGGCCGTCGGAACAACGAGATGCCCTATGAGGATGTCGCCTGTCATCAGGATGCTGCCGTTGGTCCCGCCGAACGAAACATCATGCGTGAACATCCCCAGACCCAAGTTATAAGCCCCGCCCCCATTGTCGTAGGAAACATCTGGGTGCTCGGGGATTATGATCCCGATTAGTGCCAGGAACCCAGGATCGTACTCGAAGTCCAGGGTTCGATTCTCGTACCAGCCGGCGTAGACCGTAACGCCGCTGAAGGCCCCGGTCGCACTGGCCGTTACATCGAGCAAGGTATTCCCTGACGGGTCCGCGATCGTCCTCGCGGGCAGGCTGATCATCGGCGTTCCAAGACTCGTGGCGGCCAGAACCAGCACCAGCATCGTAGTAAGCACCTTCATGTGAATCTCCCTGTAACTGATTGCGGCAAACTGTTGTCATCCTGAGGGGCACGTCCGCTCAGGCTCCGACCGTAAGACCCAAAATAGGTACAACCACATACGAGGCGGCACTTGCCTCCTGCCCGGCGGTGCGCCATGGGCCGAAGCGCTGCCTGCCTCACCTGAGTTCCGAGCAGGCTCGAAAAAGTGATGTAAGTCCTTATTTGACAAGGAAGGTGTTGCGGATTTGGGTGTCCCGCGGGCAAGATGGGGCCCATGTTCGTCCGAAGGAAGCCCAACAAATCCGGCTCGGTCAGCGTTCAGGTCATCGACAAGTCCAACCATGGCTATCGGGTCGTCAGAACCGTTGGATCGGCCCGTGATCCCGAGCAGGTCAACCGCCTGGTGGCTTTGGGCGAGCAGTTCATCCGTCGCCAGAGCAGGCAGTACGACCTGTTCCCCGAGGACCAGCGCGACAACGCCGCCGTCCTGGACTTCATTCAAGCCCTCGCCAACGCCTCCATTCGCACGCTCGGCCCGGAAATCATCTTCGGCCGGCTCTTCGACGAGATCGGATTCGACGCGATCCCCGAGCCGTTGTTCCGTGACATCGTCGTCGCCCGCCTGGTCTACCCCACCAGCAAGCTCAAGACCGTCGATTACCTCTATCGCTATCAGGGCAAAACCGTCTCGCCTGACAGCATCTACCTGTTCCTCGACCGCCTCAACAAGCACTACAGCCAGCAGGCGCAAGCGATCGCCTACCGATACTCGCGCAAAATCCTCAAGCGAATCAGCGTCGTCTTCTACGACGTGACCAGCCTGTACTTTGAGGCGGAAGACGAGGACGATCTGCGAAAGATCGGCTTTTCCAAGGACGGCAAATTCCAGAACCCGCAGATCATGCTGGGCCTGCTGGTCGGCCAGAACGGCTATCCCATCGGGTACGACATTTTCGAGGGAAACACGTTTGAGGGAAAGACGCTCATCCCGCTGCTTGAGGGCATTGAGCGGCGGTACCACTTCGGCAAGCCCGTGGTGGTGGCCGACGCCGCGATGCTCAGCAAGGACAATCTCGACGCTCTGGACGCAGCGAAGTATCCGTTCATCGTCGCCGCCCGGCTCCGCAATGAGACGCAGGCGGTGCAGGCGGAGATCCTCGGACGCTGCGCGGCCCTGACCAATGGGCAGTCCGTGGTGATCGACCAGCCGGCGGGCCGTCGGCGGATCGTCAGTTACTCCGACAGTCGGGCCAAAAAGGACGCTCACAACCGCGATCGCGGCCTGGGGCGGTTGCGCAAGCGTGTCCGTTCAGGAAAACTGACGAAGGAGCACCTGAACAACCGCGGCTACAACCGATTCCTGAAGCTCAGCGGCGAGGTCAAAGTCCAGATCGATGAGTCGCAGATCGAACAGGCCGCCCGGTGGGATGGCCTGAAGGGTTACCTGACGAACACGGATCTGCCGGCCGAAGCGGTCATCAAAAGCTACGGCCAATTGTGGCATATCGAGAAGGCGTTCCGGATCTCCAAGACGGACCTTCGCATCCGGCCGATATTCCACCGTCGCCGGGGACGCATCGAAGCCCATGTGCTCGTGGCCTTCGTGGCCTACACGATCTACAAGGAACTTGAACGGCGTCTGCATGAAGCGGGCATGACGATGAGTCCCACGCGCGCAGCGGAGCTGACACAGACAATGTATGAAATGGCTTTCACGCTGCCCGACGACCCCGCGGTTCGCCGGGTTCTCCTTCGAATGGATGCCGAACAGCAGCAGCTCTACGACCTGATCTACTGACCGGGTGTCCCAATTCGGAAGTCAGGAAAATAGGTACAACCACATACGAGGCGGCACTTGCCTCCTGCCCGGCGGTGCGCCATGGGCCAAAGCGCTGCCTGCCTCACTGCGCACGACACAACTTGAACGCGACTCGCCATCAGGCCTGAATCAGCCATGACGACGACGGACGACCATCATGCAACCGATGGCCAGCAAGGCTAGAGAGACCGGCTCGGGACCTGCAACCCTCAGATAGGCTACATAGTCCGCGGTTAGGGATCTATCGCCGGAAGAAAGGGCCGAGTCCTGGGCATCGACGTAGACTCTATAGTCGCCTGGAGGCATATCCGGCGGAATGGTGATCAGCACTCTGCCGACCAGGATCTCTGTGTCGTCGTTAACAATGTTAGTCGCCCTGGTCCCGCCAAATGATACGTCATGGGCGAACATGTCATTGCCGGAAGCATACGCGCCGGCGCCATTGTCGTATGAGATCGGCGTGCTGCCGGCGCCCACCTGGCCGACTGCGCTCAGCCAGTTCGCATCATACTCGAAATCTACCGTGAGGTCCTCGTACCAGCCGACATACACCGTCACGCCGTTGAATCCGCCGTCAGCCGACACGGTTACAGGCATCGCGACCGTCGCGGGGCCGAACGCCCACACGTCACCGAGGCGGATCACCGCGCCGAGGCTCGAAGCACTCAGAACTAGAACCAGAAGCGTACAGAGGGTCTTCATTTATTGCTCCTCTGACTTCCGAAGTCTTGTCCCCGGTCTGGGCCATAGGCCAGCCCGCCAGGACACATCTACGCAGGTTCTGTTTGAAAGATCCACAACAGTTACGACCATAGGCAGCGGGCAGTTGCCTGCTGCCTCAGCGGAAGAGACCTGCCAAACCGCATCCGCAGCCCCGGTCAGGGCACGACTTCTAACTGCCTCCCCCAAGGCACCGGGCAAAAAGAAAAGGGCCGCGACCTCCAATCGGGTCGCGGCCCTTCATTTACTGCTTTACTACCCGCGACTCAACTCAACATCGAGCCGCTGTCAGGCCTGGCTTAGGCATGACGACGACGACGGGCAACCACCAGACCGCCGATGGCCAGCAGCGCCAGCGAGACCGGCTCCGGCGTGACCGTCAGAGTGGCCATGACATCAGCACCAGACAGCGAGTCACCCGACGACAGAGCGGAATCGCTGCCATCTACGTAGACCTTGTACACACCCACCGGGAAGTCCTGCGGAACGTTGATCAGAACGTTGCCAACCAGAACGTCCGTGGCGTCGCTCACGATGTTGACCGCCTTGGTGCCGCCGAAGGAAACGTCACGGGTGAACGCATCGAGGCCCGAGGAATACGCGCCGGCGCCATTCTCATACGAAAGCGGCGTGCTGCCAGCGCCTACCTGCCCAACCGTGCCCAGCCAGCTGGCGTCGTACTCGAAGTCCACCGGCACGTCCTGGTACCAGCCGACGTACGCGGTCACGCCATTGAACCCGCCGTTAGCCGACACGGTGACCGGCAGCAAGGCCGTCGCGCCCTGACCAACAGTTGCCGAGCCAAGATTGATCGCGGCACCGAAACTCGTCGCCGCCAGAACCAGAACCACTACCGCACTCAGAGTCTTCATATGATCCTCCTTTTCGCTCCCCAAACGTCAGCCGCCGACTCCTGTATCAGCATGCCAGTTTGGTTTTCCAGTTAGTTAGAACCCATCTTTATCTAAGGAGCGCCCTTGCCGGAATCGACAAGGGCGACTCCTCTTTCTTACCAACTAAGACTACATTAACATCTCTACATCATTCACATCTACAACCCAACATCGGTTACCAGCCGCTCGGCCTCGCCGGCGTCAGGGCGTTCGCACAATGGAAGATCGCGTTCACGTCATTGGTGTTGACGCTCTTGCTTCCATCGAGGTCATAGACATAATCGTCCGGCTTGTTGAGGCCGTTCGGCTGCTGCAGCTGAAGGCTGACATCATTGGTGTTGAACTTGCCGTCGCGGTTGACATCACCCTGGATCAGGAAGAACGCCTGATGGAAGTCGTTGACGCCCGTCCAGCCATTGGTGCGAACGGCGTACCACTGCCTGTTGACCATCGTCGTCGCGCCGATCTCCTGGAGGCGAAGGACCGTCGGATTCGTCGGGTCGACCGCGATGTTCCAGTTGCTCGTCACGTCGGTGCCAGCTACGCCGCCGGCCAGGCACTGGACGATCTGGATCTGACCAGCCGCCGGAGCCGTGATATTGCCGTCGAACTGCAGGCGAATGATGTTCTTCGAGGTCCGCCACAGGCTCTGCCCGTCAAGGGGCTTGCCCTGAGCCGGAACCAGACTGACGTTCGAGCTGCCACCAGTACCAGCAAACACGACCGGAGTCGAGGCGACCGGGCCCGTGTCGCCAGCGGTGCAACCAGTGGTGAACCAGCCTTCGTAGCCGACGTCGACGCCGCCGACCTGGGCCGCGTTCACGAAGTTCAGGCTTACGGTGTCGAAAGCAGTCGAAACGCACTGGACCTGGTAGTAGCCGAGGGGCTTCGGACCGCTCTGGGCGAACGAACTAACAACATCGCCACCGGTGGAAAGGGGCGGGAACTGACCCGAACCCAGCACCGTGATGCCGCCCGCGGCGTTCACGTTGTCAATGACGCCACCGGTATTCCAGCCACCCCAGCCGCCTACGCTGAACACCGGGTCCGTGTTGGCGGAATCGATCGTCTCGGAATCCTGCGCGGCTACGTGAGCGGTGGAATATATCCAGCCCGTCAGCACGCTCGGGTTTCCAAGGAAGTCCAGATCGTACGTGGGCGTGGGCACGACGCCGGCGAAACTCGGCGTGACGACGGTCCCGACAGTCTTGACCTGCTGGGGAACCCAGTTCTGCGCCGCTGTGTCATCCTTCGTGGCAGGAACGTTCCAGTGGAACGCGCTGATCGTCTGCAGATTAGCAGGCAGGTTCACGTCCGGCAGGATGTCGCCGCCGACAGCCAGCAGGCCCGACGTATCGCACTGGCCCATCAGAATCACATTGTACACCGCGCCCTGCTGCACGGTTATCGGCGACGTGAGCGGCTGGTTCGAACTGTTAGTCACCACGAAACTAAAGTTGATCGCGCCAAAAGTCGACGCGGCCAACAACCCAGTCATACAAATTGCCAAGAAACTCCGCATGCTCCATCCTCCTTTGGACATTTACGCTTTGTTCGACTCGAACAAAGTCCGTTTCCTAAGATCCCCGACCTCCACTGGTCGGATCACTACGAATACAGTGATGCATTGCAACAAACGATACAGAAACTCACAGCCTCCGACCGACAACCCTTACCTCTGACCCTGAAGCCGATCCCTGGTGTTGTTCGCCTCTCCCTCTCTCCGTGATGCCGAACCTCGATGCGGACAACCGAAAACCTTTCTGCTGCCTGGCAAGACCTGTCTTCATCTGGTTGCTGCCTGATTGTTCTTGCTGTGAATGCGTCTTGTCAGACACTGGATAACCGTGAGAACTCTGACGGCAGGCCTCTCCCTCCGCCTTTCTCACGCTGCCTCTCCCCGGCCCCGGCCCTCCACAACCGAAGCCAACATCCAAACGTGTTCGCCCAGCCAAGCGGATGCCTAGAACAAGGCAACAACAAATTCGATACGTGACTTAGCCTAAGGATAACCAGCCCGACTTGCCGATGCAACTGTTTTTTTGCAATTTTCAGGTGAGGATCAGGCCTCGCTGAACCCGTCAGAACGGCCCGGAAAAGCGACCCGATGGCACCCTCTCGCAAAGACCGAGGCAGACAAGATGCCATCGTTGCCATCCTCTCACAGCCCTCACAATACACACCAGTCAAAGTGTCACCCAGGCCAAAAGCCGTCACCCGGTCACCTGATGCCGCTGCCACGCTCGGGAGGCAAACAGCCTGCGCCTGATGCCTCCTTCAGACGACGATCAAGCAACTTGCATGCCATAGCGGGCGACCGGAATTCGGATAGCACGGTGTGAAATATTTAACTCGCGCTCCTGCAAGGACTTTACAGAAATGGTATTGTTTGTGGCTGGCCCGCTGGCAACCGTCGCGGATCTGGGGGATGTTGTTATTTGTAAACATGCTTGTCCCTACCAGCGCCCCGCCATATCGGCGTAACACATTGCAGTAGGCAACATTGCATTGACGGTGCAAAAAAACAACACGCAATCTGGAGTTGGGACGCCGGGGCCGCAGATCGATCCCGCAAGCGGGGGCGATGCGCATCGCATGCCGCCCCGATCCGGATGCACCGCCACGGCCTTTCCTGCCATCGGCCCACGCGGCCGAAATGAAACGGAGCAGGTCGGTCGTGTTTGTGGTCGCCGCCGGCCGGCAGTCCGTCTCTGTGGCGACAAGCGGAATATGGTTGTCCGGTACTTGCCCCGGCGGGATTGTCTCGCCTGTGGCCCATCTTGCTCTCTTATATAGGATTGTTTTCCTTACCAAGCCTTCTTAGGATACTGCGGAGCATTCGCGGGAATGCTTGCGGCCGCGGGCTGCCAAGGCCCAAGGACGCATACGGCGCCCTGACGCAGTCGGCCATTCTGGGCCAGTTTCAAACTGGCGGCAGCGTCTTACGGGTTCCAGGGTGCTCCCAGGCACATGTGTCCGGGGCGATGGCCCGACCCGGCGGCGCTACACACAAACTCTAAACACGCTAGTAGAGACGCATGGCAGACCAAAGCAATCAATCCGGCAAGGGCGGACAATCCGGCCCGCCGTGGCGCGATCCGGGCAGGCTTGCATTCCTGGCGTATAATCCGCTCAGTCTGTTCGGCTTTCTCCTGGTCGGGATCGGACTGATCCTGCTCGTGACCTTCGGGCTCTTCGTGGTCATCTCGCCGTCGGTCAATCCCTACTTCGGGATCGTCGGCTACATGATCCTGCCGATGATCTTTATCTCCGGCCTCGTGATCGTGCCCCTCGGGATGCTGTTCAAGCAGTGGCGAGTCCGCCGCTGGCTCAAGGACCATCCCGGCGCCACCGTCTATCCGCGGATCGACCTGAATAACCGCCTTACACGAAAATCCATCCTGGGCTTTGCGGCCTTCTCCGCCTTTATCGTCATGCCCGTCCTCGGCGTCAGCAGCTACTACGGTTACCACTGGACAGACTCTGTCGAGTTCTGCGGCCTGGTTTGCCACCGTGTGATGAAGCCGCAGTACACGGCCTATGAGCATTCCGCACATGCCCGCGTGGCCTGCGCCGAGTGTCACATCGGCCCCGGCGCCAGCTGGTTCGTCAAGTCCAAGATCACCGGTATCGGCCAGGTCATCGCCGTCGCCAGAAACAACTATCCCCGGCCCATCCCCAACGCCATCGAGAATCTCCGCCCCGCCAGGGAAACCTGCGAGGAATGCCACTGGCCGGAGCAGTTCTTCGGCTACCAGTATCGCCACTTCGTGCACTACGCCCCGGATAAGGAAAACACCCGCCACACCGTCACGATGTTCCTCAAGACCGGCGGCGCCGATCGGCTGAGCGGCCGGATCGAAGGCATCCATATGCATATGGTGCTTCGCGGCCGGATCGACTACGTCGCCGTCGACCGCAGCCTCCAGGATATCCCCTGGGTGCGTTACACACCGCCGGAAGGCGAGCCGGTCGTCTACCGGTCCGACGGAAAACCCTCCGATGCCCCGCCGCCAGCCGGCCAGATGCGCCGCGTGGACTGCATGGACTGCCACAACCTGGCCGCCCACAAATTCTCCGCACCGCAGGATGCCCTCGATGTCTACCTCAATGCCGGCCGGGTCGATGCCACGCTGCCCTACTTCAAACGCGAGGCCGTGGCCGCGCTCGTCGTGCCGTACAAGGGCGACGCCGACGCCGCCGCCGGCATCAAGAAGCACCTCACCGAGTTCTACCAGCAGAAATATCCGCAGATCTGGGCCTCGCACGAGGACGCCGTCAACCAGGCGATCGCCGTGACCCAGAAGGTCTACGACCTGAACTTCTTCCCCTACATGCGCGAGGACTGGCAGACTTACCCCAACAATATCGGCCATATGAACTCCGCCGGATGCTTCCGCTGCCATGATGGCCGGCACGTCAGCAAGTCGGGCAAGTCGATCACCTCGAACTGCAACGCGTGCCACATCTTCCTGAACCCGGTACCGGGCAAGCCGGAATCGATCCAGGAAGGCACATTCCACCATCCGATGCCCCTGGTCCGGCACGCGAACCTTCGCTGCAACCAATGCCACACCGGCGGCCCGCTTCCGCTGTGCCTGGAATGCCACGCCACCGGCTTCTGGATGCGCCAGCAAGGCAAGGAACTGTTCAGACCCGAAGGGGCATACCTGCTCAGCCCAGCCGACTGACCGCCAGCGAACTGAATCCAGATACAGCGTCCGGGGCTGCCTAAGATTCCGGGTGGCATGCCCCCCCGCGGCGGGGCCATGGTCGTTATCGCTACGTCTGGATTAGAGAGGCTCCAGGGATCCGACCCCTCGCTTTCGGATGTCCACGGGTCGAATGTGCGACTGGCCTGTACTCGCCGGCACTCGCATCCGTTGCAGATTCCACTACAATCGCTCGCATACGTGTGCCGATGAGCTGTAAGTCGTTTTTGCAGCCGGAGGTCGTGTGACTAGCAGTAAGTGCGGGCCGATTATCGGACGATATTCATATAAGCTATGGAGGCACGGCTGTGCGCGTGGGCTGATTTCCTTGCGCCGCACGGTACTTGTCATCGGGCTGACGCTGGCGGGTGGCCTCATCGCGACAGGTGGCCTCATGGCGACAGGCGGCCTGCTGGCGGGGGGGCTGCTGGTGACGGGATGCTCCGGCAAAAGTGGCGCCGAACCGGCGCCGGCGCCAAAAGTGCTGCGTGTCTTAAATCAATCCGAGGTGCAAACTCTCGATCCGGCCAAGATTTCCTGGATGGTCGATATCCGCGCCGCGGACCTGCTGTTTGACGGCCTGACGCAGTTCGACCCGAAGACGCTGAAGCCGATCCCTTGTATCGCGACCTCCTGGGATGTCAGCCTCGACGGCAAGACCTACACCTTTCATCTGCGACGCAACGCCAGATGGACCAACGGCGACCCGGTGACCGCCCGCGATTTCGTCTATTCCTGGAAGCGGATCCTCCAGCCGGAGACCGCGGCGGATTATGTCTACCTGATGTTCGTGATCCAAAATGCCCAGCGATACAACGAAGGACTGACGTGCGCGGCGGCGCCGCCGAAAAAGCAGGCCCGGCTGAAGGCGCAGCGTAAGTTCGTTGAGCCGATTGCTTTCGACGAGGTCGGCATTCATGCCCTCGATGATTACACGTTGCGGGTGCGGCTGACCTCGGCGGTCCCGTACTTTCTCGACCTGACCAGCTTCATTACGTTCAAGCCGGTGCACCGGGCGACGATCGAGAAGTTTGCGATTCGCGAGGGCGACAAAGTTATCGATACGAGTACGGAGTGGTATCACGATCCAAAAAACCTTGTCTGCAACGGGCCGTACGTGCTGAAACGCTGGGCACAGCGGCAGTACATGCTGTTTGCCAAGCGAAAGGATTACTGGAACGCGGCTGCGACGCCGAGCGAGCAGGTCGAGATCATCCCGGTCGACAGTACGAGCACGGCGTTCAAGATGTACGAGGCGGGGGAGGCTGACATCATGCCGTTCTCGCCGCCCCGCCGGCTGGCGGAGAAGCTGATCGAACTGTGCAAGAAGGGCGAGCGGAACGATGTGCATACGACCCTGATGTTCGGGACGTATTTTTATCGGCTCAATACCAAGCGGCCGCCGTTTGATGATCCTCGCGTCCGGCTGGCGTTTGCCCGGGCAATCGACAAGAAACTGCTGACGAGCAAGTTGCTGTGGATGGGGGAGCAGCCCGCTGATTCGCTCGTGCCGCCGGGTACCCGGGACTACACGAGCGCGATGACGCCGACATTCGATCCGCAGGCGGCGAAGCAGCTGCTTGCGGCGGCGGGGTATCCGGGCGGTAAGGGCCTGCCGACGGTCGAGATCATGTTCAACAAGGAGGCCTCGCACCAGGCGATCGCCGAGGCGGTCAAGGACATGTGGCAGCGGTACCTCGGGGTGACGGTCGAACTGGCCAGCGTCGATCGGGGGACGATGCGGCAGAAGATCCAGTCGCTCGACTATTCCGTGTGCCGGGGCGGGTGGTACGGCGATTACAACGACCCGATCACGTTTCTGGACCTGTTCATGACGGCCCCGGCAGATGGCGGCGGGAATAACGATACCGGGTTTTCCAGCCGGCGATACGATGAACTGGTCGAGCAGGCCAAGACGGAGGATGATCCTGCCAGACGCAATCGTTTCCTGCACGAGGCGGAAGAGATCCTGATCGGCCAGCAGATGCCGATCATTCCACTTTACTATTATGCGGAGATGTACCTGTTCCAACCGGATCGGGTGACGGGATTCTACGTCAATAAGATGGGGACGAATCCGCTGCGGTTCGTTGGATTGAAGGGCACGGATACCCTCGCTCACGCTTCGGGCTCGTTGACGGCGGGGAGGGGGCGATGAGTACCTGGCTGCTTCGGCGAATGCTGGGCCTGCCGATTATCCTGTGGGTTATCTATACCCTGGCGTTTGTGCTGATTGAGAACGCACCGGGCAATCCTGTGCTGGGGTCGCGGGACCGCATGCCGCCGGCGGCTGTGCTGGCCCAGAAGATGCACATGTACAACTATGACATGTCGATGCCGCGGCGATACGTGGTGTGGCTGGAACAGTATCTGGCTGGCGATCTGGGACACAGCACCAGCTACGGTGACGAGCCGGTGGGGCAGCTCGTCGGGCCGGCCTTTGTGCGGTCGGCGGAACTGGGTCTGCTGGCGCTGGCCTTCGCCGTGGTGATCGGTACGGGGGTGGGCATCCTGGCTGCGGTGCATCAGAGCCGATGGATCGACCAGGCGAGCCTGGTGCCGGTGCTGTTCGGCATCAGCCTGCCGAGTTTCGTGACGGCTGCGATCCTGCAGATCCTCTTTGCGGTGTTGCTGCTGCCGAAGAGCCTCGGCGGACCCTTATTCGCGCTCGGCGGCTGGCCCGAATCCTATGTGGGGGCGGTGCGATACCTGACACTGCCGGCCGTGGCGCTGGCGCTGCCGATCGTGGCGTATATCAGTCGGCTGATGCGGGCGAGCATGATCGAGACGCTCCGGCTGGACTTCGTGCGGACGGCCCGGGCGAAAGGGGCGTCGCCGGGACGGGTGATCTTCAAGCATGCGATGCGCAATGCCTTCCTGCCGGTGCTGAGTTTCCTGGGGCCGGCGGCGGCAGCGGTGATGACCGGCTCGTTCGTGGTCGAGCAGATCTTCCGGCTGCCGGGCATGGGGGACTTTTTCGTCAAGGCGGTGTTGGATCGCGACCGCCGGCTGGTGCTGAGTATCGTGATTGTCTATGCGGCGCTGCTGGTGACCTTCAACGCGCTGACCGATATTGCCTACGGGCTCGTGGATCCGCGGATCCGGGTGCACGAGGCGAAGGGGGGTGCGGCATGACGGTTGCCCACAGCAATGCCAGCGCCCCGGCCGAGCCGATGATAGTGGAAGGCCCGGCGGCGGAAGGGTACTGGACGAAGGCGCTTAAGCGGCTGCGACGCAATCGGGTGGCGATGGCCAGCGGCATTGTGCTGGTGCTGATCTTCGCAGCGTGCTTTGCGGGTTGGCCATGGGCGGCCAGGGAGTATTCTCGGACCAACTATGCGTTGGCGTATGCCGGGCCGAGCTGGCATTATCCGCTTGGCAATGACGAGCATGGGCGGAATTACCTGGCCCAGATCGTCTACGGCGGGCGGATTTCGCTGACGGTCGGGTTTCTGGCGGCGAGCGTGGCGGTATTCATTGGGACCCTTTGGGGTCTGATCGCCGGGTACGTCGGCGGGCGAACAGACGCGTTTATGATGCGTATAGTAGATGTATTGTACTCGCTGCCGTACATACTACTGGTTGTGCTGCTTACGCTTGTGTTCGGCAGAGACTGGCGGGTACTGTTTCTGGCGATCGGCGCCGTGTCGTGGCTGACGATGGCCCGAGTGATCCGCGGCCAGGTACTGCAACTGCGGGCGATGCCGTTTGTCGAGGCGGCCAAGGCACTGGGGCTGCCGACGCGGCGGATCCTGCTGGTGCACATCCTGCCGAACCTGGCTGGGCCGATCCTGGTCTATGCGACGCTGACGGTGCCGCAGGCGATCCTGCAGGAGTCGTTCCTGAGTTTTCTGGGGATCGGGATGCCGCCGGACTACCCCACGTGGGGCGCGCTGTCGCAGCAGGTGACGCAGATCAATACGATCGTCAACGACTGGCACCTGATCCTGCCGCCGTGCGTGGCGCTGAGCGTGACGCTTTTGGCGTTGAATTTTCTGGGTGACGGCCTGCGGGATGCGTTGGATCCGCAGGGGAATTGAACGACTTGTCCGTTGTTTGTGGTCCGTTGTCCGTTGTTACGGCAACGGCAGCGACAACGACGGGCCGGTTGCTCGGGGACGGGCATTCGGCTGGGTCATAACAACGGACAACTGACAACGGACGACGGACAGCGGTAATGCGTATACGACGAATTCTACTGGCGGCGCCGATCGCAGTCGTGGTGCTGTTTGTCGCTGCGTTCTTCGTCAGCCGGCCGTACTTCAAGGATCGCCAGGATGCGCTGGTCATGGCCAGCATCGGCGAACCCGAAAACCTCAATCCGGTGCTGTCGACTACCGTTTCGGCTAGTGAGATCCAGGATTTTGTCTTCGATACGCTGCTGAAACTCGATGAGAATGCCCAGATCGCGACCAGCCTGGCCAAAAGCTATGAACTGACGCAGACTACGCATCTGTATTTCGCCTCCGCCAAAGAGGCCTTGCAGGTGGTTCGTGCGATTGACGAGCATCGCGCGGAGTGGAAGGCCGTGGGGCTTACGGCCGCCACGGCTGTCGGGAATGCGGCTGACCTGAAACTTACGAAGCCGGGAACCGGATATCAACATGTGCTGCTTGGCTGGATCGGGCCGGTAAAGCCGGTGCGTTTTCAGCGGTGGCAGGTGCGGATCGGGTCGGGCCTTACCTGGCAAGGCAAGCCGGTCACCAGTGATGTGTTGGTCGATTGGATCAAGAAGACACAGCCTGAGTCGGCTGTGAACCCTCGCGTCATCTACGCGTGGAAGAATACGTCGCAGTCGCTGGAGATCTATACCGTCGGGGCGGACGGCGGGTTTATGGACGGGCTGCAAGAGGCGTTTGCCGAGAAGATCGGTGCAGCGGTCAAGACGGGTGGTGGGCAAGGGGAGCCGTCCGGGCGCCGGCGAGTGAGTCGGCTGATCCCATGGTGCTGCACAGCATAGGCCCGCTGGCGATACAGTTCGATACGGATTGGGCAGCCCAGGATGAGCCGCTGATCACTCTGCATCTGCACAAAGGGGTCATGTGGCAGGACGGGGCGCCGTTCGGTTCCGCTGACGTACGTTTCACATACGACGCCTTCATGGACGAGAAGAACGCCTCGCCGCGCCGCAGCGATTTCGAACTGATCAAGGATGTGCGGACGCCGGACGACCTGACGGTGCAGGTGCGGTATAAGGAGCCCTATTCGCCGTGTCTGTATACGTGGGCAAGTGCATCCGATCATTCCACGGCATCTGCTGGCGAGCGAGCCGGACCTGCGGCATCTGAGCCCGAACAACCACTTCAACCAGTTCCCGATCGGTACCGGGGCGTTCAAGATGGAGTCGTGGGTGACGGGCCAGTATATCTCGCTGGTCCGCAACGACCATTACTGGGAAGGCCGGCCGCATCTGCCTCGCATCGTCTACCGGGTTATTCCCGATCCGACGGTCAGTCAGCTGGAGTTCGAGACGGGCGGGTTCGACTACACGGGCCTCCAGCCGTACGAGGTGGCGCGGTTTGTGAAGGATCCGCGCTATGCGGTCTATCGCCGGCCGAGCAACAGTTACAACTACATCGGCTGGAACCTGCGGAGCCCGCTTTTCAAGGACAAGCGGGTGCGGCGGGCGATGGCGTATGCGATCGATGTGCAGGCGATCATCAAGTACATCGTCTATGGCAATGCGACGCCGGCCACGGGGCCTTATACGCCTGTTACGCCATGGTTCAATCCGAAGGTCCAGCCGATCCCGTATGATCCAGCCAAGGCGAAGGCGCTGTTGGCGGAGGCGGGCTGGCTCCCGGGGCCCGACGGGATTCTGCAGAAGGACGGCAAGCGGTTTCACTTTACGCTGATCACGAATAATGCCAACCCGATCCGCAAGGACATCGCGGTGCTTGCGCAGCAGTATCTGCGAAAGATCGGCATCGAGGTGGAAGTGATCGAGTATGAGTGGGCGGTGTTCATCAAGCAGTATATCGACGCGCGGAACTTTGACGCGTGCGTGCTGGGCTGGTCCGTCGGGCGCGACCAGGATCTCTACCAGATTTTCGACAGCAGCCAGGCGAACCAGCCGCAGTCGCTGAACTTCGTTTCGTACTCCAATCCGCAGGTTGATCGCCTGATTTCCGAGGCGCGGACGGAGTTCGACATGGCGAAGGTTCGCCAGTACACAGCCAAGCTCCAGCAGTTGATCTACGACGACCAGCCGTACCTGTTCCTGTATTACCCTGAGGGGATCGGCGCGATGCCCAAGGGGCTGTATTACGTCGAGCGGCCTGGCGAAGGCAAGCAGGCCGGCCAGTGGATTACCGAGCCGATCCGGCAGACGAAGCTGGGGTTTACGGTTTACGAGAAGTGGTGGAAGCGCGGGCAGATGCCCAAGGCTGCCGGGCCTGAGATCCAGCCGTAGTGAGGACGACATGCTGACATTCATCGTGCGACGACTGCTGATCAGCATTCCGATCCTGTTCGGGATTACGGTCGTCAGTTTCCTGATCATTCACCTGGCGCCGGGCACGCCGTATCCGGGGCTGGAGCTGAACCCGAAGGTCAGCCCGGAGGTTCGCCGGCTGATGGAGAAGACGTATCACTTCGACCAGCCGCTTTACGAGCGGTATGTGCTGGTGATGCGGGACATGGTGACGGGGCGGATCCGGTCGTTTCAGGACGATCAGCCGGTCTTGCGCAAGATCGCCGACCGGCTGCCGGCGAGCATTTCGCTGGACATCGTGGCGACGCTTCTGACGTTGGCGGGGTCGATCCCGCTGGGGATCTATGCGGCGAAGTTTCGGGGGACCTGGCGCGACCAGGGGGTGACGGTTCTGAGTTTCGTGGGCATCGCGCTGCCGTCCTTTTGGATAGCATACATGCTGCTGATGCTTTTCGTGGGGAAACTTCACATTCCGGTGGTCGGCCTGCGGACGTTCGGGATGGTGACGCCGACGGCAGGGGTGGCGTTTGCCGATCGGCTGTGGCACATGTTCCTGCCGGCGGTGATCTTTGCGGTCGGGGGGATCGCGGCGGAGAGCCGGTACATGCGCGGCAGCATGATCGAGACGATGGTGCAGGACTTCGTGCGTACGGCACGGGCCAAAGGGTTGCCGGAAGAGGAAGTTGTCTACAAGCACGCGCTGCGCAACGCGTTGTTGCCGATGGTGACGATCTTCGGCCTGATGCTGCCGGGGCTTCTGGGCGGGTCGGTGATCATTGAAACGATCTTTGCGTATCCGGGCATCGGCCAGCTGGGCTACCAGGCGGTGATGGCCCGTGATTATCCGACGATCATGACGCTGAACACGATTACGGCGGTGCTGGTGCTGGCGGGGAATCTGCTGGCGGATGTTCTGTATGCCGTGGTCGATCCGAGGATTCGTTACGAATGACGACCAAGCCGACAACAGCCGCGATCGATACGGCGGACCTCGCTTCGGCGGAGGCGTACTCGCCGTGGCGCGATTTTCTCAAGCGGTTTGTCCGCAACAAGCCGGCGATCATCTCGTTCTGGATCCTGGTGGTCCTGGTGGTGATTGCGGTGGTCTTTTCGACGATGGAAATTACGCACCATTACTGGCCCTACAGCCCGGACGGGGTCGACCTGGTGGTGAAACTGCAGGGGCCGAGCTGGCGCATCCTTTGGGAACTGACAACCTCGGGCGCGACGTGATGACGCGGATGCTGCACGGTACGCGGATCAGCCTGACGGTCGGGTTTATCGCGGTCGGTGTGTCGATTACGATCGGCATCCTGGTCGGGGCGATCGCGGGGTATTTCGGCGGGGCGACCGATGCCGTGCTGATGCGGTTCGTCGATATGGTGATGTGCTTTCCGACCTTCTTTCTGATCCTGACGGTGGTGGCCCTGCTCAAGCCGAGCATCTATAACATCATTGTCGTCATCGGATTGACGAGCTGGACGGGGACGGCGCGGTTTGTCCGCGCGGAATTCCTGTCGCTACGGCAGCGGGACTTTGTGCTGGCGGCCAAGGCGGGCGGGCTCAAGAACGGCAGGATTATCTTCCGGCATATTCTGCCCAATGCGCTGGCGCCGGTGGCGGTCAGCGCGGTGCTGGGGATCGCCGGGGCGATCCTGACGGAGGCGAGCCTGAGTTTCCTGGGGTTCGGCGTGCCGCCGCCGGCACCGACCTGGGGCAATATCCTGGCGGATGGCAAGGTGTACATCCTGGATGCCTGGTGGCTGATCGTCTTTCCGGGTATCGCGATCTTCGTTACGACGCTATCGTTCTACCTGGTGGGCGAAGGGATGCGCGAAGGCGCTGGATCCTCGGCTTCGAATCGACTAACTACATAGGACTGAGGACTGAGGACTGAGGACTGAGTAACGACAGAACGACAGAACGACAGTGCTGAGTGCTGAGTCGTGAGTGCTGAGTAACGACGAGAACGACCAGTGCTGAGTCCGGAGTATTAGCGGATATGGAATGCTGAGTGACGATGGCAAGTGAGAGTCGAGGGCAGGATACTCAGTCCTCAGTCCTCAGACCTCAGTCCTGAGTAAGATATGAGTCAGACCAAAGACAATCTGCTGGAAGTCAAAAACCTTAAGACGTTCTTCTATGGCGACGGCGGGGTGATTCCGGCTGTCAATGACGTCTCCTGGTCCGTCAAACGTGGCGAGACGCTTGCGCTGGTCGGCGAGAGCGGCTGCGGCAAGACGGTCTCGGCGCTTAGCGTCATGCGCCTGATCCCCCAGCCGCCCGGCAAGATCGTTGATGGGCAGATCCTGCTTCACGGCGAGGGACGCACGGACGACCTTGTGAAACTATCCGAGCCGCAGATGCGCAAAGTCCGCGGCGGCCGCGTCGCGATGATCTTCCAGGAGCCGATGACCAGCCTTAACCCCGTCTACACGATCGGTGACCAGATCGCCGAGGCCGTACAGCTGCATGACAGCGTCTCGAAGCGAGAAGCCTGGGACCGTGCGGTTACCATGCTACAACGCGTCGGCATTCCTGATCCGGCGCGGCGGGTCTGTGAGTATCCGCACCAGATGTCCGGCGGTATGCGGCAGCGCGTGATGATCGCGATGGCGCTTTCGTGCAACCCGGACATGCTCATCGCCGATGAGCCGACGACTGCTCTCGACGTGACGATCCAGGCCCAGATCCTTGACCTGCTGGCCAAACTGCAGGCTGAGACGGGTATGAGCATCCTGCTGATCACGCATGACCTTGGTGTGGTTGCGCAGATCGCGCATCGCGTGGCGGTCATGTATGCCAGCAGGATCGTGGAACTGGCGGACGTAAACGCGCTGTTCGCCGAACCGTGTCACCCGTATACGCGCGGGCTCTTCAAGAGCGTGCCGCGACTCGGTGCCAAGGCCGGCCGGCTGGAAACGATCGCCGGCGTGGTGCCGAACCCGGTGAACTTTCCCGTCGGGGTGCAAGTTCCATCCGCGGTGCCCGCTTGGCCACGATGATCAGCGGTGCCAGACGCAGGAGCCGGCGCTGCTGGAGGTCAAGCCCGGGCACTGGGCGGCCTGCTGGAAAACCTGCGGTTACGAAGACGCCTTTAACAGGAAACAGGGGACCGGGGAGGGCACGGGTCAGACCTGATGTCAGGCCAGGATCAGAAGTAGTGGACGGCAATGCAAGGCTGCGAAACAGGTTGTTAAGGCTGGGATCATGAGTATGGCGGAACAGACGAGTGCCGCGACTGTGAATGAAAATGAGATATCGCCTGGCAGGCAGGACAGCGGCCGGCCCATCCTCGAGGTGGACGACCTGCGGACCTGGTTTCCCATCCGGGCCGGTGTGTTCAGCCGGGTGGTCGGGCATGTCAAGGCGGTGGACGGCGTTTCATTTTCCTTGCAGCGGGGCAAGACACTGGGGCTCGTCGGCGAGAGCGGCTGCGGCAAGACGACCGTGGCCCGGACGGTGCTGCGGCTGATTCCGGCGGCCGGCGGGCGCGTGCTCTTCGACGGTGTCGATGTGCTCTCGCTGGGCCGGTATGAGATGCGGCAGCTGCGCCGGCGAATACAGATCATCTTTCAGGACCCGATCGGCTCGCTGAACCCGCGCATGACCGTTGCGCAGATCGTGGGCGAGACGCTTCGCGTGCACAACCTTGTCGAGCGGTCCGAGTGGCGCGACCGTGTGGCGGAGCTGCTCCGGAAGGTCGGGTTGCCGGCTGCCGCGATGAACCGCTATCCGCACGAGTTTTCCGGTGGCCAGCGTCAGCGGATCGGCATCGCGCGGGCGCTGGCACTTAACCCGGACCTGATCGTCTGCGACGAGCCGGTTTCGGCGTTGGATGTGTCGATCCAGTCGCAGATCCTCAACCTGTTGAATGACCTCCAGGACGAGATGAATCTCAGTTACCTGTTCATCGCGCACAACCTGGCGGTCGTGCAGCACTTCTGCGACGAGGTCGCGGTGATGTACCTCGGCCGGATCGTTGAGAAGGCGCCTGCCGACGCGCTCTATGCAGACCCGCGGCATCCTTATACGCAGGCCCTGCTGATGGCTGTGCCGGAACCGGACCCGCACAAGCGTCTGCAAAGGGCGGTGCTGCCGGGTGAGGTGCCGTCGCCGATCAATCCGCCAGTTGGTTGCGTGTTCAGCCCTCGCTGTCCGTTTGCGACCGACGAATGTCGTCGAATCCGACCGGAACTTGTGGCCTTGCCGAACGATGCAAATCATCTGGTTGCCTGTCATTACGCCGAGCAGATGCAGCCGGACAGCCTCCGCAGGAAACTGGCTGACCAGACGCCGTAGGCGCTGCGGCCAGACATGCGCAGCGCCGTCGTTCGAGAGCCGAACATATCCTCGTTGCCTTAGGATGGATAGTCTGCCTGCCGGCTCCGTAACCCCTACTGGGGCGCAGGCTTTGCGCACCCATATATTTACGCCTGGAGTTCTGGCTTTTACGATGGCTGGCGGGTACGATCTTACGGCCGTTCCGGCTGGACCCGTCGTTTACCGTTGAACTGATAAGGAGCAGACCATGGCTTCCAGAGGTAAGGCTTTCGCTGTTGTTGTCCTGCTGACTGTATTGCTTTGCGCCGGGAATGGTTTTGCACAGGCATCCGCCGCAAATGGCGCCGGTTCGGCTGCTGCGTCGACTCAGCCGGCCCCCGCGGCGACTCGGGCTGCGCCTCGCGTTTTGACCGTCGTTCCGGCCGATGCGTGGGGTGCTGTCGGCGTGAACAACCTGCAGCAGCTCGATGCCGAGGTCATGCAGCTGGCCAACAAGCTGAGCCTGCCGATCTTCTTTCCCCCGTCGGGCCTGGTCCAGATGGCGTTGGGGATCACCCAGGGCTTCGACTCGAGCGGCGGCATCGGCATGATCTTCCTCAGCAAGCTCAAATACGGGCAGGTTACCGGCTGGGAGATTTTCCCGAATCTGCCCGTGCCGATGGTGCTGGCAGTTTCAGCGACCAATCCCAAGGAACTGATCGACTCGATGGGCGGAAAGCCCGCCGAGGAGAAGGGGTTGTTCTCGGCGATGGTCGGCAAGCAGCCGGTCGTTGCGGCGGTGAAGGGCCGGTTCGTGCTGTTCGCGTCGGATGCCGCGCTGGTCAAGGCGGTTGCCGATACTGGCGCTACGGCGACAGCGACGCAACCCGTCACTGCGGTCATCAAGCCGGCCTTTGCAAGGCAGATCAACGGCTCGAACCTTTTCGTCATGCTGAACGTCAAGCCGATCGCCACAACCTTCGAACCGATGGTCCGTGGTTTCATCGCGACCATGAACGCTATGCGGCAGGCTGCCAAGGCCCAGGGCGGGGCTGCCAGTACCCAGCCAGAGCCGGACGTTGCTGCGATGACGCAGCAGTATTATGAGATCCTTACCAAGCAGGTCGACCGGCTGGCCGTGCTGGGCAGCCTGGACTCCACAGGTTTGACGCTCTCAGGCCTGGTTACTTTCCAGCCGGACACGCTGTTGTATAAGGTTTTTGCCGCGATCAAGCCGACGGGGACGCCACTGCTGGCCGGGCTGCCCGACGGGAATTACGTTTTGGCGGCAGGGGGCGTCAAGACCAGCCAGAAATACGTGAAGGATCTGGCCGAGTTGTTCACCAAGCCGTGGCTGGATGCCATGAAGGCCTCCG
This sequence comes from uncultured Planctomycetota bacterium, assembly GCA_963787325.1. GTDB lineage: Bacteria > Planctomycetota > Phycisphaerae > UBA1845 > JANYLN01 > CAWBCK01. Next base: position 37,337 of record CAWBCK010000002.1, read on the forward strand.
GGAATCCGAAGCTCGTCAAGACTGCCGAAGAGCAGGCGAAGATCGTGGATATGCGGGTTCAGCTCGACCAGATGCGGCGATCCGGACATCTGGGGGTATATCTGCTGCCCGCTGCTGAAGACGGCCTGCTGACAGCCGGCCTTTCGGCCGAGGTTACTGATGGGCCGAAGGCCTACGCCCTGGTTAAGAAGATCACCAAGGCGCAGTTTGACGCAATGAGCGTCGAGCAGCCGAAGGTCAAAGATTTCCTGGCGGCCGTGGCCTATACGCCGGATGCCGAGACCGTGGATTCGATGAAGGTTGACACACTGTTGATTGACGTGACGAAGTCTGCCGGACATCTTCCCCAAGATGAGCAAGGACGATGCTGAGCAGCTCGTCAAAGTCATCAAGACCCTGCTTGGCACCGAGGGCGTCACCTTACGAATCGCCGTTGGCCCGAAGGACATCATGGTCAGCCTGGGTGGCGGCACGGCCGAGCTTAAGAAGGTCATCGCGGCGGCGAAGGCTGCTGGGGCACCGCTGGCCAAGGCTCCGTCGATCGCCAAGGTTGCCGACCGCCTGCCGAAGACTCGCGTCGGGGTGATCTATCTGTCGGTGGAAAACGCGCTCAACGCGGGCAGCAAGGTGGCGACGGCCCTGGGTCAGAAGCCGCTGCCGTTCGAGCCGGGCAAGACCAGCGCTCCCGTCGCCGGCATGTTGGTGGCCGACCCCGTGGGCCTGCATGTGGGCCTTTATGTGCCGACCGAGTTGATGGTCAGCATTCGCGGTATGGTCAACCAGTCGATGCGTCAAGGCGGGCCAGCCGCCCCGACCACCCGGCCGGTCGAAGGCACTGAGCCGCAGAGCGAACCGCAGCCGGAATTCTAGTTTTTGGCTGACATCCGCGGGCTGGACGATATCGGGGTCAGATCCTTCATTTGCCGAGGATCTGGCCCCGTTCCTTGCGCCGAAAGGGCCGCCGGATTGAACGCGGCGAGTCATTCATGAAGCCGTGAACGATAGTCGGGGTAAGCCTCCGTCGCAGACGTGGTGCATACCACGGGCGACCGTCCTCGCCAATAACATGTTTTTCCGACTGGTCCCACCTCGCGAAGAGGATTATCCTTGCCTTCAGGTTGTTGCACAGGAGCAAATGACGATGGCTAGACAGGACCGGCAGACCAGGCCGCATATTCTCATCTTCAATCCCGATCAGTGGCGAGGCGATGTGCTTGGGCACATGAATAATCCGGCCGCAGTTACGCCCAATCTCGACGCCCTGGCCCGTACCGATGGCGTTTCCTTCCGTAATGCCTTCTGTCAGAATACGGTCTGTACTCCCAGTCGATGCTCGTTCATGACCGGGTGGTATCCGCACGTTCGCGGCCACCGCACGATGTTTCACATGCTCCACCCGGAGCGCGGCGAGCCCAACTTGTTGATGACACTCAAGCAGGCTGGTTACTTCGTCTGGTGGGGTGGCAAGAACGACCTCGTCCCGGTCCAGGACGGCTACGAGCCCTACTGCGACGTGAAGTACAGGCGGAAGCCCGCCCCTTCTCAGGAGCCGGATGAGAAAGAATGGCGGGGCGAGCCGGGTGACGATCGCTACTACTCGTTCTTCATGGGCAAGGTCGACACCGGCGGCGCCGAGCATATGAACCATTCCGACTGGACGAACGTCGAGGGGGCGATCGATTTTATCAAGTCGGCGCCGCAGGATCAGCCGGTGTGCATCTATCTGCCACTGGAATTTCCGCATGTGGTGTACCGGGTGGAAGAGCCGTACTTCTCCATGATCGACCGCAGCAAGCTGCCGCCTCGCATCCCCGCACTGAAGGACTGGTCTTTGAAGCCCAGCATCGTCAAAGGACTTTACGATATCTTCAACATGTCGACGTGGACGGAGGATCGCTGGACGGAGCTGCGGGCGACATATTACGGCATGTGCGCGCGAGTGGACGATCAGTTCGGCCGGATCTGCAAGGCCCTTCGTGAGGCTGGCATGTACGATGACACCGCCATCTTCGTCTTCAGCGATCATGGCGACTTTACCGGCGATTACGGGATTGTGGAAAAAACGCAGAACACCTTCGAGGACTGCCTCAGCCGGGTTCCCTTCCTGGTCAAGCCGCCGACCGGCGTGCCTGTTCAGCCGCGTGTCAGTGATGCGATGGTCGAGCTGATTGACTTTCCCGCAACGGTGGAGGCCCTCGCCGGTATCACGCCGAAGCATACCCACTTCGGCCGGAGCCTGCTGCCCGTGCTGGCCGGAACGACCGATGAGCATCGCGACGCGGTCTTTTGCGAAGGGGGCCGGCTTTACGGGGAACATCACGCGATGGAGGGCGGCTCCAACCCAACTCTCGACCCGACGCATCACTACTATCCGCGGATTCGGCTGCAGCGAACCGACGATGCGCCCTATCACACAAAAGCGGCCATGTGCCGGACGAAGCGTTTCAAGTACGTCCGCCGGCTCTATGAGGCTGACGAGCTGTATGACCTTGAGGACGACCCCGGCGAGCGGTGTAATCGCATCAACGATGCGTCGCTGCGCACCGTCCTGGCCGATCTCAAGGAACGCATGCTGACCTGGTACCAGGAGACGGCTGACGTTGTGCCGCTGGAGATGGACAGACGCTGGTAAGGCCGGCGACAATCGCGATTTTCATCGCTGGACGCGCGGTAATTCCTGCGACCATGCTGGCCGTGCGGTGCGCAGGTCTCGTGTAAGTATCAGACTCGTCGCCGCAGCACGAAGCAGGCCGCCAGTCCGAGGCCGATGCCAAGTACGGCCTGGCCTGCGCCGAGACCGCAGATCCCGTTCTGTGGTGCCGATGCAGTCGGCCCGGACGGGTTCGAAGGCCGCGGGGTGTTGTTGGCGATCGTCGCCTTGATCCAGCTGTATACTTCCGGCGTGATGTACACGCCCATGCACTCTTCCTGAGGCTGGCCGTCACTCTGCGGGACCTCGCCGATACCTGCCAGCACCGCCACCAGGGCCAGATCGCTGCCCGCGTGCACCCAGATCGGTGAACCGCTCTGGCCGCGTTCGGTGTCGATTCCCGCCAGCAGCGTGTTGCCCTGGACGCCCAGAAACGGTCCCGGTGCCAGGTACATCGAACTGCCGCCGGCCAGATCGCTGGGATAGCCTGCCGACCGCAGGGTTGCGCCGCTCAGTGCCGATCCGTCGATTACGTCGATCGGCAACGTCCCGGTCTGGCCGCCGATTGAATCAGCCAGCGTGAGCACCGCGATGTCGAGGCTGGCATCCGTACCGCTGGTCCAGTCCGCCGGGACATCCCAGTGGGAAACGGAGATTCGGCCGAAGGGCTCGTCCGAGCCGTCCTTGCCGGGAATGAAGACGATCGAGTCCGGCCAGCCGACGGTCTGGCTGAAGATCACGTGTGCAGCCGTCAGCACGGTGTTTTTGGCGATGACCACTCCGGTTGCTGACGAGACTGAACTGCCGAACGTCGCTACCACCTTTCCGATGGCTGAGTAGGGGTACTGCGTGGTATCGGCGACTGGCGTGCGGTTATCTGTGCCGTAGATCAGGGATGCTCCGGTCAGGGGCCGGACCGGCTCGTACTGGACAGGTCCGACGCCCGCGCCTGCCATGCAGCGAAACCGGCGGTTACCAGCAAAGCCGAAAGCCAGGCACCTTGTCGCGAGCACCGTCGTTTGCGCGTCATCGCTCTCATGACCAGCTTCCCTCGGCGCCCCCCCCTCTCATCATTGCCAACAGAAGCCAGTCTACGTCGTGCGATCTTGTCCAGCAATGAAAAACCTGGCTGCTCGTCCCGCGATAGGGCCTTTGACCGGCAAGGCTGGCGAATTCGCTTGCCGGCAACATTGGTCTTGAGGCGATACGGCGATGCTACCTATACGTCTCGACGCCTTCAAGCAGAACGCATCAGCCCTGGTCAGCAATTGTCCGAAGCATTGTTCGCCCGCTCTCGACAAGGCCGGCGATGCTGTGGGCAGCACCGTATCCCACGTTGGCCATCTCTACCTTAATCCTGGCGATTCTCGCCTGCACAGGGTCCGGTGCTGTTCCGTAACCCTCCCAGAACGCCTTCTCGCCATCTGGATATCCGGGGAAGTACCTGCTCCACAGCATGCAGAACGAATCTACCGGAATGCCCCATTCCATGCACTCGAAATCGATAATCCCTGCGAACGTGCCGTCCGTCCGCACCAGCCAGTTGCCCGGGGTGAAGTCCCTGTTTACGGGAACAGCCTTCTCGCCCCCAAAGGCGTTCATATTCCCGATCGCCCATTCTGCCAGCGTCATCTCTTCGCCAGAGAGGCAGTCGGCGTCTTTCGCCATGCGGTACCACTTGAGAAAGTCAGCCGTCATGCAGGCAACCGGATCGGCCTCGCCTCCTTCCAGTTGCGCCCTTGCGCAGTCGGCATGCCAAACCAGTTCCCGCGAGCAGAGTCATGCATGCGACGCAGCACAGAGCCAGCCGTCCTGTATGCGTCTGTCTGTAGCTGCTCGCAGAGTTCCCCTTGTTCCCGCATCGGTTGCCCGGCCAGCATTGTGGTTACAATCCCCTGCCATGCCGGTTGCTCGATCACATGACAAAGACGGGGCCCACATTCCTGGATGGCAGGAACCCAGTTCCGATAGGCGTAGACTTCAGGATGCCACTTTCTCTTGCTGCTGTGTATCTTGAGGATGTAAGAGCGGGCCGGTGTTCTGACGTGCCACACGCCAGTCCTGGCTGTGCGCCTGCGATAACTCTGCACGACCGTGAGGTCACCGATCAACCTAGCGACGACCGAGACGACTTCAGGCGAAGGCGCGTTGTTGCACATGGCCTGGTCTATTCTCTGGCCAGTTTGCATAGGATCTCGCAACCCTGTCGGATCTTTTCGTTGTCCGTCGCGTAGTCTGATCCGGAAGTGTGTGTCACTTTCGCTGAAGACATTGCCCGGGATGATCAGTACGTTTTTCTGAATGGCCTGCTCGACGAAGCGGGTCGCGCAGCCGAAACGGTCCGGCGCCTTCGGGAAGATGTAGAACCCGCCACTCGGCCTGACGACGTCAAATGCATCCTTGAGCGATTCGTAGGCGATGTTGCGTTTTATGCGATACGTCTCGATCAGGCCGGTTACGTCCGTTTCCAATGCGGTCAGGCACGCCTTCTGCGCGAAACTCGGCGCACACGTAGGTGTACTGCTGAAGTTTGGCCATTTCCTGGAGGATCGGCTCGGGCCCTGCCGCGAAGCCCATCCGCCAGCCCGGCATGCCGTATGTCTTGCTGTAGCCGCGCAGCAGGATTGTTCGGTCGGGGGCGTACTCGACCATGCTGTTGGAGGGCCCGTCATAACTGAGGGCCTCGTAGATCTCATCGGAGATGACGAGCAGGTTATGCCGCTCGGCGATATCCGCCGCCGCCTTCAGGTCCGCCTCGCTGTAGACCACGCCCGTCGGGTTCGACGGACTGTTGACGATCAGCATCTTCGTCCGCGGCGTAATCGCTTTCTCGATCTTTTCCGCCGGGAAGGCGAAGTCGGGGTAGCTGTCCACCGGAACCGGCACGATCCCCAGCATCTTCGCCAGGTTCTTATACATGACGAAGTACGGGTCGACGAAGATCATCTCATCGCCCGGATTCAGCGTCGCCATCATCGCCAGCATCAGTCCGCCGGAGACGCCGCTGGTGATGATGACCGTGTTGGTCCAGCCTGCGAATTCTTCCGCCAGCTCGTTGCCGATGGCGTCACGCAGTTCCTGCATCCCCTGGGTCGGGGTGTAGCTGTTGAACCCGTCGCGGATCGCGGCGATCGCGGCCTCTTTGATTGGGTCGGGCACGTCGAAGTCGGGCTGGCCGATCGAAAAGTTGATCGGGTCCTTCAGGCCGGCTGCCAGGTCGAAGACCTTGCGGATGCCCGATGCGTCAACCGCTGCGCTGCGTTGTGAGAGAAACTGCCTTGGATCCATACCGTCACACCTCGCCACCTTGATTATCGGACAACCGATGCCAGACTCGACAACCCATGATAGATCGGATATTCCCTACAAAACTCGCACTGTGCACACAAAAAAAGGATCGGCGCCGCCAGTTGGCTGCGCCGACCCTCTGAGTATATCTGCCAGGTTGACCCCATGCCAGACAAAAGGGGTCCAGCCGGTCTTACTTCGCCCCGCCCGCAGGCGCGCGCCCTCTGTCGCAGCTGCGGCCGCCTCTTCCTGCTTCTTCTCGGGGCCCTTCTTCTTGGCGGCCTTGCGCACAACCACCTTGGGCAGGCCGAAGACGCTCTTGGATTCGTCCCAGCGTTCCTCGTCCTTCAGAATGTCCAGCCGCTCCGACCTCTTCAGGACGTTGCGATGCCGCCCCAGCGCGCCTTTGCCTTTAAGTGAACGATCCAGTGACATTTATGCAATCCTCCATCACTGCTGATTTCGCGATCTATTTCTTATACTTTTCCGCATACGGGCTGGCGAAGTTGTAACGCCCCATGTACTTCGCCGAAGCATATTCCCTGCCAGCCTGGCGGACAATCTCAACCAATCGGGCACACCGGTCCTTGTCAGCCGGGTTGCCGAAATCAAACCCATAGACACCCAGGATCTTGATGCCGTCGCTGGCGGCCGGCACCGCGATCGTCCTGATGCCCTTGGACGTCAGAAACTTCTGCACCTGGGCCGCGTGTTCCTGCGGCGAGGGCTTCACGTCGCCCGGGATAATCTGGATCACCAGATAGTTCAACCCGAGCCTGCCGCGTATCGCGCTGCCCGTCTTCGCCGGCGACCTCATGCTCAACCGCGGCCGCCTTGTTGGCCGCCAGAGTGTCCGGCTCCTGCTGCGGCTCGAGCCGTACCGGGCTGTCCGGCGTGACGTTGTCGCTGCCGGCCGGCGGCACCAGTGAGGCCAGCGGTTCAATCTCTTCGCCGCTGGCGGTGGTTTGCCTTTCCGGTGAGGCCGTCCGTAACGTCTTGTCCGACCGGAACATACGAGCGCCGATCAGCATGAACACCACCAACAGGACTACGGCCCCGGCGGCCATCAGCCCGATATGCCGGCGGTTCATGTGGACGACATAGCCGTCCTCGTCCGTCTCGACATTCGGCACTGGCGACTGCGACGTAACCGGCGTACTGTCAATCACTTGCTGCGAAGCCGCTTGCGGCGATGTCTCCGTCCGGCCCGGCGTCGGACCGGACGCTGCCGGTGCCGCGGGCTTAGGGGACTCAATCACGTTCTGTTGGGATACGCTGGCCGGCTGCTTTATCGGACGGCCCGACTGGCCTTGTTCCTCGCGCAGCAATTCGAATAGCGTTACTCCGCGCCGCTTTTTCCGGGCCACGCGGTGTCCTCCTGACTGCGAACCCAACATCCGAGCCCTTCAGAATAGCGAATGGGCCGTGCCGGTCAACCCTATTTGTGCCTTCGGGCGGTGAGATCCGCGGCCGGCGCTGCTGCGCCGCCTGGGATTTGGCCCCGTCCCTATCTCATACACGATCGGCCAGGCCCCTTCAACCCGGCCCGGCAGGCGGTTACGATGGATCAGCCGATTCTTTGGGCAGATCTGACACAGACAAACGCGACAGGGCGCCGCGTGATAAGGAGTACGACGCATGCCAGGCACGACCGTCCCCCGGCCTGAACACCCCGACCCCCAACGTTACCGCCAGAGCTGGCTGAACCTCAACGGCCAGTGGGACTTTGCGATCGACGCGGGCAGGAACGGTCTCGGTGCGGGCTGGCAGGGCACCAATCGCTGGCCGGGGCAGGGGGCCATTACCGTGCCGTTCTGTCCGGAGAGCAAACTGTCGGGTGTGGGCCATACGGACTTCATGGCGGCTGTCTGGTACCGGCGGACGTTCCGATTGCCGGCGGACTGGCAGGGCTCTCGCGTTCGTCTGCACTTCGGGGCGGTGGACTTCGACTGTCGGGTGTGGGTCAACGGCGTCCTGCTTGGCCGGCACGTCGGCGGTTACACCCCTTTCTGGTTCGAGATCACCGATGTGCTGGCCGATGGCGACAATGAGGTCGTCGTCTACGCGGAAGACGACGTGCGGACCGGCCGGCAACCCGGCGGCAAGCAGTCGGGTCAGTATGACTCCTACGGGTGTATGTATACGCGGGTGACCGGCATCTGGCAGACCGTGTGGCTCGAGGCGGCGGGGCCGGCCTTCGTGCAGGAATTGCAGATCGTTCCTTCCGACGATCTCTCGCAGGTCGGCGTGGTGGCGGAGATCAATGGCTCGACTTCCGGCTGTACGCTGCACGCCGAGGCCCTGCTGGACGGTCAGAGTGTCGGCGTCTGGCAGGGGCCGGCCGGCGCGGTGTCCGTCGCGACGATCAGTCTTAACAAGGTGGAAATGTGGGACGTCGGCAAGGGCCAGCTCTACGACCTGGTGCTGGAGGTGAGGGACTGCAGCGGCCGGACGATCGACCGGCTGGAGTCGTACTTCGGCCTGCGGCGCGTGGAGATTCGCGACCGCAAGGTCTATATCAACAACCGGCCCGTGTTTTTGCGGACGGTCCTCGACCAGGGCTACTGGCCCGACGGTATCTATACCGCGCCGTCCGACGCCGATCTCAAGGCGGACATCGAGCGGTCGATGGCCTGCGGCTTTAACGGGGCTCGGCTGCATCAGAAGGTCTTCGAGCCGCGGACCCTCTACTGGGCGGACCGGATGGGCTACCTGCTGGCTGGCGAGATGGGCGACTGGGGCATGGATTTCAACGAGGCCGTCAGCCATGATGCGTTCGTGGCAGACTGGGCGGTGGCCGTCCGTCGCGACCGCAATCGTCCCAGCCTGATCCTGTGGACGCCCTTCAACGAGACGATGGGCCGGTGGCGCCAGACGTGGGACCGCGAACGTCACGACGGCCTGCTGCGGATGGTCTACCACCTGACGAAGCAGCTCGACCCGACCCGGCCGGTCATCGACGCCAGCGGCTACGTGCACGTGATTACAGATATCTATGACATACACAATTATGAGCAGGACCCGGCCAAGTTCGCTGCCCTGTTCGCCCCGCTGCAGGCCGGTGAGCCGGAGAAGGTCTTCCGCAACTGGCCCGCGCAGGACATTTCCTATGACGGCCGGATGCCTTATTTCGTCAGCGAGTACGGTGGCATCTGGTGGAACCCGGCCCAGGCCCGCGATGTTAAGGCGTGGGGGTACGGCGACCGTCCCAAGACGGCTGAGGAGTTTCTGGCCCGCTTCGACGGGTTGAACAAGGCGCTGCTGGACAATCCGAATATCTGCGGTTTCTGCTATACGCAGACTGACGGATGTCGAGCAGGAGGTCAACGGGTTGTATACCTACGACCGCAAGGCCAAGTTCGATCTGACGGCGATCAGGCGAAGTGTCAGCCGCCCGGCCGCGATGGAGACTGTTTAACCACATAGTGATATTATATAGTAACGACAACGACAACGACAACGACAAAGGCAACGACGATAGTAACCACAAAAGGCGCAGAAGGCGCAAAAGAAACGGCATTGCAATCAGGAACGGATTTGGGCGTGCCGGCGAATCTGGCGAAATTAACGACAACGACAACGACAACGGCAACGACAAAGGCAACGACGATAGTAACCACAAAGGGCGCAGAAAGGCGCAAAAGTAACGGCGCTGACGTCGCCGGACAGAGCCCACAATTCGTGCCGAAAGCGTGCAGCGATGGTGGAGAGTCGATGATCATATCCTGCCTGATGGTTCTCGTGTACGGGGCAGTGATGGGGGATACGGTAGTGGCGATAGAAGAACTGGTGCAGACCCGCCTCCATTATCAGGCACACCAGACGTATGCGGTCGGGCAGCCTGTTTCAGGTGTTCCGAATGGCGAGGAGTTTGGAGATGGGGCATGTGGCGACATTGGAGCGGTGGCAACGAGTGGCATTGATGCTGGCGTCGTGTCTTATGGGCGTTGGAGACTGTTCTGGGGGCGGTGTACTATTTCCCGCATTCGCAGCCGGGCAGGCTGCTTGAGATCGCGATTGCCTGCGTGGTTGTGTCTGTTTTTCTGGCACTGGCGGCATTTGGACGATGGCGTGCTTTCTCAAGATCACTGCCTGTACTGATAATCGCGGCGTTTCTCGCCCTTATAGTCGCCATGCCGTCTGTGAGCGTGGGGGTGCGTGTTCGGAATCAGTCCGCCGGTCCCATTAAGGTACTGGTGGTGGATGCGACGAGGCGGACAAATTCTGAACTGTGGGTACCGGCCAGGAGCGAGCGACGCTACGGCTTGTGGTCGGGCGAGAGTGTGGAGCTGTTCCCGGCAGAGAACTATATAATGCTTGCTGTAGGTGAGAACTCACGATTGCTTCTTGCCCGTGGGCTCGGCGAATTCAGGAACCAGCCGGTCATAGACCTTTGTGTCATTGACGGTGGTGAGGGGCCTGAGGCAACCATTTCCGCGTGTAACTCTTGGCCGAAGACGGCGTGTCCGTAACATTTCCGCCCAGCATCGTGCCGTTGCTGGTCTGCCGCAAGTGCTACAATCACAACTGCCACATCCACAACGACGAACACGAACACAACCACAACCACAACCCCGGCTTACGCCTGGGGCTTTGACGGCGAGCGTGATCAAGCGGAATCGGGATTATGCGCTTTTCGCCTTCTGTGGTTTGATCCGCCGTTGCCGGTCCGGTTGTTTTGGCGCCGCGTGGGATTGTCTGTATTGTGACTGTCGCCGCTGTCGGGGCTGAGACGGATTTTCAGGAGGCCCGCATATGCCCAGGACGAACGTACTGTTCATCGTCATCGATGATTTGCGGACGCAGCTCGGCTGCTATGGCTTGCCGTGGGTGCTTTCTCCCAACATCGACGCTCTGGCTGGCGAGTCGCTGCTTTTTGAGCGGGCCTACTGCCAGCAGGCCATCTGCGCACCGTCGCGGGCCAGCGTCCTTTCCGGCTGTCGGCCCGATACGACGACCATCTACGGGCTGGAGACGCCGCTGCGACAGGCCATGCCCGAGGTGCTTACCCTGCCGGAGCATTTCAAGCGAAACGGCTATGAGACCGTCTCTATCGGCAAGGTCTACCATCACGCGAAGGATGATCTGCAGGGCTGGTCCACCGAGCCGTTTCAGTCAAAGGGCGACTGGAAGGGACGCGGCTACCTGACGGACGAGGCACTGGAGGCCATTGCCCGGTGCGATGCCGAGCAGGAGGCTATGGGCAGCATGCGACGCGGGCTCGGCCCGGCGTTCGAGGCGGCTGATGTGCCCGATGATGCCTACCATGACGGTAAGGATGCCTTGGCGGCGATCGAAGCGCTGCGGCGTCTTACGGCTGGCGATCGCCCGTACTTTCTGGCGGTCGGGTTCCACAAACCGCACCTGCCGTTCAGTGCGCCCAAGCGCTACTGGGATCTGTATGACCCGGCGAAACTGCCTTTGCCCGCTAACCCGTTCGAACCCGAGGGCGTCACCGAGTTTTCCCTTACCAACTACGGCGAGCTGCGCGGTTATTTCGGCATCCCCAAGGAGGGCGATATTCCGGTCGACCTTGCCCGCAAGCTGATCCACGGCTACTGCGCCTGTGTGAGCTACGTGGATGCCCAGATCGGCAAGGTTCTGGCTGCGCTGAAGGCAGTGGGTCACTGGGAAGATACCGCCATCGTCCTTTGGGGGGATCACGGGTGGAAACTCGGCGAGCATAACTCCTGGTCCAAACACACCAATTTCGAGGTCGACACCTGTGCGCCTTTGCTGGCCAGAGCACCCGGCATGCCCGCGGCTGGCAGGACGACGCAGGCCCTTGTCGAATTCGTTGACATGTACCCCACCCTGTGTGAGCTGTGCGGCCTGCCCGTTCCGGATCATTGCGAAGGCGCCAGCTTCGCGCCGCTTCTGGCTGACCCCGGCCGACCGTGGAAGACCGCCGCGTTCAGCCAATATCCGCGGGGCAAGGTCATGGGCTATGCGATGCGCACCGCCCGCTATCGGTATATCGAGTGGCAGGACAGTCAGTCCGGGCAGGTGCTCGCCCGCGAACTCTACGACCACGCCAACGACTGCCAGGAGAACGTCAACATTGTCGAGCGAGCCGACGCTGACGTCGTCGCATCGCTCGCCGGGCAGCTCGCCGGCGGCTGGCGACACGCTCTGCCTGAGAAGTGATTGCTCCCAATGCCTTTCGTGGTTGCTCGGCCGTTACTGTCGGTGTCTTAATCTGCGCCTTCCGCGGCACGATTGTAGTCAGGTGTCGATGCGAGCGCGCGGCCGATCGTCCGGAGCGGACCATCACCAGACTCCCGCCGTGTGACACGTCCTCAGTAGAATCCTGTTGACAAGACAGCCGGTGATGGGACATAATTCGTAGTAGCAAACGGCTATTTTACATGGCAAAACAATGATCCAGGTTCTTTACAGGGCATTCGACATTCTTGAACTGCTGGCCGGCCAGGCGGACAGGCCGCAGGTGCTGGGAGAGATCGCCTCGAAGGCGGGGCTGCACCCGGCGACCTGCGCCAACATTATCAAGACGCTGATGGCGCGAGGGTATGTGCAGCAGTCGGGGCCGCGACAGGGGTACCTGCTGGGGCCGATGGCGTGGCGACTGGGGCAGGCGGCGACACGGTCTGAATCACTGGTGCAGGCGGCCCAACCGACTCTGGAGACGCTGGCGGGTCACGTGCGGGAGACCGTTTCGCTGGCGGTGCTGCAGAAGGACCGGCGGGTCACGCTGCTGGAGATCGAGTGCGACCAGGATGTGCGGGTCGGCAGCGAGGCGGTGGCCAGTGATGATGTGTACCAGACGGTTACGGGCAGGCTCCTGCTGGCGTACCTGACGCCCGGGCAGCTGGACACGTTCGTCCTGCGCTGCGGCTTGCCGGGGGAGCGATGGCCCGGTGTTGAGAACGAGGGGGACCTGCAGGCGGCTTTGGCGAAGATCCGGCGTCGCGGATGCCTGGTGGATGTTCCCAAGCCGCAAGTCGCTGCGGCGGCGTTCGCGGTGCGCCGCAAGGAGGCCGTCGTGGCAGCCATCGGGGTCTTCCTGCCGAAACTGCGATTCAAGGGTGATCACAAGAAGCGGTTGCTGGAGCACATGGCGGAAGCGGCCCGTCAGATCAGCGAGCGTCTGTGCGAGGCGGCGGACATGCCAGGGACTCAGCCGGCTGGTAATGGTGACTTATCGCAAAGGCAATAAAGGCCTGTCCATGACAGGGCGTTTCTTTGGGAGGTTTGGCATGGAATTGGAACGTGCAGGGCTGGAAGAATACGCAAAGCAGATCGGGGCGGATGTTTTCGGGGTGGCTGACATCCAGCGGTTCGACGAGCTGCCGGCGGACAAGCATCCGCGGGCGATCTTTCCGGAGGCCAGGTCCGTGGTGGTCGTCGGCAAGAGGATCGCACGAGGCGCGCTGCGCGGCGTGGAGGAGGGCACCAATTTCCAAGATTTCCTTCTCTATGGCTGTGACTGGCTGGACAACCGGTTTCTGGCGATGACGACGCTGAAGGTAGCGGAGTTTATCGAGTCGAACGGCTGGGAGGCGGTCCCCCTGCCGAATCTGCCGCCGGAGGTGCCGCCGATGGGGGTGGCTGTTCGCAAGGGGGCGCCTGCCCCGAACGTCATGCTGGATTTCGACGATGCCGCGGTGCGCGCAGGGGTGGCCGAGATCGGCTACTGCGGCACGTTGCTGACGCCGCAATTCGGGCCGCGTCAGCGGATTCAGCTCGATTCTGACGGAGGCAGTGATTGCCCCGGATCCGCTGCTGACTGCGGAGATCTGTCCGCGTGACGGCAGCTGCAAGGGGTTGTGTCCTCTGGGTGCGATCGGCCAGGAGCAGACGCGGACGATCTGCGGCAAGACGATGAAAGTGGCGGCAGTGGACGATTCGCTCTGTCGCGCGTGCAAGAACGGCGCGTTGCCGAATCGTTATCACCCCTCGGGCAAGGCGGAACGCCTGGCGGCGGTGTGCACGCGAACATGTGTGGACTTTCTGGAACGCAGCGGACGGATCGCCAGCCGGTTCCACCAGCCGTTCCGCAAACGCGATGCGTGGATGGTGCGGCAGGACGTCGACTTCTACCGGATTGGAGGGTGACCATGTTACGCGAGAAACCAACCAAGGAGCAGATTCGGCAGTTCGCGCTGTCCCGGGGCCTGGACCTGTTCGGCGTGGCCAATATCGAGCGGTTCGCGGGAGCACCGGCGAACATGCATCCGGCCAGCATCTTCCCGGAAGCGCGAAGCGTGATCGTCGTCGGCAAGCATCTGCTGCGCGGCGCGTGGCGAGGTATCGAGGAGGGCACGTACTGGCCGGCGTACACATATTTCGACTATCACGGCTTGATGAACACGTTCTTCTTGCAGCAGCCGCTGTATGAGACGGCGTGCTTCATCGAGGATTTCGGCTACGAAGCCGTGCCGAACTATCCTGGCGTGCCGGAAGCCCAGGCGCCTCGCCGGCCTCTGCGAGAAGGCGGCGTGCCGCATGATGTTCACCTGGCGATTCGCATCGCGGGCGTGGCGGCCGGTATTGGGGAGATCGGCTGGTCGAAGGTGTTTCTGACGAAGCAATACGGGCCGCGTCAGCGGCTGGCGGCGATTTTGACCGATCTGGAGCTCGAACCGGACCCGCTGGTCGAGCCGGGCAGCATCTGCAAGATGGATATGAAGTGCGTGTCGGGCTGTCCCGGCGCGATCCCTCACGTGAAGGAAGGCAAGTTCGTTGAGATCCGCATCGAGGACAAGGTCTACCGCTGGGCGGATGTCGATATGGGCAAGTGCACATTGATGTTCCACGGCGGCGACCCGCGGACGAGTCCCTTCATCCCCAAGAGCCTGCCTGGCTATCGATTCGAGGTGGACAAGCAGAATATCTCGGAGCTGGCCGCGTACAAGCTGTGCTGGAACGTCTCTACCCAGGAGCAGGCGCCGAACGCGGAGTTTCCACTGGGCTATGCCATCGAAGGACACGGATATCTGCACAGGTGGGGCATCGGCGGCAGCTATGGTGTGGAAGGCTCGCGCGGGTGCATGCGGTCCTGCGCAGACCACCTTGAACGGTGTAACGGCATGGAGCAGAAGTTCAAGGGAGGACCGTTCATCAAGCGGCCGCGATGGTTGCTCGATGCGGAGGGGCGAATCGAGGAATAGGCCGCATGGACAGCAGACAAGGAGACGCGGAGAAGAGGAGACAAGGAGCAGCGGCAAAAGAACAAGACAAGCTGGAACGATGAGTGGCCGATGGCCAGTGGTCGGTTGGCACGATCAGGCATTGAACCGGGCCGCGGATATCGGTAAAACCGCTGGCTGGCGGTCCGGTTGGCGGACGCGGCCTTGAAAGATGGCACCGGCTCCGGCAGCGGCAGCCGTCGTCTGCCGGCTTGTCGATAGAGATCCAGGCCCGGGCGTCGGACTCGGCGCTGGTCCTAACGCTGGCCTTGCTAGAGAACAGGGGCAATATGCTGTCACGCTGGATCCGAGCACTCAGCAGCCGAAAACACGTCAGCATGCCTGTCCATGTTCCGGCGGGCAAGTCCAGTTTGGCAGCCAAACACATTCGCAACCTGCTGCCGGCGACTGAGCAGACGGGCGGATTGCTGGTGCCCCTGGCGTTGCGGCCGGACGAGCCGGTCCGCGTAGCCGTCAAGCCCGGCGATCGCGTGGCGGCTTTCGCCCCTCTCACTGAGCCCGGCGGCGACGGGGCCCTACCCGTATTCAGTCCGGCTGAGGGTATAGTTGAGCAACTGACCACGGTCGATACACGGTGGGCGGCAGACCTGCCGGCTGTCCGGCTGCGTCCCGCGGGTTGGGACAGCTGGGATGCCGCTGCCGACGAGCTGTCGGTTGATGCGTCAGACCCTGTGTCGCCAGCCGGTCCTGCGCCCCAAGGCAGGTCTGCACAATGCGACGCAAGAACTTTGGCCAGCCAAGCCGGATGACCTGCGACGCGTCCTGGCTGACTTGGCCGGCATCGAGGATCTGCCCGGGATGCTCGATGAATACGGTCTTATCGGCGGCTGCAACGGCCGGCCCGAACCGCTCGGCGGCTTGCTGCGACGATCGGCCGGAGCGCGCGTCAACCTGCTCGTGGTTAACGGTGTGCAGAGCGAGCCGCGGCTGGCTTCCCATTGCCGATTGCTGGTCGACGCGACGGAGGCCGTCGCCGCCGGTGCGCGCGCTGTCGCCAATTACCTGTCATTGCGTCATGCGACACTGCTGGTCAGCGCGGCACAACCACTGCCGGCCAATACGGCTAGGCTCCTGCGGCAGTATCGCGTGCGAACGGTGCCGTTGCGCACAACCTTTCCCGGCGACGCCGAACCGATCGTGCTGCGTCGTCTGTTCGACCGGCGACTGCTGCCCGGCCAGAGCGGCCTGCAGGCCCGTTGCCTGATGCTGCCAACCGACGCGGTGTGGCGGATCGGCATGGCCCTGCTCGGTCGGAAGCCGGTCGTACTGCAGCCGATCACCATCGCGGGCGATTGTCTGGAACGCGGATATCAAGGCGTGTATTGGGCGTCTGTCGGCCTGACGATCAGCGGGTTGATACAATGGCTCGGCTGCAGAGGGGGGCTGCTGGCGCATCCGCGAACGATCGTCCTCGGCGGGCCGATGACCGGCTCCGCGGTAACCGATCCACAGCGAATGATCGTCGATTCCACGACGCAGGGCGTGCTCTTTACGCATCATGCGAGGCAGACTTCAAATCACGGCATGTATTCGGTGCGGCTGGTGCACATATGGCTGTCCGGTGGGCATCGATCCTGTGGCGATTCTCGACGCATTAGAGGCCGATCGTCTGCACGTCCCGGCTGCGCGGTCGGCGGACAGGTGCATCGACTGTGGTGTGTGCAGTTATGTCTGTCCGTCGCATCTGCCGTTGGCGCAGGCGGCCGCGGCCGCCAGAGGCGCAGGCGCCTGAATCAGCGTTGCGCACGGTCACGAAGACGGTCCAGCGCAGAGGGTTCGGGGGACATCTGCGACATGAGAAGCTGTTTTCCAACCATCCAGCCAAACTGCCCGACACGCTTCAACAGCCAGGACGACCGGCCGATTACCATCCCGGCCGTAGCGGCGATCAGCAGCGACCGCCAGGGATTCCGGCTGATCAGCGACGCGGGTCCGGTTTCTTCGGCGATGGCGAGCAGGCGTGCCTTGGCTTCTTGCGGGCTCAGCCCCGAATGGCGCGTTTTGCTATCCACAGGATGACCCCCGCCAGAAACAGCGTGATTGCGCCGGTGATCAACCCGGCGGCGAAGACACTTCCATTGAAGACCCGTATGAAGCCGGCATAGACACCCGACATGCACAACCCCAGCCCGCCGAGCAGCAGGAGTCCGCCGGTCAGCAGCAGGACGATGCCCGTGACGAGTCCGGCCAGCGCCGAGCGCAAGGCCCGCCCCTCGGCTTCAGCCAGATCCAGCAGGGCGATGATGTACTCGATCAGCGTGCGCAGAGCCGTTCTCTCCCTTTAGGGGTCCGTCGCAGTAACAAGCCCGCATTGCCGGCGGCGCTTGGTTGCCGCTGTTGCGCCGCTGGCCCATTTCACATGTGAGACAGTCGGACCGATTACCTGCGTTTCATGATGACCCCGAACAGCATGCCCACCCCGAAGGCGACTGCCAGGCTGACCAGGGGTTTCTCCTCGACCTGCTGTTTGAGCATCTCAGAAGCGTTTTGGCCGCGGCCGCGGGCGCTGTCCAGCGCGGCGCGGATGTCGTCGAGACGCTGCTGTGCCATCTGCTGCATACGGGATTTCGCCTCGCTCGCCTCCATCTTGCCAGCCTCCATCAATGCCTGCGCCACCTCCGCCAGGTCCGAGCGGAGTTTGTCTACATCCACCCTCAGGTTCTGCCACCCTTGTTCGAGTTGAGATGAAGGTGTTTGGGACATAATGTGTTGCCTCCTGAATCGCCGTTTTATGATAGATGGCCCCGGGCGCGATTTCTACGTTCGCTATCGTACAACCCACAGCGCCCCCAAGGGCGTGCGAGAGCAGGTGCCTGCCGAGTATCTCCCGCCCCGCACGGTACATTATAGTCCGCAAAAACTTGCACTATCCTTCACGAAGGAAAGTGGAGCCGGTCGACCGGAGGGCGCACGCGGCGGTTGGCATATCCGGTCTGGCCCCTTACGATCATGGATACAGGAGGCAGATCATGGACATGGAGTTAAAGCAAGCGTTCCTCGATCGCTGGTCACGGTATTTCGGCCAGGCGGAACTGCCCATCACCTTTTACTATTCGGACGCGCCTCTTGCAGGTGCCGCCGCCAAGCCCGCACAGGGCCGGCGATGCATCATTGCGGACCTGGCCAGGATTCGTCACGGGCAGGCCGTCTCCTTCGACGCGGATGCGATCGGCTGCCCGGGCGGCAGACGGTATACCGGGCTTCGCCAGGACCTGATGCCCGGCTTCGAGCACTTCCTGTCCTGCGGCATCCCGGGCAAACTGCCCGGCGAACGCTACAAGAAATCGCCCGAACTGGTCAAGGAACTGCTCACCCATACGCCGGACTTCACCGCCCCGGCCCAGTACATCGTTTTCAAACGCTGGGACAAGTTGGAGGAGGCGGACGAGCCGGCTGTCGTCATCTTCTTTGCGCCGCCGGACGTGCTGGCCGGTTTGTTCACGCTGGTGAACTTCGACGAGGCGGAGCCCAACGCCGTTTTCTGTCCGTTCGGCGCCGGCTGCGCGACGATCATCGAGTATCCATACCTCGAGCGCGAAGCGGAACGGCCGCGAGCGGTGTTGGGCATGTTTGATATCTCTGCCCGGCTGGCCGTGCCGCACAACACGCTGACTCTGGCGGTGCCGATCAACAAGTTCCAGAAGATGGTTGCGAACATGGATGAGAGTTTCCTGACGACGCATTCCTGGGCTGGCGTGCAGAAACGGCTGCCCGCGTCTGAGGTGACGTAACAAACCTGCGTACGGCCGTAAGCGGCCCTGGCGGCGCTGCAACCGAAGTCTCTTGTTCCCTCTGCGCGAAAGGTCTGACGCGCAGAGATCCTTCGCTTCGCTCAGGATGACAACTCAAACGATGGCCGCTTTGTCTCTTTCGTATGCAGCGTATTGACCTGCCTCTAGCCTCACTTTAACAGAATGCCAGCTATGGCTTCATTCCGCCCTTGCACGCCTCGTCTACCCTGAACCGCGAATAAGCATCACCTTGTCCGGCTTGCCGTTGTTCTTGCCGGAAACTCATTCGGTCTTGCGCACAGTCTTATCGCGGTCTAACGGTTTGGGGTGAAGGTACAGGCACAGGCTGTCAGTTTGAAGGACGCACACACAGGAGGCACTGTCTTGAGAACAGGTACGAACAAAGGTGCAAGGAGAGCATGGATGCGAGGAACGTCGAAACCCGGTTTCACGTTGATTGAACTGCTGGTCGTTGTTGCGATCATCGCCCTGCTGATCAGCATTCTGCTGCCGAGCCTGGCCATGGCCCGGGCGCAGGCCAAGGCCGTCAAATGCGCCGCCAATATCCACAGCATCGGTACCGCCATGGCGATCTACACGTCGGTCTACGGCGTGTACCCGGCATCGTACGTCTATCCCAAGGACGACAAAGGCAACTACGATCTTAACTCCCAGGAAAAGAACCATCCGTACGGCTACATCCACTGGTCCTATTTCCTCTACAGTGCCGGCAAGGTCCGGCCGGAATCGTTCCAGTGTCCTTCACTGCAAAACGGCGGGCGCCGCGGACCAATCCCGGACCTGATCCTGAGAACTGGGAACGAGGACAGTACGATCAGAACAGCAAAGACCGGGCGACCCCCACGAGCATCGAGGACAAACAGGCCCCCCGCATGGCCTACATGGCCAATGCGGCGATCTGTCCCCGGAACAAGTTCAACAAGAAAGTGCTGCCTGGGGCCCTTCGGTTCAATCGTTTTGTCGTCGATGCCGAAATCAAGATGCCCGGGAACACCATCCTCGTCACGGAATTCCACGAGAAGTGGCAGAACGTCACCATGCCGGACTCACTCACCGGCCTGCCAACCTGCAAGAGTCACCGTTCGCTCAATCCCTTCTGCTCGCTCCGCGGACAGGGCAGCGGTAAGACCGGCGAGGGGTACGAGTATGATATTACCCCGGGCACGGTGACCTTCATCTATGGTACGTCTGCCGAGCGCAATGAGCCGTTCGGCCTCAAGACCACCAAAGAACTCGAGGAGCTGACGAATCTCATCAGCGGCGATCGATATCCGCAGATGCTCAATGTCGTCGGCCGTCATCATCCCGGCGGCACCGGCGACTATGCCGGCACGGCCAACTTCCTTTATTGCGACGGGCACGTCAGCCGCAAGAGCGTGCTCGAGACCATGACCAACCGCGAATGGGGAGACAAGTACTACAGCCTCACGGGCGAGACCGGCGTGATTGGCCGGGGCGAGATCTATATCCCGCCGGCCGCTCCGTGACAGGCCCGCACGTCCGCCGGCAAGGCGAGGAGGTGAAAGAGCGAAGACAAGCCGCAAGCATGTCTTGGAGTATTGGAATGCTGTCTAATGCATAAACAGGACTTTTCGGAGGAGAGAGCGATGTCAGGAACGAGCAGGAAGATCTTTGCAGTACTGGGCGCGGTTTGCCTGGCGGGCGCATATGCTGCAACCGCCAAGGCTGCCCCGCAGAACATGATCAACATCAGCGGTGCGACTCTGTTCAAGCACTTTTTTACGTCCCCGGCGTCAACGAATGATTTCATCGACGCCGACGGCAACGGCTACAGCGGTTTCCACTATACGGAACCGAACGTTCAGCAGCTGGCGGCAGACTTTGTCAGCCCCATCAGCACCTGGTCGCCGTACTGGGCCGTGCAGTATCGCGGCATCGGTTCGGGCAACGGCCTGAAGGAAATGGTCAACTACTACAAAAGTGCTCCCGGCATGGAGATGGTCGTGCCGTCAGATGTCTGCACGCTCAATCGCACCCAGTGGGGCACGAAGAATGGGATCGTCTACCCGGGTAATCTCGCCAACCCGGGTGCCTGTCCCATTCCGCCGGTTCATATGGACATCGCCACAATGGATGTGCCGACGAAGTGGTTCGTCGTGCAGGGTACGGCCGAAGAGGCGGCCTGGAACCGCAAGCCCTTGACGCCCGGTTACGGCCAGAACCCCGCGGTGTCGGATATGGGCCAGGCCAACACCTTGAAAAGCCTCACTGCCAGCGACGGCAGATACACGCTCAACACGAACACGGACGATCCGGACAGCCAGACCGTCTATGATACGCCGATCGCCTGGGTACCCAGCGCGTTTATCGCAAACCGCGGGACCGGCCTCCAGAACATCGATGTCTCGAATCTGCAGTACATCTATGTGACCGGCCGGACGAGGACCGGCGAGAATATCGTCGCGGCGACACGCGACGCCGGTTCCGGCACGCGCAACGGCGTGATGAACTCCATCGGCATCGACCCGAGTTGGGGCGTCGGCGACAACACCGGTTCCAAGAGCAGTGACGGCACCGTCGCCTACCTCGGGCCGAACCACCGCGACTGCAACCTCGACGGCACCAGCATCGAGGCTGCCGAGGTCAAGAATCATCGCCTGGCGATCGGCTACGTCGGTCTCGATACGGCGGCATCCGACTGCGACGGCGGCCAGTACGAGATCCTCAACGTGCGCAAGGACATCGCCGGCGGCGTCGAATATGTCCGGCCGAGCGTTGACGCCGTTCTCTTCAATTCTGACGTCGATACGGGCTGGCAGATCGGTGGCCAGGAGACCATGGCGACGGTCGGCGATCCCGAAGCGCCCACGAGCGGCAACGCGGCCATGCTGAATCCGGCGGCCGCGGCGTATATTCGCAACATCACGCACAGCATCGCCGCCTTCTCGGGCGACCCCAGTTCCAACGAGAGTTTCAACATGCCCGGCGAATACATGGCCTCGCAGTTCTTCCTGCAGGGCGCTCTCGACGCCGTGCCCCAGACGTACCCGACGACCGATCCAACGGTTTTCGTCGTCAATACCGCCAAGAACCCGATCCTTCAGAGCTACAGTGCCATGCTCAGTGCGCTGTACGTCCCTGATTTCGGCAGCGTCAACGCAGCCGGCCTTGTTCCGAACCGAACTGCCTTGACTGGCGGGGAGACCTACAGTGACGGCCGGTCGGACGGCGCGTACGTCGACTCGTTCGGCAACGTCTATACGGCCGGCCTTCGGCTGGCCCAGCGCAACGCCATCGCCGGCGACTTCAACTATGACAATCATCGCGACTGGAACGATATCGCCAAAATGATGGAAGCCATCAACGATCCGACGGGCTTCGAGGCCAACCACGACTGGGGCGGCAACCGCGGTGACCAGCTGCATGACGCTGTGATCGTCAGCCTTATCGGTGACTTCAACGGCGACGGCAATTTCGACAGCGACGACGTCCGCTACTTCGCCGACGGTCTGGCAGTCGACCCCATTACGGGTGACCTCAACCGCAAGGAAGGCTTCACCCGCGTCGACGAGGCTTCGCAGGCGCTGGGCGGACCGCTCAACTACTTCGGCACGTCCCTGTGTACCGGCAAGCCCTACGCCGCCGGCGCAAGCATGGGCGATATGACCGGCAATCCGGCAACGGTCCACAACACCCCCGGCGCCAAGCCGACGGCCGACGGCACGGTGAACGTGTATGACCTACGATACATCAAGGCCAACTTCGGCGACTGGTCCGACCTCGACAGCGCCTCAACGATCGACCTGAGCTGCGACATGAACGGTGACCTGGTCATCGACGCCAACGACGTGGCCGCGTTTATGGAGCAGTGCCTCGGCTCCGGCGCCGGCGACATCGACCTCGACGGCTACGTCAACGTGGGCGATCTGCAGGTTCTCGTAGCGGCATGGGGCACCGACAGCAACGGCAGTGGATTCAACTCAGAAGCGGACATCAACGGTGACACGTACGTCAACGTTGGCGATCTGCAAGCCCTCGTAGCGACCTGGGGCATGGGCTCGTAACCCGATATTCTGGGGAAAGAGCGGAGGACGCCAGCCGGCAAGGGCTGGTAGAAACCAGACAGGCGGCGGGTCAACCAGCGTGACCCGTCGCCTGTTTGTTATTCGGGAGGCCTGATGTGACACGATATCAGGAAGATCTGTCGAGCAGGAGATTCTTCGCTGCGCTCAGGATGACAAGGGTGCCGCTGTTCACCTTGTCACCATGTCACCTTGTCACCTCTTCAGCCGTCACAGAGGATCGCCCGCGCATGATCGGCGTTGATCTGCGCCTGGTTCATGTGCTTGTGCCACATGCCGACGATGATGGCGTCAGTCGGCTTGATGTTCTCATAGCCGTATTGCATCGCCGCGCGGACGGTCTCCTGGGTCTGGCACTTGCGGCACGCCGCCAGCACCTTGAAGACCAGGCACGGCCGGGTCGTCTGCCGGACGAACTTGAGCATCTTCGGCGGATCGTCTTCGCAGAACATGTGGTCCTCATTGACCCACTGGCCGGATACGATCTTGCTCTCGCGCGGCGCGCGACAGGTTGTACACGCAGCACATATGGAAATCGACGGGCCAGTCCTGCTCGACGAGCCATTCATGCACCTCGGGCAAATGACTGGCGACCCCCGCCATCAGGCCGAGTTCCTTGATCAGCTCGACGCGCTGTTTGACGACGTCCATCGTGCCGGCTGCCCAGTGCTTGTCGGTGTTCGTGCCGTGGTGGTAGATGGCGATGGGCTTGAGCGCGGCGATGTTGCGAATGTTTTCGAGAACGTCCGGCTGCTCGCTGGCGGTCTGGCAGATCCAGTGCATCGTGCCACCACGACGGCGATATTCCGCCACGGCGTCGAAGATGTACTGGTCGCCGCGCATCTGCATCGTATTGATGCCAGCCGCCTCAGCGTCACACAGCGCATCGGCGATGTGCTCGGCCGTGTTCCAGGCAGCCATCTCCTGGTCCAGTTCCTCGCGCCAGTGCGAGTAGCCGCGGAACGGATTGCCGCCGATGATCAGACGGGTGATTTCGTGCGGGCCGAATTTGACGGTAGGCAGTAAGTGCGACATTGTTACGACTCCAGCGACATTTGGAACCAGTTCCTGCCCCAATGCGGACCTTGTGACGACAGGACGTATCTGTTCGCTTATGGTACCAGATGAGGTGCCAGGCAACCAGATGGGGCCCATCATGGGCGCGGCGCCCCGCCTCCTGATGACGGGCGCAATGCACTGCTGCCGAACAGAGTTGCACAGGAAAACTCGTTTTCGGAAGCGCCCATGATACAATAAAGGGTATGTGATAAGTCGCCGCCTTCGAGAGGACATGGATCGCGTGGTGTTATGAGTGATGCCGACAACAAGGCGGGAGCCAGCAGGGACATTCGGCCGATTCTGGCGGATTGGCCCTACCGCCCCAACGAGATATCGGTCCGCAAGATCTTCGGTTCCGACGGCAGGGAGAAGGTCCAGCTGCGGGTGGACCTCGGTCTGCTGCAGATGGAGATTTCCGGCAGGCCCGACGGCGAAAAGCCGCACGGGTTCCCTTCGCTGCTGCACTTCCACAAAAACCGGCTGGAGGAATACCAGCGGCGCAGCGGTACGGACGTCGGCTTCCTGCTGACCCCGGAGGAATGCGATGGTCTGCGCGATGAGTCGATGCTGTACTACCAGCGGTATCTGAGCATGTTTGTCCTTCAGGACTACAAGGCGGTCGAACGCGACAGCGCGCGTAATATCGAGGTGGCCGAGCTGTGTCATCAGTACGCAGCGGAGGTCGCCGACCGCCTGGCCCTGGAGCAGTACAAGCCCTACGTCATGATGATGAATCGCCGGGCGGCGGCGCTGCGCCTGCTGCAGCTCGGCCGGCCGGGCAAGGCCCTGGAGGCCATCGACGAGGGCATTCGCCTTGTCAGTGACTTCTTCGAGCAGTACAACCACGCCGAGGCGGCTGAAGAGTCGCGTGAGATCGAGATTCTGCAGAATCTGCGCCGCGAGATCGCGGACAAGCTGCCGACTCGTAAACTCGAAAATCTCCAGCAGCAGCTGCTTGATGCCGTTCAGCAGGAACGGTACGAGGATGCGGCTGCGCTGCGCGATCAGATCAACCGTCTCATCGACCGACGGCAGCGGCAAAGGTCTGAGAATACCCAGTAATCCTGTGCTGCTAAGCCCCTTTCTCCTATCCTGAGCCGGGAAGGCGACTGTGCGGCAGGGCATCCATGACGGTCCTGCCCGGTTCGCTGCGCCGGAAGATACCCTCGCGGACGCTTCGGGCCCGGTTTCTGTGGCGGGCGGAGGCGCGGAATTGCGGCGCCACCCGGCCCCGATTTGCCTGGTGAAATTGGGTATGTTATGCAGACAATATGGGCCGCGATGGGTCGATAATAGATCCCGGACGCGGCATATGTTAGCAGCTGCATCAAGGTTTAACTATCTTGCGTCCACATAACGAGTTGCCGGTACAAGGTAACGTGGCTGGAAGGGTGGCGTTTGTATATGGTCCGCTTGCCTTTTGGCCCGCGACTGATATGCTGCGGTAGGACGCGGAAGCTCTTGAGGCACTGACGTGGTGAATGGTCCCCGGGTCGGTTTGGCCGGGGACAAGGGGGACAGGCCTCATGAAGCGGGCATTCGTAACCCGATAAGCTGTTGATGGCGAGCGGTAGGTCTGCCAGGCGTGCACGGGTTCTGGTATCGCCAGGAACCGAGCGGGTCTGGACAATGGGCAGGAGCGTATATGTCGATCACAGGTAGCCCCAGAAATCTGCGGATACGGATAGCGGTTGGCTGCCTTTTGGTCGTACTGTTTTGCTGGCAATTCGGGCGAGGCTGGGACGAATCGGCTTCCCCGGAGGCCGGACGCAGCCGGATCATTCCCCCTGCGTTAGCCCACGCGACGATCACCCCGGCGGCCATCGCATACCCCGTGCCCGTGAAGATCACCAAGACGGACCATACCGAGATGGCCAAGAGCGATCCGCTCGGCTTGCTTAAACTGGCGCTGCAGCGGTATGAGAACAGCATCAGCGACTATACATGCGTCTTCACCAAGCAGGAACGGGTTCGCGGCAAGCTCGGCAAGGAACAGCAGATCGACGTCCGCTTTCGCCAGACGCCTTTCAGCGTGCTGATGAAGTGGGTCAAGAATCCTGATCAGGCGCGGCGGGTTCTGTATGTGCAGGGTCAGTGGCAGGGCGACGAGGGCGAACCGTTGGCCAAGGTCGAGCCGGAAAGTCGGATCGCCCGGCTGCTGGTCAAGAGTGTGACGATTCCGATCAACGGCAGCGGTGCCAAGGCCGCGTCACGTCGAACGATCGATCAGTTCGGCTTCGGCAACGCCCTGAAACTCATCATCGAGTATACCGACAAGGCAATCCAATCGGGCGTCGGGAGTCTCACCTACGAAGGCACGGGAACGGTCGACGGCCGGAAGACTTGGATCTTCAAGCGGGTGCTTCCGTATACGAAGGACGGTGGCGCCTGGCCGGATCGCGTGCTGATCGTTCACGTCGACTGCAAGTGGCTGTTGCCGGTGGCCTGCTATACTTACGCTGACGATGCCGAACAGAACGTGCTGGCAAAGTACCTGTTCACGGATATTCACTTGAACGCCGGCCTGGCGGATAAGGATTTCAGCGCCAAGGCCAACGGCTTCTGAGCCCGGCCCAGCCATCATTTGGTGAAATGCCACAGCCGCCCAAACGGGCGGCTGTTTTCGTTAGTGGAACCAGCAGAACCGGCCTGGCTGATCGCAGGCGGTAGCGATTACTCCTGGCAGCGTTCGATCTTTGCGCCGAGCGCCGAGAGTTTCTGTTCGATCTGCTCGTAGCCACGGTCGATATGATAGACCCGGCTGATCTTGGTCGTACCCTCGGCTACCAGGCCTGCCAAAACCAGCGCGGCCGAGGCTCGCAGGTCTGACGCCATCACCGGTGCGCCGACGAGGTTCTTGACGCCTTCAACGATGACCGTCGGGCCTTCGCGATGCAGACGCGCCCCCATGCGGTTCAATTCGCCGACATGCATGAAGCGGTCCGGGAAGATCCGTTCGGTAACCGTGCTGTTGCCGTCAGCCAGACACAGCAGGGCCGTCATCTGGGCCTGCAGGTCGGTCGGGAAACCGGGATACGGCAGGGTGACGATCGGCGTCGGCTCGAGCCGGCGCGATGAGGAAACCACGCACATCTGGCCGTCTGCTTTTTCGATGTTCACGCCGGTTCGACGCAGCCGGTCGACCACAGCCAGCATGTCGTTGAGGCGGCAGTTGGCCAGTTCGATCTCGCCGTTGGAGATGGCGGCGGCGAGCATGAACGTGCCGGCCTCGATGCGGTCCGGAATGACGGTGTATTCACAGCCCTGCAGTTCCTCGACGCCCTCGACGATTACCCGATGCGTGCCGGCGCCGCTGATGCGGGCGCCGCAGGCATTGAGGAAGTTGGCCAGGTCGACCACCTCGGGCTCGCACGCGGCAGACTCGATCACGGTGGTGCCTTTGGCCATAACGGCGGCCATGATGACATTGGCGGTGGCAAGCACGCTGCTGCCGAACGGACCGGCCAGGAAGACCTCCGAGCCGACCAGACCCTGTTCCGCCTTGAGCAGGACGTCACCGCCGAACAGTTCGACCCGGGCGTCGAGGGCCTTCATGCCCATGACATGCAGATCAATCGGCCGGTCGCCGATCGCGCAGCCGCCCGGCATCGCCACCCGCGCTCTCGTGGCGCTTGGCCAGCAGCGGTCCCATGACGCAGATGCTGCCGCGCATCTGCCGGACGAGTTCGTATTCGGCATGGGTGGGCGTCTCATCCTCAACAGACAGGTGCATATCGCCCGTGCCGTCCTCTCGCCAGACTTTCAGACCCAGGCGTTCGAGGAGTTTCATCATCAGGCGGATGTCGGCCAGGTCCGGCACGTCGCGCAGGACCACTTCGCCATCCACCAGGATACAGGCAGCCATGATCGGCAACGCCGCGTTCTTGGCACCGCTGACTCGAACCGAACCCCTCAGCCGTGTGCCGCCTTCAATGCGAAAGTAATCCACAATTAGAACCCACCATGTAAGCGATCCGAATCAACCCGATCCGCTTGAGCACGGCCCTGCCGCAGCAAGGGACATGCCACCCACTCGGTTGCCTGACGTTTCACATTTCCCCCCTCGCTGTCCGCTAGTCATTTTTCGGGGCGCGAACTGCAGCGTGCGCTCGATGCCAGCCAGATCCTTCCACCGCCCGACGCTGCGCCAGCCAGCCTGCTGGAAGATCTCGATGACCTTGTCAGACTCGCCCCAGCCGACCTCACAGAAGAGAGTACCGTCGGTCTTGAGAAGCGGCAACGCCTCCTGCGGTGTGCGGCGGTAAAAGTCGAGTCCGTCCGCCCCGCCGAACAGTGCCGCCGGCGGCTCATTTGCCAGCACGCTCGGATGAACCATGTCCGTCTCAGCCGTGCCGACGTACGGCGGATTGGTCACGATCATGTCGAACCCGCCGGGCGGCATGAGCTCGGCAGGCAACTGCATCCAGTCAATGACGGCGACAGTCGCGCGGTCGGCCAGGCCGTGCTTTTCATAGTTGCGGCGGGCGACGGCGATTGATTCTTCGGAGATATCGCCTGCGACGAGGTGCGCGCTGGGGACGGCCTTGAGGATGGCCGCGCCGATGTTTCCGCTGCCGGTGCCCGGTTCGAAGATCTGCCATTCGGACCGCGGGTTCTCGCGGACATAGGTGATAACGCGTTCGACGAGCAGCTCGGTTTCGGGCCGTGGGATCAGCACAGCCGGGTTCACCTCGAAGTCCATCGAGAAAAACTCCTTGTGCCCGACGATGTAGGCTGGTGGTTCGCCGCCGGCCGCCCTGCGAGTAAACTCCCGGAACTCACTGCGCGCCTCATCGGCGATCACGTCGGTCCAGCGGGTGTATATCTGCAGCCGGGTGCACTGCATGGCGTGCGCCAGCAGGATCTCAGCGGCCAGTCGCGGCTCGTCGACGTTCTTGGCCTTCAGATAGTCGGCTGCGGTCGTGATGAGTCTGCCGACGGTCCAGGCCTGGGCGGAGTTGCTTGCATTCGGCGTGTTTGTCATGGCTAGGATCATAGCCGCCTTGCCGTGGAGGTAAAGCCCACAGCGTCAGGCAACTCTCGACCGCGGCCCATTTCGTCAGCGTGTAACCCAGACGAGCCCGAAGCGTGAGCGCGGGTATGCGTTCATCCCGCCACTCCGAACGAGCAACGGACACCGGCCACCGCACGAAATAGACATATCGAAGCCGGCTACAAGCAAGCGAGCCTGCGACAGAGTCGCAGGCTCGGGAGAGATCTAATCTGAAACCGCCAGGTTACGGCGCCATACCGAGTTCCTGGAGCAGCAGCAGGTAGCTGTCCTGTTTGCCGATCGGGAACATCGACTCATCGAGCGGTGCGGTGTTGAGCGTCGCCGTCAGTTCGTTGGACAGGTCGGCGAATCGGTCCATCAGGTCGTTGCTCTGGTTGGTGTGGACAAGGCCGAGCGTATGGCCCAGTTCGTGGCCGGCGGTCGCTCCGACGTAGTTGAAGGCGTCGGTCGAGGTCTGCAGCCAGTGTATCTGGGAACTGGAGGTGTTGGGGTTGTACGCGCCGGCTTGCAGTGCGTTGATCAGCCCGATCTCACCGGCGAAGACGACGGCAAAGTCGGAGCGGTCAGCATTGCCGATATCGATATTGGACGCCAGTCCGAACAGTCCGCTGCCGCCCACGCTGTTGGAGACCAGGTAGAGCGTGGTAACGGGTACGTCCGTGGGGATATCGTCCTGCCCGACAGCCAGGAACTCGATGTTCAGGCCGCTGTAGATCTCTTCCAGTTTGGTTCGGATCGCATCGACGACCTTGTTGACATCATAGTACTTCGGATCCTGAACCGTCGGGAACGCGGGGTTCGAAATCAAAACGGACGTATCCCAGATCGGTGGCACCATTCCCGCCGTCTGCCCCGAACCCGGCCCCAGGTATAGATACATAGCGTACAGCCAGTTGAAGCCGTTCGCCTGGAACCACTGCATGTTGGTGGGGGTGTATGCGTAAGGGCTGGACGTCGCCAGCGCTGCTGCATTGGACAGTTCGTTGCCCATCTGTGCCATGATCTGGGCAGCCGTCATCTGTTGCTGGGCCTGGGGGACCAACTGGGCCGTCGTTGCGAAGGTCAGGAAATTCGCCCAGAACTGTGCATTATTCTGATATATGGAAAGAACGTTGTTGAAGTTGACGAAGGCCCGCCACCAGGCCGGATCCAGCACCCGGCCGTCCAGCCCCGAAAGGGACATCGGCGCCATATTGCTGATCTGGCCGAAATAGCTGCTCGGCGGATAGTCAACCACGGAATCATCGAACTGCAGGGCGACGACCTGCGGCATCGGCTGCGGTGCGGGACCGCCGCGCGTCACGGCAATCTGCACGGTGTACGGTCCGCCCGTCAGGCCCTCCGACTTGGTCGGATCGTACACGTCAGCCTCGGGCACGCTGGCCAGGGCCAGATAGAGCGGGCTCGTCGCCTGACGAACCGTGAAGTCAAAGTGCGGGGCGAACTCGGGGAACTTGACGTCTGTGACGTCCTGGTTGGCGATCTGCGTGTATTCGCCGTTGAGATAGAACAGCCGGCCCGCCGCGTCGAAGATTGCCACTGCCGCGTTGAGAAGGACGCGGTCGGGGATGTTGACGTCGACGGTCATGGAATCGCCCGCCGCGAAATCACCCAGGTTGTAGACATCGACATCCTGATACGTCAGGACAGCGCTGATAGCAGCGCTGTCCGAGGAAAGATCGATTCTGGAGGCCCGAGTGAAGCTGTTGTTATTGGTAGTCGCGTCGGCCGGGTCTGCCTCGTACTGATCGATCACCACCTGCTGGTAAGGATCGGTGGCGACCGTGCAGCCGATCGGCAGAACGGCGGCGCTAACGACGAAGGCACCTGCGAGAATGGACAGCAAAGAGATCTTTAGAGACATAGCCGGACCCGCTCCTTAGGCCTGACAACAACAGCCGCCGGGTGTCCGCTGAGGCTCCCACTGAACCGGCAGTTCCGTTGCTGGAGGGCACAACTCCTGTGTTGACGCTCGGCCTGTTATCTGCGCTGGGACCAGTATTTACGAAGATTGTGGATCTGTCAATATCATAGGCGCTGGCATTCGGGTTGGGCCCGACCGTCTCGGTCAGCAACATCACGCCATCCTGCTGCCCGATGGGGAAGATCGCGTCGTAGAGCGGGGCGGTCTTGAACTGCTGATCCGTCAGCAGTGCATCGGCTGGGGCGGTCGTGTCCATCAGGTCGTCATAATCAGCCGTATGCTCAAGGCCCAGCAGGTGCCCCGATTCATGACTGGCAACATTGGCAATTGACGTCGCCATCTCCTCCACCGTCGGACTGAGGGGCATAAACAGACTGAATGTGTCTGTAAAGATGATGGCCATCTCGACCGGATCGATGTTGTATTCGTCCACGCTGTCTGCCAGACCAAGCAATTCCGGGTTGTAGAGGCCGAAATACAGGATGGTTGCGCCCGCCGGTGTGGACGACACCTCGGTGCTGCTGATAATCTGGACATTGAAGCGTGCATAATGGTGTTTGACGTGCTTCTCGATTGAGGCCTCCATCGTTGCGGTCTGGCCGATGTAGGACGCGTCGATATTGCGAGCATCAAAGGCCGGTATATTCGCAACGGTGCCGTCGGGCAGCGTGACGTTGCTGCCGCCGGCAAAGTTCAGGTAGATCACCTGTGACCGGGGGGCCGGCTCGGTGGTGGTTTCGCGGATGATCCGCAGGCTGTAAGGCCCTTGGGCGCTCGAAACAGCCGGGCTGGCGGCGATGGCAACGTAGCAGTGCTCGCAGTCATGGCGTGCGACGACGCTGAGACTTGGCCGGGTATCGACGCCCCACGAGCGGTCATCGTTGCAGCTCAGCAGGCGTTGCTCTTCGTCGAACACAGCCGCTGACAGGTCTAGATTGAGATCGCAGTCCGCCGCGACGGTGATCTGTTCATCCGCCGAGACGGGCCCGATGTCGTAGATATCAATATCGCTTGTACCGGAAAGGGCACCTCTGATGTCGATCAGACTCTCTTCCGGCAGGCTGATCGACTGGGCGTTGTTGAAGCTGTCATTCGATTCGATCTCCACTCCGGTGTACGTTGTCAGATCACCGGTACCGCCGGGCAGAACAGCGGTGTAATCAGAGAGACTCCCGTCGAATCCGTCACAGCCGGCCAGTCCCAGCACCAGGCACACCGCACAAAGCACAAGCGTGGAGCGCATGCAACAACCCCTTTGTTCTGCAATCTGGAGTAGAAAGAATCCACTCGGACAGGCTCCGGGGCCGGGTATGAATAGATGGATGGTACGGCAGGCGGCACTCTGCAGGCCGACATCGTGAAGTCCTTCGGCCAAAACCCGTCGCCGGTTTAGCAGAAGGACGCGGCTAGTACGGCGAAAATGCCTCCCGCCACTACTGGTAATCTACTATTCAACTGTTCAATGCTACATGGGCAGCGCGTCTGTCTCGCATTATCGGACAATGTTCTTTCGCTTCGGCAGCAGCAGGATCATCGGGACGGTTACGAGGAACATCAGTCCCATTAGCCCGGATATTTCATCAGCACGATGAGGTTTGATCGGGCAGCATATTGACCGGTCGATGGCGGTCGCCGAAGGCATGGGGCCTCCTGCGGCGCGGACTGCCCTTTCCCCCACAGCCGGCCGCCGGGTTCCCGACGGGTTATCCGCTGGAAGTGGTGGCAGGCTCGCGGCTCTGCAGCCGACGCAGGATCTGGCGGAAGAGGTCTTGCAGTGGATAGCCGCTGGCCAGATGCAGTACCACCCGTCGCACACTGACCACCACCCGCGCCGCCACCTTGAACAGTTTCAGCCGGATTGTGCCGGCTTGGGCCTGGGCCAACTCCGTTTCCGCCAGGCCCAGACGGCGAAGGCTCTCGACCAGGACATAACCCGCCGCGGCCAGCAGCAGCCGGAACTGGTTGGCCTGGAACTTCCGGCAACTGACCCGATCGGCGAACAGGTCCAGTTGCTGTTCCTTGATGCGGTTCTCCATCTCGCCCCGCTGGCAGTACACCTCGTCGTACAACGCCTGGGGATCGCCCGGTCGATTCGTTACAATAAAACGAGGATTGGCGCACCCGGCTGCTGTGCTCGGCCTTGCCGATGATCCGCCGGGGCCTGTCCCAGGTGCCGGCGGCGTACTGGAACTCGCAGAAGAGCCGCTGCTTGCGTTGGGTCGCCTCAAACTGCTCGGCGGCCTTGTCCATCGTATCGGCCAGCAGCCCCTGCAAAACGCTGTTTCTGGCCAGGCCGACGACGTACTGTACATCGTGCCGATCGCACCAACGCAGCAGTTTCCAACGGCAGAAGCCGCTGTCGGCACGAAAGACGATCTTGACCTTCGGCCACACCCGCCGCAACCGATTTACCAGCAGCCGCAAGATCGCCCGGCTGTGCCTGGCGGCGTCGATCTTGGACGGCCGCAGGTACGCGGCCAGCAGTTGATCCCCGCAGAAGACGTACAGCGGCAGGTAGCAGTAGTCGCCATAGTAGCCGTGGAAGAAGCGGCCTTCCTGCATGCCGTGCAGCCGGGCGTCGGTGGCATCGAAGTCCAGGACCAGTTCCGTAGGCGGCGTCTCGTGTGAGGCGATGAACTGTTCGACGAACACGCCGGCGAATCGCCAGAGACTGGCCCGGTCGATGGTGTTCTCCAGGCGACAGAGTGTCGGCGGACTCGCCAGAGGTTGGTCCGCGTCGGGCCGCTGCTCAGCCAGCACCGCCAGCAGCGGGTCGTGCCGCAGGGTCTGTTGATCGTTGAGATCCTCGTAGCCGCCAGCCAGGCCGAAGATCCGCTGGGTCAGCAGCGTCTGCATCTGGTGGGTGATCCGGGCTGGGTCGCGCGGATCCGCCAGGGCCGCGGTAATGGCCTCGATGAGCCGGGTGCGCCGATTGACCTCTCGCAGGAGCAACAAGCCGCTGTCGCTGGTAAGGGTGCCCCCGGCGAAGTCGGCGACAACTCGCTGGCGCGGCAGGCTGGAAAACAGCAGTGGTTCTGTGGTACAGTCTGTCATGTGAAGTCCCTTATTGTTGGGTAGGAAGAGCTTTCGTAACTCCTTTTATACCCGACAGTAAGGGCTTCGCGCCATAGCCAATCCACTAATTTTGATGAAATATTCGGGTTAGCCATGCCGTGTCGTTGTAGGCAAGCATCGTGGCCTGGCGATTGACGATGCGATCGATCACCGCCAGGGCGGATTCCCTGCCCGGCAGCAGATTCCCGCCATGGTGCGCAGCGCGGCGCCGGCCGAACTGAGGAAGCTGTGGAAACTCTGGCTGTAATCCGTGACGTGCTCGACAAGGTGCACCCGGTGAAACTGGGTTCGCCGGGCGACAAGCGTGGCGACCAGGGCATAGCCGATGTTGCCGCCGACACGCCGGGTCAGCGTATAGAAGCTGGACGCTTCGGTCATGTTGCTGGGGCTGACCGTGCTGACCGCGACGGTGCTGATCGTAACGAACATGAAGGGCATTCCCGCCCCCATGATCAGCAGGATCGGCACCATGTTCCACACTCCGACCCCCAGCGACAGGTGCGACAGGTCATAAAACGACCAGAAGATAAACGCCGACCCGAACAGCACCAGCCACCGCGCGTCAACCCGCCGGTAGAGCCAGCCAGCCACCGGCATGAACAGGAACAGGGTGATCGCGCGCGGAAAGAGCACCATGCCAGCCTCGAAGGCCGGGTACCCCAGCAGCTGCTGCGTGAACTGCGGCAGGATGAATGTCGTGCTGTACAGGCCGATCCCGAAGACCAGGCCCACGCTGCACCCGACGACCAGCGGCACGTTGCGCAGGAGCCGAAGGTTGATGATCGGCTCGGGAGCCCGCAGTTCCCACAGCAGAAGGGCCACAAAGGCCAGTCCCGTGACGACCGAGCCGAGGATGATATAGTTCGACTCGAACCAGTTCTCCTCCTGGCCGCGTTCGAGGACCACCTGCAACCCGGTCAACGTGACCGTCAGCAGGCCGATGCCGCCCCAGTCGATCTTGCGCACGCCGCGGCGCAGGTAGTGCGGATCGTGAACGAAGGCTGATACCATGAACATCCCGATCAGGCTGACCGGAACATTGATGAAGAAGATCCAGGGCCAGCCGTAATGATCGGTCAACCAGCCGCCGATGATCGGCCCGATCGCCGGCGCGAGCACCAGCGCCCATGCCGTACATCGCCATCGCCATGCCCTGTTCTTCCGCCGGGAAAGCCTCGCGAAGGATCGCCTGGCTGACGGGGATCAGGCTGCCGCCGCCGATGCCCTGAAGTACCCGATAAAAGAGCATCTGCGGGAAGGTGGTGGCCGTGCCGCACAACACGGACCCGATCGTGAACAGGGCAAACGAGCACAGGTACAGCCGCTTTCGCCCCAGCAGCGTGCTCCACCAGCCGGCCATCGTGGCCATGATGATCTCTGCGATGCTGTAACTCGTGGCGACCCACGTGATCGCCGAGAGATCCTGGCCGAACGTGCCCATCATGTGTGGCAGGGCGACGTTGACGACGCTGATGTCCATGACCGCCATGAACGTGCCGAACATCACCGTCGCGGCGATCACCCATTTGTTAATGGAGATTGCCGGAGCGGTGTCTGAAGCGGCGGGCAGTCTGGGGTCGTCGCTGACAGCGGAACGTTCAGCCATGATCGTCTACCGTTGCTTTGCAGTCGGGGCTACCGGGCGAAACGTCTCGTGCAGAATTCGCATGGCCTGCTCGATCTGGGTCCGCTGGGCGACAGGCAAGGGGGTGACTGCGTCAGCCAGGCTTTGCTGGGTAGCCTGGCGAGCCGCATCCCAGGTCGTGCGCCCGGCGGCCGTCAGCGACAGCGCGATCTGCCGGCGATCGCCCGCGGCGATCTGTGCCTGACGAGCCCCTTGTTGACCAGACCGTCGACCAATCGTGAGGCAGCCGAGCAGGACAGACCCACAAACTCCGCCACGGCAGATAGCGACGCCCCCTTGCTCTGGCTGAGGATAGCCAAGGCACGAAACTGGGGAACCGACAGGTCGGCCCCGCGATGCGACCGCATCTCCGCGCGGATAAACCCGAGGATCGCCGGTGCTGCTTCGAGGATCTGGGCCGCGCATTGCTGAGGCGAACCGTCCGGTATGTTTGCGTTCTGCAAATTTTGCATTTTGCAATTATGTGGGCAGTCTTGCCTGCTGTCAACGCCGGAAAGGACCCGCAGCCGGGGCAGGATTGGCCGGCATGATAGCGGCAGGCGTCCATAAGTATAGGTGTTACGGATGATCTGGAGGCAACCGCATTGGCCAGGCCAGGAATCCCGGCATCTGACGAGCATGAGGTTCTTCGCTTCGTGCTCAGAGGGGCCGGTTTGGGCACTCTCCATGGGGCCTGTGCCTGCGCAAAAAAGCCGGGTGTTCGGCAGGCGTCGATCATTCGTACGGGCTTATGCCCCGAGGGGCACGTCCCAATTGTTTTTGACGAGCTAGCCATTTAGGCCGCCCAAGGATCTGACTGCCGCCGAAGCAAACCCGGCTACGTAAATTCTGACACGGGTCTGAAAAAAGGCAAATGAAAAAAGGAATCCATTTATCCACCGGCCGACGGGGACCCCTTCGGGAGCACGGCCAGCCACCTGCTCCGGGCCGGGCGTGGGGCCTCAGCCGCGCCATTGAAACGTTCGGGGATCAGCCTTATAGTAAGCCGTGCTGGTAACGGCAGGGCCATTAGCTCAGTTGGTTAGAGCGCACGGATCACACCCGTGAGGTCAAAGGTTCGAGTCCTTTATGGCCCATGTTCGTAACGCATTGTTCTGCAAGGACTTGCAGAGAGTCGCAAAACGGGGGTTCGGTAGCAGGATGCGACTCATTTCCGGGTAGTGCGTCGGTTTGCTGCGCCGCTTTTTGCGCCGCCTCTTGTGGCCCGTCTTCCCCGGCAGGGGTTCCCTTCAGTACCGCTTGCTCGAAGTGTTCATCCGTTACTTGTAGATAATGCTTGCGGGCTACCGCTACGGTGTTGCCAATCCAAGCACACACAACATGCTCGGGCCAAGTCTCCGCCAGTTCTGTTTCGCGGGTACTCCGTAGGTTCTGGAACAGCTTCGGCCAGGGCTTCAATCCTGCCCTCTTGATGATCCGCTCTCAGCTGGGTCCGCAAATTACCATTGGTATCTCGATACCGGCTGATGACATACTCGCCGGGATTCGGTTGGCTGAAGACTTCCAGCAGATGGGATAGCAGTTCGGGGAACAGCGGTATCATCCGCGATTCCCCGCCGGCATGGTGTTCAGTTTTTGGGCTGCGGACAAGGATTCGGTTGCGTTCCCAATCGACATCACCCCACTTCAACCCCAGGTGTTCGCTTGGGCAGCGTAAGCCGCCGTACCGGCTCAAGGCGAACAGCAGCCGCCATTGGGCATCGGGGCAGGCTTCCAGGACCTTTGCGGCTTCTTCTCGCGTTATGAAGTACAGTCGCTTGGCATTGCCCATGACCACCGCCTTTAGCCCGGATATTTCACGGTGATACCAGACAGAGCCAGTGAGAGCGGCGAGGCGACAGATTCGAGCACTCAGGCTTGGATTGGATGGGTAACGGCCCCCCGGGCGCAAACCACCCCCTTTCCCCCATGGCCGATCAGGGGCGGCGGCACGGGGTTGCGAGGAAGTCAGGTCACGCTGGCCGGGGCCAAGAGGCGGGCGGCCAGTCGGCGAAACAGATCCTGCAGCGGAAACGAACTGGCCAGGTGCAGCACGATCCGCCTGGCCGACACCAGAACCCGTCCGCCGATCTTGAGCAACTTCAGCCGCAGCGTGCGGACTTGGGCCTTCTCCAGTTCCGTGCCGGCCAGTTCCGTCCGACGCAGATGCTCGATCAGCACGTAGGCGGCCGCCGACAGCAGCACCCGCAGTTGGTTGGCCTCAAAGTCGTGGCAACTGGTGCGGTCGGCGAACAGACCCAGTTGCTGCTCCTTGATGCGGTTCTCGACCTCGCCGCGCTGGCAGTAGGTCTGCTCGTACAGGAGTTGGGCGTCCCCCGGCCAATTCGTCACCAGGAAGCGGAAGTTCTCCTTCGCCTCGTCGTCCGGACGCTGGGGCGGCAGGTACTCGGCCTTGGCGAGGATCCGGCGGGCCTTGTCCCAGGTGGCCGCGGCGTAGGAGAACTCGCCGAAGACGCGGGGCCGGTCCTTCGGGTCGACCGCCAGCACCTGGGCCTGCACCATCAGCGGGCGGGCCAAGGCTTCCAGTCGCGAGTTCTTGGCCAGACCCACCAGGTAGGACACATCGTGCCGGTCGCACCAGCGGAGCATCTTCCAGCGACAAAAGC
This sequence comes from uncultured Planctomycetota bacterium, assembly GCA_963787325.1. Lineage (GTDB taxonomy): Bacteria > Planctomycetota > Phycisphaerae > UBA1845 > JANYLN01 > CAWBCK01. The sequence goes on from CAWBCK010000002.1 coordinate 75,563, forward strand.
CACTATCGCCGCGAAAGAGGATCTTCACGCCGGGCCAGACCTGGCGGAACCGCTTGACCAGCAGCGAGAGGATAGCCCAGGCGTGCGTTGCCCCATCCTGGTCGGCCGACCGCAGGTAGGCCACCAGCAGTTGGCTGCCGCAGAAGACATACAGCGGCAGGAAGCAGTACTCGTCGTAGTAGCCGTGGAAGAAGCGGCCGACCTGGTGGCCGTGGACGGAATCGTTAGTGGCATCGAAGTCCAGGATCAGTTCGGTCGGCGGGGTCTTCTGCGACTCGACGAAGGCTTCGAGCAGCACCTTGCTGGCCTCGGCCAGGGGTTGACGCATCGCGCGGTTCTCCAGGCGACACAGCGTCGGGGGCGAGGCCAAAGGCTGGTCGTGGTCCACCTTCCGCTCGCAAGCCAGTTGCACCAGTGGATCCGCCCGCAGGGTCTGATGATCATTGAGATCCTCCTGGCCCAAGGCGATGGCGAAGATGCGTTGGCGAAGCATGCTGACTTGGCTGTGGGTGATCAGACTTTGGTTGCGGGGATCGGGAATGGCTGCATCCATACGCTCGATGAGGCGGAGCCGCCGTTCGATCTGGCGCAGCAGGAGCACACCGCCGTCGCTGGTGATCGTACCGCCGTCGAAATCAGCGACGACCTTGCGTCTGCCCAGACTGGAAAAGCGGATGGGGGATCGGTTACACTCTGTCACGTGGCCTTACCTCCTTGTAGTGACGGTTGTCTTTTACAACTCCCGACATTACAGGAAGTAAGGCCTTTTCACTACTGCCCAACTGAAAAACCCCGTGAAATATCCGGGTTAGGTCGGCAAAAGGGTTGCTGGTCAGCAGGCGCCGTCGCACCGCTACTCGGAAGAATTGCTTGGCAATACCGCACCGGCGTCGAACCGTGTTGTCCGCCAGTTTCTCATGGTTTACCAACCACAACCGCCAAGAGTCGGCATCGCCGGGGGTAATTTCGTGAAGCAGTTTTTCTGCCCCAAAGAACTCTACCAGACAACGGCGGGTATGGCCGTACACCAAGGCCGTGCTACCCTTCACGTCTTCCCGGTCCTTTACGTACTGGTCAATGAAGCCAGCCAACCTTACGCTTTCCCGCCGGGCCACCAGCCCGACATCCGCCAGCTTTGCATACGTGGCATCGTCTCGGGTTGTCAGCCAGCCAGCGGTTTCGGGGTCAATCCCGCCGCCTGTGATGTTGGCCATAACCAGCTGTTCTACCCGCACCTTAAAACCTTCGGCTTGCTTAACCGTGGCCTTGCCCAGCCGGATCGTCTTTCGCTCGCCGTCCGTACCGAAAAACTGAATGCGCTTCCGACCGTTTGGGTCGCATGATACGCTAGCCATGACTTATTGCCCCTTCCCTTGCTTGCGGACTACGATCTCCAACCCCAAGGCTTCCGCCAACCGCTCTAGGTTGTCCAAACTCAAGCCCGGTTCGCCGCTCATCAGCCGCGACAGCTGAGATTGGTCAATGCCGGTTTCCTTCCACAGCTGATAGCGGCTCTTGCCGCTCGCTTCTACTGCTCGCTTCATTGCCTCACGTACCTTACTCATGACTTCAACATACTCCATACATGACATAATTGCAAGTATAACATCTGCTACCGTGGAGGTGTCTACGCTGTCTACGTCTACGAAACTTCATTTTTCAGGCCTATCAGGCGGGGTTTCGTAGACAGCAGGGGCCGTATTCAGCCGGAATACTTGGGTTGGCCGTCCACCGGCAGTACCGGGCGCCGGGTTCTCCCAACAGCCGATACCATCTTTCACTAGGAGACTGTCCGAGTAACAGTTGACAGACATGTTATAATGGGTGGGTCAGGCAAGGGATAAGTCTTTCCGATCGAGGCTCAAGGATGAGTAAGACCTACCGCCCCTGGAATCCGGATCAAAGTTGGCTATTGCCGCCATCGCCGCGAGAGTGGCTGCCGGAAAACGACCTTGTCTTTTTCGTGCTCGACGTGGTCAAGGAACTGGATCTGTCGGCCATTTTCGGCAAGTACGAGCGAGAGCAGCGCGGCTATCCGCCGTACCACCCGCGGATGATGACCACGCTGCTGCTGTACAGTTACACGCAGGGCGTATTCAGTTCGCGACGAATCATGCAGCGGTGTCAGCGAGATGCGGCCTGGCGGGTGATCGTGCAGGAGGATGTGCCGGACTTCCGGACGATCAGCGACTTTCGCAAGCAGCACCTGACAGAACTGGAAGGGCTGTTCGTAGAGGTGCTGCGGCTGTGCCAGCAGGCGGGGCTGGTGAAGCTGGGGCACGTGGCATTGGATGGCACGAAGATCCGGGCGAATGCCTCGCGACACAAGGCGATGAGTTACGGAAGGATGAAAGAGGAGGAGGCCCGGTTGCGCAAGGAGATCCGTCAGTTGCTGTCGCAGGCCAAATCTGCGGATGAGGCGGAAGATCGGGCCTACGGCGTGGATCGTCGCGGGGACGAACTGCCGGAGGCCCTGGCCCGGCGGCAGAGCCGCCTGGCGAAGATCCGGGAGGCGCAGAAGGCGCTGGAAGCACAGGCCAAGGCTGCCGCCGAAGAGGAATGCAAGCGTCAGGAAGAAGAGCCTGACAAGCCAGGCGACAAGCCCAAGGGTGGCCGTCGGAGCAAGCCGGAAAAGGCGGTACCGCCCGCGAAGGCCCAGTACAACTTCACGGATCCGACGACGAAAATCATGAAGGTCAGCAACAAGGGGTTCGACCAGTGCGGCAACGCGCAGGCGGTGGTGGATCGCCAACACCAGATCATCGTGGCGGCGGATGTGACGAACGAGGCGAACGACAAGCAACAGTTCCAGCCGATGGCCCAACAGGCTCGCACGAATGTGGGGCGAGGGCATCGGATTGGGAAGATATCTTCGGACAGCGGCTACTTCAGTGAGCAGAACGTGCAGTGGGCCGAGCGGAACCATCTGGATGCGTACATCGCCACGGGCCGGCTCAAGCATGGCGAAAGGATGCCAGCCAGTCCGCGAGGTCGGCCGCCGGCGGGGCTGACGACGAAGGAGCGGATGGCCCGCAAGTTGCGAACGAAGCGCGGGCGGGAAACGTATGCCCAGCGGAAATGGATCGTCGAACCGATCTTCGGCTGGATCAAGCGAGGGTTGGGCTTCCGGCAGTTTTTGTTGAACGGCATGGAGCGGATGCGTAGCGAGTGGCGTCTGGTCTGTATGGCCTGCAATCTGAGGAAACTATGGTCAGCCGGGTGAAACGGCGACCGGCAATCGCGTCAGGTGGGGCCGCACCGGCCTGAAACGAGAGTTTTTGCTTCGGCGCCCCCGAGCGCCGGCGCAATAGCAACGAGCAAGACCGCCGAGTACCCCCCAAACCGAAAAGAGATGGGGGTTTGGGTGTTTACTCAGACGGTCTCCTAGTCCCGCCAGGGCGTCATGTGCTTCGTTAGCCGTTTTGAACAGTCGCGTTGATTGTTGCAGTTCCCGTACCGTGACCTTGCCGCCCTTGCGCCCGATCAGCTCCACCAACTGCCGGCACTCCCGATCTTCCTCGTTCTCCGCCAGCATTGCGTACACTCGCCGGGCTTCGTTGCCGAACCATCGTACCAGCCTTACTCCCGCCGCAATGCTGGCCGCGTCAACCAAGTCAGGATCAGCCAACGTCGGATCACCACCTGCCCAACGAGCGAAATGCACCACCAGCGCCAGCCGGGCCGCATACCCTTCCAACTTGCTCCATACAGCGGCTAGGTCCCCCGTCAGGTCCACTTGCTCTTGAGCGTGTTCGTCAGAGAATGTCGCCCAGGCCGCCTTTCCTTCGGGCGTGAGCTTCACGGTGATGGGTTGGGCCTCACCTCCCGCATTAGTTGCCGGCTGTAGGCTGTACAACAAGTCGAACAGCATGCCAATGTCAGTTTCGATGTCGGGCGGGATGTCGGCTTCAGTCCAACGCTTGGGCTTGCGCGGGGGACATGCGAGCAGCAATCGGGCTGCAAAGCCATTTTCCCGATGCTCGACCCCTAGTGCCCGGCGCAGAGTCCCCGGCTGGATGCCACCGGCAACGCTCACCGCTGCGCGGGGGACGTATAGGGTTCGGGGCGTACCACTCTTTCGATCAACCATCATGGATCGGCCACCGTACATTTCCAGCCACTTGGCCACGTCCCCGCCCTTGCCTTGGGCATATCTGTCGAATCCGCCTAACCAGCCAGCCAACTCATCGCGTACCATCAGTAAGCCCCGCCAGTTCTGGAGTAGCAATACTGCCAGAGCCTCAACGGTCGTATCATCGCACCAGCACCGATCCGCTACAGGTTCCTCGGGCTTGGCGGGCGGATCGCCGCCAGCTTTACGTTTCCATACTGCCAGGTCCTTTTCGTGGCATAATAGGTCACTACGGTATTCTTCCATCGCTTGGGCGTGTAAGCTTCATGGCTGCATGCTGACGTTTGCGAATCGCCCGTAGAGCCAATTCCAAGGCGGGACTTTTTAGCGTACCCGATTCCCCCACGATTGCCGCCCAGACAATCGCCGGCTCAGTCCAACCGCGTTTCAGTTCGATGCGTCGAGTATTGCCGATGGCCGATGCCAACCCCGCTAGCAGGGGCAGTGCCACAAAGGAAGGATCGCAGCCGATGGCGCGGGCTGCTTTCGCCACAAAGGATCGGACGGGTTCCGGCAGGGCTTCCAGCGGGAAGGGAATGAACGCTGCCACGCTCGGGACAGCTGGCGCAGGGATGACCGGCTCGGCTTGGCCGATCAGGGTTTCCAGGTCCTTCACGATGTCCGCGTCACTCTTGCCAGCATCACGGTACTGTTGTACTAGTTCCACCATGTCCCCGCCTTCAGGTAGGCCCAGCCCATCGGGGCCGGTTGGGATGATCTTTACCATTGCAGGGGGCGTCGAGCTTCGTCAGGATCGCCGCCACGTCAGCGGCGTACTGTCTACCGGGGGCGTCATTGTCAGGGATGATTACGACATTCCGCCCCACCAGCGGCGCCCAGTCCGCCTTGGCCGCGCTCTTGCTGCCGTGGGGGCTTGTCGTGGTCAACAGCCCGATAGATGCCGCCGCATCGGTCGCCTTCTCACCTTCGCAGACGAAGACCCGCTCACCGGGCCGGCTCAGCAGATCCCCCAGCCGGTACAGCGGGCGCGGCTCGGGCATGCCGCCGATGATCCAACCGTGGCCGTTACGGCTCACGGGTCGGATGTCCTTGCCGCTGTCGGGCAGGTTCCAACGGAGTATCATTCCTATCAGTTCACCGTCACCGTTGGCATAGTCCCACTTGGCAGAGCAAGGGCCGTGCCGCCGCTCTAGTTCAGCTACAGCGGCTTCCGCCGTCACATAGGTCTTGCGGCTGTCCCCGCCGTTATTGTCTACGAACCCCCCATTCTTGGGCCTTGCAGGAGGTTTCGTAGACGTAGATGGCATCAGGTCTGCCATCGTCGACCTCCAAGGCCGCCACGATGGCTTCGGGCGTGCAGCCGGCGTGACAATGAAGTAGTGCCCGACCGTCTTCACCTTCGCTGATACTCAGGCTAGGGTTGTGGTCTTCGTGGGCAGGACAACGGGCAACCCAGCCATTCCCATTGCGCTCACGCCCGGTAGTCTCGATAGCACAAGGCTAGTTGGATTCATGGGTAGCCCCCTTACAGGCCTGCGCCTGTTCCTCCAGCCACTTCCGCAGCATGTCCACCGGGTACAAAATCGTCTTGCCCCGGCGGATATGGGGCACGTCGCCGCGTTGGGTCCAGCCCCACAGCGTTCTTTCACTTACCCCCAAGGCTGCCGCCGCTTCACGCGGGCGCAGGGACAGGCAAGGCGTAGCAGGATCGGTTAGGGCCGTGACATTGACGGGGCCGGTCCTAATCATGGCTCACCCCCTTGGCTCGGCGGGCGTCAATGAGATTGATCTCGTAGCGAATGCGGGCTATCGCTTCGTCGTCGAAGCAACGGGCCACTCCTGCCACAGCACGGGGTTTGATGCCCCTGGTTCGTATGATGTACTCGATACGATGCTTTGGGACGTTGAGTATCAGCGCCACCCGTCCCGTGGTGGCAAGCTGTGGTGCTTGAGCGTTCATTCTGTCACTCCAATGCCTTTGTTCCGGGCAACATCTCGTTGCCTCAATAGGCGGGAGTGATTGCAATCAGTCTCATAAGTGCAGTGTCACTGGCAGGTTAGACTCTAGCGGCACGATTCCAATCAGTCATTGTAATCAGGGTCTTCTGACTCGCTGTCGGCGTTTTCGATCAAAGGTACGTCGCCGCTGCGCCCCGCATCGGGGTCTTTGGCGAGCGTTGATAGAAGCTCCAGGACCTTGTCTGGCCCATGTTCTCTTGCGTAGTCCTCGATTTGTTTCTTGCCGTCATCATCCAAGTCTTGCAGGAGCTCTTGCGTTGGTCTGTCCACTTGGCTGGCGAGAGTCTTCAGTAGGTTACCGTTTGCCTGTGGCTGCCTAGTGCCTTCTTTCAGGCCGAAATGGCTACGTAGAAGCGGCGAGTTATTTACCGCCCTCTGTGTCGTCGTGAGCGGAAATCCGACAAACTTTGCAGCCTTGCGAACTGACTTCGGCAGAGTACCCTTCTTGAGTTGACTGAGCAGCGCCGTCTCTGCCTTCTGCCACTTCTCTGAGCCAACCTTTCCACGCTTCACCTTCGCGGTGCCGGTCTTCTGCCGTTCCTGTTGTTCGATGTCGTCTGCCAGATCGCATAGCCACGCCGCTGTAAGCGTGCATGGTACTACCAAGGTAGCTGTTCGTTGAACACCTTCAGATCCGAGCAGGTTCGAGTTTCGACGATCCTGTATGACTCCGCCGGCATACTCCGGGATATCCATAGAAGCACATGCCTCAGCCTCGCCCGTCACCAGATATAGCCTTCCCTTAAGCAAGTCAGCGGTCTGCGGCTGGGCGTGGCGTTCTGCCCAACTGATAACCGGGAAGGCATCGACCAATATCTGGCCCGTAATCTCTTTAATCTGGGCTACTCGGTTCTGCGCTGACTGATTCGCAAATGACTTCACGATAGCGTCAGGAAGTCCCTTGATTCGAGCAGCCATGTCCCGCGCTCGATCCGCAACTGTGTTGGCTGGCATGTTCCACCTGTCTTCGGGGGCGGGCCGATGTGAGCGGGGACAGGTGGTGAACCCACCCGCACCGGCTCCGATCCTTGCCGGGAGTGTACCCGGCGTCCCGGTATAGATTTTACAGGATCGTGGGCGCAGCAAGAAGGCCCAGCCGCCAAGGCCGAGCCCGTGATGCAATCCCCAATCGACAGATACCTACCCCCCGTACACCTGGTCCAGAATTGCTGTCCTGCACTGGCCGCACGCATCGTAGAAGGCTTGATCGTAACCAGCCTGCATCGCGCACGTTTCCAGGAAGACAGTCGTTTCGTATGACTTGCTATAGCCGGCCTCACGATCTGCATCGGCAATGCTGATGATGTACAGAATCGAGTTGTCGTCGGTAGTGTAGCCCCCGCATACTTCCCGCAACGTATCGTTTACTGCAAGCCGATCGAAACCAGCCGTAGTACAACCCCCAGCGACCAGACAGATACCAAGCACTACAAATGCAACGTACTTCATGATGCGACCTCCTGTGTAAAGAAACGCCTCTAGAGCAAAGATTTGACCTACCGAACAAGGTTACGGCGTGGGCATGACAGGTATGGTCGCAAGTCCTGGGGTGCTCAGGTTTTCTTCTTCGGCGTCAGCTGCACATGCGCGTGTGCGCGAAGACATGCTGTCTCACCGGCCGCCAGTTATCTCCCGGCCTTAACTCGCCGAAGCTTGGCGAAAACAGAAAGCGTGTCAATTGCGTCAGAAGCCGTTTTGCCGAATAGGACGCAACTATCTGTAATCGCTGTACCTATATCTAAAACAGCCGCCGCAAGAACAGGTATGCATGCAAGGTTGCACAACGTATTACAGAAAAGACGACACCTTAAATCTAGTACTGGTGTTACCACTTGGGTTCTGGGATGCACCAGCCCCTTGCACCACTTGCAACGTTGGGTTCAAAGTGCAGTTTCACTTCTTGTCTCCCGTGCTCGCGGGCACCCGGTATGCTTGCTGAGGATGTGCCGGCTTCTCGGGGAATGTGTATTCCAGTTCACCATTCCGAACCATGGGGCGCAACGCCGAAGTCAACAGGTATCGCTGATTCCGACCCAAAATATGGGATAAGTCCTCAGAGGACAAGGGCTTCCATTCACACAAGTGTCGAATAACAGTTCGCATCTCTGTCGGATTGGCTCGCTGCCCTAGTGCCCGCACCTCGTCGACAAGCCCTGTAGGTAAGCCCTGCAGGTTATCCGGGAGCCCTGTAGGTAAGCCCTGTAGGTTACCTGGAAGCCCTGTAGCTGATGGGCTTGCTCCCTCAAGTTGAGTGCCTGTCGCAGGGGTTAACCCCTGCGCTTGCGCCTCTGGCACAGGGGGTACTGCAGAAACCCCTGTTACTCGCTTAGTAGGTACATAGTACGTCGCCGGTCCCTTGTCTTTCTGCTCCAACAGGTTAAGGTCTCGTAACCGCCTCAGATGGCCGCTGGCAATCAGCGTTTCTACCCGGTTGATATCCCGATAGGCAGCGTTGTTGATCGCCCCAATCTCTCGCGCGAAAACCAGGGCCTTCTGCTCATCCTCAGTCAAATCCATGCCTGCAAACAGCCCAAGCCACTTCACGTCTTCCTCATTTAGGAAGTGGTGGAACAGGAACGTGACGACGAAACAGTCCTTCTCCCGATCCGACTCGAACGTCGGGGGCGTCAGGTTCGCCTGGGCCATCGACTCTCGCATCGCCCGGATGCCGCTACCCTTGGTCTCCGCATACCGTGTCTCGTGAAGCACAGCCGCAATCTTCTCGTTCCGCGTAACCGAGCCAGGTTCCCCCAACCGCTCATCCGGCACCAATGAATGCCCCGGATTGCGAATCTCCAGCCGGTTGCTGTAGCGGATGATCTGCACTGCCGATTTGTGCCGGTAGTCTGCGGTGCATAACCGCGTTGACCATCGCTTCGCGAATGGCCGTGCGCGGTACCAGAGGCACGTCTTGTCTTTGCGCACTGTTGGCCGGCAGGTGAAACGCCTTTGGAATGTCGTCCAGGATGGCATTGATAGCACGCGGCAGCGCTAGCATGATCGGGTCCAGGATTTCCACGGTATCAAACCGGCTGTCCGGACTTCGTACCCACTCCCGGCCCGGTACCCGAATGTAATCCAGCCGCATCAACGGAAATACCCGCCGGATGGTAGCCCGCTTGCCAAACAGCAATACCCCCGCAATTGTGGGCAGCAACTTGTCCTTACGCCGGTCGGCACAGCACAGACTCAGCAGAAGATCATCATCCCCGTAACCCAATTCCGGGGCGTTAGGGTTCGCCTCAGCCCGGATGCGACGGTACTCCGCAATGGCTGCCGGGTCCAGGTCCTCCAACACGCAGTTCTCCACCACGCTCTCATCCAGGCTACGGTGGTCCCGTCCTTGGTACAGCGCCTGCAGATCGTCATCCGTACAGACCTGATCCGACGAACCAATACGCCGATATGCCCCTCGTGGCAGCCCCTTGTTCTTGAAGTATACCGGCTTGTCATGCGGCGGCGCCTCCGGCACATAAACTACCAGCACCACCTTCCCATCCGGTTGAACTTCACGCTCTACTTGCGGTCGTACAACCACATTGAAAACATTTGCGCACTGATTGGCCAGATCGGCCTGCACCTTATCCGGATTTGGTACTCCCACCACCTCATAACCGGGAAACAGCGATTCCGGCATCAACCGCACGCCCAGCAGCACATATCCGCCGCCACGCCCCGGTTCGTTGGACATGGCGCAGACCGTCTCCAGCAATGATGGACCGACTTCCTGGGCTGTCTTGGCCTCAACCTCGACAGACTCGTCCCCATCATTGAGACTCTTGAACAATTCGCTGAACGTCAACATTTCGTAAGGCTCCCGGCTATGTTCCATAAGCCGTAGATCACAGTCTTTTCAAGACGGCGCCGTATGCGATAGATTATGACTGTCAGATTCGTTCTTGGCTACATCGGCGAAGGTACTGTCGAAGGCGATAGTGCCCCTACCAAAGCCAGAGACTTGCATCGTTTCGCGTTTAGCATGGAGTGCGTTTGTAAATCGTCGTCTACGATGCCAGCGTAGACTCCAATCCTAGGAGACCGTCTGAGTAAACACCCAAACCCCCATCTCTTTTCGGTTTGGGGGGTACTCGGCGGTCTTGCTCGTTGCTATTGCGCCGCGCTCGGGGCGCCGAAGCAAAAACTCTCGTTTCAGGCCGGTGCGGCCCCACCTGACGCGATTGCCGGTCGCCGTTTCACCCGGCTGACCATAGTTTCCTCAGATTGCAGGCCATACAGACCAGACGCCACTCGCTACGCATCCGCTCCATGCCGTTCAACAAAAACTGCCGGAAGCCCAACCCTCGCTTGATCCAGCCGAAGATCGGTTCGACGATCCATTTCCGCTGGGCATACGTTTCCCGCCCGCGCTTCGTTCGCAACTTGCGGGCCATCCGCTCCTTCGTCGTCAGCCCCGCCGGCGGCCGACCTCGCGGACTGGCTGGCATCCTTTCGCCATGCTTGAGCCGGCCCGTGGCGATGTACGCATCCAGATGGTTCCGCTCGGCCCACTGCACGTTCTGCTCACTGAAGTAGCCGCTGTCCGAAGAGATCTTCCCAATCCGATGCCCTCGCCCCACATTCGTGCGAGCCTGTTGGGCCATCGGCTGGAACTGTTGCTTGTCGTTCGCCTCGTTCGTCACATCCGCCGCCACGATGATCTGGTGTTGGCGATCCACCACCGCCTGCGCGTTGCCGCACTGGTCGAACCCCTTGTTGCTGACCTTCATGATTTTCGTCGTCGGATCCGTGAAGTTGTACTGGGCCTTCGCGGGCGGTACCGCCTTTTCCGGCTTGCTCCGACGGCCACCCTTAGGCTTGTCGCCTGGCTTGTCAGGCTCTTCTTCCTGACGCTTGCATTCCTCTTCGGCGGCAGCCTTGGCCTGTGCTTCCAGCGCCTTCGCGCCTCCCGGATCTTCGCCAGGCGGCTCTGCCGCCGGGCCAGGGCCTCCGGCAGTTCGTCCCCGCGACGATCCACGCCGTAGGCCCGATCTTCCGCCTCATCCGCAGATTTGGCCTGCGACAGCAACTGACGGATCTCCTTGCGCAACCGGGCCTCCTCCTCTTTCATCCTTCCGTAACTCATCGCCTTGTGTCGCGAGGCATTCGCCCGGATCTTCGTGCCATCCAATGCCACGTGCCCCAGCTTCACCAGCCCCGCCTGCTGGCACAGCCGCAGCACCTCTACGAACAGCCCTTCCAGTTCTGTCAGGTGCTGCTTGCGAAAGTCGCTGATCGTCCGGAAGTCCGGCACATCCTCCTGCACGATCACCCGCCAGGCCGCATCTCGCTGACACCGCTGCATGATTCGTCGCGAACTGAATACGCCCTGCGTGTAACTGTACAGCAGCAGCGTGGTCATCATCCGCGGGTGGTACGGCGGATAGCCGCGCTGCTCTCGCTCGTACTTGCCGAAAATGGCCGACAGATCCAGTTCCTTGACCACGTCGAGCACGAAAAAGACAAGGTCGTTTTCCGGCAGCCACTCTCGCGGCGATGGCGGCAATAGCCAACTTTGATCCGGATTCCAGGGGCGGTAGGTCTTACTCATCCTTGAGCCTCGATCTGAAAGGATCTCTCCTTACCTGAACCGCCCATTATAACATATCTGTCAACTGTTACTCGGACAGTCTCCTAGCCAGTTCTTATCAACCGCCCATGCAAAGACAATTGCCTACCGGAACGCGCTGCCCATAACCCGCCCACTGCTTTCTTGTACAGCCTATGTGACATCTGTGCTCGGGATATTGGGCAAGATGCCTCGCGCCTCTAATGCTCGCCATAGTCCAACCAAGGCATTATCCCTATTGGAGTAGAAAGCTGATTCTCTCACCCGAAAGAACTCCCAACCACAGCGTTCCAATTGTCTTTGCCGTTGCATATCGTCTTCGTAACGGTCGGCACCATGCCATTTGTCGCCATCGCACTCAACTGCGAGTCGTGCCCGCCCGCCCTCGACCACCAAGTCAATGCGCTTTCTGGCAACTTCGTACTGCGGCACTACGACGAAACCCTTGCAGAGCAACGCCAGGGCAACATCAACTTCGAACCAGCTTTCAAAGGGAACAGGCGGATTCACAACCCCGCGATTATCTTGGGATGCTCGGCGCACGAGCTCTACCCGATCAACTCCGGCAATCTGCTGTGGCTGCGTGTTCTCGAAGAACTCAAGTAACCTTCGCCGAAGGCAGGATGTACTAAGGTCATCGCACGTAACAGAATGAAAGAGAATCATCATATCGCGTGCGCGGCTGGCCGCGACATTGAAGCGCCGTTCATCCGCTGCCTTTGTGAGCGGACCAATTCTCTCATTACTGGCCGCAACAAGCGAAAGCAGAACAATGTCGCGCTCATCTCCTTGAAAACTGTAGGGATTACCACATAAAAGATGTCGTCGTTCCATTTCCTCGGCGCCCAGCCGTTCAAGCAATTGGCTCTCAATAAGGGCGGCTTGGGCCTCGCCCTGAAGAATCACCACCCCGATAGATTTGTCAACATATCGGCTATCTCTACATAGTTCGCATACCTTCTCGACAACGGCGTCCGCTTCCGGGCGGTTGATCGTCCGATTATTCGATCCCTCGCGATACCCGCCACTCACAAAGACATGCTCAAGCGGGACCAATCGGTTCGGCCCATACTGTCTCAAAGGAATCAGTGGCGTATCCGAATAACATAGGTCGTTGCTAAAACGGATGATTTCCGGCATACAGCGAAAATGCTCGCACAGAGTGATTCGCCGGGTCCCGTACCTTAGCTTCCCGTGGTCGAACAGACTGCTCTCAACATCGAAGGTCGACTTGAACTCGAAATCATAGAGGAATTCTTCCATCAGACGATGAACGGCATCGCGAGGCAACCCCACTGCATCCGGGCTAATCTGCTTGTCATCGCCCACAATCAGTATCTTCTTGCCCAAATAGAACAATGGAAGCGCCTCAACGCCGCATTGCGATGCTTCGTCAACTATGATGACATCGAACATCCCCGGTGCAGGGTCTACCGTATCCCAGACCCGGTGAAGCGGCATGACCCATGCAGGAACCGCCTCACGGCACTGGTTAAGATGCTGCTGTGCTTCCCGGCGATGACGTAGGGCGTGCTTGCCCGTTCCCTTGCCAAGCCGCCGCATGGATTGCTGCCACGCTTCCATGTGGCGGCGATGGTCTTCCTTGAGCCGTGAGAAGCAGAATGACCAAGCATGAAGCGAAGCAAGTTCCGCGATAATACCGTTTGTCTCCTCCTCAATCTGTTTCGTGCGCTTGGCGAGAGCCGGGACATCTTCCTGTCGGATGTAATCCTCGACCCAATATCGCGCCTGTGCCCAATGCCAAGCGTCACCGAAATGTCGAAGCCGATCTTCCCAATATGGCTCCCCGCAAGTGCGTCGCAATTCATCCGTAAGTCTTGGAAGAGTGCGGTACAGTGTCGAGATATATCTATCCACCTCTTGGAGGTGTTGTCGCTCTTTCTTAAGATCCTCGATCTTGTTTGCGCCCAGCGCGAATCCATCTACGTCGCGGTTGCGGATTGCGAGCAATACTTCGGTCACCACTGGATGTACGTTACCCATGCTGGCGATAGTCGCTACCGGAGCCTCAATTCCCCGCAATTCCTCGGCGGCGAGCTGCTTGTGGTGACGAGCCAATGCAAGGCGGGACGATGCGACTATTGCTTCAACTTGGGATTCGTCAGCCCAGCTGGGTTCGGTCATGGCATGACCTAGACTTAGCGCGTGGCGGCACTTGTCAATGAGTTCTTCCAGCAACAAGGCATCCTCAAGAGCATCGCACTGTGATTTGAGAGCGGTCAGCTGCAACGTGTAAGGCCCTGGTGCCTTGTCCGCCCGCCCCGCCCACAAGCCCCATGCCTTCTCACACTCGATTCGGACACGCAATGCATCGGAAAGAGCTGAAAAGTGCTCGACAGTAGAACAGGGATGCCCGTCAAGACGCACCGTTTTGATTATATAGAGCCGCTCTTTGACGATTTTGGCGCAAATGGGCCCCAGCCTCAGCTTGCCCTCGTTCTCCATATGCTCTCTTAGTTTGCGGGCGTCTTCTTGTAGCACTCTGACGTTGGCGGCATCCGGAAATTCGATGCTCGTATTGTCGGCAACCGCAGACTAGCGTTTCAACTGAAGCAATGGCATCTCTCGTGACACGGAGAAGCTCGCGCCATAGGGACGAATTGCCTCCCACAATGTCCCGGAGCGCATCGCACATCCATCTGTGCGGCGATGCCATCAGATTTCGCCGGGTGCCGTGATAGGCCAAAAAGGCATCACGGATTCCCTCGATTGTCGCGGCGTTGCTTCTACATAACAGGCCGGCAATATATTCTTGAGTCCGGCTCATCGCGTCGCGTTCTTCCTCAGCCGACACTGCTTCGTTCTGTACGAACCTGGCAAAGCATTCGTTTGAGGGCAAGACATCGGGCCATTCGAGACTCAATTCACTGCGCCTTTTCGGTGTGAAGTGGCGAAGGACAGCGAGAACGTTACACAGATCGTCAGCGGATACTTGGCGGACCTTATCTGGAGGGACATCATCCGTGAACCATCCGTAAACGCTTCGGTCACGGTTGACGGCTTCCGCAATTCGAGCGGCGGTACCTCGGTAAGTACCCTCTGCAATGGATTGAGAATGCGTTTCAGATTCCCGGATGTCGTGGAGCCGGCGGTTGACCTTGGTCTTCTCCTCCCGAAGATTGCGGAGACGCCTGTCGAGTTCGACACGCTTTCGTCTGGTGCCTTCCTCGTCCCAATCCTCATTCTGGCGAAGAATACCCCCAACGCTACATTCCAGTGAGCGCCGCTCGTCCTGCCCACTTCCAAGCAAGTTGATACAAAGGGGACGTAATTCAGGGGGAACAAGCCCCTCAAGAACCTGAAGCGCACGCGGCGTCTTCGCTGTGATTAGCGTACGCTGTCCTGTGGCAAGCAAGTGGCAAATGAGATTTGCGATAGTATGAGACTTGCCTGTACCGGGCGGCCCCTGTACAAGAACGCCGCTTGCCGTTCGAATCTTGTCAACGATGCAGCGCTGCTCCCCGTTCGACGGCTTTGGAAAGAAGACTTCTCCATCGAATACACTGTCTGGTTCTTTCGGATTGTCACCCGCTTCGCCATCCTCCTTCGGGCGGATTTCAGCAAGGTCCGCGAATTCGCCAGGGATGTCCTCGCCCTTTTCGATCAGTTCTTTGATCCGTTTCAACGCTTCGGTAAGACCTTTTGCGGAACGCTTTCGCAGGATCAACGCAGGAGCGTACTCGACAATAGGTTTTGCTGAAGCGCGAATGTGTCTTGCTTCCAGCGTGTTATCGTAATCACCTTGAGAGCCTAATCGAGTGTACCAAGGCCTGAAGTACACCTTCAATGCATCCCTTTTCCCATGGATCATCTTCGGCTCCAGTAAGTGAAGACTTTGCTGTCTCTTCGGCGCGCGCAGGTTGTTCCTGAATATCCAACATGTCAAGTTCGGCCCGAACTTGGGCGCCTTCGGGGTGGGGCCGGACAGTAAACTTGCCTAGACGGGCTTCGAACTCCAAGACGGCATCCGCGACGACCAGATGACGGCGGACTCGCTGGCCAGTGGGCGTTTGCCACGTAAGCAAGCCAAGGCTGAGGACGAGTTCGTATTCTTCACCAAGTCGGAGTTGCGTTTGATGTATCGCGAACAGATCGGAATAGACCTTGTGGACAGTCTCCCACGCATTGTGCTCTTCCGCCCACGGCAACCATCTGTTTTCAGCATACAGATGCCATGCTCGCTGTACCTCTGGATGCGCCTCCAAGCGTTCAGTGCGTATAATGGTTTCCGGTTGGTCTGATCCTAGCCGCCAGTCTGGATTCGGGATTTGCCGCGTAAGCACTGGGGAGAGTTCGGGCAAATCGCTCTTATTGCGGAGTGCCGACAGGTTCACCCAGTCCTTGCATTGGGTGGGAACGGCAGGCAACTCCGGCTCCTGCCGGGTTTGCATCTCCAGCCATTCGTCTGGTTCATGTTCCTCGTCGCGCCCCCATGCCTGTGTGAAGCAACCTTGCTCATGTGGAACGCTTGAGATCCAAAGGATCTTCTCGTATTCGGCTACATCGCGGACCAGACGTGTCCGCAGAGCTGCCACGCGAAGCAGGTAATCAACAAGACGAATAAGCTTTATCGTGTCGCTCTCGGTCTTCCATTTGAGTCTTGCACTTTCTGAATTGGTTGCATTGGACGTCTCACCTTGCCTGCGCCCTCTCAGGTTGCTGTAGGTCGCATATTACCCCAACCGCCCCCATGCGTCATCGGGCCGCCCGTCCAGGTAAGGAGAGTTGGCAATTGCAGCTGTTCTCGTCACCATCTGCCGAAGCGCTCCATGAGAAGGACCCACAGTAGGCGTAGATGAATTCGCATACGCAGTCAGCCCCGCTGCTGTCTGCAAGGATGGACCGATGGCTCGCCGTAATTTCGGATTGTCGCCTACGCAAACAAACTGACTCAACCCACGCTTTCGAGAGGTCTGCGTGCCCTGCCGGCAGTATTGCCCCAGGAAGGACCCGCAAGTGTACTCGAAAATCGAATGGCTAGTGACACGGGTTATATCGCGGGTACCCAGCCAAAATCAGGCCGGGGTCTGGTAAGGAATCTGGCACGATCTTCTCTGCCATGCGCCGACTACTCTTGATGATGCCTTGCCCCCTCACAAGCGACAGCAGCGGGGCTAGCGTCTACGAAACCCCCGCTACCGCTGTCGTTGCCGGGTTGTGTAGACGTAGGCGCTCACGGGCGGGTCATTGATCGGTCCCGGTTGCTGCCCTCACCATAGCCAAGATGCCGCTACGGATTGCCGCTGGAAGGTCTGGCCATGCCTTCACCACTTCGGCCAGTTCAGGGGGCAGCGAAGGCATGTTTGCGCCGCTGGCGTCATCTTGTGCGCCGGATTTTGCGCCGCCATCTTCAGAAAACGGCGTTTTTGATAGCGCCAGAGGGGGCTGTTCGAGTCCTTTATGGCCCAGTTGATGTAGATCATCTCCAACGCAGCACTTGCGTACCTGCCGACGGTACGTGGGGCGGTCCGTATGCTCGCGGCAAAACGGTAAATGCCGTTTTGCGAGGCGTAGCCGGAGCCGCTCTTCTCTTTGACGTCAAAGCCTGTCAACGGAGTTGGCTGGTATTGGCTGCGACTCCACGGCCCTCCTCGCGATCAGCATGATGTCACTTACGTCGACGGCGCTCGATGGCGGCCGTGCAGATGGTTGGTAATGTCCCCCTGCTCATCACGACGGTAGCAGCATTCGTTACGCCGGCTGGCTCTCCTTCAACGCGGCGAGCATCTGTTGAAGGGCCTTCCTGCCGTCGGAGAAGAACATCAGCGTGTTGTCGGCAACGAACAGCGGGTTCGGGATGCCCGCGAAGCCGGGGCTCAGGCTCCGCTTGATCACCAGCACCGTGCGGGCCTTGTCCACGTCGAGGATCGGCATACCCGCGATCGGGCTGTCCGGGTTGGTACGGGCCTCCGGGTTGACCACGTCATTGGCGCCGATCACGATTGCCATGTCCGCCTGCTCCAGCAGAGAATTGGCCTCATCCAGCTCGTGCAGCTTCTCGTACGGAATGTTCACCTCCGCCAGCAAGACGTTCATGTGCCCGGGCATCCGGCCGGCCACGGGGTGGATCCCGAACTGCACGTCCACACCCATGCCTTCCAGTACGTTGGTCAGATCGCGGACGGCGTGCTGGGCCTGCGAGACCGCCAGTCCATAGCCCGGCACGATCACCACCAGCCGGGCATCCTCCAGCAGCATCGCGATCTCCTCCGCCGTCGTCGACTTGACCTTGCCGGCGTAGATCTCGTCTGCGCTGGCTGTCGTCGCGGTCGGCCCGAGCGTTCCGAACAGCACGTTCAGCAGTGATCGGTTCATCGCTCGACACATGATCTGCGTCAGGATCAGCCCGGATGCCCCCACCAGCGAGCCGGCGATGATAAGCATATTGTTGCTGAGCACGAAGCCCGTCGCCGCAGCCGCCAGACCCGAGTACGAGTTCAGCAGCGACACGACAACGGGCATGTCCGCGCCGCCGATCGGCGCCACCACCAGTACACCCAGGACTGATGCCGGTACCACCAGGAGCCAGTACAACACGATCGAGTCGTACCGCACCGCCAGCACGCCGATTCCGATCGTCAACAGCAGCAGCAGTACGTTGACGCCCTGCTGAAAAGGGAACGCCAGTGGCTTACGCAGGCTCCGCAACTCCTGGAGTTTGCCGAAGGCCACCAGGCTGCCCCAGAACGTCACGGCCCCGATCAGCCCCGATACCGCCGTTGCCACCACCAGCCGCATCGGCGGGCTGGCGGTCTCGGCCATCGCGGCGCCGGCCACCAGCACCGACGCGCCGCCGCCAAAGCCGTTCAGCAGCGCCACCATCTGCGGCATCGCGGTCATTTTCGCAAATACCGCCAATGCTGCCCCGATCGCCGCCCCTACCGCCAGTCCCGCGAAGATCACCTTGTAGTCGACGATCTCATGGTGCATCAGCGTCACGACGATCGCCAGCAGCATGCCGGCCGCCGACAGCAGGTTGCCGCGAACTGCCGTCCGCGGGTGGGTCAGGCCTTTCAGGCCCAGGATGAACAGGATCGACGCCACCAGGTACGCCATGTCGACCAGCGCCGTCGGGATGTGCGGGATCGCAGCGAGAGGGACGATAGCAGCGATTGGGTTCATGACCGGCCCCTCCCGCGGAACATCGACAGCATGCGATGCGTGACCATGTACCCGCCCACCACGTTGATCGTCGCCATCACCACCGCCAGGAACCCCAGGCTCGTGGTCAGCCAGTTATACTGCGTCCCGGCTGAGAGGATCGCCCCGACCACCGTGATGCCGGAGATCGCGTTCGAGCCGGACATCAGCGGCGTGTGCAAGGTCGGCGGCACCTTGGTAATGATCTCAAAGCCTACAAAGATCGCCAGGACGAATATCGTCACCAGCAGAATCAGCAGTTCCATGCGACTTCGCCTCCAATGCGGCCCCTACAGCCGCTGCTGCTCCTGGCCGGCAGACTCCGCCGACCCCGGCGGATCCGCCGAGTCCATCCGCTCGCGGACGCGGGGATGCACCACCTCGCCGTCGCGGCAGACCAGCGTCTCCCGCGTGATCTGATCATCGGCGTCAATCACCACCTGCTCATCCCTGACCATGTGCGCCACGAACGTTGCGATATTGCGGGCGTACATCTGGCTGGCGTGATAGGGCACCATCGACGCCACGTTGTCGTAGCCCATGACCGTCACACCGTGACGTTCAACCGTTCGCCCTCTTTCAGTCAACTCACAGTTGCCGCCGCGCTCGGCAGCCAGGTCCACGATCACCGCCCCCGGCGCCATGCCGCGCACCATCTCCTCCGTCACGAGGACCGGGGCCGTCGCACCCGGCACGGCCGCCGTCGTGATCACGACGTCGCTCTCGGCCACTACCCGGCCGAGCAGCTCACGCTGCCTGCGGTAGAAGGCGTCGTCCATGGCGCGGGCATATCCGCCCTCGGCCTCGGCCTGTTCGGCCTCAAGCGGCAGCTCAACGAACTTCGCCCCCAGACTCTCGACCTGCTCGCGGACGGCGGGCCGAATGTCATATCCGTGGACCACGGCCCCCAGTCGCTGGGCCGTTGCGATCGCCTGCAAACCGGCTACCCCCGCCCCGATCACCAGCACGTGAGCGGGCCGAACCGTCCCCGCCGCCGTCATCATCATGGGGAACATCTTGGGCAGGGCATCCGCCGCCAGCAGCACCGCCTTGTATCCTGTCACCGTCGCCATCGACGACAGTGCGTCCATGGACTGGGCTCGGGTGATGCGCGGCATCAGCTCCATCGCCAGCAGCGTTACGCCGCGCGAGGCCATCTGCCCCACAGCCTCCAGGGAGGTCAACGGCTCGGCGAAGCCGATATGAATCTGTCCCTTGCGAAAAAACTCCAGGTCGGCCCGCCCGACCTCAGGATTGGCCCCGAGCGTGCGGACCTGCAGGACGACCTCGCCGACCTCGAAGACCTTGGACCGCTTGCCAACCACCTCGGCGCCTTGGCGGGTGTATTCCTCATCCGGATAGCCCGCCGCCAGACCCGCACCGGCCTGCACCAACACCTTCAATCCGATTCGGGTGAGCAAGCCGATGGCCGCTGGCACAAGGGCGACACGTTTCTCGCCCGGCAACGTCTCCGCCGGTATCACAATCTCCATGAGCGCTGAACCTCTCGTTTGTACCGGGCCTTACTCCAAGGCACACAACCTGTTTGATCCTAGGCGCAATGCGGGGCGCCGGCGCCTGTTTTGCTCACAAAAGAGACAGTCGGTTGAAATCCGTTCCTTGCGCCGTTGAGCAGGGGCTCTCTCCGCCAAGCCAGAAGGCCCTGGCGCATGGAGAGGCGTTTGTCGCCCCTTCCGAAATTATGGGCAAGCAAATGCACGGAGTTCCCGGCCGGCTTTTTCAACTGCCCGGTGAGGTCGGTCTGCGGCTGCGTGCGGCGATGTGTGTATGTTTCGGCCCTGTCGTGTCTGGTTATTGGCATTGCCGCTCGTGGGGCCGAGAAACAATCGCCGTGAATCTGCAACCGATTGGGGCGCCGCATGTCCCCGCTGCGCTGAGGGCAAAGTCAGGGTTCGGGATCCTTCGGCCAATGCCGGTGCTGGCATCATCTCTGCAACTTTCGGCGAGAAGGCCGTTTCGAAAGCGGGCCCCCAACACTGCGGCGGGGGCGCGCACCCGGAATCTGACATGGGATGTCTGTCGCTTGATGGGCCGCTGATTGGGCCGGCATAGGCCTTGCACCATTTGACCTGTCTGCTCGTAACTTTATAATGCCGACTTGAGTTATGGAGTTTTTCCGGCGGTGCGGCTGGGCACGGCGCACTGCTGACGGAGTGCAAAGGCGATAGCGGTAGTCAGTCCAGAATCACGGCTGTGGCTGGCAGGAGGCTTGTTCTATGACAGCGTTGGCGAGGAATCCCCGACTGGCAGTATTGGCGGCGGCGGTAACGACCCTGATCCTCGGGCAAGCGTGCCTGGCCCAGAGCGTCCTGAGCGGCCCGATGGTCGGCCAGGACCAGCAGGCCTGGACCGACTGGCAGCAGGCCATCGAAGCGATCAACAAGGACAACTACGACACCGCCAACAAGGACCTCGACGCGCTCGCAGCCAAGAACCTCTCGCCCCTGCGGCTGGCCCTGATGGGCGACCGCACCGGCACGTTCCGCCTCGAAGAGGCGATCAAGGACAACCATATCGGCGACGCGGGCAAGGGACTGATGGCCGCAATCGATCAGGGCCGTAAGCAGAAGGCCCTGGCTGAAGACGGCTGGCACTATGCCGCGATCGGTCGGTTCGATCTGGCCAAGGCCAACCTGGAGTCGCTGATCAAGCAGGATCCGGACCCGGTGGCCGTGCTCGAAATGGCAGCGGTCAATCCGAACCGCGAGGCCATCCTCGTTCAGTTGCTCGATCGTCCGGACATCGGGCCGGCGGCCGCAGACATGCTGAAGCTCCTCAAGGAAGGACGGTTCCGCCTGCGGACCAATCCGCAACAGATCGTTGCCAATATTCAGAAACTGGCGGGAAGTGCCCGCGAGCAGATCAGCGCCGTCGAGCAGCTCAAGCAGTCGGGTGAATGGGCCGTGCCGTTCATGGTGGACGTGCTCACCGACCCGGGCCAGAAGCTGCTCCACACGCATGTCATCTCCGCCTTGCAGGAAATCGGCAAGCCGGCTGTCACGCCGCTGGGCGTGTCGCTGTCGATGAACAACAACGCGGTCAAGGTCTTTATCATCCGTGCCCTCGGCCGCATCGGCTATCCTCATGCGATCCCTTATCTCGAGCAACTTGTCGAAGATGCGGGTACGCCTCCTGAGGTACTTAATGCAGCGAAACTCGCCATCCAGCAGATCGAGCAGACCTCCGGCAGGAAGGCTTCCGGAACGGCTGCCGATGCGTTTCTGGCCCTCGGCGAGTCGTATTACAACGATAACGGTTCGCTGATCAGCGAGAAGGACGCACCGCTGGTCAATGTGTGGTTCTGGCGGGACGGACATCTGGTCAGCACGCCGGTTGCCCCGAAGATCTTCAGTGAACTGATGGCGATGCACTGCAGCGAGATCGCCCTGAAACTCAACAACGACATGCCGGAGGCGGTGGCGTTGTGGCTGGCTGCCAACTTCCGTCGCGAGGCGCACCTGGGTGTGGCCGACGTGACCAGCGAGGCCGCCGATGCCGCGACCGCCAAGGACCCGACGCGTCCGAAGGACTACCCGCGGGCGATTTACTTCGCCCGGGCAGCCGGGCTCGTTACAACCATCTGGTGTTGGCCCGCGGCCTGAAGGATGCCGACCAGTCGGTGATCCTGGGAGCCCTGGCGGCACTGCGTGATACGGCCGGTGCCAGCAACCTGACCGGCACCGAAGACTACAAGCAGCCGCTGGCGACGGCCCTGCGGTTCCCGAATCTGGTCGTGCGGATCCGGGCGGCGCTGGTGCTGGCCAACGCACTGCCCGACAAGAAATTCGAAGGTTCGGCCAACGTTGTGCCAGCCCTGTCCGAGGCACTCGCACAGACCGGCCAGAAGCATGCCATCGTGATCGATCCGGATGAGGCCAACCGCAACCGCGTTGTGGGCATCCTTCGCGAGGCCGGCTTCCAGGTCATCGCCGGCGGTGACTTCTACAAGACGTTGCAGGACGCTCGCAAGAATGCCCCGAGCCTCGATCTGGTCCTGCTGGCGACGGACATCAAGCAGCCCGGCCTGAATGCTGAGTTGCAGGATCTCCGCAAGGACTACCTGTTCGCCTCGGCTTCCACCGTGCTGATGGTTACTCCGGCTGACGAAGAGGTCGTTCGGCCGCTGCTGCATCTCGATTCGCGGCTTGGCGGCGTGTCGGATGATGCCCCGGCTGACGTGCTCCTGGCCGAGTATGACCGGGTCCGTCGGCAGGTCGGTGCGGTTTCCCTTGATCGCAAGGTCGCCCTGGATATGGCGATCCAGGCAGCCAAGGCCCTGCGGCTGGTGGCGATCACCAACAACAAGGTGTACGACTGCAAGGACGCCCAGCCTGCCCTGATCAAGGCCCTGAGTCATCCCGAGCCGACGCTGCGAGTGACCTGCGCCGAGGTGCTGGCCGAGTCCAAGACGCCCGAGGCCCAGCAGGCTATCGCCAAACTGGCCCTCGATCCCAACCAGGACAAGCCGCTGCGGATCGAGGTCTTCGCGGCACTGGCCAATTCAGCCAAGGCGAACGGCAACCTGCTGACCGACGATCTGCGGGGTCAGGTCTCCGCCGCCGCGACGCAGGCCAAGGACCTGGACATTCGTACGGCTGCATCACAGGCGCTCGGTGCGTTGAATCTCCCGAGCAACCTGGCCAGCGAGATCATCCGCAATCAGGCGATGAAGTAGAGGCCTGAAGCGCAGTACCGAGAGGATTGCCGGTCGCGGCACGCACTTGGTGCGGGTTTCGTGCTCTAATCTGTAGAGAGACTGTTCCGGGCGGCACGGGTTTCCTGTGCCGCCCTTTCCATATGGTAGGGCGTATTGGCCCGTAGAATGCGAGTGAGCTATGGCTGGTTACCGGATTTGCGTGACGCGACAGATTCCGCAGCCTGGGATCGATTTGCTCGAGGCAGCCTTCGGGCCAGTGACGGTTAACCCGCATGACCGGCCGCTGACTCCTGACGAACTGCAACAGTTCGTAGCCGGGGCAGACGCCGTTCTCAGCATGCTGGCCGACTCCATTGACGGTGGCGTGATGGATGCCGCCGGACCGCAATTGCGCGTCATCGCCAATTACGCGGTCGGTTACAACAATATTGATGTTCAGGCAGCGACTACACGAACAATCGTGGTGACCAACACGCCCGGCGTGCTGACCGACGCAACGGCGGACCTGGCATGGAGCCTGCTGCTGGCTGCGAGCCGGCGAGTCGTCGAGGCGGATACTCACTTCCGTACCGGTGCATGGACCGGCTGGGCGCCGCTGCAGTTTCTCGGGGTCGACGTGGCAGGCAGGACGATCGGCATCGTCGGCGGCGGGCGGATCGGTACGGCTGTCGCCAGGCGGGCGACCGGCTTTGGTATGCGCATCCTGTATGCAGCCAGAGCCCGGCATGAGGACATCGAGGTTCTCGGCGGACAACACGTGGACCTGCCGACGCTGCTGGCAGAAAGCGACATTGTCTCGCTGCACGTGCCGCTGACTGCCGAGACGCATCATCTGATCGGACGCGAGCAGCTGGCGAAGATGAAACCAACCGCCGTCCTCGTCAACACGAGTCGAGGACCCGTGGTCGATGAGACCGCCCTGGTCGAAGCACTGCGAGCCGGCCGGATCGCCGGCGCAGGCCTGGACGTTTATGAGAACGAGCCGCAGCCGGCACCCGGGCTGACCGAACTGGCCAACGCGGTTGTTCTGCCGCACATCGGCTCAGCCACGCACGAAACACGCCGAAAGATGGCGATCATGGCGGCACAAAGCATCGTCGACGTGCTTGATGGACGCCGACCGGCAAACGTGGTGAATGGCTAGCGCACTGAGCATGGCAGGGACAAGCTCACGCGACAGGACGTGTTTCGAGGGGGTTGGCACCACGGTTGCCCGGGCGGTATGTCGTTCGTTGTCTCCGCGGTGCTTGGTCGGAAAACCGACTGCCCCTATAATAGTGTCTTCGTGACAGTCTCTGCTGGAATGACGTCGGGTTTGTCGCGTGTAGGAAACGGGTTCGCGAGGCCGGGTTTCTGCTAACTCCTTGGCCTTTAATAAGATAGATGTCGGCAGGAGCCGGGCGAGAACGTTTAGAGCATGCTGCGATTCCAGATATATATAGACGGTAAGTCATCCGGGGCAATCAACCTCGACGGGGCACATCTTATCGGCGGCGAGGGCCTGCCGCTGCGCAGCGACATCAGCGTTAAGGACGAGTGTGTGGTCTGCCAGAAGCGGGCGGCCGGCGCGGCCTCGCTGTCGATCCTGTGGACCGTCAAGGTTGCCGGCACGTTGATGCTCGAAACCGCCCGCCTGCCGGAACGGGAAGAGCCCTATATCCTGAATGTTGAACTGGCCCGTGCGCGGCTGATGCGGATCACCCAGAAGATCGAGGAGTGGGGCCTCTTCGACCATCCCGGTCTGACCGAGGTCAGCAAGCATCTCGACCGCGCCCGCGATCTGTTCATCGAAGCCGTCAAGGAGACGGATCCCGGCAAGGCGGCCCGGCTGGCGGATGAGTCGCTGTCCGTCGGCATACCCGGCTCCGAGGCCATGGCCCGGGTGCACGCCGACCTGATGCTGCAAAAGAAAGCGCAGCAACGCCGCATACCGGCGGGGCTTCGGCGTGCGAATGCCGGCGACCAAGATCGCCATCGACGCTGCCTTTACGCGCCTTAAGGATTTCTGTGACGTCGTCTCCGTGTCCATGCCTTGGCGGAGCCTTCAGCCCCGCGAACATGAGAGCGACTACAGCTTCGACACCGCCGACGAGCAGATCTCGTGGCTGGTCAAGAACCGGCTGCCGATTATGGCCGGCCCGCTGGTCAGTTTCGCGGACGACCAGGTGCCCGACTGGCTGATTCTTTACGAGAACGATTTCGACACCCTGCGCGACCTGGTCGTCGAGCACATCCGGCGCGTGGCGCGTCGTTACTCGAAATATGTAACATACTGGCGGGTCATCAGCGGCCTGCACGCCGACAATGCCCTGACCTTCCCCTTCGAACAGGTCATGGAGTTGACGCGCGTGGCTGTCTCGACGGTCAAGCAGGTCGCGCCCAAGGCGATCAGCATCGTCGAGATCGTCGAGCCCTGGGGCGAATACTATGCCCGCAAGGCCCGCACCGTGCCGCCGGTCATGTACGCGGAGGTCCTGCTGCAAAGCGGCATCAACTTCGACGCCTTCGGGCTGCGGATGCCGCTGGGCATGCCGACCCGCGGCGGGTATATCCGCGACCTGTTCCACATATCCAGCATGATCGACCGCTTCAGCACCCTGGGCAAGCCGCTTCACATCACCGGATTCGGCGCGCCCTCATCGCTGCACCTCGACCCGCGCGACTGCACCAAGGGACAGACCGACCCAAGCATGGCCGGCTCGTGGCGCAACGGCTGGAGCGAACCGTTTCAGGCGATCTGGGCCGGCCACCTGGCGCGGATCGCGATGTCCAAGCCCTACGTCGAGACGATGACGTGGGAAGACCTGACCGATGCCGTGCCGCATCTGGTACCCAACGGTGGAATCCTTCGTAGCGACGGTTCGGGAAAGCCGGTCCTCGACGAACTGACAGCCGTTCGCCGACAACTGGTGCTCAAGCGCAGGCGACAATAGAAACCGGCGTCTCGACACGGACGGGTGGCCGAAATGACGGCCCCTGCCGGCATGACAGCATCAACACGGCGGAGTTATCCATGTATATCCGCTTGCCATGATACCATCACGTCCTTCCCAGCATGACTGGTTCGCTTCGTACGTGCTCCTGTACGCCGTGATGGCCGTGGTGCTGGGATTGCTGCTGTGGCAGGGTTCGCGCCGATCAGTCTTCGTCGGTGACCCGTCGCAGGTGCGGGAGACATCGAGCGGACACGCCGAACTCATCGGACAAATCGACCCCAACGTTGCCCCGTGGCATGACATGTCACTGTTGCCGCGTATGGGCGCGAAGGTCTCGCGGCGGATCGTCGCCTTCCGCAAGGCCCGGCAGATCGAATGGCAGAACGCCCACCCGGACCGATCACTCAAAGACGCGCCTCCGGTATTCACCAAGGCGGCGGACCTTCTCTCGGTTAAAGGAATTGGCCCCAAAATGCTGGAGAGGATTCGGCCGTACCTGCTCTTCCCGGACGAAGGCGCGTCGACGTCGCCAACTAAGCAGACGCCATAGAGCAACGTCAGACGAGCAGTAGGTCCTTCTGCACTCGGGGCGGAAGCGGCCGCACCTTTGCGGCCGGCTGCCCAATTAGCCGTTCGTAACGCTCGGGAACCGCTCTTCCATCAGGTTCGGCATGAACAGCGCATACATGTACTCGTCTTCAAACTCCGAATCCTTGTTCAGTTCCACCGTTTTCGGCAGGCTGGCGATCCGGTCGAATTCGCAGCAGGTTGTTTGGTCGACCAGGGCCGCGAATGCGCCCGCCAGCGACGTGTTTCCCACGGCATCGAACCGGTCGATCGGCAGGTCCGGCAGCATGCCGATCGTCACGGCGTTACGGACATCGATGTGCCGGGCAAAACCGCCAGCCAGCCAGATCCGGTCGATCTCCTCCAGCGTCAGGCCGGCGTGCTTGGCCAGCAGCCGGGCTCCTACGTAGATTGCCGCCTTCGCCTGGAGTAACCCCTCAATATCTTTCTCTGTAATAACGATGTCGTCGATCCAGTCCTCGGTCTGCTCCTTGGGCACCAGCACGAAGGCCAGCACGAAACCATGACGCGACTCGACCTGCCTGATCTGCGAACACGAGCCGACCAGGTCCTTGTTGAACCGTCCGCTTCGCTCGATCAGCCCGGCCCGGAAACCCTCCGCCAGGAAGTCGATCAGGCCGCTGCCGCAGACGCCGGTCGGCCGGCCGTTGTGGCTGTTGTCGGTGATCACCTTATAGCGGACGTTCATCTCCGGCCCATCGATCCAGATCCGTTCGATCGCCCCGCTGCGCGCCCGCATGCCGCAGCTGATGCCGCTGCCTTCATACGCCGGTCCAGCCGCGGTCGCACAGGCCCACACGCCGCGAGGTGTGCCCAGCGCGATCTCGCCGTTGGTGCCGATGTCGATCAGAAGATGCGTGCCCGCCCCTTTGTGTACGCTACAGACGTGAATGCCGCAGACGATATCACCGCCGACGTACCCGGCGATCGATGGTACGATATCCACCGGGCCCGACGGGTTCATTACCAACCCGATCTGGCTTGCCTCCAGCGTGCCGGGAAAATTCGTGGCTGGTGCAAACGGCGAGACGCCGATACCCGCCGGGCTGATCCCCAGCAGCAGGTGCGCCATTACCGTGTTGCCCGAGATGACCATGCGGGCGATCTCGACCGGCGTGACGCGGTGCCTCGTGCACAATAGCCGCACGAGCTTGTTGATCGACTCGCTGACCGCCAGACGCTGCAGATGCTTGCCGCCGTCGCGGCGCTGGCTGTACACGATCCGGCTGGCCACGTCCTCGCCGCGCTGAATCTGCTGGTTGAAGCGGCTCGCCGTATCGACCATGGTCCCTTCGTTCAGATCGACGAGCGAACAGACGACCGTCGTCGTGCCCAGGTCCACAGCCATCGCAAACAACCGGTCCGTCGTATCGCCCGGCTCGACGCGAATCACCTCCCAGCCATCGTCGCGCTGGGCGAGCGTTGCCGACAGCGTATTCTTTCCCTCGGCGATAACCTGCGGCAGTGCCTGAAGAACAGCCAGGGCAGGGCGAATCCGGCTGAACGTCCCGAGCGAATGCAAGTGTCGCGTCATGCGTTCCAGGTCGCCGACGGAGTCCTCCAATGTTGCCGGCGGCAGGGTCATCGCGACCTTCCTGACACTGGGCTGGTGAGCAAAACGGGCAGCCAGATCGAAGTCGACAACGATCTTCTCGCCCGCCTGGACGAGCGACCGCTTCGGCACACGCACCCGCCACGGTGCCTTGACGATCCGTGTGATGCAGCCGAGAACGCGCCTGGGTGACTGACCGGACTTCACCTCGATGAGCTGCCCGTCCTGCTGGAATGTACCTTCGAGCAAATCGACCGCGCAGCCGGCGCACGTCCCGCTGCCCCCGCAGGACGTGTTCAGTACGAGTCCCGCGATGTCAGCCGCCTCGGTGATCAGGCAGGAGGTGTCGAGTTCTACGTCAACCTGTCGATCCGTGCAGTCAAAACAACCCTTCATCGTCATGCGATAGTCATCCCTCACGGCCTGGCGTCTGCCAGGTCCTGTCCCTCACGGTATCCGCGCAACATCATATCGCAAGCCGGACTGGCGGGACATGGCAAGCAAAGGACAGGACACGCCAAGACGATAACGGGACCGCGCAAAACGGCTGGCCCGAGCTGGGACGGCTATTGGGGCGGCCGACAGGCCCTGGCGCAGGTCGGTCTTCCATCCGAAAAAGCGTGCCACCGGACGATGCCCGGGCACTTCTCCTCGGACCTGGCTGCGAGATGACAGACTCAGGGCGCGACTCACGCCTCTTCGTGCAAAGGCTCCGAAGCCGGGCTCAGCTCTTCGACCGCCGAATGCAGCCGCCCGATCTCCCGCCAGGCCAGGCAGTTGGCGCCCAACACAAAGGCTGACAGAACCAGGAAGAACATGGATCCATGCTCGGTCTTGCCGCCGAAGGCCGTCATAAGTTGAAGCGTCAGAGGCGCCGTTGCCAACGCCCCGGCCAACGCCGCGCAGAACCGCATGTGCCGCAAGACACCCCAGCCAAACATCACAAAGGCAATCCCGACCAGCAGCGTCAGGCTCATTTGTGCCATCGGCGGCATCTCGTCCTGGCCATGCGTGATCAGCAGAATGACGACCCACGCAGCCGGCAGCATCGCCGTCAACACGCCAAAGATGATCGTGACTGCGCCGGCAGCCTGAATGCGAGGGTTGAACTCGACAGGATTGTTCATATAGTACCTCCGGTCGACAACCGCATCGGCCGTCAGGCGGGCAAAAACCCGGCCCTTGCAGCCGATAGGCGGCGCAATATACTGTTCTGTTTCTACTATCGTCCTATTGGGCGGACTGCAAAAGTCTGCGCAGCGCTGCGGTTGGCTATTTTTGCCATGTACGTTACTGACGATGTCGTGAATCTACGGGAGGCTACCGGCCAGATGGAGCTCACCAGCGAACTGAAAGACCTGCTCGAGCAGGAACCCTTTGACGAGGCGGCCCTGGAAAAGATCCGGGAGGTCGTCTTTGCGTCCGAAAACAACCTGCATAACTTTAACTCCTTGGTAAATCAGCAGATGCAGTCGGCCAGCCCGAAGCAGGCCGCCGAGGCACTCAAGGTTGGGCTCAGCCTCTGTGTCCTGAACCGCTATGAGGACGCCGTCAGACTGGCTCGAAGGGGCTCAGGATTCGGCGAAAAATGGCTGTATCTTGGCCGGGCCCAGCGCGTAGTCAGAGACTACCCCGCCGCGATGAAATCCTTCGACAAGGCGCGGGCGGCCGGCGTCAGCGCCGCTGTAGTCGCCGTCGAGCAGGCGCGGACCCAGCTGGCGGCCAGCAGTCTCGAAAAGGCCGACGCCCTGCTCAACGGGGTTGCTGAGGATGATCGCGAAGCCCTGTGGCACGTCGCCCGGGCCAGTCTGCTCGAGGCCCAGGGCAACCGGCGGGAAGCGGTCAACACCTACGAGCATGCCTTGGATTACGACGAGGATAATCAGGAAGCGATGTTCCGGCTCGCCTATCTGGCGGATCTTGCTGGCGACGACGACCAGGCTCTGGCCTATTACGAGTCGTTCATGGAGGGCGGCCCGGCCCACGCCAACGCCCTCTTGAACCTTGCAGTGCTCTACGAAGATCGTGAGGAGTACGACAAGGCCGAAGACTGCATCAGCAAGGTCCTGGCGATCTGGCCTGACCACGAGCGGGCCCGTCTGTTCCTCAAGGACATCGAGGCTGGCCAGGATATGGTCATCGACGAAGACATCGAGCGTTTCCAGGAGAAGCGCAGTGCCCTGTTCGATGTGCCCATCGCCGACTTCGAACTGTCGGTGCGTGCTCGCAACTGCCTGCAGAGCATGGGCATCAACACGCTTGGCGATCTGCTCCGCGTGACGGAAGAACAGCTGCTCGCCTACAAGAACTTCGGCGAGACCAGCCTCGACGAGATCAAGAATCTGCTGGACAGCAAAAACCTGCGGCTGGGTCAGGCCCTGGAAGAGGAACGCAAGGTCCGCCAGCAGGAGATTCTCAAGCAGGTCCAGGGCGATCCCGCCGTGCTGGTCAAGCCTGTCGGCGAACTGGAACTGTCCGTGCGAGCCCGAAAGGCGTTGCAGCGGCTGAACATCCAGACGATCGGCGAACTGGCTGCCCGCTCCGAATCGGAACTGCTCGGTGTGAAGAATTTCGGCCAGACCTCTCTTAATGAGATCCGGCAGCGGCTGGGCGAATACGGCCTGACGTTGCGCAGGACGTAGCCGCACGTTGCCTCCGCGAACAGTTTCTACCGCCGGCGGTCACCGGAACCGGTTCGGTTCGCACTGTTGCCGGTCACGTTCGCGGCGCACCGGCGCCGGATGAAAGTGTGCTAGACCCGAACGGGATGGAGGACGTGCTGTGTACGGTACAAGCCATGGACGGCTTGGCTGGTTGCGCTGCCGGCCTGGGTGCTCGTGCTGGTAAGTCCACTGGTCGGCGCCGGCTGTAATACGCCGGGTGGTATCGCTGGCAGGCTGCACGGCGACGAGACGGCCCTGCGGCGGATGCGCAGTTCTGATCTATGACGAAACTGCCCCGACGACCATCAGTGTCTCGGGGCCTTTTTATATCCTCGATGCCCAGGGGCAGGCCCTGTCGCGGGCAGATTCGTCGATGTCGATTGCCGTGACGCCTGACGGGCAGACCGGTACGCGCTTAACGGCAAGGCGATGCCCGGCGTCTGCCGCATCGTGCCGCGGACCGACGGAACGCTCTATTTCGGTACGCATCCCTATCACGGCAGCCTGACCGTCCTGAACCGCCGGGGTCGTCTGCTGCCTGGTCAATAACCTCGATATCGAGCAGTACCTGCCCGGCGTTGTTACCGGCGAGCTGTTTCCCGAAGTTTCACATCGAGGCGTTCAAGGCCCAGGCCGTCGCTGCCCGTACCTATGCGCTCTACGAGAAATTTGTAAATCCCCGCGATGACTATGACGTCACCAGCACCGAGGCCAGCCAGGTCTATATCGGCGTCGGTAGCGAAAAGGCAGATCGAGGCCGTCCGGGCAACCGCCGGCCGGGTACTTACCTGGCATAGCCCGAGGGGTGAGGAGATCTTCTGCACCTACTTCAGCAGCACTTGCGGCGGTGTGACCAGCAGCGTCGCCAACCTGCATCCCGTGCCCGTGATCCCGCCGTTAGCTGGCGGGGTCCGCTGCACCGGCTGCGCGCAGGCGAAATACTACCGGTGGCCGGCCGTATCGATCAGCCGGCAGGACGTCACCACCAAACTCCGCGCCAGTATCCCCAGACCTTCGGCACGATGGGGGCGATCGTGCGGATCGAGCCGCTCGCCGCCACCCCGGAGGGACGCCTCACCTGGCTGGTTCTCAGCGATGCCCGCGGCGGACGGGCCAAGATGCGCACGCCCAGTTCCGCCTGGTGGTTGGGCCCGGCCTGATGCGCAGTACCTGGTGCCGGATTCGCAGTACGCCGACGGGATTCGTGTTCTACGACGGACACGGTTTCGGCCATGGTGTCGGCATGTGCCAGTGGGGGGCCGAGGGCATGGCCCAGGCCGGCGCAACTGGCAGCAGATCCTTCTGCACTACTACCCGTCGAGCCATATCACCCGAGCATATTGATGATTGGGTGTCAGGTATTGTCTGGTCGAGCGTCATATTTCGCGGCTGCGCTGGCAATCAGGCCGCTGCCCGCCGACAATGTAGCGTCTGCCAGGTACGGGCATACACAGCGATATATGATGAAGGCGCAAGATGGCTGAGACTAACATCCACGTAGAGAAGATCGTCGATTCGGTATTCGAAGAGAACGCTTATATCCTTTCCGAGCAGCCGGGCGGCAAGTGCTGGATCGTCGACCCCAGTTTTCCTCCGCAGCCGGCCCGGATCAGCGAACTGATTCGCAAGCAGGGCCTGACCCCGGTCGCCATTCTCATCACGCACGGCCACGGCGATCACATCGTCGGCATCGACGAACTGTGTCAAGACTGGCCGGGCATGGAGCTTGCTGGTGCCAGCCGTCGAGGCGGACTTCTTGACCGACGCCCGAAAGAACATGTCGGCGCCGTTCGGCCTGAGTCTTACGATCCAGACCGTCCCGACGCGACTGCTGCATCCCGGCGATGCCCTGTCGCTCGATACCGTCGAGTGCCGCGTGCTGGACGTTGCCGGCCATTCGCCGGGTGGGTTGGCGTTCTATTGCCCTGCGGCTAGACTGGTCTTTACGGGCGACGCGCTGTTTGCCGGCTCGATCGGCCGGACAGACCTGCCCGAAGGCAGCGAAACTCGACTTCTCAATAACATCCGTCAGAACCTGCTTTCTCTGCCGGATGAGGTCATTGTATATCCGGGTCACGGACCCAGTACGACGGTCGGCCAGGAGCGCCGCACCAACCCCTTTCTTCGCACATAAACAGGAGTTCGTAGCCGATGCTTTTTCATTATGACTGGTGGTTTGGCGAGGGACTGGCGACGCAGGTCGACGAGGCGAGGATTCGCTGCATGAAGCGACGGTTCCCTGATGCCGACCCGCAGAATCTGCCGGAAGATTCGGACGCCGGCAAGTTCCTGGCGGAGCTGGAGCACCGCGTCATTCTCTACCTGCGCGATGGGTTCACCTACGAACTCGGCGCGACGATCGAGACGTTCGACAAGAGTCTATCTGACGGTCCAGTGCATCCCCGGTGACGAGGCCTATCAGGCAGGCGTGTTCGTCGTCACGTTGCCATACGAAGAGATCGCCCGCGTCGAGGTCTTCGCGGTCCATCCGAGCGAAAAGCCGCAGGAAGCGATGCGCATCACCGGCTTCCACGGCCGGCCGGCGGACTGAACTGATAGCGGACCCGAAGACGCGCTTCAGGCCCTCTGACAGATGTAAGCAACCCTGCGCCAACTAGGTACAGGAGCATTATCATGAGACCTGCAGGTAAGCCGGAAGTCACTGTCGAGGAGTTCCAGCCGCATGCCGATAGCGGCGCGAGCCAGAGGCCCGCGGCGGATGCGGCATCTGTCAACGTTGTGGTCTGCCAGTCGTCAACGAGACTCTCCGCAATCAGCGGGCGGTTTCGGCACGCCCGCGCGGCTGCGGTTGCTCTGACGGCTTGCCTGGCTCTGGGAATCACCTGCGCAACAGCATCCCTGGCAAGGGCAGCCGGCGAGAGCGCTAAAGTGCCGCTGCCCCACTCCGTGCGCTATCAGGAAACGACAACTACGCAGTTTGGAAAGCGGCCCGCACACACGAGCACGTCCGACGTTATCGTCTCGTCGTCGCGGATGCGACAGACCAGTTCCAATGGCTCGATCGTGAGCATCTCCGACGGTCAGACCAACAGGTCACTGACGCTGAATGTGCCCAAGAAAAGGGCCACGCTTCGGGACTACCAGGGCCACAACCCGCCCGTCATGCCCCAGCGCCGGCCCTGCAATCTCGTCGAAGACATTGTCACTGTCGACAAGGCATCGGCCAAATCGCTTGGCGATAAGACGATCGCGGGTCGACCTGCCAAGGGCTATGAGTTGGGCGGCGGGAAGCAAAGGATCTGGATCGACGCGGAAACTGGGCTACCCGTCGAGATTTGCCGGACAACAAAAGAGTCTGATCCCCCGTTTACCATGACGGTCACGATGAGCCATTTTGAGTGGAATGTCCCGGTCGACGAGTCGCTCTTCAGTTTGACCCCGCCGGCAGGATATGAGGTCGAGCACAAGAATTCGGACCTGAAGCCTTCGAACGAAAAGCAGTTTCTCAAAGCCCTTCGGTTTTGGGCGAAGATCAACGGCGGCCAGTTTCCGGAAACGCTGGATCATGCCTCTTTTTTTGATTCCTTGAAGGGATTCCTGCAAAGCAAAAAGGATCGCAAGGAAGAGACGGCCAGCTTGACCCCTGTCCTCACGGACGCCATGAAAGGCTTGGCCTTTCTCAAGAGTCCCGGCACGAGCGACTGGCACTATGCCGGAACGAATGTAAAACTCGATGAACCCGGCAGGCCGATCATATGGTACCGGCCCAAAGGGTCGTCAGCGTTCCGTGTTATTTACGCGGATCTTTCTGTCCAGGAGGTGCCTGACGGTGCCGAGCCGAACATCTCCTCAAAAGCCGTGGCCGGTTCGCTGCCCCATGACCTGCTCGACTTTGATTACAAGAACCCTGCAACGGAAGCGGATCTGCTGAAGGCGTTGCGGCTTTTTGCCGGGTTGAACGATGGCCGGCTGCCTGCCGACATGAGCTCTAAGGCGGTTGGTGCACAGACTCAAACAGATCAGGAACCATCGCGGCCTGATGCCGGTGAGCGAGGAAAGGCTCTTTGAAGCGAAGTGCAGCCGTATCTCGTATGGCATGCGGTTCATCGAACACGGGCCGGACAGCGACTGGCACTACGCCAATCCCGGCGCCAGTTAAATACGCCCAAGTGCCCCGTGCTGTGGTATCGGCCGAACGGTGGCGATGTTTACCGCGTGATCGACGCCGACATGACGGTGCGTCAGGTAGAACCGCAGGATCTGCCGAAGGTATCTTCGACACTCCTGCGAGCGTACTCTCTTGTCGGCGGTACCCCGCCCTTTATCGAGCACAACCTGGTCGAATCCCTCCAGTACTGGGCTAAACTGTCTGGCGGCAAGTTTCCCAACCGGATCGACACCGTTACACTCAATGAGCTCAAGCGGCAAGCCGACGACGTTCCCGAACCACGGCGTCGCTCATTCAGCGAAAAGATGTGTGTCATTTCCCGTAGCCTGCAATTCATCACAGACCGCAAGCACGGCGACGATTGGCACTATGCGGGCAAGGGTGTGGCTCTTGGCCGGGCTGGCGTGCCCGTGCTCTGGTATCGCCCCAGGGACGCGTCCGTATATCATGTCATCTACGCCGACCTGAGTGTCCGGCAGGTCGCCCCTGCGGACCTCCCGACCGCGCGGTCGGAAAGGTTGACGCCGAGCAGTGTGATTCGCGACAGGTCCGAGGACGATCTGCTGTATGCCCTGCGTGCGTGGGCCGAACTGAACGGGAACAGGTTTCCTGCGGATATGAGTTACCAGGCCGCCATGGAGACCAGCACCCAGAGGCTGCCCGACAATCTGACGGACTTGTCTCCCGCGGAGAGTAAACAGGCAATGGCTGATATGGACAAGCGGTCCCGGCTGTTTGCGGGAGTCCGCTTCCTCGCAAGGAATCGCGAGCTATCAGTACGCTGGCGTGGAGACACCGTTCGACCAGGCAGATACACCGATCCTCTGGTATCAGCCGCGCAAATCCAAGACGTGGCGAGTGATCTACGCGGACCTGACCGTGCGCGATGTGACCGAAAAGGACCTCCCGTCGGGTGTACCAGGCCGACCGCATACTTCGGTGACTCGCTAGACCACGTTCGACGCAGGTGTACCGGTTCCCGTCGGGCGTTCCGTCCGTATTTGCAGCAGTCTAGGCTTAGATATGGCGTTAGCCTGGCTCCGATTCTTAGGTGGCATGGCCCTGCGGAGCAGGGCCATGGTGGTTGGCCGCTGCAGGTAAACTGAACTTGCTCTAGCCTGCCCGCTTGCGGGCAGCGTTTGCTCGACTGGCAACACGCTACCCATGGATCGCGTATGCTCCGGAATGTCGGACGCAACCGCAAAGACTCACCTCTGACTTCAGGCGATCTGGTCCCGTCCCGCCGGCACGCTCAGGATCTCGATCAGCTGCCGGCCCGCCCGCTCCAGCGATGCCAGCGACTGCTCGTCAACCGGCCGGGCGAGAGGCCAGTAGATCGTCGCCGAATTCCCGCGGACTTCCAGGCCCGCCTGGATCGGCAGGGCATGCACATCTCCGCAAGCCGGCCGATCAATTCACTTTCACTGTTGGGGTGTTCGGTCCAGACTTGACGTCCGACCAGCTTGGCGGGCATCTTGATATGCCGGTAACGATGAAACGGCTCCGCCGGGGCAAAGGTCTCGGTCTGCGGCAGTATGGCCGTGCCGCCGTAAAGACTGCCAACCCGCACCATCGCTAGGCCAAACCGCTGCGTGCGGCGGTATCGTCCGGACGACATCTGCCGCTCGAACTGCCCCAGCCACAACGCCCCGGCCTGCGTCGGCACGCTCATCACGTCGTGGCAGCTGCGATCGTGCCCCCATGTGCCCAGCCAGAACCCTTCCATCGCCGCAGGTAGATCCCACGGGTCCGCCTCGTTGTAGGTCCAGCCTTTCTGCAACGCCAGCGACGCCAGTCGCCTTCGTCTCCCGGCGCAGCCGGGCCAGCGGCACGAGGATCGCCGCCGTCAGCAGGACAATCAGGATCAGTATGAGTATCACTGGTTCCACGGGTTGGTATTCTTTCTTAGAACCTCTGTCTCGCGACCGTCACTGCCAGCCTTGCCAATAGCACCTTCGCTGCAACCGGCAATCTGCCCTTCCCGCGCAAACCCGGGTGCCGCTGGCAGCGTGCCGGCCAGTGCGGGATCTCGAAGCCGCTGCTAGCGGTCGGCCGCCTGGCCGATCGATCTGGCCGTTACCGGATGCACCCGCGGTGCTGCCAGCGGCTGCCACATGCTCGCCCCGAACGCGTAGTCCGGCGATGGTGCCCGTAGTGACCGGATCCAGTCCAGCACGACACCGTACTTACGGTCATTGGTACTGCGGTACAGCGGCGCGATCGCCGTCGGGTGTTGGACCTCGGCCTCATCCGCCGGCAGACCGT
The DNA here is from genome assembly GCA_963787325.1 of uncultured Planctomycetota bacterium. Lineage (GTDB taxonomy): Bacteria > Planctomycetota > Phycisphaerae > UBA1845 > JANYLN01 > CAWBCK01. Next base: position 113,213 of record CAWBCK010000002.1, read on the forward strand.
ACTGCAAAAGCAGGCTGGCCTCGGGGTTCGTCCGATCGATGACCCGGCCGTCATCGTTTCCAAATTTGCTGAGAATATAGAAATTTGTGACACCGACAGCCGGCAGCGCCATCGGCAGCAGCAGGCGCATCTGCCCCGCCTCGTTGCCGCCGTGGCAGGTCGGCAACGCACAACCCCTGCTGACGATCGGCCACACCTGGTGCCGGAAGTCGGTCAGGGCCCGCGGCTCAGTGTTGATCCGTATGCGGTCCAGAAAACGGTCGCCGCTAAAATGAATGATCCAGCGGAGTTTGTCGTCATTGGCCGACCGACGGAACTGCTCCTTCTCCTGCTCGGTCATCTCCTTGCTCTTGTCTACCTCGGCCAGGAACTCCTGGATAACCTCGTGGGGGATCACCACGCGCGGCCGGTCATCCATGTCCTTCGGGCAGAACTCCTCGAAGCGCAGCGTACCGATCGCCTCCGGCGTCAGGATGGCCAGCGGCGCGTTGTTGACCTGCTCGGTGCGCTGCGGCTCAGTCGTTGCCGGCTGGCTGGCGGCCGCCGCGGCTGCCAGCTGCCGCGTACTGACGCGGAGCAGTGATTTGGCCCGGATATGATTGGGCCAGGACGACAGGATCCGCCGGCATACCTCGGCTGCCAGATCGGGACGTTTGTGCGTCGAACAGGTCAGAGCCAGCCGGTACAGGTTGCCGGCATCGTTGGACGCGATCTGGCTGAGCTGCTGGCTGTACCAGGTATTGAATTCCGGCGGAGATTCGGGCACCGGCGGCGAAGTCAGCAGACCAGACACGCTTCGATGGGCAGGCGACCTGTTCGCTTTTGCCTTCTGTGAAGCAGGTCTTGTCGCGGTGGCCGGCCTGGCCGCCTCGGGAGGGTGCGATCGCATCGCCGCCAGGCTGATCGCCGTAACGCCCGCCAGTGTCGCCGCCAATACGCACACGCGAATTGCTGCCGCCGTGCCGTGTTGATTCGCAGAAGACATGAGCCACCTCGCAAAATGCAGCCGTCCGCCGTGCCGATCCCTTCGTTTGACGCCGCCGCCGGCGCAGGCTCTACTATACCAACGCCGTGGCCGGCTCGACAGCCGGGCGCCGGGATATCGGACCTGGCCGGTGATACTGCGGAGGCGATGTATACGCAATGGCTGACCTCAATGAACTGGCAGGCAAGCAGGTTGTCTTCGATACCGCGGGGACAATCGTATACCTTGGCACCCTCGAGCGGATCACCGATGAAGGCTTCTGGCTGACCGAAGCCGATGTGCACGACACGCGAGAAGGATCCATGAGCAAGGAACTCTACGTCATCGAAGCCAAACGCGGCGGCCTTTGCGCCAACCGACAGCGCGTCTTCGTGCTCAAATCCGTGGTCATGAGCGTCTCGGCGCTGGCGGATATCGTCGAACATTGATATCGCAGCCGCTTGCGGCCGGTGGCTGAAAGCGGCTCTTGAATTCTGCACTGGCAGGTGATCTGCCGGTCGTACCCCGTATGTGAGGATCGCAATGAAAGTCCTGGTTACTGGCGGAGCGGGCTATATCGGCAGCGTGTGCGGCCGGCGGTTATGCAAAGCGGGGCATGAGGTCGTCGTCGTCGACGATCTCAGTGCGGGGCATCGTGAAGCGGTGCTGGAACCGGCCAAACTCGTCGTGCTGAATATCCACGATACCGCCGCCCTCGATAAGCTGCTGGTGGATGGCCATTTCGACGCCGCCATGCACTTCGCCGCCAGTACAGCCGTCGGCGAATCGGTGCAGCAGCCGCTCAAGTACTGGCGCAACAACGCTGCCGGCACGCTGAACCTGCTGGAGGCCCTCCAGCGGCACAACATCCGCCGGTTCGTCTTTTCCAGTACCTGCGCGGTCTACGGCAATCCCCGCAAGATCCCGTTGACGGAAGATCATCCGAAGGACCCGGTCAGCCCGTACGGCCGGAGCAAGGCCACGGTCGAATGGATGCTGGAAGACTCCGCCACGGCCTGGGGCCTCGGGGCAATGGCGCTGCGGTACTTCAATGCCGCCGGCGCAGCCGACGACGGCGCCCTGGGTGAGGATCACAGCCCCGAGACGCACCTGATCCCGCTGACGTTGCAGGCGGCCGCCGGTCTTCGCGGCAGCCTGAAGGTCTTCGGCACCGACTGGCCGACGCCGGACGGTACGTGCATCCGTGACTACATTCACGTCGAGGACCTGGCCGAGGCCCATCTGCTGGCCTTGGAAGCCGCCGAGGAAGGCGTCTTCAAGTACGTCAATGTTGGCACGGGCAAGGGCTCGAGCGTGCAGGAAGTCATCCGGGCTGCGGAGAAGGTCACGGGCAAGCCGGTGCCGCACGACCCGGCGGATCGGCGAGCGGGGGATCCACCGGCGCTGCTGGCCGATCCAGGCGCGGCCGCCAGTTTGCTCGGCTGGAAAGCCCAGCGCACCGACCTCGAACAGATCATCCGGTCGGCATGGCAGTGGCTGGAGGCGCACCCCAAGGGGTATGCCGGGTAGCAGGGTTATCGTACGCATGCACCCCAATATGTAGGTATGCGGTGGAATCCTGTACCCTGTATCTGGGGGTCTTACGACCGTGCGCGGGCATCTGTGCCACTTGCGTCCTTTGCCGCACCGTAATTGGACTGGCGGCGTAATGTTATTAGACTGTTGAACTATAGATCGATGCCGCATCGTCGCAGACGGTCAGCGCCGCCGGCGATGTGTGTCGCTGATGCACCCGTAGCCATTGGAGTCTTGGATGGGTAAAGCCGTAGCCAACAAACGCTCGCCGGCTGGGCTGGCTGAGCAGACTGGTCCCGCCAGACGGTCCTGGAAGGCTTTCCTGATCGACGCTGTCCAGCACAAACGCTGGGCGATGGTGGTGCTGGCTGCGATCAGTGGAGTAATGCTGTCGGTTATCTTCGCTCCGCATAACCTCTGGCCACTTGCTTACGTCTGTCTGGTTCCGTGGTTGGTGGGGGTGATCTGCAGCCAGCGGCGGACGTGGATGTTCTTTGTCAGCTACCTGATGGGGGTAGCCTTTTTCTTCTACAACCTGAACTGGCTCTGGGTGGTGACGACCTGGCCGCCCAACGGCATTTTCGGGGTGCCGGTTCCGATCGGTACACTACTGCTGGCGCTGTACCTGGGGCTGTATCTGCCGTTGGCGGCATGGTTGATCCGCTTTGCCTACCGGCGGATGCGGACGCCGCTGGCGCTGGTGGTACCGATTGTCTGGACCGCGACGGAGTTCGTCCGGGCCTACCTGCCCGCCGTGCCCTATGACGGTCAATGGCAGTACACGGGGCTGCAGTGGTTCTTCCTGGCCCACAGCCATTACAACGTCCTGCCCGTCATCCAGATGGCGGACCTGGCGGGGGCATATGGCGTGTCATTTCTGATCGCGATGGTTAACGGGTGGCTGGCCGAGTTGATCGTGCATCCGCTGGTCTTTTCCGTTGCCGGACGATGGACTCGACGTGCGAAGGTCATCACGACGGTCGTGCTGGTTCTGCTGTTCGCCAACCTGGGATACGGGGTTTTCCGGCTGCAGGAGAAGTTGGAGCCCGGTCCGAAGATCGCGGTCGTGCAGACGGACGAGCCGCTGTTTGTTGATTCCGGCGGCTATCGAATTTCCCCCTACGCCTTGCAGCGGATCGAGTGGAATCTGATTCACGAGGCACTGGCGCAGAAGCCCGACATCGTCGTGCTGCCGGAGACGATGTGGCCCTGGCGGCTCAACCGCGAGTTTCGCGAGATGAAGCCGGACGCCCAGACGCGATACTCCGGGTACGAAAGGGAGCAGAATCGGGCGCGGATTACGCACGAACGGCTGAAGCAACTGGCAGCGGAGTCCGGCGCGACGCTGGTCATCGGGACGCTTGCGCAGGAGCGGCACCCTGAGCGCGTGGCCTATCTCCAGAATGGACGATTCAACTCCGCGCTGGTTTACAAGCCGGGCGAGGACGAGCCGGAGCGATACGACAAGCGACACCTGGTGCTGTTCGGTGAGTTCATCCCGTTTCGTGGCGGCCGGCTGCACCGTCTCTACAACAAACTCAACAGCGTGATGCCGTGGCCGGACGAGTATTCGCTGACGGCCGGTACCAAGGCGACGGTGTTTACCGCAGCCGCACCTTCGTTGGGCGGCAAGACGTTCCGCTTTGGTACGCCGATCTGCTACGAGATCACGATGTCCAATGCGTGCCGGCAATTCGTGGCTGGTCCCGAAGGCAAGCGGGCGGACCTGCTGATCAACCTGAGCAACGATGGGTGGTTCGAGTATACCTCGGAATTGCCGCAGCATCTGGCGGTGGCGGTGTTCCGCGCGGTGGAGAATCGTGTCGGTCTGGCGCGGTCGGTCAATACGGGCATCAGTGCGCTGGTCGATCCGAACGGCCGGATTCTTGATGCGATGCTCAAGGACGGTAAGTGGCGTTTCCCTGCGCATCAGCGGCGTCTCGGACGACGGCTCGAGCCACCGCTGCCATATAAGGGGCTTTCGGGTGTGCTGGTCGCGCAAGTCCCCGTGGATTCGCAGGTCACCCTTTACATGCGCTGGGGCAACTGGCTGCCGATCTCATGCCTGATCGCGGCCGGACTGATGCTGTTGGCCTGGTGGGTGGATCGGACGTATATTGCTGTGCGGCACCTGCGGAGGACGACGGGGGATAGAAGCCAGGAGACAGAAGACAGGAGTCAGGAGACAGAAGACTGAAGGCAGAAGCCGGGAGTCGGGAGACAGGGGTCCAGCCGGCTTTCGGGTGGTTGTGTCGACAGGGATGTTGAGAGGGTTCAGGTATGGATTCCAGGCCGGTTGCTCGGGTCGTGATGGTGCTGCTGGCGGTGGGGGGGCTTGCTATGGCGGCGGGCTGCGCTGCTGCCCCCAATGCGGCGACGATGGATGCGGCGGTCCTGGAGGCTCGCGGCTTTTTGCGGCAGCAGCTGCTCAGTGCCGACAACCCGGTCGTCCGGTCGCAGGCCATCGAAGGCATGCAAACCAGTCCCTGGCCCGGGGCAACCCGCTATATCGAACATGCCTTGAACGATCCCTATCGCGGTGTGCGATTCGCCGCAGCCATGGCGCTCGGCAAACTGCGCGACCAGGACTCCGGCGACTTGTTGCAGCGCAGCTGAACGACAAGAGTCCGGCTGTGCACGGTGCGGCGATCTATGCCTTGCACCGGCTGGGTCGGCCTGCTCCGCTCAAGGATCTGGTGGAACTGCTGCTGTACTCTTCGGATGAGGAGGTGCGACGCAACGCTGCCCTGATCTTCTGCGAACTGAGCGACCCTGGTACCAAAGCGGTGCTTAGACGCGCGCTGCGCGATCATGACCTGGCTGTCCGCTGGTATGTGTATGAAGCCCTGGCACGGCTGGGGGAGAAAGAGGCGATGGAGAGCCTCCTGCTGTTTGCCCACAGCAGCTATGGCGACGAACGGCTGATCGGCATTCTCGCCCTGGGGCGCATCGGCAACGGCGAGGCGGTTTCATCCCTGCGCGACATGCTTCGACGCGACAACCCCATGGAGGTCAAACTGGCGGCGATTCGGTCGCTGGGGCAATTGGGTGCACCGACCAGTGAGGATACCGCGCTGAAGGCGCTGACTTACGTGGCTGAGCCGCCCGGCAAGGGCGTCGCCTTTGAACCGACGGAGGTTCGGCAGGTTCGCGTCCGGACGATGGCGGCGCTGGCGTTGGCGATGGGGGCCGGCTGGACGCCGTGCCGGCCTTGGTCAAACGCATGGAACGTGACGACCCGCGGGTCGGCGTGGCGGCTGCGGCGGCGATTCTTCGGATTGCCAGCCGGACAGGTTCGGCGAGGACGGGGACAGACGGCGGTCAGTGGCCGGTGGCTGGTGCCCGGTGATCCGACATCCATCGGCAGGTTGGCAGGTCCCGTGGGATGATTCAGCCGTCGGACTGAGCGACTGTGGAAACGACGACAGAGGATTGGGAGCCGGAATCCCCGGCACTGAAGTGCTGGGCACCGTCAATCGTCCCTGACGGGACGAACAAATGCGTGGCAGAGAAACTGCCCGTGGCCCCCTCGAGACAGAGGTTTTGGAATCGCTACCCGGCTCTAGCGACCAACTGACGGCTCGGCGGGGGCTTACAACGGACCGATGACGTGCGCTGGATAGGCCTGGCGATTATTGCTCTGATCCTGGCGGTGGCGCAGATCTTTGTGCGATCGTGGATGGAGGTCCACGCCGCGGTGCCTTCGCTTCTGTTTATCGCGGCGATCCGGTACGGCTTTGGTTCGCCGGTCGTTGAGGCGGGGATCGCCGGCTGGGTGCTCGGCATGGTGGCGGATATCACCAGTGCCAATCCGATCGGACCACAGGCGATTGGATTCGCCTTGTCGGCGATGGCGGCTCAACGGATGCGCAGCGTCGTGATGGTCGACAATCCCATCGCCCAGTTGCTGATCGTCTCGCTGCTGGGCTGGCTGACCTTCAGCGGCATCAGCATCTACGAGCACCTGGCTGACCTGGGCCTGCACGGCTGGTCGCTGGCGGAATGCCTTCGCTGGGCAGGTTGGACGGCTGGCTATACCGCATTGCTAACCCCCTACCTTTTCTGGATACTGGACCGCATGTGGCCGGCCCTGGGCCTGCGCGTCGAGAGCAAACGGCGATAACATCCGTTGCATATCTTCGGTTAGATGCGCACCTGGGCGCATGGCTGCATCCAGCCGGCGCGGGTATGGCTGGTGCCGATTGCAGGACGCTCTGATGTTGGGATATGGATATCCGACGTAGCCATGTACGATGATTTCGCCAGACACCGTCAGGCCTCGCGGCGCAGGACCCAGGTCCTGATGCTGGGCTTTGCGCTGATGGCGATCTTCGCGCTGGTCCGGCTCGGGTATTTGCAGATGCTGCATGCCGCGGACTATCGCGACCAGATTGAGGACTGGCTGAAGCTGCCGGCGGAATACCCGCCGTCGCTGCGCGGCAGCATCCTGGATCGCAACGGCACTGTCCTTGCCCAGGACGCGCCCAGCTGGCAGATCGAGGTGTATTACAAGGCGATCGACGGCGGGGCGGGCATCGACGGCGGCACGCCATATGTTACGCATCTGGCGGTGCGCCGAATCCGCGGAACGACGCATTCGAAAGGTTCTCGCCAGGCGGCGCTGCAGGCCGCCGAGGAATCCGTCCACCAGGAGATCACTTCGAGCTTCCAGAAACTTGCGGAGATCACGGGCACGCCCGTCTGGCAGGTGCTCGACAATGCCGAACAGATCGTCGAACGCGTCCGCACGATTCACCAGCATGTCGCCAGGAGGATGGGCTTTGAGGCTGGTTCGCGCGAGCAGCGCGAATTTGAGGTGGGCGAGCAGCAGGAGTTTCATCCGCTGTTGACTGACGTGCCTGTTGAGCTCGCCCATCGCGTTATCGCCGAGCTTCCGGAGACACGCTACCCGTGGCTGCGCGTCCGCGCCAGTGCCAGCCGGTGGTATCTCGATGAGCCTTCACTTGTTCCGTTGCTCGGCCGGCTGCGGCAGGTCTCGCCGCAGGATCTGGAGAACGATCCCAACAGTGACGACGAGCTGCTGAAACTCAAACCGGGTCAGAAGATCGGCGCCAGCGGCATCGAGTATCTGGCGGAAGACCACCTTCGAGGACGGCGCGGCATGATCGTGCGCAACCGTGCCAAGCCCGACGTTCTCATCGACCCTGTCTGGGGAAAAGATGTCCGCCTGACGATCGATGCGGATCTGCAGGAATGGATCTACGGGCGGCTAATGCGTGCGGTGCACGACTGTCCGACGGCCAGCGCAGCGGCCGCAGTCGTCCTGGACGTCGATACCCGCGAAGCGTTGGCGGTGGTCAGCTATCCGGGCTATACGCTGGAGCAGCGCTCGCAGCACTATGACAAGCTTCTGGCGGATCGCATCGGCATGCCGCTGCTGCAGCGAGCGATCCGGGGGCTGTACCAGCCGGGTTCGATCGTCAAACCGATTACCGTTCTGGCGGGACTCAACAGCGGCGTCGTCGGTCCCGGCGAGACGATCAACTGCACGGGGTATCTGCTCCCCGGCGTCAATCGCTGGCGCTGCTGGACGGCGTCACGCCCCGGCATGGGGGGGCATGGCCCGCTCGATGCCGTCGGCGCGCTGGAGCACAGCTGCAACGTCTATTGCGAGACGGTCGGCCAGCGGCTCGGGGTGCCGCGGCTGACCGACTGGATGCTCAAGTGTGGTCTGGGCACTCACACCGGTACCGGGCTGCAAGAAGAACCCAACGGCCTGGTGCCGACGGTCGAATGGCTCGGCAGGAACGGCCGGAGACCGACGGTCGGCGATGCCCGCAACTACTCGATCGGCGAGGCGGACGTGCTGGTGACGCCGCTGCAGGCCGCGAATCTCTGCGCGACCATCGCCACTGGCCGGTGGCAGCCGGTGACGCTGCTCCGGCGGCAAGGTGCTGCGGCAGATGAGGCCCGACGGCTGCCGAGCGCGCGGCATATCTGCGCCTGGTGCGAGAAGGGATGGACAAGGTCGTCAACGATCCCTACGGCACGGCCTACCGCTATGCCCACAGCGATATCGTGCGAATCGCCGGCAAGACCGGCACGGCGGAGACAAGCCCGCGTCGCATCGCCGTCGGCTATGACCTGAAGATGCGGGACGGCACGACCAGGGCCATGGAGTTCGGCAGCGTTCGCCAGGCGAAGGAGGCCTTTGCGAAGATGGGCGACTCGCTCGCTGAGGCCCGCAGGACATACCAGAAGGTCTGGCCCGAGCTGCCCGCCAACAAGGGCAAGCCGACCCACGCCTGGTTTATGGGCTTTGCGCCAGTGGGTAATCCCAAGATCGCCCTCGCGGTGCTGGTCGAGTATGGCGACGGCGGCGCCAAGACGGCCGGCCCCGTTGCCCATGATATCTTCGAGGCTTACTTCGGCGGCGACAGCAGAAAGGCGAGCAAGGAGTACGCAGCGCAAGGATAGCAGACGCTCTGCATGACGGATCGTATTTATGACTGACATCGCTACAAGATCGCAAAGTCCGCTGGTCCGTTTCCTTCGGGGGGCACTTCGCCCGCTGGGAGGCGCGGCGGAACGCGCCAGCGGCGCGGACCTGAACATCGTGGCTGTGACCGCCGCCACGGTGCTGCTGTGCGGCGTGGGGATGTCAGCCATCTACATGGCCGAGTGGGCAAGTGCCGAGGCGACATCGTTCGCCCGGACCCAGGGGACATACGTGATTGCCGCCCTGGCGGCAATGATCGTCATGTCGATGGTCGATTACCGGCGATGGGGAGACATCGCGTATCCGGCGTTTCTTGTAACGCTGGTGCTGCTGGCACTGCTGATCGTGGCGAGAAAGCTGCACATCGTGCCGTGGCTCATTCCTGAGATCCGGCATACCTATCGCTGGATCCAGATCGGGCCGCTGCCGCGTCTCCAGCCCAGCGAGTTCGCCAAGGTTACGTACATCTGCGCGCTGGCGTGGTATCTGCGGTATCGCACGAACTATCGCACGCTGGCGGGACTGACCATCCCGCTGGCGATGTCGCTGGTGCCGATGGTGCTGATCCTGCTGGAGCCGGATCTGGGGACGGTGTTGCTGCTGCTGCCGGTCTGCTTTTCGTTGCTGTACGTTGCGGGGGCTCGAAGGCGACACCTGATCAGCCTGGCGCTGATCTGCATCGTCGGTTCGCCGCTGTTGTACCGGGCCATGCACGACTACCAGCGGATGCGCGTGCTCGGGCCGATGCTGCAGAGCGATTCGATCCGTAACAGCATCCTCGCCCATCCGGGCATGCTGAAGATCCTGCAGGTCAGCAAGACCCAGGTCAGTCGGTGGAACAGCGCCCAGGGCTATCAGACTCGATCACAGCAAGGTTGCGCTGGCCACAGGTGGTTGGGCCGGCGCCCACGACCCCGACGTCGACTGCCTCCGCTATGATTTCCTTCCCGACCGCCATAACGACTTTATCTTCGCCGTGATCGGCCATAAGTGGGGCTGGGTCGGGTGCCTGATGGTGATCGGCTGTTACGGCATCATCCTGGTGGGCGGCTGCCATATTTCGACGGCTACGAACGAGCCGTTCGGCCGCCTGCTGGCGGTGGGGATCGTGGTGCTGATCGCGACGCAGGCGACTGTCAATATCGGCATGGCGATCGGCCTGCTGCCGGTTACAGGGATGACGCTGCCGTTCGTCAGTTACGGGGGCAGCAGTCTGCTGGCCAACGGTGCGCTGATCGGCATTTTGCTGAACATCGGTCTGCAGAAGACCATCATGCTGGCACCCGAGCCGTTTATCTTTGAGAAGCCGGGGGAGCGGGCGTAAGTCTCGGTGCAGTCTCAAGAAACGGGGGCGCGGGGCGGGTCTGTTCATTTGTTTTCAATGTTTCTGAAAATCATGGATGGGGTCGTGAGAATGCCCCGCTATCGCAATAATCAAATGATACTTCTGTATGCTGGATATTGATAACCGGGGGCGTCTTTCAGGTAACCCGAGGAACCGGCACCGAATGTCGACAATCGCACAACTGTACGATCCGATTGCCGTGCATCTTAAGCAAGTAGAGGCGGTTTTTGAGAAGGCACTGCACAGCGATCTGCCTTGCGTGCAGGATCTGGCTGCCTATGTCAGCCGGCTGCGCGGCAAGATGCTGCGGCCCGCGCTGCTTGCGACGACGGCCCGCGCCTGCGGCCGGCTGACCGACGAGCATTACGCGCTGGCGGCGGTCGTCGAGATGCTGCACATGGCGGCGCTCGTGCATGACGATGTCCTGGACGAGGCGGACGTCCGTCGCAAGGCTGTCACCATCAACCGCATGAACGGTAATGAGACGGCGGTGATGCTGGGGGACTTCCTCTTCAGCCGGGCGTACTGGCTGTGCAGCAGTCTGCCCCGGCAGGCCGCTACGGTTATCGTTTCAAAGGCGGCCGCCGATGTGTGCCAGGGCGAGCTGCTTCAGCTGCACAATCGCGGCAACTACGACCTGGACGAAGAGACTTATTATAAGATCATCGATAACAAGACGGCTGCGCTCACGGCGGTTGCCTGCCAGCTCGGCGCGCTATACGCAGATGCCGATGCGGCCGTCGTCGAGAACATGCAGCGTTTCGGCCTCTTGGTCGGCCTTACTTTTCAGATCGTCGATGACATCCTTGATGTCGTCGGGCGTGAGGAGCAGACCGGCAAGACCCTCGGCAGCGATGTCAGGCTCGGCAAGCTCACCTTGCCGATGATCCATTTGCTACAGCAGGCCAGCAACGGCGACCGCGAAGGATTGCTGGCCGCACTGAAGGGCGGGACGATGGACCGCGGCACGCTGGCGGCCGTATTGCAGCAGCACGGCAGTCTCGATTATGCCCGACAGAGAGCGCGGCAGCATGTGGCTGAAGCGGTCGAGTGTCTCGGCTGCCTGGGTGACAGTCCTGCTCGCGGGGAGCTTGAGACGATGGCCCGGTTTATTATCGACCGGGAGTTCTGATCTCTCCCTGCATTCGCTCTTACCTTGCCTTGCTAACGAAATCTAATACGGGTTTGGGGGACTGGCCGGCGATCAGACGCTGGCCGTCTGTATAACCTTCCTCCCGGCCGGTCAGTTCCTCGATCAGCCACTGTCGATAGCGTTTGATCGGCTTCTGCACTTCGGCGTCGGCGATCAGGTCGCGCATCTCCTGCGGATCGCTGGCCAGGTCGAAGAACTGCTCCCTGCCGGTCCAGCTGAACCAGACGTATTTGTACCTGCCGTCGGTGATCCAGTGATTCGACTGTTTGCCGGAGGCGTGCTCACCGTGGACATACTCTCGCCACTGCACGGTTTCGCCCCGAGTCAGCGGCATAAGGCTCTGGCCGTCCACGGTGTCAGGAACTGCCACACCGCAGGCGTCCAGGATCGTCGGCATGACATCGCGGAGCTCGGTGACGGAATCGACCACGCTGCCGCGGTTGCACTGCCAGTCACCCGGCGGTGCGACGATCAGCGGAATGCGCGCCGAGCCGTCGTACGGCAGCGCCTTGCGGAAGAGGTTGTGGTCGCCCAGCATCTCCCCGTGGTCCGACGTGAAGACGAACAAGGTATTCTTGAAGGCCTCATGCTCGATCAGATATTCATACAGCCGGCCGATCTGATGATCGATGTGCGTTATCTGCGCATAGTACGCCGCCCTCGCGCAATGCAGCTGGCGCTGGCCCATAAAGCCCATGCCGGCAAAGCCGTCCACGGATGTCATGCGAGCCCGCTGGTCCGCCCAGTCGCCCATCGGCACCGGCGGAAACTCCTGGTTGATGTACTGATCGAAGTAGACCTGGGGCGGATCGAGCGGCGGATGCGGCCGAACATATGACAGGAACAGGAAGAACGGCTTCGTCGTGTCGCGCCGCGCAGGAAATCGATCGCCATCGTGGTTGCCCAGGTCGTCGGGTGGACATCCTCGCTGTAGTGCCACGGCCTGGCGACCCAGGAATTGGCGTTCATGCCGTGCAGGATCATGTCGGCATCCGAGCCGATCTTCGACCGCAGCCACGGCGTGTAATCGTCGACGAGGGCGTAGTTGTGCGCCGCCTTGTGCTCGAAGTGGAGATAGCCGTCGTGCAGAACGACGTTGTGGAAGCCCATGAGGTTGCGAGCCGGGTAGACGTGCATCTTGCCGACCGCCTGGGTGTGATAGCCCGCAGCCGCCATCTCGCCTGCCAGCGTATGTTCGTAGTTCCACGGCACGCCGTCCTTGTAGCCGACCCGCCCGTGATTCCGCTGGCACATTCCGGTAAGCAGGCCGGCTCTGGCCGCGATGCACGACGGTGTGGCGGTATAGGCCTGGCTGAAGCGCACGCCCTGCTGGGCCAGCTGATCGAGGTGCGGCGTCTCTACGACAGGATGGCCATAGCAGCCCAGGGCATCGCCGCGCAGCTGGTCGCACATGATGAAGACAACATTCGGCCGGTCAGGCATCGCACATCTCCTTGCGAACGGCAGGTTTTTGGGATCCACGATAGGGTAGTGTAACACCGGCGACCAGCGGCGAAAGGGGCCAAGCCGCTTTAGGTCGGATTGCGGATCAGGCGGCCACCGCCCGGGCAATTGCCCGTGTATACGGTGCCCCCACAGGGTTTGGACCCCTACTGTGCGTTGCCGGCGAACGCCAGCATGGGCTTGGCTTGCCGGCCGGCGATCAGACGCTGGCCGTCCGTGTAACCTTCCTCCCGGCCGGTCAGTTCCTCGATCAGCCGCTGCCGGTAGCGTTCGATCGGCTTCTGCACTTCGGCATCGGCGATCAGGTCGCGCATCTCCTGCGGATCGTTGACCAGGTCGAAGAACTGCTCCCTGCCGGTCCAGCTGAACCAGACGTACTTGTATTTACCGTCGGTAATCCAGTGATTGGAGAGTTGGCCGTAGGCATGCTCACCGTGCAGGTACTCTCGCCACTGCACGGTTTCGCCCCGAGTCAGCGGCATAAGGCTCTGGCCGTCCACGGTGTCAGGAACTGCCACACCGCAGGCGTCCAGGATCGTCGGCATGACATCGCGGAGCTCGGTGACGGAATCGACCACGCTGCCGCGGTTGCACTGCCAGTCACCCGGCGGTGCGACGATCAGCGGAATGCGCGCCGAGCCGTCGTACGGCAGCGCCTTGCGGAAGAGGTTGTGGTCGCCCAGCATCTCCCCGTGGTCCGACGTGAAGACGAACAAGGTATTCTTGAAGGCCTCATGCTCGATCAGATATTCATACAGCCGGCCGATCTGATGATCGATGTGCGTTATCTGCGCATAGTACGCCGCCCTCGCGCAATGCAGCTGGCGCTGGCCCATAAAGCCCATGCCGGCAAAGCCGTCCACGGATGTCATGCGAGCCCGCTGGTCCGCCCAGTCGCCCATCGGCACCGGCGGAAACTCCTGGTTGATGTACTGATCGAAGTAGACCTGGGGCGGATCGAGCGGCGGATGCGGCCGAACATATGACAGGAACAGGAAGAACGGCTTCGTCGTGTCGCGCGGCGCAGGAAATCGATCGCCATCGTGGTTGCCCAGGTCGTCGGGTGGACATCCTCGCTGTAGTGCCACGGCCTGGCGACCCAGGAATTGGCGTTCATGCCGTGCAGGATCATGTCGGCATCCGAGCCGATCTTCGACCGCAGCCACGGCGTGTAATCGTCGACGAGGGCGTAGTTGTGCGCCGCCTTGTGCTCGAAGTGGAGATAGCCGTCGTGCAGAACGACGTTGTGGAAGCCCATGAGGTTGCGAGCCGGGTAGACGTGCATCTTGCCGACCGCCTGGGTGTGATAGCCCGCAGCCGCCATCTCGCCTGCCAGCGTATGTTCGTAGTTCCACGGCACGCCGTCCTTGTAGCCGACCCGCCCGTGATTCCGCTGGCACATGCCGGTAAGCAGGCCGGCTCTGGCCGGGATGCACGACGGTGTGGCGGTATATGTCCTACTGAAGCGTACGCCCTGATGCGCCAGCTGATCCAGGTGTGGGGTTTCCACTACGGGATGGCCATAGCAGCCCAGGGCATCGCCTCGCAGCTGGTCACACATGACAAAGACAACATTCGGCCGGTCAGGCATCGCACGTCTCCTCGCGGACACCAGGTTTTCGGGATCCACGACAAGATAGTGTAACACCAGCCGTCGGTCAGAAAAGGCGCCGCATCGCGTCACGCCGGATAGCAAATCGCAGGTAAGGGCCTTCTGAACGCGCAACTTCAGGACTTTGCGCTGGCTGGCAATCTTCCGGTAACCCCCATCAGGCAAAGCTCCGGGGATTTTGCTTTCGTCGAGGGGGAATGTGTTGTATCGGGCCGCTGCACCCACATTGGCGGATCGCGTACATACTCGATCTTCTGCTCATACTGCTGGGGAAACAGGATCGGCCAGTAGAACCATGCCGCCACCACCGCCAGGACCAGCGTGGCGCCGACCAGCGTGGCTTTGACCCGGCTGACGGTCCGCTCGAAACGTCGCAACGTCTGCGGATGGAACGCCGCCTGGCGGACAAACTCCTGCCGCGATGCGATCGAACTGTGCCGCCACGACCGGCTGAATTTGCTGATGCCGTTCAGGGCCGCGACCGCTTCCAGTGCCGAGGAGAATACCTGCGCTCCGGTCGTGCACATCCGTTCGCCGCCAGCCGGCTCGGGTGGAATGTTGTGCCGCCAGCACGGCAGCAGGCACTGCTCGATCGTGCCGTCCAGACAGCGCACCCCGTGCAGGTCGGCCTGACGCTCGAATCGCCGGCTGATCCATCCGAAGATCGCCAGCCAGATGAACGCCACCATGCCCGCCACGGCAAACTGGACCGAATCTGTTCCCATGCGCATCTGCCGCGTCAGGTATTCTGCCGCCAGACTCACCGCCATCATGCTGCCGATCGCGAAGACCATGTAATAGGCGATATGATGCTCTTTCACGTGCCCGGCCTCGTGGCCGAATACCGCTTCGACCTGCTTCTGGCTCAGATGGTCCAGCAGGCCGTCCGATAGCAATACGTAGCGGATGTGCGGCAATATGCCCATTACCGCCGCGTTGACCATTGCCCCGTGGCTTCGCCAGATCAGGATATCGCGGTATTTCATGCCAATGCGCCGGCACGTCGCTTCCAACTGTGAGCGCAGCGGCGACGCCGGCAACTTCTCCGTCCGCCAGACGAACATCAGCATGACCGGCGACAGCACGAAGATCGCCGCGGCTGTGATCGCCAGCGTGGCCTCCGGTGCCCACATTACCTGCGTCCATTCAATCAGGCGGCTTCGGTAATCGCTGGCCAGATCCACGGCGATGATGAAAAGTCCCATCGGCACCAGCACCGTCAGGATCTGGTAGCGGACCTGGAAATCAAGGTATTGCCCCAGTCCCCAGATCGGCTCGCCCGTCAGCTCCTCCGGCAGGCCGGCGGTGGCGGCCTGGCGCAGCGCCCGGTCGGCTGGATACATGACCAGCCAGCAGAGGATACAGCCGGCCAGCACGGGGGCGATGACGGCCAGCTCGCCTGCCAGGGGGATCCTCGCCAGATGCAGACCAAAGGGCCGCCATCCTGCGATGACGTACAGCCATCCGGTCTGGGTCGTCAGCAGGGCGAAAGCGGTCAGCAGGCCGAACCGCATGCCGGTGTGCACCCGACCGAAGAGGGTCGTCGCCCGCGCAAAGCCCCCTGGCCGCTGGAGCCGGCGTACGCACAACCAGCTTGCGAGGCCCACCAGCACGGGGACGCCGAGCGTCATGATGGCCGCGGCGACCAGTGACGCGGTATGGCTGGTCAGGGGTTTATAGATCGCTCGCTCGGCCAGCAGGCCCGGCGAAAGCATCGCCGCGAGCAGGATAATCAGGACGATCTGCATGGGATGAGTCTCAAAACTACCTCAGGGGATCCCCATCTTTTGTTGCCACAACAACTTTGTCCTGCAATCATGTTGCCGGCAGTACGTTCTACCTCTGTATCCCGGCCGCAGCCATTGTCATGGCTGGACCGGCAAGAGTCTAGCCCCAGGGCAAGGAGATTCATTCATGACAAGGCACATTTCGTGGGTGTTAGCCGGCGTACTTGTAATGGCCACTGCGGCCATGGCCCAGGAGGCGCAGCCGACGGCACCGGAAGGTCAGGTTGCTCCGCAGCAGCATCGCCGCCAAGGGCGGGTCCGTCCGCGCGGCATGACGCGTCGCGGCGGGATGCAGGATCTCAACCAGCTGCTCAATCTCACTCCCGAGCAGCAGCAGCAGGTTCGCCAGATCGAGCAGCAGGTCCGCCAGCAGCGCCAGGCCGAGCCGCGGCCACAGCGCAACCCCCAGGACCGCGAGAAGATGCGGGAACTGCGGACCCAGCTGAATGCCGCCGCGCAGGCGGGCGATGACGCCAAGGTCGAGCAGCTCCAGCAGGAACTCGCCACCAGCGGTATGGCCGCCCGCTTCCGCGAGGAGCGGTCCAAGATGTACGACCAGATCGATCAGCAGGTGTTGACCCCAGAGCAGCGCGGCAAGTTCAAGCAGTGGCGGACGCTTCAGGATGCCGGTCTGCCCCCGTATCTGATCAGCAATCCGGAGGCCTTCCAGAAGGCGGCGCTGGCGATCCCGAATCTTCCCGATGTCCAGAAAAACAAGATCGAGGCGGCTGGCGAACGCTACAAGCGCCAGGCGACTTCTCCGGCGGCGACGGAAGAGAGCAAGCAGGACGCCGCGATGAAGATGGAAAGCGACGTCCTCAAGGAACTCAGCCCGAGTCAGAAGTACCTGCTGACTGCTGGAAATCGCGGCATGCGCAACAGGCAGGGTCGACCCAATCGGCAGCCACGTGATGTTGGCACCCCTGCCAATTCCAGCCGCAGTGGTGCGCCGCCGCCGGTAACGGCGGTGCTGCGGACTGATCGTCCCTGGTATTTCGATCGAATTGAGGTCATCGAAAAGGCCCCTCAGGCATTACCGCCCGGGGGCCTTTTCCTTTTGCGGTGGTGCAACTCGCGGTTGACCGCCAACCAACCGCCGGGCTGTTCCCTCATGCCGGCTTCGGCCCTACAATGGGCCAGTCGGTGCGATCGGTCTTGGAATCCCACATTTACGTAATCAGCGGTGAGGACAATGAGCCAGGTTATAAGTCAGACGCAGATAGAGGGCCTGACCCCTCGGCGGGGCAAGGTGCGGGATATTTACGATCTGGGCGACCGGTTGCTGATCGTCGCTACCGATCGGATCAGCGCGTTTGACGTGGTCATGCCTACGCCGATCCCGGATAAAGGGGCTGTGCTGACCCAGATCAGCAAGTTCTGGTTCGAACGGTTCGATGGGGTCGTGCCGCACCACCTCGACTATGTCATTACGCCGGAACGTGTGCCGGCGGGGCTGGAGAAATACGCCGATCAGCTGGTCGGCCGGGCGATGGTCTGCAAGAAAGCCAAGGTCCTGCCGGTCGAGTGTGTCGTGCGCGGATATCTGGCCGGCAGCGGTTGGAAGGAATACAAGACCAGCCAGAGCGTCTGTGGTGTCCAGTTGCCTGCGGGTCTTCAGCAGTGCAGTCAGCTGCCCGAGCCGATCTTCACGCCCTCGACGAAGGCTGAGGAAGGGCACGACGAAAACATCTCTGCGGAGCAAGCTGCCGACGTGATCGGCGCGGACTTGGCTCAGCAGGTCGCCGAGATCAGCATCGAGCTTTACAGCAAGGCCGCGGAATACGCCGCGCAGCCGAGGCGTGATCATCGCCGACACGAAATTCGAGTTCGGTACGACCGATGCCGGGCAGCTGATCTTGATCGACGAGGTGCTTACGCCGGACAGTTCGAGGTTCTGGCCGGCTGACCAATACGAGCCGGGCCACGATCAGCCGAGTTTCGACAAGCAGTTCGTCCGCAATTACCTGGAGACGCTGGTCGAAAAGGGCCAGTGGGCGAAGCAGCCGCCCGGCCCGGAACTGCCGCCGACGGTCGTCGAGCAGACGCGGGCGCGTTATGTGGAAGCGTATGAGAAGTTGACCGGCAAGGCGTTTGTGGGGCAGTAGATCGAAAGGTGCGCGGGGAGGTACCCTGGGCACGATCACGACCAGGTGTTCGGGTGATTCAGTCGTCCCTGCCGGGACAAACGCCCTATGACAGATCGACCCCAATCCCTAGTCCCTAGCCCCTGATCCTCATCCCAGCCGGCGGAGGATCAGGGTCGTGACGTCCTCGTAGGGTCGATTCTTGCCCAGATGGCCCGCCAGATCGTCGACCAGCATCTGGAGCATTATGTGGGTGGTCTTGTCCGCGCCGTCTTCGAGATTGGTGAGGATGCGCTCCAGGCCGAACGGTTCGCCGCTGTCGCTGGCGGCGGTGATCAGCCCCCGGGTAAAGAGCACTACGCTGTCTCCCGGGTCGACCATTGCCTCGTACGACGGGTATTCCATCTGCGGCTGGGCGCCGAGTTCGGGGACTTCCTTGGAAACAAGGTCGCGGCCTTCGCCGCCAGCCTTAACGAGATACGCCCCGGGCAGGCCGGCGGCGCTGTACGCGCATCTGGCCGGACGCCGGGTCGAGCAGGCCCGCAAAGCATCGCATCGCGACCTGTCCTGCACAGGAATCGTTCACCAGCCAGTTCAGTTCTTTGAGTACGAAATGCGGGGCATCAGCATGCAACAACGCGATGCGAAACGCCGCGCGGATCGTCGCCATCAGCACGCCGGATTCCGCCCCCGCTGCCATCGCCTGGGCCACGATGACCGCCGCGGTACCTTTCGGCAGACGGATCACGTCGTAGATGTCCCCGCAGCAGACCTGCCCGGCCTGGCGGTAGGCCGCCAGTTCCATATTGTCCCAGGCCGGCAGTTGCGGGGGAGTCAGACGCTCCTGGATCTGGTGGCCCCAGTCGAGCTGCTGTGCGGCCCGCTGTCTGACCGCCTTTTGCAGACCCCCGAGCACCTCGTCGAGGCGCATGCCGGCATGGCTGCCGATCGCCCGGAGGATGTTCATGTCAGCCCGCGCGAAGGCCGGCTTGCCGGCGAGCCGTTCGAGATGAATCATCCCGAGCGATGTGTTGCCGACCGCCAGCGGCGTGACCATCGCGCTGCCGTAGCGGGTCGCCTCGGCCGGTAGCAACAGAGTCTGCTGCCGCTGCACGGCTCGATAGATGAGAAGGCCCGTTTTGGTCGGCGGCTTGAAGGGCTGGCCGGAATTGTCCACGCTGGCTGCCATGTGGGGCTCGTGCTCCGGGTCGGTCGCCAGGCATACCCAGACACGGTCGGCCTTGAAGGCGGGCTGCAACCAGCCGGCCAGCGTGTCAAGCAGTTCCTGGGCGGTGTCGACGCTGTAGAGCTTCGGGCAGAGCTGCCCGAGCAGCAGCAGGGCGCCGGCATCCAGGCTGACCGGCTCGCCCGCCCGCAGAAGCACCGTGTCGGCCGGGATCGGCCAGCGGCTGGGGACCATCGTCTCGTCCATGCGGTCCACGGGGGCGACAGCCGTGCGGTCGGTGATCTCGCCCTGGTCGTCGAGATAGACGCGTATGCTGTAATCGGCGAATCCAACCTCGTCGCCGGTCTTGAGGCGGTATCGACTGTGCAGCATCGCCCGGTTGACCGTCGCGGGCAAACGGGTGTCCAGTGGCCGGACGGTCCAGCCGTTATTGCCTTCCGGTTCCATGATCAAGTGTCGCGGCGCGAGCCGGCCGTCGGGCAGACAGATATCGCAGGCAGGGTGTGAGCCGATCAGTACGACGCCGCTGGCCACGCTGAGGTCACTGATCATGCTTTCGCGTTCACGAATGATCAGTCGCATATGCCACCTGTTCGTAGAGACGTGTCGCAGCAGGCCGCTACCGACCCCGACCGGGGTTCTGGCGTCCAGCCGCCATTACTAGTATAAATCGCAGGATTGCGGCCGACCAGACATATGTTTCCGAAAGAAGAGAAGAAAAGCAGACCTTCACTATATAGGCTAGAGGGAGTCGAGAATGCTGATTCGAGTCGGACACTCACCGGATCCCGACGATGCTTTCATGTTCTACGCGCTGGCGGCGGACAAGATCGATACGGGTACATACAAGTTCGAGCACACGCTGCAGGATATCCAGTTGCTCAATGAGCGCGCCCTGCGGGGAGAGCTGGAGGTCACGGCGATCAGTCTGGCCAGTTTGCCCCAGGTGCAAGAGAAATACGCCCTGATGGACCTGGGGGCGAGCATGGGCGATGGTTATGGACCGTTGCTCGTGTCGCGCGAGCCGGCGACCGTCGAGGATCTGGCTGGCAATGTCATCGCCGTGCCCGGTGAGATGACGACCGCCTTTCTGGCCTTGAACCTGTGCATGGGCAAGGGCAAGTTCCAGTACAAGGTGGTGCCGTTCGACCAGATCATCGAGTCTGTCGTGGCTGGCCGGGTGGACGCCGGGCTGATCATCCACGAGGGTCAGCTGACCTACCGCGACGCCGGGCTGCACAAGGTCATCGACCTGGGCGAGTGGTGGAAGGAACGAACGAACCTGCCGTTGCCCTTGGGTGGCAACGTGATCCGTCGCGACCTGGGTGAGCCGGCGATCAAGGAGGTCTGCGGGCTCGTACGGGCGTCCATCGAGTACGGCCTGGCGCATCGCAGCGAAGCGCTGGCCTACGCGATGAAGTACGGGCGGGACTTGAGTGTCCCTCTGGCGGACCGTTTCGTGGGGATGTACGTTAATGAGTACACGATTCGTTATGGAGATAGTGGACGTGAGGCGGTTCGAAGGCTGCTGAGTGAGGCGGCTGATGCGGGGCTGGTCGAACCAATCGAGAGCCTGGAGTTCGTCGAATGACATCCCGAGAACGCTGGCACGCTGTATTGGACGGCAAGAAACCCGATCGCTGGCCGACTGACTTCTGGTCTACGCGTGAGGTGCTTCAGCGGCTGCTGAAGGAACTGGGCTGTAACAGCGATGCCGAGCTGTGGCAGCGACTGAAGGTGGACCGGCCGTTCAGCGTTGGCGGCAAGTATTGCGGGCCTAACCTGGGCAACAAAAACATCTGGGGCTTGCAGCACATCGAGCAGACCTACGCCGACGGGGCCGGCACATACGACGAGGTGGTCGAGCATCCACTGGCGTCGGCGGATACGGTTGAGGATATCCTGAGCTATCCCTGGCCGAGCCCCGACTCGTACGACTTTTCCCATGTTAAGAGCAAACTGGGCGAGGCGGGTGATCGGCCGGCGACCGGCGGCGGGTATGAGCCCTTCCTGCTGTACTGCCAGATGCGCGGTCTTGAAGAGGCCTTCATGGACCTGCTGGCCCAGCCGGAGATCGTCGACGCCGCCATCGGCAAGATCTTCGATTTTCACTATGCGATCAACGAGCGGCTCTTCGAGGCAGGCGGCGGCAGGTTCGACCTGACCTACGTGGCCGAGGACTTGGGCTCCCAGAGCTCGCTGCTGATGAGCCTGGATGTCATCAAGAAGATCCTGCTGCCGCGGATCCGCAGGATGATCCGGCTGGCGCACGACCACGGCATCAAAGTTTTGTATCACACGGACGGGGCGGCCCGGCCGGCGGTTCCCCTGCTGATCGACGCGGGGATTGACGCCCTGAATCCGATCCAGTGGCGCTGTCCGGGGATGGAGCGCGAGGGGTTGGCGCGGGACTTTGGCGATAAGATCGCCTTTCACGGTGCGGTCGACAATCAGCAGACGCTGCCGTTCGGCACGCCGGACGACGTCAGGAATGAGGTCCGCGAGAACGTGGAGATCTTCGGCAAGGGGCGCGGCTACATCATCGCGCCGTGCCACAACATTCAGCCGATCACACCGACGGCCAATATACTCGCGCTGTACGAAGCGGCCCAGGAGTACGGCAAGGTGTCATAGCCGGATGTTCCGGCCACAGATGCCGCTCTGTTCTGCAGAGACTGATGGTGCACAAATGGCGAGCAAGCAGGATATCGCGATTGTGCGGGACCTGGCTGGCAGACTGGCCGAGATCGCGGCTCTGCCGGTCCAGGAGGTCACACGGGGGTTATGGCGAAAGCTGAATAGCCTCAAGCCCGACCGGCCGATGGTCATGATCGACCAGGTCTGCTGGAACGAGATGAACCTCGGTGACGAGCTGACGCTACGCTGCGAGGACGCCGAGTACCGCGGCTATGAGCAGTCCTTGCGTCGCACCCTCTTCCAGTGGAAGCACTTTCCCGTGGACATGGTGGTTGAGTCGTTCGTCTGTGTACCCAAGGCCGTCCAAAACAGCGGCTTCGGCATCGGCGTCGAGCAGCAGGTGGCTGTGACTGATCCTACCAACTCGGTAGTGGGTCACAGCTACGTCAACCAGTTCCGCAACGAAGACGATGTAGCCAGGATCCAGGTCCCGAAGATTACGCACGATGCAGCAGAAACGCAGCGGCGTCTCGCCGTGGCCCACGAGCTGTTCGACGGCCTGCTGGAAGTCCGGTCCGAGGGGGTTTCTCCCTACCTGTCGCTGTGGGACCCGCTCAGCACGTGGATGGGTGTGGAGAACGCCCTCTACGCGATGATCGACGCACCGGAGTTGATTCATAAGATCCTGGAGCGGATGACGAGCGGCTACCTCTGCATGCTTGACCAAATGGAGCAGCAGGGCTTGCTCTGTCAGCCGCAGAGCCTGATTCACTGCACGGGAGCGTACACGGACGAGCTGCCCGCGGCTGGCTATGACCCCGATAGGCCGCGATGCAAAGATATCTGGATGTTCGGCCTGGCGCAGATGCTGGCGACGGTCTCGCCGGAGATGTTCCAGGAATTTGAGGTCGACTACGCGGCACGGATCTGCGAGCGTTTCGGGCTGGTGTATTACGGCTGCTGCGATCCGCTGGATCGCAAGATGGCCCAGGTGCGGAAGATCCCCAACGTCCGCAAGGTATCGATGAGCCCCTGGGTCGACGAGCAGCGCGGCGCCGCTGAGATCGGCCGGGATTTCGTGTATTCTCGCAAGCCGAACCCCGCCCTTCTGGCGAGCATGAGCTTCCACGCCGACGAGGTCCGTGAGCATCTGTTGGCGACGAGGGACGCCTGCCGCGCCAACGGCTGTCCGGTGGAGTTGATTCTAAAAGACATCAGCACGGTCTGCTACGAGCCGCAGCGGCTGTTCGACTGGGCGAAGATTGCGATGGAGGTGGCGTGCGGGTAGAAGATGGGGAGGCTGGGATTGCGTAGACGGCTCAGCGTCTTGCGCGTTCTTCATTTCTGTCGTTCCTCACGGGACTCAAAAGGACGAACAAAGAAGCATAATGTGATGCGGCGATTGCACCCACGACTTGCGTCCTGGGCTTTTGTCTGCCGTCCCTGCGGGACTCTCAAGCCCGCCAGTAGTTCGAGAAAAGCCCTTTAGCCCGGATATTTCACGGGGTTTTTCAGTTGGGCAGTCACTAAAAGGCCTTACTTCCTGTAATGTCGGGAGTTGTAAAAGACAACCGTCACTACAAGGAGGTAAGGCCACGTGACAGAGTGTAACCGATCCCCCATCCGCTTTTCCAGTCTGGGCAGACGCAAGGTCGTCGCTGATTTCGACGGCGGTACGATCACCAGCGACGGCGGTGTGCTCCTGCTGCGCCAGATCGAACGGCGGCTCCGCCTCATCGAGCGTATGGATGCAGCCATTCCCGATCCCCGCAACCAAAGTCTGATCACCCACAGCCAAGTCAGCATGCTTCGCCAACGCATCTTCGCCATCGCCTTGGGCCAGGAGGATCTCAATGATCATCAGACCCTGCGGGCGGATCCACTGGTGCAACTGGCTTGCGAGCGGAAGGTGGACCACGACCAGCCTTTGGCCTCGCCCCCGACGCTGTGTCGCCTGGAGAACCCGCGATGCGTCAACCCCTGGCCGAGGCCAGCAAGGTGCTGCTCGAAGCCTTCGTCGAGTCGCAGAAGACCCCGCCGACCGAACTGATCCTGGACTTCGATGCCACTAACGATTCCGTCCACGGCCACCAGGTCGGCCGCTTCTTCCACGGCTACTACGACGAGTACTGCTTCCTGCCGCTGTATGTCTTCTGCGGCAGCCAAATGCTGGTGGCCTACCTGCGGTCGGCCGACCAGGATGGGGCAACGCACGCCTGGGCTATCCTCTCGCTGCTGGTCAAGCGGTTCCGCCAGGTCTGGCCCGGCGTGAAGATCCTCTTTCGCGGCGATAGTGGCTTTTGTCGCTGGAAGATGCTCCGCTGGTGCGACCGGCACGATGTGTCCTACCTGGTGGGTCTGGCCAAGAACTCGCGACTGGAAGCCTTGGCCCGCCCGCTGATGGTGCAGGCCCAGGCGCTGGCGGTCGACCCGAAGGACCGGCCCCGCGTCTTCGGCGAGTTCTCCTACGCCGCGGCCACCTGGGACAAGGCCCGCCGGATCCTCGCCAAGGCCGAGTACCTGCCGCCCCAGCGTCCGGACGACGAGGCGAAGGAGAACTTCCGCTTCCTGGTGACGAATTGGCCGGGGGACGCCCAACTCCTGTACGAGCAGACCTACTGCCAGCGCGGCGAGGTCGAGAACCGCATCAAGGAGCAGCAACTGGGTCTGTTCGCCGACCGCACCAGTTGCCACGACTTTGAGGCCAACCAACTGCGGGTGCTGCTGTCGGCGGCCGCCTACGTGCTGATCGAGCATCTGCGTCGGACGGAACTGGCCGGCACGGAACTGGAGAAGGCCCAAGTCCGCACGCTGCGGCTGAAGTTGCTCAAGATCGGCGGACGGGTTCTGGTGTCGGCCAGGCGGATCGTGCTGCACCTGGCCAGTTCGTTTCCGCTGCAGGATCTGTTTCGCCGACTGGCCGCCCGCCTCTTGGCCCCGGCCAGCGTGACCTGACTTCCTCGCAACCCCGTGCCGCCGCCCCTGATCGGCCATGGGGGAAAGGGGGTGGTTTGCGCCCGGGGGGCCGTTACCCATCCAATCCAAGCCTGAGTGCTCGAATCTGTCGCCTCGCCGCTCTCACTGGCTCTGTCTGGTATCACCGTGAAATATCCGGGCTAGGGGCGGAAGAGGGTAGCCCAGGAGGCAAGTCCTGGGCATCATGAGCGACATTACAGTCTTCTTGTTGTTGTTTGTCCTGAGTCCCGTCAGGGACGACAGAATCACTCGAATGCGTCCTCGGGATTACACGCTGCCTAAGGCATGTCCTTTACAATGGAATACGACGGCGAGTGTGCTGTCACTTCTCAAGATTCTGCAGCCCGGGCAGCCCCTGGGCCAGAAACGTTGCATGACAGGACTTGCACAGATCGTAACGAAATGCCCGGTAGACGCTGTCTTCGACTTCGTCCGGGGACTGGTTGGATAAGGTGTCGATCAGACTCGCGGATCTCCTGGGTGTGGTCCTTCTCGACGTCCGTGCTGGTGATCTCGACCGGCCCGGCTGCGGCGAACGCTTCGATTCGAACAATGTAACGTCCGCCGTCGTTGGCGGTCATTCGCGTGCCGCACACGTCGCAGTGATAAACGATCATGCGAACTGACTTCCTTCCGGTCCTGGTCAACCCCAAGCGGCGTTGGGACCGCCGTACGCGATACGTCTCATGCTTCTTCGATGCCGCCTGATGTGCGCGACAATCATTCCGTGCTCGCGGCACCAGCCATGGCGACGATGATAATACCATACTGCCCGGCCAGACGCAGCGTCGTGTCACGATCGAGAAAGAGCGTCTTGCCCGCTTCCACAGCCAGAACTCTGCCACCGTTGGCATGCATGTTGTCCATCGTGGCGGGACCGATCGACGGCACGTCAAATCGCATGTCCTGGTTCGGCTTGGCGACCTTGACCAATGTCCAGCCGCCTTGCTTGCAGAGGTGCCCCGCCCGGCGGATCATCTCGTCCGTGCCTTCGACGGCCTCGACCGCGATGACCTCCTTCTCCTTGACGGCGATGGACTGGCCGATGTCCAGCCGACCCATCTCCTTGGCGATCCGCCAGCCGAAATGGATGTCCTGCCACTGATGGTCCGACGGTGCGGCATCGGTCAGAACCCCGGCTTCGATGAGGATGCGCGGGCAGTAGCGGGTCGAGTCGATCAGCGTGACGCCGCCGGCGGCCAGTTCATCAGCCGCTGCCTGCAGGACGGTGTCGTTCCGCTTATCCTTGGCCTTGCGATACCAGACCTTCAGACTGGTCAGGTCGGGCAGGAAGCGAAGATGGCGGAATCGGCCGTACATATCGGACTTTCGCACCCGGCCGGCCATAACCGCCTCGCGGACCCCCTCCTTCGCGAAAATGCGTTTCCAACTCCCCAGACGCACGACGCCGGACCAGTAGAAGGCATCAGCCAGATCGCGCAGACCAGGGTCCGCAAAGCCGCGCAGGCCAATGATAACCACGCGCCGGCCCTCGCGACGCGCCCCTTGAGCGACTTCGAAAGGAAAAGAACCGGCCCCCGCGATGACGCCCAGCGGGTCGTTCTTATCACAGAGACATGCAGACACAGAGGTCGTATCACCGATTTGAGTCGTTCTCCGTGTCTCCGTGTCTCCGTGGTTCATGGAGGTTTCACGCTTCCGGAGTTCGCCCGGCCTTGAGCTCGTTGATTTCCTGTTGCAGCGCTGCTCGACCAGGGTTTCCAACTTTCTGAGTTTCTGACGCATGTCGGGCAGCTTGGTCAGCGAAGCCCACTCGCGTTTCTTCTTTTCGATCGAAGTGGCGGGGGCGCCCAGGTAAACGGCCCCCGGCGGTACGTCATGGGTAACGCCGGCCTTGGCCGCCAGTGTCGCGTTGTCGCCCACGTTGATGTGCCCGACCACGCCCACCTGGCCCGCCATGGTCACGTGATTGCCGACCGTGACCGAACCGGCCACGCCGACCTGCGCGACGAAGAGACAGTTTTCGCCGATGCGGCAGCCGTGGCCGATGGCGATCAGATTGCTGAATTTCGTGCCGTTGGCGATGATCGTCCGGCCGAGGGTGGCGCGGTCGATGCTGCAATTGGCGCCGATCTCGACGTCATCGCCGATCTCGACGGTACCCACCTGCGGGATCTTCGCCCAGTTCTGGCCGACGGGAGCATAGCCAAGGCCGTCTTCGCCGACGACCGTGCCGGCATGGACGGTCACGCGATTGCCGAGCGTGACGCCCTCATACAGCACGACGTTGGGCATGAGCACGACGTCGTCACCGAGTTTGCAGCCTTCGGCGATGAAGCACCCGGGGTAGATGATCGCGTTGTCGCCGATCTGGACGTTGTCGGCGATCGAGACAAACGGCCAGACGTTCGGGTTCTTGCCCAGTCTTGCCGAGGACGCGATGTGGGCCTGATCGCTGATGCCGACGTGCCGGTGCCGGCGGAAGCCGTGGATCTTGATGATCAACAGGGTGATGGCCGCGTAAGCGTCGGCGACCACCAGGAGGTTGACGTTGTCAGGCGCGTCCTGGCCCTTGCGAATGACGACGGCGCCGGCCTGCGTGGTGCCGAGCATCTTCTCATACTTGGGATTGGCCAGGAACGAGATCTGCGAGGGCGTGGCTTCCTCGAGGGTGGCGACGGCTGCGATGCAGCGGTTTTCGTCGCCGCGGATCTCGCAGGGCATGCCTTGCTCTTTCAGATAGGCGGCTAACTGGGCGAGTGTGAAGTTCATTTCTTCAGCGTTAACGGTCAAAGTTAATGGTTAATCGTTAATAGTCAGTGACAACGGCCACAACCACTGCAGCACCTGCTGCTGCAACGATGGTGAGGACTGCACCAGCTGCATACCCTTCACGGGTGACACTGCAGCAATTGCGACAACGCCAACTTGATATACGAACATCTACTTTAGCCGAACTTCGATCCAAAGGCACGCCCGACGCCGAAGGATTGGCGTGGTTTATGGGACGGCGGGCAGGGCCAGGAAACGACCAAGCCTGCGGCGGTATTCGTCCGGGTGCTTGCAGACGATGTCCAGGTGATCGCAATCCTCCAGGGCCCAAAGGGTTGCGTGCTTCGTGCGGCTGATGAGGTGGCGGGCTTCGTCGAGGGTGCCGATGGTGTCATTCTCGCCGTGAACGAACAGGACGGGGCAGGTTACCGACTGAATCTGAAGGCTGGTGTCCAGCTCGGCGGGGATCTGCGAGCAGGCGACCTCGGCGGTGGCAGCGCCAAGCGGGCCGAAGCTGCGGCGCAGCGCCAGAAACGGTTCGATCGCGCCGTCCAGGACGAGGGCGCGGACGGCATGTTCGTACAGAACCGCCAGTCGCGTGGCGACCAGCGTACCGAGCGAAAGGCCCATCACGATGAGCGGTTCATCGTCGGACCAGATGGTCCGATCACCGGCCCAGGCCAACGCCGCTTGGGCGTCCGTCACGAGCGTGCGGACGTCGGCAGCGCCGGCGCTGTCGCCGAACCCCTCGTAGTCGTACAACAGAACCCGGCAGCCGGCATCCAGCAGTGCCGCGGCATGATCGAGGGCGTCGGCCTTGGTGCCCCGGTTCGAGGGGTTCAGCAGGGCGAGAGGCCGCAGCGCCGCGCCGGTTGCCGCCTGGGGCTCGAAGTACCAGCCGCCAATGGTCCGGCCGTTGGCGGGATTGGGCGTCAGGAAGGACTCGAATGGCTGGCCGAGCATCTCCGGAAACCGGGCGTGCTCGCGCTCCGGACGAAGCACGACCTTGTTGAGCAGCAGGTCGTCGGCGATGTTGGGTTTGCGTGGCATGGCGAACAGCATACAGAAATCAGAAGGCAGAAGACAGAAGGCAGGAGACAGGAGACAGAAGACAGGGGGGGCCGGGCGGTTGTCCACTTCTGGTGGGTGGCGGGCTCGACGTTGCTTTGGCTAATCCGTGCGAAGCTGCGTCAACATGGTATAGGGACCGTCGGGAATAATGGCTACACGGGCATCCGGGTTGCTTGCCAGGAAGCCGTCGATGGCTCGTTGCATCCGCTGCTGGGCTGGGCCGGTGCCGACAACCCGTGTCACACCGAGACTGCACTGCACGGCTGGGTCGATGCCTTCACAGACTAGTTGCAGACGGTCGACGCCGATGTGTGATAGGACCCTGGCCTGCATCTGGAATTGCCATTGGTCCAGACGCGTCTGGTCGCAGGCGGCTATGTCCCTGAGAAACCGCTGCCAGTCCCCACGGTAGGCGAGCATCAGGTCGCTATAGGCCTTTGAGCCGACCTGTTCGCTGCACTGCGAGGCGATCAACAGCGTCGAGTGCGGCCCCAGGGCCGGCAGGGCGGCGCACATGCCTTTGACCGTTTGATAGAAGGTTGCATCGAGCGGATAGCCGCCGCCGCTTGTTACGACGAGGTCGTACGGCGAGCCGACCTGGGCGGCGGTCCATCGCGCTACATCCTGGCAGCCTGCCAGGTGTGCACCTTCCAGATCACCGCAGTAGATCCCCGCGATCCGGCGATCCCGCGTGATCGCCACGTTGAACAGAAGATCCACGCCGACCTTTCGCGCTACGGTCAGGGCGATCTGGTGACAGGGATTGCCGTCCAGTAGGCCGGTTTCGGCCTTGGGGTGGGCCAGGACCTCGTAGCCGTGAAACCGCTGGACCGTCGCCAAATCGACCAGCGCCGGGCAAACACCTTTGCGCCCGCCGGAGAAGCCCGCCATGAAGTGTGCCTCGATGTATCCGGTCACGATGCGAAAGTCGGCCTCCGCGAACCGGCGGTTGACCGACACGGGGGGATCGTCACTGATCCGCACGAGCGTCTCCGGCCGGTCTGCCGTGTGGTCGATTACCTCCACCCGCTCAAGAACAGCCGCACCGACGATCGTCTCGCGTTCAGCCGGCGTGCTCGGTCTGTGCATGCCGGTACCGATGATGATGACGATTTGCGCGTCACTGACGCCAGCCGCATTCAGGCAGTCCAGCAGCGGCGGCAGGAACACCGGATCGGGTACAGGCCGGGTGATGTCCGACACGGTGATAGCGACCGTTCGTGGTCGGCTGAGACGCACAAGCTCCGCCAGAGGCTTCGAACCGATCGGCGAGGCGAGGGCCTTGCGTACAGCTTCCCGCGGCTGGTGCAGAGCGGGTATATGCCCGCCTGCCAGAACATCCGTGGAGGCCGGTACGGTCACAGCCATGCCGGTCTTGCCGTAGAGCAGGGAGACAGTCTTCATGACGGGCATTGTATGGCAACTGCGGTCGGAAGTGCCAGAGGATGAGGGTTTACATCTGGTGCGAATCAGCGAGGGAATCTGAAGAAACCCTGGCAGTCAAAAAGCGAAGGCGAGAACGACCTTTCGTCGCCCTCGCCTTGCGATTCGCATCCGGACCAGTGGGAGATCAGCCACGTGGCTCTCTGGAAGACTACCGACGGCGTCGCAGGACGGCCACGCCGCCGAGCATCAGCAACGCCAGCGTCGCCGGTTCCGGCGTATAGGTCACGTCGAGAACCAGTTCCGGCCGGAGGGTCGGGTCGTCCACGTAGTCGCTCGAAACGAGGAAGTTGTCGCCGTTGCCAGTCATACTGATGCGGAACCCGTAGTTGTCCTGTCCGCCAACCAGCCAGTTGTTCACGACGTTCGTTGCATCAAGACTCATCCAGCCGGGGGCCGTCGCCGGGACAGACGTCGTGACAGCGTCGCCCACGGTCGTCCCGCCAGGCGTGGTCCACATATCCGAAGGCGTGTAATACCGGATGCTCACGCTGTTCTTATTGACATACAGACGGCCGGCGGCCTCATCCCAGTAGTAAGCAGGGGTGGTAGTGCCGGCGGCTTGCAGGGTTGCAAGGCTGTCGCAATAGGTGATGTACGTGTTCTTATCATTATTGACGTTGTTGCCGGCCAGGCGAACGAACTGGTTGTTGCTGTTCTTCGGGTCCGCCGCAAGGCCGCTGATGCCGTCAACGTAATAGAGGCCGTTGCCATCGGAAACCAGGGCCGAGCCGGCCACCGTATTGCCGCCATTGCGGGCAAACCACTGCGCACCATCGCAGTTGCCGCCGGCCTGGCCGTTGCCCGTGCCGGCAACCCAGCCCTCTGCGAGCTGCTTGACGGCCCAAGCACTGTCGCCAAATTGGGTCTTGGTTCTGTACAGTTTCAAGGTGGCCGAGTTTACGCTGGCCACATTGCCGCCACTGAGGATCGGGCTCAGGTCGAACTGGTACAGGGCGACCCGAACCCCCTTGAATACCTCCAGTGTGGGAGCACCTCCCCAGTTGTAGGCCGCTTCGAAAGTGCTGTTCGTTGAGATCTGCGTATCAGCGACATTGGTGTTCGTCACGCCGCCGGTGTTGTTCATCTGCAGCGTCACCACCGTCGCATGGGCTTGCACTATTCCCAACCAGCAGACGCATGACGCCAGAACCAGTCCGAATGCTGTTCGTTTCATCATCCCGTTCCTCCACAAGTCTTGCTATCACCGAATCCTCGTTACCCCGCAGTCGCGCGGCGTATCAGTAAAAGGCTCACAGCCTTGCCGATCTGATCTGGCAAGAGCCGTGCCAGAGATCGCCAGATCGATGATCTGTGGGTCTTTGAACGTGTTAAGTCATGCCAGTTCAAGGACTAAGGTTATTTTGGAAAAAGGAGGAGCACTCCGGATGGCCTCTCGCTGGCACCCGTTTGCACCAGCACCTGGGGTGTCCTCGCTCCTCATTTGGTTATAACAAAGTTTCCCGGGCCGGCTCCGGCAGATGATGGGGCGGCGCTGGCATGGCTGTTGTAAGTCATTCGAAAGTAAGTAGTTGTGATATAGAAGGGCCGGGCACCTCGCCGGAAGAACGCTGGCGGGCACGACCCGCATTCAGAATGCGATGAAAGCCCCGGCGGAAACATTAGGACATAACCAAATGTCGATTTCGAGGCCTTGTGTCCCGCAACTGCCGGGCGCAGTCGCCGTAACCCTCGCATGTACAGGGAATTGCGAGTTCGGCGGCGGAGTTCCTGGGGCCTTGCACGCGGGCAATTTTCGTGTTGCGATTGGAGAGCAGACGCCGAAGAGGTATTGTCGATCCAGAGATCATGCGCCAGTCGGCCACAAATGGTTGCGTGGAGATCACGGTTATGCAGATGACCCATCGGCAGCGGATTCTGAATACCCTTGGCGGGGCCGGGCACCGCAACGATCATGCACCCTACTTCCCGGATCTGTCTTACTATTTTGAGGTTCGCCAGCGGCTGGGGACGATGCCGCCAGCCTACGCCGATTGCCAGACCCTGCTGGACCTCCATCACAAGATGGACGTCGGCCTGCCGGTGCATCTCTACAGCCAGGTGTACGCCATCGCCTATGACGAGTCCGTGCGGATCGAGACGCACCACGCTCCGGACGGGTATGACAAAATCATCACAACGCCCGTCGGCACGGTGCGCGAGCGCCGGCGGTCGGTGATGGCTGGCGAGAACCCGACCCGCGTCGAATACCCCGTAAAGACGGTTGACGACCTGAAGGTCTTCGAGTACGTGTTCGCCCATCGTACGCTGATGCCGACGTATGAGAAGGTCAAGGCCGTCCTGGACGAGATGGGCGATTTCGGATTCGTCGACCTGGTCCTGCCGCGCTCGCCGATGCCGCACTTGATCATCGACCTGGCCAATCTCGAGACGGGGCTGTATTTGATGGCGGACCATCCCGACGAATGCGACCATTTCTTCGAGGTGTGCTCGCAGGCCAACGACGCGGCGTTCGACCTGATGGCGGAATGTCCCTACGGCAGCGTGTGCATCTTCGGCGACAATATCGACGAGGTGATGGTCTCGCCCGGCATGTTCCGGCGTTACAGCCTGCCGTATTACCAGCGTTGCTGCGATCGGCTGCACAAAGGGGGCAAGCTGGTCTCAGCGCACATGGACGGCAGGCTGCGAGGGCTGCTGCCGATGATGAAGGACACCGGCCTGGACATCTTCGACGGTGCGACGCCGGCACCGATGAACGACTGGACGCTGGAGGAGATGGCGGCGGCCATGGCGACGGATCAGCGCCTCTGGTGTGGGGTTCCCGCTACATTGTTCTGTGACGGTACAACGGTCGAGCAGGTCGAGGATTTCGCCAGGCGGATCCTCGACGCCTTTGGACCGAAGGTAGTGCTCAACGTCGGAGACCAGCTGCCGCCGGATGGCGATCTCGTGCGGGTAGCGGCGATCACCGGCCTGCTGAACAGATGAACAGGTAACAGGGGCAAGAGACGACGCGAGGCCTCTCAGGCACGTGTTCGATGGGGTGTGGTCGCCAGCAATAACGCCAGGCCGGCTGCGGCGGCGACTACCGACGTGGCCAGAATCGCCAGCTTGGCTTGGTCCAGTTCCGTCGGATGCTGGGGGAAGGCGAGCATCGCGATAAACAGCGACATCGTAAAGCCGATGCCGCCGAGAATCCCTACGCCGATCATCTGCGACCAATGGACCTCGCGCGGCAAGGCAATCATGCGACTCTTGGCGGCCAGCCACGATGCGCCGACGATCCCGATGGGCTTTCCGAACAGCAGGCCGAAGAAGACGCCTGCTGTCACGGGAGTGACCGAAACCGCTCCATCCTGCAGACTGATGCCGGCGTTAAACAGGGCAAAGATCGGCATAATCCCGAAGGCCACCCATGGCGTCAGCATCCGTTCGAGCCGGTGCAGGGGGCTGCGCAGATGGGCCAGCTCCTTGGCTTCCTGCTGCAGGGCCGTTTCCGTTGCTTCATATTGCTGCGGTCCTTCGGCGGCGCTTTCCCGGGGCGGATGACGCAGGTGCGGCGGGATAGGTATGGTCATCGCCAGCAGCACGCCGGCCACCGTCGGGTGCACGCCCGAACGGAACATGAAGTACCACAGCACCAGCCCCAGCAGTACGAAGATCCCCAGGTTCCTGCCGTGCAGCCAGCCGTAGAGCAGACACGCCGCGAAGACCGCTAGAACAATCGCGAAACTCAGCAGATGAAGCGTCTCCGTGTAGAACAGGGCGATCACCAGCACGGCACCCAGATCGTCGACGATCGCCAGGGCCGTCAGGAAGACCTTCAACGAGGTCGGCACGCGCTTGCCCAGCAGGGTAATCACGCCCAGGGCGAACGCGATATCCGTAGCCATGGGAATGCCCCAGCCGCGCAGCGCTGCGGTATCCCAGTTGATCGACGCGTAAATCGCAGCCGGCACGACCATTCCGCCGAGAGCGGCGACAGCCGGCCAGAGCGCCCGGCGCACGCCCTGCAGCTCGCCGATAAGGATCTCCCGCTTGATCTCCAGGCCGACCAGCAGGAAGAAGATCGCCATCAGGCCGTCATTGACCCAGAATTCCAGTGGTTTGTCGAGGATGCGATTGTTCCACTCGAAGCCGATGTGGATTTCCTTCATGTGGAAATAGGCATCGGCAACAGGCAGATTCGCCCAGACGAAGGCAACAACGGCTGCGGCGATCAAAACAAGGCCGCTGCTGCTTTCGCCCTGGGCGAAGGACTGAAAAGGGGTCAGGAGGGTTTTCAGTAACCGCCTGCGGGCAGGCATCGGACCTCCGACAAGCTGGAAGCTCTAACAACAACTGCGACGGCAATAACGGCAACTGCAAAAGGCACACCAGGCGCGAAAGCTTATAACGACAGCCAACGAGCACAGACCCGACAGCCCGACACGCCGCTCCCTGGGTAGTCGTCATCGTATATGCCTGAGAGTGTGCATCCGCACACTGCCTGTTACCGCCCCCGCTGTTCCATGGGCACGTACTGGCGCTCGGTCGGGCCGGTGTACACCTGCCGCGGACGATAGATCCGCCCGTCCGGGTTGTTGCGGACTTCCCGCCAGTTGGCGACCCAGCCGGGAATTCGGCCGATGGCGAACATCACGGTGAACATGTTCAGCGGGATGCCGATCGCCCGCAGGATGATACCGCTGTAGAAGTCGACGTTCGGATAGAGCTTGCGTTCCAGGAAGTACGGATCGCTGACGGCAACATCCTCCATCTTCTTGGCGATGTCCAGCAGCGGGTCATGGATGCCAAGCTTGTTCAATACCTTGTCCGCAGACTGCCTTGATGATCTTGGCTCGCGGGTCGAAGTTCTTATAGACGCGGTGGCCGAAGCCCATCAGGCGGGTCTTGTTCTTCTTGTCCTTGACCTTGGCAACGAGGTCCTCGACCTTCTGGCCGGTATCGTGGATTTCCTTGAGCATCTCGACAACCGCCACATTCGCCCCACCGTGCAGCGGACCCCACAGGGCACAAACGCCGGCTGCGACGGAGGCGTAGAGGTTGGCCTGGCTGGAGCCGACCATGCGGACCGTAGAGGTCGAGCAATTCTGCTCGTGGTCGGCGTGCAGGATCAGCAGCAGGTCCAGGGCCTTGACGACCGTCGGATCCGGCTCGTACGGCCGATACGGCTTGGAAAACATCATGTGCAGGAAGTTGGCGACGTACGGCAGATCGTACCGGGGGTAGATCCACGGCTGCCCGATGGACTTTTTGTAGGAAGCCGCGGCAATGGTGCGTACCTTGCTCATGAGCCGGCCGGCAGAGCCCACCAGGTGCGCGTCGTCGTCGGGCAGCAACCAGTCGGGACTGAAGCAGCCGATGGCATTGATCATGGCCGACAGGATCGCCATCGGCGGGGAGTTCGGGGGGAAGGCCTCGAAGTGGTGACGCAGGTCTTCGTGGAGGAACTCATTGTCGGTAAGGACGCGGCGGAAGTCGGCCAGTTGCTGCTGGGTGGGCAGTTCGCCGAAAATCAGAAGGAAGGCGGTCTCGATGAAGGTCGATTTTTCCGCAATCTGCTCTATGGGGTAGCCCCTGTAGCGCAGGATGCCCTGCTCGCCATTGATGAAGGTGACAGAGCTTTGACACGAGCCGGTATTGCCGTAGCCGTCGTCCAGCGTGATGATGCCGGTCTCGCCCCTGAGTTTGGAGATATTGACGGCCTTTTCGTTTTCCGTACCGGTAATGATCGGCAATTCGACGGTCTGGTCGTCGACGGCCAAGGTAGCCACCCGGCCGGTATCGTACGGGTCCTTCGCGGCGGTATTGTTGTTGACGGTCGCTTTCTCACTCATTCGGTCACCCTTGGGAAGAAGGGACAGTACGTCCCGGAGTCTCTGACCAGACGACGCCCCGGCAGACTTTGCCCGGGTAAGGCCTCACCAGGTGGACACGCCGTTCACCTGCCGCCATCCTAACCGTCCAGCCACGGAATCATATCAACGTAGGGACGCTTTGGAAACTTGACGTAGCGTACTGGCGACAGATCATTCTATATGGGCCGCATGGAGAAGGGCTTACGAATTGCCGGCACGGCCGGTCTGCTGTGTCTATCCGTCCCGATACTGGGACGCTTGAGCAGCCCCAAGCAAGCCATTCGGGGTATCGGCAGATCCTATCCACACGCGATTCGGGCCGCAGTGGTCCAGGGGGCCGCACGGGGCTCGCGGAAAAGGGTCGTCCGGCACGGCAGCGCGCAAACAGGGCGCGAATCTTACAGACCCGCGCCCTGTGACGAGTGTCCTGTCCGCCCTCCGGCGTTCATTGCCCATGCGAACAGCTTCGGCGTCTCCTTGCCGCTACAACGTGGCTACACACCAGCCGCGCTCCGTAGCCTGTTGCCCCGCTTGTGCAGCCACGGGCGAACTGCCCGGACTACACAGGCATATGGTGCTCAGGTTGTTCCTGCGGCTGCTGTTGCTGTTCCTGCGGCTTCTCTTGCTTCTGGAAGCCTCGCTCCCCGGGCTGTTGCCCGGACGTGCGTGCCTGGATCTCGGGCTTTTCCGTCAGATCCTGGAGCTTCTTGCCCGGCTGGAAAACCACGACGGTTCGTGGTGGCAGACGGATCGGCTCGTTGGTCCGCGGGTTCCGGGCGACCCGGCTGGCCCGCCGACGGATCTCGAAGACGCCGAAGTTGCGCAATTCGATCCGGCCTTCCTCAGCCAGCGACCCGACCACGGCATCCAGCACGCCTTGGACGATCTTGCGGGTTACCGCCTGATCGACGCCATAGCGTTGCGACAGATCCTTGACGATTTGCTTCTTTGTCACGGCTCACCCCCATTCTTTCGAGCAGGGCGTAGATTTAAATCATCCTTTGCCACGAGGTCGCACGAGAGATGCGCCCTGACGGATCTTCAAGCGCTGCAATGGACTGCTGCCTCTGTCGCGCCGGTAACTGCGAACGGTACTTACCGCCCCCGATAAGTAGGCCTGAAGGCACGGTTACAACAACAACCAACATGCAGCACGACAACTTTCACGTATCATCCACACACCAAACGGGCCATTTCTCTGTGCCCTCTAATTTAGAGCATAGGGCGGCAGAAAATTAGGGTCAACCAGCCGGTCCTAAATCCCTCGTGTCAGAAATGACGCCCATCTGGCCGGTCCGCCTGGCGACGGTTTGGCTCACCGGGGCACCCCCTGTCCCGTGCCGTGGAACGGCGAGGAAAACATCAAGGAAGATTCGCTGCGCCGCAGCTTCACGCAAGCGCCTCTCGTGCCGCGCGGAGCACGGTCAGCCACTCACAGTATTGGTAAGGCACCTGAAACTGGTCGTGCAGACGCTGCAGCCGGCTGTGCATGCGGTTGTAGAGATCCTGCTGCCACCATTGCGCCGCTGCGTCGCAGAAGAACACCCTGCATCCCAACGGCCTGCCGCGCCGCGCTGCGCATCGTACGGGGGCCATGCGCTGGAATGGACACGTACCGCTACCTGTCCCCTCGCATCGTGCGAGATCCGCCTTGTGCAGAAAATAAGCCAGCTCTACGGTACTTACCATAAGGTTGTGCTGCATCTTCTCGAACTGGCAGCATCGGCCGCATTGATGACAGGCCGCTTGCCTCAAGCAGACCGCGGCGTCCGCCGAACGATAAACCGCACCGACGCGAGCCAGAAGCACGCGGTCGTCCCGGCATTTCACGGCCGCATCAACCAGAGATTCCGCCAGGAGTCGCAGCAAGACACTGTTCCCCAACTGCCGCCGGTCTTCGGGTGCCACTGGCAGCTCGTCTGCCACTGAGAGTCTCAAGAACGTTGCCCGCGCACCAACGGGTTGCGTTTCGCTTTCCGCTTCCCGCTACCACCACTTCCGCTTGGTGCGCATCTCCTCGATCTGTTCATAGGTGTGCGTCTTGCCGCGGTCGATCCCCGCGCACATCCGGCCTGCCTGCTGCCAGCATCGCTCGGATTGCAGATTGCTGTTCCAGAACGGCCACGTCCGGCACTGCAGGGGCCGCACCGGGTAGATCTGGCAGATCCGCTGGCCGTCCGGCATGTGCTCAAGAAAAATGCAGTCGCCGTTCGCCCGCTCCGTCAGGCTGTAACGGGCCCCCACGCGGCGCAGACTGCTCCGGCGGCAGCTTGCCGTCGCTTCTGCCGGTAAACTGCGCGATCATCTCGATCTCGACGTCGCAAGCCCATACGTACCCGGGCGGACCGGTGCAGCAGCTGCCGCACTCCGTACACGAGAACGCCAGGCCGTCCTTATACCATTTCTTGTGTGCGCAACTCATGAAGGCATCGTAACCGCTATGCCCAGATCGGTCGAGGTAAACAGCGCATCGAACGGAGCAACCTGGCGGATCTTTTCCGCGGCGCCTTCCTGCCGATCGAGCACCGCCACGATCTTAACGACCTGTGCCCCCGCCTGTTTGATCGTCTCGACCGCCTCGATCACCTGCCCGCCCGTCGTGACCACGTCCTCGACCAGGAGGATCTTGTCACCCGGCTTGATCGTGCCCTCGATCATCTTGCTGGTCCCGTAGTCCTTCTTGCCCTGACGGATGATGACGAACGGCTTGCCGCAAGCCAGCGCCGCCGACGTCGCCAGCGGAATCCCGCCGAGCTCGGCCCCGCCGATCCGGTCAACGCCCTCGCCGGCGTGTTCTGCCAGCAGTTTGCCGACCTCGCCGAGGATCTTCGGATCGGTCTCGAACAGGTACTTATCGAGGTAATACTTGCTCCGCTTGCCGCTACGAAGCAGAAAGTCGCCTTCCAGGTACGCCGCCGCCTTGATCGCCAGCCCGATTTCTTGCTTGGTCATTTGCTAGATCCTACATGCCATGGTCTTAGTGTGCCTCTCACGCATCTATCTCTTCTATCCGGACAGGCCTTCTGGCGAAGCGTGTGTCGTATGTCGTAGGTGAGCAAGAATCCTATCCTTGATATCGCGAAGTTTGGGTCCCTCATCGTCCTTGCTGTAAGCATAGCTCGGGTGCTTAATGTAGATTACGGGCAGTCTATGGTCGGACTCTCTGCCGATTAGGAATCCTTCGACCTCTCGTCCAAGCGCAAGGAGTACCTTCGGACGCAGCAGTGAAAGCTCAGTACGAAAGTATTTATTATAGCATTGGTCCATAGTCTTACGATCAAGCCTCGCTTGTTCGTCGTGCGTGCTACACTTGACCAGATTCGTATGCGCGGCATGAAGGTAAATATCAGTATGAGGGACGTCAAAAAAATAGCTTATGTAGCGGAATAGCCTTTTGTGAAACTGAGTGGAGGGCTCTCGCATTTTACTGGGGTCAGGGTAAAGATGGTTTTGATGAGGCTCGGTAGGCAAGGAATAGATTGCGGCCTGCTTGCCCCCGATACCTCTGACGTTCTCCTTGTAGGGGGTGTCCAGGATTCTTTGCTACGACGAGCAGCTTGATGGGGGCTGTCCTGTAGAAGAAACCCCGCGGGGGAACACCGTCATCAACGTCTTTCCAGACTCCAGGGCACATCACCGTATCGTTTGTACAGCTCATGCAGCGGATGTACAGATCGTCTAACTCCTTGGCGGGATTCTGCATGCCAGATCCTCTTCGGACCAGTGCCGAGTGCCAGGGCAGATTGTCTGCCAGTGTGAAGTTTTGGACCACTTTTACACATTCAGCTCGGCCGTCATACCAAGCGTCTCAGCATACTTACGCCGCACCGGCTCGACATGCTGCCGCACGAACCGCTCCGTCTGCTGCGGAGACAGCCCGACAAACCGCGACGCTTCCACTAACTGCTCGATGTTCGCCACCGCCGCAAAGGCACTGTCCGCCTTGATCCTCGCCAGAAAATCGTTCGGCCGGCCGAACTTCTTGACCTGCTCCATCGCCGCCAGCGAGTGTTTGCGAATCCGCTCGTGCAGTTCCTGCCGATTGCCCCCGGCCTTGACCGCCGCCATCAGGATGACCTCTGTCGCCATGAACGGCAGCTCCTGACCCAGTCTGGCTGCGATCATCTCCGGCCACACCGTCAGCCCGCCGGCGACATTCGCGATGATCTTGAGAATGCCGTCGGTCGCTAGAAACGCTTCGGGGAGGCTCAGCCGGCGGTTGGCGGAATCGTCCAGCGTCCGCTCCAGCCACTGCTCCGCCGCTGTCATCATCGGGCTCGATGCCAGCGACATCACGAACCGGGCCAGCCCCGTCGCCCGCTCGCACCGCATCGGGTTACGTTTGTATGGCATGGCGGAAGAGCCCACCTGCTCGCTCTCGAACGGCTCGCTCAGTTCGCCGGCCCCCGAGAGCAGCCGGATGTCGTTGCACATCTTGTGCGCGCTGATTGCCACCTGTGCCAGCGCAGTTGATCACCTGCACGTCCGTCTTCCTGCTGTACGTCTGGCCGGTCACCGGTTCGACCTGGTCGAACCCCATCTTGCGGGCCACCATCTGATCGAGCTGCTCGACCTTCTCCGCATCGCCCTCGAACAGATCCAGGAACGATGCCTGTGTGCCGGTCGTCCCCTTGATGCCGCGGAAGTACATATTCTCGATAAGCTGTTCGATCTCCTGCAGATCCCGCACGAAGTCCCAGCACCAAAGCGTCGCCCGCTTGCCGACCGTTGTTACCTGTGCAGGTTGGAAGTGCGTATAGCTCAGGCAGGGCATGTCCTTGTACTGCAAACAGAACTTGCCCAGCGCATCGATCACGCTGGCCAGCCAGTTGCGGACGAGTTTGAGCCCCTCGCGCATGATGACCAGATCGGCATTATCGCCGATGCTCGCGCTGGTGCACCCGAGATGGATAATGCCCTTGGCCGCCGGCGCCGCATCGCCGAAGGTATGGATATGCGCCATCACGTCATGCCGCAGCCGCTTCTCGTAGTCCGCCGCCCTGGCGAAGTCGATATCCTCGACGTGCTGACGCATCTGCTGGATCTGCTCGTCGGTGATCGGCAGGCCCAGTGCCTGTTCACTTTCCGCCACCGCCACCCAGATCTTCCGCCACGTGCTGAACTTCACCTGCGGCGACCAAATCCGGATCATCGCCTCGGAAGCATTCCGGCTGACCAGCGGCGACTGATACTTGTCAAAACTATCCGTGCTTTCCTGTGACATTCTCTCGTCTCGTTTACGGGGGAAAATTGGCCAGGCCCGGCTCACTCGATTTCCAAGGCGAAGCGAAGCGCCTGGCCTAACTGGAACAATCTCTCTGGGGTCAGCAGCGTGATCCTGCTGCGCAGTCGGTCTCGCGGAATCGTGTGCAGGTTGTCGGTGTTGATCACGCAGTCGGTTGGCATACCATCGTCGGAGGTCAGAGGTACCTCACTGGCAAGCGATCGGACTACTCGCGTGACCTCTGCAATCGTGACGTTACGCCGCCGCTCGATACCGTCTGCACGAGAGACAAGCGCAACAGGACGAAAGCCCGCGTCCCCAGCCAGTTCCGCCCACCAGACTTCGCCGCGGGTCACGAGTTGCCTCCCGGCCTGTTGCGCAGTTCTGCCGGGTAGAATTCCTCCCAGCTCTCAGTTTTCGCCGACTCAGTCCAGGCCGCCAGGCCGCGTCGGCCGACCGCCGCGTCTTCAGCCTCCGCCTCCTGACTGATCTGCTCCAGCAGCCTGGCAAGCAGTTCCGCTCGCTCGGCAGGCGACAGGGAGTTCACCTCAACTAGGATGGATTTTAGACTCACCATCGCC
This sequence comes from uncultured Planctomycetota bacterium, assembly GCA_963787325.1. GTDB lineage: Bacteria > Planctomycetota > Phycisphaerae > UBA1845 > JANYLN01 > CAWBCK01. The sequence continues at coordinate 155,294 of CAWBCK010000002.1, forward strand.
TCATCTTACACAATGGCCGTCCCCCCCGTCCACACACCGGACCTGCTTGACCGCCAATCAACCACGAGGCGATTCAGACTGCGAACCTTTCGCACCTTGCCGCGCCCAACGTCGGCATTACGGCTACGGCTGCGCAGTCGCTGTTCCTGGGGCGCATCCTGATTTCGGTGGCAAGCGAGCGTCTGCATGGGCGCCCCCTTGTGACCCCCTGGTATTCTCTGCGTCCTCCGCGCCTCTGCGGTGGATTTGCCGCTTCCACTGCCACCAATCCCCAGATGCGTCCTTGTCCCTGCCGGTTGCCTGTGGTCCCCTTTCCCCTGTATCCTGTACCGAGAACAAGGAACCGCTTCGGACCGAACGCGTCTAACAGGACGAGGAACAGCCGCGGTGACAGGCACAGCCGTCCCCTTTGATGATGCCGTGCTCGTCCGTCAGTGTCAGAAAGGCGACCTGACGGCCTTCGAGCCCCTTGTCGTCAAATACCAGGACCGCATCTACAACCTGTGCTGGCGGCTTTGCGGTGACCGTCTGGCTGCCGAGGACCTGACGCAGGAGTCGTTCTTCAAGGCGTTCGCGTCGCTGCGCAAGTTTCGCAGTCAGAGCAGCTTCTTCACCTGGCTCTACCGCATCGCCACCAATATGGCCCTGTCCTACCGGCGGGCCGAGCGCCACCAGATCAGCGTTGGCCAGGACTGCCAGTGGACCGAGATCCCCAGCCAGGCCGCCCGCCTGCACCGTGGCTCGGACGACAGCCACGACCAGCCGGACGCCCTGTGTCACCGCGACGAGGTCCGCCGCCTGGTCTGGCAGGCCATTCAGCAGCTGGACGACGAGCACCGCGCCGCCATCGTCCTGCGGGACATGGAAGGTCTGGATTACGCCGAGATCGCCCAGGTTCTCGCCGTACCCCTTGGCACGGTGAAGAGCCGCCTGCACCGCGCGAGAATGATGGTCCGCGACAAACTGGCGCCGGTCCTGAACGCGGACGGAGGTCAGTGATGGCCGGGATTGCTGCTCCTTGTTGTCTTAGTTGCATACACACGAGAGAATGAGTGCAAAGTAGCGAGGTTCCGTAGCACAGATGCCGAGTAAGCCGGACAAGCCCGAACTGGAGCGATTGCTGTCGAGCTATATCGATGGCGCCTGCTCCGACGCCGAGCGCCAGCAGGTCGAGTCTGCCCTGCGGACCGACCCCGCCCTGCGAGCCCTCCACGCTGATCTGACAAAGACGATCGAGTGTGTCCGTGGCGCCGGCGCCGAATCGGCGCCAAGCCATCTTCAGGAGCGCATCCTCTCCCAGCTCGAACGCCGCGCCCTGCTCGACGACCTTGAACCCTCGTCAGGGTCGTCCGCCAGACGGCTTGTGCTCGTGCTGGCGACCGCGGCGGTCCTTCTGGTCGCCGCCGGTGCCGGCTGGTATGTCTACACGACGCGTATCGCCCCGCCCGGCCGTACGCTGCTGGCCGACAGCACGACTGCCAGGTCGCGCTCTCTTGAAAAGACGATTGCCCCTGCCCGATCCGCCGCCGACGAGGCGGTGCTTCCGGGCGCCCGGCCGGGCAGTCCCCGCAGCCAGCGCCCGCCCCGGTGATCATTGCCGCCCCGTCCGTCGCGAGCCGGGTCAGTGACCGTGGCACTCTGCACGAGAGCGTAGCGAAGCCTGGCCGGCCGCTTGCCGCCGAGCCACAGCCGCTCGCCTTCGGCATGGCCGTACAGAATGAGGCGGAGGCTCCGGCTGCGGTGGTCGCCGCGGTTGCGGATAGCGCTGCCAGCCAGCCAACTGCCGGCGGCGCCGAGGCCTCTGCAACTGTGTCGGCGGTCGCGGCCGGTACCATGCCTGCGACCGACATCGCCGCGCTAACGTTGCCATCCCCTTCGTCCATCAGGCCAGTCCTGGCGACGGCCCTGGAGATTCGGGCTGTGGCCGCGGATCCGTCATCCGCGATAGACGCTGCACGGACCGCCGTCCGGCGCCTTGCCGGCACGCCTCGGCAACTTGCCGCTGGCGACGGTGCGGCCATGCTCGTCGCCATCGTTTCCGGTGACAGGCGGTACCGGCTGGCCGACGAGATCGGTCGGATCCCCGGGGTCACCGATATCCGCCTCTCGAATCTTGCCGCCGATGCGGTCTCACTGGAGGTGGCCTCTGCGATGTTCATGCCGAGCGTTACCTGGTACGTGTCGCCGCAGTCCACCCAGGCCGGTGCTGCGGACCTTCAGCCGGCCGGGTTGGGTGACTGCGTATCACAGCCTGCCAACGATACTCCCGAAATCCCGGTACGGATCGTCTTCCGCACCGCAGGAGCCAGCCGATGAGCGAAGTCTCGTTGCCCCTGTCGGAGTTCCGCCCCATCCCGGAGGTCGTTTGCAAGGAAACGCGCGTCGATCGCGCGAAGTTTCCGTGCATCGACGCCCACATGCACCTGGACCGCTGGGTGATTGACGAGGCCGGCAACGTCGCTGATCTCTTGCATATGATGGAAGAATGTAATATCCAGGCGATGTTCAACCTGATGTCGCCGGCGCACGTCGACCTGGACCGATGCCTGGCCGCCCTCAAGCCGCGCAACCGGTTCTACATCCTGACGACCATCCCCTGGAAAGACATGATCGCTCGGCATGAGGACTTCGGCCGGGAGGCGGCGAAGTTCCTGGGCGAACAGTTCGACCGCGGCGTCGACGGCCTGAAGATGTACAAGGACGTCAGCCTCACGCTGAAAGATCGCCAGGGCAAGCTGATCCGCCATGACGATCCGCGTCTTGCCCCTGTCTTTGAAGTGTGCGCTAGATACAACCGGCCGGTCCTGTTTCACATCGCCGACCCGACGGCCTTCTTCAAGCCGCTCACCCCCGAGAACGAGCGTTGGGAAGAGCTCCAGAGCCATCCTCGCTGGCACTTCGCCGGTCCGGAGTATCCTACTTTTCAGGAACTCATGGATGTCCAGGACCGCTTCCTCGCCATGTATCCGAACGTCAAGTTCCAGAGCGCCCACGTCTGTGGCTATTCGGAGAATCTCGCATGGGTCGGCGATCTGCTCGACCGCCATCCGAACCTCGACTGTGACATCTCGGCCCGCATAGCGGAACTGGGCAGGGTGCCCCGTGCCGCCCGCGAGTTTTTCATCCGGCACCAGGACCGCATCCTCTTCGGCACGGACAACCCGCCGGACCGCGAGCTCTACCGCACGCACTTCCGCTTCCTGGAAACCGACGACGAATACTTCGACTACGGAACAGGCCCAATCCCCGGTCAGGGACGCTGGTGCGTCTATGGTCTTAATCTGCCGGATGAGGTGTTGCGGAAGGTCTATCGGGACAACGCTCTGAAACTCTACGGTGAGCCCAACGGCTAGAGCGTATGGAAGGCAGGTGCAGCGTGTCTCGGATCGAACAGACGCTGCCCGCAAGCGGGCAGGCTGAATTGCTTTGACGCCTTGCGACTAGCACTGCCAGACAAGCTGCCAGGCACCAGTTCCCAAGCTTACCCGCCGGCTGCATCCAGGACATGGTCCTCAACATACACCGCCACGTCACTGGCGGACCCCAGCGCGATGGCGTCGGACGGCCGGGCGTCAACCTCGATCAACTGGCTGTTCTGCCGGATGACCAGCTTTGCGTAGAAGGTATGTTCGCGCAGATCGTTGATGACGATCTTTTCCAATTCACCGCCGAGCTGCTCGATGATGGTCGCCAGCAGATCGTGGGTCAGAGGCCGAGGCATCGGGATGCCTTTGAGACGCCGGTCGATCGCCATCGCCTCGAAACTGCCGATGACGATCGGGAATGCCCGCTCGCCGTCCCTTTCTCGCAGGACGATGATCTGCTGGTCCGACGTATCGGTGATGATAATCCGCGACAGATCACATCGTACTTCCATGGGTAGCTCCCTTAGGCAAGACGGCTGCTTGTAACGCTATAGGCATTGGCGACCAAAATCAAGGATTTTGCTGGCGTGCGGGCATACGAATTGATAGGCTGCCAGCTGAGGCAGGATGGAGGGGAAACCATGCGCATGTACCACTGGCTCGGGTTCCTGGCGACGGTCTGCCTGCTCGCCCCGGTCTTTGCCAGCCAGATACCGATCACGTATGTCTCCGAGGTCGCGTTCGACCAGCCTCAGGTCGGCGTCTACCTGCGCGATTCGACTGACTATCTGCCTCATGGCACCGGCGGCTATGTCATGCCCGGTCTCCTCGATACCGGTGCCGCCGCACACGTGCTGCCCCGCTATTTATCGGATCAAGTGGAGACGCCGATCGACCCGGCTGGTCAGGCGGAGATCCTCACCCTGTGCGGCTATACCGAGTTCCTCGATCTGAGTCAGCCGCTGTATATCGGAATTGGCCCTCAGGACAGCGAAAATGAGGCCGACTATCTGGAAGTAGGCCCTCAGCGCGTCACCGTCAGAATCACCGATCCGGTTGGGTCCGAGATGCTGGGCTTCCCGATGATCGTCGGCACTCCCTTTATGAAGGACTTTCCCGTCTATATCGATTATCAGATGATCGAGGTCTATCCGGGGCTTGAACTGCCGCTGCTGGTCACTGCGCCGCGCGCCGCTGACCAGCCGGCGCCGGGGCCGATCGATCTGACGGTGCCGCTGACCATGCTGGGCGAGACCAACGAGGACCCGGCGGCGGAGATGCCGGCTGCATGGTCCGTGCCTTTTCTCGACGTTGTGCTGGACGTGGGAGCGAACCAGGAGCGGCGGTCGTTTATTCTCGACACCGGCGCACAGATCACCTTCATGTCCTCCGAGGTGGCAGAGTCGCTGGGCATCGATCTGGCCAGCCCCATCCCCGGTTCCGGCCTGCCGGTTGTCGGGGCTGGCACATGCGATGTGACGATCTACGCCTACTACGTCGACAAACTGATCATCCCGACCAGCGAGGGCACTGCGCTGGCCTTCGTCCAGCCGTATGTGTACGTACTTGACGTCCCCGGTATCGACGGGGGGATTGGCAGCAACACGCTGTTTGACTTCGAAGAATCGCAGGCCGTCGACATCAACCTGCCCGCTCAGACGCTGGGTCTGAAACTTAACGTGCCGGTCCCTCCCGGCGGCGATATCAGCGGCGACGGCTACTGCAACATCGGCGATCTGCAATCGCTGGTGGCAGCATGGGCTGCGACCTTCGGCGCGCCCGCCTACAACGAATCGGCCGACATCAACCTCGATGGTTACGTGAACGTCGGTGACCTTCAGCTCGTGATCCGCGACTGGGGTCAGGCAACTACTGCGAACTGAAGCACTGCGAGCGAGGCGACCATTTCGCGTGTCTGTTGAGCAGAGATCCTTCGCTTCGCTCAGGATGACAATGTAACAACAGTGAGGATGACAACTGGGCAACGGTCAGCTTGAACAGGTTATTCCGGCCAGGCGATCTGGCCGCGGATGGCGACGTCCGGGCCGAGCCGGCGCAGCTGGGGCTGACGCAGTCGGGGGGCATTGGCCAGATCCTGTATGCCACCGGGCCACGGCGTGACCGCCTGGACTGTCGGTGCAGCCGGGGCGCCGCCGCCAATGAGCATCGGGGCGATGAAGATCGCCAGTTCATCGGCCAGCCGGGCGTCGAGGAACTGTCCGAGCAGGTAGCCGCCGCCTTCGATCATGATGTTGGTCATATCCTGCTCGGCGCACCAGGTGAGCAGGGCCTTCAGGTCGACGTAGCCCTCGGCGGTCTGCGGCAGCGGCAGTACCTGGCACCCTTCGTCCTGCAGGGCCGCGGTTTTCTGGCTGTGTTCGTCAGTGGCCTGTTCGATACAAACGATTGTAGTGGCGACATCGCGCGCCGTTCGCACCAGTTGGCTGTAGAGGGGTGTGCTCAGCCGGCCGTCTATAACGATGCGCCGGGCGACGCGGCGAGGGCGCACCATGCGGCAGGTCAGTTGCGGATCGTCGGCGGCGACAGTGCCTGCACCGACGAGGACGGCATCGACGTAGCTGCGGATGCGATGGGCCTCCTTGCGGGCCAGATCCCCGGTGATCCACTGGCTGTGGCCGGCGGCAGTGGCGAGTTTGCCGTCAAGGCTCTGTGCCCATTTGAGGATGACCCAGGGCATGCTTGTTGTCAGTCGTTTGAGGTAAGGGGCGTTGAGCCGGCGGGCCTCGTCTTCGAGCAGACCGGCTGATACCTCGACGCCGGCCTCACGCAGGCGCGCCAATCCCTTGCCGACGACGTCCGGAAAGGGGTCGGTCATGGCGGCGACCACGCGCGACACGCCGCTGGCAAGAAGCGCCTCCGTGCAGGGGCCCGTCTTGCCCTGGTGACAGCAGGGTTCGAGCGTGACATAAGCGGTCGTGCCGCGGGCGGCCTCGCCCGCCTGACGCAGGGCGTCCACTTCGGCATGCGGCCCGCCGAATTTCCGGTGATAGCCCTCGGCAACGGTTTTGCCGTTTCTGACCAGGACGCAACCAACCATCGGGTTAGGCTCGACGCTGCCGCGGCCCCTGGCGGCCAGGGCCAGCGCGCGTCGCATGAACCGGCGGTCGCTGCTTTGATCGATGTTTGAGGTCTGATCCGCTGTCACGTTTGCTCCCCGTCGGCTGACAATCGCGTTGCGGCCGGGCAATGGTCAGCGTCGGTTTTCTCTTAAGATTGATGTTACCTGCGCGGTTCTGCCATCTATAAGCCTATTATAGCTCGACCCGTTCGCGCCGGTAGTCCTAGACAGGCCGGACGTTGCGTCCCGGCCGGGTAGCACTACAATCAGATACCGACAGAAGGAGATGCCCTCGCGGCAATAACTACCTATGGCAATGGCAGTGACACCCAAACTGGCCGGGTTGGGTCGGCGGAGCGTGGCGCGGATCGAGGATCTGGGGGATTTTTCGATCTTCTCCTGGCAGACGTTCCGGTCGATCGGGCGTGGCGTGTTTACGCGGCGCGGCTGGCGGAACCTGGCGCCGCAGGCCTACCTGATCGGCGTGATGAGCGTGCCGGTCCTGATGATCACGGGCCTGTTCGTCGGGATGGTGCTGGCGGTCCAGACGGTTGAGCAGTTTGCGTCCATCGGCATGGAAGAGCGCATGGGCGTCGTGGTCAACATGAGCGTGCTGCGCGAGCTGGGGCCGGTGCTGAGTGGCATCATGCTGGCCGGCCGGGTCGGTGGTGCTCTGACGGCGGAACTCGGCACGATGAAGGTGACCGAACAGATCGACGCGTTGCGGGCCATGGGCACGCACCCGATCCGCTTTCTCGTCGTGCCGCGCTTCCTGGCGTGCCTGCTGCTGACGCCGCTGCTGACGTTCTACAGCGACCTGGTCGCGTCACTGGGCGGCTGGTATATCACGGTGCAGATCTATGGTGTGCAGTCGTTCGCCTATTGGCGATACACCGCCAACGCGATCGAATGGTGGGATTTCCTGACCGGTTTCGTAAAGAGCCTCCTGTTCGGCGGTGCGCTGGGATTGATCGCCTGCTACAAGGGGTTCCGGTGCGAGCCTGGCGCCGAGGGGGTCGGACGCGCGACGACCGATGCGTTCGTTTCGTCGTTCGTGGCGATCCTGATCCTGGATTTCTTCAGCTCGGTATTCATGCAGGCGATGTACCGGGGAATCTGGGGATTCAAGTCCTCGTTCTGAACGAACGACAGGGTCTGCAACGGCAAAACTGTAGCGATGGGGATCGGGGAAACGGGTTGATTCTGTGGTCGTGACTGGCTCGGCGGCACGTGGGTATCGTGTATGGCGGATAAGGACAAGACAGGTTCCTCGCAGGAGGCCCAAGGTGGGCGGCCATCTGTTCTGGAGTTGCGGAACGTCTACAAGAGCTTCGGGGCCCTGGACGTCCTGTGTGGGGTCGATCTGGCGGTCGAAGAAGCCAGGACGCTGGTTATTCTTGGGGCCAGTGGCTCAGGCAAGAGCGTTACGCTCAAGATCCTCATCGGGCTGCTCAAGCCGAATAGAGGCGAGGTCTTTTTTCACGGCCGGCGGATTGATAGCCTGTCTGAGCGAGACCTGGTAAAGATCCGCACGCGCATCGGGTTTGTGTTTCAGATGGGCGCCCTGTTCGACTCGCTGGACGTTGGCGAAAACGTTGCTTTCGCGCTGCGGGAGCACACCGATTACGGCGAAGACAAGATCCGCAGCATCGTGCACGAGAAGCTCCGGCTGGTCGGGCTGGAGGGGGTCGAATCGAAGATGCCGGTGGACCTGTCCGGCGGACAACGCAAACGCGTGGCGATCGCCCGGGCCCTGGCGACAGACCCGGAAGTGGTCTTTTTCGACGAGCCGACGACGGGACTTGACCCCGTGCGGGCCGACGTCATGAACGAACTGATCCTCAAACTGCGGCAGGACCTGAATGTTACGCAGGTCGTTGTCACGCACGATATGCACAGCGCGTTCAAGGTCGCCGACCGGCTGGTCATGCTATATGACGGCAAACTGATCATCGACGGCACGGCTGAGCAGATCCGCCGCTCGAAGGACGAACGCGTCAGCCAGTTCGTCGAGGGCAAGGCCTCCCGCGAGGACATCGAAGCCCTCCGGACGAAAAGGTGAGGACCTATGACTGAGCGACAACGGAATATCGCGATCGGACTGTTTGTGCTGGGAGGCTTCCTGGCGTTGGCGATCCTGGTGCTGCTGTTCGGCGCGTTTCCCAATGTGATCAGCGGCGGCACCTACAGCGTGGGGATCATCTTCCAGAGCGAGGTCGAGGATATCCCCGTCGATACCGATGTCTTCATGCTGGGCAAACGCATCGGCCGGGTCACGAAAGTGCAGTGGCTCGGCGGCAGGCCTTCGCAGGCCGCCCGTGATGTTGTCGAGATCAATGGCGTCAAGGCTACCGTCGAAATCGAAGAGCATGTCGATATCCCAAGGAACGCCATCGCTACGTTCAAGGAGGCGGCGATCGGTTTCGGGCGGAGCCGCGTTCAGATCAAAGTGCCCCTGGGCGTGCCGACCGAATACCTGGTCAAGAACGGCACGGCCACGATGGTGGGGCAGGTTATCGGGCCGTTTGAGCAGATCATTCCCAAGAAGATGGGCGTGACGCTCGAGAAGGCCGCTACGCAGATCGGTGGGCTGGCCGAGGCGCTGACGCCGGCGGCCAAGGATATCCATCAACTGCTCAAACCCGTCTCGCTCGAAAAGATCAACTCCGGCGAGGCGGTGGGCAACCTCAGTAGCGCATTGCAGCGGCTGGACACCGCGCTGGCCAACATTAACGACGTGATTGGCAAGCCGCAGGTCAAGCAGGACATCATCGTGACAGTGAGCAACGTCCGAGAGGCCAGCGAGCAGCTCAAGGGTGCGATTGCCGACGTCAAGGCCTTCGCGAAGTCGGCCCGGGCGACAGCCGAGAATGCCGAGACTCTGCCAAAGAACATCAGGGATCTGCTGGACAACGCCCAAGGCCGGATCGATTCGATCGCCCAGCATCTGATCGCCAATTCCAACAGCATCGAAGAGGTCCTCCAGGGCGTCAACAAGGCCGTAAACGAGATGAATCAGGGCAAGGGCACCCTTGGCAATCTGGTCTACAACAACAAGCTGGTACGAGGCGCTGACGTTGACAGCCCAACGCATGGCGGCGGTCATGGCGGACATGCGGTCGCTGATCAAGACCTGGCAGGACCAGGGCGTGCGCATCGAGAGCCTCAAACTGCGATAGCAGCCGGCGGGCGCTGCAGGCTGGGCTTTCGGCCGTATACAATTCTCTGGTCGAGAAAGGGCCGGCCGGGGTCGATGTGTCAGGGCTGGTGCCGGCCAGATACCTTGCCGCTGTTGCGGGCAGGGGTAGTCCCTTTGTTTGGGCTGGGGCGGCGATTCCTTCGGGAGCGGTGCGGACAAGGAGCGGCAGGTGAGAAGGCAAAGGTCGATACTCCGGCCTTTCTGGCGATTCTGCGCGATCGGGCTGGCGGTCAGTGTCAGCGTGGCTGCGTTCTACGCGGCCGGCCTGACGCGCCAGTTCGAGGCCTGGACGCTCGACCTTCGCTTCCGCTATACCAACCGGCAACTCAAACAGTCCGACCAGATCCGCCTGATTGCCATCGATGACCAGTCGCTGCGGCAGGTGGGGCGATGGCCCTGGCCGCGCAGCCACATCGCCGACATGGTCGACGTTCTGCGCGAGGCCGGCGCGGCCCGGATCGTAATGGACCTGCACTTTCCCGAGCCGCAACGGATCCAGGAATATGACGAGTCGGTCGCGTCAGCCGTTGCGACGGCTGGCAGTTCGCGGGCGGTCTCCTACGACGCGATGTTCGCCGATGCGATCCGGCGAGCCGGAGACGTCTACCTGCCGGTCGTTGCCGATCCTGTCTCCGGCGATGTCGACCTGCCGGCGGCGCGGCGGACTGCCCGGAAGCTCGACAAGCGGTCGCGGAGATTGACGGAGGATCAGTTCAGCCGGCAGGTGCATCTGCCGGCTGCGCTGTTGGGCCCGGACGCGTGGTTGCGAAGCAGGATGGCGATGTTGCTTCGTCAGCGGTTCTGGCTGTCGTCTGATCAGGCCTCGCTACGCGGCTGGGTGAGCCGGTCGAGAAGGTCAGCAGCTGGATCAGCACGGTCAAGCAGAAGGTCGCGCTGGAGCTGGCAGACCGGTACGTTAGCATCAGACGGCACGGCACGGTGCGCTCTTTTGAAAACACGATTCTCACAGGGCCGGACGCGCCCGTTGGTCTGGACTCGCCAGAGATCCGCTGGGCATGGCAGCAGGCTCGCGCCAGAAAAATTGTCCGCGATACGCTGATTGCCTGGCCGGGCGATTGTCCTGCCGATCGCAGAACCGAACTGATGCAGGTGGCCAGCTCAACTGACGTGCAGGTGCCGATTGAACCGCTGGCGGCGCATGCAGCCGGTTTCGGCCACGTTGCGGTTGTACCGTTGACCGACGGTGTGCGGCAGACTCCGCGAATCGGACGGTGTGGTTCGCAGACTGCCGCTGTTGATCCGTTGGGACGGCAAGCTGCATCCCGCAGACTGGCTCTTCGCGTTGCAGGGGACATGCTCGGGTATGACTGGTCGCACATGCGCGTTGAGCCAGGGCAGGTGGATATTCCCAGGCGCGATGGCACGGTGGTCCGACTGCCGGTCGACGAAACCGGCCAGACACTGCTGAACTGGTACTATCCCGGCGATCAGTGGCAGACGTGCTTCGCCGGGCCGGTCCCCGCGGGGGCTGTCCTGCAAATCCCCCAGGCGCAGCGGACAATCCGCCGGAACGAGGCATGGTGGCGCAGCCGGCTGGCTCATGTGGTCGAGCTGATCCAGCCGAGCGAATTCAATCATTACATTCGGCTGGAGCAGCGCATCGCGGACATCGAACGCAGACTGCAAGGAAGGGCCGCTGCGACCGAACCGAAGATGTATCGCAGCCTCCAGGACCAGTTGCAGGAGCTGCGCACCGGCGAGAAGAAGATCAGCACCGCCTGTGTGGATTGGCTCAAGCAGGAGGGACCGTTTCTGAGGGCCGGCGTTGAGCAGGCGTCTGCATTCGGTATGCTCCTGGCCCCGCCCTGGCTGATGCGATACGGCAACATCGAACCGGGCTGCGCCGGGTTGCCAGGTTTTCAGGAGACCGGGGACCTGCTGGCGCCGTTTGCGAGACTTGCCCAGTATACGGATCTGCAATCGCTTTATAGCGAGGCCGTGCACGTAGAACGGACCAATGCCCGGCTGGAGCGGCAGGTCGACGCGAGCAAGAAGGAGTTGGCGCAGGAAGCCTGTCTGGCAAAACATGCCTGGTCGGTTACACCGCTTCCGCGCTGGCAGATACTGTCAGTACGCCGGTCTGGGCGGTCGCCCCGGGTGTGATGACGCACGCGCAGCTGCTCAACAGCCTGCTGGAGGATCGGCTGATCCGTTCCCTCAGCCTGCCCGCCAACGTCGCGATCGTGCTGCTGTGCTGCCTGCTGGTCACAGTGGTTACTGCCGCACAGGGGCCCCGGGCCAGTCTCGGCTCGATGATAGCGGCGTGCGCGATCTACGCCCTGTTTGCCGCCGGCGTGTTGTTCCAGTATGCCGGTATCGATGTGGCTGTGGCCACCCCGCTGATCGGGATGTTTGTAACCTGGGCGATGATCACGTCGTACCGGGAACTGACCGAGGAGCGTTCGAAGCGGCATTTTGCCCGGACGTTGCGTCAGTACACCTCGCCGGCGCTGGCCCGTCAGATGGCGGAGAACCCCGACGTGGTGACCAAGGCCGAGACGCGCGAGGTGACCTGTTTCTTCAGCGATCTGAAGGGTTTTACCGGCATCAGCGAACGGATCGGCGCCCAGGCGACCCAGCAGATCCTCAACGTTTACCTTGAGAGGATGACCGAAGTGCTCGACCGGCACGAGGCGCTTATCAACAAGTTCCTCGGCGACGGGATCTTCGCGTTCTTCAACCCGGCGATCCATCCTCAGGCGGATCATGCGCGGCGTGCCTGCGTCGCCAGCCTGGAGGCCATGGCGGCGCTGGAAGACTTGAAACGTCGGGCCGGCGCGGACCTTTACGGTTCGCTGCAGATGCGAATCGGCCTGGCCAGCGGTATGGCGGTCGTCGGCAACTGCGGTTCGGAGCGCAAGTTCGACTACACGTGCATCGGCGATACGGTCAACCTGGCCAGCCGGCTGGAAGGGGCCAACAAGACCTTCGGCACCGGCATCCTGATCAACGCGCGGTGTAAAGAACTGCTGTCGGGCGAATTCAGTCTGCGGTACATCGGCCGGGTGCTGGTAGTTGGCCGGACGACCTACGAAGATACCTATGAGCTTATCGGCCAGGCCGGGAACCTGAACCCCGCGACGGCCGAAGCCGTCGAGTGCTTCGAGCAGGCCGTCCGCTGCTTCATTGCCGGCAACGTATCACGAGCGAAAGAGGGTTTCGCCGGGTGTCTGCAACGACGGCCTGAGGACACGGCGGCACGTGTGTACCTGAGCCTTTGCGAGTCGTATACCCAAACCGGCTTGCCCAAAGACTGGGCCGGCAGCGTAGAACTGGCGGGCAAGTAGGATTTCAGACTAGCCAGATTGACATATCGCCCGGCAATACGTATACTACCGCTAATGATGTACGTATCGGAGTTGTTATGACCAGGAAATTGACACTGAGCGCCGACGAAGAGGTCATCAAGCAGGCCAAGCGCCTGGCTGCGGAGAATCGTACTACGGTTTCCGCTATGTTCGCGCGGATGATCCGGGCGATGGCCTCCCGCCAGGCCGGCGACATCCCGATCGGACCGATCGCAAGCAAAGCAACGGGTCTGGTGAAACTTCCCAAGGGCAAGACCGATCGTGAGCTGATAACCGAGGCGCTTACCGATAAGTACGGGCGACGAAGGTGAATGTCTTCTTCGATACGAACATCCTGCTTGATGTGCTGGCCGAACGGTTACCCTTCTACAAACATTCCGTCGGAGCCTGGTCGCTGGCCGAGGCTGGCCGGATTACGGGGGCGGTCTCAGCTATTACCCTCGCGAACCTTTATTACATCCTCCGGAAATGGGCGGACGATAAGACGGCTCGCCGAGGCGTGCGTCTGGCAAGAAGCGTATTCGACGTGGTCGCCTGTGACAAACAGATCATCGACGAGGCTCTTGCGGCCGACTTGCCTGACTTCGAGGATGCGATCCAGATGTTCAGCGCCTTACGCGCGGGTTCAAAGTGCATACTGACCCGCAATCCACATCACTTTGAGAAATCCAGCCTAATCGTTCTGGCCCCGGCTGAATTCCTCGATGTCTACCCGCAACTCTGAAGCATTTCCAGCCCAGACGTAGCGGGCACGACCATGGCCCTGTAACAGCGCAGGACCATGCCACCCGGGATCTTGGCAGCCCAGCCGCTACACCTGGATTGGGTCTGCTCTAAACTGGCTGATCCGGTGTCGGCTCAAGGCTGAAGCGCCGCCTGCATGCTCAAAATTGCCAGACCGGTGACATAGTGCGGGTTGCCTTCGAACCATCGATCGGCATCGTTGAGCCACGAGCCGTCCGCGCGTTGCATGGAGATCAGCTTGTTCAGCAGATCCTCTCGCCAGTTGTGACGTTTTCCTGTCTTGTCGACCACCTGGTCGCGACCCCACGCCTGCAGGGCTCTTGCAAAAACCTGATAATAGTAGAACAAGCCCTGCTTGCTCTGGGCACCGGGCATGTTGGGGTTTTCGTCCAGCGTGTAGTGGCTGCGGATCCAGTCCCAGGCCGCGCGCACTCGCTCATCTTTGCTGCTGAGGTCGGCATAGAGCATGCTCTTGAAGCCGGCGTAGGTCATCGTGCCGTACGAGCGAAGATGCCGATCCGCATCGTCGTTGTCCGTACTGCCCGCCTTGCTTTGTCCTCCATCGGCCGGCGTGTAGACGAACCCGCCGTCATTGGCCTCGGCGGCGAAGGGCTGGTCGTTCGTACTGCTGAGATTCTGGCACCGGCTGATGAACTTCAGCGCCTTCTGGTAGGCCGGGTCAGTGGCGGGCAGGCCGCTTTGGTGCAGTGCCTCCAGCATCATCTGCGTGTTGGACAGGTCCGGCCGCTTGTGGTGACCGTACCCCGCCCCGCCGTACCATGGATTGTCCGGCGTGATCGGCTTACCGCTGGCGTCCTTGCGACTTTCGGTCCATTGCATCGTCGTCAGCCACTGCTGGGCATCGTGAATGGCCTTGTCAATCTCGGGGTTGTTGCGCGGCAGGCTCGACAGGAACATCAGGGCTACACTGGTGTAGTAATTGTCCAACAGCTCGGCCCGGGATATAAAACCCGCCGTCCTTGCGGCGCGATGCTCATGACATATTCCAGGGCCTTGCGGACCACCGGGGACTTGGGCCCGTAATTCGGGTCCTGGGCGAATGCCTGGGCGACGATCGCGGTGATCGCCGGGTCCGGCTTGTCGAACGCCTTCCAGGAACCGTCCGCGCCCTGCACCGATTCTAGGTACTTCAGACCCTTGCGCATGGCGGCCTCGGCCCGGTCGCGCAGGCGCGAACGAAACGGGGATCCCCGCGCAAGCTCGGGCCCGACGGTGACCGGTTCGGCACCGGCTGACTGCGTCTGGGTAGGGTGTGACTGGGCCCGCGCCGAGGCAAGACCCGCCGCAAGAATACCGCCAGCCGCCAGGAACATAAGGAATGCACGGTGCGTGTGGTTCATGAAAATACCCTCTTTCTCAGTAGGAACGAGATATCGTTGCGGCTGGAGCGGAGGCTTGTCAAGTCGCCGGAACCGCGTAGCATGTGGCAGTTTGCGAACAGATGCACCGAAGCGTGCCGGCCATAATAGCCAGACAGGGTGTGATATGAATCCGACAAATCAGTCTCCCAATCCCGCAGCCGACATGCCGTATCTGACCGCTACGGTCCCCGGCATCGGCGGCACGATCCGCCGCCACGTCGAGGATTTCATCGTCGAGGAGGTGCCGCTCTACGAGCCGGTCGACGAAGGTACGCACGTGTTTTTCTGCATCGAGAAACGCCGGGTCGATACCCTTCGGGCGATCCGCACGATCGCCGAGGCCCTCGGCAAGAAGCCCTTTGAGATCGGCATGGCCGGTCTCAAGGACGCCCGCGCCGTCGCCCGCCAGATCCTCAGCGTCGAGCACGTCGACCCCGCCGTCGTTCAGAATCTTCAGATACCCGATATGCAAGTGCTCTGGACCCGCCTGCACCGCAACAAGCTCAAGCTCGGCCATCTGAAGGGCAACCGCTTCACGATCAAGCTGCGCAACGTCGACACCGACCGCCGCGGCGACGCCGAGGCCGCCCTCGCCATCCTGCACAAACGCGGTGTCCCGAATTATTTCGGCCCGCAACGGTTCGGCCTGCGCGGCGATACCTGGGAGATCGGCCGGGCGATCGTCAGGCAGGACGCGAAAGAGGCGATCGACGTGCTCGCCGGCCGGCCCGCGGACTTCGATTCACCGCTGGTCCGCAAGGCGCGTCACCTCTATGACAAGGCCGAATACTACGAGGCATCCAAAACGTGGCCCTACACCTACCGCGAGGAGCGAATCGCCGTCAAAGCGATGCTCAAGAACAAGGGCAATCACAACCGCGCCCTGTCCGCCGTCGACCGGTCGGTGAAGCGGCTGTACGTCTCGGCGTTCCAGTCATGGCTGTTTAACCAGGTGCTGGCCGAGCGCGTTACCCAGGGCACGATGGACCGGGTCTTGCCTGGCGACCTCGCATGGCTGCACGATCGCGGCGCGGTGTTCCTCGTCGAGGATGCCGACCAGGAGCAGCCGCGAGCGGACCGCCTGGAGATCTCCCCCAGCGGCCCGATGTTCGGCTCGAAGACGACGATTGCCCAGGGACAGCCCGGCGAGATCGAGACCCGCATCCTCGCGGCCGAGAAGATCACCGCCGAGGACTTCCGCCAGATCAAGGGCCAGAAGGTGCGTGGTGCCCGCCGGCCGCTGCGATTCCCGCTCAGCGATTTCGACTTCAGTGCCGACAGCGACCAGCACGGCGCCTATTTCGAGCTGCGGTTCTTCCTGCCGTCGGGCTGCTACGCCACGAGCCTGCTGCGCGAGCTGTGCAAGGCCGACGTCCGCAAGATCGATGCCACCGGCGAGGGCCTTGACGAAGAGGGCGACGAGCCTCGCGAATAACAGTCTGTTAGTGCAGCGATTGTCCCCAGTTGGCTGCCAGCACCTGCAGATCGCCGACGTTTATGCCTCTGTCGCCATTGATGTCGGCCCGCGGGTCCCAGCCGTAGCTCGGCGGAGTTTCCTGGGTGTCCCAGGCAGCGACGAGCCCCTGGAGATCGCCGACGTTGACGTACCCGTCGCCGTTAACATCCCCGGGCCAGAGCATGTCGAAGGTCCACTGCTGCGTTGACAGGGCCAGCCCGTCGTCCGCCGCGATGTCACCGCCGATCGTCGCCGTGGTGGTTCCCGGAGGCAGATCCGCTACGGCGAAGGCATAGGGTCCCGACCCGCTGCCGGTGACGCTGACGACCGTGCCGGCTGACAGGATCAGGTCATCTTTGGTGACGTTCTCCACCGGTCGATCGAAACCAATGATGATCGATTGGATTGACCGCTCAACGGCGGCCTCCTTCGGCCAGGTTCCCGTCAGCGTCGGCGGTGTTGGCGTCGGTGCGGCAGACGAGATGAACAGGCTGTGCCAGCCGCCGCCGGACATCCCAACGACGTTCGTCAGGCCCGGCACCTGCACGGGGCTGTTGCGTTGGATGATCGTCCCGTCGCCCAGCTGGCGAGCTCTCGTTATCACCCCACGCCCAGGCAGTGCCGTCCGGCGCCGCCGCAAGACTGTGATACTCGCCGGCCGCGACAATCCCATTCATCTCCGGCACCTGCACCGGGCTGTACTGGTCCATGGCGGTTCCGTCGCCCAACTGGCCGTATTCGTTGTAACCCCAGCCCCAGACCGTCCCGTCGTCTTTGACAGCCATGCTGTGTGCATATCCCGCGCTGACCGTGATGGCGTTCTCAATGCCGGGCACCTGTACAGCAGTGACCTCGTCCGTCATCGACCCGTCGCCGAGCTGGCCGTAGCCGTTGTACCCCCACGCCCATACCGTTCCGTCATCTTTGACCGCCAGACTGTAGGAATCCCCCGCGGCGATCGCCGTCATGTTTGTCAGACCAGCCACTTGCACCGGGCTGTAGGCATCATTCGACGTGCCGTCGCCGAGTTGTCCATAGTAGTTGTTGCCCCACGCCCACACAGTGCCGTCGTCGCACAGTGCCATACTGTGATTCCAACTTGCCGCCACGGCGACAACACCGCTGAGCCCCTCGACCTGAACCGGGCTGGTGCTGTCGTCGGTTGTTCCGTCGCCCAGCTGGCCGGCCCAGTTGGCACCCCACGCCCAGACCGCGCCGTTTCCGTCGACAGCCAGGCTGTGATAGTAACCCGCCGCCACCGTGACGATGCCCGTCAGGTCCGGCACCTGCACGGGGATATAGCGATCGGTGGTCGTCCCGTCGCCAAGTTGCCCGTCGGCATTCCATCCCCATGCCCATACAGAGCCGTCCGCCTTGGCTGCAAGGCTGTGCACACCGCCGCCGGCTACCGTCACGACGTCCGTTAGCGTGGGGATCGGCGCGGGTGTCGTTCGCTGGGCTGTCGTGCCGTTGCCGGACTCACCTTCCAGGTTGCGGCCCCACGTCCAGACGGTGCCGTCCGCCGTGGCTGCCAGCGTGTGCCAATCACCGCCGGCTACCGCTACGACGTTCGTGAGGCTTGGCACGGCCACCGGCGTATCGTGTTCTACGGTCGTCCCATCGCCCAGCCTGGCTGTAGTCATTGCTGCCCCACGCCAGCACGGCGCCATCCGTCAGGACTGCCAGGCTGTGAACGCCACCTGCCGAGATGCTGACCACGTTCGCCAGGCCGGGAACCTGCACCGGCACATCCTGCTCCATCAGGCTGCCATCGCCGAGCTGCCCATATTCGTTATCGCCCCAGACCCAGACCGTGCCGTCGTCTTTGACGATCAGGCTGTGTCTGGCGCCGGCTGCCACCATTGTTGCGCCCGTCAGATCGGGAACCTGTACGGGGCTGAACTGGTCCTCGAAACTGCCGTCGCCGATCTGGCCGCAGCCGTTGGACCCCCATGACCACACCGACCCGTCTGCCGCCAGTGCCAGGCTGTGGCTTTCGCCCGCGGCGATCGCGACGATCTCGGGCAGTCCCGCGACCTCAACCGGGACTTCACTGTCCATCCACGTTCCGTCGCCGAGTTGGCCATACTCGTTGCTTCCCCACGCCCAGACCGTCCCGTCGCTGGCCAGTGCCAGGCTGTGGCCGCGACCGCCCGCTGCTACTGCGATGACATCCGCCAGGCCCGGTACCTGCACCGGCACCTCGCTGTCCAGCCACGTTCCATCACCGAGTTGGCCATACTCATTGCTGCCCCAAGCCCAGACGGTGCCGTCGCTGGTCAGCGCAAGGCTGTGCGCTGACCCCGCCGCGATGCCAATAACGCAATTGAGTCCCGGTACCTGAACCGGCACGTACCGGTCGATCATCGTGCCGTCGCCAAGCTGTCCCCAGTAATTGCCCCCCCACGCCCAGACCGTGCCGTCGTCTTTCAGGGCCAGGCTGTGCGCGCTGCCGGCCGCGACTTTCGCAACATTACCGATCAGGGCAGCTACCGGCTGGAGGCCGCGTCCGATGCCCAACTGGCCGTGATCGTCCGCCCCGTGGCATAGACGAACCCGCCGGCTACACCGGCTGCCGATGCCTGTTGGATGGTCACTGCAAGAGAAATGCCCAGAATGAGCCCGACAAGTCCCGCCCGCCGCGTCCTGCTTCCCATCGACCAATCTCCCATCCTTGGTTTACAACCCCGCCCGGGCAACTACGGAAACACGGGAACTGACAGGCCGGACGCGCACCGTCCGTGGTCGCGAGATTGCCAGCCAGGCATTCGGAGAGGCACTCTGGCTGCTTGATGGATACGACCCGCCAGAACACGGCAGAAGTTACCAGATGGGGCGCGTGACATCAAGGAAAAACCGCCCCAGAGGGTGAATTGTCGGGCCATGGTGCAGGATCATACGCGTCGGTGGCTATAACCACCGAGCCTCTTTCATCGCTCCGAGGATGCCGGCGCCGATCCTGCCGCGGCTGACGTCCAGATGCCTGTCCTTGGGCACGACGAGCGGTGCTGCGATCTTGCCGACCTTGGCGATCACCTCGGCGGCTGTCTCTTCCGCCAGCGTCGCGCTGCTCGGTTCATAGCCGTTCAGCACGACGCCGGCGACCTTCATGGCCCGGCTCCGCGCGGCATTCAGCGTCAGCAGCGTGTGATTGATCGTGCCCAGCCCGGTCCTCCCGACGATCACCAGCGGCAGGCCGAACGCCTCGGCCATATCCGCCACCGTGACCTTCTCCGTCACCGGCACCAGCAGGCCGCCGATGCCCTCAACGATGACGAAATCGCTGTTTTGGACGATATACCGATAAGACTGGCTGATCACGTCGTAATCGATGGGGCGGTGTTCGTGCCTGACAGCCACCAGCGGCGCAGCCGGCGTCACATAGCAACACGGGCTGATAACCCTCAGATCGTAATCGGTCTCGGCGCAGTGCGCGAGAAACTCGGCATCGTCGCTGACCAGGCCGAGGCGGATGTCGTTGCGGCAGCCCGTGGCGATCGGCTTCATCACGCCGACCTTCAGCCCCCGCGACCGCATCAGCATCGCGCAGGCCGGCGATGACCGTCTTGCCGACCTCCGTATCGGTGCCGGTGATGAACAGCCCCCTGGCCGGCGGCAGATCGAGCCGTCCGACGGACAGGTCGCGTTCGGGGGAGATTCTCTCGGGCTTGGGGTCGCCCATATGCTTCTCCTTGGTGACAGTCACACGAGGCATACGTATGACCTATGCATCCTACAAAGGGATCGCCGACAGCGTCAAATAAGGCCTTGGCGGCCAACCGCCTCTGTCGGATTCCAGGGCATCGAGCCCGATTTGGATTGTCGGCATAAGCGGTATTGTATATGATACCACTATGAGCGTGCAGGCTGTTCTGGATACGAACGTTCTGATCGCCGCGCTTCGTTCGCGTCAGGGGGCTTCGTATCGACTGGTGACGTTGCTTGGGCAGGGCAAGTTCGACATCAACGTATCTGTTCCCCTTGTGCTGGAGTATGAGGATGTAGCCAAGCGGGTTGCCAGGCACGTTGGACTGACGTACGGCGATATTGACGATATCCTGGACTACATCTGCAGCGTGGCTCGTCAGCGGGAAGTTCATTTCCTTTGGAGGCCGTTTCTGAAGGATCCGCAGGACGATCACGTTTTGGAACTGGCTGTGGAGTCCGAGTGCGAATACATCGTTACGTACAACATCCGAGATTTCGCGAGGTCAGAGCAGTTTGGCGTTCGCGTGATTGCCCCCAGGGAATTCCTGCGAGCGATAGGAGATTTGCCATGAGTACGATAAGTCTGCGGCTTCCCGCGTCATTGCATAAGAAGGTGCGAGAACTGGCCAAGAAGGAAGACGTTTCGATCAATCAGCTCATCACAACGGCGCTGGCAGAGAAACTCTCGGCGTTGACTACGGTAGATTATCTGCAGGAACGAGCCAAACGGGGCAGTCGGTGCAGATTCGAACGGGTCCTCGGCAAAGTGAAGAATGTCAAACCGGAGGATCAGGACAAGCTGTAGGCTTGATGGCATCGCGTCTCTTGCAGGCGCGGCTGGCAGTTGGCAGGCTCAGGCCTTTGAAACCGTTTCTAACCTGCTCCGTCCGTTGCCAACCCGGGCACCACTTCCTCGATGCATGCGGCGATGGCGTCCAACAGTCTGCCCAGATTCTCGCATGTGATCGCCAGCGGCGGGAAGATCACGATCGTGTTGGCGAGCGGCGCAGGAAGACACCGTGCTTTCGGGCGGCCATGCACACCTTCGCCCCTACCTGCAGGCCGTAAGCGAATTCTCGTTTCGTCGCGCGATCGGCGACCAGCTCGATGGCCGCCAGCATGCCGACCTGGCGGACGTTGCCTATCCAGCGGTTGCCGGCTATCTGCTGAAGCCTCTCGGCCAGCAGGCTGATCTTCGCCGGCAGCGATTCGAGGGTCTTTTCCGTTTCGAACACGTCAAGGCTGGCCATGGCCGCCGCGCAGCCCAGCGGATTGCCGGTGAACGTGTGGCCGTGGAAAAAGGTCTTGAGCTCTTCCGGGGTGCCGAGGAACGCGTCGTAGATCCGGTCAGTCGCCAGGGTCACTGCCAGCGGCAGGTAGCCGTTGGTCAGACCCTTGCCGATGCACATCAGGTCCGGGGCGACGTCCTCGTTTTCGCAGGCGAACATCCTGCCGGTCCGGCCGAACCCGGTGGCGATCTCGTCGGCGATCAGCAGCACGCCATGCCGGTCGCAATACTCGCGGATCTTGCGGAGATAGCCAGCCGGCGCGGCGATCATTCCCCCGGCGCACTGTATCAAAGGTTCGACGATCACCCCGGCGACTTCGACGGCCCGGGCCTCGAGGATTTCACCCAGTCTGGCAGCACAGGCCAGGTTACAGGAATTTGGATTGCACCCCAGTTCGCATCGATAGCAATAGGGCGAGGGGGCGACCAGCGTTTCGAACAGCAGCGGCTTGTAGACCCCATGAAACGCATCGACGCAGCCGACACTGACTGCCCCGATCGTGTCACCGTGATAGGCATTACGCAGCGCGACGAACTTGCGGCGCTGGGGCTGGTCCTTGTGGTGCCAGTACGCGTAGGCCATCTTGATCGCGACCTCGACAGCCGTCGACCCGTCGTCGCTATAGAAAACCTTAGTCAAACCAGGCGGGGCGATGCCGACGAGCCGCTGAGCCAGCTGCACGGCCAAGGGATGCGTCAGGCCGAGCAGGGTGGAATGGGCCAATCTGTCCAGCTGCGTCTTGATCGCCGCGTCGATCGTTGGGTGCCGGTGGCCGTGCACGTTGCACCACATGCTGGAAACGCCGTCGATATAGCGATGGCCGTCCGCATCGATCAGAAACTCGCGGTCCCCTTCGACGATCACCAGCGGCTCATCCGCGTTCCAGACGGTGTGCTGGGTAAACGGGTGCCAGACGTACTGGCGGTCCCACTGTTGAACTGTCTCCTTGTCGAGATCTCGATTCGGCATTATCGACTCACTTATCTGCTGAATGGAATCTATAGCCGTCTTCTGGGAAGGTCGATTCCATACGCACGTTCACCGTCTTCCTCCACGGCCAGGAACGATACGAGCGTGCCCGGAAACCCGAAGATAAACGAGAGGATTCGCCATCCCCGGTGCGGATTCCCCTGGGCTCGCATCCCTGCATAGCTGATATTGGCCAGTATCCAGAGGGCGGATGCACCTCCCGTGTAGACCCTGTCTTCAGGGACATCAGCCAGAACGCCAAGAACCGCCAACATGTCGGGAATCAACAGCATGTGCAGACTCCTTCGATTGCCAAGGTCGTGTCTTGCTTACTCTACGATCACTTCCTGACCTACAGTCAGGGTCAGCAGCTCCGCCGCATTGCCGTGATTGACCGCGATTTCCAGCATGTTCGCGCTGCCCAGGACCGCCAGCGGCGCACCGACCGGCACGTCCCCATAGGTCCGCCGCAAAGGCCCGACGTTATGATCCCCCGCTTGGACCATCATCGCCGACCGCCGTCTGGCGGCGCGCTCCAGGTCGGCTCGGGCGATGTTCGTCGTGATATTGCCGAAGCCGTCGATATAGATGATCTGCCCGACGATCCGCCCGTCGACGTTGACCGCTGCCCGCGGCACGTTCAGCAAGGCAAGCTTGTCGGTCGGCGGACCGACCTGCGTCAGCCGGCCCGTCTGGGCGATATGGCCGGCGACGGGCGCGAAGATATCCCTGCCGTGAAACGTTGCACTGACACCGCGACGAAAGAGTGCATCATTCTGCACCAGCCGCAGCTCCTCCAGGGTGAATTCATTGTGTATCAGCGTAACGAGCCCGTTGTCCGGCGCCAGGATAAACTGGCCCGAATAACAAGCCGCTACGATCGGCCGGTCCGTCCCGACACCCGGGTCGACCACAACCGTATGGACGGTACCTTTGGGGAAATACTCAAAGGTCTGGCGAAGGACAAACGCGGCCTGCATAAGGTTCTGCGGGGCAACCTGGTGGCTGACATCGACAATGACGGCCTTGGGGGCCGTTTGCAGGATCACGCCCTTCATGGCCGCAACGTAATGATCTGCCGCGCCGAAGTCGGTCAACAGGGTCACGATCGCCATTCAGAACACCCTCGTTCGCCGTGGTCGATGCCGGTTGTCGTCACCGACTATGCCTGCCTCTTGCCGTACGCTGCGGTCCGTGCCGTTGGCGTTTCCATCTGACATCTTGTATTAACTATGAACCCCCGTGGGCTTATAATCCGATGCGTACATTTTGGCAACGCGGCAATTTCGGGATTTGAGGCGCTATGAGCCAGCCAAGCGACGAGCCTGCCATGGACTTCGGGCGGGCGCGACAAGCGATGGTCGAACAGCAGCTCCAGACCAAGGACATCCACGACCTGCGGGTACTGGATGCCATGGCCCGGGTGCCGCGCGAGGTATTCGTGCTCGCGCAGGATCGCCAGGCGGCTTACGAAGACCGTGCCCTGCCGATCGATCTGCGCCAGACGATCTCTCAGCCGTACATGGTCGCCCTCATGAGTCAGTGGCTCCAAGTAGGCTCAGCAGCATACGGTACTGGAGATCGGCACGGGGTCAGGTTACCAGACAGCGGTCTTGGCGATGCTGGCCAGACACGTATACTCCTTGGAGAGGCTGCCGGTTTTGTCGCGCCAGGCCCGGCAGAGGCTCCAGCAGGTCGGTCTTTTTAACGTGACCTGCCTGGTCGGCGATGGCAGCGAAGGCAGTGCGTCGTTTGCGCCGTTCGACCGGATTATCGCTACGGCCGGAGCGCCGACTGTGCCCGGCCGACTGCTGGACCAGTTGGCGGATTGCGGCCGGCTGGTCATCCCTGTCGGCACCCGGGACGAGCAGACGCTGACGCTCGTGGAGCGCCGAGGCAGTCGATTCCTGGAGACAGCCGGGATCGCCTGCCGGTTCGTGCCGTTGATCGGCGGGCAGGCATGGCCCGAGGACGCCGAGTTCGTTTCCAGGAAGTCAGAATGAGTTCGATAACGACGAAAGTCATACAGGTGCGTAACGAGCAGGACTATGCCGAGGCCGCCCAGCAGGCTGCCGAGGCCCTTGCCCATGCGGAAGCTGGTCATTTTCCCGACCGAGACCGTCTACGGGGTAGGGGCCTGCGTCGCATCCGCTGAGGGCATGGACCGGCTTCGCAGGATTAAGGGCCGCCCCAAAGACGGCAAGCCGTTCAGCGTGCACATCGGCGCCAAGGAGGACGCCTGGCAGTACGTCAACCGCATGCCGCCGTTGGCGGAACGCCTCATCCGCAAGGCCTGGCCCGGCCCGCTGGCCCTGGTTTTGCCCGTTGAAGATCCCGCGACGACGCCGATGGCCGAGGCAATTGCCGTAGATGCGTACGGTGAAATTTTTCACGAAAAGACGATCGGCCTGCGTTGCCCCGACGATCCGGTAACGGCGCTGGCACTGGCCGGCGCTAGGCGCCGGTCGTCGCTTCCAGCGCCAATCGTCCCGGAAACGCCCCGCCAACTACGGTCGAGATCGCGATTGCGGAACTCGGCAATGAAGTCGATCTTATAATAGACGGTGGTTGTTCAACCCGTTATACGAAGCCATCGACGGTTGTGCAGGTTGTGGCTGACGGATCGTGGAGGATGCTTCGTAGCGGGGTCCTGGACAAGCGGGCGATTCGCCGGCTGGCTTCCAGGACGATCATGTTCGTTTGCAGCGGAAATACTTGCCGCTCGCCGATGGCTGAGGCCTTGTGCAAACGGATGCTGGCGGAGACACTGGGTGACCAGGTCGATAAACTGGCAGATGCGGGCATCGAGGTCATCTCTGCCGGTGTAGCGGCGGCCAACGGGATGCCGGCCTCGGCCAATGCCATCGAGGCGGTGCGCAGGGCAGGGATGGATCTGTCGGGTCATCGCAGCCGGCTGGTGACGGCCGATCTGGTACGCCAGGCCGACACGATACTTACGATGTGCCAGCATCATGCCAACGCGGTGCTCCGGCTGGTTCCGGGCGCCGGGGCGAAGGTGCAACGGCTGGATCCGCAGAGGGATATAGGCGACCCCGCGGGGTCGGACGTGAACGAATACGTTCAATGTTTGCAGCAGATACGTGCTGCGTTGGAGGCCCGTTCTCGGGATATGATCTGACATGAGAATTGCCATAGCGTGCGATCACAGAGGCTTTACCGTCAAGCAAACTCTTAAGCTCTGGCTGCAGGACCGCGGCCATGAGGTCCTGGATCTCGGCACGCACACGGACAAGGCGTGCGATTATCCGGACATGGCGCTGGCGGGGGCTCTGAGCATCTTCCATGGCGAGGCCGACCGGGCCGTGCTTGTCTGCGGCACGGGTATCGGCATGTCGATCGTAGCCAACAAGGTTCCGGGCGTCAGGGCGGCACTGTGTCACGATCAGGTCTCGGCGGAATTGGCGCGGCGCCATAACGACGCCAACTGCCTGTGTCTGCCGGGCGACATGCTGACCGACGGCGTGGCGATGCAGATCGTCGAGGCGTGGCTCGGCACGCCGTACGAGGGGGGACGGCACGATCGCCGTCTCAAGAAGATTGCGGAGTTTGAGGAGAAACTGCTCAGCGGCCAGATGCGTTCGAAGCAACGGACCACCTGTGAGTCGAACCCGGGGGCCGCCGGCAGCGTCGAAGCCATATGACAACGACTTCTCGTAAGCGAAAGATTCTCGTTTTGCGCAGCGACTCGACGCCGGGCGACGTCCTGGAGGGGGTGGACCTGACGGGGCAGATCGAGGTGGTCGATCGGGCGGATGTCGCGCTCGATGCGCTGCGGCAGGGCGGGTATGACGTCTTTCTCTGTCCTGCCGAAGACCTGCCGGACATCTGTAGCCCGGCAGGCAACGATTCGCTGCGACGGCTTTTTGAGGCCCTCGGACAAGGCTTTGGCCTGCTGGATCCCGAGGGCCATGTTGTATGGGCCAACGCCAGAATCAAGTCGCTGCCGGACGATGTGCAGGAACACCTGCGGACAGCCACTCTCGAGGAAATACAAGGGGTCAACTGGGACGACCTGCGTGGCAGGCACCTCACTATCACCAGCAGCGACCTGCGGCTGGAGGTGACGGTCGTGCCGCTGCTGCGCACGGACGGTTCCCGCCGAATCGCCATGATCGTGTCCGACGTGACGCGGGCCCATCTTCAACAGCAGCGTCTCGATGCCATCGACCGGGCCGGCAGCGAACTGGTCCGCCTGAATGTCGAAGGTACTGACGAGATGGACGTTCCCAGCCGGTTGCGGCTGCTGGAGCAACGCGTCGTCAGTTGCACGCTTCGGCTGCTCGGCTACGACAAATTCCTTATATGGCTGCTGAATCCCGAAACGAAGCAACTGGAGGTCGTGATCGCCAGCGGCATGCCGGCTTCTGTCGAGGCCATCGACCTTTCCGCCGGTACCGAGGGCAACGGCATCAGCGGATATGTCGCCGCCACCGGCCGCAGTTACATCTGTCACGATGTGCAGAACGATCCATTGTATATCCAGGGCCTGGAGGGGGCTCGCAGCAGTCTGACCGTGCCGCTGCGGCTTCACGATCGGGTCGTCGGGGTCTTCAATATCGAGGCGGACCGGCCGTCGGCCTTCAGCGAGGAAGATCGGCAGGTGGCGGAGATCCTCGGCAGGTACGTGGCGATCGCCCTGCACATGTTGCAGCTGATCGCGACGGAACGGTCGGCTGTCCGCGGCCAGACCGCTCGGGACCTGGCTGCCCAGATTGCCGCGCCGCTCAACGACATCCTGGCTGACGCGGCGACCCTGATGGACCAGTACATCGCCCACGATGATCTTCTCGGTAAGCTCAAGGGTATTTGTGGGAACGTCAACACGGTCAAGGAGAGCGTTCAGCAGGTCGAGAGGCAGTCGGTCAAGCCGCTCGGCCAGATCCCGCGCCAGACGCAGGCGGATCCCGTTCTCGGCGGCAAGCGGATCCTGGTGGCCGACGACGAGCCGGTCATCCTCCAGACGCTCAACGACGTGCTCAGTTCCCTGGGCTGCATCGTCGAGACGGCCAAGGATGGTGAGGAAGCGTGCTCGATGGTCAGCCAGCGGGAGTACGACCTGATCATCTGCGATGTGAAGATGCCTACCCGCAACGGCTATGCCGTCTTCGCCGCGCAGAAGGATAAGGACTCGACGGTCCCGGTGATCTTCATGACGGGCTTCGGCTACGACCCGAATCATTCGATCATCCGGGCGCGACGGCAGGGGTTGGAGGCCGTCCTGTTCAAGCCCTTCAAGGTAGACGAGCTTCTTGAGTCGGTCCGCGAGGCTGCCCAGGCCAAACACAGCAAATAACCGCAGGTTCGGGGGGCCGCGGCTCCGTGCCCGTACGGACATGGCGCCCCCGGCAAAAAGGCGGATTTCGGCAAGTTTGTCTGTGTTGTATGTATCCTTTTGCCTTCGATCGTCTTGCGGCCGGCAGCAGTGACTTGGTCGTCTCACGAAGGTTACGAGGTCTTCTTTCAGGCCAGAGGCAAATCTTGCACCGATCCTATTGCGGACATTCCCAAAAGTTCGCTTGCTAAGTATAATCGTCCCCTGCGTATAATAGTTAACGGGTGTTTACTACCCGACGCGGGAACCGACAAGGCAGGGATTACCCCATGAAACGCGACAGGCGGGTGCATCGAGGGATCGGCAGTTACCGGCACAGGATCATGATTTCCTCGGCGCTGACGCTGCTGCTGACTGGCGGGCTGATTGTCGCCGGCTGTACCAAAGGCAACGACGCCGGTGAGGCAGAGAGAGTGCGGCCGGCTGCGCCGGTCACGGTCGCCACTGTCCTTCAGAAGGACGTGCCGGTTCAGGTGCAGGCGATCGGTACGGTCGAGGCCTATTCGACCGTAACCATCAAGAGTCGCGTTCCGGGACAACTGACGAAGGTTGCTTTCGAGCAGGGCCAGGACGTCAAGAAGAACGACTTGCTCTTCGAGATCGATCGCCGGCCGTATGAGGCCGCCCTGGGCATCGCCAAGGGGAACCTCGCCCGCGATGCCGCCCAGGCCCGCAACGCCCGGGAGGAGGCGCAGTTCCAGGAAGATATCTACAAGCGCAACGCCGGCACGCAGCGCGAACTCGACCAAGCGGTGGCGTCGGCCGAGGCCGCCGAGGGGCAGGTGGCTGCTGACAAGGCGGCTGTCGAAAACGTACAAATCCAACTGGACTACTGCAGGATTGCCTCGCCGCTGACCGGGTCGGACCGGGCGACCTGATGGTCCACGCCGGCAGCATCGTCAAGGGGGATGATACGGCGCTGGTGGTTGTGGATCAGATCCAACCCATTTACGTGACCTTCAGCGTGGCGGAGAAGTATCTGCCCCTGGTCCGGCAGTATATGGCCACGAACGCCCGGCCGCTCGAGGTCACCGCTACGGTCGTGCAGACCAACCTGCCGCCGGAGACCGGTCAATTGACGTTCGTCGATAACCAGGTCGATCGAACGACGGGTATGATCCAGCTCGAAAGCGACCTTTACCAATAAGCACCGAACACTCTGGCCGGGCCAGTTCGTGAACGTCGATCTGACGCTGACGACGCACGACGGCGCGATCGTCGTGCCGACGCAGGCGGTACAGACAGGGCAGGACGGCCAGTTCGTCTTTGTCGTTAAGCCGGACCAGACGGTCGAGTCGCGGCCGGTCACGCCCGGCGACCTGTGGCAGGGACTCACCGTGATCGACAAGGGGGACCTGCGTGCCGGCGACAAGGTTGTTACCGACGGGCAGTTGCGGCTGGTCGACGGGACGAAGATCGTCATAAAGAACGCGCCGCAGAGCCAGCCGGCGCCGAAGCCGCTGGCAGCAGTCGTAGCGAGCTCGCCATCGCGAGCGTGGCGACGGACCGGTGCCGAGGGACTTTCGAATGGGGTGGGATGGGCCCACCAGTAGGAACCCAAAGGCATGAATCTTTCCGATATCTTCATCCGCCGGCCGGTCATGACCACCCTGGTCATGCTGGCGATCCTGCTGTTCGGGTTTGCGGCCTACAAGAGCCTGCCGGTCAGCGACCTGCCGAATGTCGACTTCCCGGCGATTCAGGTGAGCGCCGGGCTGCCCGGGGCCAGTCCCGAGACGATGGCGTCGTCGGTCGCCACGCCGCTGGAGCGGGAGTTCAGCACGATCGCCGGTATCGACTCGATGAACTCCACGAGCCAGCTGGGTCAGACGCAGATCACCCTGATCTTCGCCCTGAACCGCAATATCGACGCGGCCGCCCAGGACGTGCAGGCGGCCATTTCGCGGGCCAGCCAGTAACCTGCCGCCGGACATGCCCGCCCCGCCGAGTTACAGAAAAGTCAATCCGGCGGACCAGCCGGTATTGTATCTTGCGCTGACGTCGTCGACGCTGCCGCTGTACCATCTCGACGAGTACGCCGAGACGATGATGGCCCAGCGGATCAGCATGATCAACGGCGTCGCCCAGGTGATGGTCTTCGGTGCCCAGAAGTACGCCGTGCGCGTGCAGCTGGACCCGCGGCGACTGGCCAGCCGGGGCGTCGGGCATCGACGAGGTGACCAGCGCGATCCGGCAGTCGCAACGTCAATTTGCCGGTGGGCACGTTCTGGGGCACGTCACCAGGCCTACAACGTCCAGGCCAACGGCCAGCTGATGGACGCCGACGCCTACAAGCCGATGATCGTCGCGTACCGCAACGGCAATCCCGTCCGGCTGAACGACCTCGGCAAGGTGATCGACAGCGTCGAGAACGACAAGATCGCCGCCGTACTTCATCGACCCGGAGATGTTCTCGCGGTCGGTGATCCTGGCCATCCAGCGCCAGCCCGGCACCAACACGGTCGAGGTCGCCGACGCCGTCAAGAAACTGCTGCCGACGTTCCGCGACCAGCTGCCGGCGTCGGTGACGATGCACGATCTCTACGACCGCAGCGAGTCGATCCGTGACTCGGTCAACGACGTCAAGTTCACGCTGGTGCTGACGCTGTGCCTGGTGGTCATGGTGATCTTCCTGTTCCTGCGCAACGTTCTGGGCGACGATCATTCCCAGCCTGGCCATGCCGATGTCGATCATCGGCACGTTCGCCGTCATGTACCTGCTGGGCTACAGCCTGGACAACCTGTCGCTGATGGCCCTGACGCTGTCGGTGGGCTTCGTCGTCGACGACGCCATCGTCATGCTGGAGAACATCGTCCGCCACATGGAGATGGGCGAGAGCCGGCTCCAGGCGGCGCTCGACGGCTCCGGCGAGATCGGCTTCACCATCGTGTCGATGACCCTGTCGCTGGCGGCCGTGTTCATCCCGGTGCTGTTCATGGGCGGCATGGTCGGCCGGCTCTTCCGCGAGTTCGCCGTCACCATCGGCGTGGCGATGCTGGTCTCCGGCGTGGTCTCGCTGACGCTGACGCCGATGCTGGCAGCCGGTTCCTGCGGCGCCGGCAGCGAGGGCACCACGGGCGGCTCTACGCGTCAGCGAAAGAGGCGTTCGACGCCATGCTCTGCGTCTACGAGGTCGGGCCTGCGCTGGGTGCTGCGGCACCGGCTGGCTACGATGGGGTTCTCGCTGGCGATGCTCGTCGGCACGGTCTACCTGTTCATGGTTGTCCCGAAGGGCTTCCTGCCCAGCGAGGACACCGGCAGGATCATCGGCTTCACCGAGGCGGCGCAGGGCATTTCCTTCGATGCTCTATGATCGGCCACCAGAAGCAGGTGGCCGACGATCGTTCGGCCGACCCGAACGTCGACTCGTTCATGTCGTTCGCCGGACGCGAGCGGCGCGCAACGGCGGTATCATGTTCGTCAGACTCAAGCCGCGCGACCAGCGGGAGCTCAGCGTCGACCAGGTCATCAACGAGCTGCGGCCGAAGCTCAACCAGGTGCCGGGCATGACCACGTTCATGCACAATCCGCCGCCGATCCAGCATCGGCGGCCGGATGACCAAGAGCCAGTACCAGTACACGCTCCAGGGGCCGGACACCGGCGAGCTGTCTACACCGGCGCCAGCGACTGGAGGAGAAGATGCAGCAAGATGCCGGGCATCGTCGACGTGACGCAGCGACCTGCAGATCGGCCAACCCGCAGGTCAACGTGACCATCGACCGCGACAAGGCCTCGGCGCTGGGCATCACGGCCGCGCAGATCGAGACGGCCCTCGGTGCGGCGCTACGGCTCGCGGCAGATCTCCACGATCTACGCGCCAACCAATCAGTACAAGGTGATCATGGAACTGCTGCCGCAGTACCAGCGACGACCCGGACAGCCTCTCGATGCTCTACGTCCGTTCCAGCACCAGCGGGCAGCTCGTGCCGCTCAGCACGCTGGCGACGATGACGCAAGGATCGTCGGCCCGCTGACGGTCAACCACTCGGGCCAGCTGCCCTCCGTGACGATCTCGTTCAACCTGGCGCCGGGCGTGGCGCTGGGCGACGGCCGTCGATGCGGTCGACAAGCTGGCGCGCGAGACGCTGCCCGGCAACTTCACGACCAGCTTCCAGGGCACTGCCCAGGCGTTCCAGTCCTCGACAGCCGGCTTGGGCCTGCTGCTGGTGCTGGCGATCGCTGGTGATCTACATGGTGCTGGGCATCCTCTACGAGAGCTTCATCCATCCGATCACGATTCTCTCGGCCCTGCCCTTCGCCGGTTTCGGTGCACTGGCGACGCTGATGGCTGTTCAACGTCGACCTGAGTCTCTACGCCTTCGTCGGCATCATCATGCTGGTCGGCCTGGTGAAGAAGAACGGCATCATGATGATCGACTTCGCCATCGAGGCCCAGCGCAACGAAGGCAAGGACGCACGCCGACGCGATCTACGAGGCGTGCGTGATTCGTTTCCGCCCGATCATGATGACGACGATGGCGGCCCTGATGGGCACGCTGCCGATCGCCCTGGGCTTCGGCGCCGGCGCCGAGTCGCGCCGCCCGCTGGGCCTGGCGGTCGTCGGCGGTCTTGTGTTCAGCCAGATGCTGACCCTTTTCGTCACGCCGGTGTTCTACCTTTACATGGAACGATTCCGCAGCTGGCTCGGCAGGCACAAGGCCCGCGCCGCCCTGGAGGACATGGCAGTCGAACCCGAACCGGCGTCCGAAGCGGCGCAGTCGAGCCGGCGGCCCTTAGGCAAGGCACAGCGTGCCATGCCACGTCCGGATTGGAGATGCTCTGGAAAACTGGAGCTGCCTCCCGCGTTGTCATCCTGAGCGAAGCGAAGGATCTCCATGCCGAGAGATCTTCGGGGAATCCGGAATGGATGCTGCCGCTGCCAGTTCGTCTGCCAGTGGCTGCGTCAGGCGTTTCTCATCATCCACACGGTCATCGGTCCCGCCTTGCGATTATCCCACAGGCAATAGGGGATCGCCTTGATCATCGTCCGCAGCCGTCCCGCTGTCTTCCTGACTTCCGAATTGGGACACCCGGTCAGTAGATCAGGTCGTAGAGCTGCTGCTGTTCGGCATCCATTCGAAGGAGAACCCGGCGAACCGCGGGGTCGTCGGGCAGCGTGAAAGCCATTTCATACATTGTCTGTGTCAGCTCCGCTGCGCACGTGGGACTCATCGTCATGCCCGCTTCATGCAGACGCCGTTCAAGTTCCTTGTAGATCGTGTAGGCCACGAAGGCCACGAGCACATGGGCTTCGATGCGTCCCCGGCGACGGTGGAATATCGGCCGGATGCGAAGGTCCGTCTTGGAGATCCGGAACGCCTTCTCGATATGCCACAATTGGCCGTAGACTTTGATGACCGCTTCGGCCGGCAGATCCGTGTTCGTCAGGTAACCCTTCAGGCCATCCCACCGGGCGGCCTGTTCGATCTGCGACTCATCGATCTGGACTTTGACCTCGCCGCTGAGCTTCAGGAATCGGTTGTAGCCGCGGTTGTTCAGGTGCTCCTTCGTCAGTTTTCCTGAACGGACACGCTTGCGCAACCGCCCCAGGCCGCGATCGCGGTTGTGAGCGTCCTTTTTGGCCCGACTGTCGGAGTAACTGACGATCCGCCGACGGCCCGCCGGCTGGTCGATCACCACGGACTGCCCATTGGTCAGGGCCGCGCAGCGTCCGAGGATCTCCGCCTGCACCGCCTGCGTCTCATTGCGGAGCCGGGCGGCGACGATGAACGGATACTTCGCTGCGTCCAGAGCGTCGAGATTGTCCTTGCTGAGCATCGCGGCGTCGGCCACCACCACGGGCTTGCCGAAGTGGTACCGCCGCTCAATGCCCTCAAGCAGCGGGATGAGCGTCTTTCCCTCAAACGTGTTTCCCTCGAAAATGTCGTACCCGATGGGATAGCCGTTCTGGCCGACCAGCAGGCCCAGCATGATCTGCGGGTTCTGGAATTTGCCGTCCTTGGAAAAGCCGATCTTTCGCAGATCGTCCTCGTCTTCCGCCTCAAAGTACAGGCTGGTCACGTCGTAGAAGACGACGCTGATTCGCTTGAGGATTTTGCGCGAGTATCGGTAGGCGATCGCTTGCGCCTGCTGGCTGTAGTGCTTGTTGAGGCGGTCGAGGAACAGGTAGATGCTGTCAGGCGAGACGGTTTTGCCCTGATAGCGATAGAGGTAATCGACGGTCTTGAGCTTGCTGGTGGGGTAGACCAGGCGGGCGACGACGATGTCACGGAACAACGGCTCGGGGATCGCGTTGAATCCGATCTCGTCGAAGAGCCGGCCGAAGATGATTTCCGGGCCGAGCGTGCGAATGGAGGCGTTGGCGAGGGCTTGAATGAAGTCCAGGACGGCGGCGTTGTCGCGCTGGTCCTCGGGGAACAGGTCGTACTGCCTGCTCTGGCGACGGATGAACTGCTCGCCCAAAGCCACCAGGCGGTTGACCTGCTCGGGATCACGGGCCGATCCAACGGTTCTGACGACCCGATAGCCATGGTTGGACTTGTCGATGACCTGAACGCTGACCGAGCCGGATTTGTTGGGCTTCCTTCGGACGAACATGGGCCCCATCTTGCCCGCGGGACACCCAAATCCGCAACACCTTCCTTGTCAAATAAGGACTTACATCACTTTTTCGAGCCTGCTCGGAACTCAGGTCAGGCGTTTCTCATCATCCACACGGTCATCGGTCCCGCCTTGCGATTATCCCACAGGCAATAGGGGATCGCCTTGATCATCGTCCGCAGCCGTCCCGCTGTCTTGATCGGCTGGTAAAGCCGCCCCTTCCATGCAGCGGCGGGCAAGGCACGTCCCGTGGTCTCAATCACCGTTGCCCCGCCAGCAACCTTCTCGTCGAACCGGGCCGCCAGCTTCGCCCGATCGGGCAATGCGATGGACCTGACGTCGACCTCGTGGTCGCACTGTTCCAGGCAGTAGACGATCGGACCGCGCATCAGGGCAACCTTGCCGGCGTCCGCTTCCACAAAGGGATGCGAGATGACGCGCTCGACCGGCATCGCAACCGTCAGGCTGACGCGGTCGCCGCTCGCCCATCGCCGGCTGATGCGTGCATAGCCCTTCGCCAGTCTGGTCGATGCCGGCCTGCCGTTGACTTTGATCGAGTGTCTGCGGCACCAGCCGGGTATACGCAGCATGAGGTCGAACTTCATGGGACGGGTCGTCTGTACAGAGAGCCGGATCTTGGCGTCCCACGGGTAGCGTGTCTGCAGTTGCAGAGATATCTCCTGCCCCTGCATCTCGAAGTGCACCTGTCCCGCAACGTAGAGATGGACGTATACGGCGTTGTCGGCTGTCGAATACGCGTATTGCCCCAGCGATGCAAGCAGTCGGGCGATGTTCGGCGGGCAGCAGGAGGTACCGAACCACTCGCGCCGGTGATGATCGCCGCGTGAGGCCAGGGGATTCACGTAGAAGAACGTCTTGCCATCGAGTCCCACGCCCGACAGCACCCCGTTGTACAGGGCCCGTTCCATCACGTCGGCATAGTGTGCGTTTCGCTCGATCTGCAACATGCGGTGCGCGAAGAAGACCAGGCCGATGGCGGCGCAGGTCTCGGCATAGGCGGCCTCGTTCGGCAGGTCGTATGCCTTTGTGAAGGTCTCGCCGTGGGCACTGGAACCGACTCCGCCGGTCACGTACATCTTTCGCGTCGTCACGTCCTCCCACAGTCGGCGACACGCTGCCAGCAGGGCCTCATCCTGGGTCTCCCGGGCGACATCCGCCATGCCGCTATAAAGGTACATGGCGCGAACGGCATGGCCGAGCGTCTCCGTCTGCTCGCGTACGGGCAGATGGGCCTGGCAGTAGCTGAAGTCGCCGCCCCAGCGCCATTTGGCAGGATCCTCGCCGCGCGATCGTGCCTCTTCGGCGAAGACGTGAGGCTGGCTGCCGCGTTCATTGATGAAGTATTCCGCGAGTTTCAGGTATCGCTGCTGGCCGGTTGCCCGGTAGAGCTTAACCAGCGCCAATTCGATCTCTTCGTGACCGGGATAGCCCTTGCGCTTGCCGGGTCCGAAGGTCGCGTCGATATGGCCGGCGAAGCGACATAGAACGTCCAGCAGGTTTCGCTTGCCGGTTGCCGCAAAGTGGGCTACAGCTGCCTCGATCATGTGCCCTGCGCAGTAAAGCTCATGACAATCTCGCAGGTTGGTCCAGCGATTGCCCGGTTCGACCACGGTGTAGTGCGGATTGAGGTAGCCGTCCGGGTGCTGGGCACCGGCGATCTTTTCGATCACCTCGTCGAGGTGCCGTTCGAGGTCGGCATCGGGATGCGTCGCCAGCGAGCAGGCAGCCGCCTCGATCCACTTGGCCACATCCGAATCCCAGAAGATATGCGGCGGGTTCGGCTCGCCCGGTTTCCAGTCGAGGTCGTACTGAGCAATCCGGCCGGTCTTGTCGCACATACGGTATTCGTGAGGGATGGTCGTGCGGCGGTTGGTCTCGATCCGCGGCCTCCAGAAACCATCGTCGATCACGACATCCCGCAGGCCGGCCGGCTGCAACGGCGTTCGAGCGACAGGCATTTGAGGATCTCCGATATCGCAGGCGGAGCCCCCCCGTACGGGGGACCCCTTCAGAGGCGATCCGCCAACAGTCTAGGAGTTGGCGACCAGGTCGCAAGGCCGCCGGTCGACCCGCAAGGCGTGGCCCTCTGTTGCGTTTCCGTAAGCGGTACCGAAGGCTTGGACCACAAACACTTGCCATCGGTGGGACGGCTGCTTCGTTTTGCTCCGCGGCGCCTCCAGCGTCGGACATGCTCTATCCGATCATACTAGGTAGGTTGCTTGCGTATCGCCGACGGCCGGGGCAAACTGACCGGCTACTGTCGGCGTAGAAGGGGTATCTGACCAGCCTTGAGGCTGGGGCCAGCGTCCGCCTGATGAGGAGTTCCGCATGATGTTTGCTTACGGCAAAAGTACGGCCCGTTGTCTGCTGGGCATATCTCTCAGTGCAGCCATCCTGGTCGGGGCTGGCCTGGCAGGCTGCTCCCAGTCCGATGTCAAGCCGGCTGCCACGCAGACGGCCCGGCACGCGAGTCGCACGTGGTTCCGCCGGTCGAAGGCAAGTGTCCGGCCGGCCGATGTTGAACAGCTCCGCCGGAACCTGCGGCGGGTCGTCGCCCAGAGTCGTGACCAGGTCTTCCCCGCCCTGGTCAATATCTACGTCGTGACGGTCGACTACTGGGGCGGCAAGGAACACAAGAGTCGTGCGGTCGGCAGCGGTACGATCATCAGCAAGGACGGCTACGTGCTGACCAACCAGCATGTGACCAATGACGGCAAGAAATTCCGATGCACGCTGGCCAACGAGGAGGAAGTGCCGGCTGAACTCGTCGGCGAAGATCCGCTGACGGATCTGGCCGTGCTGAAGCTCGACCTGGCTGCCCGCAAGGACAAATCTCCCCTTCCGGTGGCCCACTTCGGCGACTCGGACAATCTCGAGATCGGCGATTACGTAATGGCCATGGGTTCGCCGTTCGCACTGTCGCGTTCGGTTACGCTGGGCATCGTCTCCAATACCAGACGCGTCTTTGCCGGCGGGCAGTCCGTCGAGGAAATGGAACTGGAGGACGGCCAGCGGACCGGCCTGTTCACCCAGTGGATCCAGCACGACGCCGCCATCAACCCTGGTAACAGCGGCGGTCCGCTGGTGAACCTGGCGGGACAGATCGTCGGGGTCAACGAACTCGGCGGTGGCGGCGGTCTGGGCTTCGCTATTCCCAGCAACCTGGCGCAGAAGGTGGCAGACGCGCTGATCAAGCACGGCACGGTCCGCCGCAGCTGGATCGGTGTCGCGTTCAAGCCGATCGAAAAGACAGGTATTGAAAAGGGCGTGCTGGTCAATTCCGTGGTCAAGGGCGAGCCGGCCTACAAGGCCGGCATCCGGGCCGGCGATGTGATCGTCGCGGTAGGCAAAACGCCCGTGACCGTGCGATTCCCCGAGGAAGTGCCGCCGCTGATGAAGACGATCGCCGATCTGCCGGTCGGCTCGAAGATCGACATTCGCTACGACCGCGACGGCAAGTCCCACGAAACGGTTGTAACGACCGAACTGCTCAAGAAGGATCGCGGCAGGCAGATGGCCTTTCGGCTGTGGGGCCTGACGGGCATGGAGATCACCGAGAAGACGGCATTCGATCGTCATCTCGATTCAACCGATGGGGTAATGGTCTCCGGTGTGCGGGACGGCAGCCCGTCGTCGCTGGCCGAACCAGGCCTGTTCGGTGGCGACGTAATCGTTGCCATCGACGACAAACCCATTCGCAACCTTGATGACCTCGTCGCTGCGTATGACAAACTCATGGGCGGCGAAAAGGCCCCCAAGTACGTGCTCGTGCAGTTCGATCGCAGTGGCAAGAACTATGCTACGCTGATCAAGCCCAGGCAGGATGACGACGATGACCCGCCGCGCGAGGTCGCCAAGGCATGGATCGGCATCGACACCCAGCCGGTGTTGAAGGAATTGGCGGAAAAACTCGGCGAGCCGAAGGCGGTCGGCTTTCGCGTGACGCGAATCTATCCGCGAACCCTGGCCGCCCACAGCGATCTGAAGGTCGGGGACATCGTCACGTCGCTCAACGGCGAGCGGCTCCGGCCGCGCGGCATGCAGGACGCCGGCCTGTTTACCCGCCGGGTCCATCGGCTCCGGATCGGCAATTCCGCCCATCTCGGCGTGATTCGTGAGCACGAGCCGCTGGATGTCACGGTGGAACTGGAGCGCACCCGTCTGACGGCCGACGAAGTGCCGCACGACGAGG
Source organism: uncultured Planctomycetota bacterium (assembly GCA_963787325.1). Lineage (GTDB taxonomy): Bacteria > Planctomycetota > Phycisphaerae > UBA1845 > JANYLN01 > CAWBCK01. Next base: position 193,943 of record CAWBCK010000002.1, read on the forward strand.
ACAAGGACTTTGAGATGGCCGTCCGCGATATTACATTTTTTGATCGCGATGAGAACTGCTGGACCCCGGACGTGGAAGGCGTGATCGTCTCGCAGGTTGAAGGGGCCGGCTGGGCGGGCCTCGGCGGCATTCACGTCGGGGACCTGATCCAGCGGATCGGTTCCTATGAGATCAAGGACGTTCAGGGCTTCCGCAAGGCCATGAAGAAGATCACGAAGACCCAGCCGGAGCGCGTGGTTTTCGTGGTGTTGAGGGATCAGCGGACGAATTTCCAGTATGTCGAACCCGACTGGAAGCCGGTAACCGGCAGCGAGATGGTCGGGGTCGGGCACAAGACAAAGACCAGCCAGGTCAAGGCGAAGGAGTGACTTCATGCACGGACGCACACGAAGCGGTTTGGTTGGGATGATGATGGCTGCGGTTGTTGCCGGCCTGGCTGCCGGGGCGTCCGGAGAGGCGAGCCCCGCGGACTATCAGCAGATCCTGAAAGGCAGGTCGCCGGCGTTCGTGACGATCAAGTTCGTGCTGCAGGTGAAAATGGGCAGCATGGGCGATAACGAGAGCGAGATGGAGATCACCGGCGTCCTGATCGACCCGAAAGGGCTGGTGCTGGCGTCCAATACGCAACTCGGCGGCATTGGCGGCATGATGCGCCAGTTCGGGCAGGAGATCTCGACGACCCCGACGCACATCAAGGTTCTGGTCGGCGATGATACCGAAGGCCTGGACGCGCGCCTGGTCGCCCGCGACAGTGAGCTCGATCTCGCCTGGGTACAGATCAAGGACGTCGGCAAGAAGAAGCTGCCGTTCATCAACCTGGCCGGTTCGACGCAGGCCAGCCCGGGGCAGGTGCTCATCAGTATCCGTCGGGCCGGCAAGTTTCTCGACCGGATTCCCGTGCTGGTCGAAAGCCGTGTCGGCGGTATCGCCAGGAAGCCGCGCAAACTGTATGTACCGATGCTGCCGCTTTCCAGCGTACTCGGCCTGCCGGTCTTTACTGCCGACGGCAAGGTACTCGGCGTAGCCGTGATGCAGACGCCCACGGAAGACGAAGAGGACGAAAACCCCGCCGCCATGTTCGCCCGGATGTCCAGCATGCAGGAGATGATGTACGGCTTCGTGCTGCCAGCCGAAGATGTCATCGAGGCCACGCAGCGCGCCCGGCAGACAGCCGCCAGCCAACCGAGCGAGGAAGAGGCGCCCATCAGCAAACCGGCCCCGGCGAAGGTTCCCGCCGGCACCGAAGGCGAATGACACCGTTCGTTGTGCCGTCCAACAGGGCATCCTCAACCGGGCGTAGTAACCCGGCCCGCGCAGGGTGGCAGCAACATCTGACCTGCGCGATTGTGGGCAGACGTCGATCGATCCGGCCGCATTCAGCCTGTCCGCGTACGGGCAGCGTCTGTTCGATCGGCGATACGCCACGCCTGGATTACATGCGCTCTATAGTACAAGCTATGGTAGCACGAAGGGCATGCATTCAGTGATGGGCCCGCCGGCGCCGTGCGGTGTTCACTGCAGTGTGCCCGGGGCATAAGCACTGCTCGTGCCAAGAACCAGACGCGAGACGACTGCGACCCGCACCGATCGTTGACGCACCCCCTGCATCCGCTCTACAAGCAGCCTCACCGCCGTCTGGCCCATCTGCTTCGGATCGCCCTGCAGGCAAGTCATGTGTCGCTGGCCGAGCTCGGGCTGTCCGCGGCTGATTACACTGATGTCCTCCGGACATCGCAGGCCCTCTTTCACGACCCTTCCCAGTACACAGTTGGTCTCGAATTCCGTGAAGCATATTATCGCAGTCGGCCGGTTTTGCGAACGCAGCAGTTCCGTCAACGGTTCCCGTAGCGGGTCCTGGGACCACGGACGCATCACGACCCACTCATCCCGCATTTCCATATGACATCGCTGAGCGGCCCTCCGAAGACAGTCCAGCATCCGCGGGATGTCAGGATCGTACCCGTGTACATCCTCGCCATATTCCTTTCGGCCGACCGCGCAGAAGCCGACCCGCTTGTGGTCCTTCTGGGCCAGGTGTTCGAGAGCCATGCTTGCCTCGCCCTCGACGTCCACGGTGACGCTGTCGGCCTGAGGATCGCGCGTCCAATAGTCGACGACAACCACGGGCACGCCCTCGGAGCCATACATCTGGATGTACTGCTCATCGAAAGTGCCGCACACGATTACGCCGCCCACCTCGCTGGGACGAGGGGGGTGGTATTCCTGCAGGGGAACCCGGACATGCCCGGGCACTTTCTCCGTGCGCACAGGCAGCCCCAGAGTTCGTGCCGTTTCTGCCGCGCCACTGAAGATGGCGCCGTAGAAGCTGGTGGGATTGGGTTGGTCAGCGGCTACGACCTTTCCAACCTCCACGAACAGGATCGTCGAGGCCGTGCTGAACCAGCGCTTCTCCGTCGGCTGGCCGGTTACGAAGGCACCACGCCGCGGTACGCGTCGCACGAGGCCCTGCGCTTCGAGCAGGGCGAGGGCGTTACGCCACGTATTTCGGCTCATGCCGTACTGGACGGCTATCTCTCGTTCGACGCCAAGGCGAGTTCCCGGCGGCAGCTGCCCGGTAAGGATCTGCTGGGCGAAGCGCATGCGCCACGCGCCGATAGGTCGGCTCATCAAACGGATTATCGTTCTCAATCAATTCGTCGGCAGGCGGTTCCATCCTTCACCATTCCAAGTACATACTACTTTATTCGTCACAATAGCCGATCTGCTGCCTGCTGCCAAGCGTTATGCACGACGCGTGTTCTTTCCGGCGATGTGGTATGAACCGCAATGTTGCGTTTCGGCCACGGCTCCCTCGCCGCGCATGTCCAGAGCCTAACCTTCTGGCCACGCCTATCTTGCGGTGCTCGCGGCCTGGCTGTCGGATTCAGCCGGACTTCCCTCTCTCCCTGGTCTGAACCAAACCGTTTACCGGCGATGCTTGCAGGGTCCGTCCGCCGATGGCGGTCTCAATAGCTGGGGCCGGCGCAAGTGAAGTTTCGGTAAAGACTTCTAAAGACATTTGCAGCGGGAAGGGGCTCCTGGCACGCCAATTGCCAGAGCTTTCCTGTGCGCGGTTTCATGGGTCACGAGCGCACCATTGCTCGCCACATCAGCTGCAGACCTTGCCTTTGGCCATAGTGTTCTTGGTCACTAAATGCAACCCTCAGTCAGGTTGTACCGCGTACGTCTTTTGCCGTCGCCGTCTCGCGCCCGTTGCAGGAATGCTGCGGGAGCAAGGGGCTCCAATATCGGTGGGCAGGTGGCATGCACTTGCCCGTTCTCAAGGAGTGTACAGTTCCAACCAAAAGGAGGAAGTGTTATGTGGGCAATGAAGACGGTCTTAGTGGGTTGTCTCGTGACAGTCTTGGGGGCGTCGGTAAGTCTCGGAGGGATCTCAATCACGGCCGAGCCTCCTGCTGCCGTCATCGACGTTCGCGTTGACCTTAGCAGCGCGGCGTCGGTCACCGAAAGCGACTGGAACACCATCAGTGCTGTCAACACCACGGATCAGCCAATGGTGAATTTCGCCACCGGCGACACCTCCGACGGTATTACAGCCAGCGCAGTAAGTATCAGGGGTACGATCTACGCCGGCACGACTACCAATAACTGGCAGGCCGGAAACCCGGGCCCGGTGTGGCTGGACAGCAACAAGAACGCAGCCAAGGACTATTTCAACCAGAACTCCAACTCCGGTATGCAACTGGCCTTCAATGGCCTGGACCCCGACAGCCTCTTACGCAGTCGAGGTGATTACTGCCAGAAACAGCACGAGCGGCTGGGACGACCAGGACAGCACTGGAGAGTTCATGGGCTCACCACAGCCGGCCCCGACATGTTTAACTCTGTCGACGACGGCTATACGGCCGGTGACTGGTTGACCTGGTCGGATATCGCCCCGGACGCCAATGGTACAATTCAGGTGCAGGTCGGCAGTTCCGGAGGTACCACGCCCAACCATTACATGAATGCGGTTCGTCTCTATCACATCGCCCTGGCCGACGCCGCTACGGGTAGCGCCTACAGCCAGGCGTTCGCGGCCTCCGGCGGCGCGGCGCCGTACAGTTGGTCGATTTCCTCAGGCACCCTGCCGGACGGTCTGACGCTTAGCACGGCCGGCGTTCTCAGCGGTACGCCCACCACAGCCGGCGACTACCAGTTCACCGTCCAGGCGACCGATGACAACAGCGTGTCACAGGTGGTGACCCTGGCCCTGACGGTCGAAGAGAGCTATACGCCTCCTGCCGTAGAGGCCGGAAACGATGAAACCGTCACCCTGCCCCGAGCAGCCTACCTCAGCGGCTCCGCTACGCTCGAAGGTGAAGGAACGCTGTCCTACACCTGGAGCAAGGACAGTGGTCCGGGCACCGTCACCTTCGACGATACAAATGCCGCGACGACCACGGCGACCTTCAGTACCGACGGCACCTACGTCCTGCGACTGACCGTTTCCGATGGCCTGGGATCGGCCTATGACACCGTGACGGTTACAGCCAATCCTGCGGCCGTCGTCGTCGACGTCCGGGTGGACTTCAGCGACGCCGCTGCAGTCACCGACTCCGGCTGGAACACGATCAACGCCACCAATGCCGCCGATCAGCCGATGGTGAACCTCGCCACGGGCGATACGTCCGACGGCATTACCGCCAGCGTTGTCAGCATGAGAGGCACGATCTACCGTGGCAGCACCACGAACAACTGGCAGCCCACGAATGCCGGCCCGACATGGCTCGACGGCAATCAGAACGCCGCCAAGGACTATTTCAACCAGAACTCCAACTCCGGGATGCAGCTGGTCTTCAACGGCCTCGACCCGAATCGCCAGTACGATGTCGATGCCGTCTCCGCCAAGAACAGCACGAGCGGTTACGACAACCAGAACAGCCAGTGGCGGGTCATCGGCCTCTCCACATCGGCTGCGACCCTGTTCAACTCCGTGGCCGACGGCTATACGGCAGGCGACTGGATCAGCTGGACGGCTGTTTCCCCGGACGCCAACGGTACCCTCAAGGTGCAGGTCGGCGACGGCGGCAGCGTGACCCCGAACCAGTACATCAACGCGGTTCGGCTGTATCACATCTCGGCCAGCAGTACCGTCATCACCACCTACAGCCCGCTCCCCTACGCCAACGTCGGAACGGCCTACAGCGTGACCTTCGGTGCGGCCGACGGCACGGCACCGTACAGCTGGTCCGTCTTCGGCGGCGACCTGCCGGACGGCCTGAGCCTCAGCACGGGTGGCGTTCTCAGCGGTACGCCGACCACGCCAGACGCTTACACGTTTGCCGTGCAGGCGACCGACAGCCTCGGGGTCTCCGATACGATGATCTTCACGATGACGGTCACCGAGGCGCCGACCATCACGACCCAGCCGCAGAGCCAGACCGTCTGGACCGGCGACAGGGTCGATCTGACGATTGCCGCGACCGGCTCGCCGGCACCCACCTATCAGTGGAAGAAGAACGGCACGGACATCGCCGGTGCTACCGGCACCACGTTGACACTGAATCCGGTGATCCTGAGCGACGCCGCCGACTACACCTGCGTGGTGACCAACGTGGCCGGAACCGTAACCGGCAACACCGCCACCCTGACGGTCAACCTGGCCAATACGGCACCCACTGTAGACGCCGGCGAAGATCAGACGATCACCCTCCCGGCGACCGCCTACCTCGACGGCTCAGCCACCGATGATGGCCTGCCCAACCCGCCGGCTGCTTTGACGTATACCTGGAGCAAGGACAGCGGCCCGGGCACCGTCACCTTTGCCGATGACAGCCTACCCAGTACGACGGCCACCTTCAGCGAATACGGGACCTACGTCCTGCGGCTGACGGCTTCGGACAGCACGCTGTCTGGCTACGACACGGTCACGATCTACGTCAACCCGGAGCAGACCGTCTCTCTGAACATCGAGGACTTCAACAACACGACGGACTATACCTACACCTCGTTCGGCGGCAGCCAGGCGCCGGCCGGCTCAGCGACCTTGACCGGATGGGATCTCGGCGGCCGGTACTTCAAGTTCGAGGAAGTCAACGGCCAACGCATGATGACCGCCAACGCCAGCTGGAGCGGCCTGGATCTGGGCATCAAACTGGCGGTAACGGACAACGAGTATCAGCCGGTCTGGGATGAATCCGAGGCGGATGAGGCGATCAGTCTGGCCGACGTCGACCAGTTGCAGTTCCAACTCGTCAACCGGACCGGCGCAGCAGGAGCGCAAGGCGACAACATGGTCATTTACATGTATATGTACGACACCAGCGAAAGTCGCCACCAGAACAGTGACGATCGCCGTCATCCCGAAGGGTACCGTCTGGGCGGTTGACGAGATCAAGACCTTCACGGTCAATCTCGGCTCCGTCTGTATCGACAAGGGCGAGGACCTGGTCTACGGCTTCCGCTTCAGCCCCATCTTCATCGGGATCCCCGGCGGCAGCGGTCGATTCGGCCTGGCATCGATCGCAGGGATCACCGGTGCGGGACCGGCCCTGCGCATCGAGAATGTTAATTCCGGCTTGACATATCCTACCATTCAGACGGCCGTCTCGGACGCCAGTGCCGGCGATACCATCGAGATCCATTCCGGTACCTACGTCGGCTATCAGGTCTGGGCTACGGCCAACAGGAACAATCTGACCATTCGCGGCGTCGGCCCGACCCGTCCTGTTCTGGATGCGGACAACAACGCCTCAGACAGCAAGGGCGTTCTGGTCATCGACGGAAACGATTGCACCATCGATAACCTGGAAATCTGTAACGGCCGTTCCGGCTACGCACAGAACATCGGCGCCGTCCGCGCCGAGGGCACCAACATCACCGTCAGCCACTGCTATCTCCACGACTGCGACAACGGCATCCTGGCCAACAATGTCAGTGCCAGCAACACCGTGCTTGAATACACGGAGTTCGATCACAACGGCCATGGCGGAGGCCAGACGCACAACATCTACATCGGGCACTCCGACACGCTCATCATGCGTTACTGCTACAGTCACGATACGGTGGATGGGCATGAGCTCAAGACACGCCCGCACCAACTACATCCTCTACAATCGCCTGGCCAATGAAGGCGGCAGCGGAAGCTACGAATGCAGTGCCCCCAACGGCGGGACGACGTACGTGATCGGTAACGTGATCGAACAGAGCCAGAATGGCCAAAACGGGATCATCATTGACTATGACTCCGAGTACAACGCACCCGGCCAGACGCCCAATCCCGATCAGCACCTCTACGTGATCAACAACACGGTGATCAACAACAGGACCAGCACCAGCTGGTGGGTCAGAAACGCCGACAGCACCAACCCGCCCGCCCTGGTGGAAAACAACATCTTCCAGGGACCGGCCTCAACAACCTGGTGGGGACCTAGCAACCGTGTGAACAACTGGATCACAACGGATGCCCACCTGGTGTCGCCCTCGACGCTGGACTGTCACCTGACAGCCAGCAGCACCGGTGCGATCGATCTGGGGCTCGTTCCCGATCCGTCGACCGGTATTGATGGGTTCTCGCTGATCCCGGACAGCGAGTACCAGCACCCATGTGACTATGTCAGTCGGCCAACGGATGGGACCATCGACATCGGTGCCTACGAGTACAGCAACTAGGCTTGCTGACCCGCGCCAAAGGCCAGTGAAAGGCGCATCAGGCTTGAACAAGGACACTGCTGCCTGGTGGGTCGGCTGTCGGCCGGCCCACCAGCAGCCTCTTCCCTTGGGTCAGGCCTCGCATCGTTTGCGGGGGCTGACCCACTCACATGCGCACGACCCCAAGATAATGTTCTGTTTGATCTGTCTCCCGAGCGACCTTCGACAGGGCCCACAATCGATACTCGGAACGGTCTCCAGCCAGATAGAGCCTGCCGTACGGCTGCGTCGCAGTTGCTCTTAGCCCGGATATTTCACGGTGATACCAGACAGAGCCAGTGAGAGCGGCGAGGCGACAGATTCGAGCACTCAGGCTTGGATTGGATGGGTAACGGCCCCCCGGGCGCAAACCACCCCCTTTCCCCCATGGCCGATCAGGGGCGGCGGCACGGGGTTGCGAGGAAGTCAGGTCACGCTGGCCGGGGCCAAGAGGCGGGCGGCCAGTCGGCGAAACAGATCCTGCAGCGGAAACGAACTGGCCAGGTGCAGCACGATCCGCCTGGCCGACACCAGAACCCGTCCGCCGATCTTGAGCAACTTCAGCCGCAGCGTGCGGACTTGGGCCTTCTCCAGTTCCGTGCCGGCCAGTTCCGTCCGACGCAGATGCTCGATCAGCACGTAGGCGGCCGCCGACAGCAGCACCCGCAGTTGGTTGGCCTCAAAGTCGTGGCAACTGGTGCGGTCGGCGAACAGACCCAGTTGCTGCTCCTTGATGCGGTTCTCGACCTCGCCGCGCTGGCAGTAGGTCTGCTCGTACAGGAGTTGGGCGTCCCCCGGCCAATTCGTCACCAGGAAGCGGAAGTTCTCCTTCGCCTCGTCGTCCGGACGCTGGGGCGGCAGGTACTCGGCCTTGGCGAGGATCCGGCGGGCCTTGTCCCAGGTGGCCGCGGCGTAGGAGAACTCGCCGAAGACGCGGGGCCGGTCCTTCGGGTCGACCGCCAGCGCCTGGGCCTGCACCATCAGCGGGCGGGCCAAGGCTTCCAGTCGCGAGTTCTTGGCCAGACCCACCAGGTAGGACACATCGTGCCGGTCGCACCAGCGGAGCATCTTCCAGCGACAAAAGCCACTATCGCCGCGAAAGAGGATCTTCACGCCGGGCCAGACCTGGCGGAACCGCTTGACCAGCAGCGAGAGGATAGCCCAGGCGTGCGTTGCCCCATCCTGGTCGGCCGACCGCAGGTAGGCCACCAGCATTTGGCTGCCGCAGAAGACATACAGCGGCAGGAAGCAGTACTCGTCGTAGTAGCCGTGGAAGAAGCGGCCGACCTGGTGGCCGTGGACGGAATCGTTAGTGGCATCGAAGTCCAGGATCAGTTCGGTCGGCGGGGTCTTCTGCGACTCGACGAAGGCTTCGAGCAGCACCTTGCTGGCCTCGGCCAGGGGTTGACGCATCGCGCGGTTCTCCAGGCGACACAGCGTCGGGGGCGAGGCCAAAGGCTGGTCGTGGTCCACCTTCCGCTCGCAAGCCAGTTGCACCAGTGGATCCGCCCGCAGGGTCTGATGATCATTGAGATCCTCCTGGCCCAAGGCGATGGCGAAGATGCGTTGGCGAAGCATGCTGACTTGGCTGTGGGTGATCAGACTTTGGTTGCGGGGATCGGGAATGGCTGCATCCATACGCTCGATGAGGCGGAGCCGCCGTTCGATCTGGCGCAGCAGGAGCACACCGCCGTCGCTGGTGATCGTACCGCCGTCGAAATCAGCGACGACCTTGCGTCTGCCCAGACTGGAAAAGCGGATGGGGGATCGGTTACACTCTGTCACGTGGCCTTACCTCCTTGTAGTGACGGTTGTCTTTTACAACTCCCGACATTACAGGAAGTAAGGCCTTTTAGCTACTGCCCAACTGAAAAACCCCGTGAAATATCCGGGTTAGCCTGCCCGCTTGCGGGCAGCGACTGTCGGTCCGACGCTGCGTTCGAACAATTATCCCGTCAGACGTCGTGAAAGGTGGATGTTATAGGACGTTCACGTGTAGAAACTGAGACCCAGTCTCATTTACGGGACGGCGAGATTCCGGTCTTGTGTGATCTTGCTTGATCCTGTGGGCACCATGTACCTAGGGTTTTGTAGTGATCAGGCCAGACAATGGGTCTGGCCCCGAAAGGGCAGAAGAGTCGTGACCGTGGTGATGGCCGGGGGGCCGCAGGATCATGATCGATGCCAGGACGAGAGGAAGACGATCGTCTGGCGACTGCCTGGTTCGCAGTTGTGTCGACGTACGAGGACAGAAGGGCGGCCGGTGTTGCTGCCCGGGGGGCAATGGCGAACACGGGGTCAAGCGGCGGTGAGGTGTCGTAGCCGCACCCATGAAAACTGATCTGCCACGTTACCGCGCTGCGTGGCACGTTGTAAGGATCGGGCGATCTGAGGGGGTCGTCCGATCCTTTTCTTTGGGAGTGGGCTGCAGAGGGCCGCATTGGCACACACGCTGCCGGCACAGGCACAGTACGTAGGTGCGAATTGCCCCGGCGATGCTGGTCGCTAAGATGACAGACGCGGCCTGCAAGGCCGCTCGCGGCCCCGCAGTCGTGTGCCGGATGGTGGTCAGAAACCTTTTGCGGCAGTTGGCCCGCTGCGATGCCCGGCATACATGGCGTTGGCTGGAGGCAGGCAGAGATGACAGGTAGTGAAACAGGCTCGACGTCGTCTTCGGGGCCAGATGCCGTGTCGGAACACGAAGAAAAAAAGCCGTTCGCACGCCGGTTCATCGAGTTTTTCGCCTTGAAACGCTCCATCGTCGGCATGCTGGCCATGGTAATCCTGGTCGGCATGGGCGAGCACATGGGCGAGCGCTATTTGCCGCTCTACCTGGAAAACCTCACCCAGGGCTCCATGGCGATCAAACTCAGCGTCCTGGGCATCGTGTCCATCGGTATCCTCGGTTTTCTCGACGACTTTCTATCGGCCCTGTATTCCTTTCCCGGCGGCTATCTGAGCGACCGGTTGGGCGTCAAAAGCGCGCTGGTGATCTTCAATCTGCTGTCGATGGTCGGCTACCTGATCGTCATCCTCATCCCAACATGGTGGGCGGTCCTGTTGGGAGCAGTGTTCTTCATCTCCTGGTCTGCGATCTCCCTGCCAGCCATGATGGAGCTGATCTCCCGCGTGGTCCCCAGGAACAAGCGAACGATGGGCGTGTCGGTCCAATCGCTCGTCCGCCGTGTGCCCAAGACACTCGGGCCGTTCGTCGGTGGGGCATTCATTCTGGCGTTCGGTGTCAGGACTGGCGTCCGCCTGGCATTCGTGCTGGCGTTGGTGCTGGCTCTCGTAGCCATGATCGCTCAGCAGCTGCTTATTGAAGAGGACGGCGTCAAGAAGAAGGCCTCCGAGGCGGAAATCAGCCCGTTGCGGCTCTACAAGCACATGAGCAAGCCGCTCCGCAACCTGCTGGTCAGCGACATCCTTATCCGTTTCTGCGAACGCATCCCCGACCTGTTCGTCATCATCTGGGTGACGACCTGGCTGGTCCATCAGATGCAAGCCCACGGCAGCGTATTGACCGACGTGCAGATGAAGGACAAGGCCGCATACTGGTTCGGCGTCCTCTCCGTGGTGGAGAACGTCACAGCCATGCTGATCTACTTCCCCGTCGCCAGGATGGCCGACCAGTTCGGCAAGAAGCCGTTCGTCGCGATCACGTTCGGCTTCTTCACGCTCTTCCCCCTGGCGCTGCTGTTCTCCAAGAGCCTGCTGCTGCTGTTTCCCGTGTTCGTGCTGCGCGGCCTCAAGGAGTTCGGCGAACCGACCCGCAAGGCCCTGATCATGGACCTCTCGCCGGAGGACCGAAAGGCCGCCATGTTCGGCCTCTATTACCTGATCCGCGACGTCATCGTCGCCTTCGCGGCCTTCGGCGGCTGCCTCCTGTGGCTGATCTCGCCTGCTGCGAATCTTATGACCGCCTTCGGCTTCGGCGTCATCGGGACCATCTGGTTCCTGCTCTACGGCCGGGATGTCACCGGCCCTGCGGTTCAGCAGGCGCAATCGTGACGCAGGCGCCGAGGATACGATTGGCGACGCAGTGTGTCCGTCAGATGGCTTCCGTTCGAGGAGACTTCTACGCCATTTTCTCCCCGCTGCCCAAATGCCTAAAGCCTTTGGGCCCCAAGGCCGATGGACAGCTTACCTGATTCTCAATACCCGGTCGCGGTTCGGCCGCTCCGTAACAGGAACGCGTCGGACCGCGACCGCCCCCTTACCCCCGAGTACCCATCTCCGAGAAGACGAGGCTTATCGTCGACTTTTCGCGTTCCGGAACGTTATGGGACGTTGCAGCCTCTGCGGAACAGGCCGTCACCCCTGCTAACCGGATACCTGTACGCCGGCTATCGCATGCCGGGTGCTTGTCGGTATGATGGGCGCAGCGAAGGTTTGTCAGCCGGGGGCAGCGGGCCAGCCCGAGTCCCGGCCTGGGCGTAGCGGATCGGAGGTCTTACCGTGAAACGAGCAGTAACTGGACTGTGCCTGGTGTGTACGATTGGCCTGGTCGCAGGCGGCTGTAACGGCCTGCCCGGCGTTGGTACGCCCACGGTCTCGCTGAGCATCGACAAGACGAGCATGACCGACAGCGATGTGGCCACCATCACCGCGACGCTGAACTTTCCCATCATGAAGACGGTGGAAGTTGACCTGGCCTACGGCGGCACCGCCCAGTCCGGCATCGATTACACCCGTTCAGCCATGAAGATCGTCATCCCGCCGTTCGCCAAGACCGGCACCGTGACGATCCGCGGCCTTAAGAGCACCACCTTCCAGGACACCGTCGATGTGACCGTCGACATTGCCAGCGCGACCAATGCGATCCTCCTGGCGGGTCAGCAGAGTTTCGACGTGAGCATCACCAACAACAACTGCGCAGCCGACCGCTTCGATACAAGCTGCCGGATGGCAAGACCACCGTGGTCAAGGACGGCGGCACCCTCGACGTCGAAGCCGTCTTGTCCAACGCAACGTATCTCGATGTGACGGTCAACCTGACCTTCAGCGGTACGGCGGAGCAGGGCACCGATTACACCGCCAGCGACACGAAGATCACCATCCCTGCGGGCAAGACCTACGGTACGATCCGGCTGACGGGCCTGCCGGTCGATCTCTATACTAACGGCAAGACGATCATCGTAACGATCGACTCGGTAACGAACGCCGATAAGACGACCGACGCAGCCGGCCAGGAAGTCACCGCCACAATCGAAGACGACAACCCCCCGCCCTACGGTACGCTTTCGATCGATAACGACACCATCGATGCCAATGGCGGTGTGGCGACAATCACCTGCACGCTCGATCAGGCGATCGGCGCCGACGCCTCGATCGTCTTCGAGGCAGGGCAGGACAGCACCGCCAAAGCCACCGATTACACAATCTCCAATCCCGACCTCACCCTGACCATCCCCGCCGGCCAGACCACCGGCACCCTGACGGTCACAGCCAATCAGAGAACCGACTATACCCCCGACCTGACACTGGTGCTCAACGCGGTTGACGGCACGAACGTCCAACCGGCTTCGGGCACTCCCCAGAGCTTTACGATCACCATCCACGATGATCCGCAGAGAAACAAGGCTGCCGGCGAGGCCTTCCTGGCCGACAACGCCACCAAGCCCGGCGTGACCGTCACCGACAGCGGCCTGCAGTACAAGGTGATCGAGGAAGGCAGCGGCCCCAAGCCGACCGCCAGCGATACGGTAAGCGTCATCTACACCGGCACGCTGATCGACGGCACGCAGTTCGACAGCTCCAACGGCCAGACCGTCACCTTCGGCGTAAGCGGCCTGATCCAGGGCTGGATCGAGGCCCTCCAGCTGATGCCGGTCGGCTCGCACTGGACGCTCTACATCCCGTACGATCTGGCCTACGGCGAAGCCGGCAGCGGCGCGAAGATCCCGCCCTACAGCGCGTTGATCTTCGATATCACGCTGGTCAGCATCCAGGGGCAGTAGCCGACCAGTCGAGTACCACCGCCAGTCGCTCCGCCGTCTTGTGCAGCAGCGACTGGTACGCCTCCTGGCACGCGCCGGGCGAGATCTTCGTATAGAGACCATCGACACAGACGCGCCCTTCACGCAGCCACCGCAATGTGCCGGCGTAGTTGCCGAAGATGCTGTTGGTAACGAAAGGCGTCGGCTGGTTGGGCAGCTCCCACTCCCAGCCGCTTCGCAGCACAACATAATTGTGAAATATCACATGCAGCAGGTCATGGGCCTGCATGTCCGCCATCTGTCGCCACGGCACGCCGACCATCGCCATCTCGCCCCGCTTGCGCACCACCTTGCAGCCGTCCAGCACCGCCTGCTCGTGCCCGCTGCACTCGACCACCAGTCCCACGTGACCGGCGACTTTCGGATCGTCCAGCGGCACCGCCGGCAGCACGCCGCAAATCCCCATGTCCTTCGCGATCTGTCGCCTGGCCTCCACCGGATCGCACGCGATCACCTCGTAGCCGCACGCTGCAAAAATCTGTGCCGCCAGATGCCCAACCAGCCCGAGGCCCGATACCAGGACCTTCTCCGGCGGCCGGGCAGACGTGGTAGTCAGCGTGCTCATTGAGATGCCCATCATCCGGGCGAAGACCGCCGTTTCCGCCGTCAGACCCGACGGTACCGGCACCACGTTCCGCCTCTCCATCCGCTGATACGACTGGTGCTTGCCCATGCAGAACGCAAGATCGCCTGCCCGCAGGTCCTCGACCTCCGCCCCCACCTGCTCGACCCGAAACACCGCGGCATAGCCAGGCCGGCTGGGGAACTTCGTCCCCATGTAATTCCACGCCAGCTCCGTCCCCGCGCTGATGACCGTCGCCAGCGTATGACCCGCCACCTCCGCAGCTGCCGATCGGCCCGCCGTCCACCTCAATTGGCAGCAGCTCCGCCTGCTCCGGCCCGGTCACCACAACGCCGTACTCGTTGCCGACGTTCATGAAATGGCTACCCCTATATCCTCAGCGACGCTCCGGATGTGCGTCGCCGCTGCCTCGTATTCCTCCTGCGTCTTGAGATGCTCGATCATCAGCGGCGTGCTCGGCTCGAGCCTGCTGACTTCCCGCAAAAATGTTTTGTAGTCCAGCCCGCCCAGTCCCGGCCCTACCTCGTCCATGTGTACAGTCAGTTTGCCGGATAGAGCAATATCCTTCGCATGGCAGCTCTTGATATACGGACCAAGATTGGCGAAGCACTCTTCCAGCAGGGCCGTGCATCCATAGTACCGCTGCGGACTGCAGATAATGTTGACCGGGTCGAGATGCACGGCGAACTGCTTCCGGTCGACCGCCTTGATCAGGTCGAGATAGCTATCCGCCGAGTCCGGGTACATCCACGGCATCGTTTCGAGGCTATAGAACGTCCGTGTGGGTTTCACCGCGTCGATGATCTGCCGCGTCGTCTCGACAATCCTGTCGAACGTAGCCTTTGTCAGATTATCCGGATGGGGCCCGTCCCACTGCTCCCCGCACGAGCCGGCGATGTTCACGCAGCACCGAGCCCCGATCGCCTCCGCCAGCCCCAGCTGCGCCTGGCACTTGGTCAGAGCCGCCTTCCGCGTCGCCTCGTCGGAGCTCATCGGATTGCTCCAGGCCCCGACTTCCGCGATCACGATATCCGCCTTCGCCGCGGCGTCGGCATACGCACGGGCCTCCGTTTCGCCGGTGCCCTCGCGCACCGGACAGTACGCCGCACTGTAGCCAGCCGCGCAAAGCGCCTCTATCCATCGCTCAGGATCAGAGCAATCCCCGAATACCGGTGCACCGAGTCTCATCCTCGTCCTCCTGGCTGTTCGCGGTCGGCCATGAAAAGGCAAGCGAGTCTCCGGCCGGCGTTTACTCCCCGATGATCTTCACAAGCACTCTCTTGCGGCGTCTGCCGTCGAACTCCGCATAGAAGATCTGTTCCCAGGGCCCGAAGTCCAGTTTGCCGTCACTGATCGCCACGACCACCTCGCGTCCCATGACGGTCCGTTTCAGGTGCGCGTCGCCGTTATCCTCGCCGGTCTGGTTGTGCCGATAGCGCGTGAGCGGCTCATGCGGCGCCAGCCCCTCCAGCCACTCGTCGAAGTCATTAATCAACCCGCGTTCATTATCGTTGATATAGACGCTGGCCGTAATATGCATGGCATTGACCAGGCACATCCCCTCTTTGACACCGCTTTCGCGCAGGGCCTCTTCCACCTGTGGTGTAATGTTAATGTAATCCCGCCGCGTCTTGGTATTGAAAAACGACTCTTTGCGATAAGACTTCATAGATCTCTCCCGCAGCACCACTCCTGATTATCCCGCCGCAGCCAATCACAGTCCCGCCCCCGATCCCCAGTCCCCAGCCCCCAGTCCCCAGTCCCTAGCCCCTCGTTTTTCGGTTCTCCGGCGGCACGATCTCGATCCGCTCATTCGGCGGCGTATATGCCTGCCCGGTCGTTTCGACAACCACGGCGTCGCCGCTGGCCGAGCATCGACCCAGGCTCGACCGTTCATGATGCACGTTGATCACGGCATTCGCGCCGCGCTCCGCCGCCGCCGCCTTGAGTCCCTCGATGGCCTCCGCCGGCGTGCGAAATCCGTCCACGTACAGCGCATCGATCGCCTGGAGGATCTTGTAGCCCGGCACATGGTCCGTACTCGACGTCGACTTGACCGTCGCCGCCAGCTGCCGCCGTCGCTGGCTGGCCGGATCGTCGTCCCCGGCATATTTGCCAAGTTTCGGGTTGACCTTCGCCGGCATAAGGCTCCGCGCGCACATGATCATTTTCTGTACTACCAGCAGTACGACCGCCACGCACAGAAGCCCCAGACCGATCGCCGCCACCAGGGCCTGCGTGTGCGACAGATGAAACCACTCCCCCATCCGGTTGACGAACTCCATCATGTCCGGGCCTCCTGCTTGGCAACCTCGTCCTGCTGGCTCGCCGTGTCGGGCTGCCCCTCAGTCCTGGCCTCCTGCTGGCCGTGGTGGTACACCCTGCCGCGCCACGCGGTACCCGTCAGCCCGAGCGTCTTGAAGATCGCCGAGATCAGCATCCCGATGCACAGTGCCGCCCCGACCGGCCAGCTGATCACGTACCGCACATCCGCCTTGCTCAACTGGTAGAGCCGCACCAGCACCGTCAGCTGCGACAGAACCGCCGCGCCGGAAATATACACGAGCGGGAGCCATGCACCGGCCCCGCCAGCCGTCTCCGACGAAACCGCCGCCATGATCCCGCCAACCACCAGGCTGATCCACGGCAGCAGCGAAACGATCGTCAGAACCCCCGCACTGACCAGCGAGCTGCCGCACCGTCCCAAAGCACCCATAGAAAATCCGACTCCAGCCGCGCCACGTCTCGCCGAAGTTGCGATACATTCGCGTAAGGTACAGCCCCTCATTCTGCGTAACGCGCAGGCAAAAGCCGTTCTGCTTGGCCAGCTTCGCCATGTGCAGATCTTCGTTAAGCTGCTGCCGTACCGCCGCATGGCCGCCCAGTTTCTCGTACACGTCCTTGCGGATCAGGATGAACGCCCCGTTCGCATACGCCGCCCGCCGCGCCGGATTGTTCACCCGTATCGGGTTGAACCAGAAGATCATTACCGCCCCGGCTACCGGCTGGATGATCTTTTCCCACGCCGTCTGCGTATCCAGCACCGGCAGCACGCTCAGCATGTCCACCCGCTGGTTCAGCACGTAGTTCACCGCCGCCGAAATCGTCGTCTCGCACGTCTGCCGGCAGTCGGCGTCGCTCAGCAGGTACCACTCCCCCTGGGCCGCGTCGATCCCCATCCGCATTGCATTGTTCTTGCCGGCCCAGCCCGGCGGCAGCTGCTGCACGTTGAGCACCTGTAGCCGCGACCCGTTCGGATCGTTCTTCTGGATATCGCGCAGGATCGCCTCGGTCTGGTCGGTGCTGCGATCGTTGATAATGATCAGCTCATAGTCGGGATAGTTCTGCGTAAGCAGCGTCCTGGCGCACGTGCCGATATTGGCTTCTTCATCCTTGGCCGCCACCAGCACCGACACCTTCGGTGCCTCCTCCGGCGGCATACGCCCATCAGCAGGCCGCAGCGTGACAAGCCTGCTCGCCGCCCGCACCAGCTCGATATGCCGAGTCAGCCAGATCAGCGTGATCACGACCATCAACCCGATCCAGATATGCAGTACCAAGGTCATTCTCCTGTCCGGAGTCCGTGCCAAGCCCTTACGCGGACGCGTCCTTATCGCCGTTGCCGTTACCAGCCACTAGCCACTGACCACTAACCTCTATTCCCAAGTCCCTGGCCCCTGCCATAGCAATGACCTCTGCCGGGTGCCACTGCCAGCTTGTCTGCCAGTGCGAAGACCCACCACTACCCACTAGTGTCCGGTCAATGACCGGACAACCGATTATAAGTACCCGATCCGTAAGAACGTAGGGCATAAAATGGCCGTAATCGATTTGAAATCCGCTCTGCCGCTGGGCCATGCTGGGTCTCTTTGGAGGCCCAGGCATGAATCAGGGACGGACCATCTTTGCCCAACTGGTCGAGCATCTGTCGATCCACGAGTTTCGCAAGTGCGTCGCCCGCTATCGCGGCAATCACAAGGTCAAGACCTTCTCCTGCTGGGACCAGTTCCTGTGCATGCTGTTTGCCCAGTTGGCCTGCCGGGAGAGTCTCCGCGACATCGTAGCCTGCCTGCGAACCATTGGCCCACGGCTTTATCACATGGGGATTCGCGGCAAGGTCTCTCGCAGCACACTGGCCGATGCCAACGAGACCCGCGACTGGCGGATCTATGCCGACTTCGCTCAGGTGCTCATCGCCCAAGCCCGAACCCTGTATGTCCGGGACGATATGGGTTTGGACCTGGCCAACACGGTTTACGCCCTGGACTCCACCATCATCGACCTGTGCATGAGCCTGTTTCCATGGGCACATTACAAGTCCAGCCAGCACGCCATCAAATTGCACACGCTGCTGGACCTGCGAGGCAATATTCCCACGGTGATTCGCATTACTCCGGCCAAATTGCACGATGTTCACTTCCTGGATCATCTTGTGCTGGAGCCGGGGGCGTTCTACGTAATGGACCGAGGCTACCTCGACTTTACGCGCCTGTATCGCTGGACCCAGGCGGGAGCGTTCTTCGTGACGCGGGCCCGCAAGAAGTTCCGCTTTCAACGGTTGGTCTCGCATCCGGTCGAGGACAAGACCGGTGGCGTCCAGTGCGATCAGACGATCTCGCTGAAGTGGTTCTATTCGGTCCAGGGTCATCCTGTTCCTCTGCGTCGTATCCGTTTTCGCGACCCGATCACACAGAAGAAACTGGTGTTTCTGACCAACAACTTCACCGTTGTGGGCCAGAGGATCGCCGATCTGTACCGCAGCCGCTGGCAGGTGGAACTGTTCTTCAAGTGGATCAAGCAACACCTGCGGATCAAGGCCTTCTATGGCACCAGTCCCAACGCGGTCAAGACGCAGGTTTGGATCGCCGTCAGTGCCTATGTGCTGGTCGCCATGGTCAAGAAGCGGCTGAACCTGGACCTGAATCTCTACACAATCCTGCAAATCCTGAGCGTGACGCTTTTCGAGAAAACGCCCCTTTTGCAGGCTTTTTCGCAAGGATCGTGCAAGATGGAACAGGATGCTTCTCATAACCAGTTGACTTTATTCAACATATGACCGGACACTAGAGACCACTACCCACTGACCACTACCCGCCAATCCCCAATCCCCAATCCCCAGTCCCCAGTCCCTAGCCCCTAGCCCCTGCCGTACCGATTTCCGCCAGATATTCCCGCGGATCCGCCTCGAATTCCAGCGTATGCGCCGCCGTCTCATACTCGACAATCCGCAGACTACGGCATCCCAGCCCTTCAGCAAACCGCCGGGTCCGCCCATTGTCGATAATTCGCTCTCGGCCCGCCAGCAGCAATGTGACAGCAAATGGCCACGACCGCCGCCCGGCGACGCGCCGCACATACACGTCCAGCGCCCGCGACACCGCGAAAAACCGCGCCGTTGCCTCCCGCAGCCGCAGCGGATCCTCCCGGATAAACGCCTGTTTCGCAGGATTATCCGTAAACAACTCCGGTTCGTCTAAAGGGATAGGGAATCTCCTCCTCGGCCGAACCACCGCCGCCAGCCCTACTGCGAGTTTTTCTCGCCAGCCAAGATCCACCTGCGGAAACAACCCCGGCGCCACCAGCACCAGCCGATCGATTGCCTCAGGCTGCCGCATCCCGGCCGCCAGGGCCAGTTTCCCTCCCCAGGACACTCCGACCAGGCTGACCTTCTCCGTCCCCGCCAGCGACTTGACCTGAGAAATCATCTCCCCGACATCCGCAAGCAGCCGTCCCGCCGACCGCGCATGCCCACGATCGACCTCATTGCACCCACTGCCGCGCCGATCGACCAGCAGCACGTGCATCCCGGCCCCCGCCAGCGCCGCCGCCGACCCCTCAAACCATCCCCCATGCGATTGAATACCATGCAGATACACGACCGCCCCGCGACAGTCCCATCAGGCCGCCAGTACCGGCCGTGCGCCACATACCCGTCGCCATGATGGACCGTAATCCGCTCGAAAGCATCCATAACGTAGGGATTGTACCACCTGTCGCGCCGACTCACACCAGCCGCCCCCGCCTGGAGAAACCATATCGCGCGGATATAATTCACCCTCCATGAACAGCCCCCTTACAACCGCAATCACCGATGACTACAGCCGCACGATCCGCAGTCGTGGCAAAGACTACTTTGCCGCCGGCTCGGTCTCTATCGAGGAAATCAGCCCGACCCGCGTCTGTGCGACCGTCTCAGGCGAACTCGACTACGAGGTCTGGTTGGACTGGTCGCACGACGACATCAAGATCTACTGCAACTGTCCCTATTTCGAGCAGTACGGCCCCTGCAAGCATCTCTGGGCGACCGCCCTGGCCTACGACGCCGCCGGTATCGTCCCTGTCGGCTTGGGCGACAAAAAGCAGATTCCGGCAGGCGAGTACGCATCCGACGAGGCGAGTTGGTGGGACAGCGACGGCGATGATTCCTCGATCCGCCATATGATTCCCTCTGGCGAAGGCAACGCCACCAGCCAGATTCCCCCTGGCCCGGGTGTTGCCCCCAAGTGGCAAAGCCTGCTGACCGGCCTGGGACGCGATCGAACGCATTACAGAGACATCCCCACCCGCACTTTGGCCGACGTCCTCGGCGGAGACTGCCCGCTGCTGTACCACATCAACGTTTCGTCCACCTTGGATGGCGAAGGCCTCGCAATCCATCTTTTGACTCGCAATCGCAGAAAGGACGGCAGCTTGGGTGCAGCCAAACGGCTGACCCTCACCTGCGACCACGTTGAAGAACTCCCGGATCCGATCGATCGCCGGATCACCGCCATACTCTTCGGCGCCGGCATCGACGAGGCCTACGGCTATTACGGCTCTTACCAGACGCAGACCTCCGGATTCACCGTGCCGTCGGCCCTGACCGAGACCATAATCCCGCTGCTCTGTGCCACGGGACGATGCTCGCTCTGGACATCCTCCAGCCAGGAACTGCCGCCCATCGGGTTCGATGACGGCCCGCCCTGGGAATTCCGCGTGGATGTCCGCCTCGACGAGCCCGGCGATGAGTACGTACTCTCCGGCTTTCTCTACCGCCAGTCCGAGTGCAGGGATCTGGCCGAACCCGTCATGCTGCTGGCAGCCGGCTGGATCTTCTGGCAGGACCGGGCCGCCCGGCTCATCGATCACGGCGCATTCTCCTGGATCGAGATGTTCCGCGAGGAGAAAGAAATCCGCGTGCCGGCAGCCAAGGCCGACGAGATGCTGCTGTTGCTCCTGACCGGGCCCGTAGCGCCGCCGATCGTCCTGCCGCCGCAGTTGTCGTATGAGGAAGTCCGCCCGACCCCCCGACCGCGCCTGCACATCCGCAAGCACGGCTATGGCTACCGTCGCGATGCGCTTTCCGCCGAACTGAGCTTCACCTACGCGGACCATTCCGTCCAGCACGAATCCCCCGACCGCGCGTTCTTCGTCAGAGAATCGCGTCAACTGATCCTGCGCGACCCCGAGGCCGAAGCCGCCGCCGTCGCCAGGCTCACTTCGCTGGGCCTCAAGCGCGATTCCAGCGCCGGTGGCTTCGAACTCCCTGCCAAACATCTGCCCCGCGTCGTCGCCGGCCTCATTACAGAAGACTGGCACGTCGAGGCCGATGGCTCCCTCTACCGTCGCGCCGGCAGCTTCGAGACCACCGTGACCTCGGGCATCGATTGGTTCGAACTGCACGCAAAGGCCGACTTCGGCGGCGTCACAGCCTCCCTGCCGCAGCTGCTCGCCGCCCTGCGAAAAGGCCAGCAGATGGTCCGCCTCGACGACGGTACCTACGGTGTTTTGCCCGAGCAGTGGCTCCAGAAGTTCGGCCTGCTGGGCGAAGTCGGCACCACCCACGAAGACCACCTGCGCTTCAGGTCCACCCAGGCCGGCTTCCTCGACGCCCTGCTCGCTGCCCAGCCCGAAGTCACCTGCGACCTGGCCTTTACCCGCATCCGCGAGCAGACTCCGCCGCTTCGACCGCATCGAAACAGCCGATCCGCCGCAAGGCTTCGTCGGCACGCTCCGCGCCTACCAGCGCGAAGGGCTCGGCTGGCTGCACTTTCTCCAGGCCTTCGGTTTCGGCGGCTGCCTGGCCGACGACATGGGCCTTGGCAAGACGGTCCAGGTCCTCGCCTTGCTCGAATCTCGCCGCCAACTCCGCGCCGAATCGACAAATGGCCAGCGCCCGGGCCCGTCCCTGGTGGTCGTCCCTCGATCCCTGATCTTCAACTGGCGACAGGAGGCCGCGCGCTTCACCCCCGCCATGCGTGTTCTCGATCACACCGGCACGAGCAGAAGGAGAGGCAAGACCGACCACTTCGGGGATTACGACCTCGTCCTGACCACCTACGGCACGTTGCGCCGGGACGCCGCCCACCTCAAGGACGTCCCCTTCGACTACGTCGTCTTCGACGAGTCGCAATCCATCAAGAACGCCAGCACGGCATCGGCCAAAGCGGCCCGACTGCTCCAGGCCAGTCATCGTCTCTGTCTGACCGGCACCCCCATCGAAAATCACCTGGGCGAACTATGGAGCCAGTTCGAGGTACTCAACCCCGGCATGCTCGGCGCCTCGACCGCCCTGTCCGCCGGCGCCGGTTCCGCCGGCCCCGACGAGTCGACGCGTCACCTGCTGGCCCGCGCGCTGCGTCCCTTCATCCTGCGAAGGACAAAGGCCCAGGTCGCAACCGATCTGCCGGAAAAGACCGAACAGACCGTCTATTGCCAGCTCGAAGGCCCGCAGCGCAAGCACTACAACGAGCTCCGCGATCACTACCGCCAGGCCCTGCTCGACCGCGTAAGCCGCGACGGTCTGAACAAGTCCAAGATCCAGATCCTGGAAGCCCTGCTGCGCCTGCGACAAGCCGCTATCCACCCCGGCCTCATCGACAGGACAAAGGCGGGAGAATCGAGCGCCAAGTTGGAGGCCCTGATGGGGCATCTGCGGGAACTGCTGGAAGAAGGCCACAAGACGCTCGTCTTCAGCCAGTTTACCCAGATGCTAGGCATAGTGCGTTCGCGTCTCGACGCCGAGAAGATCAGTTATGAATACCTGGACGGCAAGACCAGGGACCGCCAGGCCCGAGTCGACCGTTTCCAGAACGACCCCGACTGCCGTCTCTTCCTGATCAGTTTGAAGGCCGGCGGTCTGGGCCTGAACCTCACCGCCGCCGAGTATGTCTTTTTGCTGGACCCCTGGTGGAACCCAGCCGTGGAAGCCCAGGCCATAGACCGAGCCCACCGAATAGGCCAGACGCGTCAGGTCTTCGCCTACAGGCTGATCGCCCAGGACACGGTGGAAGATCGGATTCTGGAGTTGCAGAACACCAAGCGTTCGTTAGCCGACGCAATCATCAACGCCGACAACGCCCTGATCCGCGACCTCAGCAAGGAAGATCTGGAGTTGCTCCTGCGATAGTCGTACGCCGGCGTTGTCACGCTCCACCCTGATGGCTCGCGCGAGAGCACTACGTTCCACCTGCCGTTGTCGTTCGTCCCGTCAGGGACGGAATGATAGTAGCCCAGCACTTCAGTGCTGGGACCTGTACGCAATGACACCCTTATGATAGTTCTGTTTTGTTTTGAAGTGCCGTAGGCACGACTGAAGGCCCGACGGGCGAGAAACGATCTCAACATGGCTATGGGTGCCACAGGCAGCTTGTCTGCCCGTGCCTGGAGCTAACTGAATCCAGATATGGCATGCGGGTCTGCTAAATTGTCGGGTGCCATGGCCCTGCGGAGCAGGACCATGGTCGTTGGCCGCTACGACTGGATTAGAGATGCCCGAGTGTAGTGACTTAGAAGAATGGCGCCTTATGCGAGCCGCGACCGTAAGGGAGCGGTCCTGCAACTCTGCATCCCGACCAACCGCAGCGGGCGTCCCGCAGGATGCTGCAAATTGTGCAGCACTACACAAGGTGTTGAAGCCTGCCCCCCCGACTGCTGTTGCGATCCGCCACCTCCAGATCCATGCCGACATGATCAGCTACCTGACCTAAGATCCCTCCCCATCGCGCAGCAACTCCTCAGCAGCCTCCCTGCTGCCCAAAACGTCCGTAAGCGTCTCCAAGACCTCCTCCCTCGAAAGCCCCATCCTCTGAAGCAGCTTCACATAATTCCACACCCCCGCCTCCCAGTGCCGGTGCTCGTGTCCAATCGCCTCACGAAACCTGCGGAAAATGACGACGTGCCGCCGCATGAGTGGCTCGGCCTCCTTCAGTCGGTTGGTGGCCTGGAGCAACTGGGCCAGGTTGTTCAGACGGATGGCGACCGTTGGGTGTTCGGTACCGAAGGCATTCTCGTCGATGGCCAGCGCCCGCCGCATGAGAGGCTCGGCTTCCTTCGGTCGGTTCGTGGCCTGGAGCAACAGGGCCAGGTTGCTCAGACTGATGGCGACGGTCGGGTGTTCCGTTCCGAAGGCCTTCTCGTCGATGGCCAATGCTCGCCGCATGAGAGGCTCGGCCTCCTTCAGTCGGTTGGTGGCCTGGAGTAACGCAGCCAGGTTGTTCAGATCCCTGGCGACGGTCGGGTGTTCCGTTCCGAAGGCCTTTTCGTCGATGGCCAGCGTCCGCTGCATGAGAGGCTCTGCCTCCTTCAGTCGTTTGGTGTCCTGGAGCAACTGGGCGAGGTTGTTCAGATCAGTGGCGACCTCGGGATGCTCGGTTCCGAAGGCCTTCTCGTCGATGGCCAATGCCCGCCGCATGAGTGGCTCGGCCTCCTTCAGTCGGTTGGTGGCCTGGAGTAACGCAGCCAGGTTGTTCAGATCTGTGGCGACCGTTGGGTGTTCGGTTCCGAAGGCCTTCTCGTCGATGGCCAATGCTCGCCGCATGAGTGGCTCGGCCTCCTTCAGTCGTTTGGTGACCTGGAGCAACTGGGCGAGGTTGTTCAGATCTGTGGCGACCGTTGGGTGTTCGGTTCCGAAGGCCTTCTCGTCGATGACCAGCGCCCGCCGCATGAGTGGCCCGGCCTCCTTCAGTCGGTTGGTGGCCTGGAGCAACACGACCAGGTTGTTCAGACCTGTGGCGACGGTCGGGTGTTCCGTTCCGAAAGCCCTCTCGCTGATGGCCAGCGCCTGCCGCATGAGAGACTCGGCCTCCACTAGTCTGTTCGTGGCCTTGAGCAACTGGGCCAGGTTGTTCAGGCTGGCGGCGATGTTAGGGTGCTCCGTTCCGAAGGCTTTCACGTCGATGGCCAGTGTCCGCCGCATGAATGGCTCGGCCAGATCGAACATCGCCCGGCCATACAAGTAGAGCGAAAGAAGGTTCGTGAGCCGGCCTGCATGCCTCGCCACTCCCCGCTCATCGCTTCTGGCGATAACCCACTCGACATGCGGCCGCAACACATCCCATACCGGCCACGTCCGCGCATCATGTGACTCAACCGGGGCGTAAGCATCTACCAGCCTCACCGCAAACTCCGTCCACGCTTGCCGTGCATCTGCTGAAATCCGCTCTGATTGCACCTTCTGTACCAGTCGATGACACAAAAACGTTTTGGCGGACAGCACGATGAGCGAGTAATCCGAAAGGCTCACGAGTGCATCCTCTACGTCTGCAGGGGTGCATGCCGCCTCCTCCGCCCAGCCCATCTCCTTGCACAAGACGCCCGTCGCTTCGGCCAGGACCTCGGGATTCTCGATGAACAGCTCTCGCGGAATGGCATCTGGAGCGAGCAACCCAGCCAGTCGCAGGATCGTCCGCGCCAGCGGCGACAGAGACTGCTCGGTAATCAGCCACGTCTCCATGACAGACCGTTCATAGTCCGTGCCGCCAACGACCTTCTCCGACAATATTCGCTCCGGCAGCTCTTCAAGTCTTCGAAGGTAGCCCGCGAACGTAATCCTTCGATGTTGGATGTAGGCAGCGGCCTGTTCCATCGCCAGCGGCAGACACCCAAGTTCTTCGGCGAGGCGTTCGGCGTCCGCTTCGACTCCGCCAGCCGAAGTTATTCCGTGTTTTGTCCGTGCCAGCAGGAACTCCGTCGCCACGGGCAGCGGCAGAACGCTGACCTCCAGCAGAAAAAATGCGAGTGGCCAGTGAGTCAATCGCGTGGTCACCAGCACGTGGCCGGCCAGGCTCGTCGGCAGCAGGCTGTGCATTGCCTGGGCCGCCTCCGGGGAATCCACGCTGTCCAGAACCAGCAGCCAGCGGCTATGCGTTCGCAGCCACATGACGACGGCATCCGTCTGGACCCGCACGTCCCGCTCTTGAGCCTCCGGCAGGTTCAATGCCTCGGGCTTGGCAAGGCCTGCCAGGTTCGTCCGAAGCGCCTCGGGACTGTCCGCAAAGACCCACAGCACGGCGTCGTAACACGCCCGATGCTCGTACGCGTAAGCCGAGGCCATCTGCGTCTTGCCCACGCCGCCAAGACCGTGCACGACAGCCGGCTGCGTGACAGCGACGTTCTGCCCGCTCTCCAGATGGCCAGCCAGTTCCTTCATCAAGCCTTCTCGGCCAGTGAAAAACGGGTTGGGCGGAAACGGTACGGTCCAGACGGGGGGCAGCCCTCCGGGAAATGCCGGCCCCTCGCGTGATGATCCGTTTGAACTGCCGGTCCCAGGGAATGCCGGCTGTGAAGCCGGCTTCAGCCGGCCCTTCTTGAGGCCATCGATAAGCTGTTGGCGAGCGGTAGTTTCGTTAGCCCCGACCAGATCAATGTAGATCATGGCCTTGAGCAGGCCTTTAGGCTCACATTCCGCCACGCGGACCGGAATGAGTTTGCCCTTCTCGCCGGTAGGATCTTCCGCGAACGCGGCGGCCCACTCCGGTTGGCAGAAGGCTGATTCAAGGTACGCAGGCGACAAAACGGCCAGCGTCCGCTCGTCTTTGCTTGCAGCCGCATGCATATTCAGTACGAAATTCTGGCCAGGCCGAAAGTCCCATGCCATGAGGCGGCAGGCTATAACCAGCCTGCTCCAGCTCCCAGGCAATCCACTCGGCCCATCGTTCATCGACTCCGGAATAGCTGATAAAGAAGTCACGGGCGTCTGTGCGGACGTCGCTGGCGGCATGCGTCGGTGGCATAGAATCTCTCCGCAGTCGCCAACCAGCCCCCACGAGCAGAAATGCCTATCAAGATCAGTTGGAACAGGCGAGCGACAAGCGGAATTGTAACAGAAGGGATACGATCAGGCTACCGCAACAAGAGCGCCTCCCCATCCCCCGAACGAACACGCCACCCACCCCAATCCCCAGTCCCCAGTGGCCGTTCGCCGTTCCCAGTCCCTGTTCCCCGGTCCCCAGTCCCCGTTCCCCGGGCACGAACGGTTCACATGTATCGGAATCCGCCTGTTACAGCCTGGGGAGTGTTACAGAGCCATGATCAATCCGCCAGCGACAAGAAAACCGGCCACAACGCCCGAACGTTGTGGCCGTATTTGTCGTTGACTCAGCACTCAGCACTCAGCACTGTCGTTATTCGCGAATGCGATGAGCGATTATTCCCATCTCCTCCGCCTGCCGCTCCAGCCTCGCGATACGCTTTTCCATCGCCGGATGCGTGTTGAACAGGCTGCCGATCCCGCCGCCGCTCAGCGGCTGGACGATGAACATGTGCGACTGCGAAGGATTGACATCCATCGGAATCCGCTTGTTGTAGCCTTCCAGTTTCTGTAGCGCACTGGCCAGCCACATCGGGTTGCCGCACAGACTTGCCGCCGGCCGCATCCGCTTCGTATTCCCGGCTTCGGCTGATCGCCAATTGGATCATCGCCGCCGCGATCGGCGCCACGATGATCATCACCAGCATGCCGAGCATGTTGCCGCCCCGGCGGTCGTCACCGCGCCCGCCGAACCCGCCGAAGATCATGCTCCACTGCGCGATGTACGCCAGCGCACTGATCGCCCCAGCCACCGTGGCCGCGATCGTGCTGATCAGCATGTCCCGGTGCTTGACGTGCGACATCTCGTGCGCCAGTACCCCGCAGCTCCTGCTCGTTACACAGCCGGAGAATTCCTTCGGTGCACGCCACGACGGCATGCGAAGGATTCCGGCCGGTCGCAAAGGCGTTCGGTGCCGCCTGCGGCGTCACGTAAACCTTCGGCATCGGCAGCCCGTCCGCATCCGCCAGGTCGCGAACGATCCGGTACAACTGCGGTGCCTCGCTCTCGCTGACCTCCCGCGCACCGGTCGACATCAGCGCGATCCTGTCGCTGTAGAAGTACGCGATCAGGTTGCTCACGCCGCCGAACAGAAATCCCAGGATCAGCCCGTGCACACCCCAGATCGCCCCGCCGATCCCGGCAAACAGCGCGATAATCAGCGCCAGCAGCACCGTCGTCTTCAGGTTATTGATGAATCGTGTCATGAACATCGTCTTGCAGTCTCCACACTTCTCTTCTTCGCACTCGACTTATTGGTTCCGCCGCCGGCGTCTCTTTCCGCCCGTCCCATGCCAGCCGCGTCACTGATCATATACCATACTCACCATGTCCGGCATTTTCGCTTACATCTATATTATCTTACTCCCCGCATCCCCGTCGGTTCGTAAGGATCAGCCAGGCCGAACAGTTTACCAGCCAAAACCTTGTGTCGACATGTCGCCGGTTTGTTGCCAGCCCGGGCAGGACAGCCCCTCCCGCCGGGTGTAGAATCTACAAGATCTGTCGATCAAGGGGACCGACCGAATGAAAGTCTACACGAAGACCGGCGACGCGGGCTACTCGCGCCTGTCCGCCGACCTGCGGTTATCCAAGGGCGACATCCGCTTCGACGCCCTCGGTGCCCTCGACGAACTCAACAGCCTGCTCGGCTGGTGCCGCTGCGAGCCCGGCTGCCTCCAGCCCCTCCAGCAGGATCTGTCCTGGATCCAGGACCGTATTATGACCCTCGCCGCCCAGTTTGCGGCCTTGGTCGCCAACCAGCCAGCCAGCCCGTCCCTGCACGCGATCTGTTCCGCCGATGTTGCTCGCCTCGAAGCCGCCATCGACAAGGTCTACGAGCAGATGCCAATGCCGATGTCGTTCATCGTGCCAGCCGGCTGCGAACTGACCTGCCGATTGCACCTGGCCAGGACCTGCTGCCGCCGTGCCGAGCGATTTACGACGCGTTGCCTGGAGGACCGGCCCCAGGTCGCTCCCGTCTTGCGGATGTTCCTGAACCGTCTCAGTGATACGCTGTTCGTCTGGGCCCTCTGCGCTAACCACGCAGCCGGCGTCGCCAATGAGCCCTGGACGCCGCACGAGTCCACGGCTCAGCCGACAGCAAAATAGCAGTGTTACATAATAGATTATCGGACGCCACATGCGGTTAGACACGCTTCCGCCCGGGCGTATAATGGGCGACCGCGGCATTCGTTGCGTGTCAGCCGTTGCGGCCAGGGATCATGGTCAGACAATCGCGGCGGCCTATGCCCTTTTTGGAGATCAATCCAATGCATCTGCTCACGACTGCTTTGCAGCGGTCACGTCGGCTTTCTGTCCTCGCTGTGATGGCCCTTGCTGCCTTGCTTGTTGGCTTGCCAGCCGGGCCGGCAAACGCCCAGCAGGCGGCAACCGACGCCCCGATCGCCAAGCCGCTCGCCCCGGCGACGGCAACCGCCCCGGCCACCCAATCCGGCGAAGAGACCCTCTGGCAGGAGATTCTCTCACTGCGCCAGCTGCCCTCACCGCCGCCGGGTACAAGCCAGCCGTTGGAAAACCCCGAGTTTCTCAAAACCCTCAACCAGCAGGCTCGAACAGAGCCTTAAGGCCACGACCGAGTACCTCAAGAAGTACCCCAAGGGCGAGCACGCCGAAGAGGTCCAGATCCAGCGTCTCGACACCCAGCGACTCCTGGCCGTCGCCAACAAGAAACCGCTGGATTCCTTCGAGGCCGAGGCCCAGAAGGTCATCAAGAGCAATGCCCCGGCCAATGTCAAAGCAGCCGCCGACTACATGGTCATGGGCATCCGCATGGACGAATTCGCCAAAAACCTGCTCAAGAGCGAGCTCACCCAGCAGCAGCGCGAACAGGCCTGGCAGCAGCAGGTCATCCGCAAGGCCAAGGACTTCGTCGCCAAGTACCCCAAGACGCCCTTCGCCGAGCGCTTCTATGTATTGCTGATCGACGCAGCCCTGCAGCAGGACAACATTCCGGAGGCGAAGGCTACACTGGCCGAACTCCGCAAGAATCATCCGCAAAGCCCATACGTCGAGGAGATCGCCAAGGCCATCCAGCAGGCAGCCGCCTCGCAGCCCAGTGCAACACAACCTGCCGCGACGCAGCCGCGCCTGCCGAAAAGGCACCGGCAACGGCGCCGGCGCCATCGGGCGCCAAATAGCCGCCAACCTTTTTGACAAAGATTGATGATGACGCCCCTGTTGTGCCCATGGTCACTTCAGGGGCATCTTCCTGTATTCGCACCCTTTCCACATGGCTTTCTTGCCTGCGCACAGGGTACCGCTTGATATTGGCCCTCGTTGCGATCCGGTTGAAGGGGCGTGCACCTGCTGAGCCGTCTCATGGCGTGGCTGCCGCTGTCGTAATCTCCGAGATCCAGTATTGTCGTGCCGCTGCGTTGTCATGGTGTCGGTCGTGGGTTATAATCGCCGCCCGTTCTGGCGCGAACCGTTTTATGCCGTTCGTACGGTCTCTTAATTGCTTTGATTTCAGTAGGATATACCAGCCTGGGCTGCTCTGTAATGAGGCATGGACATCCGATTCTTACCGGGCTGTGGTTGGGCGTTTTGCTCACCTCGTCCGCGACCGCGCAGTTTCTCCCCCAACCTGCGCCGCCGGCGCAAAGCGAGGCTATCCTGCCCAGCGGGATCTCCGAGCAGGACGTCGATATGTTCGGGCGGTTCTGCTATGTCTGGCAGGAGTCATCCGGCACGCAGGTGGTCCAGTATGAGGGGCAGTTCGCCCTGGATATGGGCCAGCGGCGCCTTCGGGCCAGCGACGCGGTTGTCTGGATCAGCCGGGCCAGGTACAAGGATCGCGTTTACGCCTCCCTTCAGGCTTTTCTGCGGCGTGACGCCCAGGTGATCGAGCCGGGCGGAACCGTCACTCGCGGCAATGTCCTGTTCGCCACGCTCAATACCTTCGGCAAGGTGCACATCAACTGCAGCGCGACTGCGACGCGCTCGGCGGCCAATACCGCCTTGTATCAGCAGGCCAGCCGTGCTCGCCAGTCCGTCCTTTCGCGCGAAGGCGGCGCTGCGGCGACCGAGCCGCTTACGGTCCTGCGTACGCGAGAGCCCGGGGTCATCCGTATTCACCGGCCTCGCCGCAAGGTGATCTACCGGGCCGACAATCTCGAATATGCCACTGTCGAAGGCCAGGCGATCGTTACCGCTACCGGCAACGTCTATATCGCCCAGGGGCAGACCGGCACGGGCGATTTCCTCGAACTGCGGGCCGACGCCGCCGTCCTCTGGGCCCAGCCCGGAGCCGACAAAGCGGCTATCGGTCAGAGCCTCGGCGGCGCAGCTGCGCCGGAAGATGAGGGTTCGGCTGCGTCATCACCGCAGCCTGCGGACAAGCGACAGGCGGCAGCGCCTCTGGCGGGACCGTCTCGCGCGTTGGGGGGCCTGGCTACGCAGATCTCGGCAGCCTATCTGGAAGGCGACGTCGTACTGACGATCGGCGAGCGGATGGTGCGTGCCCGCCGGCTGTACTACAATTTTGATAACGATCAGGCATATATCCTCGACGCGGTTGTCCGTGCGGTCGACCCGGTTCGTAATGTGCCGTTCTATGTTCGTGCCGAGGAAGTCCGTCAGATTGCCCGCGGCCGGTATATTGCTGAGAACGCCAAGATCACGACGGACGAGTTCTACGTGCCGCATTACGCCATTGGCGCCGAGCGAGTCGTCGTGGTTGACCGCACTCCGCGCGATGCCACGGGCCAGGTCACCGGGGTGCAGGCCGGTTCTTTCGCTGCCCGTGATATCACTTTCGATATCGACAACTTCCCGCTGCTGTGGTGGCCTTATGCCCGGGGCGATGTCCGTCAGGGTGACGTGGCCATTCGCTCCTGGCGCACGTGGTACTCCAACGAGTTCGGCGTCAGCAACCAGACCCGCTGGAATCTCTTCAATATCCTGGGCCTGCTGCCGCCGGAGGGGGTCAACGCCGACTTCCGACTGGATTACTTCGGGGAGCGCGGCCCAGGCGTCGGTGTTGATGCCGATTACCACCGCGACAACATGTTCGGCACCCTTCGCAGCTATTACATCCATGACGATGGGACCGACACGTTCGGAAAGTGGCTGAAGGACCTGGTTCCGCCGCAGGATCGCGGCGAGTTGCTGTGGCGCCACCGCCAGTATCTGCCTCAGGACTGGCAGCTGACTCTTGAGGTCAGCTACCTGAGCGACATCAACTTCCAGCAGGAATACTTCCCCGAGCAGTACTTCAACGAGAAGCCGCCAGAGAACGTTCTGTATCTCAAGAAGCAGCGCGACAACTGGGCCTTTACCGGTTTGACCGCCTTCCGGATGAACACGTTCCTGACGCAGTCAGAGAGCTATCCGGACTTCGCGTTCTATCTCGAAGGCGAGCCCCTGCTTGGTGATAAGGCGACCCTCTTTGCCGAGGCCCGCGCGGGTCTGGTTCGTTATCAGCCCGACAACGAGAGGCTCTACAACCACAAT
The DNA here is from genome assembly GCA_963787325.1 of uncultured Planctomycetota bacterium. Taxonomy (GTDB): domain Bacteria; phylum Planctomycetota; class Phycisphaerae; order UBA1845; family JANYLN01; genus CAWBCK01. The sequence goes on from CAWBCK010000002.1 coordinate 226,699, forward strand.
CGTCTGATCGACAATACCGGCGCGACGCACGTGACGCCGCGGACGGATGTGCGGGTCGAGCCGAACGTGCCCGTCGACATCGGCGACATGCGGGTGGTGCCCTTCGCCGTGGTGCGCGGGACCTACTGGGGGCGAAGCGAGGTACCGCCCAACGATGACGGGGCGATCTTCCGCGACTTCTTCAGCTATGGCCTGCGCAGCAGTGCGTATGCCTGGCGGGTTTTTGACGACGTTAACAGCCGGCTGTTTGACCTGTATCGCCTGCGCCACATCATTAAGGAAGAGACGACGTTCTGGTTCAGCGATTCCAACTGGTCGAGCCGGCAGTCGACGCCCTTTACGGATGGTGTTGAGACGATCGACGACTTCCACGGCTTTACGACCAAGGTCCGCAATCTCCTTCAGACGCAGCGAGGCGGGCCCGGCCGGTGGCGCAGCGTCGACTGGATTACCTTCGACGCCGTCCTCGGATGCTTCAGCGATCCGCCGGTCAACCGTGATCTGACGCACGGCAATGTCGTTCAGTATCGGCCGGAAGAATCGATTGCCCGGAATTTCGTCCTGGGTCGGCTGAACTACCGCATCAGCGATACGACGCTGCTGTTCTACGACGCCAACTATGACTTCAGCCACGGCAAGATCGACGTGCAGAACCTTACCCTGTCCGTCGAGCGCGACCCACGTTTGAGTTACTTCATCGGCTGGCGGCAGATCAAGCCGATCGATTCGAATCTCTTCGCGTTCGGTTCCAATTACAAGGCGACCGAAAAGCACACCTTCGCCTTCCGGATGTATTACGACCTGGACCGCCAGCGGACCGAGGATATGGAACTGACGTACATTCGCAAGTCTGCCGCGCTGGTACGTCTCTGCCACCTTCCAGCTGGATAACATCGAGAACGACATCGGCGTGTCACTGTCCGCCTGGCCGGAAGGCATCCCCGAACTGGCCATCGGCACGCAGCGCTACACGGGCATTCCCACCGACATCGGCATTCGGCCGTAACGCTACGGCTGTCGGAAGCGAAGGCATGGCATGCCATGTCCAGTTCTATATTCGAGAGAGCTCAATCTGACCACCCTGAGGCCGTCATCCTGAGCAATGCGAAGGATCTCCAGACAAAAAGACCTTCGGGGAATCGTCAACGCCGTTCTCAGAAAGCGGCAGCGGTGGACATTACACTTTTAATTACATTGTGCGGATGATCTCTGCGACATCCAGCACATACATCTGCCGACTGCCCTCGTGGATCGAGTCAACACACACCTGTTTGCCGTCCCGGCTGAACCGTGGGTGCAGGTCGCATCGTTCTTCAGTTCGCTCGGGCCGGGGACCATAGAACCGACCGAGGTCGATGCGAGGCCCGTCGGGCCAGCGATACAGTATTAACGATCGCTTGCCGTCACGAACGTCAGGATAGGTATCGGTGAGCATCCATCGGCCATCGGGACTGAAACTACAGTGGCCGTCAGTACTGAAGGCCGTCTCGCCGATCTTTCGCGTTTCTCGCATCTTGTCGGTAAAGAGCCAGTAGGCGTCGTTTCCCCCGTTTCGTGCCCACGCCAGTATCTGTTGGTCATCGAGCCAGTCGTAGTGCGAGGTCATGGCATTCGGGTTGAGCAGGAACAGATCCGTCCCGTCGGGCATGGCGGTGAAGAACCGTGTGAGCCATCCGGTGCCGCGTACGTTCGGTCCCCGCCAACGGTGCAGGAAACTGATCCGCGTGCCGCTGGGGTTGAACACCAGGTGATTGCACCAGTGTGTGGCGTTCACCATCTCGTCGACGGGCTGATATGCGGCGAGCTGGGTCAGGCTGACGACCCGCTTGCACTCGCCCGTTGCCAGGTCGATCGTGTAGATGCCCTGATCCGCGGGCGCGGCCTGGTCGAGCGCATAGCTGCCCGCACCGGGGATTCCATAACCTGATCGCAGCGCGTCGAGCCGGTGCATGTCCACTGTTACGGCAAGCGTTGCCTGGCGGTTGATCGCCATGATCGGCATGGGCAATACCTGCTCCTGGCCGTCCCAAACGTCGCGGATGACCGAGACGAGCCGGCCGTCGCGCCGATCGTTGTAGATGATCTTTCGGTCCGGTGCGCTTGCCAGCCACTGCACATGACAGCCTACCTGCCAGTGCCATGCCGTCGTCTGCGCGATGGGCTGAAACGCGCACTCGTTCTGCAGGTCGATCAGGCCGATCGTCAGCGGTTCGCTGCCCGTAGGCGAGCGGTCCATGAAGTCGACCTGTCCCGCCAGCATGTAGCGACCGGTACTGTCCCAGGGTGTCTTGTCGTAGTAGCCGAAGAAGTGATGTCTGGGGCCTGTCGTGACGGCGCGAATAGAAGCCTGCATGGCCTGATCTCCTTGCGCGAGACTGTATCGGACCGTCCGCGCTGGTACAAGGCCGGACTATGAAGCGGGGCGGGGGCGACGCCCCCTTGGCCGGTGGTAGGCACGGTAGAGCATCATCGAATCGCTCGTGCCGGCACGATAACAACGAGAACCACCACCAACCCTCGCTGACGCTGGGAGGCTTCCCGTAATGACGTCCGCACAACAGAGATGCAACGTGCACCTAAGCAGACACTGCCGCATGGCAGTCCCTACCCCCGGCCGTCAAGTACGCAGGTCAGGTCGCTGAGGACTTCGATCCTGTAGTGCGACTGGCAGGTGCCAATGTCACTGATCCTGCCCGGCCGATCGATCCAGGCCGTGCGCAGGCCGCAGCGCTTCGCGCCGTAAACATCGCTGTGCAAACTGTCGCCGACGTGAATAACCCGGTCGGCTCGCCAGCCCGTCTCGGCGAGGGCACACTCGAAGATCGCCGGATGCGGCTTATAGGACCGGGCGTCCTCACTGGTGACCACATGGTCGAACCGCAGACCCAGGTGCTCGATGGCCGCCTCCACATCCTCCCGATCGACATTGCTGACCAGGCAGACCGGCACCGACCAGGATTCGATAGCGTCCAGCACTTCAGGGAACACCGGCGGTCTGCGCCAATATTGCTGCAGGCGACAAACGTAAGGGGTCGGATCGGCTGCAACGCCGTGTTCGGCCAGCGTCCGCCGCAGGCTTTGCCGTTCGCACTCAAAGAGCGTGCAGAAAGCATGGTCGTTAGCCTGCTCGATCTGCGCGAAGAACTGCCTCCCCCAGGCGATGGCGAAATCGCAGGCGGACCGGCCCACGTTGTGGGCGGTAACGATCTCGGCGCAGATCGTCTCGACGGCCTCCCGATCGCCGCCGACCAGCGTACCGTAGAAATCCAGGAAAATGCCGTCAAAGCGGTCGTTCATGGCGGACCCGTCTTTTACATCTTTGTTGGCTTTCGAAACAACGCATTTCGTTCCCTCTGGCAGCTCGACAGCGCAGCCGAGAAGGCACGCTAACCCGTCCGACGGGGAATTGTGAGGTATCCAGCCGGATGATGCAAGGAATCGCCGCTTCATGACGCCGCGCAGCAAGACAGGCTCCTGGTTTGTGCCAAGGGCCTGTCAGGGTTATGGCCGGTCTAGCACCAGGGCCGGGCCTGCGCGGTCGGGCGCGGTGCTGGCGGTGGCCGTTCTTGTTGCGGCCTTGACGCTAACGACGCTTCGCCATTGCTTCCGCGGCTCCACCTACTGCAGGGACTTGGCCCAGTTGGCAGCAAGGATCTGCAGATCGCCGACGTTTACGCTCCCGTCATTGTTGAGGTCACAGGCGGGGTCCCAGTTCCAGAACAGCCCGCCGTCATTGGTGTTCCACGCCGTTAGCAGGGCCTGCAGGTCGCCGACGTTGACGTAGCCGTCGCTGTTGGCGTCGCCGATCAGGTGGGTACGGAACGACCATACCGGCCCGGGGGTCGTGCCGGCCTCCGTTCTGGCGATGACCTGCCAGTAGTATGTCGTGCCGCCTTGCAGCGTTGGCGGCGTAAGCGTTGCCGCGGAGATGCCGGTGGCCGCGACTGCCACGGGCGGGTCGGCTGTATCGAGCAGCACGTCAAAAGTCACACCGGGCGTCCCGGTCCCGCCGTTCCACGACAGGGTGCCATCGACCGCAACATCGCCTTGTCCGACGGCAGGCTGTGGGTCGGCAGGGGCTGCCGGGACTCCGACCACTTCGAACATCCAGACCGGTCCGGGCGTCGAACCCAGGTCTCCGTGGGTCACCACCTGCCAATAGTAGACGCTGCCGGGTGTCAGCGAGGCAGGTGCAAACGAGGTCGTCGTCAGGCCCGTTGCGACTGTCTGGATCGGCGGGTTGACTGTATCCAGCAGCACGTCGAAGGTGACGTCTGCCGCCGTTGTGTTCCAGGACAAAGTTGTCGTCGCCGATATGCCGTGCACTCCGTCACTGGGCGTCGGGTTGCTTGCGGCTGGCGCCGCCTCCAGTTGGGCGATCAGATCGGCTCGCAACTGGTAGAGTTTGTTCTCGTCCCAGCCGCTGAAAGCATAATCCCATGAGCCGCTTCCATACTTGGCGTACAGACCGTCTCGGGCCCGGGGCTTGTTCATTCCGGGCCTGCCCGCCCACAGATTGAGCAGCTCGATCAGCTGTTCCGCCTGCCGCATCATCTTGAGACGTATGCTGATGATCGGCCCGTCGTACTCGCCGAAGCCCGGAATATTCTCGCCCGAATAGATGACGCTCGCCGGGCTGCCGAAGTCTGTCCCAGTTCGAGTAGTGGAAAGCATCCCAGTACAGGATGCCGCCGATCATGCCCTGGCACCACTCCTGCAGGAAGATCCGCGAGTGGTCTGGCGATCCCGACATGGCGTACGGTGCCAGCCCGTACCAGATCCACTGCTCCTGTTTGTCCTCATCATAGTAGAAGTTGCGGTACTTGATGTTGGGGAAGCACCAGCCGGTCGAGGCCGCCGAAACATTCTGGTAGTTGACGCGGTTGGTCAGCTGTCCCCAGTGCTGGGGGAATCGCGTCGAGATGTCGATGCGGTAGTGCCACGGCACATCCGTCACACCGCTCTGCTCCTGGCCCTGGCGGAACAGGTCCTGGAAGAACCCTACCGCCCGGAAATCATCCGCGTCCTCGCACTCCTCCAACAGCCACAACGCCTTGCAGTCCCCGTACCCGGTAAAGTAATACTTGTCGTTCAGGAAGGTTTCGAAGGCCGTCCTCGTCCAGCCCTTCTGATGGGCGTGGATGAACCAGTCGGCCACCACGTTCCTGACGCCCTGCTTGTAACCTTCGGTGAACGACGAAAAGATGTCCGGCATCGTCGTGAAGAACGTCGTGTAGTCGTGCGACGCCACCGCGCTGTCGACCATGCTGTTCCAGTATTCCCCGCCCTGACCCGTTGCGTCAAAACCGTACGTCGGGTCCATGATCGATATCGGGAAGTACTCGCTGAACGGCGTATACAGGTGCGTCACCGGCGTGTTCTGGCCCGGGCCGTAGTAGGGGATGTCCGGGTTGGTCGGCGAGAAGGCCGTGCCGTCGAAAAACCGCCCATATTTGGCATCGAACGTGCTCCAGTCGGCGGCGTGCAGCGTCGGACCGGCGCCGGTGAGCGTCGGCATACGATCCGGACACATCGACCCGGCATGCCTGTAGGGCAGCGTGTTGCACGCGGCACGGTGCTTGTGCGCGGCCTGGAAGTACCGCAGACACGTCATGTTGTAGTCGCTGCCATAGTCCCACTGGTTGCGGGAAGCGTCATCTCCGACGACAACGCTATAGCCGTTCAGATCCACCAGGAACGTCGGATAGTCCGGGATCATCACGCCGCTGACATGCACCTTCAGGTCGATCGTCACCGGCGAGGACAGCTGGTTGGCGGTGATCGTTATCGTGCCCGCATAGTCTCCCGTGACCATCTGCTTCGGTACCCAGATGTCCATCCAGACGCCCTGATTCTTGCCAATCGAGTTGTGATTGGCGTCGGGGATCGAAAAACTCGTCGGGAACGGCGGAGCCAGCGGAATGGCCGGATCCGCGTAATACCAGTTGACGTAATGCTCCTGGAAAAGTTCGATGGACGTGCTGCTCGGGATCACGCTGCCGCTCGGGCCCGCCAGGTCGCTGACCGAGACATGTACGTTGCTCAGCGTCGTCACGAGTTTCTCAATGAAGATCTGCGCACCGACCACCTCGTTGCGGCAGGCCAGCAGCGAGATCGTATTGGTCCCGGAGTCCCAGACCGCGTTGGCTTTTTTGTAGTCGTCATTGCTGGCCATTCCGTACGTGTAGCCCGTGGACGGATTGACCTTGGCTACCTCGCTGCCCGCCCAGTAGCGCAATACTCCCGTGACGCCGCGGACGGTCTTGCCCGTTGCATCGGGCGTGACGAACGATCCGTCCGCCAGCGTCGGCGTGGGTACCGCCGCCGGTACCGTGAAGCTGACGCTCTGGACCGTGCTGCCGTTGCCCGCCGCATCATACGCCTGTACAAAAAAGTTGTAGGTCGTGTTGGGGGTAAGGTTCTCGATCAGGACTCGCTGTGCCACGCCTGGTGTTCGGGGCCGAGGGATCCGCCAGCGGTCGAGGTCTGTCGCCGTGGCAAAGTTGCTGCCCGTCGAGCAGCGAACGGTATAGCCAAACGCCGCAGCGGCCTGCGGGTCAACCGGGGCGTCGAAACTCAGCACCACGTCGCCATTCTCCTGCCCCGCGCCGGCCGTCAGGTTGGATACGGCATTCGGCGGGCTCGTATCCGTCCCGTCTGCGAACTTGATATACAGTCGCGGCTGCAGGGTGCTGCCGGCCTCCCGGGAGTAGACCGGTGTGTCATAGGTGCTGCCGCCGGGATTGCTCTGATAGCAGATCCGCGGGTCGGTTATTGCCAGGCCGTACTGGTCCCCCAGGACGAGTGTCTGTACGAGGGCGGGGTCGAGGTTGGCCCGGATCCATGTCTTGCCGCCAGCCGTGTACATGCCGTAATCCCCGTTGGTCGGATAGGCAAACCACACGAGGGACCCATAGTTGCCCAGCGAAGCGGTACTGAAGTCGCTGTGCGGAAAGGTCCAGTCGGCGGAGCTGACCTTGTACCGCCAGCAGGCGCTGCTCTCATTCCAGTCCGTATTGATCGTTGCCGCCACCAGGGCGAAATCGGGATCGCTGTCCGCCTTGGCCAGATGCAGTTCCGCCTGCTCAACGACCTTACCCCGGTAGGCCGACAGGTCGAATTTCAACCCGGTCGTCGCCCACCAGCCGTTGATCGACAGACTGTGTGTCGGCACCATCCACGATGTTCCAGGAACTTGAAGGCGGATAGTAGCCATAGTTGAAATCCGTATCCGCCGTATCCAGGGCCGTAACGACATCGGGTTGGGTCGGATCGAGCCAGGCCTGGCTTGTCGACGAAATCATCAGACACAAGACCGCCGCCAGGATGGCCGGCGCATCGCAAGGTGCCACCGCATTCTCTTCTCCCTCCAACACGATCAAAAGACAGGCTTCCTACGGCTACTGGAGCCGATCGCATCCATACTACCATTGGCGAAATCCTGACTCCAGCAATTTTCAGGATAACGGAGACATTCCGTGGATTTGGAGTTGTACTATCAGCTGTTCGCGGTTTGCAGGCAGAATGTAGTGACTCCCGGCGGAGCATACCCCCTCAACGCCGCAGGCCCATGGCAGCAAGAAACACTCACCACTCAGGGACCCAGGACTCAGCACTCAGCACTCAGCATTCAGCACTCAGCACTCAGCACTCAGCACTGAACCAATCACCGGGTGATCTCCGACTCCGGCCGGGTCATCGGTTCGATCACGCCCAGCGAGTCGCTGAGCCGTGCCTGCTGCATCTCGAGCGTCGCCCGGACAGCCTTGCGGGCGCACAGTGCCTGGACCGCCTGCAGAACCTGCCCATACGTCAGTTCCAGCCCTTTGATCTTGCCGGTATCGTCGTCGATCCTGGCAGGCCGTCCCATGAACAGGATCATCTTGCCGAGGTCCAGCGGCACCTTCATCGGGTCCGACACCTGCCCGAACGGTGTTCGCCGGACCAGCGTGGCTTTGTTCTGCCCGATGTCGGCGCTGGCCGAGACCATGCGACTCGGGGCCAGGTAGAAGAACGGCGGCTGGCACTTGACGTCGCCGATCAGCGCGATTCGTCCTTCCAGGGCTCGTGTGGCGTAGATCAGTGGCTCGCCCTTGCTCGGCACGATATCCAGCGCAAAGTTGCGCTCGCCCACCTGGTATTCCTGGATCTTCTCGTCCATGTGCCGCACGAGACCCTTGTACGCCAGGATCCGGATCTTCAGGTTGTTGTCGTTGATGAGCTCGCGGAGCGGGATGCGCACCATGGCCACGTCTCCGGCGTTGGCGAGCTCCGCCACCGCCGCCTCACGAAGCGGGCTGCCGCGCTCCATCGCCTCCCGCGCCAGCACCTCTACTGCCATGTCATCGCGAGCCGCAGTCCCACGCGCACCGCGTAATACCGCACGGTCCGGTTCTCGTCGGCGTAATAGTCCTGTACCACGTTGACGGCCGGCTGGCCCATTGCCTCCAGCACCAGGGCGATGTCCTCAGCCGGGGCGTCAGGCTGCCTGAGTTTGGCGATCAGGTCCTTGGCCCGTCCAGCGAGGTAGTTATCATCGCGTTGCAGCGACAGGTGCATTACAAGTTCGTAGAAATGCTGTTCCTTGTTGCGCCACGCCCTCGGTGCCTTTACCTGCACCCGCGTCGCGCTCATCGCCTTGGCGACCTCTTCGCCCTCCCCGAAGTGCTCGTTGATGCGATTGGTGATCTGCCGGGCCAGTCGCTGCGAAGCCGTCGCCAGCGTGACCTGCATCTTTCGGGCGACCAGGTTGTGCCCGCCGCCCAGGACCAGTCCTCGGTGCGGGTCGGGCTGGGTCGCCGCTGCCTTCCCGCCCGGCGGGATCGTGTTCTGGAAGATCGTCCCTGATGCCTCGGCGACCGTCTTGCCGTGGATGATGTCGCCCTGGTTGTTCATCGTGTACAGGTGCAGGCCGCAGGTATAGAGCTTGCCGCCTTCGAGGCTCGTGGTGTCACTGCCTGCCACCGACTGGACGTGCACGTCGAAGACCGTGCCCTCGCATGCCCCGGGCGGGATCAGCCCGGTGACCTCGACGACCGCCGTATCCTCGTTATCCATCAGGTCTTTGGCTTTGACCTCGATCTGGTCGATGGGATAGACGCCGTCGACCTGCAGCCGCTTGCACACCTCCTGGAGCATCTGGGCCCGCAGCGGCTCCGGGCACGCCTTCGAGCCGTTTGTGCCGAGTCCTACGACCAGGCCGAAGCCCCGGACTGCCTGCCAGCGCGTCCCCTGCATATAGGCGACGCCGCCGACCGTGTCACCCATCACCGGCGCCAGGCGCTTCTCCGCCTCGGTCGGAGTGAAGTCATCCTGCCCCGCCTCCATCCCCTTATGCCCCCAGGACCCACAGCCTGCTGCGCCGATCAGCAGCGCCAGGCACATTCCGACGGTCCCCACCAGGGCGAAGCGCGCATTGGGTGTCACGGCAAGTAATCCTCGTAAATCCCCCGTCATGCATCGCAATACAGGCAGGCAGTATCGCCCGTTCAGCCGGCAAAGGCAAGTCAGAAGTAGGCAACCTCGAAGGTGCTGTATTGCCCTGTCGCCGGCGCGTCGTAGCCCGTCGTTTCCCGGACGTACTGGCCCATCCGTCGCCAGACGCCCTCGAAAAAGGCCTCTACCTCCTTCTCGTCCCCTTCAGCCAGCACTTCAACCCGGCCGTCGTGCAGATTCTTGACATAGCCTGTCACGTCGAACCGTTCCGCCACCCGACAGGCCGAATACCGGAACCCCACCCCCTGCACATGCCCGGCGTAGTAAGTCACCCGCCTGATCTTGCCGCCGCTGTCTTTCATAGGCCCCAGCCTTCTCTCTCAGATCCCGACCAATCCCCGCTCCCCGTTCCCCAATCCCCGTTCCCCAATCCCCAGTCCCCAGTCCCCGTTCTCCAGTCCCCAAAAGTCGTTGCCGTCCCCCGCGTCCTGTATAATCTAATGCCTATGGCCAAAGGCAACCAACCCGAGCCGCAGCTCTCTCCGCGAACCGCCGTCTCCCGCCGCCGATACCGGCACCGCGCCGGTCGCCTCGGTCGCCCTGCTGCAGAAGGTCGACCGCATCTACTCCTATGCGGTCCCGCCAGCGATGGCTGAGACCCTCCAGCCCGGCTGCCGGGTCAAGGTGCCCTTGGGCAGAAACGACCGCCTGGTCACCGGCTACTGCACCGCCATCACCCACCAGGCCTGGAAATCCACCCTTAAGCCGGTCTGCGAGCAATTGGACCCCCAGCCTGTCCTGAATAAGCACATGCTCGAACTGGGCGACTGGATCGCCAGATACTACGCCGCCTCCCTCGGCCTGACCTTGGACGCCATGGTCCCCGCCGGCGCAAGAAGTGGCGCGGCGCCGACTGTGCGCTGCGCTTTCTGGACCGGCCCGACCGACCCGCAGGCCCTGGCCGACCTGCCCGCCGCCCAGAAGCGGATCGCCGAGATCCTCGTCCCCCTCCAGCAGCACGCCCTGCCTGCCAGGGACCTGCTGGCCCAGGCTGGCTGTACCAGCGCCCCGCTGCGGTCCCTGGAACAGAAGGGTCTTCTTCGCGTGGTCGAGATGCCGGACGTTTCCAAAGATGCCGCCTTGTTGTCCACCGCCGAGGTTACGGATCCCAATTACGATCTCAATGACGACCAGGCCGGCGCATGCCGGCGCGCAAGCGCCGCCATCGAGGCCGCTGTTTTCCGCGTGCTGGTCCTTTATGGCGTTACCGGCTCCGGCAAGACCGAAGTCTACATCCGCGCGATCCGCAACTGCCTGGCCGCCGGCAAACAGGCCCTGCTCATGGTCCCCGAGATCGGCCTGACCACCCAGACGGTCGCGCGCCTGGCGGGTCGACTGCCTAACCTTATCGCCTTGCATTCCGGCCTGACCGACTCGCAGCGCAGGCCGGGCCTGGCAGTTGATCGCCGCCGGCCAGGCCCAGGTGGTCGTCGGCACCCGCTCCGCGGTCTTCGCACCTTGCCCCAACCTCGGCCTGATCGCCATCGACGAGGAGCAGGAAGGCTCCTACAAGAACATGCAGGCCCCGCGATTCCACAGCCGGGACGTCGCCATCAAACGCGCCCAGATGCTGAACATCCCCGTGATGCTCGGGTCCGCCACGCCGTCGCTGGAAACCTGGCTGAACGCCCACCAGATGCCGCACTACGACCTTATCCGCTTGCCGCACCGCGTTCGCGGCCTGCCGCTGCCGGTCGTCAGCGTCGTCGACATGCGCAACGAGCACCGCGAGCGTAAGGGCATCCACATGCTCAGCCGGGCGATGGAGCAGCGCCTCGCCGAAACCTTGGATCGCCACCAGCAGGCCGTCCTGCTTCTCAACCGCCGCGGCTTCGCCTCGTACATTTTCTGCCCCGACTGCAGCCGGCGGATCACCTGCCCCCGCTGCAAGGTCAACATGGTCTTCCACGAGGCCGCCCGCCAGGCCGTCTGTCACTACTGCAACACCCACTTCGCCGTGCCCGACCGCTGTCCCGCGCCGAATTGCGGCCACAAACTCGTGCACTTTGGCATGGGCACCCAGCGAGTCGAGGCCGAACTGCACACGCTCTTCCCGGCTGCCCGCATCGCCCGTGTCGACAGCGATGTGATGACCAACGCCAAGGAATTCGCCAAACTTCTGACGGATTTCGAATCACACAATCTTGATATGTTGATCGGCACCCAGATGGTCGCCAAGGGGCTCGACTTTCCGTTCGTCTCGTTCGTCGGTGTGGTCAGCGCCGACACTGCCCTGTCGCTGCCGGACTTCCGCGCCGCCGAGCGCACCTTCCAACTGGTCACCCAGGTAGCGGGCCGGGCCGGCCGGGCGGATGTCCCCGGCAGCGCCGTAGTCCAGACCTTCGCCTCGGACCTGGTGGCGATCAGTTCGGCCCTCAAGCACGATTTCGAACGCTTCGCCCACGCGGAACTGACCAGCCGCAGAAAGATGCGTTTCCCCCCGTATTACCGCCTGACCCGCGTACTGCTGGAGGACAAGCGATTGGCCCGGGTCCGCAGTGAAGCTCAGGCCTTTGTCAGCCAGGCCAACGCCCTGCTAGCCGACCTGCCGGAGGCCGCCGACCTGATCGGCCCGCAGCCGGCCCCGATCGAAAAAGTCCGCGACCGCTACCGCCAGGACGTCCTGATCCGCGCCAAGACCGCCCGTACGATGCAAGCCCTCCTGGACCGCCTGCGCGCGAAGAAACTCTTGAACATGAAAGTCCAGCGATTGATCCTCGATGTCGATCCGGTAAGCCTGTTATAGAGCACGACGAATCCAGGTGTAGCGTATCATGCCGAGCGATCCGGCCGCATTTGGCCTGCCCGCTTGCGGGCAGCGTGTGTTCGATCCGGGGCACACCACACCTGGATTACGTACGCTCTGGCGAATAGGAAACCAGTGCTTATGTGTGGGGTGCCACTGGCAGCTTGCCTGCCAGTGCAAAGCCTGGAGCCACTGCTATTGAATCCCCACCTGCCGGCTGGCCTACTGACGCCCGATCCATTTGGGCGGTACGGCCATCGCTACCCCTTCCGGTATTCCCGCCGCCCCTGTTACCCGTTGTAGAACTGCGGTCGTCAACAGATCCAGATCCGGCCCGACGGTCACCCACCGTCCATCCGCATCGCCGCGCCAGTCCCGGCAGACGATCCCGCCAAGCGACTTATCACCGAGTTGCTCCGTCACCTCACCCGCCCAGGCCGATCCATCGACCACCAGGACCGTTTTCGAAAGGTCATAGCCTGTCCACCGCGCGAGCCCGCCCGTCTCTGTCAGGGGCTGCCCCGCGTCCGCCCACATCTGCAGATGAGCCGGCACAGAGATGTGATGATTCTGCCCCTCCATCGCCAGCAGGCTGACCAGCCGGGCGTCCGCGTAACAGATCCGCCGCCGGCCCGCTACCCGTCGAACCGCCCCGATACATGCGATCTGTTCCGCCCCACGCTCCGCCGCCAGCCGGACGATTTCTCCGGCCTCCAACTGCGTATCATGCACCACGCAGGCCGTCCGACGCGACGCCGTCTCCTTGAGCCCCACCTGCACAACAGGCGCACGCTGCCTCAGTACAGCAATGCAGTCCGGCCGGCATACATCGACCGCCACGATCGCGGCCGACTCCCCCGGCAGCATCGCAACCAGCCGCGAGCATACTCGAACGCTGCGTCGCGGCAGGGCAACCACCCACACAGCCGTCCCAGACTCCTCCAACGCCCCAACCAGTCGCATGACCAACTGCTCCGCAGGCCTGTCGATTTCCGGCCGAAACAGCCGGGACTCGCAGGCTATGACCACGGGCCCGGCTAGCGCCCTGCCGTCAGCAGCCCTGCCGTCAGCCGCCGATGCTCGTTCAACGTTTTCGCGCACGCCTGCCGCGATCGGAGCCGGTCTTGCTGAGGAGCCCTCGATCGCCGCCAGCAGCATCGCGTAATACGCACCTCTGCGCGGATTGAACCGCTGCCAGCCTTGCAGCTGGTCCGCAACATCCCGTATGGGTGCCCCGCGAGCAGCAGCCTCCGCTGCTAACAGGCGTGCAAGTGCCTTACCGGTCTGAGGATCCGAGTTCATCAGATACACAAGCGGAAGAATAGCCAGGCCGGCCGAGCCGCGACACCGCGCGCCGCATCCTCGCCAGCGGTGCCCCCATCGTACTCGTTAGCCGTGCATGTTTGAAGCTTCACTGCTGCTGGCAGCCAGCCCGCCAGCACCAGCAGGCGAGGATCTCGGCGGATGCCGCTCACATGGATATCCGCAACGTCCCAGGCCGCGCGAGCGGGATAATACGATGCCGAGGAGCACGAAGGACACGAAGAACACTAGGAGACTGTCCGAGTAACAGTTGACAGATATGTTATAATGGGCGGTTCAGGTAAGGAGAGATCCTTTCAGATCGAGGCTCAAGGATGAGTAAGACCTACCGCCCCTGGAATCCGGATCAAAGTTGGCTATTGCCGCCATCGCCGCGAGAGTGGCTGCCGGAAAACGACCTTGTCTTTTTCGTGCTCGACGTGGTCAAGGAACTGGATCTGTCGGCCATTTTCGGCAAGTACGAGCGAGAGCAGCGTGGCTATCCGCCGTACCACCCGCGGATGATGACCACGCTGCTGCTGTACAGTTACACGCAGGGCGTATTCAGTTCGCGACGAATCATGCAGCGGTGTCAGCGAGATGCGGCCTGGCGGGTGATCGTGCAGGAGGATGTGCCGGACTTCCGGACGATCAGCGACTTTCGCAAGCAGCACCTGACAGAACTGGAAGGGCTGTTCGTAGAGGTGCTGCGGCTGTGCCAGCAGGCGGGGCTGGTGAAGCTGGGGCACGTGGCATTGGATGGCACGAAGATCCGGGCGAATGCCTCGCGACACAAGGCGATGAGTTACGGAAGGATGAAAGAGGAGGAGGCCCGGTTGCGCAAGGAGATCCGTCAGTTGCTGTCGCAGGCCAAATCTGCGGATGAGGCGGAAGATCGGGCCTACGGCGTGGATCGTCGCGGGGACGAACTGCCGGAGGCCCTGGCCCGGCGGCAGAGCCGCCTGGCGAAGATCCGGGAGGCGCGAAGGCGCTGGAAGCACAGGCCAAGGCTGCCGCCGAAGAGGAATGCAAGCGTCAGGAAGAAGAGCCTGACAAGCCAGGCAACAAGCCTAAGGGTGGCCGTCGGAGCAAGCCGGAAAAGGCGGTACCGCCCGCGAAGGCCCAGTACAACTTCACGGATCCGACGACGAAAATCATGAAGGTCAGCAACAAGGGGTTCGACCAGTGCGGCAACGCGCAGGCGGTGGTGGATCGCCAACACCAGATCATCGTGGCGGCGGATGTGACGAACGAGGCGAACGACAAGCAACAGTTCCAGCCGATGGCCCAACAGGCTCGCACGAATGTGGGGCGAGGGCATCGGATTGGGAAGATCTCTTCGGACAGCGGCTACTTCAGTGAGCAGAACGTGCAGTGGGCCGAGCGGAACCATCTGGATGCGTACATCGCCACGGGCCGGCTCAAGCATGGCGAAAGGATGCCAGCCAGTCCGCGAGGTCGGCCGCCGGCGGGGCTGACGACGCAGGAGCGGATGGCCCGCAAGTTGCGAACGAAGCGCGGGCGGGAAACGTATGCCCAGCGGAAATGGATCGTCGAACCGATCTTCGGCTGGATCAAGCGAGGGTTGGGCTTCCGGCAGTTTTTGTTGAACGGCATGGAGCGGATGCGTAGCGAGTGGCGTCTGGTCTGTATGGCCTGCAATCTGAGGAAACTATGGTCAGCCGGGTGAAACGGCGACCGGCAATCGCGTCAGGTGGGGCCGCACCGGCCTGAAACGAGAGTTTTTGCTTCGGCGCCCCGAGCGCCGCGCAATAGCAACGAGCAAGACCGCCGAGTACCCCCCAAACCGAAAAGAGATGGGGGTTTGGGTGTTTACTCAGACGGTCTCCTAGCAGCACCCAGTTGCTGATCATCTTCGTGTCCTTCGTGTTCTCCGCGGTGCATCAGAGAACTATTCCACTATGCGCCGTGCTGCATGCAGGCGAGCATCCCCGCCGGCCCCCCAGATACCAGATTCGTACATGGTTGCGTCAACACGGCCCTGCGTTCTGGCCCCCGCTCCAGAGGGCCAGTGGACGTCGGCAACACCGCGGCTGCTCACCTTGTCGCCTTCTCACCGTGTCACCTCTTCACCTCTTCACCCCGTCTCCCTTCCCTTGCCCCTCCTCCTGCAGCGCCGCCAGCTTCTCGACCGCCCCATCGATCTGCTCGATCAGCCGCATCTGCCACCGGCTGACTTCCTTCAGGTCCTTGAGGCACTGCCGGGCCTTGCTCAACGCCTCATTCTGCCGCCGCCGCACACTTCGGATCTTGGGTGGTATCATGGTTTGCCGTCCGGTTGTCCGTCCATTAGAATCCAAACACACTGAATACCAAGGATTTGCAATATTCTGAATTGGATGCACAAGGATGTCAAGCAGGAAATTCGCAAACGCGAAGAATTCTCCGCCCGATGACCCCCACGGGATCATCCGCCGGGTCCGCCATCTTCGCGAGGCCCGTTTCGGCCCGCGTGGCCAGGCCCGTTTCTGTAAGGCCATCGGCGTCAGTCCCAGCACCTACCACTATTATGAAAACTCGCGTGTCGCCCCGCCCGACGTTCTCGTCCGCATCGCCGAGGCGGCCGGTACCAACCTCGCATGGCTGCTGACAGGTCAGGGCTCGATGGACAGTCCCGAAGCTCAACTGCCCGGCCCCGCCAACGAGGTGATGAACCGTGTCAGTCGGCTGCTCAACGATCGTGCGGCCGCCGGCCGCGCCATGGCGGCCTTCGTGGAGCCTGCTGGAAAAGATCGAAACCGTCGAACGATACCGCCGGAGCGGCTCGGCAATACCCGTCGCCACGCGCCAGGATTCCAGAGCCAAGGTACTGCCACTGATCCCGGTTCTCGGCCGTACGGCTGCGTCCGTACCACAGTTCTGGAATAATCCCGGAGACCCGGTCGATCTTGGCGACCAGTTAAGTGCCGCCGTCGCCCATCTTGAAAAGGGCGAACGCCTGGCGGGCACCAGCCGGCTGCTCCATGCCGCCGCCAGCCGACCCCAGAAATTCGCCCTCATCCAGTTGGGAACCCCGATCGAGGTCGCCGATCTCTCGGTTGCCGAGGTGCTGCAATGGCGCAGCCTGGCTACGCGCTGGCCCGACGCCTTCGCCCTTCGTGTCGCCGGCGACTCGATGGCCCCGATGTTTCAGCCGGACGACCTGCTGATCCTCTCGCCGAAGCAGCCCGCCCGCACGGGTCAGCCCGCCGTCGTACAGTTGAAGGACCAGATCGGCGTCACCTGCAAGGTCTACCGTCGTGCGAGAAAGCAGGTCCGACTGATCCCTGCCAACGAGACCTATCCGACAACCGTCCACGCTGCGGACGACGTTCGCTGGGCCCTCCGCGTCCTGGCCCGCGCCCGCCTCACAGCCGGCAACTGACAACAGCCCACGGGCCGCTTCGCACGCCGCTGACGGCGTTCGGGCCCGCCGATCCTCGGCTTCATCTCCAAGAGCTGAATTGACCTTATTGCTTGATAATGGCCCGCCATGGAAATAAACTTTTTCATGCGGATCATTCGGGCGCGTAGAGTCCAGTTCACCAGGGGAGATATCTTCAATACGCAGACGGGGCTGTTCTGTCGGGTAACAACGTTCTGGCGTGCTCTATATCCCTCGCGGCACGTTGCCCGGGGGCCGAGAGATGCTTCGTTTCATGCAACGTTTCTGCCTGTAGAAGGGCGGGAGGTCGAAATGTACGCGCACAATCCCACGTATCTGCTCGTGCTGGCTGTCGCGGTCGTGGCTCTGTCGATGGGCGGCTGTCCAGGACCATCACCATCACCAACACCAGTCCCCGAACAGGTCGCCACTCCTGTCTTCGACCCCGACGGGGGTACCTTCACCTCGTCCGTCTCCGTCTCCATCAGCAGTGCCACCGATGGCGCCGCCATCTACTACACCGATGACGGCACCAATCCCACGGATACCAATGGAACGGCCTACACCGGCCCGATTACGCTGACCACCACCACCACCCTCAAGGCCGTCGCCTACGCCAGCGGCATGGACCCCAGCGATGTCGCTACGGCCACCTTCACGATCAACATCCCTGAAAACGTGGTGCCCGTCGTCAGCGATGCCTCAATCACCGGTACGCTCCTCGTGGGACAGGCCAGTTCCGCCACCGCCTCCATAACCGCGACCGATTCCGACGGTACCGTCGACTCGGTCACCGTCGACCTGTCCGCCCTTGGCGGCTCCAACGCCGAGGCCCTCACCCAGGGTTCCGATGACCAGTGGTCCTGGTCCGGCGACCTGACGACGCTGTACGCCGGGACCCAGGCCGTTACCTTCACCGCCACAGATAACCAGGGGGCCACCGCCAGCGCCTCTGCTGCCATCGTTGTGGGCGCCCAGAATATCGACTGGATCTTCACCGCCGACAGCGGCATCCATTCCTCGGCCGCGCTGGCTGGCGACGGTACGATCTACGTCGTCTCCTACGATGGCGGCACCGTTTACGCCCTGAACCCCGACGGTACCGAGCAATGGGAGTACCAGCTGCCCGCCGCCGTCTGGGCCTCGCCGACACTCGCCGCCGATGGCACGATCTATGTAGGCTGCAAGGATGGAAACCTCTATGCGCTCGACCCCGACGGCAATCTGGTCTGGACGTTCAGCGAGGCCACCGACGAGTATAACGCCTCGCCAGCCGTCGCCGCCGACGGCACGCTCTACATCGGCAGCAAGGACGGGACGCTCTATGCCGTCAATCCGGACGGCACCGAGAAGTGGGCCTTCACCGGCACCGCGGGCGCGTTCTACGGCGAGGCTGTCGTCTCCTCCGACGGGACCATCTACGCCGGCAACTGGGACGACAACCTGTACGCCGTCAATCCTGACGGCACGGAAAAGTGGCACTTCACCGCCGGCGACATCTTCGAAGGCGCCCCAGCGATCGGCGCCGATGGCACGATCTACGTCGGCAACGATGACGCCAACGTCTACGCCATCAATCCAGTCTGACGGCTCCCAGCAATGGGCCTTCACCACAGCCGCAGCAGTCGTCGCCCATCCGGTGATCGCCGCCGACGGCACGATCTACGTCGGCAGCCTCGATCAGAGCTTCTATGCCATCAACCCAGCCGACGGCTCCCAGCAGTGGGCCTTCACCGCCGATTCACAGATCTGGAGCACTGCCGCCGTGGGCTCCGACGGCCTGATCTACTTCGGCAGCGACAGCGGTACGTTGTATGTCCTCGACGCAAGTGGCAACGAGCAGCCAGCCGCCGTTACCACCAACATCAGCATCGACGCCTCGCCGGTGATCGATTCCAGCGGTGAAGTCTACGTCGGCAGCCGGGGCGGCGACTTCTTTGCGGTATCGGTCAGCAGCCCGCTCGGTGTGACCGCCTGGCCGATGTTTCAGGCCGACCCGGCCCACACCGGCCGCCAATAGCACAACCGGACGACGTGTTATTCACGCAGGCGGAGCCCCACACCGGGCTCCGCCTGCTCGCTTATCGTTCGACGCCTGCCTTGCGCACCCGGCTGTACCCGTCCATGTGCCATGAGTCCGGAAGGATCGTCGCGGAGACAACCGGCAGGCGAAGGTCAACGAAAGTCACATCGCGCAGTTGGTCAAGACAGCGGCCGACAGCCCGCAGGACTGCGGCTATCCACGGCCGAGTTGGACACTGGAGTTGTTGGTCCAAGTCATGGACAGGCAAACGCGCGTCCGGATCAGTTGCAGTCGGATGGGCCGGAGTCTCAAGGCCCTGGGCATTCGCCGCGGCATCGAGGAACTGATGCAGCAGGTTCGTCGTTTCCTGTGGCAGCGGAATGGAAAAGCCGCCGCCCAACGACGCTGGACGGCGGCTTGACTGCGTTTTCATATGACGGCAAGGCTGTTTAGTGCTTGCGGTGGAGCAGGCCAACCAAGCCCAGGCTCACTAGCAGCAGCGTTGCCGGCTCAGGAACAGCCGTGGTCAGCCGGGCCGCGTTGATAACGCCGGCAGTGCTGCCAACACCGGCCTGGCTGGTGATCTTGATCGTCCCGTCCGCCGCCGGTTTGAACTGGAGCCAGGAAAGCCACTCGCCAGCCACGTAGCCGTTCGCATAGGCCTTCCACTGGTAGGAGACCGTTGAATCACCGACCGCCATGTAAGCCAGGCCGTTTGCCGGGTCAGTATAGGCGGATGTATTGAAGCTGCTGACTACCTCGACGTCGTAGAGTTGATTCGGGTCCAGGCCGCTGAAAGTCAACGAAAAGCCGGTGGCGTTGCCGCCGTGCAGGGCATCCTTCGCCGCGTTCTGTGCAGAGTCCAGCCACGACGGACCGGCGTTGGCGGTGTTCCAATTTCCGGGTGACTTATAGTCGTTGTTCAGGGTTCCATTTCCGGTGTGCCCCAAGGTGTACGTGACGGTTCCGGCGGCAAGGCCCGTGTTGTAATCAATGGCCGCCGTAGGCCCCCCCTGCACGGCAACCGTGTTCCAGTTTCCCTCGGCGGGGGCAGCGACCTTGTCACTGAAATCCATGCGTACGTCGATGATCGGCGACGCCTGCACGGACGCGGCGACTGCCAATACCAACCCAATCATGACTACCTGATAAAATCTCATTCTCCGACCTCCCATGGTTAAAGATTACCAAACTGGACGGCCTATGTATTGTTTCATGGCAACCCAGTGACGCGGCATTTACATATCCTGCCTCTTCTACAGGCAATTGCCGTGCCAATGGCGCGTTATTGTTGGAGCGTGTCTTTAAGTGATGGCAGGTGAACCGGTTAGAATCATTTCAGTTGTTGCCAGGCCGGGGACGCCAAAAGGGATCTGTTCCTCGCAATCAACGGTCTGGTGCATACCACCGGACCGTCCCGGTTGTGCGGGGTGTCATAATTCGCCAGTATGTCGTCGGCGAAAATGGTCTGGAGCTCACGGATCCGTCTGGTGCCCCCCGGCTAACGGCACTGCGCCGGACGCTGAGCCTGTTGTTTTCTGCCTGACAGTCGGAATCACACATGGTTGGGGCTCGGCGAGGACGGTGAAAGTGAGGGTGATGCTCGCAATCAACGGCTTGGTGCACACCACGGCTCATGCTCAATGGGCGGTGGCGTCATGATTGGTCTGATTGTCGTCAGCGAAATGGTCGTTATCGGAGGTGGGGATTCGATCTTTGTTGCTTTGAGATGGAATTCCGGGGACACCGGCAAGCCTGTTCGGCACTCAGATTGCTCGTCCGCCAGGCGGATTTGACGATTTCCTGACTTCGGCTTTTCGCCGGCCTTGGGTCTGACGTACTGGCCGGCAGGAAGCGTGACAAGGTCAACGAACGCCACCTTCCGGGCTCCAAATACTTCAAGCTCCTGGCGGACATCCTCGGCACGCTGCACACCGCCGGGTGGAGTCGGGACCGTTCCCACAACCGCATCCTTTACATGGACCAGTACGTCACCCTCCTGCTGATATACATGTTCAACCCGACCTGCTCCTCCCTGCGGGAGATCCAGGAGCGAGGCCGCACGCGTCCTCGACAGGCTATCTGCTGACCGACGTGATCGGCCAACTCGTCCAGCAGCTCCAGCCGATCCGCCATGATGCCAAACTCTCCGACTTCACGCTATTGGACGGTTCCTGGCTCAACGCCCTCTCCTTCTTCAAGCACGTACCGGGTTGCCGGCACCTGCTGAGCACGAGTCGGAACCGCATCGAACTGGAGACCTGCACCGCGCGATCATCGCCTGCCTGCTGATCGTGCTGCGGACCGGCCGCAAGCCGACGACGAGTACCTATCGGCTGCTGTGCGGATCCTTCACCGGCTGGGCGAACGAGGAAGAGGCTGCTTTGACAGACCGGCAAACTGCAAAGGCAGGACGCGACAACACAAATCTATGAGCCCGCAGGCCCGGTCCCGACGCGAACCGCCGCCGGCGATGATGTCCCGCCCTTCCGTTCACTTTACATCATTATGCAATCTGAGTGCCGAACGGGATTGATGGTGTCCCCAGATACCGGTACTTACGAGACCAACGGCCTGCCGCATGATTCGCGGCGTTGCATGCCACCCGCCCGACAACGAGTGATATCCCCGTGGACTCTCCCCCCGTAGCCTCATCGAAGCCTCTCTTGGCAGGGCCATCGCCACGGCCGAGAGGCAGCAATCCACGTGACGCGGTTCATCCTTACAAAGACTCTTGATCGGTTCGGGAGAATAGAGTATAAAATAACAATATGTCTTTTTGTGCAGTCCGTATTGGCGGCTGTCCAGGCAAGTCGCGTGTGTTGCAGTCTGGGAGGGAGGATCGTCTGATGGCCCATTCAGGTGCGTTTCTGTCGCAAGTGGGGGGAGGCGATCGTACAGGCAAGGCGCTCCTGTGCTGGTTCCTGAGTGCAATGGTATTGCTGCTGATGCCGGGGATCGGCCTGGCTGCGTCTTTCGAGGTACTCGGGGACCTACCCGGGGGTACCTACTACTGCTACCCTAAGGCCGTATCAGGCGACGGTGCCGTTGTCGTGGGCAGGAGCGAATCGTCCAACGGCACCGAGGCCTTCGTCTGGCGCGAAGGTGTGATCTCCGGGCTTGGCTGCTTGCCGGCCCCTTCCTTCTACAGCGATGCCAGGGGAGTCAACGCCGACGGCAGCGTCATCGTCGGCATCGCCCATAAGCTGGCCGGAACGAGCGCATCTTTTGATGTGCCCTGCCTCTGGCGAAATGGCCAGATCGAGGAGCTTCCCTTGGTGTCGCCCTCCTATA
Organism: uncultured Planctomycetota bacterium; assembly: GCA_963787325.1. GTDB lineage: Bacteria > Planctomycetota > Phycisphaerae > UBA1845 > JANYLN01 > CAWBCK01. The sequence continues at coordinate 248,944 of CAWBCK010000002.1, forward strand.
CGAACAACGAGGCCCCCTATCCATCCGGTGTTTCCGGCGATGGTTCCAGGATCGTCGGCAACGGCTGGACTGCTAATTGCACCGGGTTCGCTCGTAGCGAAGCGCTCTTGTACGAGAACGGCGCATATACCTTGCTGGGGGACCTGCCGGGAGGAGAGTTCTACAGCAGGGCCTATGCCATCTCCGGTGATGGCACGACTGTTGTTGGAGAAGGCGATGCCCAGCCGGTTGGCACGAAGGGTCGCTGCCATGCCTGCCTGTGGCGGAACGGGCAGATTGTCTCGCTCGGCGTCCTGATGTCCAACAGCGGGCAGGTGGACCAGGGCGAGCAGGCCGAGGCTCACGGGGTCTCCGCCGATGGCAGCGTCGTTGTGGGCTGGAGCAAGTCCGACAGGGCTACCGAGGAGGCCTTCTACTGGTCCCAGGAGACTGGCATGATCGGCCTGGGCGGACTCCCCCCTCTGCCGTGGTCCGGCTACATCAGCAGCAGGGCCTACGGGGTCTCGGGCGACGGTAAGACCATCGTAGGTTCGGCCATGGAAGCCGGGCCGGGCGGGTCCGGTGACTATGAGGCTTTCATCTGGACCGCCGAGATGGGCATGCGCAACCTTGAAGACTACATGCTCGAACAGTATGGGATCGTCACCGGCAAGCTCCAATGGGCAACAGCGATCTCCACCGACGGCCTGACGATCGTCGGGACCCGCTATACCAATGCCGGTTTTCGGATCTGCCTTGGCGGTCCCACCCTCAACGTGACCGTTACCGCCGAACCCGACCGCGTCATGATCGATGACGAGATAACCGTCACCGTCAAAGTGACCAACCCTAACCAGACGGACGCCTGCGACGTGACAACGGCGCTCGTGCAGCTCGACGGTGGCGAGAAGACCGAACTGCTCGCCGGCCCTGACCAGGCCACCCAGCCCATCCTGCCGCCGGGCGTGAGCACCAATTTCGTCTACCGCTATCGGGCCGTCGAAGAAGGCGAGATTCGATTCAACGGCGTGGCGGAAGGCACGCTCGGGCAGGGCGGCCAGGTCATCCGTTCTCGCGACACCCAGAGCAACCAGGTGAAGATCGAGCCCCCCTATGAGCTGGCGCTGACGGCCAATCCGAAGGCAATCTGTGCCAACGGCGCTGATCAGGTCGCCCTGGTAGCCACCCTGACGTCGCAGGGCCAGGCCTGCCCAGGCGAGGATGTCCTGTTCTACTGCTCCATGGGAAGCCTCTCGGCCGGGCAGCAGGCCGGCAATCCCATCACCGTGACGACTGATCAGGCCGGTATCGCCCGTTGCACCTTGACGGCGCCCAACAAAGAAGGCACGGCCACGATTACAGTTCGCCTTGCCGACGCCTTGAGCGACGCTTTCGCCTCGTGTCGTGTCAAGATCAAGGATTATGGAATCGAGTTGAAAGGCGTTCAGGCCAGCTTCCGAACCATCCCCGGTGCCTCGGCCCCGCTGGTGGTCTCATTCCCGCATGAGGCGGGCGGTGGCATCGACGCCTTCATCGCCGCCGAGCCATTCGTTACGGCATTCGGGTCCACCAACGTCGAGGTCGAGGCGAAACTGGTCGGGCCGGAGGTCGAAGGCAAGACGCTCCTCCTGTCCAGTGCCCTGCGCGAGCAGCTTGGAACGGACGCCAGGACAGGGATCCGTCACGTGACTTTCCCCGAAACCGTGACTACAGATGGACAGGGACTCGCGCGGTTCACGATCAGCGTATACGCGCCGTATTCGGCGCTGGGCCTGGAACTGCGCGCCCCCAGGCCTTCCACCGCCCCGGTCTGGCCCATGTCGATCCTGACAGACTTGGTTCTGGACATCAAGGCCGAACTCGACGACCCGGACCATCCAGGTGTGGCATTCATGCAGGACTTCCCCATCGTCGACAACTACATGGGAGTGATCCAGGCCTACGAGCAGAACATTCCGCCCGGGCTGATCTGGGGCCATCTCGATGACCTGCCGCCAAACGTAGTGCATCTGCTCGCCCTCATCCAGACGGATCTTGTGGCTCGATATGGCTGCGCGTTGCCCGGAGTCATCACCAACGCGTTGGACAATGTCCCTGGAAGCCCTTACCGGACCTATACGTGCGGCATGTACCAGGCCCGCGTGCTGAATTTCCTGGATCGACTCCGCCTCGGCTACGCGGGGCCATGCGCGGCCTGGCTGCTCAACGGACTGGACTACGGCCCGATTCGCGTGCTTTGGCGCGGTCACCAGGCCGTTGTTATCTACCCCGGGAACGGTGATTCCGCGGTCGCCGCCACCGCCTGGGACAATATGAGCAACGTCGTCCTCGATCCGTGGATGTGGCAGGATGCGAAGATGGCCGTCTACAAACTCGACCACTGGCGGCGCATCCTCTCGCCCTTGGATTGGGGCTACGGCAAGGGGTCATCAAATGAGAACGTGGAGCAGTTCTATCCCAACCTCGGCAAACCCTATCCCCTGGTGCCGCTCGAGGTCACAATCCCGGAGGCCCAGAAGGGCCGAATCGCGATGCTGATTCATTGCCCCGTTGATGTAACCGTTACCGACCAGGACGGACGGACCACGGGTGTGGTCCCGTTGGATGGCGGGAAGGGATACGAAGAGAACATCCCCGGTAGCGAGATCGAGGGCGTTCTCGACGTGGACGGACATGTGGTGCATTCGATCCTGCTTCCGGTGGATGGGCGGTACGAGGTGACGGTCAGTGGCTATGAAGATGGCGTGTTCAGCGTGTTCTACGCGCATCCGGCGGCGGAGAGTCCGGTCGAATACGAATCGATCCCCATCCGCAGTGCGCAGCAGGCGACGTTCCACGTGGATGGTGCTCTGCCCGACGGCCCGGCAGTGGTGATGGATGACGGCGCGATCGTTCTTCCGGCCGGCGTGGAAGAGATCGTCGTGCCGGCTCTGATCGGGCTTTCACAGGAACGTGCAAGATACTCGATCGAGTATCTCGGCCTGCTGGTCGGGGATGTTACGGAACAGATCGATGACTCTGTGGATCCCGGCACGGTGTTGGGGTGCGATCCGCCTGCCGGAACCAGGCAGACCGCCGGCACCGCGATAGACCTGGTCGTGGCGGCAGCCCCTGGCACGACCCCGACGGGCGAAGGCGAGGTACCCGGCACGACTCCGACGGGCAAGCCCATCCCGTTTCGGGGGTGCTTCATTGCCACGGCTGCCTATGGGAGTCCGCAGGCCAGGCAGATCGAGGTCCTTCGGCAGTTCCGGGACGAGCATCTGCTGACCAACGCGCCGGGACGGTCCTTTGTGCGGACCTACTACCGGTATTCACCTCCGATGGCAAGCTTCATTGCGCGGCATGAGACCTGCAGGACACTGACGCGATGGGCCTTGACGCCGTTGATCCATGCGGTCGGGCATCCGACCGCAGCGCTGGTATTGGGCATGGCCGGTACGGCGGCGTGTCGCCATGGGCGTCGTTCGCAGAATCCGCCGGAAACGATCGCTGCGTGCCTGAAGACTTACGATTCACGCCGCGCCGCGTCGCTGCCAGATGAAATATCCTGGTAGGGGGAATCGGGGCGAGGGGACGACGCTGGAGGGCGTGGAGGGGACGGCGCGGGGACATCACTCGTTTCTGCCCCGCGCATGTGGCGGTCGAATCCCCTCCCAGCCCCCTTCCAAGGATGGATACGGTCGCCGCGCCGAGCCACCGACCAGTTTGCCGCCAGACTTCTTGTCACCCGCACGACCCCGGGGAATGCCAACCTCCGGCCCTGCCATGAGTAGCCGTGCCGGCATCCTCCATCCCGGTACGCTCAAATCAGCCTGCCACGGCGAGCGCGCGGCCCCGTTTATACAGGTGGAGGACAGAAACAGTGCTGAATGCTGAGGCCTGAGCGCTGAGTGACGACTGCTCGTGCCGTTCCGGTTGTCGTAGCCGTTACTGACCACTGGCCAATGGTCACCGGCCACAGCCGTTGCAGTCGTCGCTGCCGTGACCAGCCACTAACCACTAGCCCCCCAGCCCCCAGCCCCTAGTCCCTGTCTTGATGCGTATCCGCCTAGGCGGCAATGGGGCCGATCCGGCGGAGGGTTATAGGAGGCGCCGAAGTGTCCAAGAACCGGGTGCAATCTGCGCGAACGGATCACCCCGGCCGGGTCGCTGCGTCGGACAAACGCTAGCTGAGCTACTGAAACGTTCGCGTACGTCCCAGCCGGGGTCCTGCCGAACCCCGAGCCGGGCGATTCGGCTCGCGTCAACGCGGGCCGGGACCTCGCAGTCAGAAAGAGGCCCGAGCTTCTAAGACGCTCTCGGCAAACGCGTGGGTGCCATTCGCCGTTACGCCAGCAGTGAAGAACTGCCGGTGCACTCCCGGCCGATGGGTCCCGGATCTCGCAACACGCGAGCCCCTCACGGAAATGCCGAGCAAGACGCAGCGACCCGAACGGACACGACCTGAAACGAGACAAAAGAAGCCAAACGAAGGAAAGCAAGGATGAGAAAGAGGAGGCCAGAAACGATGCACAACGCAAACTGACTTTAAACGGGCCCGAAGCGTGAGCGAGGGTATCCGTTCCCGGACGCGGATGCTCGCAGAGCAACCACAATCCCGGCCTGGTCCTCCTGACTTTTGCAGGCCGGCCACGGGTGCTCCCGTTTGCTGACCACGAATCACGGGCCAGTGACCCTGCCGTTATCTGGCGTTCGCCGTTGGCGAAGACTATAACGCTTTGTCATGGGCGATCTCGCTGCGCGACTGAAGAGTTTTCTTGACAGAAACGCCGGCCTCTTGCCGCTGAGGCCCTGCCTGGTCGCGCGCGGCTACCGGGGAGGCGGCCGGCTGGCTGGCAAAGGCCCCGGCATGGTCCGCTCTCGCGACGGCCGGTACTTGGTGGAGCGATGGATCGCCTCGAGCACGCCGGTCGGCCGGAGCCCAGCTGGGTCTGATCGAGGCCTCAGCCTCCTGGCCGGCTTCCGTCCGGCGCTGAAGCTCAAAGATGCCCTGAAGTGTTTACCGGACGTTCTCCTGGGCCCGGCCCGCGCAGCCCGCCATGACGGCGAGTTCCGGGTCCTGACAAAAATACTCGACGCATACGATCCGATTGGCTTCCATTTCCACCAGGCCGACGACTACGTACGGACCCATCCTGAGGACTTTCCGAACGAACGATTCGGCAAGGACGAAGCCTACTACTTCCTTCCCGGCCCAAGGGGGGCATGCCCCTATACCCACGTCGGCCTTTCGTCGGATGTCACCATGCCGGATCTGCTGGCAGCGATGGCAGCCGGTCGGGAGGCGCTGCTCGACGTTTCGCCGTATTTCCTGCAACAGCCGGGTATGGGGTTCTTCGTCCCAGCCGGGCTCGTGCACAGTCCCGGAACGATGCTGACCCTCGAAGTACAAGAGAGTAGTGATGTCGGAGCAGGTTTCTCTCTAACGCGACACGACGTGTCTTCGGGGGACAAGATCCCGCCATCTGCCCGGAAACTTTTCGACCAGATTGATCTGGAACTCTGCCGGGCGCCCGATCTTCTGCAACGGTACAGCCTCCAGCCGCAAAGGATCACCGGGGGACCGCCGGGCCTGGAGCAGTGGTGGATCATGCCGCCCGGTATCACGCGTAAGTTCAGCGCCAGCGCCTTTTGTGCAGCAAGCCGGCTGTCTGGCGTCAGCCGGACTGCCTCGCGTTGTACATCTGGGCGGGGCAGGGCAGCGTGAATGGTCGACCGGTCAACGCCAGGGACGAGTTCTTCGTCCCTCAAGCGAGTGCCGCCAACGGGTTACAGCTCGAGCCCGGCCCGGAAGGGCTTGAGGTTTTCGCCGTATTCGCCGAAGCTGTTTAGCTGGCGACACCGGCAGGCTGGAAAGGGCCGGGCAAGGTCGGCAACAGCGCACCGGTTCCCAACTGTCCACAGGTTTGTCCTGCGGATCGGGTTGTCGGGAGGCTGTCATGCACCGAGAAAAAGCGGCATGGCAGGCTCGTCGGGGCAAAAAGCAGGACAAGGGGCTTTACACAATCGTTACCTTGTCGTTACAATCTCTGTAGAAAGCAGTAGAGGAGGCTTCCGCAGGTAGGATGTACTGGTTATCATACGAATTAGACTAATATTTATTTTCCGGTATCATTCCATCTTATTCCGCCAGTAACAACTACCTGCCCGGTTCCCTCAGCAGCAGAGTTCCTTAGCGGTGTCGCACAATGCGCAAGGTTTTTTCGACGAGCGGCCGAGCCGTGGTCTTGGCGCGCACCTGAGTCGAGCGCATACATTGTGCGGTGCGTTGCGTAAATTGCTGATAATGGCTGGCGGCGTAGTCGGCCATCAGAAACGGTCGTCAGATTACGCGGGTACTGGCGGCTGGCTAGGGATTCCGAACCGCTGGAGGTGCTACACCGGGTCACGGTACGATTCATACCACTGCCAGACGGTGGCGGCTTATTCCGTCTAATTCATTATGGCGTATCGTGAACAGGCGCACGACTGGTGTCCTGAGTTCCTAATAATAAGGGTCCCGCGTGGAGGGCAGTACAGTGAAACGGTATAAGGCGTTTACGTTGATCGAGCTGCTGGTGGTGGTTGCCATCATCGCTTTGCTCATCTCGATCTTGCTTCCGTCGTTGTCCAAGGCTCGTGAACTGGCCAAGCGGTCGGTTTGTGCGGCCAACCTCAGCGGCAACGGCAAGTCTATCGCAATTTACGCGAATCAGTATCGCGGCAGCTATCCGCTGGCGACCAAGACGCGCGGCCGGACCACGCCGATCACGGCAGGCCAGGCGCCTGTGCCGGACGTGTCTTCGAACGGCGGCGTAACGGTCGAGATGTTCGACACGGCCAGCAAGACCGCCGGCCCACACCGCTGGCAGGAAGCCGTCCTGGACACATTCCAGGGGACTGGCGACCGGTATTGGAAGAATGCCAACAAGGACCTGTCATACGCCTTCCCGAGTCGCGACCTGTTCCTGCTGGTCAAGCAGGGCATTTCGCAGCCGGGTCAGTTCGTCTGCCCGAGCACCAGCCACGAGCAGGATAACTTGGCAATCGATCCGAAGCATAACGTCACGGATAGCACGCTCGGTGCGAACGGCACCCAGCCGGTTCCGGCGTCCCAGTTGTGGGATTTCATGTATCCCGACAACCTGGACTATGGTTATGCCTTCTTCCATGATTCCAACGGCGAGGTCGGCAACGAGAACATCGATCCGCAGTATCCGATTATGGCTGACTCGAATCCCGGTGCTCGCGACACGATCAACGGCATCTTCCCGGATTCCAGCCGCAAGAAGAGCGGCGGGTATATCTGCAAGAACACGAGGATTGGCGACAACAGCCCCAACCACCTGATGGAAGGGGAGAATGTCCTGTATGCCGACTCTCACGCCTCCTTCTCCGACAGGCCGACATGCGGCGTCGGTGGCGACAACATCTACACCTATGGCATCAGCCAGAAAGGTGGGTCGCAGACGGGGGACGACTTGGGACTGGGGTATTGCGTAGCCCTCAGCATGAGTGCCATGAGTGCCTCGGGCGACGTGCCTGGAGATTATCAGTTTGATATCGTCTCCGGGACCGATGCTGTTCTCCTGCCGTAACGCAGACACGTTCGCAGAACCAAAGCCGGGTCGCGCGATGCGCAGCCCGGCTTTTTTTTGCTCGTTTTTTCTCCGTGTTTCTGGAAATCGCAATCCCTTGCAGCCCAGTGCATTGTTCGTTTGGCTCGCCTGTTGCGACAAGTCGGCGAAGCATTGTCCTTTTCCCGCCAACGTAGTAATCTGACAAGGCTTAGGCCAGCGGCAATCGGACGGCTTGGAGGCGGATAACGAGGTGACGGCCGGTCAGTTGATAACCAGAAAACGCGTGGGGCTTGCAGGCGGTATTGCCGCGGCGACGGTGCATTGTCACCCTGTTGGCGGCCAATAGCATTGGCAGCTATGCGGTGCCCGGTCGCGACCTGGCAGGGGCGAAGACAATGCCCCAGCCGATCGGCTGGATCGCCCAGATACTGGTGATCGAGTCGTGGCCGACGTTTCGCGAGGTCGAGATCCAGTGGATCGCGTGGGCGTTGGGGGCGGTCGGTCTTGTGGTGTTAGCGCTGGCTGGCAGGCGCAAACAGGAAAGCGGTGGGCTGGCCTGGCCCGTCTTATCCGTGCTTGGCATTGCCAGTGGGGTCCTTGTGACGCTGGTGGCGGTGCGGGCTGCCTTTTCCGGGGTCCCTCTTGTCGCGATGGCGTGGACATGGCAGCTGTCCCTTGCGCTGCTGTGGATGCTGGCCATGTATGTGTGGACGGTGCGTCTGGCAGCTTCGCGACTGGCTGCCGCCATGGCGGTATCGATCAGCGTGCTCTGCGGCATCAGTCTGCTGTTTTGCATTCAAGCGAAGCAGTGGTATCCCAACTGGCCGGTGGGCAATGTGCTGCTGCTGACGAGCAGTTGCCTGGCGGGCGTCTTTCTGCTGGCGGCATGGGGTTACAATCGGTTTGCATACGCTGCTCGGACGGGCCGGCCGTGGGATTACGCGGTGGCTTCAGTGCCGGCGGTGATGCTGGCGGTCGTGACGGTCATACTGTCAATGTCGGGACGCCGGGCGGCGGTTCTGGGCATCGTAGGCGGGCTGCTGTTTGTAGCCATCGCGTGGCTTCTGCTGCGGCGGCAGGCTAGGCGCGTCACGTGGCGAGTGAAGCTGGGCGTAGCGGCGGGGCTCGTGACGTTGGCGGCGGGGACTATGCTTAGCGTTCCCCGGCTGTTTCACCGCGGCCGATGGGAGTCGGTATTATTGGCGCGGAGATGTACAGGAGGACGGCGTTCGTGTTTCTCGACAAGCCGGCCACCTGTTGGATTGGCGTGGGGCCTGGGCAGTTGGCTTTCCCGCTGACGACGCTGATGCGGCCGCTTCATGCCGAGTCGCCTCGCCTGTTTCACGGGGATATCGCGACCCATACCCACAGCGAGCCGTTACAAGCGATCGTGGAACTCGGCTTGCCGTTAGGGTTGTTGTACCTGTTGTTGCCGGTCGGGGGGTTGGCTGGTTTTGCTGTGGCCTTTCGGAAGACGGCGGACGAGGCGGATCGCGCGATGATTTTGGGTTGCGGCGGCGCTCTTGGCGGCGATCATGGCGGCCGAGGCGACCAGTGTGGGCATGCGCTATCCGGGTGTGGCTGCTGTACTCTGGGCGCTGGTGGGTATGGGCTGGGCGTGCGGTGCAGAAGCGGGGGGATTCCGCCGGCTCGTACGCTGGTCCGGGCCGGTCGGTCATATATGGAATCGTCACGGCGTGCGTGTGGCCGGTGGTCTGGGAGGGCTTGCGGCCAGCCTCGTGATCCTCGTCCTTGCGTGGCAGAGCGTGCTGGCCAGCGGTTATCTCTATCGGGCGAAACGAGACTGGGACGGCAGACAATACGAGCAGGCCGCTACGCTGCTGGCGAAAGAGCCGTGCGTACCTGCGGCCGACTCGTGGATGACATGGAAATACCTGCAGGGCAGGACAAACCTGGCGTTGTCGTGGGAGGCCAGGACGAACACGGCCGCCAGGTCGCTGCAAGCCAAGGCGCTCGATGCGCGTGGCTGCGCTGGTGGCGGTCTGTCCGGCGTATGAAGACGCCCCGGTCTGGCTCGGCAAGGCGACCGGCGAGTGGGATACGATCAAGGCGCTGTGTAAGGACATGACGCAGTATGATCCTTACGAGCGTGAGGCCCGCCTGCTGGAGACCTTCGCACCGGGCGCTACGCCGGTTTCGCAGATGGAGTCGATACGCCTGGCGATGCGCAATGCCTGCGTCATGTCGACGCTGGCCAGGAAAGCGGCCGAGGTGGGGCAGGACCCGTCGGTACAACCGCTCTTGGACAAATGGATGAAGGGCGCACGGCAGGCCCTGGCCGAGCCCGACCCGAGCAAATGGTCCGATCCGCTTGCCCCGGAAACGTTGCGTCTGCAGGTTGTGCTGGCGGGCCAGAGGGGCGACGATAGGGAGGCGCTGACATTCGCCAACCAGGCTGCTACGCTGCTGGGATATCTGGCGGATGATCCGTGGCATAACCGGCTCGAAACGGTCGAAATGGAGGTTTATCTGGATCAGGCGTGGTTCGGATGGCTTACAGAGCCGCAGACGCCCGCCAAATTCCTTGCGCCTTTGGAGCGGCAGCTCCGGACGCTGGTGCGCGGGCCGGCTGAAACCTACAGCGAACAGATGGCTGCACAGTTCGCCGGGCTGCTCTGGCTGAGTCTGGATCGGCAGGACAAGGCGGCCTTTGACGTATATACCAGCCAGCCGGGAAGCTCCTGGCCGGTTCTCATCCGGCGCTTCGGCCTGGGGTATGCCCGGCTCGTTACGCTGGTGGGATCGCGCGTGCCCGCTGAGACAAACGAGATGTGGATCACACGCGGGAAGAAGGCGCTTGGCGACGGCGGTCCCTGGACGGCGGCGCTCGATCAAGCCCGGCGCGTGGCGGCGCCGTGGTGGTTTGGCGTGATGAGCGGCCGGTAGAAGCGGCGCAGAAAGCCCGCGTCGGCTCGCAAGTCGTCAATGCAACCGCGGGATGACGATCTTGAGGCAGGCTGTAGCGGGGCGCATGCTACGAAGCTTAACTTGTTAATGTCATGTAGCCTGCTGTACGCATGGAATAGTGCATTAAGCGGACGATGTGTGGTGGCTGGGGGCTCCCTATGAGGATTGAAGGACTCCTGACGTGCAGACACTCAGACAGATTCTGCGGGTGATTCGGCTGGTCGGTCTGTCCCGGGCGGCCAGGATGAAGAAGAACCACGATCAAGGCCTTCATCCGTTGCGCGGTCATGTGGCAACGCGCTGCTTCTGGACGCTGCTGAAGTGCGGCCTCTGGGACGAGATGCTCGCAGCCGGCTCGGTGAACATCGTCCAGTTTGCCCGCCGGCATGGCTTGAGGATTCCTGTCCTGCATGCAATGTGCAAGTACCTCGACGGCATCGGCTGGGTGCGTCTGGAGAGCGAGATGCTCCAGCCGGCGGGCATCACCAAGACGCTTCTAAAGGAGCCTCGCGGCCTGTACGAACTGGGGTATGCATACGAACCTGTAATGAATGCCTTGGACGACCTGCTTGCCGACAAGGCGGAGATCGGGCAGGACGTACGGCGCCGTACCGACTGGGTGGGCATCGGGTCCGGCCGGCTGTGCCAGCAGTTGCCCTACCCCGTATTGGGCGACCTTGTGGCCCGTTACGGCGGCAACCACGTCGTTGACGTCGGTTGTGGCGACGGAGCGTTCGTGATCTGGATGATGCAGCACATTCGCGGGCTTCAGGCGATCGGTCTGGATATCGACGTTCCGACGGCGGATCTTGCCCGGTGTCGGGTCAGCCAGGTTGGCTTGCAGGATCGCGCCACGATTGTCTGCGGCGATATGTTCGATCTGGTTGGGCCGGGCGGCCTGGCCGGCGAGGTACCCAATGCGGCCAGGATCGATACGCTGACGGTATGTGATACGTTTCATGAATATCTGTGGGATGGCGATCGGCGGATCGTCGAGTTTCTGCAGGCGCTCAAGATGAAGTACCCCGGCATCACGATCGTCATGGGGGACTTTTGTGTGCAGGAAGACGAGTGGCTGCGCCGCCATCCGATCGCCTCACTCGAGCACCACCTCTGGCACGACCTGACCCGCCAGCGCCTTATCAGCGAGCAGCAATGGCGAAGGATCTTCGATCGCGCCGGTCTGCACGTTGTCGCATCGAACGTGTTCGATATCATCGGGCATGGATACTTCGTGCTCAGATAGAACGGTAGCGGCAAATTCAGGGATTGTGCAGCGCGGTTCAGGATGGGGCAATACCCGGACTGGCGACCGGGTGTCGCAGAATACGCGCCCGGCGGCCCTGGGGCTCACAAAACAGGATGCCCGTGGGCGGCTCCTCGGCTCGGAACAGTCCACGGGCATTCTAATGCTATATGTATCTGCGAACACGCTCGGGTTTGCCTGTTCGACAGCCCGGTCCCTGTTCGCAACGCTTTGTCGAGCGCAAGATTACCTAGGCCGTCTGCTCGGTCCTCTGCCTCCAGCTCTGGCAGGACTGGCACCTGTGGTGAAGATCAGCAGATTCTTCTGCTCGCGTTTTACAGCCTTGCGCAGACGCCGGCGCCGTCGCTCGGAGGGCTTCTCGTAGTAGCTGGTCCGCTTCATCTCCTTGGTCAGCCCTTCCTTCTCGCAAAGCTTCTTGAAACGACGAAGCATCTGCTCCACAGACTCATTCGACCTTGATTTGACCTTGATCATGCTGCGCTCAACCTCATGTCCTGCATACTCCTGAAAACTGTTCCGAAAAACCGGTTGTTCTTGACGAGTATCCCCTTCGCGGGCGACCCTTCCATAGCCCAAGCCGGCTACCCTGATGGGCAGTCATACATTGTAGCACGACCTATACATCGAGCAAGCCCGAATCTGCCTGAAGATGGCCAGAAGCGTAATCAGTCCTTAGTGGCGGTCGAGCAACAGCTTACGAAGCCAGGCAAAAGCCACCGCGCTTGGCGGAATGTTTTTGTGTTTACGCCATCTCGGGTCAGGTAGGCTGTGATCATCCCGCTGGTCTCGGTGTCGAACACTCGCCAGTTGAGGCTGGCCAGGCGGTTGCCCCGGCTCAGGCGGGCGCTGTCTGCCGTCGAAGCAATGACGATCTCCGGCCGGACCGCCTGAACGAACCGCATGTCCAGCGTGGCGGTGCTCCCATGGTGTGGCAGGATCAGCAGGTCCGCCTGGATCTGGTCCGCTGGCCAACTCGCCATCTGCTGCTGGGCGTGCTGGCCGGCATCACCGGGCAACAGGATCCGTTTGCCCTCGCACTCGATCCTGACTACGGCAGAGGCGTCATTATCGGACATGGCGTCTGTCTTCGCGGTCGCTGGTGGCCAGATCACTTTGACGACCATGGGAGCCAAGCCGTGTATGGTCTGTCCTTGGCTGATCTGGCCGACCGGTACCTTCGCGGCCTTAAGATCATCCAGCAGCAGACGCGCCAGGCCCTGATGACTGCGGAATTGGTCGGTGACGTAGACCTGTTTGACCGGGATAGCCCGTGCCAGCGCTGCCAGGCCGCTGTAATGGTCGAGGTCGGGGTGGCTGAGGATGGCTGCGTCAATCTGCTGAATGTCCAACTCGTGCAGGGCGGGCACGATTACAGTTTCGCCCAGCATGCCCATCGTGCTGCTGCCGCAATCGTAGAGCAGTACCCCGCCACCCGGGCCGCGAACCACTACCGCCAAGCCATCGCCGACCGAGAGCACGTGTACCTGGGCGTGGTGCGGCGGGTTTCCGGGACGTGTGCCCAACCAGTACGCGCCCCCGAGGCCGGCAGCGACGAAGACGATCAGCCACGTCGGCGTCGGGCGTATCTGCCGCATGACGTGTGCCTGGACCTTGGCCTCGATCCGCGGCTGCGGGACGAGCGATTCGATGACGCCGGCCGGGGAGGTCTCGGAGCCTTCGAGCAGGGCGGCGATCTGGCGCTGCTGCCGACGGTCGGCCCAGGCCCACAGTCCCAGCAGGGGGTATACCAGCAGCAGTAGCCATGCTGGCGGGGCGGCTACCGACACGCACGTTGCCGGCCATGAGCTGCACCACGCTGCCGCATGGGCCATCCATCCGGCTGAAACCGATGCCAGCGGCGCGGTGAATGTGCTCGTTGACGGCCACAACAGACCCAGCAGGAGCTTTGTGAAGCCTATCGCCAGGGCCACGGTGGCTATCGGCAGAATAATGAGAGTGGAAAGGACTCCGTAGGTATAGAAGCTGCCGAAATGCAATGCGAGCAGGGGGGTTGCGGCCAGCCAGGCCGTCAACGAGGTGCAGAAGGCCTTGCACACAGATCGCCATGCCGCCTTCCAGGGCCTCGATATGCCGCCGCCTTTTATGCGGGCACGGATCGTCTGTGCCAGGTTTCGCGGGCCGAACAGCCATCGCTCCATTGTCGGGCAGACGATCAGCAGCGCTGCGACCACCAGGAAGGACAACTGAAAGCCCGCGCTGAACAGGTCTGCCGGACGGACAAGCAGCAGTATGACCAGGGACGCGCCCAGCCAGTTGATCGGGTTGAGCGGCTGGCCTTTCAGGATGGCGCTAGTTGCCAGAAGGGCCATGATGACTGCGCAGGGCCGCCGGATTCGGTTCCACGAAGACCCCAAAGAACAGCACGCACCCCAGGCCGACCATAAGGGCCTGACGAAGCCGACGGAAAAGCAGCATGCCGATGATCATGCCGAATGTGCCGATCATGATCACGTGCGAGCCGCTCACCGCGAGGATATGCGCGGTGCCGCTGCGGCGAAACGCTTCGTCGACCTGCTTGCTCATCGACCAGCGATGGCCCGCCACGTAGGAGGCGAGCAATCCTGCCTCCGGTGTCTCGGCCGCCACATCGTCCAGCAGGACATCGCGACATCTGCGCCGCAGCGACGTCAGCAGGCCCGATACCCCCTTCGTTGTCAGGGAGGCTGGCTGGACCACCGTTACCGATTCTTTCTGGTCGATCGTTGCAGACAGGTAAATGCCATTGCGGCGATAGTACGTCTGCCAGTCAAACTGGCCGGGGTTGCCGGGACCGTTGATCGTACGCACGCGCATCAGGCTTTCGATGCGATCGCCCACGGTCAAAGACGGTGTAGCCTGCAATATGCGGACGCGCACCAGTCCATCGCCGGCGTTCCAGCCCTTTGTCGTCTCGACTTCGCTTACCAGCAGAACGAAACTGGTTTGTCGACGGCTGCCCATAGGGATGCTGTATTTCCCGCGCTGCAGGTCGGCTGTTCGCGGCTCGGTCACGATCGTGCCGCGCAGGCGGACATACTGCATCTTTCCCGTCATGCCGTTCAGCAGGTGAGTCGGCGAAATACGCCAGAATGCAACCTGGTGTCGCAGCCCGCCGACACCCGCCGAGGCGAGCAGGATAGCAGAGATCCCCAGCACGTTTCGCCATCGCCTATTGCGTCGCCAGGCCACCACTAACAGGATTCCCGCTGCGGCGAATGCGCATGTGTACGCCCAAAGAGGAGCCGGCCACAAACGATCGAACAGGATTCCTGCAATCAGGCCTCCCGCGGCAGGCACAAGGGGATAGCATGAGCCCGCCGTTGAACACGCCTGCGATATTGCGCCGCGGAACGAGGTGCTTGCAGTAGCCGCTGCAGATGGTGCGTCGACGGTTGCGTTGGCTGCGTCACTTACTGTCACGACTGGGTTCCGGGAGACAAGGCAGATGGGGCTGCCTGCCCTTTTCGTTAACGCCTACAGCAAGATAAGATACCATGACGCCTTGATCCCGGCACTGGGGTGCCGGGCAATTATGACAGGATACTTGTAATCGAACGACAGGGTGCTGGCAAGGCCGTTGCTGCTCTGCCGGTTACCCGCTTATTCGATCATTCGCTACGGATGAACTGCTCATACAATTGTGCGTACCGGCCGTCCAGAGCGAGCAGTTCGCCGTGCGTGCCGCGTTCGACGATCCGGCCGTCGTCGATCACGAGGACAAGGTCTGCCCGGCGAACGGTGCTTAGACGATGCGCGACGACGAAACTTGTCCGCCCTTCGATCAGCCGGTTCAATGCGATCTGGATGCGTGTCTCCGTGGCGGTATCGACCGCGCTGGTTGCCTCGTCGAGAATCAGGATGCGCGGGTTTGCTACCAGTGCCCGTGTGAAGCAGACCAGTTGCCGCTGGCCCAGCGAAAGACTCTGGCCCCGCTCACTGACCTCCGAGTCGTAACCCTTCGGCAGTTGCATGATCAGATCGTGTGACCCCAGTGCCTTGGCAGCCGCGATTGCGTCCTCTTCTGACGCCTCGCCCCGGCCGAAGCGGATGTTGTCCATGATCGTCCCGGAGAACAGGAAGTTCACCTGGTTGACCAGGCCCATCTGGCGGTGCAGGCTGTCCAGCGTGACCGCCGCGAGATCGTGCCCGTCGATGAGAATGCGACCGGCCTGCGGCTCGTAGAATCGGCTGACCAGGTTAACGATGCTGCTCTTGCCGGCACCGGTCGGGCCGACCAGGGCGATCATCTGTCCCGGTTTGGCCTCGAAGTCGATATCGTTGAGTACGGGCACGTCCGGTAGATAGCCGAACGTTACATGATCGAAGACAACGTGCCCTTCGATCCGGGGGAGTTCGACGGCTCCGGGTCGATCGACGACCTCGGGCCTGGTGTCAAGAAGATGGAAGATGCGCTCGCCTCCAGCCATGGCATGCAGTGCTTCGTGATAGATCGTGCCGATCTGCCGGATCGGATTGAACAGCATTCCCAAGTACATCATGAATGCGACCAGGGTGCCGACGCCCGCATCGCCACGCCAGATCAACCAGCTGCCGTAGAGCAGGATCGTGACAGTGCCGATGGCGGCGATGCCGTCGAGCGTAGGCGCGTAGACACCGAAGATCCGGGCCGCCTGCAGCTGCGAATCGTACACCTGGTCCTGCAGGTCATTGAAGATCTGAAGGTTTTTGCGTTCGCGGGTAAAAGCCTGCACGACGCGGATGCCCGAGATGTTCTCGGCGATATTGGCGGTTACCCTCGCCTGGGCCTCCTGCACCCGTCGCCACGCCAGACTGACCTGTTTGCGGAAGTATTTGTTCGCGACATAAAACGGCGGCACGACGCACGCCGTTACCAGGAACAGCTGCCGGTTCAGCAACAACATCATCGTCATGGCACCGGCCAGCATGAAGGCTACGCTGACCAGTCGCGGCAGCGTCCAGACCACGGTTTCTCGCATGGCCTGCACGTCGTTGGTTCCGCGCGAGATGATCCGTCCCGCCTTGGTGCGGTCGTAATAGGACATGCTCAGTTTCTGCAGGTGCGCAAAGATCTGTTCGCGCAGGTCGAAGACGATGCGGTTGCCGACGGACACGACCCGCCAGACCCGCAGTCGCCAGCCGATCATGATTGCTACCGTTGTCACGACCAGGATGAGTACGCTGAGGCCCAGGTCCCCGGTTCGGTTGCCGGGAATGTCGACATCGATGATGCGCTTGGTTATCCGGGGCGGCACCAGCTCCAGCAGAACGATGACCATCGACAGCAGCAGGTTCACGTAGATGTCGCTTCGGTACGGCTGCATGATCTGCCAGATCCGCCGGACGATGATCATGTCCAGTGGCTTGCTCGATGGTTCCTGCTGATCATCTGCCAGGTGAGTTGCAGGCCCGACCGGTTTGGCCGCCTCTTTGCCGGCCGATTTTACACTCCCGCTGCTTGCCATGTTCACAACGCTTTCATTGCTCGAAGCACACGCCGCAGTTGCGACGGCCCTGGCTGGCTGCTATCCGCTGTCTGATCACTGTGTATTCAGCGCTCGAAACTGAGCACTCAGTACGCCGGAATCAACACTCAGCACTATCTCTTCTGCCGGCCTCCGCATAGCCGTCCAGTTCCTCCAGCAGCCCCTCGATCTCCTCTTCGTCCGGGTCCTTCAGTTGCAGGGCCGCTACCCGCGAGTACACGCCCGGTTCCTTCATCAGGGCATCGTGTGTGCCGATCTGGGTGACTCGACCGGAATCGAGCACTACGATCCGGTCGCACCGTCGCAGCAGGCTTACCCGGTGCGAGATCACGAAGACCGTGCGATCTTGCAGGATCGTGTCCAGCGCGCTGATGATCGTGTGTTCGGTCTCGGCATCAACCGAGGCGAACGCGTCATCCAGCACGAGAATACGCGGGTCCTTGATCAATGCCCGAGCCAGCGCCAGACGCTGCCGCTGGCCGCCCGAGAGTGTTTCACCGCGCTCGCCGATGATCGTTTCATAGCCGTCGCTCATCTTCATGATGAACTCGTGCGCCTGAGCGACCTTCGCCGCCTGGACGATCTGTTCCATGGTGGCGTCCGGCACGCCCAGTGCGATGTTGTTGGCGATCGAATCGCTGAACAGGAACGATTCCTGGAACACCAGGCCGATCGACTTTCGCAGTGCCCGCAACCGCACATCCCGCAGATCCGCACCGTCGATCAGCACTCGACCCGCATCAGGATCGTAGAATCGCGGCAGCAACATCAGCAGGCTGGTCTTGCCGCAGCCGGTCGGCCCGGCGATCCCGACGACTTCGCCGCTGTGCACCTCCAGGTTGATCTCTCGCAGCACCGGTTTGTCCGCGGCATAGCCGAACGTCACATTCTCGAAGACGACATGCCCATTTCCTGCGGGCAGTCCCCCGGCCTTAGGCTTTTCGATCACTTCAGGCTGCGCATCAAGCACTTCAAAGACCCGCTCGGCACTGGCGATCGCCTCCTGCGTCATGTTTGTCAGATCGGTGATCACGCCGATCCTCGCGTTGATCATGCTCAGGGCGGTTGCAAAGACCACCAGGTCGCCGATCGTCAGCTGCCCCCGCATCACCAGCAGCCCACCGACCCCCAGCATCGCCGCCTGGTTGAACCGCATCAGTCCCTGGATCGTCGGCATATACGTGCGAAAGAGATCGACCGTCAGCATCACCCGGTCATATAGCGAGGTAGAATAGCCGTTGAACTTAACGATCTCCTCTTGCTGTCTGCTGAACGCCTTGACGACCATGACGCCGGCGATGTTCTCCTGCAGCGACGTAACAAGGTCGTCCTCTTTGGCGCGTGCGGCCCGGTAGGTCGGCCGGATCCGAACCGCCAGGCGGAACATCAATATCCCGGCGATCGGTAGCAGCGTCACCGACGCCAGGGTCAATTG
This sequence comes from uncultured Planctomycetota bacterium, assembly GCA_963787325.1. Taxonomy (GTDB): domain Bacteria; phylum Planctomycetota; class Phycisphaerae; order UBA1845; family JANYLN01; genus CAWBCK01. The sequence goes on from CAWBCK010000002.1 coordinate 267,580, forward strand.
CCACGACAATGCCAGCATCAGCCCGACGTAGCCGACGATGTACAGGATCGTCTGGACGGCGTTGTACCAGACGTTGGAGATGAATCGGCGGATCTTGCCGACATCGCCGATCGCTCGATTGATGATGTGTCCGCTGTAGTTGCTATCGTAGTACTTGAACGACATCCTCTGCAGGGCGGAGTACACCTGCTGGCGAAGATGCCGTACGATCCGTTCGCGGAAATGGGCCAGACTGGATTCGCGTCACCAGGCTGTTGATGCCGTTGAGACCCGCCAGCAGCAGGATCATCAACGCGACGCGACGGATCGCGTACCAGAACTCGCCGGCCGGATGAAGCAGGTCGCGGAGGAATCCGCTCTGGGCATGCGAATGCTCGCCGAGCCCCGTTGCCAGGGCCTTGATATCGTTGATACCCGTGCCGACGAGCCGGACCTGCGCGACTTCCAGACCGATCCCGATGGCCGCCAGCAGGATCAGCAGCACCGCATATCGCGGAACCACCAGGCCATCTTTAGGAGGCGCACAAAAACGGGCCATGCCGGCCCTTTTGGGTCCTGAAATCTCTCGCTCTTACGGCTTACCATCCGTCCGTCTTCATTGGCAAAGAGTCTCGCCCCTGTACGAGCCGCGAGACGGAAGCATTTCCTTCATTATAGATGGACAGCCGGCCCTGTCACCGCCTGCGGTGTAACTCTTTGTTGCTTATCTTGCAGAATGTCTCGGCCAAGCCGTGTATCGGCTTGGCGAAACAAGCGCATCGACACTTCTCGTTGGCGGTGCAGATCGCTGCAGGTGCAACAGGAACGTACCTGCCAAGCGGACGCGACGCTCTGCCGTTTTCCTATGGGTTTCACGAAAAGAGA
>CAWBCK010000003.1:0-658333 GCA_963787325.1 uncultured Planctomycetota bacterium
GCCACTCATTTCAAAGTGACGATTCCGCCGAACACCACCGCCACGGTGCACATCCCAGCCAAGGATGTCACTGCTGTCACCGAGTCCGGCAGAAAAGCCAGCGAAGCCCCCGGCGTGACTTTCGTACGAAAGGAAGATTCGGCAGCCGTGTTCGACATCGGCTCCGGATCGTATCACTTTACTGTAGTGAAATAGATGAAGGTTCATTGCCTCCAGCACGTGCCCTTTGAGGGCCCCGGCACGATCGAGGATTGGGCTCGCCAAGGCAACCACAGTCTGGCCCTGACGAGACTCTTTACCGACGAGCCCCTGCCGAACCCGGATGCGTTCGACTGGCTGGTCGTGATGGGCGGCCCTATGGGGGTGCAGGATGACAGCCGATTCCCCTGGCTGACTCGGGAGAAACGATTCATCGAGCAGGCGATCCGCCAGAACAAGACCGTTTTAGGGATCTGCCTCGGAGCCCAGTTGATCGCCGATGTACTCGGGGCCAAGGTCTACCCGAACGAGCACAAAGAGATCGGCTGGTTCCCTATCTACCGAACGGACCATGCCGACACATGCAGCGTCGGCCAGACGCTGCCGGAACATCTCGAGGTCTTCCATTGGCACGGTGACACGTTCGACTTGCCCGCGGGATCGGCACACCTGGCCCGCAGTGCCGCCTGCGAGAACCAGGCATTCCTATACGCTGACCGCGTACTCGGCTTGCAGTTTCATCTTGAAACAACGATGGCTGGCGTGCAGGCGCTGGTCAGCCGCTGTGCGCAGGACCTGGCTCCGCCCTTACGTCCAGGAGGCACAGGCCATGTTGACTGATCCGCAGCGGTTCTCCCGCATCAACACCCTAATGAGGCAGATCCTGGACAGTCTGGCCAGCCAGCACGAATACTGACCGCAGATCATTACCAGAGATAACGCTGCTCCTACGCAGGCCTAGCGCGCCAGAGATCGTCAATCGAGGCCTCTTGCTGCTGGCCCGACGCCATGTCCTTAACGTCGACAGTTCGGCTTTCCCGGTACTTCTGGCCCAGGATGACGACCTGCCTGGCACTGCGTTGACTCGCCGCCTTGAGCTGTTTGCCGAGGTTCTGTCGCTTGTAGCTGAACTCGGCCACAAACCCTTGCTGTCGTAGCTGGCTTACCACAGCCAGCACATCATCAAACAGCCCCTCGCCTGCATCCATAACGAAATAGTCCACCGGACAAACCTGCCGGGCTTCGGCGGGCAGCCGGCCGAACTCCTGAAGCACATCGAGAATGACAACATCACTGGTGCCGAAGCCAATCCCCGACAGCGGCGGGCCGCCCACCAGTTCCAGCAACCTGCCGTACCGCCCGCCGCCGCAGATCGCCCTCTGCAGGCCGCCCTTGCTGAAGCCTTCAAATACTACACCGGTGTAATAAGCAAGGCCGCGGACGATTCCGATGTCGTATTCGCAGTAGCCCCCCACGCCAAGGCCCTCCAACAGCGAAAACACCTCTTTGAGGCGAGCCATCTCCGCCTCCGCCGCCTCGTTGCCCTTGACCATCTCCTCCACCGCGGCCAGCCCCTCGCTGCCCTGCGCAGCCATGATCGATTGCAGATCGGTCCGCTCGGCATCGCTCTGGGTGATTTTTTCGAGCACCTCGAAATAGGCCGGCTCCGGAAGTTTGTCTCGCTTGTCCAGGGCTGCGTAGATATCCGCATGCCGATCCTCGGCGAACCCGCGAGCCAGCAACAGAGCCGACAGCAGCGACCGCGAATTGATCCGCATGACCACTTCGTTCGGCGTCAGCCCGACCTGCCGGAAGAAGTCGAGCATCGCGAAGATGCACTCGGCGTCGGCAATCGCCTCGTCTGCACCGAAAACGTCGATGTTCCACTGGAAGAACTCGCGCAGCCTGCCCCGTTGCGGACGCTCCGCCCGACACAACCGGGGAATGCTGAACCACTTGATCGGCCGGGGCAGTGCATTGGCTTTGGCAGCCACCATCCGGGCCAGGGTCGGCGTCATCTCGGGACGAATCGCCAGATCCCTGCCGCCACGGTCCGTCAGATGAAAGAGTTCTTCAACGATACCCTCGCCGCTCTTGAGCGTGTACAGATCGAGGTATTCCATGATCGGGCCGTCGTATTCGGCAAACCCGTTGCGTACGCTGACCCGCCGCCATGCGTCGCGGATCCAGTTAAGAACCGCCATATCCTCGGGATAGAAATCCCGCATGCCTTTGATTGCTTGAAACTTCATTCTGCATCCTCTGCTCGTGCAAAACCGCATTGTACACCCGAGGTCCGGCGGCGGACAGCGACAGAGGCGTCAACGGCCGACGCCGCAGCCAGGGCCCGCCTCGGGATCGGCAGCCGATTAGCCCGAGACCTTTCCAAAACCACGATCGTGTGCTAATCTGGTGGCAGTACAGGAGCACCGCCATGCCTGAGCACGTGCTACAGACAATTGGCGACCTCATGCAAATCGTCCGCGCCGAGGAACGCCAGTTCGTTGATCGCGGAAAGGGCTTGCCGCTGATCTGGTACCGTGGCCATCCCTTCCCCCTATGGGAACTCCAGCCCTCCGTGCTGCGAAAGTGGTTCATCGACCAGGCCAGGCAGATGCGGCCGGAATGGCACGCCGACCTTGGCCAACTGGGCCTGGAAATCGCCGTCAACCGCGAGTTCCGCCGCAAGGCCGCCTCGCTGCTGCCCGCCGGCGCCAGCCCCGTCGACGTCTACTTCCTCGCCCAGCACCACGGCCTGCCCACGCGCCTGCTCGACTGGACCACCAACCCGCTGGCCGCGCTGTTTTTCACCGCCGCCGCCGCCCCCAACCAGGACGGCGACCTCTACATGCTGCATCCCCGCGACCTGATCCCCAAGAACCCGCCAGACCAGAAACGTATCTACCCGCCCGACGTGGTCGACATCCGCGACCCGCTCGTCGCCCAGGCTGTCGAGACCCTCTTTACCGGCGAGAACTGGGTTGAACATCCATTTATCCTGCCGATCATGCCGGACCTGCGAACCGGCCGCATGCTCCAGCAGGGCTCCTGCTTCACGCTTCACATGCCACCCACCATCGTCGACGGCAAGCGCCCGGACGAACCCGCCTTTTCCATCACGACCGCCAGGCGCTTCGTCATCCCGCAGACAGCCAAGGCCGATCTGCTGGTCGATCTGCGACGTGTAGGCGTCAACTTCGCCTCATTGTTCCTCGACCTCGACAGCATCTCCCACGAAATCCGCGCTGCCTGGGGCCTGCAACCGTCCGCATAAATTCTCACCAGCACCCCGCCGCTGCACGGGAATCTGCCCGATCCAAGGAATGCCGTCCGATAAGCACCGTTGCACCGCCGGATTCCCCACTCATGTTTTTCATATTGTAGGGTTAAGTGTCGCCACCGAACGCGGAGGGAGAACCGCCGTGCAGCAAATTACAATGCATTACAGTGACTTCTTTACCGTCAGGCAGGAGCCAATGGCTGCCATCGTACAGTTCGATGTCCGGACGATCCTCGACACCGCCGCCGTCAAGGATGTCGCCGCCGATCTGTACTGTCTGGTCGACCGCCACGGAATGACGCGGTTGATCCTCGACATGGGCGGCGTGCGGTTCCTGTCGAGCCAGGCCCTCGGAACCCTCGTCAACCTTCAACGCAAGACCAAGGCGGCAGGCGGACAACTCATCCTCGCCGGAATCAACGAAGATATCGGCCGGATGTTCCGGATCACGCGTCTTGATACCCTGTTCAGCTTCTATGGGAACACGCAGGAGGCGCTGCGAGCCCTTCATGTGGCTGCTGAAACCCGCACCGCACGAAAGGCCCACAACCAACAATGCCTCTGTCGAATTGACTGCCCCGTCTAGTCTCCAAGGAGTCTCGCGGACGTTCTTAAGCAGGTTCGCCGCAGATACGGGCTTGCGCAGCAACCCATTCAAACCCATCGCCTCAGCATCCTTGTCAGGGTCGAACTCGCCGCCGAACTGGCCTTCGATCGCCGTCAGCATCAGGATCGGTGCACCGCGCGTCTCCTCGCGTCGGCGCAGCTCGTAGCCAGCTCAAACCCTTCCGTATACGTGGACATCATCGCGTCGACGATGAAAAGATCAAACGGGCCGGCCTCGGCCACCCGTTCCAATGCCTGCTTGCCGTTGTCAGCCGTAACAACCTCGTAACCGGCTGATTCCAGCGTCCGCCCGGTCACGAGCAGGAAGTCGGGATCATCGTCTACAACGAGTATCTTGGCCATCATCAACTTTCCTTGACGTCTGGTTCAATCGCCGGCGGTATTCTCTCCATACCACCGGACTCGGGGAAACTCCCATCCGCGCGGTCCGCCAACTCGCGCGGAGCGAAAAGAAAAAGCAACTTCCCGGAACGCACACGCCCGAGGCGCATCCTTTGTCGTCGCCCGCATAAGGCGGCGTTTTTCGCCCGCGCGGCGACGCTCACACATCGCCCCAACCCATCAGCGAGGGCAGGTTATCTGCCCCCGTTACCCAACCGGTCCGTCCTGTCACGGAGGGTCAATTCTGCCGGTGTGCTGGGCGTTCTTGTGGAACATCGGCCAGATGCTGCCGGCAGGCCCCGCGGTACCATCGATAGCGAAAACTTGCCCGCCAAAGGAGGCACAGTACACTTCGCCGTCAAACCCGATCGCCGGGGAAGACTGCACCGCATCATCCGTGCTGAGAACCCACTTCTGCGAGTAAGCCTCGGCCGCACCATCATACGTCACGGCAAAGAAGGCCTTGCTGGCCGATCCCACGTAGACCGTGCCGTCGGAGGCAATCGCCGGTGATGACCTTACGGAACCGCCCGTATCAAACGAAGCCAGCACCTTGCCGTTATTGGCCGGACTTGGATCGATCGCATAGAGCTTGCCATCGTCCGCGCCGACGTGAATCGTCCCGTTGGCGTCGATCGCCGGCGACGAGTAGATGTGACCGGCCAGGAGTTTGCTCCAGTTCGACACGCCGCTGGTCTTGTCGATCGCATAGAGATAGCCGGCCAGATCCGGTACGTACACAGCATCACTGTCAATAGCAGGAGACGAATTTACGTTGCCGTTTAAGCTGCACACCCAGCGCTGGCTCGCCGCCAGGTCCGTCGCCTCGATGGCATACATATTCCCAGCCGCCCCGTTCCAGGCAGCGACATACACCACCCAGGTACCCGCCGCACCGTCATACTCCACGGCCGGCGATGAGCGAACCTTACCGCTCGTCGTGAAGGTCCATCGCACTGCGCCCGTTTCAGAATTCAGTGCGTACACTAACCCGTCATCCGACCCCACAATGACCGAATCATCGGGCATCGCGAGCCCAACGACCGCTGGCGACGACCGCACCATTCCGCCGGTCGCACGAGTCCACTTGATCGATCCGTCCGGCCGCAGGGCATACACGTTTCCGTCATCGGCCCCGACATAGATCGTACCGTTCTGCGAAATAACCGGCGACGAATGGACCTGCCCCGCCAGCGGGCACGTCCACTGAACCGTCCCGTCGCCGAGAATGGCCGTGACCGAGCCGGTAGCACCGCTTTGCGTACCGATGTAGACCGTCCCGTTGAACAGAGCGGCCGGACTCGAATCCGTCAGCGCCTGCACATCGGCCATCCAGTCGACCGGCGGCCCAACCACGATCGTCGCGGTCACGGGCGTCGCCCAGTCGCCATTGCTGTTGCTGCGCGTTGAAGGTCACCGTCTTGACGCCTGTGCCCTGCGGCGTCACCGTCGTCGTCAGGCTCCACACGCCGCCAGCCTGCTCCAGCAGATCGACTTCGTTCGGCACGCCCAGATCATCGCTCTTGAAGGTCACTACGGCGATCGTGCCGTCGCTGGTAAACGGCTCGCACGAAACGGTCAGCGAACCGGCCCTGAGCGCGTAAAGCATACCAACCGCCTGCGGATTGTTGATCGCCATCGTCGCACTGGTGAAGTGGAACGTCAGCGACCCCGTGCCGACCACGTCGTTGTCATCCGTCGCCGTGCACGTGATCACCGTCTCACCCATCGCCGGCGGCACCACCTGCACGGTCAATGTCCACCGATCGTTGGCATCCGGCCCGGTCAGCGACTGAGCCGCTCCCCCGCCGATCGCACGCAGATCCGCCGTAACCGATTTCACCGTGCCCACCGGATCAGTCACCGTGCACGACACCGTCACCGTCGACACTTCTCCTCGCTCGAACGGCGTCGGCGCATTGAGTGCTATATTGGTCGGGGCAAGGACGAAAATAGTCGCTGTAGCCGTCGAAGTGCCGCCCCGACTATCCTTGGCAGTCAGCGTAACGGCCTGAGTTCCCTGCGAAGCGGCAGTCACAGTGCCCGTGTAGCTCCACACGTTATTGGCACCCTTCACCAGATCCACCGAACTGGCGCCGCCAATCTTCGACAGATCCGCCTGTACAGACGCCACCGTGTCGTCCACGTTCGTCACAGTGCACGATACGGTCACTGCCGACGGGCTCCCCACGCCCACAGCATTAGATTTCGGCCCGGAAACAGTCGCATCGGAAATCAGCGGCACGTCTGCCACTGTCACCTGGAAGTTCGCCGTAGCAAGCGTGCCCGCCTTGTCGCTGGCCGTAACGGTCAGATTCTTCGCTCCCACGGTCGTGGGCGTCACATCGCCCGTCCAGGTATAACTGCTGCCCTGACCCTTGGCCAGCAACTGCGTCGGCGAACCACCGATGGCCGACAGGTCCGCCGTTACCGACGTGACCGTCCCATCCGGGTCGGCAATATCACAGGAATATGTAACAGACGCCGGCTTCGACCACGCCAGTGCACCCGTCAGCGACTGGTTGCTGATCGCCGGCAAGGCCAGCACCTTGAACGGCACGTTCGTCGAGACTGTGGCCCCTTCATTGTCCGTCGCCGTCACAACGATGGTGTAAGTGCCAACATCTGTCAGCTGCAGCTCGCCTGACCACTTATAGGTATCGCCTGACGCCAGTGTCATCGCCGCCGACGCCGACCCGCCCAGCGCCGACAGATCCGCAACCGCCGACTGAACCGAACCGTCAAAGTCCTTGACCTGCACGGTTACGGTCACCGTCGGCTTCCGACCGACCGCCGCAGCCGGATCGCTCACCGCCGACTTGCTGATCACCACCGGCGGCAGGTTCGAAATCGGCAGATCCACCGCCGCCCCCGTACGCTTCAGATTCCCGTGGAAGACCGCCCACGGGCTGTCCGCCGGCCCAGCCGTGCCGTATAACGCATACACATACCTGTCATCCGAGCCGACATACACCACGCCGTCCGGCCCGATCACCGGTGAGCCGTTCACCCCGTCGGCCGCCACGAAGTTCCACACCAGATCCCCGTCTTGATCCACGGCATACAGATTTCGGTCATCCGACCCGAAATAGACCGTTCCGTCGGATGCCACCGCCGCGGCCGCCGATATCGCGCCGGACGCCATGTACTCCCAGCGCAGCGTGCCGTCCGCCGTGTTGATCGCCGTCATCACGCCGGACTCCGAGCCAACGTAAAGCACATCATCCCATCCCAGAACCGGGGGCGCATCGATGGCGGTGATGCGGCTGACCCGCCACTTGATCGCGCCGTTTGGCTGGAAGGCATAGACCATGCCGTTGGAAGACCCCACGTAGATCGTACCATCGGAGTCGATCGCCGGGCTCGACATCACCGGACTGTTCGCCCCCGTCAGATAAGACCATCTCTGCGTGCCATCCGGATAAAGCGCATAGAACTTGCCGTCGTTGCAGCCGACGTAAATCGTCCCGTCCGCGCCAATCGCCGGAGAGGAAAGGATCGGACCGCCCAGCGCTGCTGGGTTCGGCCATTTGCTGTTGCCGTTGGCATCGACCGCGTACAGTTTGCCGTCGGTGGTGCCGACATAGACGACGTTGCGCGTTCCCACGGCCGGCGAAGTGCCGATCGACCCACCGCTAGTCATAAATGACCACTTCTGATCCCCGGTCGGCAGGAAGGCGAACAGACCGTTGTCACCCGCCACGTAGATCGTCCCGTCTGAACCGATGGCCGGCGAGCCGGCGATCGTCGAACTGGTATTGCACTTCCACTTCAAGGATCCGTTCGCATTGAACGCGTAGAGATACCCGTCCTGCGAGCCGATGTAGATGGTGCCGTCATCGGCCACAGCCGGCCCCGACCGCACGATCCCGTCCGTACCAAACGCCCATTCCTGCGTCCCGGGCGTCAGGCCGACAGCAATCGTCGCGTCAGCCGTCGCTACCGCATTGTCATTGTCCGTAACAATCAGCGTGACCGTCTTGATGCCCACGCCCACCGGCTGGACCTCGCCCCGCCACGACCACGTCGTCCCCGTCTGGTGAACCAGCGGCTGGCGGTCCGAACCGGACAGTTCGGAAAGATCCGCCACAACCGACACCACGTCACCGTCCGGGTCGCTCGCCTGGCAGGTCACCGTTACGGTGCCGCTTTGGCCGGGCGAAAGGGCGCCGGCAACTGTCGCACTCGAAACCACGGGCGGATTGTTGCTGCCGCCGATCGTGTATGACGCCGTCGTGCTCACACTCGGCGACAGCCCGTCGGCATAGGCCACTGCCCTGATGATCATGGCCTGATCGACGTGAATCGGCCCGTCGTAAAGCTGCCCGTTTGTATCCGATGGCACGCTCTGATCGGTCGTGTAGTAGATCTGCGCGTCCAGTGTCGACGAAACAATCTGCACGTCCACTGCCGCCGCATAGAAGCCTCCGGGCGGACTGAACACCGGCGCGGACGCAAACGCTTCCCTGCCCGCGGAGTCTCCCGACGATGGTGTGACTGACGGACAGCCTCCCATCACCAGCCCAAGGGCCAGACACGAAGCCGCAATGATGCCGCACCTAAGCGAATTGTTCATCGTAACCGTCCTCCGCAACCTACCCCTGATCGTCGCCGCCTCTGTTGTACCACGCTGCTATAGAGCGCCGCCAGCATGAGTTCCGATAACACGTGTGCGCAATCGTGATAAGACTCAGTCCGACAATAGGTTAATTTGACTCAATTCGCAAGAAATAGTCAAGTCGAAAATGCCTTCGCCAACCCCGCCACAGAACGCATCCTGGCCAAAGCCATCGACGGGATCACACTCGTCTCATGGACCGCGGCAGCATCGACGCTGCTCCGGACGCCGGTATCCTGACAACTCCCGGCGTAGCCGCCCCGGACTGACTTGCTCCCGGGCAGATCCCCTGCTTTCATCCGGCCGCGAAGCGACTACTCCTCCCGCGATGGGGGGATCAGTGCCGGCGCAATTGCGATTTTCAGCGTCCGCTCATCCCGCCCTTTCTTGCCGAATGTCGCCCGCGCCGTCACCTCATAAGACCCTCCGCGGCGATACTTGTGATCCACCTTCGCGCCCGTCGCCGTCTGCCCGTCTCCCAGGTCCCAGACGATCTGGCTGGCCGGCGGATCCGTCTTGGCATAGAACCGTGCGTTCAGCGGATCGCCCGCCCACCCCGGCTCCCATCGGATCACAAACCACGGATAGGCGTCAACAATGCTCGAAAAGTACCGGTAGGCCACCTGCGGCGCTCGGTGATGTGCACCGACGATCTCGTCTCCGAAAACCTGCATCCCCTGCTCTTTCAGCCAGCGGATGCACGCCTCCGTCTGCGCCCGCAAGAAGTCGACGTCCCCATAGAACACGAGAATCGGCTGATGCCGGTTGAGCCTTCCCTTCACCGGTTCCAGGAACTTCGGGTCGAAATTGCCCTGACGCACCGCCAGCGCTCGAAAAATGTCCGGATGCCGCAGGCCCGTCCACAGCACGGCATATCCGCCTGCCGACCATCCTGTCAGGAATACCCTGCCCTCGTCGATATGATAGCCGGCTTTGACGTGGTTAACCGCCCCCAGAATCTCCGCCTCGTCAAACCGCTGCAGCTCGATCTGATTCCTTACCGTCTTGGCCTTGGAACTGCTTCGTGCGTGTGTCCCCCGCAGCTGCGGCGCCAGGATGATCAGCCCCTTCTGCTCCGCCAGATCGGTCCACTCGCGAATCTGCAGCTTCGCCGAATCGAACGGCCTCGTGCCGTGGCACGTTACCACCATAGGCCACGCTTTTCCGGGAAAATACGAGCTCGGCACATACAGTTCGTATTTCTGGCCGGAGACAGGTTCCTCTCTCTCCAGCGTCTGTCCGCGGGGGTTTGTCCGCACCACCGCCGGGCAACCAAAGATCCCCGGCAAGGTCATCACAACCCCGGCGACCAGTATCAACTGTCTCAGACGATACGCCATATGACTTCCCGTCTTAGCCGCACCCCACAACGCTTGTCCCACCGTGAGCAATGTCCCGCTTGCCTCAGTCCCACCGAAGATGACGGGCAATAGCCCAGGACGCATGTCCTGGGGACAACATCCACCACCCGTTAGCCCAGTCCCGCCAGGGACGGCAGAACTCCTCGAAGCACCTCTCGAAAAGAACACCCTACCGCAGCTTCAACCCGAGCCCTTCCAGATGCTGCACAAACGCCTGCCGGAACGCCGTCAGATCCTCGTCCGCCAGGGTCCGCTCGTCACTGCCCAGCCGGGCGCGCAGCGTCAGACTCCGCTGCCCCTCCGGAACCGAGCCCCCCTCGTCACTGTCCACAAACCACATCCTCTTCAGCAGCGGATGACCAAACTGCCCGATCTGCTCGACCAGCGAACCGTAATGCCGCTCCGCCGCCGCCAGCACCGAAAAGTCCAGTTCCACCTCCGGGAACGTCGGAATCTGCCCGAGCTTCGTCGTCGGCGGCTCCAGATCGACCACGCTGTTCAGACGCAGTTCCGCAATTACGATGCCATACCGCCGCAGGTGCTGATCGATCCGCACCCGGCACTCCAGCGGCACCACGGTGATCCGCCCCACGATCCGCTCATCCACAACAACCTGCACGGTCTGCAGCGGCCCCTCCCACGGCAGCACCTTTGCCGCCGGCACCTGCCGATATGCCACCTGCCTGCCGGTCATCTGCTGCACCCACGTCTCGACGTCCGCCTTGACCGCCTTGAGCAGCACATTTTCATCGGCCCGCCCAGCCCGCGCCAGCGTCATGTGCCGATACTGCGAATCGCCGGCACCACGGATCTCGAACACGCTGCCGATCTCAAACAGCCGGATATCGTCAAACGAATGCCGATTCCGATCGACGAATGCCAGCATATTCGGCGCCATTTCCTTGCGAAGACGCTCCTGCCCCGCTGCCGCCGGATTGCGCAGATGCAACGTCTCGCCGGGATCGTACCCGATCGTCTTGAGCCACTCGCTGTCGTACCAGATGTCAGCTGTGCACCTCGTAATAGCCGCGCCCCTCGCACATCATCGCCACACTGCGCGATTGCAACTGATGCATGCGATCCGGCTCCAAGCGCCCGCACCGTAACCCGCGGCAACTGCGGCGCAATATTGCCGTACCCGACAAACCGGGCCAGTTCTTCGAGAATATCCGCCTGGATCGAGATATCCTTGGTCGCCCGGAAACTCGGCACCTTCACCACGATCGACCGGCCCTTGCCCTTGGAAACCTTGAACTCGATCCGCTCCAGAATCTTTTTGGCCTGCTCGTACGTAACCGTCTGCCCCATGAATCGGCTGGCATAGTCCAGATCCACGTCAACCGTCAGGGCCGGCAAGCTTCGTGGGGTAGCAGTCGCTGAGTCGACTGGCCAGCCGCATCTTCGGCAGCTCCTTCGCCGCCAGGTAATGAAACCTCTGGATCGCCTGCACCGTATACTCCGGATCCAGCGACTTCTCGAACCGCGCGCTCGCCTCCGTCCGGTGCGAAAGCGCCGTCGCCGTCCTGCGAATCCCCGCCGCATCGAAGTTCGCCGACTCCAGCACCAGCTTCTCCGTACTCTCCACCACCTCCGTATCCGCCCCGCCCATGATCCCCGCCACCGCAATCGCCTTGCGGTTCGACAGGATCATCAGCGCCCCGGTCGGCATCACCCGCTCGACCGCGTCAAGCGTCCGGAACCACTCCGCAGGTTGCGCCAGCCCCACCTCGACCCGATCCACCCTATCGCCGTCAAAGGCGTGCATCGGCTGGCCCAGCTCCGCCATGATGTAATTGGTAAGATCGACGATCAGGTTGATCGGCCGCATCCCCACCCGCGCCAGCCGCAGGCCTGCATCGACAGCGGGCTCGGCTCGCGCCTTCAGCCCCGTCATCACAAGCGCCGAATACCGCCGGCACAAAACCGGATCATCAATCTCAATCGGCAGTGCCGGAAGATCGACATCCTCAAGTTTCTTGACCGGCGTAACAGGATACTTCTTGAGTTTCAGCCCCAGCATCGCCGCCATCTCCCGGGCGATGCCATAGTGTCCCCAGCAGTCCGGCCGGTGTGTCAGCGACTTGTTATCGATCTCGATAATCCAGTCCCGCATCAGCGCCGAATCGATCGTAGTACCCGGCGAAGTCCGCGGCGGCAGAAACACCGCCTCCCCCCTAACCTCGCCCATCCCCAAGGCTTCACTCGGCGCAATCATCCCCACACTGGCCCGCCCCGCCACGACAGTCTCAGCGATAGCCGTCCCCGCCAGCCTCGCCCCGACCGGCGCATACACCACCATCTGCCCAGGCCAGAGGTTCTTAGCCGCACTGACGGTCTCGACCTGGCGGTCTTTGAGTTTCAGTTTGACAGCCGAAAGGTTTTCGCCGACCTTCTCGACGGCCAGGATCTTCGCCGCAACGAGCCCGTCGCTATCAGCGAGGACCTCTTCGACGCCTTCGACCTCAGCCGTAGTCAGCGTAAACTGACTGGCGACAGTCCGAGGATCGAGGTCCGCGGGCATATCAACAAAGTCCCGAAGCCAGTTCAATGAGACTTTCATAATTGCTGTCGTAATGCCTTGCGCTTTTGCGCTCAGTCAGTCCCTGCGGTTGTTGCAGTATGCCGGCTGCACATATACGCAGTAACCGCAAGACTGACCACTATCATTGCAGTAACTAGCCACTAACCACTAGCCACTAGCCACTGCCGTTTATACCAGCCCCTAGCCCCTAATCCCCAGCCCCTGCCGTCATCGCATCCTTCGCGACCCGCTGACCAATGTCGTTGCAGTAACTAGCCACTAGCCACTAGCCACTGCCGCCAAACCAGCCCCTAGCCCCTAGCCCCTAATCCCCAGCCCCTGCCGTTATCGTCGCCCCGGTAAGTTTCTCCGCCGGCACGATCGCCCGCAGGTCCCCGCTGTTCAGGACGCGGATATCGCGGATACCGTATTTCATCATCGCCAGCCGGGTCAGCCCCAGCCCGAAGGCAAAGCCGGTGTAGACATCCGTATCGATGCCGCCGTATTTCAGAACGTTAGGATGCACCATCCCGCACGGCAGCACTTCGACCCAGCCGGACTGCTTGCACGTCGGGCACCCCGACCCGCCGCAGATCATACAGCGCATGTCCAGTTCGAAGCCCGGCTCGACGAACGGGAAATACCCCGGCCGCAACCGGATCTCCACATCCCGCTGAAACACCTCTTTGAGCAGCAGTCTCATCGCCGCGATCAGATTGCCGATCGAGATATCGCGATCGATAAGCAATCCTTCCAACTGAAAGAACGTATTCTCATGACTCGCGTCGATCGTCTCATAGCGGAAGCACCGCCCCGGCGCGATCACCCGCAAGGGTGCCCCGTACTTCTCCATCGCGTGCACCTGCACCGGCGAGGTATGCGTCCGCAGCAGCTTGCCGTTGCCCAGCCAGAAGGTGTCCTGCATATCGCGAGCCGGGTGCATCGGCGGGATATTCAGAGCTTCAAAGTTGTAGTATTCGCTCTCCATCTCCGGGCCGGTCAGCACGATAAAGCCCAGCCGGCTGAACGCCTCTTCGACCTGCCGCTGAACGATCGTAACCGGATGCAAGGCACCCAGCGGTTCCCGACGCGCGGGGATGGTTGGGTCGTAGTGGGCGGCGGCCTGGGCGGATTTCAGCGCGGCCGCCTTTTCGAGGTCTTGCCTCCGTTTGGCAAATACCTGCTGCATAAGGACTTTGGCCTGATTGGCCAATTGACCGACCTGGCCGCGCTGCTCGGCCGCCAGTTTTCCAATCCCGCGCAGGATATCGTTTAATGCGCTTTTTCGGCCGAGATAACCCGCCTCGGCGGCTTGCAGGGCCTCGAGGGTCTGGGCGTCTGCGGCGTCGCTGCGGGCCTTGTCTTGCAGGGCGTCGATCTGGGCTTTCATGTCTTCGAGGCCACCGGTCATTCGCTATCTCCTCCAGGAATACGGTAAGATAGGGTTGAAAAAGGGGGTTTGCAAGCGGAAGGCAGTCAACGGGGAAAGCCCGAAAAAAGAGCTTGCGGCTGGGCAGCGTGCCCGTTACTATGAGGCCATCGTTTCGCCGTGGGAGAACCGTCTCAAGCCAGCAGGGATCTGGCATAGCGTACATCGCAATCTATTGGCCTATGTGCAGGGCTGAATGTGTATCGGGTTTCGCCGCCCGGTTGCACGAGTCTTTTTCATCTCTGCCTGATTGTTTGTGGCTGATGGATTCGGATTAGGGACCGCATATCAGGCGATCGTTGCGCTATGAACTCTGAGACGACACGACTTCCGCGCTTTGGCCGTGGAGGGTGCAACGTGAAGCTGACAGTATGGGGCAGGGGGCAGTGCGCTGTATGCGCGCTCGTGCTGCTGGCCGGGGCAAGTATGCCGGCAGCGGGCGACGTGTTCAGCATGGGCAACGATTCGAAGGGCAATCCTGAGAAGAGCCTGGATTTCGTCCAGGTGGGCAATCCGAACGTCGCGGACGATCACGGCTATGGGGCAGTCAGCTACGCCTACGGGATCGGCAAGTACGACGTGACGGTCGCGCAGTACTGCGAATTCCTCAACTCCGTCCTTAAAGGCGGCAACTACTACAATCTGTACCCAAGCAACTCCGGCATCACGCGGACGGGCACGGCTGGCAACTATCTGTACACGGTCAGCAGTACGGCCAACGGAACGTGGGCGAACCTTCCTGCCAGCAATATTACCTGGGGCAATGCGGCGCGGTTCTGCAACTGGTTGCAGAACGGCCAGCCGCAGCAGGCGCTTACGGGCACTCCAGGCCAGGACGCGGGCGTGACTGAGGGTGGGGCGTATTCCTTGAACGGCGTGGTGGATAACGCCGGTCTTCAGCTGGTAAGGCGGAACGCCAGGCCGCAGTATGCGATCCCGAACGCCAACGAATGGACCAAGGCGGCGTATTACGATCCGACAAAGCCGGGCGGGGCCGGGTTCTGGAACTACCCCTGGACGAGCGCGGATGCCCCGATAGCCGAAGACCCTGCCGGCGGGACGCACTCGGTCAACAGCTACACCGGAACGGCAATCCCTCGTCTTACTGATGTCGGCGCGTACCTGAATACGAAGAGTTATTACGGCACGTTCGATCAGGCCGGCAACGTCTGGCAGTGGACGGAGGAGATCCTGTCGGGCTCGCCGGACTACCGGATCCTGCGGGGCGGCGGTTGGAACACGAGCACGTTTTACATGGGCGCGGCAAGTACAGCATGGGGTACCCATCGGGCATGGGCAGCGGCGACTGGACCTACGGGTTCCGGGTGGTTGAACTGCCGACGCCGGAACCGACCACGCTCTCGGTGCTGGCGATTGCCGGAATCGGCTTGCTTCGCCGGTGGAGAAGGGACGCGTAGTTAGCCTCTTAGACAACTGAAGACTGGAGCGACTGTCAGCCGGACGCCGATCGGCTGACGGTACCGAGGGGTTCCCGAATCGTATCCCCCAAGGATTCGGGAACCTTTTCTTTTTGTGGCGTACGCTGCCCGCAAGCGGGCAGGCCAAATGGGCTAGATGGGGCAGCAGATTCCAGAGGATGCTACTTCGAACCTGCGAGTGCCCTGGTTGTTCTATTCGGATGACAAGCGTTCGGCGTGCATGGCCTGGAGCCGCTTGAAGGCGGCGCGGTGATGCGGCCACTTGTCGGAGCCGAAGGCCTGGATGACGGGGCAGGGGAAGTCGGTGCACTGCGAGCAGTTGTCGAGTTTGCGGTCGAACTTGCAGCAGGCGCGGATCTTGCAGTCGCCGCTCCACTGGTGAGTGCTTTCGACGTGACAGCCGTCGCAGTCTTTGGGTCTCAGGTCGCAGGTTGAGCAGTCGAGTCCGCAGCAGGCCAGTTTCATTTTTGCTTCTCCGGAAGGGATGTCGGATTGCGGCGGTTTGTCGGCCGGCGTCGCCGTCAGCTCCTGCCGGGCGCAGCCGGCGACCGAGCCGATGGCGGCACAGCCGAGACAGCAGAGGAATTGGCGTCTGATCATTGTTGGCCGATGACCTAAGTCTGGTCCGTAGTTGGATGCTCCTTATTCCCACATCGGGCCCGGACCTTCTCGACGTTTGTTTTGCAGAGGAACGGCCATGCTCCAACCGTTTCCGTGGTGGGTTGAAGCTGCATGATGCAGTTCTCTGTGCCGCAGGTGGGCGCCTTCTCTGGACTCCCACTGTAACAGTCAGACGCGCCAAGGGTATGAAGTACTTCATGCCAAGCAATGTACTTGTCTACAAAACACCATATCGCAGCCACCCCTTCTTTGGTCTTGGCGGCTCCCCAGAACCTCTCGCCGACTACCTCTTTGCCAAGTTTGGCTATCAGCGAGCCAGGGCTACAGCGAATTACAGCGGATGTTCGGGAGGGCAGTCTATGGCCGATCTCGTCCGTGCAGGTCTCGAACGAACTGGCGTTACTATTTGAGTTTGCAATGAGCTGCCCGACCTCCCGCGTGGCCGGGACTACCTTTATCTCGACCTCAAGTGGTGCCCAACTAAGCAGAGTTGCCAGTTCGTCCAGTGCTGCCTTGAATTCGCTGCAATCTTCCGGATCAATACCTGCGCAGTAGTATTGGATCTGCCACATGGCTTCCTCCGATCAGGTGGTTATGCTCAGGCTCTTAGGATGCCTTACATCTTCTTGCCTGCTCTACACGTCGAACACCTTCAGCACCTCATCGCCGTAGTGGTTGATGACCTTTACCGCGATCTTGCCGGTGGAGGGGCATGCGAAGGGTCGGCTGGTCGTGCTGTAAAGTGCTGCCCAGGCGGATTCGTCGATATCGGCCCGGAGGGCGCGTTTGAGCTTCTCGTAGGGTTCCCCGGCGCCGGTGAAATACGCATGACGGACGAAGAAGGACTCGCCGTTGTACTCGGTGTCGATGAACCAGCAGGCGATGTCGTCGGTGGACGAATTGCGGATCTCGCCTGTAGTGGGGTCATATACGTCGAGGCCCTTGATCTGGACCGTAAGCTTCCCGTCTTTGGCCTCCTTGATTTCCACGTCCGGTTCGCCGAAGACCATGAACAGGTTGCCTGATCCGGTCTTCTTGAGCAGTTCATCGCCCATCGCCAGGTCGGGGTTCATCCGGGCGGGCAGTACCGTAAGCTTGCCGAAGCGTTTGGCTTCTTCCGAGACGTGCGGATCGAAGGCGAACCCGCAGACGATCAGGAGGTCGAAGCCGACACCCTGCACTGCCTCCTTGGCCGCCTCCTTCACCTGCATCGGGCCGACCGTACCCTGTTCCGGGCCGATCGACACGGCCACCCGGCGGGTCTTTCCGTCGGCGTCGGTGTACTCGCCTGTTGCATGGACCCATGCCCCGGCGAACGGGTCGAGGCGGTCGAATTTCAGACGTTCGCCCTTCTTGGTGTTCTGCACGCCGGCCTTGCGCAGGTTGTCCAGGATCATGGTGGCGAAGTCCTGGGTGCGTCTGGCTTCCTGTTCGGTGACCGTGCCGTCCATGTTTTCATCAGCTGTCGAAAGTACGCGATGGGGCGAAAGGCTCTCTACAGTGAACGGGCCCGCCACGCGGACGGTCTTGTTGTCCTCGTAGGGTTGGTCGTAAAGCGTCTCGGTCTCGGCGTGCCGGGCGATGGCAGCGTCGATCTGTTCGCGGGTCATGCCTTCCTTGATGTCCGGGTTGTTGGCAATGGACTTGAGCGTGACGTGCGGCACGCGCTTGCAGACGAAGCCCTTGCGGATGTCACCTTCCGTACCACGCTCTGCCGGCATCTTGCCGGTCAGTTCGGCTTCCTTCTTGATGCCTTCGGGTGAATCGGCCAGCACATAGTAAGGGTACTTCCCGCCCATCAGACGCGTGCGGGCCAGTGCCAACGCCACTCGGCTGGTGTCGCAGGTGATCCACCGTCGGCCCCATTGCTCCGAAACGTGGGCGGTTGTGCCACTGCCGCATGTGGGATCGAGGACCAAGTCGCCCGGGTCGGTGGTCATTAGCAGGCAACGGAGGATTACCTTCGTTGCAGTTTGTACGACATATATTGGGTCGGTAGCACCTCCCGTGTCATCCCAGTTGTTCGTTAGTGGGGAGAATCCAAAATCTGTGTCTAGTTTCTTGAACCTAATCTGCCCTGGCCCGACCAGAAGGCGACCAGCTTATCTGGACACGACGCATACCTTCTTCGAGAACCTTCCAGCAGTTGCCTGGCGCTGGACGAAAGACTTTGCCTTCAATTCGGTAATCATAGTTCTGGTTTGTTCTCAAGCCGCCGCTCGTGAGTTGATCGGAGACGAAGCCGGCATCATTTGCCTCTCGTGGCGTGAACTGAGGACGAAACTTAAGAAGGCCCTTATTCTTTGCGAAGAATAGAACGTAGTCGGTAATCGACTCGAATCCTCCGCCTTTTTGATTTCCTTTCTTCTTGAGGTTGATGGTGACAACAAAGTTCTCGCTTCCGAATACCTCATCCAATACACACCGCACCAGGTGTACGTTTTCATCACCGATCTGAACAAAGACGCTGCCTGTCTCCGTCAGCAGTTCCCGTGCAGCAACGAGCCGATCCCGCAAGTATGCCAGATATGAGTGAATGCCAAGTTTCCATGTATCGCGAAATGCCCGAATTTGTTCTGGCTGTCGTGATGTGTCTTCCGCCTTGCCGTCTTTCACATCACGCTTACGCGTGCTGACCTGCCAGTTCGAACCGAACTTGATGCCGTAGGGCGGGTCGAAGTAGATCGTCTGGACCTTGCCCTTGAGGCCTTCCTTTTCCGCCAGGCTGGTCATCACCAGCAGCGAGTCGCCCAGGATCATGCGGTTGGACCAGTGGCCGTCGTGCTTGTAGAAGTCCACGCGCTGGTCGAAGTCTTCGGGCAGGCCGTTGAAGTCGGAGAAGAAGTCGAGCTGGTCGTCGCCGGGCTGCTGCCTGCGGGGCAGTGCGTCGATGAGCGCCTGGGGGTGGATCTTCTCCTGGATGTAGATGGGGACGACGGGGACGGCGATATCCTGGCGGTCCTGTTCATCCTTGCCCTTCCAGACGAGCTGCGGGTCGAGCGAGGGGTCGCGCGGGTAGAGCATGGTCCTGGGGGCGCGCTCGTCATCGGCCACGAAGTCCCGCAGCTCCTCGGTGGGGATGTTCGTGCGATTGTCCTTGTGGCGGATGGAGTCAACGGCCTTGGGTTGCGATGCTGCTTTCTTCTTGGCCATGTTTCGTTACTCGTTTTCTCCGGTGGGGGGCAAGGAGGGTTTCGGTTTTGTCGTGAGATAGTTCCGGGCGGTAACGACCTTGCGTCCGGACCTGGCTTCGAGCTGACGACGAGCGCTGCCGGCGACGGTGCCGCCTTGGCGAGCGGCGTTCTGGTTCTGGTCGAAGCCCATGGCGTCCTTGTTCCGGGCGATTTCTGTGGTGGCGGCCTCACCCAGCATGGTGAAGATCAGCTCCAGGTCGTTCATGTGGTCGCGGAGGTTCTCTTTTTTGAGGCCTTTGAGTGTCTTGTACTGCGTGGGGGTGAGCCCGAAGGTGGCCTTGGAGATTTCGGCGGTCAGGATGGCGAAGTCCTTTTGTACCTTGACACCTCGCTTCTGCCATTCGTTCGTCAGCCTCATCTCGTACGGCGACGGAGCGGACACGTTTTTCGATCCACTCGTCGGGATAGCCCTTTTGCTTGTATAGCTCCCTCATCCGCTGCTGGGCGAGCTCGGGGTTTTCGATCTCCTGGACCCGCTCATACCCCACCGCCGCCAACCACCGCTTGAAGGGTTCGGCCTTGGGGCTGGGGATGGACTGAATGATACGGAAGGCGTTTTCGGTGTTGACAACCTCCGTTGTGTAACTCTTTCCGTCGGAAGAGGTTAGTTTCAGTTGTCGACAAAGTGTCGACAACTCAATCCCGGAGGATTCCTGCTCCCGGCGTTTCATCCGATACCAGTAGTCTCGCGGTTTGGGGCTGTCGGTAAGGGCTGCGACGATGTCAACAATGGAGAAAAACCACTGGTCGTCTGTCCAGACTCGCCGAATCTGCCTGGCGCCGAAGACGATGATCCTGCCTTGCGATTCTGAAGGAAGTTCCTTGCTCATAGGGGGTTGTCGTCTCCGGAAAGAAAGGAGCGAATGATACTCTCTGTATCCCACGGGTCGGCTATTTCCACAAATGCCCATCGGCCGAACCCGCCGTGGTTGTTGACGGCTGGCACCCACAGTGTCCGTGTGGTGGAGACCTTGGCTTCCTTGTCCTTCCTATTCTCACCGGTGACCTCGATGAGCAGGTTGAGCAGGTCATCGGAACCATGGCCATCGTCGATACAGGCGATGAAGTCGGGGGTATATTGCCGCTGCTCGCCATTCAAGGTGTAGGGGATCGTGCAGCCGAGGTTGTGATTCTTGACGTAGCGTTTGACCTCGTCCATGTCTTCCAGGGATTGGGCGAGCTTCTGTTCCCAGGAATCGGTATCGGCGACGACGTGCGAGATGTGGCACCTGTCGGGCCGTGTGGCGTAGACGGGGCGGGTGGTGTCGAAGTCCACGTAACGAGTCGACCCGACGGTATCGTATGGTCGGAGGATCGGCTTGAGGGTAGCGGTTCCGTCCGTGGCCTGGACGATGGCTTTGTAGATGCGGTCGGCGGCGTCGTGGGCGAATTCGATCAGCAGGAGCAGCTGCGGGAAGGCATTGCCCTTGCAGGTGACGCACTCCGCCAGCCAGCGCTTCGCGATGTCCAGCACCTGGGGGAACAACCATGGCTTGTCGTTGCCGTCTTCGTCGCGGAAGTACTTCTCCAGGGTGAGTTTGGCCAGGAGGAAGGCGACTTCGTTGGGGCGGCGGCGCTTTATGTCGTCGAGGGTGTGGATGCTGTCTTCCCCGACGATGGGGGAATTCTGGGTCTTTGTCGGGACGCTGGCTGTGGACAGGGCGAGTTTTGAATCGTTTGTAAACTTTGCGGTCAGGCGTTCGCCGGGGAGGTCATAGCGATATCCCAGCAGGCGGGGGAACGTAATCTCGCAGGCAACGCGGTCTTCCATGGCGCGAACGCGGGTCGGGATCGGGCCGGGTTTGGGGTCTTTCGCAGATCCGCTGCAGGGGATGAAGGAGAACGGCACGCCGTAGATCTCGGCGTACTCGGCATCGAACTTGCCTTCCGCGTTGGCTGCGTAGCTCATGCGGCGCAAGGCCCGGCCGACTACCTGTTCGCAGAGCAGCTGCGTCCCGAAGGCCCGCACCCCGAGAACGTGGGTGACGGTGTTGGCGTCCCAACCTTCGGTGAGCATGGAGACGCTGACGACACACTTGACGTGCTCGCCGAGCTTGCCGGGCTTGCCGACGGTGTTCATCACCTCGCGGAGCAGGTCTTCGTCAGTCAGGCCATCGGTATCACGGCCTGGAAAGCGGGCACGGTAGTCGGCTTTGAAGTCGTCAATCTCGGCGGCGGCGATCTTCTTGAACTCCAGGCTCATCGCCTCGCCGGATTCCAGTTGCTCGCTATCAACGAGGATCGTATTCGGGCGATGCAACCAGCTCGCCATTGGCATCGTCATTGCGAAAGATGGGCAGTTGGCCTGCCTGCACCAGGGTCTTGTCGCCAACCGGCTTCTCCCATCCCGCGACGTAGTCGAAGACGAGTTTCGAGACGTTTGTGTTGTTGCAGACGACGATGAAGACGGGCGGGGTCTGGCCCTTGGCGCGTGCTTCGGCATTGCACTCCCACTGGCGGTAATACTTCTCGTAATTGCCGTAGAGGCTGTGCAGGGCGCCTTGCAGTTCAACCGGAAGGTTCGGTTCGCCGCTGACGGCTTCGGTCTTGCGGCCTTTACGGGGCAGATGTTCCCGAATGCGATACCAGAGTTCGCGGTAGGTCGGTTGTTCGCCTGTCATGGAGTCATCAGAGACGGGGACGCGCGGGACCTTGACAATCCCTGATTCGATGGCATCGATGAGGGAAAAGTCAGAGACGACCCAGGGAAAGAGCGTTCCTTCGGGCCAGCCGGACCCGCGAAGGAAGAACGGGGTGGCGGACAGGTCGTAGACGGCCTTGACGCCGATCTTGGCCTGTACGGCCTCGATGCCCGAGATCCACACGCGGGCATCCTTGTCTCGCTTTTCGGCTTCCTTGCGATCATCGCCCGTCAGTTTCTCGTCTTGGCCGTCCGGTTTGCGGCGGTAGCAATGGTGGGCTTCGTCATTGATGACGATAATGTTCTTTTTGTTGCCGAGTTCACGGCAGACGCGGCGGACCATCTGATCCGGGGTTTCCGTGAAGGCGCCCTGATTGCCTTCCGCAAGGATGCTCTTGGTGAGCTTGCCGGCGACTACCTTTTCTCGGAGCTGGAAGCCGTGGAAGTTGGTGATGAGGATTCGGGCCTGCTGCAGGCGATCCAGCAATTCCGCTGAGAGGATGTCTCTCTGGCGGTAGTAGTTCTCCGGGTCGTTGGGAAGGAGGACGCGGAGGCGGTCGCGGATGGTGATGCCGGGGGTGACGATCAGGAAGGTTTCGGTGAATCGGGCGTCCTGGGGGCTAGTGAGTTTGTTGAGCGCCTGCCAGGCGATGAGCATGGCCATGACAACGGTCTTGCCCGACCCGGTTGCCATCTTGAACGCGGTGCGCGGGAGGCCTGGGTTCGAGGTGTCATTGCCTGTCCGGACGTCGTTTTCGATCCAGAGGTCGCCGTATTTCTTTGCGGCTTCGGTGATGTAGATGGCGGTTTCCAGTGCCTCGATCTGGCAGAAAAAGAGCTTCTTTTCCCGATCCGGATTCGTCCAGTAAGCCAGTAGCTGCGCCGTGACGGGTGTGACGCCGGGGTGGCCGCCTTCACGCCAAAGTTTGACACGAGGGCGAATCTGGTTGACCAGTCTGTTTTCCTCGATCCGGTCTTTCGTCCATTCGGTGTCGAATTCCAGTTGCTTGCCCTTCTTTCGGGACTGGGCAATAGGGACGAAATACGAGCTTATCCGGCGTCCCTCGACGATTTCATCGGTGATTCCCTCGTCGGCGAATTTGAAGTGGCGCGTCGGTTCGGAGAAGGGGGAATTGAGGATAGGGTTCTCAATGATGACTTGAGCCATGTGGACCGATCCTCGAAGTAATCCGGACGGGCTGGAGCTGAGGCCCGCGACTGTTGACCCGTAGGTATACGATAAAGCCAAGAATGCCATTTCAGCAGGGGGATGTCAAGAAGGGCGTCAAATGACCTCGGGAAGTCGGGGGAGCAGAAGGCATTTGCCCAGGAACCGCAACGCAGGGGCCGCCTGCGGGAGTGATGGTTCGGAATAAGGAAAACAACACAAGAGGTGGGGTTGGTGGGTCTGGGTCCCAGGACTGGCGTCCTGGGCTACTATCGGCCGTCCCTGGCGGGACTTGACGACCACAACAAGACGACGCAACAGCGATCTGTTACAGATGGGGGCTCCCGGCGCTTGCGTGCTGGTACGGGCGGGCTTCCATGGCGGGACGTAACGACCGCACGCAAATGGCAGGAGACGAGCGGGCACGGCCTGGTTGGTGTGACATTTCGTCAGGATTGACGGATGCCCTCGCTTACGCTTCGGGCTCGTTTGATCGTTCATGGAAGCGGTTTCCGAACCGCGCACTGGCAGACATGCGGCCGATGGCACCCCGTAGAAAAAGGGCCCTACTGCCTATGGATACCGGTACTGCGCGCGGCATGGCGGGGCTGGAGCAGGTCCCGTTTCCCCGTAGCGGCTGACGACCATGGTCCTGCTCCGCAGGACCATGCCACCCAGAGGCTGGGGGACGGGTGACGCTGCACACAGAGTTGGAATGCCCTGACGAGGGCGGCGTTGCCTGACGACGGACGGATGCCCTCGCTTACGCTTCGGGCTCGTTTGATCGTTCATGGAAGCGATTTCCGAACCGCGCACTGGCAGACATGCGGCCGATGGCACCCCGTAAAAAAGGACCCTACTGTGCCCATGGATACCGGTACTGCGCGCGGCATGGCGGGGCTGGAGCAGGTTCCGTTTCCCCGTAGCGGCTGACGACCATGGTCCTGCTCCGCAGGACCATGCCACCCAGAGGCTGGGGGCCGGGTGACGCTACACACAGAGCTGGACGGCCCTGATGAGGGCGGCGTTGCTTGACGACGAACGGATACCCTCGCTTACGCTTCGGGCTCGTCGGGGGGTGCGAAAGAGGGCGGCTTACAGGTCGTGGCGGCGGTGCCGACGCATCTTGAAGGCACACAAGTGCCACCTGTGGGCAGCGAGGTCCATACCGGACCGACGGGGCGCGGATGAGGGCGGCATAAGATTGTAGAAGACGCGCATCGCAGGACCGCCTTTTCCGGCAGAGCAGTGGCTGGTTGGGCGATCGCTTCATGTGCAGGCTTGTGTGCACGCAAGTGAACCGAGGTCGCAGATGGCGGTCAGGCTGGAAGACTGGATAATCAGGGCGCCGCCCGGTGGTCGTTCTGAGTCGGACACCTTCGTGCCGGCTGTCTGCGGCAGGGTCTATGGACATCCCCGATACAAAGACGGCACGATGATCATCCTCAGCCGTATCAAAGAGGTTCGCGAAGACACGGGTATCATCGTTTCGAAGAATACGCACTACGTGGTCGGCCAGCCGGACGAGGACTATGCCGCTGCAAACCCGGACGCCAGGGGGCAGCTTTTGCCCAGTTGCGGCGATTGGTGGAACGGCGCTCGAAGGGGTGAAGGGGTGAAGGGGTGAAGGGGTGAAGAGGTGAAGAGGTGAGGGGGTGGGCGGTGTGAGGGGGCGGCGTTGCGGGCTGCCTTCTGCGGGGCAGCCGGTTCCTGTCCAACGCAGCGTTCGGACGGCTACACTCCATATACGCGGCCATCCATTTTGCATCATTTGCATGGTGTTGTGCATCCTGGTATCGTGCTGCCCCAGTTCCATGCGTTATCGCTGCAATCGGTGGGCATGACCCCCTGCCCGTATCAAGGAGTGTTACGTTCGATGGCTAAGGCGAAGGCGACCGCCAGGCAAGGTACATTGACCCTCAAGACCTATACGCGCTTTGCGAAACGAGGAGCTGCCGCGGCTGTTTCACGACGGCTATGGGGCTATCTACCCGGACACGCACGATGATGTGCTGGGCGGGCCGGTCCGGCAGGTCCGGTATGAGACGGTCGTGCTGGAGAACCGGCACTTGCGGATCACCATCATGCCGGAACTGGGCGGCAAGATCTGGTCGGTCTATGACAAGCACGCCAGGCGAGAGACTCTCCATGTTCCCGATTGCGTCAAACCCGGGCTGATCCTGCTGCGCGGGGCGTGGATCGCCGGCGGCATGGAATTCAACTTTCCGATCGGACATCACGTCGACACGATGGCGAGGCTACCGGTACGCATTACGGAAGCCGGGGGCGAGCAGGCGGCAGCGGTCATCGAACGGCAGTGCCGGCGGACCGGCTTGCGGATGGAGATCCGCGTGGGCCTGCGGGCTGATGAGGCGTGCTTCGATCTGCAGTTTACCGTCAGCAATCCGACGCCGGTCTCGAAGCGGTGGTATCAGTGGACGAACGTCGGCGTGACGGCCAGCACGGACTGGCGATTCTTCGCCAAGGGGAATCTGTATACCAGCGGCAGCGGACTGGAATCGTACCCGGTCGACAGCAGCGGCAAGGATATCTCGTGGTATAAGAACCGTCCGGTGGCTGGCGATAATTTCATGGTCGGGCTTCGCGAGGATTACTTCGGCTGTTACGACTTCGCGAAGGAGCATGGGCTGGCGCACTGGGCACCGTGGCAGGAGGTGCCGGGCAAGAAGTACTTCACCTGGGGCAGCACGCGGCGGGTATATGACTCCGGCGGGAATCTCAACGACACGGGCGACGACTATCTCGAGATCCAGACCGGGCCGATGCAGACGCAGGCGTACTATGCAATGCTCGGGCCGGGCGAGTCGAAGTCCTTCGGCGGGACGTGGATGCCCTACCGGCAGATCGGCGGGATCGAGTGGGCGTGTCGCGGTCTGATTTTCAACGTGCGGAACGGAACGCCGTGGCTGTATGCGACGACGGATGTTCGGGCCGAGGTGATTATCAACGGTCGAGGGCATCGGGTGGAGATGGCGGCGGGGGAGACGGTTCGGCTGCGTCGTCGGGTGAACGACGGCGACAAGGTCGAGATCGTCGTGAACGGCAGGAAGGAGCGGAGTTTCGCATATCCGCTGAAGGGGCGGATGGAGCCCAACGCGGGGCGGCACTACGCCAGGCAGGAACATCTGACCGTGGCGGCTTGGGGAAACAGGGTGCCGAAGGGAGCTTCGGCGGCGCTGGCGGTAGCGCGGGAGATGGTCAAGCAGGACTTTCCGGCGCGGGCGCTGGCGGCGTATCGCCGGGTGCTGGCGATGCGGCCGGGGATGCACGAGGCGCGGGTCGAGCTGGCAGAGTTGCTCATGCGGATGGGGGACTTTGCGGGGGCGGATAAGGAACTGGTGCAGCTGGCCGGGACGCGGCTGGCTGGTCAGGCAGAGAAACTGCTGGGGCGACGGGAGGCGGCGAAGGAGGCATTTCTGGCGCCGGTGATGGTGAAGCCTGCCGGAGTTGCGCGGGATCTGCGCGGGCGGAGCGGTATGCCGGCTATGGGGCGTTCGATCTGGCGGGGAGGCTGTACAAGAAGTTGCTCAGGACCGACCCGAAAAACCCCCGCGTGCACTATGGCCAGGCCATGTACCTGGGGCGGGTGAAGAAGGATCTGCCCAAGGCGGTTGCGCATGCGGATATGGCGCTGAAGTTGCGGCCGGGCGACCGTGATCTGCTGATGCATCTGTGTCCGTTATACCTGCAGGCCGGGATGCCCGCGCGGGTGATCGAGGAGGTCGGCAAGGCGCGGGTGGCTGTGCGGCGGCTTTCTGTTTTGCAGAAGCCCCTGGCGAAGGCGTATTTCGAGACGGGGCAGTTGAGTAAATGCTGGAAGATTCTGACGACGGTGCGGCTGCACAACTGGGAGGGGGAGTTGGGGCACGTCCATCTGTACGTCGACTGCGCGCTGGCGTTGGCGGAGCAGGCCCTTAGCAGGGGCGATGCGGCGAAGGCCCGCTATTACGTGGAGATGGCGGACGACCCGCGCAAGGCACCGACGTTGGGCATATTGCACGACTGCGGGGGCAAGGAGCGGATCCGGTATTGGGATGGCCTGGTCGCTTTGCACGAAGGGAGGCAGCGGGAGGCGGAGGCGACGTGGCGGAAGTTGGTCGAAGAGGGAAGGCGATTGAAGCGTCTTTCGCTGGATATCAGCGAATGGCATCTGCCGCCGAATCCTGAGAACGATTACATGCGGGCCATGTGCGCGGCGGCGCTCGGCGATGCGAGGGCGATGCGTCATGCGACCGGCCTGCTGGAACGTCTCGGGAAGGATTGGGTGAAGAGAAATGCGGAAGCGCCGGTGGACCTGATAGCCGGCATGGTGGCGGAACTGCGCGGGGATTATGCGGCGGCGGCCAGGGCGCTGCGACGGCATATTGGCGGGCAGGCGGAGAAGCAGGTAGCGCGGCTGCATCTGGCGGCAGTCGAGGCTGGTCGAATGCGTGGCGGGCCGCTGGCGGTCTGTCGACGATAAGAGATTCCGAGATCGGCCCGGCAAGCGTGTGGGGCGCAGCGGCGTCAGACTGCTTGGAGCGGGTTGGCTGAATGGGAAGAGAGCAGACGTTCGTGGCGCGTCTCGTCTGGCGGCGTATATAATATGAGTAGGACGTAAGAGTATGGCGTGAGGGATCATGGGCGTTGCCGGGAGGTAAGCAGGCAGCCATGAAGTTGACGGTGCCAGCAAATTACGATCGGAAGATCGTGGCGGATCTCGCCAACTATCCGGTGCGGGATGTGTATGGGCAGTTCCCGCTGGCGGGCGTGGGCGGCAAGCAGCCTGAGTACATGGGCACCAGACTGAGCCAGGGGGACGTGCGGGAGTATGTGTGTGATCTGGCGGAACATGGGATCGCTTTTAATTATATGCTTGACGGCTCGCGGCTTGGGGGCCGGGAGTGCTCCTGGCGGTTTCAGAGGAAGTTCCTGTCGCTGCTGGCGACGTTGCGCGAGTGGGGGGTTGCGCGATTGACCGTGTCGAGACCCTTCCTGCTGGAGGTCATCAAGGAGCGGTTCCCTCGTTTCCACGTCGATGTCGGGATTTCGGCGCAGGTCAACACCGTCAACCGGCGCGATTCTGGCAAGACCTGGGGGCAGACGCGATTAGTCTGGAGAGCATTTCCATCAATCGCGACTTCGGGAGGCTGGCGGCAATCCGCGAGGCCATCCCGTGCGAGTTGCAGCTGACCGCCAACCATTCATGTCTGCCGAACTGCCCCATTCACGGGTACCACATGCATTGCCTCTCGCAGGCCCGTGCCGGCGAGGAAAGCCCGTATGTCGACTACTGCTTCCTGCGTTGCATGCGGGCACGCCTGACGCGGCCCGGCAATCTGATCAAGGCGACATGGATCCGCCCCGAGGACCTGCAGGCGTACGAGGACCTGGGTTACAGTACATTCAGGATTCTGGGATATGGGCTTGCGTCGAAGTATCTGCTGCAGCGGGTGAAGGCGTACAGCGAGCGGCATTTCAAGGGCAATCTTGCGGAGATTCTTCTGCCGGGCGGGGGCGGGCGGCCCAGGCACGGCAGCTCCTTCTGGGCCCTTCACTACCTTCTGAGGCCGTGGCAGAGGAAGCCGTTGCGGGGCTTGCGGATCCTGGAGATGGCGAAGGAGATGGGGGCGATCGGACCGGGGAAGGAGATGCCGATCCGAATCGATTCTGCGGCGATTCCCGATTACTTCCTGGAGGGCTTCCGGCGGCGGGACTGCGCCAAGACGGACTGCCAGGAGTGCGACTACTGCGATTGGATTGCGGCGGGGGCGGTGCGTATCGATCCGACATTCCGGAAGCGGTACCTCGATATGTATAACAAAGTGGAAAAAGAGATGGCGGCAGGGACGCTGTGGCCAGGCTAGGGTGATGCTGCTCCAGACACAGCGTGCCATTGACTTCAGAACGATATGTAAGAACCCGTTGTCGATTCCCCGAAGGTCTTTCGGCGTGGATATCCTTCGCTTTGCTCAGGATGACAGCATGGGAGTGCCGAGTTGCATCTTCATGATATGCTACGCCCGTCATGAGAACTCTGCCGGGGGCCTGCGAGCCAGTCCTTACCTACGAAACACCGGATGCCGTCTTGAAGACTTGTCCTGGGGCGTGGCGACGAACCGTGTCGGTCGCTATCATTCGCGACAGGCCTAATGCCGGCCATGGATGCATCCCGGTGTATTGAAAACGGTAGACGGGAACCTGTCGCAGCGGGTTCGGATTTCGCACCGGCAGACAAGCTGGCAGCGGCACCCGTCATGGGTCTGGTCACCAGCGCCAAGCTTGCCAGTGGCAGCCCTGAAGAGGTCGGATTGCAGGAAACCGATTGAACGTCATATGAGAGGTCCGCATGAAAGTCGTACCGAGCCAGCCGTTTGAGAATCTTGTGATGAGTGATGTGCCAGTACCGCCCTGGTGGGTCAGTCGACTGGAGCAGATCGAGGCGTTTATCGAAGCGACAGCAAACCCGCGCCAGGTGCACATACTGGCAACCAGTTCGGGAGGCCGGCCAGTACGGTACGTCGCCTATGGCGAAGGAGAGCCGCATCTGCGGGGGACGGCGAACTTCAACAGTGCGCTAGGGGCGAAGAAGCCCGATGCCTATTTCCGGCGCGGCAAGCGTCGTCGGCCTGTGCTGATGATTCTGGCGGGGGTGCATGGCGGCGAGGTGGAGGGGATGATGGCTGCGCTTTCGGCCATCAGCATGCTCGAAACAGGCGTGGATCTGGCGGGAAAGGACCAGACGGCCCTTGCCGATGCGCTCCGGCGGTTGCGTCTGATCATCGTGCCCGTAGCCAATCCGGATGGTCGGGTGCGCGTGCCGTATGACGGGTGGGTGGGACGATCCGTGGAGGAGATGCACCGGATCAGCCAGGGAACCCGGCCGGACGGCTCGTCGTACGGCTGGCCGCGGTGCAAGGCTGTGCATCCGATGAAGGCTGGCGACGTGCAGAGCCTGGGCGGGTACTTCGATGACGCGGGGGTCAACATGATGCACGACGAATGGTCGGCACCGATGAGCCAGACGAGCAGCGCGCTTCTTCAACTGGTTCGGCAGGAGGGACCGGACATCGTGCTGAACCTGCATGGGCACGAGTGTCCGGCGGCGATGCTTTCGCTGGCGTATGTGCCGCAAGCGGTCAAGGAGGACCTTTTGGAGTTCACCAGCCGGCTCTACGAACGGTATGACGAGACAGGGCTGCCACACGGGCCGCTTCCCGAAGCGCAAGCGGACGGGCCTCGCGGAACGGTGCCGCCGGCGCTGAACCTCAGCAGTATGATGTATCACACGGGGGCGGCGCTGCCGATGACGTTCGAGACGCCGCAGGGACTGGCTGGCAGAGACGAGATGTACACGTACGCGAAGTTGCTGCAGATTCATCACATCGTGTTTGAAACGGCAGCGGAATGGCTCTTGAAGCCCCAGTCGCTCTGAGGCGATATGATCGAGCCGGCCAGCGGCGGGTGCCCGCGGGAGAATCGTATGCTCAAGCAATCCTATCCCTATTATCTTGCCAACAAGGCGGTCCGGCCGAACGAAGACTTTGAGGTACTGGACAAGTACAGCAACGAGGTCGTATCTCGGGTGGCGATGGCGGACGGCAAGGCCATCGAGGCGGCGATCGCGGGCGCGGCTGCGGCGGCCGAACCGATGCGGCGAGTACCGGCGTGGAAACGGCAAAAGGTCCTGGAGCACTGTATCCGGCGATTCAGGGAGCAGCAGGAGGATCTCGCACAGGCGCTGTGTATCGAGGCGGGCAAGCCGCTGAAAGACAGCAGGGGCGAGGTTAAGCGGCTTATCGATACGTTCCGGATCGCCGCGGAAGAGTCGGTACGGATCGGCGGGGAGTATACGTCGTTCGACCGCGATCCGCGAACGAGCATCTATAGCGGCGTCTGGAAGCGTGTGCCGGTCGGCGTGTGCTCGTTCATTACACCCTTCAATTTCCCGCTGAACCTGGCGGCGCACAAGATCGCGCCGGCGATTGCGGCGGGATGTCCGTTTGTGCTAAAGCCGTCGCCCTATACGCCGATCGGAGCACTGTTGATCGGGGAGGCGATGGCGGAGACGGACCTGCCCGAGGGGGCGTTCAGCATTCTTCCCTGCCGGACGGAAGATGCCGCGCCGCTTGTCGAGGATGAGCGGATTCGGCTGCTGAGCTTTACCGGTTCGGCGGCGGTCGGCTGGTCTTTGAAAGCCAAGGCGGGTCACAAGAAGGTCGTGCTGGAGCTCGGCGGGAACGCGGCGTGCATTGTTGACGAGGATGCCGATCTTGAAGATGCGGTCGGGCGGATCATCACGGGGGCGTTTTACCAGTCGGGGCAGAGCTGTATCAGCGTGCAACGTATTTTCGTTCACAAGAACATCTACGAGGACTTCCGCAACAGGCTGGTTGGTGCGACTCAGGCGCTCAAGATGGGAGACCCGAAGCGCGAGGACACCTTCATCGGCCCAATGATCTCGGAGGATGCGGCAAAACGACTTGAAGGCTGGATCCAATCAGCGGTCGGGCGCGGGGCGAGGCTTTTGTGCGGCGGTGGTCGGCAAGGGGCGATGCTGGAGGCGAGTCTGCTGGAAGACGTGCCAGAAGACGAAATACTCTGCCGGGAGGAAGCGTTCGGGCCGGTTGCCATCCTGTCGCGATTTCAGGATTTTGATGATGCCCTTCGGCAGGCCAACACGACCGCTTACGGATTGCAGGCCGGCGTGTTTACCCGGGATCTGTACAAGGCGCACAGAGCGTGGGATCGCGCTGGAGGTCGGCGGGGTAGTCATCGGCGATGTGCCCAGTTGGCGAGCGGACGGCATGCCGTATGGCGGGGTCAAGATGAGCGGGCTCGGGCGGGAAGGCATACGATTTGCCATCGAAGACATGACGGAGATCCGGTTGATGGTGATCCGTCACAAAGAATGACCTACGGTGCCGCGTTCCAACTGGCGAGCAGCATCTGGAGGTCTGCCACGTTGACGTAGCCATCATCGTTCACGTCGGCATCGGCGTTCCAATTACCGCTTTGGGGGGTTGCCTGGCTGGCCCAGGCCGCCGCCAGCACTTGCAGATCACCCACGTTTACGCCGCCGTCGCCATTGATGTCGCCGGGTATGTGTGTAGTGAAAGTCCAGACGGGACCCTGGGTCTGGCCGACGCCATTTCGGGAGACAATCCGCCAGTAATACCTGGTAGCAGCCTGCAGTGCCCCAGATTCGAACGTTGCGGCCGTCTGTCCGGCAGCGACCTGGGCCAGCGGCGGATTGGCCGTATCGAGGTAGACATCGAAGGTCAGTCCTGGTCCGCCCTGGCCACCGTTCCAGGACAAGGTAACGTCGAGGGGGACGTCGGCCCGGCCATCGGGCGGGCTGGGATTGGTGGGCGTGCCCGGCGGAGGACCCTGCGTCGTGAAGGACCAGACAGGGCCCGGCGTCGAGCCGGAGGCACTGACGGCGATAACCTGCCAATAATATGTAGTGGTGTTCTGCAGCGACGCGGCAGTATAGACGGCGGCGGATTGGCCTGCAGCGACCTGGACGGCGGGCGGGTTGTTGGTATCCAGATAGACAGTAAACGTCACGCCGGGCGAAGCCTGCCCCAAGTTCCAGGAAAGCGCTGTGTCTGTGGGTACGGCAGTCTGGGTATCGGCTGGAGTGGGACCGGCCGGCGCCGCGGGCGGTGGTGCATTGTCGGCCTGGAGGTTGACTCCCCAGACGTTGCCGACGGTAGTGCGGCTATCCCTGGAGCGGGATGTTGAGGCCGAGACACTCTGGAAGGTGTAACCGGCGCCGGCGGCACTGATTGTGTAGGTCGACCTGGCGGGGATCTTCGCGAAGGCGTAGATGCCGTTGGCATCGCTCGTGGCGGTGTATGTGCCACCGGTGGTCTGCTCGGCAGTGACTGTCATACCGGAAAGCGGATTGCCTGCTGCATCGGTCACCCGGCCACTGACGATCTCGCCGCTGCCGCTGGTGAAAATGTTGTAGATACAATCCGTAACGGTGTCGAAGGTACCGATCGCGGTGTCGATGGTCGGAAGGTTGTACCAGGCGTTCTGATAGCCGGACCAGCCCATGTTCAGGTGGTGATAGAGGGTCGGAGCTGTTATAGCCGTAGCCGTCCACGACGACGGCGTGGCCGCCCGGTGAGCCGGTGATGCCCAGGAGGGCCGGATAGCCTGCGTCGAGGTTGGGATTGATCATGGTGTTGAGGTCGTCGGCGGGGATGTTGCTGTTGCTGTTAAAGCCGTCTACAGCATTGCTGAAGCCGAACGTGGTAACCAGGGCGTTCTTGCAGTAGGACATGTAGGCCCCGGAGCCGCTGGCGGCATATTGCATGGACACGGCTACACCGGCGTCATAGCACAGTGCGCCGATCGCCTGCCGCTGGGCATCGGTTGCTGTGGAGGTGGGGTTGAGCGGCATGAGGGTCCAGTCGTAGGGACCGCCCGACCCGTCGCCGCCGCGGGTATAGGCCGTCTGGGGCACACTGCCGCCGCCGGTGTCAACGTAGATCGTGAAAGCGTGTACGCCGGTCGCGGCGGTCGGGTACTGGTAGTAGCGCATCAACTGGGCCATGGCGGTGGCAACGCAGCCGGAGGGATAGTTGTTCTTTGAACCGGCTGGGCCGGGGGGGGTGTAATAGTTGTAGCAGGCGGTGGAGTTGCTGTTATCCTTGGTCTGGTTCCAGCGGGTCTGCACGAGGGGGGCGACGCGAACGTCGGAGACGCTGGTCGCGCCCAAAAACAGCAGGCCGGGATCGGCGCGTGATTCGAGCAACTGCCATTTGCCCTGTCGGGCGAATCGCCGACCGGTGGCGGGACCTGGGCCTGTCTTCGCGCGAACGGCTGCGACGCGTGCGGGAAGGTCTCTGCTGACGAGGGCACCGAGGGGACCATCCGGCGAGGGATCGTATGTCCCGCTGGCTGCGAAACAGACGATCGGCTCGACTTCGTCGTCGGCTGGGACGATCACGAAGCCCGAGGGCTGGAGGTATACGACGTAATAAGAGGCGTGGCCAGCCTGGTCGCGGAAGGTCTGCACGTGGTCGACCGCGCCGCCCAGTCGGCTGCGAAGCGGTGTGCGATCCACTGTAAGCCAGCCGCGAACCACCCTTCGTGCCTGATCCGACGTCGCCGGACGGGCCGAAGCCTGTCCTGCCAGTATCAGCAGCAGTGCGGCCTGAAGACACAGCGCCGCCCACACCGTCATCCGTCTTGCCACGCAACCTCTCCCATCCTGCGCAGCGAAAGGGCACTCAACCGAGGTGGTTCGTCCTGGCGATGAGAAGAGCCTCCCTTCCTGGAACCCAGCGCGACCGATAATCGGCGCCACAGAGGTTCCTAAACCCAGTGTTTCCAGGGTTGATTATACAATGCCCGCCATCGGCATGCGTGGAAAAAAGCCCAACGACGATCGTGGCGTCGCAAAAGCAGTGCAATGATGGTGTAAGGATTTGACGGACAATACATTGAGGATTGGCTAAGTCAGGGGCCCGTTTACAGCGCGATTCGGCTGGCAGAGGCAGCCGCCCGCGCAGGTTGATAGCCCGTTGCCCGCAAGCGTGCAGGCCAAGCCACGTAGCGCATATCGTCTCGACTGGCCTTACATCGCAGCCATGATCGCCCGCTGGACCTGTTGGGCCTTGCCTTCCGGATATTCGCCGGCGGGCCAGCGGTACCCCAGACCGTCGCCTTCGCGGCGAGGGATTATGTGAAAATGTACATGGGGGACCAATTGGCCGCTTACCTGGCCGTTGTTCTGCAGGACATTGCAGCCTTGCGCGTCGGTCGCTTTGACGACGGCGTTGACGAGACCGGGGATTGCGCGAGTGACAGCTGCGACCTCGTCGGCGGACATATCCGTGATCTGCTCGAAGTGCTTCCGGGGCACGATGAGCAGGTGGCCGTCAGCGAGCGGACCAATGTCCAGGAATGCGATGCAGGCATCGTCCTCGAAGACCTTGAGGGACGGGATCTGGCCGGCGACGATCTTGCAGAAGACACAGTCCGCTTGCGACATGTTTGGATCCTCCCATCAAGCAACAGGCCGGCCCCAGCACGGACCGGCCTGCGTAGACTGTAATAATATGTCGGCCTTGAGCAGCCGACATTGAACGCTACTCGGCAGCGCCCTCGGCAGGCTGCTCGCCTTCAGCGGCCTTGGGCTCGGCAGCTTCCTGCTTTGCAGCCTGTTCCTTAGCGCCACCAAGGGCCTTGGCCATGAACTTGCGGCGCATCTCAGCCTTGTTCTTGCGGGTGTTGGGGCCGCGGCGGGCGACATGCCCCGGCGACTCTTCTTCACCGACCAGCTGGAGGATGGCGCGGGTGGCATTGTCACCGATCCGCGGCCGGCCCAGGCGGATGACCCGGGTGTAACCACCAGGACGATCCTCGAACTGAGGAGCAACCGTCTCGATGAGGCGATGCACGATCGACTCGGCGGTGAACTCCATGCCAAGTTTCGGACCGCCGGCGCGCCAGCGACGCCCCGAGGGGCTGCGCAGCACCTTGCGGCGCTGGCCGTCGGTCATCACGTTGTAGTCGGACTGCCGGTCGGCGGGGATAACCGCCCGATCGTTCAGTACGGAGATGATCTGCTGGCGGGCGGCCAGACTGCCGCCCCGGGCCTTCTTGGCCATCGTGATGAGCTTCTCCACGAAGGGACGCAGATCCTTGGCCTTTTCCAGGGTGGTGACAATCTGCCCGTGCTCAAAAAGCGACTGGGCGGCGTTGCGGAACATCGCGCGGCGATGTTCGCTCGTACGGTTGAATTTTCTACCTGACATACGATGACGCATAACACAATCCTTCGCTACCGCGATGCGGCAGAGGCCTTGCCCGCCGCCGTTGAACCAACAAATATCTCTATCCAACGGGTTTCGTGCTGCTGTTGCAGGACATAGCCGCCGTTACCGTCGGCTTCCCGCCCCGGCCGGCTTACATGCCGGTGCCCGGTATGGAGGCGTCGGAAACGTTCGAGGCCTCTTCCTGCTGTTGCTCGCCGGGCGGCAAATTCATGCCAAGACTCAGGCCGATATCGGCGAGCTTGCGTTTGACCTCCCGCAGCGACGTCTTGCCGAACGAGCGGACCTTCAGCAGTTCGGCTTCGTTCATGCGAACAAGGCTGCCGACGGTGTTGATCCTGGCGGATTCCAGGCAGTTGTTGGCCCGTACCGACAGGTCGAGTTCGGCAATGCTCATGTTGAGTTTCTGCTGCAAGGCCTCGTCGACGTCGACCGGATGCTCTTCCGTCCCGACCTGGCTGACGTCCACGGGCGTGAGGACCTCGGCGGGCACAACCTTGGTCCCGATGTCGAAATACTGGACAAAGGGGTTGAGGTGCTTGCGGAGGATCTTGGCCGCCTCGACGAGGGCCATCTCCGGACTGATCGTGCCCTTGGTCCAGATCTCCATCACGAGCCGGTCGTAATTGGTGCGCTGGCCGACACGTGTGTCCTCGGTCTTATAGCGAACCCGGGTGACCGGCGAGAAGATCGAGTCGACTGGAATGATGCCGATCTCCATGTCGGGAGTGATGTTCTCTTCGGCCGGGACGTATCCGCGGCCGCGATCGACGGTCATTTCGATCGAGAATTCCACATCATCCGTCAGGGTCGCCAGGACATGGTCCGGGTTGACCACTTCGATGGCGGCGTCGGCCTCGATATCGCCGGCGGTAACCTGGCCCTTGGTGTTGCGCGTGACGCGCATCAACTTGGGCTCATCGCCTTCGAGCCGGACGACGATCTTCTTGATGTTGAGGATGATGTCGGTCACGTCCTCAAGCACGCCGGGCAGGCTGGTAAACTCATGATCGGCCCCGGCGATCTTCACCCTTACGACGGCAGCGCCTTCGAGGCTGCTGAGCAGGATCCGGCGAAGGCTGTTGCCGACGGTCGTGCCGAAACCGCGCTCGAACGGTTCGATAACGAACCGGCCGTACGTGCGAGTGCTGATAACTTCTTCTTTAATGACCTGACTCGGCAATTCGAGTCCACGCCACCTAATGCGCATCTGGATAGCCTCCCGTTCGTGGAAGCGTCATATTGGGGCCCGTGCGGCTAGACACGGGCGCTGCCATTTCTATTCCGACCCGTATGTACCTATCCCCGCCCGGCGGTGTGTCACATCGCCCGGGGCGACCGCCCTTACCGGCTGCAGAACTCGACGATCAGGTTCTCGTCGACCGGGATCTGTACATCCTCGCGCGTGGGCAGAGCCTGGATTGTGCCTTCGAGGTTGTTGCGGTCCAGTTGCAGCCAGCTCTGCAGCGTATAGCCCTCGGACTCGCTCATGATCGCCTTGATGAAGTTGCGACTGCGCTCCGCGGACTTGACGGTGATCTTGTCTCCCACGCTGACCAGGTAGCCGGGACGGTCGACCTTCCTGCCATTGACGTGGATGTGGCCGTGCGACACCATCTGCCGGGCGCTGCGACGAGACGTCGCCAGACCTATCTTGCAGACGACGTTATCCAGCCGGCGCTCGAGCAGCTGCAGCAGCAACTGGCCCGTATTGCCGGTGGATTTGGCGGCCAGGCGGAAGACCCGCATGAACTGGGCCTCCAGAAGCCCGTAATAGCGCTTGACCTTCTGCTTTTCGCGCAGACGGACCGCATACTCCGTGCCCCGCGTCCGCTTCCAGCCGTGCATGCCTGGGGGCTGCTGACGCCACTGCTTCTCCATTGCGCACTTGGCCGTGTCGCAACGGATGCCCTTGATCATTAACTTAATGCCTTCTCGCCGGCAGAGCCTGCAGGCCGGTCCAGTTTCTCGTCCCATGTCTGCTCTATGTCCTTGCCAATCGACTACTTTGTTTCATACATCATCAGGGGCGCTGCTCCGGTTCCCGGCGCGACGCTTGCCTGCCGGAGGCGGCTCCTGGCCCAAGCGGGCCGGCCCTATACGCGGCGGCGCTTCGGCGGCCGGCAGCCGTTGTGCGGCAGCGGCGTGATATCCTCGATACTGAGGATCCGCAGGCCGGCGGCCTGCAGCGCGGTCACGGCCGACTCGCGACCACTCCCCGGCCCCTTGACCCGCACTTCGAGTTCGTGGACACCGTAGCGTTTGGCGGCGGAGGCCACCGCATCGGCGGCTCGCTGCGCGGCGAACGGCGTGCTCTTTCGCGTGCCCTTGAAACCGGCGGTTCCGGCCGAGGACCAGCACAACACGTCACCATTGAGGTCGGTGATCGTAATAAGGGTATTGTTGAACG
Organism: uncultured Planctomycetota bacterium; assembly: GCA_963787325.1. Taxonomy (GTDB): domain Bacteria; phylum Planctomycetota; class Phycisphaerae; order UBA1845; family JANYLN01; genus CAWBCK01. The sequence continues at coordinate 38,464 of CAWBCK010000003.1, forward strand.
TCGCCTTGATCAGGGCGATGGCCGTATTGATCGTCCGGCGCTGCTTGCGCCTGGTCTTGGGAGCAGACTTAGCCACGATGCATCTCCTTCACGCCCTTCTTGCCGGCAACCGTCTTACGCGGGCCCTTGCGTGTACGGGCATTGGTCCGGGTTCTCTGGCCCCGGGCCGGAAGGCCACGACGGTGACGCAGGCCGCGGTAACTGTTGATATGAATCAGCCGCTGGATGTTCTGCTGTATCTGGCGCCGCAGAGCACCTTCGACCGTGAAGTCCCGGTCGATGGTCGTGTTGATCCGGGCCACTTCCTCGTCGGTCAGTTCGCTGGTCTTGCGATACCAGTCGACACCGGCCGTCTCGCAGATCTTGCGCGAGACAGCCTCACCGACCCCGTATACGTACTGCAGGCTCACCCACAGTCGCTTATTCGCTGGAATATCCACACCTGCTACACGTGGCATACATCAATCTCCACACAGTCCGGAGCATCCGGTAAGCATCGCTCGCCGGCCGCCTCTACCCTTGCCGCTGTTTATGCCTGGGATTCGTACAGATCACCCGGATCACCCCGTGACGCCGGATGACCTTGCAATTCTCACAAATCCGTCTGACACTGCTTCTGACCTTCACGACTACAACCTCCGATTCTGACGCGTCGATTACTTGCGTACGGTGATCCGGCCGCGGCTCAGATCGTACGGCGAGATCTCCAGGGTCACCATGTCGCCCGGCAGGATCTTGATGAAGTGCATTCGCATCTTGCCCGATACATGGGCGAGCACCTCATGCCGCCGGCCGCCCAGATCGATCTCTACGCGAAACATCGCGTTCGGCAGCGATTCCTTCACGATGCCGTCCACGACGATCGTATTGCCTGGGGATTTTGCCATCGAGTTCCGTTCCGGACTTTACATTTCGACAGTCAGAATTTCAGCTCCGCTGTCGGTCACCGCTATCGTATGCTCAAAATGGGCCGCCCAACTGCGATCCCGGGTCACCACGGTCCAACCTGACACGTCACCATAGGCGACGTCCGGCCGGCCCATGTTGACCATCGGCTCGACAGCCAGCACCAGCCCCGGCACCAGATCAAACGTTCTGGCGCCGCGTTCGACGAAGTTCGGAACCTTCGGGTCCTCATGAAGCGACCGTCCGATCCCGTGTCCGACGAACTCACGGACAACACTGAAGCCCGCCTTCTCCACATGCCGCTGGAGCACGCGGGCGACCTGCGACCACTTACGTCCCGGCTGGACTTCACAGATCGCCAGTTCCAGCGACTCCCGAGTCACATCCAGCAGTCTCTGGGCCTCTGGCTTAATCTTGCCAACCGGCACCGTGATGGCCGCGTCACCACAGTACCCGTCGATCTTGACGCCGCAGTCGACACTGATGATGTCTCCGGCCGCCAGAACGCGAGTTCCCGGGATACCGTGCACCACTTCTTCGTTGACACTGGTGCACAATGCCGCCGGGTACGGGAACTTCGCCTGATTCGACCTGACACCCTTGAAGAGTGCCTCGGCCCCGGCCGCAGCGATAATACTCTCGGCCAGAGCGTTCAGGTCCGCCGTCGAAACATCGGGCTTTACCGCCTCACGCACTTCGGCCAGGACACGAGCCACCAGCGCCCCGGCACGTCTCATCGCTGCAATCTCTTGCTTGCTCTTAAGCTTAAACATATTGCACAGGCCGGGGCCCGACGCATCACGGGCCGCAGCCTATTCCAAGGCGGCGGTCACCTTGCCCTCGACCTGCTCGGGACTCTGCGTTCCGTCAACATCTCTAAGCAGGCCATGCTTGCTGTAATAGTCGACAAGCGGCTGAGTCTGACGATGATACGTCAGGAGCCGGGTTCGCACAACCTCCGGCTTGTCATCATTTCGCTGGACGAGCTCAGTCCCGTCGTTATCGCAGACATTATCGCTTTTCGGCGGCGCGAATTCTATATGATACACCGCTCCGCACTTGGGGCAAGACCGCCGACCGGTCATTCGCCTCTCGATCTCGGCATCCGGGACATTTATATTGATGACCCGGTCTATCTTTAACGATTTCTGGCCGAGACCTTCATCGAGGGCCTCCGCCTGGGCCAAGGTACGTGGAAAGCCGTCCAACAGGATCGACTGGCCATCGGTCTGGGCCATCTTGTTGAGCATCATCTCGATGATCAGCGAATCGGGAACCAGTTGGCCGCTTTCCATGTAGCCGGCGGCCTTCTTACCCAGTTCGGTCCCGGCAGCCTTTTCCGCGCGGAGCAGATCTCCGCTAGACAGATGCAGCCCGTTCATTTTCTGGGCCAGGCGTTTGGCCTGGGTGCCCTTGCCGGCCCCGGGAGGCCCCAACAGAATCGCTATCACCCTGCAAAACCTCCGCGGATCCGTCCGCCCTGCTCGCCCAGGAAGCCGCCGTAGTTCCGCATGACCAGGTGCGACTCAACGCGCTGGATCGCATCGAGACCGACACTGACAACGATCAGCAGACCCGTACCACCCAGGAACGATGCCACCGTGTACGGCACGCCCGAATACTTGAACACGATCTCCGGCACCACCGCGATGGCCGCCAGGAAGCCCGCACCGACGTACGTCACGCGGACCATAACCGTCTCAAGATAATCAGCCGTCCGGCGGCCCGCCCGGAGACCCGGGATGAACGAACCCATGTCCCGCAGGTTGTTGGCCACTTCCTTCGGCTGGAACGTCACCGTATTCCAGAAGTAACTGAAGAAGTACACCAGCACAATATAGAAGACGATGTACGGGAACGACGCGAACTGGAACAGCTCCGACAGCAGCATCCAGATCGGCTGTCCCACGACGTTATGGTCACGCAGTGAGCTGAACAGGATCTGCGGGAACATCATCAGCGACGAGGCAAAGATGATCGGCATGACGCCGCCATGGTTGACCCGCAAGGGCAGGTACTGCCGCTGGCCGCCATAGACCCGCCGGCCGCGCATCTTCTTGGCCTGCTGCACGGGGATGCGCCGCTGGGCCTGGGTGATGAGGATCGTTGCGGCAACCACCACGACGAAGCCAACGATCAGCAGCAGGATCGTGAACGGGCCGAACTGGCCGGCGCTGGCTGTCGTCCGCAGGCTGGCTTGCCGCCAGACCATGATGACCGCCGACGGCATGCGGGCCAGAATGCCCGCCATGATGATGAGGCTGACGCCGTTGCCGATACCGTACTCGTCGATCTGCTCGCCGAGCCACATCAGGAAGATCGTTCCGGCCGTCAGTCCTAACAGTCCCATAAAGTAGAAACTGAAACTGTTGGCGAAGTCCGGGTAGACCATCTGCTGGCCGCGGATCATGTTCAGGAACAGAACCGCCTGGATGACGCACAGGCCGACCGTCGAATACCGCGTATATTCCTGGATCTTGCGGCGGCCGGTCTCGCCTTCGCGGCGCAGCCGCTCCAGACTCGGCACGACCGTCACCAACAGCTGGAAGATAATCGAGGCGGAGATGTACGGCATGATGCCCAGCCCGAAGACCGTGCTCTGCTGAAGGCTTCCGCCGGTAAACAGCGCAAAATAGTCGGCCAGCTGCTTGAGGGCCTGGCCGGTACCGCCCGACTGCCCCATGCTCTTAAACGCCTTGGACACCGCGTCCTGGTTGACGCCCGGCAAGGCGATGTGGAAGCCGATCCGGTAGATGATGAGCATCCCGATGGTGAACAACAGTTTGTTGCGCAGTTCCGGGATGCGCCACATATTCATGAAGGTTCGCAGCATATTGTTTTCCCGCTGCCCGACCCACGCGGCCTTACCCGTCGCAGGCCTTGCCTCCTGTTAAAACAACTCGAAACAACATCTTATACGACTTTTACTTCGCCTCCGGCGGCCTTAATCTTCTCTTCGGCCTGCTTGCTGACCTTATTGGCCTGCACCACAAAGCGCTTGGACAGTTGCCCGTCGCCAAGAACTTTCAGCAGCCCCTTGGCCTCACGGATGAGGCCGGCATCAGCGAGCATCTTTGCATCGACCGTCGCGCCGGCATCGAATGCCTTCTCAAGATCGCCGATATTGACGATCTGGTAGACGGTCCGGAAGCGGAAATTGCTGAAGCCACGCTTGGGCAGACGCTTGAACAGCGGCGTCTGGCCGCCTTCCTTCAGTCCCATTGTACCCGGCGTGCCCGACCGCGCCCCGGCGCCCTTGCTGCCGCGCCCGGAGGTCTTGCCGAGTCCACTGCCCTTGCCGCGCCCGATGCGCTTGCGACGCTTGTCAGCCCCTGCCTTGCTCGTGATTTTTGTCAGATTCATAGCGGCGGATCACTCCCACTTACTCTTCATCTTGCCCGGCAGGCTGATGCGCGACGCCAGCCAGCGAAATTCCTCGCAGACTCTCGATCGACTCCCGGCTGCGCAGCTGCGCGAACGCGTCGAAGGTTGCCTTGACCAGATTCTTGGGGTTGGTCGACCCCGATGCCTTGGACAATACGTCGCGGACACCCGCCAGTTCAAGCACCGCACGAACCGGCGAACAGGCGATCACGCCAGTACCAGGACTGGCGGGGACCAGCTTAACATAACTGGCCCCGTAACGTCCATGCACCTCGTGCGGAATCGTGGTGCCATTGAGTGTCGCGCCGACGACGCTTCGCCGGGCGACCTTCATCGACTTCTCCACGGCTGCGGGCACTTCGTTGGCCTTGCCGTATCCCATCCCAACGTGGCCGTTGCGGTCTCCGACAGCCACGAGGGCCCCGAAGCTAAACCGGCGTCCACCGCGGACCACCTTGGCACAGCGGTAGATCTTAACCACAGTCTCTTCCAGGGGAAGTTCGTTTACGTTTATCCGCTCCATCGCCATGCGCGTTTCCTTCTTTAGCTCAGAACTTCAAGCCCGCCTTGCGAGCCGCGTCCGCCAGGGCCTTGATCCGCCCGTGGAACTTATAGCCATTGCGATCGAAGACCACTGCCGTGATGCCTTTTTCCGCTGCGGCCTTGGCGAGGGCCTCGCCGACCTTCGCCGCAGCGCCCTTGTTGCCCGCCTTGGTTCCGACTTCTTCGCGGACCGGCTGATTTCGGGTGCTCATCGAAACCAGCGTGTGCCCTTTCGTGTCGTCGATGACCTGGGCATAAATATGCTGCAGGCTGCGGGACACGGTCAGCCGGGGCCGCTCGGGGGTCCCGAACACCCGCCTGCGGATCTGCATCTTACGACGTGCGCGTCTTACGGTTTTAACCTTTAGAATATTCATCCGACTATAACCCTAGCGTTACGAACCCGTGCCCACAGCCGCCTTGCCCTGCTTGCGGCGGATGTACTCGCCCGCGTAACGAATCCCCTTGGCCTGATAGGGATCCGGCTTGCGAAGCGACCGGATCTCGGCAGCAAACTCGCCCACCAGCTGCTTGTCGACGCCCGAGATGCTGAACCGACCGGGGTTGGTCGGCTGCTCGACCGTCACGGTGATGCCGGCGGGGATATCAATCGTAAACTCGGCGGCCTGGCCCTGCTCCTTACGGCCGCTATAGCCGACGTCGATGAGCACTTGCTTGCCCTGGACCTTGACCTGGAAGCCGACGCCGTGGATCTCGAGTTTCTTCTCGTAGCCTTCCACAACCCCATGCACCATATTCGCGATCAGCGTCCGCGTCAGCCCATGCAGCGAACGGTCCAGGCGTTCATCGGTCTTACGACTGACGGTGACCAGCCGGGCAGCATCGTCGAAGACGACTTCCATCCGGGGGTGCGGACGCCAGTCGAGTTTGCCCTTGGGCCCCTCGACGTGGACGAGGCCGTCCTTGATGTCGACCTTGACTTGCGGCGGAACCGCAATCGGTTTTCTACCTATCCGAGACATAATCCAATCCGTCCTGCTTGCCTGACTAGTACACCGTGCAAATCGAGCTCACCGCCGACCTTGACCTCTCGGCACTGACGATCGCTCATCACGCCTTTGCTGGTCGACACGATCGCCACGCCCAGTCCGTTCAAGACCTGCGGCATGTCTTTGACGGCCTTGTACACGCGCCGTCCCGGCTTGCTCTCGCGACGCATCGAGTTGATGATCGGTTCGCCGGTGGCCGTGTACTTGAGGGTGATCCGCAGGATCCCCTGCTTGGTATCCTCGATGATGTCGAAATCATCGATGTACCCCTCTTGCTTGAGGACTTTGGCCAGTCCAACTTTCAGGCCGCTCGAAGGCACCTTTACCTGGCGCTTCTTAGCCCGAAGTCCGTTGCCGATTCGCGTCAACATGTCCGCGACAGGATCACTCCACATCGCCTGCTCCGAATATCAGGATCGTCTGTTTCAGTTCCACTCTTACCAGCTTGCCTTGCGAATGCCGGGAATCTTCCCTTCATGCGCGAGGTTGCGGAAACAAATCCGGCAGATCCGGAACTTCTGGTACACGGCCCGGCGCCGCCCGCACAACTGACACCGGGTGTATCCCCGTACCTTAAATTTCGGAACTCGGTTCGTCTTGGCTATCCAAGCCTTCGTTGCCATAGTCGCTCACCTATCCGGCCCCCTGTGGGCCGCTGCCTGCTCTTTACGCCCTGAACGGCATCCCCATCCGCCGCAACAGATCGAACGCTTCCGTATCGTTTTTGGCCGTCGTGCAGATGGTCACGTTCATGCCCTGCTGATACGTGATCTGGCTGGCGTCAATCTCCGGGAAGACCGTCTGCTCGGAAAGGCCCATGTTGTAGTTGCCCCGGCCGTCAAAACCCTTCGGGTCCAGCCCGCGGAAATCGCGAATACGCGGCGCAGCCAGGTTAATCAACCGGTCAAGGAACTCCCACATCCTCGCGCCGCGGAGCGTGACCTTCACGCCCGCCGGGAAGCCCTCGCGAACCTTGAACTGCGAGACGCTCTTGCGCGCCTGCGTCATCACCGGCCTCTGCCCGACGATCTGCCCCAGATGGTTCGTCGCATCCTGGAAGCGTTTGGTCTCGCCGGCCTTGGCTCCGCCTTCCTGGATCGCCTTGCCCAAGCCCATGCTCACGACGATCTTATCGAGGCGAGGCAACGACATGAGGTTCTGACGGTTCAGTCCCTCGCGCAGCGCCGGCACGATTTCCTTCTTGTACTGCTCAAAGAGCCGCGGCTTGGGCGCCGGACCTGCCGGCTGCTCCGACTTGTCCTTGCCCTTGCCCTTGCTTTCGCCCTTAGGCTTGGCTTCGCCCTTGGCCTTGTCTTTGGCTTCGTCCTTTGCCATTGCTGACTTCTCCGGCGGCCGATTTCCAACCGGCGGCCCATCTGAAGGCTTCAAAGCGGGTTCATTGGGCTCCGGCATATGAGCCACACCCGCCCAAGCACCTTTGTTATTCCTTACAGTTCGTTCAGGACCGTTCCCTTAAGCGTCACGCGCTTGCGGCTGGCCCTGCCCTCGGCGTTCCGTTCCACCGGAAACCGAACCCGCGTCGCCTTGCCGGTCTTCGGGTCGACCGGCAGCACGTTGCTCATGTGCACCGGCGCCTCTTTCTGAATCCGGCCACCCTGCGGGTATTGCTGGCTGGGACGCATGTGGCGGAAGACCATATTGATGCCTTCGATGATCACCTGGTTCTTCTTGGGAACCACGCGAAGCACCTTGCCCTGCTCACCCTTATGGTCGCCGGCGATGACTTCTACCCGATCACCCTTTTTAATGTGACAACCCATAACGCTTACGGCTCCCGAACGCGTCCGCTAGACGACTTCACTGGCCAGCGAAACGATTTTCATGAAGTTCTTTTCACGCAGTTCCCGCGCGACGGCTCCGAAGATGCGTGTGCCGCGCGGATTGCCTTCCTCGTCCACGAGCACCGCCGCGTTGCTGTCGAACCGAACGTAGCTGCCGTCGGCACGCCGCAGCGGGAATCTCGTCCGCACGATCACGGCCCTGACCACCCGCGCCTTCTTATTGCCCGGCTTCATGAACTCGCTGTTGGGCAGCGCCTTCTTGACCGTGCAGACCACCACATCACCGACGCTGGCCGTCACTCGCTTATACTTGCCGCGACGGGTGGACCGGCCCGGCATGTTGATCACCATTGCCCGCTTGGCGCCGGTGTTGTCGGCAATGTCGACTATCGTATTCATCTGTACCATGCGACTATCCCTCGGCGCCGCCAGCAACTTGCCTCGCGATGCTCTTGGTGACCACGCGGACCAGCCTCCAGTGCTTGGTCTTGCTGATCGGGCGGCACTCCATGATCTCCACCGTATCGCCGACGCCAGCCTCGTTGCTCTCGTCGTGCACGTGGCAGACCGTACGCTTCCGCACGTATTTGTGATACAGCGGATGCTTGTGCATCGTCGATGTCACCACCTTGATCGTCTTGGCACGGTTGCTGCTGACAACCGCTCCGATCAACCGCCGCGGGCTGCCCCGCTTCTCTTCAGCCTTGCTCGTATCGCTGACCACGAAACGTTCCTTTCAGCCAACTCGACTGCCGGCCAATTACCGGCGGCCGTGCCGTTTACCTACCGGCTGACCTGCCGTTCCAGTTGCAGTTCCTTGGAGTCAATATTACGTCTCACCGCGCTCGTTGAGCACCGTCAATAACCGGGCCACATCTCGCTTGGCCTTGCCCAGCTGCGACGGATCTTCCAGCTTCTCGGTGACCGCCTGGCTCTTCAGATCGAACAGGTGGCGGCGCATCCGCACCAGCTCGTTGTATACCTCTTCAGTCGTCATCTGACGAATTTCGCCGATCTTCATAGTCATCCGTCCTGCTTACGCCAATCCATGCCGCCGACGAACCATCCGCACCTTGACGGGCATCTTGTGCGCCACACGCACCAGTGCCTCCCGCGCCAAGTCCTCAGGCACACCGCCGATCTCGTACATCACGGTCCCGGGCCGCACGACGGCCACCCATGCCTCCGGCTCGCCCTTGCCCTTGCCCATTCGTGTTTCCAGCGGCTTGCCGGAGATCGCTCTTGTGCGGGAACATCCGCACGTAGACCCGACCCTCGCGGCCCAGATGGTGCGTTGCGGCCACGCGACCGGCCTCGATCTGCTGGGCGGTGATCCGCGCCGGCTCGAGCGACTGCAGGCCGAACTCGCCGAAGGCGACGTAATTGCCCCGGGTGGCATTCCCCCGGATCCGTCCCTTCTGGAACTTCCGGAACTTCACGCGTTTTGGCATCAAAGGCATGGAAAACGCTCCTCATGCACTCTTGCTATCCACTCACTTCGCAGGTCGCCCTTCGCCTCTCGGCCGAGCGACTCTGCTGAGCCCGGCTCGGCCAACGGCGCCTGCCAGGCGGCAGAACTTACGCCCGCCGGCCTCGCCGCTGCGGACGGGGTGCCGCCCTCGGGGCCCTGCTCTGCAACCTCGTCGTACCGCCCGACATAGATCCAGCACCGTACGCCGATCGCACCATACGTCGTGCGGGCGATCGCATAGCCGTAATCGACCTTCGCCTGCAGCGTCGCCAGCGGGATCGAACCCATCTGCTGGGTCTCCTGGCGGCTCATCTCTGCCCCGCCCAGCCGGCCGCTGCAGATGATCTTGACGCCTTTGGCGCCGGACTGCAGGGCCGTCTCGCAGCGCTGCTTCATCACGCGGCGGAAACTCGCCCGGCGCCGCAGCTGCTCCGACACGGCCTCGGCGACGAGCTGGGCGTTGATGTCGGGATTGCGTACCTCGCGAACCTGCACGTCGACGCGGCGCTGGATCAGACCTTCCAGCATGCCTCGCAGCTTGTCGATCTCCGCGCCGCGCGGCCCGATCACGATACCCGGCCGGGCGGTATGCAGGATCACCCGCACTTCGTCCCGCGTTCGCTCGATCTCTACCTGGCTGATGGCCGCAAACGGCGGCACGCGGTTGAGTTTCCCGTCGATGTACCGGCGGATCTTCTCGTCTTCCACCAGGAACTCGCCGAACGCCCCCTTGCTCGGGGCGAACCAACGGCTTTCCCAGTCCTCTGTAATGCCGACTCGAAAACCTTTTGGATGTACCTTCTGGCCCACGGCCGCCTCCGGCTCTTGCTCTCGCTTTACTTCTCGTCCACCGTTACAATAATATGGCTCGACCGCTTCTTGATCGGGTGAGCCCTGCCACGGTCCTTCGGCTGAAACCGGTGCATCGTCGGGCCCGGATCGATCCGGCACTCGCTGACGACCAGGCGGCTGACATCCGCTTCCTGTTCGTCCGCATTGGCCACTGCCGACTTGAGCACCTGGTTGATCAGCACCGCGGCCCGCTTCGGCGTGAAGCTGCAGCAGGTTCATCGCCTCCTGCACCTTCCTGCCCCGAATCATGTCAACGACCAGCCGCGTCTTGCGGGGTGGATCCGGGCAAATTTATGTTTGGCTGTCCAAGGCATTGCACTTCGCTCCCGTTAACCGTGCCGGCTTACGCCCTGCGGTGCCCGCTGTGTCCGCGGAACGTCCGCGTCGGCGCAAAACTCGCCCAGCTTGTGCCCGACCATCTCTTCCGTCACGTAGACCTTGATGAACACCCGGCCGTTGTGAACCTCGAACGTCTGGCCGACGAACTCCGGCACGATCGTGCACCGCCGGGCCCACGTCTTGATCGGCACCGCTGTCACCAGCGTCGCGCGCCCGCGTCACCTTGCCGTATACACTTCTCGTCTACGTATGGACCTTTTTTCAGGCTTCTCGGCATAGTCCTTCTCCAGATGCCGCTTCGATCTCAACTCAGTTACAGCACCAGCTGCCCGTACCTTACGCTGCGGCGCCGACGGATGATCCACTTATTGGACGGCTTGCGCGGGTTGCGCGTCTTGCCGCCCTTGGCCAGCACGCCCGTGCGGCTCTGCGGATGCTTATTCGACTTCGACCGACCTTCACCACCACCCATCGGGTGATCGACCGGGTTCATCACCATCGCCCGGACATGCGGCTTTCTGCCCCGATGCCGCGACCGGCCGGCCTTGCCCAAGGATATGTTGCTGTGGTCAAGGTTGCCCAACTGCCCGATCGTCGCCCGGCAGTCCGCTCGCACCCGACGCATCTCGCCGCTCGGCAGCTGGATCACCGCCCAGTCGCCTTCACGGGCCATCAGTCGGGCCGTGCCGCCGGCCGCCCTGACCAACCGGCCGCCCTGCCCCGGGTTCAGTTCAATATTATGAACTTCCAGACCGACCGGAATGTTCCTCATCGCCATGGCGTTGCCCACCGCCGGCTCGACGGTCGGGCCGCTCTCGATCTTGGCGCCGACCTTCAGCCCCTGCGGAGCGAGAATATAGCGCTTCTCGTTGTCGGCGTAATCCACCAGAGCGATAAAACAGGACCGGTTAGGATCGTATTCGATCGCAGCCACCTGACCCGCCACGCCATCCTTACGGCGTTTGAAATCGATGATGCGATACATCCGCTTGTTGCCGCCGCCGCGATGACTGGCCGTTACCCGACCCAGATTGTTTCTGCCGCCACGCTTACGGATAGGCTCGGTGAGGCTCTTCTCCGGTTTCGTCTTGGTGATCTCGCTGTAGTCGAGCACAGCGCCCCACCTGCGAGCCGGAGTCGTCGGACTGTATTTCTTAATACCCATCGCTTCTCGTTCCGCTTATTCCAAGTACCGTCACGTGCCTAGAACAGATCAATATGATATTCGGGGTCGAGCGTGACCACCGCCTTCTTCGTCGCAGCCGTCACACCGACGTTGTAGCGATAGCGGCGTTTCTTGCCGGGCTGCTTGGCGGTACGCACGTCCATCACCTTCACGCCGTAGATCCGCTCGATGGCGTCGCGGACCTGGGCCTTGCCCGCCTTCGGGTGGACCTCGAAAGCATACGTGCCGCCGCGTGCCGGCTTGCTCTTGGTCGCGTCGAAGCGACGCCCGCTCTGCCAGACGCTCTTTTCCGTAATCAGCGGTTTTATGATGACTTCGTATGCGTCCATATCACCGTATCCCTATCTTGCTTCTCACTTCAGGCGTCGTGCCGCGCGGCCGCCCCACCGTCGGGCTCTCCGCCGATCCGGCCCTTGCTATTCAGGCCGCAGCCGGCTCAGTCGCCGCCAAGGCAGCCGACGGGTTCATCGGGTTGGCTGCCAGCGCCGCAAACGCATCCTTCGTAAAAACAACGAAGCGGTGCCGCAGGATGCTCCATGGATCGATCTGCGTCACCGCCTTGACCGCCACGCCGGTGATATTCCGGCCGGATTTCCACGCGATAATGTCATGCCTGGCCGTGGCCAGCAAACACGTCGCGTTATCAATCTTGAGATTCTTCAGCAACTGCGTGAAGAGTTTCGTCTTGGGCTGCTGGAACGAAAGGCCGTCAACAACCATGACCTGCTTGTCGAGGAGTTTGGCGAGGCACTGCATTTGCCCGGGCCAGGCGCCTCATCTTCTCCGGCATCGACTTGTTGTAATCGCGCGTAACCTGCTGGAAGGCACGGCCGCCACCCTTGCGGATCGGCTGACGGACCGAGCCCATACGCGCGTTGCCAGTGTGCTTCTGCTTGTAGATCTTGCGCGTCGAGCCTTCCACCTGGCCACGGGACTTCTTCGCCACCGTTCCCTGCCGGGCATTCGCCTCGTGCATCACGATGGCCTGTTTCAACAGACGCCAGCGAACCTTGCCGCCCAACAGATCCTCATCGATCTGAAGCGTCTCTGTCTGTTGACCATCCTGGTTGTAAACAGGTACCTCTATCATGATCCAGCACCCAGTTCTGTCTTGCCTACTATCGTCTTGTCAGGCCCTTGGGCGATCGTCGCCACCGCCCGGCGATCTTTGACTTACAATTCAGGTTACTTTTGCTTGTGCTTGGCCGCCTTGATCACGCTGAGCGGCGGCACGACGGCCTGGCGAACCACCAGGTAACCACCGTTGGGCCCCGGGATACTCCCGGCCACGACCAGCAGATTGTGCTCGGCGATGATGCGGAGCACGCGATGATTCCGGCTGGTCTCGACGGTGTGGCCCATATGGCCGGCCATCCTCTTGCCCTTCTTGGGGCCGCCCGCTCCACCGCGTTCGCTGCCGTAACTGGCCCCGCTTCCCGGCGAACGATGCTTCCGCTCGGTACCGTGCGAGGCCGGCTGGCCACCGAAGCCCCAGCGCTTCATGACGCCCTGAAAGCCCTTACCTTTGGTCACACCGACGACGTCAACGTACGAAACACCCTTGTCGCTCAGCTCGCTAACGTTGACGGTCTCACCAGCCTGACGGTCCGAGGCCTCATGCAGGCGGATCTCGCGGACCAGCCGCTTGGGCGACGCGCCGCTTTGGGCACAGTGGCCGATCATGGCCATGCTGGAACGCTTGGGCCGGACGTCATCAAATCCCAGTTGCACAGCCTCGTACCCGTCCTTCTCCTGCGTCTTGACCTGCAGGATCGGGCAGGGACCAGCCTGGATGACGGTGGCCGGTACCATTTGGCCCTGCTCGTCATAGATGCGGGTCATACCCACTTTCTTGCCAAGGATCGCCGGGATCATGTGCAAAAAACCTCGTACCACGAGTCTGGCAACGCCGGATGCGCAAACACAATAAACGCGCCAGACGTTTGACCGTTGTTGTCTAACCCAGGGCTGACAGTACATCCTCAGCCTCGGGGGATCTGCCTTGGCCCCTTCCAGCCGGTCAGATCCTTATGCCAATGTCCATCGTCAGGGCTCTTACGCCTTGATCTTGATGAAGACACCTGCGGGCACGACCAGACGGTTGAGGGCCTCGATCGTGCGTGCCGTCGGCTCATCGATATCGATCAGCCGTTTGTGCGTCCGTATCTCGAACTGCTCGCGGGACTTCTTGTCGATGTGCGGAGAACGCAGCACCGTATACCGTTCAATATGCGTCGGGAGCGGGACCGGCCCACGCACCTTTGCGCCCGTGCGCTTTGCGTGATCTACGATCTCTCTCGCTGATGAATCGAGGCTACGATGATCGTAGGCCTCCATCCTGATTCTGATCCGTTCGCCCTGCATCCCAGCTGCACTCCAAGAAGATTCCAGCCGCCAGTCTTGCCCGGACGGCAGATCGTCTATCCTATCGCTATCAGTTCGCTTGTCAACTGCCTGCCAACGAAAACCTAACGTGGTTCGCGAGCAAGGCCCTACAGCCACCCCGTCCCGCATTCCTGACACCCGAAGACGCCAAGCCGGCGGAGCGAACTATAATACCGTGAAGTCGCCGAGAGTCCAGACCGCGCCACCTAAAAAAACAGGAATCGACCGCTGATTGCCATTACAGGGCAGTCAGTCCCAAGACGTGCTCCGCACGAACGGACGCGGCGTGTACCTGGGCCAGGCCGCCGGGGTGGAACTTGCCGGCTTGCAGCCGGACAATGCCCCCTGCTCAGCACTCAGCACTTGTAGTTATGCCTCTTGCAGCAGCGTCTCGGCTACCTGTACCGGCACGGCTGCAAAGTGCGACGGCTCCATCAGCCAGGCGGCCCGACCCTGCGTCAGGCTGCGGAGTTGGGTCGAGTAGCCGAACATCTCCGCCAGCGGCACCTGGGCGTGGATGACCCGGCGATCGGCGCGAAGGAACGTGTCCGTTACCGATCGCCCGGCGCGAATGCAGGTCGCCAATGACCACGCCGAAGTACTCCTCCGGCACGGTCACCTCCAGCCGCATGATCGGCTCGAGCAGTCCCATGCCTCCCCGCTCGCAGGCTTGGCGGAACGCCATCATCCCGGCGTTCTCGAACGCCAGGTCGGATGAATCCACCGGGTGCTCCTTGCCGTCCAGCAGCGTCACCTTGGCGTTGATCAGCGGATAGCCCGCCAGGACCCCGCCCTTGGCCGCCTCGCGAACACCGGCCTCGACTGCCGAGATATACTGCCGGCTGATCACCCCGCCTCGCGTGTCGTCGACGAAGACGATATGGTCCTCACCCTCACCAGGCTGATACGGTTCGACCGATAATTCGACCACCGCGAACTGGCCGTGGCCACCCGTCTGGCGGATGAAGCGGGCCTCGGCCTTGCCGTACCCCCTGACCGTCTCGCGGTACGCAGACCCGCGGCCGGCCCACACGCACCCCCACGTTCATGTCCCGTTCCAGCCGGTGCGTCATGATCTCCAGGTGCAACTCGCCCATGCCGGCGATTAGCATCTGGCCGGTCTCGCTGTCGACGCGCCAGTCGAAGGTCGGATCCTGCCGCGACAGCGCGGCCAGCGCCTCGGCCAGCCGGTCCCGGTCGGCGGAGCTCTTCGGCTCGACCGCCATGCTGATGACCGTCTCGGGAAATTCGATCTTCTCCAGCACGACCTCGTGCTTCATATCGCAGAGCGTGTCGCCCGTCAGGGAATCGCGCAGCCCCACAACCGCCACGATATCGCCCGCCTTGGCCTGATCGATCACCTCGCGCTTTCGGCGAAAACGCGGAAGAGACGGCTGACATTCTCCTTCTTGCGTCGGCCCGGCGTTATACACCCGGCTGCCGCTCTTGAGCACGCCCGAATAGACCCGCACGAAGAACAGGTCGACCGGCTTTTCCGTGACGACCTTGAACAGCAGGGCGCAGAGCGGCTCGTTCTCGTCGCACTTGCGCTCGATAAGCGTCGTCGGGTCGTCCGGGTCGTGTCCGACTACCGGCGGCATGTCGCAGCGGGCTGGGCAGATACGCCACGACGCCGTCGAGCAGACGCTGAACCCCCATGTATTTCAGGGCCGAGCCGCAGAAGACCGGCTGCGCCTGGTTCGGTGACCGTCGCGCGGCGCAGCGCATGCCTTCAGCTCGTCCGACGGTGATCGGCTCCTCGTGGATGTACTTTTCCATGAGGACGTCGCAGGTCTCGGCAACCTTTTCCTCCAGGTAATGACGCCATGTCTTGGCCACGTCGACCAGGTCATCGGGGATATCGCGTTCATCCCATTTGGTGCCCCTGGTGTCCGGCTTGAAGTAGATCGCCTTCATCGTCAGCAGGTCGACCAGCCCGACGAATTCGCTCTGGGCGCCGATGGGGATCTGCACAGGAATGGGGTTGCCGGAAAGACGCTCGCGGATCTCGGTGACCGTATTGAAGAAGTCCGCGCCGATCTTGTCCATCTTGTTGACGAAGCACAGCCGGGGCACGTGATACTTGTTCGCCTGCCGCCAGATCGTCTCGCTCTGGGCCTCGACGCCCTCTTTGGCATCGAAGACGGCGATCGCCCCGTCAAGCACGCGCATGGACCGCTCGACCTCAGCAGTGAAGTCGACGTGTCCGGGCGTGTCGATCAGGTTGATCGTGTGGCCATCCCAGTCCAGCGACACGGCGGCCGAGTAGATCGTAATCCCCCGGGCCTGCTCTTCCGGATCAAAGTCGGTCGTGGTCGTACCTTCGTGCACCTCGCCCATGCGGTGAATGCGACCGGCGTAGAAGAGGATGCGCTCGGTGGCCGTGGTCTTGCCGGCGTCGATGTGCGCGGCGATGCCGATATTCCTGGTTTTCTGTAGATGATCGTTACTCATGATTCCCATCCTGACCCATATAAAGGAAAAGGGCCTTCAGGCGTGATCAGTCGGCAGTTCGCACCGCCCAGCAGCCGGCCCGTCCATCCGCCGGCCTGACTGATAACCCCTGCAGGCCCTTATCATCCTGGGCAACTTCACCGGCTCGGTCGCCTACCCGCATCGCTCGCGGCGATGCGTGCAGGGTCAACGCATCATCGCGAGCCGTAAGTGCCTTGTGCAGTCAACGTTACGCCTCCCGACTCAAACTTCGCAATCTGACGGCCGCAGTCCGTATAGCATATATACGTATTTCGGCCGGCCACTTGAAAGCCTACAGTACATCATTTCTGTTGGCGGAATATAAGCAAATTCAGCTTATTCTATGGCGGCGGCCAGACGTCGATAGAAAAGCCGTCCCGGCGGCATGGTCCGATAAGACCGTCAAGACAAGTCCCGTCCGACAGTCCCACCAGCTGCACCAACTGCAAAGCGAATCATCCTGGGGATATCCGCTCCTGGCGTCAATAGAAAAGCGGACCGGCTGTCGTACTAAAACCGGTCCGCTGTGTCGTTCCTGACGCTTACCGCCATGCAAAGTGGGCGAAGGCCTTGTTGGCCTCGGCCATCTTGTGCACGTTCTCGCGGGTCGTCCACGCCGTGCCTTCGCGGTTGTAGGCGTCGACGATCTCGCTGGCGAGCTTCTGGGCCATGGGCCTGCCCTTCTTGCCGCGGGCGGCATTGATAACCCAGCGAATCGCCAGCGACTGCTGCCGGCGCGAGTTGACCGGCATCGGCACCTGGTAGTTCGACCCGCCGACGCGCCGGCTGCGAACCTCGACGTTCGGCTTGAGGTTGGCCAGGGCCGTCTCGAAGACCTCGATGCTCGGCTTGTCCTTGACGCGCTTGGCGACCAGGTCCAGGGCATCGTACATGATCCGGTAGGCGACGGCTTTCTTGCCGCGCTCCATCACACAGTTGGTGAACTTACTTAACAGCTTCGAACCGAACTTCGGGTCCGGCGTCAACTGCTCTGCCGATTTTGTCGATTTGCTCTTTGCCATGCTCGTTTACCTGAACGTGTCTCTAGTCTCTACACATTCCTTGTCGCTGGCTGCTGCCCTCTATACTCAGGACTCAGCACTCAGGACTCAGAACTGATCCTTACTTCTTGGCTCTCTTGACGCCATACTTGCTGCGGCTGCGGTTGCGGGGCCGGCCATCCTTGTCGTTCTGCACGCCCGCACAGTCCAGCGTCCCACGCACGATGTGGTACCGGACACCAGGCAGGTCGCGTACACGACCGCCGCGCACCAGCACCACCGAGTGCTCCTGCAGGTTGTGATCGACGCCGGGGATGTAGGCGGTCACTTCCCGGCCGTTGCTGAGACGTACACGCGCGACCTTCCGCAGGGCCGAATTCGGCTTCTTCGGGGTCATCGTCTTGACCTGCAGGCAGACGCCGCGTTTCTGGCCACAACTGTCCAGGTCGCGGGAACGCGACTTTCTGCTGGCCTTGAGCCTTCCGTGCCGGACTAACTGATTAATCGTTGGCATTCATACTCTCCGTCATTCCATGGCCGCGACGGCTATTCATCGCCGCGGTTGTCCGTCTTGTCACGCAACAGGGCTCAAGATCGAGCCCCTATTTATACCACAACCAGGGGCTGCTTGTCAGCACCCAACAGTGCGTAGTTCCGTTCTGCCGCCATGAGCCGTTATTTCTCCGCATCGGTCAGACGCCATCAGCGTCGCCAGCCCGTTGCCGCCGTCAGCGCCATCGCCGCTGTCCGACATACGGCGCCAGCGGCCGTATCCGTCGGCTTCATTGCCGGCGTCGGCGCCGTCGCCGGCCTCGCCGAGGCAGCTGCGCCGCCTCGATCTGGGCGGTCCAGGCTCGACCTCCTGCGGACCGCCGCCTGCGTAGTTCTTCACGTCTCGGCAACGGCAGCTCTTCCAAGACGTTGCGCTTGACCCGCATGTCGAGGTAGGGCTTGAAGCCGGTGCCGGCCGGGATCAGGTGGCCCAGGATCACGTTTTCCTTCAGGCCGACCAGCTGGTCGACGGCGCCGCGCCAGGGCCGCCTCGGTGAGCACCTTGGTGGTCTCCTGGAAGCAGGCCGCCGAGATGAACGACTCGCTCTGGAGCGAGGCCTTGGTGATGCCCAGCAGCAGGGTCTTGGCCGGTCGCGGGACGTGGCTTGCGGCCCTTGGCCGGGGGCCTGGCCTTCCTCCTCGGCCTTGCGATTGGCCTCGGAATACTCCTCGCGGGTGACGACCTGGTTGACGCTCAGGATCGGTGTCGCCCGGCTCCTTGATCTTGACGGCCTTGGCCAGCCGGTCGTTCTCCTGGCGGAAGCGGAACTTGTCGACCACTTCGCCCGGCAGGAAGTTGCTGTCGCCGGGGTTCTCGACGCGGACCTTGCGGAGCATCTGGCTGATGATGATCTCGATGTGCTTGTCGTTGATGCTCACGTTCTGCTGGCGGTAGACGGCCTGGACCTCGCGCGAGCAGGTAGTGCTGGAGGGCCTCCTCGCCGCGGATCCGCAGGATGTCGTGCGGCACCAGCGGGCCTTCGATCAGCGGGTCGCCCGCCTCGACGTAGTCGCCGGCGTGGACGAGCAGGTGCTTGTCCTGCGGGACGTGGTGCTCCTTCTCCATGCCGCTTCGCTGCTGACGATGATGGTCATCTTGCCGCGGCGCTTGTCGGCACGGATCTCGACCTTGCCGGAGATCTCGGCCATGACCGCCGGCTCCTTGGGCTTGCGGGCCTCGAAGATTTCGGTGACGCGCGGCAGACCGCCGGTGATGTCCTGCGTGCCGGAGGCCTCTCGCGGCTGGCGGGCCGAGCAGCTGGCCGGCCACGACGTCCTGGCCTTCCTCGACCTCGATGCGGGCCTTGGCGGCAGGTAGTGGAAGTCGAGGATCTTGCCGTCCTTGTCCTCGATGATGATCTGCGGGTGCTTCTCGCCCTTGTGCTCGATGACGACGTAGCTTGCCGCCGGCGCGGCCTTCCTGTTCGACGCGGACGGTCTCGCCTTCCTCGATGTCCTGGAACCGGACGATAGCCGCCCTTCGGCCAGGATCGGCGTGAGGTGCGGGTCCCAGCGACGACCAGCGGCGTCGCGGGCGCGACCTCCTGGCCGTCGGCGACCATGATCTGCGGCACCGTAGGGCACCTTGTAGCGTTCGAGTTCGCGGCCCTTGGCGTCGAGGATGGCGATCTCGCCGTTGCGCTTCAGGGCGATCGTGATCTTGCTGCCTGACGTCGAGCGGATCGGGCACGATCACGGCGTTGAGATCGTGGAACTTGATCGTGCCGGCCTGGGTCGTTGCGGATCTCGCTCTCGACGACGGCACGTGCGGCCACGCCGCCGGTGTGGAACGTCCGCATGGTCAGCTGCGTGCCCGGCTCGCCGATGGACTGGGCGGCGATGATGCCGACGGCCATGCCTTCCTCGACCAGCTTGCCGGTGGACAGGTCCATCGCCGTAGCAGCTGGCAGCAGATGCCCAGCGGGCTCTCGCAGGTCAGCGGGCTGCGGACGCGGATCGTTTCGATGCCCGAGCTCCTCGATCTGCGGCGGCGATCTCGTCGGTGATGATCTGGTTTTCCGCGACGATCATCTCGTCGGTGATCGGGTTGACGGATCGTGTCGCGGGCGCGTCCGGCCGACGATCGACTCCTTCAGGGGCACGTCGACCTCTTCGCCCTTGTAGACGACGCTCTTGGTGACGCCCTGAATCGTGCCGCAGTCCATGCTCGTTGATGATGACGTTCTGGGCGACGTCGGCGAGCTTGCGGGTCAGGTAGCCCGAGTCGGCCGTCTTGAGGGCGGTGTCGGCCAGGCCCTTGCGGGCGCCGTGCGTCGAGCAGAAGTACTCGAGCACCGTCAGGCCTTCGCGGAAGTTGGCCTTGATCGGCGTTTCGATGATCTCGCCGGACGGCTTGGCCATCAGGGCACGCATGCCGGCGAGCTGGCGGATCTGGTCGACGCTGCCGCGGGCACCGGAGTCGGTCATCAGGCAGACCGGGTTGAGATAGGGCTGGCCCTTGGGTCGCTCGGCCGAGACATCTTGCCGTTCTCGTCGCGCAGGTCGTTGCGCAGTTCGTCGAGCATCTCTTCGGTGACCTGCTCGCGGGCGTGGATCCAGACGTCGATCGAACTGGTTGTAGCGCTCGCCTCGGTGATGGCACCCTGGTGGAAGCCGCGTTCGACGCGATCGACCTGCTTCTGAGCGGCGTCGAGGATCTTCTGCTTGTTGGCGGGGACTGCGCAGGTCGGTGACGCCGAACGACAGGCCCGCCAGCGTGGCGTACTTGAAGCCGAGCGTCCTTGATGCTGTCGAGCAGGTCGATCGTCGCGGCACGGCCGAGCGTGCCGTAGCAGTCGCCGATGACGCGGCTCTGCGCCCTTGTTGCTGAGCGGATAGTTGTAGAAGCGGCATGCCGTCGGCAGGATGTCGTTGAAGATCACCGGCCGACCGTGGTTCGATGATGCCGCCCTTGGGCATGGGTTCGGCCGGGTCGTTGCGACCCTGGACGACCTGCTTCGTGCCCGATGCGGACGCTGATCAGGTCTGTGCATGCCGATCTTGCTGGTCGCGTAGGCGAGCATGGCCTCGTGCTTCGTCGCTGAAGGCCTGCAGTCTTCTCGCGGCCGCGGCATGCGGTCGTGGTCGGTAGGTCAGGTAGAAGATGCCCAGCACGATGTCCTGCGACGGCGACATGATCGGCCGGCCGTTGGCGGGCAGAAGATGTTGTTCGTGGCCAGCATCAGCACGTGGGCCTCGGCCTGGGCCTCGATCGACAGCGGCAGGTGGACGGCCATCTGGTCGCCGTCGAAGTCGGCGTTGAAGCCCTTGCAGACCAGCGGGTGGATCTTGATGGCGTTGCCTTCGACCAGCACCGGCTCGAAGGCCTGGATGCCCATGCGGTGCAGCGTCGGGGCACGGTTGAGCAGGACGGGTGCTGGTAGATGACCTCTTCCAGGATGTCCCAGATCTCCTGGTCGCGGCGCTCGAGCATCTTCTTGGCGGACTTGATCGTGTCGGCCAGGCCGCGTTCCTTGAGCTTGCGGATGATGAACGGCTGGTACAGCTCCAGGGCGATCTTCTTGGGCAGGCCGCACTGGTGCAGCTGCAGCTCGGGGCCGACGACGATCACCGAACGGGCCGAGTAGTCGACGCGCTTGCCGAGCAGGTTCTCGCGGAAGCGGCCCTGCTTGCCCTTGATCATGTCGGTCAGGGACTTGAGCGGGCGGTTGCGAGCTGCCCAGCACGGGCCGGCGGCAGCGGCCGTTGTCGAACAGCGCGTCGACGGCCTGCTGGAGCATGCGCTTTTCGTTGCGGATGATGACCTCGGGGGCGTTGAGGTCCATCAGCTTCTTGAGGCGGTTGTTGCGGTTGATGATGCGGCGGTACAGGTCGTTCAGGTCGCTGGTGGCGAAGTTGCCGCTCTCCAGCAGGACCAGCGGGCGCAGGTCCGGCGGGATCACCGGGATCACGTCCATGACCATCCACTCGGCCTGGTTGCCGCTGTGGCGGAGGCTCTCGACGAGCTTGAGCCGCTTGGTCAGGTCCTTGATCTTCTGCTTGCAGGTGGTCTTGTCGATCTGCCTCGCGCAGGTCGACGCCCAGCGGTGCCAGGTCGAGCTCCTCCAGCAGGACCTTGATGGCCTCGGCGCCCATCATGGCCTTGAAGCCGCGTGCCGTACTTCTCGACGGCGGCGCGATACTCTTCCTCGGTGAGCAGCTGCTCGACTTCAGCGGCGTCTCGCCGGGGTCGGTGACGACGTAGTCCTGGAAGTAGATGACCTTCTCCAGGTCGGAGGT
The DNA here is from genome assembly GCA_963787325.1 of uncultured Planctomycetota bacterium. GTDB lineage: Bacteria > Planctomycetota > Phycisphaerae > UBA1845 > JANYLN01 > CAWBCK01. Next base: position 60,609 of record CAWBCK010000003.1, read on the forward strand.
CTTCATGTCCAGCAGCGTGCCCAGCCGGCTGGGCAGGGCCTTGAAGAACCAGATGTGCACGATGGGCGCGGCCAGGTTGATGTGGCCCATGCGCTTGCGGCGGACGCGGCTGTGGGTGACCTTCACGCCGCAGCGGTCGCAGATGATGCCCTTGTGCTTGGTGCCCTTGTACTTGCCGCAGGCGCACTCCCAGTCGCGCTCCGGGCCGAAGATCCGCTCGCAGAACAGACCGTCCTTCTCCGGGCGGTACGTGCGGTAGTTGATCGTCTCGGGCTTCTTCACCTCGCCGAACGACCACCTACGGATATCGTTCGGGCTGGCAAGGGAAATCCGGACCGAGCCGTAATCGTTGATCCGATCGTAAACGCTTTCTAGCCATCAACCGGCCTTCCTTTCTTTATCTGGAACGTCGCGGTACACGACCGGACGATCTCATCTTCCTCAACAAGAGGCCATTTCATTCGGGCGGTTCAACCGTCCCTACGGGACGAACATCCGAAACACCTTTTTGTCTGGCCATTGCTGTTGCCGTTACTCAGCACTCAGCACTCAGCACTCGATACTGTCGTTAGAGCACCGTTTCTTTTCCAGCTGGATGTTCAGGCCCAGGCCGCGGATCTCGTTGCAGAGCACGTCGAAGGACACCGGCGTGCCGGCTTCGAGCGTGTTGGTGCCCTTGACCATCGACTCGTAGATCTTGGTGCGGCCTTCGACGTCGTCGCTCTTGACGGTCAGCAGTTCCTGCAGCATGTAGGCGGCGCCGTAGGCCTCCAGGGCCCAGACTTCCATCTCGCCGAAGCGCTGGCCGCCGGTGCGGGCCTTGCCGCCCAGCGGCTGCTGCGTGATCAGCGAGTACGGGCCGGTCGCGCGGGCGTGGATCTTGTCGTCCACCAGGTGGTGCAGCTTCATCATGTACATGTAGCCGACGGTGACCTTCTGATCGAACGGTTCGCCGGTCCGGCCGTCGATAGAGGGTGACCTTGCCGCTGCGCGGCATCTCGACGAACATCTCGCCGGTGTCGCCGGCCTTCTGGACGGCCTCGATGTCCTCCGCTCGCTGGCGGGCGTACTCGTTGGCCTCGTCGATGCAGCGCTGGATCTCCTCCTCGCTGGCCCCGTCGAAGACGGGCGTGACGGCCTGGAAGCCCAGGACCGCGGCCGCCCAGCCCAGGTGGGTCTCGAGGATCTGGCCGACGTTCATACGACTGGGCACGCCCAGCGGGTTGAGCACGATGTCGACCGGCGTGCCGTCCTCGAGGAACGGCATGTCCTCTTCGGGCACGATCCGGGCGATGACGCCCTTGTTGCCGTGGCGGCCGGCCATCTTGTCGCCGACGCTCGTGCGGCGCTTGGTGGCGACGCAGACCTTGACCATCTCCAGCACGCCGCTGGGCAGCTCGTCGCCGCGCTTCATCTGGGCGGTCTTGCGTTCCTTCTCTTCCTCGATCTCGTTCATCCGCGGCCAGTACTGCTTGGCGACTTCCAAGGCGGCGGCCCGCATCGCGGCGGGCTTGACCCACTTGATGAGGCCGTCAAGGATCTGGGCCTTGAGCTTCTCGATCTGCTCGAGGAGCACCTCGACGTCGTCGCTCTGGCGACCTTCTGGCGGGTGTCGGGGTCGACCATGACCTGGCCGGTCGCTTCGTCGATCGCGGCACCATCTGCCGGAAGACCTTGATGAGTTTCTCGTTGGACTCGGCCTCAAACTCCTTGATCTTCCGGCCGATCTCCTTCTTCTGGTCGTCGGTCATGTGCGTGCGCCGGCTGAAGCGCTTGGCGCCGATGACGACGCCTTCTTCGCCGGCGGGCAGCTCCAGCGAGTCGTTCTTGACGTCCTCGCCGGCCCGGCCGAAGATCGCGTGCAGCAGCTTCTCTTCCGGGGTCAGTTCGCTCTTGCTCTTGGGGCAGACCTTGCCGACCAGGATGTCGCCCGGGCCGACGCGCGTGCCGATCCGCACGACGCCGTTCTCGTCGAGGTTGCGCAGGGCCCGCTCGGAGACGTTGGGGATGTCGCGGGTGAACTCCTCGCGGCCCAGCTGGGTCTCGCGGATCTCGACCTCGTACTCCTCGATGTGGATGGAGGTGAAGGCGTCGTCCTTCACGAGCTTCTCGCTGATGATGATGGCGTCCTCGAAGTTGTAGCCGTCGAAGGTCATGAAGGCGACCAGGACGTTCTTGCCCAGGGCCAGCTCGCCGTTCTGGGTGCTCGGGACCGTCGGCGATGATCTGGTCCTTCTTGACCTTCTGGCCCGGCTTGACGATCGGCTTCTGGTTGGCAGGTCCGCTCGTTGAGGCCGCGGAACTTGTGCAGCTCGTACTCGTCGGCGTTGTCGATGATGATGCGCTCGGCGTCGACGTAGGTGACGCGCCGTCCTTGCGGCTGCGGATCACCATGCCGCTGTTTTCGGCGACGACCCGCTCCATGCCGGTGGCGACCACGGGGGCTTCGGCGGCCAGCAGCGGCACGGCCTGGCGCTGCATGTTGGAACCCATCAAGGCGCGGTTGGCGTCGTCGTGCTCGAGGAACGGGACAAGGCGGCCGAGACGCCGACGGTCTGCTTGGCGGAGACATCGACGTATTCGACTTCCTTGCTGGGGCACCTGCGTCATCTCGCCGTAGGCCCGGACGAGGGCCTGCCCTTCACGCAGCGGGATCTTGCCGACCCGGCCGGGGGCCTTCTCGCGGCGCATCTCGACCGGCCCACGTATCCTTCTCTTCGATGGCGGCAACTGGCCGTTGGTCGGCCACTCGACGGCGTCCGGCGGGGCCAGGATGCTCGCATCTCCTCGTCGGCCCGCAGGTTGACGACCTCGCCGTTGACCTTGCCGCGCTCGACCTTGCGGTAGGGCGTGAGCAGGAAGCCGTAGTCGTCGACCTTCGAGTAGATGCCCAGCGAGGAGATCAGGCCGATGTTGGTGCCTTCCGGCGTCTCGATCGGGCAGATTCGGCCGTAGTGGCAGATGTGCACGTCGCGGACCTCGAAGCCCGCCCGCTTGCGGTTCAGGCCGCCCGGGCCCAGCGCCGAGAGACGCCGCTCGTGCGTCAGCTGGCTCAGCGGGTTGGTCTGGTCGACGACCTGGCGACAGCTCGCCCCGGCCGAAGAAGTATTCGATGCTGGACGAGACACTCTTGGAGTTGACCAGTTCGGCCAGTCTGGTCAGTTCGTTGGGATCCTTGACGGTCATGCGTTCCTGGACGGTGCGGCGGAGTTTGAGGAGGCCCTTGCGGAGTTCCTCGGTCGCCAGTTCGTCGATGGTCCGCAGGCGGCGGTTGCCCAGGTGGTCGATGTCGTCGAGGTGGACCTTGGCATCGTTGGCACGCAGCCCCAGGATGTACTTGAGGGAGTTGATGAAGTCGAGCGTCTGGAGGCTCATCACGCCTCGGTCGACTTCCTGGTCGAACTTGCGGTTCATGCGGAACCGGCCGACCCTGCCCAGGCGGTAGCGGTTATCGTCGCAGAATTTCTCGTCGAAGAGTTTTCTGGCCTTGTCGAGCTGCGGCGGGTTGCCCGGCGCAGACGGGTGTAGATCTTCAGCAGGGCTTCTTCGTGGGTCTTGGTGGTGTCCTCGACGAGCGTCTTGATCATCAGCGGGTCGACCACGCGGTCAGCCACTTCGAGGCTCTTGATCGAGGAGTTCTGAATGCGGGTAAGGGCCTCGCCGACCTGGCTGCCGGAGGTCAGCAGGATCTCGTCGGGATTCTCCGGGTCGACCAGGTCGTCCACGATGTACATGTCGGGCTTGAGCTGGCTGATCTTGACGGTCTGGGTGGGGTAGAACTCGCGGATGATGCCGGCGTTGGTGCCATACTTTTCGTCAAGGGCCCGCAGGAAGCTGGTGGCGGCGAACTTGGTGGACTGGTCGATGCGAATGGCGAGCACGTCCTTGCGGGTGACATTGACTTCCACCCAGCTGCCGCGCTCGGGGATGATGCGGCAGGCGTGCAGCGGCCGGTTGCCTTCGACCGTTTCGACGGTGAAATCGACACCGGGCGAACGGTGGAGCTGGCTGACGATTACGCGTTCGGCGCCGTTTACAATGAACTCGCCGCCGCCGATCATGATCGGGATCTCGCCGAGGTAGATAAGGTCTTCCTTGATCTCGGGGGAGTCCTTGCGGATGAGGCGGACGCGGATGCGCAGCGGCGTGCCGAAGGTCAGACGCAGCTCGCGGCACTCATCAGGGGTATAGCGAGCCCGGCCGAGCTCGTAGCCCAGGTATTCCAGTTGCATGTTGCCATCGTAGCTCTCGATGGGGAAGATCTCACGGAAGAGACTTTCGAGGCCTGCGACGTTTCGTTTTTCCGGGCGGACATCGCCCTGGAGGAACTTGGCATAGGAATCGGTCTGCACCTCGATGAGGTTGCCGATCTCCATAGCATCGACGCTTTTACCGAAATCGCGAACGCGATCTAATTTTATCATTGGCCGACCTCAGGTTTGGGAACCGATCCCCCCGGCAGGGGGCGGTTCAATTGGGTAACCGGTCACCTTCTCGCCCCGGCGAGCCGGGCACGCGCACAAATAGGTCCACCCCTCATGCCTTCGGCGCATTTGCCGATAGCATGATTGGCGACGCTCCTGCCCGCAACGTCAGCGGCGTGGCTCGTCAAAGCGTTCCTCGTTGAATGAACAATCACATCCAGGTGGGACGGCACTGCTCGCTCGACGCTATCTGATTCGGCCTACTGTCCCAAACACAGGCCGGTTCCCGCATCGAATTTGGATGAGCCCTGTATTATAGGCAGCGCCCCCTGCCGTCAACAGCCGACTACAACGCCGCTCGACTTTTTTTCCGAGGGTCCAGGGCAATGCTCATTGTGCCTGGCCACACGCGGCGTTTCCGGCACACATACTACTGGTACGACAAACGACCCGGCGAGGTTTCGCTGCGCTCGCCGGGTCGTCTAATTCTCTGACTGCTACGGAGTAAGAGCTTACTTGCCCTTGATCTCCACCTCGCCGCCGCTCTCTTTGATCTCGGCCGCCAACTTCTCGGCCTCTTCCTTGCTGAGGTTCTCCTTGACCGGCTTGGGGGCGCTGTCGACGAGGTCCTTGGCTTCCTTGAGACCCAGACCGGTAGCCGCACGGACGACCTTGATGACCTGGATCTTCTTGTCGCCCGGGCCCTTGAGGATAACGTCGAAGGAGGTGGGCTCGACCGCTTCTTCGGCCTCGGCCGGCGCCGCCACCACCGGCCATCACCACCGCGCCGCCTGCCGGCTCGATGTTGTATGCTTCCTTCAGGTAGTCGACCAGGTCCTGGGCCTGCTTGATGGTCAGGCTGACGATCTTGTCGCCGAGTTCTTTGGTTTCGGCGCTGAATTCCTTGGCCGGTGCTTCAGGGGCTTCTGCCATGACACATCACTCCGTTCTCTATACATCCAAAGGCGTCCGCCGGATAGCCGGAACCCCGTTGGTTCCGTTTAACCCTCTCGGGACAGTCACAGCGCCACGCTTGAGATCCTTAGTCTCGCAAGGGCCACTCGTGGCCAGTGGCCGTGTTGACCAGCTCGAGGCCTGCCACAAAAATACCTACGCCGCGGCGGCGGCTTCGGCGGCGGGTTCGCTCCTCGCCGGCCTTGTCGACGATCGCCTTGAGGCAGCCGGCGATGCGACCCGCCGGGCCCGCCATGCAGCCGACCAGCTTGCGGGCCGGGCCGATCGCACAGCCGAGGATCTCGGCATGCATCTCGCGTGCGGCCCTTCATCGCGGCGAGCCGGGCGACCGGGACGAGTTCGGCATCGCCTTCGATCTCGCCGAACTCCAGCTCGATCTTGGCGTATTCCTTCTCCTTGCCGGCCGCGACGAGTTCCTTGGCGACGTCGATGATCGACTCGCCGCCGGTCACCACTGCGGCCGGCCCATTCAGCGCGGCCGCCAGCGGCTCGAGGGCACCCCTTGAGGGCGACGCGGGCCAGGGAGTTCTTGACCACGTGGATCTCGATCTGCTTGTCGTGCAGCCGGCGCGCGGAGTCTGTTGTTGGCCACGGCGTCGAGGCCGATGACCCGGACGACCGCCGCGCTGTCCAGCTCGCCGTAGCGATTCTTCAGTTCTTCAACCATCAGATTTTTAACTTGCTTGCTCATGGGAATCCTCGGTCCGCAACTATTGCTCCACGACTGCCGCGGCCCCGGTCGACTACTTCCACCGCCGGCGTCATCGTTGCCTTGACACAAACCTTCTTGACGAACGTACCCTTGGCTGCCGCCGGACGCATCCGCCGGATATGGCTCGATGAACGCGTCGATATTGCCTTCGAGGGCATCATCGGCGAAGCTGCTCTTGCCGACGACCGCGTGGATGTTGCCGCCGGCAGTCGTTGCGGAACTCCACCTTGCCGGCGGCGTACTCGCGGACGGCGGTCTCGACGTCCGGCGTGACGGTGCCGCTCTTGGGCGAAGGCATCTTGCCCTGCGGACCGAGCACGCGACCCAGCCGGCCGACGCGCCCCATCAACGCCGGGTGTGCGACGGCGACGTCGAAGTCCGTCCAGCCGCCCATGACCTTCTGGATGAGCTCGTCGCCGCCGACCTCGATGGCGCCGGCGGCCTTGGCCTTTTCGGCCTGTTCGCCCTCGGCAAAGGCGATGACCTTGCGGGCCTTGCCGATGCCGTTGGGCAGGCTGACCGAACCGCGGATCATCTGGTCGGCCTGCTTGGGGTCGATGCCGAGATGCATGACGACTTCGATCGGACTGGTCGAACTTGGTAGGGGCGGCCGTCACCATTTCCTTGACGAGTCTGATCGCCTGTTCGAGGGGGACCGGCGTCTTGGCCTTCTCGGCCAGGACACCGGCAGCTTTGCTGTAACGCTTGCTGCGTTCTTGCATGTTTCATGCTCCCACTGTTATCGCGCCCGTGGTGGGGCGTTTGCCAAAATGTCTAAAAAACGATTTCGCACGTTCACACGGGCAGAGACGCCGCCGGTGGAACCCGCAGGCCGTGTGGGCCTGGACATGCCCAGCCTGCGGCGCGTTATCAGTCTACGACGTCGATGCCCATGCTGCGGGCCGTGCCGGCGACGACCTTTGCGGCGGCTTCGACGCTGAAGGCGTTCAGGTCGGCCATCTTCCGCTCGGCGATCTCGCGGACCTGCTCGGCCGGTCACCTGGCCGACCTTGTTCTTGTTGGGCTCGCCGCTGCCCTTTTCGATCTTGGCCGCCATCCGCAGCAGCACGGAGGCCGGCGGGCTCTTGATCATGAAGTCGAACGTGCGGTCGCCGTAGACGTTGATCACCACCGGCACGGTGATCCCCTGCAGGTCGCCGCCGGTACGGGCGTTGAACTGCTGGATGAACTGGCCGATGTTGACGCCGTGCTGGCCCAGGGCCGGGCCGATGGGCGGGGCAGGCGTCGCCTGACCACCGGGGGCCTGCAGCTTGATCTTCGCCGTGATTTCCTTCGCCATCACAAATCCTCTAGTGAGTCGCCGCTTCGCACGGCCGGCAATTGGCCACGCGGGAAAAACGTCGATTGTACACTAAATCCGTTCGAGGTTCCAGTATTCCATGTCGACCGGGGTGGAGCGACCGAAGATCGTAATCGTAACGGTCACAATTCCCTTTTGCTCGTCGATGCCCTCGACCTCGCCCTCGAAGTTCTCGAAGGAGCCCTCGCGAATCTTGACGCGATCGCCCTTCTTGAACCGTGTGCCGGCAAGGCTGGGCGTCTCGTCGGGCCGCTCGGCGATAGCGAGCATCTTCTCGACCTCGGGCTCGTTCATCGCACTGGGTTTGCCTTCCGAGCCGATGAAGTCGCCGACGCCGGTCGTTTCCTTGACCAGGAACCAGACGTCTTCCTGGATCGAGCCGTCTTCTTCGCACTTCATCTCGACGAAGACATAGCCGGGGTAAAGTTTGCGGTTATACACGCGACTCTGGCCGCCTTTGATCCGTCGCTCGGGCACGGTCGGCACGAGGACCCGGCCGACGCTGTCCGTGAGATTCTCGATCTGGACCTTGCGGGTCAGCGCGTCGCGGACCTGCTCTTCCTTGTTGGAGGCGACGCGCAGCACGTACCAGCGCATGCCGGATTCAGGGGCCGACTTGGTCTCCTCGGGCTGAGGAGCACCGGCCTCCTGCGTTTCATCCTGTTTTTGTTCGGGCGTATCGCTCATGGCAGTCGGGTTTCTTTCTTAGCCTCCGAACGGCGCCTTCAGGATACCGATGGCCCAGAAGAAGTAGGCGAATACCAGGTCGGCCGCGAAGAGGCCGGCTGCCAGCAGCACGACCATCGCAATGACGACCTTTGTAGCGCCCAGACTTCTTTCTTGGTCGACCACGTCACCTTCTTCATTTCGCTCTCGGTGGCGATGAGGAAGTCGACGCTGCCTCGTTTGACGCCAACGAGATACCAGGTGATGAACGCCACGACAGGCACAAAGCCCAAGGCGATCGCCGTCGCAAGCCATTCGCGGTTATTGATGAACGACGTGGTGTGCAGCTGGCTGAACAGCCAGTCCCACGCGCCTACGAGCAACACGCCGACGGAGATACCGGTGATCATGCGGACTCGCCTGCCCTGCAATGGCTTGTACAGCGCGAACAAGCCGCCGCCATTCTTGCGGGCTGCCGGGCGTGGGGCGGCCGGGCGACGCTGGTCGCGGTCCTCAGCACCCGTCATCACTGCAGGCTCCTCGGCATTCGCCACGGGATTATTATTATTGCGATTCTTGGCCATATGCCTCGCTTCCTACTGATCTACGTCCGGACCGACCGAGCCGCGACATCCGACCCTGGCCCGATCCAACAGGGGTGGAGGGACTCGAACCCCCAGCCGCCGGTTTTGGAAACCGGTGCTCTAGCCAATTGAGCTACACCCCTATGCGAGGCGTGCCCCGGTTTCCCGCCACGGCACGCGCCGCAGGGTATCTTACTTGCGACGCACCTTATGGACGGTACGTTTGCGCTCTCGCGGGCAGTACTTCTTCAGTTCCAACTTCGGCGCACCGCCCATGACGTTAATGTTCGTGCGGTAGTTGAGATCACCGCACTCGGTACATTGCATCCACGCATCTTCGCGACGCTGTGCTTTTGCCATGATCTTACCTCAAGCCGACGGCCCGGGCCGGGCCTTGAGCCTGGTGCTTCCCGATCGGTGCGTCTGGCTGGCAAGCCAGCCAGTGCGCGGGCAGCAAACCGCTGCCCGCGGCACCGGAGGAATACCGGCTGTTACTGCAATACCTTGGTCACGACGCCCGAACCGACCGTCCGGCCACCCTCGCGAATCGCGAAGCGCAGGCCTTCGTCCATGGCGATCGGGTACATCAGCTCGACGACACCCAGCACGTGGTCGCCGGGCATGCACATCTCGGCCTTGTTGCCGTCGGCGCTCGCAGCTCCAGACCGCACCGGTCACGTCGGTCGTGCGGAAGTAGAACTGCGGGCGATAGCCGGCGAAGAACGGGGTATGACGGCCACCCTCTTCCTTCGTCAAGACGTAAATCTGGGCCTCGATACTTGGTGTGCGGGGTGATGCTCTTGGGCTTGGCCAGAACCATGCCGCGTTCCAGCTCGGTCTGCTCGACGCCACGCAGCAGCAGGCCGACGTTGTCGCCCGCACTGACCCTCGTCCAGCGTCTTGTTGAACATCTCGACGCCGGTGACGACGCTGTTCTTGGTGTCGCCGAGGCCGACGATCTCGACCGGCTCGCCGACCTTGATCATGCCGCGCTCGATACGGCCGGTGCCGACCGTGCCACGGCCCTTGATGCTGAAAACGTCTTCGACCGGCATCAGGAAGGGCTTGTCGACCTCGCGGACGGGCTCGGGGATGTAGGTATCCAGGGCCTCCATCAGCTCCTCGATGCGCCTTGGTGCCTTCCGGGCTTGCGCCTGCAGGGCGGCCAGGGCCGAGCCGCGGATGACGCGGGATGTCGTCGCCCGGGAAGTCGTACTTGCTGAGCAGCTCGCGGACCTCGAGCTCGACCAGGTCCAGCAGCTCGGGATCGTCGACCAGGTCGACCTTGTTCAGGAAGACCACGATGGCGGGCACGTTGACCTGGCGGGCGAGCAGGATGTGCTCGCGGGTCTGGGGCATGGGGCCGTCAGCCGCGGAGACGACCAGGATGGCCCCGTCCATCTGGGCGGCGCCGGTGATCATGTTCTTGACGTAGTCGGCGTGGCCTGGGCAGTCCACGTGGGCGTAGTGGCGATTCTCGGACTCGTACTCGACGTGGGCAGTGGCGATGGTCAGAATCTTGGTATCGTCGCGGCGGCCGTCCTTCTCCGAGGCCTTGGCGATCTGATCGTAACTACGGTAATTGGCCAAGCCCTTTGTCCGCCAGGACCTTGGTGATGGCGGCAGTCAGGGTGGTCTTGCCGTGGTCCACGTGCCCGATCGTGCCGACGTTGACGTGCGGCTTCGTTCTCTCGAATACGCCCTTTGCCATTGCCTACTGCTCCTCTGTTCGCAGCCCCGAACGCGGGGCTCTTCTGCCTATAACCTTTGGTCAAATGCCGATCTTCGGTTCACCGCAACAGCGGCGAGCCCGCGACGCCAAGCCACGCAATCGCAGGCTTCGCCACGGCAACGAGCTGCTGATGGGGCTTGAACCCATGACCTCGTCCTTACCAAGGACGCGCTCTACCACTGAGCTACAGCAGCAGCATACGAGCGGATTGCACAAGACCGACAACACGCCCAACTCCAGAAACCGCGTATTCTACAGACGGTTTTCTGACAGTCAATTGCCGATTGTCCCACTGGCCCGGGAAGTTCTACCTGAAGACAGCGGGCGATGGGAATCGAACCCACATAGCCGGCTTGGAAGGCCGGTGCTCTACCATTGAGTACGCCCGCGGCCAAGACCCGGCTCGCTCACATGGTTGGGGCAGGATTCGAACCTGCGTAGGCATAGCCAGCGGGTTTACAGCCCGCCCCCTTTAGCCACTCGGGCACCCAACCTCAAGTTGTTATCTCCAACGACTAAAAGGCCGCCTAGGCGAGCAGCCAAGGCGGCATGAGCCCCTAAAGATAAAGCCAACCGGCCGGGCTGTCAACTGCAAGGCGCGGTCCCATCGGATACTTATTCGATTCGTCACATCGACGCGGTAAGTCCGCCGCCTCTGCCGACCCGGCCAGCCCTGCCCCGGAGCGGAGTGTCTCATAACTGCTTGGCCAAGGCTCAGTTCCGATAACCGCCAGTCGTCATCGTCCGCGATTCACATTCTCCAAACGACGCTAATGCTATACCCGGGCCAGACAAACGACAACTGGCGGCAGATTGTCTTGTTCAAAGAGACGAGGAAAGCAGTCAGCAGTACGTGCCGACAGTGCCCGAACAGTTTGCGGCGCTGGGAGCGGAAGGATCTTACACGGAAAAACTGGCCACCTGCATGGGTGAGTCCACCGCCCGAAGGCGGAACTCAAACACCCACAGGAGCAACCCCGAGTACCCACGGCCCCAGGAGACTCAAAAGCACGCCTAGATGTCCCTAGGGTCAGGCACCCCATCGGCAATCGATAGGGGGGTGCTGAGCTTCGCCGAGAGCAAGTGGCAGAATTGTTGACGGTACCTAAGGGACACCGTACATTTGGATCGCGCTGGTGAGCGGCGGTAGGATCGCCTCTGTCAGACCGATTGGGGAAGCCACTTGATGCGTATAGACAATCTCAGACGTCTAATGGGCTCTATGACCTTCGCTCAGTCTAAGGGAGTTGACGCGAGAGTACATCCGCTTCAGGGGCTATGGCGATCCGGTCATTAGTGACGGGTGGAGTGACGGCGGCTCCGACCTACGTGTTTACGCTACCAATGGCCTCTCGCCGTCCCAGATTGCCATTCAGACTTCAGTACAGGAAAAAGATTGGGAAGGAAAACTCAAAGAGGACGCTCGCAAGGCCAAGAAGGCCCTCGGATGCAGCACGTTCCTCTATGTGTCCAACCGAAGACTGCCAGACGCAAGGTACCAACCTATTGCTGACGAGTTACTCCAACACGATGGCATATCGTGCTGGAAAGCCGACGGGGATAACTTGGCCCAGTATGTACTCGACGACAACAAAGTCGACTGGTTCTTGAACCTGTTGGGAATCAGTCCCGAAGCGCAAGGCTTGAACGCTCGATCCGACAAGAGGTAACTGACGCTTTCGTTTTATTCTCCGATGAGGCCGACGATTATCGTCGCGTCTTCATGGAGCGGGCGGTAACCGTCGCTGCCAACCAGGATGATAATAACGATCGTGAGAGCATTCTTCGTGCCGCAATGCAAGCCCTCGGACTTCCAGGAAAAGCCCTCAAGAGCCGCCTGTCGAGCACCTTTGACTCACTTCTGTCTCGACGCATTGTCATCAAGAAGGACGACGGAACATTCCATCTCTCTGAGACTGAGGCTCTAAGGCTCTCCCAGCTTACAAACTCAGGGATGCACAGTGGGTAGAGCTGTGAATTCTATCAAGGCCGTTCTACGCAAGCATTGCCCTTCGGCGGTGTCCAACCGAAGCATCAACCAATCTGCACTCGAATTCGCTACTCGTATGGGGCACGTATTGCGGACCTATCGTGAGTATCAGGTGGGCATCCTGGAGGACCGGCTGACCGACGACAGGTTAAGAAGACAGTGCATCCAAGAAGCAAGCAAGATCGAAGCGATGTTGACATCCGCCGGGGTGCCAAACGATAAGGCTGGCCGCTGTTTGGCCGAACTGTCACAACTCCAGCAAACAAACTCCATTATAGCCTTGCTTCAGGCCGGAGAGACATTCCGACGACTGATGGCGGGCAACAGCCAAAACCTGCTTAGTGCGCTTGGACAGACTTCAGGGGCCATTTTAGTCTTGGACACGTCGGTTTTGATTCCTCTTCTCTGCGGAAGGTTGCACGGTGACATCAAGGATCCCGCTGTCACTGGAGCGACGCAGCTCTCGACGGTGCCAGAGTCGAGTGCCTCGCCGTCTACGCACCTTCCATGTATATTGAAGAGGCTGCTGCCCATCTGATTATGGCGTCCCGATTTGAACCCGTAGTAGCATCAATGGAAAGATCCGATGTCAATTGTTCGGAGAATGCGTTTGTATCCTATTTTGCAAACTCCACGATTCCAGCTGAATGAATTCCATTCTTTTCTCGAGGCTTTCGGATTCAGGAATGGGGCCGTCGACTTTTATCCCCACCGAGACGCAATAATCGGGGTTATCTCAGGACTGCTGCGTAGATATGACGTAATCAAACAAGATATTAAGCAAAGAGATCTCGATGTCGGTGCCGTCCGCGATGCCGACTCGGAACTAGGAAACATATATCATCGGCTTGAGGAGGACGGCCCGGAGATTCTTTTCAAGCATGATTCTCTTGTCCTCGCGCTCATGAAGATGCAGGCGGAACGCAATAGCAAGGCGAATCTATTTGCCACGTGGGATCGATGCATGCAATCGGCGTGCCAAGGGATTCACGAACTCGTTCTCGGCTTGGACCCGTTGAATGCGGCCGAGCTCTTTTGAACTTGCTGCGAACAAGGGCGAGTATGCTCCCGACCTCAATCTCATAATGCATCTAGGCGACAAGCACGTGTCTCTATCTTCAAAGATATGGGATGTTATTATAGAAGTCGAGCGCGAGGATCTCTCTGACGCGAAACTGCTGGCCAAGGCCAAACGGTTCAAAGAGGATTTCCTCAAGCGTCAACAGTCCGATGCGGTCAGGACACACCAGATCGTCACAGCTTGGCGGGAATGGAAAGACACTGCGCCGAACGAGGTCTGACGCTGGCAGATCAGATGCGCAAGACAAGGCGTCTCTAAGGCTCTGGGGATTGCCAATACGCGGTTTACAAAGTGACAGACAAAAAGTACAACCAGTGACAAAAGCCAGATTAAAGCCTATGCACGAATCTTCGTCAATCGCAGTGTTGCAGGCAACATAGACGCGATTGTCAGCGGAAGGAATAGCAGTCTGGTGATGGAGGAAGGAAGCCTCTTTCTTGCCGCTCTTCTCAAGAATTCTTCGGCAACCCCGTTGACGATGGAAGCGGACGATAAGCCCGATGGTAGGACTCAGAATGACAACGTGACCACTCTTCCTCGGTTCGTCTTGGGATTGGTCTCGGGAAAGTCTGTCTTGTTTGCACGCCCCTACGGTGGACTAACGCCCCCGGCTGACGCCTGAGGCTTCAGGATGCGGAAATCTTTCTTGCCTGGGGAAGCTCTATTTTCCTGTCGGCTGTTTGGTTGGTTGCGTTGTTTGTTGGGACCGGGCGACGGCGGTCGCTTCTGCCGTCTCCGGTTTCCAGCAGAGGTTCGGTTTACGGGCGGCGGCCACTTCGTCAAGCCTGGCTACCGGCATCTTGTGCGGGGCGAAGTGCAGTATGTCCGGCTTGTTGGCGGCTTCTTCCGCGATCTTCAGCATTACCTCAGCAAAACGGTCCAACGCATACAGCGACTCCGTCTCGGTCGGCTCGATCATCAGGCAGTGCGGCACCGGCCAGGACATTGTCGGCGGATGAACACCGAAGTCCAGCAGCCGCTTGGCGATGTCCAGTTCCGTCACGCCCTGGGCACGGAACTCCGGCACCATGATGAATTCATGGGCGAACGGACCGGTAAACGGCAACGTGTACTTGTCCTTCAGGCGGGCGGCGAGGTAGTTGGCGCCGAGAACAGCCTTTTCGGCCATGTCGCGAAGGCCGTCCGGCCCGAGTGACATAATGTAGCAGTAGGCGCGGACGAGGATGCCGGTCTGGCCGTAGAACGAGCGGACCTTGCCGATGGACTTGGGCCGGTTGTAGTCCCAGGCGTAGGTACCGTCGGCGTTTCTGACGACCTGCGGGACGGGCAGGTACGGGGCGAGCTTCTTCGTGCAGCCGATCGGACCGGCGCCGGGGCCGCCGCAGCCGTGCGGGGTGGCGAAGGTCTTGTGGGTGTTAAAGTGCATGATGTCGGCGCCGAAGTCGCCGGGGCGGGTGATGCCGGCGATGGCGTTCATGTTGGCGCCGTCGATGTAGAGCAGGGCGCCGGCTTTGTGGAGGATATCGGCGATCTCGCGGATCTGGCCTTCGAAGAGGCCGACCGTGTTGGGGTTGGTGATCATCATCGCGGCGGTGTTTTCATCGACCTTGCTGCGCAGATCGTCGAGGTCGATCCGGCCGTCCGGCTTGCTTTCAACGGTGACGACGTACCGGCTGCACAGCGAGCAGACTGGCGGGGTTGGTGCCGTGGGCGCTGTCGGGGATGAGGACGCGCTGGCGGTCCTGGCCGCGGTCGGCGTGGTAGGCGTTAATGACCATCAGGCTGGCCAGTTCGCCATGGGCGCCGGCAGCGGGCTGGAGGCACACCTCGTCGAGGCCGGAGATCTCCTGCAGGGCGGTCCGCAGATCATAGAGCATCTGGAGCAGGCCCTGAATGTCCTGCTCGGCCTGCTGCGGATGCACGTGGGCGAGGCCTTCGAGGTTGGCGAGTTTCTCGTTGACCTTGGGGTTGTACTTCATCGTGCACGAGCCGAGGGGATAGACGTTGGCGTCGACGCTGAAGACCTTGCCAGCCAAACGCGTGTAGTGGCGGACGACGGTCAGCTCGCCCAGTTCGGGCAGCGGCGGCGGTTCGTCGGCGACCAGCTCGGCAGGCAGGACCCTGCGGGCGTCGACCGGCGGCACATCGAGGTCCGACAGGCTGACGGCGGACATACCGGGCTGGTTCAGTTCGAACAGCAGCGCTTCGACCTGGGGCAGGGACTGCTCCTTGCCGTCAAATGCCTGGTCGAGATCCTTGGCTGGGTTGAGGGACATCATTATGTCTCCATGGTCGCGACGGTTTTTCGCGGCCGTTGTTCTTTCCACGTTTCAGTCGTCCCTGACGGGACTCAACAACAACAACAACAAGCAAAAAGGGGTATTGTTGCCCTTCTTTTCCCAGGACTGAAGTCCTGGGCTATTATCATTCTGTCCCTACCGGGACGGACAGCGACAGAGCCATTCCTACCGTACCCAAACAGCTTGTCGCGTCTGCATTCAGCCCATCCGCGTAAGATAAACAAACGCGTTGTTCATGCGTACCAGCCAGTGGAGTTCACATCATGCACTGGCCAGCGCTTCTACCAGCCGGTCAATCTCCTCTTTCGTACGTTTCTCCGTCACGGCGACCAGGAAGCAGTCAGCCAGATCCGGCAGGCAGTCGCCGAGACCCGGGCCGACGAGGATGCTCTTTTCACGGCAGGCGGCGAAGACGCGGTCCAGCGGCTTACTGGAACGCACCACGAATTCCTTGAAGAACGGGGCGTCAAACCGCAGTTCGAACCCATCGACTGACGCGATGCGGTTGGCCGCGTAATGGGCCTTGTCGAGACACTGGCCGGCGATCTTGCGCAGGCCTTGCTTGCCGACGGTCGCAACGTAGATGGCGGCCCGGATGGCCATGACGCCCTGGTTGCTGCAGATATTGCTGGTGGCGCGTTCGCGGCGGATGTGCTGCTCGCGGGTCTGAAGCGTCAGGCAGAAACCGCGCCGGCCGTAGCGATCGGTCGTCATGCCGACGAGCCGGCCGGGGATCTTACGAAGCAGATCCTGGCGACAGGTCAGTACGCCGAGGTACGGGCCGCCGAGCGAAAGCGGGATACCAAGCGGCTGACCTTCGGCGGCAACGATATCGGCGCCGAACTGGCCTGGGGCCTTGAGCAGGCCGCAGGAGATCGGGTCGGTCGCGACGACGAAGAGGGCTTCGTGCCCCTTGGCGATCTGGCTGATCTTGTCCAGCTGCTCGACGCCGCCAAGGAAGTTCGGGCTCTGGACGATGACGGCGGCGGTGTCGCCCGTAACGAGTCGCTGCAGATCCGCCAGGTCGATCCGGCCGTTGGACATCCCCGCGACGGCGATCTCGATCGGCTGGGCCTTCAGGTACGTGCGGAGGACCTGGAGGCAGTCCGGGCTCATCAGCCGCGAGACGACGATGCGCCCCTTGCCGGTAATGCTGCGGGCCATGAGGGCGGCTTCGGCGATGGTCGAGGCCAGCTCGTACATGCTGGCGTTGGCGACATCCATGCCGAGCAGTTCGCACATGAGGGTCTGATATTCATAGAGGGCCTGCAGAGCGCCCTGGCTGGCCTCGGCCTGGTACGGCGTATAGGCCGTGACGAAGGCAGGTTGGCTGGCAAGGGCATCGACGACGGCGGGGATAAAGTGGTCGTAGGCACCGCCGCCGGCGAAGCAGGTCTGCTGCTCGACGGAAACGTTCTTTGCCGCCAGGGCTCGCACCTGCCGCGTCAATTCCATCTCGCTGAGCGGGCCGGGGACGTTCAAGGGCTTCTTCAGGCGAAGATCGCCGGGTATGGGCGCAAGAAGCGCGTCAACGTCCTTGACGCCGATCGTATCGAGCATGTAGCGGACATCGGGTTCAGACATCTGTGTGAACTTCACGGTCAGCGACTCCTCATGTAAGGACTGCTGGTGCGCCAGGCACTGCAACCGCGGCCTGAAACGAGGGATTGTAGCGAGACGTATGGGGAAAGTTTAGTCCTGCGTCATCGCCTGGGTCCACGGCAGTCGGGCGAGGACGCTTTCTCCTCGGGATCAGCGCCTGCCTGACGGGAATTCCTCCAGGTAGAGCTCCGTTGCCTCACGCAGGTTGGCCAGGGCCTCTTCCAGCGTCTCACCCTGAGAGGTCGTGCCGGTTTCAGGGTTGAACGCTACGAAGCCTCCCTCTGGGTCGGGCGTTAGTACGGCGGTTAGTGTCATACCCAAATCGTACCGGGTCGCCAAGCGGCGTCAATCAGGACATCAGGACTCTGTCAGTGGTCGTCGCTGGCCATGAACTCTTCGTACTGGGCCGCGTCCATCAGGTTATCCAGGCCGGACAGGTCGCTGGCCTGGATCTTGATCATCCAGCCGGCGTTGAAGGCGTCCTGGTTGACCGTCTCGGGACTGTCCTCAAGGGCGCTGTTGACCTCCGTGACCTCACCGGGGACGGCGGAATACAAGGGGCTGGTCGCCTTGACCGACTCGACCTCGCCGAACTCAGCGCCGGCCGTAACCTTGGCACCCACCTGGGGCAGCTGGACATAAGTGATATCGGTCAGCTGGTTGGCGGCAAATTCCGAGATGCCGACGGTGACGACGTTGCCTTCGGCCTTGAACCATTCGTGCGTCTTGAGGTATTTCCTGTCGGTCGGGACGGCCATGGTTTCCATCTCCTGTGTATTCTCAGTGCCCGATGCTTCGTAGCGTCCGATACTTCGGCCTTGATGCGGCTTGCCCTTTCCGGGGCAGCCAGGAATTCCTGTAACAACAATACACGGAAGGACTTTCTCCGCGCCTTCCCGTTCGGAGGTTCTTCCGCGTAGGGATTCTGCGGCCCCTGCAAACTGTGACACCCACGGAGGGTGCCGACAGGGCCTCAGAATGACAACCCGCGGCTGTTGCCGCTACTTCTTCCGCTTATAAAACGGCAGTTCGACCGTCGTCGCGGGCAGGGCCTGGTCGCGGATCTTCACGGCGACCTGCCGGCCCGGCGTTGCATAATCCTTATCTATATAGGCCATGGCAACGCTCTTTTTGATCATCGGGGCGAACGTGCCGCTGGTGACGATGCCGATCGTCTGACCTTTGGCATCCTGCACTTCGGTGTCCTGACGGGCGATGCGCCGGCCGGCCAGTTCCAGGCCGATGAGTTTGCGGGCGGGGCCCTGCTCGGCGACGCGACGAAGGGCGCCGGCGCCGATGAAGTCCTTTTCGAGACTGACGGCCCAGCCGAACCCCGCGGCGATCGGGTCGGTCTGCTCATTCAGTTCGTGGCCATACAGCGGCAGGCTGGCTTCCAGACGCAGCGTGTCGCGAGCGCCGAGCCCAGCTGGACGAATCCGCATGTCGTCGGGCTGGCCTTCGTCGGCCGTCAGCCGCTGCCAGATGAAGGGGCCGACACCGGCTGGTACGATCACCTCGCAGCCGTCCTCACCGGTGTAGCCGCTGCGACTGAGGTAATAGTCCATGCCCATGTAGTTGCCGGCGATGAAGGACCAGTTCTTCATGTCGGCCGTATCGAAGGGCAGGAGCGGCTTGATGATTTCGAACGTTTTGGGGCCTTGAATGGCGAGCATGGCGGTATCAGTCGTAATGTCCTGGACGGTGACCTGCTTGCCTTCGGCATGCTTGAGGATCCAGTCGAGGATCTTGGCGCGGTTGCTGGCGTTGCAGACGACGAGCCACTTATCCTCGTAACGAGCGACGACCATATCATCGAGGATGCCGCCGGTTTCATTACACATATAGGTATAGCGGACACGCCCGACCGGCGTGCCGGCGATCTTGCGGGTGCAGAGCAGATCGAGCAGATCCTCGGCCTGAGGTCCGGTAATATAGATCCGCCCCATATGGGAAACGTCAAAGATACTCGATGCCGTACGGGTATGCTGATGCTCCTCGATGATACCCGTGTAAAGCAAAGGCATCTGCCAGCCGGCGAAGGGAACCATCTGGGCCCCGGCTTCGACGTGGGCGTCGTAAAGCGGGGTACGAAGGACGTCAGTCTGGGTATTGTCGCTCATATTCATCTCTAATAGTTTGCACGTGTGTGCAGTCCCGCGCGGGAAAGCTGCATGGGCAGCCGGCTGCAGGCAGCCAGCGGTCTCAGCGGGTATGCCGGCGCCGGCGACTCTTGGGAGGGCGCCGGGCAGGCTTGGGCTTCGGCTTTCGCAGGCGTTGCTCGCCGTCCAGAAGGCCTTCGTCAGCCATGCTGAGGTCGAGCTGCCGGGCGGGGATGTCGACGTTTATAATCTTGGCCTTTACGACCGTGCCGATCCCGATCCGCCGGCCGGACCGCTGACCAACCACCGCGCCAGCCTTCTGGTTAATATCCCACCAATCATCCGGCAATTCGTTGAATCGCACAAGACCCTCGATGAGGAACTTGCGGAGTTCGACAAAGATACCAAAGTTGGCAACGCCGGTGACGACCCCTTCGACGACCTCGCCGATCTGATGACTCAGGAGTTCCAGAATCTTCACGGCTTTGAGTTCGCGTTCGGCGGCTTCGGCGCGGCGCTCGGTGTCACTGCACTGCTTGCCGAGCTGGGCCAGTTCGTCATGACTGGGGGCACTCTTTCTTCCCGCCTTGGTCTTGAACTTGCCCGCCAGATACATGTCCAGCAGGCGATGGATCGTCAGGTCGGGATAGCGGCGGATGGGGCTGGTGAAGTGGGCATAGTGCTTGCTCGCAAGGGCGTAGTGGCCGACCGGCCGGGGCGAATATTCGGCCTTGGACATCGAGCGAAGGACGGACAGGTTGACGGCGTAGGACTGGGGGGTGCCGCGAACGCTGTCGAGCAGTTTCTGGATCGCCTTGCGGTTGGTCGTGCCGCGGAAGGTATAACCCATGACCATGAGGAACTGGCGAAGGTCCTTCATGTCGGGGTCGGCCGGGTCGTCGTGGATGCGGCGAAGACACGGCACATCCAACCCCTCGAAGAGACGGGCGACGGCCTCGTTCGCCTCGACCATGAACATCTCGATGATCGTGTGCGTGAAGGAATCGTCGGCGGGCACGGCGTCGATGACGCGGTTCTGGTCGTCGAGGACCAGTTCGACCTCGGGCATCTCCAGCACGAGCATGCCCTCGGCAAGGCGACGCTGGCGGATGATGCGGGCCAGTGTGTCCATGTCCAGCAGCAGGCGAACGACCTCTTCGGACATACCTCGCATGGCGGCCGGGTCACCGTCGATGATCGCCTGGGCCTGCTGGTAATGGAGACGCTTGGCGGAGGTGATCAGCGTGTTTTCGAACCGGCTGCCGAGCACCTTGCCGGCGGCGTCGTAGCGGATGAAGGCGCTCTTGCAGAGGCGCGGTTCGCCCTCCTGGAGGCTGCAGACGCCGTTGGAGAGGACCTCCGGCAGCATCGGGATCACATAGCGCGGGAAGTAGACGCTATTGCCGCGGATGCGGGCCTGCTCGTCCAGCGGGCCATCCTCTTTTACGAAATAACTTACATCGGCAATGTGGACGCCGAGCTCGTACGTGCCGTCGGGTTCGCGCTGGAGCGAGATCGCGTCATCGAAGTCGCGGGCGTCGATCGGGTCGATCGTGACGATCGTCTCGGCGGAGAGGTCGACCCGTTTGAGGCGTTCCGCCTGCGGATCGAAGGCCTTGATCCGCTGGCGGGCCTCCGCGAGGGACTCGGGCGACATTATC
This sequence comes from uncultured Planctomycetota bacterium, assembly GCA_963787325.1. Taxonomy (GTDB): domain Bacteria; phylum Planctomycetota; class Phycisphaerae; order UBA1845; family JANYLN01; genus CAWBCK01. Next base: position 81,717 of record CAWBCK010000003.1, read on the forward strand.
TCGGGCAGGTGATGCTGCTGAATGATGCTGGCGACGTCGACCCCCGGATCGCCGGTCTTGCCCAGGATCTCGACGATCACGCCACGCGCAGTCTGAAGAGCACTCGGGTATTGGACAATCTCAATGACGACCTGGTCGCCGGGCTTGGCGCTTTTGGCAGTGACATCGCCGACCCGTATGGGGGCGCGCAGCGTGTTGCCGTCGGGGCGAACGAAATACTGCCCGTTGTCCTTGACCAGTTCGCCCACGAAACGGTTTTCACCCCGCTCGATGACCTCGACAATGCGCCCTTCGAGGGCGACTCGCCCGGCCTTCCTCTTGCGGATGACCTGCGCCGGACGGTATCGCCGGTGATCGCGTCGAGCGAATCCCCCGGCGGGATAAACAGATCGCCGGGAATGCCCGGGTCGTCAGGCACGACGAACCCGAAGCCGCGCGGATTGGCCCGGTATACGCCCTCGATCCGGCCCGTCACCGAAGGGGCCGTCACCGCTTCGCCGTATCCCAGGACGAGCCGGCCCGTCCTGGTAAGGGCTTTGACCGCGTCACGAAATCGCCCGTATTCTTCGTGGGCGACACCCATCTCGCGGGCGAGGCGCGGACGCGTTTGGGCTCATACTCGGTCGCCGCGACATACTCGAGGATACGTTGTTCAATCGCCTGCTCGGCATCCCGGTCATCGCGTTTGCGTTTTTGCCTGCGTGCAGCGGCCATCTTTCTTCCCGTGTCCTGTTTGCTATGATGAATTATGAGAGCCGGTCACGCAGCCGACCAGCGGTCTGGCGCTGTTGGCCAGCGACGATCCCGACAGATAGTAGGCGGAGTCCGCAAACATGGATCAATCGAAGATTCTAGAGCAAGCAAAGGCCTTGGGCAAACTGCTGGCCGACACCCCGCGAGTCAAGGCATACCTGGAAGCGCAGCGGGGGCTGCAAGGCGATGAGACCGCTCGCAAGCTGCTGCGCGATTATCAGTTGCTGGCGGAAAAGTTGCAACAGCAGCAGAGTGAAGGAAAGCGGGTGACGGAGCAGGACACCGAACAGTTGGGCAAGTTCGAACGAGAGCTCGCCACGAACGATCTGGTCAAAAAGTGGCTACGGGCCCAGGCCGATTATGTAGATCTGATGTACAAAGTGGACCGCAGCATTCAGGAGGGACTGGCGGAGGTCATCGGGCCGTCCAGAGGAAAACAACCGAGCCAGGCGCAACCCCCGCCAACCACTCCATTTACTCCTCAGATCGTGCCGCCGGCAGGCGGAAAGGCCGAGGCATAGGATCGACAAGGCGACGGCCGACGGTGGCCGTCGGCAACCCTTCGAGTGCATGCTTTCATCTCGGTGCCGGGGCTGGTCAGCCCGGACGATGGCAGACGCAAACCAACATGATCCCCGCCGCCGACCCGCAGCATGGGTGAGGCCCGATAACTGATCGCTCGTACGACTGCGCACCACAAAAGGGCAATGATCTCCATCTTTGGCTCCGGGCAGACTGACGGCGGACGATTTCAATGGGCCGGGGCGCGGAGTATACCGACCGAACCTGACACAACACACAGTTTCTGCGACCACACCTAAGGCGACAGCCGTGGTAATCAACACAGCCACGCTCATTCTCTCAATTGTCCTCTTCGGGGGGGGAGGTACGGACCAAATGTGGAAAAAAAGCTTGTGGCCATAGCGTAAACAGGTAGAATGGACGAAAGTCAGGGGAGCGGAAGGAAGTGCGTGGGCATTTCCGCGCTGCCTGCTACCATTCCAATTCAGGTACGTTACTGGGAGGTACGTATGAGGCGTTTGAAGACATTTTTGTGTTTGGGCATTGTAGGATGTTTCGTCGCATCGGCAGGAGCGGCGACGTACTACGTCGGCCCGACGAGAGATTTCAAGCGGATTCAGGAAGCGATCAACCATTGCAATAATGGCGATACCGTTCTTGTCGATCCGGGCACCTATGTCGGCAAGGCCGCTACGATGCTCTTCGATTCCCAGAGAAATATCACCATCAAGGGCAATGGCGGCCGGCCGGTCCTGGACATGGGCCCGGATCATTCGGTATCGGTCTGGGGCAAGGGCCTCTGCAACATCACGCCGAACGCCAGCAACATCACCTTCGACAACCTGGAGATGATCAACGGCGTCTGCCGCGATACTGCCCAGGACGGGAATGCAGCGGGCATCACGTGGAGCGGCGGCGGCATGCTCCGCATCAACAATTGCGAGATCCGTGATTGCGAAATGGGCATCCGCGGTCTTTCCAAGAACGGCGGCAGCCTGCTGATCGAAAACAGCGTCCTGCATGACAACACCAGCACGGATCGCAGCATTGTGGTAGCAGGCGACCAAGGCGCCGGCTCGGTTGAGGACATCACCGTCCGGTACAAGCTGGCTGTACAATGCCTTGGCCTACGATCTGAAGATCTCCGCGCGGACCAACCACATCCTGTACAACCGCATTGGTGACGAGGTTGTGGACCTGAACCCTGACCCGGAGACCGGTTACCCGGTGACGGGCGGCGGCGAAGGTATCATCTCCATCACCAATGGCAGTCTCACGTACCTGATTGGCAATACGATCATCAAGGGCTTCAGCGCGGCCCAGGACAAGAGCTTCGAGTTCATGCTCGGTGGCAACGTCTACTCCGGCTACAACCCGATGGCCTACGTCCTGTACAACACCTTCATTGCACAACGTCAGGGTTCGCAGATCATCGTTAATATCGGCTCGGGCGCCATGCCGGCCCTCGTCGCGGATAATTTCTATGTCACTTACAATGGGAATGACCAGGTCTACACCGCCAATATACAGCAGTACCCTGCTCTCTATACCGACCTGAATCTGTATGAACACCAGGGCAGTGACCAGGAATACATCGACAACATCGGCATGGTCAACTACGAACCGAGCCTGGCAGTCCCGTGGCTCAACCCCGACCTGGTTAGTACCTCCCTGGCCATTGACTATGCTTCGACCAATAACGGCGTTCCGGGTACCGGCGGTTGGGTTCCCGCTGCGGGCATGGACGACTTCCCGCTGACACCGACCAAACAGTACGTCCAGACCTCGGCCACCGCGTGGCCCAGCCATGTGAACCGGTCGTCCTGCAACTGCGTCGGTGCGTTTGAATACAACAACAACCCGTCGATTCACGAACTCCCGACGGTGTTTGCCGGTCCCAGCCTGCCCCCGACGAGTCCGAAGCCGGGCTTCAGCCAGCGGGCGGTAGCGACTGACGACGGTGCCCTGATGGGTGCGGTTGACGACGACGGCAAGTCGGGCCTCAGCCTCCAGTGGACCAAGGTAAGCGGCCCCGGCGGCGTCACGTTCGCGACCGAGAACGAGGTCCAGACGCTGGCTGACTTCGACGTTCCTGGGGTTTACACGCTGCGGCTGACGGCTACCAATGGCGAGGGCAGCAGTTCGGCCGACGTGACGGTCCAGGCGGAAATTGCACCTGCGATCACGGTCACGAGCACTGCTCAGGATCTGACCGCCGCCTATGACGGCACGGGCGCCACGTTCAATCTGGCTGCCACGGTGGTCGATGCCGACAACGGCCCCACCGCGTTGTCCGTTCCCGGCAATACAAACTGGAATCCCGCTGCGGATATGAGTCTGGAACTGGCCCCGTCGTGGATCTGGACGCCCAATAATGGCGCCGACTACCCGATGCCGACAACGCTGTCACCTCAGTTCCGGGTGAACTTCACCATGCCGACGGACGGCAGCGATGCAACCTTCGTCCTTAAGTTGACGTCAAATGACGGCGCGGTTTGCGTGCAGAAGCCGGTCATCCTGACCGTCCCGGGCGCCCCGCCCACACCGAAGCCGGTCGTCGACACCACTACGGCTCCGGCCTTCGTGTACGAGGGTATGCAGCGCCGCTGAGTTGCACCGCGCACGCCGTCGATCCGGGCGCTACGCTCACCCACTACGCATGGACCCAGACCGGCGGCAAGAGCGTCGGCCCGATCACCGGTAGCGACACAGCCAATGCGTCATTCCTCGTGCCGACGCTGGGCCTGGTCACCGACCAGACGCTGGCGTTCGAGGCCGTCGTGTATGACAGCAACGGTCAGGTCAGCGATCCGAAGCCGGCTAGCGTCGTTGCCTACCTGCGGGGCGACGCCAACCATGACAACTCCGTCAACGTCAGCGACCTGCAGGCACTGGCTCAGGCTTGGGGCACTCAGGCCTCTGGTCTGGCGGAAGACTTCAACGGTGACGGCTACGTCAACGTGGGCGACCTGCAGGGCCTGATTTCCAGTTGGAATCGCAGCCTGCACTAATGCAGCGTCCTGCGAACGCGCGTTCGCAAGACACACGTACAGCGTGTATCGAGGGCCCGTCGGTTTTCCGATGGGCCCTCTTCTATTTGTTCCGGCCGAGCACTCTGCTCACGCGTACGCACCTCGTCTGCGCCCACGCTTGAGTTACGGTCCCGTCTCATCCCTCGTGCCCCGGAACACTACCCAATCAGGGCTTTGGTAGTGGGAACCGGCGGGTCCATGTGCCCGCGCGTATGCGGGCGCCCGCCTGCAAGGGAATCTGCACGCCACGTCTGCAACGAAAGTGCTCCGATCGCATCTGCGCGTGAATCGCCCGGCCCCGGAGGATCTTTCTGGCGTGCGGGATGCGGCCAAGGCGACTCTCCGGCTAGTGCAAGGGGCATCGTTGCAGGCACAGGACCGGACCTGTGTTTTCCACGCAAACCGCCATTTGAAAAGAACTTATAAAAACGAGCAACAGGCAAGGGCGGGCCGGTTGCTCGCCATCCAACAGGCCCATATGATACTGACTAGTCAGTTCCATCTGCTATAAAGACACCGGAACTCTTCTGGGGATCAATAGTGGGAACGTGCGACAAGAGCCAGCAGATCATGCAAGCCGCGGAGCGGCTCTTCACCAGCCGGCGGTTCCATGAGATTACGATGGACGACGTAGCCAAAGAGGCAGGCGTCGGCAAGGGCACGATCTACCGCTACTTCCACGACAAGGATGACCTCTTTTTCCAGACCGCGACGGCAGGATTCGACGAGCTCTGCAATCTGCTCCAGCGCCGGTGCCCTCCCATGCGCTGTTTCACAGACCAGTTGCTCATCGCCTGCCGCCAGATCGGCAAGTTTTTCTGTCGTCGCCAGCAGCTGCTCCGGCTGATGCAGAACGAGGAAGGCAGGATGGCCTGGTGTCGCGGCGAGATGCACGAGCGATGGGCCGAGCGACGCAAGAAGATCGTGGAGTCGCTGGCCCAGATGATCGAGAAGGGCGTCAGCGAGGGGGCGATCCGCGAGGATATTCCGGCGGAGGTGCTCGCGAACTTTCTGCTGGGGATGCTGCGCACGCGGGGACGCGATCTTGGCGGCGCGCCGCCGGATATGCGCGAACACGAGATCGTGGTGGAGACTGTTTTGCCGCGGGGCCGTGAAACGGCCGGCCCAGCAAGCGGTATATATCAAAAAGGACAATTAACCATGAGACGTGCGCTAGCAGCACTCGTCATCCTGGGGATCGTCGGCGCGGTCGGCTGGCGGGTCTACGACAAGATATATACCGCGAAGGGTCCGGCGGAAAAGAAGGGCAACGTAGCGGTAGCAGTGGAGGTCACCAAGGTCCGCAGGGCGACCATGCATGACATTGCGCAGTTCAGCGGCGACCTGATGGCCCGAAGCGAATTCGTTGTCGCGCCGAAGGTTGCCGGCCGGCTCGTCAAACTGCTTGTCGACATCGGCGACACGATCACCAACGGGCAGCTGATCGCCCTGCTGGACGACCAGGAGTATGCCCAGCAGGTCGAGCAGGCCAAGGCCGAGCTCGAGGTATCCAAGGCGGCGGTCGAAGAGGCGCAGAGCAATCTGGACGCGGCCCGGCGCGAGTTCGATCGGGCAGAAGCCCTTCGGCGAAGAAGATCGCCAGCGAGGCCGAGACGGACGAGGCCGCGTCCGAATTCCGGACCGCCCAGGCCCGCCAGAAAGTCGCCCTGTCGGTGGTCGCCCAGAAGGAGGCGGCGCTGAAGGCGGCCGAGGTCCGCCAGTCCTACACCAAAATCACCGCCAGTTGGAGCGGCGGCGGCCAGACGCGGATCGTCGGCGAACGGTTCTGTGACGCAGGGGCGATGCTGGCAGCCAACGACAAGATCGTCTCGATCATCGATATCGACGAGTTGCTGGGCATCATCTACGTCACGGAGCGGGATTACGCCAAGGTGCAGGTCGGCCAGACCGTGGAGATCTCGTGCGATGCCTATAACAAGCCGTTCACCGGGCAGATCGTTCGCGTGGCCCCGCTGGTCAAGGAGGCCAGCCGGGAGGCCCGGGTCGAGGTCGATAGTGGACAACCATGAGCGACTGCTGCGGCCGGGCATGTTCATCCGGGCCCGCATCGAGTTCGCGCAGTACGACAACAGCACGGTGATCCCGCGAGTCTGCCCTGGCGATGCGCGGCCAGACGCAGGGCGTGTTCGTAGCGGACATCGCAGCCAAGAAGGTCCGGTTTGTGCCGGTGACGGTGGGTGTCGAGGAGGGCGATCTGGCACAAGTGCTCAAGCCAGCAGGTCTGGCGGGGTATGTCGTAACGGTCGGCCAGCATCTTCTGGAAGACGGCTCGACGATTACGATCCCGGGCCTGGAGGCCGCGGCGTCGGCCAGCCGGCCGGCACGGGCAGACGGTCCCCGGGAGCAGATTGAGGCGAACTCGTGAATCTGTCGCGTTTTTCCATTCACCGCCCGATCTTCGCGGTGATGGTCACTCTGATCGTGATCATCGTCGGGGTTATCTCTTTGCTGCGTCTGCCGGTCGACCTGATGCCCGAGATCACGTATCCGAGCCTGAGCATCTGGACCCGGTACGACAACGCCAGCCCGGAAGAGATCGAGAAGATGATCACCCGGCCGATCGAGCAGGCAGTCAGTGCCGTGCCGGGTGTCGAGCAGATCACGTCGCGCAGCAACGAGGGCTGGAGCAGTGTTACGGTCAAGTTCGGCTGGGGAGCCAACCTGGATGCCGCCGCCAATGATGTGCGGGACCGGCTCGACCGGGTGATGCACCATCTGCCGGACGACATCGAGCGGCCCACGCTGTGGAAGTATGACTCTTCCGCCGACCCGATCATGGACATCGGGGTGACCAGCAAGCTCGACCCGATTCAGCTGCGTCAGCTGATCGAGGACCAGGTCCGATATCGCATCGAGCGGATCCCGGGGGTGGCGTCACTGGATGTCCGCGGCGGACTGACGCGAGAGATCCACGTAGACGTCGATGCCGCCAAGATCAAGGCGTTGGCGTTGCCGCTGGATCAGATCCTCGCGCGGATCGAGGCGCAGAACATCAACCTGCCGGCCGGGCAAATCGATCAGGGCAAATACTCGGTTACGATCCGCACGCCGGGGGAATTCACAAACATACACGAGCTTGCGAACACCGTGGTGGCGCGCGCGAGGGCGTACCGATCCTGCTGCGGGAAGTCGCCGAGGTTTATGACGGGCATGAGAAGATCAACCACATGGTGCGGATCAACGGGCAGGACTCGATCCGCATGTCGGTGCTCAAGCAGTCGGGTACGAACACGGTCGAGGTAGCCAGGGCTGTACGGGCGGAGATCCAGCGGATCAATGAGGACTTGCCGCAGCTGAACATGCTGGTACGGCGCGACGCCAGCGACTACATCGGCCGATCAATCACCAACGTCGGCTACTCGGCCTTGCACGGCGGGGTGCTGTCAGTGCTGATCCTGCTGGTGTTTCTTCGGAACGTCCGCAGTACGACCGTCGTCGCGACCGCCATTCCGATCTCGATCATCGCCACGTTCGCTTTGATGTATTTCACGGGATTCACCCTGAACATCATGACGATGGGCGGATTGGCGCTGGGGATCGGCCGGCTGGTCGATGATTCCATCGTCGTTCTGGAAAATATCTACCGCCGCAAAGAAGCAGGCGAACCGCCGGAGCTGGCGGCCATCAACGGCAGCAAGGAAGTGACCAACGCGGTGATCGCCAGCACCCTGACGACGCTTGCAGTGTTTCTGCCCCTGGTGTTCGTGCGCGGCATGTCGGGCATTCTGTTCAAGCAGTTGGCGGCGGTGGTGAGTTTCAGCCTGCTCTGTTCGCTGGGAGTCTCGCTAACGCTGGTGCCGATGCTGGCCGCCAAGATTCTGAAATCCTCAACGCAAGACCCGGGGGCAAAGAAGACGTTGTCCCAGCGGCTGTATGACGGAACGGGGCGCTTCTTCGCCGGCATGGAGAACGGCTACCGCGACCTGCTGCGACTGGGTCTGCGCCATCGACCGACCGTGGTCCTCGGTTCGCTGCTGCTGCTGGGGGGCAGCCTGCTGCTGATTCCGCTGATCGGTGTGGAAATGATGCCGCAGACGGACGAGGGCGAGGTACGGGTTTCGGCGGACATGGAGATCGGCACGAGAATCGACCTTGTCGACAAGAAGATCCGTGAGATTGAAAACATCGTGCGCGCCAGCCGTGCCGGAAGCGAAGTTCCGTGTGACCTACGTACATGACAGCAGCGGCGGGATGCGACTGACGCTCAAGCCACTGGCGGAGCGGAAGCGGTCCAGCCAGCAGATCGCCGACGATTTGCGTAATCGCCTGAGCGGCATCCCCGGTGTGCGGATCCAGACGCGGGCCACGCAAGGCGGATTCCACCTTCACCTGGGCGGCGGCGACGATAACCTGGAGATCGAGATCCGCGGTTACGATCTGGCGGCGGCCGACGAGATTGCCAAACGCGTCAAGGACGCGATCGAGCCTATCAAGGGCATCACCGACGTGCGGTTGAGCCGGGAGGCGGGCCGGCCCGAACAGCTCATCCGGATCGACCGGCAGAAGGCGTCGGACATGGGGCTGACGGTTTCGCAGATCGCCAATCTGCTGCAGACGGCGCTGTCGGGCACCAGCGCGGGGAACTACCGCGAGGGCGGCAGCGAGTACCGCATCCTGGTCAAGTTGCGCGATGCAGAGCAGATGGACCTGTCGGACATTCTCGGCCTGAAGGTAACCAACGACGACGGCGAGCCGGTGGTACTGCGCAACGTGGCGTCGATGGAGCCGCGGATGGGGCCGACCTTCATCGATCGCAAGAACCAACAGCGGATCACTTACGTGAACGCCAACGTGGCCGGCCGTGACATGGGCAGCGTACTGGCGGAGGCTCGCCGGGCGATTCGAAAGATCCCGGTACCGCGGGATTTTTCGATCAGTTTCGGGGACGACTACGCGGAGCAGCAGCAGGCGTTTCGCGAGCTGACGATGAGCCTGGTTTTGGCGCTGCTGCTGGTCTACATGGTGATGGCTTGCCAGTACGAGAGCCTGAAGGACCCGTTCATCGTGATGTTCAGCGTGCCGCTGGCGGCGATCGGCGTGGTGCTGGTGCTGTTTTTAACAGACACGACCTTCAACGTGCAGAGTTATATCGGGTGTATCATGCTGGGCGGCATCGTCGTATCGAACGCGATTCTGCTGGTCGATCACACGAGCCTGCTGCGCAGGGAAGAAGGCATGGGCCTGCGGGAGGCGATCGAAGAGGCCGGCAGGCGGCGGCTCCGTCCGATCCTGATGACCGCCCTGACAACGATGCTGGGCCTGTTGCCGCTGGCGCTGGGGATGGGCGAGGGCGGCGAAGCACAGGCACCGATGGCACGGGTTGTCATCGGTGGGCTGCTCAGTTCGACGTTGATCACGCTGATCTTCGTACCGGTGATGTATTCGGTGTTTGAAGGCGGCCTTCGAAGGAAGCGGGCTGCCCGCGCGTGGCACTCGACAGCAGCTTCGGCGACGGCATGCCAGCATCAGAGCAAGAGGAACAGGAAGTGGAGCAGCCCGGCACGTCCGGCGGCGTGTAGGCGGCGAGCAGGCGGCTGCGTTCAACAGTGTATCGGCATCCCTGTTGCCCTGGGACACAACAAGGCCCGGCAAGCAGAGCGAATTGGGTTGTTTGGAGATAGAGGGTTTTTGATATGAAGAAGATTATCGTCGGCGTCGTCCTGCTGGGCATACTGGGTGCGGGTGCGTATTACTGGAAGAGCTCCGGGACCACCGAGGAGGAAGATACCGGTATTGAACTCGGCAAGATCGAGCAGGGGCCGATCAAGCAGACCGTCTCATGCACGGGCAAGGTGGTATCCAACCTCGACGTCGACATCAAGTGCAAGGCCAGCGGCACGGTGATCAAACTGCCCTTCGATATCAGTGACGTCGTCCACAAGGGGGACCTGCTTGTCGAACTGGACCAGATCGACATGGAGCGGGTTTACAAACAGTCCGAGGTCTCGCTCGATGCGTCCAAGGCGCGTCTGGCGACGGCCAAGGAAAACCTTCTTGTCGCGCAACGCACCTTGAAGACCGACAGGGAACGCGCCAAGGCCAGTCTGGCATCGGCAGAAGCGGCATCCATGGACGCCCGAGCCAAGGCTGACCGGTTGAAGAAGCTCTTCGAAAAGAAACTGGCCAGTCAGGAAGAATGCGACACGGCAGATACGGCGGCTGTTTTGGCACAGTCAAATCTGTCCGGTGCCAAGGTCAAGATGGAGGAACTCAATACCCAGAAGCAGGCCCTGGAGGTGTCGCGTCAGAGCGTCAAGCTGGCCGAGACCCAGGTGCGCAGCGATGAGATCGCTCTACAAGTGGCGTCGGACCGGCTTCACGACTGCATCGTGAAGGCACCGATGGACGGCGTGGTCACGGACCGCACCGTCCAGACGGGTATGATCATCGCCTCGGGCGTCAGCAACGTCGGCGGGGGCACGACCATCCTGACGCTGTCGGATCTGTCGCGGATATTCGTGCTGGCCAGCGTCGACGAGAGTGACATCGGCAAGGTCGCCGTCGGGCAGCCAGCGGTAATCACCGTCGATGCCTACCCGAGCATTCGGTTTGCCGGCAAGGTGGTGCGGATCGCCAGCAAAGGTCTCAACACGCAGAACGTGGTAACCTTTGAGGTGAAGATCGAGGTCCTGGGGGCCGTCAAGCCACACATCATGGGCGACGACTCCGAAACGCCAGGTGAGAGTGCAACGAAAGCACCGGCCAGTCAGGCAAAGAAGAAGCACCGGGTCAAGATCGCCGACCTGTTTGCGGCGGAGAACCTCATACCTGAAAAGAAGAGCCTGCTGAAGCCTGAGATGACCGCCAACATCGACATGACGACGGCCGAGCGTGACAACGCGTTGCTTATCCCCGTTGAGGCCGTCAGCAGGCAGGCCGGGCTGATGTATGCCAACGTGCCCGGGCCGGACGACATGATCGACCGCAAGCCGATCGAGGTCGGCATCACCGATGGTCTGTACTACGAGTTACTGGCCGGGCTGAACGATGGCGATACGATCGTGATCTTCCGCGGCGAGGGCGACAGCAGGTGGTCCAATGGCAGGCGGAGCGGGGGTGCCAGGCGAACCATGCGGATGATCCGTATGGGTAGTCGACGGGGCCATTAAGACAGTGCTGAGTGATGAGTGATGAGTCGCGGCAACGGCACCTGGACGGCAGCAGCGACGGGCAATTGGCGAGATAGTAACGGTGACTGTGATGCAGAATACTGTTGACGACAAGACGGCCATGGAGCGAGAAGCAAGCGGGCGTATGGTCATTGATATGGAATCGGTGGTCAAGACCTATCTCATGGGCGATACCGAGGTGCGTGCACTGGACGGCGTAACCTTTGGCATCGAACAGGGGGATATGGTTGCCATCACCGGGCCCTCCGGGAGCGGCAAGAGTACGTTGATGCACATCCTGGGCTGCCTCGACCGGCCCGACTCGGGACAGTATGTGCTCGACGGGCAGGATGTGTCACAGATGTCCAAGGATCAGCTGGCCGACGTCCGCAATCGCAAGATCGGCTTCGTCTTTCAGACCTTCAACCTGCTGCCGCGGCTCAGCTCCCTGGAAAACGTGGAACTGCCGCTGCTGTACGCAGGGATGCACGATGCCAAGGATAAGGCGGCCGAAGCCCTGGGGGTCGTAGGGCTGACGGACCGGATGAAGCACGCACCAAACCAGTTGTCCGGCGGCCAGCGGCAACGCGTGGCAGTGGCGCGGGCCCTGGTGACCGATCCAGCCATAATCCTTGCGGACGAACCGACGGGCAATCTCGACACGAAGACCGGTAATGAGATCATGCACCTGTTTGGATCCCTGCATGAGCAGGGCCGCACGATCATCGTCGTGACCCACGAGGCGGACATTGCCCAGCGGTGCCGACGGCAGGTACATATCCGCGACGGCCGGATCGCCGAACCCGCCGAGACGCTGAAGGCATAGGAGCCGGGCATGCTGTTCTGGACAACCATGAAGGTGGGCATCAAGAGCCTCCTGGCCAACAAGACCCGGACGTTCCTGACCATGCTGGGCATCATCATCGGCGTCGGCGCGGTAATCTCGATGCTGGCGATGGGGGCTGGCGCAAGGCAGCAGATCATGGACCGCATCACGCAGATGGGCAGCAACCTGCTGTTTGTGCATCCGGCGCAGGTCAACCGGGGCGGGGTGCGCAGCACCGAAAAGACCAACATTACCGTAAAGGAAGGACTGACCCTGCTGGCCGAGGTCCCGGAGATCCGGCGGATGTCGCCGGTGGCGGGCAGGAATGCCCAGATCAAATATCGCGACAAGAACACGCTCTCGCGGGTCAACGGCGTCGCGCCGCCGTATTTCCCGCTGCGCAACTACGAGATGGCACGCGGGCGGGCCTTTACCGAGGCCGAGGTCGACAGCTTCGGCGCGGGTGTGCACGATCGGGCCCAAGACGGTGGAGGATCTTTTCGGCCGCGACGACCCGCTGGGCGAGGTCATCCGCATCAAGAACATCAACTTCCGCATCATCGGGGTCCAGAAGACCAAAGGAGACCAGGGCTGGGCGAACCCGGATGCGATCATCCACGTTCCATACACGGTGGCCATGCAGGAACTGTTCGGCCTGGACAATGTGCCGGAGTTTTTCCTGCAGATCAAACAGGGCGCGGACATGGATGCCGTCAAGGAGCACATCCGGCAGGTACTGCGACGTCTGCATCATCTGCAGAGCGACCAGGAGGACGACTTCCACATCCGCGATCAGGCCGGCTGGCAGCAGCGGGTCATGGACACAAGCCAGACGTTCACGATTCTGCTGGGCGGCATCGCCAGCATTTCCCTGCTGGTGGGCGGCATCGGCATCATGAACATCATGCTGGTGACCGTTACCGAGCGGACCCGCGAGATCGGCGTCCGCAAGGCGATCGGCGCGAAGGAGCGGACGATCCTTTTGCAGTTTCTTTTTGAGGCGCTGATTATCAGCGGGCTGGGCGGGCTCATCGGGGTAGCGCCTGGGGGTCGGCGGAGCGATAGCGCTGGGGCGATTCACAGAGTACGCCACGCTGGTCGAATATCGCAGCGTCGTGCTGGCGCTGGTATTCTCGGGGTTTGTGGGCGTGTTCTTCGGGTTCTACCCGGCCCGGCGAGCCGCTTCGCTGGATCCGGTGGAGGCGCTGCGGTATGAGTGACAGGCGCCTGGACGGACGGCGAGAGAAGGTCGGGAGCCTGTCCGGCCGGCAGATTGGCGGCAGAAGTAACGTGCTGTTGCGAACGGAAACCCACTGATGCTTTTCTGGACGACGGTAAAGATCGGCCTGCGGAGTCTGCTGGCCAACAAGCTTCGATCGCTGCTGACGATGCTGGGCATCATTATCGGTGTCGGCGCGGTGATCGCCATGCTGGCCATGGGCGAGGGCGCCAAGCAGCAGGTCATGACGCGCATTCAGTCCATGGGAACGAACCTTCTGCTGGTAATGCCCAACTGGCATCGTCACAGCGCGGTCCGGACCAATACCACGATCAATCTGAAGACTCGATGACGCACGGGCCTTGCTCAAAGAGGTCAAAGGGATTCGCCGGCTCTCGCCCGTCGTCGGCACGCGGCAACAGGTCAAGTACTTCAACAACAATGTATCCGTCAATATTACGGGGATCGCGCCAACGTTCCTGGCGATCCGCACCTTCGAGATCGACTATGGACGCTGTTTCAGCGAGGCGGAGACCGACGGCCAGGCCCATGTCTGTGTCCTCGGCCCGCAGACGGTCGACAACCTCTTTGAACTGGACGACCCGATCGGCCAGATCGTCAAGATCAACTCGATCAACTTCCGCGTCGTCGGCGTGCTGAAATCCAAGGGCGACCAGGGATGGTATAACCCTGACGATGCCATCTATGTGCCGTATACAGTGGCGATGCACACGCTGATGGGCGTCGACTACCTTCGCGGAAATCGATATCCAGGCACAGGACGGCGAGGATCTGACGAGGATCGACCACGGATATTACCGCCCTGCTGCGGCGCCGGCACCAACTGCAGTCCGACGAGGAAAACGACTTCCGCGTGCTCAACCAGGCCGAATGGATCCAGTTGGCCAATGACACCGTGCGACAGTTCAAATTGCTGCTGGGCGGCATCGCGAGCATCTCGCTGCTGGTGGGCGGCATCGGCATCATGAACATCATGCTGGTGACGGTCACCGAGCGGACGCGCGAGATCGGCGTCCGCAAGGCGATCGGGGCCAAAGAGCGGTCGATCCTCTTGCAGTTCCTGCTCGAGGCGATCATGATCAGCGCGGTGGGCGGTCTGTTGGGCGTGGCGGCTTGGCATCGGCGGCGCTTACGCGCTTTCGAGCGTTTTCGAATTTCAGCACGCTCGTCTCGGCTTCGAGTGTCGTGCTGTCCCTGTCGTTTGCCGGCGTTGTCGGTGTGTTTTTCGGGTTCTATCCGGCCAGGCGGGCCGCTACGCTCGACCCGGTCGAGGCGCTGCGGTACGAGTGAAAATGGAAAGTGACGAGATGAGTTTCTCGATCGTTCGGAAGGGATGTCTGCCTGTCGTGGCTTTGTCTGCTGTCGGCCTTTGTCTTGCATCTTGCTCGCAGATCGGCGTGACAAGCCCCATGGACTACATCGGCCCGGCCGGCGGGCATGATGGGGACCGCGGTTGCGTCCGGACTGATCCCGGCCTCGCAGCCGGCCGAAGCGGCAACCACCCAGCAGACCATTTCGCCAACCACCGTGCCGACGAGTCTGCCGTCCTGGGCGAATATCGTCAAGGCGGCTCCGACCACCCAGCCGCTGTCGATCAGCGCAACCGACGCCGTGTTGACGTCCCTGGAGAACAATCAGGATCTGATCGTCGATCGGCTCACGCCGCAGATCCAACGGACGGCCGTGTCGGTACAGCGGGCGGCATTCGACCCGGACATCACCTTCGACGGCAGCAGCCAGCATACCAAGAGCCAGTCGCCGACGACGCAGCCGCACAAGTACATCCCCGGTCTGGCCGAGAGCCTGGCAGGAGACCTGGGCATAACGCAGTATCTGCCGACCGGCACCGCTATCGCCATCGACGGCAGCACCGATATCAGCCAGCATCTGGGGGAGCCCTCGAATGAGTTGTTCACGTCGCGGCTGGGCATAGGCGTTACGCAACACCTGCTGCGCGGCTATGGCCTGGATGTGAATCTCGCCAGCCTGCGGCAGGCGCAGATCGACGTGAGACTGTCGCAGTACCAGCTGCGCGGGCTGGCAGAGAGCGTGGCGTCGCAGGTATTGCAGACGTACTGGGACTACGCCGTCGCCAAGCAGCAGATCGAGATCTTCACGCAGTCGCTGGAGTTGGCCCGACGTCAGCTCGATGAGACTGCCCAACGAATCCAGGTCGGCAGCCTGGCGCCGACGGAGCTGGCGGCGGCGCAATCAGAAGTGGCTGTCCGCGAGGAGGACCTGATCAACGCGCGCAGCAACCTGGCCAAGACGCGGCTCAATCTGATCCGGCTGACCAACCCCGGTGTACCGGGGATGTGGGACCGCGAGATCCTCCTTAAGGACTATCCGATCGTGCCTGATGTGGTGTTGGGCAGCGTGCAAGACCATGTGGCGGTGGCGATGCGGATGCGACCCGACCTCAACCAGGCCCGCCTGCAGATTCAGCGGAACGCGCTGGACATCGTGCAGACCAGGAACGGGTTGCTGCCGAAGATGGACCTGTTCATCAACCTCGGGAGGACGGGATACGCCGATTCGTTCGGTGGGTCGGTCCACGGGGCCGATGCGCTTGGCTATGACGTGCAGTTCGGCATCAGTGCCGAGTATCCGCCGATCAACCGGGCAGCGCGGGCTAACTATACGCAGTCAGTATTGACGCGCACGCAGCTCAACGAGGCTCTCAAAAACGTGGAGCAACTTGCGCAGGTCGACGTACGAACGGCTTACATCGAGGTCGTGCGGTCTCGCGAGCTGGTGACGGCAACGGCGGTGACCCTGCAATTGGAAAAAGAGAAACTCCGGGCGGAGACAGAGAAGTTCCGCGTCGGCAAGAGTACGTCGCTGCTGGTGGCGGCGGCATCACGCGACCTGCTGGCCAGCCAGATCGCCCAGGTGCAGTCGGTGGTGACGAATCTGAAGGCGTTGGTACAGCTCTATCAGCTGGAAGGGACGCTGCTGGTTCGGCTGGGCATCCAGGCGCCGGGATTCGAGCCGGTCATGTTGGCTGCCAAATAGACTTGGCACGCGCGTGGCATAGCATATACGTTGCGGACTTTGCGTCTTAATGAACGGGCACATAAGACCTCGACCTTTAGCGGAGTATGATGAATACGTCACAAGAGCATGAGCATCAGGAAAGGAAGATCAAGGACGTCGTCTGCGGGATGATGGTGGACCCGGCCACGGCCCGCGTATCGACAGAATACGATGGGCGTACGTACTACTTCTGCTGCCCGCACTGCAAGGACAAGTTTCTTAACAATCCCCAACAGTACCTGAGAAAAGCCGAAACGACAGGCCCGGCCAGGGCGCCGAGCCGAAGCATGGCGGGAAATGTTGCTGCGGGGGATCGGCGTCAGCGGCAAAGCCCAAGACAGAAACAGCAGCAGCGGCAAAAGAGAACACCGGGGGCCCGACCGGCGCCGTTGCATATGTCTGCCCGATGTGCCCCGATGTACGGGAGGAAAAGCCGGGGGCATGCCCGAGTTGCGGGATGGCGCTTGAGCCAGAGAACATCACGGCTGGAACGGTCCGATACACCTGCCCGATGCATCCGGAGGTCGTGCAGGACGGGCCGGGCAGTTGTCCGATCTGCGGCATGGCTCTGGAGCCAAAGACGGTCATAGCCGAAGAGCCGGAGAATCCTGAACTCGTCGACATGCGGCGTCGGCTGTGGGTTAGCGCGATCCTTTCGATGCCTCTGCTCGCGTTCATGGTCATCGATCTGTTTGCCCGCGGCTGGGCGGAAACGTGGCCGCCCGTGCGGGTGATGCACTGGGTGCAACTGGGGCTGGCGACGCCCGTGGTGCTGTGGGGTGGATGGCCGTTCCTGGTACGCGGCTGGCGATCGATCGTCAATCGTCGGCTGAACATGTTCACCCTGATTGGGCTGGGCGTGGGGGTGGCGTATATCTACAGCCTGGTGGCGACGGTCGCGCCGCAGATCTTTCCGGCGTCGGTGCGGACGATGGGCGGCATGCCGCCGGTCTACTACGAGGCGGCGGCGATCATTACGACGCTGGTGCTGATGGGACAGGTTCTGGAACTGCGGGCACGGGGAAGGACCGGTGCGGCGATTCGGGCGCTGCTGGGGTTGGCGCCGACGACGACCCGTATCATCGGCGACGACGGCAGCGAAACGGATATCCCGCTGGCACAGGTGCATGTGGGCGACAGACTGCGCGTGCTGCCTGGTCAAAAGGTGCCGGTCGACGGCGTGGTGCTGGAGGGACGCAGCAGTATCGACGAGTCGATGGTCACCGGCGAGTCGATTCCGGTCGAAAAGCAGGCGGACGACAAAGTGATCGGCGGCACGGTCAACACGACTGGCGGACTGGTCATGCGGGCGGAGCGCGTCGGGGCGGACACGCTGCTGGCGCGGATCGTGCAGATGGTGAGCCAGGCGCAGCGCAGCCGGGCCCCGATTCAGCGGCTGGCGGATACCGTGGCGGGATGGTTCGTACCGGCGGTAATACTGGTATCGCTGATCACCTTCTTCGTGTGGCTGTTCGTCGGGCCGGAGCCCCGGCTGGCTCATGCGATCGTGAACGCGGTGGCGGTGCTGATCATCGCATGTCCTTGTGCGCTGGGGCTGGCGACGCCGGTTTCGATCATGGTGGCGACCGGCCGTGGCGCGACGGGCGGCGTGCTGGTCAAGGACGCCGAGACGCTCGAAGTGATGGAGAAGGTCGATACGCTTGTGATCGACAAGACCGGTACGATCACCGAAGGCAAGCCTGCCGTACAGACCGTCACTCCGGCAGATGGCTGGGACGAGCAGGAAATCCTGCGGCTGGCTGGCAGTGTCGAGCGCGGCAGCGAACATCCGCTGGCGGGGGCGATCGTTGCGGCGGCGGATCGGCGGTCTATTTCGCTTTCGGCGGCAAATGACTTCACGTCGGTTACAGGCAAGGGAGTCCGCGGGACGGTCGATGGCAAACGCGTGCTCTTCGGCAACCGCAGGCTGATGGACGATGACGGCATCGATGTAGTGGCCATGGCAAAGCAGGCTGACGCGCTGCGCGGACGGCGATACCGTGATGTTCCTGGCCGTCGACGGCAAGGTAGCGGGGCTTGTTGGCGTGGCGGACCCGATCAAGGAATCGACACCGGAAGCCATCCATATGCTGCGGGCCGAAGGCCTGCATATCGTCATGTTGACTGGCGACAACCGCAGGACGGCAGAGGCGGTCGCCGGCAAACTGGGGCTTGAAGAGGTCAGGGCGGAGGTACTGCCGGATCAGAAGCAGCAGGTGGTCAGCGAACTGCAACAACAGGGCCGGACTGTGGCAATGGCCGGTGACGGCATCAACGACGCGCCTGCCCTGGCGCAGGCGCAGGTCGGCATCGCCATGGGCACAGGGACTGACGTGGCCATGGAAAGCGCGGGTATCACGCTGGTCAAAGGGGATCTGCGCGGGATCGTACGGGCCCGGCGGCTCAGTCACGGCACGATGCGCAATATCCGGCAGAACCTTTTCTTTGCGTTCATCTATAACTCCGTGGGGATCCCGATTGCGGCTGGCGTGCTTTATCCCTTCTTTGGACTGCTCTTGAGCCCGGTGATCGCCGCGGCAGCCATGAGCTTCAGCTCGGTATCGGTGATCAGCAATGCACTGCGTCTTCGACGACTGAGACTGTAACCGCAGAATACACAAGTATTACAACAAAGGCAGATCCAAACCACAAAAGGCGCAAAATGCGTAGAGGTACGGCAACGACAATAACAAGCTCTCATTAGAGGATACACGGTCCGAGCGTAGCGTGCTGCCCCTCGTGCACACACTGCCCGCAAGCGGACAGGCTAAATGCCTTCTGCGTCGCCAACGGGACATCGCCGTCGCGGGTCATGATCGCGTCATACTGTAACGTCTCTCCTTTCCGGCCGATTCATAGAAATCAGAACGCTCTGGCTGGGCGAAACCTGATATTGGCTGTTTTGGAGGTAAGGAGTCTGTCATGCGTCGATCCCTGCTTGCGATTGGCCTGGTCGGCTTGATGTTGGTCTTTCTGACGGCGGGTGGTTGCCCGCTGGATTCGACTACGGGGGGGACGCCAAATGCGGCTCCTGCTATTTCCAGCCCCTCTATTATCGGTGAACTGACAGCGGGCCGGCAGTGCACCATTACTGTTTCCTGTAGCGTCACCGATATGGACGGTACGGTCAGTACCGTTACTGCAGACCTCACGAACATTGGCGGCAACGCGCAACAAGGCCTTACGGCAGGCAGCAATGGGCAGTGGAGCATGGAGTGGTGTCGTAACACCCTCTGCCAACGGAACGGAAACCATTACGTTGGCAGCCACGGATGATGCCGGGGCGACGGCTACGGGGAGCACGCAAGTCGAGGTCAGTGCAACAGCGGACGGCGATGGCAGTGACCCCGGCAGCGGCGATGGCGGAAGCAGTAACAGCGGCGCAACGAACCAGCCGCCTGTCTTCGGCGATATCTCTCTCGACAAGCAGTTGGTGGGCATCGAGCAGCAAGAGGTCACCATCACCTGCAACGTCAGCGACCCTGATGGCACGGTCAATTGGGTAACCGTCGACCTTACGGCGCTGGACTATCAGCATGACGTACTGATGAGCGAAGTGGCTGACGGCCAGTGGAGCCTGACGGTCACGCTCGCCTCGCTTTCCGTCGGCAACAAGACGTTGACCTTTACGGCGGGTGACGACGATGGCGAAGAGACTACGGCAACGACGACTGTCTCAGTAAGTCGCCACCCGATCACGGTGCTTCGCGATTTTTCGGCAGGTGATGGCCATGCGGCGGCACTGCGGGATGACGGCTCGATGCTGATCTGGGGGTTCGCCAATGAGAGCGATAATACTCCGCAATCAGGTACATTTCTGAAGATCGCGGCAGGCAGTGGCTTCACCATTGCGATCAAACAGGATCAGACGCTTTTGGGCTGGGGACAGGCCGAGTACGGCCAGACGAGCGTACCGACGGGAACATTCACGGAGATCGCGGCCGGGACGCAGTTTGCCGCGGGCATTCGCACGGACGGCTCGATTGCGGCGTGGGGACGCGATTATCTCAACTACCTGAACGTGCCTGCGGGCAATGACTTCGTCAAAGTAGACATGATCTATTGTACCGCGATCGCACTTCGGCAGGACGGTAGCGTAGCGGTATGGGGACCGGCCGTCAGTGACGTCACGGGCGTCATGCCCAGCAGCGTCACCGATGCCCCGACCGACGCTGGTTACGTAGACGTGGCGGCGGGTGGGTACCACTGCCTGGCGTTGAAGGCGGACGGCACGCTCGTCGCCTGGGGCGATGACTCTGATGGTCAATGCGACGTGCCAGCCGGGACATACACAGACGTCGACGCGGGATACCTGTTCAGCGCAGCCGTGCGGACGGATGGATCTATTGAGGCGTGGGGCTCTGACATGTATGGCACCGTCAGCGACCTGCCGACGGGCAACGACTTCGTCGCGGTCTGGTGCGGCATGACGTATGCCGTGGCCGAGCGGAGCAACGGGTCGCTGGTCTGCTGGGGCAGCGACGACACCGGGACCATTCCGGATGAACTGCAACAGTAGCAGGCGAAAGAACACTTATCTGTAAGCATAACGCCCCCGTCTTCTCTTGCGAGAGGACGGGGGCGACTTTCTGTTTCCAGGGCGCGGCTAGGAGACTGTCCGAGTAACAGTTGACAGACATGTTATAATGGGTGGGTCAGGCAAGGGATAAGTCTTTCCGATCGAGGCTCAAGGATGAGTAAGACCTACCGCCCCTGGAATCCGGATCAAAGTTGGCTATTGCCGCCATCGCCGCGAGAGTGGCTGCCGGAAAACGACCTTGTCTTTTTCGTGCTCGACGTGGTCAAGGAACTGGATCTGTCGGCCATTTTCGGCAAGTACGAGCGAGAGCAGCGCGGCTATCCGCCGTACCACCCGCGGATGATGACCACGCTGCTGCTGTACAGTTACACGCAGGGCGTATTCAGTTCGCGACGAATCATGCAGCGGTGTCAGCGAGATGCGGCCTGGCGGGTGATCGTGCAGGAGGATGTGCCGGACTTCCGGACGATCAGCGACTTTCGCAAGCAGCACCTGACAGAACTGGAAGGGCTGTTCGTAGAGGTGCTGCGGCTGTGCCAGCAGGCGGGGCTGGTGAAGCTGGGGCACGTGGCATTGGATGGCACGAAGATCCGGGCGAATGCCTCGCGACACAAGGCGATGAGTTACGGAAGGATGAAAGAGGAGGAGGCCCGGTTGCGCAAGGAGATCCGTCAGTTGCTGTCGCAGGCCAAATCTGCGGATGAGGCGGAAGATCGGGCCTACGGCGTGGATCGTCGCGGGGACGAACTGCCGGAGGCCCTGGCCCGGCGGCAGAGCCGCCTGGCGAAGATCCGGGAGGCGCGAAGGCGCTGGAAGCACAGGCCAAGGCTGCCGCCGAAGAGGAATGCAAGCGTCAGGAAGAAGAGCCTGACAAGCCAGGCGACAAGCCTAAGGGTGGCCGTCGGAGCAAGCCGGAAAAGGCGGTACCGCCCGCGAAGGCCCAGTACAACTTCACGGATCCGACGACGAAAATCATGAAGGTCAGCAACAAGGGGTTCGACCAGTGCGGCAACGCGCAGGCGGTGGTGGATCGCCAACACCAGATCATCGTGGCGGCGGATGTGACGAACGAGGCGAACGACAAGCAACAGTTCCAGCCGATGGCCCAACAGGCTCGCACGAATGTGGGGCGAGGGCATCGGATTGGGAAGATATCTTCGGACAGCGGCTACTTCAGTGAGCAGAACGTGCAGTGGGCCGAGCGGAACCATCTGGATGCGTACATCGCCACGGGCCGGCTCAAGCATGGCGAAAGGATGCCAGCCAGTCCGCGAGGTCGGCCGCCGGCGGGGCTGACGACGAAGGAGCGGATGGCCCGCAAGTTGCGAACAAAGCGCGGGCGGGAAACGTATGCCCAGCGGAAATGGATCGTCGAACCGATCTTCGGCTGGATCAAGCGAGGGTTGGGCTTCCGGCAGTTTTTGTTGAACGGCATGGAGCGGATGCGTAGCGAGTGGCGTCTGGTCTGTATGGCCTGCAATCTGAGGAAACTATGGTCAGCCGGGTGAGACAGCCATCGGCAATCGCGTCAGACGGGCCTGCACCGGCCTGAAACGGGAGTTTCTGCCTCGCCGGCCCCGAGCCGCGGCGCAATAGCAACGAGCAAGACCGCCGAGTACCCCCCAAACCGAAAAGAGACGGGGGTTTGGGCGTTTACTCAGACGGTCTCCTAGCCAGCCGGCGGCAGAATTGCATGGACGCCGAAGCGGTGCACCAGTTCACCGCCTGCCGATGCGGTGTTGGCCAGCAATAACAGTGACGCGCCGTAGACAGCCAGGAAGACGATGCTGAAGAGGGCTACCGGCTTGCCCATTGGTCTGCGCACAAACAGGGGCACGAACAGCAGCAGCGCCATCAAGCCCGTCAGCACGGTAAATACAAGGCGGGTATCTTCCCCCAGGGCCTGGTGGTGATCGATCGCCGCAGCGAGACTCTCATTGCCCGTGATATCCACCAGCTGCGCTCCTGCCTCACCCGTCTCGACGGCAAAGTAGGCTCCGATCGTGCCAAGGAGCATCAGCACAAAGGCAGATGCCAGGAAGCCGGGCCGATACTTCGGGATGACCAGGCCCAGTATGACCAGGATCGGTGCGACCATCAGCAGCGCGATCGGGAAGTGGACGACCAGCGGGTGAAGCCCGTCCCAGCCGGGGATGGTGGGAAAGATGCTTGCAGGCATAACGTTCATAACTGTTCACTCAACAGCGGCGGATACCGTATCAGGACTGTATGGGTCTGCCCGCCGCCACAACCTTCCGCGGCGGCAGCAACGATCACCAGCACGCGCGTATATCACGAGTCCAGAAGCGGTTTCAGAACCTATGCACGGGCAGACAAGATGTCCGTGGCCCCGAAGGGAGAGGTCTGGAAACCGGCTCTAGGAAACCTGCACGTATTTCTCCTTAGGATTATGGCAGACCGGACACTTCTTGAAGTCGATCTTGGTAACCGTATTGCCGCAGACCGTGCAGACGTAGAAATCCCGGTTGTCGACCTTCCATGCCGGCAGGTTGTCGAGGGCCTCTTTGTAAAGTTTGGCGTGGCCGGCCTCGACCGCTCTGGCATAGGTGAACGTGCGGATGGCCTTGGTGTTGCCGTCCGCCTTGGCCTTGGCGATGAACTCCGGGTACATCTTGTCCCGTTCGTAGCTTTCGCCGGCGATTGCGGCCTTGAGGTTCTCGGCGGTGCTCTTCACCTCGGGCTGTTCGATTTTGGCCTTGGGGGTAGCGCCCATGGCCTTGATGACTTCCGCATGATTGCCGGCATGGATCTCCTCGGCACGGGCGGTCGCGCGGAAAAGATTGGCGACAGCGGCATAGCCCTCCTCATCCGCCTTCTTGGCAAAGGCGAGGTAGCGGACATGGGCGTTGCTTTCGCCGTTGTAGGCGGCCTGGAGGTTGTCAAGAGTCGATGCCGAGGCGGAAGACTGGGCCGGGCTGGACGGCTTTTCGGCAGCCCCTGTCGTGCTGCAAGTCAGCAGCACCGGCAGGGCAGACAGTGTCAGCAACCACAAGATCGACCTGCATCGTACACTGCACCGGTTCATGGAGACTCCCCTTTTTTTGTTGGGTTCGGCTATCACCATCGAGGTGAAATCACACGCCGCACTGGATTAAATGCAGCCGAAAGCGTGTGTCAAGCAAGAAGTTGCGATGTGAAAAGGGCAAGACTTACTGCGGCTTCGAGGGAGAAGACGGCTCCCTCGGCCTGGGTTGCGGCCGAGGGAGAAGAAAGAAGGCGTGCTGCCGGCGACAATCCCAATCTCTTTATCGTCGGCCCTATGCAGGCCCTCCACCAGCGACACAAGCGCTCTTCCGGCTACCCCCCGGTGCATAACGGCGGCCGTGCCTAACGACTACCCGCCGAATAGAACGTCCTGCATGCTGTAAAGACCGGCGGGCTTGCCGGCCAGCCAGGCGGCGGCGCGAAGAGCCCCCTTGACGAACGTATCGCGGGTATGGGCAGAATGCTTCAGGCTGATCGTCTCGCCCAACGTGCCGAAAGAGACCTCGTGCTCGCCAACCGTGTCGCCGAGGCGAAGGGCATGCATGCCGACCTCGCCGGGCTTGCGGAGGGCCTCACGACCTTGCCTGCCGTGAACGAGCGTTTCAGACGGATCCTTATTGATGGCCTTGCAGATGGACTCCGCCAGGGCCAATGCCGTGCCGCTGGGGGCGTCCTTCTTAAAGCGGTGATGGGCCTCGACGATCTCGATATCGTAATCGGGGCCAAGCACCTTGGCGACCTGTGCGGCGACCTGCAGCAACAGGTTCACCCCGACGCTCATGTTGGCAGCGCGAACAACAGGAACCTTCTTGGCCGCCTGGCTGATGCGTGCGAGTTGGTCGGCGTTGTGGCCGGTGGTGCCGACCACGATGGGTTTGCCTGCCTTCTCGACCATCTCAAGGAAGCCAGCCGTCGCATCAGGCAAGGTGAAGTCGATCATCACATCAAAGTCGACTTCGGGCTTGTCAACGATCTTGACTCCCTTGGAGATGGATTCGCCAATCCGTGGATGGCCCGGGGCCTCCAGGGCGGCGACGACTTCGAACTGATCGTCTGACGTAGCCAGTTCGACAATCCTTGTGCCCATCCGCCCTGCTGCACCCGTCACGGCCAATCGAATCATTGAAATCCTCCTGCCAGGGAAAAAAGTCTTGAGTCGCCCGTATTTCTTATCTATACTGGCTGAATTATTTGTCGTCTCAGGCATTATTGAGTTGCGATCGCGGGACTGCAACGGCCTGAGCAATAAGTACCACGGATTATCCGCTTGCCTTTAGCGGACAGAAGTAGTAGAAGAACGGGGATGAGAAGTAGCCCGGAAGTTGATGTGAACAAACAGGTGCTGGCTGCGTTAGTCAAACGTGCAACGGCCCAGGATCGGACGATCGGTTCAACGCTCGTTCTTGAAATCGGCGCAGGATTGCTGCTGGTTCTGGCTGGACTGCATGCCCTTGGCGTACCGATCCCGGGATGGGGGTGGACGCTGGTGACGCTGGGTATGGCGGGGATCTTCTGCTATGCCCTGCTGTATCAGGCACGCCGCAAGCACAGGGCCTTCCAATATGTCGAACAGGCACACCAGTTCAGCCGGCTGCTGGATGTACCGGCCGCCAGCGAGCATCTCGATCTCTGTTTGAAAGGACGGGGTTGTCCGCCGACGGCACGGGCGATGGGTCTGGTCGAGCTCGGGCATATCTGCCTGGCGGCAGATGAGCCGGAGCTGGCGGAAACAGCGTTCGAGGCGGCGGTTGGCCAGCGAGACTTTCTCAGTCCCGAGTGGCAGTGCCGCAGCGAGGTCGGTATGGCGGAGGCGAAGCTGCGCTGCGAGCAGTTGACCGACGCCAATACGACGATCAGCCGGCTGGTCTGCCGGCATCTTCCGCAGCCGTGGCGCAGCCGGGTGAGCCTGTTGAAGTGCCTGCAGCATCTGTACATGGGTCATGGGCAGGAGGTCGTCGACCGGTCGAACGAGTTGTGTCATGAGTTCCGGGAGCATCTGGGGGTCGAGGCGGGATATGGTTACGGACTGCTGGCAGCGGCGCTGGACAAGGCCGGCGAGGCCGCGCAGGCGCTGAAGTACTGGTCCGATGCGACAGTCCTGATCCGGCCGGAGCGCCTGGTGCAGCGGTACCCGGAGTTGCGCAGCCTGGCAGGCAAGTACGGAGCATCCCCATGGCCATGGTGACAAGGAGAACATTGGATCGCATGCTGGCCAAGGCGCGTTTTCAGATGAACGTGGCGTTTGGCTTGCAGGCGGCCTTTTTTGTGCTGATCGTGGGTGCGGGGTTTCTCGGCCCATTGAATATGCAGATCGGACAGGTCGATGCCGGGACGTTCATCATCATCGTAACGGGGCTCGTCTGGTTCCTGATGATGATGCGGTCGGTACAGCAGAGCCAGTTGATGCGGCATGCGGCCGTGCTCATCGGCCAGGGTCGGGCGCCGCAGGCGGTGCCATTTCTGGCGATGACGATCGAGCAGTTCAGCGTGTTCCGGCTGCCGAAGCTGATCGCGCTGCAGCACCTGATGGAACTGGCCTATGCCCGCAAGGATTACGGCACGTCGGCACGGCTGGCAGCGGAAATCGTCGCGGTATGACCTGGCCAAGCGCAAGGGGCTTGCACGGCGAGCGTCCCTGGTGCTGGCTCACTCGCTGATGGAACTGGGCGACGTCGATTCGGCGGGAGCAGCCCTGGCGCATCTGCACGGGCAGAAGCTGACCATGAGCGAACGGCGGCAGCTGCTGCCGATCCTGCTGCGATGGCAGATGGCCGAGGGCAAGTACGCCGAGGCCGTCGCGAAACATCGAAGAGAAGGTTCACCTGGCGGCGCTGCTGGACAGCGAGCAGGCGTGCCTGGTGCACGTGCTGCTGGCGGCGGCGACCGGTTACCGGGGAATGCACGACGCATCGCGATTCCTTTTGCGGCGAGCCGGTTTGCATTACAATCTCAAGGCGCTGGCAGAGGACTACCCGTCCGCGGCGCGTTATCTGGTGCAGTTGCAGGCCCCGCGGACCGGCGAACCAACGACCGTCGGCGGGAGAACCACATATGTCCATGCAGCCGATGCGGCTGTCTCACAATCGGCAGGAGAGGCGACGGCAACCATGGAAGAACATGTATGCCCCGCTGATTCTGACTGCGATATCTGCGCTGGTTCTTAGCCCCGGGGCATGGGCGGCCCCCGCAGCACTGCCTACCACCCCACCCGTATCTGCCGGCTATTGGCTTCTGGACCTGGCCTGGAACCAGGCCGGCAATGCCAACACCGCCCCTACCGCAACGGAAACCACCGAACTGGTCTGCCTGCTGGAGGCGGCTACCCGGCTGGACCCTGACCTGGCGGAGGCGTGGCGGCTCCAGTACGACCTGTTCAAGCGGCTGGGCAAGGACGATCGTGCAACCGAGGCGTTGCGGCAATACCTGCAGCTAGCCCCTCAGGACGAGCCAGCCATGGTGACGCTCGCCGGTGAAGAGATCGCGGCAGCCCAGACGGCGTCCAAACGGCTGGCGGTCTGCAAGGCATGGCTGGGCGCAAGGATCTGCCCGACGCGGTCAAGGGATACCTGCTGCGCACGTCAGCGCAGATTGAATACAGCCGCGTCCAGGATGATCAGGCACTCAAGGATGTTGAGCAGGCGGTGGCGGTCTTCGGGTATGATATCGCCGCACAGCGTCTGCTTGTAACTCTGCGGGGTCCGTCGAATCTGGCGGATGATCTGAACGTCGATCTATGGACCCTGCGGGCGAATCCCGGGGATGTTGCGACGCTGGTCGACGTCGGCCGGATCGCGGACGGGCTGGGCCTGTATGCCGAGGCAACCCCCTGGTATGCCCAGGCCAAGACGGTGCTGGCACACTTCCGACGCGATACGACCAGCGTAACGCTGCAGATCGCCGATCACTGGCTGGCGGCCAACGAACCGAACAAGGCCCGCAAGATGCTTGAACCGCTGGCGTCGCTGCCTAAGGCCCCGGCGGAGGCACAGCTGCTGCTTTCAGAGGCATACTCGATGCTGGGCAAGACCGATGAAGCCCAGCAGGCCGCGATGAAGGCGCTGCAGCCAACGACCGTCAGTAAACCCCTGCAAGGATCAGCGGCAAACCCGGCATCGCAGGAAACAACGGCAAGCGAGGCGGTGCAAACGCCGAGCGGGCAACAACCAACGACTCAGGCTCCGGCAACGATGTCGACGCCGTCAGAGGTGCACGCCGCTGCGCTGGCGACGGCGGAGACATTCTGTCATAACTCGTGGGTCCGAATGATATACCTGGAGCCCGGTCCGCCGGCGGCAGCAACCGCAGGAACTACAACACCGGCAACACAGCGGGCCCTGGTGGTTCGCAGGTCGAAGCGGCCGAGTCGGCCATGCAGACCGCGCCGAACCAGCCTTGGGCCCGGCGCTGCTATGGGTGGGCGCTGCTGAAGGCCGGCGAGCCCGGCAAGGCAATCGAGGTCCTGGACACCATCTCCCAGACCGACGCATGGGCAGCCCTGGGACTGGCCAAGGCGTTCCACGCTTCCGGCAACGACAAGGCGGCTGGCCAGGCACTCGATCGGGTCGAGCGCATTTCGCCCACCGGCCCCGCTCACCGTGCTGCAATGCGATGGGCCCGGCACGTGAACATCGCGATGCCAGCTCCCGCAGCCGGCGATTGTCAGACAGGGACAAACGCTTCTGGCGGGGTTCGACAAGACGCTGCTGGATCTGCCGGCGGATCCTGCAAGGTTTCTAAGACTCACACTTTCGATGGACGCACCGCCGCTGCCGGGCATGCCATGGTTCGGCCGAGTCGAGACTCGACAAACAGAAGCAAGCTGCCGATCTACTGCGGGCCATACGCCGCGGTGGTCGCCAACGTGCTCGTTTCGGCAATCATCTTCGATCCCGGCAGCCGGGATATCGGCCAACGACTGGTGTTGTCCCTTGCCAAGCGGTTCGTCCTGAAGCCGGGCGAAACCTTCTCGCTGTACCGGCCGCTTGGCAGTGGCCCCCTCTACAGCCTGTTGGTCGACCCGCTCAAGCGAGTGCAGGTCATGTTCAGGCTCATCCTCAATCCAATGCGGACGGAGCGCGGCGAGTGGGTTCCGGGGCCAGTCGGGCTGGGGACGGCACCGCTGGCATTGACGCGTTCGGCACATCAGCCGCCGAAATCGCAGGAGTTGCTCGGCCTGGCGCGCGGCGGCTCGCAACAGCAGAAGATCGACGTGGCCCGATGGATCGCGTGCATTGTCTCGGGTCGGCGGCAGGGACCGCAGAGCCAGCCTGCCCTGGGGGCGCAGTCGCTGCTGACCCAGGCGATGGTGGCGCTGCTGTCCAGCCCGGATCCGCTGGTAGTGGCCCATGCGCTGTCGAGACCGGAGCAGACACCATTGATCAAACCGATCTTCGAGGCGGCGATGCCGCACGTCAACGATGCAAACTGGCTGACGCGTCTGATGGCCGTGCGGTTCTTCGCGCACGAGCAGGGCAACAAGTTCACCCGGGCGCTGAAGAATATCAGCCGGAGCGATCCTGACCCGATCGTGCGGCAGCTGATGGCGGCGTACTATGCGCAGTACGCTGCAGGGGGGAAGTGATTGCCTGAGGGGATGACGGGTTGAAACGGTAAGAAGATGACCGTGTCAGAATGATGGGCTTTCGGGGGCAGCAGGACGCGACGGCGGTGGCTCATTGGTTTTTGCAGTACTTTGTGCCGAATGGCTGTGCGAGCGGAGCAGGGGCGTATGTTGTTGCGGCCTTGACGGCGCTGCTGCTTACGGCCGTCGGTAAGGGAGGGTTCGGCGGGCTTGGTGCCCTGTCCGTACCGATCCTCCTGATGGTGATGCGGCCGGAGCAGACGACGCTGGCCGTAGCGATGTGGGCGCCGATGCTGATTGTCTGCGACCTGTGCACGCTGCCCTTCTACACAAAAGAATACAGCTGGCGACCGATTCTGCTGCTGGCACCCTGGACGACACTGGGCCTGTTGATCGGCCGGGGGTGCCTCGACTGGTTCAGCCAGACGCCGCAGGCGGGGGTCTGGCTGAAGGTGACGATCGGAACGCTGAGCATCGGGTTCGCGCTGAGCCAGGCCGCCCGCTACTATGTTGCCCGCCGGGCGCAGCAGCGGGTCGAACCATGGGTGCCGCAGTGGTGGCAGGCCATTCCTTTCGGGTTGAGCGCCGGAATCGCGACGATGCTGGCACACGCAGCCGGGTCCATCTTCGCGATGTTCCTGATTCCGCAGCAGCTGGATCGCCGGTCGTTCGTCGGTACGAGCACGCGGTACTACCTGATCTTCAACACGGCAAAGATCCCGATCTTCATGGCAACCTCGCCGCTGACGTCACACGGCAGTTACCTGACCTGGGAGAGCCTCCGGCTGGTGCTGTGGCTGATCCCGCTGGTACCGGTCGGAGTGTTCGTCGGCAAGTGGCTCAACAGCAACTTCTCGAACCGCTATTTTAATATTGTGATAAACGTATTGCTCGGCCTGACGGGCGCCTGGTTGGTTTACAGCAACATTCCGGGGTTGAAGGGCTAAGCCCAGTCCTGGGCGCGAAAACCCGCCTGAAACCAGTCAATTTGAAGACCCATCCAGACAAGCGGCGCTAACCGCCTCTGCCAGCGGGCTTGCCCGCTGGGGCGGCGCCGCCCCCTTGCCCCTTCAGGACGTTGTAGAGACCGAACAGGCCGGCGACGATCACGGCGGTCATCAGGAGCAGCAGTAGGTTAGCAACCAGAAAACTCCAGTTCGTCCAGTAGTGCGAGAGCTTCTGGGCGGGCCAGGTCCAGTTCGTAAAATAGCTGACCAGTACCCCTAGCACCCCGAACGAAGCGATGCCGAAGACGGCCGGCCGAACGTCCTTGGCCAGCGGCGAGAGCCGAACCATCAGACAGGTCGTCAGGTACGCGAACAACCAGGTCTGCCAGTGGCTCCAGCGAGCGTCGGTCCAGACAGCCGCCGCGGCCTGGAGCAGATTGACCATCGAATGCGCCAGGTCCCAGAACGCCCCCAGGGTCCGTGGCAAATGGCGAGGCAGGCCGGCGATCTCGCCGATCATTCCGCGGGCGCTGAGCGTTTCTGCTGCCCAGAACAGGGCCGCCCCGCACAGGAAGATCGGCAGTATGGCGACGACGATAGGTCCGATAATCGGCACCTTGGGTTTGGCGTCGGACTGCAGTTCCGGTTCGCCGGTACTCTCGTTGGCCAGCCGGCTCTGGTTGATGGTCGAGCCTGTCACCAGCAGGGCGATATGGTGGCCGACCTGAGCGACCAGGGTTCCCGGTAACAACAGGTAGTTCAGGGCCTTGGCCGGGATCAGCCTTCCCAGCAGGTCGTACACTGCCCTGGCGGAAAAAATGGCCACCAGGGCCCAAAAGACAAAGGCTGCATATAGCATCAGGACTGTCCTATAGCCGATTGCGTTTGTAGTTACTGAAGGGTTTATCGGCAAGTAACACGGCCAACGGCTAGCCCGGATATTTCACGGGGTTTTTCAGTTGGGCAGTGACTAAAAGGCCTTACTTCCTGTAATGTCGGGAGTTGTAAAAGACAACCGTCACTACAAGGAGGTAAGGCCACGTGACAGAGTGTAACCGATCCCCCATCCGCTTTTCCAGTCTGGGCAGACGCAAGGTCGTCGCTGATTTCGACGGCGGTACGATCACCAGCGACGGCGGTGTGCTCCTGCTGCGCCAGATCGAACGGCGGCTCCGCCTCATCGAGCGTATGGATGCAGCCATTCCCGATCCCCGCAACCAAAGTCTGATCACCCACAGCCAAGTCAGCATGCTTCGCCAACGCATCTTCGCCATCGCCTTGGGCCAGGAGGATCTCAATGATCATCAGACCCTGCGGGCGGATCCACTGGTGCAACTGGCTTGCGAGCGGAAGGTGGACCACGACCAGCCTTTGGCCTCGCCCCCGACGCTGTGTCGCCTGGAGAACCGCGCGATGCGTCAACCCCTGGCCGAGGCCAGCAAGGTGCTGCTCGAAGCCTTCGTCGAGTCGCAGAAGACCCCGCCGACCGAACTGATCCTGGACTTCGATGCCACTAACGATTCCGTCCACGGCCACCAGGTCGGCCGCTTCTTCCACGGCTACTACGACGAGTACTGCTTCCTGCCGCTGTATGTCTTCTGCGGCAGCCAAATGCTGGTGGCCTACCTGCGGTCGGCCGACCAGGATGGGGCAACGCACGCCTGGGCTATCCTCTCGCTGCTGGTCAAGCGGTTCCGCCAGGTCTGGCCCGGCGTGAAGATCCTCTTTCGCGGCGATAGTGGCTTTTGTCGCTGGAAGATGCTCCGCTGGTGCGACCGGCACGATGTGTCCTACCTGGTGGGTCTGGCCAAGAACTCGCGACTGGAAGCCTTGGCCCGCCCGCTGATGGTGCAGGCCCAGGCGCTGGCGGTCGACCCGAAGGACCGGCCCCGCGTCTTCGGCGAGTTCTCCTACGCCGCGGCCACCTGGGACAAGGCCCGCCGGATCCTCGCCAAGGCCGAGTACCTGCCGCCCCAGCGTCCGGACGACGAGGCGAAGGAGAACTTCCGCTTCCTGGTGACGAATTGGCCGGGGGACGCCCAACTCCTGTACGAGCAGACCTACTGCCAGCGCGGCGAGGTCGAGAACCGCATCAAGGAGCAGCAACTGGGTCTGTTCGCCGACCGCACCAGTTGCCACGACTTTGAGGCCAACCAACTGCGGGTGCTGCTGTCGGCGGCCGCCTACGTGCTGATCGAGCATCTGCGTCGGACGGAACTGGCCGGCACGGAACTGGAGAAGGCCCAAGTCCGCACGCTGCGGCTGAAGTTGCTCAAGATCGGCGGACGGGTTCTGGTGTCGGCCAGGCGGATCGTGCTGCACCTGGCCAGTTCGTTTCCGCTGCAGGATCTGTTTCGCCGACTGGCCGCCCGCCTCTTGGCCCCGGCCAGCGTGACCTGACTTCCTCGCAACCCCGTGCCGCCGCCCCTGATCGGCCATGGGGGAAAGGGGGTGGTTTGCGCCGGGGGGCCGTTACCCATCCAATCCAAGCCTGAGTGCTCGAATCTGTCGCCTCGCCGCTCTCACTGGCTCTGTCTGGTATCACCGTGAAATATCCGGGCTAGTCCTGAACGGCAGGACTGAGGACTGAGTGCTGAGGACTGAGTAACAACACGGCAATGCAGGGCGCCCGGATCCGCCGTTCGGCCTGTTACTCAGTCTTCAGTCCTCAACACTCAGTCCTGCAGTCAAAAGGATGGCAGCATATCACAGAGCAATTGCAGGTCCTGGCGACGGAAGAGCCCTACGAAGTATTCGCGGTTGTTGGCGATGGCGGCTTGGCGCAGGGCGTTTGAAACCTGGCGGTATTGCTCGTCCAGACGGGCAACAAGGTCGGAATCCAGGTCGAGCATCCGGCGATTGACCTGCTGAATGCGATCGAAGACATCGCGACGCTCAAAATGGTGCGACGGCTGGTGCTCGTGCAGCCAGTTTGACCGCTGGACAAGCTCGGTCTTGGTCGCCAGCAGCGACTCAGACTGCGGGCTCCGCGGCACGTAACGCTGCGGGTTGTGACGAACGTCTCGCTGCCGGCGAGCCAGGTCGCGCAGGTCGTCGGCACTGGCTGAGGGGGCGGGCAGGTCGAGACGCAGCGTGGCGGACACGCAACTGAAGGTCGGCGGCGTGATGTCAAAATACTTGCGAATCAAAACATCAGTAATGCGATCGTACTTGGCGCCCCCGATGCCGTGAACAAAGACGTCCGCCAGGAAGAGTCTCGCCCAGAAGGTCAGCGTCAAAGCACGGGGACGCAGGCCGGCTGATAAGCCCGCCGCCAGCGCCTCGCTGGCAGTCTGCCAGTGTTTCAGATCTTCAACGGACAGGATGCCGATCGAATCCCGCTCGGCGAACAGCTCGATGCGATCCGTCTGGCGATCAACGAAAACCCGCTGGCGCGGCCTGTCGGCACGGACGGCCCAGATGGGCAGCTCCAGTCTGCCGTCCTCACGGTCGAGATCCGGGATCGGATGCAGCGTACCCTTGATGTTCAGCGTCTGGCGGTATTCGTGCAGGGCGTCGTTGTAGCAGGCGAAGAACCGCTCGGCATCCAGCAACATCTGGGCCAGCAGGGGACCACCCCAAAGCTCGTGGGCCCGCGTCTCGATCATTTCAACACCGAACATCGCGTCGATCGCCCGCCGGCCGGCATTCATCTGGGCGACCCAGTCCTGCGGCTCCTGCACGCCGGCCGCGGCGGCGAAGAACGTCGGCATCAAGCTGCCCTGGTATCGCGCTCCATAGGCGGCCTTGACACTCTCGGCGAAATCTGCCAGATCCTGCTTCGAGAGCGGCTTGACCAGCTCCCAGGGCATGCCCGGCTGATACGGTGCGAAGGAAACGTGTACTGTGCGGAGTCTGCCATTTTGCTCGGCAGGAACGGTCAGGGTGACGTCCTTGGCGGCGTCATGATCGACGATAAGGTTGGCGGCGACCCCCCCCAAGCAGTCGGCCAGCCGTTGCGTGACGAGGTGCTTGGCCCAGACGCCAGGATGAATAAACTCCGGCTGATGGCCGGTTATAATCCAGAGCTTGTCCGCCAGGCCGCTGCGGAAGACCTCCCTGGCAATCGAGCGACAATCGAGCGACGAGACGTCCAGGACACGAAATTCGTTGGCACGAAGCATCCTGGCGTTGCTCTCTGCCAGATCCGCCAGTTGGTCGGGAAGCACGAGTACCTCACCGTGACCAGCCGGCGTCTTCAGTTCGTTAAAGTCTAACACGGACCGCATGGACACCCGCAAACACTCCCCTCAGGCATCGAGACCGGCTCAGCCGGCTCGGACAGTTCAGAAACCAGCACTTCAATATAGTGTCGCAGGCGGATCGTTGCATCATCGAGGTCACCGCCGAAGCTTCGCGTGGGGTCGTGGTAGATCAGACGGATAGGCACTTCCCTGATCCGCAACCCGGCTCGCACCGCCTGGACCCAGAACTGCATCGGAAAGGCATAGCCGGGCACGGTCAGCCGGAGATTGCGCAGACCGGCGACCCGATAGGCCTTGAAGCCGCAGAACGAGTCCGTAAGGTTCAGGCCGAGGCTGTGATTCAAGAGCACTGTGATCAGGTGATTAACCTGCTGGCGTTGGCCGGGAACCTGTTCGAACTGTGGGTCCTCGCGCATATACCGGCTGCCGGAGATGATGTCCGCGGTATCCTGGCGGGCCATCTCCAGGAAGTCGGGAATGCGTTTGGGGTCATGCTGTTCGTCGGCATCGAGCGTGATGACCCAGTCGTAGCCATAGCGGTCGGCGTAGTCGAAGGCGTCGGCCAGGGTCCGGCCGTAGCCGAGGTTCGTATCGTGCGTAAGAACGGTCACGTCCGGCATTTGCCGAAGGATGGTGGCGGAATCATCAGTCGAACCGTCATTTACGGCCAGGATGTCGCAATCCTGGGAATACTGACGCACTCGGTCGAGGATCTGGGCAAGGTATTTGGCCTCGTTGTAGACGGGCATCGTGATGAGGGTTTTCATCAAAACATCCTTATGCGAATCATATCTTAAGTGCCCGGCAGCACTTAGGCTACGCCGAGCACGACGCGTCGTCCAATCGTCACAATCATAGTAGCTGTGACGTTCAGGGTACAGCAGCAGGGGACAGGATACAGGGGACAGGGACAGCCGCTTTATCGATAGCCGGCTCCCCCGTAATCCTGGCCAGATGACTCCTTTCCTCTCTCCGTTGACCGCGCCGGTGTCTGCGCAGATACTACGACTTGTCCTCAAGGTCAGATGCACCGGGGATCTTTTCATGCGGTCGATGTCAGGCGCGGTGATATTGGCGTTTCTCATGGTGTCAGCAGTGGGGTGTCAGTCCCTCCGCCAGCACCAGGCGACAGTCTGCGCACAACAGGGGATGCAGGCGCTCGATGCCGGCGAACTGGAGGCGGCGCTGAAGGAATTTCAGGCGGCGGCCGCCAACGACCCGAGTTTCGGTTTTGCGTTTACCAAGATCGGCGATGTCCAGTCGATGCTCGGGGAGACCGCAGCCGCGTGTGACAGACTACAGCACCGCCTTGAAGGTCAATCCCTACGATACCGACACCGCCCTGCGACTCG
This sequence comes from uncultured Planctomycetota bacterium, assembly GCA_963787325.1. Lineage (GTDB taxonomy): Bacteria > Planctomycetota > Phycisphaerae > UBA1845 > JANYLN01 > CAWBCK01. The sequence goes on from CAWBCK010000003.1 coordinate 117,887, forward strand.
GCGATGCCTATCGCTACCTGGGCAAACTGGCCGAAGCCGCCCGGGCGTTCCTGTATGCCTGCGATATCGAGCCGGAGAGCTTCAAGGCAAATCTGGGGCTGGCCAATTGTTACATGCAGATGGGCCAGCCACAAAAGGCGGAGCCCTACTATCGCCGGGCCGTCGAGATTGACCCGAGCAGCTCGGAGGCCTTCCAGAACCTGGCGGTTGCGCAGGAGTCAGCCGGGCAACTCGAGCAGGCGACGCGTTCCTATCTCGACGCGGTCGAACAGAATCCGATCGAAACGAATATCCTGCTGAACCTGGCCAGCTGCTACATGCGCCAGGGCAAGACGCACAGCGCCAGAAGACGCTCGAACGGGCGATCATGATTAACGGCAGGAATTCGGCGGCGTATCGCCAGCTGGGTTACTGCCTGTTCGTGCAGAAGCAATACGAGCAGGCGGAGAGCGAATATCGCAAGGCAATCGAAATGGGCGCCGATGCACAGGCCCATGCCGGCATCGGCGTGGTCATGATGATGCGGTATATCGCCCAGCAGGAGCCCCGCGACGAATCGCTGCGCAGCCGGGCCCTGGAGCATTGGCAGCGATCGCTGGACCTCGACCCGAGGCAGCCCAAGCTGGCTGCGCTGCTTGCAAAGTATTCTCAGGTCCCTGCCAACAACAAGATGATCAGCCAGACGGGGCTGTGAAACTCTTACCAGCATTATAGGAGAATGGCAGTATGCGCATACATAGTACCTGCCTGGCCAGCGGGCTGGGGCTGTGTCTGATCGTTCTTGCTGTGCCGGCGGGCAGGGTTGCCGCGGCCGAACCGACGAACCTTCAGCAGATCAGCAAGGCGATGGCAGCCGCAGAGCAGCAGGCAGCGAAGTCGGAATCCGCAGCCAGATCTCTGTATTCTTCCGATATCGAGGCCAGGCCGTATATGCCTGCCGTAGCGGCAATGCCGGACAAGGCCGTCTTCTCCAGGCCAATGCTGCTGGCGGATGCCGCGTCGGCTGAGGATATGCCAGTGGCCGGGCGCGGCTCGGCGATCGAGACCGGGTTGGAGCCGGTACCGATATCAGCGACCAAGGCGACCAACGAGTCTGCTGCAACGGTCTTCAGCATCAGGGAGGACCTGAAGAACACGCCGCGCTGGCTGTGGGAGGACACCAAACGGGTCTATACCAATCCGGTGAACCTGGCGATCCTGTTGTCGGCGGGCGGGGCCTCGGTCGCGCTGCACCAGCATGTCGACTGGACGATCAATAACAAGTTCGACCAGTCGCGTACGTGCAAGGAGGCTTGGGGCGATGCGGCGAAAGCGCTGGGACATCCCCTGCTGCAACTCGGCGTGGCCGGCGCGTGGTACATGGCCGGCTATGAGTTCAAGGATCTCAAGACCTACAATGTGGGCAAGAACCTGCTGTCGGCGCTGATCATCACGGATCTCAGCACGCTGGCAATTAAAGGGGCCTGTGCGGGGACGCAACGACCCAACGGCGATCACTATGCGTTCCCCAGCGGCCACGCATCCAGTTCGTTCGCAATGGCGGCGGTGCTGGACAACGCGTATGGACATGCCGTCGGCATTCCGATGTACGCGTTCGCCGGATGGGTAGGGTTCGAACGGCTCGACGACCGCAAGCACATGTTCAGCGATGTGGTCTTCGGCAGCGTGCTGGGGCTGGTGATCGGCCACAGCGTGGCCACGGGGCACCTGCCGCAGATCGCTGGCGGAAACATTATTCCCTATGCTGATCCGGAGGCGGGGGCTGGGGTTGTGTGGTGGAAGGCGATGTGAGAAGGCAGAAGACAGAAGACAGAAGACAGAAGACGGAAGGCAGGAGACAGGAGACAGCCAACGGCAGAAGGGAGCTCGGGTGCCGTCGGAGCACGGTGGGGCATGATTGACTTGTTGCGACAACGGTTTGCTTTGGCGGATTCGCGAGGATGAGTAAGAGCATCGTTCCCATCATTCCAATCCTCTATCAAGACGAGTCTCTTCTGGCGGTCGACAAGCCGGCTGGGGTGCTGGTGGCGCCGGACCGTAAGGGCTCGGGTGGCCTGCTGCGCACGCTTCATCAGCAACTGGAGATGACGGAGGAGCAGGACCTGCGCTTGTCCATCGGCTCGATCGCGGGACGAGCGGTGTAGTGCTGCTGGCAAAGGGGCTGGATATGCAGCGGGCCCTGGCTGGCCAGTTCCAGGCGCATCGGGTGGGCAAGACCTATCTGGCCCTCGTGCGGGGACAGCCGGCAACGGACGGCGGGATCGTCGATCAGCGTATCGGCCCCAGCGGCAAGGCCGGCGTGATGCGGATCGACCCGGCGGGCAAGCGGGCGATTACCAAGTGGCGAGTCAAAGAACGGTTCTACGGCTATTGCCTGCTGGAGTGCCGGCCGGTCACCGGGCGGACGCACCAGATCCGCGTACACCTGCAACACATCGACCTGCCGCTGGCGGTCGACCCGGTCTACGGCGGCAGTGAGGGGCTGCTCCTGTCCGATATCAAGATGGGCTACAAGCGCAGCACACGCAAACCGGAGCGGCCGCTCATCAGCCGACCGAGTCTGCAACTGCGCTGCGCATCCAGTTCCGGCACCCGATGACGGAGGAAGTGACGGCAATCGAGGCCCCGATCCCGAAAGACCTGGCGACGGCGATCCGGCAACTGGAGAAGTACGCGCCGATGAGGGGATGAGGATCGGTGCAGACCCGTTTCGTGTGTCTCCAGCGGCACCAGACCTCTATCGCCAATAACGAGACAGACGAATTGACCCTTTTGGGCGGCCTAGATACCATGCCCGGATGCCAATGCTTGACGAGATCAGGGACAAATTCCTGCAGCGGGCGTACGAGTTCTCGAAGCATGCCGTCGACCAGAGCATCATTCGCAGCATCAGTGTTGCTGAACTCGAACAGGCTGTCGCGCAAAAGAGTGAGCTGATTGAGGACTACCCTGACGATAAGTATGGCCCGAGTTGCCTAATATTGGGATGGACGGATAGCGGACGGGCGATTCATGTGCAATGTAGTATCCGAGTCGGCCTCTGATCAAGATCATAACGCTCTACGAGCCTGATCCGGATCAATGGACTGACTTGAAGATCAGGAAGACGAGCAGACCGGGTGAGGCATGAAAGAGACGCTGGTCGAGACGCAAGTAACGTATACGCTGGAACACGACGGGAAGTTCTACCTCATCGAACACGTACCTGCACGCGTGTGTAAGGAAACCGGCGAGCAGTTCTTTGCCCCCGAAACCGTCGAACATATCCAGGCCATCGTCCGAAGCAACAGAAAGCCGGACAAGACCATCGAGACAGCCTGTCTACGAATACGCGTAGCGTCTCTTCCCGGTCGACTACTACGCACACGCCGCATCCGCAGGCACCTGCATGCCCTCTTCCGCATGGGTAATCCGGCCGCTGCAAATCGTCAAGACCGCCTTGGCGGTAACGTCCCAGCCGTTGTAGGGGCAGTTGCGGGCGCGGCTGCGGAAAGTGCTGGCGTCGATCTTCCAGCACATGGCCGGGTCGATAACCACGACGTCAGCCGGGGCAGATTCGCCCAGCGTGCCGCGGTTGATGCCGACGGCGCGGGCTGGGTTGATCGTCATCTTGCGGAGCAGCTCGGGCCAGGTGAGCAACTTGGGCTCGATCAGCGCCTTGACGAAGGTTGCCAGGGAGGTTTCCAGGCCGATCATTCCCGGCGGGGCCGCCAGGAACTCCAACTCCTTCTCTTCCTTGGCATGTGGAGCGTGGTCGGTAACCAGGCAGTCGATCGTTCCGTCGACAACGCCGTCGAGGCAGCCCTGCACGTCCTTGCGATTGCGAAGCGGCGGGCTCACCTTGAACGTCGGATCGTACGTCGCACACGCCTCCTCCGTCAGCAGCAGATGATGCGGGCAGACCTCGGCGGTCACAGCCACACCACGCTGCTTGGCCTCGCGGATGCACTCGACCGAATGTCGCGTCGATACATGGCCCACATGGAACCGGCACCCGGTGTATTCAGCCAGTGTGATGTCCCGTTCGACGATCAGGTCCTCGGCGATCGAAGGCGAGCCGGGCAGGCCCAGCCGGGTGGCCGTCACGCCGCCGTTCATCGCGGCGCCTTTGACGAGGTTGGGATCCTCGCAGTGTTCGATGATCACCTTGTTGAACATGCTGACGTACTGCATCGCTCGCATGAGCACGGCCGCGGAGGCGACACTGGCACCGTCGTCGCTGAAGGCGACGGCGCCGGCGCGGACCATCTGGCCGATCTCCGCCAGTTCCGCCCCTTGCCGACCCTTGGTAATCGCGCCGATCGGCCAGACGTTGCAAAGATTGGCCCTGCTGGCCTGACGCAGGACGAACTCGATGGCGGCTTCGTTATCCAGCGGAGGGTTGGTGTTGGGCATACAGGCGACGGAGGTAAACCCACCGGCGGCCGCGGCGGCGCTGCCGCTGGCGATCGTCTCCTCCTCTTCGTCGCCAGGCTCGCGCAGGTGCACGTGGATATCGATCAGGCCGGGGGCAACGATCTTATTGCGACAATCGATCACGATGTCGGCACGCTCGGACAGGTTGGGGGCAACCGCGCGGATGCGGTCCCCTTCGAGCAGAACATCAGCCGTCCGATCGACGTCGGCAACCGGGTCGATTACGCGACCACCTTTCAGCAGGATCGTCCTTTGAGCATCGGCGGAATTCATTGCATCTCCCGTATTACACCTCGGCTGACTGACCGACGGCGGCCTGGTTACACAGATAGAGCACCGCCATCCGGACCGCCAGGCCGTTTGACACCTGCCTCAGGATCGCACTGCTGGGGCCATCGGCCACTTCGCTGGCCAGTTCGATACCTCTGTTAATCGGGCCCGGATGCATGACCAGTACGTCCTTCTTGGCCCGGGCGAGCCGCTGCGGCGTGAGGCTGAACAGGCGGATGTACTCCTGCACGCTCGGAAAGACGTTGCTGGTGATCCGCTCCCGCTGGATCCGCAGGGTGTTGATCACGTCGACCTCGCCGATCACCTCGTCGAAGTTGTGACAGATTCTGGCACCGAGCTGGGCAAACGACTTGGGCACCAGCGTCGTCGGGCCGACCATGATGACCTCGGCGCCGAGTTTCTTGAGACCCCACAGGTTCGACCGGGCGACGCGCGAATGCGCGATGTCGCCGACGATCGCCACCTTCAGGCCCTCCAGCCGCTTTTTCACCTCACGGATCGTGAAGATATCCAGAAGGCCCTGCGTCGGGTGCTCGTGGCTGCCGTCGCCGGCATTGACCACACAGGAGTTAATGCACTGGGTCAGGTAGAGCGGCGCACCAGCGGCGGAGTGGCGAATCACCACGATGTCGACGCCCATGGCTTCGATATTGCGGGCGGTGTCGCGGAGGGTCTCGCCCTTGCTGACGGAGCTGCCCTTGGCGGCGAACTCCAGCACATCGGCACTAAGCCGCTGGGCAGCCAGGCTGAAGCTGGTCCGCGTGCGTGTAGAATCCTCCATGAACAGGTTGACGACGACGCGCCCTCGCAGGGCCGGCACCTTCTTAACGCTGCGGGTGGAGACCTCTTTGAAGCTCTCGGCCGTATCGAGGATCGTGCGGATCTCGTCCGCACTGAGCGATTCCAGGTCCAGCAGGTGCTTTCGCGTCCAGATTGGCATCTTCAGTCCACCTCCACCCGATCCTGCCCGTCCGTCTCGCGGAACTGGACGTGAACCTTACCGTTCGCCCGGTCCAGCCGGAGCGCCGCGTAATCCGCCTGGATCGGCATCTGCCGCCCGGGCCGCTCGACCAGCACCGCCAGGCGAATCGCCAGCGGCCGGCCAAGGTCGGTCAGGGCATCAAGGGCCGCCCGGCTCGTTCGACCCGTATAGAGCACGTCGTCGACCAGGACGATGTACTGGCCGGTCACATCAAAGGGGATCTCGGTGCTGCGGATGATGGCCTCGGGGCCCTTGGTCGCCAGATCGTCGCGGTACATCGTGATGTCTAGCGTACCGATCTGCACCTTCTCAAGACCGGCCTTGCCGAGGCGCTCCGCCAGTCGGCGGGCCATGGCATCGCCGCGACGAAGCACGCCGACCAGGGCGACTGACTTGCCAGCCGGGATGTCCGCGCGGATCCGACTCGCCAGGTCGTCGAGTGCCTGCTCGAAGCGTTGTTGATCCAGCAAGACCTGCATGAAGCACCTCCAGTTGCGCCAAGATACGAAGCAGGACCCGGCCCGGCAAGGGCTTGCGGGCCGGACGGAAGCAGGAGAGGGACTGCATGGTCTGTGAGCAAACCGCCCAGATGATTACAGGTGTCGCACGTCACGTAAGTTGCAGGCCGTGGACGGACTCGGCGACGACGGCGCGCGTCCAGCGCTGCTGGCCGAACGTAACATTCGGCCAACTTGTCAGGCAGCAGTTGCAGTGCAGCCTAGTCTCCCGGCGGCGGAGGCGGCGGGGGTGGCGGGGGTGGCTGATGGCCAGGACCTTCCCTGGGAGGCGGCATCGGTCTGCCTGGCTCGTAGGGAGGTCGCTTTCCTTCGGGGCCGGGCGGTCGAAGCTCGACATGGCGAACGAGCGCGGCGTTCTCCCGCACGATCGACTGAAGTTGCTCGATGGCAGGCTTGTCCTGGCCGGCCTTGAGATACAGGTCCCGCAGAGCGAATCGGATAACGGTTTTGACCGGTACCGGCTGCTCTTGCTTCAGCAATGTCTGAAGGGCATCGATACCCACACCAGGATCGTCCTTGGCAGCATCGGAAATCGCATAGACCGCCAGGATCGTCACCTGCATCGGGTCATTCACGACACGCTCGAGTTCCTGCGACATATGAACGATGCCGGCAAGCTTCCGCTCTTTCTCGCTTGGCGGGGGTGGTGGCGGCGGTGGTGGTGCACCCGGTCGACGACCATCAGGACCTTCGGATGGAGGAGGTGGCTGCGGCGCCGGATACGCCTTGGCCTGCGGGGCTGGTCTCGCGGCGGACCCACCCGCTCCGCTTCTATTCGGACTGATGAGTTGGCCCGTATAAGCAGATTCCCTGGGTACTCGACCAGCCTCTGACTGCGGTTGGCGCGGCGCCGGCTCTACCATGGTCGGCTGCGTCGCCGGTGCAACAGCCCCTCCCAGATTCGTCACTGGCCACGACACGGCGGCTGTCTGCTGGCTTGGGCTAAGGGCCGCCGCCGCAATGGCGTCCGTCTGGCGGGCCAGCTGGCGGAACAGGTCCTGGTTGGGCCCCGGATCCCAACTGAGCACGGTCAGTTGCTGCCGCAGCCAGGAAAGCCGCTGCTGCCAGGTGACGGTGCTGTGCTCCCCGGGCGACGGCAGAGGGGGGCCCAACTGCGCCGTGTCGATCGGTACGCCGGCCTTCGTATCCGTCTGCATCTGAGTCTGTCGATGCACTGCAGGCTACCAGCAGCGCGATGATGCCCACGCTTAAGAAGGGCTTTGTGCGTGTCACGATCTGGTCTCCTTCTCCTGCCGACCGCTGGAATTGGGCCGCACAAGATTGTAGCACCGCATTGCGGGCCAGGAGGCTGCGTATATGGCCGAAACCTTGCGTTGCAGGCGGCATGCGCCGGGCCTTTTCGCCGCGTGGTCGAGGCGGTATGCTGCCGGACCTGACAAACACTGGCTTCTATAATGGCTGGTTGGTTGAAAGCAAGAGGTTCAAGCGGCGATGACGATCCGTGAATTTCAGCAGTTGATCGACAGGATGTACAGCGACAAAGACCGCAAGCGTGGTTCGGCGGCCACCTTCATCTGGCTGATGGAAGAGGTGGGCGAACTGGCGGCGGCGGTCCGCGAAGGCACGCAACAGGAAAAGAGCCACGAGTTTGCTGATGTGCTGGCATGGCTGGTGACGCTGGCCAATGTGGAAAACATCGACCTGGAAGCGGCAGTAGCGGAGAAATACGGCACAGGCTGCCCAGGCTGCGGCAAACTGGTATGCACTTGTGACTCGAAGCCGTGACGGCCTGTTGTCTGGTCGCTAAAGGCTGGTGGCTACTGGCTTCGGGTTTCCACGGTTATGCTGACGGTTGAGCAGTGGCTGACGTCGTATCCATCTGCACTCCGGGTCTTTTCTACCTGGCCCTTGCCTTTCGCGCTATGCAGATCTTTGCCTCGTATTCAGCTCACACCTATCATTAAAAGCCGGCAGACGGGACAAGCATCTCTTTGTGACGAGCACGCAAGCTGTCGGCTACGCGGCTGGGGCCGAGATCAAACACTCTGCTGGAGCACGCTTGTCGGACTCGGCCCCCGCCGTGGACGTAATGTTATCCGAACGACATTGGAATGGGAGACGTTCGATGAGTGCCCTTCCAGACGTGCTGCGCTATCCGTTGCTGATTGTCACATTCCTCGGCTTGCTCGCCTCGACAGCCGCAACTGATTTCGACCGGTGCCTGCTGCGTATCACGCCGACTGGCACCGACGATGAACCCGGACCGGAACCAGCAGGGCAGGCACTGGCCAGCGGAAGCGTCCGCGTGCGTTACCAGGGCGCGAAGCGGTTTCTGCAGATCACGACGCTTACCTGGCAGGACGGCCGGTGGACCGCCGGCGCCGGCACGACCGGCCCGACGAGCGTACCGCTGGACCATCAGGTATTTGTAATCCTGCACGACGCCAGCCGGTTGTCGCAGGATAAGCAATACCGCGGTGTCGTGGCGGACCGGACGGACGATCAGTTGCAGACGATCACATTCAACATAGCAAAGGGCCAAGCCCAGGCAGGCGATGCCAGGCTGCTGAAACTTCACTCGACGGTTGATGTGCCGGATGACCAGCCTGTAGCTATCTGGGGCTATGCGGCCTATGACAACGCCGCTTTGCCGTCAGCAGATGAGCCGATCCGACAGCAGGCGGAAAAGGCGGTTTATGCGGTAATCGTAACGGTCCAGATGCTCGACCAGCCGGCGAATGTACCGCACGCAGCGGAGGCCAGCATCCTGCCGACGTCAGCACGTCCTGACGGACCGGCGCAGTCAGCAGCAACTTCCGGGAGAATGGGAAGCATGCCCAAGTCGTGGCTTGACGGGATCTGGTAATATCTGCGGTGACGCGTGCAGGACAAAGACGGTGAAAACACCATCACTCTTGACTCTCCGCGGGCAGTGAAGCATATGCCCTGGCGCCCGGCCCTTACACTCAGGCCCCAGCACTCAGAACTCCGTCCTGTCGTCTTCCCGCGTCAGCCCGTCACCTCTTCGCCTCATTCGCCGTTTTCTGCCAGCTCGTCTCATCCGGCCAGGGGATCTTCGGCATCTTCGTCCGATGGTGCGGATTGGCCAGGGTCTGCAACGCGGCCTGGAGACTTCGCAGCGGCTGCGCCTCGAACTTCAGGTGATCCAATGTGCCCGTGCCGTGGACTTCTATGAGTTCGCGAACCGTTCCCTCCAGCAACTCGCTGAAGAGCGGCAGGGTCGGCCAGACACGCGGACGGGCGGCAATGACTGTCAGGTCGGCCTTGCGACTGGGCAGATCGATCAGCCCGTTGCCCCGCATGATGAAGGAGCGGTCATGCAGCTCGAGACCATCAATGATGGCCTTGTCCGCCATGATCGTCAGCCGGGCGGTCACCTGCTGCGGTTCGTGATGCGACAGATCGGCCGGCACCGGTATGTCCAGAACATTCGCCAGCTGCAGCAGCACCGGCAGCCGATAGAGCCCCTGCCCTTCAAGTCGCAGGTTCAGCGAACCGGTACGCGTCTCGGGATGATCCGACAGGCCGCGCATGCGCAGCTGCGTCTGGATGGTACCCTTCAGCCCTGACATCTGCCCGCCGGACAGGGCATGCGCCAGCTGCGACGGATCGCCATCATCGAGCGTCAACACGATTCCGTAGCGGTCACCCTGCAGCGTCGGCTCAACCTCGAAGAAGCCGGCGACGATACCGCCGAGCGACCGGGCGCGGAAGTTGTTCAGCCGCATGGAACCGTCCGGCTTCGCCACCCAAACGCCGTGGACGCCGGCCATGGGGATCATGCTGACGGTCGCCTTGTCAGCACTGACCGTACCCCGTCCCGAGAAGGTGTTACGGTTTTCGTCGATGCGCACCGTACCGTCGGCCTTGACGGCCGCATCCCTGATATCCACGGACATGACCACTTTCTTGAGCTTGGCGGCAAGCGACCCGTTTACGTCCCAGATAGCCGCCTTGTCTTTGGTCTTCACATAGCGGAGCCTGTCGACGTCCAGGCTCACCTGGCCGGCTGGCTGCCAGTTGTTCCACGATTTCCGCACCTGCCACGGCACGGCCTCACGCAGCGGCTCATCCAGCGGCAGATTGCGAACGGCGATTTTGACGTCCGCACGCGTCGCGTCGTCCGACCAATCGACCCGGCCGGAACCGTAAAGATTGCCGCCAGCGTGCCCGGCGGTAATGTCCCTGAGAACGCATCGCCCGTCTGTCAGAACAACCGACCCTGACACACCATCCAGCGGCAAGGGAAACGCGTCCCAGCAGACACGATTGTCCTTGAGCAGCAGCGTTGTCGTGTGCGAGAGCGACCAGGCTTCGTTCCCATCCCGAGCAGCATCACCAGCGGCATCTTGGCGTGAAGACGTGCTGCTTGCAGCGTCATGACCATCTGCCGACGTGGCTGCGCTTTTCAGATCCACCACGCTCCGTACACCGATCGAGCCGGCCGGCTTGAAGGTCCGCCACCACTTCCGGAGAGACGCCGGCAAGTCTCCGTAGAGATCTTCCGTCAGGGGCAGGTCGTCCAGGGCAACACTGAAATGCGCCGACACCTGCTGCGCCAGTATGAATCGTTCCATCAAGGTGGAGCAACGCAGGTCCGTTGTGGCCTCGAATGTCGCGCAGGTCGATCCGGTCGTTCGGGAGGTCCACATAGAGATGTCCACGCACGTCGTCAAACGGATACGGGGCGAAACTCGCGGCAAACCGACCGTCCCTCCAATCGATGTCTGCCCGACACTGCAACTGGTCGTGCGTCTGCCTGGACATGTTCAAACGCGCATCGACGTTAAACAGCCCGGCGACGCCGGCTGCATGGATCACCTGCCGGGCTGTCTCCGGCAGGGCTGGCAGCAGATCCGGCGTGAGAACCTGGTTGTACGCATGAATTCGCAGGTCCACAGACTTCTGCTCGTCGCGTAAGTCCGCCCGGCCCTGCACGGTCATCGTGCCCAACGGATCGACGGCGTACAGGTCGATCTTGTGAATGATGCCGTTGGCGGCCTCGAACGTGCCTCGGATGCCGTGTTGCATGTAATTGAACGGCCGATAGCGTCCCGCCACGTCGCGCAGGCTGATCTTCGTTTCCCATCGCCAGGGAGCGGCACCGGTGGCGGGCGTACCGCCGTAGCGCGCCAGATGGAAGTCGCAATTGATCAGCCCGTAGAAGTCGAAGTTGTTGAGCAGACGCTGGAACTTCGGCGGCAGAGAACGGAACATCTCGGCATCCAGCGGAATCGACACGGCCTGCACGTACACATCGGCGTCGCTCCACGGCGAACCATCATCCACCCAGCCGGACACACGGAACATCGTCTCCGGATCGCGCTGCGCCAGGACGGTGAAGAAGATGCCCTTGTCGGTGCAGCGAATCGTCGCGTTGGCATGACTGGCGTGATAGGGAAAGTCGTCGTAGTAGCCGGCGGCGTCCTTCGTAGTGACCACGCCGCGGAACTGGACCTTCTGATCCGGCCCAGCCGGCCGGGTTACGCATCCCTGGACGCCGAGAGCGCCGACTGTCGGATCGAACTGGGTGAAATACTTGTAGATCCTCGGCGGCAGCCGGCGGACCTGGTCGGCGACATAGGGATTGCTGCGGTCGGGAAAAGCGACGCGTGGAACGTCGATGTGGATCTGGTAGCCCATTTCGCCCATGGGGCCGCCGCAACCTTCCACGCTGCCCCAAAGGTGACACGGCCCGCCGTTCATGCGCCCGGTGAGATCGAACGTCACATGCCCCTCGTCAAAGGTGATCCTCCCGGCCACCCCGTTCAGTCGCAAGAGCCGTCGGGCGCGGGCCTGCTTCCCGTAAAACTCAGACTCGTCCTCGGGCACCGACAGACTGACATGCGCAAGATTCACCGTGCAATGGCTGCCGCCGTTGCGATCAAACTCGATGTTGTCCGCCCCCAGTTGGCCGGTCAGTTCGAGGATATCGCACCACCGGGCACACTGCGGCGGCAGGGACGGCAGCACCTGGCTGAGCCGGATGTCCGGCAGATCGCCGCGGATTCGCCCGTTCGGCACGTCGACCTGCATCGTACGGATAATGCGGTCGTTTCCGAGCGGCTGCAGTCGGCATGTGTATTCGCCCGGCTTGCCGGCCTGCGGCTCGGCGAGCACCTCCATCTCGATCGGGTCGGCGAACGTCAGCGTCTTGCCATCGACCATACCGCTGCGCAGCATGCAGTGCTTCAGGTGAATAATCGGCCATTGCTGCTGTCCGGAGTGCTTGCCGGCCGGCCGGGCCGACAGCATCGCCTGCCAGTTGCTCAAACCGGTTGCCTTCTGATGAACAATCTGAAACTGCGGCCGGACCGCCGTGATCCGCTTGACGACAAAACGACCCAGCAGCAGCGACAGCGGGTCGTGTTGCAGATGCAGATCCGCAACGGCGAATGCGACCCGGCCGCGCCCGGCCGCCGGGCCGAAATCGAATCTCTTCGGGGTGCGAATGAGCACATCGGTCAGATTGATGCCGCCGAAGAAGGTGAAGTCCATGCTGCCGATCGTCACCTCGCCGCCGGACATCCCCTGAAGGAAGTCCACGGCGATCGGGATCAACCGGGCGGGTCGCGTCAGATACCAGTAGCCGGCAACACCCGCCAGCACCATCGCGAGCAGGACGGCAGCCGAGCGGCGCCGCCAGCCGCGGCTGCGGTGCTGCGGCGGGGCCGCCAGGATCGACTTGCTGGTCAGTCGCATGTGCCTCATTGTTTCCAATCAACCGGGGCAAGATCGGCGGCCGGCTCGGCTGTTTCGTCCTCGTCCTGCCTCGCCGTTACGAAGGCCGCCCCCGCCAATACCATCAACGCCGGCATCGCGGGGAACCGATACCGCACCGACCCCACGAACACCATGTGCAGCAGCGAGAAGTATATCGCCGGGGCCAGCAACAGATACCACCGGCTCACCTGCCGCCGGTGCCGCCACCAGCCGATCGCCAGGAGGAGATAGACCGGGATTGTCGAGAGCATCGCCAGCAGGTCGTACACCGGTCGCTGGTAGTCCGACAGATTCATCTGCACATTCCAGGTCCGCACGAACTTGCTGGCGGCGAGTTTCAAAAAGCGTCCCGGGTCTTGCCGAATGTAGCCGAGGGCCGCGTCGCGGTTGATTCTGTCTTTGACGTCCTCGTTGGCATCGGCTGGATACTTCGGCCAGTGGACCTTCTCCATACCCGGACCGCCATTTGCCCAAGGCCCGTTACCCTCCAGCAGCGTCGCACCGCTGCCGGTCCGCACCGGCACGAACGCGTCAACGATCCGGTAATTGCGATACGCCACGGGCACCAGCACGCACGCGTAACAGACGTATAAGACGACCAGCGAGGCGATGGCTGAACCAAAGCGGTTCAGCTCGCCCTCGTCGCCAGCCCGCATAAGCCACGATCGGCAGAAGGAAGACCGGCAGCAGCAGACCGCTGCTTCTCGTCAGCGTCGCCAAGCCCAGCCCTATCCCCGCAAGGAACAGGTTCGCCCAACTGCCCTTCATCATGAACCGGGCCAGCACGTACAGCGCCCCCATCAGCAGCGCCGTATACATGACCTCCGTCAGCACAAGCCCGGTAAAGTACACCTGGATCGGCTGGATCGCGGCAATCGCCCCGCCAGCAAGCCCCGCACCCGCCCCGAACAGCAACCGCCCCAGGTACGCCACAAACAGCACCGTCGCCAGACCGGCAGGCACGTTCATCCAGCGCCCCGCCGCCGCGATCTTATCGATCTGCCCCGGCCAGAGTCTGGCAGGCCACGACAGCAACAGCGGATAGCCGGGATCGGACCCCGTACGGTCCGCCGGACTGATAACGGGCCCCTGGCCGGCGGCAATATTCCCCGCTACAAGCAGGCAGCGCTGCGAATCCGGCCACATGAACCGGCCCGGATGAACGTTGGCATAGCGGACGATCCCGACGCGCAGCAAAGCCGCGACAAGCAGGATGGCCGTAAGCCCTGCCGCCCAATACCTATCGCCAGCGCTGTTCGTACCGTTCGTCATACCCGTACCAATCCATACGTGCGATACGCGATTGCGGCTAACATATTAAGGGTTGGAGGGCATGCCAGCCAGTGAAGATGCCGGGGGAGTGATTCACTACCGGTCGTCTCCTGAGCGCGACAGCAAAGCCAAGATGCGTGCTGTATCAATAATTGACACAGAGGGCGACGCCAGATAGACTGGTATTATGGCAAACCGGGCAAGCGTAAACGTGTCGATCACCCCCGAACTCGAGCAGTTCGTCCAGGATCTCGTCGCCTCGGGCCGATATCACTCCGCCAGCGAGGTCTTTCGCGAAGGCCTCCGCCTGCTTGAGCAAACCGAGCGTCGACGGATTCTCGAGAAGTGGCTCTGCGAGGGACTTACGCATCAAGAGCAGTCCGCGATGCCGAAGGAACTGCTTGAAAGGGCCCGCTCGCAGATTGACGCAAAGATCCAGGAAGGTCTCGATGCGTTAGCTGCTGGAGACATCGTTGACGGGCAGAAGTTCTTGAGCAAATGGTGCGCTCGCCTTAACGCTGCGGGAAAGCACGCAGCCCCGTTACGATCTCGTACGACACGCAAGGCATGAAACAGCAATTCGTTCTCTCCAGCCCAGCCGCCCGCGACATCGACGAGATCCTCTCGTACCTGCTCGAGCAAGGCGGACCAGACCGTGCCCAACACGTCCTTGATGCACTCGATCAAGCCTGCCAGCGCCTTGCTCAACACCCAGGCATCGGCCATATGCGAAAAGACCTGACTGCACTCCCCGTTCTTTTCTGGCCAGTCTGGTCTTACCTGATCGTCTACAAACCTGACACAAGCCCGCTGGCGATCGTCCGCATCCTTCACGGCGCTCGCGACGTAGAGTCACTCCTGTCGGAAAAGGATCCGGAGCGATAATCCTCAACCTCCCGCTGTAAGAAGCCGTCTGGAGGACTGTCCCTCGCATGCCTCACGCGATCGGGCACCGCCGGCCGGTAAACCGATACCACACCAGTATCGCCGCCGCGCCGATACCGTGTTTGATGTGAATCTTCTTGCCCTCAGCGAAACTTCGCGGCACGTAACTGATCGGCACCTCCACGATCTTCACCTTGCGCCGCAGCAGCTTGGCTGTCACCTCCGCGCAGAAGCCGAACCCCCGGCTGCTCAGATCCAGCCCCTCCAGGATCTCCCGTTTGAACGCCTTGTAGCCGGTCGCCTCGTCGGTCAACCTCGTCCAGTAGAGCCAGTTGGCAACAACCGTCACCGCCAGGCCGCCCCAGTAAAACAGTTTGCTGACGCGCGGGTTGTCGTGCAGATTCCGCGAGCCGTAGACCACCTCCGCCCGACCCTCCAGCAAGGGCTTGAGCAGCTGGGGAAAGTCCGCCGGGTTATACTCCAGATCGGCGTCCTGGACGATAACGAACCGCCCCCTGGCACAGCGAAGCCCGGTGTGGATCGCGGCGCCTTTGCCGCTGTTGACCGCGTGACGCATCAACACCACGCCCCGGTCGGCAAAACCTTCCACGACGCCAACGGTCCCGTCCGTCGAACCATCGTCGACCACGATGATCTGCTTGTCCGTCGGCTCAGCCAGCAGCCGGTCCAGAACCGTGCCGATAAAGGCCTCCTCGTTGAAGGCCGGAACGATCACTGTCAATGTTACAGTTTTCTGTGTAGAGCCTATCTGGCTGCGGCGGAATGCAACTCAATATTCAGCCTCCAGGGGCTTTGCCTCGATTCGCAGCACACGCGTCGTGCGCCGGCGAAGCTTGACCCGATCGTCGATTCGCAAACCCATGATCCAGATCGGCCCCAACTGGTCACACACCAGCGGAATCTCGCTGCGCCGCGGCTGATCGATCTTGCGCTCGCTGAAAAAATCTGATAGTTTCTTGCTGCCCGGACCGCCCAGCGGCCAGAACCGGTCGCCGACCTTGCGCTGCCGGATGATCAGCGGGTAACTCACCTGATCATAGTCGACGTATTCGGTCCATGGGTCGTCCTTCTCCCTGACGTGCTGCAGCAGACTCTCGCTGCACTCCTCCACCCGCGTCTCCAGCCAGATCCTGCGCCGACGGACGATCGTCCGGCCCGGCACCTTCACCGAGATGTCCGCAAACGGCTCGACAGGCCCCTGGCTGCCCGGCAGCGAGAAGATCAGCCGATCGTACCGCCGCGAGACCGTCAGCCGGCTGGGCAGGTTGATCCGCTTGTTGCTGCGACTCTGCTCAGCGAGGCGCAGCACCGCCATCACGTGACGCCGGTCGATCGACTGCTCGCCGACCCGCAGCCACAGAAACGCCTGCCGCACCAGTTCGGTCTGGATCACCCGGCTGCGCTTCAGCAAGGCCGGAAGGTTGATCGTCAGCTCGCAATCCGTCCGGCTGATGACCAGCGCCTCGAACGTCCGCCGCGCAGTCTCGCTCAGATAGGCGTCCGTATCGCGGGCCTGCTCCGCCAGGCGCAGCAGCGCCTCGGTAACCTGCCGATTGATCTTGGCCGACAGCAGCGGCAGGATCTCATGGCGGATGCGATTGCGGGTCAGACTCGTCTGCGTATTGGTATGGTCCTCCCGCCAATCGAGCCCCCGCTGCCGCAGGAAGTCGACAACCTCCTGCTTGCGGAACTTCAGCATCGGCCGGACGACGCGGATATCACTGCCAGGGGTCAATGCCCTGACCGGGGCGATCCCAGCCAGCCCACGAAGCCCCGTGCCCCGTAGCACCCGATGCAGGACCGTCTCGGCGTTATCGTCAGCGTGATGGGCCAGCAGGATGTGCCGGCTGTCGGTATGCAGACACAGCCGCTCCAGGTAGGCATACCGGGCCTCCCGGGCCGCTTCTTCGATGCTCATCTGCCGCGCCTTCGCCAACCCCGGCACGTCCACCTGCTCAACCGTCACAGGCAGCCCAAGATTCGCCGCCAGATCGCTGACGAACTGGGCGTCCTCGTCCGCAGCCCGGCTGCGAATGCCATGATGCAGGTGCCCGACATGCAGGTTCCACGGCCGGCCCCGGCTGACGTTGATCTCGTCGAGCGCATGCAGCATGGCCACGGAGTCCGCGCCGCCACTGACGCCCAGCACCAGCCGGCCCTCTGCCGGCAGAAGCTTTTCGGTATCAATGACTTCCGTAAGAGACGGAACGAAGTCAGTGGACTTGCCCACTCTGCACAACCCTCGACGCTGGCGACACGTTTCGGCAACAAGACCCGTCAGCCATAACCCCGACAATCACAGTCTGATACAGTCCAACCATTATAGAACAAACCCCTGCCATATTGAAGACCCGCACTGCCGCCAAGAAACGCGATCACCGACAGGTTGGAAGGGAGTTTGGAGCCCCGGGCGTCAGCCGGGGTTGTAGTCGTGGTCGTAGTTGTGGTTTCCGTCGTGGTCGTGGTCTTCGTCGTGGTCGTTGCCCACGGCAGTCTGGCGACAACATCTATGCGAGCGTATGCGATTCTGAGCCTTGCGGACCATATGGTTCGCGACTGTCATAGCCATGTTCGTGGTTTGCCCGGCTGCGCCAACCAGGCGAACGGCTCTTACGCAGCCACTCTCGATCGGCAACCGGCGGACCACTCCCCCTGTTGTAAAGACCACCCGCCGCCGTAGAATTGTCCCTACCCAAAAGTCACCGAATTCCAGGTGGACCAGCGCCCCATAACGCCCGGAGACGGAGTAAATGGACACATTCAAAATCGCCTCGCTGACCGTCAGCCGATTCGTCCTCGGCTCGAACCCCTTCAGCGGTTTCTCCCACCAGGGCGCCAAGCGTGACGCCGAGATGGAGCACTACTTCACGAGCCAGCGGATCAAGGACACGCTCCGCAGCTGCCGAAAAACTGGGCATCAATGCAGTGATCGCCCGGGCCGACCAGCATGTCATTCGCACGCTTATGGAATACTGGGACGAAGGCGGCACGCTCCAGTGGCTCGCCCAGACCTGCCCCGGCGTCGGCCCGACACTCAAGACCATCGAGATGGCGATAAGGGGCGGCGCCAAGGCCATCCACATCCACGGTGGCGTCATGGACAACTGCCTCGCCCGAGGCGATATGTCCGACCCGCTGGCCGGCATCGCCGCGATCCGCAAGGCACACCTGCCCGTCGGCATCGCCGGCCACAACCCCGACGTCTTCTGCTGGGCCGAGCAGGAGAAGATCGACGCTGACTATTACATGTGCAGCTATTACAACGCTGCCCCGCGCCATAAGAACGCTGAAAAATCCCGGGACCAGGAAGAGGTGTTCGTCAACGAGGACCGCCAGGCCATGGCCGCCCGCATCGCCGATCTGCCCCGCCCGGTCATCCATTACAAAGTCATGGCCGCCGGACGCAACGACCCGGCCGACGCCTTGCGGTTCGCCGCCTGCCACATGCGTTCTGCCGATGGCCTGTGCATCGGCATCTTCCCCAAGGACAACCCCGAAATGCTCGCCGACGACGTGCACCTCTTTGAGCAGGCCTGGTCGTCCCGCAAGGGGCCCCGGCAATGACCTCCCGGCAAAGAGTCCTCGCCAGCGTGCACCATCGCCAGCCTGATCGAGTTCCCTTCAACATCCGGCTCTCTAGCGAAGTCATTGAGCGATTCAAGACTGAGACGGCCGGCTGTGACAGCGATTACGAAACCTGGGCCGGCTGCGACCTGCGGGCAGTGCGTATGCAATTACCGCCCCGCCCCCAGGGCCTGTCCAGGGCCCAGTGGATGCCGTATCCATCTGGCGAAACAATCGCCGAGTGTGCGGCCCGGGCAGCCCAACTCCGCCAGGAAGGTCTGGCCTCGTACAGCGGCTATGTCTGCGGCGTGTTCGAGGAGGCGAAGTTCTGGCTCGGCGACGTCGATACCCTGACCCTGCCCACCGATGACCCTGCGCCGCCATGACCCATATTCTCGATCGAATCACCGATTACAAGATAGTCCTCTATACAGCCTATGCCCGCGCCGGCGTGGACATCGTGCACATGGGGGACGACCTCGGCACTCAGAGTTCGCTCATCATGAGCCCCGGCAGTACCGCCGCTGGTACAAGCCGCGACACCGGATGATCGTCGACCACCTGGCACCGTCAGTCCCAACGTCCTCGTAGCGTTTCATTGCTGCGGCCACGTCACGCCCCTTCTGCCCGACCTGATCGGGCCTGGGCATCGACATGCTCGAGGCCGTCCAGCCCGAAACAATGGATGGCGGCGAACTGAAACGCCAGTATGGCCAAGACATTACCTTCTGGGGTGCCGTGGGCAATCAAGGCGTCCTGGCACACCTGAGGCCCCACGAAGTGGTCGAGAGCGTCAGCCGAACCCTGGCAGTGATGAAGCCCAATGGCGGATATCTGGCCGCCCCTTGTCATACCATTACAGAGGACATTCCATGGGAAAACGTGCTGGCCTTCCTGCATGCGATGGAACAGCACGGCCAGTACACATAGAAACAGTACATGGAGCAATCCAGAATGCTATACACAAGACATGCATCCGGATCGGTAAAGGACATCCTCTCTCGACTCGAACAGGCCGCCGTCCATCACCGTTTCGGCGTCCTCAATACGATCGACCTGAAGGCCAAGATGGTCGAGAAAGGCGTGCCATTCGACCGGGAGTGCATCATCGTCGAGGTATGCAATCCGCAGCAGGCCAAGAAGGTGCTCGAACAAAACCCGGTGATTTCGACATCCCTGCCCTGCCGGATCAGCATCTACGAAGACGCCGGCCGGGTCACGGTTGCCACCGTCAAGCCGACCGTTCTGCTGGACATGTATCCGAACGCCGAATCCCTCGCTTCGGTCGCCAGGGAGGTCGAAGACACGATCGTCGCGATCATCGACGAAGCCTGCGGATAACGCCATCATCGCCGCTGACGAGCCCGAAGCGTAAGCGAGGGTATCCGTTGCCGCCATAAACGAACCGGAACGGAAAGGGCTTTCGCACGAAGGCCTACCGATTGACACCGGCCGTCCCCGCTGGCATGGTAACCAATCCAGAGGACGCTCTGGCTTCCTGTGGTTCGAACGACAATAGCGGAGGCAGTCATGACTCAGCCCGCACTATCGCTCCACCCAACCAACCCGCACTATTTCCTCTTCCGCGGCAAGCCGACCGTCCTTGTCACCAGCGCCGAACACTATGGCGCGGTCATGAACCTCGAATTCGACTACCGAAAGTATCTCGACACCCTCGCCGCCGAAGGCCTCAACCACACGCGCAACTTCGTCGGCGTCTACCGCGAACTGCCCGATGAATGGTGGCCCAACAACTCGCTCGGCCCCCAACCGGGACAGTTCGTCTGCCCCTTCGGCCGCAGCAACGTCCCCGGCGCCCGCGACGGCGGCAACAAGTTCGACCTCGAAACCTGGGACGAGACCTTCTTCCAGCGGCTCACCGATTTCTGCGCCCTGGCCAGCGACCGCGGCGTCGTTATCGAAATCACCCTCTTCTGCGTGCACTACGTACTCACCGGCGGCCCTGCCCATTGGGAGCTGTCACCTTGGCACCCGGACAACAACATCAACGACGTCGGTCCAATGCCGCCTGCTGAAGTCTTCACGCTCAAGCACCCGTCGCTGGTGAAATACCAGGACGCCATGGTCCGCAGAATCGTCCGCGACCTCAACCGCTTCGACAACCTCTACTACGAAACCATCAACGAACCCTACTGGGAAGAGGTCCCCCTGGAATGGGAACACCACATCGCCGACCTGATCGTCGCCGAAGAGCGGAACCTGCCTCTAAAGCACCTGATCAGCCGAAATGTCGCCAACGGCTCCAAGAAGGTCGAAGAACCCGTCGGCGCGTTCTCGATCTTCAACTTTCATTATCCCCGACCGAAACCAGATTGCATCCCCACCAACTATCACCTCAACAAGGTAATCGGCTGCAACGAGACCGGCTTCGACGGCCCGGCCGACGAACCCTACCGCATCCAGGCCTGGCAGTTCATGCTCGCAGGCGGCGCCTTGTTCAATAACCTCGACCCGTCCTTCGGCATCGGCGATGAAGCCGGAAGCGTGTTGCCGCCAGGTACAGAGAAGCATGGCGGCGGACCCGCCCTTCGCAGCCAGATCCGTATCGTCAAGGATTTCGTCGAATCCTTCGACTTCGTCCGCATGGCCCCCGATACCTCCGTCGTAACGGACCCTGGCGGCGCAAACGCCATTTACGTCCTTGCGGAAAAAGGCAGGCAATACGGTACCTACATCCTGAAGGAAAAGGACAAGACCTGCCGGCAGATCGCCCTGCGAGTACCGGCTGGCTCGTACACCGTCCAGTTCGTTGACGTCTTGACCGGCCCCGCAGGCAAGCCCGGAACGGTGGCTGCTCACGACAGCACGCTGACACTCGACCTGCCGGAGTTTCCCCGCGACCTGGCGATCCGGATTACGCGTGAGCCATCATCCTGACGCACTCAGACGGTGCTGTTCTTTTGCACGTGCTCCCGGAAAGCAGCGAAGGAGCATTCGCCATGTGAACGTACAAACGTAAACTTCCGCTCCTTGCGAAGCTTCTCCGCCATCGATTCCTTCAGATGGCCCGTACGACCGATGAACTGCCCCCACCAGCCGTTGCCGCACTTGTTGTCCGGGTCGGTCGGTGTCAGCGAAGCAGCAAATTCCACAGGAACAGCTCCTGGAACGACCCAAGATAGTTGATCCAGGAATCCACCCCGATCCGCGATATGCTCAAAGACCGGCTGTCGATCTCCTCCACAATCCGCCGCAGACAGTCAAACAGATCCCTCATATGGGCGAACGGCGACTCCGGCATGTAGACGTTGTGGATATGCAAGGCCACATAGTCGTCGTCGACCTCGTAAAGAAAAGCCCCGAACGGCCGATCCTGCTCCCATTGCTGCCGCTCGTGGCAGAGGTAGCGCTCCATGTGCTCGGTAACAAGCTCGTCGTATATCCGTTCGGTCAGCGAGTCGAGCGGCTCATCCGCACGCTCTGTGAGAATCTCCTGAAGCCTGGCCGTAAACGCCAGCCAACCCGGCTCCCGGTGATGCCCCGGCACGGATCGATCACGGAAGAACCGCGCATGAAACGGAGCCCACGCAGCCGTAGCGAACTCCACGAGCGTCCGCCCGGCCGGAGGCTCGACGGCACATTCCGCCGGCCGATCCCCGGCCCGCAAACTGTTCGCCAGGTGATAGATCTGCAGTTTGCCCAGATCCCGCTCACACTGGCTATAGATCGACCAGCCTTCCTCGCAGGTATACCGCCCGTACTTACGATAATCCGCACTCACGCGAACATGCCTCCGCAAAGCGATTCAGCCCTGACGCATCACCAGCCCCAGCCGGCGTCACTCCCATCATCGCCGATGACTCGGCATCGGGCAACGCTCCTGGGACAGACGTTCGCAGGAACATGGGCCACAGCAGGTTCAGTCGCAGGCAACTCGTCCCCGCCCGGATCGCCGGGAATCCCGTTGCGTCCGACTCCTCCACGTAATACCATTGTGCTGACAGCAGATAGGTCCTCCGCAGGGCCAAAGGAGGTAGTGGCTTGAAGCGGAGCATATTGTCCATCGGTATATCTCTGGCGGTGCTGGCAGCCGCGAACACCGCCGCATTCGCTGCCCCCGCCCAGGATCTGCAACACGCCATCGACCTGTATAACGCGCAACACTACGTACAAGCCCGCGATCTGCTGGAACAACTCGACACGGCCACACTAACCGACGCACAGCGGGCCATACGAACCGACTACCTCGGCCGGGCACAGATGGCAGCCGTCCGGCAAACGTCGAGCATGTACCACCAGCCCCTGCGAAATCCGACGCGCCAGCCCGACCGGCACGCGTACAGGCCTGTACCGTCGTTTCAGTCAACCCATACTCTAATCAGCTACCCGCCGAACTGGCCCGAGATTGCCCGAAGACATGAACGCTACGGCTTCCTTACGACAGCCGAGGACCAGCCGACGCGGCTCACGCGACAGAAGTTCGACCGGACCGTCCACCAGTTCGCCCTGCCCCCCGGCGGCACATTCGCCGACGCGATCGATCGCATCCGCAACGCCAGCAGCCTGAACATCGTCGTTAACTGGCCGGCCCTGGAGCAATCCGGCATAACCGGCGATGTCCCTGTAACCATGCCGCGTCTGACCGACGTGACCTGGCACAAGGTGATCGATCTGGTCCTGCGACAGGTCAGCGCAGCCACCGGTGGTGTTGCGCAACTGGACTGGGAGATCGATCGCGGCGTCCTGACGATATCGACGCAACAGGATCTAGGCACCCACCTGACCCTCCAGGTCTACGACGTCGGCGATCTTCTTCTACCACCCCTGGTCGTCAGCCCCGCCGGCCAGTTCGGCACGAACCTTGGAAGCACTGCAACCGGCTCGAGCGCCACAACTGGCGGCGGAACTGGAGGCGTTGTCGGCAACGTCACCGGAGCCGCTAACGGAAGCGCGCCGCACACCGTGAGCCGACGCGCATGTCTCGTTTTCGCCACTCGGTTGCAAAAAAACATCATTGCTCGAGCATCTCAGTACAACGGCCGCTATCCGTTTTCAGTCTTGACTGACGACGATAGACAGAGGCCCTGCCTGAAGTTGTACGGTCCATGACCGCAACGCGACACAACGCCTCTAAATATGTGGCACGTGAATTGCTTAACTTCTCACAATAGGTTTGAGTCGGGACTCAGGTGGTTATTCTGCATCGGTGTGCAAAGCCGCCTGCCCTGGAGCATATCTTGCGCAATCCAGGAACCCGTGGTCGAGACCGGGGCAAGAAGGAATCTAGTGATGCGTTCAGTCCTCATGCAGGTCGTCGGGCTCATTTGTTTGTGCCTGGCTGGCCCGGCTGTCCAGGCAACGGTCTATAACCTTACCCCCACCGACGACTGGTATTCGGTCATCAACGGCGAAGGCCTCTCGCCTGGCGACGAGGTCATCCTGGCCACGGGTACCTACGTAACCCCGGACGACGCCATGTTGTGCCTGGGCCACGTCGGCACGGCTGAGCAGCCGATCGTCATCCGTGCCGCCGACGGCGCCACGCCGGTCATTACCCGCAATACGTTCGGTGCCTACAACGATTTCTACACGAACCTGAGGCACAATACGATAAACATCCGGGTGCGCGCAATACCTCGTGCTGCGTGGCCTGGAGATCACCGGCGGCAACTGGGGCATCCGCATCGGCAGCAAGACCACCGGGCTGAATATCACCAGCCAGCACCCGATGGGCGATATCATCAGGCCCGCCCGCAATATCACGGTGGAAGACTGCTACGTCCACCACACGCACAATACAGCCATCAGCGCCAACTTCCCCGGCGACGTCTACGAAGGCCTTGTCTTCCGCCACAACGAGATCTGCTACACCGCCCGCTACGGCGAAGCCTTCTATTTCGGCAATTTCGGCAGCACAGTCATGGGCATCGTCAAGAACAGCATCGTCGAAGACAACTACATCCACGACCAGGCCAGTCCCTGGTACATCGACCCCCAGTTCAGCGGCTACCATGGCACCGGCATCCAGTTCAAGGACGGCAGCTACGGCAACATCATCCGCGACAACGTCATCGCCAACACCAACTACCCTGCCATCCTGATCAGCGGCACGGCCACCAGCGAATTCTCCGGCCCGGACATGACACCCAACATTCTGGAAGGCAATGTCATCTGGCAGACCGTCGGCGGAACCACCGGCCAGGGAATCCAGTTGGCCGCAGGCGCCGTGCTGCGCAACAACATCGTCTATGCGCCGCAGCCCTACGTGTCTCAGAATCACCAGGCGTCAGTCCCGGGCGACCTCCAGATCATTAATAATACCTTCGTCAGCCGCGGCAGCGACTGCCTCAAGATCGGCAGCATCCCCAACGCCCCGATCGTCATCGCCAATAACGCCCTCTATCGCGGTACCAATCGCAGCGATGTCATCACCGGCAACGGCGCGGGCTACGCATGGGTAACCAAGGTCGACAACGTGGCGATCCTGAACCTCGCCGCCGACTTGACGAACGCGCCCGGCTTGGACTTCTTCCCCACAGCGGCCTCGTCGTTGTGCGACGCCGCCAGCACCCTTTACCAGTCTGAAACCGACTTCAACGGCACGATCCGCGGCGTCGATCTGACGTGCGGCGCGTACGCATGCAACCCTGCCGGCAATCCTGGCTGGACGATCCATGGTGACTTCAAGCAGCTGCGACTGCTGGGCGACGGCAACGGTGATGGCTACGTCAACGTGGGCGACCTCCAGGTGCTGCTGTCAGCCTGGGGCAGCGCCAGCGCAACCGACGCAAACTGGAATCCCAACACCGACTTCAATGGCGACACGTATATCAACGTCGCCGACCTGCAGATCCTGGCAGCCCACTGGGCAGAATCGCGATAGGCCGCGACGCTCAGAATATCCATGGAAGTGTAATCGTAGCCGTTCTCGTAGTTGTAGCCGTCGCGATCAGAGCTCCGAGCGTCAGCCGGGGTTGTTGTTCCGACAGGAAATCGCACCGACACAAAAAAAAAGAGGCGTCACAAGTGCTTGATCGAAAGCCCTTGCGACGCCATCTTCGTTGAATTCGGAGAGGGTGGGATTCGAACCCACGAGACCCCGTTAGGGGCCTACCGGTTTTCGAAACCGGCTCCTTCAACCGCTCAGACACCTCTCCACGTACATCGCCCTAAAGTCTACCACAGAACCCGCCGATTCGTCCACCCCCGCTGCTCGCCTCGCCAAACCCTCGGCCCGGCGTTTGCCCCTTTGGGGTGTTTGACGCCTTCTGCGGCCGCCGTCGTTGTTGCCGTGGCCGCTTTCACGGACAGAACTTTTGCTGCGGACGCCGTTGTTGCCGTTCTCAACGACCGTAAGTCGAACTCTCACACTACATCGACTCCAGCCGCTGCTCCCGCTGCTTTTCCTCCTGAATGATCTTCCACACCCGCTCGGCCAGCGTATCGAGCCCCGTCCCCGTCGCAGCCGAGATCGCAACAACCTCGACATTCGGCAGTGCCTCGCGCAGTTCGTGCAGTTTCTCCTGCGTCCCGGTCAGGTCCATCTTGTTCGCCGCGACGATATGCGGCTTGGCCGCCAGGATCGGGCTGTACGCCGCCAGTTCCCTTCGCAGCACCGTATACGCCTCCGCCGCCGGCGGCGTGCCATCAAATGGCATGATATCGACCAGGTGCACCAGCACCCGCGTCCGCTCGACGTGCCGCAGAAACGCATCGCCAAGTCCCGTCCCCGCGTGCGCCCCTTCGATCAGCCCAGGGATGTCCGCGATCACGAACCGCCGGTACCCCGACAGACTCCACAATCCCCAGGTTCGGCTTGAGCGTCGTAAACGGATAATCCGCGATCTTCGGCCGAGCCCGTGAGACCCGCGACAGCAGCGTACTCTTGCCGGCGTTCGGAAAGCCAACCAGCCCGGCATCGGCGATCAGCTTCAGTTCAATCCGCAGCCACCGCTCCTGCCCCGGCTCGCCATCGTCGTGTTCGGTCGGCGTCTGGTGTGTCGGCGTGGCATACGCCGCATTCCCCCTGCCGCCCTTGCCGCCCTTTGCCACCTCGATCCGCAGCCCCGGCTCGGTCAGATCCTTGAGCATCGCTTCGGTGCTCTTGTCATAGACCAGCGATCCGATGGGCACCTTCAGGACGATATCGTTCCCGCATGCTCCCAGCCGGTTGTTGCCCCCGCCGGGACTGCCGTTCTTGGCGATCCAGTGATGATGCCCCTGCAGTTCCGCCAGGTTGTCGACGCCGGCGACGGCCTCGAGGTAGACACTGCCCCCCTTGCCGCCGTTGCCGCCGTCGGGCCCGCCCTTCGGCACGTACGGCTCACGATGGAACGAAGTGATACCGTCCCCGCCGCGTCCGCCTCTGACGTAGATCTCGACCTCGTCAACAAAGATCATGTCTCACCAAGAGAAACGGGCCCTGCACAAAGCAGAGCCCGTTCGTGAACATCAATATCGTATCGGTGCCGCAGCCTAGGAGACAGCCGCAGCCGGCTCGATGTGCACCTTCCCACTGCGAAAGACCACCGTGCCGTCGCACAGGGCAAACAGCGTGTAGTCGCACCCCATGCCGACGTTCACACCCGGCCGGATCGGCGTGCCGCACTGGCGCACCAGAATCGAACCCGCCGTTACCGTCTCGCCGCCGTATGCCTTCACGCCCCGGAACTTCGGATTGCTGTCGCGCCCGTTCCTGGTCGAACCTTGTCCCTTTTTATGTGCCATAACACTCTACTCCGTCGCTCACATCGTAATACAGCCGTCAACCCACCGGCTCGTCGAACCGTCAGAAAGACCTAAGACCGGTTATTATTGCACAACCCGCCCCGAAAGTCCATAACTTCAAAAGCAGTTTCAGAACCGTCAGTTCCCGGCTGACCAAACGGCCGGCAGACGCCGCCGCCGCCTTCCCCTACCGCATGATCCACCTGATATTGCCCCGTACCAGGTCAGCCGTTTGCCGGGCCTGACTGTCGCCCGGAAGCGTGTAGACGATGCTCAAGGTCTTATAAAGTGTGAACCGGCGAGGGTTCACGGCCACCTCGACCTTCTGACCATCCGGGCCCTTCCGGACCACCTTCTCTGGCTTGGACGGGTCGAACGTCGGGTTGGCGATGACGTCGGTATCGCCCGACAGGCCGCTGACAAACAGCGTGAAATGCCGCGTCTGGCCCGCAAAATCATGCCAGATCGCCACGCTGTCCTTGGCGTTGTCCGCCCCTTGCAGCAGCTTGCCCGTTACCTCCAGCGGATCGAGCAGGAACGGCCGGTCCTTCACATGTAGCTTCTTGATCGCGTTGAAGACAGCCGGATCCGCCGCCGGGTCCGCCGGGATGACCTTCAGATCCTTCGTGACGATCTCGAACTTCGGCAGAAACTCGATATCCCTGCCGCTGTTGTTAACGACCGTGTACAGCATGTACCAGTACACCTGCGGCTTCGCCTGGCCGGGCAGACTGGATCACGATCCGCTGCGGATCCTCGAACTGGAAATCCAACTGCCAGGTGTGCGGGGTGATCGACGGCTCCGGCGCACCGGAGGCCGACCTGCTCAGCCCTGGAACAACGAAGAGGCCGACAATCGCCACTGCCAGGATCCGCCTGCCCATGCTGGATTCTCCTAACTGCCTTGGCAACAGACACTAAACCGTGTCGCCATTGTAGTCGGACAGAATCGAGCTGTCAACGCCGCGCCCTGGTCGCCCCCGCGCAGACCATTAGCCCCACCAGCCAATCCGACCCGAGCCGATTGAGCAGCACCCAATACGGCAGAGCCGGCCGCACCGGCACGGCATGCTATTTCCAGCAGGCCCGCCTGTTGACATGACGCCCGGCACTTATAAACTCGATAAGGTAGAAACCGCCGCGTCAGTCCGGATGTGCTTGACAGGCAGCGGCGACGTAAGATCCCGTCACTCAATTGGATAGAGTGTCGGCCTCCGGAGCCGAAGGTTACAGGTTCGACTCCTGTCGGGATCGTTCCCCTGCCGCAATCCCTGCACCAAAAGGGCGAGTCGGTGCGCGCAAGACTTCCAGCCCCCCAGCCTCACAGGCAAGTCTGCTGCCCGTGCGGCCAGAGGACGCCCCCGACCTGCGCGCACCGACCTCGCATAAAGTCTCGCACCGCCGGGCTTACAGCCGCGACGTTCGATCTCAGGCCATCACATCCAGCCCGGCCTGACCGGAATCGGGCGACCCTGTGACCGGCACGTCTCCCCCCATGCCGCCCAGGTCAATCTGCACCATGCTGGACGCCTGCATGGCGATCATCGTCATGTCGGACTGGCCCGAACTCTGAAAGGCCTTGGTCAGGTCGCTCAAGGCTCCCTGCGTCTGTTCGTCCAGCCCACCTTTCATCAGGATCTGCAGCAGCAACAGCATGATCAGGGCCTTGACCGTCTGATCATCAACGCCCGCGCCGCCCTGGCTCATGTTCGCGTATACCATGTCGACCTGGTTGGCCAACGTGATCGACAGCGAACCATTTTCCCCCGTGGTCATGTCGATCGTCGCACTGGAACTGGCGGACATCGCAGCCAGTTGCGCGGACCCTGAGGCCCCGTAGCCGGTTCCGGAAGCACCGATTGCAGGAAGCTCCATGGCTTTTTTTCCCCTTTCCTCTCTGTGGCGATACTGCCAGTCGCATCAGATGCACACTGGTTGACAGCCAAACAGGCAGGCGGCGTGCCCGCCGGGGCACCGCCAGCACAACGCTCGTAAGTCAATATACAACCGTTACTTATGGGATGACGTCAAGACGGGGAAACCTTGCCGGATCTGACATGTGCTGCCGCCAAGGCCCTCCGGAGGCCGCGTTTTGTTCCTCAAACGCATCGTGCCTGTCGTAATCGGCAAAGTCGCATCTGCCACAATGCAGTTGAATAACCCGCCCGGGTTGCTACAAATAAACCTTTGGGTACGCCCTATGCAGACGTGTTAGGGTTTCGGCGTATCCGACGACTGTCAGGGGTCCACCGGGTTGCTTACCAGTGAACGATCCGGCGTGCTGCAGAAAGACCTGCCGCACGCCCTTCAAAGCGAGCTGGACAAGTTGCACGTCCAGCAGGCGAAGATCTGGCTGTGCACCGATACAGACCTGAACCTGCGCGGCAACTACGAGCAGGTCTGGCTCGTCATCAGCAACGACGCCTTGGCAGCGCTGGCCAAACCCACGCTGCCGGGCGAGCCGGTCGTGCGCCACTATATTGCCCGTGACGAGATCGAGGAAATCCGCATCCGCCAGGGCGTCGGCGGCGGCTTCCTCGAAGCCATCGTCGACAACGTGGTCGTCGAAATTCTCGCATTCTCCAACGCCAAGGCTGACATCTTTCACAAGGTCGCTGGCAAACTCGAGGCTTGGGTCGCCGGTGACCCCGTCGTTGTCGACCGCCATGACGACGTCGACCCGCGCCGCTGCCCGAAGTGCGGCCTGGCCCTGCAGTTCAAAGGCGACGTCTGCCGGCGCTGCGTCAACCGCGGCGCGGTCTTCCTGCGCGTCCTGAAACTCATGCGACCGTATGCCGGCAAGGCGGCGGTCATGATGGTGCTCGTCCTCATCGGCAGCACGATCGCCCTGGTACCCCAACAACTCGTCAAACTGCTCATCGACAAGGTCCTGACCGTCGACGCCGCAAAGGTCTCCTACGACCCGCAGATGTACCTGCTGAGTCTGGTGGGCATCCTCCTGGCGACATACATCCTGGGCAGCCTCAACAGCCTCGGCGTCCTTCGGCTGCAGTCCTACGTCGGCACGCAGATCACCTACGACATGCGCCGGCGCGTCTTCGGCAAGCTCATGGAACTGAGCATCGACTACTTCGACCGCTACAACGTCGGCCAGCTCATCAACCGCGTCCAGGGCGACACCGAGCAGATGAAAGGCTTCGTCCAGCAGCTGACGACCGGCTTCTTCCAGCAGATCATCATGGTCATCGCCGTCGGCACGGTGATGTTCAGCATGAGCTGGTACCTGGCCCTGTGGACGCTGCTGCCGGCCCCGCTGGTGGCCGGCAGTGCCGTATTCTTCTGGAGACGGATCTATCCCCGCTACTACAAGGTCTGGGACTCCAACTCGAAGCTGGCCGGCGTGCTCAGCACGATCCTGTCCGGCATGCGCGTCGTCAAGGCATTCGCCCAGGAACCGCGGGAGATAAGGCGGTTCGACCGGTCCAACAGCTATGTCCAGAACAGCTTCCGCACCGTCGAATACACCGTCGCCAAGTTCAACCCGACGATGGGCCTGATCTTCCAGCTCGGCGGCGTGATCGTCTGGTTCACCGGCGGCCAGAAGGTCATCCAGCACCAGATGACGCTGGGCCAGCTGATGGCCTTCATCGGCTACCTCTGGATGTTCTACCAGCCGCTCACCCAGCTGACGCAGCTGACCAACTGGCTGACGGGCTTCCTTACAGCCACGCACCGCACGTTCGAGATCCTCGATACCCCGATCCAGATCGCCGAGGTCGACCAGCCCGTCCGCGTGCCAGATATGAAAGGTCACATCGTCTTTGAAAACGTGACCTTCGGCTACGACCGTCACCAGCCGATCCTCAAGAACGTCAATTTCGAAATCAAGCCCGGCGAACGCATCGGCGTCGTCGGCAAGAGCGGTTCAGGCAAGACCACGATCATCAACCTCATCAGCCGCTTCTACGACGTCGACCAGGGCCGCGTCCTCATCGACGACGTCGACGTCCGCGAGATGAGTCGCGCCGACCTTCGCGGCCAGATCGGCGTGGTCCTCCAGGAGCCGTTCCTGTTCCGCGGCACGATCTATGACAATCTGACCTACGGCCTGGCCGAAACGACCTTCGACAACGTGATCGCCGCCACCAAGGCCGCCAATGCGCACGACTTCATCATGCGTCAGCCGCTTGGCTACGACACCTACATCGGCGAACGCGGCGCGGGCCTGTCCGGCGGCGAGCGCCAGCGGATCAGCATCGCCCGGGCGATCCTGTACAATCCGAAGATCCTGATCCTGGACGAAGCGACCAGTTCGGTCGACACCGAAAGCGAGAAGATGATCCAGGACGCCCTCTCCCGGATCACGCGGGGCCGCACGACCATCGCCATCGCCCACCGGCTGTCGACCCTGAAGAATTCCGACCGGATCTTTGTGGTCAACCGCGGCGAGATCATCGAAAGCGGCACGCACGATGAACTGATGGCCCTGCAAGGCACGTACTACAAGCTCGTCCGCATCCAGACGGAGCTGTCGTCGAACGTGGATACGCTGCAGGCAAACGCAAAATAGAATGGATGTGACAATCGCAAGAAAGCCAATGCAGTGATTCGTCCCGTCAGGGACGGTTGGTAACAGCCCAGTACTTCAGTGATGGGAAAAGGGATCGCCCCGCATATGTCTGTTCTCTGTTTTTCGCTGTGCGAGTCCCGTCAGGGACGGTTGATAGCAGCCCAGCACTTCAGTGCTGGGAAAAGGGATCGCCCCGCATATGTCTGTTCTCTGTTTTTCGCTGTGCGAGTCCCGTCAGGGACGATTGATAGTAGCCCAGCACTTCAGTGCTGGGGAAAAAGGGACCGACCCCGTATGTTTTTGTTTGTTTTTTGCTGTTTGAGTCCCGCCAGGGACGACTGAACGCTCCGAGGACATGGTAAACACCCGAAACGGGCAATAGGAAATGGCTGACGAAACCGTCAATCAGATAGACCCGACGGTCACCCGATATCTGACCCCGGATATGGCCAGGATACACCTGGGCAGCAGGAACGCCCTGCACGTAACGGTCGTCAACGACCGCATCTACGGCGGGGTCTATGCTGCACACGTCTTCCCGGTCCGACAACCCGGCAAGTTTGTTTCCCTGCGTTACAAGAACGCCAAAAATGAGGATTTGGAAGTTGGCATCATTCAAGATCTGGCGCAGTGGCCGGATGCCGATCGTACGCTCGTGGAAGAAGCGTTGCACCGGCACTATTTCGTTCACACGATCACGCGCATCAATCACGTTGGCTGGAAATATGGGTACATCGCCTTCGATGTCGAAACCGACAAAGGCCCGGCAAAGTTCCTGATGCGCTGGCAGACGGACCGTGCCCACGACTACGGCCGCAGCGGCAAGGTCCTGCTGGACGTCGACGAGAACCGCTACCTCATCCCGGATATCGCCGCCATGCCGACCAAGGAGCGAGAGGAGTTCCTCCGCTACGTCTACTGGTAAGACCAGAAACCCACCCTGAAGCGGACTTAATCCAGGTGTAGCGTGCTGAGCATCTGAGATTCCGGGGGGCATGGCCCTGCACAGCAGGGCCATGGGGTTGGCGCTACGTCTGGATAAGGGATGCTCAATCGCCAGCCGTTATGGCCCTGGCGGTTAAAGCCCCCAGCGTCAGCGGGGGTTGTTACAGTTGTTGTTACAGTTGTTGTTACAGTTGTTGTTACAGTTGTTGTTACAGTTGTTGTTGCATCTGTTGTGGTAGTTGTTGTGCCAGCAAACGCCCTCAATCATCCAGGCACTTCCGCACCTTCTCCAGAAGCGACTGCAACGTAAACGGCTTCGGAAGAAAGTCCACGCCATCCTTCAGCACGCCGCGAAGCGCGATCACGTTCGCAGTATAGCCCGACATGAACAGCGTCCTGATACCCGGCTTCATCTCCTCCATCGCCGCCTGAAGTTGCCGGCCGTTCATCCCCGGCATGACCACGTCCGTCACCAGCAGGTCGATCCCCCCTTCATATGAACGTACCATCCGGATCGCGTCCGCCGGGCACAGCGCAGTCAACACCTTGTAGCCGTTCATCTCCAGCATGACCCTGGCCAGATTGAGAATCTGCTCTTCGTCCTCGACAACCAGCACCGTCTCCGTGCCTTCACTCGGCAACGGGGCGCTGTCTTCGGTCAGATTGACCACCTCGCCGCGGTACCGCGGAAGATAGATCTTGAAAGTGCTTCCCATCCCCGGTTCGCTGTAGGCGTGAATGACCCCGCCGTTCTGCTTGACGATGCCGTAGACAGTGGACAACCCCAGTCCCGTGCCCCGCCCTTCCGGCTTGGTCGTAAAGAACGGCTCAAAGATCCGCCCGATGTCTTCGGGCACAATTCCAGCCCCCGTATCCGTAAGCGCCAGCATCACGTAGTCGCCGGGCACCACGTGGCGCGCCGCCGACTGTATGTCTTGTCCAAAGTGACGTTGGCCGTCTCGATCGTAACCGTCCCCACCCCCTGAATCGCATCGCGAGCGTTGGTTGCCAGATTCGTCAGAATCTGGTCGATCTGGGAAAGATCGATCCACACATTCCAGAGATCTTCGCCCGGCAGCACCTCAAGCGTCACGTCCTCCCCCAGCAAACGAGTCAGCATCTTGCGTCGATTCTCGATCGCCTGGTTCCAGTCAACGGGACACGGCTTGACGATCTGCCGCCGCGAAAAGGCCAGCAACTGGCGCGTCAGGTCGGCCGATCGCTGGCCGGCCTTGCGGATCTCCTGAACCGATTCGAAGACAGGGTCATGTGGATCCAGGCGATGCAGAACGCTGTCGGCATAGCCCAGAATCACCGTAAGCATGTTATTAAAATCGTGTGATACGCCCCCAGCCAGTTTGCCCACGGCCTCCATCTTCTGCGCCTGGCGAAGCTCGGCCTCGACGCGGTCACGCTCACCCTCCCGCCTGGCGAACTCTATCGCAAACGAAAGGTCCATCGCCAGCTCTTCCAGAAGGCGCATCTCCTCCGTGTCATCGAAAAAGCCGGACCGTTCGCTGTAAAGACCGAAAACCCCTACCGCTTCCCCGGCCACCTTCAGAGGGAAGACGGCAAGAGACCCGGTGTTGGTGTCCAGCCCCCGAAAGCATTGACCGCACACCCTTGGATCCGACTGGACGTCCTGGACGACGACGTGCCGCCCTTCCCTCAGAGCCGCCGCGACAGGCGCACAATCCGGCGCCGATTCCCCAACGCGCATCTGTAGATCCTTCATGTGGCTCGCTTCGGCCGGCGCGTGAGCCCTGATCTGAACCGTTTCACCGTCATCGCCCAGCATGCCCAGCCACGCCAGGCGAAAACCCCCGTCTCCGACAGCGATATGACAGGCGTTACGGAACAGCTCCTGCATATCCCGTATACGAACGATAGACTGGTTGATATTGCTCAGCACCGTCAGGATCCGATAGAGCTTGCGGATCCGTTCGTCCGACCGCCGAAGCAGATCCCGTTCGCGTCGCAGATCCCTGCGGGCCTGCTCACGAACCCGCTGATGAACCAGCAGCAGCCCCAGCAGAACCGTGCCCACCGGGCAGATCAGCATCACAGGCAGCGCAATCCGGTCGACAACGTGCGCCCGCACAGTGCCGGGCAGAAGCACCGCACAGGCCACCATCGCCAGATGCACGGAGATACCAAACGCATAAAGCTCCAGCCAGCCCGGCTCCGTCGCCAGCTTGCGTCGGAAGTACCGCCATGCAACACCGATCCCGCCGGACGATGCAATGACAGCCAGCCCCATCCAGACGCCCACCCCGCCCTGCCAGAGCCTCAAAAGCCCGGTAACAGCGACACCGATTACGGTTGGGATCGCGCCGAAAAACAGCCCCGAAATCCCCAGAAGCACCGAACGCGTGTCGAATACGATCCCGGGCTTGAGCTGCCAGGGATGGAGCATGATGGCCACGCCGATCGCACCGATCGCCGCTCCACAAAGGATCTTGACGACACGCCGGCTCAGATCCGGCCGCAACGCAATCGCGTCGTATACAACCGCCAACGCGAGCAGTAAGGCGATATTGTCCAGCAGGCCGACAAGCACTTCCGTATACATGAACACCCCCAGCTTCGAACAGGATGATCCGGCCGCTCGCACTTCTCAACGGCGGCCGACGACGCAGGCGCGCCAGGCACTACCGGAGCCCACTTGGCAAAAATGTTCAGGAGTCAGACAAATACGTATGAGGACTATATAATACCGCCTTGGCCGACAAACATGAAGGCTCGCAACCTCTTGGGCGGAAAAGGCATGATACGGATCAAGATATGCGGAATCACGAGACCGGCTGACGCGGTGGCGGCCGCCGGCGCCGGCGCCGGCGCCATCGGCCTGGTCTTCGCCCCAGGCTCTCCACGATGTCTGGAAACAGAACAGGCTCGCCAGATCCTCTCTGCCCTGCCGCCTC
This sequence comes from uncultured Planctomycetota bacterium, assembly GCA_963787325.1. Taxonomy (GTDB): domain Bacteria; phylum Planctomycetota; class Phycisphaerae; order UBA1845; family JANYLN01; genus CAWBCK01. The sequence goes on from CAWBCK010000003.1 coordinate 153,629, forward strand.
TTGTCACGCCTGTTGGGGTCTTCATGGACGCCGATATAAGCACAATACGGGCCACGACTTCGGCCCTGGGCCTGCGGACGGCCCAGCCTGCACGGCCAGGAACCGAGCGAGTACATCGAGGCCCTCGCCCCGCTCGTGATCATCAAAGCGCTGCCCGTAAAAGACGAGTCGATCTATGAGCAAATCGGCGCCTGGACCGGCGCCGGCGCCGCCGCCATCCTGCTCGACAAACCCCGCACCGCCGCCAAATCCGACCCGGCGCCGATGCCCTGGCACCTGCTTGGGCCTGACGCGATTGCGCGGAACTGCGGCCGGACTGCCCCGCTGATCCTTGCGGGCGGGCTGACTCCTGCTAATGTAAGCCACGCTGTCGAGATCGTGCGGCCCTACGCAGTAGACGTCGCGTCCGGTGTCGAGAGCAGTGCTGGCATTAAGGACCACAATCTGATACAAAGGTTCGTCTTTGCCGCGACGCGGAAGAATGATCTGTCCTGATTCCTGGCCTGCATGCCGAACAAGGCGACTGCACCCGGACGGTGACGGAAGGCGGATAGAAAACGCAGCCATTTTTGAGGAGATGACTTATGGCCAAAAGGTATGACGTTGCTGATTTGTCCCTCAGCTGGCGAAGGCCGGGACCGGATCCTGTGGGCGGACCGGGACATGCCGGTGCTCGCTCAGATCCGCAGCGAATTTGAGAAGAAGAAGCCACTGAAGGGCATGACCCTCGGCGCATGCCTTCACGTGACCAGCGAGACGGCCAACCTCGTTCGCACGCTCAAGGCCGGCGGGGCAGACGTATTCCTGTGCGCCTCGAACCCTCTGAGCACCCAGAACGACACCGCTGCCGCCCTGGTCAAGCATTTTGATATTCCGGTGTTCGCCTGCCGCGGCGAGGACAAGAAGACGTTTTACAAGCACCTTAACGCCGTCCTCGACTCCAAGCCGAACATCACGATGGATGACGGTGCGGACCTGGTGAACCTGCTGCATCACGAGCGCAGCGCCGACGCCGACCGCGTTATCGCCAGCATGGAAGAGACGACGACCGGCGTCATCCGCCTGCGGGCCATGGAGGCCGCCGGCGAACTGAAGTTCCCGGTGATCGCCGTCAACGACGCCGATACCAAGCACCTGTTCGACAATCGCTACGGGACCGGCCAGAGCACGCTGGACGGCATCCTGCGGGCGACCAACAAGCTCTTCGCCGGCCTGAAGTTTGTCGTGGTCGGCTATGGCTGGTGCGGCCGGGGCGCGGCGATGCGCGCAAGGGAGCCGGCGCTCGCGTGATCGTGACCGAGGTTGACGCGGTGCGTGCCCTCGAAGCGACGATGGACGGATTCGACGTGATGCCGATGGCCCAGGCGGCAGCCCAGGGCGACGTCTTCGTGACGCTGACCGGCAACAAGCACGTCCTGCGGGCCGAGCACTTCCGCAAGATGAAGGACGGCGCGATCGTCTGCAACAGCGGCCACTTCGACGTCGAGATCGACCTGCCCGCTCTCAAGAAGCTCTCCAGCAAGGTCAACAAGGACGTCCGCCCGCTGGTCGACGAGTATCTCGTCGGCAAGAAGCGGATCTACGTGCTGGCGGAAGGTCGGCTGGTAAACCTGTCCTGTGCAACGGGCCACCCGGCCAGCGTCATGGACATGAGCTTCGCCACGCAGGGCCTGTGTGCACCGTGGGCCGCGAAGATGGCCAGCAAACTGGAGAACGTTGTCAACCGCGTCCCGATGCAGATCGAGCAGAAGGTCTCGACGCTGAAACTGGCCAGCATGGGCATCAAGATCGACAAACTGACGCCCGAGCAGATCAAGTATCTGGCCAGTTACGAAGAAGGAACCTAGACGACAGTGCTGAGGACTGAGTGCTGAGTGCTGAGTAACAGCCACAACAACAAGTGCTGAGGACTGAGTGCTGAGTGCTGAGTAACGGCCACAACAACAAGTGCTGAGGACTGAGTGCTGAGTGCTGAGTAACGGCCACAACAACAAGTGCTGAGGACTGAGTGCTGAGTGCTGAGTAACGGCCACAACAACAAGTGCTGAGGACTGAGTGCTGAGTGCTGAGTAACGGCCACAACAACAACAACAACAACAACAACGGCAACGACCAGCATCGGTGACATTGTCGCAACAAAGCGTTTTCATAGGCACGGCTGGCTAACAGGCTGGCCGTGCCCTTTTTATATCATTCCGCGCGTTCTTCCGATGCCCCTTCCAAGAGCCGCAGAAGGCTCACTCCGGCATACTTTGCTTTGCCATGACAATCAGTCGCCGTGTCACGCTCTTCTTTGGGGCGGGCAGCGTGTATTCAAAACTGTCTACCTGGTGCATCTTGTAGCGACTCAGCATTTTGTCGGCGGACTTCTGCTCTTCAGGGGTGACTTCGTCGGCATGGTAGGAGACGAGGCGGCCGGCTGGCGTCAAGAGCCTTGCGCCCTCGCGGATTACCATGGCGAGATCGCCCATGGCCCGCGTGACCACGAGATCGAACGGGGCTACCCGGCCGTGCCACTCGCGGGCCTGGATCTGCTCGGCCAGGAGATTGCCAAGCCCCAACTGGGCGGCTGCCTGGCCCACGAAATGGATCTTCTTGCCAACCGTGTCGATGGCTGTGACGGTCCAATCAGGGCGGCAGATGGCCAGCGGTATGGCCGGATAGCCCGCACCTGTGCCCATGTCCAGGACCCTGAGAGAGGACTGAGGAGTGAGGACTGAGGACTGAGTACCAGCGGCGGATGACACCTTTGATATGTAGGCATCGCCCCAGGGAAGAAGTGACAGGGAGTCCCCTGCCAGCCGCACTGCGGCCTCGGCTGGGTCGGTCACCCGGGTGAGGTTGAACTCCTCATTGGCCAGCAGCACAAGATTCAGATGCTGGTACAGCCGGTCGATCTGGCTGTCGTCGAGCGACAGATTCAGCACCCCGGCTGCCTCCAGCAACCACCGTCGAAACTCGTCACGATCGTGTATATCCATCAAGTCTCCGTACCTGTCGTAATGCCGTTGCCCCTTGTCTCCTCTTCTCCCCGTCTCCGTGTCTGCCGCAAAGCCGTTGCTCCTTGTCTCCTCTTCTCCCTGTCTCCGTGTCTGCAGTTGCCGTATCATCCCCCCTTGCAGCCGGTCCGCAAAACGCATAATCTTGTTCGTTCGTATTATACGGTTCCTTCCGGCCAAACTGGAGCGCGGTCAATCATGGCGGACATTCAACCTTTTGCGGCTTTACACTATAACCTGGACAGGTTCGGGCAGGATATCTCGAAGGTCATCGCTCCGCCGTACGACGTGCTCAACGAGCAGCAGTTGGCCTCCTACGCCAGCAAGAGCGAACAGAACATCGTCCACATCGACCTTCCCTACTTCCCGCCGGGTCAGGCCGGCCCTGACGCCGTCTACCAGGCCGCTAACGTGAAACTCCAGGACTGGATCGCCTCGCAGGCTGTCGTCCAGGACGGGGCCCCGCGGTTCTACCGCTACCGCCAGGAGTTCACCTTCGCCGGCAAGACCTATACCCGCCTGTGCATGTTCGCCGTGCTGCGTCTGAGCGCCTTCGGCACCGGCCAGGTCTTCCCTCACGAGCAGACGTTCGGCGGACCCATCGCCGATCGGCTCAAGCTCATGCAGGCAACCGGCTGCCAGTTGAGTCCGATATTCGGGCTGGTCCAGATGCCGCTCCATGAGATGCTGGCCAAGCTTCCGGCGGATACCGCCGGTGCCTGGCGGGCGGACCTGGACGGCGTCCATAACGAGGTCACGCCGATCAGTGACGCTGCTGCCATCGACCAGGTCCGCAAGGCACTGGCACCGCTGCCGGTCTATATCGCGGACGGCCACCACCGCTACAAGACCGCCCTGGCTTACCGCGACTGGCTGGCTGAGCAGCAAGGTGGATCGCTGCCGGCGGACCACCCAGCGAACTTCGTAATGCTCGGCGTGATGGCGATGGAAGATCCCGGCAACCTTGTTCTGCCGACCCACCGCGTCGTTGAGGGGCTGACCGCTGAGCGACTGGCCGTACTCCGCGAAGCGACCAAGGACGCGCTTACCTGGCAGAACCTCGGCAACGTCACCGCCCAGCAGGCCGAAGCCAAACTCGCCGCCCAGTCACGCGGCGCCTTCGTCTTCGCGGCCGGTCAGCCGACGGAAGTCTGGTTGGCTGTGCTGAAAAAGGACGAGTTGCCGGCTGAATACGCCCCGGACCGCAGTGAGGCCTTCCGCAAGCTGGCCCTGTCGAGTCTGCACAAGTGGCTGATCGAATCGGCGTTGAACAGCGACGGCGGCGAGCCGGTCAAGATCCGCTACACGCACGACACGGCCGAGGCCTACAGTTCTGTAACGACGAAGACCGGCACGATCCTCGTGCAGCCATGCACGATGGCGGAGCTGAATGGCCGTCTGCAACGCCAGCGACACCATGCCGCAAAAGAGCACGTATTTCTATCCGAAGCTGGCGACTGGGCTGGTAGTGAACAGTCTCAAAGCCTGACGTAAACCGCCCAAGCCTGCTTACAGTCGTGGAATGCACCAAGACCTTAGGAACGCGATCACTGCCTTAGGGTTCTAGAAAACTCTTGATACGCATTTCAAGTATGCTCAACTCTTTGAGTCGACATTCCCAGATAATCAAGGCTTTCCAGCCCCTCTTTCGTAAGTCCTTAAGGGTCTTAAGATCCCTTTGCCTATTCGCTTCCAGTTTCGGTCTCCAGAAGTCCAAGCGAGACTTGGGCACCCGACGGCCGAGCGCGCATTTGTGTCTATGCCAAAAACACCCATGCATGAAGATGACCTTGCGTCGTCCAGAGAAGACCAGATCGGGTTTTCCGGGTAGGTTCCCATGCAACCTATACCGATATCCAAGCGCATACACCAAACGCCGTAGCACCAGTTCGGGTTTTGTATCCTTACTCCGGACAAGGGACATCCGATATCTACGCTCCTCTGGCGTAAGCGTATCCAGGCGGTTAACATCCCGTTTTGCGTGCATGATCAATACTACTCTTGTTTTGGCCTTGGTTACCGGCATGGATTATACCGGCATTCACAAAGCGATAGCGGAACTACTCGACAATCTGCCTGCAGACCCCTCTGATCTGCCCGCAATGAATCCCAGGGAGCGGAAACACCTCGCGCATCAGGTCGAGCGATTGGCCAATAGGCTGCAAGAGTTGGGACGCATACTGGATCCGATTCAGTATCCGGGGAGGGTTTTCGACCCTTCAAATCCGAAGATAATGGGACAGCTTCTTGGTTCCGCCCTGGTTCTTGAGCAAGCGAAGCCATTGGCCTCAGCTGAAAGGGAGCCATTTTACGGTTCAGGAGTGTATGCCCTCTATTACAAAGGGCCGTTCGATGCCTACCGCCCGATTAAGGGAACAAACATTCCCATTTATGTTGGGAAAGCAGATCCTGCAAGTCCCACAGCCAGAACCCCTACGGAACAACAGGCTCGGCTGTCGCGGCGTCTGTGCGACCATGCCAAGAGTATACGCGCCGCCGAGAATCTCTCCCTAGATGACTTCGAGTGCCGGTATCTGATTATCGCCAGCGGATGGCAGGGCGCGGCAGAAACGTACCTCATTGATCATTTCCAGCCTGTCTGGAACAACGAAATGCGGGTTTGCGAAGGCTTTCGAAAGCATGGGGACAGTCCTACAACGCGTGCGAATAAGCGATCAGCGTGGGATACAGTACACCCAGGACGAAAATGGGCGAGCCGAGAGGGCAACATCCCGAACGACAGATCTGTGAAGTTAGTTTTGGCTGACATTGCGGGGCATTTCAGGAGAAACCCTCCGCAGGCGTGATCTGGCCCGAAGTTGTTCTTTCAGGGACTCGGCGATACGTTCCATGTAGTCCCGCTCACTTGCTTCCACGACCTCGCGCATCCGCGACGCCATGGTCTCGCCTAACAGAACAGGTACTGCATTACCTAGCTGCCGCATGCTTTCAGTCCAAGAGCCTTCTACTTCCCAGTCATCAGGAAAAGTCTGCAATCGGGCACACTCTCTCACTGAGAGGTAGCGTACGCCGCCATCCTCCTTCTGAAGGGTATTCTCACCACCCGGTACGCCGTGGTCCCCCGCCTTTAGAGCTTTAGCGGGTTCGTCGAGTGGGCTACCTGTATGCCCCGGATAAGCTCTCGTGCCCCTGGATTGAGATAATGGTTGGGAATGCTATCGCACGTCTGCCCTGGGATCAGTTGTGGAAGCCCAGCGATCGCATCTCGGACGGTGACCCACGGATGAGGCAGAAGGTCGGGCGAAAACCCTAGAAGGCCTTCAACTCTTCGAGACAAACACGTCGGCATCACAGGCCTTCTATGCTTTGGAATCCTGTGTCGGTCCCAGTACGCCCCGGTGACCCACTTCGCATGCAAGAGCCCGTCCAGACCATGAGTTCCCATGGGAAATGAGAACTCAGCCCCAAGGTCAGCGCGAATACCAACAAAGAACACGCGTTCCCTTCGTTGCGGAACGCCATAGTCCGCAGCATTCACTAGCTGGGCGACGACGTTGTAGCAAAGAGACGGACGTCTACCTGAGGTGTGGCGTTCCTCCAACTTGGCAAGGTGGCTCTCCCATGGCTCGTCCAGCTCTGCGAACCGAGCTTGGATACCGAAGCTGATGAAGGATATACGAGAAATAGTTGTGAAAGCTCTGTCGAAGAATGCCCTTCACGTTCTCGAACATAAAAGCTTTGGGACGAAGCTCGCGGATTACCCGAATTGCCTCGGGAAACATGTTCCGCTCATCCGCATGCCCCCGATGCTTTCCACCTAGAGAAAACGGCTGGCAAGGAGGCCCTCCAAAAACATAGTCAACCCTGCCGACATAGTCTCGGACGCTGATTTGCCGGATGTCCCCCTGCAGAATGTGCCAATCACGCACGTACTCCACACCCTTGCGCTTATTCCGCATGAGTGTTTGGCAAGCGTTTTCGTCCCAATCCGTAACCAGGACGTGCTCAAAACCTGCCTTAGCCTGTGCCGAGAGCCAGCCCGCCAGCCCCAGCAAACAGTTCAACGGATTTCGTACTCATAGCTTACCCCTCGGACTCGCTCCATAATAGCAGTCATCAATTCCTCGTAAAGAGGCTCGATATGCGAATCCTGCGGTGGTGTCACCAAACATACGCATCTTGACACAAGGCTGCGGGGACCGGGATCTTCTGAGATCGCGGACCTCACAAGGCAGTCCCCTAATTCCGACCTTGGCCGTTCCATCCGGGCACAGTCAGGGGTTGCCACAGTCATACGCGAGGACTACGCTGAGGCCAAGAACTGAACCTCGTGGGCATGACGGGGCACCAAAGGAGTCTGATCGTGGTCACGTTTCGCATCTCAACGGAAGTCAGGGACGATCACCGGGTGGAACTGGTCCTGCCAGCGGAAGTTGCGACCGGCAGAGTGGACTTGGTGGTCACTGTTGTTTCGAGACCGACGGCACAAGGCAAACGCCCCCGATCTTCATTGGCTGACTGGGCCGAACAGCAGGCTGAACATTGGTCAAAGCGATTGGATTCGACCGATGTGGGGAGCTTCACCGGGCGAGAGCCCTGACCTCGATGCAAGGACAAGGCCCGCCTGAAGGCGGAACCCCGAACACGGACTGGCTACTCCGTGCTAAAACGTCATGCGGCCGGCGAGCGTTCCGGTGGCCGTCGCCGTTACGCGGCTCTCTCATCACGCCGGCTGCAGCTGGGCGTTGCAGAACGTCCTGTAATGGTCGCAGGTTTCCAGTAAGTGCTGATGCGTACCGGCGGCGATGATCTGGCCCTTCTCCATCACCGCGATCCGGTCGGCATTGATCACCGTGCTCAAACGGTGGGCAATGATGAAGGTCGTCCGGCCGCGGGTCAGCTCGGCTAACGCCTCCTGGATCTTCTTCTCGCTGTCGGCATCGACCTGGCTGGTGGCCTCGTCGAAGATCAGGATGGCGGGGTTATTCAGCACCGCCCGGGCGATGGCCAGACGCTGTTTCTGGCCGCCGGACAGCGTCCGCGAACTGACGATCGCTTCATAGCCGGTCTGTTCCTGGCCGCCGACTTCGCTGTGGACCTTGGCGATGAAGTCGTCGGCATGGGCGGCCTTGGCAGCCGCGTAGACCTGCTCGTCGGGCACCTTCGGGTTGGCATAGGCGATGTTGTTGCGGATGGTGTCGGTGAAGATCACCGTATCCTGCGTCACCAGGCCGATCTGCTGGCGAAGACTGCGCAGCGTGGCCTTGTGGATATCAATACCGTCCAGCAGGATGTGGCCATGGCTTGGATTATAAAATCGTAGCAGCAGGCTCGACAGCGTCGTCTTGCCGGAGCCGTTGCCCCCGACGATCGCGATGGTCTCGCCCGCCTTGACGGTGAGGTTCACATCGGCAAGCGCCGGCCGGTCAGACCCATCGTAGGTAAAGCAGATATCGCGGAATTCGATGCTGCCAGCCAGCGTGGGAAGTTCGACGGCGTCGGGGACGTCCTGCTCGTAGGGCAGGTCGATGATCTCAAAGATTCGCGTCGCAGCGGACTCCGCCGCCTGCAGACGGTTGTTAACGTTGGCGATCCGGCGGATGGGGGCGAGCATCGCCGCCAGGCACGCCATCGAGACAAAGAACTCCGGGGCCTCCATCTCACCGGCAAAGACGAGATGGCCGCCGTAGAGTACGAACGCGCAGACCGCCACCGCCCCGACGAATTCCAGCAGCGGACTCGTAGCCGCATCGGCCTTGGCGATCTTGACCTGCTGGTTGAACAGTTTGCGGGCTCGGCGGAAAAACTGCAGGCTCTCGCGCCGGCCGGAATGGGTCGCCTTGAGGATCTTGATACCGGCGATGCGTTCGTCGAGCAGATCGAGCAACTGGCCCCAGGCATGCAGGCTGCGGCGCTGGGCCCGTTTGATCTTGTTACCAAGGTAATGGATAACCAGACCGGCCCCTGGGGCAACCAGGAAGACCACGAGCATCAGTTCCCAGTTGATCGCCAGGCTCAGGACGAGAACGCCGATCGCCTTAAGCGGCTCGGACAGCATCTTGGCGAACAGGATCTTCTCGCCGATCTCCACGACGCTGCTGTCGCGGGCAACGCGGCTCATCGTGTCACCGGCCTGCTGCTGGCCGAACCACGCCATCGGCAGTCGCATGACATGGCTGAACACGTCCCGGCGGAGATTGAGCAGGCTGCGTTCGACCATGACGCCGACGGTATACTCATGCCAGAATTTGCAGATCCCCCCGAGGATGGTGACGATCAGGAGGCCGACGATCACCCAGGTGAGCGTACGGAACCGGGTAGCCGAGTCCCGGCCGGCAGGCAAATGCGCGGCGACCCACAGCGACACCGGCGTCTGCAGGCCAGCCTTGTTGGGCATGATCGTGATATTGACAGCCTTGTCGGCCCGGTCCTTGACGATCGTAAGAACGGCGGGCTTGCCGTTGGGCAGCGCCGCGACAATGGGCAGAAGATCGTACTGCGAGCCGTACCGACCGTTCACTGCGATGATCCGATCGTGCGTGCGGATGCCCGCCTTCTGGAGCGGCCCGGCCTTGTCTTTGGGCTGCAACTTGACGTGGTCGATCTCGATGCCCAAGTCGGTATCGGCAAGGGCCTGGCTGGCGGCGGCCTGTCCGGTCGTCGGCAGAATTCCACTGTCGGCAACATCGACGGAGATACGGGCGCGAGACGGTGCTCGGCATCCGTGCGGTAGAGCCAGTCGGGGAGGGTCTCGTTGCGGTAGAACATGACCTGCAGCAGCGGCAGCAGCGACGAGATACTCACCGTATAGAATGCAGTCACGCCAAGGACCGCGAGGATCACCATCGTAAGGCGACGCTTCTGCGGCCAGATATACCCCAAGGCTCGTCTGAAGTTCGGTAGCGCTTTCATCCACTCGCCTGTATGCAAAGATCCCGGCGGCAGACGCCGGCATCAGTCTGATTCGTTGTTGCGGCAGGTGCCCGTCCCCTGTTGGACGATCGACCGCTGTGCGGCCGGGTCACGCTATCCGCTTGCGTCGGCCGCACATCCAAGGTGCGAATGATAGTCGATATCGTCGAGTCGGCCAAGAAGCCGCGCCCGGCTGGCCATGGCTTGACAACAGCCGAGCAGACGGGCTATGTGGCTCGATACGCAATGGTATCGTCAGTGAAGACGCATGGCGATGATTTGAGACACGGATGATTATCTATAACCGCACAAGCCTGGACACACGCAAGATCGAGGCAATGCTGCTGCGGCATGTCGACGGCTGGCCGCACGACACGGTCCATGTATATATCCGACACAGTCGGTCAGCTGCTTTCAGCGGCTCGTGCTACTACGACACCGGTCGATTGTATATCAATCTGGGGCGCAATGTCCGATATCCGTACAAACTGCCTGCGCGGATCGCCAGGGCTCGGACGCGCGGCCGGTACTGGTTCCGGCCGGGTCATTTCGTGATCTTGCAGGATGCCTATCAGCTGATGCTTTACGTGTTTCTGCACGAATTCTATCACTGGCTGGTCAAACAGGCCGGCAGGAACCTGCGGCAGAAGGAGGCGATGTGCGACCGGTTCGCCACGCGGGTGTTGGTGGACTGCCACGGCAGCGAGGTTATCGACAGCAAAGGCAATCACGTCCTGCGAAGCGTCTGGGACTGGCAGGATCTGGAGGGATTCGTAGCGGCGGCCGCCAGGCCGCCGGCGGCAAGCGGCTGATGACGCACTCGGCACTTCTGCTTAGTGGCTAGGGGCTAGGGACTGGTAACGGCTACGACAACGGCACTCAGGCCTCAGGACTGTCGTCTTCTTCGCTATGGTCGTCTTTGCCGGATTCGTCCGGCAGGCGATATTGCGACCAGACGTCATCGTTCGGGGTCGGCTTGCGACGCTGGGAAAGATAGGTCTGGCGGTAGCGCCGCAGGATACGGACCAGCAGGATCGTCAGGACGAACACGACCAGCAATGTGCCGGCTGTCAGCAGGAGCAGCCAATACGCCGCCCGCACCTTCGGCGTCACCTCGACGGCTGCCAGAGGAAAGACTATCAGGCTCAGGGCTGCGTCAATCATGCGGTCACGCAATGCAGGCCGGGCTGCCAACCGATGCAATCATGCGCGGCGCCGGGACACCGGCCATGTCCGATCATACCACACGTGCGATTGTAGCTGGCCGGAGAAGAGGTTGCAATCCCAATGCGCGGCATCTAGGATTCGGGACATATGGCAAACAGCAATACGACTATTACCGTCGCCGCCGCACAATTGCCGGCCCGGCCGCTTGATGCTGCCGGGCAGGCACTGACGGATATTGGGAAGGCGGTCGAGGAGGCCAGCCAGATTGGCGCGCGCCTGATCGTACTGCCGGAATGTTGTTATCCGTGTTACTGGTTGGGCAGCAAACAGCAGTACTTTGCAGCGGATATCCTTCGCGGTCCGCGTATCGAGTCGTTCATCGCGGATCTTGCGGCCAGGCATCGCATGCACATCGTCGCCGGGCTTGTGCACGAGCAGGACGAGCGGCTCCATGACGCGGCGGTGCTGTTCGGGCCGGACGGGACGGTGCTGGGGCGGCACTTCAAGACCTTTCTGTGGGACGGCGAGCACGACTGGTATGAGCCGGGCAGCATCGTGCAGCCGGTCGAAACCGAGTTGGGTCGGATCGGGCTGCTGGTCTGCGCGGAGGGGCGTTCGCCGGAGGTCTTTGCGTCGCTGGCTGCCCAAGGGGCGGAACTGCTGGCGATGCCGACCGCGTGGGTGAATGCAGCCGGCCAGCCGGGCAAGTACTACAACCCGCAGCCGGACTTTTTCATCCCGGCCCGCGCAAGGAGTTCGGACTGGCGATGGTCTGCGCAAATAAGTTCGGCGCCGAGTGCAGCGAGGCGCGGTTCTGCGGCATGAGCCTTATCGTCGAGGCTGGTGGGCAGGTGCTGGCCAAGGCGGCCCCGGATGAGGCGGCCCTGCTGACAGGCAAAGTAACCGTCGCACCGGAGCCCATGGGACTTTCGGACGAAATATCGAACAGGCTACTTGAAACATCGCCCGTGTTGCCGCCCACCGATGCCAAGGCAATGCGCGTTGCCCTGTTGCCCGGCCGACTGCTTCATGGACCGGACGAGCCTGCTGGTGCGCTGAGGACTTTTCACAGTCTTGCCAACCATGACGTGAAGGTTGCGATGCTGTGCTGTGAGCCGAACGAACGGACGATTGTCGCCCAACACGCCGCGGCAGCCGCCGGGGTGCGACTTATCACCAATCTGGAAGCCGGCCGGCTCATCCGGGCCAACGATGTCGCCGTCGGCTGCGTGGCGTCGCATGATGCCGAATGCTTCGCTTCGCCGCGACTGATGGCGCTGGGCGGGGGACAGGTGCTGGCCGTCTTCGGCCAGATCAACGACCTTGCGACGCTACGGGTCCGCGCGGTCGAAAACCGCATTTTCGTTGTCGCCGTATCGCGGGATGGCCTTGTCGCGATCGGCCCTGACGGCAAGGTCCTGTCCGACCCCGATACGAGTCAGACGGAACCTGCCGTAGTCGTCCTCGATCTGCCGCAGGCCGCCAACAAACTCGTCGCCCGGCAGACCGATGTCTGGGTGGAGCGCAGGCCCGCAGCCTATCGTCTCGGCTGAAACCAGCACGGACGGCGCCGGCGATAACGCCCCCCCCTGACACTGCTGACCACCACCGACTCATCGCGTATAATGCCGCGAGAGGAGATTCCCGATGACATCGAAGCCGGTGCGGATCGCCGCCGTTTCGTTCCTGAATACAAAACCGCTGATTCATTACCTGCTGGATCGGCCGGATGTCGAGGTCGAGGTCGACGTGCCGTCGAGGCTCATCGACCGGTTGCGACACGGTCAGGCCGATGCCGCCCTGGTCCCGGTGGTCGACTGGGCCGAGTCCGCCGACGATACGGCTATCGTATCGGACGGCTGCATCGCCTCGGACGGTACGACGCTGACGGTGCGGGTCTTCTGCCAATGTCGGCCGCAGGAAGTAACCACGCTGCATGCCGATACCGACTCGCACTCTTCCGTCATGCTGGCTCGCGTACTCTGGAAAAAGGCGTTCGGCCGGCTGATCCGGGTCGAGCCGCTCGCCTCGCTCGAATCGGCGGCGATGCCCAGGCCGTCCTGCTCATCGGCGACAAGGTCATCAGCCAGTGGCGCGAGGCCTGGCCGCACCAGGTGGATTTCGGCCGGCAATGGAAGGAACTGACCGGCCTGCCGTTCGTCTTCGCGGTATGGGTGGCGAGGAAAGACGCCGACACACAGGCGCTGAGCCGGCTGCTGAGCGAGGCCCGCGACCGTGGCTGCGCCGATGCACACCGGCTGGCGACGATCTACGGGCCGGAACGTGCATGGCCCCTGCCGGTGGCGGAAGAATACCTGACGCAATACATGAAGTATCGCCTCGATCCACCCAGTATGCGCGGTTTGCAGACGTTTCTGGATATGGCAGCAGAGATGCACCTGCTCAAGCAGGTTGAGGCTGTGGCTTACGGTTGCGGCTGAAGGATGAACATGTCAGCGAACGATAACGGTGCGAGTGCTGAACGCACGCGACCCGGAAACAATATGACAGGCGCGAAAGACTCGCACTGGCAGGCAAGCTGCCATTGGCACCCGAACACTACGGGTTTCGACGCCAATTCCAGACTATCCTGCCAGCAGGCCCTGTCGCTCTACCGCACGGCAACCATCCACGATATCGGCGGCATGGCTTTCGCCGTCTGCCAGGCCCTCCATCCGGAGCCGTACCGCACGTACGTCGTCGATCGCAATATCAACTACTCGAACATCTGCACGTCGTACTGCACATTCTGCAACTTCAAGGTTCCTCCCGGCGACGCCAATGGCTATGTGCTGACCTTCGACCAACTCGGCGCCAAGATCCAGGAGCTGGTCGAGAACGGCGGCACGCAGATCCTCATGCAGGGCGGCATCGTGCCGGTCGAAACCCTGCCGCTTCAGTGGTACCTGGACATGCTGCGGTTCATTCGCACGAACTGGCCGCACGTCCATATCCACGCCTTCAGCCCGCCGGAGATCTGGGCCCTGCACACCGCATTGAACATACCCGTAAAGGACCTGCTCCTGCAGCTTCAGGAGGCTGGTCTGGCGACGATCCCCGGCGGCGGGGCGGAGATTCTTGTCGACCGCGTCCGCCGCAGGATCAGCCCGAAGAAGTGCGCGGCGAACGAGTGGCTCGAAGTCATGCGGACTGCCCATGAGATCGGCATGCGCACGACAGCGACGATGATGTTCGGCCATCTGGAAACCATCCGTGAGCGAATCGAACATCTCGACCGCATCCGTCAGCTCCAGGACGAAACCAACGGTTTCACAGCCTTCATCCTCTGGCCCTTCCAGCCAAACAACACACCGCTCGGCAGGATGCTGCGGATGACGAGACAGGCAACCGAACCCGACGGCCAACGTCTGTGCCTGGCTGGAGCACACGAGTACCTCAAGATGCTGGCGATCGCCCGGCTCTTCCTCGACAACGTGCCCAACCTGCAGGCCTCCTGGGTAACGATGGGACCGAAGATCGGGCAGCTCGCCCTGTTCTTCGGGGCCAACGACATGGGCTCGGTGATGATGGAGGAAAACGTGGTCACGTCGGCTGGCGTCACCTATCGGCTGGACGAGGCGATGATTCGCCGGATCATCACCGAGGCCGGCTGGCAGCCGAGCAAGAGGGATTGTTATTACACTTTGTTAGACAGGGATGCATGAACCCGTCACTTCAGGACATTCGCCCCGGGCCGAAGACTCTCGACGCCGACTTCGTTCTTACGATGGATGGGCCGGCGATCCGCAAGGGGCGAGTCGCTACTGACGCCGACAGGATCATCGCGGTTGGGCCGGCGGCGGACGTTCAAATCGTTGGCCAGCACATCGACCTGGGTCGAAGCGTCCTGATGCCAGGGTTGATCAACGCTCACTGCCATCTCGAGTTGAGTGCGTACCACGGCGCGCTGCCGGCCAGCGACCTTTGGACATGGCTGGCGGGGCTGGTCATGTTGCGGATGCAGTCGGGCGCAGATGAGACGGAGCGGGCGGCCGTGCCGGCCGCGGTCCGGTCGATGATCGAATCGGGCACAACGTGCGTCGGCGACATCTCACGTGCAGCGTGGCTGCCCAGGATCCTGGCGACCTTGCCCATCCGCAAGGTCTGCTACGTCGAACTGATCAGCGGGGCCCTCTCGCCGCCGGCGGACATGATGCAACTGCGGCAGCGGTTGGGTGAACTGCCGACGGATGACCCGCTGCTGATCCCGGCGATCAGCCCGCATGCGCCATACACCGTGACCACGGAAGATCTTCGTGACTGTGCCGAACTGGTGTGGCGTGAAGAGTTGCCTTTGGCCATTCATCTGGCGGAAACGACCGATGAGGTCGAGTGGCTGCGTGGGAGCACCGGCCGGATCGCCGACTGGCATCGACGCCTCTTTAAGGATCCGCCGTCGTCTCCTGCGATGGGGCCAGCCGAATATGTGATGTCGCTGCGTCTGGCCGGCAGGGAAACCGGGGCCAACTGCGTCGCCTTGATCCATATGAACTATCCCGATGACTGGCATCGCCTGTGCGAAATGAGCCCAGCACACCGACCGGCTGTCGTTTTCTGTCCCCGCTGCCATCGCTTCTTTGCTCACAGCCCACATCGCTTTCGCGAGATGCTCGCAGCCGGTCTGGCGGTAGCCATCGGCACGGACAGCGCCGCCAGCCACTTCGCGAAGGAAGCCAGGCCACTGAGCGTCCTCGATGAACTGCGTTGGCTGCACCGGAACGATCCGGACATACCGGCTGAAATGCTGCTGAAAATGGCGACCATCCACGGTGCCAAGGCCCTGGGACAGTCCGAATCGGTGGGCAGAATCGCCCCCGGTCTGCTGGCAGACCTGATCGCATTCGGCGTGTCCGAACAGGGCAATGAAGATCCCGCTGCTGGTGTGGTCCGGCAAGAGGAGGCGCCAATCCTGGTGCTGATAGGGGGAAAGAACGTCCCACCAACACGTCGCGCACATTCATGACATTACGGACAATACTAATATTCTGTAAGCCAGCATGTCAGGAGATAGATTTAAGACAGTCTTAGAATCGATGCGCTTTTGCCTAGAAGTTTCCGTTCCGTGGTTTGCTCTGCTTGTCTTAGAGCACAGCGCGCAGTCTATTATCTAAATTACGTCGTGCAAAAGGGCTTACGTCAAATCCGATGCAGACTAGCCTAATGTCACGGGGCCGAAAGCAGATCGGCAACAGGCTTGCTGGCAAGCCCTCGCAAGCAAGTCAGGATTATGTTTGACAACCTGTTTGATGGCATCCTAGCATTGATGCGCAGTACATGAGAATGCGCCGCTTCTGAAACGCGCAAAAACTTGACATGCACAGGAGCCCCTTTTATGGCATCCAGTGTTCTTCCGAATGTGCGGCTCACGCCTGAGGCGTTGATGGACAGCCTCCAGGACGCTCTCGACGGCGTGATGATCCTCAACAGCAGCCGCAACGTCATCTTCTACAACAAGGCCTGCGAACGCATGCTCGGCTATACCCGTGAGGAGGTCATCGGCGCCAGCACGTTCTGCTACCAGCTCTTCCAGTGCCAGGACGAGCAGGGGCGACCCCTGACCGGCAGAAACTGCATCGGCAGCCAGGTGTTCGAAGGACAGGTCGGCAGTGCGCGCCAACGTGTGCTCCTCAAGCACAAGGACGGCCGGCGATCCTGGGCGGAGGTCGTTTTCACACCCCTTAAGGACGCTTCGGGCCGGCTCGAGATGGTGCTGGCGGTTATGCGCGACATCACCAGCGTCAAGCATCGCGAGGACGAGATTCGCGAATCAGCCGAGGCCATCCGCAAGCAGCTTCAGCAGTACCAGGTCGAGCTGACCGCCAAGTACGGCTTCGACCAGATCGTCGCCAGCAGCGAACAGATGCAGGCGGGCCTGGACAAGGCGCGGGCGGCGTGCCAGTCGGATTTGCCGGTGCTGATCGCCGGCGAACCGGGCACGGGTAGAACGACGCTCGCCAAGATGATCCACTTCCACGGTCCCCGTCAGAGCCAGCCGTTCGTTACCGGCTCCTGCTCGGCGATCGAACCGAATGCGATGGAACAAACCCTGTTTGGATCGTCGAGCCATGCACGCGGAAGCGTGGCTGGTTGGATCAATGAGGCGGCTGGCGGGACGCTGTTCCTGCAGGATATCGACGCCCTGCCCGCCAGGTTGCAGCTGATGCTCGCCCAGGCGATCCAGAACCGTGCCCAGGACAACAATCCCGACGTCTCCGAAAGAACACTGCCCGACGTCCGGCTGATCGCTTCGACCCGCCACAGTGCCGACATGGCCATGTACGACGGGTCGCTTCGGCCGGAACTGCTTTATGCCATCAATGTGATCCACATCGCCCTGCCGGCGCTGCGCTAACGGACGGAAGACATCCCGCTGCTGGTGCAGCATTTCATCGACCGGTGCAATCGGATGGGCCAGCGACAGGTCAAACACATTGCCCCGCGAGCCTGGTCACTGCTGCTGGCCTATGACTGGCCGGGCAACGTGCGCGAGTTGCAGCACGCCGTCGAGTCGACCTATGCGTTAGGCAAGGGCGATACGTTGCGGGCGGAAGATCTGCCCGGCACGATCCGCGGCGAGGAGTTGTCGCTGCCCGGCATCGACGAGACGATACCCGCCACCAGTCTCGATGAAATTCTGGAGCATGCCGAACGACGAGCGATTCTGGCGGCGCTGCGCCGCGCCGCGGCCGGCGAAACCTCGCCGCCAAGTTAATGGGCATCAGTCGGAGCCGACTCTACCGTCGAATGGAAGCCCTGAACATCGTACCTCCCAAGGGCAAGCAATAGCGTTCTGGTGCGTGATAGGAAGAAGCGAGCGGACAGCGAGCAATGATGCTCGCTGTCTGCGTTTTTGTAGCAACTGTTACTCGACCTCGACCATCAATCCGTCATAGGCCAGCTCTATTCGGCCAGGCAGCGTCGCCTGCACCTCCTGGTGCATGATTTCGTGAGCAATATGTGTGAAGATCGTCCGCTTTGCGCCGATCCGCCTCGCCCAGGCTATCGCCTGATCCAGCGTCATGTGCGTGGGGTGCGGCCGGAAACGCAGCGCGTCGAGAACGAGCACGTCCAGATCGCGAAGCAGATCCTGCGAGGCTGGCGGGATATCGTTACAGTCCGTGCAGTATGCCACATCCCTGACGCGATAGCCTAATACGCACACGTCGCCGTGAACCAGCGGAACGGGCGTGATCCTGTGACCGAACAAGTCAAACGGTCCGTCCACCTCCGTCGGACACAGATGCGGTTTGGTACTCGGATAGGCCGGATCGTGGCTCCAGGCGTACGGGAACATGCGTCGAAGCTGGCTGAGCGTGTCCTTCGTTCCGTAGCAGGACAACGGCGCGTGGACCGGTCCGTTGAACCGGCGAAGATCGTCCAGCCCCGTCACATGGTCGGCGTGCGCGTGCGTGTAGAGCACCGCGTCAACCCGGCTGACCCTGTTCGCCAGACACTGCAAACGAAGTTCTGGAGACGTATCGATCAGGACGTGTTTGTCATCAAACTCAATCAGTGCGCTCGGCCGCAAACGCTTGTCGCGCGGGTCACTGCTGGTGCAGATGCGGCAATCGCAACCGATCATCGGGATGCCATGCGAGGTGCCGGTACCTAAAAATGTAATCTTCACGCCATCAACCCAGCTTCAACACCGACGCACTCTTGTTGTCATCCCAAGCCAGGCCCTATTACGCCTTTGACTCGGCCTCCACCCTCTTGCGGATCTGCTCCGCCAGGTCAGCCGGCATTTCCATCGTATGACGGCACTTCGGATACGCACCACACCCCAGGAACCGTCCGCGGCGGCTCATGCGAACCACCATCCTGGCACCGCACTCGGGGCAGGAAATGTCCGTCGGTTCCGGCTTGGGCTTGGGTGCCGGCGCGGGCACCGCCTCCTTTGCCTGCTCGAGGGCCTTGCCCTTCAGTCGGGCAGTGCCCTTGCACTTGGGATATCCGGTGCAGGCCATGAACGGACCCCACCGACCGGGCCGCAGCTGCATCGGACTGCCGCAATCCGGACAGTTGACCGGCACGTCCAGCGACTCGACGACCAGTTTGCCGTTGCGAGTCTTGCTGACACCGGGCTGGGTTTCGGCGTCGCCTGACGACGCTGCCGAAGAGGTACGTTTGCCTGCAGACTTCGGCTGTTTCGCATCGCTGTCGGCAGGAGCCTGTTTGCCGGCCTCGGCATCGGCAGCCGACTCACCCGCAACGGGCTCCGCAGCAGCCTTCGCCCTGGCCTCCTCCAGCCGTTCCATCGGCATCGTCTTGCGACACCGCGGGAAACCGCTGCACGCGACGAACGGGCCGCGTTTGCCTTTGCGGATTACCATCGGCCGGCCGCACTGCGGACACGCCAGCCCCGCATCCTGGGGCGGCTCCTTCGGCGGCGGCTCGATGTAAACGGCCGCCGGCAACGGCTTAACGCCGCGGCACTCCGGATAGTTGGTGCAGCCAAGGAACGCCCGCCGGCCTTTCCACTTGACCGCCATCGGCCCGCCGCAGTCGTCACAGGTTTCCTTGATTTCGTCCGGTGTCACCTTGCGCAGTGGCTTGCCGCTTTCATCGCAGGGCACGGTAAAATCACACCCGGGATAGCCGCTGCAGCCCAGGAACGGCTTGCCCCGGCTCGACCGCAGGACCATCGGCTTGCCGCATCGCTCGCAGGCCATGTCCGTCGTCTGTCGCACCACCGGCTTGCCTTCGGAATCGACGTTACAGGTGTACTTGCACTCGGGATAGCCGGTACAGGCAAGGAACCGCCCCGTCTTGCTCCAGCGATATGCCAGCGGCTTGCTGCACTCGGGACACTCATGCTCGCTGACTTCGCCGCGGGCCACCGGCATATCGCGCTCGGCCTGTTCGAGGTTCTGCTTGAACGGGTCGTAGAACTCCCGCAGCACCTTCACCCAGTCCAGGTGCGACTCCTCGATATTGTCCAGCAGATCTTCCATGTGCGACGTGAACTTCACATCCATGACGCGCGGGAAGTGTTCGAGCAGTTTCCTGGTGACCACCTCGCCCAAGTCCGTCGCCCAGAATTTGCGGTCCTTCTGCTCGACGTAGCCGCGATCCTGGATCGTCTGGATGATCGTCGCATACGTGCTCGGCCGGCCGATCCCCTCGGCCTCCAGCGCCTTGACCAGGCTGGCCTCGGTATAGCGGGGCGGCGGCGCCGTAAAGTGCTGCGTCGGCTCGATCTCCAGGGCCGCCAGTTGCTGCTGCTCGGACAGTTCCGGCAGGATCTGCTCGCCGCCGGTATCCACGCCGGTCACCCGCAGGAAGCCGTCGAAGACCAGCCGGCGCCCGCCCGCCTTCAGCGTCGCTTGTCCGACCGATGTCTCCGCAGTGATCGTCGCAACAGTCGAGTCCCACTCCGCCGGCTTCATCTGGCTGGCAACGAACCGCTGCCAGATGAGCGAATACAGTTTCCACTGATCGCCTGCCAAGCGGCCTTTGAGTGACTCGGGCGTGCGGCTGACGTCGGTCGGACGAATCGCCTCGTGCGCCTCCTGGCGCTTGTCCGCGACTTGTAAGTCGGCGGCCTCTCGGGCAGGTACTGTGGTCCATATTGATCGCCCACCAGGGTCCGGCAGCGGGCGACCGCCTCGGCGGAGAGATTCGTCGAATCGGTACGCATATAGGTGATCAGGCCGACGGGCCCGTCCTCGCCGATATCGATCCCCTCGTAGAGGGCCTGGGCCGTCCGCATCGTCTTGCTCGTGCTGAAGTACAGGCTGCGTTGAGGCCGCCTGCTGCAGCGTTGCGGTGATGAACGGGGCGTTGGGCCGGGTCTGCGTCCGTTTGGTCTCGATCGAACGGACCAGATACTGCGGACCGGCCGCCGATTCCAGCCGGCCCACGATCTCAACGCGCTCCTTGCCCTTGGCGGCGTAATCCGGATGCGGCTGGCGGTTGACCTTCTCGATCTGCCAGCCGAGCGCCTCGGCAACCTGGCGTGCTTCCTCCACGGAACTCGGCCGGAAGGCCTGACCCGCCACATCGATCAGTTCCGCCCGGATCGAGCCGTTGGCCGCCAGCCATTCCAGGTCCGCCTTGCGCGTGCGGTCGTTCTTATGTTCGTTTATATACTGTTGCCACGCCGCCCGGAGCGATTCCGCTTTGTCCAGCGACGGCGTCAGGTACCCGGTCAGTCGCCAGAATTCCTCCGGAACGAACAGGCGGATCTGCTGCTCCCGATCGACCACCAGCCGGACCGCCACCGACTGGACGCGTCCTGCCGACAGCCCCTTGGCGATCTTCTGCCACAGCAGCGGACTCAGTTCATAGCCGACGATCCGATCGAGGATCCGCCGCGCCTGCTGGGCGTTGACCTTGTCGACATCCAGATCCATCGGATGCGCGAACGCCTGCTGAATCGCCGAGGCCGTAATCTCATTGAAGATTACCCGCCGAACCCGCTCGGCCGGCAACCCCAATGCCTGCCAGAGGTGCCAGGCGATCGCCTCGCCCTCGCGGTCCAAGTCTGTCGCCAGGTAGACCTCAGGGGCATGACCTGCCAGTTTCTTCAGTTCGCCGATCACCTTTTTGCGGGTCGAAAGGATCTCGTATTGCGGCCGAAAGTCATGGTCGACATCGACCCCGAAACCGCGCGGCGGCAGATCACGAACGTGCCCCATGCTCGCCCGCACGACGTAATCCTGCCCAAGGTATCGATTGATCGTCTTGGCCTTGGCGGGCGATTCAACGATCACGAGCGCTTTGCCGCCACTGTTACTGCCGTCAGATGTCTGTTTTCTGCTTTTTGCCATAGTCCTATATTCTTACGCCGAAACTGAGTTACCGGTGTCCTAAAAGAGCAACCGCGCAAAAAATGGAGACGCACATGCGATGAGCCGACAAGACTTACACTGACCCGCAGCTGCCGCGTCTCCCGGTTCACATGCCCCGGTTCTTTCGCCCGGGTTGACGAACGCTAGCCAAGAGAGAGGCAGTTTGTCAAGTGGACTGAAATCGGCATCGTCAGGATACGGCGAGGTGGAAAAGAAGCCAACAGCTACTGCCACAAGGAGTTCGGACACGCTTCCCGCAAATCACCCGAGACACTCAACACCCCCCACGGGGCTTTTCGACCACGACCCCAGCCCGATGAAACGGCCGCAGCGGACAATCTTGCTTTTTCATGTCGGCAGGCTATACTGCCCTGCTCGACTTAGTTCATTATATGGAATGAGCTTAGAGCAACTCGCAGGAGTTATCGGCCATGATGAAATGGTTCCGTAAGCACAATAAGCAACTGCTGGCGGTCTTCGCCAGTGCCCTGCTGGTCGTCTGGCTAGGCGGTAGTGCCTTGCAGCGCATGTTCGAGCGCAATCGCTTCAACGAAGCGCTGGGCTCGGCCATGGGACAAACGCTCACTGCCAGCGAGAATGGTAGTGTCCGCGCCAGCTTCAAGTCATGGAAATGCTCGGCGTGCCCTGGTACGCGCCATGGGCCAACCATTGGGTCAAGCAGCAGCTGAACCTGCCGGATCGCGAGACCCAGATGGTCATGATGACCATGGGCAGGCCCTTGAATCGCGACAAGGGCGCCTCCGACTGGTGGCTGCTGAACCTCGAAGCCCGCAAGATGGGCGTCAATGTCTCTCAGCAGCAAGTCGAGCAGTATCTGCGCGACAGAGGCATCACCGGCCCCGACCTCAACAAGATCCGCGACGCGTCGAACATGTCCGCCAAGGAGTTGCTCAGTTCGGTAGCCGAATATATACGCGTCTGCCAGGCCGGCGTTCTGGCCAGCGGCAGCGTCCAGGTAACCGAGCCGGAGGTCAAGGACCTGTTCGTCCAGACCAACGACAAGCTCAAGGTTGATTACGCCATCCTGCCTGCCAGCAAGTTCGAGAAGCCGACGGGCGCTCAGCCCGCCGATGAGAAGATCCCCGAGGCCGAACTGGAAACCCTCTTCAAGAAATATCGCGACGTCGCCCCCGGCGTGACCGATACCAACCCCTACGGTTTTGGCTATAAGATCCCTGACCGGGAGGTCATCCAGTACGCTGGCGGCACCGTCAGCCAGATCGCCAAGACCCTCAAGGATGTCCCGGAAGAGCGAGCTCGCCGATACTTCGAGCAGCACAAGTCGGAGTTCGAGCCGCAGCGCCCGGCCACGAACCCGCCGACCACACAGCCGACTGTCACCTTTGAGCAGGTCAAGGCCAAGGTCATCGATCGCATCAAGCAGCAGGACGCCGCCCAGATGCTCCGCCGCGCCATCGATGAGATCCGCACTACGACGTGGATCGAGTACACCGGGGCCAAGCAGGAACTGGCAGACGGCCAAGTCCCGCCGACCCTGGCCCAGGCTATGCAGAAGGCTACACAGCAGATCGAGCACAGCAAACAGACTGCCTCTGACTTACCGGCAGGTCGGCCCGATCAGCCGGAAGGAAGCCAACAGGCAGCCAGGCATCGGCATCGCTGGCACCGTCGGCGCAGGGCCAGCCGGTCGATTTCGCCACCACCGCCTTCAACCTCGTCGAGGACGAGGGTAAGGCCAAGGACAAGCAGGCCAACGATGAAAGCGAACAGAAGGTCGTCCAGATCAAGAAGTACCAACCGGTCGTCGTCCGCAGCCAGTCGAACAAACGTACGACCAGCGAATACGTCTTCCGCGTAATCAGCTTCGAACCGGCCCACGCCCCGGCGAAACTCGCCGACGTTCGTGTGCAGGTGGAAAAGGACGCCCGTACCCTGCGAGCCATGAAGCGGGCCGAAACCGCCGCCAGGAACCTTGCCGCCGCCGCGGAAAAGTCCGACCTCAAGAAGGCCTTCGATGTGCAGTTTGCTGCAGCCGCCACTCAGCCGGCGACGACCCAGCCTTACGGGGCCTCCGGCTTCAAGATGCTTGAGGATTCCAGCCTCACTCGCAAGCGCGCCATGTCGATTCAGATGCTGCCGTACATGCAGGATGCCACAATGCCAACTAACATGCCCGGCATGCAGAACCCTGAGCCAGTGATCAAGGCGTGCTTCGATCTGGCCGGACCGGCGACCACCACCCAGCCGGTTAACAAAGTTACCGTCGTGGAGTTGCCCGACCAGAAGGCGTGGGTCGTTGCCCAGGTCATCCAGCACGAGCCGGCCCGGCGGGCCCAGTTGGATTCGCAGAAGCCCATGCTGGCGGCTGAACTGCGGCTGCTGAAGATCAAGGACTTCTACAGTCAGTGGTTCAACCCCCAGCAGATCCGCGAGCGGACCGGCTGGGAACCCACCAGTGCGATGCCGACCGACTGATCCCAGCCGATCACAATAACAGTGACACAAGAGCACTGACGGACAATCCGCCAGTGCTCTTTTCTTTTTGCAGCTGTGCTCTTTTTCCGGGGCCTCGCCGCGAACGAGAGGAGCCACGCATCCTGAAGCAAAACGGACGATCTCCTGCTGCCTAGACTGGACGGGCGCCGCATACCGTTCGCAAGCCGCCTGTCAACCACGATGTTTGCCGGAAAGCCATAATCTGGCGTACATCCCAGCCCCTCGTTATACTTTGATCCCCAAGGACAATGAGGAGAATATCGGGTGCTGCGCTCGCGCTGTTCGCAGACGTGCAGGCCGGCCGCCATGCCGGCAAACACCCCAGGAAAAAAGGTCCAACCAATGCAAACGCAGCAGAACAGGCTGGATAAGCGGTTCAGCGAGATCCTCCAGGCCGGCAACAAGATCCTCATACCCTATATCACCGCCTGCTATCCGTCGGAGGAGGCGACAACCGCCATCCTGCGCAAGTTTGACCAGCTTGGCGTGCCCACCGTGGAGATCGGCTTCCCCTTCAGCGACCCCGTCGCCGACGGCCCGGTTATCCAGACCTCTTTCACACGTGCCCTGGAAAAGGGCTTCCATATTCGCCAGGCGTTCGATCTCGTCCGCGCGATTGCGCCGAGATCTCGCTGCCCATCGTCGCGATGGTTTCCTATAGCATGATCTATCGCTACGGCCTGACCGAGTTTGCTCGCGACGCTGCCGAGGCCGGTTACGACGGCATTCTCTCGCCGGATCTGTCCGTGGAGGAGTCCGGCCCGCTGCGCGAAGCAGCCAGCCAGTGCAATCTGGTCGTGCCGATGCTCGCTGCCCCGACCAGCCCGCAATCCCGTCGTGAAGCCATCGCGGCTGCCTGCTCGGGATTTATCTACTGCGTCAGCGTAGCCGGCACGACGGGCGAACGTGATGAGCTGCCGCCGGAGCTCGCCGACCAGGTCGCCAGCCTCCGTAAGTTCTCCAAGCCCATCTGCGTCGGCTTCGGCATCAGCAAGCCCAAGCACGTCGCCAAGGTCTGGCAGATCGCCGATGGCGCGATTGTGGGTTCGGCGATCGTCCGCAAACTCAACGAAGCCGCTGAGGCGAATCTCTCGCCGGAGCAGGTAGCTGATCAGGTAGGACAACTCGCGGAGCAGTTGCTGCATCCTGCGGCTGGCTGAATGTGACGTGCCGGCATGGCCACAGTCGTCTTTCGCAAACAGGCATTTTTACCGGTGTGACTCACTGATGATCATCGGCTCGCCGCCGACATCGGCGACCTCGGCCACATCATCGCTCATCACCAGCATTAAGGCCAGCACCCCCACTCGCCCGATCAGCATCGTCAGCAGCAGTACGATCTTGCTTACGACGGTGAGATAAGGCGTGACACCCAGG
Organism: uncultured Planctomycetota bacterium; assembly: GCA_963787325.1. Classification (GTDB taxonomy): domain Bacteria; phylum Planctomycetota; class Phycisphaerae; order UBA1845; family JANYLN01; genus CAWBCK01. The sequence continues at coordinate 179,316 of CAWBCK010000003.1, forward strand.
CTAAGCCCGTTTGAACTGAAAGCGCTCACTGCCTCGAATGCCAGCGGCAGGAAATCATCTCGCTGCATATGTACCAGGATGAGCACCGTGAGCATCAGCCAGCCGATTCCGAGCACGAACACGGTGACGATTCGCCGGAGGACGTCATCACCTACGGTCGCGGCCGACCCCTCTTTTTCGCTTGCTCCGGCTTAGCGTTCCAGCTGCGACCATCAGCAGGATCGCCAGCGGGATTACATGGAACCCGCCGGCAGTCGAACCCGGCGCACCGCCGATCAGCATGAGCCCCATCATCAGCGTCAGGCTGGCCGGATTGATCGCCCCGGTCTTGACCTGCACCGTCTTGAAGGCCGTCGTTCGCGCCGCAACCGACTGGAAAATCGCATCCTGGAACCGCCTGCCGGCATCGTGCCCCCGCATCGTCTGCCCTGACGTCTGCACGGCGTCCGCCGTATTCAGCAGATTTCCCCTGCCGACATACCAGAACCCGCTGCGAGCCCATGGCGTTTCAAAAAACAGGAATCCCAGCGAGCCGATGATAATCAGGCTTAGCATCATCCGCGTGACCAGCCTGCTGTGCAGCGACCACCGATCGCGCGCGAGCGGCAGCAGCCCGCTGCCATCCGAGCGTTTGAAGCCTTTGAGACGGTGCCCCAGTTCATAGAGGACCGGAAAGCCGATTCCCCCAAGCACGATCAACGGCAGGATCACCCCGTATACCTGCCAGACGCCCGCCATGCCGACCAGACTGTTCGGCTGGGGACACAGCCCGACGTTACAGAATGCGCTGACAGCCAGAAACACGGATTCGAAGCCCCGCCATACCAGGCTCGGCTCGCCTGCCGTAGCCGGATACAACAGCACCGCCCCGATCGCCTCCAGCCCAAGTGACACGATCACGATGCTTTTGACCAGTCGGCCCAGACGCCTCGCATCCCAGCCGCCGCTGCCGTCGACTTGCCTCGGCCAAAGACGTTGCGCGACCATCAGCCCGAACAGCGTGCCGAACACCATGATCGCAAGACCGCCGACCTGCATCAGCACCAGCGAGACGGCCTTGCCGAAGGCGGTATACTCCGCCGCAAAGTCGTAAACGCTCAAGCCCGTGCACGTCGCCGCGCTGCCCGCCATGAAGAGGCTGTTCAGCAGATGTGTATATGGGGAGTTCCGATGATCGGATACCGTCGCCGACGGCAGCCAAAGCAGCGCCCCGCCCACGATGACCATCAGAAGATATGTGGCAATCATCAGCCGAACGGCACGCCACCGAGCGGCCGACTCGGTGGCCGCCTCGACAGCCCGATCGCGCAGGGTCCCTGCCCAGACAGCCGTCTCTCGCAGGACGACATAGATCGCCCCGGCCGAAATGGCCGTCGGGATGACTGCTGCCCCGGTAGCCAAAGCCGCCGCGACCGCCGCCGCAGGACCGGCTATCACCTCCATCCAGCACTGGCGAAGCCAGTGGCCGCGCCGCACTGCGCAGCGGCCGACCGCGGACGCGGCACGCCAGAAACAGCCCGATCGCCGCTGCCTGCACGACCAGACAGATCCAGGCAGTCGCCAATGGGGAATAAAACCCATACTCCGCCGCCAGACCCACCGCCGCCAGAAGCGCAGCGGCCACCATCGCCAGCCGTAGCCCGGTGCTGGAAGGTCGCCCCTTCAGCCCCGGCTGGTCGACCGCCGTGATGGTTACTGGCCTGGTAGACATGCTTTGCCTACTTCTTACCGTACACCTTCTCCGGGTCGACCTCGCGCTCGGCGATGACGTTCCATTCGCCCTGGTCCGTCAGCTGCCGGAAGAAGCACGAGCGATACCCTTCATGACACGCCACGCCGTGCTGCTTGACCTTGATCAGCACCGTATCGGCGTCGCAGTCGGTAAAGACGGCCTGCACGTCCTGCGTATGCCCGGACGATTCGCCCTTCATCCAGTACTTCTGCCTGCTGCGCGACCAGAAATGCGTCTTGCCCGTCTTGATCGTCTCAGCCAGCGAGGTCTCATTCATGTATGCAACCATCAGCACCTCGCCTGTTTCCGCATCCTGGATGATGGCCGGAATCAGGCCCTTCTCGTCATACTTCAAGATATTCAGACCGTCGCTCACCACGAACCTCCTGGACTCTCGGACATTCTCAATTGCATGCACGCCGGCGACTTGGGTTTCGCCGCCGCGAACCATTTCCTGATTTCAGCCGAACAGATATATCACATTCCGACCCCCGCTGCCAGCTTCGTAGACTGCGCGATCAGAGAGAACGTGTCCCTCGCACGAACCGTCTGCCGCCCCCCGTTTCAAAGCGTGGGTCTCAGCGGTGCCGCCGGCAGCTTCCCTGCCAGTGCAAGCCCGCGAAACCGCCTCCTGTCGAGTTGCTCTATCCGGCGTCAGGCCAGAGCACGAGGCGCAAACGGTTCGATATGTCGTGCATGCAGAAACGCCAGCCACAGTCTCTCTACCGGCCGGTCCCAGATCTGCTTGATCGCCTCGGCATACATTTGCAGCTGATCCTTATACAGATCGATCCGCCGGCGCAGTTCCGCCCCTTCTACCGCGTCGGTTTTGAAGTCCGCGATTTCCACCCCGTCCGGCGTCCACCACAGCACATCGATCACCCCGCGGACGATCCCCCCGTCCGCCAGATCATCGCTGCCCCCTCCCCGCGCCAGCATGTGTGGCGCCAACCGCATGAGAATCGGCATCTCCCGCCGCACATTCTGATGATGCCGCCGCAGGAGCCGTCCAAGCTGTGTTTCGTTGAAGAACCATTCAACGCTGCCAAGATCGATCTGCCCGGCCTCCTCCGCCGTCAGCACGCCAGCCGCAACGAGATCAGCCAGCTGCCGCTCAATTGCCGGCCTATCCATCGGCCCTCTCAAATCGACCTTCTCCAGCAGCAGGTGCGTAGCAGTCCCTTTCTGGCGTGCCGCCTCACCGTGCCCGACAGGCCGCAATCGCCGCGGCATCGCCAGCCCGCCATCCCCACGTTTCGTCTTGCCGGCGGGTGCGGCATGCCGGGGCCCGTCCTCGCCGTCGCCATCCCAAACCAGTCGACCCTTCAATTCCGTCACGGCCTTGATCGCCGGCACGGTCGTAAGCACCTCGTACCGGTAAGGCCTGGTCAGTCGACTGAACACGCGGGCAGCCGTCCCGTCCTGCGCGGATGCGCGACCAGTATTCTGCCCGAAGACCGATAGGATCCTTTCGCTGCCGATCCGCCCATCCCGTTTGCTGATTCGCCAGGCATCAGTATCCGCTCGCGAATGGACCGCCAAGGCAACGTCAGCATCTCGTACTCCTGTCAGGCAGTGACTGCCGTCTTCTGCCTCCTGTCTTCTGTCTTCTGTCTCCTGTCTCCTGTCTCCTATATCCTGCCTTCTGTCTTCTGCCAGCGCCGGCACGACCCAGTCCAACGGGCAGCTCGGCGTACCGCACCATGTAGCGTGACAACGGACCCGACCGTCCGTGCCAAAGCTGCCGTTGCTCCTCCAGCCAGGCAGCGGGCTCTTTCCTGGTCGTTCCGACCAGCACGAGTTTGTCTTTCGCCCGCGTCATCGCCACGTACAGCACGCGGAGTTCCTCCGCCCGGCTCTGCTGTCGAACCTTCCTCGCCGCCAGAAGCTTCACCAGCGTATCGCTCCGCAGCATCCGCTGTGGATCTCGCGCCTCGATGCCCAGCGTGCCCTCGCGGTCCAATACGACCGACCCGTTGAAATCCATATCGTTGAACCTGCGTGCCAGGTCCGCCAGGAACACCACCGGAAATTCCAGGCCCTTGGCTGCATGGATGCTCATGACGCGCACGACGTCCTGTCCCTCGCCGACTGCCGTCGGCGACGTCGCCTCTTTGCCCGAGCGGATCATCTCCTGCACGAACGTTACAAACCGCCGCAACCCCTGTCTGCTGAATTGCCCGAACTGCCGTGCCCGCTGCAGCAGACTCACCAGGTTCGCCCTGCATTGCAGCCCGTCATTCAGCAGCGTCACGTATTCCAGCGCCCCCGTCTGCTCATAAACCGTCGCGATGACCTCCGCCAGGGGCTTCAGCCGTGCGTCCCGCCGCCATCGCTCCAACATATCGACTCGCCCGGCCACCCTTCGTCGCAAGGGCTCTTCCGGCCCGGACCGCGCATACCACCGCACCGCCTGGTGAAACTCGAGATCCTGCCGTGCCGCGCGGATGTCCGCCAGATCCGCATCGCTCAGCGCCTCCCCCAGCAACGGCGACCGCAGTACGGCCGCCAGCGGAATGTCCTGCTGCATGTTCTCCAGCACCGCCAGCACCGCCAGCATGTTCTTGATTTCCTGGCTGGCGAAGTAGCCGCTGCGCAGCTCCGCATACACCGGAATACCGCACCGTCGCAGAACATTGGCATACACCTCCGCCGTGCTCTGCGTACTACGCAGCAGGACCACCATATCGCGGTACTGCAGTTTGCGCACGTTCTGGCCGTCGTGGTAATCCGTGCCGACCAGCTCCCGGATGCGCTGGCTGACCAGGTACGCCTCTTTCTCGAACTCCTCGATCGCGTCGGCGTCGTCCGCTGCCTGCTGGCTGTCCTGTTCCGGCGCCTCATCATCTGTCGCGTTCGCCCTGCCGCCTTCCAGGATGTGCAGCTCGAATGCCGGCCCGTTGCCCGGCGGATACTCTGCCCTGCCCGGCCTGAGCTCCGCCGATTCGTCATACTGCACTGTCGACTCATCCGCCCGCATAAGTCTGCGGAAGATCCGATTAACCGCGTCGAGCACCTCCGGCCGGCTCCGGAAGTTCTCCTGCAAACAGATCGCCGCGCCCGCGATGGCCCCGCCCGCAATCGCCGCCTGTCGCTTGAGAAACTCACCGGGGTCCGTCATGCGGAATCCATAGATGCTCTGCTTGACGTCGCCGACGGCGAACAGGTTCGGCTGCGCCTCCTCGGACGACTCCCTGCTGACCATCCGGAGGATGCTCGCCTGGATCGGGTTGATATCCTGAAACTCGTCAACCATCACCACCTGGTAGCGCTGCTGATATGCCCGGGCTATGTCGCTGGGCCCGCCGTCGGCAGCCGTCAGCAGCCGCAGCGCATATTCCTCCATGTCGCTGTAATCGATCTGGCCGATGCGGCGTTTCTCCTGGCTGTAACGCTCCTCGAACTGGTTCACCAGCCAAATCAGCAGTTCGGCGTATCCCCCCGCGATGCGCAAGCCGTGACTCCACGCCTCGACCGACGCCAGCCACAGCGGTATGAACTTGCCCTTCCAATGGTCATGCAGCCACTTGGCCCAGCCCCTGCAGTGTTCGGGCACGTCGCCCCACCGGCCGACCTTGGCCCACGGCGGATTGCCTGCCGCCTCAACCCATGCCTTCAACCCGGTCGAAGTCGTGACCTTCTCCATCTCCGCCCGCAGTTGAAGAACGAACTCCTGCACGCCTCGCCCGCTGTCAAGCCCCTTGTGCGGCCCGACCTCCCGCTCGAATGCCTCCAGGCATATCCCTCCCATCTCCAGCAGGATGTCGATCTCGTCGATCATCGCCCGCTGCAACCTGCCGAACTGCTCAGCCGTCAACCCGCCGCCCTCATCGAGCGCATACGCCCCAACCGCCCGTTCCTTCCACTCGTCTCGGGCAGCCGGCGGCAGGCTCCGCAGGTATTCGTGCAGATGTTTCACATGGCCGCGGATCGTCTCATCTCGTCCCTGGCCATAATGGGCGACCATCTCGACGAACTGCTTGCCGCGCTGCCCTGGACTGTTGTAAAGAGCGTCGAAAAGGCCGCCCAGCACCTCGTCCTTGAGCAGCTGCGCCTCATCCTCGTCAAGAATGCCGGCATCCGGCTCGATGCCCGCCCTGGCGAAATTCTCTCGCACGACCTGCAGGCAGAACGCATGCAGTGTCGAGATCGACGCCGCGTCGAGCAGCGCCAATTGTCTCAGCAGTCTCGCCCAGCGTTTCTCTTCATACAGGCTGACAAGCCTCGCGCGGATCCGCTCGCGCATCTCCATCGCTGCCGCCTCGGTGAAGGTCACCACCAGCAGCTCATCGATGTTCATCTCTTCCGGCCCAGCCACCAGCGAGAGGCACCGCTCCGTAAGCACGCTGGTCTTGCCCGTGCCCGCCGCCGCGCTGACGATCACGCTACCGGACCGGTCAAGCACACCGTTCTTCTGCGGGTCCGTCCACTTTCGTGACGGGTCTATCTGGTATCGTCGTTTGCCCACGTTCCCATCATCTCCAGGGCCTGCCTGGTATTGCTGCACCTGCGAATCGTTCTGTACGGGTTGAACTCCGGCGAAAACCGGCACACGGCATCAAACGGACAGTACGGGCACGGCATCTCCCTGCCCGCCTTGTAAGGCCGGACGGCGAAATCACCATCAAGAATTGCGTCGACCGTCGCCCCGGCCTGCTGCCAGATGAACTCGAGCAGTCTCAGGAAATCGCCCGTGTCTGCCGCCGGACTGGTCGCGTAAGGCTGCCCCTTGTTCGTCAGCCGGATCTCCATGGGCCATTCGCCGTCGCTGGCCCCGGCCTCATCGTACCCCTGACGAAAGGCCGCCAGGCAGTCGCTGTTGGTAAAGCCCTTCAGCTGCCATTGCCTGGCGTCCGCGGTTTTGGCAGGGTCGACAAGGTCACCGGGTGCCACCTTCTGCCACGTCGGCAGGAGATTGAAATAATACATCCCCGCGGGCCTGGCCCCCGGCTTTGACGCCAGGGCAGTCTTTCATATACACAGCCAGTCGAATCTGCAATCCTTCCATCGCGCTGTCGAGGCGAAGTCTTGTATCGGCTGGACCGTTTGTAGTCGATCACCGCCAGCAGGTTCGCCTGGCCGCTGGCCGCGTCGATCCGGTCGATCTTGCCGCGCAACGTCGCCGTCCGGCCCTTCGGAGTCTCCAGAGTGAGCGGTGGCGGACCGTCCTTCATGCCGAAGCCGACCTCCAGGGCAGCCGGGTCGAACATGCTCTCCTTCCAGAGCGCCAGATGTCCGCGCAGCGCAGCATTGATATCGACCTTCGCCCGATCCAGCAGATAGGCCTCTCGCCCGCCCGTCATCGGCAGCTCTTCAGTGACAGCCCGCAATTCCTCATCCGTCGTCCGGTTCACAGTCTCCACAAGCGCCTCGTGCGGCAATGTCCGAAGCGACCGTCCCTGCTGACGCGGCACCAGTCGCGATCCTGTAAAGAATGCGATGGTAGAACGAACCCAGCTCAACCGCCGCCAGCTCCGAATTCCGGCCGTTCCTGCAACCGCAGCACATAATGAGCGAAGTATCGATACGGGCAGACGGCGTACTCCTGCAGCTGCGACACGCTGCAGACAGAGCTGATTGCCCAGCAGCGACTCAGCCTGCTCGGGGCGAATTGTGCAGGCGTTGCCATAATCGCATGCCGATGCCACCCGCCCGATCTTGTCAGCCAGGGATTCGTTCAAGAGCATCTGTCGCGCCAAGGCAACCCAATCATTGGAGACGGAGTGCTGAGTGCTGAGTGCTGAGTGCTGAGTTTCCCCTGCGGGAGCCTTTGCGATCTCGGAGTCACTACTGACGGGGGCTGGCTCTTTGGAACAAATGCCTGACCAGCCAGGACCACACCCGTCGCAGCCTGCCATGCAGTACCGACCGGATCAATGTCCAGACTGACCAGCGGATCCGGCAAATGCCGCGGTGCAAGCCCGGGCAGGCTCACCCGCAGAGCCCGCAGGTATGGCGACGGCGAGAGCGTCTTGCCGTTCTCGTCGGACAGTGCATAGCTCGACCCACAGGTACCGGCTGGCGCGGTCACTCGCGATGTAGGCCAGCAGCCGCTCGTCGAAGAGTCTGCTGCCTGCTGGTCATCAGGTCGCACGTCTCGTCGATCTGCTGCAGAACATCGCGATCCTGGTCGCCAAGCAGCACATCCGCAACCGGCCGATGCGGAAAGAGCCCCTCGTTAAACCCAAGGACGAACGCAGCAGTAATGTCCGGCTGTCTGCTGCGGTCGACACTGCCCACGACCACCTGGTCGACGACCGGCGGGATCAACGGCAGGCTGAACGCCTCCAGCCCCGCCTCGATCGTCGCCTGAAACTGCTGGACGGTCATAGGCTCATCGCCCAGCCCACCCACCAGGTCATCCAGCAGTTGTGTCAGAAGATTCCACACCAGCTTATGCTGCTGAGCCTCTTCCAGCCCAGCCGCCCCGGCACGGAGCTCCGCTGCCTTCTGCCAGCGCAGAATCCGCCGAGGCACCTTCAGCCGTTCGATCGCATCAAAAAGCCATTCCGCCCACTGCAATCCGCCAAGGAGTGCACTCCCAGCAGGCAAGCCCAACGGCGTTGGAGGCTGTCTGCCGTCTTCTGTCTCCTGCCTCCCATCTGCTGACTTCTGTCTTCTGCCTTCTGTCTTCTGCCTTCTGTCTTCTGCCTTCTGTCTCCTGCCTTCTGTCTCCTGCCTTCTGTCTTCTGCCTCCTGACTCCTACTCAGCAATTCCAGAATCACCCGCCGCACCCGGTTCACCCTGGCAAGCATCTGCTCTTCCCGGCTGCTTGGCGGCGCAGCGTCCTCATCCGCACCGACCAACCGGCGAAGATACTGCCAGTCGCCCTTAGCCGACCAGGTGTCCCAGCCTTCGATCCCGTGCGCCAGCAGGTAGTTTTCAAAAAGGTCCGCCCGGTCGCGGGGCACCGGTACCAGGCCGGTCTTCAGCAGGCTGGCAACGGCGTCGATCGGCCAGTCCTCGGCGATCAGTCTGAGCAGCGCCCGCACCAGTTCAACCAGCGGATGGTGCGACACGCTCCGTCGCCGGTCAATGAAACAGGGGATATTGTGGGCGGCGAAGACGGCCTGAATGATGTCGTGGTACGGTGTCAGATCTCGCACCAGTACGGAGATGTGACGGTACCGCAACGCCGCCTTGGTAGACGACGCAGCCCGGGTCAGGTCGACGATCTTGCGGGCCACCGCCTCGACCTCCGACTGACGATTGGGCGCCGCGACAAGCCTCGACCTGCGATTCGATACCAGGCAAAACTGGGTCCGCCGGCCCGGTCGCAGCGAACAACTGCGACTCGATTCGGGCGAGGATGGGCCTTTCCCGGAAACGGGCCGGCGGACTTTTACGCAAGACCAATGGCTCTTCGATCTCAACATTCGCCTCGACGAACGCCTGACGCAACTGCTGACTCGTCTGCCATGTGCGGTAGAACAGGTCGTACCCCTCGGGCGGCTGCTCACTGGCGATGATATCGGGATCGACAAGCAGGGCAATCTCGACACTGCCGGCAACCTTCGCCAGCCGGGCCAGTACATAGCGCCGCTGCGCCGAGAAACTGGCGAAACCGTCAACCCAGATATTCGCGCCACGCAGCCAGCCGCACTGCTCCAGCCGATCAGCCGTCAGGGCCAGCAGTCCAGCCGGATCGGCCTGCCCACGCGCTGCCAGCCACTTGATATAGGCACCATACAGCAGAGCCAGATCGTGCAGCTTGGCCGGCAGCGAAGTGGCCAGCGGCGAAGCGACCGGCCGCGAAGGCACGGATTGCGGATTGGATTCTGAGGTCGGCGGTTCAAGATCGGGGAACAAAAACTCCGGGTCGGCAGCCGTCGGTATAGGGCTCGCGCCGGGCGGTGCATCCCCCGGGTTGCCGACCTGCCCGGCTATGGCCTGCAAATGCTGCGGCAGAATCCCTTCCTGCATGAACTCGGCGATATTCGCCGCGACCCTGCCTGCCGTCCCCGGCCGATCCGCAACCCTTGCCAGGATCTGCAGGTCTCTGCGATTGCGGATCAGCAGATACTGCAGGATCATCTGCCGGCCGAGCGGGCCCACCAACTCGCGATCGGCAAAGCCGGTATCCGCCAGCACCATCTGTTGCAGCCGGCGAAACGACATCGTGTGGTACCGCGAAGCACCAACCAGGTCCTTGTGGCTGAGAAGGAGCCGCTCCGCCTGGACCGCCGCCTGCTCCGGCGTAAAGAGGATCTGGGCCGGCCCGTCGATCGGGTCCGCCAGCAGTTGTTCCCGGATAGCCCGGAGGCAGTGGTACGTCTTGCCGCTGCCAGCCCGGCCAAATAGAAACCGTACCGCCACGATCCTGTCTCCCAGCCAGATGGGTTATGCTGTGCCGTCAATCGCTGTTCTACTGGCACTGCGGCCCGGCTGCAAGAAACCCAAAGATGCAGTACCCGCCGAGCCGCAGTGCACCCTGATCTTTGCCTGAGGGGGTGACAGATCTGGTCGCGGGCGCCGCGAAAAGAGCCTGATTGGCCAAGACCGGGGGGCCAAACCCCGAATCAATCGGCGGCTGCGCCGCCCGTTGCCTTTGCGGTGGGGGCAGGTATGATTAGCGGATTCCGGTTACGGATGGCCAGGGACGCCATGCCGGCTGGGGAACCTGAATGTTGTGGATTGAGGATCGGATATGAGCGAGACACAGAGGAACGAAGACGATAACCGCATTCGGCCGCAGGACGGGCTTGACGACGAACTCCAGCGCGAAATCGAAGACGCGCTGGGCGACATGAGCCTCGAAGAAATGATCGATGCCGAAGAGGCCGAGAAGAATGCGACGAGGGCGGCCGCGGCCGCAGCCTCGGCGGCCGCCGAGGGCAAACCGGCAGCCGCCAGTCCTGGCGTGCGCCGCGGGAAGGTTATCGCGATACACGGTGACGATATTTTCGTGGACCTCGGCGGCAAGAGCCAGGGAATGCTCGCCAAGAACCAGTACGAGGGCGACGAACTGCCGGCGATCGGCGACATGGTCGAAGTCACCGTCGAGGGCTACGACAAGCGCGACGGCGTGCTGATCCTCAGCAGGAAAGGCGCGGTGTTGGCGGCCGCCTGGGATACGCTGGAGGAAGGCCAGTTCGTCGAGGGACGGGTCACCGGCACCAACAAGGGCGGCCTGGAACTGGACATGAGCGGGATCAAGGCGTTCATGCCGATCAGCATGATCGAGATGTTCCACGTCGAAGATGGCGCCGAATACGTCAATCAGCGGCTGCGCTGCAAGGTTCTGGAGGTCGACCGGGGAGAAAAACGCGTCATCGTCAGCCGGCGGGCATACCTGGAGGCTGAAGCGGCGGAGCTTCGTGAGAAGACCTTCGAGTCGCTGCAGGAAGGCGACATCGTCGATGGCAAGGTCAAAACGATCATGCCGTACGGGGCGTTTGTCGATATCGGCGGCTGCGACGGGCTGCTGCACATCAAGGATATGAGCTTCAGCAGGGTGGAAGACCCCAAGGACATCGTCAAGGAAGGCGAGGCCCTTAAGGTGAAGGTCCTGAAGATCGATCGCGAGAATCGCAAGGTCGGCCTGGGCCTCAAGCAGATCCTGCCGGATCCGTGGGATAACGTCGTCGCCAAGTATCCGACGAACGAAGTGATCCAGGGCAAGATCACCCGGCTGGCGGATTTCGGGGCGTTCATCGAACTGGAACCGGGCGTTGAAGGGCTGATCCCGATCAGCGAAATGACGTTCGAGCGGCGGATCAGGCATCCCAGCGAGATCGTCGCGCTGGTCAGACGCTTAACGTTCGCGTGTTGACCGTAGATCCGGAGAAGAAGCGAATCGGCCTGTCGATCAAACGCGTCGGCGACGATCCGTGGATGGGGGCCAGCGCCCGGTGGCCGGCTGGTACGATCGTCAGCGGCACGGTCAAGCGGGTGACGGAGTTCGGGGCGTTTGTCGAGCTGGCGCCGGGCGTCGAGGGACTGGTGCACATCAGCGAGCTGAGTTCGACACGGGTGCGCAGCGTCAGCGAGGTCGTGCAGGTGGGGCAGGATGTTCAGGTGAAGGTTCTGAACGTCGACGAGACAGCCCGGCGGGCTTCGCTGTCGATCAAGCAGATCGTTGAAGATCCGCATTACACCGGCGAGACCACTGCGGCCAACGCCGAAGCGCCTGCTCCGGCGCCGCAGCCGAAGCGCAAGCGGCCACTTAAGGGCGGGCTGGATTACTAGAGGCGGCCTCGAACCTCCTCGCCCTGGCAGACAATCCACCAGGGCCCTAACGGCCGGTGATGAGCAGGAGCCCCTTCGCTCCGCCCTCAGGATGACAGGCCAGGACGCCAGTTCGCGCCTGTATTTGAGCACGGCCTGATCTCTTGCCCGGCCGCGTAACACCTGATTCAGATGGCCGTGAGCTCCGCCAGTCCCCGTCAGCCGATGATCAACCGGCGGCGTTTTACATAGTCCCATACCACATAACGGTCCAGGTCCCGGCCGCCGGTGAAGAAGACGCGGCCCTTTGTTGTCTCAGCCATCCGGTAGGCAAACTGGACGTCCTCGCTGGTCTGGCTCCAGCTCTGCAGGAGGAAGATGTTGACCGTGATGCCGCTGCGCGAGCAGAGCTGGGCTTCACGGATCGTTGCGGACTCGGTCATCGGGTCCGGCGGATAGAGCAGGTAGAGGAACTGGCCTTCGTAGTGAGCGGTCGGCAGACCGTCGGTAATCAGGATGATCTGGCGATTGGGCGTGTCCTGGATCGACAAATACTGCCGGGCCATCTGCAGGCCGTGCTGAATGTTGGTAAAGTGCTGCGGGATCTGCATCTCGCTGATGTCCGGGTTGGCCATGTCGGCCTTGAGCCGGACGATCGGGTCGTGCAGCGTTACCGGCTTGGGCATGATCATCGGCAATTCGGAGATGTGACGCGGTTTCGCGAAGGTGTACATCTCCACGAACTGCAGGAAATCGCCGGGATAATCGGTGCGAATCAGGCCGTGCAGCGCCAGGGCCATTCGTTTCACATTAATATACTGCCCGTCGTAACGCATCGAGCCGCTCATATCGAGCACGACGCACGTCGCGCACTTGGGGGTATTGCGGGTCTTGTGGATCTCGATGTCCTCAGGCTTCATCCTCACCGGCAGATCGGCGCCACCGGATCGAATCATCGCGTTGATCATCGAGCCGGGGATGTCCATATTCGTGATCGAGTCGCCGAATTCGTAGACCTTGGTGTTGGTCATCTCGATCGCGCCTTCGCCGACGATCGGTCCCTGGTGCCGGCCCGACCGCGCCGCTTCGAGTTCGGAGAATATCTCCGTCAGCAGGTGCGACTGGAACAGCCGGAACGCCTTGGGCGAGAGGCTGTAGCCGTCTTCGCCGCGGTCGAGTCCCTGACGCTCGGCGATCTCGCGGAGATAGTCTTCGATGTACTGGCGAAGGGCGTCGAGTTTGTCCATGTCGCCGGGCTCGGCGAACTCAGCCAGTTCCTCCATGTCGATCACGCCGAGCTGCGCTGTCTTCATAGCCTCTTCGAGCTGCTTGAGAAGACGGTCGATGGTTTCCAGTTCCTCTTTGACCTGGAGGGCCTTGGGAATGTCCATGACCGTCCGGCCGGTGAACTCGTACTTGGCAGCCAGCTCATCGACCTGGTATTTCTCGCCGAGCGTGTCCATGAGTTTCAGCAGGGCGCGGGCAAAAGGTGACTGCTCGTCGTTGGTCAGGTACCAGAGACGCTCGAGGTCGTGGAGCTGCTCCTCGTCGACAGCCTCATGGAAGCGGCGATGGAGGTTGCGGGGCGGGGTAACATTTTCCGCCATGCCGTGGAACTTGTCCGAGGCCTCGTCCTGGACATGATCGGTCTCGTAGGTGGCAAGAATCTTGCGTTTCCGTTCCAGGAGCATCTGGATGAGCGATTCCAGGCTGGGACCCAGTCCCTGGATCTGGCTGGGGTCCAGGTGGATCGCCTTGGCCAGCTCCTCGTCGGAAAGGTGCCGCAACGTCCCGAATTGAAGCATCTGCTCGAACGCTGGACTGACCACGTCTGGCGGCGGCTCGGTCGGACTGGGGAAGTTCAGCGGGTCATACTTCTGATATATGTGGATGATGCCGCCCGGCCCCTGGCTGGCGGGCTGCCTGGCGGATCGGCGTCCTCTTGGTTTGTTAGAACTCATATACTATCCTGCCATGATGTTGCGACCGGCTGATCCGGTCATTGGCGTACAGGCCCGAGAGCACGAACTCGACACAGGAAGCCCGGACGGCCTCGCTTTCGGCCGCATTCACCTCGAAGGCCTTCTCCCAGATGGGAGGCACCCTCTTGAGACGCTGGGCATACTGGGCGGACGGCAGCATGTCGCCGACCTCGATCTTGACCCCCTTGCCGAAGATCTCGCTGATCTCCTCGAAACCGTGCTTGTCCACGTACTCATCGAAGACCGCCTTGATCGCCTGCGCCTGGATGGCGTCGAGGACCTGCTTTTCGGTCATCTGGTGACTGCCCATCATGTCCAGTTCGAGCTTGCCGAGACTGGATGCGTAGAAATGGCCTAGATCGCTGATACGCGGCACGGCGGGCTTTTCGTTGAGACGAGCGGCCCGCTGGCGCGCACTGGCGATCATCGTACGGTAGTTGGCGATGCTGAAGCGGGCCGAGACGCCTGACTGCTGGTCAATGTACTTGCTCTTGCGGGCCTCGATGCTCATCTGCTCGACCATCTCTTTCATGAAGTAGGGAATCTGCACGGGGAATTCGCCGCCGGTGTCGATGTTCGCCTCCTGCTCCATGATCTGGATGCCGACGTCGCGGGCCAGCGGGTAATGCGTATGGATGATCGAACCGATGCGGTCCTTGAGCTGCGGAATCACCTTGCCGCTGCGATTGTACGTCGCGGGATTGGCGGAAAAGAGAATCAGCACGTCAACGTCGAAGCGGATCGGATAGCCGCGAATCTGCACGTCACGTTCTTCAAGAATGTTAAACAGGCCGACCTGCACGAGTTCGTCCAGTTCGGGCAGTTCGTTCATCGCGAAAATCGCCCGGTGCATGCGCGGGATCAGACCGAAATGCAGCGATTCCTCTGCCGACATGCTCGTACCACCGGCCAGTTTGGCCGGGTCGATCTCGCCAATGATGTCGGCAAACTTGGTTCCGGGCGAGAGGCGTTCGGCGTAGCGATCCTCGCGAGGCCACCAGGCGATCGGGATCTTGTTTTCCGGCTGCTCCATCAGGAGTCGTTTGCCCTGCTCGGTAATGGGATGGTACGGATCCTCGTGCACGGGACAGCCGGGAATATCGAGATACGGAATCTCCGGGTCCAGGAATCGCGACAGCAACCGCATGAGGCGACTCTTGGCCTGTCCCTTTTCGCCCAGGAACAGCATGTCGTGCCCGGAGATCAGGGCGATATTGATCTCAGGGATCACGGTGCTCTCGTAGCCGATAATGCCGGGAAACAAGTCCTCCCCCGCACGAAGCATGCACATGAAATTGGTATAGATCTCCTGCTTGACCGTCCTGGAAACCCAACCACTCTCCCGCAACTCCTTCAACGTCATCGGCCTGGTCTTGGCGATTGTCACCATTATGACTCTCCGCGTTATTCCCTTGCGTTTCCCGGCCGACAGCCATGCAGCAGCGCCGGCCATCCCCCGTGGCGGATGATTTCCACTCTCTACCCATTCTAGGAAGCGTAACCGGCCGGGCCGGCCAACACGCAACAATGACGTTTTCGTCGGGCAGGCCGACGATATCACCGTGGCGGGCAGGATCGATTCCGCGACCGCGCCGCACGCTACCTAGTTAACGATAGGCCGCTCGCGCGGATGATCAAAACAAGACGCATCAGGTGTATGCAGATGTCGGTGTTACAGGGGGAGAGATGCCGAAAGTCGCATCAGGGAATTGCCTATACACGGCGCTTTTCGGACCGATCGGCTCGTGGTCCGGCACGACTGCAATTCGCTTCGCATGCCCCGAATCACGGTACGGGTGCATCATTCCGCAATCGCACCGTACTAATAGGCCAGTGCTGTCGTCTGGGACGTTGGGGACTTTATCCTGGTGCGTTCGGCCTGTGGCTGGCCACGAACATCGCTGACGAGCGATTCGGTCGCAATGATTTCAGCGCGACGGTTGACGGCCTGCTCGGCTTCGCTGTAGGCCCGTCGTTTGAGAGGCTCGTAATCGCGACAGGACTCGGCCCGCAGCGATTGTCTCCTGACGCCCAAGGCATGCAGTCGGTCGACAACCGCGCAGGCCCGCTCATAGGCAACGTCACGGCCGGTGCCTGCCAAAGCGTGCTCCTCGTCGGCGGACGTATGTCCCTTGACGACAAAGATGTTCGTATGCCCCTTCATCTGAAGGGCGATCTGGCTTAAGAGGTTATTTGCCTCTTCGCCGACCTTGCTCGACTCGTAATCGAACGGGATCTGCGTGCCGACCGTTGTCTGGGTGCCCAGGCGAATCGTCTGGACCTGATCGTACTTGCCCGCGGCGCCTTCGTTGTCCTGGTACGAATCGCCTCGCTTGCCGGTATGCCCCCGGCCCTTCTGATTGCGAAGTCTGGTTCATCAGGATCTGCAGGTCTACCGGATCGTTCGAATCAGCCGGCGGCAGGTAGTTGAAGGCCTCCTTGACGGCCGCGATGATCTCCTTGAAATCCGGATCGATCTTGGCATCCTGCGGGTTGCCGGCGGCCATGATGACGAAGAAGGACATCATGAGGGTCATCAGGTCAGCGAAGCTGACGATCCAGCCCTCGCCCTGTTCTTCCTCGTGATGTTTTTTCTGGTGTTTACTGCTCATGCCCTTTGCCTTGCCCGCCCATCACAACACCGGGTACCCTACCTGTCGTGATCCAGCGTCTTGCGCTGGCGCTCCGACAGGAACGACTGCAGTTTCATCTGGACCACGTGCGGGTTGTCCCCGGCCTGGATGCTCATAATCCCGGTCAACGTCATTTCCTTAACGAACTGCTCTTCGGCGGATCGAAGGCCGAGTTTCTCGGCGATCGGCCCGCAAACGACATTACAGATCAGGCAGCCGTAAAGCGTGCCGAGCAACGCTACGGCCAGGGCCTTACCAATCGAGGCACTGTCGCCGCCAAGATTCTGGAACATACAGACCTGGCCGACCAGCGTCGCGGTCAGACCGAACCCTGGGCCAAACTTGGCCATCAAATCGAAAAACTTCTTGCCGCTGCGGTGTCGTTCCGCCAGCGCAGCGATCTCGATGCGCAGCGTATCTTCCAGGGTGCTCGGGTCGGTACCGTCCATCGCCAACTGGAGGCCCTTTTTCAGGAAGGGGTCCGGTTGCTGCTTGAGCGCGCCTTCGAGGGCAAGCATGCCGTCACGACGGGCGACTTCGGCGTAACTGACAAGCTCGCTTGATGATCTCCTCGATGGGCATCTCCTTGGAGAACATCCAGTTCTTCAGGTAGCCGCCCAGCGAAAGGACCGACCGCAGCGGCATCGACAGGCAGACAGCCGCAAACGACCCCCCGACGACCAGCACCACACCTTCGCCGGAGACGAACGTGCTGAGCTTGCCGTGCGTGCCCTCGTACATGGCCCAGAGGATACTGCCGCCGGCCACCACTATTCCTATGATCGTTGCTAGATCCATAAACCACGATCCCCTGCAGGTCATTCGCCAGTGCTGAATCCGGCGACCAGCCAAAGCGCAGCCGCGCGGACTCGGAGCCTCAGCAGCGGGTATATCGTCTGAAGGACAGGAGGCGTTTACTACATTTCCATGTTCCTATCGGACGAAGGCGTAGACAGTCCGATAGCGTCGTGCGTAGCCCGATGGCCGCACGGTTTGTCGTTGTCGCCCCGTTGACATCCTGGTGGGCTTCTGGTCATATCGGCTGGCTGCAGCGGCTGTTGGAGCAGGAAATACGACCGGGTGGTCGTGAATGTGACGAGACAGCCTGCCCTGATGGCTTGCGACAGCCGCAGGTCCGATCCTGTCCGCTGGACAAAGAGAGGAAAAGCGATGGCACAGAAGCTGGCATGGGGAATTATCGGCGCGGGAAGGATTGCCAGGGCCTTTGCACGCGGCGTTGCCCACTCCAAAACGGGCAGGATTATTGCCATCGGCAGCAGGAACCAGGAAACAGCTGACAAGTTCGGCGACGAATTCAACCTGCCCTGCCGGTACGGCAGCTACGAGGCCCTGCTGGCGGACAAAGACATCGAGGCGGTCTATATCTCCACGCCGCATCCGATGCACGCCGAGTGGGCGATCAAGGCCGCGGAGGCGGGCAAACATATCCTGTGCGAAAAGCCTCTCGCCCTGAACCATGCCGAGGCCATGGCGATCTTCGAGGCCGCACACCGTAACGACGTGTTTCCGATGGAAGCCTTCATGTACCGCTGCCATCCGCAGACCGCACAAACTGGTCGAGCTGCTGCGGAAGAAGGTGATCGGCGAGCGTCCGGGTCATCCAGGCCACCTTCGGTTTCCACGCCGGGATTCAACCCCGAGGGTCGGCTGTTCAAGAATGCGCTCGGCGGTGGCGGGATCCTGGACGTCGGCTGCTACTGCGCGAGTCATGGTGCAGACTGGTGGCGGGAGTCGCGACAGGCAAGAATGGCCCGGCTGAGCCGATCGAGGTCAAGGGAGCGGGCCATCTTGGCGAAACCGGCATGGACGAGTACGCCGTCGCCGTCGCGAAATTCCCCGGCGACATCGTCGCGCCAGCTGGCGACCAGCGTAGCGGTTGCCCAGGACAACGCCGTCCGCGTCTTCGGCTCCGAAGGCAGCATCTTCATGCCCGACGCCCTGGGTCCCGGCGCGCGAAGGCGGCACCGTCAAGATCATCGTCAAGAAGCGCAAGGACAAGGAGCCGCAGGAGATCGCCATCGAAACGAGCGAGTGGCTCTACGGCATCGAGGCGGACACGGTCGCTGCCAACGTCGAAAGCCGGCAGGCGGCCTTCCCCGCCATGTCCTGGGACGACACGCTGGGCAACATGAAGATGCTCGATGCGTGGCGGCAGTCGTTTGGTTTCGTCTACGACGCGGAGAAACCGGAGGCCCGGACCCGCACCGTCCATGGCAGGCCTCTGGCGGTCCGCGAAGACGCCACGATGGAGTACGGCAGCATCGAGGGCGTGGACAAGCCGGTCAGTCGGCTGGTGATGGGCGTGCGACAACCAGACCTTCCTCCCGCACGCGGCGGTCATGTGGGACGACTACTTCGAGCGCGGCGGCAATGCGTTCGACTCGCGCCTACGTCTACGGCGGCGGCCGATGCGAGACGACGCTGGGCCAGTGGGTCAAGAACCGCGACATCCGCGACCAGGTCGTCATCCTCGACAAGGGCGCCCACACGCCGCATGTGCTTCCCGGACAAACTCACCGAACAGTTGCTCATCAGCCTCGACCGCCTGCAGATGGACTACGTCGACATCTACATGATGCACCGGGACAACCTCGACGTACCTGTCGGGGAGTTCGTCGACGTACTGAACGAGCACAAGAGGGCCGGGCGAATGCTGGCCTTCGGCGTATCCAACTGGACGTCGGATCGTGTCCAGGCCTTCAACGACTACGCCGCCAGGAAGGGGCTTACGGGCTTCGCCGCCGTCAGCAACAACTTCAGCCTGGCGCGGATGGTCGAGGCCCCGTGGAAGGGGTGCCTGTCCAGCAGCGACGCGGAAAGCCGGGCGTGGTTCACCAAGACCCAGACGCCGCTGATGCCCTGGTCGAGCCAGGCCCGCGGCTTCTTCACCGGCCGAGCCCGCCCGGACGACCTGTCCGACAGCGAACTGGTCCGATGCTGGTACGCCGAGGACAACTTCCGCCGGCAGCAGCGGGCGCAGGAACTGGCGAAAAAGTCAACGTGACGCCGGTCAAGATCGCCGCCGCCTACGTCCTCTGCCAGCCGTTCCTGACGTTCGCACTGATCGGCCCGCGGCAGTTGTCCGAGACGCGGACCTCGTTCGAGGGGCTGAAGATTCAGCTGTCGGCGGATGAGGTACGATGGTTGGATCTCGAGACGGACAGCCTGGCAAAATAGTGCCAGGCTCACTCTATCAACCGCTCAGGCAGGGTCATGGCCCGGCACACAGAACAGAAGCCGCCCGAAGAGGTCTCTTCTCCTCGGACGGCTTCCCTGATTTACCGCCATAGCAGTGCAACCGGCCACTGACAGACTGCCGTTTAGATGTTGTGCACCAGGTATCCGCCGTCGACCGGCAGCGTCACGCCGGTGATAAACGAGCCCGCACTGTTGTTGACCAGCAGCAGAATCGCGCCCTGCAGTTCTTCCGCCTCGCCGAATCGGCCGAACGGCGTATGGTCGATCACGGCCTGCCCGCGGGCCGTCAGTTTGCCGGTCTTCTCGTCTTTGACCAGCAGCGCCTTGTTCTGCTCCGCCAGGAAGAAGCCCGGGCTGATCGCATTGACGCGAATGCCCAGCGGCGCCAGCTCGACGGCCGCCTGCTTCGTCAGGTTCATCACCGCCGCCTTGGCCGCACTGTACGCCCACACGCCCGAAAGCGCCAGATGCGCCGCCATCGACGCGATATTGAGCACGCTGCCCTTGACCTTGTTCTCGACGCAGTACTTGGTGTAGGACTTCATCGGCACCATGCAGCCGATCACCAGGTTCAGCTTCAGCACGAACTCGAAGGTCTTCATGTCGACTTCGGTCAGCGGGCTCTTGCCGCGGTTGCCGCCCGCCCCGTTGATCAGAATATCGCAGGAACCGAACTTGGCGTGCACGGCCTTAAAACCGTCGAGCGTGCTCTCATCACTGGAGCAATCAATGCCCATCGCCACCGCCGCCGCGCCGTCGCCCAGCGTATCCTTGATCAGCTTGACTGTCCGGCTGCCGATCTCCTCGGTCAGGTCCCAGATCACGATATTCGCACCGGCCTTCGCCAGCGCCAGCGCCATCTTGCCGCCCAGTACACCGCCGCCGCCGGTCACGACAGCCGTCTTGCCCTTCAACCCGAACAGTTCTTCCAGATACGCGTTCGCCATCGAACTTCTCCTCTGTATGCAATTGTCGGAAACGAAAGTATTTCGCACCCATTCAGCGTGCCCGCTTGCGGGCAGCGCGTCTACTTCCCAACCAAAGGCCGGGCATGCTTACCAAAATGCGTGACCAGCACCTCCTCATAATCCGTTTCGAATTTCTTGAGATCCACGTACAGCCGATCGCGGAACAGGTAGCTGCCGTCGGGCTTCTTCGTCGTCAGCACCGAACCAAACGTCACGTGAAGAACCTGCCGGGCATGGAAATCGTCCAGGTAGCCTTCCAGGTCCTTGTCCGCCACACCCGCCGGTAGCGGCACCTTCGCCAGATCCGCGCTGACATGATACGACGCCTTGTCCGTCTCGTACCGGTCGATCGCAAACTGCATGATCTCCCGGAACAGCGCCGCATCACGCCGGGCGATCACCCGAATCGCCTCCAGGTAGCTCGTACCGGCCGTCTTCAGATGGACCAGCCCGCCCGTGTATTTGGCCGCGATCGGGTAGATCAGGAACTTGTCCGACCCGCTGTGAATGCTGATCTTATATGGCCCGACGTGTTTGGCGATGGCGGCATGCTTGGCAAACTGCCGCTCAAACTCCGCCAGATCGCCCTGGTAGTCGACGCCCTTTTCAAACTTGCCGATGAACCGCGGCGCCAGGCTGTTGAACTTCACCCCCATGCACTTCAACTCGCACGCAACATAGAAATGCTCGAACGGCGTCGTCGGCGAATCCGTCTCATCCACCGACATCTCGATCTCGTAGTTGCCCTCGCCCTTGACCTTGTCGAGATGCCGGGCGAGCTTGGCCGTGTGTGCGACCGCTCGGCCATACTTGCACGCCGCCCGCAGCAGTTCCTCTTCCGTGATCCGCCACGCACCCATCCCCTCGATCGCCAGCGGCCCGGTCAGGTAATCATTCCGGCACGAATGCGCCGTCTTGCACAGATCCACCCACGGCAGCTTCTCGTATTTTTCCCGAAGCGTAACGATGTCATCCGTCCCCGCCGCATTGTCAACATGATCGCCAGGATCGATCGTAAACATCGTAAAGCCAGCCGCCGCGGTGAACTCGATATCTTCAATCGTCTTGAGATGATCGGCGTCGCTGCCGAACCCCTCGCGCCAGCCCGCCTGGAACACGCCCCAGCTCGCATCGTCCATCACCTGCCGCGGCGTCCGCTGTGTCCGCGTCATCTCGCGGATCGACTGCTGGGCACAGAACGGCACGAGCCCCATCCCCTCGATCGCCTTGAGATGGCCCGGCGTCGCCAGCCCCAGCCGGTCGCCCACACCGATGCTGGTCTTCAGCCCCACGATCGTCGGGGCCGTAAACGGCAACACCTTCCGCAACACCTTGGCGTTGGCCGCATCCGTCGGACAGACCCGCAGCACGAGTTTCGCACCGTCAACCTCTACAGCCCGCTCCTCGCCGGCAAACTTGCCGAGCACCACGTTGCCAGCCGGCCCAAGGACGATCAGCCGCTTCTCGTCCCCCTGCCGCGCCATCGCCAGCACCGCCCCGTCAATCCCCGTCACGCTGCCGGCATACACATCCAACCCCGACAGCTTGCCGAGTCCGGCACCGATATCGCCGGCATCCGCCGCGTTCGGCTTGGCAGCCAGCCCGGCCGACTTCAACAGTTCCGCAATCTTCATAAGGTAAACCTCTCGTATCTGTAAACGCCGGTTCATGCAAAGCCGCCGCTGGACGCCCCGATACCGCCAGCCGACCTCGGCGGGGTGAATCCCTGAATCTACAGGCCTTGAGGGCCAAGTCAATATCCGTGCCCGTTGACGGTACCACCGGGCAGCTTAGTATAGGCCCGTCCGGGACATCTGGTTATGAATCCCATGCCCTCAAGACTCTTGCCCCCGGATGGCGTGGTTCTGCGGCGTCGCAGGGCCATAACTTCTGATGTGATAATACATGGCCGTCGAGGAGCCTTCCGATGCCCCGTAAACCGAACGCACTGGTCTGCTGGCCGAACGACTGGGTCCGCGAACTGATCTTCCCCGCCGACCAGTTCGAGCGTCTCAATAGGGTCGCCAACACCACCTGGAACCCCACCGCCAACCAGTACACCCAGGACCAGCTCCGCGACGCCCTGCCCGGCATCGAAATCCTGGTCACCGGCTGGGGCACGCCCACCCTCGATGCGAACGTGCTCTCCAAGGCCGACGCCCTGAAGCTCGTCGTCCATACCGCCGGCAGCATCGGCAGCGTCGCCGACGCAGCCCTTTATGACCGCAATATCCCCATAACCAGCAGCAACGACGTCATGGCCCGCCAGGTCGCCGAGTCTAACGTCATGCTCACCCTCATGGCCCTGCGCAAGGCCCGCCAGTTCATGGACAGAATGCACGCCCCCGCGGACCAGTACCAGTGGCCGAACTACTACAAGAGCGGCCTGCCCGCCACCCCGATGTGCCAGGCCACGATCGGCATCATCGGCCTCGGCGCCATCGCCCGCTGGTACATCCAGTTCCTCCAGCCGATGGCCCCGAAGATCCTCCTGTACAGCCGCCACACCAAGCCCGAAGAAGCCGCCCGACTCGGCGTCGAGCTCGCCGACCTCGATACCCTGCTGGCCACCAGCGACGTCGTAAATGTCCTGTGCGGCCTGACGGAGCACACCTATCACCTGCTCGATGCCGACAAGCTCGCCCGCATCAAGGACGGCGCCGCGCTGATTAACGTCGGCCGGGGTGCGATCATCGACGAACAGGCCCTGATCGAAGCCCTGAAGAAAAACCGCTTCTACGCCCTGCTGGACGTCTTCGATGTCGAACCGCTGCCAGCCGACAACCCCCTGCGGACCCTGCCCAACGCCACCTGCTTCCCCCACATGGCCGGCGCCGGCAACGACGGAGGCTACAGCCGATACGGCATCGACGAGATCGAGCGATACCTGGCCGGCAAGCCCCTCCAGGGCACCGTCACCCGCAGCCAATGGCAGAACATGACCCAGCACACCTTGGTCGAGAAAATCGCCAAACAGAAGAAAGGATGACAAGGTGATATGGTGACAAGGTGACAAGGTGAAACAGCTTCCTTGGCACTCGGAGGATGTCTATGGCAAAGAAGATCCTCGCTCATTACGACATCGAGGCATACAAGAAGGCATTCAAAACAGCCATGGATATCTTCGATCTGTCGAAGACTTTTCCCAAGGAAGAGAAGTACTCTCTGACAGATCAGATTCGCCGCGCATCCAGGTCCGTTTGCGCGAACATCGCCGAGTCCTGGCGAAAACGACGGTATGAAGCCGCGTTCATAAGCAAACTGTCTGACGCAGAGGCCGAAGCAGCAGAAACGCAAACCTGGCTCGCATTTGCCGCCAGTGTGGATATCTGGACCGGACAAGAGCGATCGATCTGCATCGCGCATACGACGAAATACTCGCAACCCTTGTAGGCATGATCCGGCACCCGGACACATGGGTCATCGGCAAATCGCCCAAATGAAGCCACAGTCCGTGCCGTTGCCTTTGTCGTTTCACCTTGTCACCTTGTCACCGTGTCACCTTATCAGGTTGTAGACATGATCCGGCACCCAGACACACGGGTCATCGGCCAATCGCCCGCGCAAGGATCCAACCCGCCACAATAGACGCTACCGGCGCTTTCGTCGTTTCACCTTGTCACCGTGTCACCGTGTCACCATGTCACCTTGTCAAGTTGTCCCGCTAGACATCCGATAATAATGGATGATGACGACTCGACAGATTCATCCAGACAACAACGCCCCCGCGATCTGCGCCTGCATCTGCACGCACAACGGCCAGGCCGTCATACCAGGCTGCCTCGACTCCCTGGTCGCACAGGATCTGCCCGCCGACCGCTTCACCATCCTCGTCATCGACGATGGCTCGACCGACGCCACGGCCGAAACCTTCCGCGCCTGGCAAGAGAATCACCCGGGCTTATCCGCCCACCTGATAACCCAGGCCGCCTCGGGCCTCTCCGTTGCCCGCAACGCCGCCATCGAGCAATGCGATGCCCCCATCGTCGCCTACATCGACGACGACGCCATGGCCGAACCAACCTGGCTGTCCGGCCTGCTCAGCGCGTTCGCGGAATTCCCCAACGCCGCCGCGGCTGCCGGCCCCGTCCAGGTCCGCTGGACGACCGCCAGACCGCGCTGGTGGCGGGACGAACTCGACGAGGTCTTCAACCGCTTCCACCCCGCCGACCAGCCCTGCAAACTGCACTGGCCGCAGATGCCCTACGGCTGCAACTTCGCCGTCCGGCGCGACATCGCCCTGGCTCTCGGCGGCTTCCGCACCGACCTGGGCCGCCAGAACGGCACACTCCTGGCCGGCGAAGAAACCGAGTTGCTCCTGCGGACCCTGGCGAACAAGCACGAGATCGCCTATCAGCCGAGCGCCGGCGTCCAGCACCTCGCCCTGGCCAGCCGCGCCACCCGCCGATACATCCTCCGCCGGGCCTGGATGCACGGCCGAAGCGCCGCCCTGCTGGCCCGCCGGCATCAGCCAGTCGCCGACTCGATCCCGCCGCTGAGCCGGTGCCTCTGGCAGATGCTCGCAACCGCCTGGCGATACCGCTTCCGCCTGGCCCACTGGAAATACTGGCTCTACCGACTCGGCTACCACTACCAGCGATTGCATCACGATAACCGACCAGCCCCTGGCCACCCGCACCAGTCCGCCAGCAACATGCGGAGGGTCACCAACAATGCCTGAAATCAGCCGGTTCCCCAGGTTCCTCCAGATCCAGACAACCACCGCCTGCGGCGCGAAATGCCGCATGTGCCCCCATGCCGAAACCAGCCCCGCCTGGCCGAACGGCCCGATCGACGAAGCCCTCTTCCACAGCATCGTCGACCAGTGCATCGATCAGCCGCTCGAACGGATCTGTCCTTACCTGATGGCAGAACCGCTCGCCGACCGCCGCATCTTCGACCGCATCGGCTATATCCACCAGACGCTGCCCGACGTGCAGATCGAGATCAGTTGCACAGCCCAGTTGCTCCGCGACAAAGTCCGCGAACAGTTGCTTGCCGCCCCGATCACCGAACTGCGGATCAGCAATCACGGGATCACGAAGGAAGATTACGAATTGCTCATGCCGGGCCTCGATTACGAGGCGGCCTGGGAGAACCTCACGAGGTTTGTAGAAGCCTGGCGTCAGCGAAAGCCCTACCCCCTCTATATCGTCAGCCTCTTCGGCCTGCTACCCGCCGAGCGGGAACAGGCCATCGTCGACTACTGGCTAACCCAGGGCATCGAGTTATCCCGCTGGCGGGTCACCAGCCGCGGCCGGCAGATCGACCCCACTCAGTTCGACTCGCCGCCCGACCCGACGCGTTGGCCGACCGCCCGCCGCGAGCCGCCCTACGCCTGCCGTTTCGCCCGCGACAGTGAATGGATGCACATCCTCTCAGACGGCCGGGTATGCCTCTGCTGCATGGACTACAACCAAAGCACGATCCTCGGCAACGCGAAGCAGGATTCTCTGCAGGCAATCTGGCAAAGCCCGCGATACACAGGCATCCGCAACCAGATCACCGGCACGCCCCCGAGCGACAATGGCTTTCTCTGCAACCGCTGCGAATGGTACGTCAGCCGGTCCGCGCTGCACCCGTAACGCCGCAATCTCGATCTACGCCGTCAACCGCTCACGAATCGCCCGGATAACCCGCGGCAATTGCGCCGCGCAAGTTTGCTTGTGACCCACCTCTACAGCCGTTCGTGCAACCTCTGCCGACGCGGTCCGTCGCTGGGGTATTCACCCCAGCTCGGCGTAGCAGTTTTCAGCATTCCGAGACACCAGATCGCCTAGATATCGCCAAAGGATAAAGTACCGCAAACGCGTCTTCCGATAACTAGGACCAAGGGTATGCAATGCCCCGTGCTTTGTACGCACCCAGTACCCGACCTAGCTAACAGGCACAAGCAGATGCGGCTACCACGATCATCTGTTGCCCTGGCTAGCCCTGATCGCATACACGGGTCGGGCCTATGCACGAAAGGCAATGAACGATGCTTAAGAATCGAACGGATTGGGACCCTACCCTTCGGCACGAGTTTACCTGCACCTGGAAAACATCTGCGTTCGCCGCGCGCTTGATATCGAACGAATCCGCCGCTACCTCGTGCATAATGGCCATACTATTCTGCCAGACCCAACTACAGCGGAATGCATCCTCCTGTTCGGTTGCGCTTTTAACACGAATACCGAAGAGCAATCTCTGATACGAGTACGCCAGATGCGGGACCTGGGAGCAGAGCTGATTCGTCTTGGAGGGGGTAGCCGATATCGCGGGCGAGAAGATAACTGCACAAGAGAGCATTGACAGATGCCGGTTAATCCCTTGCCATGAATTTGATCGGCTCGATCTGTTCTTCGCCCGCCGCCATCGACTCGCAGAGATAGATGATGCTGACGACATATATCGTCCCTGGCGCTGCAACGAGTTGAACGTCGACGGTCCAGCCAACCGGGACCGACGCCTTTTTGTGCAAGTTGCACGAGGTTGTCTCGATGAGTGCACCTACTGCGGGGACAAGCGCATCGTCAAGAATCTCATCAGCAAACCACTAGACCGATGCCTTTCTGAGATCAGACACGGCCTGGCACAGGGAAACGCCCATGTTGAGCTAATCGGCGATGATGTGGGAGCCTATGGATGCGACTGCAACATGACAATTATCGATCTACTGCAAGCCGTACTCCAGCTGCCAGGCAACTTTTCCCTTTCGCTTCAAGAAGTAAACATCAAATACCTTATTAGGCATATCGCAGACATCGACAGGCTTCTCGCTCACAGACGCTTGAAGTCTCTAGTAGTTGCCTTCCAAAGCGGAAACGACCGCATTCTCCGATTGATGAACAGAGGGTACTCCCATCAACAACTCGATGATTTGCTTGGGCTTCTTGCCAAATACCGTGTCAGGACGCGTTTTCACGCAATGCTCGGCTTCCCCACGGAAACAGATAATGAGTTCCGAGATACGCTCGACGTAATCAACCAGGGAAGCTTCGACTCCGGCAGCATTTTTCGATATCAGGATCGAGTCTACGCTCCCGCCGCACATATCTTCCCTAAGGTGAGCGAGCTAGAGAAGGATAGACGCATGGGCGAAGCAATACGAGTCCTATGCCCAGCATTCGATTGTCAGCAGCTGGTGGACAAACTCATGATAATCCGGCGGCCCTAAAACATGGCTGCGCCGGAGTGGAACTACTGCATGAGGCGACGACGGATTTCGCGAATCAGGACTGGCATACGCCTGCCGTAGTCATGGTTAGCACATTCCTGTTGAAGACGCTCGCGCAGTCGCTGCGACACATTGGCCTCCTCTGCGATCCTCCTCGCCTTCTGACGGAATTCCGAACAGGATCTGAAGACTAAGCTCATCGTAGGCATCCCCGAGTTTGTCGCGTAGCGTTTCGAACTCCGCCATCATCCTTGCGTATATCAAGAACTGCTCGGTCACCAGACCGTCCGCTTCCGCCAAATTGCGCCTGATGTATCGGTACGCAAACCGCCCCTTCGCATCAGTACGCATTGCTTCACTGATGACATCTTCGATCCTGCATCCTATCCCCTTTTCCAGCATTTTCAGCCATTCGCGCAAGACGCTGTGGAACTCATCGCCAGGATTGTATCGCATTAACACGATCGCTCCACAAGCCGAAGCCTCCCATAGACGCTGATGGGCATTCCCTGCAAGGGCTGCCTGCAACGCCACCTTGGTGGAGTCCGAATACACGGCGAAGAGCATCCCCATGCTCGACTACACCTCCGGCAAAGCGCGAGAATTCCTCATTCCTGTCCCATCCCATTCCATAGAGTCTTAGACTTGTGGTAGTTTCAGCCGCCCACCGCACCGCCTGTTGGCGCCACACCGCGTTCCCGATAATCCGAAACAGATAATCGTTTAGGAACGCCACCGAAGCCTGATCAACCGTCAGATTCCCTCCTTGACAGATTCGGGAGACTACTTCGTCAGATTCCTCCTTGCTTACCGGCTCAGAGGTCTTCTCTAGCAGCGTCTCAAGATACTCCGTATAGTTTCCTACGATCATCCGCAAGCCCGGATTGTCTCCAGCACCCGAAGACGCCAGGAGTTCCTCCATCCGCTGGCTCGGACTCAAGCCATGATGGGAAACAAAGCAAATGTCAGTAACGGGGCAAGCGTCCGGCTCCGGATAGAAAACCGATCGATCCACGCCCATCGGCAGCGTGAGGATGCGATCAGGCGCGTAGCCGTACCAACGCACGTACGGCAAGCCGGACCCCAAGCATGCCAGGAAATCAAATCGCCCCATCATCGACGCTTGTTCTCGGCGAGCCAGATGCGGCATCGAGTCCTGATCCCAACAGACAAATGGAACGCCATCGGGAATCGCCCCCTTCCATGCATTACGCATATAGTTGATCTGCCAAATCAGATCTGGCCGGAACGAGGCCACCGACCTGGCAATCATCATCCCTGTTACGGCCTGGGTCGCTTCAGATTCCTTGGCAACCTGCACTTGCCAACCCATGCGCTCAAAGGCGGACGCTACATCGCGCGTCGCATGCTTCATGAAACTGCTGAATTCTGTGGTGATCATCAACACCCGCGGCGGCCTTGACGGCGAGTCGCTCAGGACGTCGAGCCAATGCTCTGCTGGCAGACCTGCATAGTAGGCCGACGCCTGCTCGTATAGACGCTCCACTTTCTGGCAAAAACACTGATATGTCCTGTCCACAATACCTGCAACGTGCGGATTGGAACTGACCGTTATGTTCGCGGGAGACTCGTCTTCACGTGCCGCGAGATGGTGCTCTAGTTGCTCAAGCGCCCGAGCTCCGCACACCCATGTCACCGCCTCGTCAGCAAGCACGTCTCGAACGTCAAATGTGGCCAAGGCCAGTGCGAGAGAGTCCTCGTCACATTCAACAATGTACACGCGTGTTCGACTGCCATAGAAGGAACCATCGCGTACACAGGCTGCCGGCCTTGCCAGATCCAGCAGATCTGCCGACCCGATTACGCAGCCGCAGTTGCCCGTCCGGATCTGTGCCGCAAGTTCTTCTACGAACCCAGGTTTTCGATTCGGGCGCTTCAACCGGAGAATCGCATTATCGCGATTCAGGAACAGGCCGGCGTTGTCTGCTCTAAGACCGGCTACCCGGGGGGCAGCCGACTGGACGATCCCCCGGAGTTCAGGCCGACATCGCCCCGCCAACAGATTCCCGGCCAGCACTTGCATCCCATGTAACAGGACGGCCTCAATTGATCCTTGCTCGGCCAGGTCCAGGCCAACTCCAGCCGCGCGCACTGCTTCCTCAAACTGATGCGCTCGGATCTCCACACGACTTGTACAGAGCAGAACGTCCAACCGGTTGCGCCCCGTACGACTGGCAGAGCTCCAAAGCCTCCCTGGCCTGGCATAAGTCATTTTGGGAGGCCGCGAGATCTGCCAGACCTAGAAGCGGCTCCGGGTCGCCAGAGGCCATAGAGGACCACAAAACAAGCCCTCGACGAACAACCGATGGATTGTTCGTAGCCCGACCATAGTCTATCATAATCCGACACAGATCTGGCGTTGGACAAGCGGCCATCGCCTCGTTCAATTTCTGCACGAAGACCCCGAAACGTCGTTCCTGCAATAGGGCCCGCAAGTCCTCAAGGGTGGCAGTCTTGCAGTCCATAGGGTCTCCTCGGCTCATCATTGCCTATCGTAGCCAACGCTGTTACTGGAGAGGACAACCGGACATTTGTTACGCAGTACGGGCCAGAATGCGCACTTCCTCCGGCAACTCCTCGCGACGGTCTTCGACGAACCCTGCTCTAGCGATACGATCACACCACCAGTCACCGGACCGCACAGTCAAATGCAGATTGTGGCCGGAACGATCGGTTATGAGGCTCGGCCTGGTACTAATATTGAACAATGCATTTTTCGCACAAACCGTACGCATCCCACGCAGGGCATCATCAACCCATGGTTCCGGAAGGTGCTCCATTACATCACAGGACCAGACCAGATCAAACTCCCCTGGTTGGAACATGCGCGCCAGGTCCCGCAGTTCGCCATGGTATGCCTCAAACTCAATCAGGCGCACTGCAGCAATGGCATAGCTGGAAATGTCTACCCCGACTACGCGACTAACCCCCGCATTCAGCAGAACCCCCAGAGCCATTCCCCTGCCGCAACCCACATCGATCGCCGACTCCACCCCCTCAAACGCTCCCCATCGGCGGCCAGCCCCGAATAGATCGTGAATCGGCCCCACCCCGTAGCCTCGCTTGTAAAGATACGAATATCTCGCATCTTCGCTTTCGGGAGTCGACATGTATTCCGAGCCAATTGCTTCACCTTCAGGTATATTTCCCGTGTTCATTACGCCTTCACTTTCATAAGAGCCATGGCTTATTCCCCCCCCAGAGAACACGATCTTCAATCTGTTGGGCCCTCGACAATTGCCTCAAAATCGACCCGTTCGAAGACCTCCAACTTTCCTCCCCACGTAGCGTTGTAGATCCGCCGGGCGTGTCTGGCAAATGCTTCGCGTGCTAGCCTATATGCCGCTTCCATGCGATCGACACGGGGATAGTTCGATCGCAGCCCTTTGCCAATGTATGACGGATTGAAGTGATTCGGATCCCCTCCTGCGGATGTAAGCACCGTCCCAAACGGC
Organism: uncultured Planctomycetota bacterium; assembly: GCA_963787325.1. Lineage (GTDB taxonomy): Bacteria > Planctomycetota > Phycisphaerae > UBA1845 > JANYLN01 > CAWBCK01. Next base: position 210,653 of record CAWBCK010000003.1, read on the forward strand.
TCCTTTCGGAAGCCGTCCACGTTGTACGAATGATCGATGCCAATCAAATAGACGGGATTGCATCCCATGTAAAACGCTAACTGCAGCATGGTGAATGCAACGGTTGCCCCCACCTGGATTCCTGCGGCAAAGTCGGTACTGAATCTGTCGACTTCCGCCGCTCGGATTGCGTTGAAAAAGTATCCGTTGGTTAGCCATCGCCTCAGGTCGCTGCCCAGAAACTTCACCCACGGCAATGTGTTGATCTGCTCGCTACGATCTTCTGCGCAAATATGATCCTCCACGCAGTAATAGCTGGGAGTAAACTCCTTGAGGAGAAAAACGCTGTTGCACCCGAAGGTCACCGCGTTACGGATGCGACGGGGGTCGGTCTTCCTGAGACTTGGGCCATTTCCTATGACGAATGCCCGCTCTCCTACGTGGACGTTATGGAATCGCTCGATCTCGAGAACCCGCTCGCGGCTGCAAGGAACGAAAAAATCGTCGTCCTCCCCGGGGAGACATAGGATGTCTCCTGAGTAAGCAAGCTCTTTCAAACGGTCGCGCATGCACTGCGAGCCCTAATGGTCCCGAGGACTACTGCATCCACGCATAAGTCCGGGACTACCTTCGATGGGAGAACCGGTAACCCCTCCACTCGGCTATCGGGAATCGAGAAATCATCCATCATTCCCACACTGAACACTCGCAAGCGCACAGCGTCCGCAGTATGGCAGCGCCAACCGCTCCCGCTCCGAACACCACCAGCCGCTTGCCCGCATACCGCCTGGCCCATTCCCGCACCTGTCGATCGATCTCCAGCGATTCTGCCAACTCACCCATCGCTTCTCCTCTCGCCACGCGCGGGTCCTGCCTGGCTCCTCCCAACGTCCGAAAATCACTACGTATTACATCGTCACAGGCTCACAATGAACTTGAAGCCCGCCACGAGATGTGTCACATTCCGACACCCCTCTGGACACTCCACACTCCAGCAATAAACTAGATCTCTAATCATACAGAGCCTGTCTGATTGGCGCGAACTCGGACTGGCTGCCCTATTGGCAAAATGCGCTGAGGGAGCGGTTCCCTTGCGCAAAGCCGTCCTTCTGGACCAGGAATGACACTACATCCACAGGCACGCCTGTTGGCGCGGCATCGTGGTCCCGGACACGGCAGCGTTTTGTCTCACATCTTTTGGAGGAGTCCTCATGAAGTCGTACCGTCTCAGAAGTCCCGCTCCGTTCTTGCTTGCGACTGCCTGCACACTCTTGGCATGCGCGGCGGCGCCGGCTGCCACCTGGTACGTCGACATTACCAGGGCCGACAACAACGGTCCCGGTACGAGTTGGGCGACCGCCTACAAGTACCTGCAGACCGCTCTGGCAGCCTCCCAGTCGGGCGACGAGATCCTTGTCGCCCAAGGTACCTACAAGCCAACAACCGGCACCGACCGAAGCATCAGTTTTCAGCTCAAATCCGGCGTCGCCATCTACGGCGGGTACGACAGCAGCACGGGAGAAGCAAGTGGGGATCCCAATCTTACGATACTTAGCGGTGATCTCAGCAGCAATGATGCGTCGAGTTTCCAAAACCGGGGTGACAACAGCAGACATGTCGTTACAGCCACTAATTGCACTGCGGCCGTTCTCGAATGCTTTACCATCAGCGGCGGCAACGCGGACGGAACCCCAGGAACGGATACATCACGCGGCGGAGGTGCGTATATTAGTGGCGGAAGCCCAACTATCACAAACTGCGTATTTACAGACAACAGACTCAAGATATAATGGCGGCGGCCTCTATGCCCGTCAAAGCAGTGCCGCTATTTCTGCGTGTGTCTTTGATGCGAACCGCGCCAGCGATTCTGGCACGAACAGTTCCGTTGGCGGAGGTGGACTATTCAATGATAACAGCAATACCAACATCGAGAACTGTCTCTTCCGAAACAACAAAGTCGAAGCAACATTGTGGGGGGTAGGAGGCGGAATGCGCAATTGGGAGTCGAGTCCCACTCTGACCAACTGTCGTTTTCTCAGCAATGCCGCCGTTCGACTGTCGGGAACAGCCGCCAACTTCAACGGTGGCGGTGTGGCCAACTACACCAGTAGCCCAACAGTAACGGGATGCGTCTTTTCAGGCAACTCGGCTAGGTCGGGGGGTGGGGTTCACTACGATCATGCAAGCAACGGGACGGTGTCAGACTGCCTTTTCAGCGATAATCTTGCCGCATACCATGGAGGAGGCATCACCACCTCTGACGGGATGGAGTACACAAGCCCTTCAGACACAACCTCTTATACGAGTAATCCGGTTATCAGCAACTGCGTTTTTTCCGGTAATCGAGCGGAAGGAACGACGGCTGCCGGGGGTGCAGCGTTGTTCACATACCACAGCTCTCCCACCGTGCGAAATTGCATTTTTGTGGGCAATACCATTTCGGCAACTGTGACGGTCGGTGGTGCAATACGCAACTACTATAACAGCCAGCCATTACTTACCGGATGTACCTTCAGCGAGAATCACGCACAGAGTGGCGGTGGTATGGCCAATTACAATAGTAGTCCAACAATCAGAAACTGCATCTTCTGGGGCGACTCTTCTGAGATCGCCAACTCCGGCAACAGTACGCCGACTCTTGTGTGCAACTGCATCAGCACAGATCCAGACTTTGCCAATTCTGAAACCGGCCAATGGACCGCAAACGCCGCGTTCGACGCAGATACCCATACGACCGTATGCACGAAAACAGGAGCCGGATGGACTACAGATGCCCTCGTCGGCAAGTACTTGAACCCTGACACGACGCAATATAGGTTTTTCAAGGTAATTGCAAACACTCAGGATACCCTCACCATTCAGGGGAATGTCAACGCTTTCGTGACCGCTAACGACTCGTACGAGATAGCGGATTACCATCTGCAAGGAAGCTCGACTTGTATCAATGCTGGCGACCCAAACGGCGATTATTCAGGCCAAACCGACCTGGACGGCAATGACCGCGTCATTGGCAGCATCGTTGATATGGGATGCTATGAATCAGCATATGGTCGGGTCCACAATCTTACGCAAGAGACTTTTTATCCTTCTATCCAGGACGCTATCGACGCCGCCAACGATGACGATGTGATCGAACTGGCACCTTTTACCTACTATGAGCTAATAAGTTTCGCCGGGAAGAACATCACCCTGCGTAGCACCGACCCGCAAGATACTGCCACCGTCGATACAACGATCATTGACGGCGATGGCGATGGCCCGGTCGTTAGCTTCGATGGGAGTGAAACTCCCGACTGCACACTGGATGGATTGACGATCACAAACGGCTATTCAGCGCAACGCTGCACCGTCTCGTCCGCACCATTTGCCACTTATGCCACGATAAGCCGTTGCGTAATCCGCGATAACACCGGCTACGGCGGGATCGGCTGGGTCTATGGCACCATCGACCATTGCATCATTCGAGATAACGATGCGTATTGGACCGACGGCGGCGGGTTGTTGTGCTGTAGCGGCACAATCTCCAATTGCACGATTACAGGCAACACGGCCGGGTGGTACGGAGGCGGGTTATACAGTTGTCAGGGAACGATCCGCAACTGCATCGTTACGGGCAATACGGCGGACCGCGGCGGTGGCTTGGCGTATTGCGCTAACATTGAGAACTGTGTCATCGCAAATAACACCGCGAATGGCACAACTGGGTGCGGTGGAGGCCTGCTTGACTGTCAGGACGATATTCGCGGATGTACGATCGTCGGCAACTCGGCTTCTATGAGCGGCGGTGGCTTGGCATCAGTGACGCAGAGCTCGATCACCGACTGCATCATCCGAGGCAACACCGCAGGGAGCATCTATTGGCCAATCGCACACCAGACTCTGGTTAGAGTACGGCAGTGTCACTTATCTCGACTACAACGACATCCAGAACGGGCAGGATGATGTGTCCGATGAAGACGCCCAATCCGTTACCTGGGGCAACTACAACTTCGACGCTGATCCCCTGCTGACAACCGACTACCATCTTCAGAACGGCTCGCCATGCATTGATGCGGGCGATCCCGCTTATGCGCCATACACAGGCGAGACCGACATCGATGGTCAGCCTCGTCAGCAAGGCGATTATGTTGACATCGGAGCGGACGAATACCCGAACTAGCCAGACACGGCGTCCCCATAGCAGCCTGGCATTGCACGTACCAGGGCCAGCCGAATCCGTTCTCGGCTGGCCCCGCTTGTTGTTTTCACCACCCTTGAGCGATGGCCGGGCGTCCCCTCAATGACATCATGCAGCTTTCAGTGTAAACTCAGGTGTTCGAAAACGCATTCGGCGTGCGACAACCACTGCGGACAGAATTGTTATTGGAGAGAAGGTGCCCATGCCCACCCAACCGGATAGCCAGCCCCTTTACGCCCCCGACGTCACCGAACGCAACACCACCGACAACGCCTTCTCCGCCGGCTGGGGTTGCCAATACCTGCCCTCCGAACAATACATCGTCGACTGCCACACCCACTGCTGGGACATCAACGACCGCTACGCCATCTTCCGCATGCTCGACGCCTTCTTCGCCCGGGCACAGGCCTTCCGCCTCGGCCGGATGGTCGTCCTCGACGGCCGCCCCGATAACCTCGACGCCTTCACCGCCGTCGCTGATTTCGACCCGCGATTCCGCTTCTGGATCCGCCTCGATGACGACAAGCCCGACCTCGAATTCCTCAAAAAGGGCATCGACGCCGGCGCCGTCGGCCTGAAGATCCTCAATATCCGCATCATCCGCGAAGCCGGCGACCACAAGATCTGGCTCTCGAAAGCCCTGGCAGAAGATCTTCGCCTACCTCGAAAGCAAGAACCTGCCCGTCCTCTGGCACGTCACCCAGCGCCAGACCGCCGCCCCCTACATGGGCGGCCGGAAAGACTCCTACTGGTCCGAAGCCTGGCCCAAAGGCGCCACCTTCACCAACGAGGACCTCACCCAGGTCACCCTCGAAAACGTCCGCCGCTTCCCCGGCGTGCCCTTCATCGCCGCCCACCAGATGCACGTCGGCTGGGACCGCCTCGACGCCCTCTTCGCCGAGCACCCCAACCTGCACACCGACACCAGCTGCGGCTGCATCATCCGCCCGTTCGACCAGATGACCGAAGCGGACCGTCGCGAAACTGCACGCCGTCTTCACCAGGTGGGCCGACCGGATCCTCTTCGGCACCGATGTCGCCCTCGAACCGGACTGCGTCGACGAATACCTGCTGCAGCACCTGCTCAACCACATCCGGTTTGTCCATCAACTGCGCCTGCCGGACGAAACCCTCCAGGCCGTCATGCACGCCAACGCAACCCGACTACTGAAGCTCGACCCGCTTTCCGACATGCGCCGTGGCACACTCCGGCCGTAATACATTGCCGCTCTTGATAATCGGATACAAGGTCGGCAAAGGCTCTGTTGCGGGAGGGCACCTGTGAAAACTTCCCCAATTTTCATATATCTATTTGGAAATATTTAGACTTGGAAATCGCCGCCAAGTGTTGTAGAATACAGGCGACGTAGGGAGACTCGCGCCAGCGGGCTTCTGGGATGTAATGTCCTTCCTGCGTTTCACATGCTGCGGCACCCGTCGACCGCGCCAGCAAACAGGGTGCCGCAGATCTTTTATAGGGACCACATCGTGTCAAGTTTCACAATCGCAACACAGCGCCCGCCAATGAATTACGTCAGCAAGATTCGCATTTGCCACATTACAAGACACGTGCAGTCCATTTTATTGGCCGTCAACCCCGACGAATGATCAGCAACCGCCGGACCGAAGTTGTCCCAACCGGTCCGCAAAAAGCATCCCAGGCCTCGCCAGCAAAGATGCATCCCAAAACAGCCTGATCCTCGCCGAAAAGCTGCCCGAAAAGCGAAAATGTCTCCTGAGTTCCGAGCAGGCTCGAAAAAGTGATGTAAGTCCTTATTTGACAAGGAGGGTGTTGCGGATTTGGGTGTCCCGCGGGCAAGATGGGGCCCATGTTCGTCCGAAGGAAGCCCAACAAATCCGGCTCGGTCAGCGTTCAGGTCATCGACAAGTCCAACCATGGCTATCGGGTGGTCAGAACCGTTGGATCGGCCCGTGATCCCGAGCAGGTCAACCGCCTGGTGGCTTTGGGCGAGCAGTTCATCCGTCGCCAGAGCAGGCAGTACGACCTGTTCCCCGAGGACCAGCGCGACAACGCCGCCGTCCTGGACTTCATTCAAGCCCTCGCCAACGCCTCCATTCGCACGCTCGGCCCGGAAATCATCTTCGGCCGGCTCTTCGACGAGATCGGATTCAACGCGATCCCCGAGCCGTTGTTCCGTGACATCGTCGTCGCCCGCCTGGTCTACCCCACCAGCAAGCTCAAGACCGTCGATTACCTCTATCGCTATCAGGGCAAAACCGTCTCGCCTGACAGCATCTACCTGTTCCTCGACCGCCTCAACAAGCACTACAGCCAGCAGGCGCAAGCGATCGCCTACCGATACTCGCGCAAAATCCTCAAGCGAATCAGCGTCGTCTTCTACGACATGACCAGCCTGTACTTTGAGGCGGAAGACGAGGACGATCTGCGAAAGATCGGCTTTTCGAAGGACGGCAAATTCCAGAACCCGCAGATCATGCTGGGCCTGCTGGTCGGCCAGAACGGCTATCCGATCGGGTACGACATTTTCGAGGGCAACACGTTTGAGGGAAAGACGCTCATCCCGGTGCTTGAGGGCATTGAGCGGCGGTACCACGTCGGCAAGCCGGTGGTGGTGGCCGACGCCGCGATGCTCAGCAAGGACAATCTCGACGCTCTGGACGCAGCGAAGTATCCGTTCATCGTGGCCGCCCGGCTCCGCAATGAGACGCAGGCGATGCAGGCGGAGATCCTCGGACGCTGCGCGGCCCTGACCAATGGGCAGTCCGTGGAGATCGACCAGCCGGCGGGCCGTCGGCGGATCGTGAGCTACTCCGACAGTCGGGCCAAGAAGGACGCTCACAACCGCGATCGCGGCCTGGGGCGGCTGCGCAAGCGTGTCCGTTCAGGAAAACTGACGAAGGAGCACCTGAACAACCGCGGCTACAACCGATTCCTGAAGCTCAGCGGCGAGGTGAAAGTCGAGATCGATGAGTCGAAGATCGAACAGGCCGCCCGGTGGGATGGCCTGAAGGGTTACCTGACGAACACGGATCTGCCGGCCGAAGCGGTCATCGAAAGCTACGGCCAATTGTGGCATATCGAGAAGGCGTTCCGGATCTCCAAGACGGACCTTCGCATCCGGCCGATATTCCACCGTCGCCGGGGACGCATCGAAGCCCATGTGCTCGTGGCCTTCGTGGCCTACACGATCTACAAGGAACTTGAACGGCGTTTGGATGAAGCGGGCATGACGATGAGTCCCACGTGCGCAGCGGAGCTGACACAGACAATGTATGAAATGGCTTTCACGCTGCCCGACGACCCCGCGGTTCGCCGGGTTCTCCTTCGAATGGATGCCGAACAGCAGCAGCTCTACGACCTGATCTACTGACCGGGTGTCCCAATTCGGAAGTCAGGAAGTTGCCCCCCAATCGGTCCCCAAGAAGCATCCCAGGCCTCGCCAGCAAAGATGCATCCCAAAATAGCCTGATCCTCGCCGAAAAGCCGCCCGAAAAGCGAAAATGTCTCACAACCGCTACACCAACTTCGACAGCATCCACGCACAGCCAGTTTTGGCCCAGCTCATCACCTCTCCCCCCTGTTGACCGTGTCACCTCTTCACCCCTTCACCTGTTCACCTCTTCACCTTGTCACCGTGTCACCGTGTCACCTTGTCACCTTGTCACCTTGTCACCTTGTCACCTTTTCCCCCGTCACCCCTTCACCCACCACCCCGTCGCGCTTACGATCAGCGAAAAACCAGGAGCCACAAATGCCCCCACAATCCGTCATCGATCTTCGCAGCGACACCGTAACCAGACCATCGCCCGCCATGCGTCAGGCGATCGCCGCCGCCGAAGTCGGCGACGACGTCCTGGGTGATGACCCCACCGTCGCCAAACTGGAGAAGCGCGTGGCAGACCTGCTGGGCAAGGAGGCAGCCGTCTACGTCCCCTCCGGCACCATGGCCAACCAGACCGCCATCCGCGCCCACACCCAGCACGGCGACGAGATCATCTGCGACGCCGATAGCCATATCTACTTCTATGAATGCGGCGCCCCGCCGCGCTGAGCGGCTGCAGTTACCGCTTCGTCCACGGCCGGCGAGGCGTCTTCACCGCCGAGCAGGTCGCCGAAGTCCTCAAGCCGCGCACCGTCCACTTCGCCCGCCAGAGCCTCATCGTCATCGAGAACACCCACAACCGCGGCAGCGGCGCCGTCTGGCCGGTCGAGAACATCGCCGCCATTCGCCAGCTCGCCGACGCCCACGACCTGCGAATGCACATGGACGGCGCCAGACTCATGAATGCCTGCATCGCAACGGGCCGCAAGCCGACCGACTACACGCAGTATTTCGATTCGGTCTCGATGTGCTTTTCCAAGGGACTGGGCGCACCCGGTCGGCTCTGCCGTGGCCGGCTCAGCCGCGTTCATCGACAGGGTCCGTTTCTTCCGCAAGCAGTTCGGCGGCGGCCTGCGCCAGTCCGGCCTGCTCGCCGCAGCGGCCATCTACGCCCTCGACCACAACATCGACCGCCTCGCCGAAGACCACGCCAACGCCAGGCGTCTGGCCGAGGGCCTCGCAAAGATCCCCGGCCTCCAGATCGATCCAGCCGAAGTCGAGACCAACATCGTGATCTTCGCCATAGACCCCAAGGTAACCACCGCCGCCGACCTCGCCGCCAGGCTCAAGGACGCCGGCATCTGGATGCTGCCCAATACGGTGCAAAAGGTCCGCGCCGTCACCCACCTCGACGTCACCGCCGACCAGATCGACCAGGCCCTGGCCACCATCCGCCGCATCATGGAAGACCAGCACCGAGCCAGCTGAAGTCCACAGGACGAAAGCGAAATGACCAAACGCGCAAACAAGCCTGCATCCGCAACCAACTGGGACCTGACGCCCAAAGAAGCCATCCAGCTCCAAAAGGAACTGGCCGACCGCGTTCGCTTCCAACCCCTCCCCGCCAACCCCCGTCTCATCGCCGGCGCCGACGTAGCCATTCTAAAAAGATCAAACGAGCTCCTGGCCGGCATCGTCATCTGGGACCTGCAGGACACGAAGGTCATCGAACAGGTAGTCGTCCGCTCGCCTGCTGCTTTCCCCTACGTACCGGGCCTGCTGAGTTTCCGCGAGGCCCCCGCCGTCCTCGAAGCCTTCAGCCGGCTCACGCACACCCCCGACATCGCCATGTTCGACGGCCAGGGCATCGCCCACCCCCGCCGCCTGGGCCTGGCCAGCCACCTGGGCATCGTCCTGGACATCCCCAGCGTCGGCTGCGCCAAAAGCCGCCTGATCGGTGATTATGAGGAACCCGACAAAGAACGAGGCCACTGGTCGGACCTGACGGACCATGACGAGCTCATCGGCGCCGTCCTGCGCACCCGTACCAGCGTCAAACCCCTTTACATCTCCGTAGGCCACCGGGCCGACCTGCCGTCAGCCATCGATCTGGTCCTGCGATGTGCGATCAAGTACCGTCTGCCCGAACCGACAAGGCTGGCCCACCAGCTGGTCACCGCCGAAAAGGCAAGAATCTACCCCGCCCGGTAACAACCCTGTTACCCCCTGCCCCCTCACTTGCCGGACCGGCCACCTGCACCGGATTTCTTGCTCGGCGACGGCAGCACCCCCGTTCCGCCGAGCCTCGGCTGCGATCACCTCTGTCACAAATCCCTCAACATTCATGTCGCTCTTGGGAACCACCGCCAGAAAATACGGGCTGCAAGGCTGCGGCGCCCCCATCTCCCCCGGCTCCGGCTGCGCTGATCGTAATACCCACCTTCAGCTGGTGGTCGTGCTGCCACACCCGATCGATCCTAATGCCGTAGGCGTCCGAATACACCTGCCCCATCGTCACGAACAGCACCATCTGCTTATCAAAATCCACCGGCACGTCGCCGACCGGCACAAACGCCATATGCCCCTGGTCCCGCACCACCAGTCGTAATGGCTGCCGTGCGCCGCAATATTTACCCGCCTGGCTGTATTGAATCGAGAATTCATGGATCACCGGGATCGGACTCGGGCCGCATCCCATCCCCTCGGCACAGCCCGCCAACACCGGCCAGCCCCACTGCCATCAATCCTGTCGCCACCAATCCGAATTGTCGCATCCCGGAACGCATATCCACACCTCATAAGTCCCTGACAGGTAGATCCCACCCGCCATGAGCGGGCCTCAATATCGCCAGACGCCGCGACTCAAGCCGCACCTCGCACTTGGCCGACACAAGACGAAGCCCTACAATACCGGCTCGTCGGGTTGTGAACAAACGGGCAACTCGTTCTCCAAACGGAATTCTCCGAGGCGCCTGATGCGCAGGCAGCTCCTGCAATACAGTCTGATACTCTCGCTGATCAGCGGCCTTGCTGGCTGCGCCGCCCACAACTGGCGGCAGCAGCTCAACAGCGAAGACCCCATCCAGCGGATCGACGGCGCCGTTGCCGCCGGCCAGGCGAAGGACCGCGCCGCCCTCGGCCCGCTCGTCGACCGTCTGCAGGACGACGACCAGGCGGTCCGCATGTGCGCCATCATGGCCCTCAAACGGATCGAAGGGACCGATCTCGGCTACAAATACTGGGCCGAGCCTGATCGATCTGGCCCACATGGCCCAACGATGGCGGGATTACATCAAAACACGTACGGCTCACCCTCGAGCCAGCCGCAAATCCTCGCCAACCGCCGGCAGCAGTAGCCAGCAGCCTAGGCTGGCCAGCATCGCTGTGACTCCGCAATCCGCAAGACCCCGTCGAGCCAGCCATCAGCGGAGGAGGCTGTCCGATGACAAAAGATGCCTCGCGGCAACGTTCAACCCGGCCCTGCGTCCGACTCACAATGCCCACGTATTCCCCGGTACCTGGCTGTCATCCGGGCGGCCTTGCGCTGCATGAGCCAGCAGGAAGACTTCCCCGACGAGACGATCGACAAGATCGTGCTGGCCACCGACGAGGCCCTCTGCAACGTCATCAAGCACGGCTACGACTGCGGCCCGGACGGCCAGATCGAGGTCATCCTCCGGCCCGTCGCCGACCGGACCGCGCCGCGGCCTCGACATCATCATCCTCGACCGCGGCAAGAAGCATCGACCCGTCGACCATCTCCGGCCGGGACCTGGGGGACGTACGTCCCGGCGGACTCGGAGTGCACATCATTCGCTCGACAATGGACAAGGTCCGGTACCGCCCGCGGCCCGGAGGCGGTATGCTGCTGCGAATGGTGAAGTACGTTGACGACCCGGCCGACAACCCGTCGCAGGACGCCGGACTTCAGCGAACACGTGCAGCCAAGAGACATAACACTAGGCGACCACACAGGCGCCCTTTGCGCCACTGGAAATAGACAATGGCTCGCAAGCAATACCCCGAAGCGGGGTGCGACATCCGACAACAGGGCAGCACCAGCATCGTGACGATCTCCGGCGAGATCGACATGAGCCGCAGCCCGAGCATCCACCAGCAGCTCGTCGAGGCGCTCCAGGCCCGACCCGCCCGCCTCATCTTCGACCTCACCAACGTCGGCTACATGGATTCGTCCGGCGTGGGCGTCCTGGTGGATGCACTGCGACGCATGCGGCTTCACGGCGGCAGGCTCGCCCTCGTCGCCGTCGCGCCGCGCGTCCTCAGCGTCCTGCAGATCACCAAACTCGACCAGTTCTTCGAGATGTACGCCACCCTCCAGGAGGCCCTGGAAAAATGAGCGCCGCCGGCTCCAACCCGTCATTGCCGCCGCTGCACCCCGTCCGTCTGCTGCAAGGACTCGGCAGGGCCACCTGGCGCGGCGTGCTCGAAGCCGTCGGCTTCCTGCGGTTCCTCGGCGGGCTGAGCTACCTGTTCGCCCAGACGATCCGCTGGGTCGCTCGCGGCCTGTTCCGCACGAACACCAGGTTCCGCTTTTCCGCCGTCGCCCGACAGATGATCCGCGTCGGCGTCCGGTCGATCCCGATCATCCTGCTCGTCCAGGTCTTCATCGGCATCATCCTGGCACTGCAGCTGGCCCCGACGCTGCGGGACTACGGCCAGGTCGAACGCGTGGCCGACGTCGTAGCCATCGCCGTCTTCCGCGAGCTCGGCCCGCTGATTACTGCGATCGTCCTGAGCGGTTTCGCCGGCGCGAGTATCGCCGCCGAGATCGGCTCGATGGTCGAATCGGAAGAGATCAAGGCCCTGCGAGCGATGGCCCTGGACCCGATCCATTTCCTGGTCGTACCGCGATTCCTCGCCACCGTGATTATGCTGACTGGCCTGGCCGTCCTCGCCGATGTCGTCGGCACGATGGGCGGCCTGCTGACCGCCACGACGATCCTGCACCTGCCCGCCGAGACATACATACAGTACACCCGCGAAGCCCTGCGATTGCAGGACTTCTTCACCGGCCTGGTCAAGGCCGGCGTCTTCGGCGTACTGATCAGCTTGATCGCCTGCTGGGAAGGCCTGTCAGTAAGCGGCGGCGCAGAAGGCGTAGGCCGGGCCACGACCCAGACAGTGGTAAAGAGCATAGTAGCCCTGATCGCAACGGACTGCTTGTTTACGGCAGTGTTCTTTGCGTTCAACTTGTAGGCTGCGCGCCCGTTTGAGCAAATGCTCGCCCGTTGTTCTCAGGCGTCCCGTAGGGACGGCACGATAATAGCCCAGCACTTCAGTGCTGGGACCAGCAAAGAACGAAAGACTTTCTTCTGTCTTTTTATCATCGGTGCCGTGGGCACCTGAACCAGATTGGACGCATTGCCGCGGAAGAAGGGCGAAACGATGCCTAACGACAACCCCCAGGGAACGATTCCGCCGGGCGTCGGCGCCCCGACATCATCATCTCCCTGCGCAACGTCACCAAGGCCTTCGCCTCCCGCGCCGGCAAGATGGTCACCGTCCTCGACGGCGTCACTCTCGATATCCACCGCGGCGAATGCCTCGTCATCATGGGCGGCTCCGGCTGCGGCAAGAGCACCTTGCTCAACTGCCTGATCGGCGAACTCCAGCCCGATGCCGGCCAGATCTTCTACAAGACCCGCGACGCCGCCGAAACCGTCGAGATCACGCAACTGGACGAAGGCCCGATGGACCGTATCCGCCGGCGATTCGGCATCCTCTTCCAAAGCGGCGCCTTGCTGAATTCCCTGACCGTCGAAGACAACGTCGCCCTGCCGCTCCGCGAACACACCGAACTCGACGATAGCATCATCGAAATCGTCTGCGCTTTGAAACTCGAACAGGTCCGCATGCTCCCGCACCGCGAGAAGATGCCTTCGCAACTTTCCGGCGGCCAGAAGAAACGCGCCGCTCTGGCCCGCGCGCTGGCCCTCGACCCCGAGATCCTCTACTACGACGAACCCAGCGCCGGCCTCGACCCGGTCACCAGCGCCACCATCGACGAACTGATCATCGACCTGACGAAAAAACTCAACGTGACCAGCATCGTCGTCACTCACGAAATGGACTCCGCCTTCCGCATCGCCGACCGCATGGTCATGCTCGAAAGAGGCAGGGTCCTGCGTATCGGCCCGCGCGACGATTTCGAACGAATCCGCGCCACGCCGCCACCGGACCTCGAAAGCCGCGACGACAGGCTGATCAACCAGTTCCTCAACGGCTTGCCTGCCGGCCCGCTGTCGGAGGTCGAAGGCCTCAGCGAATTTGAACAGATCATCGTATCCGGAGACGACTGAACCAAGGTAACGAGAGCGAACAGCCATGCAAAACGAACTCGCTCACAAAAGGATGTAATACTCGATGCGACGTGAACCCAATTATCTTCTGCTCGGAGCTGCCGTCGCCACGATCGGCATACTGTTCGTCGGCGTCCTGCTCTTCGTAGCCGGCGCCGGCACCTGGGGCCACTCCTACCAGACCGTCCGCTTCCGATTCCCCCACGACATGCCCCTGCCCAAGCTCGACCGCGGCGCGGAAATCACCTGCGGCGGCATGCCCGTCGGCTCCATCAGGCAGGTCGACCTCGAAACCCTGCCAACCCCCAGCGACCCCGCCAGGCAACGAGCTCTGCATCGTTGTCGAAGGCAAGGTCGACAGGACGGTCGAACTTCGCAGCGACTGCCAGGTCCGCGCCGAAGCCCCGCCTCTCGGCGGCACCGGCACGCTCACCATCGTCCACCGCGGCCGGTCACAGAAGAGACTCCCCGACAACGCCCTCGTCGAAGGCCTGCCCCCCAGCGGGCTTAACGCCGTAGTCGGCCAGCTGGGCGACAAGCTGGCCCTCGAACTGGATGACGCAAACCCCAAAGGCCTTCTGCACCTCATCAAAGCCCAGCTTGATGCAGCCGCCACCGACTCACTGATGTTCAAAATCCTTGGAATTGCCGACGACCTCGGCACTGCCTCTACCCGGATCAAACAGCAGCTCAACCCCGAACAGCAGGGCGCCCTGCTCGCCCAACTCAACGGCACGCTCTCGGACATCAAGAATATTACCGCTGCCTTGCGCACGAAACAAACGCTTCTAATACCGCCGCCATGCTCGGCAAACTCCATGCAATACTCCAAAACGTTAACCAGGCGTCCCAAGCCGCCGCCGGCATTCTTCAGGACAATCGCGGCACCATCCAGGCAACAATGTCCTCCGTCCTGGCACAGACCGACCCGCAGCAGCCCGACTCACTATTATCAAAATTCCATGTCGCTGCAGACAAGACCAACGCCACGCTCGGAAACCTCGAGGACATGACCGGAAGCATCAGGAGTCTCGTACTCGTCAACCACGAATCCCTCGAATCGATGGTCGACAACCTCAAGGAAACCAGTGAATACCTGCGGGCCGCCAGCCGCGAAATCCGCCGCAATCCCTGGAAACTGCTCTATCGCCCAAGCAGCGAAGAAGTAAAGCAGGTCGTCGTTGCCGATGCAGCCCGCTCCTTCTCCGACGCCGCCGGCAAACTCGACACCGCCTTTGCGCCTCTGCCGCCTACGTGAAAACCGCCAGCCCCAGCGTCGGCAGCGACGATCCCCAGATCAGGCAATTGCAGGAAGAGCTGAATCTGTCCCTCAAGAACCTGACACAGTCCGAGAAGAAATTCTGGGAAGTGTTCGCCCAGCAGTAACGCCGCATCCCGGCTGCGGCAGGCCAGCCCCGCAAATTTGCGAACACCGGACGGCAACCGGCCAGATTAAAATATCCTAATTCTTTCTAGGGGAAACCCTGATTACCCGTCCCGCAGGGCCGCAGGCCGGACAGGCCGCGAACCTCCTGCCACGTAGCACGAATTATGTTGCGGCGCACGGACTTATCCTCCATTCCATCTCCGGCCGATAACGAGAAGACTGCCGACGTCCCATATACCCGGCGTAGCAGACGCAACACGCCAGACCGCTACAGTGCTTCAAGTTTTCTCGAAGTCACGGTCGATATCAGGTATGGCAAGTGGGCAAGTATCGGCCGGACCGTGAAAACGCTGCGGTGGAACCAGCGTCCACGGACTAGCGGAGAACAGTTTACTATGACGCAGATCGACGGTGTTTACAGCAATCGGGGGATAGGCCAGATCAGGCAGGAGCCGCGCCAACCCGCCGCAGCACCGGAATCAAGCAGTCCCGGGCGGCAGGACCAGGTCGACATCTCAGAGGCCGCGCAGTTGCTGAGCAGGATGTCAGGCCTTCCCGACATTCGACAGGACAAGGTGGAACAGGTCCGCCAGGCCATTCTCCAGGGCAATTATGAGACCCCTGACAAGTTTGACGTGGTGGCCGACAAGATCCTCGAGGAACTGACACAAGGACTTTGAGGCTGACGCCGAAGCCCGTAAACCGCGAAAAAGCCCGCCATGACCCGGCGGGCTTTTTTCGTGGGATCCCATAACAACCAACCTGCCAACACGCAAAGCCATCTCCGTCAAGCCCCCTCTCCCGCTGCATTCGTCCCCCCCCGGCTGCCAGGCAATCTCAGTCCCCAATCCCCAGTCCCTCCTCCCCGTTTTCTGTCTACCGCCTCCCGTCTCCTGTCCTGCCTTCTGCCTACTGTCTTCTGTCTTCTGCCTCCTGTCTCCTGTCTCCTGTCTCCTGCCTTCTGCCTTCTGCCTTCTGCCTTCTGACTCCTGTCTTCTGCCTCCTGCCTCCCGCCCCCAACCTCCTGCCCCGCAAGACAGATTTGTCCCACCACACCGGAATCTGTAGAATAGGAGGGTATATCACCCGTCTCGTCGGTTGCGCCGGCCGCGAGATAGCCGGAACATAGTTCATACTCGGGAGGCCGTCTATGTGTACGTCTTTGCTACGTCCGAGAATTCTGCCACTGGCAGTGATATTGGCTGTCTCTATCTGCACCCACAACATCTGGGCCAGTCAGCCAAGGCCGCTCAACGACAGACCGAAAGTGATCGTCGTCCCGCTGACCGGCCCGCTCCTACTATCAGACAACCGTAGACGAGATCAACAAGATCATCCGCGGCGTGAGGGTCCAGAAGCCGGCGGCCGTCGATATTTCTCATCTCCAGCCCGGATGGCAACACTGAGACAGCCTTTGCGATAGCCAAAGAGATTGCCGATCTGGCCGTTACCCCGACCGTCGCCTACGTCACCGGGAGTCACCGCGGGGTCTATGGGCCGTCCGTCTTTGCTGCTCTTCGCCTGCGGCAGGGTCTTTGTCGCCCCAGGCAACACGCTCGATCTGCTGCCCAAAGCCGGCGCCCAACAGGGCCGGCCAAACCGCCAATCGGGTCCGCTGACCACTCACCAGATCAGCCTGCTGCAAGGCTGGGCCGCCCGCCATCGGCTACCATGGCGTCCGATAAATGCGTGGCTGGAAACGGCCGGAGCGTTGACCAGCGATGCATCCGGCACCGAGGTCGCACCCGCCAGACCGGTCACGGCTGCCAACGACGCGGTCGCGACTGCCGACAACCTGGTCGCGGCGGGTAACAACCCAGTAGCGACCACGCAGCCAGCCGGCGTCAGTAATGCGGGTGCGGGCACCCAGCCTGCCACGGTCCAGTTGGCGCCGGCGCCGGCGGGCACGGCGCCAGCGCCGTTTTTGCGCCTGCATGGCGACCCCGCCAAGACCCTCGACGACGTGCTGGCGGCCCTGGGTCTCCAGGACGCCTGGGTGATCACGTGGCCAGACCCCATCGCCAAGAGCACGCAGCAGATGCAGCGTGTCTTCCGGACCGCCGACGATCTTGTGAAGCAGACGAACGACGCGATCGCCATGGCCCGCCAACTCGACCCCCGAGCCCACAGGTACGAGCTTCACGAGGTCAGCCGGCAATACACGACCCGGGCCATCAGCGGGGCAAGCCAGCCGACGGACCCGCGGGTCATGTACGAGCAGACCGATACGGTCAGTGCTCAGAACCTCTTCGCCGACGGCGGGGCGTCATGGCGAAACTACACGGACGGCTGCCTCGCCCAAGTCCGCAAAGCGATAGACGCCAACCGGAATCTCTACCACCTGGTCGCACGGTTTCCGGAGATCAACATCGACGCGAACGAGGTGAGCCAGTCGTATGAGACGCTTGACGCATGGCGGCGGCAGGCTTCGTCGCGAGAGAAACCTTCAGAGTCCGCCGTAGCCCGGCTGACACCTCGATGAACAGGGGGAGCTGATGACAGGGCTCGGCACGGAGCGGCTTGAGAAGACGGGAGTGGGCGTGCCAGGATTTCCGCATATAGTTTTGCGGATGGTTAGCGATCTGACCGTTGCTGCTACTTTTTTCTTCCGGCGCCCTGCCATCGCCGCGATCAATCAATAGAATACGACCTGACTAAACGGCGTGACGCATGGGAAACCATAACACTATGCGGGACAGGGCCTGAGATTATGCCCATACAGTTTCAGTGCAGCAAGTGCGGACAATGGCTGGAAGTCGATGAACCCAACGCCGGCGGGAAGGCGATCTGCCCGTTCTGCCAGGAGGTCAACGACGTACCGGAGTCCGCCCCGCAGGAGCAGGAGGAAAAACCCGGTCCCGGCGCCGAAAAGGAGGTGCCGCCGGCAGAAGGAACGGGGCCCTATACGGGCGTACCGACCGAGCAGACCCGTCCCCACACGCCCGACGTACCCGTAAGCAAGCCTGTCGAACAGCAGAAAGGGCCCGAGCAGGAAGAGCCCTCGCGATGGGAACGGGACGAGGGGCATTTTGACGCCGGCTGGGAAGGCCTGCCGCAGCAGAAGACCGGCTGGCTGGTGAAAGCCGGCCCCATCGGACTGGCCCTGTCGCTCGCGTCGGTCGTGGTACTGCTGATCTCGATACTCGCCCTCGTCGGATACATGCCGCCCAGCCTGCGGACCAAGATGGTCGAGGCCCCATCTTCGCAGGAGACAGTCAGACAGACCCAGGAAGAGATCACGGCGGTCGCCAAGGAGCATATGTGGATCGTGGCTGCGATATACGGCGCCACCGCCCTGAACCTGGTCGGTCTGGGCATGAGCCTGATTACCGCAATCACGCCAGGTCCGCACCGGCGCGGGTCGGCATGGGCCGGGGTCGTGATCGGGGGACTCCTATTTTTGTGCATATGCTCAAGTATTCTGCAACAGGCGGCGGGCATGTTGACGAAGTAATAACACAGGCAACAATAGCGCATAGGGAAAACTGAATACGCAGTTTGGCGTACAGCCGGGCCGGTAAGCCCGGTGTTTTTCTATCAGGGCGAGCGAATACCCCTCCGGGGGGATTAGATAAATGTCTGTCTGTGCGTGGGATAACTGCTTTCGCCAGACCAAGGACGTACGCGGTTCGGAACTGCGGAGTGCCCTGCGGCTGGTGACGATCGCGTGGGGGTTCGGGGCGACATTCTTCGGGGCTGTCGGCGGCACGGCCATGCCGGAGCTGGCGAAATCGCTCGGCGCGCCCCAGTTCTTCTTCGGCCTTCTCGGCGCTGCGCCGTTTCTGGGACTGCTGGCGCAGTTGCCGACATCGTGGCTGATCGAGCGAACCGGGCGGCGGAAATGGCTGTTCATCAGTATGTGCACGGCGCACCGGCTGCTGTTCCTGTTGATCGCGCTGATTCCGTTCGTCATCCCCCATGACTGGCAGACGGTGCGGCTGACGGCGCTGATCGTGACGCTGGCGGGCTCCTGGGTGCTCAGCGGCGTATCCGGCCCGACGTGGAACGGCTGGATGAGCGACATGATTCCCCAGAGGATCCGGGGCCGATATTGGGCCTTCCGCCGGCGGGTCGGCCTGGTCACCTCGATGATCGCCGCCCTGATCGCCGGGTGCTTTATCGACTACAGTGCCGGAACCCATCTGGGCACTGACGGCGGCATCGCGTTGGTTTTCTCGGTGGCAGCGGTGCTGGGGTCGGTCGACGTACTGCTGTTCATGTTTGTCCCCGAGATCCCACGGCAGATCTCCAAGATCCGCTTGAGCTGGCACCAGTTGCTCAGTGAGCCACTGAAGGACCGATCATTCCTGCAACTGACGATGTACGGGTTTCTGCTGAACTTTGCCAACGCCGGCATCATCGGCGCAGTTCTTCCAGCGGAACCTGCGTGAAGTCGTCCAGATGAGCAACTCGTGTGTGAACCTGGTACTGATCGTGTCGCCTGCGGTCGGCTGGTACATGGCGGTCAAATGGTGGGGCCGGGCACGCGATCGCTGGGGCAACAAGCCGATTCTGGTGCTGAGCAGTTCGGCTATCGTCGTCAGCCCGCTCATCTGGTGCCTGATTCGGCCAGAGTGGGCGTGGGTCGGCCTGATCATCCCGGTCTATGCCGGATTCATCTGGGCCGGGATCGACATGGCCTGGTGCAATTCGGTGTTGCACTTCAGCGGTGACGGCAGGATCAGCAGCTACCCGGCGCTAACGTCGATCATCAGTGGAGCGGGCGGCATTGCCGGCGCACTGGTGGCCGGCACGATCGGGCAGGCTCTTGGCAGTTGGCACACCCAGATCGGCCCGCTGACCTTTTCGAGCTATCACGTGCTGTTCGTTCTGGGCGCCGCCTTCCAGAGCCTGGCGGTGGTTCTTGCCCTGCGGATCGAAGAACCCGCCGCGCGATCGACACGAGAGGTTCTGCGGATCCTCTATGAAAACGCCTCGGCCATGACCCGGACACTGGGGTACGTACCGCGACGGGCGTTGAGCATCCCGCCGATCGCATACTCGCCCGCCTGGACAAACCGCTTACGGACGCCCGCAACGAATGGCGACGGCATCAACCGCGGCGTGACCTTCTACGGTGTGGGCCGGCTCTATTCCGGTCAGTGGCCGGGCCGCAATAACGGCATCCCCGACGGCGTTCACCCCACCAACTACAACGACTATCTCTCGCAGCTGGTCGAACAGGCGGGCAGGGAGATCGCCGAACATGTTCGGGAAAAGGCGGTGCGGCGCAAGACATCGAAGTCGATGGTGAAGGTATAGGGCAATGCCAGCGGGCGCAGCGCGAGCAACGCTGCCCGCAAGCGGGCAGGCCAAACGCGTCGGCAGGGCCTGGGATGGGGCAATGAGACCCTGTAGGACAGCATTATGGATTCCCCGATGGTCCTGCGCCGTGGAGATTCTTCGCCTTGCTCAGGATGACAAAACAGGAACGGTTAGCTTACGTTTGTTTAGAATACAGTACTTGGCATAGTACGCGACGGCCGGCTTGAGAACGCTACAGCACCGCGCGCCTTTGGCGGAGGGGTCCGTGGACGATGGGCACACGTCGGGGTAATATCCATGTTTTGCAGCATTCGTTGATCCATGCAGGGAGGCACGAGAATGGCGATTCGCCCCTGGAGACCGAAGCCGCTGGCGATCACCCCGGTCGAAACCCGCCAGCAGTTGGAGGCAGCCGTCTATGTATCCACCGTGGGCTTTCAGGGTATTCAGGCCGCTACCGAGCTACCGCGGCGAGGTTCGCCTGGCGCAGCCAACATCCGCTACGGGACTTTTCCTTGACACGCGTGGGATGGTGGGCGGACCGCCCGGTGGGGCATGTCGGAGTGATCCGTATTCCGGTTCGGCTGGGCCGGGCGGTGCTCACCGTCGCCGGCATCGCTGCTGTGGCCACCGATCCGCGAGCCCGCAACCATGGGATTGCCTCGGTCCTTCTGAAGGAGGCACTGGAAGCATCAAAACGGGCAGGCCTGTCATTCTCGCTTCTTTTCGGGATACCTGATTTCTATCATCGCTTCGGCTTTGTCCCGGCATGGCCTAAGCACACGGCAACAGCCAATGTCGAGGAGCTGCCCAGCACGTCGCGATGGCGGGCACGAAAGGCCCGAGTTGCCGACCTCGCAAAGATGCGTCAGATGTACAAGAAGGTTTACGGCCCGATCGACGGCACGGTTCCGCGCGACCCCCGGATGTTCTTCTTCCGAAAGCACGATCAACGGACGATCCTGCAGGGCCCGGCCCGAGGCGACTGGGCGTACGTGTTCAGTCGGATGATCAAGATCGACGGGACCGAACAACTTCACGTCTCAGAGGCCGCCGGTACGGGCGGCGACTGGCCAGCGGCGGTCATGGCCTGGGCCGCCAGGCATGCCATCAAGATCGGCAAGCAGGAGGTGATCTTCCGACTGCCTGCGGAGCACCCGATATGCACCAACATAACCTTCTGCAACGCGACGGTAAGGACCGAGCATTACCGCAATCGGAGTGCCATGGTGGCGGTACTGGATTTCGCGCAGCTCGCGCGGCAGATGGGGCGCGGAGTGGTCGTCGCGTATCGGTACGGCTGGCGCGACCGTTCCTGACAAGGGCCTCATTGTGAGGTTCCGCGATGAGGCTTACCGCTGGTGGCCGGACCGGGTCGACGGCAAGACCGAGCGGTTGGCGAGAGTGCCTGCGAAGGTCGACGTGCAGTTCAATGACGCTCTGGCCCGGCTTGTGATGGGCTACGGCGCACCAGAGGCGACAATGAGCCACTATGGCATGCAAGCCAAAGGTACCGCCCTGCCCGCCATTCGTGCGATGTTCGCCGAGAGGCAAATTGGTTTCAGCTGGGTCGATTTCTTCTGAACGGTCCGTGTCGACAACTCCGCAAGTTCACAGAGAATGGGATTGCACCTCTGATTGTCTTTGCGGTCCTGCTCGTCTAGCATTTTGTGCCCTCCGGACTTTGATGACTTTACGACATCTGACAACCTGTCGGGTGAACCGAGTGCAGGGCGCATCACCCGGTTTCCGGGCGAAAGCAATACATGAAGCATCCGGCGACACGGTACATCACACAGTTGGACTCCACCACGTCACTTTTGCGTGCCTTGGGACGCTATCTGCAAGGCTTGGATTTTCCGGCCCTGGGCGTTGCGCCGAACATCCCGGGCGGTGTGGCGATCATGGTCAACGCCTTTCCGCCCGAACTCAGGGCAGCGTTGTATCGCTGGACCGGCTGGATCGGTGGCACAACGCTGCAGACCCTCGAGCAGGTCCGGGCGGCTGAGATTCGCGACTGGGCAACCCGGCATTACCCGAAACCACCGGCGGCAGGGTGGCCCGGGGCGATGATAGGCTCAGCGAACGGCGCCGCGATCCATCTGGCCGCCGCTCTCGGCATTCCCTGGCTGCCGCAGACCTTCCTGGCGCCGGTACGTCGCCACCTGCACGCGGACGATCTTCTGCAGGATCTGGAGTGGGGGCGGCGGGCGGCCGGCGCCGTGCTGGCTGCCAACCCGGACCTTTGCGTTCACCAGATGCACGACCCGGTTCATGATCGGCAGATGGTCCAACGGATCGGGTACCTGCGGCTGAAGTTGCTGCAGGTGGGAGATGCGTACGAGCAGTTCCTCCGGGCGCATGTTCGACCCGGGGGGACCATCTGGCTCGTCGAATGCCAACTCCAATGGCCGGTGACAGAGGTTGGCACGAGACATCTCTTCCAGGTAGGCGGTTTTGGTGATGTGGCAGCCACAGAGTATTTGACAGGCAGTGAGCGTGTCCGGCACTTCCTCTATAAGTACGATTCCAACAGCATTTGCTGGCGCGTGCCGGAACCGGACGGTCTGGCGGCCGAAGGGGAATGGGGGTTTCGCGAAGAGATGCTCGACGACGTGCGCAGTTTCTGCCGCAGACAGGGCTATCGCCTGCGCCGAATCGTTTTCGAGAATCCGGACGACCTGAGCGGGCTGGTAGCCGATTTGCACCGATGGTGGTACCTGTCGCGTGGGATCGAACCAGCGAGGCTCCTGGCGGAGTGTTTTGCGTTTGTCGAGCCCCATTGGGCCTTGCGAACCGGATGTGTACCTTACTGGCTGGCCTTTACCGCCGGCCGATGCGCCGCTACCCTCGAAGACTACCTGAATGGCAGGTCGTTCGAGGAGATCTACCTGATGTTGTTCAGCAATGGCATCGAAGGCATCGGCATGGCTCCTATCGAGCGCTGGCGATCGATCCTGGATCGAGCCGGCCGGAGAGGGCGATTCGTCGGCGTCGATGAACGGGAGTTCCCCAGCGATTACGCCTCGTTCGTACGCTACCATACGGAACTGCGCAGGCACATCACCAGCCGGCACCCGTTGCCGACGCCGATGCGCCTGGAGGATGTCGAGACCTTTCTCGACCAGGCCGCCGGGAAGTACCCCGCCAGGATCATTGACGAAGGTTGATCATGATCATCGATTCGCACGTGCACGCCGGGTATGCCGACGGCCTGCAACACAGTTGGGACACGTTCGAGGACGTCGAGGTATCGCTACGGCGGATGGATCGGGAGGGTATCGACCGGGCGGTGATTCTGCCGATCGGGCACC
Organism: uncultured Planctomycetota bacterium; assembly: GCA_963787325.1. Taxonomy (GTDB): domain Bacteria; phylum Planctomycetota; class Phycisphaerae; order UBA1845; family JANYLN01; genus CAWBCK01. The sequence continues at coordinate 234,400 of CAWBCK010000003.1, forward strand.
ACCGTTTCGAATTCCACAATCGTGATACTTGCCAGATCGTCGCCGAGCACCCGGACCGGCTGATCGGCTACGCCAAGGTCAACCAGAAGGAAGACGCCGGCCGGGTCGAGAAGATGTTGCGGGAGGCGTTCGAGCAACTGGGGCTGCGGTTTAAAGCTGCACGGGCATCCCAATCGCGAGATCATGGAGGTGATGAATCACTATCGCCTGCCGGTTCTGGCGGACGTATACGGCGATGTCTATGGCCTGCGTTATGCGGCGGAGCAATATCCCGAGGTGCCGCTGATCATCGCGCACATGGGCAAGTTTCTTGGTCATGACGGAGCGATGCGGCAGACGGTGCTCTGGCTGGTCAGGGAATACCCGAACCTGTATTTTGACACCTCCAGCGTCGGCGAGCACGAGAGGCTGGCGCGGGTGAAGGTGCTGGAGCTGCCGGCCGAGCAGGAAGCGATGGTGCTGGGCGGGACGATCAGCAGGCTGCTGAACTGGAAGTGATAGCCAGAGGGTCAGCACTGCAGCGCTACCACGAAGGACACTAAGGTCACGAAAAACAGAGAACCCAGTAGGAAGGGCGCTGCTGATTCCCCGAAAGTGTTATGGCGTGGAGATCCTTCGCTTCGCTCAGGATGACAACCGGGGGAACTCGGCGGGGTGACGCACGGGATGCGCATGGTTACTCCTTTATATAGTTGCGATACGCTGCCCGCAAGCGGGCAGGCTGAATGTTGCTGCGACGCTTTGCATGGGAGTGTGCCCGGCCTGGGAACGCTCGAGACAGCGAGGAATTGAAATGGCAAGGAAGCTTACACCGGCGGTGGAGTTTCATGTCGGTTCGGGGATGCGACAGTTGCGGTTCGTACCGATCCGGTTGCGCGAAGAGACCGTCTTTCTGGCGATTCACAGTAACTGCGCCGAAGACGATCCGTGGCACGGTATGTTCTTCCTCCCGACGGATACCCTGAAGCTCACGGCGTTCGATCAGAACGGGCGGCGGCTGTGGCAGCGTGACCTGGGGCGGGGCACGATCCCCGGCGTCTGGTTCTGCCCGGTGTTCGTGTTCGACCTGGACGGCGACGGCGAGGACGAAGTCTGGCTGATTTCCAACAGCGATGCAGACCATCCGCTGGACTATCGTAAGTTTTTGCTCGACCGGTTGTCCGGCCGGAGTGGTCAAGCGGTGCAGTCTGTCCCGTGGCCGGCCGTCGAGGCGGATCAGAGTATCAGCAGGACGTACCGCAATTTCATCCAGGGTGGTTTCTCACGCGGACAGCGGAGGCTGATCACTGCGCAGGGAACGTATGGCGAGATGCAATTGCAGTGCTGGGACGCGGCGATGCAGCTGGTGTGGAAGCGCGTCATCGCGGCTGATGAGCCGGGGGCCCGTGGTTCGCACATGTGCCCGGTCGTGGATATTGACGGCGACGGCCGGGATGAGCTGCTCTGGGGCGAACGGTGCATCGATATCGACACCGGGCGGGACATCTGGGTGGCGGATCGGGATGGCTGGCCTGGCCATACGGATATCGTTCAGCCGACCTGGGATCGGACGAGCGGCCGATGGGTCGTGTATACGTGTCGGGAGGACTGGCCGGGCATTCGCGGCGGCGTGGTCATGTATGACGATCACGGCCGGGAGGTATGGGGCATCCGCGACATGGGTCACATGGACATGGGCTGGACCGCGAGGCTATGCGACGACGGCAGCCATCTTTGTTATGCCCTTCGCATCGGCGAGAAGTCTGCCGGGCCGGAAGGGTTCCAACGCGGTCACGTCACCGAATATCTCTTTGACCTGCATGGGCGGCAGCAGCCGGTTGAGTTTCCGCTGTACAACTCGCTGCCGGTGGACTTCGACGGTGACGGGTTGCATGAACTGATGTACATGGCGGGCCAGCGGGCGAACCTCGTCGTCGACCGCAAGGGGCGGGGAGCTGATACGAGGTAGAGGGAGCCGCCATCGCAGGCTGCAAGCTGCTGGACGCGGCTGGCGAGCAGATCGTCACGTGGGATCACGACGGCGCGATCCGCATCTACACGTGCCCCGACGCCAAGGACAGCGAGGGGGCACGCCAGCGATACGAGCATCCGTACTACGACAACAGCCGCAGGGCCATGGCTGTCGGCTACAATCGCACGAACCTTGGCGGCCTGTAAGGTCTGGAGTAAGCAGCCCGGGTCATTTCTTGCTGAACAGGCCTTCGAGGGCATTACTCTTCTTCTGTGACGACGATTGCTTACCTGTCGGTTGCGTGGCGGTCGCGCCACCGAGCAGCTGGCCGACGGTCGCCTGCTGCACCTTGCCGAGCCCGTCCTGCGCCTGGTGCGAGACCTGCCCGACCGCCTGAGCCGCTTGCGCGGGAACGGCTTTGCCTACCTTGTCCAGGGCCTGCTGCACCTGGGCGTCTGCCTGGCTCATGCCCTGCTGCACGAGCTCGGCCGCGTGACCGCCCAGGGCGCCGGCCGTACTGGCCAGCTGCGTATTGAGCCCGGCCAGCATGTCGGACGGGATGATGCCTTTGCCGGACTCAACAACCGCGGCCATGATCGCCGGCATCAGACGGCTGATGAGCTGGTCCACGGTGATGCCCTTGTCTGAGCTGACGTTGTCCAGTTCGATCTTCGGCACCTTGACGGTCAGCGGCGGTGTGCCGGGCACGCCCAGGATCACATGGGCCACGACGTTGCGAATCGCCACCTTCCTGACCAGGACCTTCTTACCGGGGGCGCTTTCCGGGCCCTGCACGGGCTGCTCCTGCTTGCCCTGCTGCTCCTGCTGCTGCGCCTGTTCGGAACCGCCGGCCAGTTTCTTAACATGGTCGAGTACCACGGATACGTTATTGGTCAGGTCTTTGGATTCGATATTGATATCAAGGCCGTCGAGTTCAAACTTCGGCACCACGATGGTGCCGGTAAAGACGCTGCCGGGCTTGATGTCGAGGGTGAAATGGCCGGCCTCCATCAGATGCGGGCTCTTGTAGCCGGCGGGGTTACCAAAATCAAGGCTGCTCATCCGCAGGTTGCCGTGGAGCAGACTGAGACTGACTGAGCCGACGGTCGTGGGCACGCCGAGGGCGTACTGCCCACCATCCTCAACCGTACGCTTGGCCAGAGAATCGATCATTACCCACGCCAGCACCACTGCCAGAAGCAGGATGACGACAGCACCGAGAACACCGAAAAGGATTTTCTTCTTCATGGTTACGTCTCCCTGGACTCACAAGACCAGCGGATTCAACACATCCGTATGGACGAACTATCCTGCGCACGACAGGCGAGCGACCCCGCCCCAGATTCGCTTGCCCTGAACGTCCTTCTATTGCCTGCCCCAGTGCACCGTACCGTCGCTATAAAGAAACGCCTGGCCTGTCTCCTGCGTGCCGCGAAAAGATACCAACGGCGTCGGCGACCCGGCGAAGTTTATGCGGCCGTGCTCCAACAGTTCGAACGGCATGTTCTCTACCTTCTGGCCGTGAGGCGTCTTTAGCAGTGTCGGGTGATCCGGCTTCTGGTCCGGCAGTTTGATCGAATCGAAGGGAAAGTCGATCTTTGCCAGATTCGCCCAATCAGCAGGCATCGTCTCATACTGCTGCTGGTACTGCTGCAACGCCGTATAGAGCACCTTCAAATCATTGCCATAGATGCCCTGGAGCTGCTGCTGGCGAATATCCGGGGGCACCGGCCGCCAGAACTGCAGCACGAACAGCGCGATCAGAATCGCGATCGCCAGGATCAACGGCCGTAACACCTCGGGCTTGATCTTCCGTTTAGCCAATCCTCGGACTCCTTGCCAAATTCCCAACGTCAACGTCTCTATAGTGTACGACACTTGCGGCCCGATGTCACAGGCCGGCAGACGCCATGATCTTCGGACACCAGCCGTACTGAATCGCTCGTATCACCGATTATTGAAACTGAAAGAAGGTTTGGCGTATGCAAGAAAGTCGGCATCCGTACGTTTTGCCTTGTAGAGAACGCGTTGTGCGGCCGGCAAACGCAATGTGCAGCGAACAGACAGAGGCATAAGCGAAGGAGAGTACACATGCGAACCATACTCGTCGCCGTCACGGCGATCCTCATGGGCCTGGCCGTGCAGAGCCAAGCCCTGGCAGTCACTGACAGTACCCCGACGACACAACCGTGCAAAGCGTGCCAGAAGATGCATCATCGCGGCCATCGGGGGCATCCGATGATGAGGGTTCTGCGGCAGTTGAATCTGACCCAGGATCAGAAGACGCAGGTCAAGGCGATCATGCAGCAGGCCCGCAAGGATGCGGCTGCCGCCCCGGACATGCAGGCCGGGAAGGAAATCCGTAAGCAGGCCTGGCAGAAGGTCCGCACCCAGGTTCTTACGGACGCTCAGCGCCAGCAGGCTCAAGGAAATGAGAACGAACTGGAAGGCTAAACACGCGCCTGCCGCGAGTCAGTAGAAGCGCCTCCGGGACCTGGCACTGGCAGACAAGCTGCCAGTGGCACCCACAGGACACAGGTCTTGAAACGGCTACCAGTACGGCAGCCAGATTAACACCCGCCCTGGCATGATATCGCCTCGTGCCAGGGCGATTCTTTTACAGTGCGTAGCGGACCACCAGCAGGGCCGCACAGACGGCGATAAACGGATGCACCTGCCGCCACTTGCCTGCCAGGACCTTGAGCACCACGTACGAGATGAAGCCGAAGGCGATGCCGTCGGTGATCGACATCGTCAGCGGCATGATAATCATGCACAAGAAGCACGGCAGGGCCTCGGTCGGATCGTCCCAGTCGATCTGGCGAACGGTGTAGAGCATCAGCGCGCCAATGCCGATGAGCACCGCTGCCAGGCACGGATAGAGGCTCTGCGTCGCGCCGCTGATCGTAACCGCATACGGAGACGCCACCACCCCCACCAGCGGCGAGAGGAACATCGCCAGGACGAAGAAGACCGCCACAACGATCGCCGCCAGGCCGGTCTTCGCCCCGACATGGATGCCAGCCAGGCTTTCGACGTAGCTGGTAATCGTCGAGGTACCCAGCGCGGCGCCCGTGACCGTTCCTGCTGCGTCGGCCAGGAAGGCAGAACCAATACCCTTGTCTTTCTCGCCGTGACGCGGCAGCAGCCCCGCTCGCTGGGCCACCGCACCCAGCGTGCCCACGGTGTCAAACACGTCCAGAAACAGGAAGGTCGCGATCGCCACAGCAACAGCCTTCAGATCCAGGCCGAAGAGTCCACCGAAGTCGAGGTGGAAGGCGGTGGCTGAAAGCGTCGGCATCGCGGCCCAGTGGTCAGGCATTCGCACCATCGGCGCAACCGAGGGCCAGAGACGATCCAATCCTACCGCGGCGACGGCGGAAATCACGATCGCCCACAACGGGCCGCCGAGGATATTGCGCGACCAGCATGCCCCGAAGACCGCCAAGCCGGTCAGCGCCACTGCCACCGGCTGCCACGGTGTGTGTCCAAGGCCCAGGCCGACACCGACACCAGGGACCGGGATCACGATCCCGGCGAACTCCAGGCCGACCAGGGCGATCAGCAGTCCGATCCCCACGCCGATCGCGCTTTGGAGTCCCTGGGGAATCGCCTTGAACAGCAGCACGCGCGGATCGAGCCGGGGCAGGACCATGCCCGCCAAGCTCAGCAGCAGAAACACCCCGCCGGCAATGAGGTTCGCCGCCAGGGCCTGCTCCCATGTAAAACCCATTCCCTTGCAGACGATCAGCGAGAAGAAGAAATTGTGGCCCATGGCGGGTGCCAGCGCCACCGGGAAGTTGGCAAGCAGCCCCATCACCACGCATGCCAGCGCACTGGCCAGGCAGACGGCTGTCAGCACCGAGGCCTGGAACTGGGCGGCGTACTCGGACGACGGGTTGTTCAGCGCCAGCGACATGACGAACGGCTGGACGAAAAGGATGTATGACAAGGTCAGAAACGTCGCCAGGCCGCCGAAGACTTCCCGGCTGACCGTGCTTCCGCGGGCCCGCACGGCGAACCGCCGCTCCAGCAGGCCGACTTTGTCGTTCGCCACGATATCTGTTTCCGTTTCCATGGGAATACCTCCGCCTGCCGCGAAGCACCGTCACGACGGTACCTGCGGCGCCTCGATACGTGATGTACAAGTTTGCCCCATTGGGGGCGGATTGGCAAGCGTTGGCACCAGGCATTCTGCTGCGGTTGCTGCCGGCCGACGCCTTGCTCGATCGTCCATCGTGTGCTAATTATCTGGCAACTGTCGGCATACGAGATGATCCGGCATGGCCGGTCGAATGCCACGCCGGCAGAGGTGCACGTAACAGATCTTCGAAAGAGACAACCATGAACCCTTTTCTGATGAAGATAGCCGACGGCACGTCGTTCTTCGTTGGCATGCCGCTGGTCGTGGCATCGGTCGTAGCTCAGGTATGGATGAGGCACCGCGTAGCCAGGGGCATTCTTTCGGTGCTCGCCTTTACCGGGGTGCTTCTGGTCGTCCTATCGAGTACCCCTCTGCCGATCTGGCAATACTTCATCTGGATAGTGCTGCTTGCGGGCGCACTGGTTGCCGTGTACAGCAAGAAGAACGCGTATGAGGGTATTCGTGTCAGATTGCTGGCGCTCGGTTTGCTGGCGGCGGCTTCTGCCATGCTTTGTATGCAGGAATTGCGATACCGCTGGAGCCCGCAGATCCCGGCTGGCCAGAACCGGGTCGTATATGTCGTGGGCGACTCGCTCAGTGCCGGCGTCGGACGCGGCATAAAGGTCTGGCCGGATGTGCTGGCCACGCTGACCGGACGGAAAGTAACGAATCTTTCCGTGCCCGGCGCGAAGATCAAGGACGCTTTCGCTCAGGCCAAAGCGGCCACGCAGGATGACACCCTCGTGCTCGTCGAGATCGGGGGCAATGACATACTGGGCAACGGCAAGTCACCAACAGGGGTGGACGTCTTCCGGCAACGGCTCGACCAGCTGCTGCAGATGCTCTCGGCACACCGGCACACGATCGCCATGTTCGAATTGCCCCTGCGGCCCTTTGGCGCCGGCTACGGCCGCGGCACAGCGCCGGCTGGCTGCCAGGTACGGCGTCACGCTGATTCCCAAAGCTTATCTGGCCGAGATCCTGAGTCTTCCGGGAGGCACCATCGACGGCCTGCACTTTTCCCAGAAGGGACACGACCTGCTGGCCCGTCGTGTGCAGGCGATGCTTGCGGCTCAGTAGTCGCCGTCCTTGACGTAGGGCTCAGACCACAGCGCCACCTGCAGCGTGACGGCCTTGAACCACGCCTGGTACATCCGTTCGACGTCCTCGTTGCTGTGGCCTTCTTTGGCCAGGAACGGCTTGATCGTCGCGACGACCGGATAGAGCATGGCCACCATGTACCGCAGGTGGACGATCGGCGGCGCTTGCACCCGGTCCGTCTGGTTCTTCTTCGTGCGATAGTGGCGCGCCGCGATCTCGTTCTGGTAATCGAGCCACTGCTGGTCGAACGGCCGGCGACACGTATCCATGATCCACCGCCCGAATCGTTCCCTCACGGCCAGCAGGTAGTCGGTGTTCACCCGTCCCGTCGGTTCCTTGAAGTAGTGAACCAGGTGCGGCTGGGATGCGATGAAGCCGTACCAGACATCCAGCACGTCGTCGATCCGGTCTGCCAGGACATCGCCCGCCATCCGGAGATAGCGACGGTCCTCTCCGTCGAACATAACCGCCTTTTCGAGCCGCTCCAGATCCTCCAGCGAAACGGGGGATCTGGCCATGTCGTGGGAGCCATACGTATAGCCAGAGATTTGCCGGGTAGTCATCATCGGACCCTTTCCTGACTGGAGTTCATTAGAGTCTAGGCAGGCGGCCCGGCGTCGAACAAGTACGACAATCTTTTGTCACCCCTGGAAGTCCAAGGCCTGCAGAAAGGCTCGCGCAATGGCCATATGGCCGACCTGGTCCGGGTGGACCCGATCCCACGCAATGCTCATCGGGTGCACGTAGTTCAGTATCTCGTCGAAGGCGGCCTGCACGTCGACCAGCACGGCGTCATAGCGGCTGGCCATCTTCCGTACAACCTCGCCGTAACGATCCATGCAGGCTCGCATCGGGTCTTTGCGATTGGGCTCGATGAAATGCGGCGTCATCAGCACCAACCCTTTGAGTGCAGGGCGGGTCTGCTCGAGCAGCTGGTCGTAGGTAGCCTCGTACTCATCGATGCAGACGTGGATCTCCGTCTGAAGCGGCCGGTCGAACCGCCGCCACACGTCGTTGATGCCGATGTAGATACTGAGCCAGTCAGGCGTCAGATCGAGCACATCGGCCTGCCACCGGTTCTTCAGATCGCGAATGGTGTTACCGCTCGTACCCATGTTGACGACGCGTATGCCCAGCTGCGGACAAACCGCCCCCAGCAAGGAATTGACGATCGTGACGTATCCGCGGCCGAGCCGCTCGGATTTGCCCTCCCCCACGGGCTGAGCACGGCCACAATCAGTGATCGAATCCCCTATCATTACCAGTTTCTGCCCTTTGCCGATCTTCATCTGACACCCCTATGCCCAACGCTGCCCGCAAGCGGGCAGGCTAACTGCAGCCGCAACGTCCTGCATGGAACCTGCACCCTGATTTGAGAAGGCTGTAATGTGCCAGTCGCCAATCCGCATGGCTTGCCTCTCTGTCAGTACAAGGTCTTGCAGAACATTCATCAACCCTTGACCCGGACCGCCTTTTCCATCGGCAAGCCCGTGCCATAGTCGAGCTGACGCGGCTCATACTCTTCATTCTCCCGCTGGCGGGTCATGAGGGTATAGTCCCACGTCGCCGGCCTGGCATCGGACCGCCAGGGCCGACGCTCCCACCAGTACCCGCGGAATGGATCTCGCGTCTCGTTCATCCAGTTAAGCAGCCTGTCGTGCAGGGCATTGCGCACGGCCGCATGGTCCGGTGAACAGATCAGGTTCGTCATCTCGTACGGATCACTTTCAAGATCGTAAAGCTCATCGCCAGCCAGCAGATGGATCGACAGTTTGTAACGCCCGTCCGACACCGCCCGCACCGGCTGGAAACCGCCGAACCCGTCGTGATCGATCTCATAGCGGTTGAATTCGAGGAACACCGCGTCGTTAGGCTGCACCGCCGGATCGCGCACAGCCGGCAACATACTATGGCCTTCCAGCAATTTCGGAATCGGCAGCCCGCAGTAATCCATCACCGTCGGGACGATGTCGATATGCGAGGCAACGTGCGGATTGACCGTCCGTGCCGGCGTCTGACCTGGCCAGCGAACGATCAATGGAATCCTGGCGATCTCATCGAAAACGGCCGGGCCCTTGCCGCCGATTCGATGGGCGCCCAGCGCGTCACCATGGTCGGACGTGTAGATCACCAAGGCGTCGGGACAATGCGTATCGATCGCATCGAGCACCCGGCCGATCTCGTAATCGGCGAAGGTATTGCATCCGAAGAAGGCTGGGCTCCGCACCTTGGTGTCACGGGCATCGCCATCGAGTCTCTTTCCGGCCCAGGCATGCAGGTGGGTCGGCTTGTCCGCGAGTGTGTCGCCGGTATTGGGGGCGATGGGGAAATCATACTCAGCATACATGTCGTAGTATTTCTTTGGGCACAGACACGGGCCATGCGGCTCGTCGTAGGAGACGACAAGCAGGAAGTCCTCCTGGTTGAACCTGCCGAGAAAATCGATCGCCCGGTCGCTGCAGCGGTGTCCGAACGTGAAGTCTTCCGGTATGTCCTCCTGAATGGTCTCGTACTTTCTGCTGCGCAGGCGGTCTGCTGGGGAAAGCTCTTCGAGATACCGCCGCATGTCGTACCAGTATGCGTCGTCCCAGCCGTCGGGACACCGCCCTACCCCGAAATAGTCCCCGCCGTCAAGATGCCATTTGCCGATGTATGCCGTATGCAGGCCGTTGTCTCGGAGCCGCTGACCGATCGTCTTGACGTTGTCGCCGAGCGCCATGCTGTTGGCCCAGGAACCGTTGCTGTGCGGGTATGTCCCGGTGAACAGCGCTGCTCGCGCCGGCCCGCAGACCGGCTGACATGTATACGCCCGTTCGAACCGCATGCCGCCTGCCGCCAACCGGTCCAGATTCGGTGTGACCAGCCCCGTCTGGCGATAGCAGTTGATCATGTCCCAGCGTTGCGTATCGGTCATGATGAGCACGACCTGCCGTTTTGCCGCCATGACAGACTCCTTTTGAGATTCCGCCTGTCATTCGCCCTGCCAATACAAAGGGGGCATTGTACAGCTCTTGAGCGGCTTCCAGAAGCATGTCCCTGACCGGGTCAGCTTTGCGAGGCTGTTGAATGACGGTCGCGAAGGGCGAGGCAATCTCGTCAGAACGTCGGGAAGGGGGGAGATACTGGCGGAAAGAAGCAAAACGGGTGTCGTGCTCCGCCTGCCCGGCAGTCACGACACCCGTCGCTACAGCGAAAGAAAAACCTTCGTGGGCCTAGGATTTGATCTCGGCCGGCACGGCCGGCACTTTTTCCGCCACGTGCAGCCCTGCCCACAAGCCGCGACACTTCTTGACGAACCGTTCAGCCTGCAGCGGGCTCAGTGCAAAGATCGCCGGACGGACCCCCGTCTGGCTGATCTCCAGTTGCCACTTCGCCGCTCCGGCCGTAGTCCGAAGGTTGGTCGCCTTGTTCATATCGAATTCTCGCAACGCTGAATATTTCCGGTAAATTGCCCGGCGGTTGGTCAACACGACTCCAGCGTTGCCGAGTTCGGCCTTAGAGAACTCCGCGTCGGGAAAATACTCGACAAAACGTTCTCCCTGGCGTCTTTCGAACCAGTTGCCCAGGCGGTTGCGCACACCCAGGGCCAGCGTCCGCCAGGGGTCTTCCTTCTGGTGCTGCCAGGCCTCCAGGACCATCTGGTAGTCTTCGCTGTCCGCCCCGCCGTTGTTGGCGAGGAATTCAGCGGCGACCTCCAGATTGGCGATCATGATCTGGCAATATTCGCGATGGCCGTGCGCGAGCACGTGCGTGAGGATCTCGCCAACACTCGAGCAGTCCCCGCAGACATAGTAGGGAAACGGCAGGCTGTATGGCGCCGCCAGGGCCTTGATCTGCGGCAGTCGCCCGAGGAACTCCTCGACCGGCTGGCCCTCGTACTGCGTCAGCATGCCAGCCGCCTGCGACTCGGCATCCGAGAACCGCAACTGGTCCCGGTCCGGCAGCCGATCCGTCCAGACCAGCAGGTGAACCCGCAGATCACGGTTGCTTCCGCAGCCCAGGCACTTGCGCGGCATGCTGCTGCGAAGCCGGCAATCCGGGAGCCTTTCGGCCGGAAACTCGAAATACGCCCCCATCTCGTCGATCCGTTCCAGCCGGACCGGCTCCAGCCCCACCTGACCAGTAATCGGCGATGCCTGTGCCCGCCCGGCAGACGGTGCAACACCTCGAGCGGCAGCACCGGACACCGACGCACCGGCCGGCTCTCCGGCAGGCGAGGCACCCACCGCCCTGACAGGCGCGTTCCGGGTGCCATTTTCATCAACCTGCCTGGGCGGCTGGCCGCCTTCAATGAGCCATTCGGCGACGGTATCCTCCAGCATGTCAGGGGGGGCTTCCAGGACGAAGATGGTCTGGCAATCGTTGCAGCGTGCACGCTTGCCCAACAGATGAACGGGTACCCTGAACTTCAGACTGCACCCCGGGCAGATAACCTGTACATGCTCCTTCATGATCGGTTCTCCCGTACAGCTCAGGCCGTGCGCAGTTCCGATGCGTCCTGCACGGACCGGTAGCCTGAACCAGATCCCGCCTGGCAATCGAACGCTGCCCGGCTTCTAAGCCGCTCGAAAAAGACCGGCGATGCTGCTTTCTATCGAGACGTGCGTTATTCAGATCGGCCAGCCCGAGTTTTCGGGCTCATTCCAGACTATCCTATCACACACGATCGGTCAAGAAAAAAGCCATTGCCGCACCTGGTAACGACGGGACAGTACCTCAGACCGTGCTGCCCCCTATCTGCTGTCGGTGCTTTCACCGAAATATTCACCAGCCCCTCATCAAATCGGCTCAAAGCCAAGAGAACTCAAGCAGCCCTCACTATGTTCTACGCTGGAGAATTGATTGTGATGCAAGTTTTTCTTTCAGACCGCATGGGGCCTGATTGGGGCGGAACAGCGGTCTGGAGCGGTTCGTTTCCAGGGGTAGCGTTTTGGGCGGGCGGAAAGGAGGCTGCCCGCAAGCGGGCAGGCTAAATGGGCCTGCAAAGCGGGGTACGGGTTGGGAACGCCTCGGGAGGGGCTTTGGGGATTCCCCGAAGGTCGTTCCGCATGGAGATCTTTCGCTGTGCTCAGGATGACAGTGACGCTGTTCAGGATAACGGCAGTGCCCCGGTTGACAGAGGGTCGCTCAAGACGGGAAGGCATCTGCCAAACGAGGCGTGATTGTCGACATGACACCAATAGCCAGGATCTGCATCATTGATAGAAATAAGCAAGGCCTCGGCACCGTTGGAAGCGGCGCCGAGGCCCACAGATTGTCGAATCAAATCAAACGGCTCAGGCAGCCCTGCGACGACGAATCACGCCGAGCAGACCAACGCTCATCAGCACCAGGCTGACCGGCTCCGGAGTCGCATAGACGTCGAAGAAGCCGAAATTGGGTGCACTATCCCACTCGGCATCCTTGAACAGGCAGAATGACTTGATCGGGTCCGTACCGTTTGAGGTCACCTTAACGAACGGAGCGTAGGAACTGCTGATGTCAAGCACGCCGTATTGTGCCGTGTCAAAGGTGTCGCCCTCGCCAAGAATGGCATAGTAGATCTTGCTGGTAGAACTTGATGTTGTTGTCGTCGCCATTGTAAGTCCCCGCTTGTCGGGAGCCTGAACCCCAATTGTAGTAATCCCACGAGTTACAGGCATTCGCGATAAAGACGCCGGCCTCGTCAGCAGGCTGTGGCGAGATCGAACTGAAGGGCAGAGAAATTGACGCTGGCGTCACGACCCACACGAGGAATGTTCGTCGGGAAGCGCGGATCTGTATCTGCTTCCTGGATGTTCGTGTAGTACTGCCCCCCGCCTGGGGCAAGGTTGTTATTGATGCCGGTTATCCGGTCAGCGGGGCCCCAATCGCCGGTGAGCGTCAGATTGTTGACGGTCACGCCGGCCGAACTCAGCGGCAACGTCAGCCAGTTGCGCTCCAGGCCGCTGGTGCCCGCGCTGAAGTCCAGCAAGGCGGAATTGTCATACAGCAGCTGCGCCAGCCATGCCCGCCGCGGACGGGACGGGGAACACCGTCAGGCCGGACGTCGTCACATCGGCATCAGTGTACGAGACGGTGGCCCCGGTGTATCCGAACGCCACCGACGCCAGCCCAATTACGACCAGTACTGCCATTACCTGTTTCACGATCCTACCTCCTCCAAATAAAGATGACTTGTCGGACTCCCGACACCCGGACGCGCGGTATCTTGGATTGACGTGCCACATTTCAAGACGACACTCGTCCGAAGAAACAAAACGTACCTTGGAAACCGGGAGAACCCCGATCCCACTGGTGGTCATTCAGGCAATATGCGTGCCAGTTGCGCAAAATAGGTCCTAATCCATACACATTGCAGCACTTATGGTTAAGCCGCCCTTAAGATCCCACCTCACCGATGTTGCCAGAAAACAACAAATGGTCTGCACCTGTAGCGAAAAGGCATCATCCAGTTATCGAACCTCTGCGATCCGAATGCTGCATGCCCCCCCCGATGTTGCAGGAAAACATCACCAACGCCAGCCGACCCCGCCGCATCCGGCTTTGTGCCGAAGAATCGCGTCCGACAGAATACGACAGGGACGACGCCAACTTGCCAGACACCGCGCCGCAGAGATAATCGCACCATTGCCCGCATCCGGATAGACAACATCTGGCAGCGGCTACCTACATGATGGGCGGGAAGAAGCCGGCGAGGGAATCTCTTGGGGCGAGTCCGCAGTAAAAAGGATCGACGGATGAGTGTCGCAGCACCGGTCAAGGACAAGTATTCGATCAACGGCCTGACCTACACAAAAATGGGGCTGATCGCGGTCTTTTCGTGGCTGCTGTGGGGCGACTTCGTCTTCACCATCATGGAAACCGTCAAGCCCAAGGTCCTGCCCCTGTTCCTGATGGGCAGCGCCGGCCACATCAATGCGAGCATGACCATCACGAATATGATGATGGTCGTTGTACCGGGGATTACAGGTCTGCTGATTGGCCCGGCGGTCAGTTTCAAGAGCGACCGCTACCGCGGCAAGCGAGGCCGGCGCATTCCGTTTATCACCTGGACGATGCCGTTTCTTGTGATCGCGCTGATCGGCATCGGCCTGGCCCCGTACTACCGGGACTTCTTCGACAAGATGGGCGGGCTATGGTTCCTCTCGCCCAAGAACGCGACACTGCTGCTGATCGCTTTGTTCGTCGTGATGTTTCATGTCTTCGACGAATTCGTCAACAGCGTCTTCTGGTACCTGTTTGCCGACGTGGTGCCGGAGGTGTTGATCGGGCGGTTTGTCGCGCTGTTCAGGGTCGTGGGCATCCTTGCTACGGCGGCCTTCAGCGCGTTCGTCTTTCCCTATGCCGAGACGCACATGCAGTGGATCTTCCTGGGCGGAGCAGTTGTCTATCTGTTCGGCTTCAGCCTGATGTGCATGAACGTCAAGGAAGGCGAGTATCCGCCGCCGGACGACCTGGGCGAGAACCCCAGCATCATCAAGCAGATCAAGGTTTACGTAAGCGAGTGCTTCAGCCATCGGGTGTACATTTTTACGTTCCTGTTTACGGCGGGCATCGCGTTCGCCGCGGGCGCCAACGCCGGGATGATCATCTTCCAGCGCGACGGCATCCATCTGTCGATGAAGGCCCTTGGCGACATCCCGGCGATCATGCTGATCGTCACGGCGATCGTCGCGTACCCGGCCGGGTGGGCCGTGGATAAATGGCACCCGATCCGGATCACACTGCTGATGACGATACCGCTGATCTTGAGTCAGATCCTGGCGTTCTTCTTCCTGACGGATCTGAAGAGTTACATCATGCTTGAGGGCGGCAGGCTGATCTTCTACTCGCTGTACTCGGCGGCAGGCATCCCCATGCTGATCATGATCTTCCCCAAGGAGAAGTACGGGCAGTTCTGCTCGTGCAACGGGATGGTCAAGTCGACGTCAGTGATGATCGGCGGGCTGTTCGCCGGCGTCTTCATGGATTACATGACCAACTATTCGGTCGACAAGATCGCGTTTCGATGGGTTTACATGTGGTCGGGAGTCTTCCAGGTTCTGGCGCTCTTGTTCCTGTGGCTGATGTATCGCACGTGGAAGAACCTTGGCGGCGACGACAACTACGCGCCGCCCGGCTCGGCACTGGCGAAGGGGTATCGGCCCAAGGCCGTTGAGCAGGAGCCCGCTTTTCCGACCCTGCCGCCCGAAGATGAGGGGCAGGCGGAACCGGCCTGACAGGACTGAAAGCGGTTTGAGGGCCTCGCACTGACAGGCAAGGTGCCAGTGGCTGCCCTTCGTTGCATGGCCGATTCAGCGGCCGCTGCCCACAAGCGGTCCGGTTGGCTGCGCAGGAGTGCTTTGTGGCGGCCGCCATGCCTGCGTTGAACCTGTTCTAGACGCCCAAGGGACCAGCCCCGCCAATCCCGCGCGGGCCGAGCTGGCTGATTTTGTGGATGGCGGTAGCGCCGGCGATCATCGCCCAGCCTTCGAAGACCAGGTCGATGCCGATGAACGTGCCGATCACCCAGACGCTTGCCGAGGGCCACTGCAGAAAGATCATGACCCCGAGCGCCAGGCTCACAAGGCTGCTCAGCACGATCCAGCCCCGACTGGCCAGACGCGTCGAGAACGCAAACCCCAGCCGGTAGAGACCCGCGACGGTGAAGAACGCAGCCAGCAGAAGCGTGATCGTCACGGCACCCGCACCCGGCCTGGCCACCATCAGCCCACCAACGACCATCCGCAGGACACCCACGAGCAGGTCCAGCATGAACCCCTGGCCAGCTCGCTGACTGAAGGCGTGGATGAACCGCACGATACCGGTGACGACCAGCAGCCAGCCGAACACAATGACCGTCGCCAGCGTCGCCAGCCCGGCTGCCAGAATCGCCGCAACACCCGCAATGACCCAGAGGATACCGAGGGCCACAAGCCACCCCCAGTTGAAGCCGGCCTGGCCGTAATCGGACGTCTGATTGGGACCCATGAGGCTGTTCTCCTTTTGGTTGTGCCCGGCTTGCCTCAGCGGCGCAGATACGGTGCGCGCAGAGTTCGAAGGATGCCGCTCGGGCGACATGAACCATCACCCACGCATTGCTTTTTCAGGGACGGGAAACGTTGATACCCCCGCCGCCGACCCGACGAACCGTCAAACTGCCCTTCAGGGCCAGCGTACGCGAGATTGTATGCACCTGTCATTTGAGAACAGACTGACGGCGCTGGACCTGTCCAGGCGCAGGAAAGGACGCCAGCGGCCGATCCGCAGCCAACTCGCTACCGGTCAAGGCGTTTCGTCAGGGTGATGCACGACGGCCGTATCAGGCCTCGCGACTGTCACCCCCCGCCGGCACCTGGCTGGGGTGCTTCGGGAAAAAGTCGACGCGGGGCTCCAGGGTTTTGAGCTCGTGTTCGGCAGGATCGGCCATGAACGCATAGACTGTGTGGAACACCCGGCTCCAATCCCAGAATTCTTCACCGACCCGCAGGTATTCGCGGATCATCTCCGTGCCGGCCGGGGCGATCGGGTGCATCAGCACGGCAGCGACACGGACCATGTGGAACGCGTCGATCAGCGTTTGCTGGCGGACCGCAGGGTCGCAGTCGTCGGCATAGGGTTTGCTCTGCGTCCAGCGCGAATTGATGTCGCGGATCAGATCGCCGGCGATGCTGACGGTGTTGTGGAAGTCATGGCGGAACATCGTCTCTTCGAAATCGAGGATCGTCTTTTCGCAGGATTCCAATACGTCCGGCGAGACATCGCCAACGGGGATCCGGCCGTCATAGAACTTCTGCGCAGTGTAGAAGCAGGAGCGGACGGCCCGGTTGAAGGCGTTGCTCAGCAGGTTGCCTTCCTTGAGGACCGGATCGCCTTGGGCGTCGCTGGCCTTGGGGTCATAGGGCTTGGGCCGGAAGCTGGTGCTGCGCATGCCGAGACCGAGACTGAAGAAGTGGGTCCGCAGCTGATCAGCCGTGTAATAGTTCAGCAGGTCCTTGGCCAGCGGCGGCTTGACGTCGCCGCTGCTGCTGGCCTTTTTGTCCAGGAACAGGATGTGGCGGTTGGCCACCAGGTGCGACATCTGGAGCTGACCTTCGGGCACTTCCAGGCTTGGCTTGTCACCCTGCATGCCCAGCCAGATCGCCCCTTGCGCGATCCCATAGAAATAGATATTGTCCTCGCCGATGAACTGGTAGATCTCGGCATCCTTGGAGCACCACCACTCCTTCCACGCGTCCTCGCAGGCGCCCTTCGACTGGAGGTAGGCCATCGTGAAGGAGATCGGCGCCCAGAGTGATTCCGGCCAGACCCAGAAGGTCAGTCCCGACAAGCCGTCCAGCTCCGGCACGGGCAGGCCCCAGTCAAGGTTGCCGGTCAGACGGAACGGAACCAGCGTCTTACCCGTGCGATAGCGAATGCCGTGCTCGCCGAGAATGCCTCGGGCGTCTTCCATATCCTCAAGCTCTACTGAACACCAGCTGTGTTGACTTGCCGCGACCCTCCTGCTGCGTGTGCTCGGGCAATTTGCCGATCACTTCCTCGAGTTTTTCCAGCTGATCCTTGGTTACGTGGATCGTCGGCGGCTCGAGCCACTCCTGCAGCGTGCTGATAACAAAGGGCCGCCACTGTCCGGCCTCCCGCAAGCCCTGCAACCAGCCACTGAGCAGTTCGCGGAACTTCGGCACGTCGACATACCAGTTGCTGACGGGGCGCATCTCGGGCCTCTTGCCGGTCAGCACGCTGACCGGGTTGACCAGGTCGCGCGGCTCGTACTGATGCCCCAACGAGCACTCGTCCGCGTAGGCCTTGTCCGAGCGACAGCCCTGTATCGGGCAGAGGCCGCGGACCTGTCGGCCGTTCAGAAAGACGCCCAGGTCCGGGTCGTAGAACTGAAGGTTCGTCATTTTCACGACGTAGCCGAAATCGTGCAGGGTCTTGAGCAGGTCGGCCCCGAGCTTCTCGTGGATTTCGCGGTACGGGCTGAGGCTTGACGCGGCGAAGAGGTTCAGATCGACGGAGTAATCCGCCAGCGTCTGCTTCTGCCGCTCGTGGTTCCGCTCGACCATTTCCTGAAGCGTGCCGGTGAACTCGCCATTGGCAGTCATTTCGCGGTGCTGTTCGACGATCGGTGAGCCGTAGCAGTCTGTGCCACTGACGAAAACGACGTTCTCGGTACCGATCCGGTCGCGCAGAAAGCGGGCGAAGGCGTCAGCCTGGACGAAGACACCGCCGACGTGGCCGAAGTGCAGATCCTTGTTGCCATAGGGCATGCCGCCGGTAATGACCGCGCGTTTGGGGAACTGCGGCCGTGTGCGCGCTTTGGCGGCAGCGGTCTTTGGGGTCGAGCCAGTCGTGGGCACATCCGGCGATGTCATTATATAAGTCCTTTGTTTAACGAGGGGTACGGAGGCAATCGTCCTGGTACCCGAATCATGGCGAATGTCATCCGGCCGGCGGAGCCGTTGTCCGGCGCTGCCGCCGACGGGCAGAGAAACAGAGGATTATCTGTCAACCGGGGCCGGATGACAACTGATGGCCACTCAGGAACTCGGCAGGAGAGACGATCCTGGTGCCTCGATAACCGCCCAGTTTGAGTAAGTGAGCGTCGCCGGAGACGATAAACTCAGCCCCAGCCGCCGAGGCACAGGCGAGCACAGCGTTATCAGCCGGGTCGTCCTTAATGGCCGAGACCTTTTCCGTCGGATAGACCATGTGCAGAAGGTCAGCAAGCACCCGGCAGATACGGCGGACCTGTGGATCAGAGAGCCCGAACTTAGGCCGCCGAAGGACATCACAGAATTCCTGCTCCAGGGCCGGCGAGATGTATCCATCTACTCGGCCGGCGATCAGCTGCTCCAGTACCTCCGCGGACGGCCACCGTAGACGGTGGCTGAAACCAGGACGTTGGTATCGCAGACGATTCGCATGGTCAGGGCTGTTTGCGGTGCTCGGCGATTTCACGTTCTATAGCGTCGGGAGTAATCCGGCGTTTTCGACGGACCTGATCGCCCAATGCGAAGATGTCCGCCCATTGCCGCTTGCGCTCGATGTAGAGCCGGGCGGCCTCGCGAATGAGTCGGACCGGGAGCGCGACTCCTTGTCCGCGATGTCGTCGAGTTCTTTCAGCAAGGAGTCCTGCAGGGACAGGTTTATGGTCTTGTTCATGGCACACCTCAACACTCATCATACAAACCTTGTATGCCCGGAACAAGCCAGCAATCGCGGCAAGGGCAGTACCCTACATCCGCTCGACCGTCTCGATGCCCAGCAGGTGCAAACCTAGCTTGATCGTCCGGGCGGTGATGTCGCAGAGACGCAGGCGGCTGAGTTTCAATTCCTCCGTCTCGGCCTGGAGGACCGGGCATTCACGGTAGAAGCCGCTGAATGTCTGGGCGGTCTCGAACAGGTAACTGGTCAGGATGTTGGGGGCAAGCTCCCGCGCGAGAACCTGGAAGGTCTCGCCGAACTGAAGCAGCTTCTTGGCCAGACGCCGCTCGAACTCGTTTGTGATCAGGATGTTCGTGTCAGCGGGCATGTTATCGTAGTCGATGCCGCCTTTGCGGCCGATACTGCGGACCCGGGCATAGGCGTACATCATGTATGGTGCGGTATTGCCGTCGAGACTGAGCATCTTGTCCCAGTCGAACCGGTAGTCCGTCGAGATGCTGTGCGACAGATCGACGTATTTGATCGCGCCGATACCAACGGCCTTGGCGATCTGTTTTCGCTCCCGCTCGGGGAAGTCCGCCGAGTTTTCATCGACAACCTTCTGGGCGCGAGATTCGGCCTCATCCAGGAGGTCCTTGAGTTTGACGGTGCCTCCCTCGCGGGTCTTGAAGACCTTGCCGTCCATCCCGAGCATCATGCCATAGCCGACCCAATCGACGCGGACGTCGTCGGTCAACCAGCCGGCCTTGCGGGCGGCGGCGAAGATCATCTCGAAGTGCTGCTTCTGGCGGACATCGGTGACGTAGATCAGCCAGTCGGCCTTGTCTTCCGTAAGACGGTACTTGATCGCCGCCAGGTCGGTCGTGTCGTAGTTGTAGCCGCCGTCCGATTTCTGGATGAGCATGGGTTGCGGCTGACCTTCCCGGCCGACGAAGCCGTCCAGGAAGACGCACACCGCGCCCTGATCGACGACCGCCAGCCCTTTTTCCTTCAGTTCGTCGACGATGGGAGGCAGCATCCGTTGTAAAAGGACTCGCCGCGCTCCGTGGCGGTCACGCCCAAGCGGTTGAAGATCTCATCGGCATGCTCTCGCGACGCATGCATGAAGGCCTTCCATGCGGTGAGGGTTGCCGGGTCGCCGCTCTGAAGATCGACAACCGCCCGGCGGCAGGCGTCGGCGAAGACCGGTTCGGCGTCAAACCGCTGCTTGGCCTGCTTGTAGAACGTCTCCAGATCGGCGATCCGCACGCCCTTCGGGTCTTGCAGGGCCTGCGGCTGCGTCTCGCGCAGGTACTGGATCAGCATACCGAACTGGGTCCCCCAGTCGCCGACGTGGCTGAGCCGCAGGACGTCATGCCCGGCGAACTCCAGGATTCGGCCGATGGTGTCGCCAATGATCGTCGGTGCGCATGTGGCCGGCGTGCATTTCCTTGGCCAGGTTGGGGCCAGCGAAGTCGAGTGCGACCTGTTTGACATCGCTGACCGGCGCGACGCCGAGCCGTCCATCCGTCTGGATCGATTCGAGGGAACGGGACAGAAACTCGTCCGTCAGCCGCAGGTTGATGAAGCCCGGCCCGGCGATCTCCGCTGGCTGCAGCAAGTTTTCAACATTGAGGCTATCGACTATTGCCTGGGCGACCTGCCGTGGCTGCTTCTTGGCCTTTTTGCCCAGCGGCATGGCGGCATTGGACTGATAATCGCCGAACTTCTCGTCCTGGGCCGGACGGACCATCGGGTCGGCCCCTGTAACCTCCGGCACGGCCTTGACTAATGCAGCCGAAACGGCGTCGGCAATCTGATCAAGAATCGGTTTCATGGCAGCAACAAGGCTCCTGTTGTCGGAATCCAGCCATTATCGTCGCTAAGATATTATCGACACGTTGCTTAGCAACAGCGAGTCGGGCACTGAGAGCAGAGACCATCGGCCCGGAACCGGATAAAGATACGCTGTCACACGCGTCGTGTCGACAGGAAAGGGTCGCCCGGCCATAATGCGACGATCATTCCGGGCTGGCGCTCGTAGACTGCTATAGCAGTGATCAATACAAGGAAACGTTGGGGTCTGGCGGACATGAGATTACCGTTGGCAGTCGAAGGCACGAGAGAGATCCTGATCGCCCTGGCGGTTTCAGCCGGCTGGGTCGTATTGTGGATAGCGGTTGGTCTGTGGCCCGTCTCGCTGTTTGCCCTGCTGATACTGGTAGCGGTGCTGGGCTTCTTCCGGGATCCCAAACGAGTGGTTCCGTCCGGGCGCACCTGCTGCTGTCGGCAGCGGACGGCACGGTCACGCACGTCCAGCGGATCGAGAAGGAACCGACGATCGGCGGCCCGGCGATGCGGGTAAGTATATTCCTTTCGGTGCTGAGCGTGCACGTAAACCGCGCGCCTTGTGCCGGGACGGTTGTCGGCACGAAGCTGCGCGAGGGCCTGTTTCTCGATGCGCGGGCTGAGGACTGTGCCGACAAGAACGCCTGCAACACGGTCACCCTCGCCCCCGACAAGCCGATAGCCGGGCCGATCCTCGTCAAACAGCTGACCGGCAAGATCGCCCGGCGGATCGTCTGCGGCGTGGGCCCCGGCGATCGGCTGGCGGCGGGTCAGAAGTTCGGCATGATCAAGTTCGGCAGCCGGACGGACGTCATCGTCCCCGAGCAGCCGGGGCTGGAGGTGCTGGTGCGTGTCGGCGACAAGGTGCACGCCGGCTCGAGCATCCTGGCCAGGGTCAATCAACCACAAGCGGTCAGCGAACCGAGCGAGCGAGGCAATGGTGTTACCGTCTGAAGGTAGAAGTCGAATGCCGCGGCGATTTCGCAGCAAGCGGCTGCGCCAGATCGCGATCCTGCCGGCGCTGCTGACGCTGGGCAACCTGGTGTGCGGCTTCGCGGCGATCAACTTCGTCATGAAGCACATGATGGGGGCCAACGTCTTCACGACCGGCCATGGCCCTGTCGAGAGATGGTTGCCAAGCAACCTGGCGATCGCCGCCTACCTGCTGTTCGCGGCGATGGCCTTTGACGCCCTCGATGGCCGCGTCGCCCGACTGACCCGCAAGACCAGTGACTTCGGCGCCGCAGCTGGACTCTCTGGCGGATATCGTCAGTTTCGGTGTCGCGCCGGCATTTCTGCTGCTCGGGCTGGTTGGTAAGGCCCTGATCGGCGACGAGGGAATGATCGGGCCGATCAGCGAACACTTCAGCGGGCGGATCGTCTGGATCATCGCAGCCGTATACGCATGCTGCGCGGCGCTGCGGCTTGCGCGGTTCAACGTCGAAAACGTTCACGACGAATCGGCACATATGTCTTTCAGAGGGCTTCCCTCGCCAGGCGCAGCCGCGACGGTGGCAGCTTTGGTGATCCTCTACGAGGAAGTACTGCGGCGAAACCAGGCCAGTGCTTACGGCGACCTGCTGTTATGGGTGATGCCGGCGATCACGCTGGCCGTCGGCCTGTTGATGGTCTCGCGGATTCGCTACGCCCATCTGGGCAACAAGTACCTGCGCGGGCGCCGGCCGCTCGGCGTGCTGTTCTGGTTCATGCTGCTGCTGGCGGCGTTTTTGGTCTATCCGCAACTGGTGATTGCGGTGGTAACGGTGGCCTACGCGATGAGCGGACCGGTTGCCGCGGCCTACCGACACTTCGTGCCGGCCCCGGCCAACGAGGTTTCTCGACCGGGCGATGGCGGCGGGGGCAGCGAACCTCACGAGGGTCGCCACGGAACCATGTTCAACCGGTCGCACGACGAACCGCATGACGTGAGGCGCCAGTAACCCGGGACTGCGGTCCAGCCATGCAAAAGGCCGTCAGAACGCGATTCGTCTTTCAGCCCACAGGTCACCTGCACATCGCAGAAGCGCGGGTCGCACTGCTGAACTGGCTTACCGCCAGGCACGGCGGCGGGCACTTCCTGCTGCGAATCAACGACATCGGCCAACCCGCCGATTCTGAGCGCATCGAACACTCCGTCGAGGATCTGCATTGGCTGGGCCTGGACTGGGACGAGCCTCTTTACAAACAGAACCAACACGATGAACCTCATCTGGCCTGCATCGAGCAGCTCCTGCAGACGGGTCACGCCTATTACGCCTTCGACAACCCTGAAGAGATTCAACAGATGCGTCGTCATGCCCGGCAGCAGGGCCGGCTCTTCCGCTATCCTCGCCCCACGCGTTTTCCCAGTGAACACATGGCCAAACAAGCCCGCCAAGAAGGCCGACCCGTCGTCGTACGCTTTGCAATGGTGCGCGAGGATCTAGGCTTTGACGATCTGATTTTGGGTCCCGTACCCGTCCATGCGGAGGAGTTCAGCGATTTCGTGATCCGCGGCACGGACGGCCGGGCAACCCTGCGGTTCGCCGGAATCGTCGATGACCAAGGGATGGGCATTACGCACGTAATCCGAGCCCAGGAACGATTGTTTGACACGCCGGGGGAGATCGCCATACAGGTCGCTGCAGGCTTTGACAGGCCCATCTACGCGCATCTGCCGCTGATCCTCAATCCGGATTGCAGCTTACTCCGAAGGCATCCCACAGGGAGGAATGCCACTGAAGACCCGCACAGCATTCCAATCGACCTGCATGATTTTCGCGCAGCCGGCTACTTGCCCGAAGTACTGATGACCTTTCTAAGCATGCTCGGCCGGGAGTCGCCGCAAGATCCCCAGCCAACATCCCCGAACGACCTGATCGCCGCGTTTGATATCCGCCAGATCGAGAGGACAACCGCCTCATTGGATCGCAATCGGCTGCTGGCCATGAACGCACGTGCGATCGCCGATGCCCCCGAAGAACAACTGCTGATCGCTCTGCGGGATTATCTGTCCCTGAACGAAACGCCAACCAAAGTCGCCGACGATGGCACCCTGCAAAGACTTATCCGCATCGGCTCGGGATTCGCCACATTCGGCCATCTGGACGTAACGACCCGCTTCCTCTTCGCCCCTGACGAGCAGATCGTCTACGACGAGCCAGCCGTCAGGAAGATCCTGGCGAAGGGCTCGCCCAAAGGGCTGGAAATCCTTGCCGACATCAAGCGGCAGATGGCGACACTGCGGGACTGGGACGCCGGGTCCATCGAACGCCAGATTCGCGACTTCGCAGATCGCTCACAGCTCGGATGGCTAAAGGTGACCCAACCCATCCAGGTCGCCATAGCCGGCATACCGACGAGTCTACCCGTAGGTGAGATCCTGGAGATCCTCGGCCGGCCGCGAACGTTGTCGCGGATCGATCGCTGCCTGAAGAAACTCGGAGTATAGGCCGCGCCGCTGCCGTCCTTCTCGCCTTGCCAGCCACGCGAGACCGGCCGGCCGTCCGATAAAGCCTCCCGTCGCTATCTTACGGAAGAAAAGCGATGATTAACATCGACCGGGAGATTATTCGGGGCGGATTGACTGCGACGCACATGCCGATCGCATCCTAGTATATAGGCAGGACGGCGGATTGTGCGCCGCCCCGCCGTTTTGCATACGGACGGATGTCTGGTAGTGGGAATGCCTGCATGCAAGAGACAGAACGCTCGCCGAACAGTCTGAGCCTGGATTTCGTCGAAGCAGCTCTACGCCGACTATCTGCGCGACCCTGCCGCCGTGCCGGCGGACTGGCGAGGTTACTTCGACTCCCTGTCGGGCGGCAATGGCCATGCCCGCGTCGGGCCGAGTTTCCGCCCGGCCAGCATTTTCAACCCGTCCGGACCGGGTTGCCTTCAGTGTCCGAACCTGCGCGAGGATGCCGAGGTCGCCCATATCCAGCACCGTCTCGACCAGCTGATCCGCAATTACCGTGTCCGCGGACACATCATCGCCCACATCGATCCGCTGGGTCAGCCGCGACCCGAACCGCCGGAGCTGCAACCGCAGTTCTACTCCTTCACGCCGGAACAGCTCGACCACCCGATTCCGGCCCGCACTCACGGCAGCAACACGCTGACGACCGTCCGCAAGATCATCGAGCACATGCGCAATACGTACTGCCGTTCAATCGGCACGCAATTCATGCATATCGACGATCTGTCCGTCCGCAGCTCGGCTGCAGGAACGCATGGAGGACGTCGAAAACCGGATCGAACTGGCTCGCGATGAACAGATCCGCATCCTGACGCGGCTGACCGATGCAGTGATCTTCGAGCAATTCGTCCAGCGGAAGTATCTTGGGGCGAAGAGCTTCTCCCTTGAAGGGGCTGAAAGCCTCATCCCGCTGCTGGATCTCGCGATGGAAAAGGCGGGCAGCCAGGGCGTCAACGAGATCGTCTTCGGCATGGCGCATCGCGGCCGGCTGAACGTCCTGGCCAACATCATCCACAAGAGTCCGCAACTGATCTTCCGCGAGTTCGAGGATGTGGACGGCGGCGTCCACTGGGGTCGGGGCGACGTGAAGTATCACCTGGGTTACAGCGGCGACTGGGTCACGTCTGAAGGTCGCAAGATCCACCTGTCGCTGACGTTCAACCCGAGCCATCTGGAGTTCGTCAACCCGGTCGCCCTCGGACGCACCCGAGCCAAACAGGACCGCACGAACGACATCGACCGCGTGCACGCCATGAACATTCTCATCCACGGCGACGCCGCGTTTGCCGGCGAGGGCATCGTCCAGGAAAGCCTGAACCTCAGCGAGTTGGACGGCTACTCCGTCGGCGGTACGCTGCACGTGATCGTCAATAACCAGACTCGGCTTTACCACGCCGCCTCGCCAGGGCCGGTCCAGCATCTACGCCACCGACGTCGCCAAGATGCTGCAAAGCCCGATCTTCCACGTCAACGGCGAAGACCCGGAGGCGGTCGCCCAGGTCGTGCACCTGGCGATGGACTTCCGCGAAACCTTCCAGCGCGATGTGTTCATCGACATGTACAGCTATCGCCGTCGCGGCCACAACGAGGGCGACGAACCGGCCTTCACACAGCCGCTGCTGTACGCCACGATCGAAAAACGCAAGAGCGTCCGCGAGGGCTATCTGGAACACCTGCTGGAGCTGAACGAAGTCACGCGCGAAGAAGCCGATGAGATCGCCCGGCAGCGCACCGAGCGACTGGAACAGGAGTTGCAGGAGGCCAGGAACAATCACGTGCTGCTGGAGCCGCAGACCGGCGGCGGCGTGTGGCAGGGTTATATCGGCGGGCCGGCCAGCTACGCCGACGACGTGCAGACCGCCGTCGAAAAGGAGACCCTGACCGACCTTCTCGAAAGACAAACCCAACTGCCCGAGGACTTCCATCCCAACCACAAGATCCACCGCCATATCGAGCAGCGCCGCGAGATGGCGCAGGGCAAACGTCAGCTCGACTGGTCGACCGCCGAGTCGCTCGCCCTGGCCAGCCTGCTGAGTGAAGGCGTCCGCGTCCGCATGACCGGCCAGGACACCGAACGCGGCACGTTCAGCCATCGGCACGCCGTGCTGCACGACACGAAGGACGGCTATACCTACACACCGCTCGAGCACGTAGCGGATAAGCAGGCCGTCTTTGAAATCCATAACAGTCCGCTTTCGGAAGCAGCCGTGCTCGGCTTCGAATACGGCTACAGCATGGACAGCCCGGCGGGACTGACCGTGTGGGAAGCCCAGTTCGGCGACTTCTCCAACGCCGCCCAGGTGATCATCGACCAGTTTATCGCCAGCGCCGAAGACAAGTGGCGAAGGCTGTCGGGCCTGGTGATGCTGCTGCCGCATGGGTTCGAAGGGATGGGTCCGGAGCACTCCAGCGCCCGGATCGAACGGTTTCTCTCGCTGACTGCCGAGGACAATATCCAGGTCGTTCAACCCAGCACACCCGCGCAATACTTTCACCTGCTGCGCCGCCAGGTACTGCGGAAGTGGCGAAAGCCACTGATCGTGCTGACACCCAAAAGCCTTTTGCGCCATGCCCAGGCGGTCAGCAGCCTCGACGATCTGGCTGGCGGCACGTTCCAGACGGTCATCCCCGACGCCTATGACAGACCCCCGGAAAAGGTCGGCCGAATCCTGCTGTGCAGCGGCAAGGTATACTATGAGCTCGATCAGCGGCGCCGCGATCTCAACCGTGAGGACGTCGCAATCCTGCGGCTGGAACAGTTCTACCCGCTGACCAGCGACGCCTTGCGGGCAGCCCTGGCGGTCTACCGTGACGGCACACCGGCAACCTGGGTACAGGAAGAGCCGGAGAACATGGGCGCGTGGCGATTCCTGCTGTCTAACTACGGGCGAAGGCTGTTCGGCCGGCTGCCATTCAGCGGCATCTTTCGACCTATCGCAGCCAGTCCCGCAACCGGTTCAGCCAATCGCCACAAACTGGAGCAGGAAACGCTGCTGAGTGAGGCGTTCGGCGGGGCGAATGTCGATATTACCGTGTAGAACAGCCGTGGCCAGTAATCCGTAACCGGTGGCCACTAGCCCATAGGCGAAGGCCGGCATGTCGGCAAGTGCTTGGGGCCAATATCCTTTTGATTGGCTTGGGGAGAGACTACAATAGGCAGAACGGTCGACGATGGTTTGAATGTCTCTGGGGTCAAGGAGAGAGTGTAACTGCATGTCGATTGAACTGAAGGTACCCGCTGTCGGCGAATCGATTACCGAGGTGCTGCTGGTCCGCTGGTTCAAGAAGGTCGGCCAGCCAGTCCAGAAGGACGAGCCCCTCGTCGAGATCGAGACCGATAAGGCCACCTTCGAGCTGCCGGCCCCCGTCGCCGGTGCCCTGTCGCGAATCGTCAAAGGCGATGGCCAGACAGCCGAGGTCGGTGAGGTCGTCGGATTCATGGAGGAAGGTGCCGCGGCGGCAGAGAAATCTGAGGAGGAGGCACCGGTTGAGCCAGCCGCCCCTGCCGAACCGGTCAAGGAGCGAAGGCCTGCCGAGCAGATCGCCGAGGCGTCCAAGCCGTCAGAACCACAGATCGCACCTCCGGAAAAAGAGAAGCCGACCGCCGCGCCGTCCGAGGCCGGCGAGCCGCGAGTCATGCCGGCCGCCCAACGTGAGATGGCCGAGCGAGGCATCGGTCCTGAGCAGGTCGAAGCCACCGGGCCCGGAGGCCGGATTCTCAAGGAAGACGTGATCAAGGCCGCCGAACGGAAGGCCGGGGCCGCGCCGACCGAGGGCAAAGCCGCCGAGACACCCCCGCCGGCCGCTGAAGCGCCTGTCGCGCCGCCGGCCGCCGAGACAGGCAACCGCTACGAGGAAGCGGTGCCGATGAGCCCCATGCGCAAGCGGATCGCCGAGCGCCTGGTCGCGGCCCAGCAGACCACCGCCCTGCTGACAACGATCAACGAGATTGACATGTCAGCGGTAATGACCCTGCGGAGCGAATATCGCGAAACGTTCCAGAACAAATACAATATCAAACTCGGCTTCATGTCCTTCTTCATCAAGGCCTGTGTCGACGCACTGAAGCAGTACCCGCAGATCAACGCCGAGGTCCGCGGCACCGACATCGTCTACCACAATTACTACGACATCGGCATCGCCGTCTCCGGCGGCAAGGGCCTGGTCGTGCCGGTGATCCGCAACGCCGAACGGCTGAGCTTCGCCGAGATCGAGATGGCGGTGGCTGATTTCGGCAGCCGGGCCCGCGAGAACAAGATCACCCTGGAGGAACTGAAGGGCGGCACGTTCACGATCACCAACGGCGGCATCTTCGGCTCGCTGCTGTCGACCCCGATCATCAACCCGCCCCAAAGCGGCATTCTCGGCATGCACGCCATCCAGGACCGGCCGGTTGCGCGGGATGGCCAGATCGTGATCCGACCGATGATGTACGTCGCGCTCACCTACGATCACCGCATCGTCGACGGCCGGGAGGCGGTGACGTTCCTCAAGCGGATCAAGGAGGACGTCGAGGATCCGAGCCGGATGTTGATCGAGATTTGAGCGGTATTTTCGGTACGAGGCCAAGGATGGTCAGGGTTCGGATTTCGGACACATCCGCTGGCGACAGGCGGTAGCGAACACCGTGTTCCGCCATCTGAGGACACCCGGAAAGCTGCCGCCACAGATCGAGGTTGATGCCTACCGTTATCAACGGTACAATTGTACAAATGAGAATCGTGGCGGATACAAATACTTTCCTCGCGGTAGCACTGGACGAGCCGCAGAAGTCGTCACTCGTCCGTTCAACCGGGGGGCATGAGTTGGTTGCCCCGGCGGTTCTGCCGTTCGAGCTCGGCAACGCGCTGTCGGCCTTGGTTCGCAGGAAACTGGTTACTGCAAGCCAGATATCAGGCATCTGGGAGTCTCTTGACAACATGCCGGTCGAATTGGCCCCGATTGACATTCGGGCGGCCACGGTGCTAGCGGCAAGGCTGGGGATTTATGCTTACGACGCCTATTTCCTACAGTGCGGCTTTGGAGGCCGGCATCCCACTGCTGACGCTCGACACCGCGATGAAACACGTTGCCAAAGGACTCAAAATTCGGTTGGTGGACCTGTCATGAAGATTTACAGTTACTCCCAGGCCCGGCAGAACCTGTCGGAAGTACTCAACCATGCAAAGGACGAGGTCGTTCTGATTCGTCGACGAGGCGGCGAAGTCTTCAAAGTCGTTCCCCAGCGGCCCACAGGATCGCCTTTCGACGTTCCGGGAGTCAAGACTAAGGCGAAGACGGCTGACATCCTGGCGGCAGTACGTGAGGTCCGATCTCGCGAACGTGAATGACGAAACAGCATTGCAGCCTCGCCACGTAGCTGGACAGGCGGGAGCCGGCTCGCCCCGTCCTGTTGCGCTTCCGCCGTCGTTGGATCGCCTTCTTCTTCCGTGCCACCATGATTCCGCGGTTGGGTGATGCCTTCTGCGTGGCAGAAACGCGAGGCTCCATCACCGCTTGGCCGGACGCTTCGCTGACTGTAAGATGTCATATCTCTGGATGACCGATAATCCACAACCGGAACACACTGACTGGCCAAGGAAGGAATCATGAGCGAAGGGTTCTCGTATAAGAAGGCGGGTGTCGATATCTCCGTGGCGGACGCCGCCAAGCAGGAAATGGCCAAGAGCCTCGAAACGACCGATCAGCGGGTGCTCAACAAGCTCGGGGCATTCGCGTCGCTGTATGACGGCAAATTCGAGGGCTACGAGCACCCCGTCCTCGTGCTCAAGATGGAAGAACCGGGCTCCAAGCAGAAACTTGCGGTGCAGTATCACCGGGTCGGCTCGCTCTGTTACGACCTGGTCAATCACCTCATCGACGACATCATCGTCATGGGCGCCCGGCCGATGGCGGTGCAGGACGTCATCATCTGCGGCAAGCTCGAAAAGCCCGTCGTGACCGAAATGGTCGATGCGATGGCCAGGGCCTGCCGCGAACAGGACTGTTCCCTGGTCGGCGGCGAGACCTCCGAACAGCCGGGCGTACTGGAAAGCGGGCTGTATGTGCTGGCCGCGGCGATCGTCGGTGTGGTCGACAAACCCAAGATCATCGACGGCTCGAAGATCAAGCCCGGCGATACTGTGCTGGCGGTGGCATCTAACGGGCTGCACACCAACGGCTATTCGCTGGTGCGGGCACTGCTGTCCGGTCAGCCGGACCTGGCCAACGCCCAGGTCGCCGGCGAGCGGTTCCTCGATCTGATCCTCCGGCCGCACACGTGTTATTACAAGGCGTTCCGCGGCCTGTTCGACAATCCCGGCCTGCATGGGATGGCGCACATCACCGGCGGCGGCATCCAGGGCAATCTCAACCGCGTGCTGCCCGGCCAAACGAACGCGCTGATCGACCTGACGAAGATCGAGGTGCTGCCGGTCTTCAAGACGATCCGCCAGGCTGGCCAGGTTGACGACGCCGACATGCTCCATACGTTCAATCTCGGCGTGGGCATGACGCTCGTCGTGTCGCCGGATACGGTCGAGGGAGTTGTTCAGCATCTGGCCCAGCAGGGTCATAAGAGCTACCCGATCGGCCGGATCGTCGAGGGAGACAAGACAGTCGTTTTCGAGGGACAGTTGGAGCTGGTAAGGCAGTCATTGGTGGGCAGTGCCCACCCGGCGGGACGACTATGGCTGAAAGCAAAGAGTACGATCTGATCGTCATCGGCGCCGGCCCCGGCGGATACGTCGCAGCCATTCGCGCCGCTCAACTCGGGCTGAACACGGCATGCGTCGAACAGGAACCGGCCCTTGGCGGCACGTGCCTGCGGATCGGCTGTATCCCCAGCAAGTGCCTGCTGGAGGACAGCGAAGCCTACATCGACACCCGGCTGCACCTGGCCGAGCGCGGCATCAAGGTGGCGGACGTGCAGCTCGACCTGCCCGCCATGATGAAACGCAAGAATCGGGTCGTCCAGACGCTCACCAAGGGCGTCGAGGCGCTCTTCAAGAAAAACAAGGTCACACGCTACACCGGCCATGGTCGCATTGCCGCAGCAGGCAAGGTTATCGTTGAAGGCCAGGACGGCACCACAGAACTCCAGGCCAAGAACATCCTCGTCGCCACGGGCAGCCGGCCGGCTGTTTTGCCCGGTTTCCAGATCGACGGCGAGCACATCATCACGAGCACAGAGGCGCTGGCGTTGACTGAAGTCCCCGGACGCCTGATCGTCATCGGGGCGGGATACATCGGCGTGGAGATGGCGTCCGTATGGAGCCGACTGGGCAGCCAGGTAACTGTCCTGGAGTATCTCGACCGCGTCCTGCTGGGTATGGACGAGGAAATGGCCGGCGAAGCGCACCGGCTGCTCACTAAACAGGGCATCGAGTTCCATCTCGGCTCGCGCGTCACAGCCGTCCGCGTCGATGGCGATGAGTGCATCGTCGAACGCCAAGGGGCTGAACCGATCCGTAGCGACAAGGTGCTGATGGCTGTCGGCCGGGCACCCAACACTGAAAACCTCGGCCTCGAAACGGTCGGCGTAAGGGTCGACAAGAAGGGCCGGATCGAGGTCGATGATCATTTCGCCACCAGCGCCGCCGGCATCTACGCCATCGGCGACGTGATCCGCGGCCCCATGCTCGCCCACAAGGCCGAAGAGGAAGGCATCGCCTGCGTAGAGCGCATCGCCACCGGCTACGGCCACGTCGACTACAACGTCATCCCCGGCGTGGTTTATACGAACCCGGAATTCGCCGGAGTCGGCAGGACCGAAGAGCAGCTCAAACAGGACGCCGTCGAATATCGCAAAGGAGTCTTCCCCTTCCGCGCCAACGGCCGGGCCCGCACATTGGGACAGGTCGACGGCAAGATCAAGATCCTGGCGGACGCCAAGACCGATCGCATCCTCGGCGTACACATCCTGGGCCCGCGAGCAGGCGACCTGATAGCCGAAGCCGCCGCCGCGATGGCCTTCGGAGCCTCCAGCGAAGACCTTGCCCGAGTGTGCCATGCGCACCCGACGCTTCCGGAAGCGATGAAGGAGGCGGCCATGGCGGTAAGCGAGAGGGCGATCCATTTCTAGAGGCTGGAGGCTTGGGGCTAGTGGCTAGTAGTTGGCAACGGCACTGCAACGGTGGTATGCGGGTCGGAAAGGCGAATCGCGATGGATAGGGTGAAATCGTACAGGGATCTTATCGTCTGGCAGAAGGCGATGCATCTGGCAAAGAACACGTACGAGTTTCACGTGCTTTCCACGGGAAGAGATCTATGGGCTTCGCTCGCAGATCCGGCGGGCGGCTGTCTCCGTACCTGCGAACATCGCCGAAGGCGAAGGGAGGGAAACAACCGGCGAGTTTCGCCAGTTTCTCGGTGTCGCGCGAGGCTCTCTGGCGGAATTGGATACTCTCATCATCCTCGCCAGAGAATTTGGCTATGACGACAACCAACCGTTGACTCGCTTCTGGAGACATCGGACGAGGTAGGCCGGCTGTTGAGCGGGCTGCAAAGATCACTCGTCGCCAAGCGATGAACATCGCCCAACTGCGTGCCTCCATGATAGGCCTGCATTGTCGTTGACTTGCCACTAGCCACTAATCACTAGCCACTAGCCTCTACCGTTCTATCCCGCCTACAATCCCTTGTCGCACACAAGGATTCGTTTGAAAGGGGAGTCGTCACATGGGATTGAACGTAGCGCAGAAATTGATCCAGTCTCACCTGATCGAAGGCCAGATGAAGGTCGGCCAGGAGATCGGCATTCGCATCGACCAGACCCTCACCCAGGACGCCACCGGCACGCTGGTCATGCTCGAACTGGAGGCCATGGGCCTCGACCGCGTCAAGACCGAACTTCCACCCAGTACGTCGACCATAACCTCGTCCAGGAAGACCACAAGAACGCCGACGATCACCTGTTTCTGCGATCCGCATGCCAGCGATTCGGCGCCTGGTACAGCCGGCCGGGCAACGGCGTCAGTCACCCCGTCCACCAGGAACGGTTCGGCGTACCGGGCAAGACGATGCTCGGCTCGGACAGTCATACGCCCAGCGCCGGGGCCATCGGCATGCTCGCCATCGGTGCCGGCGGCGTCGAAGTGGCCTTGGCGATGGCGGGCCAGCCGTTCTACTTCAAGATGCCGAAGGTGCGGGGCGTTAAGCTTGTGGGCACGTTGCCGGACTGGGTCAGCGCCAAGGACGTGATCCTGGAGATGCTCCGCCGGCATGGCGTCAAGGGCGGCATCGGCTGGATTATGGAATACTATGGCCCGGGCCTCGACAGCCTTTCTGCGATGGATCGCCACGTAATCGCCAACATGGGGGCCGAACTCGGGGCGACCACGAGCGTATTCCCGTCGGACCAGGAAGTGCGCCACTTCCTCAAGACTCAGGGCCGCGAGCAGGATTGGGTCGAGCTGCTCGCGGCCCCCGACGCGTCTTACGATGCCGACGAGGAAATCGATCTGTCGAAACTGGAGCCGCTGATCGCCATGCCCTCCAGCCCCGGCAACGTCCGACCCGTCCGCGAGGTCGCCGGCACGGAGGTCTACCAGTGCTATGTCGGCTCCTCCGCCAACCCCGGCTACCGCGACTTCGCCGTCGCCGCCCAGATCGTCAAGGGAAAGCAGGTGCATGACCGCGTCTCGCTCGACGTCAACCCCGCCAGCCGGCAGATCCTGGAGAACCTCATCCGCGACAGCCACATGGCGGCCCTCGTGCATGCCGGCGCACGAATCCACCAGGCCGGCTGCAACGGCTGCATCGGCATGGGGCAGGCCCCCGCTACCGACAAGATCAGCCTGCGGACGGTCCCGCGGAACTTCCCCGGCAGAAGCGGCACCCGCGAGGACAAGGTGTGTCTGGTCAGCCCCGAGACCGCGGCCGCCAGCGCTTTGACCGGCGTGATCACCGACCCACGAACCCTGGATATGCCCTACCCGCATATCACGGACCCTGAGGATCCGGCCATCAACACCAGGATGCTCGTGCCGCCGATCCCGCTGGAGGAGGCTCGCAAGGTGCATCTCGAGAAGGGCCCGAACATCGCCACCTTGCCGGACTTCGATCCGCTGCCTGATACGCTCGAACTGCCCATCCTCCTGAAAGTCGGCGACGACATCTCCACCGACGAGATCATGCCGGCCGGAGCGCGCGTGCTGCCCTACCGCAGCAATATTCCCAAAATCGCCGAGTTCTGCTTCGACATCGTTGACGAGACCTATCCGAAGCGCGCGGCAGAGGCCCGCGATGCGGGCGGCCACTTCGTCGTCGGTGGCAAGAACTACGGCCAGGGCTCCAGCCGTGAACACGCCGCCCTTGCGCCGCGATTCCTCGGCCTGCGCGGCGTCATCACCAAGGACTTCGCCCGCATCCACTGGCAGAACCTGGTCAACTTCGGGATCGTCCCGTTGACCTTCGTGGACCCCGCCGATTACGACACCCTGGCCCAGGGCGACGTATTGCGGATCAGCAATCTTCGCGACCAGATCGCCAGCGGCAACGAGGTAGAGGTAACGAACGTCACAAAGAACCGCACCTTCGCCGCCCGACACAACATGTCGCCCCGCCAGGTCGAGATGCTTCTGGCCGGCGGACTGATCAACGTAATGCGCAAGCGTTTGAAGAAGGAGACCGGCGCCCGTAAGGACCAGCCGGCGGACTGACCGGCATGCGTGTCATGAACTTGATACCAACTGCTCGGCTCCGGATTGACAGATGGGCTGCCAGCGGTCATTCTGCATCGAGCTGCGGATGCTACCGGGCATCTGTACTGCAGCGAGGGCCCTGGCAGTGACCGACAAAGAGATACTCAAACCACTGGTCGACCGCATGTTGGATCTGGCCAGCCGTCAGAAGGAACAGTTCAAGAAAGAACTCTGGGCCAAGTTCAATGCATTGCAGCCGGTCGACAAGATCCCCGTCTGCGTGACGTTCGAGCTGATCCCTGATCCGCAGTGGGATCTGATGTTCGGCGCCAACCACCTTCGCTGTCGAAGCCCTCTCGGCCGGCGAATCGAAATGGACCTCAAGAAGCGCGCCTGGGCGGGCCAGAATATCCCCGACGACCACGTTGTCTGGCCGGTCGTTTCGCTGCCAGCCGTCGAAGCCGCCCCGCCCGATTGGGGAGTGCCGGTGGATTGGCACGGGACGGATGATCCACTCGGCGCCAAGCAAATCGTCGCGCCGTTCGCCGACGGGGTCGACTTGTCCAGACTCCGCAAGCCGGTAACCCAGATCGACGAACAGGCAACCCGCGAGCGGACCTCCGAGGCGTGCGATCTGCTCGGCGGCAGGCTGCTCGTGCAGATGCGCTACCCGCAGATGGACAACTCGCCCTTCGACACCGCCGTGCGGATGCGAGGTCTCGAAAACACCTTGCTCGACGCATACGATTCCCCCGACTCGCTTCATGGCCTGATGGATTTCATAACCTCCGCGATCATCGCGGATCACCAGCGCCGGCGAGCAGTGCGGCTGGATCAACGTGCCGATCGATCCGAGCAACAAGTACCTCATGGTCACCGTGCCGCGGCACATCTGCAGCTACCTGCCGCAGGATCTGGCCACCCGAAAGCCGGGGATTCGCGACGAGTGGGCCTATATCTCCGCCCAGACATCCTCAGGCTTCGGCCCGGAGATGTACGAGAAGTTCGTCAACCCCTACAACTGCCGCATCGCCGAACTCTACTCGAACGGCACTGTCTATTATCACGGCTGCGAATGCCTCGACGGGAAACTCGACTCGATCGCCAGGATCCCCAACCTTCGACGCCATCATGTCTCGCCGTGGAGTTCGCTGAAGAAGGCGGTCGAGAAGTTCCAGGGTCGGGTAGCGCTGGAGGTCCACGTGCACCCAACCGAGGTGATCTTCAATGCCTCCCGCGAGGAGATGCGCGACGAAGTCGCCCGCCTGATCAAGGAAGCCCAGGGACACCCGATGTGCCTGAACCTCAGCGACATTCACTCGCTTGCCGGCAATCCCGCCACGCTGAAGTATTGGGCTCAGGCCGCCCAGGAAGTAATCGAAGAGCAGATCGTGTAAGCATGCATCCGGAATGGCCCGCCTTGGAAATGCCCCAGGCACAATTGGCCTCTGTCGCTACCTCTATCGCACGGTAACGGGCGTATAATGTCACATCGGGACCGGGGAAGTACTACTATTGATCGGCAGCGGCTGGTATGCGCGCTCGGCAGGCAGGAGGGGACTGCGTGCGATCGGTATGCCACCTGCATGTGCCGACGGCAGTGTGTCTGTCCATCGCCATGGCTGTGACGGCCGGCTGTTGTCCACAGGGCCTCTATGAGGTGCTGGTGCCGGACCCGGCTGTTCGCCTGCCGCTCGACGAGTCCCCGCACTGCACCGGCGGGGAATGGTGGTATTACACGGGCCGGCTCACCAGCGATGGGGGGCACATCTACGGCGTGGAAGCCGTGATCTTTCATGTCCCCAACCTGACGCCGCTGGGAATCACCGACGCCTGGGCCGCCCACTATGCCATACTCGATACGGCAACAGGTGAGTTCTTCTACAATCAGGGCAGATGGTACAGTGTGCCCGGCCCCGCCTCGTCATCGGTCCAGGGCTTCGATCTGGATACACCACTGATCCACATGCAAGGCTGCGACGGGCAGGATCATTTGCAGGCGGCGATGACAGACGGCACCATGACGCTCGACCTCCAGTTGGCGGACCAGCGCGGCCCCGTCCTGCACAACACCAGCGGATATATCAATTACGGCTCGGCTGGTAACTCGTTCTATTACTCCCGGCCGCAGATGCAGGCCACTGGAACGCTGGTATCGACGGCCATGCCCAGAACGTCACCGGCACAATGTGGTTCGACCGTCAGTGGGGCAGGGACGTGACCAATGCCTGCCTGCAATGGGACTGGTTCAGCCTGCGATTGAACGACGGCAGCAGCATCATGCTGTTCGTCTTTCGCGATGAAACCTCACCGATCGCACTGGGCACCTGTATCCCGGCGGAGGGCGACCCGGTCACACTTGCCGATAGCGACTTTACAATTACCCCTCTGGCTTACTGGCGCAGTCCGCATACAGAAGACTATCTATCCGGTCCGCTGGGAGATCTCTATCCCTTCGCGGGAGATCGTCGTGGCCGTCTCCGCCACAGCGCTGGACCAGGAGATCGACGCGCGCACCACTACCTTCAACGTCTACTGGGAAGGACTCTGCACGGTCGAAGGCACACAGGCCGGCGACCCGATTTCCGGCGACGCCTACGTCGAACTGACGAACTATCCGCCAACCGGCAATACCTGCCACATGCCTGGACAATGACCTCCCTTGGATGAAAGTCTACCGCCTGGGCGATGCCGGCTGCTCCGCCAGCCGTCCAACCGTAATCTCGGCCGTCTGCACTTTCCCGTTGCGATAGAACTCAACCGGCACGGTCTGGCCCGGCGACAGATTCGCGACGGTGTTTCGCAGGTCGTTCGGATTGCTGATCTTCTCACCATCCACCGCCACGATGAAGTCGCCCGGCTGCAGACCAGCCTTGTCCGCCGGCCCGTCCGACATGACCTGGGCGACCAGGGCCCCCTGCGTTGAGGGCAGATGGAAGCTGTGGGCCAAGTCCGGCGTGATCGGCTGCATCGACAGGCCGATATACCCGCGGACCACCTTGCCCTTGGCGATCAGCTGCGTCATCACGCCCTTGACCATGTTGGACGGAATCGCCAGGCCGATGCCCGCGTTGACCCCGGTCGGCGAGATGATCGCCGTGTTGATGCCGATGACCTCGCCGCGCGTGTTGACCAGCGGCCCGCCGGAGTTGCCGGGATTGATCGCGGCGTCGGTCTGAAGGAAGTCCTGGTAATTCTGCGTATCACCGGTCGTACGCGACCCTTGGCCGAGATGATCCCCGCCGTTACAGTCTTCTGAAGCCCCTCCGGCGCACCGATCGCCAGCACCCAGTCGCCCACCTGCATCGCATGGCTATCGCCAAGCGGCACCTGGATAAGGTCCGACGCGTCGATCTTCACCACGGCCAGGTCCGTCCGCGGATCGGTGCGAATCCATTGGGTCATGATGTGTCGCCCGTCAGCCAGCACCACCTGCACCTCATCCGCCCCGGCCACGACGTGATTGTTCGTAACGATATAGCCGTTCTCGGCGTCGACGATGATGCCGCTGCCCAGCCCGCTTTCGACATATTGTCGCGCAGGGAAGGACTCCTCGAACCCAGGCGGGATATGCCCGTCGCCAAAGAACTGCCGCAAGATGTCGGGTACCTGCCGAACCGTGATGCGTTTGGTCACGCGCACCTCGACGACCGCCGGCTC
Source organism: uncultured Planctomycetota bacterium (assembly GCA_963787325.1). Taxonomy (GTDB): domain Bacteria; phylum Planctomycetota; class Phycisphaerae; order UBA1845; family JANYLN01; genus CAWBCK01. Next base: position 273,291 of record CAWBCK010000003.1, read on the forward strand.
GACCACCTTGGCAACCTTGGCGAACAGGTCCGACATCGGGTCGAGACCCTTCATCTGCGCCAGCTCGCTCCCGCCAAGCCTGGTTCTGCCCCTTGGCGACCGAGTAACTCACCCGCCTGATCACCGACGGCACGAAGTAATACGCCGCCAACAGCAGCAGAATCAGCGCCACAATCCACAGCCCCGCACCGGCCCCGGCGGCCGTGGCGCGGCCTCTGACTGTGCATGCGATCCGGCGACTGATCATCGGGCTTGCCATACATTTGCGACTCCTTAAATACCTTTATGTGACCCGGAAAAGACACAGCCTTATCTGCATTATAGACACGACATTCACGCCGACCCGCGCCACATGGTTGCTTCACCAGGATACAGGGCCGACACACCGCTGCTGCACACGCCAGAATTCGGCCGCTCCCTCAAAAAAAACGCGTTGCCCGGTGGCCTTTCCGTGCCCTATCTCTGCTCCAAGCACTCGATTAATGACCGACATGGCGGTACCATTTGCTCCTTCTGCTGACCAGTGAACAGCGGAGATCGAGATATGTTCGACGCGAAACGTTCAGCCCGACGGCTCATGGCCTGCTACCGCGGAGACAAAGCGGACCGCATCCCCATCTGCAGCCCGATCAGTTGGAACCCTGTGCGGGACATCGACCAGGAACAGCCCGGCGGCTGGCGTGCCGATCCCGGCTTCATCGAGATCGCACGGATGGTCCAGGAGCATTGCGACCTGCACCCCCTTTACTGCCCCGTGCCCTGCCCCCGGGTGTTCGCGCCGCTGCAGCTACCAGCGATTCCTCGAGGCCCCGGCCGAATACGTCGAACATCTTCCCCCGCAGCGCACCAGCGATATCCGGACCCGCCACACCTACGTCCTGCACACGCCTAAGGGTGACCTGACCTGGGCCTACGACGAGGATGACGGCATCGAGACAGAATGGGACATGATCAAGCCGATCAACTCACTCGCTGATGTCGATCGCATGCTGAGCGTCCCCTGCCCATTCAATCCGCCGCCACCAGCCGAATTCGAGCCGCGTCGCCGCTACCGGGCCGAGATGGGCTGCGACGCCACCGGCGGTGCCGGCATCAACTCCATGGTCGCGATGCTCTGCGGCGTCATGGACTACGAACTGATGCTCGAATGGCTGCTGACCGAGCCGGCCGCTATCAAAGCCCTGGCAGACGCCTGGCTCGAACGGACCCGCCAGCGCGTCAACTACCTGATCGACCAGGGCGTCGGTCCGATATGGCACTTCAACGGCGTCGAACGGGCCTGCCCCCCCATGATGAGCCCGAAACAGTGGGACCAGTGGGTCGTACCCTACGACGGCGAGATCATGCGGCTGATCAAGAGCCGCGATCCCAATGCCATCATCGACGTGCACTGCCATGGCAAGGTCGGCACGCTGCTGAAATCCTTCATGGAAATGGGCGTCGATTCGACAAACCCCATCGAGCCGCCGCCGCAGGGCGACATCGAACTGGCGGCCGCCCGCGAGATCGTCGGCGACCGCATGGTCCTGTTCGGCAACATCGAGTTCCTCGACATGGAAACCCGCACGCCCGACGAGATCGAGACCATCGTCCGCAGTGCCATCGAGCAGAGCGGCAAGAAACGCTTCGTGCTGTTTCCCAGCGCGACCCCGCACGAACGACATACGCCGAAGCTGCTCGCCAACGCGCGGCGGTACATCGAGGCGGGCCTGAAATACGGAGCGTTCTGATACGGACTGACGCCGTATCCGCTGCGATCAGAGCAACCCGAACTTCTCCATACGGTAGCGAAGCTGATCGCGGGAGAGATTCAGCAGCTTGGCGGCCTTCGTCTGGTTGCCGCGGGCAAGCTCCAGCGACTGGATCACCAGGGCACGTTCGACCTGCTCCATATCCACACCGCTGGCCGGCAGGCGGATCTCAAAACCGGCGGGACCGGTGCCACCAGGCTGGCCGGCCAGCAACGGGAAGTCAGCCGCGGTCAGGTAGTCCCCGTGCGACAGAAGCACCGCACGCTCCACCGCATTGCGCAGCTCACGGACGTTGCCCGGCCAAGGGTGCGATTCCAGCAGCATCTGCGCCTCGTCATCCAGACCGCGAATGCTCTTCTTGAACTCCCGGTTGAAAGACGCGATGAAGTAATTCGCCAATAACATAATGTCGCCGGCACGCTGGCGAAGCGGCGGCAGGTAGATCGGAATAATATTGAGCCGGTAGAAAAGGTCTTCACGGAACTGCTTCTCGCGGATGGCCTGCTCGATATCACGGTTGGTCGCGGCGATGACGCGGACGTCGACCTGGATGTCGGTCGTACCACCTACGCGACGGAACGTCTTCTCTTCCAGAAACCGCAACAGTTTCGCCTGCAGGGCAGCCGGCATATCGCCGACCTCGTCGAGAAACGCGCTGCCCCCGTCCGCCAGTTCCAACAGGCCCTTCTTGGTCATCTTGGCATCGGTGAAGGCGCCCTTTTCGTGGCCGAACAGCTCCGACTCCAGCAGCGTCTCCGCCAGGGCCGTACACGTAATATTCACGAACGGCCGGGCGGCGCGCGCACCGTTGTAATGAATCGTGCGGGCGACCAGATCCTTGCCCGTACCCGATTCGCCGCGAAGAAACAGGGTGCTGGAAGGCGAGGAAGCCACCTCCTTCATGATCTTGAATAGATCCTGCATCGCCGGCGACTGGCCGATGATCCGGTCGAAGCCGTACTGTTCAGCCAGGGCGCGCGCAGGCGTGCGACCTGGCGCTTCAGCGCGGTCTGCTCCAGACCCTTCTGAACGAGCATCGCCAGTTCATCCATATTGCACGGCTTCGTCAGATAGTCGAAGGCACCGTGTTTCATGGCATCGACCGCGGTCTCGACGGTGCCGTATGCGGTGACCATGATGACGACCGTGTCGGAATCGGTCTGCCGCAGCTCGCGAAGGACGTCCAGGCCGGTCAGATCGGGCAATTTATAATCGAGCAGAACCAGATCGGCACCGGTCTCGGCGAGGTGCTTCAGGCCGGCTTTGCCGGTGTCGGCTTCGGCCACCTGGTAGCCTTCGCGTTCGAGCCGCTGGCGGAAGGACCAGCGGATCAGCCGCTCGTCTTCGATAATGAGAATCTTTTCTTCGGGCATTTGCGTTCAGTCCTAACGACAGTGGTCAGTGCCAAATCCAGCGGTCCGTCCTTACTATAGCCGCCGGCCGCCAGTTTACTGCATCAGCTGCAGCCCCAACAGCTGCCGTTCGTGGTTGCATGCGGTACGGCGAGCATCAGCGAGGAAAAGTCTACTTGCCGATGCAGAACTTGCCGAATATCCGGTCCAGCAGGTCATCCGTGGCGACGGCGCCGGTGATCTGCCCCAGATGGTTGACGGCTTCGCGCAGGTGCAGGGCCACGAGCTCGCCTGGGATGGCAGGTTGAGATCCGCCGGACTGCTCGGACGACTCGTTGGACGGCTCAGAGAGTAGATCTGATGCAGCGGTAATCAGCGCCGACGGTCGCGGCCAAGGCCTGACTGTGGCGCGCCGTCAGGACGATCCGCCCCTGGCTCGTCGTGGTCAGGTCGGCAATGGCGGAGCCGATGGCCGTTCGCAGGGCTTCGCAGCCGGCCCCGGTCGCGGCAGAGGTCGCATGCACGGACTCTTCTGACGGCGGCGGGCTGGCGAGCAGATCCTGCTTGCTGAGCACCAGCAGGTATGGCTTGCCGGCTACGGCGTCGAACGCGACAGCGATTTGGGGATCGGCGGCAGACCGGCAGACGCCGCCGCCCTGCATGCGCATCCACGCATCGAAGCGATCGGCCGGCAGAACGAGGAGTACGAGGTCCACATGTCTCAGCAGGTCACGCCAGGCTGCCTGGGCCTGAGAATCAATATGACTGAGCGGCGTGCCGAGTCCCGGACCGTCGAGCAGCAAGGCCTGGCCGGCAAGGGTATCCATGACAGCGGAGAGGACGTCCCGGGTCGTGCCGGGAATCGGCGAACAGATCGAACGGTCCAGACCCGAAAGGCGGTTCAAGAGCGAACTCTTACCCGCGTTCACCGGACCGACCAGCGCGACGCGAGGCAGGGTTTCCAGCCGCTGCATGTCGATCGAACTGGAAAGCAGGGCCTGCAGGCGAGCGTCCAGATACGCGGAGACGGCCGCAAAGGGTGGGTGTATCGATGAACTCGATCGGTTCGTCCACGAAATCGATGCCGGCCTCCACCAGGCCCAGCAGGTCGGCCAGCTCATCCGCGGCGGCGCGGACCTGCCCGGCAAGCGTGCCGCCGGCGAGTTGCTGGGCCGCGGCGAGCTGGGCATCGTTGCCGGCCGTGATCCGCTCAGCGACCGCTTCGGCCGACAGCAAATCCATCCGGCCGGTCAGGAACGCGCGGGCAGTGAACTCGCCGGGTTCGGCCAGCCGCGTGCCGGCGGCAATAAGGGCCCGTAATGTCATCTCAAGCAGCGCGGGCGAGCCGGCCATATGCAGTTCGACCAGCGGCTGTCCTGTGTAACTCCGAGGGGCGAGAAAGATGACGGCGTTGCAGGGCAAGGAGGCCTGCTCGCTGACGCATAGCCAACCCGGCACGAGTCGCCAGGGCCGTTGGACGGATAGCGGCCCAGCGTCAGCAGGTGTAAACAGCCTCGCCGCAATGGTTAAGGCGTCCGGCCCGGTCACGCGAACGATCCCGCGGTAAGATCGGCCGGCTGGCGAGGAGATCGCGGCAATCACATCATCGGTACGCAAGTGCATCGGGGAATCGTAGCATAGGCGGGATGCGGATGCCATAACTGGCAGTGGCAGCGCTCGCGGGAAAGGACCCTGGACGACAGCGATTGGCTTTGCGGCCAGAAACGAACCGGCAGCACATCGCCCGGCCCGCATCGTCATGCAGGCCAGGTCGCATGGTAAGAGCCGCATCGCCCTATGTTATCTCTGGGCGGAAACCGGTTGGTTGATCAGTCGGATCGTATCGCGTGCGATCATCAACTCTTCGTTCGTCGGCACAACCAGAACGGCCACCTTGCTGTCCGCGGCACTGATGCACGCCTCGCCCCGGGCCTCGCGATGGCGCTCAGATCCAGATGAATGCCGAGGGGCTCGAGGTTTTCCAGGATCGCCTGGCGCATCGACGCGTCGTTCTCGCCAATCCCCCCGGTGAAGACGATGCCGTCGCAGCGACCGAGTCTCGGCCAGAAATGCGCCGACATACTTGCGGGCACGATGGGCGAACACGTTCAGCGCCGTCTGGGCATGCTCATTGCCGCCGGCGGCAGCGGACTCGACATCGCGCATATCCCGGCTGACACCGCTCAGGCCGATCAAGCCGCTTTTCTTCTCCAGGGCCTCGCGGATCTTCGGATAATCCAGCAGCCCCTGCTCAGCCAGATGGAAGATGATCGCCGGGTCGATATCGCCGCTGCGCGAACCCATGACAAGCCCCTCAAGCGGCGTCAGGCCCATCGTCGTATCGATCGCCTTGGCCCCCTTGATGCACGCCATACTGCACCCGTTGCCCAGATGCAGCGTGATCAGGTTGGCCTGGGGCCTGGCAAGGATCTGCGCGGCCCGGCCGGAAACGTACCGGTGGCTGGTACCGTGGAAGCCGTAGCGGCGAATGTCGCCATTGCTCGTACCAGTTGTAGGGAACGGCGTAGAGGTAAGCCTGCTTGGGCAGTGTCTGGAAGAACGCGGTGTCAAATACTGCCACTTCCGGGATGCCGTCGAAGGCGCGCTGGGCGGCCTGGATACCCTGCCAGGTTGGCCGGGTTGTGCAGGGGAGCCAGAGGAATCGTATCTTCGATCGCCTTGAGCACGCCGTTATTGACAATGATCGAATCGGTAAAGGCTTCCCCACCGTGGACGACCCGATGCCCAACGCCCAGCAGTTCGTCAGCCCCTTTAAGAACCGGAGCATGCGGATCCGCCAGCATCTCGACGATCCGGCGGATACCGGTGTCGTAATCGTGAATATCCTCGTTCGACTCGTGCTTCCAGGTTTGCGTCTTGTGCTTGACGACCGCGGGGGGCTGGCCAATCCGCTCGATCAGACCGCTGGCCAGTTCCTTCTCCTCGGCCATGTCGAACAGGCGATACTTGATTGATGAACTGCCGCAGTTAATGACCAATACTTTCGTAGGCATGGGGGAAACTTTCTACCTCTGTACGGGCGGGGTCTGTTTCTTCGTGCCTTCGCTCAACGTCGCCTGGATGGCGGTGATAGCGATGGCGTCATATATCTCTTCCCACTTGCAGCCGCGGGACAGATCGTTGATCGGCGACGCCAGGCCCTGCAGCACCGGGCCGACGGCCTTGGCGCGGGCAAGGCGTTCGGTCAGTTTGTAGCCGATGTTGCCGGCGTTGAGGTCCGGGAAGATCAGGGTATTGGCATGGCCGGCGACCGGGCTCTTGGGCGCCTTCATACTCGCAACCTCGGGAACGATCGCCGCGTCAAGCTGCATCTCGCCATCGACCTTCAGCTGGGGGTATTTCTGCCGGATGATCTCGAGGGCCTGGCGCACCTTGCCGACCAGCGGATGCTCCGCCGAACCCATCGTACTGAAACTCAGCAGCGCGATCAGCGGCTCGGCCTGCAGCAACAGGCGGCAGTGATCGGCGGCGCAGATCGTGATATCCGCCATCTGCTCGGGGGTCGGATCGGGTACGACACCGGCGTCGGCATAGATCAGTGCGCCGTTGACGCCGAATTCCTTGAGGGGGGTCGCCATCAGGAAGAACGAACTGACCGTCTTGAGGCCCGGACGCGGACCTACACAGTGAAGGGCTGCCTGGATCAGCTTGGCCGTCGGCGACATGCTGCCGCCAACCATCCCGTCGGCCATCCCAGTCGAAACCATCATCGCCCCGAACCAGAGCGGCTCGCGAACCGCCATCTGGGCCTGGGCCTCGGTAACGCCCTTGTGCTTGCGCTTTTCGTAGTAGAGGCCGGCGAACCAGTCGAGCAGGCCGCTGTTCTCCGGCTCGACGATCAGCACGCGATCCAGGTCGCCACCAAACTCCGCAGCGCTGCGCCGCAGGGCATCCGGTTCGCCCACGAGGATGATCTTGGCTAGGCCGTCGGCGGCCGCCGCGTCGGCCGCCTGAACTACACGCGGGTCAATGGCTTCCGGAAGGACGATCGTCTTTGCGGCGGCTGCGGCTCGCTGGCGGATCTCATTGACGAGTTCATTCTGCGAAGGCGGCACTTTCTCGCTGATCTGTGTCCCTTGATCCGTCTTGTCGAATTCAACGTCCATCAGTTGTCTCCAAGGTTGGCCACAGGGGCCGGTTTCCTCTCGCTGAAACTCCGTAGCAAGTCACGTGCCAACACGTCGCAGACAAAGACGACCCAAGGACCAGGCTCGTCCGGTGATCCACAACCATAGGTATACCAACGCGTTAAGGTTTGATCAACCATGTAATTCGGCCATTATTGCCGCCAGGAACGGCCACCTTGCCGTCCATTTACGACAGCAACAATAGCCATCCTATTGGATTCATACGCAGAAAATAGAGCCTCATCGCGCAATTTTCCACAATCAGCCATATAAAGTGTTCCGGTTGTCACAAGTATCGGCACCGCGAAATAGGATATGACACGTATGTATAGAGAAATATTCGTAGACGTGGACACGCAAATCGACTTCATGGATCCTGCCGGGGCCCTCTATGTACCCGGTGCCGACGAGCATCACCGCCAACCTCCGACGCCTTTTCGGGACGGCCGCCGAGCACGGCATACCCGTCGTCAGCACGGCCGACTATCACACCCCCGACGACCCCGAGTTCGCCGACTTCCCGCCCCACTGCGTCCGCGGCACGCATGGACAGCACCGGCTGCCGGATACATTACTGCCAAACCGCGCGGTCCTGGACATCGACGAAACCGTCTCGGATATGGCAGACCTGTTGGACCGGCACGGCCAGGTGATCCTCAACAAGCAGACGATCGACATCTGGCAAACTGCCTCGACACGACAGGTCCGCGACGAGATACAGGCCGACCGATGGTACGTCTTCGGCGTGGCCACCGACTACTGCATCAAGTCTGCCGCGATCGGACTGGCCAACGCCGGCAAGCGGACGTATGTTGTGGCCGACGCGATCAAGGCCATCACGCCCGAAGGCGAGGCACAGGCCATCGAGGAGATGAAGCAGGCCGGCGTAAGCTTTGTCACGACGGACGAAGTAGTGCAGGCGGTCAGTACGCGGAAAAACGTCGAATGAAAATCGCATTAGCCCAGCTGGATTACATCGTCGGTGATATTCCCGGCAACAGCAGCAAGATCGTCGCCGCTATGGAGCGCGGCAGACAGGCAGGCGCCTCGCTGGTCTTGTTCAGCGAGTTGGCGATCGTCGGCTACCCGCCCAAGGACCTGCTGTCCAAGCCCAGGTTCGTCCACGATAACGAACAGGCCCTCGACCAGATCGCACGCCACGCACGCGGCGTCGCTGCCGTCGTCGGATTCGCACGACGAAACCCCAACTCCGACGGCCGAAGCCTCTTCAACGCCGCAGCCCTTCTCCAGGACGGCCGGATCGTTGCCGAACACTACAAGACGCTGCTGCCGACATACGACGTATTCGATGAACTTCGATATTTCGAGCCGGCCCCGGAGGTCGGCCCCCTTGAAGTCGTCGCCGATGGCCAGCGGCTGAAGATCGGCATTACCATCTGCGAGGATCTCTGGAACGACCCGCGCTTCGTAAAACGCAAACTCTATCACCGTAACCCCCTCGATGAGATGATCCGCAAAGGGGCCGAACTGCTCGTGAACGTCTCAGCCTCCCCCTTCGAACGGCGCAAACACGGCTTTCGCGAAAAACTCTTCGGCACGCAGATCAGCGAGTTCGGCATGCCGCTGGCGTTCGTCAACCAGGTCGGCGGCAACGACGAACTGATCTTCGACGGCGCGAGCACGTTCTTCGCGGCCGACGGGAAAGTGGTCGCCCGCGCCAAGGCCTTCGACGAAGACCTGCTGATCGTCGACACGCAGACGCTTAACGGCGACGCCAGATGCGAACCGTACCCGGCCGAGGAAGCCAGCGTATTCGCCGCCCTGACAAGGGGATTGCGCGACTACTGCTATAAGTGCGGGTTCAAACAGGTAGTGCTCGGCCTTTCAGGCGGAATCGACTCGTCATTGGTGGCCTGCGTCGCGGTAGAGGCGCTGGGCGCCGACGCCGTGCACGGGGTGGCGATGCCGTCGCAGTTCAATGCGGAAGCATCCCTGACCGACGCGCGGGACCTGGCGAGCAATCTTGGCATCGAGTTCCGCGTCGTCCCGATCGAGAAGATCCGGCAGGTGTTCGATGACGAACTGGCCGGAATCTTTGGCAATCTGCCTCGCGACGTCACCGAGGAGAACATCCAGGCCCGCATCCGCGGCAACCTGCTGATGGCACTGTCAAATAAACATAATTGGCTCCTTCTGACAACAGGCAACAAAAGCGAGATGGCGGTCGGCTACTGCACGCTGTATGGCGACATGGCCGGCGGCCTGGCCGTCATCAGCGACGTGCCGAAGAACACGGTCTATCGCCTGTGCCGGCATTACAACGAGACACGCGGCCGAACGATCGTGCCGGAGAGCGTGTTCACCAAGGCGCCGTCGGCCGAACTACGACCCGACCAGACGGACCAGGACTCACTGCCGCCGTATGACCTGCTCGACCGGATCGTCCAGCAGTATGTCGAGGAAAGCCGCAGCGCCGAGGAGATCATCGCGGAGGGGATAGACCCCGGTCTCGTACGCAAGGTAGTCGGCATGATCGACCGCGCCGAATACAAACGCAAGCAGGCCCCGCCGGGCCTGAAGGTCACCGGCAAGGCCTTTGGCTACGGGCGGAGGATGCCCATTGCACAGAGATACAGGCCGTAGGGGCCCGCCGCCCGGCAGCCGGAGTCGTTTCTCCAGACGCACCGGACTGGAACTCGCGGGCTCGCTACCCGAACATCAGCGACCCCCTCGACGCAATCGCCTGGTCACGAGCAGCACACCGCCGAGGAGAGCAAGGGTCATCGTTGCGGGTTCTGGGACCACGCAGTTGGCGATGCTGTTGGTATCGAGTGTCACCGCGCCATTGCGCGCCAAAGTGCTTCCATCGATGATGGTTGCGCCTGTGGTCATGGTAATGCTCGTGAGAGCGAGAATATGCCCCTCGAAAGCAGTACCTGTACCGAGCGTTGCGGAACTGCCGACCTGCCAAAACACGTTGCACCCAGGCGTCGAACTGCTATTGATCGTGACGACTGACGAGTTGCTTGCGGTCGTAAGCGTACTTCCGATCTGGAAAACGAATTCCGCATTCGGGTCGCCTTGGGCATCGAGAAACAGCGTCCCTGTCAGTTGCGCCGACGACGAGAAGAAATAGACTCCCGGGATGAGTGTAAGCCCCCCGAGGTCCTGACCGGTCAGGTCCTGCGTGGGAGTCAAGGCTACCGCCATGTTGTACGCTGTAGTGAGATCAGTCTGAGCCTGAATCGCGACAGCGTCCCCGGCATGCGTCGTGAAGGGCGGCACTATGACCCCCGGTGGGAAGCCAGTAATAGAGGAACCCGGCTGGACTCCCACGTCTCCTCCGCTGATAACGGACAAGCCGACATTGGTCACCGTCGAGCCAGCCAGGACCGCAAAGTTCCCTGCCGTACCCAACGTAACGACGGCCTTTGCTTGCAGCGAAACACCGATGAGTGCTATGATCGCCAGCAGAATCAGAGCGTTGTACCTCATTTGACGGATTCCTTATGTTAGAAGTATGATGTCATTCACTCGCCGTCCGTTCACGCGGCGGACGGGACTTCTGTATTTAAGGACTACGCTGCCACGCAGGACCCCTAGCCTCTGCGACGCAGAAATATGCCACCGACGGTCACAGCCAGCAACCAGAGCGTTGATGGCTCGGGAGTGGTTACGATGCATAGTTCAAGCGGCCGGATCACCAGGTCTTTCTTCTGTGCTGGTATTGTGCAGGTATAGCGTGGCACAACTCGGCACCCAAGGCACTCCACCTCGAAGTCCAGACAGCCTAATACAACCGGCTGGACCGGCGTTTCGTAGGTGCACGTGCCATCGGTATACTCAATCCAGAACTGGCCCTGGCCCGAGATCACCTCATCCGACAGGGTCAGCAACAGCCGCATGGTTGGATCATAAGTCCTGTAGACTTCTTCCCATGCCGTATTGCCAGCGTAGACAATCAGCTCGTCCCACTTCCTGCACTCGGCGTCACATCCCCCTTGCGAGCCCGTTAAGACAACAGACCCGTCATCTGGGACGAGACCAGCCACAGCCTCAAGCGTGGCACCAGACAAATCGTCAGGCAAAATGACCCAGGCGGACGCAGTGACCGGACAGACCAGGAACGCAACAATGATGACAAGGATTCCCCCGTGCATGTGTATCCCCTTTAAAAGTTAGGCCAACCCCGTTCCTCGCGACACTCCCCCCGCGTAAGCAGGAAGGGGGATAATGAGACATGCTTGCGACAGATTATTAGTATCCGACGGATGCTAGTCAACCAATAAATCTGAAACGAACGCCTTTCCGACGGCAGGGCGATTCTTACGCGGGCAAGTTCAGCGATAGCAACACGGTGAAAAATGGATCAGCCGCCACCCAACCGTTGTCAAACTAAGTCCCGCCAGGAATGCCTGATAGTGGCACTTCAGTGCTGGGAACCGGAGGACCTTTCCATCTCATCGGTTGCTCTTCTTGGTGAGGCCCGTCAGGGACGACTGAATCCTGCGATCACACCCGTGTCACACCGTACCAACCGATCCCAACGAACGGCGCCCCTGGAACGCCTTTCGCGAAATCACTGCCCTCTTCCGACAAACGCCTCCCGGTGCTGCTCGCCGTAAACCAGCGCCTCTTCCAGAAACGCTTCGATGTTCTCAAACGGCGTGCCCGCTACGATCCCGTTGCCCGCTGCGATACACATCCCGCCCTCCGGCCGGTCGAACGTATCGATCAGGAATCGCACCTCCTCGCGCACGCCAGCCGGCCCCTTCTCCTGCAAGGTATGCTGCACGTCGATCCCCGCCAGAAACGTGATCTTATCCCCGTACGCCGCCGCAACCGCCTTCTCATCCATCGTGTGCTTCTGCACCGGATGAAACACGTCCACGCCGGCGTCGATCAGGTCCTCCAGCAGCGGTGTGTTGTTGCCGCAGGAGTGCAGCCACCAATGAACCCCGGCCGGCCGCAACGTCGCCCCGATCCGGTCGTAATATGGCTTGATGAGCGAGTGAAATACGGCCGGGCTCATCATGGACTGGGTCTGATGGCCGAGGTCGTCGCTGGTCCAGAACCCGTCGGGCTTGATCTCGCGGATCGCCACGCGCGAATAGCGCTCATACTGGCGGCACAGGATGTCATGGAGTCTGTGCACCTGCTCGGGCGACTCGTAATAGTCGACCATCAGGTTCTCCATGCCGCGCAGTCCCCACGGCATCTCAAAGAACAGCCGCCACCAGCCGTACAACAGGTATCGGCCCTCTGCGCGGATCTTTCCCGCCTGGACAATCTGTTCCTCAAACCGTGGATCTTTCGCCGGGTCGGGCAGTTTCTCGGCGAATTCATCGAGTTTCGACCACTCATCGATCACGACGTTGGAGTCGTGGCCGCTGCCCGCCTGGATCTGCCAGGACAGGTTCATCTTCTGCGGCTCGACACACGGCATCCACAGCATCTCGGTATCTTCAGGAAACCGGTCGAATTCGCCCAGCCGATCGCCGTACTGCTCCTCCAGCCCCTCGCCCCACCACTTGGCCCGGACCAGCGGAATCCGGCACGGCCCTTTCCTCTCCACAGCCTTGACGACTTCCTCGCGAGCCAGCGGTTCCCAGCATTTCTTACTCACAATCCTCTCCTTACCACGGCAATCCCAAGAACTCTCTCGACCGCCCGGTGCCCGAAGGCCTCATTCCTGTGCAGTCCAGAAAACATGCCCCAGGACCGTCGCTGCAGGGAAGCAAGGCCAGACACGAGAGTGTAACCTCCCCCATCGGCCTTTCCAGCCTCCGGCCGCCCAAGAGCAGCCACTAATGTAGTGATTCAAAAGAATGGCGCTTTATGCGAGCCGCGACCGTAAGGGAGCGGTTTTAGCGATGATTTCCACAATACCATAGGTACATACGAGTCGCAACCATAAGGGACCGGTCCTGCGAATCTGCATCCTGACCAACAGTGGCGGGCGTCCCGTAGGATGCTGCAATTGCAGATCACTGCACTGGAGCATCTTTTGCCAGGCAGGCTAGCCCGCAGTGGGGTAAGCAGCGTACCAGCCAGCCGTGATCGCCTTCGGACCAGGTCGGTTCGCACCCCCATTTGACATCCGCGACCACGCCGTTTCTCATAAGCAGGCTGGAGCCCGTTCAATCCAGGCATAAGCCCGCCGGACTCCCAGAATCCCGGGTGCCATGCAACGCCGCAAACTATGCGGCAGGTTTCCTTTCGCGTAACTGCTGCGCCAACAGTATTTCTGATTGCTCGGCCATGCGTAAGATCGGGGCTCCGGGCGGTCGTTCGGTCTTCTTGTTCTTGGCGTTGCGGGCCTTTTTGCCGCCACGACGCTCATACGTATCCTTGATGCAGCCGCCCAGGCTCTGCTGCAGCCCGCCCTGCCGGTGACTCTTGGCGCCTTTGTCCATCGCCTGCTGAACCACTCGTAGCGAGGCCGCCACGCTCCAGGCGTTTAGCGGGCGGCCTTCCCGCCGCATCGCTTCCACGCACACCAGACCCAGCATCCACAGCCCCACCATCGTCCAATCCAACTCCACTTCGGCGTGACGGGGACTGTCGCTGAGCATCTTGCGACGCTCCAGCGTTTGCTTCAAGGCGCGATACAACAGTTCTACGCCCCACCGCAGCCGATACAGTCTGCCTGCCTGGGCGTCGCTCAACGGCTCTTCGTCCAGGATATTGCTCAGCAGATACACCCGCTTGTTTCGCTCGTCGCTCAGCACGATCAGCCGCAAAACCAGCGGCGCAAGACCTTTCTTCTGCTCCCGCGACGGCCAGAGATACACGATCCCCTCGCCTTTGTGCTCCGCATACCCCAAGCCCTTTAACAGCCGCACGTTACTGCCCACGCGGATGATGAAATCGATCCGGCGAGACAGCAACTCCTGTAACATCCCATAGCCCGTATATCCCGCATCCGCCAGCAGCGTCGCCTTGGGCGGCAGCAGGTCGAGCATCTCTTGCAGATGGCTCCGCTCGCTGCTGCGGCTGTCGCCGCGTCGCCAGCCCCAGATCAGCCCTGTGCCTGCATGAAACAGCGTCGTCACCAACTGCTGCGGGCCGGTCTTTTTCTTGCCCGCACAGCCGAAGGCTTCTTCGTTGGCCGCTGTCATCGGACAGTCCATCCGTGAACCATCGACCCCAAAGACCACCCGACCCTCGACCCGCCAGGCTGGCTCGGCTATCTGAGCCACCACCCTGCGGAACGCCGGGCACACCACCGCCAGCAAGCCCGCCGACCGTCGAACCAGCGCCGCCATGAAACCCTGGTAACTCTTTCCCGGCCGACGACGGCTGGAGTACATGCCCACCGTAGCCTCTCGTGCCTTGCTGAAGCGATCCTTGAGGCTCTTGCCATGGGCCCAGCACATCATGACCGCGCACATCACCAGCAGCCGCGGCACCCAGCAGAGCCTTCGACTCTCCATCTGCAGCGGCAAGCCCTGGTGGGGCAAGCAGCGTCCCATGGCCCCCAGCAGTTGCTGATGGAACGATTCCTTGTAATACTGGCGGACAAATTGAGCAGGATTCACCTTTGGCCTCCTTTCCATTGGCTATTGAACACAACCAATATACGAGAGGAGGCCAAAAAATGCGCACGACGATGTCGTCTTATCTCCTTATCTTATAAAGACTTCCACCCACCACTCCGGCCTGGACGTTTACGGCGTTGGGTGCCATGGTCCTGCGTAGCAGGACCATGGGTGTAGCCGCCAAGTCTGGACTGCCGGCGTATAACGCGCAACACCTTACATGGCAGGAGCGATCATATGAAGAAGTTTCCATCGTTCTTTACGACTGAGGCCGATCGCGTCGCCGGCGCCCCGGACGCCGCGATGCAGGGATACGTCTTCGAAGGAGCCGCCGGCGTACAGATCGTCTTCTGGCAATGCGAGCAGGGCGGCGAGCAACCCGAGCAGGTACACGACTTCTGGGAATATGCCCTGGTCGTTGAAGGGACCTTCGACGGCGTAGTCGGCGGCAAGCCCGTCCACCTCGAACCCGGTGACGAGTGCGTGATCCCGCCGGGCACGCTTCACTCCGGCCGATACAGTCGAGGCTACCGCGCCATCGACGCCTTCGGTGCCAAGCGCGTAGAGCGAGCAAAGCAGCCATAGACAGTGAGCCAAGCGCAACGACCAAGGCGGCAAGCCCCCCCAGATTGCCGCGGTTGCCCCCTTCTGTACCTTCAGCGGTTCCGCCGCCCCTGTTCCGTGTTTTCCTCTGAGCCCTCTGCGCCTCTGCGGTGGCAACAAAAAAGGGTCCAGGTACGTTTTTCAGAACTGACAGCCGGTTGAAAACTCACGCGTACCTGTAGCCCACCGGAATTCGGATATATCCTCGTACATGGGAGCTCGTCTTCCTCTCTACGACCGCCGATAGATTGCTCACGTTACCTTCCGCCACCTGAAGGCTGTGATCAGTGACTGCCAGAACTACCCCCATGTGATCGTGCGGCCCAGGATCAAACAGGCGGTCGAACACCACCAGATCCCCCCTTGCAGGCACATGGCCCGGATTGTCCGCAGAAAAGTAGAACCGGTTGGAGGGCAATTGGGCCCACTGGATCCACGCCCATACGCCGGCAAAGCTGCACGAGACCGGCTCGGGGTGACGAGGGGGAAGGCCAAAGCCCGTCAGGCGCAACAGTGATAGACGAATGCAGCGCACCACCTTCCGTCGAATTCGCTGAGCGGCGCAGGAGCAAAGTGCCTGACGATGGGCTCAAGGTTCGCTGTCAGGCCCATCGCGTTCCCGTAAAAGGGCTTACGGGCAAGCGTCTCTGCTATGTCGGCCAACCTGTGTTTGCGTCCTGCCATTCTCGTGGGAAGCTGCCTTCAACAGCCCGTATCAGGCAACCTGTAGGTCTGCAGGGCCGCCGGGGGCCATCACTTGTTCCCTAGGCCACTGAGCGCAGACCACTGAACTCGCTGCGGGTACGCTTCGGTGTGCCGCTGGCATCTTGCCTGCCACTGCGAAGTGCTCTAATCGCTTCTACGTGATCTCGCCGTCGCCGTTGCTCGCTGCCGGATCCGACGCCTGCTCGGACGCCGTTGCGCCCGCCTCCCTCATCACCGGGTGCCGCCAGTAGATGATCAGCAATAACCCCACCCCGACCACCAGCATGGAGTCGGCCACGTTGAAGATCCACGGCCACACAGGCAGCCGGCCAATCCAGGGAAGTTTGAAGGATGTGTCTACGCGGATGAAGTCCCGCACCGCCGTGCGATGCTCCAGATGCAGAGGCACCGGCTGACCCGGCTGACCGGGCCGCAACGCAGCCGACGGGAAATACTGGATCGGGGGCCTCGCATCGGGATAACGCCCCAGGCGGATACCGTCCTCTTCCGGCTGCGGCGTCGTCACCACCCCATACCCGCGGATCTGGTTACCCCGCATCACGACGTCGACCCGCACAAAGATCCGGTCGTAAAGATTGCCCAGCGCACCAGCGAGCACCAGACCTAGTGCAAGATGCACCACCCACTGTCGCCGACGAGACGTCGTGAACATGTACGCCACGAACGCTACCGCTGCCACGCTCGCCAGGACGAACACCCACGTCATCCCCGAGCCGATCCCGAACAGGGCCCCGAAGTTCATCGAACGATCCAGCGAAAGGAAGCCGCGGATCAATCGGTACGGCTGATTCGGCAGGCGGGAAAACGCAAGATGCTTGCTGACAAGGTCAACCGCCAGCCCTCCAGCCGCTACTCCCCAAAGCAGAAGATGGCTCCGCGGATTCCTCCAGGCCGGCGACTCGGCTGGACCGGGCCGGGGCTCCTCGACAGGCAGTTGACCTGAGGCTTCATCCGGCGGCTGCGTTTGGGGGCTGGTCATTTTGTCAACGTCATCTGAAACGACCGGCTGTTCCGGTCGTACCTGTGTCTTAACGCCGATAGCCAGACTGCGGGGCACGACCCTGCTCCATGAGCCGGGCATACTCGATACAGTACTTGGCCCACGGCTTGGCCTGTAGCCTCGCCTTCGTGATCGGCTTGTGCGTGGCTATGCACACACCATAGGTGCCGTCCGCAATCCGATCAAGGGACTCGTCAATGTCCCGCAGAATCTCGTTCTCGTTGTCCATCAGGCCGATCGCAAAGTCCTGCTCGAAGGTGTCGCTGCCGGCATCAGCCGGGTGGAACGGCACCGACGACAGATCGCCTGACGACTGGCGGTCGCGATGGAGCTTGTTGAGGGTCTCGATATCCCCCAGCAGTTCCGCCCGCTTCATCAGCAGGACCTGCTTAAAGGCCTCCAGGTCCGCCACCGACAGGTGGGTCTTGGGCAGCTCGAGCACTCGGGTCCGCCAAGGCAATCGCGTCCGGGGCGGCAACAGCAGTCCGAGCTTCCTTGCTGCTGGACTTGCTCTTGCGAACCACCTTCTTACGCTGCGGCGTGGGTTTCCGGGCGCTGGTCGAAGCGGCCCGCGGTTTTTTCGCGGCTACTGCTTTTCGGGGCGTCTGGGTCTTTTTTTGTTTTGCCACGTCGTTGCGCACTCCAAATCATTACGCTACCGGCGCTGCCAGGCCCCTCCGCTGGGGCATCCTGATGGCCAGGACCACCCTAAGGTGCGTCGGCGTCTGCCGAGACAGGTAATATAGTAATAACCGCCGATGCGGTCAAGAATTGCGCAATGGCGGCCGCCGTGCACGGCGCCAACCGCCCCTTCGCACCGCCCTGCCATAATTACTTGCTTCCAAAGAACTTTGCGGCCAAACCGCCCGCGCGGATCGGCGGCGGGTCGCCGTTTGCAATGCGCCTCATCACGCACTAGCATAGCACATGAAATGTAGCCGTTCGGACTCATTTAAGAACCTGAGAATCATAAACATAAGGATCGCCGCTCGTGCCCGAAAATTTCGCGGACCGTCTGCTCACTGCCATCGCAGCGAAAAAAGCACCCGTTACCGTTGGGATCGATCCGGTATACGCTCGCCTGCCCCAGGCGGTCACCTGCAGGGCGGGCCTCGATCGCGAGACCGATCTGGAAAGCAGTCTCGATGCCGTACTGGAGTTCAGCCGGCAGGTCATTCGGCTCGTTGCCCCCTATGTCCCGGCGGTGAAGATCAATATCGCCTTCTTCGAGCGATATCTCTGGGAGGGCATCGAGGGGTACTACGAACTGATTCAGGAGGCAGCCGAGCGGGATTTGATCGTCATCGCCGATGTGAAGCGGGGCGATGTCGGCCATACGGCCAAGGCGTATGCCCGGGCCAATCTGGGTGATCCGGATCTGGCAGGCAGTGACGACATCGTCGGTCCGGATGCCGTAACGGTTAACGGCTACCTCGGCCTGGACGCGGTCGAGCCGTTCCTGGACGTCTGCCGGGATGAGGCCAAGGGCGTTTTCGTGCTTGTGCGGACCAGCAATCCCGGCGCGGCGGAGATTCAGAACGTGGCGTGCGCCGACGGGCTGACCGTGGCTGAGCACATGGCCAAGGCCGTCGCCGGCTGGGGTGCGCAGGACGGGCTTGTCGGGGAGCGCGGCTTTTCGTGCATCGGGTCGGTTGTCGCCCCGCGAGACGTCGAGCAGGCCAAACGCATCCGAGAGATTCTCGACAAGTCGATCCTGCTGGTGCCCGGCTACGGCGCGCAGGGGCTCGGGCCTGACGCGGTAGGCGCCTGCTTCAAGCCTGACGGGACCGGGGCGATCGTCAATGCCTCCCGCAGCGTGATCTTTGCATACGAGCAGGAGTCCTACCGGCAGCAGTGCGGCGACGACTGGCAGGCGTGCGTGGAGAAGGCCTGCCAGGATTTCGTGAGCCAGATCCGTCAGGCGGCCGGCCTGGCGTAAGAGACGCTTTGAAGCAGTTTCAAGACCGCGTACCGGCAGGCAGGCCGCCAGTGCCGCTCGTGATGACTGTTATAGAGAAGCAGACTTGAGGCAGGCATTGTCTATCGCAGCGAATGTACGGTTGATACCAGGCAGGAGGCCGCTATGAATCTCCGCTGGTATCGCCAGGACCTGCGGCTGCACCGGCCGTTCACCATCGCGCGCGGCAGCGAGGTCACCAAGCAGACGATCGTTGTGGAGCTGACGCACGAGGGCGTTACCGGCATGGGCGAGGCCGTGCCGACCGACTTCTACGGGCAGACGCTGGCCAGTGCCGAGCAGACCCTCGCCTCGATCGACGAACTGCTCGGCGACGATCCATTCAACCTGCAAACGATCCTCGATGATCTGCTGGTGCGCTTTGACGATCAGCGGGCGACCGTTGCGGCGGTCGATTTTGCCCTGCATGACTGGATCGGGAAGCAACTGGGGCTGCCGACCTGGCGGCTGCTCGGGCTCGATGCGACGAAGGCTCCGCAGACCAGTTTCACCATCGGCATCGACAAGCCGGAAACGATTGCCGAGAAGGTGGCCGAGGCTGATCCATATCCGATTCTCAAGGTCAAACTGGGCACGTCTTTCGATGACGAAATCCTGCAAGCCGTCCGGCGGATCGCGCCGCAGAAACGCGTTCGCGTCGATGCCAATGCCGGCTGGACCGTCGACAACGCCATCGAAAAGATCCGCATGTGTGCGGGGCACGGGGTGGAGTACGTCGAGCAGCCGGTCCCGCCGGGTGATCCTGAGGGCCTGAAGCGGCTTCGCGATGCGGCCATCCTGCCGATCGTTGCCGACGAAAGTTGCGTCCGCCCCTGTGACATCGCCGCCCTGTCCGGGTGTGTCGACGGGGTGAACATCAAGCTCGATAAGTGCGGCGGCATCCGCACCGGCCTGGAGATGATCCACGCGGCCCGCACGCTGGGCATGAAGGTCATGCTTGGCTGCATGATCGGCAGCTCGCTGTACATGGCTGGCCTGGCACAGCTGAGTCCTCTGGCGGACTGGCTGGATCTGGACGGCCATCTGTTGCTGGAGTCTGACCCGTTCGAAGGGTTGGGCTATACTGACGGGTACGTGCGGCTCTCGACCTCGCACGGCCTTGGCGTGTCATGCGTAACACACCCGTAGCCTGCAGAGAACACACGGCAGTCTGGCCCCGGCGCCGCACGTTTGCGGGGGCTTGTGGATTCCGGCCAATGTCTGTATGATTTCCGACGATCAAAGGTATTTGGCTTTGATTTTCGGCTGAATGCTTGCGGCCGGCTGCCCTGGAGCGTGGATGCCTGAAGGAGTTACCCAACCTGCATTAGAGGGTCAGGACCGATACACGGTCGGCACTCTGAGTTATACGAAGGCGGGACTGTTCGTCCTGTTCGGGTGGCTGCTATGGGGGGACTTCTGCTTCTCCTTGATGGAGAAGGTGTTACCGGTCATCTACCCCGTCTTCCTGATGAACAAGCTCGGGGCCAGCAACAAGACCGTCAACATCCTGATGGTGGCGATCCCCCAGGCGATGGTGGTACTGCTGTGTCCGCCAATCAGCTTCCGCAGTGACCGGACGCGGAGCCGGTGGGGCCGGCGCATCCCCTACATGACCTTCACAGCCCCGTTCCTGTGCCTGTTTCTGATCGGGCTGGGATACTCGGAGCAGATAGCGGCGTATCTGCACGTTTCCTCGATACCGGGATGGCTGCACATTACGCCGTATGTCGCGATCATCGGGGCGTTAGGTCTGCTGGTGATCCTGTTTAATTTCTTCAACGATTTTGTGGGATCGGTGTACTGGTATCTGTTTGCCGACGTCGTGCCGAAGCAGTTTCTGGGGCGGTTCCTGGGCCTGTTCCGGATGGTGGGCTTCCTGGCGGAGTGGTTCTTTCAGGAGTACATCTTTCCGCATGCCGACACCCATATGCACTACATTTTTCTGGGGGCGGCGGTTCTGTATTTCATCGGCTTCGGGCTGATGTGCTGGCGGGTCAAGGAGGGCGAATACCCGCCGGTGGAAGACCCCGAGGTCGACAAGTCGCTTACGGCCCAGGTGAAGGTGTACTTCCGGGATTGCTTCACGCACCCGATCTACGTACTGCTGTTTCTGCACAGTTCGGCCTTTGCCCTGATGCAGGCGGGCATTGTCGCCAACCTCGTCTTTGTGCTGGCGCTGCCGGGGGTGACCTACGAAAAGGTCGGCATGCTGATGGGGCACATTGCGCTGGTGACGATGTGTCTGACGTACATCGGCGGCTGGATGTCAGACCGTTTTCATCCATTGCGGACGTCGCTGGCGATGCTGTTTCTGCTGATCCCCGCCCAGTTCGCGTGCTTTTTCTGGATGAGAGACTACTCATCGTTCGTCGTGTGGACATGGATCAGCAGGGTGCCGTTCGTACTGTTTACGGCTGCTGTAATTCCATTGTACATCTCCCTGTTTCCGGCGGAAAAATACGGGCAGTTCTCCAGCGCCAATGCGATGCTGCGGTCTCTGGCGGCGGTCGGCGGCGGCGCAGTCGCCGGCCTGTTTCTGGACCGTATGAGCAACAACGGCGCGGTCAAGGACGCGCTGCGATGGATGTATGTGTGGGCGGGGTTCTGGTACTTCATCGCCCTGGTCTGCCTGCTGGGCGTGTACGTGTACTGGAAAGAGCGTGGCGGTAACGAGGGCTATACGCCGCCCGGATCCGTGGCCGAACGCGAGCAACTGGCGCTGGCCCAGGCCCCGGCGGTCGACGAGATGCCGGATCGAGTCCTGAGTCCTGAGTCCTGAGTCAACAGCAGACATGGAGAAGAGGAGAAGGGGAGACAAGGAGCAACGGCAACGACTGGCAAGACAGTGCTGAGGCCGAGTCGCGGCAGCAGACATGGAGAAGAGGAGAAGGGGAGACCGGGAGCAACGGCAGCGACTGGGATGACAGTGCTGAGGCCGAGTCGCGGCAGCAGACATGGAGAAGAGGAGAAGGGGAGACCGGGAGCAACGGCAGCGACTGGCATGACAGTGCTGAGGCCGAGTCGCAACAGCAGACATGGAGAAGAGGAGAAGGGGAGACGAGGAGCAACGGCAACGACTGGCAAAACGGTGCTGAGTACGGTTCTGAGTCGTTCGGCCGCTGCTACTGCCAGGTACTGGCCACTAACCACTAGCCACTAGCACTACAACGCCACCTGGTACATGATGCAACATCGTAACGTTGGCAACTTGATGCCCTCCTTACGCAGCCACCGCTTGCGGGCTTTGACGTGGCTGCGCTGAGACTTGGCCAGCCGCCGCTGGGTCTCGGTGATGATCGTCGCCTCCTGTTTCAGGAAGCTCTGCCGTACCTGGCCCGTCAGCCACAGCGAACGAACCAAGGCTCCGGCCGCCTGGCGCAATTGGCAGACCGTCAGGTGCGGATTTTTCCCCCCGCCACGTTTCGTGCACCTTGGCCAGGAACAGGTGGCTGACCGCGGTGATCAGCAAGTGCCGTTTGAGCGAGAGATAGTTGCGGACCTCGAAGTGGTCCATCCCCAACTCGTTCTTTTCCTCCTCAAAGCACCGTTCCACCTGGTAGCGGCTGAACGCCACGTGCAGCAGCACCTCCAGCGGCGTGCCGGCCGGGGCATTCGAGACAAAGTACTTCACCTCGTCGAGATCTCGCAGGTTGCGGGCCACGATCAGCCAGTGCGGCCAAGTCGGCAGGCCGTCCCGCTTCAGGTAGATCGGGGCCATCTTGGCCTCCCAGACCTCCGGTCCCTTGGTGGTGTCCTTGATGTGGAATCTCTCCCAGGCCTGCTTGCGGAACGCCTCGCAATATTTGAGCATGTTCCGCACCTCGATCGTCGGCAGGTTCTTGACCTTCAGCCGGGGATAGCGGGGCTGGCGACCGGGTTTGCGGCGTCCGTGATACTGTTTCTGCAGCACCTCCGGTTGACGCAGCCACCCATGGAAGATGCTGGGAACTTCCACCACGTATCGCTGGCCGCGATCGTCCAGCGCAAACAGGAACGCCGGCACCTCGCCGTAGCCCTCGTCGGCTCCCACCCACTCCAGGCGGACCCCGTTGGCCACCGCCTGATCTCGCAGTTCCAAGGCGATCTGCCACTTGGGGCGGTGGACCATCGCTTCGGGGATGCCCGCCGTCCGGCACCGCTCTCGGTCGTCCGACCACTCCTGCGGCAGGAACAACTCGCCGGCCAGCAGAGTGTGGAAGTCTGCGGCCACATAGCTCAGATGCACGGAGACCACACAGTTGCCGACCTTGCCGCTGGCGCCGCAGTACTGCCGCTTGACGCCGGGGGTCTTGTCGCCCTTCTTGGCATAACTGGTCTCATCGATGATCCCGATAGACATCGGGTGGCTATGATCGCGGGCAACGATCTGCATCAGCCGATCGGCCATCCAGGCCTGATCCCAAGCCGCCCGCGAGAGGAATTGCTGGAGCGTCCGCGGCGGTACGCCCGCCCGGTCGGCGATCGGCTCGATGCTCTTGCGGGGCAAATCGGACAGTTGGCCGTTGACGTAGACCCGCAGGCTGTCGGCCGGTTCCGAGCGGCTGAAACAGTCGTCAAACTCGGCCAGGTACTTGCTCAGCATAGGTTGCAGACTTCCGAATCTGTTGAGCATCCATGCTCTATCTCCTTCCAGGATCAAGGTTCCTGGAAGAATTCATCGTGTTGCCGCTTGAGGTTTCTTGAGCTCATGTGGCGTTGTAGTGCTAGTGTAGTGCATCATAAATCGTGCATCTTATAGTGGTCTTGCTGGTATCATCTTTTAGAGAGAGGATGATACCCATGCGAATAGCGCCGAGAGTCATACTGACCGACGAACAGAGAGCCACCCTGCAGCGATGGGCACGCGGGCGGACCACGCCGGCTCGCCTGGTGCGACGGGCCCAGATCGTGTTGCTGGCGGCCGAGGGCCGAGAGAACATCGCGATTGCCGAGGAACTGGAGATCGACCGGACGATCGTCAATCGCTGGCGTCGGCGGTTTGCGGAAAAGGGCTTGGCGGGGATCGAAAAGGATGCCCCGCGAGGCGGTCGGCCATCGACCCGGCGGCAAGAGGTGGCGGCCCGTATCGTGCGAGCCACCACCCGGGAGCGGCCGGCCGACGCGACGCACTGGAGCACGAACAGTCTGGCCCGGCACCTGGGAGTCAGTCCTTCAATGGTCGGGCGTGTGTGGCGGGCCAACGGACTCAAGCCGCACCTGGTGCGGACGTTCAAGGTCTCGAACGACCCGCAGTTTGTGGAGAAGGTGACCGACGTAGTGGGCCTGTACCTGAATCCGCCGGAACGGGCGATGGTCTTTTGCGTGGACGAAAAGAGCCAGATCCAAGCGTTGGACCGCACGCAGCCGGGGCTGCCGATCAAGAAGGGCCGGTGCGGGACGATGACGCACGATTACGTGCGGCACGGGACGACGACCTTGTTTGCGGCCCTGGAGGTGGCCCAGGGCAAGTTGATCGGCACGTGCATGCCGCGGCATCGGCACCAGGAGTTTATCAAGTTTCTGAACCTGGTGGACGCCCAAGTGCCGCAGGACCTGGACCTGCACCTGATCGTGGACAACTACGCTACGCACAAGCACGCGAAGGTCAAGGCATGGCTGAAGCGACATTCGCGGGTACACCTGCACTTCACGCCGACCAGCAGTTCGTGGCTGAATCTGGTAGAGCGGTGGTTCCGGGAGATCACGGACAAACGCATTCGCCGCGGTGTCTTCCATAGTGTCAAGCAGTTGATCGCCGCCATCGATGACTACATCGCCAAGCACAACGAACGCCCCGCGACGTTCGTTTGGATGGCCAAGACTGAAACGATCCTGGCGAAAGTCCGCCGGGCTCGCGCCGTCCTCGATAAGATGCAAACAGCGTGACGAACTACACTAGCCACTAGCCGTGGAGGTTTCGATTGTGCATGGCATCATCTTTGACATGGACGAACTGCTCATCGACAGCATGCCCATCTGGCGTGCGGCCGAGGAGCGGCTGCTTGCGGCTATGGGACGCGAATGGGACGCGGAGCTGGCAGCGAACTACAAAGGCATGAATGCCCTTGACGTTGCGGCGACGGCGTGGCGGCTCGTTTCGCCTGGCGGGTCGCTGGAGCACTATCAGACGGTCATGCGCAATGGGCTGATCGAGGAGTATGCCGGGGCCGAGATCCGCCCCATGGATGGCGCCGTCGATCTGGTGCGGCGGCTGCATGGCCTGACGCCGATGGCTGTGGCGTCGGGCAGTCCATCTGAGGGGATCGAGCGGGCGATGCAGCAACTGTCCATTCGCGAATGCTTTGAGGTGATCGTCAGCAGTGAGTCGGTCCAAAGAGGCAAACCGGCGCCGGATGTCTTTCTCAAAGCGGCGAAGATGCTGGGAGCTGAACCGGCCAATTGTCTGGTCTTCGAGGACAGCCTGCACGGCGTACGCGCGGCCGTATCGGGGGGCATGAAGGTTTTTGCGGTACCGTCGGTGAGCCCGGACGAGATCGCGAAGATGGCGACCAGGACGTTTCGGTCACTGGCGCAGGTCGATCGCGCGGATGTGGCAGAAGCGTTTGGGATTGCCGCCGGCTCGTAGTGTTTGACAACCTGACCCTACAGAAGCGTCCCGCGCAGTCAGTTCCGATCAAGTGCAGTGCTTTCGCTATCCGACAATAAGACTGTGCATTCAGGGCATGCTTGTGCTCAGTGATCACGGTCTTCGAGAGGAGTGCGCTATGCTTCACCACCGGAATCTGGCTGCAAAGATGCGTCGCCGTTCTCGTCGGTTCCTCCGTTATTGCGGGCCGCTTCGCCTTGGCCAGACTTCCGTGGGATTTATCGTTGCGGTGGCGCTGATCTTTCTGTGGACGATGGAGCGGCCTGCAGCAGCCGTGGTTGTCGCGCCGACAGGGCATACCGAGAACGAATACTTCACGTTGTACTGGGAGTACGATCTGGCGGCCGGTCACGGCAGTCTAATGCTGAAGGCGATGGACATACCAGACGTAGACCGCGTTGACGTGACACTTGCGTCCTTCAGCACCCGTGGTGTCGGCCTCTGGCCGGGTTGGGAGCCCTATGACCCTTCGTGGCACAGACTTGGTGTCGTTGGACAAGAGGCGGGGCAGGATGTTTACGGCTATGACCGCTGGTATCACTACGACGCGGCGAGCCCGGTACTCTCGGCGGCGAGTTTCGGCAGCCTGATCTTTCCGACCGAAGGTGTGACCCTGGGCGTGCGCCAGATGACCCTTGGGGGATACCTTGTCGGAGCAGAGGGTTCTACCCTAAGCGGCATCGCAACCGCAATCGGGCCGCTGACAATGGACTTCGTGACGGTGCAGGCCGTGCCCGAGCCGGGAACGATTGCCCTGGCGGGCCTTGGCGCGGTTCTGGCCAGCGCTGTCGCGAAGCGTCGTCCGGACGAGGATGAACCTGCCGCCTGAGGCAACAGTACCGAGCGATGATCGTTACGGGCCGGCAGCGTTGGAGAAGCGCAGCCGGCCCTTTCTGTTCTACGGACAGCCGGTCTCTGCGACCTTCACCGAGTGTAGTTACGAGGCATTTGTACACGCTACGAAGGACCTGGCCACCAGCGGGTTCGCTGCGGCGGGAGGCAGATGCAGAGCTGCGACGACTTGCCGGCAGAGGTCCATTGGCTTCAGGTTGGGCTGCGCTGCAGTGATGCTGTTGACCGTCTGCTGAACGTGGCGCAGAAGGCTCATGCTCTTGTCCAGTGTCAGAGCGATCTCGGCAGGCTTGGCGCGGCTCATCCCACCGAGCTCAACATGGCCTTGAGTCCGCCGAGCACCTTCAGTTTCTCCACCGACGCAACCGAGGCAGCAAAATCCTCCCAGATCGGCAGGTCGCCGGGCAACGGCACCGCGTCACCGCAGAACAGGACATTGTCCGGACGGAGCAGCAACGAGATGGAACCAGACGAGTGCCCCGGCGTGTGCAGTACCTCCAGGGTCATCCCATCTCCCAGGTCAACCATGTCGCCGTCGGCAAGGTCGCGGTCGACGTTGACGGAGCCGCCTACCAGCACGCCAAAGCCCGGCACCGGCCGCTGGCGACATTGCAGGTTCACATCTTCGATCCATGCCTTCTCCGCCGGATGGGCGGCGATGCTACAGCCGGTGACCTGGCGGATCGCCCTGGCTGCACCGATGTGATCCGGGTGGGAGTGCGTCAGCACGATACTGTCGATCTCCGCGGCACTTCGGCCGGTATGGCGAATGGAATCGAAGATCAGCCGATCGGCCCCGGCAACGCCGCTGTCGATCAGGCAGATCCGGGGGCCGCAGATTACGAAGGCATAGACAAACCGGTCCACCGTTACGTTCGGCGCAACGGGGACCTGGAACGGGATCTTTACGGCGTGAACATGTTCGGAAATATGCACAGAATGACTCCAGCATCACGATGCTATACTGTCACTGCATGCGCGCCGCGCCCTTGCGGCCACACAGGTCCTCATGATAGTGAATGCGGAATCGTCAGCCAAGTCCTGGTGGGTGTGGCGGGCTAAAGCGAATCCACTTTGCGTACATAGGCATCGATGTCGAACTTTCGTTCGAGGCCAGCGGCGTTCATGTAACGAACCTTGCCGAAGACGGAACGCTCGGCCCACGGGCGGTCGTGCAGGCCGAAGCACCAGGCGACGTTGGCCCAGGAGTTGGGGTCCCGGCCGTCAAGGAAGTACTTGTTGTTCAGATACAGCATCGCCTTGAATGCACGGAGCGGGGTTCGGCTCCACTCGATGACCTTCTTTCCCCAGTACATTCGCATGTAATTGTGCATCTTGCCGGTGATGAGCATCTCTCGCATGGCGGCGTTCCAGTAGGGATCGTCCGTGCGGGCTTTCTCGAGTTGGGGCAGAGTGTAGGTCGTCGCGCGCGTCGGATTTGTGTTCTTCGAGCGTGTCCTGGGCCCAAGCGGGCAGTGAAGTATACGAATCATATCGCAGACAATAGTGCGTAAAGTTGATCGCCAGCTCCCGTCGGACGATCGAGCTCCTCCAGATAGGCATCTTTCGCGACCTGAGGGACGCCCTTGGCGCGGCTCACCTCCAATGCGATCTGAAGCGGCGAGATCTGGCCGAAGTGCAGGTAGGGGCTCTGGTGCGACTGGATGTCCAGGCTGGGATCGTTGCGCTGGCCGGCATAGTATTGCAGCCTGTTTCGGATGAAATCGCGCAGCAGGCGTGTCGCGTTTGACGTGCCGCCAATGAAGCTCGTTACCCGGCCGGCACTGCGGTCGATCTTCAGATCAGCCAGCACCGTGTCGATCTCTGCCAAGGAGAGGTCCTCGATGTGCATGTCGAGCGAATCGCCTCGCGGCTTGGTTTCGTCGAGCGGCACGAGGTATCGACCCAGCCGGCGGTGCAATTTCGGGCGAAGCGTTGCGGCGGAATATTCCTGTTTGTCAGAGGCAGCCTCTACGGGAACGACGACGTCGGTCTCGACCTGGACGACCCGGCAGGGGGCTTGCCGGGCAACGTCCCGCCGCCAGGCCTTCTGATGACGTGTGTAGCCGCGGTCGGTAACGATGAGACTGGCATCGCCGGCAAGATCAAGTGCGGCCCGGGCCGGCGGCATGTGCCGGACGACCAGTTGAATGCCCTGCTGCCGGAGAGCCTGCCGAGTCTGGCTGAGGCCTTCCAGCATAAATGCATAGTGCCGCTCATTCGCTTCGGGGTAGTCGTCCATCAGGCCGAAGACGGTCAGGACGGGCTGTTTCAGCTCATCGGCCCGGCGGATCGCCCATTGCAGGGCATGGTTGCATTTGGCCCGCTGTGCCGCCTGCATCCAGTACAACGCGTACCCGCCCTTGCGGACCGGCTTGGCGTTCAGGTCGCAGACTCGCTCCGGTTGGATCATTTCAATTCGTGGTAGACGTTCGCCTCGCTTGTGCTTCAGGCTCGTTTTCGCCGCGGATCCTGGGTGCCGAACTTCGCCTGCCCCCTGGTCGTTCGAGACGGGGGCAGGCGTTTGTGTTCGGTCAACTGCTTTTACTTCGTCAGACGCTCTTCGCTAACCTGGTTGTATCGCCGGGTTGCACGATCGCTCAGACGCGTCAGCAGCGACGGTTCCTTTCCGCGGCTTTCCCAGCCTTTGTGGCTTTCGCCGCCATGCACAGGTTCTGATTGAGGCATGAGCCGGCTGATCAGACCACCAAGGGTAGCAGCCATGCCTGGCAGCATCTCGTAACCCAGCCACGCCAGTTTGGCCGGTGCCCCGACGATCAGTCGCGGCGCACCTCGCCGGCAGGCATCGAGGATCCGCCGGGCTGCATGCTCGGCCCGCATCGCGCTGCCCGGCAGCGTATCGCCGAGGGCGAACCAGGCAAACTCCTTCTGGTGCTGTCCCTTGAAGACGGCATTGAGCGGCGAACCGGTCCGCATCAGGCCCGGGCAGACCGTGGTAACGTAGATGTTGTCCTTGCGGAGTTCGGCTCGCAGGCCGTCAGAGAGACCGACGAGGGCGAACTTGCTGGCGCAATAGGGCACCAGGTGCGGAAGGGCTATTTTTCCGCCGATCGACGAGACGTTGATGATCCGCCCGCCGCCCTGCCGCCGCATGTGCGGTACGACCGCGAGGCTGGCGTAGAGCGGCGCATAGACGTGCACCGCCATCGCGTCTTCAAAATCCTTGACAGTCATGTTCTCCAACGGGCCGACCTGCATCGTGCCGGCATTGTTGATCAGCGCATCGATGCGGTCGAACCGGCGAATCGTCTCGTCGACGGCCCGGTCGACGGCTTCGCGATTGGTGACATCGCAGGTGATGGCCAGCACGTTCGGCGTGATCTTTTCGATCTCCTCACGTGCCCTGGCCAACTCCGCGGTGTCGCGGGCGAGCAGAACGAGACTGGCGCCTTCGCGAGCCAGGCGCCTGGCCAACACAAGGCCCAGGCCGCGTGACCCTCCGCAGATCAGTACCACTTTGCCGGAGAAACTGTACCGCATCATGCGGTTCACCAGCCAGGCAGTTCCCACCGCGGCGCCCGCACCGACAGCCAGTGCAACGCCTGGCGATACGCCGGTACGTTTGCGCAGTTCCCTGAATTGTCGAACAGCCGGCTGGCTGATCCTGTCCTGCCAGCGAGCATTCTTTCTTCCGAACATGGTTTTTTCTCCTTCTGTCCACGGCATGTAACCGGATATGAGATTCTAGAAGCATGCGGGACAGAACATCCAAGAACACCGCCGGGTAAACGGCGCTGCACCCGGGCATCGCCGGCAGCCAGGAGACGACCGACGATCACGATCTGGTCGCAACTGATTGGTGTAGAGCCGGTATGGGCGGCCCGCCGGCCCTATACGCGCCGCAGGACCGTTCTGAAAGAAGATGCCTGTATTCAGTACGTGCGATGCACCTCTGCAAGCTGCGCGCCAGCCGGACAGCCGGGCATGCGGCCGCCTTGCAGACGGAAAGAGGGCGTAAGCTCAGTTGTATCAGCGATGCCGGCCCCAATGGGCTACCAGCACCTGAAGATCGCCGACATTGACATAGCCATCGGTGTTGAGATCTGCGGCGGCATTCCAGTTTGCGCTGGCAGGTGGAGCAGCGTGGCCGGCCCATGCAGCCGCCAGTTCCTGGAGGTCACCGACATTCACATAGCCATCGTTGTTGATGTCTCCCTCCAGGATGGTGCTCGCTTCGATTTTGGCCAACAGGTTGGCCTTCATGTGGTAGAGGGTGACGTCGTCGATGTTGGGGTACGAGTAATAGTCCGAACTCGCAGTAGCCGTGCCGTATTTTGCGAAGATCGCGTCGCGGACCCGTTGGCGGTTCATGCCGTCAGTATCCGCCCAGAGGTTGAGCAGCTCGATCAGCTGCTCGGCCTGGCGCATCTGCTTGACCCGCATGCTCAGCAGGCAGCCTTCGTACGGGGTGCTCATGCCCGGGACGCTCCGGCCGGAATAGATCACGCTGGCAGGGCTGCCGAAGCTGGTCCAACTGGCGTAGCCGAAAGCGTCCCAGTAGGGAAGGACGCCCGCCAGGCCCTGGCTCCACCGGCGAAGGAACAGCTGCGGCCATACGACTCCGGATTGTGCCGGACTCGGCGAGTCGCTGTAGTCGACCCACTGCTCCGGCTTGTCCGCATCGAGGTTGTAACTGCGGTATTTGATCTGCGGCCACCACCAGCTGGCACTGCTGGCCGACAGATCCCAGTAGTTGATGCGATTGTCGAGCTGGCCGTAGTTGAGCCCGTAGCGGGTGGAGATATCGATGCGGAAGTGCCACTTGACGTCGGGGCAGTTGGCCTGCTCGTAACCCTCGCGCCACAGCTCGTGATAGAAGCCGTCGGCGCGGAAATCGTCCGCGCTGTCGTTCTCTTCCATGACCCAGAAGACCGGGTCGTAGACCGCCGGTGAACCCCAGTGGTCGCTGAACTTCTCGTTGTGATAGGTCTCGAAGGCTGTCTGCGTCCAGCCCATGTCGTGGGCGTGCTGCACCCAGTCCGCCATCACATTGCGCAAGCCCTGCTTGTAGCCTTCCGGGAAAGCGCTGTACACATCGGGCAGGTTGGTGAACATGGTCACCAGATCGGAGGGGTTCAGCGAGTACCAATAGGCCGGGCCGAGACCCTCGGCGTCGAAGCCGAGCGCCGCATCGAGGATGTAGATCGGCCAGGACTCGTGGAACGTGCTGTAGAAGTGTGTGATCGGGGTATTCTCGCCGGGTCCGTAATACGGCTGGACCGGGTTGGTCGGCGAAAAAGCCGAACCGTCGAACAGCGGACCGTATCGCCGGTCGAACGTTGACCAGCTGGCCGCATGAAGTGTTGCGCCCGAGCCGGTCATCACGTCCGGTATACGATCCGTCTGAACGTTGCCGTTGAGGTGGCTGTAGGGCAGGCAGTTGGGCACGACGCGGTGTTTGTGGCACGCCTGGAAGTAGCGCAGTGCGATGCGGTCATCCTGGGCATTGCTGCTGCCCCAGTTCCAGGGATCCCCGTAGCCGTTAAGGTCGACGAGGAACGTCGGCATATCCGGAATGGTCACCGGGCTGACGTGAATCTTCAGGTTTACCGTAACGGGGCTGCTCAGCTGGTCAGCGGTAACAGTGAGCGTGCCTGTGTAGTCGCCGGGGACGCTGCCTGTCGGCACGTAGATATCCGTCCAGACGGACTGATTCATACCGGTGGGATTGTGGTTCGGGTCCGGGATGCTGAACGTGGCGGGGAAGGGGCTGGCCAGCGGGATGGCAGGATCCGGACACTTGGATGAACCGCTGGTCAGGTAGTGCATCTGGAACCGTTCGATGCACGTATCCGCCGGGATGGTCACGCCGCCCGGCCCGGTCAGGTTGCCGGCGGTAACGCCGACGTTGGTGAGGCTGCCGGCGGTGAGTTTCTCGATAACCAACTGCGCCGCGACAACCTCGTTGCGCGCCGCCAGAAGGGAGATCGTGTTCGTACCGGAATCCCAGACAACGTTGGCCTTTTTGTAGTCATCAGCGCCGCTGCCGGTGTAGCCGTCTTCATAGCGGTTGCCGGTAACGGGGTTAACACCGGTTGTTGGCGGCGCAGCCCACCATCGCATGACGTTGGCAACAGTGCGGATTGTCTTGCCCGTGGGGTCGGGCGTGACAAACGGAACGTCTTCAAGCGTGGCCGTAACTGGCGCAGGCACGAAAAGACTGGTCGTGGCGACGGTGCTGGGATTGCCGACGGCATCGTACGCCTGGACGAAGAAATAATAGGTTGTATATGGCGTCAGGTCCTCAATAAGGACTCTCTGAACTGCCCCCGGAACACCGGGACGAGGGATGCGCCAACGGGCCAGATCCGTCGCGCCGGCGAAATCATTCGTCTGCGAATATCGCACGGTATAGCCGAACGCCTTGGCAGCCTGTGGATCGGTCGGGGCATCGAACGTAAGAACAACCTGGCCGTTGTCCGGGCCGGCCTGTGCGGACAGGTTGGTAACAGGCAGCGGCGGCGTCACGTCGTCGGTAGCGGCAAACTTGATATACAGACGAGGGCGTACCGTGTCGTTCTGTTCCTTTGTGTAGACGGCCGGATTCGGGCCGGACGAGCCGCTGTGCCAGCGGGCATCGGTGACGGTCAGGCCGTACTGATCGAGGATGAGCGCCTGCACCACGGCAGGGTCGAGTTTCATGCCGATCCAGCCGTAAGACGTGCCGGGGCCCGAATACGACTTGAAGGTGTCGTCGGCCGCAAAGCCATAAGAGACCAGCGAGCCGAAGTTGCCGAAGGCCGCGGTGGAGAAATCGCTGCGCTGGTAGGTCCACTCGTTATCGATGGTGTAGTTGTTGGAGTCAGCGGGAGTGACGCGCCATCGCCAGCAGGCAGCGCCGACTGTGCGGCTCCCGTTGCCGCTGCCTTCGTGCCAGTCGGCGTTGATCGTGGACACGCACAGACTGACAACCGAGTCTACTGCTCTGCGGGCCAGATGCAGTTCCGCGGCTTCGACCGTCCGACCGCGGTAGGCCGACAGGTCGAACTTCAGAGCCATCAGGTCTTGACTGCCTTTGATCCGGCTGTATGTGCTGCCGCCGAAATTCAGCTCCCACTCCATCTGGTTCGTCGGATCGTAGACGGATGAGAGCCGATTGTCTTCGCTGTCCAGAACCGTGACGACGCCCGGCTGAGCTGGATCCAGCCAGGCATAGGCCAGCAGCGGACAACAAAGCACGACGGCCGTCGCAACACCCAAAATGGCGCGATGCAGGCTTCTTTCCACCTTCGTTCTCCTCCTCCGGGCAGGTGTGACGCGTGGCTACCTCGCAACGGGGCTATCCTTGCGTGGGCTTATTGTACCATATGTATGCATTGTCCTCCAGGAATTCCGGCAGTTTAAACCCGCCAGGTCGCGGGTGGATACCGCTGCTGGGACGCGTTATGGGGGGGCAAGTAAGGCTGACTATGCCGGGCAGCGACGCCCCGCACCAGTCTGTAGCGTTTTGTATGACACGCCTTGCGGACCAGGGAATACAATTCCGCCAGTACATGGCGCTTGGTCGCAGTCTGTTGCTCTAGAACAGGCCGCGCACCTGGCCGTTCTCGTCGATGTCCATGTTCACCGCGGCAGGCCGGCTGCCGAAGGCGGGCATGGTCATCATGTCGCCGCAGAGGGCATAGAGGAACCCGGCACCCGCCGAAATCCGGATATCGCGGATCGGCAGCGTGAAGTCGCTCGGCCGGCCGCGAAGGCTGGCGTCGTGTGAGAAGGAGTACTGCGTCTTGGCCATGCAGATCGGCAGGCGGTCCCAGCCGAGCCTGGTGAATCTGTCGATGGCGGCGTTGGCGGCCTTTTCGAACTGCACGCCGTTGGCGCCGTAAATGGTCGTCGCAATCGTCTCGATCTTGCGCTGGATGGGCCACTCTAAAGGGTAGAGGAATCGGAACTTATCGTGCTGCATGTCGCATGCGGCGACGATCGCCTCGGCCAATGCGGCTGCGCCGGGCCCGCCCCTGGCGTGTCCTTCGCAGACAACGACCGAAACCGCGCCGGCCGTCTCCGCCCCTTCGCGCAGGGCCTGGATCTCTTCGTCGCTGTCGGTCGGGAACTTGTTAACTGCGACTACGCACGGTACGCCGAAATAGCGGGCATTCTCAATATGCTTGATCAGGTTTGGCAGCCCCTGTCGCAGGTTCTCCGCGTTCGGCTCGAAGAGCTTCGGGTCGATCGGGCGGCCCGGGACGATCCGATACTTGCCGCTGTGGGCCTTGAGCGCGCGGACGGTGGCGACCATGCAGACGGCGTCGGGCACAAGGCCGCTGACCCGGCACTTGATGTTATAGAATTTTTCCATGCCCATGTCGGCGCCGAAACCGGCCTCGGTTACGACGTAGTCGGCGCATTTCAAGGCGATGTAATCAGCCAGGATGCTGCTGTTGCCGTGGGCGATGTTGGCGAACGGGCCGCAGTGCACGAAGGTCGGCACGTGTTCCAGCGTCTGCATGAGGTTCGGCTTGATCGCTTCACGCAGCAGGATGGTCATCGCGCCGGCAGCACGGATGTCCTCGGCGGTCACGGGCAGGTCGAGATGATTGTAGCCGACGACGATCTTGCCGAGCCGCTGGCGCAGGTCCTTCAGACTCGTTGCCAGGGCAAGGGCCGCCATGACCTCGCTGGCGGCGGTCAGGTCGAAGCCGGTTTCACGTGGGATGCCGTTGCCGCGCAGGCCGACGACGATGTTGCGCAGAGCGCCGTCATTCATGTCGACGCAGCGTCGCCAGGCGATCTTGGTCGGGTCGAGTTTGGCGGGGTTGCCCTTGATCAGCGAGGTATCGACCATGGCTGCCAGGAGGGCGTGAGCACTGCTGACGGCGTGCATGTCGCCGGTCAGGTGCAGGTTGATGTCTTCCATGGGGATGACCTGGCTGTAGCCGCCGCCGGCGGCACCGCCCTTGATGCCGAAGACCGGCCCCAGAGACGGCTGGCGGATGCAGGCGGCCGCCTTGCGGCCGATATGGGCCAAGCCCTGGGCCAGGCCGATCGTCGTGGTGGTCTTGCCCTCGCCCAGCGGCGTGGGGGTCACCGCGGTCATCAGGATGTACTTGCCGTTGGGCCGGTCGCGCAGCCGGCCAAGCACGCCCAGATAGACCTTCGCCTTGAACCGGCCGTACAGGTCGAGTTCGTCCTCCTTGATGCCCAGGCCGGCGGCGATCTCATGTATGTGCTTGCACTTGGCTGCGTGGGCGATCTGAAGGTCGGACGGCATCTGGGTTGTGCGGGACGTTTCAGCCATAACGGAAATCTCCTGTGCGTGTATTGACGTTTTATCGGGTCAGAGACCGTCGGCCTCAAGCTATGCAGGTCGTCCTGTGCTGCCTTCGCGCCCTGGGGTGGGTCGCACGGGAGGCAGGCTTGCCCGCAGATCAATATCTCCTTGCCCCCGAAAGTATAGGGACAAGCCCGTTCTTGATACAGATCGGTTGAATAGCCTGTGAAATGTTGGCGGCCGGGCCTTGAAATCCTGCCTCTTCCAGGCTACCCTAACATATACCGAACGAATGAGGCGGACAGATGTTCATTCGCGTATGTAGTGGCTGGTCATTGGGGTGCGGGCTGGTTCGGCTGGATGAGTTGTTCGGCTGGGCGCGGCGGTGGAGGATCCCTGCAGTCTGCCTGGCGGATTTCGACAACCTGTACGGGGCGGTTGAGTTCTACGAGCGGGCGTTGCAGGAGGGGGTCCGGCCGATCGTCGGGGCGGTTGTAACGGCAGAAGACAGAAGGCAGAAGTCAGAAGATAGAAGTCAAAAGACAGAAGGCAGGAGACAGGAGGCAGAAGGCGGAAGTCAAAATGCAGAAGACAGAAGGCAGAAGGCAGGAGACAGAAGGCGGGGGATAGAAGACAGAAGAATCGAGGATCGGGCAACATCTGACGATGACGTCCTGCTGGGTAAGACGAAACTTGTCGTCCGGCAGCTTCATGCCAGGCAGCTCGTGGCGGTGGCTTGCGAACAGGTTGGGTATGAGAACCTCTGCCGTCTGATCACTGCCCGGCATTGTTCGGCTGACTTCGACCTCGTTGAGGCGGCGGCCTCGCATCAGCAAGGGCTTGTTTACCTGGTGCAGGATCCTGACCTGCTGCGGCAGCTGGCTGGGCGGATCGAGGCGGATCATCTGTTCGCGGAGATCTGCGACTATGGGGACCAAGCCAGCCGGACGCGGAATTACAGGCTCATCAGGACGGCTGAGCAACTGGGCGTTGAGCTGATCGCTTCGCATGCGGCGTACTTCGTGCGGCCGCAGGACTGGCACCTTCACCGGGTGCTGCGGGCCGTGGTGCTGAACCGGCTGGCGGACCGGGTCGATGCGAGCGAACTGGCGCCCAAGGGGGCATATCTGGGGCCGGCGGACAAGATTCGCGATCGACTGGCGACGTATGATCGTGCCCTGCAGAGCGCCGAGAAACTCCTGCAACGATGCAACCTGCAACTGCAGCTGGGCGTGCCGCATTTTCCGAAGGTGCCCCTGCCTGCCGGCCAGACGGCTTGCGCCCGGCTGTGCCGACTCGTCTGGGACGGCCTGGCCCAACGGTATGCGAAGATCCCGCCGGAGGCGGTGCCCCGGCTGGAGCACGAACTGCATGTTATCACCAAGATGGGCTTCGCCGACTATTTCCTGGTGGTACATGAGATCGTGCAGTTTGCTCGCAGCAAGGGGATCGGCTACGTCGGCAGGGGTTCGGCGGCGGACTCCCTCGTGACGTATTGCCTGGGCATCAGCGACGTCGACCCGATCCGGTACAACCTCCATTTCGAACGGTTCCTCAACGAGAGCCGCACCGACTATCCCGACATCGACCTCGACTTCGACTGGCGCCGCCGTGACGAGGTGATCCGCTTCGTCTACGAGCACTGGGGCAGCAAGCACGTTGCGATGATCTGCACGCAGCATTTCTACAAGGCCCGCAGCGCGTTCCGCGACGCTGCCCGCGTTTTGGGCATGCCGCTGGACAAACTGAACCGACTGGCCAGTCGGCTGCCATATGACGAGCCGGATCGGTTGCGCCAGGCGATCGCGACGATGCCGGAATGCCGCGGCTTTCCCATGCACGATCGCCAGGTGGCCAGGGCGGTGGCGATCGCTGAGAGATTGGCGCACCTGCCGCGCGGCCTGAGCGTGCATGTCGGCGGCGTGGTGATCGCCGAGCGGGAGATCACTTCTCACACGCCGCTGCAGCCGGCCACCAAGGGCATTGCGATCAGCCAATACGACCTGCGGGCGATTGAGCGAATCGGGCTGATCAAGATCGACCTGCTGGGGCATCGATCGCTGGCGATCCTGGCCGATGCGCGAGACCTTGTACGGCGCAATCACGGCCTGTCGGTCGACCTGCATTCGCTGCCGGAAGACGATCCCGATACGGCGGCGATTCTGGCAACGGGGCGGACGATCGGCTGCTTCCAGATCGAATCGCCCGGCATGCGGCAGCTGCTCCAGATGCTGCGGACCAAAGACCTGCAGGACATCATTCATGCCCTCTCCCTGATCCGGCCCGGCCCGTCCGCCAGCGGCATGAAGGAGCGGTTCGTCAAGCGTAAGCTCGGGCTCGAGGAGGTCACGTATCTGCACCCGGCAATGGAGGAGGCGCTGGCAGATACCTACGGCGTGATGCTCTACCAGGAAGACGTCATGCGGGTGGCTGCGGCGGTGGCGGGCTTTACGATGTCGACCGGCGATACCCTGCGAAAGGCCCTGGAAAAGCCGGGCAGCAGGGAGCACCTGGAAGGATTGAAACGCGAGTTCATGGCTGGCGGCGCTGCAGCGGGGATGCGACGAGCCGACGGCGGAACAGATCTGGCTTCTGGTGAGCAATTTCGCCGCGTACTCCTACAACAAGGCCCACGCCTGCACCTATGGCAAGATCTCCTACTGGTGCGCCTTTATGAAGGTGCACTGGCCGGCGGAGTTTCTTACGAGCGTGCTGAACAATATCGGTGGCTATTACAGTCTGGCGGAATACCTGGAGGAGGCCCGCCGGCTGGGCGTGCCGATCCTGTCGCCGCACGTCAACGAAAGTGAACTGGGCTATACGGCGGCGCCGATCGCGGTGCAGCGGGTGGTTGCCCGGCGACGAACAGGCAGAATGCAGGAGACGGAAGACAGGAGACAGGAGGCAGGAGACAGGAGACAGGAGACAGGAGACGGGAGGCAGGAGGCAGAAGACAGAAGGCAGAAGACAGAAGACAGAAGACAGAAGGAAGACAACAACAAAGAGGGACTGGGGACTGGGGATTGGGGATCGGGGACAGACCGATCGACAGCGGCACGAAGCGGCGGGCTGACGATTCGGCGGGTGGGGATCCGCGTGGGGCTCTTGCAGGTGCGGAACCTGGCGGAAAAGACTGCTCAGAATATCGTCGAACAACGGAAACAACGGCCTTTCGTCAACCTGGAGGATCTGCTGGGGCGCGTGCGGATCTCGATCGACGAGGGGCGGGCACTGATCCTGTCGGGGGCGTGCGATGGGCTTGGTGAGAGCCGGCCGGCGATGCTGTGGCAACTGGCGATCCGCCGGCATCAACAGCAACACGTCGCTATGCATCAGCCTCCAGCCACGTCGCTGCGGACAGAGACGCCTTCAAATGATGCGGCGGCCGCCAGTCAATTGAACGTGCCGTTCCCTGAGGCACCTGCTCAGCAGGACATGCCGGCGCCGGTCGGCGATCGTGGTTCTTCGATCGCCGAGGAGAATCGCGTTTTGCCGACACACGTGACCGAGGGCTACAGCCGGCGACGGTTGATGGAACTGGAACGGCAGTATCTGAGTTTCTCCCCGGCCGATCATCCGCTGGCTGCCTGGCGGGATGAACTGGCCGGCGAGGATATCGTCCGCAGTATCGACCTGCCCAAATACGTGGGGCGGATGGTCACCGTGGCTGGCATCGTCGTGGCGATGCGCCGCGCGGTCACCAAGAGCCGCGAGATGATGCAGTTCGTCAGCCTGGAAGATCGGTTCGGCCTGATCGAGGTCGTCCTGTTTCCGAATGTTTATCGCCAGATGGGTGGGGCATTCCGAAGGTTCGGGCCGTATCTGGTAAAGGGGACCGTGCAGGAAAACCTTCGGTCGGTGGTGCTGATCGGCCGATCGGCCCGGCTGGCGCCGGGGCTGGAAACAGCCGAGAATAAAGGATTACCTGACGATAAACCCCGGATACTGTACCTGGATGGCTAATCGCATACCTTCCATTGTGTTCGCCTGCTTGTTCTGCCCGGTGTAACACCATCCGGACGCCCAAAGAAGCCTTCAACCCTAAGATCTGTAAGCGCTTCGGTTTGTCGATAAACGCCATGTCTAGAATACGGGTGGACGGTTGATAGTCGCCCACAGTGCTAACGCAAGATTAACCCCATTTGAACATCTTGCGGGTGTAAGTGCGGAGATTCGAGGCCAATAATGGCTCGACGGCGTCGTTAGGCAATGGGTATCAAGAGGCAAGAGTTTGTGAGTGTGGCTTCGAAACCAGAGCAATTTCCCCGGCTGGCTGCCGAGCCTGCCGGTCAGGATCGGACGGTCGGCCCGAAGGTCCGTCCAGAGTTCCTGAATCGCGAGCTCGAGCTGGCTCCAGTTCAATCACCGCGTGCTGCACGAGGCGATCGACGAGCGTACGCCCTTGCTGGAACGCCTGAACTTCCTGGCGATCTTCTCGTCAAACCTCGACGAGTTCTTCATGAAGCGGGTCGGCGGGCTCAAGCGGCAGGTCGCCGCAGGCGTGGTGGCCTCGATTCCCGACGGAATGACTCCGCAGCAGCAGACTCACCGCGATCCGCCGAAACGTGCTGCCAATGCTCGTCGAGCAGGCGCAGTGCTACCAGAAGATGATCGTGCCGGCACTGGCCGAACACGATATCCACCTCCTGCAGTGGCACGAGCTGACACCGGCCCAGCGGGAGCAGGCGAACCAGTATTTCGCGCGGAGCGTCTTTCCGGTGCTGACGCCGCTGGCAGTCGACCCGGGCCATCCGTTCCCGTTCATCTCCAACCTTTCGACGTCTCTCGGCGTGACGCTGCGCCATCCGGAGAAGGAAGAGGACCTGTTCGCACGGATCAAGGTGCCGCAGGTACTGCCCGGCTGGGTGCGTCTGGACCCCGAGCCGACGAACGGCCGGTATCACTATGTCAGCCTCATCGACGTGATCCGTCACAACCTCGACCAGCTCTTCCCCGGCATGACCATCGTCAACGTCATGCCGTTCCGCATCACGCGCAATGCCGACGTCGACCGCGACGAAGAGGACGCCGACGACCTGCTGGAGATGATCGAAGACGAGCTTCGTCGGCGGCGCTTCGAGAAGGTCGTCCGGCTGGAACTCTGCCCCGATCCGGACCCGTGGATGCGCAAGTACCTGATGCAGGAGCTGCGGATAGCCGAAGAAGATGTCTACGAGATGCCCGGCCTGCTGGACTATGCCGGCCTGCGGGCGATCGCCGGGTTGAGCCTGCCGAAGATGCGTCACAAGCCGTGGAACCCGCTGGTACCGCAGAAGATGGCGGATTCCGAGATAGACATCTTCAGCCTGATCCGGCGAGGGGATATCCTCGTTCACCATCCGTATGAAAGCTTCAACGCGAGCGTCGAGCGATTCATCCGTACCGCAGCCGACGACCCCGCTGTGCTGGCGATCAAGATGACGATGTACCGCACCGGGGACGAAAGCCCGTTTATCCCGATGCTCATTCGCGCTGCCGAGGCCGGCAAGCAAGTGGCGTGTCTGGTCGAACTGAAGGCGCGTTTCGACGAAGAACGGAACATCTACTGGGCTCACATGCTCGAAAAGGCCGGCGTACACGTCGTCTACGGCATTGTCGGGCTCAAGACGCATTGCAAGGTGGTGCTCGTAGTACGCCGCGAGCCCGACGGCCTGCGCGCCGTACGCGCACATCGGTACCGGCAACTACAATATCCAGACCGCCAGGCTCTACACCGACCTGAGCCTTCTGACCTCCCGCCCCGATCTGACCGAAGACGTCGCGGCGTTATTCAACTACCTTACGGGCCGCAGTACCACGCAGACATTCCGCAAACTGCTCGTTGCCCCGGTAAACCTCCAGGAACGGTTCCTGGCGATGATCGATCGTGAAATCGACAACCTTAAGCAAGGCCGTCCGGCCGAGATCGTCGCCAAGATGAACAGTCTCGAAGACCGGCGGATCTGCCAGGCCCTGTACCGGGCGAGCCAGGCAGGCGTACCCATCAACCTGATCGTGCGCGGCTTCTCCTCGTTGCGACCGGGCGTGCCCGGTCTGAGCGACAACATCCGGGTCTACAGCGTGATTGGCCGGTTCCTGGAGCACTCGCGGATCTTCTACTTCCGCAATGGTGCAGCCGAGCCGCTCGACGGAGAGTTCTACATCGGCTCGGCTGACTGGATGTACCGCAACCTTTTGGCGCGGGTGGAGGCCGTCGCCCCGATCGAAGACCGCCTGGGACGGGAGAAATGCTGGGAGATTCTGCAGATCATGCTGCACGATCAGCGACAGCTCTGGGAGATGCAGCCTGACGGTTCCTACCTGCAGCGCCAGCCTTCCTCCGAGACGCCGACAGCCGAAACGATCGGCACCCACCAGGCGATGATGGAACTTGTGCGGCGGCGCAACAGCCTTGCCTCGGAGGCGGCTGCGCATTCGGCACCGATCGAGCGAGCCTGATCCCATCATGTCCAACGCGGACCCATCCCTGTGCTGTTTCGGCGCCGAAGCAATCACCAAACGGCTTGCGACAATGCTGCGCCTGACCGACGATGTGCGCCGCGGCGACGACGTCGACGCCGTACATGATATGCGGGTGGCCAGCAGACGCACGCGCACCGCCGTGCGGCTCTTTGCCGACTGTTTCCCCTCCAAAAAGGTCAAGCGGTGGAACAAGCGTCTCAAACGCGTCACCAAGGCACTCGGTGAGGCGCGAGATACGGATGTCCAGATCGAACTCGTGCAAGGGGTGCTGAAGGCTACGGCGGAAAGGAAAACGCGTCCGGGGCTGCGCCGGCTGCTCCTGCGTCTGAAGCAACGCCGCGAACGATTTCAGCCGGACGTGATTGCCGCCTTGGACAAGTTCGAGAAACATAAGGACCTTGCGGACCTTCAGGCCTCATTGCAGCAGGAAACCGCCCGCGGCGACTGCCGCCATCTCGATGCCAGAACGCAACCCGTCTTCGGGCATGTGCGTCAGGTCATCACGACACGGCTTCAAGAGATGCTCGCGTACGAGCCCTACGTCGAAAGACCTGAGTGCATCGCCGAACTGCACCAGATGCGCATCGCCGCGAAGCACCTGCGCTACGCGATGGAGGTGTTCAAGCCGCTCTACGACGGTGCACTGGATGATGCG
Source organism: uncultured Planctomycetota bacterium (assembly GCA_963787325.1). Classification (GTDB taxonomy): domain Bacteria; phylum Planctomycetota; class Phycisphaerae; order UBA1845; family JANYLN01; genus CAWBCK01. The sequence continues at coordinate 316,120 of CAWBCK010000003.1, forward strand.
ATCGGTGCGGCCAAGGACGTGCAGCGACGCCTGGGCGAGATCCACGACTGCGACGTGTGGGTTGCGGCCTTGCCGGCATTCATCGAACAGGAGCGTCAGCGGACACTGGAATACTTCGGACGGGAGGGGCCGGTCCGGACGGTGTTGCCGGGCATCGAGTATCTGCGCGAGGAACGTCAGGCCCAGCGCGACGCCGAGTACCGTTCTTTCGTCGAGTCGTGGCACCGGCTGCAACAGCAGGACGCCTGGCACAAGCTGCTGCTGGTGCTTGAATGCCCCGTAACCGGTTCAGCCCAAAGCGGCGAAAGCAACCAGCGAACGAACCAGGAGCCTAACGCATGAAGGTGGCCCTGATCGGCGATGTGCACGCAAACCTGCCGGCCCTGGAGGTCGTGCTCGATCATGCTCGCGCCCACGGCGCCGAGGCGATCTGGAACATCGGCGATTTCGTGGGCTACGGCCCGTTTCCCAACGAAGTCATCGAACGCCTCCGGGCAGCTGATGCGGCAAGCATTGCGGGCAACTATGACACGGCCGTGATCAAGTTCGGCCAGGGTGCCAAGAGGCAGAGGAATGCCGCCAAGGCCCTGGCTCACCGCTGGGCCCATGAGACTCTCAGCAAGGAGAATCTTGCATACCTGGCCTCCTTGCCCCAGGATATGCGATTCGAAATCGAGGGGCAGCGCATCCTGCTTGCGCACGGCAGCCCGGCATCGCCCGATGAGCACCTGACCCCCGACACACCCCAGCAGCGCCTGGACGAGTTGGCCGGACTTGCCCAGGCTGACATTGTCATCGTCGGCCATTCGCATGTGCCTTTCGTTCGCGCCGCCAATGGTGTATGGTTCGTCAACACGGGCAGTGTCGGCCGGCCCGACGACGGCGACCCGCGGGCCTGCTACGCGATGATGAGCGTCACCGCGCACAAACTCCGCGTGCGGCATTACCGGTTGGAGTATGACATGCGGCGGACCGTCGAGGCAATGCGACAAAACGGCCTGCCCGAAGCATTCGTGCGGATGATCGAACAGGGCAGAGCACTGGAGGAAACGCGGACAGCCAATGACCAGCGGCCCGAAATCAACGCTGCCAATCTGCAGGTTGCCGATGAATCGAAGGACCCCCGACTGGCGAATGTGCTGCAGCTGGCAAGGACGTGCAATTACGAGCAGGGCCACACGCACCAGGTAACGCGACTGGCCCTCACTCTCTTCGACGATCTGCAGCCACTGCACAAACTCGGCGACCGGGAACGGTTCTGGCTGCACTGTGCGGGATTGCTTCATGACATCGGCTGGATCGAAGGCCGCAAGGCTCACCACAAGACGGCGCTGCGGCTCATCCTCGAATCGCCTCTGTTGACGCTGACCGGCCGGCAGCGGCGGATCGTCGGCTGCGTCGCCAGGTACCACCGAAGGGCTACACCAAAGAACAAGCACGCGCCCTACGGCGAACTCGACCCGCACGACCGTGATGTTGTGCGAACGCTCTCGGCCATCCTTCGCGTGGCTGACTCTCTGGACGTACTGCACGAGGACCGCGTCGAAGAGGTGACGGCAAAGGTCGCCCCGGATGAGATCGTCCTGCACTGCAAGGCGGCAGCGCCTCATCGACGAGGAACGACGCCAGGCCCACAGCAAGGGCGATCTGTTCGAAGAAGTGTTCAAACGGAAACTAGAGATTCAATGGCATCGCGCATAAGCCGAACCAAACAGAACGTCCTTGCCTTCATGGACATTGGCACCAACTCCGTCCGCCTGCTGATCGGCCGGATCAATCCCAACGGGACCTTCGCCACCCTCATGCAGCAGAAGGAGACGGTACGTCTTGGCGAGGGCGAGTTTTCCCAGCAGCGCCTCCGGCCGCGTGCCATGCAACGTGCGGTGTTCGTCTGCAGTCGATTCGCCGCGATGGCCAGGTCGTGGGGTGCCCGCGAGATCATCGCCGTCGCGACAGCCGCTACGCGAGAAGCCCGCAATCGCCGGCAGTTTGTCAAACGATTGCAGGAAGATGCGGATATCGAGGTGCATGTAGTCAGCGGCAAGGAGGAGGCTCGTCTGATTCACCTCGGGGTCTCGTCCGGCATGAACCTCGGACGCCGCCAGGCACTGTTCATCGACATCGGCGGCGGCAGCACCGAAGTGATCGTCGGCGACCAGCATCAATATCGATATCTCGACACGCTGAAACTCGGCGCGATCCGGCTGGCCACGCAATTCTTCAAGCCGGACTTCAAGGGCGCCGTCCAACGAAGCCGCTACAAGGAAATCCAGCGTTACGTTCGAAATGCCGCCATTCACGTACTGCAGAATATCAGCCGCTATGACCTGGACGTTGCCGTCGGCAGCAGCGGCACGATCATGAACCTGGCTGCGGTTGCCGCGCGTCGGACAGGCGGCCGCGACGCCCGCAAAGCAGACCGGCTTCGCCGAGACGATCTCGACGAGGTCGTCGAGATGCTCTGCTCGCTGTCTCTGACCGAACGCCGCAAGGTCTCAGGCCTGAATGCCGACCGGGCTGACATCATCATTCCGGGCGCCGCAATCATCCACACATTCATGCACGATCTGGACCTCGACGAGATCCAGGTAAGCGACCGCGGGCTGCGGGAAGGCCTCCCGCTGGACCACCTCGCTCGCGGCGAGCACGCCCGGCTGCTGCAGACCATGAACTTCCGGGAACGCAGCGTCCTGCAGCTCGGCCATGCTTGCGACTTCGACGAGCCGCACGCACGTAACGTCGCCCGGCTCGCCCTGGCGCTGTTCGACACCGCCAAGGACTCAGGCCTGCACGATCTCGGGAATTGGCCGAGAGATCTGCTCGAATACGCCGCCCTGCTGCACGACATCGGCGTGTTCCTGTCCTTCGGCGATCATGAGGTCCATTCCGCCTACTTTATTCACCACGCCGAGTTGCTCGGCTTTGACGATCGCGAGATCGACATCATCGCGGCTGCAACCATGTTCCATCGCCGGAGCATGCCCCGAAAGAAGCACCCGGCACTGGTCGGCCTCGATCCTGCCAGCCAGCATATCGTCCGTGTGCTTTCCGTGCTGCTGCGCCTGGCCGAAACGCTCGACCGGACTCACATGGGCCTCGTTCACGATGTATCGCTTCGTCGGGAGGGTAAGGACCAGGCCGTCCTGGCGATTCACTGCCGGCAGGACTGTCAGTTGGAGATGTGGGGACTGCAGAACCATCGCAAGATCTTCAAGAGGATCTTCGGCCGCGAACTGATCGTGGAACAGCTCGCGACGAAGGGCCGCCAGACTGCCAGGGTGCCAGGCTGAACACCGCCGCAAACACTCATCCGGATGGCCTGCTGACAGCGCATCTGCCACCGACAAGCGTGTGAGCCTGTGATGGCCGCTCACCCTGGAATGTTGGAACCGGACCCTTGACGCTCCTCCGCGAGCACATCGGCCAGAGTATAGTTGCCCAGGCCGGCCAGCGCATGCTCCTGCGCCGGAAGATCGCAATAGCCGTCCGCGTATTATACCGTGCCGTCAGCGACTCGATGTCCTGCCGGGTATCAACACCGAAGGCCTCAAGGACGCGGATCTTGTCGGCCGGCCGTGCAAGCAGGTAGCGCTGTTCGATCCGGGCAACCTGCCTGCTGACGACCTTGTTGGTTTCCAGGTACCGCAGCAGTTCGCGGATATTGCCCTGCGGCAGGTTTATGTTCCGGTAGATCTCCGGCACGGTGATGGCGCCGAGGCCCGCCTGGAAGTACCGCGCCACGACGATCGCCACCGCCAGAAGATCGGTCGGATGCGGCTTGAGGGAAACGTCTCCAGGAAATTCAATCCACACCCGTCCGCCATGCTCCCTGGCATGGGTCAGCTGGGCGCCCCAGAGAAAAATCAGCCAGGACATATTGAGCCAGACAAGAAAGACCGGCAGCAGCGCGAAGGCCCCGTAGATGCTGCCGGTAGTCATCACATGACGCACATAGAGCTGGAAGCCGTTCTTGGCAACCACCCAGATCGGCACGGCAACCGACGCCCCGATCATGCTGGCCCCGAGATTGACATGCGTGTTCGGCAGAAACTTATACAGCATCGCCACCACCAGGATACCGACGATCGTCGGCCCGATGTAGCCCAGCCCGCCGATGATCCAGGACAACACGGAGTATTCCTCAATGTGCGATACCGCCCGTTTCGCGGCATACACCGCCGCCGCGATTACGATCGGCACCAGCGTCGCCACCGACCAGTACAGCAGGAGCCGCTGGCCGATCGGCCGGGTCTGCGCACCGAAGATGTCGTTAAGTGCCTTCTCCAAAGTTGTCACGAGCGAGATGGCCGCCCAAGCCAGAATGATCGCCCCGGCCGGACCGACTCGTTCCACCGTCAGCCGCTGCAGAATCACGTTGACAACCCGCTCGATCTCAGCAGCCAGATTCACCGTTGCCACGGGTCGAGTCGCACCGGGCTGACTGGCACTGGCCGGCAATTCCGCCGGAACGCGAATCGTCGAGATGCCGGTGGTTACCAGAAAATCGTGCAGGCTCTGCTGCGTATTCGCCATCAGGCCGAGCGGCTGCATGATCGCCGCAGTCAAAACCAGCAGCGGTACCGATGCGAACATCGTCAGGTACGACAGGTGGGAACTGGTCGTGACGATGTCCCGATACCCGATGCGAATGCCCGCCGCGATACCCACCTTTATCGGGGGCCAAAGCACCTCCTTGACTCGTCGCATCGCATAAACGGCGTTCGAAACGAAACGCTCGGTTGGTGTGGGTCTGTTTTCGCGAGCCGTCATGTGTGATCTGTCCAGTCGGCAAGAGCCTTCTGTCCAAAGCCGATCAGCATTCTATAATCACTACTTCTGCGGCTGTTGCTGCTGCGATTTCTGCTCGGCGCCGGGCACGATCTTCCGGAGGATCTCCTCGCCGGGCAGGCCCAATCCCTTGCCTTGCTGGCTGCCGGGTGCAAGGCCCGGTAGCAGGCCCGCCCCGGGCACGGCCCGCCGAATCCCTTCCTTGACACCTTCCTCTGCGAGTTTGCGAATGGCCTGCTTGACCAAAGGCTGGATCTTGATCCGGCCGAAATCCAGCTTCGATGCCGTCCGCGTGCCGACGATCGGCACGTCGACGCGGATGCCCTGCAACACGCTGGCGTACTGCACCAGCGGCCCCTTTACACCCGCCAGCTGCAGCAGACCGGCCGTCACCGGCACCGCCACGTACATCTTGACGCTGTCGTCAAAGCCGACCCAGCCGGAAAACACCATGTCTACCCCATTGGGAAACGTCAGCGTGAAGTTGTCATAATTGATCCGGCCGTCGGCGATGTGAAACGTGGGATTGCCGATACGGATGGCGACCGCGCCCTCCAGCAGGCTCGGCGTTTGCTTCTTCGTTACGCCGATCGCCTCGCCGACCCCGTTGAGCAGACCGGCTGCGCCCTGGCCAATCAGGCCCTGACCGAGCAACGTCCGCCCGATCAGGCCTTGCTCCGTCTGAGTCTGGCCGGCTGCGCTGGCGATCTTGACCAGTATGCCGAATGCCCCGCCCGGCTCGATGCGCACATCCTGCATATTGAACCGTCCTCTGCCGGACCCCGTATGCTTGATCTGTTCGTTAAGCGGTAGACCGATCTCCTCTACAACCAGCGAGACCTTTCCCTGCATCCCCGCCACGTCCATGAACAACGGGTTGACATAGCTCAGCAGCTGCTTGCCGATCTGTGTATTGAGATTGATGCCATCGAGCATTTGCAGCCTGCCCGGCACACGAAGCATCGGCGTTTCGCCGGTAAAGTCAGCCGTGCCGTCGAGGTTGATCGTACCGCCCGAAGCCCCAATCCTGGTCTTCGGCAGCGTAAACTTGCCGTTGGCCAGCGTGGGCTCCAGCTTCGCTGCCGCCAGTTGCAGGCCGTACACCACCCCTGACTGCCAGCCCACCGCCAGCCCGTCCGTCTTCAGACCGACAAATACTGGCTGGGCACCGGCCTCATACGCCGGTCCCGTCACCGTGAACTGATCGCTTGTCTTGCCGTGCATAGCTACCGATTTCTTAAGACCCGGCGACAGCTCATACACAATCGGCATCAACTGGTCCCAGTCGATCGAATACCCCGCCTTCAGATCCAGCACCTGTCGCCTGCGGAAATCACCAACCGTGCCGTCGACCTCTGCCGACAGCGGAGACGAGGTCATCTTCGCCTGCTCTATGGTGATCGTGTCACTTGCGTTATCGATCCGCGCGTCATATTCCAGGCTCACGCGCTTCTGGTGAAGCGCCGCCTGACCGGTGCCTACGTGCAGTTCGTCGACGCTACTCGCTCCGGCCAGGGCAATGGTCTGGCCCTTCGTCCGCACATCGCTGGTCAGCCTAAACTCGCCTGACAGACTTGGGGGTTGAGGACTTTCTGGCCAGTGTATAGACCGCCGCCAGCGTCGGCTTGATCTGCGCAACAGCGACCAGATGCCCTCGCAGGCTCGCCTCGGACTTCGGCTGGTATTCCACATTGCTGGCAGTCGCATGAAAATAGTCCGTATGCACGACGGCGCTGCCCAGCGTCACCCGGCCCGTGCCCGGCGCATAGTTTGCGTGCTTCAGTTTCACTGTGACCGCCTGTGCTACGGTCTTGTCATCCACGCCCAGATCGTGCACAGCCCCATCCGCGCTGGCCGCAATCACGCCTGCGTGCGGGTCGTAGCTGGCTGTAATCGGAAGGTGAATCTGGCCGCGGTAGCCCGCCGACTGATCCAGGGAGTGGACCCCCAGCCCGCGTGCCAGTTTCAGTAGATAGGCGATCTGTGCTCCCTCGATCGTCAGATCCGCCTTCCAACTGCTCGGACCGAAGCTGTACGAGGCCGCCGCCGTCGCTGTCACCTCGTTGTCCATGTCAATGTTCGTCTCCTTCAGGATCGCCTCCTGCAAATGGTTATCTTTCAGCACGAGCGAACCATTGGGGTTAATCGCCAGTCTGGCAACAGCCACCGTCTTTGGACCGGAGATATACTTCAGATCACTTGCCGCGATCCGCGAAGTGACGTCGATCTGGTTGTTGCCGGTATGGCCCGCCTGAAAGTCCATCTGCACGATTCCCGCCAGCTGCGAAGTGCCCAGGTCGACCAGTTGACGCAGCTGCCGATCGAGACCCGCCAGGTCTGCCTTCATTTGCCCGTGCAGGTTCGTGGGCGTCCCCTTTACACTCGCCTGGGCAAAGCCCGACTGCACCAGTCCTTGCTCTACCAGGAGCCCGACATCAGGCTCCACGTGTACATTCAGCTGCACCAAGACCGGCTGCAGGTCAACCGTCTTATCGCCCTGTAATGCCGTCAAATCTGTCAGTCGCACTCCGCCCGCAGCCGCCAGCCGCGGCTCCGTGCGAACCGCCAGATCTTGGATCTGCAATCGCCCCTTCGTAATACGCACATCCTTGCGCACAGGTACGAACCGCGGCGCCGCATCCGCCAGCACCGCCAGGTCCAGATCGCTTTGGACGCTGATATCCAGATTCGGCAGACGGACAGGCTTACCGGTCAGCAGCGTATCGATAATGCCCTGCCCGGAAACGCTGGTCGACTGCGTCGATGGCACATATGCCAGTCTCGTCCGCGCGGTGCCGGCATCGCCGGTCAGATCGAGATTGGCATCGGTCTGCTGATCGCCCGTCTGCAGGTGCCCCACAAGCACCAGATTGATCGGCCGGGGCCGCGTTGCGGTCGCCGGCTGGCTCGTTGCGGCAGGACGGGCGGCATAGAAACTGCTGAGCCTCGTCTTGAGGTCCGCCAGCAGTGTCCCCCGGTCGATGGTCCCGTGCACGTCCAGGTGCGCCTGGCCCCCGATGTCCCCTTGATCGGCGAACGAAGCAATCGGCCCGATGTCGACCGGCTGCGGCGTTGTGACAGAAAACTGACCGACCGCCCGGTTGACATCATATTGGCCGTTCTTGTCGACCAGGTTCCGCACGTGCCCCTTGGCCTCAATCGCGCCGCCGCTGTCGAACGTCGTAACCAGATCCCCCTGCACGCTCTTGAGCGTATCAAAGGTTGCCTTAACATTGATGGCCGTCGCAGTCAGTACCTGGCCGTCCGGCCTGATGATGCGCACACTGCCGTCGTGGATGAAAATCCTGCCGACCGGTGCGGGAGCGTGACTCGGCTGGCTGGTAGCCGGCGACGGCTCTTTTCGAGCCGGCTGCGTTGCCGCGTTTGGCGATTCTACTGCTTCCACCAGCGACGGCGGCCTGTTCTCTTGCAGGTAAACCCGCAATTGCGGTCCGTAAACGCTGATCTGGCCAAAGGCCATCGGCGTGCGCACCAGGCGCCACAGCCCTTCCTGCACGACAACCTTCTTCGCATCGAGCACTTCGCGACGCTGCGGGTCGCGAAGGGTTACGCCCTCGATCTGCAGCGGCCCGCCCCACGAGACATCGATTTTCTGAATCTGCACGTCGCCCCGCAGCCGGCCATTCAGAAACCGCAGCAAATACCGCTTGCCGCGCTGGGTCGAGATCGCCGCCGGCAGAAAGACCGCGAGGATTACCAGTATGACAAGCAGGCCTCCCCCGACCCACAGCAGCACATAGGGCCACCGTCGCCGCCTGCCCCGACCTTCCGACCTCCGGCGATCCGGCTCTGGTGAATTGGACTGGTCATCCTGGTTCGGGTCGTCCCTGGGCGGCTCTGCCATGAAGACCATCCTCCCGTGCCAAGTGGTCAACAGCGTACACGGCGCTATCGGGCCATACGCTCTCGTACTTGAGTACCCACTCCAATGGTATGCATGCGGATGGGGCAGCGAGCAGTTCGGTTGTGAAGGTTGCCTGTCGAAACGCGCAGCATCAAGCCGGGCCAGAGCGGGAAATTCAGCCCCGGCCGCGAGCTCCGCCCCTTACAACACCGGGAACCTGCTCGACGCAGATTCCTGCTACTTGACCAGCTTCGCCTCGAGCGTAATCTTCGCCCCCGTCAGCAGCTTCGAGACCGGACAATTCTGCTTGGCACCATCGGCGAATTTCTGGAACGTCGCCTCGTCGATGCCAGGCACCTGGCCCTCCGTCTTCAGATCGACCTGTGAGATACTGAATCCCTCGACAGACTTCTCCAGATGCACCTTGGCAACCGTATGAACGCGCGTGGGCGTATGCCCTGCCTCGCTCAACCCGTGGGAAAGCGCCATCGAGAAACACCCCGCATGTGCCGCACCGATCAGTTCTTCGGGATTGGTACCGCCCTCGTCACCGAATCGCGTAGCGAACGAAAACGCCCCCTGCCACGCGCCGCTGCCCAGGCTTCATGCTCCCCTTGCCACTCTTCAAATCGCCTTCCCACTGCGCCTCCGACATGCGTGCCGGCATTCTGCGGTCCTCCTCTGATCTCGTTCTTGTCTGTGCGTGGCCCACGTGACCAAGCGGTCCTGCACGAGTAGTATAGGCACCAGGCCGTTCGAGCGCGAAAAGTCTGTGGTAACGGTCCCTCGATACGGGCCATACAGCAGGAGTCAGTCATGGCCAAACGAGAATCTCACGCCAAGACGCTGCCCCTCGCAGCAATCACATGCAGTATCCTTGCCCTGACATGCGTTCCGGCGGAGGCACAGATGGCCAACACTACCCGACCCGTCGACTCCCCTGCCGTCAAGGCGCTCCTGCAAGGCCGATTTCACTGGGTCGCAAGCCAACCCCTGATCGCCCCGGCGACCCGGCCGGCTGATCCCTGCCATGCCATCAAGGACCCCAGCGTCGTCCATTACGGCGGCAGATGGCATGTCTTCTGCACAATCCGAAGCCAGAAACGCACCCACCAGATCGAGTACCTCTCCTTCACCAACTGGAAGGAAGCCGACAAGGCCAAACGCTTCATCCTGGACGTCGGCGTCAACTACTTCTGTGCACCGCAGGTCTTCTACTTCGCCCCACAGAAGAAATGGTACATGATCTACCAGGCCGCCGACGACTCCTGGCAGCCGAAGTATCAACCGGCCTTCTCAACAACAGATGACATCGCTGATCCCATCAGCTGGTCCAACGCCCAGCCGTTCGGGGCCCATAAAGGCGATGCCAAGGCCTGGCTCGACTTCTGGATCATCTGCGACCTCAACAGCGCCTATCTCTTCTTCACGTCACTGGATGGCCACATGTGGCGGGCAACAACCAGTCTGGCCGACTTCCCGCACGGCTGGAGCGAACCCCGGATCGCTCTGACTGGCGACGTCTTTGAGGCCAGTCACACGTACTGCCTTCAAGGGCTCGGCAAGTACCTGACGCTCATCGAAGCGGAGAACAGGGCCGACCATAACCGCCGGTACTACAAGGCCTACCTGGCCGACCGGCTGGACGGCCCCTGGAAGCCGCTGGCAGCCACAAAGGAAAAGCCCTTTGCCAGCCCCGTCAACGTAAAGGACTCGGGCCGGCATTGGACCGATTCGTTCAGTCACGGCGAGCTGCTTCGCAGCGGCTACGACCAGAATCTTGAGGTAGACCCCCACCACCTGCGGTTTCTCTTCCAGGGCGTGACGGACAACCAACGCGTCGGCAGGAAATACGGCCAGATCCCCTGGCGGCTGGGCCTGCTGGAACTGTCCAATTAGCACACTCTGCAACGGACGCTAACAAGTGAGATCAGAGCGCTGAGCGGCATTTAGTCTGCCCGCTTGCGGGCAGCGTTCATCGTTCGGATTACCGCCCCGCTGCCCGCGTCAACCGACAATTCTCCCTTGGCATGCAGGGCCCGGCAGGGTACAATGCGAGTTCAACTCAGGCAAATTCAACTGGTCAGTTGGGATGGGAAGGGAAAGTAGGATGCAAACTGATAGTCGTCCAGGCAATAACACGCCCTTTGTATGTCCGATAACAGGAAGAGTTGTGTGCCCGCCGGCCGTATCCCACTGGGGCCGCTGGCTGCTTCCGATCACGGGACTGCTTGCCCTGATGTGGTTCATGATCCGTGTTGTCCCCAAGCCCAGCCGGGCCTTATACCCTTGCCAGCGCCTCGCCTTTCCCCTGGCGTCCGGTTTTGTCGCCTGGCTTGTCGGCATGGTGACAACGGTGGTCGCCTTCCGCGGTGCCCGGCGATTGAGCCGTCAGCGGCACGCCATCGCCGCCGTCGCCTGCCTCATCGTGGCCGCGATCGCCGGCATGCACACCCTTTTCAACGTGCCGGCCAGCCCGGCGAGCGCATCGACCACCCAGGATCCCAACGCCCCTATCGGTGTAGCCAGGGGCGTCAGCCCCGGACGCGTCGTCTGGGTGCATGATCCTCGCGCGACCAATTACATCGGCGCCTACAAGGGCGACGGCTACTACTGGGAGACCCGCCACAGCGACCAGGCCGCCATCGACACCATGATGTCCGTCGGCCTTCGCCATCTGACCGGCACCAACACCGACGCGGCCGCCTGGGACGCCATCTTCCATAATTTCAATAACAATCACGGCCGCGGCGACGTAGGCTATACGCCCGGCGAGAAGATCAACATCAAAGTCAACCTGGTGGCGTCAGAGGACTATGACGACGGCCGGGTCGACCTTTCAACCTACATACAGTCCAGATATGTCGAGAACGTCACCGTTTCGCCCCAGATGATCCTCGCCCTGCTCCGGCAACTGGTCTACAAGGCCGGAGTCCCCCAGGATTGCATCTCCGTCGGCGACAGCACCTGCTTCTTCGTCAGCCAGCACTGGGACCTGTGCCACCCCGAATTCCCCAACGTGCAATATCTCGACACGCGTGGCCTGCTCGGCCGCACGAAGGTCATGCCGTCCGCCCACTGCTTCTACTGGAGCAACGGCGCCACGGCCCCGAACGTCGACCACGTTCCCCAGGTCAACGTCGATTCCACCTACTTCATCGACTTCGCCGTCCTCAAGGCCCACGAAGGCGGCGGCATCTCCGGCTGCGGCAAGAATTACTACGGTTCTCTGATCCGCAGGCCCGGCGATACCCGGTACTACGAACTGCACTACGACCTGCCCTTTACCCCGGCCACCGCCAGCATGGGCCATTACCGCACCTTGACGGACCTGATGGCCGCGGACGATTTCGGCTACGGCAAGGGCCTGCTCTGGCTCGAGGACGGGCTGTGGTCCGGCGACGATGCCGTCACGCCGCCCATCAAATGGACCATTCCCCCGTTCAATGGCGACTGGCCCAGCAGCCTGCTGATCTCCCAGGATCCAGTAGCGATCGACTCGGTCGCCCTGGATGCCTGCCGGGCCGACATGCCGACATGGTACCCGGGCACGGTGCTGGCCGCTGACGACTACCTGCACGAGGCCGCCCTGATCGACAATCCCCCTTCGGGGACGTTCTACGATCCCGACCACGATGGCGTGCGCCGCGCCAGCCTGGGCGTACACGAACACTGGAACAACAACACCGACAGGCAATACTCGCGGAACCTCGGCACCGGCGATGGCATCGAACTCCTCTGGCGGGAAACCGGCAAACCCGGCGACATCAACCTCGATGCCACCGTCAACGTCGGCGACCTGCAGGCCCTGGCTGACAGCTGGGCGACTCACGCCGCAAACGCCACCAATAACTGGAACCCCGACGCCGACCTCAACAGTGACGGCTACATCAACATAGGCGACCTGCAGACCCTCATCGCCAACTGGGGGCAGTAGAGCCTTGATCTGCCATTGTTGCTGTTGTCTGCACCAAGTGTTGTTTCTCAGACACTCACGGATGACTGTTGAGCCAGGATGGTGTTTGTGAGCGGACTGTCAGGTACATGTATTTGCAGGATCTCACACGTTTGGAGGAGAGAAGATGCAGCGCCCAGCGAAGATTTCGTCTATTGTGTCCATGCTGCTGCTCTGCTGTGCGGCCTGCGCATTCGGCCAGGTCAATATCCCGCTATTGATCGAGGAACACAACGGGATCAGCCGCAGCGGCGAAGTCATTTCCATGGGTGTGCCGTTTGCCGTTGGCTCTCTGCATGACGCCGACATTGCCGGGCTGTGCGTCCAGGACGGCCAGGGGGCAAGCGTCCCGGCCCAGTTCCTGGTCCTCAACCGCTGGTGGAGCCCCCGCTATGACAACTCCATCCGCTGGCTGCTGGTCACCTTCCCCGCCAGCGCTGCCGCCAGCGGCACATCCAACTACAGCCTGGTCGGCGGCACCAATATCGCTCCCGCCGAACCCGTCAGCGTCACCACGGCCGGCGGCCTGACCACCGTCGATACCGGGGCGATCAAGGCGGTCGTCAACAATGCCAACTTCAACCTTTTTGACAAGGTCTGGGTCGATGCCAACAACGATGGCCAGTACCAGGCCAACGAGCAGGTCGTCTCGGCGGCGGATGGCGACGGCCTGGTCATCGTCAGCGGCGATTGGCAGGATATGGGCATATCCGCCGGTCAGGAGTTCCGCTCCTCGCTCGGCACTGCCACGGTCACCGTGGAAGAATCCGGCCCGGTGCGGGCGGTGCTGCTGATCACCGGAACGTTTCAGCGGTCGCAGACTCCGGCCGTCAGCCCCTACTACGAATACCAGGTCCGCATGTACTTCTACAGTGGCTCGCCGCTGGTGCGTTGCCACGTGACCTTGAAAAACAACCGCCTCATCAACAAGAACGTCTACACCTGGCCGATCGAGGACTTCGGTGTCCGCACGAGCCTGAGCACCGCTGCCACGCAGTACGCCCTGCTGGGACAGACGGCACCTGTCCGCGGGACCCTCTCGGGCAGCAACACCGCCAGGATCTACCAGGACTCCAACGGCACCGACAAGTGGCAGACCATTTCAAGCAACTATGAGAAATGGCTGAGCCCATGGGGCGGCACCACCCGCGGCGTGACGTTCCGCGGCTATCAGGTCTACGATGGCTCCAGTTCCCTGGAGCAGAACAACTACGCCCGCGGCTGGATGGATGCCACAGACGGCACGCTGGGCGTGGCGGTCGGGGTCAAGGATTTCTGGCAGCAGTATCCCAAGGCCCTCAGGACCGACGGCAGCCGGGTGGAAGTGGGCCTGCTGCCGACGGAGTGGTCCGAACTGTTCAGCTTAACCGAAGGGTCGCGCAAGCGTCACGAGGTGCTGTATGACTTCCACGCCGGCTCGCTCAGCGACCAGCAGCTGACGGACCTGTACAGCCGGACGGCCCGGCCGCTGTTTGCCCGCTGCACGCCTCAGACGTATGTCAACAGCAATGCCTGGGACAGCGGCCTGGGCACGCAGCCCACCCCCGATACCACCAGCACGTTTGACAAGTACGCCACGACGGGAACGAACGTCGGCGTCGACTACGGCTGGGACTGGTACGGCTGGGTGCCGTCCTGGGGTTCCGGCGGCACGCATGTCAATGAGGGTTCCATGTTCATGTCGTGGATCCTCTGGGGCGATTGGCGCAAGTTTGAGCAGAGCGAGAACAGGCTGCTATGGACCGACCTGGCCTGTGCGCTCATGTTCGACGAGCCGGATATGAACGTGACCAGCCACTGGGTCTATCTGCGATCATGGCCCAACATTGCCAGCAGTGGAGTCACTGAAAATCGCTACCCGGACTGGTACAACCGAGCCATTTGGAAGCGACCGGACTCTGGTCACTGCGGACAGTTCCAGAACCTGGAATACTACTACCTGACTGGCGACCGACATGCCCTGGAGGATGTCCTTTACTACGGCCAGCTCAGCTATTTCGCCTTCTGGGACGACTTCCATCTGGGCTACCACTATATATACTCGCCTTACTATCCCGAGCGCGGACCGGACGACCCGGATTACTGTGTGTCCGACCGTTACTGGGGTTGGCCCCTCTGGAACCTGGTACAGGCCTATGAGGTCAGCGGTGATTCCGACTGGCTTGAGGACGCCCGCCTCGTGGTCTGCGGCATACGCAACAGCCTGCGACGCAGCCCAGTAAAATTCGCGTCGGGTACGGTCTATGAAGCCGGCAGTCACCTCGGCTACTATGCGTATTTTCCCACCGAAGTACGGGCCACCGCCGCCAGCCAGGCTATCGCGCTCTTCCAATTGGCCCTTGCCGCCCGCCCGGTTGGAAAGTATTACCAGGAGACCGGCGATCAGGACGCGCTGGATATCCTGGTCGGTTACGGCGACTTCCTGGTGGATACAGGAGCCCATCGCTATATCACCGGCGTCATCAGCGGCTATCCCTACTGCTGGGCCGACTACTGGGGACCGTCCAGCAGCACCGGCGGATTCCATGAGGATATCGTCAGCGTCTTGGGATGGGCCTGGGAGTTCGGCCGCAAGGCCGGCTACAACACCGACCTGCTTCACATTTACTCGAGCGGGCGATTCTCGAAGTGGCCCTATGCCGGCTACCTGCTCAAGGCAGTCTGGAATCCCCCGACGGATCTGACGCCGCCGGCGGCGGTCGATAACCTCGCCGCCCGCTGCCGCGCCGACGGCTCCGTCCTGGTCCGCTGGACTTCCCCCGGCGATAACGGTCCCTCGGGCCATACCGCCATGTACCAGCTCAAGTACAGCACCAGCCCGATCGTCGAACGGACCACCGACTGGCCCGACATGACCGACCCGCTGCCCCAGACGGTCGATGACTGGAAGGCTCGCGCCGAGGCCTTCAAGGCGCTGCACCTGCCCTTCGTATCTGCCTGGAATGTCCAGGGCGAGCCTACCCCCGCAGCGGCGGGCAACATCCAGTCGATGGTCCTGCCGACCCTCGAGGCCGGCCAGAAGTACTACCTAGCCATCAAGAGCCTGGACGCCTCCAACAACCTCTCGGACCTCAGCAACATCGCCAGCGCAACCGCCGGCCAGTACAAGCCGGGCGACATCAACGGCGACACCTACGTCAATGTCGGCGACCTGCAAGCCCTGCTGGCTTCCTGGGGCACGGCCAGCGGCGACGCCACCTTCGACCCGATGGCAGATGTCACCGAGGACGGGTACGTCAACGTTAGCGACCTGCAGGCACTCGCTGCCAACTGGGGCGAATAGAAAAAAGCAATGCCGTTTGAGGCCGTGCAAGGAATCGCGGCTCTTTCCCGAAAGCAGCGTGCCGGGCTCCCGTGCGGGGTCCGGGCACGCTTGGAAAACGCAAGCCTCAATTCGACAAAGCGCGCATTTGCTTTAGGAATGTTTCCATCTTCTGCACCAATTGCATTGGCGACTCATACTGAAGATGCGGCTCGGCGGTGAAGCAGCCGTCGTAGCCGGCGGCGCTGAGGAGGTGGATCTGGGTGGGCCAGTTTATGGCGCCCGCGCCAAGCGACACCCAGTGTCCGTTTCCCTCCTCGAACACGGCGTCCTTGACGTGGACATTGGCAACGTATGGCTGCACAAGGGGATAGCCTTCCGACAGCGGTTCATCGAAACCGCCGTAGACGACGTTGGCGGGGTCCCAGGTCAGGCGCAGTGCCGGCGCCGAGACGACTTCAAGCACCGCCCGGCTGGCGGCCGCCGTGTCGGCCCAGGAGCCGGCGCCGTTTTCTACGAGGAGTTCGAAGCCAGCCTGCGGCTGCCTGCTCGGCTGCCTTGGCGAGCGTGTCGATAACCAGTGTCGGGATCGGCTCGGTGTCGGCGGTGCCCGGCGGTTTGGGCAAGGCAAAGATGGTGATCTTGCGGGTGCCCAATCGCTCGGCGAAGGCGAAACACCGGGGCAGCAAATCCTCCAGATGTCGCCGGATTTCGTCGGGGGTGTCCATCGAGATCGGGATTTTCGAGCCGTCCGTCTGCATGACCGGCTTGAAGAGGCCCGGCGAGATCGCCGTCACCGTGGCGCCGTAGGCTTTGACGGCGTTTGCCGTCAGATCGCACGCCCAGGCCGGCGCCATCGGCAGCCGCCAGCGATAGGCGTAGCGAATCTCATAGTGTGTGATGCCCCACTTCGTGCCCAGTTCCAAAGCGGTGAACGGATCGTGCGAGTACTCGTCCGGGATCAGCGAGATCGTCATCGATAGCCCCGATCAATGGATACGGCACGGGCTTCCTTCCGGACCGTCGCCTTTGCGCCTCAGTCCGGAAGGAACGCTTGTGCCGGCGTTCGTCATTCCAGCGTTTGCGCATTTCGCGCGTTCTTGCGGCTGAATCTGTCTTGCCGCTTACTTGCCCATCTTGCGGAGGTTGTTCAGGCTGTCGCGGACGTCATCGAAACCGACGCCGGTCCGCTCTTCCTCGACGACGTACCATTCGGTCTTGTGCTCGGTCTCGCACAGACGGAGGATCTCCGCCCAGTCGGCCTTGCCTTCGCCGATGACCGGCGCGCCGTACTCTTTCAGATGGACCGAGCGGGCCCGGCCGGGGAACTTGCGGAGGACAGCCACGGGGTCGCCGCCGCCCTCGGCGCAGTTGCCGATGTCCAGCTGCATGACCACGTCAGCCGGCGTGGTGGAGAACAGGATGTCCCACGGCGTCCGGCCGGCGAGGTCAGCGAAATCGAACCCGTGTGCATGGTAGCCGGCGAACATGCCGAGCGGTTTGAGCTTGGTGGCTGCGAGGGTCAGGATACCCGCCAGTTCCGCGATGCCGGCCTCGCTGCTCATGTGCTCCTTGTCGGCGGCGATGATGAGGTAGCGGTTGCCCAGGATCTGGTTCATCTCGATCGTGCGGTCCAGGTTGTCGGCGAGCAGCGCTTTGGTCGCCAGATGGATGCCGCAGCAGGTCAGGCCGTTATCGTCGAACATCTTCCGGACGTCTTTGGCCGGCAGGCCCCGCCACTCGATCTTGCTGCCGTCAAAGCCCCAGGGCTCGACCGCATCGTAGCCGATCTCGCGGAGGGTCTTGAGGGTCGCGGGCAGGTCCTTCTGGCACTCGTCCCGTACGCTGTACAGTTGCACACCGAATTGAATTGCAGCCATCGTCTTACGCTCCTTTTGCCGTGATTGGCGTATTTGTAAGGGTGTTACCCTTGGCGGGGCGGATGGTCAAGGGACAGGCACTGAGGATGATGGATATATGGTCCAACAGGCACAATAGCGGTCGCATGACCTGGCACTGGCAGGCAAGCTGCCAGTGGCACCCGAAACGCAGATCCTAAGATGGGTTGCAGCTTGTCTGATGTCAGCAGAGGCGGGAATTCGGCCGTCCTTACCATGGGTCGCCGGGATGGCACAATGGTAGTCTTCTACCGCGATCATCTACGGCCTGTATAATGCACCTTCTTGCAGACAGATAGTGTAGTGATTCACAATTGCAGCATCCTACGGGATACCCACTACGGTTGGTCAGGATGCAGGTTTGCAGGACCGCTCCCTTACGGTCGCGGCTCGCATAAGGCGAAATTCTTTTGAATCTCTACACTAGAGAGGTGAAAGCGTTTATGAACAGGTGTTCGTCTTGGGCGGTTCTGGTTGCGGGCGTGCTGGCGGTCTTGGTGAGGCCTGCCGCTGCGGGCGAAAGGCTGGGGGGTAGCGAGTCGGCGAGTAGTCGGCCGGTCCCGACGGCCCTGCTTCAGTGTACGGATCGGCTGCTTCAATCTGTCGATCGGGCCGGCGATTCGCTGCCGGCGATGACCGCGGCTGCCGATGTTGTCGCCAGGCGATGGATCGGCGGGGCGGAGCTGTTCATCGGCGGGGACGGCAGCTTCGCCGAGGAGGCCTTCTATCGGGCTGGCGGGCTGATCGGGCTGCGCCGGATCGCGACCAACAGGAAGACCTTCGGCGGGAATGGCCAGACGGTGACCTGGAGCGGTGTGCCGGCCGGGTCGATCGTGCTCTACGGCCTGCTGCACAACACCGACCCCGGCATCATCCCCTTCGACGAGCTGACGCACATAAGGCCCGGAAAGGACACGCTGGTCCTGTTCGCGTCGAGCCGATGGCCGACCACGCGGGCGCTGGTTGAGTCGCTCAGTCAGCGGCTTGGCAGGGACCATTTCTTTTTCATCGACACGCATCTGCCGACGGACACGAGGCTGGCAGCCGGCAGCGTTCGCTTCGGCGATACCGCGCCGATGGCAACTTCGGTGTATACGTGGACGTTTACGGCCGAGCTGATCGCAGCGTGCACGCGGGCGGGCAGGATGCCGGGGGTGTGGCCGTCCCTGATGATTCCTCATTACGAGGCGTGGGAGCAGAAGTACCAGAAGATTCAGTTTCACGACGATTTCAGGATCGGCCCGATCGAGGCCGGCGTGCTGGGCAGGGAGTATCTGCAGGCTTTGCGATCGCAGCTGGCGGCGTGCCCGGCCTGCCAGCCGCAGGTCGATGCAGCCGCCCGGCTGCTCGATCGAGTGCCCGCCGACAGGACCGTCTACCTGATGATCGAGTCACACCTGCTGGCCGGGTCGGTGTGTCCGCCGCCGGAGCTGGCCAACTGGATGCTGGTGCAGCGAGGCTGGCGCTGGCCGGCGATTGAGGCCACCGCCCGAAGAGGCGACGGCGTGCTGTGGCTGGGCTACCTGGACTGGCCGGCCAAGGAGGCGCAGGATGCTGAAAGCAAGGGCCTAACCTTCGCAGGCCTGAGCGTACGGCCAGCCGGTGCGAAGGTGCACGATGCCCCGCTGGTAACACCGGGCGAGCAATCAGCGTCGCCAGGTGCGCCGCCATCCAATGCCTCCACAAAATCGACCAGCAACGCAGCCGCCTCGGCGCCCGCCACGATGCCGGTCAATGTCGCCTGGGTCCACGTGCCGTGGCGATACCCGGATGCCGTCATCGGGATCCCCGGCTATCCCATCAAGGCCTGCCCGACCAGCAGCATCGTGCAAGGCGTGCTGCTCTGGGGGGTGATCGGCGACGTGCTGGAAGATGGA
Source organism: uncultured Planctomycetota bacterium (assembly GCA_963787325.1). Lineage (GTDB taxonomy): Bacteria > Planctomycetota > Phycisphaerae > UBA1845 > JANYLN01 > CAWBCK01. The sequence continues at coordinate 335,765 of CAWBCK010000003.1, forward strand.
CACAACACGAGGAAGAACGAATAAGCAGAAAAATCGGCCATGCCAGCATCAGCACGGTCCTAATCGTCGCCTGGACATGGCTGCGGAGGGCTCGCGTCTGAGTACCTGCGAAGGTTTCTCTGGGGGAGCGAAAGACGGCCGATATCAACCATCAATCGTAGTCTTCTGCCCATTGCATCGACGCCCCATTCCTGATACCTTGTAGTTGTCGGTATGGGAGAGCCGATACCCGTCATACTGCTTGTTCTCGCGAGCATCATAGATGCACTAGAGGACTCGCATGTTTCTTTAATACGGGACCGAGGTCGCAGCGTGGAGAACTCATAATGCGCACCGTTGCTATGATTGCGGTCGTCGGTTCACTGACTCTTTCAGCATCCGCGAACGTGTTCAACATGGGCGGGACACGTGACACCACGACGGGACAATGGACTGGCTTGGCCAGCCTGGAAACGGTGCCTGTGGGGAACGTCAACAACGCGGCGGACAGCACCGGCTATGGGTCTGTCGACTACGCGTACAACATCGGCAAGTACGAAGTGACGGCCGGGCAATACTGCGAGTTTCTCAACAATGTGGCCGGGGTGGATACCTATGATTTGTACAATACGAGCATGTCCTCAAGCACGTATGGCTGCAAGATCCAGCGGAGCGGCGCAGGGACGACTTGGTACCCATATACCTACAGTGTAGCAGCGGACTATGCGAATCGTCCGGTGAATTTCGTGAGTTTCGGGGATTCGTGCCGTTTCGCAAACTGGTTGAATAACGGCCAGCCAAGCGATGCCCAGGATCTGAGCACGACGGAGGACGGAGCGTACTACCTGAACGGCGTCACAACTGACGCAGCCTTGCTGGCGGTCACACGAAAGACCAACTCCCAGTGGGCGGTGGCGAGCGAGGATGAGTGGTATAAGGCGGCATACTTCAACCCAGCCACGCAGAGTTACTATGACTGTCCCACGAGCAGCAACGGCTTTCCCGGGCGGGACCTGTATGATGTCTCCGGCAACGATGCGAATTACTTTGGCAGCCCGTGTCCGATCCAATCGCCTTATTACACGACGCTGGCGGGCGAGTTCCAGAACTCAGCCAGCCCATACGGTACGTTCGATCAGGGCGGCAACGTGTGGGAGTGGACTGAGGCGGTGTCGTACAACCGCCATCGGGTCATTCGGGGCGGGTCGTATGCCGACCTCTACTTCTACATGCAGCGATCCGCCCGCAGACTCCTACTACCCGACGGACGAGGGCAGCCAGATCGGGTTCCGAGTCGTCGAGGTTCCTGAGCCGACGACGCTGGTGGTACTGGCCCTGGGTGGTTTGCTGGCTGGTTGGTACCGCCTGCGCGCTCCGTAGCCGCCTGCCGAGATCGAGCATGCAATCAAGGTCTGCCTCACCAGCGGTATGACGAAAGACCACTCGGGGACACTGCGTGGCAGAAGGTGCTGCAAGGGCAACCTGCACCGGGTATCAGCCGCGACCGGTGGCGCTCTTCAACCCGGACCAGATCGTGCTGGCCAAGGGGAGTTGTACTACGCCGCAGCGGCGCCGCTTCGCGGAGACTGTCTGCGCCGCCTATCCGGCCGCGCGGGTGATACCGCAGCCAACCATCCCGCACAACCGCGTTGACCTGGGCCCGCCCGACATGCTCAGGCTGCATTACCGCGGCAAGGCAACCCTCGTGCTGGGGGAGCATCGCTCGGCCGTACGCTGCAGCGGGGAAGCGGGCAACACCTGCCCCAATTACTGGCATTTCTCCCCGTACGGGTTCTGCCCGTACGACTGTCAGTACTGTTATCGGGCGGGCACGCCGGGTGTCCACTACTCGCCAGCCGTCAAGGTGTTCCTCAACCTGGCGGAAATCCTGGAACAGGTCGAACGGGCCGCCTGGCCGCATCAACAGCCCACAGCCTTCTACCTGGGCAAGCTGCAGGACGGCCTGGCCCTGGACCCGCTTACAGGCTATTCGCGGATTATGGTGCCGTTCTTTGCCGCACAGCCCTGGGCACGGATGATCTTGCTGACCAAGAGCGCCGACGTGAGCAATCTTCTGGACCTAAATCACGGCGGACACACAGTTCTGTCCTGGAGCCTGCTGCCAACGGAAGTAAGCCGGCTGTTTGAGGCGAATGTGCCGGCACCCCAACAGCGCATCACGGCCATGCGTCAATGCGCCGCGGCTGGCTACCCCGTTCGGGCGGTGCTGATGCCGGTGATTCCCGTGGATGGCTGGCCGCGGATCTACGACCGATTCCTGGAAGAACTGCTGGAGACCGTACCGCTGGATCGGCTGACGATCGGCGGGATGTGCAGTTATCCGACCGCCATGGCGCGACGAATCGGAAACTCGGACCACAAAACGCGATTTCCACTTTGCTGGGACAAAGGCGCGACCGCTCCGCGGACGGACGGAGCCGTTACCCATTTGACATGAGAGTGAAAGTCTACAAGAGCCTGCTCGCTACGGTCCGTCGCTTCCGGCCTGAGCTGCCCGTGGGCCTATGCCTGGAAGAAACGGAGGCTTTCGAGGCACTAGGAATGACCAACAGCATCGGGGGCTGCAATTGCGTTCTGTAACAGGTTTCCTCCACGGTATAGGGTCAGTGAGGGCCGATAGGAGCCGTGGGCCCAAGCGGGAGCATTGCAGCCCTCACATCAAAGGGGTAGCATCGAGTCGTCATGATACAAACTGATCATTTCAGACAGGCGATCTTTGTCAGGCGTTGTGTCCTGGCGGTGGCCGCAGATCTGGCACTGGTCGTTGCCGTACTGGTCATTCAGGCGGGCGCCTGGGCTGCAGGCCAGCCTATGTCTTCCCAGCCGGCGGCAAGCAGCAGGCCAGCGATGTCCGGCAACATCCCCATCGTCTACGCTCGTTACAAGGATCCGAAGCCCCTGTCCCCGCTTGAGGTAGGGTACCTTTTGTCACAGGCGAGAGCAGCCCAGCCCGCCGGCCGAAGCATCTGGTTCGTGCTTGTCTTGTGGCATCAGGACGATGACTACATGGCAGAGGTGTATTTCAGTCCTGACGAGCAGACACCGCGACTGCGCAAGGGACGCTACCTTTACCTGTGGGATCCTGCTCAAAGAAAGACACACGAGGACCTGGGCACCACCCTCGATGCAGGCAAGTCTCAGAAGACGCGATACAGACACTACCTGCAGGTATCAGCCGCTTGCGAGCCATTCACCACATCCTTGACCGCACCGGCGATCCCACTGCTGCCATTTGACAAGCCCGATGGGATAATCAGCGACGCGGATGTTGTGGCTGTCGTCGATCTCGTTCGTTCAGGCCCGCATCCAGCACCCGTGAAACGCGAAGATGGCCACACCATCTTCCGAGCAGCGTTTGATCCCAAACTGCCCATCCATCGGATCGCAAGAGGGCCTGATGCCCCCTATATGCATTTGCCGGACGCCGAGACCGATGGCAAAGATCTGGTCATCGTTCAGACGGGCTGGCAGGTAAACATGATCGCAGGTTACGGGCAGATCCTGTACTGCAAACGAACCGGACATGGATTTGAATTGCTGGACCACATCGGCGAGTGGGTGTCGTAGAGGTTCTGCATCTGGCGGCAGCACATATCTGCAAAGAGCAAGCGACAGATGCGGAGTTCGATGCCTGCTTTCTGCCGCGCCCGAGAAGGTGGTACAAGGCGTTTCAAAGTCGGCAGGCAAGGGGAAGACCCCCGGGAACACGAAAGCCCCGGTTTTTCCGGGGCTTTGACGTCCATTCTGATTGACTGCGTCGCGTAGGGCTCGAACCTACGACCCGCGGATTAAGAATCCGCTGCTCTACCAACTGAGTCGAGCGACGCGAAGTTCGTTCCAGCACAGGCATTATAGAGGACAACCGACTGGGCCGTCAATTCGGCTGGTACTTGATGCGATGCATCGCATAAACACCGAACCGAGCAGGAATACGCCCTCGCGGCTGGCCGCCTGACTGCCTGGAGCGGCATATGATAGCGACAAACCGAATGCTGGCAAGGCCGCAGGCCTGTCTTATTCGATGTTCCCTCTTCGTTCGGGTTGCCCTGCCGGGCCTCGCCCACACCGGCGCGGCGGGTTAGCATGCTCGGTACTGCTGCAGCCAATGGGCGAACGTGGGTGCTTCTTGCGGCTGCAGCCTTGGGAAAGCCCTGAGGAGCGATGGCATGTGCCGACTGAAATGGTCTCCGGGCGGACTTGCCCTGCTTGCCGCCATGCTGGTTTACACAGGACCTGCCAGGGCGGAATCCGGGGATCTGCTGGCGATCGATCTGGCCACCACGCCGGTCAAGTACCTGGTCTCCGGCGACTGGGGCAAGGGGACCACGCTGAACGATCGGCCTTGTCGCGTGGTAAAAAGCGGCAAGGATGCCGTGGTGCAGGCGCCGGCCTGGTGGGAGGAGGGGCTCCGGCCGGCGCAGGGTCGGTACTTCCTGGCCGAGGTGCTGTACAAGGATACCGCGAGCAGCCCGATCCGCTTTACGATCTGGGGAGGGGTCGGCCCGTACGAGAGTCGCACCGAGATGCACCGCTTCGGCGGTTTGAATGACGGCAAGTGGAAGTTTGCCCAGATCCCTCTGGGCTGGGACCTGGTGATGGTCCGGCCGCACACCCGGCTCGTTGAGTTTTCGATCGTGTCGCAGGCTGGCGACGTGCCGGTCTCCTCGATTCGCATCCTGCCGCTGGGCAAGGACCACGTTGCCGCGGCGGCTGCACGATGGAACACCGAGACCCGGGCATGGGTCCGGCGGGTCCAGCAGGCCCACGCCAGGACGCCTCGCGTGAAACTGGGCAGTCCGGAGAAGGCCTGCGCGGCGGCCAGTAAGAGCAAGGACGCCATCGTGCCCTTCGTCCGGTCGTGGATGAGCGTGATATACCCCTACAGCGCCCCGCAGGACGGCGAGATGAGCCGGCCGGTCAAGGCGAGGATGGCCCTTAACGAGTATGAACCCGCGGCCTTCGGCGTGTATGCACCGATGAAGGATCTGACGAACGTGACGGTGAAGGTCGAGGGGCTGTGCAACGCGGCGGACCCGAAGGCGACCCTGACGGCCGAGGTCCGTACGGCTGAATACAGCCTCATCAACAGAGGCGCGAAGATGGCGGTGGCGCCGCTGCGGCTCTGGCCGATGTATGCCACGCAGATCGCCAAGGGGCAGAGCGGCTGGTTCTGGGTGACGTTTCACAGCGACCCGAAGGTTACCACTGCGGGCCTGTACCACGGCACCGTGAGGATCTCGTCGGACCAGGGGCAGGCGGAGATGCCGGTCGAGGTTCGCGTGCTGCCGATCAAACTGCTGGACATGAACGAGACCGACCTGCGAATGGGCGGGTGCGTCAACCGGATGATCTGCCGGCACGAGATGGACGAGATGATCCGGCACAATCACAATATCTTACAGTACTGGTTCAACAACGCCCATCCGAAGTTCATCGCCAGGAAGGGAGGCGATTTCGACCTGGACTTTACGGTCTTCGACGATGAGTTCGAGCAGGCCCGGCAGGCCGGCATGAAGGCGAACGTCTATTTTCTCGGCGGCGATCCGTACGGCTTTCCGAACAGCGACTCGCTGCCTCGCGAGCTGGCGCGTCGCGTGCTGGGCATGACGGTGGATCAGTACAAGGCGCTGATGCTCAAGGATCCGTATAACGTGCCCAAGGTGCTGGCTCCGCTATACAAAGAATGGGTCGCCAAGGTGCAGCAGCACGCCAGGGCGAAGGGCTGGCCGGAGCAGATCATGACCCCATTCGACGAACCGGCCAAGTGGGCGGAGCGGCGTGAAGGGGCGGGCCCATGGATCAAGCCGCAGTTCAAGCAGTGCTGCCAGTTCATCCACGAAGCGGCACCGGGTACGCGGATCTACGGATCGATCCACGAGTCGAAGCCCGGCATCGTCTTCATGCAGGACATCGACATCTTCTGCACGAATGCGATCGGGCGCGATCCGACGCTGGCTGAGCAGGTGCGGAAGGGCCACAGGATTTTCTGGCAGTACAGCGGGAGCAACGTCTTCTTCCCGCCGGGCAGGGCGCGGTACACGTTCGGCTTCTACTTCGCCGCATACAACAGCCGGGGGTCGCTGTGCTGGGCGTACCGCTGGTTTGATGACGGCTTCGATAACAGCAAGGGTTATCCCTGGGGGTATGCGTGGCGGACCCCGACCGACGTGATTCCCGCCCCGTACTACGAGGGCCTGCGCGAGGCGTGGGATGACCGGCGGTACATCGAGACGCTCCGGGCGATCGCCGGGACCAAGGGGGTCGATGTCGAGCCGTTCCTGAGCCAGATCGGCAAGGCAGCCCTGGCGGCGCGGGGACAGGGCGGCCAGGACACCGTCAAGGACTTCTGGGACCAGGCCAGCCGGGTCGGCATCATGGATGACCTGCGCGACAGGATCGCGGCCCGCATCCTTGAGATCAGCCGGACCAGGGCAGCGGCCAGTCAGCCTGGCCAGGCCGGCAGGTAGCGTATCGAGCACTAACACAAGGCAGGCTGCGCGACCATATGGCCGTACAGCCTGCTTTTTATTTCCTGACCGCAACGAGAGATTGTCTTGCGTGGGGCTGGTTGTGTTTCAGCCGGCACAGGCCCGCCTACCTTCTGAGTCAACATGCCCGATATCTACCGAAAGTACTCTTGAGCCGTCCGCGTCTTCGCCAGTCCCGCCAGACTGGTCTCTCGCAACGCCGTCGACATCATCGCCCCCGTCTCCCGCATGACACCCAGAACCTCGTCAAACGGAATGAAACTGTCGATACCCGCCAGGCTTAGTTCGGCAGCCACACACGCGTGCACGGCGAAAAAGCCGTTGCGTTTTACACACGGCACCTCGACCATTCCGCCTACCGGATCGCACGTCAACCCGAGTACGTTCTTCAACGCCAGTGCAGCCGCGTTGACGCACCGGCGAGGCTGACCGCCGAGCGCTTCCGTCAGGCCGGCCGCTGCCATGGCCGCTGATACACCGATCTCTGCCTGGCAGCCCCCTTTGGCTCCCGAGAGAAACGCACGCTTATATGCGATGATGCCGATGGCCGAAGCCGTAAGGATTGCCTCGATCACTTTCTCGCCGATCCGCTCCTCGAAGGCAGTCAGCACACCGGCCAGGATGCCACTGGAACCGGCCGTCGGACTGGCGACAATCCGGCCGCCACAAGCATTGCAGCTGTTTGCCGCGATGGAATTGGCCAGCACCTTTCGCAGGAGAGGATCTGCCAGAACAGTGCCCGCCGACGGCGACTCGCTGTACTGCTGCCCGGGATATTCTGTCAGATGGCTACGCGACTCGATGCGATCACACGTACCGGCCTTGACCATAGCCTTCATGATCTCAAACCGACGCAGGACTTCGCGACGTATCTGGTCCTGCGCGGCCGCAAACAACTGCTGCTCACGCATTGCCGCAATCTGGCTGATAGGCAAGCCTCGACTTTCGCAGAGTTTGAGCAACTCGTCAGCTGACTCAAATCGAAAATCGCCCACAGCCTAAACTCCCGAATCCGACGATTCAGCCATTGGATCCAGCAACGCCACGTTCGTCACGTGCGGCAGTTGTTTGATCTGCTGGAGTTCCCTGGCACCCACCGGCCGGTCCAACTCCATTGCCAGAAGAGCCTTGCCGCCTCGCTCGTTGCGACGGCAGGTCGTCGAGGCAATATTGATTCCCAATCCGGCCAATGTACTGCACGCATGAGCGATGATACCCGGATGGTCGACATGCTCAACAAGGACTGTAAAGGCTTCGCCCTGCAAATCGACCTGAATGTCATCGATCCGCCGCACCACAATCATCCCGCCGCCAATGCTCTCGCTCAACATAGACAGCCGTCTGCTCGACGACTCAGCAACGACGTACACAGGCAGCTCACCCGGCAGCGACTCGTCCGGCGTAAACTCCAGAGATAGCCTGCGTTGCCTGGCAAGATCCAACGAATCGTTGACACTCGGGTCATCGGGAACCAGACCGAGGAGGCCGGCAGCGATGGCCCGATCCGAGCCGTGCCCAACATAGGTACTGGCGAAGGACCCGCCGAAACGGACGGCCGCCTTTGTCGGCTGCCCCCCGAGAATCGACCGCGCGCACCGCCCAATGCGCACGCACGCAGCCGTATGGGACGACGACGGCCCGACCATAACCGGCCCGATGATGTCAAATATGCTGGGTTCCATGGTCTTGTGTGCGCCTACTACAAAGCCAGTATCAGTACCGAACGATTCGCTCACCAAAGTCTGGCAGCAACATCCATCAGAACAGATAAAAAGACATTATAATTGGCACAGGCCCGCCGGACCACAGCCTGGCGACCCCGCCAAAGGTTATACGCTCGCCATCGCCGAGAGGTGCTACCGGGTACTACGCGTGTTTCAGCTGACACAAGCCCGCCTCGGCAGCCAACTCAAACAGCGCCGTCAGACTCTTTCGCGGCGGTGTGCCGAGCTCGGTGCTGACGATCGAGGCAATCTCATCGATCGTACGTCTGCCGTCAGCCCAGTACCAGGCATCACTCACCGCGCCGCTCCAGCGAGGACTGCCCTGGGTCCGCCTTTCCACCGGTACGGACTCGAACGTGATCGTCCCCCAAACGTTCCGGACCGGTACGAGCTTCCCTGTGGCGGGATTCTCCAGTTCGACCGGTTTCGGCTGCCACGTGTTCGGGGCCTCGAAGCGCTGGGCGATCCCGCCGATCTTGAGCTGCGCGGCGTTGCTGTCGGCCAGTTTCGCGGTCGACTCGATGCACTTGCGCAGCGACCACCGCCAGAAGGCCGTACGGTCAGTCTCTTCCGGCTTGGCCCGGCTGGCCAGCTCCTCTTGCATCAGCGGCAGCATGTTTTCGGCCAGCCAGGCGGCGTCCTCATCTTCAGCCGCCGCGACGAAATAGGCGTATACGGCTGCCAGGAAGGCCGAGCCGTACATGGTATCGGGGTCGATCGTCGCGGCTGTATCGTCGCTGCTGTGCCAGGCCTTGAACTCATGCCCGCGGCCCATCCACGGGCTGGCGATGCCGACCATCGGGTCACTGATCATGTGGTCCGCCGCAGGGATTTCATTTTCATAATCCCAGTGATAATCCGCCCGGCGATCGGCAGGCAGGCGATCGAGCACGAGCTTGACCAGGGCGTTGGCATAGGTCGGCAGAGCGGCACCGGTGCGATGCAGAACGAGGGGATAGTCCGGCCGGGTCTTGTCGCCGACGGTATCGAGATAGAGCCCTACGACGCCGCGTTTTGCAACATCGGGCCGCAGCGTATAGAAGCCCACCATGCCGTAGCACTCGCTGACGATCAGCCAGCGGATGCTGCGCTTCGGCTTCGGCAGAACGCCGCTGTTGATCAGTTCGCCCAACGCGGTCGCCGCCTCGACGATCGCGCCGACGCCCGAATCGTTGTCGTTTACGCCCGCCTCGTAGCCGTGGGCGAAGACCACCACTTCCTGGTCGCGGCGCTCGCCCGCGGTCACAGCCGTGGCCGTCGTCATCACGCCGGGCCCGACTCGGCCGTCGATATGGCCGGCCAGTGTGACCGGCTGTTTGGCCATGAGGTCGCGCAGTCTCTTGTCCATGGCTGGCGGGATCACGAAGACCGGGGCGGTGATCTGGTGGGCGAGCAGGCCCCAGAGCCCGGGCTCTTCGGACATCGCGTTGATCCACATCGTTCGATGATCGGGATAGCCCTTGCGAACGAAACTGGAGATGAACGCCGCGGGCATCTCCTGGCGGGCGCGTTTGATGATCTCCTGCGGATGCTTGTCGGTGAGCACGAAGGCCCCGGCGGGATACGGCGCGTCGTCCCTGAGCAGGTGCAACTCGGCCTGGACCTTGCCGCTGGTGCCGTCGGACCACTGGGCGACGCAACGGGGCTCCATCTCACGCGAGCAGAGCAGTTCCTCATTCGGCTCGACCATCCGCAGCTCGGCGGAATCGCAGTGCCATGACAGCGGCATGGTCCAATCCTGCATGCGGGTCTCGCCGTCGGCGGGCAGATCGACGACCTCGGCATCGGCGCAGCCGGCTTCACGGAACCGTTCGACCAGCCAGGCAGAGCCCCTGGCGAACGAATCGTTCGTGTAGTATTTGTCGTACTCGTTGAGGTCGATGGCGATCTTGCTCGCCCGCTGCCCGTTGATTTGCCTGGCGACAGCCTGACTGACGGCGTCCAAATGCATATGTCTCTCCCTGCCGGTTGCAGCGCCGGCCGCAAAAGGTTTCTCTGGTATACTATGCACATTGGCGCGTGATGCAATTATGAAGCAGGGGCTTGGGGATCGGGGACTGGGGATTGGGGACTGGGGATTAGGGACCAGGGGCTGGGGGCTAGTGGCATGGGTGGTGCTATGGCGGATCGAACAGTTCTTCAGCGAGACCTCTGGCTGCTGGCCAGCGACGCGCAACTGCTTGCCCAGTGCGAGGAGCATCGTCACCGCGCCAGTGGTCCGGGCGGCCAGCACCGCAACAAGACGGAATCGGCCATCCGGCTGCATCACAAGCCGTCCGGCATCAGCGTCACGGCCAGCGAGCGACGCAGCCAGCATGAGAACCGGAGCAAGGCGATCAGCCGACTCCGCGAAGCGATCGCCCTGGAAGTCCGCCTGCCATTGGATCCGCAGGACATGCAGCTGCCCGAGACGCTGGCCGGTGTCACTGCTGCGGGGAAGGTCCTTATAGGACGACGAGATGGCCGGCGGCTCCTGCTGGTAGCCTGGATACTCGATGCCCTGCTGGCTTTGGAGGGGAGAGCAGGTGACGCGGCGCAGCTGTTTGACCTGACGACGTCACAGTTGGTCAGCCTGCTGCGCGAGGAATCGAAGCGACTTTCGGCCGCCAATGCGATTCGTTCCGCGGCCGGCCTGCCGGCGCTGCGCTAGCGGCGCACCAAGACAGCCGCAGTATAACCCATTACCGTTACATAGATTACAGACTATCCGTGCAGCAGCCAACAGGGGGCCCCATACCCTACGGCCAATGGCGTGTACCGATAAAGAGCGTTCTGGTGATGGTATCCGGCCCGATTTTACGATATAGAACTTACCCCCCGCAGCGCTGCAAGGGGTTGCCACGGGGGACAAGGGATGTATCGTGATGGCTGCACGAGCGATCCGGTACCGTCGCTGCACGGTAACGTTGCTCGTTTTCTCATTACTTTGCAGACGCAGTCGGCGTGGTTTTTGAGAGTCACGCCTTTGCCGGCCGCGTCTCTCGCAGGAGGAGTTGGCATGCAGGACTTCGACCGTATCAAGCAGTTGGTGGCCGAAATCGATGAAGACGTCAAGAAGGCTGAAGGCGGCAACAAGGCCGCAGGCACCCGCGTGCGCAAGTACATGCAGGATTTGAAGAATCTCGCCCAGGACGTTCGCAAGAAGATCCTCGAGGTTCGGGCCACGCAGGAATAATCCTGCCGCCGCGGCCTGACCGCCCGAGGGAAGCCAGGACTGCCACGGCTGGCCTTGTCCGCCAGCACAACATGCTCGTCCGATAACTCGGCGTAAGATTGTGTTGCCATGGCCGGTTGGTTTGGCTTGCCCTGTCCCGTGCGGATCGGCCGAACAACAGTTTATTTGTCGTGAAGCCCGGAAGCGTTCCTTCCGGGCTTTGCGCTGGAGTTTCGTCTATGCCCCCACCGCTTTTGTTCGATCTTTCCAAGATCGACCTGAACCAGGTCGTCTTCGATAAGGAGCAGATCCGCCAGGCCAACCCGCAACGGTACGAGTTCGAGCAGCTTGACGCCGTCATCTACTATGACCGCGACGAGAAGATCATGCTGGGACTGCGCGACATCAAGGCGGACGAATGGTGGACGCGAGGTCACCTGCCTGGCCGGCCTCTGTTCCCCGGTGTGCTGATGATCGAGGCGGCTGCGCAGCTCGCCGGTTTTTTCACCACCGAGCTGTTCAGCAAGGATCGCTTCATCGGTTTCGGCGGCGTGGACAACGTCAAATTCCGCGAAGCGGTGATTCCACCGGCCAAGATGTACATCCTGGCGAAAGCGCTGGACATCCGCCCGCGGCGTACGATCTGCGACGTGCAGGCGGTCGTCAACGGCAACCTGGTCTTCGAGGGACGTGTCACGGGCGTGCCCATGTAAGAACGCCAGCACAGGGAGGTCGTCGCCCAATGCCCGAAGGCGGTTGCCGGACGGCACTGTTGGCAGGGCGTATGGGACGCATAGGTCCTAAGTCTACAGGTCCTGTGGATCGTCTACGTCGTCTCCATCCGTCGTGTTGCGCGAAACCAGCCAACCGCCCTTTCCTTTTTGCGTCGCTGCCGCAAGGATGTGTCTATGACGTCAGCGATCCATCAGTTAATGCCGGAGCAGGCTCGATTGGCAGATCGGCCAGCAGGACGATGCTTTGACCAGTCTGCCGGCCAAGCCGGGCGTGTGGCTGCTACTGGCGGAAGGCGAGCCTGCCTGTCCTGGCGGCTACCAGCCAGAATATCCGCGCTTCGGTCACGAACCGTCTGACTGCGCCCGATCCGGCGCAGCATTCCAAAAGAACCGATCTCAGCACGACTGTCACTGCCTGCCGTTACATCGTTACATACGGACGATTTGAAAGCGACTGGCTTTTCGGGCAACTGGTACACCTTATCTGGCCCGGTGATTTCTGGCCGCGCGTCGGTTTTGCGCCGATGTGGATGCTGAAGGCCTCGCTTGTAGCGGTTACGGACGTCTCAAGCGGGATCATGCGGCTGCAACCGGCGACGGCATGGCCTGATGATGCAGATGCGGTCGCTCTCGGTCCGTTGAGCACCCGCACGGATGCGCACGAGCTTTGCGAGATCCTGACTGACCTGTTCGACCTCTGCCGTTACTGGCAGATTCTGGTTAAGGCGCCGCACGGCACGCCGTGCGCGTATTTCGAGATGGGACGGTCCGGGGCGCCTTGCGCCGGTCAGATTCCGATGGAACAATACAATGAGACCGTGCGGCAGGCTATCGCGTTCGCCGGTCCCGATCGCGAGAAGATCCTTAGAGGCAAAAATGCTGCAATGCTGGAGGCGGCTGGCGATCTTCAGTTCGAGCGAGCGGGCGATATCAAGTTCTGGCTTGCTCGGGCGGCCGCATTGGATGAACCGCGCTTTCGGGATCTGACTGACGTGCGTCAGTTTGCCGGCCTGGCGATCTCGAAGTTCCGCACGCGGGCTCGGCCATTCTTCTTCTGGGCGGGAGCGATCGAAACGGATGAGCCCGTGAAACTCTCGAAGATCGACGAGCATCTGTCCGCCTGGCGAGAGCGTCTCGACGCCGGTCCGCAAAGTCAAACGGACAACCTGACGCGTCAGTGGCAATGCGGGCTGATGACCACGCATCTGTCTCGGCCGGAGCGGAAGGATCTCGCCTGGCTGCCCGCGAGCGGGGACATGGCCAGCTCGGATACAGGCGGTGGAATCCTTGCATTCGCCGCCGGGTTCTAAAGATCAGTCGACGTAGATTCCGGCAGCGAACTCTCAGACATCACCAGCAACGACCATTCCTATACGAGCGAACCTTGCGCAGCTCCGTCACCGCGCAAGGTTCAGTCAAACCTGATGAATAACGCCCTGTTACCGTGCCATCTGCGGCCGAGCAAATCTGGCAGCGATTTGAACGCCTCGCACCGGCAGGCAATCTGCCAGCGGCACCCACAAGACGCAAACTCTAAAAAAGGGTACTAGTCTTCACCGACCTTTTGCAGCCCACCCTCTTTGAGCCATTTGTCCAAAGCCTTGCCGACCCCCTCCGCGAGATGCTTCGGGCCGCTCGACGTGGTCGCCTTCGACCTACCTACCAGGTTCCCCTCGGCAATGGTTTCGCCGGTCTGGGCATCTGTCATCTTCGCGCAACAATCACCTCCTCCAATGGACCGATGGCCGTGTCGACAGCCCCACCGGTCTCATAGTGAATGATCTGGGCGGAAAGGTTGATCGCCGGCTCGCCCTCGCCTGCAAGGCCTCGGCCGGCTGCGGCTTTTTCGAGATCCGCACGAACCAGTCCAGGCATCTCTGCGGGTATCCGCACATCAGAAGCAACCGTCACGTCTTGCACGTGCAGGCTCTTGTACTTCGTAAGGGTTGGGGCCAGGCTGCTGGAAACAACCTTTCCGGATGCCCCGGTCGCCACCCCCATCCCCTCCTTGATCATCCGGCTCACGCAACCGGTGCAGCCAAGGCCTACCGTCGCCACGACCAGAATCAAAGCTATAGTTCTCTGCATGTTTCGTCTCCATCTTCCCCTGCTGACATGGACGAGAACGGACCCACTCGGAGCAGGATGCTGCCCGTACCGATAGGATTTGACCCGCGGCGGCCGCAGGCCTTGTCAAATGATTCTAGTGCACCAGAAGGTTCAGACAAGTGCCGCTCCGGGATGACATGCGATTGGCCTGATGGCTAAGATTGCCAGGTCGACCGATGCTTCCGCAGATCCCAACGCGTCCGGGGATACTCCCTGAGTACCGCGGCGCACAATGCCTGGAGACGCGGACCCTGGCCGGGAGAACATGCGGGCTTTGCTGGTTTCCGGTCGCCAGACAGGAGGGCAGTAGAGTCATGCAAAGAGTCAACCCGTTGTGGCTTGCGGTGGCGGGCCTGCTGACCGCTGCAGGTTGCAACCCGATCGACATCGCCACCCGCGGCTATAAGGAGGTCAAAGGCACCGAGGCCGAGATTCGCATCATCCAGGATCTGCCCGCTGCGGAGATGGCTGAGTATGCCGGCATTCACATCAGCCGCGTCTACAGCAGCATCGGCGATCTGGTCCCTGCGGACTTCGTAGCCGACGTCGACCGCGACCTTCGTGCCGGGCTCGAGGCCGTAGGGAATCTGCCCGGCAGGCGTAAAGCCCTTCTTCTGGTCGCGGACATCACGTATTACCAGACCGAGGACACCGCGAGCGTACTGCTGGGCAAGACGAAGATGGCCGTCATGCACGTCACGGTCACCACAGCCGGCGGCAAAAGGGTGGCCGACATCCTCGCGATCGCGTCCAGCGAGGCACTGCGGACGGGGAACGCCGAGATGGCGGCGTCGCTGGCGCGGCGCCTCCAATTATTTCAAGCGGAAGCTGCCCGGCTGATCTGCCAGAAGCAGTCTCCATACCTTTCATTCGCAGGACGCTGACTGTGCTCCCCAAACAGAGGGGTTCTGCCGTGGCCACTAAAGTCGCGGTGCCAGCGTGTCGATACAACAGGCTGGACGTGTGATTTTTTTCACTTGTGATCGGAATGCGTACCGTGCAAAACGCGGCCATCTGTCCTTATATCGATCTTGACGACGTTCGCTGCTGCGAACGACTCTCGATGCGCAGGATCGAGGAGGCCTACCGGCTGTGTTTTGGCGAACCGGCTGCATGCCCGATCTACAGGCTTCTGTCTGACAGGCGAGTAAGGAAGTCAGCGTCTGCAGCTCCCGAGGAAGCCTGCCTGTCGTGACTGCTCCCCCCTTCTCATCGCATGCGCCATCAGGATGCGACACGCCGCTTTGTGGCAAGATTAGACGGACAACTACCGACAAAACACGGACGGCATATATACGTACGTGTCTTGCGCGCCAATCGGTGTGACCGCGACCGTCTTACGACTTCCGCGGCGAACAGGCCTGCTTACAGACATCGGCAGCACCCGGTCGCAGCAGCATGCGCCCCAAGGGATCAGCCAACACGAAGCGCCTTCCTTGCGGGAATAGCCCTAAAACCTACTCAAGATTTCCCTTAACGAAAGATTGCCGGTATAAGCCCCGACCGTTATAGTGACCTTGGCCCTAGGGTTGTTGCAGTACGGAGTATATTTGATGTTGCCCAGAAGAGTTGTATCGCTTCTGCAGGTGGGCCTGCTCGTCGCGTTTTGCCCGGTGGTCGCACACGCCGCCACTCAGCAGCGCAGCGAGCCGTCTCGGGCCAGCCAGTATTTCCTGCCCTCCCGCCATATGGCGTTGAGTCAGATCCACTCCGGCATGGTTGGCTACGGCATCACCGCGATGCCCGGCAATCCGATTGCCCGATTCGGCGTGAAGATCGTCGATGTCCTCTACGATTTCGCGGGGCCGGGCCGGCACGTCATCCTGGCTGAATGCAATGGCGCGGGTCTGGAGAAGACGGGGATCCTGGCTGGCATGAGCGGCTCGCCCGTCTATATGCCGGACCCCAAAGACAACAACAAACCCAAGCTGATCGGCGCCGTAGCGTACGGCTGGAGTTTCAACAAGGAACCGTTGTGTGGCATCCAGCCGATCCAGCAGATGCTGGCCGCCAAAGAATCCGCCCCCGTGGGCAATTGCCAGCAAGTGTCGGCCTACAGCACCGGCGTCAGCACAGAGGCGTTGCGAAAGTCTGACTGCCGGCTGGCGAGGGGCGGCTGTCGGGCTCGATCCGGTCTTCGGCGGGACAACGGATGCCAACAGCGAAGGACAGGCCACTTCGCCCGCAACGCTTCATGCCAAGGCCGCCCGGGCAGCCAATCTCGAACCGCTGTCATTACCGCTGGGAGTTACCGGCGCCGATGACTCGGTCCTGGCCGGCATGCAGAGGTTGATGTCCGGCAGCGGGCTTAGCCCGGTTGCCACGTGCAAGAGTTCCAGCGGCGCCGGCGATGGCAAGGTCGCCTCGGATACGCAGACGCTTAAGCCGGGTGATCCGGTCGGGGTGCTGCTGGCTTGGGGCGACATGGATATGTCCGCCGTCGGAACCGTTACAGATGTGATCGGCAAGGACGTCTTCGCGTTCGGGCACAGTTTCAACGCCGACGGACCGGTCCATTTGCCTCTGGCGGCTGCGACAGTCAAGGGCCGGGTCGCCAGCATGGAGAAGCCGTTCAAGATCGCCGCCGCCGGACCGATCCTCGGCACGTTTGAGGGCGATGAACAGACCGGCATGGTCGGTGAACTAGGCAGAACGCCGCCTTCCATCCCGGTTACCGTCAAAGTAATTCGCCCGGAATCGACCAAGACGTACCATTATCACGTGGCGGAGCATCCGGTTTTGACGCCCTTGATGGCGGCCGCGACGATCGAGGCCAGCCTGGTCGCGCAGAAGAAGCTGCCCGACCGCAACTCGATCCGCTATGCCGTGGACGTGGACTTCGGCAAGCCGGGCCGCTATCGCGCCGAGAACATGGTCAGCGCGACGGCGGGCATGGCGAGCCTGACGACGTTCGTGGGCGACGTGGCCGCGCCGGTAGCTGGTTTGACCGCCGGGGCCCGCGGGCCGGTCTATCCGAAGGCGATCCGGGCCGAGGTTACGCTGACGCCGGATGTACGCCTGGCGAAGGTACTCGATGCACGGCTGCTGAGGCCCAATGTACATCCCGGCGACACCGCCCATATCGGCGTTCGTTTCCAGAAGGCCGACGGGACAGTGTTCATGCGGTCGTACACGATGAAGATCCCCGCCAGCGCCACCCCCGGCAAATATCACATAACCGCCGCATGCTGGCAGCAGCACCTGCAGAAGCTTAGAAGCGAACAGCCTGACTTGTTCGACCCGCATACCCTGGGTCAGATGCTCGACCTGATGAACCTGGTCGGGGCCACGCGTCAGGACCAGTTATACCTGCGCCTCGTACCGCGCGAGGCCGACGGCCTGTCGGTAGGCGGCCACGGCCTGCCCAACCTGCCCTCGACCTGGGCGAAGGTGCTTTCTGACTCGGCGGGCTCGGCTGCACGGCCGGACTACGTCGAGGCCACCGTCAAACAAATTCCGCTGGAATTTGCCCTGAGCGGCGCCGCGGGGTTTGATTTGAATGTGGTCAGGCCCAAGGCAACGGCGATGCTGGTGCCATAGGCGACAGGCCCTGCGCGTATGCTTTTCCAGAAGAGATAGGAGAACCGATGAAGACATCGTGCGCCCGACTGCTGCTTGTCGCCGGGTTGATGTCCTTGCCAGCCGCCAGTGCGTGGGCGGTAAGGCCAAAGACCTGGAACCTCGATCAACCCGCCGACTTGCTGTCCGGAACTCTTCAGGACATCGCCGTAACGAGCCAGGCGGAGCTGCTGCTGGCGCCGCAGGTCGAGCGATTTGCACTGGAGGCCCGTGACGCCGACACGGTCAACGCGCTGGCCATCGGCCCGGACGACATTCCGTATGTCGGCACCGGCCCCAAAGGCATCATCTACCGCATCGTCAACAAGAAGGTCGAGAAGGTGGCCGACCTTCGCGAAGGGCAGGTGTTCAGCATGCTGACGCTGCCGGACAAGACGCTTCTGGCAGGCGTCGGCGGCACACGCGGTGCGATCTATCGGGTCGGGGCAAACGGCAAGACATCGCTGTTCTGGCATGATCCTGATGTTCGTTACGTCTGGTCGATGGCCCGCGATGACGACGGGAACATCTACGCTGCCACCGGCAGCGACGGTGCCATCTTTAAGATCGGTCCCGATGGAAAGGCCGCCGAGAAGCTGGCCCGTATCAGCAACACGCATAACGTGCTTTCCGTGGCCATGGCAGGCGCGAACCGCCTCGCCTTCGGCACTGACGACAACGGTTTGATCGGGGCGATCAATACGAAGACGGGTCGGCTTCACATCCTGTATGATGCCGGCCATCGGAGCATCACCGCGTTGGTCGGTGAGCCGAACGGAACGGTATACGCGGCGGCAACGGCGGCCGGCAGCGAAGGCAACGCCTCCGACGGCCCGCCCCGCCGGCCGCAAGGTCATCCGGACATGGGCACATGTGCAGCCAACACCGCACAACATGGTGTGCTCGACGCCTCCGTCGGTACCGCGACCAACCCCAGCCGTGACCATGGCCACGATGCTCATAACACGATCTATCGGATCGGGCCCGAGGGCCTGACGACCGTCGCGGTAAAGCTGCCGACGATGCTGCTTGGCATGGCCCAGCAGGGGCACGACCTGCTGATCAGCACGGGGAATCCCGGGCGGATTTATCGGCTGCAGCCCCGGTCGGAGCGCTATATAAGCCTGCTTCGCGAAAACGCCAGCTACTTCACGACGATCAAACAGGCCGGGAAGTCGTTCTGGATCGGGGCATCCAGGCCCGCTGAAGTGGTCCTGATGAAACCGGAGCATGCAGCAGAAGGTGCGTTCACCTCTGCCCCGCTGGATGCCAACCTTTTGTCGCTGTGGGGCCAGGTAAGGGTCAACGGCACGATCCCCGACCAGACAGCCGTGACCGTCCAGACCCGGTCCGGCAATACGCAGGACGTAACGGAATCGGGCTGGTCAGCCTGGTCTCAGCCAAAAGCCATTACCTGCGGCGAGAGACCGCTGGTTATTTCGCCTCCGGGACGTTTCCTTCAGGTTCGGCTGGTTCTCAAGAGCGGCGATGATCGGCAGCAGACACCGGCTATCCGGTCGATCAGCGTACCGTACCAGGCGTTCAACCTGCCGCCGGAGATCGCATCGGTGAGCGTCACGACGCCGAACGCCGGCGCCAAGCCGCCGGCTTCCGAGGAGAAGTGGTACGAGCCGGACACGAACGTCACGATTGAATGGGCAGCACACGACCCGAACGACGATCGTCTGAGCTGTGACGTCTATGTCCGCCGGGTCGGCACGACCAAGTGGACCCGGATCGCCGCAAACCTGACTGACAGCACCTACAAGTGGGACAGCGAACCGATGGCAGACGGCCGATACGAGGCCCGGGTTGTGGCCAGCGACGCGTCCGATAACCCGCCCAATCTGGCGAGATCCACGGCACGGATCAGCGAACCATTTATCGTCGACAGGACGGGGCCCAGGCTGCGTGCGGTGAAGATTCGTCCTGCTGGCAAGCGAACGTTCCATGTCGAGGCCCAGATAGTGGACAAACTCAGTACCATTATCGCAGCCCAGTACTCATTGGACTCCGGGGCAACGTGGACGCCCCTTCTGCCGGTCGACGGCATTTTCGACAGCCCCGATGAGGCGCTGGGCTTCGATGTGGGCCCGCTGACACCGGGCGAACACGTTGTCTCGATCCGGACCGCCGACGAGCAGGGCAACACGACGTCCACCTGGCGAACGGTCACGGTCACAGAGTAAGGCGACAGGACGTCGGCGGAAGGCGAAGGATTGCCACCAAGGAACCTGTCTAGGCGACACAGGGGGCCGGATTACAGCCTTGACGACAGGCCTGATCCCGGCTAATCTATGCGGCTCGCCACCAAGGACGATTGTAACAGTATCAGTACTCTGAGTGTGGGAGTTGGTGATATGGCCGTTATTTCCGGAAGAAAGAGCAACCGTAAGCGCTATCGCACGCATGGATTCCGCGCGAGAATGAAAACCCGCTCTGGCCGACAGGTGCTGAACCGGCGGCGGCGCATCGGCCGCAGGGCGACCTGCGACTGAGACAAGGAAGGCCGGCGAGGACAGCATCTTGCCCCGCCGGTCCCGATTTTGTCAGAATCCTCTGCCTGGACGTAATTCTCTGGACATGGCGGCGCATCCGTTGCGGGCCGCCATTTTTATTTCGCCCCGCCGAAACCGTTCACGCGCACGCCCGGGGCATCCGCCTCTCGGCAGGTGCCCCAGGCAGAACTCAAACACGCAAGCCCAAGCCGGGATCCGGTCTATGCCGTGGCGCGATACTCAGTAGCCACGCGCTTGGCCAGGCGAGCCCCGACCGCCGTCCCGCTGAGGAACAGCGTAAAGCCCAAGCCCAGTGTCGAGATCAGCGTCAGCACTTCCGGACGAAGACCGACCAGGGCGAGGATGCCCAGCGCGATCGCGCCGGCACCGATCATCCAGTGCGCGGCGTTAGCCCGGTTGAAGACGCCGACGCTCGTCTCGTGCACCCGGCCCAGCCGGTGCATATCGGCCTCCGCCCTTGGCGCTGTGCCAAACAGAAGCGCCGCACCGAAGACGATCACCGTCGCAGCGGAAAGCACCACCGGGTATACCCCAGCAATCGAGATAATGCCCAGTGTCACGCCCGCACAGCCAGCCAGAAACTCAGGGTTAACGCCCGCGGTAACCTCGGCGGCTTCGACGCCCGCCCCCATCTGCCGCATGTAGGCGGCGCTGCGAGCCATGATGCCCAGGCCTCGGGCGACCAGACCGCCGCCAATGCACAGGATCGAGATCGCCAACATCCACGACGGCAACACGTGGGATAAGCCGATGATCGACAGGACGGCTGCGCCGCCACCGCCGATCGCCAGTGCCGCTGAGCCCGCCGCGGCAATGCCCGTTGTTGCTTCTTCTGTACGCTCCGCATGCTCCGGCATGCGTCCGGGCTCTTTTGCCGGTTGCTCAGGAAAAGTAGCCATAGCTCTGCCCCTTTCTAATCTGCAGATACCTCTACTTGTACTTGCCTAACGGTAGGAGCATCACGTCCGCCCCCACCTGCATTCAGATCCACTCTTTCAAGCCATCCGCCTCGGGCGACTGCCGCTCGAAGCAACCGCGTTCATCGAGGAACGCCTGGCACGGGAGGCGCTGCGATGTACTGTCGAACTCTGAACAAGCAGCCTGACGGAACTCAACCTCTCTTGGACCCAGATGTGTACATCCATCAATCTTTCGTTACCCCCGTGTCCTACTTTATTTCATGCTAGGGGAATCCAGAGGTCAAATGCCCGGCATACCAACGATGCTAAGGAATTCGGGCACTATGTCACAGATGGAACACCCCGCCATGTCAACACCTCCGTAACAACCCGTCAAAAGCGTCGCGGAGAAGCATTGCACTTCCTCTACTGACGTCCCCGCTGTTTATCCGAGCTTAGAAAAGAGGCAGTTGCACGGCAAGCGTTCAGGATTGACGCGAGCGTCTGCGATGTGTCCTGCAATCGCGCCGGCTGCACCAGAAAATTGGATATTGATGCTGCCGGGAGTGAACAGATCCCTTCCATGATCAGCCAGCATATGTCGGCAGGCATGGCCGCGATTCTTATCTTATGTAATGGCCGTCAAGGAGAACCGTTCGCAAGCCGGTCTTATCTGTCCCGATAGCGGCCAGCGCTTCGGAGATACATCCGGAAGCGATACATTCATGCGGCGACAAGAGACACGGCCAACGACGTGCCTGCCACTGCACGGAGCCGGCCTCTATATAAGGTTCGCCGAATATTGCAGATGGAGAGCCTCTCGTTCCGTGGTCAGGCAGGTCACGGGGCCTGTTGCCAGCGACCGGCGATTTCGCATGCATCCGCCCGGCTGTCACTCGTCGCCAGTATTTGCCCCCGGCTGGATGTGCATACCGGTGACCTTGCCCGATTGCAGGAACACGCGGATGCCCAGCGAGGCCCTGATGTAGCAGCCGAATCCCTGCCTGCCGTCGGCATCCTTGTAGAATACGCCCTCGTCGCTGCCGACATGGCCGCCCTGGACGACCCGGTCGGGGCGGCCCAGAACCTGCACGACCTCAGCGGCGGTCGAACCGACGCGCAGTTTGTCGCGGAAGCCGAAGTTGGGCTTGACGGAGCCTGTGTTGCTGAAGCCCAGGGCGGAGACGCCATCGCCGGCCATGTACACACAGACTCCCGCTGGATACTGCATGACATAGCTGGCGGGCAGATCGTCCCGGGACAGCGTCCTGTCGCCATTGAAGTAGCGGACGGGTCTGCCGAAGATCCCGATCACGGCCTTCCGGCTGGCGTGCAGGTTAATCTGTGCCACCTTGGATGGCAGGTCGGTATTGAAGGCCTTCGCGTCCGGCTCCGAGATCACCGGCTGGGGATCGGCAATCGGCGTTACGTATACCGCCGTCACCTTGTCATTCAGGAGGAATATGCGTACGCCCTCTTTCCGTCGCGCGTAATAGATGAAGCCCTTACGGCCATCGCAGTCCTTGTAGAGCACCCCGTCCTTGAACGTGAGCTTCTCGCCCTCGACGACCTTGTCCGGCTGGCCCATCACGTCGAAGGCTTCGGCCAGGCTTGAGCCGACCCGCAGTTTGTCACGGTAGGCGTAATCGGGAGGAACATCTGATCCGTTCGACTCGAACCGCAGTTCCCGGATGCCGTCACCGTCCATGAACACGCTGAAGCCGGCGGGGTAGCGCATGATGTAGAAACGCGGCAGATCATCCGCTTTGAAGGTCTTGTTACCATATAGGTACGTTGAAGGCTCGCCGAACAGGTGGATGATATCCGCCCGTTTGGCCGTGTCGATATTGAGCTCGATCGACCTTTGCCTGGAGGTCAGACTGGAGCGCAGCGGCCGCCTGCGTGGGCTGCGTTCGCGTCAGGTACAAGGCGGTCATTCGGTCGCCCTGGAAGAACATGCGTACGCCCTGGTCGCTTCGAGCATAGTAGCCCCAGCCGGATCGGCCCCGGCTTGTTGCATCTTTATAGAGCACGCCATCCTCGAAGAGGAGATCCTCGCCAACGGCCGTTTTCGTCGGCGGTCCGACGACGGCAAGGACATCCTCGATGCTGGAGCCGACGTGAAGGCCACCTTTCCATACATAGCGGGAGCCGCGCTCGAATCGAAGTTCCTGGACGTGACCATCGTTCATGAAAATCCTGAACGCGCCAGGGTACTCCATGATGTAATGGGTGGGCAGTTCATCTTTCGTGAAGGTCGAGACCTGGCCGGTCTGCTCATTGCCCCAGACGTAGTCCTGCGGCTCGCCGAAGATGCGAAGCACGTCGTCGAGGGTTGCGCTGTTGATGTCGAGTTGGGCGACCTTGCTTTCCAGGCTGCCGTCGAAGACAGCGGCTTCGGGGGTAGGCTTCGTCCGCATGACATACAGGGCGACGACCTTGTCATTCTTAAGGAACATCCGGATGCCCTGGTCCTGGCGGGCGTAATAGCCATAGCTCTTGCGGCCGTCAGCGTCCTCGTAGAGCACGCCGTCAGCAAAGCCCAGGTGGTTCCCGGTGACGGTCTTTGTCGGCTGGCCGACAACCTTGCAGACATCCTCAATCAACGATCCGACGTGGAGGCCGCCTTTCCAGATGTAGGGGCCGTTGCCCTCGAATCGCAATTCCTCGATGTAGCCTTTGGCCATGAGGATGCGGAAGCCATCGCCATAGTCCATACCGTAGTATCGCGGCAGTTTGTCCTTCGTGAAGGTCTGCATCTGGCCGGTCTTTTCGTTGCCCCATGCGTATGTTTTTGGTTCGCCAAAGACCCGCACAACGTCCTGGAGTGTGGCCGTGTTGATATCGATCCGTGCGATTTTCTCATTGAGACTCAGCCTCTACGGGATTTGCCGTCGCGGCAACGGCAGAGGCCTGGCCGTGAACAGCCTGAGAGGATTCCCCTGCCCCTGCGGATGCGAACGCCAGGACGATAATCACGAGAGCGACAAGCACGACCGGGCCGCCCATCCATCGTCCGGATCGTAGCGTCTGCGGTCCCGGAACACCAAGCAAACGGCGAACGCGGTCGAGCAGGGAAGTACCCTGCCATGCGACCGCGAGTCTGTGGGGCGGGCACGTCTCGAAGCTCTTCCATGCTGACCAGCGCTCGAATGTAACCGAAGCGATCGCCACACAGATCGATGGCCATGTCATCGCAGCAGTTCTCTCGCTCGATGCGGATCCGCCGCGACATCCACCAGACAGCCGGATGATAGAAGAGAACCGTCTCTGCGAGCACCTGCAGGAGATTGACCAGGTAATCGTGTCGGCGGATGTGGGCCAGTTCGTGCGCGAGAATGGCTTCGATCTGCTGCGGCATCAGGCCCGTCAGGGCGGCCACGGGCAGAAGGATAACGGGCCGCAAATGGCCCAGCACGGTCGGTACCCGGGCCAGTCGAGACTGAAGCAGCTGGATTGGTTTGTGCAGACCGAGGCGTCGAGCCATGTCTGCGAGTCTGGCGTCCCAGCCTGCGGGCGGCGGATCTGTTTCGAAGCGGCGCAGGCCCTGGGCCCTGATCCAGCTGCCCACGATCCGAAGCGACAGCACGCATACGCCGGCCACCCAGGCCGCGACGATCCATGCAACATTGGACTCGACGAATGCGGCCGAGCGCAGTCGCCAGTTTCGTGTCGTCGTGGAAGCCGGCATGGTCAGGTCTGCGCCAGGACCGACCCTGGCCGCCGGCTGATACGCGGCCGGCCCGTGGCGAGGGAGCCCGGCATTCGGCAGGTTGATGGCTGGCGGTGCCACAACCGTTTCGGCCTGGCCCTGTACCGCAGGCAATGCCCAGAACGTTATTGCGGGCAGGACAGCCGAAATCGAGAGTGCCCCGCAGGCCACGACATAACGCAGGTTGGCCGAGCGGCGACGGAAGAGGTAGAGCCCACAGGCCAGCAGGAGCGACACGGCAGCCAGTTGCCACACCGAATGAACGATCGCCCAGGCGAGACGATGGATGACCGGCCCTGCACTGACAGCAGCGAACGTCGTCATTGACCGCCCCTTTCCATCTGGTCGAGAAGTTTGCGGATCTGTTCAATTTCCTGAGGTGAGGCCTTTGTGGCAGACAGGGCCTGCATTACAAGTTCCTGAGCCGAGCCGCCGAAGGCCCGATCGAGGACATCGGCAACGATCTGTCGCTGCGTCTGCGACTTCGAGAGACTCGTAGTGTAGACATGCGTGCGCGAGGACTCGTCACGGGTGACCAGGCCTTTGTCGGTCATGATCTGAAGGAATTTCAGAACGGTTGTATAGCCGGTCGGCCGACGGCGGTTCAGTTCCGCCTGCACCTGTTTTACGGTACAGGGCCCGCGCTTCCAGAGCACTTGCAGGATCGCCAGTTCGGCATCGGTAGGACGGGGCAGACCGGTTTTCGCCATATTCGCACCTCTCTGGAAAAGGACCGCTCTGCAGAAATATACACGAAGACTTTCGTAGTGTCAACGAAAAACTTCGTAGATGCGTCCTCCATTGCGGACACCTCGTCCAAGTGGACTGGGCCGGCTTCGGTGTCGCTGCGCATCGGCACCGGGCGAGGCTCCCACCGCCGGGCGCACAGCGATTGACCACAAGGCAGGTAAGGTGATCCCCTAGGGGTGCCTAAGTACGCTCCCTGCCGAAAGATGCAGGTCACGCACCGATTGAACGATGCATTATGGGGCCCGTATATTTAACAGTGCGGTTGGCGCGGAGCAAGGTCGTGGCCGCCTTAGGATCTGATCGGACGCCGGCCACTAAGCAGGACACCGGGTCAACGGCGGGATACGGAAGTACGGGTTCATGGGCAAAGCCCAATTCATGGACGAAAGAGGGCTGGCAATGAGAGATTCGTACTGGGCCAGGTGGGCGTGCAACGGCCAGGTGACGGACTTGCCGACGTTGATTCTGCCGCATCTGCTCAAGCAAGGTTATCAGGTGCTCGCACACAATGAGGACCGTCAGGTATCTGATCGAGGTGAAGTCGTGATGGAAAAGATGACTTGGAGTTTCCGTAATGGACGTTGGAACGAATCACCGGTCAACCTGACAATCACCTGCTCGTACTCTCCGACGCAAACCATCGCCAATTTCTACTGGAAACTGTCCGAGCAACCCAGCGGTGTCGCCAAGGCCCAGTCCTCGTTTGAAACACGGATCAAACGCGAACTCGATCGCATCATCGCCGTCATCGACGAGGGGCTCATAGACCTGCCGGATGAGGACGAGATCGAAGCCGCCCAGGAAGGTGCCGACCTGCAGACGTGCTGGGAACTCGGCAGCCAGGGCGATGAAACCGGCTCAGGCTGGCAGAAGCCGGCTGGCCCAACGACGCATGCCTTGCCGAATCGCACTGCCGCACAGGCAGCGACCACCTGTATAGAGAAACACGCCAGCTGCGACATATGCCACGGCCTGGCTGTGCCCCTGGCGGGTTCGGCGAACCGCTATTTCTGTGTGATGTGCCGGCACCAGTTGTCCTGCCCGCCGGCAGCGTGACGAATCTTTGCCACAGGGTCTTTCGGGGGGCGGCCCTGTGGCAACAATCTTCTCTGACCAACGCAACGGACCCAGGAACAGGCGACACGCCCGGCGAAAAACCGGGCGTGTTCCCTTTTTGGCAATGTCAGCCTACACTACCTGCATATATACCCGCTGACCTGGAGGAGTCTGCCTATGCGCCACACGGAAACAGTACCAGTACCGTATCGTGCAGCCGCAACGATGACGGCCCTCGTTCTCGTCTCGCTTCTGCTGGTGGCAGGCTGCAGCAGCCCCTTGCTGCCTGACCCGGCGGTTAAGTACATCGCCTTCGGCGACTCCACAACCAACGGGCCGGCTGCCATACAGTACTGGCAGTATCTCCAGCAGGATCTGGAGGTACCGGCAACGGCGTTTGCCGGCCAGGGCCAAGGCGGCGAGACCGTCGAGCAGGGCCTGCCCCGGCTGGAAGACCTGCTGAACCGGGATGTGTATCCGAACTGCGCAGGTGCTGCTTTTCTGGGAGGGCGGCGACGATGTCCTGAAGTTCGTGGAGGACTATGATCCAGCCCTGACCTTCTCCCCGAAAGACCCGAATTACCCGTTCCGGACTGAGCTCAACAGCCTTTTTGACCAGGTGGAGGCTGACATCGGGCAGGCGATCAATTCGGCCCACCAGAAGGGCCTGACGGTCTATGTGGCCACGTACTTCGACCTTATCGCGGGTAACTGCAAGCCGGCCCTGCTGAACATCCTGCTGCCGCAACAGACGGAGATCGCCAATCAGTATGTCGAGTCTGCTTAATAACCGAATTCGCCTGGCTGTGGCGGACCAACAGGCAATCCTGGTCGACATCGCCTCGCAGGCTGACGAGATCGCCAGCACGCCGGAGAACTACATCAACTGCAATCATCTGAGCAACCAGGGCAACCGCATCGTCGGTGACATGTTCTTCCAGATAGTCCAGCCAACGCAATAAGGTCGCTCAGCCTCCAAACGTACTCATGCAAGTGGAAAAACCATAGCAAAAGGGACACAGCACTCGGCTGCGTCCCTTTTTGTTTTCTCTGAGACAGACAGTGTTTCTACCGCCCGTGACTGTTCAATGCTCAGACAGCCGCACTGGCGCCTGCCGCGCTCTGAGCTTCTCCACCATATCCGTGTTTTCCCAGGTGAAGGCGGGCAGTTCCCGGCCGAAATGACCATAGCGGGCCGTTTCCTTGTAAATCGGCCGGACGAGATTCAGGTGGCTAATGATGCCGCTGCGGCGTCAGCGGGAAGACCTCGCGGACCATCTTTTCCAGTTCGCCGTCGCTGACCTTGCCAGTGCCCATCGTATCGACCAGCACGCTGACCGGCTCGACCACGCCGATGGCATAGGCCAGCTGCACTTCGCACTGGTCCGCCAGATCGGCTGCGACGATGTTCTTGGCGATGTATCTGGCCATGTAGCAGGCGCTGCGGTCGACCTTGCTCGGGTCCTTGCCCGAGAAGGCGCCGCCACCATGCCGGCCCCGGCCGCCGTACGTGTCAACGATAATCTTGCGCCCGGTCAGGCCCGTATCGCCGTGCGGACCGCCGATGACAAACCGGCCCGTCGGGTTGATCAGGAACTGGATATTCCTGGGATCCCAAGCTGCAGGCCGAGCCGTTGCTGTTCGGTCTCGATCACCGGCTGGATGACCTTCTCGATGAACTCGCAACGAGCCTTTTCGCTGAGGCGATTGGTCTTCGGGTCGACGGCGGCCTCGGTGTGCTGGGTCGAGAAGACGATCGTCGTAATGCCAAGCGGCTTGGCGCCCTCGTATTCGACAGTGACCTGTCCCTTGCAGTCGGGCAGCAGCCAGGACATCTGCCCGGCATTGCGTACCTTCGCCTGCTGTTCCATGAGGCGGTGTGCCAAATAGATCGGCATAGGCATGAGGGTCGATGTCTCTTTACAGGCAAAGCCGAACATCAGGCCCTGATCGCCGGCACCGACCTCTTCGCCCTGATCGACGCCCATATTGATGTCTGCTGACTGGCTGTGGAACGTTCGCATGACGGCGCAACTGTGGGCATCAAAGCCGATGCCCTGTGCGGTATAGCCGATCTCGGCGATCGTGTTCCGAGCCGTCTCTTCGACGCTCAGCAGCGCCTCTTTGGCGGCCTGGTTGTGGACGGTGATTTCACCGCCGATGACACAAAGGCCCGTGGTCACGAACGTCTCGCAAGCCACATGGGCCTTGGGATCGGCCGCCAGAATGCTGTCCAGCACCGCATCCGAGACCTGATCCGCAACCTTGTCCGGATGCCCGGCCCCTACCGACTCACTCGTAAACAGGTAACGCCTGTCGCTCATACCCTTGGCCATTCTGTCCAGGCTCCTGTGCAAGAGAACCATCGCGTAACTCTTACAGGCCCGGCCTGTCGAACACGCACCAAGCCTGACCGGAGATCGCCCGCGACGGCACTCGAATCATAGCAAAACGTATCGCAATTGTGCAGGGCAAACATCGGCCGTAACCGGACCCGGCACAACAGAAACACCGGAGATCCCTATCCACTTGGGGGCGTGGCCGAACCCTGAACCGCTACCAGCGGCATAATAGCCTTAGCCCGTGCCCCCTGCAATGATGCCCACTTCATGCGCGTCAAAATGGAGCATCCTCCCGAATCCGCCCCGACCTCAACCTTAACCCGGAT
Source organism: uncultured Planctomycetota bacterium (assembly GCA_963787325.1). Lineage (GTDB taxonomy): Bacteria > Planctomycetota > Phycisphaerae > UBA1845 > JANYLN01 > CAWBCK01. Next base: position 365,136 of record CAWBCK010000003.1, read on the forward strand.
ATTTCACGGGGTTTTTCAGTTGGGCAGTAGTAAAAGGCCTTACTTCCTGTAATGTCGGGAGTTGTAAAAGACAACCGTCACTACAAGGAGGTAAGGCCACGTGACAGAGTGTAACCGATCCCCCATCCGCTTTTCCAGTCTGGGCAGACGCAAGGTCGTCGCTGATTTCGACGGCGGTACGATCACCAGCGACGGCGGTGTGCTCCTGCTGCGCCAGATCGAACGGCGGCTCCGCCTCATCGAGCGTATGGATGCAGCCATTCCCGATCCCCGCAACCAAAGTCTGATCACCCACAGCCAAGTCAGCATGCTTCGCCAACGCATCTTCGCCATCGCCTTGGGCCAGGAGGATCTCAATGATCATCAGACCCTGCGGGCGGATCCACTGGTGCAACTGGCTTGCGAGCGGAAGGTGGACCACGACCAGCCTTTGGCCTCGCCCCCGACGCTGTGTCGCCTGGAGAACCGCGCGATGCGTCAACCCCTGGCCGAGGCCAGCAAGGTGCTGCTCGAAGCCTTCGTCGAGTCGCAGAAGACCCCGCCGACCGAACTGATCCTGGACTTCGATGCCACTAACGATTCCGTCCACGGCCACCAGGTCGGCCGCTTCTTCCACGGCTACTACGACGAGTACTGCTTCCTGCCGCTGTATGTCTTCTGCGGCAGCCAACTGCTGGTGGCCTACCTGCGGTCGGCCGACCAGGATGGGGCAACGCACGCCTGGGCTATCCTCTCGCTGCTGGTCAAGCGGTTCCGCCAGGTCTGGCCCGGCGTGAAGATCCTCTTTCGCGGCGATAGTGGCTTTTGTCGCTGGAAGATGCTCCGCTGGTGCGACCGGCACGATGTGTCCTACCTGGTGGGTCTGGCCAAGAACTCGCGACTGGAAGCCTTGGCCCGCCCGCTGATGGTGCAGGCCCAGGCGCTGGCGGTCGACCCGAAGGACCGGCCCCGCGTCTTCGGCGAGTTCTCCTACGCCGCGGCCACCTGGGACAAGGCCCGCCGGATCCTCGCCAAGGCCGAGTACCTGCCGCCCCAGCGTCCGGACGACGAGGCGAAGGAGAACTTCCGCTTCCTGGTGACGAATTGGCCGGGGGACGCCCAACTCCTGTACGAGCAGACCTACTGCCAGCGCGGCGAGGTCGAGAACCGCATCAAGGAGCAGCAACTGGGTCTGTTCGCCGACCGCACCAGTTGCCACGACTTTGAGGCCAACCAACTGCGGGTGCTGCTGTCGGCGGCCGCCTACGTGCTGATCGAGCATCTGCGTCGGACGGAACTGGCCGGCACGGAACTGGAGAAGGCCCAAGTCCGCACGCTGCGGCTGAAGTTGCTCAAGATCGGCGGACGGGTTCTGGTGTCGGCCAGGCGGATCGTGCTGCACCTGGCCAGTTCGTTTCCGCTGCAGGATCTGTTTCGCCGACTGGCCGCCCGCCTCTTGGCCCCGGCCAGCGTGACCTGACTTCCTCGCAACCCCGTGCCGCCGCCCCTGATCGGCCATGGGGGAAAGGGGGTGGTTTGCGCCCGGGGGGCCGTTACCCATCCAATCCAAGCCTGAGTGCTCGAATCTGTCGCCTCGCCGCTCTCACTGGCTCTGTCTGGTATCACCGTGAAATATCCGGGTTAACCATCAACGGAGACAAGATTATAGGCGGTTGCCGTGTGATGCACCAAGATGACGCGGCCTTGGCTGCCCCATTTGCGGACAATCAATGTTGGCCAAGTTAACCACAGGTATCGACTCAGAATATGGATGTGTCAGGAAACGGCCCCGGTCGTCTAGCGTGGTGATTCACAATTGCAGCATCCTGTGGGATGCCCGCTACGGTTGGTCAGGATGCAGATTTGCAGGACCACTCCCTTAAGGTCGCGGCTCGCATAAGGCGCCATTCTTTTGAATCTCTACACTAGGTGGCTCCAATGCCTTGGAGAAACTGATCCAGGTAGCCGCACTCGGCGAAGACCTTCAGGGCCTGCACGGTCTTTCGCCGATCCATGCCCCAGACGCAGCAGCGGTGGTCCTCTAGCGCTACGTCCATCTGGATCAGCAGCAGGCCATCGATGCCCAACGCCGTAGGCAACTTCGGGAAGAAGAACTGCGAGACCGCGTTTATGCCGGGGCCGCCGATGCTGATGGTGGGCAATTGCTGCAGCGCGTCACTATTCAGATACCAGATATCACTGACGACGACAGGTTGCAGGAAGCTCTCTTTGCCCATCCGCCTGCGGATCTCTCGCTGCAGGCGATAGGCCAAAGGTCTGTCGCACTGCTCAGCTCGCAGAGTCGAGCCCGTGACGATGACAATCAGATTTGTCGCGTTTTCTTCTTCCAGGGGCATCCAATGCCCTCGTCGTAAGCAGGCCGATAACTCGTCGACATAACGATCATAGGCCCCGCCTTTGTCGCCAGCCACGGAATCCCCACACAGCCCCATCCAGAGCCGGTCCGCCGCCGGCGCAGTCGGAACCCTGCGGACAACTGATACTCCCGAAACAAAACGGAGTCACTCTATTGACCCATCCGCATGCGCCCCGCAAAGTGTCCGCGGCGTTCGCCAGTTGTTTGAACGCTCCCAGACAAGGTCAAATGTCGATGACGGCAGCCCAGCAAAATCTTCGCTTCGACCGCAGCCGGCGAATGCTCTGCAAGCAGGACTTCGAGCGAGCCTTCGCTGCCCGCTGCAGTGCCGGCGATCCGCTGCTGGTCGTCTACGTTGTGCCGAACGAGCTGAAGCCATCCTCGCCTTGGACTGGTCGTCGGGCGGAAACATGGTGGTGCCGTCCGTCGCAACCGGCTGCGCAGGCTTATGCGCGAGGCCTTCCGTCTGGAGCAACACAACCTTCCTCCCGGATTCGACTGCCTGGTTATCCCGAAGGTGGCAGGCCCTGCGTCGTTGGACGGTTTTCGAAGAAGTCTGCTACGCCTGAGTCAGATCGCAGCGAAACGCTATGCCGCTCGAACGCGGCCCCAACCGAAAGATCAACAAGGCGGTTCTGGTCAGCCAGACCACCCACTGATAGACTGACTCGCCGCACGGTCTGGATAGAGGCTCGCGGGCACTTTGGGGCTGTCAGCCTCCTCCCCGGACCATGTTTTTAAGACCCCTTTTAACCCAAAAAGGAGCAGTCGCGTGAGCAAGTCCACGCAGAGCAAACCAGTTACAGCTGCTGTCATCGGTCTGGGCATGGGCAGAGGCCACCTGAACGGGCTTCTCGCCGATTCCAGGGTCAAGGTTGTCGGTGCCTGCGATAAGACCCCCGAGCGAATCGACCGCGTGCGCAACCAGCACCCGGAACTGCCGAAAGACCTCTTCTATGACGACTATCAGCAGATGATCGATAAGACGGCGCCCCAGGCGGTCGTCATCGCCCTGCCCAATGTGCTGCATCACCCTGTAACGATGTACGCCCTGAAGGCCGGTTGTCATGTACTGGGCGAAAAACCCATGGCCATGAATGTGGCCGAAGCCAAGGAGATGGCGGAGACCGCCAGGAAGCTCAAGCGGACGCTGATGATCAACTTCTCCTACCGCTTCAAGCCGACGACGATCGCTATGGAGAAGGCGATTGCCTCTGGGCAGCTCGGCGAGATCTATTTCGCCAACACCGGATGGCTGCGTCAGAACGGCATCCCGCGGGGCGTGGGCTGGTTCTATAAGAAGAAGATGGCTGGCGGCGGCCCATTGATCGACCTCGGCGTGCATCGGATCGACCTGGCGTGGTACCTGATGGGCCGGCCGAAGGTGGCCTCGGTATCAGGCACGACGTTCCAGCATTTCGGGCCGAAGCAGACTGCCGGATTATGACGTTGAGGATCTGGCTGCGGGGTTCGTCAAATTCCAGGACGGCCGGTGCATGCAGATCACCGTCTCGTGGGCGAGTTTCTGCGAGACGCCGGAGCAGATGTGGACGGAGCTGTACGGCACGGAAGGGGCGGCCATCGAGCGAAACGTCGGCGGCGGCTACCAGTGGACCGTCAAACTCCTCAAGGAGATCGCCGGTATGCGTTTCGGCGGCGAGCCGACGAACATGCCCGCGGACGGCGGCGGCGCGGTCGGCCACTTCGTCGACTGCCTGATCAACAAGAAGACTCCGACTGCAACTGCTGCCGATGGGCTTGAGATCCAGCGGATCCTGGACGGGCTGTACAAGTCGGCAGCAACGGGCAAAGAGGTGCGTTTCGACAAGGCTGGTGCTTAGGCCGTCTTTGCAGATGCCACTGAGGAGAATCTGCCCGGCTGCGACGGAGATGGATTCTTTACAGTAGCGTGTAACAGGCAGTATACAAAGACGCCGCGCAGCTCTAACGTTGCGTGGCGTCTTCGTTGAACACCTTCTGAGCGACACGGACCAGCCGCTGGCGGGCACTCGGCCAGACCGCCCCGGACCGCGTGCCGGTCAGCCATGCCTCGGCATACCGGGCGAAAAGCGACGGGCTCAGAAGCAGTAGCGTCGGCTGTTTCATGTGCTGGCTCCGGGTCAGGAAAAGGAGCATCCAGCGATCCGCCAGCGTCACTCCGTGGTGCTTCAGCAGATCGCCGAGCAGTCGGTACGGTCTTCTCGGCCGCTGGGGCGCCTGCATACGATTCTGTATTCGCGACAGCAGCCAGATGGTCAGAATTACCGAAGTCGCAAACAACAGAATCATCACGAGCTGGCGGTCCTGATCCGTCACGGCAGCCTGGTGGCCGCTGCCATTGGGCACGCCCAGCCAGTCGATCGATTTCAGGGCCAGCAGATTGAAAGTATTCATGGCTGTCACTCCTGGGCCCGTTCGTTGGCGGCCTGCCTGGCGGCGGCCTGTCTGGCGGCGGCCTGCAAGGCTGTTACGGGCCTGGCAGGCAATCGTGCCGGCGAGCCGGGCGGCGGCTTGGCGGGTAACTGTGTCTCCGCAGCAGGCGCAGGCTTTGCCGGCGATTGTGGCGGCACGTCGCGAGTCCGTTCTGCGGGCGGCGACGCCGGGACATGTTCACTTGCTGCGGGCTTACCACTTTCCTTGGTAACTTCCGACGGCTGCTCGGCAGGGCCGGCATCTGTGACTGTCTGGCCATACTTGTGGCGGTAAACCGACTGGGCCATGCGTCGCACGACCGGCGATGGATCGTTTTCCGCCAGATCCCGCAGGACGTCCTTCCAGGTGCCGCCGCGGATCGTCCTGATCGTGTGGATAGCAGTCAGGCGGTGCTCCGGCCGAGGATCGCGAAGCATGGCGTTCAACACCGTACAGGCGTCCTCGTCGCCTGCGCGGGCGAGCATACGCGCGGCGTTGGCACGAACGCGGTTGTTGTCGCTGCGGAGCATCGGCATGACCAGGCTGAGGCGATCGGGCCAGCCGGCTTCGTCGATGGCTTCGATGGCGTTGGCCTGGACCCGGCCGTCCTTGTCGTCCAGTGCCGCCAGCAACTGGGCCTTCATCTCCGGACGATCAGACCGACCGAGCAGGCGCACCGCCGCTGAACGCACCCGCGAGTTCGGGTCCTGAGCAACAGCCAGAACGTCTTTCCAGAGCAAATCGACAAGATCGAGCATGCCAGCCATCCGCACCGAACGGATACGCGTGCTGCTGGAGGCCGAGGCCATCCGCACCCGCAGTTGCACCTTCAGGTGCCAGGCTGAAGTTCCTGATAACGCGCAGGGCGGCAATACGACGTTCTTCCGGCAACGTATCGAAACGTGTCCAGAGCCGGTGGAAGATCTCGTCTGCGGCCAACGCGACGAGGTCGGCGGCCGCTGGATCGCCCTGCCGATTCAGCCGGCGTGCGAGATTCGCAGCCAGCCCCTCGTATCCTATCTGGAGGAGTTCGTAAGCAGCCGTGCGGACTTCGATGCGGTCACCGGAGTCGGCCAGGACCGATCGCAGCAGGTCCGGCCCCCAATCCTTGCCCTGGCTGGCTTCGAGCAGCACCTGCCGTCTGCAGTCGGGCGCGCCGGCTTGCCAGAGACGAGACATGGCATCGGCCTTGCGCTCGGGTGGAAGGTTGCTGGCACCCAGAAGGGCGGGCAAGGCAAAGGATCGGCCAAGATCGGGCCAAGCCGCATCCCCTATTGTCTGAAGATAACTGATCTCCTTGATGAAGCCCCAGGCCTTGCGAACCTTCGGCCAGCTGTACCATACGCTCCACGCCGCGCAGCACGCCACCAAACCACCTGACGTCGCGGCGCTCGGTAATCGCCTTCAGCGCCGCGGGACGCAAAGACTGATCCGCAAGGGCCTGCATCAGGAAGAAGGCGGACTGCGGTTCGTCGGAGCGGATCATCAGGTCGCTGGCCAGTCGGACGAATCGCGGCCCATTGCGGTGAAGCAGGTCCCATAGTCTCTGCCCAAGATACGGCTCAAACCAAAGGCACGCCTCGAAGACTTCCGGTCGTAGATGCATCTCGTACCGCTGGGCACCTGAGAGCAAGGCCTCAAAGAGATGATGACGGCGCAGGGCAAGATGCGAACGATAAGCAGCCAATTCCTCAGTCCTGAGTCCTGAATGACTGCCCTGCGTGCTCGGCGAGTTGTCGGCCTGGCCATGTTGCCCGACGTCGGATGCCTGTGATTGCCTTCCCTGGACCCTGTCGTCTGCTCGGAGCAGCGGATGGTCCGCCAGCAGCTTGAGGGCCATCTGCCGCATCATGATTGCTGCGGACTCGCGGACCTTGGCCTGCGTGTCGAGCAAACCCAGATCGAACAGATACGCCAGACCCTCAGAGCCCATACGGCTGGCCATCTCCAGACAATTCAGGCGGGTCTGCAACTCGCTGTCGCGAACGGCGGTCCGCATGGTATGAGCCAGGACGGGTTCGTGGGTAAGCACCAGACGCTGCAGGTCGGCAGGCAGACGATGGAAGGACTCAATCACGGCGGGCAGGCCGGCTGGCTCGGCACGGTGCAGCAGTACCTCGATCGCGTAACGCAGGTACGGCCCGTCGAGCCGGCGTGCCGCAGCAGCCAGCGCCTCGTCGGCTGCGACATCGTCGCTGTCAGCCAGGAATCGGTATGTTCTGGGCCAGCGAGCCATAGGAGCCTCCAGATCGTTTATCGGTCCAGACCGGGCGTAACTTCATCTATCCGCTGCGTGTACAGGTCGCACCGATGTCCGATAACAATCCAAAGAGATTCACGAAGGCCGTGGGCGCCGACACATGCCTTCCCAGATCGGTTCAGTGCGAGGAGGCGATCGGCAGAGCGATTGAATGCCTTGCGTAGACCGTCCAGACCACGTTACTAGGCCAAGGCCGAAGGGGACTGCCCTGCGGCTTGCCTTGTATCCACGGGCTGACCTGTCCTCCCGCCGTCAGTCCCGTTGTCAGATAGCGTGAATCAGGCTCGGCAGCCGACTGTCTTTGATCCGTCGTCGGAGTCGTGTCAGCAGACTCCCGTTATCCAGGCCCGTAGCGGACTTGCCCTTCCATCATCACGCCGTACCCGGCGCACCCAAAAGAAGGGCACCGGTCAGATGACCGGTGCCCTTCGGGTGTGTGTATGATCCTGAGGATCCTGTTGGCGTCAGTTGGCGCTCTCGCCCCAGTGGGACGCGAGGATCTGCAGATCGGCAATGTTGACAGCGCCGTCGCCGTCGAGGTCGGCATCGGCATTCCAGTTGCTGCCAGGCAGATCGTCCTGGCTGCCCCAGGCCACCACCAGCAGCTGCAGGTCGCCAACGTTGACGTAGCCGTCGCTGTTGATGTCACCGATGACCGCTGGCGGCAGGTCCGCCGGAGCGATCGACAGGACCAACTGCGGATGATAGGCGATTGTCGGGTACTCGCGAGTAGCGACACAGACAGACCCGACAGCGCCATTCAGCGGGAAGAGGCTGAGGCCGTAGTTCGCCCGGGCGCCAGTTGCCCACTGGTTCAGCACGCGGACGCCAGCGGCAGTGAAGTCCAGACTGCAGAGCTTCTGGCCAAGGAAGTAGCCCGTCCCGGAGAGGTTCTGGCTGATCATCAGGTCATCGGATACGTCCGTACCGATGCCCCGAGCACCCGGAACGTCCCACGGAACACCGGCTGTCGCGACCACGTAGCCGCCAAAGCTGCTGTCGGTCCCGGTAGCTGTTACCTCGCGGTAGTTGTAGACCGTATCGCCAATCTGCGCCGGTCCCCACGGCCAATCCGTGCTGCCGATCACGCCGTTGTTCGTACCGCTACCTTCGACCCAGTTGACCAGCAACGGATAGGCTCTGAGCTCGATGTTGTAAGACGCCGTACCGGCCGTCTTCGGGGGATACAGGTCCAGGGTGGCTCCGACGATCTGTTCGCTGGAACCCACCACGTCCGTCAGGTCGAACTGCATCAGCACGGAGTCGACAGAGGTCGGATTCGTACCGTTGAGATCGAACCGACCGCCGAGGCCGCGGTTGCTGTTGCCGTTGCTGGTAGATGCGCCGTACATCGGGCCATCCTTCTTCGGCCCGAGCACGACCGTCCGCGGACCGGCAACCAGCCACGCGTACGCCACGTTGGAGAGCCCGGACACATTTGACATGTCGTCGGACACCTTCACGGCGAAGTAATAGCCCCGATCGCCGGGCAGACCGGTCACCGCGTAGGTCTCGGCTGTTCCAGCCGGGCTCGGTGTAGTAACACCCGATACCACGTGCGCTGTATCCCAGTTGGCTGCGGTAATCGGGCCTTCGGCCTCGGTGTTGTAACGCAGATCGTACTGCCAGGCTGTACCTTCCTGGCCATCGTCGCCGGTGGCCGTCCAGGTCAGCACGATGCTGCCGTCACCACCGTCGCTGGCACTCAGGTCAGTGATCGCCGACGGCGGTACGATGTCCGTCTGGCTCAGGTCGGTGATGACGAGTTTCGGCCGGAAGTCCAGATCGCTGGAGTCGCTCGACGCGAACTCGTCCTGGTTGTGGTCGTTCTCGTCGACGCACTTGACGAGCCAGCCGTAGTTGGGCTGTCCGTCAACCCAGCTCTGCACCCGGCTGGTCACGTCCCACTTGTACCAGCACGGCGCTGCCGTGGATCCCTGCTTGGGTGCCTCGGCATCGGGTGTCGCTGTAAAGTTGCCACCCGGGGTGCTCCACGGCGAACTCCAGGTGCTGGTCGCCTCGCTCCAGTCCTTCGTAAGTGCATAGACGCCGTAGGAACCAGAAGAACCCTTGACCTGGGCCGGGTTGCCACTGTACAGCCACAGGGTCGCACGGGTGATCTGCAGGCCCGGCGGCACGCTCGAGACGTCGAACTTGATGATCGGACGCTGCATGTCCGTGCCGTCCAGGTCGGCGTAGCCGCAGACCCGAAGGACACTGCTGGCCCCACTGTTACGGGTGGGATCGCCTGCATAGAGGTAGTTGTCCCGGCAACCGACGTAGCCGTTGCTGCCGCTCTGAAGAGTAACCTCACCGAGCGCACTGGCCTGGCAGAGCGGGGAGTTCGAGACGTCTGAGACGTTCGGCACCTCGTCCTGGGCGCAGATTGCGAAGTAGTAGAAGGCCTTGATGTCCAATCCGCCCACCGTCAAGGTCTCGACAGACCCTGCCGCCTTCGGCGCGGGCACGTTAGCCACAAGCGTGGCACCGCTCCAGTTGGCTGCGGTGATCGGCCCGGCCGACTGCGGCTGATAGCGGATCTCGTAGGCCTTGGCCGTGCCGGTCATGCCGTCATCGCCCGGGGCCGTCCAGACCAGTTTGATCGAACCCTGCTGCATCCCGGGCTCGCCGGCCAGATCGGCGATCGCTGCCGGCGGCGTCTGATCCGGCGGAGGCATGGTGACCTCGAGAACATTGGACAGATCGGATGTATTGCCGCCTTCGTCGCGAACCTTGATCGCGAAGTAGTAGGTAGCATTCGGAGTCAGGTTGGTGACCTTGAAGCTTCTCGGCGTTGCCCGCCTCCAGCGGAGCCGAGACGCCCGTCAGCGGTGTCGCGCTTGACCAGTTCTCGTCTGTAATCGGCGAGCTGCTGGTCCGCAGGTCATAGGCTGTGGCCTGGCCGGTGTTGCCGTCATCACCCGTCGCCGTCCAGGTCAGGGTCAGTTCGGTCGAATCCATACCGGTGTAAGACAGGTCCGAAACAGCCCCGGGGTCGTACGGATCGGGGATCGGCGGCTCGCCGACCTCCATGAGGACGTATTCGGTGCGCGGCACCTTGTCGCCGCCGACATCGATCGTGAACGTTGCCGGGCAGCTGGTGATGTACTGCTCGCGCACGCGACTGATGGTCCAGTCGGTGCCGTCGTATTCCTTCCACTTGTAGACGACGTGCAGAACGGTGCTGCCGCCAAGATCCTGCGGGTTGTCGCAGGTGACGGTGATGTGGTTGACGCCCTTGTCCAGATACGCCATACCGCCCTTGTTGTGTTCGAACGAGGTCGCGATATTGAGGTTCGACACGCCGGCATCAGTGCCCGCGTCGGTCGCTACGATCTGGATCTTCAGGTAGTACTCATATCCACCTTTGACACGGCTGCCGATGTTCAGGTCGTCAAGATGGGTCGTGCCCGTGTTCGGCGTCGTCCAGGCCTGCGACCAGCTCGTGCCGTTGGTCGAGTAATAGATATTCACATTGTCGGCGAGCGTCTTGCGATAGAAGTCGCCGCTGATGTTGCAGTCTGTAATGTAGAACGGGGTGCTGATATGGAAGACCGCTTCGGCCATCGTACCGCCCGTTGCCGCGTGGAGATCCGGTAACTGGCCATCGTCGTAGTAGGTCGCAATGTTGCTGCTGCTGGCCAGAGTCGACGGATAACCGCCCGCCCGGAAGTTCGGCTTGAGGCTCGGTTATACCGTTCGCCCAACGACGGTAGGTAACCGAATAGCCATTGAGGCCGTAGACAGCATAGGGCTCCCAGTACGGGAAGTTCACGGTGTCCTTCCAGTCCCGTGATGCCTCGTGGTGATATGGCGGGCCCTTGGTCGTCGGCGGGTACTGGCCTTCCCAGGACTCGCACGTGCGCTTCAGCGACTCGCCTACTGACAGATCCATATTGGTGGTGCGGGTGCTGGTGGTGCCGGCGCCGGCGGGGGAGTAACCATCCATCACGTCGACGAACCACTCGGCTGTATCGCCGCACAGCAGGAAGCCCGGACAGGCCCGGCCTTCGGCCACTGCGTTGGTCATGAGCGTATGGTCGGACCGGATCTCAGAACAGGCTGGCGATCGACGGTGGGGTGGCGCGATTGAAGACGTACATCGTGGTCATGGTGTCCATGGCATGCCACGTTCCGTTGTACCCGGCCTCATAGAAGTTGTGACCTTGCACGTTGATAATGCGTGCGTCGAGGCCGCAGTCCAAGGCCATTTGCGTATCCAGCGCGGCATGCGTACCGCAGAGGCACCAGCCGAACACGTTGAGCTGGGCGATAAGGTCACTGTTGTTCGGCGGGGTCGCGGCCCAGTGGTAGACGCGACGCTTCATATTATTGTAAAGATTGATCGCCTTGTCCTGATCGTTGGCAGGAGGCGTCACACCATCGGGGCTGTACGCGTTAGCGAACGTCGCACCCATCGTCTGTTCATTCCGGCAGTCGGCCACGCGATCGTTTACGATCCACGGGTTGCGCAAGACGACCGGGGACACCGGCAGCAAGGTCGTGGCGGACACAACATTCGAAAGGTCTGAAACGTTGGCAGGCTCCGCCCAGTCAGCGGTCTTGACCGCGAAGTAGTATAGGGTATCGGCATCGAGACCATCCACCGTCACGCGCTCTTCAGTGCCCGCTACGGCAGGAACGGGCTCGCCGTTAGCCTGCGTAGCCTGATCCCAGTTGCTCGCATCGATCGGCGAGGTCGAGAAGCGCACATCATACAACGCGCAACCGGAGGTACCGACGTCGGCCGGCGCCGTCCACGTCAGGCTCGCCATATGGATATGGGCCCAGGCGACCTTCAGATCGGAGATAGCCTGAGGGGCCAAGAGGTCTTGTTCCGGGGTAGTTATCGTGAGTTCGTTTGAGATAACCGACCAATTCGGCCGCTCATCGCTGGCACGGACCGCAACGTAGTAGGTCGTGTTAGCGGCGAGGCCGTGAACGGTGACGGTTTCGGCTGAACCTGCGACAGCGGGCGTCGGCAGGTTGGTTACCTGGGTAGCGGCGTTGAAGCTCGCATCGTCAACGATCGGCGCGGTGCTGTAACGCAGGTCGTAACTGGTCGCCAGGCCGCTGGCCGAATCGCTACCGTCATCGGCGACGGCAGTCCATGTGAAGACGGCGTAGTTCGGTTTGACGCTGGCAGCCGCGAGCGTGTCGATCTGTGCGGGGGCGACCCCATCGATCTGCGGGGTGCTGGTGCTGACAACATTGGACAGCGGACTGGCCAGGCCGTTTACGTCGATGACTTTGATGGCGAAATAATACCCTGTCGCGGGAGCCAGATCCGTAACCGTGCATGTTTGCGCCGTACCGACGGCAGTCTGGCGTGGGTAAGCCGGTCACCTGGGTGGCGGCAGCGAAGTCGTCGTCTGTGACGATCGGCAAGGTGGAGTAGCGAAGGTCGTAAGCCGACATAGGTGCCGTCAGATCTTCGGACGGAGCGCTCCATTGCAGATCCGCCTTATACCAGTCGAGGCCTGTTACTGCCAGATTCGTGACGCCATTCGGCGGCCCTTCCCTATACATCGTGACGTTGTCGACCGAGCCCCTGCCATAGTTAAGGATCCGGGCGTTGCGGGCTGCCAGATAGACGCCGGCGTAGCCGGACAGGGGCGTGCCATCGGTCAGGCTGACGGTGGCTGTGGGACTACCCGTCGGCGAAGTCTGTCCGAGCCAGACCTGCCCGGTGATCGTGTTGCCGTTGACGCTCAGCTGTACGAAGTTGCTGGCGTCCTGCACGAGGGGGACCGCGACGGCCTGGTAGGCGTTTCCACTGGATAGCGGATAGGCCGAGCCGAGCTGCATCTTGACCAGCACGAGTTGCCATAAACCGCCGACACTGCTGTCCCACCAAGCGGCGTCGCCGCCTTCCCATGTCTGGGTCAGGTAAAGCAGATAGCCTGAGCCACCTGCAGCGGGCATGCCGGCAACAACGCCGCCGCCCGCGGCGTTGTATCCTGTGCCATAGAGACTGACGACACCGGAGACAACCACGTCGTCGAAATTCTGGTACGTGTCAATCGCCGCCTTGTCCTGGCCGGGGCTCCCGTAGGCATTGCTGATATATACGGCCTGCCCTGAAACGGGAGGAGCATGCACGTCATTTCCCACGGCGATCGATAGTTGTCTGGAAGATACATTCACCTCATTGTTCAGTACGCCGGTCGTACCGTCATTGAAATCCACAGTGATGGCTGCTGATGCGACACCTGCAATCAAGACGCTCATACACAGGGCCAGACAGGCTGTCGCCTGAAAAGCCCTTACAACACGCTTACTCTTCGTCGTTGCCACAGTACCCTCTCCTTTACGCTCTTAACCTGCTCCACAATCTTTCCGCCTCAGGCGGCTTGAAAACCGGATACATCCCAGTGCTACCGGCAGCGTACTCTCGTGCACGCAGCCTTCGAACCACTCGCCACGCGCTCGTTGCTCGGGGCGATCACATCGATGCCCCCCAACTGGCCGCCAGGAACTGAAGGTCGGCCACATTGACGCAGCCATCGTTGTTGCAGTCGGCATTGGCGTCCCAGTGACTGCCGGGCAAATCGAACCGGCTGCCCCACGCCCACACCATCTTCTGCAGGTCGCCAACATTCACATAACCATCGCCATTGACATCGCCGTCGACGGTGGAAGCAATCGACAGCACAAGCTGGGGATGCGCTGATGCCGTTGTATTCTCATGCGTGGCCACTGCCACCGCACCGGTTGCTCCATTCAGCGGAAACAGACTGAATCCATAGTTGGCCCGCGCATTGCGTGCCCACTGATTGAGCACGTGGACGCCCGCCTGAGTGAACGTCAGGCTGCACAACTTCTGGCCGTAGATATAGCCGGCCCCGGCGATGTTCTGACTGATCATCAGATCATTGGATACATCCGTGCCGATGCCGCGTGCACCGGGCACGGTCCACGGTATGCCATTTGTTGCGACCACCTGCCCGCCGAAACTCGAATCCGTGCCGGTCGCGGTGACCTCGCGATAGTTGAAAACGGTATCGCCGACTTGTGTCGGTCCCCACGGCCAGTCCACACTGCCAACCAGGCCGCCATTGGTACCCGTCCCTTCAACCCAGTCCACCAGCAGTGGATAGGCCCTCAGGTCAATGTCATACCCGCTGCTGCTGCCCTTCGTCGGATACAGGTCCAACGTCGCGCTGACGATCCGTTCTCGGCTGCCCAGTACGCTGGACATATCAAACTGCATGAGCACGGAATCGACAGAGGTCGCATCCGTACCGTTCAGATCGAATCGTCCGCCAAGCCCGCGATTGCTGTTGCCGTCGCTGGTAGACGCGCCATACAGCGGACCATCCTTGCCGGGCTCCAGAACAACCGTTCGTGGCCCCGGCTTCAGATATGTGTGCGCCATGTTCGACAGGGCAGACACATTGCCGGCCTCGTCTGATACCTTCAGAGCGAAATAATAGCCCTGTTCCGTGGTCAAACCGGTAACGAGGAGGCTCTCGACCGTGCCGCTCACACGCGGAGCGGGAAGACTGGCGACCTCGGCTGCCGAATCCCAGTTCGCGTCGGTGACCGGTCCCTGGTCATAGGTGTTGTAACGCAGGTCGTACTGGAAGGCGGTACCGGCCGTACCGTCGTCGCCGGTAGCCGTCCAGGAGACCAGGATGTTGTTATCATGGTTATCACTTGCGACCAGATCCGTCACCGCCGCCGGAGGCGTGACATCAGTCTTCTGCAGTGATAACCTGGCACACGTTCGACAGGTCGGACTGGTTGCCCGCCTCGTCAATAGCTATTAACGCAAAGTAGTAGGTGGTCTCAGGCTCCAGACCCCCCAACAGGAAGGTCTCTGTCGCCCCGGCCAGCTGCGGCAAAGGCAGGTCGGCCACCGGCGTCGCGCCGGCCCAGCTGGCGCTGGTAATAGGCGCCGTGCTGTATCGCAAGTCGTAAGCATACGCCTGACCAACGTTCCAGTTGTCTCCGGTCGCCGTCCAGGTCAGTGTGGCGTCGTTCGACCCCACATGACTGACCGCCAGGTCCGCAATCGGGGCGGGATTGGTACCATGGGGCAGCGCCGGGATGAGTTCCATCAGGATGGATTCGGTCCGGGGTACCTTCGTACCGCCAACATCGATCGTGAAGGTTTGCGGACTGTCGGTGATGTACTCCTCGTGCATCCGATCGATCGTCCAGTCCGACCCGTCAAACTCTTTCCACCTGTACACCACACGGAAGGCTGCAACCGTGCCCAAATCCTGGGGATTGTCGCACGTGACGGTGATGTGGTTGACGCCCTTGTCGAGATACGCCATGGCGCCCTTGTTGTGCTCAAAGGTCGTCGTGATCACCAGGTTCGACAGGCCCGCATCGGTACCAGCCTCAGACGCATTGATGACGAACTTGAGGTAGTAATCGAGCCGCTGGGTAACATCCTCACCAACGGACAGGCCGTCTATGTGCGTCGCGCCCACGCCCGGCAGTTCCCACGCCGGCTTCCAGACCACGTTGTTGACGGACCAGTAAAGGCTGACGCTGTCGTTGGCCGTCTTGCGATAGAAATCGCCGCTGATGTTGACATCCGTCACGAAGAACGGCATCTGAACATGGAACACCACCTCAGCCGGCGTGCCGGGCGTAGCCACGTGAAGATCCGGGCTCAGTCCATCGTCATCGAAGGTCGCGATGTTGCTGCTGACGTCGATCAAAGGCTTGTAGGCCGCCGAGCGGAAGTCCGGCCGCAATACGTCCGTGCCGTTCGCCCAGCGCCGGTAGGTGACCGAATATCCGTTCAGGCCACGAACCGTATACGGCTCCCAATACGGGAAATTGACATAATCCTTATAGTCCTTGCTCGCCTCATGGTGGTATGGCGGCTGGCCGGCCGTCGGGTACTGGTTCGGCCACGACTCGCACGTCCGCTCCACCGACTGGCCCAGCGTAAGGTTCATATCCATGGTGTTGTCAACGCTCGCCGTCGCGCCACCCACGCTATGACTGGCAATCGCGGTAGCGAACCAGTCCGCAGTATCGCCGCACAGAAGGAATCCCGGACAGGCCCGGCCTTCAGCTTCGGCGTCGAGGATGATGGACTGATCGGCCTTGATCTCCTCACAGCTGGCGATCTTGGGCGGCGTCGCCCGGTTGTAGACGTACATGGTGGTCATCGTGTCCATGGTGTGCCATGTGCCGTCGTACTGTACCTCATAGAAGTTGTGGCCGGGAACACGAATCCCTCGCGAGTTCAATCCGACCAGCTGGCATATCCGCCCATCCAGCGCCTGGTGCGTGCCGCACAAGGCCCACCCGAAAAGGTTGATGTTCCCGATGACGTCATTGGCATACGGCGGAGGGTTCTTCCAGTGATAGAGGCGACGCTTGACATTATTGTAAAGGTTGATCGCCTTGGCCTGGCCGTCCACTGGTGCCACAACCCCGTCCGGCGTGTAGGCATTGCCGAAGGTCGCCCCGATGGTCGCTGCAGTACGACAGTCCGCGACACGATCGTTAACGATCCACGGATTGCGCAGCGACAGAGGCGGAACCAGCGGCGAGGTCGTACAAGTCGCATTGTTCGAAACGTCAGACAGATTCGAGGGCTCGGCCCAGTCCGTCGTCCGGACGGCAAAGTAGTATTCGGTATCGGCATCGAGCCCAGCCACCTCGAACCGCTCCGATTCGCCCGGCGCTGCCGGCGTCGGTTCGCCGTCGACCTGGGTAGCCGCATCCCAATTGCCGGCGTCGATCGGCGAAGTCGAATACCGCAGATCGTACAACGCGCAGCCGGAAGGACCAACGTCCGCCGGCGCCGTCCAGGTCAGAATCGCCATGTGAATGTGAGAATAGCCGACTGTCAGATTGGTGACTGCCGCCGGCGCCAAATCGTCGGCAGGCAGGGTCGTAAAGGTGGCGACGTTCGACAGAACCGACCAGTTCGGCACCTCGTCACGGCTGCGAATGGCGAAATAATAGGTGGTCGACGACGTCAGACCGTGCAGGGTAAGCGTTTCGCTCGCCCCGGGAGCCTGCGGCAGGCTCCGTCGCTACCAGCGTCGCCTGGGCGAAATTGCCGGCATCGATCGGCGCCGTCGAATACCGCAGCTCATAGCCCGAAGCGATACCACTGCTGCCGTCATCGCCGGGGGCCGTCCAATTCAGTACCACGTAGTTCGGCCGAATATCCACCGCTGCCAGATCCACGATCTGTCCCGGCGGCACAGGGTCCGTCACGTTTGTGGTCGCGTTAACGACGTTGGACAGGATGCTGCTGAACCCGACCAGGTCGGTACAGCGCATCGCCAGGTAGTAAGACGTCTCCGGCTGCAGCCCCGTAACCCAGACGTCCTGGACCGTTCCAGGCGCAGCAGGGACAGGCATGTTCGCCACCGGCGTCGCGGCATCGAAGTTGCTGTCGTCGATCGGACTGTGCGAATAGCGAAGATCATAACTCGCCACGGGCCCGGGAGGCTGATCCGAAGGCGCCGTCCAGGTCATATGCAACTGATACCAGTCGACATCAGCCGCCTCCAGATCCGTGACACCATTGGGAGGACCGTTCTGCTCATATTCGATCGCCAGCAGCGGCTGGAAGTTGCCGCCCATAGAACTCTCGCTGAGCCTGCACGGCGTAGTTGCAGCCAACATCGGCTGCCGTAAAGAAGCCGTAGTTCGGCAGACCATTGGCCCAATCCTGCACAGGTATGGTCACATCCATTACAACAAAGGAATCACCAGAGGGATTGCTGCCATCCGGCAAGGGATAAGCATACTTGGTATGAACCGGCGGGACGACGTCCCAGCTGCCATCCTTCAACGGATCAAAAGGACCATTATCAGCCCAGGAGTACAGCGGCCCGGTTGTGCCGCCGTCAGCATCCTGGCTGGAGCCGGTATTCAAGCCGGCCGGGTGCGCAAACTCGCCCCCGGAGCCGCGGGATCCGCGCCGGGAAAACCGCCATCCTTGTTGCCTTCAGCCCAGTCGGTCGAAGTAACCGCGCCGGTCAGGCCCAGCCCCGTATTGCCAGTCGTGTAATAAAGACGCAGTTGCGCCTTGACCACATGGCCGCCGACAAACCCAGGCAGCACTGAAAGGTTGAACTTTGTGAGTGTAACCTTCTTGACCGCACCGCCGGCCAGGCTGGGGCTCGCCCCGTAATCGTTGTAGTCATAGCCTGCACGCAGCCAAGTGTCATCCACCATATCCTGCCCTGTCGACGTATCCGAGCAGATGGTCGCCGTACCGCCAGAAATTGCATTGCTGAATCGATAGTCCAGGCCCGTACTAATGGTCAGATCTGGGGATCGCTTCAAAATCACTACATCAGCCAAGGCAGAGCTGGCAATTAGCAGTGACAGGCCCAAAGCGAGGCAGGCAACATTGCACAGATCCAATAACGGATGGTCTTCCGGCTTCTCGCAAAACACCCTCTCTTTCGGTGGTGTTTTCCCCTCACCACACATCTAACCCCTGGCTTGCCTCTACGCCCCCCTATGGAGCATTGCGACCTGGCAACAAGAACTCAAGGCCGGCAATGCAAAAGAGGCCGCTTCCCTCTTATCGCACATGCTACCTGAAGGACAATTAAAGTACAAGTCTTTCTTTCTGATAGAACATCTACGACGTAACTTCTTTAAAAACAAGGCCTTACAGCATACCATCAAAGCAATGCATGAAGAGCAAGTTGCGATCGTCTCATGGACCGGGCGCACGAGGGCGCCGTCTTTCGAAATGACAGTCTAACGAGTGCGAATACCGCTATGGTTGTTTGCAGCACAAAGCAGATCGGCATGGCCCGGCAACAGGGCAGGGCCATGCCGACGGAAGCAAACTCTATTTGGCTGGGACCACCGTACGAATGCACAGTTCCTTCATCTGCGCTTCGTCGACGGGGCTGGGACAGTTGGTCATCAGGTCCACCGCCTTCTGGGTCTTGGGGAAGGCAATGACGTCGCGGATGGACTGCCGCCCGAGCAGCAGCATCACCATGCGGTCGACACCTAGCGCGATGCCGCCGTGCGGCGGCGTGCCGTAGCTCAACGCGTCCAGCAGGAAGCCGAAACGCAGTTTCGCCTGCTCGTCGCTGATGCCCAGCAACCGGAAAACCTTCGCCTGAACGTCGCTGCGGTGGATACGCACGCTACCGCCGCCCAGCTCGGTCCCGTTCAGCACGATGTCATACGCCTCGGCCCGGGCCTTGAGCGGCTCACTGTCGAGTTTGGCCAGGTCCTCGCTCTTGGGACTTGTGAACGGGTGATGCACCGCCACGCAGCGCTTCTCCTGCGGGTCGTACTCGAACATCGGGAAGTCGACCACCCAGCAGAACTTGTAGACATCCTTGGGAATCAGATTGCGCCGCTCGGCCAGCGTCGTCCGAAGCCAGCCCAAGTACTTGGCGGCCTTGTCCTTGTCGTCAGCCGAGAAGAACAGCATGTCGCCAGCCTTGGCGCCGACCAGCTCGATCAGCTGCCTGGCGATCGCCGGCGGGATGAACTTGGCCATACCGGTCGCCAGCACAAGCTCGCCGCCCTCGCCAGCCTGCACCTTGCAGTTGGGCAGGCCGCCAGCGCCCTGGTTCTGCACGTCCGCCGTCAGCGCGTCGATGTCCTTACGGCTCATGTCAGCCGCGCCGGGGCAACAAAGCACCTTCACCGTCCCGCCGGCCGCGCAGGCCTGGGTAAAGATCTTGAACTCCGTCTGGCTCGCCAGATCGCACACGTCGTAAAGCTTCATGTCGTAGCGAAGGTCCGGCCGGTCCACGCCATAGTCGCGAATCGCGTCGTCGTAGGAGATCCAGGGGATCGGGCGCTCGATCTGCACGCCGACGACCTCCTTCATGATGATCTCCATGAGATCCTCGATGACCTTCATCACGTTTTCCCGCTTGACGAAGGACATCTCGACGTCGAGCTGGGTGAACTCCGGCTGACGGTCCGCCCGCAGGTCCTCATCGCGGAAGCATTTTACGATCTGATAATAACGGTCGAACCCGCTGATCATCAGGATCTGCTTGAACAGCTGCGGGCTTTGCGGCAGGGCAAAAAAGTTGCCCGGCAACACGCGAGCCGGCACCAGGTAGTCCCGCGCGCCTTCCGGCGTGCTCTTGGTCAGAACCGGCGTTTCGACGTCGACGAAACCATTCTTGTCGAAATATTCCCGCATGATGCGGATCATCCGGTGCCGCGTCATCAGGCAGTGCTGCATGACCGGCCGGCGAAGGTCGAGGAAACGGTAACGCAAGCGCGTGTCCTCGCCGACACCGACATCATCGGCAACCTCGAACGGCGGAGTCTCCGCCTTGCTCAGCAGGTCGATCTGGCGGACGAGCACCTCGACCTTCCCGGTCGCCAGTTTCGGGTTGACCATGTCCGCCGGCCGAGCCGCCACGTCGCCGCGGACGGCGATGACGTATTCGCTGCGAAGCGAACGGGCGACCTTGTGCGCCTCCGGATCGGTCTGGGGATCAAACTTCAGTTGAACCAGCCCCGTACGGTCCCGCAGGTCGATAAACACCATCCCGCCATGGTCGCGCCACGAATGCACCCAGCCGTCAAGGACTACGCTCTGGCCGATATGCTCCTCGCGTAACTCGCTACAGTAGTACGAACGCTCGTTATATGGAACAGCCACGACTTTCCTCCTGGTTATACTCCATCCGTCGAGAATGTGAGCATTATGCTGATAGACCGAATAAAGGCAAACGGAAGGGCTGGCAACGACCGGTGGCCGCCGTCAGCGGGCAGGCGAGCAATTCGCTCGGCAGCCGGCGGATGGTGCCCGGCTGCCTACGACCCTCGGACAGGTAGTTTTCGCCGATTCGGACATAACACCGGCATTATTGCCGAGACAGCCGAGAGTCGTCAAGATCTTTGTTGCAACGGGGCATCACCGGTGTCCACTCCGCCAGAGGTCTCGGCAATTCAAGGAGTGCGGCTGCATCGACGACGCTCTGGCTGGGCCGCTCCCCCCCCGCCGGCCTTCCAACCTGCAAGGTCGTGGTGCGGAAATCAGCCGGCTTGGCGGCCGGCAGGGCCCTCGCATACAATCAAAGCGTCGCATCCGAGTTCGTAATACCGGCAACCAGTACCGATAACACATTGTCCGTTGTCCGGAGTCCTGTCATGAAAAACGCATTCAGCACACTGGCGGAGCCCACATGGTCCCTTAACCAATTCCTCGAAGCCGCCGTCAAGTACGGCTACGAGGGACTCGACCTGCGAGGCGTCGGCGAGCAGATCGACGTTACCCGGCTGCCTGAGTTCACCGACCGGCTGGACGAAACCCTCAACAGTTTCGCCCACCACAGCCTCCAGATCGCCGGCCTGTCGACCTCTGCCGCCTGCTCGGTCCCGGCCGAAAAGCGGCAGGACCACCTCGACGAAGTCCAGCGCGTATTGCACCCTCGTCGCCGAGATCGTGCTTTCGGCCAACGTCGGCCGGCCCTGCATCCGCGTATTCGGCGGCAAGATCCCTGAAGGTACGCCGTTCGACAAGGCCCTGACGCAGGCCGCCGACCAGCTGCGCCGCTACGGCGACATCGCCGCCAAACGTGGAGACATGGTCGTTGTCGAAACCCATGATGACTGGTGCGCCAGCGACAAGGTCCGCGCTTTGGCGGACAAGGCCAACCACCCCGCGGTCGGCATCCTCTGGGACGTTCACCATCCCTGGCGGACCACCGGGGAATCCCCGCAGCAGACATGGAACACGATCGGCCTGCACGTGCAGTACATCCATATCAAGGATGCCAAGGGCGGCCCCAAGGCCCCCCAACAGCTCTGCCTGACAGGCCAGGGCAGCGTGCCGATCAAGGATACCATCGACGTCCTGAAGACCCATAATTACGATGGCTGGCTCACCTTCGAGTACGAGAAACGCTGGCATGAGGAGTTGCCGGGCGCCGACGAGGCCCTCAAGACCCACATTGAGTACATGAAAGCGTGCCTGTAAAAGGAAGAGTCCACCCGCTGTCGAAGGGTCGACAGCGGGTGGACCGGGCGCGGGTCGGGTGCTTCTTTCCCTCACAGGAAAGCACACTGGGCAAGTAAGGGCCGCTTCCCCTCCGGAAGACGCCGGTACTACTGAGTATTGCTTTACCTCTTCATCCTCCCGACCTCACACAAATGGGGAGAACCTTTGTGACCGGCCGCGTGGGTCTCGCTGTCCGTCACACCCGAAACGTAAAATATGCGCCGCACGGCGGGCAAACGCTTTTCGCACGACCAGGCCAGAGGAGCATGTCCCGGGCCCTTACGGTCGAGATGCTGCCGGCCCACCGCCCTGTCATGGCAAAGATGCCGCCTAATCGCCCGTGTGCTCGCCGATCCACTGACCGGCGTGCCGTAGCGCATCCCCGGTTTTTTCGAACGCCTTGCCGACCGCCTTGGCAGCAGTGTTGAGGGCCTCGCCGGTTGCCCGGCCCGCCTCGGTAGTCCCGCGTTCGATTGCGCCGGGATGCTCGCCCGAAGGCGTGCTCGCCGGCGCCGGCTGCGTGGCAACCGGAGCCGTCTGGCCCTGCCCCGTCAGGGCCGGCTGTTGCTGCTCCGCGAGGCCCGCCGCCAGAGTGGCGCAAAGGCCGACCAGCACAACACCCGCCAGAATTGGATAGAGTACTCTCACCGCGTATCCCCCTGTAAACCAACGCAGGCCACGAAAACCTGCACGCATCGTCTAAGTCATTCTAGGCCGACAGGTGGTTACATGGGACTGCCAGAAGACAGACTTCTACCGTCGGGTGCGCCGGGGATATTTCGCAGCTGCTCCGAGGTGGACTGCTGCCAGCCTTCGGCCTTGTCGATCACACCCTGGGCTTCAGCAGAGGAAGGATGTTCGGTCTCTTTACCCGCGTCTTCTTTGCCGCGACTGAGCGCACGGTTGGCCCCCGACACCATGGCCTGGTGCTCCTCGTCGCTGAGGGACATGGTCTTTTCCAGAACGATCAGGACGGTAACAAAGGGCGAACCTTTCTGTCCGGCGCTTTCCGCACTGTCGGCTGTCGCCGAGACGCCGTGGGGACTGCCGCGGCGTACGGAAGGATCGGCACCCGTTTGGCTGCCGACAGGCTGGGCCTCGGCCGGCAGGCTTGCGCGACTCATGAATGCGGGCCACGCCACCCGGGTTGATGCGGGGGATTTCGTAGCCGAATACAGCCACTTCCGGCACAAAGGGAACACCGGGCTTGACCTTGACCTCCAGTTGGGCATCGACGGAGATGCTTTCGGTGCCGACGTTTCGCCATCGACCGACCAGATCCACTGTTTTGTCCGGGCCGGCCGCGAGATCCGGGACGGTTACCTCGTAACGAGCCCTCTCTTTGACGTTCTGCGGAGGAAGCGGCAGGACGGGGTAGGCGTTTGCCCCTTCGCGGGGACGGACCAGCACCGTGCCATCCTTGTTGCGGACAACAGGTCCGCTTATCAGGTACTTCGTCCAGAGAAGATCGGTCAGTTTGTGCTTCTCTGGCTTGGCAGTTTCAGAAGTCGAGGTCGACGAACTAGACGCAGCTGTTCCCCTGCGAAGCTGATGCTGAGGTGCGGCAGCCGGCGGTCTTTCATCTGCCGGGCCGGTTTCGCTGGACCTGGCCATATAAAGAACGACGTTGCCGTCGGCATCAAGATCGAAAAGGGCCAGTTCCCGCCGGTCGATCTTTTCCATAACGCCTGGGGGGCCGGGGAATCGCGAATTCATGCGGACCTGGTAGATGAGCATCTTATTGAGATCGATTCGATAGGCCTCAGGGAGTTTGCCGCCATTTGAGGGAGAGGATGCCGGAGCCGTTGCGGCCATTCCCTCCTGGCCGCCGACGGGTTCCTGGGCTCGTGCAGGCATCAGCCACAGGCATGCGGACGCGAGGATTACCACGTACCGAATCGCCCGCGAAGACATTCTTGTCATGAGGCTCCCTCCAGACGGCTGAAAAACTCGCCGCAGCAGATCAGTAGACCGTTGAACGATCAGGATAACATGCTTCCCAAGCCTGTCACGGTCCTAACAACAATCTCACCACAGGATCTGGCTCAGAATTGTCCGGCTGGGGGACACAGTAGGACTTCCAGGATGGTGACAGTCAACAACCGCTTCGCCGTCCTGCCTGCAACGATACGGAGGTATCGTAATGAAAGGATGTGCACATCACAAGACAGCGGACGCTTTCCCGCCCACTCAGCAAATCGTAGATTTACCTGGGAGTCCGGGTTCATCGAGAGAGATGACCTCTCGGCGGACTCACCAGGGGCAAGTGGCTGTCTAACGGGTGGGCGGTGCAATGAATCAGGAAAGTCCGACGTACTCTAACGCCATTCTCGATCGCCAGGGCATCGGTCCCCTGCTGGCGGCGGCAGTGGCCGCGGGGGCCGGCACGGCCGCCCAGAAGGCCTGGAGCCTGGAGCGGCCCGTTACGCTGATCGGGATGTCGCACCGCGTGCATATTCGGGCGGAAGGCGGTGTCGAGCCGGTGCATGCGGCCCTGCTGAATACCGGCGACGCCGTGGTGCTGGCGGATCTGAACAGCCGCGGCGGCGTGTTTTGCGGCCAGGAGCGTGTGACGGCCAGGGCAATGCAGCCGGGGGAGTGGTTTCGCATCGGCGAGTGCACGTTCCAGGTGAATTTCGTTCGCGAAGATCGTCACGATCGGCCGGCAGAATCGCTTCTGGCTATGCCGAGCCTGGTAACTGTAATGGCGATTCGCGGCATCGCAGGTCGATGGCCGGTAC
The DNA here is from genome assembly GCA_963787325.1 of uncultured Planctomycetota bacterium. Lineage (GTDB taxonomy): Bacteria > Planctomycetota > Phycisphaerae > UBA1845 > JANYLN01 > CAWBCK01. The sequence goes on from CAWBCK010000003.1 coordinate 389,843, forward strand.
CGAAAATCGGAACGGTGATCGGGCGTCGGGAGGGTTGCGGTATACGGCTGGACAATCCGGAGGTACTGCCCTTACAGGCAGTGCTCAGCCGGGTTGGTCAGAGTGTTCTGATCGCCACCCTGGGCACAGACAAGCACATCCGCATCAATGATGCTTCGGCGAGCACCTTTGTCCTTCGGGATGGCGATGTGATGACGACGTGGCCAATCCGCCTGCGGGTTGAGCTGATCCCGGTAACGACAGGGTTCAAGCGGTAACGGGGGGGCAGATCCGAGACTGGAGAATCGGAGGACCGGCAAACGGCAGGGACCGAAAGGCGGCCAAGACCGTACGGCACGACTGCTTGTTTGTGCCCGGAGGCGGTCTAGAATGTATTTGTGAGGCTTTGCATTGTCTTGCTCGCTTGCGGCGAGCCGGCGAAATTATCGTAAGACGCGTGGTACAGCGGAGATGAAGGCGCGGAGGCTGCAATCATGCCAACGTATGACTATGTGTGCATGAAGTGCCGCTATGAATGGTCGCAGATCCGAACGCTGCACGAGCACGAAGAACACCCGAAACCGGTTTGTCCAAAGTGCCGCAGCAGACAGGTCCAGCAGAAGGTCAGCGCATTCATGCCGGTGACACCGAAAAAGGCCTAACGACGACGAGCACACGGTACTGGGGTCCAAGGGTGGTGGCACTGGCGAAGCGGAAATTGTATTGCCCCGGGCACGGCGAGTCCTTACAATGCACTTACCGGCGGAGACGTAGGCCCTTTTATCGGTAGGCAGGCCGGCAGGTGCGCAAGGTGCGTCCTGCCGCGGAACGAGTGGAATGAGCGATTGGTACGACGCTGAGCAACGTGTCGAACGGGCACGAGAACTGTTCGAGTTGCAGCAGTGGTCCGAGGCTCTGGCAGAGATCGAGGCCGCGCTGGCGATGAATCCGCATAATGCGGCGTGGCACTGCAATCGCGGATATATCCTCGACCAGATGGAACGGTACGAGGAAGCGGTAGGCTCTTTCCGGGAGGCGATCGACCTTGACCCCAATGACAAGGAAGCCCTGCTTGCACTCGGCAGTGATCTGACCCGCCTGGGACGCTACGCCGAGTCGCTCCGCGTGCTGGAGGAATTGCAGCGCACCGACCCGGGCTTCGAGCCGTCGTACTGCCAGCGAATCGTTACCTACACCGAAATGGGGCAACATGATCGGGCTGAGGAGATGTTCTATCTGGCTCAGCAGATCGAGCACGAGTGTCCCGACTGTTTCTTCAATATCGGCAAGAGCCTGATCGCCCGCAACCGGCAGGAGCAGGCCGTCTACTGTTTCAAACGATGCGTGGAACTCGATCCTGAATACCCCGACGTCCGGCGGATCCTGGCGAGGATCTACCGGGCCAGAGGCGACGCCGACACGGCCAGGGAATACTACCTGGCAGAACTGCGGCAGGATCCCGGCGATGTGGAACTGCTGGGCGAGATGGGCGAGATGTTCATGCAGTGCGGCAATCTGGAAGCCGCCGGCGAGAAGGCCCGGCAGATGATCGAGTTGGAGCCGGCCAGCGCGGGAGGCTACGTACTTCTCGGTCGCGTTACGATGCTGCAGTGTCGTTGGCAGCAGGCAGTCGAGGCACTCGGAGAAGCGCTGTCGCTCGACAACCACTGGCCGGACATTCATGGTCTGCTGGGCGAAGCGCTGCATGCATTCCCAGCGGTTCAGTGATGCTCGGCTGCAGTTCGACCTGCAACTGGCGGACAAGCCTGACGATGCGGGGGCGCTGCTGGGGGCGGGTGTATGCCTGCTCGAGATGGGCAAGATAGCCGATGCAGGCAGGAGCTTCGTCAAGGCGATCGCTCACGATCCGAAGGATCCGTCGGCTTATCATAAGCTGGCCGTCTGCCAATTCCTCGAAGGACGGGTCAACGCGGGGATTGCACTGTGTCTGCAAACCCTTCGACTGGACTCGCGGAACCTGTTTGCGTTGCAGAAACTCGTCCTGGCATACATGCACCAGGGTCGATGGCAGTCTCGCCAGCCGGACGCTCGGACATGCCCTGAGTATCCATCCTGATGACCCCGCACTGCTGGACCTCAAGCAGAACTGGCGGCGACGCAAGGTAATGTGGCATGTCCGTCGGGCTGCAGGTTGGCTGCGCATGCTGTTGCGTTGGCCTCACCGGCGATAGCCTTGCCGTCTTCCATTTCCCGACGTATCCCTTTTTGTCCAAGCCAGCCAGAGGTCGTGCGACTCTCGTGCCCGCCATAGGTTGTCGACCGCAGCAAGGGGATTCGCTGCATCCCACGGACGGCCCAAATGTACAATAAACGAGCCCGGCGAGTCCGGTATTGGAAACGGAATTCCGACAGTGGAGGTAAGTGAATGTATCGCTATGTTTTAGGCACGGCGCTGACGCTCGTGCTGGCCGCGGCACAAGTGTGGGGCGGGGCTCCTGCCCCGGCGCAAGGCCAAAAACCCACCCCGAACAATCCCTGGTCGATGTGGGACATCCAGCAGATGATCACGCGGGCGACCAATGAGGTCACCAAACGCTACAACCTCACGCCGGACCAGACGGAGTTCACCCGCAACCTGATCGTGACCGGGGTCAATAAGTTCCTCGACAAGCACGAGACAAAGATCCGTGAGATCTTCGGCGAGATCATACGCTACCAGATGGCCGGGCAGGATCCGCCTGCCGAGAAGGTCCAGGAATGGACGGACGTCATCACCCCGATGTTTGACGAAGCGAAGGCCCAGATCATCGAAGGCAATCATGAGTTCCGCACGGTCCTGACGGACGACCAGAAGAAGATCCACGATATCGACCTGAAGGTCATGGAGCAGAACTTCGTCGACGCCCAGAAGCGGCTGGACCGCTGGAAGGAAGGCGGATTCGATCCGGCCAAGGACCTGGGACATCCGCCGCGCAAAGCCCCGGTCAAGGCTGCTGACGGAAAGGCGCAGCCCGAGCCGGCGCGCCAGCAGGCAGTCGCGGCCGCCGATGCGACGAATGCGCTCGCGAAAGAGCAGGAAGCATCGGACGAGCCTGGTCACTCAGCCTGCCGGCAGCGAAAAGACCAGCATGGACGAGTGGGAAGCGTACGTACGGCAATTCATCAAGGACTACGAACTGGACGAAGCCCAAAGCAACCAGGCTATGTCCATTCTGGCTGAAACGCGCAAACGCGCGGATGAATACCGCGCCAGTCGCAAAAGCGATTACGAGAAGGTAGAAGCCCGGCTGGCGAACAATCCGAAGAATGCCGAAGCAACGGCACAGCTCAAAGAACTCAACAAGGGGATCGACGGATTGTTCAACGAAATGAAGATACGGCTCGATCTGATTCCCACGGAGGCCCAGCGCAAGGCACATGGCAAGGTAGAAACCGTGCAGACCAGGGCACCGGCCACCGCACAGACCGCAAAGCGCGTTGTGGAGAGTCGGCCCACAGAGTCGCCACAGGCCAAGACGCCCATAGCCCGACGGCGAGGTCGCGCGGTGCGGGCCACACACAGCCGGACGGCCACGACACAGCCTGCGGCCCAACGGTAATTCGCCGGGCTGACAGATCGGCGAGACAGAGGTCTTTCATCGAGACGCTCACGTGATCAACGGTTCGCGTGAGCGTTCTTTCTTTTGTGCGCATGGCAACGCATATCATGCCAGCCGCAGTCGCCTACGCGTCCACAGGCAGCGCACAACCGAGGCCCGATATCGACCCGCATGATAGGGGCCGGCTCAGCCCACGAAGAGGCGTTGGATGGTTTCGACAATGTCGTGCATGTGTCGGGTCATCATCCACATCGGCACGATCATCAAACCGGCACCGATGAGGACGAGAAACAGGCCGGCCGGCGTCGGCAGCGAGCTGATAGCGGGCCAGGGAACGCCTGACGTTCTCTACCAGCGCAGTCACCTCGGCCTGGTCGGGGTCGGCGATGTCCGTGCGGATGTACAGGTTGGTCGCATTAAGCGGACCGAGGCCTGAAACCTCGATCTTCATCGAATGGCGGGGCAGCGTGTACGCCATGCCGTCCTGGTGGTAATCCCAGCCCAGTTGGTCGAGGGCCCGGCGCAGGGCGGCAGAAGCCACGGAGGTATTGGCGTTATAGATGACCCACTGCTTCCAGGGATGGGGCAGCATCGACCGAATCAGCACGCTGCATGTCAGCAGGAGCCCGACGACCGTGTACCAGCCAAAGGCGTTCCAGACGGCGGCCATAGGCCAGAAGAGGATCGGCAGGAAGGTGCCGGTCAGCAGGAGAAAGTCACGTCGGCCACTGACCAGACGCGGGCTCGCCTGGCTGTTAACGACACCGAGGACGAGGAAGTACCCGGCGATCGGGGCGATCGTCAGGATCACCTTCAGGGCGAGAATGGTGTTTTGGATCTCGTCCACGTCAACCCTTGCCTTCGCGCGGGTGCCACACGGGTCGAGAGAATACGGCCTACGTGGGTGAATCGTTACCCACTTCGTTAATGTGGCTGCCCATAGCGGCTACTTTACGATACCCCAGGTGGCGAACAACTTCCAGTACCTCAGTCCAGGTCGGGAAGGGCTTGTTGTTGAGGCGCTTGTACTCCTCGATGGCCATCACGAACTCGAACTGCTCGTCATTGAGTTCCCCCTCCTCGGCGGAGCGTCGCCAGTCGCTCCGGCGGCGACCGGGACCACGGCGCCTCTCAAGACCGCTGCGTCGATCGACGACGCTCCGTCGGCGATCAGCGCCGGCGCGGCGCTCGACGGCCGGAGCCTCCTGTGCAGCAGGCTGGGAAGTCTGGCCATCGGCCGGCGTTGATTGTGCCTCACTCATAAGCCTCTCCGACGTCTAAAACATCTGGAAAACAGGAAGGGACGCGGCTAGAAGAGGTCTTCATCCTCATCTTCGTCATCGTCCATAAGGACGTCTTCGTCCTCTTCCTCCTCTTCGTCCTCGTCAAGGTCGAGATCGTCGAGATCGTCCTCTTCCTCTTCGTCGAGGTCCTCATCCCACTCCTCGTCATCCTCGAAGACCTCGTCTTCGTCATCGTCTTCGCGAGCGAGGACGGGTTGGGGAGCATACTCGGAGTGTTCAGGTGCCCACAGAAAGTTCTGTCGTTTGCATAATCACTGTCCCCTCGCATTAAATGCCAGGACCCAGAAAACCATAGCATTCGTTCGAGTTACCCATTTACGCTGGTACCAGGCATGCCTTCCGGCTGCTGGCCACCGGTACGATTCAGCAGGGGCCACCAGGGCCGCCCGCAACAAGCGGAGGTCAGAGCGTGCAGCGCCGCAGCCGCGATCCTTTCGCTCGCGCGCACAGAAGTCTAACCAGATCCTGCCCGCGGTCAAGCCGTTTTGTGCACCGTATTGCGGGCCGCCCGAAGACCCATATAACCCGCCGGTGCATAGGGCATTATCGGCTTACCCTGCCGGTTTCTGAAGCCGCAAAACCGGCTGGCCGCCACGAGGAAACAAGACGCTCCTTGACCGTACACCGGCGAACCCTATCATGCCGGACATGAAACGAATGCCACACATAGCCGCCGCGGGTCTGCTGATTGTCGGATGGCTGGTCGGCTGCCAGGCGCCACAGCGCAGCGTCGGCCGGAACGAGCAGGTCGCACTGCCTGACGAGGCCGCCTACCGGCAGTTCTGGTTCCATACGATCGCAGCGGTCCGGCATTTCGGATACGAGATGGACCGAGTTGATCCAGCCGCCGGGGTCATCACGAGCAAACCGCTGACCAGCAAACAGTGGTTTGAATTCTGGCGGAACGACACCCTCGGCCTGGAGCAGGTACTCGAATCCAGCCTCCAGACAATACGCCGCCAGGTCCGGGTCGACGTCAAGACCGCCCCGACGAACAAACATGAATATGACGTCAGTGTGCGGGTCAACGTCCAGCGGTTCAGCCAGACCGAACGCCAGGTGACCACCTCCTCAAGCGCCGGACAGGCATTCTCCAAACTTCCGCCCGTCCGGCCGGCCGCGACGCCGGCCGAAGCAGGACCCCACTGGGTAGATCTCGGCCGGGACTCCAAACTGGAACAGGCGATCCTGCGGCGAATCCTGCTCGGGCAGCAGGAGACCGAGAAAAGCAGCCAGTAACGCGGACGCATACACCACGACATGCGGAGAGTGGCAGTCGCTTCGGACGAGCGAACGGCGGCCAACAGAAAGAAACGTAGATAGCCGGTACAACAGGCGGGTACTGCAAAGGGTGGGAGCCAACGGGCTATAATTCTCGGACGATCGCTTGGGCCGGCCGGTGAATTGAACTTCCTTCCGCGCACAAAAAGGCTGGGTGCGACCCGCTGTCGCACCCTTTTTCGTTTAGCAGCAGACCGTCTTTTCCTCGAAGGAAAGGCCGATGACCTGCTCGCCTTCCAGGAAGGCCTCATCCTTGCATACGTGCGAGACGTGGGCGTGAACGGGCCGCAAACTCGTCAGCGTCGCGCTTGGCAGATCGTTCGGGAAAGAGACTTCCACGACCTGGCCCGCGGCAAACGGAATCGACAGCGGCACCGTAATGGCCATACCTTCCTTCGACAAATCCCTGGTCGACGCCCGGACGAACCGGCCAATGGCTGAATGCCAGACGCAAACGGGCCAGCGGATCTGCCTGCGTTCACACCGGCGGCGATCCTGTGTACCTATCATCTTACCTCTCCGTAAGTAATATAGACTGCCATGTTTGACTTATCGGCTAATCGACCCTGCTTCCGTACAGTCAGCCTGCACTTGCCACCGCGTGGGGCCATTTGCGGAACGCCAACCTCATCCAAATACCTTACTCAAGGCAATGTTAGGTCGGCCGATGCGGCAAAGTCCAACGCTGACCTGTGGATCAACGAAAACGTCCGCTTCGCTGATCGAGCCGACCCCACGACGGGCCGTGCTGGCTGGCATCAACGACGCGAGCGAAGGCTCGCGGGCTGGGCCAGGCCGTGGTCTCTTCCCTTGCCGAAGATCGCATTCTCAGGGGCGATGGAACCGCGGACCCAAGGCAAGCAGCGACAGACAACTGCCTCCCCAAGTCCCGAACGCTCGATTCAACGAAAGACCCCATGAGCCTTGTCCGTCCTCCACACAAAACAGTTGTACGCACGACGTGACAGGATGGGATCGAATACGCGCCAGATAAATCTGTTTTTAACACAATTGGTCTGGTAAATCCAGACTATAAACAGCGAAAAACGTGGATACCGTACATATTCGAACGTTCTGGGGGGCAAAGTAATGCTGCAGGCTGCGCGGATCCGGGCAGCATCGGGCAACCAATGCATTCGCCCCCCGGCGGAAACTGCCTGTTACCAGCACTGAGAATACGGTTTGCGGAGCCACTACCGGCACGCTTGCCCGACTCGGAAAGACCCCATCGCACAGCCCTGCTACCGTCGCCCCTGGCAGCCCGGCTGTATCACGGCAGGCGCAGGACGGCCCCGTTGGCGGCGCTGGTGGCCATGGCGGCGTAGCGGGCGAGCCAGCCGGTCAGGCTTGCGATCGATCGGCTTGAAGGTCTTCCGACGCTCGGCAAGTTCTTCGCCCGTAACCTCTACGGCCAGTTTGCCGCCCAGCACGTCGATGTGGATGACGTCGCCGTCTTTGAGCAGAGCCGATCGGCCCGCCCGCGGCCGCCTCCGGGGCGATGTGGCCGATGCATGCACCGCGGGTGCCGCCGCTGAACCGGCCGTCCGTGATGAGGCAGACCTTATCGCCCAGCCCACGTCCCATAATGTAGGAGGTAGGGGCGAGCATTTCCTGCATGCCAGGTCCACCCTTCGGGCCTTCGTTGCGGATGACGACGACGCTGCCGGCCTGGACCTTGCCGGCCAGGATGCCTTCGCCGGCGTCTTCCTGGCTCTCGAAGATGATGGCCGGGCCGGAGAACTTGAGCATCTTGGGGTCGACGCCGGCCGTCTTGATGACGGAGCCGTCGGGGGCGAGGTTGCCGTACAGGACCGACAGGCCGCCGGTCTGGCTATAGGCGTTGTCGACGGTGCGGATGCAGTCGAGACGCGTTGTAGCCATTGGACATCACCGGGGCGGAGCCGGTCTTGTAGCCCTTTTCGTCGCGGGCGGAGTAGCCGCGGATGACCTGGCCGATCGGCTGGCCGAGCACGGTCGGAGCCTCTTCGTGGAGCAGGCCGGGCTTGCCGCGAAGGACCTCATAGAGGATGGTCATGACCCCGCCGGCCTCGTCGACGTCCTCGATGCGGAAGTGCGACGACGGGGAGGCCTTGCAGACGTTGGGCGTCTGGCCGGACAGTTCGTTGATGCGGGCGAGGTCGAAGTCGATGCCGGCCTCGGCGGCGACAGCCAGGCTGTGCAGGACGGTGTTGGTCGAGCCGCCCATGGCCATGTCGAGAATCAGGGCGTTATCGAGGGATCATGGGTGATGATATCGCGGGGCTTGATGTCCTTGGCGACGAGTTCGAGGATCTGCTTGCCGGCCCGCTGCCAGCAGCTCGACGCGCTTGGGGTTGAAGTTGTCCCGAGCTGCCGGCGAGGATCGTACCGTTGCCGGGCAGGGCGATGCCGAGGGCCTCGCAGAGGCAGTTCATGCTGTTGGCGGTGAACATGCCCGCGCAGGAGCCGCAGGTCGGGCAGCCGAAATCCTCGATGACCTTCAGGCGGGCCTCGTCGATCTTGCCGGCTTTGAAGGCCCGACGCCCTCGAAGACGCTGATCAGGTCGACGGTCTTGCCGTCGGGGGTCTTGCCGGCCTTCATCGGACCGCCGCTGACGAAGATCGTGGGGATATTGCAGCGAACGGCGGCCATGAGCATGCCGGGGACGATCTTGTCGCAGTTGGGGATACAGACGAGGCCGTCGAAGCAGTGGGCACTGACCATGGTTTCGATGGAATCGGCGATGAGTTCCCGGCTGGGCAGAGAGAACTTCATGCCGCCGTGGCCCATGGCGATGCCGTCGTCGACGGCGATGACGTTGAACTCGAAGGGCACGCCGCCGGCCTCGCGGATGGCCTGCTTGACGATCTCGCCGACCTTGTTGAGGTGGACGTGGCCGGGCACGATCTCGCAGAAGGAGTTGGCGACGCCGATGAAGGGCTTGGGCATATCCTCATCGGTCAGGCCGCAGGCCTTGAGCAGGGCGCGGTGAGGGGCACGTTCGAGACCTTTTTTGATCATGTCACTACGCATGGGGCACCTCGTTGCGCAAATATCGCGTCTAGGGGTATTTTCTTGTCTGTTGTCCGTTGTCCGTTGCTAACGACAGGAAACGGCAGCGGCTCACTTGGCTTATTGGTCAGCCGTGAATCGCCAATAAAAACGATTGTATGTGTGCCTGCCAAAAGCGGCAAGGTATGCGGACGATTCCGAAGTCACTCAGTCGCGTTGTATGTAACCTGGGAGTGGCAAGGAGAGAACTATCTCCAGGAGGCAGGAAATGAAGGCAAGTAAGGCAGATCCAAGAGATCCCGACATCCTGGCCTCCAAAGCGGATTTAGGTCGTCCTGGCAAGCGGGCACTTCGTCTCAGGCTCGACACCAGTACACCGGTGTATGTGCTCAAGAAGGCCGGATCGTGGATCTGACGAAGGAGCACAAAGAGCCCAAAAGGAACTCCCCATAGCGAGTGATAAGCACGTACCGACACGGACACTCAGTCGATATAACCATCATAGAACTACCCAGATCGAAGAGGACGTAGTTCGCCCATGATCATCTTTTACCGACACGCCGGCCCGCAGTTCACGAATTCCCAGACGCCGAGACTGCTTCTTTAGCATTTTGCCAAACCGCGCGTTGAAAGAGTAACATGCCGAAACTCCCACGTTTGAAAAGAAACCGCCAGTGTAAGCACGAATAACGTCCGCGGTTGAGAATGGAGAGCCTTGTTTGCGCAGAGAGGCAACCGAGTCTTTCATTCGGTTCCAGTCAACGTAGATACCGTCACGCATTCCCAGATCTCCAAAAAACACGCGACCGACTGTCCGCTTTCGTTGCGTTCGCTCTTTATTGCTTGTAGCCAGAATGATATATGCTACAATACAACCCGATTAGAAACAATCAACGTCTTAGAGTGGGTCGAGTGGGCCGTCTTCACGCTCCTGCTCCTAAATGACTTCGCACCGGACCGAAAACGCCAGTCTGGTGTGCCATATTCAAGTTCGGCAGTCATGGATCTGAGCAACGCATTAATCTGCTCCTTGCTGCACGTAGGGCGCTTTCGCCTAAGAGCAAAGTCGTTTGGATTATTAGGTGAACACATGCTACAGCCACCAAAGGTGTCCCGGCGCATCACGCACGTACTACTCGGATTTGGAATCTACACAGTAGCGATATGCCTCTTTGCTCCTATGGCTACTGGCAGCAATCCGCCTGCCCGATCGCCATCTTCGCAAAGTGCCACTTCTCAGCCTGCGCACAACGACAAGGCACCTCCCATCCTCGCAACAGACTATACGACCAAGCACCCGATCATAGCGAAACTCTTTTCCTTCTCGATTGATACGAGGACTTTTGCAGAATTGGTCTTCCATATCAAGGTAATAAACGTGTATACCAAGCCTCTCACTGTCTACGCTGTTGTTTACGCCACAAACAATGATGTTTCCCCCCCATGGCGATCCGTGTGGCCTTCCCAACTGTGGCCTGAAGTTGACTTTAAGACGGGCGAGATATCTGCGAGCAAGATCGAACAGACATGGAAGTCTCGGGATGAAAGCAGGAGGGGGTGGAAAATCGAATTGGCACCGAGAACGAGTTATACAAATGAGTGCGCCATGTTGCTGAGAGACGTATCCCCCCTGCAACCGTGGCACGGCGAGCCACTCGACCAAACCCAACCGTACAAGCACTGGACATTGTGGGTGTTTTCGTCAGACGGAAGACTGCTTGCCGAGAACACCGTGACAATCAACGCAGGGGCGCTACTGCAGACGGTAGCACCAGATGCTCCTTAAGACTCAATCCGCCGGGCAGCGAACCGCCCATCATGGGGTCTCTAGATGGGGCGTTCATGTATCGATGAGCAGCGGACGTAGTGAGACCATTTGCCCTCCCGCTGCCTCTGCCGGCGTCTCCCTTCTATGTTTTCCGTTGACGTCCCCCCTCACAGTGGGTAAGAAAGTCGAACTGTTGCAGGAATCCGACATATTGCGACAAATGAACAAGGATATGGAAGGTCATGCCGAAGATCACGATTACTGGCGGGGCAAGCGGCTTTACGGATAAGCTGGTGCGCGATTTCCTGTCGCTGGATTGCCGACGGCACACTGGCGATGGTCGACATCGACAAGAAGCGGCTCGATCTGGCCAGCAAGAGCGTTAAGAAGATCGTCGAGGCCAGCGGCAAGAACTGGACTGTCGAGGCGTCCAGCCGAATCGCAGAGGATCCTGCGCCGGGGACTCGGACTACATCATCAACACGATCGAGGTCTCCGGCATGCAGACGGTCGAAACTGGACAACGACATCCCGCTGAAGTACGGCATCGACCAGTGCATCGGCGACACGATCGGGCCCGGCGGCCTCTTCAAGGCGATGCGGACGATCCCGGTGTGGCTGGAGATCCTGAGGGACGCCGAGAAGCTCTGCCCCAACGCCCAGGTCCTCAACTACACCAACCCGATGTGCATGATCACGCTGGCTGGCCTGCGGGCGACGAGCATGAGGATCGTCGGGCTCTGCCACAGCGTCCAGGGTACCGGGCATCGGCCTGGCGAAGGTCGCCGGCGTGCCGTACGAGGAGATGGACTTTCGAGTGCGGCGGCATCAACCACATGGCGTGGTTCACCAAACTCGAGCACAACGGCAAGGACCTCTACCCGATCTGCGAAGACGCTGCCAGAAGAAAGAGGTCTACGAGGCCGACCCCGTTCGCTGGGACATCATGAACCACTTCGGGTACTTCGTCACCGAGACCAGCGGCCACTTCAGCGAGTACGTGCCCTACTACCGCAAGCGGCCGGAACTGATCAAGAAGCACTGCCGCAAGGGCTATCTCGGCGAGACGGGCTTCTACCGGAACAACTGGCCCGACGCCCGCGCCAAGCGCGACGAGCACCGCAGGAGGCATCATCAGCGGCAAGCGAACCGATCGAGTTCGAGAAGTCCGTCGAGTACGCCAGCGTCATCGTCGAGGCGATGGAAACCGGCGTACCGGCCGTCATCCACGGCAACGTGGTCAACACGGGCCTGATCGACAACCTGCTGCAGGGCGGCTGCGTCGAGGTCGCCTGCCTGGTGACGCGCAACGGCCTGACCCCGACGAAGTTCGGCGAGCTTGCCCGAGCAGGTGGCCGCCCTGTGCCGGGCGAACATGAGCGTCTTCGAACTGGGCGTGCAGGCGGCACTCAACGAGGACAAGGACGCCATCTACCACGCGATGATGCTCGACCCGCTGACGGCCGCCGTGCTCGTCGCCCGGCGAGATCCGCAAGATGACCGACGAGATGATCGCCGCGGAAAAGAAGTACATCCCCGATTCCTCAGTAAGAAGACAAAAAGGGGTGACTGACGGCACTGAGTGCTGGGTGCGGGTGTCAAGGGCCGAGGGCCGAGCGGCGTATGAACCGTTGGCCTGCGGCCACTGCGCCACTTGTAGGCTTAAAAGGACGTACCTGCATGCCTGACAGACCGAACCTGGTCTATATCTTTCCGGACCAGTTCCGGCAGCAGGCGGCTGGATGCATGGGGCAGGATCCTGTCGTCACGCCGAACCTCGACCGACTAGGGGCCGAGGGGCTGGTCCTGACGCATGCGGTCAGCAACATGCCGATCTGCAGCCCGTACCGGGCGATGCTGTTTACGGGAAAGTACCCCTTCGCGAACGGCGTCATGGCAACTGCTATAGCGAAACGGTCCCTATGGGATCGAACTGCGCGGAAAGCGACTGCTGCCTGTCGGACGTCTTAAGCGAGGCGGGCTACAACTGCGGCTACATCGGCAAGTGGCACCTCGACCTGCCTAAGACCGAACATGTCGCGTACACCGAGGGTTGGCGCGGCAGACCGGGGACAGGCAGTGTCTGGGATGCCTATACGCCGCCGGGCCCTCGGCGGCACGGCTTCGACTTCTGGCACTCCTATGGGTGCTGCGACCGGCACCTCAGCCGCACTACTGGGAAGGCGATGCCCCGCTGGAAAGAACGGATCGACGTAGACGAATGGTCGGTCAAGCACGAAACGGACGTTGCGATCAAGTACCTTGAAAACCGCAACCGCAAGCATCGTGACGCCGACACGCCCTTCGCCCTGTTCGTCGCCCATAACCCCCCGCACACCCCGTTTGAACAGGTACCCGAAGAGTACCATGCAGCCTATACAGATATGCCGATCGAGTCGCTGCTGAACCGACCCAACGTCCAGAAAGAACCCGACGGGCAGCGGGCGATACAGCACGTTCGGAACTATTTCGCGGCGGTGACGGGCATCGACGAGAATGTCGGACGGATCCTCGACACGCTCGACCGCGAAGGCTGGCGGAGAACACGATCGTTATCTTCACCTCTGACCACGGTGAGATGATGGGCAGCCATGGGCTGATGCACAAAGTGGTCTGGTATGACGAATCATCATGGTGCCCTTCCTGATTCGCTGGCCGGGCAGAATTCAGCCTGGTCGCGATGGCCTGCTGCTGAGCGTGCCGGATATCATGCCGACGCTGTTGGGGCTGATGGGGCTCGATGGAAAGATCCCCATCGCGGTGCAAGGCACGGACTATTCCCGCATCTTTCGCGGCGGGGACATGGCACGACCCGAGTCGGCGCTGTACCTGCTGGTGCCGCCGGATGCCCCGACAACCGGCGCACGTGGTCTACGCACGCACCGATATACGTATGTCATGCAGCGAGAGAACGACAGGTAACGAACAACCTGTTCGACAATTTGAACGACCCATATCAGATGAAGAACATAGCAGAACAGGAGCCGGAGGCCGTCGGGCGTCTGAAGGACGAATTGACGAGTTGGCTGGAACGAACGGGGGATGTTTGGGCGAAGCCCGAACGATCTGCGAGGTAATCACAGGGTGGCAGTACGTATTGAGAATCCGTATTACGATGGGCCGGGGGCGGTATGGCTGCGAGGAAATCTGCATACCCATACGACGCGCGTCGGACGGGGCCTTGGCCCCGCAGGAGACGGTCGATAAGTACGCGGCCTGGGCTACGACTTCCTGATGCTCAGCGACCACGATACACTGGGCGAGCCGGAGACGCTGGACGGCAAGGGAATGATGCTGCTGCGGGGCAACGAGGTCAGTGCGGGCGGGCCACACCTGTTGCACGTGGGGGCTTCGAGGAAGATCGAGCCGTGCGAGAACCGCCAGCAGGTCATCGACGCAATCCGCGCCGATGGGGGCGTCGCGATCCTGTGCCATCCGAACTGGCAGGAGCATTTCAATCACTACCCGTACGAACAGCTGCTCGGCCTGAATGACTACACCGGCATCGAGATCCTCAACGGCGTCGTCATCCGCTGCCCCGGCGAGGCCCTGGCTACAGATAAGTGGGACAGGTTGCTCGCTACCGGCAAGAAGGTGTGGGGCTACGGAAACGACGACGCCCACGCCGCCGACGAACACGCCCTGGCATGGACGGTCGTCCGCGCGAAAGAGCGAAGCGAGGAGGCGGTGCTCGAGGCACTGCGCAGCGGGTCGTGCTACGTCTCCAGCGGCGTGGCGATCGAGCAGATCCGCTGTACGGGACGGGTACTGCGGGTCTTTGCGCCGACAGCCCAGGCGATGGCGGTCTTCGGCGAGTACGCGCGCACGGGTGCTGTATCAGCTCGGCAACGAGGTCTACCTGGACACGACGCTGCTGAAGCACGCGTACATTCGCGTAGTGTGCTATGGGCTGGGCGGGCAGATGGCCTGGACACAGCCGTTCTACCTGCGCGGCGGCAAGGCGGACCACCTTCGCGAGTTGGAGACGGAAACACCGATCCTAGCGAGCCATTCGCGTGCGGCAAGGAACCCCGGCTGACGGGCCGGCTGGACGATCCGGCCTGGAGCGACACGCCGGGCTCGTCGCGATTCCTCGACATGAAAACGGGCGATCCAGCCACGGTGGAAACAGCGGTCAAATGCCTTCTTAGCGACGAACATGTGGTTTTCGGCATTCGCTGTGAGGAACCGCTGGCCGACCAGCTCAAGATGAACATCAGCCGCAACGGTGACCCGAACATATGGACCGATGACTCGATCGAGATCTTCCTGGCCCCGGAGGCAACCGGCGAAAGGTACCTGCAGGTGATGGTCAGTGCGGCAGGATACGCCCATAGTGTCTGGATGCCGGACGGAGACGCCGGTCCGGATCTGCGAAGCTGGCGACGTCGCACGACGAGACGGGCTGGACAGCCGAGGTCGCGGTGCCGCTGACGGTGCTGGACGCAAAGCCGATCGGGGCGAGCCAAGTGGGGCCTGCACGTCTGCCGCAACCGCAAGCCGCAGCGGGCCACCTACGTCTGGTCATGGGTCGGCACGAACAATCACCGACCCGAACGGTTCGGCCGGATGATTCTGGCATAGCGATGCCCGGTCGGCAAGGGGGCACAGACACCTACCGGTACGTATGATTTTTGCAGCAAAACCACGGCATGGTATTCTCTATTCCCTGCAGCAGTAGCCACCGGATCGGCCGCGACAGGTGTGAATATGACACGCAGCAAATGGAATTTCTGATGGACATAAGAATGCATTAGCCTACCCTTACGGCGTGAAGAATGGCTTTGGACACAGGATGTCAGCTGACTGTAGTGGCCGGTCAGCCCGAGTTGAAAACAGAGAAAAAAGCGGACTGGCACGGCGCCTGCTTAGTTACGTTAGGGTCGTTTACGGAAATCATGAGAATCGCCCGCACGGCAGGGCAAGAAGGAGATCAGCGATATGGCCACCGTTGGCAACGGTGTAAAGACAGGTGTACCCAAGGTCACGAGCGCCAAGGGATTTCTGGAGTTCTGCAAGGAAACAGGGGCTGTTCAGGTCGACCTGAAGTTCGTGGACATGCTGGGAACGTGGCAGCACTGCTCGTACCCGATGATCGCAGTGGAACGAAGGGACTTTTGTCGACGGGTTGGGCTTTGACGGCAGCAGCATTCGCGGCTGGCAGGCGATCAACGCGTCGGACATGCTGGCGATTCCGGACCCGACGACGGCGATGCTCGACCCGTTCTTCGCGGAGCCGACGGTCAGCGTGATCGCCAACATCATCGACCCGATCACGCATAAGGACTACAGCCGGGACCCTCGCTACGTCGCCCGCAAGACTGAAGAGTATCTCCGCAAGAGCGGCCTGGCGGACACCGTGTTCATCGGGCCGGAGCTGGAGTTCTTCATCTTCGACCAGGTGCGCTACGAGCAGAACGAGCACATCGGGATGTACGAGATCGACTCGGTCGAAGGCGCATGGAACACCGCGCGTTTCGAGGAGCCGAACCTCGGCTACAAGCCTTCGTTCAAGGGCGGGTACTTCCCGGTGAGCCCGACGGACACCTACCACGACCTGCGGACCGAGATGGTGCAGGAGATGGAGAAGGTCGGCATCATCGTCGAGGCGCACCACCACGAGGTGGCCACGGCCGGCCAGAGCGAGATCGACATGAGGTTCGCCCCGCTGCTGAAGATGGGCGACCAGCTGATGTGGTACAAGTACATCATCAAGAACGTCGCCAAGCGGCGCAACAAGACGGTAACGTTCATGCCCAAGCCGATCTTCGAGGACAACGGCAGCGGGCATGCACACGCACGTCTCGTTCTGGAAGGACGGCAAGCCGCTGTTCGCCGGAGACAAGTACGCCGGGCTGTCGCAGATGGCGCTGTGGGCGGCCGGCGGCGTCCTCAAGCACGCCAAGGCCCTGACGGCCATTACCAACCCGACGACCAATTCGTACCGCCGGCTGGTGCCGGGTTTCGAGGCCCCGGTGAACCTGGCCTACAGTGCGCGGAATCGTTCGGCCGCCGATCCGCATCCCGATGTACTCCGACAGCCCGAAGGCCAAGCGGCTGGAGTGCCGGTTCCCCGATCCGTCCAGCAACGGCTACCTGACCTTCAGCGCCACTGATGATGGCTGCCGTCGACGGCATCAAGAACCAGATCGACCCGGGCAAGCCGCTGGACCGGAACATCTACGAGATGGAAGGCGACGAAGCAGCCGCGATCCCCAACACCCCGGGCAGCCTGCTGGAGGCGATCGAGCACCTCAAGGCCGATCACGACTTCCTGCTGGAAGGCGGCGTCTTCACCGAGGATCTCGTCCAGGGCTGGATCGACTACAAGGTGGAGTACGAGATCAAGCCGATGGCACTGCGGCCGCATCCGTACGAGTTCCACCTGTACTACGACGTGTAGAAAACAGCGTCTTGAGACGATTTGCATGGATTGACAGGCGGGCCGACATCCAAAAGTGTCGGCCCGTCTTTTTCGTTCGCGATGCCCGCCCGAAGGATCGCTACGCAGGCCGTTAAAAGAGCGACGCTCTTTACCGACCGGAACGCCTGGCCAGTCGCTCCGCAAGCACGAGAAGCCTGGGCCCAGGTACCAGATCGCAGCCTTGCGGCTCAGTCTGCAGGTAGTGTTGCTCGATCAGCAGATGGATTATGGACAAGGGCTGGTCCACACCCATGGCGTGCAGCCGTTCCTCCAATGCAACCAAGGAAACTGGCCGGTCCATCACCGCAAGGAAGACCTCGAGTACACCGACGCACGTACAGAACCATGCTTCCTCGGGCGGCATCTCTGGCGATCCAGGATCAGACATAACACCCTCGGCCAACGGATAGACGCCACTGCGCCTCCGTCAGGTCAAGTTGCCTCCGCCAGGGTCCGTTACTCACACCCGGCGGTCCCGCCCAGAGATTTTATTTGTCCCCGTGGGTATATCGGGAATTATTGGGAACAGGGCAAGATTGCAGGGAATATCTCTCCGGTGGGAAGACATGGACAACACGATCTGTCCGCCAACTCGCCCAGATCGACCTGGCCACCGTGCCGGGCCGGCACAAAACGGCGAGAACCGCAACATCAGGGCAGAATGGCCGACAGGGAAGATGCCGACTTGATGCACAGGCATTTCAACTGATCCGGATCTACCTGGCTGACTTGAAGACGTGGATAGCAATACCCGATCGCCCCAACGATCTTGCCTTGGCGATCGCCAATGGGGCTGCAAATAACGCTTGTGTGCGGACCGGGCGGATCATCCTGCACGCACAGAGCGCCGAGCCCCGCAGGGCGACAATCCGGCTGGCCAGCTCAGCATGATCGCGAGCATCGTATCTGGCGTGTCGTTGCAGCAGAGTCTTGAGCACGGGCCCCAAGCGCTTCTCGTCGAGGCTGGCTAGACACAGCAGGCCCCCCGGCGCATCAAGCAGGTTGAAACGCATGCCCAGCAGCGAACGGGGCTGAACCGGGTTGTCTACCCGCACCTCCTGGCAAATCAGCATCTCCTGCATGTCCAGTATCTGGCCGGCAAACGCGTTCTGCCCCGATGCACTGGCCATCTCTTCGAGGATGGGACGGGACATCCGTGCCAAGTCCAGCCGACCGAGCATGCGGGAGGAAATCCTCAACAGACGCCCGCCGAGTTGATATCGACCCGTACGAGGATCCTGTTCCAAAAACTGCCTGTCGACAAGTGTCTGGCACAGGCGATGAGTGGTGGCCTTGGACAGCCCTGTCGCCCGGGCCAGGGCGCTGACGCCAACAGGACCGTCACCCGAGGCAACGGCCTCGAGCAGATCGATCGATCTTTGGACGGCCTGGGTGGTGTCTTTATCCCGCCTGGCATTCATGCAAAAGGTCCCATGTCCACAGCGGGCGGCGACGCCGGTTCAACAGCAGAGCCGTCTGGCAGCCGCCGCCATAGTGGACTCTGCCGCGAAATACAACGGGAAACGGCGCGCGACAATCGAGCAATTCTCAGAAAACGACGAGCCGAACTCAACTTTGCGAAACGCGTGTCGATAGATGAAACGAGTGCGCCAGCACACCGGCACGTCCGGTAAGTCACACCATCTATGGCGCCCCAACATCGGACGATTGTATAGCTTTCGTCTTGCCTTGTCCGCCTGGTGTTCTGACGCCGGATCTGAATGTTTCGACGCCAGATCGGTGCACCACCGCCGGCTGGGCGGCTATCGCGCATCTGCCGCCTGCCACAGCAGTTGCGCTCTGGAAGGATCCCCACTCGTCACATTTGTTTGCCCCCCACAAGACACTCGACGGCCGAGGACGCAAGTCCTTGATGCTCAGGGCCGTTTTGCGTCGAATCATGGCCAACGTGATTGCGGTCGGCCGCACACTTCAGGCCATTTCTTATCTGAGTGATCCGCACGAACGAACTCCCCTGTGCGGCCGGAACGCAGCAGGCTTTGAGAGGGACTCGGGCCTACTCGTCCGGCTGAGTGGCCCCGGGGCGACCCCCGGGGCCGCATGTCGCAAGTCATTCGGGATCAGCGCGATCCCCATCAAGAAACGAGGCGAAACCATGAGCCTTACGCCAAGCGAGAGCAGTAGTGCGGTGACGCCGTCCCTCGCACCGGGGGATCTGTCAGGCAAGTACCTGACCTTCTGTCTGCGGCAGGAGGTGTACGGCCTGGCAATCCTGAAGGTGCAGGAGATCATCGGCGTGATGTCGGTCACACAGGTACCGCGGATGCCGTCCTTCGTCCGTGGGGTGATCAACCTGCGCGGAAAGATCATCCCGGTGATCGACCTGCGGGTGCAGTTCGGGCTGGACGCACAGCAGGACACCAGCAAGACCTGCATCATCGTCGTGCAGATCGAGCGCGACGGGCTCCGACTGACGATGGGCATCATCGTCGACGAGGTGGCCGAGGTCACCGACCTGAAGGATGAGCAGATTGAGCCGCCGCCGTCGTTCGGCACGTCCGTGAGCACCGAGTTCCTGCTGGGTATGGGCAAGGTCGCCAGCAAGGTGGTCATGCTGCTGGACATCGACCGCATCCTGTCCAGCCAGGAGTTGGGGCTGGCCGAAGAAATGCAGGAGTAGCATCGAAGGGAAAGAAGTCAAGCATTGCTGCCGAAGTCGCAGGCAGATCAAAGGGCAAACACTGGGCACGTAGATCCAAGGAAGAAAAACGATGATCAAGAACCTGAGCGTAGGCAAAAAGATTGCGTTGGGCTTCATTGCGATTCTCGCACTGCTGGTCGTCACGTCCGTGATTGCATACCGCGCGCTCGAACAGCGCGGCAGATGGACTGGTCGAGTATCGAACACTGGCACGCGGAACGAACGCCGCCGGCCGGGTGCAGGCGAACATGCTGGCCATGCGGATGAACGTCAAGGATTACCTCACCTCCGAGAGCGAAGCGGATGTCAATGAGTTTAAGGAATATTGGAAAAACGTCTCCGAGCTGATGGCGGAGGCCCGCAAGGACCTGACCAACGGCGATCAGGCAGCGACAGTCGAGAAGGCCGGCGCTGATCTGAAGGAGTATAACGCCGGTTTCGAAAAACTGGCCAGCTGCGTTTCGGAGCGGGCGGGACTGGTTAAGCAGGTACTGGATGTCAAGGGGCCCGAAACCGAACAGGCCCTTTCACGAATCATGGCCGACATGCAGAAGGCGAACAACTCCGAAGCGGTATATCAGGCCAGCCAGGGACTGCACCAGCTGATGCTGGGTCGACTCTGCGTGCTCAAGCTGCTGCGCGACCGCAACCCGAAACTCTCCGAAAAAGCAGATGCAGTACTGGCATCCATGCAGCAGAACATCGAGGCATTGGCCAAGGCAGATCAGACAGCCGAGCACCAGCCGCTGCTGACGGCCATCCGTCAAAACCGCGCCGAGTACGCCAAGACGGTCGGCCGCGTAGCCGAGCTCGATCGAGCAGCAGAACACCACTGTCAACAACACTCTCAACCGGATCGGCCCGGTCGTCGCCAAGGCGATGGAAGACATCAAACTGGAAAACCTCAAGACGCAGGATGAATTGGGACCGCGCCTCGTGGCCGCCAACGATCAGGCGGTACTGAGCGTCGTAGTTCTCGTCTGCGTGGCAGTCGCGGTAGGTCTGCTTCTGACGATCTTCATCTCCCGCGGCATCACCCGGGCACTGAATCGCGTGATCGAAGGCCTGAAACTCGGTGCGGAACAGACGTCGACGGCTTCGGCCCAGGTCGCCCAGGCGAGCCAGCAGATGGCCGAAGGCGCCAGCGAGCAGGCATCCAGCCTCGAAGAGGTCTCCTCCAGCCTCGAAGAGATGTCCAGCATGACAAAGCAGAACGCCGACAACGCCGCCCAGGCAAACCGCATGGCCGGCGAAGCGCGTGATGCCGCCGAGCAGGGAAACACCGCCATGACACGCATGGCCGACGCCATCAACCAGATCAAATCCTCCAGCGACCAGACCGCAAAGATCGTCAAGACCATCGACGAGATCGCCTTCCAGACCAACCTGCTCGCACTCAACGCCGCCGTCGAGGCCGCCCGCGCAGGGGAGGCCGGCAAGGGCTTCGCCGTCGTCGCCGAAGAGGTCCGCAACCTCGCCCAGCGTAGTGCCGAGGCCGCCAAGAACACCTCCGCCCTCATCGAAGAGAGCCAGAAGAATGCCGAAAACGGCGTGGCCGTCTCCACGGAAGTCGCCCAGATCCTCGGCCAGATCGTCACCGGTGTTCAGAAGGTCAACGGCCTGATCGGCGAGGTCTCCACCGCCAGCAATGAACAGAACCAGGGCATCGAGCAGATCAACACCGCCATCGCCCAGATGGACACCGTAACCCAGTCCAACGCCGCCAACGCCGAGGAAAGTGCATCCGCCAGCGAGGAACTCTCCGCCCAGGCCAAGGAACTCAACGACATGGTCAACACCCTCGTGATGATCGTCGACGGCACCAAGGGCGGCAGACGGACGAGCGATGTCAGCGGAAGCACATCCCACCAGGAACGCAAGTCCGTCAGATCAAACACCGGGGGTCAGCACAAGACGGCTACAGGCCACTTCGACCACCTGCTGCACAAGGCCTGGCAGAAGCACGACAAGAACCAGCACGAGCCAACCGGAAGTCACCAGCCACAGACGGCGTCCGCATCGGCCGGCAAGAGGCAGGCTACACCCCAGGAAGTCGTGCCGCTGGACGGCGATGATCTGAACACCTTCTGATGTCAGCACGCAAAGTCCCCATAAGGGAGGCGAGGGCCTGATGCCCTCGCCTCCCTGCTTTTTTCTCGCACGGCACGTCATATTTCAGTGCCCGTCAACTTGTTCGATCTTCCATGCGAAAACAACATGTCCCATAAAAACCACGCCAGTCAATGGATTGCCGCAACAACTCGCCGACAGGCAAGGCGCTGCTGGCACAACAGTACAGAATTCTCTTATCTCCCTCCCCCAATCAGTCGAAGTCAGGCATGGCGAATGATCAGCGGACTCTGATCGGGACTCGGACTGATTGGCTGGATGATCGACTTTAAGATAGCACCTGGCGGATGCCGTTCCGGCTGGAGACATAGCGGGATACGAGCAACGCTGGCAGGCACTTGCAGACACCTGGTCCTCTTCTTGCCTGAACAACCCTGAAGAACAACCCGGCCGTACTGCCTCATATCCACCGACTCCCGTCAACAGAGCCCCTGCGTTCACCCACATCGATAGGACTGCGACAAGTACATCGGGACCTACAGTCAGGCCACAGAGTGACCTGACGGAGCGGTGACGTAAGGGCGTTCGACTGCATGCGCATGCACATGCAGTCGTTGGCTTCTAGGGAAGCCGTCTGCCCAGAAAACGTGTCAAAGGAGACCGACATGAGATCCAGTCTTAGTTTGAGCAAGAAACTCTACGGTGGATTCGCTCTCATTCTGGGCCTTCTCGTGGTATTAGGAGTCGTGCTCGGCAAGAACCTCTCGCAGGTACGCACACAAAGTGGCAAATATTCCAATAACGCCGACAGCAGCAAGTTCATGGTCGAAAAAGAGGTCGATCATCTTACCTGGATGGCCAAGCTCAACGACTTGTTCCTGGAGAATCAGGACAAAGCTCACATTCAGGTCGATCCGACCAAATGCGGCCTGGGCAAGTTCCTGAATTCAGACGAGTGCAAGACCATGTGTCAGCACGACACCCATCTGGCCCAGCTCGTCGATGCCATTCGCGAACCGCACAAGCATCTTCACGAATCGGCCGTTGCAATCAACCACACGTGGAAGCAGCGACACGAAGGCTTGGGAGACCTGTTGCGAAACCTGTTGGTGGACCACCAGCAATGGGTTGCCCAGGTCAGCAAGATGGTGATCCTGAAAGACCCGAGTATCTCGGTTCAAACGGATTGCACCCTGTGCAGGCTCGGCAAATTCCTGACGAGCCAGCAATACGAACAATATGGGAAGGACTTCCCGTTGCTGCATCAGGAGATGCAGACTCTTATCAAACCCCATAAAGATCTTCACGCCAGCGCCACGAACATAGCAATCGCACTGCGAAGCAACGCAGCGGACAAGGCCGCAGCAATCTATCAGGACCAGACCCTGCCCGCTCTGGCAGCGGTGGAAACCCACCTCAACGCGGCCATCAAAGCAGAGACTGCCCTCTTGACAGCCGAATCGCAAGCAAAGGACGTATACCAGCAAAAGACCGTGCCCGCGCTGCAGGAAACGCAAGCAAGACTATTGGCGCTGCGCCACCATCTCGAAGACATGGCAAACAAGGAAGAGCAGGCACTGCAGACGACGGCCGTGCGAGCCCAATGGATCTCCGGCATCGTACCGACGTGTTCGGTTCTGCTGGGCATACTGGTAAGCGTGCTGCTGGTCCGCTCCATCACTCGCCCAGTCAACCGCGTGATCGAAGGACTCAGACTCGGTGCTACACAGACATCCACGGCATCGCAGCAGGTCGCCCAGGCGAGTCAGCAGATGGCCGAAGGCGCCAGCGAGCAGGCATCCAGCCTCGAAGAGGTCTCCTCCAGCCTCGAAGAGATGTCCAGCATGACAAAGCAGAACGCCGACAACGCCGCCCAGGCAAACCGCATGGCCGGCGAGGCGCGTGATGCCGCCGAGCATGGCAACACCGCCATGACACGCATGGCCGACGCCATCAACCAGATCAAATCCTCCAGCGACCAGACCGCAAAGATCGTCAAGACCATCGACGAGATCGCCTTCCAGACCAACCTGCTCGCACTCAACGCCGCCGTCGAGGCCGCCCGCGCAGGGGAGGCCGGCAAGGGCTTCGCCGTCGTCGCCGAAGAGGTCCGCAACCTCGCCCAGCGTAGTGCCGAGGCCGCCAAGAACACCTCCGCCCTCATCGAAGAGAGCCAGAAGAATGCCGAAAACGGCGTGGCCGTCTCCACGGAAGTCGCCCAGATCCTCGGCCAGATCGTCACCGGTGTTCAGAAGGTCAACGGCCTGATCGGCGAGGTCTCCACCGCCAGCAATGAACAGAACCAGGGCATCGAGCAGATCAACACCGCCATCGCCCAGATGGACACCGTAACCCAGTCCAACGCCGCCAACGCCGAGGAAAGTGCATCCGCCAGCGAGGAACTCTCCGCCCAGGCCAAGGAACTCAACGACATGGTCAACACCCTCGTAACCATCGTCGACGGCAGCAGAGGCGGCAAACGAGCAACCCACCCGGCTGAAGCCGACACTCGCCACGAGGACAGACGTGCCGGATCGACCGCCGGCATTCAGCACCAGCCTGCCACCGGTCAGTTCGATCATCTGCTGCACAAGACCTGGCAAGAGCGCGACAGGAACCGGCATGAGCCGACTGCGGCGCCGACCGGCAACAGGAAGGGCACACCGCAGGAGGTCATACCGCTCGACGCCGACGAGCTCAGCACGTTCTGACCTAAATGCAATAAATCGATGCGAGGGGCGAGGGCGTGAACGCCCTCGCCCCTCCCTGCTCTTGGAGGTCGGTAGTGCCGCGGTTCGCAGCAATTGACACCCGCAATCCATGCATGATCCGTCTGATAACCAGCAACGGTAACCGGCACCGAATCAGCGGCTGTCAACCATGCAGAGGCATCGGACAGCGAATAGGAAGGTTTGTTTATTTGCGATTTCATTAGGGCCGAACAATCAGGTATGGCGGATGGCCAGCAGGCTTGACATGGGATTCGGGCTGGCTGGCAGGCAATTCGGACAAGGGGCAGCCTGAGTCGCCCACCGTCTTTGATGAGAACCATCGGAGTCCCCAGTAAGCAGATGAGGCAAGAACCATGACCCTTACGGATGGCAAAAGCGGCAACGCGAAAGCATCCTGTCTTCAGGAATGCGGAAATTTGGCGGGAAAATACCTGACGTTCTGCCTGCGTCAGGAGGTGTACGGCTTGGTGATCCTGAAGGTGCAGGAGATCATCGGGATCATGTCGGTAACGCAGGTGCCACGGATGCCGTCGTTCGTCCGCGGCGTGATCAACCTGCGCGGCAAAATCATTCCGGTGATCGACCTGCGAGTGCAGTTCGGCCTGGAGGCACAGGCCGACACAAGCAAGACCTGCATCATCGTGGTGCAGATCGCACGCGGCGAGCACAACCTGACGATGGGGATCATCGTCGATGAAGTCGCCGAAGTAATCGATCTGAAGAGCGAACAGATCGAACCACCGCCGTCGTTCGGCACATCGGTCAGCACGGACTTCCTGCTGGGTATGGGCAAACTCACCCAGAAAGTGGTGATGCTGCTGGACATCGACAGGATCCTGTCGAGCGAGCAGGTCTCACTCGTCGAGCAACAGGCGGAGCACTAGCCCCTGCCGTACCAGGCGGCAACGGCCTTCATGCGGGGCGAGAGCCAAAGTCTTTCGCCCCGCTTTTTTCTTGCGCCAACAAGAGCAACAGCACGTCTCAGGCCGTCAACGTGTTGCGACAGGGTCCGCCAACCGATTGCGTTGCGTCAACAAGATACGCCAACTGCATCCCGCGCTGCATACAATTCTTTGTGGGCTACCGGGCGCGCAGGTATGCGGTGGCCTGGACGGTCCGTCGCCGCCGGCCTGCACACTCTGTGGCTGTGACACAGAGGTACCGAGCCATGCAAGGAACGTTGCCAGATACGCGTCGCCGGCATGCATTTATCAAAGGGCTCGGCCGGATCGGGGCATGTCTCGGACTGATTGTCAGTCCTGCCGCGATCCTGGGTGCCCAACCGCAGCCAGCCGGGACGAATTCGCCACCATCTCAACAGTCGGTCCAAACCGACAACCAGACCAGACAAGGCTCCGCTGCACCAACAGAGCAGATGCAGAAGCCGACCCCAAGCCAGGCATGGCAGCCGAAACCCGATGAATCCCGGCCCTCCGGCCTGTCACCGCTTGACACCAGCAGCGACACCAGGATGCGCTGGGAGGCGTATACCGGCAACCAGTATCCTGCGTCGGAACACGCTCAGCCGAAATAGCCGGGGTTCTTGAAGGCCGATCGCGCCAGCGGCGCTGCTGACGCGGCTATCCATGATGGAGAGTGTCCCGTTCCGGACGGAACGGCTCAATGTGGACCAATATGCTGTGAACCTGTGGATGGGCGCGCTGGATAGCCTCTTGCACATCATGGGCGATCTGGTGGGCCCGTTGTACGTTCATGCTGGGGTCAACTTCGACATGCACGTCGGCGAGGTACTCCAGCCCGGCCTTGCGAACGAAGAGTCTGTCTATACCAGCCACACCGGGCACAACGCGCGCCGCGTCAGCAACATCCTTCAGGAATG
Source organism: uncultured Planctomycetota bacterium (assembly GCA_963787325.1). Classification (GTDB taxonomy): domain Bacteria; phylum Planctomycetota; class Phycisphaerae; order UBA1845; family JANYLN01; genus CAWBCK01. The sequence continues at coordinate 416,455 of CAWBCK010000003.1, forward strand.
TAACATCGGCCTGGCGGTCGAGCAGTTCCGATATGTTGCCACGCATCAGGCTGACACCCGCCCAGATGATGGCCAGACCGACGAAGATCGTCGCCCCTGCATCACCCCATGACAGACCGGCCCAACGATCCAGGGCGATGCCGGTGAAAACAGCCAGCCCCGCCAGGACGTCGCTGCGATGGTCCCATGCCGCCGTGCGCAGCGACTGGCTCTGGAGCCGGCGCGCAACGCGAATCTTATATTGGTAGAGCGACTCCTTGATAACAACGACCGCGCCGGCAACGAGAAGAGTGTACCAGGCAGGCGGCGGATGCGGATGCCCCAGGGCCAGCAGCCCCTCCCGAGTAACCCAGGCGCCGGCGCCGGCCAGCGCCATCGCCAGATACAACCCCACAACGGACTCCACCCGGCTGAAGCCGTAAGGGTGCCTGGCCGTCGCAGGCCAGGCCGAGATCCGCATGCCCAGCAGCAGGCCCGTCGTCGTGACCATGTCACCCAGGCTGTTGATGGCATCGGAAACCAAGGCGAGACTGTGGCCCAACAGGCCGGCCGTCAATTTGCCGGCTGTCAGAATCGCATTGACCCAGAAGGCCAGCCAGGAGGCGTAGCGAGCCTGGCGGTACGCCTTGGCCATCGCCTCCAGATGGGCCTGATAAGAAGCAACGCGCTCGGTGGCAGCTCCTATGCGCTTATCCTTGGGACTGTTCGGTTCCACGATCTAACCCGCTATTGCGGCGATACGACGAAAATCATCCTTGAGTGCCCGGTAAAGCGAACGAAACTCCGGGTACATCTGATCGTAGACCGCGGTAGCGGTTTTTCTCGGTTTCAGCGTGCTGGTGATCTGGATCGCCTTGGCGCACGCCTGCTCGACGCTGTCGAAGGCACCCGCGCCGACGGCGGCCAACAGGGCAGCGCCATAGGCCGCACTTTCCCGGGTGTTAATCGTTACCACGGAGGCTTTGAACATGTCCGCCTGCATCTGCCGCCACCATTCGCTGTGGGCACCGCCACCGCCGGCACGGATCTGCCTGATCTCTGTGCCAAGCTTACGGAACAGTTCAACCTGGTCCCGCATGCCGTAGGTAATCCCTTCCAGCACGGCCCTAAGCATGTGCGCCCGCGTGTGCCGGACGGTCAGGCCGATCCAGCCGCCCCGGGCCGTCGGATCGGCATACGGGCACCGTTCTCCGGTCAGATACGGCAGGAAGAAAAGCCCCTCGCAGCCGGCCCCCGCACCTTTGGCAACCTCGATGATCAACGGATATAGTTCACCCGGGTCCTTGCCCGCCTTGCGCAGGGCCTCGACGGCATCGGGCATCAGCATGTTGCGAACATGCTGAAGACTGCCACCTGCAGAAAGCATGCAGCCGAACACACACCATTTTCCTGGAACGGCATGGCAGAACGATTGCAGAACGCCGTCGCTGTTGGGCACAGGGTTATCACTGTGGGCGAACACCACACCGCTGGTACCGAAGGTCGCACTGACAACGCCGGTAGTAACGATACCGTTGCCTACCGCACCAGCCGGCTGGTCCCCGGCGCCGCCCACGACCGGTACCCCCTCGCGCAACCCCGTCTGCTTGGCAGCGACCTTGCTGACGGTACCGGTGACGTCAACAGATTCATAGAGGTCCGGCATCAGGGCTGCGTCGATCTGCAGTTTGTCGAGCAACTCAGCCGACCATGTACGCTTCCGAACATCCAGCAGCAGCGTGCCGGATGCGTCCGAAACTTCAGTCGCAAACTCGCCCGTCAGACGCAGCCGAATGAAGTCCTTCGGCAGAAGAATCTTGTGGGTGTTCTCGTAGGTCTTGGGATCGTTCTGACGGACCCAGAGGATCTTCGGGGCGGTAAAGCCGGTCAACGCGGCATTGTTGACCAGGTCGATCAGGGCAGCCGCACCGCCAGCCTTGGCCTCAATCTCCTGGCACTGCTTCGCGGTGCGCTGATCGTTCCAGAGAATCGCCCGGCGAAGGCTTCGGCCGATCTGATCGACGAAGACCGCCCCATGCATCTGGCCGGACAGCCCAATAGCATCCACCCTGTCCGGCTTGATCTTCGCCTTCTTGCATGCATCCGCCACGACCTGTCGCGCGGCGATCCACCAGTCGCGCGGCGACTGCTCAGACCAGCCGGGCTTGGGACAGTACAAAGGATTCTCGACGGCCGCAGTCGCCAGGATCTGGCCACTCTCGTCACACAGCAGCGCCTTGGTTGCCGACGTGCCCACGTCAATGCCCAGGAAGATCGCCATGTCATGTTCCCTCGAATCGGCTCAAAAAGACTGCCTTCGCACGGACCATGGACAAACAGTATAAGCGCCGGAAGCAAAAGTTGCACAGGGTGCCAGCCCGGCAGCCATATGATCCGCTTGCGAGGCCAACGGCATCACGCCGCCAGCAGGCCAATCGTGACCAGGCATAGGATCTTTGCTTCACGGGTACCACTGGCAGCCTGCCTGCCAGTGCAGGACTTTGAAACGAGTTCCGGATACGTACACCGACAAGGCCCCAAAGAAAAACGACCACCCCCCGGTGGTCGCACACATGAGCCGGTTTTGCCGCTGGAAAGTGATCAGGCGCTGAACTCGCGCTGGCGCTGGACCAGCTGATCCCGAAGACGCGTCAGGATGGCCGAATGCATCTGACTGACGCGCGACTCCGAAAGATCCAGCGTCGCACCAATCTCCTTCATCGTCATCTCTTCATAATAGTACAGCAGAAGGATGAGTCGCTCGGCCCGCGACAGCCCCTTGGTGATCAAATCGCGAACGTCCTTCTTCTGCAACTCGACGACGGGGTCTTCGCTGCGCCGATCCTGCACGATATCGACCTCGCGCAGATCCTTGTCATTGTCGGTCTCGACACACGGCCGGGACAGCGACACGAACGTGACGGCCGTGGCGTTTCGCTCGAGTTTCTCGAATTCTTCCTCGGACATCTTCAGATGGCTGGCGATCTCGTCGTTGCGGGGATCCCGCCCAAGTTCCATCTCGAGGTAGCGAATGGCATGATCGATCATGCGTGCGCGATAGCGAACCAGCCGCGGAACCATATCGAGGTCGCGGAGAGCGTCGAGAATCGCGCCGCGAATCCGGGCGGAGCAGTACGTTTCGAACTTGACGCCACGCTCCAGATCGAAAGCATCGATGGCGTCCATCAGGCCGAAGACCCCAGCCGAGATCAGATCGTCAAGATCAACCTCATCCGGCAGCTTCGCCCAGATGCGCTCGGCATTGTACCGAACCAGGGGCAGGTAATTTTCCAGCAGGATATTGCGAAGTCTCCTGTCCCGCGTCTGCTTATACTCCTTCCAGACCGGACCGAGATTCGCGTTTTTTCGCTGCGTGCTCATGCCTCGCCCTCCTTGGCGAATCCATCGCATTGACAGACACAGTCTGGTTATGTACGCGTTTGTGATTCGACCTGTTGCCCATTCGTGGGCTCGGCCGACTCGACCTGTTGTTCAGCTTCCAGCTCGCTTATCGCCTTCTGCGCTTCCTTGTGCACGTGCTCGTGTATCACGCTCTCGGCGGCCCAGCCGACAACCCAGCCCAGCAGGCAGAACACCACCATCGCCTTGAGGCCGCGACCGATTGCAATCTCGGCGCGGCGCCAGACACCAAACCTCCCGCGATACACAAGAAGAAGGCCATAAGTCCTAGAATACCGGCCAGCAGTTTACTTAGCATAACGCTTTCCGGCCCGACGACAAGTCTGACGCCGGGTTCTTCTTTGAAAAGTCATCAGCCGAACAGCCCGAGTACGCGACGGAAGAAACCGGCGCGCCTCTGAACCGGGACTAGCGATCGATCAACCTGACGGGCCAGTGCTTCAAGACAACGCGCAGCGGCACTATGCGGCCTGTGCAGCACGACCGGCTGACGCTGCCGGACAGCCGCGATCATTGCCTCATCACGCAATACGTATCCACCATCCTGTATATCCATCTTCAAGAAGCGCCAACTGACGCGACGGACACGCTGGTAGACGTCCTGGGCTTCCTTTCGACTCATGGCCTGGTTAACAATCAGCTGCGGACACCAGCCGTCGTCGTATCGATGCGTCATGACCTTGATCAGCGCATATGCGTCAGTCAGCGAGGTCGGCTCCGGAGCTGTGACCACCAGCGTAAGGTCCGCGCAACCCGCAAACGACAGAACGTTCGGCGCGATACCCGCACCGCAGTCGATCAGGATGACGTCGGCCTCGCCTTCCAGCTGCTCCAGCGATTCAACCAGCCGCACCCGTTCAAACTCCGACAGGTCCGCCAGCTTCGCAATACCCGAGCCACCGCTGATCAGACTCACACCGCCAGCCGCATCAAGCAGCGCCTCGCGGACCGTCTTCCGACCGTCCAGCACGTCCAGCACCGTCGCCGACGGCTCGACGTTCAGCATGACCTCGGCATTGGCCAGCCCCAGGTCGGCATCAAACAGCACGACACGACGCCCGTGCCGGGCCAGGCACGTCGCCATGTTGACGGAAATGGCGGTCTTGCCGACACCGCCCTTGCCGCTGGCGACGGCGATGACCTTGGCCTGTCGCGACCGCTTCTGCTGGGCGACCAGCCGACGAAGTTTGGATGCCTGATCCTGCTGTAACATGGTTCCTGCGCTAATCAGCTGCAACACCGCAAATGGTAACTTTTCCAACAACAACAACAACAACAACAACAACAACAGAAACTGCCAGAGTAACCACAAGAAGGCACAAAAGACGCAAAGAACGACGCAGCAACAACTGCTACTGTAACTGGCGGCGGCCTCCCGGTTCTCCGGTTGTCATCCTGAGCGAAGCGAAGGTTCTCCCGCCCGAGAGACGTTCAGATCGATCGCATGACCTTAGTAAGCCAGCCGTGGTGCCTCTGCCTGCAAACCCTCTACGCATGGCTCGCCACTTGCAGGCCGCGATTGACCAGCGTCGGCTCACCAGCCACGATCAGCGACGCCAGATCCGAACGGTCGCCCGTAGCAATGTCGTCGGGCACATCCTGGCCCATCGTGATATACGACAACGCCTTGTCGATCCGCTTCAAGACGTTCAAAATCACACCGAAGCCAACCGCCTCATCCAGCTTCGTAAAGACGATCTTGTCGATCCGGACCTGCTCGAACTTCTCGACCGCCTGCAGAATGTTCTTTTCGTTGGCCGCGCTGGAAAGGACCAGGTGTACCTCGTCCGGCTTGACCGCGTAGAGAAAGCCCTTGAGCTCCTGTACGCGGACCGCGTCGTTCTGGCTCCGGCCGGCCGTATCGATCAAAACGATATCGCGATCGCGCATGCGAGTAACGGCCTGCTTCGAGCTCCTCAGGCGTCAGCACGACCTGCAGCGGCACATCGAGTATCTGGGCATACGTCCGCAACTGATCGACAGCGGCGATGCGGTAGGTGTCGATCGTAATCAGGCCGACCCGACAATGCGCCCGCAGTTTGAAGTTGGCGGCGAGCTTGGCGATCGTGGTCGTCTTGCCGACGCCCGTCGGGCCGACGAACGCAACGACCCGCGGCCCGCCTTTGGCCTTCAGCTCGATGCCACCGGTAGCCGGCAGATACGACTCGACAACCTGCTGCAGACGCTGGCGGACATATATCTCATCGTGTAACTGCTCGACGGTCAGTTCCTTGCGCAGCGTATCGAGAACCTGATAGGCGATCTCCTCGGCAACCTGGGTCTCGAGCATCTGCCGATACGTCGCCATAAGCTGCTCGGGCAGGTCCGGTCCGTGGGCACGCCGGCTTTCGACGACGTGCTGGTCGACAACGCTGCGAAGTCGCCGCAGCTCGTTCTGAATGTCACCGAAAGATTCCGAGTCCACCAGCGTAGACCCCGCGGCGGAATCATCCAGGACCGCCTTGGCGGCACGATGAGGGCTCAGTCCCGAGTACCGGGTCCTGAGTCCTGGGTCCCGGGTGCTGACCGGGGAGTCCTTCGCATCAAACCGTGACCCCTGCCCAGAGATGGCCGCATGGTGACGAGCCCCCTCGCCGGCCCGTGAAAGAGCCGAAACGCCCGACGCCGGCTGCTTGGACGCAGGCACCGGTTGCGACGTGCCCTCCGAACCGCGACGACGCGCCGGCAGAACGTTCACACCCGTCGCTGCCGTCACCTCGACCACGTTCTTGCCGCCGAAGCCCAGCACGCCACCCTTACGGAACGTGCGGGTGTGCAGGATCACCGCGTCCCGGCCAAGATCCTTCTTGACCAACACCAGGACTTCACGCATTGACTGTGCTTGGTATGTTCGCAGATTCATGGCTTAGTACCGCCACTCCCAGGCTTTGCACTTCGATGCCCGATACGACTTCGTTATATCCCAACACGGCCACGTGCGGTAGGACCGTTTCAATCAACCGCCGAAGAATCGCGCGGATCTGCGGCGAACACAACAGCACGGGCGTCCGACCGGCCCCGGCAGCCTTGTCCACCTCGCCGGAAAGCACCTCGATAATCCGCCGCTGCAGAGTAACCGGCATGTTCAGGAACGAGCCGCGATCGCTCCGCTCGATATGACTCTGAACCAGATCTTCGAGCTGGGGGTCCAGACTGATGCAGTAAATCCGCCCGTCCTCGGCCATGTACGTCTGGCAGATCTGGCGAGCGAGTGCGTTGCGTGCGTACTCGGTCAGCACCTCGATGTCCTTGGTCCTGCCCGCCCAGTCGCCCAGCGTCTCCAGGATCGTTTCGAGATCGCGGATCGGCACATTCTCTCGCAGGAGATTCTGCAACACCTTCTGAACCTCCCCAAGTTTGAGCAGATCGCCAATGACCTCCTCGACCAGCTTGGCCGAATGCTCCTTGAGAGTGTCGATCAGCCGGCCGGTCTCCTGCCGGGTCAATAGCATCGCACCGTTCCGCTTGATAACCTCGGTCAGGTGCGTCGCCAGCACCGAACTGGCCGGCACGACGGTGTAGTTACGCTGTTCGGCTGCCGCCTTGACCTCCTCGGCAATCCAGTACGCCTTCAAACCGAAGGCGGGCTCGCGGGTCTCGATACCGGGAAGCCCCCCCGCCGCCGCACCATTGTCGATGGCCAGAAAGTAACCGGGCATGACCTCACCATGACCGACCTCTGCCGCCTTGATCCGAATCGAATACTGGTTGGGTTCCAGCTGCAACTGATCGCGGATGCGGATCGGCGGGACCAGCAGGCCCAACTCCTGCGCGATCTGCCGGCGGATCGAGGAGATACGGTCGAGCAGGTCACCCCCCTGCTTGCGATCCACAAGCTTGATCAGCCCATAGCCGACTTCCAGGCTCATCGGGTCGACCGCCAGGAACGACTCGATCTTGTCGACCGGCTTGGCCGCCTGCGCAGCCTTGGTCTGCGCGGCGACAGCGTGGGCAGTCTTCTTCCGGCTGCGCTGCAGGAACACCGCGACCGCCGTGCAGCCGACGGCCAGCATCAGCAGCGGCACCTTCGGAAGCGGTGTAACCATCAGAATCACCAGGAAGCCGGACGCGATGAACATCGCGACAGGCTGACTGGTCATCTGGGCGAGCATCTCCTCACCCAGATTGGCCTTGCTGGCGTTGCGGGTAACAAGCATCGCCGCCGCGATCGAGACGATGAACGCCGGAATCTGAGACACCAGCCCGTCACCGATCGTCAGCAGGGTAAACGTCTTCAGGCTGACTGTAAGACTGAACCCCTCCTGAACGATGCCGACGTACAGACCCCCGAGGATATTGACTACGGTAATGATAATACCGGCGATGGCGTCGCCGCGGACGAACTTGCTGGCACCGTCCATGGCCCCGTAAAAGTCAGCCTCCTGGGTGATCTCGCTGCGACGCTGACGGGCCTCGTCCTCCTTGATCAGCCCGGCATTGAGATCGGCGTCAATTGCCATCTGCTTGCCGGGCATGCCGTCCAGGGTAAACCGGGCGGCGACTTCGGCGATACGCGTGGCACCCTTCGTGATCACCACGAACTGAATCACAAAGATGATCAGGAAGATGATGATCCCGACCGCAAGCGACCCGCTGGCGACGAAATTACCGAAGGCCTCGACAACGTGACCCGCCGCCGACGTACCGTCCTTGGCGTTGGTCAGAATCAGCCGGGTCGTGGCCGTATTGAGCACCAGTCGAAAAAGTGTCAGTCCCAGCAATAAAGAAGGAAAGACGGAGAACTCCAATGGCCGATTGATGTACATTACAGTGACAAGCACTATGGCCGACAAGGTAATGTTCGCGGCAAGCAGAAGATCCATGAAGGGCGTTGGCAGAGGAACGAGGATGACGAACAGCAGGAGGATGGACCCAACGGGAAACGCCATCCCGCGATAGCGGTGAAAGGTCTGCAGCAGTCCGGAGCTTGTAGTCAGAGCCGCTGGCATCCTTGCCACACCATTCATGAACTGACATTTGACTTAGAGACGCCCGACATCCTTGCCCGGCGTGACATGCAACTCAGGCTGAGACCGGCTTGCGCCGATAGCCGCGCCGTGATATTTCATACACGTAAGCGAGCACTTCTGCAAGGGCTTTGTAGAATTCTTTGGGAATTTCTTCGCCAACTTCCACCGTCTTGTACAACGCGCGGGCCAGCGGCTTGCGCTCGATAAGGGGAATGCCGTGTTCGGCGGCAATCTGGCGGATCATCTCTGCCATGTACCCCTCCCCCTTGGCCAGAACCTTCGGGGCCGACATCGTCTCAGGATCATACTTGATGGCGATGGCCAGATGTGTCGGGTTGGTGATGACGACGTCCGCCTGCGGAACGTCATAGCGCATCCGGTGCATGGCCGTCTGCACCTGCACCTGCCGGCGGCGTTGCTTGACGTGCGGATCGCCCTCCATCCGGCGATACTCTTCCTTCACCTCCTCCTTGGTCATTTTCAAATCCTGCTCGAAGCGGTACCGCTGCCACACATAGTCGACAATCGCCAGCACCAGCAGCACAAGACCCAGCCGAAAACACAACGTATAGAGTACCTCGCCCGTATACGCTACCAGCGGCCGCGTCCCCAGCGATGCCGCATAGAGAATGCCCGCCTGCATGTGCCACAGGGTGATCGCCGCGACAGCCGCCACGCCTGCCATCTTCAGGATGCCCAACCCCAGGCGCATGACCGCCTGCATGTCGAACAGACTTGCCCAGACCACTGATCGGGTTCAGCCGGTTGATGTCCGGCGTCAGCGGATTCAGCGAGAGCGTCCAGCCGACCTGAACCAGGTTGGCGATCAGCGCGAACAGCGCCGCCAGCAGCAGGATCGGCACGAGGATCCAGGCAACGGGTTTGATGGTCAGCATGAACAGTTCGCAGACGCTGTGAGGCATGCATGCGTCGCTGCCCAGGACCGCCTGGTACAGATCGATCAGGCTGGTCAGTCCTTTCGGCGCAAGCACCTTGCATGCGACCACGCACCCCAGCAGCATGACCGCCCCAGGCAGTTCCTGGCTGCGGGCAACCTGCCCGTTATCGCGGGCCTCCTGCCGCCGCCGCGGTGTTGCCGGTTCAGTTTTGGAATCGCGATCCCCAGGCACGCTTTACCTCATCACACCCAAAAGGTACCAGGACCCTTTTTTCGTTCTAATACGTGCCACTGGCAGCTTGTCTGCCCGTGCGGCAGCGTGCCGCCGCCTGTAACCAAAGGCCAAAGACGCACACGCGACGCCAGTGGTTTGCCCCAGACGACCCGCAGCAGTGGCTTTTCGTCCTGCAGGGACAGAATGATCCTAGCCCAGCACTTCCGTGCTCAGACCGCCAAGGCCCTCTTGTGTGTTGCTGTCTCTCGTTCCTAAGTGCCGTAGGCACGACTGAAACTCCGGATCCCTCGCCACGCCGATCCACATCAGACGCTGACAACTTCCAAAAGGCACCCGGCGGCGACCACGGCCCCATTACGGCCCTGCTGGTACTGATATCAGGTGTTTCATAGCCGTCAGGATCGACCCACCGGTCGTCAGGCTCAGCTCCATCGCCACGCTGATCGTCACGAAAACCACCAGCAGCGCAATGAGGATCCGAAGTGGGAAACCCACCACCAGGATGTTCAACTGCGGCATCGTCCGGCTCACAAACCCCAACGCCAGCTCCGACAGCAGCAATGCCAGCACAGCCGGCCACGCCACCCGCAGCGCCAGATCAAAACACGCCCCCATCGCATCAAGCATCAGCCGCGTGATCGAGTCGTGCCAGACAAACGTCATCGGCGGCAATACTGAAAACGTCCCCAGAATCGACGAAATCAGCACCCGATGGCCGCCCAGGGCGAAAAACACCATCGCCATCACCCAGTAATAGATGCTGCCGATGATGTCTGCCTCACTGTCAAAAGCCGGGTTGTACACCTGCGCCATCGCCAGCCCGCTCTGTTGCGAGATGAAATGCGCCCCCATCTGCAGCCCGACGAACGCCAGGTTCAACGCAAAGCCGAAGATCGCCCCCAATGCCAGTTCACTACCGACCCCCGCCAGCAGGCTCCCCCAGCCCATCACGTGCAGCGGCACGGACATCAGGTTCGGCATGACGACAAGCGACACCGCCAGCGCCGCGTACACCTTGACCCGAAGCGGGATCGCCGAGCTGCTGAAAACCGGGGCCGTCACGAACAACCCCGTCAGCCTCGCCAGCACCAGCGCCAACAGCGGCAGGATTCGCGGCAGATCCAGAAGCGTAAACGGCATCACCTATCCCTATGTGCTAAACTGACGCTCTCTCACTCAGACCATCCGTGCCGGGTGTCATACTGCATCAGGCTGTCATCCTGAGCCAAGCGAAGGATCTCCTGCGCAACAGACCTCGAGTGCATGGGTGCCACTGGCAGCTTGTCTGCCAGTGCCAACCGCTGCCTGCTCAATGCCAGCTCCCAAACCACTCAACCGAATACTCGATCATCCGATGCGCCATCCACGGCCCAAGGATCACCGCCGCCGCCGCCATCGCCAGGATCTTCGGCACGAAGACAAGGGTCTGCTCATGAAGCTGCGTAACAGCCTGGGCAAGACTGATGATCAGACCAACAATCAATCCAAGCACCAGGATCGGACCGCTGATGATCAGCACCATCATGACCACATGCCGCCCCAGATCCATCGCCTGTTCCACCGTCATCTCAAGACCCCGCGTACATATCTAAGGACTCTGCACTGCCGCCCCAAGCCATGTCATTCTGAGCAAAGCGAAGAATCTCCCGCACAACAGGCATTCCCACGCATCACACTTTCCCAAGTTGTCATCCTGAGCAAAGCGAAGGATCTCAGGCCCGACAGATACTCCTCCCGCTGTGTTGAGAATCCCATCGCCTGTAGTGTCCACTCTGACTCGTTGTATCACCCATCTCTGACTCACCCGGCAAACGAACCAAGCATCGTGCCCGCCACCAGATGCCAGCCGTCCGACAGCACAAACAGCAGCAGCTTGAACGGCATGGAGATCATCACCGGCGGCAGCATCATCATGCCCATCGACACCAGCACGGTCGAAATCACCATGTCGATCACCAGGAACGGAACATAGATCCGGAAACCGATGATAAACGCCGTCTTCAACTCGCTGAGTACAAACGCCGGCGCCAGCGCGAGGGTCGGTACCTGGTTCCAGCTGACGTTCTGCCCAGCCGGAATCGGCTTCCCTCGCTGATACTCCCAGAACATGTACACATCTTCTTCGTTGCCCATCTTTTCAATCTGGCGAATCATGAAGCCGCGCAGTGCCTTGCCGGTCTGCTCGAGGGCGTCCGCCTGGGTGATCTTGCCGTTCAGGTACGGCTGCAAAGCGGTGTTGTTGATGTTGCGCCACGTCGGCATCATCACCATGGCGGTCATCATCAGCGCCAGGCCGGTCAGCACTTGTCCCGGCGGCATCTGCTGGGCACCCAGTGCCTGCCGCAGAAGGGCCAGCACAACAACGATGCGTGTAAATGAAGTCGTCAAAATGAAGATCGCCGGCGCCAGCGACAGCACCGTAAGCAGCACCAGGATCTGAAGACTGGTCGACATCCCCTGCCGGTCCGTCGCTACCGGCAGAATCTGGCGGGCATCCGGAATGTGCAGCGGATTATCGAGCGTCGGCGATGCCGTCTGCGCAGGCGCACGACCAGCCAGGCACACCAGTGCCATAAGCGCAGCCAGCAAGATGTAACGGGGACCGGTTCTCATTGACGAGGCATCCATGCCTGCCTGTTTTTGCGCGATCCATTGCGCAGTCGCTAATGATGATAACGAATGTTGAGCGAACAACAAGAACAACACCAACAACACAACCGAGCAATACTGACGATGAGACAGCCATCCAATGCTGCAATCACCGGAACAACCTGGAACTATGAACGAACACCCGGGCAGAAACAACGTCCGGCCGGCTGCACCATCATTTCACTCCGGAGGCTGCTTGGCGCCCAGTGACTGCATCCTGCCCAGAAGGCCGCGAATCTCCGTGCGGATCGAGCTGATCTGTTCCTGCGTCGGGGTGTGTACGACCGGACGTGAGGCGTGACCGGCAGTCTGTTCGACATAGTCTTCGCTCGCATCCTTGATCGCCTGCTCAAACTCGCTGGAAGCACTGCCGGCCTTCGTCCCCTCCAGCCGAGCCAACACCGCCGCCGCCTCTTCCGGATCCGACATCTCCGACAGAACGTTGACGCCCTGCGGGCTCACGCCGACGAGCAACACCCGCTGGCCGAACCGCACCAGCACCATCTGATGTTTCGTCGTCAGATAGCCGCGGTTCAGTACCTGCACAGCCGAGCCCCCCCGCCGAACGACCCGGCGATGCCGCTCTTGCGCAGCCACTTCAAGACGAGCCACATCCCCGCCAGAACAATCCCCAGCACCAGCCCGGTCTGGATGTACAGACTGGCCGTGCCCGATGACTGCCCCTTTCTCGACAGCCCGGAAAGCCCCGCCGGGTTGCCGGCCCGCGCGCGAATCTGTCGATCTTCCAGCTGCTGGTTGCGCAGAATGTCAACCTGCGCCGATACAGCCGGTTCGTCCGCAACCGGTGCAGCCACTGGCTGGCTGGTGGTCTGCGCCAGCGGTCAACGCACTCGCGCAGATGATAGCGAGAACGGCGACCATCGGCAGGCAATGAATACTGCGTCGTAAGTTCAGCATTGCTCTACTTGGGCTTGAACGACCGATCACAAATACAGAATCGACCTCCCAGCACCTTCTGCTGCTTGCCGCTTGCAGACAAACTGCCAGACAATTCGTGCGGATCAGGCCGTCACTTCGCTGGGAATCGAAACAATTTCGTTGATGCGGACGCAGAAATTATCATTCAGCACCAGCACCTCGCCGCGCGCAACCAGACGCTCATTCACATAAATGTCGACCGGGTCGCCAGCCAGCTTGTCCAGCTCGACCACGCTGCCGGTATCCAGCCGCAGGACGTCCTGCACGAGCATGCGGGTCCGACCCAACTCGATGCGGACCTGCAACTGCACGTCCTCCAGCAGGCTGAAGTTTGGTAAGCTCGACCGTGGCCTGCTTACCGTTGGTACCGGTAAGATCGGGCAGGTCGACAGGCTTGGCATCAGGGTCGCCGGCCGGGGCCGGCTTATCCGCGGCGATCGCCTCCGCCATCGCCGAGGCAAACTCGTCATAGGGACGTCCGGCCGAATCGACAGGGACGCTGGTTTTATCGGCAGCAACATCCCCGCCAGGGGCCGCCGCGTCGGCGCCGACCGGCGCCGGCGCCGCTTTGGCGCCTGCCTCGTCCGAAGCAGCCGTCGTCTCAGGTGCATCAGCAGCGTCAGACGCAGTAGCAGCGTCGGGCGCAGTAGCGTCTGCCTCATCCTTGTCTGCGGGTTGTGCGTCGGGAGAGGCGTTTGCGGAGTCGTCAGCCTTGAGCGCGGTAAGGGGCTTCGGCTCGGAAGGACCGGCAGAATTCAAGCCGGCCTCGTTGAGCGCGGCGTCGATGTCATCCTGGCTCAGAGATTCAGCAGAATCGCCCGAAGGGTCTTGCGGTGACTTTGCCATGTCATGCACCTTCCATGATGCAGTCGTGGTCGAGGGCCTCCTGCCCTCTGGATCCGCATCGGCGCGGGCGGCCGTGTCCAACAACGCAGGCGGCCGCCTGCCCTTAGTAGTCTACCTTATACGGAGTGCACTTTGGAATCAACACTTCGTCGATCATTTTGTCGTCGCCGACGATCTGATTCAGCTCGTGCCGAATCTGTCGGCGAACCGTCTCCAGACCGTCTTCCTGAAGATCCTGAGGTTCGGCCGAACGGATGACGCGATTAAGCCGGTCCTCGATAGTCGCTTTGTTGGCTTCGAGCAGACTCTTTAAGGCTGCAGACTTTTCCTGCTTGGTCTTGGCGTAGACCTCCATCTGATAGAGGTACAGGCGCCCGCTCTTGAGATTTGGAGCCTTGAAACTGGCAACCGGCAGCTCGGCATCGCGGACCGCCAACCCGGCTTCTGCGCCATGACCGGCAGCGGCACCATGTCCGCCACCTTCGCCCTCGCCCTCAGCTTCGCCGCCATGGCTCGTCGGGGCAAGCCCTTCGGCCGACGCCTCGGCCGGTCCGTTACCCAGGAACTTGACGGCAAAGTAGATGCCGCCGCCTTCAGCTGCCATGACGAACAAGAGTGCGCCGAGCATCAGAAGCGTCTGCTTCTTTTTTTTCGGAACAACGGCCTTGGCGTCCTGGCCCTTTGCATTCTCTTCGGGCATCCGAGATCCTCCGTCTGCACATCGCCTGGGCGGCACGCGCAATTATTGCGCATCGAGGGACGGCCGTCGGCCGACAATGGCGCCCGCCGACAACGCCCCTGCGGCGCAGGGTGTCCTTTTCCTCTTTAGAAGGTATCGGCGAGGTGACGCGGTCGGTTAAGCCTTCGTATCCGGCGGCGCGGTGTTGCCGGGGATCGGGAAACAGCGGACCTGCCGGCTGTAGTCGATCGCCAGGCGAACGACCTCGGCCATGGTCTCTTTGACCATGATACGGTCGCCATTGATCAGCGTGACGACCGTATCGGGGGTCTGTTCTATCGTCTTGATCAGCTCTGCGTTAACAATCATGGGCTGGCCGGCCAGCCGGGTCAGGAGAATCATGACTACCTCGTCAACATCATCAGATCATTGAGGAGCTGGTTGCTGGTGGTGATCACCTTGCCGGCGGCGCTGAACCCGGTCGACGCGTTAATGAGTCCGATAAACTCACGGCTCAAATCCACATTGCTCAGTTCGAGTGCTCCGGACAGGATGCTGCCGGTTCCCATCGAGGCCGGCGCGGCGATCATCGCCTGGCCACTATTCGGACCGGCACTATAAAGGTTGTTGGTCTCACGGGTCAGGCCGGCGGAGTTGGAGAAGGTCGCGAGCGACACCTGACCCAAGGTGCGGGTCAGGCCGTTGCTGAAGGAACCGACGATCGTGCCGTCGGCGCTGACGCTGTAGCCGTTGAGCGTGCCCGGGGGGAAGCCCGTTTGCTCGCTCATGACCAGAGATGACGGCATGGTCCCCGTGGACAGGCCGCTCAGAGAGGACAAATCCAAATTGACCGACAGCGGACTGACCGCACCAGTATTGGCACGGCTGATGTCGACGGTTGTGCCGGTGGTAGCAGTGATGTTGCCATTGGCATCAAAAGTAATCGTGCCATCACCAAGGAAACGGCCCGCGCCAACATTGTCAGGACTCTCTGCAATGAAGCGCCACGTGCTCGTGCCGGTTCCCTTGGACTCCAACGCGATCGACAGGTTGACCTGCACCGGCGTACCCAGCGAATCATAAGCAGTAAAGGAGGTATAGACGCTCTGGCCGACGGCATCCGTCGGGTTGGTCCAGGAGAAGGGCTGGATCGTCGTGCCGGTACCGGGGTTGGTACTGCTGAAGCAGGCCGAGGTGATCGTCAGGTCGTTGGCCTCGCCGGCGTTGCCGGCGATGGTGACCTGCCCCGTAGCACCATCGGTCGTGATACCGGGGCTGCCAGCCAAACCCGCGGAGGTATCAATGCCCATGACGTCATTGAGCCAGCCGGTGAAATCATCGAGCGTCGTACCGTCGGTGCCGACGACGAACTGGGCAGCCGGCAGTTCCCGGCCGCCCTTCTTGATACCGCTGACGGTGATGATGTCATCGGCGGCGAAGAGGTTGGTGCCGGGATCGGCGTCGGTACGCAGATCCGTCAAATTGGAGGCACCGCTGGCGAGGGTGCCGCCGGCATCGGTAACGAGCACGCCACTAACACTGGTGCTGCCGTGGGTGCCGATCAGACCGTCAGCCGAAAGGTTACCGGTGAATTTGGCGCTGTCGGTGGCGCGGGCCTGGCTGGCCTGGCCCATGGGGATCTTCATGTCGGTCAGCAGGCCAGGGTTGACATTGCCGTTATCATCTACGCCGAAGCCCTGCAGATAGTACCCGTCGGCCGTAACGAGGCAGTTGTCGGCGTTAAGCTGGAACGAACCGTCGCGCGTGTAGGCCTGTCGGTTGTCCGGCGTACGCACGACGAAGAACCCGTCGCCATCGACCGCCAGGTCGCTGACCAGGCCCGTCGTCTCGGTCGAACCCTGGAGCATGTTGCGCTGCGTTGCGCCGAGGGTCGAGCCGAGGCCGACCTCCAGGCCGTTGCTGCCGCCCTGGTTGGCGCTGGGCGGCGTGCCCATGCTGAACATCTGCGCGAACTGTGTCTGGAAGGTGCTGCGCGACCCCTTGAAGGCGGTCGTATTGGAGTTGGCGATGTTGTCGCCGATCACGTCGATGCGGAACTGGTTGGAATTCATTCCGCTGAGACCTGTATACAGTGAAGAAGTCAGACCCATTTTATGGCTCCTTGTCAGTCTGCCTGGTTTTGTGTATTGGAAGCTGCACCGGTCGTGGCCGCCGCATTCTGCACCGCGACAACGGCTGTCAGCGGCAGCGAACCACCATTGTCAAGATCTAAGATCACATCGCCGTCCTTTTCGAACCGAACGCTGCGGACGGTCCCCTCGACGGTCTGGTCTTTGCCGTTGGCATCGGTGACCTGGCCGCGAACCATCTTGCCGATCAGGCCGGCGGCGGTACCGAAGTTCTGCTGTCGTGTCACACTGGCCAGGGCGTTGGTCATGCTGGTCGAGGATTCGATGTTGCGGATGTTGGCCACCTGCTCGACCATCTTAGAATTATCCATCGGCTGGAAGGGGTCCTGGTATTGCAGTTCCGCGATGAGAAGCTTGTAGAAGTCGGTCGAACTCATCGACGAGGGGCTGCTTCCGCTGGTAGCGGTCGAGGAGACCCCGCTGGTCGAACCTACGCCACCCACTGCCATAAGACTGTCCTCCATATTGCTGCTTGCGTCTGTTACGCAACTACATTCAAGGAAACCGTGTACGACATCATGGGCGCCGCCTGCTCCTCGGCTGCGCCGACCGGGCCGGCATCAAACGCGAACTCCGCCGGCGAAGACTGCCCGTGATGGGCCTGGCTGTGATTGCCGCCCTGCTGTTGCGAGGCGTCTGACTGCTGTTGCTGGGCATCCTGCCCTTGCCAGTTCGGCTGGTGCTCTCTGCCGGCTGCTGAATCGGCCCGCGGGGCGACCGTGACACTCGTTTCGTGAAGCGAGATGCCCTGGTGCTGAAGATTGTCCCGCAGACGATCGAGGCCGCTGGTTACGACATCGCGGGCCGCGTCGCTGGCGACCTGCAGACTCAGCTGCATGTGCCCCTGGTTGAGGCGAAGCGTGGCTGTCACCTCACCGAGATCCGGTGGGGTCAGATGCATGCGGGCCACCGACTGACCCCGGCCCGCCGCCATATAGACTATCTTGGCCAGATGATCGGCATTCTCGCCGGTCTTTGGGTCGTTGAGGGCAAATGGCAAGGCGGTGTCTTTGGCGACGGCCGCTTGCGCGGCGGACGGCTGCGACGGAGCCTGGATCGTCCGAGTATCGGCAACCTGTATCGTTGACGCGGTGCTATCCGGCCGCAGCGCCGCAGCGGCAGGATCGCCGGTATGCGCATTCGGCGCTGATGCGGCAGCCTGGGCGTCAGGCTTGGCCTTCTCGCTCGGCGGCAACAGCGTCGAGGCATCGGCGGTGAGGGAACGAACCGCCTGATCGGCGCCAGCCTTTACAACGGGAGTCGATTGAGGGGGATCGGCCGTGGTAGCCTGATGCTTTGCAGACGCCGCTTGCATGAGTTTCGCAAACGCGTTGGCTATCGGCGATTGTTTCGCCCATTTGTCCCCAGCCTGCTCATTGGTCTGTGCAGGCTCGGTTGACTGCGCGGCCTGATCGCCCTGAACTGCTTTGGCCGGCTCGGTTGCGGCTGCGTGCAAGGCAGCCGGTTGCGCCGGGGCCTGCGAAGCCCCTTTCGTCTGCGTGCCGAGTCGGTCGGCGTGCTGACGGGCCAGCCACTGTAACGGCTGCATCGCCGT
Source organism: uncultured Planctomycetota bacterium (assembly GCA_963787325.1). Classification (GTDB taxonomy): domain Bacteria; phylum Planctomycetota; class Phycisphaerae; order UBA1845; family JANYLN01; genus CAWBCK01. The sequence goes on from CAWBCK010000003.1 coordinate 434,775, forward strand.
GTCGACCGCAGCGGCATGCTTTGGCTGATTCGTCTTGGGCGTATCGGCCGAGGGCGCGGCATCGGTTTGGCCAGCCAGCGCATCGTCGGCCTCGACAGCGACCTGCTCGGCGACAACTTGCTGCGCAGGATTGACGACCGGGATCGGATCAACCGGCTGCTGCAGGTGAGCCTGCTGCGCGGCGTCGCCGGCGGTATCCGCAGAATGCTTGCGATCCGACGAATCGGACTTGTCCGACGACTTCGGTTTGTCGGAGGTATCCGATTTCTCTTCCGTCGGCAGGTCCTGTGTCGCAGCCGCGTCTACCGAATCGTCCGTCGGCTGTGTGTCCGACTGACGGTCCTCGACGGGCGTATCGTCAGGCTTCGGCCGGGTACTGTCCGCAGGACGATTGGCGTCCTTTGCCCGCGCGGCCCTTTTCGAGTCGGAAGTCTTGCGCGCATCCGGCCGGTTAGACCGGGCAGCATCATCGCGGCGATCGGCCTTGGTCGGCCGCCTGTCCGCAAGGGCCTCCGAGAATACATCCCCGAAACTCGTATTGTTCCCATCGGCCTGGCGAGCTCCCTGCTCACCAGTCCGCCGCACCGCCCGGCCGCGCGAAGACGATTCGGCCGCAGCGGATACTACACTATGATCCAGCATGGCGTCTTCCTCGACGCCGGGCCTAACCTCCTGTCAGGTCCTGCGCCTGGATATTGCTCTGCTGGCGGATCAGACTCCAAAATCCGCTTTACCCATTCTGTTTCATCGGCAGTTTTACACATTTCAATAATTTTCTTTCCCTTGCGGGTCTCCATGGCCATCAAAATGCGCGACGCCTCATCGTCGGGCTTGGCGCGTAGAAGCGTCAGAGCCTGGCCGGGCTTGATGCTGGAGAGATAATCGAGCTCCTTCTGTACGCCGCTGCGATGGGCCGTGACCAATTCCTGCTCGCGCACGGCTTTCCACTGTGTGCGTTCCTGTTCGAATTCTTCCTGTTCTCGCTGCAAATTGACGCGTCCGGCTTGAAGCAGGGCCTGCTCGTTGGCCAGATCCCGACGCATCATTTCGAGCTTCAGATTCTCGGCGGCCTCCGACGCGTTCGAATCGGGCGTTTCATTCGCCGTGGCACCTTCGGCCGACGCTTCGGCCGAACCAGCGGGCTGCGACGCCGCCGCCGCAGCAGGCTCACTTGTCACGGCAGCCAAGGCCGTCTTGAGACTCTCGCCGGTAAGCGTGCCCTTGATCGCCAGGTATGCGGCAGCGGCGCCTGCGGCGAGAACCGCAACCAGGCAGACGAGCCCCAGAATGTTCACGATCTTTGGAAACACGCTCTAAAGGCCCGTAATCGCCGGTCCACTACCTTGCGATGCCGCGGCAGGATCCTCCGCCGCAGCCAGCATCTCGTGGGTAAACCGCAATATGCCCAATTCGTCGCCGGCACGCTGCTCGGCGAGGTTCGCCAGGCGAAGGCGATGCTCGGTCTGGCGCTGTTTCAGCTTGTCGAGGATCTTGCGGCGCTTGCTAGCCTCGGCCAGCAGGGCTCGATCTCCGGCCAGTTGCGCCTGCAATTGCTGCAGATGCATGTGCGCTTCGGCCAAGCGCTGTCGCAGCCCGCCGATATAGCCTCGCTGGCGCGTCGCCTCGATCGGCACGATCGAACCGCAGAGCACGAGCGAGCGCATCACCTGACTCGCCTCGTCCTGCTGCTTGAACAGCGAGCCGATCCGCTGCTGGACCTCCTGGATCTGCCGGAGACGGTCGGCGACGACGCGCTTGGCGCGGTCCTCCTCCATCTGGCGAATTCTCAGCAGCGGTTCCAGGCGAAAGTTCGTGCGAGCCATCCTGTCCAGTAACTCCGCTATCAACTACACCATGGCTGGTGGCGACATCATCGTTTCTGCGGCCCGGTCGGCACCGCCGGTTTGACTAACTGCTTGCGAGCCTTTTCCACTCTGTCCACAAGATCAAACAGCCGCTTCTTCGCATCGGCCAGACCGCTCGATTCGGCGATCTTCTGCTGGAGGAACTCGGCGATCCACGGCCGGGCGGCGATCGCCAGGTCATACTCCGGATTGGTGCCGCCGGCGTAGGCGCCGATGTTCACCAGATCCTCGATATCCTGCCACACCGCCATGAGTCGGCGGACCTCCTGCGAGGCGATGTAATGCCGGTCATCGACCAGATCGATCATCAGACGGCTGAGGCTCTCCAACACGGAAACCGCCGGCCAGTGGCTGCGATTGGCCAGGGCGCGACTGAGCACCAGGTGGCCGTCCACCACGCCGCGAACAGTATCGCACACCGGGTCCATCAGGTCGTCACCTTCGACGAGCACGCTGTAGAAACCGGTGATACTGCCATTCGCCGTTCGGCCGCTGCGCTCTAGCAGTTTCGGCAGGATCGCGAAGGCGCTGGGCGTGTAGCCCTTGGTCGCCGGCGGTTCGCCAGCGGCCAGGCCGATCTGACGCTGCGCCATCGCAACGCGTGTGACCGAATCCATCATCAGAAGGACGTTCCGGCCGCGATCTCGGAAGAACTCGGCGATCGCTGTGGCGGTAAAGCCCGCGCGAACCCGCATGGCCGGCGACTCGTCGGACGTGCTCACCACGAGCACGCACCGGCGTCGACCCTCCGGGCCGAGGTCCTTCTCGATGAAATCCTGCACCTCGCGACCACGCTCGCCGACCAGGGCAACGACCGTCACGTCGGCACTGGTATAGCGGGCTACCATGCCCAGCATCACGCTCTTGCCGACACCGGTGCCGGCGAAGATACCTAGTCGCTGGCCGCCGCCGACGGTCATCATGCCGTCGATCGAACGAATGCCCGTCGATATCGCATCGGTAATGCGCCGCCGCTGCATGGCCGGCGGTGCCGTGCGATGCAGCGGATAGAAGGCCTCAGGGGTAATGACAGGGCCCTCGTCGATGGGTTCGGCAAGAGCGCTGACGATCCGCCCGACCATCGTCTCGGCGACGGGCACAGCCTGATGAGCGCGAACACAGACTAACGGCGTCGCCGGGTGCAACACCGATCGGCTCGTCGAGCGGCATCAGGAGTGTTGTCGAGCCGGCGAAACCGATGACTTCCGTGCGAATGACCTGGCCCGTGCGCACCGTAATATCACACAACGCCCCGACCGGGACCGGCAGACCTTCGGCGGCAACCGTCATACCGCGCATCTGGGCGACCCGGCCGGTCACCTTCTGCGGCAGGCTGTTGCGGACGATATCGGTGTAATCTGCCAGAAGCGTCATGAAATCGGGGTCTCATCATCTGCATCGGAATCGGCCCGTTCGGCGGCCGAATCCTCTGTTTCCATAGAATCCGAGGCGTCTTCCTGAACGAACTCGACGAAGCCGGGCTCTTCTTGAGGCTCGTCTGTCTGGCCCGCAGCGGTCATCGCCGGCCCGACAAGCCAGTGCTCTTTCCAGCCAGAGAGGATCTCATCGAGCAACCGGCCGCACTGGGTCTCGATGGTTGCATCGACGCGACCGGTGGGCGTGCGAAGGAGGGCGCCACCGGGACCGACCGTTTCGTCCGGCACGAAACGGACCGCTTCGAAATCACCAGCAGGCAGCAGGTCTTCAGCGAACCGGCGGGCCTGGTCAAGATCAATCGGATTGAGGCGAAGCTCGAGGCTGTTCTTGTTGGCGATCAGTTGCAGGGCCTCGCGAACGTTGCCATTGACGCAGTTCGGGTCGATCTGCACGGATGTCTTGACGACCCGGCCCGCAATCGCACAGGACAGCCCGACCACATCGCGCTCGATATCAGACAGCAGGCGGCGACGCCTGGCCTCGAAGTCGTGCAGGGCCTTGGTAAAGGCAGCGATGATATGGGCATGCGTGGCAGCGAAATCGGCCTTTGCCTGATCCGCCGCCTGTTTGCGGCCGAGTTCGGCGCCGGCTTTCAACCCTTCGGCCCGGCCGGCGTCGGCAGCGGCCTTTCGTGCATCGGCCTTGATCTTTTCGGCCTGAGTCCGAGCACTGGCCAGCAAGGCCTCGGCTTCGGCGCGGGCGCCGGCGAGGATCCTGGCGGCCTCGGCCTCGATATCCTGGAGGCGCAGGACTTCCGCCTGGATCCCCCCGGAGTCCACTTCTTTGGCCTTGATCAAGGGCATATCAGACCACCATATCCTTCTCGCCACCGCGCCCCATGATGATTATCTCGCCGGCGTCCTCGAGGCGGCGAACGATATCGACGATCTTCTGCTGGGCGCCTTCCACCTCGCTGACGCGGACCGGACCCATGAACTCCATCTCTTCGTTGATCAACTGCGTGGCGCGCTCGGACATGTTGCGGAAGATCTTGTCCTTGAGCTCTTCGCTGGCGGTCTTGAGCGACAGCGCCAGTTCATTGTTATCAACTTCCTTGAGTACCTTCTGGATGCCGCGGTCGTCGACCTGCAGGATGTCCTCGAAGACGAACATCAGCCGGCGGATCTGCTCGACGAGATCGGGATCTTCCGACTCCAAGGCCTCCATGATCGCCTTTTCCGTAGCGCGGTCGGCAAGGTTGAGCATCTCCGCGACACTGTCGACACCACCGACACGCTGGAATTTCTGGGAAACGATACCGGAGAGCCGGGTCTCCAGGCCGCGCTCGACCTCCTTGATGACCTCGGGATTCGTCTGCTCCATGTTGGCGATACGGATGACGACCTCAATCTGCTTGGCAGCCGGCAGACCAACGAGGATCTCGCTGGCCTTGTGCGGCGGCAGATGCGCCAGGATCAGGGCGATGGTCTGCGGATGCTCATCCTGGATGAACGTCAGGAGGTTCTCGGTTTCCGCCTTCTGGAGGAAGCTGAACGGCTGCTTGGAGACCTGGTGCTCGATCTGCTCGATGACTCGCTCGGCCTCGTCCTTGGGCAGCGACTTTTCCAGCAGGCCCTTGGCGTACCCGAGGCCGCCTTCCTCGACGTAGGCCCGGGCCAGCGCCAGGCCATAGAACTCCTCGACCACCTTGTCACGTGTGCGCGTTTCGATATCGCTGAGGGCGGCAATCTCGCGGGTGACGTCCTCGACCTGCTCGCGATCCAAACGCTTGAGCAGCTCGGCGGCCGACTCACGGTCGATCGCCAGCAGAAGGATGGCCGCCTTGCGAAGGCCGCTCATCTCTTCGGCAACTGCGCTCTGTACGACACTGCGTTTGGCCACGGACTAAAGCTCCATTTACAGCAACGGTGTGCCGTGCACACCCCACCCCAACAACGACTCGCACAACCCGCAACGCCCGGCCAGGGCCGAGACCTGGCACGTGTCAACCTAATGCGGCTCTTCGATCCACTTCCTCAACATCGACGCTACGGAGTCCGGATCGTCCTTGACCAGGTTGTTGACCTGGGACGTGATCTGCTGACTCTTGAGCGTATACTCGTCCACTTCATGCCCTTCGAGAATCGGCTGCGTAGGCTGCGCCTTGCCGACCGGACCACCTTCGACTGTCAGCACCTCCTCGGGAGGACGACGTATGCTGCCGTCCCCGCCGATCTGGAAACCGGCCCCCGGCCCCCGACCACCACTGTCAGCCGTGGTCGCGCCGGCCGTCTCCAGCCGGATCGGCGTTGCCGGCTGGGCCTTGCGAACCAGCATGAGCATCAGCCCCAAACTGAACATCGCCAGCAGCGCCAGGCTGGCGGGCCGGCCATACTCGGCAAGCATGTCGTTAAGGGTACCGGTCGAGGCCAGGGCCGTCTCCGCCTGGGCCGGAAGGACGTCATAGAAACAATCGACCGTCACCTGGTCATCGCTGCTGGCACTGATAAGCGGTTTTACCTGGGCCTTGATGCGGGCGAGCTGTTCGGTAACGAATGCATCGACTTCCTGGTCGGTCGGCTTCTTGTCGGGACCGTCGCGCTGCGTAAGGACGCGCACCATGTAACTTCGCGGCACGCCGACCGAGGCGGTCAGTCGCTTGATCGCGCCTGGCAGATTCTGCGTAACCGTCGTCTTCTGATCCCCGGGGATATACTTGTTCCGCTCGACGGTCTCTTCCCGGCTGGGACTGCTCGTACCGGTCGGAACGCTGGCTGCGGTGTTGGGTATCACACCGGGCTCGCCCTGCTGGCCGGCGGCATGCTCCGTATTGGAGGTACTCTCCTCTTCGACCGGCATCGCCTTGACGGTGCGGTCTTCAACCCGCTTCGACTCGGTCTCGAGCTCCGCGTAAACGTTCACCAACACCCCGGGGATGAACGCCAGCTGGCTACGGATCTTTTCGGCGTAATGCTCTTCCTTCTCCCGGCTGTCGGCCAGCAGGTCCGAGGCCAGGGCGTTGTCCTTGTTGCGAACACGATAGGCATTGCCGGCGGAATCCACGATGCTGACGTGCTCGGCCTTGAGACCGACGACGCCGCCACTGACGAAACTGGCGATCGCCTGCACAAACGCCTGGTTGAGCTGGAGAATCGTTCTTCATGGTCAGCTGGACGCTGGCCTTGGGCTCGATGTTGTTCTCGCCGAAACCACGCTTGGTTGCCCGCTCGATAAACACCCGGGCACTTCGGACGCCGGTGAAACTCCGCAGAACGCGAGCCAGTTCGTTGCCCAAGGCCAGATCGCGCTGCCAGAGGCGGTCGTCGCTGCTCATCCAGATCGACTGCTGATCCATCAACTTGGCAAAGCCGATGGTCGTGTCACTGGGCAGGGCCTGCGACTCCTGAAGCCGGGCCAGCAGCCAGTCACGCTTGTCAGATGGTACGAGCACACGGTCTGCACTGACCTTGTAGTCAACACCGAGGCGATCGAGTTCGCGTTGGGCACTGGCCAACTCGGCAGATTTGAATGACTGGTCCAGAAGGGGGATCATGTCGGGACTGACCGACCAGCCCATCAGCCAGGCCAGCGAGACAGCGATCAAGGCGGCGCACAGACCGATGGCCATCTTCTGGGACAGGGACAGTCCCTTGAGATGTTGCTGCACCTGCTCCCAGGTTTGCCGCAAAAAGTCCATCGTCCGTACCTCCATGTGCGGACGGATCAAACCGCGGTGGTCCGTGGCCGGTGATCAGCGACTCGCAAAGCCAGCCGCAAAGACCAGGGCCCTGCGTGCGCACAGGACCACGCCACCCGATTCGACCACGACGTGCATGACCTAGATGCGCATCTGCTGGATTTCCTGATAGGCATCCAGCATCTTGTTGCGCATCTCCATCAGCAGACTGAACGCGACATCCGCCTTGCGCACCGCGCCGAAGACTTCCACCACGTTGTCCGTCTGGCCTGTCATCAGGCCGTCAACCTTTGCATCAGCCTCCTGCTGGAGCTGGTTGACCTGCTGCAGGCTCTCCATCAGGTATTGCTTGAAATCCTTGCCCGATGTGCCGGACGTACCGGTAGTCTCACCGGTCTGCGGCTGGATCGGCTGCAAAGGATTCAACGCATTCAGATGATTGAGAGCGTCAGTCATACTCGATCCGTCCATGATAGCAGGACCGGTCTATTGCGGTCCAGGCTATCCAGGAAAAATATCACGCCAGGATCCGCATGGATTCCGAGATCATCGTCTTGCTGACCTCGAAGGCCGCCAGATTCGCCTCATACGCTCGCGAGGCCTCCATGCCGTTGACCATCTCCGTCGCCAGATCCACGTTCGGGTACTGCACGTAGCCCTTTTTCGGCCCATCCTTGATCGCCTGCGGATGAGTCGGGTCGTACTGCAGCCGAAAGGCGGACGGGTCGTTTTCAATGCTCGCCACGTGCACGCCCGGACTGCCCCGGCCCTGCGCAGGATCGCCAGGAGCAAACACAGCCACGCGGCGACGGTATGGCTGGTTGCGGCCCTGTGCGTCCGTCGTGGTAAAAGCGTTGGCGATATTGCCCGCGATAGTGTCCATGCGAACCCGCTGGGCAACCAGCCCGCTCGTGCTGATATTCAAGGTTCCAAACATGCTCACCTCGCTATGCGCTTATCGCTGCCGGCCTCGTTTGCCGGCCTCACCATCTATATCTATACCGACCGGCCACGAATGGCTGACTCGATGATGTGGTACTTGTTGGCCAGCAGGTCCGTCGCGACCTGGTGCAGCATCTGGTTGCGAGCCATGTCCGCCATCTCGGTCTCGATCCGATTGTTCGTGCCGTCGTGAAACGTCAAATTGTCCGTCGGTTCGGTCTCCGGCCGAAGGACGATATTGCCGCGGGCATCGCGCCCGACGTGGTCACTGGTGACCGTCCGCACGCCCGAGGCATCCGGCCAGCTGTTCAGCGCCTCTGCCAGGGCCTGCTGGAAACCTTCCAGGTCGACCCGCTTGTGCTCATAGCCCGGCGTATCGGCGTTGGCGATGTTCTCGGCGATCACCTTCTGCCGCGCCTGGGTGAAGCCGGCCATCTGTTCCAGGGCGGAGATCGTCTTGCTGTCGATGAATCCGTCCATCCGGTTCACAATCGTGCTCCAGTTGCAGGCACCCGTTTGGCCCACCCGTCCATTAGCAGGCCACGTGCCATTAGCCAGAAAAGACGTAAGTACAGTTCACTACGACAGATACGAATTCATGTCCAGATGCGTCTCAGGGCAATCCTTGCGCTGTGACGCGCAAAACTGCGCACCTGCAGGTGCGCTCGCTGCATCTGGATGCAGCGTACCGCTCGATCAAACGCCGACCTGCTCCGTCTCCTCTCGCCAGCGTTTGAGTTTCAGCGTCAGCGTCCGCAGTCCGATGCCGAGGGTCCGCGCCGTCTTCTCGCGGTGCCCGGCAAACTGTTTGAGCGTTCGTTCGATCAGGTGACGCTCCGCATCTTCCAACACGTGACCGGGCCGCAAGGCTGTGGGCAACGGCGCGGTAGGATCGTTCATCGGCCGCAGCCACGGTTCCATCACCTCCGGCGGAATCTCTTCCGCATCGCACAGGACGCAGGCCCGTTCGATGAGGTTCTCGAGTTCGCGCACGTTGCCGGGCCAGCTGTAGCCCGTCAGCAGATCGACCGTCTCGTGTGTTACCCGCTGGAGCCGGCAGCCCGTTCGCTGGGCCCGACGATCGAGGAAGTAATCCGTCAGTTCCTCGATATCCTCCAAGTGTTCGCGCAATGCAGGCAGTTGGATCGGCAGCACGCTCAGCCGGTAATACAGATCCTGGCGGAATCGATTTTTGGCAACCCAGTCCAGCATGTCGCGGTTGGTCGTGGCAATGACGCGGGTGTTGGTCTTGCGGGTCACGCTGCTGCCGACCCGTTCGAACTCGCGTTCCTGAAGCACACGCAAGAGCTTGGCCTGCAGGGAAAGGGGGATCTCGCTGATCTCGTCGAGCAGGAGGCTGCCGTCTTCCGCCAGTTCGAACCGGCCCTTGCGGACGCGATCCGCGCCGGTAAAGGCCCCCTTCTCATGGCCGAACAGCTCGCTCTCCAGCAGGGTATTCGACAGGGCCGCACAGTTGACGCAGAGCATGGGGCGAGCGGCCCGGCTGCTGGCGGCATGAATCGCCCGGGCGACGAGTTCCTTACCGGTACCCGATTCGCCCTGGACAAGGACGATCGCATCGCTGCCGGCGACGCGGGCGATCTGCTCGCGAACCTGTCGCATGGGACTGCTGCTGCCGACGAGCACGCGGGGCGGGTCGATGTCCCGCAGAGAAGCTCGCAATGCCTCGTTTTCCGACTGCAGCTTGCGGACCTGGCAGGCGCGGTCGATCAGCTTGCAGAGCTGCTCCGCCTGGAAAGGCTTCTCAATATAGTCGAACGCGCCGAGTTTCATCGCCTCGACAGCCGTGCCGATCGTGCCGAAGGCGGTCATCAGGATCGTCGGAGTATCGCAGCCGGCCGCCCGCAGGCCACGCAGCAGATCGACGCCGCTCATATGCGGCATCTTCAGATCGGTCACGAGCGCGTCGAACGAACCGCAGCGCGCCGCTTCAAGGGCGTCGTGCGGATCCTCAAATACCTCTACGCTGTGACCCTGGCGTTTGAGAATCGCCGCCACAGAGTCGCGCATCAGTTCTTCATCGTCGATCAGACATACCTTCGCCATGCATTGGCTCCGATATCTACATCCCGTGTTGACTATCCCTGGCGTCCACTCGTTCCTGCACGGCAACAGCCTGCGACGGCCTCACCAGCCCTTATGCAAACTGTCGGCCTGCTCCGGCTGCCTGCCGATCCGCAGGCAGAATCGGGCGCCGCCCAGCCGGCCGGGGCGCAGATGAATCCGGCCGCCGTGTGCCTCGACGATCTGATGCACGATCGCCAGTCCCAGGCCCGTACCGCTGTGCCTGGTCGTCACGAACGGCTCGAAGACCCGATCCGCCAGGTCATAAGGCACACCGGGCCCGTCGTCTTCCACGCTGATCACGGCCGCGCCATGGCCGGCGCCGCGAAGGCGAACCACAATCGTGCCGCCTTCGTCGACGGCCTCGGCGGCGTTTCGCAACAAATTCGCCAGCGCCCGGGCAAGATCTTCCGGACCGGCAAAGATCGTCACGTCATTCTCCGGCAGGCGCAGGTCGATCCGTTTTTCCTGCACGATCGGTGCGACGATCGGTACGGCATGGCCAAGCACCCGCGAAAACAGCACCATTCGCCGCATCGGCTCGCGCGGTCGGGCGAATTCCAGGATGCTCGTCACCAGCCCGTTGAGACCGGTCACCGCGGCAGCCACCTTGCGAACAGTGCGTACCTGTTCGGGTTTCTCCACCAGGTCCTGTTCGAGGATCGAGGCGTACAGGGCGATTGCCCCCAGCGGATTGCGGATCTCGTGCGCCAGGCCCGCAGCCATCTGTCCGAGGGAGGCCAGGCGTTCCCGCCGGCGCAGCTGCCTGTTCTTGGTCTCCAGTTCCTCACGCAGCCTGCCGACCTCGCCCTTGAGCCGTTCATGCGATTCCTGCAGCCGCCTGGTCACCTGGGTATAGGCGGCAAACATCTCCAGCAGTTCCTTTCGCGCGGCATCGTCACCGGGCGAGGCATTCAGCCGCAGGTTATCAGGGTCGAGGACCGACCCGGGAGCCGAGGCCTCAGGGCCTGGATCTGAGGGATGCGCGGCGACAGATGCCGAGTCCGTCCTACGTTCTATTTCTTCAATCATTGCTGCAGATCGACTCATTCTTATTCGACTGCCTCATCAATGTGTTGACTGGAAGAACCCGTTTCACCATAGGCCCGCAAAGCGGTACGGCCCGTCCGCCCGGCCTGGAGCTCCCGGCCGATCTTACGGCAGCGAAGCTGCAGCATTTCGCTGTCGGCCTGGTCGCGCTGCATGATCAGTTGGAGCCGCTCGTTGATCTCGGCTATCGCAGCCGCTGCTTCCGTCTTCTGCCGATCGTCGAGCAGTTTGCTGACGTCATCCCAGCGCTGTCGGAACGGCGCCAGAGAATCGTTGGTCTTCTTGACGTCCTCCAGGAGGCTCTGTCGCTGAGCGAGTACCTGCAACAGACCGTCGGGATTGCCGTTACTGACCAGGCCGGCCTGCTGCTGCGCCAGCGTTTGCAGGCTGCGGTAGAGCCGACGCTGCCGGTCCAGCAGTCCCAACAGCACTTCGGCCGCTCGCCTTGCTTTGCTCTCTGCCATCGTCATTTCACTCCTGCAGCCACACAACGCCTTGCGGGCAATGGAATCACTACAACCGTCGCCGAGACAATCCCTGTCAGTGGATGCCACTGGCAGCTGTCCGCCAGCGCAATACCTCCAGCAACCTTTCAGTCGTCAGCCGCTGACAACTACCGGCTCGCCGCCAGCAACCCGGTCTGTTCAACCCAGTCGAACAACTGCGTCCAGTACGCGCGGGTTCGGAAATCCGGCGGCCGGTTGAACTGCGAATCCGGAATGCGACGCAGGATCCAGCGGGCTCTTGCCAGCGCCGAACGCGCCGCCTCCGTATCGCCGGCTGCCATGTAACTCCGCACGATCTGCACATATGCCGACAAAGCCACCGGATCGTTCTGCCATCGCCAGGCGACCCGGCCGTAAAGATCCGCCGCCGCCGTATACTTCCTCATGTCAAACGCACAATCGGCCCGGTAGATATAACTCGTCTTGAGATAGACCTGCTCGCCCGGATCGAGAGCGGCCGTAGCGGTATCGAGTCGCCCGGCTACAAGGTCGAACAACTCGCGGGCCCGGTCCAGCCGGCGGTAGCCCTCGCGTCTCAGTTCGTCGCCCTGCGTCGGCTGGCGCGACTTGGTTGCCTGATCCAGCAGTGCCTGACCGCTGCGACGATAGGCGTCCGCCAACCGGTATTGCAGGCGCGTGATCTCACCGTCCCTGGGATAGAGGGCAAGGGCCTGTTCCAGGCGTTCGATGGCTCGTTCGGGCTTGTGGCCGGCCATATACAGATCCGCCAGCCCGACCAGAGCGTCGCGAAACTCTTTCGCCGCCGGATCGAACAGCCCCGGCTTGCCCGGGTCGGCGTCGACGATCGAACGAAGGATCTGTTCAGCCCGCTTGTAGCCCTCCTTGCCATATCTCATGTGACAGCGGGCCAGCGGTACGAGCGATGCCAGGGCAGCAGGGGTCCGGCCGAACTTCTTGAGGAGCGACTCGTACGTTTCGATCGCCTCGTTGATCCTGCCGGCGGTCTGCAGCGCCTCGCCGAGACGACGCATGGCGTCGGGCGTGCGCCGACTCGAAGGATGCCGGCGGATAAACTGGCGGAATGCATCGATTGATCTGTCCGGCCGGCCCGCTCGATCGAAACAGCGTGCCGACTCCCAGTCAGCGTCCTCCGACAACGGCGCGTTCATCACCCGCAGTCTGCGAGAGCCGACTGTAAAGCCCGCCCGCCTGGGCGAAGTATTCGTGCGCCTCGGTTCGCGGATCGCCGTGAGCCGGCTTGGTCGTCGCGGCCGCCTGCGTAGCCGGCCGGCTCGCCGGGACGGTCGCAGCCGCTGGCACCATCGGCGTCGCAGCAGAGACAGGAGGCGGTGATCCGGCCTCCGTTTCCCTGGCTTTGCTCAGCGCGTCGTCGCCGGCCTGAACACAGATCCTGGCCTGCAGTTCGACAAGATCGGCCAGGGTGTCCGTCTCGTCGACCGGGACCAGCCTTTCTGCCAGTTGCACGAAGGGCAAGGCTTCGGTCGGCCGGTCTTGCTGAGAGAGAAGCATCGCCAATGCCCGAAGGCTCTCGCGGATCGCCTTGGCGTCGAGGAGCATGGAGCCGCTGCTTCGCTGCATGGCCTCGATGGCTTCTTTGTAGTTCTCGGCAGCCGCCGCATAGCGTTGAAGGCTCGCCAGGGACTCTGCCTTGCCGAGCAGGCAGGCATTGCAGTATTCGTTGTCGGCGCGGGTGCGCACGACATCATCATAAAACGAAAGGGCGATTTCCGGCCGGTCACCAATGTAGTTGATTTGACCGAGCAGCCAGCCCGCCTGAGCATACGAGCTGGCTGCTTCGCCGCAGATGGATCTGCAGCACGCGGAGGCGACCCTCGGCGGCTTCGTACTGCTGCTGCCGGTAGAGACTCAGCGCCTTGAAATACTCAAGGTGGTACGACCACGGCGGCACATCGAGCTTCGGCTCAACGCGGCTGATAAGCCGGCTGGCAGCGGCGATGTCGTCGCGAGACAGGATCCGCTGCATCTTCCATTGGACGGCACGGAGCAGGGCGTTGGGTTGATCGGCCGCATCGGCGAGCAGACGATCCACATAGCGGTCGATTTGCTGCCAGTCGCGTTTGCCTTGTGCAAGCAGAATCTCAATGACCCGCTGCAAAATGGCGACGCGGGCCGGGCCGGCGGTCGCCAGGGCCTTGTCGTAGGCTTCCAGTGCCTGGGCATAGTCTCCCATCCAGTCCGCGGCCTCAGCAATCTTGCGGTAGTCGCCGGGGGCCACGTCCTTGCCCAGCCGGCGGGCCACGAGGAAATTGGACAGGATTCGTCGGGCGTTCTCGGGATTATGATCGACCTTGGAGGATTCCGCCTGGTAGATCGTTTCAGCCAGCATATGGTGGGCGACCGCCCTTTGCGGGTCGGCAAGGTTCTTGTCGGTACGGTTGAGAAGGGTCGTAAGGGTCTGACTGGCCTGTTCGTATCGTTCGGCTTGCAGGTCGAGCCGGACATCGCGCATGTAGTCGTCGAAAGTGGGCTTGCGCAACCTCGGGGCGGAACTGGAGCAGGCCAGCCACAAAGAGGGCAACCGACACCGCCAGCAGCGGAATCTGCCATTTGCCTGCAAGGCTTTGAAGCCTGGGAGCTACCGCCATATCACCGCTCGTCCATGAGCATCACGACTGACCAGCCATCCTGGCTGGCATGATTTGCGCCCTGGGGCCTAACGTGTTGCAGCTTTGCGCATCCGGCCTGCGGTGCGCAAGCACTGCGCGGGCTCTGCCCCATAATTGCCGGCTATCGGCTGAGATGGAGCAGTTCTTCATACAAAAAAACACCTAGACGGTACTACTGCAACCACCGTAGAGGCGGCCGCAAGCCAATGTCCGATAATAGAGTTGCGGTCAGCCTTTTCAGACCGGAAACGTCGGGCCATCGGGCTCGGGCATACGGGGTCGTGTTGTGCCAGGCGGGGTCGCCCGCCTGCCCCAAGCCGCGTCGAGGCCGCGGCGCCCTGCATGGCAGCGCTCCGGCGAGGCTTCGGCCAGTTTTTCTGCCGTGCGCGCAGAATGAGGCACCGCAGGCGACAGCGTCTGTCTTGCATTCAGTTCACAGAACTGTAGCCTTAAGGGAATGCGTGTGCGCCTATGATGGCTTGTGCTGACAGTAGAGCGCACAGGCACTTTGCCCTCAACCCCGCGAGGTGAAGACGACAATATGGATCACCCACACAAAGGACATCCGGGATCGCATCCGCATGGGCCGCGTCCGGCGGGTCACCCTCACGCGATCGTAAATCCGGAGACTGCGGCACTTACGCCGCGGGCGCCCCGGCTGGTCTTCTGGGAGACGACCGAGGCATGCAATCTGGCTTGCGTGCACTGCCGCCGACTCTCCGACAGCGTTCGGGCCAACCCCGAGCAGCTTTCGACCGAAGAAGCGATACGGATGATCGACCAGATCGCCGAGGCCGGCTGTATGATCCTGGTCTTTTCCGGCGGTGAGCCGCTGATGCGGCCGGACCTGTTCGAACTGCTCGAACACGCCCGGGACAAGCAGTCTGATGCTGGCCGTGGCCTCCAATGGGACGCTCATCAACGACACGGTCGCCCGGAAGATGGCGGCCGCCGGCGTGCGCCGCGTATCGATCAGTCTCGACGGGCCGGACGCAGTGTCTCACGACTCGTTCCGCCGGATCGAAGGATCGTTCGACGCAGCGGTCGGCGCGATCGACAATCTCCAGCAGGCAGGCATGGGCGTGCAGATCAACACAACGGTCGCGACGCACAACCACGACCGGCTCGAAGAGGTCTACGCACTGGCGACCCGGCTGGGCGTCGAGGCTCTGCACTTTTTCATGCTGGTGCCGGTGGGGTGCGGGCTGGAACTGGCTGAGAGCATGATGCTCAGCCCGCAGCGCTATGAGGAAATCCTGAACTGGATCTATGAGAAGGACAGCACCGGCGGCGGCGAGGGGCACGGCAGCAACGGCCTGCGGATCAAGGCGACCTGCGCGCCTCACTACATGCGGATCTGGCTGCAGCGACGCAAGGCGGCAGGGCTTTCGACGCAACGGGGCGGCGGCGGCATGTACCAGATGACGCGCGGCTGCCTGGCGGGCACGGAAATCGTCTTCGTGTCGCATCGCGGAAAGGTATTTCCGTGCGGATACCTGCCGGCACCGGCCGGGGATTTGCGAACGCAGTCCTTCAAGGAGATATGGGAAGGATCAGAGGTGCTCAAGGCGTTTCGCGAGCCGGTCAACCTGCACGGCAAGTGCGGCACGTGCGAATACATGCACGTCTGCCTGGGCTGCCGGGCGAGGGCGTACGCCAGCACGGGGGACCTGCTGGCGGAAGAACCGTGCTGTCTCTACCAGCCGACGCGTAAGGTCGTCGCGCCGGAAAGTGAGAACAAGATGTCCTAGAAGCGGTTTGAGAACCTCGCACTGGCGGGCGAGTCGCCAGTGGCACCCTGGTGACAGGTCTTGAAATGGCTACCAGGCACAGAGTCACAAGAGGAATAAGAATCACAGCATGATCAATATATCGAAGCTCTATTGCGGTGCGGCCAGCGGCAGCGATCAACTGCGTTACGGACATGGGCACGGCACGTTGCGGGCAGCGGCGAGGGTCAAGCGGCCGATCGTGGTATGGAATATCACGAAGCGCTGCAACCTTCGGTGCGTGCACTGCTATACGGACAGCCACGGCGAGGTCGCGCCGAATCGAGCTCAGCACCCAGGAATGCAAGACGGTCATCGACGACCTGGCAGCCTTCGAGGTGCCGGCCGTACTGTTCAGCGGCGGCGAGCCGACGACCCGCAAGGACCTGTTCGAACTGGCGGAGTATGCGACCGGCAAGGGGCTGCGGTTGACGCTGAGCACCAACGGCACGCTCATCACTGAGCCGGTTGCCGCGACGATCAAGCGGATCGGCTTTACCTACGTGGGCATCAGCCTCGACGGCATCGGCGCGACCAATGACAAGTTTCGCGGCGTACAGGGGGCGTTCGAAAAGGCCGTCACGGGCATCCGCAACTGCAAGGCGGTCGATCAGCGGGTGGGGTTGCGTATGACCCTGACCGATCACAACATCGACGAACTGCCACAGATCTTCGATTTCGTTCAGGCGGAAGGCATCGACCGGATCTGCTTCTATCACCTGGTCTACTCGGGCCGGGGCAACCAGATCCGCCAGAATGACCTGGCCCTGGAACGGACCCGACGGGCGGTCAATTACATCTGCGACCGAACGAAGCAGATCACCGAGTCCGGCGAGAACATCGAGGTTCTCACCGTCGACAATCATACCGACGGGCCGTTCGTCCTGATGAAGTTGCAGCAGGAGGGTTCGCCACTGGTGGCACCGGCCGAGGAGCTGCTGCTGCGAAACGGCGGGGCCCTGTCCAGCAGCGGGGTCGGTATCGGCAACATCGATTTCATCGGCAACGTCCACCCGGACCAATTCTGGATGCACTACACGCTGGGCAACGTGCGGCAGCGGCCGTTCAGCGAGATCTGGCAGGACGAGAGCGAGCCGCTGCTGGCCGGGCTGCGCGATCGGGCGGGCAAGGTGCACGGCCGATGCCAGACATGCCGGTTCTGGTGCATGTGCGGCGGCGCCCTGCGGGTGCGAGCGGACCTGACGTACAAGGACCCGTGGGCGCCGGACCCTGGCTGCTATCTGACGGACGAGGAGATTGCCGGCAGCCTGCCGGATTAGTCGGAAGACGGGGGTCGGGCGTGGGGAGCCGGGTGCCACGAGCAGCTTGCCTGCCAGTGTCCTGTCCTGCGGAGGCTTCTGCGGCTCGGTTCTCCCGGTCCAGGCTCCAGGGGCTTTGGCTGCGACTCCGAAGCCTTGGATCCGATGCCGACGAAGGGCACAACAGCCACATCTGCAGCCGTTGTCCTTAGGGCCCTTGTGTCTTAGAATGTATGGCCAATGGCTACAGAGCCAGTCAACTAGAGGTGGCCGGGCAGGCAAGGAGTCCTATCATGCCGGTTGATGAGATCGAACTCGAAGCCGAAGACAGGATGGACAAGGCGCTGGAAGTGCTCCGTCACGAGCTGCGAATGGTTCGCACCGGACGGGCCTCAACAGCGCTGGTCGAACACATCAAGGTGGACGTAGCCAGTTACGGCTCGGTGATGGATCTGCGGCAGCTGGCGGCCCTGACAACGCCGGAAGGCAATATGATCCTGATCAAGCCCTTCGACCCGAGCACCATCAAGGACATCCAGAAGGCCATCGAAAAGGCCAATATCGGCATCACGCCGATGTCCGACGGCAAGGTCGTCCGGCTGCCGATTCCCCCCTTGTCCGGCGAACGCCGCGAGCAGCTGGGCCAGCAGGTCAAGCAGATGGCCGAGCAGCAGCGCGTGGCGATCCGCAATATCCGCCGCGACGCCAACAAGCAACTCGACAGCGAAGAAAAAGCCAGTGACATCACCGAGGACGACGCCAAGGAAGGCAAAGAAGATATCCAGGAGATGACCGACAAGCACATCCAACAGATCGATGAGCTTGTTGCATCGAAGATCAAGGAAATCCAGCAGGTCTAGATGCGGCCAGGCAGTAGGCACTGAGGACTGAGCGCGACCCGCAATCGGGGACCGGACGTGGCCAATCGTCCGAAGTGACGAAGGGTCGCAGCACCCTTTTTCTCCAAACGTACGCCAGACGATTACTCTGCATGCGGCGATCAGCGGCACGTAGATTGCGGTGTGGATGCAATCGCTGCTGCCGCTTCATCATAAGTTCGGCAAATTGAAGGACATTTGCCACACCCACCTATAATCCTAAGGCCGGCATGATCGTAGGCCGTTTCGGTGGAGGTGGCGCGGATGAATGAAAATGCGGACAGTGTGCCCGTATCGGCAACCTACAGGCGTCCGGATGTCAAAGAACAACTCATTGAAGTCTGTGTGTTCGTCTTTTTGATCCTACCTTCGATGGTCCTGTCCTTCTTCGTCAGCGGCACGAGCACGGGACAGGTCAACTTCGTTCTCGGCGCCACCAGCCATCGTCGTACGCGACCTGGCACTGCTGGGCCTGGTGCTGTTCTTCCTCTGGCGAAACCGCGAGCCGACGCGGCTGGTCGGCTGGACGCAGCGAGGGATGGGCCGAGAGATCGTTATCGGCGCCCTGCTGTTCGTGCCGATGTTCTTTGCGGCGATCGGAGTCGATGATCTGGCGCGACAATTCGGCCTGTCGACACCAGCCCACGAAGGCGGGCCGGGCGCGCTCATCCCGCACACCCTGCTGGATTTCGTGACGGCAGGATTGCTGGTCAGCGTCGTAGCGGTCGTCGAGGAAACGATCTTTCGCGGCTATCTGATCCGACGATTTCGAACGGTCACCGGCAATGTGGCGATAGCCGTGATCCTCTCGTCAGTCATTTTCTCGGTTGGCCACGGCTATGAAGGTTCGGCGGGAGTAGTCACTGTCGGGTTCATGGGCCTTGTGTTCGCCCTGGTCTACGTCTGGCGGGGAAGTCTCATCGCGCCGGTGGTCATGCACTTCCTGCAGGATTTTCTGGCCATCGTGGTGGTGCCACTGTTGACCATCAGCTCCAGCGCCAGTCACTGATCTCGGGCATGTCCCGGCCGTGCTCGCGAATGTAACGGTCGTGCTGGGCGAGCCGGCTGCGAAGCTCCGCAATGACCAGTTCCGCCGCATCGCCCAGCCGGCGCACTTCAAGCAGCGCGGCGATCGCCAGATCGAACCGGCTCATGCGATTGACCACCCGGGCATCGAACGGCGTACCGGCATGATTCTGCCCCGTGTAGCCGTGGACGTGGAAACGACCAGGGTTTGGCCGACCCTGCAGCAGATTCCAGACCGTTTGGGGATGGCCGTGGAAGGCGAAGATGACGGGGCAGTCCACCTCGAACAGCCCCACGAAGATATCATCGCCCAGACCGCTGCAATGGCTGTATGGCGGCACCAACGTCAACGGATCAACTACATTGACCACACGGAATCGTAGATCGGGCATTTGCCGCCGCAAGAGCCACGCCGCCGCAAGCGTCTCCAACGTTGGCACATCTCCGGCACACGCCAGTATGACATCGGGATCGTCCGCCTCGTGGCTGGCCCAATGCCACTGCGAGATGCCTCGCTGACAGTGTCGGGCAGCGGCATCGATGTCCAGCCACTGCGGGATTCGCTGGCTGGAGGCCACGATCATGTTGATAGTATTGCGGCTGCGCAGGCAGCGGTCGGCCAGGCACAGCAGGCAGTTGGCGTCGGGCGGCAAATAGACGCGGGCCACGGCCTGCCTGTGGTCCAGCAGATTCCGGAGAAAAGACGGTGTCTGATGCCCGGGGGCGGCAGGATCCTGGCTCCAGACCGTGCTGGTTGTCAGAATGTTCATCGAGGCGACCGGCTTGCGCCAAAGGGTCTGCCGGGCATCTTCCAGCCAATGGGCATATTGGTCGAGCATCGAGCCGAGCACCGGCAGAGAGGCCTCACGGCAGGCCAGGAGCCCGTGCCGGCCCGTCAGCAGATATCCTTCAAACCATCCCTCGCAGAGCAGAGGACTGAGAACCTCCATCACCCGGCCGTCCGGCGAGAGGAACTCATCGGTCTGATCGATCGGCCAGAGCCATGCGCGACCGGCAGCCTCGACGACGGCGTCAAGCCGATTGCCGGGGATCTCATCAGGGCTGAACAGCCGGAAGTTGTTCTCGTGTGCATTGGCATGGAGGACGTCGCGCAAATACGTGGCGAGCATTGCCGCCGCGGCCGCAGTCGCCCTGCCGGGCGTGGTCACCTGTACCACATGATCGGCGATATCCGGCAGTTTCAAGTCCGCCAGCAGAATGCCGCCGTTGGCATGCGTATTACTGCCGATGCGGCGGTCACCCTTGGGGCAGACTTCAAGCACGTCCGCCCGTGGTGAACCGGCCTCGTCGAAAAGATCCTCGGGACCGTAACTACGCAACCAGCCGTCCAGGATCGCCAGGTGCTGGGGATTGCGGGCAGGATCGCTCACCGGCAGACCGTGCGAACGGAACGAGCCTTCAACCTGTCGGCCGGCGACCTCGGCTGGGCCGGTCCAGCCCTTGGCGGTACGGATGACCAGCATGGGCCAGGTCGGCGGCTCAGGGATCTCACCGCTGCGAGCGGCATCCTGGAGCGTACGGATCTCGCCATGCGCCCAGTCCATCGCCTGCCACATCGCCTCGTGGATCTGTATGGGATCGTCGCCGGCGACGATGCCGATATCATAGCCGTAACCGGCGAAGAGGCTCTCCAGTTCGTCGTTGTCCATGCGTCCGAGAATGGCCGGACCGGACTGCCCCCAGCCGTTCAGATGTAGAATTGGCAGGACTGCTCCGCACGTCGCCGGATGCAGAAACCGGGTCGAGTGCCACGCAGCCGAAAGCGAGCCGGTCTCGGCCTCACCATCGCCGACGATGCAGGCGACGATCAGGTCGGGATTGTCGAACGCGGCCCCGAAGGCGTGCGCCAGGCTGTGTCCCAGTTCGGCCCCTTCCTGGATCATGCCGGGCGTTTCGGCCGAAAGATGAAGGGGCGTGCCCCCGGGAAAGCCATACCGTCGCACCAGGTTGTTGACGCCGGCCTCGTCGAGACTCAGTCGTGAGTCGATATCGCCCAGGGCCCCTTCCAGGAACAGGTTGGCCAGGATTGCCGGCGCCCCATGCCCGGGGCCGACCACCAGCATGATGTTGGCATCGGTATCCTGAATGAGACGGTTAAGGTGTGTATAAATGAGATTCAGGCCGGGCTGCGTACCCCAGAAGCCGCGAGGCCGGGGCTTGATATCCGCTGCCCGGAGCGGACGATGCAGAAGTCCATTATCTTGAAGATAGAGCTGCGCGACACCAAGATAGTTGACGGCTCGCCAGTACGCGTCGATCCGGCGAATGCGATCGGGGTCAACCGGGGCCTGACCCTGGGCTTGCGCGAGCAACCTGCGTCTGTGCATAATCATTCGCAAACTCCCTCTGATCTTCATATATAGTAGCGTGAGCAAGGCCGATAAGGCCAGTGAGGGCCATCCGAGGCCCCAAGCCCCCCGGAAAGGCCCCCGGCATTGGACGGCTGCGCCCGCGACGGTACTATCAGTGCAATGCAAGAAACACAGGAGAATTCAGCAGATGGCCAGGATTCTGACCAGTGCGGAACGGTTTCGTCGTGTTTTTGACCACAAGGAGCCCGACCGCCTGCCCATCGTCGACGGGCCTTGGGCGTCGACGTGGCAGCGGTGGTACAAGGAGGGCTACCCGGAGGGGACGGACCCGGCGGACTTCTTCGGCTGGGATCGCGTCGCCGGCATCCACATCGACAATTCGCCCCGCTACCCGGTCAGAGTCGTCGAGGAGACCGATGAGTACAAGATCCATACCACCTCCTGGGGCACGACACAGAAAACCTGGAAGAGCAAGGGCGGTGTGCCGGAGTTCGAGGCGTTCACCATCACCGACCCGGATTCCTGGCAAGAGGCGAAGAAACGCATGACCCCCGACCCCAGCCGGATCGACTGGGAGAAACTCAAGGTCAACTATCCGAAGTGGAAGGAGCAGGGGGCCTGGATCGTGGCGGGCGGCTGGTTCGGCTATGACGTATTCGCTTCGTGGATCGTCGGCTACGAGCGAGTGCTCATGGCGATGATCGAAGAGCCGGAGTGGTGCCAGGACATGTTCCGCACAGCCCTGGAGCTCGACATCGCGATGATGGAGATGCTGCTGGAGAAAGGCTATGAGTTCGACTGCTTTCACTGGCCGGACGACCTGGGCTATCGCAACGGCCTGCTGTTTTCGCTCAAGACGTACCGCGAGGTGAGCAAGCCCGTCCACAAGCAGGCCATCGACTGGTGCCACGCCGCACGGGATCAAGGCCCACATGCACTCCTGCGGCAACATCACAGAGTTGATTGACGATCTGGTAGGCATCGGCCTGGACGCGCTCAACCCGCTGGAGATCAAGGCGGGGATGGACTCGATCGCCCTGAAGGCCAAGTACGGGGATCGGCTCGTCTTCCAGGGCGGCATCGACGTTCGCAACTGGAATGACCCGGCCAAGGCCGAAGCGGAGTTGCGAGAGAAACTCCCAATTCTGAAAAGGAACGGCGGCTACATCTTCCACAGCGACCACAGCATCCCGGAAACCGTCAGTCTGAAGGATTACCAGTTTGTGCTCGCACTGGCGATGGAACTCGGCCGATACTGAACCACCCACTATCGAAACGTAGCATTCTGGAGCGGACCCAGTCCAGATATAGTGTGCTGAGCTCCTGAGATCCTGGGTGGCATGCCCTGCGCAGAAGGACCATGGGGTTGGCCGCCACGTCTGGATTGACGATGATCCCGGCCGAGTACCAGACTATGGAAGCACAGTCGAAAAGCATTCCAACATTGTCATCCTGAGCAGAGCGAAAGATCTCTACGGTGAGGAACCCGTGAGGAGTCTCAAACACGTTCTCTCAGAACGTTCCCAATTCAGCCGCACCATGCCACGCATTGCAGCCGCATCCGGCCTGCCCGCTTTGAAGGGCAGCGTCAACGGGATCCGCCGATTGCCGCCCACGTAATACGTTACAGATCCAGCGAGCGCCTGCTCCGCAGGACGGCGGCAAAAGCATCTTCCATACCCGCCTCCTTGAGTTTCCTTTCATAGTCACTCCGGGCCATGGCAGGGCTCTTGTCATTGACCAACCAGCGAACAATGCGCCTCCCAACTTTCTGCAACCATTTCTTAGGTTCATACATCTGTTGCGCCTGGTTGTCGACAGGGATCGCCATGCAGCTTCGAGCATTGCGTGCCACGTGTAGGCATAGGTTTCAAAGGCGAACTTTCCGGTTCGCAGGTCATTTACCTGCCGAAGAAGATAGCGACCCAGGGAACCCAGGAACAGGCCGCACACAAAAACTGCGAGCAACCCCGCTATCGCCAGGGACTTGCCCGTAAACGCAAGCCCCCCGGACAACCCCAAGGCGATCAGAAACAAAGCACGCTTGTAACGGTTCGAGCCCACGCTGAACGCCGCACCCACAACAGCAGCAAGTGTCAGGCCCGCAGCTGCACTGAATGGGGCGTCTTCTGTGGGCCACGTGTCCTTGGGCCAAAGGTCTTGTATTGCAACCTCCAGATAGTACACAAACAGAGGAACGGTAATGGCATAGACAAGGGCGAATACCGTCGAACTGAGCGCCGTAAAGGAACTCATGATGGGCGGCAAGAGGGGCTTGGCCGAGTTCACATGCGCTGCGACCGCCTCCCCCTCATCTACGCAGGTAAGCGAACGGCACGCGGCGTACTTCGGGCAAATCTCCAGATTCTTGCGCACGTCACACGCAGCAAATCGCTCCTTCAGATGCAGCCAGCCAACATAGCGGGGTGGAACAGTGTTACTGCGAATGTACGTCCCCAGGACAGCAGCCAACCCCTCGCGAAAGTTGATCGCCCGCACCTTCTCCGTGACAGCCAGCACGCCCACGAGGAAAACCCCTAACAGAACAGTTGTCGCGGCAAGTGCCGTCGGCGTCTGAAATCTGGATTGCATTACGATAAATGAAACTACGGCTGCTCCCAGAGCCCCCATCGTCCAGACGAAAATGCTGGTTCGACAATTCTTGATATCCCTGATCTCACGACGGACCTCCTCATAATCGGTCCGGAGCAATTCGGCCATGGCCTCGGATTGCTCGGGAATGACCCCCAGCCTGACGAGATCCTGTTCCGTAAGAGGTTGGTGAAACTTTACGCGGCACCAGTGCTTCCCATCCGCCGCGCCGACCTGCTCCACATGCACTTGGCGATCAATCAGATATGAGGACGCCAGGCAAACACTCAGACATGCATCGCCTTCTTTCACCTCACAATCAGAAATCCACGCCTCAAAGCGATTCATATCGACGACTACGCCGCAAACCGAACTACTGCCTGAGGTTATCTCTACGGGAATCTTGGGAACTGAGTACCGAACATCCTCTCTGCGACCAGCAGTCTTGACGACCATAGCCACCTCCAGATCTGCACGGCAACCGATCGGGCTCAGATGCGGCACAAAAGGCAACAGCCGATATTACATATGCCTGCAAGGCAGCACAAGCCGAAGGGCGTCAAGTTCTGACACTGGCCACAACAAAACTCGCAATACACAAACAGAAGACAAGAACAAGAAAAGGCCGGGCCGGCGATCTTATGTTCGCCGGCCCGGCTGGTTTTCTACAATCTCGCCGCACGGCCGACCAGTTGGTGCCGGCCGCGGAGACCCAATACCGCCCTACTCCTGCGGCTCTTCCGGCTTCGGCTCGGTTGACTGCTCTTCGGCCTGCTCAGCCTCTGGTGCCGCCTGGGCATCCTGGGGCTGCTCGGCCTGCTCGCCTTCAGCCTGCTCGCGTGCCTTGTTGGCGTTGCGGATAAAGCCCGCCTCGTCGATCAGCTGGCCGGTCCGACCGCCACCTGACGCGCCAGGGCCTTCCAGGCCGCCACGCAGGTCGCGACGACGCTCCGGCTCGGCAGCCGGTGCACCCGGCTCTTCAGCCGCCCACTCGGCCCGCTTCTTGGACAGGCCGATCTTCCGCTCGGCCGGGTCGACCCGCAGGATCTTGACTTCCAGTTCGTCGCCGACCTTGACGATGTTGTGCGGGTCCTCGATCTTCTGGTCCGCCAGCTCGGAGATATGCAGCAGACCTTCCAGGCCGGGCTCGAGTTCCACAAACACGCCGAAGTTGGTGATCTTGGTGACCTTGCCCTGGACGATCTGGCCGGGCAGATACCGCTCCGGAATCGCCCGCAGCCACGGGTCTTCCGACAGCTGCTTGAGGCCAAGAGCGATCCGCTGCTTGTCTTCATCGACAGCCAGCACGACGCAACGAACCTGGTCGCCCTTCTTAAGCAGCTCGGACGGATGGCTGACCTTCTTGGTCCAGCTCATATCGGTCACGTGCAGCAGGCCGTCGATCCCTTCCTCGATCTCGATGAACGCGCCATAGTTGGTGAGATTGCGGACCGTGCCTTCGACGATCGTGTTGGGCGGGTACTTCTCGGCCACGCGAGTCCAGGGGTTCTCCTCGGCCTGCTTCATGCCAAGGCTGATTTCCTTCTTCTCGCGATTGACGTCCAGGACGATGACCTCGATCGTATCGCCGACCTTGACCATCTCGCTGGGGTGGTTGACCCGGCGCGTCCAGGACATCTCGCTGATATGGACGAGCCCCTCGACGCCCGGCTCAAGTTTCACGAAGACGCCATAATTGACAACGTTGACCACCTCGCCGCTGATGCGTGAACCAACCGGGTACTTCTCGCTGATGCGGCTCCACGGGTCCTCGCTCTTCTGCTTGAGGCCCAACGCGATCTTCTCGCGTTCCTTGTCGACGTTGAGAATGACGATCTCGATATCCTGCTCGGGATGCACCAGCTCGGACGGATGATTGATCCGGTCCCAGCTCATGTCCGTGATGTGCAGCAGACCATCGATGCCGCCCAGGTCGACGAACACGCCGAAGTCGGCGATGTTCTTGACGACGCCCTTGCGTGTCTGGCCGACCTCGAGGACCTCGAGCAGGGCATGCTTGGCCTCTTCACGCTGTTCTTCGAGCATCTTGCGGCGACTGATGACGATATTGCGGCGTTCCGGGTCGATCTTGAGGATCTTGGCCTCGATTTCCTTGCCGAGGTACTCGCCGGCGTCGCCGCTGCGACGAATGTCGACCTGGCTGGCCGGCAGGAACACCGGCACGCCGATATCCACGAGCAAACCGCCCTTGATCTTGCGGGTGACGCGTCCTTTGACGACGTCGCCTTCCTGGGCCTGCGTGAGGATGCGCTCCCATGCGCAGGCGCGATCGGCGCGGTTCTTGGACAGCTTGATCAGGCCACCGTCGGACTCCACGGCCTCCAGCCATACCTCAACCTCATCCCCCACATCCACGCTGGACCGATCCGACCACTCCTGCAGGGGCACGATGCCCTCGCTCTTGAGGCCGACGTCCACGACGGCATTGTCGCCCTCGATGCGAACGACCCGGCCGTCCAGGATGGCCCCGGGGGTGAAGGTGTCGAAACTACCCTGGACGATTTGCTCCAGGGCTTCGTTGTCGGCACTGGTGCCGAAGGCCTCCGCGAAGGCCTTGTTGATCTCCTCGTCGTCGATCTGCAGTTCTCGCAAAAGGTTTGGATCCGTCATGTGCTAACCGTTCTCTTTACGCTACCAATACAAACAATGACAAGTTTTACCTTGTTCGCCGCAGGGCATCCCCTTGCGGCGGCATCCCGCGGACCCGGAACGCCCGGACCCCGCTATGTGAGGCGGAATGCTAAGCCCAACAGTATAGCAGAGGTTTCGGCGGGTCGCCATACGGAAACCAAACCGATCGATAGTCTGTTCGGCGGACCCTCGGCCACAACAGAGCCCCCGAAAACCAGCCTCGGACGACGGCCCCTCGTATCGCACCCGGGACGATATCCCAAGGCTCCCAACTGCGATCTGTCTCTTCGAGCCGCAAGGCTTTCCGCATCAGGTCCAAGGGTACACCACGACGCCGCCAATATGCAAGACGTTGTGCAGCAAAGGGTTAAAACCTAAACCACACGGAGACAGGCCTTGTCTTTCGGCAGGAGGAATTCCTTTGAATCACGACGGCAAACCGATAATAATAAGGCATGCCGGGCGAAGAAGGGCCGGCCGTAGGACGGTCGGTAGCGGGGGCCGAACACTGCGCGGGCCAGCTTTGCGCGTGACCGCGGCCAGAGTCCCGGCCGGAAATACTGCTTGTGCAGCAAAGAAAGGAGACCTTTGAGCAAAGAACGAAGAATTGACCTGTCCGTAAAACAGGAAAGAGCAATGCTCGTCGGCGTGATCCTCCCCGATTCCCAGGTGGACATGCGAGCCCCTCTCGGGGAACTTGAGGCCCTGGCCAGGACAGCCGGCGCCAAGGTTGTCGATCAGATCATTCAGAAGCGCGGTCACCCGGCGTCCGGCTCGTACGTCGGCAAGGGCAAGGCTGAGGAGATCGGTCGGCGCGCCAAGGCCAACGACGTCGACGTCGTGGTTTTTGATAACGACCTGACCCCTGCCCAGATCCGGGAACTGGAAGAGATAGCCGACTGCAAGATCATCGATCGGTCGGAGCTGATCCTCGACATCTTCGCCTCCCGCGCCAGACCAAACAGGCTCGTCTGCAAGTCGAGCTGCGCAGCTGGAATATACTGCGCCGAGACTGCGCGGCATGTGGACGCATCTGGAACGTGTCGCCGGCATGGGCGGCGCGGGACAGGCAGGCGCCGTCGGCGGTATCGGCACACGCGGGCCGGGCGAACGACAGATCGAGATCGACCGCCGGCTGGTAAACACGCGTATCACCCAGCTGAAACGACAGATCAGGGAAATCGAGGCGAGAAAACAACGCGAGGTCCGCAGCCGACAGGACTGGTTCACCGTCTCGCTGGTCGGCTATACGAACGCGGGCAAGAGCACATTGATGAACGCGCTGACCGACGCCGGTGTGCTCGTCGAGGACAAGCTGTTCGCAACACTTGAAACCCGGACACGGCGATGGAATCTCGGCGAGGGATTCGTTGCGATGCTCAGTGATACCGTCGGTTTCGTCCGTGACATTCCGCATCACCTGGTCGCCTCGTTCCATGCGACGCTGGAGGAGGCGGTCAGTGCGGACCTGCTGATACATGTGGTCGATGCTTCCAGTCCCGTGGCTGAACAGCAGATCCTGTCGGTCGACGGCGTGCTGGACCAGCTTGGCTGCCAACAGAAGGCAACCCTGCTGGCGCTGAACAAAATTGATATGGCCACCGATCACGCCGGCCTTGAGCGGCTTCGACATCTGCGATCCAATTCCGTCTCGATATCAGCCCGATCCGGTGTCGGCGTCGAAAAACTCGTTGAGGCCGTCAAGGACGAGATCCGCAAGCAGCACCGCGTGCTCGAACTGGAAATCGACCCGGCGGACCAGGAGGTCATCGGCTGGCTGGCGGCCCACGGCAAGATCATGGACCAGTCCGGCAGGGACGGCAAGTACCTGATGAAGGTCTCGCTGTCGGCCCACCGCTACGAGCAGACTGCAACGGCTCAGGCCGGCAATGCTGGAGCCCGCTCCGGTTCAATAGCGTAAGCAGGCAGGACGGAAAGCGATGGTGGACGAAGTGCGTCGTCCGGAACCAGGACATCCAACGGCGGCAGGTGCTGCAAACCATCTGCCGCCGTTCCTTTGCGCAGCCATCTTCCTGCTCGTAATTGGCAGCACAACCGTTGCCAGATCGCACGCGACGAGTCGGCCGTCCCGATCCAGCCGGAATATCACTCGACACGCCGCGGCCAAAGCGGTCACATCGCCGGCAAGACTCAAGCCGGACAGCCCCCGGG
This sequence comes from uncultured Planctomycetota bacterium, assembly GCA_963787325.1. Classification (GTDB taxonomy): domain Bacteria; phylum Planctomycetota; class Phycisphaerae; order UBA1845; family JANYLN01; genus CAWBCK01. Next base: position 463,587 of record CAWBCK010000003.1, read on the forward strand.
CCCACGTTGCGGCCATTGCCACCGAGAAGCCTGTCCGCCGCCGAGGCGATGCGGAAGCTGGGCGTTCGTCTGATGCTTGTCGAAACCGCCCATTTCCTGATTTGGACAGATCTATCGCGGCAGTACCACAAGATCCTGGCCGATCAGTGTGAGGCGATGTACGCGACGCTGCAACGGGTCTTCGAAATCCGCGGAGCCGAGCCCGTCTTTCTCGGTAAATGCGGCGTATACATCCTGAGCAATCAGGAGCAGTTCAAGGCCTTCAGCCGGCTCACGCAGGGAATCACCTTGATAAACATGGACGCGACGACCGGCTATTGCAGGGTCCTGCCGGATAATCGGTCGCGGATCGTCGCTTTCTGGCCCGGCAATACACAGCAACTCGCCGAGGTGCTGGTACACGAGGGGACTCACGCCTTCTTATACAGGTATCGCCGGGACGGGGCCGTCGATCGCTGGTTCAACGAGGGCCTGGCCGAGCATGTGGTCGGCCTCGTCTTCAAGATGAGGGCCGAAGAGGGTCGAGGTGCCATGCAAACCGCGGCGCAGGATGCCCGTGACGACCCGCAGTTGCTTGCGCGGATCATGGACTCGGAGTCCCATCTGCCGGGCATCTACTACCCGGTCGCCCAATCGGCCGTCGCCTTTCTGGCCAAGATCAATCCGAAGGCGTTTGTCAGACTCGTCCAGGACATGAAGGACGGCGTCACCTTCCCCGATGCACTGCAAAAGACCTATAATGCCAGCCTGCAGGACTATGAGATCCACTGGCGGCGCTGGCTGCTGTCCGTCGCTCAGTCCGGCCGGTCGATCTACTGACGCCATATTGCGATTGTAAGCCCCTGGATAATCCTGTATAAATAGAGACAGGATTTTCGCTTTTCTTTGGAGGAGGAAGGGCACAAAGGTGAAGTACGGTCTTTTCGTAATTGCGACACTGACTGCTTTTTTTACCGGCTCGGTCAGCCTGGGGACAATCCGCAATGCCCGCACGGGTGCAACCTACACGACCTTGCAGTCCGCCATCAACGACGCCTCCAGCGGCGATACGATCGAGATCAACGGCACCTATACCCAGCCGGACAATAACTGGGCCGACAGTCCCATCTTCTGCGGCATCAGCAAGGACCTGACCATCCGCGGCGCCGGCCCGACCAGGGCCGTGCTGGACGCCAACGGCTACTGCCCCGGCGACGTAGCCATCCTCCAATGGTCTTCCAGCAACCTGACGCTCGAAAACCTGGAAATGCGGAACTGCCGGGGCTCAAAGGATGGCAACGGGGCGGCGGTCCGCCTGGCAGGTACCAACCTGACCATTCGGAACTGCTACATCCACGACTGCGAAGACGGCATCATGGGCAATCCGCCGAAAGGCCATGACGGAACCGGCACCGTCCTCGTGGAAAACAGCGAATTCAGCCACTGCGGGTTCGGCGATTCCGGTTATACCCACAACATCTACGTCGGCACGTACGGCACGTTCATCATGCGCTACTCTTGGAGCCACAACACCTATAGGGGGCACCTGGTCAAGACGCGCGCCTACAACAACTACATCACCTACAATCGCATCTGCGATGAAGCCCTCAATCCCGAGGGCCGCGACGCCGAGCTACGAGATCGACGTGCCCCAGGGCGGGCTGACCTATATCATGGGCAACCTGGTCCAGCAGAATTCCAACGCCGATAACTCCGGCATCATCACCTACAAAGCCGAGCCGCCGACCAACCCCGACACGCACTTGTACGTGGTCAATAACACCATCGTCAACGAGTTCAGGTCGGGGATATTCGTCCGAAACGCCAGTACCACCACCGCCCTGATCCAGAACAATATCTTCTACCAGGCCGTCGGGGCCGGCGGCACGGACTATACGGGCCCTGCGGTGGCCCTGAACAACTGGCATACCAATAACGCCTACCTGGCAAGCCGTAGCACCTATGACTACGACCTGACGGCCTTATCCCTCGGGGCGATCGACCTGGGCGCGATTCCCAACCCCGATACCGGCATTGACGGGACATCGTTGATTCCAACGTATCAGTATGTACACCCATGCAGCTACCAGCCGCGATCCATCGTCGGCAGCGCAATCGACATCGGCGCCTGCGAGTACGGGACGCCCCCACCGAACCAGGCCCCTGTCGCCGATGCCGGCCCCGACCAGACGGTCACCCTGCCGGCGACGGTCACGCTGAGTGGCTCGGCCACCGACGACGGCATGCCCAATCCGCCCGGCTCGCTGACGTATCAGCTGGACACAGATCAGCGGTCCGGCCAATGTCGATTTCGCGGATCCCGGCAATCCTGGCACCACTGCCACCTTCAACGCAGCCGGCGTATACGTGCTGCAACTGCAGGCCTCCGACGGTCTGCTCGATACAACCGACACGGTGACGATCACGATCAACACCGCACCAACGGTTCAGATTGCACCCTACGCGAATTGGGCCTATGAGGGCGAGCCTGTCGAGTTCAGTTGTGCCGCATCGGACCCGGACGGCGATCCATTAACATATTTGTGGACGCAGGCAACCGGTGCGGCGGCCAGTCTCAGCGACGCCGCCGCGAACAGCCTTGTGCTTTCCGCGCCTGTTGTGGGCAGCATCACTGAGGCCAGTCTTCAGTTTACTGTTACGGTCACCGACGGCAGGAGCGGTAGCGACACTGACCTGGCCGCGATTCGGGTCTACATGATGGGCGACACCAGCCACGACGATTACGTCAATGTCGGTGACCTGCAGAACCTGGCCACGGCCTGGGGAAGCGACCCGGCGGACGCGAAAGCCTACAACACCCAGACCGATTTGAACGCCGACGGCTACATCAATGTCGGCGACCTGCAACTGCTGGTTGTCAACTGGGACAGATGGTTGCCGTAATCAGGAGACGATCGTAACGGCCGCACCACCTAAGGCCATAAAAACCTGTTCAACGCACACTATGGGAGAGGGACACCTTCATGACGCACACGAAGATTCTTGGATCGTTGGCCGTTCTGACGGCCTGTATGAGCGTAGCATCGGCGGCGGTACTTCACGTCGGCCCGACACGAACCTACACCCGCGTAATGGACGCCTATGACGCGGCCCGCGACGGAGACGTTATCGAGATCGACTCCGGCACCTATTACCGGGATGAAGGCTGGGTCCTTATCAATCGCAAGAACAATCTGACGTTCCGGGGCGTCGGCCCGACACGGCCGATCCTCGATGCCGGCGGCGAGCTCCTACGTGGAAAAAGGCATCTTCGCCATCGCCATCGGCACGCAGAACACGACGATCGAAAACCTCGAGATGGCAAACGCGCAGCTGCTCTAGCCTGAACGCTGCCGGTGTCCGCGGGCAGGGCAGCGGGCTTACACTCCGCAACTGCTACATTCATGACTGCGACGACGGCATTCTGACCAGCATTTCCGGCTCGGTCACGGCGGAGTTTTGCGAGTTTCGCCACAATGGCGATCCGTACTATTCCGGCAAAAGTCACAACATCTACGTCGGAGCCTGCGACTCCTTCACAATGCGTTACTGCTGGAGCCACTCCGCAGTGGCTGGCCACCAGGTCAAGACGCGCGCTCGCAAGAACTATATCCTCTACAACCTGATTGCCGACGATATGGGCGTGGGCAGCTACGAAGTCGACGTCTGCCAGGGCGGAACCACCTATATCATCGGCAATGAGATCTATCAGGGCAGCAGCAGTTTCAACACGAACATCATCTCGTACAACGAGGAAACCCCGACCAACCCCGACCTCCATCTCTATGTGGTCAACAACACGATTGTCAATAACTATTTCTGGGAGGACAGCCGGTCGATCCGCAATGTTACCTCCACGACGGCCCTCGTTCAGAATAACATTTTCGTAACAACAAGCAGCGTGCTTACCGACGGTCCGGTGGACATGAAGAACAACTGGATCACCACCGACGCCAGCCTGCTGGACGCGCCGAATCGGGACTTCCACCTGACGGAAGGATCCACCGGGGCGATCGACTTGGGCGCCTTGCCCGACCCTGGTACGGGAATCGACGGCACGTCGCTGTCGGCGGTTTACCAGTACGTCCATCCATGCAGCTACCAGACCAGGCCGACGAACGGCCCCATCGACATCGGAGCCTATGAATACTTCACGGGCGTATTCAACCAGCCGCCCACGGCTGATGCCGGAACAGACCAGACCGTCACGCTGCCGGCCGGCGTCACATTGAACGGCTCGGCGACCGACGACGGCTTGCCCGATCCGCAGACGCCGCTTACCTACACCTGGAGCTGCTACGGTGGTGCGGGCTCGGTCACCTTCGCCGACCCCAACGCCGCCGGCACGACCGCCACCTTCAGCGTGGCCGGCTCCTACGAGTTGCGGCTGGAGGTCTCGGACGGCTCTATGGTCGGCAGCGACCTGGTGACCATTACCGTTTTGCCGAAGCCCAACGAGGCGCCGACACCCGACGCCGGCCCGGACCAGACCATCACCTTTCCTGGTCAGGCAACTCTGACCGGATCGGCAACCGACGATGACCTGCCCGATCCGCCCAATACTGTCAGCTATACCTGGAGCACCGTCAGCGGGCCTGGTAATGTTACCTTCGGCGATCCGAATATAGCCGCCACGACGGCCTCGTTCACCGCGCCCGGCGTCTACGTTCTGCAACTGACGGCCGACGACAGCGAACTCAGTGCCACCGACACCATAACGGTCACGGTGAACCCGCCGCTGACAGTCCAGGCCCCTGATGATGGCCTGACGGCCTATGAAATGACGACTGTCCATATGTCCGCCACCGGCTACAGCCCGGCCGGCGACCCGTTGACCTACGCATGGACCCAGACAGCCGGCGCATTCAGCCGACATAGCGAATCCGGACACACCCAATCCCTCTTTCGTCGCCCCCTATGTCACGACTGCAACGGATGCAACGGTGATCTTCATGGCAACGGTGACCGACGGCAAAGGCGGCGTGGCAAGCGACACGTTCAGCGTCCGGGTATACATGGCCGGTGACATTGACCACGACGACCAGGTTACTGTCGGTGACCTGCAACTGCTGGCAACAGCATGGGCCAGCTCCGCAAACAGCAGCAACTGGAACCAGCAGGCCGACCTTAACGAGGATGGCTATATCAACGTCGGGGACATACAGATCCTGGTCGCCAACTGGGGCAAGCGGATGCAGTAACGTCGCCTTGGGCCGCAGCGCGATGCGATATCAAAACACTCGTCGTCGGATATCCGCACGGCCCTCGGGCGCAGCGGCAAAGCAATGACGACGCTTTGTGTCGCATTCACTGTGAGCGGCAAGATGCTGTTGTGCGCAGGTACAGGGCATGGCAAGGGGGTATGCCACGCCACAACAGCGCAATAATACTATTGTAACCTTAAAGCAAAGCAGGTATAAGGGATATGGACAGCTGGGCTGTCCGCTGGAGGAGGAAAGGAAGGAAGCAGGGGCCGTCTGCCGTAGCCGGCTGCGTGCCCCCGTAGGGTATTTCCGTGTGCCGTACCGCACCGTTTGTGGTTCTCTTCTCGTTTTCGCACCGGATGCCTTCGCCCTTCCAGACGTATAACTCTGCCGACAGAGCAGCACGCTTCACGTGCGTTAACAGCCGGACATCACCGTAAGCGTGCAGGACAATGGGAAGGGGAAGAAGCGTGAGACAGCGAATCCTGGTCGCTTGCATCGCCATTGTTGTCGGGGCCATGGGGCAAATCGCCTTCGCCGAGTTCGAGCCCATCTTCAGCAACGTCCGAACGGGTATGAAGTATGCCTCCCTCCAGGCTGCTATCAACGCCTCAACGGATGGCGACACGATCGAAATCGAGGCCACCCCCACCAGCATGCTGGTGATCTACGGCGTTATCAGCAAAAGCCTGACCATCCGCGGTACCGGTCCCACAAGGCCTGTCCTGGACGCAGGCATGCATTGCATGAACGGCAAAGGCATCTTCGAGATCACGGGCGGGCAGAACGTCCTTATCGAGAACCTCGAGTTTCGCAACTGCCAGGGGTCGGGTTCAGGCAACGCCTGCGGCATCCGTCTGAGCAACCCGATTAACGTGACCATTCGCAACTGCTATTTCGGCAATAACGAAGACGGCATCATGGGCGGCAACAACAACATCGGAAACGTCGTCCTGGAATCCTGTGAGTTTGACAATAACGGCTACGGGGACGTCGGCCAGACACATAACATCTATATCGGTGCCTGCAACAGCTTTATCATGCAAAACTGCTACAGCCACAACGCCTACGTCGGACACGAAGTCAAGACGAGGGCCAAGAGCAACTATATCCTCTACAACCGCATCACCGACGAAGGCAGTACGTCCAGTTACGAGATCGATATTCCCCAGGGCGGCACGACCTACATCATCGGCAACGTAATCGAACAAAGCGCGGCCAGTGAAAACCCCACGATCATCGCCTATAACGAAGAAACTCCGCAGAATCCCGACCTGCACCTCTACGTCGTGAATAACACCATTGTCAATAGCAAGAGCAAGGGCACGTTCATCAATAACCAGAACAACAGCATACCCGCCATCGTGCAGAACAATATCTTCGCAGGGCCAGGCACGCTGGTGAACGGACCGGCCAGCATGACAAGCAACTGGTCGACGACCATTCTCAATGCCGGTTTCGTAAACCCGATGACGTACGACTATCACCTGACGTCAGCCTCCACCGGCGCCATCGACAAAAGTACCACTCCCTCGCCCGACACCGGGATCGGCGGGTTCTCTCTGATCCCCGTCAGCCTCTATATGCATCCGCTTTTGAGCCAGGATCGCTATGCGGTCAATGGCATCATGGATATCGGCGCCTTCGAATATGGTATTCTTCCCAATTACCCGCCCGTAGTGGACGCGGGGACCGATCAGACGGTCTCCATGAACGGCGTGGCCGACCTCAGCGGCTCGGCGACGGATGACGGCCTGCCCGATCCGCCGGGCTCCTTCACGTATACGTGGAGCAAGGTCTCCGGCCCGGGGGATGTCACCTTTGGTGATCCTGCTTCACCTGTAACAACGGCCTCCTTCAGCGTCTCGGGAGTCTACGTGCTGCAGTTGTCGGCATATGACGGGCAACTGACCGGTGCGGACACTGTGGCCGTTACTGCCAATGAGGCACCCACGGTCGATGCCGGCCCCGACCAGAGTATTACCTTGCCTGGAACTGCCGCGCTCAGCGGCAGTGGTACCGATGACGGCATGCCCACGCCTCCCGGCGCATTGTCGTTCACCTGGCACATGGTGAGCGGCCCGGGCACTGTCAGTTTTACCAGCACCATGTTCCCCAACACCACGGCGAGTTTCAGCACGGCGGGCACCTATGTCCTGCAATTGGATGCCAACGACGGTGCCGCCACCACATCCGACACGATCACTATTACGGTCCAGCCGCCTTTGAGCGTCCAGATCGACCAGGTGCCTCAACCTGTCTATGAGGGCACCTCGGTGACTCTGCACGCAACGGGCTACAGCCCCAGCGGCGATCCGCTCAGTTACGCATGGACACAGACAGGGGGCAGGTCCGCCGAACTGACCGGCGCGGATTCTGACCCGGCCGCTTACACTACCCCCATCGTCGGCGATCTGAACGACGCCGCAATGACCTTCGAGGTAACCGCCACGGACGGCAAGGGGGGCATAGCGAACGCCACAACCACTGTTCGAGCGTACATGGCCGGCGATTCGAACCACGATGACTACGTCAACGTGGCCGACCTGCAAGGCGCTGGCGAGCGGCTGGAGCACTGCCGCCGGCGACAGCAACTGGAATCGAGACCTCGACGCCAATAACGATGGATACATTAACGTGGCTGATCTGCAGTTGCTGATCGGCAACTGGAATCGGCGTCTGATGTAGGGGGCGAAAACACCCGGTGGTTTTCCCGGCCGATCCGGCGACCGCCCCTTCAGCGGTGTGCCCGACGGTACATGGCTTCTGCAAAAATCGCTCGTAGTAGCAAAAGGATGTAAACACGATGTGCAAGAACGTCTCTGTCGTGCTCGCAATTCTGGCCGCCTCACCCGCCCTTGTCCTTGCAGCAACGATTCAGGTCGGCCCCACACGAACCTACACAACCGTTATGGCTGGCTATAATGCCGCCAGCAGCGGCGATACGATCGAGATCGATTCCGGCACCTATTTCCAATCCCAGGGTTGGGTCTACATCTACGGCAAGAACAATCTGACCTTCCGTGGCGTCGGGCCGACCCGGCCCATCCTGGACGCCGGCAACAGCGCGTACAAAACCAAAGGCATTTTCGTCATCGGCACCGCTACCAACACCACCATCGAGAATCTGGAGCTGAAGAATGCCCGCCTGACCTCTACTCAGGCGCAAACGGTGCCGGCGTCCGGATGCAGGGCACCGGACTTACTCTGCGCAACTGCTACATCCATGACTGCGACGACGGCGTCCTCAACGGCGGCGGCGATGTGCTCTTCGAAAACTGCGAATTCGATCACAACGGCTTTGGTGACGGCTACAGCCACAACATTTACATCGGGGCCGGCACCAACTCACTTACGATGCGCTATTGCTTCAGCCACAACACCGTCGAAGGCCATGAAATCAAGACCCGTGCCAACAACAACTACATCCTCTATAACCTGGTCGTAACCGAAGGTACCGGCAGCCGGGAGATTCAGTTTGCCCAGGGCGGCAACTGCTACGCTATCGGCAACGTCGTCGTCAAGGGCTCCAACGCCCATAATAACGAGATGATCGTCTTCGGCGGCGAAGGGACTAACGCAAACCCGAATCTTTACGTCGTCAACAACACGCTCATCAACTATAGAGGCAGCGCCAGTGGTGTCGTCGTCAACAACCCGCCCAACATCGCCGTCATGCAGAATAACATCATGCAGAGTGTACCTACGGTCACCAACGGCTCCTACGCCGGCAGCATAACCGCCACAAGTAACTGGATCACCACCAATGCCCACCTCGTCAATCCCAGTATCGACGATCTCACTACGTTTGATGCCCGCCTGACCGCCGATTCCCTTGGCGCGATCAACGCGGGCACTGCTCCCGGCACCGGCTACAACAACTATTCGCTCATGCCGGTCGAGCAGTACCTGGACCCGTGCAGCAGCGAGGCCCGCCTTGACTTGGGGACCATCGACATCGGCGCCTACGAATACGTCCCTGGATTCAACACAGCCCCTGCCGTCGATGCCGGCGCAGACCAGCTGATCACGCTGCCGGCATCAGCCGACCTTACCGGCACGGCCACGGATGACGGCCTGCCCGATCCGCCGAATGCGCTGACCTTCACCTGGAGCCGGATCAGCGGCCCGGCGGCCGTGGCCTTCGGTAACGCCAACGCCCTGACGACCACCGCAACGTTCAGCGCAGCCGGCACCTATGTGCTGCAACTGACTGCCGACGACGGCGAGTTTGCGGCCAGCGATACCATGACGGTTACCGTCGAGGAGCCGCCCACCGTCCATATTGACCCGGCGCGTGACTTTGTCTATGAAGGCGAGACGATAAGTCTGCACGCCACAGCGTTAGACCCGAACGGCAACACGCTGACCTATGCCTGGGGGCAGACGGCTGGCAAACAATGTACCGTTGGAGACCCGACGGCGCCGACAACCTCGGTCACAATACCGATCATCTCGGATCAGGCCGAAGGAGCCATGAACCTTTCCGTTACGGTTGCCAATGGTCATGGCGGTACAGCCGCCGACGCGATCAGTTTCCAGACATACATGGCAGGTGACATCAACCACGACAATCAGACCAACGTGGGCGATCTCCAGGCGTTGGCAGAAGCCTGGGGCACTACCGGCCAGTCGCCCGTCGACAGCAATTGGAACCCGTGGGCCGACGTAAACGGCGACGGCTACGTCAACGTCGCCGATCTCCAAACCCTGATCAACAACTGGAACAGGGTTTGCCCGTAAGCCGCCACGGGCGGGGCCGACCGCACCTGGACGCACATGCATGGCCCAAAGGACAGACGGAACCTGCGTAATACGGAACCGCAAACTACTGTTCCTTTGTAGCAAGAGGATGTACGCATGAGCTGCAGCAGAATCGTCCTTTTGGCGGGGATCCTGGCGGCGCCGCCACTCGCAGCCGCCACAACGATCCAGGTCGGCCCAACACGAACCTACACGACTGTCCAGGCCGGCTATAACGCCGCCAGCAGCGGCGACATTATTGAGATCGATTCGGGCACCTACTATGGGTCCGCTGCATGGGTCAGCATCTACAAGAGCGACCTGACCTTTCGCGGCGTCGGCCCCACTCGCCCGATCCTCGACGCTCTCCATGGGGCCACCGCCTCCAAGGGCATTTTCGTAGGCAACGCCAATAACCTCACCGTCGAGAACCTCGAGTTTGCCAATGCCTGGATCACTAACACCTTTGGCGCCAATGCAGCCGGCATCCGCTTCGATGCCGCCAACCTCACTGTACGCAACTGCTATATCCACGACTGCCAGGACGGCATCCTCGCCGGCGGCAACGCCTCCAGCAGCATCTTTGTCGAGTACACCGAGTTCGACCATAACGGCGAGGACGATCCCAGCCTGACCCAGGGCTTCGGCTACACCCACAACATGTACATCGGCCACATCGGCACGTTCACGCTCCAGCACTGCTACAGTCATGACGCCTACGAGGGCCATATCGTCAAGACCCGTGCCTCCACGAACTACATCCTCTATAACCTGCTTTCCAGCGGGGCGAACACGGGCAGCCGTGAACTGCAGATCGCCAACGGCGGCACTGCCTATGTCATCGGCAACGTCATCCAGCAGGGCCCCAATTCGCACAACAGCCAGATCATCACCTATGGCGATGAGACGAACATCGGCGGCGCCAACCCCAACCCCTATCTCTACCTCATCAACAACACCGTCATCAATCAGCGCAGCAACGGCGCAACATTCATCACTGTCAGCACCCCCACGAACGCCACTGTCGTGCAGAACAATATCTTCCAGGGCTTCGGCTACGAGACCTTCATCAGCGGCGCCTACCCTACGGCCACCCTCACGAGCAACTGGATCACCACCAACGCCGGCCTGGCGGACATCAACGCCCACGATTACAACCTGACAACCGCCTCCACCGGAGCTATCAACACCGGCACCGATCCCGGCACGGCCGTCACCGGCTATTCCCTCACGCCGATCTATCAGTATGTCCCCGAGGCGGCAGCCGAGGCCCGCCCCGTACTGGGCACGATCGACATTGGCGCCTATGAATACACGCCCGGGTTCAACACGGCGCCCAGCGTTGATGCCGGCCCGGACCAGACGATCACGCTGCCGGCGCCAGCCAGCCTCAGCGGAACCGCGACAGATGACGGCCTGCCCAACCCGCCGAGCGCACTGACGTACACATGGAGTCAGGTCAGTGGCCCGGCCTTGGTGTCCTTTGATCATGCCAATGCCCAGGCAACCACGGTGAGTTTCACCACCGCGGGCGTCTACGTACTGCAGCTGACCGCCGACGACAGCGAACTGACAGGCAGTGACACCGTCACCATTACGGTTCAGAGCCCCCCTGCCGTCCAGATTGATGCCGCGCCACCCTTCGCCTATGAAAACCAGACCGTCAGTCTGCACGCAACCGCGACGGATCCCGACGGCGATGCCCTCACATACTCCTGGACCCAGACGGCAGGCCGCCCCGTGACATTCAGCGACAGTCAAAGCGCAACGGCAGTGTTTACGCTGCCAATCGTGACAAGCCAGGCTGAGGGCGCCATGGCCTTTTCCGTAACGGTCTCCGACGGCCATGGCGGCACGGCGGCCGATACGGCAAGCTTCCAGGCCTACATGGCAGGAGATGCCACCCACGACAACCTGACAGACGTTGCCGATCTCCAGGCCTTGGCTGCAGCATGGGCCAGCACGGGGCAACCGCCAGCCGATGCCAACTGGAACCCGTGGGCCGACGCCAATGGCGATGGCTACGTCAACGTCGGCGACCTTCAGATACTGATCAATAACTGGAACAGGACCCTGCCGTAAGGGCAACAGCGCAATCCGTTGGCAGCCGCACGAATACCCGGGCCAGCCGCGAAGGCGTCCTTATCCCCCCGGTGCGCAATTTGCGGCGTCACCAGCCAATATTCAATTGTAACTGTGATAACGAACCTGTATAAATGGGGTAAGGCGGGTCCGCGCTCGCCCAGGAGGAAAAGGGAGATGTGAAGTTGTGCTATACTTGTACCCCCAGGCGCCGGCCTGCTGCGACATGCAGGTTTTCGACGCGGATGCACTCGGACGTACGGCTCACCGTCTGGCGGCAACAGGCACAACCTCGGAAGGCAGCATCATTCCATCTGTCCGCCGGCAACCTGACGCGAACGTCCATGCGGCAGCCTCCAGTCGAAGCCTGTATTGGTGGGGGATTGTACTGATATCCAGGAATGCATTAGCGGGCCGTGGAAGCCCCATGACAAACCTGACGTGCCTTTGCGGAGAAAGGGGATTTGAAGATGAGATCATTTACGCTCCTGGCGTGCCTGCTGGCCGCGACAGGGCTTGCCTCCAAGGCCTCGGCCGATGTGCTCCATGTGGGTCTGTCGGGAGAGCCTTACAGCACGGTCTACAGTGCCGTGCAGGCCGCCAATCCGGGTGACACGATCGAGATCGCTTCCGGCGACTATTACAACTACTCGTCGATCAATCCCTCCTCTCCCGGAAGCAGCTGGTGCCTGGCCTTCATCAACAAGGACAATCTGACGCTGCGCGGAGTCGGCCCCACGCGTCCGGTCATGTGGGCCTTCAAGAAGGCTCTTCAGGGCAAAGGCATCTGGCTGGTGCAAGCCCATAACATCACGATCGAAAACATCGAGTTCAAGGATGCTGCGACGACCTCCTCCTACAACAACAACGCCTCGGCCATCCGCCCGGATAACGGCTGCGGCGGCACCTTGACCGTCCGCAACTGCTACATCCACGACTGCCAGAACGGGATGCAGGGCGGCGCCGCCGGACTCAACGTGGTCATCGACGGCTGCGAGTTCTTCCATAACGGGTTCGGCGACGGACAAACTCACAATATGTACATCAGCAACGCTGACAGTTTCACACTCACGAACAGCTACAGCCACGGAGCCAATGTCGGCCACGAGGTCAAGACCCGCGCCAGAAGAACTACATCATGTACAACCTCATTTCCGATGACGATGGCAACTCCAGCTATCAGATCGATGTGCCGCAAGGGGGCACCACCTACATCATCGGCAACTGCGTCTATCAGGGGGCCGCCGGAGCAGGGAACCATCATCACCTACGCCGAGGAAAGCACCGTTAACGACGATCTGCATCTGTACGTCATGAACAACACCATCGTTAACAGCCGTGCCTACGGCACCGTCAACTTCGTCCAGGTTGCCGGAGGTATCGCCCTCGTCGAGAACAACATCTTTCAGGGGTATGGCACAGCGATCAATGGGTCCGCCATCGCCCTCAACAACCTCTCGACCATGAACGCCGGCCTGGTGCAGCCGCTCTATTCCACCACGACCCCCTTCGACTTCAATCTGACGGCCAGCTCCAGCGGCGCCCGCGACCACGGCGGTGTCCCCAGTCCCACCACCGGGATCGACGGCACCTCGCTTATCCCCACTCGGCAATACGTCTACCCGCTCTCATCCGCCCCCCGGCCGAGCGACGGGCATATTGACATCGGCGCTTACGAATACTCCACCGGCGTACCCATTATCGTTGACGCAGGCACCGACCAGACCATGACCCTGCCCGGCAACGCCACCCTCACTGGCTCGGCCTCCGGCGGCAGCGGCACGCTGACGGCCACCTGGAGCAAACTCAGCGGCCCGGGAACAGCTACGTTCGGTGACGCACACTCCCTCGCGACAACGGTCACCTTCGACGCCGTGGGCAACTACGTGCTGCAGTTGGAAGTCACCGACGGCGTCACCGCCAGCGATGACACCCTGACGATCACCGCGAATGGGCCGCCGCCCCCAACCGTTCAGGTCGTCAATCCGCCGGCATTCGCCTATGAAGGCATGCAGGTCAGTCTCACCGCCGACGCCAATGATCCGTCGCAGTTGCCGGTCAGTTACACGTGGACCCAGGCCACCGGCAAACAGGCCACGATGACCAACGAAACGATGGCTACAATGACCTACACGGTGCCGATCGTCTCCAGCCAGACCGAAGCAGACATGAGCTTCACCGTCGCGGCCTACAATGGTTACAGCACGGGCCACGCTACCGTCAGCGTGCCAGTCTTCGCAGCCGGCGACGTGGACCACCAGCAACACCGTGGATGTTGCGGATCTGCAGGCCCTGGCAACCGCCTGGGGCGGCACCGACAACCCCCCGGCCAGTGCCAACTGGAACGCCTGGGCCGACCTCAATGGCGACAACTACGTCAATGTGGGCGACCTGCAGATACTCGTCTCTAACTGGAACCGCGTTGTCCCGTGATCAACTAACGATTCATCGCCAGGGGCCACGTCCCCTGGCAACGTGACCATGCCACAAGCCTCCAGGCTCAAAGCGCCTGGAGGCTTTTTCATCAGGGAACATTGGCTGCGTCACTGGCCGCTTCGCAGCCAGTTCGGGCAATGTCCTGCGCGATGCGTTCCAAAACTTTGGTAACGCCGTGCGCCCCACATACATGCGCAGATGCGCGTTTCACTGGCAGTCGTTCGCGCTTGCGGAATCACAGATGCCGCCACCAACCCCGCCAACGGACAACCGAGTTGATCAACACATGATCAAGCGATCCTCCTTAAGACAACGTCGCCCGCAATCCAGATATAACAGCGCAGAATCATGCACAACAGATAGGTTCACTGGTACGGTCCAGCGCGGCAGCATTATACATGTACCATACAAGTGAGTCAATGCTGTTTTACGACAAAAATGGAACATCGCCGAAAATACCTTTGAGTCCGCACCGGCGTCCCGTTATACTTCAATTGTGGCAGGCACTTGGGCGGTTCGCGGCGCATCGCCTCTGTCTGCGGTTCGTACAGAGGAGTATGAACCATATCATTTCTGGTTGGCCTTTGATTTGGGAAGGGAGAGTCCGGATGAGATCTCTCGGTGTTTTCAGTTTGTTTGTTCTTGCAGTTTGCGTAGCGTCGGCAGGGGCGGCCAATACGCTCCTTGTCGGCTCCAACAAGCCGTATCACAGGATCCAGGACGCCATCAATGTCTGTAGCAACGGGGACACCATTCTGGTCGACCCGGGCACCTACGTCGGTGTCGATGGTTGTATGCTCTTTGATGGGCCCAGCAATGTCACGGTCAAAGGCAACGGTGGCCGACCCGTCGTCGACATGGGACCGGATCACCTCGTCTCGGTCTGGGGCAAGGGCACGTGCACGATCACGGGCAATTCCAGCAACATCACCATCGAAAACTTCGAATTCATTAATGCCACCATCCGAGATGTTCCGCCCTACAACGACAACGGCTATAACGCCGCTGGCGTTTGCTTCGATGGCGGCGGCCTGTGCAGGATCGTCAACTGCGTGGTCCATGACTGCAACTGGGGTATTCGCGGCACCACGACGAAGGGCGCCGAAATGCTCGTCGAAAACTGCGTCGTCTATGGCAATGGCATGCCCGGCGGCCAAGGTGCCCCCCACAACGCTTACGTCGGCAGTGGCGGCGGCCTGGACTCGGCCACCTTCCAGTATAACTGGATGTACAACGCCAATATCGCCTACGACATCAAGAGCAACGCTCGCAATACCAAGATCCTCTACAACCGTCTCGGCGATGAAATCACCGACCCGAACACCACCCCACCGACCACCGGTGGCGGCGAAGGCATTATCGACATCCCGAAGGCTGGCCTCTCCTACGTAATGGGCAACCTTATCATCAAGGGCTTCACTGCTGTCAACGGCACATGCCTCAGGTACGCCGAAGAGGGAGCCACCGCCGGCTACAGCACCCAGCTGTACTTCCTGTACAACACCATCCTGGCTGAGCGGTACAGTGGAACAACCACGGTCTGTTCGATCGCCAGCGGTACTGCACCGGCTTTCATCGCCAACAACTTCTTCGTGAAGTACAATGACGGGGATTCGTTGGTAGGCAGCGGCAGCTACTGGGACGTACCGATCTTCGCCTCCAACGTCCAGATCTACGAACACCAGACACAGGCGGAAGCGGACATCGGCATGGTCAACTATGGCCCCAGAACCGATGGCAGCACTTGGATGGAAACGACCTCCTGGATCGACGCCAACCTCGTAGCAGGCTCCGTCGCCGAAGATGGCGCTGTGACCTACTCTACCAAACCAGGCGACGGCTACGTGCCGGCAACAGGCGAAGATGGCTTCTCTCTTGTTCCCCTCAAGCAGCTTGTTCTGCCGTCGGCCACGGCGATGCCAAGCGGCGAAACTCGTTCCGACTGCAACGACGCTGGTGCCTATGAACTCGATAACAACGCCTCGGCGGCACAGAAGCCTGTCGTCTTCGCCGGCTCCAGTGCTCCTGACCCCGCTCTTACCACCACCTTCAGCCAGCGACCGTCGCGACGCAGGACGGAACGCTCATGGGCGTGGTAGAGGACGATGGCCACAGCGGCGCCGTAACAATTCAGTGGAGTCGCCTCAACGGCCCCGGCACCGTCACCTTTGGTGACGAACACGCGCCGATAACCACGGCCACCTTCAGCACCCCTGGCGTCTATACCCTGAATCTGGCTGCCACTAACAGCGCCGGCACAACGAACTCCGAAGTCATGGTGCAGGCCGAAGTTGCCCCCGCCGTAGAAATCATCACCGGCGATCAGTCCGTGGCGTATAACGGCACCGGCTTCAGCGCCAGCCTCGACGGCACGGCCGCCGATACCGATGGCGGCCCAAATGCTCTTTCTGCCGCTTGGGAGCTCCAGTACCGCGCCAATCCCGATGTCCTGAATCCCGTGGTCGCCCCCCCGATAACCTTCAGCCCGGCCGGCCTGACAACGACCGCGACAGTCACGTTCAGCCCGGAGCCGGCGGCCCCGGTCACTTTCCCGTTCCGGTTGCGTGCCACTGACGGCGCGGTCTTCGTGTACCAGCCGTGCGTCGTGACCGTCGGAGAGGTAGACAACCCGCCGACTATCGACTCGACTTCCGCCCCGGCCTATGCGTACGAAGGCTGGACGGTAAACGTCTCCTGCACCGCCAGCGACCCCGATGCCGGCGATTCGGTGGCCTCCTACAACTGGAGCCAGGTCAGCGGCAAGACCGTCACTATTAACGGCTCAGGCGCATCTGTCTCCTATACCGCGCCAGCACTGACCCTGTTCACCGATACGCCGGTCGTCGTCAGTGTCGCCGCCGTTGACACGCGTTCCGTGGCCGGTACCCCGGAAAACATCAGCGTCCCCATCTACTTGATGGGCGATGTCAACCATGACAACTCCGTCAACGTCAGTGACCTGCAGGCTCTCGCCGCAGCCTGGAGCACCCAGGGAAGCAGCCTGGCTGCTGATCTCAACGGCGACACATATGTCAACGTCGGCGATCTGCAGGCGCTGATCGGCAACTGGAACCGCTCTCTGCACTGACAGAGGAGCTACGCGAACGGAAACGTTCGCTCACAAGTAAGCCTCATTACGTACCGGGGCCCGCCAGCCATCTGGCGGGCCCTCTTCTTCGCAGCCTACCGGCAGCCGTTCCTTCCTTCGAGGGTGCTGCTGGCAGCTGGCCTGCCAGTGCGAGGCCTTGAAACCGCTTCTACCCGCGCAGGGCCCTTTCTGTCCGCACGAGGGACAGCGCCGCTGTTCGGCACCGCCATATGCCTGTTACGCAAGAATGGCATATCGCCTCGCACCGACGTGCCTCCGACACCGAAGGAATTGACAATCCCAACCATTCTCAAGCCGGGCGCAGCATGCATGACAGACGCAAAAACCTGGAAACGCGCGGTCTGGCCGTGCGCCAATTGTCATCCTCTGCAAAGTGAAGGACCTCCACGCCGAAAGACCTTAGGACAATCCGTTTCAACCCACTCCGGCCGCCCCCTCACGCAGGCAATAGCACCACCGCCCCCAAAAAGAACACACAACTGCTATATTCCCTACAATCCATCTATCCAGAAGGAGCTGAAAGGAAACAGGGACGGCTTTTCTCTCCTAAATCTCATATTTTATAACAGCTGACCATCGTCCTCCGGGAATTCACTTGACAACCTCCGGATATGCGAGGTAGGCTGTGTTTGTATTTTGCTTATCTTCGGGAGAAGGGCATAGCCCCTTGTCGGCTGACGGTACCAGGTAACCAGGTGCTTCTTCTGCCTGCGATCCGCCTATAGCCGGTCCGCTGCTGGAACCGGACTGGTTGTTCGTGCGCCGCAGCACGGCGCCGTACAGATGGTCTGCTATCGCGGCCGATGGAAGGCTATTGCCAACAAGGTGACTGTCACGGCATGCGGCAACAGATGGTGCTCATGCACACCGCGTGCAGGCGATCCGGGCGTGATGCACGGGAGAGGGCAGCTGCACGGAGCCAGGGGCACTCAACCCCAAAGCAGCTGCCGTTTGAAGTTCGCCCGAGGGAGGGCGAACGGGAGGATGCCGGCCCGCTCCGGCAATGAAAGGCGAAGTGATGATGAAAGCAAAATGGGTAGTACTCTGCATGATGGCGGGGGCCCTGTCGCTGGCAGCGACGGCCCGGGCCGATCTGGAAAAGATCGGTACTGCCAACTACAACGGCTCGACCTGTAACCTG
Source organism: uncultured Planctomycetota bacterium (assembly GCA_963787325.1). Taxonomy (GTDB): domain Bacteria; phylum Planctomycetota; class Phycisphaerae; order UBA1845; family JANYLN01; genus CAWBCK01. The sequence goes on from CAWBCK010000003.1 coordinate 482,281, forward strand.
ATCTGGCAGCACGACGCCAGCGGCACCTCGCTTGTCTGGCTCGACTACTCAGCCCCCCAGGCCTATTGGGCCAACCAGATGAGTTGGGCGGCCGCGCTGGATGGCCAGCTCACTTACAGCATCGATTCCGCCTACAACCTGACTTGGGCTGACACCGCATGGCGTCTGCCCACTGCCGGCGATGATCCCGGCTACGGCTTCCAGGCCGCCACACAGGAGCTGGGTCATCTCTATTATGATGAACTCGGATTGACTGGCGGCTCCGGCAACAGTGGCGTCACCGCGCCGGATCTGGCAGGCACCATATTCGACAATCTGCAACTGACCGGCTACTGGACCAGCACACCAGGTGAGCCCATATTCAACACCAATCCGGTCTGGTACTTCGCGATGCAAGACACACGAAGCACGCCCTACAGCGACACGGTCTACGGATTCCAGGATGTTGACGCCACCGCCGGTTCCTTCTTCGGCATCTCGCTCGCCGTCAAGCATGCTGGTCTGGCTGTCCGCGGCGCGGAGATCTCCGCCGTTCCGGCACCGGCCGCCGTAACGTTGGGCCTGATGGGCCTGGCTGGCCTGCTGCCGCTCATCCGACGTCAGCGTGCGGCATAGTCGACAGCCGCTGTCAAACGACCAGGGCAGAGTTCGTCTGCAAGCCCGTGAGATGATCTGAATCGCCCCAGGTGAGATCACCTGGGGCGATTCTTTTTCTCCGTGCCAACAGGCTCTCATCTGCCTTACGGCCGTGATGTCTTCTCGCCTGCTTCATCTCTCTGCCCAGCGCCGATTCAACTGATCCCGCCCCTGCGTATAATGCGCCCGATGAGAACGGATGTCCTGGTCATAGGAGGTGGTCACGCCGGCGTTGAGGCCGCTTGGGCCGCTGCGCGCTCGGCGCCGATACCGTCCTTGTAACCATGGCGGTCAACGCGATAGGGCGTATGTCCTGCAACCCCGCCATCGGCGGCATCGGCAAGGGCCAGATCGTCCGCGAAGTCGATGCCCTTGGCGGCTTGATGGGGCTCATTACCGACCGCGCCGGCATCCAGTTCCGCATGCTCAACCGCTCCAAGGGCCCCGCCGTTCGTAGTCCCCGCGCCCAGGCTGACCGCGAGCTCTACACCTGCGCCGCCCTTAACGGCCTTGAGCAGGCCAACGGGCTGCGACTCGTCGAAGGGACCGTCGCCGAGATCCTTACGAGCAAGCAGGATGACCGGCCACGCGTCACTGGCGTGCGTCTTGAGGATGGCAGAACTATCCGCGCAGCCGCCGTTATCCTCGCTGCCGGCACGTTCCTGCGCGGCCTGCTGCACTTCGGTCCCGACCAGTTTCCCGGCGGCCGGGTGGACGAACCGCCGGCCGACACGCTCAGCCGGAACCTGGAAACCCTCGGCCTGCGGCTCGCCCGTCTTAAGACCGGCACCCCGGCCCGCATCGCCCGCGACTCCATTCGCTACGACGACCTCGCCCGCCAGGATGGCGACAGCCCGCCGCTGCCCTTCTCCTTCCTCACAGACCGCCTTGACCAACCCCAGGTGCCCTGCCATATCACCTGGACCACGCCGGCTACGCACGAAATCATCCGCCGCAATCTTCACCGTGCACCGCTGTTCACCGGCCAGATCCAGGGACGCGGCCCTCGCTACTGCCCCAGCATCGAGGACAAGATCGTCCGCTTCGCGGATAAGGATCGCCACCAGCTCTTCCTCGAACCGGAAGGCTACGACACCGACCGCGTCTACTGCAATGGCCTGTCCACCAGCCTGCCAATCGACGTTCAGGAGGCTATGATCCGCTCCGTACCCGGCCTGGAAAACGCCCGTGTCCTCCAGCACGGCTACGCTGTCGAATACGACTGGGTCCCCACCGACCAGACGACCTCCTGGCTGGAGTCCAAGCGCGTCCGCGGCCTGTTCCTCGCCGGCCAGATCAACGGCACAAGCGGCTACGAAGAGGCGGCCGCCCAAGGCCTGGTCGCCGGGATTAACGCCGCGCGCAGCCTGATCGGCGCCGCGCCGCTGATCCTCGGCCGAGACCAGGCCTACATCGGCGTCATGATCGACGACCTCATCACCCGGCCCCCGACCGAGCCATATCGCATGTTCACCAGCCGGGCTGAATACCGGCTGCACCTGCGGTCCGATAACGCCGATGCCCGCCTCACGTCAATCGGCCGCAAGATCGGCATGGTAGACGATGCCCGCTGGGCCGCCTTCCAGGCCAAGCAGATACACATTGCGACCCTGCTGGAACATCTCGACCAAACGCGCTACGAAGGCCATACGCTCACAGAGTGGCTGCGGCGCCCGGAGGCCACACTGGAAGGTCTCATAAATACCGTTCCGAGCCTGACCGGCATCGCGTCCCGACTGGCTGATTCTTCTTCCGCCGCAATCCGGGCCCAAGCCCGCCAGCAGGTCGAAATCTCAATCAAATACGCCGGATATCTTGAACGCGAGAAACGTCACATCGAGAAATTCAGCGAGTTGGAACGCTGGAAACTGGGCGCCGACTTCGATTTTGCAGCAGTTCCCCACCTGCGATTCGAAGCCCGCGAGAAGCTCGCGGCCCATCAGCCGGTCAGTCTCGGCCAGGCCCTGCGGATCAGCGGCATCACTCCGGCTGACGTGACGGTGCTGATGGTCCACATCGAAGCGACCCGGCGCAGAAACCTGCCCAGATAGCGTCAACTCATCGGTTCTGTCGTCCGATACACTTTCCGGCCCGGCCTGGAGCAGGTGTGGGTCGAGCCAGCGGGCCGTATCTGATAACGCCCAACACGGACCTCTGCCCGCCGGATTTGTTATAGTTCATAGGGAGGTACAATAATGGCTACAAGGACGCAAAGGACACTCGTTGCCAGTTCCAAGCACTGCGTATCGCTCCTGGCGAGGCTGGCAACCAGGATGCCCCCGGATACGTCGGAACCGCTGTTTCGCCGCGAATGCTACCGATGGGCGCTTTCGACACCGGCGGCCATTCGCTATGCGTCGCCCGAGGGTCCCCGAGTAACCGTAGACGCCACCGTCGAGGATATCAGCGGCACCGGCATCGGCCTGATCTGCAGCGAGTCATTGTCAATGGGGCAGGAGGCCGAGGTGTTCGTCCTGGCCGAGGGCAAAACCTATTCCGCCACCGCACGCGTCACGCACTTACAGCCGCACGCTGAGGGCTTTCGAGTCGGTTGCGAATTCGTGGTCCGCGAGGATGAGTAAGCTGCACCTGTCAGAAACCTGATCATCTGGCCACTGCCGTGCCATCACGGACAGGCCGATACACAGGGCATGTCCAGGCCCATCGGGTCTTCAGGTTGGCGGAGGAGCACGCCAGAGGGCCCGAACAACACGCAGGCCTTGTAACTCCTTTTCCGATATATAGTTGCGGCACGGCCACGTACCGTCCTCTCCGAGGGTGCCGTGCGTACCGGCCTTCGGCCTTGGCTCCAGAACCTGCCATGTCTTTTTTTTGCGTTTGACCGCGAGTTTCTCCTATTTGTATATTGTGTGAAGATAGCGAACATGGGTAGACTGCACGGACTACGCAGACGATCGGCGTGAGGACGGACCAGGGAAGGACAGGTACCATGGATCTTGAGAACAAAGAGGTTTTCACTACTGGCGAGGTCGCTCAGATCTGTCAGATCAGCCAGCAGACGGTGATCCGATGTTTCGACAACGGCAGGCTGAAGGGCTTTCGGGTGCCAGGGTCGCGGTTCCGCCGGGTACCGCGAGAGGCCCTTGTGCAGTTCATGCGGGAAAATGGCATCCCCATCCGCCGGCTGCAACGCGGCAAGAAACGTATACTCGTTGTCGATGACGATCCCGACATCGTCGAAATGCTGGTGGACCTGCTTCAGGCGGACGGCAGATTCGAGGTCAAAAAGGCGCAGACCGGCTACGACGCGGGGCTGCTGACCCAACAGTTCAATCCGGACCTGATGATCCTGGACTATATGCTGCCGGATATCAACGGCAACATCGTACTGGCTACGGTCCGAAAAAACCCTGAACTGGCGCACATCAAGGTCATCCTGGTCAGCGGCGTGGTCAACCCGGACGAGGTGCAGGCGATGCTGACGGCGGGGGCGAACGATTTCATCAAGAAACCGTTCGACATAGATCACCTGATCAATCGGATTGCCGAATTAGTGGGTGTGTAGGCGTCGGGAACGACGAACAGCACAGGTACCGCAAGAGACGCGGGAAACCGAGACTTACTGCAACGACGTAACCGCAGAAGACACAAGAGACGGATAGGTACTGCAACTACGAATGCCAAGATAACCACAGAAGGCGCAAAAAGGCGCATAGGTACGGCGACGGCAAACGACGAGATAACCGCAGAAGGCGCAAAAAGGCGCATAGGTACGGCGACGACGAACGACGAGATAACCACAGAAGGCGCAAAAGGCGCATCGGTACGGCAAAGGCAATGCAGGATTTACGGTTGGGGTCGGCTACGGCGGAGGTTGGCTTGAGGCGGGTCGGGCATATGGATAATCCTCCAAACCCGGGCAACACTGGTCGGGCAAACCGGGTCGAACTGATATTGTCGCAGATGGAAAGCCTGCCGACGCTGCCGGCGGTGGCGGTGCGGCTGGTGCAGCTTACGACCGATAAACGGGCTCGGGCCAGCCAGATCATCAATCTCATCGAATCGGACCCGGCCTTGACTGCCAAGGTGCTGAAGTTGGCGCGACGGGCGGATTCCGGTATCCGGCCGGACGCCGCACGGACCGTTGAACGGGCGGTCGTGATGCTCGGTTTCGACACCGTCCGCAATACCGTCCTTTCTATCAAAGTGTTCGAGGTGTTCGGGCCACAAATCAACCGGACAGGCGCAGCGGGTCAGGCCCCGACGCAGTCGACAACGGAAGACGTCTCGGGACAGGAATTTGATCGACGGAGTTTCTGGCGGCACAGCCTGGCGGTGGGCTGTGCGGCGAAGCTGTTGCGCGCAGCGAGCTGTCAGCCAAGATCGATCCGGAAGAGGCCTTCGTCTGCGGGCTGCTGCACGATCTGGGTAAGGTGGCGCTGGATACGATCCTGCCGAAGTCATACAGCCGGGTGATCGACATCGCGCGGACAGAGCGAGCGGCGATCAGCGACGTCGAGAACAAGCTGCTGGGGATGGACCATACCGTGGTCGGCAAGCGCCTGGGCCAGCAGTGGGGCCTTCCGGAGTCGATCATCGCGGCGATGTGGCTGCATCATCAGGATCCTGAGATGCTGCCGCGAGGCGTGCCCGGGGCCGAATATGCGCGGCTGGTTTATCTGGCGGATCTGGTCGTCCGGGAGCACCGGATCGGCTTTTCGGGCAACTGCGTCTTTGCGCATAACGCGCGGGACCTGGCTGAGCGAATGGGCATCCGGCAGTCCGGGTTCGATCGCGTACTGGAGCGTCTGGCTGAGGACATCGAGCAGCGGGCCGAGCTGCTGGGCCTCGAAAAAGTTACCAAGACCAATCTGTACCTGAGGGCTCTGGCGGAGGCCAACGCGGAGCTCGGCAGGCTTAACGAGCAGTTGGGTGACAGCAACCGTCAGATGCACCTGCGCAGCAGGTACTTCGAGGTGTTGGGAGATCTGGCGAAGGATCTGGCCAAGAAGAACGATCTTGCGAGCCTCTGTGCCATATGCGCCAAGGCGCTCTGCAAGGGTCTGCAGAGCAGCGCAGGGGCGGTTGTATCGGTCGAGAAAAACGGCATCTGCGCCGTGGGACATTTCGCCGACGGCAGGACGGGCGAATACTGGGGCCGGATCGAATCGCCGCAGATGCCGCCCCCGCTGGAGTCGGTCGGCGAATCCGCCAATGCCTTTCGGCTGGAGCCGATACGCAGCGACGACCTGCGGCTGGCGGCATGCGAAGAGCATCTGCCGCAGGGGCCGGCATGGCTGATCGACCTGGCAACGGGACCGGACTGGCATAGCGCAGCAATCCTCGTTGCTCCCGCCGAGCAGGCGAGGCAGTGGCAGGCGCAGGCAAACGAGTTCGAGGCACTGCAAGGGCAGGTGAGACTGGCGCTGCGGCAGGCGATCGCCATGCAACACGCACAGGATCTGGCAGAATCACTGGCTGAGCAGGCCCGCAAGATGCACGAGGCTGAGCCGCGAAAGCTGCGACAACGGTCGCTGGATATCATCGCCGAGATGGCAGCCGGGGCGGGGCACGAGATGAACAACCCACTGGCGATCATCTCCGGCCGGGCACAGATGCTCAAGAACCGCCTGAGTGATCCGGACAGCGTCAAGATCCTGGAAACGGTGACGCACCAGGCACAGCAGTGCAGCCAGATCGTCAGCGAGGTGATGGCCTTCGCCAAACCCGAGCCTGCCAAGCCAGCGGCACTCGCACTGGAGCCCCTCCTGCGCGAGATCAGCCGTCTCTGGGCCGAGCAGAACCAGTTGCCGGCCGAGCGGGTGCATGTCGACATGCCGGAGGACCTGCCGGAGATCCTCTTCGATCCGCAGCATCTCAGGCAGATCGTGCGGGAGGTCCTGGATAACAGTCTGCAGGCGGCCGGGAAAGATTCTGCGAACTTACGAGTTAACTGCCGGGCGAAAGCATCCGATGAACTTGTCGTGCTGAGCATCTCGGACAACGGTCCGGGAATGACTCCGGACGTGCTGGCCAAGGCGCTGTTGCCTTTCTACAGTTTCCGGCCGGCAGGCCGGCGACGCGGACTGGGATTGTCGCGGGCATATCGGCTGGCCGAGCTGGGCGGCGGCGATCTGTGGCTGGAGAGCCTGCCGAAGCAGGGCACGACGGTCTATGTGCGACTGCCCCAACAGCCGGCCTGAGTTGTCGGTTGGAAGTCGCGTGAGACAGACACCGAAATGGCGACACCGATTGCACCGCTGCGGCGGCACCGTTCGATGCGCTTGGGACGACAGGCGATGGAAACAGGTGGGTGTGTCAGGAACATGCGTATGAACCACGAGCACGACCAGACGAGCGAGGTGGTCACGGCGGAGGAAATGGACCTTCTGACCGACGACCGGAATGCGTCACGCGTGCTGATCGTGGAAGACGATCAGGAGCTGGCCGAGCTGCTCGCCGAGCATCTCGCGGAGGCGCTGCGAATCGAGGTAACGGTAGCGACGACGTGTCGCGAGGCGGTGGATATCGAGCTGACAAGGCCGCAGGATCTGATCCTGACGGACCTGTTACTGCCGGACGGCGATGCGATCGGACTGCTGCGACAGCTGCAGGGTATCACCGGAGCCGGATTCGTGGTGATGAGCGGCGTGCCGACGGTCGGCCGGGTAGTCGAGGCGATGCGGTTGGGAGCGATAGACTTCCTCTCAAAGCCGTTCGACCTGTCGCACCTGACCCAAAGCGTAAGCAACGCGCTGACGAGGCTGGAGACGCAGTCGCGCCTGCATCATCGATACCTGCGAATGCGGAAGCTTACCAAGCGGATTCTGCGCGACCGGCGGGAACTGCGGGGCAGAGTGGACCTGGTCTGCCGCGATCTGGTGCAGGCATATCGCCGGCTCGCCAAACGCGTTGTTGAGCTATATGAACTCTATGGGCATCAACCGGAAAATTAAGACGTCTTGAACGGCGAAACTGCCGAAAAGACATGAAGCAGACAACTAAGCCGTACTGACGAACGATTCGCAACAGACGTCAGACGGAAGAACGAATGTACGGCCGCACCTGCCCGTAAAACACCCACCTTATCCGCGCCCGGGCAGCGTGCGGCCGCCTTTTTTTTGTGTCAGGCAAGTCCGGTAATCGGCGTGGCCTCAAGCGGGTTCATCAGCGAATAGCGCTCCATCCGGCGCCACGCACTGGCAGGCAAGCTGCCGGTGGCACCCGTTTCGCATAGTTCGCACTGGCAGGCAACTTGCCGGCGGCAACCCCCGAGAAAGCATCGGCCGTGCCTAGCCCGAATATTTCATCAAAATTAGTGGATTGGCTATGGCGCGAAGCCCTTACTGTCGGGTATAAAAGGAGTTACGAAAGACTCTTCCTACCCAACAATAAGGGACTTCACATGACAGACTGTACCACAGAACCACTGCTGTTTTCCAGCCTGCCGCGCCAGCGAGTTGTCGCCGACTTCGCCGGGGGCACCCTTACCAGCGACAGCGGCTTGTTGCTGCTGCGAGAGGTCAATCGGCGCACCCGGCTCATCGAGGCCATTACCGCGGCCCTGGCGGATCCGCGCGACCCAGCCCGGATCACCCACCAGATGCAGACGCTGCTGACCCAGCGGATCTTCGGCCTGGCTGGCGGCTACGAGGATCTCAACGATCAACAGACCCTGCGGCACGACCCGCTGCTGGCGGTGCTGGCTGAGCAGCGGCCCGACGCGGACCAACCTCTGGCGAGTCCGCCGACACTCTGTCGCCTGGAGAACACCATCGACCGGGCCAGTCTCTGGCGATTCGCCGGCGTGTTCGTCGAACAGTTCATCGCCTCACACGAGACGCCGCCTACGGAACTGGTCCTGGACTTCGATGCCACCGACGCCCGGCTGCACGGCATGCAGGAAGGCCGCTTCTTCCACGGCTACTATGGCGACTACTGCTACCTGCCGCTGTACGTCTTCTGCGGGGATCAACTGCTGGCCGCGTACCTGCGGCCGTCCAAGATCGACGCCGCCAGGCACAGCCGGGCGATCTTGCGGCTGCTGGTAAATCGGTTGCGGCGGGTGTGGCCGAAGGTCAAGATCGTCTTTCGTGCCGACAGCGGCTTCTGCCGTTGGAAACTGCTGCGTTGGTGCGATCGGCACGATGTACAGTACGTCGTCGGCCTGGCCAGAAACAGCGTTTTGCAGGGGCTGCTGGCCGATACGATGGACAAGGCCGCCGAGCAGTTTGAGGCGACCCAACGCAAGCAGCGGCTCTTCTGCGAGTTCCAGTACGCCGCCGGCACCTGGGACAGGCCCCGGCGGATCATCGGCAAGGCCGAGCACAGCAGCCGGGGCGCCAATCCTCGTTTTATTGTAACGAATCGACCGGGCGATCCCCAGGCGTTGTACGACGAGGTGTACTGCCAGCGGGGCGAGATGGAGAACCGCATCAAGGAACAGCAACTGGACCTGTTCGCCGATCGGGTCAGTTGCCGGAAGTTCCAGGCCAACCAGTTCCGGCTGCTGCTGGCCGCGGCGGGTTATGTCCTGGTCGAGAGCCTTCGCCGTCTGGGCCTGGCGGAAACGGAGTTGGCCCAGGCCCAAGCCGGCACAATCCGGCTGAAACTGTTCAAGGTGGCGGCGCGGGTGGTGGTCAGTGTGCGACGGGTGGTACTGCATCTGGCCAGCGGCTATCCACTGCAAGACCTCTTCCGCCAGATCCTGCGTCGGCTGCAGAGCCGCGAGCCTGCCACCACTTCCAGCGGATAACCCGTCGGGAACCCAGCGGCCGGCTGTGGGGGAAAGGGGGCAGTCCGCGCCGCAGGAGGCCCCATACCTTCGGCGACCGCCATCGACCGGTCAATATGCTGCCCGATCAAACCTCATCGTGCTGATGAAATATCTGGGCTAGAATTCATGGACGGCCAGGCGGCGTGTCGAGCGAAGAAACAGCCTGCCGAGATGGAGCGGTCACATGCCGGAGCTGCCGGACCTGGTGGGGTTCAAGCAATACCTCGATTCCACATCGCTGCACCAGCGGATCGAGCACACGTCGATCGATGACGATCGAATTCTCGAAAAGTGCTCAGCGCAGAAGCTGTATCGGCGGCTGAAAGACGCTGAGATCGAACGGTCCGTCCAGCACGGCAAGTATCTGCTGGCAGGGCTGTCCACGGATGGATGGCTGGTGCTCCATTTCGGGATGACGGGTGAGTCTACTTACTACGAGCGAGACCGTGAACCGCCCGAGCATACGCACCTCCTGCTGGACTTTGCCGGCGGGGCGCACCTGGCGTACATATCGGTACGCATGCTCGGCCATGTCAGCCTGGCCGATGATCCGGATGCCTATCTGATGCAGCACAACGTGGGGCCTGACGCGCTGTCTGATGAAGTCACAGAAGAACGGTTTGTCGAGGCCATGTCCGGACGGCGAGGCGGAGCCAAATCAGCCCTGATGGACCAGTCGCTGTTCTCGGGTATGGGCAATGTCTTCAGCGATGAGGTGCTGTTTCACGCAGGACTTCATCCAGAGGCGAAACCGAGGGACCTGGGCGAAGATCGCCTTGGCGATCTCTACAAGGCGATGCGGAAAGTGCTGACAACGGCCGCCGGACATGGCGGCGACACGTCCGGGCTGCGCAAATGGCTGCTTCATCATCGAAAGAAGGGCGAGAGATGCCCGCGATGCAAGGGCCAGGTACAGAGTATTTCGTCAGCCGGCCGGCGAGCGTGGTTCTGCCCTGACTGTCAGAGCATGAGGTGATTCATGGCCAGGCGCAAGGGCATGTTCCGCGTTGGCACGTCCGGATGGCAGTATGACCACTGGAAGGGCGTGTTCTATCCGGAGGACCTGCGACATGATGAGTGGTTCGAGCATTACGCCAGCCGGTTCGACGCGGTCGAGGTCAACAATACGTTCTACCATCTTCCCGCGGCGAACACGTTCCAGTCGTGGCGGGATGCCGGCCCCAGGGGATTCTGCTATACGCTGAAGTTCAGTCGATATGGTTCGCACCTCAAGAAACTCAAAGACCCGAAGGACAGCATTGGAAAGTTCCTGGAACGGGCTGATATCCTCGGCGACCTTCTAGGGCCGATCCTGGTACAGTTGCCACCGCACTGGGGCGCAGACCCGCAAAGGCTGGACGAGTTTCTCGCGGCTGCGCCGGGGCGTGTCCGCTGGGCGATCGAATTCCGCGATGCAGACTGGCTGTGCGAGGAGATCTTCCAGATCCTCAGGCAGCACAAGGCTGCGTTATGCATCCACGATCTGATTGCGGACCATCCCTATGAGATCACGGCTGACTGGGTGTACCTGCGGTTCCACGGCGCGGGCAACGGTGGGGATTATTCTTACCAGGCGCTCTCGGCTGCGGCCCAGCGCGTCAAGGATCATCTCAGCGACGGCCTCGACGTACACGCCTATTTCAATAACGATGCCCACGGCTACGCCATATCCAACGCGATGGACCTGCGACGGTATGTACTGGAGGATTAACCCGAGCCTTTGCGGTCAAAGGCGAAGGCCGACGGACAAAGCGAAACAAGATCGCACGCCGAGCACGCCGGCCGCTGGGCGCGGCAGGTCCGCCGGCCGTGAGTGATTACCAGGACGTGAAAGGCATACACGATGTCGGCGGGGCAGGCGGCCTGAAGAGTCTCCTGGGTCGCCACGGCCGATGCGTTGGTCGGGACGAGAGCCAGGCGGACCGCCAGACGGTGAATGTGGGTATCAACGGGCAGCACGGGTCGGCCGAGAGAGAACAGCAGGACACAGGCAGTCTGTCTTGGGCCCGATGCCGGGAATGCTTGTCAGATATTCCATGGCACGCCGGGTGGGCCAGGTCTTCAGGTCTTCGAGAGTAATGCTGCCGAAGTCCTGCCGGATCTGGCGAAGGGCACGCTGGATCGTGGCGGTCTTCTGATCGGCAAGGCCGCCCGAGCGAATGGCGGCGGCCACTTCTGCCGGGGACGCGTCAGTCACGCTGTCCCACGTGCGGAAACAGCGAGTGAGTCTGCTCATAGGCGAACGATGAGTTGGAATCGCTGGTGTTCTGCGAGAGGATCGTGGAGACGAGCTCCTCGACCGGCTGGTCGCAAGGCTGCCACTGGCGCAAGCCATAGGTCTTTTCGAGGCGGCGGACAATCGCGCAAATGCGCCGGCTGAGCTGGCCTGGCGAGCCGGACTTCGGGGCACCAGTTTGTTTCGCTTTCCGAACCAACACCACTACCCCTTAGCTGCCAACGGGCTGCCTCTCCATCGGTGGCGACAGATTCAATACCTCACACCGGCGGACAGACTGCCAGTGGCACGCTCATAACGAGGCTTTGAAATGACTGCTAGTCAGCCATGCCGTCGCCGTTGCCGCCGAAGAAGGTCTCGCGCAGCGGCGGATGTTTCTTTTCGCTTCGGCGCACAAGCATCAGCCCCACTTCAAACAGCAGGATCATCGGCAGGGCCAACAGCGTCATGTTGTAGATGTCCGGCGTCGGGGTGATGATCGCCGCTGCCACGAACACGATGAGGATCACGATGCGCCGCGCTCCTGCCATCTGGCTGGATGAGACGATACCGATCCGCGCCAGCAGCAGCACCACCAGCGGAACCTGGAAACCCAGGCCGAACGCAAACCCCAACCCGACGACAAACGAGACATATTGATCCAGGTCGAACTGCGATTGAACCATGCCGGCATCGTTTCGCCGCAGGTCCGACACGAAAACCTGGTCCTTGCCCGTGGCAACCTTCAGGGCCATATCGTTCCGGTTGATCCAGACCGTACCTGGTGCAGGATCAGCCGGGTCTTCCGCCAGCACGGGAAAATGCGGCAGGCTCGGCTGGGTAGATGGGGCAACGACAGCGGCACGGTCGCCCATGAGCTTGCTGACGAGCCAGCTGGGCTTGGTATTGGGGGCGGGGATCCAGTTGTTCATCGCCATGAGGACCTGCAGGGCCACCGGCAGGACCAAGTAGAACAGGAAGGCAACGCCGGCGACGAACAGGCCCACGCTTGCCGGAACCATGCGGGTAACCGTCTTGCGCTCGCGAGGGTATAACCCGGCGGCAATGAATGCCCATATCTGATAAAACGCGTAGGGACTGGAGATGATGACGCCAACCAGCGCGCACAGTTTGAGCACCACCATGAAGACTTCGGTCGGGTGAAGGGCGAGCAGGTACTGCGGCACGCCTTGCCAGCGGGCCGCCATGCGGAACGGCGCGACGAAAAACGCGGTTACCTGCTCCTGGAACAGAAACGCGATGGCAATGCCGATGCCGATGGCGGCAACCGCCTTGACCAGCCGCCAGCGAAGCTCCTCCAAATGCTCGCCGAAGCTCATGCGAACCTGTTCGGGATCGGGCGGCAGGAGTTTAACGGGCATGGTCTTCCCTGGATACAGCAACAGGCATTCCGGCGGCGACATTCGTCATCCACATAGGTGGCGATTTTAGAAGCTGGCCGGCAAATGGTCAACGACAGCCGGCAGGTCCAACTTGAGGATGTCACAGCGGACCTTGGCCCCGGCGTACCGCGAGGCCCTGTTTCTGTCCCTGGGGCCACACGATCACGCGGAAGAAACGTCTTGGGCTTCTAGCACATGTCTCATTGGGGAATGTACAATACGGTACGCTAACGGAGGACCTTATGCTTGATCTCATGCGGTCGATGGATTGGAGCGGATTGCTGGCCCCCATGCCGGCCGGCAGCGTGGCGCTCGTGGGAGCCGGTCCCGGGGACGTTTCACTGATCAGCCTGCGGGCAGCAGTACGCATCACGCAGGCCGATGTCGTCGTCTATGACGCATTGGCGAACGAATCGCTGCTGGAACTGGCCCAGCCAACCGCCGAGCGGATCTACGTCGGCAAACGGGCCGGCGCCACAAGATGGGCCAGGAGCAGATCAACGACCTGCTGGTCGAACTCGGTCAGGCCGGCAAGCGTGTCACCCGGCTCAAGGGCGGCGACCCGTTGATATTCGGCCGGGGCAGCGAAGAGGCCGAACAACTGCGAGGAGCGGGCGTTCCGTTCGAGATCGTGCCGGGAATCACGGCGGCCGCTGGCGCCGCCGCCTATGCAGGCATCCCCCTGACAGACCGGCGGTTCACCAGCACGCTGGCGTTCGTGACGGGGCACGAAGACCCGACCAAAGAGGCCTCTTCCGTCGACTATGCGGCCCTCTCGAAGATGGGCAGTATCGTGTTGTACATGGGGCTTCGCACGCTGGGTGGTCATGCCAAGGCGCTGATCGAGGCGGGAATGAGCCCGGATACACCGGCGGCCGTTGTCAGCCGGGCCACGCTACCGGCACAGCGAAGCGTCGTCGCATCGCTGTCGACCATCGCGAGTAAGGCAGAGGAGGCGGGCATTATCGCGCCGGCCCTGACGCTGATCGGCGGGGCTGCGAGTCTGCGTGAGCACGTCAACTGGTTCGAACATCTGCCGCTGTTCGGTAAGACGGTCGCCGTCACGCGGACGCGCCAGCAGGCGTCACAACTGGCGGGACAGCTGACGTCCCTTGGCGCCGAGGTCATCGAGGCACCAACGATCGAACTGCAGCAGGGCGATACGGGGGCGATTGATAAGGCGCTGGGGGAAGTGGCCGAGCTATGACTGGTTGATCCTCACCAGCGTAAACGGTGTTGCCGCCCTGGTAGAGACGATGCGCAGCAGAGGGCTCGACGCTCGGGCTTTGGCAAACGTGCGGATCGGGGCGATCGGCACATCAACAGCCGAGGCGCTGGGCCAACACTTCCTCAAGGCTGACGTCGTGCCGGAATCGTTCACGGCGGAGAGCCTGGCGGAGGCACTGCGAAAGGCGGACAATTTCGCCGGTAAGCGCGTCCTGCTGTTTCGAGCGGATATCGCGAGGACCGCGCTGGTCGACGCCCTGCGCAGGTTAGGGGCCCAGTGCGACGATTGCAGCGCATATCGCATCGTCAAACCGACAGCCCTGCCGGAGAGACTGCGCGACACGTTGGATGCCGGCCGGGTCGACTGGATCACGTTTACCTCCAGCAGCACCTTCCGCAACCTGCTGGAGATGCTCGGCCCGGACGGCGAAAAGCGCCTCCGTAGCGTCAAGATCGCCAGTATCGGCCCGATCACCAGCGAGACGATCCGCAATGCAGGATTGGAACCGACGATAGAAGCGCAGCCGTACACGATCGAGGCGCTGGTCACGGCTATCGCCAGGCACGAGCAACGGTAAGTTCTCGCTGCCGATCCTTGCGTTACAAAAAAATGCACTTCAGGCAGACTGCGGCCCATCCGACCTGGCCCGCTTCGCATCGAGCCAGGTCTGCAGGATCAGCTGGGCACTGATAATATCCCGGCGGGCCTTGCGCTTGGCTCGCGACAGTTCCATCTGGTCCATGGACCAGTCCGCCGCAGATGAGGTCAGACGCTCGTCCCAGAGCTCGACGACGATGCTCGAAGCGCGTTTGATATGATTGGCGAACGTGCGGGTGATGGCCGCCTGAGGGCCTTCCGTACCGTCCATGTTGATCGGCAATCCGACGATGATGCGGACGGCATTATACTCGCGAGCCTGGGCGATGACCTGGGCGGCGTCACGCTTGGTTTCACCGGAAGAAGGAAGCATCTTGCCGGCCAGCGCGATCCGCTCGTCGGCATCACTTACCGCGATGCCGATGCGTTTCGTGCCGTAGTCCACACCCAGGATAATTGCCATGGTCTAGGCGTATTTACCGCCGAAATCGGTTTCCAGACGCTGGGCCATATCCTTGATCCGTTGAGCGTCGACCTTGCGGCAGATCAGCGTGGCATCCGGCGTGTGCACGATGATCATGTCTTCCACGCCGATCGCCGCGATCAGGTGCTCGTCCTCGCTGACGACGATGTTGTCAGCCGAACCGATCTGAGCAAGCAGGGCCTCCGCCACGCGGATGTTGCCCGCGCCGTCGGACTGATAGAGGCTCTCCAGCGTCGAGAACGAGCCGACGTCCACCCACTCGCACGGCATCTCCACGACGATCACATGCTTGGCCCGTTCCATGACAGCAAAATCGAAACTGATCTTTTCGAGCGTCGGATAGACCTGACCAGCCAGGTGCCGCGCATGGTCCGTCGGCCACTCGAACGCAACCTGCGAAAGTTTTTTGTGACTATCCGGCAGATGGCGGGCAAACTCGGCCAGCACCGTTTCGGCCCGCCAGATGAACATGCCGCTGTTCCAGTAATACTCGCCGGAATCGAGGTACTCTTTGGCCTTCTCGAGGTCCGGCTTCTCCTTGAACTCCTTGACCCAGCTGATGCCTTGAGAGATCGGCTCGCCCCGATGGATGTAACCCAGGCCCGTATGCGGCAGGTTGGGCTTGACGCCGAGCAGGACGATCGCCTCGGAATGCTCCTGGGCCATGCGGTATGCATCGTCAACACGGGCGGCGAACGTCTCGGGCGGACGAATAATGTGATCAGCCGTGAAAATGCCAACGATCGCCTCGGGATCCCGTTTCTGAAGGATGGCCGCGACCAGGCAGATCGCATTGGCGGTATCGCGCACGGCCGGTTCGCCAAAGATATTCTCTTCGGGCAGTTCGGGCAGTTCCGCCTCGATCGCGGCAATGTGCCCCTCGGCAGCGACAATATGGATCTGGTCGGGGGAGAACATCAGGCGCAGGCGTTCAAAGGCGTGACGTAACAGGCTCTTGCCTTCGAACAGACGAAGAAGCTGCTTGGGACGATCTTCGCGGGACAAGGGCCAGAGCCGCGTCCCCTTGCCTCCGGCCATGATCACGGCGTGTCGCATAATGATCTCCAACAACGGTAACTACGTGACAATGCAACGGTATCTGAAAGATCAGATCCACGTGCTGCCGGCAAGCACCTGTACCTGCCGACGGCAGCCTTCCGTTCCAATCGCGGCGCTGCACCGAACGTTACCATTGTATCGCCATGATGACGGGCAAAACGACCACCAGGAATACAACGGTGTTTATCACGAACAACAGGCTCGCCAGCCGAGCGTTCAGACCGTACAGCGTCGCAACGACCACGGCGAATACGGCAGTCGGCATCGCTGACTCCACCAGCATAACGTTGGTGCGCAGGCTGTCCAGATGGAGCCCGGCGGCGGTCACCAGCCATATCAGACCGATCGCCAGCGCCGGCGATGCCACAAACTTTATCAGAGACAGCGACGCCGTCTCAGCCCAGTAATCTTTGAAGCCCGACAGGTGTAAGGTCAAGCCGATCACGAAGAACATTGCGGCATTGTTCACACAGACCAGCAGGTCGACTATGTGCCAGTGATCGATCCACCCCGGACGGACAACCCCTCCGAAATTCAGGGCAATGCCCAGCAGGATCGCCGGAAGCGAAATGCAGCGCACATCCACCAGGCTGCGAACGAACCTGCCAATGCTGATATCGGCGTGCCGGCCGGCGAAGACCTCTGCCAGCGGAAAAAAGAACCCGAACATCAACATCGTCCAGAAGGTAATATAGATCATCGCCAGGGCCAGGCCTCGTTCCCCGAACAGCGCCAGGCACACGAAGCCCCCCATCGTTACGCCCATGTTGGTGTGTGCAGCGGCGTAGGCGTACGCCCCGGCATCAGCCAGTTTAAGACGATGCAGCCGGGCGACGATCAGACCGATCCCCAGGCACAGCAATGTGAGAATCACAGCCTGCGTCGGCAGCCACACGTCGCCCCAGCCCATCCGCAGGCTCCAGACCGGCAGCATGCTCGACAGCGGCACGGTCGAAACCATCGCCAGGAAGGCGATCCGCTGGGCGGACGACTCGCGGCACAGCTGCAACCTGCGCGTCAGGTAGCCTGCCGTCGCCGCGGCGACGATCAGACTCACCATAGCCAGGAATTTGATCGTCCTGGGATCAGACCAGGTAAGCAGCATCGGTCCGTAACTGCTCCCGCAATTCTGCCGCCTTGGTCTCATAACCGCGGCGATTCATCAGGGCGAACGTATATTCCTTGCCCAGCTGCACGGCCGGCTGGTCGTAGGCGTTGATGCCGAACAGCTGCCCGGCGATCGAGGTCGTCATCTCCCACAGGTAGATGAACTGCCCCACCGTGTGCTCGGTGATCCGCGGGAAGGTGATCCGCAGGCATGGACGATGCGACGCCACCAGCGCCAGCTCCGTCGCCTCACGCTCGGAGTTGATCAGGTTCGACAGCGACGAACCCGACAGGTAGCCCATGTCCTGGCCGGCCTCCGGGACCCCAGGAATCGGTACGTCGCGGTCGAAACGTTCGACTGCCAGGAAGGTGATTACCTTATCGTTCGGGCCTTCACGATACGAGCTGCACCTGCGAATGCTGATCGGTCGTGCCGAGAGCCTTGATCGGCGTCGGCCCGACGAACACATCCCGGCCGTCCAGTGACTTCTGTTTGCCCAGCGACTCAGCCCACAGCTGCCGGTACCAGTCCGCCAGGTCCTTCAGGTGATAGGCGTACGGCATCATCACATGCAGCTTCTTGCCCTTCTGGTACATCAGCCAATAGATGGCTGCCATGACCGCCGCCGGGTTCTTGCGCAGGTCCTTGTCCATGACCCGCTTGTCCATATCCGCCGCCCCGGCCAGCAGTTCGCGAACGTTCACCCCGCACATGGCGGCGCTGAACAGGCCAACGGGCGACAGGACGCTGAACCGCCCGCCCACGCCGTCGGGAACCGGCAGGGACGCGTAATCCTCGGCATCGACGATCGTTCGCATGGTGCCGCCCTTGCTGTCGGTAATCGCCAGGATCTGTCGCCGGGCCCGCTCGGCGCCAAGGCGCCTGACCAGCAGGTCGCGAATAACCAGGAACTGGGCTGCCGTCTCAGCCGTCTCGCCCGACTTGCTGATGACGTTGAAGACCGTCCGATCGAGCTGATCGTCAAGGTAGTTCAGCAGGGCGCCGAACTGGACGGGGTCGACGTTGTCCATAACGAACAGCCGCGGCCCGCCGCGCGTTTCGAGACTTTGCAGGTTATACATCGGGTTCCGCAGGGCCGTCTGCAGCGCGATATTGCCCAAAGCCGAACCGCCGATCCCCAGCACAACAAGGTTCTCGCAGCCCGGCCGGAAAAGCCCAGCCTGCGTCTCCACTCCCTGCAGCAGGTCTTCCCGATAGGGCAGATCGCGGTAGGCAAGCTTGCCGCGGGTGCGCTGCGTCTCGATATCACCAAGGATCTCGCTGATACGAGGCTCCAGGGCGTTAATGTCGGCCTCGGTGATGCCGTCCTCGGCACCCACCGCGGTGTCCAGGATGTTTTTCCAGTAGACCTTCAGTTGTTCCGGATTCGCCATGTCTATTTTCTCCAGGAAGACTGGACGGCCCCAGACGTCGACACTGCCTGTCAACGCACGGGCTTAATCGTTCCGAATCTGAGGTAAAAAGTCCGCTTGCCAGCCGACTTAAATTCTACGCTCGCTTTGGCGTCATCGCCAGAACCTTCGACCGATGCCACCCGGCCGATGCCATAGCGGGCATGACTGACCATCTGGCCCACCTTGATGCCGAAGGCGCCGTGGGCAGGTTCAACCGGTTTGGCCCGACGGAAGGAACGGCCCATCGTATCGTCCGCGTCGAGGTTTTCGTTACGGTCCCAACTGGGCCTGCCGCCGGAATCGCCGCTACGGCCGAATCCCTGCCCCCTACCACCGCCACCCTGCCAGCGATTACCGGCAGCCGGTTCGCCGCCGCTGCGGAAGACGGGCCGGCCTGCGCGGAAGTCACCGTCCATCTCGCTTTGCCACTCGACCTGATCGAGCGGCAGCTCCGACAAAAACGGCGAGCGGATCGTCGGGATCCATGCCCCGCGGATCTGCCGGCGACGGGCGCGGCAGAGCGTCGGCTGCTTCTTGGCCCGGGTGATGCCCACGAAGCAGAGACGGCGCTCTTCCTCCATCTGGTGAGGATCATCGCGGGCCCGGGCATGCGGCAATACCCCATCTTCCAGCCCGACCATGAAGACGACGGGAAACTCCAGCCCCTTGGCGGCGTGCAGGGTCATGAGGGTGACACTGCCGGATTCGTCCTTAATCGCATCCTGGTCACTGATGAGGCTGATCTGGGCGAGGAAATCGACGAGGCGCGGCTCCTCCCCTTTCTCGCAGGCCTGCTCCTGGAACTTGACGGCACTGGTAACGAGTTCGCCGACGTTGGCGACGCGATCGTTGTCCTCGGTGCTGGTCAGATCAAAATGTTTCTGAAGGCCGGTCCGCTGGAGCACCTTGTCGATGAGCTCGTTGATCGGCAGACCCGCCTGCTTCTGCAGGTCATCCATGATCGAGACGAACTGTTTGATCTTCGCTGCCGCCCGGACAAGACCGTCAATCCTGTCAGCCTGGCGCATCGCATCCTGCAGAGACATGCGCCGCTCAGCGGCGTAGTCTTGAAGACGTTTGATACTGGTCTGGCCGATCCCGCGCGGCGGTGTGTTGATCACCCGCAGCAGGCTCACTTCATCGTCCGGATTCGCCAGAACGCGCAGGTAAGAAACCGTATCCTTGATTTCCTTCCTGCTGTAGAACTCCGTGCCGCGGGGCAACTGATACGCGATACCGTTGTCCCGCATCGCAGTCTCCAGCACGCGGGTCAGGGCATTCATGCGACAGAAAATGGCAATATCCTTCAAGGCGGTGCCGGCATCAGCCAATCCCTTGATCTGCCGGGCGATGTACTCGGCTTCGCTGTCGGCGTCATCGCACTCGACGACGCGGACAGGTTGGCCGGAATCGTTCTGCGTCCAGAGGGCCTTGTCCTTGCGCTGCTGGTTCGCGGAAATCAGTTTGCTGGCAACAGCCAGGATCCTCTTGGTCGAACGATAGTTCTGTTCGAGCTTGACGACGGTGGCGTTGGGAAAGTGCTGCTCGAACTCAAGGATATTGCTGATCGTCGCGCCGCGCCATGCGTAGATCGACTGGTCGGGATCGCCGGTGGCGCAGATGTTCTTGTACTTGTCGCACAGCAGCCGGGCAATCTCGAACTGGGCAAGGTTGGTATCCTGGTACTCGTCGATCAGAACATAGCGGTAGGCCTCCGCCGAGCTCGTCGCGGACATCCGGCTTATCCTTGAGCATCTGGGCCATCAGTGACAGCAGGTCGTCGAAGTCGACGGCGTTGCGCTCGCGCATCAGGGCATCGTAACGGGTCCAGATACGGCTGATCGTCTGGGCGTTGAAGTCGAGGGTGTTCTGTTGGACGTACTCGCGAGGCGTCAGCATGTGGTTCTTGGCGAGGCTGATGGCAGAGACAACCCGCGCGAGCAGGCCACTGATCGATCGCCAGGCCACAGGCGGTGACAGCCTTGCGGATGACCTCGTTGCGATCCGATTCATCGTAAATACTGAAGTTGTATTTCAGGCCGACCTGGTCGGCATACTGCCGCAGCAGCCGGGCACACAGCGAGTGGAAGGTAGCGACCGTCATACCGTGCAGGCCGAGGCTGGCAATCCGCTCACGCATCTCGGTAGCAGCCTTGTTCGTGAAGGTGATCGCCAGGATATGGGAGGGTCTGGTGACCGTGGCGGCCAGGTAGGCGGCCCGGCGGGTGATAACGCGGGTCTTGCCGCTGCCGGCACCGGCCAGGACAAGCAAGGGGCCCTCGGTATGGGTAACGGCACGGCGTTGCGCCTCAGTCAGATCCTGCAACAGCTCCTGCACTTGCATGTAGGTTCCTTTCGTGAGCAAGGCATGTATATCGTAGGAGGCAGACAGTGGCAACGTGATGGCGGGGAGAACGGCGGAGATCAGGTACCGGGGGTCAGAGACTGGGGATTACGGACCGAGGCTTCGCGACTGCCAAGGGGCGATGCCTCTTGCTGCTCGGGCGGCTGGCAGGTACGCTTGCCGCATGAACGTCATCGGCCACGGCATTGATATCATCGAGTGCGAACGAATCCGGCAGGTCTGGGATCGCCACGGCGACCGGTTCCTGCGCCGTGTCTTTACGCCCCGCGAGATCGACTATTGCCTCACCAAGAAAAACCCTTTGCCACACCTTGCAGGCCGGTTCGCCGCCAAAGAAGCCGTGCTCAAGGTGCTGGGAACAGGCTGGCGCGGCGCGATCCTCTGGACGGATGTCGAGGTCACACACGCCGCCTCCGGCCAGCCGTGCATCGTCTTGACCGGCCATAGCGCCCAGGTCGCCCGCCAGATGAGCATCAGCGCGGTCCAGATCAGCATCAGCCATACCCGGAACTACGCCGCCGCCAGCGCAATCGGCCTGAGCGCGTAGGTCAGTCCGAGCCCAGATCCAGCCCTTCAGGAAAAGCAACTGTGCCCGTGATTTGGGAGCTGGCCTGTTGAATCATGTCGAATCGTCGTTCTTGTCGATGGAGAGAGAGTCGTCTGAGCGACGGCCACAAGAAGCAGTCGCATGCCGTCTGGTGCGATTTGCACAAGCAGCAGTCCTGCTACCGGTTACAGCATTCAAGGAGGATGGACCATGCGCAGTCTCTTCGCAGCAGCAGTTGTCGGACTATTGGCAGGCACGAGCCTCGGCGTCATCGACCTGAAGGTCATGGTAATCGATCAGGCAACTGGCCAGCCCGCGTCAACGGCGACGGCCAGGCCAGGGACCGAACTGACGATCGGGCTTTTCGCCCAGGGAACCGAGTCGGGCGTCCTTGCGGTAGGCGGCGATATCGTCGCCGGCGGCACCCCAGGCATGCTGGACTCTTCAGGCGAGCATTTCGCCTGGCGAGTGGCAGCCGACAGCGTTCAACTCTGGACGCCGGCCGACGACCCGGCTGTCCAGAATGGCCAGATCATTCCGACATGGGACCAGTTTGGCAGCTTCGCGGCCAAGGTTCCCCAACCCGACTTTACGACTGTTAACAACATGCCGGTAGCCTTCAATGGCTACACGTACCCCAGCCACGTCACTGTGGCAGGACAGGTGGCTGCCACACCGGAGGACTGGAACAAGGGCGGCGCAGCCGGCGCAAACGGCGGAATGACCCAGTTGGGCTCGGGCCAGTGGCCGGACAGTCAGGGCCGTCGCGACCAGGATTTCGCCAGGAATACGTATGAGCTCCTTGGTTCTTATACCGTCAGGGTCGTCGGAAATGGCGCCGTAAGCCTCACGTGGCAGGAGGCCCCACTTGCTCCGGGGGGCATTCACGTCGGCTACAACGGGTGGTACACCACTGGCGGCGACATTGGCGACTGGGACGTGACCGAGCCGGGCCCGGCCACAATCCGGACAATCTCGCCGCTGATGCTCACCGTGGTTCCCGAACCGGGAACAATGGGCCTGCTGATCCTGGGCGGCGTGCTGCTGGCTCGCCGTCGCCGACAGTAACAGACAGGAATCCAGACAGGAAAGCGCAAACCCCAGCGTAAGGGCCGCCAAGACGGCGGCCCTCATGCTTTTTTCGGATGGCGCGATCGACACACCAGGGTGAAACGAAGCGGGAATCCCTTTCACCGGCATCGCCACAGGCGAATGCGAACGGTGTCCTGCGAGAAAGCCTCGCCGAAGACGTGGCACGACGTTGCCGAAATGAGGGCAAGACCATACATTATGTGATGTCCGGGCGATTAGCTCAGTTGGTTAGAGCACGTGCCTTACAAGCACGGGGTCACTGGTTCGAGCCCAGTATCGCCCAGTCCGAGAGACGCGGTACGCACGTCAATTCTGAAAACTGTCACTTCGGCAAATCATGGTGAACAGGCGCGATACCGGCGCGGCGCCGTATTTCGGACGCATGTCTGCACTTTGCATTCAGGGAACAAGTTGCCTCAAAGAGGATGCAAATGTTGATCTTTCGCCACACACCAACAAACACGCCAGTCCGTGCACGACGACATCGGTAGCAACTCTAAACACTGTTATTAAAACACCTTACAACACATCTCCCGGTCACTCTACGATCTCCTTTCTTCTCTGGCACGCAAATTGCTTGGGGGTTCCTTACGATGGTACAAGTATTTCCATGCGCTCTATAGGGAGAAATACGGACATGCCGTATCGCCATAGTATACGAACAGCCCTTGGGGTTGCCCTGCTGATCACACTGACGACAGGGCTTGCCGCGGCCCAGACCCCTGTCACTTCGGTCGTCATCGTCGACAAGGCTGGCGTGACCACCACCAACTATCCCTTGACGCTCTCGATGATCTTCAAACAGGGGGATGTGGCAGACCATGTCTACGCCAAGATTGGCGCAGACACTCACCACCCAGACGGACACAAAGGTTCACTGGCCAGACGGATCGGTCATGCATGCGCTGGTATCGTTCCTGATTCCGAGCATGCCGGCTAACGGGTCGGTGCAGGTCGATCTGTTCAGCGGCGGTACTAATGCCAACGGTACGTACCTGACCAAGACGCAGTTGCTGGCGACGGATTTCGACGCGCGGATGACGATCGCGCCGGATGGCGCCAGTGCCACCACGATCACCGCTCGCAATCTGCTCAACAACATCGCCAACCCGGAGTACTGGATCAAAGGCGAAGTCTGCAGCGAGTTCCTGATCCGGAATTGGGCTACAAATATCGTTGTGCCTAACCCCGACCAAACGGTGAAGAACAAACTCAACGTGCAGTACTATGTCCGCTACTATCCCGGCTGGAACGGCTTCCGGATCGACACGGTCGTGGAGAACTGCTGGGCTCAGTACCGCAGCAATATTACCTATGACTTTGACCTGATGTTTGGCAACAGCAATCCGCAGAGCGCGTTTACGAGGACAGCCCTCAAACACAACATAAACGCCCGCTGGCACAAGATCCTCTGGCAGGGCAATGCGCCCCCCGAGGTCGAAATTCACTATGACGTTTCCTACATGATCTCCACCGGGTTGCTGCCGAACTATGACCTGACGCGGTTCATGTCCGAAAGCAGGATCGCCGATTTCTATGCAAACTTCCTGACCAAACGCCATGACATCATGGAACCCGGCGTAAAGGATCCTAACTTCAAGCAGACGGGCTCCTATGAGGGTCGGCCGATATATCCAACCACCCAGGTTCGGTACCTTCGGACGATGGACAATCGCTTGAAGGAAGTGACCTTGAACTGGGGCGACTCTTCTGGTGCAGCCCCGATTCACTATCGTGAGTCTGATCCGAGTCGCTCCTTCGTCAACCACATCCTGAGCATCGATGACCGTCCTTCGATCTGGCTTACCTGGCTGACCTACAACTACATCGACCCCGCAGACAATCTGCCGCCGCCCACGAGCGACGACACCGCGACAGAGTGGGCGATCAATGCGGCTCATACGCCATCGTTCACTTACGTCCCGTACCTGGTGACGGGTGATTTTTACTATCTAGAGGAATTGTACTTTTGGGCCGGATATGAGCTCGCCGACGGCAATGCCAGTTATCGTGGATACGATCTGGGCATTGTGAACGACTCCATCCAGCGCGCGGAATGGCCTGGATGATCCGCAATATGACGGACGCCGCCCTCATGGCCCCGGACGGCAGCCTGGAGAAGAGCTACTTTACAGAGAAAGTCAACAACACGTTGGTGGCGTGGCAGGAGAGATACATCGTCAACGGAGACTATCCGACAGTGCACTGTTTCGACGACGGCAATCCGGTGAGTGGCGAATTCGTACCGGAGGTCGTGCGCATTGCCAGTCCATGGGAAGATGATTTCGTGTTGATCGTTCTTGCGCACATGAGGGACGTGGGCTTCAATGCGCAGGCTCTGCTTGATTGGCAGGGTGATACCGTGATTCAGCGATTCGCCAACCCGGCCATGAATCCCTACCGGGGGCCCTGCTATCATATGGCCACCATGTACAAGGACAGCAATGGAGAAGTTCACAGATATGCCACATGGGAGGCTGTCAACGCCGCGTGGCTAAGTCAGCCTGGACCGGATCATTTTGATAACGTTGGCAATGATTCGTATACAGCCATCGTCCGCGCGGCGATGAGTTACGTTCTGCACCTGCCCGGCGGCACGGATCTGTGGAACTGGTATGATGCGGTCCTGCCGGGCAAAGAGATCTTTGACACCTCGCCCGGCTGGGATATAGTCCCGATCGGCTACGTTCCCCCGGCTGACGTCACGCAGCCTGCACCACCGTACAACCTGCATGTTTCCGACGCTACAGGCAACAGCCTGAAGGTCAGCTGGACGGCACCTGGCGATGACAACTTGAGCGGTACGGCCAGCAGTCTACGATCTGCGTTACTCCACGAGCCCGATCACTACGTCGAACTGGGCCAGCGCCACACAGGTCGAAGGGGAACCCACCCCGGTGATGGCGGGATACGGCCAGTCGATAGTTGTGTCCGGCCTGGCCGGCAGCACGACCTACTACTTCGCCATGAAGGCTTCGGACGAGGTACCGCACACGTCTGATCTTTCCGAAGTCGTCAGCGGTACGACGTTGTATCAGCCGGATGTAACGAATCCGGGGACGGTAACAACCCTTGCGGCTCGCGATGTGACCACCAGCTCTGTCACACTGGCATGGACAGCAACCGGAGACGACGGTACGACCGGCACTGCCACGACCTATGACATACGCTACGCGACGAGTCTGATCACGGATGCCAACTGGGACAGCGCAACACAGCTGACCGGCGAGCCGGCGCCGTCGATAGCAGGCAGCAGCGAAACGATGGCCGTAGGCGGGCTGACGGACAGCACGACGTATTACTTCGCGATCAAGGTCATCGACGAGGAAGACAACGCCAGCGCTCTATCCAATGTCGCCAGCGCAACAACGCTGCTGATCCCACCGACCGTCGAATTCGCCAGCAGCAGTTCGAGCGGCCCGGAGGGCACGACACCCGCTAGCATCACCCTCGTACTCAACAAACCGTCGCCGCAGACGGTGGTGGTCAACTACACTGTCACCGGTGGCACAGCCACCCAAGGCAGCGACTTCACGCTGACGCCGGCCGGCAACGTGATACTGGCGGTAAAACGAAACGCCGAGTTAACCGCAGGCGGCGCCCTGTCAAGCCAGTTTGCTGCACTGACCAGTACCGACGTCATGCTGGCCAACGTAAGGGACGCTCTCATCCGGCCGGACGGCAGCGGTGCCTATATGAACTACGGCGCATCGCCGCAGAGTCCTATCAGCGCAAACCACATCCTGGTAGGCTTTGACGTGGCGGCGCTCTCGGGCGCGGTGATCAACAAGGCGGAACTCCGTCTGCGCACCACCAGTGGCAATACGGCCATGCGATGGGCGGGTATCAAGAGCCATGATTGGGCGGAAGGCAACAAGACGGGCAATTTCCCGGGCACCGTCCCGGCAGCTCCGGGTGTCTGCTGGATGCATCCGGCGGGTCTGTATACCGGCGGCACGGGGGCATTCGGATGGGGTGCCAACTCTGACTCTACCTTCAGTGTTACCGATGACGGTGACGACATCTACGCGCTGACCACGTTTGTGAGCCAGCCGCAAGGGGCCGCCTGGTGTGTGGCGGACGTAACCAGCCTGGTGCAGGAATGGGCCAACGGCACGAAGGCCAATTACGGCATCTATGTAGCAGCAGGCAATCATCCCTGCTACTTCAGCGAGTACGGCAGCGACTATCAACCGGTGCTGTTCATCGATGCAACGATCACGAACTACCAGGTTTCGTTCCAGCCGGGCGAGACGAGCAAGACAATCGACTTGGGCATCGTTGATGATGCAACAGCCGAGGCCGACGAGACGATCCAACTGACGTTGACCAACCCCGTCAATGCCACCCTGGGGACGAACAGGGCACATACCTTCACTATTGACGATAACGACTCATCTGCCGGACAGCCGAGCGTCCTGATCGACACTGCGCCTGCCTTCGCTTATGAAGGCCAGTCGCTCACGCTGCACGCCAGCGGCAGCGATCCCAGCGGCTACCCTCTGGCCTACACATGGACGCAGACGGCCGGCCAGGCAGCCGAACTAACCCTGACGGACGTTGCGGACCTTTCCTTTGCCGCTCCCGTCCTTACCAGCCACACCGGCCAGGCACTGACCTTCGAGGTTACGGTTGACAACAGCCACGGCGGCACGGCCTCCGACACGGCAACCGTTCCTGTATATATAACTGGCGATGCCAACCACGATGGTCACGTCAACGTAGGCGACCTGCAAACCCTTCTAACCGCATGGGCGACCCAAGGGACACCGTCTGACAGCCACTGGAATCCAGCCGCTGATCTGAACACCGATGGCTATATCAACATCGGGGATTTGCAGAGCCTGGCGGCAAACTGGAGCAGAGACTTGCCCTGATGCGATGCTCAAGGGCAAAGGGCGCCACACAGCCGGCTCCGACAACCGCCCCAGAACCTTTCGTCGCCAGTCGCAACGTGTCGGACGGTTTGAGTGGACGCTGCTCGCGTGCGGACAGGCTAAGCGCCACCGACGCGTCTGGCATGGGCTGCCGACCTCGCTTGAAGGTGGTCAGATAGTGGTCCCGGGTGGAAAAGCGTCAGGGATGTCGTCCGGCCGGCGGGGACACACGGAACGGCCCACACACAGGCTGCGTGGGAACCAGCGAACGCTCAGCATACGATATGCGGCCTAACGCGCGGTGCAGCAGGACGTCAACCGCTGCTTCGCCGAGCACCTGAGCATCAGCCAGCAGGCATGTCAGGTCACCCTGCTTGCCTTTCAGTGCCTTGGAAATCAAAGATACATCGCGCGGCACCTGTAGCCCCCTTGCCGCCAAGGCGCTGGCGAAGTACTCATGGGCCTCACGCTGGAAGATGATTCCCGCGGTAGGACGGGGCCGCATCCGCAGAAACCATTCGGCAGCCGAATCAATCGTATCCGTCAACGTGCGGCAGAAAGAAATCCTCTCAGGGCACAGGGGGGGCCGGCCGGCATAGGCCAGGGCCCTCTGGATACCCGCCAGCATCAGTTCCGCATCGGGCTCTTTCTGTGGTCTATGACGGAGCGACCAGAGGTTTCCAATGTAGAACAGATCGGTATGGCCGCTCTCGATGAGATACTGGGCTGCGAGTTGCCCTTCAGTAAAACAGTCCAGGACCACGGTGCTGGCGCAAATATTGGGCGTGTAATAATCGGCGCAGACGACGGGGTAGCCTGCGTCCGTATACTCCTGCAGCAACGTTTCACTGATTACGCCAATCACAATGACGCCCAGCGCCGACTGCCTGTCCGGTGGCGTCACCTGCCTCTTGCCGTCATAGGCCCTGCCCGGCAGCTGTTGGGTGGAGATCCAGTAACCCTCCTCCTCGCAGCGGCGGCATATCCCCTGGTAGATCTGGCCGTGAAAGGTTACGGGCACGTCCGTGCTCAGTGCGCAGCGCTCCCAGCTGGTCACAACGTAGATAGGCAGATCCTGGTGGCGATGTTTCCATGCCCTAATGCCCTGAGGCAGCGTCACCGTGCCGCGCCGAGGCGTGCGCTGGATCAGCCCTTCATCCTGGAGGATCTTGAGGGCCTTACGAATCGTGACGCGCGACACGCTATGAACGCTGCAGAGCTCCTCCTCCGTCGGCAGATGAATCGGTTCTGGCCCGTCAGAGCTGACGATGCGCGTACGCAGGACCATTGCCACCTGCTGATAGTACGGGACTTGCTTGTCGCTTGGATCGTGCACCACCGCCACCTTAGCAGCATGCGTCAGTCGGGATCCGGCAGGACAAACGGCCTGCCGATTTCGTAAACACCCATCCCTTATTGCAAAAGGTACAAGCTCATCTCACCGGACGCAAGCCCTATTCCGCGTCAACGACTCTCAGCCGCCACAGGCAGGATACGCCGTTGCGGGCCGGACCAGCCCCTTCGGAGCCAGATCCGCCCCTTCCGGCGACATAACATGTTACTGGACAATTCGTTCCGGGGAAGGCAAACATTTCTTACGGATGATCGAAGGAGCGGCAGCTGCGCGGCACGCCGCTCTTTGTCATATTTATTGCGCGTGCCAGTCCCTGGCAAGATGCGTACACCCCCCACCTTGTCACACGAAAGAATCCGACCTAGATCTCAAATTGCCGCAGGCCGCACATCTCCGCCAGCATGCACACGGCCTCGTAGGCGTTGTCCGGACGGGCAGAGTAGGCAAAGAAATGCCCGTTGAGCCGATGAGTAGCGGTAAATGTCACTGCCTGGCCATCCCCTTCGTAGCGGATGTAAAAGCCGAGGATATTCAAGTGAAAACAGATCGCGAGGATTGCCGAATCCATGATGCTTCTCTGCGGGACCATCCGCCCGATGCCCACACCGCGATCATGAATCGCGACGGATCAGATTCCCCATCGCTGCCAGCGCCGGGTCATCCGGCCAGGTCTTCCTTGCTTCGGCGAGGAGTTGCGCGGCCTCGGCGGACTCGCCGCTGAACGCACTGGCCCAGATCGTCAACAGCCAGCCGTCGGAACGGTCCGGATGATCCGACAGAAACGCCCGCAGGTCCCGCGTGTACTGCGAGCAGTATTCTTCGTCGCCGTAGACCGTGGGCAGGTAAAAGTCATCCAGCGATCCGTCGCCCCAGACCTGCAACGCATCCCGCAGCGCGATCGCCGCCGTACTGTACCGACCGTCGGCAACCAGCGCAGCCGTGTACAGCATCTGCGCGATACCGCTGTTCGGCTCGGCGGAAACAGCCTCCGACAGTCGTTGCCGCGCCGCCCCTGCCTGGCCATTGCGCAGCGCGGACAGCCCTTCCTCCAGTGTATCATCCTGGCTTTGAGATGTGACAGACGCTTCCGCCGGCTCTGTCGGGGGCGCTTTCACACCAGCAGCCGGCGACACCATCGCGGCATCGACGCCGAGCATATCCGACCCTCCTGCCGATGAGCCCGGCGCAACGTACGCCGGGGCCGTCAGGCCGGGATACGAAAAGTAGTAGTAAGAAGCCGGGTACCAGTAGGAATATGCCGGGTCGACCACCACCGGCGTGTACACCGGGGTTACGATCGGCGAGAACACAACCGGCTGATACAATGCCGGCCAGGCATACGCCGAATAGGAGTACAGAGCCGGCAGATACCCCGGATAATAGCCGTACCATGGGTATGCCGTCGTGAAACCACACCCAAGCAACGACGGTCCGCCACCCCAGCCAAAGCTGAAGTTGGCCGACCAGCATGGGTTCCAGCAGTTCCACCCCCAGTTGTTGAACCAGCCACAACCGCCGTACCACGCACCGCCGCCATACCAGCCGCTGTACCAGCCGCCTCGCCAATAGCCACGGCAACCATGCCCCCAATCGCTGTCCGTCCAGTACTTGCCGCGCCGCCAGCCGTCACCATGCCAGTTACCGTCGTGACCGCGCCAGTTCGCCCCTCCATGCCAACTGCCGCCATGCCCCCACGATCCCTTGCCGAAGTGCCGGGCATCAGCGACATGCACGCCTTGCGAACGGAAACCGGCACGAACCGTCCGCGCAAAACTCGTCTGGCTGACAATGCCTCCGGTGACGCTTCGGCCGTTCGGGCGGCCCAGGCGATGAAAGACCGGCTCGACTCTGTCCGCAGACCGGCTCGTCCGAGCCACGGCCTTCGCCCTGCCCTGGCTGCGCGATACGCCAAGGGACCGCTGGGTCAGCAGACGATCCGCACGGCCTCTCTTCGTCAACAAATCCGCACGATTCAGCGGCCGACTGATCGGCGCCCGGCTCGACGAAACACGCTCTATCGTCCGACTTGCCGTGTGGGACCGCACTTGACGCCCGCTGATTTCCGGCGCCCGCATTACCCGATCGGTACTGCCCGGCCGCAGAGCCTGCCGAGAGACGCCGCGACTGCTCTGCCAGATGGGCCGCCCTGCACCCGCCCGCGATATCTGCTGCGATACGCTGCTGCCCCGCGTTGCGGAGTCCCGGGATCGGCTCAACACGTTGGGCCGGCCTGGCCTGCCGACAAAGTGGGGCTCGCTTTGCCCCATCCGTTGTTCGCGAACGCTGTCAGGCCGGCGGATAGAGAGCGGACCGGCACGTCTCGAACCGGCCCGGCTGAGTGTATCGACATCACGCGTTGCGTCCGGGCCCCGCCAGGAGGGCCTGTTGGAAGACCTGCCTGGCATACGGGTGCTGCTGCCGATGCTGGCATTGCTTGAGCGACGCGCCGCCGGCGGCAGCACCGCAGACTCCCGATGGCTGCCCGAGTCGCTGTTACGCGCAGGTAACGAAAAGGACCGGCCACCGCCCAAGGAGGATCGGCCCGAATGGCCACGCGACGACCGTTGCAGGGAGGTTCTCCCTCCGCGACTGGAACTTGTTCGGCTCGGACTGGAAAAGGAGCGAGCCCTCTGCACCGAGTGCCCCGACGTGCTCGTCGACCTGCCGCGGGCCAACGCCCCCGTCGCGAATATGCCCACGGCGACCGTCGCCAGCACCCCCGACACTCCACACCACCTCGACTTGTCGCACGCCCATCTGAACATGACCCTTCCCTCGCTCCATCGAAAGACACTCTTTTGCCCGCCAGCCGGAAGAAGGCCCTTCATCTGCTACTGTCATTATACAACTCGTAACTCTTCGTGTACAGTTAACATTAGTGAATTATTAGACCAGCCCCCCAGCCCGGTTCGCCTGGCGATCTTCAGCCGGTCGCCGGCGGCCTTCAGCACCCCGAAACATTTGACGCCTCGGCGTGTCGCCCACTTTTCCTGCAGAGGTGACTGTGGTAAGCTACCAACCACGATCACTTTCCGTGGCTTGCGATACCGTTTTGCGATCCGTCATGGCCAGGGCAACATATGTCACAATCAGAAAGCAACATCAGCAAACAGACCTGGGTCACCACCACCCTGATCCTCGAGGGCCTCGCCGACGCCGGCAATACCCAGGCCTGGAGTCACTTTGTCGGCTACTTCCGGCCGATGCTGGTCGGCTTCGCCCGCAACGCCGGGCTGTCGCAGGCCGCCGCGGACGACTACGCCCAGCAAGCCCTGCTGGAGTTTTTCAAGTCGTTCCAGACCGGCAACTACGACCGCAACAAGGGTCGGCTCAGCCACTGGCTCTTCGGCATCGCACGCAAGGTTCTCTCCCAGACCTTCCGTAAGCGGGCCCCGGAGAAGGTCGCCACCGATCTACAGAGATCGTCCACGGCGCAGCCCCTCGACGCCTTCGCCTCGACCGGCTCGGAGGATCTGTGGCAGCAGCAATGGGAAAAGATGGTGATGCAGGTCTGCCTGTACCGCGCCCGCCACGAATTCGACGAGAAGACCTTCACCGCTTTCGACATGTACGCCATGCAGGAACTCGACCCCGACGAAGTCGCCACTCGCCTGGCGATCTCCCGCAACGCCGTCTACATCGCCAAGAGCCGGATCCTCTCGCGCGTCCGGGAGCTGATCCAGGAGTTCGAGCAATAGGCAAGTTGGGGCGGAAGGCTCACAAGGGATTGGTCGAATAGTCGTAGCCAGTATAGCGGTTACAGATCTTCATCGCCGCGACTTTCCCATCATACGGGAATGGATCGATCCGAAGGTCTTCCGCATCTTCACCCACCCCATAGGCGACGATCAGCTCGAAAGGCTGTTAACCAAGCACAAGGACGGCAAAGTCACCGACCTCGGCCTCAAAGCCGCAGCCGAAACCGGCGAGCCGCTGGGCTTCATCCATGTCATCTTCGACCGGACAAACGATCTTGGCCACATCGGGCAGATTCTCGTCGGCCAGCCGAGTCTGCGCCGGCACGGAATCGGCGCAGCCATGATGCGGCACACGCTCAAGGTCTGCTTCGAGAAATATGGTTTGCACCGCATGCAGCTGTTCGTGGATGAAGACAATCACCCAGCCATCGCCTTCTACAGAAGGCACGGCTTTCAGACGGACGGCCTCATGCGGGAGTCCAGAAAGGTTGGAGACAAGTTCGTCGGCTGGTACTGCATGTCCCTGCTGAGGGACGAGTGGCCGTACGTCACTTCCCGCACGCCATCGCCAGCTTCGCCCCAAGGGCCTTCAACTCCCCCGTCGCCTCCTTGTCCGGCATCCCCTTGTACAGAACCGACCCCGCCGCCTTCTTCAACTTGAACGACTCGGCGATCGCCTCAATGCTGGCGACCGCCTTGCCCCCGCCGCCGTGACTGACGAAGGCGCCATAGGGTTTGCCCGCCACCGCCCCCTGCGTCGGGTAGAACGCCCGATCGAGAAAGTCTTTCAGTCCGCCGCCCATGTAGCTGAATGCATCGTACGAACCAAGCGCAACCGCATCGCAGCCGACGAGGTCCTCCGGCCTGGCATCGAAACCGCTCCTGACGATGACCTCGGCGTTGGCAGACCGCGCTCCCGCCGCCACCGCCTCGGCGCCGGCCTTGGTATTGCCTGATATACTGCAATAGACAACGAGCACTCGTGCCATGTTGTTCCTCCCGCCCCGTTCGGCTTCAGTGTACCACGCCCGTCCGCCTCGACAAGATCAGCCCTCTTCGGCAGCCCGCCGGATCGCCCAAGTCAGCTCATACGTCTTCATCGCATCGGCATACGTGGACCGAACGCCCGATGCATCGCCACGACGCACCGCATCGATGAAAGCCTCGTCCTCGCTCAGATACGGGTCATCATCACCAAAAAACTCCAGCACCTCCGTCGCTTCACTTCCCGGCCGGCGAACGAACAGCTGGCATGCGCCATACGGATCGCAGAGCACCATCCGCAGACCGTCCCCCCACACCTCCAGTTCCGCCTCGTACTTGCGGCCGTGCAGCAGCACCCCATGCGTCAGCGACCCCAGCGCACCACTACGGAACTGCCACACCGCCGCCGTCGCACGAGGGGCCCGGAACGCCTCCGGGACGGCTCCATCCACCGTTTGCCCGTCGGCCAGAACGGGAGCGTCGACAAGCGCCGCAGCAGCCGATGACGGATCGATCCGCACCGCCCGCACCGAACCGATCTCCACGTCCCCCCCAAGCAACCTCGCCAGATCGCAGAAGTGCGTCGCCTGCTCGACAATCGGCCCGCCCGATTCCCGAACGTCCCACCACTGCCGCTTGCGGATCTCACTGTAAGCACAGTCGTACCGCGCGATCACAGCCCGCACGCCCCCCGCCGCCTCCGCAATGATCTGCCCCATCCGCGCCACCGCCCGCGCGTAACGAAACATATAGCCCACCGACACAATCAATCCCTTGGCCGCAGCACGAGCCATCGCCTCTACCACCGGCCGCATCATCTCCGGCGGCTCGCACCCCAGCGGCTTTTCCAGCAGCATGTGCACACCCGCCGCAGCACAGGCCACCTCCACATCCTTGGGCGGCCGCACAGACCCATGCGCACCAGGCGGCACGCCGATGAACACCGCCACCGGCCGCGCCTCTTCCAGCATCGCCCGGAAATCGCCGTATGCCCGGGCCGCTTCATACATCCGCCCCGCCGGCCCCGCCCGCCGCTCGCTGATCACCTTCACAGCCCGGCTGACATCCGGGTCCGCAACACCAACCACGCGAACCCCACCGATCTTCGCCAGCCTGCTGGCATGGTCCCAAGGCCCTTCCGCCCCGCCGAAATTCACACCCCCGGCGCCGATGAAACCAATTGACAGGTCATGCAGCATGGATGAACCTCCGTCCAAGCACATCGAGCACACGTTGTAGGGTCCCTACTCGACAATAGGCAGGCTATCCCACCGTCCATGCCGTGGCAACCGGCTACCGATAGCCCCCACCGCCGCCCGCCACGCCAAGCCTTCGGCTTTACTTGCACCTCCAGCCATGTTCAGCTAATATGCAACTGTCGACGAACCTTGATCCCTGGATGATTTGAACCCATGGTCTGCCCCGAAGAAGCCGAACTGATCGCCTACGCAACCGGCCAGATGGAAGGACCGTCCATCGCAACGGTCGCCGCCCACCTGCGCCAGTGCCGCTCCTGCCGCAAACGCGTCCATGAAGAGATGCGAAACGAATCCATCCTCATCCGCCTGCGCGGCAGCCGGGACGGCCGGCACAACCAATCCGCCGAACACAATGGCCAGGACGCCCCGGCCAGCGAAAACTCCAACCCCGCTGCCATCCACCTCGCCAACCCCCTGCAACCACTCGATGAATGCCTCGGCGAGCGATACAAAGTCCTGGAGAAGGTCGGCTCCGGCGGCGCCGGCGAGGTCTACCGCGCCTACGACAGCCTGCTGCACCGCCCCGTCGCCGTAAAACTGCTCTTCCGCACCATCGACGACTCGCCCGGCGACGACGACTTCATGAACGAGGCCCGCGCTCTCGCCCGCATGAACCACCCCGGCATCGTCCAGATCCACGAGGTGCTCTCCGCCGCCGGCCGACCCTGCCTCGTCATGGAATGGGTCGACGGCCTGCCCATCACCCACGCCCTGCACGAGGCCACCCTCGAAACAAAGGTCGCCGTCTTCCGCCGCATGATCGACGCCGTCGCCTGGGCCCACCAGCGCGGCCTGCTGCACCGCGACCTTAAGCCGTCAAACATCCTCGTCACGCCGGACGGCCAGGTCAAAGTCGTCGATTTCCACCTGGCCCTGCGAACCGAGGCCGTCCACCCCAACGATTTCCACTATTATGGAACGCCCCGCTACAGCGCGCCGGAACAGTTCATCCCCGGCAAACAGGTCGGCCCAGCCACCGACGTCTTCTCGCTCGGCGTAATCATGTACGAGGTGCTCACGGGCCAGCACCCCTTCCTCGGCCGAGGCGCCTCGCGCATCATCGACGCCATCCTCAGCGACCACCCGGAGCGGCCAGCCGTCCTCGTACCCGCCCTGCCCTTCGCCCTGGAAAACATCTGCCTCAAGGCCCTGGAGAAAGATCCCGCCCTGCGCTACAGCGACGCCTACGCCCTCGCCCACGATATGCAGCGCTACATCCGCGGCGAGGTCGTCTGGGCCAGGCCCAGCTACGTCGGCGACCGCCTGCAATCCGAAATCGCTCAGCACCTCCAGCGCCTCGCCGTCTGGAGCAGGAGCGGCTTCGTCACCGAACGCGAACTCGACAGCCTCAACCAGGTATACGACCACGTCCTCGCGCCCAAGGACATCTCCATCCTCGACACAAGGCGCCTGTCCTTCTCGCAGGTCTGCCTCTACCTCGGCGCCTGGATCATCGCGATTGCCGCATCACTGCTGGTCCTCTTCGAATGGGCACATATCAACAGCGCGATCCGCCCCATGCCGGCAATCGGCGCCTGGCTGGCGGTAACGATCCCCGGCGCTACCTGTGGCGCCACGGCAACTCGCGCTTGGCGCAGGCTGTTTCGTCGCATCCAACCTGCTCACCCCCATGATCGTCCTGGCTGCTCTGTACCACTGGAAACTGCTCGCCACCCAGCCGCACCCCGACTACGAAGCCTTCGTCTCCTACTCCGTCGCCTTCACGAACTATCGCCTGCTGGCAGCCGGCCTGGCATGGTTCGCCAGTTCGCTGATCCTCACGAAGATCACGCGATCCAGCGTCATGACGCTGCTCAGTTGCCTCGCGGGCCTGGTCACCTTGACCGCCATGTACCTGATCGGCGGCCTGAAGCTCATGCCCACCGACGACATCGCCGGCCGCTACCTCCTGCCGTGCATCGCCCTGATCGCTACCGGCATCGTCTGCGACCGCCGCAAACTGACGCAGTACGCCTGGCCCTGCGCCGTAATCGGCACGCTGGGCCTGGCCCTGGTCCTAAGCATCATCGCCGTCACGCCCGACACGCTCTTCGGCTGGCTGGGCCTCAAGCCCGCCCCGACCACATTAAGCCACAACGAATGCGTCGGCTTGAGTTTTGTGATAAGTGGAATGATCTACCTGGCCATCGCCGGCGGCTATCGCGCCGTCGGCACGCGTCTGTACCGCCGGCTGGCCGAGATCCTAAACTGGATCGGCTCGCTGAGCGTATTGCTGTCGCTTCGCGTCCTGGACAACGGCCAGTACGAGACCTCGCTGATCGGCAAGTTGCGGCTGTATGAAAAAGCCCTGCCCCTGGCATCGCTGGCCTTCGTCTTCGCCAGCGTCCCACGTCAGATGAAGCCGTTCTTCTTCGCCGGCCTGATCGGTCTGGGCATCTCGATCCAGCGTCTGACAGTCCGCCACTTCAGCGACGACTTCCGCTGGCCGGTAAGCCTGATCATCGTAGGCCTGACCTTCATGCTAATCGCCTGGCTCCACCCAATCCTCCAACGCCGCCGCCCAACCAGCACCAATCCCCCAGGAGAATAAGGCAGCCCCACACAAAAGCCCCGAGCGTCAGCCGGGGTTGTGGTTGTGGTTGTAGTTGTTAGTCGTTGTAGTTGTTAGTCGTTGCAGTTTCTCCGTGTCTCCTCTTCTCCCGATCTCCTCTTCTGTCGTTGCTTCTGTCGTTGCTTTTCTCCTTGTCTCCCCGTCTCCTTGTCTCCTCTTCTGCCGTGAGTTGTCTCCTTGTCTGCCGTTACTCCCCTTCCACCAGATACGCCAACAACCGCTCCGCCACCGGATCAAACCGCGTCGGATCATCCGTACAAACCCGATCGATCAGCGGCACCTGGCAAGCCAAGACCTCCCCATCACCGAACGCCCGACGCGCCACCGCCCAACCCGCCACATCCCCCCCACCGTACCCAAGCAGCAAGCCCGTCCAGACACTCGGCTGCGAGGTCGCCGCACCAGCGCCTCCCATCTGCCCATCCGGCGTCAACCGCGCCTGCTCCGGCTGTGTCGCCGCAGACGCCACCACCTTCGATTCCACCGCCATCACCGGCACCCGCAAGGCGATATCATCCACCCCGTTCAACCGCTGGAAATCCACCGCCGCCCCCACCGCCTTCGCCAGATCCGGCTCCGGAAACAGATTCTCCAACGCCGTCGACTGACCCACCGTCTCGATGCCACCCAGCGGCACCTTGATATCCGTCTGCAGCACCGACGCGTCCCACATCCCCTGCTCCAAAACCACCAGCCGCGTCCCAGCCCGCGTCCGCGTCGTGATCGGCGCACCGTGCGTCCGCAGCCGCTGGTCGTACAGCATCCCCTCCCCGATCACAATCACATCGGGCTTCACGTCGCCGAACGCCATCACCACCCGATGCCCCCGCCTCTCAAGCCACCTCTCCAGCCGACCGTCCCGCTCGATCACCCCCACCGTCCGCCGCACCTTCGCCGGCGCCAGCGGCGCATAGATCCTCACCGGCCGCAAACTGATCGCCTGCCCCCCCGCCCCATCCTTCCCCCGTACAACCGCCGCCAGGTACCCCGCCATATCCCCCTGCGGCATCGCCAGTCGAATCCCCTGGTGATACGCCTGCCAAGCCGCCAGATCGACCGAGTATCCGCCCTTCGCCAGCACCTTGAACCCGTCAACCTTGCCGTCCCAGTCATACCCGGGATCTCTGTCCAGCAGATACAGCGACACAGTTGCCGCCCCCTTCACATCCTCGCTATCGCTCATCACCCACACCGGCACCTCGACCGTCGTGCCCCCCACAACATGCCGCCGGAAATCGATACTCACCCCAAGCGGCGACAGCGCATTCCGCAGAGCCTGGTACGTCGGCCGGGCATCCGCCACACGCCCCGTCTCGTTCGCTTTCTGCCCCTGCCACCCGTATGAATACGGCATGAGAATGCTGAACCGCCCGCGCCGCATCGCCTCCGTCTGTTCCATCAGGATGCGACAATAGTCCTCTTCGAAGACCTTCCGGTCCGGCTCCGCCGCCCCATACCACCGTTTGCCGCCGGTATACTGCCCATACTCCGTACAGCCGAGGATCTTGCCCGGGTTGAAGTGCGCCAGTTCCTCGACAGACCGCACGCACTCCGCCATCGTCCCCCACCACAGCCCGGCGAAATTGTGCTGGTCCGCCACGTCCGGCGTAACATCACCCGAAAGCATCACCAGCCTGCTGGAATCCACCGATTTGACGAACGGCACCAGGTTCGCCCGTTCCCAATCACCGAACGTCGTCCCCTCGTTCGACGCGACCCAGCCGACGATCGACGGATGATTCACCCGCGCCGCGATAATCCCGCGAATCTCCCGCTGCAGGTTCTCCCAGTAATGCGGCACCTCGTACGGGCTCTTGCCGTCCTTCCGCTGCACGTCCGGGAAGTTCGGAAATTCACAAAAAAGCAGAATCCCGTTGCGATCGTACAGATCCATCAGCTTTCGCGGCAGCGGATTCTGATGGCTGCGGAACGCTGCCCCGTGCATCGCCCTGAACAGCTTCACCTGCGCGTTGTAGACCTCCTGCGGCTTCTCCGCCATCGCCACCAGGATATTGCCCCACAGATACTCCGTCGCCCCGAACAGGTTCATCCGCCGGTTGTTCAGATAGAAGTGCCCGTCCCGCGACGCCACCTGCCGGAACCCGAACGTATCGTCCCGCACCGCCGCAACCGTCCCGTCCGCCCCTTCCAGCCACGCCTCCAGCCGATACAGCACCGGCCGGTCCGGCCACCACAGACTCGCCCCCGCACACGAAATGCCTGACACCGTCACCTCGACACTCTCGCCAGCCTTCACCGAAACCGCCACACTCCTGACCGCCGAGACCGCCCGCCCGCCGTTGCCGCATCTGGAGCCCCAGGCGTCAGCCGGGGTTGTGGTTGTGGTTGTAGCTGTAGCCGTGGTTGTAGCTGTGGCCGTGGCTGTTGTTGTGGGTGTGGTTGTGGTTGTGGTCTCCGCCGCAGCAGCAGAACAAGATTGTTCATCCGCCATCACCTGCACCACCAACCGCCCCTTCCACCCGGAAGGCCCAGCCGTCACCCGCGTCCGAAGGTCGCAAGAAGGCCCGTCGATATGCGGCGTAATCACCAGCGGCTCGATCCGCGCCCCCTTGTAGAACCGCAGCCGGACATCATCAGGAATGCCGCCCTCTTTCGGCCCGAACCAGTTGCCCGCCCCGATCGGAATCTCGATATGCTCGCCCTGCCACCGAGGCAGCTCCGGCCACCCGCTCGGCCGAACCTCCAGCCTGTTCACCCCCGGCCGGATGCACCTGCTGATATCAAACCCGACCAGCGAAAACCCCAGGTCATACCGCCCCGCCGACTTCCTGTTAACGAGCACCTGCCCGCCCCAACGCAGCTGGTCGAACTCAAGCACCGCCCCGTTCATCCCCGCCGGCACCACGAAATCGCGCCGATAGACACCCGTCTTCCACTGACTGGCAACCTTCCAGCCAGCCGCCCGCCCCTGCGCCGTATCCCCCCAGAACCCAGGCACCCGCGCCGCCCCGAAGTCTGTCGACCCAGGCCCAGCAAACCCCCAGGCCCCATCCAGCGAAACACCCCACCCCGCCAAATCCGGCGCCTCGTGAGGACAAGTCTGCCCCAGCGCCACCCCCACCGCCAGCCAGACCCCAAAGACCACCCCACAAACCACCGCCACCTGTCGCCCGAACATCCCAGAACCTCCTCCCCCGGAGCCTCCTTTCTACCACAAACCGCACCCCGCTGCCTCCAAGTCGCAGATCCAGCGGATCACAATGGTCGGACCGTGCTCAGAAACGGCAGCGCCCACACCTGAATAGCAACAAGCCATGCCCATTGGCATGGGAATGAAAGGATTGTGACTCTGCAGATATTGCCTCTGCCGCTATCTGGATTAGGATGCTACTATGAAGAAGATCTGGCCAAAGGTGATCCGTGATCCTGTGCACGACATTATTCCCTTTACGGATACACCATGTGATCGCCTGCTGTTGGACCTGATCAATATGCGCGAATTCCAGCGTCTTCGACGGATCAAACAACTGGGGCTGAGCGAACTGGTTTTCCCGATGGCCAACCACAGTCGGCTTTCGCATGCGATCGGCGTGATGCATATTGCTCGCAGGAGGCTTGATCAGATGAAGCGCCTGGGCTTCAGACTAACAAATGACCAGCGGGTCGCCGCTCTGGCGGCCGCACTCCTGCACGACATCGGACACGGGCCTTTTTCGCACGCCTTCGAAAAGGTAACGGGTGACAAGCACGAAATGAGGACGTTGCAGATCATCTGTGACGAGTCAACCGAGGTGAACGCCTCGCTTCGGAAATTCAGCAAGGATCTGCCCGAACGCTTGGCCGTGTTTTTCGACGAAAGCATCGACGACGGCGGGAAAAGCAAGGTCGGAATTCCGATAGTCTTGACGCAGATCGTATCTAGCCAGCTCGATGCCGATCGTTTTGACTACCTGCTACGGGACAGCTTGGCCACGGGCACCGACTACGGGCGGTTCGACTTGAACTGGCTCATGATCCAGCAGTTTGTCGACAGTACGAAGAAGCGGTTCTATCTGAGTCGCAAGGCTCTGTCGGCTGCCGAAGCATACGTTTATGCACGCTATCATATGTACCGATCCGTTTACTTCCACAAGGCAACCCGTGCGGCAGAGGTCATGCTCCGTCTGCTGTTCAAGCGGTACAAAGAACTGGTCGAGCAGTGTTCGTCCAAGACGAAGAAGCAGGCAGTCGTTCCCGGGGCACCCAGCGCCATCTTCCTGGCTTTCACCTCGAAACCCTCCCTGGACCAGTACCTGTTTCTAGACGACCATACCATGACGGAATTCTTCAAAGCTTGCAGCGCAGCCAAAGACACGATCCTGCGGACGCTGGGCCATGGTCTCGTGAATCGTGCTCTGTTCAAGGGAGTGGATGCGTCCGATGCGGAACCGGCGGGCCTGGGCAAATTCACGGCCCAAGCTACTGACACAGTCAGAAAGAACGGGTACGATCCTGCCTATGCTTTTGCGGATGATACGGCGGCTGACACGCCGTATAAGCCGTACGACCCGGCGGATGACAAACCGGCGACCCAGATCTATGTTGAGTTGGGGACGGGTGAGAAGAAAGAACTCAGTCAAGTGTCGGATTCCGTAGCCCAGTCTACGCAAGAAGTATGCGCTCGTGCGGTACTACTATCCCGCAGCCATTCGTGAGAGGATTGAGAACATTGCAGCCCAGACCCTCGAAAAGGGAGCGTAGATCGATGGAAAAGTATAAATGGCTGGCGGCTGTGATCGCCGCGCATCCGGAGAGCACGTGCGTCGGCCGGACAAGGCTACAGAAGACAGTGAAACTCTTGCAACTGATGGGCGCTCCGCTTGACTATGACTACATGATCCACTTTTACGGCCCCTACAGTGAAGGAGTGCAGGCCGATATCGCCCTGCTGGAGAACCTCAAACTCGTTGAAGAATCGGCTCGGACCTCGCGGGACGGAACGTCTTACTACGTCCTCAAGGCGAACGAGCGGGCCGTGAAGCTAGCGAATTCACCTGACGTCAGAAGGTACCATCAAGTCTATCCATCGGATGTGTGATGCTGATCCAATCGTACTGGAGCTCGCCGCCACATACGCGGCGTTCCGCGAGACCGGAGCAGATAGGCCCGCCGCGTTGCGACGCCTGGAGGTTAAGAAGGGTCCGAAGTGCAAGCAGGGTCGCACTGCGAAGGCCCTCAAACTCCTGAAGGATCTCAACCTTGAGCGAGAGTAAACACATCCAAGACATCTGAATACCTTGCCGTCTTGCCAACGGACGCCCCCTTGCTGACGTCAACCGATTCGAAGACAAACGGTTACAGGAAAGAAGAGGTCCTGGGCAAGGCCACAGATAATACCGACGCAAATTGCAGCAACTACTCGTTCAACCCAATAGTTTATGCGACCTAGCTGCCAGCCCCTGTGTGTCGGCGTCTCTACCCCGACCCACCATCCCAAAAACTCAAAAACCACCCCACCATAGACCGATAAACAGGGTACAATACTCACATGTAAATCCGCCAGGGCAGGGATAGAATTGCTTTTGCCACGGGGTTGACCACTTGGGCCTTGCCTCCTGGCCGTACACAACATATGGTATGAGCCGCCGAAACTGTCTAAGATCGGCTATCCATTGTTCATTTATTGAGCGAAAGATCATACGGCATGATGCTCAAACGCCTGACATTGCACGGCTTCAAAAGCTTCGCCGATAAAACCGAGTTCGAATTCGATAAGGGCATCACCTGCATCGTCGGCCCCAACGGCTGCGGCAAAAGCAACGTCGTCGACGCCATCAAGTGGGTCCTCGGCGAACAATCCGCCAAAAGCCTCCGCGGAACCCAGATGCAGGATGTCATCTTCAACGGCTCCGGCACCCGCAAGGCCTCCGGCATGGCCCAGGTCGACCTCGCCTTCGATAATTCCGACCGCAAACTCTCTGTCGACACCGAAGAGGTCGTCATCTCCCGACGACTCTTCCGCGACGGCAACAGCGAATACGTCGTAAACGGCCAGTCCGTCCGCCTCAAGGACATCCGCGAGATGTTCCTCGACACCGGCATCGGCTTCGACGCCTACTCCATCATCGAACAGGGCCGCATCGAAGTCCTCCTCCAGGCCAACCCCTCCGAGCGCCGCCTCCTCTTCGACGAGGCCGCCGGCATCAGCAAATACCGCGTCCGCGTCAAAGAGGCCTCCCGCAAACTCGAACGCACCGACCAGAACCTCCTCCGCGTCAACGACGTGACCGAGGAACTCAGCCGGCGGCTCCGCAGCGTCAAGGTCCAGGCCGGCCGGGCCAGAAGCTGGCAGGAATACACCGTCCGCCTCAAGGAACTCCGCTCGCTCTACGTGCTCAATGAATACCG
Organism: uncultured Planctomycetota bacterium; assembly: GCA_963787325.1. Taxonomy (GTDB): domain Bacteria; phylum Planctomycetota; class Phycisphaerae; order UBA1845; family JANYLN01; genus CAWBCK01. The sequence continues at coordinate 526,259 of CAWBCK010000003.1, forward strand.
CAAGTATTCCAGCGAGTTAGCGCAGCGGCGAAACGAATTCGAGATCGCCCGCGAGCAGTCGCTGGCGGTCCACAGCAAGATCGCCGCCAACGACGCCGACGCCGCCCAGATCGACGCCAGCATCGTCCAGCTCGATTCGCAGATCAGCGCCGTCGAGTCCGACCTCCAGATCGCCGCCAGCACCGTCAACACCCAGCGCGAGCGAATCTCCCAGACCTATCGCCGCATGCAGGAAGGTCAGGAGATCGTCGTCACCGCCCGCAGCCAGGCCCGCCGCTCCAGGGCCCAGCAGCAGGTCCTCGCCAACAAAGTCATCACGCACCGCGACCAATTGGAAGTGCTCGACAAGGACTCCGCCGAGATCAAAACCCGCATCGAGGCCATGCAGGCCGAAGACCGCGCCGCCGCCGAAGCCATCAGCACAATCTCCCGCCGGATCGAGACCGCCAAGAGCCAGGTCCTCGACCTGGTCCGCCAGGTCAGTCACCTGCGAAGTGAACAGGCCCAGGGCGAAGACCGCGCCCGCTCCCTGACCGCCCAGCGCAGCCGTCTGGCCGAGCGTCAGACCGACGCCCGCACCCAGCTGGAATCGGTCGAAACCGCCTGCCGCCAGATCGAAGAGCGCTTGTCTGAACTGCGTCGCCAACAGGAAGAGCTCGGCGCTCGCCTGGCCGACCTCCAGTCCCAGACCGAGGCCCTCGACCAGCGAAAGGCCGAACTGACCGCCGAACTCGCCGGCCTCAAGGAGCGCCGCAGCGGCCTGCTAAGCCGCCTCCAGCTGCTCGAAGAACTCAACCGCCGCTACGAAGGCATCAGCCCCGCCGTCCGCACCGTCCTGGCCGAACGAGACCGCGACGTCAAGGCCGGCCAGACCAGCCCGATCCTCGGCGTCCTCGGCGAACTGATCGAAGCCGACATGCAAGACGCCGGCTGGATCGAAAGCGCCCTCGCCGGCCTCGACCAGGTCATCGTGTTTGACACGCGCGATGCCGTCCTCGCCCAGCCCGAAAAGTACACCGAGCTGGCCGGCAAGGTCGACATCCTGCCCCTCGACGCCGTGCAACCAGCCTGGCCGCAACAACCTTCTCTCGAAGGCCAACCGGGCTTCGTAGGCTGGGCCGCCGACAGGGTCCGATATGACAGCCGATACGAAAACGTAGTACGTTGGGCACTAGGCCACGTCGGATTATCCGAAACCCTCGCGGACGCCGCACGCCTCGCCCAAATCTCCCCCCGCGGCTATCGCTTTATCAGTCGCGACGGCCAGATGATCGAGGCAGGCGGCCGACTCGCCCTCGGCCGCGGCCGCCCCGGCACCGGCCTGATCAGCCGGCGCAGCGAACTCCGCCAGATCAACGTCGATCTTCGCAAGCTCGAAGCCGACATCAACGAACGTCAGGAAACGCTCAAGGCAACCTCCGCCGAAATGCAGGCCCTGCTGGAGCAATCCGACGACGTCCGCAACGAACTCCAGGACCGCCAGAGGGTCGCGGTCCAGAACGAATCGCAGCTCCGCGCCGAACGCCAGAACGCCCAGCGCCTGACCCAGGAAGCCAAACTGCTCGAAGGCGAGATGACCATGCTCGACGAGCAGGTCCGCCAGGCGACCGCCCGCGCAGCCGCCGCCGCCGAAAAGGTCACCGGCCTGGAAGCTCGGCAGGCCGAAGTCCAGCAGACCATCGATGGCTCGCAGGATGAATTCGCGCAGGCACAAGCCGCCCGGGCCGAGATCCAGGAGCGGCTGACCGAGATCCGCGTCGCAGCCGGCAAACTGGCTGAAAAGCGGGCCGGCGTCGTCGCCGCCCTCCACCAGACGCAGCGCGACGTCGATCAGGCGCAGCAGGAATACACCAAGGCGGTGAGCGCCGTCGACATGGCCCGTCAACGGCTGATCGACGCGGAACGCACCCTGCTCGACGCCCAGCAGTACCTGGCCCACGGCTGTCTCCGCAAGGAAGGACTCCAGCGATCATCACTCAGTCTTCGTAAGGAACGCAGCGAGCAGCGGGCCGAACTCGAATCGCTCCAGGAATCGCTCAAGACGCTGCGTCATCAATACGAGGTCGAGGACAGCCACGTCCGCGAACTCGAACTGCAGACCTCCCAGTCCGCAGCTGACGCATCGAAACCCTCGTCCAGCGCACCCTCGAAGAACTCCAGATCGACCTGGCCGACGTCGAACGACGAATGCAGGCTGCAGTCTCCGCACAGGACACGGACGGCGAGGCCACCGAAGACCCCGAACAGGCGACAGAAGACACGCAGGCGGTAGCCACCGCCGAAGCGGGTCCGCAGGAATCCCAGGAAGCGCAGGACACCCAGCAGCCCGAACCACTGCCGGAGATCCCTGCGGATATCGACTGGGCCGCCGTCGAAGCCGAGATCGCCGAACTCCGCGGCAAGATCGAGCGTCTGGGTAACGTCAACCTCGATGCCATCAACGAGCAGAGCGAGCTCGACGAGCGCCTCACCTTCCTGACGACCCAGCAGGCCGACCTGGCAGAAAGCAAGAAGCAGTTGGAGGACCTGATCCTCAAACTCAACGAGGAATCCAAACGCCGGTTCGTCGAAGCCTTTGAACTGGTCCGCAAGCACTTCCAGGAACTGTTCCGCAAGCTCTTCGGCGGCGGCAAGGCCGACCTCGTACTGACCAACCCCGAAGACGTGCTGGAAAGCGGCGTCGACATCATCGCCCGCCCGCCCGGCAAGGAAACCCAGTCCATCAGCCTGCTGTCCGGCGGCGAAAAGGCCATGACCGCCATGAGCCTCATCATGGCCGTATTCCGCAGCCACCCGAGCCCGTTCACAATCATGGACGAGGCCGACGCTGCCCTCGACGAGGCCAACAACGAACGCTATACCCGGCTGATCAGGGAGTTCCTGGCGTATTCACAGTTCATTGTGATCACGCACAGCAAGCGGACGATGAGCATCGGCGACGTGCTCTACGGCGTAACGATGCAGGAAGCCGGCGTCTCCAAACGCGTAGCCGTCCGCTTCCAGGACGAGTCCGAAGCCCGTGTCGAAAAAGTAGCCTGACAGCAACGGCGGATCCACCGCAGAGACGCAGAGGTCGCAGAGCAAACCCGGATATAGCAGCAAGCCGGGTTTGCTCCTGGCAGCCCGACTCCTACGAGTCCCGGCGCGTCGCAGAGTCTCATCAAGTAGCGACAGAAAGACTGCCCGACCGTCATGGATGATCTGCTGGCAGACGAATGCATCGCGCTCGACAGTACGGGCCGGATCGGCCGAGATCTCTCCTGCCTGCAATGCGGCTACAATCTGCGTACGCTCCAGCCGGAAGGAATCTGCCCCGAATGCGGACTGCCTATCTTCCAGTCGATCCGGGGGGACCGCTTGAAGTACAGCGATCCGGAGTGGGTCGCCAAGCTGGCCAGAGGTGCCCGATGGATCTTTGCAGGCATCGTGTGCTATTACGTCCTCGGTAATGTGGGTCAGGCCGTTCGATCCCTCAGAACAGCCACTGGAATAGGAATTCTGGCTGTCTTCCTGCCAGCCTTCTGGTGGTATACATCCCCCGAACCCAACCGCACCGACCCGGAACGTGCTCTTTGCCTGCGCCGACTTGCCCGGATGGTGAGCCTGGCCGGTTTCTTGCTGATCCCACTGCTGACTCTTGTCGGAATGGAGACCATCCGCATCGGTGGGAAGTTCACGTTCGCTCCGGGGGGCAATCGGCCTGATTGCCGGCTGGCTGCTGCTCCTGGAATACGGCGCCAGTCTCGCCGAACGAATGCCCCGCCCCAAACTGGCGAAGGATACGCGATGGGTAGTCCGTTGGATGGGAGGAGGCATCTGTATCGTTCTGCCCGTTTCGTCGATTCAGGCCTTGCTACCGACCGCTTCACTTCTTTCCAGCATCCTGCATTGGTTTATTCTGGCCGTGACGATCCCAACAGGGCTTATATCTCTCTGGTCAATCAAACTGCTCTACGATTACCGCAAGAATCTCACTCTCTCTGCCAGGTTCGCCCAGGCACGGTCAGATAAAGCAGACAGAAGCAACTTGTAGATGTTGATATTGCCAATGCACGGCCATCACAGTACCCTGCCAAACAGGCTGATTTTCGCTGAAAGGCAGGCTATCGATGTCCAACAAACAACGTTTCAACGTCGTCTTCATCATGACCGACCAGCAGTCGTTCGACCAGGTCCGGACATACGGCTTCCCCTACATGCACACGCCGAACCTCGACCGGCTGGCGGCGACCGGCTGCAAGTTTACCTCGGCCTATACCACCACCCCGACCTGCACCCCCGCACGGGCGGGTCTGTTCACCGGCATGTACGCCAGCAGCGCTGGCCCGGCCTGCAATGAACAGCCCTGCTACCGCACGGTCCAGTTCCTCGGCGAGATCGTCGGCCAGCGCGGCATCACGCCCGGCTATATCGGCAAGTGGCACCTGTCCGGGCCGGAAGGCAAGTACTACGGCAACGGCCGGCCAGACGGCGGGTTCCTTCCGGAATACTGGTATGACGGCCGATGCTTCATCAACGATGTCGGCGACGAAGGCTTCAAGAAGTGGATAGCCGGCAAGGACCTCGCTGACAGCGACTGCTGGGGATACCGCGTCGCGGACCGTGCTGTGGATTTCATCGAGAAGCATCATGAAGAACCGTTCCTGCTGGTGGCGTCCTTCGACGAACCGCACTCGCCGGGATCCGCTCCGGAGCGGTTCTACGATCTCTACCGCGACACGAAGCGACCCTGGCGGCCGAACATGGCTGACCGGCTGGATGACCAGAAACCGGCGGTGCATTTCGCTTTCAAAGAAATGAAAGAGGGAAACTCTCTTGTACCGGACGGTGAGGCCCCGAACAACAATCCCCGGTATTTCGGGACTGTCAGTTTCGTCGACGAGCAGATCGGCCGGATCCTCGATGCCATCGATCGTTACTGCCCGGGCAATACGGCGGTGATCTTCACGACGGACCACGGCGACCAGCGCGGGTCGCATACGATGACAGGAAAAGGACCGGTGATGTACGAAGAATCGATCCACGTGCCCCTGCTGGTGCGGGTACCGGGCGTCACGCCGGAGGGCAGTACGTGCGAATCGCTGACCAGCCACATTCACCTGGCACCGACGGTCTGCGAACTGCTCGGCCTCGATCAGCACGCCCAGTTTCAGGGGCGATCCCTGCTGCCACAGCTGGCGCAGCCGGCCGGAGAAGGCGACGATGCGGTCTTTCTGGAATATGGCCGGTTCGGCCTCAACCACGACAATCACTGGGGCTTCGTCCCGATCCGTGCTATTCGCACGAAGCGCTACAAGCTCGTACTGAACCTCTGCGACCTGGACGAACTGTACGACCTTTCCGAAGACCCCGACGAAATCCATAATCGCATCGACGATGCGTCGCTGGCCGAGGTCCGCAACCAGCTTCACGACAGGCTGCTGCAATGGATGGACGATCGGGTAGACCCGCTGCGCGGACAAGGCTGGTACGCAAGACCCTGGCGGCCGAACCTGCGACTGGACCCGTGCGCTGAACGAGAGTATTAGTGAACCACGGAGACGCGGAGGGCACGGAGAAAGGCAACAGATAGATCTGATCCAGAAGGAGTCATCATGGCGTTACTGCCTGAAATCCAGAATCGCTATTCGTGCAGGGCATACCAGGACAAACCCATCGAACAGGAAACACTCGACCGCATCTTTGAGGCGGCCCGTCTGGCCCCCAGCGCTCGCAATCTGCAGGAGTGGCGATTCGTAGCGGTTCGCGATCCGGAGCTGCGCAAGCAGATGCAGGTCGCCGCCAACAACCAACCCTTCGTAGGTCAGGCAGCCGTCGTCATCGCGGCGTGCGCCGAGAACGATTACGTCATGCGCTGCGGCCAGCATTGTGGACCGATCGATGTGGCCATTGCCCTCGAGCACATCGCCCTGCAGGCCGCGCATGAGGGACTGGGCACCTGCTGGATCGGCTCCTTCTACCCGGAAAAGGTCCGCGCGATTCTGGGTATTCCTGAGAGCGTCGCTGTTATCGAGTTGATGGCTCTTGGTTATCCTGCGGATCAGCCGCGCAGCAAGACGCGCAATTCGCTGCCGCAGATCGTCTCTTATGATCGATGGCACTTCTGAGCCCGGCTCAGATCCGCCGCGAGGCGCAATCGTCAGCCAAACAGGCTTTGGCTGCATAGCAGACACGCCCGCAAACAGCGCAGGCGTGCCGCCCGATCTGGTTATTTGAAGGCCGCGAATTCAGGCCTGGCACTCAGCACTCAGCACTCAGCACGGTCGTTTATTGCCCCGCGGCCGCAATCGTCTGATCGTTTTGGGGGTGCATCTGACGCTGCTGCTGCTCCACCTCGGCTGGCAGTGGCGGCATCTTGGCTTCCGCCCATTCCTTGGAAACCTCGTCGAACTTCTCGGCAATCTCGCCATCGATGTAGCCCGGCGGCATGTTCTTGGCCGGCCGGCAGTCCTTGCACGTCGCGACGATCCGCCGGAAGGCATCCGGATGGTCGATCAGCAGGCAGGGCCGATCCCGATCTTTGATCTTGTCCTGTTCAACGCGGAAGGCCTTGAACACGGGGCTTCTCGTAATGAAATCGTCGAGGCTCTTGTACTCACTCCGGCCTTCGATGATATCGAAGATGTTGCCGCCAGCCACCGGACTGAATACGCACGGGCTGATATCGCCGTTTGCATAAATATGGAAATAATCCCGTCCACCGGCGATGCAACCAGCCGTCAGGTGCGCATCGTTCCAGAAATCGCCCAGGAAGATCGGCCGCTTCTCCTGCCGCCACCGCCAGATCGTCTGGCGCATCATCAGCCGCTGGTCCGCCGTCACCATCAGGTCCGGACGAGGCGCCCGACCGATCGGGTGCATCAGGAAGAACCAGCCGAACAGGTCCCCTTCAGCGATCCGCATTTCGATGAATTCGTCCGTGCAGATGCTCTCGGCGTTCTCGCGGGTCATCGTCGCCGAAAAACCGGTCATGACTCCGTAGTCGGCCAACAGGCGACGAACCCGGCGATTCTTCTCGTAAATGCCGCTGCCGCGACGCTGGTCGGTCTGATGCTCGAAGCCCTCGACACTGATCGCAGGGAAGATGTTGCCGACCCGCCCCAGACGTTCGGCGATCTCTTCATCAATCATGGTCCCGTTCGTATAGACAAGGAAGGCCCGGTCACTGAACTGCCGAGCCAGCCGGGTCAACGTCTGGTCCTGCCTTTCCCGCATGAACGGCTCGCCGCCGGAGATCGTGATCAGAGTCACCCCCATGTCTACAACCTGCTGACAGATCGCCAGCATCTGCTCGTAACTCAGATCACTGCCATCCATCGTGCTCTTGGCATAGCAGCCGGGGCAGGCCAGGTTGCACCGATCCGTCGGCTCGATCACGGCCGTACACGGGTTCAACATGCCGGCTTCGCGATAAACTTTGCGGCGATACATATCCGCCGTCCACGTCGAGATAAAGCGGACAATCGCTCGGGCGGCCGCCGGCCGCTCATTGACCAGCCGCTGCAGGAACGGTGCCAGATGCGGCCCGAGCCAGCGGACGTGCACGAGTTTGTTTTCGTCGTAATCGGGGGTGCAATCGTCGTAGCTGGTCCCTAGCCGTTGGACGAGCCTGTCGATGAAGTAGTTCCGTAAGATGGGCACGTGCAGGGCCAGTTCCGCCCCTTTGAACATGCCAGTAACTGCCAGTTCCTTCCAACGCAGATTCAGGCTGCGACCTCTCCATTGCGGTCTCCTCACCTCTGATATTCCGACTGAACTGTGAACTTGCGCCGTATGGCTGATACTGAGCCCAAGGGACCAGGCAATATCCCCTTTCGTCCGATTGTATGCCCCCAGATGTCTTCCCTCTCGCGTCGATACTCAAAGAAATCGTCGCCGAATCGCGCCAATCATGCTGCAGCCCAAGGGACTCAGTCAGCAAGGCGAGACGGCCGGCCACTACCGGCATCTGCCGCGATGCGTTTTGACATCACGAGAAAACCAGAGCCGATGGCTCCATAAAGGCCGGCATCCTCTTTGAGCCGTGCCTTAAGTCCTGCAATTAACATCAGTTACCGATCTTCATGGTTTTTCCGACGGTCCTTTTGGCGAGCATTGGCACGCATCTTGCTGTAAGTGCAAACAGTGGCCAACAGCCTGAACCATCAGGCTTCTGGCAGGTTCTTGATCTTGTAGACAAGTTGTTTTTGGATAACGAGTTAGGGTCGTCTGTCTCCTCAGTACTGCGCAGCAGGACATGTTTCGTTTTTTCAACAGGGCTGCAAGAGGGGTGGTACGCAGGGAGAAAAGGGAGAAGGAAATGAGCAAAACAGGATTTACTGCAGTTGGGTTGCTGCTGGCCGCCGCCATGTCGACTCCGGCCATCGCCACGATCAGTCTGGACTACGCCGGCGCATTCAAGTGCGGGTTCACCGGCATCAACAGTGGCGATATCGCCTACTATCCCGACGGTAACGGCGGGGCGGGCAGCCTCTTCATTACTGAAGGGGCCTCGGGAACCAGGAAGGAACTGAACGAGGTTACCATTCCTGCTCTGGTCGCGACAGGCAACGTGGCCGATCTGAACACAGCGACCGTGCTGAACAGCTGGGACGAAGGGTCCCTGATGCCTGGCCTGGACTACACCAGCGATGGCAAACTGTGCTTTGCCAAGCCCTCGGGCAACCAGGGGTTCATGGTCGGCACTGTCAACACCGACGGCACAGGACAGACCACCTTGACAACAATGTCGTGGATGGGCGTCGACCAAACGGTTAATTTTGACGTTGTCGACACTCCCCTGGTCAGTGGCTATGACAAGATCATCCTCGCCCAGGACAACAACATCCACGATCTGAAGCTCTTCGCGTTCAACTCGAGCACCAACGCCAAGACAACCATCCTGCAATATGACAGCAGCCACCTGAGAACAGGCTATGTCGCCAGCGACGTGTTCTTTGGTGCAGCCGTCGTTCCGGACGGCGATGATTCCACGCTGATCGTATCCGGCAAGACCAACGGCGAGAACACGCTGTGGTTCTACCACGCCAGCGATATCGTCAACGCCGTCAACAAGTACGACCCGCAGCCCTATGCAACGCTCTCAATCGAGGACAAGATCTTCGCCCCCAACGGTAACGCCCAGACAATCTATGGCTTGGCCTACGACAGCGCAAACAACATGCTGTACGCCACAGAAGGCGCTTACGCCGAACCCAACTATGTTCAGGCTTGGTCGGTCGTACCGGAGCCGGCAACGCTCGCCCTGATGTTGTGCGGCGGCCTGGCCCTGTACCGCAGGCGGCGTGCGTAAGCCTGCAATTTGGCCCCGAAAAAACTTGAAGGGTGTCACGAAAGCCCGGACAAACTCGTCCGGGCTTTTTCGTGCAAGTGGCGGCGGGCTCAATGCCGACCTCTTCAGGCAAGATTGCAGCGATCCGTCGGCTCGATCGCAGCCGGGCAGGGCCCAGCATGCCTGCCTCCCGATAGACCTCCCGGCGATGCGTATCCGCCGTCCCAGCCCGGCACGTTGCATTCTGGCAACATACCGGCATCTCACCTGTCGGCCTCTTCAATAGCATCGCCTTTTGGGCCGCCGTTATAAGCCCCGAGATCACGGGATGTTGTGTCCCTTTCCGTCTCAGAACCGATTTGAGCCCGTCCCATTGGCACGGAACTTGCTGCAAATGGCCAATACCAGCGCGAGTTACCGCCGCGCGATGCCTGGCGACCTTTCACTTATGTGTGTAAGCCGAGAGAGAGAAAGCAGTTAGGCGCTCGGTCGTCGTGGCGGCGGTGTCGTTGTTTTATCGCGCCATGTTGATTTATCGCAACATGCGCCGAACGGCCCCCCAGCGGGCCACCAGAAAGGAGAGAGGGATGAGTAAGGGAGCATGTGTCGCTATCGGGCTATCGCTGATTGCCCTGGTCGCAATGCCGGCCACCGCAACTATCAGTCTCAACTATGCAGGGGCCTTCAAGTGCGGCTTCACTGCTATCAACGGCGGGGATATCGCCTATTACCCGGCTGGCAACGGCGGAGCGGGCAGCCTGTTCATCAGCGAGGGATCTTCCGACACCAGGAAGGAGTTGAGCGAGACAACAATCCCAACTCTTGTCGTCACGAATGACCCAGCCAACCTGAATGTCGCGACCACCCTGAACCAGTGGGACGAGTCCAGGACGATGGCTGGCCTGGGCTATGCAAGCGACGGAAAACTGTACTTCAGCAAGGCTGCGGCCAATCAGGGAATTACCATCGGCTCGGTCAACACGGACGGCACCGGATTGACCAGCACGGATCTGTCGTGGTGGGGCGTCGATTCCGGGGCCAACTATGATGTCATTGATAACTCCCTTGTCAGCGGCTATGACAAGATCCTGCTGACACAGGATAATAGTGTCCATGATCCGATGCTCTGGGCGTACAATTCCAGCACGAGCGCCAAGACCAAAATCCTGAAGTATGATGCCGCTCACCTGAGAACAGGCTATGTCTCGAGCGATGCGTTCTTTGGCGCGGCCCTCGTCCCGGACGGCAGCGATGCGGTTCTGATCCTGGCTGGCACGACCAACAACGAAAACACGCTGTGGTTCTACCACGCCAGCGATATCGTCAACGCCGCAAACCTCTACGACCCGCAGCCCTACGCGACGCTCTCCATCCAGGACAAGATCTTCGCCCCGAGCAACGGCTACCAGCATACGATCTACGGCTTGGCCTACGACAGCGCGAACAATATGCTGTACGCCACCGAGGGCGCATACAGCGAACCGGACTATGTCCAGGCCTGGTCGGTGGTTGTGCCCGAACCGGCAACCCTCGCCTTGCTGCTGTGTGGGGGCTTGGCCCTGTACCGCAGGCGGCGTGCGTAAGCCCGCGAATTGAGCAGAATTCGAGTAATATCACGAAGCCCGGACGGTCCGTCCGGGCTTTTCTCATGCAGGCATCCCAGACACAAGGCCTCGCCATCAGCTTGCCCGGCAGGATTGGCTATAGCCACCCGTTGATCTTCACGAGGGGCAGAGTCTTCTGCCGGAGCCCGCATCCGCTGTCTGTCTGCCGTCCGGAAACAGCGTTAGCCGTTTACATAGAACACATTATAATTCGAAACCCCAATGCCCCATCAGTAATCTGTGCCATGGCACACCAATTGCATACTTTTCAGCCGCATCCGTAGTGGCACCGTATCGGCGGGTACAGCCGCACCGGAAGGCACTGCGCCATCAGGAGACATCAAACACGTAACGAACTGTACACGAAGGCCTTACAACGATTTGTGCGGTCCAGTTGCAGATAAATCGACGATACAACGCCTTGCAATCGGTGATACCGACAGGGCCAAAATGATGCCAAAAAGCATCACGGCACAGACGTAGGGCTGACGCCGTGCTTGGGTGTGTATCAACACCCGCAGGTATTTGTTTCTCCCGAGCAAAGGAGACCGTTAGTATGAAACGCCGAATATTGGTATCGTACTTGACCAGCGTGCTGGTAGTGAGCCTTCTGGCGACAGCCGTGCAGGCCAACACGATCAACTGGGTCGGCGGATTCAGTTACAACAGCTGGACTGACTCGCAAAACTGGGCCGGGGGAGTCCTTCCAACCACCGGCGACACCGCCGTCATCGCTTCGGGGATCCCCAGTCTTGGCGCCGATCTGTGCCGGCGCCGGATCTCATCCGCGTCGATCCGGGCGGCACAGCGAAATTCAGCGGCGCCATCACCAATAACATCACGCTCAACGGGGGCGTGTTCAGTGCCTCCAGCAGCAGCCCCATCTTCAGCGGAACAACACTCCTGACCGCCGATTCCACGGTTGTAAACAGCGTAAGCAACTCCAACCGCGCCTTTACCATCAGCGGCACCATTTCGGAGGACGAGAGTCCCCGCAGACTCACCTTCGACGGCACGCCCCATATCCCCACCGTCTATGATGACCTTACCATACTGGGCGGCGCCAGTTCCTACAGCGGCGGCACAGATGTCTACGGCCCCGTCGTCAGGTTGAACACCGCCGGTGCACTCGGAACAGGCCCAGTGACCATCTACAGCGGCTGGGTGCAGCTTTCCGCCGCCGCCAACACTGTCTACACGTGCGGCCCGATCACGACCACCGGCTCGGTGCAGATGACCTATGACAGCAACGGCAAGCCGCGTGGCGGCGGCGTGCTCGAATTGCAGGCGACCAAACATCCCAAGAATCTGCAGCTGATCGCTCGAAGGCGGGGCGCTCGGGTTGGCCAGCGCCTCCAACGGCGGCACCACGGTCGACAGCAGCAATACCATCACCCTGACCAACACGGCGGGCATTCTTGCCTACGGCTCCAGTTACGGCCTGACCATCGGCACAACGATCACGGGAACCGGCAAGGCGATCCTGGAGGACTGGGGCACGCCCTCGTTCGGAACCAGCTGGACCTACAGGGTCGGGTCATCGGTCTCGTTCACAGCCGCACAGGCCTGGACCGGTGGCACGGACATCAAGGGACTGGTCAACCTCAACGCCGGCGGATCGCTGCCGGCTGGCGCGGTCACCGTCTACGGTGTCGACAATGCGAAGCTACCCGGCGGTACCGGCAAAGGCGAGCTCGCGACTGCTGAACGCCGATGCCGGTGCCAACGGCGGACTCGACCCCGCAACCGACCTGGTGCTCGTCGATCAGACCTTCACCAGCGATGCGAACACGCTCGTCTGCTACGCCTCGGTGAATATGGGCACGGATGTAACGGTCCACAGCCTGACGATCAACGGCCAAACGATCCCGGCCGGCCGGTATCTGACCTCCGACCCGAGCATGGCCAACTACCTGATCGCCAACTCGTCGACCGTCGCCCGCACGTTAACCGTCCTGACACCCACGGTGCCACCGGCTGCTGTCACAGACCTGGCCGCAGGCGATCCGCAGCTCGACGTCTGTCACGCTTACCTGGTCGGCGCCATGGGACGGGCTCGGCCTGGCCAGCTACGACATCCGCTACAGCACCGCGCCGATCACGAACAGCAATTTCGCCGATACCACGGCCGTCGCACAGAACCTGACGCCCAAGGCACCGGGCCAGGCAGAGAGCCTGCAGGTCACCGGCCTGACGCCAGCCACCACGTACTACTTCGCAATCAGGTCGACCAATATCTCCAGCCTTGTAAGCGATCTGTCGAACATCGCCACAGCGGATACGTTGATCCCTGATTTGACGCCACCGGCAGCCATCACGGATCTGGCGGCTATCAACGTCGACACCCGCAAGCTCACTTTGACATGGACGGCTGTCGGTGATGACGGCCTTGTCGGCATCGCGGCCGGCTACGACATCCGCATGAGCACGAGTGCCATCGATGACAGCAATTTCGCCTCGGCCACCCCGGTGCCCCAGAATCTGACGCCCCAGCCGGCGGGTGCCGCCGAGTCCCTGCCGGTCACCGGCCTGACGCCGGGGACAACGTACTACTTCGCGATCAAGACGGCGGACGAAACGCCGCTCTGGTCAGGCCTGTCCAACGTCCTTATTCAGGCAACGTTGCCGCCGGATGTCACCGCTCCGGCAGCAGTAACGGACCTGGCGGCCATCGGCGGCGACGCCTTCAGCGCCAATCTCACCTGGACCGCGCCCGGTGACGACGGCACCACCGGCACCGCCACCAGCTACGAGATCCGCTACAGCACCAGCCCGATCGACAGCAACAGCTGGGCAACCTCGCTGCCCGTAAGCAATAGCCTCATTCCGCAGCCCGCTGGCAGCGCCGAACAGTTCACCGTACCCGCATTGCAGTCGGACACGACGTATTACTTCGCCATCGAAACGCAGGATGAGGAAGGCAACACGTCCGCCCTGTCCAACGTCGCCAGTTACACAACCGCTCCGCTGCCACCGCTGCCGCTTGTAACGTCGGTGACGATCGAGGAGAAGGCCGGCATGACCACGACCAATTACCCGCTGACTCTCTCGATGGTCTTCAAGCAGGGCGATGTCCCCTCCAACGTCATCGCACGCGTAGCAGGTACCGGCCTGGCGACGCAGACCGACGTGAAGGTCCGCTGGCCAGACGGATCCGTCAAACATGCCCTGGTCTCGTTCCTGCTGCCGACCCTGCCAGCCAACAGTCAGGTCACGGTCGACTTCCTGTCCGGCGGTACCAATGCCAACATGCACCCCATCACCAGGGCAGATCTGCTGGCCCGCGACTTCGACGCGCGGATGACCATCACGATCGACGGCACACCCACGACGATCAGCGCACGCCAGATGCTACAGAATCCTGATAACGTCCAGACCTGGTGCAGCGGCGACGTGTGCACCGAATTCCTCATCAAGGACCTAAGCACCAACATCAACAACCAGCTCAACGTACAGTACCGTGTCCGGGCCTACAACGGCTACAGCGGCATCCGCGTCGATACGGTCGTGGAGAACTGCTGGACGCAGTACCGCGGCAACATCACCTACGACTTCGACCTGGTCCTCGGCCAGGCCAATCCCGTGAGCGTCTTCAGCAAGACCGCCTTCACGCATAACATCAACGCACGCTGGCACCAGGTATTCTGGCAGGGTTCGACTCCTCCGGACATCCAGGTGATCTACGACCTGCCGTACCGGATCGCCACCGGCCTGATCCCGCGCTATGACACGTCGGTGGTCATAGCCGAAAAGACCATCTCCGGCGCCTACTCCGGATGGCAGAACAGCGCACACGACATCATGGACAGCGGCATCATCGAGACGTACTTCCCGACCACCGGCGGCAGGCAGGAGATCGGCATCTATCCGACCTGGGCCGCCCGATACCTGTTGAGCATGGACAACCGCATGCGGGACATCACGTTCAACTGCGGTGACCTGTCGGGCTCGATCCCCATACACCTCAGAGAGAGCGACCAGAACCGCCCGTCCTACGGCCACGTCATCAGCATCGACGACCGGCCGACGGTCTGGGTCGGCTGGTGGGACTATTCCGGGCAGAGCGCGGCGGACAAACTGCCTCCGCCGATTGGTTCGACCTCAACCGTCTGGAGCGTAGACGGAGCGCATCAGGCCTCCTTCGCCTACATCCCCTACCTGTTCAGCGGCGATTATTATTATCTGGAGGAGATGTACTTCTGGGCCGGCTGGGACCTGGCCAACAGCAACTACGCCTATCGTAGTGGCTCGCTGGGCTGGCTCGTCGAGCAGACCCGCGGCCTGGCCTGGGAGGTCCGCAACCTGGCGGATGCAGCCAACATGGCACCGGACGGTGATGTCGAGAAACCCTACCTGCTGGAAAAACTCAACAACAACCTCACCCACTGGGAAAACACGTACGTCAACTCCCCGAACTACCCCGCCATCCGCTACTGGGAGAATCAGAGCAACTACGGCGCCGACGGCGGCCGGCCTGATTCCACCTTCGTAGCCGATTGCCGCTACTACACGAGCCCCTGGATGGATGACTACGTAATGGCCGCCCTGGGACACCTGAGGGACATCGGCTTTGACACGCAGACCTTGATCGCCTGGTTCGGCGATTCCCTGATCAAGCGGTTCAGCTTCATACCCGGCTGGAACCCCTATCGCGGCGCACCATACCACATCCCGACGCAGCGCGATGACGGAACCGGCCACGGCACGCCCTACGCTACATGGACCGACATCAACAATGCCTTTGTTGACCCCATCGGACCGACAAGCATCTCGGCGGGGAGTTACCAACTGTCCGCCCGCGGAGCCATGACCTACGTCGTACATCTGCCCAGCGGCCGAAGCGCCTTCAACTGGCTGAGCAACGCCATTGCCATCTCGCCCAGCAGCTTCAGCAGCGATCCGACATGGGCCCTGCTGCCGCCGCCATATACGACTGGTGACATTAACGAGGACAGTTACGTCAACGTCGGCGACCTGCAGGCCCTTGCGGTAGCCTGGGCGACCCAAGGCAACCCTGCCAGCGACAACTGGAACGGCAATGCCGACCTGAACAGCGATGGTTATGTCAATGTAGGAGACCTCCAGATTCTGGTGGCCAACTGGGACTCATAGAACCGAACACGATCCGGCGCCGGCAACAGCCTGCCTGGCGACCGGCGTGATTGTAGAACTGTGCTGACACTTTACGTTTTCGAGCTTTTCGGAGTGGGAGAGGACATTCATGAAGATCAGGACGTTTGCCTGCTCATGGCGTACAATGCTGGTACTGACTGTTGTGTCAACAGCTGCACAAGCCGGCACGGTCAACTGGGTCGGCGGTTTCAGCTACGACAGTTGGACCGACCCTCGGAACTGGGCCGGCGGGACCCTTCCGACCACGGGTGACACCGCGATAATCGCCTCGGGCACCGCCTCGATCAGCGGCGACCTGGCGCCCGCACCGGATCTCATTCGCGTCGACAGCCTCGCGAAATGCACCTTCAGCGGCGCGACGATCACCAATGATTTCGTCCTCAACGGCGGCATTTTCGACATGACCGGGGACAACAACCCGACTGTGAGCGGCGGGATCCTGCTGACGGCCGATTCCATCATTCAGAACACCCGCGGCAACTCCAACCGGCGTTGGAACATCAGCGGACCCATCAGCGAGGATGCCTCCCCGCGGGCGCTCACCCTTCGCGGCAACAGCAGCGACAACACCTATATCGGCGGCACCAACACCTATACCGGCGGCACAACGGTAACCGGCTCGGGCTATTCGCTCACCGGCGTCAGTGCCCTCGGGGCCGGGCCTGTCGACGTACAAGGCGGACGGCTCGCATTTGTCGCTGCCGGCGATTACACCCACGGCGTGGTTACGGTAACCGGCGGCTCGATCATCGTCGGCAACAGCGGCATTGCCAATGAAGTCTGGAACTTCCGGGCGGGCAACCTCGCTTACGACCACCAACCCCGCACGCTCGATGCGACCAATCAGGTTACGATCACCAACACTGTGGGCATCCTGGCAGGCGGCGGATATTACAATAACGCATTTACCATCGCCACCTCCATCAGCGGCACCGGCAAGGCCGTCCTTAACAACGGCGGCAGCACCAGCAGCAGCCAGCTTCGGTTCACTGCTGCGCAGCAATGGACCGGCGGCACAGACGTCAAGGGTATCGTCTCTATTGCAACTGGTGGTTCGCTGCCTGCCGGTACCGTCACGGTCTATCCGGTCAGCGATCAGCTACGGCAGCGGCGTGCTCCGACTCGCAGCGGCGTCATCTCTCGACAGGGCAACGGACCTCGTCCTTCTCCACGATTCGGTCAATGACATCAATGGCACAATCATGCTGGCCGCCGACCAGGTCGTTCACAGCCTGACGATCGACGGCCAGGAGATCCCTGCCGGTGTCTATACCCAGGACGATTTCCCGAATTACATCCTGGCCTCGGGCACGTACACTCTTACGGTCCTGACCCCGGATACGCCTCCCACGCCCATCACCGACCTGGCTGCCGGCGGCCCGCAGACTGCATTCGATCACCCTGACCTGGTCCGCGCCGCGCGACGAAATGGACACCGGCAACACCGCAGTCAGCTATGATGTCCGCTACAGCACCGCGGTCATCGACGACGGCAACTTCGCTGATGCAACACCTGTTGCTCAAACACTCACGCCCAAGGCACCGGGCGAGACAGAAACCCTCGTAGTTGATGAACTGGTCCCCGCCACCACGTATTACTTCGCCGTCAAATCCAAGGACAACGCGGATCTGGTCAGCGACCTGTCCAACGTGGTCACAGCCGAAACGCTGATTCCGGATACCACGCCGCCCGCCGCAATTGCCGACCTGCAGGCGACAGACGTCCACACGCGCAGGCTCACCGTCACCTGGACAGCCCCTGCCGATCCGGATAACGGTGCCGCCAGCACCTATGACATCCGCGTGAGTACCAGCCCGATTGACGCGGGCAACTTCGCCGACGCGACTGCGGTCCCTCAAACTCTGACACCGCAGATCGCCGGTTCCGCTGAATCGCTGCTGATCGACGGCCTGGCGCCGGGGACAACCTACTACTTCGCGATCAAATCCGCCGACGATCCGACCCGAACGACCGACGGGATCGCCAACGTATCACAACTGTCCAATGTGCTGAACCAAGCAACCCTGCCGGCACCGACGGCACCCCCAGCCGCAATTGATGACCTGGCCGTAACCGGCGATGACGCCTTCAGCGCAGCTTTGGGCTGGACAGCCGTCGCCGACGCCAACAACATGCCCGCCGTCCGTTATGACATCCGCTACAGCACCAGCGAGATCACCGACGCCAACTGGAGCGCTGCGACAGCCGTACTGAATGCCCCCGCCCCGCAACTACCCGGCACAACCGAGACTTTCACGGTTCAGGCCTTGCAGCCGGACACCACGTACTATTTCGCCATAAAGGTTACCGACGAGGAAAACAACACCAGCGCCCTGTCGAACGTGGCGACGGTCACGACCGCCCTGCTGCCGCCGCTGCCGCTGGTCACCACTGTGCAGATCATCGAGAAGGCCGGCGTCACAACCGCCAATTACCCGATCACACTCTCGATGATCTTCAAAAAGGGCGACGTACCATCTAACGTCATCGCCCGCGTCGACGGCAAGGCCCTGGCCACCCAGACCGACGCCAAGGTCCACTATGACAACGGCTCAGTCAAACACGCCCTCGTCTCGTTCATCCTGCCGACCCTCCAGGCCAACAGCGAGATAACCGTAGAGTTCCTGGCAGGCGGCACGAACTGCAACACCACCTGGATGACCCGCGACCAACTGCTGTCGACCGACATCGAAGCCAACATGGCGGTCACGATCGCCGGCCAGACCAGCAACGTCTCGGCCCGCCAGATCCTGGCAAACATGCCCCAGCCGCAGTACTGGATGAAGGGCTCGATCACCACGGAATTCATCGTTCGCGACTGGAATACCAACGTCGCCAACCAGCTGAACGTCTCCTACCGCGTCCGCGTCTACGCCACGACCGGTCAGATCCGCGTCTCGACCGTCGTCGAGAATTGCTGGATCAATGCCCGCGGCAACATCACCTACGACTTCGCACTGTCGCTGGGCCTGGCCGACCCACAGGTCGTCTTCAGCAAGACCGACTTCACCCAGTGGCGAAATGCCCGCTGGCACAGGATCTTCTGGATGGGCAGTCAGCCGGCCGAGATCCAGGTGAAGTACAACCTGCCCTACATGATGTCCACCGGCCTTCTGCCACAATATGACACTTCGCTGGTCGTGCCGGAAAGCACCATCGCCGGCGCCTACACCGGCTGGCTCAACAGTGCGCATGACATCATGGATCACAGCATCATCTGTTTGTACTTCCCGACGACGGGCGGCCGGCAGGAGATCGGCATGTATCCCACCTGGGCCGCCCGTTACCTGCTGAGCATGGACAACCGCATGCGCGAGATCACGCTGAACCTCGGCGACCTGTCCGGCTCGATCCCGATCCATTTCCGTGAGACCGACCCGGCGCGTTCGTTCTATCAGCACCCGCTGAGCGTTGACGACCGGCCTACCCTCTGGATCAGCAACCCCACATGGCATTACATTGCCGAGGCAGATCGCCTGCCAGACCCCATCGGCGACATGACCACACCATGGGCCGTCGACGGCGCACACCAGGCGTCGTTCGCGTACATCCCCTACCTCGCCACCGGCGACCTGTACTACCTCGAAGAAATGTACTTCTGGGCCTCTTATGACATTCTGAACAGCGATGCCGGCTATCGCGGCGCCGATCTCGGATTGATCCAGGAACAGGTCCGGGGAGAAGCGTGGGAATTCCGCAATCTCGTCGATGCCGCCAGTCTTGCCCCCGATAATGACCTCGAAAGGCCATACCTTATAGAAAAGGCGAACAACAGCATCACTGCGTGGAAGCAACAGTATTTGCCACACACAGAGGGCGTGGTCCGCACATGGGGCAAATCAGCTGCCGACTACCGCGAGGACGGCACGACGATGGACTTCAGCGTCGCCAGCACCAAATGCGCCCCCTGGCAGGACGACTTCATGCTGATGTCGCTCTCGCATGCAAAGGACATCGGCTTCGATACAGGCAACCTGATCGATTGGCTGGGCACGTCCCTGATCGGCCGATTCACCGACCACCCCGGCTGGAACCGATTCCGCGCGGCGCCATACATGATGGCAGCAGACGGCATCGATCCCGATACAGGTGCGCCTGCCCCCTTCGCCACCTGGGCCGACGTCAACAATGGCTGGACCGACAAGGTCGGTGCATTGAGCTACGATAACCAGGAGCACTCCGACGGCTACCTCTACATCGCCCACGGCGCACTGGCGGATGTCCAGCATCTGACTGGCGGCCGGGCAGCCTTGACCTGGCTCAACGCGACCCTCCAGCATCAGGACATTTTGGCTGCAAGCCCGACCTTCGCCTTCGTCCCCCGGCCGGACACCCGCGTACCCGGCGACATCAACGGTGACGGCTACGTCAACGTCGGCGACCTCCAGTCGCTGGTGGCGGCATGGAACAGCAATGCGGCGACGCCCAGTCAGAACTGGAATGCCAGCGCCGACCAGAACGACGACGGCTATATCAACGTCGGCGACCTTCAGATCCTCATTGCCAACTGGGGGCAGTGAGGTCGCTTTCCGTGTATGATGCAGCACCGAAGGCACTGTCAATCCGAGCCGGCTGGCTCGTATGACCGGAGGTCGCCCATGTCCAATCCGGATCGTGTCGCCATTGTCACCGGCGGAGGCGCCGGCATCGGGAAGGCGTGCGTCCTGCAACTGGCCCGTGAACGCACGGCCGTGGTCATCGGCGATTGCGCCACGGAGGACGGCGAGACCGTACGTCGCATCGTCCAGGGCGAAGGCGGCCAAGCCATCTTCTGCCCGGCTGACGTCTCCAATGAGGCCGACTGCCACCAACTCGCCCAAACCGCCCTCGACGGCTGGGGACGCATCGACATCCTGGTCGCCAACGCCGGCGCCCGCGTCTACGGCTCGCTCCTGGAGGCGACGGACGCCGACTGGGACAAGATCCTCGGCGTCAACCTCAAGGGCGTGGCCTGGTCATGCAAGGCCGTCCTGCCCGCCATGGTCCGGCAGAACAGCGGCGCTATCGTCATCGTTTCGTCAGCCAACGCGATCGTCGGCCGGGCAAGCATGCCCCTCTACGATGCCACCAAGGCCGCGGTACTGTCCCTGACCCGCAGCCTCGCCGTCGCCTACGGACGCAACAACATCCGTGCCAACGCAGTATGCCCGGGCTTCACCGTAACCGACTTCCACGAGCGCAACGCCGCCGGAAAAGGCGTCTCACCCGAGCAGCTCCGCCGCAACAGCGACGGCTACGCCCTCCTGGGCAGACCCGCCGAACCCCACGAAGTCGCCTCCGCGATCTGCTTCCTGGCCGGGACCGGCGCCGCGATGATCACCGGCCAGACCCTCATGGTCGACGCCGGCTTTTCCGTCGCCCAGGTCATTCGCTGATCGCATAGGAATATAATTGCCTGATGTCATCGCAACATAGATCGTTCCATCTGCTGTGCCTGTTCCCCTTGCTGGAGCAAACCATCGACCAGATCCGGCAGGTGGCCCCGGCGGTCGTCATCCACCGGCTGCGCCGGGAAGTGCCCGCCTACGCAAGCGTCTTGCCGAACGCCGAGGTCATCGTCGGCTGGCCGTCGCTGGAGGATCTTGCCCGTACCTCCCGCCTGCGCTGGCTCCAGACTGCCGGGCGTCGGCGTCAACAGGTATATCGACGCCCTCCCGCCGCACGTCACCCTTACCAATGCCAGCGGCGTCTTCGGTGTACCCATCGCCGAACACGTCATGGGCATGATGCTCTCACTGGTGCGGGCCATCCCCGAGTCAGTCCTGTCCGCCCGCGAGGCGCGATGGTCGCAAAATGCCCAACGGGTGGAGTTGTTCGGCCAGACCTGCGGCCTACTGGGCCTCGGCGATATCGGCACGGAAGTCGCCCGCCGCGCCAAGGCCTTCGGCATGCGCGTCCTGGCCGTCAAGCGGCAATTGACCCCCAAACCGGACTTCGTCGACGAACTCTGGGACTTGTCCTGTCTCGATCGACTGCTGGGCGAATCCGACCACCTGGTCAACACCCTGCCCGGCACGCCACACACCCGTCACCTGCTCAATACGCGCTACGATAAGCCGCATGAAACGCGGAGCCTGCCTCTATAACGTCGGCCGGGGCAGCACGATAGACGAGGCTGCCCTCATCGCGGCACTGCATACCCGCCATCTCGCCGGCGCCGGCCTCGATGTCTTCGAGCACGAACCTCTGCCTGCCACCAACCCCCTCTGGCGAATGCCCAATGTCATTGTCACGCCGCACCGCTCGGGCCAGTCGCCGCGTCATGCCGAACGGTTCGGCCCTATCCTCGTACGCAACGTGCAGCACTTCGTCCAGGGCGAGCCCCTGGAAAACGTCGCCGATCGCCACTGGGGATACTGACCTGCCGCCGAATCGGACCTGCAAGAACCTGAAAGGCCCGTCCACGCCCGAAAGACATGTGATGTTCAACACGCCAATGCCAAGACCCGGATTTTCAAATTGAACCCCCGAAACACACGGATATAATGAGGTCGATCCGCTCGGACCTCCGTTTCCAAGGGGAGGAACCAATGTCCAGGACCAAACGCAGTCTGTCCGTCGGCGCAGCCATGGCTTTGCTTGTATTGTTCGCGGCCGCAACCAGCCATGCCGTCGTTCTTTACTCGTCGCCAACCCGCGCCACGTCTCCCGCGCTGACCGGCCCGTATGCCAACAGCGGCTGGCAATATGAAGGGCACTGGGGCGCCTTTCTCGGCACGCCTATCGCCCCGAACTACTTCATCACAGCAAAACACGTAGGTGGCTCGGTCGGCAACACCTTCTCTTACAACAGCCAGACCTACACAACCACGGCGGTATTTCCCTCGCCAGATAATGACCTGCAGATATGGCAGGTGGCCGGCACGTTTCCGTCCTATGCCCCGCTCTACACAGCAACGAACGAAACCGGTCAGACGATGACCACCTTTGGCCGAGGCACGCAACGAGGCGTCGACGTCACCGTAAACAGCCAGACCGTCGGCTGGGAGTGGGGCACCAGTGATGGTGTCCAGAGCCTGGGGCTCAAACGTCGTCAGCGCCATCGTCAACGATCCGACTTATGGCGATCTCCTCGGCTTCGATTTCGACGCCACCACCGATGCCTATGAAGGCGCCCTGTCCGACGGCGACTCCGGCGGAGCGGTGTTTATCGAGGATGCCGGCACGTGGAAGCTCGCCGGCATCAATCTCGGCGTCGACAGTCCGTGGAGCTGACACCGGCCAGAACGGCACCGGCTTCTATGCAGACATCTTCGACGCCCGCACGCTCTATGTAGGCGGCGACGGCCACTGGACGCAGGTTGTCGACGGCCCCGACCCCATCCCCGCCAGTTCCTACGCGACCCGCATCTCCACGAGCGCGACATGGATCGAATCCGTCGTCCCTGAACCGGCCACGGCAACGCTGTTGCTGCTGGCCGGCGCGTGCTCGATCTATCGCCGCAGACGCAGTCTGAGAACGTCAGGCAATATTCGTCGATGCGACTCTACTGACCAGCCATGCGTGTCTTGCCGCTGATCTCCAGGATCCTGTCGATTACCTGGCCGCGAAGCTCGTCCATCACACCGACCCGTTTGGCCTGGGCCCAGAAGTCATTGACCGTATCCCGCCCGCCTGCGGCCCGCTGGCTCCTGCCGGCCTCCGCAATCTGGGCGAGGAACCCGCTGATATCAACATCCTTGTCCTTCGCCATCTTCTTGAGCGTCTCAACATATCGCCGGTCGTCCCAGGCCTCGCGCACCGCCTCATAGTATGGAGCAGGAATAGTGTCCAGCGGCGTATACCAGGCATATTCCCAGTTGGACCCCTCGCTCGTATCAAATCGCTTCCCCCAGTTGTACGCCCAGCACAACGACCCGCGCGAATCGAACGCGTTAAAGAAGAACCCGAACGCGTACCGTCCACGCGCCGGCATGCCGTTGCTGACATTCGCATACTGCCAGAAGATCTTGCCCGCCTTGCGCACCTTGTCACCCAGCGTGGCGTCCTCGTGAATCGCATTCGTGCAGAAGACATCGATATCCTTAAGGAACGGCAGGCCCGGCTTGGCGTGATGAATCGAGCCATAGACCTTCGTTCCAGGCGCCGCCTCGTGAATGATCGCGCAGCCCTGCTCAAAGTGCGGTTTGATCCACGGCCCCGTACCCATCGCCAGCGGGTTGTGGGCATATGGCGGACTCCTGCGCCCGGCGCCTGCACCACTTGGCCGGCTCATCGAACGGCGTAAGGATCTGCTCGGGCCAGCCGTGAGCCTTCGCGTGCGTCATGACCTTGGCCACCCACTTCTTCATCAGCGGCACCGACTGCGGCGGGATGTTATCCCGATCTTTGTCTACAAGTTTGTAATATTGCTCATTCGTCAGCCCCAGTACCTCCGTCGCCAGATGCCTTTCGAAGTGCGCCGTCATCGGGAAGCCGTACGGATCGCCGCCCAGGAACCACACGTTCGCCACCAGCCCCGCGGCCTTCATCTGTGTCATGAAGTCATCAAGAAGCGTAAAGTCAAGATCGAAGTCGTCTTTGCCCTTGGGGATGATCCGCGGCGACACGCCCGACAGCCACAGGTTGATCATGTTGTGGTTATACTTCGGCATCATCGCCATCTCGTGCCGACTCAGCAGCCCCGTCACGCACCCGCCCATAAGCAGCCCGGCCTGCTGCATGTCCAGCAGATGGATCGGCAACACCTTGACCTTCAACGGCAGCACCGCCTTGCCCTGGTCCGACGTGACAACGACCTTGCCCGTGTACAGCCCGGCGCCGTCGTCTTCGCATCGCTGTGCAGCGTTACCCAGACCCACTGCGACTGCCCTTTCTTGATCGCCACGGGGTACATGGGCCAAAGCCGCTGCGGAAATACCGCGTATGCAGTCCGCGGCTGGCTGGCCGGAGCGGAGGCTGCCCCCCCCCGCCGGTGGCGTCCGCCGCCCACCCGACCGTTCTGCACCAGGGCGTACTCTGCCGTGCGGACCGACGCCTCCAGTGTCGCCTTGCCGTCCTTTTCGTGTTTCAGGTCCTCGACTCTGACCTGCACATTCGTCAGTTCCTTGCCGTGGGCATATATTCCGAGCGTCGCCGGCTCGTACTCGCCCAGCGACATCGTCGCCTCCAGCGGCTCGCCGACCTCGCCAGTTTGCGGCGCGCTGTAGGGAAAGATCGGCTGCAGATACGACCGCACGTAGGGAATGATGGTTGCCGAACTGACGAGCAGATCCTTGGCCGGCGTCTGGGCCGGACCGAACTCCTTACGCGGTTCGCTGTACTTGGCACTTTGCACGCGGGCGATCCACTCGCGGGTCTCCCGGTTGTACTGTTCCGCCGCCTTCGCCAGATCCTTCTTATTCAGCTTATCGATCTTGATCGACGCCACCGGCACGTCGCCTGCCTGCGAGCCCAGCGACATCTCCACCATGCCGGTATCCGGCCGAGCCATGATCATATCCCACGGCAAAGGGATCTCCGCCCGCTTCCACTTGCCGTCATTCAACCCACCGAAGCGATGCAACTCCGTCCTGCTGTATCCTTTGCCAAGATTGCCGAACACCTTGAAGATCACAGGCTGCGAGGACGTGTCCTTGTACTGGACGACAACCATCCAGTACTGCCCTTCTGCCGGCCGGAGCCGATCCGCCCACCACGGCTTGACCTTCAACACCGCCTCCCGGCCGGCCTTAACGATGCGCACTTCGCGACCGTCGACCTTCACCGGACCTGTCCACGCCTTGCGGTCGACCTGCGCCGCCGGTAACTGTGCCGGAACGATCGTCGGCAGTTGCGCCGCCCCCATGGCATTTGGAACTTGCCCGCAAAGGATAACAGTCATGATCAAGAGAAATGCCGTCCACATCCCACGCATGCCGGAGTTCATGGAAACCCTCCTCCTATGGCTCTGGGCGAGAGAAAGAGATTCGCAACGCACACAATGTACCCCGTCAGCCAGGCGCAACAAGTTCCCCCAGAGACCGCACGTGTGCAGTGCAGCATTCCCGCGCCGTTACAACGGACAACAAGCACCGGACAACGGACAAAAGGCTCTACCGACACCCCAGAATCTGCCCGTCATACCGCGCGATCACCTCGTGTCCCGGCGGCACGATCAGAAAATCATCATCCCACCGCCCGTCGAGAAACCGGCTGATCAGCCCCAGGTCGCTCTGGATCTCCTCGAATTTCCACTTGTTGTCCGCCGCCACCTTCTTGACGAAACCCCGATAATCCGGCACGTCCCCCACGTTGGTATTGATGAACGCCACCCTGCTGTACTGCGTCGCCCAGGCCGATTCGACCTCCATCAGGAACAGTGCGTTGTCCTCCCCGAACTTCTGCACGTACTCCTCGAATCGCCTCTGCATAGCTGCATTCTGCGTCGGCGCCCGAACGGATTGCCCTCACTGCTCCTGGACCGGTCGATCCAACCAGGGCTGTAGTAATAGGTACCCGGCTCGCGCAAACTCCTCGTCGTACCTTTGCCGCGAGCCCAGCAGCACCGTAATGCAGTCGTGCGCCTTCGGCAGCACCAGCGACGTATTCCTGGCCTTAATGCCGACCACCGCCCGGCTGCACAGGCAATATCCGATCAGGATCGCCGCATACACACCGTCGGCCACCGCATCGATCCGCGCCTGCAACTCCTTCCGCAGTTCGTCCGGCTTCTCGTGCAGCCCGAACGGCAGAAACTCTACCGACAGGTCGCTCTTACGCTGCTTGACCGCCTGCATGAACTCCGGCTGGAACACCTCGCACGAGATCAGTTTCAGATTCATGTCAGGATGCCCCCTCTGAAAGACTTCGCCAGCACACCGGGCAGTTCCGAGATTGTCTCGATTGTACAATCCGCCTGCTCTGCCGACTCACGCGGCTGCTGGAACCGCGCCAGCCCCTGACGAACGCGAATCGTTCGCCAGCCAAGTCGCTTGGCTGGACCAATATCGTTATCCAACCGGTCGCCCACCATCACGGCCTCATGCGGTTCACATCCAGCCCGCCCGATCGCCGCCTCGAAGATCCTCGGGTCCGGCTTACTGACTCCAAGCTCCGCCGACGCAACGACAACCGACAAAACGCTCGCGATCCCTCGCTCCACCAGCCTGTCGTATGTCCCATGCGACTGATTGGCAATGATTCCCAGCGAGTACGCCCTCGCCAGTTCCGGCAACATCTCACACGCCCCAGGATAGAAGATCTCATACTTGTGATCACAGCGGGCGACACGGACAATCTTCTCCCGTTGCCCGTCAGATAGCCCCAGCCTCTCTAACGCACACAGGAAGGGGCTCCTGGCAAAAGCAGTAGACGCCTCCACCATCAGGCCCATCAGATCGGCCACGGAACACTCGATCCCACAGCGAGCAAGCAAGTCTTGCACCCCCTGCCAGCGTCGGCGATGCATTTGCGTCTCATCCACCAGCGTCCAGCCGATATCGAAGAACACCCACCGAATCATCAAGCCGCCGTTCTTTCTCCCCTCTCCTTGTCTCCTCTTCTCCCTGTCTCCCCTTCTCCCTGTCTCCTTGTCTCCTTGTCACCTCTTCACCTGTTCACCTCTTCAGCCGTTCACCCCTTCACCTCGCCCCGAAACGCCTCCCACCGCCGGGCCGCCTGGTTCTTCGCCTCCCCCTTCTCCGCCAGCAGGTATTCGCTGTCGACCGCCATCACTTCCGTATAGCGAATCGAATAATGCGGCTCCCGCCGGCCGAGCAGATCGTCCGACAGCGCCCGGTCCCGCTTGAGGACCTCGTCCCGCACGCCTGCCCAGCGATCCGCCGACAGACACTCAACCTCCTGGACCAGTTCCTGGTACCGGGAGGAGGTCGGCCAGCCCGCCCGCGCAGTTGACGTGCCAGTGAAACGTCCGCTGCAGTTTCTGCACGAACAGGTCCGTCTCGGCGTCGAACTTCAGGCACGACGCAACGAAGTAGTTGTCCATCGCGTTCATCTTGCCGTAATCAATCAGGTTAGCCAGCCGGCAGATCTCATACGCCTTCGTGCCGGCGAACGGGTAGAACATCGCCCAGCGCATCCGCCCTGGTTTGATCCGCGCCACTAGGTCGATCGTCTCTTCCATCATCTCGCGCGTCTCGAAGGGCAAGCCGAACATCACAAACGCACTGCTATGCAGCCCATGCCGCGCGGCACAGGTTGAAGGCCTCGACGATCTGCTGATTGCTCATATGCCGATCGAGCACCTTGCTGCGCAGTTCAGCCGACCCACTCTCCAACCCGAATTTTACGATTGTGCAAGGCGACGCCGCCAGCGCCTTAGCCATCGGCTCCGTAAAACTCTGGACGTGAGCGTTCACCACAAACGGCGTGTCGATCCCAGCCTCTACATATGCCCGGCAGAACTCCACAACATACTTCTCATCGAGCGTAAACAAGTCGTCATCAAAGATGAACATCTGGATATACGGATGCCGCTGCCGCAGGGCCTTGATCTCGGGGATGATCCGCTTGACGTCATACCGCCGCAGATACGCCACCCGGCGCTGACCGGCCTCATGCAGGTACCGGTCCGATACTTCATGATTAAGACAGTAGCTGCACCGGTAAGGGCACCCTCTGCTGGTCAGGACGCTCTGCCAGCCGTTCTTCTGGGCAAGCATGCCCTTAAGGTCAAAGATCTCGTAGTCCTCAGCCGGCAGCGAATTGAGATCCGGGTACGGCCCCAAAGGATTGCGCCAGTAAGACCCATCCGCCAGCCGCACATGGAAGTTGGGCATCTGCCGAACAGACGCCGGAGGCAGATAAGCCCCGCGATCTGTCCCCGTACCTGCCGCCCCCTGGCTGCTGTCTTCTGTCTTCTGGCTCCCGTCTTCTGTCTTCTGACTCCCGTCTTCTGTCTTCTGGCTCCCGTCTTCTGTCTTCTGTCTCCTGTCTTCTGTCTCCTGCCGTTCCATCCTTTCAACCAGCGCAGCCAGCGCCTCATCGCACTCCCCGACCCCGATAAAGTCCCACACCCCATATCGCCGGCCGTCCTCCACAACCTGCTGCGTGCACATGGTCGTGTGCACCCCGCCGATCGCGATTGGCACGGCCGGCAAGGCCGCCCGGATCGCCCGCGCCAACCCTAGACTATATGGATATTGTTGACTCATTACCGAGAAGGCCAGCAGGTCCGGCCGCAAGGGCGCGCACCTGCTCGATGATCTGCTCGTGCGTCGGCACCGGCCCGTACGCCTCGTTCAAATTGATCAGGCTCGTACGATGCCCTCGCGCCTTCAGTACCCCCGAAAGGCACGCCACCCCATGGCTGAACCCTTCCTCCGCGTTGAGGTTAGGCCAGATAAACAATACATGCATGCCAATCGCTCTCCCGGCGGCAAGACAAGGATTCTCGTTCTCCCACAAGCCGCCATTCTAAGCGATCAACCGACCTTCCGGCCAGCCCGCCACCCCTCGCTTCCTGATAACCTCTTCCAACACCACTGGCCGAGACCGCAATGGCCGCCTATACTTTACATTTAGTGGCACCGAAACCGCTGCATACGATCGTTCATTCCAGCGATTTGCTTTGTACACGCCAGACGTGTAAGACGGTTCAATCCGGCGACGTTTAGCGGAACACGCCTGCCGAAGCGCCACGCGGACAAGAGACTGCAAAAGGGGTTCTTGTAAAAAGGTCTCGCACTACAGCCGAGACTCAGTATAATAGGGAATTTTGTACCATCGACAGAGCGATACAGGTGGCTGCTGGCACCAGGCAGCCGTAGGAAAACGGGGTCATTCAGACGGACATGGACGACGAGGAACGCGGGTTACTGCTGGTCAGGCGAAACTGGGATGTAAGGCGGGTCAGGGCTTTCCTGCTGGGAACGGGGCAGACGCGAACGCTCCTGCGCTCGGCAGGCAATTGTTTCCTCGTGGGAATCTTGGCAGGACTGGCAGCCGTCCTCTTCTGCGCCATGGTCGACTGGGCCAATAGCTTCCTGCTCAGCGGCATCGCCCACTACAACATGCCCCACGCCGCCGGCGAAGGCGGGTTCGGCTGGGAGACCTTCGGCGCCATCCGCCGCTGGGCCATCGTCCTGGTCCCCGCACTGGGCGGCCTGCTCGTCGGCCTGATCATCTACTTCGCCCCCGAGGCCGACGGCCATGGCACCGACGCCGTCATCGACGCGTTTCACAATAACCAGGGCAACATCTCCGGCAAAGTCCCTCTCGTCAAAATGGTCGCCTCCGCATTGACCATCGGTTCCGGCGGTTCAGCCGGCCGCGAAGGCCCCATCACCCAGATCGGCGCTGGCATCGGCTCCGTCCTCGGCCGGTTACTCAAACTGCCCCCCGAGGAAGTACGCCAGCTGGTCGTGATCGGCTGCGGCGCCGGCCTTGGCGCAACCTTCCGCGCCCGAATGGGCGCAGCGCCGTTCGCGGCCTCTGTCCTCTATCGCGAAACCGACTACGAATACTCCGCTCTGATGCCCGGCTTCCTGGCGTCCGTCACGGCATACTCCGTCTTCATGCTGATATCCCAGGAGGGCTACGAGCCGATCTTCGCGATGCACGGCAACGTGGCCTTCCACCTCCAGCAACTGCCGCTGTACCTGATGCTGGGCCTGGCCATGATCCCGCTCAGCTTCCTCTATATCTGGGCCGTCTACGGACTCCAGAAGTACTTCTATGATCGCCTCCACCTGCCCAAGCTGCTGATCCCTGCGATCGGCGGCATCATGATCGGCACCCTCGCCCTGGCATACCCCCAGGTCCTGGGCGTCGGCTATGGCTGGCTCCAGCAGGCGATCGACGGAAAACTCACCGTCTCATTCATGCTCGGCCTGGCCCTGCTCAAGATCCTCGCCACCGCCTTCACCATCTCCTCCGGCGGTAGCGGCGGCACCTTCGCCCCGGCCCATGTGATCGGTGGCCTGGCAGGCGGCGCGTTCGGCCTCTTCATGCAGCACCTGATGCCCGGCATCGTGCCACATAACGAGACCTTCGTACTCATCGGCATGGCCGCCTTCTTCGCCGCCGCCGGTAAGGTACCGATCGCATCACTGGTACTCGTAACCGAAATGACCGGCAGCTATCGACTGCTGATCCCGGCCATGGCGGCCATCAGCGTGGCCTACATGTTCAGCGGCACCCGCTGGACGATCTTCCACAGCCAGGTGCTCAACCGCTTCGCCTCCCCGGCCCACCGCGGCAGCTACGTCGTGGACGTCCTCGAAGAAATCCCCGTCCACGAGGTCATGCGGCACAACGGACAGGTGGCCACCGTCAAGCCCGAAACAACCCTGGCCGAGATCTATCACCTGCTCTCCCATACACGCCAGTCGCTGTTCCCGGTTGTCGCCGAGACCGGCCGCTACCACGGCTGCATATCCCTGAACCTGCTGAGCACGGTCTCCGAGGATCTGCTCTCAACGGGCCTCATCATCGCTGACGACCTGCTGCAGCCCGGCACCCACGTCAACCGCCGAGACAACCTCAACTCGGCCCTGGAAGCCTTCCTGCGCAGCGGCCATGACGAACTGCCCGTAATAGAGCCGGACGGCTGTTTCGCCGGCCTCGTCTGCCGCCGCGACGTACTGGGTGCCTACGACAACCGCCTGAAGAAGCTGCGGACCTTGTAACAGCAGCCGGCAAAACCGACCGATAATTGCCGGAGACCAGAAGTCGCCAACACCAAAGAGCCCCAGGCGTCAGCCGGGGTTGTTGCCGTTGGTTGTTGTTGCCGTTGGTTGTTGTTGCCGTTGGTTGTTGTTGCCGTTGGTTGTTGTTGTTGTTCTTGCATTTGTTCTTGCAGTCCAAACAGTTCCTCCTGCCCGCGCCCCGATTTCGCCAGCCGCTCCCCACCTATACAAGGCTGACTTGCCCCATCCTCTGCGTCCTCTGCGTCTCTGCGGTTCACCCGCAGTTTCGTCTCCCATGGCACGCCGGAAATCCCGATTCCCCACAAATACCCCCACGTAGCTCGCCACACCCATCCCGATTGTGCTATATTCCCCTGCGGCGGGCTGGCGAGCCTTCTTCAGCCCGACTCTTGTCGTACCTTGGCTTAAGTACGTCTACTGCTGGCACATCGGCGAAAGTTGTTGCCCGGAGGTCGTGAGTTAGGATGGAAACCGGACAGCTCGACGGACAGCGAGGAAACGGATCCCTACAGTTCCGCAGAGTCGCAGCCCTCCTCCAGCGCGTGCAGGCACACGATCTCGTAAGATGGTCCCTGTATTGCCTGGCCATCGGCATCGTCGCCGGCGTCGGCGCCCTGGTCTTTGGCTGGGTCCTCAACAAAGCCGACATGATGCTGCTCGGCAACCTGGCCCACTATTACCCGCCGCGTGCCGGCGGCGAACAGCTCGGCCCGGTCCCCGATGTGGTCGCCCGCCCCTGGATGATCGTCCTGCTGCCCGCCATCGGCGGACTGCTCGCCGGCCTGCTGATCTATACGTTCGCCCCGGAAGCCGAAGGACACGGCACCGACGCCGTCGTCGACGCCTTTCATAACAAACAGGGACGCATCCGCCCCATCGTCCCCATAGTAAAGACCATCGCCTCCGCTCTGACCATCGGCTCCGGCGGCTCGGCCGGCCGCGAAGGTCCCATCGCCCAGATCGGCGGCGGCTTCGGCTCGGTCCTTAGCAAGATCCTCCGCCGGCCGACCAGTGAGGTCCGCCAGATGCTCATCATCGGCGCCGGCGCCGGCATCGGCGCCATCTTCCGCGCCCGCTGGGCGGCGCCCTCTTCGGTGCGTCCGTCCTCTACCGCGAGACCGATTACGAACATTCCACCCTCATGCCCGGCATCCTCACCTCGGTCATCGCCTACGCCGTCTACTCGACCCTGGCCGGCCACGGCTCCTCGCCGATCTTCCGGTTCGACCAGGCCCTCGTCTTCGACATGCAGCAGCTGCCCCTGTTTTTCGCGCTCGGCGTCGCCATGATCCCCCTGGCCATGGCCTACATCTGGGTCTTCTACGCCATCCGCAACCTGTTCAAGAAGATCCCCCTGCCGCCGCACCTGCTGCCCGCCATCGGCGGACTCGGCGTGGGCCTGATCGCCCTGTGGCGCCCCGAGATCCTCGGCGTCGGCTACGGCTGGCTCCAACAGGCCCTCGACGGCCGGCTCACCATCGAACTGATGATCATCATCGCCCTGCTCAAGATCGTCGCCACCTCCCTGACGATCGGCTCCGGCGGCTCCGGCGGCGTCTTCGCCCCGTCGCTGGTCATCGGCGGCCTGGCCGGCGGCGCCATCGGATACACCCTGAACGCCTACCACCCCGTCTTCTTCCACGATCCGGCTGTCTTCGTCCTGGTCGGCATGGCGGCCTTCTTCTCGACCGCCGCCAAGGCCCCGATCGCCTCGCTCGTTCTGATCAGCGAGATGACCGGCGGATACTCGCTGCTGGTGCCCGCCATGCTCGCCATCGCCACCGCCTACATGTTCAGCAGCCGGCGCTGGAGCATCTACGAAAAGCAGGTCACCAACCGGTTCGCCTCGCCCGCGCATCGCGGCACGTACGTTATCGACGTACTGGAGAACATCGCCGTACGCGACGTCCTCAAGGCCGGCAGACGCGTCGCCACGGTCCGCCTGAACACCACCCTGGCCGAGGTCTCCCAGATGATCGCCAAGACCCGGCAGTCGATCTTCCCCGTCATCGAGGATTCGGAAACCTACAGCGGGGTCATCTCACTGGACCTGCTGAGCAATGTGTCACCGGAGCTGATGTCAGCCGGCCTGATGATCGCCGCGGACCTCGCCGAGCGTGGCGTTCATGTTCGCCCCGAGCACAACTTGAACGAAGCCCTCGAATCGCTCCAGCGCAGCAGCCTGGACGAACTGCCGGTAGTCGACGAGCTAGGCCGCTTCCAGGGCCTCCTGACCCGCCGCGACGTCCTGGCCGCCTATTACAGCCGTCTGAAGGAAATCCGCGGCGCGACGCAGCAACCCCTGCCCGTAGCCTGAGCAATACGCTCTCCGCAACACCATCAGCAGATCGCCGTACTGCAAACGAGCCCGAAGCGTAAGCGAGGGTATCCGTTCCAATGCCTGCGCCGTATGCGCATCTACGCGCACAGCACGATCGCTCCCACACGATTTGATAACCACGGCATTATGAAACGCTGGTGCTTGACACCCACTTATGCGGCAGATTGCGTACGCTGTCCCTGAGAGCCTCACCGAAATGAGTGAGGCGTCCACAGACTGAGACTGAGGAACACCGCGGCTCCGATGACGGGCCATCAGGAGATCGTGCCATTGCCCCGGACCCAGTTCCTTCCCTTGCGCGACATGAAGCGGAAGCAGGGCCGTGCGCCATGGTGCTGCGCTGTTGCGGGACCACGGTTTGCCCTGCCCTGCCAGCCTACGTGTTATTATTGCTTGTTTCCTTTGGTGCCGTGAGCAGCTATAATAAGCGTTTGGGAAACGTGGAACCGGTTGGGTTCCGAGGATCCCCGCACCGAAGCCCGATGGCCTGTAGGACGTTCGGGTACCCTCTGATGCCTCTATTCAAGCGGAAAGGCGTGCTATGACCGCGAAGAAGGGCAGAGCTGGCCAGGGCGTTGGCCCCTCCGGTGCGAAGACGAACAAACCCGCCGAGCCTGAGGCGATTGCAGGCGACACCGCCCGGAAAGCCGAAGAGTCGCACGTCCCCACCTTGCACGGAGCACCGTCCCCGGCAAGCACCCACGGACTGATGTTCCCCATCGTCGGTATTGGCGCATCGGCCGGCGGACTCGACGCCCTCAAAAAGTTCTTTGCGGCCATGCCGGCGGACAGCGGGATGGCCTTCGTGGTCATCCAGCACCTGGATCCCCAGCATGCCAGTCGGATGGCGGAGATCCTCTCCAAGTACACCGCTATGAAAGTCGTCGAGGCCGCCGATGGCATGGCGGCCACGCCGAACGCGGTCTTCACCAACCCACCGGGGCGGGCCCTGTGCATCCGCGGCGGCCGTCTCATCCTGACCAAGACGGCCGAGGGGCGACACGTCGAGGCAGCGATCGACCAGTTCCTGATGTCGCTGGCGGAGGATCAGGGCGAGCGGGCCATTGGGATCATCCTGTCCGGGAGCAATGCGGTGGATGGCCCGCGGGGCGTGCGGGCGATCCGCGGTGCCGGCGGGATGTGCATGGCGCAGGACCCCCAGACGGCCGAATACCCGGCGATGCCGCAGGGGGCGATCGATACGGGCCTGGTGGACCATGTGATGCCGGCGGGCCGGATGCCGGGGGCGCTGCTGGCCTATGTACAACACGTGCAGAACGGGGCCGTGGGGCACGGTGAGCTTCCGGCCGGGGCCGCATCCGATGGTTTGGACGCGATCCTCCAGCTGCTGCGCACCCGGGCCAAGAGCGATTACCGGTACTACAAGAAGGGTACGATTCACCGGCGCATCCAGCGCCGCATGGCGCTGCGGCAGGTCGCCGACCTGGCCGACTACCTGAATGTGCTCCAGCAGGACCCAACCGAACTGACGCAGCTCTCCAAAGATATGCTGATCGGCGTGAGCTCGTTCTTCCGGGACCCTGAGACCTTCGAGGCACTGCAAAGCGAGGTCATCGGTCCGATGATGGCGGCGAAAGAGGCGGACAGCCCCGTGCGGGCGTGGGTTCCCGGCTGCGCAACCGGCGAGGAGGCCTACACGGTGGCGATGCTCCTGCTGGAAGCGGTGGCTGCCGCCGGCAAGGGCAACCCTGTCCAGGTATTCGCCTCGGATGTCGACACGCATGCCTTGGAGGTGGCGCGGGCGGGGGCCTACAGCGAGGGCATCGCCGATGAAGTCCGGCCCGATCGCCTGGAACGATTCTTCACGAAGCAGGGCCATACCTGGCAGGTGCAGAAGCTTCTTCGCGACGCGGTGCTCGTCTCCCGGCAGAACCTCCTGAGTGATCCCCCCTTCTCGAAGCTGGACCTGGTCACGTGCCGCAACGTGCTGATCTACCTGGAGCCGGCGGCCCAGAAGAAGATCCTGGCGATGTTCAGTTTCGCCCTGAACATGGGCGGGGGCCTGCTGCTGGGTAAATCCGAAGGCTTGGCCGGCATGGATGACCTGTTCCGGCCGGTCTCCAAGCAACACCGAATCTACCGCCTGGTGCAGTCCAGCCGCGGGCGTGCGGGCGAGTTCTCGTTGTATCCAGGCGGCGCGCCGGGCCCTAGTGCGGACCGGGATCGGGTCCAGCCAGTCGCCCTGGGCCTGGCCCGGGCCAACGAGGAGGCGATCCTGCGCCACTTCAACGCCAGCCTCGTGCTGGTGGATCCCAAGGGGCAGATCCGCTACTTCCACGGCCGGACGGAAAAGTATCTGGGGCACGCCAAGGGCCTGGCCAGCCTGAACATTCTGGACATGACGGCGGGCACGCTGTCGGCGAGACTGCGCCGCGCAATCGAGCAGGCCCTCCAGCAGGACGACCCGGTCGTGATCCCTCGCGTCCCGCTGTCGCGAGAAGCGGCGCCGCTGGCGAACCTGACGGTGATGGGCCTGCCCGCGCAGGCGGATGGAGGTAAGCTGCTGGCGATTATCTTCGAGGACGCCAAGCCGCCGCCAGTTCCGGATGTCCTGGTACCAGCCCCGGCCGAGGGCGAGTCGTTGGTCAGCCACCTGGAGGCGGAGGTCCGGGCTCTGCGCGTCGAGCTGCGGGCTAGGGCCGAGGAATATGACGCAGCGAACGAGGAGCTCAAGGCCGGCAACGAGGAAGTGATGTCCATGAACGAGGAACTCCAGTCGGCCAACGAGGAGCTGGAGGCCTCCAAAGAAGAGATGCAGTCGATCAACGAGGAGCTGACCACGGTCAACAGCCAGATCGCCGAGAAGGTGAGCGAACTCACCGCGACCAATGACGACCTGGCGAACCTTTTGGGCAGCACGCACATCGCCACCGTCTTCCTGGACAAGCAGCTGCAGGTCCGGCGGTTCACGCCCCGGGCCACTGAAGTGCTCAACCTGATTCCGGGGGATGTGG
Organism: uncultured Planctomycetota bacterium; assembly: GCA_963787325.1. Lineage (GTDB taxonomy): Bacteria > Planctomycetota > Phycisphaerae > UBA1845 > JANYLN01 > CAWBCK01. The sequence continues at coordinate 563,175 of CAWBCK010000003.1, forward strand.
GGCGTCCCTTTACGCACATCACGCAGAACTTTGCCGGCGAGCAGCTCGTCGGCGACGCCGAGAACGTGCTCAAGAGCCTGTCCGTGGCGGAACGGGAGGTGCAGGGCCGCGACGGGCGCTGGTACACGATCCGGATCCTCCCGTACCGTACGCTGGATGACCGGATTGACGGGGTGGTCATCACCTTCTCCGACGTGACCCGCCTCAAGCAGGTGGAAGCCGCGCTGCAGTACGACAAGACGTACGGCGAGAGCATCGTCGAGACGGTCCAGGACCCCTTGATCGTGCTGGATGGCCAATTCCGGATTACGTCCGTCAATTCCGCATTCTACAGGCGGTTCCAGGTCAAACCCGAGGAGGTCGTGGGACGGGTGATCTTTGACTTGGGCAACCAGCAGTGGGATATCGCCCGGCTGCGGGAATTGCTCGAGCGGATCCTCCCGACGGAGGTAACGTTCCGGGATTTCCGGGTGGAGCACAACTTCCCGGGGATCGGCCAGAGGACGATGTTGCTGAGCGGCAGAAGGATCCAGGCGACGGGCGAGATGCCCGAGTGCATCCTGCTGTCCATGGAAGATGTCACCGAACGCGAGCGGGATCGCGAGCATCTGCGGGCTCTTACTGTCAGCCTGGAGCAACGCGTGGCCGAGCGCACGGCCCAGTTGCGGGCCATGGCGGTACAGGCTGACCCAGACGGAACAGCGTGAACGGCACCGGCTGGCCAAGGTCCTGCACGATCACCTGCAGCAGCTGCTCGTGGGGGCGACGTTCCACCTGGAAATGGTGCACAACCAGGTCCCCGACCCCAATCTGCGCCAGACTGTCCAGAAGGTTAAGAGCTGCTCAGCGAGTCGCTGGAGACATCGCGGTCGCTGACGGTGGAGTTGAGCCCCCCGATCCTCTACCAGGGGACGATGCGCCAGGTCCTGGAGTGGCTGGGCCGCTGGATGCAGGACAAGCACGGCCTGTCGGTCCACCTGAAGGTCGACGAGGAGGCCAACGTGCAATCCGAAGAGATCCGGGTCCTGGTGTTCGAGGCCGTGCGGGAATTGCTGCTCAACGTCGTCAAGCACGCCAAGGTTGCTGCCGTCTGCATCGAGATGAGGCGGGTGACGGCGGACCATGTGCAGGTGGTCGTCGCGGATGAGGGAGTAGGCTTCGATGCGGCACAGGTGCAGCCCAAGAGTGATTCCGGGTTCGGACTGCTCAGCATTCGTCAGCGTCTGGAGGTGCTGGCGGGCCGGCTCGATATTGATTCCGCCCCGGGCAAAGGCACCCGGATAGCACTGCTGGTGCCCGCTCACCTGGACACGGGCAGCGTCCAGGCCGCTTTGCCGCGAGTCATCCAGCGGCCCAGTGCAGTCCCAGATGCGACAGGATGGGTGAGCGAGGGTTCCACAGGCGATGGGCGGGAGATCCGGGTGCTGCTGGCCGATGACCACGCCGTCGTGCGGGAAGGCCTGGCCGGACTGCTGCAGTTGCAGCCGGGGATGGACGTGATCGGACGGGCCTCGGACGGGCAACAGGCGCTGGAGATGAGCTTGCAGTTGCAACCGGACGTGGTCGTCATGGATGTCAGCATGCCGGGCCTGAGCGGCATGGCTGCGACGCGGCAGATCCTGCGCAGCCTGCCGACGACACGGATCATCGGCCTGTCCATGCACGGCGAGCCGGATATCGCGACGACGATGCGCGAGGCCGGGGCCTGCGCTACCTGGTCAAGTCCTCCCCGCCGGAGGATCTGATTGCGGCCATTCGCGAGTGTACAGGCAAGGCGGCCACCGAATCAGACTCGTGAGCGGGCCCTTCCTGCCGTTCCCGCACGGGGTACCGGAGAGGGCGCAAGAATCTGCTTGTCTTGTCCCGTTCTCCCACCATCATGGAATAGAAGCCTCATGAGTTTGTGAGGCGCGGTTGTCGGATGACTAGCCCGAATATTTCATCAAAATTAGTGGATTGGCTATAGCGCGAAGCCCTTACTGTCGGGTATAAAAGGAGTTACGAAAGCTCTTCCTACCCAACAATAAGGGACTTCACATGACAGACTGTACCACAGAACCACTGCTGTTTTCCAGCCTGCCGCGCCAGCGAGTTGTCGCCGACTTCGCCGGGGGCACCCTTACCAGCGACAGCGGCTTGTTGCTGCTGCGAGAGGTCAATCGGCGCACCCGGCTCATCGAGGCCATTACCGCAGCCCTGGCGGATCCGCGCGACCCAGCCCGGATCACCCACCAGATGCAGACGCTGCTGACCCAGCGGATCTTCGGCCTGGCTGGCGGCTACGAGGATCTCAACGATCAACAGACCCTGCGGCACGACCCGCTGCTGGCGGTGCTGGCTGAGCAGCGGCCCGACGCGGACCAACCTCTGGCGAGTCCGCCGACACTCTGTCGCCTGGAGAACACCATCGACCGGGCCAGTCTCTGGCGATTCGCCGGCGTGTTCGTCGAACAGTTCATCGCCTCACACGAGACGCCGCCTACGGAACTGGTCCTGGACTTCGATGCCACCGACGCCCGGCTGCACGGCATGCAGGAAGGCCGCTTCTTCCACGGCTACTATGGCGACTACTGCTACCTGCCGCTGTACGTCTTCTGCGGAGTAATCTGGGTAGAGTCGAACGGTGGCGCGGTAGCCGCAGACAAGGCATAGCGTGTTGACCGGCCCTTTCGGTTGCCGGGGCCTCAATGTCCTCACCCGTGCTCCGTTTCCATCGCCCGCTCATCGAACCGGACGTGCGGTTCTCCCGCATCCGGCTCTCGTCCAGGAGAGTCACGCTTTCGCCCACGGAAAGTTGCGCGTCAGCCGGGGCAGCCGCACCAGCCCCAGTCCATCGTTGATGTACGCGTGCGGGAACCGCTGCGTCCCCGGCCAGCGCAGACCATGCTTGACGCACAACCACTGACGCAGCCTCCGCCGCACGTGGCTGTCCACGGCTTTGTAGGCCGCACTGACCGAGCCCAGGCAGAAGTAGTTCGACCACCCACGCAACAGACGATTGAGCGTCGCCACCACTGCCTCTGCCTCCTGGAGCACCTGGCTTCGGCCGGTCAGTTCACTGACCGCCTTGCACACCCGCTGGACCCGCTTCTTGGCAGGCACCATGCCGATGTAACTGCGTCCCGTCTTCGGCGACCAGCACCGCCGGAACGTGTACCCCAGGAAATCGAACGTCTCGGCCGGAAACCGGCACACCCGCGTCTTGGCCTCGTTTACCGTCAGTTTCAGCCGCCCCATCATGTCCTGCATCGCGGCCATGGCCTCTTGGGCTCTACCCCGACAGCAGATCACGAGTCGAGTAGCGGAGGGGGATTGCACCCCTCCGCCCTCACAGAACCGGACGTGAAACTCTCGCCTCATCCGGCTCTTACTCTCCAGCCTCCGGTCTTACGCCGAGTTCCCACAGGACGAACAGCTTAGGGTCCCGCCGCGCGATACGCCCCAGCCAGTGCATCGACGCACGCTCTCGTCGTCGAAACCGCTTGTACTTCCGTCGCGCCCAAGCAGCGAGGGCTACGTTGAGATGGCGAAGGACCTGAACACACTTCGACCGGTAGAACCGACCGTAGTAGTTCATCCAGCCACGTACTACCGGGTTGGTCAGCCTCGCCAGATCCTCCAGTCGCTGGTTGTTCCTGGTGGACGCCATCTGCCACTGGCGGATGGCCTGACGGATGGCTTTGGCAGCCTTGGTGCTGATCGCCGGCAGGAAGCTCGTGAAGAACTTTCCCCAGCGATTCTTCGCCCATCGAGGTTGGAAGGTGTACCCGAGGAAGTCGAACTTGTGGTGTTCAGCGTTCCCCGGCCGGTCGTCGTCCTTGCAGTATACGATTTTGGTCTTCGTGGGATGAAGCTCCAATCCACACTGCTCAAACCGACCTCGGATGGCATCCAACACCGCGGGCCTGTCGCTCGTTCCTGCAGTGGACAATGGCATCGTCCGCATAGCGCTCGAACTGGATACGCGGATAGGTCCGTCGCATCCAGAGGTCGAACGCATAGTGCAAGAAGAGGTTGGCCAGCAGCGGACTGATGACGCCACCTTGCGGCGTGCCTTTCGTCCGCTCCTCCAGGGTGCCGTCGGGCCGCTGCACGGGAGCTCGAAGCCACCGCACAACGTACAGCCGGACCCACGGAAGGTCAGTGTGGTGTGCCACGGCACGCTCGACCAGGTCATGCGGAATGGAATCAAAGAAGGCTTTGATGTCCAGGTCGATCACCCAGTCGGTTTGCCAGCATCGCTTCCGCGCAGTCCCCACCGCGTCGAGCGCAGACTTGCCGGGTCGATAGCCATAGGAATCTTCATGGAACACGGGTTCCACAAGAGGCTCCAAGACCATTTTCACGACTGTCTGCGCCACTCGATCGGCCACAGTGGGAATCCCCAGCGGTCGCATGCCACCGTTATCCTTCGGTATCTCGACAAGCCGCACGGGCGGTGGAAAGTACGAGCCCGACGACATCCGATTCCAGACCTTGTAGAGATTGTCCTTCAGGTCCTTCTCAAACGCCGCCAATGTCTCGCCGTCCACCCCCGCAGCACCGCGGTTCGCCAGAACCCGTTGGTACGCTTCCCAAACGAGTTGCTTCGGAATGCTATAAGGCTTTGCTTCAGGCACCGGTTCCTCCCATTACTGGTTGACCAGCATCTTCGGCCAGAGAGTCGAGCCCCTTCGCTCCACCCAGGGTACCGGGCTTCGACGCTACTACGGGCTCGTCCGTCCCTTCGCCTCGCATCGGTACTCGGCTCCTCACGGGTCTTCCGTTTGGAGTTCTCCCTTGGCATCGAGGCGATAGGTTCCCACGTTCCGCACAAGAGCCTGTGCCGGGCTCACGCCGCCTTGGCGCCGGTCATCACGCGGGCAGTCAGCAGGCATCCCCCACGCTTGGTCCCGGGCCAACGACTGGAGCCCGGTTTCGATGACGTTCCTACGCTTTCGACACGTTGTCAGCGGTTCACACACGTTCGTCTTCCCGGCACGTACCTGACGGGTTTGTCCCGCCTTTTCCGTCTCGCTCACCACCCCAGCCATTGGACCGGAGCAGCATCCGGTGGTTTGGACCCTGAGCCTGCACCCCGAGTCCGAGGGACCTGCCCTCATCTCTTGTGCAGCAAGGCTGCTTCCAGTCGGCCTCTACATCACGGCCTCCTTTCCGCGCCGTCGTGGCGCACGGTCATCGGCATAGTTGACGATTTGCGCCGCCAGACGCTGCTGATGGCCCAGCATCTTCCACCCCAGCACGAACCGACGCATGTAGAGGTTCGATAGCAGCGGGGAGATCGGGGCGCCTTGCGGCGTCCCACGTCCCTCGTCCTGGTTGCGGGTCGTGCGATGCGTGTTCCCCCGATCGTCCGTCTCTTCCACCGGCGTCTCCAGCCACATCTTGATCAGATGCAGCATCGCGCCGTCGACGATCCGCCGCGCCAGACACTTCATCAACTCGGCGTGGGGAATGCTATCGAAGTACCCGCTCAGATCTGCGTCCACCACCTGCACATGCCCTTGCACCAACAGCCGCCGGACCTCCTGCACGGCATCCAGCGCGCTGCGGTTGGGGCGATAGGCATACTGCTCGGACGGCAGGTCGGCCTCGAAGATCGGCTCCAAGACCAGCACCGCCGCCATCTGGACCACGCGATCCCGGACCGTCGGGATTCCCAACGGCCGCTGCTTGCCATCGGGCTTGGCAATCCACACCCGACGGACCGGCAGCGAACGATACGTCCGATCCTTCAATGCTTGCGTCAGTTCGCTCAGCCACCGTTGCCGCCCGTACGCCTCGATGTCCTCGAACCGCTGGCCGTCCACGCCTTCGGCCCCGCCGTTGGCCCGGCAGCAGGCATAGGCATGGGCCAGCACATCGGCCCGGTACACCTTGTCGTACAGCGCGTGGAATCGGCAGTCGGGCGATCCCTTCGCTTTGGCGTGCAGCGCCGTCTGCAACTTCTGGACGCTCGGGGGAGTTGTTAGGCTCATCGCCAATCTTCCTGTCCTTCGTCGCTTGCTGCCTGCCTCCTGAACCAGGGCCCCTTCCCTCGGCCGGCATTACCCGGCTTTGTCGGTACTACGGGCCCATCCGCCACCCCAGCCGGCCCGGCCTTGACCCTCGCGGGCCGCCGGTTGGCAGACTCCTCGCCTGCCACCGCTGGGGCTTCCCGTGTTGCGCTCGATCTCCCTGTACGAGCATGCCGTCGCCACTATCCCGGCGGGACCGATGCAGCCTTCGGATCGCTCGTTGTGGCTGACATCGACAGCGGCCTTCCCCCGGTGTCCGAAGGGTCGGCTCCTGCGTTATAGGTTTCGGGACCTGCTCAGCGTTCACTCACGTTACGGCCTGCTCGCTCGCCAGGTCGCCTTGCGACCTTCTACCCTGAAGGCTTCCGCCGGTTCGTTGCCTCCCCGACGGCTCCAGGTGCTACCGGGTGGAGCGATCCAGTTCCCGGGCGGGACTCGCACCCGCTGAACATCGGCGCCTTGCACGGCGCACGGACACCATACTGTTTATTAAGCATGTTATTACTCGTATTATAGACTACAGGGCTGACAGAAAGCATTGACGGCATGGTCGTTCTCCACCTATATTGCTACAAGTACGATGCCTGGAACCGGCTGGTCAAGGTCACCCAGGCTGGGGCCGATCGGCCAGCAGGTTACTCCCCAGGTGGTGGCGGAATACCGCTACGATGGGCTGGGCCACCGGGTCTACAAGAAGGTCGAAAACAGCGGCGATCGCGACGACGAGCAGTACTTCTACTACAACAACAAGTGGCAACTGCTGGAGATCGCCGGCTCGGACAACAAGGCCCGGCAGCAGTTCGTCTGGGGCAGCCAGTATATCGACGAAGCCATCTGCATGGACGTGGACACCAACAGCGACGGCAACTGCACGGACACGGCTGGCTCGCGGCACTTCTTCTACTGCCAGGACGCCAACTGGAACGTGGTCGCCCTGCGGGAGAACACCGCCAGCGGCAATGCCGTTGTCGAGCGGTACGAGTACGACCCGTACGGCACCGTGCGGATCTACAAGGGCCAGACCGCAGCCGACCAGCCGGAGCAACTGGCGGTGACGGGCAGCAGCCTGAAGTGGCTGGATGCTGACCTGCCGGAGAATCCGGTGATGTACTGTGGGTACTTCCATGATCCTGAAACTGGCAAGTACTGCGTACGCCATAGGACGTACGGGGCGGATCGGTGGTTGCAGAGGGACCCGGCTATGTATATGGATGGGCTAGATCTGTATGCTTACGCTCGCAACGACCCAATTCGGATGGTCGACACGAACGGTCTTGGTAGCGTATTCGCACCTGGAACCAAAAAGTGCGGCGCATGTGCGCTCCCAGGACAATTGCTGCGCATGGAAACCCGTTTGGAAGTACTATGGTGGCGATTCGGCCAGTTGTCGGAACCTCTTTATTAAGCAGCTCGAGCTATTCAAGGAGGTACAGGAACGGCGGTCACGATCGTTCGGGGGAGCTCTGGCGGCAGCTTCGCTCGCGTGCAAGAGTCGTTTGGTTCTCTATATAAGACAGCGTTGTCGATAGTACCGGCCTTGGACAAATGGCAGGCTAGGTACTACGCCGCGCAGACATGCGACAGTCAACTTTGCTGCGGCGGCTCAGCCCCTAAGACTACGAGCTCATGGTTGTGTTTCCTCACGGGATGCAAAGCATGCGAATGCCCGCTTGGTGAGACTTTTGGAGCACCGGGCGAGATCAAGCACCGACCGCTGAAACCGCTTTTTCCCGAAAAACCGTGGGGCTGGTGATTGCCTCCTGGTGGTCCTTCCGACGCCCGGTGTCGCACTCTGAGGGGCTACACCCAGGCGGGCCGCCATCCGGCAATAGTTACTGAGGTGAAGGGCATGTATGGGCTGCTTCTCGCGATGTGGCTGGTCGTAGGTATTGCAGGCGGCTCTGCACTGATTCTGTGGAATACTGAGAGCGTCCGCAACTGTTGCGTCTTTATATATTTATTGGTGGTCCTCGTACGTCCCTCCTGGGTAGTCAGGATAGTGCGTAGCTTGCCTGCTCGTGCTGATCCAGGACGTGGAACATGGCTGCTTACCGTTGCGATGCTATCCATGGTGGTGGTGTTGCTCTACTTTTGGATGGTATACCCTGCGTGGTCACCGTTAATGTTTACGATTGGCTATTGGCTTGTTTGGGGATATTCCAGTTCATTCGAACTGTTAGACTACGTAGAATATCGCAAGCGACGGGCCCACGGGCGTGCGAACGACTGTCGGTGACGCATGGTAATCTGGCATATCTGGGGACACCATACTATTTATTGACAGCCGCAGGCCGCCAAGGTAGACTGTAACCATGGCTAGAATCGCACGTGTCATCGTTCCCAAGTGTCCGCACCACATTACCCAGCGAGGCAATCGCCGACAGCAGACCTTCTGGGAGGAGCAGGGCGACTACAAAGCCTACATCGAACTGATGGCCGACTGGTGCCACCAGCGCGGCGTAGCCATCTGGGCCTACTGCCTCATGCCCAACCACGTGCATCTGATCGCCGTGCCGAGCAGCGAGGACGCCCTCCGCCGGGCGATCGGCGAGGCCCACCGCCGCTACACCCGCCGCATCAACTTCCGCGAGAACTGGCGGGGCCATCTCTGGCAGGGCCGCTTCGCCTCCTTCGTGCTCGATCATTACTACCTGCTGGCCGCCGCCCGCTACGTCGAGATGAACCCCGTGCGGGCCGGCCTGGTCAAGAGACCCAGGCAGTGGCGCTGGAGCAGTGCCGCCGCCCATCTCGCCGGCCGCGACGACGCACTGGTAAGGGTCGCCCCGCTGCTCAAGAGCGTACCCAACTGGCGATCGTTCCTGGCCGAGCCAGACCCGGAGGACCTGCCCAAGCAGCTGCACACCCACGAGAACACCGGCCGGCCGCTCGGCAAAAAGGCCTTCGTAGCAAGGCTGGAGACCAGACTCGATCGACAACTCGCCCCTCGCCGACCAGGCCGGCCGCGAAAACACAAGGCAACCGAATAGCGTTTGAACTGAATCGGCAGTTAACCCCGAGCCGGTGCCAGGGTGAAGTGGCCTTTAATTGCCGTTGTAACGCTGGCGGCGCTGGCCGCACTGGGGCTCGGTACCGTCGGTCCACATGTGGTTGGTATCCCCGTACAGCCGGCCAGTCGTTCCAGGCCGGAGAAACCATTGGCGCAACCCCCCAAGGCAAAGCAGTTCGGGGAGGTAATGTAGTTGCTGCCTTACGCCCCTTCTGCGGCAAGCCCGCCGTGGTTGTCCTGCCTTCTCTGCGTCCTCTGCGTCTCCGCGGTGATATGCACCCCGCCCCGACCGAGCCGCGTAGAATATATGGGATTCCGATAACCCGCTGCGCCTGATGCCCGTGACGCCATTGCCGGCCCGGCCGGACCGGCGCCGCCGTCGGGCCATCGGTTGCAGCGTAACCGACAGGTGGACGCATACATACGAAAGACCGATACTTATAAGTGATATGCACGGGCGCAAGCCGGGTTTTCGCCCTGACCTGCGCCCCGGGAGTCAAACGATGCAGCGGATAGCAACCTGCCAGTCCAGGCGACGAGCCCCCCGATGGCTCCGCGCAATATGTACCGTCCTCCTGACGACCGCACCCGCCGCGTTGACCCGGAACGCGATCGCCCAGGTCCGCCCGATCCGCGGCGGCAACGCCCTCGACGCCAACCCCATGGCCGGCAGTGGTGGCTACAACGCCGCCCGGCCGACTTCCACCGGCATCAACGGTAACCTCATCGTCTCCGGCAACGTCACAGCCGGCAAGGCCTTCCGCGGCTACAGCCCCATCGCAAACCCCAACACCCTGTTGACTAACATCCCCAGCGCCGCCATCGGCAACTTCGTCCGCGATTCGGCCGGCCTGCCCTCCATAAGCGCCGGGCTCAACAGCCCTACTGCTCAACCGTTCTTCTACCCGACAGATACGGCCGTCTCCACCGGCACCGTCACCAACCAAGCGCTCTTGCCGAGGCAGGTCACAGGCACGGTCAGTGTCAGCCAGTACCAGGGCCAGATGTCCGTCTCGCCGCTGCTGGCGACGCTGACTCCCGGCCAGATCGTCCCGCAATTGCCTTACGCCGCCGCCGCGTGGCAACCGGTCGGAACCGGCCTGTTCCGGCCTGATATCACAAACAGCTTTGCCGCGCCCAGGCAATCCGCTGGAACCGTATCCGCTGACGACGCCGACGCAGGTTTCCGGCCTCAAGCCCGTCGAGCCGCAGCCCGGCGAGCCCAGGACCCAGGTTGCCAAGGGCACCCTGCCGCCGGAGGCGCCGCTGACGCAGCTGATCATGCCGGAGCTTAGTGAGCAGGGGCAGGCTGGGGCGCTGGCCGCCACTCCTTCCGACGCCGGTGGGACGCCGGCGGCAAATCTGGCCCTGTTGCCGGCTGCGCCAAGTCCCGGCACGGCCATGGGTTCGGTTACCGGAGCCGTCGAGTCCGAGCAGCCGGTCCCGGCAGGCGCCGAGGCGGCCGCGCAGGCGGCCGCGGCCACGGCCAAGATCACCGGCCAATCCTCAACCCTGCTGACCGCCATGCAGCAGTACACCAAGGCTATTCAGGATCTGGTCACGCCGCCCACTCCGAAAATGGAGACGCCGATCGAGGCGGCGGCCAAGAGCCCTGCGGACAAATTGCTGCTGCTGCCGCCGAACCTGACCCAGGCCCAGCGGCTCGACGCCCAGGCGGACATCAACCGCCAGCAAGCAGCCGAGATGCTCGAAGCGCGGCTGAAGTTGCCGATCCGCACCCTGTCCGGCACGAAGCTGACGCCGGTTGACCGCTTACTGGCCCGGGCGGAAAACCTGATGCGCGAAGGCCAGTACTACCGCGCGTCGCAGGCGTACGGCACGATCATCGCGACAACACCCGATAACCCGCTGGCGTGGCTTGGTCGGGCGAACGCCCTGCTGGCTGCCGGCGACTATGTCAGCGCCTACCAGGCTTTGGAACAGGGCATTCAGCGATTCCCGCAGATGATGCAGTTCAACTTCGATCTGCCGGCGCTGGTCGGTAACCGCGAGGTTCTCGACGTGCGCCGGGCGGAGTTGGAACGCAATCTGGCGAGCAGGCCCAACTACCAGTTCCAGTTCCTGCTGGGCTACCTGGAATACTTCACCGGTCTGCGGGATATGGGCATGCGGACGCTGCATGCAGCCGCCAACGCCGCCCCGGCTGGCAGCGTCGTGATCGAGGCATACAAGATGCTTGCCAGCCATCGGCCGGCTGCCACCCGACCTGCCAGGTGACGATCGCGCGGGTCGGCCAGCCGTCGCAGGGCACGGCTGCCTATCGTGGTTGTTTCCTCCTGCCAGCGGCGATACCATCGCCACCGCTATCTTGACGTGTTTCAAGACCTTGCACTGGCTGAGACAAGTGCCAGTGGCACGTGCTGAGGACTGAGGACTGAGTGCTGAGTGCTGAGTGCCGAGTGCCGAGAACTCAGGACTAAGGACTGAGGGCTACAGCCGTTACTAGCCAGTGGCACCCCAATAGAAGAAACTTTGAAACGAGCATTCGTCGATTGGCACTGCAGCGATACATTGGCCAACCACGAAGGACACGAAGAACACGAAGGAAACAGGTGTGAAAGGGCTGCGAACGTTTTCGGCTCCATGGCCGAAGCCCGATCCATCGACTTATGCGATCGTTTGAGCTTTGCGGCTGGCATGCCGGACGGAACTGACGCCGGCTTTTGGCCGGTGCAACCGCAACAACCACAACCCCGGCTCACGCCTGGGGCTTCAAATGGCACAACAACGGCCACGGCTAGGTTGGCCGCAAAGCGCAAAGGCAAAGGTACTGCTTACTGCCACAACAGCAACGGCAACGACCACAACCCCGGCTGATGCCTGGGGCTTTTGAGGAAGCACGTTGTCACGCAACGATCGGAGTTCTGTATCATGACCTCAAGAGAACGTCTGCTGGCGGCCGTCAAGGGTGAGATGCCCGACCGCGTTCCGGTCAGCTGCTATGAGCTGAACGCCTGCAATCCTGACCACTTTGAGAACCGGGAACCGTCCTATGCCCGGCTGATGGCTGCGATCGGCGAGATGGCGGACGAGATGCAGATGGTCGGCACCGGCGGGCTGCCGAACCTGGCGGAGAAGATCGACGTCGATGTGACGACGGATGAGCTCGGCCGGCGGTTCACGCGGCGGGTCTGGCATACGCCCAAGGTGACCTGACGTCGTTCAGCCGGGTCGATGCGAACATCCACACGACGTGGAATCTCGAGCACTGGTGCAAGGACACGGACGATCTGGACCGGTTCCTTTCGGTACCGTTCGAGCCGGGTGCGGTCGATCGGTCGTTTCTGCTGGAGCGGCAGAAGCAGCTCGGCGAGAAGGGCGTGCTGCTGATCAGCATTGCCGATCCGCTCTGCTATGCGGCGGAACTGTTCAGCATGGCTGATTACACGGTGGTGGCGTTCAGCGAGCCGGAGCGGTTTCAGTATCTGCTGGACTGCTTATTTGAGCGGATCAAGATGGAGCTGGCCCAGACGCTGGCCACGGGGATCAGGGACTGCATCTTTCGCGTTGTCGGGCCGGAGTATGCCGCGCCGCCGTATATGCCGCCGGCGCTGTTCGAGCGGTATGTCGTGCCTTACAACCGGTATATCAACCGGGAGATTCGGGCGTCGGGCAATTACCCTCGCATGCACTGTCACGGCAAGATCAGCCGGCTTCTCGACGCCATCGCGTCGACGGAGCCAGCCGGCCTGGACCCGTGCGAGCCGCCGCACCAGGGGGACATCGAGACTGGGCGAGGTCAAGCGGCGGATCGGGGAGAACATCTGCCTGATGGGCAACGTCGAGCTGGCCGACCTGGAGAACCGCAGTCCCGGTGAGATTCGGCAGATCGTCAAGACGTGCATGGACCAGGCGAAAGCCGGCGGCAGGTACGTTCTGATGCCCACGGCAGCGCCGATCAACGTACCGCTGTCGGCGAAGACGGAGGCGAACTATCTGGCGTACCTGGAGGCTGGGTGCGAGTATGGGGGGTATTGAATGGATCGGTTTGGGGAAGGATGGATATCGGCTTGGGCACGGGGGCTAATGCTGTGCGGGGCGGCCTCAGCGGGCGGCCGGAAACGAATGATATCCCCCGAATCCCCCGCCTCGCATATCCCGCTCACGACTGTCAGACGTTCGCTGGATAATTGTTCTCCAACGCGGCAATCTTCTCTACGATAATACGAGCTCGCTTACCGAGTCCCTCTTCCGCCACATCTGCGTTCAGAGTCTGCTCTCGCACGATTGTCGGCAGACAAGTCACCTGCGAACGTCAGGCGCTGAAAGTAGAGTCCTTGCTCGCGAGCGCCATTGAACATCCGGATGTGTGACAGGATGTCCAGCACCCTCTGAGCGTAGTCAGAACCAAGATCGTGGGCTTGGTTAACTACGGCCGAAGTGTATGGAGCGGCTTGCTCGGGAAAGAACGCCGATCCAGATGGTTTCCTCATCGCGGCGACCGCCGCCGCGAGTTCGGGATCGCTCTTTTGGAGAAGGCCGCTAATCACGTCGCAGAGGCCATCCTTAGGATTCGGGCCGCTGTACCTTCGAAGATGGGGAAGCATCCACTGCAATAGGTCCCGGTCATACCGCCCCCTCCTCATTTCGACTTCGTTGATCACTCCCAGAAGGCGGAGGGCTACCTCCTGGATCTCAGCAGAGATCGCTCGCCGCGTGGCTCCAAGCTTCTTGCGGTCCCTCCGCCAGTCAGTCCACTCGGCAGTGGCAATGCCAAGTGCCCATCCCAGTACAACGGGAACGACCACCTCGACCAGCTTCGATGTCGTCTCGCTCATAGTGTCTCTCGTGAAATACCGAGGCCCTCAATCTCAGCGGGCAGCAATCAATCGACGATCTTACTCCCAAAGAGGCCGCGTCCCTGGGGATCGCCACCTGTAGTACCTCAGATGTAACAGCGAAATGGCAACGGCGGGGGATCGTTCCCCTGCGGGGCCGCATTCAGAATCTCGCCTACCGCGTTGGCGAACTTCAACGTCACGGGAGTACCGTCAGCAAAGATGCACGCGTTATAGTTGAGCTTCGTCAAAGCCATGATGTCGCCAAGGACAGTCTCCAGGCGCTCGCGGCCCCGGCAGATCTCTACCAGCAACGGGTTAGGCACCTCCCTACCAGGATACGTTCTCAGCCGGGGAGTGAAGCCCTTAGTCCAAAGGTAGGCCGTCCGCTCATCGACCGGATAGGCCAGACCACGCAGGATCGGCTGCTCTCCCTGGCGGAACAGCTTCACGTCCGAGGCAGGTCGGATCCGCACGCCGACCACCTGGGTAGCCAATCCGGCGGCGTCCTGGAAGCCCTGCCACTCCTCATCGTGGAACCGTACCCTCCCATGCACGAACATCTGGTTCGGCGGCTGGCCCACGCTGCTCGTGTAGGACTTGATGCACATGCCGACCAACTCCCGGGCGGCCTTCCGGCTCAGATGAAAGGAGCCCCGTCTGCCCGTGTACCACGGGCCGACAGCTCCTTTGAAGACGACGCCGTCGCCGGAGTCCAGGAACATCTGGGCAGCCGAGCAGGCCGCCTGCGGGTTCTCACCCTTCTCGTCCTGCTTGAAGACCATGCCGACGTAGCAGACGCCGTCCCGGGCCCCGCTAATCTTCCAGGGCCGCCCGCCAGCTTTGTAGAAGAATGCCGTGGCTAAGTGCCACGCCACGGCCGATTCCAGCTTGCTGAAGTCACGGATCGGCTGGCCGAACTGGTCCGTGAAGTCTCGGTAGGCAATGGTGGACTCCCGAACGATCTGGATCACTGCGTTGTGTGGCAGCAGCCGGGCCTTGAGCTGGTGATGGAAATTGACCTGATACTGGTACGGCTGGGCCGCCCGGTTGTCCTCGTCGAACAGGGACGGTGCCTTCAGCAGTTTCTTCGCCTGCCGCGTCCGCATTCTGCCGGGCACCGCGACGCGGTTCTCAGCCGTGATCACGGATTTCGGGCGGCAGTTCCGGTAGACGTACTCTGGGATGATCACACACCAGACGTCCACGGCCACATCCTCAGCCTTGATCGTCGAAATGATCCGGTCGGCGAACAGGTTGACCGTCTCGTAGACCCGGTGGTGGCCATCCTCCAGGTGGGCCGCCCGGTGTAGGGCCTGCTCGTCAACGGCGACCTCCACCTCGGGCTCAGGCGACCAGGGAATGCCGAAAACCGCCTCGAAGCCGGGAAAGGGCGGCCGGGCGATCACAGGCGGATCGTTACCGATGGGCCTCTGCAACTTGCGTACCCATGCCTTCATTCGTGCGATCGCGGCGGGCGGGCCAACGTAGGCCGCCCGGATGCCGTATGGCTTGCCCCTCTCAAGCGGCCCGAACAGTGTCAGGCCGTCGCGTGGGTCGGCCAGCGACTGATTGTGACTGAACAGCAGCAGCGGCTCGGAGACGCGCAGGAGCGTGGGCATCTATTCCTCCTCCCCGTCGTCTGGTATCTCGAGATCCTCGTCCCTATCGTCAACTAGGTCTTCCGGGGCCTGCACGGCGTCGGCGTCGTCAAAGCAAACTGGGCTCTGGAAGGTGACCGGCAACTTGGACATCCCGATCTGCACGTCCGATGCAACAGGCAGCAGGAGTTTGGACTCCTGGCCACACAGCCAGCCGACGGACGCGAGGATTCTGTCCCGCCAGTGCGGGTTCCACCACCCCGTGCACTGGCTTCGCCTGGCCCGGTGCAGCCGGGACGCCGAATCCCAGATCGTGGCTCCGTCGTCGGAGAAAACGACGTGTGGCATGATCACCAAAACCGGGCGTGGGTACAACCGGGGCTCGACATGCACGCCGAAGTGCCAGTACCGCTGTACCTTAGAACGCCGCTGCGCGTTCCACACGGTCCTATACCCGACGAGCTGACGACGGCCTGACTTGCCATCCGGCCCCACGAAGGATACGTACTCGCCCGCCAGCAACGTCCGATGGAAGTAAACGCACTGGCGGTCCTGGGACAGCCGGCACGTCGGCAACTTGCGGTCCTTCACCATCTTGCCCCATGCCATCGCGATCAGCCGGATGACGCTGTCGTTGGTCTCCTTGGACCCCACCGGCAGATCCCCGAACGAGCGGGCGAGCAAGTCCCGCGTGGAAACCTGGATGGTTGCCGACACCAAGCCCGGCAGATCGTTGGCCTTCGCGAACGACAACAGGTAGTTCCCCACCCGATGAGCCGGATAGGGGAGCTCGATCGCCCGACAGGAGCCTGGAGGCAACGCCTGCAGCGATCCGGTGGATGTGGAGCACCGGCGGCAATGTCTCTAGGGGGAACCAGTTCGACAAGTACTGCTCGGGCTGCTCCTTGACGATCTCGTCGCCGCAACGACCCCGCCACCAGGCAGCAACCGCCTCTGGCGAGAAGCGGGGATCCATCGGAACCTGGTCCTGACCGAGCTTATCGAGCAGCTGCGTTAAGCCAGTCGCCCATCCGCGGTCGAAGCCAACCGCGTTCAGGCGGGTCAGTTCGATGTTGATGTCATTGTGGGGCAGGTCGTCGATCTTCAGCGGGATCACGAAGTCCTGTAGCTTCTCTCGCCGCTGGACGCCCAGGGCAAGATGGAGTCTCCCGCAGGGGACCATCCTTGATGTTTGAGACGCGGGACAGCACGTACAGGAACTTCGCGGTCCGCTCCCGGATGGCCTTCTCGATGTCCTTCCAGAAGTCCTCGCCGCCAAGCAGACTTCGTGAGGTCACACCAGACGGCATAGCCCTCCTTGGCTAGGCGGAGCGCAAGCCAGCGAGAGAACTCGTTGTCCTCCGGGTTGGCGTGGCTGACGAAGACCATTTGCCGTGTCATCTATGTCCTTTTGCCCAATAGCATGTGCCTGCCACCCTGCATGCCGTACGGATGACGGTTACCGCTGTGCTCGTTCCCGCCATTCGAGGTCAACCGGCATCGTCTACGAGATGAAATGCCCATGTCTCGCGACGATTGCCATTGTACTCAGAGAAGCGAAGGGGGACAACAGACTCCTAACAGAATCCGCCTCCGTATAGTCTGCCGCTGGAAACAGGCGTTCTGTCGAGGTCCAGCGCCGGTGCCACTCCCGACGGGCCGCGCGGCCCTGCGTCGTTGTTGCAGCGCCATGGTCGTTTCAGCCGCCATCATTCGCAGGCTCTCCACTGAGCGAACCGCCCGCCCAGGGAAGAGTCTTGGTGTCAACCGCAACCGGTTCATTCACGCCAAGGGCCCATGCCCGCCAGCTCGACCATGGCCAGTCTTGCGGCTTGCTGACCAATCCTCGCCGGAGCGGATTGTTGTGGATGTATTGGACCTTCTCCAGAATGTCCCGCGTGGACCAGAGGTTGCGGTCGTAGCCGCCGCCTCGCTGCCAGAACCGGTAGGCGACCTGGCCGTTCGGCTGAGCATCTGCCATGTTCGACAGAAAACGCGGCGCGTTCTCCCGGATCCATCGAACAGATCTCTGGCTTACAGGTTGCTTAATGGACTTCAGGATTGCGCTGATGAGGCTGCCTGGTTCTGGTTGGATCAGCAGATGGCAGTGGTCAGGCATGATCACCCAGGCCCAGAGATGAAATGGATGCTTGCCTTTGGCAGCCAGGACGGCATCAAGCAGCCATCTACAGCAACGCTGGCGGGACAGGAATGGGTGGCCATGGAAACAGGAAAACGTCAGATAGTGTGCATGGCCTGGGGTGTTGTAGCGCTTGCATTGTTTGCGATGTGGCGGATGGGACATGGGCATGAATGTAGCATAGGGAGGGACCTCGGCAGACTGCAAGGAGTGTGGAGTGATGTACGCGGGATCGAACGACCATGGCCCTGCTATGTAGAAGGCTGTCAAGAGCGTCACTGTCGCCAGGATCAGGCCAACACCGATTCCGTGCAACCTGCTATTCGGTCGTCCACCTATGCTAGCCGGCGGAGATCATTATACGAGTACGCCAGGGACCGAGCATTCTGCAACTCGGGTTTTGCTCCCAAGGGCCAAGCGGTCGGGTCCCTCAGAATCGGCAACGGATCGTGCGTGCCCGTCCAGTCATCTCAGGCCGCCAGGGCCTTGTGCCACATCGTGATGCCCAGATCACGCATCAGCGCCACGATGCCTTTCTTCTTGTGCTTGGGATTCTTTTGGGCGATTCGATCATACTTGGCCCGCGACTGCTCATCCGTCCGTACCCGCACCCAGACCGCCTGGCACAACGCCATCCGCACGCGGGCCGGCCCTTCCCGGGTGATGTGCCCCTTGCGGTCGTCCGCTTCCCCGCTCTCCAGGCTCTTGGGCGTTAGCCCCAGGAACGAGCCCACCTGGTAGCGGTTGGCAAAACGACGCAGGTCGCCCATCTCGCTCAGGAACACCATCGCCGTCAGGATGCCCACTCCCTTGAGGCCTTCGACCAAGGTCGCCACCCGTCGGGCGTAGCGATCGGTTCGACTCAACGCCTCCACCTGCCTGGACACCACGGCGATCTCGGTATCCAACGATTCCAACTGCCGTAGCAGGCTCGCCAGGGCCAGGCCGGCTCCCGAGGGCAGCCCGCTTTTGGCCTGATGGTCCAACCAGAGTCGGTAATCACCCGTCCAGGTCTTCATCGGGGAGCGGGCCGCATTGTTGCGTTTGAGCAGGCAACGGATCTGGATCTTGCAGCGAGTCCGTTTGGCGGCCAGTCCCAGCCGCATGCGGACCACCTCCCGATCGTCCCGCGTCTGGCGGTCGGGGATCCAGACGTCCGGCAAGGAATTGCCTGCCAGCAGCCAGGCCCGCAGCAGGCCCAGAATCCGTTCGGCGTCGCGTTCGTCGGTCTTGCGATGGACCTGCTTGACCGACCGTTCGATGAGGGTCGGGGCCAGTACGTGGCATTCGATCCCGGCGGCCTGCAGTTCATCATAGAGGCAAAAGCCCAACCCCGAGGCCTCATACGCAAAGATCATGCGAGGGCTTCCAGTCTGCGGCCGCCCGCCGCTTGAGGTCGGCGATCATGGCGACCCGGCCCGCCGGATCGTTGGACCAACTCTGCTTGACGGATGGTTCACGTCCCACCGCAATCTTGAGCAGCATGTTACGGTCGTGCAAATCGCATCCGATCAGGATACACTTTTCCATGGCCAGCCTCCTGTAAGGGAAAAGGGAAACCGCACGCTTCCAACCATTGTGCGTTTGCCTTATCCTGGCAGGGACTGGCCTCTTTTTCTACATGGTATCTGCGACGGCGCAGGGCCATGCCACCCAACGCCGTAAACGTCCAGGCCGGAGTGGTGGGTGGAAGTCTTTATAAGATAAGGAGATAAGACGACATCGTCGTGCGCATTTTTTGGCCTCCTCTCGTATATTGGTTGTGTTCAATAGCCAATGGAAAGGAGGCCAAAGGTGAATCCTGCTCAATTTGTCCGCCAGTATTACAAGGAATCGTTCCATCAGCAACTGCTGGGGGCCATGGGACGCTGCTTGCCCCACCAGGGCTTGCCGCTGCAGATGGAGAGTCGAAGGCTCTGCTGGGTGCCGCGGCTGCTGGTGATGTGCGCGGTCATGATGTGCTGGGCCCATGGCAAGAGCCTCAAGGATCGCTTCAGCAAGGCACGAGAGGCTACGGTGGGCATGTACTCCAGCCGTCGTCGGCCGGGAAAGAGTTACCAGGGTTTCATGGCGGCGCTGGTTCGACGGTCGGCGGGCTTGCTGGCGGTGGTGTGCCCGGCGTTCCGCAGGGTGGTGGCTCAGATAGCCGAGCCAGCCTGGCGGGTCGAGGGTCGGGTGGTCTTTGGGGTCGATGGTTCACGGATGGACTGTCCGATGACAGCGGCCAACGAAGAAGCCTTCGGCTGTGCGGGCAAGAAAAAGACCGGCCCGCAGCAGTTGGTGACGACGCTGTTTCATGCAGGCACAGGGCTGATCTGGGGCTGGCGACGCGGCGACAGCCGCAGCAGCGAGCGGAGCCATCTGCAAGAGATGCTCGACCTGCTGCCGCCCAAGGCGACGCTGCTGGCGGATGCGGGATATACGGGCTATGGGATGTTACAGGAGTTGCTGTCTCGCCGGATCGATTTCATCATCCGCGTGGGCAGTAACGTGCGGCTGTTAAAGGGCTTGGGGTATGCGGAGCACAAAGGCGAGGGGATCGTGTATCTCTGGCCGTCGCGGGAGCAGAAGAAAGGTCTTGCGCCGCTGGTTTTGCGGCTGATCGTGCTGAGCGACGAGCGAAACAAGCGGGTGTATCTGCTGAGCAATATCCTGGACGAAGAGCCGTTGAGCGACGCCCAGGCAGGCAGACTGTATCGGCTGCGGTGGGGCGTAGAACTGTTGTATCGCGCCTTGAAGCAAACGCTGGAGCGTCGCAAGATGCTCAGCGACAGTCCCCGTCACGCCGAAGTGGAGTTGGATTGGACGATGGTGGGGCTGTGGATGCTGGGTCTGGTGTGCGTGGAAGCGATGCGGCGGGAAGGCCGCCCGCTAAACGCCTGGAGCGTGGCGGCCTCGCTACGAGTGGTTCAGCAGGCGATGGACAAAGGCGCCAAGAGTCACCGGCAGGGCGGGCTGCAGCAGAGCCTGGGCGGCTGCATCAAGGATACGTATGAGCGTCGTGGCGGCAAAAAGGCCCGCAACGCCAAGAACAAGAAGACCGAACGACCGCCCGGAGCCCCGATCTTACGCATGGCCGAGCAATCAGAAATACTGTTGGCGCAGCAGTTACGCGAAAGGAAACCTGCCGCATAGTTTGCGGCGTTGCATGCCACCCGGCAGACGACCAGGACTGAGTGCTGAGGACTGAGGGCTGAGTGCCAAAGAGTCAGGACTGAGGACTGAGGGCTGAGTACTGAGCGACAAGAACTCAGTGCTGAGTGCTGAGAGCCGAGTACCGAGGGCCGAGTACCGAGGGGTGAGTACCGAGGGCTGAGTGCTCCGGCCGTTACTAGGCGCTGGCCAATGACCACTAGCCACTGGCATTGCGGCGGCCTTACATTCTCAGCCGTTCGACCATCTCTATTACCTGGCGGATCTCGAAGGGTTTGGCGAGGCATTCGTCGAAGCCGCGCTGGAGCCACTGTTCGCGGTCGGCGGCGTTGGTGGCGGCGCCTACGGCGACCAGCCGGGTGTTCTGCATCTCGGGCTTGAGCTGCAGGAACTTCACGATGGCTTCGGGGTTGACGTCGGCGGTGTCGGTCTCCAGCAGGATCACGTGCGGCAGGAACTTTTCGACAAGCGCGCCGGCTTCAAAGCCGCTGGCTGCTACGCGGACCTCATAGCCGCCCTGGTCGGCCAGGGCTGTCTGCAAAAGGTCGGCCATGTCGGTGTCGCCGTCGACGAAGAGGACGCGGGTCTGGCCGGTCTCCAGGCCGTTTACCGGCATGCCGTGGGCGCGCATGAAGCGGACCAGCTGTTCCAGGGGAATCCGCCGGTCCCGGCTGCCGGGGATGCGGTAGCCGCGGAGCTGGCCGTTATCGAACCACTTGGAGACGGTTCGCGGCGCGACGTTACAGATCTTTGCGACTTCGCCGGTCGTCAGGATGTCCTGTTTGTTATATTTACGCCCCATAACGTGCCTCTCTTACAGCAATACCATTGGCAAGATCAGAGCAAACGTCATGGGTTTCATCGGCGGCAAAACCGGAAGGTTTAGCAGATTCGGAAGAATCGTTACGGTTGGATCCGTTTGCCCAGCAGATACAGGCGCAGCACCCGCTCGCCTGCCTGCCTGAGCAGCCGAGGCGCGTCTGCCAGGGCCTGCGCCAACGGCATAGGGCGATCGATTATACAGAACCAGCTGTCGAGCAGGACCGACAGGTCGCACTCGCAGGGACCGATCTGCCCGCCAAGGCCGATCGTGGCCGCGCCAGCCGCCTTCGCCGCGCTGGCCACCCCCCAGATCACCTTGCCGCGCAGGCTCTGGTCGTCCAGCCGGCCCTCGCCCGTGATCACCAGGTCCGCCCCCGCCACCTTGCCCGCCAGATCAACGACCTGCCCGACCGACTCGACACCGCGACGCAGCTTCGCCCCGCAGAACGCCACCAGCCCCGCGCCGAGTCCGCCGGCCGCACCCGCCCCCGGCATTTGCTCGACATCCGCGTCAACGTCCCGCCGGATCAACCCCGCCAGGTGCCCCAGCCCTTCATCCAGCAGCCGCACCTGCTCGGGCTCCGCCCCCTTCTGCGGCCCGTATACGGCGGCCGCACCGTGCGGCCCCGTCAGCGGATTATCCACGTCACAGGCAACGAGAATCTCCGTCTTATCGAGGCGTCGATCGCGCCGTGTTCCGTCGATCGTTTTCACCGAGGCGAGCAGTCCGCCCGACATCGGCCCGCGAATCTCCGCACCGCTGTCATCCAGGAATCGCCAGCCCAACGCCTGTGCGCAGCCCGTTCCGCCGTCGGTCGTACTGCTGCCGCCGATGCCGATCAGCAGCCGAAGCGCCCCCGCGTCCAGCGCCGCGCGAATCAGCTCGTCCCACGCCGAACGTCGTCGTCCGGGTCGGGTCCCTGCGATCGGCCGGCACCAGGTGCAGCCCCGCGGCAGACGCCATCTCCAGGACCGCCGTCTCGCCGTCCGCCAGCAGGCCGAAACTCGCCTCGACGGGCGCGCCGATCGGCCCGGTCACCGTCACCTTCCGCAGCTCGCCACCCGCAGCCGCCAGCACGGTTTCAACGGTCCCCTCGCCGCCGTCGGCCATGGGCACCGCCACGAGATCAAGCGACTCGTCCGCAGGCCCCGCCGCCGCCCAGGCGACCCGGAGTCCTTCGGCAATTGCGGCAGCGACTTTTGCCGCCGGCAGACATTCCTTGAAACTGTCGGGAGCAATAACGATCTTCACTCGACGGGTACCTCGTATACCTGCTGCACCAGGCTCCGCTGCAGGTACATCCCGCTGCGGAGCACCTCGACCCGCAACACCGAGATATGTACCGTATCGCCGGACTTCTTCTTGTCGAGCATCTCGCCCAGCGACAGCAGGTCCGTCACCGGCTTATCGTTCATTTGTGTAACGATATCGCCCGGCTGCAACCCGGCCTGATAGGCGCTGCCATTTTCCCGCAGTTCGACCACCCGCAGCCCCGCATGTTCGCGCAGCCCGATGCGTTGTGCCTGCCGCGCGCTCATCGCCGCCAGCCGCATCCCGAACTTCGACCACGCCAGCCGGCCGACGTCCGGCCGGGGTATGGCTGTCAGCTGCATTGCAAATGTCTGCTGTCTGCCGTCGCGAACTACCACAACACTGACGTCGTCGCCGGGCTTCTTGCTCATCATCGCCACGAAGAAATCGATGTCCTGCCTGATCGGCTTGCCGTCGACCGCCACGATGACGTCGCCCGCCTTGAGCCCTGCCCGCGACGCCGGGCTGGACTCCGCGATGCTCGTGATCTTGGCCGGCCCGACCCCTTCAAAGTGGACGCCGACCTTGACACGGTTGATCCGTTCCACGTCGAGGATGGCCGGCAGGAATTTCCGCAGTTCGTCGACCGGAATGGCGAACCCTATGTTCTGCGCGTCGCCCCGGATCGCCGTATTGATGCCGATCACCTCGCCCAGGATGTTCAGCAGCGGCCCGCCGGAATTGCCCGGGTTGATCGCGGCATCCGTCTGAAGGAAGTCTTCGCTCATGCTGCGGATCGTTCGGGAGGCGGACCTTCCTGCCCTTGTGGCTGAGTACGCCGGCGGTGACGGTATGCTCGAACCCGAACGGGTTGCCGATGGCGATGACCGTCTCGCCCATCATCAGGTCGCGGCTGGTACCGAGAACCGCAGCCTTGAGCGGCTTATCGGGGTTGACCTTCAGGATCGCCAGGTCGTGCTTCTCATCGACCGCCACTATCTTCGCATCGTATGACTGGCGGTCGTCCGCCAGACTGACCTTGACGTCCTTGGCCCCTGCCACGACATGCGCGTTCGTCACGATATACCCGCTCGAATGCAGCACGAACCCGCTACCGATGCTCTTAACCCGCTGCTGAGTCCCGCCGAAGTACCCCTCGAATTCCGGCGGCAATTCGAAGAACTTGCCGAACGGGCTGACCCGCACGACCGACGTGCTGGCGATGTTTACAACGGAATCGCGCACCTTCTCCACGGCCTCAACGATCGGCGTGCGGCGCAGGGCCAGCCGGCGCGCTGCCAGATCAGCGGCAGCAGACGGCAAGGAAGGCGATGCTGACAACCCAGCCGAGTCAGATGCGGACGCAGGCAACGTAGAGGACGGAGGCAGCGTCTGTCCCACCCGCGAAGAACCCGGCCAAGCCAGGTCCTGATGCTCCCCCAGCAAATAACTGGTCCCAACCGCCAGCACAAACAGCACGACAACCGCATGAATCTTCCGCATGGCAACACACCCGTAAAACTGCTGTCACTATTAACTATTACCTGTTATCTGCTAACGTCAGGAACATATCCCAACAGGACCGCCTTGACCTTCCCAGGCTGCTGGCCCGGCCGCACGGTCAGCGTGTTTCCAGCCACCCGCTTCACATCTTCACCGAACTTCCGCAGGAACGCGGTCGGCTCCGCCAGCCGTGATTTGAGCGCCGCTTCCAGCGCCGGTGTCCGGTAGTGCATAGGGATCACGTAGATCCGAGGTTTGAGCTGCTCGACAACGCTGTAGGCCTGGTCCGCATCGATCGTAAAGAACCCGCCGACGGGGATCATCAGCACGTCCGGCCTGCCGATCTCCTTGACCTGCTTGGCCGTCAGCTTCCGGCCGAGGTCGCCCAGGTGGACGATCTTCAGCCCGGCCACTTCGACCACGAAGATCGCGTCGTTGCCGCGCTGTGCCTGGTCCGGGTTTTCCCAGTGCCTGGCTGGCACGGTCCGTACGTGAAACGGCCCGACCTGCCGATCGATGTGCTGCACCTGGCCGTCGCTGCCGAGCCCGTGAAGAATCACAGGCTTGCCCTCCAGCCAGTCGGTATCGTTATGATCGAAGTGCTCGTGGCTGATCACCACGAGGTCGGGCTTGACGGCAAACGGCTTGTACCCGACCTTCGGACTGTAGGGGTCGGTCAGCAGTGTCTTGCCGTCGGCCGTGATCGTAAAGCAAGCCTGCCCCCAGAACCGCACGGTAACCGCCCCGTTCGACCCCGCTCGCCCTGTTGCAGTCCCAGCCGCACCATCAGGCTGGGCAAGAACCGTGCCCGCCGCCAGCAGGACAGATCCAGCCATCAAGACCATACCGCCGATTGTCGAGTTCATGGCTCTTCCTTTCCTTTGTCCTTTTCAGCCATGATTATAAGCAAGACGTATTCGAATACATACGCATTCGAAGGCCGGTTGGATCGCAGGTATAATGAGCCATTCCGAGCTCCACTTCGAGGCGAAACTGCCTTGAAGATGTCAGCCTGAGCGTAGCGAAGGATCTCGACGCGAAGAACGTACGAACCAGGACCGCCAAATGCCAGACAATCGCATCATCCGTCTTCTGGACGCCAACTTCAACCGGGCCCGCGAGGGCCTGCGGGTCATGGAAGACGCCGCGCGTTTCGTTCTGGACGACCCCGCCCTGACCGAGACCGCCAAGCAGCTGCGTCACCGGCTGACCGCTACGGCCCTGTCGCTGCCCGTGGCAGCCCGTTTCAGTCTTGACCGCGACACCACCGGCGATGTCGGCACCAGTTTGACCGTCCCCACCGAGCAAGACCGCCAGGATCTTCCAGCCGTCCTGAACGCCGAGTTCGGCCGGGTAACGGAGGCCTTAAGGGCCCTCGAGGAATACAGCAAGCTACTGGAGCATTCGGGACTCAGCGCTCAGGACTCAGCACGCGAAACTGGCGGTTCACTCAGTCCTCAGTCCTCAGTCCTCAGTCCTGTCTTCAAACAGATTCGTTACGAGGTATACACCTTCCACGCGAATCTGCTGCGCCGCCTGCAGCCGAACACTGCCATCTCTCGCTTGAAGTTATATGTTCTGATCACCGCCGACCTGTGCCACGACGATTGGCTGACGGTCGCCGAGCAGGCCTTGGCAGGCGGTGCCGATTGCCTCCAGTTGCGAGAAAAGGACCTCGACGACGCCGAACTCCTCCGCCGCGCCAAGAAACTGGCGGACCTCTGTCACCGTTACAGCGCTTTGTTCATCATGAATGACCGCCCGGACATCGCCGTCCTGGCCGGCGCCGACGGCGTGCACGTAGGCCAGGACGATCTGCCGATCGCCGCTATCCGGCGGTTCCTCGGTCTTGAAGCCATCATCGGCATGAGCACGCACACTGTGGACCAGGCCCTCGCCGCCGCCAACGAAGCCCCGGACTACATCGCGGTTGGCCCGATGTACCCGACCTCTACCAAGCCGCAGGATCACATCGCAGGGGTAGAGACTCTCCGCCAGATCGCCGCCCGGACAAAGATCCCGCTGGTCGCCATAGGCGGCATCACCCCCGAAAACGCACCGGAGATCATCACCGCCGGCGCCCAGGCCGTAGCCGTCTGCCAGGCCGTAATCGCTCAACCGAACCCGACCGCCGCAGTGCAGGCCTTCCGAAAAAGCCTGGAGCCAAACGAATCCCCTTGAAGCCCGAGGCGTCAGCCCGGGTCGTTGTCGCAGACAAACCGCCTCACACGTTCAGGCACGCTCCCCCTTCCGCCACCGCCCAATCCCAAGGTACATCCCAAGATTCGCCTTCGCTGAAACGACCGGCCGGATCAACCCCTTCTGGGTCGTCGTCATCACGATCTGCACGCCGGGCCCATGGCCCGCAACCGGCGAATCGGCATGGACGACCACACCGATCGTCACCGCATCCTCCCGGAAGCTGTAGCCGTACCGCCCCTCCTGGTCCATCAGGGCTACGAAATCCCCCATTCGCAGCCGATCCAGGCCGATCTCCTTGCTGACCTTTGGATCGCTCGTCTGGATGTCATAGTCGCCGCGGAACGAATCGATATACCCCAGCCCCGAGCCCATCACCTTGGCCGGGATGCACGCCACGACCGGCACCTCCAGCGTCCCTTTGACCTCCTTGATGCGCATCTTGCCAAGCAGATCCGGATCCAGCGAATAGACGGATACCGCTGGGTAGTCGAGAAGTTTGAGCCCCTGCCCGTACCCTCGAATCAGGATGCGGTCGTCGTACGTGAGTTTCTCCAGCGTAGCCTGCGGGAAATCGATCATCGTATGATTGCCGCCGCCATGATGCCCCGTCACGACACCGCGCCCACCCTTGGCATCGCCGCTGACAACCCGCGCCTCATTGCCTATGCAGCTGAACGTGTAGCATGCCAGGTTCGCCTTGTTCTCGGGGCTCGTCGGCTCGCCCGCCACAACGGTCACGCCCGGTTCAACATGGTCGCCCTCGAACTGCCCGACCAGGTCGCCGATCTTGACGTTGTAGTGGATCCCGCTGCAGCCGATCCCCATGTTACACGTGCCGTCGACTCCGACCATCCAGTTGCGAGCCACCGGCGGCTTCGGTTTGCCTTCCACGGCCATGGCGACAATCGCATCACGGTTGATCTTCAACACGGCCTAGCGCCCCTGAATCAAATGAATGACTGCAGATCCTCAGAGCCAAGTTCGCAATCGGCAAGTATCTTGCGTAGAAGCCCCGGCCCAATGACTTCGCTGCCGTGCACAGGAACCACAGTCCCTCGCCCATCCGCATGCTGAAGGAAATGATGGCTTCCGCGAACGCGCACGACCTCAAACCCCGCCTTACCCAAGGCCTTGATCAGCTGTTTGCCGTTGATGCGCGGCAACCGCGTCATCCTTCCACCATAACCCGCTGCACCCCGATAAACTCATTGCGAGGCGCTGCCCCTTTCTCCACTTCGAGACAGACGGCGATCGCCTCGCGCACTCGCTTCATCAGGGTATCCAAAGACTTCGCCTGGGTATGGCAGCCGCGAAGCTCAGGCACGGTCGCCACATAGTATCCGTCTTCATCGCGTTCGACGATCACGCTGAATTCGCGATTTTTCACAGCCTGCTCCTCGCATTCTTTCAGCCCGGCCTGGACAAATGCATTGCTGGCATCACCAGAAGATCAACAGATCCTACCCGCGCTGGGCTGCAAATGCCACGGTCATTGACCGCAATGAGACGGTTACTGCCGCCCCCCCTTCTTGCTCGCCAGCTCCCGATATACCCCGTCGATCTGATCGACCATCCGCCGCCAGTCGAACCGCTCCAGGCAAAACTCCCGCCCCTGTCGACCGAGCTCCGCCCGCAGCCGGTCGTCCGACGCCAGCCGAACCACCCCGGCCGCCAGACCGTCGATATCGTTCAGTTTCACCAGCACGCCCGTCCGATCGGGGATTACCACTTCCGGCGTTCCGTCCACGTCGAATGCAACCGCGGGCTTTTCCAGCAGCAGCCCCTGCACGACCACCCGCGGCAACCCCTCCCACTGGCTGGCATGCGCAAGGATATCCGCCGCGGACAGCATCTCCGGCACCGTTTCCGGCCGGACCAGTCCTGTCAGATGCACGCGTTCCGCCAGCCCCATCGCCCGCACCTGCTCCATGTACCGCGTGCGATCCGGCCCGTCGCCGATCCACAGAAACTGCACATTCGGCACCTGCTCGGCGATCTTCGGCATCGCGGCGATCAGCTGCTCATACCCCTTATTGACAAACATCCGGGCCACGCTGGCCACCACCACCGCATCCGCCGGAATGCCCAGACCCCGCCGAATCGCGGCTCGATCATACAGAGCGGGGTCAAACCGCTCCGTCTCCATACCGCTATAGATTGTTACACATTTCTCTCGCGGCGCGACCTCCGCCTCGACCGTCTGGTCGGCCATCGCGTCCGCAACAGTGACAATCTTGTCGGTGAACCGCGCGCAGTGTGCCTCCAGGTCACGGTATGCCCGCCGCATCCACGCCTTCTGCGTACGATTGAAGCTCATCCCGTGCACGGTGTGAACGATGATCGGCACGCCCGCCCGTTTCGCCGCCATCCGCCCCAGAATGCCCGCCTTGCTGGAGTGCGTATGCACGACATCAGGCCGCTCGCGTTCCATCCAGACACGCAGCGCCTGCATGGCCCGCCAGTCATTCAGAGGACTCACCTGCCGCACCATCGGCCGGACGATCTCGAACCGGAAGCGTTCCTGCCCGCACCGTTCCTGCAGACTTCCCTCAGCCCCCGTCTGCGGCCCAGCCAGCAGCGAAACCTCCCACCCGCGCAGCCAGCCCTTTGCAGGTAAGAAATGTATTCTCCTGCGCCCCGCCAAGAATCATTCGTGTAATGACGTGACAGACCTTCATATTCGATCACCGCAACGTATCACATCGTGCTAACACTGAGCCCTCAGGACTCAGCACTGTGGTGGTCGTGGTTGTTGCCGTTTCACCTTGTCACCATGTCACCTTGTCACCTTGTCACCATGTCACCTCTTCAGCCGTTGCCACCCAGCCCTCAGTCCTCAGCACTCAGTCCTGCCGTTGAGTCCTCAGCACTCAGCCCTGTAGTTGAATCCCCCCGTTCCCGCCGGTGGGGCCGCCACATCCCCGGCACATACTTCACCCACTGCATGCACAATCCATTCGCCGGTGCAGTCGGCCCGGCGTTGGCCCGGTCGCCGCTGGCCAGGATCTCGAGAACCCGCTCCGGCTCCCATCGCCCGCGCCCGATCTCGATCAGCGTACCGACCATATTGCGGACCATGTTGTACAGGAACCCGCTGCCCTCGACGTCCACCCGGACCTCCCGGTAGTCTACGATAGACGTCACAGCGAAACACGGTCCGCCACGTCGTCCGCCGCGGCTGGCTGCTCGTGCTCGCCACCGCCGCGAAGTCCTTGTAGCCAACAAAGTGCCGTGCGGCCTCCTGCATCCGCCCGATATCGAGATGCCGCCAATACGAGTGCGTATACCGCTGCACCAGCTGTTCGACAGGCTTGGCCCGCTCATTCCAGATCCGATAACGGTAGAGTTTGCTCACCGCGCTCTGGGTCGCATGAAACTCGCTCGGCACATCCGTCACCCGCACCAGGCTGATATCCGCCGGCAGCCGCGACCCCACCGCACGCAAGATATTGATCGCCGGGATCGTCGAAGTCGTAATCAGGTGCGCCACCTGCCCCGCCGCGTGGACCCCGCTATCCGTCCGCCCCGCCCCATGGATCGTCAGCGGGTGCCGCACCACCCGCCGCAGGACCTTCTCGATCTCGTCCTGCACGGTCCGCTGGTCCGGCTGCCGCTGCCACCCGCAGAAGTCAGTGCCGTCGTAAGCGATAACCATTTTAATGGTCCGCTGGCCTGGTTGTGTCTTTTCGTCGATCATGCTTATAATCCTGACGTTATGCCAGCAAACCTTACACCAGATTACCTCGAAGCGGAACAGCGCTACCGCCAGGCCAAAACGCCCGCGGAAAAACTCGAAGCGCTGGAGGAGATGCTCCGGACCATCCCCAAGCACAAGGGGACGTCCAAGATCCAGGGCGAGCTCAAACGGAAGATCAGCGAGGCCAAGGAGGCCGCCCAGACCGCCAAGAAGGGGGGCGGCGGCGGTTTCGACCCCTTCGCTATCCCGCGACAGGGCGCGGGCCAGGTCATCGTCATCGGCACCCCCAACACCGGCAAGAGCAGCATCGTCGGGGCGATTACCAAGGCTACGGTCAAGATCGCCGAATGGCCCTTTACCACCCCGACCCCCGTGCCCGGCATGTGCCATCACGAGGACGTGCCGATCCAGATGATCGACACCCCGCCGCTGACCGCCGAGCAGGCCCCCACCGGCCTGGCCGGCGCCGTTTACAGCGCTGACATCGTCCTGATCGTCCTGGACGCCTCCGCCGGCTCGATCCTGGAAGACGCCGAGACCTGCCTCAACTTCGTCAAGGCTCGCAAGCTCGTCCCCACCAGCGAGCCAAACCCGACCATGCCCGAAGACTACGACGGCCCGAGGCCCAAACGGTGCCTCATCCTGGCCAACAAGGCGGACCTGCCCGACGCGTCCGATAACATCGACGTACTCAAAGAGATGCTCCCGGATGCCGTCACCATCAAGCCCTGCTCGGCTACCACAGGCGAGGGCGTCACGGACCTGCCGACAGACCTGTTCAACCTGCTGCACGTCATGCGGGTCTACGCCAAGCCCCCTGGCAAGCCAGCCGACATGACCGCCCCGTTCATCCTGGAGATCGGGTCAAACATCCTTGACATGGCCGGCGTCGTCCACCGCGACCTGCCCGAGAAGCTCAAGACGGCCCGCGTCTGGGGCACCGGCGTCCATGATGGCCAGCAGGTCCAGAAGGACCACGTTCTGCACGACAAGGACATCGTCGAGCTGCACTCGTAACGCGAATTCGTGAGCCAGTACTACTGTTGCGGTCGTTGTTGTTCGAGCCCCGAGCGTCAGCCGGGGTTGTTGTAGCGTTGTTAAAAATCCATCTTCACCCGCATCCCCAACACCCAATCGGTATCCACGTTCTTGCGAACCGGGTCGATCACCTGCAGGTCCGGCGTGATATGCAACCACGGCGTGACCTCAATGTTGTAAAAGAACTCCACACCCTGCTCGTCCTCGGTGCGATTCTGAATGACGCGCGGCAGCCGATTGCTGAGATTCAGGAAATAATAGCCGATCCCGAACGTGTCCTTATCGCGTGTCGGGATCATCCCCTGGCCGCCCACGCCGATGCAGTAGTTCGCCCGGATCGGATTGACCACGCCCGGCCCGACCCCGTAATACCCGAAAAGGCCTACACCTTGTTTGGGTTTGTCGGGCAGCGTGTAGACGTACTGGTCAAAGTTATAGATGACCGTCCAGTCGTCAGACGACCGGCTGAGAACCGGCGGCGCTCCTTGCAGAATCGATCGGACGATCGCAAAAGAGTCCTGTTGAAATGCCACCCGGTTCTTGTCGCTCCAGGTCCATATCAGCCGTTGATGGCCGGCCAGACCAAACGGCTTGATGGCCACCTCCGCTATCTGGAAGACGGACGTACCGGAGGAGAAGACCGTATCCGGATCGAACCCGCTGAGGTTGCCCTTGCCATCGGCATCCAACACGAGTGTCATAACGGTCAGCCATTTCGTCGGCAGAAGGATCGCCCCCGCCGCCGTCGTCACCAGCGGGAACGTCGTGCCGATGATCGGCGGTATGAACAGGGCCGTATTCATGAACTGGGTCGTCTCGTCGCCGGTAAACGGCGTCTTGAGGCGCAGGGACATCCTGCCCGCCGTAAGACCCAACTGTGGCGTCAGGAACTGCGTGTAGTATAGCTCCGAGAGACACGTCGTATCCTGCTCCGGTACCGGGTAGAGCGAGTCCGTATTGACGGGCATCAGCGCGCCAGTATGGAAATTGTCGCTCCTGCCGTACCGGGTATCGCCGCGGATCGTGAGGATACCGCCGGGCCAGAGTCCCATGTATCCCGTATCCAGATCCAGTTGGTATCGCAGGCCGCCCTGGTAATAGCCTCTCTGGATTGTCCCGCCAGCCACGTTGCCCTGGTAGGTCTGGGTCAGGCTCAGATCAAAACGGATCCCCTTGTCCATCAGCTTCTGCCGGAACCCGCCCCAGTCGCCGGTCAGCGCAGGCCGGTGCCACAGGTCGCCGCGGTAGTCGACATACGGGACCAGCCGCGGCATCGCGGGCTTTGCCGCAGTTTCCGCAGCCGCCGGCTCCGTTGCCGGCGCCTGGCGTCCGGCCATGCCCGCCTCGGCAGCCCGCTGACTCTGCGCGGAATCGGCAGTCTGAGCCATCCCCGCGCCCGCACACACCATCGCCAGGAATAACTGCGCAACAATATGCTTCATCGAACTGTCTCCTGTTACGCACGCCAGGATCCACTGCCGCTGGCGCAGAGATGGGCTGCCACAATGACGCATGTTCGGTCCGCGCCTGCGTGCCGGGGCCGGCGGCAACTCGGACCTCCATGCTCGGAACGTCTGACCACCGTCTGATACGCAATTGTATGGCCGGCATCTACTTGTCGAATGAAAAGACGCGTTTCCAGTCGTTCTTCATGCTGACTACGATCCAGCCTTGCCTCTTGGCCCGAGCCATCAGGGAGTCGGAGAACGTGCCGACCTTTGTGTCGGGTCCGTAGGCGTACTCACGCTGGGCGTCGTCATGGTGCACGAGCATCATGAGGCGGGCGCCCCCGCCGGCCTGGGTCCACTGGAGCATCTCGGCATCGCCGCCGGAGTTGCCGAACGCGGCGATCGGCCGCTTGCCGATGAACAGATTGATGCCGACGGGTTTGCCCCCATGATCGTCAATGAAGAACACCTTCGGTTCCCGCATCAAGATTGGCTTGCCGCCATGTACCTCGTACTTCGTCACGATGCTCGAACCGACCACCTGCTCGGGCGGCACGCCGTAGACCCGCTGGCTGTACACGCGGACGAACTCCTGGCCACCGCCGGTAACGATGTAGGTCTTGAAACCATTGGCCCGCAGATACTCCATGACCTCCAGCATCGGCTGGTAGACCAGCGCTGTGTACGGCTGCTTGAAGCGCGGCTGCCGGGCGGTATCCAGCCATTTCGCGACGATTTCCTGGAAGGCATCCGTACTCATGCCGGCGTGCGTAGCGGCGATGATGCGCATCCAGTCCTGCTCTCCGAACTTGGCCATCGCCTCACTGTCCCGGCTGAGGATTGATTTGAAAGGCTCCTGTGTTTTCCATTCGGGATGTTGTGGTGCCAAGGCCGCGACCCGGTCCAGCGCGAAGACAGCCTGGGTGTAGATCGGGTGCTCCACCCACAGCGTGCCATCCTGGTCAAAGGCAGCGATCCGGTCCTCGGGCTTCACATACCGGGAACCGGACTTGTCGGTCACGGCTTTGACGAAGGACACGATGGCCTGTTTCGCCGGCCCGTCGTTCCAGGAAGCAAGCGCGTCCTTTCCAGAGGCCGGAGTCGGCAACAGGACAAGGTACAATACAAGGCCCGAAAGAACACGGACGATGGTGTGTCGTGCGTTCGGAGATGCAGGCTTCATCTTCGATACCTCCTGCCCTGCGACAAATGAACATTTGAAGCATCCGGCGCGGATGAGATGCTCAGTTTCCCGTCAATAACGCGCTGCCGGCGCATCCGAGGGCTCGCCCCATCACAGGACAGGGCGAGCCCCGGAATCGTCTCATCATTCGCCAGGGGCTAATTGCCCGTGGGAAGGGGAATGCTGACACCCTCTTTCTTGAGTTCGTTCCTCGCCCACTGGAATCTCTGGTAACGTGTAATGGTAAGAGGACCCGTGTAGACTTCGCTCTGGAGCTTCCGTGGTGGGTAATCGACGTACGTCTTCATCAACTTGCCGATTGCCTGGTTGAATGTAACCATGGTCCAGGTGTGCTCGGTGAAGTTGTTCATGAAGATGTCGTATCGCTCCTGTGGGTCCTGCAGAAGATCGAAGACCTGCGGCACGGTGGCAGTGTATTTCTCCATGCCCTTCCAGCCGAGGTTCGAATCGACCGCCAGACCGCCGGTCGGTGCGCCATCGTCGCCGCGCAGGTTGAAGACAGCCTTGTAGTGGCCGACCCGGGCGGCGCCGGGAGAGAGTTCGTTTTCCGTGAAGTAGAACCATGCGTTGCGCTGACATTTACCCGTCCCGAACAGCACCGGCGACATGTCATAGCTGTCGAAGATGATCGGCTGGCCTTCGCGGTCCTTTTCGGGCAGGCTTCACGCCGGCCAGCGACGCGAAGGTCGCCATGAAGTCCAGACCGCCGACGATGTCGCAGTTCCTCGAACCGGCCTTGATCTTCGGACCCCACGCAATGGCGGGGACGCGGTTGCCGCCTTCACGATCGGTACCCTTGGTGCCGCGGAACGGCGTGTAGCCGGCGTCCGGGTAGACATCCTGCCAGGCCCCGTTGTCGGTGGTCCAGAACACGTAGGTATTCTTGTCCATGCCCAGCTCGCGCAGCTTGTCCATAACGTGGCCGATGCGCGCGTCCACCTCGACAACCGAATCCGCGAACTTCGTCTTGGTGATAGACTTGTGTTTGAACTCGGTGCCGGGAGGTTCGGCTGGTGCACTTTCATGAAGTTGATGTTGATGAAGAACGGCTCGTCCGGGTGTTTGGCGGCATCCTCCAGGAACTCGATGCCCGACGACTCGATGTACTTGTCCAGGAACGGGATGCCGACAATCCCTTTGTCCGGCGTGTCGACATACTCGCCGTTGACCTTGAAGTCCTGGTGGGCCTTCTGGCCGGCGTTGCCAGATAGCGAACCCTTGGTCACCTTGTCGAACATTTCCCGCAGTTTCGGGTCCATGTCGGGGAACCAGTTCGGGTCACCGTAGGTATAGGCATTGAGGTGGTAGAGGAAGCAGTGCTCCATGACGTCGTAGCCTTGGGCGTTGGGCAGGGCGTAGTCCGCCTCGCCGAGGTGCCACTTGCCGGTGAAGTAGGTCCTGTAGCCGGCCGTCTTGAGAACCGAGGCCAGGGTCCATTCGGCTGCCGGCAGGCCGCCGCCCTGACCCTGGAAGGCCACGGTCGTCATGCCGCTGCGGTTCGGGATCCGGCCGGTCTGCATGGCCGCACGTCCTGGGGTGCAGCTCGGCTGCGCGTAGAACGAGAAGAACACCATTCCCTCGTCCCCCAGCCGGTCAATGTTAGGCGTGGGCATGCCGCGGCCTGGTCCTCCGCCATAGACACCGGCATCGCCGTAGCCGAAGTCGTCACAGACGATGAGAATAATGTTGGGCTTACTGGGCTCGGCCTTGCCGCCACCTTCCTGGGCCCAGGATAACTGAGCGGTGCCGCCGATCAGCCCGCCCCCAAGGGCGAGTCCCCCAAGGCTGCGACCAGCTGGCTTGAGCCAGTTGAACCTCCGCCGCGAACTCAGTCGACTCATTTTGAAATCTCCTTTCCTTGTACAGGCGTCAGAGAACTTCTGATGATCGATCTGACTCAACGTGTCTTCGCGCTTGCTGCTCAGTCACCCCCTCTTCTGCGGTACGCGATCACGAGCGCCCGCTGCGAAGCTGATCCGCAATCCTGCGCAGATGCGGCTCGGCATGCATGAAGAACTGCTTCAAACCCGGGCACAGATAGTTCAATCCCGATTCGCCGTCGGGCGCC
Organism: uncultured Planctomycetota bacterium; assembly: GCA_963787325.1. GTDB lineage: Bacteria > Planctomycetota > Phycisphaerae > UBA1845 > JANYLN01 > CAWBCK01. The sequence goes on from CAWBCK010000003.1 coordinate 599,126, forward strand.
CGGACGATCCGGTTCTTCGGGCATTCCCCCCGACACATCTTCAGATGCGGACACTGCCGACAGCACGCCGGCAACGTATCCCGCTTGGCGAGCCCGAACTCCATCTGCCGCCGCGAAAACGCCATCTCCGCCAGCGATCGCTCCTGGATCCGCCCCAGGCGATACTCCGGATACACGTAGTGGTCGCACGCGAAAACGCTTCCGTCGTGCTCGACAGCCATCCCCTTGCCGCAGAACTCGTGATAGATGCACAGTTGCGATGGCTGGCCCATCGTCTGCACCACGGCTGTCTCGAACACGTTGACCAGCACCTTGCCGACATCCCGCGCCAGCCAGTCGTCGAAGCATTTGCAGAGGAAGTACCCCCAGTCGTCGGGATCGACCGACCAGTCGGTGACAACCGAATCCGGCGATCCGGGCCGGGCCGCGGGACTGCCAACCACGGGCAGCCTTGCCGGGTCCCAGTGCTGCGGAGCGGTAGTGCGAAAATCCTGCGGCTCGACACACGGGATGAATTGCACGTATTGCGACCCGACCTCGCGCGTGAGAAACCGATACACATCGAGCGGCCGTCTGGCGTTGATTCGGTTCACCACTGTCAAGGTGTTGAAGTTTACCCCGTGCTTCTTCAGCAGTCGGGCTGAGGCAATGACCTTGCTGAAGGTAGGCTCTCCGTTTCTGGTCACGCGGTAGGCATTATGCAGGGTTCGGGGCCCATCGATGCTCAAGCCGACGAGGAAGTTGTTTTGCCTGAGGAACCGGCACCACTGCTCGTCAAGAAGCGTGCCGTTGGTTTGCAGATCGTTTTCGATCCGCTGGTGCGGCTTCTTATATCTGCTTTCGAGCTGCACGACCTTGCGGAAGAAGTCCAACCCCAGAAGCGTCGGCTCGCCGCCCTGCCACGAAAAAACGATCTCCTCGCCGTCCTGGCCCTCGATGTACTGGCGAATGTACGTCTCCAGGAGCGTCTCGGTCATCCGCTTGCCGGCCTGCTGGTCCAGGAGTTCTGCCTTGCTAAGGTAGTGGCAGTAGGCGCAGTCGAGGTTGCAGGTCGAGCCGATCGGCTTGGCCATGGCGTGGAAGCGTCGCTGCCCCTTGAGCGGCCCCTCGGGCAAGGCCGTGAAAGTTGCTGTTGACGAAGAGGATTCCAGCCGCACTTGGCCCTCCATTTGCCAGACGTCTGGCAGGTATCGTCAGTTGGCGCGGAAGAAGACGACCTCGAAGGATTGTTGAAGCAGTGCCTGATAGTAGACACCCTCAAGTCGATCCTCTTGCGAGTTATACGTCAGGCTGTAGGTACTGCCGGGATAGTTCACGTCCCGAAGTTCAATGAAGACCTTCGTAGCCGCGCCGTCCTGAGATGCTCGCGCCTGGGCAACATGGATCGACCGCGGATTGTAATAGGCTGCAGCCATTTTCCCGTCCGAATCGACATCGCTGACGTTCACAACGTAGCCGCCGTCCGGGCGCACCCAATAGCCCTTGAGCTTCTGAAACCTAGCGGCAGACTGCGCCGGGACGGATGAGTGCGTCACGCCCGCTGCGGCCGGCTTCGCTGTCGCAGGCGCCGTCACCGAACGCATGTGCCACCACGTTCCGAAGCCGACCGCTCCAGCCGCTGCTGCCATAAGAACGATGCCGGCAAGAGGAGAGACCCTGCGTTTGTGTAGCTGCGCCGGCATCGATCCGTTTGTGCCCTTATTGCGTCGTTTGCCCATCAGGCATACTCCAGGCTGCTCCCGTAACCCATAGGTCCGGTCCATCTTCTGCGTTGAGACGGCTTTGCCGTCAACCTTGAACGTTCCTGTCCCGCTGCGACCGATGCCGCCGATGTTGTTGAAAGCCAGCATCGCAAAGCCCAGCCGACCAAAAGGGTTGCCGCCGCTCACGTGAGACTGAATGCCAGAAGGTAGCAGCGATTCACAGCACGGGTTCCTTGCGCATCTGTGTCAGAATCACTCGATTATTGCAGTGACTTCCCTGAGGCGGACGATCCTGTGGGAGTTGACCCGACCAACTCGATTTCCCCCGGCCGCCAGGCCTTGTTGAACCAGGGCTCCAGCGGACCGTAGAGCCGGAGGATGGCGAACCAGGTCTGGCGGGGAATCGTTTGCACCCAGTTAGGCTCCTTCCCCGGTGGCGGCGTCGGGCCGAAGTAGACGTCCACGGAGCCGTCGGCGTTTACAAGAAGATCCTTGTTCTGGCTGCTCACGCTGGGGAAGCGCTGGTCCGTCTGCAACATCGAACGGGTCTGGGTGCTGTAAACGATCACCGACCAGAAGGTCTTCACCGGAACGTGCGGCGGCAGGTACAGCTTGTAGTTCTTGCCTCCGTCCAGCGGATGACTGTTGGAGTCGAGCGCTGTCCACGGATAGGTGGAGCCCTCGCCGACGATCTTGGTGTCCATCGCCGGCGTCACCCCCGTGGCCATAAAGAAGAAGAAGGCGGCCGCATCGAGGTTCGCGACTCCCGGCCGCCATTCGAACTTGTAGCCGCCAAAGAAGGCTAGCCGCCAGTTCGAGTTGTCGAAGAAGTATCCTGTCTTCTCACGAAGCCGATAGCTGATCGCCCGGGCGGTGGCGTCTCCCACCGCCGCCGCCTCGGTGAGGATCTTCTTCATGCGCTGGTCCGGGGCGAAGGGCTTGCCCTTCTGGATGCCGATGGAGGCCCAGAAGCCGAGGGTGGTCGGATCGACGGTATCGGTCGGTTCCTCCTGCACGACCTGGTCGAGCATTTCCCAAAAGCGGTAACCCGACGGCCCGACCATGTTGAAAGGCTTGCCGGACATGTCCACGAACGTCAGCTGCGGCGGGTTGTCCCTCAGGTCCAGGCTGTAGATCCTGGTGTACTTCTTCACCGCGTCCACACCCGGCTTCGGATCGCCGTCCACCAGGAAACTGCGCCAAACGGGCCAGACGCTGTACGTCGGACATCGTACGACGTGGTAACCCGTCGGCACTTCGCCCTTGTAGCCCGGGGGCAGCAGCAGATACTTGCCGCCGCGTCCCTTGTCGGGCCCGGTGATGCCCAGGTCCACGACATAGTGGTACCACATATCGTCGATCAGCCCGAGCACCTTCGGGGGGACTTCGAGAACCAGTGGGCCCTTGCGCAGGTCGACCCAGAACCAGGAGTAAACCGTGTTGTCGTTCGCCGTCAGCTCGATGGTGCGAGAATCCACCAATTGTTCCCAGATTGGCACGGTCTTGTTAACCGGTCCCAGGGACAGGATTGCGTTCTTGTTCGCCAACTGATTGACCGGCGGCAATCCGAGCAGATATGCCTGCACGGCGTGCTGGAAGTCGAGGTTGTCGTAGAGCTTGTCGGTGGTGGCCTGATCGGGGACGCCGCTGTCGAAGTGAAGCGTTCCCAAGCGCGTCTCGACCTTGTCGGGGATAGCCACGCCCGGCGGCATCGGGGTTGAATACTTGTACTGCGGATTGGATGGCGGGCCGGTCAGCATCTGCGCCATTGCGGGCACCGCCGCCACCGTCGCTGCTGCGATCAACGCCGGCGCCAGAAACAGATTCAACAGAGCATGGTTCATCGTTTCTTATCTCCTGTGTATGTTTTGTTGCGACGCTTCGGTGCTGAAATCGGGGCGGCCACTCCCGCTAGCGGCCCGCGCGGTCCACAGATGAAACGACGTTACTGGATACCGAGGGCGGCCTTTTCCATGCCCTTTTCCAACTTCTTCTTCTCCTCCGGCGACAACTGCGGACGGTCGATCTTGATCGTCAGCTTGTTGAACTTCGCGGTCAGCGGGAACGGCGGGAGATAGTCGGCGTCGTTGATGCCGGTAATTGTGTCCGAGCCGACGTCGAAGCTCTCATCCCACTGCAGAATGATGGGGATCGTCTTTTTCATCCTCTTCGTGTCGGCGACCTTGCCGTCCACCTTCAGCGTGCCGGTGCCGCCCTTGCCGATGCCGGAGAAGTTGTTGTACGCCATCGTGCCGGTGCCGAGGCCGTCGTACTTGAAGTCGAATTCCAGCGTGTGCCGACCAGGCGCCAGCGCCTCCGGGGCTTCCCACTTGACCCACTCCAGATCGAGCATGTTCCAGCAGAACACCGGCTTGCCCTTAAGCAGGTAGAAACCCCAGCCCGCGAAACGCCCGCCCGAGGTCGCAATCATGCCCTCGGCGCCGCCTTCCGGCACGGTGATGTCCGCCGTAAGGCTGTAGGAGGTGTCGAGCAGGTACGGCGCATCGCCCTGCGGAACGCCGGTCATCGGTGGCGTATATACCAGCGTGGTCAGGCCGGCGGTGAGACTCGGCCGCCGAGCCGCCACTCTGGCTCCCACCGAAGCGTCCAGCGGGAAGACCTGATACTTCTTCGCTTCCTCGACAAACATCTTCCGCATCTTCTTGACCTTGTCCGGATGCTGCGCGGCGATATCCTCGGACTGGTTCCAGCTCTTACTCAGGTCGTAGAGTTGGAACACCTGGTTGTTGAGCGGGTCCGGGTTGGCGGGACTGAACGCATCCCACGGCACGCGGTTGACCTTGGTGGAAAGCAGCCAGCCGTCGTGATAGAGCGCCCATTGGCCCATCATCTCGAAATACTGCGTCTTGTGCCGGGACGACGCCTTGGCGTTCTTTGCGTCGAACGTGTAGGCGAAGCTTGATGCCTTCGATGGGCTTCTGCTTGATGCCGTCCACGTATTCGGCGCGGAGATGCCGGTAACCTCCAGCAGCGTGGGCACGACGTCAATGTCGTGGATGAACTGCTCGCGCAGGCCCCCCTTGTCCTTGATGCGCCGGCCACGAGACGACCATGTTCTGGTTGATGCCGCCGAGCCGAGAGGCGTTCTGCTTGAACCAGTCGAAGGGGGTGTCAAACGCCCACGACCAGCCCGCCGACATGTGGGGGTAGGTGTATTCGGTGCCCCAGGCGTCGTAGAACTTCATCTGCACGTCCACCGGCGGATGGTAGCCGTTGAAGAACGCGACCTCGCTGTAGGTGCCTTCCGGCGCCCCTTCGGCGCTGGTGCCGTTGTCGCCGTTCTGATAGATGATCAAGGTGTTGTCGAGCTTGCCTTGATCCTCGAACGCCTGGACCACCCGGCCGATCTCGTAGTCGTCGTAAGCGACGTAGGCGGCGAATACCTCAACCTGCCGGATGAAGAGCTTCTTCGCCTCGGGCGTAAGCTTGTCCCACGGCGTAAGGACGTCCCTGGGCCAGGGCGTCAGCTTCAAGCCCTTGGGGATTACGCCGAGCTTCTGCTGGTTCGCAAAGATGCGCTCGCGCAACTTCTCGTAGCCGTCGTCGAACAGATGCATCGCATGGATCTTGTCCACCCACTCCTTCGGCGGGTGGTGCGGTGCGTGCGAGGAGCCAGGCACGTAGTAGAGAAAGATCGGCTGGCTCGGGTCGGTCTGGTGAATCCGATACATCCAGTCGATGGCGTCGTCGGCCATCGCGGTGACCAGGTTCCAGGAGGGCTCCTTGCCGGTGACTGGCCAGATCTCCGCCTTGGGATCCGACCGATCCATCTTCAAGGTGCCCTCGTGACCAATCCACGGATAGATCTGCGTCGTGTTGCGGAAGAGGTTCGGCCCCCACTGGTTGGCGTCGCCGCCGACGAAGCCGTAGAAGTAGTCGAAGCCCATGCCCGTCGGCCACTGGGTGAACGGACCGACCTGGCTGGCCTGGTAGGTCGGCGTGTTGTGATCCTTGCCGAACCAGTCTCGTCGCGTAGCCGTTGTTGCGCAGAATGCGGCCGATCGTCGCATTGTCCAGGCCAATGACGCTGTCGTAACCGGGGAAGCCGGTGGCCTGCTCGGCAATCACGCCGAAGCCAACTGAGTGATGGTTGCGCCCGGTGATCAACGCGGTGCGCGTCGGCGAGCACAGCGAGGTGGAGAATATCCGGTTATACCGCAGACCGTTGGCCGCGATGCGGTCCATGGTCGGCGTCGGGATGACGCCGCCGAACGCGCTCGGAATGCCGAAGCCGGCGTCATCGGTCATAATCAGCAGGATGTTGGGCGAGCCCTTGGGCGGCACCACACCCGGCGGCCACCACGGTTTCGAGTATAAGGCGTCGTCCTTGATCACGCCGCCGAACTTCGGGGCGGGTGGCGGCAACTGCTTCCCGTTGACGGTGGTGGTGGCATCGGGCGAGCCGGGCACACCAGCGGTCTGGATCCCGGTGGAAAACCCTGGCGAAGCGCTCACCAGGGCCCCGGCCAAGACTTTCGGCAATACGCGTCTCTGTTTCATGCGATTCCCCCTTCCTATGTACAGTGCGGTTCCTGCTCTCACGGCTGCGGCGCAGCCACGACCTGGCCTTCCAGCGACATCACGCTGACCAGCGTCGCTCCTTTCGGAATCCGCGTCTTGAACTCACTGGGCGGTTCAGGGCTCGTATCCCACTTCGTGACCACAATCGTGTACTTGGGCCGGCCCGGCACGTTGTCATATCGAATCACCAGTTGCCGCGGTACAGGCTTGTCTCCCTGGTCCATCCAGATCTGCCAGCTCAGGTCGGCCTGGGTGAAGGTGAAATGATTGCACTTGTGCCCCTCGATCGTGTCGGTGCCCAGGAACTGGCCCGTCTTAAGTTTGGGGAGCAGTTTGGCATACAGGTTGCTATAGAGCAGGTCGGACCCGGGAGCGGCCATCCCGTAGTCCTTCCCGAGCGTGTCCAGGACGCTACCCAGAGAGCCTCCCGCGGGAATAACGCCATACGTGTTCCTGGTTTCATCGATGATCGTGACGTCTTTGCCATTGCAGACAACGCGCTTCCTGTCACCAGCCGCGGTCTTGCTGTCTACCGCCATCTTGTCCGGCCGGTCCACACGGATCGTCCGCTGGCTGGCCATCTGGACCTTCTCCCCGGCGAAGGCCATCTCGTCATACGTCTCGTTGAGCCCGATGAGGAAGTGCTGCTGCTCGCCCAGGTACTCGCTCATCTTCTGAAGCGATTTGAACGGGTCAGGCGGCGCGGCGCCGGTCGGCGCGGCGCTGCCGGCGATGCCGTCGGAACCTGGGCCACGACATACCCCGACTGCCCGTTCTGGGTACTCGGCAGGTAATAGGTGTTGTCGGCGACGTAATAGGTCTGGCCCCCGATAACGGTTGGTGCCGCAGCCGGCGGCAGGGCGGCAAAGAACCACCCCACGGCGCCGCCGCCGGATAGTAATAGACCGACCCGCCATACCAGTACGGCTGATAGAAGGAGTAGCCGGAGTGATAATACGTCGAGCCATGCCAGGTGGCCGCCGTGTAACCGGACGGCAGGTGAGCCACCGCGCCTGCGCTGTACGGACCGCGATAGCCGGCGTAGACGCCGCCTGCCGGCCCCTTCACCACCGCGCCGGACGCCAACGGACCGTGATAAGCCGCCGCCCCGCCGCCATAGGGGCCGTGGTACACGCCGCCACCATAGCCGGAAACGTGATAGGCGGAACCGTAGTGCGAGATCGACCCGTAGCCAGCCGCGTGCCCTGTATAGCCCACATGGCTGAGCCCGCCGGCTCCATAGTGCGTGTACCCGGCATGGTAACCACCCCACCCGCCGGCGCCGTGACGCCAGCCACCGTAATGCACCGAGCCGAAGCCGCCGCCAAAGCCCCCCGAGTGAAACGAACTCGCATGAAAGCCGCCAAACCCACCGCCGTGAAAACCGCCGCCGTGGAACCCACCAAACCCGCCCCCGCGAAATCCGCCGAACCCACGGCCCCATGCGTCCGATATGGGCAGCACGCACAGGCCCGCCGCCACGGCAGCAGTCAGAATCCTCGCTGACATGCCTATTCCTCCTTTGCGTAACCGAGCAACGTGGTCAGATCGACCTGCCTGGCCCCCGCCGGCAGCACCGGCTGGAACTGCTGCGGATTCACCGACGCCGACAGGTTCCAGTCGTTGAGCACCGCGACGAACTGCGGCCGGCCCGGCAGTCGCTTGTAGTCGATCACGATCTTGAGGGGCACCGGTTTGTTCGTCGCGTCGATCCACACCTGCCAGTCCAGCGCATCTGAGGTGAACAGCAGGTGGTCCGTCTGCACCCCGTCGATCGCCAGCCTGCCGATGTACTCCCCCGTAAGAACCCCCGTCGTCAGCGTATCGTACGGATTCGAGACGAGCAGGTCCGCCAGCGGAACAGTCAGCCCCTTCTCCCTGGCGACCGTATCAAGCATGCCATCGATCCGGTCGGGCACCCTCATCGAGGCATACGCGTCACCTGCCTTGTCCAGCAGCGTCAGATCGGTGCCGTGATACCACAGCGTCCAGACGTCATCCCCCTCCATCGTGGTGTTGACAAGAATCGCATCAGGCCGATGCACGATCACCTGGTTGTGGCGGGTAAACTGCACGAGTTGCCCCGTTTCCGCCGGCTCATCCATCGTTGTGACGCTATGGAAGCTGAAGGATCGCGCATTGCTCAGCGTCGCGCTCATCCTGTGCAACGCCCGGTCGGCGCGAGGATCGATCCGAACAGGGGCACCGGTCGCGTACGCTCGCGAGCCTGAACTTCCATGCGAACGATTCTGCTGGGCGCACCCGCCGGCCCAGGCTGCCGCCACCGTCCCAGCCAGGAAAACTGCCAGCCACATCCTGTCCATTGTTTTCATCTCCTTGACCATTGACCTGGAATGAACAACGATCTTCCCCAGTCGGCCCATGTCGACACAGCCTCCCCTCCTGGCGGTAGAGCAGACTCAATCCAGGTGCAGCGACTGGGCGGCAAGATCCCAGGTGGCATATTCCTCGCTGTTGCGGGACCATGGTTGTGCCCGCTACGTCTGGACGGGAATGCTCTAGTCCGTGCTCTATTCCCCTGTAAAGCGAGCTGTGCCCCTGGATAGGGCAGGCAGCAGCATAAGCCGTTCAACCGGGTGGATTCCGCCTCCCCGATCACCAGCGGCTCTTACACGCAGGGAATGCACCATGCTCACGTCGGGCATGGTTGCATTATCCCAGCCGGCACAAATGGAACTGAATCTAGGATCGGACGGCTTCATGAAAAGATTGGTTGCCGCCGAACGAAGCCCGCAGCGCGAGCTTCACGCATTCATCCGGCGCGTACCGCCCATGACAGTATAGGAGGGGTTTCTGATTTGAGGCGATTCGCTACATACCGACCCAGCCGCAAGCCACGGAAGGCCCGGCGTTTCAGCGAAAGATCCCCGGCGTTTCAGCGAGGCTGCCCCCGCCGTCTTGCAGGCCTGCGTTTCGGACTCTTGCCCCTGGCCACACGCTTCTGCCCGCTCGCCGGCCGGCCGGCAGCCTTCGGTTTCGCCGGCCGCCGCGCAGGCGCCGGCTTGCCCCCCTCCTTTTCGGCCTCCGCCTCCACCTTCTCCGCCAGCCTCTGCAAGTGGTTGACCTCCATTGGCTTCAGCGGCCGGCTCTCGCCGACCCGCATCCCCTTCGTCGTGAGCTTGCCGACGCGAATGCACGTCAGTTTCTTTACCTTGTAACCCAGCCGCGCAAACAGCCGGGGGATCTGCCGGTTCAGCACCTCCCGCATGGTCAGTTCAACGATCGTCATCTCCCGGGACGAATACGTCACCTTCACCCACGCCGGCGGCGTCCGCCCCTCGCTGAACCAGAATCCCTTGCGAATCTTCAGGATGTCCTCGGCCTTGACCTGCCCGCGAATCTCCGCCCGGAACACCTTCTCCACCCCATACCGCGGATGCGTCAGCCGTTGCGCCAGATCGCCGTCGTTCGTCATGATCAGTACGCCGTCAGTTTCGTCGTCGAGCCGACCGACCGGCACAAGCCGTCCTTCGGCCCCTTCCACCAGATCCGCCGCGCGCTTCTTGCCGGAGGCCTTGGCCCCACCGATCGCCGTGCCCTTCGGCTTGTTCAGCAGGTAGTACACCTTCGGCGCGACATGTACCCGATGTCCGTCCACGCGCACGTCGTCATGCTCAGGATCGACGAACGCCGGCAGTGAATCGACAAAGTGGCCGTTCACGCTCACACGGCCCTCGATCACAAGATCCTCCGCCGCGCACCGCGCCGCCACCCCGGCATCCGCCAGAAACTTCTGCAGGCGAACCTTACCAGCAACGTTTTCTCTCATTCGCATATATCCATAACAATACCAATCGCAGCAGCCGGCTCAGTTTATTAATGGTCCCGAGTGTTCATCCTGTCTCAGGCTGCCATCCTGCCTACACAATGTCATCGCTGAGCACCGCGAAGGATCTTCTACGCAACAGACATACTCTTCACGGCCGCTCCTGACACAAAATCGCTACGCCGGCGAGTCCCCATTCTCAGGCACACTCACCCGCAGCCACATGCAGTCGCTCTCCGCCTCAAACTCACTATCACCCAGCGCCGCCGGCTGAAGCGCCGTCTGGCCGCACGTCACGACCTGCTCATCCCCCCCAGCCTGACGGATCCGCCCCCATCCCGCCAGCATCATCCACACGGCCAGTTGACCGCCAGGCACCGGCATCCGCCCGCCTGCCGCCATCTCAAACCGGTCGATGACAAACGCCTCGCACACGACCAGCCGCGTCGCCTTCGCCGGGTCGAACCCGCTCAGTTCTTTGCGATCCTGGATGATATCCTTCGTCGTATACGCCGGCCGGGTAACGCGTATCCCCTTCTCAAGGTGCAGCTCGCGTCCCTTACCGGTCTTCGGATCGACCCTGTTCCAGTCGAACAGCCGGTATGTCACATCCGACGGCGTCTGCGGTTCCGCCAGCACCAGCCCCGCACCAATCGCATGCACGGTTCCCGCGGGCAGATAGAACGCATCGCCCTTGCCGGCCTCATATTTCTGAAGCAGCTCGCCGACCGTTCCATCCTCGCTGGCCGCTGCCAGCTGCTCCTTCGTAACACCCGGCTTCAGGCCGCAGTAGATGACCGCTCCGGGCTCGGCGTCGATCACGTACCACGCCTCATACTTTGGCTGCACGTCCGGCCCGAGTTCCTTTGCCGCCTCCGTATCCGGATGCACCTGCACCGAAAGCACGTCCTTGGCGTCAAGAAACTTGATCAGCAGCGGAAACCGCCCCTTGTACGGCGCTGCCTCCCCCAGCAGGTCTTTACCCCATTGATCGACCAGGTCATGCAGCGACCGCCCCTTCTCCGGCCCATTCGCCACAACCGACACGTCCGACGGCAGATCCGCCAGTTCCCACGATTCGCCAATCTTCACGTTATCCGGCAGATTCTTGCCCAGCAGCCGCTCAAGGCTCCTGTCCCCCCAGATCCGTTGCTTGAAGATCGGCTCGAAGACGAGCGGATACACCTTGTTCATCTGTATTCTCCTCGGCGAAGTTGAAATCAGCGGCCCATGGCCACTAACAGCAACGGCATACAACACTCGGCACTCGGCACTAAGCCCTCAGCATCACCACTTCCCACGCCAGCCGCAAGACCATACCCCTCAAAGATATGGCATTATCGGCTGGAAGGCAGTAATCTACGCGCCGAAAATGACTGGTAAAGGGCCTGAGCAAGTATAGTCAGCCTGCGGCCTGACCCTTCCGGACGAAGGGGCCGACCGCCCAAACGTAATGCCGCGCGAACGAGGTCGACAGCTCGCCGATAATATCCCGGCCGCCAGACCTTTTCGCCTTGTTGCCAATGAGGAGACGGTACGATGGAAGGCACCCCGAACCCCGAAAAACCCGCCGAGACCCCCAGCGAACAGCCCGCGACCACCCAGCCCGCCGCCGGCCCCGCCCCCGCCGAGACGCAGCCGCCGATCGGCAACCTCATCACCTTCGACGACTTCACGAAGGTGCAGATGCGCGTCGCCAAGGTGCTCGAAGCAATGGAACACCCCAAGGCTGACAAACTGCTCGTCCTGAAGGTCGACCTCGGCACCGAACAGCGCCAGATCGTCGCCGGCCTGCGAGGCTACTATGAACCCGCCGATCTCGTCGGCAAGAACATCATCGTCGTCGCCAATCTCCAGCCGCGCATGATGCGAGGCTTCGAGAGCCAGGGCATGCTGATGGCCGCTTCGACCGACGCCCGTGACCGCGTAATCCTCCTGACCACCGACAGCGACATCGCCCCCGGCTCGAAGGTATCCTGAAGCAACACCAGAATGCCCGATGTTTCTCATAAAGAGAGCCAGCAACGGCTCGGGCCACCTGATCCGCAACGCGGCCCGAGCCGCTCTGTTCTGCCCCGGGGCCTCCCGGGGGACAGTCGGGGCTCACGCCAGACTTCGCGAAATGGCCGGAAACTGATATAGTATTCGGGCACAGCGGTACAAACCTTGCTTGAACGCGAGGAAATGCCTTGGACGGTACACACGGTGCAAGCCGTCAATCTGCAAAGAACGGTCGCAAGGCCGTACCTGCCTACGAGCAGATTGCCAACGTCCTGCGCGGCCATCGTCAGTTCCGACGAAGACGTCCCGCGCCGTCTGCCGACGGAGCGAGAATTGCGGGTCGTCTATCAGACCTCGCTGAGCACGATCCGCAAGGCCCTGGAGGTACTTGAACGCGAGGGTCTGATCGAACGGGCGCGCAGCCGGGGAACGATGACCGTTGCCAAGGCTATCCGCCAGTGGAAACGCATGCGCCAGGACCGCGCGATCTACATCGTCAGTGGCTGGTATCCGCTGTCGGCTGTTCCCCCGCCGCCCTACGGCGGTTTGGTCTACCAGGGCATCCTTAACCGATGCGAGCAGGCGGGATATCGGCCGGTTGTCCAGCAGGCGGCCGTTCATCGAACGCAGCTGCCGCACCAGTCTCCAGCCGCCTCCGGCGGAGAAGACACTTGGGATTGTGGTACATGGCCTGACACACGAAGGGCTGCTTCGGATGTACACGGACGCAGGTTTCCCCGTCGTTGCCGTCGATTACTGGTCGTCGAATCCGCAATGCGATGTCATCGTCGCCGACTGTTTTGGCGAAGGGGTAGCCGCAGCAGACCTGCTCGTGCGCCACGGCCACACCAGAATCTTCTACATGGGCAACAAGCACATATACGCGCCAGAAATACAGAACGAGCCTGACGCCGAGCTTCTTCTGGCGGGATTCCAGAGAGGGCTGCAACTGGCACACCAGCCTCCGTTGCCGCCGCAGCACGTGCAGTTTTTCGGTTTCGAGCAGGTAGATGAGGCCGTCAGGTGGTTTCGAGCCATCAACCCCCAGCCTACGGCCGGCCTGATCTTCAGCGATGCCCTGGCTGCCGAATTCATCAGGAAGATGCGACAACACGGCGTACGTTGTCCGGAAGACATGTCGATCGTCACAAAGTCATTCCTGGGATCCGCATGTCAGATCACCTGCCTGCGGACCGACCCCTACAAACAGGGCGAAATGGCTGCTGATTGCCTGCTGGAAAGGGCGTCAGAAAAACGCGATATTGCCGTGCGGATAGCGATTCCCAGCGTACTGGACCGGGGGCGTACGGTCTCCTTTCCTCCCGCCCGATAGGTGTCTCTTTCGTGCGGCTTCTGCGCCGCTCGCTGGCGCCGTCACTGGCCCCGCACCTCAAGGCCGGTCCTGGGCTGGACCAGATGTTCAGCAAATGCATCCATGGCAAACCGGAGCGCCACGCGGGCTTTTCCGACCGCGATAAGCACGTAATCATCTATAGACAAGGGACTTACGCCACTGGTACCTCGCCATCACCCACACGCGACATGTGATCAAACCACTTGATGCGTAGCAAGCGTTGCCCGGCGGCAACATCGCCGCCCAGACGCATGTCACTGAAACCAGACACCGATATGACTGTAAAACCTTGCCATATAACGTCTTATACGATTCGCTGAGATGGTGGGCCCGACTTTGGCATGTGACTTGCTCTCTTATTACCTCATTAGTCCCTTTTCATTAGCGAGAAGGGGCTGGACCTGCGGTGCCAGGGTTCGGGACTCCGGTCGATGTCCGACGGCAGCATCTGCGAGCCAGCACCAGCGGTTTCTTCCGGACACGGGGTGGTAGTGAGAGACTGACCCTCCCCGCGCCAGGATGTTTTGCAAGGGAGAGGAAACGTGCCGCGATTCACTCGCAATCCATGGGTCTTTTCAGGCAACATTGCAGTGTTGTGCATCATGCTGGGCGTACTGGTGACCTCCGCAGCCGCCACTTCTGCCGTACCGGCCGTCCCCGACACCATGACGGTAACGGACACGTCCGGCACAACCCAGACGAACTACCCGCTGCAGTTTGCACGACCATTCGTTGAGGGCGAAATCGCCGATTTCCCACAGGTCCTGATAGACGGAACCCCCGTCACCACCCAGGCCGACATCAAACAGCGCTGGCCGGACGGCTCGGTCAAACACTCGATCCTATCGGTGCTGGTCCCCTCGATCCCTGCTAACGGCTCGGTCACCCTGACGTTCCAGAACCAGCCCGGCGGCAACAATACCCCGCTGACGCAGGCCGAGATGCTTGACCCCGCCTTCGACTTCGACGCGGTAATCCAGATCGCTAACACCGACGGTACCACCTGCAGCGCCTCGGCCCGCACCATGCTGGCCAACGGCAACTTTACGTACTGGGCTCAGGGACCGGTGGCCACGACGATCATCCTTGCCGACCACAGCACCGCCCGCATTTACGACATGGGCTTTGATGACCTGCGTTCGATCCGGCCAGTCTTCGAGGCGACCTTCTGGCCGGGTATCAACAAGGTCCGCGTCCGCTTTATCGGTGAGGATTCGTGCACCGAGGCGCTGGAAGACCTGGTCTATGACGTGGCACTGACGACCGGCTATGCCGATCCGCAAACGGTTTACACCTATAGCGGTTACGTACAGAAGGCCGCGACGCGCTGGACAAAGGTCTTCTGGATCGGCGGCGAGCCGGAGCAGAAGGTCAATGTGAACAGCAACCTGGCCTACGTCGAGCAGACGCGATTCATCCCGATGTACGACCCAACGCTGACCATTCCCGAATCGAAGCTCGCCGCTGACTACGCCAAATGGCTGAAAACCGCCCGAGACATCCAGGACTCCGGCTGGTGGTACAGAGGGATGGGCTCGACCGGCGGCCGCGACGACATCGGTCACATGCCGAGGTGGATGCTGCAGTGGCTCTACACGGGCGATTGGCGAGCCAAGGAGATTGCCTTCGGCCATGCGGATTTGGCTGGCAACTGGTCTGCCCAAATCCGCGAAGGAAATGATACGAAGATGTTCGACCGGGCCCAGACGATCCCCGCCCTCGGCAAGCCGGTATCTCTTTTCGCCCGGCCGCCCTGTGGATACTCGATGACCGCGGCGGCACGAACCCGAGCTATTGGATCCCGGTCCACGGCGACAGGCTCGACGTTCCAGGCAACGCCTGGTCGTGGGACCAGGCCCACCAGCCCGACCCGTACACGATCGAATACGTGCTGACGGGCGAGCACTGGTATTTGGAGCAGCTGCAGATGTGGGCGACCTACGGGGCCCTTGACGTCTGGCCGGCCCGGAGAGGTCCCGGCGGCGGCTTTGGCGGCATCGTCGACCAGGTCCGTGGAGACGCCTGGATCTTCCGTACCCGCCTGAATGCCGCATTCGTCTCGCCGGACAACACGCCGGAACAGGCCTACTTCAAGACGCTGGTCAACGACGCGCTCGCTCACTGGGAAGGCTGGCACGGCGTACCCGGCAATTTCACACAGCACAGGCTATGGCAGTGGGCCAGAGGCAAGATTGGTGCTCCGAACGATGGCTTGAACCCCGTCGTGCCGCTGCACTTCTTTGATTCGGACTTCACGGCCCCTTGGCAGAACAGTTTTGTCATAGTGGAACTGGGCGTCGCCAGGGAGATGGGCTTCGCATCTGATCCATTGGCCAGTTGGCATGGCCAGTTCATAACTGGGCAGTTCCTCGATCCGGACTGGTGTGTTTACCGTATCGCCAGCTATTACCTCGATGTTCGCAAGCCGGACGGCTCATGGCTGAACACCTGGAGCGAGGCCGAGCAGCAGAAGCTCGCAAAAGGGAGCACGGACGAGGACGCAATTACCTACTTCAAACAGAATGCAAACAATCCCAACGATGGCTATGCCGTCATCGCCAGCGCTGGAGGGGCGATGAACGCCCTCTATCCGCAGGCCGATATCGCATGGGATTTCCTGAAGGCAAATGTGCGGGACAACCATATCGGCAACTTCTCTAGTAACCCCAAGTGGGCGATCGTTCCGCGGAGCCAGATCCTGCAGGTGGGCGAGGGGAAGACCTACGCCACCGTCCAGGCAGCCGTCGATGCCGCCTCCGACGGCGACGTCATCCAGATTTTCTCCGGCACCTACACGCAAGAGGCCGGCTGGGCCAATATCACCAAGAACTACCTGAGAATCATTGGCATGGGCGAGTTCCGGCCGGTGATCGATGCGGCCGGCAGCTGCCTCGACGGCAAGGGCATCTTCGTGATCAGCGGGCATGACACGGTCGTGCAGAACCTGGAATTCGACAACGCCAGGAATACTGCAGCCGGCAACGCAGCCGGCATCTGCCTCCAGGACCGCAACCTGGCCATCGCCAACTGCTGTTTCCGTGACTGCGACAATGGCCTCGTGGCTGACGGCCTGAGTGACAGTACCATTACGGTCGACTGCAGCGAGTTCAATCACAACGGCCACGGCGACGGCCTCAGTCACAACATCAACGTCGGCGCCGTCGATTCGTTCATGATGAAGTTCTGCTGGGTCCACAATGCCAACGCCGGCTGCGAGGTCAGGACTCTCGCCCGGACCAACAGCATCTTCTACAACCGCATCGGCAACGAAGGCGGCAATGGCACCTACGAGATCGACGCAGCCAACGGCGGCACCACCTGGATCATCGGCAACGAGATCGAGCAGAGTGCGACCGGCACGAATGACACGATCCTCGCATACGGCGACGAAGGCACGAATCCGAGCATGGATCTGTATGTCGTCAACAATACCTTCGTAAACAACAACGCTGCCGGCACGTTCGTCAACAACGCCGGCACAGCGGCTGCCCTGCTGGAAAACAACATCTTCCAGGGTGCGGGCACAGTGCTGAACGGTCCCGGCACGCAGACGACCAACCTGGTCACGACCGATGCCAAGCTGCGTGATCCGGCCCACTACGATTTCCGCCTGACGCCGGATTCCACCGACGCGATCGGCCAGGGCACCGCCCCAGGCTACGTTGGCACCGAGGCGCTGTCGCCGCCGTATCAGTACGTGCACCCGTGCAGCTATAAGGAGCGGACCACCGAAAGCGCCGTCGATATCGGCGCGTACATGTCCGCGCCAGCGGTTGTGGCAAACGCAGGACCCAACCAGAGCGTCTTCCGTCCCGAAGCCATCACGCTGAACGGTTCGGCCACAGGCGGCGATGGCGTCTTGAACTACACCTGGACGATGGCCAGCGGTCCGGGCGTCGTCACCTTCGCCGATTCCGGCGCCGCGGTCACGACCGCGACGTTCACCGAGTCCGGCCAGTACGTGCTGCAACTGATGGCATCCGACGGGGTGGTCTCCGGAACCGCCGCGGTCACCGTCAACGTCGATCCGCCGGCCGATATTACCGACTTGGCAGCGGGCGACCCGACCGCCAACCGCCTGATCCTCACCTGGACCGCTCCCGGCGACATCGGCGACACCGGCGCAGCGGCCAGCTATGACATCCGCTATTCGACCTCCGCGATTACCGACGCGAACTTCGCCAGCGCCCAGAAACTGGCCAATCCGCTGACTCCGGCACCGGCGGGCGTCGCCGAGAATACAACCGTCTCCGGCCTCAGTACGGACACGACCTACTATTTCGCGATCAAGAGCATCAGTCACGCCGGCGCCGTCTCAGGAATCTCGAACATTGTCTCCGGCAAGACGGCCCACGTGGACATGGACATCATCGCAATCAAGACGCGGTGCCGGCCTGACAGACGGCCGCGGCCTGGACCCGGCCTTTGCGGATGCCGTTTCCGCCGGAACCATCCCGGTCCTTACGGGCCAGAACATGGTCGCCGACGCCGGCTCGCTGAACACTAGCCTGGTCTGGGCCCCGCAGGATATCTATCGCAGCTATGGTGGCAGCACAGGCGCTGCTTCCGGTCGACCCCTGCTGGTCAAGTTCAACCTGGACGCCGTACCGAATTTCGCCGGCAGTACGATCAACAGGGCCGAACTGCGATTCTACACCTGGGGCGGCAATTCGGGAATGTATAACACCGGCTACATAACCTTCAGCGATTGGATCGAAGGTACCTGCAGTGGCGGTTTCCCCGGTGCCACCGGCGGCGTCAGCGGCGCGCACCCCATGGGCTATAACACCGGCGCATACCAGACGGCCGACGGCACACCGGTGAACCTCGGTTCCCCGGCAAACACGGCCCTGGCACCGTGCTCCTGGGCCAACGGCCTGCCATTCGACCCTGCCAAGGACGGCGTGGCCGTCGTCCATGGACTGGCACACAACTTCTGGGGCGTCACACCGGGCACGAACAATCAGTACCTGACGATCGACATCACCCCGATTTTACAGCTATGGGCCAGCGGCTTGACCAACTACGGCCTGTTCGTGGACACTACGGGCAACTACGGCCCTGCGATGAGCGAGACGACCGCGGCCGACCATCAGCCCACCCTCTTCATTCAGTACTACACGCCGATCCCGGACCCAACCGCACCATCGACGCCGCAGTTAGGCTCACCGAGCGCCACAGCAATCCAGATCGTCACCTTGGGCACCGATAATGACGCGACGACTCCCTACGCCGTCCAGGAAGCAACGACCGGCCAATACGTCGGACCCGATGGCCGCCTTCAGGCCGATCCGTTCTGGCAGCAGCGTCAGGACTGGTCCGACCTGACGATCTCGGGCCTGACCAGCCAGACGACGTACATGTTCAAGAGCCAGTCGCGCAACCAAGCCGATGTGGAAAGTGCCTACAGCTCGGTAAGCATCGTGACGACCAGCATCGCCGGCGACATCAACGGTGATGCGCTGGTCAACGTCGGGGACCTCCAATCCCTGGTAGCCGCCTGGGGCAGCACAAGCGACAGCGGCCCCGGATGGAACCCCGGCACCGACCTCAACGGCGACACCTACGTCAACATAGGCGACCTGCAAATCCTCATCGCCAATTGGGCGAGTGGACTCGAGTAACCGCCAGCAGGCGGCAGACGCCATAGAAACGTGACGGAATGCGGGTCGATCCGACGCTCGGAGGCATGCCTTCGGACAGACCCTTTGCCAGCGCCTTCACCGCGCAACGCAACCCGGGCTGACCTGGGCTGCGGGTTCGCATATTGCTGCAGCAGATCAGCGCCCTCATACCACTGGTCAGCCCATCGCAGTACCCGGGGAATATGCGCCACAAGGCCGCCCATGGCTGGCGCCGATCGGACAGCCGGTTCGTTCGCGTCCACACTTGCGCCTGATCAAATGTTCCAGAAATCCATCTACGCCGCCAGGTATGTGCGTTCAGGCCATCTCGGGCCAGAACCCCTGTAAGTGCTGTCCAGCAGGACCTTTATACTACTCATAGACCGCTGCATCCGGTATACCCCTACGAACAGACGCTCTTGATGCGCAGCAAGCGTTGCTCGGATGCATCGTGTCGTGAGGCCATCAGTCTGGCTGACGCTTCCGATCTGCAGTTCACGTTGGTCAATCCATCGTCGAACTCCATCTCCATTCCCTCGAACAACCATGTCACCGCAACTATGTATTACTACGACAGCAGCGCCGCAACGACCGCCACAGCGAAAGTCGTCGACGATGGCGCCGGATGGGCAGCCAATGAAACGAGGGTTTATACCGTACCCGTCGACACGATCAACGGGTTTGATAAGACCAGTGACGTTGTGTATGGCTTCCGCTTGTCACATGCCAATAGCGGTATCCAGGTCGCCTGGACCGAAGCATCATATGTTCAGGTTCCCGGGTCTGCGACCTTGGCTCTGCTGGCCTTCGGTGGCGTCTGGGCGGTTCGCCGTCGTCGGGCGTAAGGATTGGAGTATCACGGAAGCGTCGGGTTGGCCGTCCTGGACGGCCACCGACGCTTCTTCATATTGCAGCCGGCAACGGAAAGGGGGTCAGGAACGTTTCTGGGTGGAACCGGTCGGCAATGTCCGCAACGGCCGGGCGCACACCATTCGCACGAAGTCGCTTGTGGAGATCTCCCCGGCTGGTAGAATCTGCCGTCGTTAACAGGCTGTTATCCGGGATACATCGAATCCGGCAGACGGGAGAGTTGTTTTGCAGTATCGCATGCTGGGCCGTACGGGACTGAAGGTGTCGCAGTTGGGATTCGGGGCGATGCGTCTGCCCATGACGGGCCCCGACAAGGACGCCAAGGTCGATCTGGACAAGGCAGTTCCGCTCATCCATCACGCCTTCGAGTCAGGCATCAACTACATCGACTCGGCGGTCTTCTACTGCAATCACGACAGCCAGCGGGCCGTCGGCGAGGCCCTCAAGGGATGGCGGGATCGCGTAATCGTCTCGACCAAGAACGATTACAAGGGCACCGACGAAAAACGCTGGCACAAGAACCTCGAAGACAGCCTCCGCCTGCTCCAGGTCGACTGCATCGATCTGTACAACATCCACGGGATCAGTTGGCAGGTTTACGAGGAGGCGGTGGAGCCGGCGATCGCCAAATGGCTGATCCGCGCCCGTGACCAGGGACTGATCAGACACATCGGCGCAAGCTGCCATGACAAGCCGGCCAACATGATCCGTCTGATCGACACCGGCATGTTCGAAGCGTTCACCGTCCAATACAACCTGCTGGACCGGGCATACGAAAAGGCCATCGCCCACGCCGGCACCAAAGGCGTAGGCATCGCGGTGATGGGCCCGCTGGCCGGCGGCCGGGTCATCGCCTCTGCCGAGGTCTTCGGCACGATCCTGCCGCACCTGGCGCATGTGCCGGAGGTCGCATTGCGGTTCGTCCTGGCCAACCCCGACGTCTCGCTGGCCCTTTCCGGTATGGAGAAGTGCAGCGAGATCGACCAGAACGCCCGCGTGGCAGATGAACCCACAGCGTTATCACCTGAAGACTATGCCCGGATCGACGCCCACCTCAAGAAGCTGCGAGCCATGGCGGACCTGTGCTGCACGGGCTGCGGCTACTGCATGCCCTGCCCCCAGAACGTGCGGATCTCCCGCATCTTCAACCTCTACAACCTCGCCCGGGTCTACAAGAACTGGACCGGCGCCCGACGAGGCTATGCGGGCATCCTCCGTGACAAGTGGGACCCCCAGGCCAAACAAGCCGATTCCTGCAACGAGTGCGGCACCTGCGAAGCCAAGTGCCCCCAGAACATCGCCATCCGCAAGCAGCTCAAAGAGGCCCACGCAGCCCTGACAAACGGATAGACTTAGAGCAAGGCGCCCGGCCGCAGCCGGCAAGCCGTTGCCGCAAAGCATCAGTCCGCAGACAAACCCTCGTACCGGTCCGAACTGAAGATCTCGGATACGGCCTTGCGCCGCCCCTCTTCGACAGGATGGTTCAGATCCGCCGAAGCCGGATATCCCAGCGGCGTCATCGCGACGACCTTGAAGCTGGCGGGAACGTTCAGAAGACTCTTCACCTTGCCCTCGTCAAACGCGCCGATCCAGCACGTGCCGAGTCCCTCCGCCACCGCCGCCAGCGTCAGGTGGTCCAGCGCGATGGTCACGTCAATATCGACGCTGTTACCGTAACCGCCCATCTTCTTGTAGGCCTTCTCGGGCAACCCGCAGCCGACCACGATCACCGGGGCCTCCGCCATCCACATCTGCCCGTTGGCCACCTCAGCCACTTTGCGGCGCAGCGCCGGGTCCGTAACCAAGATGAAATGCCACGGCTGAAGGTTGCATGCCGAAGGAGCCACGCGCAGCACCTGTCGCATCCGATCCATCACCTCAGCCGGTATCGGCGTGCCGGCGTACGATCGCACACTTCGCCTCGTTCGGATGGCATCAAGTACGTTCATGACCGCTCCCTTCGAATGACGCAAGCCATGTAGAGCCAGTAGTGCCTTGTCGCGATTTGCCAGCCGGAAATCAGGTCAGGCTGTTCTGGAAGAACTCGATGACCTCGCCGTCAGGGCCCTTGCAGAACGCGATGCGTACCGGCGTCGGCGGTTCGCTGGGAATCGTGACATCGCCGGGTTCCATGGTAACCTCCATGCCAGCGGCGCGAGCCCGCTCGAGCGCGGCATCGCAGTTATCCGTCCGCAGTGCAAAGTGCAGAATCATCCCTTCAGGCTTTGGCTCCTTGGTGCCGCCGGCGAAGAGTTCGACATAGTTGCCATCGCCGGTATCCAGCATGATCGCCCGTTTGTCGCCCTCTCCCCAGCGGATCTTCTCGCGGAACCCCAGCACTTCTGTATAAAAGCGCACCGAGACATCAAAATCACGTACCCGCATCGCGATATGATGAAACCCGCCACCGCCGATCGCTTCGTTCTTGCCCTTCAAGCCAATACTCCTTCGCGCGACAAAGGGGTCAGGTACATTTTTTGGCTGGCGGCTCGCGCGTATTCCGCCTTTGCGGGAATCGTACATCCATTCGCCGCCAAGGTCACGCCCGCACCAGCCCTCAGCCTCCCAGACGTGCTTTTGGCGCACGATAAGCAGATACGCTTAGCCGGCAGGGCCCACACTCGATATGCCGAACAGACTTGCCTACTACAGACTTCCCGTCAGTTCCTCTCGGCCGCACTTTCGCGGATCGTCGAAACCAGCATGTCCGCCGCAACCGTCTTGGTCAGGAAAGCCCGCGCCCCGCAGTATACATCGCCGTGGCCACCTCGCGCTCGCTGTGCATCGACAATCCGATCACCCCGATTCGCGGCAGGTCCCCGTGAATCTGACGCGTCGCCTCGATCCCGCCGACGATCGGCATGCTCACGTCCATGATCACCACGTCCGGTTCGAGCTCATGCGCCATCTCTACCGCCCGCTGACCGTCCGCCGCCTGACCGACGATCTCGATATCCGCCTGCATCTGCAACAGGCGAGCCAGGCCCTCGCGCACCACAGGGTGATCATCCGCCAGCAGCACGCGGATTCTCCGGTGCGTCGCCACCGCACCATCCCCGTCAGCCTTAACCTTGCCCTTGACAGGATCTGCCTTGCCCCTCCCCTTGGGCGAGCCCTTCGTCGGCAGAACCGCCGCGGCACGCACACTCACCATACCTGCGGCACTGCTCGCATTGCTACGACATTCCAGCCTGTAACCACCCTCTGCCCACATCCCGCTGTCTGAGAGATTCACACGGCACCCCTCTTCGGAACCTTGCCCGGCACGACAGCCACTACTGCCCCGCCATCACGTTCCGCTTTATTCTAGGCAACATTTGCCTTGACCAGCGACGCTATCTCCTGCTGACATCGGTATTTCCCGTACACCGCCCATCTCCTCAACACTTGTCGGAATTCCCCGGCTCCCTGGCAGCCCCAATAACCCGGCAATAACCGTCATGTTTGGTCCGAGAAAAACTCCTCCCAAAGCAGGGTTTGCCAGCCCGGTGCCTTCGAACAAGCGACCTCTTATCTGTTTTCTCGGCAAATCCCGGGCATCTATCCATCCAGAAGTGTCTGTTCAGATCGTGCCGCCGTTGACACGCGCAGTCGGGCCGCGCCGTATGCTCTAACAACAGCAGCCCCGTGCTATCCCGCCTGCCGCAGTCTCACCCGCCAATGGAATCCCTCTGACCGACCGGATATCGTCAGAGAAGGGTAAACAGGCGCGGTAACCTGTCAAAAGGCCGAACAGCCGTGGGGGGACTCTGGTCGGGGACTCTTTTCACGGCTGCCCGAACGCGCCTGTTTACTCTTCCCTGCCGCCTGCGACCGCCGTCAATCGAAACTCGGCCGACACGGCTCGTTCGATCTCCTCCAGAAGCACCTCAATCTCCAGTGGCTTCGCGAGACATACCTGGGCTCCACATGCCAGAATCGTCTCCTGCACCTCGGCAGAAGGGTACGCCGTCATCGCGATGACCGCAGTGTTTTGGGTGGTCGGATCGCCCTTGATCCGCCGACATACCTCAAACCCGTCCAGATCCGGCATCCGCAAATCGAGCACAACCACATGGGGCCGCATCGAGCCTATCAGCTGCCCGGCCACAAAGCCGCCATGCGCCTCTTCCACCCGCCAGGTCGGCTTGACCGCGGCGATCTCCGTCGCCAGCCATCCGGCCACCGCCGGCTCATCATCCACCACGAGGATCAGCGGTTCGTCATTTTCCAGCAGCTCCGCGGGCATGGGCAGATTCTGCTGCCGCAGAAACCCCCGCAGGTCCGTCACATAGATCCGCCGGTGCCCACCAGGCGTTCGCCCGGCCTTGAGCAAGCCGCGGTCGACCCAGTTGGCCACCGATCCCGCCGCCACGCCAACCAGCCTGGCGACCTCCGATGTCGACAGTGTACGTCTCAACATGTAGTCCCCGATCTTTACCTGTCCTGGATATCGGGTGTCTCTTCACCGTTCGTATAGCAAAAATGTGGAAATAGAGGTTTTTGTTGTTTTTGTTTCTGGTAGGGTGTCACCAGATGTCACCCAAAACCGGCAATCACAATGCCGGGGCATGAACGATCAACTCGAGCCCCCGGCCGGCAGAGCGTAACAGGCAAGGTGAAGTCCTTACCACGGCACCTCATCTGCCGCCGGCCTTGGCGCCAACGAGTCATTTTGGTGACACTTGCCGCAGCACGGACTTCAGATCCTCAATCCCAAACGGCTTTTGAAGAAAGCCCTCAGCCTTCGAACCGTGCAGACTGGCCGTGGCTTCTGTTTCTCCATAACCGCTCATCAGCACCGCCTTGACGCCCGGCTGAATGCCCTTCAACGCCGCCAGGGCCCTTCTGCCGTCCATCCGCGGCATCGATACGTCAAGAAGGACACATCCGATATCCTCGGCGTGCTTGCGGAATACCGCCACGGCCTCTTGCCCATCGGCCGCTGCGAGCACCTCGTACCCCAGCGACTCCAACATGCTCTTACACAGGTTTCGAACCGCTTGCTCGTCGTCGACCAACAGAACAAACTTGCCGAGCGAACCATCAGCGGCCTCTGCCTGCAAAGAGAGCGCTCCGGCCTCAGCTTCTTGCTCTTTTAACGCACCCTCCGCCACGGGAAATAGAACCTGGATCGTCGTTCCTTCCCCCGGCGTGCTGTCCACCAGAATGGCCCCCTTATGACGCTTGACGACACCGAGCACAACGGCCATGCCCAGGCCCCGGCCGGTGAACTTTGTGGTGAAGAACGGGTCAAAGAGCCTGGTCTTGGCCGCCGCATCCATCCCGCAGCCCGTATCCGTCACGGTCAGGCAGACGAACCGCCCGGGCGTCACATGTGCTGCTCGGTTGCGGCTCAAGGCCCCTTCGTCGAACGTTCCCAGTGACGCCGTCAGGGTGATCGTTCCTGACGCTTGGCCGATGGCCTCAGTCGCGTTGCTGATCAGGTTCATGGCCACCTGTTGAATCTGTCCTCGGTCGGCCCGTATACGTGGCAGATCCTGCGCCAGGGACAGATCCATCGCAATCGTCCTGGGGACGACGGACCGAAACAGCCGGGCGTTTTCCTCGATCAGAGCGCACAGATCGACTTGTTCCAGGATGAAACTGCCCTTGCCAGAATAGGCCAGCATCTGACGCGTCAGATCCGCCGCCCGCCTGGCCGCCTGAAGGGCTTCTTGCAGATTGCCCCTCAAGGGTGATTCTGCGGGAAGACGCTTCAACGCGAAGTTCCCTTGCCCAAGCATGACAGTCAGCAGGTTGTTAAAATCGTGCGCAATGCCCCCCGCCAGGATCCCCAGGCTCTCGAGCTTCTGGGCATGCAGCAGCTGCCGCTGGATTTCAAGCCGTTCCGCCTCGGCGTTCTTGCGATCGGTGATGTCATAGGTAATGCCGATCATTCGCGAAGGCTGCCCCTCACTGTCGCGAAACAGGCTGGCCCTTGGAGGCCAGCCAGCAGACGTCACCATCATCCCGCACGATGCGGAATTCGTGGTTGAACTCGCCGTCTGCGAACGATCGGTCAACCGCCTGGCGAAAGCCGGCGACATCGTCCGGGTGCACACGGGAGAAGAATAGTTCGTCCGCGACCTCGCCCTCTTGTGGCGGCAGCCCCAGAAGCTCGTACTTCCTCTCATTGAATACGATACGGCCGGCTTGAATATCCCACTCCCAGCTGCCCATCTGGCCCGCCTTCAGGGCCAGCCGCAATCGCTGCTCGCTTTGACGCAGCGATTCCTCCACGTGCTTGCGCTCGGTGACATCGTGCACGGTCCCCCGCATCTTGACCGGCCTGCCGTCCTGCCCGCGAATAACCTCCGCCTGGGCATGAATGACGCGCTGCGATCCGTCGGTCCGACGGATGCGATAGTCAAGATCGTACGGCCTCGTGCCAAGCGCGGCATCCTCGAGAGCCTGCGCCACACGCCGCCTGTCGTCAGGATGAATCATATCGAGAAACGTAGCCCGATGTTGCTTGAGCTCAGCGGGAGGAATCCCGAACAGACGGAACGTTTCCTCGCTCCAGCGGGCATCATCATTTCGAGGATCCCACTCCCAGGAACCGATATGGGCGATCCGCTGAGCAGCGGCCAACCGTGCTTCGCTCTCCCGCAGCGTCTGCTCCGCCCGTTTGCTTTCGGTGATGTCCTGCACAAACGCAGCGAACCAGCCGTTGTAGCCCGGTCGGTACTGCACGCTGACTTCGACATCAAAGACGGTCCCGTCCTTGCGGCGGTGCCTGGACTCGAAACGCGCTTCGCCGCTGGCCCTTACTTCTTCGATGTGGGCAGCCGTTTCCTCGGCGCTCTCATTGGCCTCAAGATCGCAGACGCGCATGCTCAGCAGTTCCTGCTCGCTGTACCCGCTCATACGACAATAGGCCTCGTTGACTTCCAGCAGACGTCCTTCCGGGCTGATCAGCCAGAAGCCGTCCATGGCCGTGCGGAGGACCGTCCGGTGGCGCTCCTCGCTCTCCCGGAGGGCGGCCTCGGCACGCTTACGCTCGGTCACATCGCGAATGATCCCGATGACGCCGATGATCCGGCCGTCATGATCGAGATGCGGGCCATACGTACTGGCAACCCAGCCGCTCTTGTTCGCACCTGGCACGTGGAAAGGAATGTCGCCAGACGAGACCGTCCGGCCCGCCAGGGCCTCGGCAAGCAGCTCGTCCACTCCATGTTCCATCAGATAGGGAAGCACGTCGGGAGCACACTGGCCGAGCACTTGCCGGGCAGCCATCCCGGTCATTCTCTCCATGGAAGAATTCCACACATTCAGCCGCAGGTCACGGTCGTAAACGACGATGCCCTCCGCCGCGCTGGCGATGATCTGCTCCGTAAAGCGCGTCGCCTCCCGCAGTCTCTGCTCCGCGCGTTTGCGCACGGTGATATCTTCGACCATAGCCAGATGAGTGTGAGGCTCCTGGCCCTGGCACCACAGGGGAACCGCCTTCAGGTTCACCCACGCAACCGACCCGTCCTTCCTGGTGTAGCGCTTTTCTATGGCGAATTCGTTGATCTCCCCCCGAACCAGTTTCGCCATGCAGGCCATATCTTCCTGCAGATCGTCCGGATGGGTGATCGTCTGAAAGTCCAGAGAAAGCATCTCTGCTTGCGTATAGCCAAGGATGTTGCAGTAGCTATCGTTGATCTTCAGGAAGCGTCCGGTCCGTGATTCGACCACCGCAATGCCGCTGGGGGCCCTGTCGAAGATAGCCCGAAAGTCTTGCTCGCTCTGCCGGAGGGTCATCTCGGATCGTTTGCGCCGAGATGTCCTGGAGGATCACAAAGGACGACGGAGGCTCTCCCGGCTGCACTACCGAACTGACATCAGCGACCAGAGGCGTCCCGTCCTTACGGATGAACCTCAGCTCCGTCCGGATCCTGCCTGTCCGCATGCGCCGCTCAAGCGCAGCCGTTAACCGCTCGTCAGTCGGATCGACAACCCCCTGCCTTCCGCCCCGGATCAGTTCCTCCTCCGTCATTCCGAACATCTTGCAGGCAGCCGGATTGGCCGCCTGGACCTGCCCGTCAGGCCACGTCAGGAAGATCGCATCGAAGCTGTTCTCGAAGAGGCATCGATACCGTGTTTCGCTGTCCTGGCGTTCCTGTTCACTTTTCTTGCGATCGGTGACATCCTCGAACACGCAGTGCGTCTGTCGAAACGTGCCGTCGGGGTTGCAGGTGATCGCCCCCGTGAAAGACGCCGTCAAGACGGCGCCATCCTTTCGGCGCATCTGGAATTCGGCCCCTTCCGTGTGCCCGCGTTGGTTGAACAGGCGAAAGTGTTCCCGGAAAAGCTGTACATCTTCACCGGCCAGGAAATCACCAAACCAGCAGCCGATGACTTCCCCTCGCTCATACCCCAAAACGCGCAACCAGGCCTCGTTCACTTCAAGCAAACAGCCGTCCGCGTCAAGGGACTGGTAGGCAACGGGCGTTCGGTCGAAAAGATCCCGGAAACGCTGCTGCCCTTCCCTGGCTTCACTAAGAGCCTGACGCAGTCGAGCGATCTCACGTACCAGATCTGCCTGCGTTCTGCCGTTGTCGGCACCGCTGTCGCCCGGATCGCCGGTGCTGTCATTCATCTGCTTTCAACCCTGCACAATTCAATGGGAAATGCAGCCATGAAATCGTATCTATTCGGCAGTATGTATCCGTGATGCACACCGTCAAGAGGACTCGTGCAGGTGCGCAGCCATGTTTCAACAGCCCGCAGCGCCGTTGAAACCTGAAAGAAGGCCGAACCAGCAGCGATTCCGAAATCAAGCACGCGCCTCGAACCCGCGAATCACGCTGACACATTGGCGGTCGCCGCCATCTCGGCCGTCGGATCGCCCTTCAACCGGAACACGCCGGCCTCAGCCGGCATGAGCGGTTTGGCAAAGTAGTAGCCCTGGCCAAACTGGCAGTCCAGGGTTTGCAGAACGCTCAGCTGCTCGATCGTTTCAATGCCTTCGGCAATCGTACCGATGCCGAGATTCCTGGCAAGCACCACCACCGCGTGGATCAGCGCGGCAAAATCCCGCCCTCGCTCGATGTTGGCCACAAACGAACGGTCGATCTTCAGTACATCAATCGGGAATTGATGCAGGCACGAAAGTGAGGAGTACCCGGTGCCGAAGTCATCCAGGCCGATCTTGACCCCAATGTCCTTGACAGACTGCAGAATCCGTGTCGCCTGTTGCGGATCCTGCATGACGACACTCTCAGTGATCTCCAGATGCAGACGCTCCGGGGCGATTCCGGTCTCGCGAAGCACTTGCCGGATGGTCTCTGCCAGCCCGGGCAGCATGAGTTGAACGCGCGACACGTTGACGTTAATGCTCCAGTCTCTAACCGAACGATCTTCGCGCTGCCATCGAGCCAGCTGATTGCACGCCTCCCTCAAGACCCATTCGCCGATCGGAATGATCTGCCCGGTTTCCTCTGCAATCGGCATGAATTCCCCCGGCAGAATCAGCCCGTGTTCCGGATGCCGCCACCGCACGAGGGCCTCGAAACCATGCACCTGCCCCGTCTCCAACGACACGATCGGCTGGTACATCAGAAACAACTGCCCTCGTTCCATCGCCTTGCGCAGATCGTTCTCAATGTTCAACCGACTCTGGCACCGTTGTCGCATCGACCGGTCGAACATGATATACCGGCCTTTGCCCGCCAATTTCGCCTCGTACATTGCCGTATCCGCATCGCGAAGCACGTCTGCGGCTGTCCCCTCAGTCATGTCACTCGTAACAACGCCGATGCTCGCACTGGAGTACACCTCATGCGGCCCGATCTGATAGGGCCGGGCAAATGCCTCCAGCAGCCGGTCCGCCACCGCTCTGGCGTCAGCTGGCTGGCGAACCCCGTCCAGCAGAATGACGAATTCGTCGCCCTCCCAGCCGCGCACTGGTATGCTCCTGTTGCCCGCGCCCCAGCGAATCCCCCCGCCGGATCACACGCGACAGCCGCCGGGCAATTTCCTGTAGCAACTGGTCACCGGCATCATGCCCCAGACTGTCATTGACCAGTTTGAATCGGTCAAAATCCAGGTACAGTACCGCGAAGTGATAATCCGGCAGACGCCCCGCTCGCAGAATCGCCTGCTGCAACCGGTCACACAGGAGCGACCGGTTCGCCAGGCCCGTAAGCCCGTCGGTCCGCGCCGCCACCTGAAGGCTTTCCTCGTGCTGCTTGCGCTCGGTGATGTCGCGGACAACCCCCACCGCATGCCACTGGTCCCGAAGACGCACCCCCGCCAGCGACAGTTCAATCGGAAACTCCTGTCCGTTCTGCCGCAGGGCCATCAGCTCCATCGTTCGCCCAGCTGCGCCCCCCTCGCCGGTCTCATGAAACCGTTTCAATCTCTCATAGACCGTTTCATGGTAACGCGTAGGGGCCAGAAGCCCGTGCAGACACTTGCCCAGGACCTCCTCCGCGTGATAGCCGAAAATCTGCTCCGCCGCCTTGTTCCAGAAACTGATACGATCGTCGGCATCCATCATGACGATGCCGTCGTTAGCCGAACTGCTGATCGCCCGAAGCTTCTCTTCGCTTTCCCGCACCGCCTCTTCGGCCCGCTTCTGCTCCGTGATGTCCAGGTACATCCCGACGATGCCCGCCGCTTCTCCCATTGCATCCCGGAACACATCTTTGACAAACAGCACCTCCCGCTGGCCGCCATGACGGTCCAGAATGCGAGACTCATAGCGTTGCTTCTGGCCGGTCCGCATAAGCTCCACATCTTTCTGATGATGAAACTCCGCGTACTCGGTCGGCCAGAGATCGCCGACTGTCTTCCCCTGGATTTCAGCCGCGGTCGCGCCCTGAACCTCTGTAAACGCCAGGTTGCAGTCAACGTAACGCCCCTCCCGGTCCTTGACAAAGACAGGCACCGGCAGCGAACTCAGCAAGGTGCGGGTGAACATTACGCTCTCGGCCAATTGCGCCTGTGCCTTCTGGAGCGCCTCCTGGGCCGTCTTGGATCTCACTGATGTCCACGAATGTTTCGAGCAGTCTTCTCTTTGCCGGCTATCCGGATCCGGCGCACCGACTTCTGAATTGCCAGTCGGCTCCCGTCACTCCGCAGAAGAACCCGTTCAGCATTATCATCCTGCTGACCCAGATCGGTAATCGGGCACCCTGCATCCGCGCCGACACACAGGCAACTGCGGCACGGTTGCCCTACGATCCGCTCTGCCGTGTCGCCTATCAGTTCCTGTGCCTTCTGATTGACCTGCTCGATGACATGCGTTTCCGGATCGATAGTCATTACGCCGGCGTCAAGGCTATCAAGCAGAAGGTGCTGCAGGCTTTCACTGTCCTTCAGTCGCCGGGTCGCCTGCTGCTTCGCCCGTCGCCACTGGTACAAAATGACCATAGCGACTAACAGCGTCACGCACAGCGTCAAAGTCGCCTCCGACCATACGGGGTGATCTTCCACGAGCGTCTCTGATTCAGGCATCCAGTACAAACTGGCTTGCAGATGCGAGCAATTGATCTCACGCGTTGAACTGCAAGTCGACTCATCTCCCAAAGACGCACTGGCTGGCGGCATCCCGCCTCTTGCCGGTCCCGAAAACACGACAGACGGCCGCTCTCCAAGAGCCGCCGTCGCCATGAGGCCGATAGCCCACACTGCCGCCAGACCGACCATCGCCACCGTTCGCCGCGTCACTATCCCTGGCCTCTTGAACGGAGCAAACCGACGCAACAAAGTCGTCGGGAACCTGCACATCGTATCACCTGGTACTTATGCCACGGGATGAGCCGGGACCCCGAACAGGCCCCGGCTCATTCCTGATTTCAAAAATCCGCGATCTCTACAGCCCGTTTCACAACCAAGCAATCGCGGATGTCACTGGCAGTCTGCTGCCAGTGCCCGGCTTTCACGCTGTCCCTAGAACTCCGACAACTCGCTGTCGTTCAGCGGAACCACTTCCTGCGGCCGGGCCTCGCGCTTTTCGCCGGCGCCGGCCGTCTTGAGGCCATGGTCTGCCGACCCGGCTCCACTGCCTTTCGCCGACTGACCGGCCTTGCTGTTCCAGGCAGCATGCAACACATGATCGAAATGCGCGCTGTCCGGGACTTTGATGTGCCGGTGCCCACCTGCGGCGTGGCATGCTGCTTTGACCCGCCGGCCTCGACCTGAGTCGCGTTCCGGCGCCCGGCCCCACTGCCGCCGACGATCGCCACCAGCGCATTGACCATCTCGTTGAGCTCCCGGGCCTGCGCCGACAGTTCCTCGCTGGCCGACGCACTCTCTTCGGCATTCGCCGCGTTGCTCTGCGTCACCTTGTCCATCTGCGCGATCGCCGTGTTGATCTGCTCGATGCCCTGGCTCTGCTCGTTGCTGGCCGTCGAAACCTCGCCGATCAGACCGTTGACCTTCTGCACGCCCGTCACGATCTGCCCGAGGATCTTGGCAACTTCCGTCGAGACCGCCACGCCATTGTCGGCGTTCTTCTGGCTCTCCTCGATCAGAGAGGACGTATTCTTCGCCGCTTCGGCACTGCGCTGCGCGAGGTTCCGGACCTCTTCAGCCACCACGGCAAATCCCTTGCCAGCCTCGCCGGCCCGGGCCGCCTCTACCGCTGCATTCAGCGCCAGCAGGTTCGTCTGGAACGCGATCTCATCGATCGTCTTGACGATCTTGGCGGTCTGGTCGCTCGAGCTCTTGATCTGGTTGATCGCCTCCGCCATCCGCGTCATCGCGTTATTGCCCTGCTCCGCCGCGTCCCGCGCCTCGCCCGCCATGCGATTGGCCTGGCCGGCATTGTCGGCGTTCTGCTTGGTCATGCTCGCCATCTCTTCCAGGCTTGAGGACACCTCTTCCAGGCTCGACGCCTGCTCCGAAGCACCCTCCGCCATCTGCTGACTCGACTGAGCCACCTGGCCCGAGGCCGACGCTGTCTGCTCCCCACCGGCCTTCAGACCATCGATCACCTTGTTGATCGGCCCGGTGATGCTGCGCGTCACGAAAAACGCCATGACGATGCCCACAAGCGTCGCCACCACCAACCCGATAATCATCACCAGCGATGCCGCTGACAGCGACGTGGCGGCCTCCTGGGCAATCTGGTTGGTCTGCTCGAGGCCGGCTGCCGCCGTGGCTTCCACGCCCGCCAGAAGCTTCTTGCCCGCAGCATCTCTCTGCTTCCCGATATTATCCAGAGCCAGCCAGTTCATCAGGACGTCGTCCATCGCCTTCTTGTAGGCGAGCATGCCTTGCCGCGTCTTTTCGATTCGCTCCAGGTTCTCCTTGTCACGCGTAATCTTGCACGCGCCTCCAGATCGCTTGCGATCGCATCGAAGTCTTTTTCTGTATCCTTGATAATCTGGGGATCGCGCTTCGCCTGCGCCTTGAAGCACGCAACACGCACCTGATTGCTCTGATCGATCACGTGATTGATCAGCGAGATCTTCTCCAGCCGCTCCTGATGCGCCGCTGCCGCAGCATCCGCATTTGCCGCCGCACCGCCTGACGCCCCCGCCAGTTCATGCTTCATCTTGCCCGTCTGGTTCTCCAGGAACTCGCCGCAGCTCTGCAGGTATCCAGCCGCCGCCGCATCCAGGCTCTTACGGTTTTCGGCGATCGCCTGGTTCCTGGCGACGGTCTCATCCACGAGGTTCTTGTATTCAGCCACCGCAGCCTGCAGATCACCGACCGCCGCGTTGAGCTTGACCAGATGCGCCGACTTGTCCGCCAAAGCCTTGGCCTCATCGAGGTGTTTGCTCAGCTGCGCAATATTCTCCCTTCCCTTCGTCAGATATTTCTCATCCTCGCTGAGACCGTATCCGCGCATCTCGTACATGGTTTGCTGTGACGTCCGTTCGATGTCGTTGGCAACGTCGACCTCCGGCACATACTCGCTCGCCAGCATGGTCGAATTGCCCTGAACCTCCCACATCCGCCACACAGCAACTGCGCCCAACGTCACCGCGATCACGATCAGAGAACCAAACCCTACACCCAACTTCGCCGACAGTTTCATATTCTTAAACATGTAATGGATTCCTTTACCTGCAAAGTGTCTTTCGTACGCAAAGCCCCATTTGACCCGCTACCGCCATCACTCCTCGCCCGACGTGCTCCCCAGACCTTCCACTTCGTCCGACGAAAGGACCTGGTCGATGTCCAGCAGCATGATGACCTTCTGGTTGATCTTGCCCATCCCCAGGATGAAATCCGTACTGACGGACGTGCCGAACGAAGGCGCCGGCTCGATCTGATCCTCCTTCAGATCGATCACCTCTGCCACTTCGTCCACAATGACACCAATTGTCACCGTGTGGTCATCCCGCTCGATCTGAACCACGATGACACAGGTCTTGGCGGTGTCCTCCTGGCCGGCCAGGTCAAACTGCAGCCGTAGGTCGATGACTGGGATGATCTTGCCCCGCAGATTGATGACCCCTCGCACAAACGCCGGCATCCGCGGTACCGCCGTCACCGGCATGATGCCGATGATCTCCTGCACCTTCAGAATCGCCAGCCCGTACACTTCCCCCTGCAAACAGAAGGTAAGGTACTTGCCGGCCAGACATTCCGTGCCGGCAGCCGAACGGACGGACGTACTCCCTGCAAGACTTGACTCGAGACTCATAGACGCCTCCTGGCAGTAATAGACATTAAGGAACGCAGCGACGGCGCTGCGCCTTGTATCACTGACCACAGGAGTCCCCACTCCTAGAGTCCCTTGCACCCGTGTTGTCGGCTATATTCAGGAGTCGGTTAAGAACATACCTTCGTTTGGTTGGCGGACAGGAAATAAATATCTAGAACATAGAAACAACACAACCGGCTCCACCGATCACAAACCCCTGCCCCAGGCGAGACTCTTCGCCCCCACAGTGTCCTGTGCGCCTGCGCCGAACAACTTGCGGCCGGACAACTGCCGCCCCTTGCATTCTGCCCTGATTCTGGTATGAAATCGTGCGTAAAGCCCGGCGGCAGCCACAGGCAATGCAGGGCTGCCCAGCGAGGTTTCAGGAGGCGTCTACATCCGATAATTTGTGCGGCGCACATTGTTAGAGGGAATGGATCAAGCGGCCCCGACGGTTGGCGGGGTGCAGCCGGGCCCGATGCGGGGCAGCAGGTAATCAAGGCCTGTGGGACTGATCTCCCACGGGCTTTTTTTGTCGGCGCCACGATGCCGGCCTGGCGCCATCATGCGCAAGTAGATTCTTCAGTAACCCGAAGGTGTTCGATGGACCCGCAAAAACAGAAAACCGCTGTCGCCGCCCTCTCCGTCATGTCCAACGGCCTGCTCGTCGTTGCCAAACTCGTCGTCGGCCTGCTCATCGGCTCGGTCTCCGTCATCTCCGAAGCCATCCATTCCGGCGTCGACCTGCTCGCCGCGCTCATCGCCTTCTACGCCGTCCGATCCTCCGGAAAGCCCGCCGATAAGGAACACTCCTTCGGCCACGGCAAAATCGAGAACGTCTCCGGCGCCATCGAAGCTCTCCTGATCTTTGTCGCAGCCGGCTGGATCATCTACGAAGCCGTCCACAAGCTCCTGCACCCCCAGCCGATGCAGGAAGTAAGCCTGGGCGTGATCGTCATGCTGATATCCGCCGCGGTGAACATCTTCGTCTCGCACATGCTCTTCAAGGTCGCCCGGAAAACCGATTCTCTCGCCCTCGAAGCCGACGCCTGGCACCTGCGCACCGATGTGTGGACCAGCGCCGGCGTGATGGCCGGCTTAGCGCTCATCGGCGTCGGCGAGACCATCTTCCCCGGCCGCCATTTCCACTGGGTCGACCCGGTCGTCGCCATCGCCGTCGCCCTGCTGATCGTTAGAGCCGCCTGGCAACTGACCCTCCAGGCCTGGCGCGACCTGCTCGACGCCAATATCCCCGCCGACGAGCGCGCCTGGCTCTTGGACTACCTCCACCATCTCGCACGCGACGTTGACAGCCCCGCCATCCACGGCTTTCACAAACTCCGCACCCGCAAATCCGGCAATACCCGCTTCGTGGAATTCCACCTGTTCGTCACCCCCGACATGTCCGTCGATGAAGGCCATCGGGTTACCCATCTCATCGCAGCAGAAATCCGCCGCCGCCTGCCCGGCGCGGACGTCCTGATCCACATGGAACCCTACGAACCCACCCGAAACGCCGGCGGAACAGACAAAGAGACAAGGAAAAGAGGAGACAAAACAACAGAGAGGGAGACAAGGAGACAAGGAGAAGAGGAGACAGAACAACGGACAGCAATGCGAGGAGAGGAAGAGAAGGCCGGACGCACAGGCAACGCAGGGGAAGGAGTGGGTTGAGACAGCCGGAGACGGGGCCTCAGACGGCAGATGCCCCGTGCTGATCATGCTCGTCGGCTATCCAAGACTATTTCTTTGTACGGGCGAGATGGGACGGCTGGTCGTCAGCGCAGAACCGGCGCCATCGTCTCCTCTTCTCCTTGTCTCGCTGTCTGTTGTTCTGTCTCCTTGTCTCCCTGTCTCCTTGTCTCCCTCTCTGTTGTTTTGTCTCCTCTTCTCCTTGTCTGTTGTAATCTGTCTGCCGTTACCGCCCGCTCTGCGTCCCATTCTTCTGTATCACGAACGTACGGTACCCATAGTTCGGCGTATACAGGCCCAACCCCTGAGAGTCATACCAGTATTCCTGGTAGTTAACGACCTGCCCCTCTTCATAGAGGCCGGGCGTCGTAGGCCAGTCCGCCCGCGCGAATTCCTCCGCCGGGCACCGGTGTCAGATCCGGTGACGCCGGAAAGATCAGGCTGTGGCGGACCTCGCTGGCCTGCACGAGAACGGGAATGAACCGGACATGCCGAAACCGCGCCGCCGCGTCAGACCCCCACACGACAGCCCCCCCGGATTGCACTGCGGAACCATGGTCGATTTGTCCATACATCGCCGGTGCCTGTTGCATCCAGGCATCACCGGCCGCCCGGCCGCACCCGCTGATCCCCGCAAACACCGCGAACAACAACGCCCACAGCCCGACTGCCACGATCAGCAGCAATGCCCGATAATACGCAGCCTCGCGGTCGCCCTGAACCACCGCCCGGCAATGTATCCGGGCGCACCTTCGATTGCCTCTTTCCATGTCACGGCCTCCTGGAGCCGACATTTGCCCAGGCAGCCCTGCTCCCACCCCTTGTACATGCAATCGCCGTGCCTGCGGGCCATCCGCTGACCACTCGCATCGACATGGCTTACAACCCCCTGCAGGTCAGTCACTTAAATGATATGCACCCCGCTCCGGTAATCTGGAGAATTCCCTCGGATCATAACGACGTGTGGCCGAATTGCAGCAGAAAATCCGCTACATCGCCTCGAAAAACCGGCCCTTGACCCCGCCCGGTCCGATCCGCGCCGAATCTTCCGCTGGCAGCGCGGGCAGACCCCCTCATAAGCCGTCCCCGCCGCGTTCCGCCAGATCCGCGTATACACGTCGCAGCACTTGAAATGCACCCCGATCCACTTGCGCCCCTGCCCAGCCGCCTCCGCATCAAGCGCCTTTGGCGCAGCCGCATCCCGCGACGCCCCTGTCGCATCGCCAGTCCGCCGACTGGACAGATCCAGAATGTAATCAGGATTCTCTGCCATACTACAAGCCATATCGGCTGCCGAGGATTAGGAAGTTTGCCTCGCCTCGTATCCCGACTCCCGTCCCCTGCCTTCTGTCTCCTGTCTCCTGACTTCTGCCCCCGTCCCCTGCCCCCCCATTTTCGCCGGCAAATGGAACGCCCCGTCGGCCCTGCATACAATGGCTCGGATTTGCTGTAGTCGCGGAACACAGGGAAACTATGCTTTTTCACCCGCAGGAATTCGTATGGCAGATGAGTTGAAGTCATATGAGCAGCTCGAGCAGGAACTCGCTCAAGCCAACGCTCGTATCGCCGAACTGGAGTCCACCTGGAAGCAAGCCGACCAGCGCCAGCCTCTTGCAGCGTTTGACGATGGAGCTCACCCAGGCTGAGCAGCGAGATCGCCAGCAGCTTGCCAAGACGCTCCATGACCACCTCCAGCAGCTGCTCGTCGGGGCGAAGTTCAACCTCAACATCCTTCGCGGCCAGATCCAGGACACCAACCAGAGAGGCTCTCTCGACCAGGTCAACGAACTGCTCGACGAATCCGTCACCGCGAGCCGGTCGCTGACCCAGGATCTGAGCCCGCCCGTCCTCAAGGACGGCTCGCTCACCCAGATCCTGCACGCACTGGCCCGCTGGGCCAAAGATAAGCACAACCTCGAAGTCCGCGTCAATGGCGACGAACAGGCCGACTCCCAGTGCCAGGAAGTCCGCGTCCTGCTCTTTCAGGCCGTCCGCGAACTGCTCCTTAATGTCATCCACCACGCCAAGGTCGACGGCGCCACCGTCACCCTCACCCGGGCCGGCACCGACATCA
The DNA here is from genome assembly GCA_963787325.1 of uncultured Planctomycetota bacterium. Classification (GTDB taxonomy): domain Bacteria; phylum Planctomycetota; class Phycisphaerae; order UBA1845; family JANYLN01; genus CAWBCK01. The sequence goes on from CAWBCK010000003.1 coordinate 637,345, forward strand.
TCCATCTCACCGTCGCCGATGACGGCGTCGGCTTCGATCCCGCCGCCCTTAACGACAACAATAAGCCGCCCGCCGGATTCGGCCTCTTCGGCATCCGCCAGCGACTGGAACTGCTCGGCGGATCCATGGAGATCGACGCCAAGCCGGGCCGTGGCGCCCGCGTGACCCTCCAGACCCCGGTCTCCCCGGCCTTCGCGACGCCCCCTTCTACGGCAGCCCCCCAGCAGGCCACCGCCGTGCCGCCAGCCGCCCAGCCGCCCGCCGCAGCGGATACCACCAAGGTCATTCGCGTCCTGCTCGCCGACGATCACGCCGTAGTCCGCAACGGCCTCGCCCGTCTCCTGCAGATCCAGCCGGATATCGAGGTAGTCGGCCAGGCCGCCGACGGCCTCCAGGTCGTCCAGATGGCCCTGAGGCTCGAGCCGGACATCATCCTGATGGACGTGTCGATGCCCTATCTCAGCGGGGTGGACGTCACGCGTCGCCTGACCCAGCAGATGCCGGGCATCAGTGTGATCGGCTTGTCGATGCACGCCCAGGAAGACGTAGCCGCCTCGATGACCGCCGCCGGCGCCGCCGCGTATCTCACCAAGACCGCCCCGCCGGAGACCCTCATCGCCGCAATCCGGCGCTGCGCCGCCCGCCATGATCCGTCTGGCGACCCCGGCCCAAGCCAGTAACGCAAACAGGAAGAGCGAACCCCGAATCGCGCCGATCGCATATGGTTGCGGACCCCAGCGGCCGCAGTCAAAGCCCAGACCATCAGCCAGGGGGACTGGCAGTTGGCACTTCGTCTGGCTGTTGGTTGCGCTCAGGCAAGACGGATGAGAGCCGCGTCAAGACGCCTACCCGACACTCAGCACTCAGCACTCAGGACTCAGGACTCAGCACTTACGCAGTAATGCCCGGCACCCGCACAACAACCCGCGTACCCTGCCCGGGCCTGCTTTCCACCACGAGCTGCCCACCCAGCAATTCCAACCGTTCCCGCAGTCGGAACAACCCCAGCCCGCTGGTCGAATCGAACCGTGTCCAGAGTTGTTCTTCTTGGAGCCCGACCCCGGCATCCGATACCGTCACCTCGATCTGCCTCCCGTCGCACGCCTCCATCCGAACGCACGCCTTCTTCGTCTGTGCATGCTTGACGACGTTATTGAGCAGTTCCCGTACGCCATGGAACAACAGCACACGCAGGTTTTCCATGCGGGGCTCCGCCGCCGCATCAACCTGCACATCCACCGCCAGCCCGTGCTTCTCCTGCATCCATCGGCCGAGCCACCGCAGCGCCTCGGTCAGCCCCGCCGCGTACAGGATCGGCGGGCTAAGCTCCACCGTCAGCGAGCTCGATTCCGCGATCGCCTCGTCCAGTACCACGTTGATCCGCTCTGCGATCGGCGGTCCCTTGCACTCATGCCGCCCGCACATCTGCGATTGCAGCAGGCTGATCTCGAACTTCGCCCCCACCAGCAGTTGCTGGAAATGCTCATGCAGGATATGAGCTACGCGCCGCCGCTCCCTTTCCTCCGCCTGCGTCATCTGCGACGCCAGCACCCGCAGCTGTGCCGCCCGGTCGTGCGCCACCGCCGTCCGCTCCGCCACACGCCGCTCGAGCGTCTCGTTCAGTTCGCGCAGCGCCTCTTCCGCCTGCTTCCGCAAAGCCGCCGATTCATTCAGCGCCTGGACCACTTCGCACAGTTCGTCGATACCGCTGACGTACTCCTGTGGCTCCAGACGCCCCCGCCCCAGCGCTCGAGCATGGTCCCGCAGCCGGCGAATACCATCGCTGATCCGTCTGCTGATGATCACCGCCAGCCCGATCGATGCCCCCAGAGCCACCAGCGCCGCAATCCCCGTGCTCAGCAGGTCCTCCCACACCGGCGCCATCAAATCGCTCTCAGGCCGCGCCGCCCCGACGACCCACCCGAGGTCGCCCACCAGCACCCGGGCCACCGCCAGCTTTTGCCCGCTGAACGCCCCCGCCTCCTCCGTGCCCGTCGCCTCGGGCCGCAACGGCGTCACTGCCGGCAGCTCCTGCACCTCATGCAATCGCTGCTCCCACGTCATCGCCATGTGCGGACATCGGCACACTACCCGCCCATGCCGATCCATGACCAGCACGCCGCCATGGTTCAGTCGGTCCACATCAAGTACCAACTCCAGCCGCGCCGGATCGACCGTCGCAACCAGCACGGCGATGGGCTCCCCCGTCCCCCCGCGAATACACCGCAGCACCGCGAAATGTGCCTCCCCGTCCACCTCATAGAGATCGCTGAGCACCCACGGCTGTTTGGTCTCCAATGCCTCCTGGAAGATCTCCCTGCTGCCGATCTGCTCGCCGATCATCGCCGGATCGCTGGCCCCGACGATCTTGCCATCCGGCGAAACCCAGCACGCCGACCGGACATAGGGATATTCGCTCACCCCGTCCGCAAGAAACTTGCTCGCCTGCGCCGCTGCATACGGCTGAAGCGACGCCAGCCCCATCCCCAGGGCCATCTCCTGATGGGCCAGATCGTGAATGCAGCCATCGAGAAGCAGCGCCGTCGACCGCGCGACCTCCAGGTTTTCGCGCACCCCTCGCTCCTGGCGGGATTCCAGCCAGCGATAGTAGATCCCCGCCTGCACCAGCAGGACCGGGACCAGTGCCACCAACAGCACCAGCAGCAAGACAAAACGGACCTTGCGGGCGCTGCCAAATACCTGCCAATCCGCCCCATCAAACGACCTCGGATGGCCCTCTACGGCCTGCCGTGCAAATACAGTTCGGCCAATCGCCTAGAAACAACCAATACCCGAACTTACGAAGCAATAGAATCAGGGCAAACCCCTTATTTACAGTACAAGAAACCCCTACCCGACTTTAGCCAAGCCCGTCTGTTTGCGCAGTCGCCACTGACGCTATTCCGGCGGTAGCCGCTAACCCTTCAGTATCAGCAAGGGTTGGGCTTGCACCTGTCTTTGTTGCAGCTCTGGTCGTTGCCGTAACTTTGTGCCCTTTGCGCCTTTTGTGGTCACCTCCCGCCGTTGCCGTTGCCGTAACTTTGTGCCTTTTGCGCCTTCTGTGGTTACTTCCTGCCGTTGCCGTTGCCGTTGCCGTAACCTTTATCTCTTGTGCGTTTTTTGCGGTTTCGGTGTAGCCGTTATCGACCAGGCCCCTGCAATCGTTCCACCGGCGTTGGCAGCCGGTAATACACCGGAACCAGGGCATCAACGTCACTGAACAGCCCCTGTTCCGCCATCCGCCAGCCGACCCGGTACACCGCCTCAACCCGCGGCGTTGCCAGTTCATCCCCCAGCACCGGCCCAGCCTTGGCGAGTTCCTCCCGGTGCACCGCCGTGCCTGGCCCAACAAACACCGTCCCCTGCCGCGCATCTCGCATAAGCAAATGCACATCCACGAGCGAACCCGCACGCACGCTCTCATATCCCGTTCCGTCTGCTCTAAGCCGGAACCTCTGCGAAAACACCTGTCCCCGCCGCGCATCCATCAGCACCACCAGGTCCTCAGGAGGCCGAGCCGCAGCCAGCGCATTCAAAGCGAGCGCCTCGAAGGTCGGCACCGCCACAACCTGTGCCGCGACCCCCATCGCCAGCGTCTTGGCAAACGTAACCCCGATCCGCGTCCCGGTAAACGATCCCGGCCCGACCGACACATAGATCTGCCGAATCCCCTCCGGCCGCCACCCAACCTGCTTGCAGAGCCGATCGACGACGGGCAGCAGCTCCGCCGCGCAGTCCCGATCAGCCGCAAACTCCTCTTGCGCAATGACTTGGCCATTAACCCCCAGCGCTACGCCTCCCAACCGCGAGGAGGTCTCGATAGCGACACCATTTAACAGGTTAGTCATATCACCGCCCAGCGCAAATCAAAAAGCCCCTGATCAATCGACGGCAGCAGCCAGTCCCTGCTCCCACAATCCCCAACAGACCGCCAGACTCCCGGCCAGGGAACCTCTGCCCCCCGACTTCTGTCACCTGACTTCTGTCTTCTGTCTCCTGTCTTCTGTCTCCTGTCTTCTGACTTCTGCCTCCCGACTTCTGCCTTCCGCCTTCACATTCCCCGTCCACCACGATAGCATATCCGACGTGCGGAACATAACGTACGAACTGGTAACCAGGAAAGATTCGCCCCATGAGCGACCAACAGACTATCGTTGACCCGGAATTGCTGAAAATCCTGGCCTGTCCAGCCTGTAAGACCTCCGTCCGGGTACAGGACAGCAGCCTCATTTGCGACCAGTGCGGCCGGCAGTACCCCGTCCGCGACGGCATCCCCATCATGCTGATGGACGAAGCCGAGCAGCCGGACAACAAGAGCCAAGCCTAAGCCGCACCAACGCATGACAGCCGGCTGCCATCGGGTCCGGGGTATCCTTGGCAGGCGCCTGCCAGGGCGGGCTATTGGAACCGGGCAACACCAGGAACCACGCAAAGGACAAACCAGCGGAAGCCATGAGAATCGCCGTTATCTCCGACATCCACTCCAACCTCGCCGCCCTGACAGCCGTCTTTCAGGACATCGACAAGCACGATGTCGAAGACGTCATCTGCCTCGGCGATGTCCTCGGCTACGGGCCCAACCCCTGCGAATGCCTCGACCTGGTCATGGAGCGTTGCAGCATCTGCCTGTGCGGCAACCACGATCAGGCCGTTTTCCTCGAACCCAGCAACTTCAACGTCGCCGCCGAGAACGCCTGCTACTGGACCCGCCGGCAGCTCGAACTCGACCCCGACCAGGACAAACGCGGCAAACGCTGGGAGTTCCTGGGCAAGATGCCCCTGCGCCACGAACTCGGCCAGATGCTCTTCGTCCACGGCTCGCCCCGCAAACCCGTCAACGAGTACCTCTTCCCCGAAGACGCCTACTCTAACCCCTCGAAACTGGCCTCCAATTTCGACCGCATGAACGACAAGCAGGCCTGCTTCGTCGGCCACACCCACGTGCCCGGCGTCTTTTACGACGATCCTTATTTCGAACCCCCCGACGAACTCACCGAGCCGTTCCATTACGAGATCTGCGAGTTCGAACGGGCAATCATTAACGTCGGCAGTGTCGGCCAGCCACGCGACCGCGACCCCCGTGCCAGCTACATCATCATCGACAATGACCAGGTCGAATTCCTCCGCGTCGACTACGAGGTCGAACAGACGATCCACCGCATCCGTAATACCCCGGAGCTGGATCACTTTCTGGCTGAGAGGCTGGTGGACGGCCGGTAAGGCCTTGCCTTCGGACCGGTTCGGCACATACTGTTGCCGGTCAACAGGTTATTGAGCACGCGACTACGGCCCGAAGTCCCCCGAGTTAGGAACACGAATGGATACACGTAGATTCATCATAGCGATGACACTGTCGCTGGCCGTCATGTACGGCTATACGTACTTTATCGCCAAACGACAGAAACCGGCAACGACGCAACCGGTACCGGCCTCGACTCAGGCCGCCGCGCCTGCTGCCGCCACCGAACCAGGCGCAGCCCCGCAAACCACAGCCGGTTACGAAGCAAAGCAGCCTGCCTCCGCCCCAACCACTGCGGGTGTCTGGCAAGTCCGCGGCGCCAAGGAAGCCCGGCAGGTCACCCTCGGCACCAACACCCCGGCTGGCACGTTCGATACCCAGGCCGTCCTGACCAACCAGGGCGCCGCCGTCGAACGCATCCTCCTCGTCGCCAAGAAAAAGAAAGGCAAATACTCGGTCTACCGATATGCCAAAACTGTCGCCGGCCTCGAACCCTACCCGCTGATCGAACCGCTCGTCTCGCCGGACGGCCAGACCGCCTACTCCTGGGCGACCGACTCGATCCGCATCGGCCAGCCCGAAGCCACCGTCCGCCTCACGGATGTCCCCTGGAACGTCGAGGTTCGCCAGATCGAAGAAGGACCGAAGAAAGGCGCCTACGAAGCCCGCTTCTGGGTCGACATCCTCAATGCCGACCAGCCTGTCGTACGCATCGTCAAGCGATACGTCCTCGCCCCGAAGAGCTTCGGCATCGACATGGGCCTGACCTTCGAATCGCTGAACAACCGGCCCGTCCGCCTCGTCGTCGCTCAGGGCGGCCCGGTCGGCATTCTCCGCGCCGATCCGCGCAGCGACTACCGCAAGGTCTTCGTAGTAAACATGGAGAAGAACCGGCCCGTCCCGACGCAATGGACGCATGCCCAACTGGTCAAGCACGAGGGCACAGCCGTCGTCGGCTCCGCCAACCCGATCACCTGGACCGCCCTCGTCGACAAGTACTTCGCCGCCATCAGCGCCCCGGTCAAGTCGGTCGGCGCCGACAGCGCCATCGACGAGACCCGCATCTTCACGGACTCGACGGAAAAGACGGAAACCGGCAACCTGCTGATGGACATGGTCTCCCCGCCCATCACCGTCAAGCCGCAGAAACCGGCCGAGCTGCACTATGACCTCTACGCCGGCCCCAAGGACACGCAGGTCTTCGCCGAAAACCCGTCGTACGTGACCCGCAACTACGCCCTGCTGAACTCCTCGGAATACACATGGTGCACGTTCAGTTCCCTCGGCGAGGTCATGACCGGCCTGCTGCACTGGCTGAACCGCTGGATCTGGCCGCACAACTACGGCCTGGCCATCATCATCCTCGTGCTTCTGGTCCGGCTGATCATGCACCCGCTGACCAAGCACCAGCAGGTCACGATGACCCAGATGCAGCAGCGTCAGGCCGAGGTCGCCCCGAAGATCGACGCCCTCAAGAAACGCCACGCCAACGACCGCCAGCAGTTGCAGGTCGAGACGATGCGGGTCTACCGCGAAGCCGGCATCAACCCCGCCAGCCAGGTGGCCGGCTGCCTGCCCATGCTGATCCAGCTGCCGATCTGGGTAGCGTTGTATTCGGCCTTGAACTATGACATCCAGCTCTGGCACGCCCCGTTCATCTGGTGGATCCGGGACCTTTCCGCCCCGGACGCGCTGTATGCCTGGACCACGCCGGTCAACATCCCGCTGTTCTCCTGGTTCATCGGGCCGGTCACCAAGTTCAACCTGCTGCCGGTGCTGCTGGGTGCGGCCATGTACTTCCAGCAGAAATTCACGCCGAAGCCGACCCCGCCAGCCGGCGGCTCGTCGGACCAGGCCAACCAGCAGCAACAGATGCAGAAGATGATGGGCTTCATGATGATCTTCATGGGCCTGCTCTTCTACAACATGCCGAGCGGCCTGTGCCTGTACATCATGGCCAGTAGTGCCTTCGGCGTGGCGGAGCAGATCCGCATCCGCAAGCACATCGAGGAGCGCCGCAACCGGCCGCCCAGCGCCAAGCCGGCCCGCCGAATGGCTTGGCTCGACAAGATCATGGAAGGCATGGAAAAGAAGGCCCGCGAGTCGCATACCGTCCGCAAGGACAAGTAAACGGCAGTGCTGTGGACTGAGAACTGAGAACTGAGTTCCCGGGAGCCGTTGCAGTTGTCGTAACCGGTACCAGTCCCAAGCCACTGGCCACTGTCGTCGCAGCTGTCGTAGCCGTGACTAACCACACGATTCGGAAGCGAAAGTAAAAAAAGTCCCGGCTGCAAACCGGGACTCTCACAATCCGCTAAGACGCCCTGGCTGTGGCCAAGAAGAACCACGAACCGCAGGCATCAAACGGCGGACCATCTCCCTGCCCCTGACTTCCGTTCCTCGGTAACAGGCGAACAACACATCCTACGCACCAGGCCGACCAAGGCCGCTCGCACGCCCAGAAGACTGCCGCCTTGTGCGAGCCGCGACCGTAAGGAAGCGGTTCTGCAAATCTGCATCCCGATCAACCGTAGCGGGCATCTTGCAGGATGCTGCAATTGGGAATCACTACATTAGCTGTAGCGACGGCGCAGCAGGGCAACGGTGCTGCCAGCCATCAGCAGGACCAACGTTACGGGCTCCGGCACGGTCGCAACGACAAAGTTGTCCGCCTGCATGTTAGCGATATTGGCGGAGCCAAACCCCAGGCAGCTGATTGCCGCCATGCCGGAAACATCCAGACCGCCTGCCAGCTGCGTCGTATCGAACCAGACGCTGGCCTGCGACGTGGTCGGATCGTACTCGATCTTGACGTTGTGGTAGCCGCCCGAAACGGACAGCCCCGAGCCGCTGGCCTTGGTCGTACTGACTTGGCGTAAGGCCCAATCGCCCGTGCCCTTGACGAACAGCCACAGCTGCCAGTTGTAAGGCTGTGTCGGCGTGGTGTTGTTCAGGCCGATCATCGCGTAACTGCCACCGCTGTAACCATTGAAGTTCAAGTCGAGGCTCAGCGTCGTACCGCTGGTCACAGGAGACGCAACCGACTCGACCTGCGTCACACTGGCAGTTACGGCACCGGTGCTGTCGAACTTCCAGGCAGTGTTCGAAGACCAGTTGACGCCGCCAACTTCTGTGGGACCCGACAGCGACGCCCCAGCCGTCCGGGTCGTCCCGTTCAGCGTAAAACTGTCCGAAATGATCACGTTGGCCTGCGCAGCCGACGCAACAATTAGGGAAACAAACATGACGAGTACAAGTCTTCTCATCTCTGCGAACCTCCTTCCCCCTGTGGGGTTTCCTGACACGACAGGACGACCATGGCAGCCGTCATCAATCCTTGCAACACTCTTTCAAGCAAGAACCGTGCCAACAGCACGACCGACAGGACGGACAACCGGAGGAACAACAACACAACACCCTATGCCATAAAACGTTATGAGTATGAGCCAGCCGAAAAGGATCGATAATGGATGCCTGCGACAGACAGTGCCGTCGGTGACAGGGAGCAACCGTTAGTGTACACAAACTTCGCAGATTCGTGCATGTGTCTATATCGTAACGGGTTACGCGTACAGGACTCTCGGTGTGGCGACGCAACGTCCCACGGCCGACGTCAACGTTGGGATGGCTCGCACAGCTCTTGAGATACCCGAGACGCAAACTCGCAGAACTCTGGCCAGGCAATCGGCAACTGCCAAGGGACACCTCGCTCACCCCTTCGGCACGGTGGCGAATCGTCACCTGACTCATTCGACAACTGGGCGATGTTTCGCGCCGGCTGGACGCCATGGGGCACGCTCGTGTCCTTAAAACCGGACGACGCTGCGCCAGGGTCATCAAGGGCAACGCTGCCGCTGGTTCCATTCGGCGCATCCTACGCTAAAATTCAAACACGTGTTTACCTGCTTGTTTCGAGAACTGCTTCACGCATGCCCGGGTCCGCCAGAGGTAAGCCGTTGCGCGAGGGACAGGCCATGAAGTCTCATCATATCCAGGCGTACTGGCTGATTACGTTGGTCGCGCTGACGTGCAGCCAGGCATACGCAAAAGACGTTAAGGCGAAGCGGGCGGCCGCCGGTCCAGCGCGACCGTTCCCTTTGCCAGGCCGCTCGACAGCCCGCTGGCCCCGACGACGCCGCAGACCCAGCCGAGCCCGTTGTTCGGCCGGCAATCGCTTGAGATTGGCCAGCCGCTCGCCCAGTTCGCCCAAGCCGGAGGCAGACCGTACTGGCTGAAGGAAGGGGTCCGGCTGACCTTCTATTCCGCGTCAGCAAGCATACCCGCCACGGCCAACTACTACTATCCGGACGAACACGGCGAGTGGGTGGACGAACACGGCAACCGGTATTCGCAGGGAGACAACCCGGGGCCGGCCGGCCACGGTATCTCACAGGTGAATATCGCCTGCGTGGACGGCGGCAGGGCGGTGGTTCAGGTGCGTTCGTATGGCTACTCCAACGGCAATGGCCCGCTCGTGCCGCTGGCGACCAGCGGCTTCGTCTGCGACGCCAGCCAGGCGGATTTCTGGATGGATCCGAAAAGCCTGCAGAATCTGCGGCCCGCCGAGCAGCAGGGCGTCAAAATCCTGCGCATCCCCTGGACAGCCAATGGCAAGACGTACAAGGCGATCGCCTTCAAAACGGACGCAAGAAACGCTCACGCCTTCAAGGTCTATGATCTGGTCACAGGCCTTCTGCTGAACGCCAATTCCTCGTCGGTGAGTGCCGACGGCAGGCAATTGCTGGTGCAGACAAAGTTTCTCGACTGGCGGGTCGTTCACTGGCCTTGGGAGCACACCAACGCTCCAGGCTGGGTCGCCTCGACACAAGCCCTGCATTACCAAGGCTCGTACCGGATGTTTGTGCCGGGCAGCCCGGAGATTCCCATCGGCATGACCGACGTCGTTACCTTCAAGCAGAAGGCCCGTCGCTGGGCGGAGATGACGCTCACTTCGAGTATGCAGAGCAGGCTACGGTATGGGCCAGACGCCCAACTCGGTCGACATCGTTACCGGGCCGGCAATGTTCGGGGGTATATGGGCAGACCCCGCTTCGCTTCGCAGACTCCGGCCCGGCCAGGTTCTCGACCGCGATAAGCTTGCCGGCACGGCCGTCACCGTTGGCCAGCAACAAGGCTCGGCCGTCCCCATCACCGAGACCGGCCAGCTCCACAGCCTGACATATGTCTATGACACGAACACGGGCATGTGTGTCGGTATCGTTTCCACCAACGATACGCTTCATACGCGTATCGACCTGCGACTGACTCGCTCGCGCGGCCCGGCAGAAGCCTGGCGGGCCGTCGTCGTCCGGCCGATCCTACCGCACCTGCCAACTGGCAGCGATCTGACGGAAAAGGCCCTGGTACTGCTGGACGGCCTGCTGGGGGCATTGCATGCCGAGCAGGTACTGGTTCGATTGGCCCATAACGAAGATGTACTCGGCATACATGGGCGGATTGTTGGGCGGATTGCCCGTGGCCCGAACAACGATGGCCGGTTTGCCGGAAACGTTGCCGGACTGCTCTTCCAGGGTCCGCCATCCGGGCACCGACTGCTCCCATTGCTGAATCATGCCGTCAGCGAGTTGCCGGAGGCTGGCGCTGTTTATGGGGACAGCCTTGCACATGACCGTTACGCCCGCAGCCTGGTCTCCAGCCACGGCTGCCTCGCCGCCGCCCTGGGCTTGGGCCTGTGCCTGCCAGTTGCCCGGCACCGAAAAGGTGAAGGAACTGTCCTGGGCCTCTATCTGTTTCATGCCGCCCTGGGCAACGCTCGGCTGATACTGGTCGTTGTTATCCGGGGGTTGCGGCAGATTGCGATTGTTGTCGTCGGGAGGCTGCGGAAGGTTCCGGTTGTCGTCATCCGGCGGCTGTGGCAGGTTCGCGTTGTTGTTCTGTCTCTGATCTGCCCATTGCGGTGCGGGGCCGCGCTGCTGGGCCGGCTGATCGGCCAGCCGGATGCCCCAGTCGTTCAGCGTACTGGGAGGCAGGTCGGGCAGTTCGGGAGTAGGCACGCCCATAGCGCGAAGTTTCTTAATATCAACGATATATAGCGCGCCGCTCTGAATGGCCTGAGCCAGCTCCTTTGTACCGATCTGGGCGGCTTTCTGGAAGGGTATCTCGCGGCCCTGCTCGTCACCGGACACAGCGGTTGCCTCGACAGCCACAGGCGCACCGCTGGGAAGTTTCACATAAGGGAAGCAATGACCGGGAATCATGATCAGGCCCGGATCCAGACCGCCTGCCTGGCACGTGCTGGCGTACAGGATCGCCAGGTCGATGCACGTGCCTGCATGGTTCTGCAGAACGTCCCGACCAAACTTGACATGCTGACGGACGACACCCTTTTCAAGCAGCCCGGGAGGCGACTGATACTTGATCCCATTGGCGACCATCAGGTCGTAGACGGCCTTCATGAACTTCAGTGCATTGTCGTCGGAAGTTGACGCAGCCACGCCGCCAGCCATCTTGGCAGCCATGCCGGCGTACTGGGTGACGATCGGGTCGACGTTCGTCACGAAGGTAGCCCCGATCAGCGGCGAGTAATTGAACGACTCCAGCCAGTTGGTGCACTCATCCTGCGGCAGGCTGGAGAACATGACCTGGTTAAGACCGAGAATGGATGTTCGTTTGGCGTCGGAATCCTCGACGGTTCGGCCATCAGGCGTCCGGTAGGAGTACTCCATCTCGACCATGGCCGGCGTGTCGCTGTGCAGCGTGCGGATCGAGGACGACAGGATCGGGAAATACGTTTCGATGACCGTCTGCGTCGGGTACACAAACCGCGTTCGCTTCCACGGGCTCCAGCCGGTCGAATATCCCTGGATGCGAAAGCGGACCCTCAGGTCTGTCAACGTGGCCGTGCCGTTGTTGTGGAAGATCGATCTGGCCACCCACAATTGCGTGAACTTCGGATTGCCATAGCACTTATAGAGGCAGCTCGATCAGGCTCCGGACGGACTTCGATGCGCATGTCCGGTTCGACGGTCCCATCCTTCCTGGCAGGCGGCGGCGGCATCTCGCAAAGCACGCCCCCCCGGCTGGCATCCCATCGCAGGTTGCGTGTCCCGTCCGGAAAGTCGCCGTGGCTCGTGCCGATCAGCAGCACGCCATTGTCGAGCTCCCGGATCGTCAGCAGAGTGATCGTGGTCGGGCTCTGCTCGATGACCTCGTAGGTATCCGGGTCCATGAACTTGGCGATCCACTCCTTGCCCCTGTTCTTCATCCCCCCCAGGATGGTGGCAGTCACCTTGATCGCATGCCGGCCGTCATCGTATTGGGCCTTCAGGTCCTTCATCTCCTCGCCCTGGCCGGTGATGCCAAGTTCGCGAGCGAGCACAGAGGTGTTGCTGACCAGCGACTTTATCTGTGTATACATGCGCGTGGAAAAGATAATGTCGGCGGTCGTGTCGATATCACCGTTTGGATGGATCGTGCTGGTCTGTTTGAGGCGGATTCGCGGCGTCTCGGAGACCTGCGCAAAGACAGGCAACGCGACAAACAGCACGAAAACCACTGACAGCATGCGCTTCGGCAGAGCCCCTTGGTTATACATGACCTCCTCCTTCTTCATGCCGAACAGCAACTGGCAACAAGACTAAAGCAGGATATGCCACGTCCTTACCCATACCAAGCTGGTGGCTCGCAGGCAAGACACAAACAATCGGTCATAAACAGACGGGTTTCGCCCTCGCGCCAAAGGGGCCTGACTTGAAGGCCTGGCCTGAGGCATCCGCCCGGATGATGCGGGCAGCCATTTGCGGGCCAGCTCTATTTCCTGGTGCGCAGGCATTGAGTGGTGCGAGGATCCTGTACTCTCACGCGACAGGCTATCCCTTCAGGACATCGTCGATCTCATCCAGCTTCTTGTCCAGCTGATCCATCAGGGGCACCAGGGCCTTGGCGTCTTCCGGCTTCTTCGTCTTGCCGGCGGCCTCGAACTTCGGCATGATCTCCTTGACCAGCAGCGCGTTGGCCTCCTGCACCTTCGCCAGGGCCTTGTCGCGTCTGGCTGCGTCCTGTTCCTTCCGGCGGATCGTCGAACTGATCTTGCCGTTCACCTGGAGGACGAGAATGCTCATTCGGGCGTCAGGCCTGTCACCTCGTCCAGCCGGAGGCTTGACCGTTTGGCCACTCTGGAACGTTTCTTTCAGAGACTTGACGATGTACTTCGCATTGGCCAACGCCGCATCAGGACCGCTTCGCGATTCCGCTCCGTTGCGGCAACCCGTCACCATCCATACCGCAGGAACCACCAACCCGATCAACAGCACACTGGACATGCGTCTCATGGCATCGGCTCCTTCCGTACAGCAGGACAATTACCCCCACACAAAAAAACAAGCGGCCCGACAATGGTTCCCCCATCGCCAGGCCGCGTATGTATTTTTCAATCGCTCAGGACGTCACCGCAAAGGACCCGCCATACCACTGCCGCGCGGGCAGAATCGCAGTGACTGTCGCAGGCTGACCAAGGACAGTCTAGCCGTTCAAAATGTCGCTGATCTGATCGAGTTTCTTGTCCAGCTGATCCATCAGCGGCACCAAAGCCCTTGCATCCTCAGGTTTCTTTGACTTCTGGGCCGCCTCGTACTTCGGCATGATCTCCTTGACCATCAGCTCGTTGGCTTCCGCCACCTTGGCCAGGGCCTTATCCCGCTTGGCCGCGTCTTCTTCCTTGCGGCGAATCGTCGAGACTGATCTTGCCGTTGATCTGAAGCACGAGGATGCCCATCCGGCTGTCCGGCCGTGCATTGCCTGTCCCGCCGGAGTAGTCCTTTATCGTCTCGCCGCCCTCGAAGGTCGTTTTCAGGTCGTTGCAGATGTACTTGGCGTTCTTAACCGCCGCGTTCGGGCCGCTGCGGCTCTTGGCGTTATTGCCGCACCCCATCAGCATCAGCGTCGAAGGAACAATCAACCCAACTAACAGTGCTGTTCGGAAATGTTTCATGACGTCCACGCTCCTTATAGACCCCGCAGCACCTCGCCGTACACCTGGCAAGGTTCCTGGGGTTCGTCTTAGGGCCCATCTCGCATCCACGTGCGTTAAGAGACTAACCGTCAACGACCATTTTGTACAGAGTCTGGACAAGATACAAGCTCTCTGACCCGGCTCCGGGGCAAACCAGCAAGAGGTATCCCGCCGCAACACGACACATGGATTCAGGAATACAGGGCCGCCTCCGTGCTGCGGCGATGCGGCTTTGGCTGAAGCATAGTGCAGCCGTCTCAAGGCCAAGCCACAGACAATTGGAGGTATGGCGCTTGCCTCGCCGCGGCATTCCAGCCTGCCTCCCCGCCCGCATCAACCCGACCCCTCGCAGAATCGACTTTGGGATCTCCCCCACACGCGGCCAGCCATGCTACAATAGTCCCCGCAGAGAGAACATCTGAATGATGCCCGTCGGCATCGGGTATGCACGCCGACGTGTCGCAAAACTCTCGGTAAACCCGCAAGTCTGCCGGGCTGTCAGCAGAGCAGGCCGCATTCGGAACCGATATGCTTGCCCAATTGTCCATAGAAAACCTGGTCGTCATCGAACAGGCCTGCGTCGAATTCGACCGTGGGCTCAATGTCCTGACCGGCCAGACCGGCGCGGGAAAGAGCCTCCTGATCGGTGCGATAGAAGCACTGCTCGGCCTCCGGCCGGCCAAGGATCTGCTGCGGGCCGGCCAGAACGAAGGTCGTATAACCGGCCTGTTCTGCCTGCAGGATCCTGTCAGCCAGACCATCGCCGCGCGCCTGCTCGATGAGCCTGACCCGCTGGCAGAGATCCTGATCTCACGGCGGATCGCTCGAACACGCACGACCGCGACGGTCAACAACCGGCCGGTTACCGCCGCCATCCTCCGCGAGCTCACGGAGATTCTGATCGATATCCATGGCCAACACGAACATCAGTACCTGCTCAAGCCGGCCAACCAGATCCACGTCCTGACGACCTACGCCAACGCCCAGGACCTAGCCGACGCGACCTCCCAGTCCTGGCAATGCTGGCAGCACCTCCAGCGCCTCGCCGACGACCTGGCCACAAACCAGAAGAACAGGATACAAACGCTCGACTTCTATCGATTCCAGATAGACGAAATCGACACGGTCGCTCCGGAAGCCGAGGAATTCGCCAGCCTTCGCGGTGAACACAAGAAACTCGCCAACCTGGAGCGATTGCGCCAGGCGGCAGGGCAGGCGGCTGACGCCATTTCGGCCGAAAGCACCTCTCTGCGCCAAGCCGCCGCTGCGCTGGCGGACATGGCGAAGATGGATCCGGAGACCGCTCCGCTGCAACAGGCCTGCGATGAGGCCCTGGCCGGCCTGAACGAACTCGATATCGATCTGGCGCGTTATGTCGACTCCCTCGAAACGGATTCCGGCCGACTGGAATTCGTCGAAAGCCGGATCGAGCAGATCCAGCGGCTCTGTCGCAAGTACGGCCCCAACGTTGAGGACGTCATCGAGCACCGCCGCAAGATCGGCGAGGAGATGAAGCTGCTGGAGGACGCCGAAAGCAACATGGGGCAGCTGAAGGCCCAGATCGACGCAGCCAGGCAGGCCTACATGAATGTGGCCGGCAAGTTGACGCAGCGGCGCCGGGCGGCCAGCCAGAAACTCTCCAAAGCCGTGATGACACAGACTCGCGGAACTTGGCATGGAAAAGGCTGTGTGCAAGATCGAACTGGCTGAAGCGGAGGCCAGTCCTGCGGGGCTGGAGAGCATTGAGTTCATGATCTCCGCCAATCCCGGCGTGCCGATACGACCCTTGCGAAGCGTTGCCAGTGGCGGCGAACTCAGTCGGGTCATGCTGGCGCTAAAGAGTGTGCTCAGTGGCGACGGCCGGTGCAGTGTACTGGTCTTTGATGAAGTCGACGCGAATGTCGGCGGCCGGATGGGCTCGGTGATCGGGCGGAAGCTTGCTGCCCTGGCCGAGCATAACCAGGTATTGTGCATTACGCACCTGCCCCAGATCGCGGCGTATGCCGACGAGCATATGACGGTACAGAAGACCTCCGACGCTAACAGCACGCGGACGGAGGTCAGACGGCTGAGCACGCAGGAACAGCGCGTCAGCGAAATCGCCGAGATGATCGCGGGCGCCAGTGTTACCGATACGACGATCCGCCAGGCGGGGCAACTGCTACGCGATGCGCCAGGGGGCGCCACAGATGACCAGGCCAGGACCAGGAGGCCTTCGGACAAGAAGCCTGGCAGGGGACCGGCCACACGTCGCAGACGCGGTTAAGCCGGAATTGCTCGCCGCGATTATTGGGGGGCTGGGACTCCTGCCGCCTGTACGCGACAAGATGCAAACTTACGACTGCCGCCGTGCAATAACTCGGTAAACGGGCTCAGACGGTCTGCCCGCTACCGCTTGAAGATCGGCTGACTGGCCGCGGGCCTGGATGCCGGGGCGGGGTCGCCTGCCGCGGGCTTGGGCGTCGACAGAGGCTCATTGGCCACGACTTTGCTTGCGGGCGAAGGCTGGTTGGGGTCCGGCTTGTAGAAGGCAACGCTGTAGACGAACTGCGTGAATTCCTCTCGCATATCGTCCGGGACGTAGTAGTATTCGCGATCGTTGAAACGGACGTAACAGGACGAGCACATCGCTGCCAGCCTGTTCCACGTCCGGCAATAGAACTTGGATTCTTCCGGGCGTTTGACCTGCGCTTCATACAGGGCCCGAATGCCATTCTGGTTTTCCGCGGGGGCACTATTAATACTGAGCCCTTGGGCGGTCGAATTGTTGACCGTCGGCTGGAAGGCCTGCTGGAATGCGTTAAGCGAGACGCTGGTAGTTCCGTTGTTGTTCTTGGGATTCGTGAAGAACGCCACTTGGCCGCTTGTTCCAAGACTGTTGCTGATATTCGCAGAAAAGCCCGTGAATTTCATCTGTATCATCGTGGCCCCCTCGTCGCAACGGGCGAGGTTGTATAGCACGTGCTTTTCATAAAGATCGCTGACAGCGGCATCAAAACCGAGGTAATTGTTGACCAGGCGCCTGGCCTGACATCCGGTCACCATCGCCAGCAGCAGTGGCAGGCACACCTACGCCAGCATGAATCCGAAGGCGGGCTGTCATGGGAAACCCTCCTTGGTCATCCCCGCGGCTGCCGGAACGCCGCCCCCGCCGCCAGGGCTTAACTACACCACAATCACGTCTACACCGAATCACTCGAACTCACTGAGAGAGGCCCTTTCAGTACGCATCGAGGCCACCCTGGTCAGACGGGCTTCTTCGTGGCAGCGACTGAATCAGCGACCGGCTATGCCCGGACGTATCTACTATGAATCCCTTCGACCAACGCGTCCGACGCCGATCCTCATCAGCCCCAGGCCCAGCAGGATCGGCAGCATCACCTGACCGGCCCCCTGGCCGCAGATAAAGGTGACGGGCTTTGCCGGCTGACACGCGTCGCCGACGCCGTCGCCGTCGCTGTCGGCCTGGTCGGGATTGGCGACCGTCGGGCAGTTATCGATAATATCGAGCACGCCGTCGTTATCATCATCGACGAGCCAGTTATTGAGAATTTCAGCGCCGAGCAGACCGTCCTCGACGGAGGGATCCCAGTCATAGCAGAGCTCGTTGCCTGTCCAGCCGCCGACGGAACCGCCGGGTACAGCCAGGGCGGTAAAGAGTAGCCTTGTCATAGGCGCCATCATCAAACGTACCGAGCGAATAGGCCCCGCGGTCCACATCGGCGATCATCTGGTCGTGCTCGACCGAGGCGCCATAGTTGATCTTGGTGTTGCGGACATCGCCAAACGGGCCGTTCAGAATGCCATTGTTATCATTATTAGTGATCCAGTAGTCGGCGAACATACCGGCCCCGACGGTAGCAGAGCCGACAAGGTCCGCTGCGAGGTAGTCATCCGGGGTATCGTCATTGGTCGAGCCGGTCAGGATGCTGGGGCCGGTGACGATGAGGTTGCCGCCACTTTCGATATAAGAGTTGAGGGCGTCGTACTCGTCCTGGGTGAGCAGGCGGCCAGTGTCGTCGATGCCAGCCTTGTAGAAGATCACGCACGTCGAAGTTGAGCATGTAATCCAGATTGTTAGTGAGCAAGGGCTGGTTGTTGGTATCGGTATTGGGGGAGTCATAAGTAATATCATGCTCCGACAGCACGTCGACCAGGAAGCGCCAGCGAAGTGTCAGGATCGGAAGAGAACACATCGTCAGCGATAAGGATCCTCAACGGTGCTGCCGAGGCTGTTGTCGCGAGCAGCGCAATCGTAAGACCAGCCAAGCCCAAAGCCTCATCCTGAACCCATATCCAACCCTCCTCCTGTCGTGCAGCCAGCCAAGCCTCGGTACGGCTCTGCCCGTGACCGGACTGTCCAACCTGCCCCAAACTGATACTTGGGGAACCGTTCACCGCGCCTCGAACCATTTTATCCGCATGATACGACAGCAGTTGCTACATGAGGATATTTCACGCATGCTAATCGTGCAAGGCCAGCGTTTTTTCGTTGACCTTAATAACCGCAAATGCTAGGCTTAATTTTGTCCGGTGGACGGGTGGCAACACATGGCTGACTGGGACAGGCCGATGCCACCTGGGAAGCTGGACCGAGCGGTATCTCGAGCCGCACACGGCGGTCCGACAGACAGACGCAAGTTGTTCGGACGCATAAGAGCCGGGCTTGGGGACCGGGCGTTTCAGCCCGCGACAGGCGTGTTGCGGGTGGGGTAGGCCCGGGCCGAACAAAAGGCCCCGGGAGGCGGTCCCTTTAAAAGGAGGTGGTCTAGTGTCATCCTGTAAATGTAGCGGGAGTGCTGCCGCGAGGTAGCAAGACGCAGGCTGCTTCGTCTCCTGGTCTGCCAGGAGTAGGTTGAGACCTACGAGCAGCACAGCACGGTACGGCTTTCGAGCCAGTACTTTGGGGCCCGGAGGGTCATCGACTCTCCGGGCTCCTGCATTTTCTGGGGGTAAATCGCTTGCGAGAGGGATGATGCGAATAGCGGCATCATGATTCCCCGGAGGTCTGGCGAGCAGGCGATCGCTTCGCTTTGCTCCGGATGACAATTCGAGGCGAAGGGACGGCAATGAGGGGGCCAGAAGGACATTGACACCTGGGTCTGACCCGCGGATAGTGAGTGTTTACGCTAAGCGGCGTCGCAGAGGCGGGTTCGGGCAATAGTGGCATGGCACAACAGAAACTCCACGCAGCGCAACAAGGCTGAGGAAGATCCGGATAGTCGACGGGCCTTTGTTCAGCGGGCGGCAATCGCGTTGCTGGTCTGCCTGGCACGGTCGCTGCTCTCGGCGTCGGAAATGCCATCACCCTTGTCGTGCAACGTGTTGCAGCAGGCAGATTCGGCGTAATGGGTATTGACCGGCCGCGGGCCTGGCCTTTCAGCATTCTGGCGCTTCGGGTGCCAGCATGGTGGCAGGTGCTGATCGCGATCGCTGTGTCGGGGGTGTTCGTTGCGGGTAGACGGTATCTGGCGAAGACAGCATTCCGGCCTGTGGCGGTCGTTCTGGTCGGATTGTGCTGGTAATCGGGACGAACCTAATGCAGGGATGGCAGAATGGGTTTGTTACCCCGATCCACGGCACGGTTGATTCGTGGCAGCGCGGCATGTGGGACCCATTCAACACCGGCGGAAGCCTGTCGCCGAACAGCGCATGGGACATCTGCAGTATTACGACGATGCGATGCTCATCGGCCGGATGCCTAGACGGATGCGAACGTAGCGCAAGATCCGGCCAGGTCGACGGGTGGCTGGCGCTCGCGGTGCCTGGGAGTTCATTGGCAGTACAACCTGCTGCAGCCGGATCTCCGGCCGCACTCGCAGACGCATCCGCCGGGAGCGGTACTGGCGTTCTACATGTTCGGTAAGACTCTCGGTACGTCGGCGGCGATTTCGCTGGCGATCGCGGCGATCTGCACGGTGCTGTCTGGTCTGTTCTTTTATGGATTGCTGCGCGGCCTGGACGTGCCATGCGATGCGGCTGGGTATGGCACGTTTTTGCTTCTTTTGCTGCCGGCCGTAGCAGATCTACTATGCTG
This sequence comes from uncultured Planctomycetota bacterium, assembly GCA_963787325.1. Classification (GTDB taxonomy): domain Bacteria; phylum Planctomycetota; class Phycisphaerae; order UBA1845; family JANYLN01; genus CAWBCK01. The sequence goes on from CAWBCK010000003.1 coordinate 657,592, forward strand.
CGAGCCTCGATGCGATGGTGGCTACGCTGCTTTGCGGCGGGTTATGCTTTTTCATTCGTCGAGGCTGGGTGGGGCTTGGGCTGGCGATCGTTCTGCTGATCGCTGCTTCGTTCCTGACGTTCGGGTGGGTGTTCATTCTGCCGGTGCTGGCTGGGTGGGAGATGTTGCAACGACGCGGGCCGTGGCGATTCGCAGCGGTCTGCGTGGGGGTCGGGGCGTTCTATGTTGGGCTTTATCGGGCTGAGCGGGTTTGACTACGCAAGTTCGTTCCGACTGGCATCGATGATCGAGAATCCTGAGGGCTTCTTTCTGGTCGCGCAGCCGGTATCCTATGTGCTGACCCGGCTGGAGTGCGTGGCGGAGATCCTGGCGTTTCTTGGGCCGTTTCTGCTGGTGCTCCTGATTCGGGGACTGCGGCGATGCGATGAGGATGACACAAGAACGACGGGCCGGCTGAAGCCGGAACTCCGAACGCCCGCCAAAGCCGGAACTCCGAACGGGGGACCTCAGCCTGATGCGGTTTCATGGCCTGGCACTGGCAGACAGAGCTGCCAGTGGCACCCGCAACAGTGACACCTTAACATGGGTAAGAACAAGATGCCTGTTCTGGCTTGGTAGCGGGACACTGCTGGCGATGTTTGCGGCTGGCACGTTTCGGACCGGCGAAACCGCGCGGGCGTGCCTGTTCATTTACCCGTTTCTGCTGCTGCCCGTCGTTGCGTATCTGGGACGCAACCGGATC
>CAWBCK010000004.1:0-32349 GCA_963787325.1 uncultured Planctomycetota bacterium
ATGTATTGCTAACGAGTTTCTCAATGAAGATCTGTGCGGTGCCGACAACCTCGTTGCGGCAGGCCAGCAGCGAGATGGCGTTGCTGCCGGCGTCCCAGACGGCGTTGGCCTTCTTGTAATCGTCATTGCTGGGCAGCCCGTATGTGTAGCCCGTCGACGGATTGACCTTGGTGATTTCGCTGCCTGCCGCAGTAGCGCAGTAGCACGCCGCTGACGTTCCTCACCGATTTGCCCGAAGGGGTCGGCGTGACGAACGATCCGTCAGCGAGCGTGGGCGTGGGCACGGTTGCCGGCACCGCAAAACTGACGCTCTGCACCGTGCTGCCGTTGCCTGCCGCGTCATACGCCTGTACAAAAAAGTTGTACGTCGTGCCCGGCGTCAGGTTCTCGATCAGCACCCGTTGTGCGACACCCGGCGTCCGAGGCCGGGGGATCCGCCAGCGGTCCAGATCCGTCGCCGTCGCGAAATTGCTGCCCGTTGAGTAGCGGACCGTATAACCAAACGCTGCGGTCGTCTGCGGATCGAACAGGGGCGTCGAAACTCAGTACCACGCCGCCGTTTTCCTGCCCCGCTGCGGCCGTCAGGTTGCTGACGGCATTCGGTGGGCTCGTATCGTTCCAGTCGGCGAACTTGATATACAGTCGCGGCTGCAGTGTGCTGCCGGCCTCCCGGGATGAGACGCGGGTATACGTGTTGCCGCCAGGATCGGTCTGGTAGCAGATCCGCGGGTCGGTCACAGCCAGTCCGTACGCATCGCCTTCAGGACCAGTGTTTGCACGAGGGCAGGGTCCAGGTTGGCTCGGAATCCAGGTCTTGTCCGTAGACTGAATAGGTGCTCGTAATCGCCGTTCGTTGGATAGGCGAAACCATACCAGGGATCCGTAGTTGCCCAAGCGAGGCCGTGGAAAAGTCGCTGTGAGGAAATGTCCAGTCGCTGGTGCCTGTCTTATAACGCCAGCATGCACTGCTTTCGTTCCAGTCGGTGTTGATCGTTGCCGCTACAAGGGCGAAATTCGGATCGCTGTTCGTCTTAGCCAGATGCAGTTCCGCCTGTTTAATGATTCTGCCCCGGTAAGCCGACAGGTCGAACTTCAGACCGGTCGTTGCGAACCAACCGTTGATCGACAAGTCTACAGACGTACGATGCACCGTATTCCAGACGCTTCCCTGCGGATAGGTACCTAGTTGAAATCGGTGTCCGCCGCGTCCATGGCCGTAACGACATCAGGCTCAAGCGGGTCCAACCACGCCCGGCTTGTTGAGCAGATCATTACACAAAAGACCGCCGCCAGGATCACTGTGCGCTCGCAAGATTCCAACGCATTCTCCACTCCCTCCAAACGGCCGAAGACAGGCATCGTACGGCTACTGGAGCCGGACGGCATCTATCCTACCATCAGCGCGTCCCTTACTCCAGTAATTTTAAGGATAATGCGAGCCCTTGGCGGGATTCGGAGTTCTGCTGTCGGTGTCTCGCGGCATGCAAAGCGAACCTGACGTGATTCGTCGGGCCATGTGTCCAGAGACTAGGGACTAGGGACTAGGGATTAGGGACTAGGGACGAGCATCCAGCACTGAGCACTCAGGACTCAGGACTCAGCCCTCAGGACTCAGCCCTGTCGTTCAGCGAGGGATCTCTGACTCCGGCCGGGTCATCGGTTCGATCACCCCCAGCGAATCACTGAGTCGTGCCTGCTGGATTTCCATCGTGGCCCGCACGGCTTCGCGGTGCACAGCGTCTGGATCGCCTGAAGCACCTGTCCGTACGTCAGTTCCAGCCCCTTGACCTTGCCTGTCTCGTCATCGATCCGGGCCGGCTGCCCCATGAACCGGATCATCTCCCCCAGGTCCAGAGGCACTTTCATCGGGTCGGACACCTGCCCGAACGGCGTCCGCCGGACCAGCGTTATCTTGTGCTGGCCGACGTCCTGGCTGGCCGATACCATCCGGCTCGGTGCCAGGTAGAAGAATGGCGGGCGGCATTCGACGTTGCCGATCAAAGCGATCCGCCCTTCCATCGCGGGTCGCGTAGATCAATGGTTCGCCCTTGCTCGGCACGACGTCCAGCGTGAAGTTGTGCTCCCCCACCTCGTACCGTCGCAGCTTCTCTGATCCGATGTGCCGCGCCAGTCCCTTGTACGCCAGGATGCGGATCTTCACGTTGCTGTCGTTGATCAGGTCTCGCAGCGGGATCCTCGCCATCGCCACGTCTTCGGCGTTGGACATGCTCTGCGACCGCCGCCTCCCGCAGCGGGCTGCCCCGCTCCATCGCCTCCTCCTGTGCCAGAACTTCGACCGCCATATCGTCCCGCAGCCGCAACCCCACCCGCGCCGCGTAATACCGCACCGTCCGATTCTCGTCCGTGTAATAGCCCTGCACCACGGTCAACCGCCGGCTGCCCCATCGCCTCCAGCACCAGGGCGATGTCCTCCGCCGGGGCGTCCGGCTGCTTGAGTTTGGCAAGCAGGTCCTTTGCCCGTCCCGCCAGGTAGTTGTCATCGCGTTGCAGGGGCAGATGCATTACAAGTTCATAGAAATGTTGCTCTTTGTTCTGCCACGCCGCCGGTGCCGTCACCTCCACCCGCGTCGCGCTCATCGCCTTGGCGACCTCCTCGCCGGCCCCGAAGTGCTCGTTGATGCGGTTGGTGATCTGCCGCGACAGCCGCTGCGATGCCGTCGCCAGCGTTACCTGCATCGTCCGGACCACCAGGTTCCGACCACCGCCCAGTACCAGCCCGCGGTGCGGGTCGGGTTGCGTGGCAGCCGGGCCGTTCGGCGGGATCGTGTTCTGGAAGATCGTTCCCGAGGCTTCCGCCACCGTTTTGCCGTGGATGATGTCGCCCTGGCTGTTCATCGTGTACAGGTGCAGGCCGCAGGTATACAATCTACCACCTTCAAGGTTCTTGGTGTCACTGCCCGCCACCGCCTGCACGTGTACGTCGAACGCCGTTCCCTTGCATGCCCCGGGCGGGATCAGCCCGGTGACCTCCACGACCGCCGTGTCCTCGTTGTCCATCAGGCCTTTGGCTTTGACATCGACCTGGTCGAGCGGATAGATGCCGTCATTCTGCAGCCGCTTGCACACCTCCTGCAGCATCTGGGCTCGCAGCGGTTCCGGGCATGTTTTCGAGCCGTTCGTTCCGAGTCCTACGACCAGGCCGTATCCGCGCACCGCCTGCCACCGTGTTCCCTGCAGGTATGCGACGCCGCCGACCGTGTCGCCGAGCACCGGCGCCAGCCGCTTCTCCGCCTCGCCGGGCGCGGCGTAATCGTCCCGCTGCGCCTCCGGCCCCTTCTTGTGGCCCCAGGCTTCACAACCTGCCGCGCCGACCAGCAGTGCCAGGCAGATCCCCACAGTCCCCACCAGGGCGAGTGCGCATTGGGTGTCACGGTAAGTCATCCTCGTAAATCCCCCGTAATGCATCGCAATACAGCCACGCAGTATCGCCCGATCAGCCGGCAAAGGCAAGTCAGAAGTAGGCGACCTCAAAACTGCTGTATTGCCCTGTAGCCGTGGCGTCATACCCCGTCGTCTCCCGGACGTATTGGCCCATCCGTCGCCAGACGCCTTCGAAGAAGGCATCCACCTCTTTCTCGTCACCCTCGGCAAGCACTTCCACCCTGCCGTCATGCAGGTTCTTGACGTAACCTGTCACGTCGAACCGTTCCGCCACCCGGCAGGCTGAGTACCGGAACCCCACCCCCTGGACATGGCCCGCATAGTAGGTCACGCGTCTGATCTTCTTGCCGCTGTCTTGCATAAGACCCCAGTCCGGTCTTCGAGATCTAGTGTCCCGAATGCCCCGCCGGCATCCGCCATGGCCATCCCGGATCCCCAGTCCCTAGTCCCTAGCCCCAGTCCCCAAGAGTCGTTGCCGTTCCCCGCGTCCTGTATAATCTAATGCCTATGGCCACCGGCAACCAACCCGACCCCCAGTTGTTCACCGAACCCCCGGCGTCTATGCCCGACACTTCGGCTCTCGCCGGTCGCCTCCGTCGCCGTCCTGCAGAAGGTCGATCGCATCTATTCCTATGCGGTCCCGCCACAAATGGCCGACTCCCTGCAGCCCGGCTGCCGCGTCAAAGTGCCTCTAGGCAGGAAGGACCGTATAGTAGTCGGCTATTGCACGAAAATTACTCGCGAAGTCTGGAAGTCGACCCTCAAGCCGGTCTGCGAGCAGGTAGACCCCGAGCCGCTGCTGAGTGCCCACATGCTCGAACTCTGCGACTGGATCGCCAGCTACTACGCCGCCCCGCTGGGCATGACCGTCGAGGCGATGGTGCCCGCCGGGGCCAAGTCGGCGACCACCCCCCCGACCGTCCGCGCCGCCGTCTGGACAGGCCCGGCCGACCCAGTGGCCTTCCGACCTGCCCGCCGCCCAGAAACGCCTCGCGGACGTCCTCGCCCCGCTCGCCGCCGATGCGATCCCGCGACCGGCCTGATCACCCAAGCCGGCTGTACCAGCGCCCCCCTGCGGACCCTCGAGCAAAAGGGACTGCCCTGTGTCACTGATGCCCCGGACGAACAGTCCAAGGAGGCCGGCCTGTTCTCCCCTGCCAGAAGTCACCGACCCCAATTACGATCTCAGCGAGGACCAGGCCGGGCCTGCCGGCGGGCAAACGCCGCCATCGACGCCGCCATCTTCCGCGTGCTGGTGCTTTATGGCGTCACCGGCTGCGGCAAGACCGAGGTCTACATCCGCGCGATCCGCGACTGCCTGGCCGCCGGGCAAACAGGCCATGCTCCTGGTCCCCGAGATCGGCCTGACCACACAGACGGTCGCGCGCCTGGCGGGCCGGTTGCCCAACCTGCTCGCCCTCCACAGCGGCCTGACCGACTCGCCAGCGGGCCGCGCGTGGCAGGCTGATCGCCAGCGGCAAGGCCCAGGTCGTCGTCGGCACCCGCTCGGCCGTCTTCGCCCCCTGCCCCAACCTCGGCCTGATCGCCATCGACGAGGAGCAGGAGGGCTCACTACAAGAACATGCAGCGCCCCGCGTTTCCACAGCCGCGACGTGGCGATCAAACGGGCCCAGACTGCTGGGCATCCCGGTGATGCTCGGCTCGGCCACGCCCTCGCTGGAAACCTGGCTCAACGCCCACCAGATGCCCCACTACGACCTGATCCGCCTGCCGCACCGCGTTCGCGGCCTGCCCCTGCCCGCCGTCCACGTGCGTCGACATGCGCGAAGAGCACCGCGAGCGGCAAGGGCATCCACATGCTCAGCCGGCTGATGGAGCAGCGCCTCGGCGAAGCCCTCGGCCGCCGCGAGCAGGCCGTCCTGCTTCTCAATCGCCGCGGCTTCGCCAGCTACATCTTCTGCCCCAGCTGCAGCCGGCGGGTCGTCTGCCCCCGCTGCAAGGTGAACATGGTCTTCCACCAGGCCGCCCGCCAGGCCATCTGCCACTACTGCAACACCCACTTCCCCGTGCCCGACCGCTGCCCCGGCCGAATTGCGGCCACACGCTCGTCCGCTTCGGCATGGGCACCCAGCGGGTCGAGGCGGAACTGCACGCGAAGTTCCCCGAGGCCCGCGTCGCCCGGGTCGACAGCGACGTGATGACCGATGCCAACGAATTCGCCAAACTGCTGACGGATTTCGAGGCCGACAGAGCTTGACATGCTGATCGGCACCCAGATGGTCGCCAAGGGGCTCGACTTCCCCGTTCGTCTCGTTCGTCGGCGTGGTCTGCGCCGACACCGCTCTCGCTGCCCGACTTCCGCGCCGCCGAGCGGACGTTCCAACTGGTCACCCAGGTGGCGGGCCGGGCCGGCCGCGGCGGATGTCCCCGGCACCGCCGTAGTCCAGACCTTCGCCTCGGACCTGGTGGCGATCAGTTCGGCGCTCAAGCACGATTTCGAACGCTTCGCCCACGCCGAATTGGCCAGCCGCCAGAAGATGCGTTTCCCGCCGTACTATCGCCTGACCCGCGTACTGCTGGAGGACAAGCGACTCGCCCGCGTCCGCAGCGAGGCCCAGGCCTTCGTCAGCCAGGCCAACGCCCTGCTAGCCGACCTGCCGGAGGCCGCCGACCTGATCGGCCCGCAGCCCGCCCCGATAGAAAAGGTCCGCGACCGCTACCGCCAGGACGTCCTGATCCTGCGCTAAGTCCGCCCGCACGATGCAGATGCTCCTAGCCCGTCTTCGTGCGAAAAAGCTCCTGAGCATGAAGGTCCAACGGATGATTCTCGATGTAGATCCGGTCAGCCTGCTATAGGGCCGCCAGATACCAACCCCTGACGCTTGATGCCTGCCCCCCTGGCGACTAACAACGATGCCACTTCGGCGGCACCGTCATTGCGACTTCTCCTGGCACCGCCCCCGGCGTTACCACTCGCTGCAGAGCCGCAATGGCCAGCAGATCCAGGTCCGGCCCGACGGCCACCCACCGTTGGTCCGCAGTACCTCGCCAGTCCCGACAGACGATTCCCGCCGATACCCTGTCCTTCAACTGCTCGGCAATCTGCCTCGCGTGCGATGATTCATCCACCACCAGCATCGTCCGCGACAGGTCATAACTCCCCAGCCGCGGGAGCACCCCCGCCTTTGCCAGCGACTCCCCCGCATCCACCCAGACGCGCAGATGAGCCGGCACGGAGATGTGATGATTCTGCCCCTCAATCGCCAGCAGGCTGACCAGCCGGGCGTCCTCATAGCAGATCCGCCGTCGGCCTGCCACGCGCCGGATCGACCCGACAAACGCGATCTGCTCCGCCCCGCGCGCGCCGCCAGCCGGACGATCTCCCCAGCCTCCAGTTCGGTATCATGCACCACGCAGGCCGTCCGCCGCGAAAGCATATCCCTCAGCCCGACCTGCACCACCCGCCCCGCCCGCCTCAGCACATCCAGGCACTCCGGATGGGATACATCCACCGCCACGATCGCCCCCGCTTCACCCGGCAGATCCACGATCAGCCGTGAGCATATCCCGCACTTCGCCGCGGAAGTCGCACCACCCACACGCTCGCCCCCAGAGCCTCCAGTGCCGCCACCAGCCGCAGAACCACCTGCTCCGCCGCCGTGCCAATCTCTGGCCGAAACAGCCGAGACTCGCAGACGACCACCACCGGCCCGGCAAGCGTCCCCCTCTTACCACTCGCCGCCAACAACCCTTCAACGGCTTCCTGCATATCCGCCGAGATCGGTGCAGGCCCTACTGGAGGCGCTTCCATGGCTCCCAGCAGCATCGCGTAATACGCGTCCTGACGCGAATTGAACCGCCGCCAAGTGCGCAGCCGGTCGGTAACGTCTCGCGTCGACGCCCCACGTGCAGCCGCCTCCGCCAGCAACAGGCGGGCAAGTCCATGGATACTCTGAGCGTCCAGGTTCATCTGATACACAAGCGAGAGAATAGCCACGCCAGTCGAGCCGCGGCACCGTGCGCCGCGTCCTCGCCGGCCGAGCCCCCATCGTACCCGCTGGCCGCATCAGTTTGAGCTTCATCGCCGCTGGCAGTCCGGCCGTTGGCGCCACCAGGCGAAATCGCGTCTGTGCCATACTTATATCGATATATGCCCCATGGCAGGTAGGCGTTCCAAGGCATCAGTCCGGGCCGCAAATAAGGTGTGGCCCGCGGGGGCTGAATGTTAGCCTTACGGTCCAGTCTGGCGCGGCCGGTGCAGGCAAGACGATCACGGAAGCACCGACGAGCGGATCCCTAAGAGTGGGAATCGGGCCTCTACCTGCGGTTCGACCGGATGGTTGAACCACGAACGCAAAGACCACGAAGACCAGCAATATGTTGTTGCCTTTCTCTTCGTGTCCTTCGTGGTGGCATCAGAGATCTATCGCACCATGCACCACCTTGTGCGGAGGCGATCATTCCGCGTGGCCGACGGCGAAAGGGTTAGCAAACAGGTGGCGATTCCCATGTCCGGGCTCCGGCCGGCCCTTTTCGGAGTTCCCGCATTGGTGGGCGTTGGGGGCCCGGCTTCCGTTAGGGCCTCCAGCGCGAACCCGCTGTCGTTCGCAAGTCGTCGCGAGCCGTGCCGCAGCGCAAGGCGCCTTCACCCCCTCGCCCCTTCACCCCTTCACCCCTTCACCCCTTCACCCCTTCACCCCTTCACCTCTTCACCCCCTCACCCGTCCCCCCTCGCGGCCACAGCTCCTCCTGCAGCATCTCCAGTTTCTCGACCGCCCCGTCGATCTGCTCGATCAGCCGTACCTGCCACCGGCTGACCTCCTTGAGATCTCGCAGGCACTGCTGTGCCTTCTTCAGGGCCTCACTTTGCCGTCGCCGCATGCTTCGGACCTTCGGTGGTACCATGGTTTGCCGTCCGGTTGTCCGTCCATTAGAATCCAAACACGCTGAATACCAAGGATTTGCAGTATTCTGAATCGGACTTGCGTTGATGTCAAGCAGAAAATTCGCGAATGCGAAGAAGAATCAGCCCGACGATGACCCCCACGGTATCACCCGCCGGGTGCGTCAGGTTCGCGAGGCCCGTTTCGGCCCGCGCGGCCAGGCCCGCTTCTGCAAGGCCATCGGCGTCAGTCCCTCCACTTACCACTATTATGAGAATTCCCGCGTCGCCCCGCCCGACGTCCTCGTCCGTATCGCCCAGGTCGCCGATACCAACCTCACATGGCTGCTGACAGGCCAGGGCGCCATGGATACCCCGGAAGCCGGCCTGCCCAGTCCCGCCGATCAGGTCTTGACCCGCGTCGGCCGGCTGCTCAGCGACCGCGCCGCCGCAGGCCCCGCCATGGCAGCCTTCGTGGAACTCCTCGAAAAGATCGAAGCCGTCGAGCGATACCGGCGAACCGGCTCGCCGGTTCCCCTCCCCGTGCGTCGGGACGATCGATCTCGAGCAGTGCCGCTGATCCCGGTTCTCGGCCGTACCGCCGCCTCCGTCCCACAGTTCTGGAACAATCCCGGGGACGCGGCTGACCTTGGCGACCAGCTAAGTGCCGCCGTCGCCCATTTAAGCAAAGGCGAGCGTCTGGAAGGCATCAGCCGGACCCTCGATGCCGCCACCAGCCGGCCCCACAAGTTCGCCCTCATCCAGCTGGGCACCCCCGTCGAACTCGCCGACCTTTCGGTTGCCGAAGTGCTGCAATCGCGAGGGCCTGGCTCGCCTGGCCCGATGCCTTCGCCCTCCGCGTTGCCGGCGACTCGATGGCCCCGACCTTCCAGCCCGACGACCTGCTGATCCTCTCGCCGAAGCAATCCGCCCGCACCGGCCATCCCGCCGTCGTGCAGATGAAGGACCAGATTGGCGTAACCTGCAAAGTTTACCGCCGGCGAAGAACCAGGTCCGCCTGATCCCCGCCAATGACACGTATCCTACGACTGTCCACGCTACTGCCGACGTCCTCTGGGCCCTCCGCGTACTGGCCCGCGCCCGCCTCGCCACCGTCAAGTGATGATAGACGAATAGCCGGCCTTGTATCCCACCAGCCGCGCCCCAACCCAGTGATTGCTCGCCTCGCCCCACAAAAACCGAAATGATCTTGTCGCTTGATTATGGGCTCCAAGGGAAATAGGCTTCTTCAGACGCGTCATACAGGGCGCAGTAAGGTTTGGTTCACCAGGGGAGATACCTCTACTACGGAAAGCGGGACGGTTCTGTCACGGAACAACGCTTTGACGGTGCTCTATACCCCTCGCGGCGCGTTGCTCGGGGGCCGAGTGATTTTTCATTTCCTGCGTTATAGGCTGCCTATAGAAGGGCGGGAGGTCAGAATGTACGCACGCAATCCCATGCATCTGTTTCTGCTAACGGTCGCGGTCGTGGCACTTTCGATGGGTGGCTGCCCAGGGCCGACACCCGTCACCGAGCAGGCCGCCACCCCTGTCTTCATCCCCAACGGGGGTACATTCACCTCGTCTGTCTCTGTCACCATCACCTGTGCGACGGATGGCGCCAGCATCTTCTATACCTCTGACGGCACCAATCCCAGCGACACCAATGGGACGGCCTACACGAGCGCGATCACGCTGACGACCACCACGACCCTTAAGGCCATCGCCTACGCCAGCGGCTTCGACCCCAGCGATATCGCTTCTGCCACCTTCACCATCAACAAGCCCGAAAACGTGGCGCCTGTCGTCAGTAATGCGTCGATTACGGGCACGCTCCTCGTTGGCCAGGCCAGTGCCGCCACTGCTTCCGTAACAGGCTACCGATTCGGATGGCACCGTCGATACGGTCACCGTGGACCTCTCCGTCCTCGGCGGCGCCAGTGACCAGGCCCTCACCCAAGGCTCCAACAACCAGTGGTCCTGGTCCGGCGACCTGACCACTGCCTTTGCCGGAACTCAGATCGTCACCTTCACCGCCACCGATGACCAGGGGGCCACCGCCACCGCCACCGCTACCATCATTGTGGGCGCCCAGAATATCGATGACATCTTCGTGGCCAACACCGGCATCCATGCCTCGGCCGCCCTTGCCGCCGACGGCACGATCTATTTCGTCTCTTACAATGGCGGTACCGTGTACGCACTCAACCCCGACGGTACAGAACAGTGGGAGTATCAACTGCCGGCCGCCGTCTGGGCCTCCCCAACGCTTGCCGCGGATGGCACGATCTACGTCGGCTGCAAGGATGGCATCCTCTACGCCCTCGATCCTGACGGGAACCTGCTCTGGACGTTTGAGGCAGCCACCGATGAGTACAACGCCTCACCAGCCGTCGCCGCCGATGGCACGCTCTACATCGGCAGCATGGATGGCACCCTCTACGCCGTCAACGCCGCCGATGGCACCCAGAAGTGGGCCTTCAGCAACACCACCGGCCAATTCTACGGTGAGGCCGTCGTTGCTTCTGACGGCACCGTCTACGCCGGCAACTGGGACAACAATCTCTACGCCGTCAATTCCGACGGTACGGAAAAATGGCACTTCACCGCGGGCGACATCTTTGAAGGCGCCCCAGCCATCGGCGCTGATGGCACGATCTACGTCGGCAACGACGACGGCAACGTCTATGCCATCAATCCCGCCGACGGTACCCAGAAGTGGGCCTTCTCCGCCGGGGCAGGGGTCACCGCGCATCCGGCCATTGCGGCTGATGGTACCATCTACGTGGGCAGCCTCGACCACAATTTCTACGCCATCAACTCCGCCGACGGCACCCAGCAATGGGCCTTTACTGCCGATTCAGAGATCTGGAGCAGCGCCGCCGTGGGCTCTGACGGCCTGATCTACTTCGGCAGCGACGGTGGCACTTTGTACGTTCTGAATTCCAGCGGCACCGAGCAGCCAGCCGCCATCACCACCAACAGTCCCATCGATGCCTCGCCCGTGATATCTTCCAGCAACGTACTCTACGTCGGCAGCCGCGGCGGCGACTTCTTCGCCGTATCCGTCAGCAGCCAACTGGGCGCGACCGTCTGGCCGATGTTCCAGGCCAACCCCGCCCATACCGGCCGCCAATAGTGCAGCCGGCCGATTCGTCACTCACGCAGGCGGGGCCCCATGGCAGGGCCCCGCCTGCTTGCTTATCGTTTGATGCCGACCCCGGCACCCGACTGCACCCATCCACGTCTCACGAGCCTGGAAAGATCCCCACGCCGTCGATATTCTCTAGAGCAAGCAGCCCGCTGGCCAAGGCATCGCCTTGATTGGTAATTGACGCATGGGTCTCTATGTCGCTGTATTACTCGAACTCTGCTTACATTCAGACGTAGCGAGGATCTCTTATGGTGATCGTTCCCAGCCAGCCGTTCGACAATCTCCTGACCAGTGATGTGCCGGTACCCGCATGGTGGACCAGCCGGCTCGAGCAGATCGACTCCTTCCTGAACAACCGGGTCGATCCGCTGCGACTGCACACCCTGGCGACCTCCCCCGGCGGCCGACGGATACGATACGTCTCCTACGGCCAGCCCGAGCCGTCCCTGCGAGGACGCGCCAACTTCAACTCCGCGATGGACGGCGACGATCCCGATGCCTGGTACCGCCGTGGACAGCGCCACACGCCGGTGATGTTCATCCTGGCCGGCGTGCACGGCGCCGAGGTCGAAGGCATGGTCGGCGCTCTGTCAGCCATACGAATCCTCGAGACCGGCCTGGACCTGACGGACACTCCCCAGCCGGCTCTGGCGGCCAAACTGCGGCGATTGCGGTTGATCATCATTCCGGTCGCCAATCCCGACGGCCGGGCCCGCGTGCCCTATGACGGCTGGCTGGGTCTGCCGATCGACGAGATGCATCGGGTGGGGCAGGGCACCCGCAAGGACGGGACCCTCTACGGCTGGCCGGCCTGCAAACTGGTGCATCCGATGACTGGCGACGTAGGCGGCCTGGGCGGCTACTACGACGACGCCGGTGTGAACCTCATGAACGACGAGTGGTCCGACCCCATGAGCGAAACGACGCGCGTCCTGATGCGGCTGACCCGCGAGGAAGCGCCCGACATGGTGCTCAACTGCCACAGCCACGAAAACGTCCCCGCCGTACTGCCGTTGTCCTACGTGCCGATGACCGAAAAGGAAGACCTGGCGAGGTTCGCAGCCGATCTATACAGGAATCTGGAACAGGCAGGATTCAGCCACAAGGTCATACCCCAGCCCCAGGCCGACGTGCCGCCGGCCAGCCCCTGCGGGGTCTTACCATCAACGGCATGCTTTACCACACAGGCGCCGCCCTGCCGCTGACCTTCGAGGGCCCGCACGGCCTTCTGGGCCAGAACGGCTTGTTCAGTTATGAGCAAATCCTCCAGATCCATCACATCCTCTACGACACCGCCGCCGACTGGCTTCTGCACTAGTCCAGCCAAGCCAGCCGGAAAGCCGCGATCAACCGAGGATATCCTCGTCACGTCATAGAATCTGCTGCGCAAGCCACTCGATAGCATTGCCTTTCGAAGGCGAAATCAGTTACGTACCCATCCCCCTTCTATAGCACTAGAGACAACAGCGGCGCCCTCACCCAGACAATCGTCAGCGACACTTTTGACAGCACCAGTGTGGTCGTCGCATCCGCCTATGATGCCGCTGGCAATCTGACCAACGACGGGTTATATTACTATAAGCACGATCCAAGGAATCGTCTTGTGGAGGTCCGTTGCGTGGCTGCCGGCTGCAGCGATGACAGCAACCTGGCCGCAACGTATACCTACGACGGCGAAGTCAGTGTTGCCGGCAATGTCCCCCGACGGCAGTTCGTCTGGGGCGGCCAGTACATCGACGAAGCCATCTGCATGGTCGTCGACACCGAATGGATGCAAGGTAACAAGTGACGCCATCTGAACAAAGCAAGCCAGACGCACGCCCAAGGGCAACTTAGGACGACTGCTTGTTTACATCGTTGTCGGTGCTGCGGTCGTAGGGGCCGTTAGCTGGTATTGCCTGCCAGGCGGTCAAGACTGGGTTCCATGGCATATCGACGGAGCCTTCCCGGGCGACAGCAGGGCTGCTCTTCTAGGACAGCAGTGGTTGGAGGCGGTCACGAACGACGACATGGCTGCCGCCATCTCGCTGGCTTCGCGGATCTGCCAGAACGATGGCTCGTACAGGCATATGAAGCCATATGAGAAGCTCTTCGACTCCGAAGGAGTGGACCGAGCCTTCCTATACACATCCTTCAACAGCCTGGACTACCAGTCCTGGCGCCATGCGTACCTGTTCCAACAGATTGCCCGGAACATCACCAAAGGAGACCCGCTGGATGCCAAGGCGATCTTCGTGGCGGTAGAACGACGGATTGCCCCCAAGGAGCCCGCTGATTCTGCCGTGCTGTGGCCGATGCACATTTGGGATCGTCGCGCCGGTTTGTGCGATCGGCAGGCCTGGGTGGCGTGCGAACTGGCATATCAGTGCGGGTGGGAAACGCAGATCGTAAACCTGATGGACCCCAAGACTGGCGTGTCGCCGCACACGGTCTGCGAGTTTCGTCGTAAGCCGGACCTGGCGGACTTCGTAGATGTCCACAAGCACATCCTGCTGGAAGGCAAATCGGTCGACCAGGTGCTGATGGATAAGCCGCTGCTGGCAAGCCTTTGGCCAGGGAATCCAGAATTGCGGCCTGCACTGCAACGCTGCTTGTTCTGGTGCCCGTCATTCCCGCAGGACTACTGTCCCCGGAACCAGTCACTGCATACGCATCTTGCACGGGTGCTGGGAGATGCCTGCCCGCGTTTCGGAGAAGACCCCGCGACGCTGCGCCGTCAAATACATGCGTCTGCGCCGACCTGTCTCCCGGCGACGAAGCAGCCCATCGAATGGGCCCCTGGTTCTACCCAATTCGCCTGTTGCGCCTGCAGATGTCTCAGGAGAGTCGCAAGACGACGAACCCGTGACCATGATATCAACGGCGAGGCTGTCACCTGTCGGCAGATCGCCTGCGACGGATCAGCAGGTAGCTGGTATACCGCTGATAGCAAGGACACTAACGATGCTGATCACGGCCCACGGACTGCTCCAGTCTGAGGGACGCGGCTCTGCCCGTTCCTGAACGATCCGATAGAACCGTGACGGCCGTTCATCGATAATCCTGAGTTCGCCGGCCTCACCACTGGCCGCAACGGCACCACAACTCTCCCATGCCTGGTCCTCTGAGAGACGGCGGTACACACTGCTGTGGGGGGAGAACTCAGCAAAGCTCATCTTCACTTGCGACGGTGAGCCGAGGATCTTCACGATCGTTTCTGACCGGTCGTAAGAAACCAGTTCGTATTCGTTGTCCGAATAGATCACACTGTTGGCGTAGCGTGGAATCTCGAAGTCGCGATACTGGTTAGGGTCGCCGGTCTTGCCTGCCTCCGCGGCCTTGATGATATTGTACATCTCGCGGGCGCTGACGTAATGCAACGACCAGTTCCGTCCGTCGTTGAATGTGGCCTCGATATCGCTGTAGAACGCGTCCATCTGTTGCCCGAAGAACGAGTTCCACCAGGCCTGCTTCCCCTGCTTATACCCGTTGCAGCCATGGGTATAGACCTTCACAAAGATCCAGTCATCGTTGCCCACGACATGAACGTCGTGCGATATCCAGGATCGCATCCGCTCAAGCGTCGCTGGAGCATTGTACTCGCCCTGCGCAACGCCGATGTTAGTGTCTACGGACGGCCCCTCGACAAGCATCAGGTCGCCGAACTTGCCCTTGCCGACCTCGACTCGCCGGATGTTATCGCCGAAGCGGTAGGATTTGGGCTGTGGATCATCCCGGACGTAGAAGATACTGTCGCTAAGAGGCGGCTGCATGGACCCCCAAGCCGGAAAAGTCATGTCCGCATAACAGCCGAGATCCTTCAGGAGTCGGATCTCCTGGTTCACTCCGCAGTATTGCCTGTACGGGGTGCCTGGCTTGCTCCAGTTGTTCAGGCGTGAGTTGTCCAGGGCCCACATGCCGTGAATGAAGCAGAATCTTTGCTCAGGCTGCGGCCCAGCGGTGACCAGCGCATACTCCGAGAACACGTCTTTGGCCTTGCCGACGAGCGAAATGAAATCCTCTGTCGCCTCAACCTGCGATCGCGTCCCCTCATTTTCCATTCCGTGGTGTATGTGGAGTTCCACCTCGCCGAACCGCTTGTAGGCCACTTCATTGAGCATGTGCAGATAGGGCCGCATGTTTCGCTTGCCTTCGGCGGCATCGTTGTCCCAGTAGACGAAGTAGGTGTGAACCGGGTGACGCCCATCGGCATCTTTGTGTCTGGCGGCCATTGTCATGTAGTCGCCCACCCAATGAGAGGCGGCGTCCTCATTCCCGTCAATGGGCTCCCAGTGATCTACGAAGCAGAACATGACGTGCCCGAGCCCGTCAGCCCTGACTGCGACTGACGCCGTCAAAACGCACAGGATAGCCAGTGCAAGAATGCGGGCAGGGATGTCCAGGACTGTACGGTACGGCTCGATCATGGCCGCATTCTAGTACCCGCCGCGAGATTCGGCCATGCAGCGCTGCATCGGGAGGGAAATGGAGAAGGGCGGGGAGCGGCATTGGGGTGGCGGTGAGGGGACATCGCTCGTTCTTGGCCCGCGAACGTTGACGTCGAGTCCTCTTCCAGCCCTCTCCCACGGACGCCTTCGATCACCGCTCCGAGCCGCCAACCAGTTTGCCCGCAGAGTGCTTTCACCCGCAGGACCACCGGGAATGCTAATCCCCGACCCGGCCGGGAATAGTTGTGCCGACACCCCGCATCCGGCCACCCACAAAACGCCCGGCCACGGCAATCGCGCAGAGCAAACAATTCCGGCCTGGTCCTCCTGCCTTTTGCAGACTGGCCGCGGACGCTCCTGTTTGCTGACCACGAATCACGAGCCACTGACCCTGCCGTTATCTGGCGTTCGCCGTTGGCGAAGGCTATAACGCTCTGTCATGAGCGATCTCGCTGCTCGACTCAAGAGTTTTGTTGACCGGAACGCCGGCCTCTTGCCGCTGAGGCCCTGCTTGGTCGCGCGGCTACCGGGGAGGCGGCCGGCTGGCTGGCAAAGGCCCCGGCATGGTCCGCTCTCGCGACGGCCGGTACCTGGTGGAGCGATGGATCGCCTCGAGCACCCCGGTCGGCTGGAGCCCCGCTGGGTCTGATCAAGGCCTGAGCCTCCTGGCCGGCTTCCGTCCGGCGCTGAAGCTCAGAGATGCCCTGAAGTGGTTACCGGACGTTCTTCTGGGCCCGGCCCGTGCAGCCAGCCATGACGCCGAGTTCCGGGTCCTGACAAAAATACTCGACGCATACGATCCGATTGGTTTCCATTTCCATCAGACCGACGACTACGTACGGGCCCATCCCGGGGACTGCCCGAACGAGCGGTTCGGCAAGGACGAAGCCTACTATTTCCTGCCAGGCCCCAGGGGAGCTTGCCCCTACACTCACGTCGGCCTTTCGCCGGATGTCACCATGCCGGATCTGCTGGCGGCGATGGCCACCGGCCGGGAGGCGCTGCTCGACGTTTCGCCGCATTTCCTGCAACAGCCGGGTATGGGTTTCTTCGTCCCTGCCGGGCTCGTCCATAGCCCCGGAACAATGCTGACCCTCGAAGTACAACAGAGTAGTGATGTCGGAGCAGGCTTCTCTCTAACGCGACACGAAGTGTCTTCGGGCGACAAGATCCCGCCATCTGCCTGGAAACTTTTCGACCAGATTGATCTGGAACTCTGCCGGGCCGCCCGATCTTCTGCTACGGTACAGCCTCCAGCCGCAGAGGATCACCGGGGGACCATCGGGCCTGGAGCAGTGGTGGATCATGCCGCCCGGCATTACGCGTAAGTTCAGCCGCAGCGCCTCTTGTGTAGCGAGCCGGCGGTCTGGCGCGAGTCGGATTGCCTCGCGTTATACATCTGGGCGGGGCAGGGCAGCGTCAACGGCCGGCCGGTCAACGCCGGCGATGAGTTCTTCGTCCCCCACACCAGTGCCGCCAACGGGTTACGGCTCGAGCCCGGCCCGGAAGGGCTTGAGGCCTTCGCCGTATTCGCCGAACTGTTCAGCTGGCGACACGGGCAGGCTGGAAATGGCCTGGCAAGGTCGGCAACAGCGCACCGGTTCCCAACTGTCCACAGGTTCGTGCTGTTGACCGGATTGTCCGGAGGCTGTCATGCACCGAGAAAAAACGGCATGGGAGGCTTATCAGGGCAAAAAGCGGGACAAGGGGCTTTACACAATCGTTACCTTGTCGTTACAATCTCTGTAGAAAGCAGTAGACGAGGCTTCCGCAGGTAGGATGTAGCTGGTTATCATACGAATTCAGGTAATATTGATTTTCCGGTATCATTCCATCTTATTCCGCCAGTGACAGCTACCTGCCCGGTTCCCTCAGCAGCAGAGTTCCTTAGCGGTATCGCACAATGCGCAAGGTTTTTCGACGGGCGGCCGAGCCGTGGTCTTGGCGCGCCTGAGTGAAGCGCATACATTGTGCGGTGCGTTGCGTGAATTGCTGATAATGGCTGGCGGCGTAGTCAGCCATCAGAAACGGTCGTCAGATTACGCGGGTACTGGCGGCTGGCTAGGGATTCCGAACCGCTGGAGGTGCTACACCGGGTCGCGGTACGATTCATACCACTGCCAGACGGTGGCGGCTTATTCCGTCTAATCCATTATGGCGTATCGTGAACAGGCGCACGACTGGTGTCCTGAGTTCCTAATAATAAAGGTCCCGCGTGGAGGGCAGTACAGTGAAACGGTTTAAGGCGTTTACGTTGATCGAGCTGCTGGTGGTGGTTGCCATCATCGCCTTGCTCATCTCGATCTTGCTCCCGTCGTTGTCCAAGGCTCGCGAGCTGGCCAAGCGGTCGGTTTGTGCGGCCAACCTCAGTGGTAACGGCAAGTCCATCGCGATTTACGCGAATCAGTACCGCGGCAAGTACCCGATGGCTACCAAGAGTCGCGACCGGGTAACCACAGCCGCTACCCCAATGGTACCCACAGCGCAGGATAGCACCGATATGCGGATCGTCATGTTTGACATGAGCACGGCTGCCGCTGGCGCCCACCGTTGGCAGGAACTGGTCCTGGACACATACGCCGGGACAGGGGATCGGTTTTGGAAGAATAAGGACAAGGATACGGCATTCGCCTTCCCCAGCCGGGATCTGTTTCTTCTGGTTAAGCAGGGCATCTCCCAGCCGGGCCAGTTCGTCTGCCCCAGCACGGGCCACGAGCAGGACACGTTGGGCATCGACCCAAAGCATCCCGTTACGGATCCGACGCTCGGCGCCACCGGTACGCAGCCGGTTCCCGCGGCTCAGTTGTGGGACTTCTTGGCTCCGGATAACCTGGACTACGGCTATGCCTTCTTCCATGACTCCGATGGAGAGACGGGTAACGAGTCGATTGACCCGCAGTACCCGGTTATGGCGGACTCCAATCCCGGCGCTCGGGATTCCCTTAACGGCATAACGCCGGACACAAGTCGTAATGGTCCTGCTGGGTCTTATTGCAAGAACAAGAGGATCGGCGACAATAGTCCGAATCACATGTTGGAAGGGCAGAATGTACTGTACGCCGACTCCCACGCCGCGTTCTCCGACAGGCCGACATGCGGCATTGGCACCGACAATATCTACACGTACGGTATCAGCAAGGCTGGTGGGGACCTAGACTCCGACTTGGGATATTGCGTGGCTCTCAACGGTAATAGTTGGATGAGGCTCGGTCGATCCGCCGACGGATTACCAGCTTGACATTGTGTCCAAGACGGATGCCTGTCTGCTGCCGTAATCTGATACATTCCGTATAACCAAAGCCGGGCCGCGCAATGCGCGGCCCGGCTTTTTTTGCACCTCCATGCAGATCCTCCCTTCTGGAGTCCTATTATTCTCTCGGACATGTCGAAGGTAGCGGTTCAGCCTGGAGGGTCGTATCATGAGGCGGCTTTGCGCATTCACGCTCATCGAGCTGCTGGTCGTGGTAGCCATCATCGCGCTGCTGATCTCGATTCTCCTGCCGTCGCTATCGAAGGCCCGGGAACTGGCCAAGCGGTCGGCGTGTGCCGCCAACCTCGGCGGCCACGGTAAGGCCATCGGAATGTATGCCGGCCAATACCGCGGGAGCTATCCGCTGGTTACGAAGACCCGTGGGCGGGCTACCAGCGGCATCGGTACGGACGCCTTTACGCCCAATGGTGACGATACTTCCGTCCAGATCGTCATGTTCGACATGCCCAGCAGCATCATGGGCGCCGGCCCGCATCGGTGGCAGGAACTGATCATCCTGACCCGGGTGGGTCAGGCCGCCAGCCCGCTCCAACTGGCGTACCCGAGTACGGTTGCCGTCCCGGGGTATTCGGCTGTGACCAAGGATACGCAGGTTGCCTGTCCGACCCGCGAGATGTTTCTGTTGGTCAAACAGGGCATCAGCTCAGCCCGGCCAGTTCGTCTGCCCCAGCACGGGGCACGAACCGGATAATATGGCCGCCGACACCAACCCGGGACATACCCCCCCCTCGCAACTCGGCGCCACCCGACTCCACCAGCCCGGTGCTCGCCGCACAGCTCTGGGACTTCATGGTGCCCGACAACCTGGACTATGGCTATGCATTCTTCCACGACGTCGATGGCCAGGTCGGCTGCGATACGATCGACCTGCACTACCCGATCATGGCTGACTCGAACCCGAGCTGCTCGTGATGCGTGCAACGGCGTCGCCCCCACGGTTGCTCGAGCCACGTATGGCTACCCGTGCAAGAATGCCAGGACCGGCGACAATAGCCCGAACCACAGGGCCGTGGGGCAAAACGTGCTCTATGCAGACTCGCATACGGAGTTCGCCGACAAGCCGGGCTGCGGGGTGAGCGGCGACAATATCTATACCTGGGGTTTCAGCAAGAACCACGGCAGCGGCGAGGACGACCCCGTCAAGATAGAAGCGGAACTTGGCGACACGATAGTGGTCGCCGACGATGGCTGGTCCATGCCCGGTGCGGCTCCCACGAACTATTCCCTCGACCTGGTATCGAAGACGGATGCCTGTCTGTTGCCCTGACCGCTGCCGCCACGCGCCGGCGAGCGGAGCTTCCACGCGGCGAGGCTGCGATTTTTTTCGTATTTCGCAGAAATCGCAATCTAGTGCCCCGCAATTCGTTGTGAGCAACTACTGGCCGTTGCGACAAGTCCGCGAAGCATTGTCCTTTTCCCTCCAACGTAGTAATCTGACAAGACTTATGCGAGTGGCGATCAGGCGACCTGGAGGCGGATGACAAAGTGACGGGCGGGCAGGCGATAACCAAAAGGCGATTGGGGCTCGCCGGCTGCATGGCCGCGGCGATGCTGGCCGTCAGCCTGTTGGGGGCCAACAGCATTGGCAGTTATGCGGTTCCCGGCGGCAATCTTGCGGGGTCGAAGGGGCTGCCGCAGCCGATCGGCTGGATCGCCCAGGTTCTGGTGATCGAGTCATGGCCCACGTTTCGTGAAGTCGAAATCCAGTGGATCGCCTGGGCACTGGGCGCCGTTGGTCTGGTGGTCCTGGCGTTGCTTGGCGGGCGTAAACAAGACGAGCCTGGCCGAGCCAAGGCTGTCTTATCGGTGCTGAGCGTTGCCAGTGCTGTCCTTCTGTTGCTGGTAGGCATTCGGGCGGTGTTCTCCAGCGTTCCGTTGATCGGCCTGGCATGGACGTGGCAGCTGGCACTGTCGCTCCTCTGGATGCTGGCACTGTACATTTGGACGATCAGGGTTTCGGTATCGAGCCTGGCTGCCGCGGTGGCGGTGTCGATCAGCATACTTTGCGGCATCAGTCTGCTCTTCTGCATTCAAGCACGTCAGTGGTATCCGAACTGGCCGGTAGGCAATGTCCTGCTCCTGACGAGCAGTTGCCTGGCGGGGGCGTTCCTGTTGGCTGCGTGGTGTTTCAGCCGGCTAATGCGTGCCCGACGGACAGGGCGGCCCTGGGATTACCTGCTTGCATCAGTGCTGTTCGGCATGCTGGTGATCGTGATGGTTGTGCTGTCGATGGCGGGCCGGCGGGCTGCGGTGCTGGGCCTGACAGCAGGTCTGGTCTTCGTGGCTGTCGCATGGTTGCTGGGGCGTAGCCAGGCGGGACGCGTGACGCGGCATGTGAAACTGGGTCTGGTGGCAGGTCTGGTGGCGCTGGTCGCGGCTGCAGCGTTCTGTGTTCCTCGGCTGTTTCATAGCGGGCGTTGGGAATCGGTGCTGCTGCGGGCGGAGATGTACAGAAGAACGGCGTTCGTATTCCTGGACAAGCCGTCCACCTGCTGGGTGGGCGTGGGGCCCGGGCATCTGGCCTTTTCGCTGACGACGCTGATGCGCCCGCTTCATGCCGAGTCGCCTCGCCTGTTTCACGGCGATATAGCGACGCACACGCACAGCGAGCCATTGCAGGCGATTGTCGAACTCGGGTTGCCGTTGGGGTTCTTGTACCTGTTATTGCCTGTCGGGGGGCTGATCGGTTTTGCCGTGGCCTGGCGGAAGGCTACGGATGAGACGGATCAGCTGATGATCCTCGGTTGCGGCGCTGCCTTGGCGGCGATCATGGCGGCCGAGGCTACCAGTGTCGGCATGCGGTATCCGGGAGTTGCGGCGCTGTCTGGGCACTCGTGGGGATTGGGTGGGCGTGCGGTGCTCAGGCGGGGGGATTCAGCCGGCTGACGCGCTGGTCTGGTCCGGTGGGTCAGATATGGAATCGTCGTGGGGCACATGCAGTGGGCGGACTTGTTGCCCTTGGCGCAAGCCTGGTGGTTCTTGCCTTGGCATGGCGGAGCGTGCTGGCCAGCGGTTACCTTTATCAGGCGAAACGCGACTGGGGCCGCAACCAATACGAACAGGCAGCGAGACTGCTGGAAAGACAGCCGTGCGTGCCCGGTGCCGACTCGTGGATGACATGGAAATACCTGGAGGGCAGGACGGATCTGGCGATGGCCTGGTCAGCGAAGAACAAGCAAGACTGCTGGCCTGCTGCAGGCCAAGGCCCTTGACGCGCTCGGTGCGTTCGTGGCGGTTTGTCCGGCGTACGAGGATGCGCCGGTATGGCTCGGTAAAGCCAGTGGGAACTGGGAGACGATCAAGGCGTTGTGTAAGGATATGACGCAGTACGATCCTTACGAGCGGGAGGCCCATCTCTTAGAGACGTTCATGCCGGACGCTACGCCGGTGTCGCAGATCGAGTCGATTCGCCTGGCGATGCGCAACGCATGTGTGATGCCAACGCTGGCCAGCAAAGCCGTGCAGGCGGGGCAGGACCCCTCGGTACAGCGGCTTCTGGACGAATGGATGAAAGGCGTCCGGCAGGCCTTGGGCGAGCCGGACCCGGCCAAATGGTCCGACCCGCTGGCGCTGGAGACGCTGCGTCTGCGGGTTGTGCTGGCTGGCCAGCGAGGTGATTCTGCCGAGGCCCTGAGGCTTTCTTAACCAGGCGGCTACACTGCTGGGATATCTGGCGGCCGATCCGTGGCGAAACCGCCTCGAAACGGTTGAAATGGAGGTCTACCTGGATCAGGCATGGTTCGGGTGGCTTGACGATCCCCAGGTGCCCCGCAAATTCCTTCAGCCCCTGGAGCAGCAGCTCGCGATGTTGGTGCGGGGGCCGGCTGAGACCTACAGCGAACAGATGGCGGCGCAGTTTGCCGGGTTGCTCTGGTTGAGCCTGGACCGACAGGATAAGGCGGCTCTTGATATGTACATCAGTGCGCCGGGCAGCTCATGGCCGGTGCTCATCCACCAGTTTGGCCTGGGGTATGCCCGGCTGGTTACGCTGGCTGGGTCGAGAGTGTCGCCTGCGACAAACCAGATGTGGATTGCGCGTGGCCAGAAGGGCGCTGGGGGGCGGTGAGCCGTGGACGACGGCACTCGACAGATCCGCCCGCTCTGCAACGGCACCCTGGTGGTTCGGGGTGCTCAGCAGTCAGTAGTATCGCCGGCTGCTGAACGGACTTATCAGTGTCGTGTAACGTAAAGCATGGGATTTCGGCGGCGGTGTGTCAGGCTGGCGATGGGTGGTGGCTGGGGGTTCTCTGTCAAACTGGGGTTCTGACGTGCAAACACTTAGACAGATTCTGCGGGTGATTCGGCTGGTCGGTTTGTCCCGAGCCGCCAAGATGAAGAAGAACCACGATCGTGGCCTGCCGCCGTTGCGCGGACACGTCGCGACGCGCCTGCTTCTGGACGCTGCTGCGGTGCGGCCTGTGGGACGAGATGCTCAGCAGCGGCTCGGTGAACATCGTGCAATTCGCCCGCAAGCACGATCTGAAGATCTCCGTCCTGCACGCGGTGTGCAAGTATCTCGACGGCATCGGCTGGGTCCGTCTGGAGAGCGAGATGCTCCGCCCGGGGGCGATCACAGAGACGCTTCTCCAGGAACCTCGCGGCCTGTACGAACTGGGATATGCGTACGAACCTGTAATGAACGCCATGGACGACCTGCTTGCCGGCAAAGCGGAGGTCGGTCAGGACGTGCAGCGGCGTACGGACTGGGTGGGTACCGGTTCCGGCCGGCTGTGCCGGCAATTGCCGTACCCGGTCTTAGGCGACTTCGTGGCTCGATACGGCGGCAACCATGTTGTCGATATCGGCTGCGGCGACGGGGCGTTTGTGATCTGGATGGCGCAGCACATCCGGGGGCTGCAGGCAATAGGTTTGGACATCGACCCTCCAACGGCAGAACTCGCCCGGTGCCAGATTGCCCAAGCCGGGCTTGCGGATCGCGCGACTATCGTCTGCGGGGATATGTTCGATCTGGTTGCTGCGCGGCCTGTCAGGCGACGTGCCCAATGTCGCCAGGATCGATACTCTGACGGTGTGCGATACATTCCATGAGTATCTGTGGGACGGCGATCAGCGGGTTGTTGAGTTTCTGCAGGCGCTTAAAAGGAAGTACCCGGAGATCACAATCATCATGGGTGACTTCTGTGTGCAGGACGAACAGTGGCTTCGTCGGCATCCGATCGCCTCGCTGGAGCACCACCTCTGGCACGACCTGACCCGTCAGCGCCTGATCACCGAACAGCAATGGCGAAAGATCTTCGACCGGGCTGGTCTGCACGTGATCGCTTCAAACGTGTTTGATATCATCGGGCATGGCTACTTCGTGCTGAGGTAGAACGGCGAATAGGGACTGGCGGCCAGTGCCGGAGGCAGGGTATCCCGCTCGCGCTGCTTGTGCTGCGTGTCATCGCACAGAGACCGCACCGTCCCTGGTATGACGAATGCGTACGGCTCGGCGGTTCTCGATCTGACAAAAAGACACCCGCAGACGGCTGCCCCGCAGGCAGCGATCCGCGGGTATGATTCTCTTCGCTATGTGCGATTGCGCGCCAAGGTTCGGCTGACAGTCAGCACGATCCTTATCTAGATCAGGATAGACCGCAAACTTATCTGGGTCTTCTGCTCGGACCTCTGGCGGGAGTCCTTCGTGGGACTCGCGCCCGTGGTGAAGATCAGCAGATTCTTCTGTTCTCGCTTCACGGCCTTGCGCAGTCGCCGGCGCCGCCGCTCGGAGGGCTTCTCGTAGTCACTGGTCCGCTTCATCTCCTTGGTCAGCCCTTCCTTCTCGCAAAGCTTCTTGAAACGACGAAGCATCTGCTCCACAGACTCATTCGACCTCGATTTGACCTTGATCATGCTGCGCTCAACCTCATGTCCTTCACACTCCTGAAAACTATTCCGAAAACCGGTTGTTCCTAGTGGGCGTCCCCTTACAGACGGGCTGCCTTAGCCCAAGCCGGTTACCCCGACGGGCGGTCATACATTGTAGCATGAGCCGTACAACGAGCAAGCCTGAAGCTGCCCTAAGATGGCGAGAAATGTGATCGGCTCTTAGTGTCAGTTATTCAAGGGGCTAGGATGTCCGGCAAAGGCGACGGCGCCTGGCGGAATGTGTTCGTGGTTAGGCCACTGCCGCTTACGTCCGCAGTAATCATCCCGCTGGTGTCGGTCTCGAGCACCCGCCAGTTGAGACTGACCAGGCGGCCATCGCTGCGGATGCGATCGCTATCCGCCGTCGAGGCGATCACCACCTGCGGTCTTACAGCCTGCACGAACGCCATATCCAGCGTGGCGGTGCTCCCATGATGCGGCAGGATCAGCAGGTCCGCCTGAATCTGCTCAGCCGGCCAGCCGGCTAATTGCTGCTGGGCATATCTGCCCGCATCGCCGGGCAACAGGATCCGCCGACCTTCGCACTCGATACGAACCACGGCAGAGGCGTCATTATCGGCCATGGCGGATGCTTGTATGGTCGGTGGTGGCCAGATGACTTTGACGGCCATCGGTTCCAGGCCGGATATGAGATGGTTGCAGGCGATTTGGGCACGGGGACGTTGGCCGCCTTGAGATCCTCCAGGAGCAGGCGGGGCAAACCCTGGCGGTTGCTGAACTTGGCGGTAATCCAGACGTCCTTGATCGGAATGGCGGCCGCCAGCGCCGCCAGTCCGCTGTAGTGGTCCAGATCAGGGTGGCTGAGGATTACCGTGTCGATCCGCTGGATCCCCATCTTGCGCAGAGCGGGCACGATTACGGTCTCGCCCAGGCTGGCTGAACGTGCTGCTGCCGCAATCGTAAAGAAGCACCCCTCCTCCCGGGCTGCGAACGACCACCGCCAGGCCATCGCCGACCGACAGCACGTGCACGCGGGCGTGTTGCGGCGGCCTGGCTGGCCCGGTGCTGAACCAGTAGCCCCCTAGCAGTCCGGCCGCCATGGTGAGGATCAGCCATGAAGGCGCCGGCCGTATCCGGCGCATGACATGTGCCTGCACCTTCGCGTCGATGCGTGGCTGCGGGGTAATGGATTCGATCACGTTTGCCGGCGACGTCGTCGAGCCTTCAAGCAGGGCCTCGATCTGGCGTTGCTGCCGGCGATCGGCCCAGGCCCATAGTCCCAGCAGGGGGTATATCAGCACCAGGAGCCATGCCGGCGGGGCTGCCACGGATATGCATGTGCCGGGCCACGAACTGCACCACGTTGCCGCGCTTGCCATCCACCCGGCTGTTAGTGACGCCAGCGGCGCGGTCCACGCCCCGGTTGATGGCCACAGAAGTCCCAGTAGCAGTTTGGTGAAGCCCACGCCAATCGCCACAGTGGCTATGGGCAGGATGATGAGTGTGGACAGCACCCCATATGTATAGAAACTGCCGAAGTGCAGAGCCAGCAGCGGGGTCGCGGCCAGCCAGGCCGTCAGTGACGTGCAGAAGGCCGTGCGGACTGAATGCCATATCGCCATCCAAGGGCTTCGTATGCCGCGGCGCCATATGCGAGCGCGGATAGTCTGTGCGAGGTCCCGCGGGCCGAACAGCCACCGGTCCATTGTCGGACAGACGATGAGCAGTGCGGCGACTACCAGGAAGGACAGTTGGAATCCCGCGCTGAACAGATCCGTCGGCCGCACCAGCAGCAGTATCAACAGCGACGCGCCCAGCCAGTTGATCGGATTGACCGGCCGGCCCATCAGGATGGCACTTCGTGGCCAGGACCGCCATGATCACCGCGCGCAGTGCGGCCGGGTTCGGCTCGACAAACAGCCCAAAGAACAGCACGCAGGCAAGGCCGACCAGCAGCGCCCGGCGCGACTGCCGGAATACCAGCATGCCGATGATTACGCCGAAAGTGCCAATCATAATGACGTGCGAGCCGCTGACTGCCAGGATATGCGCGGTGCCGCTGAGGCGAAAGGCCTCATCGACCTGCCTGCTGATCGACCAGCGATGTCCCGCCACATAGGACGCTAACAGCCCGGCCTCGGGTGCCTCTGTCGCTACGTTGTCCAGAAGGACGTCGCGGCACCTGTGCCGCATAGTGGCCAACAGACCGGATACTCCCTTCGTCGCCGGCGATGCCCGCTGGATCACCCTAATCGCTTCTTTCTGGTCGATGGTTGCAGCCAGGTGGACGCCGTTTCGGCGGTTATGGAGTCTGCCAGTCGAACTGTCCGGGGTTACCGGGGCCGCTGATCGCGGCGCACGGCGCATGAGGCTTTCGATGCAATCGCCGACCGTCAAGTCACGGGCGGCCTCTAATATGCGGACGCGGAGCCTGCCGTCACAGGTGATCCAACCCTTTGTCGCTTTGGCCTGGGTCGCTTGCAGAATGAAGCTGGTCTGTCTGCGGCCGGGCATCGGGATACTGTACTTGCCGCGTTGGATGTCGGCTGTTCGCGGCTCGGTTACGATCGTGCCGCGCAGGCGGATATATTGCAGATTTCCTGTTACGTGGTTCAGCAGATGAGTTGGCCGAATGCGCGAGAATGCAACCTGGTGTCGCAGGCCGCCCACTGCCATCGAAGCGAGCACAAGGGCAAAGACGGCCAGCACGCTCCTGTACCGTGCTGATCGCCATGCGGCCAGCAGTATGATCCCCGCTGCGATGAAGCAGCCCGTGTATGCCCAGAGGGGGGCCTGGCGCAGCGGTCGAGCAGGATTCCGGCGATCAATCCTGTGGCAGCCGGGACGAGAGGATAGCGCAAGCCGATTCCTTCACATGCCTCCGTGATGGCGCCGCGAAGCGACACTTTCGCCGCGGCTGTTGCCGATAGGCTGGCGGCGGTTGGGTTGGATGCATCGCTTGGCGTCACGAGTGTGTTCCAGAAGACAAAACAAGCAAATGAATCACGTGCGGCCGGTCGAAAAGGCCAGACTGTTCCACGCTTCGGCCCTGCGGTACGCCGTAACGACTGCAGGAAGACGAGACGCTATGGCCGTGCGGTTCCAGCTACTACTGGGCTGTCGCCGCTCGTTCCCGGAAACGGACGAACGGCCATGGCAACCGGGGCGATATTCCTGGCTGGCCGCCGCAATCATGACAGGATATTTGTAATCGAATGGTTCGATGTGAGCAAGGCCGGCATACGGGCTCATACGGCCCCATCATTCGCTGCGGATGAACTGTTCGTATAACTGTGCATATCGCCCGTCGAGTGGGAGCAGTTCGCTGTGCGTGCCGCGTTCGACGATTCGTCCGTCGTCGATGACGAGCACCAGATCCGCCCTGCGGACCGTGCTCAGCCGATGGGCCACGATGAAACTTGTTCGCCCCTCGATCAGCCGGTTCAATGCGATCTGGATGCGGGTCTCGGTGGCGGTGTCGACCGCACTGGTCGCCTCGTCGAGGATCAGGATCCGCGGGTTCGCGACCAGGGCCCGGGTGAAGCAGACCGAGTTGTCGTTGTCCCAGCGAAAGGCTCTGGCCGCGCTCGCTGACCTCGGTGTATAGCCTTTGGGCAGGTGCATGATCAGATCGTCGAGCGCCGAGTGCGGTGGCGGCGGCGATCGCGTCCTCTCGTCGGTCGCCTCGGGCCGGCCGAACCGGATGTTGTCCATGATCGTGCCGGAGAACAGGAAGTTGACCTGGTTGACCAGGCCCATCTGGCGGTGCAGGCTGTCCATCGTGACCGGGCGAGTCGTGGCCATCGATGAGATGCGGCCCTGCTGCGGCTCGTAGAAGCGGCTGACCAGGTTGATGATGCTGCTCTTGCCGGCGCCGGTCGGGCCGACCAGGGCGATCATCTGGCCCGGCTGGGCCTCGAAGTCGATATCCTTCAGCACCGGCACGCCCGGCACGTAGCCGAACGTTACGTGCTCGAAGACGAGTCGCCCTTGATACGCGGCAGTTCGACCGCCCCGGGGTGATCGATGACCTCGGGGGCGGTGTCGAGCAGGTGGAAGATCCGCTCGCCGCCGGCCATCGCGTGCAGGTCTTCGTGGTAGATCGCTGCCGATCTGCCGGATCGGCATGAAGAGCCAGTTCGAGTACATCATGAACGCCACGAGCGTGCCGACCCGGCCTGGCCGTCCCAGACCAGCCAGCCGCCGTACAGCAGGATCGACGATCGTGCCGACGGCGCCGATGCACGTCGAGCGTGGGGGCATAGATGCCGAAGACCTGCGCCGCCCGCAGCTGGGTGGAGTAGACCTTGTCCTGCAGTTCGTTGAAGACCTGCCAGGTTCTGGCTCTCGCGGGTAAAGGCCTGCACGACCCGCATGCCCGAGATGTTCTCGGCGATGTTGGCGGTGACCCGCGACTGGGCCTCCTGCACCGTCGCCAGGCCAGACTAGGCTGCTTGCGGAAGATCTTGTTGGCGACGTAGAACGGCGGCACGACGACGCCGATGGCCAGGAACAGCCGTCCCGTTCATGCAGCGCCATCATCGCCAGGGCACCCGCGAGCATCGTAAGGCGACGTTCGCCAGTCTGCGGCAGCGTCCAGACGACGGTCTCGCGCATCGCGTTGACGTCGCTGGTGCCGCGGGCGATGATCCGGCCGACCTTGGTGCGGTCGAAGTACGACATGCTCAGTCCCTGCAGGTGGCGGAAGATGTCCTCCGCAGGTCGAAGACGATGCGGTTGCCGATCGAGACGACCCGCCAGATCACCAGCCGCCAGCCGAACATGATCCGCCACCGTCGCCACGACCAGGATGACCACGTTGAGGGCCAGGCTCCGCATGTCGTGCTGCCGGGATGTCGACGTCGATGATCTGCTTGGTCACGCGGCGGTGGCACCAGTTCCAGCAGGCACGATCCCGCATGCTCAGAAGCAGGTTGGCGTAGATACCGCGCCGGTACGGGCGCATCCGCTGCCAGATCCGCCGGATGATGCATCTGTCGAGCGGCTTGCTGGACGGCTCCTGCTGGTCGTCGGCCGGCCGGCGCCGCAGGCCCTGCCGGCCGGGTCGCGTCCTTGGCGGCTGGCTGTTTACGACTCCCGGTGCATGCCATGTGTACAACACTTCCATTCCTTGCAGACATCTGCCGCGGTTACGACAGTTGTGGTCATCGTTGGCCGTTACGGTTGCCAGTTGCAGAGGTCGATTGCCGCTGCAGCCATGTTCAGTCAATGTGCGATACTCAACACTCAGCACTCAGATACTCAGGACGTCAGGACTCAGCGAGCTCAGGACGTCTAGCACTGTCGTCGGCTCAGCCGCCGCATATCGTCCGTCCGACCGGCTCGTCCGCAGTCACCCGTCTCGCCCATCATCCAGCACAGCCCTCGATCTCCTCTTCGTCCGGCTCCGACAGCTGCAGCGTGGCCGTCTTCTGGTAGACGCCCGGCTGGCTCATCAGTTCGTCGTGCGTGCCGATCTCGACGATCGAGCCACAATCGAGCACCACGATCCGGTCGGTACCGCCGCAGCAGGCTCACGCGGTGCGAGATGACGAAGACGGTACGATCCTTGCAGGATCTGTCGAGCCCGCTGACGATCGGCGTGTTCGGTCTCGGCGTCGACCGAGGCGAACGCGTCGTCGAGGATCAGGATCCGCGGCTCCTTGATCAGTGCCGCGGGCCAGGGCGATCCGCTGCCGCTGCCCGCCCGAGAGCGTCTCGCCGCGCTCGCCGATGACCGTATCGTAGCCGTCGCCATCTCGCGTGATGAACTCGTGGGCCTGGGCCATCTTCGCCGCCCGCTCGATCTGCTCGCGTGTGGCGCATCCGGCACGCCGAAGGCGATGTTGTTGGCGATCGTGTCGTTGAACAGGAACGATTCCTGGAAGACCATGCCCGATCGACTGCCGCAGTCCGTGCAGCTCGATGTCGCGCAGGTCCATCCCGTCGATCAGCACCCGCCCCGCTCCGGGTCGTAGAACCGCGGCAGCAGCATCAGCAGGGTGGTCTTGCTCGAGCCCGGTCGGCCCGGCGATGCCGACGACCTCGCCGCTGCGACCTCAAGGTTGACATCCCGCGAGCACCGGCTTGTCCGCGCACGTAGCCGAACGAGACGTTGTCGAAAACCACATGCCCCGTTGCCAGCCGGCAGTGCCTGGGCGCGGGTTTTTCGGCGACGTCGGGCTGTGCGTCGAGCACCTCGAAGACCCGCTCGGCGCTGGCGATAGCCTCCTGCGACCAGGTTCGTCAGGTCCATGACCACTCCGATCCGCGCGCTGATCACGCCCAGGGCCGTCATGAAGAACCACCAGGTCGCCGATCGTTAGCCGCCCGTGGCATCACCAGCAGCCCGCCGACGCCCAGCATCGCCGCCATGGTCGAACCGCATCAGCCCGCGGACCAGCGGCATATAGTGCGGAACAGGTCGACCGTGGGCATCACCCGATCGTAGAGCGGGCTCGATAGGCCGTTGAACTTGCCGATTTCCTCGCGCTGCGCGGCTGAAGGCCTTAGACCACGGCTGCCGGCGATATTCTCCTGCAGGGCGGTGATCAGGTCGTCCTCGCGGGTACGGGCCTCGCGGTAGGCCGGCCGCAGAAGATCGCCAGGCGGTACATCAGCAGGCCCGCGATCGGCAGCAGCGCCAGCGAGCTGATCGTCAGCGGCACAGAGACAGTAAAGCATCAGCCCGATCCAGCCGACGATGTAGAGGATCGTCTGGGCGGCGTTGTACCAGACGTTGGAGATGAAGCCGCGGATCCGCTGCACGTCGCCGATGGCGCGGTTGATGATGTGGCCGGAGTAGTGGCGGTCGTAGTAGCTTGAACGACATCCTCTGCAGGGCCGGGAAGACCTGCTGGCCGGAGGCGCCAGACGATCCTCTCGCGGAAGTGGGCCAACTGGATCCGCGTGACGAGGTGTCGATGCCGTTGACTGCCGCCAGCGACAGAATCATCATGGTGAGCCGGCGGATCGCATAGGACGAACGCCGCTGGTCGGGTGAAGCAGATCCCGGAAGAACCCGCCTTGAGCGTGCGACTGATCGCGCAGCCCCGCCCCAGCGCCTTGATATCGTTGATGCCGGTGGCGATGAGGCGGACCTGGGCGATCTCCAGCCCGATGCCCAGGGCGGCCAGGAAGATCAGCAGAACCGCGTATCGCGGAACCGCCACGCCATCTTCAGCAGGCGCACAAAAATGGGCCATGCCGGCCCTTTTGGGTCCTGAAATCTTTCGCTCTTACGGCTTACCATCCGTCCGTCTTCATTGGTAAAGAGTCTCGCCCCTGCACGAGCCGCGAGACGGAAGCATCCTTTCATTATAGATGGACAGCCGGTCCTGTCACCGCCACTGGCGTAACTCTTTTCTGGCCAGTCCGCGGAATTTCCTTGCGAAGCACCGTGCGCCGTGGCATGGCTTTCA
>CAWBCK010000005.1:0-4631113 GCA_963787325.1 uncultured Planctomycetota bacterium
ATCACCGCACTGCATCCAAGAATCATCCCGCAGCAATGGCTCGTCCGGTACGGTGGCCGCCTGGACGACAGGCGAATCCCGGCGGCCGTAATCGACCGCTACTGGGACGATTTGTTTGGTGCGCAGGGAGGGCCTTGATACCAGCAGGAGGTGCCGTCAACGCCGCGCGGCGACTATCTGGTGCTGGGGCTCGACGGCGAGAAACGACTGGTCCCGTGCGATCTGGACGACTTTGCCGGCTCGGCACGGATCGTCATGAATGACTATCTCGCGATCGACGGAAAGGTCTACAAGGTCATCGCCAGCAAGCAGGCCGGCGGCATCGCCCTGGCCTTGCGCCCGCGGACATGCCGATGGCCCGGATGCTCCTGCCTGGGGCAATCGGGCACGGTCGGCTGATCTTCTACGGCCAGAAGGTCTCAGCGATCGTCCGGCATCCTGGCAGGGAAGTCCTGCTGCCGCCGGGCACCTGCTTCGCTCCGCAGTTGGGTGACCGGTACCTGCAGGCCGCTAACGCGAACGGACGCTGAACTGGCGTATTCCCGGCTCTGGCTGACAGGTTGCAGCACTGGACGACGTTTCGTGACACCAGGGAAACCGGCATATATACTCTGCTGGCCTGGGTGGTAACCAGGCGGACGGCGTATCGCAAGGATCTGCCATGTTGAGACATACGTTTCTGCACGTCCCAGGTATCGGCGAGAGGACCGAACAGCAGCTCTGGCAACTCGGTCTGCGCAACTGGGATCGTCTGGCAGACCAACCAGTCGAGAGCCTGCCGGCGCGGTGCCGCAACAGGCTGCCTGCGGCAATCGATGAGTCGCTGACGGCCCTGGACCGCCAAGACAGCATCTACTTCGGCGACCGGCTCGAATCGCGTCACCACTGGCGGCTGTACAATGCCTTTCGAGATGCCACCGCCTTCCTGGACATCGAAACGACCGGCATGGGGCCCGCCAGCGTGATCACGACCATCGCGATGTACGACGGCCAGAGCATCCGTACCTACGTCCGCGACGAGAACCTCCATGAATTCGCGGCAGACGTACGCCAGTACCGCATGCTGGTCACGTACAATGGCCGGTGTTTCGATATTCCGTTCATCGAGCAGGAGTTTCCCGGGCTGCGGTTTCGCCAGCCACACTGCGATCTGCGATATCTGCTGGCCTCACTGGGTTACAAGGGGGGTCTGAAGGGTTGCGAGCGGACTCTTGGCATCCCCCGGCCAGCGGATTTGCAGGAAGTGGACGGCTACACGGCGGTCCTTCTATGGCAGCGGCATGCGCGGGGCGACAAGCGGGCGTTGCCGGCACTGCTCCGCTACAACATCGAGGATGCCGTCAACCTTCAGTGGCTCATGGAGACCGCGTACAACCTGGTCGTCGGGAGTCTGCCGATCCCCGTGCCGCCGATCGAGGTGGCGCCGCGTCCGCAGGTCAACTGGCCGTTCGATGCAAGCATCATTCATGAAGTCGCCGGCTGGTCGGGCGGAGCGGAGGCTCACTGGTCGGCCCGGCCGCGGATGTGGTAACCGCTGGCGACAGGTGAGCGATCGTAAAGCCCTAAGGACAGGAAGGACAGCGCCGGCCAACCGGGACGATGCAAATCCAAGACAACCGTAAGGCATTGCAGCAACAGTAAATACACACCACTTACACCAGAACCCACCGCCAAGGATTCTCTTGATGTATTTGGCATTCGGCAGTATGATATGTGATTTCCCCCGCCGATCGGGGGCGGGACTACGTAGTTCGGCTGCATTGCCGCTTGCAGAGAGACCTGGCAACCTATGGCTTCAGTGGACAAGATTCGTAATCTGGCGATCATCGCGCACATCGACCACGGCAAGACCACGCTGATCGATTCGATCTTCCGCGACGCGCACACCTTCCGCGCCAACCAGCACGTCGAGGAACGCGTCATGGACAACAACGAGATCGAACGCGAACGCGGCATCACCATCCGCGCCAAGCACTGCACCGTCGAGTGGGGCGACTACCTGATCAACATCATCGACACGCCCGGCCATGCCGACTTCTCCGGCGAGGTCGAACGCGTCCTGAGCATGGTCGACTCGGTCCTGCTGCTGGTCGATGCCAACGAAGGCCCCATGCCCCAGACCCGCTACGTCACGATGCGGGCCCTGCAAGCTCGGCCTCAAGCCCATCGTCATCATCAACAAGGTCGACCGGCCCAAGGCCGACCCCCATGGCGCACTGGACAAGACCTTCGACCTGTTCATCGAACTGGGCGCCGACGACGACCAGCTCGATTTCCCGGTCCTCTATGGGTCGGCCCTGGAAGGCTGGCTCGTTCGGGATCTGGAGCGCGACGAACGTAAGGGCATGGGCGCACTTTTCGAGACGATCGCCCACCGCGTGCCGCCGCCGCAGGTCGATATGGATGCGCCGTTCCGCATGCAGGTCTGCTCGCTGGCGTGGAGCGACTACATCGGCCGGATCGGCTGCGGCAGGGTGCTGGAAGGCACTCATCGTCTGGGCGAATCGCTGCTGCGGACGAGCACAAAGTGGCACGACCACCGCAAGGCCGGCTGGGATGTCACCGGCTCGGAAACCGCCAGGAGCCAGCACCTCTGGGTGCAACGCGGACTGGAGCGGCGAGGAGGTCGAGGAGATCTCAGCTGGCGATATCGTCTGGATCAGCGGCCCGGAAGATATCATGATCGGTGATACGCTGACGCTGTCGACGTTCCAGATCCAGGCCCTGCAACCGCTGGAGATCGAAGAGCCGACTGTTTCCGGTATTCTTCCTGGTCAATACCGGGCCGTTCGCCGGCAACGACGGCCAGGCCATCACGCTCCGCCAGATCAAGGATCGACTCTACCGCGAGACGCGCGTTAACGTCGCACTGAAGGTCGAGGACCTCGGCCGGCCCGACGGCGTAAAGGTCTCCGGACGCGGCGAACTGCACCTGGCGATTCTGATGGAAGAGATGCGGCGCGAAGGGCTGGAGTTCTGCGTTTCCAAGCCCGAGGTCATCACCCACACCGATGAGCAGGGCAGTCTCCTGGAGCCGACGGAACTGCTGGTTATCGACGTGCCTGCCGAGCACCAGGGCGTCGTCATGGAGAAGATCGCCCGCCGCAAGGGCGAGATGACGCACATGGAGCACACCGGCACGGGCATTACCCGGCTGGAGTACAAGATCACGACGCGCGGGCTGATCGGCTATCGCAACGAATTCCTTACCGACACCCGCGGGCCTTGGCATCATGTCCAGCCGGTTCGTCGGGTACGGCCCGTGGGCCGGCGAGATCATCCCGCGGACGCGGGGCAGCCTGGTCAGCACCGACACCGGGGACGCCACCGCCTATGCCCTGGACAATCTCCAGGCTCGCAGCACCTTGTTCATTTCGCCGATGGAGCGGATCTACACCGGCATGATCGTCGGTGAGAACAGTCGATCGGAGGACATGCCCTGCAATCCGTGCAAGAAGAAGCACTTGACCAACCACCGCTCCGCCACAAAGGATGTCGAAGCCATCCTGAAGGTGCCGCGCAAGCCGACGCTCGAGTCCGCCCTGGAATGGATCGCCGATGACGAACTGGTCGAAGTGACCCCGAACTTCGTCCGCATCCGCAAGGCCATCCTCTCCGCCGAGGAGCGCAGGAAGGCGGAACGACGCAACGCAGCGATGTCCGCGACCGATTGAGCACTGACGAACGAGCCCGAAGCGTATGCGAGGGGATCTGTTTCTTCACAATGTAATTGCCTGAGACGTGAGACGGTCCCCCGCTAATGTTTCATCAGGAAACCGCATCTTCTTCCGCGTCCACGCTCTTCCCGATCGACCGGCCGACACTTTCGTTCAGACGCCCCAGATACGCCAGCAGGATGTCCGGCCGATCCGTCGTAATGTGCGTGACGCCGACATCGATCATCGCGAGCATGCCATCGAGCCGGTTCGGCGTCCATGCGCCGGCGGCTGCGCCGCCCCGGCGAATCCGCTCGATTGCCACCGGGGTCACGTAGCGATCGTGAATACCAATGTAGCAGACGCCAAGATCGATTGCCCGCGTGATGTCTTTCATCGTTGGTGCCGCCAGCAGCGCACCGATCCGCGTCTGCGGCACGGACTTCCTGATGGTTTCCAGCCGATGCAGGGCAAAGGAGATGAAAGTTACATCGCCCTGCATCTCACGTGACAGCACCGCCTTGGCCGCAGCCTCCTCCACGCCGTCCGCCTTGAGTTCGCAGAACAGATGACAGCGGCCATCCAGCAGGTCCAGCAGTTCTGTCAGCGTCGGCACGTGCTGACCGTTCCCGGCGTCCAGTTGCCGAATCTCCGCCAGGCTCATCCGCGACACGCTGCCTGCGGCCGCCGTCGTACGCGTAACGTCGTCATCGTGCATCACCACGACCTGGCCGTCGCGCGTGATGTGAACATCGCACTCGACGGCGTTGACACCGAGTGCCACAGCCAGCCGGAAACCGTCGAGCGTGTTCTCGGGCTGCAGCGCGGCTGCCCCACGATGTCCGATAACGTATATGCGACCATCCCCGTCGAACGCTGTCATCCGAACCCCCAGATCTCCGTCCTTCACCTGTCCACATCAATTTAGTAGACCCGGCGGGGGCATAGTTCAACGTTTTGGTCATGGAAACACCACAACTGGGCGTACCGCAAAGGGATTGGGTCGGTGGCACAAAGTCGCTTCTGCTGTCTGAGCATCGGCGGCCAGGCACGGGTGCAACCTGGCAGCCAGCAGCACTACCTACGGCCGAGCCCCTTGAAGAAAGTGTAGCAGAACGTGCCGGCCTGCGATGCCGTCTGATGCAGCCCTTCGATGCCGCTCCTCCAGGCCGCCGGGCCCATCCAACCGGATTCGATCGCCTTCTGCTCGACACCCTCGACCATGGGAATGATGATCTTCCTGACAAATGCCTCGACCATGGGCTGCCGGCTGTCGTCGGTATAAACCATCCGCGGCGAGACGTGCACGCCGGCGAACCCGGCGTCGCGCAGCAACGGATACAGGCTGACGGCCGATCAGCGAATCGCCGCCGAGCAGGGATTGGGCATCGATCAGGCAGCGCCAGACCTGCAGGGCCTCGGGCACGGCTGGATGGAAATAGCAGGAACCGTGATCGCCCTCGATCGCGGTGATGGTCCCGCCCGGCCGCAACACTCGGCGCAGTTCACGCAACGCGCCCGCAGGGTCAGCCAGGTGCTCCAGCACGAAGCATACGAAGAGATGATCGAACGTGTCGTCGTCGAACGGCAGGTGCATCAGGTCCGCCTGCTGGAAGGCTACGTTGCTCAGTCCCGCCTGGCGCACCCGCTGGGCCGCCTGTTCGAGCGAGGGCTGGGAGATGTCGATGGAAGTGAAACGTGCGCCGGGGCTGCGTCGGGCGAGGATGACGGTCTGGGCCCCGACCCCGCAGCCGGCTTCCAGCACGTGAGCATCCTGCGGATATTCGGTACCCGTATGGAGCAGCTCCTCCAAGCCCGCGCGACTGGTCGCACAGCCGCTCCATCTCCCGCGGCGAATAGCCGTGCACGTACTCGACCATGATGAACGCCTCCTGCCTGATCCCCTTGCACTCTGATATATGAGAATACGACGGACGCCGTCCCGTGGTTCGTGTCCGCGATTGACTCTGTCATTCGCGCCAGCATAATGACAGGAGTGTAACCGAGGTGCGTGGACATGAAGGTCCGATTCTGCGAGGCGATTGGCTGCGTGTGCATTTGCAGGGCCTGGTGCCTCTTGGGCAGGAGTCGGCCGAAGGGGTCAGACCCTGGCTGCCACTGATCCGGACATCTCAGATATGGCCGAACGCACGGAAGGGTATGCCTTCGAGACACGGTTCATCTATGCGCTCATTGCCGGCCTCGTGGCGAGCGTCATCCTCGCCGTACTTGAGGCACCGCTCGCCTGGTTCCTTCCCTCGCTGGCAGCGAACTGGCTGCTTCGTTCTGCTCTCGCCTTCTTTACGGCATGGATCCTCTTTGAGGCGGTTCACCGCGCCGCTGGCATGGTTGGATGGCCCTTCTCGATCCTCGTTGGGATCCTGACCGTTCTGGTGCTGGTGTCGCATCACGTGATCTTCGCCCTGCACGGCATGCCAACGACCCACGGGGTAGTGGCCGGCTGGACATGGTTCCGACCCGGAGTTCTTCTGCTTCTGAACGGGCCGCCGCTGGTCGCTCTGCTCGGCTGCATCTGGCTTCGGCATGACGGCGGGGCGGATCTGAGTACCTTGCTGGACATTCTGACGCTTCGGTGCCGATGAGCCGCTTGGCATCGCCTGCAATACGACGGCTGGCGCACAGACATCAAGGAGAATTCCTAATGACTCGGCTGAGCATAGTTCTTGCAGTTTGCCTGACGATCCTGTCGGGCTGTTCGTTCGCCCTGGAAAAGAAACAATGGTTCGAGGCTGCCGACCCCGCTCATACGCGTTCGCGCGTAACGCTCACCGCCCTCGGTCGGCCGCATTCGACCTGTCCACCGTATGGCTATACGCCGCTCGTGCAGTTTCATGACTCCGATGGGACCACATGGCAGGTGTCCGCATGCTCAAAGAACCCGAAGAACTGGCGAGTCTTCCGAGTCGAGCCGGCTGGCCAGCTCGTTGAGATCCCTCTCGTCGAAAAACCGGCAGGACAGGCAACCGCCGGCGTACGCCGGATTCTGTCCTGAAGATCGCGAAGAAGGCTGCCCTGCGGTCGAAAAAGTCGCTTGCAGGCTTCGGGCCCAGCGAGCCGCTTTTCGCACCTGAGAGCCATGTCTGGTCGGTCTCGTTCAATCACCATCCGTATGTGAGCCCAGACGACCATTTCACTGTCGCCGTGAATGATGAGACCTCTCAGGCCCAAATCCGGCACGATGTCTCTTGGCATAGCAAACGATGAGCAGACCGGCTACGTCGGCGGGTTGGACCGCATGCGCTTGATATCGCTACGACGGCGTTTGGTTTCCAGACGGCGTTGCCTGGCACCGTAGGGAACATGGGTTTTGTGGCGGGTCCTCGGTCGCTTCAGCGCTGTCTGCAGCAGCTCGGCGAACCGTTCTAAGGCCGCCTGGCGATTGGCGGGCTGCGTGCGGTGCTGCTGCGAAACAATCTGCAGCACGCCGTCTTTGGTCACCCGGTTGCCCAGTCGGGACAGCAGCATCTCCTTCTGCTCAGCCGAGAGACTCGGCGAGCCGGCGATATCAAACCACAGCGTCACGCGCGTACTGACCTTGTTGACGTTCTGACCGCCGGGCC
This sequence comes from uncultured Planctomycetota bacterium, assembly GCA_963787325.1. GTDB lineage: Bacteria > Planctomycetota > Phycisphaerae > UBA1845 > JANYLN01 > CAWBCK01. The sequence continues at coordinate 7,238 of CAWBCK010000005.1, forward strand.
CGCCGCTGCGCGACGCGGTGAAGGTCAGCTCCGCCTCGGGAATATCCAATTGGTCGTTGACGCGTACCATGACCTACCAGCGCTCATTGCGTTCTTCGGGCAATCATCTGATCCTATGTCTGCGTGCGTCGACGATGCGCCTGCGGCGTTCCCGTTGCCGCTGTGTATCGGCCGTAGCCGCTGTTTACAGCGCCAGCTCGATCGCCCCAGTGGGCCACCAGCACCTGCAGGTCACCGACGTTGACATAGCCGTCGCCGTTGAGATCAGCCCCTGCTGGAGGCCGGACCTTCTTCCGGGTCGTGATCCCAGTTGGCAATCACTTGCTGAAGATCACCGACGTTAACGTAGCCGTCACAGTTGCAATCGCCGGCCAGGCGGTACTCATCGGCCCCGATGTCGATGGTACCGTAAAGCACGCGAGGCTGGCCGTCCATGTCTGTCTCGCCATCAATCGCAAGACACGCCGGGTCGCCGGCGTTGATGCAAGGCGAACCAACCGCCAGGTGCAAGTGGGACAAGACAGTGCAGCGTGCCCTCCCCGAGCACGGTACCAGGATACCTTCTGTAAGCCAGGACATCAACGATTTCCTTTGCGATGAATCGGGCATTGAACTCCCCCCTTGCCGCCCCCCTGTGCCCCCGATTCCCGGCACCGGATAGCCGGCCGTTTGACCTGTATGCCAGACTGGCTACCCTGAGAGACAGAGGCCCATGATCTCCCCCGCGCAAGAGGATGTCGCCATGTCACAATGTCGCAGCCTGTATGTGGCCACCCAACCCACGGCCCGCTTCGTTACGTGGTGGGGCGATTGCAGCCGTCCGTATGACAGGCGGGAGGCCTGGTGCCGGCATTGCGGCTATCCGCTGTTTGCGACGTCCGAGCCGCGTTGCCCGGAATGCGGGAAAGACTTTGACCCTGACGATACCAGTACGGTCAGCCATTCTCCCAATGGCTGGAAGCGTTACCGCTGGCTGCGTCGTGTGCTCCTCGGGGCGGCGTGCGTGCTGTTGCTGGCCGGGGCTGTGGCCGGACTGGGAATCGGCGTGCTGTACTGGCGGTATGCCGCTGACTACCGGGCCGAGCAGCCCGCCCTGGCGATGCTGCGCGGCATGGACCGGCCGGTAATGATCAAGCACATCGGCCCGCGCTGGCTGTGGCACGTGGCTGGACCCTTCGGATATCTGACGGAACGGGCGGACCAGGTAAACGTCGGCGACGTGCCGCTGGCGGATGCCGACGTGGCAAAACTCTCCTCTCTCACACTGTTGCGCACGCTCAACCTTCGCGGCACGGCCATTACCGACGCCAGCCTGAGGCATCTGACGAACCTTACGCACCTGCTTCGGCTGGACCTCCCCGCCACCCAGGTCAGCGATGCCGGCCTGCGGCATCTTGCCGGCCTGGCGAACCTGACCAGCCTCGACCTGACCGATACAACAGTCACCGATGCCGGCCTGGCCCACCTTATGCCAATGAAGAAACTGCGACGGTTGCAGCTATACGGCACCAAGGTGGCTGGCCCTGGCCTGATCCATCTGGCGGCATTGCCGAGACTGCGCGAACTGGATCTGGGCGGGACGCCGCTGGCGGGCCCAGGCCTGGAATCTCTGGCATCATGCGGAGCGCTGCGCATGCTCTATCTCAGCGCGACGAAGATCACCGATCGCGGCCTGGCAAATCTGGCAGGTGTAACACAACTGACTCTCCTCGATCTGACACAGACCTCGATAACCGACAGCGGACTGTCGAACCTTGCGGGCCTCAAGAGTCTGGAGGAGCTGTGGCTGTCCAACACGCAGATAAGCGGTCCGGGCCTGGCGAAGCTGACTGGTCTGCCTAGACTTCGTACCCTTCGTCTGGCATGTACCCCTATCAGCAACAAGGCCATCACATACCTGGCGGATCTGCCTCATTTGAGGAGCGTTGACCTGCTCGAAACGAAGATCACCCCGTCCGGACTGAAGGAACTGAAGCAGTGCGCTGCAGATCTTCATGTCGTCGAGCCGTGATCATGCGGCTTCGAATCGGCAGTCCACAGGATCCGACAATACAGGCGCAAAAACATGCCCCGGCGAGATGGACGTCCCACCGGGGCAGCGGCTTGAGTAAGCAGGCGCGACAATCGTTATCGACGCTACATCAGCAACTATACTATTGTGGCAATGACTGGATAGCGGCCTGAAGCGCGGCGCGTTCCGCCCTGGCCAGCACCTTGTTCTTCTCGTCGACCTTAAGGGCCTCGGTATATCTCTGCCTGGCTTCGTCGGACCGGCCCTGCCTGGCTAGGATCTGCGCAAGCTGCCGCAGGGCACTGATGCGTGTGGCGGGGATTTCCTGAGTCAGGCTGAGGCACTGTCGCAAATCAGCCCGAGCCTCGTCCAGCCGGCCCAGCCTCACCAGGATCGCGGCACGCGTGTCGCGCAGATGCGGATCGGACGGATATCTCGAAACACCCCGCTCGGCCAGCTTGATCGCCTCTTTCGGCTTGCCGGCCGCGGTACCCAGAATCCAGGCCAGATCGTTGAGGGCCTGCTGATCGTCCGGCGAGAGTTCAAGGGCCTTTCGATACGCCTGCTCCGCCTCCGCCAGTTCGCCCGCGCTGAAGGCCATCTGGCCCAGTTTCAGGTAGCCGGCCGGACGTTGCGGATCGGACTTGACGGCCATCTGACAGAGTTTGACACCTTCCTTGATGCACTTGATATCCCCCGTCGAAGCCAGCATCATCGCCGCCATTTCCCGGTAGGCGGCAATATCCGGCGTGCCGGCAGGCGGACTTGTGGCCAGCCGGGCCAGATCGTCGAAGCGATTCTGAGCAGCAAACCACTCGAGCCGGGCTGCCAGGACAGCCCGATCCAGGGGGGCCAGTCGCTCGGCCTCATCGAGCACCTGCCCTGCCTGCTCGAACTGCTTGACCTGCTGATGCAACTGCGCCAAGGTGAGGCAGGCATTGACACTTCGGCTGCCGGCCGGCGTCTTGCGGTAGGCCTCGACCTTGGCCAGCGCCTGCTCCGCCTGCCCCTCGGCCATGAGGATTCTCGCCTGGGCGAGGCAGGCCGATTCGTCATTGGGACTCTCGTCGAGGACGCCGCTGTTGTAGCGCTGGGCCGCGGCAACGTCACCAGCTCGAAGGTTCAGTCGCACAAGCAGACTCAGAGCTGGTGCATACTTTGCATCCTGGGCGACAATCTTCTCTGCGATCTCCCGGGCAATCGTGTCATTGCCCTGGTCGGCATTGAGCTGGGCCTCGGCGAACAGGATATCCTTGTTGCCAGGGTTGGCGCCAGAGGCGCGAACGATTCTCTGGCTGGCAAGGGCACCGTCTCCCGCTTTGTGCGCCAGGTTGATCAGCAGCAGGTGCGCGCGAACATTGCGAGGTTCGACCCTTACCGCATGTTCCAGGGCAGTAACGGCCTTGTCCCGCGATGCCGAATCAGCATCCTGCAAAAGCATCTGCGCCTTGACCAGCAGCAAGGCGCCGTCATTCGGCACTTTCTGCAAAAGGTCGTCGACCATCCGCCGGCCGTGCTGGCGATCATTCGGGTCGCTGCGTGTAACCAGCGCGGCAGCCAGCGTACGCTGTAGACCGATGTCACCGGGACTTTCCTTAAGCCCTTGTCGGCAGGCGGCAATGGCCTGATCTACCTGGTCCCGTCGCCCGTAGAACCGCGCCAGGACCTCGTAGCCGCGAGCGGAAGCGTCTTTGAAGGTGCAAAGGTGCCGGTAGTCCTGCCCGGCAAGCTCGAACTGTTTGTCGGCCTCGTAAAAGCCGGCCCGAAGCTGGTACGTGAAGAAATCATGTCGACGGGCGACCTCGCGGTCGAGCAACGCGAGCGCCTCCTTGGAACGCCCGTCAGCCCGCAGGATCGCCACCCGGGTGCTCAGCAGCTCCGGCAGGTTCGGATCGATGCGGGCTGCCTCGTCGAGCAATGCCATGGCCGCCTTTACGTCTTTGTTCTGCACGTAGACGAGCCTGGCCAGCGTGATCCGCGAGGCTGCATCCTGCGGGTCGACGGACAGCCGCTGACGCACCTCTTCGATCGCCCCCTTGTAGTCGCCCAGTCCAACCCCCACGGTAACCCGGTGACGACTGAGCGCTGCGATATCCTTCGGCAAGCGCTCCAGAACATTCGACGCCTCGGCAAACCGCCCCTGCTGTTCGAGCAGCGTCAGCAGCTGGTGCACCACCGCGATAAAGATCGGGCGGGAGTTGAGCGACTGACGGTAGAGATCCTCCGCCTTCTGGCTGTCCCCACACGACCGATACAACGCACCCAGCATAAGAACCGGTTCGGGACCGGCCGCCCCCGCATCGATCACACCCGTCAGCAGATCGACGATATCCTGCTGGTGTTTGACGCCGGCCCCCTCGGCAAGCCACAGCCGCGCCTGCTCAACCGGCCAGAGCAATCCCGTAGCACCTTCGATCTTGCGAAGACCATCGACCATGGCCTGCGCTGCGGCGGGATCCGACTGGACCTCAGGCAGCGCCAGCAAGGCAAGACGAATCTGCACGTCGTACGGATGCTCGCTGACCAGCCGGCGATACAGCGCGATGGCCTCCGGGCGCGCATCGTGATTCAAAAGGAATGCCCCCAGCGAGACAGCGGCTTGCAGTCTTTCTTGCCCCTTCAACTGCGCGGCAGCCTGTTCAAGTGTCTTGCGTGCGGCATCTGCCTGTTTGGCTGCTTGCTGCACCTGCGCCAGACAGAGCGTCGGAAACGCGAGATCTTCGCCGAATTTGACTGCCTTGCGGGCAGTCGCCAGAGCAGCGTCGGTGTCGCCGTTCGTCTGCTCGGCGCCGGCCAGTTCCACGGCAGCAAGCGCCTTGTCATCGCACTGGTCAACAGCCTCGCGAAGCGCCGCCAGCCCCTTGTCGGTGTCACCCTCGGCAAAAACAAGTTTGGCAATCAGCACGCGGACCTCGGCTGAAGCGGGATGCAGTCTGCGCAACTCGTCAAGTTCCTTGCTGATCTGCTTGCGATCAGTAGAAGCGGCATAGCTGCCGGAAGCCTCGATCAGGGCAGCCGCGCGGACGACCGCCGATTCAAGGTCGCCTTGCTTGCTTCGCGCTGCCATGCCGGCAAATACCGCCGCCCGTTGGGGCTCAAGCGGAAGATAGGCCTTAGCCAGAGATAAGGCGCTGGCATGATCATCCGGGACCAGACGAACACGCTGCTCCAGAGCCCGTATCGCCCGCAATCGCTGCCCGGTCCGCAGGTACGCGTCGCCGAGTAGCTTCCAGGCCCGGGCCTGATCGGGCTCCGCCGTGACAATGTCTCTAAGCCGGCTGATCGCGGTGAAGGGATTGGCGTTGGGGTCCTTTATCGCCACAGCAGCCTCAAGAATCGTCAGTCCTTCCGCCAGGCCGGGATTCTCGCTCATGCGAGGTTCGAGCCCCTTGCGGAGTTCATCCAGCGCCCCGCGAGCCTTTGCCAGGTCATCGCCTGCCAGGTACAGTTCCACCGCCGTTTGCAGGAAAGACAGCCGTTGGCTCGCCGACAGTTCCTTGCAGGCGCGGTCGGCAACATCAATGCCGGCCTTGGTGTCCTGTCGCCGAAGGGCCAGCCGGCCGGCCGCACCGAACCTGAGCAGTTTGGCAAAGTCCGGGTCGACACCGGAGACCTTCACATCCTGGTCGTTCAACGCCTCCATCGCCCGGAGCTCGGCTCCGGCACGATCGAGCCGGCCCCGCGCCATCCAGATGTCAAACGCCAATCGCAGCAGTCTAGGATCCTTGGGCTTCAGTGCGTCAGCCGCGTCGAGATCGGCCAGGATGGCCTCGTCGCGTGTCTTGGCAAACGAAGTAGCAGGGTTCGTCGCGGCAGCCGATTCGGAGATCTGTCCCTGACGGAATGCGGCCCGGCTCAGCAGTGCCTTTGCGGACTTCGCGTTGTTGGCAACCGCACTGTCCAGCCACACCAGAACACCTTCAGGCCCCACGGAGCGATCCTGCCGGGCGATTTCGCCCAACAGCAGATAGGCGTCCACCTGATCCGGGTGGGCTTTGACCAGCGGCTCGAGCCACTGGCTCTTGGCTTCCTCGGCCTTGCCCAACCCGACAAGACTGCGGCTCAACGACAACTTCGCCTGCACGTCGTCGGGGTCCGCCTCCAGTCGCTGGCGACTGATGTGCGAGGCCTCCTGCAGGTCGCCGATCTTCAGATACAGGTCCGCCAGCTGATGACAGGCCTTCTCATCCCCAGGGCGCAGCCGAAGATACCGGCGATACGCCCCGATCGCCGCGACGATGTTCTCAGCAGTCTGCGGATGGACAGCGAGATTCGCCTCAGCATAGCGGGCAAGCATATCAGGATTGTCTGGATACCGGCTCAGATACTGCCGCAGCTGCTTGCACGCCTCCGTCCAGTTCTGCTGCTGAAGGGCGGCCTTTCCAGCCGCCAGCGCGCGATCGGCAATAATCCGCTTGCGAATCTTGTAGGCCCCGGCTGCCGCCCCCAGCAGCACCACAATCGCGAGGACGAGAATGACGAGAGCCTTAAGGTTAATGCGGCCCGATCGGCAATGAGTACCCATGGCTTCTCCTGATTCCGCCGATAACATTTGCAGGGTTCATATACGATAACAACGGCAGTTTGGCCGCCCAAACTGTCGTTGATCTGAGAATGATTCGTTCAGGCCTATGGCTTGCCGAATCCTGTGAACGTTATTGGACAATAGCCACACCGGAGATGTCGCGGATGCGGCAAGCAGTCGGAATGATCAGCACTGCTCTTACTGCAGTCAGACAATGCGAAGTAACAATACGCCGATCGGAGGCGGCCCACTGACGCGTCCACCTCCGATCGTTAAGATCGATCAACCGCGGATTCAACCCGCAGCCTCGCTATGCAAACCGGCGTTTGACCCAGCCGACCATGCCGAACCCGATCACGCCGAGCAAGGTGGCAGCCGGAGCCGGAACAGGCGTTGTGGGCGGAAGACCGGGAATACTCGTTTCCGCCAGGTCCGTCCCGTACTGGAACAACACGTTCTCGACCTTGAACGGCAGACTGGGCGAATAATCCAGTGTAAAGACCACAGAATTCCTGATGAGAGCGTTCGTGCCTGTTACCGGGGTATTGCCGGTGGCAGGATCGTCCCCTGCTGAGGTGATGCCATACTGCAGCCCGTCCGGGTCAGCCGGCCCCTGAAGATTGCTCCCGGCGAAAACATCACCCGGACCGAAAAGGCCCAGCCCCGATGAACTGATGCCGAAGGCCCTGTTTCCCGGCGCCCCCGACATGCCCTGCTGTAAGGCCCACTCACCCCCGACTGCGTTTCCCGGATCTGTCGTGCCGAAGAGAACTTCTGAGCCAGGCCCGAGCACCGCGTTGCCCGCCGTCAAAGTCAGCGGGGAATCGATGTCAAAGAATACCGCGGTGAGAATCTGATTGGGCGCAGTCACATCGGCAGTGGAGTCATTACTCAGCGTGACTTCGAGATGACCCGGACTGACCACGCGGAAGTTGACGCTGGCCGCCAGATCGCCTTGCGATGCCGCAAAATACATGTCTCCGTAGGCCACGACTCCAGTCGCAAGCACAATGATCGCTGTGATTGACTGCAATCGCATAATATGTACCTCCCGGACGGGCGAACGTATCGCGATGAGCGAAACGTTACACCGTCAAAACGTGACATGAAACACCGTGTATTGAGCCTCCGCTGCCCGAGCAAGCAGGACCTGCCGGGCAGCAGAGGGTATCTCATTTACTGCTAGGCGAACCGCCGCTTGACCCAGCCGACCAACCCGATGCCAATCGCGCCAAGCAAAGCTGCGCCAGGAGCGGGCACCGGCGTCTCACAACCGATCAGATACGTAAAATCCTGCACATTCGATGATGTGAGCGCCACAAGCGTCCCGCTTGTCAGCTGCGTATCGTCGAGCGACCGCAGCCAGGCATTCGCCTGATCCGTGATGGCGGCATTGTGCATAGTTGTCTGGAAGCCCGTCTTGCTGTCGCCATTGACCGGATCGGTCAGGCCCCAGCCGCTCTTGACGTCATAGCTGGAGGCACTTGTCCGAGTGGCCTCGTCCCGCTGGTAGACGACTTCCCAGATCGCCAGCTGCATGGCCGCAGTATTATTCACATTCGTCGGAGCCAACACATCTGTCGACGTTCCCGTGGCACCCCAGCCGAGATCGCTCCAGTACGTGCCGATCAGCCGGCTCAGGCGATTGACCTGCCATGCTTCCATAGGCAGATTCGTGCTGCCCAGCGGCGCCTGCGTCATGTCCGGCTGGACCGCCAGGTTCATAGACGAGGCCGCATACTGCATGATGTCGATGCAGAAGGCCTTGAAATAACTGTACGGCGAGGCCTGTGTACCTTCCCCCGTCCTGAGAAGCTCGGGCGTAATGTAAACATTGCTATAACCGGACTGGGTGCCGCCACCAATGTAGCCGGTGATGCTCGTACTGTGCCAGGCACACGTGTACGTGTCGGCCGCAGCCGGCACACAGCACAATGCCACAACACAGATGATTGCAGATAAGCGTCTCATAACAAATCCTTCTTCGGCCGTTCGGCCGTTCCCCCCGCCGGCATGCGAAGTACATGCCAGACACAATGCGTCACAACATTGACGTTTGCATTGTATCCGTCGCAGGGAATTGCTGTCAACACGAAACTGAAAATCCTTTTCCACTTTCCTGATGTTTTGATAACATCCTTTGCCGGGGCTCGACTCGCCGAGCGCGATGTCGCTCATGCGCCGCCTTACTCCGCTGTAATGAGACCAGACGGCAGGCGGCCTCCCGGAGCGTCAGACTAATCGCACAAGCCGATAACTTACGATGCAAAAAGCGAGAATGACAACTCGGCCCGCCCGGCAGATGGACGTTATTGTTTGCCTGAAAGACTCCCGCCGCCGACCTGGCGGCGGGAGCGTCAGTCACATCTCTTAGGCAAAACGCCGCTTTACCCAGCCGACAAGCCCGAGGCCCATCGCACCGAGGAGAACGGCCGCAGGCGCGGGAACGATCTTACCTTTGACTTCGCCGCTGTCTGCGTCGAAGTTATCGGCGAACAACTGGTCCAGGGTGATGTTCCCTACACCGAACCGCAGATTCATGACATCACCGTTGTCGAAGGATGCCGCATTGCTCACCGTGATGCGGCCATCAACGCCGTCCTGATCAGCCGTCCCCGAGCCCTTGCTGCCTTCGAATATCCAGGGATCGCCAGACGGCAAAAGAATACTGGAGTTTGCTCCCATGGTTAGCAGCGAGCCATCTATTTGGAGATTACCATCTTTAATAAACGCGTCGATGATTTTCACGTTCGCAGCAGCAACGGTAACACCATTCTTGTCCGTAAACGTGAATGTCCCAGATCCTCCCCAGTTGTTATCACCTGCGAGGTCCTCGAGATTCAGAACTAGTGATACACTGAAAAGATCGCCCTCATCAGCAACCAGCTTGGCACCGTCCAGCGTGGTGAGGCCGTCAAGTTTCTTGACGACAAATGTGGAAGAGCCTGTCTCTGTTACGGTAAGCACATTACTATTGGCATCCCTGACGTAACTCAAGGAAGCCTCCTGGAGATCGTACGCGACGTTGATATCGGCCATCGCGGCCGGTGCGATGACCAGCAAGGCCACCGCAATCAATGCAAACTTTTTCATTTCACTTTCCTTTCGGCCCTGATGGGCCGTCTTTCCCTGGCAATAGCAACGTAAGCGCAGGGATCATTTCCTGGAAGTCAAACACATGTAGCCTTGCGATGCTCTGCAAGACCATTCAGGAAATGGACGGCGGGCCGCGGGGAGCTTCAACGGTGAGGAAGTACTGAGATTTGCAGCGCGCGGGCAACGGATGTTCCGTAGCACCGAACCGCACTGGTTTGACATCACAGGGCGTATCAAACAGACACACGGGTAACAGGTCGAACCCAGCCGTCGGATCGCAGATTACCTTGTGGCCGATCTGCTGAGGGGCCCCTGTGTGATACCATGCCGGCAGGTGGGCCAGATACAACTGACCGCCCTTGCGCACCGTCTGCCACGCACCAACAGTAAGCATGGCAGAAACGAAAAGGCTTGCACTTCCCGGCAGACCGGGCAACTGGCGAACGGCCGTCTCACGATTGCCGGCTGCCGGGGCCGCTGGCACGGCCCCCCACTCCTGCGGCTCCGAAACACCCGACAGCGAAAACGCACGAGTTGCCAGATCACGGCCCGTAATGGGATTGTCGCATTGCGGAGTGCAACGCGAAGGCGCAACAGAGGCAGGCGGAACAGGCAGGGGCTGGGTTATAAGGTCGGCACGGGCAGAGGTCGCCCACACCAGCCCAACCAATAGCACAAGACTGTATCTCGCTGCTCGCACCGGACCACTCTTCCTCAGAACTGCACCACTGACGAGACTGATTAATCCTTCCTGGCTACCCATCGACACCGACAGCACAATTGCGCAATCGAAACAGCATGCACCCGATAGACTACGGCTGTCATTTTAGACTATCCGGAAGACCGAAGTCAACGAAAAAAGAGAGTACCTCACCTGTTTTCTGATGTGGGAATCCTGGCCCGCAACACCACCGTCTGATTATCTCGCCGGCCCAATCCTGACAACGTCACTCACGATCCGGTCTGGCGCGGCAACTTCTCGTCCTGGATCTCAAGCAGGGATAGGACCCATAACTCGATGATTAGCATCAGAACCGCCATCGGCATCATGACCAGGCCGGCGAAATCATGAAAAAACTTCTCCCCCACTTTGCTGCTGACCGCCAGGAACAACAGAGCGGTAGCAACGAGGCGAATCTGGTTACATATGATCGCGATCGGAATCGACGAGAGAACCAGCGTTACCTTGTGCCAACGAGGCCGGTTCACGACATATGCCAGAACGCACGCCACTACGACAAAGGCCGTCAGCATCCGCAGACCGCTGCAAGCCTCGGCCACCGCCAGCGGCACCCGGTCGTTCAGCAGCAACGTGTGCCCCTCGCGGGCAACAGTCACGCCGAACATCTCCAGGGTGGCCACCGCCAAAGAGGTAGCGAAACCCTGCAGGGGACCGGAGATCATATTATGAATCCGGCCAGGCAGCGGTACCATCAGAAACAGGAACATCAATATCCAGAACACCCGTCGGAAAACCTGCCAGCCCGCGACCATCAGAACCAGGCCCACGATCAGGAGAACGAGCGAATAGCGTTCGGCTGACTCGAAAAGGAAAATCAGGCCACTGAACCGCCCTGCCATGGCGATCAGAATCAGTCCCAGCCCCCACCAGCAGGGTCTGATCTGGCAGCGGGCCAGACTCTTCCTGTCATGCCAGAGCAAATACAGGGCAGCCAGGGGAACGAGCTGCCCCACCGAGTAGTTGGCATCGCTCTGCCAGTCACCGAACAGGGGAACAATCGTCGACCAGTAGGTCAGGATCAGGCCCGCCAGCAACAGAAGCGCAACGGTGAATCCCTCGCCGACGCGAGCGTGGCTCAGCGCTTCCCGAGGCGGCAGCACGGACTCGGACCTGTGACGCCTGGTCAGCCGACGGCCGACAGTGGCCACATCGCGAGCCGGCCCGGCTGTACGGTCATCATTACTCACAGCGGTGCCTCCTGTTTGTTGAGACCCTCTTGGCGAAATACAGACGCCTCGGATCGCGGCCCGACCGCTGCCGTCTTCCCGGCCTTGCTGGCGACCTTGGCGACGGCCTCGGTCAGCAGGTCACGGATCGCGTTAGCGGAGGCTGCGGCAAAGTCGAGCACGGCCGATTCTGCGTTGGTCCCAAGAACGGTATCTCCCGAAACGATCTGCACTTGTGCTACATACTGAAGCCCGGCCTTGAACCGCCAGGCGTGATCGCGCAGGGCCGTGACATCCGGACTGTACTTGCCGTCCAGCAGGTAATAGTTGAGCACGGTGAGGCGTTCGCCTAGCAAGGCGCCTCTTGAGAACTTCATCACGCGACACTTGAGAAGGGAGCCGTCCAGCGTCTTCGAGCTCGAAGGTATCGCTCGTTGTTGAGGGTCCAACCGTTGCTAGGGTAACAGACCTCAGGCCGATGCGGCATCAGATCGCGGTAGTGAACGCCATAGGCGACCCAGAGATTCACATTCTCTCGGGCGGCCGACCGGATGTACGCCCGATTCAGATGATCGTCCGTATCCGTTGCGCGAATGATCTGCGGATCGATGGGGACGTCCCGGCCGGTCCAGCCGACTATGTGCAGCGACAGGTGACTGAGAGAACCCGCGGGGATAGGGACGCTCTGGGACGCGCGGGCGTAGCGGACGGCCAGCCACTGATATCCCGCGCCCGACAGCAGAAGCAGACAGAAGGCTACGGACGCAGCCAGCCGGTAATGCGCGACAGGTGGTGAAGACGGAACCTCTTTGCTCATAGATAGATACCTCCTGGTCACATCATCTGACACGGTCTGCAGCTGTTGCGAGTTTGTGAATCAGACAGTTTGCGATGTATTCTGGCCAGACAGCGAGCCAGGGCGGGCTCGTCCGCAAACTCAGTCGTCAAACGGCTCACATACGGAGCGGCGCGGCGACGGCGCAGCGCAACGGTTCATCGGACGATACGTAGAACGAGGCCAGATCGGCAACGACCCAGAAATACGCAGGGTCCGTCCGATAAGATCGCAAGATAACTCTGTTCAGCCAGTCGCCTGTCGCCCATGGTCGCATAGGCTTCGGCGTGTGCGTAGTCGATTCGGCCTGGTCGTGCCGTTGCCGGCCAGCGTTCAGCCTTATCGAGAAGACTCAGGGCGGCGGCTTCCTGCCCGTGATTGATCAGGGTCCACGCCATGTCAGACTCGATGCTCGCGGACGTCCCGCATGTACTGCGTAGCCGCCGCTGCGGCAAACAGGAGAACGGTCATAGCGACGGCCAACAACCGTGATAGACGGCAGGCGCGACCCTCTGCCGTTGCAGATTGCCGCCGAGGAAGCCCCCTGCGGCGATACCACAGCCAGCGTACAGCCAGCAACGCAACCAGCATCCCGCCGAAGATCAGCATCTCGCCGGCCATGCTCAGGCCGGCCTCTCGCAGGGCAAGACTCACCGGGCGATCGGAAAACGGCCACCACAGCAGTCGATGATGCCCGACCGCGACATCGAGCAGAACGTGCAAGGCCATGCTGACGAGGGCAACGATAAGACTCAGACGCCATCGCAGCTGAAATAACAGGCGTAACCCCAAGGCGATGCCCAGGGCCACAGGCAGGGCCAGAACGATCGAATGACAGACCGGAACCCAGTCCACAAGGCCTGCACTTCGGAGGATCTGCGCGGCGATATCCGGCAGATAGGCCAGCCCCACCATGGCAGGCATCCAGAGTGCGTTGCGGGAAGGAGCGTCCTTCGGCCTGGCGATGACTGCAGTGGCGACACCCGCAAAAGCGTGTCCGATAACTGGCATCTGCGGTAATCCCTATGATACAGGGACCAGTCTGGTTGGCAGCGGCCGACCCTGGTCTGTCTGTATCGGGCCGGAGCCGTGTTGGGGAACGCGCCCATGTCTGGACATGCGGGCGGCTGCAGCATCAGCCCATGCCGCCGTGTATCCGGAGCAATCGGCATTCCCGGCAGGGCATACCCATCTTTGCTGGACAGCCCGGCAAGTGTATTTTACGTTCTTGCGCAGATCCACCTTTTTGTCTATTCCCAAAGATGGCGATATCATTGGGGATATCAGGGGACAGCAAATGCTCATACCTGTAAATCGGACATGGACAAGATGCCTTATCGGCATCGGGTTGGTTGCATGCCTTCAGATTCTCTGCGGCTGTGACTACAACATGATCACCGGTGTCGTCAAGGGCGAACAAGACACCTGGTCTGACCCTTCTCAACTGGTCATACAGCAGTCTTCGATCGACTTCGCTGACAGCTCAACCTCCCAGCCGATGGAGCTGGTCAACAACACCGGCGGCGATCTGGCGTGTCAGACTGAGCGGCGAGTATGGCGCCGGCGCCGAAGACTGGCTGACCCTTGGTCCTATAACGGCCCAATGTTCCTCCGGGCAGAGCGTGGTGATCACCTTGACTGCGGATCGAAAAACCGTAGCCCCGGGGACATGGAGTGCGGAAGTCGAAGTGACGGCTGGCAGTATCCACAAGACCGTCACGGTCTCCATGGCCGTGGTAGCGGTTGCGGCGAGCACTGATTCGTACGATTTTGGTGTTTCAACAGGACCTCTTGAGTTGCAGGTCTGGAATGCCGGGGGCGGCAGACTTCGCTACGAGGTCGCGGACGCTCCTTCGTGGTTGACCGTGGACGGCGCGACTGGCACGAGTACGGGACCCAAAGATGCCAAGAACGTAACACTTTCTATCAATCGTGCCGGCTTGCGCCCGGCATATACAATGGGCAAATTGTGATCGCGCCCGTGTCTGGCCAGCCCGGATCCAGCAAGACGATTGACGTGAGCATGACTGTGCCGGAGTCTTCTTTGCCGACACTTACGATCGGTGCGTCTGCAACCAGTGGGGAGGCCCCGTTGGCGGTAGACTTCAGGGCCCTTGATGGTGACGCGGTTGCCACCGATCTGCCGGCCGGCAGCACACTGAAGTGGGACTTTGGAGACGACAGCCCTATGGCAGAGGGAAATCAGGTCAGTCACACGTTTACCAAGAGCGGTACGTTCGTGGTCGCCCTGAGTCTAGCGTTAGCCAATGGCCTTGGCACGGTTGGCTGCAGCCAGGCAATCATAGAGGTTTCGAATTCTGTTCTGCAGTCTGGAAAACTTACCGTCGGGCCGAACACGGGGCTTACAGGTTCCGGCACGTTGGGAGGGCCATTCAGTCCGACGAACGCGACCTATACCCTGACGAACAGCAGCGGCGCGACCATCAGTTGGACGGCGGCCAAGACTGCATCGTGGCTAACGCTGTCCAAGACCGGCGGCCTTGTTGAGGCTGGCGGCACTGACAGCGTCAGCGTTTCGTTCGGCGCCGACGCGGCCGATCTGGCGGCGGGCACGTACAGTGATACGGTGACCTTCAGCGCCGGCGACGCCGGCATTATCGGGACGCGGCAGGTGAGCCTGACGGTCAACCCGATTGCTCCAACGAACCATCAGCCGACGGCCATTGCGGATAGTTACACGGTCAACGAGGACGCCACACTGTCGGTAGCCGCCCCGGGTGTGCTGGCCAATGATGTCGACCTGGACAACGATCCGTTGACGGCGGTTCTGGTCAGCAACGCCAGCCATGGCACGGTTTCGTTGAATGCGAACGGATCGTTCACGTACACGCCGGCAGCGAACTATAACGGGAGCGACAGCTTCGCCTACGGTGCTTACGACGGAAAGAGTAACTCGCCTGCGGTGCTGGTAAGCATTACTGTGCATGCGGTGAATGACCCGCCGAGTTTTGCGGTGCCAGCCAACCAGTCCGCCGGGGTCGGCAGCCCCATTCAGGTTACGATGACCAGCGTGAGCGCGGGGCCAGCCGATGAATCGAGCCAGACGGTCACGTTCACGGCCTCTTCAAGCAACCAAGCGGTGGTTCCGAATGCGAACCTTATCTTTGCCGGAGCCCAGTTGACGATTACGGCCACAGCGACGGGTTCCGCCACGATTACGGTTACGGCCCAGGACAACGGGGGCACGGCCAACGGCGGTACGGACACGTGTGTTCACACGTTCGGCGTTACGGTTTTCGACGGGGTTCCTATCTCGGGAACGCTGTCGTTGGTGGACACAGTGGGTGCTCGGCCGAAGTTCGGCCAGCATACGCTGTTGTTGACCGGCACGGGGGCGTCGGCCGGCCAGAACTTCACCGTGACGACCGACGTGGACGGGCATTACACGCAGGGCGTGCCGACGGGATGGACGGGGACGATCACTGCGCAGGATCCCAGCCGGATGGTGTTTCTGGATCCTGCTACGAAGTCCGGGTACGACCAGAACGGGAACGATGTTTCGGTCCGCACGATCAGCACGCCGGTAACGGCGCCGGGCCTGTCGGGGGAGGATATCCTCGTCTGGACGGCGCCGATCGGGATACCGGGGCCGGATTTCGGGATCAGGGAATCGCATTGGATGTACAAGACGGGGACGTACGACTATGGCAATGGGCCTGAAGCCTATCATGACGCCGGCAACGGGCCGTACACACATTACGTGGATAACAGCGATCCCAATGCGACCGACACCAACAATCCGTATGGAACGGCACTCAAGCCAAGGAAAACCATCCCCAACCCCGGCGATGCCGGGACGTTGCCAGCAGGGTCAGTCATCGAAATCCATGGAGGCCCGTATACCGGCACCCAACGATTGCAGGGCCAGGGAACGGCCTCAGAACCTGTCTTCTACCATGGAGTCGGAGCCTCCATGCCAATGGCCGGCATGTTTCGCCTCCGCGGCACGTACACGGTCGCCGAGCACCTGAGATTCAGCAGCGGTGCCATCAACCGATATACCTTTACCGCTACAGCCGATCATGTTGTCCTTCGTGACTGTGAAATTGCCGGCACCGGCCAAACGACGGATAACATTGGTCTTTTGATGGGCGGCTACGAAGGCACAGACGTGTCCCATGCGTTGGTCATCAACACTCTTATTCATACTCTGGGATGGTTAGACAATCCTGAAGATGAGGACCGACATGCGATAAACATCGTATCCGGCGTTCACAACACGTGGGTCCTGGACAGTCATTTGTGGGATACGAGCGGGTCAGGCGTTCAGTCTTGCGGGGAGCCTGGCAGAGATGACGACGCTTCATCACGTATACGTAGGCCGCCTGCATGTGCACAATACCAGACAGTCCGGTATCTGGAGCAAACAATCCGTCGACTGTGTTTTTGCCCAGAACGACGTCCATGACGTCATTGACACGACGTGGTCGCCAAGCAAGGGGCTTGGATATCAGTACGGACCAGAACGCCTATGGATCATTTATAATCAAGTCTACAACTGCACATTCGGCGTTGCTGCGATGAGCACTAGTGGCCTGGGCAACGGTTCAACAAGTTACGTCATCGGGAACATTATTCACGATATCCACCATAACCCGGCTAAGGACTACAATCCCAACACAGGCTGGTCCGAGGCGGGCATCATGCTTGTTGGCGTGCCTAACCGCTACGTCGTCAATAATACAATCTATGATGCTGATGCCGGCATCAACAGTCCGGCCGATGGCACCATGTACATGTTCAACAACGTAATATCTGACATCACGGAGCCGGAAGGCAATCACATTTTCATAGAGAGCGCTACTGCCACTTCGGTGCTGGACAATAATCTCTTCTACCAAGACGGTCAGCCCGTACGGATCCGGTGGGGATCCGGAGCCGCACAGGATCTGCCGCTGTTTGAAGCATCCCATGCGGATAATACTGCCAATTGCATCAATGCGGACCCCCGTTTCCTTGATCCGGCAAACAGGGATCTACACGTCCAGGCGACCAGCCCCGCGGTTAACCACGGGACCCTTTCCGCACCGGACGTCTACGCAGTGTTCCAGGATCTGTATGGCCTCGATATTCGCGTGGATTACGACGGAGCACCGCGTCCACGGGGCGGGGAATATGATATTGGTGCCTTCGAGCAATGAACGTCCTTCACATGATCTCTGAGCCGGGGCACAGTCCATTGACCGGCAGACGCTGATCCACGTAGACCGCCTTGCCTCGGTTCGTCAGTGGAATTGCGTTGGTCAGCTTGATCGTGACTTCAAGACGGCCGTCAAGTTTGCTGCCAAGATTCGAGCGGATGCGGCGGCAGTCCTCTTCATCGAATTGGCCAGCGGGGACGATACGAAGCAGAGTCTAGACCGGGTGCGTCCTGATAGAACTGAAACTGACGCACGCGAGCGAACGTATCGTCATGCATATTCAATGCCGTCCAAGATATCTCGGAACCGTCTGAGGCAACCAGCATTTCGTGCGTGCGGTGCCCCCTAATATCACGGACGATCGGATGGTTGCGTCCGCACGCCTGGCAACGGTCGCCAACATAGGTACCGTAATCCCCTGTGCGATAGCGAATAAACGGCATGATGGAGTTCAGGAACCCCGTGCCCACGATCTCGCCTCTCAGTCCCGGCGTGGTTACCGGCCTAGCGTGTTCGTCCAGCAGTTCGCAATAGCCGTATGTGGGCCAGACATGATAATCTGTTGAATACTCACATTCTGCCGCCAGGATCAGCTTCTCGCTATGTCCGTAGCAGGAAAAGACCCGCGAGCCAATAGTCTGCTCGACGACATGTCTCTCCTCTTTGAACACATTCTCTGACTCGGCGATCACTCCGAGAATATTGGCAGGTCCGGTTCGATTGCTGCGTCTCATGTACCTTACCACGGCCGCGATCGACGATGGATACACATGAAGAAAGCATGCGCCTATCGTCTCGATATGCGCAAGGTATCTCTCGATATTGTCATCTGTCATGTGAAATGTGCCATAGTAATGCTGCCTTAGTATCGGGTCATACTCATGGCGCAGGCCTGTTCTGTCGGGCTGCACATTTCTGCCGCGCAGGACGGCCATCGTCATGCCAGGCTCGTATCCCACACGTCCCCACGACGCAGCCAGGTAGGCAAACTCCACAGCTGAGCGCTCTCTGCCGATGTAAAACGAGAGAGGTTCCCCGCCTGTTCCCCCCGTGGACACGCAGTCCACGCGAGGGTCACTCGTTGACACAGCCAGCATACTTTGACCGTGTTCGCGAAGCGTCTTCTTGTCGATGGTGGGGAGGCCAGCCAAGTCCTCCAGGGATTTCAGGTCACCCGGCTCGAAACCACAATCCCGGAACAGTTGGCGGTAATACGGGGTCCTGTCATAGGCAATCGAGAGAATACCCCGTATCCGCATCAGCTGGTATTCCCGAATCCGTTCCGCCGACCACTGCTGAGAGTCTGTTACAAACTGCAGATTTCTACGGAATGCCGCGCCAAGCAACCACTGAGACGGAACACACCGCAAGGCCTTGCCGAGCTTGGATTTGATGTCCGGCGGCACTCGTTCCCACAGGTTCTTCCGTGATAGTGCACGTTTCATACGGTCACTCTGTTCGAACGGTGGAGTGGAATCCAGAATGGCCTGCCACCTTGCGCTGATCCGGCTGGTCGCCAAGCCCCTGGCGGCGCGATGCGCTTCGCCTGAGAACGTGGCGAGCGTTCCCTGGTCGGCAAGCAGGCTCACGAGTTTCTCTGCAAAGATTGCCGGCTCTCTGCGAGGAACCAGAAATCCATTTCTGCTGTCTTGTACGAGATCGTCCAGGTCACCCACGTCGGAGACAACGCATGGCAATCCAGCCGCCATAGCCTCCATCACTGAAAGGGCCAACCCTTCCGAGTCTGAAGTCAACATAAAGACTTGCGCCCGCGACAGCCACGACGCAACGTCAGATTGGTGACCTACGAACTCGACGTTCTGCGCCAACCCAAGCTGATCGGCCATCTGCGACAGTACTTCCCGCTGATGACCATCGCCTACGACGACCGCCCTGATTCCTGGCATCTTCTGTCTGGCGATACGTAGTGCCCCCAGAAATATGTCCAAACGTTTGATTGGAGCCAGGCGGCATACGACGATCACGTCGTATGGCTTCGCATTCATCTTTACGGCAGGCACGAACATCTTCTCGTTGATCCCGCCCGGAATAACATGTATTGGGGCGGAAACTCCTCTCGCGAGCAGAAACCGCCTGGCCCCCGACCCCATAGTCACGATTGCATCCGCCCGGTTGACAGTACGAAGAAGAGACGCTTCCAGCACCGTGTCATAGCACCCGATCTTGCCAAAGAGCTCTGTTCTCCCCGAACGCCCCGCCACCGATGATCTCCGTCCGTCCCCCCACAGAGAAATACAGGGATCTAGCCTCGATAAGGGATGCCGTCACCAGCGCGAGCAGGCCATTGCAGAGCAGATGGAAGCCACCACAGACGTCTGGCGGGTCGGTAAGCGCCACAAGAAGGTACAGTATAGATCTTGATAACGCGCGGCCGACGACCGATTGCAGCCACATTGGTGGACATCTGTACCTAACTTTGTGGATAGGAATCATCGGCTTGTCAGCCACGACGGTGACGCGTCCGCAAGCAGGAGCGTCAGCAATGGGCCTGACATGAGCCTCCAACCATGCGTCAGCATGAAACGTGCCCGTCAGCAAGACGTGCTTGAGGTTGCCATTGCTCCGTCGCGGGCGAATGCGCCGTCTCCGCCCACCATTCATCCTCATTGCCACTTCAAATACAAGGGCAATTGCATAGGCTGTCATCTGTGCCATCTTGCGGATGCACCAGCACCCATGTTGCAGAGAAGGCAAATCGAGCGTCCAGCAGTCTCGAATAGCGGTAGAACGGAATTGCCGTTCTACAGCGACGGAGGTCGCCTGTTGATGTCCCTCGCCCGCAACGGCGAAGCCGAACTCCGATGGCGACTCCTGGACAAGAGAGGACTCGTATAATGTCATGCCCATCCTCCCGGGAACGGCAACGACTTCCATGGGATCGAAATACTTCCATAGCCGGTCTTGTCGGGTCTGTCTTGCTCAACCCTTTCGGCATGACGACCATTGAGGCACACGCTGGTCGGTCGAGCATCGGTAAGGATTGTCAAGCCTTCAAACACGGCGTTTTGCCGGTCATTGTTGCCATGGGATGCGGGATGGTCTATCCCCTTCACATCAAGTCGCGTATCACGGCCTGCCTGAACCAATTCAACTACGGTCTCTTTGAGCATCTGACGGTACTGCAGCAGCCTGCTCGTTGTTGTCACCAGGATTTTTCCAGCCTGGTGGTAGTCAGCCAGCAGGCGCAAGGCTTGGCATGTTGTCTCCGGAAAGATCCTGTTATGATCACCGATTTTGCCCAAGTGTGTGTACAGAATGCAGGTCGCTTCTCTGGCCACGATTCGATCCAGAAGGTCCGGGGTGATGACTTCGCCCAGACGCGTCCCTCTGTCCGCACAACTGACGCCGCCCCAATGCGGGTTGCAGCGAATGAACTCCTGCACACCCCAGCCATTGCGAAGATGGCCTGGGCGGAGCAGTGCATTGTGGCCATGCATGACGAACTTGGCACTGCCTCGCCTGCCGAGCATCACCTTTGCGGCCTCCTTGGCCACGGTTCTGGCAGAGGCGACGGGATGCCGCGACGAGAAGATACCGCCCAAGGACGGTTTCGCATCCTGCCCGATCATGCTGGTGACGCGGCCGCGCCAGACGTACTTAATACCGTAGTCGCACGTGAGGTCCGCATGATAGGCAGGATGGCCGGGCTGGTCGCCATGGCCCTGCATAATATCGGAGCCGAAGTTTGTTGGGGCGGTACCATGGTCGACCCATACCCGGATACGGCAGTCATGTCTGGCCAGCTCATCGAGCGCCCGACCAGCGTGTCTTCGGGTCGTTGCCAAGTCACCGTAAGAATGCAGGCAGTCGATATGGCCGGATCGGATAAGGGTGCGGATCATCTCGCGGCCCGTATCGTCCGTGTTCCAGTAGGCGAATTGGCCGGGCGGCATATCAAAGTAGATGGTGTTTCCCACTTCCAGGCCAATGCCGGGTCCCATCGAGGTCATCTCATTCGTATTGAGGAACCTCATGATTTCCCAATACACATGCCGATCGGGTGTCTCGTCGAGATCGCTGCAGATGGCGAGCATCGCGCGGTAGGGATAGGGGTATTTGCGAAGATGGAGCCTGTTTTCAGCCATTATTGTCCGTGATGCTCTTCGATGGCCTGCAGGTACACATCGCGCGTGCGTTGAGCAACGGCATGCGGGTGGAACCGTTCCATCGCAACCTGGCGAGCCCTGGCACCCATGCGTTCTCGCAGAGCGCTGTCCTGAAGCAATCGGCCAATACGGCTGGCGATCTGCTGCGGCCTGTTCGGGTCGACGAGAAAGCCGGTCTCGCCATCTCGAACCATGTACGGCATGCCGCAGCGGTTCGACGTTACCACGGGGACGCCAGCAGCCATAGCCTCCTCGATACCCATGGGCGAGTTCTCCTCAAGCGATACGAGTGCGAAGACGCTGGCCGACGCCAACTCTTGGCGGACTGCCGCATAGTCGATCCTGCCAAGCACACAGACCTTCTCTTCGAGGTGCCGTGTCCGAATGAATTCACGGACCTGCCGCACATACGCCGTTTCAGGCACGCTGCCTGACAACCGGAGCTGCACATTCTGGCCGGAGCCTACAAGCGATTCGAAGGCGGCCAACAGCCCGAGCGTGTTCTTTCGTCTGCAGACAGCAGCGGCACAGTAGATTCTCGCTCCTTGCTCTCGACGTTTCACCGAAAAGAAGGACCTGTCAACAGGGTTAGCGATATCGTGAATGGTTCCTGTTGCGACTTTGCCGAGTCTTTCGCGAACATACGGGCTTATCGACACGATATTAGGCTGATCGGCCCAAGCCCGTGTCTCCAGCCATTTCCACAGATGCGACCGCAGCCAGGCAAACCGCTCGCCGGAGACCCTCGTGTCCTCATGGATGAACCCATGGATGGTAAAGACGCGAGGCACAGGCAAGCCCTTCGTCATAATGCCGTAGGTATCATGGGCATGGACTACACTGGGTTTGAGTTTCTGCACACAGTCGCGAATGTCGCAACGACCTTTGCCGCTCGCATATCGTAACAGGCTCCCATCCGGCCTCGGCAGTCTATGCACAGTCGCCCTGTTCCATCTGGACGTGCCCAGCCTCTGGACTCCCGGACACGCCGATATGACGTGAACGTCGAGGTCTTCCAGCTCTGCCAGCGCACGAACGAGATGAACGCTAACTGCCTCGACACCCCCGCACGGATTCTCCGGGCAAGATGGAAAGTGTGTTATTACCGCGACGCGTACAGGAACTGAAGACATGCTTACTGTGCCCTCTTCAAGAGTAACTGCAGGGTAGAACGCAAGTCTATCGACGGTTGCCACCCTGTCGCGGCCCGAATCTTTTCGATGCACGCACAGAGATGGGGACGGTCAACCTTGCGCATGAGGTCCGCCCGCTGCCTGATCTCGATCTCGCATCCCAGGATCTCCTCACACATTTTCACGATTTGCCTCACAGAGTATTCGCGCCCGCTCCCGATATTGAAAATGTCGAATT
This sequence comes from uncultured Planctomycetota bacterium, assembly GCA_963787325.1. Classification (GTDB taxonomy): domain Bacteria; phylum Planctomycetota; class Phycisphaerae; order UBA1845; family JANYLN01; genus CAWBCK01. The sequence goes on from CAWBCK010000005.1 coordinate 30,273, forward strand.
TCTTTTGCTGACAGCCCAACAATGCGATCAGACCATCTGCCAAGTCCCGGGTATCGATATAATCCCGATATGCATCAAGATTGCCTAATGACACACTCATCTGTCCGCGATTCAGTCTGCCCGGCGAGATGAGGTACAAGGTGAGGATTCGTTTCATTGCTTCCCACCGCATTGAATATCCTCGCCGCAATGCACGGCGCCCCCGTCTCGGCCACATACAGCCTGCCCAGATCCTCGTTGCATCGTTTGGTGACACCGTAGATATCCAACGGCCCTGGAGCATCCGTCTCTCTATTCGAAGACTCACAAATGGGATAGACAGCAGTCGTTGAGGCTATTACAACCATCCCGACCTGCTCCGCCTTGCAGGCTTCAAGCACATTCAAAGTACCTCGGATGTTGACATCCACGGTCTCTTCCGGATGCGCATTACAGTACGGAATGAAGTGCAACGCCGCCAGATGGCAGACTGCTTCAGGGCTCGCATCACTTACTATCTTGCGCATCGCCTGCGAATCCCGAATGTCTGCCACTTCAACTCTAATGCCCTCTCCCAGCGAGTCGAGCAGTTCCCTCCGACCATTGGCCAAGCTATCGATGGCGACGACTTCGCGCCCTGCCTGCACCAGCTTTCGGCACACCATGGAGCCAATGAACCCGGCGCCTCCCGTCACGACAATTGCCATCTGACACCTCTTTATAGTGTTACTACATCAATACACGGCACACTTGTTCAGCACGTCCAGGAATATCTCCTCAAATCGATGCATTGCACTGTCCAGCGAATGGGTTTCCGAGTAATACCGCAGGCAATTGGTTGCCATCGTGCAGTATCGGTCGGGTGATGCCAGCATGTCTCTTATGGCCGCCGCCAGCCCAGGCACATCGTCAGCTGACGATGCCAAGCTCGCGATCGGCAACCAAATCGTCAGGATCGAAGGTTGTAATAATGGGCAGGCCGCATCTCCATGCCTCGAGAAAAGTGTTTGGAAAGCCCTCGTAGTCAGATGTGCAGATCAAACACGTACCGCTGCGGTAGACGGCTTCCATCGAGGATCGAGGCACAGGTCCTCGAACAACAATGTTCGACAGTCGCTTAGTCTGCTGAACAATGCGTTCGCCGTAGCCTGACCTGTCTGCTGGTCCAACAAGATCGAAACTCAGATCCGGACAAAGGCGGGCCAGGTCGATCAAGCGATCCGGGCGTTTCTTCTCACAGATGCGGCCGACCCACAGCAATCTGCCATTGGGCGCCGAAGGTGATGCAACGCAGGTCGGCTGCACCCGTGTGCTGCATGGCATTGGAACCACCGTGGATTCAACGCCAAATCCGCTATGGAGAGCCTGCTGCTGTTTGCGGGTCTGAGCGATGACGCGGTCAGCACGACACAAACCATACCTGTAAAGAACACGTTCTCTGGCGGTTTTCATCAGCGGCAACCGTCGGTCACAGTCAGGGTCATCGGCAACGCTGTATATAAACCGGCGCTTGTGCCTGCGACACCAGAGAGCCACCTGTCCCGTCACGTACTCCCCGCAGTTCTGGTAGTATACATCGGCATCGGCGCGACGCATTGCCGCGTTAAGACTCGTCCAGCGCGGCCAGACAAATCGGACCAGAGGGATACCCTCGTCGTGACGGCATGCTTTGATCACCTGCACACCGTCGATTATCTCTTCAGCAGGTCCTCCCTCATTCCAGGTGATCACGCTCACTCCCCAGCCCTTATCGACCAGCCACTTCGCCATTAGACTCACCTGTCGCTCGACGCCGCCTATGAAACCGGCCTTGCCGCCCGTCATTGCGCCATAGGCGTTATGAGCAACCATGCACAGCTTTGGTTTAATTGCGTCCATACGCATTCGTCCCGCGGACCTCTACTCCTCAGCGGTGAACCGCAGTTTGGGGCAGCACTCCGTCAGCGTGATCCGTGCCGGCCCGAACAGGACTCCTACCGTACCAGCGGGCCGGGCTCGCCTCCGTACTGCCTAGAGCATTTCTCCTGACGCAGCGGCCACCGACCAGGGCCCCGCTGCAGGGGCCCCGCCATCCGGAATCTCCAGCAGCCCCCCGCGCAATACCTGGATTCAGTTCGCTCTAGTACCTTCTGCAGATTGCAGCCATCATATGGGGGTTGAAGAAGCGGAAGTAGCAGGAAATCCTCGACCCCAACGAGCGAGCCGCAGGATCGCGGTCGCACCATCGCTTGCCGGAACCGGCCTTGCCGGGGAAGGCAAACGGCACTATCTCTGCCACTCGGAAACCCGCCCTTTCGAGCAGTTGCTGATACTCATGTGGCGACCAGATGTATTCGTAGAAGTCGAATCGTTCGGACTTGCCGGCCAGTTTTCGAAGCCATTCGAGCGTCTTAAGCCAATCGCGAAGAACCAGCACGGGCTTGGCAAGCCGGCGACACCAGTTGAGACAAGGTACCGAACAAACCAACAGCCCTGATGGCCTGAGGATTCGTCGAAATTCGTGCAGCGCATCGTCCGGTCCCAGAGGGTCATGCTCCACGGCGCCGAAGGATACTATGTAGTCGAACGTCTCGTCCAGAAAGGGAAGTCTGCGGAAGTCGCCGCGCGCAGCCTTAATTGCGGGCACATCTTCTTGCCGAGCCTGAGGCCTGAGGCAGCGTAATCCACTCCCACAGATTGGAAGCCCTGCTCATCGAGAAACCGGACCCAGTGAGGAACACCACACCCGGCTTCGAGCACGTTGCCCCGCTCACCCAGGACGCGTCGAACGATCGGCCAGATTGGCTCGCTCTCTGTGTTCCGACCTAAGGCATCTTTGTTCTTCCAGTGCAAGTCCCACCAATACTCCATCGCAGCGGCACCATTTGGGCCGTCAGGATGATAGTCGAATCGCTTCCAAGCCACTTGTTGTCCCGCCTCCGCAGTTTAAACCCTTGCCGCATTATCGCGTTGCCGATCACTGAGGCTTCTTATGTTCGCAATCCTCATTATCAGCGACGGACCACTTCCGCCGCGCGTTCATCTTTCGAGCGTTACAAGGCCTGCGCCATGGAGAGTCTCTATCTTGTCAAGGGTCTGGGATCCGAAAGACGCGGAAGACAGGCCAAGCTACCTTGCAGACAAGAGTACCTCGTAAAGATTGAGCATCCGCTGGGTGCCGTTTTTAAGCCCCAGAGACTTCGCTGACTCTTTCGCGCAGAGCAAAGTACTGACAGAGACGGCGATTCCGCATGAGCTCTTCGAGGCGCGCGGTCAAGTCGCAGACATTGGCCCGTTCAAACAGCAAGCCATTCCCACGGTCCTGAATAAGATCCGCGCAGCCGCCAGCTCGTGAGGCCAGGCAAGGCAATCCCGTAGCCAAAGCCTCCGCCAGCGCCAGAGGACATCCCTCCGATCGCGACGGCAGGACAAATATGTCGCTCGCTCGCAGTATTCGTGGAACATCAGATCGCCGGCCGGCAAAACGCACCTTCCGTTCCACGCCCAGGCGCTTTACGGCGCTGCGTACCCGCTCTGCGAATATCTGCTCTTCGGGCGAGGAAGTACTGCCCACCAGCAATAAGCGAGCGTTCTCAAAGTCACCGTGCATTTTGGCAAACGCGTGGACAAGAATGTCCCATCCTTTTACCGGGACGGCGTGGCCAACGGTAGTAATGACAATGTCTGTCGGGGAGAAACCGAATTCATCGCGAATCCCGCCAGCGCCATGAGTTCGAAAACGATTCGATGTCGATCGGGGTTGGCCAGACCAACACTCTGCTGCTGCTCGCTCCGCAGCTTATCAGTTCGTCCCGCACAGGATGCGAGACCGCCAGAATGCGATGGGCGAGGTTACAGGACAACCGGGTGCTCAGGGCCAGGCGATGAATGCCCGTGGGGGCTACGCCCTGTTCGTAGTAGGGCGACATCGCCAGCTTCGACCAGATGCGGACTGGCACCTTAGCGAGGGCCGCGCCAATTAGGGGACTGGTGTGGACATTATGGCAATGAAATACATCGCAATTGATCTTCCGCAGCAGGCAGTAGGTGCGCCTGATACACTGAAGATCGAAGTTGCCGTGCGCACGGGAATGCAGCACGATCTTGCACCCGGCCTCCTCGAAGGGACGCGAAAGCAAAGGGTCTCTGGGCATGTCAGACCAGACCAGGCATGTCCGCCACCCTTTGTTCGCACAGGCACGAAGGCAATCCAGGAACTGTTGCCATTTTGAGTCGGGCGTCTGGGGACAACCACCCCAATACTGCACAATAGTAATGGGTTGCTTCTTCATGAGGCTTGTTCGTCGAGGGTACGTCGGCCAAGAGCCTGCTTCAGCCATTCCACAATACGTTCGCGCATTCTGTTCGGCATTACATAACGCCAATAAAGGGGACACAACACGGCTGCCCCCGCACCGAGCCCGACAAGCAGGCACACGCCTCCGGTCCTGCCAAGCCAGAACCGTACAGCGAGCAGGCAAAGGGCGTAGGGGATGGCCAGCAACACTGGAATCCGAGATGATTCGAAGAGGAAGTCTGCGGAGGGGCAGCCCCACCATGCGGCACGCGTAGATCGGCACGAATGTGCCGTTTACGAGCACTAACGGCATCACAAGGGCTATGGCAGCTCCCATTAGTCCCCAGTGTAGGATGCCCAGCATCGCGAAGCCCAGGACCACTGATAGAATCGCGGAAACCAGATTGGCCGCACCTAACGTCCCATGCGCATTCAAGCCGGTAATGATATTGAGGATGGGCTGACGAATCATTTCCGTCATGTGTCCGAGTGCAAGTACCGCCAGGACCATGCCTTGCTCATAGCGAGGGCCCATCCAAAGCTTCAGCAGGGGGTCGCCCATAATGGAGAGAAACAGGACCATGGGTAGAGCCATGGCCAAGGCAAAGCGACCCGCCTGGGCAAGAAGCCTCTGTAACTCCGCATGGCGCCCGTCTGCCTGAAGAGAACTGGCGGTCGGGGTGAGCACGAACCCAAACTTGTTAACCAGTCGCTGCGCATGTGATACCAGGGCCTTGGGTCGCGAAAACACCGCCAAAGCCCCCGGCCCAAGGTAGCCAACAATGAGCATGCCGTTGGTCTGATAGAGCAGTAGTCGAGAAACAGAGTCCAGTGCCGACTTACCGCCAAAGGTCAGCATCTCAAGCGTCTGCGCCCAACGGACGGACCTTAAGCGGATGCGCAGTTCCGGGCAGACCCGGTATGAAAACGCTGCTCGGGTGATCTCCGTAAGCATCATCCCAACAAAACTTGCCATGGCCAGACATTTCAGCCCGCCACCGAGGACCAGCGCCACGATCATCCCCACGACGGTCAGGGCATAGAACCCGGCGCTGATGCCGTTGTGGAGGTCCCAGCGATGGCAGCCGGTTAGAACGCCGACGTAGACATTCAGGAACATCTGAACCGCCAGGCCAGCCCCCAGAAACAGGACCACCCAGCGTGCTTCCTCGATCTGCCCGGCCAGGCGGCTTTTGAACAAGACCGGCAACAACCATGTCGCCAGCAGTGTCAGAACTGTTACCATTATCCCGGCAAGGATCTGAATGCACATCACCGACGACACCGCCCTGTTCAGGCTGGTCGTGTCGTGAGCAGCCCGGTACCTGGCAACGTAGCGATTGACGGAGGAACCGATGCCCACCTGGGCCATCCCGAAGTAGCTGACGAGCGACCAGCCAAAGTCCCACACGCCCAAGGCTGACTGGCCGATGTGCCGGTCGATCAGTCGCGGCATGATGAAGCCGGCCACGATATAGACGATGTGCCCGCCCCAACTGACGAGGACGTTATGGGCCATCCGCTCGCGGCCGGTCAGGTCTTCCGCGGCTGAGCAGGCATGCTCGTCCTGCTCAGGCGGTGGCTCGGCGATTGCCTCAGATACGACGGTCATGCAGGTCCTCATCTCTGGGTCGTGTGTTTGTGCGGCCGAACGTCTTGACGGGTGTGTTTCAAGGCGGGCGCGGACAACTTATTGCACATATCCATATCGGCGGTTGAGTTTGCCGGCGACGCGTCCGAAGACGACCAGTTCGTCGCCAGTCAAACACGACCGCCACCGTTCGTCCTGTCTGATCTCCGACGACGCATCGAGACGCATGCCGTTACCGACCACATGATGCTCACCCGATCGGAAATCCGAGCGACTCTTGCCTGTATCCGCACCGAGGAATCCGAAGATCCGGGAGAGGGTCGCCTGAGGATCCACGCATAGCTCCTCATAACGGACTTCGGTCCAGCGAGACCGATCCAGACCGGCCAGTACGGTTTCGGCTTCCTCGTTGCTGCGTCGCCACTCATGAGCCGCCTCGGCCATGGTCAGGCGCTCGTTCTTTCGGTCGCCCCCGGATCCGCCGCCACGCTGCAGGGGATCTTTCGCGTCGGCGAAACGCGCGGGATCCGTATAGGTCAAAGCCACTGCACGGCCGTCTCGGATCAGGCGGATGACTTTCACATCCAATGCCGGATTCCGCAGCAGATACTTCAGACGAAGACCGATCTTGGACGAATCCACGACGACCTTCTTGCCGCTGACTTCCAGAACCGACTCCATCAGGGCGACATTGCGGCGTTGAATCTCCGGCAGGCGAGTTCGCCACGATGCCGAGACCTGCAGGGCTGCATCACGGGCCGTCTCAAGCAGGCGACCTCGATGGAGCGGACGCAACAACCGTCGCACGTACCGGGAACCGCCATCACCAAAATGGGTGTCGGAGTCGGCGATGCTAAAATCCAGGCTGCGGCGTGACATGGCCTGGCGAACCTGGTTCCAGAAGTCACACCGACAGATAAACTCTCCGCACGAACAGCGGTACCGTTCTATGTCGCCCAATCCAGTCGCCTTTAACTCCCCGACGGAACAAACCTCAGGATGGGCGTTCAGCAGCATTGCCAAGAGCGTCGAGCCGGAGTGACTGGCTGAGAGAATGTAAGCAAGATGTGTCATTTCGTTTGATCTGTTGCTTGTGTTTTCATTGCCGGGAATTGTCAGCGTCGCGGCAGCTGACGCAAGGGGATCACCGTAGCAGCCACCGGGCGGGTGCCTCTTCCGGCAATGCTCGAATGAAGTCGCTGAAGAGGATGACCGGCCGCCCACGAGCAAGCCACTGACATCCGCAGGGTCAAGCCGATGGCCATCCAGAGTCCGAAGTCTCCTTCGCGTGGATAGAAGGTCTGACTGCCCAGGCCGGCGACCAGCAGCGCGAGAAGCAAGGCACATGTCACTCCGCCCACCGCGCCGGCCAGCGGGTCGGCCCGATCAAGAAACAGCCTTATCGATTGCCAGAGCAGGATACAGTATAATGGCATGATGACTGCAAACCCCACGATCCCGTTGTCGAGCAGGCACTCGAGATAGGCATTATGGGGATGCGGGAAGCTCTCGCCGAACGCATCCCACAGGAAATCCCTCAAGCCGGTCGTAGCCATTGCCTGCCGGCCATAGCCGATCAGCGGTGATTGTTCGATTTTCTCAATGACATAGGGCCAGATCAACGAGCGGCCGGACGTCACTTCGTAGTCGCTGACGTACTCCTGGCCGGAGGCGCTGGTTTCATCAAATCCCTGCAACATTCGATCGGCCACTCCCGGGAGGGCCACGGAAACTGCAACCGGTACCAGAGGCAGCACGATGAGGGCCTTTCTCCATCGCAGCAAGCACATTATTACGCCTATGACACCCCAGGTGACGTAACCCATGCGGCCGCCAGTGAGAGCTTGGGCGTAGGCGACCGCCACGGCCAGCAGAACGATAGCCATCTTGCGTGAACGCGTAGCGATCAGCGGCAGCGATGCAAAGAGGGCCCAGCAGCGCCGGCAAGCATGCGCGACATGTTGACCCGGCTGTAGCCGATTTCATTCTCAATGAATTTGAGGCCAAGCCTGTTGAGGCTCTCACCATTCTGGGCCACCGCGCCGGCTGGCATCCAGCGGATCACCTGCGCGGCGAGCAGCAGGTATAGAATCAGAACACAGGACAGCGCGATCGTGATGCGCCGGCGGGTTCGACAGCCGTCGAACAGCAGAAGACCAGGAATCACCCATTTGACCGTATTGATCAGATCTTCACTGATCAGGTACCCGAACGTGAGATTCTCCAGCCGGCTGTGGTCCATAAGGAGGCGAGCGACTCCCACAACTACGACCAGCAGATACAGCGCCAGCATGACGCTGATGTACCCCGGCAGATCCCAGACCAACCCTTCACGCCGCCGCTGGGTCGCCCAGGCCAGCAGGACACTGAGCATCAGCACATTCCAGGGATTCAGGCCCTGGATGCCCAGGATGTTCTTGGGCATGTCCGGGTGCTGGATGAACGCCATTAAGATGATCAGTCCGCATAGAGAGACAAACCAGTCCTTCCATGCGTAGATCGCCAGGCCGGTCACCACCAGCGTAAGCACTATGACGCGTATGGACATTAGCAGAATCTATACAGAGAGTCAGTCGAGTTTATCCGTCCGTCCCGGCCGCTGTCCCCACCGACATCGATCGTCGATACGGCTGTCGCGGCGGCACAGGATGCAAACAGGGAGAAGGCACAGGAATCGCACGTTCGTGCCCAGATAGCGCTTCCACATCCGGCGCGGTTCCTGCAGCAGCCTGTAGAACCACTCCAGGCCGCAACGCTGCATCCAGCCCGGCGCCCGACGGGTCACCCCGGCCATTACGTCGAAACTGCCGCCGACCCCGTGACAGACCGGGACGGCCATGTAGCGCCCCCAGCGCTTCATGAACAATTCCTTTTTCGGCGAGCTCATGGCTACCAGCAGGATGTCCGGCTGAGCATCGCGAACAGCACGGGCGACCTCTTGCTGCTCACTGTCACCGAAGTAGCCGTCGCGGAAACCCGCGACCACCGCTCCGGGGTAGCGTTGCTTTACGATGCGAACGACCTCAGCCAATGTCTCGGCCCGCGCGCCAGTAAGTACACGCGCAGGTGCTGCCGATCCGCCAGCGCGAACAGCTCGAACATCAGGTCGATCCCCGCGACGCGCTGCGGCAGCGACCGGGGTCTGAGGCGACTTAACCAGACCAGCGGCATGCCGTCGGCGAGGATCAGGTCCCCGGATGCCACGCTCTCGCGCAGCAGCGGGTCGGTTCGCATATTGACAGCCTTGGCAACGTTCACCACGGAGATGGCCATCGACGTTCGCGAGCGAATCGCCTGATCGACCCGGTCAATCACCTGCGACATCGAAATCGCATCGAACGACACGCCGCACAGGCATACTCTGGAATCATCGCCTCTGCCAGTCATCTGACAATCCGATTGTTCTGCCTGGCGCATGCCGGTGCCATTGCCACCACGATCGAGCAGCGCGGATCTGCTTTGATCACTCATGGTTGGAGCCCGCCCAGGCATGAAGAATCCATCCCATGTGATAGGGTCGGCTCTCATAATCGACGCTGCGGGGCGGAAGCACCGTATTGACACCGGGCAGGCGCAATGACGGATGCAGTGCACTGACCGCGGCCTGCAAACGCCGCGACAGTTTGCGTGGCTCCCGACGGGCGACCTTTCGCCAGATCACCCCCGCAGCGCGATCGATGAGTGAGCTGTCCATCTCGACAGGCTCATACAGCCACCGCACCCCCCGTTCGACGGCCTGCGCGAAATCATCGCCTGCTGCGTCCCGCAGCGCAAACAGTGCCATCGGCCCCATGGCATCCTGATGAACGGCGTAGACCGGGAAGCGTTCAATCACCCGCCCGGTCCGGATATCGTAGTGCCACCACCACTGCCCTTGCGGCCCCTGCAGGTTGCACATTCGCCCGGCACACTTGCGTGCCATGCCGATCGCTCGCTGGTCGCCGGTCGCACGGTAATAGTAAGACAGGGCCTGGATCGGATAGACGAGATCCGCGTAGCAGCAGACGTGCGAACGCAATCGCGAGGATCCCGACACTCGATCGTAATGCGGGAAGAGCGATGATCGGTCCTCGAACGACTGCATCAGCCGGTCGGCGATCCTGTTGGCGAGACCCTCGTCGCTGCAGTTGCTCCCGGGAACAACCAGCGAGGTAAGCGACCAGGCCAGCTCCACCGTCGGGATCGGGACTTCATCCAGCCGGATCGCCCGCAGCCGGTCGAGCACGGCTGGTGCCCGCGTATGCCGCAGCAGACGACCGGCCCAGAGCGTCAACGCCACCTCCCCGGGGTCATCTGTTCGCGCTGCCTGCTCCACAAGTCTGTCATAAACGTCATTACGGTCCGCTGCGTGGAGTACCTGTCGGTTCGCGTCCGCCGATTCGCTGGCCAGCGCGATCAGCACGATAGCCGTATAGCGTTGGCTGATACCCTCCAGCGCATCTTTTCGCCCCTGCCGGCGCAGTCGGAAGGCAAAGACCCGCTGCTCGGGCAGGTACATGCGCGGCAGGGCGTTAAGTGCCATCGAGCGCATTTCGCTTACAGCGTCGCGTAAGACGAAACTGCGTGCAAAGTCAGAATCAGATGCATTCGTCATTGGGTCGGTGACCTTGTTGTCTTATATCGCTGTGTCTTTGCGCCCTACCGAGCCTCTGGGCCATCAGCTGTTGGATTTCGGATCGGCGTCGGCGTTCGACATGCCGCCCGGGACAGACTCCGCTGCATTGGCCGCGCGGGCGTAACTTGAATAACCATACTGGTAGGAGCCGCCGTGGGGGAAGCCGCCGATCAGGACGACACCAAGCACCCCGCCCCGCGTGGAGCTGAGCTGGTTGAAGGCCGCGGACGCCTCCATCCGCCGGTTCTGCGAGGCCCTGATTACCAGCAAGGCCCCATCGGCGTGATCGGCCAGGATGCGAGCATCAGCCACGGCAAGTACAGGAGGGCTGTCCAGGACCACGAAGTTGTAGGTCCGCTTCCAGCGAGCCATGCAGCTGGCAAAAACTCCGTTGGCCAACACGTCGGGATTGAACGCGCCGCGTACATCCCCTATTGGCAGTACATCGAAGCCTGGTATGTCAGTCCGTCGGATCGCGCTGGCATCATCGCTTCCTTGCGTCAACAGGGCCGCAAGGCCGGCTCCGGTCTTGAGCCCCAGTCGTTCAGACAGGGCGGGCCGGTAGAAATCGCCTTCCACAAGAAGCACCTTCTTGCCCGTCGACGCCAGGCTTCGGGCCAGCAGGACGGCCAGACTCGTCTTGCCAACCTGGGACGTGGGACTGGTAACCAGAACGGCATGCCCGGTGTCCGATCGCCCTAGTCGTTCCAGCAGCGACGTTCGCACCTGTCGGACACCTTCGGACAAGGCTGTCAGGCCGTCCGGCGTCCCATAGGTTCGCATGCTTTCCTGATGCAACTGACTGGTGGGCAAGTACCGGCCCGGCATACCCCCCAGTTCCTCTGGAACGCTGGTACGAGGCAGCAGCGGCAGCTGGCCGAGGAACGGAATCTGGCGAACCTGCTCGATATCGCCTGCATCGTGAATTCGCGAGTCGCTCACGATACGCAGGTACGCCAGCCCGAAAGCGGCGAGTCCGGCGCCGAGCAATGCCATCATAACCAGCAGGGGTCTGCGATCCTTGGCGGGCTCGGAGGGCTGCAATCCGTGCGAATCGATCGTGATCCGCCCCGGGGCGTTCAGTTCCGTCTCAAGCGTCGTCAGCCGGTCGCGCACCGTATCGAATACCTTCTGCTTGTCCCGCAGCTGTTCTTCGTTTTCGGCAATGACCTGGATGTCGGCCACCTTCTTGCGGAGTTCGTGGATGTCATCGCTGAGCAGCTTCTTTTCCAGTTCCTTTTCAGACAGCAGCTGCTTGGCGGTCTGCGGGGCCGGCAGGGCAATTGTTGTCGCGGCTGCACCGACCTTCGCCTGCTGAGGCTGCTGCCATTCGTTTTTCAGGAATGCCTCGCGCTCGGCCAGGAGATCCTTGGCATGCTTGACGTTCAGTACAGCCAGTCTCACCTTGATGTTGGACTCGCCGTATTGCTCCCGAACCACCTCCAGTTCGTACTGGGCATTCTTGAGGTTCATATGAAGGTTCTGCCAGGTTTGATCCCGGCCATAGTCAGGGCCGCCGCTGACCTGCGCGGCGTTCGGGCCCCCTGCGGATTGCGTAGCCGCGGCTGCCTTCCGGTCAAGGCGATTGCGCAGCAGGCCGATGGTGCGATCGACCTCCATGGATCTGGACTCCAGATCGTTGAGCTTCGTGCCAAGCTGGCTTCGGAGCTCCAGAGAGTCCATCAGCCCGGAATCCTTCGACAACGACTTGCGGAGGTCCCGCAGGCCGCGAATCGTCTTGTCAAGCTCGTCATACTGCACACGAACCTTGCCGATCAGACGAATGTATTCCAGGCGTTCACGCTCCTCCATTACATTGTAATACTCGTCGACCACGGCATCGGCGATCAACTTTGCCTCATTACCCCTGCGCGTGCTCATGGACACGCCGATGAGCTGCGTGTTTGGCCGCGTCGCCACATTCAGCGCCTTGGCCAGACGTTCGAGCGGGGAGAGCGGGTCGCCGAACATCTTCCTGCCTTCGTCGCGGTACCAGTGCGTGCTCTTGATATCGTCCCGGTCCAGGACACGATTCAGCACGGTCGCGCTGCGAATCGCGCTGACCTGTGTATTCATATACTCGCGGTAAAGCGGGAGCATGCCGTTGTTTTCGGTGGCGTACACGATCTTGGGAACGACCGGCTCGACCCTTACGACCGCGGTCGACGTGTAGAGCGGAACAGTGAGGAACCACACGCATGGCACAGCCGGCCCGGCGATGACGAGGAACGCGATCAGCATCAGCCACCGATGACGAAGCAGGCCGCGCAGTGACAGCGTCGGGCTGTTATTCGGCTTTGTTCCAGCCGCATTGGACCCGAAGTCATCAGCTGAACAGCAGATCGGAGGCCGCAGGCACGGAATCCACGGCTTGCACACCGCGCACGATCGCGCCATTGTCCGGAGTTTGCCGGCCAAGGGGGGTCGGTCGCTCACCCATGATTCATCCCTTTGTTCTGAATTGCCTGCATCACGATGCTATCCGAGTTCCACAAGCTCAGCCTGATGTCCGACCGGCTGCGAGCGACGGGTCGTCGTAATTCGCGTTACCAGTCTGAGGCGGTCCTGCCAATGGCATCGCCCGGATAACGTGTACGTGGGAGTTCTGCGGTGATACCCACGGCTGACCCAGCCCGCCATCTGGCCGTCTGAACCGCGGAGCATCTCGACGCGGAGCTGCTCATCCAGCTGAATCTCAACCCGGGCCGTCCCGGCCTTGAACTGAAAGCGTCGCCCGCGCGACGATAGCAGAGAGCAGTTTTCACCGAGATGCAGATACAGGTCTGCGCTATGCTGCCCACAACCCACCAGTTCATCGATGACCTTCAGTTCGCCATGAGGTCCATCCAGCATGATCGTCCGGCGATGGGTCACGCCAGCGAGCCGATATCCGTCGTGCTCGCCGGCTACCATGCCGCCGTCGGCGCCAGGCTGCCACTGCGTACAACGGGCCGCGGCACGCCTCCCCCACATGAACGAGCCCAGCATCTGGGACTGATGCTCGCCGTCAACTACCACCGTGTTATGTGCAGAGGTGCCCCGGAAGTATCGTCTCTCAGGCGGGTACGTGAAATAGTCGAATGTCCCCGGATCGACCAGGATGTCCTCGCCGAATGCCCGCAACGTAAAGCTCAGCGCGTCGGCGTGGCCGTGCGCTGCGATCGATCCGAACCCGATCTCGCCGCAGTCAAACACGACGGAGACGCCATCCTTCCCGTCCTGATGGCCGTTCTGCAGGAGGTAGTAGCCCGAATCAGCCAGCGAGCGTGACGAAAGGCAATGCGGCGCTGTTTCCGCCTCCATCTGCTGATGCACCGCACATGCGTCATTGCCGAGGAGCCAGAAGAGCGTCTCGCGAGCGCCCGACGACAGCGCCGCAAAGTCAGGTCGGTTGAATACCACCGCCGCCACCGCCAGCAGCGACCTCGCCTTCCTCGACCGATCGCCCAGATCCAGCACGTAGCCATCATCGCTGTCGCCGAACATCGGCAGGGCCCCGCCTTCGAGAAACGCTGCCAGGAATTCGAACATCCGCTCCAGTCGGTCCCGATAGGCCTTCGGAAACTCGTCGCCGATATTGTGCCCGACGAGGTAACACAGCAGGAAGAATTCGGCGACAAACAGGTGATAACCCATCGCCTGCTCGCGCGTACCGCCATCGGGATACGTCTGGTTATCGATTTCCCCGCACAGGATCTGGCGGCTGCGGCGTTGCCAGCGTCGCGCCGAGTACAGGCTTCGGAAATAGCTGCTGCCGATATAGACGCCGGCGGCCTCGCCGATCAGGTGATTGTTGGCAGAGGAGTATCGCGAGTACTGGCGCGAGATCTGCCACAAATGACGGTAGGCGACCGGCAAGAGCCTCGCCATCCGCTTACGGTCGAGAACACCAGAAGGGCGAATGAGTTCGAGTGTCCAGACCCAGTTGATGATCCGAATCGCCAGTTCCAGCGGGCTGCGCCAGTTCATACCCGTCCCGAAGGGACATTGTTCGATCCAGGATTCCACGTGCCTGATCGCCGTTTCGGCATACCGCCGATCCCCGGTCAAGCGGAAGGCTCGCCCCAGTACCACAAGGTGCTGATGACGGTTCGGCTCCCAGGCAAACTTGCAGTCGCCGGCAGTTTCATAATCCCTGTAGTCGATGGACGGCGAGAAGCCTGTCGGCGTCTTTCGACCGGCCTTGTATTCGTAGTTCCAGTCGATGGCAGGGCCGAGATCAAGACCTTCGAGATCAAACAGATCGAGGTGGTTTGTACAGATCGCCTCTGCCCTGGCTATCGTGGATTCGGCCCAGCACTTTCCTGCGCCATCGTTCGGCAATGCCCACCCTTTTGTTGAGTCGAGACCCGCCACCTCCGGCCGGACTGCCAGAGATTCACCATTGCCTGCGGCAACGCGCGAGAGACTCAGCGGCCGCTGTCTGAGGCCCAGCAGGCAGCGGTCGGTTGCCTCGCGCCTCTTGCAGGCCACGCGCCAGCAGACCTCCTGCCATGACATCGCTCGAAGGCGGCGCATATACCAAGTCAGCATTTGCATGAGTCTTCAGGTCTCCAGGCTGTCAGCGAGCAGGAAACTGAACCGCTGTATCCCACATCAGCAGCCAACGGGCGAAGGCCGGAACGTCAGGCCTGAGTTGCGCCGTGCATCGGCGAGTCTTGCGACTTCTCCGCCGGAATAAGGCTCGAGAGCGACACGCTTTTGCGGCCCCCCAGGGAAACAAGCGTGTGAAAGAGGATTTTGGCATCCAGCCATAGGGATTGATGCCGCACGTACATGATGTCGTAATAGATCCACTGGTGGAAATCGCCATCGCTCCTGTCGTCACGGCAGATCTGCCACAACCCGGTAATACCAGGCCGCACCGACAATCGAGCCAGTCGCCACGGGACGCAGATCTGGTTTTCGCGAAAGGGGCTTGGCCGCGGCCCGACAAGGCTCATATGGCCCGCCAGAACGTTAAGCAGTTGCGGCAATTCGTCGATGTTGGTCCTGCGAAGAAACCGGCCGATGCGAGTGACGCGCGGGTCATTGTCCATTTTGAATTGCGGACCATCGACTTCGTTTTGCTCGTACAGCTGCCGCTGCAGCGTGTGCGCCTTGGGAACCATCGTGCGGAACTTCAGACATAGAAACTCCCGCCCTTGCCGGCACTCGCGGCGGTGCCCGAAGAACACCGATCCCGGCGACGCCAGTTTGATCATGATTGCCACTGCGAGCATCAGTGGTGATAATACCACAAGACCCGCTGACGCCAGAACGATATCCAGCGACCTCTTGATCATCTGGCTGATCCGCCACCGCCAGCCGTGTACTGCCGGCTCCCACGCTGGCATCGTAACATCGACATTGGACACGTAAAGCGGCTGCAACACCTCAGGCCTTTGGCTCATTCCTTGCGATGCGTCTGCGGACTGGCCGTTCGGCAGGACCACCTGGTGACGGATCCTCGCGGCGGCCGGCACCACCGCTGCCGGCGTCAACACGCTTTTGGCAACGATCGCCCCTCTGCCGACGACTGCCCGGCAGCCGACCACCACAGGCCCGATCAAGGTTGCTTCCTCTTCGATCCTGGCATGTGGGTGCACAATCACCGGCGGGATCAAACGCACCGACGGCGCGATCGTGCAGGTCTCCCAGGCGAGCACACCGGGCGAATGCTCCAGGAAGCCTGCGTCCTTCGGACGGATCAGCGACTTGCATATCGTCTGCTCGTTCAGACCAAGGACGTCCGCCGGACGGCTCAGATCCCACACGCTCGACCTGAGCGGCAGATCTCGCGAAAAGACCTTTCTTGTCAGCAGATGCTCGCGCAGCTCCGCAAGGCTGGCGAACCTCAGGTCCGCGACGGCACGCATCGGCACGAGCGAACAGAACGGCGATGTACTCGTGTGGCCCGTCCAACTGATGGTGTCGTACAGACGATGCACCCTGCGGATTCGACCATCGGCGTCACATTCCACCCGCTCTCTCGGACCGGAGTCCTCATATCCGACCGGGATGAAGTGGGTGGCCCCCGTGTAAGCAGCCGCAGCCTCAACGAGACGCCCCAGGTCGTACCCGTCTGTCGGCCAGAACCGCGATTCCAGTATCAACAAGTAGTCAGACGGCTCGGCCCAGGACAACGTCTGCTCGAGTTCAGCGATCGACGTCGTGCGCACCTGCGAAAGTGTCTGCGGCCACGTGCACCGACGGCAACCGTTCATCTCCCCGCTGTTTCTGACCACTACGATCTGGCCAGGATCCAGACTTGACAGCGACAAGACAAGGTGATCGAGGACACTTCCGGTCGCCAGAGGCAACGCCACGGTCGGCAGCGATGCCTCGCTACCGTACGGCGACTGGGAGTCAAGAATGACGGGTATCAGATTCATCGCGATAAGCGGAGTCCATCAGGCCATCCTGCACGGGAGCATGCAATCACTGATATTACCGACGCCCGGCAGCGTCAGCCGACTGGATCTGCCTTCCGTGGGCGGTGGGAAATGCCCAATAGCTGCCCATCTTCCCCGCCCTCCGTCGGCGGCCGGATATGCCATCTACGCAGATCGCCCCGCGAACGACCATCCCTGGTTCTATAAGCGAACCGTCGGCCACGATCGAATCGTCGAGGATCGCCCCTGCACCGATGTGACAACCAGACCAGATGGCCGCTTGCCGGATCACAACGTCCCGCTCGATGCGCGAACCACTGCCGATGGACGTTGGGCCGAGGATCGTCACGTCGCCTTCGACGGTACAATCGGGGCCCACCACGATCGGCCCCACCAGGCATGCCGTGGGAGCCACGCGTGCCGACTCATGGATAAAGGCCTCGTCTTCTGGTAGGTACCCAGCCCATGACTCAGGTTTCAGATGCGGGGACTTCGTCGCCCAGGCGTTGGCCGCCAGATACGAGGCCGTACCAGTGACGCGCAGGGTGCTTCCGTCCGGCACGGAATAGGGCATCACGCGTTTGCCCTGGCGATGCATGGCGGGGATGAGCACCTCCTTGATGTCCTGGTAGCCCCTGGTCGGGATCATCTGGAGCACATCACGCGAGGCCACGTAAACCCCCATTGGCTCAAGACCGCCAGCACGGCAGGTAGGCGACACGACAACAGTCAGGTCCGCACCGGCATCGTCATGCGCCTTCAGTAACGCCGCCAGATCGACCTCTGTAACGATCGTGCCCTCGGCAACAACAAGAGTGTCCGCATCGGTCCTGCCTGCCGCGTCACGTACACAACCCGCCGGGCCTCGCGGCATGATATCTTCATAATAATCGACCGACAGACCGAGAGATGCGCCCGCACCCATGCAACGCCGGAACGCGTAAGTGTCGCTATTGGCGCAGATCGTCGCGCCCTCAACGCCAGACTCTCCCAGCCAATCCAGGACGTACCAGATCAACGGGCGCCCGGCAACGGGCAGCAACGGCCGAGAACACACCCGCTCCAGGATGCTCTCGCCCCAGGAATGGACACCCGCCAGGACAATGCCATGAATCCGGCGACCCTGCCTGTTCGTCCTCATGATAACACCTCCCGCCGCGGACGCCGACCGTAATGCGGTAGCAGCCACCCCGGACCCGAACGTTTCATCTTGCCTCGCCTCCCTGGCACGCAGCCTGCTCCGGATATGAATCGTCCGCGGACACAGGGCAGGGCTCGCTATCGTCAGAACCAGCCGCTGCCTGCGAATCGCTTCGAGACAGCTCCGACGCTCCGGCCTGACTGCCCTGGTGTTTTGGCAAACGCTTTCGAACCACCCTCTTGGGCTGGATATCAAGTTCAGCCCGTTCCCAATCGACGCGATCGCCGTAGTTCAGCCGATTCTCCAGAATGCACCGAATGTGGTTCCAAATGCCGGCCTGATGCCAGATGCGCAATCGGCGAAAACACGTCATGCCACAACCACACCCCATTTCGTCGGGGAGATCGTCCCATGCAATACCGGTCTTCAGCACAAACACAATCCCGGTCAGCACATGCCGGTCCGGCACGTTAGGCCGTCCGCCTTTCGGGCGTGCTTCTCGCGGCGGCAGGTGAGGCTCTATCAGCCGCCAGACTTCGTCATTGATGAGCCGTTTGGCCATTTGGGGGTTTTCAGGGCCTGAAGGCCGATAACTCCACCAGCGTGAGACGAACGGGATGAACGTTACGACCTCGCCTTCACAGGCACCCACTGCTCCGCAACGAAACCGTGCACGGACGTGGACATCGGAGAAGTGGATGTCTACTAATATCCTGGCAAAGGCCAGGTCCAAACGCTGGCAGGAATGAGCCAAGGCTGAGCGGCCCGACGCCGGCCCCCCAAACGGACTGCGGCAACCATCGCAATTCGGGACAGCTGTTCGGGCAACTCAGGCATGCGGACCGGCCGAGTCAGGGACCACTTCAGTCTGATTCAGCATGAACTCCGTCCCCGTCAGCGACAGCGGCTTTCAGCTGTAACCTACCTCACATCAAGGACTTATACGCGTTTTGCGGCACAGACAACGATCCTGACTACTCGATCACTTCCAGCAGACGCGGATCGATTTCCAACTCGGCAGACTGCCCGAGCGCTTCCACTCCGACGCAGACCCGGCACATGCCGCGCCGCCGCAGTACCACTCCCTCGATGCCAGCGAGCGGTCCGCTCGTCACCCGGCACTGCCGACCCTGCCTGATCGCCGGAAAAAGATCCACCGGCTGCTTGCTGGCGATGATCTGCCAGATATGCCGGAGCTCATGATTCAGTCGTTGCTGGTCCGCCACCTCGAGCACGTTAGCCGCCCGATGCGTCATCAACGTCGCGTAACGCGCTTCGTCCCCGCCATTCAGGAAAAGGTAGCACGGAAACAATGGCAGCTGGCTTTCGGTAATCCGGCCGTGTGACTTGCGCCGCACACAAACCAGCGGCAAAAAATGATCAATGCCCTGTCGATCGAGGTCCGTAGCCAAGGCCTTTTCCTGTCGAGCTTTCGTATGAACCACCCACCATTGGCCGCAAAACCCATCCGGCGGCAGCCAGGCTGGCATGGTGTCACCAGCCTGCCCGCTCTCGGCGGCCCAACCACAGGTTGTCCTTAACGAATCAGTCATGAATAAGACCACCAGGCGGCTATCGCCCGCTTGTCATACGCTATTACCTGCACACCCACCTCGTCGCGGCCAGCTATCTCACGCCCATATCGAGCCCAACATCCTCAGGTCGGCGCAATCAGAACCGGTTATCCTGCTGTTTCTTCTGGAGCCGAGGAAGACGGCCGCGGGACAAACCCCGCCCTTGAGAGCATGCGGGTAATGGCGGCGTGGCAAAAGCCTCTATGGACGGAACTCCCCTTATCGGCCCTCCGCCGCTACCAGGAGATCCCCCCGTCGCTACTCTTCTCATCGCAGCCTTCCAAGTCACAAGCTCGTGCTGCACCTCATTCGGTCTTCACTGAGTACGAAGTTTTAACATAGCAAAATTAGGATGCGCGTGTCAAGCAGTTTTGTTTGTGCTCCGGCTAATTCTGTGCCAAGCCCAGAATTTTTAGAACAAAACCCTTCTCCTCCTATTACATCCTGTGATCCGCAACCGGAAAATCGGCTACGCCAATCGCCCTAGGGCGGCCTCTGCAATCTGAGAATTCACCATACCAGACGGAACGGTTCTACCCCTCTCCAATATACGTCATTTACTGCTGTCTACTGGCGTTCTGGGTCTGAAAGCGTCTGTCCGGCTACATAAGACTGGCATTACGAGGCCTGTCATGTTTCGCCCAGCATGACTACGCTTCACAGACCAGGCTTATGTCGGGAGAATGCGGCTGCTTACGACAAAACCTGCTTCCCCCCCAAAAAGGGGGGCCGGCTTCGCAATCTGACGTTATTATTGGTCGCCTCAATGAACTGTTCATATGACTCTTGGATACCCGCAGTGAATAGACGAGCCGATTCACATCTCCAGCAAGCAACATGAAAGTGTGTAGAAGCCATTTCAAAACCTCCCTTGCGAGGTCGCAACGGGTGTTTCTGGCCCCTATACGAGGTTTTGAAATGGGCCCTAGGGCCTCGCAGCATGATCCAGGGCCGTCATCGCTCCGTGTGACGAATACGCGGTCTTTGTCGGCTGTTCGATCCGCCATCATCACTTTCCCTCACGAGAACCCGCACGGACCAGCTGAGCACCTGATCAGATGGCCATGTCTCCCGCAGCTGACCGGCCCACAGACCCCGCTCGATGGCCGCGCATCCGCGAATGAGCCTGCACCGTCCGGTAGCCGGTTTTCTGGCGGGTTGACCTCGCTGACGTTATCCATAGTACGAATGCGGCAGGCCGGCTCTTTCTTCGGCTGGCCAAAAAAACTCAACGCTTGCCGCCTAAAGAGCTCGTTCCTTGTCCGATAACCATCGTTTTCAAGGAAAGAAGAGGCTGCGTTCGTCCTGTATCAGCTTCACCCGATGTTCGCTCTGTGTCTCTGCCTGCCACGGGGCTCCATAGTGCTTTTCGTATCTTTTGATTTACGATGGCAAGGGCGGCCATGACCTACGTGGTAGACATTCCCAATGTGAGGTCACATGGATTGGCTGGATGCCGACCTCGACATCCCGCCCCATCTCCTTTCGATCACGACCCGAGTTCGACACTGGTACCCCCACCGCAATAGGCGACAGACAGCGTTGGTCACGGCCACGCATCTGTATTCCATTCTCCAGAATGGCACGCCCGCGAATATGGGCGTGCTATCTATCGCTTGAGAGATGCCTAGGCAACATGTCGGATGCGTGAGCTTCGTGGCGACGGCCGCAGATACGTCGCTGGATGCACCAGACACCGCGAGACCCTAATGGGCCTTGCGGCGCTTTCTGGCACCCGCGTCTTCCGTGGCCCTAGAATTGTCGAGGCGGAGGCCTTTGGGAGCAGGGTAGTTGGGAGGTTCAGCGAAGAGTCAACCTTGCCGAATGCTGCCTCTGCGCCAACGCTGGTTCGATTCACCGGCGGCGATCCTGGAGGGACAGAGATGACGGAGTTTGCAAGCCGGCACTGGGTGCCCGGCGATCGTGCACTGCGACGAGACATACGCCTTCTAGGCTGGCAGTTGCGTCGCGTGGTTCGCCAACACGGCGGCGGACCGCTCTGGGATCGGGTGCGTAAGCTGCGAACCCTGGCGGTCCTGCGGCGCGAAGGGGACGTCAACGCCGAAGTCAGTCTCGTAAAGCAGATCCGAACGCTTGCCCTCCCGGAACTGATCGAGGTAACCCGGGCACTCGGCCTGTTCTTTGACCTGGTCAACACAGCCGAGGATTGCCAGCGAGCCCGCGTCCTGCAGCAGCGCCGCCAGCAGGGAATGTCAAGAGAATCGCTTCAGGATGCGTTTGACACACTGCGGCAGCGTGGCGTTGGTGGGGACATCCTGGGCCGGATGGCGAATCGCCTGGAGGTCGAACTCGTCCTGACTGCTCATCCGACGGAGGCCAAACGGGTGACTGTCCGACGCGTGCTGCGCAGCCTCCGCCGGCAGCTGCGGCGTCTGGACCGCTGTCCGGCGTCTCGTTCTCGCCGCCGACCGATCCTGGCACGCATCCAGCGAGACCTTACGGCCCTGTGGTACGCCGACCCCCTTCGACCGCGCCGGCCGACCGTCCTCGAAGAGCTCCAGCGCGGTCTTTACGCCATGCGTACGCTCTGGCGAGTGGTGCCCCTTCTGGCAAACGACCTGCGCAGGCAGCCGCGCCGATTTCGCTAGCATCGCCGGCCTCTGCCATCCGATTCGGCGATTGGATCGGCGCCGATCGTGACGGCAATCCGTTGGTCACGTCCGATATGACTCGCCGCACGCTCCGCCGACTCGCCCGCACGGCCCTGCGCCTGCACCTGCGCGAATGCCGGCGTCTGTGGTCGCGGATGCCATTCTGCCAGGCGCGACTGGGGACTGCGGCAGCGCTGGCCCGGCGTCTGGATGAGGCCAGGCAGCAGTGGCCGGATCTGGCGCAACAACTGGAAACGATGCACCCCGGAGAACTGCACCGACAATGCCTGGCCATGATCCGGTATCGCCTGCAGAGGACCTGGCCGCTGGCAGCCAGCGCCACTTCGACAGCCGGATATTCCAGGGCAGCCGAACTCGCCGATGAGTTGAACGCCCTGACCGGCAGTCTGCGTGAACACGGCTTGCGGGAGATAGCCAACGCGGAACTGCGCCCCTGGCAGGATCGTCTGGCATCCTTTGGCCTGTACCTGATGCGGCCGGACGTTCGGGAGAACTCCGATGCGCTGCGCGGTGCAGCAAGCGAACTGACCGCGAAGCTCGGCACCGTGCCGGCCTGGGAGGAGTTGGATGAGCCGCAGCGCGTACGTATCCTGTCCACCGATCCCCCCGCCGTATCGCGACAAGAGTTTGATTCGATCGAATGGACTGACCGGACGCGCGACCTGCTCGACGTATTCGAACTCCTCCAACGGCACGCGGTCGCGCATGGCAGGGAATCGCTCGGAACACTCATCATCAGCATGACGCATCAGCCCAGCGACGCCCTGACGATGCTCTGGCTCAGTCGCCTGGGCGCGCACTTGGCGGGCCTGGCACGCAACTATCAGCCCATGCCGATCGTGCCATTGTTCGAAACGATCGACGACCTGCACAATGCCGCCGGCATGCTCGAAGCCTTGCTTTCGATTCCTGCCTATCGAGACCATGTCGAACGATGCGGCAACCGGCAGGTCTGCATGATCGGCTACTCCGACAGCAGCAAGGACGGCGGATACTTGGCAGCAAACTGGGCGTGTATCAGGGGCAGGCCGACCTGGCCAAGGTGGCCCGCAGCCACAATCTCGACCTGGTGATCTTCCACGGCCGGGGTGGCGCCTGGGCGCGGCGGCGGACCGGCTGCCCGCGCCATCCGGTCCTTGCCGCCCGGTTCGCTCGACGGCCAGATTCGCATTACAGAACAGGGAGAAGTCATCGCGGAGCGATACGACGATCCAACCATTGCATACCGACACCTCGAGCAGGTGCTCTGGGCAACGATCCTGCTGACGATGGAACAGCGGCCGGAACCGCAGCCGGAGTGGACGCGCCTCATGGACCGCATGGCGCAGACGGCGCAGCACGCGTATCAGGACCTGGTCCGCTGCAAGGGATTTGTCGACTACTTCCGCCAGGCCACACCGATTCGTTTCATCGAACGCATGCCGATCGCCTCGCGCCCTAGCCGGCGCAGCGGACAGGCATCACTGGCGGACCTGCGGGCCATCCCCTACACCTTCGCATGGACGCAAACCCGACAGCTGGTCAATGCCTTCTATGGCCTGGGAGCTGCATATCGGGACTTGGGATCCGATGACCGTCACAGGCTCCAGGAGATGTATCACCAGTGGCCATTTTTCAGCGCGGTCATCGACAATGCAGAGCTGGCGCTGGCCAAGTGCGATCCTGGCATCGCGCGACATTACGCCGAGTTGGTGGACTGGCCTTCTGCCGCGGCCGTCTACCAGCGGTTTGACGCCGAGTACCACGCCGCGTGCGATGCCCTCAAGGCCATAACGGGGCGAGATAGTCTGCTGGAGGCGATCCCCTGGCTCCGCCGCGCGGTGCTGATCCGCAATCCGTACGTCGATATCCTGAATCTGATCCAGGTGGAACTGATGCGGCGATCGTATCAGGCTGGGGGCGATGTAGATCCCGCCAGGCGACAGCTCCTTGAACAGGGGTTGCGCCTCACGATCCACGCCATCGCGGCCGGGCTGCGCAACACGGGATAGGCAGCCGCCCGGCAAATTGGCTTGGAGCAAAGTGCACACCGCGCGATGCAACGGTAGAATCAGCCCGGCGGCGACGGTTTCCGCGCAGGACTCAGTATTCATTGGAGCGCAAAGATGCGTCTGGCTGCATTGTTCTCGGATGGTATGGTGCTTCAGCGGGATTGCCCTGTTCCCGTGTGGGGTTGGGCCAATGCGGGCGAGACGATCACGGTCGAATTGGCCGGCTGCTCGGCGCAGGCCACCACCGGCGCCGACGGCCGCTGGAAGGTGGCGCTTCCCGCTCTGCCGGCGGGGGGCCCGCACACGCTGGTGGCTCACGGCCCCAGGAAGATAGTCGTTCGCGACGTGCTTGTGGGCGAAGTCTGGGTGTGCTCCGGACAATCGAACATGGAATGGCCACTGGAAATGTCCACGCAGGCGGAAAAGGCAGTAGCAGAGGCCGATTATCCACAGATTCGCCTGTTCACTGTGCCCAGACGGGCCGAAAACCAACCGATGGCCGACGTCGATGCGGCCTGGTGCATCTGCACACCGACCAATGCCGGCGGGTTCTCCGCAGTCGGCTATCACTTTGGTCGCCAGCTGCACCAGCGTCTGAACGTGCCGGTCGGCCTCATCAACTCCTCCTGGGGCGGCACGCCAGCGCAGGCCTGGACCGACAAGGCGACCCTGGAGGGTGAGCCCGCACTTGCCGGCTACGTTGAAGACTTGAAGCAGGTGGAAACGTTGCGGTCACGATCGCCCGAACAGTTGGCGACGGAAAGGGCGGCATTCCTGGCGAAGCCTGCCGCAGGATGCCGGCAACCGCGGATTCGCTGAAGGTTGGGCCAAGTGCGACTGCGACGATGCCGACTGGCCTGCCATGACCCTGCCGGCATACTGGAACAGCGTGCATCAGACCAACGGGGTCTTCTGGTTCCGAAGGACCGTGGACGTACCGGCTACGTGGGCGGGCAGGGAACTCAAGCTGTCGCTGGGGGCCGTCGACAAGAGCGACGACTGCTACGTCAATGGAACGCACGTAGGGGGAATCAACTGGGCACAAGCCCCGAACAGACTGGGCCACGCCTCGCAACTATGTGGTGCCAGCCGGCATCATCAGGCCCGGCCGAAATGTGATCGCCGTCCGCGTGCTCAGCAACTATACGGGCGGTGGCATGCCGGGCCCCAGCTCGCTCATGCTGCTGCATCAGCCGGAAGATCTGGACGAAGAGCCGCGGGCGCTGGCCGGTGAGTGGCGATACCGAATCGAGCAGGATTTCGGCCCGGCCCCCAAGATCCCGCAGCCCGAGACTGCGACTGCCCAGAATCAGCCGGCACAGTTGTATAACGGCATGATTGCCCCGCTGATCCCCTACGCCGTTCGCGGGGCCATCTGGTACCAGGGAGAATCCAACGCCGACGATGCGGCCCGGTACCGTGCCTTGTTCCCAGCAATGATCCGTGGCTGGCGGCGGGAGTGGAGGCGGGCGGAGATGCCCTTCTATTTCGTCCAACTGTGTAACTATGCCCGGCAGAAGCCCACGGCCGAGTCCGACGACAGTCGCTGGGCGGAGCTGCGGGAGGCCCAGACAGCGGCACTGGCCCTGCCCAGCACCGGCATGGCTGTGACGATCGATATCGGCGAACCAAAGGATATCCATCCGCGCAACAAGAAGGACGTCGGCAAGCGCCTGGCCCTGAGCGCACTTGCCCAGACATACTGTCAGGCCGTTACCTGTCGCGGGCCGTCCTATCGGTCGCTGACGGTTGCGGGTTCAGAGGCACGGGTCGAGTTCGACCACGCCGAGGGCCTCAAAAGCAGTGATCGTGTGGTGTCAGGTTTCGCCGTGGCCGGCCCCGACCGCATCTTCCACGCCGCTGCGGCGACAATTGACCGAACTGCCGTTATCGTCTCCAGCAAGAAGGTTAAGGAGCCCGTCGCGGTGCGCTATGGCTGGGCCGACTGCCCGGTCTGTACGCTCTACAATGCAGCCGGTCTGCCCGCGGAACCTTTCCGCACTGACGATTGGCCCGTCGGACCAGGCGCAGCCGCGATCCGATAAGCCCATAGCACGAAACGAATCAGAAGAAGGAGAGAAAAATGGCTTTTACACTGTCGATTGGCGCGGCGGCGCCTGACTTCTCCCTGCCCGGCGTAGATGGCAAGGACTACACGCTGGCAAGCTTCAAGGACGCGAGGGTGCTGGTTGTCGTATTCACATGCAATCATTGTCCGGCTGCGATCGGCTCGGAAGATCGCCTGGTCGGCCTGGCCAAAGAGTATCAGCCCAGGGGCATCGCAGTCGCCGCGATCAACGCAAACGAAGACCAGAATCATCCAACCGACTCATTCGAACACATGAAGGTCCGTGCGAAGGAGAAGGGCTTCCCGTTCCCCTACCTGCGGGATGAGAGCCAGAAGACGGCCCTGGCATACGGCGCCCTGCGAACCCCGCATTTCTACGTCTTCGATGACCAGCGGAAACTCCGCTACACCGGCCGGATGGACGACAACCCTTACGAAGCCGCCAAGGCAAGCAGACACGACCTGCGAAATGCCCTGGATGCGTTGCTTGCGGGTCAACAGCCGCCACTGGAAATGACGAACCCCATCGGCTGTAACGTCAAGTGGAAGGACCAGGACGCGCACTGGATGCCGCCGGAGGCCTGCGATCTGGTACCGCGAGAGTAACGCTCCGACATGCTGATGCAGGTGCGTCAGGATAGACTGCCAGGCACCTGTGGCTGTTCAGAGACCAAGCGGTCAACCGACAGGGACGCTGTCTTTTCACGGAGAGATCTGTCATGCGCATCGCGGTCTTCGGCGGATCGGGCAAGGTGGGGCGAGCGCTGATCCCCACGCTGCAGGAGCAGGGCCACCGTATCCGGGCCCTGCAGCATCGAACCGCTCTGGCGACAGATGGTGCAGAAACGATCTGCGGTTCCATAACGGATCCGGCTGCCGTCGCACGTACAGTCGAAGGCGCCGACGTCGTGCTGCAGATGACCATGCTCGGCAATGACATCCGCCAGCCCGTCGAGCTGAGCGCGCACGGCACAATCACGGTTCTGGACGCCTTACGGGGCAGCAAATCCCTTAAGCAGTACATCCTGACCAGCTCCGACGCCGCCACGGGAATCTGGACTCATCCGCAGTCCGAACCGATCAGCCACACGACACCGCCGACCAGCTACCCCGGCTATTACAGCTTAGGAAAAGTGCTGGAGGAGGTGATCGTTCGCGAGTACCACCGCAACTACGGGATACCCTACACCATCGCCCGGCTGAGTTGGGTCCAGCAGGAGGATTCGATCCTGAATCTGTTCCTCGCCGGCTGCAACCCGGACAAGCCGCTGGGAGGACCGTTCGACGCCGCGTACAGCCCGGCGCAGAAGCAACGCCTGCAGGACGGCCAGCCCTTCGTCGTGCTTCCGTGCGACCAGCAGGGTCAGCCCCTTCAGCGAACCGTTGTGCAGCGGCAGGACGTGATCGCCGCGATGGCAGCGATGGTTGGCAATGTCAATGCCCTGCATGAGACCTTTCACATCTCCGGACGGGCCTTCGCCTATGACAAGCCCTGCCGCTATCTTGCCGACAAGCTCGGCCTGCCGATCGAGCAGGTCCGGCTCGATGCTCACAGCTTCGCGATCGACTGCTCGCACACCACGGAAAAACTGGGCTGGACAGCGCAGTATGATGTGATCGCCATGATCGACGCAGCCCTTACCTGGCGGCAGAACCGCGATAGCGGCAGGCGGTAGCGACCCGGAGCCGTTGACCTCCGCCTGCTCGTAGACGTTATGCTTCCATGCCGGGAAAGTGACGGCGGGAGGAGACAAACCGCGCCCGACAGGACTCGAACCTGTGACCTGTGGTTTAGGAAACCACCGCTCTATCCAACTGAGCTACGGGCGCAAACCGTTACTACGCAAGCTTTTACAATCATTCTCCGGGTGACGGCAAAAACCTCTCGACACCCACCACGACACCTGCTATGCTTAATCTCGGTCGAAAATCATGCACAGCGGGACACGAGCCAGCGCAGCTTGCAGGTGTCCGCGTGGCTTTCGAGCTTCCGGCTCGCCGCATCGGCCGACACCTGCACGACACCCGGCTGACACCGCCTCGACGGAGACGCAAAACCATGCAAAATGGTACCACGAACACGCGCCAGAGCAAAGCCCGGAAGCCCTACGACGGGTTTCCGCTATTTGCCCACAGCAATGGGCAGTGGGCGAAAAAGATCCGGGGCCGCTTACACTACTTCGGCCCCTGGAACGACCCGGACGGTGCGCTTCAACGATATCTGGCCGAACGAGACGACCTGCACGCTGGGCGCACTGCTCGGATTCAACGCGATGGCCTGACCGTCGGCGCTCTGTGCAACAGCTTCTTGACCAGTCGCCAACGCAAACTCGATGCCGGCGAGCTTCGTTATCGTACCTGGAGCGACTACTACAGGACCTGCGAAGGCCTGGTAAAGACTTTCGGCCGTGACTGCCTTGTCGATGATCTTGCGGCTGAAGACTTCAGTGTCTTGCGGGCGAAAGTCGCCCGGCGGCGGGGTGCGGTGGCCTTGGGCAATGAAGTTCAGCGTGTCCGGACCATATTCAAATACGCATACGACGCCGGCTTGATCGAGCGCCCCGTACGTTTTGGCCCTGATTTCGTCAAGCCGTCTCGCCGGGTCATCCGTCTTGCCAAACGCAGCCGGCCCGTACGAATGTTCGAAGCCGCCGAGATCCGCCAGTTGCTGGAAGCAGCCCCGGCGAAACTGCGGGCAATGATTCTTCTGGGAATTAACTGCGGCTGGGGAAACACTGACGTGGCGGAGCTGCCGATCACCGCATTGGCTCTTGGCAAAGGCATGGCCGATTACCCCCGGCCCAAGACGGGCATCCCGCGGCAATCCCCCCTATGGCCTGAGACGATCCAGGCAATCCGGATAGTACTAGCAGAACGCAAAGCCCCAAGGGAAGAGGCCGACTCCGCATTGCTGTTCATCACTCTGCACGGCAATCGGTATGTGGCAGGCAAAGCGACAGATGGGATCGGACTCGAGTTTGGCAAGCTGCTGCGAAGACAGGGCCTTTACCGTCTGGGCCGGAATTTCTACTCGTTACGACATACTTTCCGGACCATCGCCGACGAGGTGGGCGACCGGCCCGCGATTGACCTCATTATGGGCCATGAGAACGCCGACGACATCGCCACAGGCTATCGGCACGGGATCAGCGACGAGCGCCTGCGGCGCGTCACAGACCACGTGCGGGCCTGGCTGTGGCCGGCGAAAGCCGACGGGCCAACCGTGCCCGCAGTTCCAGCAGAGGACGAGAAGCCCCTTCCGTAGGCACAGCCGGTCGAGTTCCGGCCCTTGTCGGACGTTTCCGACTTCTTCGGGGCATCGGCGGGCATGACAGCCCTGGCAATCGGTCCGAGTCCAACATATAAGGAATACATCTTCGGAAGTTGCTTGGGCTGAAGTCCAGTACTGAAAAACCGTTCTTGCCAGAGGCGGATCTATGGCGTCAGACCCGGAAGAGAATGCGAGCGATTCGGTTCCTCCTCCTGCCACTTCGGATTACGACCGTAAAATCGCCAGCGCCGCAGTCCCTGTCAGCGCCGACGATGCGGCCTACCAACTCGGATTTAGCGTTACGTGCCTTTCTGTCATGCAGAGGCAGGCCTGGGTCGAAAACGACGAGCAGTCGGACAGGAATGTCCACGTAGCCCTTGACTCCATTGAAAACTGCATCGACGTCCTCGAACGACGCCTTGGCACGAGTGACCGGACTACGCGCATTATAGATCTTGTGGCCCAAGCTCGCGAAAGCTATGACGAGCAGATGGATTCGCCGGAGCACTTCGAGACTTCTAACTCATTTATATGAAGAATCGAGGCCCGAAACGGCCGAAGCGGTCATCAGATCTGGCAAACACTTCGCACCGCTTAACGCGCTCTGCGAAAACCTGGACAGCGCGGTAGAGAGTCTTGGCAGCAGACTCGGCGACAAGATTCTCAGATGGATCCAGCTCGGCCGCACGTTGGCTCACGGCAAATTGGATGAGGATAACGACGAGGCGAACGTCAGGCACAAGCTGACGAGGCTGGCCGACCTTCTCAGCGAGCATGGCCTCTCGGACATCAGTGATACCGTACGCAACGAGTCGCAGCAACCATTTAGGCTATTCCCTTTCCAGCATGCTGATCACATCGTGACCCGTGCGCATAACGCCATTCGTCGTCATTTCGCAGCGAGGGCTAAGATGGCACAGGAGGCCGCGAACGATCAGGCTGGTTTCCCCGGGCAGCAGGAGCAGAAGGATGGTGTGTACCAACCAGGGACTGTTGTGTGGCAGGGCAAGAAGTTCGCTTGCGAACTGACCAAAGGGCAACTCAGATTCCTGGAGCGCGGGCTCAAGGCAAAGGACATCCCTGTCACGACAGTTATGAATCGCAAGGACGGTCTCGTGTGGAAGCAGATGTACAAGAACGACAAAGGTACCAGAGACAAGATCAGCCAGTTCCTGAGCCGACTCAACAAGAGGTTGGCACAAGCAATTCCGCCTACTCTAGGCATGACATTTCATCTGCACGACGACGTCATTATTCGGCATGATCAGATGCCTGACTCCCGCTGACAGTTTTCTGACAATTCCACTGACATAAAACTGACCGCCTCTGTCAGTCTTGCCGCGCCATAATTGAACTCGTTCAGGAGTGTAACAGGCGCGAGTTCGAGGTTATATGCCCGATGCGAGATAGGAACGGTAAGACTAGACAGGCCGAGCGGAGTGTGATGACCCCGCCGCAGTACGCGCGGTCACGCGGGATCGGCGAGGACAAAGTCCTCGCCTGGATCCACAGCGGTGAGTTGCGGGCGATCAACCTGGCAACAAAGCGAACGGGGAGGCCGCGCTACGTGCTCAGGCCGGAGGACATCGAGGCCTTCGAACTGGGACGGTCCGTCACGCCAACAGGTGGTAAGACTCGGCGGCGCCGGTCTGATCCTGATGTTATCGAATACTTCTAATCAGTACAGGAGATACGAATGGAAAACGAAGCCGTACTTGGTTCGAACGATGCTTTGCCGGAGATGCCCGGGCATGCCCTTCGCGGGACCCCGGAGAGTATTCCCGTCCGGCTGATCGACGAGCAGCCGCTTTTTGCTATTCGCGCTAGCAATAATGAGGACGCGATCGAGGACTATGCGGAAGCCATGCGGAGGGGCGACGAGCTTTCCGCGTGTCACGCTCATTCGCGAGGGCGAGCGTTCCAGGATCGTGAGCGGGCACCACCGGGTTGAGGCGTACAAGGCGGCGGGCCACGAGACCATCGATGCAAATGTCATCGACCGTGTCCATGACGACCAGTTGCTGGCGTTCGCGATCCGGGAGAATGTCGCCCACGGCGTTCGCCTGAGCCGCGAGGACCGGCAAGCTGCCGTTGACCTTTGCCTCAGGGATCCGCTGCTGCGCCAACGTGCAAATACGGTCCTGGCGCACTCTGCAGTGTCAGTGATCAGACGGTCGCCAGACGCCGGGCCGCGCTGGACAGCGACAACAAACAGGCAGTGCGGATTCATTTCCGCGAGGGCAAACCCGTTGTCGTGAAAACACGCAAGCCGAGCGGCCATAAGGTTCGGCCGATCCCCAAGCAACCGCGTAACACCTCTTCGGACAATGCTTCGGAAACTGCGGCCAGCACCGACGGATCGGTTCCGCGCTCTCTGCTCACCGGTGTCGTCACCGGCGTTACGAAAATAACCGACAGCAGCACCCTGCGCTCGTTGGCTGCGGATGCCGCCGGTCGCGAGAAGCCGGCGGCGTGGCGCAGGTGCTGAGCGACGCAGTTGAAACAATCAACGGGTTTTTGGCGGATGTCGAAAAAGAGCCGGACAACGGCGACAGCGATCGCGACGTTACGGGCGAGTCTGGGACGCCATCGGTCTAGCCGGCGGCAGGGGCCAGAACAAACAACTTGCACATTGATCGGTTACGGAGTTCGTTATGTCGAGTACTGATCTTTCCACATTCATGAAGGCCCTCCAGCCGGAGGGGCTGCCTGCCAGTGTCGTGTCCGATCCGCAGGCAGATGGTCTGGCGGAGGTCATGGAGATTGCCGCGTTCCTGCAGGCTGTGCATGGCCTTCACGAGGGCGGTGTTATCAACATCTGGACCGGGGCGGACAAGCGGAGTCGGCTGTTTCCCGCTTCTCCTGCAGGCTACGTTGAGGCGGCAAAGTACGCCGTGTCCATGCGGGATACCGGGGACGTCTACCATGGAGTCGGCAGGCTGCGCGGGCTGCTTCCGGCGGGGCGACGTGGTACGAAGAGGGACATAGGGTGGATCGATTCGATCTGGGCCGACCTTGACGTTCATGGAGAACATCACAAAGGCGACAATCTGCCGACGATGGACGAGGCTGTGGCTGCCATCGAGAGAATGCCTGTGCCGCCGAGCGTCATGGTAAACTCCGGCGGCGGTCTTCATTTGTATTACGCGCTGGAGCAGCCGCTCGAAATCCGGGACGAAGCCGATCTGCACCGAGCCGAACAGATCGTCGGCGACTGGCAGAACCTGCTCAGGCAGAAACTCGCCGGAAAACATCTCGATAAGACGAGCGATCTGAGCCGTCTCCTGCGGGTGCCCCATACGCTAAACCACAAGCCGAGGCGGTATGATAGGAAACCCATTGAGGTCATGCTGATATCGCCGGCGGACATAGACGGCAGCGCGAACGTGCCGACGTACGATCTGGAGGTTTTCGAGTCCGTCAAGACCGAGGCACTCCGGCCGGTCAGTACTACGATGGACCTGCTCGAAGGGCCTGATGTCTTGGAAGGAGAGCGCACCAACTGGCTGATCCGGTCCGCCGGAAGCCTTCGCCATCTGGGATTCTCCAATGCCCAGATCCGCCAGATCCTTTCGTTACAAAATGAAAGCCGCTGCAAGCCTCCGCTGGCAGAAAAAGAATTCGAAGAAGTGGTCGGTCGCTACGACGCACAGTCCAGCCATCCAGACGATCTTGCCGCAGATGGGCCCGACAGTAACGAGCACGATTCCAGGATGCGTCCGGACAGTTTTGAGTGGACAAGCCTGGGCAACGCTAGGCGGCTGGTACGCATGCTTGGGGATCGCATCCGTTACGCTCACGACGAGAAGGGCTGGTTCATCTGGAACGGCAAGTACTGGGAAAAGGACGCGAGGATGTGCATTAACAGCCTCTACCGCCACATGGTCGACGGCATGCGGATCATGGCCGCGCTGATGCCGGACGACGATCCCAAACGAAAGCCGTTCTTACAGTGGATCGGCAAGTGCGAAAGCCGAAAACTGGAAGATGATTCGATTCGGCAGGCCACGGCGGAGCGAGCGGTAAGCGGCCTGATGTCGGACTTTGACAACAACGCGGATCTGCTGACCGTCGCCAACGGCACGCTGGACCTGCGCACGGGGGAACTGAAGCCGCATGACCCGGCGAACATGCTCACGCGACATATCGACATCGACTATGACTGCGACGCCGAGTGCCCCATGTGGGCCAAGTTCCTCCTGGACATCCAGGCCGGCGATCAGGAGATGGTCGACTACCTGCAGCGGTGTTTGGGCTACTCGCTCACCGCCGACGTCTCTGAACAGTGCGTTTTCGTGTGCCAGGGGCATGGCTCAAACGGCAAGTCGACCATGATCAACACCGTGCTGAGCGTTGTCGGCGAGTATGGCAGCACGACCGATCGCAACCTGCTGGTTCTGAGCCGGCGCGATCATCCCACCAGCATTTACGCGCTCCGCGGTATCCGTTTTGCGGTAACCAGTGAGGCTCGCAAGGATGAGCACCTCAGTGAGGATCTCATCAAACAGATGACCGGTGAACCGGAGATCCAGGCCCGGGGGATGTGTAAGGATTTCTGCAACATTAAAGTAACCTGGAAGATCTGGCTGAGCACCAATCACGCGCCTCGCATACGTGGAAGCGATTATGGCATCCGTCGCCGACTGAAAATTATCCCCTTCGACGTGACCTTCAGCGACGACCAGCAGGATAAAGGCGCTGCCGGGCAAGCTGCTGCAGGAGAAGGAGGGTATTCTCACCTGGCTGGTCAAGGGCTGCATGGCTTGGCGTAAGGACGGCTTGCAGCATCCGGACAAGGTCAACCAGACGACGCAGGATTATTACGACAGTCAGGGGCAGCTCGGCGAGTTCATCGAGACCTGCGTGGTGGAGGACCAGGGAGGATCGATCAAGGCCGGGGACCTCTATGGCGCGTACCGCCAGTATTGCAACTACGCCAACGTTCCGCTGGATGTCATGCTGAGCCAGACGGAGTTGGGAGAGCGTATGGGCCAGATGTACAAACGGGTCAAGAGCGGCGGAGCGCGAGTGTACAGGGGGATCAAGATCAACGAGCCGATGCTGCAGTGGCTGCTCAGCCCCGACAGAGACAGGCCTTTCGCTGCGAAGATGCCGGCGAAAACGGCAACTTAAGGCAAGGTGTTGCCTGCTAGCCGTTTTGACGCTGGCCGGCTGGACATAAGCAGAGGGTTTCGGCATCTTGGCTTCCTGCAAATGACGGGTGGAAGGGGAGGGAGGGAGGCCAATATACACGGTATAACTTTTTGGGTTGGGGTAGTCTATATATAGAAGCGTGTAAAGCGGGCTCCCTCCCCTCCCCTCGTTAAGGCTGACATGCCGTAATCACGCCGGTAATGATCACTCTGGCGATAATCGCTCCACTTCCTATGTCATAACAACGGCGTCAAAAACTACATGTGTCGACTCATATATCTGCTCGGCGGCCTGTATAATAAGAATATATCACCTTAGAAGGGCGAGTGTAAGGATGCTAACAATACATAAAAGCCATCGCGTCGATCCAGTCAGTCGCCTGGCGGCCCGAATGACCAGTGCAGTGCGCGTCAAACGGCGTCAGCAGATAATCGACCTTCTTCGCGAGCAGAAGTCGACGACGCTCATGCTCGCGAAGAGACTGGGCTGTCAATCGAGTGACATTACAAAAGTGATTTTCGATCTGCGTACCGAGGGGCATGTTATTGATGCCGGTGTGGGACATGATCCACTCAGTGGTCACAGAGCGCATTTTTGGAAACTCGCCCCGATAAATGGAAAGGGGATAGGCGCCGACTGATACATGTTCTTTCGGTGTAAGATCGGCAGCTAATCATCTCTGCGTCCTCGTTGAGTGGTAAGAGCAACTGCCTCGGATCCACTTCCTGGCTCATAGCCGCAAAGCATGTGAATAAGTACTCTTGCCCTATTCTTGGCACAAACGCAAGGGTTTTCGTCCGGAGCGCCATCCTCGTCTGGTATCATTGAGTAGTAGGAGGCCTGTATTTGAGGAGCTGAGACGTGAGCGATGACAGGGATGCATCAGACGTGAAAGGAAACAGCGACCAGGCCTGCGCCAATCAGTGCCGAGCAACGACTCAATTACAGTCCCGATTGGCGATGGTGCCAGGCCGGTCAAGTTGCGATCGGCAAAGCCAAACCGCAGGACAGTCTCGTCCGAGACTTGGCTGGATATATGAAGGTCCGACAGCACCAGACAGTCAGGCCGAAGTACTTACGGTACCGTCAGGTGGAGAGAATCTATACCAGGATGATGTCGCATGCAGACCGGTGGTACCTCGAAGCGCTGTTGATTGCGGGCGCATCCGATGACGAAATCATGAAGTTCACAGGCCTGCCCGCTGGGGTAATCGGTCTGTACCATGACGTTTTCTACGACGTCCGACCTTTCCGACACCACAGGGGGATGATGATCTGTCACGCGATGAGGAGCTTAGATTCCACCGAAGAATTCGATTTAGTATGGAAGCGCATCGGTTGGGAATGTGGTCCGGCGCCCTGTACGCGTTCTGGGGTGGTCGCAGTACGCAGGCATTGGACGATTTGCTTGACAGGCATTTGATGGCGAACATCCGCAGAGCTGCCATTGCCGGATCGCATCTGCTGGATCCAGAGGATAATCCCAGCGAGGTACTCCATGTCTACTCTGACATGAAAAACATGCTCAGGGCATCGGAAGAAGCTCCCCCTGCCTCCGCTGCCGGAGCTCGAACTTCGGATCGCCAAGCCGGCGACCTCCCCGGTAGAGAACATCGACATTCCAGAGATCGTGATAAAGCGCCTGCGAGGTGAGCATATGCGCGACACGGCGAAGGTGCCGTGACGAGATAGCGGAGCGCAACAACGCTTAAGAAGCGAGGAGTATCAACATGGGGCAGAAAGCGAACCTGCAATCGGAGGGTGTGTAAGACGTGATTGCATCAAATCTGTTGGTTCGCCTGCAATCGCTGAAGGAAATCCTGTCGACAAATGGTGCTGTCGTAGCTCGAAGCGAGCGGGGGCGCCGGCCCGGCTGGCGACTTCGCTATCGAGTGAGAACCAAAGATGGGGATCGACAGCAGAAATCCATTTCCCTTTCCGACCAATTCACCGCCATGAAGGTTCGAACCCTGATCTTGGGCTGGCAGCAGCAATATCGGCAGCAACGCCGTGCTGCGCGCAGAATGAAGAAGGCCCAAGAGCAGGCCGAGCGCGCCGAGCACCAGAGACGCCGGCGTCGACGTCGATTGATCCTATCCCTGGCCGGTGGAGGTCGAAGGCGTCGCGAGCGTATCGGCCGGCTCTATGACGAGACGGTCGCCATGGGCCTTCAAGACGAATACCGCTTTGTGATGCTCGAGGAGTACAGACAGCCGAATCGGCGACCGGGCCGTCACCCCAAAGGGCCTTGTGCTGCGGACCGTATCTCCCTCCGCGGCAGACAGTGCACAACGACCCCGAAGTAATGTTGAGTCTTACGGCTGCATACGTATTTTCGATGTCCTCCTTGGAATGGGGGCATTGTCACACATGTCTGTACGTTCGAGAGAGAATGAGGCCTGTGCAGCCTGGGGCACAGCGCGAGTTCAGGCTGTACCCATTTCCTCAAGGCCATGTACTTCAGCATGTGCCCGGCGACGGGTGATCCCGACTCAAGGCTGTCTTCGCAACCGTGCGTTCAGATCTAAACTGATGCGGCGGTGTCGGCAATCTGCCAAGGCTGCTGCGATCAAGGACAATGACTGCAATCTAACGATACTTCGACATTGTCGAAGTCGCTGCGGGAAAGGGGCATATGGTCAGTTGCGGTAACCCGCAGGGCAAACATCGTTTCCACGAAAATAATCTCATCGTCGCCAGCACGTTCGAGGGGCGATTGTGGCTCAAGATCGCTAACCAAGACGGGACTGTCGGGGTCGATAGGCTTCCCGCCTTCATCCGTCGGTGAGCTTCCTGCGAGTCTGCACAGGTGATTGGGGTTTGGCCGCAGCCGCTTTGCTTACGGAATCCGAGTATCGCAGTAACTGCCTCCCCGTTCCAACCAAGCGTCGAACATTGGCAGAATCCTAAGGTCTGTATTGTCAGCATGTTACGGTTGCGCCGTTTGCAGGAGCGGCGGTTGTGCTGAGTCGAGATAGATAGTCTGGCGGTTAACAACGTTGGGGCTTTTCGACAAAGAGATTATTGGCCGGCGGCAGCTCGTACAGTGAGCCAGTTACCAAGTCCCCGTCTGTTAACGAGATTGCCCGTTGCGGACTGCCTTATACAGACAGACTCTTGCTCTGATGTAGTCCTCTCCAGTATGATGATTAGGTGCCTGGGGAGGGTACGCTGCACTGTCTCGCCAAAGCTGCTGCTGTTATGTACAACAGGAGAGAGACCATGTCTATCCAGGCGTCGATTTGCAGTGTCATCGTCTGCCTCGCCAGCATGTCGTACACGGTTCATGCGACTACCATCTATGTGTCGAAGAACGGCGACGACGCTAATAGTGGCTCTTCGTGGGCTGCCGCCAAGGCGACGGTGCAAGCCGGAATAGACGCTGCGCAGTCAGGCGATCAGGTCTGGGTTGCGGTTGGGCGATATGTAGGGTGTATTGGGCTGAAGTCAGGGATTGCCCTTTACGGCGGATTCGTTGGGACAGAGACGGATCTGTCACAGCGGAAGTGGACATTGCATCGCTCGATTCTTGACGGGAACCAGTTCCGGACTGTGGTAACGATCGCCTCGGGTGCAACCGCAGCCACAAGGATCGACGGCTTTACGATCTGCAACGGTAAGTACTATTGGGGCGGGGGGGTCAGCTGCGGTGCCGGCAGTGCAACGATTGCGAACAACATTATTGCATGCAACAGCGCTGACAATGGCTCCGGTTCTGGTATGGGGGGCGGGATCTATGTCAGCGGTGTATCGGCCGCCCCGGTCATTGCCGGCAACATCATCATGGCCAACACGGCGGGTACGAATGGCGGCGGCATTTACTGTGATGCCTATAGCACATTGACGCTGAGCAATAATGTCGTCATCGGCAATGGTGCGAAGCAGGGCGGGGCCATCTACTGTACATCCTTGCACGGATTCGATGTCATAAACAACACTATTGCCTACAATATTGCTTCCTCAAACGGTGGGGCGATGAATTTTTCCTCATCTGCCGTGGCAGCGATCACTAATACGATCGTTGCGTTCAATTCTTCCGGGATTAACGGCAATGGTTCGGATACCGTGACCCTTCAATACAACTGCATATATGGCAACGATGAGTACGACTTTTCCGGTCTAGCCGATCCTATCGGCGCGAACGGTAATTTCTCCAGCGATCCTCATCTGGCGGATCCCATCTATGGAAATGTCCATGTGCAGCCGGGATCGCCTTGCATCGATGCGGGCGATGACAGCGTCGTGCTGCATGATGGCGTGGATATTGATGGCCAGCCACGCGTCTATGGGGCCCGCGTAGACATCGGTGCGGACGAGTCTGACGGCACAGCCTGGGACGTGCGTCCGAGTGTTATCGTTCGCGTTGCGCCCGGCGGTGATGACGCCAACGACGGTTTGTCCTGGTCCCTTGCCAAGCGGACGGTCCAGGCAGCCATCAACGTTGCGACGGGTGGTGAAGTGTGGGTCGCTGCGGGGACCTACGTGGAACGTATCACGTTGGGGGGATATACGCACGTTTATGGCGGGTTTGCTGGCGTGGAAACGGAGCGGTCACAGAGAGACTGGTCTGCCAACAAGACGATCCTCGATGGCAATCAGGAGGGGAGGGTAGTTATCGCAACGAATGTTGCGTACGGCCAAAGCACTATCGATGGGTTCGTCATCCGCAATGGAGGACGGCCGTTTAGCGGCGCAGGCATCTTCTGTCTTCGAGCGTCGCCGATCATTTCAAACAACGCCATTATGGCTAACACGGCCACAGACAGCGGCGGGGGGATCTATTGCTACACGTCATGTCCGGCGATCCGTAACAACGTGATCTCGGATAATGCGAACGGAGGCATTGCGTGTGGTTATTCTTCTCGCCCGACGATCGAAGGCAATACGATTTCGGACAACGTCGGCAACGGGATCGTATGTGCGGGAGACTCCCCGGCAACGATCATAGGCAACACGATTTCCCGTAATCATGGAACTGGCATCTCTGGCCCCGCAACACTGATCGCTGGCAACGTTATTACAGGCAACACGTCCGCGGATTACGGCGGGGGCATCAGCGGAAGCGCTACGCTGATTGCCAATAACACTGTTGCTGGCAACAGCTCATGTTCGGACATGGTCGGCGGTATTTACTGTAGGGCAGATTCTACCATTGTGAATACAATCGTGGCGTTTAATTCGTGCGGAATCTGCTGTGCGCCGGGTGCTACGGTGTCTGTCAGGAACAGCTGCGTGTATGGAAACTTTTCCTACGATTACTCAGGTCTAAGCGATCCGACGGGGACAGACGGCAATATTTCCGCGGATCCCAAACTTGCTCGGCCGTTTTGTATTGATGTGCATATACAGCCGGATTCGCCGTGCATTGATGCCGGTGACACCAGCATTGTACAGGCTGATTGGATAGATATGGACGGACAGCCCCGTCCAGCAACCCGAGTGGACATCGGGGCGGACGAGTCGGACGGGACTGTTTGGCCGCCAGGAACTGCGAGGATCGTGCGAGTCGGGTCTGACGGCGATGACGCCAACGATGGATCAACCTGGGCATCGGCCAAGCGTACGGTTCAGGCAGCGGTCGACGCTGTTGCCTTCTGCCAAGGCGGGCAAGTCTGGGTCAAGGCCGGTACCTACGCCGAGAATGTCGTCATTCTTTTTCCGGTCGCGGTCTATGGTGGGTTTGCGGGCGGTGAAACGAGTCTGCTGAGCCGTAACAGGGCCACCAATCGCACCATTCTGGACGGCCGGCAGGTGGGTAGTGTAGTGCGTGCGGGGCCGGGAGCAGGCCGCGACGGAAGAATTGACGGCTTTGTCATTCGCAATGGAAGCGGTACAGGTTCAACGCAGCTCGCGCGGGAATCTACTGCTATGCTGCGAATTTGACGATCGCGAACAACTTTATCACCGATAACATTACGCCAGGTTATGGGGGCGGGATCTATTGTGGGGCTGGTGCCAGCCCGGCCATCATCAATAACACGATTCGTGGAAACCATGCCGGTCGCGGCGGGGGGGCAATCTCATGTGATTACTCTTCTGCGACGGTCATCAATAACGCTATTGTTGGCAATACGTCGTCGGCCGGCGGTGGCGGTGTTTTCTGTTCGTCC
The DNA here is from genome assembly GCA_963787325.1 of uncultured Planctomycetota bacterium. Lineage (GTDB taxonomy): Bacteria > Planctomycetota > Phycisphaerae > UBA1845 > JANYLN01 > CAWBCK01. Next base: position 71,050 of record CAWBCK010000005.1, read on the forward strand.
TGCTCACCACTTATTACGAACAATACCATCGCTGGCAATGCGGCACCCTATGAAGGTGGCGGGATCTATTGCTATTCGTCCAGCCCCACAATCATTAATACGGTTATTAGCGACAATTCCTCCGGGATCTATGCCGATGCAAACAGCCTGCCGTCAGTGCGGCACAGTTGCGTGTTCGGAAACGGTACGTATGACTTCTCCGGCACCGGCGATCTCGGTGGTACGAACGGTAACGTCGCAGCCGATCCTTTGCTGGCGGCCCCCGGCTACGGCAATGTGCATATCCAGCCAACCTCGCCATGCGTGGACGCCGGTGACGACAGTCTGCTGCAGCAAGGCTGGGTAGATATGGATGGGCAGCCTCGTCCGTTGGGTAGTCATCTGGACATAGGCGCTGACGAGTCCGACGGGACGCTCTGGTCTTCAGCCCCGAGTATTGTTGTTCGGGTCGCTCCGGAGGGGGATGATGCTAATGACGGCTCTTCGTGGGCCTTGGCAAAGCGTACGGTGCAGGCTGGGATCGATACCGTGAGCCAGGCACAGGGTGACGTCTGGGTTAAGCGTGGCACTTACGTCGGACAGGTTAACCTTGGCAATTTCGTTCACGTTTACGGGGGCTTTGCAGGCACAGAGGCACTGCGGTTGCAGAGAAACTGGTGCGCCAACGCGACGGTCCTGGACGGCAACCAAACCGGAAGCGTAGTTACTGTGACGGGTGCGTACCGGACGAGTACCATAGATGGATTCACTATCCGCGACGGTAGTGGGACGTTGTCAAGTTCCCACCGACTTGGCGGCGGGGTCTACTGCAAGAATGGCTCGCCCATGATTGCCCATAACACGATCACGCGTAACAGTGCTTCAGACGGTGGTGGACTGTATATTTCGTACTCCGCACCAGTGATTACCGACAACACAATCACGAGCAATAGTGCCTCCTATGGCGGTGGGATTTCGTGTTTCGGCTCGACAACGATCGTTGCCAATAACACGATCTGCGGCAACAACGCGTCTCATGATGGCGGCGGTATTGATGTCTGTTACTCCATCGCTACCGTCAGTGGAACTGTTGTCGCTTTCAACTCATCCGGTATCGAGAAGGACGGTACTGGTGCAACAGCGTGTTATTACAATTGCGTGTATGGCAATGCGGCTTACGACTACTATGGCCTGCCGGATCCAACAGGGACCGGCGGTAATCTGAGCATGGATCCTCTTTTCGCGCTATCGCCCGATTCTGGGCCAGACGGCATATGGGCCACCCTAGACGATATCCCTGGCGACTTGCACCTTGGGGTAGGTTCGCCCTGCATCAACGTGGGGGATCCTGCATACGTGCCAGCGGCCGGTGAAACGGACATCGACGGCCAGCAGCGGGTATTCTATGGGCGGGTGGATATAGGAGCGGATGAGTTCTTTCCGGATGCGGATATCAACAACGACCGTTATGTGAATGTCGGGGATCTGCAGGCATTGATCGCGGCCTGGGGCAGTTCGCTGGGCGGAGTGCACTGGAATCCAAACGCCGACCTGGACGGCGATCTGTACGTGACTGTTGCCGACCTGCAGATCCTTGTCCCTAATTGGGGCAGGTCGCTGTAGTGACGCGGACGGCGCGTTACTAAGCTCGGTTGCGCCTGATAATAGCCATTACGGAGTCAGAGAGAGTTCCTTGCGCTGATACCACTGCGGCAACCTGCCTGTCGACTGCGTTTGATGATCAGTCATAGAACAGCGCCGGCCCGGAGGGGTCTGCTTCCCAGTCACTGGAGCGGCATTTCGGGCAGCGGGGCGGGGCGTCCAGACTGAACCGCCCCCGACACCGGCAGGCTGGCACGTGTTGACGGATCCATGCGTCCCGCATCGGCTCATTAGCGGCGAAGGCACTGCCCATCGCATCCTGGCCGATGGACTTCTCTCGGCCGCACTGCTCGCAGTGCAGCAGATGAAAATGGAACCCACCGCCCAGTTTGATGCTGAACATCTTGCCGCACTGCTTGCAGACCGCTGTGTACTGGCTGCCCGTTGTCAGCGGGCGCTGGATAGTAGGTCGCCGATGGGCGCTTCATAACCGGCCAGGTCAGTTGGGTCCTGTATACCGTATTTGACCTCGTACTGGCAAGTCATTTCCCCTCGGCGGCCCCGGCCTCGACAGGCTCCTTGTCCTCATCGCTGGCGGTAGAGCGATGCTTGAGCCGGTAACTCTTGCCGGTGATCGTGATCACCTCGGCATGATGCAGGAAGCGGTCCAGGATCGCCGTGGCCGAGGGTACATCCCCCAGCAGTTTGCCCCAGTCCTCCAGTGGCCGGTTGGACGTCATCATCGTCGAACGCGTCTCGTACCGTCGCAGGATGATCTCGAACAGGTACTCGCCCGACCGTTTGGGCAGTTGCTTCATCCCCATGTCATCCACGATCAGAAGGTCCGGCTTAAGGTAGCGGGCCAGGACCTGTTCGGTCCCGTTCAGCGTCTCGTCCCGCAGGAAGTCCCGCACGATGTCGAAGATCGAGCGGTACAGCACTGTCAGGCCCGCCTTGATGGCCTGGTAGCCGATCGCCTGCACCAGGTGGCTCTTGCCGGTGCCCGGCGGCCCGATCAGCAGCACGTCCTTGGCCTCCCGTACGAAGCGGCAGGTGGCCAGGTCGTAGATCTGCCTCTTCTTGATCGACGGGTTGAACGACCAGTCGAAGTCCTCCAGCGTCTTTTGTTCCCGGAAGCTCGCCGCCTTGACCCGCCGGGCGATCTGCCGGTCGGACCGCACCGCCAGTTCATCCTGCAACAGCAGTTCCAGGAACTCCAGCATGGTTCAGGCTGTGCCCGGCCGCCTCCTGCAACCGCACCTCCAGCGACGCCGCCAGCCCCGACAGCCGCAACTTCCGCAACGTTGTCTGCAATGCTCCGTTCATCCTCATGGCTCCTTGGTAAAGGCCGTTTTGACCAGATCCTCGTACTCGCCCAGGCTGCGGATGATGGGATCTTCCTGGGTAAACTCGAACTGCTCCTGCGGATCGCCCCGCCGATCCAGCAACTCCCGGACCGCTCGCAGGCGGTAGCTGCCCTGCGACCGTGCTGTCTGACACGCCTGCTCAATCGATTCCGCCGCGTGCTGGTCGGTCAGGCTCAACAAGCCCCACCAGCACCCGCACGCCCTGGATGCCCCGTTGCTGCAGCATCGCCTCGGCCCAGCCGGCGGCCTGCGGCCCGATGAAGCTGACTTTGTTCAGCAGCCAGGCGCTGCCGCGTTCGACGCCGCTGATCTTGCGGGAGTGGATGTGCGCATCCTGCGTGCTGAAGCGTCCCGGTTCCGCCTGTACGTGCGTAGCGATCGACTCCATCCGCTGGTTGAAGATCCGCACCAGGTGCCCGTCCCAGCGGACCCAGACCTCTCGGCCCATGTACTCCGGCGGGACCGAGTAGTAGGCCTTGCCCACCTCCACGTGGGCGTCGCGGTGCACGGACCGCCGTCCTTCGCTGAAGCTGGGGAAGCGACCGGCCGGCAGCGGCCGCAGCGCCGATCGCTCCCGCTCGGTGAAGACCTTGCCCACCTGCTGGTGGGTCGTGCCGTGGATCCGCGTGTCGGCCACGTTCTTCTCCCACTCCTGCAGGTAACGGTTCTGCTCGGCCAGGCTGGTGAAGGTGCGGCCCTTGAGGGCGTTGTCCTGGGCGTACGCGACTCCGCGTTCGATCTTGCCCTTGTGGCGAGGCGTGTAGGGCCGGGTCGGCAGGATCGCCGTGCCGTAGTGTTCGCAGAAGGTCTGGATCTTGGGATTCAACTCCGGATCGTACCAGTCGGCCTGCGTGACGGCCGCCTTGAGGTTGTCGATCACGACCGTGGCTGGTACGCCGCCGAAGTGCCAGAAGGCATTCTCCAGGCAGCGCAGGTAGTTCTCCGTCGTCTGGTGATAGACCACCTCGCTGTAGGCCTTGCGAGAGCAACTCAAGCACGATCCGGAACAGGTGCGGCCGTCGCCGCCGACCATTGGGCTCGACGATCGGGGCGCCCTTGCCGAAGTCCACCTGCACCTCGGCCCCCGGCTCGCACTCCATCCGGCGAAACGGCAGAGACTCGCTGGCCCTCAGCGGCCGCACGAACCGCCGGACGCTGTAGTAACTGCCGGCAAAGCCGTGCTCTGCCACCAGATCCTGGTAGATCCGCTGGGCCGAAAGGCCCTGCTCCAGTTGGAACAGGATGATCGAGCGGAAGGGTTCGCAGTCGCTGCCCCGGCCCAGGCGTGCCGCAGGGAGTGTGCAGGCGGCACCCGGATGGATGCCGCCCGTGCCGTCTGGCCCCGCCGAGGCGCTCGGGTTGCTTGCCAGCAGAGCCCTGTCTTCCTCGGCGGCAACCTTCGACCGGAAAGCGGGATGACAAAGCCCTCATCTGTCGGCAGGAGGGCGAGGCGAATTCGCGGGCCGCAACGCAAGTGAACGCCGTTTCAGCATCGTCAACCCCACCAACGAGTAGGCCGACTCAGTTGGAGCTCTTCCCGGGGCGAGCCAGTCCCCTGACGGCGAAGCCTGCCACAGGTCACGGCACAACGATCAACTCCGTGACCTGCCGGGACGGTGTAGAGGGCGGTGGCACGCGAAGAAAGCAAACCAAGATAACCGGAGAGACCCTGTTCGGTCCGTCGGCGGAGATGTCTTTGTCGCCACACGGTAGGAAGGCACATAAGGGCAAAACCCGAAAGTGCGGATCCGACGCCGAGCAGGGAGGCGGAGGCGGCCGTAGTACCGAAGAACTCCGCGACAAGCGGAAGGAGGGAAGGGCCGCTACTTCCATTGTGCGTCCCAAGCAGGGAAAGGCTGCCGGACTGCCCCCGCGAGGGAAGGCTCCATCCCGGCGAAGTTCGCACAGGCCCCAACGGCCGGTGCGGATGGACAATGCCCGCAAACTGCAGCGGACGCTATACCGAGTGGCCAAGATGCAGCCACAAAGGAGGTTCAACCTACTCTACGACAAGGTGTGTCGGCCGGACATCCTGCTGGAGGCCTGGCGACGGGTGAAGTCTAACCGTGGAGCGGCGGGCGTGGATGGCGAAGGCATCGAAGAGGTGGACCGATACGGGTCGGAACGATTCCTGGCACAGTTGCGGGAGTCGCTGCTGGCCGAAACTTACCAGGTCCAACCGGTGCGTCGGGTCCACATCCCCAAGCCCGGGCAGCCTGGACGGACACGTCCCCTGGGTATCCCGGTGGTGCGGGATCGTGTGGTGCAGATGGCAGTCAAAATGGTCATCGAGCCGTTGTTCGAGACCGACTTCCTGCCCTGTTCGTACGGCTTCCGACCGCAACGGACGCCGCGAATGGCGCTGAGCGAAATTGTGCGCAGCGTCAATGCCGGCTACTCCCATGTAGTGGACGTGGACTTGGCATCGTACTTTGACACAATCGACCATGGGCTTCTGCTGAAGCTTGTGGATCGGCGAGTCGGGGACGTTCGGGTCCTACGCCTGATTCGCGCCTGGCTGAAGGCAGGGATCATGGAAGAAGGCAAGGTCACGCATCCAATGCGAGGGTCCCCGCAAGGCGGTGTGATCTCCCCGCTACTTTCGAACATCATGTTGCACGAGGTGGACCGGCAATGGGACGGCACCGTCCAAGGCCCGGCCAGTCGCGTTCGACTGATCCGGTATGCGGACGACATGGTGCTGCTGGCCCGCAGCCCAAGCGAAGCGCAAGAGGCCTGCACAAGTCTCCAATCTCAACTATCCCGACTGCTCCTGGGCATCAATCAGGACAAGAGTCGGGTAACTACGGCCGAGAGAGGATTCACGTTCCTTGGCTTTGAGTTCCGCCGACGGCAAGGGCGGTTGTACCTGTGGCCGCGTTCCAAGGCGAGCCAGCATGTTGCCGAAAGGGTGCGACAGACCACCCGCTCCATTCTCAGTTCCCAAGGACTGGACGTGGTGATCCGGAAGCTCCATCCGATCCTGAATGGTTGGTGTACGTACTTCAGGGTGGGCCACAGCAACCGGGTCTTCCATAAAGTGGATTGGGTGGTGCGGAGCGAAGTGCAGCTTTGGCTTCGGCGGAAGGCCCATCCGGGCTACTGGCGCAGGCGGCGTAAGAAGCCGGGCGCGTTACAAGATCACTGCCCTCCACAAGTCCTTGTTCCGGCTGGAGATAAAGACATCTTAGCCGAGGGCGCGTTACAAGATCTCATCCACACGCAAAGCCTGCTGCTGACGGGACTTGTCGCCCAGTTCACCGGCAGCGCGTTACAAGCGTTGTTATGTCGCGGCGCGACCGGGCTGGGGCCAGTAACTGAAGCTGCTCCAGCCGTGGCGTATTGTAATGGAGCGACCCGGCCGGTGGGAGAATGACCGAGTTCTCAGTGGTGCGTGGTGCCCGTATACAAGCGTGGTCCGGGGGCCTTGGCGACGGCCGCAGTGGTGAGACGCTTCGGCGTCATCCCGTTTGGAAGAGTTTGCGTTTGCCTCGCGGCCCCCATCCGCCGGACGAGTCCAGACAACCACTACAGGAGGTTCTTATGTCTGGCAACTCTTCGAAGCGGCGGCGGGATCTGCCGGCGGATTGGCCGGCGAGCCTGTCACAGATGAATGTGGATGCGGCGGGTATCGATGTGGGAGCCGAGAGCCACTGGGTGGCGGTCCCTTCCGATCGGGCTGCGCCGTGTGTACGCGAGTTCAAGGCCTTTACCGCCGACCTACAGGCTCTGGCCGACTGGCTGGAGGCCTGCAAGGTTCGGACGGTGGCAATGGAATCTACTGGGGTGTACTGGATCCCCCTGTTCGAGTTGCTTGAGGAGCGGGGATTCGAAGTGCTACTGGTGGATCCACACGGGCTCAAGACCGTGCCGGGCCGCAAGACGGATGTGTTGGACTGTCAGTGGCTGCAGCAGTTGCACACGTATGGGCTGCTGCGTGGGGCGTTTCGTCCTCCTGAGCGGGTCTGCGAGCTGCGGGCCTACCTTCGGCAACGGGCGATGCTGGTGCAGTATGCCTCCCAGCACATCCAGCACATGCAAAAGGCCCTCAGTCAGATGAACGTCAAACTCCAACACGTTGTCGGCGACGTCAGCGGAGTGACGGGACTGCGGATTATCCGAGCGATCCTGGCGGGAGAGCGGGATCCCCAGGCGTTGGCGAAGCTGCGAGATTATCGCTGCAAGCATGATGAGGCGACCATCGCACGGGCCTTGGAAGGGACGTACCGCTCGGAGCACCTGTTCGAGTTGCAGTTGGCCGTGGAGTTATACGATGTCTACCAGCAGAAGATCGCGGCGTGCGACCAGCAGATCCAAGCGTGCCTGCAGACGTTCAGCAGTCAAACAGACGAACCTTCCCCCAGCCCGGACCCACGCAAGCGGAAGCGGAAGTCCGAAGGGTCGGATGCCGGTATCCGCAGCGAACTGTGGCGGATCAGCGGGGTAGATCTGACGCGGATCGATGGGATCGACAGTTATACGGCCCTGAAGATCCTCAGCGAGCTGGGGCCCGACATGGTGGAGCAGTTCCCCACGGCGCGGCACTTTGCCTCCTGGCTGGGGCTTTGCCCCGGCAACAAGGTTTCCGGCGGCAAACGGCTCAGCAGCCGGACCAAGCCCTGCGCCAACCGAGTGGCCACGGCGTTACGTCTGGCGGCGGCAACGCTGTGGCGGTCGCAGAGTTACCTGGGGGCATACCTACGACGGATGAAGGGGCGGCTGGGGGCCCCGAAGGCCATTACGGCCGCGGCGCACAAACTGGCCCGGCTGGTGTATACGCTTCTCAAGCACGGGCAGTCCTACGTGGATCTCGGACAGGACTACTACGAGCGGCAGTACCAACAGAGGCTGTTACGCAACTTGACCCGACGGGCCGACGAGTTGGGCTATCAGCTCGTGCCGATCTCTTCTGACCCGCTTCCCGTGGCTGCAGGGCATCCATAACTCGGCCTTCACAGTTACTTGGAAGAGAACATCGCTGCCACCACGCACCGGCTGATACGCTTGGGCCAGCAGATTCAGGGACCCAACCGCCGGAGGTCAGTCGATGCCCGTGATCAAGAGAGTCCTCTGCCCTTCTACCTGGGGACGGCACAAAGGGTCGCCATCCCTGGGGACAACGGCCCGTGGTTCGTACAGATTCAATCGTCAGACGCGTCGGCGCGTTGCGAGCCCCCCGACTCCCGCCAGGGTCAGTACCACCAAGGTCGTTGGCTCGGGAACCTGGACGACTCGGAACCCGAAGTTGCCGCCCTCATTCGTGGAATTGCGGATAAGGCGATACGAAGACTCAAGGGTGTCGAAGTAGCCGAACGACCCGCCCCGCACCCCCCGATAGGAGCCGTAATTGTCCACGTACAGCACCGCTTCGTTCCATTCCCACACGTTCCCGCCCTGATCAAATGTGCCATACGGACTCGCGGAGTTCTGGAATTCTCCGACCTCCGTCGTGTAATACGGCGACTGGATCGGCAAGGGGCTGCCGTAGAAGTTGGCGTTGTTGCCCGAGGCATCATTCAGGTCCCGGCCTGGCGCACTGTTGCTGCTCGTCGGATAGTCATAGTAGCTGCCCGTGGCCGGGTCATGGTACGCCGCCTTGTACCACTCGTCCTCGCTCGTGACCGCCCACTGCCAATCAGCCTCGTGCGTCACCGCCAACAGCGCAGCGTCGCTCGTCGCCCCATTCAACGCATACGCCCCATCCTCGGTCGTGCTGGCGTCCTGAGCCCCGCTGGGCTGGCCGTTTTGCAGCCAATTCGCAAACCGGCACGAGTCCCCGAAACTCACGCCGTTGACCGGGCGGTTCGCGTGGTCCGTCGCTACCGCGTACGTGTAGGGATCGCCTGCTGTCCCGCCGCCAGCCCGTTGGATCTTGCAGCCGTAATAGCCGGACCACATGCCCGTGTTGTACAACCCGTACGTATCCACCCTGGCCACGGCATTGAGAAACTCCGTGTACTGACCGGCTGTCACCTCGTACTTGCCGATGTTGTACGTGTAATCGACGGAACCGTAGCCGGTGCTGTCGGCCGGATTACTGACATCGCCCACCGGCACCGTTTCCAGGCGCGCGACCCCGGTCCATTCCCCGGTCGCTGGATCGCGCGTACCGCCCATGTTGAACACATTGGCCGATACGAGATTCGCACAACTGACAAGAACGATAACCGCCATCATTGCCCTATAGCCGCGCATGACAGAATCTCCCAGGTTAACAGCGCCAACCTCGATTACAGTGTGGCTTCCTGGGTACGGCTATGCCGATGGCGATGGACCGGCAGTAAGACGGTATCGGATCTCCCCAACCGATTGTGCCAACACATTATAAAGGCCGTGCGACTCAACCCTCCTGGAACACGCAGTCGACGGGCAGGGTGAGGTATCGCCTGAACGTAGCGACGACATTATCCCAACCGTCTTGGTCGTCGTGCCCGACCGCGAACAGCCTGGCGATCAGCCGTTGCTGGGGCGTTCGCATCAGATCCTCGCGCATCTTGTCCCACGTGAACTTCCAGAGGCACTGATGAGCCATGTAATCGCCCTTACTCGACAGGGCGAAGACGTGCAGCAGGATCATCGGCTTCGGGGCTCGGCAGGCGAGAGGCCAATACTTGACCAGATTCGTCAAACCGCCAGCACTCTCGACTTCCACAAGAACGGTTCGGTCAGCGGTCTCAACGCGAAGGTCACCGTACTGAAAGTATTGCCTCGGCTCAAGATCGAACCCGGGATCGAAGCAGTTCCGTCCCCCGTGACCCCCGTGGTGGGACAGACCCAGTTCATCAGCCGCTTGTACGAACCGCCTCAGGTACATTGTCTCGTAGTCGTTTCTCATCTCGATCGACCTTTCGTCTAATGCCTACGCACCCGTAATTGCCTGCGCCGACCTATCAGCAGCCCGCCCAGGGCCAGCAGCGAGAGCGTGGCGGGTTCGGGAACAAGCGCGACGCGGAAGCCTTTGTTATTCGAGCTTATTCGTTGGATTGTTGTAGCCCCAGTGTCCGGCTTGCATCGCGAGATAAGAGTCGTTTCCGCCATCGCTAAACGCACCACCCCCAACAAACCGGCCGGTACTACCATAGGCTCGCTCATTCCACTGACAAACATCGCCTGCCTGATCGAATGTCCCGTACGGCCCAGGAGAGCCAGCGAAATAGCCAACCGCTGTCAAGTAGTTGCTTGGGTCCGTATACCCGGTTGAGCCATTGTAGTGCCAGTAGTTGGCATTGCTCGTGCCGCTGCTGGACTTGATATTGCTAGGGCAGCTATCACTCTGAGTGGGGTACAGCCAGTACCCGGCATCTGTTCCACCTTCCCTATAGTAAGCCGCTTTGTACCATTCGTCTGCGGTAGGAATCACGTACGTTGCACCCGCGCTTTGGGTAACCACCATCAGCTCGGCGTCAGTCATAGCCCCATTGAGGTCATACGAGCCGGCCTCAGTGGTAGCCTTGCTTTCTGGACCAGTGGGCTGTCCGTTAGCAAGCCAGTTGCAGAATCTTGCTGCATCGCCCCAGGTGATATAGTTTATCGGGAAGTTTGGGTCGCCAGTTACGCTATAAGTATAAGTCCCCGAGCTGCCTTTCTGGACAATACCAAACTTGCCGGCTGCTGGATAAGGGAGGTTGTTTAAGGGTGCCATCCATAGTGTGTAGACGCCGTACGGGTCACTTGCCGCTACCGCGTTCAGGAATTGGCAATACTGCCCTGCGGTGACATCATACTTGGCGATTTTGTAGGAGTAGCCTACGGCACCGTATCCGGTAACGCTGTCGGCAGCATTGCCAGCATCACCAACCGTTACAAACTCAACACTCGCCAATCCAGTCCATTGCCCTGTCCTATCGTTACGCGTTCCGCCCATATCGAAAACACTGGCCGACGTCGGTCGTACAGCAAAAAACAGCAAGCACACTGCTGCGAGCATCGGCAGTACCCGCATTCTTGGACGCCAGAGTATTAGTAGGCCGCCAAGTCCAAACAGCGAGAATGTGACAGGCTCGGGGACCAAGGCAACCCGGAAGCCTTCGCCCGTAACTTCCAATGTAGGATATCCATAACTTCCACGGTGTGACGCCACTAGCGAGTCCCAATAATTGAAGTATGCGCCCCCCCTGACACTTCGCGACGGAGAGGTGGTGCGCACAACCGCCTCGTTCCACTGCCAGACATCCCCGCCCATGTCGAAGGTTCCGTACGGGCCTGGTGAGCCCGCAAAGTAACCGACCGGCGTAAGGTACGTGGACGGGTTGGTGTACCCACCATCGTAGAAATTGACATTGTTGGCACCTGTGCTCGACAGAACGTTGCTGGGTTTGGAATCGCTCTGGGTTGAATATAGCCAATAGCCAGCGTTTGTCCCACCGCCCTTGTAGAACGCCGCCTTGTACCATTCATTCTCGCTCGGAATCACATACGTTGCATTCGGGTTCCTCGTCACGGCCAACAGGTCGGCGACACTCATTGCTCCGTCGAGCGTATAAGATCCGTTCTCGGTCGTTCCAGGTCCTTGCGGGCCGTTGGGCTGACCATTTGCCAACCAGTTGCAGAATCTCGCGGCATCTCCCCACGATGTAAAATTCGCCGGGAAATTCGCTTTCGCCGCATCAACCGTATAGCGATAGCTGCCGGGATCGCCGGTTCTCAGGATACCGCACCCGGCTACTGGAGTGTACAGGCCTGGCCCTGGAGGACTTGCCATAGAACTGTTGTAGAGTCCGTACGTATCGGTCGCCGCCACAGCGTTAAGGAATTCACAGTACTGTGCCGCCGTCACGTCATACTTGCCCATCTGGTACGCATAATCGACAGCCCCGTACCCGCTGGTCCCATCAGGGAACTGGACCAAGCTGTCGCCGGCATTGCCTGGGTCCCCAACCGTCACGAACTCCAGGCTGCCAGAGCCCGTCCACTGTCCAGTCGCAGGATCGCGGGTGCCGCCCATACGAAGGACATCAGCCGACGCCACACCTGCCGAGCTAAGGAGCAGACATAGCCCCGCCAGGACCGGCAAGCGTAGCGAGACCTTGCGGCGCCGCAGAACAAATAGGCCGCCCATAGCGAGTAGCGATAGCGTGGCGGGTTCGGGAACTGTGTAGGACCCCACTGCTAGGTCGACATTCCCATCTTGCCAAAGGCCGCTTAGCCCATCCCTAAGGCCGTTGACACTGATCGTGCAGTACGCGGATGGGTGTGGACTGGTCGGACGAACCGTCAAAGTGCCCAAGACCATGTCAGGGCCACCGTAAACAGGCGGCGACAATCCAAGCACTGCGTCCAGGACGATCTCGCTTGACATGCCAGTGAGACTCGAATTCGGGTATGTAGCCGTATGGACCCAGGGGATGGCGTCATTGAACTGGAACGACATGTCCACTGGCTCACTCGCACCGACCCCCATGGTTACCATATTGAACATCTGGGCACCTTCTACGCTTACAGTAAGCACGATCGGCGCACCTGAAGTATTGTCAGAAAGAGGCGTAAAGTAGACGGTTGACGCACAGGCCGTTGAAGCCATAAACAACACCACCGCCGAGGTACGCATAGCAGAACCTCCAAGGTGCAACACTACCCCGATGTAAACGTGGTTCTCCAGGCACGGCTCTGCCGTTGGCGAGGTATGGCAGTACGGCGGGTATCGGTTTCTCCCAAACCGATCACCCCAATATATCAGAAACCGGTCATGCCGGGCAAGTCTCTTTACCTGGGAGATCGTCGGGTGTGCTCACGGCCGAAGACAGCGGTTCCCGATCTGGGGTCAAAGGCTGGACTTACATGCCGGGAAACAGGCCTCAAAAAACCAGGGAACGGGCCAAGACACTTGCGGACAAGGTGGGCCGTGCCCTTGGCAGGCATTCGTCTCTATTCGCACTTAATTTCCGCTCTCTTCATGCAACAGTAACTTGAGCCGTCCATAGGACAGCTCGGCCATTGGCTGTCCCCGCAGCTTGGGCCCTGCGGACGTCGTCCGCGACTGAGCCGTTTTCCTTTCCCCTTCCGTCTACCCCCTGCAAGGAGACCTTCCCCATGATCAAGATCATCCTGCTGTTGTCGTCCATGGGCCTGGCTGCCGCCGTCGGCTATGTCCTGCGCAGCCGAAGCCCCGATCCCGACATCCTCTCGAGCGGGCCGACCATCGAAAACGTCCAGCGCCTGGCCAGGCTGGTCGCCCTGCGCATCGCCATCAGCGATGTCCACATGAGCCAGCTGCGAGGCTATACCGGCTCGGTCCGCATGGTCCTGCTGGTCAAGGGCGAGGTGGAAGTTGCTACCGACCTCCAGCAGGCGCGCTTCGAGGCGGTCGATGTCGCCGCTCATACCGCGACGCTGATGCTGCCGATTCCCCTCGCCGGCAACCCCCGCCTCGACCACGAACGCACCCGGATCTACTGCATCGACCGCTCCGGGCTGTGGGCCTTCCTGCCGGGCCAGGCCGGAGAGGCCGAGCTGGCCAACCAGTGTATGCAGGAGGCCCAGCGCCTGCTGGCCCAGGCCAGCGTCAAGCCCAGCCTGATGGCGGAGGCCCGGGATCACGCCGAACAGGTGCTGGGCGGCTTCTTCGAGGCCCTCCAGTGGCACGTCACGATCAAGTGGATCCCCGCTGCAGCCTCATCTGCAGCACTATCGAACGAGTCCCCGTCGCCCGCACCGGGCGATAAACCCCATCCGGAGGAAAAACCATGAATGATTACCTGCCCGTAACGATCGCCATTGTCGTGCTGGCGCTGCTGTTCATCGGCCGCTGCGACGTGCAGCACGCCGGCGGCGCCGAACCGGAAACCCATGTCGCTGCCGATCCCGTATCTCCGCCCCGGGACCCGCAGCCGGTTACCCCATCGGGCGGACCTACCTGCAAGGAGACAAGAATTATGGCCTGGAGACCCGCAAGGCACCTGATCGAAGGAGACCTGGACAATACCCAGCCCGGCCAAGTCACAGGCTGGCTGCAGTTTGCCGGCATGAGCAGCCGGGTGCAGCTCGATCTGGTCGGCGACTTCGCCCCCGACATCCCGGGCGCGAAGGTCCATCTGGCCGGCTTCTGCCCGGTCGACGACCAGAGCGCGGAGATCTACATGGTCGCCTTCTGCGGGCGGCAGACCGGCAGCGTCGTCAACATGACCGCCGGATTGCCCGCCGGCCGGCCGTCGTTCGAGTGGTGCAGCAGCCAGAACGGCCAGGTGCTTCTGGAACTGGAGCCCTTCCAGGTCCAGGTGACCGGCACGCCGGTTTCGGCAAGCGAATCGGAGCCCGCCGGCCAGGAGGCAGCACCGCAGACGATCCAGATCGTGCACGGCTCGCAGGAGCAGGCGGTCTGCGTCGCAACCAGGCGCCGTCAGCCGCGAACCGCCCATCCGGGCCATCAGCTGATGCCGGCGGAGGTCCGCAGGCAGCTGCCGCGGCTCTATGCCCAGGAGAGCAAGGGCGGTAAGGCGATCGCCTACGTCAAGTACTTTACGCCGGATTCCTCCTGGACCTGGCTGGCGACCGAGTTCGATGGCGACGACACGCTGTTTGGCCTGGTCGACGGCCACTGCAAGGAACTGGGCTACTTCAGCCTGTCCGAGCTGCAGGCCGTTCGCGGTCCGCTGGGCCTGCCGATCGAGCGGGACCTGCAGTGGAAACCGACCCCGCTGGAGCAGATCGCCCCGGAGCTGTTCGAGCGCCGCACGACGAAGAAGTGATCCGCCGAGCCCGCCTGTAGTACCTGCCTCACTGTCCCATCCTGTATTGCCCTGTCACCATCCCGACCCTTTACCGAAAGGACCTTTCCATGGCCGATGGCCTTGCGCGCGGACCGCCCGTACTGCACGCCGGCGGTAGGTAGCAGAAAGACAGTAACGAACCATCCCTAAACCGAAGGAGACTCTCATGAAGGTACTGTTCCTGAACAATCACGGCGCCGGCTTTGCCGACTTTGTCGAAGTTGCCGACGGTATCACGGTCGAGGCGTTCTTCGCCGAGAGGATGCCGGACTGCGAGCCGGCCGACTACCTGATCCGGGTCAATCGCCAGCCGGTCGCCCGCGACTACGTCCTGCAGGACAACGACCGCATCAGTATCACCGCGGTCAAGATCGAGGGGGCGTGAGTCATTCGCTCCTGACAAGACTGCCACAGACACCGATCAGCAGGCACCTGCCCGGATTATACCGCTGGGCGGGTGCCTGCTTCGTTTAAGACAAGGAGATCAAACAGTGAACCGTAACGACCGTGACACGATACATCTGGCCGGCGTCATTCATGATCAGCTTGTGGCCATGCATCAAAGGCAGATCCTTGGCTGGCCGGATCACCTGAACTGTCTGGCGGAGCGGATGCGTCAGCTGCTGCAGGTATGCCGAAAACTCACGTTGTGCCAGATTCATCACAAGCAGGCGCCGATTTCACGTCTGCAGGTGACCGCGATGCAACAACTGCCGGACATTGCCTACGAGATCGAGCACGTCCAACGCATCCAGAAGCAGCGCCAGCCTGCATTACCCAGCCTGCGTGATCTGGTTGGTGAGCTCCAGCAGTTGCGTGATGAGTTTGACAGCTACCAGTATGACCGCAAAGGCCAGTTGCTGAGCGTCACGACCGAACCGATCGAGCTGCAGAACATTGCCTTAGGACCATTCGAGATCCAATTGCGCCTGCCTTCTCTGGCCTGCCTGGGCAGCGCCGAGGTCTACACGATTGAGGCCCTGGAGCCCAATCCGGCCGCATCCGACAACGAGGTCACCCATCCACACGTCAGCCACGGACGCTTGTGTGAAGGGGATGCCGCGGCGCCGATCCGTATGGCATTGCAGGAAGGCCGTATCTGCGATTTCTTCCTGCTGGTCCGTTCGGTGCTGCAGACCTACAACCCGCATAGCCCGTACGTGTCCCTGGATAACTGGTCCGGTACTCCCTGCGAGGACTGCGGCTACATCCTCGGTGACGGGGACACCTGTTACTGCGAATCCTGCAACCACGACTTCTGCGAGGAGTGCATCAGCTACTGCCGCGGGTGCGATCAGAGCACCTGCCGAGACTGCCTGACCGAATGCCCGCACTGCCGGGAACCCTACTGCCGTCGCTGCATGGAGGCCTGCAGCGAGTGCGGCCAGGAATGCTGCACGTCGTGCCGGGAAGATGACCTTTGTCCCACCTGCAAAGACGAACAGGAAAGGAGCGAACGTGAACAAGAAGAACAACAACAAGCTGCAGAAGCGTCCATTACCGATACGCTGAGCCACCCGAACCTGTCCGGATCAGCCTGCCGGCACCACCGGTCCTTCGGTTCAACCCGACCGCCTGGGCCAAGCTGCTCTACCTGCGCGACCGGCGACCGCTGGAGGTCGGCGGCTTTGCGATCACCCCTGCCAGCGACCTGCTGCTGGTCGAGGAGTTCGTGACGGTCCGCCAGCAGGTCACCATGGTCAGTGTACGCTTTGACGACCATGCCGTAGCGGATTTCCTGGACCAGCAGATCGACGCGGGCCGAACGCCCCAGCAGTGCATGCGGATCTGGATCCATACCCATCCCGGCGATTCCGCCCATCCCAGCGGTACCGATGAGGAGACCTTCGCCCGTGTCTTCGGCAGGTCCGACTGGGCGGTGATGTTCATCCTGGCCAAGAGCGGCAAGACGTATGCCCGCCTGCGGTTCAACACCGGTCCGGGCGGCCAGATGCAGATCCCCGTCGAGGTCGACTATCACCTGCCCTTCGCCGCCAGTGACCATGAGGCCTGGAAGCAGGAATATACGGCCCACGTTCAACCGGAACTGTCGGCCATGGTCAATGGATTCGGCCTGGGTCCTGCCGATGCCTTCGGTCTCCAGGACCTGGGCCTTGAGGACCTGGAGGACTGGCAGCTGCGGGAATGCGGTCTTTGCGAGCCGGAGTCATGGTTATGAAGACGCCGGAAGAATCGGAGAACCTGCCGCTTTCCCGTGCCCGGGCCATTGCTGAAGGTCATCTGGTCGATCTGGGCCTGTGGGCGAAATGGTGTGGATTCAAGAAGCCGGTCGCCTGTTCGGCTGCCGTCTGGAACCGCTACGTCGTGCCGAACGTCGGCCTGCGCGCCTTGTACAGGCAGTTTGAACAGGGCCGGGCCATAGCGATCCTGCTGGCCTTGTATGCCGCGATCGGCAAGGGCATCCCCAAGGCACGTCAGTACCTGTTCGAAGTCATCCTTCGCATGGACGACGAACAGGAGCACAAGGTCCGCTTCAAGGTGCTCTACGGACCGGGCGATACCGGCCAGCCTGTCCGAACCATACTGTTGCCGGAAGAAACCTACCCCCAAACACAAGGAGAATGCTCATGACCATTCAAGACCGTGACCTGCGCCAGCGGGATATCATCCCGCCGGACAGACTTGCTGCCTGCCACGCGACGGTCATCGGTGTCGGCGCCATCGGCCGGCAGGTCGCCCTGCAGCTGGCCGCGATGGGCGTGCCGAAGATCCAGCTGGTCGACTTCGACATTGTCGAACAAGTCAACCTGGCGACCCAGGCCTACCTGGAGAAAGACCTCGGCCGGTTCAAGGTCGAGGCGACCGCCGAGCTGTGCCGCCGGCTGAACACCGGTCTGGACGTCCAGACCGTGCCGGAGCGGTTCCGCCGCAGCCTGGTGATCGGCAACCTCGTGTTCTGCTGCGTCGACACGATTGCCGGGCGGAAGATCATCTGGGACGCGGTTCGCAACCGCGCCTCGCTGTTTGTCGACGGGCGGATGGCCGCCGAGATCGTGCGGATCCTGACGGTCTGCGACCTGGCCTCCGCCCGGCATTATCCGACGACGCTGTTTTCGCCGCAGGAGGCGTACGTCGGGGCCTGCACCGCCCGGTCCACGATCTTTACGGCCAACATCGCCGCCGGCCTGATGGTCTCCCGTCTGGCCCGCTGGCTGCGACGCTTTCCGATCGAGCCGGACGTGACGATCAACCTGCTGACCGATGAACTATTGATCGGCACAGTTCAGGCCGATTCGGGCCTGTTACAGGGAGTTGCATAATAATGGCGTATCCGGCGCTGGCCTGTTCCTGGCCATCGCCGGTTAGGTATTCAATAGTGGAGAGACTGCTGAAGCGGTCGGCCGAGTACCCGTTCGAGATCATCCTGCGGCGATATGAGAACCGCTCGACGGTAATGACGACCAACCGGCCGCTGGAGGACTGGGGCAAACTGATCGGCGACGTGCCTTCAGCCACAGCCATCCTGGACCGGTTCTTGCAGCATGCCGAAACGATCACGATCACCGGCAAGAGCCACCGGCTCAAGGGGCGATCAGGCCACAAGCCAGCCGGTCCGCCTTGCCAGGAAACGGCTCCATGAGGTATATGAAGACCCATACGACTGGCTGGTTTTAACCCGCCCATAAGTGGCCGAAGTTAACCTGCCCGACGACAACCATAGGGATATACGAAAAGCCCGCTGCCGGTGAGGCAACGGGCCTTTTCGTAGGTTCAGACGGGTTGTCCAACCCGAAGACTGGAGGACTCGGTAGTGTGCGAAAACTCGGCTCAGCATCAGGCTATTGTGCGGGCGTCGTAGCATTCGGCAGTGTTCGGCGGCTCCGATTCCCAAGCTCTTAGGTGGTTCTGAGGTGCGAGGCTGTGGCACGCGGCTCACATGAGGCTCATGTGAGTACCGTTGTGAGCCTGACACGAGCCAGAATGTGAGGGCCATGAGCTGCGTTCTGAGGCACCTGATGCTCACATGAGCAACGGCCTGAAGCAACCATATGTGCTATATGCGCTCGTGCATCCGCCTGAGGCTTGTTGCTTCAAGAAACAGGGGCTATATGGACGCCATCTGATTCTTCGGTGGAACCTCGACTGTACTTCGAAGCTCCACGTTGAGCGCATCCAGAATACGGGCAGCACGGTCCAGCGTAACGCCGTGGTACTCGTTCCGCTCGTCTCGCGAGACCTGCGACTCGTGCACCCCGAGCCGATCCGCCAGTTGCCGCTGACTCAGGCCACTGGCGATGCGCAGTGAAATCAGCAGTTGGCCCAAGCCGCGCAGGTTGCGGATATCTTCGAACTCGCCTCTGCGCAGCCGCTCGTAACTTTGGACCTCTTCCTCTCACTGCAGGTGGAAAGACCGGATGGGATCGAGGGCGCGCTTGATCTCTTCGGCAGACAATTCCATCTTCCGCAGTTCAGCCTGTTGTGCATCGATTCGCTTCTTCTCTTCGGCCAGCCGTGCCACCGCCTCACGGTACTCGTTTTCATTTCGGATCATGGGTGGCCTCCTATCTTGATAATCCCTTTGGGCTTGCCATCGGCTCTGGATCTCCGGAACGCGGCTGGGAATTCCAGTTCATTGCCGTACTGATCCTGGATACCGCTCGATTGCCCGAAGTGCGGGTATAACTCTACGCGATACTGATGCCACATTGGCAACTGCTTTTTCGGGTAACCCCGATGCGGCCGTCGTGTCGCCGGGTCCCAGGTCCAGATCTTGTGAGGATCCAGAATGTTTAGCCTGCCGCTGCAAGTCACCGGAAGCTAACTCGTGCAAGCCGCAAACGAAGTAGCCATCAATATCGTTGGGATGGTCCTTGTCTTCTGCGAAGGAGCCATCAACGAAGATCTCCGTGATGCCTACCTGCCACAGCTGCCTGACCAGTACTGCGAGGTTGCCTACCAGCGTCTCCCTCCAGGAAGCATCCCAGGTTGGACACTGCCTGGGCTCGCCTGGCCCCAGCACCAACATCGAAGTGCGGAGTTCATCGAGCGTCAGCAGGTAGTCTCCGGGTGGCAGTACGCCGTCCGGCGTGAACGGCGGCAGCTTACTCATACTATCGACCTCCTGTACTTGACATATTAGTATTGCTTGCGTTAGTTGTCAAGAGGCATACTGCTTTCATAAGCCTGGTTCCTCCAGGATCTTGTCGCTGTTCCTGTGGGCGATACACTTATGGAGGGACATCTTGCGTTATATGCGCGCTTCTCAGAAACGTTGTCATCCCTGGAACGAAAAGGCTCATGTGCATTGCCTGACAAAGCCATAGCGTTAATGCTGACCTGTCGCAGCAAAGGAGGCGAGAGTCAGGCATGGGCATTCTCTGGGCAGTTCTCTTGTTCCTTCGAGGCACTTGGGCCAGCCGGGCGGTACTGTTGGCGGAGAACCTGGCGCTGCGGCACCAACTGGCGGTATTGCAGCGATCCATCAAGCGGCCACAGCTTCGCCAACGCGACCGGATCTTCTGGTCCTGGCTGTCGCGGTACTGGCCTGACTGGCGATCGGCACTGGTGATTGTCCAGCCAGAGACAGTCGTTCGTTGGCATCGAGAAGGCTTTCGACTCTACTGGCGATGGAAGTGCAGCAAGCGAGCGGGTCGGCCGCCTGTCAGTCGCGAGATCCGCGACCTCATCCGTCGTATGGCCAGAGAGAACCCGACTTGGGGCGCCCCCAGGATCTTGTCGGAACTGCTGCTGCTCGGCCATGATGTGGCGGAGTCAACGGTCAGCAAGTACATGCCTCGTCCTTCAACGCCGCCGTCGCAGACCTGGCGGACATTCCTGGCGAACCACACGCACCAGATCGCCGCCTGCGACTTCTTCACTGTGCCGACAGTTACGTTTCGGCTGCTCTACGTGTTCCTGGTCCTGCGGCACGACCACCGCCACGTCGTGCAATTCAACATCACGACCAGCCCGACGGCTCGATGGGCTGCGCAGCAGATCGTCGAGGCGTTTCCATTTGACGGAGCCCCGCGATTCCTGCTGCGGGACCGCGATCGCACCTACAGCGAGGAGTTCAGCGATCGGGTGGAGAACATGGGTATCGAGCAAGTGCTCACTGCCCTGCGGGCTCCTTGGCAGAATCCGTACGCCGAGCGCATCATCGGTTCGATCCGCCGGGAGTGCCTGGACCACGTCATCGTGTTGAACGAAGGCCACCTGCATCGTGTTCTGACGGAGTACCTGGAGTACTACCACAATGCCCGGGCGCACCTGTCGCTGGAACGAAACTCGCCGAACCCGCGGGCCGTAGAGGCGCCCGCCGGCAAGGTGATGTCGAGGGCATTTCTCGGCGGGCTGCATCATCTCTATACACGAGCTGCCTGAGGAAGCATGGTTGCGGCCGTGACGCCAACCACCGGGGCAATGTGCGCCAGGGGCGAGGTCACAGCCGTTGTCATCTGTTCCCGAGTCCACACCTCAAATCCGATCGAGGTCGGACGTCATGGCCAACGTGCCAACACCATCATCTGGACCCCCGGATGAGGTTTTCGGGACCCACACAGGATCAGCTCATTGATGCTCAACGGCACTGCCTGATCGGCGGGCAGACGGCGGAGCGTCGCCACGCAAGAGCGGCGATAAGTGCATATCCCGCCCAGGCAGAGCACAACAGCACCTCCAAGGGCCGTTACGCATGATACCTTGCACCGCATGTAGTTACCTGTGCGTTCAAGTGAACGCTGCGGTTGAGGAGGGCATACGGTAGACCGGGAGTTGTGCAAGAAACTCGGTGCCAATCCTACCAGGCGTCATTGCGGCCGGCGCCGAGACCACACCAGGCCTGTCAGTCCAAGCAGTAGTATTGCCGTGGTCGGCTCCGGCAGTACGGTCAGGTGCGCTGACTCAAACTGGGCGTCGGCGAAGCCTGAGGGGTCAAGAGGAAAGCCTTCGCTCTGGTCGCCAGGCGTTGTGGTGATTGTGATGTCGGTCTGGCCGGGAGACAGCGCCTTCAGGTGAAGCGTGGCCAGCAAGACGTTGCTGCCGGCAATTGCGTCTGGAAAGGCCATGCCGATGAGATCATCGCCATCGACTGAGGTACTGGCATACCAGAGCGGTCCTATCGTGGGTGCAGCGGCCTGCGTAGCAAACTGGCCGGACCATGCCACGTCCAGCCCCCAACCCAGGACCGGATCGAACAGGTCAGCGGACAACTGGATATCGAATGTATCGCCGACGTTCACCGCGAGATTGTCGGGCAGGATGGAAACGACCACCGCAGCGTCACCTGATTGCGGCCGGCATGCCAAGGCCGCAATGGCCAGTCCGACGATACCAACTCTTCTGAACCATAGACCCCTCATACCAAGCTCCTTTCCAACGCCACGTCCCGCATCTCCCGGTCGTAGGGCGAAAACCGTTTCCGATCGCCGGCCCATCAGTGCGCCTGATTTACCGGCGCCTGCCGCCATGTCGGTCCGTCATACTCGCAGCTATTTCCCGAAAAACACTACCAGTACCTGCAGATCTCCGATATTCACACATCCATCGTCATTGAAGTCAGCCAGGCTGTTGTAGCCAGACGAGCCTGGCGACGCTCCCCACGCCCTTACCAGGATCTGGAGATCGCCCACATTGATATAGCCGTCTCCATTGGCGTCTCCCTGACCATGGCGCAGCGGCACGTCATCCACCAGCGGCCCGGGCGGTGGGGCCAGCGGATTGTTGATCGCCTGGCGATAGGCTGCCATCCAGATCTGATAATCCACAAACGTCACGCTTCCATCATGGTCATAATCTGCGGCGTCACTGTAGCCCGCTTCGCCGCTGTGATGGCTGAACGCCTGGCGGAACATCTGGAAGTCGGACGCCCCCACGGTGCCGTCGAGGTCGAGGTCGCCTGCTTTGGCGGTAACATGGATTGTCGCATCGGGCGTCTGGGGATACCCTTCGACGTTGCCAGCGTTATCCCGGGCGCAGCTGGAGAAGCCATAGGTGTGCCCGGGCCTGGCTGCGAAGGTGCCAGCCGTATCGGTGGTATTGGCCAGCCAAGCCATATACGGTCCCCCGTCAGTCGAAACGCAGATCGTGTAGTCAGCCAGGCCGGAGCCACCCGCGACGTCCTTGCCGGACCAGGACAATGAAATACTCGGGTCCTTCGTATCCGTCTCCGCAAGCGGGGCAACCTTGCTGACGGGCGGGTCGGCATCGATGGTGTTAAACACTTCGTTGGTGTCGATTGGCTCATTGTTGTCGAAGATGATCGTGGCCTTGGCCCGGATTTCGGTACCCGTGGGCACATCCGGCTTGGCGCGGATCGTGAAGGTTACAGAACCTTCGCCGACGTGCGTAAGCGGGTCATTCGGCAGCAGGAAGCCGAGAATGGGGTTCAGCGGCTCTTCGCCGGTCGTTCTGTCAATGGCGGTCAGCTCCCAGGAGATTTGGCCCGCGGCCAGGTCCGGTCCGGCCTGAATCTCCGTGGCAATGTGGTTGTAAACCGGTCCCAGGTCGTCGAACCGGTACTGGCACGTGCTTCGCCCGTTGGGGACGACATACCGGTAACCTGCGAACACGACCTCGCCGAGACTGAGGGTCCGCAGATCGAGGTTCGAGTCCGGACGGACGATCAGTGTTGCCCTGCGCCCGGGGCCGAGGCGGTCTTGTAGTTCTCAAAGAGAATCTTGTACGGCAGGACGCCCCATCGCGGCACGAAGGACGGATCGGAATAGCCGGTGCGCCCGATCATCTGGTTGGGGTCCCAAGACTTGATCTCGATCGTCTCGATCGTCGCCGATGGCGTATGCTGCCAGCCGCTGCAACTCAGCATGGATGTCTGATTCTGATAGATGGCGTTGAGGCACTGCCAATACTGCAGGAGCGAGGCCCACTGCGTATACGACCCATACTGGGCCTGCACCAACTGCAGTCGTTCGAACAGGTCCTCTGGCAGACTCGCCTCCAGATTGTCCACCGCCTCCTGCAGGAACTGGTTGTCATCAAGGATAACCATGCCGGCAAAGACGGAGGGATCACTTTCCAGCCATTCCGATACCGCACCGCAGACGGTTGCCGCCTCCGCTTCGTTGAAGGCCGGTTGGTCGATGCGGGTCAGGAAATCGTGGAACCACCGGACCGTAACAATAGACAGATCCCTGAGGTAGTCACAGTGTGGCTGGATGTCCAGACCGGCAGCGTCGAGTTGGCCCGTGGAGGCCTCGTAGCACCCATTGCTGGTCGTACCGAAGTCGGTAACCAGTTGCGGCCCTGTCAATGACGAGGAGGTGGCATAAACGATACCGGCAGCCAGCTGCATCCGCTCAGGCGGCATGGCGGCCTTGATGTCGATCGGCCATTCCGACCCGGGCGGCATAAACGAGCCGGCCAGCAGGAGCGGGTCATTCGTCGATACCCCGTCACGGCTGGCCCCTGATGTCGGCACGGTCAGGTTGTATTGCAGGCCCTCGGGAATGGTAACCTGCGCAGCAGCCTGCATCACATCGACGTTGCCCGTATTTGTGATCAACGCGCGATACGCAACCTGCGACCCGGTCCGCGCGACGGTCAGACCCTGAAGATCGACACGCAACTGCGGTCCGGTCGAGGTCTCGATCGTCAGGCAGTCCGTGCACGTGGCTGTCTGGCCATCTGACCGGCGGACGACGACGCTGTAGACACCAAGCGGCGTGTCCTCAAGGTTGAAGCGCGCGATCTTGACGGCACTGCTGACGGCTGTGACCGCAAGCGCGTCGAGATGAACGGAACCGTCCGCCGACTCGATACGGACCGTATCATCCGTGTGGAACTTCGCACCGTTTATCGTCACGGTCACGCTGGCCCCGTTGCCGACATGGGCGGGTGTCACGCTGCGGATCGAGAACGGCAGTATCTGGGCCAGAACCGTGTAATTCGACGGGCCTCCAGGCACGTATGTGCCGCGAACGAGGATGTAGTAATCGCCCGGCTGGGTACCCGATACGGTGATCTTCTGATCAGGGGCCAGCGGCGCATCATAGGCATAGTCGTAGTGGCCGCGATCAGGAACGGCGTTATAGCGTACGTAGAGTTCCGTACTGGCCGCGTCGGACGCGCAGTCGAGGCTGACCAGCAGGTCCTCGTCGCCGTCCGTGCTGATCTTGAAGTAATGCTCGGTACCGGTAGCTAGACTGTGCGAGCTGTCCGGTACGCCTGACGTCAGCTCGCCAGCAGCTCAGGCTGATCAGATTGGCCGAAGCCGTGATGTTGTTCAGTTCGCCCTCATTCGATTCGCGGACTTCGTTATGGATGTCCGGACGGACGATGATGTGGTACTCGCCCGGGACCGCCGGCGGCACCACTGCGGCCAGTGTGGCCGTATAGTCCGCTCCACCGGCTACAGTGCCGCTGTGGCGGACCAGACCGATCTTCTTGTCAGCCAGGTCCCACTTGGTATCGCTGGAAAGATACGCGCTGTCATTCCAGGAACCCTGCGCGTCGGCGCCGCCGGCGTTGTGGACCGTCCAGGAGATCGTCACCGGCGAGCCGACCGTGCCGGCCGAAGGTACGTCGATGCTGCTGACGAGCAGGTCCGTCGGCGGCGGAAGGACAAGATCCACGGGCTGCGAATCAAGGGCCTCGTTGTTCGTTTCATCCTTCTCACCCACGTTGCTGCTGGTATCTGCTACCGCAAACATGTAGTAAGGACCGCTGAGATCGCCGGGGATTCTTACGTCGACGCTCGCGGTATACGCGTCGCCGTGCACCGGCGCCGTGCTGCGCCGAAGATAACCGAGGTAGGTATCGCTGCCGCGGTCCAGGTACTTGTCGCGAGACAGATAGATGGCGTCGTTCCAGGCGGGGACGTTCGTAGCCGAACTGCCTCGGTTCTCCACCGTCCACCGCACCTGTATGGTCTGGCCGGCGATCGCCGTCGCAGGGGCATCGACGTTGCTTACGACCAGGTCCGAATTGCTGCCGAGCACGGGCAGGGCTGTGTAGGCAGTGTTATTGATCGCATCCTGCTCAGGCACGGCGGCGTCGGCATCGGCCTGAACGATCAGATACCCTGTGCCGCTGGTCGGGTGTACCGTCGCCGTGAAGGTATATGTCTCGTTGTAGCCGAGGGCACCCGTGTGAGGCGCGGTGGCCATCTCGACCGCTCCGCTCCCGATCGTATGGCCATCGGACAGGTAGATCGCGTCAGACCACTGGGCCAAGCCGGTCGGTCCGCCGTTGTTGCGAACCGTCCAGGTGACGTCCGCGGCCTGACCATCCGGTCCGCCCCGGACTGCCGAGACGTTTTCGACCGTCAGATCCGGCGGCCCCCAGACGATCTTGAACGGACTGCCGGCGATGGCGTTGTTGTCGCGATCGGATTCGTACACGACAGCCGCACTATCCGTCCGGAGGAACACACGAAGGGCATCGCCGGTAACGTTGATCGGCACCTCGACCTGCTGCTCGGCCGTGTACTCTTCACCGGCTCCCAACGTGCCGCCGTGCGAGACGGCTGCCAGTTCCGGGTCGCCGGGACCGGGCACCGTGTTGGGCGAAATGCAAATGCGGTCCCTCCAGTAACCGACGGAGGTCACGGCCGGCCCTTCATTGCGCACAGTCCACCGCACGGTAACCTTCGATCCCGAGGTAACTGTCACGGCAGGCACACCGTTTGAAAGCACGGTAACCTCGGAGACAACCAGGTCGGCCGTTCCAGGGCTCACCTGGAACGGATCGGCATTGCTGCCGGCATTGTTGCTGTCATCGAGTTCATACACCTGACCAGCCGTGTCCGTGCAAATGTAAACGTATGCGGTACCTGCGGCGAAATCGAGGGGGATTGTAATATCGCGCGAGGCCGAATAGGCAGCATGTGAGTCAAGACCGCCCGAATGACGCACGGCAGCCAGGCGGCGTGCCTGAGCATCGAACGTACTGCTGTCGGAGATATAGATCGCATCGAACCACGCGTCTGCCGACGAGGGATTGCCGCCGGCATTGACGACGGTCCAGTCGACCTTGATCGTCGACCCCGAATAGACCGAACCAACCGGCTGGCCATCCGACATGACCGTTACGCTCTGCACCTGCAGATCAGCCGGGGCGTAATGCGTAACAACTGGGCAGGACGTCCGATTGTTGTTGTCGTCAGACTCGTAGACCTGTTTCCCAGCATCGACATCAATAACGATGCTGGCACTCGCTTGGGACCAGTCAGCGGGAATCGTCACCTCCTGCGAGATCGGGTAGGACTCCCCTGCCGCTACCGCCCCGCTGTGGGGCACCTCAGCCAGGAGACGGCTGGAGCCGTCAACCGTGCCGTCCTTTGTCAGGTAAATCTTGTCCGTCCAGGAACCGGCTGCCGTCGCGCCGCTGCCGCAATTGGCCACTTCGGCACTGACGGTAACCGTACTGCCGGATGGAACGGCACTGATAGGCTCACCATCGGACAGGACCGTCACGTCCTGAGCCTGCAGGTCCGCCGGCCGGTAGTCAACGCTGATCGGATAGCCCGTCGAGGAATTGTTACTCTCCCCGTCTCCCTCAAACACCAGGTCGCTCGCATCGGTCGTAACAAACAGATAGTACGGCCCGGTGGCGTCGTTCGGCAGATTGGCAGTGAGGCTGGCCACGTACGTCTGATCGAAGTCCAGCACACCCGAATGGGAGATCGTGCCGAGCTCGACATTGTCTGCCTGCGTAGTCAGATCGTCGTCGTTTGACAGAACGACCTTGTCCGTCCAGGCACTCACGAGCGTTGGAATATTCACGGCGTTGCGTACCGACCAGCTCACCGAAATCGGCTGGCCCGAAACAGCCGCCGCCGGAACGGAAACATTGTCGATGACAAGGTCTGCAGGCAGCACCGGCGGCACATTGATCTCCACAGATGCAGCAGCCGTGTTGAAAGGCGTCTGCTGCTTGGGATCCGGACACACAATGACATACCGGCTGCCCGAAACACCGGCCGGGATGTTCACCGTAACGCTCAGCACCTCGCTGGCTTCGCCAGGGTTCAGATCAGCCGTCAGTGGCGCCACGTGCGTCACCAGGGCCTTGCTCGGATCGTACACGTCCTGTGTCGACAGGAGGATGGCATGGTCAAGCGTAAAGGGCATCGTGCGCAACCCGCCGGTATTGGTGAGCGTCCAGCTCGACAACGATCGCCGAACCGGGCCAGGGGTCGGCCGGCCGCACGTGCAGGTTCGTCACTGAAAGCACGGGCAGCACCGGTGGGTTCACGTGGAGCATCGCGACGCTGACAGCCGTGTTGTTGTCTTCGCTGCACTCATCCACCTTGTGGCCGGCGTCGGTCGCCACAAACACGTAGTAATCGCCGCTCAGGTCGGTCGGCAGCGTAAACTGTGCGCTGACCGGATAGGCCTCCCCAGGCCCAAGCGCCATCGGGTTCTGGAAGTCCGGATTCATCGCGCGGGCCTGCCCGTCGAACGTGCTGCTCTTGGACAGATACACCCGGTCGAACCAGTAAGGCGTGCTGGTCGCACCGTCGCCGATGTTCGTAACGACCCAGTCGACAAACGCATCCTGGCCGGCTGTCACGGTCGAAACGGGGATCGTTACGCCGCTGGGCTGCAGATCGGCGCACGGCGGCGCATGGACTGTGAAGGGTCCTGCGATCGCCGCGTTATTGGTCAGATCACTCTCCGGCAGGGCGAACCCGTCGTTGGCCTTGACGACGATCCAGTAATCACCGCCTGCCAGGCCGGCCGGCAGCATCACACTGGCGACGCGGTCATACTGCGAGCCGGACGCAAGCTCGACAGGACGGTCGTAGCTCGCCGATGCGCAGCAGTCCGTTAAGCGTGCCGTCGTGAGACAGGTAGATCCTGTCGGTCCAGGTGCCGGTCGCGTCGCCGCTGCCGGTATCGGTAACGGTCCAGCTGACGTCCACGGCCTGCGCGACCCAGGCATCACCGGGCTCAGTAAGCGATGTCACCTGCAGGTCCGGCAATACGCCCGTTGTGACCGGCCCAACGACCGCGGTCGTCGACAGGCCGGCGTCATCGCTGCTGTGGATGCGAAGGTAGTAGGCTTGCTGGGAGGCAAGCCCGTTCAGCGTCACGCTGTGCGCCGTAACGAGCGCAGAATCCAACGGACTGAGGGAACCGTACTGATCAGTCGTGCCGAACTCCACTTGCGAGGTGCACGGCACATTCGTTGTCCAGGTGATGGTGCAGCGGGTCGGCTGAGCCGACACGGCCGCATCGCTGATAACCGGCGGCGTCAGACGGACACTGAAATGCCGGGCCGCCGGCGTGGTATCGATATTGCCCGCCGCGTCACGTGCGCGTACTTCGAAGGTGTGACTGGTCTCAGCCAGGCCGGTGAACGAGGTGCTCGTCGCTGTCGCGTACGCCGACCACTCGCCGCCGTCCATGCGGTAGGAAAACTCCAGCGCACCAGCCGCCGTGCCGTTGTCGCTGCCCTTCCAGCTCGAAGGTCACGTTCGGATTCGTGAGCTTGGCGCCTTCGGCCGGCCCGGACTGAATCGTCGTGTCCGGTGCCGTCGTGTCAGTCAGCGTGGTGAACGTAGAGTCGATCGATGCGGTGTGGTTGCCTATGGCGTCGTCGCTGAGCACCCGGAAGTGGTAGGGCGTCACTGGCGCCAGACCGGATATCGTAACGCTGTGCGACGTAACAAGCGCTCCGCTGCGTGTGGTTTTCAGGCCATATGAATCTGTAAGCCCGTACTCGACCTGCGAAGTGGACGGCTCATCCGTCGTCCATTCGACGAGGCAGCCGGTCTGATCGGCCGTGGCGGTCATATCGAGAACGACCGGCCCTGCCACGTCAGCCGTAAAATGACGAACCGCCGGAGTGGGATCTTCGTTACCGGCGAGGTCTTTGGCCCGCACCTCGAACGTGTGGGCACCCGCCTGTACGGCCACCGTGCACGTGGTCGTAGCGGCATAGCCCGACCAGGCCGCGTCATCCAGTCGATAAGAATACTGCAGTCTGTCCTGCCGGCGTGGCACTGTCGCTGCCGGACCAGGTGAACGTCACCTGCGATCCGCTCACACCACCCTCCGGTGGGCCCGACTGAATGACAGTGTCCGGCGGGTCGACGTCCGGCGTCGTAGCCGTCGCAATGTTGGACAGCGGCGAGGCTAGGCCAAAGAGGTTCGCCGATTTCATGGCGAAGTAATACGTGGTACCGCTCTGCAGGCCCGTCACAATGCAGCTCTGACTTTCACCTGGCGCTGCCGGTTCAGGAACACCGGCCACGGATACAGCGGTGTCCCAAGCGGCATCATCCGTAATGGGGCTCGTGCTGTAACGTATGGCATAGGACGAGACGGAGCCCACAGGTGC
This sequence comes from uncultured Planctomycetota bacterium, assembly GCA_963787325.1. Lineage (GTDB taxonomy): Bacteria > Planctomycetota > Phycisphaerae > UBA1845 > JANYLN01 > CAWBCK01. Next base: position 100,967 of record CAWBCK010000005.1, read on the forward strand.
GCTCGGGGCCGTCCAGCGCAGCGTCACCTGGTTCGCCTGCACGTCGGTTGCGGTCAGATCCATCACGGCATCCGGACGCAGGGGGGGCTTTACCAGAACAGTGACGGTATCGGTCCCACTTGCAGCGCCGTCGGAGACCTCCAGTTGCAGGACGTATAGGCCCGCAGCGCTGAACGTCGCGGTCGCACTGGCCGCGGCCGGATCGGAGAACGACACCGTCCCCGGCCCGCTCACTTTGCTCCAGGCATACGTCAGTGCGCCCGGCGGATTGGGCAGGCCGTCGTCAGTGGCAGAGCCACTGAGGCTCGCGGTGGCTGGCAGCATGATGGCCTGATCAGGCCCCGCATCGACCACTGGCGCCACGTTGCCATTCACAGTAATCGTGACCCTATCGGTAGCGGCGGCCTCGCCGTCGGACGCCTCCAGTTGCAGAACATAGGTCCCCGGCGCAGCGAATGACGCCGTCGTAGCAGCCGAGTGAGCATCGCCGAAAGCCACGTCCCCCGGCCCGCTGACCTTGGTCCACGTATAGCTGAGTGTCCCGGGCGGGTTGGGCAGGCCGTCATCAGTGCCCGAGCCGGCCAGCATAGCAGCTGCCGGCAGGACGATCGTCTGGTCGTCACCGGCCTCAACGGACGGCGGCAGATTCTGAGGAACGCGGCCAACCCGAAAGCCGTACCAGCCCCAGGCCGAGGTCGGCTGGTCATTCCCCCGATACGAAGATTCCATATGGGCAAACGGCCCTGCAAAGCTGCCGCCGCGAATCATACGCGATTGATCAGAGGCCTTTGTATCCAGCCATTCGTCGATATTGCCACTCTGATCGAATGTGCCAAACGGCCCCGGAGAGGCTACAAATGAACCCACTCCTACGAAGAGACTCTCATCGCCCTGCTGCCCGTAATTGGCATTATTCCTACCATCCGGATCAAGAACATTGCTGGGCACGTCGTTGCTCTGCGTGGCAAAGAGCCAGTAGCCGGCATCGGTCGAGCCGCCCTTGTAGTAGGCGGCCTTGTACCACTCGTTCTCTGACGGCAGCACGTAGTGCCCTGTGGCCTGACGAACAAGTATCATCAAATCCTGATCGGAAATGGCTCCCGCCACGGAGTAGGATCCCGCTTCCGTGGTGAACGCGTTTTGCTCGCCCATAGGCTGGCCGTTCTCTAGCCAGTTAACGAATCTAACGGCTCCACCCCAGCTTATGTAGTTGACTGGACAGTTCTCTCGCCCCGGAGTTGGTTCGTACGCGTAGATACCTGGGTTGCCACGACGGTAAATCCCGCATCCTGCAAGACCGTTGGGTACGGCAAACGGGTCGCCCATTTCATAATCGTAGAGCCCGTACGTGTCTGTCGCAGCCACGGCATTCAGGAACTGGCAATACTGGGCCACCGTGACCTCATACTTGCCGATCTGGTACACGTAGTCGACGTTTCCATATCCTGTAGTGCCGTCATCCATGACGCGTGTGTCCGGTGCATTACCCGGATCGCCAACAGTGACGAACTCCAGGCTCTTAAGCGGTGGAGGCATATCGAATACGTCGGCAATGACCACGACCGTAACGGTATCCGTGCCTGTATCCATACCGTCAAACGCATCCAGCTGCAGTGCATAGACCCCAGGCAGACTGAAGGTCGCAGTTGTGTTCAGTTTGTGAGGATCGTCGAAGACAACATCGCCGGGTCCCTCGACCTTGCTCCACAATGGAGACGTCTCCCCAGGAGGGTCGGGCAGCCCCATATCGCTCACCGAGCCAGCCAATTGGGCAACACCAGTCAGTCTGATCCTCTGGTCAGGTCCCGCATCGACAACCGGGATGTCGTTGACAGTCACTACGACCGTGTCCGTGCTGCTCAACTTCCCGTCAGATACGAACAGCTCCAAGACGTAAACACCGGGCGAGTCGAAGGAAACCGAGGTCGTAGGCTCATTCAGACTCCAGATCGTCTCTATACCGGGTCCCTGCACCAATCCCCAACCATATACCAACCTTCCTGGGGCCGGTAAACCGTCGTCGGTCACTGAAGCAACGAGCAAGACGTCATTAGGAAAAGTAATCGTCTGGTCCGGGCCGGCATCGACAACTGGGGCTGTGTTCGCGGCAGTGACAGTGACACTCACGGTGTCGGTACCCGTCAGAGCACCGTCAAAAGTCTGTCAGCTGCAGAACATAGTCGCCCGTGGCGTCGAACATAACAGATGTTAAGGGATCGCTCGGGTCGGCAAACATCACATTGCCCGGACCACTGACTTTGCTCCACGTAAACGTCAAAGGGCTTGGCTGGCCATCATCGGTCGCCGAACCGCTCATGACGGCGGCATCAGCCAACTGAACAACCAGATCGGCCCCGGCATTCACAACGGGCGCCTGGTTCGGCCCGCCGGAAACTGTCACCTGCACCGGCTTATAGACGAAGACCGCCCCGTCGCTGGCCTGCAGGCGCATCGGGAAGGTGACGGACGTCACCGGCGCCGGGGAGAACGCAATCGTCGCCGAGGTCATCAGCGAAGTCATCGGGTCAAACGTCACCGTGTGCGCAATGTCCAGATTGCCCCGGTATTGCTCGACCCATGAGGCGGTAAGGCCGCTCGGCCCATCGCTGTCAACAGCGGTCGCCGCAAGGTTCGCCGTGCTGCCGCCGTTTTCATACGCCACGGTCTGCATGCCACTCGTAATGGTCAGAATCGGCGCAATCTCAGCCTGAACGGTAACATCGTCAAAGGCCATGCCTCCACCGTCCGCCGCCGTCAAACGCAGTGTATACGTCCCCGGCGCGGTGAAGCTGGCTGTGGTAACCGGGGCGAGCGGGCTGCTGAAGCTGACACTACCCGGACCACTGACCTTGCTCCAGGCAAGCAGCGCCGGACCGGTAGTCAGGCCGTCGTTATCCACTGCCCCCATCAGAGTGCCTTCCACCGTGGCCACGGCACGATGGGCAAAACCGGCACTCGGCATGACGGGCGTAGCGCTCGGCCCCGCAAAGACGGTCGGCGCCTGCGGCACGAGTGGATCGTTGTTGTACTCGAAGGCGCCGCAGCTGGTGCACGCCGAGCGATTCTCGCTGTGGGGCGTAGCCGTGGCTGAGGTCAGAACCAGCTGCTTGCTCGGCGTCAGCGCAAAGCCGTCCGGCCCTGTGAGCGGCATGGCGCCCGCTGCCCGGCACCATGGCCGCTCCAATCGCCAGCGAGGTCCCAACCAGATGGGCATCCAGCCACGGAGACTGCGGGCTCGGCTGGTAGTTGACCATACCGACATCAGCGGCAGCTTGCCCCCAATGCTCATACACCGCGATGTTCGATCCAAGCACACTCCCGTTGACAGGACCGCTGTATAACTGGTCTCCTGAGTTATAGTGTATGAATGCGTTATCCGCTACGACAGCCGGCGAGGGACCCGCCGCGATACGCAGGAATTCGTTGTAACCCGTGGAACGCTCGCCCATAAACGTATTGTAAACAATGAACGACTGGCTGCTGTAGCCGGGATCGAGGCCTTCCCCGCCGTAACGGAGGCTGCAACCGTACTGGGCAGTAAACCCCTTAATGATGAGGTTACCCATCACGTAGGTGAGGCCGCCTTTGGGAATGTCAATGATGGCTTCGCCGCCCCCGGTCGTAGGCGGCTCGGTACTCATATCGATTACCTCGTCGCCAAGGCGGTTGTAGAGGATGTAGTTCGTGCGAGTGCCGGTCTTGATGTCGTAGGCTTGGGTTGCATTATAGATCCAGTTATACCGGTAGGTCGCCTTGTCGACGCCGCCAACGTTAGTGCCAACCCGGATATTGTGCCTCAAGCCAGAGGGATGCGGCGCCCCGTTCTCATAGATGACCGAATTCTCCAGTAGAAACTCGCCGCCCTGCGCCGTGGTGCCAAGGATGCCTTGATCGCAGTCGTGGATCACGCAGTTGACAACGCGGAGCATGCCGCCGCCATCCCAGCGGATCCCGGCACCGCTGTATTCGGTGTCATTCCAGGGATCCACGTCGCGACCGGTGGCGCCCTTGAACTCCAGGTTATCCAGCGTGATGTTGCTGGAACTGGGGGTAATCGTGCACGTCCCCTTACCCCACACCGAAACGGAATGGTCGGCCCCCATGTCGATCACGGGCCGGCCACCAACACCCTTCACCGTGATATTGCTGGGCCCATCGAAGAGCATGCAGCCGTCCGTCCCGATGTACGTGCCGGGGGCCACCAGAATCGTGTCGCCATTGCTGGCAACGTTGATGGCGTCCTGAATCCTCTTATACTTCCTGTGGGCCCGACAAGGTAGGTGTCCGCCGCTGCAATCGATCCAAGCAAAGACACCGATACAAGCGCCAGCCACTCCACTCTATTTTGCCGCTTCATTGCCGCGATCCTCTATCCGCAACCCATTGACTGATCGGCCGCTCCCAGCCGGCAACCCGGCCTACAGTCTCGCCCTCTACAATCGCATATAGGGTGTCACACCACTCAAGAAACGAGTGGTGCAAACGAGCAGATCAGACCCGCGGCAGCGCCGAGGCGTCTGTCAGCCTCATCACGCGACGGCATCGCATAGCCATGCCAGAGCCATCTACAGACATAGGCTCTAGGGAGATGTCCCGGCCAGGCAATGCCTAGCGTAGTTATGAACAGCAAACTCCGTGCCAGCCGAAGATTCACATGCGACAAATCTCGCCGCGCTCGACGCAACTTCTTTCCTGGGGGCACCATAGCCATGCGAGCTCACCAACGTCCTGAAGACTGTTATACCCGTCTTCGGGCAGCGTTCTGTGGCCAACGGACAACAATGTGTGCGCATGATGTTGTATTTTTTAATCATGTCCCTTGATAAGAAGAGCTCGAAGAGCCAGCCTCAAACGTGACTGCGCACCGTTTCCCAGAGTCGTATACGTCTCCGCCTGAGACTCCGAACGCCGGGCCGGTCTGGGAGCAATGAGCCGCAAAACGCGAGATTTTTGCATATGCATCTGCTATAGTGGGAGCCGGGAGAGGGAATCTTGAGCCCGTCACTGCAGGTAGGCGACTTCCTTCGGGAGGCAACCTGCGTGGAAGGTGCGCCTCTGCTGTTGGAAGACCCGATATTGCGCGCCATTCCGCTACCAGGAAAGAACTCCCCTCTTGACGCCGTATTCCTTTTGGAAAAGACGGTTGGAGGGCCCAATGCATGAAACGGACCGTTCTAGTGCAGTTGGTCAGTGTGGTTGCTGTGCTTTTCGCCGCCAGCAGTCTTGCCAAAGCGGCGAAAGATCGGGTGTTTTCCGTCGGTTCCGATCGCCAGGGGCAACTCGGAATCGGGGTCGGCGGCGGGGATACGATCGCCCCGGCCGTCATCGGAGACGTCATCGCCTTAGCCGGCGGCGACACGCACACGCTGGCGATCAAGGCCGACCAAACCGTCTGGGCGTGGGGGGACAACCAGTACGGCGAACTTGGCGACGGAACGACCACGAGCCGGTCGATCCCCGGGCAGGTTATGGGCCTCTCTGCGGTGAAAGCCGTCGCAGCTGGTCATGGTTACAGCCTCGCTCTCAAGTCTGATGGTACGGTCTGGGCGTGGGGCGACAACTTCAGCGGGCAGATCGGCGACGGCACACGGGTCCAACGGAACAGTCCGGTCCGGGTGCTGTCGCTGACCGGTATTGTCGCTGTGGCGACAGGCATGCAGCATAGCCTGGCGGTCCGATCGGACGGCACGGTATGGGCTTGGGGGTGCAACACGTCGGGACAGCTGGGCGACGGGACGACCTCGAGAAGAACGAGCCCTGTGAGAGTCGATGGACTGGCCAACGCCAGGATGGTGTCGGCGGGTGGCTCGCATAGCGCGGCGATCCTGACGGACGGTACGGTTGTGGCCTGGGGCGACAATTCATATGGCCAGTTGGGGGACGGCACGACCACACAGCGTCTTTCGCCCGTCAGCGTACCTGGCCTTACAAGCATAACGACTCTCGCGACAAGCGCTGTAACAACTCTGGCCGTCCGGTCGGATGGTACCGCCTGGTCATGGGGCGACAACCAATATGGCCAGTTGGGCGACGGGACGACCTCGGCGCATCTCAGCCCCGAAGAGATATCAGGTCTTGCCGATGCGATAGCGGTGGCAGCAGGTGGCGACCAGGAGCAGCTGCCACAGCCTGGCCGTTCGGTCGGATGGTACCATCTGGGCATGGGGGGACAACAAATACGGCCAGCTGGGTGACGGGACAACAGCAAGCTCACAGCGCCCCCGTTCGGGTCGCGGGTTTGACAGCGTCCGTGGCGGTGGCAGCCAGCTACGCGAGAAGCCTGGCACTGGAATCCGACGGAACGGTGTGGGCATGGGGATATAACGCATTCGGCCAGCTGGGCGCCGGCACAACGATGGACCGCTATATACCCGTACAGGTGATCGATCTGTCGGACGTGATCGCGATGGCAGCGGGGGATGACCATAACCTGGCAATCAAAAGCGATGGTACCGTGTGGGCGTGGGGCAATAACAACCACGGTCAACTGGGCGATGGCACGACGACAGCCCACAACGTCGCCGCCCAGGTCTCAGGACTGGCCGATGTCGTGGCCGTAGCGGCAGGTGCCGCTCACAGCCTGGCAGCGGAGTCCGATGGTTCCGTCTGGGCCTGGGGCAGCAATGACGGTGGCCAGGCTCGGTGATGGAACAACGACCGATCGGCTCCTTCCCGTGCCGGTTCCGGGATTGGCGGATGTGACGATGGTGGCAGCCGGGTATGTGCATAGCCTCGCCAGGAAGACCGACGGGACGGTATGGGCATGGGGGAATAACGCATTTGGTCAGTTGGGCGATGGCACGACCTTGCAGCGCAACACCCCCGTTCCGGTGGCCGGCCTCACGTCCGTGGCAGCAGTCGCAGCGGGAGGCGACACGGGCGCGTCGCACAGCCTGGCAGTCAAGTCTGACGGCACGGTCTGGGCGTGGGGCAGCAACTATAACGGCCAGATCGGTGACGGAACGATGGCCGATCAGCACATCCCCGTACAGGTCCCGGGCCTGAAAGGAGCCACATCGGCGGCGGCTGGGGGGGAGCATAGCTTAGCGGTCTGTAATGGCGGCGTCTGGGCATGGGGCTATAACATGTCGGGCCAGCTGGGCGACGGTATGGCCTCATGGCCGTATAGTGCAAACCCGACGCAAGTGGCTGGCCTGGCTGAGATGACGATGGTGGCCGCGGGCTGCGAGCACAGTCTGGCCAGAAGGGCCGACGGCACCGTCTGGACCTGGGGCTATAACGATGCAGGCCAGCTCGGGGACGGCACCGGTGTCAGCCGGGACCGGCCGGTGCAGGTTACGGGCCTGACCGGGGCCGTGGCGATCGCAGGCGGCGCGGAGCACAGCCTGTTCCTGGCCGAACCGAGTGTCGTGCCGCAGGTCGCCGGCACTTGGCCGGCCGAAGGCAGCGTGGAGCGGTCGGTCACGCGGATTATCGTGGCCTTCGACCTGCCCGTGCTCAACGTCAGCGCCGACGACCTCCAGATCTACGGGGCATCGATTACCAGCGTGCGCGGCAGCGGCCGGGGACCGTACCTGTTCGAGATACCGGATGGTTTGCCCGAAGGCCTGATCACCGCCACCCTGGACGGCAACATTACCAGCGTCGAGGGGGTCGACCTTCCCGCCTACCAGTGGAAGTTCCGGCAGCACTCTACGGTCATCTGCGTGGATGCCAGCGCCCCGGCGTTCGGTAACGGTGCAACGTGGGGCACCGCATTTCAATTTCTCCAGGATGCACTGAATGCTGCCGTCCCCGGCGATGAGATCCGCGTGGCCGAAGGGACATACACGCCTGACCGCACCGCAGGCACGCCCGACGGAACCGGCGACTGCTGGGCGGCGTTCCAGATGAAACAGGGTGTGTCCATCCTCGGCGGCTATCCTGCGGGCGGAGGCGATCGTGCCCCGGCTACCTGTGCCACGATCCTGAGCGGCGATCTGAACGGCGATGACGGAAGCAACCCCGCAGACCGTACCGACAACAGCTATGTTGTCGTCGACCTCGGCGGCACAGACGGCACAACCACGCTCGACGGCTGTATCATCCGCGGCGGCAACGGCCGGCAGACTGTCCGGCGGCGGAATCGTCGGCCCCGGTACGACGACGATCAGCCACTGTGTTATAGAAGATAACCAGGCCGATACCGGCGGCGGTATCGCCTTCTCTGACGGCAAGATCAATGACTGCATTATCCGCAGCAATCTGGCGGACTGGTCAGGCGGCGGCATGGCCTACTGCCAGGGGCCGATTGCCAACTGTACGATCGAAAGCAACGAGGCCGGCTGGTGGGGCGGCGGTCTCTATGGCTGCAACGGCGCAATCTCCGACTGCACGGTGGCGGCTAACTTCATTGATGAGGCCGGAGGCTATGGCGGCGGGCTCGCCAACTGCCGGGGGACCGTCAGTGACTGCACCATCCGGGACAACATCGGCTGTCTCGACGCCAGCGGTGCGGGACTGGCCTATTGCCCCGGGCCGATCACCGGATGCCTCATTACACGCAATGATAACGCCTTCGGCGATGCCAGCACCGGCGGCGGCATGGCCTTTTGCGGAAAGAACGGGGTCGACGGCTGCACGATCAACTGGAATTCGGCTGGCCAGGGCGGCGGAGTCTATTCCTGCACAGGCACAGTGCGCGACTGTGTGATCGTCGCCAACAGCGCCAGTGGTGCCGGTGGCGGCATGAAGGCTTGCACGGGCAACCTCAGCAGCAGCACCGTCGCATTCAACAGGGCCCTGGGCAACACCGGAGGCGGCGGTCAGAGCGAGTGCAGCGGCACGATCGATTACTGCATCTTCTGGGCCAATACGGGCGGGCACTTCGGGGGCGCGACGCCGTCCGTCAGATACAGCTGCGTGCAGGGGGGCTACGAGGGCGAGGGCAATATCGACGAGGAGCCGGGCTTCACGGCCGACTTTCATCTGCGACCGGGTTCGCCCTGCGTCGACCGCGGCGACCCGGCCTACTCCTCGACGAGCGGCGACACTGATATCGATGGGGACCCTCGCGTTGTAAATGGGTGCATGGACATCGGGCCCGACGAACTTCTCGACAGCGACGCTGACGGCCTGCCGGACTTCTGGGAGCAGCGTTACCCAGCGGCTGGAGACCCGGCCGGTGATCCAGACGACGACGGGCTCACCAACCTCGAGGAATACCAGGATTACGGCAGCAATCCGGTGGCAGTACCGCTGTATGTAGACAGCACCGTTGGCGATGACAGTCTCGACGGCCGTGCTCCCGTCACGGGAGATGGCCACGGCCCGAAACGGACGATCCAGGCAGGAATCGACGCCGCCGTCGACGGCGATACCGTCCTGGTGGCCGCGGGCACCTACAGCGGCACAGGCAACTTCGATCTGCATTTCGCCGGCAAGGCCGTGGTGCCGCGTAGCGTGTCCGGCGCCGAAAACACCATCATCGACTGCGACAACCAGGGGCGCGGATTCCTTTTCCAGGATGGAGAGACGGCTAGGACGGCGGTCGTGGGCTTCACGATTCGCAACGGCCGGGCCGATGCCGGCGGCGGCGTGTTCATTACGGACGCAGCCCCGCAGCTGCGTAACTGCGTCCTGACGGCCAATACGGCGATGACGCACGGCGGGGGTCTTTACGTGGCGACGGGCTATCCGCTCGTGGCCGACTGCCGGATCGATGGAAATGCGCCAGACGGCGTCTGGGGGCACCAAGGCGGGGTAACGGTAGAAGGTAAAGTCGAGATGGTCTCGGCTGCATGGACCGGCTCTGACCTCACCTTCACGGGCAGCGGCACACTCACGCTCGACACCGGCGGAATGCTTCACGTCGCCAGCGCCGTTGTCCGCTGCAACCTGTCGGGGCCAGGTCAGGTGAAGGTGGATTCGGCCACGCAGCTGGTCATCGAAGGACACGCAGTCATCAGTCTTCCCGGAGACGGCCAGGATGAGCCGGGCATTGCATGTGACGGCCTATTTCATATGCGTGGCAGCAGTACGCTATCGGGCACGATGATCAAGGTCCGCAGCCTCAGCCTTGAACCAGGCGTAATCGTCACCACCAACAACATCGAGGCGACAAGCGGCGCGCCATACGGCCAATTCTTTGTCGAGCAGGGCGTCATTATCGAAAACAACGACATCTACGCCGACGGCGACCGCTACCTTGACCTTCGACAGGCCGACTTCACCGGCAACATTCATAACGATAACCGCATTCATGTAACCATCAGCGAAGGACAGGGCGGCACACGCGGAGGCCTGCTGGAATGCCGCGGCCTGGACCAGGGCACGACATCCGAGCAGCCTTTGCCGGATAACCCGTTCTTTTTGCATGCAGTGGATCCGATCCCCGGGTTCGACACCGACACGACCCGCACATGGACACTGGAGAGTCTCACGCTGCTGCCCGATGCGAAGGTCAACCTGACCAACCGCTTCGCCTTCGGCAACCCGGCTTCGCCCCATGATGAGGTACTCTACGTCAAAGAGCTGGTTCTCGGTGAAAACTCGATACTCAACACCGGCTTCCAGCGGCTCTATTACGGCACCGCCAGGACAGCCGCCCCCGACAACACGGTGCTGCAAGGCGAAGCCCTCGCCCCCTATATCCGCAATGTTCCACTGCTTGGTTTTTCCTTGAGCGTAGTGAAATTCGACGACCTGGCCGAGTTCTCCTCGCGGCTTGTTACCAATAACTATAGCGACAGCCAGCACCCTGCCTGCGATCGCACGCAAGTCGAACGCGTAGTCGGTGACAGTCACGATCCGGCCGGCTTGATGCGAATGAACACGGTAACCGCCCACGATCCGTCCGATCCGACCGGTCCGGAACAGCTCTACAATGCACGCGTCAAAGCGCCGTTCTCCAAGAGCGCCGAGCAGCGGATCCTGATCCAATTCGACTACGTATGGGAGAACATCGGCCCTGGAACAGAACTGGTCGTTTACCTTACCGATGTCCCTGACCTGTTGGAGCCGACAGATCCCGTCCGGGCCAGTCACTACGTGCAGGTCGCGCGCCTGTTGCCGCCCCCGCCCGGGCGATACGGCGCCGTCGGCAGTCTGCAGTTGGCAACGTTTCGCCAGTTCGTGTCCGCCAGCGGTATGGACTTCGCCCAGGGCACCCGCGTCGAACTGGAACTGGTCGGGCCGGCCGGCACGAGTATCCTGATCAACGACTTCGATCCGCAGGTACTGTGCTTCGGAACGATCTGCGGTGATGTCACCGGCGATACGGCCGTCAATGCCAAGGACTTCCTGACGATGATCGGGTTGTATGGCCAGCAATGCATGCTGGCGAGCGACGGCATGGACAGCCTCCTGGCATGCCTGGACTCGGTCTTCACCGAGGACGGCTACGTCGATTCAAACGACGTGATGGGCTGGGACTGGCGACTCAACGCGACGGACAGGCTCAATTTCTGCAGCAGCGATGATGTCCCGCTGGCGGCGCTGCCTGCGATGGCAGCGGCTGCGGAAATCCCGTTGGCCGCCACAAACGACCCCCCGATCGCACAGATGCCGGCTGGATGCAGCCTCGCCGTTAGTGGCAAGAGCAACAGCCCCGGCGGCACGAGCATGGACGGTTTCTTTCAGGACTGCATGTACGGGCTGGATGCCGGCGGCCAGTCCCCTCAGGCGATAGCGGCCGCCTATCCCCGCGTCAACGGCCGGCTTGTCCGGGACGTGGCAGGTACGCTCTACCAGTTGAACCTCGAGGCTGGCCTGGTAAGGGTGTCGGACGGGCACGCCGTGGTGCCCAATGGCCTGATCAATATCGCCAGCGACCCGCGAAACGGGCGGGCGGCAACAGTGCGAATCGGCGTAAGCGGTTCGGCCGGGGGTTACCAGGGCCGGCCAATGCTCGACGCTGCCTTCGATGCTGAGGGCAATATCTACGTCACACCGGTGGTCGTCCAGCCGACAGGCGGCGCCACCCCCTACGAAGCCACCGCCAAACTCGCCTCCAACCCTGGTTCCACGCCGCCGTATGCACTCGTGCGGCTCTACGACGACCCGCCGCCTGCCGGAGACAATCGCGACACGGGAAACCTGCACGAGGTGGAACTGGACGGCGACGGCCATCTGTACGTAACGAACAGTTACTACCTCAACGGAAGCAACCTGCTCTGGGTCTATGACACGGCCACGGGCGCAAAGGTGCAGGAGCCCGTCTGTCTCGACCGCCTTGATATCGTCGCACCCATTGCCATGTGCGTCTCAAGGAAATACCCGCGGCTGTACATGGCATCATCACTGACCGCGCCCGACGCCGTCAGCAGCAAACTCTACTGCATGTCGACACTGACATGGAAGATCGATCACACCTGTACGATCAACGATGCCGGCGGCAGTCAGCGCGGCATGGGCCACATCACAGGCATCACCGAAGATCCAGCCACGGGCAGTCTCTGGGTCACGGGCTTCGTGATGACCAACATCCCCGGCACGATCTCGACCATCAGCAGCCCGTTCTATGCGGCGTCGCTGGCCACCGTCCCGCAAGGCTCAGCAGGCACTTACACCGGCCATGCCCTGGATACTCCGAGCCTGGCATTGCCGCTGTCGATCGTCTGGCTGGGCAGTCAGCATGTTTCCGGCGACATCAACGGGGACAGTGCTGTCAACATCGGCGATCTGCAACTTTTGGCCGCCGCCTGGGGCAGCCGGGATGGCAGCGACAACTGGAGCAGTGACGCCGACTGCAACGCCGACGGCTACGTCAATGTTCGGGATCTGCAGATCCTGGTTGCCAACTGGGACCGCTAGTCATAGCGTCGGGCTTGCCGGGCGTATCAACGTCAGTCCGCCCTGCGATTCAACAGCGCCAGCACCGTCATGTCATCGAGAGCCGGCTGATCGCCACGGAATCGGCTGGCGGCCTGCAAGACGTGCTGCACTATCTCGTGGGCAGAATCTGACGGTGCGGTCGAAACAGCCGTCTCCAGGCCGTCAATCCCGAACTGTTCCAGTTCAGGCGAGAACGATTCGGTAATCCCGTCGGTGACAATCAGCAGCCCTCCCCCCGGGGGAAGACGATGCTCCCTGGACGTGAACTCTTCGTCAAAGGCTCCCACAATCGTGTTAGCGGGTTCGCCCACCCGAATAAGGCCGCCGTCAGCGCCCATGAACAGTCCCTGACCATGGCCCGCGTCTACATAACAGAGCCGCCCGGTCGCCGGCTCCATCACGCCGGCGAACAGGGTGACGAACATACCGTCCTCGAGATTCTCGTAAAGGTGGCGGTTGACCCGCGTGATCGCCTCAGCCGGTTCCTTGCAGTAGGCCATCGCCACGCGCAGGGCCGCGTGGAGGTTTGACATCACCATCGCCGCGGGAAGCCCCTTGCCAGCCACATCGCCCACGGCAAAGGCAAGTCGCCCGTCAGCCAGGTTCCACACGTCGCAGTAGTCCCCGCCCACCCACATCGCAGGCTCATAGGAGACGGCGATGTCCAGTCCTGTCATGGCCGGCGGCCGCGACAGAACCAGGCGGGCCTGGATCTGCCGAGCCATGTCGAGCTGACGATCGAGCGTCCGTCTCTGCGCCCTGGCCTCTGCCAGAAGCAGACCCTTGCGAATCAGGCAGATCTGGCGAGCCATGGCCTCCACGAACTCCAGTGCGTCCTCGCCCGCGCAGTTGGCGGGCATGTCCACGTACAGGCAGTCCGTCATATCATTGCCGCCGGTGATCGGCGCGCACAGAACGGTTCGAGGGCTGTGTTCGTCGAGAATGGTCAAGGTCAGCCCGCCGCCTTGCGATGCAATGCTCAGGCCCTGGACGGCCTGGCGCGTGTTGCGAACGCTGTCGAGCACGCGGCGCGACAGCCGCAATTCGCCTCCCGTCGCAAGCCCCTCCCTGCCGAAATGACAGGCCAGGACGCGCGGGGCGGCCGGCAGGGGTTGGTCATTAGCAGGGATCTGCACGATCGCGGCGGCGGCGTCAGGCTGAGACGCCAGTTGCTGGCACACCTCTGGGTAAAGCCCCGCCGGATCGGCAAGATCGCTCAGGCGGTCCACAAACTCGTTGAGGATCTTCAGCCGGCTTCGCGACAGCGGGCGATTAGTCTGATCCCCTGCGATCCGCATCTTTCCCGAGCCCATGTCCTCGACGACCTGACCGGACATGTTAGTCGCCGGATCGGCCTCAAGGTCTGGGGAGTCCTTTTCGCGAAGTGTCAGCGAAAAACCGTCAATAATTGCCACCTCGCCAGGCGCCAAAGCCAGGCGCAGTAATTCGCCGACTGTTGACCCATGTACCGTTGTGGCTGTCGAGATCCTCGATAATCCATCGACCGAAAGGATCAGCGAAGATGCGTGCATGTCTGCGGGAGACCCCCGGGCTGTCCAGCACAATCGCGCAGTGGGCATCCCTGCCGATCACCTTGCCTTTCGGATCCAGCGGGATCTCCCGGGTCGAACCCGATTGCGATACGACCAGTGTTGCCGTGCAAAGCATCTCTGCCCCTCCAAAGAGTGGCGCCTGCCATCCGCGACTCTCATGGCGGGTATATCATACACGATTATCGGGTCAAGCCTTCCCCTGCCCTCAAGATCGTCCAGTTCTCCGACAAGCGGCGATCCGTCCAGCTGCCAGAAAGCCGTGCCGAGGACCTGTTGCGCGGGGCGCTGTTGTCGGTATCGGTCCTGGCTCGATAATATTGCCCCGGAATAAGCCGCCACAGAGACAGCAGACATTCCTCCGATCAGATGCTATACTGACGATCAGGAAATGGTCACTTCCAGAGGGAGCGGGCAGTTTCCGCCTGCTCCGACAGTCTACGCTGGGGTCGCCCCTTGGCCGGTGAGTCTGACAAAGAAGACATTGCGTCAACCGCGACCAGCACATGGCTGCTGGCAACGCTCAAGGATGCGCGCAACGACCAGGCGTGGCAGTTGTTTATCGGTCGCTATCGACCCCTCATCGTGCGTTACGGCCAGCAGATGGGCTTGTCAGAACAGGATGCCCAGGATGCGGCCCAGCAGACGCTCGTCCGCTTTTGCACCGCCTATCGCCAGGACAAGTACGATCAGGCAAGGGGCCGCTTGCGACACTGGCTCTTCGGCATCGCTCATCATCAAATCCTTGATGCCCTGCGGGCCCGACGCCGTCGCGAGATCCAGATCGCGGGCAAGACCGATCAGACAGATCTGGTCGCCCGGCTCCCCGCTCCGGACGTCTTCGAAAAAGCCTGGGAACACGAGTGGCGACAGTGTCTTCTGGAACAGTGCCTCAAACAGGTTTGTCAGGAGTGTGATCCCAGGACGATCAAGGCGTTTGAGCTGTTTACATGGCAAGGCTACACCGCACAGCAGGTCGCCGAGCAGCTAGGCATCTCAGCCAACGCCGTCTGTCTCGCTAAGTATCGCATTCTCAAGAGGATCCGCGAACTGCTTCCCCGGATGGAAGAGACTTGGTAGTCGTCGTGCCAAATGAAATAGGTGTTTTTCTGACGCAGGAAAGATGGGCCCCGGCGCTTGCGTATACCTTCTGAACACCTGAGCGGTATCCATCTGTGAGATGCCTGCCGGGGGGCAACAGCCATTCCGGCAGGCCCTATTGGATTGGACAGAAAATGTTCGGCTGAGAGAATCAGACCTATGAGCGGTCATCCTTCACTGCACGACCTGGACCGGCTGGCGCACGAGGCCTCTGGCAAGGCAGACACTTCCTTGCAGGCACATCTGGCAGTCTGCAAGACGTGCGCGAGCTCTACCAGGAATGCCTCGCCAATCGGCAACTCGTCGAGGAGCTGCGCGATGTCGCGCGCGATGACGTGACAACCGATCAAACCTCTGCCGCCGCGTCGAGACCGTCAGACTGGTGGTCTGACAGGGAGCAAACTGACGATCAAGGCGGGACCGTTGCGAACGAGCCTGCCGGCAGCGACCGTGACATGGGCAACTCAGCGTCCGCCCGGAAGACGCCGCCGCCACCGGACATCTGGCGCGAAGACCCAAGCGTCGGAACACTCCACGGATATCGGCTGATCCGGGAGATCCACCGCGGAGGCCAGGGCGTCGTTTACGAAGCCTACCAGGAGGCAGCGCGCCGCCGCGTGGCGGTGAAGGTTCTGCTGGGCGGTCCATTCGCCAGCGAACACTCCAAGCGGCGCTTCGAGCGGGAAATCGAACTGGCGGCGAATCTGCGTCATCCGAACATCGTGACGATCCACGATTCGGGCATCACCCACGACAGACTTCTACCTCGCAATGGATTACATCGAAGGGCAGTCACTCGACGCTTATGTCGGCACGCATGACCTGTCCGTCCGACAGAAAATGGCCTTGTTCGCGCGGATCTGCGCGGCCGTCAGCTACGCCCACCAGAGAGGCGTTATCCACCGC
Organism: uncultured Planctomycetota bacterium; assembly: GCA_963787325.1. Taxonomy (GTDB): domain Bacteria; phylum Planctomycetota; class Phycisphaerae; order UBA1845; family JANYLN01; genus CAWBCK01. The sequence goes on from CAWBCK010000005.1 coordinate 117,298, forward strand.
GACCTCAAACCCTCAAACATCCTGATCGATGAATCGGGCCAGCCGTACGTGCTGGACTTCGGCCTGGCCAAAAGCGTCGCCGATGCCGCCGATAGCAGCGTATCCATGGACGGCCAGGTTCTTGGGACGCCACGGTACATGTCACCGGAGCAGGCCCGCGGCCAGATCAGCGAAATCGACGTGCGCACCGACGTCTACTCGCTTGGCCTGATTCTCTACGAGATGCTCACCGGCGGCGTCTCGCCCTACCCCGCCAGCCCCTCGATAACCGAGATGCTCCGCAAGATCGTCGAAATGCAGCCGCAGCCGCCCTCGCGTGTCGGTAACACGATGGATGCCGACATCGACGTCATCGTGCTCAAGGCCATGGCCAAGGAGCAGGATCGGCGGTATCAGTCGGCGGCCGAGCTCGGGCATGACGTACAATGCTGGCTCGACGGTCTGCCGATCGTGGCACGGTCAGCCAGTTCGCTGTACCTGCTCCGCAAACTCGTCGTACGCCACCGCTACACCAGTTCGGTCGTCACGCTGCTGCTGGTAATCATCTGTTCCATGTCGTACATCAGTCTGAACTTCTATATGTCAGAACGACGAGCCCGTCTGCAGGCCGATCAGGCAACGCAGCGAATGAGGCTGCAGGCAGGCGCAGAACATGTCGCTGGCTCACCAGGTAACGCTGAGCTTCCTGCTGCAGGCCTTCCATGAGGGGCACGCCAGGGCGGCAGCCGGGCTGTGCGGCTTTCTGCCGGCCAGCAGCAGAGAAGGCATCGCCGCCAGGTTCCTGGTGGATAGCCGGCCCTTGGCGCAGAAAGAGGCAGGCTTTCGAAAGCGACTGGACAGCAGGGATCCAGCGTTATGCCGCTACATTCTCGGTGAACACCTGCTGCACGACGGCAGACGGGCCGAAGCGATCGCACTGTACCGCCAGGCACGTCAGGCACTCCCAACCGGCGGGTCTGGCGCCAACCAGTGGCTGTCCATCCGGATCGGTGACCGTCTGCGAACTCTCGCGGGCACGCAGACCAGACCCGCAGACTCATCCATGGAGGCAACAGAACCATGATGTCACAAGCGCTAAGGCACAAGCCGTCCACGGACACGTGTCCTGCACCCCGACGCCGGCCTTGCGGATACGCGCCAGAACGCGGATTCACTCTGGTAGAGATGCTGACAGTCGTGGCAATCATCTCATTGCTGATAGCCATCCTGTTGCCCTCCCTTCAGGCCGCCAAAGCCATAGCCAAAAGAAGCCTCTGTCAATCCAATCTCCGCCAGATCGCCACGGCCTGGCACATGTACCTCAATGACAGCGGCGGCCGCTTCTGGCGGGAAGCCAGGCGCCGGGCATCTCCACTACGGCGGCTGGGTCGGAACCGAAGGGGTCTGTGATTCCCGGCCGCTCAACCCATACATGCGTCTGGACAAGACCCTCACGACCCCGGCCGGAGCCGCCCCCTTTACCTGTCCATGTGACGACAATGTCCCCGGCGAGGAAGGCTCCTGTGTCAACTACTTCGGGACCAGTTATGCCACGAACATCATGCTGATCGGCCAGAACAAGCTCGCCAGCCGCCCCCCCTCTTACCTGAAGACGTTATACGCCGAGATCAATCGCAGAATGCCCACCCTGCGCCTCTCCCAGATCGACCAGTGGAGCAAGCTGGTACTGATCGGCGATTACGGCTGGGTGAACCAGTGGATGCCACAGTGCACGATCCGCACGGAGTGGCACGGCAAGCCGGCCTGCCATAACGTGGCCTACCTGGACACGCACGCGGAGTTTCTGAAAGTCCGCAAAGGAATCTTCGTAAGCGATCACTATCGCGTGCTGCCGTTCGAGGATCTCGACAAGCTCGCGCTGAGTTGCCAGAAGGAAGAGCCCTGACCGTCCAGGGCATGCTTGAGGCAGGCCGATCTTACCAGACTGCGGATCGCACGTATGCATGACTTCGACAATGTCGAACTTACCCTACCTTCATCATCACTTCCGCAGCCTTCGCCAGGTCCATCTCCGCGGACAGATCCGCAACGACCGTCGATGTATGACCCAGCAGCGCCCTTGCCATTTCCAGGCCAGCCGGCGGATTTCTCCTTCCAGTTGCCGAGTTTGCGCAGCATTTCCTTCTGCCTGTTCCTGCAGCCGGATCAGCCGCAGCAGCGACGGGGGGGTACCTCGGCAATGACCTGATCGACCATCCCATCGGGAACCGGCTGGACGGGCTCGGGCTCCGGGGCGTAGCTATGTATAGTCACGTTGCGTGGGATAGATAAGCGGCAAAAATCAACACTCTGCCATTACAGTTCTGTAGTGGTGTCCGACACCCGCACGTAGCGATTAGTAGGGGTTTGTAAGGGTTCGCAGAGACACTGCACGGCAGAGCGCAAGTACTGCTAAATAACTAAGTTATCGCTAGTTACGCGAGCCTGAACAGCAAGACAGGCATAGTCTTAGGAAACCACCGCTCTATCCAACTGAGCTAACGGGCGCAAACCGTGCGACGTATTGATCCGCTGTGCGCGATCTACTGCGCGCCTATGCCGGATCGGCACGGGCAGAATACCATTTTACCAGCCAGCGACGTGCCTGCCAATGCCGCCCCCGGCCTGTGGTTATTAACCCGGCTGCTCTTGCACCAATCCAGCGGCGAACCATAAACAAACGCCCCAGGACAACAGTCCCGGGGCGCGGGTATTCGCATCCGTAAGACAAATTCGGCTACTGAGCCTCTTCGTACTCCGCTGGGCCCCATGCCCCATATAGACCGGCGTTGGCCGACGGATCAGGCACCGGCTGCGACGACGGCGCCACCACCGGACAGGCCTTCGACTGCCCCTCCAGCATCGCCAGACCATACAACTGCCAGTCATTCGGTGCGTTCATGTGTTCGCCCGGAACCGGGGCCACCTGGTCCGGACTCAACGGCGAGGCCAGTTCAGCCGTCACCAGGATCATCAGTTCCGTCTGGTTCCGCCGATACTCGACCGAACGGAACAGGGCACCGAGCACCGGAACGTCACCCAAGCCGGGAACGCGCTGCGCCGAACCTCGGGACTGATCGCTGAGCAAACCCGCAATCGCGAAGGTCTGGCCGTTGCCCACCTCCACCACCGTCTCGGCTCTGCGATCCGTCAGGCCCGGAATGACGAACCCGGCGAACTGCACCGCATTGCTGAAGTCCAGTTCCGAAACCTCCGGCGCCACGCGCAGCCGAATCCGCTGTCCCGGCAGCACCGCCGGCGTAAAGGCCAGCTGCACGCCGTACTGCTTCCACTCGATCGTAACGGTATTGAGATCCTGCGGCACGGGCACAGGAAACTGCCCGCCCGCCAGAAAACTCGCCGTCTGGCCGCTGATGGCCACAAGATTAGGCTCGGCCAACACACGCAGCAGGCCGTTCTGGCTCAACGCCTGCACGAACATCTGCATCTGCGCCCGAGGCAGGCCGAAGTAGATCGTTGGCGTGGCCGTCGCCGCAGCAGCACCAACGATGAAACGCTGATTGAGCGGCGGCGCCTCGATTGCCAGGCCCGACGGCGCCCCGATGCTTACAGGATTAATCTGGCCGATCTGGTTCACGCCGAAGAAGTCCTGGCCATAGGCGTAGCCATTGAACCCCAATTGCTTGACCGCGCTGCGGCTGACTTCGGCTACGGTGCATCGCAGCAGCACCTGCTGCACGCCCGCCACGCGCAGAAAACTCTGCACCTTCGGCGCGAAGATGTGTGCGATCTGCGTGACTTCCTTGGCCGTCTCGGCATCGGACACCACGCCATTGAGCACCACCGTATCCATCATCGAGCTGACACGAACCTTGCCGTGCGGCGCCGCCTCATGAATGGCTGCTTCCAGTTGCGACGTGTCCATGGCAACCGCCACCGTGTATGCTCGCCGTCGACCATCCGCCGAGGCCAGCACCACCTGCGTGGTCCCGAAACTCTTGCCACGAATCATGGTCATATGTGGTGAAACCGGAGTGACTTCAGCCACCTCGGGATTGACCACGGATGCAACCTGGACCGGCTCCTTGGACTCCACGATAGCAGACTTGCCCACCGTCAGGTTCACGTACTCGGTCTGATCGTCAATAACCCGTACGGAAGCAGCCAGCGGCTTGGAAGACGGCACCTGTACCTCCGCCGGCGCCGATCCGGCTCGCTGTTCATCGCCCATGCCCGCTCCGGCCCACGCCAGGAGTACGCCAAGACCCGCTGCAACCGCAAACCCGCGCCTTTTACTACGCATCATGATATTGCCCTCTTGCGCCTCCATGGCGCCAAGACCCTGATTCCCGAACGTTCACTGCTCTATTCACCGGCAGCCATTTCAAAACCTCTGTCTGGAGGATGCCATCGGCAACTTCCCTGCCAGTGCGAGGTCTTGAAACCGCTTCTAACAGACCACTGCACTATTCACCGCGACTCGGAAGCGGAGTCCGACCCGACCTGGCCGATGCGTCAGCATCGGGTGTATCCGACGGACCGGCACTCGATCGGTCGCCGGAAGCCTGCCCGTCCGGAAGCCCCGGTATGTGCCCCGGCTCGACCGGAGCCATTGCCGTCGCCCCGGCAAACGAACCGCGGCCCTTGCCGTCAACACGCCTCGTGCTGTTCTCATTCTCGAACGAAACATTCTTGGTCGCATTGCCCGAGATGACGGTCATCGTATAAGGACCGGTCACCGGCACCGGCTTCGGCTGGACCTTGGCCTTATGCTCGCCCTTATCGGCCGAATCCTGCTGGGGCCGTTGCAGCAGCTGGGCAAGCCGTGACAGAAACGTCTCCTTCTCGTCGGTCTTCTTCCTGCCGATCAGCTGGTCCTGTGTGGCGATGTTGGCGGCCTGACTGGCGTTGTCCTCGTAATGCCGCAATGCCAGGCGGATCTGCCCCTGCGTGGCCGCGAGATTCAGCACCGGTACTTCCTCAGGCTTGACCAGCAGCGTCACGCTTCGCGAGACGCTCGCAGCCTTCGTGTCGTCCTCACCCGTAAGGGACTGACCGACCGCGCCCACGGTAACATCCTGAAGGATGACCCGGCTGATCGTCTGACTGCCCGCGCCCGGCGTACGCACGTTCATAACAGCCGCCACATCCACGCGACAGCCAGGCTTCAGGAAACCGCCGACGCTGGTGTACTCATCAACGCGGACGGCCACCGCGCGATACCCCGAGGGCACGAGGCTGGACATGCCGGCAGGTGTACCGGGCGCCGCCAGCATCTCCTCGATCACCGGAACCCCCTTGGGGATCTGGGTGCGCACGACGCGGCCGACGAGCTTCACCGGATCAGAGACGCTGCCCTGAGGCGACAGCGCACGGCTGGCCTTGGCAACCGACAGCATGCCGGACTTGATTTCAACCCCCATGGGAATCGTCTGCTGGGCCACGACGACCTTGATCATATCTTCGTTCTTCGAGGCAGCCGATGCCCTCTTGACGACATCCACACTGTACTTGATAGCGATCAACCCGACCACCAGGCCGATTGCCAGCGGAATCAATGCACGGTTCTTCATACCATTACTCCATACCCACTTTCGCCCCATAAACAGCCAAAGCCGGCAGCGCCTGCGGCGCGGTACCGGCTTTGCTCACACCATCCACAAAGAGGCATTTTTCGCTACCGCGCCGAGGGCTAGTCCACGCCCTCCTTTCTCATCGTACAGGCTCGACCCCAGACTCCAGTTCGTGTTGCCGAAAAACCCGCCCAGAAGCGAAACCTTGCCATATGGCACACTGACGCTCACACGTTCCGTCGGGTCCCCCTGGGTGTAATGCTTCAGAGTAATAGTATAATCCGACGACGAAAGACCCGTGGCATCGAGATACGCCTTGACCGTATTATCGATCTCGGCGTCGGTGGAACCTTGCATGGAAGCCACGCGACATCCTTCACGGGCCGCGTTCGTCACCGACTGCTTGATGCTGAACACCCAGCCGTACTCGATGATCCCGAAAAGCATCGTCAGCAGTAGTGGCGTAACGACCGCCATCTCGACCACTGCGGCCGCGCGGCGTCGCCTGGCACGGAAATACGCTCCAAAGTTCATCGCTTCTTTCCCCCAATAGCCTCGCTGACAGTACTGCCAGCGATGATACGTTCCCGGCTAGCCTACCGGCCAGCACCACTTCAGCTGCGCCGCCAGTATCGCCAGCGAGCCGATCGTCAGTGGCACGCCGTACGGCAGCAGTTGGCTCGTATGCCCAAACCCCTTGGCCGAGGCGTAATCGCTGAAGAGGGTTTCTTTGTGCGTGATCTTGAAGCCGATCGCCTGAAGATTCGCCATGGCCTGATAGGTCTTGCCCGCCAGCAGGATCATGACGACCGCAATCACGCCTCCCAGCACTGCGCCGAGGGCAAAGGACACCAGCGTCATCCACGGTCCGAACCACGCACCGATTCCCGCCATCGAGCTTCACATCCCCTGCGCCCATGCCATGCATCAGCCAGGGCACAATCAACACCCCAAAGCCCAGTACCAGGCCGCCCAGACCTGCACCCAGGCCGGCCCACCCATAAAACATACATTGCACCAGCAATCCGGACAAAGCGATTGCCGCCGTCAGCCAGTTCGGAACCTTATGCTGACGCCAGTCGATCCACGCCGCCAGCAGCACCGCCGGCGTAAGAATTGCCGCTGTCAGGTACCAATAGTTCATGTCCGGTGTCATATCGACCTGCTCCCGTCTGCTTGCCCTTGCCCGTTCTTCCTTGCCCTTGCCCGAAATCACCGCGAAGCCGTCGGCGGCGATACCGCCCGGCTCAACCCGGCACGTGAAATACTTACGGTCTGCGACCTGGCCCGCGTATCAACGCTGTCGCACGAAAACCACCATCGATGTTGTTGCTGCCCCCCGCGCCGCAATAACAATCAAGGCCAGCGCCACCGCATGTCCTGCGGCCGCCGGGCCCCCTCGCATCTTGAAGGAATGCACGAACCTTGACTGCAGGGGCGTTCATCCCTCACTCCTTGTACGTCAGGTCAACAGAGAACGGGTGCGTCGGCGCCCAACGCCGACGCACCCGCCGAAAAACGCTTAGCCAGCCGCCGCAACGTCAGGCAGATTGTCCGTCACGTTCGTGAAGATGCCCTGCACCTTCTGGCCCAGCAGCGTAATGGCTGCCAGCGCGACGATAATGATCAGCGCCAGCATCACCGCGTACTCGGTCGCCGTCGGACCGTCTTCACTACGTACGAACTCGCGAACCCTGTTCATCAAACCCTTCATATCCTGCTCCTTCTACTTGGCCCGGCTCCAGCCAGGCCCCTTACTTGCGCCGACCCTTCCCTGTGGTCGTGACGCACGCTTTATCTGCGGGCGACTGTCAACGCGACAGCCGCTGTCTTACCGACGGCTTCCCTACCGCCGCACGTCCTTGTTGTCTCGTGGGAAAATACGGTCAGGATGTACTCGATCCGCCTCTGTCGGCCGATCGCTTACTCCGGAATTGCCTGGGCGAGCTGCGCGAAGATTGCGGTCTCCCAGTCCTGGCCGATAACCTTGATGGCCCCCGCTGCCACCAGAACGATCAAAGCCAGAAGCATCGCATACTCTACGGCGGTCGGCCCACTGCAGTCGCGTAGAAACCTCAGCGACGTTCGCTTCACAAATCCTGTCAGTCCCTGCATGGCATTGCCCCAATTGCCTTCACGAGCCGTGTGCGACACCTTGGGAAACATATGAAACGCTGCGGCGGCGGGCAAATGATACTTTGCCATTTTCTTGCCCATTTTCCCTGTCTCGCCCCGTTATCATTTAAGATCCCCATCCTTCTCCCTTACGCCCGGTGGTATCGGCGAGCTGCTGAGATGGGTTGCGTTACAACGCTATAGGAAATAAACATCGCGAAGGGCAGTTGTAGCATCGGCTTAACGGTTATTATGACGTCGCCAGTGACACCTGCTCCGATAACATCGTTGCCGGTGTGCCGGCCATCGCAATCGGGGTCTCAATAACGCGGGTTACAGAAGCATGCGAATCTCGAAGGGAGAGACTGCGGAAATGAAGAACATCAGGCTGCGACGGCACGGTATTATCAGACTACGCTCCGGCCAACCGCTTCGAACAGTGACAGATCGGGATGATCTAACGGTCGAGCCCCGCAGGGCCTCCCCCGGCCCCGGGCCCTGTAATCCGTCCGCGCAGGGCAATGATGGCCGTGCTGCCGCAACAAGTAATTGAAAAAGTGATCTCCTGGCCCTGTCGCCTGGGCCCTTGGCAGCGGCGGCCCCAACCGCATGGCAGGGGCCGCCGCTCGACTATGAATTCGCTATGGATATGTGTGGGGATGCGCCGTTACGGATTCGACCGGAAGAACATGTGATCGATATAGACCGTATCCAGGCTCGTCTTGTTCCGTTTGTGGTTTGTATCGACGACCCGGACATAGACGGTACCGGAGGTATTGGCCGGCATGGCGAACGTCTGGTACGTATCGTCATCGGCGTTCTTGCTGACTGTAACCATGGCGGTCCATGCGGACCCGTCAGTGCTGTACGCAATGACAAAGTCGTCCCCGTCGGAATTGGCCGGCCGATAGGCCTCCACATTAAACGCCACACTGGAGCCGCCCGTCACACTGAAGGTCCACTGATGCTCGAGCGAGCTGTACCTTTGCCCGCCGACGACAACCTCCGTAATGGCCTCGTAGGCATCATCGCTGGACTGCGTGTTGAGATACGCTGCCGGTTACGGTGCCGGTAACCGACGTCTCGCTGAGCGCCTCATCGTCAACCGGAGCGGCATTCACGGTCACCGTGACCGTATCGCTGGCCTGCAGATCGCCGTCGTCAGCCGACAGCTGCAGAACATACGTCCCCGCGGCGCTGAAGGTCGCCGTCGTATCAACGGCATAGATACTTCCGAATGTGACGGTGCCAGGACCGGAAACCTTGCTCCAGGTCGTCGTGACAGACGCCGGCGGGTCAGGCAGCCCATCGTCCGTCACCGTACCGTCAAGATCGACGGTATCCGTGGGCAAGGTGATCGTCTGGTTCGACCCGGCCTCGACATTCGGAGCCTGATTGCCTGCCGTGCCGTATTCATACGCGCCGATATCGATCGTGCCGACGACGGGGCGAGACTCCGTATCGCAGGCGTGCACGTACTGGTTCGTCGGATCCATGTCGAAATCATCGATGCCGGTGCCCGGCGTCGTCCCCTGGTTGATCGCCCCGGTAGAACTGGCCGTCAGGTGATAGTCATAGATGGAAGGGTTGGCCAGGTACGCGTTGCTGGTCACCCAGTTGGTGGTCTGCGTGCCAGGGCCGCTCAGGACCGTGCCGCTGCCCTGGAAGATATTGTTCTGCAGCAACGCGTCCGTGGTGGCGTGGTTGTTGACGAAGATGCACGTGCTGCGATTGTTGACGACGGTGTTGTTGACGACGTAAAGGTGCGAGTCCGGATTCACCTCACCCTCAGACGCATAATCGATGATCGTGCTGTTGCCGGTGGTCGCACTCTGCTCGATCTGGTTGCCGATGATGTACGTGGTGCCGCCCTGGCAGGCGCTGCATTCGTAGCTGCCGCTGCCGCCTTCGTTGCCCAGACGGTTGTACAGGATGTAGTTCTTCAGGGCCCGCGTCTTGACCTCGTGGCCGACATAGGCATTGTGGCTCCACGAGTACCGAAGCGTAAAAGTGTCAACCGCGCCGATGTACATGTTGTGGCTCTGACCGTCCCCGTAGCCGTTATGGTTGAACTCGCTGTTTTCAACGAGGATATCGCTGCCGGAAACGGCCCCGGCGAGGATGCCGTTTTCGTTGTCGTGGAAGTAGCAGCTGCGTACGGTAAGGTCAGCCGCTTCCGGGCGGATGCCAGCCCCGTTCTTGCTGGTGCCAGCTGCAGTTTTCAAACTCGAGATTCTCGATAATCACACTGGCGGCAGTGACGATGAAAATTGCCTTGCCGCTCAGCGAACTGCCGTCGGCGTCAAGGATGGGCCGCGTCGCGCCTACCCCCCGAATCGTCAGGTTCGCCTTGTTGATCGTCGCCCATCCGGCACTTTGCACGTACGTACCCGAGTCGATCTCGATGGTGTCACCAGCCGAGGCCGCATTGACCGCCGACTGAACAGTGGTGTACGTGCGGGTAGGCCCGACCTGCAAAACCGCAGCCGAGACAGAACAGGCAACTACCGCCAGAAACGCCAGACCGGCAAACACAGTGAGATGCCGCATGTAAGTCTCTCCTTCTGTCCCCCGTGACCTGTAAGAATTGACCGTACATCAGAGGTGTGAAAAGCCGGGCAAGAACTGCCGGCTAACCGTCGCCCGGCTCCGCTACCGGACAACGCAATGGTATTGTATGTCGCGCCACAACAGCCGGCAGAAGTTATGCCTGTTTTCCGCCCCACCAGCATGTTGGCGACACATGCCATCGCCAACATACAGACAAGGACAAGCCGGGATCGCCCTGCCGTTCCCGGGATTCCTTTGTGCCGGCAGGAACTTTCTGCGATCATGCCCGTCGTACTTCTGGAGGATGGATCGCGGGCGTGGCAACGAGCAGAGCAGGACAGGCAAGCGAGGCGGCCGACGACGATCGGCTGGCGGCCGCCGCCCAGCAGGGGCAACTGCATGCAGCAGAAGAACTTACGCGCCGGTATGTAGGCCGCGCGTATGGCCTGGCGCTGCGACTGATGGGCAATTGCCACGACGCCGAGGATGCCGCCCAGGAAGCGATGCTCCGGGCAATGCGGTTCCTGGGCAGTTACCGGCTGGAAGGAACGTTTGACCGGTGGATCCTGAAGATCGCCAGCAACACCTGTCTGGATCTCCTGCGACGCAAACGAAGCTCGCGACTGCGTCCGATAACAGACGAACAGGCAGCAGGTCTGGCGGCAACGGAACCGGACCCCGAGCAGGCGCTGGCCGCGGAACGCCTGGCGCTTGTCGAGAGGTTTCTGCCGCAGCTGCCGGCCCAGCAGCGGATGGTGTTTGTGCTGTTTCACTATGAACGTCGGTCATTGCGGGAGGCCGCCGAGGTGCTCGGCGTGCCGGAAGGCACGGTCCGCAGCAGTCTGCACCGGGCACGTGAGAAGCTGCGAAAGTGGATCCTGCTGGCCGAAGAGGGTTGTCGTCGATGAGTAAGGATTGCGGACAGATTGAAGCACTGGTCCAGCAATACCTGGACCGCGAGCTGAGCGATGCGGGCCAGCAGCGGATGACCCGGCACCTGGCGACATGCCGGCGGTGCCGGGTGGAATACGGGCCGCTGCTGGAAACGATCCGCGATGTCGAACAGGTCGCTGCGCCGACATTGCCAGCCGGCCTGCTCGAACGGGTGCTTGGCAATATCGTTCTGGAACCGTCCCGGTCCACGCCCGGCATGCTCGGCCCGTCCCTTCAGCGACCCCGGACCATATTGCCTTTCCACGGCCCGACTCTTCAGGACGAAACAGACGCCTGGTTCTGTGGTTCGGCGGCGTTGCCGCGGCAGCCGCAATTCTCCTGGCGACGATCACCCGGGTGCAGATGAGCGCCGGACCGACGGGTGGACAAGGCCCTATCGCCTCAGCCCAGATCGATCCGCACGCGGTGATGGTGCTGGCCAGCGCAGCATGCACGGCACCGCTTAACAGCGGCGAATCGCGTCTGGTAATGGCAGCCGGTCAGGCAGCCCTGTGGCAGAGTCAGCAGAAACCGGCGGCACCCGTTCGCGTCAAAGTATGCATAGCGGCCCCCTTGCCGCAGGCGGACCCCGCTGAATCCTCGGCCGTGTCGGATGTTCTCCAGATGATCTCAAACCGTGCCGTACTGCATAGCGGAATGTAAAGGGAGACGCGTGATGACAACCAGGACAATCAGCAGCTTCGCAGCCGTTGTCATGATGCTCTGCTCAGCGGCCGCAGTGCGGGCGGAAGTGCCCGAGCCGCCGGACCCGACCGCCGAGCAAGTAGAGGCGGGCGAGCAGCAATCTCAGTGGGTGCAGCGACTCCAGGACGCATCATCGCTCCTGACTGCCGGCAAGCCCGCCGAGGCCCTGAAGGCCTTCGAATCGCTGCAGGCGCAAATGCCCGAACAGGACACCGACGGCGTTCTGGCCCTGGCGATCGGCGACTGCCAGTTCACGCTGGGCCAGTATGAGCAGGCCAGACAGACCTACCTCCGGCGCAGAGCGGCATCAGGACATGGCACCGAACCTGTGGGTGCGGCTGGTCGAGGCAAACCGGCGCTAACGACACCGACGAAGCAGAGGCAATCTTGCAGCGGGTCATGACCGGGACGGAGGACAACGGGGCGAAACGCTGGGCGGCCATGCGGCTGGCAACGATTCACGAGCAGCAGGCAATAGCAGCGCTCCAGGAGGCCCGAGACGCTTACAACAAGGCCAGCGAGATCAAGACCGAAGGCTTTGGCAGCAGCAACTGGGCAAAGGTCCACGCGGAGGACCTGGCAGACGCGATCCACCAGCTCAAGGCACGCTGCAGCCGCTGGAAAAGAACCTGCGACGACTGAACGTGCTGCGGGCCGACGACAGGAAAGATGACACGGCAGCCAGCGTAAACCCGACCGGGGCGAACCTGGGCGGAACCGTCGACAAGGCCGATGGAAGCACCGAAGCCGTAAAGATGACCATAACCAAGGATGGCCGGGTGGAGGTTGCGGTGGACGGCAAGAAGATCGCGGTCGACACTGCCACGCAACGACAGATCAGACGGCACATCGGGCAGGCCTTGCGACTGGCTGCCGAAGGGCAAGACGCCGTGACAAGGTGACAAGGTGACACGGTGATGGGGTGAAGAGGTGACAAGGTGACAGGGTGACAGAGGGGTGAAGGGGTTACAGGGTGACGGGGTGACAGGGTGGTGCGGCGGCCTGTAATTCGGTGCATCGTCTGAAGACGCTTGGAGGAGACTGGCAATGGGACGCGGACAACTGGCGTTGGCGATAATCTGTGTGGCGGGTTTGGTCGGCGGGGCTGCGGCGCAGGAGACGGTCAATATCACGCGCCAGCAACTCAAACCCGGCGAGGTGATCCACCAGCACATGGACTCCAGCACCGTGGGCACGATGACCGGCATGGGGCCGGGCACACAAAACACCTCCCAGAAGATGGACCAGTGGATCAGATCGAATGTCTTGACGTCAATGCCGATGGCGCCAGGACCGTCCGTACCACAATCGAACGCATAGCCTCGACCATGACCCTGGGGCCGATCACGATGTCCTACGATTCGGCACACAAGCAGGACGCGATGCAGGAGAAGCTCAACCCCATGGCCAAGACAATAGGCGCGATGGTGGGCAAGAGCTTGACCGCGACGTTCGATGCCGACGGAAATTGCCTTTCTATCGAGGGCTTCCGCGAGATGATGCAGGACGCCTTCAAGAACATCCCGGGCGGCAAGGAGATGGCCAAGGCCTTCATCCCCGACGACAAGGAGGCCGCCGCGCAGCAGTTCTTCGGAACAGCCGAGATCCTGCCCAAGCACCCCGTGAAAATCGGCGACATCTGGTCCAGTCAGCAGAAGCTGAGGCTGGGACCGTTGGGTGAAGTCGTCACCAAGACCAAGAGCAAGCTGATCGGCATTGAAACGGTCGACGGACGGCGATTCGCCCGTGTGGCCATGACCATGAATATGGATCTGGACAACTCAGACAAACCGATGGAAATCGCCGGTACCAAAATGAAGATACACCACGAATGCAGGGGCGGCACGGGAAGTTACCTTTGGGATCTCGATCGCCATCTGATGGTGCGGATGAAGCAGACGTATCCGATGGAAATGAGGCGCTGTCGCAGACAGACCGGCCGACCAGACCCAACCGGCAATGGACGTTCACGTCACACAGAAAGCCACAATGACAACAGTCCTCGAACAGACCGAGGGCGGTGAAACCGTGGCATCTCAACCGGCGGGCAAGGCACCGGCCAGTCAGCCGGTCGCAAGCCGGTAGCGCGACGAAAAACCAGGACAGTACTCCTCCTATAACGGCTGGCGGGTGCGAGCGGACGGCAGAACCAATCGCACTCGCCAGCCGGCCTGTTTGAGCCGACGGCCACATCTGGCTATGCTGAGCATATCATTTGCTTGGACCAACGGAGCGCTCAGTGAGCCGAAACCATCACAAACGGCACAAGGGCCACAAGAAGAAGTTCTTCCACAAACGTCACCCGCCAGCCGGAGCGGCACCGGGGACGCTCGTCGTTCATCCAGAGACCGGCACACCGACGGTGCAGCTGGTCCAATATTCACCCGAATCCGTCCGGGAAGAAGCCATCGGCGACGTTGAACGCCTCCGGGGCCTCGTGCGCGAAGATTGCGTCACCTGGGTTGACGTACAGGGCCTCGGCGACGAGACGTACTGCGAACCCTGGGCGAGATCTTCCAACTGCACCCACTGGAACTGGAAGATATCGTCAACGTACCCCAACGGCCAAAAGTCGAGGCGTACGCTGATACACTGCTGATCGTCTCGCGGATGGCGATTCCGCGTAACGACCGGGTCGTCGAGATGGAACAGATCAGCATCGTGATCGGACCACACTTCCTTCTGAGTTTCCAGGAACGGCCGGGCAATTTGCTGGACCCGGTACGAACGAGGATCCGCGAAGACCTGAGCCAGTTACGCAAAAGCGGGCCCGACTTCCTGGCGTACTCGATCATCGATGCGGCCATCGACGGGTACTACCCCGTCCTGGAGGCGATCGGCGAACGATTGGAAGACCTCGAGGACCAGATCATCGCCCAGCCCCACCAGGAAGCACTTCATACAGTGCACGAGGTCAAGCGTGACCTGCTTTCGGTGCGGCGAGGGATCTGGCCGCAGCGGGAGACGCTGGGGTCGCTGATCCGCGACGAGAACCCCCAGGTCGGTGCCTTGACCCGGACGTACCTCCGCGACTGCTACGAGCACTGCATACAGGTAATCGACGTCGTCGAAACCTACCGGGAACTCGCCGGCGGACTGATGGACCTCTACCTTTCCAGCGTAGCCAATCGACAGAATGACATCATGCGCGTACTGACGATCATCGCGACGGTCTTCATGCCTCTGACCTTCATCGCCGGCATCTACGGAATGAACTTCAAACACATGCCCGAACTGAACTGGTGGTGGGCATACCCAGCCGTGATGGGAGGGATGGCGGTGATCGCCGGGGCGATGATCGTGTACTTCCGCCGAAAGGGCTGGCTGGGACCATAAACACAACACGCTGAATTGTTACATCGTGCCGCTCGCAGAGGTGCTGCGCGGCAGAGTCACTTCATCTTCCGGATGACGGTGCTTGTGCCGCCGACTGCCGAAAAGCGAACGCATCGGCCGGACAAACGGCTGATAGATAAACATCTTGTAGATCTTCCGGCCAGCCTGGTAAGAGAAGAACGCCAGCGGCGTGAACCAGCGGCGATCCAGGCACCAGCGGACGGGCCGGCTGGTAACAAGGCTCACCAGCGCAAGAGCCATCCATGGCGGGCAGCCCATGTTTCGCATCGCCAGCACAACCCGCAGCCAGACGGACAGGTAGTCATGCTTGGCAAACTGAAGTTTGCCCCCATACATAAAATCATACGCCTGGGCATTTCGAGCGGTGATATGACCCTCTTGAAGCGCGCGGTCGTACAGCGGCGAGCCCGGATAGAACGTCAGCGGAAAGATCCGCAGGACCGCCGCCTTGTGGTGATGAGCGGCGGCAAAGCGCAGCGTCTCGACAACGTTGGCATCCGGTTCGAAGGGGTTATTGATCAGGTAATGATATTCAGCGGGAATGCGGTACTTGCGCAGCAGCCGCATCGCGTCGGTAATCCTGTCGAGCGATGTATAACGATTATAGATTTCCTTTAGCGTACCGACACTGCCGCTCTGGATGCCCATACTCAGCAGGCTGATCGAAAGGCGCGACAGCGACGCAATCTTGGCTTCATCGATGGTATTGGGGTGAGCGTCGAGCTCCAGCGGCAGGTTCACCTGGCTGCGATACTTTTCGACGAACTCGTCGATCAGCGGCTGGCGGCGAACGAAGAACAGATCGTCGACAATGTTGACCTCCTCGATCGTCGGGAACTGCTGCCGGAGCGACGTAATCTCAGCCAGGACATTATCGACCGACCGCATGCGAACCCACGGGCCGGCCCCTTTGTACAGCCGCATCTGCGAGGTGTTGTTGCAGAAGGTGCATCCGAATGGACAGCCGCGAGTCGTCAGCACGCGAAGACGGTGCAGCGTACCACGGAGGTTACTCACCGAGGCCGGGACCAGCTCGTTCTTGTCGATAACCCAGTGCGTAGCCAGTTCGTAGTCGGGGAAGGGAATGCTGTCCAGGTCGGTGATAAGCGGCTGGACGGCATTACAGATATCCTGGACATTGCCGAAGGGCCCGCCGGCACGAAACTGCAAACTCCCGATGGCCGTAGGATCCTTACCGGTCGCCAGACATTCCGCCAGATCCCCGATAGGCTTCTCCCCTTCGCCGACGCAGATAACATCCGCCACTTCCCCTGATTCAGCCGACGCAATGGTCGGATGCGTACCACCCCAGACGATCGGAGCCTTGACGGCGGCCGTGCGCAGCGTCTCCGTCAAGGCACAGGCGCGATGGAAGTTGCCGGTCATCAGGCTGATGCCGATAAGGTCCGCACGCCGGCAATGCTCGACGAAGGCCTCCAGCACGGCAGGAGCAAAATCCGGCCGGGTCGTCGCCTTACGAGAGGACATGAACAGAACCGTGACCGAATGGCCGGCAGCCTTCAGATACGCCGAAACGTACCGCAGGCCGAGGGCGACAGGGTGCGGATGTGCCGATACGAGTACAACGTTCATTGGAAGCAATACCTCTCGATAGCAGTTGAAACTCGGATTCAGAATCCGTCACGGCGCGAAGCCACCAGCCGGTGTGAAAACGCAAAACCGGCGGGAAACCGGCTATGGAAAACATGATAGTCGTGCGCCTGACGACGCGCGAAAGAATAACGGAGGTCATCTGTAATGTAAAGTCGAAAGTTGCGGGCAGCGCGCATCCCGGGAAAGGCGCACGCCGCTACGTCATCCAGACATGCCGGAGCCGGACTCGTCGTTGCTGTCGCCGCACGCCCCGTCAGGCGACGGCCGAACCTACCTCGACAGGCATCACCTCAACCTCGTTGCGCTCATGCCCGCGAATGACGGTCAGCCGCACGGTCTGGCCGGGAGACCAATGCGTCAGGGCACGATGCAGATCGTCCGGACTGCGAACCACATGCTCGTCGATGGCGGCAATCAGATCGCCGTGCCGGATACCAGCCGCAGCCGCACCACTGTCGCTCTGGACGGCGATCACCTCGACCATGGTCTCATTGGGCAGGTTGTGATAGCGAGCCAGGCTCCGACCGACCAGGCGCGAGCGGCAGCTCACACCAAGATAACCCCGCCGAACGCGTCCCTGGGTCATCAGTTGGGCGGCCACCCACTTGACGGTATTGGAGGGAATCGCAAAGCCGATGCCCTGCGCCCGAGCGACGATCGCCGTGTTCAGGCCGACGATCCGGCCGTGCGAATCGACCAGCGGCCCACCCGAGTTACCGGGGTTCAGCGGCGCGGTGTGCTGAATGATATTCTCGATCAGCCGCCCGTGAACGCCGCGGATCGCCCGCCCCAGCGAGGCTGACCACACCGGTCGAGACGGACGACTGGAACCCCAGCGGATTGCCGACGGCAATAACCAGCTGGCCGACCTGAAGAGCGTCGCTGTCGCCCAGCACCGCATGGGCCAGCCCCGTCGCATCGACGTGAATGACCGCCAGATCGCTCGGCGCATCTTTGCCCACGACATCGGCGGCCCGAATCGCACCGTCGGTAAACGCGACCTCTACCGATTGAGCATTGGCGATGACATGGCTGTTCGTGAGGATATAACCGTCGGGCGCGATCACGGCACCGGATCCGGCATCAGCCTCGATATGCCCCGCCTTGCGTGAGGCCATGCGTACGTTGATGCTGACGACAGCAGGGCCGATTGCCTCGACGACTGTTGTGATGGCCCGCGACCAGGCATCGAGCAATTCGACGTCGCGCCGCTTGTCATCGTCGACCTCGCTGTAACTGGAGTCCAGGGAGCAACGCCGACCCTCCGGTTCCGTCTTTTCGTCCTTGCTCTGCGGTCTGACCTGCATGGAAAACACTTCCTTTCGTTACGAACATGTTCTCATATCAATTCTACGCAGGGAGATGATCTGCTATGTCAGCAGACCGGGACGACGAACCAGGCGATGCCCAACCGGCGGAACGGCCGAGCGGGCCTGAAGAAGCCGCACATACCATGGGCCCCACCGCCCGGGGGTGTTGCCGCCGAGCAGATATAGAGGTTAGGCAGGGGCGTTGAATAGGGGTTACGCCGCAACGTCGGGCGAGTCAGGAACTGGCGGATATCCGGAAGGCCGACATTGATATCGCCGCCGACACAGTTGGGGTTGTCATGGTACAACTGAGCGGCCGTACGCGTGTGCCGGCTGATAATGTTGCGACAGAAACCAGGGGCAAAACGTTCGATCTGCATCTCGATGCGGTCGGTCATGTCGACGTTGCTGCCGTTGGGCACGTGACAGTATGCCCATGCGGTGTGTGCGCCAGCCGGGGCGCGCGTCGGATCAAACAGGCTGGGCTGAGCGAGGATGACAAACGGCCTTTCCGGATGGTGACCGGCGGACACCGCGCGCTCGGCCTCGGCGATCTCCTGCATCGTGCCGCCGATGTGAACGGTGCCTGCGAGGCGACATTCCTCTGCGTGCCATGGGATAGGGTTTTCAAGCGCCCAATCGATCTTGAATACCCCGCAGCCATATCGATAAGCGACCAACTGTCGGCGAAAGAGATGAGGCAGGTGCGAACCGGCGATCGCAGCCAGTGCCAGCGGAGAAACATCGAACAGCAACAGGCCGGCGTCGCGCAGCGGCCGAAGAGAGCGAACCTCCAGGCCGGTAACGATCCGGCCGGCCCTCTCGCGGAAACATCCGGCAAGAGCATCCGTGACGTGCTGTCGCCGCCGCGAGCAAAGGGCCAACCCACCGCGTGGGCCAGCATGCCCAGAACAAGTGCAAATGCCCCCGATGGGCGTTGATCGATTGGCAAGCCCGAGTGACCGGCCAGTCCGGCAATCAGCGCACATGCGCCGGGAGTCTCGAACCATGCCGCTGCCAGCGCCTCGGCCGAGCGGAAGCCGCTGCGGGCGAACCGGGCAAACGTGACCGGATGACGCAGCCGATCAAGCGGACTGAGTATGTCCTCAAGAAGATCGTGCCAGTTCTGCAGCAGCGGATGCATCAACTGGAGGTAATTGTCGGCGTCACGACCAAGCCCTTCCGCAGTGTGCCAGATCGAGGAATCGAGCCGCACAGCCAGTCCGCCATCCATGACATGGACCAGCGGGAGGGTCGGATGGACCCACCGCAAGCCAAAGTCCTTCAACGGCAAACGCTCGAAGCAGGGGGAGGCAACCGTCAACGGGAAGACGGCCGCGCAAACGTCGTGCACGAAGCCGGGGCTCGTCAGCTCAGCCGAGCGCACCCCACCCCCGATCGTCTCGGACCGTTCAATCAGTACCGTGCGAAGCCCCCGGCCGGCCATTTCAATCGCAGCGGCCAGACCGTTCGGCCCGGCACCGACAACGTAAACGTCTGCTTCCGGCAACCTGGGCATCGAGTGTCTCCATGTGCCGAAGATCGATTGGTGCGGCATCATTTGCAGATCGTATCGCGGGTGGATCGGGGATTTCCAGCAGAGGCCGCGTGTGCAACTATTGCCACTCGGGCGGAAGGCTGTCCATCGGACGATAGCCTCGCTGGGCCGCCTGGGCCCAGATGAGGGCGAGGTCGGCGTCGCCGGCGGCACGGCGATATTCGTGAGGACCCGCTGCAAGATCGCGCGGACCACCGAGCGGCTGCCCGTCCAGCAGACCCACGCCCGGCCGACCTTCAGCCGAGAGGATCGTATACCGCGCGGGGATCTCGACAGTGAAACGGATGACCTGCCCGGCATCCCTCGGCCGCGAAGCCGGCCCGATCGCCGGCGGCACCAGCCATTTGCCGGCCACAAGCACCGGGCCGACCAGGATGTAGTTGTCTTCAATGAACCGGCGAGCACGATCAGGCAGGCGCATCTTGCCAATCGTAGCCACGCAGGCATGTGCCTCGATCAGCCGCTCCGGGATGTCATCCTTCAGCAGACCCCGCTCGAAACGAAGGCCGGTCACCGTTTCAAACATGTAATAATAAGCCCGTTGACGGAAAAGCAGCTCGCCCTTGAGGTCGAAGACCTTCTGGCCCGGGTCGGTCAGGCGAAGCACCTCCTGCCACATCCGCAGAGGCCGGACCAGATCACTCTGCCAGGGGCGCACGGCTCGCCAGCACCACCAGTCTGCACCACGGCAGCGATCGACACCACCGCCACCCAGGTCACCTGGTGTCTGGCAGGCGTGCTCCTGAGGAAGCGCCAACGCCGGATCTCATCGAGAAGTCTCTCGACAGCCGCCACCGTCGGCACGCCCAGCAGCGGGTAGACCGCCAGGTAGTCCTGCGGCGTCAGAACCGGCCAGAAGGTCAGCGAACCGAGCGAGAAACTGGCCAACAGGACAAGAAAGACGCGACGGGCAGTAAGCCCGGCAGACGCTCCCGGCCGGACAGCGCCCAGCAACCGATCAGAACCACGGCGCCGGCACCGACAAGAAGCGGCCAATGGTCCAGGGGCTGGCTCAGCGTGACGATGCTGTTGTGTCTGAGGACACCGTATTGAAAGGCCGCCAGAGCGGACCTGGCGGCGAAGTAGACGACAATGAGGCCTGGAACGATCGCCATCCCGACCGCGCCGGCAAGAGCGCTGCGTGTGACTATTGCTGCCATTCCCCGCCGGCCGCCCCCCTTCACCGCGATCAGCGCGGCAATGGCCGCCGACAGCAACAGGCACGGCATCATCAGCCCGGTCTTGAGCGACGCCGCCAGGGCCGCACCCAACAGCAGGCCGACTGCCAGCGACCGCCGCACCGTCAGCGGTGGACGAACGAGAACCGCAACGGCCAACAGCCATACGGCCATCCACAGGTCATCTGCGCGAAACTCAACGCTGGTGACGAAGAAGGGCCGCAGCACCGCAATCCAGACAGCCGCCCACAGGCCGACTCGCACCGAAAAGACCGCCCGGCCGATCCAGTACACCGCCGCCAGCGCAAGAGCGAAGACCGGCAGCATCGCCAGTCGCATCCAGATCAGCAGGTCCGCCCGATCACCGACCAGGGCTACCAGCGGACCGCATAGCATATGAAACAACGGAGTGTGATTATCGAACACATCGCGATACTGCAGCAGGCCATGGGCCCAGCCCCATGCCACATGCAGATGTTGAGGCTCGTCGGAATCCATCCGGTAATGAACGGCATAAAGGACACGCAGAGCGAAGACAGCCCCCAGCAGCGCCCACGCAATAACCAACTCGATACGCGGCAGGCGCGACTTGCCGACTGGAGTGATGGCTGGCGGTCAGACAGCGTATCCAACTGGGTCATTCGTGGTCCTTTTGCCTTCGGGCGAAACTCGGCCCATATGGCAGGCTCCGTGGGGTCAGCCTGAACGTGGGTATTGTAGCCCGGATGGCCAGAAGGGCCAGAGCAGCGTGCGGACCTTCCGCTGTCTTCACGAAACAGTCATTCTTTCCCGCATCAGTAACTGGTCGGGTCCAGTTTGACCTTTCCGCGAAAGACCCAGTGAACGCCGAACGTATAGGTAATGACAAAAGGCATGCCGATCATCGCGATAATCAGCATGATCCACAGCGTCGTGCTGGTGCTCGCAGCATTATAGATTGTTAAGCTGTTCTGTGGGTTCGGGTGCGAGTACATCAGGTAGGGATACATGCCCACTGCAAACAGTGCCATCAGCAGTACGATCGCAGCCATGCTCGAGGCGAATCCCTGGACGTCCTTGCGGTAATACAGGCACCGCGGGATGTTGGCGATAGCCAGCAGGTTCAGCAGCGGCAGGATGAACAGCACCGGGTGGTCTTTGAACACAGCCGTCATCCGCTCGACATACAGCAGCGTCGCCATCGTGGTCATCACATACGTGATCGTGAAGAAGATCGTCGCATTCTGGGCCCAGCCGCGGGCCTTTTCCTGCAGATCCCCTTCGGTCTTCAGCACGACATACAGCGCCCCGTGCATCATGAACAGCGCCAGCCCGGTAATCCCCACCAGCACCGGATACGGATGCAGCAACCCCCAGAACGAGCCGGCATATTCCAGTTTTCCGTTCATAAGCTCCAGCGGCAGTCCCTGGGCAATGTCCCCCAGGGCGACACCAACCAGCAGGGCACCGAGCAGGCTGCTCAGGAAGAAAAGAAAATCCCACGAGGATCGCCATGCCGACGACGCTCGCTTGCTGCGAAACTCGATGGCCACGGCCCGGAAGATCAACGCGAACAGCAGCAGCATGAACGCCAGGTAAAACCCGGAAAACGCCGTCGCGTACAACTCCGGAAAGGCCGCGAACAGCGCACCGCCGGCGGTCACCAGCCACACCTCGTTGCCGTCCCAGACGGGACCGATGCTGTTGAGCATGATGCGACGATTCTCGTCGCCCCGGGCGAACAGGTGCAACGAACCCGACGCCCAGATCAAACCCGTCGAGCACCACGTAACCAGCCAGCAGAACGGTGATCAGAACGAACCATATGTTATTGAGAACGGGTGAGGCGGCTGCCTCGGCAAACATATTCATGCCCGGTGCTCCTCCTTCACCTCGCCCGGTACATAATGCTCCTGCTCAGCCGGCACCTCGGCCGGACCATGCTGGATCTTCTCGTTCAACAGATAGATAAACAGGGCCAGCAGCAGCAGGTAAATCAGCACGAACCCAGCCAGCGAGATCACGACGTAATGCGCTGGGACCGTCGGCGAACCGGCATCAGCCGTACGCAGCAGCCCCTGAACCACCCAGGGCTGCCTCCCGAGTTCAGCGCTGAACCAGCCGAGTTCATTCGCCAGCACGGGCCCCAACACTCCGAAGACGAAAATCCACAGCAGCCATCGCTTCCTGAAAAGCGTCCCTCGCCACCAGAAGAACACGCCCAGCCACGCCATCAGGATCAGCCCCATGCCGATAGCCCACCATGGCGTGATACGTCTGAAAGACGGCGTGCACTGCCGGCCAGTCCTTTTCCGGCCAGTTCAGCAGCCCCGGCACAGGTTTGTTGAACGACCCGTGGACCAGCATGCTGAGCCCGCCTGGGATCTCGCACGCCGTAGTCGACGCGATGCGTCTTAAGGTTCGGCCAGCCGAACAGACTCATACCCGCCGGCTCGATTCTTGGCGAAAACAGCCTCGAACGCCGCGAGTTTGACAGGCTGATACTTGGCGACTTCCACCCCGCTGGCATGCCCGGTGCCCAGCTGCAACAGCGACGCACCACCGGCGACGACCAGGGCGATCTTCATGCCTTCCTTGGCGAATTCCGTGTGCCGGCCGCGCAGCAGGTAATACGCACACACGCTCAACACAAAGCACGAACCGCCCAGCCACGCACCGCTGAAGACGTGGCTGATGCGTTGGACGAACGACGGATTGAAGACGACGTGCCAGAAACTCGTCACGATCTGCTTGGTATGCTCGGTGTTCCAGGTGGAGCCAGCCGGCGTCTGCTGCCACGAATTGGCGACGACGATCCACACGGCACTGAAGTGCGCGCCCAGCGCCACCAGCACCGTCGCCATGAAATGCACCTTCGGGCGAACGCGATCCCAGCCGAACAGCACCAGCCCCAGAAAGCCCGACTCCAGGAAGAACGCAAAGATCCCCTCCGCAGCCAGCGCGCTGCCGAAGACGTCCCCGACGAAGCGCGAGTAGTTCGACCAGTTCGTGCCGAACTGAAACTCCATCACCAGCCCGCTGGCGACACCGATGGCGAACATCAGCCCGAAGTTCAGTGCCCAGAAGCGGGCCAGCTGCTTGTAGACCTGCTTGCCCGTGCGCAGATAGAACGCTTCCATCGCGACCATCAGCGCGCCGAGACCGATGTTCAGCGGCGGAAAGATATAGTGGAACCCAATCGTCAGGCCGAACTGTATCCTCGACAAGAGGACTGACAAGGCCGCATCACTCATTCGTTGTCTCCCGTGGCCAGGCGAAACGGATTTACTCCAGCATTATAGGCGACAAAGGGTTGCGCTGTCACGGGTACAGTTGCGTAATGTCCCAGCCGCCCTGCTCGTTCCGCACATAGACGAAACGGTCGTGTAGCCGATGCTGCCGCTCCTGCCAGAACTCCATGCGAAGCGGCATGACACGAAAGCCGCTCCAGTCCGTTGGCCGAGGCACGGTGCGGCCCCCAAAGGCGACTCTCACTTCAGCTGTGCGCCGCTCGAAGAATTCCGGACTCGAAACCGGCTCGCTCTGCTGGCTGACCCATGCGGCAATCTGACTCTCGCGAGGCCGCATCCGCCAGTACTCGTCAGCCTCTTGCTCGGTGACCCTCTGCGTCGTACCCCGAACCCGAACCTGCCGCCTCATCGCCGCCCAGTAAAAACACATCGCCGCCCGCGGCAGACCGATCAGCGCCCGTGCCTTCGGCGAGTGCATATTAGTGTAAAAGATAAAGCCTTGACTATCGACGTGCTTGAGCAGCACCATCCGGCTGTCGGGCCAGCCGTCAGCATCAACGGTAGACAGGCAGACCGGCTCTGGATACCCCGCGTCACGCCGTGCCTTCATCTCGTCGAACCAGTGCCGGAACTGGTCGATGGGGTCAGCGGCAAGATGTTCACGCAGCAATCGTTCCATCAAAGGACGTCAAGACCCTCAACCCCGTCTGTTCGTCCCGTCAGGGACGCTGTGCCAAGCCCCTACTCGTCCCACGAGGCTCGGTCATCCCCTCGCACCGCCAAGAGCGACGGACCAGCGGTTATCTGTTCGTTCCGCCAGGGATGCTGAGCGAGCGGGCATCTCTTCGTTCCGTCAGGGACGTTTGATAGTGGCCCAGCACTTCAGTGCTGGGGCTCCAGTCGCCCCTTTGTTGTTGTCTCTCCTCGTTACAGAGTCCCGCCAGGGACGACGGAACCAACCGGTTTTATCGCCATCTCAAGCCAGTACTTCTATCTCGACACGCCCAGCGCCTCCTGCGCCTTCGCAACGGTCTCTTCCGGCGAAACCTTATACCACGCCTGTATGATCTTGCCCTCTTCGTCGATCAGGAACGACGATCGGATGATACCGAATGCCTGTTTCTCCTTTGGACCCTTAGGCCCCCACGTACTGTACGCATACGCCACCGAATGCGTCGGGTCGCTCAGCAGCGGGAAGCCCAGATCATACTTCTTGTCAAACGCCTGTTGCTCGGCCGGCTTGTCCGGACTGATGCCCAGAACCGCCACGCCGATCGTCTTGAGCTCCGCCTTGGCATCGCGCACGCTGCACGCTTGCTTCGTACAGCCGGGCGTATTGGCACGAGGATAGAAATACAGAAGAACCTTCTGGCCGCGATAGTCCGCCAGGCGAACCGGCTGATCATTCTGGTCGGACAATTCAAACGTCGGGGCCGCTTGGCCGGGTTTCAACTCTGCCATAATAACCTCCATAGTCGGGCGTAAAGCCTTGGCAGCCCGACTACAAGGATATTAGGAACCATAACGAGGCCGGGTCAACGTGGCGGGGATGAGGGCCGTAACGGAGGGGCCGCGATGTGCTTGCGCTGCCGTCTACCGGCCGCCTGACGTCCGCGAGCGACGGGCCGGCGCCGGTCTCGGCATCTCCCAGATCTGAATGGTCTGCGTGTACCGGTCCGCCGTTGCCAGGTACTTGCCGCTCGGGGAGAACGCAAGCCCCTCAATAAGGCTCTCCTTCTCGGCAACAGGCCAGTGCGGCAACGACCCGACCGCTCCGCGCATCAAACAGATACGCACTACCGTCGGGAGCGTCGGTACCGGCCGCAACGAACCGACCGTCCGGACTGACGGCGATCCGAGCAACCGCCGAACGAAGGCTGGCGCTCGGCTCGCACGACCAGCCGGCCACAGGCCGACCGTCCCCAGCCGTCAACGCAAAAATGCCGTAGTGACCAGCCACGTACAACACCTGGCTGTCCGCACTGAACGCCACGGACCGGCAGCGCGCACAGCCCGTCGCCAGGCAATAGATCGGCCAGGTGGGTCAGCCACCACCACAGCCTGCATGTCCCCCAGACCGAGTATGGCAACATATCGGCCGTCGCTGCTAACCGCCATCGGATCCTCGGCCAGGTTCACCGTGCGACCCTTTACCGGCACCCAGGCGATGGTCGTCGCGGAAGGGGTCACCAAGCCGATACAGGTATCGCCGCCCGTCGGGCTGTTCTCCTCGAGCAGCACGCCCATGTACCGACCACTGAAATTGCTGACAAATCGCGAGCAGTACCAGTTGGCATCGAACGTCCATTGCCGGACGGTGCGGTGCGTTCGCCGATCCTGACTGATCACACGCGGCTGGGGACGCCGCCCCCCGCCGGCTCCTCGCCGAACACGTATCGCCGCCCCAGCAACCCGACCGTCAAAGCCTGCCCGCGGTCGAAGACCTGGGATGGCTGCAAGCAGGTTGCCCCAATCCCAGATATACGTTTTATTACCAAGAAAATCGCCAATAAGGGCACTGCCGCTGGTTGCCAGCGAATTGACATGCCCCTTCACTTCCAGCGTACCGACCGGACGCATTTCGGCGCAGCCGGCGGCGCACGCCAGCGCCGCGCCAAAAGCCACAGACAAAGACGCCCTGCCGGCCGCAACAATGATGCTCGATTCGCACCCGACATTCACACGAACCCCATACCAATCGCACTTACCGCCGCACACCATACCGCCACCGGCATGCATTGTGTATCGGCAGGCCCGAGTCCAATAATGTGCAAGCAGAACAGGTTAGCCGGCCCCAATCCGCTCACGGCAGGAGCAGGATCGACACAACCGCAGCACCGCGCACAGAACGGTCCTGCCATGACCGGTGACCCTCCGATAAACAGGCCCAGCGGAATTCTTTCCTTGGACGTCATCACCAATCCGGAGGAAGTTTTCTATAACTGTCTACCGGACGGTCATTTGCAGACAGAACGCCATCCGGGGTCATATTTCGTCATTGACAATAAGTAGTTGTGCCGAGATAATTTAGCGGTGTAGTGAGCCTCGAATTGAAGTGCCTGCCGTGACGTCGTGCGGTGTACTGCTTCGTTCAGGTGGAGTAGCAGTAGCCGAGGGCCTGCCATGAGCGCCTACAGACTGCCGCGAATAGCGGAACTTGCCCACCAGCTGCGTTTATCACCAGCAAGACTACGCCTGCAGCAACTGTTGGCGGCCGACCACCTGCTTACCTTGATCGAATCCGACCAATACTATCCTTATTCGTGGGTCTGCTGGCGGATCACGGGATACCGGCCGGCGTTGCAGGAGCCGGACCCTGCGAACCTGCGCGGCGCGGCGCTGGCACACGATGTCGTGCAGCTGTGTCAGGAACTGAGCAAGGCCAACCCGATCCCGTATTCAGCCACGCCGTGGCCGATCTGGCCAATCCAGGAACTGGCCGAGCGGCTGGGGGTGTCGCCGAAGTCGATCAGTCGTTGGCGCGGTGCCGGGTTGGTCGCCTGGTGGACCGTGCGGGCCGACGGCCAGACGCGTTTGGCGATCCCGGAACCGGCGCTGCGCCGATTTATCGCCACCCACCGCAAGGCCGTCCTCCGCTGCCGCCGGTTCTCGCAGCTGAGCGAAACGGAGCGGGAACAGGTGCTGACCCGGGCGCAGCGACTCCCAGGCAGCCGGCAGCCCGACGATTCACCAGATCTGCAATACCATCGCAACCGAAATGGGCCGGAGCGTCGAGACGATCCGCTACACCCTGCAGCGGCACGAGCCGCAGGCTGGTACAGGCGGTCGCGTCCGCCACGGCCGTGGCGGACCGCGTTCAGACGGACGATCACGCGGTCATCTATAAGTGCTGGCAAAGCGGCGACACCGTCGAGGCCCTGGCAGAGCGGTTCGAGCGGACGGTCCGGACGATCCGCAAGATCATCCTGTGTCAGCGGCGCCGCCAGCTCCTCGAACGCAAGGTCACGTACGTTTACAGTCCGGAATTCGATTTGCCCGACGCGGAAGCCAGAATCCTGTCGGAAACCAACGCTTTCGACGAGGACGGCCAGGCGGAAGAGCCGATCCTGCTGAGACGGCAGGAGACGCCGGAGTACGTGTCGGTCAATGCCGGGGCGGCTGAGCCGATGACGCCGGACCAGGAACAGAAGACTTTCCGACGATACAACTACGGCAAGTTCCGGCTGTCCAGTCTTCAGCAGCAGCTGCGTCACAAGGTCAACCGGCCGCTGCTGGACGAGGCCGAGCGGTGGCACCGGCAGGTCAAAGCGCTGCAGGCCCGGCTGGTCGAGACGAACATGAAGCTCGTGACGTCGGTAGCCAGGCGACACCTGCGGTTCGGGGCCGGCCTGGAAGAGATGGTCAGCGAAGGCAACATGATCCTGATGCGGGCAATCGAGAAATTCGATTACGCCCGGGGCTTCAAGTTCAGCACGTATGCGTCCTGGGCGATCATGAAGCACTTCGCCCGGCTGGTTCCGCTGTGGCAGACGAACAGGCAGCGGCATCAGACCGGCAAGGAAGAGCTGCTCAAGTCCGCCAGCGTGACCGAAGAGCTCGACAAGACCCTCGACCGGCAGCTGGTGGGCGGCATGGTGCGTCGCCTGCTGGACAGCCTTCCACACCGCGAGCGCAAGATCATCCAGTGGCACTACGGGCTGCTGGACGATACGGCACCGCGGTCGCTGACGCAGATCGCCGACCGGCTGGGCGTCAGCAAGGAACGGGTACGGCAAATCGAGCTGCGTGGGCTGGAAAGGCTGCGTGGGATGCTCGCGGAGCGCGAATTCCAGTATCTATAGGCCCCAAAAGGGCTTGCCCCTGCCAGCGAACGTGGTACATTCCTTTCTATATCGGATTTCGCCCATTGCCTGAGCACCTGCGGTGAATGAACCACGGAGGCACGGAGACACGGAGGACTGCCTGTTGTTGTGGTCAGGTTTTCCTGTTTCCGGATGTGGCTGACGCGTCCGTTCGCCGATGTTGGGTCGGGGGCGACGAGACAGGAACGGGGCCTGAGAAGGCAGGATCGGAGTATTATGAAGGTAGCATGTCCGAATTGCCAGCAGCATATCAAGGTTCCGGACGAATGGGCTGGACGGACGGCGAAGTGCCCTCACTGCAAACAGCCGTTCGTCGTGCCGGGTGCGCCGAAGAAGCCGGCGCCGCGGCCGGCCGAGCGCCGGCCCCGGCCGGTCAGCCACACCCAAGGACTCAACAGCCTCCGGCGCTGTCTGATCCGGACACGCCGGATCTGCAGGCGCTGGCGGACATGGTGCCCGAGGACACGCCGGCTGAACCGATGCAGATGGACGGTCCACCGCCGAGGCAGAAGCGATCGTGGTTCAAGGCCAAGCCGAAGAGCAGCGGCCCGAGCAAGACGCAGATTATCAAGGGACCGGACGGCAAGCTGTACCGCGTATGTCCGCACTGCGGTCGGCAGACCCGTAGCGATGATTTGTACATGGACGTGTTCTGCTCGAACTGCGGCAAGACGATCCCGGCTGCCAGCCAGACGGAGGAGATGGACCTGGGCGGGGCGTCGCTGGTAGGCGGCCACGGCAAGGATCGCGACCTTACGGTCGGGTTCTATGACGGGCTGGTGCAGGCGTTTACGTACCCGCTGGGGTCGATCCAGTCGGTGCTGATGGGCACGCTGGTAGCGATCGGTGTGATCATCGTCCCCACGCTGGTGATGATGGGGTTGATCTACGTGATGAAGCAGGAGCCGGTCAACGGCGACAAGTTCGACGTGGGCAGCTGGCCGGGACTGGCGCTGTTCGGCGTGCTGATGGTGGAGCTGGCCTACTGCGCCGGCGTCGGGTTCTATGCGTTGATTGACAGTATTCGCAGCACGGTCAGCGGGGCGGAGAAGCCGCCGGAGCTGGTGTGGAATCTGACGACCGTGATGGCGAGTCTGATCGGGTATATCGGCTTCGTGGTGTTCTACGCGGCGCTGATTCTGCTGGGGGTGTGGGTCAGCGGCGGGCTGGACAAGACGCCGACGACCTTGAGCGAGATCAAGGGGCTGGTGCAGGGCTCGGGGATGTACGCGTACCTGGCGATCCTGACGTTCTTCATGCCGATGACGATTATCGGGCTGGCAACGGGAGCAGGACTTCAGGGACTCAACCCGTTCCGGATCGTCCGGTCGATCGCGGCGGTCGTCGCGCACTACTTTTTCCTGTACTGTATCATGCTGGTATACGCCGGTCTGATCGGCGTGGCGACGGTGACGATGATCGAGTACACCGGGGACGCGATCGTGAAGGTATACAAGCTCAGGTCTGGACCAGGGAGCGGGTCAGATGGCGACGGGGGTATTCTTCTGGGGGGTGATCCTGGCGGCGGGGTTCTTCGGGCAGTATGTGCTGGGGCGCATCCTGGGGCTCTTTGCGCGGGAGTTTCATTACAGGCTGGCGTTTACGTCGTAGCCAAGAACGGCTTGTCTTTTGTCGGTTGTCGGGGGTCCGTCGCCGGCGGGCCGGGCAGCCAGGTACAGATAGCAATACCTTTGTCAAGGTTATTTACCGGCGGTGCTCGGCGGGTGGGCAGACAGGGGGCGCGAGCAAGGCGCGAAGGCTGCGGATGCGGCCGAACAGCGGCGCCTGTGAGAGATCGACTTCATTTTTCCGCAACTGATTGCACGTCGGATACGTACAAAACACAAAGTGGACGCGACGACGGACAGAATCTCATCGCCAGCAACGGGGTGAGGACGCAGCGGCGGCGGC
Source organism: uncultured Planctomycetota bacterium (assembly GCA_963787325.1). GTDB lineage: Bacteria > Planctomycetota > Phycisphaerae > UBA1845 > JANYLN01 > CAWBCK01. Next base: position 148,095 of record CAWBCK010000005.1, read on the forward strand.
AAGCGGGGCTTTTTTGAAAAAAAAGCTTCAGTCTGCGGTACGGTGTCTGTAGAATCATGGCCTGCAAGCAAGTGAGATTTTTCGTTGATGGGGGATAGTCCCAGGGCTATAATCGCCGATCTGTATATTTTGTCGCCTTCGCGGATAGGCAGAGTGGAACCGTAAGGAGCCGAAGCGTGGACCTCGAGCATGCACGCCAAAGTGTTGGGCAGCTGCGTTATTATTTGTATTCTGCGCACTGCACCCTGAATTATTCCATATAGACCAGGCGCAGACTTTGCGGCAGCGTCGCTACCAGGCGGATGTGTGGATCGTCGGGCTGGCGCATGTCGTGACGCTGCGCTACAAGAACATGACGGTCACGGAAGTGGCTGCGGCGCCAGGGGATTCGCTGCCGCAGCGCGGCCTGGTGGCGAGTTTCAAGTTCCGTGGCGAGCGGGACGAGCAGCGGGCCTTTGACGACGGGCTCCAATACATCTTCTCCAGTCAGGTCGAGCAGATGACCGAGAACGTCTTCAAGGCGTGTCACGAGGATCTGCTGGGCGACGCCAAGCGGCGCGGCCTGCACATGAGTTACCCGGATCGGGCGACGAACAGCCTCGTGCCGTTCAGCTGATCTGAGCACCGAGGCGCGGGACAACGAGTTCCATGTCCATGCCTTCCACCTGTTCCCGGAAGAGTCGACGATCCTGCGGACCCAGAGCATCTTCGAGGTCGAGCCCAGCCGGTTCGGCCGGGTCTACTAGTCCGACTAACAAAGAAAGAGACCGGTAATAAAGGGCCGCGCTCCGCTAGGGCGCGGCCCTTGCTTTTGTCTTGACCCCCTCTGCCCGCAAGTCTAGCGTCCAATAGGAGTAATCGGATTTGCGGTGTCATCAGAACAGATCCTGCTGCCGGTGCTTTCGCGGCTGGCAGCGAGGCATTTCAAGTCAACCAAAGAGGGCATGTCATGAAGGTAAAAGACAAGGAAATCGTCAGGGTGACCGAATCGCTGGGGGTCGGCTGGCAGCCAAGCGTGGAGGACATCGACCATCTGGCGGAAGAGGGGTTTCTGACGGTGATCAACCTGCGGAACAATGACGAGGAGAGCATGGAACTGCGACCCGACGAGGAAGGGGAGATCGTGCGGGGCAATGGGCTTCGCTACTCGCACATCCCGGTCTGGGAAGAGGACATGCACGCCGAAGAGGTGGACATGTTCCGCCACGACCTGAAGGAGCTGATGGGGCCGGCATACGTACACTGCAGCGACGGCAGGCGGGCGGCGGCATTTACGATGATGCACTATGCCGTGGAGACGGGCGTCTCGCCGGAGGCGGTGCTGCAAAAGGCCGGCGAACTGGGGCTGGACGTCGGCAGTGACAAGACGCGGCAGTTCATGAAAGAGTACATCAGCAGCCGGCACGAGGAGGGCGAGGTCGACATGGAGGTGCGGCGTGACGTCCGCGAAGACGTCGAGCCGAAGAACGAACGCGACATCAAGAGGAACCAGGCGGAAAAGCCCGATGAGTGGGCTGCGCCTGAGCCGGAAGACTGAACGACAGGACTGAGTGCTGAGGATTGAGGGCCGAGTACCACGGGGCGATCAGACCGTGGCAAGAGGAAATACACCGGCGCCTGGCAATAGCCAGGCGCTGTCGTTTTTGCGTTGACGCTCCTGTGACCCAAACGTATTATGGCCCATCTGGCTGCCTGCCAGACGTTTCACACACGTATGCGGCCCGGCTGCATTCCATTACGTTGGTTGAGGATGTTTCGAGATGAGTACGACTGCACAAGCGTCGACGTACGACTTCCTGGCGATCGAGAAGAAGTGGCAGGAATACTGGGAAAAGCACGAGACGTTCCGCGCGCCGAACCCCGGCGAGGCAGGGTTTGACCCGAAGAAGCCGAAACTCTACGTGCTGGATATGTTCCCGTACCCCAGCGGCGCAGGGCTGCACGTCGGCCATCCCGAAGGATATACCGCGACGGATATCGTCAGTCGCTACGCGCGGATGCGCGGGTTCAATGTGCTGCATCCGATGGGGTATGACTCGTTCGGACTGCCGGCCCAGCAGTACGCGGTCGAACACGGCATTCACCCGCGAATCACGACGGAACGCAACATCGCCAACATCGAGCGGCAGATCAAGATGCTCGGCCTGTCGTACGACTGGTCGCGCCGGCTGGCGACGACGGATCCCGACTACTATCGCTGGACGCAGTGGATCTTCCTGCAGATGTATCACTCGTGGTATGACCCGGAGATGACGTGGACGGATCCGGTCGGCAGGACGGTGACGGGCCGGGCCCGGCCAATACAGGAACTTGTAACAGACCTGGAGGCTGGCAAGCGCCTGGTGGATACGGCGTACAACGCCGTTGCGCTCAAGGCAGGGGCGGACACGGCTGGCCTGCGCCGTTGGGCGGATCTCGACGAAAAGCAGAGGCGGCAGGTGCTGGACAACTGCCGGCTGGCGGCGATGGCGGAGGTGCCGGTCAACTGGTGCCCGGCGCTGGGGACGGTGCTGGCCAATGAGGAGGTCACCAACGAAGGTCGGAGCGAACGGGGCAATCACCCGGTGTATCGCCGGCCGATGCGCCAGTGGATGCTGCGGATCACGAAGTACGGCGACCGGCTGGTGGACGACCTGGCGATGGTCGACTGGCCCGAGTCGATCAAGATCATGCAGCGCAACTGGGTGGGCAAGAGCGAAGGGGCGGAGGTCGACTTCCTGCTGGCACCCGAGGCGGCCCGGAAGATTGCCGAACAGCCGGAGGCGTTCGAGGGCTTCAAGGCAGGGCGGGCGAAGACGGGTTATCCCGTAACGCCGGTGCCCTATGTTATACGAATTTATACTACTCGGCCGGACACGCTGTTCGGGGCGACTTACATGGTGCTGGCCCCGGAGCATCCGCTGGTATCGCAGATCACGACGCCGGATCGGCAGTCAGCTGTCAGCGAGTACGTCACGCAGGCGGGCAAGCGCAGCGAACTGGAACGCATCGCCGAGACCAAAACCAAGACGGGCGTATTCACCGGTGCGTATGCGATCAATCCGGTGACGGGCAAAGAGGTGCCGATCTGGGTCGCCGATTACGTGCTGATGAGCTATGGCACCGGGGCGATCATGGCGGTGCCGGCGCACGATACGCGCGATTTCGAGTTTGCCCAGACGTTCGGGCTGCCGATTATGGCGGTGGTCGAGCCGACCCCCCAGGCTGTCAAGGCGGAGTACCCTGAGGACTCTGCCGCAGCCGAGGAAATGGTGGCGGAGGTGCTGGCTGGCAAGCGGTGCTTTACCGGCGACGGCAAGGCGGCTGCCAGCGGTCCGTACACGGGGCAGCCCACGGCAACGTTCAAGCAAAATGTAACGACGGATCTGGCCAAGGCCGGGCTGGGCAAGTTTGCAGTGAACTACAAGCTGCGGGACTGGCTGTTCAGCAGGCAGTGGTACTGGGGCGAGCCGTTCCCGATCGTCCATTGCGACAAATGCGGGACGGTGCCGCTGCCGGAAGACGAGCTGCCGCTTCTGCTGCCGCATATGGAGGACTTCAAGCCGAAGGCCTCAAACGACCCGGATTCGCCGCCGCAGCCGCCGCTGGCGCGGATCACCGAGTGGGTGCATACGAAGTGCCCGCAGTGCGGCGGGCCGGCATCCCGCGAGGTCAATGCGATGCCGCAGTGGGCGGGCTCGTGCTGGTATTATCTGCGGTACCTCGATCCGAAGAACGACGACGCGTTCGTCGGCGACGAGGCACAGAAGTACTGGATGGCGCCGAGCGGACTGGCGAGTTGGAAGAAGACACCCGAGCAGAAGATGGGCGGGGTCGACCTGTACATCGGCGGCGCGGAACACGCGGTGCTTCACCTGCTGTATGCGCGGTTCTGGCACAAGGTGCTGTTCGACCTGGGGTATATCTCTACGCCTGAACCATTCGCCAAGATGTTCAACCAGGGGATGATTCGCGGCTTTGCCTATAAGGACAGCCGGGGCATCTATGTCGGGTATGACAAGATCGACTTCCGCGAGGACGGGGCGTACCACAAAAAGACCGGGGAGAAGCTGGTTGAGTCGATCGAGAAGATGTCCAAGAGTTTGAAGAACGTCATCAACCCGGACGACGTGGTCAACCAGTACGGGGCGGACACGCTGCGACTGTATGAGATGTACATGGGGCCGCTGGAGTCGAGCAAGCCGTGGAACACGCGCGATGTGATGGGCGTGCATCGGTTCCTGCACCGTACGTGGCGGCTGATCGTCGATCAGGATTCTGGCGCTGGCGGCCGGGGTGCAGGATGTCGAGCCGGACGCCGAGGCGCTGCGCGTACTGCACCAGACGATCAAGGCGGTGGCGGACGACATCGAGGGTTTCCGGTTCAACACGGCAATCGCGGCGATGATCGTGTTCGTCAATGAGATGACGAAGCGAGAGGTCCGACCCAGGAAGGTGCTGGAGCAGTTCCTGCTGCTGCTGGTGCCGTTCGCGCCGCACATTGCCGAGGAGCTGTGGCACCGGCTGCACGGGCCGCGTTGGAAGGGCTCGATGGCGTATGAGCCGTGGCCGGCGTATGAGGCGGCGCTGGCGAAGGAAGAGGCGGTCGAGGTGGCCGTGCAGATCAATGGCAAGGTTCGGGCTCGGTTGACGGTTCCGAGCGATGTCGATGCCAAGGGGCTGGAGGCTGCCGCCATGGCCGATGAGAAGGTCAAGGCGCTGATCGGCGGCAAGACCGTCCGCAAGGTGATCGCGGTGCCGGGTCGGCTGGTGAATATCGTCGTCGGCTAGGGACAACGTCCGAGAACCGACCGGCGTCGGGCGACCACCGGGTAGCTCTTGATGTTGCGCCGGCTGGCGCCTATTCTGGTGTGCAAAGGTACTTGCAGCGGCAGGAGTGAGGCCGTGCAACGAGTGCCCATCCGGCGACGGATTGATATGCGGTGCCGGGTATCGTCAGGCTACCACGCTTACGATCCATGGATGGCCGAGGGCTGGTTGCGGTCGGCAACGACCGTGGCCGAGACCGAAGCAGAGTTTGTTCCTTCGTGGTTGCCTGCGATGCCCGTCAGTGCGTCGTCGCCTTACGGCAGGCTGGCATCATCGGGAGAGGTGGCTGAGCGGCTGAAAGCGGCGGATTTGAAATCCGCTAGGCCCTTCGGGGTCTCGGGGGTTCGAATCCCTCCCTCTCCGGTTTGTCCCGCCTTGCCAGACATTGCCAAATCATGCCGAATCGGCTGTTTCTCTGCATTCTGTTGGGCTTTCACTTTCCTGAAATCGTCGGCAACTCCGTCTGTCGGAATGTGCCATGTGTTGTCAGGCATTGCCTTGTCCGGCCCCCTGCGCGCTATCTCGCGCGCTGCCGCGCGCTACAGCGTCAGCTGTCCCCGTCGCCCGCTGTTCCTCAGACTCGGTGGCCGGCTTGCTCAGATCCGGCAGGGCCTCGACCGCCGCCTGCCTGTCGTGTACCCGGACGTGGCTGTATCGCCCGATGGTCAGGGTCGGTGTTGAATGCCGAGCCAGGGCCTGAGCCACCTTGACGTTGGCGCCGCTGGCTACAAGGTCCGAGCAAAACTGATGCCGCAGGGCATGAAAGTCATAGCGGCCCTCTGGCGCCTCGAAGTCCAGCCCGGCCGCCGTGAGGTCGGCCTTGAGCATTTCAGCGGTCCTGTCGCTGTTTGGCATGCGTGCAATGGCCCGTTCTGTCGAGCCCCGACCCTTGAGATACTCGCCAAGGTCCGCCAGCAGGTCCGCACGCAACGGCAGCTCATCCCGACGGCGATTCTTGGCGTAGGCCGCCTGGACCTCGACCAGCCCTTCGGTAAGGTTGAAGTCCCCAACGGTAAGACTGGCTATCTCGCCCGCCCGCAGCCCCGTTGACAGGGCCAGACGGTAGACAAGCACCCGCTCAGGTCCGGTCAGCCCGAACAGATCCGGCCCCCCGGCCGTGGTCGTAAGCAGGGCCTGCAGATCCTCGACAGACAGAACGCGACGGCTCACGCGCACGTCGGTGTTGCCGTTGACCGTGCCCAAGGCAACCAGCGGGTCATACTGCGCCCGATTGTCCTTGACCAGCCACTTCGTGAAGTTCTTGATTGCCCGCACGTAGTGGTTGCGAGTCGAGGCGCCGAAGGTCCGCCCCCCCTTGCCGCCGTCCTTTCGCTGCCTGTCGGCCAGCCAGCCTTGCACCCGGTCCAGCGTGATATGCCGCCACGCCGTCGCCTCAATGCCCGCCAGCAGCACCCTCACCCGCCCCGAAGTCATGGCGGAATAGCCTTGCGTGTTGCCCTTGTCCTCAGGGTGTCGCTCGAAGTCGTCAACGTGTTGACTCAGCGGTCGGGCCTGCTGTTTCGCCGCCCGGTCCTGCCGTTCGTCCACGATGCCGCGCTGCCGGTTGAACGCTTCAGTTTCCAGCTTGCGGGCCAGGGCCTCAGTCGCCTTGCGGTCCATCGAACCGCAGACTACTTTGCGCTTGCGGGGTCCGGTGTAGTAGGCAACATACCAAGGCCCGTCCTTTTGCCGCTTGAAGATAGATGCCATGATCCGTGTCCTTTCCTTCGGCTGTGATCGTCAGCCTCATCACTTCAGCAAGTATACTGCATTTGCTGGCTACTTCGCAAGTATCGGCACAAGGGCAAAGCGAAGCCCAAGCCCTTTGGCCAATCGTTCCGCCGTGTTTAAGGTTGGGGTAGTCTCGCCTGAAGCAATCCGGGCCACTTGAGATTCCTGCAAGCCGGATGCCTTTGCAATCTGATACCGCGTCGTGCCAGTCCGCTCCGCCTTTCGTATCGCCCGCCGTAGTTCTTCAGCTATGCCCTTGCTCATTTGCACGTGTCCTTTCAGTGCCCACCCGGGCGTCAGTCTATACCAGCCAGGGCCGTCAGCAGCAACCAGCCGCCATCGCAACCACCACCAGCACAATCAAAATGACCCGCAGTTTTCGTCGCATGATAGGCTCCGCAATCTGGCCGCAGCGGATTGGCAATCCCCTGCCGCCCCCTTATTTCACAAGGCTTTACGTTTCAGCGGTAGCGCGCGGATAAGCGCGCTACCGCCAGAAACGCGTTTTCGGCCCCGCTGTCGCATTCGCCAGCCAGGTCCAGCCGGACCCCTCAGCGTCGCCGGATCGTGGCGCGGGCAGCCCTATGCTTCGTCTGGCCAGCCGTCAGCCGGCGCTGTCGGGGTCGCTGGCGGTTTCCAGTCGGCCCAAAGGTCCGCGTTCGGGTCGGGCAAGGCTTTGGGCAGATCGCCGTCGAACAAGTCGAGCAACTCGCCGCTGTCGTCGCGAATGTCAACCACGTTTCACCTGCCCTTGGCCGATACGGGACCGGACAGGCTCCGCTGCCGGCTGCGGTTCAGTCGCGGGGAATAGGCCGGGGTGTGCGAGGTGAAGTCTTTGCAGCGCAGCCGCCGCGTCTTCTGCTGCCGCCAAGTCGGCTCTTGCCGAATCAACAGCCACACGCAGCGGCACGCCTTCTGGGTCATTGTGCAGCAGTTTATTTTGCAGTTCACGCAACTGCTGCTGCAAACTCTCGACATGCGCGTAAGCCGCGGCGTTGGCGCGATCGAATGCCGCCCGTCGCTCGGGCAGCGCCGCCGCCGTGGCCTGGAAGTCGCCGAGCCTGCCGAACGATCTTCAAATCCGCCTCGACATCTTCAGCACTCTTACCCAGGGCGAGCATCGTGGCCCGTAGATCTTCGATGCTCTTGTCGGTCGGCTCGCCGTCAGCCGTCAACAGCCGCCTGTACTTGCTCGCCGCATCCGCCAGCCCAGCCCGCAGTTTCTCAAGCAACGCCATAATCAAACTCCAATCTCAAGTTTGCGCCCGCCGGCCAACCGGCACGCCCGGCCAGCGCGGCGGATGCCCCAGGATTTATTCATCGCCGTGGAGGAACCGCCCCACGTCGATGTTGACGCTCACCGCGCCCGGGCCGCTGCCGAGCGTCAGCCTCCGCTCCCCGTCCGCACCGGCGGCATCGACAGGGACTTCACGGTGTGGTTGTCGGCAGGACGGGCAGTACACAGTCCCATCTTCGTCGGCCGGCCATGCTGCCCCTTGTGCATGCATGCTGCCATCAGGGCCGAATCGCAATCGCCGGGTGACGCCATCGTCTCCGACCGATAGCAGTGTGGTAACTCCGGCTTCAGGCCTGCATTCCGGGCAAGTCCGCCGCCGCAACGACGCCGACCGCTCCAAGATCCTCTGCACTCGCCTACGAATCTCCATGCTCCGCCCTTTCAATCAAGCTTTCAACTTGGTCCAGTGTCGCAAGCACGTCGCTGGCGACAGGAATACCGTGTAAACGGTCCAGCAGCGTTCGCACGGCCCCTGTCCCGCCGGCTGTTGCCGCGTCGACCCACAGCCGCAACGCCGTTACCTGCGCGACCGTCACACGTTGCGGGTCCAGCCCAAGCGAGACCGCTTTGTCCAGCACCGCTGGAACCCGCGCCGCCTTCATGCGGCCGTACTTGTGGAGAAAGTCCACCACACCCCGCCCCTTGGGCCTGCCCCGCGGGTTGCCTGATTCGCCTGGCTGCCATCGGTGATCGATGAGATGGTTGGCCTTGTTCTGCGGGTGTTCATCAGCCATGACTCACCTCCCGAAACGGCTGGCAGCCCGTCGCCGCCGCCCAGTCCACCGCGTCGCGCTCCTCGCTAGTCAGCCCGGGCAGCCCGGCCTCAGCCAGGTCAGCATCGATCACCTGCCACCTTGCCGGCCGCAGCCCGCTCTCGAATCGCGTGTACGCCTGCCGAATTAGGTCATGTCGTGTTCTCATCAAATACTCCAGTCTGCCGTACTGGCCGCGGGTACAGCGAGTACACACCTTATAAAGGTGTGTGTACCTCTGTACCTCCCTGCGGCGGGGTACAATTGGACCGCGATTAGACTACGTTGTACCATTAGACCCGCTCGTATTGCTGCCTTCTGAAGTCGTTGCGGGGTAATACTTTGGATGCATCTTGTCGTCGCTCTTAAGCAGAATACTCCGCTGTACCAGATTGCGAAGTGCAGTTGCCAGTGTACCTCGCGACATGACCGCAGGTACAAACTCGTTTTTGTACTCCGAAAAGCAAAGCCCGTCGGGATTATCACTACTTAACCTCGCGATTCGCTGCTCAAAATCTGAGAGTATGAAGTGGGCGTTGTCGTTGGCCTCAATGACGCAACTGCTCTTGCCGTCCGGCAACGTCACGCCGGTCAGTCTCAAAAAGATCGGCGCCGGCTCTTCGCTGTCCTTGGCCTTCGTGCAAAACAGCGTCAGCATGCTGCCCGACTTCTCGATACGGTACTCCGCGTCAACCGCCGCCCGCAGGCTGGAGGATCCGCGCGCCCGCGTCTCGTTGTGGCCGCTATGGTGAACAACGGCGACACTGCAGCCGTAGCGGGCCTGCAACCGCCCGACGTTGGCCAAAAAAGCCCCGACATCCTGTGCCGAATTCTCGTCGCCGCCGCAAAGGCACCTGTGCATGGTGTCTACGATCACCAGTGAAGGCGTGATGTTACCGGTCGCAGTCTCGATCGCCCGGCACAAATCATCGACATCACCCGATTCCAGGAAATTGATAGGCTGCCGCACCACCATGAATTGCCCAAGCCACTCGGCCCCGAGTTCGTGATGTTGCAGCCAGGCTGCCGTCCGCTGCCTGAGTCCGGCCTGCCCCTCGGCCATAATGTAGCAGACAAGACCCTGATCCAGCGGGTACCGCCCGAGCCAATCCACGCCGCTGGCGATGGAGCAGGCGAGGTCCTGGAGGACGAACGATTTGCCGGAGCCACTGGCCCCGTAGAACAAAACGAAACTCGACTTCGGAATGATCGGCGATAGCTCGCCACTCCAGGGGGGGCGCGTTGAGGATGTCGTCTACGCCAACAATGTCGATTCGCGACCGCTGCGCCTCAGGCTCCGCCAGGCTCGCAATCGCCGACAGCCGGTCCAGCGCCTCGCGGATACTCTCGCCCGCCGGCCGGCTCGGATCGTCAGAACCCCACGACATGCCGTTGGCGACTTGCCAGAGCCACCTACGCACCGCCGTCTCACGACAGGTCCGCGGCCCCGCGACATTCGGCAGCGGATACGGCCGTATCGAAAATGCGTTGAATCTCCTGCTCGCCGCCGACCGAATCGAGTTTGCCCGCCCGCCGAAGCCCGTTGGACACTGTTGCTGGAGTCACCGGCTCGCCGTGATGATGCAGCCGCTCGATTGCGTCGTATACGGCGTTACACTCGGGCTGCAAGAACCATCCCGGCCAGCCCGGCCAGTCCCGCAGCGGGGGCAGTTCGGTCAGAAGGTCGCCCACCGGGTCGCCCCATTTGTCCGCGCCGTGCATCGCAGACCCAAGGGCGCTTTCCTCATCGCGGGGGCAACATGGCGGAATGGCGAACGTCTCAGTTGTCGTCATTGGTCTGCGCCCTCGACCGGCTGGCATCCGCCAGCAATCCACCGCTTCAAGGCGGCATACGACCACAGCCGCCTGCCCCCTACAGACAACGGCGCTGGCATGCCTCCCGATGCACTCAGCCGCCACACGGTTCGCTCGCCGAGCCCGGTCAGCTTCGCGACCTCGCCGACGGGGACCAACAACGGGTCATTTGGCATCGGACGCCCCCCGTCTGGCTGCCTGCTCACGCAGGGCATCGCGGACGGCGGCCTCATCGAATCGACGCCTTCCGCTAACCATCAAGCAAGGAATGTTGCCGCTATCTGCCTGCTTGCGAAGAAACGGCCTCGGCAGCCCGAGTCTCGCCGCAAGCACCTCCAGGGATATGTATTGCGTTGTTACCATGCCCCCATGATAAGGGCGCTTTCAGGCTGGAATGCTGGCGTGTCCGCACTTGTCCGTGCGTGTCCTCAAAATGTCGGCGATTTGTCCGGGCGTGCCTTAGCAAATGGAGTCTGACAGCTATTTTCGGGGCCTGAAGTTTTCGCCCAGTTCGGTTCGACTGAGCAAGTACGGCGCGTTCTTTGGCGCGTTCTTGGGTCGATAGTCCTTAAGCTGGCCAGACTTGATCCGGCGCTGAATCGTGCGAGACGTGGTTGCGTATTCGCGGACCGCGACTTCGGTTGGAATAAGGTCGTCACGGCGTTGTACCTCTTCCTTTGCCTTGGCCATCTCCAGTTCCGCGAGTTTCCGCCGGGCCAATGCCTCCGCCGCCTTGTTCACAAGGATTCCGTCCCGTTGGGCTTGGCGAAAGAATTCGGCTATGGCCCCGCCCATCCAACGATCTGATCTTTGATTTGACATATTCGTGTCCTCATGTGGTCGGCTTCAGCCGGGCCGGCCTGACCGTGAAGGACACGAGACACGCCAAGCCAGCCCGGCTTACTCCGCGTCGATCAAACGCGGCGCCGAATCTCAGTTTACCCACAACTCTTAACCATTGCCACGATGCCCGCCCGGACCGCCGGCGGCAGGTCCGCCCAGCAGTCGATAACCGCCTGCAGGTCGGGGTCAGTTTTGCCAGGATTTGCCGCCTGCGCGCTCACTCGCGCGCTACAGTCGGAACGTAAGTCCTTGTCAGATAAGGCGCCGTCGGCGGATTTGAAATCCGCTGAGCCCTTCGGGGTTCCGGGGGTTCGAATCCCTCCCTCTCCGTTCTGCAGATTCTTGCAAAACCTTGAAATTCGCTGCAGAAAGGCCCATTTCCGGGCCTTTCGCGTTTTCAGATCCTTCCTCGTTTTCACTGCAGCGGCTTGCAGCCTGTGCCTCCCGAAAATCCCATTCGGCCGTCCAAGCGGTCCGATCCGGGCCGTGTTGTCGCCAATCGCGGCGGCTTGTAGAGCCAAGCAGCGCCTCATATGCCGTCGGCAATGGCGTGGAATCGACGGAATGGCGACCTCGGCGCGCACGGCCGCCGTCTGCCTGTGCAGCAATGGCAGCGATTTCTCAGGCGGCGCGACTGTAGAGGTGATGCAGGCCGCCCAAGTACGATTTGGCTACGACCTTGCCAACAGGTGACTCGATGGTTCGTGGGTTTGGCGAGTTCTTCTCCAGCGACAGATGCGCGCGAGCATTGTGGTAATACTCGAAGTAGTCGGTAAGGATCCGGTGCAGGTGGTCCTCGTTCAGGACGATAACGTGGTCCAGGCACTCCCGGCGGATCGACCCGATTATGCGTTCGGCGTATGGATTCTGCCAAGAAGCCCGCGGGGCGATGAGTACCTTCTCGATACCCATGTGCTCGACTCGATCGCTGAAGTCCTGGCCGTAGATGCCGTCACGATCTCGCAGCAAGAATCGCGGCGCTTCATCAAAGGGAAACGCCTCGACGATCTGCTGGGCGGCCCAGCGGGCTGTCGGGCTGGTGGTGACATTGAAATGCGCCACGTGCCGACGGTCATGCCGCAAAACCAGAAACACGTAGAGCACCCGGAAGGTGACCGTCGGAACCGTGAAGAAGTCGCAGGCTACGATCTGCGGGGCGTGGTTGGCCAGGAAGGTGCGCCACGTCTGTGACGGCGGTTTCGGCAGGCGAGGCATGTACTTGCTGACTGTGGATTCAGCCAGATTGTGGCCCAACAGGCGTAGCTCGGAGAGGATCCTGGGGGCGCCCAGGTTGGGTTCTCGTTGGCCATGCGGCGAATCAGATCGCGAGACTCCCGGCTGATCGTCGGTCTTCCGGCTTTGTTCCTGGACTTCCATCGCCAGTAGAGCCGGAAGCCTTGCTGGTGCCAGCGAACCACCGTATCTGGCTGGACGATCAGCAGCGCTGACCGCCAGTCGGGCCAGAGGCGCGACAGCCAAACCCAGAAGATGCGATCGCTCTGGCGGAGCCGTGGGCATTGACGGACCGCTTCAGCGCAACTAGCTGGTGACGAAGCACCAGGTTTTCTGCGACCAGAGTCGCCCGGGTTGCCCAACAGCAGCCACGAAAACACAAGACAATCGTCCAGAGAATGCCCATGCCTACCCTCGCCTCCCCTACCGGGGCCGGCCAGAATAGTTGACCGCGCGGATTCTGGCAACGAGCATAAGTCCTTGTCTTGAACGAACGACGGAGTTTTCGGGAGGGACACCGGCCTGAGAGTCCTCCAGCACCCGCTTACGCAGATCCATCGAGTATGCCTGCATGTCGACCTCCTTGTCTGCACGCATTTATACCCAATCTTCACCACAATAGCTAGAGGGAACTGGAAAACGCTCTGGCGCAGGATTCGGCCCCAGTTACCAACCAACGCCTGCAAATCGCCGACGTTGACATAGCCGTCACGGTTAAGGTCGAGCTGCAAGGCTGTTGCCATGCCGCCCCACCAATACACCAACGCCTGCAAGTCGCCCACATTCACGTAGCCGTCGTAGGTGATGTCGCCGGGCAGGAGGAACTCGTAGGCGCCGATGTCGACCCGGCCGTAAAGGGTGCGTGCATGGCCGTCGATATCGGTTTGGCCAGACGCGGGCGTGAAGGCGGGATCACCGGTATTGATGCAAGGTGAATCCCGGGAAAGGAGACAGTCATTGTCAGCATAAGTGGCAGCGTCATTATCTGGCCCGTTCGGGTCGAGAAAAGCCGGATCGGAACTAACCCGGATATTTCACGGTGATACCAGACAGAGCCAGTGAGAGCGGCGAGGCGACAGATTCGAGCACTCAGGCTTGGATTGGATGGGTAACGGCCCCCCGGGCGCAAACCACCCCCTTTCCCCCATGGCCGATCAGGGGCGGCGGCACGGGGTTGCGAGGAAGTCAGGTCACGCTGGCCGGGGCCAAGAGGCGGGCGGCCAGTCGGCGAAACAGATCCTGCAGCGGAAACGAACTGGCCAGGTGCAGCACGATCCGCCTGGCCGACACCAGAACCCGTCCGCCGATCTTGAGCAACTTCAGCCGCAGCGTGCGGACTTGGGCCTTCTCCAGTTCCGTGCCGGCCAGTTCCGTCCGACGCAGATGCTCGATCAGCACGTAGGCGGCCGCCGACAGCAGCACCCGCAGTTGGTTGGCCTCAAAGTCGTGGCAACTGGTGCGGTCGGCGAACAGACCCAGTTGCTGCTCCTTGATGCGGTTCTCGACCTCGCCGCGCTGGCAGTAGGTCTGCTCGTACAGGAGTTGGGCGTCCCCCGGCCAATTCGTCACCAGGAAGCGGAAGTTCTCCTTCGCCTCGTCGTCCGGACGCTGGGGCGGCAGGTACTCGGCCTTGGCGAGGATCCGGCGGGCCTTGTCCCAGGTGGCCGCGGCGTAGGAGAACTCGCCGAAGACGCGGGGCCGGTCCTTCGGGTCGACCGCCAGCGCCTGGGCCTGCACCATCAGCGGGCGGGCCAAGGCTTCCAGTCGCGAGTTCTTGGCCAGACCCACCAGGTAGGACACATCGTGCCGGTCGCACCAGCGGAGCATCTTCCAGCGACAAAAGCCACTATCGCCGCGAAAGAGGATCTTCACGCCGGGCCAGACCTGGCGGAACCGCTTGACCAGCAGCGAGAGGATAGCCCAGGCGTGCGTTGCCCCATCCTGGTCGGCCGACCGCAGGTAGGCCACCAGCAGTTGGCTGCCGCAGAAGACATACAGCGGCAGGAAGCAGTACTCGTCGTAGTAGCCGTGGAAGAAGCGGCCGACCTGGTGGCCGTGGACGGAATCGTTAGTGGCATCGAAGTCCAGGATCAGTTCGGTCGGCGGGGTCTTCTGCGACTCGACGAAGGCTTCGAGCAGCACCTTGCTGGCCTCGGCCAGGGGTTGACGCATCGCGCGGTTCTCCAGGCGACACAGCGTCGGGGGCGAGGCCAAAGGCTGGTCGTGGTCCACCTTCCGCTCGCAAGCCAGTTGCACCAGTGGATCCGCCCGCAGGGTCTGATGATCATTGAGATCCTCCTGGCCCAAGGCGATGGCGAAGATGCGTTGGCGAAGCATGCTGACTTGGCTGTGGGTGATCAGACTTTGGTTGCGGGGATCGGGAATGGCTGCATCCATACGCTCGATGAGGCGGAGCCGCCGTTCGATCTGGCGCAGCAGGAGCACACCGCCGTCGCTGGTGATCGTACCGCCGTCGAAATCAGCGACGACCTTGCGTCTGCCCAGACTGGAAAAGCGGATGGGGGATCGGTTACACTCTGTCACGTGGCCTTACCTCCTTGTAGTGACGGTTGTCTTTTACAACTCCCGACATTACAGGAAGTAAGGCCTTTTAGCTACTGCCCAACTGAAAAACCCCGTGAAATATCCGGGCTAATATTGCCGGTTCCTCCGCCGGTCCAACCATCAATACGACTGTATGCGGGTACCGCACCACGCAGGACCTGGACCTGCTCGGCTTCGGGGACAGTCGTCCGGAGACCCTCATTGCGATCTTCAAAGATGTGGCCGGGGTCACGGTTGGCGTGAATGATGGCATGGTCTATCTGCCAGACAGCATCGCTGCAGAGGCGATTCGTGAGGACCAGAGATACGGCGGAATGCGGTGCGTGCCGAGGCGACATTGACACGTCATGCAGTCCCGCTCTAACCCAACCATCTCGGCGCCCTCGTTACGACTGATCAGAGGCGCCCATATATCTGCGACGACACCGAGCCACGTTTGGCGGGCTATAATGGTACGGGCAGGTGCATACGAGTTAGCAAGCGGCACGCGTCCGGAACCGGCGGCGCCCTGACGTTGGTGCAAGCCCAGTAGAAAGGGTGTACCTCATGTTGGCGCCGAGTTTGCTGGGCTGGTTGGTTGCCGGCGGCACAGTCATATCCGTGGCCCTGTATTGGTTCTCGAATCATCACACCTGGTCGCCACTTGTGCCTGTGCGCTCATATCGTACTTACTGAGCACAATCCCGGGAGGGCTAGACAGATCACATTAAGTACGATTGCCAGGCTCAGTCTTTTGGCCGTCGCATGCCCTGTCTCAACGTCCCTGACGTGGCCACGTCCAACATCCGCGCCGGCTACGGCGCCGGCATCCTATCCAGCTGATCCCAAGGCCGTCGAAGTGTTGCAGCAGATGGGCCGGCTGCTCGACGGTGCGCAAGCCCTGCAGGCTGATGTGGTCGTCACGCGTAAGCAACTGAACGTTTGCGAGAAAGGACACTAGTCATGACTGCGGGGTTACCCGGAACCGGCATTGGCGGGCTCTATTACTTGCTGCTCGTGCTCTGGATGCCGTGTCGAGAGTTCTACCTGCTGTGCTGCGGGCGTAGCAGTGCGAGGCGCTGGCGAGCCATCAGTGTCTATGTTGCAATGGCGCTCTGCATCATCGTGACGATGTGGGGCGAAGTCTGGCTGCTCAGCCAGACGATCACGAAGGCCGCCGCAACCGCCGGCTTGATCAAGCCGGACAGCGCTCAGAGCTACCGCATCCTGGCGGGGGCGTCGATCATGCTCTCGCTGGGCAGTCTCGTCGGCGTTATGGTGGTCATCCACGTGGCCCGGCTGGCATTATGGGTGAACCGCCGCAAGATGAGCCTGCGCCCGATAGTCACCGGACCGGTGGCTGACACGGCGGATGATGAAGCGTTCCCCCTTGCCTACCTATCGGCCGAGCCGGGATCTCTCATCAGAAAGTCCGGCCCGAGGTAACCCAGCGTGATAGCCACGATCAGCATCGCGCCGACCAATTGCTGCGGCGCGGGCACCGGCCCGTTGAAACATCGGCAGCCGGCACCGATGGCCAGTGCGATGGTCAGGCCGATCTCGTCTTCAAAGTCATGCCTCCTTGCCCCTCTAACGACCATCCTGCGAGGGGGCTTAATGCAGAGGTTCCTGCTTTCTCCTTATGTCGCGGAACAGAGGGGATTCAGCCAGGGTGAAGAGGACAACCTCTTCGCCACTTGCGGTGCTGACGTCGTGGTGCAGGCTGACCATCTTGACGCCTGTGACCTCCTGGACCATCGCTTCCAGGACAGGTCGGGCTATTTCGATCAACTGGGCCCTGACCTGCTTGAGCAGGTCCCGCCCCTTCTCGGGTTGAAGCGATTTGACCAGCTGCCGTTCGGCTGCGGTCAGGACGCCGCGAAGACGAACCACGAGCAGATCGCCGATCAGATGGGCGTGAATGTCCTTGGGACCGCGGCCCATGTATTCCCGTTCGAAACGATTGATCCCTTCGCAGATGGCGGCTTCGATCTCGCCCTGTGTCTTCATCACTCACCTCGCATTTGCGGAGCATAATACCAGATGCCCGGGGAGAATCTACTAGCCTTCCTGATCCTCAACCTCGCATCATTTAATAGTTACGGGCCTCCTCCTGACTCCGATGAGGTTTCAGGATGTGATTGTCGGATGACTAGATAAAGAGCAACCCGGCCTGGCCGGGGGGCTTGTTGAAGAGTAAGCCGGCGTGGTCGAATACCTTAAGGTATTCCGCCACGTCGGCTTTTTTTTTGCTTTCAGCATGGGCAAGACGGGCGCAACCTGCAGGGATGGAGCTAATGGACAAGAGCCAATCAACCGTGGCGCAGCAAATCGCCCAGGCGGCCATCGCCCTCCAGGAGCGTAGGACCGGCCACGCACCCAAGGCGGTGACCGTTGTCCTGACGGAGGACACGCTGGTGGTGACGCTGCATGATGCCTTGTCGCCAGCCGAGAAGGTCCTGGCCAGTACCCCGGCAGGCGCTGCCAAGGTGCAGGAGTATCACCGGCAGCTCTTCAGCAATTCCTCCGAATCGCTGCGGCAGGAGATCAAGAGAATCGCCGGCGTAGAGGTCCGCGAGGCGGCCGCGGAAGTCGAGACCACTACCGGGGCCGTGGTACATGCCTTTACGAAAGGCACCATGGTCCAGGTGTTCCTGCTGGCCCACGGCGTATCTTCGGATACCTGGAGCAGTACTGAACCGGGAGAGCACGCATGAGAGTGAATCGTGGCAACGAATCCACGCCAGCGGCCCGCCGTACCCGCTAGTGTAGTGATCCATAAGAATGGCGTCTTATACGAGCGGCGACCGTGAGGGAGCGGTCACGGAACACCGCATCCTGAGATCCGCAGTAGGGATGCCATGAGATGCTACATGCGTGAATCACTACACTAGATCCGCCCTGAACATGGCAGCAGTGTAGTCCGCCGAAGGCAGATTGAAGGCGTTGGCACTCAGCGGCTTTTGTGCCAAGTGCCTCTGCAAGAGAAGAGCGGTACCCGCGACGACTACGGGCCGAGGGAGGATCTGTTGCCAACCATACGCCTGGCGTAGCACCATCACTCCTCGTTCGGCCTTCCCATCCGCCGCAGCCAGCGGTAATGGCCGGCGAGCCCGGATGCGAAGGATGTGTGCTCTTTGTACGGGATCCCGAAGTCGCGGCAGGTCTCCTCCACCACCTTGGACATAGACGGGTAGTTGATGTGGCAGATCAGGGGGAACAGGTGGTGTTCCTTGTGGTAGTTCAGCCCGCCGAGGAACCAGGTCAGAACGGGGTTTCGTCGAGCGAAGTCCAACGTTACGGTCGCTTGATGCACCGCCCACGGATTCTCGATCCGGCCAGTATCCGGCCGGGGCAACGGAAAGTCGACCGATCCCGCGGTGTGCGGCATGACGAAGACCAGGACCATCACGATGCCCAGCACCAGGGAGGTCACAACGTAGTAGAACAGGACGACCCCGACGGAGTGGAACAACATCGGGATCACGAGCGTCCAGGTGAAGAAGACTGCCTTGCCGGCGATAAAGATGACCAGCTCCCACCCCTTGGGCCGGGCAATCCGATGATGGCCGAGCCGACCTGTGATGATATACCGGAAGCTATCGAGCAACTGCATCTTGGCAGATTCGAAACCATACAAGGGCCAGAGATAGAATCCTTGCCAGCGGTAATACCATCGCCATGGCAGATGCGGCGAGAACCGACCAAGGTGGCCGACATCGATGTCATTGTCATAGCCGGTGATATTGACATATCTGTGATGGATGATCGCATGCTTCCAATACCAGACGTACGAACTGCCCCCGATCACATCCATCGTCATCGCCATCAGTCGGTTGACCCAACGGCGGTCGGAATAGGACTGGTGCCCCCCGTCATGCTGGATGTTGAACCCGATCCCGGCCGTGGACAGGCCCAGCAGAACGGACAAGATAAGCCCCTGCCAGAGGTTCGTGGCCATGAAGACCAGCAGCACATAGGAAGTGACAAACCACGCGAGTATGATCACTGTCTTCACGTACATGCGCCAACCGCCCCGTTTGAGGCGACCGGTGTTTTGGAAATGAGCATCCACGCGCCGCCGAAGCTCCGCCTGGAAGGCGGTGTCCGTGCCGAATTCCAGCCTCCGCACGCCTATAGGATACGACGCCGCAGATGCCTTGCCAGACTCCTGTTTGTCAGCCATCGCCTCTTGGCCCGATACCCAACCCGCGTGACCGGCATCCGCCGTTGGCAAGCATTCGATGCCCGGAGCATGCCCGGCTCGCCAGGGACGCGCTCGACAATAGCAGAAACAGTCTTCTCCCTCGGCGACGTGCTTCTATTTTGGCGTAGTTGGGCGGCGGCGTCAATCTCAGTCCGCCGAACTCGGCCTTGGATGCGGCAGTGAGGGCAGCCGTAGCCGCTGGATCAACCTCGTAAGCATAGGCTTTCCCGTCGTTCCCGCGTAGGAGGCCAGATCGGGCACAACAGTCTGCTTGTCTTGTGTGGTTCTGCTCCTACCATGATAAGTAGAGCGTCACGATGACGTGAGGCGGCATTGTCGGATGACTAGATGAAGAGCAGCCCGGCCTGGCCGGGGGGCTTGTTGAACAGTAAGCCGACGTGGTCGAATACCTCAGGGTGTTCCACTACGTCGGTTTTTTTTTGCTTCCATCGGCAAACATGCTCGTAAACGTCAGGCATGACCTTCGTGGATACGTCGTAGCCAACACCGTCGTGGTGCTTGTCGCCGAGTGTCTGTGCGACATTGGCTTGGCCGTGCCCATGCACTGAACGAAAGGACCGCTACCATGCTAAACAAAGCCAAAACACTAAAGGGCTACGCGTTGGACAGTTTTGACGGTGAAATAGGCAAGGTCAAGGACTTCTACTTCGATGACCAGCACTGGACGGTTCGCTATCTGGTAGCCGATACGGGTAACTGGCTTACGGGCAGGCTGGTATTGATTTCCCCGCATGCCCTGGGTGCCGTGAGTACAGCGAAGCAACACATCAGCATCGATTTGACCAAGCGGCAGATCGAGGACAGCCCATCCTTGGACAGCAACAAGCCCGTCTCACGACAATTCGAGGAGGCCTACTACGGGTACTATGGATATCCGATGTATTGGGGCGGCCCATCCGTGTGGGGAGCTTATCCCTACATTGTGCGTGACCCTGCGCAATGGAAGCAAGCCAAGCCGGGTGGCAAAGCGTGGGATCCTCATTTACGCAGCACTCACGATGTGAACGACCATCACATCCAAGCCACAGACGGCGAGATTGGCCATGTCGACGATTTCCTCATCGATGACGAGACGTGGGGGATCCGTTATCTAGTCATCGATACACGGAACTGGTGGCCTGGAAGAAAAGTCCTGATTTCGCCGAAATGGATCGAACGCGTTAGTTGGCGCGAGTCGACAGTATTTGTGAATCTTCTGCGCGAGACCGTCAAGCAGTCGCCGGAGTACACAGAGGAGTCTCTGTTAAGTCGGGACTACGAGATCGGACTGCATCGACATTACAACCGCGAAGGCTATTGGGTCGACGAACCGGCTGCCAAAGCGCGTTCCCGTTGAAGCAAACAGGAGAACGGGCTTACTGACACGCGTGGCTTGCTCAACCGTAAAGCGCAGGACATGAGGTCGACTACTCGGCTCGCTCGCTGAGACCAGCCGGGAGCCCAACGCGAATGTGAAAGGCATGCGTAACAGACACACGCTGCTTCTGCATGCGTGGATAACCACGACTCTGTGTTAGGGAATCTTGTCATGCGTTATTGCCTTGGCCAGTGCCGTATGGTGCATGACATGTTACGCCCTGCTTAGCAATTGGGAGGACGCTGTGACGAAGAACAAGATCGTTAAGGACCTGTCGCTACGCTACGGCGTCGATCAGGCTGTGACTCGCAAGATCGTACAAGGCGTCCTGGACGCCGTAGTCGAATCGCTCGCCGACGAAGGCCGGATCGAGCTGAGGACGTTCGGCGTCTTTGAGACCCGCCGCCGGGCCGCCCGCGTGGCTCGCAACCCGCGGACCAACGAGCCGATCCACTTGCCGCCTCGCACCGCAGTCGTGTTCCAGCCTGGCAAGAAGCTCCAGGCTCTGACGGAGAGTCTGCAGGTCCAGGCACGGGGCCCCCAGGAACAGCCGGAGTCCAAGTAGCCGCAACAGTCGCAACCGGTGCCTGCATAAAAACATCTGCGCATCGCGATTGGGGGCCAAGCCGTGTGCTTGCGGGTAAGTCCTTGTGCTGATGCCCCTATGTGGGCATTGCAGCCAGAGGCAGAGACGCACCGTGCTTGAAACGGAAGAGATCAGAAGAGCGCGCGACGATCGCGCCGGGCCGTCTTTCGACGAGGCTGACGGTGAATCGTGGCATTAGCAGTACGCGCCAAACACTGACAGTTGCAACACAATCGCAAGCCCGTTCTGTGAGCTGGCTGTCTGGAACGTCTTGCAGGGCCCATTGCTTAGTGAGGAGAGACAGTCGCCGTGGGGCGCACTATACTGGTATAATATTGTATCATTCGGGTCAGCAGGCGGAACGGACCGGTTGTGGCGGCGCTGACGCCGGAGACAAGTCTAACAGGGGCACATCCATGATCGCGTTTAGTTTGATTGGCTGGTCCGTCTCGGCTGCTGTCGTACTGCTCATTGCCGCTTGGTGGTTGCTCTCGCGTTACCAGGAAAGGTGGTTTGCCAGAGGGGAACGAACACGTCTGGCCGTGTTCAATAACAACATGCGAATCGCAATCGCCGGGTCCGTGGTCTTGTTCGCCAGCAGCTTCGCACACGGTGTTGTTGTGGACGGCCAGTTGGGCGACTGGGGAGTCACCCCGTTCACGCATTGGACGCCGACAGTGCCCAACACGGGTTTCATCGTAGACAATTGGGGCGACAAGCCCGGTCAGACCGGGGCGTACCCCCACGGCGGGGAGGTGTTCGATCTGGAGGCTGGCTATACCACGTCGGACCAGGCGAATCTCTATATCGCCATTGTCTCGTCACTACCCGAGGCCGGTGCGAACGACTCGTACGGCAGGCCCAATCACATCATGCCCGGCGATATCGCCATCAGCCTGAACGGAGTATCAGGCTATGATTGGGGCATCATCGGTTCAGGCCCGCAGATAGGGACTGTCGTTCACAACCCGACGTGGTCGCTGCCGGATGGTTCGGTCGGCATCCCGGCCAACGGTCCGTCGACGCTATCGGGCGGGACGCAGACTGGCTATGGCATCGCGAAGTATGTCGATGCGGGTGCGCTGGAACAGGATGGATCGCACACGTACGTGATTGAGATGGCGATTCCATGGTCATCGTTCCAGGCCGAAGGTCCGATACAAGCGGTCCAGCTTCACTACACCATGACGTGCGGCAACGATGCGCTGAGCTTGGGTATGACGGCGCTGGCGCCCGAGCCAAGCGTGATCGGCATGGTGGCCATAGCATTGGTGGGAATCCCGCTACGTATGCGAATGCGGTCGAGACGGATCATGGCGTAAGAACTCGTCTGTCCGATGAAGAGCGAGGCACTCCTGGGGCCGGGCCTTTGTGTCCGGCTCCTATTGTGGTGTGCCGAGCATGTTTGTCGACTTAGAGGTCGTCTCCCAACCTGATGGAGTGAAGGGGAGCGACTCGCAACGGCGCGAGACGGGACACGTCCTCGCCGGGTTGAAACGACGTGACCAGCTGTTGCTCGGCGGCGGTCAGAACGCCGTGAAGGTGCGCGACGAGGAGATCGTTGATCAGGTGGGCGTCAATGGGCTTGGGACCGCGGTCCATGTATTCCCGTTCGAAGCGGTTAATCCCTTCGCAGATGGCGGCTTCGATTTCGCCCTGTGTCTTCATCAAGGACCTCGCATCTGCGGAACAAAACATCAGGCGCCCGGGGACCTGACTTCCGAATTGGGACACCCGGTCAGTGGATCAGGTCGTAGAGCTGCTGCTGTTCCGCATCCATTCGAAGGAGAACCCGGCGAACCGCGGGGTCGTCGGGCAGCGTGAAAGCCATTTCATACATTGTCTGTGTCAGCTCCGCTGCGCGCGTGGGACTCATCGTCATGCCCGCTTCATGCAGACGCCGTTCAAGTTCCTTGTAGATCGTGTAGGCCACGAAGGCCACGAGCACATGGGCTTCGATGCGTCCCCGGCGACGGTGGAATATCGGCCGGATGCGAAGGTCCGTCTTGGAGATCCGGAACGCCTTCTCGATATGCCACAATTGGCCGTAGCTTTTGATGACCGCTTCGGCCGGCAGATCCGTGTTCGTCAGGTAACCCTTCAGGCCATCCCACCGGGCGGCCTGTTCGATCTGCGACTCATCGATCTGGACTTTGACCTCGCCGCTGAGCTTCAGGAATCGGTTGTAGCCGCGGTTGTTCAGGTGCTCCTTCGTCAGTTTTCCTGAACGGACACGCTTGCGCAACCGCCCCAGGCCGCGATCGCGGTTGTGAGCGTCCTTTTTGGCCCGACTGTCGGAGTAACTGACGATCCGCCGACGGCCCGCCGGCTGGTCGATCACCACGGACTGCCCATTGGTCAGGGCCGCGCAGCGTCCGAGGATCTCCGCCTGCACCGCCTGCGTCTCATTGCGGAGCCGGGCGGCGACGATGAACGGATACTTCGCTGCGTCCAGAGCGTCGAGATTGTCCTTGCTGAGCATCGCGGCGTCGGCCACCACCACGGGCTTGCCGAAGTGGTACCGCCGCTCAATGCCCTCAAGCAGCGGGATGAGCGTCTTTCCCTCAAACGTGTTTCCCTCGAAAATGTCGTACCCGATGGGATAGCCGTTCTGGCCGACCAGCAGGCCCAGCATGATCTGCGGGTTCTGGAATTTGCCGTCCTTGGAAAAGCCGATCTTTCGCAGATCGTCCTCGTCTTCCGCCTCAAAGTACAGGCTGGTCACGTCGTAGAAGACGACGCTGATTCGCTTGAGGATTTTGCGCGAGTATCGGTAGGCGATCGCTTGCGCCTGCTGGCTGTAGTGCTTGTTGAGGCGGTCGAGGAACAGGTAGATGCTGTCAGGCGAGACGGTTTTGCCCTGATAGCGATAGAGGTAATCGACGGTCTTGAGCTTGCTGGTGGGGTAGACCAGGCGGGCGACGACGATGTCACGGAACAACGGCTCGGGGATCGCGTCGAATCCGATCTCGTCGAAGAGCCGGCCGAAGATGATTTCCGGGCCGAGCATGCGAATGGAGGCGTTGGCGAGGGCTTGAATGAAGTCCAGGACGGCGGCGTTGTCGCGCTGGTCCTCGGGGAACAGGTCGTACTGCCTGCTCTGGCGACGGATGAACTGCTCGCCCAAAGCCACCAGGCGGTTGACCTGCTCGGGATCACGGGCCGATCCAACGGTTCTGACGACCCGATAGCCATGGTTGGACTTGTCGATGACCTGAACGCCGACCGAGCCGGATTTGTTGGGCTTCCTTCGGACGAACATGGGCCCCATCTTGCCCGCGGGACACCCAAATCCGCAACACCTTCCTTGTCAAATAAGGACTTACATCACTTTTTCGAGCCTGCTCGGAACTCAGGAAAACATCAGGCGCCCGGGGAGAATCCACTTGCTTCTTCGTCCTCAACCCCATAGGATTCAACTGTTATGGGCCTCTTCCTGGCTCCGATCAGGTGTCAGGACGCAGTTGTCGGATGACTAGATAAAGGGCAACCCGGCGTGGCCGGGGGGCTTGTTGAACAGTAAGCCGACGTGGTCGAATACCTCAGGGTATTTTGCCACGTCGGCTTTTTTATTTCCCGTGGTTGGGTCAGCCACAACGACCGTTAACGAATGGAATCGAGTTTTGACATGGCGATGGCGACACAAACGGCGAAGAAGGTATGCCGCTGCAAAAAGCACGCCCCTGACGTGGCCAAACCGGCAGACAGTAAGTTGGCCAAGATCGGCCAGGAGGATGCCGAACTGCTTCTGCGGGCGATAAGCGAACCGGCAGAATACGTCGATCATGCGTTATTTCATCTGCGTGGGGCGGAAAAGAGACTGTTCGGCCAGCAGACCGAATCCCTCGGCAAGAACAGCGAGCACTTCGTTGCCGTGTCGGCGTTCGTGGCCAATCCTGATCTGGACGATGTCGGGCACGTCAGAATGCCAGCCCTGACGAGAGAGCAGGAGCAGCTCCTGTTTCAACGGTACAACTTCGCCCGTTGGAAGATTTACAAGGCCCTCAAGAACAAGAAGGGCAAGAATCTGATGCTGGGTGAGATGCAGAGCCTGGTGACATGGTCCAAAATTGCCAATGCCAGTCGGGCCCAGATCGTGCAGATCAACATGCCACTTGTGCTGGCAATGGCTAAGCGGACAAGCTGCAGAACGTTGATTCCTTGGAGGCAATCAGCGAAGGCAACATGGCCTTGCTGCGAAGCGTTGAGAAGTTCGATTGCTCGCTAGGGTTCAAGTTAAGCACGTACGCATGCCAGGCCATCCTGCAGTCCTTCAGTCGAGTCGCGATTCGTTCGAGCCGCTATCGCAACCGCTTTCCGATCGAGTTCGATCCTGCCATGGAAAAGAGCGACTTTCTCGAGCGGAAGCGCCAAGAGGTCGAGAACAACTGTGTGCATGAGCTGCGGTCTGTCCTGGCGGGCAATCTGGCCGACCTGACTGAGGCGGAGAAAAAGGTGATCGTAGCCCGCTTCGCCCTGGACGCCGCCGATCCTGAGCAGGCCCGCCCCATGACCCTGGAGCAGGTCGGCAACATCATCGGCGTGACAAAGGAGCGTGTGCGCCAAATACAGAACAATGCCCTGGAAAAACTGCGGCAGATCCTGGAAGAGGGCATTCTGGCAGCGTAGCTGTCAAACCCTTGATGGCGGGAATCGCTCTGCACGTTGTGCTCTCCCATCTTTGACCACACATATCACGAACAATGAGCACTGCAGGGCGAGGGTAGCCATGAACCATGCGTCATACGCGCGGCGGATGTCGACCATATATGTTTGCCGGTTGCCTGCGTTTGCCTGACTGGTAATCTCCGATCGTATTCGGCGCTGCCTTCGCTGCTCCAGCCCTGGTGCCCATTTCGGGCGATATCAACGGCGACGGCTATGTCAACGTCGGCGACCTGCAGATCCTGGTGGTTAACTGCGGGGGGGCGTCAGCGTCACAATTCAGAAGAACCCGCTGGGCCGAAGCACCGGTTTCACGGGCCAGGCGGTCGGCAAGGTGCATGGAGACGCCCACACAAAACGGCAGTCTGTACGCAGGGACCGCGCATGGGGCATCGGTCTTCCGGCCGACCCGCCAAGCATGACAACGAATAGGACACACAGAATCCACTTGCCTTGTCCGGTTCTGCTACTATACCAAATATGGACCTTAGCATGATGTGAGGCAAGATTGTCGGACGACTAGATAAAGGGCAACCCGGCGGTGCCGGGCGGCCTGTTAACGAGTAAGCCGACGTGGTGGAACACCCTCGGGGTGTGCGACCACGTCGGCTTTTTTTTGCCTACGGCGCGGCAAGACGCCTACGGTGGCGAACAGAAAAGCACCGGGCGTGAAGCCGGAACTAATCGGCTACCATCCGAGAACTTACGATGCACCCCGCCCGACGGTCGGATGGATCTACCTGTCAGGCGGGCCGGTCAGTTGCTTGACGGAACCGGGCACGCGCCCAGTTCATCCCGAACCATTACAAACAGTCCGTTCAGGACAGGAGAGGAGAGTGAAATGGAACGCAAGATCGTGGTTTTTCTGGTAATCACTGCACTGGCCGGTATCCCGCTGTAAGCACAGGGGGTCATCACGCTGGGCACAGCGGGGGACTTTGCGGTCCTGGCTGGCTCGACGGTGACCAATACCGGCTCGTCCGTGATCAACGGAGGAGATGTGGGAATCACCCCAGGTTCCGCGATTACGGGCTTCCCGTCGGGGAGCGTGGTTCTGCCCTTTACGACGCATGCAGCGGACCCTGTCGCGCTTCAGGCTCAGAGCGATCTCACCACTGCGTACAACACTGCCGCAGGCTTGGCGCCAACGCAGGACCTGACCGGTCAGGATCTTGGGGGACTCACACTCCCTCCGGGAATCTATTTCTTCTCGTCATCGGCTCAACTGACGGGAACACTCACCCTCAACAATCTGGGCGACCCGAATGCGCAATTCGTTTTCCAGATCGGCAGCACGCTCACAACCGCGGGTGACTCGTCGGTCGTAACGATCAATGGCGGCGCGATACCAGGGTGCACCGTGTTTTGGCAGGTCGGCAGTTCCGCGACCCTCGGTACAGACACTGCGTTCGAAGGACATATTCTTGCGCTGACGAGCATCACCCTGGGCAACAGCGCTACCATCTTAAACGGAAGCGCCTTGCGCGTAATGGCGCAGTGACACTCGATACCAACAGAATCACCAACAGCGTGGTTCCAGAACCCGCAACAATGGCCCTTGCTCTCATCGGCGGTGCGCTGCTGGGACTGCGCCGCCCACGGATCTATAAGAGGTTGCATAAGCCTTAAAGGTTTAGTCGGAACTGGGCATCTCGCCCGGTTCGGCTAAAGAGCAGTGCCGACCCGAAAAGATGTCCATGGGCGATGAACAGGATGGAGTTCGGCGGCGGTTTATCCCCAGCAGAAAGTGGCGATCTTGCGGGGACACATGGCCGAGGAGGTACCGCTCTGGGAGGTCTGCGACAAGCATTGCCTGAACCCCGGTGCCGTTTTGGTCTGGGAGTTCAGACTCCCGCGTAACCTCGTAATGTGGAACATAATTCCAGTACTCGCTTGTTCGGTCCGCTCCGCGTGCCTAACATCAAGTAAATATTGGAGCCTATAAGAAGTGGATTGGCTCTGAGTCGGATGACTAGATAAAGAGCAACCCGGCCTGGCCGGGGGGCTTGTTGAAGAGTAAGCCGGCGTGGTCGAATACCTTAAGGTATTCCGCCACGTCGGCTTTTTTTTTGCTTTCAGCATGGGCAAGACGGTGCGCAACCTGCAGGGATGGAGTCGAATGGACAAGAGCCAATCAACCGTGGCGCAGCAAATCGCCCAGGCGGCCATCGCCCTCCAGGAGCGTAGGACCGGCCACGCACCCAAGGCGGTGACCGTTGTCCTGACGGAGGACACGCTGGTGGTGACGCTGCATGATGCCTTGTCGCCAGCCGAGAAGGTCCTGGCCAGTACCCCGGCAGGCGCTGCCAAGGTGCAGGAGTATCACCGGCAGCTCTTCAGCAATTCCTCCGAATCGCTGCGGCAGGAGATCAAGAGAATCGCCGGCGTAGAGGTCCGCGAGGCGGCCGCGGAAGTCGAGACCACTACCGGGGCCGTGGTACATGCCTTTACGAAAGGCACCATGGTCCAGGTGTTCCTGCTGGCCCACGGCGTATCTTCGGATACCTGGAGCAGTACTGAACCGGGAGAGCACGCATGAGAGTGAATCGTGGCAACGAATCCACGCCAGCGGCCCGCCGTACCCGTAAGGCAGGTTGTCGGGGCTGAGCACTGAAAGGGAGACGTATATGAATTGGCGGAATCCGAGAGCAACCGTTGCTTTGGCCTTGCCCATTATCGCCGCAGTCCTGGCGCCAACCGGTATTGCTGGTTGCGACGATGACAAGCGGAGGCACAACACGATTATCGTCGCGCCGCAGGAGCGGCACGAGAATCGCGCTACGACAGCCGCCGCGAGCAGAACAGAAACGAGCACCGCGACGCGCAGGAGCATCGAGACAGGGAATAGCGCTTACGTCATTGCACCGCGAGCAGTTATGGAAAGAGCCACGCCGAGGGGGTTGGCTCTCTCGCGCGGTCGGTCTGGTACCAGTATAGCCGAGCCGTTCCTGGTTCGGCGGACGCCTGGCCCCAGAGTGGATCAGGCAAACGATCGTGAGAATGGAGACTCTGCCATGCTGGTGTCGTCAAGGAAACAACTGCGGTCCGTAGTCATCGGAGATCCCAACGGCTGCCATCTGATGCTCAACGTCACGATGGTGGAACTCCGGGGAGGCGGCGTGAGACTGGGCCTTGAGGTCAACACGGATTCTCCAGTCCATCGGGGCGAAATCTCGGACCGAAGCCGCGCCAGCGGCCCGTCGGCTTACTCGGCGGGATGCGCCACGGGACAGGCGGGTGCACCATGATGGCGGCGACATGGTACGCAAAGCGGCACGCGGAACTGGCCTGCGATGCCCCCGCGGATGTCGTCGCGCTGGCCCTGCTGGCGGAAGATGCCACGGGGCAGAAGGTGCTGCGGATCCGGCGGCAAGGCGAGGCCTACTTCATCGTGACCAGCGGCAACGCGATGATCCTTGAGGCATGGCTGCGGATGAATGGCATCGAGGCGTGGTCGGACTCGCCATCCTGGTGCATGGTGCCGGGTTGACGTGACAGGCTGGCTCTCGCCACATCGTAGCCCTTTAAGAAGAATCACT
Organism: uncultured Planctomycetota bacterium; assembly: GCA_963787325.1. Lineage (GTDB taxonomy): Bacteria > Planctomycetota > Phycisphaerae > UBA1845 > JANYLN01 > CAWBCK01. Next base: position 177,494 of record CAWBCK010000005.1, read on the forward strand.
GTAGTCAGGACAGCAGATTATGCGGCAACCCATGAACACGATCGCGACCCAAGACGGCACGCAGATCTATTACAAGGACTGGGGTAGCGGGCAACCCGTGGTGTTCAGCCATGGCTGGCCGTTGAACGCCGACGCCTGGGAAGATCAGATGGTGTTTCTGAGCGCCCGCGGATACCGCTGCATTGCCCATGACCGCCGCGGCCATGGGCGATCGAGCCAGCCTTGGCAAGGCAACGATATGGACACCTATGCCGAAGACCTCGCGGCACTCGTGGAAACGCTTGACCTGAAGAAGGCAATCCATGTCGGCCACTCCACGGGCGGCGGCGAAGTCGCTCGCTATATCGGCCGCTATGGCACCAAACGTGTGGCCAAGGCCGTGCTGATCGGCGCGGTGGCGCCGCTGATGCTGAAGACGGCCGCCAATCCCGCCGGGTTGCCGATCGACGCGTTCGACAAGATCCGCGCCGGCGTACTCGCCGACCGCTCGCAATTCTTTAAGGATCTCAGCATACCCTTCTACGGCGCCAACAGGCCCAACACCCAGGTATCCCAGGGGCTGCGGGACTCGTTCTGGCTGCAAGGCATGCAGGCCGGATTCAACGCCCTCATCGATTGCATCAAGGCCTTTTCCGAGACGGACTTCACCGAAGATCTCAAGGAGTTCGACATCCCGACACTGATCATGCACGGAGACGACGATCAGATCGTGCCGATCGGCGCCTCGGCCATGCTTTCATCCAAGATCGTCAAAGGAGCCACACTGAAAATCTACCCGGGCTTGCCACACGGCATGTGCTCCACCAATAAGGGCCAGATCAACGCCGATCTGCTAGCATTCCTCAAGGAGAAGTCGCTATGAAAGGCTTTGTGCAAGACATCGAGGGTCTCGCCGTCAAGAACGATGACTTTCGCCGGGTGCTTTACACAGCAAAGCACTGCCAGCTCGTCCTCATGGCGCTAAAGCCCAAGGAAGAGATCGGGGCGGAAGTTCACAAGCTCGACCAGTTTTTCCGCGTGGAGGAAGGGACCGGTGAGGCGGTTCTCGATGGTGTTCGGACGGCGATCCGAGCGGGATTCGCGGTAGTCGTCCCGGCAGGCACGAATCATAACATCATCAACACCGGCAGTGCTTCACTGAAGCTTTATACGCTCTATGCGCCGCCGAACCATCGAGACGGCGTCGTCCACCCTACCCGCGGCGACGCGGAGGCCGACAACGAGCACTTCGACGGCAAAACGACGGAACAGAGAGTCGACTGGGCCCCGGGCTGAACGAGTTGGTTGCGCAAGAGCAGGATCGCATCAGGTAATCCCGACCCTTTCAGATGTCCATGAGCGACGAGAAGGTCTTCGGCGTCAGTTTGGTCCCCAGCAGAAGGTGGCGATCTTCCGGGAACACCTGATCGAGAAGGTGCCAGCCCTTGAGAATCGCGACACTCGCCGTCGGACTCATGCCGCCTTCTGGACTTGGGAGTTCTGGCCGCTGCAGAAGCGGTACAGAATTACGGGAGCCACTTGTTCGGCCCGCTCCATCGCCTATTATATAGTAATGATTATCGTTTGTGAGACGTGTGAGTTGGCTCCGAGTCGGACGACTAGATGAAGGGCAACTCGGCGTGGCCGGGGGGCTTGTTAGAAAGTAAGCCGACGTGGTCGATTACCTCAGGGTACTACACCACGTCGGCTTTTTGTGTTTGCGGTAGCATGGGATAGCTTGTAGTGACCGGGAATGAAGCGAAACCAAAGATGAACTGGCCGCCGAGCGGCCGCAACCGTCCCGCTTGCGACGCCGGCTTCCACCATCCGGCCACCCGTAGCGTAGGCTGGGATCCGCGATCGATCCTCGGCTCGCGAGCCGAGGTCGTCCGGGAGCCCGGCGGCAACCTGAATATCCCGCGCAACGGACAAACGCTGGTCGAACATGCGTCGCTAAGCAAGAACCTCTATTAAGGAGTCTTATCATGGTTAGTGTTCTCGCAAGTGCGTCTACGCCTATTCTCGCTGAGTACATCTACTGGGGTGGCGGCGGGCTGGGGCTTCTTCTCGTCATCGTGGTGATTGTGCTCTTGCTTCGCCGCTGAGCGTTCACAGACCCGTGACACTTGTGGCGAATGACACGGCTGCTCGGCAGGCTTCCCGGATGGGGGACCAGCCTGGGACAGGGTGCCCCATCAGAGGTCCTTTATGAAGGTCACCGTGGTGATGAACAGCAAGGCAGGCGTGCTCGTGGGGGGCTCCCCCGATCAGACAGCCCGGCGAATCGAGCAGTTGTTTGCCGCGGCCGGGACCGAGGCGCGGGTGGTTGTGGTTGAGGGGCCGAACCTGGAGGAGGCGATTCGGCGTTTCCGCGACAGCGACATCGACGCGGTCGTCGTGGCCGGAGGGGACGGTTCGGTCGCCACGGCGGCCAAGGCGCTGGCCGGTTCCGACATGCCGCTGGGCGTGCTGCCGATGGGTACGTTCAATCTGTTCGCCCGCGACCTGCAGGTTCCGCTGGAACTGGAGAAGGCGGTGCCGGCGCTGGCCGGCGGGCACCTGCAGCGGGTGGACACGGCCGAGGTCAACGGGAATCTCTTCCTGTGCAACTCCGTGATGGGGCTGATGCCAAGCCTGGTAGACGCCCGGGAGTACATCCGGGGAAAGTCGCTGCCCCAGCTGCTATGGGATATGGCCGTGGCCGTCGGCCGTCTGGTGCGGAGATACCCGCGTCTGACGGTAAGCGTCGACCTGGGCAAGGGACCCCAAACAATTACCGTGCGATCCCTGGCGGTGACCTGCAACCCGTACGAGGAGAAGCTCGGCGCCCTACCCATGCGCCCGCGTCTGGACACGGGCCAGCTGGCACTGTACCAGGTCGGGCATCGCGGCCGGTTGGGGATGCTCTGGCTGATCGGCTCGCTGGCGCTGGGCCAGTGGAAGGAGAGCACGGCCGTCAGTGAGTGGATGGCGCCGCAACTGACCGTCGCCGCGCGGGGAGGAAGCATTCAGGTGGTGAACGACGGAGAACTGCTGAACCTGGCGCTGCCGCTGCACTACCGCATCCACCCGAACAAACTGGCTGTGCTGGCGCCGGCCCGCCAGAAGCCGGCTGAAGCTCAGCTCGCTGCTCAGGAAGTGAACGCGCCATGACGGTGGAGTTTCGCCTCGCCGGAGAAGCTCATAGGGGGTTCCGGTAGTGGCGGCCAGGCTGGCGGCAACGAATTCGACGCCCCCAAGGCGTGACCGAACCGCAAAGACGCGTGTGCCAGAGGTCGTGCTCATGCATGGGGGCGCAGGTGGAGGAGCGTCGAAGTGAACTCAATAGGCAAGCACACTCGTGTCAGTCATCCGATATACAGTCTTCTGCCCACGGCAATCGAGGGGTTTGATTCCCTGGCGGAGCTTGCCCTGGATTTGCGTTGGTCGTGGAACCATGCTACCGACGAAGTGTGGCGCACCCTTGATCCTGTCCTGTGGGAACTTACGCAAAACCCCTGGGTTGTTCTGCAGACGGTCTCGCGGGATCGCATCGAACGCGTGCTGGCGGATCCGGCCTTTCGCAAGAAGATAGATGCCCTCATTCGCTCCAAGCAACAGGCGGCTGCGGTCCCCGCGTGGTTTCAGCAAACGCATCCCCAGGCTCCTCTGACCTGTGTAGCGTATTTCAGCATGGAATTCATGCTGAGCGAAGCTCTCCCCATCTATTCTGGCGGCCTTGGCAATGTGGCAGGCGACCAGCTCAAAGCGGCGAGCGATCTGGGCGTACCGGTGGTCGGCGTGGGACTGCTATACCAGCAGGGTTATTTTCGCCAGGTGATCGACAAGGACGGAGCGCAACAGGCGCTCTTCCCCTACAACGATCCCGGACAGTTGCCGATCACGCCGCTGCGCCAAGACAACGGCGAGTGGTTGCGCTTGGAGATCGCCTTACCTGGTTACTCGGTCTGGCTGCGCGCCTGGCAGGTCCAGGTCGGCAGGGCGAAGCTTTACCTGCTGGACAGCAATGACGCCGCAAACTTCCCCGCTCATCGAGGGATTACCAGCGAGTTGTATGGGGGCGGACCGGAGTGTACGCCTCAAGCAGGAACTGCTCCTCGGGATCGGCGGATGGCGACTGCTCCGCGCGCTCGGGGTGCAGCCGGAGGTCTGTCACCTTAATGAGGGGCACGCGGCCTTTGCCGTGTTGGAACGCGCCCGCAACTTCATGGAAGAGACAGGCCAGCCTTTCGAAGTCGCGTTGGCTGCCACTAGGGCGGGGAACCTCTTCACCACTCACACGGCGGTCGCCGCCGGTTTTGACCGTTTCGCTCCGGTGCTCATCGAACAGTACCTCGGCGGTTATGCCAAACAGAAGCTCGGCATAACCCTTCACGATTTGCTGGCTCTTGGCCGTCAGAACCCGAACGACTCCTCGGAAAGATTCAACATGGCCTATCTGGCGCTCCATGGAAGCGGCACGGTCAACGGCGTGAGTCGCTTGCACGGAAAGGTGAGCCGACACCTTTTTGAGCATCTGTTTCCGCGCTGGCCGGAGGACGACGTCCCAATCGGGCACGTGACCAACGGAGTTCACATGCCCACCTGGGACTCTGCCGCTGCCGATGATCTTTGGACGGAAGCCTGTGGAAAGGACCGCTGGCTGGGGACGATGGAGACCCTGGAGCAGGACATCCGCCGCGTTCCCGACACCAAGCTCTGGCAATTCCGCACCGCCGCCGGCAAGTCTCTTGTTGAATATGCCCGCGAACGATTGTCCACGCAACTGGCCGCTTTCGGTGGGCCTGCTGACGAGGTCGAAGCCGCGAAGCATCTCTTTGATCCCAACATTCTGACGCTGGGCTTTGCACGCCGTTTCGCGACGTACAAGAGGCCGAACCTGCTGCTGCACGACCCGCAGCGGCTGCTTCGCCTGTTAACCAATCCCGACGCCCGGTGCAACTGATCCTTGCTGGCAAGGCCCATCCAGCGGATCAGGCGGGGCAGGCCTCGATTCAGGAGTGGATACGCTTCATTCGCCAGCCCGGGGCTCGCCCCCATGTGATCTTCCTCAGTGACTATGACATGCATTTGACCGAGCGCCTGGTGCAGGGGGTGGATGTCTGGCTCAACACGCCACGACGGCCTTGGGAGGCTAGCGGAACCAGCGGCATGAAGGTACTGGTCAATGGCGGCATCAACCTCTCGGAATTGGATGGCTGGTGGGCGGAAGCATACTCGCCTGAAGTGGGGTGGGCGTTGGGGGACGGCCAAGAGCATGGCGACGATCCTGCCTGGGACGCGGTCGAAGCCGAGACGCTCTACGACCTGCTGGAGCGGGAGGTGATCCCCGAGTTTTATACCCGAGACGAACACGGCATTCCCGCCGCATGGGTCAAGAGGATGCGAGAGAGCATGGCGCGGTTGACACCGCGTTTCTCCGCCAACCGCACGGTGCGCGAATACACAGAGCAACACTACCTCCCAGCTGCGGCAGCGTATCGTAAGCGCGCGGCCGACAAAGGCGCAGTGGGCAGACAGGTGGTTGAGTGGCAGCATAGCCTGGAACAGAACTGGGCCGCGCTAAGCTTCGGCACAATGACGGTGCAGACGAACGCGACGCAGCATGTATTTGAGGTTCAGGTCTATTTCAATGACCTCGACCCCAAGGCGGTGCGGGTAGAGCTCTATGCCGAGGGCGTCATGGGCAGTGATCCCGTGCGGCAGGAGATGAATCTCGTTCGCCAACTGGATGGCCCATCGGGTAGTTACGTTTACAGCGCGGCTGTGTCGGCGGCTCGCCCACCGGTGGACTACACGGCGCGAGTGATACCGTACTGCGACGGCGTAGCGACGCCCCTGGAAGACGCACGAATTCTGTGGCAGCGATGACTAACGTTTGAATGGAGGCTTGCGGCTTGGCAAGCACGTTCAAGAACAAACAGTCACGGTCACCATGATCAGGTGCATGCCCCATGGAGGTAAGTGACATGAGAACGAGCGGCTCTGTTGCGGGATTGATCTTCGTCGTGATTCTTGGCATTGGCGGTGGATTAGCATTTGCCACGTATAGAGTCACGGCTAGCGTGGAAAGCGTATGGATCGGGATCATCGCGTTTGTTATCGCCCTCGTTGTTTCGCTCTCCATTAAGGTTGCGGATCAGTGGGATAGAGCGGTGATATTGCGTCTCGGTGAATTCCACGCCCTTAAGGGGCCGGGGCTGTTCTTCATTATCCCGATCATCGATGCGATTCCCTACTGGATCGACACCCGTGTCATCACGAGCGGTTTCAAGGCGGAGAAAACCCTTACTAAAGACACGGTGCCCGTGGATGTGGATGCTGTGCTGTTCTGGAAGGCCGTGGACCCCAAGAAGGCGGCCCTGGGTGTAGCGGACTACAAGAGCGCAATCAGTTGGGCCTCCCAAACAGCCCTGCGCGACGTGATCGGCAAAACGATGCTGTCGGATATGCTGGAAGGCAGGGACAAGATCAGCAGCCTATTGCAGAAGATCATTGATGAGCGCACCGAGCCATGGGGCATCAATGTGATCTCTGTTGAGGTGAAGGATGTCTTGATCCCCTCGGCATTGGAGGATGCAATGTCGATGCAGGCCCAGGCCGAAAGAGAGCGTCAGGCCAGGGTGATTCTGGGAGATTCAGAACGACAGGTGGCGGAGAAGTTTGGGGAAGCCGCCAAGACCTATATCAACAATCCTGTTGCCCTTCATTTGAGGGCCATGAACATGCTCTATGAAGGGTTGAAGCAGAACGCCACGATCGTAATCGTACCCAGCACGGTCGCGGACACCATGCAACTCGGAAGCATTGCCGGGGTGACGGCCTTGACCATGGGATTGGGCCAGGAGCGCGCTATCAAAGAGAAGGAAGGCGAGCTCAGCAGGCAGGCATGAATTCAATGAACGATGGATATTCATAGAGACGCAACATCGTTCATGTCGCGTCCGGCAGCAAGCCGGGGCGGCCAGCGATGGTGCCTATCCCTCGCCGGCGCCCGCAACACTCCCGGTGACGACTCATACGGCGCGCATCATACCGTGCCGCGGCAGTGTTGCGGTGCCGCTGACGGTCGATCCGATTCTCTGGCGGCGGTGAATTGACTTCGAAAGGGAGAAGGGCGACCGGAGACAACCTATGAAAGAGTCAAAAGGACTGACACGAATGCGACAGCCATCAGGCCGGACACTGTCCGTGTCAGGCCAAGCCGCCGGAAAGACGGACGCGACCACGGATCTGACTGCGGCCGGCCGCCCTTTGCATGATTATGTGGCAGAGGTATCGGAGCGGACCGATGTCCGCGTTGGTGTGCCATTGCCTCTGGGAACCTATGCACGTGGCGAGGGAGTGACCTTTGCGTTCTTCAGCCGACACGCCAGCCGCGTTCGGCTGGAGTTGTTCGATCATTCCGAAGATGCTACGGCCGCCAGGGTGATTGATCTTGATCCCGCGCGCAACCGCACGGGTGACGTGTGGCACGTCTGGATCGAGGGGATTCGGCCCGGGCAGCTGTATGCCTATCGTGGGGATGGCCCTTACGGCCCCAGGGAGGGACATCATGTCACTTTTCACAAGCTTCTCTTCGATCCCTTCGCTACCTCGATTACGCGGTTGCCCCCCTGGGATTTTGCATCGGCACGTGGATACGAGTCGTCGGCGCCGGAGCAAGACCTGGCTCCTTCGAATCTGGACAATTCCGGGTCGATGCCGAAATGCGTGTCTGTCGACGAGCCCTTCCAGTGGGATGGCGACCAGCCACCCCGGCATCCAAGGTCAAAGACGGTGATTTATGAAACACACGTGCGCGGCTTCACTATCCATCCCGGCTCTGGCGTGGAGCATCCCGGCACGTACCGAGGCCTGATGGAAAAGATCCCGTATGTCAAAGAGCTGGGGGTAGAGATGCATGTGGATGGATTCCGCTTTGATCTGGCCGCCGTGCTCGGTCGCGGCCCCTCCGGCAGATTGCTCGCGATCCCCACACTTACCACCTGAGCCCCCGATCTAGCGTCATACTTCTGGCCCGAGCGACGAAGGGTCATGGGCGGCAGACGGCGATGACGGAGGCCAATTGAAAACATGAAACAAGCAATCCCGATCACGACGTTGTTTCTGGATATCGGCGGCGTCTTGCTCACCAACGGGTGGGATCATCATGCCCGCAAGCGGGCGGCGACGAACTTCAAGCTGGACTTGGCCGAGATGGAGGACCGGCATCACCTGACCTTCGAGACCTATGAGGAAGGAAAGCTCACGCTGGAAGAGTATTTGGGTCGGGTGGTCTTCTACCAAAAGCGACCGTTCACCCGGGCGCAGTTTCGGCGCTTCATGTTCGCGCAATCGAAACCATACCCCGAGATGATCGAGTTGGTCGCTCACCTCAAGGTCCAAGTACGGGCTGAAGATTGTCGTGGTCAGCAACGAAGCACGGGAACTGAATGCGTACCGGATTCGAAAGTTCAAGCTGGACGGGTTTGTGGATTCTTTCATTTCCTCCTGCTTCATCCACCTCCGCAAGCCCGACGCGGACATTTTTCGGCTTGCGCTGGACATCGCCCAGGCGCCAGCCCGGCAGGTAGTCTATATCGAAAACACCCCATGTTCGTTCGGATCGCGGAAGGTTTGGGTATTCGAAGCATTCTTCACACGGATTACATAGTCCACATGCGCGAAACTGGCTTCGTTCGGATTGCTAAATGACGGCGGCAAAACCAATTTTTCAAACACGCTTTCAGCCGCGCGACAACAACAAACAAAACGAAACTCAAAAAATGAAAGGAAATTACTATGCTAAACAAAGCCAAAGAACTAAAGGGTTACAAATTGGAAGCCTCGACGGGGAAATAGGGAAGGTCAAAGAATTCTACTTCGATGACCAGCACTGGACGATTCGTTATCTGGTCGCCGACACAGGAAACTGGCTTACGGGCAGGCAGGTGTTGATCTCCCCGTATGCGCTGGCCGCAGTGAATAAAGAAGAGCAACACATCACTGTCGATTTGACCAAAAAACAGATTGAGGACAGTCCGTCCTTGGACAGTGACAAGCCCGTCTCGCGACAATTCGAGGAGTCATACTACGGGTATTATGGATGGCCGATGTATTGGGGCGGCCCATACATGTGGGGGGCTTATCCCTACATTATGCGTGACCGTGAAAAATGGAAAGAACCCACCCAGGATGAGAAAGCGTGGGATCCCCATTTGCGCAGCACTCACGATGTGAGTGGCTATCACATCCAGGCCACAGACGGCGAGATTGGCCATGTCGAGGATTTTATCATCGATGACGAGACATGGGCGATTCGTTATCTGATCATCGATACACGGAACTGGTGGCCGGGGAAAAAGGTTCTGGTTTCACCGCAATGGATCGAGCGCGTTAGTTGGAACGAGTCGAAAGTCTTCGTCAATCTTTCCCGCGAGACCATCAAGCAGTCACCGGAATACACGGAGGAGTCTCTGCTAACTCGGGATTATGAGACCGAGACTGCATCGACATTACAATCGCCAGGGATACTGGGTCGATGAACCGGCTGCCAAGAAGCATTCCCGTTGAAACAAGATGAGCGTGGAGAAGAGTTCTGTATGCGCATGACAGGAGCTCGAGCACATGATGGAACGTCGCTATTGCTGCCGGTGTGAAGACTGGATCAGATTCGCGAGCAGAGACAGTGTTGCACACGATCGTGCTATTGACATGTTATGGATGTGCGGACAATTCGATGAGACGGCATGGATCATGAACTACAAAGAGACGTGCCTGCAGAAGTGACGCTGAATAAGCACGGGATTACGGAAGGTCATCGCATGGAGACGAAGCAAGACGGACAAACGGTATGCCGCTTCTCGGCCATAGATGACAAACAGGAGAATTGAACTATGAAGACAGATACTCTTTCCCCGGAACTGCTCCGCAAGATGGACGCCTACTGGCGCGCCGCCAACTATCTGTCGGTCGGCCAGATTTATCTCTACGACAATCCGCTGCTGAAGGAGCCGCTGAAACTGTCGCACGTGAAGCCGCTGGTGGTCGGGCACTGGGGCACGACGCCGGGCCAGAACTTCATCTACGTGCATCTGAACCGGGTCATCAAGAAGTATGACCTGGATATGTTCTACATCGCCGGTCCCGGTCACGGCGGCCCGGCGCTGGTGGGCAACGTTTACCTCGAAGGCACCTAGAGTGAGATTTATCCGAACATCACGCCAGGACGAAGCCGGGCTGAAAAAGCTGTTCAAGCAGTTCTCGTTTCCCGGCGGGATTTCCAGCCATGTTGCGCCGACGACGCCGGGATCGATTCACGAAGGCGGCGAGCTGGGGTACTCGCTCAGCCATGCCTTCGGGGCCGCGTTCGACAATCCCGATCTGATCGTCGCCTGCGTCATCGGCGACGGTGAAGCGGAAACAGGCCCCCTGGCGACCGCATGGCAGTCCAACAAGTTTCTCAACCCGATTACCGACGGAGCCGTGCTGCCGATCCTGCACCTCAATGGCTACAAGATCAGCAACCCGACCGTCCTGGCCCGCATCGAGCATGAGGAATTGGAGCAATTTCTGCGAGGCTGCGGCTGGACGCCCTACTTTGTGGAAGGTGATGAGCCGGAAAAGATGCATCAACTCATGGCCGGCTACTTTGGAAAAGGCCATTGAGGACATCCGGCAAATCCAAAGCAATGCACGGAACAAGAACGACACCACCCGGCCGCGCTGGCCAATGATCGTCCTCAAGTCACCCAAGGGCTGGACGGGACCGAAAGTCGTCGATGGTCTGCAAGTTGAGGGCACCTTCCGAGCGCACCAGGTGCCGATCCTGGTGGATGCCGAGCATCCCGATCATCTCAAGCAGCTGGAAAGCTGGATGAAAAGCTACAAGGCCGAGGAACTATTCGATGAAAACGGCCGACTCATACCGGAATTGGCCGAATCTGGCGCCCAAGGGCGACCGGCGCATGGGCGCCAATCCCCACGCCAACGGCGGCATTCTGCTGCGCGACCTGCGAATGCCGGACTTTCACGTCCACGCGGTGAATGTGCCTTCGCCCGGCGCCGTTGAGGCCAGGATACGCTCGTACTGGGTCAGTTTCTGCGTGACGTGGCCAAGCTGAATCAGGATCAGCGCAATTTCCGGATCTTCGGTCCCGATGAAACGCTCTCCAATCTCTTGGGCGCGGTCTTTGAAGTAACCAATCGTCAGTGGGACGCCCGCGAAGAAAAGAATGATGAATTCCTCGCGCCCGCCGGACGCGTGCTGGACTCGATGCTCAGCGAGCACCAGTGCGAGGGTTGGCTGGAAGGATATCTGCTGACCGGACGGCACGGGCTGTTCAACAGCTATGAGGCCTTCATTCGTATCATCGACTCGATGTTCAGCCAGCACGCCAAGTGGCTGAAGGTCACGTTGGAACTGCCCTGGCGGCGGAAGATCGCCTCACTGAACTATCTGCTTGCCTCCCACGTCTGGCAGCAGGATCACAACGGCTTCACGCACCAGGATCCCGGGCTTCCTCGACCACGTCATCAACAAGAAGGCCGATATCGTGCGCGTTTATCTTCCGCCCGACGCCAACTGTCTGCTGTCGGTCTTTGATCACTGCCTGCGCAGCCGGCATTACGTCAACGTGGTGGTTGCGGGAAAACACGCCGCTGCCCCAATGGCTGACCATGGACGCGGCGGTCGTGCATTGCACGGAAGGAATTGGCATCTGGCAATGGGCCAGCAACGACCAAGGTGTAGAGCCGGACGTGGTGATGGCCTGCTGCGGAGACACGCCTACGCTGGAGATCCTGGCTGCCGTTTCCATCCTGCGCCAACATCTGCCCGATCTGAAAATCCGGGTGATCAATGTCGTCGATCTGATGAAGCTGCAGTCGGCCAGCGAGCACCCGCACGGGCTGAGCGAAACGGACTACGACTCGCTCTTCACGAAAGACAAGCACATCATCTTTGGCTTCCATGGATACCCCTGGCTGGTCCACCGGCTGACCTACCGCCGGACCAACCGCAACCTCCACGTCCGGGGTTACAAGGAAGAGGGCACGATCACGACGCCTTCGACATGAGGGTGCAGAACGAACTGGACCGCTTCCACCTGGTGCAAGACGTGGTCGATCGCTTGCCGCACTTGGGTTCCAAGGGAGCCTACCTGAAGCAGAAGATGCAGGACAAGCTCATCGAACACAAGCAGTACATCGACAAGCACGGCCAGGACATGCCGGAAATTCGGAACTGGAAATGGGAGCTGGCCCATGAATAAGTTCAGGCAACTCTGGAGTAATCTGCGGTCGAGCTTCTGGTTTATGCCTTCGCTGATTGTTGTGGTCAGCATTGCCTTCGCAGTAGCGTTGATCGAAGCAGACTCCACCGGGAGCGACCAATGGCTGGCCCAGTGGCCTCGCCTATTTGGGGCCGGGGCGGAAGGCGCGCGCGGGATGATGTCCACGATTGCCGGTTCGATGATGTCCGTGGTGGGTGTTACGTTCTCCATGATATTGGTGGTGCTGGCGCTGGCTTCGAGCCAATACACCTCGCGCATCCTGCGGAACTTCATGCGCAGCCGCGTCACGCAGGTAGTGCTCGGGATCTTCGCCGGCATTTTCACCTATTGCCTGATCGTGTTGCGCACCATTCGCAGCGGCGACGAGGGTGCATTTGTTCCAAGCCTGGCGGTGTTCTTCGGCTTCGTGCTGGCGCTCGGAGGTGTTGGCGCCCTCATGTTCTTCATTCATCACATCGCCTCTTCGATCCAGGCTTCCAGCATCATCGCCTCGGTCGCTCAGGAAACCATCGCGGCCATGGACCGGCTGTTTCCGGAAAAACTTGGACAAGGGCCGGGCGAAGACGATGATGACGAAACGCTACGCCCTCTGGCCGAACGGAACTGGCGCACCGTTCCTGCCAAGAAGAGCGGCTATATCCAGAGCGTGAATAATGCAGCGATCCTACGCTTGGCGCGGGACAGGAAAACCATCGTGCGGATGGAGCACGGCATCGGCGAGTTCGTTGTCCAGAACACCGCGCTGGCCTCACTCGCTCTGGAAGACCCGCCGGATCAAGAGACGATTGCCGCCCTGCAGGCGACTTTCAGCATCAGCAGCCACCGCACGGTAGAACAGGACGCGGCTTTCGGCATCAGGCAGATCGTGGATGTGGCATTGAAAGCACTCTCCCCCGGCATCATCGACACAACGACGGCCGTGATGTGCGTGGATTATCTGACGGCGATTCTGGCGCGGATAGCGCCTCGGCAAATCCCCTCATCGTACCGCTACGAGGAAGGGGAACTGCGAGTGATCGCCAAGGGCCCGAGCTTTGCAAAGCTTGCTGGCCGAATCGTTCGACCAAATTCGAAGCAGCGCCAAAGGCAATGTCGCCATCATATCGCGGATGCTCGACGCCCTTCACACCCTTGCCAGCGTGACGGCCTGCCCACACCGCCTGCGGGTGCTTCGCGAGCAAGTGCAATGGATTGCCGAGCTGGCCGAGCGTTCCGTCGAGTCCGCCCATGACCGCGCGACGATCGGGACACAGCTGGCGCGCGTGCGCGAAACGCTCGCAGCCAGGCCTGCTCTGCGCCCTGGGGAGGAGAAGGAATAGTCCTGCAAACTCGAGCACAAGCAGTAGATCGACAGATACGGCCAACACATGCCGGACATTCGCAACTGGGAATGGAGCAACCCTAAATGAAAACGCAAGAGTTGTTGGACACCGCAAGGGCCCTGGTCGCCGGTGACAAGGGCGTGCTGGCCATGGATGAAAGTAATCCAACCTGCAACAAGCGATTTGCCAGGTTGGGCATTCCCCAGACCGAGGAGGCCCGGCGCGCCTATCGGGAGTTGATTGTGACCACGCCCGGTCTCGGTAGTGCATCAGCGGCGCGATCCTCTACGACGAGACGATCCGCCAGCGGAAGAAAGATGGCACTCCATTCCTAAAAGTCATCACCGATGCGGGAATCATTCCCGGCATCAAGGTCGACACCGGGGCAAAGGACATGGCAGGTCATCCCGGAGAGAAGATCACCGAAGGCCTGGACGGATTGCGCGACCGCCTGGCTGAATACTCTCAAATGGGCGCCCGTTTCGCCAAATGGCGCGCGGTCATTGCCGTGGGCGATTGTCTTCCCAGCCGGGGCTGCATCGAGGCCAACGCGCAGGGGTTGGCTCGCTATGCCGCGTTGTGCCAGGAAGCCGGACTGGTCCCCGTCGTCGAGCCGGAAGTGCTCATGGACGGCGAGCATACCCTGGAGCGGTGCTGCGAGGTAACGGAGGAAGTCCTGCGAACGGTCTTCAATCAGCTTTACACCCAACGGGTAACGCTGGAGGGTATGATTCTGAAGCCCAACATGGTGCTTCCGGGATTGACCTGCGCCAAGCAAGAATCGGTGGACGAGGTGGCCGACGCCACGGTGAGGTGTCTCTTGCGAGCCGTCCCCGCTGCCGTTCCGGGGATTGCGTTCTTGTCGGGCGGCCAACCTGCTGAACTGGCCTCGGCGCGTTTGAATGCCATGAATGTTCGATTCAAGTCGCGACTTGCCTTGGGCGTTAGCGTTTTCGTTCGCCCGCGCTATCCAGCAACCGGCTTTGGAGATTTGGCAGGGCGAGGGGATCAACGTACTGCAGGCACAGCAGGCCCTGGTTCATCGAGCCAGGTGCAACCGGGCTGCGCGCCGAGGCGAATACAATGCTACGATGGAAAGGACACGAGCATGAGGCACGCGTGTGCCTGGTCGAGACTGACAGTGGATAAGCGGGCGTGAACATGGAACACAATACAGGTTTATCGAATCTCGGCGTGGTCGTTTCGGTGCGCGGCAGCGTTGTGGATATACGGTTCGATGAACATTTGCCACCTATTTACTCGGTGCTGCGCGCGGGGGCAGACAAAAAGATCGTCATCGAAGTACTCGCGCAGCGTGATGCACGTCATGTGCGCGGGATTGCGTTGACGCCCACGCAAGGTCTCGCTCGTGGCATGGCCGTGAAGGATACGGGCGGGCCGTTAAAGGCGCCGGTGGGCAATGGGGTTCTCTCGCGTATGTTCGACGTGTTTGGCAACGCCATCGACCGCCAGCCGGCGCCGTCGGATGTCCAGTGGCGGACCGTCCATCGCGCCCCGCCGCCGTTGTCCGAACGTTCCACCAAATCCGAGATCTTCGAGACAGGCATCAAGGTCATTGACGTGCTCGTGCCGTTGGAGCGAGGCGGGAAGGCGGGACTGTTCGGCGGGGCGGGCGTGGGCAAGACGGTCTTGCTCACTGAAATGATCCACAACATGATCGGACACCAAGAGGGTGTTAGCATCTTCTGCGGCATCGGCGAACGTTGTCGCGAAGGCGAGGAGCTGTATCGCGACATGAAGGCCGCCGGCGTGTTGCCGAACATGGTGATGGTCTTCGGCCAGATGAACGAGCCGCCGGGCAGCCGGTTCCGCGTGGGCCACGCGGCGCTGACGATGGCCGAGTATTTCCGAGACGATGAGCACCGCGATGTGTTGCTGCTCATCGACAATATCTTCCGTTTCATCCAGGCCGGCATGGAGGTGTCCGGCTTGATGGGCCAAATGCCGTCGCGTATGGGCTATCAGCCCACGATGGGTACCGAGCTGATCGGGGCTGGAGGAGCGCATCGCCAACACCGATACCGGCGCCATCACCTCAATCCAAGCGGTGTATGTGCCCGCGGACGATTTCACCGATCCGGCGGCGGTGCATACGTTCTCGCATCTCTCCGCATCGATCGTGCTCTCGCGCAAGCGGGCAAGCGAAGGGCTTTTCCCGGCCATTGACCCGCTGCAATCCAGTTCCAAGATGGCCACGCCGGGCATCGTCGGCCAACGGCACTATGGCTTAGCGCAGGAGATCCGGCGGACGCTCGCGCAATACGCGGAGCTCAAGGACATCATTGCCATGCTCGGCCTGGAGCAGCTTTCGCCGGAGGACCGCAACGTGGTCGTCCGTGCCCGCCGGTTGGAGCGGTTTCTCACTCAGCCCTTCTTCACGACCGAGCAGTTCACGGGGCTCAAAGGAAAGCTCGTCAGCCTCAAGGACGCGCTGGACGGCTGTGAGCGCATCCTGCGCGATGAGTTCAAGGACTACCCGGAGAGTGCGCTCTACATGATCGGGACGATTGGCGAAGCGAAGGAAAAAGCGAAACCTCAACCGGAGGTCGAACATGCCGCCGACACTCATGAATCTTAAGGTTCTTCTGCCGTTCGACATCTTCGCCGAGAAAAGCGACGTGTCGCGCATCGTCGCGGAGACGCGAGAGGGTTCGTTTGGACTCTTGCCACACCGACTCGATTGCGTGGCAGCGCTCGTGCCGGGAATTCTGATCTACGAGACAGAGTCTGATGGAGAAGTGTTGGTGGCCGTGGATGAAGGAGTGCTGGTCAAGGCCGGCCCGGACGTGCTCGTTTCCGTACGCCGGGCGGTGGGCGGGACGGACCTTGGCCAATTGCGCGATGCGGTAGAGCAGGAGTTTCTGACCCTGGACGAGCACGAGCAGGACGTACGCTCGGTAATGGCGAAATTGGAAACTGGATTGCTGCGTCGCTTGGCGAGCTTTCAACATGAATGAAGAGCCAAAGAAACCTTCGAAGAACGATCCGACCTTCGCGCGGGAGGTCGGCGAGAAGGCGGCTCGCAAGCTCAAGGCCCGGCGTCACCCGACGCCAGGTGTGTGGTTTGGCCTGGGCATGATGGGAGTAATCGGCTGGTCGGTGGCGGTTCCGACACTGCTTGGCGCATCGCTCGGCATCTGGCTGGACAATCGCCATCCAGGAAGCCACTCCTGGACGCTGGCGCTGTTGGTTGCCGGGCTCGCGATCGGCTGTCTAAACGCATGGCATTGGGTCGCCAAGGAAGACAAGGCGATGCGGCAAGACCAGGAGGATAACCATGAATGAAACTCTGACACTGGTGCTGGCGTGGGCGGCAGGAGGCGGGCTCGGCGCGATTTTCTTCGGCGGCCTTTGGTGGACGGTTCGCAGGGGCGTTTCGTCCCAACGGCCGGCGTTTTGGTTCTTCTGCAGCCTGCTGCTGCGGATGAGCATTGCCCTGGCTGGATTCTACTTTGTCTCGGGCGGTCAGCTGGAAACGGCTGCTGCTGTGTCTCCTCGGATTTGTCATGGCACGCCTGGCCGTGACGTGGCTGACCGGGTCTTCCGGAAAACACCAACTCCGCCCGGCACAGGAGGCCAGCCATGCGCCTTAGTCCCGATGAGATGATCTTCTGGCAACACGGGTTTCTCAAACTCAATGCCACCATTGTGTTCACGTGGGGACTGATGATCGTGCTGGCCGTCGGGTCAAGACTCATCACACGCAAGCTGTCCACGGATCTAACACGTTCCCGCTGGCAGAACCTTCTGGAAATCGTCGTCACCGGCATTGAGAAGCAAATCGAAGAGGTAGGCCTTCGCCATCCGGAGAAGTATATCGGTTTTCTGGGCACGCTTTTCCTGTTCGTCGCCATGGCCGCGCTCTGCACCGTCCTCCCCGGCTATGAGCCGCCAACCGCCTCGCTCTCGACCACCGCCGCGCTGGCGCTGTGTGTGTTCGTGGCCGTGCCGCTTTTCGGCATCGAGGAGCAGGGGCTGGGCGGTTACCTCACCTCCTACACACAGCCGACGTTCATCATGCTGCCGTTTAACATCATTAGCGAACTTTCTCGCACGCTGGCCCTGGCCGTCCGCCTGTTCGGCAACATGATGAGCGGGGTGATGATTATCGGTATTCTGCTGACCATCACGCCCTTCATCTTTCCGATCATCATGACGGCGCTCGGTCTGCTCACCGGCATGGTGCAGGCCTACATATTCAGCATACTGGCCACGGTGTACATCGCAGCCGCCACGCGCACTCGCAAGCCCGAGCCCGAGCCGGCGTTACAAACATGACACAAGAACGACATTCTTAGGGGACATTCCATGGATAACATGACCCTCATTGCAGTTGCCTCAATCGTAACCGCCGGCCTCGCGACCAGCGTGGGGTGTATCGCACCGGCGCTGGGCGAAGGTCGGTCCGTCGCAACGGCGCTGAGTCGCTGGCACAGCAGCCCGACGCTTCGGCCACCATCACCCGGACGTTGTTCGTCGGTCTGGCGATGATCGAGTCCACGGCCATCTACTGCTTCGTGGTCTCGATGATTCTTATTTTCGCCAACCCGTTCTGGAACCACGTCATAGCGCAAGCGACAGGAAAGTGAACCTATGCTGATCGACTGGTTTACCATCTGTGCGCAAGTGCTCAACTTCCTCATCCTGGTGTGGTTGATGAAGCGCTTTCTCTATAAGCCCATCCTTCACGCCATCGACGCGAGGGAGAAGCGGATCGCCGCGGAACTCGCGGACGCCGACGCGAAAAAGGCTGAAGCCCAGAAGGATCGCGACGAGTTCCAGCGTAAGAACGAAGAGTTCGACAAGCGGCGTGCCGCGCTCTTGAGCAAGGCGACGGACGAGGCGAAAGCCGAACGTCAGCAGCTCCTCGACGAAGCACGGAAGGCGGCCGACGTCTTGAGTGCCAAGCGGATGGAAGCGTTAAGAAACGACGCCCATAACCTAAATCAAGCGATCAGTCGCCGGACCCGGCAGGAGGTCTTTGCCATCGCGCGAAAGGCACTGACGGATCTCGCCACAACGAGTCTGGAAGAATGCCTGGGCGAGGTGTTCACTCGCCGCTTGCGAGAGATGGACGGCAAGGCGAAAGAAGGCTTCGCCCGGGCCCTTAAGACAGCGTCTGCCCCCGTGCTCGTACGTAGCACGTTTGATCTTCCTGCCGAACAACGCGCGGCGATACAAAATGCGATCAACGAAACCTTCTCGGCGGACACTCACATCCGATTCGAGACCGCGCCAGACCTGATCAGCGGCATTGAACTGACCACGAATGGACAAAAGGTGGCGTGGAGCATCGCGGATTACCTCGCGTCACTGGAAAAGGGCGTCGACGAACTTCTGAAAGAGAAGGACAAGCCTGACGCCAAGACCGAGCCCAAGCCGGAAGTCGAAACCGAGCCCAAACCGGAAGCGAAGGCCAAGCCTGAATCTGAAGAACCTAAGCCCGGAACAAAGAGCCAATGAACAGGGAACCCGAGAGCCTCCAGAACGTGTTCGACAGTGCGTTTGCTGGAATAACCCAGGTGCGGGAAGCATTCACGCCGCAACTGACGCCCCGGGAGGTGGGCACGATCATGAGTGTCGCCACCGGCATCGCCAAGGTATCCGGCCTTCCCAGCGTGGGCTTTGAGGAGTTAGTAAGGTTTCCCGGCGATGTGCTCGGCATCGCGTTCAACGTGGACGAGGACGAACTCGGCGTCGTGCTGCTCGGCGAATACTCGCATCTGCACGCGGGCGATGAAGTCCAGCGCACGGGCCGGGTCATGGACGTAGCCGTGGGCGACGGATTGCTGGGACGCGTCATCGACCCGCTCGGTCGACCCCTCGATGGAAATGGGCCAGTGGCGGCCAGCGATCGTCTGCCCATCGAACGCCCCGCCCCCCCCATCATGGACCGCGCGCCCGTCACCGTGCCGCTCCAGACCGGCCTCATTGTCGTCGATGCGCTCATTCCCATCGGGCGCGGCCAGCGTGAATTGATTCTCGGCGATCGCCAGACGGGCAAGACGGCCATCGCGATCGACACCATCTTGAACCAGCGAGGGAAAGATGTGCTCTGTGTCTATTGTGCGATCGGCCGGCGCGCCTCCGCTGTCGCCAAGGTTGTGGCCAACCTCCGCGAAAAAGGCGCGATGGATTACACCGTGGTCGTTGTCGCCGAAGGCAACGACCCGCCAGGTCTTGCCTACATCGCGCCTTACGCCGCGACGAGCATCGCGGAGCATTTTATGGAAGCGGGTCGCGACGTATTGATCGTTTACGACGACCTTACGCAGCACGCCCGCGCCTATCGCGAGCTTTCCCTCCTGCTCCGCCGACCACCCGGACGCGAAGCCTTCCCCGGTGACATCTTCTACATCCACTCGCGCCTCCTCGAACGCGCCACCCACCTGAGCAAGGAACGCGGTGGTGGTTCGCTGACGGCCCTGCCCATCATCGAGACCGAAGCGCAGAATATTTCCGCTTACATTCCGACCAACCTCATTTCCATTACGGACGGCCAGATCTACCTCTCGCCGTCGCTATTCGAATTGGGGGTGCTACCCGCGGTTGATGTCGGCAAATCCGTTTCGCGTGTGGGCGGAAAGGCGCAACGGGCAGCCTACCGCGCGGTGGCAGGCGACCTGAAACTCGCCTATGCTCAGTTCGAGGAACTTGAGACCTTTGCCCGGTTTGGCGCCCGCCTGGATGCAGACACCCGCAAGATCATCGAGCATGGACGGCGTATCCGCGCCTGCCTGAAGCAGTCGGAATTCGCCCCAGTGTCCGTGCCCGCCCAAATCGCCGTCCTGTTGGCATTGACCGCGGAACTCTTCGACCCGGTACCGATGGATCAGATGACGGATGCCGAGCATGCCGTGCATGAGGCGGCGGCGACCATCCCGGCGGAGGTGTGCGCGGTTCGAGACCGCCGCAGAATTGAATGACGAGGATCGTGAAGCGATTATCGAAATCGCCCGCAGACCGCTCGCCCGTTTCCAACCCAAGCCGGACGCCAAACTGAAATCCGAAACGGAGGCCAAGGAGAAGTCATGAGCGACACCACGGCAAGTCTGCGCCGAAAGATCAGCAGTGCCGGGGATCTCCAATCCGTTGTACGCACGATGAAAGCCCTGGCCGCTTCGAGTATCGGACAATACGAGAAATCGGTGCGCGCGTTGGCCGACTACTATCGGGCCGTGGAGCTGGGGTTGGGCGCATGCTTTCGCGAAAGCAAGCCAGCCGCCTTGATGGTAGAACGGGAAAGACAAACCGATGCGGAAGCGATTGGCGCGGTCGTCTTCGGATCCGATCAGGGACTGGTGGGCCAGTTTAACGGCGTGGTGGCCGATTATGCGGTCAAGACACTCGCCGCTCTGCCCGGCAAACCTGAAGTATGGGCCGTCGGCGAGCGCGTTCATGCTCGCCTGACGGACGCGGGCCTGCCGTTGATGGGACTCTTCACCGTGCCGACTTCCGTCAAGGTCATCACCCCGCTCGTCGGGCAGATTCAGATCGAAAGCGAAGCGCAGCGGGCCAAAGGCGGGTATGCGCGTCTCTATGTCTTTCATAACCGCCCGCAGTCTGGGGCGCTTTACGGGCCGGTCAGCCAGCGGTTGTTGCCTCTCGACACGCAATGGCTGGAAGGTCTGGCCAAAGTCCGCTGGCCGACCGGGAACTTGCCCGAGGTCATGGGCGGTGGCACCGGAACTCTGCGCGCACTAATCCGCGAGTATCTGTTCATCTCGCTCTTCCGGGCGTGCGCCGAATCCCTCGCGAGCGAGAACGCGAGCCGCCTGGCGGCGATGGAACGCGCCGATAGAAATATCGACGAATTGCTGGAGAATCTCCACGGCACATTCCACCGTTTGCGGCAGAGTGGTATTGACGAGGAGCTGTTCGACGTCATCTCCGGCTTCGAGGCGCTGAGCGTAGAGGACAAATGATGCGCATTGGCATAGCTGCAGGCCCTAGTGGGTTTGAGTTGAAAGGACAACTGATTGCGGCCCTCAAGATCACCGGCTATGAGGTGGCGGACTTCGGCGCCCTATAAGCCATATATGCGGCAAAGCAAGGCCGCCGCGAAGGCCACGCGGTTCTGGACTGGGCGTAGGCGGAGCGAGAGGTTCGGAAAGACCAACCCCATAAGCAAAAGACGCGAACAGAGCGGTTGACATGGCCGAAGGAGGTAAGATGAAGATCAATTCAAAGGATTTCCGTGTGCGGCCAGAAGAAAAGGTCAAACTCAGCGAGCGCCCGACAAAGGTGAAGCCTTTCTTCAAGTCGAAGAAACACTATCACAAACGGCTCGATGAAGGCGTTGAGGAGTTGAGCGAACTGCAACGCATGCACTACGCGTCCAGCCGCTATGCGTTGCTGCTCATTTTTCAGGCAATGGACGCCGCCGGCAAGGACGGGGCCATCCGGCACGTGATGTCCGGGGTCAATCCGCAGGGCTGTCAGGTCTTTAGTTTCAAGCAGCCGAGCGCCGAAGAACTCGAACACGATTTCCTCTGGCGCACCACCTGCCGGCTGCCGGAACGCGGGCGGATCGGCATCTTCAATCGCTCCTATTACGAGGAAGTGCTGATCGTTCGCGTGCATCCGGAAATACTTCGCAGCCAGGGGCTGCCCGCCGGGTTGATCGCGAAGCAAACCATTTGGCAGGAGCGTATAGCGTCCAGATGCCTGGAGGCTGTCCACCCATTCGGCCAGGATGTTGGTCTTCACAGGCCATTCCCCATAACGCCTGCGGAGAAGCCCTCCGTAAGTCTCTCTATGCAGACGATATATACCATATACGCCCTTCCTTGGGCCTCGCCAAAGACGAATGAGAGTCCGGCGCTCAAACCTATCGGTTTTGCGGAAGCAATGACCGCTGCGGCGGCCTTTTCTTCTGCCGGTGGCGAAAACTCTGTCTGCCGGCTCAAAGTCCGCCGGAGCACGGTCGCTTGCAGAAGGGTGGAAGCCACTGGCACAGCAGTAGCCTGGCTTTGCCGTCCGGCTTCGTGAGCCCGCCAGACGCCGACTGCAAATGCTCGAATTGAGATACTGGATGCCGCAAGCAATCACCGGCGCTTTCCTCGACTCTTTCGCGTCGGAGCGGCCGATTTACCATTTCTGACTACCAGTGGTAGCTAGGAGACCGTCCGAGTAAACACCCAAAGCCCCAGTTCTCTTCGGTTTTTGGGGTACCCGGCCGTCTTACTTGTTGCTATTGCGCCGGGGTTCGGGGCCGGCGAGGCAGAAACTCCCGTTTCAGGCCGGTGCAGGCCCGTCTGACGCGATTGCCGATGGCTGTCTCACCCGGCTGACCATAGTTTCCTCAGATTGCAGGCCATACAGACCAGACGCCACTCGCTACGCATCCGCTCAATACCGTTCAACAAAAACTGCCGGAAGCCCAGCCCTCGCTTGATCCAGCCGAAGACCGGCTCGACGATCCACTTCCGCTGGGCATATGTCTCACGCCCGCGCTTCGTCCGCAACTTGCGGGCCATCCGCTCCTTCGTCGTCAGCCCCGCCGGCGGCCGGCCTCGCGGACTGGCTGGCATCCTTTCGCCATGCTTGAGCCGGCCCGTGGCGATGTACGCATCCAGATGGTTTCGCTGGGCCCACTGCACATTCTGCTCACTGAAGTAACCGCTGTCCGACGAGATCTTCTTGATCCGGTGCCCGCGTCCCACATTTCTGCGAGCCTGTTGGGCCATCGGCTGGAACTGTCGCTTGTCGTTCGCCTCGTTCGTTACATCCGCTGCTACAATAATCTGGTGCTCGCGATCCACCACCGCCTGCGCGTTGCCGCACTGATCGAACCCCTTGTTGCTGACCTTCATGATCTTCGTCGTCGGATCCGTGAAGTTGTACTGGGCCCTCGCCGGCGGTACCGCTTGGGGCGGCTCGATCCGCCGGCCACCCTTCGGCTTGTCGCCTGGCTTGTCAGGCTCTTTTTCCTGGCGCTTGCATTCCTCTTCGGCGGCGGCCTTTGCTTGGGCCTCCAACGCCTTGCGGGCTTGTTTGATCTTTTGCAGGCGGCTCTGCCGGCGGGCCAGGGCCTCGGGCAGTTCGTCACCGCGACAATCCGGGCCGTATGTCCGATCTTCCGTGTCATCCGCTGCTTGGGCCTGCGACAGCAACTGGCGGATCTCTTTGCGCAGCCGGGCCTCTTCCTCCTTCATCCGCCCGTAACTCATCGCTTTGTGTCGCGAGGCGTTCGCCCGGATCTTCGTGCCGTCCAACGCCACGTGGCCCAACTTCACCAGCCCCGCCTGCTGGCACAGCCGGAGTACCTGCACGAACAGTCCTTCCAATTCTGTGAGATGCTGCTTGCGAAAGTCGCTGATGGTCCGGAAGTCCGGCACATCGTCCTGCACGATCACTCGCCACGCTGCGTCCCGCTGACACCGCTTCATGATCCGCCGCGAACTGAACACGCCCTGCGTGTAACTGTACAGCAGCAGCGTCGTCATCATCCGCGGGTGGTATGGCGGGTAGCCCCGCTGCTCTCGTTCGTACTTGCCGAGAATGGCTGCCAGATCCAGTTCTTTGACCACGTCCAGCACGAAAAAGACCAGGTCGTTTTCCGGTAGCCAGTCTCGCGGCGACGGCGGCAATAGCCAACTCTGATCCGGGTTCCACGGGCGGTAGGTCTTACTCATCCTTGAGCCTCGATCGGAAAGACTTATCCCTTGCCTGACCCACCCATTATAACATGTCTGTCAACTGTTACTCGGACAGTCTCCTCACTCGTGTCGGCCAAGGCGATGATCGCAGCCTTGATATGGGGCGGCAGATGCCGCCACTTAACGACCAGAGAGGCGAGCGCAGGGTCGTTGGTACAACATTTGGTGCAACAAGACTTTGTCGATCTCTCGTAAGTTACTGTCATCACAGTTGGTTACGCGAGATGCGGTACGGATTTGAAATCCGCTTGGCCCTTCGGGGTCACGGGGGTTCGAATCCCTCCCTCTCCGGTACCGTTTGTCTGATCCCCGCCACATGAGATCCAACTCCCTCTTTTCCCTTGTCTGGCTGGCGCCGGCTGTCCCTGCTGTCCATGGACTTATGCGCCGGGACGGCTCTGGCCCGCAAGGGCAGGATCGCCGAAGGTCGCCCGACCATAGAATAGACAAAAGGCTCGCGACGGTCGCGGGCAGGGGGACACAAGGTATCTGGCCAAAGGCGTGTCGCCCCGAAGCCAGTCGTTTGGAGGCTTGCGCAGCGGTCATTTCCTCGTAAAGGCAAAGAGCATGCGAAAGACACTACCGTGCGTACTGGCGCTACTGATGGGCAGTTTCGGCACCGGCTGCGGCATTATCGGTTCGGTTCTCCAACCGCCCAGCGTCGTTTCCTATGTCGATCTTACTCAATACGTGGGCAAATGGTACGAGATCGCCCGCTATCCGACCTCGTTCCAGGCGGACTGCGCGAGCTCCACGGCGGAGTACACCGCCCGAGACGATGGCACGATCGGCGTCCTTAATACGTGTCTGGCTGGCGACGGCAGTGTCATCAGCACGATCGAAGGTTCCGCCAGGGTGGTCGACCCGGAGACGAACGCCAAGCTGGTCGTGAGTTTTCCCGGAGTCCCGTTTCCTGCTCCTTACTGGATCATCGACCTGAGCGAAGACTACGAATTCGCGGTCGTAAGTGATCCAACGCGCCAGACACTGTTCATCCTCAGCCGCACGCCGAGGCTCGATCCCGATACGCTGGACGGCATCCTCAACCGACTGGCCGAGCAGGGCTACGACCCGGCAAGACTGGTGTATGACACGCCGGTTGCGGCGCCTTGATCCTGACTTGCATGTCCTGGCGGGGCAATCTTCGTGTTGCCAGCGGCTGCGTACCGTCACTGACTGCAGGCAGGTGCGCCTTCAATTCACCGCCAGCACTGCGGCGGCGTCGGGGGCGAGGGTCTTGACGGGCTCGGGCGTATGTGCGGGGGAATCTGCACGGTAGAACCGCAGGGCCGAAGGTCCGGCCGGCCAGTCGGCCTGCCGTCTCTGGATGTGCACTACGCTGTCAGCACCATACGGGCCGTAGGTAATGCCAAAGGCCGCATAGTCGGCAAGCCACTGGCCATCGGCCTGATACCGGAAGCGATACGTTCCCGGTGCCAGCCGCAATGTCGCCTCCCAGTAGCCGTCGCCCGCCGGGGTCATACGAAGTTCGTACGGGTTCCAGCCGTTGAAGCTGCCGACAAGAAAGACGTTCCTGGCGCCGGGGCGATAGAACCGGAACTCGGCATACTCATCGTGCACGTTCACCATGATCATCATCCCCAAAAGAAAATGAGACAGCCGCGCTCATTCAACCGTAACCAGCGAATTCACGGATCCGAACGGGTTTTGCGCCAGTGGCTGTGGTCCGGGTCGGCAACCCATCGGTCGTCAACGACAAACTTATATTCATAGGTTCCCGGCGGCGCAGCGACGTTCCTCACGAAACGGCCATCCTTCTGCTTTTTCATGGCGAGCGGTCTCCACTGGCTGAAATCGCCCGCGACGAAGACGTCACGTTCGCCGTTGGAAGGGGTGAAGGTGAACTGGATGGTGGCCTGGCGGGTTCCCTTGCGGTACATGGTAGAGATCCCTCTCTCAATAAAAGGCAAAGTCGCAACGAGGCCCCATGGCTCGTTTGGAGTCGCTCGCTACATGTCAGAAGTTCTGCGTCGGCAGACGCCAATGCGGTTACCGCTTCGCATCGCATCGATCGGCTGGATACACTCGATGAACCGCTGGCTGTCAAAAGAACTTTATGGATTGCACGCCCCAAAAGACAAGATAATCGCTATATTCGAACCACGTGCAGGAGATTTTCACTCCTGTTTGACATATTGCATGGATCTCCAATGGATGCCTCAGCCTGCTGCACACGGCTGGCGAAACGATCATTGCCCGCCTTCTGCCGGCAAAGCAAGGTAGTTGGATTGGCCTGGCAGAGTCACTCCTATAATGACAGAGCACATTGCCTGGCGACGCTACGTCGGCGCTACAATCCGGCACGCGTGTAATCGTGAATAAGGGCCGCGTCTCAGAAGAGATATGGCGCCTCGGAGCCCGTGATGGAGGACAGCGATGCACATATCGCATATGCATTATTTCCCGCTTGCCTGGCCGTTCCTGCTCGCGTTGTTCCTGTTGTTCGTCCTGGCCGTCGCCCTGGTCGAGCTCAAGATTTTGACCTATGCATACGAGCGGATGGGCCTGACGCACCGCGTAGTCCTGCTGGTCCTGTTCCTTTCGCTGCTCGGAAGTTACATCAATATCCCCGTCGCCGAACTGCCGCCGGAGAGGGTCGTCAGCGACAAATTGGTGACGTTCTTCGGGGTCACATACGTTGTGCCAGCCGTGCAGTGGTGGCCCGGAACGATCATCGCCGTCAATGTTGGGGGGGCACTGATCCCGACGCTCCTGGCCGGCTACCTGCTGGTAAAAAACCGTTTGTACGTGCAGGGTCTCTTGTCGGTCGCGGTTGTGGCGATCGTCGTCCATGCCCTGGCCCGGCCGGTTCGAGGCGTGGGTATCAGCGTGCCGATTCTGATTCCGCCCCTGGTTGCAGCAGCCGCCGCGATGGTGCTGTCCCTCCGGCACGGTCCGCCGTTGGCATACATCGCCGGCAGCCTCGGGACGCTGATCGGGGCGGATCTTTTGAATCTCAACCATATTCAGGGACTCGGCGCCCCTATCGCGTCCATCGGCGGGGCCGGCACGTTCGACGGCGTCTTCCTGACGGGCATTCTGGCTGTGCTGCTGCCGCCGGTAAGCAGGTCCAGCCGCCGGACGACCGGGCCCCAGGAACAAGAGATCATCGCCAGCGATGACCAAGGTCAGAAACAGGGCCCGACCAGCCCGACGTGACGGTCTGACATCGACCTGTTCTTCAGCCGGATGCCCAACCGCTGCCTATAATTCC
Source organism: uncultured Planctomycetota bacterium (assembly GCA_963787325.1). Taxonomy (GTDB): domain Bacteria; phylum Planctomycetota; class Phycisphaerae; order UBA1845; family JANYLN01; genus CAWBCK01. The sequence goes on from CAWBCK010000005.1 coordinate 204,987, forward strand.
TCGGCACGGTTGTCTTCGGAACATTAAGCGCACCAAGGAGAAAGATGTGAACGGCATTGCCACAAACGCGAGCCCACCAGACTCCATGGCGGTCTGGCCGCTCGCGGCATACTTCGGCCTGGTCGTCCTGACAGCCGTCGGCATGCTGGCGATCTCCCATGTGCTCGGCCAGCACCATAAGGACCGCGCCACGGGCACGCCTTACGAATCCGGCATGCTGCCGACCGGCACCGCCCGGCTGCGTTTTCCGGCAGACTTTTATCTCATCGCGATGTTCTTTCTGATCTTCGATATGGAGTCGATCTTCATCTTCGCCTGGGCCGTCTCCATGCGCGACACGGGCTGGACCGGCTACACGGAAATGCTGATCTTCGTGGCCGTGCTGATCGCGGCCTTGATGTATCTGTGGGGGGTCGGCGCACTCGATTGGCGTACCGCGCCAACGACGGCACCGCGGCGTTGCGGCGCGGAGGGAGGCACGCCAGCGTGAAATGGTTCCGTAAGCCCCAGCCCAAGCCCGTCGGTACGGAGGTCGGTTCAGCCGAGGAGTATGTCCGCAAGCACGTGCTATTCGCCAAGCTGCAAAGCATCGTCGGCTGGGGCCGCAGATATTCGATCTGGCCATTCAACTTCGGCCTGTCCTGCTGCTACGTCGAGATGGCGACCAGTCTGACCAGCCGGTACGACATCGCCCGCTTCGGTTCAGAAGTGATCAGAGGCACGCCAAGAGAGGCCGACCTGCTGGTCGTGGCGGGCACCGTGTTCATCAAGATGGCTCCAATCGTCCTTCAACTTTATGAACAGATGATGGAGCCACGATGGGTTATCTCGATGGGCTCATGCGCCAATTCGGGCGGCATGTACGACATCTACAGCGTCGTCCAGGGCGTGGATACCTTCCTGCCGGTCGACGTCTACGTGCAGGGATGTCCGCCGAGTCCCGACGCCTTTATGCACGGCCTGCTCCTGCTGGCGGATCAGGTGGGCAATGAAAAGCGGCCGCTGAGCTGGGTTGTCGGCCCGCAGGGCGTCTATCGCAAGACACCGCCCGTCATACGCGACGAGCGTCGAGCAGAACGACAGACAATGACCCAGTTGCCGCCGCCGGAGGAGGCATACGACCGCTCGTGACGACAGCCACCGAACAACCGATGGTGCTGCACCAGTTGCAGGACCGGTTCAGCCAGGAGGCGATCCAGCCGCAGGCAACCGCCGACGGCATTGTGACCTTCTGGACGAAGCGCGACGACTTGCGGGCCGTCCTCATGCATCTCAGAGACAGCGTCGACAAGCCATACCGGATGCTCTATGACCTTACCGCGATCGACGAGCGCGAGCGGCAGCATCGTCCCGGCCAGCCAGGCAGCGACTTCACCGTTGTATATCAACTGCTGTCGTTCGACCGCAACGAAGATATCCGCGTCAAAGTTCCACTGAGCAACGATGACCTCTGGGTCCCCACAGTCACCGACTTGTGGCGCTGCGCCAACTGGTACGAGCGAGAGCTCTGGGATATGTTCGGCATCGACGTCAAAGGTCATCCCCGCATGCGCCGGATTCTGATGCCGACATGGTGGGACGGCCATCCGCTGCGTAAGGAACATCCGGCCCGCGCGACCGACATGGGCATCTTCGGCATGTCCCAGGACAACCAGGCCGAGATGATGCGGGACTCGCAGTTTCGGCCGGCCGAATGGGGCCTGCCGCCTGCCGGCGAAGATTTCGATTACATGTTCCTGAATATAGGTCCGCAGCACCCCGGCACGCACGGTGTACTGCGCATCATCCTTCAGATGGCGGGAGAAGAGATCCGCGATGCCGTCTGCGACATCGGCTACCACCACCGCGGGGCCGAGAAGATGGGCGAGCGACAGAGCTGGCACACCTACATCCCCTACACCGATCGCGTCGACTACCTCGGCGGCGTCATGAACAATTTCCCGTACTGCATGGCCGTGGAGACACTGGCAGGCATCGAGGTCCCCGACCGCGCCAAGGTCATCCGCATCATGCTGGCGGAGCTGTTCCGCATCAACAGTCACCTCGTCTTCTACGGGACGTTCAGCCAGGATGTCGGCCAGATGTCACCCGTCTTCCACATGTTCACCGATCGCGAACGGATCTTCAAAGTCACCGAGGCTATCACCGGCGCGCGCATGCACCCCAACTGGTTCCGCATCGGCGGCGTCGCCCAGGACCTGCCGGAAGGTTGGGACACACTCGTTCGCGAGTTCCTCGACTATATGCCGAAGCGCATCCGCGAATATGACACCACCGTCCTGGCCAATTCGATCTTCCGTGAACGAACGCGCGGCATCGGCCGATTCAGCACGGACGAGGGCATCTCCTGGGGGGCGACCGGCCCGATGCTGCGGAGCACGGGCCTGGAGTGGGACCTGCGAAAAGCGCGCCCATACGGCGGCTACGACCAGTTTGACTTCGATATCCCGGTCGGCGTTAACGGCGACTGCTTCGACCGCGCCTACGTCCACGCCGAAGAAATGCGTCAGAGCCTGCGGATCATCGAACAGTGCCTCAACAACATGCCGGCTGGCCCGTACAAGTCGCACCATCGCCTGACGACGCCGCCGCTCAAAGAACACACGATGCACGACATCGAAACGCTGATCGATCATTTTCTGAACGTCAGCTGGGGCCCGGTGATCCCGCCGGGTGAGGCCATGGGCCGGGTGGAAGGAACCAAAGGTGCGTATAGCTACTACCTCGTCAGCGACGGCAACACGATGCCCTATCGGGTACGCATTCGCACGCCGTCCTTTGCGCACATTCAGATGCTGCCCCGGCTGGTTCGCCGGATGTTCGTGCCGGATCTGATCGCCGTATTGGGCAGCCTGGATTTCGTTCTGGCTGACGTGGATCGCTGAGCACGCTCGCAAACGGCGCGGGCGTGGCACGCACCACATGATCATTGATGGAGTATTGCAGCCGTGCTGACGGAACAGGAAATACACGAGATCCAGGAGGAGATGCAGGCGCTACCCGACCAAACGCGCCGTCGTCCCCGAGGCCCTCAAGATCGTCCAGAGGCAGCGTCGCTGGATCTCCGATGACGCTGTCCGCGACATCGCCACCTTGCTCGGAATGACCGCTGACGAGGTCGACTCCGTCGCTACCTACTACAACGTGATTTACCGCCAGCCGGTGGGCCGGCACGTCATCCTCGTCTGCGACAGCGTCAGTTGCCACATCATGGGATACGACCCGGTTCGCGAGCACCTGGAAGCGACCCTTGGCATCGAGCTCGGCCAGACGACGAAGGACGACCGCTTCACCCTGCTGCCGGTAGCGTGTCTCGGGGCGTGCGATAAGGCCCCGGTGATGATGATCGATGAGGATCTCCATGTGAACCTCACAACCGAAACGATCGGCCATGTATTGGACCAGTACGAGTAGGCTGATTTGCAGACAATGGAAACGCCGCTGACGAAAAACATCAAACCGGGCCAGCCGCCCCTCGACATCGACGCCTACGAGGCGGCCGACGGCTACCAGGCCCTGCGCAAGGCTCTCAAGATGTCGCCTGAGGACATCCAGAAGGAGGTCAAGGATTCCAACCTTCGCGGCCGGGGCGGTGCTGGTTTTCCCACGGGCATGAAGTGGAGCTTCGTGCCCATGGGCAAGGACGCCATCCACCCGAAATACCTCGCCGTAAACGCCGACGAAATGGAACCCGGCACGATGAAAGACCGCGTCCTCCTCGAAGGCGACCCCCACCAGATGGTGGAAGCCGCCATCATCAGCGCCTACGCCATCCAGGCCGACGTTGCCTACATCTTTCTCCGCTGGGCCTACAAGGAGGCCGCCCGCAGGCTCTCCAAGGCGATCGCCGAGGCATACGAACGACACTATCTCGGCCGAAACATCCTCGGCTCAGGCTACAGCCTCGACCTCTACCTGCATGTCAGCGCCGGCCGGTACATGTGCGGTGAGGAAACCGGCCTGCTGGACGCACTGGAAGGCGGCCGGGCTATCCCCGCGCGAAACCGCCGTATCCGCAAACGGTGGGCCTGTGGGGCAAACCGACTGTTGTCAACAATGTGGAAACGCTGTGCTGCGTGCCGCACATCGTCGCCAACGGCGCCGACTGGTTCAGGAAACTCAGCAAGACCGAAGACGGCGGGACCAAACTCTTCGGCGTCAGCGGCCGGGCGAAACGCCCCGGCGTCTGGGAACTGCCGATGGGCACGACCGTCCGCGAGATCCTGGACGAGCACGCCGGCGGCATGCAGAACGGCTATCGTCTTCGCGGCTTCCTGCCGGGTGGCGCCTCGACCGGTTTTCTCACCAACGAGCACCTCGACGTCCAGATGAGCTTCAGCACGGTCGAAGAGACCGGCAGCCGGCTCGGCACGGGCACCATGGTCCTGCTGGACGACAAGACCTGCCCCGTCGGTGTCGCCGTGAGCCTGCAGAACTTCTTCGCCAGAGAATCCTGCGGCTGGTGCACGCCGTGTCGAGAAGGCATGCCCTGGGTTGCCAAAGCCCTTCGCGCACTGGAAGAGGGTCACGGCCAGCCCGGCGACCTTGAAGAGATCGAGATGCATGTGCGTTGGGTAAAGATGGGCCATACGTTCTGCGCCCTTGCTCCTGGTGCGATGGCCCCCATCGAAGGCGCCCTGAAGTACTTCCGTGATGATTTCGAGCAGCACATCAAGCAGAAACGGTGTCCGTGGAGATAAGCGTGGCTACACTGTACGTCAACAACCAGCCGTATTCCTTTGAAGGCGAGCACCGCAACCTGCTCGACGTGTGTCTTTCGCTCGGCTTCGATCTGCCCTACTTCTGCTGGCACCCCGCGATGCACTCGGTCGGAGCATGCCGTCAGTGCGCGGTCAAACAGTTCAAGGACGAGAAGGACGACAAGGGCAAGATCGTCATGGCGTGCATGACGCCCGCCAAGGATGGCACGCGCATCTCCATCGACGACCCGGAGGCCCGCGAATTCCGCGCCCGGATTATCGAATGGCTCATGGTCAATCACCCCCATGATTGCCCCGTCTGCGACGAAGGCGGCGAGTGCCACCTCCAGGACATGACCGTGATGACCGGCCACGTCTACCGCCGCTACCGTTTCTCCAAGCGCACCCACCGCAACCAGTATCTCGGCCCGTTCATCAATCACGAAATGAACCGCTGCATCCAGTGTTACCGCTGCGTTCGCTTCTACCGCGAATACGCAGGCGGCCGGGACTTCGACGTGTTCGGCTGGCATGACCACGTCTATTTCGGCCGGCATGACGACGGCGTTCTGGAAAGCCCCTTTGCCGGCAATCTCGTCGAGGTCTGCCCGACCGGTGTCTTTACTGATAAGACCCTCGAGCAGCACTTCACCCGTAAATGGGACCTGCAGACCGCACCGTCGGTATGCATACACTGCGGCCTCGGCTGCAACACGATCCCTGGCGAGCGTTACGGGGGGCTCCGCCGCATCCGCAATCGTTACAATCACCAGGTCAATGGCTATTTCCTCTGCGATCGCGGCCGGTACGGCTACGAGTTCGTCAACAGCGACCAGCGAATCCGCCAGCCGCTTGTGCGCGGCGAGGAGGGCAGCCTCCATTTCGCTGACCCTGATGATGCCGTGGAGCACGCCAGCCATCTGCTGGAGACCGATACCGTGATCGGCATCGGTTCGCCGCGAGCCTCACTGGAATCAAACGCTGCCCTGCGAAGCCTCGTCGGACAAGACACCTTCTGTCACGGCATGACGAATGATGAGGCCCGTCTTGTGACTGCCATCCAGACGATCCTTCGCAACGGCCCCGCGCCCGCTGCGTCTCTCCGCGATGTCGACCAATCCGACAGCGTGCTGGTCCTCGGGGAAGATGTAACAAACGTCGCCCCGATGCTCGGCCTCGCCCTGCGGCAGGCCATACTCAGCAAGCCGATAGCCGAGGCGATGAAACGTAAGGTCCCGGGTTGGATGGACGCTGCCATCCGCGAGGCGATCCAAAGCGAGAAGGGTCCCTTCTTCGTCCTGACGCCCGACAGCACCGTTCTTGACGAGATCGCCACGGTCGCGCACCGCGCTGCGCCCGATGATATCGCCCGCCTCGGCTTCGCCGTCGCCCATGCCATCGACCCCAAGGCCCCAGACGTGCCCAACCTCGCCGCGCCGCTTCGCTCCCTGGCGCAGCGGATCGCCAATGCCCTCCAACAGGGCGACCGCCCCCTCGTCGTCGCCGGTACCAGTTGCGGCAGCGAATCCGTCATCCAGGCCGCGGCCAACATCGCCGCCGCCCTGAAACGCAAGGACAAGGATGCGCGTCTCTGCTTCACCGTGCCCGAGTGCAACAGCATGGGCGTTGCGATGCTCGGCGGCAAGAGCCTTGAGCAGGCGGCCGAGCAGGTGGCCCAGGCCAGATCCGATGGTGAGAAGACTGTCACCGTCATCGTCCTGGAACGCGATATCCTTCGCCAGGCCGATGCCAAGACCGCCGAGACACTTCTGAACACCGGCCACCTGATCGTCCTCGATCATCTTCATAGCGCCACGACCGACCGCGCCGCCGTCGTTTTACCCGCGGCCACCTTCGCCGAAGCCGACGGTACCCTCGTGAACAACGAGACCCGCGCCCAACGCTTCTACCAGGTATACGCACCCGAAGGAGCGATCCGCCAGAGCTGGCAATGGCTCGCGGCATTCACGACCGCCACAGGCCAATCGGAGTCTGCGACTTGGACCACCCTCGACGACATCACCAAGGCAATCGCAGAGGACATGCCTGCTCTGGCCGGTATAGAAACAATCGCTCCGCCCGCAGGCTTCCGCATAGTCAACCAGAAGATCCCGCGTGAGCCACACCGCTACAGCGGCCGGACGGCAATGTACGCCCACACAACCGTGCACGAGCCTCCGCCGCCCGACGATGCCGACACGCCGCTGGCCTTTTCCATGGAGGGCTTTGAGGGCCAGCCGCCTGCGCCCCTCATCGCACGATTCTGGTCGCCGGGCTGGAACTCGGTCCAATCGGTCAACAAGTTCCAGCAGGAGATCGCCGGCCCGTTGCGCGACGACAATCCCGGCTGCAGACTCATCGAACCGCCGGCAAACGATTCCGCCAGGTATTTCGATCAGATACCACAAGCGTTCGAACGACGTGCCGACGAATGGCTGATCCTTCAGGCCTGCCACGTATTCGGTTCCGACGAGTTAAGCAACCACGCCCCGGCTATTGCCGAATTGGTGCCCAAGCCCTGCCTGACGATCAACACATCGGACGCTGAGCAACTTGGCCTGGCAAACGATCAGGCAGTCGATGTCACCGTCGCCAACACGACGCACCGCGTCTCCACCAAACTGAAGGCTGAACTGCCACGGGGAATCGCCATGCTCAGCACCGGCCTGCCCGGCCTGGAAGGCCTGGTATTGCCCGGCTGGGGACGCCTCGCTTTAGCGGAGGAGACACCAGGTGAACAGGAGGGCGCATCATGAGCCATGCCCTCGCCCACGTACTGACAGTTATTTTCGTTTTACTAGCCGTGCTCACCGTGGCCGGCGGCCTCATCTATGTCGAACGCCGACTGCTCGCCCTCTGGCAGGACCGGTACGGACCGAACCGCGCCGGCTGGCAAGGCGTCCTCCAGGTCCTGGCGGACATGATCAAGATCTTCACGAAAGAAGACTGGACGCCGCCCTTCGCCGACAGGCCGGTTTTCATCGTCGCACCGATGATCGTGCTGATCGCCACACTGACCAGCTTCGCGGTGATCCCCTTCGCCAGCAACATCCTGATCGCCGATACGAATATCGGTTTGCTCTTCTTCCTGGCGATGTCGTCGCTGGCGGTCTACAGTGTCGTCCTGGCCGGCTGGTCCAGTAACAACAAGTATGCCCTGCTCGGGTGTCTCCGGTCGATCGGCCAGCTGCTCAGTTACGAAGTCTTCATGGGCATGTCGCTGATGGGCGTCGTCATCATCGCCGGCACGTTCAACCTTCGCGGCATCGTCGAGCGCAGCGCAACGTCTGGTTCTGCATCCCGCAGTTTCCGGGTCTGATCCTCTTTTTCATCGCCGGCCTGGCGGAAAGCCGCCGCCTGCCGTTCGATCTGCCCGAGGCTGAAAACGAGTTGGTCGCCGGCTATCACTCGGAGTACTCCGGCCTGAAGTTCGGCATGTTCTTCATCGGCGAATACGTCGGCGTCACGCTGATCTCCGCCATGATGACGGTGCTGTTCTTCGGCGGCTGGATCGGTCCCTGGGGCGATAACATTGCCTGGTTCATTGTCAAAACAGTCGTGCTGATCTGCGTCTTTATCCTGATGCGGGCAAGCCTGCCCCGGCCGCGGTTCGACCAGCTGATGGCGATCGGCTGGAAGCTCCTGTTGCCGCTGGCCCTGGCCAATCTGCTGGTCACCGGCGGGCTGATGCTCTTGTTTGGCTGGGACCCGAGAGGGCTGCATGTATAGCATTCTCCGGACAATCTGGACGATCTTCCGGCACGCGTTCTTTCGCCGCGTGACCGTGCAGTATCCGGACGAGCGCCGGCCGCTGCCGGCCCGCTGGCGCGGCCGGATCATCCTTTCGCGCGACCCGCAAGGCGAGGAACGCTGTGTGGCCTGCTATCTCTGCGCGGTCGCATGCCCCGTCGACTGCATCGCGCTCCAGGCAACCCAGGACGAACACGGCCGGCGCTACCCCGCCACATTCCGCATCAACTTCTCCCGGTGCATCTTCTGCGGATTCTGCGAGGACGCCTGCCCGACCTACGCGATTCAGCTCATCCCAGACTATGAGATGGCCGAGCACGAGCGTCACAGCCTCGTGTATGAAAAGGAAGACCTGCTGATCGCCGGTGAAGGCAAGTACCACGGCTACAACTTCTACCGCGTGGCGGGCCTGGCGATCGGCGGCAAGGACAAGGGGCAGGCCGAAAACGAACGGCCGCCCGTAGACGTACGGAGCCTGATGCCCTGATGGCGATAACCTTCTACATTTCAGGCGGTGTAGCGCTGATCTGCACGCTCATGGCGATCACCCGACTCAACGCAGTGCACGCGCTGCTGTATCTGATCGTCTCGCTGCTGGCGCTGGCGGTGGCGTTCTACTCGCTGGGTGCGCAGTTTGTCGCCGCTCTGGAGGTGATCATCTACGGCGGTGCGATCATGGTGCTGTTCCTGTTTGTGATCATGCTGCTGAATCTCGGCCCGCATGCCAAGGAGCAGGAGCGCAGCTGGTTTCGCGGGCGAATGCTGATGGGCCCGGTGCTGCTGGCCACGATACTCTTCGGCGAACTGCTGTACATGTTCATCCGTTCAGCCGGCCCGCCGGCGGGCATCGTCGTCAAGCCCCAGGCGGTCGGCATCTCGCTGTACACGACGTACCTGGTAGGCGTGGAACTGGCGTCGATGCTGCTGCTGAGCGGTCTCGTCGGCGCCTATCACCTGGGCCGGCGGACGCTGGCCGAGAAACGTTCGGAGGAAGGATCAGAGTAATGGTACCGATCGAGTGGGGACTGATCCTGGCGGGGGCGCTACTGGCCATCGGGCTGATCGGCGTACTCGTGCGACGCAACATCATCTTCATCCTGCTGTCGATCGAGGTGATGCTCAACGCTGCCGGGCTGGCCTTTGTCGTGGCAGGGTCGCGCTGGGGCCAGCCTGACGGGCAGGTCATGTTCCTGTTCATACTGACAGTAGCGGCGGCGGAGGTTTCCGTGGGCCTGGGGCTGGTGCTCCGAATGTACCACCAGTTCAAGACCGCTGACACGGACGCCGTCAGCACAATGCGAGGCTGATGATGGTGGAGTGGTTGGCACTGGTACCGTTTCTGCCGCTGGCGGGCTTCATCCTGCTGGTGTCCGGCCGGTGGTTGCCGCACCGCGCGGTGGCGGTCATCGGCGCCGGGTCGGTCGGCGCGGCCATGGTCGTGGCGCTGACGGTCGCCTGGCGGTTCTTTGCGGCGCCGCCGCCAACGCACGCCTTCCGCCAGGTCCTCTGGGACTGGATCATCGTCGGCAGTTTCACCCCGCAGATCGCCTTTCGACTCGACGCCCTGTCACTGACGATGATGTGCGTCATCACGATCGTCGGCTTCCTGATCGTACTCTATTCGACGCGATTCATGGCAGAAGAGGAAGGTTACGGCCGGTTCTTCGCCTACATGGACCTCTTCGTCGCCTCAATGCTTACCCTGGTCCTGGCGGACAACATGCTGCTGCTGTACTTCGGCTGGGAAGGCGTCGGCCTGTGCAGCTATCTGCTGATCGGCTTCTGGTACAAGGATCCCGCAAACGGCCGGGCGGCCCGCAAGGCGTTCATTGTCACACGCGTCGGTGACGCCGCCTTCGCCGCGGGCCTGCTGCTGCTCTACACAAACCTGGGAACGCTGCAGATCCAGGAGATGCTCCAGCGTGCCGTGCAGTCTGGCCCGTCGGCTCGGGCATTGCCGTCGCCGCCGCCGTGCTGATCCTCGGCGGCGCCGTCGGCAAGACCGCCCAGTTGCCCCTGCAGGTGTGGCTGCCGGATGCGATGGCAGGCCCCACGCCCGTCAGCGCATTGATCCACGCAGCCACGATGGTCACCGCCGGCGTCTACCTGATCGCGCGGACCCATGTCCTCTTCGACCTGGCACCATGGATCCGCTGGCTGGTCGCCCTGATCGGTGCTGCCACGCTGATACTATCGGGCTTCGCCGCCCTGGCCCAGTCGGACATCAAGCGGGTCCTGGCCTATTCGACGATCAGCCAGATCGGCTACATGTTCCTGGGACTCGGCGTTGGCGCCTGGGGCGCCGCCATCTACCATTTTCTGTCACACGCCTTGTTCAAGAGCCTGCTGTTCCTTGGAGCAGGCTCGATCATCCTGGCCCTGCACCACGAACACAGCATGTTCAAGATGGGCGGCCTGCGACGAACCATGCCATTGACCTTCTGGGCGTTTCTCGTCGGGGCGTGGGCCCTGACCGCCCTGCCACCGTCGGACGGCTTCGCCAGCAAAGGCCTGATTCTCTCATTCGCCTGGTCCAGCGGCTGGAGCAATATCGGTTTCTGGGTGGCCGGCATGGTCGGCGTCTTCCTGACCGGCCTGTACACCTTCCGCATGGTCTTCCTGACATTCTTCGGCGAGGAGCACCAGAAGCCTACGCACCGTGCGCCGGCGCTGATGGCTGGCCCCCTCGTTACCCTCTCGGTGTTCGTCTTCGGCGCGGCGATCCTGAACTGGCCCTCTGGCTGGGGCGGCCAGCCCTGGATGCTCGATTTTCTCAGCACGGCCCTGCCGTTGCCGCCGGTGCGTCCGCACGCCGCCAACGTCGAGACGATCCTTGAAGTCATCGACGTCGGCACGGCCCTGCTGGGAATCCTCGTCGCCTACCTCGTCGTCTTCCCGATTCGCAGCGACGTCGAATCGATCGTGCGCACACCGGTCGGCGAGCCGTGCACAATTGGTGGCACTGCGACTTCGGCTTCGACTGGATCTATGACAAGGCGTTCGTTCAGCCGTACATGCTGCTGGCCCGGCTGAACAGGGACGATTTCGTCGATCTCGTTTACCAGGGGCTCGGCTGGACGACCGGGCTGTTGCATCGATTGTTGAGTCGCACCCAGACGGGCCGGGTGCGCTGGTACGTGGCGGGCGTCGCCTTCGGCACGGTCGCCGCCATTGCGATTGCGGTGTGGCTATGATCTTAGCCTGGTTACTGCTGATACCTGCTGCCGGCGGATTCCTCGCCTGGATGGTGAGTCGCGCCGGTGTGGGCTGGCCGCGTTGGATCTCGCTGGGGGCAATGACGATCGACCTGCTGCTGGCGGTCGCCATCTGGGCCCGAGGGCCGGTCAACGTGGTCACCAGCCCCTGGCTGGTCTCGGTGAACTGGGCATGGATCCCTTCGCTGGGCATCAACTTCCACCTGGCGATGGACGGCCTGAGCCTGCTGCTGGTCCTGCTGACCGCCTTTGTAGGCATCGCCACGATTATTGCATTCTGGAATGACAACCGCGTCGGCGCCGGCTTCTTCCACGCGAACCTGCTCTGGACGCTGACAGGCATCCTCGGCGTATTCCTGGCCATGGATCTCTTCCTGTTCTACTTCCTCTGGGAGTTGATGCTCGTGCCGATGTGGCTGCTGATCCGCACTCTGGGGTGAAGAGGACCGCAACCGGGCCGCTATCAAATTCTTCCTGTTTACCCAACTAAGCGGCCTTCTGATGCTGCTGGGCATCCTGGGCCTCTACTTCGTGCACGCTCGGGCCACAGGCGTTTACACCTTTGATTACGAGCAGCTGCTCGGCACGTCGATGAGTTGGGGCATGTCGTTCTGGCTGTTCATGGGCTTTGCTGCCGCGTTTTTCGTCAAACTCCCGGGCGTGCCCGTCCATACATGGTTGCCGTCCGCCTATACGCAGGCCCCACCCCCCGGCAGCATCATCCTGGCCGCCCTGATGTCCAAGACCGCTGCATACGGGCTGATCCGTTTTGCGATACCGCTGTTTCCGGAGGCGGCCGCCAGTTTCGCTCCGGCCGGTATGATCGTCGGCGTCGTCGGCGCCCTGTACGCCGGCTGGCTCGCCTTCGCCCAGACCGACTTCAAACGCATGATCGCCTACAGCAGTCTCAGCCACGTCGGCTTCCTGCTGCTCGGCATCTTCGCCTGGAACCAGCTCGCCCTGCAGGGTGTCGTCATCCAGATGCTCAGCCACGGCGTCAGCGTGGCCGGCCTGTTCATCCTCGCCGGCGTCCTGCAGGACCGTCTCGGCACGCGCGACCTGCGCGACATGGGCGGTCTCTGGGAGGTCGCCCCGGGGATGGGCGCCGTCGCCATGTTCTTTGTCATCGCAACGCTCAGCCTGCCCGGCATGGGTAACTTCGTCGGCGAATTCCTCGTGCTTCTCGGAACGTGGCAAGTCAGCGTACCCATAGCAGCCACCGCCACCGGCGTGTTCATCGTCTCTGTGATCTACGCCCTCTCGATCATCCAGCGGATCTTCCACGGCCCGCGCCGCGAGAACCTCTGGCTGCCGGATTTTGGCAACCGGCTCATGGCAGTCACCGTCGTCATGATGGCGGTCCTGCTCTGGCTTGGCCTATACCCGCTGTCGTTCCTGCGGACCTCCGCAGACCCGCTCGAGCGGATGCGCTTCTGGACCGCGGCATCATTGCCAGCGGCCTCCGAAGTCCAGCCTGCACAACCCGACGCCGCCGACGCAAGGATGAAATCAGTACTGCACCGTATCCACGATTTCGTCAAGGCTGGAGGTGCACGATGACCCGCAGCGACCTGATTGCCCTGCTACCCCTGGCGATAACGATGATCACCGCCGTCGCGGTCGCCGTGCAGATCTCCGTCCGCCGCATACACATCGTCAGCCTGATCATGACCCTGGCCGGCCTGACACTGGCAATCGCCTCACTGGCACCAGCCTGGCTGATGACCCCGCGCCCTGTCGCCGACATCCTGATCATCGACGGCTACGCGATCTTCTACATGGGTCTGATCCTGCTGAGCACATTCGCCGTCGCACTGTTGGCGTTCACCTATCTCGAACGAAGATCGGAACACCGGGAAGAGTTCTACGTCCTGCTGCTCTGCGCCACGCTCGGCACGCTGGCCCTCGCCGCGAGCGACCATTTCGTGACGTTCTTTCTGGGAATGGAACTGCTGAGCGTCTCCCTGTTCGGCATGATCGGCTACCAGCACCGTTCGGCAACCAACCTCGAAGCCGCCATCAAGTATCTCATCCTGGCAGGCGTCTCGTCCGCCACGCTGTTGTTCGGCATGGCGCTGGTCTACGCCGATCGCGGCACGATGCACTTCTCGCAAATCATGGCAGGCTGGCCCGTTGGCACCAGCCTCGACTGGCTGATGCTCACCGGCCTGGCGATGATCATCGTAGGCTTCGGCTTCAAACTGGCACTGGTGCCGTTCCACCTGTGGACGCCGGATGTTTACCAAGGCGCCTCCGCCCCCGTCACGGCCTTCATCGCCACGATCTCCAAAGGAGCGATGTTCGCCCTGCTGCTGCGCTTCTTCACGCGCATAGACCTTCAGATCCACCCGTCGCTGTTCATCGTCTTTTATATAATCGCCATCGCCTCGATGTTCACCGGCAATCTGCTGGCCCTGCGTCAAGACAACGTCAAGCGACTGCTCGCCTATTCCTCCATCGCACACCTGGGGTACCTTCTGGTCGCCTTCCTGGCAGCCCAGCCCCTGGCCACCGTCGCCGTGACCTTCTATCTCGTCGCCTATTTCGTGACGACGCTCGGGGCCTTCGGCGTGGTGACCGTGCTCAGTCCCGCCGATCGCGACGCCGATCAGATCGACGACTACCGCGGCCTGGCCCAGCGACGTCCCTGGCTGACGGTCGTGTTTACCACCATGCTGCTCTCGCTGGCAGGCATCCCCCTGACCGCCGGCTTCATCGGCAAGTTCTACGTCTTGGCCGCGGGGATGAATTCCGCCCTGACATCTTTGGTGATCATCCTGGTGATCAACAGCGCCATCGGACTTTACTATTACCTGCGACTGGTCGCCGCGTTGTACAGCAGCCCTCCCCAGGCGGCAAGCGAACGCGCGACTGGCACCGCCGCATCCACCCCCGCCGGCGCACAACTGGTCAGCATTGCATGGACGGGCTACCTGGCCGTCGCGGTAATGGCGGTTCTGGTACTGCTGTTGGGCATCTATCCCTCCCCAGCCATCCGCGTCCTGCAATCGGTCATCGGCACGTACGCGCACTAAACCGAGTGAACCGTGCTGATCCTCTTCGCGATCATTCCCCCGCTCGGTCCATCTCATCTTCCGTCCGGTAGATCTCCCCCGTCATCCGCGGCACCTCCGCCATATCAAACAGCGGCTCGAACGATTCGACCATCGCCACGTTGCGCGCGACTTCCTCCGGCCACCGCATGCCGACGTTGGCGACGTGCACCCGGCTATCCGCCAGAACGAACTTCAGGCACACCTCATACAGGTCTCGCCCCTGCTGCCACTCCGGCGCGATATACCGGGCGATTCGCTGGAAGATGCCGCTGGTCATCGGCCGCATCACCGAGATGCCCATGCCCGCGGCTTTCGCCTCGTTCAGCGCATGCAACGCCGCCGCCTGGTAGATCAGGTTATAGCGAATCTGCATCGCATCGAAATGCCCGGAAGCGATCAGCCGTTTGGCTGTCCAGGGTTCCTCAACGGTAAAACCGATGAACCGCACGCGCCCCTTGTCTCGCAGGGCAAACAGGGCCTCAACAAGCCCGTCGTCAAGGATATGATCGAGTTCCGGTTCGATGAACGCCCCGCCATGGATCTGGATCACATCGATCACATCCGTCTGCAATCGACGCAAAGACGCCTCGACGCTGGCCGTCACCTCGGCTGGCGACAGATTGCGATACGAGACCTTGGTCATCAGGACAAACTGATCGCGCCTGCCGCGCGTCGCCTCGCCGATGATCTCCTCGCTGTTACCATCGCCGTAGGCAGCCGCTGTATCGATGCAGTTGATGCCCGCATCCAGAGCGGCCTTCACGGTCCCAATCGCCGTTTCACGCCCCTCCGCCGTGAACGGATCCCAGCCGCGAGACTTGTTGACACCGCCAAAGGGGTACCCGCCCAGGGCCAGCCGAGTGACCATCAGATTCGTCTTACCGAAACGCACACGCGGAATCATATCACTCCGTCTCCTCGATCAAATAATGAAGTGCCATGGACGATTCCCTTACCGATCGCTTGCCGGTATCCTCCCAGAACGAGCAATGCGCAAGGTGCCTGACAGGAGTGAGGACCATGATCGACCGCTGGAACATCGTAACCATCGGCAACCTCTCCCGCAATCGATACTGGGGCGAGAGCGATGCGGCACCCGTCCGGCCCGCGCTCTGCACGTGCACCTGCGTGACCTCAGGACATTCGCGCCTGCTCGTCGACCCGTCGGTAGCAGACAGTCGGAACATGGCTGTCGAACTCGCCCGGCGGACGGGCATGCAACCAGCGGACATCACCACCGTATTCATCACCCACGCGCACACGGATCACCATGCCGGCCTCAGCGCCTTCCCCGATGCAGAGTGGCTCGCGGCACCGACTGTGGCAAAGGAGATCAACGAAACAGGCAGATACGCCAAACCGGTAATGCCCGCCACAGACCGCATCCTTGATACGATTGACGTGCTTGGCACCCCAGGACATGCTCCTGGCCATCATAGTCTGCGGTTCGACTGGAATGGGTACCGCATCGTCGTCGCCGGTGACGCCGTCATGACGCGGGACTTCTGGCTCGACCGGCAAGGCTACTTCAATTCCGTGGACTTCGATCTGGTCGCCGACACGATGGATCACTTGGCCGGCCTCGCCGACATCATCGTACCCGGTCATGACAATTACTTTCTTGTCGCACCTGGCAGTCACGCCTGAAGCCGGCGAGCCTCGTCAAAGAACGCCTCGACATTGGCCCACGGCGTACACGACATCAGGTCATACGCCGGCGCGAGAACGAGCCCGCCGCCCGCTGACAGCAGATCGTTCGTCCTTCGCACTTCCGCCCGAACCTGCTCCGCCGTGCCATGGTGCCACAGCCAGGCCGTCCCGACGCAGCCAACCAGCGTTACCTCGCTGCCGAAACGCGCCTTGATCGCCAGCGGATCCATCACGTCCGGCTGTACCGGCTCAATCGCATCGACACCTATCTCCACCAGGTGCTCGATGAGCCCGGTGAAATGGCCGTCGCTGTGATAGCAGACATGTATCGACGGCTTGATTGCGCGGGCCGCCTCGACGATCCGCCGCATCCGCGGCCCGATCGTCTCTCGCCACAGCTGCGGCGAGATCATCAGCCGGACCGGTTCGCCCACGTCATCACCGAGAAACAGCACGTCGGCGTCGGCAGCCGCAATCATCCCCGCATAGTACGACGCCAGATCCGCCAGCCGGTCCAGCAGCCACAGGCTCACCTCATGCCCCTGCGACAACTCGCACAGATACTGCTCGAAACCCCGCAGCCGCCACGCCGCTTCGAACAGCGTCCCACCCAGCCGCGGCGGCATCGCGAAGACCGCCAGCCCGCGCCGGTGATATTCGACAACCCGCTCGCAAAGCAACGAAAAGACATCCTCGCCGCCGAAGTCGGGAAACCAAAAACCTTCCAGATCAGCCGCGCTCGTCGCGTGATGCAGCGGACTGGGGGCCGTCGGGCTCTGACGCGAAAGTTCGGGCCGGTAGTGCCACGCGTGATAGCGACGCAGCTGTTCGAGGTTGCCCACGAAAACATCGGGAGGAAGGGATCCTAAATACTCGTCGAAGTCTTGCCCGACACCAGTCGGTTCAGCCCGGACGAATCGAACGTCGGCACCAAGTCGCTCGCGGGCAACGTCACTGCCGATCTCCGTGCCATTGGGCAAGATCAGATCCGCGCCGACCAGCGCCGCCGGGGTCCGGTCAGGCGATCCATGTGCAAAGGCAGTCAGTACACGTTCGCGTGAAGTCATAACATGGTGAGTATATCATGCGCAAAAGCGCACCGTCAGCGACGAGCAACGCTATTAGCCACAGTACCAGTACCCGTCTGATGGCCGGCAAGTGCCTGCTCGATATATCTCCGCGTCCAGGGACAGACGGCTATGCACATGCCGCAGACCGTGCGATCGATACCGACCTTGCCCGCCTGCGCCAGGGCCGTTTCCCGGCAGCGCTGCGCATCGTAGAACTCGTCCCGGTACATCCCGAGCTGCCAGTTGATGCCCTTGATAGCGCCGCCTGGGCACACGCCCACACAATTGGCACAATCGCCGCAAGACGAATGATTGACCGGCTTGCCGACCGGCAAAGGCGCATCGGTCAGCACGCTGGCCAGCCGGACCGCCGAACCATACTCCCGCGTGATCAGCAGGGCGTTCTTACCGATCCAGCCAAGGCCAGCCCGCGTGGCAACCGTCTTATGCTGAAATGGCGCACAGCACGTGGCCGGGTCCACATAGGCGATCGTCGGTTCAACCAGACTTGACTCGATAGCCCAGGTTGGCAATGTAATCGCCAGCCAACCCGGCCAGACTACTCGAGCTGCGCGTTAAGCCGCTTGTATTCCTCGTAATACTCAAGCGTCGGCCCCGTCTCGATCTGGCCGACAATGTGAGAATCGATAGCCATCGCAATGGAAACACCGCACGGCAGGTGATAGCGGACATCCGGCCACAACTCGCTCAGGTCGGCATACCCGACCAGGGCGGCCCCTCGTGCCAGTAACAATCCGCGCAATTGCTCCATGGAAGACTCCCCGGACCTTCTTAGCTTTGCGATACCGGCGACCGCCGGCGAGGTTCACACGCTCAAATCGTACCCGTCGTAATGATCGGTTCTTCTGCAGTCCGGCGCACGGTCGAAATGCACGAATCTTTTTCGCTCGCACCTGTACAGTATACCGCGTCACGTTCCGGACGTAATAGATCTGCCACAAGGATGTACCGACCGGACGACACGCGATGCGAAATAGACACCTAAGTCTATGGGACAGGGAAACCTGATGTCAACCGTCGCATGTAGAGTGCCGCGGGCAGCGTGCCTGCCAATGCCTGGTTCTGGCACCATTCCTGGTCATCACCCGGCGGCCCTCGCCACCCAGCCGCCGCGCAGTAAAATGCCCGGCAGCGGCTACACAAACAAAACACCCTTTACCCTTCGGGAGCACGCCGTGCAGGATCGCAGACAGGACGTGAAGACTATCGTTGCATCGGCATTGACCGGGACGAGGTCGATCATCTGCTGCTGCGCGATGCTGATGTCCCTGGCCGGCCAGTTGCGCCCCGCACAGGCCGGTACACATATCTGGAGCAAGGACCCAACCACCTACCCGATCATCGACCCTGATGCCGTCGCCGATGGTGTCATCACCTACGACGTCGATATGAGCGGCTTCAACCTCTGGGCCAACCGGCAGCTCACCTTGACCCAGATCCTCCAGCTCAACGACGCCGTCTGCCAGGCATTCGACAAGTGGAACGAGGTCATCGCGCCGCTCGGCCTGCAATTCCGCCAGGCCGCCATCGGCGAACTGTCCGAACTGTCCGTCCGCGCAGTGCCATACAACAACTTCGTCGGCTACTTCGGCCAGTCCCAGGACAGCGTCGCCCTCGCCCTGGCCTGGCCCTACAAGAACCTGTACAACATCCTGCCGATCTGGATCGATTCCGGCCGGCCCTTCACGACAACCCACGACGCCCCGCTGATCGCCGATCAACTGCTGAGTCAACCCTACATCACGATCGTCGATACGGACCAGTTCGACATCTACGCGACCATCATGCACGAAATCGGCCACGTAGTGGGACTGGGCCACGTGGCCGACGCCATCCGCGGTCGATACAATTACAATTTCCTGGCAAACATGACCGTGGAGGTCGATGCATCCAGTTTGGCCCATAGCCAGTGGGTCAGCGGCATGCCGGTTGACAAGCGCCGGCCGATCCTCGAAACGGAACTCTACACGCTGATGATCCCGCTGCGGCAGGCCTACCCCAACGAGATCCCCCCGGACGACCGGGCAACGGTCGCCTTCACCCTGCGCAACATCAACCCGGCCGGCGCCGACGAGATCCTCGCCGAGGCCCGTCGCCTCTACGAAAAGACCAGCCCCCTGCGATTCCCCAACGTCGTCTATGAACTGGAAAAGAACGACGACAACGACCGGAACAACACACCCGAAACCGCCATGCCCATCAAGCCCAACCAGGTCATCATCGCCTCGCTGTTCGGCGAGGACATCAACGGCAATCCGCCCGACAGCGACTGCTATCGGCTGGACCTCAGCGACACTCCGGCCGGCACGCGCCTGTATCTCGACATCGACGAGGCCGCCGGCCTGCTCGATATCGGCGCCACCAAGGTCGCCCTGACTCTCCTGGACGAAGACGGCCAGACCGTCGCCGAGGGCGGCCCCGTGGGCGACCCGCCCGATGCCGACAGTTACAGTCCCGACGACCCGATCCTGCTGTACACGCTGAAGACGCCGGGCGTCTACTACATCCAGGTCGCCCAGGCCGAAGACGGCCAGGTCGGCACCTACGTACTGAAGGTCGGCGTAGGCAAACCCGCCGAGCCCACGGGCAACCAAACCCCGCCCATCGACACAGCCGGCGCCGGCACCCCCGCCCCCATGCACAAAAGCCTTCTGGACGGCCTCTGCCCCGGCATCGGCTTCACAACCCTCGCCCTCGGCCTGATGGGACTCTGGATACTCAAAGGCAGGACTGAGTGCTGAGGGCCGAGGACTGAGTGCGGAGGACTGAGGGCTGAGGACTGAGGACTGAGTAACGGCAGTAACAACAGTAACAGCAAAGACACATGAGCCAGAGAGTCCTGGACAGCCCATTATGGCAAGTCTTGCGCCCAAACTCGGGAGACACCCATGGAGCGAGTAGAACGATTTGAAGACCTTGTAGCGTGGCAAAAGGCAAGAGCATGGGCAAAGGATATCTATTGCGCTACCGCTAACCGTGAATTCTCGCGTGATCACGGCCTGCAAGACCAAATGCGCCGGGCAGCCGTGTCGGTCATGGCCAACATAGCCGAGGGTTTCGAACGCGCCAGCGGCGCGGAATTCCACCAGTTCGTCTCAGTGGCCAAAGCCTCCTGCGCCGAGGCACGCTCGCACCTGTATGTAGCCATGGACGCGGCATACATCGACCAGCCCACATTCGATCGCCTGATGAAACAGGGCGAAGAAATAGCCCGAGAGATATAACCGAAAGTTGTGGATTGGCGGCTGAAAGAAAAGCGGCGTACCCTTGGTGCATTGTGATTCAAGCAAGCACCGTTTCCACGAGGAAAGGATACGCCACATGCAGCAGGATACGGCCGGGAGTACCGCTTTGGCAATCGGGGTTCAGGACGTGCTGACCCAGGTGTTGCGGCAAGGAGCCCAGAAGATGCTCGCTCAGGCCATCGAGCAAGAGGTCCAGGACTACCTCGACCAGCACGCCGACCAGCGGGACGAGTTCGGCCACCGCCTGGTGGTCCGCAACGGCTGCAAGCCGGCCCGCTCCATCCAGACCCCGCTGGGGCCGATGTCGGTCCAGCAGCCCCGGATCGACGATCGGCGACTGGACGAACACGGCCGGCGAATTCGCTTCACCAGTCAGGTGCTGCCGCCCTACCTGCGGCGGACCCAGAGTATCGAGGAACTATTGCCGTGGCTCTACCTCAAGGGCATCAGCACCGGCGACTACCAGGAGGCCCTGCAGGCCTTGCTGGGGCCGAAAGCCCCCGGCTTATCCGCCAGCACGATCGTGCGGCTCAAGGAGACCTGGCGGCGGGACTGGGAGGCCTGGTCGAACCGCTCGCTGGCGGACAAACGCTACGTGTACTTCTGGGTCGATGGCGTGTACTTCAACATCCGCCTGGAGCAGGATCGCCAGTGCATTCTGGTGGTGATGGGAGCGACCGAACAGGGCCAGAAGGAACTGGTGGCCATCGTCGATGGCTTCCGCGAGAACGAGCAATCCTGGCTGGATCTGCTGCGGAATTTGAAGGAACGGGGCCTGGCCGTGGGGCCGAATCTGGCTGTCGGCGACGGGGCGTTGGGCTTCTGGAAGGCCCTGGCCCAGGTCTACCCGGCCACACGCCAGCAACGCTGCTGGGTACACAAGACCGTTAACGTGCTGAACCATCTGCCCAAGCGTCTGCAGCCGGCAGGCAAGAGCCAGTTGCGGCAGATCTGGATGGCTCCGGGGCGGGCGGAAGCGGCCAAGGCCTGGAGTCAGTTCGACAAGCAGTACCGGGCCAAGTATCCCAAGGCGGTGGAGTGCCTGGAAAAGGACCGGGAGGCGTTGCTGGCGTTCTACGACTTCCCGGCCGAGCACTGGGTGCATCTGCGGACAAGCAACCCGATCGAGTCGACGTTTGGGACGGTGCGGCTGCGGACGAACAAGACCAAAGGCTGCGGCAGCCGACAAGCCTGTCTGACAATGGTCTTCCAACTGGCCCGCTCGGCGGAGCGCTCCTGGCGAACGCTGAATGGAGCCCAGTTGCTACCGGAGATAATTCAGGGCGTCAAGTTCGTCGACGGCATCAAGGAGATCGCCGCTTGAACCCGCCTTCATCCACAACATTTGACAATATCTCATAGCCCGAATCCTAGGCGGTCTACGAGCCTCCCTACAGAAGCAGGCACACAGATGACACCCCCAGTCTTTGCTGTTACTGCTGTTACTGCCGTTTCTGCTGTTACTCAGTCCTCAGTCCTCAGCACTCAGTCCCGTAGTTTCCGCCGTTACTCAGTCCTCAGCCCTCAGCACTCAGTCCTGTAGTTAAGGCTTGACGCCCACCCCCAGACAAGATCTAATCGCCCCTGTTAGCGGACGGTGCCGAGGGACCCTCAAGGAGGAGGTATGCTCATGGTCCAGAGGTGGACACTCGCCGGCGTGTATGCGGTGGCAATCTGCTCGCTCCTGAGCGCAGCTGGCTGCAAGGCCAACAAGGCCGCCAAGGAACCTCCCCCTGTTCCCGACGGGCCGGTGATCAGCCTGGAGAACCCCGAAGGCGTCAACCTCAAGGAGATGCCAGCCGGGGCCAACGAACCCGACCTGGTCGAGCGGGTCGTCTATTACCGCAGCATGTACGCACGCTCGCTGCGAGCCCTCCGCGACCACTACCGGGCCCAGGGAGACAACACCAGGCGGATCTGGACAGAAAACGAACTGCGTCAGGTCTGGCAGATCAAGCCGTACAGCTACATCATGGACGTGGAGGTGCCCCCTACGACCACCAAACCTGCTGCCAGCATCGAAACTGCCGACAACCTCTACAACGATGCGATCAACCTCCTCCAGACCGCCAGCGAGAAGAACAGCAGGGAGAACCTCGCCCCTCTGAATCAGTCGCTCGCCAAATTCAAGGAAATAGTCACCCGCTACCCCCAGAGCGACAAGGCGGCCAAGGCCTGCTACTACATCGGCATGATCCACTACCACTACTTCCCCGACGACGCCCAGATCGCCCTGGCCTGGTACAGGAAGGCCTACACGATGAACCCGAAGATCCTCATGCCAGCCAGGTATGAATCAGCCAGGATCTACGACGACCGCCTCAAGGACCGCGACAAGGCCCTGGAGATGTACCGCCAGGTGCTCAAGTGCGAGGACTTCAACAAGGCCAATTACGATTACGCGACCAGGCGCATGGTGACGCTGACCACCCGCGGCGAAGACACCGCCAGACAGGCCATGGAGCCGGCATACAAGCAGTAGCGTAACGAACGGGCAGAAGGACGTGCTACCCCCTTGGAAGCCCGAGGCGTCAGCCCGGGTTCCCTCCGACCGGGAAGCGATCCACGCAAGAGTAAAAACGCGATCGGCCAGACACAAACACCCTGACCATGAAGACGTGTCAATCACCGGCCTGGGCACTGGCCTCATCGACCGCATCCGGCTCGGCACTCGGCAAAGAGCCAGTCCGCCGAATAGCGCGGCCCGATCAGCCACATCCCCAGAATCACCCACCCCGGCGCCGAATGAATGAGAAACGCGATTGCATACACGCGATGAGCCTGCGGAGGGAACCCCGCATAATGCTCCAAAACGTACCCGCCCGCCACGGTCAGCCCAGCCGCCACGATCGTCGCGATCGCCCCGGTCCACAGCATCCGCCAGCCGAAACGCCGCCGCGCCGCGGTCCATATCCCCGAAAACCCCAGGATGCCCGCCCCCAGCCACGCAAGGATCATCCACACCAGCAGGACCACCTCGCTGATGCCGATCCCCCGGAAGAGCTGCTCGCGAATGTTCGGCGGGGCCATGAACGCATCGATCGCGCGGAAGGAGTTCAGGCGGATGATATACTCGCGCAGCCGCCAAGCCCCCCAGGCCTCGGCCCCGGCAGCAATCAGCACCAGCAGGCCGACGACGATCGCCGCCCGGCACACCGCAGGCGCGTTTTCCTTCTGCGTCTTTCGCGTTGACAGGGTATTCTCGTATCCGTGTTCAGCAACCGTGCTTGTCAAAACTTGCTCCAGCCAGCCACGCCGCCAGCCGATGCATCGCCGGAGTGCAGGACCACACGATACCGCCACTCCACCACGTCGCCCTTCTGCCACGTGTATGACCCGTCGAACTTGTCATTCCTGAAGAATGATATTCCAAACGGGTTGGCCGTCATCAGCCCGTAGGCGCGAACATGCCACGTCGTAGGGTACCGGAAATTCGCCGGATGGTCGAGGATCGTGATGCCGACATTTTTGCCCGCCAGTGTCCCGCTATAGTCGCACCAGGGCGAGGGCTTGCCCCAGCAGCCCCCTTCCCCTTGGCCCCCAGCCCCGTTGGTAATCCGCCCGCCGCCGCGCTTCTCCTCCAGCGCCGACGCCATGCGGACGCTGCAAAGCCCGCCTTCCTTCGTATCGCCGAAC
The DNA here is from genome assembly GCA_963787325.1 of uncultured Planctomycetota bacterium. Taxonomy (GTDB): domain Bacteria; phylum Planctomycetota; class Phycisphaerae; order UBA1845; family JANYLN01; genus CAWBCK01. Next base: position 229,330 of record CAWBCK010000005.1, read on the forward strand.
CGAACCTCCCCCTCCGTCATCTCGAACCGGCAGGTCAGATCGACCCCGCGCGGCCCATCTGCCATGCTCCAGAACAGAAGCTTCCGCTTCTCATTCAGTTGCTTATTGCCAGCCGCATCCAACCAGTCGACGCCGGCATCAATCGCGATCCCCCCTGCCTCTTCACCGACCTTCACGTCGCTCACCCGTTGCAGCCCATGCCCTTCCGCCAGCGACCAGTGATTGACCCCGTTGACATCCCCATGCGCCACCCAGAACGACTGATGATGCGGATGGTCCCTGCTGTCATCCGCATTGGCCTCGCTCATCGGCCAGTCCCGCGTCAGCCCCAGCCCGTCAGGCCCGACAAGCGGCCAGACGATCGGCCGGGCCAGCTGCGTCCCATACCGGAACACCCCAATCACCTGCCCGCCAACCGTCACAGTGATCCTGTCAGTTTCTTCTACCACATCAAGAGCAGAGAGATCAGCCATAGAGTACTCATTTCCCAATAACGGAAGTCCTACTAGCCCCTAACCCCTAGTCCCCAGTCCCTAACCACTAACCCCCAGCCCCTACTTCAACATTTCAACTGCCGCCCGAAGCGTCTCGATCGTCCGGCAGGCCACCGTATCCGGATCGGGTGAATAATCAAACGGTTCCGCCGAGACCCAGCCCGTATACCCCGCCTGCTTGGCCGCCCGCAGCACCGGCACGTAGTCGAAATCCGACATCCCCGGCCCATACCCCTTGGAATCGTTAAGGTGCAGATGCCGCGCCTTGGCCCCGAACTGCCGAAGATTCTTCTCCGGCCCGCCCGGCATGAACGACATCGCCTTGTTATCGAGCATGATGCCCACGACGTCCGGCTCGCCGATAGCCTCCGCAAAATGCGCAGCCTGCTCAGTCTGTATTGATAAAGTTCGTCTCCAGCGGCGACAGCGCCTCGCAGCACCAGGTGACCCTGCGAGCCTTGAGATGCGGCACCACCGCCGACACCGTTTCGATCGCCCGCACCCACGCATCCTGAAAAGTATCCGGCGACGAAAACGACCGCTGCTTCGGCGAGCCATGCACGAGAATCGAACCGCCCAGGTCAGCGCACAGGTCAATCAAGGCTCGCAGGTAATCGATCGTCCGCCGGCGCACAGCCTCGTCCGGCGAGGTCAGATGAATGCCTTCCGGCCCGACAAACAGCCAGTGCAATGCAGGAATGCGAATACCGTTATCCGCAGCAGCGCGCCGCAATCTCGCGCCGTCGGACCGCCCCCACCTTCTCCGCCGAGGCCGCCAGGGTAAACGGCGCGATCTCCACGCCGTCATAGCCCATCCTCGCCGCCCTGGCAAACACCTCCTCGACCGGCACGTCTTTCCACATCTCATTACAGATTGCCAGTGGCCACATGACCGTCACCTCGTCTGGAGTAGCCCGCACCTTCCGCCCAACGCCACAGGGATCACGTCATCAGTTGAGAAGCTGACATCCTAATCTTTTCTCGCACAAGTGCGACTGGCCCTTGGGAGAGATACCTGCTGCGTATGGCTGTTGCTCCGTGTCTCCTTGTCTCGTCCTCTCCTCGTCCGCCGTATCTATGAGACCCACGTAAGCGAGGGCTGCTTCTTGGAAACCACACACTCTCGCAGATACATGCTGATCAGGTTCTGATACGGGATTCCAGTCTCTTCAGAAAGAGCCTTGAAGTAGTCTATGATATAGACGCCCATACGAATCGTAACCCGCTTCGTAAGCCTCTTGGCATAGGGGTTGCGCAGGCCTTTGAGATCGTTGAAGTCATATTCTTTTCTCATGTTCATTGCGAACACCATGTCAGCCCTCGCAACAGGCCAGCCGCTTCATGCTGTTGCTCCTTGTCTCCTTGTCTCCCCCTCTCCTTGTCTGTCGTTTACCCCGGCCGCGTCATACTGTCCGGATCGAGAATCTTGTCCAACTGCTCTTTTGGCAGGACACCCTTATCCAGGGCGATCTGCCGTACAGTCTTACCCGTTTTGTATGCCTCTTTAGCAATCTCCGCCGCCTTGTCGTACCCGATCACCGGCGCCAGCGACGTGCACATCGCCAGCGACCATTCAACCAGTTCCTCGCACCGCTTCTGGTTGGCCTGCAGACCGACAACGCACCGTTCGGTAAACGCCCGTACTGCCGCCGCCAGGATGCGAATCGCCTCCAGCAGGTCATACGCGATCAGCGGCATCATCGTATTGAGCTCGAAGATGCTGTCGCGGGCGCAGATCGTAACCGCCGTATCCGCCGCGATCGCCTGCACGCTCGCCTGGATCAGCGCCTCGCTCATCACCGGATTCACCTTGCCCGGCATGATGCTGCTGCCAGGCTGCGTCGCCGGCAGAAGCAGTTCGCCCAGCCCGCATCGCGGGCCCGAACCGAGCCAGCGGATATCATTGGCGATCTTCGTCATCCCGACGGCGATCGCCTTGAGCTGCCCCGACGCCTCCACGAGACCATCCTTCGACGCCTGCCCCTCGAAATGGTTCTCCGCCTCGACAAACGGAATCTTCGTCTCCGCGGCCAGCCGGTCCGCTACAAGTCTTCCGAAGTCGACGTGCGTATTGATCCCGGTCCCCACAGCCGTGCCGCCGATCGGCAGCTCCAGCAGCGCCTTGATCGCGCTTTCCGCCCGGCCAGCCGCCTTGCGCGCCTGGGCCGCGTACCCGCCAAACTCCTGCCCCAGCCGGATCGGCGTCGCGTCCATCAGGTGCGTCCTGCCGATCTTCATGATCTTATCGAACTCCACCGCCTTGGCATCCAGCGCCACAAGCAGTTGCCGCAAGGCCGGAATCAGGTCGTCCTGAAGTGCCTCGCACGTCGCAACGTGAATAGCCGTCGGGATGACGTCATTGCTCGACTGGCCCATGTTGACATGATCGTTTGGGTGGATCGGGTCCTTGCCGCCGATCTTACCGGTGTGGATCTCGTTGGCGCGATTGGCGATCACCTCATTGGCGTTCATGTTGCTGCTGGTGCCCGAGCCGGTCTGGAACACGTCGATGACGAACTGCTCATCGAGTTTCCCTTCGACCACCTCGCTTGCAGCCTGCACAATCAGTTTCGCCAGATCCGGTTTCAGACGGCCAAGATCCCCATTAGCCTCCGCTGCGGCCTTCTTGACCAGCCCCAGCGCCCGGATCATCTGCCTGCCGAATCGGTACCCGCTGATCGGGAAGTTCAGCACCGCCCGCTGGGTCTGCGCCCCCCAGTAGGCCGTCGCCGGCACCGGCATCTCCCCCATGCTGTCACGTTCGATCCGCTGGTTCGTATCTGCCATGACATCCCTCGTGTTACGCGCACTGCGCCCGACGCGACAGGAATATGGAAACCGGATTGTGCGATTATAGCAAACGCCCTACAAGCGTACAGCCAGCCGGCATCGTCCGGCAAGAACCCCGCCCCGCTGTGTGTGTCAGCCATGACAACGTGCCGATGGTGCATACCAGGCGTGATGCCCATCACCGGCATCCCCGCATGCCTGCTGGAAACCGGCAAACACGGATAAAACAGCCCTTTCTCCTCAGCCGTTTGCCTTGTCACCTTCCTGCCGCGAAGTACACTGTCCAGCAGGTTTGCCAAGGGTGCTGTGATCGGGAGACAAAAAACATGGCCAGTGGCAATAGCAAAATGAAGGTAGTGGTCGTGGGCACCGGCGGGATCGCCAAGGCCCACATGAAAGGTTGGTCCAAGATTGCCGGCGCCCAGATCGTAGGTGCCTGCGATCTCCAGGCCGAACGCGCCGAGGCCTTCGCCAAGGAATGCGGCGCGACCGAGGTCTTCACCCAGTACGAAAAGGCCGTCAAGGCTAAGGCAGACGTCATCGACATCTGCACGCCCAACAAGTATCACACGCCGGTCGTACTGGCCGCCCTCGCCGCCGGCAAGAATGTCCTCTGCGAGAAGCCCCTGGCGATCACCCCCAAAGAAATCGAAAAGATCATCGCCGCCCGCGACAAGGCCAAGAAAATGGTCATGACCGCCCAGCACATGCGCTTCGACGGCAAGAGTCAGGCCCTCAAGAAGTACATCGCCAACGGCTGCCTCGGCGAGGTCTACTATGGGCGGTCCTGGCTGCTCCGTCGCCGCATGACCCCGACCTGGGGCGTCTTCGCCAGCAAGGATCTCTCCGGCGGCGGCCCCGGCATCGACGTCGGCGTCCACTGCCTCGACCTGGCGATGTACCTGATGAACAACTTCCAGCCCGTCAGCGTCACCGGCATCGCCCCCTGCAAGATCGCCAAGACGCCCGGCGTCTACAACCGTTGGGGCGATATCGACCCGAAGACCTACGAGGTCGAAGACCTGGCTGTCGGGTTCGTCCGCTTCGCCAATGGCGCCGCCCTGAGCCTCGAATCCAGTTGGATGCTCAACATGACCGAACGAAGCATCTTCAACATCAGCCTCTTTGGCGACAAGGCCGGCGCCGTCTATCCCGACCTGATCATCGCGGATGAGCACAACCGCACCCCGGTCAACATCGCACTGACCGACGCGCCGGAAGCCGAAGGCCACGAGGCCGAGATCAAGGTCTTCTACGACGCCCTGACCAGCGGCGCCTGCTCGCCGGTCCCGCCCGAGGAAAGCCTCCAGGTCATCAAGATCCTCGACGGCATCTACAAGAGCCACGTAACCGGCAAGGAAGTGAAACTGAATTAGAGCAACTGGTGACCTCTGGCCATCAGACACAGTTAACGAAGAAACGACACCGGCCTCGGGGCGTCCGAAAGACACCCGAGGCCGTACCCGTTTGGAACTCCCGCATCAACGAGCGTTTGGAGGCCGGCCTTCAGCCGGCAGCGATTTCTCTTGGATCCCCTCGGGGCATCTTCTCATGGCCCCACCCGGATGCACTGCTCATTCCTCTTGATCGACCCTCCCTCGAGGTCGATATCGATCGAACCCTGATAGCCCGGCTCAAAGTAGCCACCTGCATCGAGTCGCGAACGTTTTCCGTGTGAGTCTACCACTTCCAGTTCGACATGTGACTCGCCTCGGGGCTTCACCGTAACCGCTTGCACCTCCCCTACGCGCAATCCGCTGAGTTCGTACGAATGACCAGTCACACAAACACTAACATCTGCCAATGGTTCAGGCCCCAGGTTTTTCACACTGACTCGTATCCCCCTTGTTTGCACAAGAAGCACGAACGCCGCCGCGATCAGTACCAGAATGAGACCGGACAGCAGAGAAACCCAGTAATACCTGCGCATCCGTACGCCTCCGACTAACCGGCCAGACCATCAGCACAAGGAACCGCAGGCGGCCTGCTATTCCCTCACTCACCTGCGCCCCGCCACCGCAGGCAACATCGCCGGCGATGTCAGCCAGTCCGCCGGAAACACATCCGCCGGCTTGAGCACCCGCGCCCTTATATGGATTGTAAAGCGGATCGCCCAGCAATACCTGCATCCAGCTGTTGAAGGCTGATCGTCTTGTAGTAACATTCCACCAGCGTGTAACGACCGGTCAGCAGCAGGCCGAAGAACTCTCGCGGCCGGGGAAACGACAGCAGGTAAGGCTCCGCCACCGGCCCCAGCGTCGCACACACCCCTTCTTCCAGCATCCGCTTGCACCAGTACTGGGCCTTCGGATTACGCAGACTCACCGCCTCGCTGCTTGCGATATGATACGCCACCGAACCGCGATCCCACGTAAACGCCGGAACATACTTACCCAGGCTGTACCAGCCGCAGTAAAGCGCCGCATCCGGACAACTGCCCGGCGCGAACAAAGCCGCCTTGTCGTCGAGAACAAGCGGCACGTGCGTCTTGTCCCGAATCAACCCCGCCAGATCCCGCAGATCCTCGTCATACAGACCATATCCGCTCGAACTCGCCTTCAGGCCACGCGCATCAACGTAGAACTTCCCCGATAGCCCCTTCTGCTCGGTCGCTGCCGCATCGTCAATCATCCGCCGCACGATCGACGCCTTCGGAGCATCCAGCCGGGCCACCATCACCACGGGCTGCGTAGACGGCGTCTGCCGCATTTGCGTTACAAATGCCGAATCATGCTGCACCCGCAGACACAGCGGATTGAGCACCCACCGATACAGCGGATAATCATCCCACCAGCAGCTGCGACAGCTCGCTGTCGACCGCCGCATTCGTCTCCTTCCCATCCAACTCCCGCTTGTCCTGGGCCAGATGCTCCGCCAGCCCGCAGGCCCCATACAGCTGCCCGATCAGCTGATGAGCCTCCTGCCGATGCGCATTGCGAGGACAACCCTTGATCAACTGCCGCAGCTGCTCCTGCTGCTGCCGAACGTTCGCTTGAGCCTGCGCAAGGGCCTTCTGGGCAGCAGGCCCATTCCCCCGCAGCATCGGCAACACCCGCACAGCACCCTCCGTCCGCGCCAGCACTTGCTCGAGCCGCTGCCCCTCCTCTCGTGCCTGCCCGGGACTGACGATCTCAACCGACCGCAGATGCCGAATCGCCGCGTTCCGCAGTTTCTCATAGGACGAAAGGATCTTCGCCAGATCGAACGTCCCATCAGGCCGGGTCGCAGGCTGGCTCGCCGGCGTCGCGCCCGACAACTTCGCCAGGCCCCGCGACCCGCTCCATATCTGCCGCACAGCCGCGTCATACTCCTGGTCAATCTGCCGCACCAGCAGCCGCTCACTGGGCAGCGCCCCCGCCTCACCGATCTTCAGCGGCACCCCATACATCGTTACAATACATTTGATCTTGTCCTGCAGACCCTCCCGTCGCAGCCACGCCCGCAGCGGATCGCGGATCTTCTCCACATATCCCTCGCGGGTAATCTGTTCCGCCCTTGGCAGATCGAGCCCGATACTCTGCCTGGCCGGAATGTGACGTTTGGCGGCATAATACCGCGCCAACTCCCCCGAAGCCGGCAGGTTGCGGTTATAGACGATGAACACCTGCGAAGGCTGCAGTTCCGCCCGCGCCCCGCCGGCTGCCGCCAACAGCACGAGCCCCGCCAGCAGGACCCCTATCTCGATAGCCTCTGCTCGTCAAAACCGTGTATCTCCCGAGTGCCGGCCCCGCAGGGGCGACAGAAAATAGCCCGGGACGCAAGCCCTGGAAACACCGATCGGCACCCGATTTGCTGCTGTTGTTTTGCATTCAAGTCCCGCCAGGGACGGCAGAATCACCTGACGCATGCCGCGATTTTCACATCGCCACGCGCCACCGGAGGCCACATCTGCAAGACACCGACTGCCGCGCCCACACCGTCCGCAGCCTCAGGTCGACGATACCCCGTCCCACCGCTAAAACAACCGCCGGCTATCCAGGGGAACGCAGATCGGCCCGTCGTTGACCGACTCCACCTGCATCATCGCCCCGAATCGCCCGGTCTCCACCACCATACCATCGGTACGCAGCCCGGCGATAACCAGTTCATAGAGCCGCTCCGCCTCTACCCCGCTCGCCGCACCATCGAAAGAAGGCCGACGCCCCTTGCGCGCATCGGCTTGCAGCGTAAACGCACTGATCAGCAGGATAGCCCCGCCGGCCTGCGCGATGTCGCGATTCATCTTGCCTTCCTCGTCGCGGAAGATGCGCAGATGCAGGATCTTGTCGACGATGTACTGAACGTCCTGGTCCGTATCATCCGCCGCCACGCCCACGTACACCAGGAACCCCTCGCCGATCGTCCCGACCGCCTCACCGTCTATCCGAACGCACGCCGAAGATACCCGCTGGATCAAAGCACGCATGAGAGCCTCCTCAGACCACCAGACTCCAGCCAAGAGCCTGAAATGTCAACCGCCCGCCAGGCCCCGACGAGACTGAAGCGGAAGCGAGAGCATCCGTAAGAACGTCCACCCGCCGCCGAACCCTCATACTGCGCAATTTGAGTTGCAGCCCCTGTCAGAAGCGCAATGATGCAGGGATCATCACCGGGAATGTAAGGCAAAGCCTTGCCCACACGAATGAGTGAAACACGCGCCAATCCATCATCACAGCAGAAATGCCAGTCGTTTCACCGTGACCGGATACGTTCCACGGCGCTTATGCTCCCCTACCGTCGCCTGATAACCCAACTCACCCCTTGCACTGCCTGACGATGTTCTGTGCCATCTCCAGGATCCGCTTGCGCAGTTCCACTGGCCGCTCCACCGTCACCTGGTCCCCATAGCCCATGATCCACCAGGAGATCTCCGTCAGCCCGTCTACGTCCACCTCGAAGATCAGCGAACCATCATCCGCCCGCTCCGTCCGCTGCGTCGGATGCCAGATGATCTCCTCGACATTGCCCGCCACCTTCGGCGTGAACCGCAGCCGAACCGCATACTCCCTGCCCTCGCGAATCAGCGCCCACGACTTGCCCAGATGACTCTCCAGCGAAAACGACGCCGGCTTGGCAAACGTCTCGTCGAGTAGCTCGACCGACAGCACGCGGTCGAGATTGAACGTGCGCACCTGGCAGTGCGCTTCGCAGTAGCCGATCACGTACCACGCCCGGTTCAGCAACGCCTGCACATACGGCCGCAGGATCACCTCAATCTCACGTTTCTCATAATAAGAGTCATACCCCAGCCGCACCTTCCGGCACGCCAGCGAGGCATCCTGCAACCGCTGAAAGGTCTGGCGAATGGCCGTCGTATCGGCCATCGCGGGCCAGCGGACATCGACACCTTCCGCCAGGTTCGTGCACATCGTCCGCATCCCTGCCGGCAACGACTGCAGAACCTTCTCCACCGCCGAGGCCGCCTCGGCATACAGTGGAAATGTCTGATAACTGGAGATCTTGCTGGCGGCCATGTACAGCGCCAGCGCTTCGTGCAGGCTCAGACTCACCGGCGGCAGAAAGTACCACTCGTCGATCCGGTAGCCGTGCCGGCTCACATCGTACCGACTCGGCACGCCGCTGCGTTCGAGCATTTGAAGATCACGAAAGATCGTGCGACGGGATACGTTCAGTTTGCTCGCCAGCTCGTCGGCAGTGTACGCCTGCCCCGAACGCATGGCGTTGATCAACTCCAGCAAGCGCTGAACTCTTGTGCCGCTCATTGCAGCGACCTTCCTGTACGCGGAACAGTCCGATGCTCGGCAACATGGCTCACCTGACGTACCTAAGGTCTATTACCTAACGGACAAGAGGCGTTTTGTCCATGCCAGCGGCGTCCATGCACCCTCTCTTTGCCGCAAAAGATATACATCCATCGCCAGGAGTGCCAGATGAGGGTCAGAAGTTGACACCGACTTTTCCGCAAGAAGGCGAGAATTGCATCCGTGCCGCGCACCCTACCACCGCAGCCACAGGAATAGATACCACACCCCACCCGCAAGCCCCGGTCAGCCACAGCAGCGTCGGACGCCGACGACGACGCGCTGCATACAGACACGTCGCCACCAGCAACAAATAAACAAGACTCACCGCCACCATCCGAGGCACGCTGTTATCGGCGGCGCCGTAATTCTCCCGCGGCCACATCGCCAGCCGCGCCCCACCAGCACCGCCAGCCCCGCAGACAGAAACCCCACCCGATCCGCCAGAGGAATCAGCCGCCCCGTCGTGGTCCACGCCCGCCCGTCACGCAACTGCCGCCCCCACACAGACGCCAGCCAGAACCACAGCAGGCTCGCTGCGCTCAGCCCCAGGAGTGCCCCGGACTGCACCACCGGCAACTGCTCGATCGGCGAAGGCCTCGGCCCAGCCAGCTCCACCGCCGTCGTAGCCCCCAGCGCCGCCAAGGCCACCGTCCACAACGCAAGCGCCAGCTCCGCCAGCGTACGGCTCCACCGCCACGCGATGAAAATCGACAGCGACAGTCCCCCCGCCGCAATCTCCCACGTCGTCAGCCGGGCAACCGTGTGCGCCACCTCGCCCGTCGAAAACGTGTGCCACAGACCAAGCGGCACCAAGGCCAATCCGATAACCGTGACGCTGGTCTCCATGCCCCGGCCACGGCCGAACGGAGGCTGCACCAGCGACTCCAGGTCGATCTGGCCACGCCCGCACCCGCATGCGGCGGTCCTGCTCCACCCACACCAGCACCGCTGCCAGCAGCCCGATCGAAGGCGCGGTCTGAATCACCACGCGTCACGCTGAGCCACGCCGGCAAGCCTCGTACGTCAGCGGCGACGGCACCGGCAGCCGCAGCGCTACCACGCCCCACCAAAGACGAACAGCCACAGCATCGCGACCGGCCGGCCGGTCCAGCCGCTCGTCCAACGGGACAGCACCAGCGCCATGCCCACCAGCGCGATCTCGACCAGTCCCTGCCACGCAACCACCGGCATGTAGACCGGGCGAACCCCCCATCCGAAAAACGGCCCCAACCGCCAGATCGCCACCGTCACAAGGCTGTACGTCAGCAGCACGAGGACGCCCACGGCCATCGTCGCCGAGGTCATCACAAATGCCGCCCGCCGCCTGCCCCGCCCACCGGTCCGACCAATGTCGCGTCATCAGCGCCGCGATCATCCACCACGCAGCCAGGCCCTGCGGCCGCTGCACAGCACCCCCTGCGCCACCACCCCCGAAACACCCGCCGCCTTGATCAACGTCCAGCCCGCTGCAACACTCACCAGCCACGCGAACAGCGCCCACGACAGCCCCGCCCCCAGCCGCCGTGACCCCACTGCGGCAACTACCGCCGCAGCCAGCAACACGGCCCCGGTTACCGGCAACAGCGACATCGCCACGCACAGCGACAACACCGCCCAGCAGGCGAACGCGATGATCCACGGGCACCGCCGCGCCCGCAGCAATGCCACGCTCGCCAGCCCCATGCCCAGCAAGGCTGCCGACGGCTCAAGCCATCTCATCGCGTGTATCGAATCACCAAACAAAGGAACATCCTGCTCTTGGAGGTATGCCGATCCAGACTGCGGCTGGTCTTCCGGACCTCTTGCCGGTGCCACCGGCACGTTGCCTGCCAGTGCACGGCTCTCCCGGCCCCACGGCGACGCGACCAGACTCCCGGCTGCCTGCGTATTCTACGGAATGGTTCGCGCAGGGTTCTTACGGATCATCCTGCCGCGGCTCCAGCCGCACGTTGTCATACGCCAGCAGCGTTCCCTTCGCCAACTCCAGATCCACGATGCCCACGCTGTACTGCACCCACGTATTCAGCAGATTCTGCCTCGCAGTGAACAGCCCCTGCTGCGTCGTCGAGCTCCAGGTTCAGAAACGTCGGATCCCGACGGTCCGCCCGCTGCTCGATCGCCTTAAGGTCATCGGCCTGCGCCACTACCGCCGTCGCGTTGGGGATCATCTGCTTGTACAGCGTCCCGAGGTTCCGGTATGCCACATCCACGTTCAAAACGACCTGCTCGGTCAGTTGCTTCAGCGCCGCGATCGATTGCGACTCCTGCAGCCGCGCCTGGCGATACGCCGCTTCAGCCGCACGATTGCCGATCGGCCATTGGAACTGCACGCCGATCAGGTAATCGACAAAATCGTTGCTGGCCATCTGCTCGAACGCCCGGTCAGGATTCGACCCCAACCCGTTGCTGGTATAGCGGAAGGTCACATCCAGCTGCGGAAGACGCTGGTTGTTGGCCACCGTCACGCTCGTGCGCGCCTCTGAATCGCGTACTTCGCCTGGGCAAGATCCGGCCGGTTGTCCAGCGCCGTCTTGATCTCCTCCAGCCGATTCAGTACGACCGCATCGATCGCCGGGATATCCGTCGGAATGATCGCCGCCGGCGCCGGGATGGGCATGCTCGGATCGTTGATGAGCGCCTTCGAGCTTTGCCTCGGCATCCTCGATCTGGTTCAGCGTGGCGATCAGCTGCGCCTGCCGGGCCGCCAGCTGCGCCGAGTATCATTCAGCTGAACCGGCTGCACGTCGAACGGCAGACGAATCTCGAAGTACCGCAGCACCTGCTCCGTCTGGGCAACCAGCTCCGCCATGATCGGCAGCGTCCGCCTGGCCGCAAACAGGCTCCAGTATGCCTGCTCGACCTGCTGAATCGTCTGCTGAACCAGAAGCAGATAGTGCTGCTGGGCCATGTCCTGGTCCAACTTGCGAAGCCGGATCTCTGCCCGTGTCACGTCCAGGCCGAACCCCTTGAGGACCGGCTGCGTGATCTCAAAGAAGACATTATTCGTCCAGGCCGGATTGAGCGTCGTCAGCGGCGAACTCGACCACTGACGGTCCGACTCGTACCCCGTCCGCACCTGCGCGCCGGAGGCAAGCAGCTTCTGGAAGCCGCCCTGGTACGTCGTCGTCTTGTTTTGCGTGCCACGGTCCTGCGGCTGGGCGACCCCCAGGAGGTTAGTTAAACTCGGCGTAGCCGAACCGCCGCTGGACGAGCCCAACTGGCTCAGAAGACTCGTCAGACCCGCCGTGTTGCTCTGGGGATTCGGCTGGTCGGTAACGTTCTGCTGGAAGTTGAAGAAGAACGTCGCATCGAACCGCGCCTCGGCCTGCACGACCGCCGACGCCTGAATCGCCGGGTTATATGCCTCCACCCGGATCGCGTAGCTGTCGCAGCGGCGCCCGGCGGATGGCGTCGTGCAGCGACAGCCGCACCGCTTCCTTCCGCTCGTACTCACCGAGCACCCGCGTCGTACGACGGATGATGTTCTCGAACTCCCGCCGGAGTTCCGCATCCTTGTAGTTGGCAAGCCGCTGCTCGAAAGACTGCTTCGCCTCAAGCGGGTCAGGCAAGTAGAGCCGCAACGTCTCCGGCAGGTTCGCCGGCCCGCTGGGCGAGATTACTTCCCGCTTCTGCCGCACCGTGGGCGCCGTGCTGGGCCCCAGGACCGCGCTGCCGGGCGGCGCAGCCTGACCCGCCGCCTGTCCAACCGCGACCACCGGAACCATCCACGCTACTGCCATGAAGAGACGTTTGGATACTGGCGCAACTAAACTGGTCATTGTTTTACCATTAGACGGCAAGCCATTAAAGCACAAAGGATTACGCGCAAGGTAGACTGCGGGCCCCGCCAGCCGGCAGTCTTGGCATTCTAATCCGGCCACACACGCTGTCAACGCAACAACGCCTTCCTCCACGATCTATTATCGGGCGGCAACGCGTTGCCGCAGCAGGATATAAGCACTACGGGCAACCGGTCCCAACGTTCCCCAGTCCGAAAAAAGGATAAGCACGTGAACCACCCGCACGTCCCCGACGTCATATGGTTGGTAAGTGAAACAGAAACCACGAAACGCTGGACAGGCTCAGATGAATGAGAATTTCGGCAAAATCGCGCGAGACTGTCCTCGCTCAGTCGGGTATAATAGGTAGTGACATAAGGCGGTTAACCTAAGGTCGTTAGCCCAGAACTGAGGGCGGAAGCACCCAGCGAAAAGGGGACAAAGATTTACGCCCTTGCGTAGCACGAATAAAGGAGATGAGCTCAGGCCCAGCGGTGCAAGTTACTTTTCCGCAAAGCCTTGAGAAAAGATAACCTTGATGAAAAAACCGGGGCGGAACCCTTGACAGGCGATGCGGTTCATCCTTTAATCTAGCGTAAGATGAATATTCGGCTGCGGGGTGGAGCAGTTGGTAGCTCGCGAGGCTCATAACCTCGAGGTCGTGGGTTCGAATCCCGCCCCCGCTAGAATTCCTAACCCCCCTCCCTCCCCTGAACCGGCAGAGTTCGCTCTGCCGGTTTTATTTTGCGCATCTTGTGCCCGCCACATGTCCTCCCATCAACCGGCAGAACGCCCTCAGAACCAGGCAAAGCATTGTAGACGCCTTTAGCCTGCCCGCTCGCGGGCAGATCATAACAGACCCGACAAGTCCCGCCTTCGGGATTGCCTGACCTGTCCGCAGTACATGCGGCAACATCATGCTCGCACCGAAAGACTTCCCTTCCTCAGGGTCCGATTACTTGCGAGACAGCGCCACCCGGCCCCATAATGAGCCCGTGTTGTCCGTTTCGCCTATGGAGATATTTGGCGTGAATGATGCATACCTGCTTCCCGAAGTGGAAACAGCCAGCCGACAGGAACTGCGTACCCTTCAGGAGCAGAAACTCCAGGCCGTCGTAAATCAGGCCGCAAAGTCTGAATTCTACTGCCGGCGATTCCAGGATCTCGGCATCAGCCCCGACCAGATCCGCTCACTGGACGATCTGGCCCGCACCGGCTTTACCACAAAGCAGGACCTGCGCGGGGCGTATCCATACGGCATGCTGGCTGTCAGCCGCGACGAGGTCGTACGCGTCCACGTCTCCAGCGGCACCACCGGCACGCCCACCGCGATCTGCCATACCCGCCGCGACATCGAAAACTGGGCCGACCTCATGGCCCGCTCGATGTACATGGCCGGCATGCGCAGAAGCGACGTGCTCCAGAACATGATGACCTACGGCATGTTCACCGGCGGCCTCGGCGTCCACTACGGCGCCGAAAAACTCGGCATGATGGTCCTGCCCACCAGCTCCGGCAACACCGACCGCCAGATCCGCCTCATGCAGAACTTCGGCACGACCGTCCTGCACATCACCCCGACCTATGCCCTGCACCTGATCGGCGTGCTGGCGACCATGGGCATCGAGCCGAAGTCCCTCGGCCTCAAATACGCGATCATCGGCGGCGAGCCGTGCAGTCTGCCGGCCCGCAGGAAACTCGAATCGGCCTTCGGCTTCCGTACCGTCAACTGTTTCGGTCTGTCAGAGATGAACGGCCCGGGCGTCGGCTTCGAATGCCCTGCAGATGGCGGCCTCCACCTGTGGGAAGATCATTACATCGTCGAGATCGTCGACCCGGAATCCGGCCGGCCCGTCCCCGCCGGCACCGACGGTGAACTCGTGCTGACCACGCTGCGCCGCGAAGCAATGCCGCTGCTGCGCTATCGCACGCGGGACCTGACTCGCATTATTACAGAACAGTGTCAATGCGGCCGCACCCACGTCAGGATCGAGCCGGTCAAGGCCCGCAGCGATGACATGCTCATCCTCGGCGGCGTGAATATCTACCCGTCGCAGGTCGAGCAGGTCCTGATGGGCATCCCCGAAGTCGGCACCAACTGGGTGATGGTGCTGACGAAGAAGCAGGCCCTCGACAAAATGACCATCCGCGTGGAGATCAGGCCCGACGCCTTCACCGGCGATCTGACGCGGCTTCAGACCCTGCGTGACAGGATCTGCCACGCCGTCAAGAGCGAAATCCTCATCAACCCGGCCGTCGAGCTGCTCGAGCCAGGCAGCCTGCCCGAAATGGTCGGCAAGGCCAAACGCGTCATCGACAGGCGAGCGGAGGATTAGGCCCGACCTCCGCCAGCCCGGTAAGGAAACTGGCAGCCGTCCCTACAGGCCCTGCCTTCAAGGAAGATTCATATGATCCAGCAAATCAGCGTGTTCTCCGAAAACCAACCCGGCAAACTCGAAAAGGTCACGCGGATCCTGGCGAGAGTCAATGTCAACATCCGGGCCGTAACGATCAGCGACAGCGGCGAGTTCGGCGCCATCAAACTCCTCGTCGATAATCCGTCCAAAGGTGTCGAGGAATGTAAGGCCGTCGGCATGGCTGCCCAACTGGTCGATGTCGTTGCCGTGCCCGTCGCGGATAAGGTCGGCGGCCTGGACAAGCCCGCCCATATCCTGGCCGAAAACTGCGTCAACATCCGTCACGCCTATGGCTTCGTCCTGGAAAAGGGCAAGCAGGCCGTCTTCATCTTCGAAGTGGACAACGCCGCCCTGGCCTCCAAGATCCTCGCCGAGGCCGGCGTAAAGACCCTGACGGAAGCGGACCTGGCCAGCCTTTAGAACCCCTCTGAGACCGTCCCGGCAACCGGCGGGGAAATCCGACCCCCTCGCCAGACAATCCTCGCATTGCCACTAGCGCCCCAAACCGATACGATTGTGTCGACGGGCTGGATTGGCGTCGCGTGAGAATGTCATGCCGGATCCGCAGGTAACAGTCATCATCCCGACACGCAACCGTCGGCAGTTGGTCATGCGGGCGGTCGATTCCGTGCTGCGCCAGGACTTCCAGGACTTTGAGATTATCGTCATCGACGACGGCAGCACGGACGGCACCGACAGCGCCTTGATAACCCAGCCCCGCTGCCGTGTCCTCCATACCGATCACGCAGGACCGGCGGTGGCCCGCAACGCCGGCATCGCCCAGGCCGCCGGCCAGTTCCTCGCCTTTCTCGACAGCGACGACTACTGGCAGCCGCATCACCTCTCACGCCTGATCGGCCTGATGACCGGCCCGCAGGTCGGCCTAGCCTACAGTCCCACGCAGACAGCCGGTCTCGATGGCCAGCCATTGCGCAAACGCCGGGACCGCCGAAAGTGTTTCGCCGGGCAGGTCATCCAGCCGCTTTTCCAGCATGTGTTCGTGCACACGTCGAATATCGTGTGCCGTACGAACCTGGTCCGCCAGGCCGGCGGATTCGATGAGTCACTGCCTGTGTGTGAGGATTACCATCTGTGGCTGCGGGTCGCGCTTCGCTGTGAGGTCGCCTGCGCAGATGAGCCGACCGCCACGCGCTGCTGGCACGGCCAGGCCCTCAGCCGGCAGGATCGCCTCCGCAACGCCGTGGTGCGGGCGGCGATGCTGGAGCGGTTTTATTTGGCGCAGGGCGGCGCAGGGCGCCATTCCGCAACGTATCGCCCATCCACGACTAAGCCAAGGTGTTTTTTCAGGCCGGTCGTGCGCTTGGCGGCCGCCAACCAGCGGGCCGACGCACTCAAATTCTTCGCCAGGTCCCTGCGTTACCGGCCGGTCCAGGTGCGCGGCGAACATTGGCTACCTGCGCTGTCGTCTTCGCCCGAATCAGGCCGACCCGCATCCAGCGTCCAGCGCCTGCTCGACGGACTCGCCTGGACCGTCTAGTTGCAGTAGCATAACCCCATATGGCGCCACTGGTTTCAGTCATCATCCCCACATACAACCGCAGCGAGCTCCTCCGGGCTGCCTTGTGCAGCGTGCTCGGCGCAGACGTTCAGCGACTACGAGATCATCGTAGTCGACGATGCCAGCGAGGAAGATATCGCCGCTGTCGTCCGAGACGTTGCCGGCCCTGCTGCCCGGTGCATCCGCGTGCCGCACGGCGGACCGGCCGCCGCCCGCAACGCCGGTATCGACGCCGCCGAGGCCGAGCCTGATCGCCTTTCTGGACAGTGACGATCTCTGGCACAAGCGAGCATCTGGCCAAGACCGTTCCGCTGCTGCGCCTGCGGCCGGAAGTCGGCCTGGTTTACCACGACTCGCTGGGGATCGACGAAGAAGGCAAAGAGGTCCCCGTCCAGCACCGTCTCTGCCCGGCTGGCCGGGTCACGCAGGATCTGTTCGTATACGACTTCATCTTCACGCCATCGGTGGTCTGCCGACGCAAGATTGTCCAGCAGATCGGCGGCTTCGACAGGACCATGGTCCCCAGCGAGGACTACGACCTGTGGCTGAAGATGTCGTTGCGGTGCGAGTTCGCGTTCGTCGACGAGCCTTTGATGTCGCGGCGTCTTCACCCCGGCAATATCAGCCAGTCGCGGGGGCGCAATGACATCATTCGCGCGGTGCTCAAAGAACGGTTCTGGCGGTACCACGGCAAGCAGGCCGGTATCGACCACCAGATCGCCTATGGCGCGCTTGCCAAGGCCTTTTATCATGCGGCCCGCTCGGTATGGCGGCATGCGGGTCACCGCCAGTCCGCCAGGCGGATCCTGCGCCGCTCACTGCATTATCGCCCGCTGAACCCCCGGGCACTGCGGCTCTGGGCGGCCACGCTGCGACGTGACCGGCACGTTAACGTCCCCGACGCCCTGATCGAGGTCGAGGCGACCACCGGCTGGACGATCGGCCGGGCAGATTGACCCGACAGAAACATTGGCACGTCCTTTCTTCCCTCATCGCCACTTGACCGTGTCCGTGTGTCAGCCCCACCCCGCGTGTCCTGGGCTCAGCAAGCCACCCCCACGCCGCTGTGCCCGATGTCCGCGTCAAGACCGAGCAGGCGGCCCGAGAGATGGTGGCTGCCAGCGCTGGCGGAACGCCGATGAGCAGCCTCCGGCAAAACGACCGCTGTTGACGCTCGGCGGCACTCGCTGAAAGGTAGCCCATGGTCCGCAACGTCGCAGGGAAATCCAAACACCGCAAAATGACTGGAAGCGGTTTCAAAACCTTGCACTGGCAGGCAAGCTGCCAGTGGCACCCTCGAAACAAAGGCATTGAAATGGCTACCAGTAAAAAATACAGGGCCCGCCAGATAGTCTGGCGAGCCCTGGGTACGTATGAGGCATGAAGCCTCGGGAGGGAGTAGGCCTGTTAGTTCAGCTGGCGATTCCAGTTGGAGACCAGCGCCTGCAGGTCGCCGACATTCACGTAGGTGTCGCCGTTCAGGTCAGCGGCCAAGCCGTTGCCCTGAGTGCTCCAGGCTAACGCAAGAGCCTGCAAATCGCCAACGTTGACTATACCGTCGTGCGTGATGTCGCCCTTCAGGTATGCATTGACAGTCACGCTTCCGGGCGCACTGACGCCGCCCTTGCTGTCTGTCGCAGTAACCTGGAACGTCAACACGGCATCACTTGCCAATGTCAGACTCGGAACCGTAAAGGTTGCCGTGGCGCCACCCGAGATGGGACCGACGTTCTTGCCGGCCGTCTGGGTCCAGGTGTACGAATCCACCGAATCGCCGTCCGGATCGTGCGCCGTGCAGACCAGATTGGTCAGCGAGCCTGCCCAGCCTTCGTAGACAAAGGCCGGTCCGGTGACGCTGTCAACCACCGGCGGATTGTTCGGGGTCCCAACCGTGATGCTGACCGTATCGCTGCTGGAGAACACGCTATCGGTCCCCGCGAGCCTCAGTACGTACACGCCGTTGACGGTAAAGCCCGTGGCGGAGGTAGCGACATTGTTTGCAGCGGCAAACGTAACGTCACCAGCCACCGCACCCGACGGAACACTGACCACGCTCCAGGTGGTCGTTACCGTGCTGCCGCTGGGCAGGCCGTCATCGCTGACTGAGCCGCTCAGGTTCAGCGTCCCATCGAGGGCGATCGTCTGGTCCACACCGGCGTCAACCGTCGGCGGCATCTCGGCCCAGACCTTCACGGTTGATTCAGAACTGAGTGTGCCGTCGGAGGCCGTCAGTTTCAGCTCGTAGACGCCCGGAGCGGTAAACGTGGCCGTCGTAATCGGGCTGTTGGCATCAAGGAAGGATGCCGTACCCGGCCCGCTGACCTGGCTCCAGGTGGTCGTCAAGACACCACTGGGCAGCCCGTCATCGCTGGCCGCACCCATGAGCAGGCCGGCGTTCTGCACGACTGCCCGGTTGGGGTACGACGCACCGGTCGGTGCTGCACTGGTGCCGGCGGTAACGGTCGGCGCCTCATTGACCGACGGATCGTTAGCGAATTCATACATGCCTGCGTCGGCGCAGGAGGAGCGATTCTCGAGGGTCGGCATCGACGTCGAGGAAGGCAGAACCAGCTGCTTAACGGCCGCCAGCGAGAACGTCCCCAGTTCCGGATGCGAGGTGTCACCCAGCGTCTCCGGCGTCATCCCCATCCCGATCTCAGGGGCGGGATCGATTCCGTTGTCAGGGTCGGCCGGACGCAGGTGGCAGTCGATCCAGGGCACATCCGGCAGCGGGTTGAAGTTCAGCATGCCTACATCCACGCCATCCGGATCCTGGTTCAAATTCCAGTAGTAGGAATAGTTGGTTTCCCACACGAAGGGATTCGCCCCGCCACTAACATCCGTATCGACACCATTCCAGTGGATGAACGCGTTGTTGGCCACGTAGGGCAACATTGAGCCGGAGCCGATACTGATCGCAGTACTCGCGCCGGTCGGCGCTCGAGCATGAACGTGTTGTTCGTCCAGTAAGCTCTGGGAACTGTAACTGCTGTAGATGCTGCCGCCGTATACGTTCAACGTGCCCACACCTGCCGAACCGCGTGTGAACTGGTTGCCGATCACGTAGGTTAAACCACCGGTAGCCAGTTGCAGAATCTGGCCGCCGCCGCCACCCCACGTCGGAACGGGGGCGCCCGTGTCCGGGTCGGTCGTGAAGCCGATGACCTCATCACCGAGGCGGTTGTACAGAATCTTGATCACGTCGGCCGAAACCTGAATGTCGTGTCCCAGACCGTTATAGACCCAGCTGCCCACCAGGGTGAAGCTGTTGAGTCGCCCTGCGGACAGTGAAGCCCAGATCATCGTTTTCGCAGGATCCAACGGGCCGCCGCAATCGTGAATGACGCTGTTCTCGACGAGGACGTCAGCCCCGTTGCAGTCGATGCGTATCCCCATTTCGCAATCGTGAATGACGCAGTTCTTCAGATGCAGCAGGCCTTTGCCGCCGAAGTAGACGCCGGCACCGTTGTATCCGGTGTCATTCCACGGCGCGATCTCGCGGGCCGCGGCATTGAGGAACTCCAGATTCTCCAGGGTGATGTTGCTGGAGTTGCCGGAAATCATGCATTCGCCCTTGCCCCAGACGGAAACGGAGTGGTCCGGCCCCATATCGAGCACGGCCATGCCGCCGTTGCCTTTGATGGTAATATTGCTCAGGCCGTCGATCGCCATGGTGCCGTCGCGGCCGACGTAAGTTCCCGGATCAACGAGGATTACGTCGCCGCTGTGGGCCGCATTCAGGGCCGACTGAACCGTCTGGTACGTCTGCGTCGGGCCAACACTCAACGTAGCCGCCGTTGCCAGCGACGCACCGGCGAGTACGGCCACGACAGACATACACGCGCTTCTGTCACTCATACCGTCTCTCCTCCCCTGCCAGGGATTTCAGGACTAATACGCCATGTCACATATCAACGCAATCGGCACCTTAAGAAAGGCAGCCCAAACTGCGTCTTTTCTCCCTGCAAGAAACGTGCCAAAAAAACCGACCCGACCTGTCCCGCTCCCGCCGTCATGGCGTAATGCCTTGTGACAACCTGCGATATGAAAAAGCAGATCACGGGGACTCGCTGGTGGCGGTCACCGCGTTTCTAGTCCGATCATCCTGTCGATGCAACATTTGGTTCGGACCACGAACTTCGACGCAACGTCCCCATCAAATCCGGGCAATCTGCCGAATCGTCGGACCCCGCCGCAGTGTGCTGCGCAAAGCCACGCAGGCCGGAACCTGGCGACGGCCCGAGACCCGCTCCAGCAGCATGTCGACGGCCACGCGCCCATCAGGGAGGCATCCGCGCAAAGCGCCGCCGCCTCGATGGGATCTGACACCTCCGCCTTGCACAAAAGTGAAATATCTTCCGGGCAGGCCAGGCCACATTCCCGCATGGCAGCAATGAATCCCTCTACCGTGCCGGCATTGAAGATAACGCCGGCAGTGGGCCGGGGCCGCAACGCCTGGACCCTCCTGACGATCCCCGGGACGTCGTTGCTGCCATGCCAGCAGTAAAAGACGTTCTCCGGCGGCAGCGAAAGATCGTGTCGACGCAAAGCCCGCTGCAAACCGGCAAGCATCATGTCAGCGTCAGCCTCGTGCTCATACATGCCGCGCGGGCCGTGCGAATTGCCGAGGTAAAACAGGTGCTTGTGACCCTGTTCCAGCAGAAACTCCGCCGCCCGTTCCCCTTCCCCAAAGCAATCGACGACGACGCAGTCGACAAGGCTGTTGCGAGACCAATAGTCCACAACAACAACCGGGTAGCCGCACTGAGCATACATCGAGATTGTCCGTTCATCCTGCACTCCTGCGATAATCGCGCCAAGAATGCTGGATGAATCGTCCGGCTGGTCATTGAGCCCCACCCCCGGGAAATGGCCGCGAGCCTGCTGAACCGAAATGACGTAACCGGCCTGCTCGCCGCGAGCAAACACGCCCTGCCCGATCCGCCCGTAGAAACTGGCCGGAACTTCCGCCGCAGACAGGCCGGTGGCCACAAGTCTTGATCACTCGTGAACGACGCAGGCACCGCCACGCCCGGATCCCCGCCGGCAACGTCAGCGTGCCCCGGCTGCGCGTCCGCTCGATAAGGCCATCCTGCTCAAGAACATCCAGCGCCTGGCGAACCGTCGATCGGCTCACCTTGTGGATGCGGCACAGCTCCCGCTCGGCCGGCAGCCGCGCAGGCGCATCACCTTCCACCGCAAGAACTCGTGCCCGCAAGACGTTGGCTACCTGAAGGTAGTACGCTACGGACGACCGCTTCGACAGGCGCATCGTATTCCATCCCGAAATAAAGGCGGTCGCGGGGCCCCTGCTCCACAACCGGCTATAGGATACCACATTTGCCGAAAATATGCACCTGTCTTCGTCCACAAGCTGGCCGCGTAAAGACCAGCTCCCGGCACGCCGCCCGCCATCACAAGGACTTTATTAGAACAACCTTATCGCGGTCCGTGCCGCAGGACACCAGGGCATTGCCTGCCGGCCGCTTGCACCTTACTTGCACCAGACCCCTTCACCGCCGCCGCGCCCAGGGACACGTCCGCGACGCCAGAAGGACCAGCAGGCCTGCCACGATGCCGCTGCCAATAGCCAGCCGTATCCGCCGCGACCTCGTTGCTGCCGCTACCGACTCGGGGGACGATTCTTTCTTGACCCAATCGACAGCCTCGTTTCGCTGCTGCGGGGCAAACGTGCGGAGTTCGCCGCCCATGGCCCATCCCAAGGCCTTGGCGCTCATGTCAACCCACCAGGGACCGCCCACCACACCCATCTTGTCGAAATCCTTGCGGTGAGTCAGCCCGAAGCGGGTATCGTCCCACATGGCCGCCGGTTCCCACCCCTGGAAATCATCCCCCAGGTCCAGCAGGAACCTCGCCTTGCCGTGGTCGTGGATGATCTCCTCCAGCCGCGGGATCAGCACGTCGCTATAGTCCGAATGTGTCAACCTGTCCCTGGCCCGAAGTACCAGGAGATTGCCTTCACTTTCCGGCATTACCTCTATCATGACATCCCTTTCGATCTTCCCCAGTGCCGGGCCCTGTTGCCCGGCCGTCTATAAAAGTCTATGCAGTCAAGGATCGCCGGGCAGGCCCAATCACGAGCACGATCGCTCCCAAAAAACATGCTTGTGACCATGGGAGGCACGGTGCCGGGACGATATAGTGCTCCTGGGCCGGAAATGCCTCCGGCTCCGCGCCGGATTGATCGTGCTGCTTCGAACAGACCCTGCGGTACGTCGACAGGCTCAGTATGGGATGCACGAGATCGGCCGTTGCGAAGAACAACCCGCAACTTCGGGTCAGTTGAGTATTCAGTATGAACCCAACGAATGGGATAGATCTTAACCAGTCTTTCTACAACGAAGACTGCATAATCGGCTGCCGCAGGCACATCCCTGACGGCGCCGTCGATCTGATCGTCACGGATCCGCCCTACGGCATCAACGGCCACCAACTCCACAAGCATTACAACCGCAAAGAGGCATTCGTCCTCGACGGCTATATCGAAGTGCCTGCCGGTGAGTACCGCGACTTCAGCTGCCAATGGATCGCCGAGGCTGAACGCATCCTCCGCCCCGGCGGCTCGATCTACATCGTCTCGGGTTACACCAACCTCGTCGATATCCTCACCGCCCTGCGGGACACAAGCCTGCAGGAAGTCAACCACATCATCTGGAAGTACAACTTCGGCGTGTACACACGAAACAAGTACATCTCCAGTCACTACCACATCCTCTACTACGTCAAACCGGGCGCAGACCGACCTTCAACACCTTCTGCCGCTATGGGGCCGGCGAGACAAACGGCGGTAGCGGCGCCGCCAACTACGTCGACCGCGAGGACGTCTGGACCATTAATCGCCAGTACAAGCCCGGCAGAACCAAGAACAAGAACGAACTGCCCCCCGAACTGCTCATCAAGATGATCCAGTACAGCAGCAACGAAGGCGATCTCGTGTGCGACCTGTTCCTCGGCAGCTTCTCCACCGCCAAGGTCGCCATCGGCCTGAACCGCCGGGCCTGCGGCTTTGAAAAGAGCCCCACGGCCTTTGAATACCAGGTCAGCAAGGTGTGTAAGATCCAACCCGGCGGCCTGCTGTCCGGCCTCCGCCAGCCTGACCATCACCCCTTGGCCAACCAGCGCAAGCCGTGGACACGGGCCGATAAAGATGCCCTCTGGGAGCGATACGGCCATTTACGCAAGGCCCACCGCACGCAGAAGAAGATTATTGAGGTACTGTCAGAGGAGCTCGGCCGGGGCCGGTTCTCGCTGCTCAAGATGCTCGCGCAACTTCAGGAGGAGCACGCCCGGCGTCGTGGGCAAGATGACTCGCCTGGCGACCTTCAGTAAGTCGGGCCAGACTGCATATCTTGCCTGCCCCCGCGAACTTTACGCCTCGGCAAAGGGTAGATACACTTGCCTCCACGAATGCGGCCGGGGCAAGGTCAGGCCCCGCGGAACACTGTCCATGGTGCGATGTGTTGAGCAGGAGGGACTATTATGCGCAAGGCCTTGGCTGGAGCCGTGATGACGCTTTTGCTGGCAGCCACCGCCCAGGCGTGGGACCTGCAGATCTGGAACGAGTTCGCCCGCTTTACCCCCGATGGGCAGATGATCAAACAGGACTGGACCAGCCCGCCCCCTGAACCGCTCAACACGATCACCCGACCCCATCGGCTCCAGGCCATCCGCAACGGCTATATCTCGCTGGTTGTCCTGGTGAAGGACGACAAGGGCGGCCCTTACAAGCTGAAGGTCACCCAGCAGGATGGTCCCGCCGTCAGACTCGACCTCTACCGCGCATGGTTCCACTTCTCGCCCAAGAAACCTGAGACGCCCCCCGGCCAGAAGCCCAAGCCCTGGCTGCAATACGTGCCGGACGCCTT
Organism: uncultured Planctomycetota bacterium; assembly: GCA_963787325.1. Taxonomy (GTDB): domain Bacteria; phylum Planctomycetota; class Phycisphaerae; order UBA1845; family JANYLN01; genus CAWBCK01. Next base: position 253,959 of record CAWBCK010000005.1, read on the forward strand.
GATCCCGACCGCCAGCGGCGCGCCGATGACCCTGCCGGCCGCGGACAATCGCATCCCCAACCAGAAGGCCCAGATGTTCTGGGTCGATGTCTTCGTGCCTCGCGACGCCGAGCCGGGCAAGCAGGTGACCATCAAGGTGACCCTCAGCACCAAGGGCTACAACTGCGAGGCCTACGCGATCCTGGATACCCAGTGGCTCGCCTACCCTGACGAAGAGCCGATTACCGCCGACCACAACAGACTACGGCGACAGCTTCCTCGCCCGCCAGTATCCCCTGCTTCGCAAGAAGGTCGGCGCCGACTGGTCGACCAGCAACGAGCTGTTCGGCCTGCTCCAGGATTACTACAAGATTCATTACGAACACCTGGGCGTTTTCCACAACCTCGGCTACAGCCACAATGGCGCCGTCTATGACACATACGCCCCCAAACTTGGCGGCTACGGCGAAACCCGCGAACCGGTCGACTGGACCCTGTTCGACAGGCATTACGGTCCGCTGCTGGACGGCTCCGCCTTCAAGGATACTAACCGCCCGGCCCGGCCGATCCCCTACATGTACCTGACGATCAATCCCGAATGGCCGGCCCGCTACCTGCTGTTCGGCAGCCAGGGCTACGAGACCGAGTTCGTGAATGCCGTCCGCGCGATGATCCGCCACTTCGAGGCCAAAGGCTGGACGCACACGAAGTTCGAGATGTTCTTCAACCACAAGAAGCGCGTACAAGGGCTTCGAGTGGGACGGCGACGAAACCCGCTGGCCCAAGGACGACGTCTACTTCAAACTTTACAAGCGACTGCTGGCCCAGGCGACGCCACGCAACACCCCGGTCCAGATGCTCTTCCGCGCAGACGTTTCGTGGCGAATGCTCGAACAGTTCCAAAGCTTGAACGGCGTGATCGACCTGTGGGTCTGCGGCGACGGCACCCTGTCGCACTTCCCATGGGCCCCGAAGATGCTGCACGATCGCGGCAATATCGCCTGGTTCTATTGCGGCACGCCGACCGCCTGGGATCCCGTGATCAATATTGTCAAAGCGCCCTTCCGCGCCTTCAACTGGAACGTTGATGGCTATGTCCGCTGGCTGACTACCGATCCCGGCAACGACCCCTGGTACAACTTCGACGGCGGCGACACGGCGATGGTCTACTCCGGCGAACGGTTCGGCATCGAGAAGCCGATCCCCAGCATCCGCCTCAAGCTCGAACGCGACATCCTCCAGGACATCGCCCTGCTCAAGATTGCCCACGAACATCTCGACGCCGCCATCGCCAAAGGTTGGGCCGAGCGATGCCCCCGCCGAAGCAAAGCAACTTCTGGAACCCCATGCCGTCCTATGCCCATATGCCGGCCGAGTTCCTGAACAATGCGGACCTGGCTGAATCCGTCCGCCCGGGCATCATCGAGCGCAAGAAACTCGACCCGAACTGGTGGCTCGCCGCCCGCGCCGAGGCCATCGAAAGCTCCCAGAGACATTACGAGCCGGACGAGGAAGAACGGGCCCACGCGGCCATGATGTCAGGTCAGACCCAGCCTGTGGAGAAGTCCCATGCACACTAACCGATATTACATTGTCATAGCATTGTTCGCGGCGATCGCGATTGGCTTCATCGGCACCGGCCTGCGGGCCGGCGAGCGGATCTGCACGGGCGGCGTGCAGGCTCCTTCGAGTGCCCCGGGCACCCTGCCCGCCGCCGATCATCGGCCGCCCCCCTGGCAGGTTGCTCCCGCAGCCGTCCCCCAGGACGCCCCCCGATGATCCGCAGCCTCCACGAGGTCGCCCGCGCCGTCACCTGCATGCTCGACGGCGAGGTCGTCAAGACCGTCCTGACCGACCGCGCGATGGAAAAGGCCTTCGTCGCCGATCCGAGAGACACATGGGCCGCCGGCGACAACTGGGACTACAACCACTTGCCCTTCATCAAAACCAAGCAGACGCTCGAACGATGCCGCGTGCCTGGCACCGGGCGAGGTCGGCTGTACCCTCTACATGCCCGCGCCGGCGAAACCCGGACCGCTGGCACATCCTCATGAAAACACTCGTAGGCGGCCGGCAGATGATGCAGAAGGACGACATGATCTCCGCCGTGCCCGATCCTGAAGTGCTGCGGGTCATTCAATACGGGTGAGCGGGTCGTAGTCCAGAAGCATAAGGGCGTAGCCAGCGTTCTGACCCCGGTCTACGACAGCCTCGGCAACATCGTGGCGGTAGTGGAAGTCTTCGCCAGCGAGGACAGTCTTCAACAACACGCGACACTAACCGGCCTGTCTCCAGAACATGAACGGACCCGCACCCAGCGGCGGACTTACGCACAGCGTATGAGTACCGGCTTCAGCCGGGCCTTCTCCGGCTGTTCAGTCCGCCCGGGGCAGCCGATAGTCCTGCCCAGCATCTCACTGGCCTTCGCCGCGTGGGGCCATTCCTTCATTTCCTCCCACCCGAACGCGCTATACCCCGCGCACCAGTTCTTCGGGTCAGCCAGTTTGAACAGCATCATCGCCGCGTAGGCATTGGTGCGCATATTGGTGTATTCGTCCTGCTGGCCGCCGTAGTACCACTTCGCAGGCTCATCCTCCCCCTTGAACGCCCCGTGATCCTCGCTTTTGCGATCCGTGATTCGCAGGTTCAGCAGACCAGCCTTAAGGTTATCCAGCACCCAATCAAGGTAGTCCTTGCGCCCGGTCTGCCGGTACATATCCAGCATGAAATTCGCCATACTGACATAGCCGGAAAACGTCGGCAGCGGCGTCGATTTGGTCATCGTCCACGCCGCATATCTTTCAGCTGCGCAAGGATCGCCTCCTGCCCGGTCGCCTGATACGCCGCCAGCATCGTGACGCCTGCCCCGTCGTCGTTGAGTGTCAGATGGGCCTCGCGGCCGCGTCCGCCATGATGCGCCATGGCCTCTTTCACCGCCTCAGCCGAGCGAATCGCCGGGTCCGCGTAGATCCCCCCCTCGCCGCTGAAGAACTCCGCCATCGTCCGCCGGAGGATCGGCCGGAGCCCTTTGCTGAGAATCCGCTTCTGCCCCGTCGCCTGCCAGAGCCGGTAAAGGAACTTGCCGTTACCGATCTGGTACGAGCCGACCATCGCCTTCTGCTCACCGGACGGCATCCGCACGTCGCCGACCGGCCAGCCATTCTCGTTGACTCCGCATCGCAGGTACCAGTCGAAGTAGACCAGTGCGCGCCACAGCCACTCATCGTCCCCGGTCGTTTTATAGAGGTAACAGAACGTTTCCGCCACTTCCGACGTATCGCGCACATATACATGATCGGAAAACGGGATCTCCTCCCAGATGATGCCGTCATAGAGAGGAACGTTCGAAGCCGTCTGCTGCATCCCGCGCAGGTAATCCGCCGCCAGCGCCGCCGCATCCCGGTAGACGCTGTTCTTGCTGGACTGGTACGCCGTCAGCAGCACCATGATACCGCGAGCCTGCGTCCAGCCGATTCCGCGACGAGTTGCCCCGTCGTCCGCCGCCGGGTATAGATGAATCGCCCGCGGTTGGCATCCCAGGTAGACCGGTCCAGTTTCACCTGCGTGCGGACCATCCAGTCCGCTACGCCGAGGGCATAGGTAAGGAGTTGGTCCTTCATTCCACCCGGCAGTTTGATCCGCGTCATGCACTCACTCTCCAAAGCCAGCGTCAAGAGGGCACAGAATCACCCATGCGATAGCGACAGGATACTCAAAAGCCAGCCCCAACCGCCAAAGTCTCCTGACTCCTGTCCTGACTCCTGTCTTCTATCTCCTGACTCCTACTCCTGTCTCCTGTCTTCTGTCTTCTGTCTCCTGTCTTCTGTCTCCTGTCTTCTGTCTTCTGACTTCTGCCTTCTGTCTTCTGTCTTCTGTGTTCCGCCGTTCTACACCCAATCCCGATCCTGCAGGGCCGTAAGCAGCTCGCTGCACGCCACCACCTGTGCCGCCAGCCGGATATCGTTCTTGGTCTCGTCCATGGCCGCCAGCACCGCCTCGAACGCATGGCTCAGCCGCTGCTCGATCGTCTCGAACGTATCGGTAATCGGCGTGATCACGCCGCTCTTGCCCTGCCGCCACTCGACGTAGGACGCCACAACACCGCCGGCGTTCGCCAGGATATCCGGCACCACCGGCACGCCCTTTCGCCGCAGCAGACAGTCCGCCTCGGGCGTCACCGGCGCGTTCGCTCCCTCCACGATCATCTTCGCCTGCACCTTCTCGGCATTCGCCGCGGTGATCGCATCCCCTGCCGCCGCCGGAATCAGCACATCGACCGGCATCGCCAGCAGATCGGCATTGCTGATCTGCTCGGCCGCATAGCCTGCCACCCCGCCGCCGTTGCCGTCGGCATAGTTCCGCAGTTTCTCGATATCGAGGCCATTCGGATCGTAGACGCCGCCGGTAAGGTCGGACACCGCCACGACCTTCGCGCCCATCTGCGAAAGGAAATTGGCCGTATACGTGCCGACATTGCCAAACCCCTGCACCGCACAGGCGATCTTATGTATAGGCTTCTGTAGCAGATCCTCCGCTGCCAGCCGCGTTACGTGCGACACGCCTCGTCCCGTCGCCTCCCGCCGGCCGGGCAGCCCGCCCACCCCCACCGGCTTGCCCGTAACCGTCTCCGGCCGGTGCGTCTCGCCGAAGATCACCGCCATCTCGGTCGGCCCGGTCCCCATGTCCGGCGCCGGAATATAACAACCCGCATCCAGCTCCTGACGCATAATATGGACATATTCCTTGATGATGGCGGTCTTGATGAACCGGCTGAGCTTGTGCGGGTCTGTCCGAATGCCGCTCTTGCCGCCCCCGAACGGAATCCCCGTCAGCGCGCACTTGTACGTCATCAGTTCCGCCAACACCCCGGTCTCTTCCAGGCTCACGTCCGGCCACATCCGGATGCCGCCCTTGGCCGGCCCGCGCACGGTGCAGTGATAGACCACATACACCTCCGCGCAGATCACCTCCTGCGCCCCCACCTTCAGCCGCAGATTCAGGATGATCTGCTTTTCCTTCTCTTCCAGAATCGCCCGAGCATCGGCCGGCATAGCCAGAATCGCACCCACTCTCTGCAGATCAACGACGGACATGTGCACAGGCTCCTTGTCTATTGGACTCGCCGGGATGACAGGGCCGGCCATCCCGCCCTGCCAGGCCATTCGGCCATTATCGGCGCGAAGCCATCATTAGCAATAGCTCACTGTTCATATAAGAACGGGCTCATGCTATCCACATACCCCGCAGGCCTTACCCTTGTCAATCATAGGCACAGCGACGCGATCCATGCATCAGGACCGGGCGGCCACGCAACGTCCCATAACATAGGCGGGCCCGCGATCACTCGCGAGCCCGAAATAGCCAGCCTTTATTATCTGCAATAAGACCCAGAGAACCCAACCCGCCGCCGCTCCGAGCCACAAAGGGCCCGAAGCGTAAGCGAGGGTCCCTGCTTGCTGCCTAGAACACCACCTTATCAACCTGCCGGGACAGCTTCTTCGCCAGGTTCTTGTCTCCGGTGAAGTTCAGCACCTCGACCGTCCCCGGCCCCTTGTAGCCGACCTCCTTCAGGGCCTTCTTGACCTGCCGCCAGTCCACGTCGCCCTTGCCGAAGGGCACATCGAACCCGTCGGGGAACTTCGCCACCGACACGCGCACCGCCTTCTTCGCGGTTGAGCTTGTATTCTTTGAGATGCACCCGTTTGATCCGCTTGCCAAGGATGCGAATCCAGTCCTGCGGGATGCCGAACGCCAGCGGGTTACCGACGTCGAAGTACGCGCCGACCCATCGGCTGCCTATCTCACTGATAAAGCGAGCCATCTCCAGCGGCGAGTACAGGAAGTTGTTCCAGACGTTCTCCACGCCGATCGTGATCCTGTTCGCCTCGGCGACCTTCGCCAGTTTCTTGAGCTGCTGCTGACTCGTCTTGTAGACGAAATCATACGGTACCTCGGGGGAGTTCGGGATGAAGTCCGCCCGTACCATGCCCGGCACCACGAGGACCGCGCCGGCCTTCAGCCAGGCCGCCCGCTCGATCATCGCCACCGAAAAGTCATAGGCCTTCTTGCGAACACTGGCCTTCGGGCTCGTCAAAGGCCACGCCCAGTACTGCCCCGTCGCGACACTGACGATCTGGATGCCAATCTGTTTGGCCTCTTTCCGCCACGCCTCGCACGTTGCCTGCTTGGTCTTCATGTTGAAGACGCCGGCATCGCCGATCCCCAGCTCGATGCCGTCAAAGCCGGCTGCCTTCGCCTGCCGCATCGCATCAACCGGGTCCAGCTCGTTCGCCAGGCCGCCTGGCAACGCCCAGATGTTGATCGATTTAATCATCGTGCCACCTCCTGCTAACCGTTATTACGAGGTTCAAGGAAACGCCGGCACCGGACCGGCTGCGATGAATGCACCACGCCACGCACCCACCATCATGAAAACACATATTATCGGTATCCGGCCCGCCTGCACAACCGTCTCAACGACAAGCCAACCACAAAAGGCACAAGAGTCTCATAGGGCACGGCAACAGCCACAACGACAAGTTAACCACAAAAGACGCAAAAGGCGCATAGGGTACGGCTACAGCCACAACAGGAAACCGCAATATCGACAGCGATGAGAACAGAAGGCTGGCGGCCCGTCGTCCACCGCCAGCCCCCCGGAAGAGTCACACGAATGACGGGATGACACCGTCGCCGCCCGGCAACCTGGCCTCGGACGCATCCTTACGGCGCTATATCGCTCGGCAGCGAACCGCAGTCTACCGGCACCCCGTTTCGGAAGCAAAGCGTCTCGGTAGTACCGAAGACATTGCCCGTCGCCGCCAGCCAGCCGCTCGCAAAACCAGCCGTGTAACTGTACGGATCGCACCCCGTGCTCACTGCCAGCAACAGCCCCGCCATCACCACCAGGACCATTGCACGAATCGTGGAACGCATACCCGAATCTCCTTGCCGGCACCTATCTGCGGATACATCTCTTGTCTATTCCAGATCGATCTACGGCAGCGCCTGCCGCTTCATCAACGCCAATCCTGCACATACCACGCCCAGCGGCAGAAGCCCCATCTCGCCGCAATGCCCCAACGGCTCGAAATTCCGGACGATCTCATACGTCTCGTCGTCGGCACCGACCTGCGACGGCTGGCTCGAGGCCTGCTGCACGCCCTCCGCTGTCTCCACCTGCGGTGTAAAGACGATCTCACCGCTTTGCGTGGCCTTCAGAACCAGTCTGACACCGAACAATGCGCCGCCAGCCAGCAGTGGCGTGCGGATGATGATATTGTCCCCATCGCACGTAACGGTGCCGGGGATCTGCGCCGCCGTGGGCAGTTCTATCAGTTCAGCCGAAACAAACTCGGTATTGGCCGGCAGCGGCACGATCGCCCGCACGTCGGTGGCGTCTCCGCCCAGATTGGAGACCGTCACCAGGAACGGCGTGTTCTGGCCGACAACGATCCCGCCGGTTTCCGGATCGACCGCGTCGCTATCCGGCTCGATCGTCACCGTCACATCCGGATCCTCGATGAAGCTGGCGGTAATGGTCATGTCCGACATGACATTGGTGACCGTCAGCGGGTTGGCCGTACTCGTGAAATCGCCGGTACCGATCCACTTCTTGAAACGATACTTCGCCTGCGCCGTCGCGGTAACAGCCGACGCGTCCCGCCGTCAACGACGGCCTGCTCAGTCGTGCCGCTGAGGGTTCCTCCCGTACCAGCCGTGAACACGACCGTATGATGCGCCCTGCCACCAGGGCCTCAAACTCAACTTCCTCGCCGTAGCCCGTGCCGGCCGAATTGGTCGCATAGGCCCGCACATAGTAGGTCACTGCGGGCAAAAGGTTCTCCAGCCGGCTGATAAACAAGCCCTCGCCTGCTCCATCGGCGGTCTTTCCGTCCGACACCATAGGAGAGCCCGTCGTGTTCCAGCAGACGCCCCGCGCAGTTACTGTCGCGCCGCCAGCATCCGTGACATTGCCGCCGGCCTCTGCCGTCGTGGTATTCGTGACGGTAATGTCAGACGTGGTCACTGCGGGAACCGCAATCGCGGTATAAAGGAGACCACATCGCCATAGCCGTACCCTCAGATTCGTCGCATAGGCACGAAGGTAGTACATCGTAACCGGGCGCAACCCGGCTGGATAACTGACAAACGTGCCACTATCCACGCCATCATCCGTCTTGCTGTCGGCGATCGTCGGCTGCCCGCTGGTGTTCCAGCAGACGCCTCTTGCGGTAATGGCCTCGTTGCCATCGTTCGTGACTTGCCGCCCGGTCTTCACCGTTGTCGCAGCGATATTGTGACGCTGGCCGTGGTTACACCCGGCAGGCGAACGCCGGCGTCGAAAACGAGACCTCATTCCCATAGGCGGTGCCACCGGATTCGTTGCATAGGCGCGGACGTGGTAGGTCGTGTCAGCGTTCAGGCTCGTCAGATTGCTGACAAAGGCCCCACTGCCCGCGCCGTCGACGGTCTTGCTGTCCGCGGTCGTCGGTGTACCGGTGGTATTCCAGCAGACTCCCCGGGCACTGACTGCCGCTACCCGTCCGCGGTAATCGTGCCGCCGCTCAGTGCGGTGACGGTCCGTAACGTGCGTAACTGCCGCCGTGCTCACCGTCGCGACCGTTGGGATGACGACATCGACATCCTTGGCAGCCGTAATCGGCATCACAGCATTGGTATCTCACTGGCGAACTCGACAACATACCCTGACTCCATAAACATCCACATGCCGCCCGTTCCAGGAACATCGTTCCAGGCCCCTCATCTTCACCATCTGAGCGGAGTGTTCCATACCGTTTTCGTTGTTGGGTTCGCCAACCATCCAGTTGAGATACGCGCCGTTGACAGGCACGGGCATATCGTTGCCACTGGAAATCCGCGTTCCGGCTTCCGGCCCTGTCACCCAGTACCAGTTCCCCTCGCTGGCCGCCTGATCGCCATAGACGACATGGCCGGCTGCCGCGTTGATCTGGGAGAAGTCATCCGACGCCCCGATCCAGACGCCGCCGAACCCCCCTCCGAGCATTGCGTCGATCAGGTCGTTTTCCTGCTGGCTGGTAATCGTCGCCAGGTACCCCTGCAGGCCGAACAACGTGCTGGCCGCGGCCGCAGCCTTGGCATCCGTCCAAATCGCGCCCTGAATCCGTGACATACTTGTAGAAATGCCCATCGCCGGCATACTGAACGCCCCCGCCCAGGCGGAAGGTGATCGTCCGAGTGCCGAATCATTGACGGCACCCGTACTGAACGTAACCGTCCGTGCCAACACCTGCCACTGTGCCGCTGAAGCCGTGCCAGTGAACGTGAGAACCCCAGTGAACATGTCGTACGAGGCTGTCACGCCAGCAGGCAGCACGCCGGTGTACGACAGAGTGTCGTTGACAACGCTTTGGAATCCCGCCGTGATGCTTACTGTCAGATCCGCGAAGTCCGCAGACTGAATGGTGATAGCCGGATCCACCGTCGTCGGGGCGATCCCAGCCGTGCATGTCGAATCTCCTGCGGAGGCAGTGATGACCGGGGGAGTCGTGAAAGTCTGCTCGGCACCATATGCGGTCGCTGCCGCGTTTGTCGTGTAGGCGCGAATGTGGTAGGTGGTTCCCGGAGCCAAGCCTGTCAGCGAACTGGCATAGACACCGGTTCCGGTCCCGTCGCTGGTCTTGCTGTCGCCTGTCGTCGGCGTGCCGGCGGTATTCCAGCACACGCCCCGGGCGCTGATAATGCCGTCGCCGTCACTGGTGACCTCGCCGCCGCACGACGCCGTCGTCGACAGTGATGTTCGCCGGCGCCGCCGTGGTGACCGCCGGCACTGTTACCAGCGTAACCGTAACATCCCGGCTGGCCGTGATCTGCGGCGTCGCGTCGCCGGGCATGCCGCCATATTCAGTCACATAACCGCTCACCACAGCGGCAGGACCTCAGATCGTTCCATTTGCCTGCCCCGTCGGTGCAATAGATCTCCAGGCAACATTCATTGCCGTTGGAGTTGTTCGGCTCGTTAACATTCCAGTTGGCGAACTGGCCATTGACCGCCACGGCACCGTTGCTGAATTGCGTGCCGTTCTCCGGGCCTGCCATCCATCTCCAGACCCCTTCCACAGCCTCGTCGCTGCCGGCGATCCAGGCATCCGCAGCGATCTTGTCTGTAATGAAATCGTCCTCTGCCTGCGAGGTGATGGTCGCCAGGTAGCCTTGCATTCCGTAAAGCGTCCGGCCCTGTGCAGCAGCTAACGCCTGCGACCAGGTGATATTGCCGCTGGCCACGTATTTGTAGAAGTGCCCGTTGCCGGCAAAAGGAATGGCTGAGCCGGCCGTAAACGACACCGTCCGCGTCAATGCACTGGCGGCAGTCGAACTGAACTTCACGGTCCGCAGCAGCGCTTGCCAATCCGCTGCACTGGCCGTCCCCGTGAACGTCAGGATCCCCGCCCCTGCGTCGTACGACGCCGTCACCCCGCCCGGCAACGCCCCATAGGTAAGGGCGTCGCCAGCCGCGAAATTGCTCGTGATGCTGACCTTGAAATCGGTGATGTTATTGGCCGTGATAGTCAGCGACGAGTCGACTGCCACCGGATCCCCCGGCGCCAGGCATGCTGCGGTGCCTCCTGACGTCGACACATCGATACCGGTTGTGAACGTCACGTCGTTGCCATAGCTGGTGCCCATGTTGTTGGTCGCGTAAGCCCGGACGTGGTAGGTGGTCTCTGGCAGAAGATTGGTCATGGAGCTGACGAAGACGCCGATACCACTGCCGCCCGCCGTCAAGCTATCAGCGATCGTCGGATTGACGCTGGTGCTCCAGCAGATACCACGAGCCGTCACGGGCTTCCCACCATCGCTTGTGACATTGCCGCCACCATCGGCCGTCGTCGCTGTGACGTTGCTCACCGCCGTTGTAGACACGGTGGGTGGCACACTAGGATTTGCATAAGCACACGGCACCACCGACAGACAGCCAACCAACACGACGGAGCGAAGGATATTCATCGCATGGCCCTTCTCTACGACACCCCAGACAAACCGCAGTTCCGCAACCGACGGCTCCACATGCTTTCGCAAGAATGAGCTGTACGGAGGGCTGGACGCAGGTGCCCGGCCCATTCGCACCGCCGCATGCTGGAGCAACGCCCCGGCTGCAGGCCCCGGTGCGGCGCGTACGCCTCACGCAACCTGGCAGCACCCCGACCATTGAGAATCTAATCGGCAGTGGCGGCCAGTGCCTGCAGGACTTGTGTGGCCATAATCAAAGCCGTCATGAGCTTCGGAAGTCATGAATGTATGGAAGTGAAAAGGTCCGGCCTCTACCAGTACTGGCAGGCCAGTTCGATGCAGCACGCCGGGCAGACTCGCCTGCCATGGAATGTCACGCGCAGCAACGCACCCCACCGCCGAATTCCAGGGCCAATGAAGACATGATACGATCCATAACGCAGTATCCGGCACAGACTCTCAGGACTGCCCCGCCGCCAGACGCGCCGCCGCCTCTCCCATCTTGACCGCCTCTACCGTATCCGCTAACGAAATCAACGTCGCCGACCCCGTCCGGATCGACGCCGCAAAGTCCTTCATAACGCTGCGAATCAGCTCCCCGTAGGCCTCCGTCTTCGGCGTACGAACACTGTAGTTCACGGTAACCTCCGCCGTGACAGTATGCTCCCTGCCATGCGACCGGAAATGCTGCTCGCCGGCTGGATACTCCCTGACCGTCCCCAAAACGCCGCCAGGCACGGCCGCACCCAGCGCCGCCTTCTGCTCGTCGTCGACCACACCCTGTATCTGCAGTTCCAATGGAATCCACCCGCCTACAACAATCTGCCCCCGCTCAAGCAGGATCAGATGCCGCTGCCGATCCAGCCGGATCGGCTGGTCAAACCCGTGATAGTGCGTCACCAACGCGTCCCCGAACTGCATGATGCACAACACCCGGTCCTGCTGATTCGTCCCCGGGCGGGTCATCGCCGCCGCCTGCAGGACCTTCCCGGGCCGCAACCACTGACGATACAGATCAAAAAAATGTACCCCATGCTCGATGAAGATCCCCCCGGATAACCGCCGGTCCCAGAACCAGTGACCCTCCGGCAGCACCTCGTCCTGTGCGTAATTCTCAAAATACGCGTGCACCACCTGGCCTAAGAGGCCCTCGCGGATAATCCGCTGCACCATCGCCACGATCGGGCTGTGTCGTAGGATGAAGTTGACGGTCACCAGCGTTCCACTCTCCCGGCTGGCATCCGCCACCTGGTCCGCCTGCGCCCCGCTGATCGCCAGCGGCTTCTCACACAAAACGTGCTTGCCTGCCGCCAGACACTGCATGGCGAACGGCCCGTGCGTCGAAGGCGGCGTCGCAACGTGCACGATGTCGACGTCATCGCGATTTAGCACCTCCTCCAGGCTGTCCACGGCCGCAACGTCGAACTCCCTGGCGGTCGATTCCGCCAGGGCCTCATCCATATCCATCACGCAGACCGGCCGAATGCCTGCCATCGTTTTGTAATTCGCCATACAGAACCGACCGAATCGCCCGCATCCGACCAGCGCATAACCGAGTTCCTGGTCCGCCATCACCTTCTCCTTCGCGCGGGGACAGCGTCCCTGCGAAATATGCCGCGCCTACGGCATCTACGCCTGCTACCGCTTCTCAATCTGCAGCGTCACATTCGTACCATGGGAAACCACGTCGAGTACGGGCGAGAACCGCGCACACTCCTCCAGCACCTCCGCCGGAGCATCTGACTTCACCTTGAACTGCACGCGAATGTTCTGATAGCCTTTGCGCACATCCTCGGCCACCCCCATGTACCCCCGGATATCCAGATCGCCGACGACCTCGCCTTCCACCTCTTCAATCTTGATTCCCCGTACAGCCGCGTGATAGGCCAGAGAGCCGGTCAGGCAGGTTACCAGGGCGTTAAGCAGGTGTTCCACGGGATTGGCAGCCTCATCGCCGCCCAGCAGCACAGCCGGTTCATCCGCCTGGATCTTGAATGTCTGGCGGTGCTGGAAACGCTGTCCGATCCCGTCAAAATCGCACACCGTCGTTTCACTGTGCCCGCAGTCAAGCCACTTGTTACGAACGCGAAATTCGAATTTGGCCATCGGCGCATTCTGCTGCAGCATGCCGGCCTTACGTTTCAGTTCCGCCACATCGACGCCGTTGATCACGTTTGCCGCTACCATGAGAGCCCCCTTCTGTATCCGATTCCTGCTGCCCTGCAAGCAGTTCGCCCTCTCACACCGTCCCCATACCTGATTCACGCTCTACACGTTTATAGGCAACTGGAAAGGGACGGACTAGCCAGCCACGGCCAACAGCAGCCGGCCTCGACAAGGACAGGGATGGACGGATGTACCGAAAAGGTGGAAATGACAAAGACTACAAACCGGACGCCACGACAGGCGCCGACTGCAACGCGAAAGGACTCTTGATGCTCGCCAGAACATGCCGGAACGGACCTCGCCGCGCGCCGTCCCATCGGCGCACACAACACAATCACGAAGCTACGCCAGTCCAACCGCAAGGCCGGCGATTTCCGCAGCAGCATCGGCTGCAAACTTCTACCCTCTGGACTTGCCGCCCTTACCGTCGGCGGACCAGCCCGACCACACCAACCAGCGCCAGCACCATCGTAACCGGCTCGGGCACCGGGACGGGATCCCCCTCAACGATCACATTATCGATCCAGCCGGCCGCTACACCCGGCGTGCCCACGCCAAGGAACGTCCCCGTCATACCGATATACCGCATGCTGCCCGTGCGGCTCTCGTCGGCGAACAGGGCGATGGTGTCCATATCATCCACGTAGATCGTGAGCCGGCCGCAGCCGCAGTCCGTCCAGCGCAGATGGTGGATAGCCGTCCCGTCGATCGGCAGCGTTGCACTGCCGATCACCGCCAGGTCCGTCGCGGTCGGCCCATCGCGCCGCTCCAGTTGCAACACCTGCTCCGTTGGGGAACTCCCCGTGATCGTCAGGAAGTAACCGTAGTGATCCTCCAGCGGCCCCGAAGGCAGCGCCGTCGGATTGTCAGGACTGCCCCACACATGCAGACCGATGACAAACGGATCCGTCGCCGTCGCATCGTCCACGGCGTAATCCATGTCCAGCGACATGTACAACGGCAAATGCGTCGTATTGTAAGACCACAGGCTCGATGACGTCGTCGAGTCAGCCAGTGCATTGAAATCGTTGATCGCGAGATTATCAGGCCCGCCCAATGTCCATCCAGCCGAGCTCGTCTCGAAATCGGAATTGATCAGTTCGTCCGCCCGAACGCTCGCCCCGATTGCCAGCACCAACGCGACCACGACCACACAAGAGATATTTCGCACGGTTACACCTCTCCCCTTCCAGGCGCCGCCACCCTCAACAAGCCAAGCCGGCCTGGCCCCCGCCGGCATAGCCCGAGGGCGGCAAGATACGTCACGAGATTCCACAGGTTCAGATGCAGGAACGATCGCTCCCTGTCCGACCTCCAACCCGATCTTACCTGACGCAGCCGCCTCACTACAACGGAAATGTCATAATCTCAGCATTTCGGAACCGATGCGCGGCCGCTTCCTCACCACAACCCCGGCAACAGACGATACCGCGTTCGCTTCGCATACTCCGCATAACCCGCCAGTTCCTCATGCAGTGTACGGTCCTCCAGCGCCGTCCGCAGCACGAAGAGCCCCACGATCGCGCCAAACGGCACATACGCCCACACCGAGCCCGCCACCAGCGGACAGCCTGCCGTCATCATCAGCGAACCGACATACATCGGGTGACGAACAATCCGATACGGGCCGGTCGTCACGACCTCGTGACCTTCCTGGATACGCACCGTCGTCTCCAGGTGCCGGTTCTCTACCATCGTCCACGCGACGATGGCATTGCCAATAATGTAAAGCAGCACGCCAGGCAGAATTCCCCCCTCTCCGATCGGCCACCATCCAGCCCGCATTGCGTCGCGCCCCGCGACATACATCATCACCAGCAGCGCCACCAGGTACAGCCTCGTGATCACCGTGTCGAACGACTTGGTGTCCTTGTGTCGGCGAAACCGCTCCCGCAGCGCTCGCGGGTTATACCGCGCCATCACCCCGACATTGACCAGCATCGTCAGCACCAGCAGCCCGACCACCAGCCACCCCCGAGGCCACGCCAGCGCATGTGCCCCCACAAACAGCGCTGTCGCCTGCATGACGATCATGACAAGCGACAGCCGAAAGGCCCGCCCGACCAGCCGCCCCAGGCTGACGTCCGCCTGCACACCCATCTCGCCCAGCCCGCCAGCCCCAGCCTGTCCAAGAGATCCCATCCAACCACCCTCAAAAAAAGAAAATCGCCATCCCCACCCAAAGCAGCCAATCCCCAATCCCCAGCCCCCAACCCCTAGCCCCTAGCCCCTAGCCCCCAGTCCCTGCCTCCAGTCCCCAATATAAACCCCTCCGCTCATCTCGAAAACTGGTACAATCCCACGGAGGCGGCTACGCTGCGGATCGCCAAAAGCCCGGATGGCACCTTTGTCGATAGCCATAAGGGAACGGCCCAGCCGCCTCGCACGCGGTGAGGCCATCATGCCACGGACAAAAAGGACAAAAGTGAGTGATCTTGTGGAATACCCCCACGACCCCGATCAGCCGATCGCCATCTTCGACTCGGGCGTCGGTGGCCTGACCGTCGTAGCCGCCGTCCGCCGCCTGCTGCCCAACGAAGATATCATGTATCTCGGCGACACCGCCCGCGTCCCCTACGGCATCAAGAGCGCCGTAACGGTCACCCGGTTCGCCACGCAACTGGCCGGCTGGCTCCTCCAGCACCGCCCCAAGCTCATGGTCGTCGCCTGTAATACCCTCAGCGCCGTCGCCATGCCCACCCTGCGATCCCTTGGCCTGACCATCATCGGCGTTGTCGAGCCCGGTGCCCGGGCCGCCGCCGCCCTGTCCGGCGAACGGACCGTCGTGGTCCTGGCCACCGAAGCCACCGTCAGTTCCGGCGCCTACGTAAGGGCGATTCACGCCATCGACAACTCCGTACCCGTCGTCCAGCGCTCCTGCCCGCTCTTCGTGCCCATGGCCGAGGAAGGACGCGATTCGGCCGACAAGCTCGTCAACGAGGCCGCCTACGAGTACCTCGAACCGATCCGCCGGCTGCGTCCCGGCGTCGTCGTCCTCGGCTGCACCCACTATCCCCTCCTCCGCGATGCCATCGCCCAGGCCGTCAACAGCGGCGCCGTCGTCGTCGACTCTGCCGAGGAAACAGCCTGGACCGTCCAGCGGACCCTCAAGAAACTCAACTTGTTGTCCTCCCGCAATCACGCGGGTAGACTGCACTGCTGTGCAACGGATAACCCCGAACGATTCCGAAAGATTGGCACCCGCTTTTGCGGAGAGCCGCTGGAGCATGTGGAACTTGTCCCCCTCGACGACATCGTCCAGATGGACCTGCAACTGGCCGAAACAGCCGGGCCGCACGGCACGGCCTGATCGATTCCGACTCATCGTACTCGCATTCGGTTGCACCGTCCTGCTGACCGGCTGCGCCCAGCAGGCTGACAGGGCCGTCAAGGCCCTCGTCTTCCGGCCCACGCCAGGCCGCGCCGTCCTCTACGCCCTCCAGGAAGAAAATCCCGACGTCCGCCGTCAATACCTCCGCTCCGTCCTCACCCGAAAGGAACTCACCCAGGACTGGTGCATCAAATCCCTCGACGTCATCGCCCGAACCGACGTCGACGCCCAGGTCCGCTGCCTCGCCATCCAGGCCCTGGGCAAGAGCGGCCGCGTCGAGGCCGTCGATACCTGCCTCGACATCCTCAACCCGAAACTGACGACCAAACCGGTCCGCACAGGCGAGGACGATGTCCGCTTCGACGCCCTGACGGTCCTGGAACAACGCCTCCGTGACAACCAGGTTCCTGCCGACCGCATGGACAAAGTCCGGCAGGTGATCTTCAAAGCCGCGATCGACGAACAGAACCCCCAGGCCCGCATGGTGGCCGTCCGTGCCCTGCGGAACTTCCCCGGCGACGACACCCTCGCCGTGCTCGTCAATACACTCAAGGAAAACAACTTCGGCCTGATGTTCGAGGCCGAAATGTCCCTGCGGACCCTCACCGGGCACATCGGCGATTACAGTGCCGATAGCTGGGCCAACTGGCTCAAGGTGCAGAAGGACCCGTTCGCCGGCCACACTGCATACGTCGAACTGGCCCGGACGAGCGATACCTTCTGGCGACGGGTCTCTGACGGATTGGACGAGTTCTGGAACTCCTGGCAGGGCGCCTCGAAGCCCACTGCCAAACCGTCGCCGCTGGCGGCTGTCAAGCAGGAGAACAGCCACAGAATGATGGAGGAGGCGGCCCAGTAACCGCCATCGCCAGACGATGCCGCGCTCGCCGTGGCCGTGCGGCCGGCCAGGGACGCGATTGACAGGCGGCAAAATGCCGTACGCCCCGTAGGGATGTTAACGATAGTAGCCCGGCACTTCAGTGTTGGGATGACGCGAGGTCCCATCCTGCGTTGTTTTTTCGTCGGGCAGTGCTGTAGGCACGACTGTGCTGTAGTTGCTACGCGCCTAATCAAAGCGAGGTCGACCCCATGCGAGCCGTAGTCTTTGATGGAAATGTAAAATTCCACCGCGAGTGGCCCGAGCCGTCCGTACCGAAGGGCGAGGTCCTCATCCAGGTCCGCCTGGCCGGCATCTGTCGGACCGATCTGGAGATCGTCAAGGGCTACTACGACTACAAAGGCGTCCTGGGACACGAATTCGTCGGTGTCGTCGTTAACGGCCCAAAGTCGCTCCGCGGCAAACGGGTCGTCGGCGAGATCAACTGCGTCTGCGGCCAGTGCGACATGTGCCTCAAGGGCCTGGCCACCCATTGCCGTCGCCGCACCGTCCTCGGCATCTCCGGCCGCGACGGCGCGTTCGCCGACTACCTGGTCTTGCCCGAGCGCAACTGCTACCCCCTGCCCGACAGCCTCAGTAACGAGGAAGCCGTCTTCGTAGAACCGCTGGCCGCCGCCTATCAGGTCCTTCGCCAGGTCCCCATCGACCGCCACATGCGCTGCACCGTCATCGGCGTCGGCCGGCTGGGCCTGCTCATGGCCCAGGTCCTCGCCCAGACAGGCTGCCGCCTGCAGGTGATCGGCAAGAATCCGCGTACCCTCGAATTCTGCGAAAAGAAGGGCATTACCGCTTTCCCCGTCGCCAACGCCGTCCCCAAGCAGGACCAGGATCTGGTCGTCGAATGCTCCGGCCATGAATCGGGACTCGCCATGGCGATGCAGACGGTCCGTCCCCGAGGCACGATCGTCCTCAAGAGCACCTCCGCCGGCGCCCAGCCGATCGATCTGACACCGATCGTGGTAAACGAGGTCACGCTGCTGGGCAGCCGGTGCGGCCCGTTCAGCGAAGCGATCAACGCCCTGGCCCGCAAACAGGTGGACGTGCTCAGCATGATCAGCCGCATCATGCCGCTGCACAAAGCCACCGAGGCCCTCGAGATTGGCCCAGGATTCCAGCAACCTGAAAGTCCTGCTGGAAGTCTCAAAATCTTAATAACGTTATGTTCGGTTGTCGTCGCCGTAAATGAGCCCGAAGCGTAAGCGAGGGTATCCCTTCGCGCTGCCCTGGCCAACAATCCCCGGAATTCACAGACGTGGCCACGGCCGTTGAAGCCCCAGGCGTCAGCCGGGGTTCTGGCCGTTGTCGTTAGAGCCCCAGGCGTCAGCCGGGGTTGTGGTTGTTGCGGTTGCAGCGGTCGAAACCCAGTGTCGCTTCCGTCCGGCATGCCGGCGCAAAGTTCAAACGTAGATCGTACAAGACCCCGCAAGAAGCATACCGCTCTACCAATCCACTGCCCGGGCACTTTGGCCACCAGCCGCTGGCCCGACCCCGCGTCACATTGTTAATCAATGGTCGCCGTGTGGGATACGCCATGCTGCTGAATGATCTTAACGCTCGGCGATTTTCAAAGCAGTGATTCGAGTGATGCTCCCTAACCACTCCGTTCCGTGTGATCCAGCCGGATCGCAGCAGGCCTGTACACGCAGTGACGGGTTCTTGCTGACATATCCGGCCTGTAACGGAGATCCCAGAGCCCTCTGTACGTCTTGAGACCGCGGCCCAGCGCTCTTGCTGAGTGGTAGCCCCACAACAGCAGAATCGCTGCATAAGGCTTGAGCTCAGCCTCCATGGCGAAGCCGCATGTCCATTTGACAAAGTTAAGGGATCGCATGACTATGTTGCTTGTCAACTACGAGACGAACTCATTAAAGGTTTCCAGAGTTTGGGATCATGCAGAGACCTTCCCGCACAACACATGCCATTCCCCTGAAACGGTCTCGCCGCGAGTGGTGGCAGGGAAGTTATAAAGGCAACATCTATCGTCATACTCTTGGCGAAATTGTACGAGATGATGCGCTGCATTGCCTTGCATCTCTACGGCCCGGCTGTGCTGACATCGTCTTCCTCGACCCCCCATTCAACCTTGGTAAACGTTACGGCAAAAACGGGAGCCACCACGACAGCAAGAAGGAATCCGAGTATCTCAAATACATGGAGCAAGTCATAGCGCACAGCGCAGCGGTCCTCAAGCCTGGCGGAGTGCTGTATCTATACCATATCCCGAAGTGGTCTATTAGGCTGAGCCCTTACCTAGGAGACCGTCTGAGTAAACGCCCAAAGCCCCAGTTCTCTTCGGTTTTTGGGGTACTCGGCGGTCTTGCTCGTTGCTATTGCGCCGGTGCTCGGGGGCGCCGAAGCAAAAACTCCCGTTTCAGGCCGGTGCAGGCCCGTCTGACGCGATTGCCGATGGCTGTCTCACCCGGCTGACCATAGTTTCCTCAGATTGCAGGCCATACAGACCAGACGCCACTCGCTACGCATCCGCTCCATGCCGTTCAACAAAAACTGCCGGAAGCCCAACCCTCGCTTGATCCAGCCGAAGATCGGTTCGACGATCCATTTCCGCTGGGCATACGTTTCCCGCCCGCGCTTTGTTCGCAACTTGCGGGCCATCCGCTCCTTCGTCGTCAGCCCCGCCGGCGGCCGACCTCGCGGACTGGCTGGCATCCTTTCGCCATGCTTGAGCCGGCCCGTGGCGATGTACGCATCCAGATGGTTTCGCTGGGCCCACTGCACATTCTGCTCACTGAAGTAACCGCTGTCCGACGAGATCTTCTTGATCCGGTGCCCGCGTCCCACATTTCTGCGAGCCTGTTGGGCCATCGGCTGGAACTGTCGCTTGTCGTTCGCCTCGTTCGTTACATCCGCTGCTACAATAATCTGGTGCTCGCGATCCACCACCGCCTGCGCGTTGCCGCACTGATCGAACCCCTTGTTGCTGACCTTCATGATCTTCGTCGTCGGATCCGTGAAGTTGTACTGGGCCCTCGCCGGCGGTACCGCTTGGGGCGGCTCGATCCGCCGGCCACCCTTCGGCTTGTCGCCTGGCTTGTCAGGCTCTTTTTCCTGGCGCTTGCATTCCTCTTCGGCGGCGGCCTTTGCTTGGGCCTCCAACGCCTTGCGGGCTTGTTTGATCTTTTGCAGGCGGCTCTGCCGGCGGGCCAGGGCCTCGGGCAGTTCGTCACCGCGACAATCCGGGCCGTATGTCCGATCTTCCGTGTCATCCGCTGCTTGGGCCTGCGACAGCAACTGGCGGATCTCTTTGCGCAGCCGGGCCTCTTCCTCCTTCATCCGCCCGTAACTCATCGCTTTGTGTCGCGAGGCGTTCGCCCGGATCTTCGTGCCGTCCAACGCCACGTGGCCCAACTTCACCAGCCCCGCCTGCTGGCACAGCCGGAGTACCTGCACGAACAGTCCTTCCAATTCTGTGAGATGCTGCTTGCGAAAGTCGCTGATGGTCCGGAAGTCCGGCACATCGTCCTGCACGATCACTCGCCACGCTGCGTCCCGCTGACACCGCTTCATGATCCGCCGCGAACTGAACACGCCCTGCGTGTAACTGTACAGCAGCAGCGTCGTCATCATCCGCGGGTGGTATGGCGGGTAGCCCCGCTGCTCTCGTTCGTACTTGCCGAGAATGGCTGCCAGATCCAGTTCTTTGACCACGTCCAGCACGAAAAAGACCAGGTCGTTTTCCGGTAGCCAGTCTCGCGGCGACGGCGGCAATAGCCAACTCTGATCCGGGTTCCACGGGCGGTAGGTCTTACTCATCCTTGAGCCTCGATCGGAAAGACTTATCCCTTGCCTGACCCACCCATTATAACATGTCTGTCAACTGTTACTCGGACAGTCTCCTAGAACAACACCTGGACTTCCGCCACTGGATTGCCATCTCCATGAAGAACGGCTTTGTCCGTGGGGATCACCTGTATCCGGCTCACTATGCGCTCCTGTACTACACGAAGGGCAAGCCTGAGTCGTTCAACCGGCCCAAGGTGCCGAAGCCGATCTGTGGCGCGCTGCAAGAAGGATCTACGTGACTACGGTGGCTACAAAGAGTACGTCGCAAACGGAATTAATCTCGCAGACGTATGGGATGACGTCAGCCCGGTCCGGCACCGAAAGACGAAGACTCGCGCAGCCAATGAGTGACCTCTCGTCATTCCGGAGCGGGCGATCACCATCAGCGGGTGCAGTGGCGGTCTGGTTGTGGATCCGTTTGCTGGCACTGGCACGACGCTGATAGCGGCGCTTGCAGCGGGAATGCGGTTCGTGGCGGCCGACCTCCAAAAAGAGTACTGCGAGCTCATGTACGCTCGTATCAGAGGAGACCTTCAGTGATGTCAGCCGCAATACATCAGGTGATGGCAAGCAGGCGCAAACTCCCCAAACAACGTAGGAAGAAGAGACTGTCGAGCAAGGAGAGGGCAGTTCGAAGTCGGGACAGGAGGTTTAGGACTGACATCAACACCATCTTCACAAATGCAGGGTTCACGCAGATTGCGACCAGAGACAGACAACTGAACATAGCCGGGCGACAGGGGGAGATTGACAGTTTCTTCGTGTACAGAAACGTATTAGTTCTGGTCGAAGACACCACCACGAAGGACGTCAAGGAACACTTGCTTAAGTCTGCGGACTTCTTCAAACACATCGCCGGCAATACGGCTGAAACGTTACGAGTGCTTGCCTCAAAGTTCCCGAAGTTTAGGGCCATCAGATCTGGTGGCGAGTACGGGGACGATGAGTACCGTTGGGTATTCGTGTACTGCTCCTTGAACCAGCTCCGACAGATTGTATGAGGGTCGGCATCCGGATCTCGTGTTCTTGCGATATGCCAACATGCAGTACTTCCTCAGTCTGTCAAAGACGATCGGTGGATCTGTACGATGGGAGTTGTTCAAATTCCTACGGCAAAGAGCATCTGACATCGGCATCCAGCAGCAAGGTGAGGACAAGCGTGATTACATAGCCCTGGTCCTGCCCGAGTCTCCTAGTGGGTTCCCTTCAGGACATAAACTCGTGTCATTCCTGATCGAACCGGAGACATTGCTTTCCCAAGCATACGTCCTGCGAAAGGACGGATGGCAAGATAACGATTGCCTGTACCAACGGCTTCTTTTGAAGGGCAAGATCGCCAGGATGCGGGCCTACCTAGCATCTGAAGGGCGTGTATTCGTCAACAACGTTATTGCCACCCTACCAAACGATACGCGATTCCTAGACCATAAGGGAAAACAGGTGTCGCCTGAAAGCCTGTCCGCGATGCAGACCATTACTATCCAGTCTGCGACGTGATCTGGGTTCGATTGGCCTTGTTGACGGTCAGCACCGTGTGTTCGCCTATCATGAAGGCATGGACGACCTGGATCGTAAGATCAGCCTGCTGCGGAGGAAGCAGCACCTGCTGGTGACCGGAATTGTATATCCGGCAGGAATGGAGCAGGTGGCCAGAACGCAGTTTGAGGCGAAGCTGTTCCTAGGAGACTGTCCGAGTAACAGTTGACAGACATGTTATAATGGGTGGGTCAGGCAAGGGATAAGTCTTTCCGATCGAGGCTCAAGGATGAGTAAGACCTACCGCCCGTGGAACCCGGATCAGAGTTGGCTATTGCCGCCGTCGCCGCGAGACTGGCTACCGGAAAACGACCTGGTCTTTTTCGTGCTGGACGTGGTCAAAGAACTGGATCTGGCAGCCATTCTCGGCAAGTACGAACGAGAGCAGCGGGGCTACCCGCCATACCACCCGCGGATGATGACGACGCTGCTGCTGTACAGTTACACGCAGGGCGTGTTCAGTTCGCGGCGGATCATGAAGCGGTGTCAGCGGGACGCAGCGTGGCGAGTGATCGTGCAGGACGATGTGCCGGACTTCCGGACCATCAGCGACTTTCGCAAGCAGCATCTCACAGAATTGGAAGGACTGTTCGTGCAGGTACTCCGGCTGTGCCAGCAGGCGGGGCTGGTGAAGTTGGGCCACGTGGCGTTGGACGGCACGAAGATCCGGGCGAACGCCTCGCGACACAAAGCGATGAGTTACGGGCGGATGAAGGAGGAAGAGGCCCGGCTGCGCAAAGAGATCCGCCAGTTGCTGTCGCAGGCCCAAGCAGCGGATGACACGGAAGATCGGACATACGGCCCGGATTGTCGCGGTGACGAACTGCCCGAGGCCCTGGCCCGCCGGCAGAGCCGCCTGCAAAAGATCAAACAAGCCCGCAAGGCGTTGGAGGCCCAAGCAAAGGCCGCCGCCGAAGAGGAATGCAAGCGCCAGGAAAAAGAGCCTGACAAGCCAGGCGACAAGCCGAAGGGTGGCCGGCGGATCGAGCCGCCCCAAGCGGTACCGCCGGCGAGGGCCCAGTACAACTTCACGGATCCGACGACGAAGATCATGAAGGTCAGCAACAAGGGGTTCGATCAGTGCGGCAACGCGCAGGCGGTGGTGGATCGCGAGCACCAGATTATTGTAGCAGCGGATGTAACGAACGAGGCGAACGACAAGCGACAGTTCCAGCCGATGGCCCAACAGGCTCGCAGAAATGTGGGACGCGGGCACCGGATCAAGAAGATCTCGTCGGACAGCGGTTACTTCAGTGAGCAGAATGTGCAGTGGGCCCAGCGAAACCATCTGGATGCGTACATCGCCACGGGCCGGCTCAAGCATGGCGAAAGGATGCCAGCCAGTCCGCGAGGCCGGCCGCCGGCGGGGCTGACGACGAAGGAGCGGATGGCCCGCAAGTTGCGGACGAAAGCGCGGGCGTGAGACATATGCCCAGCGGAAGTGGATCGTCGAGCCGGTCTTCGGCTGGATCAAGCGAGGGCTGGGCTTCCGGCAGTTTTTGTTGAACGGTATTGAGCGGATGCGTAGCGAGTGGCGTCTGGTCTGTATGGCCTGCAATCTGAGGAAACTATGGTCAGCCGGGTGAGACAGCCATCGGCAATCGCGTCAGACGGGCCTGCACCGGCCTGAAACGGGAGTTTCTGCCTCGCCGGCCCCGAACCCCGGCGCAATAGCAACAAGTAAGACGGCCGGGTACCCCAAAAACCGAAGAGAACTGGGGCTTTGGGTGTTTACTCGGACGGTCTCCTAGGAGACTGTCCGAGTAACAGTTGACAGACATGTTATAATGGGTGGGTCAGGCAAGGGATAAGTCTTTCCGATCGAGGCTCAAGGATGAGTAAGACCTACCGCCCCTGGAATCCGGATCAAAGTTGGCTGTTGCCGCCGTCGCCGCGAGAGTGGCTGCCGGAAAACGACCTTGTCTTTTTCGTGCTCGACGTGGTCAAGGAACTGGATCTGTCGGCCATTTTCGGCAAGTACGAGCGAGAGCAGCGCGGCTATCCGCCGTACCACCCGCGGATGATGACCACGCTGCTGCTGTACAGTTACACGCAGGGCGTATTCAGTTCGCGACGCATCATGCAGCGGTGTCAGCGAGATGCGGCCTGGCGGGTGATCGTGCAGGAGGATGTGCCGGACTTCCGGACGATCAGCGACTTTCGCAAGCAGCACCTGACAGAACTGGAAGGGCTGTTCGTACAGGTGCTGCGACTGTGCCAGCAGGCGGGGCTGGTGAAGTTGGGTCACGTGGCATTGGATGGCACGAAGATCCGGGCGAATGCCTCGCGACACAAGGCGATGAGTTACGGAAGGATGAAAGAGGAAGAGGTCCGGTTGCGCAAGGAGATCCGTCAGTTGCTGTCGCAGGCCAAATCTGCGGATGAGGCGGAAGATCGGGCCTACGGCGTGGATCGTCGCGGGGACGAACTGCCGGAGGCCCTGGCCCGGCGGCAGAGCCGCCTGGCGAAGATCCGGGAGGCGCGAAGGCGCTGGAAGCACAGGCCAAGGCTGCCGCCGAAGAGGAATGCAAGCGTCAGGAAGAAGAGCCTGACAAGCCAGGCGACAAGCCCAAGGGTGGCCGTCGGAGCAAGCCGGCCAAGGCGGTACCGCCCGCGAAGGCCCAGTACAACTTCACGGATCCGACGACGAAAATCATGAAGGTCAGCAACAAGGGGTTCGACCAGTGCGGCAACGCGCAGGCGGTGGTGGATCGCCAACACCAGATCATCGTGGCGGCGGATGTGACGAACGAGGCGAACGACAAGCAACAGTTCCAGCCGATGGCCCAACAGGCTCGCACGAATGTGGGGCGAGGGCATCGGATTGGGAAGATATCTTCGGACAGCGGCTACTTCAGTGAGCAGAACGTGCAGTGGGCCGAGCGGAACCTTCTGGATGCGTACATCGCCACGGGCCGGCTCAAGCATGGCGAAAGGATGCCAGCCAGTCCGCGAGGTCGGCCGCCGGCGGGGCTGACGACGAAGGAGCGGATGGCCCGCAAGTTGCGAACAAAGCGCGGGCGGGAAACGTATGCCCAGCGGAAATGGATCGTCGAGCCGGTCTTCGGCTGGATCAAGCGAGGGTTGGGCTTCCGGCAGTTTTTGTTGAACGGCATGGAGCGGATGCGTAGCGAGTGGCGTCTGGTCTGTATGGCCTGCAATCTGAGGAAACTATGGTCAGCCGGGTGAAACGGCGACCGGCAATCGCGTCAGGTGGGGCCGCACCGGCCTGAAACGAGAGTTTTTGCTTCGGCGCCCCGAGCGCCGGCGCAATAGCAACGAGCAAGACCGCCGAGTACCCCCCAAACCGAAAAGAGATGGGGGTTTGGGTGTTTACTCAGACGGTCTCCTAGAAATAAATGACAAGCAAACTCGTGCGAGGGGCGACCTCAAACAGGCCATACAAACCATTGTTGAGCCGTATACTGATGTTGCTATAGCGAAACGAGTGGTTTCGTTGCTGGCTGCCTCCGGCCCGCTTTGTGGATACCTGGAGGAATACTTCTTTGACCGCGGAAAGATCAAGACGACTTCAATCGTCAGCTACGGATTACGGCACATTGTCGGTATCGGCAGCGATGATAGCCTCTTCCAAATATGGCCACACCCCGAGAAGGGAAAACTGTGCAGGCGCAAGAGCAAGCCATTGCTCGACGATTATGTAGCGTTCTGCAGTGAGCACTTATCTGCGTTCATATCAGGGTTCCATCGCAGTCTGGACCCCGATCTTTGGACAACAGATAAGAAGAGGAGCAGGGGCGCTGACAGCAACAACCATCAACGGTTTGGTGTTCTGCATGCGGCAGCTATTGCGAGACAATAAGACCGGTGACCGCGATGCCTATTTGTTAGCCTTCGCCAAATGTAAGGTTGACTTCCGTCCTGGCAAATTCCCTTTCAAATCCAGTCATTGGCGCGCACTTGGGACGGAGACTGTACAACCAATGCTTCGCTTAGGGGGGAATCGGGGACATCACGAATGGCGCTTACTTTATCCTGATACGTTTGTGTAATCAGATATCTCATTTGTGCCGGCCTCCCCACAAGTGGAGTTCCTCTTTGAGTTTGCGGCGAGGCTTGATCATCTTGCTGTTCGCGTCGTTCAGATCCTTGATCACACGCGGTTCGTGCCGGTCCGGCCGACACGGGTTGACCCGCAGGCGGGCAGCACCTCTGCGGGCGCCGCAGTCGCGCGGCCGCCTGCAGCATCACCGCATGCACCAAGTCGTAGACCAGCCAGTAGATGGCCAGTTCCTTCTTGACACCTTGCGGCATCTTGCATTTGATCTTGCGCATCTTCAGGGTAGTCTAGATCTGGCCGAAGTGGGTTTCCACGTTTCAGCGAACACCATAAAGTCGCACCTTTATTTCGTAAGGGTACCACACAGGGTCCGGCAGGATCGTCGCCACCGTCACCTGTCACACGGACAGTCCCAGCGAAGGGATGCCCACTCGTTGGACAACCCGCGGCAAAGACGATACAAGAGCGATACGAGTCCCAAAGCATCTGCCGGGGGGCTCGCTTGGTTCGCTTGGCTTTACGGATGAGCCCGACAGAACTGCGAAGAATCGAACCCAAGACCATCACCAGTAACCTTGGCGAATAACAGACCATGCCCTTCAAACAATTCGACATACTGAAAGACGTCCCCGGCCTCGCCCATGCCATCATCGCCAAACCGTACAACCTCGCACCACACACCGGCCCGCAGCGCGACCAGGCTCTTTTCCGCCGGCGGGAGATCTGCTCCCGGCTGGGCTTCGCTGTTAACCTTCTGACCGCCCCTCAGCAGATCCACGGCATCGATATTGAACGCGTCGATACCCGCAACGCCGGTGCCGGCCACGACAGCCGTGAGACCGCCGTCGCTGACTGCGACGGCCTCATGACCAACCTGCCCAGGATTCCTCTGATCGCCTTCTCCGCCGATTGCTGCCTGCTCGCCGTCGTCGACCCGCAGGCACACGCCGTCGGCCTGGTACACGCCGGCTGGCGCGGGGTAGCCGACGGCGCCGGCGCGATCCTTGTGCAGGATCTGGTGAACACGTACGGCGCTGTCCCCGGCAGAATGCTGGCCGCCATCGCCCCTGCCGCGCAGGTCGGCTGCTACGAGATCTCTGACGACCTGGCCAGCACCCTCACCGTCACGACTTACTGCGGCCGGGATGTGCTGTCGCGTCATGGAGATCGGTGGCATCTGGACATGCACGGTGCCCTGGTCAAACAGCTGGCCCGCGCCGGCCTGCCCGTCGAGCAGATCGAACGCAGCGCCGACTGCACAATCTGCAACGACGACTATTACTCCTACCGCCGGGAAGGCCCCGAAACCGGCCGAAACGCCCTCCTGATCGGCTGGACAAGCTGACGCAAGCCGACAACCCCGTTACCAACAGAAAGAGGCAGGGAAGCCCCAGGCGTCAGCAGGGGACACGCCCCTGGCACAAGACCACACGCAGTAGCAGCAGCATCCAACCCACCAACCGGCTTGGCGCCGCCAATCAAGCCCCGTCGGTACAATAGCCGAATATATATAATGGCACCTGTAGGGAGTCTTTGCGCAACCAATGCGCAAGCCGCACCCTGCATTGGCAGGCAGTCCGTGCGTTTGTAGATGCCCCGCGCAGGCAGTTTCCTGACTGGTGGAGGTCCTCCTTTGGCGGGATCGGTGGTATTGATGAGCGGAGGGGTGGTTTCGGCGGCCGCCGCCTGCCTGGCCGCCGACGAAGGCGTAACCCATTGGCTACACGTGGATTATGGCCAACGCAACGGGCGCCATGAGGCGGCCAGCCTCGAAGCGCTGGCCGAGCGCCTCTCGCCGGCCTCCATTGTCCGAATTTGCATGCCCCAGTGGCAGGCCAGCGGCGAGTATCCCCTGCTGATCGGCAGCCGGGACCTGATGCCCGACGCACTGGCCATGCGCGAGGGCCCCGACCCGGCCTATATCCCCGGCCTGATGACCTCGATCGTTTCGGCGGGCCTGAGCCTGGCCATGAAGCTGAAGACCGACCGGGTCTTTTGCGGCGTCATCGAAGACCGCGGCATCGGCGACCTGCCGACCTGGCGGCTCTATCCGGACCGTAGCCGGGAGTGCCTGGCGGCGTGGAACTGGCTCTACCAGATCGCCGCCGAGGGCGTCTCCAAATCGGTCCGGCTGGAGGCCCCGTTCATCGGCAGCAAGCAGGGCGACGTCATGCTGCTGGCCCATCGGCTGGGGGTGCCCTTCGAACATACCTGGTCGTGCTATCGTCACGGACCGGCCCCGTGCCGCCGCTGCTACGGCTGCGCCGCTCGCGCCCACGGCTTCCTGCAACTCGGCCAGCCCGATCCACTGCTTTCACCCGCTGTTCTGTAGAGTTGGCCCCTATTGCTGCTCTGCAAGCCGTCGTTTCGACTGCTGCCATTCGGTGACCGTTTCGCGCAGCTGGACCACGGCTTGGGCATGACCGGAAAAGTCCAGACTGGCCAGCAGGGTGCATGACTTGGGGACAGGGGTGCTTGTGATCCGAATCCTGTAGGTCTGGCCTTCCACAGGGTCTATATGCAGCCAGGTACGATCCGACCACGGCTTCAGGGGGCAGGGCCCGTAACCAACTCGCAGGCCGAAGCCTTCTGGCGAAAGGCGCAGTTGTGCTGTCTGGCAGGCGCCGAACCGCGAGCCCGCAGAGCGCGAACCGCCATGAACGTGCATGAAACGTGTCATCGCAAGAAGCAACAGCAACCAGAAAGGGTTGAAGGCATATATGACCCATCGCGGTGCCGCAATGAGCATGTACATCCCTATGACTGAGGCGATTAGCATGCCGAAGAGGCACAAGAGCCTCGCTCTTGTCAGTGGTTCTCTCGCCCTGGCTCGCGAGCCGTACAGTACGATGAGCCTTTGACTGTCGTAGGCGAAGCCGCACTCGGGACACTGTCCTTTATCCGGCAAGCCAATCAGGTCATAGCCGCATTGCGGGCACTGCGTGAACCGGAGATCCCCCTCCTCAAGTCCGTTTGAGCGAACAGACCGCCGGGCTGTGGTCCAGGCTGCCAGGTACGTGCTCGGCAAGGACGGGGGAACCACGAGGCGTCCTTCGCGGCAAGCGGCAACGTACCGGCGGACTTGGCCGATCATCCCGCTCTGGCAGGCAACGACCAGATCCACGCCCTGGTCGGTCCGCTCTGGCCCGGTCTCCACCTGTACGAGCCGGATGCGGGACAGATCCGCGCGCAGCGTCCGGCGTATTGAAACACGCGTGACCGTCGACCATGACTGCCACTCTGCATGACTGGAAGCGCTGCTGATGGCGAAACCAGCGGCCGAGAAATGCAGATGGCAAGTGGGCACAACGTTGCCGGGGATGGCCGGCCACCGTGCAGGCCAAGCCAGTACCAAGAACACGCTCCAGACCACCGCAATGAGAAACAGATCGGGCACATGAGACAAGACGTGCACGTTCCATAGAAGCAGCAGTTCTTTGAGGGAAATAGCGATAAGGGAGTTATAGCACAGAGACATAACGAGCATCCACCTGCTGCGTAGTCCGCCGAGCTGCCTGCTGGGCCAGCCATCCAGTACGAGTATCTGAGGATCCGAGGCAGGAGAGCCCTGCCCACAGGCGGATTCGTCCGCCGCAACGGCTTGCCGATCCGGCAATGCCGGGGCTCGACTATCCGGTGGCGTCTGCATGCTGTCAGGCCCGGCCATGAAGTAACCTCGCTGCAAATACCGCCACAGATCAGGGAACGAATAGGGGACGTCAAATCGGCGACATCACGAATGGCCATCTCAAGCAGAGAGTCCGTGGTGAATTGCGGCCTGTACCAGAGTATGATAATAGACAAAGACTGTCAGTCCAGTTGACGCCCCCCCGCCTTTTCCACGCAAATGGGATGCCCGCTCTGGACCATGAGGGCATGCCTGCCTGGCTTGAGGATGTCCTCGGGCAACCCATAAGGCCACCATACCGTGGTCCTCACGCACAAACACCACACACCCGTACGCCACACGGCTAAATCCTACCCACTGGTAGCATTCTAGCGATCGCCACAGGGAGGAAGATGTCTGTAACTGACTATCAAATATAAGGTTACGACCTTTCTTCGTTCTGGCACGGCTCTTGCTTAAATAGGTCTCTCGTGTGACGCAGGAGGCGTGTGGCATGCAGGAAGGATGATCGGCCTGAAAAGGCAGCCGATTGGGCGATGTTGGCTGGCGGGTCGGCTGTCGGTCCGGAAAACAGCAGCGCCGGGGAGCCGTGAGGCCACACATACAGGGATCGGACCGTTTCCTGCTCGCGATCCCCGGCGCTACGTTTTGCCCGGTCGCCGGCCGGGCGGATGCGAAGGGCGAGTCTGGCACGAACAGACAGAAAGGATGCACGCACATGGATGCAAGCATAGCCGCACGTGGCTGGACAGAACTGGTTCGGCTTGTCCGTCAGCGAGAGACCGCCTGGCGAGAGGCGCGAGGGGCTGCGGCTGTGAGCAAGACTGACGGCATGGCGAGTCTGCTGCCCCGGCCGGCACCGGTGACTGCGGCGCGGACGACAGCGGAACCGCGTTGACAGCATGTTTCAATCCTATGAGACCGTCTGAGTATACACCCAAACCCCCATCTCTTTTCGATTTGGGGGGGTACTCGGCGGTCTTACTTGTAGCTATTGCGCCCGGACATGCGGCCGCCGAGGCAAAAACTCCCGTTTCAGGCCGGTGCAGGCCCGTCTGACGCGATTGCCGATGGCTGTCTCACCCGGCTGACCATAGTTTCCTCAGATTGCAGGCCATACAGACCAGACGCCACTCGCTACGCATCCGCTCCATGCCGTTCAACAAAAACTGCCGGAAGCCCAACCCTCGCTTGATCCAGCCGAAGATCGGTTCGACGATCCATTTCCGCTGGGCATACGTTTCCCGCCCGCGCTTCGTTCGCAACTTGCGGGCCATCCGCTCCTGCGTCGTCAGCCCCGCCGGCGGCCGACCTCGCGGACTGGCTGGCATCCTTTCGCCATGCTTGAGCCGGCCCGTGGCGATGTACGCATCCAGAAGGTTCCGCTCGGCCCACTGCACGTTCTGCTCACTGAAGTAGCCGCTGTCCGAAGATATCTTCCCAATCCGATGCCCTCGCCCCACATTCGTGCGAGCCTGTTGGGCCATCGGCTGGAACTGTTGCTTGTCGTTCGCCTCGTTCGTCACATCCGCCGCCACGATGATCTGGTGTTGGCGATCCACCACCGCCTGCGCGTTGCCGCACTGGTCGAACCCCTTGTTGCTGACCTTCATGATTTTCGTCGTCGGATCCGTGAAGTTGTACTGGGCCTTCGCGGGCGGTACCGCCTTGGCCGGCTTGCTCCGACGGCCACCCTTGGGCTTGTCGCCTGGCTTGTCAGGCTCTTCTTCCTGACGCTTGCATTCCTCTTCGGCGGCAGCCTTGGCCTGTGCTTCCAGCGCCTTCGCGCCTCCCGGATCTTCGCCAGGCGGCTCTGCCGCCGGGCCAGGGCCTCCGGCAGTTCGTCCCCGCGACGATCCACGCCGTAGGCCCGATCTTCCGCCTCATCCGCAGATTTGGCCTGCGACAGCAACTGACGGATCTCCTTGCGCAACCGGACCTCTTCCTCTTTCATCCTTCCGTAACTCATCGCCTTGTGTCGCGAGGCATTCGCCCGGATCTTCGTGCCATCCAATGCCACGTGACCCAACTTCACCAGCCCCGCCTGCTGGCACAGTCGCAGCACCTGTACGAACAGCCCTTCCAGTTCTGTCAGGTGCTGCTTGCGAAAGTCGCTGATCGTCCGGAAGTCCGGCACATCCTCCTGCACGATCACCCGCCAGGCCGCATCTCGCTGACACCGCTGCATGATGCGTCGCGAACTGAATACGCCCTGCGTGTAACTGTACAGCAGCAGCGTGGTCATCATCCGCGGGTGGTACGGCGGATAGCCGCGCTGCTCTCGCTCGTACTTGCCGAAAATGGCCGACAGATCCAGTTCCTTGACCACGTCGAGCACGAAAAAGACAAGGTCGTTTTCCGGCAGCCACTCTCGCGGCGACGGCGGCAACAGCCAACTTTGATCCGGATTCCAGGGGCGGTAGGTCTTACTCATCCTTGAGCCTCGATCTGAAAGGATCTCTCCTTACCTGACTCGCCCATTATAACATATCTGTCAACTGTTACTCGGACAGTCTCCTATGTCATTTGCCTGTATGCGAATGGACCGCTGCGCAAACAGCCAGATATCACCGCAGAGACGCAGAGGCCGCAGAGAAAGACTGGGACGACGCCGGCGGCCCACGGCAGGATATCGCCGCAGCAGATCACGTACAGCAGGACATGGGTCGCTCGTGGCCGAACCCTCCGCAGGGACTGCTCCAAGATCCGCAAGGCTCACCTGGCTTATTGCATGCCCGTCCATAGATGAATGCGTTCCTTGATCCGTTCTGCTGTCGCTGCGTCGCATTCGATTTCAACATCGATGGTTGAACGCATCGACATGGCGAAAAAGGGCCTCTCCTGGCGAATACGATAGAGGCGCGGTGTCTTTCGCGTGACGAATATACGGGTCGAACGGGTCCACGGCTGAAGTCTGACCTTGCCCGTTCCCACCCGCTGGGCAAATCCTTCCGGCGTCAGGCGCAGCTGTGCCGGGCGCGGCGTCTGCTGTCCGATCCGCCAGCGCCGGTAGACCCACATGCCATCGAGAGCGAAAAAGCCCATGACGAGCAGTACGCCGAAGGTGTTTACCCCAACAAACAGGAGCACGGCGATCTGGGGCAGGACGGACAGCAGGGACCACGCAAGCCGCCAGGACACGCTGCGCCACCGGATCGCCGACAGCGTCGCCTGCTTGCCCGCTCCCCATCCATAGAGGACGATCATCTCCGGATCGTATGCAGAGCCGCACTCCGGGCAGATGCCCTGTTCGGGCAGACCCGTGAGCAGGTAGCCACATTCCGGGCAGCGGTCGAGACGCAACGGGTCCGCGATCTGGTTCGGGTTGTCGCTGGTTTCGCTCATAGGTTACGGCGATTCTACAATCCTGGCCGGGAGGGACAAAGCCCATGCCTGCTCATATCGCCTACCCGCATTCAGAACAGCGGAGTTGGCTCAGGCCGCGCAGCATGTGCTGGCAGCGGCGGCGATGGGTCTGGCCTTCAGGCTCCTTCGCACCAGCCCGCAAACATCAGGCGGATCGTTTTCTTTCCTGTCGCCATTGCTCGACCTGGGCGGCAATGCTCTGTGCGTTTGCAGCGTCGGCTTTGAAGTCGAAGCGAAGCCAGACGTGACCGGAGTATTGAGGGTTCACCTGGTGCGGCGTGATGATCTCCAGCCGGCGCAACTGACGCCGCCTCGGCTTGATCCTCAGGTATTGGGAGTCCTGCCAGGGCTGCAGCCGACAGGGTCCATAGCCGGTCCGCCAGCCGAAGCCTTCGGGCGACAGATGCAGCTGGTCCGGACCGGTCCGTTCGTTCGATCTCAGCCAGCGGCGGATGCACCAATACTCGACGAGACAAATGAGCGATGAGGCGGCTCCATAGGCCACCCAGAATGATATGTGGATGTGTAGGTATGTCAGGAGCGTCTGGAGGCTCAAGAGTGATCCCCACAACAGGACCTGTGCGAGGGCAAACCGCGCCCATCCCCCGACGCCTAATGGATTCTCAAGCGACCAGCCGTAGAGCACGATCAACTGCGAAGTGTCGTAGCGGGCGCCGCACTCCGGGCAGAGGCCCTGCTCGGGCAGACCGCTGCGCGAGTAGCCGCACTCGGGGCAGCGGTCGAGGCGCGACGGGTCCGCAACCTGGTTCTGATTGTCGCTGGTTTCGCTCATAGATCACACAGATTCTATAATTCTCTGCAACATGCACAATAACCAGCGTTTGCTCATATCGCCTCTTCAGGCTCCGCACATGTTCGGGTGAGATGATCCGCATTTTGATTCGTCGGGCCGCCTGTTGAGGCCTCAACGGCACACCAAATGCCACCCGGCTGACGCCGCGGGTTTGTGGCCATGACTGCGGGCCTGGCTCAGTGCCTCCAACTCCAGGCACGGACCGATAACGTCCCGCTTCGGATTTCTGATGGCGGCAGCAGGCAGGCAGCCTCCCGGGGACATTCCTCATTCGCTGTGCTGCCCGCGGGTTGCCGGGCGGCCGGTCCACCTGACAGCAACCAACCACTGGGCCACGGCTGAGTGATCCGCATGTATACGTTTTTCTGCCGGACTGTCTTCCCTCAGAAGACGATGTACGAAGGGGCAGCGGCCGGCTTGGGTCGGGAAGGCCGGTCGGGAGGCTGCAGCATGAAGAGTCTGGGAATGCGATTTCTGCTGCCGTTCGGGCTGCTGGCCGCAGCCTTCTCGGTGTTCGTGATCTACCAGACCTGCCAGCACCAGCGAGAGCATTCGCGCGAGCTTCTCAGTCAGCAGGCGGCCCTGGCACTGCAGTTCAACCTGGCGATCCGGGATTACGCCGCTGCAAAGATCCGGCCGGTCCTCGAGAGTCGGCTCGGCAAGGACGAGTTCATTCCCGAGGCGATGTCCACTTCGTTTATCTCCCGAAGCATCTTCGAGAAGGTCCGCAGGCAATTTCCTGACTGCGTCATGCATTTCGCTTCCGACAATCCCCGTAACCCCGTGAATAAGGCCAGTCCGGACGAGCAGCGCATGATCGAGTACTTCCGGAAGAATCCTCAGGTCAAGGAGAAAGTCGAGGAGATCGAGATCGGCGGCCGTCGTCACCTGACGTTTTTCGCGCCCAAGTATGTCAAGCCGGAGTGCCTGCGGTGCCATGGCGACCCGAAGGACGCCCCCGCCGACCTCATTGCTCGATACGGCGCGAAGGCAAGTTTCCATCAGACCCTGGGTGATGTGGCGGCGCTGGACACCGTGGCGGTTCCGCTGGATCGCATCGATGCGGCCGCAACAGCCGATATGCGGCGACAGTCGCTCATCCTGGCCGGGGGGTTCCTTCTGCTGTTCGTGTCGGTTGCAGTCGTGTTCCGCCTGGCCGTCACGCGGCGACTTACCGCGATGGCCAGGAGATTCCGCGAGATCGCAGCCGGTGCGAATCATGCGTGCGCGGACTCCCCGGATATCGCGGGGAGCGACGCGATCAGCATAGCCGAGGCAGCGATGGCAGCCATCCGGGAGAGCGAGACGAAATACCGGACGGTAATCGAGAACATGCAGGATGTGCTCTTTCGAACCGACATGGCGGGCAACATCGTCATGCTGAGCCCGTCGGGGCTTCGCCTCCTCGGGCTGCAGCGAAGCGAACAGGCGTGCGAGATCAACGTAGCCAGGGACCTTTACGCGGATCCGAAGGACAGGGACCACCTTCTGGCGGCGCTGTCGGCCAGCGGGGAAGTGAAGGACTACGAGTTGACCTTCAAGCGACCTGGTGGTGGCCTTGCCTACGTGTGCGTCAACTGCCACCTCTACCGGGACGCCGGCGGCAGGCCGGAGGGCATCGAAGGGGTTTTGCGGGATATCACCGAGCGCAAACAGGCAGAAGAGGCCTTGCGGGACAGCGAGCAACTCTTCCGCTCGTTCATCGAATCCGCACCGGAAGCGGTTTTCGTGCAGTGCGAGGGCCGATTCGTCTACCTTAATCCGCCCATGCTCAAGATGCTGGGGGCACGCCGTGGGCAGGACCTGTTGGGCACGGAGTTCATGAAGTGCATGGCGCCGGAGTTCCACGAGGTGATCCAGGCGCGTATGCGGTTCCAGCGTGAGACGGGGCTCGCCTCGCCCCTCATGGAACAGGAATACGTTCGGCTCGACGGTTCGCTCGTTCCGGTGGAAACCACGGCGGTGGCCATCCGCTACCAGGGCCGCGATGCCCACCTGGTCTTCGTCCGGGACATTACCGAGCGCAAGCGGGCAGAGGAGGCACTGCGCATGGCGGCCCGGCTGGACCGGCTGACCGGCCTGCCCAACCGCAACCTGCTCCTGGACCGTCTCCAGCACGCGATGCTGCGGCACCGGCGGTCCCAGCAAACCGGCTACGCGGTGCTGTTCCTCGATATCGACCGGTTCAAGAACGTCAACGACAGCCTTGGTCACGACGTGGGTGACCAGTTCGTGCGGGAGGTGGCCCACAGGCTCAAGAACACCGTGCGGGCCGTGGACACGATCAGCCGGGACACGCCGGGTCCCACGGCAGCCCGGCTCGGCGGCGATGAGTTCGTGATCCTGCTGGACAGCCTTGCGTCGACGCAGGACGCGTGCCGGGTTGCCGAGCGTCTGCTCGACGTGTTGAGCACGCCATTCCGCTTGGGCCATCACGACATCGTCAGTACCGCCAGCATTGGCATCGTCACCAGCGATCATGAGTACGAGCGGGCCGAGGACGTCCTTCGCGACGCGGATACCGCCATGTACGAGGCCAAGCTCGCCGGCCGGGGACGTTATGTTGTGTTCGACGTATCCATGCGTCAGCGGGTGCAGAACCGATTGAACCTGGAGAACGATTTGCGTAAGGCGATCGACGGAGACCAGCTCTTTCTCCTGTATCAGCCGATCGTTTCGCTTGAGACGGGCGCCGTGGAGAGTTTCGAGGCGCTTGTCCGATGGCGGCATCCCGATCGAGGACTGATCTGCCCGGATGAGTTCATCCCCATCGCGGAAGACACCAGCCTGATCCTTCCGA
Organism: uncultured Planctomycetota bacterium; assembly: GCA_963787325.1. GTDB lineage: Bacteria > Planctomycetota > Phycisphaerae > UBA1845 > JANYLN01 > CAWBCK01. The sequence goes on from CAWBCK010000005.1 coordinate 291,291, forward strand.
TCGGCGAATGGGTGTTGAAGGAAGCCTGCCGGCAGTTTTCGCGGTGGCGACGGGAGCGTGGAGACATGGCCCCGCCCAGCATCAGCGTCAACCTTTCACGGAACCAGTTGTTGTTGCCTGGGCTACCCGCCCTGATTGACCGGACACTGAAGGAGACGGGTTTGCCACCATCGAGTCTGCATCTGGAGATCACGGAAAGCGCCGTCATGCGTGATGTTGAACTGGCCACACGCGTGCTCAATGCGATTAACGAAATTGGCGTCAAGCTGGACTTGGACGACTTCGGTACGGGATATTCGTCACTGTCCTGCCTGCATCAGTTCCCGCTGGATGTTTTGAAGATCGACCGTTCGTTCGTGGCCAACGTGGAGCGCGGCCGGGATTTCGCGGCCCTGATCGATGCCGTTACGTCGCTGGCCAGAAACCTGGGCATCAGCATCGTGGCCGAGGGTATTGAGACTCCGGCACAGCTGGCCGTGTTGCAGACGCTCGACTGCCAGTTCGGCCAAGGGTATCTTTTTGCCAAGCCTCTGACAGCGGCGGAGGCGGCACAGTTTCCGCGTGCCACCGGGACTGCTTGCCGAGGAACTTGCCTGCGCAGAATCCTGCCGAGGCCTCATCGTTTATGCGATGAAGGCCTTCCTGTCGGCAGCGGTGGGCGTGGAAAATGTACCTGACCCCTTTTTCAAGTCCGTCGACGTCGACGCAGCAACAATCCTCCGATTGCCAGCAGGGCAAACGATGCCGGTTCCGGCACCAGTGCAAAACTGGCTGCGCCGAGATGACACGGTTGGACAGATCACCCGTTGCTGACAAGGAGACATGGCCGGCGTAGATTCCAACTTTGTAGGTCGTTCCGGCGGTCAGCGGCACATTGCCGAATGCCAGATTCCAGATCCCCGCGTTGGTGTCATACATGTTCATCGTGGTACTGGCCACGACGCCGCCCGGACCGGCGTTTCCCCACGCGTCGAGATCGGCACCGGAGGATGCTCCTGTATAGAGCACCACCGCCGTGTCCGTCTGGCCGGCCGAGTTGGGCCACGCCAGACTGATGTCATAAGGTCCACTCGCCGACGGGGTGAACGAAAAGATCGCCTGGCGGGTCGGGCCGTAGTAGAGGGTCGTCCCGCTGTACATCGAGCCGATGTCCGGCGTGCAGCCGGGAGCATTGACGGCCCCACTGCTGACCGCCCATCCACCGGTGTTGGTAAACAAGGACACGTTCTGGCCGCCATCTCTGTTTTCCACAATGAAAGCACCCAGTGCGACCTGTGCTGCGCACAGTACGAGCACCGCCACGGCAACAGATCCAGCTTTTGTCCGCATCTTCTGACCTCCTCTTGAAAAACAAGCCCTGAAAAGGCGGTATTGAACAAGATCGACATCATCCCACGCCCGGCTGCAGCTTGTGCGTCTGCCTGCAATTCGTGCTGCTAACGTGGCAGCAGCATGCTGGTGGCGCTGGCCGACCCGCCTGACAGCAATGCAGCGATGATCACCTCCAACACGGATTACAGCCAAGCAGTCAACATCTACTTTTATAGTAGATATACGCGGGAAGAAGAGGCTCACCCGCATCCCTCTCTCCGGGATTATATACGGACCCAAAGGGTCTTTTCCACGTTTTTTTTGCCATAGTTGCTTTAGAGCCATGCAGGACGAGCATCTCGAATCGTCCCGATGATTCGCGAATCCTTCCTGATTTGGGATTGGCGGCAGGTCAATGCCAGCAATTTCCGCCTATTCCACTCTTATAACATGATGGCCGCACGATCGCGGTCCTGCCCACGGGGATAGGGGGCAATTGCGACCACTACCATCGCACACAAAGGCGAGCCAGGCCGGCGCTGCGCCATCTGGCGAAAAAAGAGCCTGAATGACCGCTGAACGATGTGTCCAAGGCGGGTCAGCAATGGCCGGAATCGAAATCGATAGTCACCTGGCGCGTCCAGTTCAGACGGATCGCCTCCACCGGGGGGGCCGCATTGCCGGCCGCATAGGGGGAGAAGCCCGGCAAGCGGATTCGCTCGAAAGCCACCTGTGGGTGAATGGCCGCGACGGCGGCCACGGTCAGCGTCGTGGTGACGGGCTGATCCGTGTCGGCTCGCAGGACCAGCCGCGAACGGCGCCCATTTCCCAGATGATGGTTCCGTTGAAGGACCGGTAGTGCAGGTGGGCTTCGGCCCGCGCGGCGTCGATCGTCAGTTCGCCCGTCCGGACAGTATAGGCATCATCCCCAATGCGGAAAGTGGAGTAATCCGGGTTGTTCTTGGACTTCAACCCCGTAAGGATGGGACCGGCCTTGTCGTGCCAGAGGTAGACCATAGCCTGCTGATCGAGGGCGTAATCTGAACGCGGGCAAATCAGGCGGTTCAAGGCACGCAGGCCGGAAACGCCCGCCACGTAGCCATTGCTGCGAACAACGCCAAGCGGCAGGGACAACCGGAAGCAGCCGGATTGGCGGTTCTCCGGAGTCTCCGCAGGCCCGGCGACCATCAGATCCAGCTCGTGGTTCAGCACGGCGAGGATCTCGGGGGACACGCCGGTCAAGTCCGCATTGGAGAGAGCGTCCACGACGAAGCCGCCCGGGGCCGTCAGCGTGTGCAGCGCCAGCCCGTAGCCGAGCCCATCGGTATGGGCGTTGGTACGTTCGTCGGCGATCGCCATCATGCGCCGGTCGCCGGTTAGGAGGGATCGGTACATGGACCGGGCGCACACGAACCTGCTCCGAGGATGGGCCCGGCCGTTCAGCACGTCATAAAGGCAAGCGGCGGTCAAACGTGTATAGATAAGCGAGGGGGCCTCCCTCTCGCTGCTCGTTGGTGTGCTCTTCCCAGTAGCCGTCGGGATGACCTGATTCGTAGAATCGTTCGGCGAATTCGTGCGTCAGATCGCACCAATCCTGGCGGTGCAGGGTCTGGCCGCAGTACCAGATCCCCTGCATGAAGATGGCTGTATGATTGTTGGCGGCCGTCAGGTGCAGGTCGCGCTGGCCCGGCAGAAAGTGGCTGGTGTGTTCGATGGCGACGGGCACCTGCTGTTCGAGCAGTCGCCGAATCTGCTTCTTTTCGGGCTCGCCGAGCAGGCGTCCCAGGTCCGCAGTGTCAGGGCCAGGTGCAGCAGAAGGCGGCGCAGTGGCAACTGCCAGGTGCCTGTCTCGTCCGGCAGCGGCTGGCCGTAGATGCTCGTGCGGTAGTATTCACAGTTTCGCAACACGTTGCGGATGAGATGCATCGCCTGGGCATGCCCTCTGGCCGCCAGCGGCGCCAGTGCCGAGATGCCGCAGGCCCAGTAGTCGTAGTACGAGACTACCTTCTCGCTCCACTTCAGACCCGGCCGGAAATCATCGGGCCAGGTCGGGTCGTCACGGTCATACAGCCTGGCCATGGCGGGAATGATGGCGCCAGCGATCCGCTGCCTGCAATGGTCAATGAACGCCTCATCGAGATGCACGGCCTGGCCTCCTGGATTCGCGATTTACCGGCTAGAACCAGCCTTGCGACCGCCAGTGCTTGTACTCGTATGGCCAGTCCGCATGGCAATAGGTCATCAGGCTCTTCATCCGCTCGAAGAAGGCCTTCCGTTCGGCCTGCTGCTCGGGAAACTCCTTCTTTTCCTGAATGGCTGCTGTCAGGCGCAGCCCAGATCGCTGGCCTGCGTATAGATCTGGCTACGCTGGTCGGCGTCCGCCAGGTCCGCCGAAGTCGCCCCGATGCTGCCGACCGCAGTACATCCCAGCCAGCCCAGAAATCGCAGCATGTATCTCTCAACTTCGTCGCACCCTCGCCGCCGGAGGTCACCACGGCTGCCCCATACTTACCAACCATCGCCTGGCAATGGACAGGACCGCAGCAACGGTCGAAGAGCGCTTTCATCTGGGCGCTGACGCTGGTGATATAGTTGGGACTGGCCAGGATAATCCCGTCCGCCGCCATCATGGCCGACTTGATCTCCTCGAATTCGTCCTTCTGCGGACAGATGCCCACCTTGTGGCAGGCGTCGCAGCCCACGCACGGTTTGATCGGGTGCTCGACGAGCGAGACGGTTGTGACCTCGGCGCCGCCTTGCCGAACACCTTGGATCACTTCAGCCAAGAGCGTGCCGGTCGCGCCTTTGCCGCCGTGCGGACTGCCGAGAATGGCGAGGATCTTCATACTGTTTGCTCCCTTATTCAGTTGGCACGTTCAGAATAGACGCAGATGACCTGTCGTCAAGAGGGTACGTTCGCCAGGATGTCGGCCGCGGATCTGCAAACGCGCCGGCACCGAGCCTGCCGCGATCGCCTGGCCATGCAGTGCCTCCAATGACGGTACAGAACACGCGAGACGCCATTACAGAAAATGTACCTGACCCCGTTTCGGGGCTCTGGCGTTGCCAGTATAGTGAAGGATAACAGGTACCGGAGGTACAGGCATGACCGACTCACTGAATCGCGACCGCATCCAACCCTACGGGGCAAACCCTTCCTACTGGCAGTATAAGAGCCGGCCCGTGCTGCTGCTGGGCGGCAGTGTCGAGGACAATCTGTTCCAGATCCCGAGCATCCGCGAGCATCTGGACCTGCTGGCCTCCGTCGGCGGCAACTACGTCCGCTGCACGATGAGTTCACGCGACCCGGGGGATGTCTGGCCGTTCGAGCGCGATGCCGCCTCCGGCAAGTATGACCTTCGCAAGCCCGGCCGGGAGTACTGGCGGCGCTTCGACGAATTCCTGGACCTGACGGCTGAGCGCGACATCGTCCTGCAGATCGAGTTGTGGGACCGCTTCGACTTCGCGCGAGAGCCGTGGCAGGACAACCCGTTCAACCCGAAGAACAACGTAAACTACACGGCCGGCCAGAGCGGCCTGGCCGAGGTCATCACCACGCATCCCGGCGTGCGGGAGAATGCGTTCTTCCGCACGGTGCCCGAGTTGGAGAACAACGCGGTCGTACTGCCGTACCAGCAGGCACTGGTAGACGAGATGCTCTCGCGGTCGTTGCGCTACGGCAACATCCTCTACTGCATGGACAACGAAACGAACGAATCGGCCCCCTGGGGCGCCTACTGGGCCCGCTACATCCGGCGTAAGGCGGACCAGGCAGGAGTGGGCGTGGAACTGACGGAGATGTGGGACGCGCACGACCTGGCCGACCCGCAGCACGAACAGACGTGGATGCACCTGGAGCTCTACAGCTTCGTCGACATCTCCCAGAACAACCACCAGGTCCACCAGGCGCACTGGGACAACATGCAGGCCTTTCGGCAGAAGATCCTGGCCTCGGACTGCATCCGCCCGATCAATACCGTCAAGACTTACGGCGCGAGTACGGGCGCTATGGCACGAGCCGGGACGGGCAGGAGCGATTCTGGCGGGGCATCTTCGGCGGGTTGGCGTCCGCGCGGTTTCACCGGCCGCCGGCGGGCCTGGGACTGGGCGAAACAGCACAGGCGAACATCCGCAGCGCCCGGATGCTGGTCGATGCGATGGATGTCTTCACGTGCCGGCCGCGAAACGACCTGCTGGACTCCTGCAGCCGCAACGAAGCCTACTGTCTGGCGAACCCGGGCGTCGAATACGCGGTCTACTTCCCGGATGGCGGCAACGTGCTGCTGGACGTATCCGCATGCCAGGACGGGCTGCTGAGCGTACGGTGGCTCCAGATCCGCGCCGGCCAATGGCGCGAGCCGGCCCCGGTCGCCAGGCAAGGTCGGGCGGCGCAGTTGATCACGCCGGTCGACGAAGGCTATTGGGCGGCGCTGGTCAGACCTGCTGGGGCGTGACCGCCCCGCGCATCAGGTGGCGGATTTGGTTCCGGTCGGCTGAGAGCGTGTGTAGAAACCGTCTATTCTGCCGATAGCGGGCGGTTGGACTGAGACCCACAACACTCCAAGCGCATTTACAACAGAGGCGGACGTCGAGCACCAGCGTTTTGCAGGACCGTGCCCACCAAGCGCTGCTACAGTGGTGAGAACTGGTATGTCTTGCGATTGGTTGGATCTCAGTCTTTGGCCGATATGGGCCCTTCCAGGGTCATGCCCATGATGTCGTCCGATTCCCTGCACTTGTCATGAGAACAGACACCCTCGCTTGCACTTCGGGCTCGTTTGGAATCGCACCAGCGGTCGCCGGATACGACTTTCGACACCCCTGTCGCAGACATTAACTGGAGGCGGCAGCAGCGTTTGTAGAGTGGCCGGCGGCGGCGTAGTATCGTCGTACGCTATTTCAAAAGACCAAGCGCGGGATGACGATATGCCAACCGAAACAGAAATGAAGGTCCCGGTGGCGGACCATGCAGGCGTCGTGCAGCGACTCAACGCGCTGCAGGCGGAATGGGTCGGCGAGTATCTGCAGGATGACATGTTCCTGGATACGCAGGAGCGGCACCTGCTGGCTGGTGACCGCGGGCTGCGTCTGCGTTCGGTCCGGCGTCTTGATGAGGCGGACGGTGAGCGCCACTACGTGCTGACGTATAAGGGTGCCCGCCAGGAAAGCACCGTCAAGCAGCGGGAGGAGATCGAACTGGAGGTCTCCGCCCCCCAGCCGATGCTCGATGTGTTCAACCGGCTGGGTTATCGACTGATGCTGCATCTGCAGAAGCGCCGGCGGCGATACAGGCTGGCTGGCTGTTTCGTCGAACTGGACACATTGCCGCTGCTGGGACGGTTTGTCGAGGTTGAAGGACCGGCGGAAGACATCGTCCATACTGTAGCGGCGGACCTGGGACTGGACCCGTCGCAGAGCATTACCGATTCCTACGCGTCGCTTCTGATGGCGGAGGCGGGAAAGCGCAGGCCTGTCGACGTCGCCGGCGGAATTTCTGCTGACCGCCGAGCAATGATCGCACTTGTAGCGGGCCGCCGTCTGCTGCCAACCAGACCGACAGCCTTCCTGGACTGACAAAATGCCTCGATAGCCGCTCTCGCGATGCTCTGGTCAGAGATCTGGCCAGCCGTATTGGCCTGGCAGCATCTGGCCGGTAACATCTGGCAAAGCAGGACCCTGGAGAATCTATGCGCAGGACATATCGATATATCGTGCCGGTGATGCTGGCGATGGCGGGGCTGGCTTGGGGGGCGGATGAACCGCTTGCGGCTAGTGCTGCTGCGCCGGCGACGAAGCCTGCGGCGCTGCGGATAGCCGGGTTACCGGCTGCACAGTGGCTCAACGCAGCCGAGCCGGTCCAGGGCGAGAACCTGCAAGGCCGACTGTGGATCGTCGGCGTGCTGGAACCGTGGTCGCGGCAGTCCCAACAGGCGGCGACCATGCTGGCGGACGTCGAAAAGACGTGGGCAGCAAAGGGAGTGACGGCGTACCTGCTGACGGTCGAGCCGGCTGAACAGGTCAGCAAGAGCCTGCCGGAAGGCGAGATCTCGCTGCCGATCGGGATGGGCAGTCCGCTGCCGCTGCTGTTGGGGCTCACCCCGCTGCCGAAGGTCTACCTCGTCGGGCCCGACCAGACGGTCATCTGGTCAGGGCCGGTCTGGCACGTAGCGGGCGTACTGCCGGATTATTACACAACACTGACGGAAGACGGGCTGTCGCACGAACGGACGAATGAACTGAGCATCCGGCTGAACCGCGCCAACGCCGCCTTCGAACACAAGGAGTTTTTCCTGGCTGTCGGCTTGGCCTCTACCGTAGCCGAAGCAGCGCCGGCCAATCATCCGCTCCATCATCAGGCAGAGGAGTTGCTCGCCAGTCCGACCGGACGGGTGCGGACATGTTGTCAAAGGCTCAGCATCTTCTGAGCAGGCGGCTTACCGCGGAGGCTTACGATCAGCTGCAGACCGTGGCGGAAGAGTTCTATGGAACCCCGCCGGCAGCCAAGGCGATCGAAACCATCAAGCAGATCCAGGCCAATAACAAGCAGTGGGCGGAGGTCACGCGCCGGCAGAATGCGGCGTCCGCGGCCCACACGCTCGAACTGGCCCAGTCCGCCATGTCGAGCCACCGCTATACCGATGCCCGGCGATACTACCGTCTGATCGTGGAGTTGTATCCGCGGACCGACGCGGCTGGATCCGCCCGTCAGGCCCTGAGCAATCTCGAAAAGAACAAGGCGCTGGCGACGCAGATGGCGCGCCAGGAGGCGGAGCCTGCCGCGCCGGTGCTGCTGAATCTGGCAAATCGCTACGCCCAGATGGGGCGCTACGACGAGGCGCGGCAGTGTTACAGGCAGGTTCTCAAACAAGCCCCCGATACCACTACGCCGAGCAGGCCCGCACCGCGCTGCAGGGAGCTGCCCCTGCTGCGCCGGCAACGCAGAAAGCGAAGCAAGACCGCTAGGCAGATACAACGCACAAAGCAGATAGCCACATCGCCTGCAACACCGCCGGTGCGATCGCTTGCGCCGCTTGGACTTGCAGCATACCGCACTGCTCCCGCCGCTGTGGGCCTACAATTGGGTTGTAGACTCTTGGCGGTTCGTTCCCCTTTCGGTGACCGACAGATAGCGCAGGAGATGCACGCATGCCTGAGACTGTCGAAAGTCCCACTCAGACGGCCACTGCTCCGCCAGCCGAAGCCGAGTCGTCGCGGACCCAGCCCCAGCGAGGCACGGAACCTCAGCACGAACCTCTGTATCACGTCCTGCTGCACAATGACGAGGTCAACGTGTTCGAGAACGTGGTGCGTTGGCTCAATCAACTGGTCCCGCTGACCTTGGAACACGCGCACGAGCGAACCAATGAGGCACATACCCGGGGCAAATCCGTCGTGCTGAGTACGCACAAGGAACGGGCCGAACTGTGCGTCGAACAGTTAACGTCGGTGGGTCTGATGGTAACGATGGTGGAAGGTTATTGACCTTCATGGCCGCTACGGCCGGCCCAGCGAAAGACCGTCCAGCGCCGCCGTTTGGGCAAAACGCCCCCTTGGCGAATTGCGCATGGTCCGGAAATGCTCCGTGCGGCAGCGTTGCGCGCCCGTTCCCTGGCCACAACTTCAGAAGCAAGGGGATCGTGCCGATAGGCGGTACAGCCAGACGAACGGCGAATCATTCTGTTGCAGCCGGTGTTTTCGCTTTTCCCATTTGCCCCCCCCAAACGCGTATCATACCTTTCTTGAGCCAGGATGAGGGCTACGAAAGACTGACGGCTGGTGAGCCCTGCGGCGAAGTACGAGTTGCCATCGATAGTTGCGAGTTGGGCGTCACTGATACTGACGGAACTTGCACGGACTATCAGGGTACTGGGTACCCGATAAGGCATCGGGCGAAAACGCCGAACGGCTAACGCAGCCGGGGCAGTAGGCAATGCCTCGTAGCGTGAGACAGGAGGGGAACACGGGCGATGTGTTGTGTAGCCCTGCTCCTGGCGAAGTGTACTAAGGACCTCGTTGCGACTGTGCGTGCAGCGGGGTCCTTTTCTTTTCGCCTCTTGTAGGGCATCTCGGATGCTACTGCCGGATGACGAACACTTCTGCCGGCCTCGCTACATTCATCGGACGGGCCTAGAATCACCGTCATGTTTCAGAAGTGGCGGCAGCGTGCCGGACAACTCAAGACCGAAGCGTATGCGGTGTACCTCGCTTGCCGGGACCCGCGAACGCCCTGGTACGCCAAGATGTTGGCGGCCTGCGTAGCGGGCTATGCGTTCAGTCCGCTCGATCTGATCCCGGACTTCATTCCCGTGCTCGGCTATCTCGATGACTTCGTACTGATCCCGCTGGGGATTGCCCTTGTCCTGAAGCTGATCCCGCCGCAGGTGCTGGTCGAATGCAGGCAGAAGGCGCGGGCCCATGCTGCGCGCCTGCGCAACATTGCGGCGGCGGCCGTTGTCGTGGTGATCTGGTTTGTTGTCTTGTCGATTCCGGCAGTGCTGATCTGGCGGTATTGGTGGCGGTAGAATGTGCCTATAGCACCGGTGTCCAATTGGACGACAGGTAACCGAGGCCATTTCAGAATCGCACTGGCGGGCAAGCTGCCAGTGGCACCCCACAGAAAACCAAGCGATGATCACGTGCGGCGCAGGACGATCACCGAGACGTCGTCGTCGCATGCCTGTTCCTTGCGAGCCTTCCACCAGCGGAACCGTAAACGGTCGAGGGCCTCAGGCACCCGGCCGCGACGGACGGCTTCAAAGTCGAAGGTCGATTGACATGATTTGTTGGCCTGGACGCATTCGACGTCATACAGCCGTTCGAGGCCGTCGGTCCAGAGCACCAGCGACTCACCCACCGGCAACGTCATCTCGACGAGTTCGAAGCCGTTGCCCGGTTCGATGCCCACCAGTCTGCCGCTACTGAGGACCGGCTCGATGAGCCCGTCGCCTCGCACGCGCATCGGCACCGGGGAGCCGCCGCGCAACAGCAGCACACGGCCGGACAGCAGATCGACCAGGCCGCAGATGGCCGCGACGAACATCGGCTCGCCCGGCTGACGCGAAAGGAGAAGTTTGTTAAGCAAGGCAAGCGCCTTGTCCGGCGATCGCGGCTGATGACGTTTCTCGTCCCAACCCACCCGACGCAGTTGCGGCTGGAGGTGTGTCGCCAGCATGGCCGCTGCCACGCCATGGCCCGTCGCATCGACGAGCCAGAAGGACAGCCACTGCCGGCCGAACACGGTCACGTCAATAATATCGCCGCAGATCTGGCCGGCAGGCAAGACCGCCGAGCCGACCTCGAATTGTCCGAATCGCTGGAAGGTGCGGGGCAGAAACTGGCGTTGGATCTGGCCGGCCAGTTCGAGATCTTCGGCGTCAGGCCCGTCAGCGTCCGTACGGCGAGGCAGCAGGTCGAAATCGCTGGTGATTTCGCGCCGCCGGCGGTGAAGTTCCACCTGCCGCTTCTGCCTGCGATCCAGTATTGTCTGAACTGATAGAGTCACCAGGACTCCCCGGGTGATTGGCCTCTGTGGCCAGGGCACGTCCGGACCCTCGCACATGGCGAGGTCCTATCATCAAGATCGGGTGCCTCGCGGCCGGTCTTTAGTTGGTTGTTTCGGACAGGCCGCTCCATTAAAATCTCGTAGCGGAAAGAGAGGCGGATCAGACCATGTCACTCATCGACCAACGAGTCCGTTCAGCCCGGTGGCGCCTTTGGGCCAACCGCTACCTGCGATATTTGGGCAAGTGTCTGCTCTGGGCGGGCCTGGTATGGCTGATAGCCGTCCTCGTTAAGAAGATCGTTGGGCTCAACATCCCCCTGCACCATGCCGCCTGGATCGCTGCGGCGCTGGCGGGCCTGGCCGCAATGTTCTGGCTGATGCTGACAGCGGAAGACCGATTTGCCGCCGCGGTAGCCCTCGATGAAGCCGGGTCGGCCAAGGAGCGTCTTTCGACGGCGCTGTATCTGCGGGCCTCAGCCGATCCGTTCGCCCAAGCGGCGGTCGCCGATGCCGAACGCACGGCGGCGATGCTGCAGGTGCGGAATGTCCTGCCGGTTCGCTATCCCCGGCCGGTCAGCCACGCCGCCGCGACATGGGGGTTGGCACTGCTGGTGGTCTGGCTGCTGCCGACGTTCGACGTGGCGGGCAGGTTGCAGGCCAGCCGCAAGAAGCAGGAGCAGGCCCACCGCATCGAGCAGGTTGTCGCCAAGGAGGTCAAGCCGAAGGTCAAGGAGATCCGCGAGCGGCTGTCGCAGAAGGGCCTTCTCAGCGAGGACATGAAGAACAAGCTCGACGAGATGGAAAGCAAACTGGCCGATCTTACGAAGAAGCCCGACAAGATGTCAGTCGAGCCGGTCAAGCCGATGACCGCCCTGAAAGAGGAGATGCGGCAGGAGCAGAGCAACCTTCAGCAGCAGGTGGAAGGCATGCAGTCGGCGCTGAACAAACTCTCGCTGGCCCAGATGGACAAACAGGGCCTGGTCAGCAAACTCTCCAAGGAGCTTAGCACCGGCGATTTCAAGGACGCCAAGCAGACCATGAAGGAGCTTCAGGAGAGGCTCCAGGAGGCGGCCAAGGACCCGGCCAAGGCGGCAAGCAGCTCGCCCAGGAGATGGAAAAACTTGCAGCCGCGTTGCAGGACCAGTCGCTGTCGGACAAGCTGACCCGGGAGATGCAGGCAGCCGCGCTTCCGAGGCCCAGATGAAGAAGATCCAGCAGGCCATGCAAAAGGGTCGGCAACTGTCCGACCAGGATCTTAAAAGCCTCCAGGATTCCATGAAGCAGCAAGGGCTCTCCGACGAGCAGGCCTCCCAGATGATGCAGAAACTCGCCACCGCGATGAAGGGTGCCCAGATGGCCAACAACCTTGGGCAAGCCCTCAGCGACGCCGCCTCCGGCATGAAGCAAGGACAGGGCCAGGGTCAGCAGCAGCCGGGCAAGGGAGGACAGGGACAGCAGGCCGGCCAGCAGGGTCAGCAGGGCCAGGCCGGCGCGGGTCAGGGCTCCACTCCGGGTAGCATGGCCGGGGCACAACAACAGGTTAGCGAAATGGAAGCCATGCAGGAGCAGGCCCAGGAGATGCAGGCGATGCTGGCTGACATCCAGTCGGCGCAGTCCGCCATGAGCGATGCGATGTCCGGCCAGACGGGCCAGCCGATGGGCGGCAATCCCAACGGCAACGGCCAGGGCTCAGGGGCGTTCGGGCGCGGCGCCGGCGGCGTCCGCCCGGTGGAGAAGAACCCGACCGCCATGGCGCCCAGCAAGATCAAGGGGCTCTGGCAGAACGGCCGGATGATCGGCGAGTATTTCGATGACAGTCAGCAGGTCAAAGGCGAGAGCCGAAAGGAATTGACGGATGTCGTTACCGCCGCGCAGCAGGAGGCAGCCAAGACCATCGACGAGCACAAACTTCCCCCCCAGTATGACCAGCCCGTCCAGGAGTATTTCAACGAGCTGCGGCAGTTACAGGATTCTAAAACTTCGGCGAAGCAACCAGCCAAGCCATAGACTCATGGCTGCCCACGTCGCCGCACGATTCAGCTGGTCATGTGCATTGCTGCTGGCATGTTCCGTGTTGCTGACGGCGGCTGGCTGCGGGTCGGATGAAGCCCCCCCGGCAAAGAAGAACGCCCAGAGCCAGGCCGCCAGCCAAAAGGCCCCGATCATTCGCGGCGAGGTCACCCTGTATACGTCGGTCGACGAACCCTTCGCCAAGATGCTGATCGAAGAGTTCACCAGGCGGACCCATATCCGCGTCAAGCCGCTGTTCGATACCGAGGCGGACAAGACAACCGGATGGCCCGGCGAATCCGTGCGGAGTCGGCCCGGCCGCAGGCGGATGTCTTCTGGTCCAGCGAACCGTTCCAGTGATCGCCCTGGCGAATGCGAATCTGCTGGAGCCATATCTGCCGCCGACAGCCAAGGACATCCCGATCGCGTATCGCGATGCCAAGAATCGCTGGATCGGTTTCGGCTTGGCGGCCGGGTTCTCGGGTACAACCCCGACCTGATCAAGCCCGATGCCCTGCCCAAGATGTGGAAGGATCTGGCCGAGGCACCCTTTGCCAGCCAGGCTGATTCTGGCCAACCCACTGTTCGGCACGACGCGCGGGCATGTGGCGGCCATGTTGTCCATGTGGGGTGAGCCGGCATTTACCGCGTGGGTCGATAAGTTTGCCGCAGCGGGCATCGCCGGCAGGCTGGCGGCAGGCAACTCGGTGGCGACGAAGGAGGTCGCGCTCGGCCAGGCTCCGATCTGCGCGACCGACACGGACGACGTCAACGTGCTGGGCGATGCAGGCCAGAAGATCGCGATGACCTATCCCGACATGGGCGACGGCGGCACGCTGCTGCTGCCTAACGCGGCCGGCATCATCAAGAACGGGCCGCACCTCGAAGCAGCCAGGGAATTGATGACATTTCTCTGCAGCGACTTTGTCGAGGAAGCGTGGCAAAGAGCGAGTCGCACAATATCCCGGTCCGGCCGGCCCTGCGTGATAAGTTGGGCATTCACTGCCACTGACCAGCCCGGTTGACTACGCCAAAGTCGCCCGCGCGATGCCTAAGGCGATAGAGATCATCGAACAGCGGTGGCGGTAAAAAAGGTTGGAATCGGCCGGTGCAAATGGTATAGTAGATATGGGCACTAAGCAGACGAAAACCCGCGAACGGCGTAAAGCCGGCCGCGGGTTTTTCTTTGGCGATCCGCCGTGGTTAGTGATCAGTGGGCAGCGGTCCGCGATTCCGCTCCATGTAACCCAGGATGTCGTCCTGATTGTTCGGCAAAATAACTCTAGAGCATCAAAGACCTGCGCAAGCGTCAGGTGTGGCAGGTGCGTCAGGATCTCTTCCGGCACTATGCCCATCCGCCATGTCTCGACAACCGCGCAGGACCGGCGTCCGAGACCCTTGATGTCGGCTCGCCGCTGAGGATCGTGTCGTCGCGCACAACGTACGGATGATCGGTAGCGGTTGTCATAGATTCAGCACCTCCTGCTATCCATATTACTCGCATGACTCAGGGCAGGCAATCCGGAGCAATTTGCACGCTTGCTTCATGTCAGACCCTCTGCCCTGGCTCCAGCACGGCCTCGGCCGCGGCCCGACCCGCCAGGTAGCCTGTTGACCACGCCCATTGCAGGTTAAAGCCGCCGAGCCTGCCGTCGCAGTCGAGCATCTCGCCAGCCAAATACAGACCGGCTGCCTTGCGCGACTCCATCGTACGATAATCAATTTCCTGTAACGGTATGCCGCCGGCGGTCACCTCGGCCACCTCCCACCCCCGATGCCCCACCACCGGCAGCGGCAGTTCAATCAGCGCGTGGACCAGTTCCCGTCGATCCTCTCGCCGCAGATCACTCATCGCCGTTTCGCCGGCCACATTGCAGTAACGGCAAAGCATCCCCGCCAGTCGATGCGGCACACGCATCGCCAGCGCTTCTCACCTGCCGATGCGGCTGGGCCAGCGACTGCTCTGTAAACCAATGGTCCACTGCTGCAAAATCCTGCCCCGGCGAAAGACTGCAACGGACCTCGACCTCATGCCCCGTAGCATGTGCGGTAACCCAATGCCGACTGGCATCCAGCACAACCGGCCCGCTGATACCGAAGTGCGTCCACAGCAGACTCCCCGTCCGCCGATCGACGCGCTTGCCATCGACAAAAAGATCGAAACTCTACCTCATGCGTCAGTCCAGCCAGCGCCGCATGAAAGAACCCCTCCTTCAGCACCAGCGGCACCAGGGCCGGATACAACTCCGTACCCGTATGCCCCAGCGACCGCGCAATCTCCAACCCCCGCCCGTTACTGCCGGTTCCCGGCCACGACCGCCCTCCCGTGCACAGGATCACCCGCCGGGCCACGACCTCCCCGAAATCATGCCGAATCGCGAACCCGTCCGCGTCCAGCAGCCGAATCTCCTCCACGCGATGCCCCGCATGGATCGCCACCCCCAGATCGCTGCATTGTCGCACCAGCGCATCCAACACCCCCTGCCCGCTGTTGCACACCGGAAACAGTTTCCCCGTCTCCTCTCGCCGCAACTGGACGCCCATGTCCTCGAACCAGCGTACCGTCGCCTCCTGACCGAACGCCGCCAGGATGTTACGGACAATGTTCCGCCGACCGTTATAGTCTTCCGGCCGGACCGCCTCGTGTGTGAGGTTACACCGACCGCCGCCCGCCATGAGGATCTTGGCTCCGAAGCGTTCGGCCCCATCGAGCACGGCGATCCGCAGCGGCGCACTGTCCCGCTGGTGCGCAATCTGGCCGGCAGCGATAGCAGCCGCGAGCCCCGCGGCACCCGCGCCAACGACTATGATGTCATGAGGCTGGTTCATGTCATCAGCATACGCGGGCCGGCCGACGGACACCACATGGAGGTGTGCGATGTACACCAAAACGATCACAGGCAGCTGTCGGGATTGGCGTGGTCGCGAGCATACCTTTGAATTCGCCTGGGCCACGGACGCGGGCATCGAGTGGGGCAGCCTGTACCTCGACGGCAGCCAGCGTCCCGAGGTACTCGGCTTTGAGAACCTAAGGAGCATGGACGCCGCCTGGCCTGACCCCGGCATGCACTTCCCGCACGAGATAGGACCGCGTGACGGCTGGGACCGGAAGCTGGCCAGCCAGCCGGCCCAATGGGCCTAGACTGCGGCCGTATCGCCCCGTCTCCAGCGGCGTAACCTGACACCAAGGAGTGCCCAGGCCGCCCCCGAATGTTTCCACGTCCTTTCTCCCCTGATCATCGCCGGGCCGTCTTTGACATGGTCTTGACAGCCCGTATACATTGGTGCTACTATAGCACCAGCGGCGACAGGACGACGGTCGCCTGGAAGGAAAGCGTGAATAAGATGTCGCGACCGCGCCGGTCCGAACAGCCTGCCCAGCCCAACGCCAGCCTGATCACCGGGCTGGAATGTCTGCAGGCGCTGGCTGGCAGCGAGGAGCCCATCGGCAGTCGGGACCTGGCGGCCACGCTGGGCGCCGAGCATACGCGAGTCAACCGTCTGCTGGGAACCCTTGCGGCAATGGGCATGGCGGAGCGGACGCCGGATCGCAAATATGTACCCGGCGCGGGGCTGCACGTGCTGGCGGCGATGAGTCTGCGGGGATCGCATCTGCTTGCGGCGGCTTTGCCACACCTGGACCGGCTGCGCGCGGCCGAGCCTGCTGTTTCGGTCGCACTCGGTGTCCTCTGGCGGCGACAGGTGGCGTACCTGTTCTTCGCCGACCCCGGCGAGCCATTGCAGGCCTCGATCGCAAGTCGGGGGCTCTATGCAGCCGACCAATCCAGTATCGGCCTGACGCTGCTGGCCGGCAAAGACAACAGGCAGCTGCCGACCTGTACCATGACACGCCCGCCCCGCAACGACGGTCCCTTCTCCAACAGCTCGATGAAATCCGCAAGCAGCGTTATGCGCTGGTCAACGATAAAAGTCTTGGCGTACCCATAGGTCAGCCGGCTGCCGCAGGGCTCGCTGTCGCCGGCACCCGGTCAAACGTAATCTGTCCCGCCTGGTAGAGCGGCTGCACGAGACAGCCGACGCCATCGCACAGGACCTGGCCAGGTAACCACAGGAGTCACACATGGCTGAAACTGCCAATCCCCTTATGATCAGCGGCATCGCCCCGAGCTGTGCCTCGGCGCCGAGCTCGGCCCGCCGCGCACCGAATGCGGTGTGGGCGCCCTCTTTACCTGGGCAGACCGTCTCTGGGCGATCACCTACGTCTCCAGCAAGAGCCTCAGCGGCGTCGGCACCGGCCTGTATGAGATCTTCCCGGACATGCACATGGTTCGCCGGCCGGAAAGCCTCGTCGGCACGTACACCAACCGCATGGTCCACTGGGAAACCAACCAGCTCTTCTTCGGCCCCTATGTCATCGACGCCAAGCACAACATCCGCACGATCGAGGACCTGGTCGACGTACGCCTCTGCGCGACGATTCGCCACCTGGAAGATCCCGCCGGCAAGGTCTACATGCTCGGCATGGAAGGCGAGTTCTTTGAACTGGACGTTCAGACGCTCAAGGCAACATCGCTCGGCAATCTCTGCAAGACGCTCGGCGTGCCCGAAGGCCATTGGCCGCACTTCAAAGCGGGTTACTCCGCGTTCGGCCGGGTCGTCGTCGCCAACAACACCTACGACCTTCGCGACTTCGAAGGCCCCGATTGCGGCGGATGCCTCGCCGAGTGGGACGGCCGGAACTGGACCATTCTCGAAAAGACCGCCTTCTACGAGGTCACCGGTCTGGGCACCGCATGCAAGACGATGTTCGCCACCGGCTGGGACAAGGCCTCGGCCATTCTCAAATTCTTCAGCGTCCGCACGGGACAATGGACTCGGTATCGCCTGCCCAAGGCAAGCCACTGCTTCGATCACGGCTGGTCGACGGAATGGCCGCGGATCCGCCAGACCGAGCACGAACGTCTGCTGATGGACTGTCACGGCACGTTCTTCGAGCTGTGCCCCTGGCCGTTCGACAACGCGGTCTTCGGCGTTCGGCCGATCAGCACGCACCTGTGGGTGCTCGGCGATTTCTGCTCGTGGCGGGGCATGCTCGTGATGGGCTCGGACAATGCCAGCGCCTGGGGCCCGCACAACATCCTCTGCGGCGAGCCGCAGAGCGACCTGTGGTTCGGCAAGACCGACGACCTGTGGCAGTTCGGCAAGGCGTCCGGATGGGGCGGCCCGTGGTGGGAGACGCCCATCGAGGCCGGCCAGCCGTCCGACGCGTACCTGATGACCGGCTACGACCACAAGTGCCTGCATCTGTCACACGATGCGGACACTTCCGTGACTTTCACGGTCGAAGTCGACTTCCTGGGCACGGGCCGTTGGCAGCCATACACGAAGGTCGCGGTCGGCGCCGCCGGGTATGCGCATCATGAATTCCCCGCAGGCTTCAGCGCTCACTGGGTGAGACTGACCGCCGACCGACCATGCCAGGCCACGGCGCAGTTCATGTACACATAGGACTACACCGAGAACCCGGGCCCCGTGCAGATCGCTGCACGGGGTCTGGCGATTGCTGCCCCGCCACGCCCCCGCATCCCTTACGCGGCCCCCTCAGTGCCAGGCTGAATGAGTGGCCTGCCTTTCTCCCGGCAGATTCGGTACAATGCCCGCATATCATGATGCGAGGAAATGTATGAATCCTGCAAAACTCATCAGCACTGGGGCCCTGGCGGTTGTCGCAATCCTTGCCGGACCGGCCTTGGCCTTTGACGGCCTGGGGCACTACAAGGCAACAGAGGCTGCCGTGGCGGCACTGCCCGCGGACGCCCCAGCGTTCTTCCGCGGTGCCGGGCCGGAGATCGCCGGTGGTGCGATGGACCCGGACGTCTTCAAACTCAAATCGCTGCCGCAACTGCGAAGCGGCGAGTATCCCGAACACTACTTCGACCTTGAACCGCTCAAGGGCAAGACGCCGCCAGCCAGCCGGTATCGCTTCATCGAGCTCCCGCCAAAGAAGGTATCGAGCCCGACAAGATCGGTACCTGTCCCTACGCAATCGCTGAATGGACCCAGCGGCTGACGGTGGCCTTCGCGCAGTATCGCAAATGGCCGGATGATGCCGGTATCCAGCACAAGTGTCTCGTTTACGCGGGCCTTTTGGCGCACTATGCGGAAGATTCCTGCCAGCCGCTGCACACTACGGTCGACTATGACGGCCGGGCCGGGGCTGACGGCAAATCGCCGCACAGCGGGATACATGCCAAGGTCGATGCACTGATTGAAAAGATCGACGTGCAGCTGAAAGTGCTGGCTGCGGGACTGAAGATTCACCCCTTTGAGGACCTGTGGCCGGCGATCCTTGCCAATCTCCAGCACAGTCACAACCTCGTTGACAAGACCTATGAACTGGAGAAGGTATTTCCCAGCCGGTACGGATCGCTGAAAAAGGATTCGCCGGCAACAGCATTCGGAACGGATCTTCTGGAAACCGCGGCAACGTTCACGGCCGACATCTATCTGACGGCCTGGCGGATTCTGCCAAGGCAGACGTGCCGGCGTGGCATGTACGGGAACACGACATGGCAGCGAGGACGGCCACCGCCGCATCGCAGCCCGCAGGCCGGTAGACCCACTTCAGAGCCTCTGGCATGCAGGGGGCCACTGGCGGCTTTGCTGCCAGTGTAAGGTCGACAGCGCTCCTAAAACCGTCGCAGCAGGTCCAGCAACTGGCGGTCGAGATTGTGGCCGTGCCAGTCTTCATACGCGACGTCCTGGCGCTGGCTGTCGAGGATGCCGAAACTGCCGCGGAAGTTCCATCACGCATAGCCGATCCCCAGGCTGCTGAGCACTTCCAGCACGTCGGTCAGCCAGGCGAGCACCACATCATGCGGTGTGCGGTTGAATGCCCCGCCTTCGCCGCAGTGCAACCCGACGCCCTTGGCCAGCAATTTTGCCCAGTTCTTGTAATGGCCCTCAAGGATCTGGCGGTTCCAGGGGATACCAAAATTCAGACCACCGGGCCAGACCGGCGGCGGGAATTTGTCGCTGCCCGGAACCCGGCTGGCCTGGTAGTGAGTAACGCCCATCGGCAGGTAGGCACGACAACTCTGAGCAACATTCTGCGCAGCCAGGTCCGCCAGCTCCGGCAGCGGCTCGTTGCCCCACATCAGGCCGTCGAGAATGATGAGTCGATCGGGATCGATCTGGCGAACAGCGGCAACAGCCGTGCGCATGACGCGTTCATGATCCTGGCGACTCATGTGGGCAGACGGGTTCTGGGGCTCATTGACAAGGTTGAAACTGAGTTTGGCGGAATCGATGCCCTTGTATCGTTCGGCGAAAAGTTGCCAGTGAAAGCAGAAGGCGTCGAGGGCAGCCTGGTCCTTCCAGAGATTGAATGGTTCGGCCCGTTCGCGATTGACGGAATAGCCAGGAGCCCGGTGGAAGTTGAGGCAGACATGAATGCCGTGCTTGTGAGCAAGGTCGATCGCGCGGTCGATCTTGGCGAGCATCGGTTCGTGCGGCTTGAACAGGTCGTCGTCCTCGATCCAGAGTGTATAGCACATCGGCAGCCGAACGAAGTCAAAACCCCAGTCGGCGATCCAGCGAAGGTCATCCTCGCTAACGTCACCGCTGCTGGCGACGGTAAAGAAATCAAGAAGGTTGAAGCCGCGCATCGCGGCAGGCGATTCTGGGACTGCGTGCTCATTACAACTCCTTCGTATTCGCGTCGATCGTGGCCGGCAACCACGTTACAGGAGGCGGAACACATCTACAACACATGGCTGCCATCAAACCCTTTTCGGAATAAGAAAATACTTGCGGGCCCCCCAGGCGAAGGCCTTCTGCGGCAGGACGGTCTGCACGATCGGCACGAGCAGCGAGTCCTTGCCGACGCGGTAGCGCAGGGCCGGGTGTCGCAATTCGATAACCTTCTCGATCAATTCGGCAACCTTGGCAGGATCACCGCCGGAACGGGCGCCTTCTTCAAAGGCGGTCATGATCTTTTCGCGGATGGGGTCATAGTCGCCGATAAGGTCGGTGCCCTTGCTCCAAGCGTCGCCGAAGCCGGTCTTCAAATAGCCGGGCTCGATCAGCGAGACACGGATGTTGAAGACGCCGACTTCCAGGGCGAGGGCCTGGCTGTAACCTTCGATCGCAAACTTGGTGGCTGAGTAGAAGCCTTCGCCGGGAACGCCGATGAGGCCGGCGACGGAGCTGATGTTGATAATCCGACCTTTGGCGTGGTGGTGCATAGCGGGCAGCACAGCCTTGGTCATGCGGACGACGCCCCAGAAGTTCGTCTCGAACTGGTCCCTGGCTTCGTCAAGCGTGGCCTCCTCGATGAGGCTGGACAGGGCATAGCCGGCATTGTTAACAAGGACGTCGATTCTGCCGGCCTGGGCGAGGACCTGCTCGACGCAGGAGCGGACCGATTCGTCGCTGCGGACATCCAGCGGAACCATGGTGAAGGGTCTTGCATCGTCGGGCTTGGGCTGCCGGCTGGTGCCGAAAACGCGGTGGCCTGCAGGAGCGGCAGGCGCTCGGCGGCAATCTGGCCGAAGCCGGATGACGCACCGGTAATCAAGATGACTTTGTCAGGCATCTGGCGATCTCCTGGGGATTCCGTTTCAAGGATTGTATCACGGAATGGGATAGTGGTCGCCGTGGTGGGGACCTTTGGTGCGGCGGTCGGGCTCGTGTTGCGCCCGGCGGGGCTTCGAACGCAGTCTCTCCACCTGCGTCAGCGGACTGGCTGGGTGGCGGCGGGCTGGATCTTGGCCAGCAGTCGGCGGGCTTCGGTTATTCTCCGGGTCTTTGGCCAGGACCCGTGCTGAGGTCGTCGGCGGCCTGACTCGGCCGGCCCACCATGTATGACAGGCTCCCGGATCGGCTAAGAGCAGTTGCACGTTGTCAGAGTTCTTCTCGAGAAAAGCGGCGAGAGCAGATCGAGGGCGTTGTGATAGGTCAGCTGGCTGGCCGGCGAGGCTCTGCTGCTGAAGCACCTCGGCGAGTTGCAGCCGGGTCGCCACGTCGTCGGGCTTGTCGATAACCTTGCGGCGGAGTAGTTCGACCTGGCGGTTCAGCGTGTCGACGAACTGCTGGACCGACTGTCGGTCATCCGGCTTGTCCGCCAGATTCTTGCGAATGACGTCGAGCGTGGTGCCGTTCTCGGCGATGGCATCTCGTTGAGCGATCCGCCTCGGCGTAAAGACCGACGAGAGTGCGGTGCGCGACAAGATCGGAGGGATCGAGGGCGAGGGCCCTGCGAGCGCTATCGATGGCTTCAGCGGATCGGTGCAGGCCATTGAGGGCGATTGCAAGGTTGATCAGCGGATTGCCGCGAGACTCCGCCGGGGCGAGTCGCACGGCGGCCTCCAGGTAGGGCCTCGCCAGTGCGGAAGTAATTTCGCTGGAGGTAGAGAGTACCCAGGCCGAAATGGACTCGCCAATCATTGGGGTTCAGTTTCAGGCAGGTATCGTACAGTTCGCGGGCCTGGATCAGGTTCTGGCTTCGCAGGCAGGAGTCAGCCGCCGCCGACACGGGTGTTCAGGTTACCGGCATTAGCGGCGAACGCCTTGCCGTAGGCATTGGCGGCCGCGGCATAATCTCCGCCGGCCGCCGCCTGATCGCCTTTGGCCATCCACTGTTCGGGCGTAAGGACGGGCTGGCTCTGGGTTTGCGGCCGCCGGGCGGGTCGCCTGCTGGGGCGAATGTGTCCGCGGCGGTCACGGCGGTCACAGCCAAGGTTGTGATCAAGAGGACTGCAGGCATGCGGGTCATGAGGCACTCCGTGTCACGAGCGCGGTGCGTGCACCGCTGGATAACCCGCACAATATACGAGGACCGCGGCGATGTCGTCAACACGAGTCGGGTTATCCTTCCTGCGCCGAAGCCGCCGACGGCCACGGCATCGGGATCGCCCTGAGTTTGGGGGCCGGGAGCACTGGCGGTACTTCGCTCCTGCCGGAGTCTTTCCATCAGCAGGATCCAGGTCTCTCGCATGTGGTTAAGGATCTGGATGGATTCATCGAGGGCGGTCATATCCTTGTTGACATTCGCTTCGATGAGGCGGCGATAGACGAAGAGGTGAGAGCGAGGCCATCTGCTTGCAGACATCCGGGGCGATCTCGGGACGCAGGCCGTTCTGCATCTCCACGATGATGCGTTGGGCACGGGTAAGCAGATTGTGCGTCTGCTCGATCTCTTTGGCCTGCAACGCATCGTGAGCTGCGTCGCAAAGCGGATTGCCCCGTCGTAGAGCATCAGCCTGCAACTGCTCGGGCGTGGCCGTCAGTACGGCGTTTCGAAGATACTGGTCTGGGAGGTGGGTTCGTTCATATCTGCACCATGGATGCACGGGCCTGAGAAGGCCGATCAAAGCAGCCCAACCGGCCTCGATCATTGTTTCCGCGAACGTCCGCTAATCCTAAGCGGCCGCCGCCAATCCAACCCTGTCGCTACGACGACGACGATGACGACTTCATCGACGACGCCATCGAGTGCGAGGGTTGTCAGGACCGACTGTTGGCCCTGCAATTGTGCCAAGGCCGTCTCCATGGCCTGGAACTGCGAGTACAACTGCTGCTGCTTGATATCGAGCAGAGCATTCATATCATCGATTCGCTTGCTGAAGAGGTCATGCCGGTCCTGGAGAGTCTGGGCCTCCATTGTGAGGGCACCGTGCGTCGAGTCGGTCATGCCGGCAAGCAGATTGTCAAGTTTCTTCCACAACCCGTTGTCTGGGTCGGTAAGCAGACTGCGGCATCGCATCGGGATTGCTGCTGATAGCGTTGTCAAACGTGTCCTGGTCGAAGGAGATCTGACCATCCGAGCCAACGGAGAAGCCGAGTTCCGAAAGGCTCCTGCCGGCAGCACCCGCGGACCGCGTACTTAGCACCTGGCTCAGGACATCCTGGAGCCTGGATGGCTGTATAGTCGCCAAGCAGGAGACCGGAGGTCTGGGTCGTTGAATCGTACTTGGTAAGATCGGCCAGGTTGGTAACGATACCGTTGTATTTGTCGACAAGGGAGGACAGTTGCGGGTCTACCTGATCGGTATTGGTCGCAACGGTGACGCTGACACTGCCCTCGCTCGACAAGGTGAGGGTCATTCCGGGGACGAAACGCCATCGAGGCTGTTGTCCGAAGAAACAATAGGCACGCCGCCGACGCCGCTATTGTCGCCGTAGTAGACAATGGCGTCCTGTGCCTGGACGAGGGTGCCGAACTGCAGGTCAGCCGCGCCGGTGTCGATCGTCATGGCGCCGCGTGTACCCGTATTGGCAGACGACAGGATCAAGCGGTATGGAGTGATGGACGTACCATCGTTGACGATGCTGGCCTGGAGGAGTTTGCCGGCTTTGCTGTTGATCTCTGTAACCAGATCGTTGAGGCTGGCGGTCGCGTCGAGGTCGATTTCGATACTGGCACGGCCGTCTACCTGGTTGGCGCCACCCTCGGGGGCGGTACCGGCGATTCGCAGGTCGGCAGCGGTTGTCGAGTCGACATCCCTCGATCTTGAGTCCGCTGGCCGCCACCGGCTATATCGACAAGGACGATGCCGTCGCCGGTATCGTTGATCCTGGCCTGAACTTTCTGGTTGGTAATCTGCGTTGATATCGCTGATCAGGTCCTGAAGGCGGGTGCTCGACGGATTCGTGACATTGATGGTAGTGACACGGCCCATGCTGTCGGTGATACGGAAACTGCCGGAGGCGATGCCCTGGCCGTTGTTCATGTCACTTAAGAGGGTGTTGCCATTAATGTACTGGCGGTAGAGGGCCTGGCCGCGAAGTTCGTTCGTGTCGCTCTGGCCGGCAATCTTCAGATCCTGCGCCGCAGTACCGGTGACGTCCTCGACCGTGAGGGTGCCATCACCGCCGCTGATGTCCTCCAGGACGATGCCGAGGCCCGAGTCGCTGAGTTTGGCCTGTATCTGGGCGCCGCCGGGCTGGGCCTGCAAGACCTTCAGAACGTCGCCGAGCGTCTGGTGCCCCGAGAGGTCGAAAGTCGACTGGTTGCCGGCGCGGTCCCGTAATGCTTATCTGGCCCAGTTCGGTGATGCCCTGGCCGCCGTTGAGCGAGCGAAGCAATGTGCCGTTAAGATCGCTAATGAGGCGTCTGCCGGTGATCGTACCGTCAGTGGCCGCCGAACTGTCACGCCGAGATCGGCCATGGCAGTCGAGCCGTTGAGGCTGGTTACACCGAGCGAACCTTCGCCGGTGGTATTGTCTGTCAGAACGATGGTCTTGGTGCCCGCCGCCAGTGAGGCGGTGATCTTACCATTGTTGCCAGAAGCGGAATTGATCGCTCGCAGGACATCGCCGATCGTGCGGACGGCGTAGACGGCCTCGCCGGTTATTGTCTGTGCTTTGGCCGGATCCATTACGGTGGCGGTACCGGCGATTCCGAGGTCGGCGGCTGCATTGCCGCTGATGTCCTTGATGGACAGGGCGGTCTTGCCAGTGACGTTATCGGTGACAAGCAGATGGTCGCCCTTAATGACGACACACAGGCCTTTCTCTTTGAAGATGTTCTGCACGTCCCCCAGCGTCTCGGCGGTACTCAGGTCGACCAAATCGGTCGAGCCGTTAGAATGCGTGACCTGAACAACTCCTAGCCGGACGCCGAGGCCCTCGTTTAGAAGACTGAGGTTGGTGGAGGCATCGGCACGGTCGCCCAGGCAAACCGAGAACGTAGTACCGTCGGCCGCGGTGAGGTCCTGCATATCGGCTGAGCTTACCGTGGACGCTGACGCCGTTGCCGTCATTCAGCAAGGACAGGCTGGTGTCCTCGCTGATGGTATTGATATCGGTGCCGACGATCTCGCCGGTAGTGCTCGAAACCGGCGATGCCAAGGCCGGCCGCGGTGTTCGTGCCGGTAACATCAGCGACTTTCAACGCGGAGGTACTCTGGCCGGAAAGGTCGACGATGGCCAGCCTATCGCCGCGGACCTCGTGCTGACCTGGATACCAGCCGTCTTGTTGATGGCGTCGAGAACGTCCTGAACCGTTTTTGCATTGGACAGGTCGACCTCGGTGCTGTGAGCGGAGCCATCAAAAACTGGGCGAATTACACCGCGGGTTACGCCATGCTGGTTGTTAAGGAAGTCGAGGCTGGTAGCCTGAGTAAGTTTCGCCTGTGATGAAGCCAGCACGACGGTGCTGCTACCGAGACTGCTGCGGTTCGGGTCGGATACGCCCTTGCTGACGAGCTGCTGGGCCGTGGCGATCTGCTGGACGCGAAACTGGTAGGTGCCGACCGCTGCCGGCGGAATTCGCGGTAGCCTGCAGAACGCTGGTGTTGCTGCTGTTAACGGTGTGGGCCCGGAAGAACGAATTATTCTTAAGGGGAACGAGGGCAGTCTTGAGGCCCAGGACCTGGGCCATCAGGCCGGTGATGGCCGCCTGTTGGCTGTCCGTGGTCTGCAACCGGTTCTGCAAGTTGGTGACGGGCTGCTTCTCGATCGCCATGAGCTTGGTGACGATGTCATCGATATTCAGGCCGGACATCAACCCGACGCCGGAAGTTATCGAACCCGATGGCTGCTCCTGGGCAGTGGGAATACCCGCCACTGAAAAGACGGCGCAAAACATCTCTGTCCTATATTTGAATATCGGCATCAGGGGCGGTGCTCTTGATGCAAGGAAGCTTATCGGTTGAGGGAAAAGACCGTGCCGCGGACGCGACGGAGGCATTTCAGCGAATGCCTGCAACAGACAAACACAAAAGATCCGGCCCGCACCAAAAATGCGGCGGGCCGGATATTCATTTCAATCTTTCAGCGGTTCCAGATCGGGCTGCTCCTGCGGGGCCTATCGGCCGAGAAGGGTCAGGACGTTCTGGGGCTGCTGGTTTGCGATGGCCAGGATCTGCGTCGTACTCTGGACGAGGATCTGGGCCCGGGTCATGGCCGCGGTCTCGGTAGCGTAGTCAGCATCGCGGATGGCGGACTCGCTGGACTTTGCATTTTCCAGTGCGACCTGCTGGCTGCTGATGTTGGTTTCGAGGTCGGTTCTTCTGGAAGCCGCCGAGGCGACCGCGAAGAGTAGCCACCTGCTGGACGGCCACGTCGACGATCGCCTGGGCCTGTTCGTAGTTGCCGCCGACGATGGAACACTTGCCACCCGTACCGATCTCCGGACAACCGGCCGACCTCCGTGTTGCCGAGTCTTACCGGTGGCGATGGACTGGATGCCCATCCGATACTGACCTGTCGCTCTGACATCGGGCCCTAGCCTGGAGTAGGGCACCACCGCCGGTGATGCCGAAGGTTTGTTGAGTTGCCGTCTGCGTATTGAAGGTACTGGAAAGGGTCATCTCAACGTCGAGGCCGTTGCTGCGGACGCTGGCTGGGAGACCGTCGACCGTCGCCGCCTGGCCGTTGATCAGGACCGAGGCGTCGCGTCCTTCATCCTTGGTGGAGGTTGCGAAGGTGCCGGCCACGTCTTCGGAGATCTTCTCGACCGTAGACGAACGACTGGGTCGCCGTAGGTCTCGCTGTTGAAGTACAGATGCCGCGGTACCTGCTGGGTGGTAGCCGACACACCCGTCAAGTCCTTAAAGGAGTTGATGTTGTAGGCCATCGCACTGGCATGGGTACTGCCTGGCGAAGTCGAAGATCTGGCTGCCCTTGTTGCCGGTGACCTGAATGGTGACGTTGTTGTCTGCGGCCAGTCCCTGCATGGGCCCACTTGATCTGGGCAAACTGTGGCGGACGTCTGGACCTCGACAACAACGGGCATTATTTGGACCCTTCGGGGATGTTTGCGCCGTTAACGCGAATGTCGGACAGATCGCTGTGCTTTGGTGCTGGAGAGGGTATAGTCCAACCCACCGTTAATGAAGGTTGACCCCATTGAACTGGGTGGTGTTGGCGATCCGGTCGACGCTGGCCAGGATCGAGTCGATCTCTTAGATGGTTGGCCTTGATCTCTTCCGGGAAGAGACGCTCCTCGTTGGCACTCTTGTTGATCAGACCTCGCAGGTCAAGCAGCAACGAGGAGACCTCGTTGAGCGAACCTTCGGCGGTGGCGATCACGTTGACGGCCCGGGTGGAGTTTTCGATGGCCTGATTGATACCGGTGATCTCGCTGCGAAGGGATTCCGAGGCGATCAGACCGGCGGGGTCGTCCGACCCGCGGTTGATTCGCAAGCCGCTGCTCAACCGTTCGAGCCTGAGGGAGAGGTCCTGCTGGTTGGAGCCCAAGCGGTGCATCGCCTGGATGGGGTCGACGTTCGTATTAATGCGACTCATGGCATCCTCCGTGACAAACCCGTCTGACCGCCCTGGTTGACGGGTCGGTATGCAGCCGTGCATACCGATGGTTCGAGGGATATCCTCGAAACCGCCGACATGTTGCCAACTCGTTCGGACCGCTCCAACGCCCGAGACAAGGGACATGTCGGATGCCGGTTCCTCAACTACTCGCCATCCGGAACCGGCGTTACGTCAGTGGCTTGAGCATGGAACTCCGTTCCAGGCTCCCAGAGGTGCGGCCTGAGTGAGGGCCGCCAAATGCCACGGTCATGCGACTTACATCTCACACTCCATCGTTGTTGTTCGGCATATCCAAGGATGTTTCTTTAGCAAACTCGCCGGATCCGTCCGTGACCGCCGGATCAGGCGGCACTCGAGGGACCCGGGACGGGCTGGAAACCCCTATTGGGGGCCCAACCCGCCCCGTCCCACGGGTTTAGAAATCGTTACCGCAGCAGGCTCAAGACGTCTTTGTGAGGCCTGGTTGGCCATCTGCAGTACGCTGGTCGAGTGCTTGGATCAGAATCTGAGCCCTGGTCATGCTGCTGGTCTCAGAGGCAAAGTCGGCGTCGCGGATGGCACTTTCGGCCGCCGCGGTGTTCTCGTAGGCCACCTTCAGCGAGTTGATGGTGCTCTGGAGGGTTTCCTTCTGGAAGGACCCCAGCCGACCACGCATACTGGAAACCTGCTGAATCGCGGTGTTGATGATGTGCTGGGCTGTGGCAAACTTCTTGGAGTGAGTTTCCCGGTTGTCCTGGCCGCTGCCCAGTGAGGACAGATAGCCGGTATTACCGTCGCCGAGCTTCGAGGTCGTCACCGAGGCGATACCCAGGCTTCGGTGGCCCGCCAGAGACACTTCTGGGGCCAGTGAGAATGTCGCCCCGCCGCCGACGATAGAGAACTTAGTGGTTCCTGTCGTAGCTCCGCCTCCGAAGGAAGACGTAAGCGACAGGTCGACACTGAGACTGCTGGTACGGACGGACGCGGAGAGACCATCGGTAATGGCCTTGGTGCCGTTGATGGTGACACCAGCATCCGACCCCTCGGACTTGGTGCGTCCGAACGCTCGCCGCCGCTGTCTTCGGTGTCGAAGGTCAGGCCGCTGGCCTTGTCCACGACGGAAACACTGACGAACGAGTCGGTACCGTAATCGACGCTGTTGAACTTCAGAATGCCAGTTGCACTAAGCGGTCGTGCTGACACCCGTGGGCTCCCCTTCACCTGGTTGATCGCGTAGGCCATCGCGCTGATCTTGGTGCTGCCGGCGAAACTGAACAATCTCGGTGCCGTAGTTGCCGGCGACCTGAATGGTCAGGTTCTGATCGTCACCCGTACCAGCAGTCGCCCACTTGAGGCTGCCGGTGGTAGCGGCGGTCTTGACCTCAACGACCACATCTCGCTAGCTGCTCTCGGGCAGTTTGGCCCAGTTGACCACAACATTCGCCAGGTTGGTGCCGACTACGCTGTCCAGAGTATAGTCGAAGTTCCCGTTGAGGATCTTCTTGCCCTGGAAACTGGTGGTGTCGGCGATTCGGTTGACCGAATCGAGAATCGAATCGATCTGCAGCTGGTTGGCCTTGACTTCCTCATCGCTCAAGCCAGCCTGGTTGGCTTGACCGGGTCAACCAGGTCCCCGGCAGCCGGGTTGAGCAGGTCGCTGGTTTCCTGGAGCGATCCTTCCGCGACCGAGACCATGTTGTTGGCCCGATTGGCGTTGTCGATGGCGGCGGTCGTGGCCGTCATCTCGCTGCGCAGGCTTTCCGACGCGATCAGGCCGGCGGGATCATCCTTACCGGTGTTGATGCGCAAGCCCGTGCGACAGCCGCTGAAGGGCCGTGTTCATGGAAGCCTGGTTTGCGGCCAGGTTCCGGGACGCCAGCAATGCCGGCACGTTTGTGTTAATGCGACTCATACTCTTGCGCCTCCTCACTCTGCATCGGGCACTGATCTGCAGCGAGTCATCTCGCCGTCTCGCAGGTTGCCCGCCAGGCGGCCGGTTATCTCCCGGCCACGGGCGACCACTATTCTAATTTCCTTGCCACGCTTACCCGCAAACCAACCGCCGAGCCGTTTAGGCACTCTCAGGCCCGACGTTCGCGGCTGTCGTCAATCGACAAGCCACACGCGACCACACGCTTCCGTGCGGTCCTGCCGAGACTCCGTTTCTCCTGCATCGCACTGCAGAAATCGACACGCCGTCTGTCGGCCTTTAGTTATTTCGTGCCGGTCCCTCTCGCCGCTTGAATCTAGATGGGTTTTCGCTACATAAAACCATAACATGGCCCGATAAGGTGGGGCAGATTCTGCGCTCGGGGGCGTTATCGGGCCGCAACAGAAGGTCCGCCCGCGACTTATCTGACCTTGTGTGGCACACTTGCCACCGCGAAGGTCACATAATCCTGAGGTTTGGGTGAAACGAGATGCACAACCCGCTATTTGCCGCCGACAGCCGACGGCTGCTTCGCAGCCAACGATCCTTGGGAAGCCCTCTGGCGAAGGCTGTCGACTATCCTGCGATAGAGGATCGCCATTGCGAGCATCAGCGCCAAGACCAGCACGACGACCGGGCCGCTGGTGAAATGCGCCAACCGAGCGAACAGCAGCAAGCCCAACGCCATACCGATCACGCCACTGCTCAGCTGAGCAAGACAACCGCAGCCGTGAACTGCCGCGACAAGGCACGACCGATCAGGCCGGGGATAACCAGCAGGCTTGTGACCAGCACCACGCCCACGACGCGGATTGCGGCGACAATCGCCAACGCCATGGCCAGCAGGAACACCCGACGGATCCACTGAGCGCACCGAACATCAGCGCCTTCTTCATCAAAAGTGTAAAATACGAGATGACGATACCCGACGACTACGAGGGTCACAGTCAGGACAGCCACAATCCACGCCCACAGGCACAGACCCCTGCCCCACCGCCAGCGGCTCGCCGAAAAGAATGCTGTCGACGTCCGGACGATAGGCCTCCGGCCGCAGCCATGAATACATGTCCAAGCCGGCGATGCCGATCGCCATGGCGACGACCCCCCAGGCCGACACCGATGGCGGCGTCAGTCTGTATATGACCCGCTACGGAAAGCCGGCCGACCCCCAAAGCGGTCGCCACGCAAACCAGGGCCAGAATCAGGTCGGTCCAGCCGGGAGCGGTCAGGAAGAGGGAACCGAGATGCCGGCCAGGAAGGCGATGCCGATGCCGCCGAGCGCGGAATGGCCGACGCCCTCGCCGATGAAACGCCATCCGCTTGAATACGACGAACGGGCTCAACAGGCTGCAGGCGATCGCCCACTGCTGGCCTGCCGAGCCAGGCGTATGGGTAGGCGGAATCGAGGTCGAAAGTCATGAGCGTCGGCCCCATATAACAATGTTCTAGTCGGCCACATATTACAAGGTTCTAGATAGTCCTGCCCGTATGGCTCAGCGATGCCCGGGGCGTGGCCAGTCCCCTGCAGTTCGCACTTGAAGACGCGGGTCAGCACTTCGGCGCCGAGGTGTTCGGGCACATCGTGGAAGTGCAGCATCTGGTTCAGACAGGCGACCCGCTGGCAACTGGCGAGCACGGTGGTGCAAGGTCGTGCGAGACAATCACCAGCGTCAGGCCGAACTCCTGCTGCAGACGCGTCAATGAGCAAGTGAAACATCTGCTGCGTGGGCTCGTCGACTCCGACAGTCGGCTCGTCGAGCAGCAGAACATGACGGCCGGGGCGCGCGAGCGCCCGGCCGATCAGCACGGTTGCTGCTGGCCGCCGGACAACGCACCAATGGGTCGGTCGGCCAGATGCGAGATCTCCAGCACGTTCAGCAGCGTGCGCTCGACCCGGAACTGAAGGTCGTTGTGCCGGTAGCGTCCCCAGCAGCGGGGTCTTGCCCGTCAGGCCGAGCCGGATGGCGTCGCGCACGCGGATCGGAAAGTTCCAGTCGACGGTCGCGCGCTTGCGGCACGCAGCCGAGAAGACCGCCGGCCTGGCGAGTCTCCTCCGGCGTCATGCCGAGAACCGTTACATTTCCCTGATACCCAGTCAGGAGGCCGAGCAGAATCTTCAGCAGCGTCGTCTTGCCAGCCCCGTTGGGCCCGATCACAGCCAGGCTGCTGCCGGCCTGAACATGAAGGTTCACATTGCGGCAGGGCCGCCGTGCCGTCGGGGTAAACGTAGGTGAGGTTCCGCACGCAGATGGCCTCGTCGCCGATGCGGTCGTGGCCCACGTAGGGTTTGCCGTGGGCGTGGTGCTTGTGCGGGTTGGATTCAGGAACCACAGCCAAGGCCCTCCTTCAGGGCAGCGAGGTTGCTGCGCATCATATTGAAGTAGGAGTCGTACCCCGGCCGATTGGGCTGGCCCATCGGGTCAAGGACGAGGACCTTGTCGCCGGTCTGCCGGCTGATCGCCTCGATCCATCGGGATTCGTACTGCGGCTCGCGGTAAACGGCACGAACGTG
Organism: uncultured Planctomycetota bacterium; assembly: GCA_963787325.1. Classification (GTDB taxonomy): domain Bacteria; phylum Planctomycetota; class Phycisphaerae; order UBA1845; family JANYLN01; genus CAWBCK01. The sequence continues at coordinate 323,772 of CAWBCK010000005.1, forward strand.
TTCGTCGCGAATAAGGCGGGCAACCTGTTCCATCCGGGCGGGCGTTACCCCACCCAGCCCCATCAGAGCCACCTGGTGCAGATCGTACCGCCGGGCCAGGTAGCCGTAGGCCGGATGAAAGACGACAAGGGTGCGGGTGCGGCAGTTCGCCAACGGCTGCGGTACTGGTCATTGAGAACAGCCAGATCCTTTTTCGTCGCTGCCGCCTTATGTTGGTAGAAATCCCGGTGGGTCGGATCCTGCTCGGACAGGACGGATGCGATCACGTCGACGATCTTCTCGGCAAGAACCGGGTCGAGCCAGATGTGCGGGTCCTCGCCATGCCGTTCGTTTTCGGCGCGTTCGCGCCAGCGTCCGCGTCAGCATGCTCTTGGTCGACGGCTGCCTGGCCCTGAGCCGCGGAAGCCGATTCGCCTTTGCCGGCAGATGGAGCACCTCGCCCAGCAGGACGATCTTGCGGTGACCGGTAGCGGCCTTGGCAGCCTGGACCGCCCATCGGTCCAGGCCCGGCCCAACCGCAAAGAGCACCTTGGCCTTCTGCAGACCCAAAGCGGACACAGGCAGGATCGTATAGCCATGCGGGCTGTAGCCGGGTGGCAGGAGGGTGACAACCTGCCATCGGTCCCCAGCCACACGATGAACCAGTTCAGCGACCGGGAAAACGCTCGCCGCCAGTACAGGCTTGCCAGAAGTCGAGGCCTGATGACGACCACAGCCGCAAAGGCTGCCAGCCAGTACCAGTCCCGGCAGTATTACCAGACACAGGAGTTTGTGGGCCGGCCTTACCAGCATGGAAGATCTCCAAGGGCGACAACACGCTACAGGATACAGTATAGGAGGCACCAACGACAGCACTCCCCTTCCCGTCCCCGTCTTGTCTGCTGTTGGTGCTCTCTTTCCGTCTCCTGTCTCTTGTCTGTCGTGCCTCTCCTCTCTTTTTTTTTTTTTTCTCCTTGTCTCCGTGTCTCCGCTTCTCCTTGTCTGCCGTTCCTCCAGGCGATAGCATGGTTCGTTTACAGGTCGATGGGACCGCACGGATGAGCATGCAGACTACGATGCGTTCGGCATATATCGCGCTTGGCAGCAACCTGGGCGACCGGGAGCATAACCTCAAGCGTGCGCTGGATCTGCTGGCAGCGGCCGATGGCTGCAGCGTGGCGGCTGTCGGGCCGCTCATCGGCTACACCGCCGAAGGAAGCCGCCCCGGGGCCCCGGATTACCTCAACAGCGTGGCCGAGTTGCGGACCGAACTGAACCCCTTCGCCCTGCAGGCTACCCTGCAGCGCATCGAGAAGGAAATGGGCCGCGCCTCGCAGAAAGACCGCCAGCTCAACCAGGACCGCATGATCGACCTGGATCTGCTGCTCTATGGAAAGGCGATCATCGCGACGCCGGCCCTCGTTGTGCCGCACCCGCGGATGCACCGCCGGCGATTCGTCCTGGAGCCGCTGGACGCAATCGCACGGGATGTACTGCACCCGGCCTTGGGCCTGACCGTACGACAGCTGCTGGAGAAACTGGGGACGAAGGATCCGACATGACCGGCACCAGACCAGTACTCATAGATACGATCGACGAAATACGACACGCCCTGGCATCGCACCGGGCGAAAGGCAAGCGAATCGGCCTGGTACCGACGATGGGAGCCCTGCACGCCGGCCACGCCAGCCTGATCCACCGGGCCCGCAGCGAGTGTGATATCGTCGTCGTCAGCATCTACGTCAACCCGACCCAATTCGGACCCGGCGAGGATTTCAACCAGTACCCTCGCCGACTCCAGGCCGATCTCGACACCTGCGCCCACGAACAGGTCGACCTCGTCTTCGCACCGTCCGATAAAGAGATGTACGGCGACGGATCCCTCACATCTATTCATATGAATAAACTGGCGGACGGCCTGTGCGGGGCGGTCCGGCCGGGGCACTTCGACGGCGTATGCCTCATCGTCACAAAGCTGTTCAACATTGTACAGCCCGGCGTCGCGTATTTCGGCCAGAAGGACGCCCAGCAGGTGGTGGTCCTCAAGCGGCTGGTCAGGGACTTGAATCTTCCGGTTGAGATCGCGGTCTGCCCGATCATACGAGAACCGGATGGACTGGCGATGTCCAGCCGAAACGCTTACCTGAATGCCGAGCAACGCCGGCAGGCCCTGTGCCTGTCGCGGGGGCTGCGGGTGGGTTGCGAGGCAATTCGCAGTGGGGTAAGGACGTCGAGCCAGATTGCTGCTATTATGCGGCGTGTCGTCCGGGACACCGGCTTGTCTGCCATTGACTATCTGGACGCCTTCGACGCCGAGACCCTCAAGCGCCGGGCGGAAGTGGCGGGCACGGTCCTGCTGGCCGGGGCGATCCGGATCGGCCCGACCCGGCTGATCGACAATATCGTAGTGGATGCGGAGGACACGCGGGGGACGAGAGGCTGACAGCGGCAGGCAGCCGGAAGATCGCAACTGCAACGGAAGAGTCGTAAGCCTATGTTCCTCAAAGTATTGAAGGGTAAGATTCACCGGGCAACCGTCACCTCGGTCGATCCGGATTACGAAGGCAGCATCACGATCGACGAACAGATCGCCCGGGCCGCCGGCATCGGCGAGTTCGAATGCGTGCTGGTAGCCGACTGCAACAATGGCAGCCGACACGAAACCTATGTAATCTATGGACCAGCCGGCAGCGGCACAGTCAGTACCAACGGTGCAGCCCGCGGCTGGTACAGGCCGGCGACAAAGTGATCATCATGGCCTTTGCTTACATGCAACCTGATGATGTGCAAGAACATACGGTAAAGATCGCCCTTATGGGCGAGCGCAACACCATCGCATCGCGGGTTGAACATCAGGCCTGTCGGGTAAGTATGCAGTAAGACAGGACCGAGGGGCGAAGCCAGGAAACGCCGGCAGCAGAACAGCCAAACTATCTGGCCAGGGACGCGAGAAACGCTGGGTATTGGAGAGTCGTAAATGCATCCGATTATGCTAAATCTGCCGTGGGGAATCAGCATCAAATCCTATGGGATGATGATGATGCTTGGTTTCTTCGCCGCAACCTGGTGGGCTATGTACCGCCCAGAAGGTCAAGGCCGACCCCGACGTCATCCTGAACCTCGGCTTCATCTCGCTGATCTGCGGCATCGCCGGTGCTCGGCTGCTATACGTCATCCAGTTCTGGCAGCAGGACTTCGCCAACCAGCCGAGCCCGCTGATGGCTGTCATCGACATCACCAAGGGCGGGCTGGTGTTCTACGGCGGCTTCCTGCTGGCGGTGGCCGGGGCACTGATTTACCTGATCTACGCCAAGCATTCGATCCGGCTCTACCTGGATATCCTCGCGCCGTCGCTGATGCTGGGCCTGGCATTCGGGCGGATGGGCTGTTTCCTGAACGGCTGCTGCTGGGCCGCACCCAGCAAGACGGTACCCTGGGCGGTGACCTTCCCGTTTGGCAGCCCTCCCTTCAACGAGCACTGGCATCGCGGCCTCGTGGACGTCCCGCCGAACACTGCTGTACTCCTACCCCGGCTACCCGGTAGCCACGCCGCTGGACCGCGACCATATCAACCTCAGTCCGCAGGTCATCAACGGACCGCAGGAGAAGCTGGACGAAGGCGCAAGAGGCCCTGGTCAAGGCCCAAAAGGACAAGCTGCGCCGGCTGTAATCGACAGCCTCGTCGCGCAGGTGAAAGAGGCCCGGCAGAAACTGAGCGACAATCGGCGAAAGTACTACGACGTCTACTATGCCTACGACAAGTACGGTGAGACGCCAAGCGAAATCGCCGCGATGGCTCACAACTATCGTTCGCTGCCCGTGCAGCCGACCCAGGTCTATGCGATCATCGACGCATTGCTGATCGCCCTCTTGCTGCACGCGATCTTCATGCGACGAAAACAGCAGGGCATGGTCTTCGGGCTGGTCTTCATCTTCTACGGGGTGGGCCGGTTCCTGGAAGAGATGATCCGCGGCGATAATCCGATGGACCAGCACATCGGGCCGTATCTGTTCACGATATCCCAGATGATCAGCGTCTACACGACCTTCTTCGCGGTGCCTGTACTGGTCATCCTCTACCGCCTGCCGGCCGCGCCGCCGGCCGCCGTGCGGGCCGTGCCCGCAGCGAGCCGAGAGGCGGTGGTCAGCAGTAGGCCGAGCACGGTGAGATGACCACGGAGGCAGAAGACACGGACGACAGCGGGATATTGGTTTGACAGCTGCTTCAGCAGCAGCACCGGCTGGGACTGAGCGGATTCGCCCGCCAGTCAGGAATGCCATTGTGCGTGGTGATGGGCTCAGCCCTCTACTTGCAGGGTGTTGTGGGGTTTGGCGGATCCAGCCCCATCTTGCGGACCTCCTGCACTGCCTGTGATAGTCTTGCATCACAGCATCGGAAAGCAGGAAGATCGGCAGCGCGCGAGAGAAGTAGATCGAAACCGCCCCGTCGGGCTTGCAGCTTGGGGCAACGAGATTGGCTGAGACCAATGAGCAGGTAGCCGCAGTGCGAACAGCGAGGCTCGTTCAGAGCCTCAGGTATGATGTACCGGCGGGTCAGCCACGCGTACACGGAGATCGGGATCGGCACGGCAGGGAGAATCCAACCCAGCAGACTCAGAGTCCCCAGCGTCCAGAATCGTTCAATCCCCGTTCGATGATCCTGAGGCGGGATATGGGCTCCCCCGAAACGATACGATCAGACGATGTGAAGGACAGAACAGCCATCGCAGAGATCGCACCCGCCAAGCCCCATGGAGTCGGGGACGCTGGGTTCTGTGCATAGGCCGCAGGATAGAGGCCAGCAGACTATGCCGCCAGCGGGCGGCCAGCAGGAAGAACAGCTGAGCGAAGACTGCCATCTTTGACGTATTGAGTTCCGGGACTGTTGTTCCAGGTACGAGTTCAGCCCTGTCGTGTCTCCAGGTGAAAGCCCCAGCCACCCGTGGACGCCCCATGCTCGCCCACAGAAAAGAGCGAGATGCACCATCGGCAACCACAGGTACCAAGCGAACACGAAGCATGGAAGCAGCCAGAAATGGCAGGAAGAAGAAAGAGCAGTGCCCAGAGGCCAGATGCCCGTGGCGAAGCAGATAGTAGAAGTTGTCTGAGCCGAACAGGCCCGCCCCGAGTACCGCTGCGACAGCCAGCCGGAACGGGAGATAGAGTACTGTCAGCCGTCATGACAACCGCGCAGGATAAGAAAACACTTGGATGACCGTGGCTCTGCTGCTGCAAGGGCGCGGACTTTGCAGGCAACCGTAGGTTGGCTCAGTACCGCCCAGCCTCCAGCACCGTCCGGAACATCGCCAGGATATTCTCGCCGGGGCAATCCTTCTGGATGTTGTGCACGGGGTTGAAGACAAAACCACCGCCGGCACCGAAGATGCGCACCCGCTCAGCCGTCTGACGTTTCACTTCCTCGACGGTGCCGAACGGCAGGGTCTTCTGCGTATCGATGCCGCCGCCCCAGAAGACGAACTTATTGCCGAATTCGTTCTTGAGCTCCTGGGCATCCATATTCGCAGCCGTGGTCTGAACGGGGTTGAGGCAATCGACGCCCATCTTGACGAACTCCGGCAGCAGGCGCCGGATCGAACCGCAGCAATGGAACCAGGTCGGCTTACCGTAGTCGTGCGCGACCTGGTTGATCTTGGACACGTACGGCGCGTAGAGCTCGGCAAAGACAGCCGGCGAGAACATCTCGCCCTTTTGCGTACCCCAGTCGCTGCCGCTGACGCCGACGACCTCGACATACGGGGCGAGCCGGTCCAGCAGCCTGGCCAGGTTCTGCGAGTGCCATTCCGCCTGCCGCCGATGATACTCCGCCGTCCACGTCGGGTTATCCACCAGCGAGACCAGCCACGTCGGCACGTTGAACGCCTGGACCATCCCGCCGCGGAAGTAATTCAGGAAGAGGGCCTTGTCCGTCGTCTCGTAAAGATGCCTGGCCCGACGTTCCATGTTGTCCAGGATCGCGTCGGTCACCACGGGAATCTGCCAGGGGGCCGTCCACGTATCGAGGTCCGGATAGACGATCTCGTCAGGAACGTTGTTATCGCCTTCGTAGTCGAAGTACGACCCGCCCTTGGGCATTCGGCCGCGAATCGCGCCGTCGGCCTTCTGACCATCGCGAATCAGCCAGTCGCCGTTATCATCCTCGTAGATCTGCAGATCGCCGGGCACGAGGACTCCCGTTCCATCGAACAGTGTCAGCGGCTTCCACCGCTGCGGCGCCAGTTCGAACGGCATCATGCCGTCGACATACAGCGGCAGCACGTCAGCCCCGATGGCCTCGATCACGTCGTCATCGACCTCCGCCAGCATCTGCATAAGGTCGAAGACGCGCGGCCGGACATCCGGCAACCCCAGCGCCTCGCGCAGCCGCTTGTAGGCCCAGCACTGAATGCCGCTCATGCGGTTCGAGCCAAGGTCGATCGGCACCCGGTCAGGAACCTCGTGATTCAGAACGGACCGTACTCTTTCACGCGAAGTCATCGTCTGGCCCCTTGCGAACGGACCATGAACCGTGCCGCCGTTGCTTTCAACTCAGCACTCAGCATCGCCGCTTATTTCGGCAAATTGTAATCCTTAAGCGGCCAAGTCCCGCCGGCCTGGGCCTTGCCGTAGATGACATTCGCCGCTGCCTCCAGCGATCGCGGCATGGCCGAGAACGTCACCAGCAACGTCGGCGCCTCGTTGACGCACACGTTGTCGTACGGCGCAGCCGCCACCTGGATCACCTTCTTGCCGCGCTTGATCAGCTCGCGGATCAGCTCGCCGTTGGTCGGGTTGCCGCGGAAGAAGAAGGTCATCGCGATGACCACGTCGACCTTCTCGGCCATCTCCAGGACAGCCTTGGTCTGCTCCGGTGTGACTTCGAGATCGGTTTCCTTGTCGTAGACGGTCTCGGCATGCGTGCGGACAAACTCCTGCAGCATGTTCGAGTGATACCAGTAATCGTCCGCCTTGTTCTGGTAGATCGGGTAACGCTGCTCGGTGACCAGCACCGGCGTCCGTGGACTGAGCGGCAGCAGGTTCGCCCGGTCGCGAACAACGACCGTCGCCCGCCTGGCCACCTCGCGCAGCGTCGCCAGCGATGTCGGATCATCAATCGGATCGGTCGCCTTGCCCGGGACGACGAACGGATCGGCAAACAGACCGTAATCGTACTTCATGCCCAGCACCCGCCGGACGTGCTCGTCGAGTTCCGCCTCAGGTACCCGGCCGTCCTTGACCGCCGCCAGACAGCAGTTGATCGTCTCATCGCGCTTGGACGAATCGCACTTGGCGAGAATCAGGTCGTTGCCAGCCGCCAGCGCTCCCGCACAGGCATCGCCATAGCTCTTGAATGCCGCAGCCACGCCCTTCATGCCCATCGCGTCCGTCGTGATAACACCCTTGAAGCCCATCTCGCCGCGGAGCAGGTCGGTGATGATCCGCCGACTGACCGACGCCGGCAGCTCGGACGGATCCAGCGCCGGGTAGACGCTGTGCCCGATCATGATGCACGGGATGCCCGCCTCGATCAGCGCGCGATACGGCGCCAGTTCCAGATCCCACAGTCGCTGCCGATTGGCCCGGTTAACATCAACGGAATGGTGCACGTCGACAGCGGAATCGCCCCGGCCGGGGAAGTGCTTACCCGTCGCGATCAGCCCTTCGTCCCGGAACGCCCGGAACTGCGCCAGGCCGAACTCGATGCACCGCTCGGCATCGTCGCTGAAACTCCGCGTACAGATCTCCGGGTTGCGCGGATCGACATTGACGTCCAGGCAGGGCGTGTGCAGCTGACGGATACCAACGGCCCGCTGCTGCCGGGCGACAACGCGGTACGCGCGATAGACCAGCATCGGATCGTTCGTCGCCGCCAGGCCCATCGGGCTTGGAAACAGATGCACGCCACCGCGGGCGTAATCCTGACTGAAGTCGCCTTCCTGGTCGCTGCTGATGTGCAGCGGGATGGCTGGCGTTCGCGAAAGGGCGATCTCCTGCAGCTTGTTGATGATCGCGGCATACTGCTCAGGGGCGGCGTATGGCGACAGGCGCTGCAGGTCCGCCCCGGCCACCAGCCGCGTGCCATATGGCTCTTCCGTGTAGATGTGCGGCGTAATCCGCAGGCCTCCCACCTGGTGGCGGATGATCTTGTCATAGGCATGCGAATCGACGCGTGTGCCGCAGAATTCAAACGTGATGCACTGGCCGACCTTCTGCTCCAGCGACATCTGCCCGAGGATATTGTCAATGAACGATTGCTTGTCCGCCGCCATGGGGCGTCTCCCATCAAACAGGGCCGAATGGGTCCACAGAATCTCCGTACGGTTGCACCAGCACTCCAAGGCCCCGCATTGTAGCAATCCTGCGGCGAATGGGTATACTCCGCCAGACAAGGACCTGGAGGATTTGCCCGAAAATCGACCATCCCTCCAGCCATCCCGGACAGGAGATACCCACAGATGGCCAGTACCGTACCGACCTCGGCGGCAGCATTCGACAAGAAGCACGATTTCCTCGTAGCGGTCGATTCCGACGGCTGCGCAATGGACGCGATGACGTTCAAACACCTCAATTGCTTTACACCGGAAATCATCCGATTCGCCGACCTCGAAGCCGTTCAGCCGATCGTCGAACAGACAGAGCAGTTCGTGAACCTCTATTCGAAGTGGCGAGGCCTCAACCGCTTCCCTGCCCTGCTGATGGTCCTCGACATGGTGCGTGATCGGCCCGAAACCGAGGCCGCCGGCGTAACGGTCCCGCCGATGGACGATCTACGGGCCTTCTGCCAGTCCAAACGCCCCATGAGCAATGCCGGCCTGGCCGCCGCCATCGGCGAGACCGGCAGCGACGAACTGCGCCGGGTCATGGACTGGAGCAACGCCGTCAACGCCTCGGTGGCCAAGCTCGCCCACGGCGTCAAACCCTTCCCCTCGGTCAAGGCAGCCCTGGACATGATGGCCAAGCGCGCCGACGTGATCGTCGTCTCCCAGATGCCGCACGTCTCGTGCTACAAGGAATGGAATGAACACGGCCTGGCTGAGCACGTCTCACTCCTGGGCGGCCAGGAGCTCGGAAGCAAGGCCGAACAGACTCCGCGTCGCCATGGCCGGCCGATATACGACGGATAAGGTACTGATGATCGGCGACGCCCCCGGCGACCTCGAAGCCGCCCGCAAAAACGGCGTGCTCTTCTTCCCGACGGTACCGGGTGCGGAGGAGGCCTCCTGGCAGGAACTGATGGCGGACGGCTTCGAGCGGTTCGTCTGCGGCCGGTACGCGGGCAGCTATCAGGACGCCAGGATCGCCACCTTCCAGAAGAGCCTGCCCGATACCCCGCCGTGGAAGGCGTAACACGAATGGCCTCGAGCCAGGCGAACTGAAGAGACCCTCGCAGGACCCTTTCGCACTGATTTTCGGATTTCGTCCGGAAAACGTCATGCGAGCTTGTTATCTGCATTTGTGGTGAAATCAGTCGTTCGTCCCGTAGGGACGGCTGATAGTAGCCCAGCACTTCAGTGCTGGGGAAAACAGAATCATCAATCTTTTCCCTGTTGTTGTCTTTGAGTCCCGCCAGGGATGACTGAATCATCCGAAGACATACTCGCGCTCATATCCGATACCGTTCTTCTTCAGGAGCGCAAGATACTCCTCCTCAAACGTCCGGACCCGGTGATGCTCCTCCTGATTCTGGATGTAGGCCACGACATCACCGACAGATGATACGCTTGTGCTGAAGGCGGCGTAACCTTCCTGCCACGCGAACTTCTCCCACATCACCTCTCCCCACTCACGGCCATGTTCGCGGACCCATTTGCTCGACCCTCCCTTGATCAACTGCACCGCCTTGGCAATAGCCATCGTAGAAGGAATCGAAAGCAAAATGTGTACATGATCCCGCATGCCACCAACGCAACATGCAGTGATCTGATTCTCTCGTGCGATCCCACCCAAGTATGGCCAAAGCCGATCACGGAGTTCAGGACAGATAAATGGATATCGTTCGGCCGTACTCCACACGCAATGATAGTTGTTTGACACGTAGGAGTGCGCCATGCTGTATCTCCCGGTTCAGTCGTCCCTGACGGGACTCACAGAGACCGACAAGAAGACAGGAAAAGCTTTTCTATGCTATGTTTCTATCCCCAGCACTGAAGTGCTGGGCTACTATCAATTGTCCCTGCGGGACAGAACAGCCGAGCGTGGTGCTCTTATCTGACAAGGCTCCCCCATTAGTACCTCGCTCGACGTTCCGTGACTAATCCTGGTCGTCTTCCTCGTCCGCCTCCATAACCGCCGCCGCCCGAGCGCCATACTGTCCACCGTTCCCGGCCCCGTTGCTCCCGTTGGCCCCGCCATAGCCATTGCCGTTTCTGCCATTGCCATGACCGTTCCTCCGGGCCCTGCGGCGCAAAGACGAGGTCTTCACCGAATCCGGCCCCACGAGCTGCTTTAGTTGCTCGACCAGAGAATCGCTCAGCCGCACGCCGCAGCGCTGCCCCGAACGCACCGTGCCGATCAGGCCGTCCGTAGTAAGAATCTCCATGTAGATCGGCTTATCGCCAAGGTTATCCTGCAAAGTGCGATGAATCCGATCGAGCGTCTCATCGGTCATCGCCACACAGTTGAGCCGCAGCCACAGATCTGGAGCAAGTTTTGCGAACCGGTCCTTGAACGGCACGACCTCATACACCCGCAGGCTGGGTTCTTCCCGCCGCCGGTCAACCTTGCCCTTCAGGAACACGATACTGTCCTGCGTCAGGTCGTTGGCATGGTCGCGCAGCTGGTCCGGAAAGACGATCGCCTCGACGCTGCCCTCCAGGTCCTCGATCTTCAGGATGCCCATCTTGCTGCCGGCGTTCTTTCCCTGTTTTGTAATAACCGTACGCATGCCGGTGATGATGCCGCCAAGGACGACCTCCGCCCCGTCCTGATAGTCGCCGAGTTCGTCGGTGCAAACCGTCGTGTACTGCCGCATTTCGTCGCCGCACTGGGTCAGCGGATGCTTCGTGACATAAATGCCCAGCACGTCCTTCTCGTTCTTGAGCATCTCACTCTCGGACCACTCGCTGCTGGGAATGGCCGGCTCGACACGCTTCGTCGGCTCGCCGGAATCAAACCCGTCCAGCAGCGACAGGCTGGCCGCTGTTCCGGTCACGCTGGTTCGCCTGGCCGATCTCCATCGCCTTGTCGAGAACCTCAACCAATGCCCGTCGCATCGCCCCAGTCTTATCAAACGCCCCCGCCTTGATCAGCGCTTCGATCACCGCCCGGTTGACGCTGGCCAGGTTCACCCGTTCACAGAAATCAAAGATACTGGTAAACGGCCCTTCCTCCTCCCGCGCCCGGATGATCTCCTGCACCGCCTTGTCACCGACGCCCTTGATGGCGGACAGCCCGAAGACGATGTGCCCCTTGCCGCCCTTTTCCGGCACGGGCGTAAAGTCGCTGGCGGAAACGTTGATATCCGGCGGGTTCACCGGAATCCCCATCCGCCGGCATTCCTCGACGTATTCACCGACCTTGGCAAGCTGGCCGGACTCAAACGTCAGCAGCGCCGCCATGAACTCGGCCGGATAGTACGCCTTCATGTACGCCGTCTGGAACGCCACCACCGCATACCGCGCCGAGTGCGATTTGTTAAACGCATAGCCGCCGAACCGCAGAATCTCGTCGAAGATCTCCTCGGCCGTCTTGCGGCTGCAGACCGTGCTTCATCGCCCCGGAGATGAACGGTTCCTTCTCCGCCTCGATCATCGCGGTCTTTTTCTTGCTGATCGCCTTGGCCAGACGGAACGCACGCTTCAACTCGACCCCACCCAGCAGGTGCACGAGTTTGGAGACCTGCTCCTGGTAGACCATGATCCCATAGGTCTCTTCCAGAACCTTGGTCATGATCTCGTGCGGTGTCGTCCACTGCTCGCCGTGCTTGCGGGCGCAGTAGGCATCGATGTTGACCATCGGCCCGGGACGATAGAGCGCGTTCGCCGCAATCAAATCCTCTATGCGGTTCGGCTTCATCTTCGACAGCACATCCTTCATGCCGCCCGATTCGAACTGGAACACGCCCTTGGTCAGACCCTTGGCGAAGATCGGATAGACCTTCTGGTCCGCCAGATCGAGCGCCTCCAGATCGATGTCGACCCCGTGCAGCCGCTCGAGCCCACTGCCGCGCCCGCTCCAGCACGGTCAGCGTCCGCAGCCCGAGAAAGTCCATCTTCAGCAGGCCGACCTTTTCAACGTCCGGCCCCTGAAACTGCGTCATCACATGATCCGAGTCGCTCGGCTTGTACAGCGGCAGGAAATCGTCGAGCGGCCGGTCGGCGATCACCACCCCAGCCGCATGCACCGAAGCGTGCCGAGAGAGTCCCTCCAGTTTTCTGGCAACGTCGAGTACCCGCTTGACCTGGGGGTTGGAGTCATACTCGGCCTTAAGGTCCGGCTCCTGCTCCAGCGCCTTATCGACCGTCATCTTCAGCACGTCGGGTACGAGCTTGGCGATCCGGTCGGCATCCAGCAGCGGCACGCCGAGCACGCGGCAGATATCGCGAATCGCCGCCCGGGCCTTGAGCGTCCCGAACGTGATGATCTGCGCGACGTGACCGTACTTCCTGCGGACATATTCGATGACCGCCTGCCGCCCCTCCTGGCACATGTCAACGTCGATATCGGGCATCTCGTCACGGTCGGGATCCATGAACCGTTCAAAGTACAGCCCGTAGCGCAGCGGGTCCGCCTCGCCGATCCGCAGGCAGTAGCCAACGACCGACGAGCAGCCCGACCCCCTCGCCCCGCAGGGAATGTCGTTCTGCCGGGCCCAGTTCATCAGGTCGTGCACGATCAGGAAGTACGACGAGAACCCCTTGCTCTGGATAACGTGCAACTCATAGTCGATCCTCTCGCGGATCTCGTCAGTGATCTCGCTGTACCGGGCCTTGGCCCCCTCATAGACCAGTTCGCGCAGATAGTCTGTGTCCTTCTTCTTGTCCGGACAGGCAAAGACGGGCGTCTGCCGCTCGAACTTCAGCTCGCAGTTGCACATCTCCGCGATACGCAGCGTGTTCTCGATCGCCTCGGGATACTCGCCGAGCAGGTCGCGCATCTCCTGCGCGGTCTTCAGGTAGAACTGGTCCGAGCCGAACTTCATCCGCTGCGGATCGTCGAACTGCTTGCCCGTCGAGATACACAGCAGGATATCCTGCGCCTCGGCGTCTTCATGGCGCAGGTAGTGAATGTCATTGGTCGCGACCAGGCCGAGCCCCTTCTTGCGGGCGATCTCCGCCAGCACCGGGTTCGTCTGCTTCTGCTCGATCAGGCCATGGTCCTGCAACTCGACAAACAGCCGCTCAGACCCGAAGATCCCCGCCAGGTCCTCAACCGCCTTGATCGCCCCGGCCTCATCACCGCGCAGCAGCAGTTGCGGCACCTCCCCCGCCAGGCACGCCGTGCAGCAAATGATCCCCTCGTTAAACTGCGCCAGCACCTCCTTGTCGATCCGCGGCTTGTAGTAAAACCCTTCAAGGTACGCGATGCTCGTCAGCTTCAGCAGATTCTGATACCCCTGCTCGTCCTTCGCCAGCAGCAGGATGTGATACGCCGTCTCGCCGGCCCCCTTCGCCGTCCGCTCCGTCCTGGCCCCCGGCGCGATATAGGCCTCAAGTCCGATAACCGGCTTGATGCCCTCCTTGACAGCCGTCTGGTAGAACTCGATCACGCCGAACATGTTGCCATGGTCCGTCAGCGCAACCGCCGGCATACCCAGTTCCTTACACGTCTTGACCAGATCATCCAGACGCGTCGCCCCGTCCAGCAGGCTGTAATGACTATGTGTATGAAGATGAACGAAATTGTCTGACATGGGTCGCCAATCCCTTTCTCGAATGCCTGGGCTGATCTTACCGGGTCATTTTCAGCTGTACAAATCGAGCCGGCCCATAGCGAATGAACCACGCTCCAGCCACTAGCGCCCTCTCCAAACCAAACAAAACACGACCTGTCGCAGTACGAATGCGTGATCCTATAGAAAGACACCGGTGTTTGCTGATATACAAATGTGTCGCCCTCCGTCGTGCGGAATTATCGGAATGCCCTTACAATACCCGTTTCGCCGGCGCGGCTGGGGGTTGTGATTCAGCATGAGTGTGCAGGGGTTTGTATAGCCGGCGCGGTTACTTACCATACGCTGCTGCCTTGCGACCAACGAATATGTCGCAGCGACCGGAATCGGACATTAAGCGAGTACCCATAGAATGCACAGATTCACGCCGCGGTTACTGGTGCGGATATTGATAGTGGCGGGGGCTGCCCTGGCGGCCGGATGCGCAGTACCCCAGCGGCCGGGAAACGGCCAGGAATTCTTCAAGCGCGACCCGCAGACCCATCGCGGCTATTACCTGTACCTGCCCGAAGACTACGCCCAGGGAATACGCAATAACCCCAACCGCCGCTGGCCCGTCGTCGTCTCTTTCCACGGCATGAAACCGTTCGACCGCGCCAGCTCCCAGGCCCGCGAATGGCAATGGGAGGCCGATAACTACGGCCTGATCGTCGTCTGCCCGGAACTCAAGACGGCGGACCTGTTCATGGAGTTCCCGCTTCGCCGCATTCACCCTTATGTCAAGGAGGACGAACGGGCGATCCTCAACATCATGGAGCAGGTTTTCCGCACCACCCAAGCCGACAGCACCCGTGTCCTGGCGACCTCCTGGTCCAGCGGCGGCTACGTCGCCCATTACATGGTCAACCGCCACCCGAACCTCTTCACCTGCCTGGCGCCGCGCCAATCAAACTTCTCGGCGTCGATCCTGGACCCGGCCAATATCGGCTACTACCAGGACATGCCGATCGGCATCTTCTTCGGCCAGAACGACTTCGCCATCTGCCGCAAGGAGTCGACCGAGGCGGTTCGCTGGTACAAGGAGCACGGCTTCCGCTTCGTGGACGGCCGGGTCGTCGTCGGGCTCGGCCACGAGCGCACGCCCCAGACAGCCGCCGCCTTCTTCGCCCGCGTCAGCAAACCCCCGATCCAACCCGTCCGGCCGGTCTACGCCCAGGAAAGCCTGGCGAAACTGCGCCTCATCCCGGCCGAGTTCGCCGGCATCTCTGACCTGCCCCAGGCCGGTGTCTCGGTGCGCACCAACGTGGACCTGGCCCGTGGTGCCCGCGTGACCGAGCCACCGCTGACGATGCGTACAACCGCGGACGAAATGATGACCAGTCGACAGGGGGCAGGCCCACACCCCAACCAGCTAACTCGTTCGGCCGCAAGGCGCCAGACGAGCTTTTCGACCGGCTCTCCGCTCGCGCGGTCCGCCTTGGCCAACACCATCCGCGTTGTCCCAAGCACGCGGATCGGTCTGGCGCCGCTGCACGTCTCCTTCGACGTGCAGGGCATACCCGACGATCTCGTCGGAGCCAGGTGCACCTGGACGGACAACGGCGAGCCGATCTGCACCGGCCAGACCGGCCAGCGGATCCTCACAACCGTCGGCGATCACGTGATCGGCGTACAGGTACAGACACGGGACCACCGCGACTTGCAGGCCTGGACGACAGTCAAAGTGCTGCCGGCCCAGGTATCGAGTCGGTGAGAACGAACGAGCCCGAAGCGTAAGCGAGGGCATCCTTGAACTGTTGTATGATTTGACACGCCCCCTGCGGGCAGCATGTTGCAGACATATAGAATACTCACGATTGAGGAGCGCCCTATGGCCAACTACGCGATGCTTTCTGCTATCGGCAAAGACAAACCCGGCATCGTCGCCTCCGTCTCGTCGGTATTGTTCCAGGCCGGCTGTAACGTCGAAGACTCGACGATGGCCCGGCTGGGCGGCGACTTTGCCATCATGCTGATGCTCCGCCTGCCCGAAGGCTTCACCAGCCAGCAGCTCGCCGAGCGCATGGCCCAGGTCCAGCACCAGACCCAGCTGACCGTCCAGGTGGCAGACCTCCGCCCGGAAGAGGCCGAACCCCAGGCCGAATCCCCGCGCCACCTCGTACTGGTCTACGGCTCCGATAAACCGGGCATCGTCGCCCGCCTGACCGCCCTGCTCGCCGAGCGCAACGTCAACATCACGAACCTCCGCACGCACGTCATCCAGCGTGCCGAACCCCTGTACGTCATGACAATCGAGGTAGAGTTGCCCCCGTTCATCGACCAGGCCGAGCTCAAGAAACCCCTCCAGGCCGTCGCCCAGGAACTGGCCGTACAGGTCGATATCAAGGCCAAGCCGGACGCACGGTTCTAGGCTCCGCCGGAGAAGGCGTCCGGGCCGGCCTCTTGCAGGCCGCACTGCATGCCCCAGCCCCCGCAAAGCGGCGCCACCCCCATGACACAGGCCAGCCCGAATCCGAAATGTCGCAATGGCCTGGACTTACAATCACCCGGCCTGCCGTCGGATGTTGCCGCAAATCAACATCGGACGGCCAATGTTGCCCGCAATCAGCATCCCGGTTATTCGGCCACCGACCCGCCTCGGGCGTCGTGCGAGATTCTCCCCGCCTTTAAGTCGCCATTGTAACCAATGATACAATTGCTCCACGATCTCACCGGAACAGCCGTCGCCCGTGACTGGTACGCCAATTGCATGTACGCGGTAAGTTGCGGCGGGTAGGGCGGCTGTAGTTGTGTCTGCAGAACGCGTTACCATGTCCGCAGACTCAGACAAGGGTCCGGCGGCGTTATCGGGCAGGCCCCGGAAACTGTCCATCTTTTCATTGTCTCTGCCCACGGGGTTTGATGGTTGTTCCGTAAGCTGGGGCCTGTTTCTCAGCAGTCTGGCTGACGCGAACACATTGTTGTGAGGGAGAAACGTAACATGCGTGGCTCTTTGCTCTCAGTTCTTGTGGTTGTCGCCGTCGGATTCCTCCTCGTAGCGCAGGCAGGTGCTGCCACTGTCTTCAGCGCCGACTTCGACGCCGGCTATAGCGCCGGGCCTCTCTGGGGACAGCCCGCCGCCGCTAGCGTCCAGTGGGATTCCAGCGCCTACAACAGCAACCCGGCAGGTTCGGGCGACACCTGGCTGTCTGACCCCAATGTCATGGCCGATCCGACGAACGCCGCCAACCAGGTCATGCAGGGCTACGGCGACTGCACCGGCGGCACCATACACGGCACGGGCGCCAGCGTTGTGGTCTCGGTAAATGATGCCAATGACATTCAGCTTCACCCAGTCCGCCTACTTTAGCGGCGCCGATAGCCAGTCCCTCGTCATGTCCCTCGTCGGCAGTGGCAACGTCACGTTCGGCAATTACGGCTATTGGTTTGTCGGTACCGACCAGGCCACCATGGATGGCCTCGCCGCCGGCAACGTCGCATGGTCCCTCTGGGATCCCACCAAGCCGAATCTGCACACCGGCGGCACGGGCGACTACCAGTCCATCCTCGTCCCGAAAGAGACGTGGGCGACCGCCACAGTGACGATCCATCCCGTCACGCAGACCGCCGACCTGGCTGTCACCGTCGACGGCAACACCCAGCAGGTCCTGGGCGTGACCGCTCCCTACGTCGCCAATTACATCGTCGGCGGCCAAACCCGCTACGACATGTACATCGATGGCCAGTACAACAGCACCAGCAACATCCTGCTGGACAACGTGTCGATCGCGCAGACGCCCGAGCCGGCCACGCTCTGCCTGCTGGCCCTCGGCGGCCTGGCGGTCCTCCGTCGTCGGCATGCCTAGTTTGAAGCCCATGCATCAACGGCACCCTCAGCGCCGCTGGTGCAGAAAAACGTAATCAGGGCCGCAGCCGGACACCGGTCGCGGCCCTTTTATTCCCCGCTCGCTCATCCCCGGAAACATCAGCGCAACTGCACATCTTAATCGGACAACAGACGACATAAATGCCGACGGCCTCCGGCCCCCCCGACTCACAGATTTGCATCATCTCCATAGCCCGACAGGTATTGACGAATCCCCCACGCAAGGAACAATAAACCTTAGGGAATGTTCGATACGGAAGTTGAACGTGCGGCCCGGACCCGAGTCCGGGCTTTTTTGCGTTCAGGCGAACGAACGCCCCTGCGGGGGAGATGCGGTAAATGTCTGTCGTTGCATGGGATAGCTGCTTTCGAGAGGCGAAGGCAGTTCGCGGCCAGGAACTCAGGCGGGCCCTCCGCCTGGCGACGATCGCCTGGGCCTTCGGCGCGACCTTCTTCGGTGCCATCGGCGGCACGGCCCTGCCGGAACTGGCAAAATCCCTCGGCGCCGCCCCAGTTCTTCTTCGGCCTGCTCGGGGCCGCCCCGTTCCTGGGACTCGTCCCCCAACTGCCCGTCTCCCGGCTGATCGAAAGGACCGGCCGGCGAAAGTGGCTCTACATCACCACCTGCGCAAGCCATCGCCTGCTGTTCCTGCTGATCGCGGCGGTCCCGTTCGTCATACCCAGCACCTGGCACACCGTCCGGCTGACCGCCTTCATTACCGTCCTGTTCAGCTCGTGGATACTGGGCGGCTTCTCCGGCCCGACCTGGAACGGCTGGATGGGCGACCTGATCCCCACCCGCATACGCGGCCGGTACTGGGCCTTCCGCCGGCGGGTCGGCCTGATCACCCAGATGACCGCCGCGCTGGTCGCCGGCTGGTTCATCGACTACAGCACCGGCACGCGCCTGGGCATCCAGGGCGGCATCTCGATCGTGCTGGCCGTGGCCGCCCTGCTGGGCACGGTCAACGTTTTGACGTTCATGCTCATCCCCGAGATCCCGAGGCAGGTCGCCAAGGTCCGGCTGACCTGGCGCCGGTTGATCAGCGAGCCGCTCAAGGACCGCTCCTTCCGCCAGCCTGATGGCCTACTGGTTCCTGCTGAACTTCGCCAACGCCGGCATCTTCGGCACGTTCTTCCAGCGCGACCTCCGCGAGATCGTCCTGATGAACAACAGCTGGGTCAACGCCGTGCTGGTCGTGATGCCCTGCATCGGCTGGTACATGGCGGTCAAATGGTGGGGCCGGGCGCGGGACCGCTGGGGCAACAAGCCGATCCTGGTCGTCGCCAGCATCGCGGTAGCCACCCGGCCGCTGGCATGGTGCCTGGTGCTGCCCGGCACGAAGTTCCTCGGTTTGCTGATTCCGATCTACGGCGGGTTCGTCTGGGCCGGCATCGACATGGCCCTGTGCAACGCCTTGTTCGAATTCTCGGGCCAGGGCCGGGTCAGCAGTTACCCCGCCCTGGCGTCGATCATCAGCGGCCTGGGCGGGATCATCGGCCCGCTGATCGCCGGCCTACTGGGCCAGTGGCTCGGCATGGGCTACGTGCAGATCGGCCCGTTCCACCTGCCCAGTTACCACGTGCTGTTCATCCTGGGAGCAGCCCTGCAAGCCATCACGATTCCGCTGGCCCTGCGGATCGAGGAGCCCTCCGCCGCGTCGACCAAGGAGGTCCTCCGCGCCCTCTACGCCAACGCCGCCGCCATGACCCGAACCTTCGGCTACTTCCCCCGCCGCCTGGCCGCATCGCCCTTGATGATGATGTCCAGCCGAACCCAGCGTGAATGGCAACCCGCCGCACAAGCCCCTGCCATTGCACACGCCCAAGTCTCCCGCGTAACGACGCGCCACGGCATGAGCCAGCTCTACACAAGACAATCCGGCATCTACAATGGCGTCCACCCAAGCAACTACAACGACTACATAACCCAGCTGGTGGAACAAGCCGGCAAAGAGATCGCGGACCAGCTGAGGGCGCGGAAAGCGGCAGTCAAGCTGGCCAGCCAGAACGCCAGGGCGTGACGAGACTCAGCACTCAGTCCTCAGTACTCAGCACTGATAATGGCAGTGGGTAGTGGTTAGTGGCCGGTGGTCAGTTTCTTGGTGGTGCGTCCTCTTCGATATGCCCCATGCTTGACATTGCCGTGGAATATACCGATAAGGGCCTGTACTTAACCCGGATATTTCACGGTGATACCAGACAGAGCCAGTGAGAGCGGCGAGGCGACAGATTCGAGCACTCAGGCTTGGATTGGATGGGTAACGGCCCCCCGGGCGCAAACCACCCCCTTTCCCCCATGGCCGATCAGGGGCGGCGGCACGGGGTTGCGAGGAAGTCAGGTCACGCTGGCCGGGGCCAAGAGGCGGGCGGCCAGTCGGCGAAACAGATCCTGCAGCGGAAACGAACTGGCCAGGTGCAGCACGATCCGCCTGGCCGACACCAGAACCCGTCCGCCGATCTTGAGCAACTTCAGCCGCAGCGTGCGGACTTGGGCCTTCTCCAGTTCCGTGCCGGCCAGTTCCGTCCGACGCAGATGCTCGATCAGCACGTAGGCGGCCGCCGACAGCAGCACCCGCAGTTGGTTGGCCTCAAAGTCGTGGCAACTGGTGCGGTCGGCGAACAGACCCAGTTGCTGCTCCTTGATGCGGTTCTCGACCTCGCCGCGCTGGCAGTAGGTCTGCTCGTACAGGAGTTGGGCGTCCCCCGGCCAATTCGTCACCAGGAAGCGGAAGTTCTCCTTCGCCTCGTCGTCCGGACGCTGGGGCGGCAGGTACTCGGCCTTGGCGAGGATCCGGCGGGCCTTGTCCCAGGTGGCCGCGGCGTAGGAGAACTCGCCGAAGACGCGGGGCCGGTCCTTCGGGTCGACCGCCAGCGCCTGGGCCTGCACCATCAGCGGGCGGGCCAAGGCTTCCAGTCGCGAGTTCTTGGCCAGACCCACCAGGTAGGACACATCGTGCCGGTCGCACCAGCGGAGCATCTTCCAGCGACAAAAGCCACTATCGCCGCGAAAGAGGATCTTCACGCCGGGCCAGACCTGGCGGAACCGCTTGACCAGCAGCGAGAGGATAGCCCAGGCGTGCGTTGCCCCATCCTGGTCGGCCGACCGCAGGTAGGCCACCAGCAGTTGGCTGCCGCAGAAGACATACAGCGGCAGGAAGCAGTACTCGTCGTAGTAGCCGTGGAAGAAGCGGCCGACCTGGTGGCCGTGGACGGAATCGTTAGTGGCATCGAAGTCCAGGATCAGTTCGGTCGGCGGGGTCTTCTGCGACTCGACGAAGGCTTCGAGCAGCACCTTGCTGGCCTCGGCCAGGGGTTGACGCATCGCGCGGTTCTCCAGGCGACACAGCGTCGGGGGCGAGGCCAAAGGCTGGTCGTGGTCCACCTTCCGCTCGCAAGCCAGTTGCACCAGTGGATCCGCCCGCAGGGTCTGATGATCATTGAGATCCTCCTGGCCCAAGGCGATGGCGAAGATGCGTTGGCGAAGCATGCTGACTTGGCTGTGGGTGATCAGACTTTGGTTGCGGGGATCGGGAATGGCTGCATCCATACGCTCGATGAGGCGGAGCCGCCGTTCGATCTGGCGCAGCAGGAGCACACCGCCGTCGCTGGTGATCGTACCGCCGTCGAAATCAGCGACGACCTTGCGTCTGCCCAGACTGGAAAAGCGGATGGGGGATCGGTTACACTCTGTCACGTGGCCTTACCTCCTTGTAGTGACGGTTGTCTTTTACAACTCCCGACATTACAGGAAGTAAGGCCTTTTCACTACTGCCCAACTGAAAAACCCCGTGAAATATCCGGGTTAAGGCACGTGGGCTGACGGATAAGCCATCTTGGCGACAAAACGTTTACCTTATAGGTAAATCATTTCTGGACAACAGCCGATGCTTGAGGTATACTTTGAGACGAAGAGCCTGCAGAAGCTGTGCTCTTCGGGCAAGGAGATGCGGAAGCGGCTGGGGGATCGGACGGCTCGACTGCTCCAGTTGCGGCTGACGCAGATGCAGGCGGCAGATACCCTTGATGATCTGCGAAAATTCCCTAGTCTGCGCTGTCATGAACTCACCGGCAACCGCAAGGGACAACTGGCTATTGACCTCGTCCACCCTCAGCGTCTGATCCTTGTTCCCTTCGATGACCCGCCACCGACCAAGGCCGATGGGGGGCTGGACTGGTCGAAGGTCACCAAGGTATGCGTGCGGGGAATTGTGGATTACCACTAGGCTGGGAGGAGTCGAACGTGCCGACAGAGAATTGCTCTCGTTACTGCTACGAACCCGACTACGCCGTAGCACCAGGAGAGACACTGCGGGAGACAATTGATGCACTGGGTATGGACCAGCGGGAGCTGGCCGTACGCACGGAATTGACGCCCAAGACGATCAACTGGATCATCCAGGGCAAAGCCCCCTTGACGCAGGAGACGGCCCTGAAGATGGAGCACGCTACCGGCGTCCCCGCCCGCATATGGAACAACCTGGAGATGAACTACCGCGAGCAGTTGGCCCGGATCGAGGAATGCCAGCAGCTGGTCGCGGACATCGAATGGCTCAAGAAGATCCCGACCAGTGATCTGATCAGACGCGGGGCCATCCAGGACCAGCCGGACAAGCCGTCCCTGCTACGGGAGGTGCTATCCTTCTTCGGCACCGCTACTGTGCAGTCGTGGAACAATTTGTGGCAATGCCCTCAGGCTGCCTTCCGCCGGTCGAAGATCTTTGAGTCCAAGCCGGAAGCGACTGCCGCCTGGCTGCGTCTTGGAGAATTGGAGGCCCAGAAGATCCAGTGTCAGCCGTACGACCAGAAGAAATTCAAGGTGGTCCTGCAGGACATCCGCAAGATGACAACTCTGTCGCCGAAGAAGTTCGTGCCAAAGATGCAGTGCCTGTGTGCAGAAGCCGGCGTAGCCGTGGTCTTCGTCCGGGAGATCAAGGGGGCTCCAGTCTGCGGCGTGTCACGATGGCTGACGCCGCAGAAGGCCCTGATCCAGCTGAGCCTGCGGTATAAGCGGAACGATCACTTCTGGTTCTCCTTCTTCCATGAGGCGGGCCACATCCTGCACGGCGGCAAGAAGAAGGTTTATATCCACGGTGACGGCCAGACGGGCCGCGATGAGGACCAGGCCAACAAGTTCGCCCAGGACACCCTGATTCCGCCGGAGCGGGCCACCGAGATCCCCCGCCTCAAGAGCGAAGCCGAGGTTAAGGCCTTCGCCAACAGCGTAGGCGTTGCCCCTGGCATCGTGGCAGGCCGGTTCCAACGGGAGACGGGCAAATATGACTACTTCCACAACCTGCAGCTGCGGTTCGAGTGGAGCGACAACTGACCGAATGGTTGGCGTGGCACGTCCGAAGGACCCACTGGCCTGCACCTGAAGGACCGGCTGAGTGTATCCCGGGGACACCTTATGCATTTCGGCTTCAGTAGCACGACAGCAACAACCCCGACTGACACCAGGGGCTTCAACCGACAGAGGCCAGTGCTAAGTCTCGAGTGCCGAGTGCTGAATTTTGAGTGCCGTTGCCAGCCTCTAGCCCCTAACCCCTAGCCCCTGCCGTTACGGATTATCCCACCCCCGAGGCGGCAGGCGGGAGGAATCGGGGTCATCTCACGTTTCTCTCTCCCGAGCTACCACCGGCCACCGCACCCGAGCATCAGGAAATTCGCCCCCGCACTTTTTTCACCCTCGCAACCCACCGGCAGGCCAACCCCCGGCCCAACCGCAGAAGCTGCGACGAGCGGACGCACCCCCGTCTCGCACGCAAAGACGCGCCGCGGCATCCGCCAGCCCTACATAACGCGATCGGCATCTACAACGGCGCCACCCAGGCAATTGCAGCGACTACCTCACGCCACTGGTGCAAAGCCGGCCAAGAGATCGCCGAGCAGCTGCGGACGCACAAGGCGGAAATGAAATTTGCCAGGCAGAATGCCACGGCGTGACAAAACTCAGGACTCAGTCCTCAGCACTCAGTCCTCACCTTCCTACTCATCCCGGACGCTCTTCTGCCTTGAGGGCCAATCCGCCCCTGAGGCGCAGAGGACGCAGATAGTACTGAGGGTCACAAAAACGGCGGCCAGTGGAGGCGAGATCGCTCAGTCCCTGCCGGCCGCCTTCGCCGGCCGCGTGGTTGGCAGATGGGCTCCGAATGGGTCCTTCGTCTTGTCTGCCCATTCCTTCAGCAGGCGACGATGCTCGGTGAGAATGCCGGCCGCGGACGCATTAGTAACGAGATTCTTCGTCTCGCGCGGGTCGGCCTGCAGGTCGAAGAATTGTTCGCGGTTCTCCCCGGACGCGTAGACGACGTATTTGTGACGTGCGGTCCGGACCATTCTAGCCGCATTCCCGACCTCCGAGACCACGTAGTTCCGCCACTTGACCTCCTTGCCTTCGACCAACGGACGCAGACTGCGACCCAGAAGCGACGCCGGGGGCTTGATGGCCGCGTAGTCGCAGAGCGTCGGCAGGATGTCCAGCCCGCTGACCAGATGGGTTGCATCCACCGCCGGCTTATCCGTCACTCCCGGCACGCAAACGATCAGCGGCACAGCCACCGACTCTTCGTAGAGTTTGCTCTTGGCGATCTGGTGGTGGGCGCCGATCATCTCGCCGTGATCGGAGGTGAAGACGATGATGGTCCGATCGGCCTGGCCCGATTGCTCCAACGCCGCCAGGATCCGCCCGACATGGCTGTCGGCCGCCTCTACCAGACGGTAGTAATGGGCGAGATACCGCCGCCACTGCTCCGGCGACTCAAAGCCCGGCCTGGGCTTGACGCGGGACCTCTGCAGGGCGGTCGGTTCGTTGGCGACGGCGTCGAAGTTGCTCAGCAGCGGCGGCAGCGGCCCTGGATCCATTTTGGCAAACACATCGAGGTTCTTCGGATAGGCACAGATATCATGCGGGTTGAGGATCGAATGGACCAGCAGGAAGGGCCTGTCGTGCGGCCCGCGCAGGAACTTGACCGCCGCGTCGGTGGCGACAACGTCGATCTCCAGCCCCTTGCTGGGACCGTGGGGATACCTGGCTGGTGCGCCGGCCAGCGGCAACACGTCGAACCCTAGGATGGAGCCATGCTTACGGTTTTCGGCGTACCCGGGAAAGACGACCGGCAGGTGCCACTTGCCGGCGTAGGCGGTCTGGTATCCACCGTGCTGGAACAACGTGCCCATGCTCGGAATGTCCTCGGGCAGCACCGCCGCTTCGTTCGACTGAACGCCCACCTCGTGCGGCATGCGCGATGTGAACAGGCTCGCCCGCGAGGGGCTGCACAATGGATAAGTGCAGCAGGACTTCTCAAACCGCAGGCCGCGAGTGGCCAGCCGATCCATGTTCGGCGTGTTGACGAACCTGTTGCCCGCAATGCTGAGTGCTGTGATGGTCTGTTGATCCGTAAGGACGAACAGGAAGTTCCATGGACCGGGCGGCACCTGTGTCGCCGTCGCCCAATCGGGCAGGGCAAGCGCTGCCGCACCGAGGCCAGCGAATCTCAACAAGTCCCGACGCGTCGGTTCCCAGGTCATCACAAAACCCCTCGCCTCTTACAAGCCCCCGCCAGCGTATGTACGGCAATTCTAACACAGCGGCACAACCCCCGCATAGTGCTACGGCGCAGAGCTCCACTTCGGTGCCTCCAGGAACTGGTGGCAGGTGGAGGACAGAAACAGTGCTGAGTGCTGGGTGCCGAGTGCTGAGTGCTGAGGACGGAGTGCCGAGTCCCGAGTGTCTTGGTGGTCGTTGGGGTTGGCGTGGCTGTTACCAGCCTCTAGCCACTAACCACTAGCCACTGCCGTTGCCGTTACTAGTCCCTAGTCCCCAGTCCCCAATCCCTGCCGCTACGGATTATCCCACCCCCGAGGCGGCAGCCGGCTGATCAGGTCCTCGATCACCTGGCCAAGCCACGGCAGGTTTTCGTCATACAGCAGCCGCTGCATGAACTCGTCGGCCGTGTGGTCCATGCCCTGCTTGGCGTGCGCCTCCAGCAGCCACTGAATGTTGATCCGCAGATACCGCCGGGCCGTCTCCAGCCACGCCTTCGCCAGCTCGTCGGGGTCGGCCAGCGTCTCGCTGATCTTGCGATGACGCTCCAGAAACGCTGCCGCGTCAGCCGGCGGCACCGGCACAGGCCGACCAGTCTCATCGATCCGCACCGGCGCGATCTCGTGCGACTGGTAGCCGTCCTTGGACAGCTGCACCCGCAGCACGAACGACTTGTCCGTCCACGGACTGCCCTTGCCCACGTACGAGTCCGGCCGAAGCGGGAACACGAAATTACCCAGGCTGTAAGCGATCAGCCCGCCGCCGTACTCCTCGATGCCCTGTGTAACATGCGGGTGATGCTCCAGGACCACATCCGCCCCGGCATCGACCAGCCGGCGGCTCATCGCGACGCGATGCGGCGCGGGCCAGTCGACGAACTCGACATCGGCATGCAAGCTGACGACAACCACGTCGGCCCCGGCGTCTTTCAGTTCGTCGATATCTTCCAGAATATTAGGTTCGCTGATATAGGCCGGCCCCGGCGTGACCTGTCGCTTCAGGCCGGGCACGTCCTCGACGTAACCAAGAAACCCGACCTTGATGCCGTTGCGCTCCAGCAGCACCGGCTGACGGGCCGCCGCCTGGTCCGCCCCCATGCCGATATGGGCCATCTCGTAGTTGTCGCAGAACCCGACCGTCTGCAGGGCCGGCTCCGCCCCGAAATCGAGGATATGGTTGTTAGCCAGGTTCAGCACCGAGAAACCCGCATGCGCCAGCCCGCTGCCTTCGTTCCAGTCGACGATCATCTGCTGGCGGTGCTCCGGCTCGGGCTTGCCGGGCTCGTAGGCGACGCATTCGAGGTTGCCGAAGGTCACGTCGGCCCGCAGCAGGTCCCGGCACGGATCGAACGGCCAGTCAGCCCCGTGCTGCTTGATGTTGTCACGAATAAACCTGGCGAGGCAGATGTCGCCGACCGCTGCAAGAGTAAGCGTTTTGTCCATGATCCGTACAAACCCGTTTCCATGAATGAGAGTGACCGGCCCAGCCCTGCTACCGACACGATAACACGTTCTTGCCCGTCGACAACCCGCCGGCCCGGCCGCGCCCTTGAAAAACCGCCTGCCTGCCCCGATCATATGCCCATCTGGCGATTTCTGGCGCAAGTACAAGGGCAGCAGCAGTGAAGATATCCTGTCTTGCTAAGTACGAAATCCGTTCCTCCAGGGCGATGCTGCTTGCCGGCGGCGTATTGGTGGCCCTGTCGACCCTGGCCGGTTCCGCTGTTGCACAGACCGCCGGGCCCGCCCTGTCCCAGGCCTATATTCAGCAGCAGCGATCCGTGGAAGATGAGATCCGACAGGAGCTTACCGAAGTCTTGCCGCAGTCGCAGAGCTGGCAGTTCGACGCGGGCGACTGGCAGAGTTACTACCTGCTGCACTTCAACGACGGCATCCGCTACCGCACCGAGCAGCGCCTGGACAACCGGGCGTGGGTGGCCGGCACCGGCGACTACGGGACCCACCAGTTCTACGCCCGTATGAAGAATATCTACCTCGACTGGAGCCACGGCGCCAGCTACGACGGCGACGACAGCGACTACGACGGGCCGGACACCGATCGTCTCTGGTACCAGTTCGACCTGGGTCAGGCCGCCAAGACCTATGCCCACACGAATCTGCCGTTCGGCCTGCAGGTGAAGGTGGGCCGGCAGTATTTCGAGTTCGGCACGGGCTATGCGCTCTCGCTGCCGCTGGATGCGGTCGTGCTGGCGGCGCAGAAGGACCGGCTGGAGTTCGTCGGGCTCATCGGCAAGACGATCCACGGCATGGCCGACTTCATCAGCCCCAGCCGGTATCACAGCGGCTACATGGATCGCTGCATGCTGGGCACGGAGATCCGGTATCGCGGCCGAAGCCACACGCCGTTCGCGTATATCTTCTGGAATCAGGACGACAACCCGCAGTCGTTCTTTAACGGCCGGCAGGGGTACGGGTATGACTCGGTCTATGCGGCCGTAGGCTCGATGGGCCAGCTGCTGCCGTACCTGCGTTACTCGACGGAAGTGGTCTACGAGGGCGGCCGATCGTACGGCAACGGCGTCATGTACGGCCGCGATCCGATCAACGCGATGGGCTTCGATGCATTGCTGGCCTACCTGATGCCGGGCAAGTATCAACCGGAGGTGGCGGTCGAATACATGTTCGCCAGCGGCGACGGCGACCGGTACGGCAGTCCGATCGACGCGGTGGGCGGCAATACCCGCGGCGTGGATTCGTCATTCGCAGGATTCGGCTTCCGCAACACGGGCCTGGCATTTGCACCGTTGCTGAGCAACATTCACGTCTGGCGGATGGGGGCAGCCGCATCGCCCTTTGGCAATCGTGGATGGCTCCGTCGCGTCCGGGCCGGCACCGACTGGTTCGTCTACGCCAAGAACAAGAAGACCGGGGCGATCAGCGATATCTCGGCCGATGAGCGAGCGGGTTATCTCGGCTGGGAGATGGACTATTACGTAAACTGGCAGATCACCCAGGAACTGGCAGCCACGGCTCGGTATGGTGCGTTCTTTCCGGGCGATGCGTTCAGCCGGGAGAACACGAGGACGTTTTTCCTGCTGGGCATGACGTATAGTTTCTAGTAGCGGCCCGGAGGTTCTGCGTGCGGGTGCCACTGGCAGCTTGTCTGCCAGTGTGAGGTTTTGATACGGATTCCGGTCGGAATACGCAAGACTTCATCTTCTATGATAAAAAGATGCAAAGTCTGTTGAGACGGACGAAATGAAACACATTGCGGCGATCACGATGCTTCTGCTGTTGACGGGCTGTGCGGTGACAAAGCCGAGACCCCGAATCAACCCGGCCACGCTCGACCGGGACAGCTACTTTTCCTGGCTGGCGGACCAGGCGCTGGTTTCTACAGACGAGGCCTACCGGGCGATGCTGATTGCCGCCACGGACAAGGACCCGGGAGCGGACTTCGAGACACTGCAACGAGAGGTATTCGAGAAAGGGATCAGCCGGCCCGAATGGAAGCTGCGACCGGACCAGGCGATCGACAAGGCGACAGCGGCATACATGGCGGTGCAGGTGGCGAAGGTGCCCGGCGGGATCAATCTGAATCTGTTCGGCCGAGCCTTGCATCTGGGTGATCGGCGATACGCATATCGTGAGGTCGTATATGAGGGCATCGGCTGGGGCGACAGTCCGCCGTATGCGGTGATCACCGGCGGCGAGTTCCTCAGCCTGCTGACCTGGATCGACGAGTGGCGCGAAAGGGCGCACAGCCGGCGCTGCCGCCCCCCGAAGGAAGTCGGACCCCGGCCAGTCAGCCTGGCTGATCGCAGCTATGCCTTCTCCGAAGGCAACGACAGTCGGGCGATGCTCGGGCGGCACACTGGGCTTAGGATTATGTCATGAAATCAGCAATCAGACATACAAGGCATACGGGACTGGCGACGCTGGCAATGTGCCTGCTGTCTGCAGCTGCGGCCATGGGCGCGGAGACCCCGCCGACTCAGCCGGCGCAAACAGCCAGCCACCCGGTTGACGCGACGCTGCCGGCGGGCACGGCCATGGTCGAGGCGACGGTGATCGCGGTAAAGGGCCGGGCGCAGCACCGCGCCGGTTGGAACAGCGGTGACGGATGCAGCGGCGTGGCAGCCCGTACGACTGAACGATCGATACCCGGCCGGCACCTTGGTCCGAACCGGGCTGGGCAGCCATGTGACCCTGCAATTCGGGACCGGCGAGCCGTATACGGTGCTGATGGTCGAACGGATGACCCTGGCGAACCTGGCGGTGTTGTACAAGACCAAGACGGAGAAGGTCAGCCATGTCAGCGTCAACTACGGGGCCGTCCGCGGCGGGGTGAGCGAAGGTGGACTACGGAGCAGTTTTGTCGTCAACAGCACGGTGGCAACACTGACCAAACGCGGCACCTGGGGATTCCGACTTTACGTCGAACGCGGCACGGGACGGTATGAGGCCTCGCTGGCGGCGACAGGGCTGGTCCAGATCCTCAACAATATCACCCGCCAGCAGCAGAATATCATGCGGGGCCAGTACGTAACCGAGGCGATGCGGCGGTGGGTGGAGCAGACGAGCTTCGACCGGACGATCCCGATGCAGGACCGTTTCGGCCTGACGAACGATGAATTCGCCTCCAACGCCCTCTTCGGCGGCGGACTCAGCGTCATCGATCCGGCACCGACGCCAGGGGCGTATACGGTCGCTCGGCCGGGGTTCTCGCAGTACAACAGCCAACAGGTCGAGCAGTTCCTGCAGCAGCAGATCCTGCAGCATGAGGAGCTGCTCAGTCGACTGGAAGAATTGCGAAACACCAAGGGGGGCGGAACGATCAGTCGGCCTGAAGGGACGTTTGTCAGTCCGTTCCGGTAGAACCGCTGGGGGCTGGGGACCGGGAATCGGGGATCGGACCCGACCGGTAAATCTTTCTCTGCGCGAAAGGCTGGTGCCCGTGCGGCGGAATGTCCTTCAGAGGCGCCGTCCGCGGGCAGTCTATGGTACTTGGCCGGTATCTGCGCACCCTGCCCGCGGACGGACTGCTTACCCCTTAATCCACCGCCGGTCAACCCACGCGAAAACGGGCAAGTGAGATCTTCGATCGGCCGAATCTTGCGCCGGTACCTTTCTTGCCGCTGCCAGGCGTGGCATAATGCCCTTTCATCCACGGGTTCCCACCAAAGGAACGTCAGTCAGGACCTTGGCAGGCAAACCCGCGAAAAGGAGACTTTCTGATGAAGTACAGTCGTATGGCCGCAGCCTTGGTTGTCGGCGGCGTCATGTTCCTGTCCAGCCATGCCACGTTCGCCCAGGAGGACGCCTACGAGAACTACGTCAAGACGAGCGAGGACTTCCAGCCCGTCAAGCAGGACAAGCAGTGGGCACTGAAGGCCTGGCCCGAGCTGGACGTTCATGCCCTGGTACTACCAGTGGACGATCGGCTGGACCGATGCCTCCGGTCAGTGGTGCCACGAGGTCGGCATCAACGGTGCGTTTACCGACCATGGCAACGCCGATTATCTCGACTGGATCAACAAGTTCCACCTGCGGTTCTACAACGACCACACGGCTGGCAAGGGCGATCTGCACCTGTGGGACGGCAGCAAGGCAAAGCCCTACCGGGACCAGCTGCACGGCAATGGCGTGCGCGGTCAAGCCGATCAACGACAAGATGAAGGCACGTCTCGAAAAGATCATGCGCCAGAAACATCAGCCATCTGAAGCGCTCGCCCTACCGGGCCGCCTACGCCCTGGACGACGAGATCTCCTGGGGCCATTTCGTCCACCCGACGATGTGGCAGGCAACCGACGATCCCAAGGCCTATCCCAATTGGCTCAAAGAGGTTTATGGCTCCAAGGCCCCCAAGCGCGACAAGTGGGTGACATACGATGACATACGGCTGGACCTGAAGACATGGTCGATCGCCCAGTTTGACGCCAGCCCGCTGATGGACGAGTGGTCCTTCAACGACAGCGTGTTCGACAACTTCCTCGGCGACCTGGTGACCTTCGGTAACACGGTCGATCCGGCCACGCCGGTCGGCTTCGTCGGCGGCCAGAGCCCGAGTGCCTTCGGCGGCTATGACTATGCCAAGGTCATGCGCAAGGTGCAGTTTATCGAGGCCTATAACAACGGCGGCAGCCAGGCGATTATCCGCTCGTTCAACCCGCACAACGCTTTGCCCACCGTCACCACGATGTTTACCAGCAAGCGCAACACGGCAAACGATATGATCTGGCAGGTGTGGTATTACCTGGCGGAAGGCAATCGCGGATTCATCGCCTGGGTCGAGAACTGGTTCACCCCGTCGATCAAGGCGGACCCAAAGGTCAAGGCGACGCCCAAGCCGTGGTTCAAGGAGGTGGCGCCGCACTTTATCGCCGCCGGCCAGAAGATCGGGCCGATGATGACCGGCGCGGAATGGGTCGATGACGGGGTGGCGATCTACTACAGCCATCCGTCGATCCAGCTGCACTGGATCCTCGACAGCGAAGCCCATGGCAAGACCTGGACCAACCGCAACGAAGACGCCAGTCTCGGCACCAGCCAGCTGACGCGCAAGGCCTGGGAGAACATGCTTCGTGACGACGGTCTGCAGTTCACCTATATCGACTATGCCACCGTTATCCAGAAGGGCATTCCAAGCCATTACCACGTGCTGATCCTGCCGGCGGCGCTGTGTCTGTCGGATGCGGAGGCCAAACAGATCAAGGACTTCTGCCGCAATGGCGGGACGGTCATCGCCGACTTCCTGCCCGGCGTCTGGGACCAGCATGGCAAGGGCCGGGTCAAAGGCGGCGTGCTCGATGACATGTTCGGCGTCAAGCACATCTCCAAGATGACCGCCAAGGATATCTTCGGCAACAAGCTCTGGTGCGAAACCAACCAGGATGCCAACTACAGCTACAAGAATTACAGGCAGCTCGATGACGAAGGACAATACCTCCATCAAGGACCAGAGCGGCTTTGACAAGGCCGTGCGCTTCATGGGCGTCAATCATGTCCATAAGTACGGTAAGGGCACGGCCGTGCTTATGAACCTCTCGCCGCAGTGGTACAACGCCTATCGCCAGGACGGCTTCGCCGAGGCTGGCAAACGCGAGGTGTTCATGAAGCACGTCCTCGACGCCGGCGTGAAGCCCTGGGTGCGGATCAAGGATGCCGGCGAGAAGGAATTCGGCTACGAGATCACATACTGGTCGAAGGACGGCAGGACGATCCTGTTCCTTATCAGCAACGCAGAAGTCCGCGGCACCTCGCTGGGCGGCGGCAATGCGGTCGGCCTGAAGATTGCAACCATTCCGGTAACGCTGGAATTTGCCGGCCCGGTCAAAGACGTACGAAATGAACGAACCGGCAAGAAACTCGGCAACGGCAAGGACTTCAAGGTCACCTGGCAGCAGAACGCCGCTGTCGTGCTGTCCTTCGAAGGTCAGCCGCCGCGGGTTCATACTTCAGAGAAGGCGCAGGCGAAAGTGACGGCAAAATAGAAGCCGTCCCGCACTTACACCAGCCGTATGAAACCGAGCCGGGCACGACGCATCATCGATCGTGCCCGGCTCTTCTTCTGCAACCTAAGCGCTCAATCGGGGCACAGAATCCAGACCCCTGAGTACCGTCGCCTGATTACCGTATAGGACCCGGTCCTCCTTCAGGATAGCCTTGCCGGTGCCACTGAGGCACACCGTCCCGGTCACGGATTTGTACGTGGTTGTCTCCCTGCCGCACGCTCGTAGCAATGATGAATGGTCGGCCGTCCTTTACCGCATGAGAACCCCGCACGTGAAGGGACTCGCCAGGACGGAGTCGAACGCCACTATTGTCCAGATACTGCTGCGGAGCGAGAATGGCCAGGATCGTCTGTCCCGCATCCGTCCGCAGTGCCACCTGCGTCAGGTCACCTTGCGTATGGTGATAAACGTGGGTGATCGTACCTCGCACCGATTCCATGCTTTCGCGATCAAACAGCCGCTGGAAGGGTTCCCGGACACCGTAGCGGTTACCGTAGTGGTAGGCCGGGCCGCCCGGGGCCGGCTGAGGACCGTAGAATTCGAGGATCCTTCGCTGCCAGTGACCGCTCAGCAGATCGGGGCTTTCGCCCGCGGAGAAAGAGGGTGAATCGCGAAGACGCCTCTCGGTCATATTGACCGTCATTCCGCTGGGATTCGGTGTGAACAGTTGCCACGGTACCGGATGGTCCTCTGCCCCGAGGCCGAAGATACCGCCCGAACTGATTACGCCGAAGAGTGGCTGGCCGGTCCGCGGGTCGGTGACAACCCTGGATAACGTGCCAACCTGGTTGCCTTCGGGGTCGTAGACCTGGGAGCCGACAACATCGCCGAATGGGCCGCGCTGGCCCTGCTCGTTCGGGTTGCCGAGATAGATATGGATCTGGGCGTAGGATGGGCGCAGAGCCCCAGGCTGACAAGAGAGCTTGCGGCGAACATAGTCACAAATCGCTTCATATGAACCCCCTCTATCGTATCGAACCGTTCGGCCCATGAAGCCGCATGGACACACGCCACGGTACAGGCCGCGTCTATATGCAACGCACAATCAATTGTACGCCCGGCAGGTATTCCAACCGTGCCCCCTGTCCCATTTGCACAGGGACTTGAAGCGCGGAACGAATCGCTGGTGCCCGACTAAATGCTGCGTGTGCGTTGAACACGGGGTAGAGCGTAGCAGGCGGGACTGTGCGTCAGTCTTACGGCGACAAGCGCTTCGGTCCTTCCAGACAAAGGCGTGAAAGGCGATCGCGGTCCACCACCATTCCCAGACCATGATCGGCCACGCGCGGCGGCCGGCCGGCCAGACCGAACTGCACGCGACGACCAACGTCGTCACGCAGCAGCAGCCAGCCGAAACAACCTTCGACGAACGTCGCATTGCTTATGATGCTCAAGAGTTTGACCTGGGCAGCGGAGAGGATCGCTGTCTCGCCGACCATACACCCGATCAGCAGAGAGAGATCCTTGTTACGTGCAAACTCCGCCAGGCGAATCGCGCCAGTCAGGCCGCCATTCTTGCTGATGCGTACGTTAAGGGCCTGAACCGCGCCGGATTCGACAAGAGCCTCCGCGTCGTGCAGGGTCGCCAGCGACTCGTCGGCCATGATCGCAAGACCAGACAGATCGTGCAGCTTCGGCCAGCACTGTTCCGTGCCACGAGGCGTCGGCTGTTCGACGGCAGAAACCGGCTTACCCTTGAGCCATTGCATCGCCTCGACAGCTTGCTCGGGCTTCCAGGCCCCATTGACGTCGACGCGGAGCGTAACCTTGCCGGCAGCCAGCGATCGCCCCAGTACCTTCGTGACGGCATCGAGACGGTCGTGATCTTTGGCCAGATCAGCATCGCCGAGCTTGAGTTTGAAGTCCCGGATACCACACAGCCGGGCCAGGCGGATCTGACCGAGAAGCTTCGCCGGCGTGGCGGAGCCAAGGACGATCGAGTAGCGAACCTTATCGAGGCTGCCCGGCGATCCGTAACCAGGGATGCCGAACCAGCCGGCGGCGTCGACGAGATTGCGCTTGAACAGCCGGCTGTAGGCGTCCAGCAGCGCCAGCTCGACAGCGGCCCTGGCTGCGGGGCAAGGCTGGCCATCATGGTCCGTCCACGGCAGGGATTCAGCCAGTTCGAGGGCCTCGGGCATGGACTGGGGACGGGCATCGACCAGCGCCTCAAGCAAGGTGCTGCCAACCGCCGCCTTGACGGTCGCGGAGGTTTCAGCCGTCACATACGGCCGCGGCAGCGTCTCGCCATAACCAATCGTCCCATCCGCCAGCTCGACCTCGACAACGATGGGATCGGCCGTGGATCGCTGTGCCGCGGCGTGCTTGAATGGCTTACGCAACGGGATCTGCAACGGCCATATCTGGATGGCAACAACCTGGGTATCCATGGTGTAAATCATAAGTGAACCGGGCGCGGCGAACAACTGCCTCATCCTGGCCACCGCCCTGAACATCTACGGCTGCTCGTTGTTGCTCGTCAGTACCTTCGCGACGTTATCCCCCTTGATCCGAATCCCCCCTTCCGCGAAGCAGTTTGACACGCCCATGTGCAGAAGATGAGGGCCGGCGTAAATCTGGGGAGCCGACGAAGACTTGACGAAGTACACATCGCGGATGCTCGCCCGGCCGCCATCGACCTCGATGCCCGGCCCCTCGTTGTTTTCCATACGTGCCTGCGCGATGCTGAACATGCCGTCGCCCTGGATCCTGGCGAAACTGGTAAAACTGCCCCAGAAGCTGCAGTTGCTCAGCTGAAGTGTCGAGTGAAAGCTCTTACTGGTAACGATGCCATAGCGAGGCTGAGCGGCCTTGTGCAGCTTCGTGCACGCGAACTGGCCGTTGCTGATGAGCAGGCCCGCAGACTGGGCCGCGTCGACCATTACACCGTATTGACATGCATCCGCACTGATGCCCGCCAGCTGGCCATTGCACTCACCATTCGGTGTATGAACGAAGCGATACCCAACTTTGGCACCGAAGACAAAGCAGTCGCGAACGCTCTGCCAGTCACTGCGTCCAAAAACAAATGCCTCCAGGTGCTGCTGGGTATAGATGGCCACGGCGATATCGGGGCTGGGCTTTGCACCTTTCGATACGCCGTCGAGACCGCTGCGAGACCAGTAATGCGGATTGAAGTGGACGTTCTCGAGTCGGCCGATATCGGTACAGTTGTCAATGAAGATACCGCGCCGCAGTACGCAGCCGTAGACGTTGCGGACCAGATGGAGTTCGTTGCCTTCCGGTCCCATGGCGATTCCCTGGTAGGAATTAGCCAGCGAGACGTTTGCCACGCTGCAATGCAGGCCCCTGCCGTGAATCGTCCACGGATACGGCTGCACGTCAGCGAGCTTCTGTTCGGGATAAAGGATCGTCAGGCCCGTGATCGCACTATTGGGCTGCATTTCAATGAAGGCAGGGCCGTCTTCCTCGCCGCGGCCGGCGTAAGCCAGGAGCACGGTACCTTTGTCTGACAGGGCCTGGTGCGGCGCAGTCCAGCTGCCGTCCAGGGTCACACCGGAAGGCACGGTCAGAGCTGCCGCGGATAATGTCGCGCCCGGCCTTAAGGTACGCCGTCCCACCTCCGCCCTTGCCGAGCTGATCCATGTATCTTTGCAGGTTAGCGGTCTGATCACCCTTGTCGTTGGGCTTGATACCGAACGAGGCTGCGCCGGAGACCGCGCGAGCCGCGACGGTCGTGAGCAGCGTACCGAGGGTAACCAGCGTCCCCATGGCAATTCGGTTGCCGGACATGATCCCAACCCCCTATGCAAACCGTCCCTTGGCCTGACCATGCAGTATATGATTATCCTATGCTGCTGCCGGACCGTCCATCGACGGTTATGATATCTTGCCGAACCTTCTGTCGCCCTGCTGGCTCTATGTTACAGACGAAACGTGGAGCACGACGTGGCCGAACTGCTCAAGGACTTGCTGGAACGATGCAAGCGCAAAGAACCGGAAGCCGTCCGCATCCTGATCGAGCGCTTCGCCCCTGCCGCCCACGACTTGGCCCGGGTGCTGCTGCAAGACCAGCATCTGGCGGAAGATGCGGTGCAGGATGCGCTTGTGATGGCCATAGCCCGACTCGATCAGTTAAAGCAGCCAGAGGCCTTCGCCGCCTGGCTGCGACAGATCGTCCGGTCCCAGGCCGTGCGAATCGTACGCCAACGACGCGAGCGCATCGGGCCTGTTACTGACAATGCCGCTGCCGGACCCGCACCGGACGATGCTATGCAGAGGCAGGAAATATCCCGGCTCGTGCACAAGGCCATGGCCAGGATATCGCCGCTTGGCCGACAAACCGCCACGCTGTTTTATTTTGAAGACCGCTCGGTTGCGGATATCGCCCGGACTCTGCAAGTACCCGAGGGCACGGTCAAACGTCGGCTGCACGAGGCACGCCAGCAGATGAGGAGTATCCTTTTGGGTTACTTCGCCGACACGCAGGAATCCGCGATGCCGCAACCGCCAGACAAACCCTTACTTTTCTGACAGTCAAGGAGACGCCCTATGGCCATCGAACTGACCACCGAATTCGAACAGATGCTTACGGAAGCGGCGCACCGCAAGGCCAGCGACCTGCACCTGGTCGCCGGCGAACCGCCGGTCTTCCGCGTCCAGGGCGAGATCGTCCGCAGTGAGCAGGATCCTCTCAGCGCGGCCGATCTGCGCAAGATCGTTCACGCCGCCATCGGCCAGCAGCAGGCAGATCGGCTGGGTAAGGAGTTGGGCGATGTGATCACCACCTGCAGCATCGAAGGCTTGGCGGAGGGTCGCATGTGCATCACCCGTGCCATGGACGCCTTCAGCATCGTCGTGTGCATGATGGCGCCCGCGCTGCCCGACCCGCAGGAAACACGGATACCCCAAGCCCTGCTCGATGCCGCCTTATCTTCTCACGGACTGATCCTGCTGACCGGCCTGACAGGTTCCGGAAAGAACACGGCGGCACTCCTGCTTGTGGATTACATTAATTCAAAGCAAGCCGCCTCGATCAGCACGGTCGAAGATCCCGTCGTGGTGAGACTGGTGCCCAAGAAGTCGATTATCCGCCAGCAATCGGTCGACACCGACACGCCCGGCTTTGCAGCCGGCCTGCGGGCGATCCTGCGGCAGGATCCGGACGTTGTTTACGTCAGCGAGATCCGCGATGTCACAGTGCTTCAGGCCTGTATGACCATGGCCCAACTAGGGCACCTCGTCTTTTCCGTCGTCCATGGCTCCTCACCCGAGGCCGTCATCCAGAAGCTCATCGACGTGCAGCCGGACGACATGCGCGGCACCTTCCGCCGCTCGCTGGCTGAGACCTTGATAGCGGTCGCGATCTCCGCACTCCTGCCAGCCGCAACCGGGAAGGGTCGCCTCGGCACCTACGGCCTGCTGATGGTCGGCGATGAGATCCGCCGGGCGATCCGCGAGGGACGGAGCCTTCTCGACGTGCCGGGCGGACCGGGCAGCCAGGCACTTGCGGACGACATCAAGCATCTGCAGGCAGACGGGCACGTCACGGCCGAGGCAGCCCAGAGGCTGCTCGAACGCATCCGCCACGCATAATGAACCCGGCGGCCGCGCTCGATGATCATGGCAGCGGCCCCGGATGCCATGCTCAGGCCTGCTTGCCTGGCTCAATGACGGCAAGGTCAACCCTCTTTCGCCGGCGCAGCCAGCCGGCTAAAGTGTCATACGAGCAAGCAAGCAGGAGGCTCTGCCAATGGCCGACACACCGCCGCATACGGACCCGTCCTTCGCCGTCAATATCGAACGCTTCATGGGCTTTGCGGGCACGTACAACACGCACCGGCCGCAACCGCCGACGATAATTGTGGACTTACTGACACAACTGGGACGGATCACGCAACCGAGACTCGTCGTGGACCTGGGCTGCGGGACGGGACTGTCAACACGCATCTGGGCCGACCGTTGCGAGCAGGCCATCGGTATCGATCCGTCCCACGACATGCGAGACCAGGCCCAACAGCAGACCAGAGCCACCAATGTATCCTTTCGTACTGGCCTTTCGCATGCAACCAGGTTGCCCGATCACTGCGCCGACATCGTCACCTGCTCCCAGTCGCTGCATTGGATGGACCCGCAAAAGACGTTCCTGGAGGCCAGCCGTATCCTGCGGCCTGGAGGTATCTTCGCGGCAATCGACTGCGACTGGCCGCCCGTAACCACCGACTGGAATGTCGACATTGTCTATACACAGTTAATGGATCACGTCTCACAACTGGAAAAAGATCGAAATCTGTCCGAGGGATTGAAAAAGTGGCCCAAGGAAAGCCACCTCTCGCGCATGCAGGCCAGCGGCGTCTTCCGCATGACCAGGGAAGTTGCGGTCCACAGCATCGAGCAAGGCAACGCCAGCCGCTATATCGGCCTGGCGTTGAGCATGGGCAGCCTGCAGACGCTTCTGAAGGCAGGCGTCAAGGAGAATGAGATCGGCGTGGACACGTTTCGAAATACCGCCCAACGCCTTCTCGGCGATGATCCACAACCATGGTATTTCACCTACCGCATGCGGATCGGAATCGTCTGAAGGGCTGACCTGCGACGAGCTTGCGCATAACATATTCACAGACGCCGGCGCGGGGCGAACAAGCCGAGTCTGATGTTACGTCCCTGATTCGTCGATATTTGGAGACCGTAAGTATGGCCGACACGGAGACCGAAACGGCGGGGCTCAGCCAGTCGCAAGTGCAGGAACGATTGGCCAAATACGGCTATAACGAACTGGCCGAGGAGCGAATCAATCCGCTCGCCCAGTTCATGTCCTACTTCTGGGGGCCGATCCCCTGGATGATCGAGGCAGCTGCCTTCCTGTCCGCAGTCGTCTCAGACTGGACAGATTTCATCATTATCAGCATTCTGCTCCTGGCCAATTCCGTCGTCGCCTTCTGGGAGGAATACCAGGCCGGCAATGCCATCGCCGCACTCAAGCAGAAGCTCGCCCTGCAGGCGAAGGTCCTGCGGGACGGCCGGTGGCAGAGCGTCCCAGCCCGCGAACTCGTGCCTGACGACCACATCCGCGTGCGCCTCGGCGACATCGTGCCGGCCGATGCCAGGATGGTCGAGGGCGATCCCCTGCAGGTCGACCAGTCCGCCCTGACCGGCGAATCGCTGCCCGTATCCCGCAAGGTCGGGGAGGAGGTCTACTCTGGTTCAATCATTCGCCAGGGGGAGGCGGATGCCATCGTCGCGGCAACGGGTAAGAATACTTTCTTCGGCAAGACCGCCATGCTCGTGGCCGAGGCCCACACGGTCAGCCACTTTCAGAAGGCCGTTCTCAAGATCGGCAATTACCTGATCGTCATTGCCCTGATCCTCGTATCCGGCATCTTTGCTTACGCGATGTTTCGCCACGATCCGATCCTGGAGACCCTGCGATTCGCCCTGGTGCTGACGGTCGCAGCCGTGCCCGTCGCCATGCCTACCGTTCTGTCGGTGACGATGGCGGTCGGAGCCAAGCAACTGTCCAAGAGGCAGGCGATCGTCAGTCGACTGGCCTCCATCGAAGAGATGGCGGGCATCGACATTCTCTGCTCTGACAAAACCGGTACATTGACGCAGAACTCGCTGAAACTCGGCGAACCCTTCACCGTCGAGGACGTCAGTCCAGACGACGCGATCTTTGCCGGGGCCCTGGCGTCGCGCAGTGAGAACCAGGACCCGATCGATCTTGCCGTGCTGGCCGGCGTCAAGGATGACAGCCAGCGGAGCCTCTACCGCGTGACCCACTTCAAGCCGTTCGACCCCGTAAGCAAACGTACCGAGGCAACGGTCACGGGTCCGGATGGCCGGGTCTTCAAGGCCAGTAAGGGCGCGCCCACAGGTCATCGCCGCCATGTCGGTGGATTACGATGAACACAAACAGGCTGTCGAACAGGCAATCGCCGAGTTCGCCGCCCGAGGGTTCCGCTCCCTGGGCGTCGCGCGAACGGACCGGGACGACCAGTGGCGGTTTCTGGGAATCCTGCCCTTGTTCGATCCGCCCCGCGTCGACAGCCGCGAGACAATCGATACCGCCCAGCAAATGGGCGTTAAGGTCAAGATGGTCACCGGCGACCAGGTCGCCATCGCCAAGGAGATCGCCGGCCAGCTCAACCTCGGCAAGAACATCCTCGACGCCACAGTCCTGGACAGCAGCGAGGAACAGCTGCCCGGCGCCGCCGTCGAAGCCATGGAAAAGGCGGATGGCTTCGCACAGGTGTTCCCTGAGCACAAGTACCGCATCGTCGAGGCCCTGCAGGAGCGAGGTCATATCGTCGGCATGACGGGCGACGGCGTGAACAACGCGCCGGCCCTGAAGAAGGCCGACGCCGGCATCGCCGTCTCCGGTGCGACCGACGCCGCCCGCGCTGCTGCCGATATCGTGCTGCTGGCGCCCGGCCTTTCGACGATCGTCGAGGCCATCCAGGAAAGTCGTCGCATCTTCCAGCGGATGACCAATTACGCCCTCTATCGCATCACCGAGACCATCCGCGTGCTGGTCTTCATGGCGCTGTCGATCGTGGCGTTCAACTTCTACCCCGTCACGGCTGTGATGATCGTTCTTCTGGCCCTGCTGAATGACGGAGCGATTCTGTCAATCGCCTACGACCGGGCACGTTCGTCTGACAGACCCGTAGCATGGCAAATGCGATCGGTTCTTGGCATGGCGACACTGCTCGGTCTGATGGGCGTGGTTGAGACGTTCGTGCTGTTCTGGCTGGCGGATCGGGTAGCCCATCTGGACCGCCAAATGATCCAGACGCTGATCTATCTGAAGCTGTCCGTGTCCGGCCATCTGACCGTCTTCGTCGCGCGGACGCGGGGCCCCTTCTGGTCGTACAAACCTTCGACGATCCTTCTGGTGGCGGTCATCAGTACGCAGCTGATCGCGACACTGCTGGCAGCGTACGGACTCCTGATGACGCCGATCGGCTGGGGCTGGGCGATGATCGTGTGGGCCTATGCTTTGGCAGCGTTCCTGATGGAAGACGCGTTGAAATTGCAGGGTTACAAAATATTGGACAAATTCGATGCTCCGCCGCACTATGCTGCGACGCGCTCTGCGGCAGCAGCCTAACGGACAACCGCCGCCATCAACGGGTCAAAGAGATACCGCTGCATGCCGGCCCAGAAATCCTCACCTTGCTGAAGATCGCCAAGGTGGCCGCCGTTCCGGACGACGATCATGTCCAGCGACGGGATGACCAGCAGGATCTGGTTACCGCTGCCGGCACCGCAGAATGCATCGCGCGGCAGGCCCTTTAGCACACCCTCGAAGTTGCTCCACCAGCCGGGCGTCGGTGCGGGCCACGGATTGGTCGACGCCCGATCCGGCAATGGCGTGCCGGCGTACTGCGTCGTCTGGCGGACCCCGTCGGCCTGCAAGACCCGACCCCCCTGCCAGACGCCATCATGCAGCAGCAGCCTACCAACCTTCGCCACCGCCCGGGCCGTAAACGAGCCTCCTGCCCAGTTCGGCACCAGATCCAGGCCGTCAACGTGATAGGTCGACGCGTAGCCGATCTCCCATTCACCGTCGTCGATACCGACGCGCCGGAAGAGCCGCTCGCGCAGCAGTGTGCGGACGTTTTCGTGTGGGGTGCCCCGCAGGGCAGCCGTCAACGCGTAGGCGAGCATTGCACTGCCCGGATTGCTGTAGAGAAACGTCGTCCCCGGCTGCGCAACGATCGGCACCTCGTCGCGGGCGATCGTAAACGGGTCGACCGGCTCCCGCGCCCAGAACGTCTTCTTCCAGCCGTGCAGCAGACCGTGCGGTGTCATCCCCTCCGCGGCGTCATCCATCCCCGAGCAGTGAGCAGCCAGATGCACCACGCGGATCTGGCCTTTGACCGTATCGACCTGCCAGGAGGGAATGTAGTCGCATACGTAGTCATTCAGCCCGATCAGACCGTCCTGAAGCGCCAAGGCCAGCGCCAGTCCCCCGACGAGCGACTTGGCCAGCGAAGCCGTGTAGTGCTTCCTGGTCGGCGGGAAGCCCGGCGCATACCACTCATAAACGATCCGGTCACCGCGAGAGACCAGAAGAGTCCGGGTCCGCCGGCCAGCGAGGACATCCCGCAGTTCGTCCAGTTTCTGGCTCGACAGGCCCTTGCTGGCCGGCGTTGCTGCCTGCCAGTCAGGTCGGTCACTCATGTCGTCACACATTGACGTTGATCCGGACTGACTGTCCCGGGACCAGATGGGAGACACATTCGGTTTTTTTGGCACGATCCAGGACAGGTCCCAACGTGCCTCCCGATTCCAGCCAGCAAGGACGCCCGGCCGAAGTCAACGGCTCAAAAGCCATTTCAAAAACTCTGTTTCGAGCGTGCCTCTGGCAGCTTGTCTGCCAGTGCAAGCCTTTGAAACCGATTCTATCCGCCGGACTCCCTGCAGACCTCTTCCGCCCGCGCCAGCACAAACTGCGCGACGTTCTCCTGCTTGTGCGGTGGATAGCCATGCTTCTTCAGGATCCTCTTGGCCATAAGCCGCATCTCCCCCTTGGCATTCTTGCGGAGGGACCAGTCAACCGTTACGTTCCGCCGAACCGCAGCCGCCAGTTCCCGGGCGATCGTCAGAAGCGTCGGCACGCCCAGCAATTCCACCTCCGCATCCTCGACATCCAGGGCGTTATAGAAATCAGCCTCGTCCTCGCACAGCGTGGGCCGCTTCGTCGGCTCAACGATCGCCCCCCCGGGAACCCGCCGCTCAGCCGGCTCCAGAATCACTGGCTCTGCAATCGCCGGCGCGGCCGGTTCGAGAATTACCGCCTCCGGGATCGGCGGCACGTCAGACACCCCATCCTCA
This sequence comes from uncultured Planctomycetota bacterium, assembly GCA_963787325.1. Classification (GTDB taxonomy): domain Bacteria; phylum Planctomycetota; class Phycisphaerae; order UBA1845; family JANYLN01; genus CAWBCK01. Next base: position 367,262 of record CAWBCK010000005.1, read on the forward strand.
ACCACATTGGCCACAGCCGGCACATCGCCCGTAGACGCCAGCATGGCCGTACGCACTGCCTGGAAGAATGTGACTTCCTCCCGAAGCAGCTCAGCCTCGTAGGCAGGCATGGCCTGCGCGAACGCTCGGGACAGGTCTGTCAGGGCCTGCATGTAGCGGCTCTGGCCGTCCGGCAGGGATCGGATAAATCTCATGGCCTGGTCCACACCGGCCTTTTGCCTGGATCGGGCGACGCCAAGCAGCGCCTTGTAGTCAAATCCGTTGTACATCCGGCGAACGTTCTGGCACCTGGCCTGCAGAGCCCTGATCGCCGTGGCCCGATCCACGGAACGCTTTGCCGTCGTAACCGCCGCCCCGGAGCCGTCAGACAGGGACTCCGGTGCCAGATGATATGTGGCCCACAAGGCCAGAAACGGCGCCCACAGCGGGAAGAGGACGACGGCCTGGAACATCAGTGCGCTGTTAGCCGCTTCCATCGCCGCCGCAACGCTCGTGCCAACCTCCGGGATCAGCCAAAACAGGACACGCAAGAGGAACCAGCTCAGCGCCAGATACAGCACTTCCAGGAGCATGACGGTGCCAAACAGCCACACCTTGCGCGTCCGTACCTGGACAAACTCCACGCCGCACGACAGCAGGACGCCGCAAAACGCAATACAGAGCAGGCAGATCGTATACAGCGCTATGCGGAACGAGAACACGTCGCTGACATGCGAAGGAATGCCCGTCTGTAGCGCTGCCGCAAGGCCGTACAGCACCCCCGTTACCCCAAGCAGAATCGCAATGATGCCCACCGTCAGAAATGCGATCTTGGGCAGATCCGACCCCTCGCTATCGGCCGGTGGACGATACTCGCCATCCAGAAAGAGTCTCAGGGTATATAGCCCGGGATCCACCTTTCTCAATAATGGACGTTTGGAATGACGAAATGCCCTTCGTATCGACGTACCAGGCAGCAGACCCAGCAGCCCGAACGCGACGCCGACAAACCCGCCGACGCCCGGTACGCCCAACGACATCCTCGCAGCAGCCTGAAAGGCCTGGTCACCGGCCTGCGCCCCTACCGGCTTTGGGAAAAAGAAGGGGCCCGCGAGGCCAAACAACAGTGCCGCCCCGAAGGAAAATACGTAGGCCCAGATGATGGTGTACAACAACTTGCGAATCATGGCCTTTGCGCGTCTCCATACAGCCGGACCAGGCACGTTGGTTGGTCCGGCTACGCTGACGAAGCCTGTTCGGGCACTGCATTATGTCCGCGCTCGCGCCTCAATATCTTTCACTTGCTTCCTGCGGCGATTTGCCCCCCGGCACGGATATTCGTCCGTCGGTTAGACCATGGCAGCGAGGATGTTACGTAGGTTTCTGCCGTCACCGCATTCAAGCGGCATGATCTCACAGCACACAGAACCAAAGCCTTGTTGAACGACCAACTTGGCCCGTCTGAAGCTCTCCGGCCGTTGCCGGCGCACCCGACAGCCGCTGACGAAAACCAATTGTGACAATTATACTAGTGGATCTTGTTTCCAGCAAGAGATATCCTGCTTTGCAGTCAAGAGATGCGCAAACAAATCACCGGGCACAGGCCGATGACATCAGGGGATGGCCGGTGGCCACCCTGGCCACCTGACCGTCTTGCAGGCAACCTGCGCTCTCGTACAATGCGAGTGCCGGCAGGTCTGATTCCAGCGGACGTCAGCCAGTGGGAGCCCCCATAGTGAGTTTCGCGGTCAAGTGTAGCACCTGCGCCAGGGAGTTCGGCGTCAACGAGCGGTACGCCGGCCGAACGGGGAAATGCCCCTTCTGCGGCGAGGCAGTTTCGTTCGTGCCATGCGACGGTTCGCCCCTGCCCACAGCGCCGCAGCGCCCGGTCGTACCCCGCCAGCCGCTCGCCGCCAAGACAGCCTCGGACAACGCCGAAACCACCACCCAGACGGCGGGAGTGAGGCAGGTCGTGCAGCTGTTCTGCCCTACCTGTGGTACACGCTACAGGGAGGGACAAGCCCGCTGCTCCTACTGCCATGCGCCCCTGAGCAAAGAGGAGATCGCAGCCGCCGAGGCGGAAAAACGCCCGCCCCTCATTCCGTGGTTGCCGCGGGTGAATCTGTCCGAAGGCGCCAGGGCAGGCGCTGTTCTGCTGGTCATTGGCCTGGCAGGACTGGTCATTTACTACTTCATGCGTCCGATGCTCGCACGCAAAGACCGCATCCGAACCGAACTGACCCTGGTCCAGCAGACCCTCACCAGCGATGATGCGACACACATGCTGGGCATCAATCCCCTGCTGAATCTTGTCCTGCAGATCCCCCCCTACCCTTGGGACAGGCGAACCCCAGCCGACGCCTATGGCAAATGGCAACTCGCCGGTTTTCAGACGGGCACGGCTGGCGGCACCGGTACGTACGACTTTCAGAAACGAGAGATGCGACTGACCTCGGACCAGGCGACATCTTATGACGCAGTGCTGCCGCCGCTGCTTCTGGTGGCTGCCTACGCCGGCGATACCGAATTCGTCCGCCAGCTGCTCCAGGAGCCGGGCTGCAACATCAACGCCGCAGACGGACCTGGCGGGATGACCGCCCTGCACGCCGCCGCTGCCGCCAAGAACGACCCGGTCGGGGTGGTCAAACTCCTCCTGGCACACGGTGCTGACTGGCGGATCAGGGATTCCGCCGGCGAATGGCCGGTAGCCGTCGCACGCAGCCATGGCAACGCCAAGATCGTCCAGGTGCTCAGGGCACGTGACGCCAGCAGCCCCTGAAGTGCCTACTGCGTCCTCTTCAGCACCAGGATGCCCGCGCTCTTAATCTCCGGAATTGTGACGACCAGCGACTGCCCCTCGTGCACGGCCCGGGCGCTCTTGGCAGCCTGGATGGCTTCCTCTTCCTTCCACTTTTCCGGGTCGAGGGCGTTGGCGGCCACATCCCTGTCCGTCTGCTCAATCACCGCCGGCTTGCCGCCCTTCCAGTCAGGAGACCACACCTCGGCCTCGCTGTACTTGTCGGCATCCGGCACGCGAACGACCACCCTCACGTTCTTTCGCGGCGACAGGTTGTCAAAGATGCTGCGGTCACGGGTTACCAGCGTGACAATATAGTCCTTGTTCGGCCGCTCGAAGATATTACCTTCGAACCCGGCGGGCATATCCACAGGATCGCCGGTCAATACCCACGTCTTGCCGATCAGCAGCTTGAACATCGGCCCATAAGCCTTCAGGCGCCTCGGCCGCCTGCTTGCGCATCTCGGCGGTGAACTCCTTGCCTTTGAGCTCGCGGTCCGGATCGATGTCGTTATAAATCATGCCGAAGCGAAGGCACTTCTTGAAATCGGCCTCGGCCCGCATCACGATGCCGCCGTCGAGAATGATGATCGGTTTGAACACGCCGTAATACTGCATCGTCTGCAGACGATCCTCATCGGCCCCTTCGTCAGCCATGATGTAATCGATCCCGCGCATCATCTCGATGCCCTCTGGCTTGTTGCAGGAGAAGACCATCCCCTTCTTCCGCATCAACGGATCGATCTTTTCCATCAGCCGCTGGAAGGCGAACTTCAGGCAATAGGCAGGCTTGTTGTTGACCATCGTCAGCCCGTCATCATGGCCAAAATCCAGGTTGTAATGCCGGCCGTACACGTCGAAGAATACCCCCTTGTTGTTGGGGTAGGTATCCAGCAGCTTCTTGAACTGGTCCAGGCAATGCTTGCCGAACGGCAGCGAAAGATCGGCGTTCATCAAATAGCAGTCGCGGAACGCCGGAACGATCTTGCCGTCTTCATCGCGGACGATCGACTCGGGGAACTCCTTGGTGACGTAATGAATCTGGCCATCGATGATATTATAATAAATATGCATCGCGATGCCGTACTTGTTCGACAGGTCGATATATCGCCGCACTTTGTCATACGTCAGCGGCCCCCCATCATGATGCCCTTCCCAGTTGTCGGTCGGGTTGACGTACAGACCGTACCACGGGAAGTGACTGTGCAGTTCCATCCAGCCGACGCCCCGTTCCGCCCGGCCCGCCATCCGCTTCTCGGCCTTCTTGAGGTCGCCCCCCCGATCATGGTCACACGGTCCGGAAATCGCGTAAACACCCTCCTGGCTGCGCACCTTCGGATCCGGCTCGAACCACGCACGGTAGCGGTTGGCATACCAACCCAGTGCGTCGCGCCACTGGCTTGTGTGCACGCTGATGAGCGTGCTGAAACGCGTCTCCTTGCCCTCGCGCAACGACAGGTAGTCGTGCACGATCTTAAAGTGCGGCCTCTGATCGATCGGGTAATCGGTAATGGAATTCAGCAGGAACAGGCTGTCCTCGCTGGCGTTGTTCATGAACCGCACGCACACGTTCGGCACGTCAGCCGGCATCGCGTAGGCGACACTGTGGCTCCGCTCGAACAGCGTCACCAGCGGGATCGGCGCCGCCCGGTGCTGCGGCTGGACCGCCCTCCCGTATGACAGACCGTGGCGAATCTGGAACGGCTCCTCCCAGCGCAGCCGGACGATCGGATCGCTCATCGGTGCCCATAGGTTCATGTACGGCAGCGGCAGCAGATACGTAAGGCGGATCTGACGGTCCGGCCCGCCGGTCTTGGCGGCATAGACATCCCACTGCACGCAGGTGTCATCCAGCGCAAACTCCAGCCGCAGCACGAAGTCCGCCCCCTCGAAACGCTTTTCCAGGCTCAGCCGGCACCCGGCCTCGCCGTGCTTCCAGCCGAGAAGCTTAACCGTACTGGGCGTCTGGAAATCGTCGTAGACCTTGCCGCTGAGCATGTCCTTGACCCGCAGACCACCGATCATCCCGAACTGCCTGCTGGTCAGCCGGCAATAGTCGCGATTGGTGTGCCTGTCGATCATCGAGCGTATCTGTCCGGTTTCCGGATCGATACCCAGAGCCAGCGTCGCGTTGGTCAGATTGTACATATCGAACTCCTTGGGATAATGGTCTTTGCCTATACCGCGCAATCGAGACAAAAGGCCAGAGCCGCGGCGTGGCCGCCGCATAATCACGCAAAAGATTAATTCGTAATACGAAAGATCGGCAATCCTCCCCAGGAATCTTCTGATGGATACTGCTCTTATCGGTTTACCATTACAGCAGTTAGTTGCAGTGTCTGTGTGGTGTGTTTATACTGATCGCGCCTCGAATGCGAGCATGTAGGTAAGGTTCGTGCAACTTGCCGGCTCGCCTGCATAAAGACTGTCCTGGTCAGATACAAGGAGCATCGGCATATGCGCGGGATTCGAATCTGGCATGTGGCCGCGCTGGCCCTGAGCGTGCCGTTCCTGGCCGCCGCCGTCCCCTCCGGCTGCACGGGGGGCCTGAATCCGAACTTCGTGTCCTCCGTGCTGGGCGGTAGCGCCGCCAGCGCCAGCACTGCCGCACCTGACGGGTGGATCGTCCTGGCATTCTACAACTATACGGGGTACCCGGGCATCGTGGATTTCACCGTGCCGGGTCAGGCCGGCTTGGCGACTGAGGCGTTCGCAGCGGGCCTGCCGGCTGACAGGCCTCAGATGTTCGCCTGGGCATGCAACCAATTCATCTATGAGATCGATCTGGCAGGCGGCACCCTCGACGTTACGGATCCGACGACAAACACTGTCACCCAGGTGTCAATCACCTACGATGGAGGTGTGCTCGGCAACAGCCAGATGGGCGACCCTCTTGCCTGCGGCACTGTCGTCACCGCAAATGTGTATCTGATAGATCCCTCAACCGCCGTAATGGATGTGGAACTCGTCAAGTAGTGACAAGGGCTCCTGCTGGAGATTTCGATATGAGAAGATGTATGAGCATGCGAATGATCCTTATCCTGATGCTCGGCACAGCCCTGTCCTGGACAGCACTGGGGCTTGGCTGCAACGCCACTTTCCTGTCCTCGACGGGCATGAGCAGCTATGTACCGTCCACCCCTGGGGCCAACCCGTACATCATCCTGCGGTTCACCAATAGCATCCTCGGGCCCGACCAGAGTCCTGACGAACTCAACCAGCCCGGCGAAGCCTGTTTCTGGGCCACATGGCGCTACGCCGGCGGCGGCCTCGACTCCATCGGGGGCAAGGGCACGAACGACATGGGAGCCGGCATGGACTATGGCGTCGTCCTGCCGTGCGACCTGACCGTCATGACCGTCGGCAACGTGGATGATCTGACCCAGCCGGGTGCCTGGATCACCTACAATCCCGGTGGCGAAAGCAACGTCCTGCAGGCCCTGCCGCCAATGGGACGCGTCCTGCAGAACGGCGTGGACTTCCGTTGCGGTGATGTCATCACCTTCATGCTCGAGCCCAACAATGCAATCCCTGCCCGGTTCGATATCACCTGGCGCGTCGACAGCGGCCAGAATGAAAGCGGCCCGTACGCCGGCCCCGACACCTTCGCGAATCTCTATCGGACGACATCGCAGTGGGAAGACCAGACAGGCATCACGATCCCCTATCCGTACGTTCCCTGATCTGCTGAGGCCAGCACCCGCTACGCTGAGTTGATATGACACGGGACGACCGAGCGAAGAATTGGTCGTCCCGTTTTGCTTCAGCCGGATGGTGCAGGAACTGACGTCCACAACCCTGGCATCTTTGTCCTTGTCCCTTGTGTCTATCCTCCCCACACTCCCGGAATGGCCCGTCGGCACTGGGGACACCGCCCCTCGGCCGTCACTCGATTCTCCCGCACGCTATAGCCCAGCCGCTCCACCAGCAGTTGCCCGCAGCCAGGGCAATAGGTATTTTCCGCCCCGTCTACCACGCCCGGCAGATTGCCTGCATAGACGAAGTGCAGCCCGGCCTCCTTGCCGATCTCATACGCACGCCGCAGCGTCGTCGCCGGCGTCGGTCCGCGATCGCGCATCTTGTAGTCCGGATGAAACGCCGTCACGTGCCACGGCATGTCCGGCGAGACCCCCGCCAGGAACCTTGCCATTTCCTGCAACTCTGCCGCCGAGTCGTTGAAATCCGGCACCACCAGCGTCACGATCTCCACCCAGAACCCCACTCCCTGGCCAGCACGATGCTGTCCAGCACCGGCTGAAGCCGACCGCCCAATGTCCGGTAGTTGCCATCATCGAAGGTCTTCAGGTCGATCTTGTAGAGTCGCGTATAGGGCCGAAGAAATCGCAGCACCTGCGGCGTAGCGAAACCGTTGGAAACATACCCGCACAGCAGTCCCTCCGGCTGGGCCCGTTCGAAGACCGCCGCCGCCCAGTCCGAGGTGATCAGCGGCTCGTTGTAGGTGCTGACAACGCACTGGCACCCTTCCCGCAGCGCCGTCGAGACCAGTTGACCCGGCGTAACCGGCACGATCCGCGCTGTCGCCCCCTCATCACGCAGCACTTGCGTCGTATACCAGTTCTGGCAGAACGTACACTTGAAGTTGCAGCCGAGCATGCCGAAGGACAACGCACTGCAACCTGGTATAACGTGATAGAATGGCTTCTTCTCGATCGGATCGACAGCCAGCCCTTCGACGTAGCCGTATGGAGCGAAGAGGATACCTTCCCTGTTGACGCGTACCTGGCAGATCCCGGCCTTGCCCTCGGCGATCACGCACTGATGTGCACACGTATGGCACTGCACGACACCGCCGTCGCGCTTTTCATACAGTGCCTCTGCCGACGGCGCCGTTCGCTCGGTGAGGATCGCCCGCAGACTCTGCTCTGACTGGCCGCCCATCCAAGTGCCTCCTGCCAATAGCAGTATACGCACCCAGGCCGGAACTCCCAGACCTGCCATACCCTTCGCGATCTTCCAGTCCCGACACAGCCCCTCAGTCGTCGCACTCAGTCCTGCAGTTTCACCTTGTCACCCCCTCACCTTGTCACCTTGTCACCTTGTCTGCCTGATTCAGTCCTGTCGAATCTCCGCCACAGGCTTGAGCGTCGCCAGCTCCTCGCCCGGCAGGACCACCTGGCTGACAGCCGGCCCGACGCTCGGCATCGCCCCGTCGAACGGCGCCACGCACGATTGCAGCACCTCGAAGGTCGACAGGTCCCGCACCTCGCCGATCAGGTCGCCCTGCTTGACCACGCGGCCCGGCCCGACGTACCAGGTAAAAAACCCCACATGCTGCGACGTGAACACGTGCACCGGATCCGGCCGGCGGATGATCACCTGCTCAGCCGGCCGCTCCAGGTCGCCGGCCACCATGCCCAGGTGCTTGCAGGCATTGACCATGCCCCGGTGCATCTGCTGCACGATCGGCTCGTATACTATTTTGCTGGAACACGGCGCCTCGATCAAAATGCTCGCCACGTCGTACCGTTGCGGGATCGCCTTGTGCAGGCTGGCCAGACGGCGGGCACTGCGCTCGTCTGATCGATCACCGACAAGCCGAACGCCACCGCCAGATCCCTGCTCGCCGCATGCTCCGCGCTGTAAGCCGTAAACGGATGATCCACCTGCCGGGCCGAATGGAAATCCAGCACCGCCGTCGCCTGGCGGAATACCTGATCGCTGACTGCATGCGCTAGCCGATCGACCCACGAGCCCGCCGGATCGCCCGGCCAGACCCGGTTGATATTGGAACGAAGCTGCCCCGCGTACTGGGCCATATCCCTGTTCTTCGCAGCGTATGCGTTCTCGATGCGCGTTGCTGCGATAGCCGGCAGGTCCACCAGGGGCAGGATCACCACCGTCCCCTTCAACGCCGCCAGATCCAGCCCGGCCAGAAACCGCGGCACCGCCGTCGAGCCCCCGTATTCCGTCCGGTGCTGGGCGCAGTGGATTACCAGCACCGGCCCCTCCTGCTGCCCGGCCGCCAGGATCAGCGGAATCTCAACATCTTCAATTGCAAACCGCCCGTAGACAACCTTGCCCGCCTCCGCCTGAACCGCCTGGATCTTCACCATTTCCCGCACCGTCCTGTCTCTGATGGGTCGAATTCACTCGCCTCTGGCATGCCCACATGCATTCGGTGTACTATACGTCTTCGATTGATCGCGGCAAGAATCACGAATAAGCCAGGCATAAGGAGGTTTCAGGATGAAACGTTTGGCAATCGCACTGCTCGCCCTGCTGCTGATAGCCCCATCGACACTGGCCCAACGGCATTCCAGCCGGCGCAGGCCAGCCCCAGTCGTGAAACCAGCAGTAAAAACAATGCCTCCCCGTTCGCCCGCGACAAGACCAGCCGTCGCGCCCCCAGCCGCTGCTGCCAGGGAATCGGCCGCAACCAGCAAGCCGCAGAAAGAGCTCGCCCCCTGGCGGCTCGTCCGCGACAACTGGAAATGGGCCGATGCCATGAAGAAAGTCACCAAGGGCTTCACCGGAACCCCGGGCGTGGTCCTGCATATCGGCGACTCGATGACCTACTCTGCCAGCTACAGCCGATGGCCCCGCAAGGGCAAATCCCAGAACGAGTTCTTCAAGATGACCCTGCAATGGATGCACACGGACGCACAGGATGACACCGACGGCTGGTACCTGGCGGCCCACGACGTCGAAAAAGACGGCAAGGCCCTCGGCCGCTCTTACACCGCCGCCAGCGCGATGCGTCTCGATCAGGCCCTGGCCGGCGGCTATCACGGCCTGCCCTCGATCAGGGACCTGCTGGCGAAATATAACCCCCAGATCGTCGTGCTGATGCTCGGCACCAGTGACGCCATGGCCGATCGCCCGGCCGACACCTACAAGGCTGACATGGCCAAGGCCGTCCAGCAGATCCTCGACAACAATACGATCCCCGTGCTGACCACGATCCCGCCGAACATAGACAAGATGTCGCTCGTCCGCCAGTACAACGAGGCCATCGTCGAGATCGCCAGGGAGAGGAAACTCCCCCTGATTGACCTCTACGGCGAGATCCTCGCGCGTCAGCCCGGTACCGCCTGGAACGGCACCCTCATCACCAGGAACGGCCCGCTCTTGTCGGCCAAGGTGGGCGATGCCGACACCACAAGCGACCCCTCGGACAAGAACCTCAAACGCAGCGGCTATCTGCTCCGAGGCTTTCTGACAGTCACTAAAATCACGCAGGTCAAAATGGACGTGATCGATTGAGTCACGCATTGACAGGCAATACCGGCTGGCGTCCCTTCGGGATAGTCGGGACGCCAGCCGCCGCATTCCGCTTGCCGTCTTGCGCGGAAGCAGAGATTCGACCCGATCGGCACGCCTTACCTGCAATAGGAACTCTCTGGTAACGCAATCCAAAACCTAAGGGTGCCACTGGCAGCTTGTCTGCCAGTGCGAAGTCTTGAAACTGCTCCTAGCCCAGACCCTGCAGATACCCGGCTATCGCCCGCCCCAGATCCTTCCCGAAGTGCCGTGCCGTCTCCTGGTTCACTTCCGCGCCGCCGGCCGTCGCATACGGAATCTCGATCGTGCTGGCCAGCGCCACTTCCGGTTGGCTGCTCAGCCAGCGAGGAAAGGGCAGGCCGGTGTCGCAGTTACCCGCCGTATTCCATCCCTGGCCGAACGGCAGGAAATCCGCCGCATGAAATGGCAACGCCTCGCGGCGGGCCGATTCCAGGATTGCGGAAAACTTCCTCTGCTCGACGGCAATCCGCTCGTCTGGTACGCCGACCAGATAGATGACCTCGTTGTGCTACCCACGGATCCACGGGCAGTGCAGATCCAGCCCGACCCGCAGACGACCTTCGCCCCAGGCGGGCAGTCGCCGGCGGATCGCCCCTGTCGAGGCATAGATGCTGTCGTCAGCATAGTCTCGGCCGTGATCGCGCGGCTGGCGATCCTTTCCCTGGTCACCGTCTTCCACACCGTCAACGTCAACCATAGGCACGATGAAGAATTGGACGTTTTGCCGCAGCCACAGCGCCTCAGTCGATGGATCGATGACAATCCATTCGATCAGACCTTCCAGAGCATAACCGGCCATCATCTCGCAACAGTGGTGACGGCAAGTGATCGCCACACGGTGCAGCGGCTCCCTGTCATTACAGCCCGCCAGAGCAAACTCGACCTCGCGATCTTTCGCCGTCCTACACAGTGCATGGCGAGAGAAGGCGGATGATTCGCCGAGCCGATCAGCAAACCGCCGCCACTGCATCTGCTGGTACGGCATGGCGAAGCTGAACCTGACATCCTCACCATCCGCGCCAAATGTATAGCAGAAGACATTACCACCCACCGCCTCCCTGCCCAGCCAGCGCCATGACCACCCCTGATCGAGCGAGACAGCCGGACCACGTACCCCGATCGCCAGACTCCGCGTGAAGAGAAATCGAACCCGCCGCCCTTGCCCCCCGCGCACCCGGAAACACCAGTAGAACCAGTCATGCGACGTATCGCGCAGATCCTGATGCACGCGGACCTCGTCGCCGTCAATGCTCTCAACGACGATATTGCCGCCGGGAAAATCACTGTCGATCAGCAAAGGCATGGTTATCTCCCCGTCTTGAAATGGATGCGAAATGTCAGCCGGACCTCAAAGGTGCTCACTGCCCGTGAAGCTCCGAGCATCAGCCAGGGTTACAGGCGTGTCCCCGGGGATATCAGGCACTGGTACCCGTTTCAAAACCCCCTTCTTATGCGTGCCACTGGCAGCTTGTCTGCCCGTGGGAGGTTTTGAAACCGCTTTTAGATCTCGCCCGGCGAGTCCCCTGCGTGGCGATTCTTTCTCATTTCCCGGCGCTGGGCTGCACTCCGTCACGGTCAGGTCATCGAATGCCGCCCTGCTGTCAGCCGGAACCCAGAAGCCCACCTTGCCGGCTTTTACGAAAGTGAAATCCCGTTCGCTGGCCACCTTCTTGCCGTCGAAATATGCAGTGATCCGATCGCCGTTCATCTCGACCCGGATCTCATGCCAGCCTGCCGTTTCTCCCCCGACCGCGGCCGTCCCGATCCGCTTGCGTTTGCCGTCCTTGACCCGCCACAGGTCCAGCGCATTGTCCGCCTTGTTCCAGGCGGCGACATAATAGTTGTCCGGATCCTGGTATCGCCAGACAAGTCCGGCGACCTGCGCTTCCTTGCCCCCGAGCACCTTGACCTTGACGCTGGTCTCGAGATTCGCCAGGACCGGCTGGTTCGCTACCAGCAGGCTGAACGTCGAACCACTGTTGTCGTTAGCGGTCACCTGCACATCATTGGCTTTCGATGGCGCGGTTGGGTCCGCCACGATCTTCCAGACAGCGGCCTTGCCCGAGGGGTTCGTTTCCGCCCCGATAAACCCTGCCGGCAAGTCCGCCGACCGGCTCGGTATCGAAAGGAATCACGATACCGCTGGGCGGCATTGGTGTCTGCGGCGTCGACGGAGCGGCCGGCGCGGCGGGCGCCTCAGGCCGCGGCAGGATGGGCCCAGGCTTCGTAGTCTCCTCCTGGGAGGGCGCCGGCACAACCGGCGCGGGAGGCGGCGCCGATCGGCGCGGCGCCGGAATCTGCACCACCCGAGCCCCCTGAACCGCTTGCGGAACCACGGTGGCGTCGACCTGCGTCTTGATCGTCTCATCGCCAAGCACGAATTCGACCTGGTAGTAAATCCGACCGTCGTGCTCTTTCAACTCGATCTTGTAGACCTTGCCGCCCGTCTGGTTTTCGACAATGCGAATCGCATCGATCATCGATACCCGCGCAAGCCGGGTCAGTGCCTGCATCTTCTCCGCTTTGTTCGCCAGCGCTTGCGGACTGCCCAGCCAGCACATCCCCGCCAGCACCAGCACTGCCGGAATCGCACGTTGAGCAGACATCGCTTGTCCCCCTTGTCAGGCCATATGCTTGATTATTTCCTGCCCGAACTCGCTGGTCTTTACCTTCTTGGCCGAGATCCCCTCGCCCACCAGCAGCCGGTGGAAGTCATAGGTCACCGTCCGGGCCTTGATCGCACCTTCCATGCCCTTGATGATCAGGTCAGCCGCCTCGGTCCAGCCCATGTGCCGGAACATCATCTCGCCGGAAAGAATCAGGCTGCCAGGGTTGACGACGTCCTGGCCGGCGTATTTCGGCGCGGTCCCGTGCGTCGCCTCAAAGATCGCATGGCCGGTGATGTAGTTGATGTTTCCACCGGGGGCGATGCCGATGCCGCCAACCTGCGCCGCCAGGGCATCCGACAGGTAGTCGCCGTTGAGGTTCATCGTCGCGACGACGTCGTAGCTTTCCGGCCGGGTGATGATCTGCTGCAGGAAATTATCGGCAATGGCATCCTGGACACAGATCTGGCCGGTCTCTGGTCGGCCCTCGCAGTCCGCCCAGCCGACCGCCTTGCCCTGGTATTTCTCGCGAACGAGTTCATAGCCCCAGTCGCGGAAGGCGCCTTCGGTATACTTCATGATGTTGCCTTTGTGGACCAGGGTGAGGTTCTTACGCTTGTACTGGATGGCATAATCCAAGGCAGCCGAAACCAGCCGATAGGTGCCTTCCTTACTGATCGGCTTGACGCCGATGCCGCAGTTTTCGGGGAAGCGAATCTTCTTCACACCCATTTCATTCTGGAGGAAATCGATCATCTTCCTGGCTTCCGGCGTGCCGGCCTGCCACTCGATACCGGCGTAGATGTCCTCGGTGTTCTCGCGGAAGATGACCATGTCGACATATTCGGGATGCCGCACCCGGCTGGGCACGCCTTCAAAATAGCGCACCGGCCGCAGGCAGACGTACAGATCCAGCATCTGCCGCAGCGCAACGTTGAGAGACCGGATGCCGCCGCCGACCGGCGTCGTCAGAGGCCCCTTGATTCCGATAAGATATTCCTTGAATGCCTCTACGGTCTCATCAGGCAGCCACGTCCCGAAATTGTCGAATGACTTCTGGCCGGCGAACACCTCGAACCAGGCGATCTTCCGCTTGCTGCCATAGGCCTTTTCCACGGCCGCCTCGAATACCGCCTGTGACGCCCGCCAGATATCCGGACCCGTTCCGTCTCCTTCGATATAGGGGATAATGGGGTTGTCCGGCACGGAAGTCTTGCCGGGGGCCGTGAGCCGAACGGGCTCGCCGTGGGTTGCCTTGCTCGATAATTGGGGCTTGTTCGTCATATGCGCGTGTCCTCCAAACGCCTACAGCAAATCTAGTCGGGCTGTTCCGGAGCGTCAACAATGGCGGCACCAGCCGGCTCGGTCAATTGCAGACGCCGATTTATCCATTTAGAATGTCCTGCCGAAAGGTCACTTCGGCCTAACCGGAAGTACCTCAAGGGCCCAATGTTGGCTATAAGGTCGCAACCGGGCACGGGTGGGGTATCAGGAGCAGGATTGCCACCGAGTCAGACTGACAACCAGAAATCGTCGCTGCCAGGCCGGAAAGACGGTCCGCGAGGCAGGCTGCGCTGGCACTTTGCGCAGGCGGCCGCCCACCTCCAGAGCACCATCGAGGACATCCCCTGGGACCAGCTTGAGGCCTGCCAAGGTGCCGAGCGGGTCAAGGTCGCGGAGAACCGGGACGTCTGGCGGATCGACCTGGCGGACCGGGTCATCTTTGCCAAGTGCTACCGGACGCCGAGTCTCTCGAAACGGCTGACCGAGGCTGTCCGCGGCTTGGCGGCCAAACGGGAGTGGAAGGCGCTGCGCCAGGCCAGCCGGCTCGGCGTGCAGGCACCCGACCCGATCGGTTACGCCCGCTCGCGACAGACGTCCGGTCACGGCTACCACGCGATCCTGGTAACCGCAGCGATGCCGGCCGACGCCGTCAGCCTGCACGACGCCTGGCTGGAAGTGACGGGCGGGCCGGCCTCGCCGCAGACCCGTCAGCGCAAGGGGCAACTCATCCATGCGCTGGCCGAGTTGATCGCCCGGGCCCACGCCGGCGGCCTGATCCATCGCGACCTCCATGTGAACAATATTCTTATCTTCAAGAACGGGCATGGTCCGACGGCGGCGATGATCGATCTGCACAACGCCAGGCTTTGCAGCCGGATCTGCCTGTCGGGTGTGCGAAACAATCTGGTGCAACTGAACCAGTGGTTCGCCAAGCATGCCAGCCGGAACGATCGACTCCGCTTTCTGAAGGTCTACAGCGGCTACCTGCGCCGGCAGATGTCAGTCGCCGGTGACGCAAGGGAGCCGTACAGCCACAAAGCCCTGGCACGCGATGTGATGAAACGCGCCACCGGCTACGCCGCGCACCTGCATCGCAAGCGCGATCGACGGATCTTCAAACGAAACAAGTATTTCGCAACACTGCCGCTGGCTGACGACTGGTGCGGACGGGTGGCGCTGGAGATCAAGCACGGCCGGCCTTACAGTCATCCAATGACGGATCTGCCCACGGAGCAAGAGTGGGCGGACATCCTGAAAGATCCGGCCAGTCTGCTGGCCGGCGGACCGGGACAGAGCCTGAAGGCATCCAGCGGGAGCCAGGTTCTGCGATGTGAATTGCCCTACCACGGTTCGCCCTGGACTGTGATCGTCAAGCATGAGAAGCGGACGTCCCTGCTGCGGCGGATAGCAGGCCAGTTAGGCTGGCGTGTCGTCCCCAACGAGTTCGTCACCGGGTGGAAATGCCTGCACCGCCAGATCCCTGTGGCGGTACCGCTGGCACGGCTGCAGCGCGGCGGCGTCTGGCAACAGGAATCCGCCCTCTTGAGCGAATTCATCCCTGACTCTCGCGACCTGGACACGTTCGTCAAACTCCATCTGCGGGAATTGCCGGCAGCCCAAGCACTGGCCGTCAAACATCGAATCAGTCTGGAGCTGGCGCGCACGCTGCGCCGGATGTGGTCGTGCAGGATGGCCCACCGCGACCTCAAGGCCGCCAACATCCGCGTGCAGATCGCCTCGGATGATCCGCGTGAGGTCAAGATTGTCCTGGTCGATCTGGACGGCATCCGAAAGGTTTGCTGGAACCAGCGAGCGGCGCTGCTGCGAAGCCTTGCCCGACTGGACGCAAGTTTTGCGCACTGCCCGACCGTCACGCGGACCGACCGACTGCGGCTGCTGCGGGCCGTACTGCGCAGCATCGACTGCGGCGGCGGCGACTGGAAGGGTGCCTGGCATCGTATCACCAGGATGAGCCAGCGCGACCAGGCAACGATCGCCAAAACCCTGCCCTGGTTGCAGCCGGCGGTGGGAGCAGCCGGCGCACAATGAAGGCGTTGACCGATCCAATCAAGATCCTCTCGCCCACCGAGCCGAGCAGGCAGTTCTGGCCGGACCTGGCCAATCGTACGTTTCGTCGCATTCTGATCATCAAACCGAGTGCGGTCGGCGACGTCGTGCGGACGCTGCCGGTGTTGACGGCGCTGCGCCGGCGCTGGCCGGACGCACATATCGCCTGGTTGGTCGCAAGCCACTGCAGCGGCGTGCTGGCCGGTCATCCCGCGCTGAGCGAGGCGATCCCTTTCGATCGGAAGGCCTATGCACGCGTCGGCCGGGACATGTCGGTAACGCAGGCTTTCCTGGGATTTCTCCGGCATCTGCGGCAGGGCCGATTCGACCTGGTGATCGATTTCCAGGGCCTGTTTCGCAGCGGGTTCTTTTCGCTGGTCAGCGGCGCCGGCGTGCGGATCGGCCGGGCGGATGCCCGCGAGATGACGGGGCTGTTCTATACTCACCGTGCAGCCGTCGACGAGAGGCGCATGCACGCGTTTGTACTGATCCGCTCGATCGTGGCACCGCTGGGTATCGATGCCCGAGCTTGTCCGGACGATCTGTTCATTTCGGCGCAGGCCCGAGCCGGCGCCCGATGCGTTCTGGAAGAGGCTGGGCTCGCATCCGACAGACCGTATTTCATCGTCGCGCCGGGCTCAAACTGGGAGACGAAGAACTGGCCGGCGTACAAGTTCGGCCAGACAGCGACGCTGCTGCGGAGACGGCTCGGCATGGTTCCGGTTGTCGTCGGCACGAAGGGGCAGGCGGATATGGCGGCGACGATCCAGCAGATTGAGCCCAGCTCGATCAACCTGTGCGGCAAGAGCAGTCTTGCTGAACTGGTCGCGGTGATTGAAGGGGCAGGCCTGCTGGTGGCAAACGACAGCGGTCCGCTGCATATCGCCGATGCGCTGGACATGCCGTTGATCGGCATCTTCGGGCCGACGGACCCCCGGGTGGTCGGGCCGTTCCATCGCACCGACGGGGTGATCCGCTCGACCGTTCCATGCTTGGATTGCTGGGTCAAGAAGCTTGCCCGGTGCCCGTACGGGCACCGGTGCATGCACGATCTTGCGCCGGAAGACGTGGCGGCCCTTGCCGAGCGGCAGATCGCCAGAGCGGGTTGATCCTTTCCGCCGGACCGGCATCAAGACTTCGCACCGGCAGACGAGCTGCCAGTGGCACCCATCACAGCAACACATACTACTGCCAGTACCGCAACAACACCCCCCGCTGACGCTGGGGGCTCTACAGCGTACGCAATCCAGGTGTAGCCTGTCCGGGATCGGACAGACGCTGCCCGCAAGCGGGCAGGCCAAATGCGGCCGGATCGCTCGACATGAAACGCTACACCTGGATTCATCGTGCTTTGGCGGCAACGACAAGTCACTGCGCCGGTGTGTCGTTTGCTTTTGCGAGGGCCTCGTCGAGATTGAAGATCGCGATCGGATTGTCGTGCAGGATCATGCCGGCGATCCGACGGGCTTCCTCCATGCCGAAAGCGCCTTGTTCGACCTTGATTGCCAGGGCGAGGGCAATGTTCTCTCTCGCCAGGTATTGATGGCCGTAGACGCCGTCGACAAGCGCGTAATCCCCGCCGAAACCGCTGATCTTATTGGCGGGCACGCTGTCGAGGTACTCGACGAGCGCGTTGACTGCGGCGGTCGGCGAGACGATGTGCGCCCAGGCGAAATCGATGAAGACGTTACGGAAGTTCTTAGCCAGGACCGCGAGCGTCTGCTGGTACGGATAGCCGATGTGGAAGCAGTCGAAACGCACGTTTGCGTATTCCGTAAAAAGGTTCGTCAGCAGAGCCGGATTGCTGTGCTGTACGTAATTGCCGTTGCCCTCCTGGATGCCGGTGTGGACCTGCAGGACAAGCCCGCGCCGGTCGGCAAGCCGCAGGATATGGTGCATCATGTAATCCTGCAGCAGGCACGTCGCGCCGCGGAAGGCGGCTTCCTGCGAAACGAAGTTGGTGTCGGAAAAGAGCGCGTTGAACTCGTTCTCGGCATCGGACCGGCGGACTTTCTCGAAACGCAGGGGGCGATGATAGGCAAGGCCCGCTTTGAGACAGAGCATGCCGCGGGCGATGGCGTCCTCCAACGTCCGCTCGCATGCCTCCTCCAGATCGGTCAGGGTGTGAATGGCGGCCACGTTCGCGCCGGGCCAGATTGCGTAAGTCACCAACATTCTGTAGCAGAACGAAGTCGTCGAGCCGAACGGCCGGAGCGAAATACCTGCGGTCACACTCCAGACCTCGGCCAAGGATACCGTCGAGGATGCTGAGGCGGATTCGACTCTTTTCCTTCAGGACGGTCTCGTAGGTCCGGCCGGCCTTGCGGGCTGTGCGAAAGGCGGCGTCAACGGCTTCGATCGTGGTGCCGTCGATTCGGGGGATGCCGTAGAGGTCGCGGACGGCGATGTCCAGGGAGCGGGCATAACCGGTATTGCGCGCAGCCTGCCAGTACGGCTCGACCAGCCGCCAGCGCTGCATCAACGGCGTGGCCGGGTCGGTCACCTCGGCCAGCTGCTCCCTGCGCAGTCCGGCGGAGACCAGATCGGAGTTCATGTAGTGGCGCAGGTATTCGCCGAGGACGTCCCACTGCTGGTTACGCCAAGGCTCGCGGGCCGGCAGGTGCTCATGGGTGTCGACGATCTCAAGGGAGAAAATGTGTTCGCGCAGAGATTCGCATGTTTTGTTCATGATCGCTTCCGCAGGCAAAGGTCACCGGGTCGCACTCAGAACCGCTACGAGGAGCAAACATCATTACCGCATGGCTGTCAAGCGGCCCGGGGGCGAGCCGAGGCGGGCTATTATTAGTTCAACCTAATGCGCCTTGAAACGGGGCGCAAGCACGCGAAAAGGGGTTCTGGCAGGGTTTACTGGAATTCAGCTAATGGTTGATTGACTCCTGGCCAAAGTCTGGTATTAGTCTTCTGAAATCGCTCGCAGAACGAGTCGGAGAAACTCTGCGCGCGAAGTTCCCGACGGCGGGGATATTCGGGTGCGTTTTGTGCCCGTGAATTGAGGGTCCTTCCAGCCAATCGAATGGCGAAAGGAGTCAAGCAGATGGGCTTAGAGCCTAACCAACACGTGAAGGCATGGGTCGATGAGATGGCCCAGATGGTCACCCCGGACCGGATCTACTGGTGCGACGGCAGCGAAGAGGAGAAGACGTGCCTGACGGCGGATGCCATCCGGGCGGGCGACTTCAAGGAGCTCAACCAGGAAAAGATGCCGGGCTGCCTTTTCCACCGCAGCGCACAGAATGACGTGGCCCGGACGGAGCACCTGACGTTCATCTGCACGCCGACGAAAGAAGAGGCCGGCCCGACGAACAACTGGATGGCGCCGGCAGAGGCATATGAGAAGCTGCGCAAGGTCTTCGCGGGCTCCTACAAAGGCCGGACGATGTATGTAATCCCGTTCATCATGGGACATCCGGGCAGCCCGTTTTCCAAGGTGGCGGTGCAGTTGACCGACAGCCTGTACGTCGTGCTGTCGATGCGGATCATGACCCGGATGGGCACCGAGGCCTGGAAGCAGCTGGGCGACAGCGACAAGTTCATCCGCTGCATGCACGGCAAGGCCGACCTGTCGATGGACCACCGCTATATCTGCCACTTCCCCCAGGACAGCACGATCTGGTCGGTAGGCTCCGGCTACGGCGGCAATGCCCTGCTGGGCAAGAAGTGTCTGTCGCTGCGCGTGGCCAGTTACCAGGCACGCATGGAAGGCTGGATGGCCGAGCACATGCTCATCGCCGGCATCGAGAACCCGCAGGGCGAGGTGCGGTACGTCGCGGCCGCATTCCCCAGCGCATGCGGCAAGACGAACCTGGCCATGCTCATTCCGCCAGCCTCGATGAAGGGCTGGAAAGTATGGACGATCGGCGACGATATCGCATGGCTGCGAGTCGGTAAGGATGGCCGGCTCTGGGCGGTCAACCCGGAGAACGGCTTCTTCGGCGTCGCGCCCGGCACCAACAGCAAGACCAATCCCAACGCCATAAAGACGATCTCGCACGACAGCCTGTATACGAACGTTGCCCTGCGGGACGACGGGACAGTCTGGTGGGAAGGGCATGACGAACCCGCACCGGCGCATGCGATCAACTGGAAGGGCGAGGAATGGACCCCGGCCAGTGATGCCCCGGCCGCCCACCCCAACAGCCGATTCACGGCGCCGGCAGCCAACTGCCCGGTGATCAGCCCGAAGTGGCAGGATCCCGAGGGTGTGCCGATCGACGCGATTATCTTTGGCGGCCGACGGCCGCGGATGGTTCCGCTGGTGTATGAGTCGCTCAGTTGGCAGCATGGCGTATTCATCGGGGCGACAATGGCCTCGGAGCGAACGGCGGCCCAGCAGGGCAAGCTCGGCGAGGTGCGGCGCGACCCGATGGCGATGCTGCCCTTTGCCGGCTACGACATGGCGCAGTACTGGAACCACTGGCTGGAGATGGGCAAGAAGATTCCCAACCCGCCGAAGATCTTCAACGTCAACTGGTTCCGCCAGGACGACAAGGGCAAGTTCATCTGGCCGGGCTTCGGCGAGAACATGCGGGTGCTGCAGTGGATCCTGGATCGGTGCAACGGCAAGGCAGGTGCGGTCGAGTCACCGGTCGGGTACATGCCCACGCCAGACGACATCAACACCGAGGACCTCGATATGGATCCTGCCGCGATGAAGGACCTGCTGACGATCGATCCGGCTGAGTGGAAGGCCGAGCTGGAAGGTCAGGCCGAGTTCTTCGCGAAGTTCCAGAACGTTCCTGCCGCGATCAAGTGCGAATACGAAGGCTTGAAGAAGCGGATGGGACTGTAAGACCGGTTACCGGTTGCGGCTCCAAGACCTCGCACTGGCAGGCAAGCTGCCGGTTGCACCCTCAGAACGGAGGTCTTGGAACCAACCGTGGTCAGTGTGATAATCTCCGGGCGGGCCGGGATCGATGTGATCCTGGCCGGCCCTTTTTCGTCGAACAGGTCATCTGTTCAGTTCTGATCAGGCCGGGATGCCGACGGTGAGGTCGCCATTTCGGAAGCGGCTGGCGAAGTCGGGGCCAGCAGCACGATTCGCGTGCCTTGTCCGACGGCGCTGATCTATCTCCATGTGGCCACCCAACAGTTCCAGCCGCTCGCCGATACTGAACAGGCCAAGCCCTGTAGCAGTATCATCCTGCCTGCGACGCTGGGCCGGATCGAATCCGATGCCGGCATCGGCTACAATGATCCGCACCTGGTCGCTGCTGGGATGGCACATTCCGACGGTCGCTCGATCCGTCTGGGCGTGCTTGACAATGTTGAACAGCAGTTCGCGAACGGCATTGAACAGCAGCACGTTAACCTGCTCGACTCGGCAGTTTACGGTTTCGGCCGCATCGACTGTAACCTTCAGTCCGTATTTCTCCCGCGCCCAATTGCCCAACCAGTGCAGGGCGGCAGCCAAGCCCTGGTCATAGAGGATCGGCGGGCTGAGATCGACCGCCAGGGACCGGGAAACAGCGATCGATTCCTGAAGGAGGCTGTCGACCTGCTGGACGGACGGATCGTCGGCTGCTCCGGGCTGCTGGTAACGCAGCATACCGAGATTGAGTTTCGCCCCGACCAGCAATTGCTGAAGGTGATCGTGCAGGATCTGTGCCAGGCGATGACGCTCCCGCTGTTCGGTGTCGGTCAGGTCCATCGCAAGTCTGCGCAGCTGGCTGGCCCGTTGCTGAACCTCAACGGTGCGTTCGGCTACCCGCTGTTCGAGTGTCTCGTTCAGCGCGTTCAAGCGGTCGAGCGTCTTGCGCGTCTGGGCCTGTGACTCGTTCAGCCACACCGCCAGTTGATTGACCGCGTCGGCCAGAACCCGGAATTCCTCGATCCCACCAACATTGGCCCGATGGTCCAGGTCGCCGTGAACCAAGGCATCGACGTGCGCGCACAAGCGTCTGACCCCGCAATTGATCCGGTGGTTGATCAGCAAGGAGAACAACACGGAAGCAGCCAGTGCGGCCAGTGCCGTGCCCGCGGCCAGCAGTATCTCCCGCCAGACCGGTGCCATGACCAGACTGCTGGACCGGGCCGCCCCGGCCACCCAGCCCAGCTCGCCCACAGGGACATACGCAACGGCCCAGGAACTGCCGTCGCGCAGACGAACCCGACAGGACGTCTGCTTGCCGGAAAGTGCGGCGAGGATGGCGGAATTGGCGTGCAAGGGCTGCTTCCGCCAGACAGCGGCCCCCGTCGGATAACTGCGAACGAGGCGAGCATGTCGGTCGAGGATTGCGACAGCGCCGTCACGCAACTGTTCGTTTCTGACGGCTGCGTCCTCAAGCCCCTGAAGGTCAACGGAGGCCGCTACAACACCCATGGGCTGATCGCTGGCGGCGCGGATGCTACGGGCAACAACGAAGGTCGTACCGTAGCCGAAACGTGACTGGTGCGTGTCGCTGATAATTCGCCCATGCGTGGCCAGGGCCTGGCGGAACCATGCTTTGTTAGCCACGGAGATGCCGACGGCCCGACGGTCGCTGGAAGCGCTGATCTTTCCGCCCGGTGTTACCCAATGCAGTGCCCGCACATAACGACTGACTGGCACATCCGCCGCCAGCAGCTGATCCACCTGCACGGGCGTGTGGTGCGGCCACGTCAGGAAGGCTTGGCCGATGGTGGCCTCATCGCGGCCGATGTCGCGAACGTATTCATCAAAAGTCGCGGCGGTGGCACGGGCCGCGGCAACGCTGGTGTGAACTTCCACCTGATATCGCATCTGGAGCCAGCGATGGTAGACCACGGCCTGAACGAACACGACAGGGAGCAATATCAGCAGGAGCAGCAACACAAGCAGCGAACTCATCCTGCGAGGAACGATAGAACGTCTGGCAGGTTTGGGCATCATCACGTTGGCACTCATGGCAACATCGTCCGCAACCACCCCGGGGCACAACGGACGGCTCCATAGTGGTAATACGTAGGGGCGGGCTTTGAGGTGGCGCAGACACTAACCGCTGTGGATGGTGTAAGCCCATGTGCCGACGGACGCCGCGACCATGTCGCAAACATCCAGCCGGTCTCCAGGACCACGGGGCGATAGAGCAACCTGGTAACGGTCAAGGACATCGGACTTTTCTGCCTCAAATCCGTTGACAAGACAGCCTATTACCCTCTATGAAGAGGATTTGCCGTTTTGCGGGCAACTCGTGTTCGCGAGGGAGCGGCAAGAATGCCTGACATGCCACGGCCCAGGAGTCTGACTGCACGGCTCCACTACCGTTGAGGCTGCCGCCAGACGCAACGTTCGGTCGGCTGGTACATGCGTTGCGCAACGAGGACGGTTTTCAACACGAGAACGTCCTCGCGACATCCAGCATCCGGATATGCAGGTACCTTGCCAGCACGGACTTGGTCGCGCTGCGGCCGTTGCATGCCAAGAGCGATATCGCTATCGTTCAAACAGACAGGGGGAGCCGCAGTATCGACGTACCCTGCCAGGCAGGCACGATCCCGTTGAAAGGTGCGGCTGGGAAGGATAAGCACACAACCGTGTATTGCGTGCCGGGACGGTTTGGAAATCTCCCACTGGCGGACAGACTGCCAGTGGCCGGGAAAAGAGGTTTCGAACCGGCTGCAGAGTAATGAAGGGAGCGTAACAGGATTGGATATGTCCCCGATTGTATTTGTCACTTCATTATTCGGTCTCTCGCTGGGAGCCGGATTCCTCGGCTCCCTGATCGGCCTGGGCGGCGGTATCGTCGTCGTACCGGTACTCACGCTGCTCTACGGCATCGACATCCGCTACGCAATCGGCGCATCGATCGTCTCGGTCATCGCCACATCCAGCGGCGCGGCGGCGGCGTACGTTCGAGAACGTCTTACCAACCTGCGCACCGCGATGCTCCTCGAAATCGGGACAACAACCGGGGCGATCAGCGGCGCGTTCGTGGCTGGCGTGCTTCGCGGCCGATGGCTGTTCGTGATCTTCGGCGTGGTGATGGGCTATTCGGCTCTGGCGATGCTTCGCCGAGTGCATGGCGCGGAAAAGCCGGTGCCGCCGGACCCATGGGCTGACCGGCTCCGGCTGCACGGCAGCTACTATGACGAATCCCAGAAGGCGGAAGTCACCTACAAGGTAACCCGCACGTGGCTCGGTCTGGGATTGATGTACCTGGCGGGCATGATCAGCGGCCTGCTGGGCATCGGCTCGGGAGCCCTGAAGGTACCGGCGATGGACCTGGCGATGCGGATCCCCATCAAGGTCTCGTCCGCTACGAGCAATTTCATGATCGGCGTGACAGCCGCTGCCAGCGCCGGCGTGTATTTTGCCCGCGGCGATATTGACCCGATCATCGCCGCAGCCGTGGCCATTGGCGTGACGATCGGCGCGACGGCAGGTTCGCGGGTCCTGACCAAGGCGGACCATCGCGTGATCCGCATGGTGTTCGTGGTCGTGCTGGTCGTCGTTTCGGCCGAAATGATTTGGAAGGGCATCAAATGAGTCAGACGGAAGAGGCAGCCCCTCAAACAACCGCGCCTTCGAAGGTCGGCCAGATCGAGATCGCCATCAGCAATCTGCTGCGCATTGGTGTGACCGTCAGCATGGCCACCATCCTGGTAGGCCTGGTGCTGATGTTTGTGCATCATCCCAGCCTATATGCATGCCGGCTCGGATCTCAAAAAACTGACAACCCCCGGCGCCGCTTTCCCCCACTCGATCGAAGGGGTGATAAAGGGCGTCGAATCTCACCGCGGACAGGCGGTCATCGCCGTGGGTCTGATGATCCTGATTGCCACGCCGATTATGCGCGTGGCGGCCTCGGTTATCGCGTTCGCCTTCGAGAGGGACCTGACTTATGTCTGGATCACGGCTGTCGTGCTGGTCGTGCTGATCGCATCCTTTCTGCTGGGCAAGGTGGAATAGGCGGCGAATTTGAGAACGCCGCCCGCCGGTCCTAGACTACTGGCGTAAGAACCAAAGCATTTCGGGGGTTCAATCTTCGTTCCGCAGTCAGTGAATGCTGCGCCGTCGTTATGTTGGGAGCAACACTATGACGACCAGATGCGCAGGCATTGTTATCTTCTTATCTTTGGCTGCCACGGCCTTATGTCTGTCAGCGGGCTGCGCAATGCCTCATGCTGCGGTGGATGGCCGGAGCCTGACGGGACATCCCGTCCCGGCGGGCCGGATGGCGATGCTGCCGCCGATCCTCTCGCCGACCGTGCAGGAACCTCAGTCAGCGATAGATCTCTGCAGCGAGATAACTGACAACCTCAAGCAGGCGGGTCTCAACGTCACCTACGACGACCTCGGGGGACGTCTTGGACCTCGCAGCGCCAGCACACAGGCGATGCTGCGGATGATCAGCCGGCCAGGCACCGCCGCTACGCAGACTCGTCCGGCCAGCCGACCGACGAACCGGCTCACACTCTCCCAACGATACCGCGACTGGCACCGGCAAGGATTCGACGTCGTCATTCAGCCCGTGGTACGCAGCTACGGCACTTACAGACGGTACAAGCCGCCGCAACTGGTCGGCCACGTTCAATACTGGGCGCAGGACGTCGACACCGGATGGTACGGCGGCTGGGGCGAAGGCCCGAACCCGGGGTGGGAGCCAAACTGGGGGGGCAGCTGGTCCGAGGATCGGCCGTCCGGCTCGTCGCCGGGCGACTACGGTGTCTTTATGCTGCCGTATCAAGGCTACGCGATGAGCCAACAGCCTGGCGGGATGACCTCGGTCGCAACGATCTCAATCGAATACCAATTCTTTGATGTCGCCAGCCGGCAGCACATCTATTACATCCTGGCGACCGGCGCCAGCGACCATTACCAGCCGGCCCAGCTGAGAGGGGCTTTCAGCCGTCCCCTGATCTGGGCCTTTCGCGAAGCGCACGAAAAGTCCTCATTCCAGGCCAGCCGCGCCGACGATCCCCGCGGCGAACCGGAAGGCAGTCCTTCCAGGAGACCTCTGTCATGATACGCACAACGGGCATTGCGGCGATAAGCGGGCTGATTGGCGTGGTGACCCTGTGTGCGGGCTGTGGGGTGCCGCGAGCCACGATCGATACGCGGAACATCGCCGACCGTCCCTTGCCCCCCGGCCACATGGCGATGCTGCCGCCTCTGTTGTCACCAGCCGTTCAGTACCGCACCCTTGCGGCAGGATTCGTTCGCACCGTTACGATGGACCTGCGGAAAGGCAACATCGACATCACCTACGACACGCTGGACGGCCGGCTTGCGCCGCGTGTAGTCGCCGTCTATACGGTGCTGCCCGGAACCAGGCCCAGACCACATCCCACGGCAACGCAGTCACACTGGATTGGAAGAGCTGAACGTTTCGAGCTGCTTGCCAAGGCGGGCTACGTCACAGCCTGCCAGCCCGTCGTGCTCCGCTACGGTTACTACCGGACCTACATACCGACCCAGGTGATCACCGAGCCCGAGCCTTACTGGTGGGGTTACCACCAGCGCAAGCAAGAACGCACTGTACCGGTTGCACTCGCAAGGTTCGAAGGCCATGAAGGATTCGGGGCAGGTGAGGCGTTCGAAGGTGGCCGAGAGTTCGGCGAGCACGAGGAGGGTTTCGAGGGCGGCCGCGGATTCAACGTCTGGCGATACAGAGAGCCGGGTGAATATCTCGGCCCCGGATACTACAACTGGGACTGGGGTCCTTATTACTACAACTATACCACTGTCATTCCGGCCCATTACGCGCCTGCCAGCCACGTCGTGCTCGCCCTTCACATCCTGGATGTCGAGACACGCAAGCCCGTCTACTACATCCTTGCTACCGACGTCAGCACGCAATATCGGCCCGCACAACTGGAGAAAGGATTCGAAAAGCCGCTGGTCAAGGCATTTCGGCGCATACAGCAAACACGACTGAAGCCGAAGCAGTCACACCTGCTATACGGGGGTAGCCGCGCACAGATCGCGCGCGTCGGATGGCATGGCGCTGCTCCGCAGGGCCATGGTAGTTGCCCGCTACAGGCAAACTGAACTTGCTCTGGACGCAACGACCTTACATCCGGCACACGCACAGGGATCATCTGCAGAGAAGTCGGCGCACGACGGGGGTCGGAACAGCCTGCAATCAGGACCGGATCGATATTTCTCCAGCCAAAGGCCAAGTCAGTGGCTCTGACGTGGCTTGGCAAGTTGTTCGCATTGACCGTCTGGCATGACTTAACGGACATCACTCGCACGTACGGCAGTCAGAAACGGGAAATCGACAATGAAAGCCTCGCTACTGCTCGTGCTCAATGTGGCTGTCTCAACCTATGGCCTGACAGTTACCGTCATACAAGACCATCCGCCCGTCCTCGAGTTCAGTCTTGACGCAAATGACTGGGCGGACGGCGTGGTCCTCGAAGGCCCGGGACTCGACGGGGCGTGGGTGACGTCGAGCACAACGGTCTACGCGTCGCTGCCGGATGAGGTAACCGGGGGCGGAAGCGGCATCGATATCACAGGCGCCTGGATCAGCGATGACAGGGTCCCCGGTGATATCAACCTGGATAACTATGTCAACGTCGGGGACCTGCAACAGCTGGTGAACAAATGGAGTCTGACTTCTGCTTCGCCCGGCTGGGAACCGCTCTGCGATCTTAACGACGATGGCCTGGTAAACGTAGCGGATCTAATGATTCTTGCCGCACACTGGGCACAGGCCAGACAGATCCTTTGGGAGCAGTGGCTGGAATCCACCGAGTAGCAGCCCCCTCCCCTCTCCTGCGGCAGTCGGGCAACTGGCATTACTCCTCAAAACCGAACTCTTTGAGCCAGGCTCGCGTTTCCATCTCGTTAAGCCCCTTCTGCTTGCCCTTGGATTCCGGACTGCGCGGCGGCGGCTTGGGCTTGTTACGGGTTGCATGGACATGCAGCAAGCTTCGCGGCGAACTCCTGGCTCGAGAGCACCTTACACCTGCGTCGCTCGGCGGCACGACGGATCTCGTTGTCGGTGCTGACAACGGTGAGCATCTTCGGCGAGAAATCAGCCTCGACCAGTTTGAGGATGATCTGATCCGCCTTCTGCTTACCGGAATAGGTGACCGTTACGCCGCTTTGTTGAATCTGCGCCGCCACGCCGGCTGGCGGCTGCGGACCGTCGAAGACCACATGCACGACCTGCCCCTGTTCCAGCAGTGGCTGCAGCAGTCGGCAAAGACCCTCCCGGCCGACATCGGGCCCGGCATCAGCCAAAGCGGGCATGAGATTGTTCCCGTCGATCAGGTACGGCATGCCGTTATCGTACGGCCAGCCCGTGCGCCTGACAATAATGCCATTCTGAAGACTCGCTGCCGCAGGCCCGCCCGCCGGTGTCAGACCCCTTCGAAAAGATCCGATATCGCCATCAGTCCTCGACCGCCGAAAAGGTCCCAAGCCCCAAACACCCCACCGGGCCTGATCCCCCTTCGCCCTCAGACATGCGCACCCTGCCCTTGCGCCTCCTCACGATAGGCGTTGCATCTAGCCTGCCCGCTCGCGGGCAGCGTCCATCGACCTGCCCGGCATGCCACGCTCAGACTACAGTTGCTCTAATCCTCTCTGCATGAATCGTCCCCACAACTCCGCGGTGATCGCCGCCGCATCACACTGGACGCCATGCCGAACGAAGTACCGACACAACCGGTCGATGTCGCGGGCCAGCAGACTGTAGGCATTCGGGTGGGTCTCGGCATCGACAGCCTGCGGGAAGTCGATGATGCGGATCTGGCCGTTCCAGTAGAGCACGTTGAACGCCGACAGATCGGCATGGATGCGGCAATGCGCCAGGAACAGCGAAACGTTGCGCAGACATCGCTCGAATATCTTTCGCGCCTTGCGCTGCGGAAGTCGCACTTCGTGCAGCGTCGGCGCCGCCTGCGGCACGTCACCCACGTACTCCATCAGAATCGCCTGCAGATCGTGAGCATAGGGCTTGGGCACATCCGCCCCCGCCGCGTGCAGTTCCTTCAACAGGTTGTATTCATACTGGCACCACGAGGCCATATCAATCTGCCGGCCGACGCTGCGCCTGCCGTTTGACTGCTCGCTGACTCCTGCTGTCGTAGGCGAGTTTACCCTCCGGGTCGCGCAGCGTGCGTCCCTGCTTGTAGACCCAGTCGTTGCGCATTGCGCGGAACATCCGCGGCCGGTACACCTTCGCCGCCAAATGCTCGACACCCGTGGACGGCCCCGCCTGGCAGCAGTACACCGTCGCCTCCTTGCCGGGCTTGACGCGGTAGAGGATATCGTCGAACCAGTGATCCTCGAACAACCCGCCCAGGGCCCCCTTCAGCCATGCCTTCTCCTGGAGCGTGCCGGTAAACGTCGGATCGAACGGGCGGGGATTGGCCTCCTCAACCGCCTGCTCGGCCAGCGTCGTCTCGACATGCTCGGCGAATTCCTCCTCCTGATGCGACTCCCACTCGTCCCATTGCCTGTAGTCATGAACCCGTCGTCGCGGTCGCTTATTCTTGCTTGCCATAATGAACCCCATATAAGAGCGGGGCCGCGAACCCATCGGCTCGCCGCCCCGCTGCAATCATCTCAAGACTCAAAGCATCGCACGAGTCGACATCGGGTCTCTCGTGCAACGTCTTCCTTACCTCGATCATCTGCTGATCTCATCACATCATCCTTCCTGCCTCTGGCTGGGCTGTGTGACCGGGCGAATCGCCTGAACCATGCTGTCCAGCGGAAAGGGAGGTTGCGCGAGCGGCCGTACTGCCAGCGACATCAGCACCAGTTCGCTGTCATCGCCGGCAATCCGATTCACTCGCATTACATTGCACCGTCTGCAGCGATGGACGATCGCCCATTCGCCGCCGGGTCGGACCCAGATGGCAATCGGCTCCATCTGGCCTTTGCAGCCGGCCCTGCGATCGCCCGTGCTCAGATCCACATGCACGCTCCACAGACAATGCGGACAGTGATTACGATGTTCGGTCCCAGGTGCGGCACCAGCTACACACTGCCCACAATGTTCGCATATAAACGCCTCGTCAGGCCCATCCTGACCGCGCGTCCTGCCAAACCGTTGCTTCATCGGGTCTTCCTTCGAATAGAAATGGAACACGCGAGCCGGCTCTATGCCTCTCACGCATTCGTAGCGATCCTGCGAAAAGTCCACGACCATTCTGCAAGACATCACCGAAGACCCGCATAACTCCTCCTTCACCGGCCGATCGGCCGGTCTTAGATGACCTCACATGATTCAAAACTCAAAGGCTTCTCTGTTCCGTGTGCCACTGGCAGTGTGTCTGCCCGCAGGGAGGCACTGACATCCGCTTTGAACGGCAGACTTCGCCGCTATCGCCAGATCGTCTTGAACCCCGCCAGTTGCCTGCTGCGATGGTTTCTCTGCTTGAGAATGAGTTTCCACTTGGATTTCCCATCGCGTGGTTTCTTATGCGTTCGCTTCTCGGGCTGATCCTTCGGCTTCGAGTTCATGTCGCTCTCCTTTGAATACCTGCAGATACGACTCTCTTTCCCGCTGATTCCATAGGACTCACTCGGTCGAAGACTCGATCGCCGAGTACCACCCGCTGCAAAGCATCGCCCGCCGGACTCTGTCGGGACGGCCACGAGTCGTCGCCGCTTTCTTTTTGATGACTATGCCTTCGTTCGTGCTCATGTTGTGTCCCGATCCATACAGCACGTCCTGGCCAGCGCCTTACATCGCTCGATCGAGTCCAGGACATCCGTCGAATCGGCGAACTGCCAAACGGCCCCGACACTTCGCGGCCACGCCCTGACCGTCTGGCACCGAATGGCGGCATGCAGCGCCTCGACAAACCGTTCCGCGTGAGGCACCTTGTACGGCCGGTTGTGAAACGCCGAGACTTCCGGCTCGATTGGTGCAGTCACGCCCAGGTCATTGTGCATCCGCATGACCATCCGGTACGCGGTCGAAAGACGCTCTTGCCGTTGCCGCCATCGCTCGCTGCGCATGACCGCCCGGAACACCGGCACGAGCTGACGCGCGCAGCGCAGCCGCGCAAAAGCCGTGCCGAACCACTTGATGTAGGGCGCGTTATCGAAGCCGAGCACGTCGGAACCGAAGTCCAGCCGGGCGGCTGAAAACGCCACACCAGGCCAGTGCAGTTCAACGATCGGCGCCACGGCCTCGCCAAAGAACGCCTCCGACAGTTTCATTCCAGGAATAAACGTCTGCATCGCATAAGCCTCCGCTGGCCGCGCCTCTATGACACGGCCCGATTGCTGGCACTGTTGCCTGTCGCCGCCACGACCGCCGGATTCATCCGTCGGCTCGCCAGCGTCAGCAGCGCCGCCCCGTCGTCATCCACTGCGATCGAATGCTCCTGCGTCGCGTTGCACTGCCGGCACTGATGCACGAGCGACCACTCGCCGCCGGCCTGCGTGATCACGCCGACCGGCTCCATCTGGCCGCCGCACTGGACGCCGGACACCGGCTCCGCATGGCCCACGTGCAGGCTCCACAGGCAGTGCGGGCAATGACTGCGAAGCCGCGCCCCGGCGCATGGTCCGTTACGGACCGCTTGCAGTGGCCGCAGATGAATGTGTTTTCCGGGCCGACCAGCCCCGGCTTGTTGTCTAGCTTCCGCTTCACGGCTTTGCCCACTCTCCAGCGCGATCGTGTTTCGACCATGTCTCGCACCCGTCGCCTCTCTACGTCCAGCAGAAGTCCAAGCTGGACGCCTGTAATCTCTTGCCACATACGATGTTCCCTACAGCGCGCAGTGTTCCCCCGGACGGTTCACAGACTTCTCTTCTGCGCCGCTGCAATTCCGCGACAATAACCTTGTCGCGCTATCCTGCCGGTTCTTTCAGGATGACCCTCTAAGAGACCCGCATCAGTTGATCATCGTTCGCATCCTTTTGATCGCGGCTGTGCGCATTGCCTGCGCACGAAACCACTGCGCATACATCCCGCCGACGATGACGGCACCAAAGCCCACGGACAGTTCAACTGTGACGAAAAGGGAACAGGGAATGGCCGTGGACCGATACATCACGCCCACGAGCCGGGATTTGCCGAAACGAGTAGACAGAATCGGCCTGTCCCGAAAGGGCAGGCCGGATTACGCTTACTTCAAGCTACAGCAGCAGATACAACAACTGCCTTGCTTAGGCCTGCACCTGTCCGGGGCGTGACGTCCTAACGCTACGAAGCGATTTCCCTTGAATCATCGCACGCCTCCTTTCAAGTCAAAAGTGAATAGATCACCGCACCAATATCACAAGAATATACAGCGACTCTTCCAGCCGTCAAGAAAAATCTTTATCGGCACTGGATTTGACAAACATTAGCGATTTGCTTGCAGAGTCCTGCTGCCCGCTGGCCAACCCGCGCGAAACGGGCAGCAGCGTCCTACCCCGTCGCACCTGTTACAGTGTCTTGTACCAGACGTTCATGCTCTCGAGGCTGCCGGCGATATCCGTGTTGTTGACCAGCCGTCCCCCGTACTGGTAGCCGCACCGGGCGAACGTGATGTTCATGCCATACGATACTGCCCTGGCAATCGTGTACGCCGTGCGAATCCCTCGCGACGGCATCGCCTCCTCCATCCGCCGAAGCAAGAAGACAGCCAGCCCGGCGCCCGCGCTGCCGGCCGGGTCGCGAAGTCCGTCATCTCGGCATTGGCCCCCTTCTTGTCCATCTCCGCCGAAGACAGCGCCAGCAAATCGTCTTCTCGCCACACGCCGAAATACACTACGTGCGACCGCATCGTCTCACGCAGATACCGCGCCTCGCCGATCGGGAACGGATAGACTCTCGAAGACCTCCCGATAGACATCCGCCATTGCTTCGACATCCGTTTCCGTACAGATCCGCCAGGACAGGTCCGCAGCAATCTGGGAATCGTTGCCACCGGCCGCCTTCTGCTGGGCGGTGCGCAAGACCGCGTTGTGACGCTCCGCCTCCGTCTCCTCAGCCCGTCGCGGATCGACGAAACGGCTTGCGAAGAGGCCCTCCTCCGTGCCGCCAAACAAACCCGGCACGCGTGCCTCGACAACATACCCCGCCTGCGAGAAGGCCGCCTCCGCACTGCCCGGAATCTTGGCAAAGATCTTGGAGTAGTCATGCCTGCAAGCCAGCTCGTTCAACTGGCGAACAACGTCCGCCGGGTCGTCGCCAGCCGCCAGCTTCATAAGGTATACGCGGTCGCTTTGCTTGCCATGTTGTATAAGGCTGTTGCCGATCTGTTCTATTCTATCGCCCATGCGGTTCCTTCATGTATCGTGCAGTGTCTTGAACTGCGCCGCTGCCAGTCTCTGCACCATAAAAACTCTGCGGCAGGTTCCGGCATGGAACCCGCCGCTTGTTGGTCATGACGTACGAAAACGACGCCTCAGATTTCGGCTGGTTCGACCATCGATGAATCACTCTCCCCCGAAGCCCCGCACTCGCAGGCCTTGTCGGGCCAGACAAGCGATCCTGCCACGAACGTGATCGCCGAAAAGACCATGCCGAACACCACCGGGTCGAGTTCATAGGGCATGGTGAAGTGAAAAGCCGTTTCCAGTGCAATCAGGCCCATTGACAGTGTACCGCCGCAGATCATTCCCAGCATGGCCCCAGTCGTGCTGGACCGCCGCCAGAAAAACGCCCCCAGCGTCGGCACGAACAGGCCGGAGACCAGGAAGTCATAGGCATACAGGACAGCGCCCAGAACCGTGCTGAACGCCCCCGCCAGCAGCATCGACACCGCGCCGATTACCAGGGTCGCAAACATTGAGATGCGCATGATCGTCTTGTGAGAGGCCTTCGGCAGGAGGTACCGCTGAATCAGGTCGTTCACAATGTTGCCGGACGAGGCCATGATGCAGCTGTCCGCCGTCGACATGATGGCAGAGAAATAGGCCGCCACGACAACACCGACCGCCCCGATCGGCAGCACATGGTTGATCAGCCGAGGCACCGCTTGCTCGGCATTGCCCGCCGGCAGCTCGGGAAACAGCGCCCGGCCGCACATGCCAAGAAAGACACCCACGAACGCCATCAGTGGATATTCGAACAATCCTGCGATGTACCAGGCCTTCCGAGCCTCCTTGACTCCCTTACACGCGAACATCCGCTGGTAGAGCGTCATGCCCACCAGCCAGATCGGGATGATCGTCACCATCCAGTTGATGAACGTAACGATCGAAATGTTGCCCAGAGAGAAGAATCTCTCCGGCAGCTTTTCGTAAAGCGCCTCGAAACCGCCGATCTTGTACAGCGCCAGGGGAATCGCCAGCAGGGCCAGCCCCGACAGAAGCACGATCCACTGCACGAAGTCGGTATAGATGACCGCCTTGATCCCGCCGAGCACCGTGTACCCAACGATGATCACGCCCATCACGACAAGCGAGAAGAGGAATGGATCCAGACCGAACGGCGCATGACGAAACATCGTCTCCGACGCCAGTGTCGCACCGGCCCGGATCTGCGCCGCCGTGAACAGGAGGTAGCCCACACCCGAAATGACCGCAGCCACCAGCGCCACCTGGCCGCCATACCGGCTGCGCAAAAAATCCGGGTACGTCAGCATGTTGTGCTCGACATCCGGCCCCTTGATGCGCGGAATGATAAACACCGCACTGAGCCAGGCCCCGACAAGCCCCGTGAACAGCAGCCACGTGCCCGACAGGCCCATCAGGAAACCGACGCCGCCCAGGCCGATCGAAAAGCCGCCGCCTACGTCGGTGGCGACAATCGAAAGCCCCACGGCCGCAGGCGGTACATTCCGCCCGCCCACATAATAATCATCGCCCGTCTCGTTACGCCGAAAGTGATACCAGCCAATGCCCAGAATGCCGACCATGTAACCGGCAAAGATACACCAGTCCAATACACTCATGCCGCGTCATCCCATCCACTGCTACGATGCCTGCTCGACATCGTCGACCTCATTCTCCCCATCGCCCCGGCGGCGCATTCTCTCGTTCTCCGCCGGCACGAGCACGAAGGTATCGTCTGCATCACTCAGAAGCCGCGCAATGCCGACCGCATCCTCATCAGGCCCGTCCTGGGTCTTGAGCTGCAGATTGCAGCTGTCGCAGTTGCGATCGCACTCGCGCATCGGATAACTGTCCGGCTCGCGGTAGGTCGTGATCACGCCCTCGTAATTGCGCAGCACCACCTTGTTCGTCGACCACGAGATCAGGTAGTTCGGCATCACCGGGATCTTGCCGCCGCCGCCCGGCGCATCGATCACATACGTCGGCACGGCAAAACCGCTCGTGTGGCCGATCAGGCTCTCGATGATCTCGATGCCCTTGCCCACCGGCGTACGGAAATGGCTAAGGCCCTCCGACAGATCGCACTGATACAGGTAGTAGGGCCGGACGCGATTGGCCACCAGCTTGTGCATCAGCGTCTTCATGATCCGCGGGCAGTCGTTCACGCCTGCCAGCAGTACCGACTGATTGCCGAGCGGAATGCCCGCATCAGCCAGCCTGCGCAGCGCCTGCTTCGACGCACTCGTGAACTCACGCGGATGATTGAAGTGCGTGTTGATCCACAGCGGATGATGCTTGCGAAGCATCTCGACAAGATTCTCGGTGATCCGCTGCGGCAACACCACCGGCGTACGCGTGCCGATCCGCACCACCTCCACGTGATGGATCTTCCGCAGTTCCGTAAGGATCCAGTCGAGATAATCATCCGACAGCAGGAACGGATCGCCGCCACTGAGCAGTACATCGCGCACGGCCGGCGTGCTCCGGATATAATCCAGCCCCTGTTGGATCTGTGCACGATCCGGAATGTTGTCGATGTCGCCGACCTTGCGCTTGCGCGTGCAGTGCCGGCAATACATCGCACAGACATTCGATACGTGCAGCAGAACGCGATCCGGATAGCGGTGCGTCAGCCCCGGCACCGGCGAATCTTCGTCTTCATGCAGCGGATCGTTCATCTCGCTGTCATGCAGAATCATCTCCTGCGGCGACGGAAACGCCTGCTTGAAAACCGGATCATTCCGGAAATCATGCGGATCGATCAACGAAAGATAATACGGCGTAACCGACAACGGAAAACGATCCAACGTCATCTGCAGCGCCTGCCGCTCCTGCGGCTCAAAACGAATGCCCAGCAACCGCTCGAACAGACGGATGTCGCGAATCGCATGCCGCACCTGCCACCGCCAGTCCCACCAGTGCGAGATCAGGGCCTCCGGCGACAACAGCCGGGCAATCCGTCGCTGACGTGCAGAATGAGTGTAAGTTTTTGGCGCAGCGCTATTTGCAATCGGCGTCGTACCGTCGATAACAGACATGGTATCCTCCTTGCGTAGTCGATAATGCAGGCACCTGGAATCTGAAGCAGCCCGTGCCTCGATCCTCAGATTGAAACCCGTTGATACAGAGAATACTTCAGTAGCCTTGTCGATTGTGTAGGTGTAACAGCCATCAACAGTACAATAGTCGATCGGCACGCCACATGCAAGTTTGCCCGGGCCGTTTTTTTCGCAATGTGGCCGCAGCGGCCACATTCCCGCTTATAACAGAAAAGGATAATTATATCACGCGAGAATCAGCGGCGTACCTGACAAGGTATTCACTGCGAACGGCTTCTGACAGTGTTGGCACGCCGGCACACGATCGGCGAACTGGCTCGCTACCCCTTGATAACCCCCATCGGCCGCAGCCGCGCCACACGCTTGCTCAGCCCCGCTCGTTCAACGACCCCAACCACCTCGTTCACATCCTTGTAGGCATCCGGCTGTTCTTCCGCCAGACCCGTTCTGCCCCGCGCCTGTGCATATACACCAGCAGCAGCCAATTCCTTTTTGATGTTTCGCCCCCGAGACGCCTTGATCGCAGCCGTGCGCGACATCTGCCGGCCCGCGCCATGACATGTGGAACCGAAGCTTTGCTCCATCGCCCCCTGTTGCCCCGCCAGCACATACGACGCACGTCCCATATCGCCCGGTATTAACACGGGCTGGCCGACACCCCGGTATTTCTCCGGCACCTCAGTATGCCCCGGCGGAAACGCTCGCGTCGCCCCCTTGCGATGCACGCAAACAACCATTTCTCGACCCTCAATAACATGTGTTTCCATCTTGGCGATATTATGTGCGACATCATACAGCAGATGCATATCGAGCTGCCTCGGGGCTCCTGCTAAAGCGATGCGCAAACGTCTGCCTCGCCAGATGCGCGAGCAGATGCCGGTTCGACCATGCGAAGTTCGCCGCCGCCCGCATCGCCGCCAGATAATGCTCCCCTTCCTTGCTGTAAACCGGGGCACACACCAGTTGCCGGTCGGGCAGTTCAATCCCGTATCGGCTGGGCACCTCGCGCATCACGTGCAGGCTGTCATCGCACACCTGATAGCCGAGTCCCCTGCTGCCGGAGTGAATCAGCACGGTCACTTGGTCCTTGTACAGGCCGAACACCTCGGCAATCTTCGCATCGAAGATCTCATCAACGTATTGCACTTCCATGAAATGATTGCCGCTGCCGAGCGTACCGCATTGGTCGTGCCCTCGCTGCATCGCCCGATCGCTGACCGCATCAGGATCCGCCCCCTCGACCATCCCCTTCGCCTCGCACAGCTCGATATCCTCATCCCAGCCATAGCCGCGATCGACCAGCCACCGCGGCCCGTGAAACATGATCTGCTTGATCTCCTGCTGGGAAAAACGGATATTCCCGCCCGCCCCCACGCCACACGGCACGTCGCGAAACAGGCCGTCGATCAGCACCGGCAAGACCGCCTCTACGTCGCGCTTCTCCAGATTCGTACGCAGCAGCCGGACACCACAGTTGATATCATAGCCAACGCCACCCGGGCTGATCACACCGCCGTTATCCGGGTCCGTCGCTGCCACGCCCCCGATGCAGAACCCATATCCCCAGTGAATATCCGGCATCGCCAGCGAAGCCCCCACGATGCCCGGCAGGCTCGCAACATTGGCCACCTGTTCCGGCGCCTTGTCATTGGCGATCTGGCCTATCAGCGCGTCGTCGGCGTAGATGATCCCGTCCGTACGCATAAACGGCTTGTAGGACCGGGGAATCCGAAACCGCGTCTCGTCGATCTTCTCAAGCAGTCCGGACCATATCTCAGCCATGATCATACCTCCTTGGTTGCCTGTAGCCCGCCGATATCAGATCCGTGAAACCGCTTCCGAGACCCCACAATGCATAACCTCATTTAGCCTGCCCGCCCGCGGGCCGCGTACCCTCCCTCGCAGGTGCCAGTACCAGGTTGTCTGCCCACGCGGCGACTCGAAAGTGTATCTATATGTCGAACACAATCGTCACTTCGTACACATCCCCATGCCGCTCAATGCTAAGATCGTGATAGGTCACCGCCTTGATCTCGACAGACCTCTCGCTGTGGTTCTGATCGTAGATCGTCCCGCTGCACCGCGCCGCCAGCCGTTGCGGATCGAACCGCGTGAAATGAAACCGCTCGAAGAGACACTTTTCGCTGTCCAGCTGCCACAGCAACTCCGTCAGCCAGTCGTGCAGAAGGCTTTCAACGTCCGGC
Source organism: uncultured Planctomycetota bacterium (assembly GCA_963787325.1). Classification (GTDB taxonomy): domain Bacteria; phylum Planctomycetota; class Phycisphaerae; order UBA1845; family JANYLN01; genus CAWBCK01. Next base: position 405,682 of record CAWBCK010000005.1, read on the forward strand.
GCATGGACTTCGATCGTAGTCTCCACCAATTGCGTGCCCGGCTGCAGCTGGCCCAGAAGCCCGTACATGCCCCTGGCGGCCTGAACGAACAGCTCCCGCTCGTCAGTCGCCCTCGCGCAAAGCGCCAGGTCCGCCGTATGCTCCACAAACTCGAAACCGCCGTCCGCATCCATAGCGTACCCTCAGGACTATCACCACCGCGCCGCCAACCCGTAAGCATTACAATTCTAGCGATCTCCAGGCGACCGGCTCCCGCTCCTGCCCCTCCGCCGGCACACATCAAACGTCTACGGCAGACTCGACCCCGAAACGATCCGCTTGAGCCTCGCGGCGATCCGCACCGGCTCGCCCGGCCCCTCGAAAGTCATCGGCCCTTCATATTGCACCTCATGCAGTGCCGCCATCACCGCCGGCCAGTCCACCGACCCATCGCCCAGCGGACAGTCGAATCCCGCCGTTCCCGGCCGGGTCAGATCGTAGTCCTTGGCGTGCACCCGGATGATTCGTCTGCCCAACGTACGGATCCAGTCCTGCGGATACCCGAAGGCCATGGCGTTGCCGATATCAAAGTACGCCCCGACCCACGGGCTGTTGACCCGGTCGATCAGGTCCCTCATCTCCACCGGCGACAGAAGAAAGCGGTTCCACACGTTCTCGATACCGATGTGCACGCCCCGATCGTCCGCATCGCCCGCCAGCTGCCGACAGAATGTCCAGCGACCGCGCCAGAGCATCGTCATAGCCAACCTGCGCGACCGGATCATTCCACCGCCCCACCACCGCCGGCATCACCAGCAAGGCATCCGTGCCAAGCCAGGCCGCCACATCGAGCCCCACCTGCGTCAGTGCCCTCGCCTGCTCGCGGACCGCCGGGTCGTCGTGCCCATAGTGCGTCTGCCAGAACATCCCCGTTGCCAACCCGACAATCTTCACCCCCTGATCAGCAAACGCTCTGGCCACGTCGGCGCAGTGTTCCGCCGTCGACTGCGGCGTGAGCAGCCCCGTCAGCCCCCATCGTAAGTTCTGCCCCTTCAAAACCGGCCTGTACGACAGCACCCGCCAGGGCCGCAGCGTCCATGTCAGGCGGAAACGTCCACGCGTTGATCGCGATCTGCATCGGAAACCCTCCGTAGCCCCTCTCCCCCGCGGGCAATTCCAGAATGATACCGATATAATGGCTGATCTTAAAGACACGGTTGATCGCTCAAGTACGAGGATGGAATGAGTCGTATTCGTTCACTGCCTTTGGACCTGCAGAACAAGATCGCCGCCGGCGAGGTCATCGAACGCCCCGCCAGCGTCGTCAAGGAACTGCTCGAAAACGCTCTCGATGCCGGCGCCAGACACATCGAAGTGCACGTCGAGGACGGCGGCCGCAGCCTCATCAAGATCGTCGATGACGGCCGGGGCATCGAGTTCGACGACCTGCCGCTGGCCCTGGCACCGCACGCCACCAGCAAACTCCAGCAGGAAGACGACCTCTATCGCATCGAGACAATGGGCTTCCGCGGCGAGGCCCTCGCCAGCATCGCATCCATCGCCCAGGTAACCGTCACCAGCCGACCCGGCGACGCCGCCACCGGCGGACGAATCACATGCGAAGGCGGAATCGCCTCGCAGCCTGCCCCCTGCGGCTGCGCTGCCGGCACGACGATCGAGGTCCGCAACCTTTTCTTCAATACGCCCGCCCGCCGCAAGTTCATGAAGACCGCCTCGACCGAGATCAGCCACATCACCGAACAGGTCGCCAGGATCGCCCTGGTCAACCCGAGCATCGCCTTCAAGGTCTCGCACAACACCAAGACCATCTACGACCTGCCCTGCGTCGAAACCTTCCGCCAGCGGATCGCCGACTTCTTCGGCCCGGAACTGGCCGAGGCCCTTATGGCCATCGACCGCCAGACCGAAGCCGTGCAGACTGCACGGCCTCGTCAGCAGACCGGTCGACGCCAAGTCGAGCCCGCGCTGGCAATACGTCTGGCTGAACGGCCGATACATCCGCGACCGCTTCATCCTGCACGCCGTCCGCGAGGCCTACCGCGGCCTCATGGACCCGAATCGCCAGCCGGTGCTGTTCCTCTACCTCCAGGCCAGCCCCGAGGACATCGACGTCAACGTACACCCGACGAAGATCGAGGTCCGCTGGACCGACAGCGCGGTCGTCCATGGCCTGACCCTCTCTGCCTTGCGAGAAACGTTGCTGGCCCACGACAACACCCCACCGCTGCAAGTCGATGGCCAGCCCCCATCTTCAGCGACCCCTGGCGACTCCAGCCCGCAACAACGAATCCGCCAGGCCATCGCCGACTTCTTCAAAGACACCGGTCCGATGCAGCAACAGCACCTGGGTTATCCCCGTCGGTCATCTTCGCCCGGCAGTGGCACTCCATCAGGATCAGGCCGACATCCCACCGTACCATCCTTCCGGCTACGCCGCCGGCCCGCAAGGCAGGACACCACCGCCTCCTGCGAATGAACTGGAACAGGCGTTCAGTCGCCTGTCGTCGCCGCCACCACCAGGATCGTCGCAGGGAAAGGACGCATCTTTCGATGCCGGACAGGAATCAGACCGATTTCAGGAAGACGGCGACCGTCAGCGTCCCAGCAAGGCAATTCAGATCCACAACAGACTTCATCGTCGCCGAAACCCCTGACGGCATGGTCGTCGTCGATCAGCACGCATTACACGAACGTGTACTCTATGAGCAGACTGCGGGCACGCCTCTCCTCAGGCAACATCGAGTCGCAGCGGCTGCTTCTGCCCGAAACCGTAAACGTCCCGCCGGACCAGGTACCCTTAGCCGCCGAACGGGCAGACCTGCTCGCAAAACTGGGAATCGAAGCCACCGAATTCGGCCCCAATGCCATCGCCGTACAGGCCTTCCCCTCACTGGTCCTCGGCCGGACCCGCATTGACGAATTCATGGTCGAAATGCTCGCCAAGCTCCGCACCGCCGCCTCGAACACCAGCGCGGAAAAGCTGCTCGACGAAGTGCTGAACATGATGGCCTGCAAAGCAGCCGTAAAAGCCGGCGACCCGCTCGCCCCCGAGGAGATCGACGCCCTCCTGGCCAACTGGCAGCACGTCGAAGGCTCCTCAAACTGCCCCCACGGCCGGCCGACGGTCCTCAAACTGACGGTCGCCGACCTGGAAAAGCAGTTTCACAGAACATAAAACGGCAGTTCACTCGGTGGGTAGGGAAAGAATGATGGCCCCGTCCTGTCGCTTCCGCATTTGAAGCCAGAGGCGTCAGCCCGGGGCGTTATCGTACCTGAACCTCGCTCATCACAGGCCTCACGCACAGCACAGCCTTCCCCTGCAGAACCGCAGCGCCAGGTCCATGCGGAATGTCACGCACTCTTCCTGGCAACAATCTCCTTCGCAATCGCGTCCCCAACCCTGTCCTGTTCGACCTCCAGGTCATAATGTGCCTGCAGATTCATCCAGAACTGCGCGGAAACCCCGAAGTACCGCGCAAGTCGCAACGCCGTATCCGCCGATATGGCTCGCGTGCCGTGCACGATCTCGTTGATTCGCCGCGCCGGCACGTGAATATCCTTGGCCAGCCGGTACTGGCTGATCTCCAACGGCTCCAGGAATTCCTCAAGCAGCACTTCGCCGGGATGTACAGGTGCCAGCTTCTTCATATTCCCCGACTCCTAGTGATAATCAACGATCTCGACATCATACGCATGCCCGCTTTGCCACCGGAAACAGATCCGCCACTGGTCGTTGATCCGAATGCTGTATTGGCCTAGGCGGCTTCCTTTGAGTGCCTCCAGGCGGTTGCTCGGCGGAACGCGTAACTCACCAAGATCCGTGGCCGCATCCAGCACCCAAAGCCTTCGCATCGCAACACGTTGCATGTCCCTCGGCAGCTTCTTGGAAAGCTCCCGATGAAAGACTCTCTCGGTCTCCTTGCTGCGAAACGAACGGATCATCTTACGAATAATAACGCCTGACGGTATTACTGTCAAGCGTTATTAGGGCGTAACAGTACGCGTTCAGCCGGAGCCCTACAAACAACTCAACCGAATCCCGGTCATCAGAATCTCCGCCGGCCGCTCGACATCAACGGTAACCGTCTCTTGCGCCCGACCCGCCTTGCTCAGGTCAACGCGCGCCCGCTGTTCCTGTTCGTCAACCTGGTAGATCCACTCCGCCGCGAGCTCGCTGTCGTTCGCCAGTTCCCCCGCCTCCAGCCAAAGGTCGTTTTTGCCCGGCACCAGCCGCGGCTGGACAAACATGTTGTGCATGAACCCCACGCCAATCCGCAGGTTCACCATCGCCAGCGTCGGGTTGGGATTATGGCTGGCCATGTCGATCCGCAGCCAGAACTCCTTCAGACCGCAAATGCTGGACTTGCCCGCCCGCCACTGCGGCTGACCGTTCTGAACGACGCCCCAGTGCGGCGCATTCGACTTGATCGGCAGTGGCCACCAGCTCCGCCGGTCGTCGCCGCTGATCGCCAGCCCCCAGTAGTCGCCGCCGCCGCCCACTACATCGTAGTCGACGCTCAGGTACGAAGCCAGATACGGCAACTTGAAGTGATACCAGACTTCCCCGAAGACGTGCTGGCCCACGGGCCGAAGCGTACCATTGTCGAATGTCGCAGTTGCGCACGTCGCACGCGACATCCGCTCCGTAGAGCAGTGGTCGCCAATGCAACGCCCCGGCGCCGTTCCAGCGGACAGGCCGACCCTCGTTGAGGTGCGAGGCGTCGCGCGTCGGCCACATATAGTTTTTCCAGTATGGAATATTCGCCGCCTGCTGGCGGAAGCCGAAGTTGCTGATCTCCGCGATGTCGCAGTGGGGCCCCTCCGGATGACGATCTTCCGCCGTCTGGCCCGGGCCGGTACTCCTGGTGAACAACGCGCGTTCGGGCGCCTCCGGAAAGAACCGCTGCGTCACCTGCATGCCTTTGCGCAGATCCCAGACGTTTTCATCAAAACGCATCGGCTGATCGATAAACAGCTGATCACGCGTCGCCGTGCGATGGCCGAGACCGCTGCGGTCGGGATGATGACCCAACGGCTGCGGATGCCCCGGAAACGGATCCTGGATCAGCCGGGGATTACTGGCGATCTGCTCGCAGGAGGCGACCTCGCCGTTCTCGTTGAGGACATACCAGCCGCCGAACGGATCGAAGGCGTGCCACTGCTCCACGCCGTCGTCGCCCTTGTACCACACCTCGTAATAGGTGTGCCCCTGACCCTGGACCACAACCCGCCGCGCCTTCAGACCACCCTCAACCAGGCACGCCGTCGCCGTCCAGCCCCAGAACGTGCACTCGCCGAAACTCCAGCTGCTCAGCAGCGTCAACGGATCGTAGCACCGGCTGAAACCGCCGCACCCATCCGGCTTCATCAGGTTCGGCCCGCGCATCATGCACCGGGTAAACCACGTGAAAAACGCCAGCGCCTTCTCCTTGTCCGTCTTGGCACCTGCCAGCCGGAAAACGTCCTTGGCGAACTGACCGCACGATCTGTTACTCGGCCAGGCATCGTTGCCCAGCCACACGCCGGTTGCACTCATCGTCTTACCACCTGTCTAATGACTTCCAGGGGCGAAAACCCCCTACCCAACGACATTCCGATCCTGTTCCCAGCCGGACTGGATTCGGACGGTACCATGGATACCGATACGTCGTCCGGTCCGCAAAAGCAACCCCCCAGGCACCCATACCTGGGGGGAGGCAGGCAATACCGGACGACAAACCAGAACCGATATCCGTCTAATCGCGCCGCCTGTCGGGCCCCTCACGTTCGGCATCCGAATCGCCACGCCGGTCATTCCGCCGATCGTCCGATCGTCTCACGCTTCTGGAACGATCGGCCCGGACGTCGCGTTCGCCCCTGGCGGGAGGCGCGGCGGCCCTGACGGTCCGCGCCGGTTCCCTGGGCGCCGCCCTGGTAACCGTACCCCTGCGGGTCTGTTCAACCGACTCGGCAGGGCGCCGAGCTGCTGCCGCGCAACATTAGGCCGACCCCCATTGGAGTCCTTGTCGCGGTCATGCTCCCGGGCCACATCCGCCGGCTGGCGCGGCGCCGCCGGAGTGACCACCCGCGGCGGAGCAGCCGGCGCACGCGTCACCGGCGATCGGTGAGGAGCCGGCTCCACTTTCGGCTGCGGCGCAGGCGCCGCCCGCCGATAATCCTGCGCCGGAGGAGCAGAAACACGCCGGTTGGAATCCTCACGGGGATTCTCCCGGGCCTCACGAACGCGGGGTCGGCGCCTGCGGCACGCTCACTGGCCGGCGAACCTCCCCGCGAACATCCGATTTATCGCTCGCCTGATGCGGGGCAACAGGAGCTGCCCGCCGCACTTCCTGCTGCCGCACCGGCGTCCGAGTCACCGGAACCGGCGTCCGAGTCACCGGAACCGGCGTCCGGGTCACCGGAGCCGGAGTCCGCGTCACTGGGGCCGGCGTCCTGGTCACGGGAGCCGGAGTCCGCGTCACTGGGGCCGGCGTCCTGGTCACCGGGGCAGGCGTCCGCACGACCGGCCGCACGGGCTCCGCATGACGGGCCGGCACTGCGGCCGGCGTCCGCAGCCGAGGCACCAGCACCTCGTCCTTCTTGATCTGAATCCGTTCCGGTGCACTCGCCTGCACCTCCCGCACCCGGAACCGCCGCACTTTATGCCCCGTCGCCCGCTCAACATCGGCCAAGACAAGGCTGCGATCGACGATCCGCCCATGACTCTCGACCAGCCGCGTCGCATGATGCGTCCGCTTGATAATCGTCACGTTCAGCCGGCCCGCGACGATATGCGAATGCACCGGCTCCAGAATGTGCCGCTCGCTGACGAACACCCAATGGTTCGCATGAATCCGACCGACGATAGCCGCATTGATGTTGATATTGACCTCAACGGCCGCCCGCGGCGCCGCAATGATCGCCTCCGGCGGCATCGGCGCCCAGCCTACGTAGCCGCCGCCCGTCCGCCACACGACCCACGCAGGCGACCACACGCTGCCCGGAACCCACACCCAGCCTTGCGGCGGGACAAATGCCCATCGCCCGTAGTGATACGTCGCCCAGCCCCACGGCTCGTCCGAAACCCACATCCAGCCGTAGGAATCCGTAAGTACCCAGTGGCCCATGGTATAGGGCTGCCATCCAGCGGGCACGCCCGTCGGCACCCAAACTTGGCCGTACGTCGCCACCGTCACCCAGCGACCGTGGTGGCCGATTTCTGACGGAAGAACGAGACGGTCGCCACTGGGGCCGGCGCCACCACACCGGCGCGGCCGCCACAACCACAGGCTGAGCAGGCCGGGGCCGGCTCGGTGTACACCGGGGCAGGCCGCGCACCGCGCGCGGCCGCCGATTCCATTGGCGCCGGTTCGGCATACGCAGAGGCGCTCGGCTGGCTCCTCGTAGGCCGGCGCGGGCTGCGGCGGGGTCTGCACCATGTAGACGGTCTGGGGTTTATGATGGCATCCGCCACTCAACAGGGCGGCTACCATTCCGGAGCAGGTCATCAACCAGTCAGGCGTAACATATTGCGTCTCCTTTCTACGAGCGGATTGCGGAGGAACAACATTCGCAGCCCAACGAAACAGCATCGGCTCGACCACTGCCGAATCCTTGATCCACCACGGCATTTAATTCAACATGCGGTTTACTTCTCACAAAGATAAACGTTTTCCGAATGAAATATATTCGCATGCCGTGAAGATTTTCTTCCGGAATCCGTACAGCCGCATCGGACCGCCAGCCAAAGGTGAATGATAACGCCCGATAACAGCCAGTGAAAGGACCACCGCCAGTTCAGGCCGCCCCCGCTCGCACGGGCCACAATTCACGACACAGGCACTCTTTCATGACATGCTGAGGGGATCGAACGGATGCTGCCCGCCAGCGGGCAGGCTGAATGCGGTCACGCCGCCTGACACGGGGGCCTATTTGTGACTTTGGAGATCTCTGGCGGATGGCCGCCCCGACCACTTCACGGACCAGCCGTAACCTGAACCGGCTGGGCTGCTTCGAGGGTATCGTTTACGACCCGCCGGATCAGCGCGTATTCCAGGTCGAACACCTGCCGCAGGTCGGGCTTGGGCTCGACATCGGCCATGATCCCCATGTGGCGATCGCTGAAGGTCGAGCCAAAGCCGATCACGGTGACCGTGCCCTTGCCGAACTGCGCGAACGCTCCGACGGGCCGGCTATCGACCGTCGCAAGGGCCGTCCCGCCCTTCACCTCGCACGCCGGCTGCGTGACCACAAGGGGCCAGCCCCGCGGCGCCGCCAAGAGACCGGCGAGTCGCGTCGAGTGTGCCACCGACAGGTCGAACGGCAGCAGCAGGCTGTTGGCGGTCGATTTGGCATTGTCGGGCGAGTCGATCACCAGGACGTGGCCGCCGCCTTCGACGTAGTCGCGCAGTCCTTGGCGGAACTCATCGCGGACCGGCTTGTCGGGGTAGGCGAAGACGAGAGCGTCGCCGGTGAAGACATCGGCGCCGCTGCGACGCGCGTTGAAATACCCCAGCCGGAGGATCCACATCTCGAAGATGCCGAACCCGTCCTCCTGGCCCGAGATGAATCCACCCATCGGCAGCTTCCCGGCAGAGACGGTCCGATCCATCACCACGCCGCACCATCGGCTTAATCGGCTTGGGCGCCGGCATCTCCGCCGCGTGGGCCGCATTGGCCACCAGAACCGCGCCTGTCCAGCCGAGCAGGCCCGCCGTCAGCAGCACGACCCAGCCCCCCCGCCAGCGGTAACCTGCGGTGACCGCCAGGATCAGCAGCAGCGCCCCTGCACCCAGCAACAGCCCGCGGGGATCGAAGCCGGCCCGGTGATTGAGCCACTCGATCATTCCCATCTGCAGTTCGATCTTGCCCGGCTCGAACGCACAGAAATTTGATAACTGCGTCGAGTCGCCGAAGGCCGCCACCCGGCCCTGGCCATATCGCGTCGCCCACACCTGGACGAATGCGCCGTAGCGCATATACGGATGATGATGCACCTGGGGGTAAAAGTTGTTGGCGTAGTAGTCGGCCGGCAGGTTATTCAAGCCGATCGAACGGATCACCGCATGGCCCGAGGAATTCTCCGGATCGATCGAGCAGGAGACGACCCAATCCAGGCGCCCCTGCCCGTCCTGGCGCGGCAGATACTGCAGCGCCGGGTGCGGCACCACGGCGGACCGATGCGCCTGGAGAAACACCCGGTCGACGTCAAAGAGACAATCGTAGCGGAACGAGAACCCGAAAGACCGGGCCAGCGGATTGAGAAACTCGCCCGTGCCGAAGACATTGGTATGTTCGCCAATCAGCAGCAGCCCGCCGCCGCGCTCGACGAAGTTGCGAACGCTGTTGCATTCATCCGGGCTGTACGGGCTGGTCGGCACCTTCAGGATCAACACGTCACAGTTTGCCAGGATATCATCGGTGATCGGCTGCTCGATCCGGCCGGTCGTGTAAAACCGGCTGAGGTAATCGAACGCCGCGGAAAACTGATAGGTCGAGGCATGGCCATACCACTGCGTGTCGAACGGCCGGCGCGTGTCCTCCCACTTGGAGTGATACTCGTCGACAAGAAGCGCCCCCCCTTGCGCGCTCCGGGGGGATTGAAGAAGATGCCCGCACTGAGGGCAGCGACCCCGGCCACAGCGAACAGAGCGACCGCCAGCCGACGCGGCCGGGAAAGCAGTGGCACCATGTCGCCTCGCTTGTCGTCGTGTCCGCCAGGTGCCGGGCGAACGAAGACCGCCGTAAGGAAGACGGCTCCGCCCAGCAGCAGCAGATGAACCCAGGTACTCCAGAACTGGTCCATCAGGTCGATGGGCGCGTCGTATTCGGTGCGAAGCACGCGATAGAGATAGATCGCCATGAGCAGCACCGCGCGAACCGGCAGCCACGCGAGCACGCACAGAAACAGCGCACCCATTGCCCGCCGGAGACGCCAGGCAGGCCAGCCAGCGCGCCAGGCCCAGATCGCAAGGAGCATCAGTCCGCCCGCGGCAAACGCCACCGTCGCCGGATCGACAAGCAGTTCCCAGGTCGCCCCGAGCCGCTGCGGCAGACGGAACGTATACAGTACGATGTTGTTGTTGCCATCGACAGATGCCTGCATGCCAGACAGTCTTGCGAGCCACGCCAATGCAGCCGAAATCGGCCCAGGCAACTCGATGGCTGCGGGCGGTTAACGCCTCATAGCCGGTAACGGCCAGCATCTGGACCAGAAGCGCGGCCCCGGCGAGCAGCAGCGAACCGGCCGTCCAGTGAATTGTGCGATGCCACGGCCGGCGGCGATCCTCCTCCAGGCCGAGAATCGCCAGTCCGGCCAATCCCGCCAGCATCAGTACGGGCGCAATCCTGTACGGCCAGGGCGCGACTGCCACCGTCGGGATAAGAAAGATAACGCCGATCAGTGCCTGCCAGGCAGTGACAGGAACAGGCACATCAGGCTCGACAGTATCAGGTCGCCGGGAGGACACGGCCCCCAGCAGAGGAACACTCAGAACAAGCAGGATACCCCCCGATACCCAGTTCGGCTGGTGGTAATAACCGAGCATCGCAAGCCAGGCCGCGCTCAACAGTGCAATCGCGATCCATGCCCTGGTCATGACGCTACCTCCTCACCGGCGGCAGGGCCGTTTCGAGATCTGATGGAAGAAGGGGCCCCGGGGTCGGGCGAAGACGGCCGCAACGTTCCCGGCGCCGCCGCCGCGTTTCGCCGAGGCACCGGCGGCACTGAGACCGGGACGGGGTCGGGCGTCGGATGGGCTGCTGCGATGTCGGGCTTATTCGTCGGCGTGTACGGATCGTACCCGTCGAGTTCCCCCAGGAACCAGCGCCAGAATTCGGCATTCTCCCGCCGGCCCTCGATTGGCTGGCCGTCCATGCGCTCAAGGTTGCGATTCATGGCGAAGTACGTATCGCCGATGACAACAAACTTGCCCTTGCCTTTATAGCGGGCGGCGATAACCGGCAGATCGCCCTCCAGCGTCGGCCCGTAAGCGAACACGCGGTAGCCCTCCCTGGGGCCGGTGTAGACGATCGGCCAGGCCGTCTGGAACCGGACGTGAGCAAACTGACCTTCCGCCGTCAGCGTGTACGGGGCCTTGAAGAATCGCATGTAACGAGGCTGGCCGTCCAGCACCTGGCCGCTGCCGAAGAGGGTCTGGCCGATCCGCATATCGAAATCGGCAAGCAGCTGTCGGCTCGGCCCGGAGTCCTCGTACCCAGTCATGAGGATGTACGTGCCGCCGTTCTGGATGAACTTATGGACGGTTTCCCGCTCCGACTCGGTCAGGGGTTTGCATGGAGCGATCGAAATGATCATCCCCGCCCGTTCGATCCGCTGCGGCGTAAACTCCGGCAGCATCAGGGTCAGGTAGCCGGCCCGCATCAGCGTAAGGGTCAGCCCCTGCAGACCGCCCTCACGCAGATCCTCGCGGATTGCCTCCCCGCTGAACGCCTGAATGTGCGAATCGTCGATGTAGGCCAGTTTGTTGACCGGACCGTACCCGCGCCCGTCCGGCAGCACTTCGTTGCTCCGATATGTTGCCGCCGTGCAGATCGCCAGAGAGGCTGCGGCAGCGACGGAAACCAGACGCCACCGACCAGGCATTCCGCTGCAACAGGAGCAACAGCACCAGCAACACCAGGACGGCCATCGCGGGAAGCTGCGCGCAAAGCGCGCTGCGGGTTGCTCTCGCCCCCTTCCGCGGCATACGCCAGGAGCCGGCTGGTAAAGACGTGCGACCCGATGTTTATGCCGTTGATGATGGCGCTGGTATCGCCGAAGGCGATGATCCGGCCGGCCCCGTACGGTTGCTCGGCGGCGAGGACGACGTCGCCAGCGGGCTCGTCGGGGTCAAATCGCTGATTGCCGAGTTTGCTGAGGCCATTGCCGGGATCGCCGCGGTCGCGAAAGCCCCACCGGGCAACCAGCAGGGGCCGCGCGGGTATCGGGCAGCCACCGAAGCGCCGATGACCACACCGTAACGCTGATCGGGAATGCCGGAAAAGGCGGGATGGCCCATTACATCCAGACACTGCATCCAGCCGCCGATCGCCCATTCCGCGGTATCAAACCGGACGCGCATGTTGGTGTGATCGAGGATGTCGTTGAATCGCTGGCCGCCTTGCTGTTCGATGATCGTGTGTTCTCCGAAGATCATGACGGTGCCGCCGGAACCGGCGAAGTCGAGGATGCGCCGGATCTGGCCATCCTCCCAAGGTTTGTGCGGATAGATAAGGAGAAGGGCGCTGGCGCACTTCCAGGTCCTGCTCGCTGAGATGTTCGCTGACAAGGAACTCGCCGCCGAGGGCCCGGATGTATTGGGGCAGCATGCCGTACATACCGATCGACAGCCGGCCATACTGGCCGTGCACCGGTCGCATCCAGTTGCCGTAGACGTTGGCGCTGGCGACGATCCTGCGCCCCTTGAAGAGGCCCCAGTCCCCAGGAAAGGGTCGTCAGGATCGGCAACGCGGCAGCCAGGACGAAAACGGCGACACCCGAGGTGATCGTACGCACCAGGGCAAATCTCCCGGGCGAACCGGCTGGGGCAGGTTGTTCCCGGGCTGCCGATGGCAGAGCTGGCAGCGGCATGCGCAGCGATCGCAGCAGCCAGGCAACAACCGGCAGAAAGATCGGCAAGGCCAGGACCGGCAGGTTCCAGGGAACGGCTGCCGCGAGCATCCCTTGCCAGGACCATGTCTGCTGGAGCACTGCAGGATCAACGACCCCGGACAGACGAAACGCCTGCGCCAGTACGGCCAGCCAGGCGATCTCTGCCAGAACAATGCCGGCCAAGCCGGCCAGGGCTACGGTCCATCGCCTGCCGACAGCCGCGGCCAGGCATGCTGCCCAGACAGCGAATGCAAGCACGAGAAAATCGGTCCCGGCGAAAGACGCGCCGAGGTTAAGCGTCCTTCCCGTAATGTGAGTACCAAGATAACCGAGCGCACCGCCGACCGCATTCATGGAAAGCCACAGCCACGAACTCGACGTCACAGCGAGGCGATACACGCCGAAGACCGCACACGCCGCAGCCATCGCTGTAAGCACACGGTTGTCCGGCTGCTCTCTGCCGCCGGCAAGAATCGCCAGGACCAGCCCGGCGGCCAGCACGTTGACGGGCATCAGGGAGGAGGCGGACATGACGGCGACGACCAGAACCGCAAGAAGGATGCGCAACACTCGAAGAGTTGCAGATCCCTCGCTTGGGCGACAGAGAATAATAGTTACGCCCAGCAGCACCCATGCCAGCACATGACGCAACGGCAGCCCGAGCAGACCGATGGAGCCGGCCGACGTCCAGGCGGCACAAACGGCGGCAAGCGCACCGACAACGGAGGCGGCGGACGGCCACGCGGCGGCTGCGGACTTTGGCCTGGTGTGTTTGGATTCGTGCCCCGTCCCTTGCATGTCGCTGATGATCACAGCCACGTGATTCACCTCGCTTCGTGTTCGTGCAAGAACAACTCCGCAGGTTGCATCACCGGCCAGAGGCCCGGCGCCACGGCCCGCAAGCCGCGACGACCCGGCATTGACGCGCGACAACTGCGCCAAGCCAAACAGGACGGTGGCGCGAAGACCTTGGTGTTGCTCTCACACGCGGCTGCAGACAGCCAGAGCCTGACACAAACCCACAGACTGACGGATGCGCTGCCCCTGGCAGCAACAAGACTGATCAGAATAACAGTCTACCGGACGGCAGCCAGATCGGCAAAGGATTCTTCATGCAAAGCGGCAGACCTGTGACAAAAAGACAGTATTTCAGCCGGCAGGGACGTGAAGACGATCAAGGGGGCGGCTGACTGTCTCAGCCGCCCCCCTGCAATCGTGAGCGATAGCAGCGATTTACCGTCTCAGCGCCGGAAGGCACGACGGTCACGCAAGGTTTATCTATCGAAATCGGGCAGATCGTCTGCATCAGCGGGCAGAGGGTCGGCGCGACGACCTGGCAGGCCGTCAGCAGGGGCGGGCACTTGGTCTGCACGGGGGGACACTTTGTCTCGACGACGCCATCTGCGCAGCTGGTCGCGACCTGCGGGCACTTGGTGTCCACCGGAGGGCAGACCGTGTCCGACACCGCGCAGTTGGTCAGGACGGGCGGACATTCGGTCGTAACAACGGGGCACTTGGTCGGAGAGGCCGCAGAGCACGACGTTTCGACATCCGCCGGACACTGGGTCTGGACCGGTGGGCACTTGGTATCCACGGCCGGGCAGCGCGTATCGACCGGGGGACACTCGGTGGCCACCGGCGGGCAGCGGGTGTTTACGTCGTTGCAGGTGGTCACCGCCGCGGGACATTCGGTCTGGACGGGCGGACAGAAGGTCTTTACAGCCAGGCAGCCTGTAACCGTGGGTGGGCACTTGGTGTCGACTACCGGGCAGCGGGTGTCCGCCTGCGGGCACAGGGTATGAGTCGCCGGGCACTTGGTGTCTGCCGGGTTGCAGACCGTCACCTGGGCGGGGCATTTGGTCTGGATCGGCGGACACCGGGTCACAACGCCAATGCATTTTGTAACCACGGGCGGGCAGACGGTGTCAATCTCCGGGCAGCGGGTGCGTATCATCGGGCAGCGTGTGCGCATCGGCGGACACTTCGTGATCACAGTGGGGCATTTCGTCGCTGCCGACGGGCACTTCGTGCGAACTGTCGGGCACTGCGTCGCAATTGGCGGGCACTTGGTGACCACTGCCGGGCACTGGGTCTGGACCGGGGGGCACCGGGTATTGACTGCGGGGCATTTCGTCAAGGATGGCGGACACTGGGTCGCAACGCCCGTGCAGCTGGTTACGTTCGGCGGGCACTTCGAGACAATTGGCGGACATTGCGTGAAAATCGCCGGGCACTTCGTGTCGGTCGCCGGGCATTCCGTGCCGACGGCCGGGCATTTTGTAGGTATCGGGGGGCACTTGGTCATGACTTGCGGGCATTGGGTCTCGACGGGTGGGCACTGGGTGGCTACCCCGACGCAGCTGGTCACCCCGGGAGGGCACTGGGTCTGCACGGGCGGACATTTCGTATCGACCGGCTTGCAGGTCGTCAGCATTGGCGGGCATTCTGTCTCAACCGGCGGGCAGCGAGTGGTAACAACCGGGCACTGCGTTGGGACGGGCGGGCATTTGGTGGCCTCGCCCGTATTGCAGAAGGTCTCGCCGGGCGGGCACTGCGTCTGCACGGCCGGACAGATCGTCGGCTCGGTGGGGTAGACAGTGGCCTGGCAAACCGTGGTGTCAACCGGACACTGGGTCGGAACCGGCGGGCACTTGGTGATCTCACTGGTACTGCAATAGGTCTCGCCCGGCGGGCACTCGGTTTCGACGACGGGACAGGTCGTCGCCTGTTCCGGATAGACCGTCGGCTGGCAGGCGGCGGCGTCCACAGGACACTGGGTCTGCACAACCGGACAGACTGTCGGCTCGGATGGGTAGACCGTCGGCTGACAATCGGCGCCGCCCGGGCATCGCGTTTCGACCACCGGGCAACTGGTCTGTTGCTGCGGCATCACGGTTGGCTCGCAATAGGCCGGATCGACCGGGCACTTCGTCTGAACGACCGGGCAGACGGTGGCCTGCCCCGGCGTGACCGTCGGCTTGCAGACGGTGCCTGCAGCCGGGCAGCTGGTCGCAACATCGGCGCAGGTGGTAGGCTGCGATGGGTACACTGTCGCCAGGCAGACGGAGCTGTCACTTGGACACTGGGTCGGCGCGATGGGGCACTGCGTGGGCTCTGAGGGGTAGATGGTCTGAGCGGCGACGGGCAGCGCCGGCAGCGTGCTACAGACAAACAAGGCTAGCATGCCGCAGTATCTGTTTCTAATCATGAGTACATCCCTCCAACAGGAAAACTCTCATGCACATCAGCACTGCACGTCTCGGCTGATTCGGGGCGTGGGCGGCCCGCTACGCGCGGGCACTTGGCTGCCCGTGGGGTGCTCTCGGATCAGTCGCATACCGGAAGACAATCAGTAAGCCACAGTTCGTCGGCCCCTGCGACTGAACGGCGGGCGTGCCGGAACCCGCCAGGCAGCGCACCAACAGACGCTACCAGATCGTCTCGGCCCAGTTGACTGCAAGAGCCTGCAGATCGCTCACATTGACATAGCCGTCGCCGTTGGCGTCCTCAGGACCCTCAACGTCCGGTCCGGTTGCCCATGCGGCGACCATCAGCTGCAGATCGCCTACGTTGACGCGGCCGTCGAGATTCGCATCGCCCATGTGATAGACGGGGAACGTGCCCAGATACTCGTCGCCACGGGCGGCAACCAGGCCTACGGCCGGGAGCGGGTAAAGGTTGGACCACTGAGCGATATAGAGGTTGTACCAGCCGGGACTCAGGCTTCCGACGAAATCGCCGAGGTCAAAGGCGGACGGGCCGGGGTCCGAGGGCGCCTGGCCCGCATAGAAATCATACAAATCAATAAAGACGCTGTTACCGGCGACGGTGACGGTAGCATAGTCAGGGACGTTGTTCGCATCCGCGGGCCACTCGCCATATATGCCGGCCCAGATGGCTCTGCCCTGAATCATCGGGTCGGGAGAGGTGTACCCGGCGACCGCCGACCACGATCTGGTCCAGGACTGCCCCAGAACGGTCGCAGGCCAGGACAAGCACGCACGAGGCAAACAGGAGGAATCGCTTTTCCATTTTGGTTCTCCCTCAATTGAACAAGCCGCGTCAGCGCGTCAGCGAAACCAGAAACGGGGACCAAGGTGTGTATGTGCAAATCCGGGCTTGCGAGGCGATTCGCTCTGTCAGACGTGTCTGCCCGGACGGCAACAATTCTAATGGCGGACGAAAGACTGTGGCAAGTTATTTTTTGCGACTTTTCTATGATATTTCACAGAATTATCCGCTCGGAGCGACACTGGACAGAGCAACCTAAGTAGTGTCCCTATCACGTCCCAGTCCAGCGCCCGATATAGGCCTCAGATCAGGGGGATCGCTGCCTAAGCAGATACCCCAGGAACGCAGGCGCCGATAAGCAAAAGAGCGTACGGACCCGAAAGACGGTCCTTGCAGTCGAAGCCGGCTGTTGGCTTAGCGGATTGGCAGGAACGCGGCGACAGGTCCTGGCCACGGCGATCTCTGCAGACAGAATGGTGAGGAAGATGCAAAAGTGAAGGCAGCGCCAGGTCCGCCCTGGCAGGTCCGACCGGGCCTTCCCTCAGGACGCTTACCGTATGGGCAGGAATGGCCATGACATCAGTTCGTCGGGGCGCACTGATGCGTCGCTGCGACAGGTATCCAGACGAGTCTCGGCGCCTGATACCGGCAGACAATTCGCCGACGGCACCTGCAAAGACGGGGTCTGGGGATGGCTGGAGGCTCTACTGCTCGGGCGACTCGCTTTCGGCCGCGCGGTCATCTTGAGACCCAGCGGCGTAATCGGTCGCCCCGGTGGCCTGGAACTCTTTGTTATAGGCCTCGATGATCCGCTCTTCGAAGCGGGCCCGGCAGGCGGAGTCGATCGGGTGGGCGATGTCGATATTGAGTTTGGGCTTTCCCTGCGGGTCGCGCAGAACCCGGTTTTCCGCCAGTTTGGTACCGCATTCACTGCAGAAGTGGGCGAGCAGGTGGTTGGCTGTCCCGCACCGGCCGCAGTGATCGCTGAGTTTCCGCGACGGCATAGCGACGAACAGACCGCTGTTGCCATCGATAATCTTCACATCCTTAACGACGAACTCATTGTCGAAGGTTAGTGTGCAATAGGCTTTGAGGCGTTGCCCCTCGTTGGGGGTCAGCCGTATACGGATGTCCGTGATCTGCATGCTACACCTCTGGCATCCTGCTGATTGTCTTGACCGCTACAGCCTACCGTAACGGTTCGGTCGGGGCGAGGCAAGAGCCTTTGTGGTGGTGATTCGGGGCAGATCGACCTCCTTGATCCGCCTGAACAGCCGTGCGAAAATCGACCGCACAGGGCCATGTATGCCGCCGGAATCGTTTCGTGAAGGGGGCAGGGCTTGAGAAGCGGTGGTGTAAGTGCTACGTCAAGCGAGGGTTAGGACAGCCATGGCGAACCTGCGAGTGCAGCGAGGACCGCTGGTAAGGAACGAAAGCCGGCTGCGGGGCTGCTCCTCGATGGCA
This sequence comes from uncultured Planctomycetota bacterium, assembly GCA_963787325.1. GTDB lineage: Bacteria > Planctomycetota > Phycisphaerae > UBA1845 > JANYLN01 > CAWBCK01. The sequence goes on from CAWBCK010000005.1 coordinate 423,749, forward strand.
CAACCTGGCAAAGAAGCCTGCACCTATATCGACAAACATGGAACAGGACCGGCTTGCTGGTCCGGCGGAGACCGTTGCGGCGGCCCCTGCGACGGATGCCGCCGATATCGTGTATGATCTGTGCCGTGCCGGGCAGCCGAAACAGGGATGCCGGCCGAGGAAACCGTAATAACTGCCTGCTTTGGGATGCAAGCATGGTACCTGTTCAGATCGAAAACCTGGTCAAGCGGTACGGCGAGGTCCATGCCCTTGACCACGTAAGTATTGAAGTTGCGGCGGGGGAGTTGTTTTTTCTGCTCGGCCCTTCCGGCTGCGGAAAGACGACGCTGCTGCGGAGCATAGCCGGCTTCGTCACGCCGGACGCCGGGCGGATCATGCTCGGCGAGCGAGAGATCACGGACGCGGCGCCGAACCGGCGCGATACGGCCATGGTATTCCAGAACTATGCCCTCTGGCCGCACATGACGGTCGAGGAGAATGTCGCGTTCGGCCTGGAGGTGCAAAAGCGTGTCCGGCCGGCAGCGGCGGCAGCGCGTCCTGGAAGCCCTCAAACTGGTCCAGTTGGAGGATCTGGCGGGCAGGAAGCCCAATCAGCTCTCCGGCGGCCAGCAGCAGCGGGTAGCCTTGGCCCGGGCGCTGGTCGTCAATCCGAAGTGCCTGCTGCTGGATGAACCGTTGTCGAACCTCGACGCCAAACTCCGACTGCACATGCGGCGGGTCATTCGCAGGCTCTGCAAACAACTCAACCTCACGACGATCTACGTTACCCATGACCAGAAGGAAGCCCTGTCGATGGCGGACCGCATCGCCGTGCTCCGCGACGGCAAGGTCGTGCAGGTCGGCACACCGGTGGAACTGTACAACCAGCCGGCCAGTCGCTTCGTCGCGGAGTTCGTCGGCGAGACGAACTTCATCGAGGCAAGGATGGTCGGCTACGAGGATGGGGCGTGCGTACTGGATTCGTCGGCGGGTAGACTTTTCGGGTTAACGGTCGCTGGACAGAAGCCGGCGGCGGGAACGACCGTGACCGTTTCGGTCCGGCCAGAAGCGATTCGGTTTGCCTGTGACGAGCAGAGTCGGGGATCAGGGCAAGTCAATAGCGGAAGCAGCGGATATATGGACGGGGCCGGGCAAAGCGTGCAGCCTTCGGCCGCGGCGGCAGAGAAGGGCGTCTCTGTTTCCTCGCCGACAGGCGTGGTCAACCGCATCGAAGGGGAGATGGTCGATGCGGTTTACCTGGGCGAGGTCGCCCAGTATGAGGTGCTTGTCGCGGGCAGAGCCGTCATCAAGGTCATGCAGCAGAATCCCAAGGCAGAGCCGCCGCCGGCCGGGCAGAAGGTAACCCTGGAGTTTGATGCGGCCGAGGCCGTGGTGCTGACGAGCTAACACGATGATCTTGCGGGCAATCCTTATCGTACTGGCGTTCGCGGTGATCCTCAGTCTGCCGTATGCATTGCGGCCGGCCAGGGAGGTGCCGCCGGCGGACGCCCTGGACCTGGTGGTGATCACGCCGCACAACGAAGCGATCCGCTATGAGTTCGGCCAGGCCTTCCGTCAGTGGCATCAAAAGAAGTACGGCCGGCCGGTCGTGATCGACTGGCGGGTGATCGGCGGCACCAGCGAGATCGTCCGTTACATCGACAGCGAATATGTCGCGGCGTTCCGGCACTGGTGGACAAGCCAGGGCAAGCCATGGGATGATGCGATCGCCAGCGGCGTTCGCCAACTACAAGGTCGACGCACCGGGGCAAAGTTCCCCGCCGAGGTGAACGGAGGCTCGCAAGGCCTTCCTGGCAAGCCGAGGTCGGTATCGGCATCGATATCTTCTTCGGCGGCGGCTCGTTCGACCAGGATCGCATGGCCAGACAGGGACTGCTGGTCGATGCGGGCCTGGCGAAGCTCCATCCGGACTGGCTCAAGCCGGCCATCATCCCGCAGACGCTCGGCGGCGAGAAGTACTACGACGAGCAGGGCCGGTGGTACGGGTCGTGCCTGACAACCTTCGGCATCTGCTATAACCGCGACTCGCTGAAGCGGCTCGGCATCGACAAACCGCCGACGCAATGGGCGGACCTGGCTGACCCGCGATACTTCAAGCAGATCGCCCTGGCCGACCCGACCAAGAGCGGCTCGATCAACAAGGCGTTCGAGATGCTCATGCAGCAGCAGATTCGCCAGGAGGTCGAGCATCAGCAGGATCTCTGCAAGGCGGGCGGGCCGTACTGGGATGAGGCCGCGCAGAAAGAGGCGGTGGCAGCGGGCTTTCGAACGCGGCATGCGTCTGATCCAGCGGATCGCCGGCAATTCGCGATACTTTACCGATGGCGCAAGCGGCGTTGTCAGTGACGTCGCGGACGGCAACGCCGCCGCCGGCATGTGCATCGATTACTACGGCCGGTTCGAGGCCGAATCCATCGCCAGGCCCGACGGCACCAGCCGGTTGCAGTTCGTCGCGCCGATCGGCGGCACGAGCGTCAGCGTCGATCCGGTTTCGGTGATGCGCGGGCGCCGAACTTCGAGGTCGCAAGGCACTTCGTCGAGTTCGTGATGTCGCCGGAAGGGCAGAAGATCTGGGATTATAAGGCCGGTACGCCGGGCGGACCGATCCGTTATACGTTGCGGCGCCTGCCGGTCCGCAAGGACATGTACACGGCCCAGAACCGGAAGTTCATGGCGGACGCTGACGCCGAGCCCTATGAAGTCGCTGCGAAGATGACGTATCACCCGGAATGGACGGCCCGGCTGTTCAATTTCCTGCGGGTGTACATCCAGACGCTGGCGATCGATCCGCATGATGAACTGCGGGATGCATGGGGGGCGATCTGCCGGGCGGGCGGACCGAAGGCCGTGCCGCAGGCAGCATCGATTCTCAGTCAGATGCCGGTGTCTTACGCAGACGCCGCTAAACAGAACATCGCCGACCCACTGGCAAGGATGAAACTGATGCGGCATTGGGCACGAGTTCTTCGCAAAGCACTACCGCCAGGCCGCCCTTGCTGTTAGTTGTCATCCTGAGCGCAGCGAAGGATCTCCAGGCCGAAAGACTCCCACCCGGCAGGCTGCCCATCACGAGGGAGAAACCACCAATGGCTAGAAGACTCGCCAGTTGGCTCCTCCTTTCAGTAATCCTTGCATTCTTCGCCGCCTTTCTGGCATGGCCGGTCTGGCTGACCGTGCGCGGGGCGTTCTGGTCGAACGGAACGGTGACGCTGGGATTCGTCAAAGAGATCTTCGAGAGCCCGACATACCGGGCCGGCCTCATCAACGCACTGAAGGTGGCCGTGGCGACGACGTCCCTCGTATTCCTGATCGCGATGCCGCTGGCCGTGCTGACATACCGGTACAACTTCGCGGGCAAGGGGCTCTTCGGCGCGACGGTGCTGGTGCCGATGATCCTGCCGCCGTTCGTCGGGGCGATCGGCATGCGGATGATCCTCGGCCAGTGGGTGCGCTGAACGCACTGCTGCGGGACCTCGGCCTGCTCGGGCCCAACGGCGCGATCGACTGGCTCGGCCAGGGCCAGTTCTGGGGCGTGGTCCTCATGGAGGCCCTGCACCTCTACCCCATCCTCTACCTCAACGCCCTGGCCGCCCTGTCCAACCTCGACCCGACGATGGAAGAAGCCGCCGCTGAATCTCGGCTGCTCCGGGCTGGCGAAAGTTCCGCCGCATCACCTTGCCGCTGATCACACCCGGCCTCTTCGCCGGCGGGACGATCGTCTTCATCTGGAGCTTCACCGAACTCGGTACGCCGCTGATGTTCGACTATACCCGCCATGCAGCCGTGCAGATCTTCAACGGAATCAAGGAGATCGGCGGCGATAACCCATTCCCATTCGCGCTTACCGCTGTGGTACTGGCGATCTCAGGCGGGCTCTACGGCATCAGCAAGATCCTCTGGGGCGGCACGAGCTACGCGACCGGCGGCCGGGCGACCGTCGCCTCGGCGACGCGCGACCTCAAGGGCGGAGCCTACTGGCTGGCCGCGCTACCGTTCGCCGTCGTCAGCGGCCTGGCGATCCTGCCGCACGTCGGCGTGCTGCTGATGTCGATCGGCGGCGACTGGTACGGCACGGTGCTCCCGACCGGCCTGACGCTGGAACATTTCCGTTCCGCACTGGGGCACGGCCTGACGGTACCCAGCATCAGCAACAGCATGCGGTATGCCAGCGGCGCGATGCTGGTGGACCTGGTACTTGGCATGGCGATCGCCTACATCGTGGTCCGCAGCAAGTGGCGCAGCAGCACGATGATCGACACGCTGTCGATGCTGCCGCTGGCGGTGCCAGGGCTGGTACTGGCGTTCGGCTACCTGGCGATGACCCGCCCCGGCGAGTGGTTCAGTTTCCTCGACCCGGTGACCAACCCGTTCGCCCTGCTCGTGCTTGCCTACGCCGTACGCCGGCTGCCGTACGTGGTACGATCCGCCGCCGCCGGCCTGCAGCAGGTCTCGCAGGAACTGGAATACGCCGCACTGAATCTCGGCGCCTCGCTGGGCCGTACGCTGCGAAAGGTGACGGTGCCGCTGATCTCAGCGAACCTGCTCGCCGGTGGCCTGCTGGCGTTTTCCTTCGCGATGCTGGAAGTAAGCGACTCTTTAATGCTCGCCCAGCGTCAGCCGCAATACCCGATCACCAAGGCCATCTACGAACTCTTCCAGCTGCTGGGCGACGGCCGATACATCGCCAGCGCCCTCGGCGTCTGGGCGATGGTCTTCCTGGCCGTCACAATCGCCAGCGTAAGCGTACTGCTCGGCCGTGCCTCGGGGCGATATTCAGAGTGTGACGCTCTATATTAACCACAGAGGCACGGAGACACGGAGGAAACACCTTGAACAGAGGCAGGAGGCAGCGTATCTGCACGCCGGCATGGCCCTGCGTAGCAGGACCATGGGCTGGGCCGCCACACCTGGATTGGAGACGCTCCAGCGGCGTCGCCACTGTCGTACAGCTTGACCACTTTGTACAAACGTGGCATAATGTACAATGTGGTGAATGAGTGGAGCATACAGAGGTAATGTTGTGTCGAACCGCGAGAGATCTGACAATATCAAGAGCGTCAGCGAGGCAAGGCGAGATTTCGCCGATCTGGTAAACCGTGTGAGCCATGGCGGCCAGCGGATTGTGCTGACCAAGAACAGCAGGCGAGCCGCCGCCATCGTCAGCGCCGAGGACCTCGACCTCCTTGAGTCCCTGGAGGATGCCATCGATGTACGAGAGGCGCGTAAGGCCCTCCGGCGGATGAAGGAGAGAGGCGAAAAGCCGATCCCCTGGGACCAGGTGAAAAAGGAGCTCGGGTTGTAGCCAGCGCCGTCGCTACGGTTAGCCCACATGAAATACCAGATCATCATCATGCCGGATGCGAGCAAGCAGTTGGCCGGTCTCCCACGCAGAATCCAGGAACAAATCGGCCGGAAAATCGACAGCCTGGCTGCCGACCCTCGGCCCCGCCAGAGCAAGCGTCTGACTGGCGCCGAGTACCTATATCGTCTGCGGTCCGGCGACTATCGTATCGTCTATCAGATCGAGGACGAGATAGTAACTGTCCTGGTCGTTCGCATCGGCAATCGCCGGGAAGTCTACCGCAACTTGCCGAGAAGGCTTCCGTAGGGTAGGTCGCACAGGCAGCCAAGCAGCCGGCAGAAGCGCAGGCCAACAGATCACTGATGAGGTGGAATCGATCATGTTAGGCAGAATCTTGCTCATCGCACTTTGGTCGCTGTTGTTCTACTTGGGCTCCGCGTTCGTCTTGGGATTCGCCGCCGGCATGCTGTTCATGGGTCTGGCAGCAGCCAACGTGCAGGGTTCGCATCACGATGCCATTGTGCAAATAATCGCACGGACAGGATACTTTCTGCCGGCGGTCTGCGGCCTCGTTGGTCTGGTGCTGGCGGTTTTCGGCAAGCTTCCCTGGACAGCGACAGCAGTGGCCAACACGACAGACGACGCGTAGCGAAAAGCAAGGACTTCTCGGTGAATCACTTAATGCTGACCATTTCCATTCCTGATTGGACCGCAGAGTTCCTTCGGGACGTACCGCCCACATTGCCTGCGATGGAAGACCGCATGCGCCTCGTCATCGACCTGGCCAGGCAAAACGTCCGGCGGCGGACCGGCGGTCCGTTTGCTGCAGCCGTCTTTGACGAGCAAGGCATGCTGGTCGCGCCGGGCGTCAACATGGTCCAACAGGCCCGTTGCTCGATCCTGCATGCCGAGATCGTCGCCCTGTGCTCGCCCAGCAGCGCGTGGGACGCTACGACCTGTCGGACAGCCGCAAACTCCGCTATGAACTGGTGACCGCGGCGGAACCCTGCGCGATGTGTTTCGGCGCTATCCCGTGGTCCGGCGTATCGAGCGTCGTCTGCGGAGCCCGCGAGGAAGACGTCCGCCAGATCGGCTTCGACGAAGGGCCCAAGCCGGCCGACTGGGTTGCGGCCCTGGAGGCCCGCGGCATCAAGGTGCTGCAGGACATCCTCCGCAACGAAGCCGCCGACGTCCTGGTGGAGTACGCCAGGAGCGGCGGGACGATCTATAATTCCGGCAATCATCTCAAGAACAAATGCTGAAAGATCCGGGGGCAGTGGGAGGCGAATGCCAATGTCCAGACCTGTCATCGATCATCTGCTGACGTCCGAGGAACCCGCGATCCGCTACAAAATCCGCGTCCATGTCCTGGACGAGGATCCCCAGTCGCAAGCCATCCGAACGCTGCAACGCCAAATTCGACAATCGCCCCGAGCAGCAGCGCTGCTGGCGAACCGGCAGGAGGACGGCCGGCTTGCACCCGTAAACAACGTATACAGCAAATGGACCGGGGCACACTGGGTCCTAGCCAGTCTTGCTGATACCGGCTATCCGGCGCGAGACGAATCGCTCGGACCGGCGATTGACCAGGTACTCGGTTGCTGGTTAGGTCCGTCGTACCTGCGGCAGATCGTCGCGGACAAGGCCTCGGCACAGAGCGGCAAGAAGGGCGTGCGGATCATCAATGGCCGGGCTCGGCGGTGTGCGTCGCAGCAGGGCAATGGCCTGTTCTCGGCGGTTCGGCTGGGCTTCGTGGACGACCGGGCAGCTGCAACTGGCTCAATGTATGATGCAATGGCAATGGCCCGACGGCGGCTGGAACTGCGACCGCAGGCCCGAGGCGGAAAAGTCATCGTTCTGGGAGACGCTAACACCCCTGGCGGATTGGCTGCCTATGCCAAGACTACGGGCGATCGCAAGGCGAAGGCGGCAGCCAAACGGGCGGCGGATGTCTTTCTCAAGCGAATGCTTTACCGGCGGTGTAGTGACGGCGAGGTGATGAACCGGCAGTTCGTTCGCCTGCACTATCCCTGCTATTGGCGGTACGATATCCTGTTCGGCTTGAAGGTCATGGCCGAGGCTGGGTTCATCGGCGACCGCCGGTGCAAGGACGCCCTCGATCTGCTTGTCTCCATGCAGTTGCCGGACGGAGGGTGGCCTGCGACGGAACGGTTCTACCATATGGGGCAAGGCAAAACGGGGCGCGAACTCATCAGTTGGGGGCGGGTCAGCAAGCAACATATGAACGAGTGGGTGACAGCCGACGCCCTTGCGGTCCTCAAGGCCGCCGGCAGGCTCAAGCCCTGATTCAGCACCCGATCGGGACGGATTCCCAAAGGCTCCCCGCGCCACAAAGGCTGGACAAGCCGGGGCCTCCATCGCTATATTCCGCGACTTCTGGTGGTTGGTTTGCGGCCGGGTAGTTTGTATAATGTGGGTTTTACCGGTTTCGGTTTTGAATAGAAGTACGCTCAGGTTCCATAAGGAGGCCAGATACATGGCAGCAGTCGTCGATAAGGAAAAGTGCACCACGTGCGGCGCATGTGCCCCGGTTTGCCCGGTAGAGTGCATCAAGGTCGAAGAGAAGGCGGAAGTCGATGGCGACGCGTGCATCAGCTGCGCCGCCTGCGTAGGCGAGTGCCCGACGGAAGCGATCTCGATGCTCGACTAAGGTCGGCCGCGCGTCGTACAGATGGCGCACAAGAGATTGAACAGCCCGCGGTATCGAGTGATACCGCGGGCTGTTTGTGTTTGCTGTAACCCAGTAAGCCCCAGGCGTCAGCCGGGGTTGTGGCTTCTGTGGCGGCTGTTGTCGCGGTCGTCCTTACCGACCCGTCGCACACAGCGCCCCGACAGTCGCCTACTCTGGTCTGCCCCTTGAGCTCCTGCTTGAGCCGCTCAAGATTCGGGGCGAAGTCAAAGACGTAGTCGCTGGTCAGCCGGGTACCCGCCGGATTCTCGTAGTAGACCTCCAGCACGTACTTCTTGCCGGGCTCCAGGGGCTGGCGCCACAGCAGTTGGAACTGGTAGCTCTGGGTGACATTGTCCCAGTACTCACGCTGGTCCTTCGGCGTATTGAGATCCTTGTCCCAGACCATCAGCTGCTTGCCCTTGTCCAGGCCGCTGGCCGGAACATAGGTATAAAGTCTCAAACCGCATGGTGCCATAGGCCTTGACCGCCTGACCGAGCGTGTCCAACGGGCGAACCACGGCATTGATCCCGTCCGGCAGGCCGCAGGCGTCAAAACTGGCCGGCTTGGTAAACGGCAGGATCTCGATCTGCGTCGGCAGGTAGTAGGCCATCATCTTGGCCTTCTCTGCCGGCAGCGAGGTCAGCTTGCCCTTGGCGGTGGTCGTGCCGGCGCAGCCGAGGATCGAGCCAGCCAGGAAGCCTGCCGAGGCCGCGAAAGCAAGGAACGTCTTGAGCGATGAGCGGTTGCGCATTTCTTGTCACCTGTTTCTAGGGTCCGCGGACATTATGGGCAGGGCGGATCGAGGTCGCAAGGGCAGGCAACGACTCCGGGAATGAAGAGGTGAAGGGGTGAAGAGGTGAACGGGCAAAAGGGTGACACGCGACAGGCCCGGTCGCCCACCGCCGGGTTGTTTGCCAGAGCAAGCCGTGTTTAAATGTCACCGTGGGTGTATTGGTCCCAGGGGGCGACGTCAAAGGAACGTATTGTGGCAAGCAAGATCAAAAAGTTTGCGGTCGTGGGCATGGGAAATCGCGGCCTCGGAGCCTTTGCCAAGGGCATCCTCGGATTCCCAACAAAGGACTGCCCGAGTTCAAGAAGCATGCCCGGCTCACGGCGATCTGCGAGGGCAACAGAGTCCGGCTGAAGGTGGCCAAGGACGAACTCAAGCAGCCGGACCTGGCGACCTACACCTGATTACGACCGGATGCTCAAGGAAGCCGACTTCGACATCCTGGTCGTGGCCACGCCGGACCACACCCACGCCGACGTCGCCGTCAAGGCCTTCGAGGCCGGCAAGCACGTCATCTGCGAAAAGCCGCTGGCCACCACCGTGGCTGACTGCGACCGGATGATCGCCGCTGCCGACTGCCAACGGCCGGTGGCTCCGCGCCGCCCAGAACATGCGCTACGGCCCGCAGGCACTGAAGATCAAGGCGATGATCGACGACGGCGCCATCGGCAACGTCAAGCTCGTCACCTTCGAGGAGCAGGCTCGACATCGACCACGGCGCCGACTACTTCCGCCGCTGGCACCGCCAGAAGAAGAACTCCGGCGGCCTGCTCCTGCACAAGGCCAGCCATCACTTCGACTGGCTGAACTGGGTGATCGGTGGCCACATCAGCAGGGTGGCCGCCTTCGGCGATACCAGCTTCTACCTGCCGAAGGAAAAACGCGGCAACCTGTTGCCGGACCTGCGATTACTCCGCCGAATGCCCGTTCTACTTCGACCTGGCAGGCAAGTGGGACGGCTTGTACAAACGCATGTACGCCGACGGCGAGACGCGAAGACGGCTACATCCGCGACGGCTGCGTCTGGGACCCCGAGATCGACATCGAAGACCGCGTCACGCATGATCGGCGAATACGATAACGGCGTGAAACTCAACTACACGCTCTCATGCTTCAACCCTTACGAAAGCATCAAGATGGTCTTCATCGGCGACGCCGGCCGCATCGAGGCGCCGGGCGACAAGTGCGTCCACTACTACCCGATGCACAAGCGAGAAAAGCACGTCATCGAGATCCTGCCCGGACTCGGCGGCCATGGCGGAGCCGACGGCGCCATCCTCAAGAGCATCATTCTCGGCCAGGACGAGCTGCCCACCGCCGTCGCTGACGGCGCAGCCGGGCGCCACGCCATCCTCGTCGGCTCCATGGCCAACAAGGCCATCGCCGAGAAGCGGATCGTCACCGCCGACGAGTTTGCCGACCGGCCGCTCGGTATATGATGTGATGCATGGCGAGGTCGCCAACAAAGGTGATAGATGAGCCGCACACGGCCGAAAGCGAAAGCAGGGCATGGACATGAGGGCGGTTTCCTCGGCGTGAGCCTGTTTGTCGTAGCCGTCGCGGCAGGGAGCGTAGCCGTGTACCAATGCGTGCCGAGCGGTGCTTCGCTTCCCGGGATCGGTAACCGGCACCGCCGGGACGGTGAGCTCGCCCAAGCAGCCCACTTCGCCTCAACCGGCCTTGCCGCCCGATGCGCGACCGCCGCGGAACGATCTGGCAAGCATGCAGACGGCCCAGCTCGGCGTGGGCACACAGACGATCACAGCCTGGCTCGCCGTGACAATGACGGAGCAGGAAAACGGGCTGATGAACATCCAATCGGGCGAAATGACCGATAACCAGGGCATGCTCTTCATCTTCCCACATGACCAGATGGACGGGTTCTGGATGAAGGACACGCTGATTCCCCTGGATATCGCCTTTGTCCGCAACGACGGCGTGGTGGTGGATATCCAGCAGATGGCACCACTTACGCTCGACCTGCACGAGCCGTCCGTCCCATATCGCTTCGCGCTGGAGGTCAACGCCGGCGTGCTCAGCCGGGCCGGACTGACGCCGGGAGACATAATGAAGATCCCCTCCTGGCTACTTAACCAACCATAACAACCAGCCGAAAACACTATTGGACCCGAATTAGCGGCAAACACGCGCGCGGCAAGGCCGCGGGCGCGGCGCGCAAGGTACGCAGCCGGCAACAGACGCGGACAGGGCCGCGGATTCAACGGGCCGTTAGGAGCACGAGGCAAAGTGGTTGGCAATACTCTCGCATCACAGGCCGGGGCGGCAACAACACGAAAGAACGACGGCGGGTTTAACGTGCTGGCGATCGGCTGGCCCGCTGAACCTTCGCAGGCCCTGACCCAAAAGCTCCGCGGCAAGGACTGCCAGATCATCCGCGTCGACGAGCAGGAACTCGTCGAACGGCTCGCCACCCAGAAACCGCGCGATGTGATCGTGATGATCCATTGCAATTCGACGATGCCGATCAGTCGCCAGACGACCCGCCGACTGCAGCAACTGCACGTACCCGTGATGCTGCTGGGCAGTGGCGGCGAGCACATCGCCCTGCCCGACTGGCTGTGGGATGCACCGGGACCAAATGCCACGCCCGACGAGATATTCGGCCGGGCCAGCACACTGGTGCGGATGGCACTGCACGCACGACGCATGAGCGCAAACTCCGCAAGCTCAGGAAAATCGGTCGGCACCTGCAATACAACTACGAACAGATCGATAACGAACTGCTCCTGGCCGGCCAACTCCAGCGGGACTTCCTGCCCAAGACGCTGCCCAACGTACCGGGCATGAGCTTCATCACGCTGATGCGACCCTACTCGTGGGTGAGCGGCGATATCTATGACATCTTCCGCATCGACGAAAACCACGTCGGCATGTACGTTGCTGATGCGGTGGGCCACGGCGTGGCTGCGGGGCTGCTGACCATGTTCATCAAGCAGGCCCTGGTCGCCAAGCGCGTGACGGGCAACCAGTATCGTGTGCTGTCGGCGGCGGAGGTCCTCGAGGACCTCAACCAATCGATGGCCATGCACAACCTGCCGAACTGCCAGTACGTGACGATCTGCTACGCAGTCGTCAACTTCAAGACGCGCCGGGCACAGATCGCCCGCGCCGCCCACCCGGCCCCTCTGCTGGTCGACCGCGACGGGCAGATCCGCCCGGTCGAGCCGGACCCGGGCTGCGTGATCGGTGTCTTCTCCGGCCAGCAGTACAGCCAGATGGAACTGGACCTCGAGGCCGGCCAGAAGCTCGTCCTCTTTTCCGACGGGATGGAAGAGGCCTTCGGCCGGGATGCCGCCCACCGCAATCGGTGGCAGCGGATCCTCCAGCGCAACGCCGGCCGCGACATCCACACAATCTTCCGCAAGCTCCAGAAGTGCATCGATCGCACCAGCGGCAGCCTCCACCCTGAAGACGACATCACCGCCATCGGCCTGGAAGTCAGCCAGGACTGAAACGCACCCAATCCACACATGCCGTGCCGGACCGCCAAGATTCCGGGGTGGCATGACCCTGCGGCAGGGCCATGGTCCTTGGCCGCTACAGGAAACCGAATCGGCTCCGGCATCAACCAGGGCCCAATCAGCCCCGCCAGGAGCGGCAGACAGTAGCCCAGGACGCAAGTCGGAAAGTCGCCGCCCATATCATTCTCTTTTGTTGTTAATTATGAGAGTCCCGTCAGGGACGACAGAATGCCTCGGACGCAATCCGCCCTCGCGAAACACAGGAATTGCTGTGAATAACCGGAATGGAACAACCGCCGTCAATCCGCCGCCGTACCCACCGGCGTCTTCTCCGGCGACCGGGCACTGGCAGCACTCGCCATACTGCGGATCGACCACGGCTCCTTCGACAGCAGCCGCACTCGCATCAGGAACACTGCGGTATCGACCTGGGGATCGGTCTTGAGCTCCTTGACCAGATCGCCCAATCCATCCTCATCCTCAGGCTGTGAAGCCGGGGCGGTTGCCGCGACCGGAATCGTACCGGACTTGCCAGGCAACACCTCCGTCTGGCGACGAAGCTCGTTGATCCGGCGGGCCTCCTTCGGCGAGAGCTTGACGACCACATCCGGATCGACACCCCACTCCTTCGAATCCTCGTGACGGTGAATCGAACGATCCATGCCGGGAAGGTAGTACAAGGCCGTCGTCAGTTTCAGCATCGCGTCGCCGCTGCCCAGCAGGCACGGCTGCTGCACGTTGCCCTTGCCATAGGTCCGCTCGCCAACGAGCAGTGCCCGGCCGTAGGCGTGCAGTGCACCCGCCATAATCTCCGACGCGCTGGCACTGTAGTCGTTGACCAGGATGATCAGCGGCACATCAGCAAACTCGCCCTTGGTGCTGCGGCTCTCGAACTTCTGCGGCTCGCTGGCCCGCCCCTTGGTCCGTACGATCAGCCGGTCCGGCGACAGGAACATCTCGACCATCTCTACCGCGGTCGTCAGCAAACCGCCGGGATTGACCCGAAGGTCGACGATCAGCCCCTTCATGCCCTGGTCCCGCAACCGCTCAAGCGTCTGGCGGAAACTGCTCGTCGTCGCCTCGGCGAACTGCGTCACGCGGACGTAGCCGATCTTCATGTCCTTATCGATAAAGTAATTCCATTCCAGCCCGTCGCGTGTCCAACCGGTCACCGTCGGCACGACGATCTTGGCGCCGTTTCATCGTCACGTCGAAAGGCTTATCGACGCCGGGCCGCTCCATCGTCAACGTCACACTCGTGCCGACCTGGCCGGTGATCCGCCGCACGGCCTGATCGAGCGTGATGCCTTTGACCGTCTTGCCGTTGATCTTCAAAATGATGTCGCCTGCCTCGATGCCCGCCTTGTAGGCCGGGGTATCGCGCAGCGGCGAAAAGACCTTGATCCGGTCCTTGTCCATGCTGATCTGGATGCCGACGCCGTTGAACTCCGCCGAGGTATGCTTCTTGAACTCAGACACCTCAGCCGGCCAGACCATCATGGTAAACCTGTCCAGCTCCTCGAAGGCACCGTTCACGAACTCGGCAACAATGACCTCGTCGGGAACATGGACGTACTTGCGGTCCATCTGAAGGGCATAGTTGAACGTCGAGACCATGTCGGAGATGGAAACCGAATCGTCCCCGGCCAGCTGCTTGTTCTTCTTCCGGAGACTGGCGACGAATTGCAGCCGCTTGTCAGGGTCCTTAAGCCCGGGGAAGACCTTGTACAGACCCGCGGTATCCGCCAGAACGATCAACCGGTCGAGCCCGGACGTCGCCAGCTTCCGCAGATCTGGCGTCCGCCAGTAGAACTTGTCGATCCGCCAGAAGGCGTCGTTGGCCATGGCCGGGGTGATCCCTTCGACGCGTTCTTTCCAGTCGGAGTCAGCCGTATAGGTCGCTTCAAGGCTGGCATGCGCGGCGCAACGAGTGCGCATGTCCTTGTAGGTGTGATTGTCAGGGAAAACCAGCGCCAGCTCGGCATAGATGCGGGTGGCCTCGGTCCATTCCCCGTGTCGGCGGAGCTGGTCGGCATAATCAGCGGCCTTGGTGGCGAGATGGTTCAGCCAGGGTTCCTGGCGAAACGCATCTTCGTTGTCGGTTGTCCAGAATGCCGCAGCCATGTTGTCCATGGCCTTCACCCAAGCCGCCTCCGCATCCACAGGCTTGTCATCGGCCCTGGCGTCCAGCGACTTGGATCTGGCGACCGCCTCCTTCTGCGGATCCAGAATATCCATCGGCTCGGCAGGAGTACCTTTGTCTGAATCCTCCTGAGCCGCCAGGCTCTCTTCGTGTTTGGCCGACCGACTGAACTCCTGCGCCTTGGCAGCCATTTCCTTGGCCTTCTTGACGTACGCGTTGTATTCGCTGGTGTGCAGGCGATTGCGCAGGTCGGTCAGTTGCTCGTAGCCGTCGGTCCAGTTCTTGACCCTGGCAAGGTTCGGCAGGGAAGCGTGGGTGGCGGCGGCCTTTTGCACGGTGGCATAGGCGGCACCGAAGTCACCGTTAAGAATCTGGCGGCACGACTCGCGGTACAGCCGCCAGCCATCGAATTTAACGGCCTTCGCCTCAATCGGTTGCGTCTCGGGCCCGGTGGCAGGCGCCTCGGTCGCACCGAGAGCAAGACTCGAAGAGATTACCAACAGTACGGCTGTATGCAGGGTGCGGCTACGGGTCATGCGATTCCTCTTATGAGAGATCGTACACTTTTGTGTCCAACACGTCGCAGAATTGGGCATTCGGGTCTGATACCGGAACCCCACATAGTTATTCGGCAATCTGGACTGTCAACGGAAATTATAGAGGACGCAGCCGGAACCGTCCAAGGGACTCGGGGGCAGAAGGCGACAAGGCGAGACAGCGAAAAGAGCGGACGCCGAACGAGGGCAAGACGCCCCCCCAAATGCAGCACACAGACTCCTGGACCCGTGACGATCCAGACGCGAACCTGTCAGGCGTACTGGTTCGGATGCCTGATCGCCTGCACGATCTCAGCAACCTGGCGAGCAGGCCCGACGTCGTGCACACGGACCATCTGCACACCGGCCTGGGCACAAACAGCCACAGCCGCCAAAGTGCCGGCCAGACGATTGTCCCCACCAGCCAGGCCCAACACGCTGGCGATGAAACGTTTGCGGGAAGGACCGACCAGCACGGGCGTGCCGAGCACATGAAACTCCCGCAGCCGGGCCAGAATCTCAAGATTGTGGAACGTATTCTTCGCAAACCCGATCCCAGGATCGACCATCATCCGCGCAGGAGCGATGCCCGCCGCCGCCAAGTCGGCGATGCGCCGGCGGAAATAGCCGATCACCTCGCCAACCACGTCCTGATAATGCGCCTCCCGCACCATCGTCTCGGGCGTGCCCTTCATGTGCATAAGAATCACCGGCACCTGGCGATCCGCCAGCAGCGGCAGCATGGCCGGATCGTGTTCCAGGGCAGAGACATCGTTGACAATGTCGGCACGGGCGTCGAGAGCAGCCCGGGCCACGACCGCACTGCGCGTGTCGACTGACAACAATGCGCTCGGATAGGCGGCGCGGATTTTCTCGATCACGGGCAGGATGCGACGAATCTGCTCGTCAGCCGACACGGCCTCGGCACCGGGACGCGTCGATTCGCCGCCGATATCCAGAAGATCCGCCCCTTCCGACAGCATGCGACTCAGCCTGGGCAGACGCGGCATCCGGCACAAAGAACCGGCCGGCATCGCTGAAACTGTCCGGCGTGACGTTCAGGATGCCCATGACCAGCATCCGCCCGGAAAAGTCCAGGTTCCCGTGAGGCGTCTCGATCAGGCCGCCGAAGGGACGGTCCGGCATAAGCACTCTCCGATTATCAAAACACGCTCATACGGGACGAATCTCCCGCCAGCGAGCAACCTCGCGAATCGCACCATCTGACGGCCTGCAAACACGGAAGTAATCGCCCATGCCGATACCCGCGGCCTCAGCCAGAGACGGATCGGCGAACAGATCATCGACCGTCGCCAACTGCCGGCCGTCACGCCGATAAAAGAACCGGCCCAACTCGGCATCCAGAATCGTCACCCCACGTTCCAGCCACACGCAGCCCCACCAGTGATTCGGCCATGGCAGCGAGGACCCCTTCGGACTCGGCAGCCAGAACTGCCCCGTCGCCAGACGCTGCCCCTTCAGCGCAGTCAGCCGCCCGATCAGTTCGGCAAGCACCATCGAGTAAACATCGCAGAAAGCCCCGCCGACCCAAAGCACCCCGGCCGGATTGGCCTTGCTCACCATCCTGGCCATCGTGCCACTGCTGACAAGAACGTCCCGCTGGCACAGAACCAGCGCACATGCAGCCGAGCTGGTCATCGAGCCCCTCGATTCGATCCGCCACAATACCCGCGATCTCGGCTAGCGGGTCATTGCCAAGCAGGTCAATCCGCACGCCGTCCTCGCTGACGAGAAACCGCCCCGCATCGCGTCGAAAACGTGGCAGTCGCGACAGAATGTAGTCGCACATGCCAGCAAAGAAGTCCGGCGCTGCCTCATCAGCCGGACGCTGCGACCTGTCAGCCCGGCCGGCAGCATGCGTGAGCAGCACGCTTCTTTTCCAGCCGAAAACGAACGAAGCATCGGAAACCGCCGCGGGTTCGGCGGCCTGCCGCGGATCGCGGTCGGTCCATTTCAGCGTCAGCCGACCCTCCATGACGTCGCGCGGATCGATCGTGTAATCGAACGAATAGCCTGCAAAGCCATACGGCCCGGCTTCCAGCAAAACGGGCTCCCGGACAGCCGGGCTGATCGACTCACCTGGCTCGATCCAGGCCCACATCGGCCCGGCGGCAGCAAACCTCGCGTAGCCTTTGTTCGGCCCCCATTGCGGCCCGCCGAGTCGGACTTCCTGCAAGACGGCCGCGGGCTGACCGATGTAGAGATCCCCGAAGTAGCGGGCGTCATGCGTCAGGCCAAACGTCGGGCACCACTGGCTAATCTGCTCGCCGCCAACGGTACGGAACCGCGTAACGTTCAGGCCCAGGCAACAGCCTGGCTTCCGGTGTGCAAGGTTGAGCAGCCCCCATGGCAGCGTCACCTCGACGGTCCAGGCGTCGGAACCATCGCCGCGTCAATGTCCAGAGCCTCCGCCACCGGTTCTTCCCGCACAGCCAGGTCGGAAGGAATGTAGCCGCAGTGCACGGTGTTCCAGGTAGCCCGCGCCGCCCGTCGGGCAACAGCAGCAGGCATAGGAACCGATGATGATCGTGCCGCGGATCGAGCCGACAGAACGACATGATCATTACCATGGAATTCCGGGGCATCGAGCTGCATGCGCTCGACAGACGGCTCATGACAGATCACACGGAAATAGAGGTTCTGCGAATCGTAGCCGGCAAGCACCTCGGTAAGCGCCGGCTGGACCGCTTTCCGGCCAGCCGGCCATCTCCGCATCAGGATCGATATCCGCACCATCGGGAGCAGCCAAGCCACCGATCGCGGCCAGATCCCGCGAGCCGGAAGCGGCAACCGGATTAACCAAGGCGGCAAACCGGCTGACGGGAATCGGCCGGTGCCAATCCCGCAGGTGACCTGCTGTCTGGGGCATTGCGGCTTGTTCGTCCACAGAGAGTCTCCATGTGCCTGTTAGCCAGAAGCATGAGGCTAACCATGAACTTCATGCAGGGCAAGGACGATGGCACGCCGCGCCCAAGACGCTCATAACGAAACGTCATCTGCGCCGCATGGAGCACCTGACGCGTCCGCAGCAAACAAAAGGCGGCCCGAAAGGACCGCCTTCTGTCTTCGTCTGCAACTAAGTATCGACATCAAAGCAGGGCAATCAGCCCGGCTGGATCACCGGCCCATGCTTGCCGTAGCCGTCATCGGCCTCCGGTGGGTGGCTCGCCGGCCGAGCCCGCACAGGCGTGGCATGCTGATCGATCAGATCCGCCACCGTCGGCTTGCGGAGCGTCTCGCCGCGCAGCAGACGCTTGACCTCGTCGGCATCGAGCGTCTCGTAGCGCAGCAGCGCCTGGGCCAACATCTCCAGCTTGTCGCGGTTCTCGCCGAGGATCGTCCGCGTGTCGATCAGCGAACTGTCGAGCAGCCCGCGAATCTCGGTGTCGAGCAGGTCCGCCGTATCGTCGCTGTAGTCATGGCTGCCGGGCATCTCGAACATGCGGTTCTGGCCGTTCTCGCCGTAGTAGACGAAGCCGACCCGCTCGCTCATGCCCCAGTCCATGACCATCCGGCGGGCGATCTCGGTCGCCTGGCGGATGTCAGCAGCCGCGCCGCTGGAGATATCGCCGCAGAACATCTCCTCGGCGACCCGGCCCCCGAAGCAGATCCGCATCAAGGCCACGCAGTACTTGCGGGTATACAGCGTGCGGTCGCTTTCCGGCAGGCTGAACGTCGCGCCGCCGTACGGACCGCGCGGGATGATGCTGACCTTGTGCATCGGGTCGGCATCGGGTACAAGACTCTGCACCAGGGCGTGGCCGGCCTCGTGATAGGCCGTCGTCATCCGCTCCTTCTCGTCGACCTGCGCGGCTCTTCTTGGCCCGGCCCCAGCGGACCTTGTCGCGGGCCTCCTCCAGGTCGTCCATCTCGACGCAGTCCTTGTTGGCCATGGTGGCGATGATCGCGGCCTCGTTGATGACCGCGGCCAGGTCGGCACCGCTGAACATCGGCGTGCCGCGGGCAAGCCGGCGACAGGTCCACGTCCGGACCGATCTTGACCTTGCGGGCGTGGACCCGCAGGATCTCGCAGCCGGCCCTTCACGTCCGGCAGCGGCACATACACCTGCCGGTCGAACCGGCCCGGCCGCGTCAAGGCCGGATCCAGAACGTCCTCGCGGTTCGTGGCCGCGATGACGATCACCTGGTCGCTGCTGTCGAAGCCGTCCATCTCGACCAGGATGGCGTTGAGGGTCTGTTCGCGCTCGTCGTGGGCACCGTTGAAGCCCGTGCCGCGCTTCCGGCCGACCGCATCGATCTCATCCAGGAAGATGATGCACGGGGCGTTGTCCTTGGCCTGGCGGAACAGGTCGCGGCACCCGGCTGGCACCGACGCCGACGAACATCTCAACGAAAGTCGCTGCCGGAGATGCTGAAGAACGGCACCTCCGCCTCGCCGGCGATCGCCTTGGCCAGCAGCGTCTTGCCGCAACCCGGCTCGCCGACCAGCAGCACGCCGCGAGGAATCCGCCCGCCCAGACGCTGGAACTTCCGCGGGTTCTTGAGAAACTCGACGATCTCGGTGACCTCTTCCTTGGCCTCCTCGACGCCGGCCACGTCGGCAAAGGTGATATTCGTGTGCTCCTTGGTCGTCACGCGGTGCCGGCTCCGGCCGAAATTGCCCAGCATCCCCGCGCCCCCGCTGGCCATCCGCAACTGGCGGAACAGGATGAACCACACGAAACCGAAGATCAGCAGCCATGGCAGCGTACTGATCAGCACGTCCATAAAAACGTTGTGATTGGCATCGAACGTCGTCGGCACGTTCCAGTTGCCGGCCTTGTTCGCCAGGCCCACCGACTGGTAGAACTGCATATTGTCCAGCAGCCCCTGGCGAACCTCCACCTGAAACTGCACGGGTTTTTCCTCACCCTTCGTGGGCTTGAGCTGGCCAACAATCGAATTCGTGCGTATCGAAACCTTCTGTACCTGGCCGGCCATCACGTCCTTGCGGAACTGCTCGACGGTCAGTTGGGTCGTCTTCTGCGACCACTGCCCCAACAGCAGGAACAGCAGCATCGCCATGCCGAAGAAGAGGATCCAGCCTATAGTCCCTCGCGGCATCCGCGAATACGGTGGCTTGGAGCCGTTGTTCTTTGGCTGCTGATTTTCGTTTCTGGGATTATCTGACATCCACTTCTCACTTATTAATCACGTAGTAAACCGGGCGAGTCGCTGGACGCGACGGCCACAATCCTCGCGTCTCCCGTGCACAGACACCCTATCTTATCCTATGACGCGCGTCCGTCCACGGACAGTATATCCCATCGGCGGAATTCTCGACGCCGACAGAATCAAAATATATACGTTTCTACTCACAGGAAGTGCGGAAAGATCGTCACCAGGCTTCCATCATCTGCTGGACGAGCCGCTCGGCCAACTCGTCCAGGCCACGCGTGGACGCCTGGTAAAAATCTTCCCCGACAGGCGGAATGTATTCGACGGACTGGACAAACCGCGGCTGGTCAATCAGGACCTGCCCCGTCCTCAAGTCCTTCCAGGAGAAGCGGATGACAAACGTTGCCTGCTGTTCGCGGGGTTGCCCCGTCTGGTAGATGCGCCCCAGGACCGCCTGGTGCACATTGAGGATCTCGCCGCTTAAGATCGTGTCGGCGTTGTTCTTATCGGCGATGCGGTACGGGGTATCCTGCAGAATGCGCTTCTGGAGGGCCTCCGTGAACATGAATTCGAGGTTCCGACGGAACTCCCGCGACTGGAACATCTCGACATAGACCGTGCCGACGTTGCGGGGAAACGGCGGCCGCGTCTGATAGGAACAGCCAGCCACCCCAGCACCTAGCGTCAACACGAGCAGCAAAGCCGCCGTCGCGTACCGTGAGCGAAACATGTTGAAGCCTCGCTGTCCGTGGCCCATAGTTCCAAAGCCTTCTGCTTACTATCCATCTCGAAACCTCTCCGCTTGGGAGTCACGGGCCGCTTGCCGGCCAGCGCGAGGTCTCGAAACCGCCTCTAGTCCCTTGCCGCCATCGACTGAGAATCTGGCATCGTGGTTGGCATGCTCATTGGCGCCTTGCCAGGCTGCCGTGTCGGACCAAGGGGCCTGACTTCGCCAATTACGGCCAACCTGCGTCTAGCCTCAATCGCCGCCCCGCTGTCGGGCCAGCTCTTGATCAGATTCCGGTAATAGACAGCAGCCGCGCTAGTCTGCTTCTGCTTGCCGTACCAGTTGCCAACCATAAGGTTCTTTTCTGCGAGCGTATCGTCGATGCGGCGGACGATCGCCCCGATGTCTTCCTGGTCGGCATACTCGGGATATCGCTGGCGGAACGTGACAAACCGCTCCCGCGCCTCCAGCAGCGCACCGTCGTCAAAGGCCAGACCGGGAAAGCGGGCCAGCGCCGCCCTGGCCGACATCAGCAGCGCCAGCCTCGGATACCGGCCTCGGGGAAATTCCTGAGCCAGGCGGGCGTATTCGGTTTCCGCCAGACCGAACTTGCCGGTCCGATAATAGTAGTCCGCCTTGGCCTTGATGGCGTCCTCGGCGAGGGTCGAGCCAGGAGCCCGCTGGACAACCTTGTCGAGGATATCCAACCCTTCTTCGTAGGCCGGAGCGCGGAAGATCCAGACCCTCTGCTTAACACCGGATAAAAACGCGACCCCGATCGCGAATTCGTGGCGAATGATCGCGTCTTCACCTTCAAGACCCGGGTACTGATCCATGGCCTTTTCATACTGGCGATAGGCCTGTATATGGTCGCCGAGAGCCAGGTCGGCATCGCCCAACGCCACCATCGCGTCCGGCCGGCGATCGCTGGCCTTGTAGGTCTTGAGCCACTTTTTCAGCCGGCTGCGGGCGGTTGCCGGGCGATTCTCCGCCAGATCGATCAGGGCGAGTTCCAGATCCCCTTGCTCCGTACCCGGGATCGGCGCTGGCGGCTGGGTCCACGTGTCAGTGGCGGGGTTGTAGACCAGCCGCTCGGGGTAGCGCGGCTGGCCCTTGGACTGGCTCGCCAAAGCGGGCACACAAAGGCCACCCACGAAAACCGTGCAGAGGCACACCGTCGCCAATCGCGTCGTCCAGTTCATGTTCGATACGGCCCTTGGAATAGCAAGATCGCGCCAGTCAATAGGATGCGATTATAAGGACAGACCGGATGGACGGCAAACCAGCCAACCCCGAACCGGTCGGGACAACCAACGGCATTTTCACCGCCGAGACGCAGAGGACGCGGAGAACGACAGAAAGCAGTTCAAAACGGAGCATGGGCAGCCGAGGTCATACCCCTTCGTCTGAAGCCTGTGCAAGGAGGAAGCCTTGCCACTGGCACCCATCAGACCGAGTCACGATTCACCCGTGGTCTTCCATCGCGGCTGGCTCAGGGGGCGGGGGCGCTGCGGCAGGAAGGCAAGTCGAGCGAACCGCCTCGCAGGTTCGAAGACGCCGGCCTGCCAGGTGTGCGACATAGGCATCGAGCAGGACAAAGCCCCTGCGAGGCACTCGTTCGGGTCGGCCGGCGCCAAAGCGGCGGACAAGGCTCCGTCTACGGGAACCCGTTGAGGTATCCTTGCGGCGCACGAGCCACAGACCGCACCGCCTTCATTGAGGCCGAAAGAGGCGGTCTGGCCGATCGGACCGCCGCATACACCGCACTGCTGCCACTGCGGCAGGTGCCCCGTGTAATGCAGCGCCAGCCACATCAGGCGGACCAGCGCGGCAAGATTATCCTTGCCGGTGCCCACATGGTTCAGGAACTTGCCGAACACGTCGAACAGCTCGGGATACGGGTCGATTTCCGGCAGCAGCGACAGCAGCAGCTCCGCGGCGTACTGGCTGACCATGATGGCGGACAGCTCCGTCCGAAGGTTCGGGAACGACTCCTGCTGGCGCCATTCGCGAAGCGTACTGAGGTGCCCTTCCGTCGCCGCCGGCCCGGCGGACCAGGTGACCGTGCCCCGCTCCAGCAGATCCACCCCGACGGTCACGCGGGTTTTCGTGGACCGCTTGAGGCCCTTGGCGATCAACCGAATCAGGCCATATTCCCGTGTCAGCAGCGTCAGGACCTGGCTATGCTCGCTGTAATCGTGATGCCGCAGGCAGATGGCGTTGTCGCTGTAAATGGCCATGACGGCTAGTCTCGGGCGGCCCGCTCCGGCTCGGACTCCTGCTCCGTCTGGACGTGCACGCGGATGCGGTTGATGCGGCGCTCGTCGGCATCGAGGATGGTAATCTGCAGATTGCCCGCCAGCAGCTCATCGTCACGCTTGGGAATCCGGCCGAGCTGGGCAAGGACGAATCCGCCGATCGTGTCATAGCCCTGATCGTCAGCCAGCCGCTGGTCTAGCGCATCGTTAAAGTCGTCGATCCGCACGCGCGCGTCGATATCGGCGGTGCGCTCGTCGATCCGGGCGATGGCCGGGGCAACCGGCTCTTCGTCTTCCTCGTCAGCCATGTCGCCGACCAGCTCTTCATAGATATCATCCGTGGTGACCAGACCAGCGGTGCCGCCATACTCATCCAGCGCGATCGCCATCTTCGTCTTCTGCTTCTTGAACTCATGGAGCAGATCGCGAACGGTCTTGGTCTCGGGGACAAAGATCGCCCGACGCATCAGCGAGCGGCAGTCGAACGGCTGGCTCGAATCCAGCGTCAGCAGGTCCTTGGCAGAGAGGATGCCCAGGATGTTGTCCAGCGAATCCTCGTAGACGGGCATCCGCGAGTAGCCCTCCTCGGCGATGAGTTTCAGCGCATCGGTCAGGGAGGCATGCACCTCGACGCCAATGATCTCAATGCGCGGCGTCATGATCTCGCCGACGTGCTGGTCGCGCAGCCTCGATGACCGAGACGATCATGTCCTTTTCGTCCTGGGCCATGTGCCCCTGGGCCTCGCCTTCGCTGACGGCATCGAGGATCTCCTGTTCGATCTCGGAGATGGCCTCGTCCGGCTCGGCTACGGCGCCGGTCAGCTTGTCGCCCATGCGCTCCAGCAGTTTCTGGACGCCGATCAGCGGACTGAACACAGCCCCAAGAACCAGCAACTCGCTGGCGAGGCTGGCGAGGATGGACTCCCGCGTGTATTCCGCCCAGAAGTGCGGCAGAACGACCCCGAACACGAAAACGAATCCGGCAGCGATCCCGAAGCCGGCCAGGTAAAGCTGCCAGCCCGGCTGCCACCCCGCCCCGATCAGAACCGCCAGAACCACGAACGCGACGGCGAGATTGGCGACCACCCGGCCCGTGCTCGTCGCCAGCACCAGGGCATCCCGGCGGTCACAAAGGACATCAATCATGTCGTCTCGGCCGCGACGGCCAAGTTGTTCCTCCAGACGCGCGCACGACATATCCCGAAGAACGATGTTCAACGCGCTGAAAAGCAGCGAGGCAAACAACAGCAGCACGCCGACCAATACGACCGGACCTTCCACTTTTTCTATTGCTCCTTATTCAGGCACGCCGACGGCGACGGTCCTGCAACCTCGCGGAACCGTCCCGCATGGGCCCATGGCACCACTCCCCGCAAAGGGCGTGGCACCCGGCCCGGCGGCCGACACCAGGCAGCGTATCCCCCAGTATCACATACCGGGCAGGGACGCAAACACGCTGCCAAATCCGAGTTCGCCGAAAAGTTCATCTTCGCGGCGGTGCATCTGGGCTGCCGCACGCGGGTCGTGATCGTCATACCCCAGCAGATGCAGAAGACCGTGCACAATATACAGCAACAATTCCGTCTCGGCGGCATGGCCCCGACGCGCCGCCTGTTTGCGGGCGATCGGCCAGCAGACGTTGATCTGCCCGGCAACCGCATGAGTTTTGCCGGCTGGCCTGTCACCCAAGTCAAAGGCGATCACGTCCGTCGGACCCTCGTGGCCGAGCCACTCCCGGTTCAGTCGCTCGATACCGACCTCGCCGAGGATGACAATCTCCAGGCAGCCCGACCGGATCTTGTGCCGCTGCAACACGTACGCGACGACCTGGCGGATCTTCCGGTCGGAGAGTCGCTCCGGCCGGCTGCGGCGAAGCACCTCGATCTGGCAGATGCCCCGCGCATCCGGAGCCGCTTTCCCATTCTTCATACCGATGCGTGCACCAAAGTGCCCTCTGCGACCCAGCAACAAGACCTCGTCCCCGGCACGCCAGTGCCGGACTCGAAACTTTTTGGCCTGCCCGCTTGCGGGCAGCGTCCGTCGCTCCGCCCAATCGGTTGCTTCCGCACGGATCACCGCTCATAAACAGCCACAACTATGTGCCCCTACCGTACTTTCGCCGTGCTCCAGGTCAAGGGTCCTCTTCCGGCAAATTGGCCCGAGCACGCGCCATCCGACCGACTCAGGCCGTTCGGGCCTGGGCTGGCCGCGGCCGCGGCGACTCCTTGGCCGGCTCGCGGGCTGACGGGTAGGCGATCCGCCCGTGGTAGATGGCACACAGGCTTTTGACCATCGACTCTTCGACCCTGTGCAGATCCCGAAGGGTCAGGTCGCACTCCTCGAACTGGCCGTCGGTCAGCCGGTCCGTCACCATCTGATGAACCAGCCCTTCGATGCGTCCCGGCGTCGGTTCCGAAAGCGTTCGCACCGCACTTTCGACGCTGTCGCACAGCATCAAAATCGCGGCCTCGCGCGACTGCGGCTTGGGCCCCGGATACCGGAAATCGCTTTCGGTAACAGCCTGGTCGGCCTTGCGGTCGGCCGCCTGGTGATAAAAGTAACGCACCAGCGTCGTACCGTGGTGCTCGGCGATGAACGACCAGAGCGGCCGAGGCAGTCCGTACTGCCGCGCCAGTTCCAGCCCGTCCTTGACGTGCCCGATGATGATCAGCAGGCTCATCGTCGGACTCAGCCGGTCATGCCAGTTGGCGCCGGCCTGCTGGTTCTCGACGAAGTACCGCGGCTTGTTGATCTTTCCAATATCGTGGTAATACGCGCCGACGCGCGTCAGCAGCCCGTGCGCGTCGATCGACTCGGCGGCGGCCTCGGCCATGCTGCCCAGAACCAGGGCATGGTTATAGGTGCCCGGGGCCTCGCGAGCCAGGCGGCGCAGCAGCGGCTTGTTGATGTCGCACCATTCCAGGAGCGTCATGCCCGTAACGATCCCGAAGAACCGTTCCAGCAGCGGCAGCAGGAACTGCAGCAGCAGGCTCGCACCGATCGTCGCCAGCACCGCCCACACCGCATTGCCCACCGCGAAACCGACCGGCTGGTGCATCGCAAGGTCTGTAAAAAACGACAGGGCAAACGCGCCCGTGCCGGCGACGATACCCACCGCAGCCAGCTTCGTGCGCGTCCGGATGTCGCCGAGCATGGCGACAGCCACCAGCGTCGTGCCGACCATCAGCAGGTAAATGCCAAAAATGTTGACCTGCGTTACGCCGACGCCCAAAGCCAATACCGCCAGAAGGGCCGTGGCGAACGTCACACCGACCGCGTACCGCTGCTCGACCGCGATCGCCACGATCGAACCGACCAGCCAGACCGGCACGATCGCCCAGCGGTCCGGCGACGAAAGCCCCGACGTCGCCAGCCATCGCGACACCGCCACCGCAGCCAGGATCAGCAGTGCCATCTCGGCAGTCGCACGGAACCGGCGCCCGATCTGCGGCCGGTACCGCAGCGTGTAGATCACCAGGGCCAGAACCGCACCCAGGGCCACGCCACAGGCACCCAGTTCGTGCAGCAGATACTGCTTGTGCAGGACCGGGTCCGTCCGCAGTTTGGAAATATAGGCCCGCTGCTCGGCGCGGAGCATGTCGAGCACCGAATCGGTGATCGTGCTGTCGCGCGGCACGAGAACGTCCCCCTCGCTGCGGGCCTCGCTTTGGTTGACGGCGCGGGCCGCAAGCTCCATCCGCCGCTGGGTCTCATCCCCGTCGTAATGATAAACCGGATTGTACGTCGGTTTGACGTTGGGATTGCCGTTGGGCGGGCTGAAGGCCCACCGCAGATACTGCCGGAAGCCCTCACGCGCACTCGCTGGCAGAGAGGCGAAGCCTTGAGACGAATAGATCGGTGAAAACGTCACCAGGTCGACCGCCTTGGTCACCCCGTCGTTATCTGCCAGGTCGACGCCGAACTCGCGGTGCTCCTTGCCGTCCAGAACGAAGACCGACTCGCTCCTGAGGCTTTTGGGGTCGCGCTTCTGCGATTCTACGCTGTAGATGATCGGCGCGCTGGTCAGCCGACGCAGGAAATCCTGCCGCACCCGTTGCCAGCGTTCCGGCCGGTCTTTCACCAGACCCTGTAGATACTGCCAGCCAGCCTCGCTGAACTGCCAGCCGGCTGCCTTGCCCTGGAAATCCGCATACGTCGGGCTTTCCTTGAGGGCCTTGGAAAGACTGTCCAGCGCGGCCTGCACCTGGGTAACCAGCGCATCGTTCAGACGGTAATAGTTGGGCGTGCCCCGCCGGGCGATGTCCTGATCCTTGGCGGCCTTAATGGGGTTATCGAAGGTAAAGTCCACGCGGGCCACGATGGGCCGATCGATCCGCTGGCCCACCCGGTACGGCAGACTCGTCTGGCCGTAAAGAATCGTCAGGCACACCGCCGCCGCAAAAGCACCGACCAGCAGGACCGGGACGACGAACTGGCGCCGCAAGACACGCGCGGTCCAACCCTGTCCATTATGCGGCCGGCGCACCTCCCGCCTGCGAAGGTTCGTCTTGCCGAACGGCCAGAACCTGAAGCTTTTCAGAAACCCTGCCATTAGACAAATGCCCGGTCGGCGCAGCTGCTGCCCGCCGGACAAGGCCTCCTATTCCGCATTCTCGTCTGTCTGCTCGCCACCGGTTCGGGACTGGCTGGCGACATACTCCTGCGACTCTGGTGCCGGCGGCTCGTCACGCAGCCGGCCGTAACGCATCGCGTGCGTCGTGTCACCGTTTCTGCCGTAGGCATTGACAATGTTCTGCACCAGGCGGTGACGAACGATATCGGCATCGGTAAGACGAACGACCGAGATTCCCTCGACGTCGTTGAGCCGGCGGACCGCGTCGACCAGCCCGCTCTGTTCGGGCCGTTCCAGGTCGACCTGGCTGTCGTCGCCGGTAACAATCATTTTGCTGTGATGCCCCAGGCGCGTCAGGAACATCAGCATCTGGCTGACCGTCGCGTTCTGGGCCTCGTCAAGAATAATCGCGGCGCTGTTGAGCGTACGCCCTCGCATGAACGCCAGCGGGATCACCTCGATCACATCATTGGCCATGAACCGACGCAGCTGATCGAAGCCCATCATGTCATGCATGGCATCGAGCAGCGGCCGCAAGTATGGGTTAACCTTCGCCTGCAGGTCACCGGGCAGATAGCCGAGCTTCTCGCCGGCTTCCACCGCCGGCCGGACCAGCACGATCCGCTTGATGATGCCCTGCTTCAGCATATGGGCGCCCATGCCCACTGCCAAATACGTCTTTCCGGTCCCGGCAGGGCCCAGACAGAACACCAGGTCGTTCCTGGCGATCGCCTCAACGTAATTGCGTTGCCCGGCCGTCCGCGGCACTACCTGGAAATCACGTGTGAAGACATCGATGCGCTCGGTGACCGGCACTTCTTCCTGTCGACCGGCCTTGAGGACCAGGTCAGCAACGTCCTGGTCGTTGAGCGGCCCGCGTGTGCGGACCATTTCCTGCATCTGCTGAATGATTTCAGCCGCGCGGCCCACTACCGCCGAGTCACCCGCCAGGTAGACACTGGAGTCTCTGGCTGTGATCCGGATTCCAAGGGCATCGCGCACCATCCTCAGAAACCGGTCGGAAGGGCCAAACAGGACCGCACGGTTCGTTTCCTCTTCCAGGGTAATAATCAGTTCCAAGGTGTTTAAACAGCTCCTTGTTACTTATTGACCGTCCTCGGAAAACCGCCAACGGCCCATCCGCCGGCGGATGCCCCGCTCGACAGTCATTTAACCGGAGACGCCGCGATCAGTGCCATGTGCTGGAACATCCGGACGAACGCCCAGGCAGCCGGCGCCGCCAACAATGGGCTGTCCAGAAGGTCAAAGACTCCGCCGAACCCCGGCAAGAGGCTGGCCGAGTCTTTCACGCGTGCACCACGCTTCAGCAGCGACTCCATCAGGTCTCCAAGTTGCCCGATTGCCCCGAGCAGGGATCCTATCAGCCCTGCCGCGACATACACTTTAAGCCCGATGCCTTGTCGAATCCCGTCTATAGGAATTATAACAGACGCACCCACCAAAAGCATCGAGACCAGGCCGGCGCCGACAAGGCCGCCCGCCAGGCCCTCCCAGGTCTTGCCCGGGCTCAGCCAAGGTATAAGTTTATGCCTGCCGAACGCCAGTCCAGTGCCATATGCAAAGATATCGGTGAATTTGACGACAGACTATAAACCACAATATTACCCAGGCGCCGAGAGCCCCAGGGACATCCAGGCGGATCCGGACAGCGAAGCTTGCGAGGAAACCAAGATAAGTTGCTGAGAACCAAGTACTTGCGATATTCTGGATCGCGCCGTCCGTTCGGCGCCGGGTCATGATCGCCCCGGCGCTGCCGATGAGCCCGACAACGAGGATTATCAGCCCCAGGCTATCGGCACTGAGGCCCCGGACATTCTGGGCGATCCAGGGGCTGATCGTCATCAGCACCGAAATGCTTAGAGCCCATGGGGTTGATGGGTTCATGCCAGCCGAGCGGCAGAACTGGACGGTCTCGGCAGTTGCGGCCAGGACCAGGGCCGCGGCGACCAGCGTAATCAGCCCGCCATGCAGCGCCAGCCCGGCCCAGTTGACCAGCTGCGAGGCCCCGAGAGGTGCCGTGGCCACAGTGGCCAGACGTGCATCCAGCCAGAACAGACCGATGACCGCCGCTATCAAAATCGTTCCGATAATGACACGCTGTCTGACCATGGCCGCCTTATTTTCCCTCGACGCGGAGGTCGAGGGTTGAGCAATCCGTTGTTCCATGAATGACACCTGATCCGTCTACCTGCACCGAGAATTCCACGCTGGAGCCCGTCTGTCGAATGTCCAGATGCGCCTGGGCCGGGCCTTGCCGGCTGGTCCAGGGCTGGATCCACATGCCCATTACGGCTGGCAGGTCGATCCGGCCGGAGCGCCAGACATCGTGACTGGGCTGCGTGCCGTAAAGACTCGTCCATCCTCGCAGGGGATCGCGGCTGCCGCAATGGTCGCGCCAGCAGAATGCCCCGTTGCCGCAAACGAGCAGCACGCCGGGCTGGTCACCTCTCGTCAGTTGGCAGGCGGAATGTCCCGTCAGGTGCAGCGTGCCCGGTTCGAAGGCCGGTTCATCGCCGGCCTCAGAGACGTCGAATGGCTGGAGATGAAAGATGCGATCGACGTCGTGAGTCCCTTTTCCGAACAGCCGGTCGATGACCAGTACCCCTCGGCCAGGCAGCCATACGAGCACGCGCTGCTGCTGGACTGTCTCGTCGAGGCCGGCCAGTTCGTCGGATCGGTCGACGTCCCGATCCCACAAGTGGTGAAGTCGCGGCGCGAAGCCATCGCGGTACCAGCCGGACAGGACGACCGGGCCATCCGGGTGAACGGCATAGCGGCAGTCGGAATCGGGGATCGTCTCGTACTTGCCCTGCGAGGCCCGCAGGGTACGGCACTGCTGTTTGCCGTCGATCATGATGACGTTGTGGCCGGGGCGCCGCGGAAATACTGCTCCCAGGCATCCCGGCTATAGCGGTAGATACCGGCGTCGCCGATCAGCATCCGGCCAGCATTGCCGTAGAGGAAGGTCAATTTGTCCTCGTGCTGGTGATTGGTGCCGTAGTAGCCGTGGTCGAACAACAGATACTCGGCGTTTGCGTCCCAGCCGGTGCGGCAGACCGTGTAGCCGGCATAGGGCAG
Organism: uncultured Planctomycetota bacterium; assembly: GCA_963787325.1. Classification (GTDB taxonomy): domain Bacteria; phylum Planctomycetota; class Phycisphaerae; order UBA1845; family JANYLN01; genus CAWBCK01. Next base: position 454,491 of record CAWBCK010000005.1, read on the forward strand.
GTGACAGATGCGATGGTCGTCGGGCAGTTCCACAACCCCGGCTGACGCTCGGGGCTTCAACGAAGGACGACTTACAGGACTGCGCATGGCGAGTTGGTCGGGGTCCGGCAGGTGCGCCTGCGGTTGATGCCAGCGGACGAAATCGAGCTGGCGGGTCGCGCGGGTCGGCTGGGGGCCGCAATCGCTCAAGGCCGGTAAGGTGCCGTCGGGCTGGCGGAGCATCCAGAGGGGCTGGGCCCGCTTGATCTGCTGCTGCCAATAGCCGGGCGGCAGGCTGCCGCCGAAGAGCTGGATCCATACGCCGACGCTATAGAGCCGCCACCAGGGGAACAGGTGGTAGCCCGGTGAATTCTCCGCCTGCATGCCGTCGGGCAGGAACTGGTGGTCGTTGATCCAATCGAGGCGTCGCCAGAACAGTTTGAGCCAGCCATCGGCGACAGTCGGCTCCCGCAATAGCGTCAGGCCGAGGATGGCTGCGATGGATTCGATCTGGAGCCAGTTGTTCGGCGGGCCGACGAACCGCCGCAGATGGCGGACGCTCATCCAGGTCCAGCGGATCAGGTCGAAGACGTCGCGGTCGGTCAGGCCGGGATAGTCACAGAGGCAGACGCCGACGAGCGGCCAGGCGTGCGTCAGCCGGCCGGCCACTTCCAGGGTGCGCCATTGAAGTCGGGCTTCCTTCGACGGGGCCGGGGACTGGTCAAACCAGGAACGGAGCGTTTCGACGGCGTGTGCGGCGTAGCGTTCGTCGCCGGTGCGCTGGTACGCCAGCGCCAGCGAGGCGAGGTGCGGCTGCTGATTGATGGCGACGTTCGATTCGATGTCGTCGTCGAGCACGGTCGTCCAGTCGATCCGCGGGCCGTAGTCGTGCTTGATATGCATGTGGCCGCGGAGCGTGAGGACGTTTCGGGTTATCTCGTCGAGTTCGCGGTCATCCGGGAGAGGGATTGTGGCAAGCAGCCGGTGACAGAGGTCCTGCCCGGCGGCCTGGCGAAATCGCTGACGGAAATGCTCGGCAGCCTGGGTGACGTCGGTCATCTCGATGTGCGAGAGGGTGGTCGCGTCGTCGAGGTGGGCAACGGGAAAGTCGTCATCGCGCAGGTCGGCAGGCACCTCCGGGCGATGAACGGGTCTGATCGCAGGTAAGGTCATTAGCCTTGTCTCCGCATGTGCGGCATCTGCACGCCGATTGGACCCGAAAGCCGCCGCAAGGCCTTGGGACAGATTGTAGCAGCAATCGTGGAGCGCTACAATGAACCGCGATGCAGGACAGGTCAACGCGCGTTTGGGAGGAGCATACGATGTACGAAACTTGCCTGCTGTTGTGTGCAGCGGCGATCCTCGTGCCCGGTCCTGGCGCAAGCACGTCGACAGCGCCGGCAACCGTACCGTCGCAGCCGGTGCAGGAACTTGTCTTTACGAGCGGCAGGCACGGTTTCGCTTTTCGCATCGACCAGGACTGGTCTGCTGCGAAGCCGGTGTGGATGTGGACCGCTGCCTGCTCGAAAGAGATCGCCGGTCCCGACCGGGCCCTGTTCAAAAGCATCGACGAGTGCAAACCCGTTCTGGGCGGCACACACCTGCTGATCACCTCCTCCAGCGCCGGCGGCGTCGCCCTTATTCGCCGGGCTGATAACGCGTGCGTCTTCTACGCGCCGGCGACCAATGCCCACAGCGCGGAACTGGTCGGGGACCGCTGGATCGCCGTGTGTTCGTCGCTCGGCGGCAATGAACTGCAACTGTTCGACAGACATCCTCACTCTCTGCCAGCGCGGAAGATCGCTGCTATCCCGCTTCATTCGGCGCACGGGGCTGTATACGACTGGCGAGAGAAGGTCCTTTGGGCACTGGGTGGCAGGGAGTGACTTAAGACGCGAATCGTCGAAGCCAGCGGTAACGTCAAGATCGAGGTGCTCCGACGATTCAAACTGCCGGCTGGAAACGGCCACGACCTGTTCCCATATTTTCGCTACAAGCAGGAGGGTCTGCGCGGGCGGGGGCCGGATACCGCCAAGGGCCTGTTTGTGGCGGTGGGGGATGGCGTCTATGTATTCGATCTGGCTGCGAGCAAGTTCGTGCCTTTCGGGCCGCTGGCGCAGCAGGCAGACGTCAAGAGCATTACGGACAACCTCCGGACGGGGCAGATTGTTTACAACCGGGCTGAAGGCAAGTCGTGGTGGTCGCGAAGGGCTCACTTCCTCAAGCCGGCAGAAACCCGTGCGCTGCCCTCGAAGATCGGGGGTAATGAGACGCATCTTTACAAGGTCCGCTGGAACCAGCCGAACCCCTTCTCGTATCGCCTCGATGCCGAGAGGCTACCGGGCCGATAAGTGGAGGCGGGGTGAAAGGCTCGCACTGGCAGACAAGCTGCCGGTGGCACCCAAACGGTAGATTCTGGAGCGGATACTCGCGAAAAGGGCCAGCCGCCTGCTGGCGACCGGCCCTGTTGCGTTCAGGTTGGTCCGTTGCGGTTCGATTGTAAAGGCACTGTGGTGAGTCTGTACCCTTATCTTGTGTTGAGGCAATTCCGTCAACGGACACTCTATTAGTATCGTCATGGGCGGATGAATGCAAGCCGTGCGCGGGCAACGGCATGGCGGCCAAGCGAAGGGGTAAATCCTTGAAGACGTGCGGGGTCTCCCTTCGGTGGCCTTCCAACTCCAGTGCACGCAGAATCCGGGCGTAACGTGTTGGCAATCGAGCAGACGCCGCCCGCAAGCGGGCCGGCCAAATGCCGACGGCACGCTTCCCGGGAACCGCTGCAGCGCGGCGCGGTCGGGCGCAGCGTTGCGAAGGGATTACGAGAGCGGGTATACTGTTTTACCGCTATCCGGATATTGGAGAAGGATATGGTCCTTTACGCAGTACGGTTCTTCTTCGCGGTGCTCGTCCTGGCGCTGGCCTGGACTTACATCACCAAGACGGGCATTCAGACGTGGCCGCTGGCCCTGCTGCTGGTCAGCGGCGGGTTCGTGCTGGCGATCGTCGCGACGCTGATCGAGGCGATGATGCCGCGTCGCGGCCTGCGCGTGCTCGGGGGGTTGTTCTTCGGGCTGGTCGTCGGGCTGGTCATCGCCTATGCGTTGAGCCTGATCATCGACCTGATCGTTTTGACGATGATGCCGCTGGACTGGCTGGATACGCAGACGCGCCTGATCTTCATCAGCACGATCAAGGTGCTCTTCGGGCTGATCTCGTGCTACTTCTGCGTCAGTTTCGTCCTGCAGACCAAGGATGATATCCGCTTCATCATCCCCTACGTCGAGTTCAGCAAGCAGTCGAAAGGGACCCGGCCGATCCTGCTGGATACGTCGACGATCATCGACGGGCGGATCGCGGATGTCTGCAACACGGGCATTTTCGACGCCCCGATGATCGTGCCCCGGTTCGTTCTGAACGAATTGCAGAAGGTGGCGGACAGCAGCGACCGGATGCGGCGCAATCGAGGCCGGCGTGGCCTGGACACGCTCAAGCTCTTGCAGCGGAACGAGAAGGTCGACGTGGACATCATCGAGCCACGCTGGACGCATAAGGAACCTGACGAGGAAGTCGACCATAAGCTCATCGCCATGGCTATCGAGCTCGACGCGCGGATCATGACCAATGATTTCAACCTGAACAAGGTGGCGCAGCTTCGCGGGGTCGAGGTCATCAATCTCAATGATGTGGGCAACGCCCTGAAGCCGATTGTGCTGCCGGGTGAGAATGTCACGGTGAAAGTAGTCAAACCGGGCGAGGAGCAGCACCAGGGGGTCGGTTATCTCGACGATGGGACCATGGTCGTCATCGAGAACGCCCGCGACCGGATCAACCAGGAAGTCGAGATCGTTATCACCAGTGCTTTGCAGACGCCCGCCGGACGGATGCTGTTCGGCCGGATGGAGGGGCAGACCGCGTCTCAAGGGCGAGTGCGGCGCGGCGAGGCGCAACGGGCGGGTGGCCGGGACGACGGTGCGCCGGTCAGCGAGACGTAGGGCACTTCGAATGCGGACGAAGCGTGTTGGAAGACTCGAGCGGATGCTGCCCGCAAGCGGGCGGGCTGAATGCATGTCTGATGCTTTTCCGCGGGATGTCACCTGCTCTGGTTTGAGATCACAGTAGCCGTTGGCGCAGACGTCGGCGCAATGGTCCTGCCACTTCGGCCCGGCACCGCCCCTGGCGCGGCGCCCATGACAGAGATCATAAACCAGACGTACAGGCCGATAAGGCCTGCGATCGACAGCAGGGGGCCGGTCAGTACGGCGAAGGCCGCTCTGGGGCCGCGGACCCGCTGACCTTCCTTGACCATGACCACCGCGCTGACGAGCCACCAGATCCAGCCGACGTAGTAGCCAAGGCAGGGGATGCCTGTCAGGGCGTTGGCGCCACTGCTGTAGCAGAGGGCCTGGCAGGTGCGACGGGGGCCGGCGAAGGTCGGGCCGGTCAGGCGCAGCAGTCCATGGGCCAGTAGGCCCCACAAGCCCAGCAGCGGTACGATCGCCAGGGCGCCGGCCGCCATAATGGCGCCGACGGGCGCGATAGCGAAGAGTCTGCCGCCGGGGCCACTGCCGGTCGCCAACAGCATCACCGCGGGGACGATGAAGAACGGCAGCAGCATACCGACGGAGATAAGGAACTGGGTGAACACGGCGAACCAGAAGGCGGCAGGTAGGCTGCTGTCTACGGGGGTGGCGCGAATCAGCCTGCCCGGCGAGGTCAGCGCCACGCCCACCATGGAAAACCACGATCGCACCACGCCGCGTTTCTTGCGATCCAGCCATGCGGGGCGGAACGTCTGCGTCTGCTCCTCTTCGAGGCCTTCGGTCGGCAACAGAACCATGTCGTCCATGTGAAGCGACCGGCCGCACTGGATGCAGGCAAACCGCGGCGGCACGAGATGTCCCTTGGGTCCGGTTCCGTAGTAGGCCTGGCCGCAGTCCGGGCAGCAGAACTGCACGCTGTTGGGCACGAATTCATAGTCGCTGACGTGAAACGGCGTGCCGCACTCCGGGCATTGTCGGGACTTGAGGTTCCAGAGACGGTAGTCGCACCGTTTGCATTCCATGGACTAGTTCCAGTAGACGGCCTCTTCCTTTGTGCTTCGCAGTGACAGCCAGATCAGCACGAAGACCGGCAGGGCTACCAGCATCACAGCCTGCGATGTCATTCCCCCGGCTGATACCCTCATCAAGTCCTGCGGCACGGTCTCCGCCTGGATGTTCCCGCTCGCCACGGCCGCCGCAATCCTGTCCTTGACAATCCAGCCTATAGCGACCATCGCCAGGCCCACGACGATCTTGATACTGGCCCACGCCTTGGCGACGCCAACAGACCAGCGGCGCCGCCTGACCATCCCGATTCCGCTCACCAGTAACACCACTGCCAGTATCACGAAGAGACCAAGGCCAGCCGTGGAGATCAGATTCCAATCGTGAATCAGCGGTTCGCGAAGAAACTCGAGCTGGTCTGGCGTTAGAGGCTTTCCCACCCCGAGTTTGGCCCTTGCCTCGTAGATGCGATAGCCATAGTTGTAGTAGACGCTGCTTATTCCGATCGGGATGCTTAAACACCCCAATATGATCATCACGATGCCGAGGACCTTGGGCCAGATCACGTGCGGCCGGTCACTGCCGGAAGCATCGGTCCGGGTCGAAGGGAAATTGCCGAGGGGTGCGCTGGACTGTTCTTCTGCCATTACGGCATCTCCTTTGTATTCGCTCGTGCTATGGCCACTGGGCGACTTCCTCGCGGATGGTCGGCCTGGCAAACCAAATCAACAGGAAGGCCGGCGACGACAGGCCGATGACCAGCACGCCGATCGCCATGACCACCGATATTCTCGTCGCATCCGCCGGGGATATTGTGTAGACCATGTCGGAGCCGCCGGAGGCGAAGCTGGCCAGCAGTCGCCGGCCCATCGTATATGTTCCTACCGCGCCGAGGACGCTCACGCCGATGTTCAGTACCGACCAGATCCACAGCAATCGGACCGACCAGCTGCGGCGCTGGCACAGACCGATGCCGGCGATGGCCAGCATGACGGAGAAGACGGCGCTGGTCAGGGAGCCGACCGTAATCCAGAAGGTCATGCTGCGGACCATGCTGGCCGCAGCCTGATTGTCCGCCCCGGATGGCAGCATCAGGGTGGTTATGCCGCCCGCGCAGCCGCCGGGCAGACTCGCCAGCGTTCCGAATACACCAAAGAGGATGGCGCCGACACCGAAGAGCACGGGCCAACTGGTCCGTTGCGGCTGCGAGCTCGGCTGGAGGGCGACTTGCGGATGCACCGGGGGCGCAGCGGTTTGTGGGCCATGCGGCTGTTGACCGGCCTGGTCGGGTTGCTGTTTTGACGGTTCGTCCTCTGCCATCAAGAACACCTCGGGGTTCATATCAACTCTGCCACCGCTATGCCATTGGAGGGCGGGCTGCTACGCAAACCTTCGGACAAAGGGGGCAGACCCTTGAACGACCCAAGGTCTGACCCCCGCGGCTTCGCAGCATGGCACTGGCAGACATCCTGCCAGTGGCACCCGGTGCCTGACCGCCGGCATCAATAACATTCCGCCTGGATGCCGAATCGTTCACGCCCAGGCGGCGATTTCGTCCTTTATCTTCTGTCGACCGAACCAGATCAAGGTAAAGATCGGCAGAGCCAGGGCGAACAGGCCACCTATGCATATGCCGCCTATGATCGCTGCCTCCAGGACGGCCGGCGGGGCCTTAGCCATTGCGGGGTTCTGCTGCTGCATGGTCTGTACCATCTGCGACATGCCTGCAAGCACAAACACAAAGCCCCCAATGGCCGTGATGATGTCGACGATCGCCCAGGTCTTCAGCAGGGTCACCGCCAGGGCCCGTCGCCCGATCAGGGTGATTCCCCCGACGAGCAGCAGCACCGCCAGGGCAATATTCACCAACCCGGTGATCATTGCATACGTCCCGGAAATCGGTGTCGGCTGGCTGGCCGCGGCCTGATGCAGTGCCGGCACCATTTCAGCCACGCCGGCCCACAGGCCGCTGAGGATACCGAAGGCACCGAAGATAATCCCGATGATCCCCAGCACCGTGGGCCATACCGTCCGCACCGGTTCGACCGGGCGATACGGCAACGGCTGCAGCGGTGGGGTTGTTCCTTCGGCCGGCTGCGGATCCTGGCTGTCAAAAGGCTCCTGTCCTGTCACGATTCAGTTCCTCCGGATCAGTGGCCAGTAGCCAAAGCAGATTCAGTTTCCCTGCAGCGGCCAACGACCATGGTCCTGCTGCGCAGGGCCATGCCACCCAACGCCGCAAACTATGCGGCAGGTTTCCTTTCGCGTAACTGCTGCGCCAACAGTATTTCTGATTGCTCGGCCATGCGTAAGATCGGGGCTCCGGGCGGTCGTTCGGTCTTCTTGTTCTTGGCGTTGCGGGCCTTTTTGCCGCCACGACGCTCATACGTATCCTTGATGCAGCCGCCCAGGCTCTGCTGCAGCCCGCCCTGCCGGTGACTCTTGGCGCCTTTGTCCATCGCCTGCTGAACCACTCGTAGCGAGGCCGCCACGCTCCAGGCGTTTAGCGGGCGGCCTTCCCGCCGCATCGCTTCCACGCACACCAGACCCAGCATCCACAGCCCCACCATCGTCCAATCCAACTCCACTTCGGCGTGACGGGGACTGTCGCTGAGCATCTTGCGACGCTCCAGCGTTTGCTTCAAGGCGCGATACAACAGTTCTACGCCCCACCGCAGCCGATACAGTCTGCCTGCCTGGGCGTCGCTCAACGGCTCTTCGTCCAGGATATTGCTCAGCAGATACACCCGCTTGTTTCGCTCGTCGCTCAGCACGATCAGCCGCAAAACCAGCGGCGCAAGACCTTTCTTCTGCTCCCGCGACGGCCAGAGATACACGATCCCCTCGCCTTTGTGCTCCGCATACCCCAAGCCCTTTAACAGCCGCACGTTACTGCCCACGCGGATGATGAAATCGATCCGGCGAGACAGCAACTCCTGTAACATCCCATAGCCCGTATATCCCGCATCCGCCAGCAGCGTCGCCTTGGGCGGCAGCAGGTCGAGCATCTCTTGCAGATGGCTCCGCTCGCTGCTGCGGCTGTCGCCGCGTCGCCAGCCCCAGATCAGCCCTGTGCCTGCATGAAACAGCGTCGTCACCAACTGCTGCGGGCCGGTCTTTTTCTTGCCCGCACAGCCGAAGGCTTCTTCGTTGGCCGCTGTCATCGGACAGTCCATCCGTGAACCATCGACCCCAAAGACCACCCGACCCTCGACCCGCCAGGCTGGCTCGGCTATCTGAGCCACCACCCTGCGGAACGCCGGGCACACCACCGCCAGCAAGCCCGCCGACCGTCGAACCAGCGCCGCCATGAAACCCTGGTAACTCTTTCCCGGCCGACGACGGCTGGAGTACATGCCCACCGTAGCCTCTCGTGCCTTGCTGAAGCGATCCTTGAGGCTCTTGCCATGGGCCCAGCACATCATGACCGCGCACATCACCAGCAGCCGCGGCACCCAGCAGAGCCTTCGACTCTCCATCTGCAGCGGCAAGCCCTGGTGGGGCAAGCAGCGTCCCATGGCCCCCAGCAGTTGCTGATGGAACGATTCCTTGTAATACTGGCGGACAAATTGAGCAGGATTCACCTTTGGCCTCCTTTCCATTGGCTATTGAACACAACCAATATACGAGAGGAGGCCAAAAAATGCGCGCGACGATGTCGTCTTATCTCCTTATCTTATAAAGACTTCCACCCACCACTCCGGCCTGGACGTTTACGGCGTTGCATGCCACCCTGAGAGGGTGTGCCTTTGCTCACTAGAAACAAGGTTGAACTGTACTAGTGGCCAGTAACGGCAAAGGCACTCACTACTCAGCACTCAGCGCTTGCCGATGATCATTCGACTCGAATCGCCTGATTCTGTGCCTTGATGCACAGTTCGCCGGCCTTGAAGGCGTGCTCCTGCGTCATGGCGTTTTCGGTGCGGTTGATGCAGTCGAGGATGAGCTGGCCGAAGAACGGGAAGCCCACCTTGCCGCGCAGGCTATAGGCCTGCTCGACCCTGTCGTTGACCAGGAACAGCTGGTCCGGGCCGGTATCGCGGCAGACGTCGATGTACTTGCGCATCTCGATATAGCCGTGCGTGCCGAGAAGGAAGGTTCGGCCGTCACCCCAGGTCCGGCTGGCATCCGGCGTGAACCAGTCGATGCGGAAGTAGCCGGTCGCGCCGTTGCCCGCCACCAGCGTGGCGTCGCCGAAGTCCTCCAGTTCGGGGTATTCCTTCTTCCACCGGTAATTGGCGACCTTGCTGTGCAGCACGCGGGCATCCTTGGCGCCAGTGTAATAGAGAAACTGCTCGATCTGGTGGCTGCCGATGTCGGTCAGGATGCCGCCGTACTGTTCCTTCTTGAAGAACCAGTCCGGCCGGGTCTCGCGGTTGAGTTTATGCGGGCCGGTGCCGATCACCTGAACCACTCTGCCGATCGCCCCTTCGTTGACCAGTTGCCCGGCGAACATGGCCGACTCGACATGCAGCCGCTCGGAGTAATACACCATGTACTTCCTGCCGGTTTCGTGGGCCTTGGAGCGGGCGGCGGAGACCTGTTCCAGCGTCGTGAACGGGCACTTGTCGGTGAAGTAGTCCTTACCGGCGTCCATGACGCGCAGGCCCAGCGCGCAGCGGACGTTGGGGATGGCGGCCCCGGCGACGAGCTTCACTTCCGCGTCCTCGAGCACCTCCTGCTCAGTGCGGGCGGCCTTGGCCTGCGGGAACTTCTTGAGAAACTCCTCGACTTTGCGCGGGTCGGGGTCATAGACCCACTTGAGGGTCGCGCCGGCCTCGGTCAGGCCGTTGCACTGGCCGTAGATGTGACCATGGTCCAGGGCAACAGCGGCAATGGTGAACTCGCCGGGCTTGACGACTGGCTGCGGCTTGCCCTTGGGGGCGTAATTCATTCCGTCCTGACTGCTCATGAAAGGATCTCCGTCAAATGGAACCGGCAAATAGTGTACCGCCTCTGGCGGAAGGCACAAACAGGAGGCACAATTGTCAGTATGAAATGGATAGCGTTTGATGGTTGGGGCGTGGTCTTTACCGAATGCGACGACGTTGAGAACAAACTCACGCCGTTCGTGCAGCAGCGCAGGCCTGGCGTAACGTACGAACACATCCGCGACGTATACGAAAGAGCCAGCGTCGGTGAGATCTCCGAAGCGGACTTCTGGACTGCCGTAGGACTCGGCGACCAGTACCCCGCGATTCGCGAGGAGCTGCTCGACTCGTATTACATTTTCGATGGACAGTTCCTTGCTGCGGCGGAACAGCTGCGCGGACACTACCATCTCGGCCTGCTCAGCAACGATATCACCGCATGGTCCGAGGGGCTGCGCCGGCGTTACGGCATCGAGTCGCTTTTTGAGGTGGCCGTGACCAGCGACCAGGCCCATTCCCGCAAGCCCGACTCCGGCATCTATGAGATGTTCCTCGAGCGGGCCGGCTGCCCTGCCGGCGATTGCCTGTTTATTGACGACCGTCTCCGGAATCTGCGTGGCGGGGCTAAGGTTGGTATGCGCACCTGCTGGTTCGATCGGACGGGGAAGGCGGACAGCGACTTTCGTGCTGATGTGCGGGTGCAGTCGTTCGTGGAACTGCCGGGCGCGGTAGAACAGGTGTTCGGCCAGGCTGCACGATAGTCCGCCGATACGGAAGCCAGCGATCGGAGTACAGGTGTTCGGAGTCCCGGCTTTAGCCGGCGTTTGGAGTACCGGCTTCAGCCGGATTGAAGTGAGAGAGTCACAAAATGCCAAACGAACGCGTAGTGGTCATCGGGGCCGGCGGCATCTCGCCCGCCTGGTTCAAACCCCTCAAGGCCGAAGGCGTACAGGTAGCAGCTGTCGTCGACCTGAAGCCCGAGCAGGCCGCCAAACGCATCGCCGAGTTTGATCTGGCGGGGGCCGAAGCTTCGGCTGACATGGTCGCCATGATCACGAAGCACCGGCCGGACTTCGTGCTCGACCTGACCGTTCCCGAGGCGCACTGCAAGACGACCTGCAAGGCCCTGCAACTCGGCTGTCACGTCCTGAGCGAAAAGCCCATGGCAGCCAGCATGACCGAGGCCCGCCGGATGGTCGCCACGGCTGAAAAGACCGGCCGGACCTATGTCGTCAGCCAGTCCCGCCGCTACGAGGTCAAACACGAGATCATCCACCGCGTCATTACATCGGGGCAGATCGGTCAGGTCACGACGATCAACTGCGACTTCTACCTGGGCGCCCACTTCGGCGGCTTTCGGGATGAGATGCCCAGCCCGCTGATCCTGGACATGGCGATTCATCACTTCGACCTGGCTCGCTACCTGAGCGGGGCCGACCCCGTAGCCGTTTACGCGAAGGAGTTCAACCCGAAAGGTTCGTGGTACAAGGGCGACGCGGCCGCCAGCTGCATCTTCGAGATGAGCAACGGGGTGATCTTCACCTACCGCGGGTCGTGGTGTGCGGAGGGCTTCACCACGAACTGGAGCGGCAACTGGCGGTTCATCACGGACCGAGGCACCCTGCTATATGAGCACGAGAAGGACCCGCAAGCCGAGGTGGTCGCCAGTGACGAGGGCTTCCACCGCCGTACGCAGCCGGTCGAGATGCCGCCGCAGCAGCCTGGAGCACACGACGATGCACGGCTCGCTGCGCGAGATGCTGGCGTTCCTGCGGACGGGCAGGAAGCATCAGTGCGAGTGTCATGACAATATCAAGTCGCTGGCCATGGTCTTTGCCGCCATGGAATCGAGCCGGAAGGGGCGGCGGATACCCATACGGGCACTGTGAAACGGCACGTATGCCACGGGACCGGCCCAGATTCATCTTGACTCGCCCCCAAAGCCGGCTACGCTAGCTTAAGGAAGACATACAGTTGCCGCCATAGGAGGACCGGGCATGAGGGTGCGCGCATTGACGGCTGTCCTGCTGGCAGGTTGTGGTCTGGGTCTTGCTGTCACGCAAGTCGCTGCGCAAGACCGCTTCGGCTACGGTTCGCTTGACCCGGCAGGCTACTATCGACGGTTCAACCGGTCCTACCCCTGGCAAGATTCCCGCTACGGGGCCAGCAACAGCAAATACGGCGCCGGCTATAACCAGTTCGGCCAGGGACCATCGCGGTACGGGTTGCAGGAAAGCCCCTATGGCCAGCAGCTCAGCAACTACGGCCACCAGTTCAACCAGTGGGGTGCGCTGATGCCCTCACACTGGCAGCCGCCAAGCCAGCAGTATGGCCTGATCGCCCCCGGGGGCGTCCAGCTGCCGCCGCGCGAGACTCTAGGCCCGCTTGCGCCGGCCAGTCAGCCTACCAGCCCCACCAGCCGCCCGGCGGTCGTGATGCCGAAGCCGACGGGGAACCTGACATCGCAGCCATATGACGTACCGGAACCGGCCTATGCGAACCCTTCGGAGATCAAGTGATCGATCTCGGGTCGGAGTAGGTGACCATGGGCGGGCGTAACGTGGCTGCGCAGCGTGAAGATGGTGCAGCGCACGACCGGGCCTGGGGATCGCTCAGGCCTGGGTATCGCACATCGTAATACCTCGCGCTCAGGTACCGCCTAACTGCGGATTCGTACGGATGCCCCGTCCACGATCCACAGCTTGCCGCGAAGCGGTTCTTTCTCCAACAACAGCAGCAGGCGATGCATTATCGAAATCACCAAAGGCTTATCAGACCGCCAGAGCCTGAGAACGACGATCCCGGAGTAGTCGGAAGGGGAATAGGCCCGGATATCGGCAAAGTCTTGATCCAGGGTGACGATCGCACGGCCTTCCCGCCGACAGGCGTCCGCCACAGCATCATCAGGGTACCCAACCATGCTTTGCTGTGCGATAGTCACGGCATCGTGGCCAGCGCCCCGCAATAGCTCGGCAACCTCGACAGGCAGGTTTTCGTCAACTTTGAACTTGGCCATCAGATGGGACTCGAAGGCAGGGCCACTACATGTTCGCGGGCAAGCTGCGCGGCATATGCGATCGCTGCCCGGACGTCCTCGATGGTGAGGGGCGGATAGCTATGCACAATCTCATCGGCTGGTACGCCCGCCGCAAGGTTATCCAGAACGACCGCGACCATTATCCGTGTGCCCTTCATGCACGCCTGCCCGTGGCAAATGTTCGGATCTACTGCGATACGCTCTCGCCAATCCATCGGGACACCTCCTGTCAGGCGACGACCATTCTATTCTAACTCGCCCCTGCAATTCAGGCCACATCTCCTGAACCGCCTTGGCCAGCCGGCAATACCTCAGCTGCCCGTCGATGTATAATGCCTCACCCCGAACCGCCATACCTGCAGGCAGACGAGCAGGAAGATCACCCCGGCCAAGGGGCTCAGCCACTGACACCAGACAGCGGAACCTATCGGGTCCGTCTTTTCAAGGATCGCCAGCACCGGAAAGTACGCAACGCAACCCACCGGCACCACATAAATGAAAAAACGGCGGAACCATCGTGGATAGATCGCCAGCGGGTACTGCCCCGCGTAACTGCCGCCGTTGGTCAGGGCGTTCCATATCTCCAGGCTTTCGGTCGTCCAGAAACATGACGTCGCCTGCAATACCGCCAGCCCCGCGAACAGGCATGCCCCGCCGACCATCGCCGCCACAAGGAGTCCCGCCTTGGCCGGCGTCCAGTGAATGCCCTGCGCATGACAGGCCCAGATCAGCACGGCCAGCCCCTGCGCCAGCCTGCCGATCCGCTTGAGTGTCAGTTCCTGTCCCATCAGCTGCAGCACGGTCGACCGCGGCCGGAGAAGCACCCGGTCGAAATTGCCGGTTCGGATCATGCCACCGAACGTGTCGAACCCTCTGGCTATGGCGTCAGACAGCGAGAAGACGACGTTGACCAGCCCATAGAACATCGCCGCCTCGGCCAGCGTCCAGCCACGGAGGGTCCCGAACCGCGAAAACAGCGCCCACAAGCCGAGGAACTCGATGCCGGTGACAAGCAGCATGCCCAGCGCCTGCAGGAGGAACGTAACGCGGTACTGCATCTGCCCGCGAATACTGATCCCGATATACCGACCGTAGAGTCGAAGGCCGTCTGCCATATTACCCTTGCCTTAGCAGTCGCTGTAGTCGTTGCACCTTGTCACCTTGTCACCTCTTCACCTCTTCACCTCTTCACCTCTTCACCTCTTCACCTCTTCACCTCTTCACCTCTTCACCTCTTCACCTCTTCACCTCTTCACCTCTTCACCTCTTCACCTCTTCACCCCATCAGCCGTCACCCTCCCTGCACAACGAGCTGCCGCGTCGCCCGACCGAGCAACCACCGGCCGAACACCACCAGCACCGCGTATGCCTTCATCTCCGGTTATCCTGTCTATCCTGTACATCCCTGTGAATTCGCAGCTCAGCTGCCCGTCGAGGTATAGTGCCTCACCCCGAACTGCCACAGGCGCAGGCACACCGCCAGAAAGATGAACCCCGCCAGCGGACTCAGCCACTGCACGACGGGCGATGACTCCAGCGCATCCGGCTTGCCCAGGATTGCATGGGCGGGCAGGTAGTTCATCGCCGCCAGCGGAATGATGAACGTAAAGAACCACCGAAACCACGGGCTGTAGATTGCGATCGGAAACTGGGCGGTCTCCACCCCGCCGTACGTGACGGTGCTGACGATCTCCAGTGACTCCGTCGTCCAGAACGCCAGCGTCGCATAGAGGACAAACAGCCCGGAAAAGACGCAGGCACCGCCCACAATCGCCGCCAGCAGCAGTGCGACTTTCGCCGGGCTCCAGGCAACGTCCAGCCGGCTTACCGCCCACAGCAGCACGAACAGCCCCTGCGACAGCCGGCCGATCCGCATCAGCTGCAGTTCCTGCCCGGCCACCTGCAGGGCGGCACTTCTCGGCGCAGCAGCACACGATCGAAGTCCCCCGCCTTGACCTGCCGGTCGAAGACATCGAAGCCGCGAGCGAACGCCTCCGACAGCGCAAAGGCCACATGCACCATGCCGTAGATCAGCGCCACCTCCGCCAGCCGCCAGTGCTTGAGGCTGCCGAACCGCGCAAAGAGCATCCAGATGAACAGGAACTCCATCCCCGTCATCGCGAAGCTGCCCGCCGCCAGCATCAGGAACGACCCGCGGTACTGCATCTGCCCGCGAAGCGAGATCCCGAGATATCGAAAGTAAAGTCGAAGGCTATCCATGCCCGTCTCGTCTCACCAGTGTTTGCCCCGTCGTTGTCAGCACTCTGGCCGTTGCCGTTGCTCCGTGTCTCCCTGTCTCCTCTTCTCCTTGTCTGCCGTTACCCTCCCTGCACCACCATCCGCCGCACGCCGCGGGCCAGGATAACCCGGCCCAGCAGGACCAGCACCGCCGTCCAAGCCATCTGCTGCAGCAAAAGGCCTGCCGCCTGCCCCGCCGGGATGTCCCCGACGTACAGCCGGAACGGCACGTCGACGATGTAGCGGAACGGCAGCCAGACAAGGATCGACTGGGCCCACGGTGGAAACAGCGGCAAGGGGACGACCATCCCCGACAGCAGCCACGCCATCAGGCCCACCACCGAACGGGCACCGTCGCCCACCAGCGTCCACAGAAGTGTAATATTGACCAGGGTCACGATCGAGGAGGCCAGCAGGACCGCCCCCATCGTGCAGACGATCCAGGCGGCGCCGCCCGCTATCGTCGCCGGCCACTGCATCCCGAAGAACAGCAGGGCCAGCACCAGCATCGGGATCGACCGCAAAAGCGTCGGCGCGGTCTGCAGCGCGATCGCCCGCGCGTACCAGAAGTTGTACAGGTCGACGGGCCGGACAAGCTCGTAGGCGACGCTGCCGCTGCGGATCATCCCCTGCAGCTCGCCGTCGTTCCAGATCGGCAGCAGCCGGAGCATCGCCTGCCCGAGCCAGATGTACGTAACCACCTGCGCGAATGTCAGCGGCTCTTTCGCATCGCCCGCGGCAGCGTAGAAGGCAGCGAAGATCATGATGCGGATGAAGCCCCAGAAGATCTGGGTGCCGAGCCCCGCCAGCGCCGCCGCCCGGTATTGCAGCAGCATGCGAAATCGCGCACTCAGGATGGCGGTGTACGCCCTCATCGAGCTGCCCCCGTACCGGCCGGGCTCGACGCGGGACTGCCAGCCGCGTTCGCATAGAGCTGGGCGATAATCTGCTCGATCGGAGGCTCTTCCACGAACAGGTCACGCACCGGGTACTGACTGGCGATTCGGCTGATCAGCGCGGCCGGCGAAATCCGCTCCGGGTCGAAACCGAGCGTGATTCGCGGTCCCTCCCTGGTCACAACCGTCGCGTCGGCGTCGGCGATCTCCTCGCAACCATCCGCCAGGTCGACGATCAGCCACCGCTGGTTGGTTACACTGCGGCGGAGGCCTTCAAGCGTGCCGTCGGAGAGGATCTGGCCATTGCCGATAACGATCACCCGGCTGCATAGCGCCTCGATGTCGTCCATGTCGTGCGTCGTCAGGATAACCGTCACGCCACGCTGACGATTGAGTTTGAGGACGAATTCACGGACCGCCAACTTGGAGATCGCGTCCAGGCCGATCGTCGGCTCGTCGAGGAACAGCAGTGGCGGGGCATGCAGCAGCGCCGCCGCCAGGTCGCAGCGCATCCGCTGGCCGAGACTGAGCTGCCGCACCGGCGTATCCAGGAGCGGCTCGATATCGAGCATGGCGATCAGTTCATCGCGGTTCCTGCGGTACTGCTCGGCGGGCACGCGGTAGATATCACGCAGCAGGTCGAACGATTCGATCACCGGCAGATCCCACCACAGCTGCGTCCGCTGGCCGAATACCACCCCGATCCGCGCGACGTGCTCGATGCGGTGCTTCCAGGGTATGCGACCCAGCACCTCGACCCGGCCGGCCGTCGGCACGAGGATCCCTGCCAGCACCTTGACGGTCGTCGATTTGCCGGCCCCGTTAGGCCCGATGTAGCCGACCAGCTCGCCCGGCTCCAGCGAAAAGGAGATACCGTCCAGGGCCTGCACCGTGCGATACTCCCGCCGCACGAGCCCGCGCACCGCCCCCCACATGCCGGCACTGCGTTTGGCGATGCGGAAAGACTTGACCAGGTCCTCGACGATAATGTGTGCCATGACAATCTCCGCCGATCTGAGCGCATGCGCACACGCCTCGCCTTCCAAAAAAGGGGGCGGGTGCACGGTGAATCCAGTTGAAGTGACGGATTATACCCGGTGCATTTCGTCCCGCCAAGCGACGATATTCGCCGGCGGCACGTCATCCTGCATATTGTGGGCCGGGGCGATCACGTACCCACCATCCCGCCCCAGCGTATTGATCAGATCGCGAACGGTTTGGCGGACCTGCTGCTCGCCGGCCTGCGGCAGGAATTGCTGGACGTCGACGGCACCCCAGAAGACGATCCGCTCGCCGAACCGTAACTTCAAGGCCCGCGGGTCCATCTGTACAGCTGACGTCTGCACGGGATTGAGGATGTCCACGCCGCAGTCGATGATCGCATCAAGCAACTCGGCGATCGAACCACAGCTGTGATGCCAGTACCAGCGGACGCCCAGGGCCTTCGTCCGGGCGATCCGCTCCTTGAACCACGGGGCGACCAGCCGGCCGAACATCTCCGGCGAGATCATCGGCCCCATCTGCATGCCGAAGTCATCGCCGCTGGTCGTCAGGTCGACGTATGGACCGACCGCCTTGTAGTACGGTTCGATCAGGGCCATCTGGATCTCGAAGTACCGGTCGAAGAACGTCTTTACGAAGTCCGGCTCGCACGCCATCCGCATCAGGAAGTCGTCGTAGCCGCACATCCAGCAGCCGAGTTCCAGGATGCCGAAGACCGGGTGTTCGGCGATCACGACGTACTTGCCTTCCTCGTGCAGCCGCTTCGCCTGGTCTTGCCATCGCGCCAGCAGATCGTCGTCGATCCGCGGCTCGGGCCAGGGGTACGCCTTCAAGTCGGCAATCGAAGCATTTCGCAACGGCGGATCGACGATATCCCAGTATGCTGCCCGCCTTGCGACGGCGGACGCCCCAACAATCCACGTTCTCCGTATCACTGATCCGTCGTCGCAGACTGCCCGGAAGCGAAACAATCCCGCCGACAGCGCGAAAGTCGGTCCCCGCCCATTCCAAAATCGCCTCGTCGACGCCGCTGTTCGTCGGCCGGGGCTGCCCCGTCAATCCAAGAAATCGGCGCAGTGCCGCCTGGCAACCGGCTGACATGCTCGTCAGACCCGTCGCACCAATATCAATCGGTGGCCGATCGACCGGCTGATGGCGCATGGTGGCGGCGAAACGGTCGCGGCTGGTCATGGCGATTGTCATGGTCGCGAAGCACCTCCGCATGGACTCTTGTACAGATTGCCGTCCTTACTCTACCAACCCTGCGTCGCTCGTCTATACAGATGCTCGCTGGCGGATATCATAGCACTCGCAGGCATGACGATGGGCTGGCCGTACGATGTGCTTACGAGGGAGATCGTCCAAATGCATACACTCGATGGCATCGGGCTGACGGACGTACAAGAGGTCTACAGCGGACCGGAGGTCGACCTGTGGCAGCTGATCATGGGTCAGCAGATCCACATCGGCGGCATGGCTTCGTCGATGGATCTGGCGAGGCGGGCGGGCGTCGGGTCCGGCATGCGCGGCGTGGACCTGTGCTGCTGCATGGGCGCGGGCATGCGGCTGCTGGTCCGTATGCATGGCGTCAAGCGGATGATCGGGGTGGACGCGACAGCAAGGATGGTCGAACGGGGCAGGAAGATCACTGCCGACGAAGGGCTGGCGGATCGCATCGAGTTCAAACTGGCCGACGTACTCTGCAGCGACCTGCCCGAGGCCAGCGCCGACTTTGTCTGGGGCGAGGATGCCTGGTGCTATGTGACGGACAAGGCCAGGCTCATCAACGAGGCCGCCAGGATCGTCAGGCCCGGGGGGACCATCGCCTTTACCGACTGGGTCGAGGGCGAGACACCCATGACCCCCGCCGAGGCCGAACGGTTCCTGCGTTTCATGAAGTTTCCGAATATCCAGGACATCGCCGGCTATGGTCGGCTGCTGGAAAACAGCCGCTGTCTGGTGTGCGCAGGCCCACGATACCGGGCGATTCGCCCCGTGTATCGATCTGTACATGAACATGCTGTCCGTGCAGCTGCAATATGACGCGATGAAGATCCTGGGCTTTGACGAGCAGGTGTTCGCCCGGATCGCGGAAGAGTTCGGCTTCGTACAGCATCTGGCCGGGGCCGGTAAGATCGTCCAGGGCATCTTTATTGCGCACGAGCTTTAGCGGTGCGTCGCCCGTTTGGAGAGGTATGGCTGGTCGGATCGTTTACTCTTCGCCCTTCGTGCCGCCGGAGTGGATCGCGGCGTACGGTCTGGCACCGCAGCAGCATCTGCTGTCGCAAGGCGGTGCATCGGCTGTACCGCAGGGCCGGTGTCCCTTCGCCAACGATTTCGTTACCGCTGTGCTGGTCGAGCCTGGCCTGCGAGGCGTCGTAATGGCCTCTACCTGCGATCAGATGCGGCGCAGCGCCGAACAGGTCGCCGCCGGCCCGGTGCCGATGTTTCTCTTGAATGTGCCAGCCACGTGGCAGAGCGAATCGTCAAAGACCCTGTACGCTGCCGAGCTCGTTCGCCTGGGCAACTGGCTGGTGAAGATCGGCGGCACCGCGCCCGGCCGGGAGGAGATCATCAACACCATGCGACAGTTCGACGCCAGGCGCCGGGCAATCCTGTCGCGGCGGCAGCAGATGACCGCGAGGCAGTTCGCTGAAGCGATCAGCCAGGAAGCCTGCCAGGCCGACCTGCCGCCTCCCTCGGACAGCCAGAAGGGGCGGCCGGCTGAGGTCGGCACGACGGCGTCAGCCGCGAAGGTCCGCATGGCACTGGTCGGAGGACCGCTCCGGCCGGCGGATTTCTGGCTGTACGACTTGCTGGAGGAGCTCGGCGTAGAGGTCGCACTCGACGCCACGGAGACGGGCGAACGCGGCCTGCCTGCACCGTTCGACGAAAGGCGGATGCAGCAGGACCCGACCGGCGAACTGGTCCGCGCGTACTTCGATACGATTCCGGACGCGTTTCGCCGGCCGGACACGCTGCTGCACAAATACCTCCGCCGGCGGCTGCCCGGTCGCCAGGTGCAGGCGCTGGTCCTCGTCCGCCACCCGTGGTGCGACCACTGGCATGCCCAATACGGCAGACTTAGAGAGGAGTTGGACCTGCCGGTCGTACAGATCGACCTGGCTGGGTCCCAGGACCAGTTGCAGCGCATTCGGACGCGAATTGAATCCCTTGTGAATATCGTGCAATGAACCGGAAACCGCAGCAGATCACTCTTGAGCAGTGGGACCGGCGCTATGCCGAGTTGGCGGCAGCCGGGATGCGCGAGGCTGCTTATGGCGGACCGCTGCGCCGCCATGTGGACGACGGCGATTACAGGCTGCTGACACTCACGTTCGACAACTCGCCTGCAAGTCTGAGACTGTGGAACTTTCTGCTGACTGAAGACACCCGGCTGGCGGCAGCCCGAAAGCAGGGCAAGACCATTGTCGCTGCAATGAAGGATCTGGGCACGGTACCGGTCATGGCGTACTCGCTGCCGAATGCCATCGCCTTCTATCCTGACGGTGCCTGGTGGGTGCCGTGCATCATGGAGCAGAGCACGTGCGATCTGGCTGTTGCGGATTCGTTGGGGATCGACGAATCGTTCTGTCCTGTCCGGGCGATGCTGGGTGCGTTCGCCACGGGCGAGCATTTTCCCCGGCCGGACGCGCTCGATCTGCAGCGTAGGCGCAACGTGCGACGATTTCTCGGCTATCACGCAGCGCCTCGCCTCGCGGGGATGGCCGATCGTCTGGTGGGAGATCCCGCCACGGCGCCAGCCGGATGACGGCGAGCCGGCAATTTCTTTGCCAGGCGGGTGGACGGCACCGGCCTGCCAGGTGACCTTCGTGAAGGAACAACTGCAACGGGTGCGTTTGGCTTTGCAGGAGGTGACAGGCCAGCATCTGACGGACACCATGCTCGCAGCAGGCATTCGCAAAGCCAACGAGATTCGAAGGACTCTGGCCGCTCTGCGTCGGGATGTCTTCGCCGCACGTCTTTGCCCGTTGCCCGCCTTGGAGATGCTGATCGCCGAGATGCTCGCCATCCATTTCTGCAGCGACCGGCAGGAAAGTCTACTGGTACTGAAGGATCTGCTCGGTGAGGTGCAACGGCGGATGGAGACCGGCGAAGGCTTCGGTGCACCCGATGCCGTGCGCAGTCTTCTGGGTAAACCCGGTGGCTGACATCCAGGTAATGAACCTGCTGGAAGAATGCGGCGGCCGACTCTGCGGCAGTGACTTCATGTTCTCTCACGCCCTGGATGAGATCGACGAAACGCTCGAGCCGATGGACGCGTTGGCGAAAGCCGCCTTGGCGGATCCGATGATCGGCCCGGCTCGGGACCGAGCGGAACGCATCTGCCGGGAAGCAGGAACCTTCGGCGCCGAAGCAATCGTGATCTCGCGTTCCCGGGGCAAGTCACTGCGCATATGAAGGCGAGGCAATCGCCAGATCCGTTGAATCACGGCTTGGCCTGCCCGTGCTGCAGATGGAGGTCGCCTCCTTGATCGACGCGGTACGCCCTTCTCTGCAGACACGCCTCGAAGGACTGGCAGAGACCGTCCGGCAGCGTCGCGACCGTCGGCCGGTCAGGCCCATGAAGAAGCACGCCCGCAACCAGTGCGGGCGTGACGAAGAGGCAGATGATATTTTCATTTCGCGGACCCGCTCCCGCCAGGGAACGGATACGCAGGTGGCAATCATCGGGATGACTTCGCTGGTGTCTGCTGCGCGGACCCCTTGCAGATGCGGTTGCCGCCGTTTCGCTTCGCCTCGTACATCAGCCGATCAGCCGAGGCGACAAGCGTCTCCAGCGGATAGACCGGCTTGGCGACCCAGAGGAAACCGGCACTCGAGCGTGAGCCGGGCCGGCGGCGCATCCTCGGAAACAGGTTGATCGGCAATGCGAGTCAGAACGCGTTCGACCATCGTCATCGCACCCGCGTCACTGCAATCGGTCGCCAGGATGACGAATTCATCGCCGCCCAGCCGAGCCACAATGTCTGCCTGCCGGATAGACTTCTTTATCGTATCAACGACCATCTCGAGTGCGGCATCGCCAGCCGCGTGCCCATGGGCATCATTCAGGGTCTTGAAGCGATCGATATCCAGGTAGACGACCGCCAGGCCCGAGGCATACCGACTGGCATTGTTGAGCATGTCCGCAGCACGGGCGTTGAATCCTTCGCGGTTCAAAGCCCCGGTGAGCGGATCGCAATTGACCGCCTCTTCCAGGTCGCTGTGCTGCTTGAGCATCTGCTGGATAGGCTGGCCCGTGGCGGCATGCTGCAGCATCTCCTGCACGCTGCCGACGAGACGGACGGTATTGTCGGCGGCCTCGCGCGTGGCCTGTTCGAGCAGCTCCGTAAGATGTGTCCGTGGCGTTTCGCCCTGCTCGAAGTAACCATAAATCTGATTGAATTCCTTCTGCACCGAATCGAGGAACGCCGCCGCTTCGATCCCCCGCGGCTGGAGCTTTTCCGCAAGATAATTCTGCAGCTGCCTGCGCATCCTCGTGGTTCCAGGCATCGAGGGTATGTGGAAACAGCGAGGCCACGTGAATGGCTTCGGCCAGCACCGTCTTGGCAATCATCTCTTCCAGGGTCTCCAGGCTGTGATGAAATGCCACGGCGTCAACGAACAGATCCGGCAGTTCGAGTCGCTGCGCGACCGCACGACCCATTTCGGCATGGTCGAGGCGGTACAGGTCGCGCTCAGCCTTGAGCCGGGCATGACAGCAGAGCGTCGCATCCTCCAGGACCGGCCCGAAGGCATCCCTGGCAACCGCGTACATGATCGGGGTGGAAAAATCCTGGAACAGCCCTGCGGTAAATGCCTCTTCTGCCTGTTTCTGGTCGAAAAGCAGTGCATATTGCCTGGCTGCGGCTGCCTTATACAGCGACGCCGACCAGAACAGACGCGATTCGTCCGGGGTCAGCCGGAGATCGTTGTGAAGGCCGGTCAGGCAATAACTGATCGCCAGCGTGCGCACCGTACCCAGGCCAAGGAGGTTCACGGCCGTATGCGGCTTGGTCACCTTGTTCCGCACCCCGAACCAGGACGAGTTCGCCAGGCTCAGCAGTTTTGATGACAGGGAGCTGTCGGAGCTGATGACCCGGGCGTATTCGGATGGTTCGGCGTCCGGGTTCTTGCCGAGTTCAACAAACTTCATTGCCACGGCCGCGGTCGTCGGAAGATAGGAAAGCGACTGAACGCGATCCCGTACCTTTTCCTCTAGACTCATCTCCGCCACACCAGCCGGTGCAACCTGTGCATTTGCCATACCAAAAGTCCCCTGTTCCATAGAATATGGACCCGGCCGTGAACGAGCCATGGTGCAACACGCTACGGTCCGGACCGCTACCCCCGCAACCACCAGCCAGAACTACCCACGGTGATTATCGATCCGCGACATTGGCGACTTAAGATGATTTTTCTGACGAAAGTCGCTGTCGCCGCCGGCCGATGTAAGCGTTGTAGCCGGTCGGGAGTATGGACGCAGCATCGGGGACATGGGCTCTAGTGTTTCGGGAGCAGGCGTCATGCATACGGCAGCGATGTCCAACAATATCCTGCTGGTTGGCTCATCGCAGGCTGAAGAGGCCATTCTTTCCATGTTCCGGGATCAGCCATGGGTGATTCACTCCGTGCGGTCCCCGACAGAGGCACTGCGCAGCCTTCGCAACGACACGGCCATTGACATTGTTCTGCTGGTTCCCGGTCAGAATCTCGATCCGCACCTCGAGCTGTGCCGCGCCATTAAGCTGGATGAACGGACAAACATGGTAGCTGTCGTGTGCTTCCTGGACAGGACGCTGGATAATCGCGCCGCCGACATCTATGCAGCCGGGGCAGACGACTGCATCCGGAGTGTGCGGCCCAGCGGGAGATCCTGTTGCGGCTGACCAAAGCGATTCGCCTGAAGCGCGCCATCGACATGCTCGAAGGCGCCGGGGCCGTCGTGACCGCCATGGCGGGTGCGGTTGAAGCCAAGGATCATTATACCTACGGGCATGTCGATCGCGTGGCAGCATATTGCGTGGGCATCGGCCGGCGTCTTGGCGTCGACGCCGAAGGCATCGTCTCGCTGCAGGTCGGTGGAGTCGTGCACGACATCGGCAAGATCGGCATCCCCGACCATGTACTCAACAAGCCCGACAAACTGAAACTCGACGAAGCCGAGATCATGCAGCGTCACCCCGCGATTGGCTACGAGATCCTCAAGCCCTTGCGCACGT
The DNA here is from genome assembly GCA_963787325.1 of uncultured Planctomycetota bacterium. GTDB lineage: Bacteria > Planctomycetota > Phycisphaerae > UBA1845 > JANYLN01 > CAWBCK01. The sequence goes on from CAWBCK010000005.1 coordinate 478,788, forward strand.
TCCAGAATGTTCTGCCCATCGTGCGCTGGCACCACGAACGACCCAACGGCAAGGGATATCCCGACGGCCTCAAGGGCGACCAGATCCCCCTGCTGGCGAGAATCGCCGCGGTGGCTGACGTCTTCGACGCGCTCGAGCACGGACCGGCCGTACCGGGCAGCCCTGCCGCTGTCGGCCTGCCGCGAGATCCTCGCGGAAAATGCCGAACGGGGCGACCTTGACCCGGTGCCGGTTGAACATCTGCTCCAGATCCTCAGCGAGAGCATGCCGGTGCTCGCCGCGGCCGGGAACCTCTGATACGCAGAACCTCTTTGAAACTGTCCGCCCTCTTCACCCCGCAAGGTGCGCGTCGCTCCTGGGATGCCAGAGGATCCCTCGCGCCGCCTGTCGCCACACGCTGCCCCACCATTATCGCTGCAACGGATTCTCATAGCGCCGAAGCAGGAAGTGATCGACAAAGCCCCACACAAACAGGTTGATCGGCACGGACATCAGCAATCCGGCCACACCAAAGACCTCCCCCCACAGCAGGATCGTGAACAACGTGACCACCGGCAACACCATCACCGCACGCTTCATTACCAGCGGCATCAGCACATACGATTCTGTCATGTGAACGGCTGCGTAAGCACCGAGCACAACGAGCATCGTAGTGGTCCCCCGGGCTGCGGCAAACAGCAGCGCAATAAGGAACGCAATGGCGGGCCCGATCGTCGGCACCAGCTCAGACAGCCCCGCCAGAACCGCAAGCGGAATCGGCAGCGGCACCCCTCCGATCCAGAAAAACAACCACGAGATAAGACCGATCACGATAATATCGATGATCGTACCAATCAGCCACCAACGCAGCCTCGGCACCAGGTCGTTGAAAGCATGCTGCAGCGGCGCACGCCGGTGCGGCGGGACCATCGCCAGAATCGGGTCCAGTATCCGCGTTGGACTCTCCGCCTGCATGTACAGCGAGCCGATCCCGATCGTAATCAAAACGACAGCAGCCGTTATGACCGTGGATGCGGCCGACGTCACAGCCGCCCCCTGGCCAAGAAGATAATGCTCCGCCCGGCGAAGGAGTTCGTCGACGGTGATCGGCTGACTCAGATGAAGCCACCCGCTCAGATGCCCCAGCAGGTGGTTCAGATTCTGCTTCATGACCGGCCACTGCTTCATCTCGTCGGCAATCGGCCCGGCAATCAGCCAGCCGACCAGATAGAAGATCCCCAGGCCAACCGCGATGGGAATCAGGCCGGTAATCACCCCGGCCAGCCACCTCGGCCCGGGAATCCTCTCGCGCAGCGGCATCAGCGCCGCCGCCAACGAACCGGCCAGCAGCGCCGTCAGAAATACAAACTCGAACGCCGAGAAAAACCGCAGGAACAGCGCAATGCCAACACCCCAGGCAAACACCGAGACCAGCGGGTAAACCCACACCTTCGGCGGCGAACGCCGCAGGTATCGAGCAACAGGTTGGGTCGGCTCGTCGGGCACGCAGTCTTCCCCTGGACGATCGGGACGCCGGACCTGCCTGGCGGCGGCACCCCGTGCTCAATTGTTTCGGGCCCTTGGCAGTGAGTCAAACCGGCCCTGATTTGTCCGGCAGAAGAACAGTTCACGCCGGGCATGGCACCCACAGCAAATACGCGACCGGCCATGCCGTTGTCCCTGCGCGCCCGACCTGCTAGAATTGCCTGTCGATAAGCCGGCAGGGAGGGCGGCACCTGCGGCAGGCCGGCGGAGCCGACGCCGCCCCGAACCGGCAGCGGGTATCTGCCGTACTACCGTCGCGGGCAGGATCATGGGCATACACCCGGCAGGCAGAATTACAGGAACGCGAAGATCGTGTCAGATCAGCGAAAAGGCCAAATGACAGCTGGATCGGATTACCTGTGGCGGATCTGGTTCTGGCCGCTCGCCGCACTAATGGTGCTGTCTGCCTCGCTGCTGGCCTGGCGGGACGTCTGGCATGGCGGCTCGTACCACGGCTTTCTCGTGTGGAACATCTTCCTGGCGTGGATCCCGTACGCCTGCAGCGTGCTCGTCGACCGGCTCCATCACTGGCGGCCGGCCTCGTGGAAATGGCTCGTGCTACCGTCTCTGATTTGGCTGGCATTCCTTCCGAATGCACCTTACATCCTGACCGACTTCGTCCACCTGCGGTATGCGCCGCGGGCCTGGCTGCGGTATGACGCCCTGCTGATTGCCTCATTCGCGGCGACCGGGTGTCTGCTGGCGGTCGTATCGATCCAGATCATGCAGCGGCTCGTGTCGCAACGCTTCGGCCGGGCTGTGGGGCTGGACTTTCGCCGTAACGGTTCTGGGCCTGTCGAGCCTGGGCGTCTACATGGGCCGCGTGCTGCGCTGGAATTCCTGGGACCTCGTCACCCGCCCCGACCATATCGCTGGCACCATGTATGGTGCATTTCAGGATCCGGCAAGCCACTCGCGAGCCATTGTTATCAGCCTGGAAGTGGCGTTCTTCCTGACAGCCTCCTATGTTGTCTTCACCTTGATTTCCAACAGGCTCTTCAGGTCGCTGGAGCAACCGAACCGGTAGGACGCACGCCGATGGCCGCCGTCATCGAGTTCAACCGAACCGGCCGGCATCGCCAGACTCGCAGCGTTTCCACCACACCCGCCTCAGGCTATCATTTCTCAAAGCAGATAGCCGGAGCATATATGACCGAGATCGTTATTCGTGAGATGATGCCGGCGGACCGAAACGAAGTAGCCAAGGCTGCTCGTGCGCTGTCACGCTGGTTCACACCCAACGACATACGCCGGATTGCCATCGACGCCGGCTTCGAAAATGGCATCGTCGCCGACCGTGGTGACGGCTATCTGGTCGGATTTCTGCTGTTCTACGTCTTTGAGGCCCGGGGCCGCATCGCGTGGATGGGCGTACGCAAGGAATACCACCACCAGGGGATCGGCCGGCGACTCGTCGATCGCCTGGAGCAGATCCTGCGAGCCGCCGGCGTTCACGACCTCTATGTCGGCACGCTCGGCGATTCGGTCGACTACCCACCATACGTCGCCACCCGCGCCTTCTACCGCGCCCTCGGTTTTGCCGACTTCCGCAGCACCTTCCAGGACAACTGGGAATGCCCCGAACTGCTCGAACTCGTCAAGCACCTGTCATAGCCCGCCGCAATACCATGGCGTCGACTTGGATGATTCCCACTGTATACTGTCGGACAATGCGGCTAAAATGGCCATTGGCGAGTCATGTTTGTTTGGCAAGAGGTCGTGAATGTACCTGCTGATAATCAGTGTGCTGGTGGTCGTGCTGGTCTCGGCGATGTGCTCGCTGCTGGAGGCGACGCTGCTGAGCCTCACGCCCAGCCAGGTCGCCGACATCACCAGCCGGCATCCGTCTGCCGGGGCAATCTGGCAGCGATTCAAACGCAATATCGAGCGACCGATCGGCGCCGTCGTCATTCTGAACACGGCAGTCAACACGATCGGCGCAACGGTCACCGGTGCGCTCTTCCAGAAGATCTACCACAACCACGGGCTGAGCATCTTTGCGGCCCTGTTCGCCTACATGGTTTTGCAGTTCGGTGAGATCCTGCCGAAAACGATCGGCGTGCGCTACGGCCGGCGTCTCGCCGTCGTCATCGCTCGACCGCTCGACCTGCTTGTACGCGTTCTCTCCCCCCTGAACTGGCTGGTCCAGATGGTCAACCGGCCGTTTAAGGGCAAAGGCGGCGGCAGCGAACACCTGGCCCTGCGGGAGATCATGGCGCTGGCCAGTTCCGCCCGGGTTTCCAAACTGATCGACAGCCGGCAGGAGCACCTGATCCGCGCAGCCTCGCGCCTTCCGGAACTGCGCGTGCGTCAGATCATGACACCGCGCACCCAGGTGAAATACCTGCGCGTGGGCGATCCGCTCAGCCGCATCCTCCAGGTGGTCCAGGGCAGCGAATACACCCGCCTGCCTCTCTGCCACAAGGACATGGACCACGTCATCGGCATCGTCCACGTAAAGGACCTCTTCAAGCAGACTGCGACTGATGGTCGGCCGACTGCGGTTCTCCGACGCCCGGTCCAAGGACAAGGAGGTGGTCGCCTTCGTCGACGGGCTGCCCACCACACCCCTGCACGTGGTCGGCGCCGGCCATATCGACATGCGCAGGATCAAACGTAACGTCTCCTATGTGCCCGAGATGATGTCGGTACCGGCGCTGCTGCGCGACTTTCAGGAGTCCCGCCGGCACATGGCCATCGTCGTTGACGAATACGGCATGACCCAGGGCATCGTCACACTTGAAGACGTGATCGAAGAGATGGTCGGCGAGATCGAGGACGAGTTTGACGTGCCCGCCAAGCAGCCGGCCTTCCGGCCTGAGGGCCAGGGCTATCGCGTCAACGGCATGTACCCCATCCACGAACTGCAGGCCCGCCTGCCCCTGCACGATATCGCCGAAGAGGACGTCGATACGATCGGCGGCTACATCATCAAGAGGCTCGGCCGGCTGCCCGAGGCCGGTGACACCGTCCGGCTCGGTGACTACGACGTCCGCGTCCTGTCCATCGAACGCCGCCGCATCGGTGAGGTCATGATCACGCCGACGCATACGAAGGTGGAACAATAGGGCTTCAGAGCACCTCTCGTCCAGACGCAGCGGGGAACGATAACGGCCACGCTGGGAATGGCCATGCCACGCGGCACCTTAGCCCGGATATTTCACGGTGATACCAGACAGAGCCAGTGAGAGCGGCGAGGCGACAGATTCGAGCACTCAGGCTTGGATTGGATGGGTAACGGCCCCCCGGCGCAAACCACCCCCTTTCCCCCATGGCCGATCAGGGGCGGCGGCACGGGGTTGCGAGGAAGTCAGGTCACGCTGGCCGGGGCCAAGAGGCGGGCGGCCAGTCGGCGAAACAGATCCTGCAGCGGAAACGAACTGGCCAGGTGCAGCACGATCCGCCTGGCCGACACCAGAACCCGTCCGCCGATCTTGAGCAACTTCAGCCGCAGCGTGCGGACTTGGGCCTTCTCCAGTTCCGTGCCGGCCAGTTCCGTCCGACGCAGATGCTCGATCAGCACGTAGGCGGCCGCCGACAGCAGCACCCGCAGTTGGTTGGCCTCAAAGTCGTGGCAACTGGTGCGGTCGGCGAACAGACCCAGTTGCTGCTCCTTGATGCGGTTCTCGACCTCGCCGCGCTGGCAGTAGGTCTGCTCGTACAGGAGTTGGGCGTCCCCCGGCCAATTCGTCACCAGGAAGCGGAAGTTCTCCTTCGCCTCGTCGTCCGGACGCTGGGGCGGCAGGTACTCGGCCTTGGCGAGGATCCGGCGGGCCTTGTCCCAGGTGGCCGCGGCGTAGGAGAACTCGCCGAAGACGCGGGGCCGGTCCTTCGGGTCGACCGCCAGCGCCTGGGCCTGCACCATCAGCGGGCGGGCCAAGGCTTCCAGTCGCGAGTTCTTGGCCAGACCCACCAGGTAGGACACATCGTGCCGGTCGCACCAGCGGAGCATCTTCCAGCGACAAAAGCCACTATCGCCGCGAAAGAGGATCTTCACGCCGGGCCAGACCTGGCGGAACCGCTTGACCAGCAGCGAGAGGATAGCCCAGGCGTGCGTTGCCCCATCCTGGTCGGCCGACCGCAGGTAGGCCACCAGCATTTGGCTGCCGCAGAAGACATACAGCGGCAGGAAGCAGTACTCGTCGTAGTAGCCGTGGAAGAAGCGGCCGACCTGGTGGCCGTGGACGGAATCGTTAGTGGCATCGAAGTCCAGGATCAGTTCGGTCGGCGGGGTCTTCTGCGACTCGACGAAGGCTTCGAGCAGCACCTTGCTGGCCTCGGCCAGGGGTTGACGCATCGCGCGGTTCTCCAGGCGACACAGCGTCGGGGGCGAGGCCAAAGGCTGGTCGTGGTCCACCTTCCGCTCGCAAGCCAGTTGCACCAGTGGATCCGCCCGCAGGGTCTGATGATCATTGAGATCCTCCTGGCCCAAGGCGATGGCGAAGATGCGTTGGCGAAGCATGCTGACTTGGCTGTGGGTGATCAGACTTTGGTTGCGGGGATCGGGAATGGCTGCATCCATACGCTCGATGAGGCGGAGCCGCCGTTCGATCTGGCGCAGCAGGAGCACACCGCCGTCGCTGGTGATCGTACCGCCGTCGAAATCAGCGACGACCTTGCGTCTGCCCAGACTGGAAAAGCGGATGGGGGATCGGTTACACTCTGTCACGTGGCCTTACCTCCTTGTAGTGACGGTTGTCTTTTACAACTCCCGACATTACAGGAAGTAAGGCCTTTTAGCTACTGCCCAACTGAAAAACCCCGTGAAATATCCGGGTTAGCGGCTCCCACGCTATATCCGGATTCAGTTCGCTCTCTCATTTTCATGCGGATCCGGCTGTGGACTGTCGGCGTAGGACAGAGCCCGCCTGACCAGTTCGGCCGGGAACTGCTCGCGGGCCAGGACGCGGATGGCGTTGTGGGTGGTGGACGGGCCCTCGCGCAGGCGATAGTCGAACAGCAGTTCCCGCTCGCCGAGCTGCTCCTGGAAATGGTAATTTCGCGAGCAAGTGCCGTCGGCGATTCGTGTAACCGTGGCATCGTGCGTGGCGATCAGGAACATCCCCGCCGTTTCGACAAACTGCTCGATGAGCGCCAGCGTGGCGGCGCGTTGCTCGCGATGGTTTGTGCCGCGCAGCGGTTCGTCGACCAGCCCCAGCAGCGGGGCCGGATCGGTCGGCGGCACGAGCATCCGCCGGACCTGGCGGACCTCCGCCAGAAAATAACTCTCCCCCTTGCCAAGATTGTCGCGGACCCGAAGATCCGTGATCAGCCTGATCGGCGACCATTCCATGCGGGCCGCGCAGACCACACCGCCGGCCTGTGCAAGCACAGTGTTCACTCCCACCATGCGCAGGAACGTGCTTTTGCCGGACATGTTCGAGCCGGTGACGATCCAGAGGTTCGGCCGGGCGGACAACTCCATCGTGTTGGGCACCGCCCGGGTCGGATCGATCAGCGGATGAACGCCCGCGTCGATCGCAATCCGCATGTCTTCCATCGGCTCGGGCCAGGAGGTGTTCGGCTGTTCGGCCGCGAAGCACGCCAGGCTCAGCAGGGCCTCCAGCTCCGCTACGGCAGCCAGCCCGCCCACATACTCGCTACGGTACGGCACGACGTGCCGCACAATGCCCTCCAGAATGTGATGGCTGTAGAGCGAGCAGAAATCCAGAATGACCTGGAAGAAGCCGCCGCCGGTCCATTCCAGCCAGTGCATTGCAGCGCGTAAGGCCCCCGGCTGACTGATCTTCGCCAGCACACGGCGAAGCGACGCCAGCGGCGCCTCCTCGGGCAGATCGCTCGCCGCCTGACCGGCGACATTGCAGTAGCCTTCCGGGAATGAGCCGCAACGCTCCCATTGCACCAGGATGCGATGAACGCGCTTGCCCAGCGTGAACCAGAGAAGTGCGTCGATGGCGGCGACAACCCCGAGCGGCACGGACCAGCTGTAGTCATCCTGGAACGCAGAGGAGATTGCCACGACGATGACGACGACGCTGATCAGGCTCCAGCCCCGCAGTAACCATGAGGCAACCGAGCCGGTGACCGGTCGGGCAGAGACGCATGCCTGCTCGAACGCCTCCATCTGGCGGTCCTGATCGCGCAAAGCGGCCAGCCGAGCCAGAAGCCTGAATCTGCCCTCGTGATCTGCACTCAGCCGGCGGACAGCCGCCTGTCGCCGGCGGATACGGTCGGCATCGAGGCATGGGTTTTCGAGGCAGTCGCGGAGGCGCATTGTCGCCGGTGTCGGTCGAGGTGCGGTTGAGCAGGCCGAATATGCCGACGGGCGACGCGTACAGATCGAGGTCGTCCTGTTCCTGCTCGGTAAGGTGCCACCTCCGTCCCCGCGGCAGGAGCTGTTCTGTCTGCTCGCGGGCGATGGTCACATCTTTCGGCCGGGCGGCCGGTCGGACGGTGGTTACGGTTCCGTGGAGTCTTTGGGAGGATTCCTCCGCGACGCGCAACTGCAATTGAAGAAACGCACGACTTCTGCGGGCGAGGCGGTGCCGGTGGATGGTCCATGCGAACAGCCCGACCCCCACCAGCAGGACAACCAGCGGAAGCACCGGCGGCAGGCGAAGCACGGCGGCCAGGATGACCGTCACGATGACGACAGCCATACGCAGCAGCGACCAGTATGATTCCTTTCGATCGGCTGCGCCGTCTGGCGCTGCAGCGACGAGATGCGGCTGGCGAGCCAGTCGGCGAACCGGGGCTGTTGTGACGTGCTTTCGAGAGCAGTCTGCGGCATGAATCAACTCGCCAGAGGGATGGTCTCCAGGAAGGCCTCGTTGGTCGGATACTTCTCGAGGAGCTTGAGCATCGTCGTCATGACCTCGCGCGGGTTCCGACCGGCCAGGGCACGGCGCATCTTGCCGATCCGCTGGATCTCCTCCGGGTTGTAAAGCCGCTCTTCCTTGCGGGTGCCGCTGGCGGGAACGTTGACCGCCGGGAAGATCCGCAGTTCAGCCAGCTGCCGGTCGAGGATGATCTCGCTGTTGCCCGTGCCTTTGAACTCTTCGAAGATCAGCTGGTCCATCCGCGACCCCGTATCGACCAGGCACGTGGCGATGATCGTTACCGAGCCGCCGTTCTCGATGTTGCGCGCAGACCGAAGAACCGCCGGGGAATCTCCAAAGCGCCGGCCTCGAGGCCACCGGACATCGTCCGGCCCGAGCCGCGTCCCCGCTGGTTGAACGCGCGGCCCATCCGTGTGAGGCTGTCGACGAGCACGACGACATCCTGGCCGCACTCCAGCTCCGTGCGAATGTGTGCAAGGGTCAGTTCCGCCAGTTCGATGTGCTCGGGGATCGTCTGGTCACTGCTTGAAGAGAACACCTCGGCATCGACGCTGCGCTTGAACGACGTGACTTCCTCCGGCCGCTCGTCGATCAGCAACACGATGATACGGCACTCGGGTTTGTCCTTGCGGACGGCGTTGGCGATCTGCTCGAGCATGATCGTCTTGCCGGCCTTGGGGGGCGAGACGATGAGGCTGCGGGTTCCTTTGCCGATCGGGGCAACCATATCGACGACGCGCATCGATATATTGCCGGAGTCGCCAAGCCGAAATCGCTCATTGGGATCGACCGCGACGAGGTCTTCGAACCTTGTCCTGTCCACGAAGTCAGCCGGTGACAGGCCGCAGACCGACTGCACTTCGACGAGTTCCGGCTCGCGTTTGGCTTTTCTGATCGTGCCCGTCACCAGGGCGCCGACCGGCAGTTGCAGTTCGCGGATGATCCTGGCGGGCACCACCACATCCTTGGGCCCGGGCCGCAGCGAACGCTTCGGATCGCGCAACACCCCCGCGCCCTGCTTCGTAGACTTTAAAACTCCCGTAAAGACGTCCGGCGTATCCGGCATATCGAATCCTTTCGGAGCCCAATGTATAACGGCTGGCTCCGGCGCAAGCCGCACCCGCGACTGCCCGGCACACCTCCGGTTCTAAGTGATAGTTACTCTTGCGCACTGCCGCGCCGGCTGGGACAGGGTACGGCCGCGGCGGTGCCGGCTCTTGCCTGCAAAAGCCTGTCCTAAAGACGCCCAAGCGGTATCCACCGTGGCTGAGGGTAGGGAGCGGCAGGGCCGACACTGCAATACAGTTTACCGCTCGATCGGCCGGAGGCAACACCTGCTAAGACCACAAAAGATTCTATCCGCAGCGCCAAAGGCAAGCCCCCCCGGCTGTCCCTTGTTCCCCGCCCGCGCTTAGCCGGCGTTCGGAGTCCCCTCTTTGGCGGACGCTTGGCGTACCGGCTTGAGCCGTTCCTTGGCCGCCAGATCGCTTCCCTCCGTCCGCTCGCGAGGCGACACGGCAGCACCTGTCCGCAAGTTGCTGGGCCGCGTTGCAGAAGCCCAACGACCCGGGTGGCCGGGGTGAACAACCCGCTCCAGCACCGTCTGCGCCTGCGCAGCAGAAATGAAACGCGGGTCAGGCAGACGCCCCCCTGTGACCTTCGGCGTCCAGAGCGAGGACGCATCGAGCAAAACACGATAGAGCCGGTCCGGCTGGATATTGGCCAAGGGCAGACCGGCATCAGCAAGGGCGTACTGAAGAGTGCGGTATTCGATCTGGCCCCAATGATCGTCTTCGCGAGGGCTGGTGGCGAGGCGGTCGATCAGTTCCTGGCCGTAGACCGGGGCGAGCAGCATCGGGGCCGGCTGCAGAACCCGCAGTACCTCGCCGACGGTGACGCTGTTCCAATCGAACAGGTCCGCATCCGGCAGGGGCATCGCAAGGTTGATGTCCGGCGAAAACTCGTGCTGGAAGGCATCGCGCAGGCGCTGGCTCAGATAGGCGCGACTTGGCCAGATCTCGCGAGCGGGCCGCGTTGGCGCGGGGCGGCGCAGGCGCCACTGGCTGTTAAGCTGGGCGGTGGCCAGGATACGGTGATCCTTCTTCGACAGGACGATCAGTTCAGGACCAAGCGGACCGGCATAGTCCTCGGCTGCGTGAGCGAGATGATTGAAGTCTTCGCGATCCGTCGGTCCTGCAAACCACCAGATGTAACGGCCCTGGGCGAGAGGATTGCGATAGAAGAAGCTGAACGAGACATCGGCTGCGGGCCACTGTATCGCCGGCGTTGCATCGACAGCCAGGTTGTCATCGTTAAGTTTGACGGGCAACTGCGCGGCCAGGCGGCGCAACAGGATATTATCGGCTGGCGTACCCAGGACGATGAGGTCGCACGTCTTGAGTACGGCGTCGGTCACGTCCACATCCCTATAAACAGGAAAACCGCCCCAGGCGAAGTCGCCGCCGCCGAAGGGATTCCATCGCCGCAGGTCGGCCGCCAGTTTGGCGAGGGCCTTGGTATATTCCGGCGAACCCTTGGTACCATAGACGATGCGGATGGGCCGGCCGGTCCAGAAGAGGTCGCAGGCGCCGCCGCCTGTGTATTCGGCTGGATCGTCGAATTTCATCGGCGCGGAGGTAAAGACCTGCAAGGCTCCTGGGGCGAGGTCGAGATAGAGACAGGCGGTGTTGGCGCCGGGCGTGACGGTTGTGTAGCGGTTACCCGATGCATCGGCGATGACCAGAGGCTTGTCCGGCGCGATCCAGTCGCAGGGCAGGTCGATCCGGGCCCAGGCGACATTACGGACATCGAGTGCAAGGTGACTCTTCGCGACGAAGGTGGCCTGGAGGTGGGCCGGCTTCTGAAGATCGGCATATCTGAGGATCGAGAGCCAGTATGCCTTTTTCAGTGAGGGGTGAGCGCCTTCGAGGATAACGCGCTGCGGGCATCGCTCGCGCCGGATGGGCTGCAGGGCTGACCAGGGAGTCGTCTCCTGCGAAACGACGGGCAGCCGGGCATCGTGCCCGACCACGGGATAGAGGTAGAGCTGCACAGGTGCGTGGGCCTCGCGGAGCATGCCCGCGCAGTGCATGGCGCCGCGCGGGGTCACGCTCAGATCGCCCAGACCATGGTGGATGAAGGTGGGCAGGTTGCACATCTGCGCGAGGGGCATCTCCGTCGCGCAGCCGCAACGAACCAGGCAGGTGGCAAAGACGTCCGGCCAGGTAGAGCCGACGGTGTAGGAACCGTGGCCGCCCATGCTGGCGCCGAAGAGGTGCACGCGGTCCGGGTCGATGCGGTAGTGGGTGATTACGTCGCGGATCTGATTCATGACGTCATTGCCCGGCACGCCCGAATATCCGGAGAACGGGCCGCGGGCCATGGGCCGCATGAACAGGTAACCGGACTGGTACTTACCGCGGAGCGCGCCGAAGCCGTTTTCGCCGCCGTGGGTGCCGTTGGCTCCGTGCAGATAGATGATCAACGGGTAGCGCTGATCGGGATAACGATCGTAGTCTCGCGGGACGAACAGGGTATAGGGCTGCGCGCTGCCGTCGACCGGCGAAAGGATGGCGGCCTCGAAGAAGCCCCGCTGCTCGGCGGTAAACCTGCCCTTTCCTTGTACGACCTGTGCGATGGTGCGAAAGCGATAGAAATCCACGCGGGCGGCGTAGGCGAGGGGTTTGTCGTCCGGCTGCGTACTCATCTTGCCCTTGAGACGATCCAGATGCAGTTGCAGCAGCGCCAGGTCGCGCGCATCCGTCGGACGGGGACAGTTCAGTTTCTTGAGCACGCCGCCAACCGTGCCGTCAGCCAGAAGCTTTCGCATGACCTTTACATCACGCGTGACAGGTTCGACGGCAGGCGGAGCATTTGCGGGCGAGACAGCAGCCAAGGCCATCCCGGCGGCATCCGACATGCCCAGCAAACCGAAGGCGTCGGGCTGATGGAAGTTAACCGGCACGCAGGCCCATGAACCGCATTCGTCGCCGATGTTGCGAGCGATATTGCCTCGCCAGAAGTCCGCGTCGGCGTGACCATCGATTGTCATGTCCGCCAGGCGGAGGCGCGCCTCGACGACCCAGCCGTCTGGAGTTATCGCGGCAGCCGCAGTGATATCCCCGTTCCATTCCGGTTGCAGGTCCGGCATGGGACGGACCGAGGTGTCGTAGGGCCGCCACTGTCGCTCCCGGCAGGTGGCCCGTTGGTCGAGGAATGCGCCACTCATGTCGAAAACTACCTGGACATACTTTTCGCTCGTGCGATCCGGCTGAAGGAACAGTTCGACGGTTTCGCCCTTGGCGGACGGCTTGTCGCGGGAGCCCTTATCGAACTTGACGCCGGCAACATCAGGCTGGCGACATTCGACAGCCACGTAGAGGTACCGGTCATCACGAGCCATGCGGGCGACAGTATCGCAGGTCATCGGCCCGAGACCCGAATCGCAGTAGAAGGTACCCATCGCCGGGACGCCGCGCCAGCCGGGATCGTTAAGGTCGCCGTCGATCGCTATGGGTCCGACCAGCCGACGCACGGCATAGGTCGGCGGCGACTCGGGCCGGCGATATTGAGCCGGGACGGCGGGACGACTGGCCGGGGACGCAACCGGGGCAGGCGCGGCTCGTGACGCCGCCGGCTCCAGCGCGGGCAGAACGACAGCCAGAACCGCAGCAAGGCACAACATGACTCGACGCAGGGACATCATGAAAAATCCTTTCATTGTCCAACGTTTGCCAAACCGAAGGGTCGAGCTTCAACAGAGATGATGCCGCCGTTATACCGCCACCGGGAGCGGGATGCCAGAATCGAACCGGCACCGCCGCACTGGCGGCTGGTCAAAATGCTGAATAACATACCCTGGATTCTTCTTTGGGCGACCGGCGAAAGGACAGAGCGACGGATGATCAGGTACGGCAAGACAACGCAATACGCTATCGCCGCGATGAGTCGGCTGGCGGAGGTGTACGATGAGGGCAAGACGCGTTTGTCTTCGGGCGACATTGCCCGAGACAGGAATCTGCCTCGGCCCATCGTTGCGAAACTGCTGACAATCCTCTCACAGAACGGCCTGGTGGCCGGTTCGCCCGGTCCCGGCGGGGGCTACGCACTGGCGCGGGCACCCAGCCAGATCACGCTGTTCCAGATTGCTGTGTTGTTTGAACGGCCGGAGGAGAAAAGGACGTGCCCATTCGGGCCAGGCTGGTGCGGGAATGGGCAGCCGTGCCCCCTGCATTACGGCCTGGCGGCAATCGACGAGCAGATGGTCAACTTCTTGACGGCGACTACCCTGGACGTGTTTCGGCGGACCGACAGCAAGGCCGCCGATCAGGCCGGCAGGCGGCGAACGAAGAAGGGCATTTGAAGAACAGGCCTGGCCGGGCGCGTAGTTGTCCCCGACAGTTCTTGGGCCAGGCGTCTGGTCCTCCCGTAAATGCCTGGTGGCTCTCAACGGATCGACAGCCCGGACGCGATCAGACGCTGCCAGCGTTGCGTTCGGCTTCCATGGCCATGGGAAACAGGATGTTGTTTTCCTTGTGGATATGCTGGTGGAGGTCGGCCTCGAGATGCATGAGGCCCTGTAGCATCGCGCGATAGCTGTTGCATGCCCACTGGGGCGAGGCGCAATCATCGGTCAGACGACGAATCTCCGCAAGGGCCTGGCCTGCACTGTCGTGCTCGTATTCCATCATCTGAATCGGGCCACGAACAGTCCCGAAGCAGGCGTGAGATATCCGGCCAGTGGCCTCCAGTTCTCTGAGCGAAGGAAACAGGATCTGCTCTTCCTTTTCAAGGTGATTGAGCAGTTCCTGGACCAAACCTGCAAGCACGGTGACCATTTGCTGCAGATGGGCGGCGTGGCCGGCGTGGACTTCGGCCACCTTCCTGGCCAAGGCCAGCAGCCCGGGCAGTTCCTTCTTCAGGTAGGCGTGGTGCGTTTTCTCGATGTGGTCAACCAAACGTGTCATGCTCATTGCCGAAACGTCGGAGTCCGGGGGCAGTTGCGATTGGGCCGCAGCCTGGAGCGTCTGCGCGACCACGTCAGGGTCGAGGCCCTTTTCGCGGCAGGCCTCGTCCAGGGGCTTATTGCCGCCGCAGCAGTAGTCGATTCCCAGATCCTCAAAGACTGCGCGTTCGCTCCGGTCGGTCACGAACGATCTGGCCGACGGTTGCCTGTGTATCGATCATGTTCATCACGACTCCTTTGCGTGGCTGCCAACATGTAGGGATGTCTTGCTTCGTTACCGCCGTTCGGCGGTCATGCCATTCGTATTGATTATCTGAGGGGACAAACGAGAACTCAAGATATAACGGTAGTTAATTCGTCGTCGCCCGCATCCGATCTGACCTGCTACAGCGACAGTCCGGTACCGCACCAGCCGAAGAGCCAGGAAGGCACCGGCTGCCGAGAGAGCCGACGGGACGCCGGCATGCGATGCTCGCACTGCCGCTTGGGATGCCGGCACGCTTGCGGACATCTCCAATCGGAAAGCGATTCGCCCACCGCTCGCCTTCTCTGGCCCGCGGCGCTGGCGCAAATGACGCAAGTCCGGCTGGCGAAAGGTTCCTGTCTTTCGAGGCGGGGAAAGACAACTGCGAACGTCCGCCGGCCGCCCCGTAGACCCTCGAGGTCCAGACCCTGATGCCGGAGCCGTCTGAGGGCTGGGAGTTCGAGCGTCGTTGCCGTGCAGATCGAAGGCCGGTGGAGGGCGCACAACTGGTTATTTGGCAGTACAATACGCGACGAGTGGATTGTGCCGCCGGGGTGTGGTTGAATCCAGAAAATGTCGTATAATGGCCGGCTGAGATGCGGATTCAGCCGATATACATACCAAGGGCCCCTTATCCAGGGAGACTCGCGTGAGCCGTCAGAACTTGGGCGCTTTTATCGTCTCGCTGGCTGTTGTTGTCAGCCTGGTTGTCGTGGTGTTCATTTTGCCGGCGATTCAGCCGCGGGCCGTCGAGGTGCGTAACGCGTTGGATACGGCGACGGACAAGGCGGCGCGCGGCTGGATGTGCTGTCGCGGACCGCGAATCGCGCGGTAACAGCAGATGACAACGCCCTGGCACTCCCTGCGGCGGCGGTCAAACCGAGCAATGAGGCGATTCAGGCAGCAGTGGCGAACCCGGCGGTCGGCGCGTCGAAGAACGACCTGCTTCGCCCGACGCGACAGCTGGCGGACAGGTTCCAGCAGATCCTCAGCGAGCAGGACGCGATGTACAAGCGCGTCACTGCGCGGCGCGTCGCCGGTGGATGCGAAGGTGGCTGAGTCGTTGCGGCCGGCCAGCGGCACGGGCGAGATTGCGTGGATTCGCCAGTCGTTCGCGAACCGGTCGGATGCGACAGCCAAGACGCTCAAGCAGGTCAATGATGCGATTAGCGATCTGAACAACAGCATGTCCCAGGCCAGCAATGCGGGGCTTAACAGCAGCGATCATTTCCGCTCGAACTATGTGATGGGTGGCCTGTACGTCCAGAAGGCGATGCTTCTGGCGAATCTGGCGGCCAATCGACGGGCCGAGGCGGTGATCGTTCGCAGCCGGCTGGCTGATGAGTATCGCTGGTACATGGACCCGGCAACACAAGGGCGGGCGATTGCGGCGAGGCTGAAGGGCCCGAACGGGTCGGAAGGTGCGACCACAGAGCCAGCCAAGACGGTGGCGGGGTACGTGCAGGATATCGATGGGCAGATCGAAGCAAGCGAGCAGCGAATCGCCCAGCTGCAGCAGGCAATGGTCGGGCCCAGGCAGCAGGTTGAACAGGCCAAGGCCCGGTCGCAGCAGCTGCAGGAGCAGCTGGGGCAGCTCGATCAGCAGGGCTATGACGTGACCGACGCGGCGTCATTCGCGGCATACAAGAAGGCGTATACTGATTTGTCGGCGCAGCTGCGAAAGACCGACGCGAAGATCCAGGCGCTACAGGAAGGTACGATGGCGGGGGCGAAGGTCGACCCGGCCGGTTCGGACGATCTGACGAAGGCGACGTACGTCGGCGGCACGGAGCAGGTTGGTCTCAATACCCTGGCGACGCGGCTGACGGCGGAGCAGAAGATCCTGGCAAACCTGCAGGCGGCCAGGAAGAGCATGCAGGAATCGCATGCCTCGCTGGTCAAGTACAACGAGGGGATGGATGAGTCGGTCCAGCGGTCGAACGCACGGTGCCAGACGGTACTGGCCGAGATGAACAAAACGTGCACCCGGCTGGATGAGCTTATGAAGGCTGCGGCTGACCGGGAAGACGAGGCGCTGGCGGCGTGCAAGCAGGCGGAGCGGTCCTACACAACAGCGCTTCAGGCGGCCAAGAAGGACCAGGGCGACGCCGCCAACGAATTGAGCACGGCAAATCCCACGCCGGACAAGCCGAATCGCCGGCTGGAGATGATTCGGGATTACAAGAGCGCGGAAGTCGGGGCCCAGCGCGGGCTCATCGACGTGTACATGCTGGTATCGCGGATCAACCTGCAGAGGGCGGCCGATCTGTTGACGGGGCTTGGCGTGCTGCAGATGGCCCAGAGCTGCGGGGCACGGCCGGCGGACCTCGGCGCTGCACAGCAGTCCCTGCAGGAGGCGATCAACGCAGCGACGATGGCGCTGGCCGCTCCGGACAGTCGGGCCAACGCGCTGTATCACGCAGAGCAGCTCAGCCGGAGCATTCAGCGCGAAAAATATACGTGGATGGGTCCGGCGATGCGCGGGCTGGTGTATAACATGCTGGCGGAGGTACAGGAGGTTGCGGGCATGCCGCAGGCGGCTGAGAGCCGGGCGAAGGCGGCCGAAGCACTGGGCGAGGCGGTCAAAGGCAACGAGAACAGCGAACTGCTCCAGCCTTATACGCTGCTGCTGGCATCAATCAAGACTCAACGGCAGGACTGAGTACCGAATACCGAGTGCTGAGTACTGAGTGCTGAGTGCTGATCAAAAACACATGCCTGGACGGCCTCTTGGGGCCGTCCTTTTTTGTATGCACCGCCATCGCCGGAACCCCGGCAAAACCGCCAAAAACGCATCTGAGGTGGCGGAGCCTCTCTGCCGTGGTAGGATGGGTTCTCATGTCATGGGCACGGGTAACAGGAGAACTGTGATGACGGCTCGGGAGCGGTATGTTGCGTACATGAAGGGCCAGCGCGTGGACCGGGTGCCGTTTATGTTCGGGGGACCCCGGGCGAGTACCTACGCGGCGTGGCGCAAGCAGGGGTTGTCCGAAGAGCAGCAGAAATCCTTCCGCAACTTCATCGGCGCGGATGCGACGGCTGGGATCGGCAAGATGAACTTCGGGCCGGTGCCGAAATTCCCTATCCGGATTTTGCAGGTGAAGGACGACAAGGCCATTTGGGTCGACGAGTGGGGCGTGACGCGCATCGACGCACTGCGGCAGGCGACGCCGGGCTTCGCGACGCGGGCATACCTGGAGTTTCCCGTCAAGACGTGGGACGACTTCGAGGCAATGAAACGGCGGTATGACCCGACGTCGCCGGAACGATTCGAGCCGGTGCAAGGCGAGAACGAAACGGTAACGCTGAACCCGGACGCATACCGCACGGGGCAGGGCACGGTGTCGTGGCGGCAGATGAAGGATAGTTGTAATAACGGCGAGGGGACCGTCAGCCTGACGATCCCCGGGCTATACTGGACCATGCGCGACTGGTGCGGGTTCGAGGGGCTGAGCATGATGCTGTGCGACAACCCGAAACTCGTACACGCGATGATGGCGTTCTGGACGGACTTCGTTCTCAAGATGGTCGAGGAGCCGCTGGATCAGATCAAGGTCGAACGGATCATTCTCAATGAGGACATGGCGTACAAGACGGCTGCGATGCTCTCGCCGGCCATGATGAAGGAGTTCATGCTGGGGCACTACCGGCGGATTTATACTTTCATGAAGAGTAAGGGCGTCGACGTGGTGCTGATGGACAGCGATGGGCACAACGGTCAGATCCTCGATGTCTTCTACCCGTCGGCGATCGACGGGATCCAGCCGATGGAAATCGCGGCGTGTAACGATCCGGCGGTATACCTGGCCAGGCACAAGGACATCGCGATCGAAGGGGGCATCGACAAGCGAGAACTGCGTTTTGACAAAGCACGGGCGCGGCGCGAGGTCGTGCTGCGGTGGCAGGCGACGATGAGATTCGGACGGTATGTGCCGGGAGTCGATCATGGGGTGCCACCGGACGTGCCGTTGCGGACGTATCTGTACATGGTGGAACTGCTGAAGGGGCTGGCGACAGGCGGCGATCCGGGGTCGTATGAACCGCCGTGCGAGCTGGAACGACAGCTGGGACCGATCGAGGAGATGTTCGACCCGATCAAGGCGCTGGCTGAGCATGACGAGGAAGAGGCGGCGCTGCCGGCGGAACTGGTGAAGGCGCTGAAGAGGTGACGGGGTGAAGAGGCGAGAGCAGGTGAAACTCAGATATAGCGGGTAGCGTCGCGTAGCGTTTGGCGCGGGGAGGGGGAACCT
Organism: uncultured Planctomycetota bacterium; assembly: GCA_963787325.1. Taxonomy (GTDB): domain Bacteria; phylum Planctomycetota; class Phycisphaerae; order UBA1845; family JANYLN01; genus CAWBCK01. The sequence continues at coordinate 497,571 of CAWBCK010000005.1, forward strand.
ACAATCGTGGCTGTCGCGCGGTGTTTTTTCGGAAGATATGCCACGGAATCTGAAATAGATGGGAGAGTGCGGTAATGGAGCGGACGCTCAAAAAGTATCGGCAGGGCATCCAGAGCGGACAGATCAACCCGATCGTGACCTGGGACGGCAAACGCAGCGGGCTGGTGTTTGATCCGAAAGATCCGAACGTAGCCCTGGAGATCCTGGCGTTCGGGTGCTATCGGCTGGAGGACGGGCCGTTCAGCCTGGAAAGCGGCGAACGCGAAGTCGTGCTGGTTCCTGTAACGGCGAAGTTCGAGGTGAAGGTCGGATCACAGGTGTTTACCGGCGATCGGACGGCCGGGCCCTTCGCGGAACTGCCGGGGCCGAGCAACTCATCGGCGGTCTATATCCCGCGTGATGCGAAGTTCACGATGGCGGGCACAGGCGAGATGATCCTGTTCTCCGCGCCGGTGCGCGGCGATAAGCCGCCAGTGTATGTGCCGGCCCATAAGTGTGAGAATCTGCGGCGAGGGACGGGCGTGTGGCACCGCGATGTGATCACGACGTTTACGCCGGATGACGTGACGACGAACCTCGTCGGCGGCGAGACGTACAGCCCGCCGGGCCTGTGGTCGGGCACACCGCTGCACGTTCACGACAAGGACGACGTGGCGCATGGGCAAAGCGATCATGAGGAAGTGTACTATCACCTGGCGCGGGTGACGGACGGCAAGTGGGGGCCGTACGGCGTGCAGATGCTCTTCGACGACGAAGGGCTCGACAAGTGCTACGTGGTGCACAATCGCACGGCGGTGGCGATCCCGGGCGCGGCGCATCCGGTCGTGGCTGGGCCGGCCAGCGACATGCTGTATATCTGGGCGCTGGCGGGTGAGAGCGACAAGCTGGGCATGCTGGATATCGCGGAGTTCGCGTATTTGAAAAATGTTGGTGCGGCGCTCGACGAGGTCGAGGCGCAGCGCGGCACAAAGGCTGTCACGGCGAAGGAGTTCGAAACCCTTTGCCAGAAACATCAGCTGACGGGCGAACAGGTGACGATCTGCCGACTGCACCTGGAAGAAAGAGGGTTCCGGGTCAGCGGCCAGTCCTGAGTGCTCGATGTGGAGCCGCTTAAGGCTGGGAGGCTGCGGATGGCTCACCGAAACTTCTCGATGATCGACTACTTCAACCGACGCTGCAGCGAGGTGCAGCCTCGACTGGCATTTGGCGGCAAGAGCAAACAGGACTGGCTGGCCTGGCGGTCGACGCTGCTGCCGGAACTCAAGGGGCTGCTTGGTGAGATGCCGCAGCCCGTCCCGCTCGATGCGGAGGTCGTCTGGGAGACGGTCGAGGACGGACTCATCAAGCAGCGGGTGGTCTTCGACAGCGAAGAACACATGTCGGTGCCCGCACTGGTGTACAGTCCGGCGAATCGGCGGGCCAGCCAGAAGCTGCCCGCGATCCTCTGCTGCCACGGACACGGGCCGTATGGCAAAGAAGCGGTGATGGGCGTGCACTTGAACCGGGCGGACCGCCGGCGAAACATCGTCGAGAGCAACTACGACTACGGCCTGCAGATGGCGCGGCGCGGGTTCGTGACGATGGCCATAGACTGGCGGGGATTCGGCGAGCGGCGTGACGGGGGCAATCCCTATCCCGGCGCGATCCGTGCAACGTACATTTCATTCGCGGCAGCCTGCTGGGCGTCAATCTGCTGGCCCTGGACATCTGGGACGGAATGAAAGCAATCGACTACTTGCAGGGCCGAAGCGAGGTCGACCCCGATCGGATCGGCTGCATGGGGCTGTCGTTCGGCGGGACCATGACGACGTGGCTCAGCCTGATGGACAAGCGGATCAAGGCGGCCGATGTGATCTGCTACAGCGATACGTTCCCACGGTTCGCGGTGGCACGGGCGAACTTCTGCGGCAGCCAGTTCGTGCCGGGACTATACACGGTGTGCGACGTCGGCGATCTTCAGGGGTTGATCGCGCCGCGGCCCTTACTCCTGGAAATCGGCCTGTCGGATTCCTGCTTCCTGTATGAGGATGCTATCGTGGCGCGGGACCAGGCACGACGGATCTATCAGGCGGCTGGGGCAGCGGAGATGTTCAGCGTCGATGAATCTCCCGGGGAACATGGCTTCGGCGGCCGAGAGGCGCCGGGCTTCTTTGACCGGCACTTGAAGAGTGACAAGCAGGGCGAAGGGGTGAGCGGGTGAGGCGCTGACAAGATGACCGGCCAGGATTGTCGTCGATCGACGGGCTGACGAGCGAACGGACTGGAAGTTGGGACGAATCTGTGAACTGGCATAATAACAGTTCGTTAAGACGACGCTGGGGCTGGGTGGGCCTGGGCCTGATGTGTCTGATCGTGTTGCCTGCCGGCTGTGGCCGGTCCGGCGCAAACGTTGACAAGGAAGGGCCGGCGAAGCTGCTTGGGCAGCTGCGGGCTGTGCAGCGCCAGCGGCAGTATGGAAGACTCGAATCGCTGGTGGAGCCGGCGAAACTGGCGCCACTGGTTCGCACCCTTATGGCGGTGGACCGGTTACTGACGGCATCGCGGCAGTTGCAGGAGGTCGCGGAACAACACGTCGGTCCGACGGCCGCGGAGGTATGCAACATGGACCCGTTGGCCGATTACCTCGGGCCCTTCAGCAGGCGGGTGAAGATCGTCTCGACGGAGATTGATGGAGAGACGGCGTGGGTGGCATACCAGGTGGGGGATCGCATACCGATCGAACGCGCGGAAATGCGGCTGCGAAACGGGCGATGGGTGTACGTGCCGGACGAGGCGGACAAGGCACTGCCCGACCTGCTGATCGAACTGACGGACCGGCTCGTGGCGCTGAAGGCGAAGGTGCTGGCAGAGCATTGGAACGAGTTGGCGTTTATTGACGAGTACCAACGGGAGATTCGCCAGCCGTTGGCAGCGCATCTGGCGGAGGTGGAGCGGGGGGCTCGAGGCAGGGACTAGCCGACTGGCGACTGGGAAACCGCCGTAACGTCCCTGGCTGTGCGTCAGTCGATGGTCATGGGGACAGGGGAGACTCGCTGGCGGATCGGGCCGGAGCCTTTCACCGGTGCGTGACGCTGCAGGAAGTGCATTTCGCGAATGCGGGGGGTGCCGTTGCGATTGTGTGCGAATGCGATTCGAAGGGCCCAGAGCCCGACGGCGGCATCGGTTGGAAACGCAAAACGCATGTCCTCGATGATCAGCGCATCCGGATCGTCCGCATCAATGCGTGGCAACGTCAGCTGACTGGCAAAACTCGTGAAGGCTGCGGCGCGTGGCGTGGACAGCAGCGCACTGAGATGCGGGTCAAGTGAAACTGCGATCGTCTTCTCCCCCTTGAGACTGCCCGTAATCGAATTGTAGCGAGCGAGGTAGAAGGCGCTCCTCGTGCGATAGAGCAGGCGCCACAGAAAGATAGTTCCTATCTGGGCGGAGGCGTCAACGGCGATCGCCGGGCCTAAGTGTTTCGCCCGACGCTCAGCGACCTGTACCGCGCGATGATGACAATAGGCGCCCAGCATCACGTAAGCGCCAGCCAGCAGAATGCCGCCTGTCGCGCAATACCATGCCACCCAAGGATTCCACGGATGGAGCAACCAGGCGCCGATGCCCCCGGCCAGCAGCAGCACGGTAGCCAGCGGATCAACCACGGCAACCCAGCCCAGGCCGAACCGGCGTCTGCTGAACGGCTCAAGCATCTGCGTGCCATAGGCTCGTCAGCACGTCAAGGCCCGTATGGGCCAACAGGCACACAAGGGCCAGCAGCAACAACTGCCAGAACCCCGTCGAGGCAAAGGACGTCCAGATCCCGGCCAGCGCGGCAGCGGCCAACGGCGCGACAAAGAGCGAGTGCGTGATGCCACGGTGGACGGTAACGATCGACCACGGGTCGAACAGCCCCACGACAATGTCGATGTCGGGCAGTTCGGACGCCGCAATAGCCAGCACAACGCCCGCAGCCCCCGACGATGGAAAGACGGCCTCAGCGACAGCAATGCCGACAGCGGCGTGAGTGATGTTATCCAAGGCAACCTCTACACCGGGTACGCCAACGGCAACGGCCGGCATACTTCAGCCGATACGCACCCGCCGCCAGAAGACATTGTAGGCGATACCCGGTCGGATATGAGAAAGCAACTGCGCGAAAGAAACGGCTGCGATCCATCGAGGTCGCAGCCGCATAGGGTTCCTTCTTGATGGCGATGCCGTTTCACGGTTTGAGCCGTTTGCCTTTGATGTTCTCCTCGACGTGCTTACGCGTGGCGGCACAGGCCCGTATGCTCCATGGGCTGGCCTTGGGACCGTCGTTCAGCAGGATCGTCGGATTCTCGATAATCGCCTGCCAGACGAGGTCGCAGAGGTCGCGGGTTCTCATCAGCGAGACAGTCGCGTTGTAGATCGTGGCCTGCTTGATGAAGTCTTTGGCCATGAGCCACTGCTCGATCTTGCTGTTGGCCTTGTAGAAGTCGCGCGGGCCGGCGGGGCTCTTGGTGACCTTTACCTCCCGGGCCTGGCCGTCAGGACCTTCGACGAGGGCGTAGGCGTCTTCCATATAGGGCAGGTCCATCCAGTCCTCGACGGCGTGGATCGTGGTGCAGGTACGCATATCGGTGCCGAAGAAGCAGATGTAGCCGTCCCAGTCGTAGCACTTGCCATAGGGACTCTTGCGGTGGAACGTACTGCCCCGGTCGTGATCTTTGACGAACTCATCCGCACGGCTGCCGATGGCGGAAAGGCTGTGCGTGGGATGGGCGCTGCGTTTGGCGACGCGCCGGCCATCCACCGTCCAGGTGCGAAACACTTCTGTAATACTGCCGACGCGACTGGGGGTGGTGTCTGGGTTAAAGGCGTATTTGACGGGGCCGGACTCACCGGATGCAAACGTGGCAGACAGCGCCGGAGCGATTACAAGGCCCTCGTTGCCAACGGCCTGAAGGAAGCCTTGGATAATGAAGTCGGCTCCCATGTTCCTGTCTTTGTATTTGACGAGTTCGCGTGCAGGGCCAAGGGCTGCGCAAATCGCTGTGGAAGAGCACAACGTCTCCCGTTTTGAGACCCAGCTCGCGGAGCCCGTCCGTAATAACTTCCGCACAGTACCCCGTGGTAGTTTCTGCCATGTAACTTCCCTCCTGAAAGCGTAACCAGAACATTTGAGTGTTTGGCAGGGGCGATGTCAAGAGAAAAGGCAACCGATGAGTTATCACTTACGAGTGATAGCGTACGCCGACGAATAGCGATGATGTGACCGAACAACGAACTTGCCTGCAGGACCGAACCAACGCCTGTTTCCGCAGTCGATGCCATCTACGGTTGCATTGACCGCGATCGGTGCGAGAGTCAGAATGCCAAATGGCGTGGGCTTTGATTGATGATGAAATGGCAGGCCAGGAGGTATGGCACATGGAATTCAGTATCGCTCTATACAGCCTTCATCGGGCGGTTGCATCCGGGTTGGACATCTGCGCGATCCCGGCGATCGCTGCGGAAAAAGCCGGCATTACGATGCTCGACCCTACCTACCCTATGATGCCGATCAATCAGGCCGATCGACGCAGGGCGTTTCTCAAGGCGGCCAGCGATGCGGGCTGCACGATCCGCACGGTCATGGTCGGCAAGGAAGGTGACCTGGCGGCGGTAGACCCTGCGGAGCGCAAAGCGGCTGTCGAGAACCACAGGAAGTGGTTTGATATCGTCAAGGAAATGGGCGCGATCGCATTTCGGGCAAACACCGGCGGGCCCGGCGAGAATCATACGCCGGACGATGTGAAGCGATCCGCCGAATCCTTCGCGCAGCTGGCCGCATGGGGCGAAGAGACCGGCGTCTCGGTGATGATCGAAAACCACGGCGGCATCAGCGGCGATCCGCATGCCGTCCTCGAGATCATCAAAGCGTCGGACGGCCGGATACGCACCGCGCCGGACTTCGGGAATTTCAAACCGTCGATCCGCTACGAGGGGCTGGCGATGCTGATGCCGTATGCGATTGCGGTTCATGCGAAACTTTTCGAGTTTGACGCCAACGGCGATGAGACGCGTTTTGACCTGCCGCGGTGTATGCAGATCGTCAAGGATGCCGGGTGGCGCGGGCCGATGAGTATCGAATTCGAAGGACCGATCGGCGAGCCGGGGCAGCCGGCGGACGAATGGGAAGGCATCGGCAAGTGCAAGGCACTACTGGCGAAGTACGGGCAATGAAGCCCTCTATTGGACCCATTGCCTGAACTGAGCTTGTGCGGCCTGGACGAAGTCTACCGAACGATGCGTCTGCCAGTCCAACAGCAGTGACATCAAGGTTCTTGGCAATATCTTCGGCGTATTCCACGCCGCCAAGTAGAGATATGATGCCGGCGTTTCGAACCGCATCCCTGAGCAACTGCTTGTATCGGTCACGTTGACATTTGAGATCAGGTGGTGGGCAACCTTTGCCCACCACGTCCCTGAAAGCGGCAGGATCTAACAGCATCCAACGCTCAATGTGCGGATCAGGGATCGCGCACACTACCATAGCTTTGTAGTCACCACATGTGTCGTCCACCTCACGTTTGCGTTGGACAAGGCCCTTGCAGTTGGCGTCAGTTCCTACTACCAGAAGATCGATAGGACGACGGACAATCCGACCTGCACGAACTTCACGCAAGTACTGCTTGAGTTCAGCAAGGACCTTGCCGTGTCCACCTCGGACACTAACAGAATGAACGTCCACCTGAAGGCCGTGCTCCGCCGCCAAGCGACGAAGCAGCGTGCCCAGAAAGACTTCATGCGCGGCATCTTCGGCAAACAGTGCGATGTTACGCATCGAAGTCTCCCCGCAGAACCCGTTCACCCTTTGTTACAGTCTCGCCATCCAGTGCAGCTCCGATCTCGCGGGGACGTCCGAGATCTCCCCATCCCCACTTGGTCAGTGGTATCATCTCTGTCTCGCGTCCAGTCCGCCTGACAACGTACAGAAACTCATCAGGCAGCAAGTCGAGCAAGACGGGAGAATGGGTTGTTACAATCAGCTGGGTCCCTTCGGCGGCTCTACTTTTGAGCATCTCGGCAATCAACTGCACTCTTCGGGGATGGATGCCGTTCTCTGGCTCCTCAAACCCAAGGACGCCCACAGGGTCTTTTGCCCCGCCCAAAGCTAGCAAGCCGAGAACCCGTAACGTACCTTCCGACAACACTCTGGCGGGAATGAGTATGTCTGCCTCCCGGAGCCGGAGTTCCACTTCGCCCAACGGACTTACTTCGACGTCAATCCCAGTTATCGACGGAATGATAGTATGCAAAGATCGCTCAATGTTATGGAATTGGGACTCGTCCAATACACGCAGGGTATTCAGAAATGCCGCCAAATCTTGCCCCATTAGCCCAACATGCCTCACCTCCTTGACTGGATTTGGGGCTCGCATGCGCTCTCGCGGCTCAAAGTAAAAGAAAAGCCAACTTGCCAGCTCTTGTCGCATAGCTACTAGATGGGGATAATGGGGGGGGTACAGGGGCAGCGACAGCATGCTGTGGTCCAAATACCGGTCGTAATATGTCGGATGAGCTTGGCCCTCCATCCGCAGGTGCAGTCGGTCACCGACTCTCTCCAGGAAGGGGTTTCGCTTCTTAGTCACTTTTCCACCGGCGCTCAGAGCAGCTAAGTACTCGTCAGTTACCCTCAGGATGCCAGACCTAGGCTGAATCTCGACCTCTATGCGGTAGCGAAGATATCGCTCACGAACCGACGCTGGTCCAGCCACATCCGGACCTGCTTCAGCATCAGCTTCGTCTTCCTCATGTCGCGGATAAGTCGGTTCACCACCTCCACCACGCCAGCCGACGACTCCCACATCGACCTCGACACAGAACGAAGCCGACTCTTGAGCAAGCAACCCCTTCACGCCGTCGGGACCAAACGTAAACGATTCGAGAGGTTGACCACGGTAAGGTGGCGCGAATGCCTCTTTCAGCGTTCTGTTCGTAGCAATATTCGAGAGAAGCTGAAGTACATCCAGGAAGTTACTCTTGCCCGCAGCATTAGGGCCAAATAGAACTGACAGAGGCTGAAGATCCGCCTCGACATCTTTCAGCGATTTGTAGCCCTTAACGTGAATACGTTTGATCATGTTAGGATCTCGCTTCCAGGCTCGCACAATCGAGAGCGCAACCTAACTATACCCGAAACAAGCAGGATTTGCACGACGCGAAGGCCATCAGGCTCGTTGAAGCCTACTTCTCGGCCGCAACGGTTTCGAGAGGCTCTGTCGCAGCAGACCGTGTTTGACGATGCGTTATGCCTTCCAGCAGGCTGCGGGTCTCTGGACAACCCAACAGATGCGCCAGACCCCAGAAGACGGCGCCGCCTGCGATCATTGAGGCGAACAGGTGGACCATGTTGCCGAACTGGTGGTGAGCGGCCAGACGGCTGAGCAGGTCGGGCAGATCGTTGGCACCTCGACCGAACAGGACCAGGTTGGCAAGGCGCCGCGTGACCAGGATCGCCCCGGCCATGCCGGCGGTCGCCACGCCGGTCCGCAGCACCGAAACCAGCAGGCCTTTGATCGCGAAGGTACCGGTGGCCTTGCGCCAGGCGATGCTCATCAGCACGATCTGAACGTAGGCGCTGACGGCGGTCGACAGGGCCAGGCCGGCTTCAGCCATGTAACGAACGAGGATGAGGTTGAGCGTAAGGTTGAGCCCGACCATCCAGGCGGCGATGCGGGCGGGGACCTGCGGCTTCTGAAGCGCATAGAAACCGCGGGCGTAGATATGCTGGGCCATGTAGGCCCAGATGCCGAGCGTGTAGAACAGGGACGTATAGGCAACAAGGTTGGTGTCGGCGGCGCTGAACCGGCCTCGCTGGAAGATAATGGCAGTCAGGGGCCATGTCAGCATGAACATACCGACGGAGATCGGCAGACCCACAAAAAGGATAAGCCGGAGACCTTCCAGTGCCGTGTTGCGGAGTTTGGCGATCTGGCCGAGCGCCGCTTCGGCCGACATCTGTTCGAAGATCGCCGTAGCGACGGAGATGCCGACGACACCGAGCGGCAGCTGGTAAAGCCGCTGCGACCAGTCGAGGATGGCGGGGCGCTGAGTCGCTGCGGAATGCACCACATCGCGATCAGCACGTCCATGAGGGTGTTGATCTGAACCGCAGCCAGGCCGAGCACGGTCGGTCCCATCAGCTTCAGCACGGTCGTGACCGCCTGGTCTGTCCAGGCAATCCTCGGGATCACACGGATTCCTTTGCGATGCAGCGCGTACCAGGGAATAAGCACCTGCACGAAGCCGGCGAACATTACGGCAGCGATGACCGGGTAAACGTGCGGAACCGTAAGGCGATCGGGGTTCACGTACCAGGCGGCGGCGATGCCGACGACCATGAAGATGTTCAGGAGAATCGGTGCCAGTGTCGGTAACCAGAAGTTTCGCAGGACGTTCAGCATGCCGCCCAACACAGCCGTCACGCACGTCGAAAGCACATACGGCAGCATGAAGGCGGCCAGGATCAGCGTGAGACGGTTGCGCCGGCTGTCGGGATCATCAGCAGCCGGCAGGTAAAGCAGGATGCCGACCGCAACAAGTTCACCGATAAGCGTCAGCGCAGCCAGGACGGCAACTTGCAGGCCGACTATCTGGCGCAGCGGCTTCGGCGGACTTAGGACCATCAACGTGATAGCGTTTGCTGAAGATTGGGATGAAGGCGGCGGACAGTGCGCCTTCGCCGAACAGCCGGCGGAACAGGTTCGGCACGCGAAAGGCGACGACGAAGGCGGCCCATGTACCGCTGGCGCCGAAGACGGCCGCTGCGACAGAATCGCGCAGCAGACCGAGAATCCTCGACAGCATCGTCAGGACCATGATTACCCGGACGGACTTTATAAAGCGCGGGGCCGCCATAGGCATGCATCATAGCGTGGGGGCGATGGGAAGGGCAGGGTTACAGGCAAGGACAGCCTGTGGGCGGATTCTCCGGCGCTCGCTTGCGCTCGGCAGGTGTTCCGCGTAGAGATTCTTCGGGTCCCCTTGTAGCTTTGATTGCCGGCGAACATACCGACAGGGCTTCACAATGACAGGCGAACGACTGCAGCCGGGCAATCAGGGATATCGTCACGGCTTGTCGATCTGTTCCACCAGTTGGTCCAGGAGGGCTTGCCAGCGCGGGGCCACGTCGCGCAGTTCGTACTGGAGAATATCCGACAGCTGCACGTAATCGCGGTTCTCCAACGCTTCCTTGATCTGCCGAAGTTCGTCGGCGAACTTCTGGAGCAACTCATCGGCGGGCTCACCGGCCACCTCCAGCTTGGACATATCCAGGCCGAGCAACTGCACCGATTTGGCCATGGAGTCCTGCACGCGGGTCCAGACCATGAAACAGTTGCCGAGCATCTCCATCGCACGCGGGGCCTGGCCTTCGGCGAGCAGCTCCCCGGCCTGCTGGCAGATCGGGGCGGCTTCGGCGACGAGTGCACGCGACTGGGTGAGGACCTCGCGGGCGAGCGTCTGCGGAACGGCCGACTGGAAGTCGACCCGCTCGAAACTGCCAGCCAGCGAACTGAGGGTCGATTCGATCTCGGCGGGAGGCACAGGATCCTTCTGGCCGTTCAGGAATATCGCAACAAGGATGCGGCCCTGCGGCTCGAGGGCCTCCCGGATCTCGCCGGCGATATCGCGAATCGTCTTGCTGGGAAGGTCGCTGATGGCGAACGGTTGATCGTCAAGGTATACGTGCATATAGGGCTCCGCAATCGGCACATGTCAGTTGTCTGTTTGTCCGTTGTCCGTCGTCAGCGGTCCGTTGTCAACGGCAGGAGGCATTCTCAGCAAAAGTGGAGCTTATTGACAGAAGCAGTCTTACTGCAACGGACAACCCGCGACGGACAACGGACGAATCATTATACGTAGTTTATCCCGTATTCCGGCAGCGGGATCGGCAAAACTACACTGCACGCCAGACGCAAATCGGCAGGCATCGCAGCGAGTTGGGACGACCATGCGCCTGCACTGCGAAACAGGATCTCGACCTGCTGGTCGGGCTCGTCAAGTGTAACGCAGTGATCAGCGGCGGTAATCGTCAACTGATTGTCTTTGACCGCAAGGTCAACACCTGCTGCCGCGACGACCGGGGTAATTCTTTCGACAAGCCCGGCGAGGTCGAGAATGAGAGCCGTCCAGCCGGTCAGCGAAGTCTGGCTCGAGGCACCAAGGGCCCGCAAGACCTGGATGACATCAGGCTGATGGGCTGCCAAGACGGGCCAGTCGAGAACCTCGATACCCGTCTCTGCGGTCGGCACAAGCAGGCTGGGAATGGCGCTCGCATCACCGATGAACTGGATTACGTGTGCGCCACTGTCCGGGCCGCCATACGTGGGGTGCCCCACGCAGAAAATCAGCGCGGCCGCCAAAGTCCCGTCCCCGCGCCGGGCGAGCAGGCAGGCGCCGCCATAGGAGCGGAACGATTCGAGAATCGTCGACGTCCGGCTGTCCCAGTCGTAGCGGATGGGCTGCTGGCCGTGCAGGGCCGCAAGCTCTTCCCAGTTTGCCGGTCCATACGGAGTAACGGTGAAGTCATCGCTGGCGGTAGCGTTGACCTTCAGCGGGACTCGGAAACGGATTTTGGCGCCGAGCGGCGCGCGCCGCGCCGGAGATAGAGGGTCCGCCTGCCACTGATCGGCATGAGCAGGTCGCCGCGGTCAACGGCGTCGTTGATGGCTAAGGACAGCAGCTGCGAAGCGAGGCCGACTTTGCGGGCATCGGGGCTGGTACAGACGGCGCCGATGCAGGCAGTCGGGATCTCGATACCGCAGGTATTGATCGTCTGGCGGAAGACGCCAACGTGCGAGACGATACGGTCTTGACGACGGGCAATGTATAGATTCTCCGCATTGTCGGAAGCGAACAGCGCGGGAAACTCGCGGCCCATATCACCGGGCCGGGGCGAGGAACGGAAGACCTCGTTGGCCAGGGCCGTCACGGCGGGGATATCCTCCGGGCGAGCTGGACCAAGCGTCTGCGAGGGGTTGGCGGCATGAGGGTCGCTTGGGTTTGCGTTCATGTTCGTGGCCATAGGCGACGTCTTCTGCCTTCTCACTCGCAGGGAACCAGTTACTGCGGCCGCCCCATACGGCATGGGCGATAAGGTAGAACATGCGGCGAGGATTGGCAACAGCTGAGGGGTTGAAGGGGTGACAAGGTCACAGGGTGACGAACAAACGCGTAAGTGCTGCCGACTTCGCACAGTTACTGCGGCGGTACTAAAGCGCGGAGACGCGGAGGAAAACGCCGTGTCAGATCAACGGAACGTGTTATGCCTTCGGCGGCTGCTGGTCTAACGGCTGGTCCAGGGGACGACTGATGGGTTGCGTTGAGTCAGCCTGGCTGACGTCGTCCTTGAGTTCGGTGCTGAGATCGCCCTGAACCTCGCTGAGACCCTTCTTGAATTCGTTGATGCTGCGACCCATGCTGCGGGCGACTTCGGGCAGTCGCCGGCCAAACAGCAGGAGGGCGATGAACATGATCATCAGCATTTCGGGCATGCCGGGCATGCCGATAGCAAACATCGTATTGGTCGCAGCCATCATCGTTTCGCCTCCCGGCTGGTCCGAGCCAGCCTGCCGGTAAACAACCTACCGGGTCAATTCTACCAGTTTGTCGACAGCCGGGCAAAACATTTGCGATCCGGCTCTGCCGGTAATCTGTCCGGTTGCAGGGTCAACGTGTCATACGCAGCAGCAAGGGTAACGGTGCGACCAGTCGGAAGGGGCCTGATGCCGCCGGAGGCATCTTCGAAGCCAAGCCATTGCGCCGCCAGCGATTACGTACACAAGCGCCTGCGCGAAGAGCCTGGGCGGGCAGTGGCGGGGGCGGACGGGGTCACATATACTTCGCCCCCAGGTGACACGCATGCCGCAGGGACGGTCTGTATTTTCGGAGCAGGCTGTCAGCGACTGGCCTGCGCGTGGGAAACGGCAAATGACGCATACGGAAGAACCTGGCGGTTCGACAACCATGGTGGCGCCGGTGGCGCTGGCGCGGCAGGAATCATTACTGACACGGCCTGTCGTGCGGTTCCTGCTGGTGTTGGGGCTGGTGGCGGCGATTCATGGCGTGAGCGTGACCGGGGGACTCTGGCTCGACGATCACGTGCACTGGCAACAGTGCGCGCCGCGCCGTGGAGGCTGGCAGGGGATGGTGCAGGCCAGCAGGCTCGATCTGCTCGGCCAGGATCGGGTGCTGTTCTGGGGCGGGCACGAATGGTCGCTGCGATTCTTCCGGCCGCTGGCATTCACGCTGATGAAACTGGAGTACACGCTGGTCGGCTGGCAGGCGGGGCCGATGCATGTGTTCAGCCTTCTGTGGAACGTCGCGGCGGCGATGCTGGTCGGGGCGTTCGTGGGCCGGGTGGTGAAGAGCGCCGCGGCAGGGACGTTGGCGGCGCTGCTGTTTGCGGTGTTCCCCAACAATGCGGCGACGATCTACTGGATCGCCTGCCAGACGGAACTGATGGTGACGGTTTTCTGTCTGACCAGCGTGCTGGCGTACGGGCGATGGTCGGGATGGTTCTCTACAGCAGACAAGGAGACCTGGAGACACGGAGAGCGGGGGAACGGCAGAAGAGGAGACACGGAGAAGAGGAGACACGGAGAAGAGGAGACAAGGAGACTTGGAGACACGGAGCGGGGGCGAACGGCAGAAGAGGAGACATGGAGAAGGGGAGACACGGAGCGAAGGCGAACGGCAGAAGAGGAGACACGGAGAAGGGGAGACACGGAGCGAAGGGGAACGGCAGAAGAGGAGACAGGGAGAAGAGGAGACACGGAGCGAGGGGGGGCGTGGTTCCTCGTGCTGGCGCTGATCGCTTACGCGGCGGCTATGGGGTGCCGGGAGAATGCCGTGGCGCTGCCTGGGGTACTGGTTGTCGGGGATCTGCTGAGTCGACGGCCTTGGCGGCGACGGATCGGGGCGTGGGCTGTGCTGGCGTGCGTGGCGGCGGTCTATATGCTCATACGGCAGCATACGCTGGGCGGGATGTCGTGGCCTCAGCGACCCTATGTGATGTATCCGGGGGACCCGGGGTTCCTGCAGTTTGTGTGGCGGAAGCTGCTGTATTACCTGTCCGGCCTGTTCCTGTGCCTGCCGGTGGTGCCGGGCGGGACGGCGGAGTATGCCGAAAAGGGGTTTGCGTTTGAGATCGGGGCGGCGGTCACGTTGACGGTGACGTTTCTGGCGGTGTGGCTGACGCGGCGACGGCTGGTGCTGATCGGGCTGGTGTGGCCGGTCATCATGCTGCTGCCGCTGCTGCCGCTGTTTCCGTCGCCGCATCATCTGTATCTTTCCGGTGTGGGGTCGATGCTGCTGTGGACGGCGGCGCTGGTGGGTGCGTGGCGATGGCTCGCGAAGCGCGTGCCGGCGCTGGCGAAGGGACAGCCCTATACAGCAGTCGTCGCAGCGCTGGTGCTGTTGCTGCCGGTCGCGGGATTCGCCTGGATCTCCGGCTGGGTGTATCTCAACAGTACGGCGGCGGAAGATGAGGTCGTTCGTGAGGTGCTCCGCGACAAGTCAGTGCATAGCGGGGATCAACTACTGTTCATCAATCTGCCGCTGGCGGCGCCTTGGATTACGTGGGCGGTCGAAAACGGGTCGCAGGGACGATTGCAGGACCTGACAGCAGCGGTACTGACGGTGGCAGACATGCCGGCGGTAATGACCGAACCGAGCGAGGTGATTCCGATCGATCGGCATACGCTGGAATTGCAGATCGATCCGCCGGGCTGGCTTTACGGCGGGGTAGGAGAGTTGTTCGCGCAGACTTCGGGCGTCAAGTGGCCGGTGCATGAAGGACAGCAGGTAGCCGGCCCCGTGTTCAACGTGACCGTCGAGAAGGTCGATCCGCAAACGCAGGGAGTGACCCGCCTGCGGTTCGAGTTCCATGAGCCGATCGACCGGCCGGGACGGCATGTGTACTTCGGATCGCGGTACCAGATGGCGTATCCGCTGCATTTTCGGTGGGGTGAAAAGCCTGCCGTGATCGGGCCGCCGGGCAAATAATCCGCGCGGAGGCAGCGGCGAAAAGTCACTGTGGCTTGCGAGATGGACGACTACGAGAAGCGTTCTTCAGCAGACACTCAGCGCTCATAACGTCTGGCGAGCAGGAGATCCTTCGCTTCGCTCAGGATGACAGCATAACCACGTTCGGTTTTATATTCTCAATAATTGTGATTCGGCACGCGGCAGCAGGAAGCCCATGCCGCTGGCATTGTGCTGGCCGAGACCGGTGTGCAGGGCCAGGCGGAGCAGGTCGCGGGTGCCGCTGATCGTGACGGCGCCGAGATTGCCGCGGACGCGGATCGGGGTTCCATTCTTGCGGGAGAGTCGCACCAGGCGGGTGGGGCGGGCTGGCAGCGGCCAGGCATCGGAGGCGGGCGTCCATATGAAACGGAACTCCGGATCGGCCGGCTCGACGCCGAAGAGGCTGCGATGCTTGGCAAGGAGGTTGGCTCTGAGGCGTGCCTCGGTAAGCGTCGGGCTGTCCTCACGGGTCAGATAATAGCGCCGCCGGCTGGCACGGTTGATCGGACAAGCCGGATACGCGCCGATGGCCGTGGGGTCGAGCGGATCGGTAGGGCCCTCCAAAGCAGCAGGCTCCGCGTGCATCGTCGCGCTGATTACCAGGGGACTCAGCAGTTCGGCAGTCAGTGCGGCGGTCGCAGCAGGTTCTTCGAGTGTGCGAAGGTCAAGCACATTCAGGTTGGTCCGGCCAACGCGGATCAAGCCGGTTTGACGCAGGGCGCTGGTCAAGGTGTCAGCGACGAACCGCAGCGGCGTGGCGAAGAACCAGATCACGGGCTGGCTGAACGTGAGGCGACCTTGTTGCAGGCTGCCCTGACCAATCAGGCTGGAATAGCAGAAGAGCTTGAAGCGTTCCGGCTGGGCAGCGAGTTCGGCCGGTGGCGGAAGGTCGCGCGTCGTCGGCCAGTCGACGGCGGGGAGGTCGGTTGTGAAACCGCCTGTATGGAGGAATTCGGCGAGGTCGGGGGAGACAGCGGTGAAGAGCTGGTAGAGGCCGGTGCGCAGGTGGCGGCAGTAGTCGATGGGGATAGACCAAGGCTGCTGGCTTGCGGCGAGGACCAGTCGCAGGCGCGTGAAGGCGATTGGATCGTGATTTGGCTGTGCCGTCATGATACACCTGGCTCTTCATTCAATTATAAACGCTTTGGGGCAGATCCGACGGCAATCGATCCCAAGACAACGCGAAGTCCTTAAGGAATCGCCCCCATTCGTAAGACTCTCGGCGCAGAGATTCTTCGGCCCCCTTTTACGCGTGGCATCCACGGAAAGAGCCGACGGGGGCCTCAGAATGACAGCGAACGGCCACAAACATCGCAAACAGCGCCTAAGGGGCTCAAAGAACGTCGCACTGGCAGACAGACTGCCCGTGGCACCCATGAGAAATCGGCACTGGCGAAAGCCCGACGGCCCAGCATGATGCTGGGCCGTCGAACGTCTGTCTATCGCGTCTGCTTGTCCCTACGGAGCATAGGACTACTTCACCGTGACCGTCTTGCCGGTCTGGACGCTCTTGACCTCGGCGTCGGCCAGGGCGATCGACAGGGCGGTGCTCTCCGGCGGACAGATCTTCTCCTTGCCGCGAGCCTTGGAGTCCAGCCGGTTGACGTAGTACTTGATCTCCTCCTGCCAGCCGGTCGGAACGCCAGCCGGGGCTGGGGCGTCTGGCTTCACCTCCTTGCCGTACGGGTCGAACATCTTCAGGCCCTTGTCGGTGAAGACCTTGATGTTGTCGCCTTCGCTCATGAACCAGCGGATGGTGCCCTTTTCGCAGCGGGCCAGGACGGCCATCTCGAACGGCCAGGTATCCGGGAAGGTCCAGCCGCCCTCGATCGAGACGATCAGGTCCTTGCCGTAGTCCCAGAGGGCCTCGACATGGTCGATGCCCTTGGAGGGACCGGTCGTGCCCTTGGCGTAGATCGCCTTGGGCTTGCCGAGGACGAAGTTGGCATAGTCGACGTCGTGGACGTGCAGGTCGAGCAGCGCGCCGCCGGACTTCTTGTGGTCCATCAACCAGTTGCGGGAGGAGTACATCGGCGGATTGGCCAGACGCTTGAGGGCCAGGCTGCGGAGCTTGCCGAGCTTCCTGGACTGGATCATGTCCTTGATGGTGGCGTACTGCGGCCAGAAGCGGATGCACTGGGCGACCATGTAGTTGGTCTTGGCCTTGGCGAAGGCCTGGAGAACCTTCTTGCACTCGACGGCGTTCAGGCCCATCGGCTTTTCCGAGAGGACGTGTTTGCCGGCTTTGAGGGCCTTGATGACGGCTTCGGCGTGCAGGTAGGTCGGCAGGGTGATATCGACCAGGTCGATCTCGGGATCCGCCAGCATAGCGTCGAGAGTGGCATACGATTTACGATCGGTCATATCGACCTGCTCGGGCCAGCTGGCGGGCAGGTTGCCGAGCGGGCCGGCCCAGCTGCCCTGGCGGCGCTTCGGGTCCTGGTCACACAATGCCACGACGCGGGCATTGGGCAGCGACTCATAGATGCCGAAGTGCGTCCTTCCCATGAACCCCATTCCGATCTGGCCGACTTTCACCATTTTCTGTATCCCCTTGGCTATGCGTATACAGGTCTTGACAGGACCCATCCTGTGACCGAAAACGGTCTTGCCCTGATAGTTCGGCTTATTCTAGGGTGGTTGGCAAATCACGCAAAGAGGACGCGACCATGAAAATCATGCGGTTTCTGGACGAGAGCGGCCGGCTGCGCTATGGCGTACCGACAGAGAACCGGCGAGCCCGGCTGATCCTGGGAGACATCTTCGAGGATTACGCCGTCAGCGACAGGGAGGTCGAAATCCTCAAGAGCCTGGCCCCGGTGGACCCGCCGAACATCCTGGCGATCGGGCTGAACTATAAGCGCCACGCCGACGAAACCGGCGCTTCCTACCCGGACCATCCGCTGGTGTTCATCAAGGCGACGACAACCCTGACGGCACCGGGGGCGCCGATCATCCTGCCGGCGGAGGCGGCGGAAGAGGTCGACTATGAGGCGGAACTGGCCATCGTCATCGGCAAGACGTGCAAGAACGTGGCGGAAAAGGACGTCGGGGACGTCGTGCTGGGGTATACCTGTGCCAATGACGTCTCAGCCAGGGACTGTCAGAAGCGGATCGACAAGCAGTGGGCGCGGGCCAAGTCCTTCGACACCTTCTGCCCGCTGGGGCCGGTGATCGTCACCCCGGATGAGATCGATCCGGACAATGTGCCGATCCGATCGATCCTGAACGGCGAGGTCATGCAGGACTCCAACACCAACGACCTGATCTTCTCGACGCGATACCTGGTGAGCTACCTGTCGCGGCAGTTCACGCTGCTGGCGGGCACGGTCATCATGACGGGCACGCCGAGCGGAGTGGGCATGGCGAGACAGCCTGCCGTCTTCCTGCGGGATGGGGACACCATTACGGTGGAGTTGGAGGGGATCGGCCGGCTGACAAACCCGGTGGTGGCCGAGCATAGGCATCATGCGGCGGAAGTGAGTATCGGCACGGAATAACGGCGCTTGCGGCATATTACTCATTACTAGAAGGGAACGAGCCCGCTACGAGGAGGCATGCAGATGGACGGCGGTCTTCGCATTGGCATTATCGGGGCCGATACTTCGCACGTTACGGCCTTTACCAAGCTGCTCAGCGACACCAGCGATCCGGCGCACATTCCCGGCGGGACGGTCGTCGCGTGCTACCCGTCGTCCAGTCCGGACTGGGACAAGAGCGCAAGCAGGCTCGAAGGATTCAAGAAAGACCTTCAGGATAAGTATCACGTCCAGATGGTCGACTCGATCGAGGATCTCGTGGGCCAGGTCGATGCGGTGCTGCTGGAAAGCGTCGACGGGCGACGGCATCTGGCGGAACTGGAAGAGGTCGTGAAGGCGAAACTGCCCGTGTATATCGACAAGCCCTTTGCCGCCTCACTGAAGGATGCCAAGGCGATAGTAAAGCTCCTTCGGGAACACGATATTCCGGCCTGGAGCAGTTCGAGTCTGCGGTTCGAGGCAAACCTGGAGACGTGGTTGGCGGGGTCGCACGGGCCGGTCGCCGGGGCGGATACGTACGGGCCGGCCGCGATCGAGCCGCAGCAGCCGGGCTGGTTCTGGTATGGCATTCACGCAGTGGAACAGCTGTACCGGATCATGGGGCCCGGCTGCAGGAAGGTGCGGTGCGCCAGCAGCGAAAAGGCGGACGTGGCGACCGGCGAGTGGGCGGACGGCCGCATCGGCGTGGTCCGCGGCAACCGGTCCGGCCAGGGCGAGTTCGGGGCGGTGATCTACTGCGAGGACGAGATCGTGCATATCCCCCGCAACAAGGAAATCCCGCTGTACGCAGCCCTGATCCGCAACATTATGCAGTTTTTCCGGACCAGGCAGGCACCGGTACCGCTGGCTGAGACGGTGGAGATCATGGCGTTCATCGAGGCGGTCAACGAGAGCGCGGCTACCGATGGTAAGCCGGTGGCGATGGATGTGAGTCTGTAGGTCCGGGTGTCTTCATTAACCACGGAGGCGCGGAGACACGGAGGACGGCCCTCTCCTTGTTCTTTTCAGTGCAGCTTCTTCCGGATGTCCGGCTCAATCGTGATGGTGCAGTTCCATCCACCAGAAGCGTAGTTGCGGGGCGTAACCTTCTGTTCGGACGTGAGGGCGTAGACACTCATAGCAAGGTTGGGTCAGGTCGAGGCTGCTGAGCATCGAGTCCTGCTTCCAGAATTCGCCCGTCTTTACGAAACCGACCTTCTCGTAACAGCGGATGGCGCGGGTGTTGGCGGCCACGACGTCCAGTCGCAGGGTCTGGAAGCTGTGCGAGAGGAACCAGCAGGCGACGATCCGCATGATATGCGTGCCGAAGCCCTGGTCACACCAGGCAGGGTGGATCCGATAGCCCATGTTCCCGACGGTCCGTTTGCGCCAGTCGATCTGGATCAGGCCGAGGTAGGCGATGCACGGCCGGTCCGCGTGGTCGGCGATGAGGGTGATGCGATGAGGGTCGGCCTGGCGCGAGGCGAACAGATCGTCACGCTGGCGGGGTGTGAGATCCTCGAACTGAAGGGCAAACCCCTCGTAAGGCGGGGGATATGGCGGCCAGTCGGCTACCGTGTCCAGATCCTGGCGGGTCTGCATGCGAAGGCACAGCGGGTGCTCGCGCAGCGGCAGCGACTGGACTATGGTCAGCTTTGACGGCGTCATGAACCGCCTCGATACTTGATTGCCTGGCGAGACGAATTGCCTGGAACAACACTCTGTATGATAGCGAAACGCGTGCGGCTTGTCAGCGCAAAAATACGGCGGCAACAATGAAGGGTCCGGTTCGATCCATTCTATTCCTGCACACTGGCGCCCTGGGAGATACGGTGCTGCACCTCCGGCTGGCGCAGGTCTTTCGCCGCGTCCTCGGCGAGGGCACGATCGCGTGGCTGGGGCGGGACGAGTGGCTGGCGACCGTAAGGCGGTGCGAGTCCGTCGACCGGCTGGCGGGCCTGGAGGCCATGCGGGCCTACCGGCTGTTTAAGGCCGGTAAGCAGGTTGACGCCGACCTGGGGGAGTACCTGGGGGCGTTCGACCTGATCCTTAACAGCCTGGCACCGGCAGGGGCGCCGGCTGCACGGCGTCTCGATGGTCTTGCGCAGCATGGGGCGGTTACGTATGACACGTCGCCGTCAGAAGGTAGCGGTGAGCACATCGTCCGGCAGTGGGTCGAACGGATCGCGGGACGACTGGCAGATGTGCCGGGCATGGCCGGGCCGCTGGTCGAGGTCACGCAACATTTACTCGACGATCCGGACATCCTGCTCTACGCCACGCCGGACGATGTGGCGGAGGCATCCGCCGCGTTGCCGAATGCCAGGGACGGCAAGAATCGGCTGGTGCTGGTGCATCCGGGCAGCGGAGGCAGGCGCAAGTGCTGGCCGATGGATAAGTTTCTGCGGCTGACAGAGATCCTTACAGATCGTGACTGGCAGCTTGTCGTCGTGGCCGGGCCGGCGGAAGTGGAACGGATGGGAGAACGTCTGGCCGATCTTCAGCGCCGTTGCTGCCTAATCCTTGAGCCGTCGCTCGGCCAGCTGATGGGCATGGCGGCGTCGGCCGCGGCCTATGTCGGCAATGACTCGGGGCCTGCACATCTGGCGGCGGCGATGGGAGTGTCGACCGTCGCGCTGTTCGGGCCTACGGACCCTCGGGTGTGGCGGCCGATCGGGTCGCGAGTACACGTCATGCAGTCACAGCATTCTGATACCGGATGGACGGACCTGCCTGCGGAACGCGTAGCCGAGCAGGTCGAGACCCTAGCAACGTAAACCTGCGGGGTTACTCGTTGTATCCTGCGGGGAAGGCACCGCTGGCATCTTGTCAGCCGGCAGGTTTCCGGCAGTATCCCTAGATTGCCTGCAAGACTTCGGCTGCGGCATGAGCCAGGGATTCTGCCGCCGGTGCGCCGCCGGCTTCGCTGATGATCCGGACGATCGGTTCGGTGTTGCTTGGACGAATGTGCAGCCAGCCTTCCGGCAGGTCGATCCGCAGGCCGTCGGCGGTGTCGAACCGGCCGGCAGCGAAGTGCTTCTTCAAGGCCTCATATACGTCGTTCAGCCGATCACGCTGCAACGGGGCCTTGCGTTTGATCATGGCGTATTTCGGCAGTTGATCGACCAGGCTGCTCAGCGGTGCGTTTTCTTCGGCCAGCAGCTGGAGAACGTGGCCTATGCCGGTAAAGCTGTCGCGCACGCTAACGACCTTCGGATCGATCACGCCGCCATTGCCCTCACCGCCGATCGTACAGGCGTGCTTCTGCATGGCGGCGGCGACGTTGGCTTCGCCGACGGGCGTGCGGAAGACGGGTACGTTAAATTTGCCGGCTACGGCGTCGACGAGGCGTGACGTGCTGAGGTTGGCGGCAACAGGGCCGGGACGAGTCTTGAGGACCTGCCAGACCGCCAGGGCCAGCGTGTATTCCTCGCCGATGAACCGGCCGGCCTCATCGACGATGACCAGGCGGTCGGCGTCGGGGTCCTGGGCGAAACCTATTTCAGCCCCGGCCTCGCGCACCTTGCCGCAGAGGCTCTGGAGATTCTTCTCGATCGGCTCGGGCTCGTGCGGGAACAGGCCGGTCGGTTCACAATTCATTAGAGTGGCGTGGCAGTTCAATTGCCCCAGCAGCAGCGGCGTGGCGATACTGCCGGCGCCGTTGACCGCGTCGAGCACGACCTTGAAACAGCGCTGCCGGATCGCCTCGACATCGATGACATTGAGCACGGCTTCAACATGTTTGGCGTGCGTGGAATCGTCCTCGGTGAAGCCGCCGGTGTGGAGCGAATCCCTATAGGCGAACGCGCGGTCGCGGTGGATTGCGAAAATCTTGTCAGCCGAGGCGGGCGGCGGCGCCCAGCCCTGGTCGGTCAGGAACTTGATGCCGTTGTACTCGGGCGGATTGTGGCTGGCGGTGATGATAACGCCGCCGGCTGCGCCGAGTCGCTTGACCATCAGCGCAACGCCGGGGGTGCTGACGATGCCGAGGTCGATCACGTCGCAGCCGGTAGCCAGCAGGCCGGCCTGGACCGCCTGGCGGAGCATCTGGCCGGACGGACGCGTATCGCCGCCGACAACGACCTTGCCGCCCCCCAGCCAGGAACCGAAGGCGCTGGCGTATTCGACCGCCGCCTGCGGCGTCAGATCGGTTCCGATAATCCCTCGCACTCCGCTTACACTTGCGATAATGGGCATAGTTTCTCTCTGCATTCAGTGTTTGGGCGGCGCTGGTGACGGTTGAGCAGCGCCGCTGGCTGCCGACACTCTGCTGACGATATCGGCTGGACTGCGCGAAATCACAAAGTATATTCGGGTATCGGCAACAAAGTCAGAGGGACAAGCCGGCTGGCGGGAAACTGCGGGAGAAAATGAAAAGCGGGCATCCGTGCCCGCACGTCCGATCCTTCACAACCTTTTGGCCACGATCCGGAACCCGGCTACTCCTTGCCAACTCCTAAGACCGGATCTGGGCTTCCAGCTGTTCGAGGGCTTCGGACAGCTTCATACTCTTGCGACACGTCGGGGTCGGCCAGCGGACCACGCCGTCTTCGGCCAGGATCTTGTTGATCCGGCGGCAGGCCAGAATCACCGTGGCGTGGTTTTTGTTGCCCATGTAACGGCCGATCTGCGGGTAACTCGAGCTGCGTGTGCTTGCGGGCCAGATGCATGGCGATGTTCCGGGCCAAGGCCACATGCTGGGTCTTGCGGGTCGAATGCAGATCCGCCGGCGACAGGCCGAAGAACGTGGCGGCGGCGTTCTCGATATCGCTGATGGTCACCAGCGGACGAGTACGCGTCAGATAGTCCGCCAGGGCCTTTTGGGCAGTTGAAACCGTCACAGGCAGCTGCGCCACCGAATTGAAGGCGATCAGCTTGAGCAGGGCCCCTTCCAGTTCGCGAACACTGCCGGTCACGTTCGAGGCAATGTACTCGACGACCTCCTGGGGGATGATGCGATTGAGCTTGATTGCCCGGCGTTCGAGGATCTGGCAACGCGTTGCGAAGCCCGGCGGCTCGAGGCAGACGACCATGCCGGCCATGAATCGGCTGATCAGCGCCTCGGAAAACTGGCCGATCAGTTTCGGATGCGCGTCGGAGGCCATGATGATCTG
Source organism: uncultured Planctomycetota bacterium (assembly GCA_963787325.1). Lineage (GTDB taxonomy): Bacteria > Planctomycetota > Phycisphaerae > UBA1845 > JANYLN01 > CAWBCK01. Next base: position 521,239 of record CAWBCK010000005.1, read on the forward strand.
CTTGCCGGAGACGTCGATGGCGTTGAAGGTATGGAGGAATTCCTCCTGGGTCGCCTTCTTGTTGGCCAGGAAGTGGACATCATCGATCACCAGCACGCCGACGTTGCGGTAGCGCTCGCGGAACTTGTCGAGCTGCGCGGTGCGGATCGCGTGGATGTAATCGTTGGTGAACTCCTCGCCGCTGACATACATCCAGGTCAGATGCGGCTGCTGCTCGGTCAGGCCGTTGCATATACCCTGAAGCAGATGCGTCTTGCCCAGGCCGCAGCCGCCGTGGATGAACAGCGGGTTGTAGGTGGTGCCGGGATCTTTGAGGACGTGCTGGGCGGCCTGGTAGGCCATCTGGCTGCACGGGCCGACGACGAACTCTTCCAGTCGGCCGCGAAGCGGCCGGATCTCCGGTTCCGCCTTGAGACGGATGGCCGAGGCCGGCGTCGGTTTCTGCGTTGCCTGGCGGACGGACTCGGCTTGCCGGTTCAGCTGCGGCTGGCGGATCTTGCCCGCCAGGACCGGGTCAACGGCGAAGCCAAGTTCGACCTTGCTGCCGAGCACCTCGCTGGCAGCCGAAGCGATGTCGTCAGCAAAGTGGTTCTCGATCCAGTTCCCGACAAACGAGTTCGGCACGTCGACGCGAACACAGTGATCGGTAACATCCAGCCGCGTTGCATCCTTGAACCAGACCCGGAAACGCCGGGGTCCGATCTTTTGCTCAATTCTTTCGGTAATGCGAGACACAGAATCACTAATGGCAACTTGCACTTCGTGCGCTCCTTGCCACTGGGTGGCCGGTTCAGAGACGAATCAACAGGATAATCCGAAGATAAAGTTACAAGATGTAACTTGCCTTGCACGGCCTGAAAGGGTTCGTTGCGCCAGCGTCCTTCGCCGTGTTTTGTTGGCTAGATGATAACGTGCGCGGCCCAAGCGTCAATCGGCAGGTGGCAGCAAACTTATGCACACGATGCAGGGGCCAGTGAACAGCGGAACTTGCGCGCAAAAAAAAATCGCCTGCACGTGTTCTGCACACCAATCCACAGATTGTGCACAATCGCAGGAACGGGAGGCTGACAGCAAATGGTCATCACAGAACCTCTGTCTTGAGGGTTTCATTGGCAGCTTGCCTGTCAGTTCTGAAAACCGCTGCCAGCAATGGGGGGGAAGGCGGCTGCGCATATGAATTGCCGCCAGGATAGCGTAATCCTCGGGTATGGTCGTGCGCGATCCTGCTATGGCCTGTCGCTCTGCTCGGCATCCGCCCGACGGAACACCTTGATCCAGACATCGCGCGAAGTGTAGGTGGCGAAGCCCATCGCTTCGTATGTGCGGCGGGCCGGGTCGTTGGCGGCGTCGACGGCCAGCGTGATCGTCGGGATCGCCAGGTCCCTCGCACGGAGGATCGCCTTGTGAACGCAGGTCCGGCCAAGCCCCTTGCCCCGGGCTTCCGGTGCCAGACCGCAGTAGACGATCTCGATGGCCGGTCGCAGCGGCGTACGCGCTGTCAACAACACACCGACGTCGTGCCCCTCATGCTGCAGAACGTACCAGCCAGCCGGGTCGAACTCTCCGGCGGCCTTGTGACCGGCCAGGATCTCCGGCATGGTGCGGATGCCCATCAACCCGGGACAGTCCCGACTGCTGGCGTAGGTCCGACGGATGACGTCGATGAAGGCCTGCTCGCCGGCATCCGACAGCGTCCGCCAGGAAACACCGCCCGGCGGTTGAATGGCGGCCGGGTCGAACGCGTTCCTCTGCATATAGTGAAGATTGGCAAGGAACTCGAACCCGGCGGCCAGCAGCAGAGGCCGGACATGATCAGCCAGACCGGGCTCGACGAGAATCTGTGCGAACCGGCTGGGTCGAGAGACCGCCTCCTCGGTGGCCCGCCCAAGAAGGTCCGGTAATGTCTCGGCGGACGCCCCCGTCAGCGACCAACTCGGCAGCATCAGGAGGGTTACCCGGCCCGGCAGGTCGATGGCTGCACACGCCGTCACCATCTGGCCGGCGGATTCGGCAACGTAAAGGCCGGCCAACGTGCCGCCGCTGCGACCAAGGTAGGCCTGGGTTGTCTGCCAGATGCGTTGGGCCTCCTGGGGCTTGGCGCGAGGCTCCACGAGGATGGTTCGCAGAACCTGCTCCTGCTCGTGTGCGGCGACCTGTCTAATGACAATGCGGCTCATGATCGGCCCTTTGGCGGCGTGTCCGCTCAACACCAGACAATTCTAGAGACAAGCAGCCGTAGCGCCAAAGCGCCTGGCGGACGGAAACATCGCGCAGGCAGGGTTGGTGGGTGCTCCCGGCAGGCGTACTAAAGATATTGGCCTGAACGTCTTGCAGGCGCATTGAAAAGTGAGGCAACTCCGAGTAAACTAGTGTGTTCTTGTAGCAATTAAAAGGATAGCAGTGTTATGGCTGACATTACTCTGACAGGCAAGAAGGTACTACTGGTCGACGACGATGCGGACATCCTGACTGCGATGTCGGCGGCATTTGCCGATACGGGGGCCGAGGTAATGACCGCTGGCGACGGCAACAAAGCCGTCGAACTGGCGCGGCAGAACTCCCCGGACCTGGTAGTCCTGGATATGATGCTTCCCAAGCAGAGCGGCTTTCTGGTGCTGGAAAAGATCAAGCCGCAGAAGGTATCGGGCAGCAAGCCGTATGTCATCATGGTGACCGGCAATCCGGGCAAGCGGCATCAGGTCTATGCCGAAACCTTGGGCGTGGAGAAGTATATGAACAAGCCCGTACGGATGGAGAAGCTGCTCAAGGAAGCCGAACGGCTGTTGACGGGCACGAGCGAGTAAGCAGTAACAGATAACAGGCTGGCGGGCCTGGACGACTTGCCTGGGTCCGCATAAGGCACAATAGAGTCAAGTCGAGTGCAGCAAGGTCCGATAAGGACGGCACTGAAGCAGGAGTTTAATCGAACATGGCAGTGACCAAAGAGCAGCGGCATGAGTTGATCGAAAAGTATCGCACCCACGAGAAGGACACAGGCTCCCCCGAAGTCCAGATCGCCATTCTGACCGAGCGAATCCAGCAACTGACCGACCACCTCAGGCAGTTCAAGAAAGACCATCACTCCCGCCGGGGACTGATGATGATGGTCAGCAAGCGCAATCGGTTGCTGCGCTACCTGTCCGATAATAATTACAAACGCTATCAGGCCATTATCAGCGCCTTGGGTCTGCGAAAATAACAGCAGATACGCCCCGCCTTCTCAGGCGGCCGCAACCCGCCCGCGTCCCGAATGGGGTCCATCTTTTCGGGATGGGGGCTGTTGCGTGGCGGCACGACCGTATAGAATAGTGATGTTTGGCTGGTAGGCTTATCGGACCGGCGAGGGGCTTTGTTGGCATGTTCAGCCCCTGCTGCCGGGTGAACAGTCATCCGGATTTGGCCCCATCATGTGGCTGCATAAGGCCAGGCGGTCCCAGCCTGTAGCACCCTGATGCGACTCGGGCGTTTGCGCTGCGCCATAGTAGTCGGCACAAAGAGGCAGACCCGGCTCGGGCCGAGCAGGCAGCCGGGCCTGGGAGCTTAGCGCGACTATGGCTTCGGCGCGTTCGGCGAGCGACAAGAACGGAACAACAAAGAAAAGAAAGAGTGGAATATAGAGGCAGATGTCAAATCAAGGTGAAAGCAAAATGACGCCCGTGAGAGTAGAACGTGAAATCGCAGGTCGTAAGTTGATCCTCGAAACCGGCAAGGTTGCCAAGCAGGCGGATGCCGCCATCTGGGCCCAATACGGCGAGACCGTCGTTCTGGCGACGGTGGTTACGTCCAAGCCGCGCGAGGGCATCGACTTTTTCCCATTGACCGTCGACTACCGCGAGAAGGCATCGGCCGCTGGCAAGATCCCCGGCGGCTTCTTCAAGCGGGAAGGCCGGCCGACGACCAAGGAAATTCTGACGATGCGAATGATCGACCGGCCCTGCCGGCCGCTGTTCCCCACGGGGTTCATCAACGAGGTGCAGATCCAGGCGTTTGTCATGTCAGCGGACAACGAGAATGATCCCGACATCCTGGCGATGGTCGCGGCGTCGGCAGCCCTGCGGCTCAGTTCGGTGCCGTGGGACGGACCGCTTGGAGCGGTTCGCGTCGGACGGGTCGAGGATAAGTTCGTTTTGAATCCGACGCATGCCCAGATGGAATACACCGATCTGGACCTGGTGCTGGCCGGACACGCCGACGCCATCAACATGATCGAGCTCGGCGCCGACCAGATCAAGGAAGAGGACCTGGGCCAGGCGATCGAGCAGGGCCACGAGATCATCAAGCAGGTCTGTGAGATGATCGAGGAACTGGCTGCCACCAGCGCCAAGGAAAAAACCTGGACGCCGCCGGCGCGCAACGAAGATCTGTATCGCAAGGTTCATGACATGGCCTACGAGCCGCTGATGGAGTCCAAGCAGATCTACGAAAAGCAGAAGCGAGCCGAAGCCGTCGATCAGATCAACCAGAAAATCATGCAGGAACTGTGCGGCCTGACGCCGGAAGGCAAGTCGGCTGCGGATGCGCCGGCCGAAGGGCTGGCCGACCCCAAGGTCGTAGGTCAGTACCTGTCGGAGGTGGAAGAGAAGGTTGTCGCGAACCTGCTGCTCGAGCACGGCAAGCGGCCGGACGGTCGGGGGCCGAAGGATATCCGTCCGATCTGGGGCGAGGTCGGGGTCCTGCCGCGGACGCACGGCTCGGCGCTGTTCAGCCGGGGCGAAACGCAGGCCCTGGCGGTGACAACCCTTGGCACCGTGTCTGATGAACAGATTATCGACGGGCTGATAGACGAGTATAGTAAGAAGTTCATGCTGCACTACAACTTCCCGCCGTTTGCGACAGGAGAGGTCAGGCGGATCGGCGCTCCGGGTCGGCGGGAGATCGGGCACGGGGCGATCGGCGAACGGAGCCTCGAGCGAATGCTGCCGACACCGGAGGAGTTCCCGTATACGATCCGGATCGTCAGCGACATCCTGGAATCGAATGGATCGTCGAGCATGGCCACCGTTTGTGCCGGCACATTAAGCCTGATGGATGCGGGAGTTCCGATCAAGGCACCCGTCGCGGGCATCAGCATCGGGATGCAGCACAACGATCAGAAACAGATCCTGATTACGGACATCCTGGGCGAGGAAGATCACTTTGGTGACATGGACTTCAAAGTGGCCGGCACCCGCAACGGCATCACCGGCATCCAGGTGGACCTGAAGATTCGCGGCCTGCCGCACAAGACGATCGTGGAGGCGCTGGAGCAGGCCAAAGAGGCCAGATTGCAGATTCTGGACACGATGCAGTCGGTGCTTGATAAACCGCGTGCGGCGATCAGCGATCATGCTCCAAGAATTTTGACTATCCGCATCGATCCCGATAAAATTGGCAAGGTCATTGGCCCGGGAGGCAAGGGCATCAAGCGGATAGAAGCGGAGACCGGGGCCAAGATCGAGATCGAAGAAGACGGCACGGTATTGATTGCGTGCGTTGACCGCAAGGGTGCCGAAGCGGCCCGCGAGGAAGTCCTCAAAGTAACGGAAGAAGTCCAAGTCGGAAGAACGTACACGGGCAAGGTGGTTGGCATTCGAGATTTTGGCGCGTTCGTAGAGATCTTGCCGGGGACCGATGGGCTTTGCCATGTCAGCGAGTTGGCGGAAGGCTACGTCAAGCAGGTCAGCGACGTGATTCAGTTGGGCGATACTGTACGCGTAAAGGTGATTGCGATTGACGATCAGGGCCGGGTGAAGTTGTCGCGCAAGCAGGCCCTGCAAGAAGAATCTGAAGAGGCCGCCCCGAATGCGTAGCATGTAAGGCGGTGATGCAGGCGTAGAAGTAGCAGTGGGTCGGTCTAGAGACTATGCGGCGCCGCCCCTCCCGTCTAAACCGGGGGCGGGCCGCAAAGCGCGGAGTAGATCGGATCTCATGGATGCCTACATCAGATTGTTGAACGAGGGGGATATGTTCCACCAGTGGTTGGTCATGTCCAACCGGCGCGAACGGATGCGCCGGGGTTTCTTCCTATCTTTCGTACGTTGCACTGGAGGAGTATGCCATGCCTAGGGGCATAGTTAAATGGTTCGATGCAAAGAAGGGGTACGGCTTTATCGTCGGACCACAGGAAGGTCGCGACATCTTCGTACACTACACCCATATCCAGGGTGACGGGTTCCGCAGCCTTCGCGACGGTGAACAGGTGGATTATGAGTTGGCCGAGTCGGACAAGGGGCTCCAGGCAAGGAGCGTCCGGCCAATCAATCGCGAGCAGGAGGCCCTCCCCCGGGCAAGCGCTGCGCCGGCAACCAGGATGTCGCAGCAGCCACAGGCACAGATGCGGCGCTGAGTGATCCCTTCGCAGGAAAGCCGGCTGCCGCTGTAGATTATGAGTACTATGTTCAAGTGGTTTTGTGCAGCGGCAGCGGGGATCGCCGGGCTGCGTTGGGCGATCCGGCGGAGACTGCGTCGCCCGCGGGAAAGTTCGCTGCGGGCGGAGGGCGCGCTGTTGTCCACATCAGGGAGAGAGGATCCTGACAGCCTGGTCACGGTGATCAGCGGGCTGGCCCACGAGCTGCGTAATCCGCTCAGCAACATCAAACTCAACCTTCAGCTGCTGCGCGAAGATCTGGCGGGGCTGCTGGGAGACCGGCAAGGCAATCCCCCAGGCCGCCGCCTGCTCAACCGACTGGAAACAGCCGTCGGCGAAGCGGGGCGGCTGGAACGCACGCTCGAACAGTTTCTGCTCTTTGCGGCGAATCCCCGACTGCAGCTCTGTCCGGCCGAGGTCGGCAGCCTCGTCGAGGAACTGCTCGAATTCTTCCGGCCCCAGGCCGTGGCCCATCACATCACGTTGCGGGTCATGCCGGCTGCGACCGCCCTGCACTGCCAGGTTGACGCGGTGATGCTCAAGCAGGCTGTGCTGAACCTGCTGATCAATGCACGGCAGGCCCTGGACGAGGGGGGCGAGATCATCGTCCGCACCGAGACCGTCCCGGCCAGTCAAGCCCTGCGGATCCATGTGATCGACACGGGCCCCGGGATCGCCCAGGAACAGATTGACAAGATCTTCCACGCATACTATTCAACCAAGAAAGGCGGAACGGGGCTGGGGCTGGCGATCTCCCGCAAGATCATTGAGGCCCACGGGGGACGGCTGACTGTCCGCAGTGAAGTGGGAAAAGGAAGCGATTTCAGTATAGAATTGCCTTCGTCCGAAGATAAGTGACGCCTATGACTACTGACGCACCAGTCAAACATCAGACCGCATTCGTCCTGGTCGTTGAGGATGAGGAGCCTCACGGCGAGGCGATCGCTGAGGGCCTGCGCCGCGCCGGACATGCCTGCCATGTGGTCAACAGTGCACAAGATGCAATCGAATCGATCCGCAAGCGGCCGCCCGATGTCATCGTGACGGATTACCGGCTGGCGGGCGACGAGGGCCCGACGGGACTCGACGTGCTGCGCGAGGCGAAACGAGTGTCCGATACCACCGAGGTGATCCTGATCACCGCCTATGGCAGTGAGCGCCTGGCCCGCGAAGCCCTCGGCGGCGACGATCAGGCCCGGGCATTCGACTATCTGACCAAGCCGGTGGATCTGGAAGACGTCCGTGAAGCCGTCGACCGGGCAGCTGCCAAGGCGATGGCCAGCCGGGAAGCCCGCAGGCTCAGCGACCGGCTCAAGGAGGCGGTGCAGCTGGACGGCATTGTCGCCGGCTCGCCGGTAATGCACCGGGTCCTGCGGATCGTTCGGCAGATCGCCCCGACGAAGATCACCGCCCTGATCCTCGGCGAAACAGGCACGGGCAAGGAACTCATCGCCCGGGCCATCCACGCCTACGGCAGCCGAAGCAACAAACCCTACAAGATCATCAACTGCGCGGGGCTGAACGAAAACCTGCTGGAAAGCGAGCCTGTTCGGCCACGTACGCGGCTCGTTCACCGGCGCGATCAGCGACCGCAAGGGACTGCTCGAGGCCGCTGACGGCGGCACGGTCTTCCTGGATGAGGTCGGCGACATGCCGCTGACGATGCAGGCGAAACTGCTGCGCGTCCTGGAAAACGGCGAGGTGCTGCCCGTCGGGTCAAACGAGACGCGACATACCGACGTCCGGGTGATCGCGGCCACGCACCGCGACCTGCGGCGAGCTGATCAAGGACGGCAAGTTCCGCGAAGACCTCTACTATCGGCTCAACCAGGTATCGATCCGCATCCCGGCCCTGCGCGAACGGCGCGAGGACATCCCGCTGTTGATCCAGCACTTCATCGACCTGTCCAACGAGGAACACGGCCGGCACATCGAGGGCACCACGCCGGAGGCGATCCGGCTGCTGGTCAATCAGCGATGGGAGGGCAACGTCCGCCAGCTCAAGCAGGTGATCACGCAGATGGTGGTCCTGGCCCCGGGACCGATCCTCGAAGCAAGCGATATCCCCGAGGAATATCGCCAAAGCACGGAGATAATCCCGGTCAGTTCAGGTTTCCTGGCGGGACACACACTGGACGAACTGGAAAAGGTCGCGATCCAGCAGACGCTCAAACTGACCGACGGCAACCGCGAAAAGGCGGCCAAGCTTCTGGGCATCGGCGCACGAACCCTCTACCGCAAACTGAAAGAATATGACATCGAGTGACGGTCAAGGCCACTGACCTTCCGCCGCACACGTGGCACAGCATGATGTCTCCACCTTGCCAGCCAACCGCAAGGCGATATAATAGATCCTTGAAAGTCGGGCTACGTCACATCCGGCCTTGTCTTTCTGCTTATTTGTATCGTGCCTGGTCTTGATACAGATTCCTGTTGCACGCCGGACTCAAGCTGTCTGTCGCCGTTGCTTGCGGTCGTAATAAGCCGACCCCTGGGAGACGCAGTTATGCAGTACGGTTCTCATCACCGTGGGTTCACGCTGATCGAACTGCTCGTAGTCATCGCAATCATCGCCCTGCTGGTTTCCATGCTCCTGCCGGCGCTCGGCAAGGCCCGGGCCTTGAGCCAGCAGACCGTCTGTGGCACGCGGTTGCAGCAGACTGGGGGTCGCGATGATGACCTACGCGCTGGAGTACGCAGAATGGATTCCCGGCTCGCCAAACACCTCGGGCTGGGGAGCCTACGCCAACGCGCAGACACCGGGCGTGCCCGACGGATACAAGACAAAGTACATGGTACCCAACGAAAGGAAAGAGGACCGCCCCACCACACAGGTCTACGACTGGGCGACTCCGCTCATGAGGCAAATGAGCCGGCGAAGCATGCTTATCAAGGAACGCCAGCCGGAAACCCGAAAGTTCGTCTTCCAATGCCCGGCCATGCCCCGGATGGACGTATACAGCGACTTCACGGGCGATTATCAGGAAGCCCCCAGCTACCTGACGTGCGTGTACTTCCTGGCGACCATTCCCGGCGGGGACAGCTATCCGGCATTTGGCTACAACAAGCCCCAGTCGTGCTACCTGGAATCTTACCAGCCGCGAGTCGACCACGTCGGCTCCCCGTGGACCAAAATCTACCTGGCGGACGGCACGCGAATCCGCCGGCCACAGATGAAGTATGACGATGTCATGAACGGCTACAGCGACTACGGCGCATGGCGCAATCGGCCGACCAATGTTCTTCAGGCTTATCGCACGGAGGAATTGGTGGACCTGAGCTACCGGCATCCCGGCGGCATCAACGCGTTGCTGTTCGATGGACACGTCGCCTGCCTGCCGGACGAGGAGAGCCGCCAGCCAATCTACTGGTTCCCGTCCGGCACCAACACCCACAATCTGCCGAACTGGGTAAGCATAGAGGAAAAACTGATCGTGCCGTAACAACCAGGTAAGGGGACAGACGTTCAGTCGTTAATCGACTCGATCGTGTCGTGGACCGACAGCGCGAGGTCATCGGCGACATCACGAGCCTGATCAGCCACGTCGCGGGCAGTTTCCTTGATCTGCTCAACGTGCTCGTTATCACCCCCGGACTGGCTGGCAGCCGTAATAACCAGGGTCGTCAGACAACCGCACGTCAGCGGCAGCAGGAGCAGGAGGGGGACCAGCAGCAGCGGGATCGGGCCGCAGCCCGGCAACTTCTTCTTTCTGTTGGGGCGACAATGCATCATAAACAACGTCCGCGAGACTCAAACCCGAAAAGGACCGTTCCGACTGCGGGCCTACGAACGGAAACATCGACTGAACCTGCCTGTTGTCTTTACAGCCCCTGGCCGGTAGTGCCAGTCACCAGTTTGCCGAACTTCACGCCGCGCAGGCTGATCAGGCTGTCGGCGACACGACGGATCTCAACCGCCTTGCCCTTCAGCACGATCGTTTCGAGACAATTGTGCTGGTCGAGATGAACGTGCATGCTGGAGACGACTTGCACCTGCGACTCGTGCTGTATGTGGGTGAGTTTGTGGCCGACGTCGCCCGTCTCGTGATCGTACACCAGGCAGACCACCCCGACGGTGCGCGCGCTGCCGTGCTGCCACTGCTGTTCGACGATGGCCGCGCGAACGAGGTCGCGCAGGGCCTCGCTGCGGTTGGCATAGCTGCGGTTTTCGATCAGCTCGTCGAACTGCTCGAGCAGGTCGGACTCCATGGAAACGCCGAAACGGACCAGTTCACCCATGACTGTGCCTCCAGCAGCTGTTATATTGCCACCCGCGGCAGTCGGCAAGACCGCGGGAGATACCCGATGCACAATGACCATGACACGACCGTCTGGCAGCTTCGCCAGGAGATGGCCCAGTTTGTGGCCGAGCGAGACTGGGAGCAGTTCCACGACCCGAAGAACCTGGCGATGTCGATCGCCATCGAGGCAGCCGAGCTGATGGAGCACTTCCAGTGGCTGACCAGCCAGGAGGCCGCCGACGTGCTGAAGTATCCGGAAGAGGCCAGCGAAATCGCGGACGAACTGGTGGACGTCGTGTCCTTCGCGCTGTCGTTCGCCAACCGCTGCGGCATCGACATCACCGAGGCGACGCGCCGCAAGATGGAGGCCAACCGCCGCAAGTATCCGGTCGAAAAGTTCAAGGGCAAGTTCCGCTAACCAGCGACGATCTCCAGACACATCGGCAGGCTGATCAGCAGCAGCACCGTCGAGGCGACCAGTCCGATCCATGCCCGGGTCACCGGCACTTCGATCCGCAGGGCCTCCCTGGCCTCGGGAGAGAGGCGGCGAAACTTGACGATGTGCCCGCAGAGAAACACCCCGCAGAACGCCATCAGCAACTCGACCAGATGCAGTACGATGAACAGCACGTACAGGCTGTACGAAAGGAACGAGGGTAAGGACAAGCGAGGGATCAGAACCAGCGACCCAACGACGAGCAGCCATGTCGCCCACCCGATCCAGGTGATCTTCCAGCCGAACTCGACGTCGTCCGGAAACGTCTTGAGACCCAGCGCTTCGAGCCACTCGACGCGGGCCTTGCGCCGCACAGCCACCCAGTTGAATCGATGGCCGCACTCCGGACACTGAGGATCGATCAGCCCGGTAAGGTTATAGCTGCACTGCGGGCACACCGGCGCAACCGGCATATGCAGCCGGGCGCCTGCCAGGTTGTCCAGTTCGCTGTCGTCGATCGGCACGCCAGGGCACCTCGCTTGCAGTCCGCGGGGAACACTTTCTGTATGTCAGTCTAACAGGAAAATGCCAACGAGGTAACTGCCGCAAGATACGGATGGCCGCTCAGCCGTCAGAATCCTGCTGGGCTTCCTTGAGGGCCTCGGCTACGGCGTGTTCCGCCAGGGGAATGGTCTTGCGGTCAAATTCCTGAAGGGCCTGGTACAGCGCTTCGGCATCTTCGGTGGTCTTGGCCAGCTCACGGAGGCTGGCCATCGCATCGGTGATCTGGTTACGGATAGCGGCATCGAGCATCGCGCCAACCTTGCTGAGGGTCTGTTCGGTCTTGGTCGTGTCGAACGTGACCTGGTTACGAACGTCGATCAGCCGGTGAACCTTGAAGTCTTCCAAGGCGTGGGCATAAGCGTCCTTCTCCATCTGGCGGACCTCGTCGCGGGTCAGGCCGTGGGCTGGGATCACCTGGATGGCAGCCTCCTTGCCGCTGCGCTGCTCCTTGGCCGAGACGTGCAGGATACCGTTCTGGTCGATCAGAAAGGTCACCTGCACCTTCGGGTGCCGGCCGGCATCGGCGGAATCCCCCGCAGCTCAAACTCGCCCAGCGTGCGGCAATCTTTGGCCAGTTCCCGTTCGCCTTGCAACACAGTCAGCTTGATGCTCGTCTGGCCATCGATGAAGGTGGTGAACATCTCCGTCGCCTGGCACGGTACGCGGGTGTTCCGCAGGATCAGCTTGGCAACCGCCCCGCCGAGCGTCTCAATGCCCAGGCTCAGCGGCACCACATCCAGCAGCAGCACCTCACGCTTGATCCCGGCGATAACCGATGCCTGTACAGCCGCCCCGAGCGCGACCACCTCGTCAGGATTCAGTGCCGAATACGGCTCCTTGCCGAAGACCTCGCCCAGCCGCTGCCGCACGTAGGGAATTCGTGTCGAACCACCAACGACCACGACCTGGTCGATCTGGCCCGGCTCGAGCTTCGCATCGCGCAGGGCCTGGCCGCACGAATCGAGCGTCCGCTGGACGTATGGATCGATCATCTTCTCAAGTTCGCTGCGTGTCAGCTCCAGCGCGAAGCTGCGCCCCTCGCCAAGGTCGATCTCAAAAGGTACCTGCTCATCGCTTGTCAATTTGATCTTCACTGCTTCCGCCAGGTTCCGCAGCCCCTGCAGCGTGCTCGGCGGGAATTGCAGATGCTCGCCGTAGCGCCTGCGGACCTCCTGCTGGACGAGATGGATGATCTCCCAGTCGAAATCATCGCCACCCAGATGCGTGTCGCCGTGCGTGCTGAGCACCTCGAACGTACCCCCGGACAGCCGCAGAATGGAAATGTCGAAGGTCCCGCCGCCCAGATCATACACGGCAATCGTCGAGTCTTCGTTGCGATCCAGGCCGTAGGCAAGCGCTGCCGCCGTCGGTTCATTAATGATGCGAACGACATCGAGGCCGGCAATTCGGCCGGCGTCGCGCGTGGCCTGCCGCTGGGCATCGTCGAAGTAGGCCGGCACGGTAATGATCGCCCGGCGCACGGGCATGCCGAAATGCGCCTCTGCACGGGCCTTCAGATCGCGCAGTACGAAGGCGGAGATCTCCGGAGGCGTATAGGCGCGATCACCGATCTGAACCGCCGCGATATCGCGTCCCCCATCACTGGGCCGACGGACAACGGGATACGGCAGCCGTTGCGTCTCCGCCTGCACGTCCTCGTACCCACGTCCCATAAGACGCTTGATCGAATAGACTGTAATCTCCGGCCGTTCGATAGCATGCAGCCTCGCAGATCGACCGACGTCGACGCTGCCGCCCTGTGGGTCGATCGCCACGACCGAAGGGACCATACCGTTATCGCGCGACCCGTCACGGCCACTATAGATGATCTGCGGCCCGCGCTCGTCGGCACAAGCCACCAACGAGTTGGTCGTACCCAGGTCAATCCCGACAATCACGTCCGTCTGTCCAGCCGACATCTGCAATGAATTCCTTTGTGGCTCGCAATTGAAAAAGAACCCGCCCATCGATGCACGTACATTCGACAGAATACCTCCGATACGCTTACCTGACCAGGGATCACAGGTATTCTGTCGGCGACCTCCGATACTCCCTTGACCTCGGGAGAACCGCCAACGATTCCGTCGGCCGGGATCGGCGATTCAGCGGATCGGCTTCCTTGGCCTGCCGATTTTATCCCCACACCAGGGGGACATCTATGCCCGACTCACGGTCCGTTGCCGGAATGCGGCGCCTCGCGCCGAGCGCAGCTGGATCTGGATACAGCAACACATGCCCCGCACATTATCCGTTTCGGCGCGAACACCATCGGGCATCGGCGACGACGGAAGAAGTGTGCGATGGCTTGCTTCTTTTCCCTCCCATCGGACGAGAGTCCGCCGGCAGATCGAAGGCCCTCTTCTTCGCGACGATGGCCAGTGTTCGCGATCACCCCAAGCACAACCATGCGCGCCAATCTGCAGGGCGAGCTCGGCTGGCCGGACCAACAGAAGCAGCGACCAGACGAGCGTTGTATATACAACGCGACGAACGAGGCCCTGGCGAAACGCGAGTCGTATATACTACGCTCCAGAAATGACATCTTTCAGTAAGAGACTGTTATGTTTCTTTGGTATTTGCCTTGACGATCGTTCTGGACGACATGATAATACCAACGGTGTTTCGACCTCAGTGATGACGCCCACCTGTCGCAACCGACTTATGCATGTTTGCTTCAGGTTGACGTAGCTCCTCTCAGCCGTACATCTATGTAGACCTTCGGTGTTCCTGATGTTGTCGCGGATGTCGTATTCTGTTGCGTCCATACTTCTGAGCTCCTGGATCATCCGCACGAATGCGCCGTCCGGCACAAGCCGGTAGCGCTTCGTTAGCGATGGGCCCGGGCGGACGGGTTCGAGACCGTTGCGTATCCGCCAGGCTGTGGCCGCTGCATGCGCACGACCATGCTGTCTTGTCATACAGCAGATTCGCAGTGCGGCCTGCCCGAGCTGCATGGCAGATCTGCCGTTTGGGCCGAAATATCGACACTGGTTGAAGGGCTCGCCCGTTGGGGCGGCATCTGGTGGCGAATGCATGTCGCGGGAAAGTAAGGAGGAACGAACGTGAACCGAGCAAATCAGTTGACACGTAACGTCGTAAGTGCAGGACGCACGAGACCGCCAGGTAGATCGCGGCGGGTCGGAATAATCGCCGTGCCTGTACTTGTGCTTATGATGTCGTCCGTAGCAACAGCGGATGTGCTCAGTATCGTCGGCGACTCGGTACGCCAGGTCAACACCTACAACAGCAGCACGTATCCCTGCTACAACCCGGTGGCCAATGGCGGAGCGGGTTCGTATGTGTGGGACTTCCAGAGCAACCCCGACGGCTCGTTCGCTATCAACAGTGTCACAGGCGCGGTAAGTCCGAGCAAGGCACTCACCGTTGGCAATTACCCGATCACCGTCCGCGTAACAGACGCTGCCAGCGCCACTGCAACCAAGGCGGTGGTCGTCTCCGTCGTCAACACAGGCATAGTCACCCTAAAGACGGATACGATCCTCGACAATTATGGCGGCAGCAATTGGTTCTGCGAAATGGGTATCTACGCGGACGGCTTTGCCAACACCAACACCGGCACAACGTGGACCCTTACGGATGCCTCCGGCTATTTCAGTATTCCCACAGGCTATAATTTGCTGAGTATGCCCAGCGGCCCTCCCCCGGCGGGTAATTATCCCATCACCCTCGCCCTGACTCAGAACGGCAGCAATCTCGGACCGTTCAACTTCACAATCCACGTGCTTCCTGCCCAGCTGATTACCAATATCGACTTTACACAGAACGTCGTGAGCACCAGCCAGATCAGCGGTGTCGTGGTCGGCACCGCTTCGACCATTGTCTGGGAGCCCGGTTACGTGTGGAGCATCCCGGCTGACGGCAGCGACGGCGGCACGTTTACGATCCTCGATTCGAGCACAGGTGTCGTTTCCCTTGCCAAGACACCGGCGCTGGGCGACCGAAGTCTTACCATTCAGGTCCAGGATGGCTTGAATACATATAGCCAGACGTTCACGGTGCACGTGGTGCAGGGCACGACCCTGCCGGCTGCCAACATGTCGCTGGCTGTCCCGACCAATCTGGACAATTACACCAACAGCGGCACGCTGGGAACGCCGACCGTTTCGGGCATGGGTACTCCGATCTGGTCTTTCACCGGTGACGGCGTCGGCTATCGCTATGCGATCGACTCGGCCACCGGCACGATCACGATCATCGGGCCGCTGTCATACAACCCGACCATCAATGGCGTGGACTACAGCGATGTCCTGGCGGTCACCTGCACCGACGGCATCAATACCTGTACGAATTCGTTCCGTATTCCCGTGGCCAAGTGCGTGGGACCGACGCTGGAAGTCGGGCCAGGGCAGACGTACCCGCACCTGGATGACGCGATCGCTTACTGCAAAGCCCAGGGCTGGGGCCGGCCGCTCGCCGGCCTGACGTTCAACATCCACCCCTCGTCCGATCCGAACTATTACGAGAACGACGGGCAATATTACAATGTCAACGGCGTCTGGCCCGTGCCGCTGACGATCCAGGGGGCTCCGGGAGAGCAGTTCCCGCTGTTCTGGGGCAACCGCCTTTATTACGCAAAAGGCTTCTTCATGGGCTACTCCTATGACGTGTGGATCAAGAACGTGGAGATCGCCTATGTATCAACCGGCAGGACCGGCTCACAAAGTGATAATCTTACGGCGATCGCGAAGGAAACCGGCAGACATACGGGCAACGCGTTTGTCGACAACGTCTACATCCACGATTGCCAGGACGGCATCGCCCGAGGTGCTAAAGGCTGCAAATGGTTCATTACCAACACCCGGATCTCCCACTGCGGAGTCGGCCAGATCGGATATACCCATAACATTTATGTCTATGGCGATTTCGCGTACTTCCACAATGTGCTGAGCGACCAATCGTGTGTCGGCCATCTGCTCAAGTCCCGCTGCGACAGAACGACTATCGACAGTTGCCGGCTCTACGACGGCGAACTGGGGCACGGTTCGCTGCCCATCGATCTGCCCGAGGGCGGCATTGACACCATCACCAACACCATCGTCCAGAAGGGCCCCAACTGGCAGAACTCGAACTCGATCCACTTTGCAGAGCCTGGCGATAGCAGCGGAAACTGTCCGCATAACGCGTGCACCGTGACCAACTGCCAGCTCTTCGCCGACGTATACGACCCCAGCATGGTTACGGGCATCATAAACAGGAGCCTTGCTGGCGCGGACGGCACGATGGCCACACTCGACGTGGTGGACGCCACCTTCTTCAATTTCCTGCCGACCCGCTACGTGGTGACGCAGGCCAGCAATAAAACCGGGGACATGGGCATCACTACTGTAAGCGGTAGCACAGCTCTGCTCGCCCAACCGGCCCTGGACTGGAGTTTCCCGGGACCGGGTCCTGATCCGACCATTGCTCATCCGGCGGGGCCGTTCCTCGCCCCCTATGGCGTACCTGACGGCGCACAGATCACCATCCCGGTCGATGAGATTCGCCTCGATGTCGACTCGCCCATCGGAACGTCGGTCGTCCAGCCAACATGGCTGCCAGGCAACACGGGCGCGACTTCGCCGACCTGGTCGCTGCGTAAGAACCCCGGTAGTCGCTATGCTATCGACCCAACAACCGGGGCGATCACCACAGCACAGCAGTTGGTACCCGGCATGATCGATTGCCTGCAGATCGACGTTGCCCAGACTGGGATCAACTTCAATCAGTTCCTGAGCGGCGTTTCGTACAATGATCACCCGTCGGATGGTTCGTTCATCCATTCGATTTATGTGGTTGTCTCGGGTGACCAGCTTCCCACGTACGTCATCACGGCCTCGGGCAATACCGGCGGCACCGTCAGTCCGAGCGGATCGACGGTGGTGACACAGGGCTACTCACAGACGTATACCATCACCCCCGACACGAACTATTCGATCGCCGACGTGACCGTGGACGGCACATCGGTCGGTCCGGTCAGCACGTATACCTTCAGCAATGTGACCGCCAACCACACGATCGCCGCCACGTTTATTGCCTCCTATGCCATCACAGCCTCGCCGGGTACCGGCGGGACGATCAGCCCGAGCGGCCAGACGCTGGTCGTTCCCGGCGGATCGCAGACGTTTACGATCTCAGCGAATACCGGCTACGTGATTGCCAACGTGCTGGTTGACGGGGTATCGGTCGGCGCCGTCAATACGTACACGTTCGATAACGTAAGCGCCAACCATACCATTTCAGCCCTGTTCAACTCGTTGAACACCGTCCTCAAGGTCTATAAGGAAGGCTCAACGGTTACGCTAGGCGGCGCGTTGGATTTGACTTTCGGCGGCGTTACCGATGCGAATGTCGTCCAGGTCACGGTTGACGACACGGCCTTGACGGGCAACTCGAACTGTTATTACTACCTCTATGGAACCGATGCCATCGAGTCGCCCACAAGTTACCTGTATTACCTTTATAAGTTCGACCTCTCGAGCATTCCGGCAGATGCGAACATTGTGAAGGCCCAGTTGCGTCTCTATGAGACCTACGGCAACGGGACGGCGACGCTCGCTCCGATCGTGACGCACAACTGGACGGAAGCGACCGCGTGCACGGCTGGGCCGGACCATCCAACCAGTCCGAATCGAACGTGGGGCCCGAACTCCGACTCCATCTTCAGCACGGCCGATTTTGGCACGCTGGCTAGCTTCGAATCTGCTCCCGCTGGCGCGGCGTACTCCGTCAAGGATGTTACCAGTGATGTGCAGGCCTTCGTCAGCGGCACCCAACCCAACTACGGCTGGGCCGTATCGCAGGGTGGTCACGCCTTTATCTTCAGCGAAGCCGACGCGCCCACTTACGATCCGGGGCAGCGCCCTGCGTTGTTTGTCAGCTACGTAGTCGGCTGTACGATCAATGCCTCGGCAGGCACCGGTGGAACGATCAGCCCGACCGGCGCAGTCACGGTAGCATCCGGCGATTCGCAGACCTTCACCATCACAGCAGACACCGGCTATACCATCGCCGACGTCACCGTGGACGGTACGTCGGTCGGCGCCGTCAGCACCTACACCTTTAGCAATGTGACAACCAACCACACGATCGCCACTACGTTCAACCAGGTCTATACGATCACCGCCTCGGCGGCCACCGGTGGAGCCATCACTCCGACCGGCACAGTGCAGGTGACCTCGGGTAACTCGCAGACCTTCACCGTTACGGCAGACACCGGCTACACCATCGCCGACGTCACCGTGGACGGTACGTCGGTCGGCGCCGTCAGCACCTACACGTTTGACAATGTAACGGCCGACCACACGATCGCCGCTGCATTTAACCAGGTCTTCACCATCACCGCCTCGGCAGCCACCGGTGGAACGATCACTCCGGCCGGCGCAGTGCAGGTGGCTTCGGCTAGACTCGCAGACCTTCACCATCACAGCAGAGGCCGGCTATGCGATCACTGACGTCACCGTGGACGGCACGTCCGTCGGCGCCGTCGGCACCTACACCTTTAGCAATGTGACAGCCGACCACACAATCGCTGCTGCATTCAACCAGGTCTTCACGATCACCGCCTCGGCAGGGACCGGTGGGACAATCACCCCGACTGGCGCGGTGCAGGTAACTTCGGGCAACTCGCAGACCTTCACCATCACGGCAGAGGCCGGCTATACCATCGCCGACGTCACCGTGGACGGCACTTCGGTCGGCGCTGTCAGCACCTACACCTTTAGCAATGTGACAGCCGATCACACGATCGCCGCCACATTCGGGCAGATGTATACCATTACAGCCTCAGCGAGCGCGGGTGGGACAATCACCCCAAGCGGCGCGGTGCAGGTAGCCTGCGGGCAGTTCGCAGACCTTCAGCATTGCGGCTGACACCGGCTATTCAATCACTGACATTACCGTGGATGGAACGTCGGTCGGCGCCGTCAGCACCTACACCTTCGATAACGTGACGGCCAGCCACACCATCAACGCCACCTTCGGCCAGGTCTATACCATTACGGCCTCGGCAGGCTCGGGCGGAATCATCAGCCCGGACGGAGCAGTCGATGTAACCGCCGGCAGCTCGCAGACGTTCACCATCACGCCAGGCGGCGGCATCACGATTGCCGATGTCACGGTAGACGGCTCGTCGGTCGGTGCCGTCAGCACATACACCTTCGACAACGTTACCGCCAACCACACGATTACCGCGACGTTCAGCGTACCGACGACCACAATCGCGGTCCTGAAGGAAGGCTCGACGATCACCATGGGCGGCACCCTCGACTCGTCCTTCTCGGGTGTGAACGATGCCAACGTCGTGCAGGTTACCGTGGACGATACGGCCATGGTCTATAATCCGTCGGCCAAGTACAACATCTACGGCAACGATGCCACGGAGTCACCGTCGAGTTTCAGCAACTTCCTCTACAAGTTCGACCTGTCCAGCATTCCGGCAGGCGCAACGATCGTAAAGGCCCAGTTGCGTCTCTATGCCCAGTACGGCAACTCGGGCGTGACGCTCGCGCCGATCATCACACACGACTGGACCGAGGCGACCGCCTGCGCGGCCGGCCCCGACCATCCGACCAGCCCGGATCTGACCTGGGGCCCGAACTCCGACTCGGTCTTCAGCTCCGCTGATTATGGAACGCTGGTCAACTTCGAGTCCTGCCCGGCAGGGATTGCCTATGCCGTCAAGGACGTCACCACTGACGTGCAGGCGTTCGTCGACGGCACGCAGCCCAACTATGGCTGGGCGGTAGCGCAAGGCAATCACGGCTATATCTTCAGCGAAGCCGACACGCCCACCTTTGACCCGGGCCAGCGACCCGCCTTGTTCGTAAGTTACGTGGCCAGCCACACCATTACCGCCTCGGCAGACACAGGCGGAACGATCAGCCCGAACGGCCAGGTTCAGGTCGGTTACGGCGACTCGCAGACCTTCACCATCACCGCAGACACCGGCTACACCATCGCCGACGTGACAGTGGATGGGTCGTCGGTCGGAGCGGTCAGCACGTACACCTTTGACAACGTAACGGCTGATCACACGATCGCTGCCACATTCAACCAGGTTTATACGATCACTGCTTCGGCAGGCACGGGCGGAACGATCAGCCCAACCGGCGCAGTTCAGGTGACAGCAGGCGATTCACAGACCTTCACCATCACGCCCGATACCGGCAACACAATCGCCGATGTCACGGTGGACGGCTCGTCGGTTGGTGCCGTCAGCACCTACACCTTCGACAATGTAGCAGCCGATCATACGATTGCCGCATCGTTCGACGTGATCAAGGTCTTCAAAGAAGGCGCAACCATCACGACGGGTGGAGCGCTTGACTCGTCCTTCTCGGGTGTGAACGATGCCAACGTCGTGCAGGTTACCGTGGACGATACGGCCATGGCCTATAATCCATCGGCCAAATACGTTATCTACGGCAACGATCCCACGGAGTCGCCTTCCAGTTTCAGCAAGTTTCTCTACAAGTTCGACCTGTCTAGCATTCCGGCAGGCGCAACGATCGTAAAGGCCCAGTTGCGTCTCTATGCCCAGTATGGCAACTCGGGCGTGACGCTCGCGCCGATCATCACACACGACTGGACCGAGGCGACCGCTTGTGCGGCTGGCCCCGACCATCCGACCAGCCCGGCTCTGACCTGGGGTCCGAACTCCGATTCGGTCTTCAGCTCCGCTGATTATGGAACGCTGGTCAACTTCGAATCCTGCCCGGCAGGGGTCGCCTACGCCGTCAAGGACGTCACCAGTGACGTGCAGGCGTTCGTCGACGGCACGCAGCCCAACTACGGCTGGGCGGTAGCGCAAGGCAATCACGGCTACATCTTCAGCGAAGTCTGACACGCCCACCTTTGATCCGGGGCAGCGCCCCGCCCTGTTCGTGATCTATCACGACTAGACCTGCCCGCGGTACCGCGCGGCAGAAGCACCAAAACGGGCCGGGCATCTCGTCAGATGCCCGGCCCAATTCATATCACGGTCACCGTTTCATCGCGTAAACAGAACGCTTTTCAGATCTTCACCTGGCGCAGCAGCCCCGTCCAGTAGTGATTGGCGTTGAGCTGCTTGCGCAGCTCCAGCCGTTCCACATCGCCTTCCGACTCGCACACCTTCGCCGCCAGATCCGCTATGGCCGCCAACGTTTCGCTGGAACCCGCTTCGATACGCCCGCGTAAGGTCTTCAGCGCCGGCTCGTCATTGGCTTGTCGTGCCTCGTCGATCTCGTCACGCAACATCATCACCGTATTGAGCAGCCCAGTCGGCACGGACTTGTCTTCATCCGGCGACGGCCCACCGCAGATGTGCAGCATATACTCTGCCCGCTGGACAGGGTCGCGAAGGGTCTCATACGCACTGTTGATCTGGGCGGCAATGCGCATCGAGGCATCCCGCACGTCCTCTTCTTCCGTGCTGAAGAAATCCGGGTGAATCCGGCGATTCAACGCCAGAAAGTTTCGGCGCAGCTTCTCAGGGTCCAGATCGTATCGCCGCTGCAACCCCAGCAGATCAAAGTAATCAACCTGTTCCCGCGGCGGATACAGCGTGTGGCACGCCTCGCACACCACCGGCCAGGTCATCTCCGACTGGCAATGCTGACACCGCAGCGGCATCGAACGCTGCTCGTGGCCATGCTGATCTTCCATAGTCGGACCTCTCTTCGCTGAAGACGTAAGCCGCCCCTGTAGCGACAATCGGCGTGCCCGTCTTGCCGAAGACTGCACGCCGCCGAATGTCTTTCGCCGGTAGATTCTAGACCGAGAAACTGCTGCCGCAGCCGCAGGACCGCGTTGCATTGGGGTTGTTGAACACGAAGCTCCGCCCCATCAGCTCGTCCTTGAAGTCGATCGTCGTGCCGTCCAGAAACAGCATGCTCTTGGGATCGCTGATGATCCGCACGCCCCGGCTGACGGACTCCTCGTCAAATTCGCCCTTGGTGTCGGTCAGGTCCATCGCATACTGAAAGCCGCTGCAGCCGCCGCCCTTGACCGCCACGCGCAGATATACCTTCTCCAGGTCCTGGTTCTGTTTGGCCAGGATCGACTTGATCTCTTCGGCGGCCTTTTCCGTTACTTCGATTGCCATGCTTGCTTCACCTCTTGCAGATCACTCGTTGTTCGTTGCCGGCACCGCGGACGAACCGGCCTGCGAAGCCTCTCCAGCCGGCACCTGCCCGTTGCCGTTCTGTTCCTTCTTGCGTTTATAATCCATGATCGCCGCGCGGACAGCATCTTCCGCCAGCACGCTGCAATGGATCTTCACCGGCGGCAGGGACAGTTCCTTGGCGATCTGGGTGTTCTTGACATCCAGGGCCTCGTCCACGCTGCGCCCCTTGATCCATTCGGTCGCCAGTGAGCTCGAAGCGATCGCACTGCCGCAGCCGAACGTCTTGAACTTGGCGTCAACGATCTTACCCAGATCGTCCACCTTGATCTGCAGCTTCATCACGTCCCCGCACTGCGGCGCACCGACGATGCCCGTGCCGACGTCCGGATCGTCCTTGGGCAGCGAGCCCAGGTTCCGCGGATTATTGAAATGGTCCATCAATTTCTTACTGTATTCCATGGTGGGTCCTCAATCCGTCTTCCACTGCACCTTGCTGAGATCGACGCCTTCTTTGGCCATTTCGTAAAGCGGACTCATATCCCGCAGCCGGTTGATCGTCTCGACCAGCTTGTCCGCCGTATACTTCATTTCCTCCGGATGGTTGAACCGCCCCATGCTGAACCGAAGCGAACCGTGCGCGATCTCGTCCGTCACACCGCACGCCGTCAGCACGTAGCTCGGCTCCAGCGTCGCGCTCGTGCACGCCGAACCGCTGGACACCGCAATCTCCGGAATGTTCAACATGATGCTCTCGCCCTCAACATAGGCGAAGCTCACGTTGATCGTGTTGGGCAGACACTGCACCGGGTGGCCGTTGCGGTAGACCTCGTCGAGTCTGCTGGACACGTCGGTCCAGAACTGCTCCCGCATGGCGATAAGCCGGTCCGCCTCCGCCGCCATCTCCTGCCCCGAAATCTCCGCCGCCCTGCCGATCCCGACGATCCCCGGCACGTTGAGCGTCCCGCTGCGAAAGCCCCGCTCATGCCCGCCGCCATGAATGATCGGTTCGAGTTTGACGCGAGGGTCCTTGCTGGACACGTACAGGGCTCCCACCCCCTTCGGACCGTACAGCTTGTGCCCCGACATGCTCAGCAGATGAATATTAAGCTTCCGCACGTCGACCGGAATCTTCCCGATCCCTTGTGTCGCATCACAATGAAACAGGATGCCGCGATTGGCGCAGATGGCGCCGATCTGCTCGATCGGCTGGATCGTCCCGATCTCGTTGTTGGCCAGCATGATCGTCGCCAGGATCGTCTTGTCGGTGATCGCCGCCTCGAACTGGGCCAGGTCGATCAGCCCCGTCCGGTCGACCGGCAGATACGTCACGCGGAAGCCTTGGCGTTCCAACCACTTACACGTGTCCAGCACCGCCTTGTGCTCGGTCGCCTGGGTGATGATATGATCGCCCTTGCCCCGGTACGCAAACGCCGCGCCTTTGATCGCCAGGTTATCGCTCTCGGTGGCCCCGCTGGTCCAGATGATCTCTTTGGCGTCGGCGCCGATCAGCGCCGCCACCTGCTCCCGGCCCCGATCGACGGCATGCGCCGCGGCATGACCGAACGAGTGCGTCCGGCTGGCCGCATTCCCGAACGTGTCAGTCAGAAACGGCATCATGGCCGCCAGCACCTGCGGATCGACGGGCGTCGTGGCGTTATTGTCCAGATAGATCGGAAGTTTCATCCGTCAACTCCTCGGTAAGGGTCATCACCGACATGGCGCTTCGCGGGGCCAACGCCTTCGCGCCGGCCTCGGCCGCCATCTGCGCCACGTCCGCTATCGTCATCTCCGAGAGGAATCCCTGCAGACGCATGTGCACGTTGTTGATCGCGACACGAATCGGGCAACACTCCCCGACCTGGCAGGAACTCGGTTCCTTGTCGCCAGCAGACTGCTTGTCGCCTGACTGGGCTCCGTGACACTGACTCAGCCGCAACGGCCCCTCGATCGCCTCGACCAGTTCAACCAGGGTGATCTTCTCAGCAGGCCGGCCCAGACGATAGCCGCCCCGTGCCCCCCGAACACTCTCGACAAGCCCGGCGGCCGCACACAGCTTCAACAGGTTCATCAGCAGCGCCAGCGGCACCCGGTACCGCTCAGCGATCTCACGCGCAGAGACAACCCGACCACGGGCGGCCGCCAGATGACTCAAGGCGATCAGGGCGTAGTCGGTCTTGCGCGTCAGGGTCAGCATAGATTCTCCTTGCACTACAAGTCTTGCTCTCGTTTAACTATCTAGCACTGAATCAGTGCTATTTCAATGGCCAATCCGTGAAATGTATCACTTTCGATGCGCCTTGGTCCGTTACGCCAAGCGGAAGTGTTTGCGATACAGCAAATGGAATACTATGCCTGATGATTCTTCTTGGGCCCTAGGTTGTCAGGTTCTCAAGCGTCTCGTCGGCCTGGTTTTCCCGCCCCCGAGTCGGGCCGCCGCAGATCCCCCGCTTGCTCTTGGCTGACAGGAAGTCGACGAGCCGTTTGCCGGCCGGCGTCCTGGCCGTTGCTGCCAGATCCTCTACCGCGGCCCGGAACGCCTTTCCGGAACGATAAAGAAGACCATACGCCCGGCGCAGCTCCGCGATCTCCTCCGGGCAGAAGCCGGCCCGTCGCAGGCCGATCACGTTCACGCACATGCACTGGCTCTCGCCCGTGCAGGTCAAGAACGACGGGGCATCCATGGTCAGCCGGCACCGGCCGGCAATCATCGCATACTCGCCGATCCGCACAAACTGGTGAACGAGGCAATAGCTGCTGACGAACGTGCCCTGCCCGACCGTCACATGACCCGCCAGGGCTGTCATGTTGGCAAGTTTCACATCATCACCCAGCTCGCAGTTATGGCCGATGTGCGAATACCCCATGATGAAACAGTTCTTGCCGACGATCGTGGAGGATTCCGGCTGAGTGCCGCGGTGGATGCTGGCATGCTCTCGAACGACGGTACCTTCGCCAATCCTGCAGTACGTCCGCGATCCATCGAAATGGTAATCCTGCGGCAGGTGCCCGATGATTGCGCCGGATGGATCTGGCAGCCCGCGCCGATCTCGACCCAGCCGCTGATGTACGCCTGCGGATAGATCACCGCGCCGGCGCCGATCTTGACCTCGCCTTCAATGATCGCATACGGGCCGATCGTAGCGGAGGGATCAACTGCGGCCTTACTGTCGACTATCGCTGTCGGATGAATGGACATGACCGCGCTCCATAAGACCGGCGGCACTCGCCGGCTGGACTGAACCCCGGATCTTCGCCTATCGCCTAGCAAAGGGGCCATTCTACAACCCCGCGGGCCAATGCCAATATCGCGGGAGAACATCCTCAGTTGCGTGGACGGCGGCCTCAGCGGTCAGATGGCTGCCCACCGAATCAAGAAAATCATCGACAGCAACTCCTTTATGGTGTGATACTTGGCCGCCTCCGCCCTGAAATGTTCACATGATCTTTTGCTGTGGTACGGCTCTTGCTTATCGAGAGAGATAATCGGTATGTTACTCGCCGGGCGATGTGGGTACATCAGCAACCACTCGCGGCCCTTCGGCCGGACCTGAAGGCGCAGGTGTTGTAACAGCAAAGACTTATTGATGGTCCAGGAAGCAGGGAACGCCAGTCGCAGACAATGAATGCGTCCATCATCATCCTCACGAATGTGTTGACCCCGTGCAACACAATCGGTCTGGATGTTGATTTCGGGCGCATGTCCCTCCGAGGGCGGTGCGATCTGGCATACCAGTCGGTTTGTTCCTGATGCATTCCCGATAGATTTGATGTTTGCACGCTTCAGACTGGCGGTTGTCTATGGCGGGTAGCCGGAAGGGAATACCTGCCTGGATGGCCGCCGCTGGCGTTTGAGGACGCCAGTCATTCGCGCCGCCGGGTTCTGTCGGACCAGGCTTCCTGCATTCCCGTGATACCCTCAGGCAACACCGCAAGCCGGTTGATGTTTTTCGGCAACATTCCAAACACCCTGCGGTAATCGGCCTGGATGTCATGATCTGCGCAGAAAAAAGGCACAAGCTTGTTCTAAGGTTGTACTTAGAACGATCCCTTGGGGGCGTTGTCCGGAGGAAACTTCTTGCTGGTACGGGACTTGCAATAGAACCACATTGCGTTTGTCACGTGTTTCGCACCCAGGGAATCGGCGATGTTCGTCGGTGGTCGCGAGTCACGGAACTTCGTAACGTATGTGCCCATCGCAAGTTAGATATCGGCACGGCTGATGGCGATGTTTCCTGGCATGTCTTGGAGGACTGCCGCCGCAAGAGTGTGTTGCTTTGGGGCAACACCGGCTATTGGGGAGACAGGCGCAAGAGTCGCCTGCAAAGGAGGTTGTAATGAGTACGAGGAGATTGGTCGTCTTAAGTACAATGGTTCTGCTGGCCGGGATTGCATGCCAGGCTTCGGCAGCCATTTCGCTGAACTATCTTGGGGCGTTCAATACTGGCCTGAACAGCGTCTACAACGGCGGTCTGGCGTTGTATCCTGGAGGCAACGGCGGCGCAGGTTCGCTGTTTGTCTCGGCCGACAGCAGCACAGATCTGACAGAAGTAAGTATCCCTGCCCCTGTCAAGACCTCGGATGTCACGCAACTGAATACCGCTGCCACCATCAACACCATTGCCTCAGGCAAACAACCCAATAGTCTGGTTTACAATCCCACGGATAACAAACTCTACTTTAGTCAGAAAAACAGTTCGCAGATTACGATTGCCAGCATCAATGTGGATGGCACCGGCGCGATCACTAGCGTGGCCGGACCGGCGAACAATGCCGCCGGTTGCGGTTCCTCTATACTCCCCCAGGCTTGGGCCGACGCTCACGCCGATGGCCGGGAAATGCTGCTGCTTGGCAGCTCGACGTATGGCCCGAGGTTATCGTCGGTCGACCCCGAGGCCCCCAGCACCGTCAGCAAGCTGATATACTATAAGAGCGGCCACGAAATGAACGGGTACGGCAGCATCGCTAGCATTGATAGTGTCGCCTCGGTCGAGGCCAACGGCGAGCTGACGATTATCGTTGCCGGCGCAGATTCCAATAATGGCGCCACCCTTTGGTTTTTCAATGCCGATGACATCGCCAATGCCGCCATCCCGTACGACGTTCAGCCGTATGCAACGCTGGCCGTGCAGGACGACCTCTTTGTCGGCAACACCCTGAGCGGGCTGACTTATGACACGGCAAACAATGTCCTCTACGGGTACGAAGGCCAGTGGG
Organism: uncultured Planctomycetota bacterium; assembly: GCA_963787325.1. GTDB lineage: Bacteria > Planctomycetota > Phycisphaerae > UBA1845 > JANYLN01 > CAWBCK01. Next base: position 549,144 of record CAWBCK010000005.1, read on the forward strand.
ATCAGCCGACAGTCGTACACGCATGGGCAGTGGCCGTCCCTGAGCCGGTAACGCTGGTGCTGCTGGCAATGGGTGGGGCACTTGGCCTGGGCGTCAGGCGTCGCCGGGCTTAAGACGCTCCAAGACAATCTTTGACAGACAGGCGGTCGTCTTGCGGGTGCCTGAAGGCAAGCCCCCGCCAGGACGGCCGCCGCTATCGTTTGGGGGATCCCCTCCCAACGTGCTACGATGTCCCGGATAATCCCTCTGACGCCTCCTCAAAGGCCCCCAAAGGCAACACCATACATGCGGATGTTGTTTTATGGCAACATCATGGATATCTCGCACCGATTCGCCTGATACCCAAGCCAACAAAAAAACCATGTGACAAACTTGTATTCTGCTTGTACTTATAGCAATCCAACGTGAAGGTGCAACCAGGATAAGGTTCTGCTGGCATGCAACTTGCTATAAGGCTTCACTTGTCTTGTCAAGGTGATTCAGTACACCTGGGTTTGTTTCGCACCTTTGACGTTGTCTTGTTTCGTACGGGATACTACCCGAGAGCTTTTTCGCCGACAGCGTATCGTATCCAGGTCGCTGTTTGGAAAGCCGCTTCGGGGTCAGGGCCTTGGCTGTAGCGGGCCTGTCGTGCAGCATAGTCATTTTGGGGAGACGGGCGAAAGAGATCGCCTGCAAAGGAGGCTCTGATGAGTGTGAGGAAAGTAGTTCTATTCAGTATGGCGGTTGCCTTGGCTGGGATTGCCTGCCAAGCTTCGGCAGCCATGTCGCTGGATTATCTGGGGGCTTTTAAGGCGCCGGAGGACGGTTATTACAAGGGAGGCCTAACGTTTTATCCCGATGGCAACGGTGGCGCCGGTTCCCTGTTTGTCTCAACGACCTCTGGTGGAACTATATCGGAGATGTCTATTCCCGCCCTTGTCGATGCGTCGGACGTGGCGGATTTGAACATGGGCGGCGCCCTTGCCACCATTTCGACCTCAAAGTATGCGCACAGTCTGGTTTACAATCCCTCGGATGACAGGCTCTATTATGAGCTACACCAACACTGTTGCGGTCAAGATTTACAGCATCAACGTGGATGGCACCAACGAAATCACCAGCGTAAGCGGGCCCAGTTGGATTCCCGGTGGTAACGGTTTTGCCATGACGTCTCAGGCTTGGGCCGACAGTTATACCGATGGCCGAGACGTGCTGATGCTTAATTACGACAATTACGGCACAAGATTGTCGGCGATCAGTTTCGATGATCTCAGTGCCGCCACCAAGCTAATATCCTACAAGAGCACCAACATGATGGACGGGTATGTCGCAGGTAATAGTTACCAAGGCGTCGCCTGGGTTGATGCCAATGGCGAGCAGACGATTGTCGTTTCCGGCAAAGATGTCAACGATGGCGCCACCCTTTGGTTTTACAATGCCGACGACATTGTCAATGCCGCGAATTTGTACGACCCCCAGCCGTATGCAACGCTGAATATTGCGGACGAGCTGCTCGTAGGCACTTATCTCAGCGGGATGACCTATGACCCGGTGGGGAATGTTCTTTATGCCTGCGAAGGTTCTTTTCAGGAGCCGACAGTCGTCCACGCTTGGTCAGTCGTCGTGCCCGAGCCGATAACGCTGGCGCTGCTTGCTATGGGTGGGGTACTCGGTCCAGGCGTCAGGCGTCGCCGGGCCTAACGCGATTTACCAAAGTCTTTGACAAGCAGGCGGTCGTCCAGGCAGGTAGTCCGAGGGGAGTACTTGCCTGGGCGGCCGCTGCTGGCGTTTGAGGACGCCAGTCATCCGCGCCGCCAGGTTCTGTCGGACCAGACTTCCTGCATTCCCGTGATACCTTCAGGCAACGCCGCAAGCCGGATGATGTTTTTTCGCAACATGAAATGTCCTACGGTAATCAGTCAGAATGTCATGATCCGCACATGCAAAAGAGCACAAGCTTGTTCCAATGTTGTACTTAGGGCAGTCCCGGCGGGGCACTCTCTGAAGGAAACTTCCCGCTGGCACAGGACTTGCAACGGATACACATTGCGCTGGTGACGTGTTTTTCGTATTCAGGGGATTCGCGCCATGCGTGGCAGATCGCGAGTCACCTGATTTCATAATGTTTTTGCCCGTCTTACGTTAGATGTCGGCATGGCTGATAGCGATGTTCCCTGGCACGTCTTGGCGGATGGCCGCTACACGGGCGTGTTGCCTTGGGACAACACCAGTTATCGGGGAGACAGGCGCAGGGTCGCCTGGGAAGGAGGATGTAATGAGTACGAGGAGACTGGTCGTCTTAAGCATGCTGCTTGCGCTGGCGGGAATGGCCTGCCAAGCCTCGGCAGCCATCTCGCTCAATTATCTGGGCGCTTTCAACACCGGCATGAGCAGTGTCTACAACGGTGATTTGACGTACTGTCCGGATGGGAACGGCGGGGCTGGATCGCTCGTCCTCGTAGATTATCCGGCTAACGCCACAGGAGTAGCGCAGGTCACCATACCGGCACTGGTGAACACGAGTGACGTGAGCCGAGCTGAACACGGCGAGCGTACTAGGCAGCTTCAGCGGTGGCGGCCGCGCGGTGGTATACAACCCCGATGACAGCAGGCTTTACTACGCCAACGATGTCGCCAGCGCACCCCTGGTTGTCAACAGTTGCGATCTTGACGGCAGCAACCCCTTGCAGACTACGAGTTCTGGATCTGGCAGCTGGGGCGCCGGCTTCGGCATTTTGCCTGACGATTGGGCCGCTGCCCACACCAATGGCCAGAGGATACTGTCCGTCAGAACCTACTATGGAAGCAAAATCGTCGCGCTGGATCCTTCGACCGACGGTTTTTCGGCGACGACGCTCGTGTCATACGTCAGTTCACACAAAGTGAACGATTATGACTCAGGCGATGCCTATAATGGCATCGCGTGGGTTGGAACGAGTGCTGACGGCATGATTGTTGTCTCGGGCAAAGATGCCAGCGCCGGCGGCGCCAATTTCTGGTTCTATGACCCGGCCGACATCCTTAATGCCACGAACACGTACGATCCTCAGCCGGTGGCAACCCTGAACGTGCAGGACAAGCTCCTGGAAAGTAATGTGCTGTACGGTATGACGTACGATTCAACGTCCAATGTTGTCTACGCATACGAAGGTGCCTGGGACAAGCCCACCATCGTGCACGCGTGGTCGGTAGTGCCTGAGCCGGTGACCCTGGTGCTGCTGGCCATGGGTGCGGCACTTGGTCTTGGCAGGAAGCGTCGCGCATAAGGTACAATGTTGTTGTGCAATCTTCGACGCGTAGGCGGTCGTCCTGCGGGTGCCTGAAGGCAAGCCCCCGCCAGGACGGCCGCCGTTGTTTGAGATGGGATCGTAGGCATCTGACCCTGCAGAGGGGCGGCAGAAGAGTCGTTTGAGGATGGAGGGAGAAAGATGAACCGTCTGCCATGGGCGTTGGTGACTGTCTTTGCGCTATCTTGCACGGCGCCGTCTGCATTCAGCCAGGTCTATGTTCCCTTGCTGGTCGAGGAGCATAATGGCATCAGCCGGACGGGCGAGGTCGTCTCCATGGGCGTGCCGTTTGCCGTCGGGAAGCTGCAAGACGCTGACATCGCAAGCCTGTGTGTCAAGGATAGTCGAGGGACTGTCGTTCCAGCACAGTTCCTGGTCCTCAACCGGTGGTGGGCGCCGCACTATGACGACAGCATCCGTTGGCTGCTGGTTACTTTCCCCGCAACTGCATCCGAAGATGCCACCGCCAACTATACCCTTATCGCCGGCAGCAACCCGCCCCCGACGCACCCTGTCGCCGTCAGCACGAATGCCGGCCTGATTACCGTCGACACCGGCGTCATCAAAGCTGTCGTCAATGCCAGCGGCTTTAAATTGTTCGATTCTGTCTGGTATGACGCCAACGGCGACGGCCAGTACGAGGCATCGGAGAAGGCCGTTACCGCTGCCGCCGATGACGGACTGGTCATCACCAGCGGCGACTGGCCGGATCTTGGTCTTGCGGCCGGACAGGAATTCCGTTCATCGCTGGGCAGTGCCACTGTGACAGTGGAAGAGTCCGGTCCCGTGCGGGCGGTGCTGTGCATCAACGGCACGTTCACCCGGCCGGAAGAGCCGCCGGTCAGCCCGTACTACGAGTACGACGTCCGCATGTACTTCTACGCCGGCTCGCCGATGGTCCGTTGTCATGTTACGCTCAAGAACAACCGCGTGATCAACAAGAACGTCTACACCTGGCCGATCGAGGACTTCGACGTCCGCACCACGTTGAATGCAGCGGGCTCGCAGTACGCGCTTCTCGGCCAATCCTCGCCGGTTCGCGGCACACTCGGCTCAGATACCGTCAAGATCTACCAGGACTCCAACGGCACCGATACATGGCAGGCGCTTTCGGGCAGCAGCGTCGAGAAATGGTTGAATCCGTGGGACAACGGCCTGATCGTCCGGGGCGTGACCTTCCGCGGCTACCAGATCTATGACGGCTCCACTTCTCTGGAGCAGAACAACTACGCCCGCGGCTGGATGGATGTCTCCGAGGGTACCGTCGGCGTGGCCGTCGGCGTCAAGGACTTCTGGCAGCAGTACCCCAAGGCGCTGCGAACGAACGGCAGCCGCGTCGAAGTCGGCCTGCTGCCGACGGAGTGGTCCGAGCCATTCAGCCTGGCGGAAGGATCACGTAAGCGCCACGAGGTTATCTACGACTTCCATGCCGGCGCGCTGACAGATCAGCAGCTGACCGACCTGTACACCCGTACCGCCCGGCCGCTCTTTACACGCTGCGCTCCCATGGTCTACGTCAACAGCGGGGCCTGGGACGGCGGCCTGGGCATCCAGCCGCCAAGCACCGACGCCGGTTCTTACGACAAATACGCCACTACCGGCACCAATATCGGCGTCAGTTACGGCTGGGACTGGTTCGGCTGGTACTACCAGTGGAACCCCGGCGGCACTCATCCCAACGAAGGCTCCATGTTCATGGACTGGATCCTCAACGGCAACTGGCACCAGTTTGAAAGCAGCGAGATCAGGCTGCTCTGGACCGAGCTGGCGAAGGTAGTCATGTTCGATCAGCCGGACATGGACCTGCACTGGCACTACCTGATGTCGTGGCCCAATATTACCAACACGATAACCGAGAATCGCTACCCCGACTGGTATAGCCGGGCCAAATGGGGCCGGCCAGATTCCGGGCACTGCGGTATGTTCCAGAATCTTGAATACTATTATTTGACCGGCGATCGTCACGCTCTCGAAGACGTCCTCTACTACGGGCAATACTCCGGATACTTCTTCTACGATGACTTCCACCTGGGTTACCATTACGTCTACTCGCCCTACTACGGCGATCCGGACGATCCGGACTACTGCGTCGGGACACGCTACTGGGGCTGGCCCGTCTGGAATCTGGCGCAGGCCTACGAGGCGAGCGGGGACCCGAAATGGCTGGGCGACGCGCGGCTTGTCATCGCCGGCGTACGCAACAGCCTGCGACGCAACCCGCTGAAATTCGCCAGCGGCAGCATCTATCCCGCCGGAAACAGTAAGGATTATTATACCTATTGGCCCTCCGCCGTCCGGGCCACCTCCGCCAGCCAGGCGTATGCCATCTTCCAGATGGCCATCACCGCTCGCGCCGCTGGCAAGTATTACCAGGAAACCGGAGACGACGACGCGTTCGACGTTCTGATCGGCCACGGCGACTTCCTCGTCGACGTCGCCGCCAACCGCGACCCTGCCGGCGATATCTTCGGCTGGCCGTATTGCTGGGCCGATTACTGGGGTCCCAATGACACCGCCGGCGGCGGCAACCCGTCATCTGGCTTCCACGAGGATCTTGTCAGCGTGCTGGGCTGGGCATGGCAGTTCGGCCGCAAAGCCACCTTTACCAACGACCTGCTGCACATTGCTGCCTCCGGTGCGTTTGACCAGAGCCGCTGGAAGTACGCCGGCTACCTCGACAAGGCAGTCAATAACCCACCGGCAGACATGACGCCGCTGCCACCGGTAACTGATCTGAAGGCCCGCGATCGCGCCGACGGCACGGTCCTCGTTCGATGGACCGCGCCGAGCGACAACAGCACGTCCGGGCGGGCCGCACGTTACCAGCTCAAATACAGCACCAGCCCGATCGTCGAGCGCATCACCAACTGGCCGGATATGACCGCGCCGCTGCCGCAGACCGTTGACGAATGGAAGGCCCGCGCTGCGGCTGTCTTCGCAACGCACGTCGCCTTCGTCCAGGCGAAGAACATCGACGGCGAGCCGACCCCGGCCGTTGCCGGCATCATGCAGTCGATGGTCTTGCCCCCGCTGCAGGCTGGCCAGACCTACTACCTGGCCATCAAGAGCCTCGACGGCAGTAACAATCTTTCGGATCTCAGCAACGTCACCAGCGTCGTCGCCGGCCAGTACAAACTCGGCGACATCAACGCCGACAACTATGTGAACGTCAGCGATCTGCAATCATTGATTGCCACTTGGGGTACAACCGCCGGCACCACAGGATACGACCCCCTGGCAGACCTGAACGAAGACGGCTACATTAACGTCAGTGATCTGCAGTTACTGGCATCCGGCTGGAACGGATAGCCGCAGCGGCATTTGTCGGGATTGCCGCCACACACAGGGGATTTCGCGATGCGATCGATGGCATGTACGCTGGCCGCGATATCGCTGTTCGCGCTGGGCGCTGACCAGACTCCACGGATTGCCTCTCATCGCTGCTGCCGCTGCTGGGCAACGGCCTGACGATCCCGACGACGGTCAGCGTTCACGTAATAAACAACGCGTACGAACCGGTTTCCGCACAGTTGATCGTCGGTCTGGCGGATGCGTCGGGCAGCTCTGCGGCAAGCGCGATTGTCGCCGCCGGCGCCACGGCCGACGCGGCAACCAGCCAGCCGACTGCCGGCGGCGACACCATAGACACCGGGCAGGATGTCAAACTGCAGACGCTGCCCTGTGCGGCATTGACAGGTCCCATCGCCTTGAAAGCGACGCTGGGCGACAGCACAGCCGGCGTCTCGGCGACCTCGCCCTATCTCTACTACGATGATGACTTTGCCTGCGGCGACCGCATCGACTTCATCGTCCGGCCGGCTGCCATGGCGGGTCTCGTCGTCGGGTATGATGTCCAGTCCGGCGCGGCAGACTGATCGTGACCAGAGAGACGTGCAAGCACTGCCGCGTCAGCCCCGTCGCACACCGTGCCAGACGTCCCTGTCCGCCTCACTGACATGTACTGACACATCCTGCAGCTTCTGGCTGACCCGCTCCGCAAGACTCTGCAAGGTGGGCCGCTCGCTCGCCCAATGCCCCAGTGTAATCACTGACTTGCCCTGGTTGACGTAGGCAATCGCTTCATGGTGCTTCAGCTCGCCGGTCACCAACGCGTCCGCCGGACCGAACCGTCGCTGCGAAAGCGCCCATCGCCCAGCCGAACCGACCACTACACCCACCCGTTCGACCATCGCGTTCGGGTCACCCGCCAGCATCGCGATGTCCGTGTCGACGGCCTGTGCCAGACGCTGCGCGAGCTCGCCGACGGTGGTCGGCTGCGCCAGCCTGCCGATCCGTCCCAGGCCGCACGATGCCGGCGTTGCCAGCAGCGCCTGCACGTCGATGGCCGGCTCTTCATAGGGATGATGCGCCCGAATCGCCGCCAGCACCTCCGGCACCACGGCCTGCGGGCAGATTACCTCCAGCCGGACTTCATCAGCCTTCTCCAGGCGGCCGGCCTGCCCGACGACCGGATCGGCCACTTCCGTCCCCCAGAACGTCCCCTGCCCCGGCATTCGAAAACTGCAATGATGATACTGCCCGATCCAGCCGGCCCCGGCTGCGAACATCGCCTCAGCGACCTCGTCCACGTTTGCCGGCGGCACGAAAACCACCGCCTTGCACTGGGCCTCAGGCGCCTGGGCATGGCTCAGCGGCGTGATATCGGCAAGGCCGCAGAGATGCGCGATGACATCGTTTGTCCCCCCTTCGGCTGCATCGAGCGCGGTATGCGGCGAATAGATCGCACACCCCATTCGCACCGCTTGCCACACCAGCGACTCCGTCCCGGCCTGGTCCGCCCGCAGCCGGCTGATCGGCCGGAAGATTGGCGGATGGTAGCACAGCAGGAAATTCGCATTGCAGCGCTGGACCTCGGCCAGCACCGCCGGCGACAGGTCGATGCACACCAGCACGCCGCGACAAACCTCGGCCCGGTCCCCCGCCAAGAGCCCGACGTTGTCCCACTCCTCGGCATAATGCAGCGGAGCGATCTCAGCAAGAACCTTCTCGATGTCGCCAATCGTCGCCATATGGCCGTCGACTCCGTGTTAGGCTGCTAGGCTGGACACTCTTTGGCCACCAGTTCCCTGAATAGTTGCAGCAGCCGTGCGCTGATCGGACCGGGCTTGTCACTGCCGATCGCATGCTTCTCGATCCGGCAGACCGGCATTACCTCCATCGACGTATTCGTCAGGAACACCTCGTCCGCCTCCAGAAGATCATTGATCGTAAGCGGCCGCTCCTCTGACGGTATCTTGGCCGCCTTGGCGATCTCGATCACCACGGCCCGCGTAACGCCCGGCAACACAGGGGTATCAACGGGGGGCGTCTTGAGCGTCCCACCCTTGACCACGAACACATTCGAGATGCACCCTTCCGCCAGCAGATTATCCGTCGTGAACCACAGCGATTCGATCAGCCCCAGCTGTTGCGCCCGGCGCAGCGCCAGCAGGCGAATCATGTACCCGAGCACTTTGTGCCCAGCCGTCGGATCGTGCTTGCCCTGTCGCCACGGCGAAAGCAGCACGGAGGCGCCGTCCTTGTAGAACTTCTCCGGATAAGATTCCAGTGGCACCGCCGAGATGATGACGTTCGGTCCGGGCACACTATCCTCATCGACCAGCCTGCGCGTGTTTCCCATCGTCATGGTCAGGCGCAGACGCGCATTGCTGATATCATTGCGTTCAAGCAGCGCCTGCATGCTTGCCAGCAGATCCTCGGCGGCTCCGGGCACCGACAATCCAAACGTCTCAGCGGAAGCATACAGTCGTTCCAGATGCATCCGCCCACGAAAGACCTTGCTGTTATACGATCGCATCGTCTCGAACAGGCCTGCTCCATGCAGCAGGCCCGCATCGAATACGCTGACGCTCGCCTCGTCCGCCGGGACGAACTGCCCGTTAAGATACACGAATTCCGTATTATCGCCCGTCTGGCTCATTATAGTTTCCTGGCTATAATAGCTCCTGGTGCCTGCACTGGTCACTGGCTGCTGACCACCGGCCACTCATTTCCCGCCGTCATCACCGCCCGAGCCATACCCCGAGCCTTGGCCGTCGTCTCGGCCAGTTCCAGATGCGGCTCGGAATCCGCCACGATCCCGCCGCCGACATGCAGATGCACCCGCTGGCCGTCGACGATCAGCGTGCGGATCGCAATATTCATCGTCATCTGCCCGTCGAGACTGATACAGCCGATGCCGCCACAATACACACTGCGCTCTACCGGCTCCAGCTCGCGGATGATCTCCATCGCTCGAATCTTCGGCGCACCCGTGATCGACCCGCCCGGAAACGTCGCCCGCAACACGTCCACCGCATCGAGCCCCTCGCGAAGCTGCCCCTCGACCGTGCCGACGAGGTGATAGACCGTCGGATGCTCCTCCAGCCGCATCGCCTCGGTCACCCGCACCGAACCAAACCGGCACAGCCGGCCAAGGTCATTGCGTTCCAGATCGATGATCATAGCCAGCTCCGCCCGGTCCTTGGCGCTGGCCAGCAGCGCCCGCATCGACGCCTCGTCCGCCGACGGCACGCAGATACGAGGCCGAGTCCCCTTGATCGGCCGGGTAATGACGTGCCCGTCGCGAACCTGCAGAAACAGTTCCGGCGAACTGCTCAGCACGGCCTTGTCGTCGAACGCGATATATGCTGCGTACCACGCCGGGTTCGCCTGACACAATCGCAGATACAGATCGATCGGCCGGACCGGCAGCATCGTCGTCAACCGCCGTGCCAGGTTCACCTGGTAGATGTCGCCTGTCCCGATATACTCGATCGCCCGGGCCACCGCCGCCTGGAACTGCGCGTCGCTGAGGCTCGACTGCATCGAAGCGATATACGCGTCGACCTCCGCCTCCGGCACACCGGAAATCCCCCCTTGCGCGGCTGTTGGCGAAGACGGGTCGCAATGCGCCAGGCACACTCGCCGCCACCCGTCGTCAGTCTCAGCCGCCTCGACCAGCAGATCCTTCCAGAAGGCCATACCCTGCCTGCCGACCAGCCGACTTTCGCCGACCTCAGGTCAGCTCCACACCGACGACGTACCACTGCTGCGTCAGATGATCGTACAGGGCCGCCGAGCCATACAAGCCGAACCACGCCACAGGCAGACTGATATCACCGACTGGCGGCGCCGCCCGGTCCTCGAAGAAACGCCCCGCTTCATACCCCAGGTACCCGACCCATCCCCCGACAAACGGAATCTCCAGTTGTTGCTCTCGGGCAGCGCAAGCGCGCACGGTCGTTTCCGCCAGCATCGCCAGCGGATCCCGCCCGCGACAATCCCTCACCTCGACCGTGCGTACCGGCTCGGCGCAAAGCACCGTCCACCGCCCCCATTTCGGATGAACGCAGGCACTATGCAGCATCGCCAGGCGCGTCGCCCGCTGGTCGGCAAGCCACAACGCCTGCCGGGGGTCGCACCTGGCGGCGACCGTCTCCGTAAAACAACGCAATGGAATTCCACGTACTGACTCTGCCATTCCGACGATTATAGGAATAATGCCCCTCTTGCCCCACCCCCGCGAAATTGACAATGCAGGTGGCCATGGATACCTTGGCCTTTGGCGTGGAGTATTCTGTTGTTTACGGCCCAGCGCGGCACAGGAAACTGATTAGGGGACGATGTCGCCATGTGTGATTCTGTAAGGTTCGCTCGCAGGATGCTGGCCACGGGGTTGCTGGTGCTGGCCACAGCCGCAGTTTGCCCGGCCGCGGAGAACTTCCCTTACGTCGGCGTGGTCGTCGGCAACAACGTCTACGTCCGCAGCGGCGACAGCACCAGCTGCTACCCGGTAACCAAAGTCAGCCGGGGCCAGAGACTTACGGTCCAGGGCGAAGCCGCCGACTGGCTGAAGATCGCCCCGCTGCCCGGCACGTTCAGCTATGTCGACAAGAATTACGTCGAGCGCGACGGCAGCGAAGGCACCGTCACGGCTGACCGGGTCTGGGTCCGCGCCGGCAGCCGGCTCAGCGACGAGCGCTCCGCAGCCCAGTGCGTCCTGAACAAGGGCGACAAGGTCACGATCCTCGGCGAGGACGACACCTTCTTCAAGATCGAAACCCCGGCGAGCGCCCCGCTGTACATCAGCGCCCGCTTCATCGTGCCTGAAAGCCAGGCTGCGGAGATCCCGGCGCCGGCTCCCCAACTCGAGGCCGACGCCTCCCAGCCGGCCACGGCGGATCAGTCGCCGAGTAGCTGCCAACAAAGGCATCGTTACCCGCCAGAGTCGGGCCAACCTTGAGCCAATCGAGACCGCGTCGGGTGAAACCAGCCAGGCAACGGCCACCCAACCAGCCGGAGCCGCCGCCGACCCCCAGGGGCAGTGGAACATCCTCGAAGCCGAACTGAAATGCGAGGTAGCCAAACCGCTCGCCGAACGCAACTTCGACAATCTTATGACTCGATACAAGGCCCTCGCCGAACAGAACACCGACCCGGCCATCCAGGCCGCCGCCAAGATCCGCGTCAAGGATCTGGCCAACATGCAGAACGCGGAGGCCTCCATCGACGCCGTCAAGCGGGCCGACGCCATGTTCAAGCAGGAACTGAAGATCTGGAACCGCGCCACCAAGCCGGCCGCCTCACAGCCAGCCGTCCAACGCGGCTGGGACGCCAAGGGCGTGCTGAAGCCCTCCTGGGTTTTCACCGGCAACAACACGGCCAAGCTCTACCGCCTGGTCAATCCGGCAACCGACACCGCCGTCGCCTACATCCAGCAGACCCCGGAACTGGCCGAAACGCTCGAAAGTCTGCTCGGCCGGTATATCGCCGTACGTGCCGCCCAGCAGAGCTTCCGCCCCGACTGGAACGTCAATCTCATCGTGCCCGCCGACGTGGTCGTCGTTAAGGACGGCGTCCCAGCCACGCAGCCGGCAGGCATCGCAACGGTCGGTGACGAACCCAGCCCTGCAGCGCCAGCCAGTCAGCCGACCGCTGACGCGAGAGTCCAATAGTCAGTTGCGCTGCGCAAAAGCACTATGCATGCTGTGACTCGCACCTCGTAGAAGGGTTCATGCCCATACCGCGCCATATCGTGGCCCGAAGCGGTCAGATCCCCGTAAACAGCAGCACCAGCAGGCTGTGCCGCCAGCACCCGCAGAATCATCGTCAGCGGATAGACCGTCGCATAGGCCACCGACGGTGCCTCCGGCCCGGCGATCGTCGTCGCGTACGCCAGCGCCGGCGGATCGGTCATGCTGCCAGCCAGCAACCCGCACACGGAAAGGTAGTTCATCCGCAGCAACATCCGCGCGATCAGCCCGATGGTCATGATCGGCACAAACGTGATGACCGCCGCCACCACCATCCAGTACAGGCCATCGCCATGCACAAGCGTCTGAACGAACTGACCGCCCGACTTAATCCCCACGCAGGCCAGAAACAGGACGATACCGCTCTCCCGCAGGGCATAATTGGCGGAAATCGGCAGATACCACACCAGCGGCCCGATACGATTGATTCTGCTGAGGATGATCGAAACCAGTAACGGCCCGCCAGCCAGCCCCAGCTTCACCGATGCCGGCACACCGGGCAGCGGGATCGGAATGCTGCCGACAAACACCCCCAGCACGATGCCCAGGAAGATCGGCAACAGGCGCGGATGATCCAGGTCGCGCACCGAATCGCCCACCTCGCGCGCGACCTGGTCCAGATGCGCCGCCTCTCCCACCGCCTCCAGACGGTCCCCCATCTGCAGCTTCACCTGCGGCGTCGGGCTCGAGCTCGCACCTCCGCCCGAATCACGCGCGTGATCGCCACCCCGTACCGTTCCAGAAATCCCAGCTCATCTACCGACAGCCCCACCACCTGCCGCCGGGTGACGATCAGCCGGCGCCGCGTGACGTCGCTGGGCAGCTTGCGCAGGTCGATATCGCTTAGACGGCCCACCCCCTGCTGCAACTCGTCGAGCCTCTGTCTCGGACCGACTGCCAGCACGACGTCGCCGATCGCCAGCGTGTCGTCCGGAAGCGCCACCCGAACCTGGCCGCCGCTCATCATTCGCGAAACGACGATCCCCGGCCGCTGCATTGCCGCAAGATCGCGAATAGCCACACCGCTGAGGTTCTCATTGACGACTTCAATATTGCGAAGGCTGACCTGCGATCCTTTGTCAGCCTGCTGATCGTGCAGCGCGTCCTGCTCGGTCTTGAGATCGATCCGGCAGATCGCCCGGATCAGCAGTACAGCCAGGATGATTCCGAGCACCCCGAACGGGTAGGCAATCGCATATGCCGTGCCCGGCAACACCACCATCGCCTCGCGCTGCTGCGCGGTCAGCCCTGCCATCTCCCGCAGGGCCTGCTGCGCCGCGGCCAGGCTCGGTGTGTTGGTCGTACCCCCGCTGAACAGACCCACTGCGGCCGGCATCGCGATCCCGGCGTACTTGCTCGCCGCGACGGTGATGACCGTACCAAGCACCACGATGCACGCCGCCAGCACGTTCAGCCGCAGACCCTGCCGGCGCAGCGACGAGAAAAACCCCGGCCCGACCTGCAGGCCGATCGTGTACACAAAGAGGATCAGCCCGAACTCGCGGGCGAACTCCAGGATCTCACTGTTGACCTTGAGTTGCAGGTGCCCCGCCAGCAGTCCGGTAAACAACACCCCCGCAATCCCCAGGCCGATCCCGAACACGCGGATCGACCCCAGTGCCAGTCCGCTCGCCACAACCAGGCCCAATACCACAACGGCCTGGGCGACCGTTTGGCCGTAAAACAGGCTGCTCAACCAATCCATTCACTGATTGCCTTGGAAACAGGTCGGCTGCTACTTCTCTTCCTTGGCCGACTCGATAACGACGGGTTTTTTGGGAACATCCTGATGCGGACCAACACTGGTCGTCGGCACGTTGACGATCTTGTCTGCCACGTCCATGCCCTCGACGACCTTGCCGAAGACCGCATAACCGCCGTGGCTGGGATAGTTCAACGGAGCGTTGTTGGCCACGTTGATGAAGAACTGCGACGTCGCCGAATTCGGATTGGATGTCCGCGCCATGGCAATCGTACCGCGATCGTTCTTCAGGCCGTTGTCTGCTTCGTTCTTGATCGGCGCCCGGGTCGGCTTCTGCTCCATTTCGGGCGTAAAGCCGCCGCCCTGGATCATGAAGCCCGGAATCACCCGATGAAAGATCGTTCCATTATAAAAACCGCTGTTGACGTACTTCAGGAAATTCTCGACCGTGATCGGTGCCTTCTTCGGGTAGAGTTCCAGCACGATCTTGCCCATCGACGTCTCCAGCACCACGCCGCGGATTCTTCGTCTCGCTCGGCTGTTTGGATGGCTGTGATGCGGCTGACTCCTTCTCGTGCATGCTACCGTGCTCCTTCCCGGAAGACTGTGTGGTCTGCGCCGCGCAAGCCTGCGGCGACTGCGTATTCAGCAGGAACAACCCGACAGCGAGACAAGCAAACGCGCGAACGAGCATATTCTGCATAATTGATCCTTTCCGCCTGCAATGGCTTGCGACTTTATCCATAAGGCTGACACATTATAGCGACCGGGCCAGCAACGTGTAGGGGCGCACAGGGAAAGGGCATCGCGTCAAAGGCCAAAAAAGGAGGGAGGCCGCACCTTCGGATCAAGGAAGGTGCAGCCTCTATCTAACTGGAGCATTGGTCCGTTCTGTCAGATTCATTCCCGTCGATACACGCGGCTTCCTACCAGTACCATGGCGGACATCGCCAGGAAACCGAGCGTCGCAGGTTCGGGAATGGGAGCATATCCCATCACCGACGCGGACGGCCCGGCTGCCGCCGTCCCATCTGTCTGTCCCTGCGAAACAGCACGCTCCGGCGCGGCGTACGAATCCGACGGATCCATCGCCACGCTGACTACCTGATAATCCTGGGCTCTCGGGACAACTGCCGCAAATACCCGACTTCCGTCGTAGCCAAAGGAAATCGCGACCGCCAGCACACCCGACGAAGCCGCTATTGTCGCCCATAGCGCAGGCAAAAAAAACCGGCGCACCATCTGAGTCCTCTCCTCCAACTCCGCTGCCGCACCGACGAAAATACGAACACCAATCCGGCGACGACCTCTGCCCCCGAGCGCCAGGAAACCGACACCGAGGCACGCGCCGCCAGCAGCAGCAGATTACTTGTTGAACAAGCAAATTGCGTGCCACTTGCCAGATCATGGCCTGAAACGTTGATATTTCGCAACAAATGGCATTTGCTGGCGAATCCGGATGTGACCGACAAAGAGAGATGTTGCCCGCAGGCAACACATACGTTGCCGAGAATCAACAGATTGCCGCCAAATCGACGACATCCCTCGTCCCATAAGACAGAATCGGCGTGGTGTTGCCCGGATCACGCTTCCCAAGGCCTTGGAGGCCGCCGCCTTCTTGCTAAAATAGATTCATGCTATCTTCTCTATATAGTCTCACACTCGTCGGTATTGATGCGGTAGCCTGCGAAGTCGAGGTCGATGTCCCGGCGCAGCATCTGGCCCCGCCCGCCATCGTCGGCCTGCCTGACGCCGCTGTCCGCGAAAGCATCGACCGCATCCGCACCGCCCTGACCAACTGCGGCTACGACTTTCCCCAGACCCGCACGGTCATCAATCTCGCCCCGGCTGATCTCAAGAAGGAAGGCCCCGCCTTCGACCTGCCGATCGCCCTGGGCGTCCTCCTGGCCAGCCGACAGATGGCCAGCGATCTCACCGGCGACTACCTCATCGCCGGCGAACTGGCGCTCGACGGCGGCCTGCGCCCCGTCAAAGGCGCCATCAGCATGGCCCTGCTCGCCAGGCAGGAAAACCGCCGCGGCCTGATCCTCCCCAAGGCCAACGCCCGCGAGGCCGCCGTCGTCGAAGGCATCGACGTGATCGGCCTGGAATCCCTGCCCCAGGCGGTGGCCTTCCTGACCGGCCAGCTGCCCATCGAACCAACGGTCGTCGACGTTGAGCAGGCGCTCGCCGAGGCCGGAAAATACGAAGTCGACTTCGCCGATGTCCGCGGCCAGGAACAGGCCAAACGCGCCCTGGCGATCGCCGCCGCCGCGGGTCACAATCTCCTGATGATCGGCCCGCCTGGCTCCGGCAAGACCATGCTCGCCAAGCGCCTGCCGACGATCCTACCGCCGCTGTCAATCGAAGAATCCCTGGAGACCACCCGCATCTACTCCTCCGCCGGCAAGCTGCCAGCCGGCGCCAACATGATGGCCACCCGCCCCGTCCGCAGCCCGCACCACTCAGCCAGCGGAGTCGCCCTCGTCGGCGGCGGCGTGGTCCCCCAGGCGGGCGAGGTCTCGCTGGCCCATCACGGCGTTCTGTTTCTTGATGAATTCCCCGAGTTCCCCCGGTCGATCCTCGAAACGCTCCGCCAGCCGATGGAAGACGGCCAGGTCACCATCGTCCGCGCCCAAGGACGCGTCACCTTCCCCGCCAGATTCATGCTCGTAGCGGCCATGAACCCCTGCCCCTGCGGCTATCACGGCGACATCCGCGGCAAATGCCGCTGCAGCCCCAACCAGATCGAAAACTACACCAGCCGGCTGAGCGGCCCGCTGGTCGACCGCATCGATATCCACGTCGACGTGCCCGCCGTACCGTTCGCCCAGCTGCGAAGCCACCGCGACGGCGTCGACTCTGCCGCCATCCGCCGCCAGGTGCTGTGCGCCCGGCATCGCCAGAAGGAGCGATTCGGCAGCAAACCCATGCTCAACGCCTACATGAGCAGCCGGCAGGTCAAGGAACACTGCAAACTCGACGACGCCGGCGAATCGATCCTCAAGCAGGCCGTCACGGAAATGGGCCTTTCCGCCCGCGCTCACGACAAGGTCCTGCGCGTCGCCCGCACCATCGCCGATCTCGAAGGCAAGGACAACATCGCCATGGAACACATCGCCGAAGCCGTCCAGTACCGCAAGCTGGATAGACGGCTCTGATCTGTTCGCCTGGCAAGAACTGGCCATACGTCAACAAAGGGGCAGGCCGTACGTCCCGGAGGGACAGAATGGATTCAGCCCAGCACTTCGGTACTGGGATCCCAGCCACCACAATAGCTTCTGTTGTGGTTCTTTGTCTTTGTCGTCAAGCGCCACAGGCACGACAGAATCGCCACCAGTTGCACACTCCCCTCAACCCCGCTACCTGGCCCCAATCCTCAATCCCCAATCCCCGATCCACGATCCACGATCCACGATCCCCATCCCCGAAAAAACTACTTGACAACACATACTATGTGTTACATACTATGCATAGACAATCTAACCACGGAGGTCGTCTCATGCGATTCGAACGCGAACTGCTCAAGGGCGTCGCCCCCGTCGTCGTGCTGGAGGTGCTCTCCCGGGGGGCGATGTACGGCTACGAACTCAGCGAGGCCATCGAACGACGCAGCCGCGGCATCCTCTCCCTCGGCCGGGGCACGCTCTACCCACTGCTCTACAACTTGGAGGCCAAGGGCCTGATCAAGGGCGACTGGCAGGAGTCCGATTCCGGCCGCAAACGCCGCTACTACGCCATCACCGGCGCCGGCAAGGAACAGCTCGCCCACCGCAAGGCCGAATGGGAGCAGCTCCAGATCGGCGCCAACGCCGTCCTCGGCCTATCGCCGGCCTAGTGTACCGGCACTGGAGCTTGCGATCGGATCGGGCGTTTGGAGTCCCGCCTTCAGGCGGCGTTGGGAGTTCCGGCTTTAGCCGGGCCTTCGCTGTAGCAATCAGGTGCCAACCATGACTCAGCGCGATGAGCATTCAGAGTATCTGCCCGCCTGTGTGATCGAGTACATCGATCACATCGTCCGCAAGATGCGCTACAGCAGGGCCGTCCGCCGGGAAGTGCGTCAGGAACTGCTCGACCACTTCACCGACGCCTTGGCAGACACCACCGACCCTGCACCGCCAGAAACTCGCCGAGGATCTGATCACCGAATTCGGCGACGCCCACCTGCTGGCCACCCTCTGCCGCCGCGCCAAGAAACGCAACCGTCCCCCGTGGCTGAAAATGCTCATCCGCACAGCCCAGGCAATCGTCATAGTCTTCCTGCTCTCAAGCCTCTACACCATATGGTTCATCACCGGCACCCCGAGCATCACGACCAACTACGTCGCCGTCGCCAGCGAAGGACTCCAGCCCAAGGCCCCCGAAAGCGAAAACGCCTGGCCGCTGTACAAACAAGCCTGCCAGCGTTTTGTCCGCTATGAAATGCCGAGTCCGCCCCCTGGAGAGGGCACTCCCACAAGATGCATCTGGCCCGATACGGATATGGATCCGGCGTCTTTCCCGGATTACGTGCAGGCCGCGTTGCACCGATGGATTGACCAGAACCGAGGCGCATGGCAGGACTATGTCGCAGCCAGTCGCAGACCCTACTGCTGGTACGAATACAAGGAGCTCGAGGACCTGCTCCCGCACGCCAAGGACCAGAAGACAGAGACAACCGGGTCGCAAGCCGGCATATGGGCCAACTCAATGGTCAACCTCTTACTGCCCCAGCTTGGTACGATGCGTTTGCTCTCGACTATTGGCGTCTGGCGGGCGCGATACGCCAGTGCCCAAGGACATCCGCAGGAAGCAGTGGATGATGCATTGGCTATCGTGGGGACAGGCCGTGACTGGCAGAACCCTAACGGCTTCCTCATCGAGCAGCTCGTCGGGCAACGCACAAACAACTATGGATGCCAAGAGATCCGTCGGCTGGCCGGCAACAAGGCCCTCAGATCGACCCAACTCCACCAGGCTCAGCAACAGCTCGAAGACCTCTACAAAGACGGCTACCCGAAACTGGGCATTGAAGCAGAGCGACTCGGCTTGGTCGACACCGTGCAACGTCTTTTCACGGACGGTGGCCCAGGTGGCGGGCACCCCATTCCCTATCAATCTCAGGTGTTCTCAAAAACCGCTACCGGAGACAGCAAGCCGACTCATTCGCTTGCCTTTTGGACCGCAGCCAGCCTGATACACGCCAGCCGCGACCAGACGCTTTCCATCGGCAACGCGTTTTACGACCGGGCCGTGGAATACTGGGAGCTTTCACCCTATCAGCACAAGGGTGTTCCCAACCCTGAGAAAGCACTCAAGAACCTATCCATACGCTACTGGTTGCCGAAGACGCTCCTGCCGAACCTGTCCCACGCAGGCGATCTGCGCTATCGTGCCCGTGCGGAATATCAGGCCTGCATCGCCGTTCTCGCCCTGCAACGTTACCGCCTGGACAAGGGCCAATACCCACCCAGCCTCCAGACGCTTGTAGAAGATGGCTATCTGCGAGCGCTGCCGGCCGATCCTTACTCTGACGGCTCACTCGTATACGATCGCACCGGCCAGACCTTCACCCTCTACAGCGTCGGCCCCGACTTTCGGGACGATGGCGGCGTTGCCAGGCCGGATAAGCCGGGGACCAAGGTCAAAGGCGGCGACTGGGTCTTCTGGCCGGTGCCGCCGCTCAAACCGTACCCGAAAGAGACGAAGCCGATTCGCGCAGCAATCTCTCACTGACGCAATGCAGATGGCGCGACGGGCGGTTTTTTCAATCAGCCGAGGCATCCTCTGTCGCTTGAGTTTCTCCCGCGCTCTTGGCGCCGGCGTCTTCATGGGCGATCCCCAGGATCAGCGCCACCCCGACGCCCAGGACCGTCACGATCATCTGCTCGTCCCAGCCGAGCCCGGCCTGCCCGGCATAGGCCGCAATAACCGTCGCCAGCGCCACGCGAACCTTTCTGCTATATAACGGTGTTACCACATACGACAGCGCCTTCAGCACAGTAGCCATCTCGCCCCCTCCGCTTGCTTGCCTCAAACACGCGTAAGAACCAGTACCCATCCAGCGTCTTGAGCAACCCATCACTCGCATGGGTGCCACTGGCAGCTTGCCTGCCAGCGCCAAACCTCCACCCCTATAACAATGCGTCCTTCCCGACAGACTCATGCAAACGCTGCATTTCCTCTTTCTCCGCCGACCACAGGTAATAGATCGGCGACGTCCCCATCAGCTGCACGAACGCCGACGCCATCGCCTCCGGCGTCATCGACCGGATCCGCCCAATATCCCGCCCCGTCGTCGCCTGCAGCCAGCTATGCACCTGCCTGCCCACAAGTCGCCGAACGTCCTGCCGCCCCGCGACCGTCCGCCCGAAGTCCGCCGCCAGCGGATCCACCCCCATCGCCGTCAGCGACGCATGCAGCCGGCGCTGCCGCGCAGGCATCGATACCACCCCCAGCCCGACCATCCCCGCCCGCTCGAAAACAGGATTGACCGCCCCCATCGCCGCCAGGCACTCCACATACTTCGTGCCCGCCTGCGGCAGCGTCTGACTGACCAGCCAGTGCGCCAGGCCACACCCACGTACGTCCGGATGAATCACCAGCCGGCGAAGGATGCGGAAGTCGCGATTGAGCATCTTCCCGTTGCGGTGATAAACCCCGCCGGTCACAACGTTGCGCAGATGCAGCGATAGCGGCGGATACGCATACACCACGACCCCCAGCGACTCGCCGCCCACGCCATCCCGCAGGACAAACACTTTGTCAAAGGGCCCGATCCCGCTGCGCTTGCGATAATGCATCGCATCAAACAAATTGTAATCGCGTAGCGACCCCCGGCTGATATGCAGCCGACGAAAGAAACTGATCCGCCGGCCACCTGCTTCCACCTCGTCAGCATGATTCCGTTCGATCACCGAAGCCTGCATGCCGGCCGAATCGCCGCCCGGCCGAACGATCGTGTCCGGCCCAAGATCGCCGATCAGATCATCGTGTGTCGTCGCCACTACCATGCACAACCCTGCCGCACTGACCATCTTGCGAAGGTTATACGCCGTCGCACAGGCCAGCCGGCGATGCAGGATCGCGCAGAACTCGTCGACCAGCAGCACACTGTGCGCTCGCAGCCCTGCCAACCCGACGGCCCGCGCCAGCCGCGCCCGAAATCGCTCCCCATCAGACAGCTCCCCCACTCGCCGCAGCCACAGCCTCGGCTCACCCAGCCCGCACCCCGTCAGAATGGACGTCGCCTCCGCCAGCGACCCGCGCGAGGCGACCTGCTCGATAATCGGCACCGCCGGATCAAACCGCTGACGATCCACCCACACCGCCCGCTCCCCTGCGCACCGGGCAACCTCCCGCAGCGTCGCACTCTTGCCGCAACCGGAAGGCCCCGTGATCAGCACGATCTGCCCCGCTCCCAGCGACACCGGCACATCCCGCGCGATCACGATCGTCTCGCCGCGCGGAGCCATGCCGAACTGCCAGCACACCTCCCGGACCCGACCACCGCCCTGCGGCGCCGCCGGCCGGACCGTCACGTTCAGCCGCACTCGCTCAGAATCCCCAGTCGCCAGACCATCCCGCTGCTGATCCCCACTGCCCGCCGAAGCACCCGCCGCGGCCCCCCTCGACCTTGTCAGCCGCCCCACACGCCGCTTCGACCGGTCAGCCCGCCCCTTGACGACATTTCGCGCCGCCTGCTGCCCAGCATCCGCCATATCTCGCCCCTCCCTGTTACCTATAAGGGAGTAGACGCGCACTGTCGCCATTGCCCCCCATGGCCACACCCCGCCTCCGGCACTGTCACCCACGCCCATCAGCACCGCAACGTGCAGATGCTGGCAAGTTGCGACCTCGCCATCGCCTCCACCGCTGATGGCCGGGCGTCACGACCATACAATCTGCGGACGCGTTGCTTGCGTGCCCCTTCGTCGACCCCGCCGATTGCAAAGCCCGCAGCCTGGATGTACCTTAGCCGAACGGTCGGATAAACATTTGGTCGCATGCGTAAGACCTGTGGGGGCCTCATGCCCCACCTGGAGCAAGAGCAATCATGATCCTCGGCGTACCGAAGGAACTCAAGGCGGACGAATACCGCGTCGGCATGACCCCGGCAAGCGTCGAAACCGTTGTCAAGGCTGGACATACGGTCGTCATCGAGACCACCGCCGGCCAGGGCAGCGGCATCACCGACGAGGAATACACCAGCGCCGGCGCCAAAATCGCCACCCGCGCCGACGAAGTCTGGGCCAAGGCCGAAATGATCGTCAAGGTCAAAGAGCCCATCGCAAAGGAGTATTCCTGCCTCCGCAAGGGCCAGACCGTCTTCACCTATTTCCACTTCGCCGCCAATCGCGAACTGACAGACGCCGTCATCAAGAGCGGCGTCACCGCCGTCGCCTACGAGACCGTCTATGACCGCAATGGCCGGCTGCCCCTGCTGACGCCGATGAGCGAAGTCGCCGGCCGGATGAGCATCCAGGAAGGCGCAAGTATCTCGAAAAGCCCATGCTCGGCCGCGGCATCCTGCTGGCCGGCGTCCCCGGCGTCGAACCGGCCACGGTCATGATCGTCGGCGGCGGCATCGTCGGCACGAACGCCGCCAAGATCGCCGCCGGCCTCGGCGCCCGCGTCGTCATCCTCGACGTCAACCTCGACCGGCTCCGCTATCTCAGCGACGTGATGCCCGCGAACGTCATGACCATCTACTCCGACGTCCACACGATCCGCAAGTACCTAGCCGAAGCCGACCTCGTCATCGGCGCGGTACTGATCCCCGGCGCACGCTGCCCGGTCCTCGTCCGCCGCGAGCACCTCAAGCTCATGAAACCCGGCGCCGTGATCGTCGACGTCGGCGTCGACCAGGGCGGCTGCTGCGAGACGACCCATGCCACGACCCACGCCAACCCGACCTACGTCGTCGATGACATCGTCCATTACGGCGTGGCCAACATGCCCGGTGCCGTCGGCCGGACCAGTACCTTCGCCCTGACCAATGCGACCCTGCCGTACACCGTCCGCCTGGCGAACCTCGGCTGGAAGAAGGCAGCGGCCCAGGACGCCGGACTCGCCGCGGGCGTAAGCGTCGTGGCCGGCAAAGTGACCAACCAGGCAGTAGCCGAAACGTTCGACCTGCCCTATTGCCCGCTGGAGCAAGCTAACGCATGAAACGCTGGATCATCGGACTGCTGATCGTCGTCGTGCTCATCGGTGGCATGGCTTACTGGCTCGCCAACGCCAAGATCGAGGCCCCCTTCCTGCAGGGCAAGGTCGCCACCGCCGAGCGCAAGACCCTCACCATCCCCATCAAGGCAACCGGCCTGGTCGAGCCCGCCGTCCCGCCGATCGAGATCAAGAGCAAGGCCTCCGGCGAGGTCCAGAAGATCTACGTCAAGGCCGGCGACATCGTCCAGAAGGGTCAGCTCCTCCTGGAACTCGACCCCAAGGATGAACAACGCGCCCTGGAACGCGCCAAGGCCCAGATGGACCAGTCCGAAGCGATGTACGAGAAGTCCAAGGTCGCAGCAAAACAACTGGAAGCGGACCAGCCCGAAGACGTCAAGGTCGCCCAGGCGCTTCTGGACAAGACCCGGGCAGTATTGGAGCAGGTTAAGTGGGACAGGGACCACAAACTCCAGATAGAAGAGAGCAACTCCGGCGGCGTCTCCGAGCAAGAGGCTCAAGAATGCCAAGTTCCTCTTCGACCAGACCCGGGCCGAAGTTCAGCAGATGGAGGCCCAACTCGCTAAGGCCAACAACAGCCATTACCAGATCGACGCCGCCAAACAGCAGGTCAAACTCGACAAGGCCACCTACGAAGCCGCCGTCAAGAGTTATGAAGACGAAATCGAACGCCGCAAGGAGTGCAACATTTATGCGCCTATTACCGGCATGGTCGCCAAGATCAACGTCCGCGTCGGCGAAATGATCCAGTCCGGCACCACCAGCCTGACCGGCGGCACGATGCTGATGACCCTGGCGGATATCTCCGACCTCTACATCACCGCCCAGGTCGACGAGGCCGACATCAGCTCCGTTCTCGAACTGGCCCCGCCGCAGGCACGCCCCGGCATCCAGCGCGTCGAGGCGGAACTGAAACAGAATATGACCGCTGCGGCAGATAACGGCGAGCTCTCCGGCCGTGCCTTGATCAAGGCCTTGACGACCGCCCCTGCCAGCCAGCCGTCCGTCGCCCTGGCCGGCGGTGTCGAGCAGGGCAAACCTGTCCGCATCTCGGTCGAGGCCTTCCGCGGCGAGGAGTTCGAAGGCACCATCGAACACATCTCGCCCGAACCGCTCCGCCAGCAATCCATCGTCACCTACGACGTGCGCATCCGCCTGACGAGCCCCAACCGCTACAAGCTGCTGCTGGGCATGCAGGCCGACGCTGAATTCACCAGCGAATCGGTCAACGCCGTCGTTGTGCCCGTCGACGCCGTCAAGATCATCGACGGCGACGGAGGCCGGGGAGAACGAGGCGTCTGGCTGCCGGCCGACGATAGCGCCGCCATTCCCGGCAAGAAGTGGCAAGCCTGCAGGTTCGGCCTCGACGACGGCATCGACATCGAGGTGCTCAAAGGCCTCAAGGAAGGTCAGAAGGTCTACACCAAGCTGCCAATCGATCTGAACAAGAACAAACACTAACGCGCCGTGAGGAAGTCGTGAGCCGCCAGACAACACCATTTGCCGCCGCCCCCGAGACCGCTGCCAGCGACGTCATCATCCGGCTGTCGGATCTGGTTCGGCATTACAAAATGGGCCAGTCGGTCGTCAAAGCGCTCGACGGCGTCAGCCTCGAAATCCGCCGCGGTGAATTCGTCTCCATCACCGGCCCGTCCGGCAGCGGCAAGAGTACGATGATGCACATCCTCGGCTGCCTCGACCGTCCGACCTCCGGCACCTACGAGATCAACGGCGAACAGGTCAGCACCCTGTCCGACCGCCGGCTCGCCACCGTCCGCAATCGCTACATCGGCTTCGTCTTCCAGACCTTCAACCTGATCAACCGCACCAGCGCCCTCGACAACGTCGCTGTACCGCTGATCTACGCCCGCAAGTCCCACACGCGCAGCGCCGCCCTCACCGCCCTGCAGCGCGTCGGTCTGGGCAATCGGGCACGCCACCGCTCGTCGGAGCTGTCCGGCGGTGAGCGCCAGCGCGTCGCCATCGCCCGCGCCATCGTCAACGACCCCATGCTCCTGCTGGCCGACGAACCCACCGGCAATCTCGACTCCGCCACCGGCGAGCAGATCATGGAGATCTTCCACAACCTGCACCGCAGCGGCGTAACGATCGTCATCGTCACCCACGAACCGGACATCGCCGTCCAGGCGGGCCGGGTCGTCCGCATGCGCGACGGCAAGATCGTCGAAGACCGCCCGGTGGAAGCCAGCGAGCGCGAAGTCTACTCCAAACCCGCCGCCGAACGCTTCGCGTAGCGACGGCGCAGACCCAGCCCCATCAGGGGCGACGGAGAGTAGCCCAGGACGCAAGTCCTGGGAACGGCAACGCCCAGAAGCATTTGCCTTCCTGCATTCAAGTCCCATAAGCGGACGACAGAACCATCACCACCAAGCCGCCCCCTGCCTATTTGGAGGCGCACTCCGGTCCCTCATGAAACCTGCGCCATCTTGCGATAGAATGCACCAAAACGGTAAATACGTCCGTGGACGCGGCGACGTCCGTTTTGTCGTACAAAGGGTTTTTTCGCCACGAGGAGGTCCGTAATGGCTAAGATCGCTGTCATCGTCCCCGCCGCCGGCCAGTCTACCCGCTTCGGCGACAAGCCGAAGAAACCATACGCCGTCCTCGATGGCCGGCCCATCGTCATCCGCACCCTCGAGCACTTCATCAATCGCCCGGACGTCGTACAGACAATCCTGGCTGTTTCGCCCGAGGACATGGAAGAAGTCAAACGCAAGTTCGGCGCGAACCTCAGCTTCATGGGCGTCCAACTCGTCGCCGGCGGCAAGGAGCGATACGAAACCGTCGCCAACGCCATGCAGAAGGTCAAACCCGAGACCGACCTGATCGCCGTCCACGATGCCGTCCGGCCTTGCGTCACCGAAACGATGATCGACGCCGTCTTCGCCCAGGCCGAAAAGAGCGGCGCCGCCGTCCTCGGCTGCCCCGTCCGCGGCACGCTCAAACGCGTCGGCACCGCCAATCTGGTGGAAAACACCGTCAGCCGTGAAGGCCTCTGGGAAGTCCAGACGCCTCAGGTCTTTCGCAAGGAGTGGTTGTCCGAGGCCTATGCCAAGCGCGACCAGGCCGGCGAGTCGATCACCGATGACGCCCAGCTGATCGAAGCCATCGGCAAGCAGGTCACCGTGGTCGAGTCCGATTTATCCAATATTAAGATAACAAGCCCCGGCGACATCCGCCTGGCCGAAGCCATTCTCAAGAGCCGTCCCAGGCCCAAGGCCAAGGGTCTCGGGGCATTCGAGGAGGCCCAGTGGTAGCACGTCACACGCCCGGTGGCAGGATCACGCCGCCGATCACGTGAATCAGCCCGTTGCTGGCCGGGATGTTCGCCTCGTCGATCGAGGCGCCGCCCACGCCCACGATGCCGTTCTGGATCCTTACCAGAATCGGTTCGCCGCTGAGGCTCGTGAGAATCTGACCGTCCCGGAGCGACCCGGCCGGATACGCACCTTGCACGATATGGCCCTGGAGCACCTGCCTAAGCAGCGGCACGTGTGTTCCGTCCAGCAGATTCGTCCGGATCGACTCCGGCAGGCTCCCCCACGCCGCGTCCGAAGGAGCGAACAGCGTGTACGGCCCGGTAGAGTTGCGCAGTATGCCGGCCAGCCCTGCCATCTGAAGCGCATTCGTCAGTGTCGTCAGCGACGGGTCCGTCTGCACCATCTGCATGATATTCTGCGTTACGACGACACCGTCGCCGTCAGCCGGACATCCACCCGCCAGCAGCCCTGCGATCACAAGGCCGGTTACTGCCGTAGCGATCCTGGACCACCTGGACAGACAGCACATGTGCAACCTCCCTGGCCGCAAACACCGCGCCCCCTCGGTCAATGTCATCGTGCGCATGCACCCCCATCACTCCATGGTTCTTGCTGTCCCGCCCGAGCCTTTCATCGCTTTCGTCTTCGCCCCCCTGCCCTCCCGCTGATCGGCCTTGGGCGATACAATCGCACAAACCTGACAGGAGTGATGCAATGCCCGAGCTGCACAACCTGTTTCCGACGACCGAAACGCTCCCTCTGCTGACGGATCTCTACGAACTGACCATGGCTGCCGGCTACTTCTGCAATGGCCGGCATGAACGCGCCGCCTTCGAGGCCTACATTCGCTCGCTGCCTGCCGACCGTTCGTTCATGATCGCAGCCGGGCTGGAACAGGCCCTCGACTACATTCTCAACCTGCGGTTTTCCAGGGACACCCTCACCTGGCTCCGCTCGCTGCCGCAGTTCCAGAACCTGCCAGCCGACTTCTTCGACTATCTCGGCGACCTGCGATTTGCCGGCGACGTCTGGGCGATCCCCGAGGGCACCGTCGTCTTCGCCAACGAACCATTGATCCGCATCGAGGCTGACATCATCGAGGCCCAGATCCTCGAAACTTACCTGCTGACGTGCCTGAACCTCCAGACCCTCGTCGCCACCAAGGCCGCGCACGATCAACCTGGCCGCCCGGGGCCGGCCCGTCGTCGACTTCGGCACTCGCCGGGCCCACGGCCCGCAGGCGGGCCTCCTCGCCGCCCGCGCCAGCATCATCGGCGGCTGCACCGGCACCAGCAACGTCCAAGCCGCCCGCGTGCTCGGCGTTCCCGCTGTCGGCACCATGGCCCACTCCTGGGTCATGGCCTTCGACGACGAGGCCAATGGCTTTGCCGCCTACGCCGACGTCTTCCCTGACCACACCGCGTGCCTCGTCGATACTTATGATACGCTGGCTGGAACCCGGATTGCCGCCCAAACCGTCAAGAAAAGACTGGCCGGCGTCCGCCTCGACAGCGGCGACCTGCTCGACCTGTCACGCAAGGCCCGCCGGATCCTCGATGAAGAAGGCTGCAACCACGCCCGTATCTTCGCCTCCAGCGACCTGAACGAGTTCGTCATCGACAGGCTCTTGCAGGCCGGCGCCCCCATCGACTCCTTCGGCGTCGGCACGGACATGGTCACCAGCAGGGATGCCCCGGCCCTGTCGGTTGTGTACAAGCTGGTCGCCATGCAGGACCAGACGGGCCACTGGTCCCCCGTCATCAAGCGTTCCGCGGACAAGGCCACCCTCGGCTGCCGCAAGCAGATCTGGCGCTGCTGCAATTCATCGAGCCAGATGCTCGGCGACACCCTGTCGCTGACCGAAGAACCCCCTGCGGCAATCACAGTGCCCGACGCCGGCGCTATCGCGAGCCTGCTTCAGCCATACATCCGCGCGGGTCGCCTGGTAGCCGACATGCCGACCGTCCCGCAGATCGCCGCCATCGCCCGCCGGCAGATCGATTCGCTCCCCTCTGCCGCGAGGAAACTCCGTGGCACCTATGACTATCCGCTCGGTCTGACCCCCGCTCTCCGCGCCGCCCAGCCACAGTAGACGCAGGATCCACACACCCAAGGCCGTGTCCTGACCGGAACGCCGTCCTGCCACGTTTTACTGTTCGACAACAACCCCGGCATGTCCCATTGCGGCTTCAACGTGACTCCGCTGCATGCCCTGGATGCCCGCAAAACTGACCCACACAAAGGCAACCAGCACCACCGCCGCGATCGCTCGCCCGCGCCAGCGAGACCCCGTCGAACGCTCAGGCCGGACCATTCTCCCATACAGCCATGACGCCAGCGCCACCCCGAACGCCAGCAGCAACGCCCACTTGATCTGCGCTGCCGGCAGAATCGACAGGATATATACCACCGTAAGCAGCAGCAGGAATCCCATCACCTGCTTGAACGTCTCCATCCACGCACCGGGGCGCGGCAGGAATCGCATCCAGTTCGGCCGAGCCGCCAGAACCACAAACGGCAGCGCCATGCCCACCCCCATCGCCACGAAGACGAGCATGCCGACGTGCGCCTCACCCGCAGCCGATCGCGCAGCCGCCCAGGCCAGCGCACTGCCCAGAAACGGCCCGCTGCACGGCGTACCCAGCAGTACCGCCAGCACACCCTTGCCGAACGACCCGGCGTACCCTTCACCCTCGATGGCCGCGTCAGCCTCGCCCACCACCGACGGCACCCCAAACGAAAACGCCCCGAACAGGCTCGCCGTCATCGCCACGACGATCGACATCATCACCAGCAGAAATGTCGTGGATTGGAACAGCGACCCCCATGTCTGCCCCGCCACCGTCACAAGCAGCCCGAGCACCACGAACAGCGATACCATCCCCGCCGCAAACGACATCCCCAGCCCGAATACCCGCCGCGACGACTGACCATTCTGCCCAACCAGGCTCAGCACCTTGATGCTGATCACCGGCAGGACGCACGGCATGAAGTTCAGGACGAACCCGCCCACCAGCCCCGCCAGCAGATACCACCACACCGACCCCACTGACTCGTTCATGACAAGATGTGTCGCAAGAGTCAGCGCAGCATGCGACGACCCAGCCGGCAGGGACGGCCCAGCCGCCTTCAGCGCCGCCAGCAGCGTCCCTTGCCGATAAGTGTCGCGCAGGATGATCGGCTGATCAGCCCGCCCCGCCGGCACGATCACCGTCAGTGGCACGCTGATACTGTCGAACTTCGCCAGCCAGTCACGGATTTCCGGATCCTGTCGCGTGAAATCCGCCAGGAGAGGTACGATTCCGTCACGATTCACGAGCGCAGCCGTCGCCTTGGTATTCAGCGCCAGATACTCATTCGAACTTGCAATTCGGACACCAGTCCGCAGTAAAGTCGATCAGCACCGTCTTGCCGCTGCCGGTCAGACTCCGCAAGCCGGGCGGCGCTGAATGGCTGCCACGCCAGATAGCCATCGCTCGCCGCCTTGGCCGTCACGGCCGGCGCCGAAGACCGCGCGGCTGGTGGCCCGTTCGCCTGAACCCACCCCGAAACACCTGAGGCGCCGGCATTGGCCACCCCAGCCGGGCCGCCCTGCACCACCTCGAAACTCACCGGAATCGCAACATCTTCTGGCGGAAGACAGGTCCCCTTGTCATTGCACGCCTGGTATCGAAGCCGCAGGACGATCTCACGTTGCCCCACCTCGGCATCTCTGGCCACGACGCCCGGTAATCGAATATTGATTTGTCCGGTATATTCGAGCAGAGAGCCAAGCGTCCTGTCCTGACGCTGCTGACCAGCCGGATAGCGAGCCCCCTGCCAGGTGATCCCTTTGGCCGCGGGGGCCTGGAGTTCCGTACCGATCAAGTAGTCCTGCAAAGGCTTGTGAGCCTGCAAATGCATGCCGTCCTGGACGGTAAAGCCCACGTCGACCAGGAAGCTCTGGCCCTGTCTGACCTGGTGCGGGTCGACGGCGATGGTCACGCCCCGTATCGCCTTCGGGGCCACGGTGCCCTGCGCAGACGCTGCATATGGTGCCAGGACCATCCCGGTCAGGATGACGATTCCGACACAAAACGCCCGTAAGTTACCACGATTCCGCTGCATGTATCTTCTCCGCCCGGCCCGCAGCCGGACTGGATATCATACGTCGCCCCGCCCGGCCCTGGTGAAAAATCACCCAAAGACTTTGCGGCACCGACAGTAACGCTCCTGCGACAATAAGTGTTTGCCTTGATTGGACTTTTGCACTCATAATAGCGTCGCAATGTCTTGACGCCCCCTATTATTAGTCGATATATTGAGTACCGATGATTTGGTGCCGTGCAGTGTCCGAGTGACACCACCGCACTCGTTGCGGGAGATGCAACCCGGAGTTTGCGCCGCCTTCGGCAATGAGCCGTCCGCGGTGATCCTGAAAAAGAGGTAACGCCCTAAAGTCAGCAAGGAGAAGTCAAAGCATTTTCGCTTTGGACAACCTGTTTGAATTCGAGTAGTGCCTGACTGCTGTGCAACCCGGCTGATCCTGTTAACAGCCGGTTTAGAAAAACCGTATCACGATCCTGGGTGTGTGTGAGACTCTAAGGTATCTCTGGATGACTGAAACGCTGGCGAGAGAACATATGGCCAATAGATCAGGGCGTACCGGCCCGCAGCGACGCTGCGACCGTGCGCAATTCTCTCGCGAAATCACCTGAGAAGCCTTCTGTATCCTCAGACAGAGTACCGTTTGAGACGCCACACTGGGCCGGTTGCAGCGAGTCACACCTCGAGTGCATGACTTGGCGCCCCCTCTTTGTACCTCCTGCCCGATTGCAGTGCATGCCTTCGACCCTGCACGCTTTAGCTTACGCCAACGTGATGATGGCCATCAAGGCCACACAGACAGAAAGAAGGTACGCTTATGGGACCGCAAGCAATAACCGCTGCGGTCTTGGCAATGACCCTCACCCAAGGACTCCTGCTGTTGCTGCTGGGGCTGGCGATCGGCGGAGGCGCCGTGGCGATTGCCGTCGTTGCTCGCGCAAAGGCCCAGAACCAGGATGCCCAGCAACAGAAACAGGAAGCCGAGGAAAAGGCACGACGGGTCGTCGCCGAGGCCGAGCAGCAGGCAAGGCAATTGGTGCAGGAAGCCAAGGTCGAGGCAAAAGAGGAGCATCTGCGACAACGGGAGCAGTTTGATAAGGAAACCGCCAGCACCCGTAACGAACTGAAAGAACTCGAACGCAGACTCGCCAAACGCGAGGATGTCCTGGACCGCAAGGTTGATGATATCGCCGGTAAGGAAAATGAACTGAAGGCCAGGGGCAAGGAACTCGATCAGTGTGAAAAGGAACTGCAGGCCAAGCACCTCCACGTGGAGCAGGTACTCAGGGATCAGAAAGACACCCTCCTGCGCATCACTGGCCTGAGCATGGAGGACGCCCGCGACCTGCTGCTCAAGCGGATCGACCGGGAACTCGAGCAGGAGGCCGCCGAACTCATCGAACAGCGCGTCGAAGAGGCCAAGGAGACCGCCGAGGACAAGGCTCGCAATATCATCATCCAGGCCATCCAGCGCTATGCCGCCGAGCAGACCTGCGAAGGCACCGTCAGCACCGTCGAGATCCCTTCGGATGACATGAAAGGCCGCGTGATTGGCCGTGAAGGCCGCAATATCCGCGCCTTCGAAAAGGCTACCGGCGTCGACGTGATCGTCGACGATACGCCGGGCGTGATCGTCGTCTCCGGCTTCGACCCGGTCCGCCGCGAAGTCGCTCGCATGTCGATGGAACGCCTGATCCAGGACGGCCGGATCCACCCCGCCCGGATCGAGGAAATCGTCGCCGAGACTCAACGCGAGGTCGACCGCCAGATCCTCGAACTCGGCAAGAAGGCGGCCCTGGAGGCCAACATCCACAACCTCCACCGCAAGGAACTCGAGCTCCTGGGTCGACTGCACTTCCGCACCAGTTACGGCCAGAACGTCCTGCAGCACTCGATCGAGGTCGCCTACCTCTGCCAGGTCATGGCCGACGAACTGGGTCTGGACGGGGCAATCGCCAGACGCTGTGGCCTGCTGCACGACGTCGGCAAGGCCGTCGACCACGAGGTCGAAGGTTCTCACCCCCAGATCGGTGCCGAGCTCTGCAAGCGATTCAATGAGCCGGACGAAGTCATCGAGGCCATCATCGGACACCACGGCGACGTGCCCGTGCACTTCCCCTACACACCGCTCGTGGCCGCGGCGGACGCCATCAGTGCCAGCCGACCGGGCGGACGACGCGAGTCGCTGGAGCGCTACACGCGCCGGCTTGAGCAGCTGGAAGAGCTGGCCGTATCGTTCAATGGCGTCCGCAAGGCCTACGCCATCCAGGCCGGACGTGAGGTCCGGGTGATCGTGGATGCCAATCGGCTGGACGACAAAGGTTCCGTCAAGCTTGCTCGCGATATCGCCAAGAAGGTCGAGCAGGAGATGACGTATCCGGGCGAGGTCAAGGTGACGGTGCTGCGCGAGGTGCGGGCCGTCGAATACGCCCGGTAGAAAGGCTTCGTTGGAATGCTGGTCAGGATCGTGTGCGTTGGCGACGTGGTGGGCAGGCCAGGGCGGGAAGCCCTGGCCTACTGGCTGCCCAAGCTCGCCGCAGAACGCGACATTCACTGTTTCATCGTCAACGCCGAAAACGCCGCCAGCGGCTCAGGCCTCAACCCGCAGCTCTATGACAAGATCATGCGCTACGGGGCCAACCTGATCACCATGGGCGACCACATCTACCGCCGCCGCGAGATCCTCCCGGTGCTGGAGCGCAGCGACCAGATTGTTCGGCCGGCAAACTTCCCGCCCGAGTCGATCGGCAAGGAGTTCGGCATCTACCGGCCGGCAAGTGGTCCCGCCGTGGCAGTGTTGTCCCTGCTGGGTCGCCTCTACATGAAGACCAGTTCCGACTGCCCCTTCCATGCCGCCAAACGGGTGATCGAGCGAATTCCGTCTGATGTCAAACTCGTCGTCGCCGACGTCCACGCCGAGGCCACCAGCGAGAAGATCGCCATGGGTTGGTACCTCGACGGCCAGGTGACAGCCGTCGTCGGCACACACACGCACGTGGCGACGGCTGACGAGCGCGTCCTGCCGAAGGGCACGGCCTACGTCACGGATCTCGGCATGACGGGCCCATACGAGTCGGTGCTCGGGCGCAACGTGCAGAAGGTCTTGCGCGCCATGACCACCTCGGTCCCCACGGAGTTCGACGTGGCCGAAAACGACGTCCGGCTGTCCGGTGTGATGATCACAGCGGAGTCCGAAACGGGTAGAGCCCTCTCAATCGAGCGTCTGAACCTGTCCGTGCCCGCCGATGCGATGCGGACGACCGGGTAGATTATTCCCGGATGACACGGTCGCTTCGTGGGGGGTGCTGCTGGCTCGCCTTCCGACACAATGCTTTGACGCAAATCTTTTTATCTTCTTGGGGTGCCACTGGCAGCTTGTCTGCCAGTGCAGGGTCTTGAAACCGCGCCTAACGCCCGTTCAGCCCGGGCGAAGCGGTTCCCGCCAGGCATTGCGCCCGCATTTAGCCTGCCCGCTTGCGGGCAGCGTTTACTCGACCGGCAACACGCTACGCCTGGATTGTGTATGCTCTAATCCTTTACGCGCCTGCTCAATCGCGCCCGCACACCGCGCTCCGCGGATTCATGGTCCCACGGAACAGCCGCCCCGTTTACGTAAAATGCACGCACGATCTGGTGCCGCCGCAGCGTAGCAGGATCGTCCGTCCGGTGCTCCCGAAGCACGACCCTGTCCCCAAACTCTCCCATCACGGACCTTACCGCGTCAGGATCACTGATCCCACAGAACGGCGTCCAGAACAAGTCGATGACCAGTTTGTCAGGCACCGGCTCGAATTCGAAACTCGGCCGTAGACATCGCGGCCGTTCCGCCGAATCCACGAATATCTTCCACAAGATAGCCCGAGTACCTTCCCGCACGGCAACCGTAAGGCCACACTTTTCGAAAAGCTTCGCCTGCATGAACCAGAAATCGTGGTAGTTGGCATTCACCGCGATTCCCTTGAACCCCCGATCGCGCACCGTCTGCTCCGCCGTCGCGAGCAATGCACTGCCCGCGCCCTCACCTTGCTGCTTCCACCGGACGAACAGGCATGGAATCGTTGCCAGTTCTCGGCCCAATGGCCCCACGGGAGAATCCTCAATCGGGGCAAGGTACAGAAATCCTAGCGGCTCGCCCGCCCGCATGGCGACCTTCACCCACAGCCGGCCCTGCCCCATCCGCTCTTTGAGCCACGCCAGCCTGCTCTGCACGTAAGGGTCCCACTCGTTGTCGTTGACATGACTGCACGTCGCAACGAAACGCTCCTGCTCCGACGACATGTCCTGAACCGTGATCTCAGGCATTATGTTTCCTTGAGTTGAAGCAAAACAATGGGGACAGGGCCACGCCGCCGGGCCGTTCCTTGCGCTCACCTGCAGACGACAACGTAACAGCTGGACTCGTTACCGCCGGTACACGAACCGCGTACCATGCTCCAGCAGCACCGCTTCCAGCAGCGGATATTTCACGTCCATGTAAGCAATGAACGGCTGCGGATCCTGGCTGTTGTTGGCGAACATGTCAAAGTGTGCGGGAATCGTCACAACAGGCCGCAGCGCCCCCGCCAGGTCCGCCGCCTCCTGGTAGGTCATGTTACCGACGCACCCCGACCCCAGTCGGACCGCGTCACGGCCGTTGATCGGCAACAGCGCAATGTCGAGGTCCCACTTCTTGAGCTTCGTGTGCAGCCCTTCATAGATGCAGCAGTCGCCGCTGTGGTAGATCGTGCAACCGTTCACCTCGACGACGTAGCCCAGGTAAGGATATCGTTCGCTGGCCGGGTCCTGGTCGAGAAACTCGTGCGCCGCGGCAATGCCATGAATGCGGACGTCGTCTACCTGCGCTGTCTTCCCATCATCCAGGCAGACGAATCGCTCTTGTGGAATACCCAGATCGCGGGCCAGCGGCTCAGCCAGCAGATCCGGCACCACGAACCGCGCAACCGGCGACGCCTTCGCCAGCCCAGGCCACACATCGCGATCGATATGATCGACATGATCGTGCGACCCGAAGATCAGCGAGGCATTCTGCACCTGCCACGCCTCCAGCAGCGGCGCCACCCGCCGCGTCGGCATCGCACTCAAGAACGGGTCGAAATACATCACGCACGAACCAGCCTTGACGACAAAAGAATGCTGCCCCAGCCACCAGATCGCCAGCTGCCGCGGCGGCACGTAGCACTCATCGATATCATGGATCAGATCATTCCCGGTCAACAAGGCACATTCCTCTTAAGTCTCCGCTGGCCACCGTATCTAAACTTCCGATCGCGTAGGGCCGCTGATGTTGTCATCCTGAGCGAAGCGAAGGATCTCCTGCACGACAGACATCAACCAGCGCTCGCTCCTATCGACTGCCAGCCCCTAACGCCACAGCACGCATCCACTTTTTGTACGCAGCAAGATCAAACGGCGGGTTCCCCGCCACGTAATGATTCACGCCCTTACCATCTGGCCCGTCCCATTCGATCAGGTAGCACCGCTTGACCGCAGCGCTGTACGGCACCTGCCCCAGCACCGTCACGGCATCCGCCTTCGCTACACCCTGCCCTTCCAGAAGAACCTCTCCCGTCTCTGCGTCCCGGACAGTATACCGCACCTCGCTGTCATCGCGCAGATCATTTACAGCCACCAGGTCCTGAAACCACCCCGCCGCCTCCCGGAACATCAGACAAACCGCCTGCTGGCAACGCTTTATGGCGTGATAGGCAAGCTTCTTGTCGAAGTAATAGTCGACCACCGCATCCGAGATCTGCGGCCACCCGTCCATCAGGTTCCACCAGATGATGCCCGTCCGCCGCCACTTGCTCGCCCGGAAGAACTCGATGAAGAACTTCTTGGCCTCCGCCTGGCTCGCCTGGCTGGCAAACGCGAAATCCTCCAGATTGCCCGGGATCGTCCCGAACAGCTCGCGGATCTGATTGGCCGTCTGCCGCACCCGCCGATCGCCGTACGCCGCCGCCGTGCCCGGCCGCGGATCCGTCGAGTGCACGTTCCACTCCTCGTTATCCTGCCATGGCCACACCGCCTCCGGCGAGAGGAACTTCTTTAGCGACGCCGGCGACGGACACCCGAAATACCCGATCTCGCTGACGAAGTGACACGTCGAGTTCAGATAGTACGGGCTCTTGTAATAATTGCGTGGCCCCCACAGATGATTCTCCGGCAAGGCATCATCGCTGCGGGCTTCGTATGCAGCCGGCGAAATATACGGCGAGCTCGGCAGATAAGGCCGGCCCGCATCGTGCTGCCGAAGAACCGACGGGATCACCTTGCGCGTCAAGACATTGTCGTTCGGATCCTTCCCCTCGGACAGCCACCCGTAAAACATGTCGCACTCGTTGTCCCCGCACCACAGCACGACCGACGGATGCTGCCGCAGCCGCTTGACCGTCTTGACCAGCTCCGCCTCCAGCCGCCGGCAGAATGCCTCATCCTGCGGATACAGGCGCAGGCCATGCCGAAGTCCTGCCACACCATGATGCCCTTGCGGTCGCAGATCTCGAAGAAGGCGTCGTCCTCGTAGACATTGCCACCCCAGCACCGCAGCATGTTGACGCCGACATCCTCCACAAGCTCCATGATCTTAGGAATACGCTCGGCATCCCGCGAATGGTACGCATCCGCCGGCACCCAGTTGCTGCCCAGAACAAACACCTTCTCCCCGTTGATGCGGAAGCAGAACTCCCCCTCCCCCGCCCTGGTCACCTCGGTCCGCAACAGCTCGACCGTGCGGATGCCAAGGGGCAGCATCACCTCATCAATCTTCCGGCCGTTCCTCAGCAGCGTGACGTTCACGTCGTAGACATTCGCCGGCCCACGGTTCCGAGGCCACCACAACTGCGGCTGATCGACCCCGAACTTGACCTGCCCAGCCTCGAACGACACACGAACGCGCTTGCTGAATCGACTTTCTCCGCAAACACCATCAATCTGTAATTCGTAGACATCCGTCGGCGTCTCCGCCAGAATCGCCCGGTAATGAAGCACCAGCTCCGCCCGCTGATGATCCCCCGACAGCGACCTGGTCGTCAGGAACACATCCTCGATCCGCTCAACCGGCCGGTACCGCAGCGTGACCGGCCGCCACAACCCCGCCGAGACCGCCCGCGGCATGATATCCCACCCGTACATATGCGGCGCCTTGCGCACGTATACGCTTTCCTCGTTGCCGAAGGCCGCCCCAACCAGCGGCGGATACTCGTACTTCTTCGCCTCCTGCACAGCCGGCCGGATATGCACGAACAGACTCATTGTCCCCCGCCAGCAGACCATCAACAGGCAGCACATGCTCGACAAGCATGTTGTCAACCGAGCCAAGCAGCCGCCCGTTCAGATAGATGTCCGCAAAGCAGTCAACGCCCTCCAGCACCAGTTGGGCGTTGCACCCGGCCCGCTGCTTCGCCTCGAACCGCCGAAAGTACCAGCAGTGCGCCCGCTCATATTTCTGCAAACCAAGGATATTCAATCCGTAAAACGGCTCGTCGATCACCCCATTGGCCTGCAGATCCAGTTCCAGATTGCCAGGCACCGTAGCGGCCCGAACCTCCAGGCCGGCCTTAACCACATCGTCGCCGCAGGTGAACTCCCCCGCCGGCTCGCCAATATGCACCGCAAACTGCCAGGCCCCGTTCAGATCAACGATATCTTCGCACTGCCGCATGGCCATACCGCTCCCAGGTACCGTCTTGTCTTTAGGTTGCTGCCACAAGTGAACTGCCCGGCAAAGTGTACCGCGCACCCCCGCCAGCGGAAGCCTCTGCCGGGCATCTTTCCAAGGGAGCCGCCCTGTCCCCAATCCAGAAACAACGCTACGAATCGCGTATGAGTACCGGCTTCAGCCGGGCCTTTGCAGTCCTGGCCCGCTGTTTCAGCTCTGCCTCGACCGTTACAATGCCCCCCATAATCATCCGTCCCCTCGACACACGGAGTCCCGCATGAACAGACACCTGGCAGGAAAGGAATACCGTCTCGAACAGGTCTTCGCCGACACCTTCGAAACCACCGACAACTGGCGCTGCGAAGGCATCGGCGCCAAGCTCTGGACAAGCGACGGCTGGCTATACTGCGACGCCCAGGCCGGCGACGTCCACGCCGCCACGATCTGGTGCGCAGCAGCCCAGTTCGCCGATCCACTCTGGCTGGAGTTCGACGTCCGCTTCCTGGCCGGCCAGTTCAATGGCAACCTCATCCTCCACGCAATAGCCGCCGGCAACGCCGACATCCTGACGACCTCCGACACCCGCCGGGGCGACTACCATGAATACCACACGTTTCCGAACTACATCGTCACCTTTCTGAACGATGGCACCGCCACCCGGGTCCG
The DNA here is from genome assembly GCA_963787325.1 of uncultured Planctomycetota bacterium. Classification (GTDB taxonomy): domain Bacteria; phylum Planctomycetota; class Phycisphaerae; order UBA1845; family JANYLN01; genus CAWBCK01. The sequence continues at coordinate 588,005 of CAWBCK010000005.1, forward strand.
CTACCGGCGCAACCCCGGCTTCACTCTGCTCGGTGAGACCTTCTACGAACCCGCCCTCCAGCTCGACCGCATGTATCACGTGAACCTCCTGCTTCAAGCTGGTTACCTCCAGTTCTACGTCGACGGCCGCCTGCAATACGAAATGACCGACCCGGACCCTCCCCTGACCGCCGGCCGATTCGCCTTCCGAACCTGGCAGACCGCCCTCTGCTGGTCGAACCTGAAGGTTTGCCGCATAATGCACGGACAATCGTAATGCGCGAGGTGCCGCTGGCGGATTGTCTGCCGGCACGCGATTCCAGCGCTAAGGTAATCCCGCGCTTGGGTGCCACTGGCAGCTTGCCTGCCAGTGCGGATGCGTAAAGCGGAAGGTACGACGATGCCCGACCCATCCAACCAGAACACGATCGAGAAACTTGATAGAAACATGCGCCCGCTCGCCGGCTCGACCCAGCCGCTCCAGTGGCACGACCCCAAGCAGCCCCCCTTCCACATCGCCGGCTTCGCCTGGTTCGACATCGACCGCACGTTCCGCCGCATGCCGCTGCGCCCGCCGCACCGGCTGCCCGAGGCCGTCGACCAGCTTGCCAACGCCACCGCCGGCGGCCAAGTCCGCTTCATCACCAGCTCAACCCAGATCGCCGTCCGCGTCAAACTCCCCGGCCTGGCCGGCATGAACCACATGCCCGCGACCGGCCAGTGCGGCTTTGACGTCTACATCGAACAGGCCGGCAGAAAAGTCTTCTACAACACCGCCAAGTACGACCGCACATTACAGGAATATGAATACCTGCTGTGCGACCTCGAACCGGGCAACCTCTACAACGTCACCCTCAACTTCCCGCTCTATATGGGCGTCGACGACCTGGAAGTAGGCCTGGACCCGGCCGCCCGAATCCTGCCGCCCCCGCCCTACGACGTGGCCAAACGGGTCATTATCTACGGCACGTCGATCACCCAGGGCGGCTGCGCCTCCCGGCCCGGCATGTGCTACAGCAACATCCTCAGCCGGCGAATCAACCTCGAATTCATCAACCTCGGCTTCTCCGGCAACGGCAAAGGCGAACCCGAAGTCGCCCGCACGATCGCAACGATCCGCAACCCCGCCCTCTTCGTCCTTGATTACGAAGCCAACACAAGCGGCTCCGGCGGCATAGGCCAGACACTGCCCGACTTCCTCCACATCCTGCGTGAGGCGCATCCCAGCGTGCCGATTCTGGTGGTCTCGAGGATCCCCAACATAACCGAGGGCTTTCACGGCGATGTCCGTGCCAGCCGGCTCAAGTGGCGCGATTATCAGCGTACCACCGTCGACAACCTGCGAAACGCCGGCGACCGCAACATCTTCTTCCAGGACGGCTCCGACCTGCTCGGCCCCGACTGGCAGGAATGCACCGTCGACAGCGTCCACCCCAACGACCTGGGCTTCATGCGCATGGCCGACGGCCTGACCCCCGTGATCAGAAACATTCTGAAAACCGCATGACAAGCCCTGAACCTGCGGCCATTATTCTGCCTTCGGATTAGGAAACAGGCCTTCAAATGGGTGCCACTGGCAGCTTGCCTGCCAGTGCAAGGCTTCCAAACCGCTTCCACCGCAAGGTGCCACTGGCGGCTCGTCCGCCAGTGCAAGGCTACGAAACCGCCCCAATCGCAGGGTGCCACTGGCAGCTTGTCCGCCGGTGCAAGGCCTCGAGACCGCTTCCATCGCGGGGTGCCACTGGCAGCTTGTCTGCCAGTGCAAGACCTCCAAATCTCATCCGTCGGTCCCCCGTCGAGCCCCGCAGAGGCGGCAGGCAACAGCAATGCCCCCCATGATATTTGTTGTTGTTTTCGTTCCTGAGTCCCATCAGGGACGACAGAATCCCCCGAATACAACCTACCCCACCCACCCGAAACCTCTATAATGCCAACCGGCAAAACAAGCCTGAACCGAGAGAACACCGAATCCAATGCGCACCAGACTACTACACATCCTTGTAATCCTCATCGCCCTGCCAACATGGGTCTTCGGCCTGCTGCTGCCCCTGGGCTGGCTGACCGTCGCCGCTGCCGCCCAGCTTCTCGCCCCAGCCAAAGGCCCTGCCCTCAGCTCCGCCTGGCAACTGAAACTCTGCGCCTCCAGCATCCTGCTCATGTTCCTCTCCGCAACCGTCGCGATGACCCTGGCAACCGCCGCCGCCTACGCCTTCGCCCGAATCGGCCGACTCGCCGTCGTCTGGATCACCGCCGGCATGCTCGTCGTGCCGCCGATGGTCTACGGCTACCTCTGGCTGCTCACCCTCGGCAACCGCATACTCCTGCGAAGCCTCCCCGTCCCCCTGAACCTGCCCGTCCCCAACCTGGGCAACCTCGCATTGGCAGGCTGGTCCATCGGCCTGTGGCTCTGGCCGATCCCCGCCATACTGCTGACCGCCGGCTGGCGATGGACGGGTCGCCCCGCTTGGCTCGTCGCCCGAATGGACGCGGGCGACATGCGGGCCTTCCTCCGCGCGGCCTTGCCCGCCATGCGACCATACCTTGTCGGCGCCGCCGCCCTCTGCCTGCTGCTCGCAGCCCAGGAATACGCCATCCCCGCCCTCTTCAGCGTCCAGACCTGGCAGACCCAGTACCTCGCCCTCGCACAGGCCGGCCTGCCCCTCGGCAAACTCGCCATCGCCTCCTGGCCCGCCGCGACCCTGCTGCTGGTCCTGGTCCTGCTGCTCGTAAGGTTCTGGCGATCGGTCGAGGCCCTCGGCCCCAGCGAACTCGGCACCGCCATCCTGCGACCCCGCGCCCGCCTCTACGCATGGTCGACCCTGCTGCTCGTAATCAGCCTGGCAACGATCGTCCCAGCCGCCGGCGCCATACGCTCCCTGACCAAGCCCCTCCAGTTCAATGCCCAACGCTTCCACGACGAGCTCGCCGACACCCCGGTCATCATGGCCGGCGCAGCCACCCTCGCCTTGGCCGCCGCCCTGCTCGCCGTGCAACGGAAAAACCAACGCCGACCCAACAGCCGGAACATACCATCCGATAAGACAACCCCAGGCAGCACAAGGAATACGCATCACACGCGGAAACGTATTACGCTCCGCGGCCACTCTCTGGCACACCTGATGCTCGGCCTGGCGGTCCTGTCCTGGATATTACCGACCGGCCTGATCGCCGAAGGCGCCAGACAGGCCGAAGCCGCCCTGGTAAACGCCCTGTTCGCCACCGGCCAATCGATCGCCCCGCTTGGCACCCTACTGGCCCGCTACGACATTTATGAGCCGATGAATCTGCTGACATGGGTGTCGGTACTGGCTGGCCGCATGCTGCCGATTGCCTGGCTGCTGGTCGCCATGGTCGCCCGCAGCCTGCCGGCCCACCTCGACGAACAGGCGGCCGTCGATGGCGCGGATCGCTGGCAGACGTTGCAGCGGGTTCTGCTGCCGGTGCTGGCGCCGGCGGCCGCCGCAGGGTGGTTGATCTGTGCCCTGCTGGTCGCCACGGACACCGTCGCTGCGACGATGCTGCAACCCCCGGGCTTTGCGGTACTTGCCGTCAGCATGCTCAACCAGATGCACTATGGCCGGGACGGCAATATCGTCGCGACATGCCTGGTGACGTTGGCGGCCGCCGCCTTAGCCGCAACGGCCGCCGCCCTGACCCTCGGCCGAACCGCCTCGGGAAAGGACGCGGATTGACCCCCGCAGGCGGCATCCGAGACCCGGCAGGGCGGCGCATCCTTGTGTTCAGGACCGTGCGGATTAAGATAGTCTTCTGATGGCTGATCTGAAACCTGAACTGTAACCTCCGGTTCCGGCCGTGGATACAGTGCGCACCCGGTCGAGTCAGACATGACCACCATCGCAGCCAAGGTCCACGTTCGAACACACACCGGCTTGCCCCGGCGCACGATCTCCGCCGCCGCCCTTACCGGTATCGTTGCCGGGTGCACGCTGGCGACCTTGACGGCCGGTTGCCGGCCCGCGAGCGCTGATGTCCGCGACGCCCGGTCTGTTGTCGAGACCATCGGCTCGGTCGGTCTGTCGGACGGGCAGTTCTACTATCCGCGCGGAATCGCCATCGCCCCCAACGGCCGGATCTTCATCGACGACCGCACCAGCCGGATCCAGCGATTCTCCGCCGACGGCAAGTTCGAGAAGTCCTGGTACACCCCTGAACACAAGATGGGCATGCCCGTAGGCCTGTGTGTCGCGCCGGACGGCCGGCTCTTCGTCGCCGATACCCACTACAATCGTTTGCTCATCTATGACGAGGACGGCCAGCTGCTGAAGAAGTTCGGGAAAGCGGGCACCGGCCCGGGTGAGCTTGGGCTGGTGACCGACGTCGTCGTCGACAAGGACGAGAACATCTACATCAGCCAGATGATGTCGATCGACCGGATCAGCAAGTTTGACAAAAACTTCAATTACATCACGAGCTTCGGCGGTCCCGATGCCGGTGAGGCCTCGCTGACCCGGCCGACCGGCCTGACTATCGACGATGACAACACGCTCTGGGTCGCCGACGCCCTGCACGACCGCCTCGTGCGGTTCTCACTCGACGGCAAGTTTCTCGGCGCGTTCGGCAAGATCGGCAAAGAGCCGGGCCAGTTCCGCTATCCCTATGACACGGCCCTGCTGCCGGACGGCACGCTGCTGGTGGCCGAGTTCGGCAACAGCCGACTGCAACAGATCGCCAAGGACGGCCAGAGTCTGCGGATCTGGGGTCGCTGGGGTAACAAGAAGGGTCAGATCGCCGCGCCTTGGGCGGTAGGCGCAGCCGGGGACAAGGTGTATGCGGTGGATTCGGGGAATAATCGGGTGCAGGTGATCGAATGGTGACTACTGTCCGTGGTCCGTTGTTTGTTGTCCGTTGCTGGAGTCGCCCTCAGCGCGACGGAACGTTGCCGGCGTTTCCTGTTGTTTGCAACTGACAACGGACCACGGACAACGAACGAAAGCAAGGAGTTCCAGTTACGCTCGCGACAGGTCTCTGGTTTGAGAGCCCGGAATGGTTGCTACTGCTGCTGGCTGTGCCGGTGGTGGTCGGCGTGCCATTGCTGGTGCGCAGCCTGGCTGGGCTGTCTGGCGCGCGGCGCTGGGCGGCGCTGCTGCTTCGGGCGAGCGTCATGGCGATGCTGATCTGCTGCCTGGCTGGGCCGCACTGGTCGGAGACCACCAAGAACGTCTCTGTCGTGTACCTTCTAGACCGCTCTGACAGCGTCCCTGCTGATCTGAAGGCTGCCGAGGAGACGTTCGTCATCGACAGCAAGCGGCTCATGAAAGACGAGGACAAGGCCGGCATCATCGCCTTTGGGGGTAAGGCCAGCATCGAACAGGTGCCCGTCATCGGGGACTACACCTCGCCCGTCAAGGATGCGGCTGTCAAACCCGACCAGACGAATCTCGCCGAGGCGATCCGCATGGCTGCGGCGGTCTTCCCACCGGACAGCGCCAAGCGCATCGTCCTGCTTTCCGACGGCCGGCAGAACGTCGGCGACGCCGAGGCCGAAGCCAAGCGCGTCGCCCAGGCCGGCATCGGCATCGACACCGTGCCGCTGGACTACCAGTACGACCGCGAGGAGCAGATCACCAACCTCTGGTCCCCGCCGACGGCCCGCGTCGGCGATGAGATCCCACTGAAGATCTCTCTCTTCTCGCAGACGGCTGTCTCGGGCGAACTGCTGCTGAAGGATAACGATAAGCCGATCACCCTGGACCCAGCCCACGGCAAGGATGCCGCGCGCGTTCGACTGGAGCCCGGCAAAAACGCCCTCGTTCAGTATATCCGCATGGACCCCGGCTCCGATATCCACCGCTTTACGGCAGAGTTCCGCCCGCTGTCGGCGAGCGATGACAGCATCCCGCAGAACAACACCGCCAGCACGTTTACCGCTGTCAGCGGTACGGGCAAGGTGCTGGTGCTCTCGACGGACAGGGACGACGACCTGAACTCGTCGAGGCCCTGAAGAAGGAGCACATCGCCGTCGACCACCTGCCGGCCGAGGCCATCCCCACGCAACTGGAGGAATACCAGCCCTATTCGGCTGTCATCCTCTGCAACGTGCCGGCCGAGCTGGTTGCCAGCCCCGTTCAGAACGCCCTGGTCGCGTACGTCAAGAACCTCGGCGGCGGGCCTGGTCATGACCGGCGGGGCCAACGAGCTTCGGCCCGGGCGGCTGGATCGGTTCGCCTGTTGAGAAGATCATGCCGGTGGACTTCGAGGTCAAATCGAAGCGGCAGATCCCCCGCGGGCGCTCGCCCTGGTCATGCACAACAGCGAGATGGCCCGCGGCAACTGGCTGGGGTATCCGCATCGCCAAGGCGGCGGTCGATGCGCTGACGCGGCTCGATTACATCGGTGTGACAGATTATGACAACGGTGTCGGCGAGGCCTGGGTCGTGCCGATGCAGCTCGGCCGCCAACAAGGCGCGCATCAACGGGCTCATCGACGCGATGCAGATGGGCGACATGCCCTCTTTCGATCGCAGCGTGCAGATGGCGGTTGCCGGTCTGTCCGGCACCGACGCTGTGCTCAGGCACATCATCATCATCAGCGACGGCGATCCGGCGCCGCCGTCCGCCGGCCTGATGAGCACGATCAAGACAAAGAAGATCACCGTCTCGACCGTCGGCATCGGCATGGGGTCACACATTGTGACCGCCAACCTCCAGGCCATCGCCCGCGCGACGGGCGGCCGGTACTACCAGCCCAGCAACCCGAACGACCTGCCGCAGATCTTTATCAAGGAAGCCCGCACGATCACCCGCGCGTTGATCTACGAGAAGCCGTTCCAGGTCCCTGTCACGGCGTACTCCGATGTGGCAAGGGCCTGACTATGGCCAACATCCCGCGTCTCGACGGGCTGGTGCTGACCACGCCGAAGCCGCTGAGCGAGAGCTCCTCTCCGCCAAGACCGACCAGGGGAACGACCCGCTGCTGGCCCGCTGGCAGGCCGGGCTGGGGCGGACCGTCGCGTTTACCAGCGGCATGTGGCGACGCTGGGGCCCGGGCTGGCTCAACTGGGACCAGTTCGACCCGCGGTGGGCACAGATCGTTCGCTGGGCCATGCGCAAGAGCGGCACGACCGACCTCGACGTGCAGGCCCGCATCGAAGAGGGCAAGGGCAAGATCGTCATCGACGCCGTCGACAAGAGTGCCGGCTATATCAATTTCCTGGAGTTCGCCGGCAGCGTCATCGACCCGGACCTTAAGCCCAAACCCCTCGACATCGTCCAGACGGGTCCGGGCCACTACGAGGCCACGTTTGACGCTGATACGGCCGGCTCCTACATTCTCGGCCTGCAGTATAAAAAGGGCAAGGAGATCGGTTTCGTGCAGACGGGGGTCGCGTCGTCGTACTCGCCGGAGTATGCGAGTCTGCAGGCCAATCCGATTTTCCTGGACACGCTCGCGACGATCGGCAAGGGCGAGGTGCTGCCCGTTGCCTTCGATCCACAGAAGTATAACGTGTTCCGGCGCGACCTGCCCGAGGCCGTCACGCGCGAACCGGCGTGGCCGACGCTGCTGGCGATCGCCCTGGCGATCTTCCTGCTCGATGTGGCGGTGCGCCGCATTGCGATCGACCCGCGGGCGGTGGTGGCGGGGGCACGCGGCTGGCTGGGCGATCTGGCCGGCCGGTGGCGCACGCCAGCAGGAGAAGGAGACCCTGGGCTCACTGAAGCAGCGTCGCGAGCAGGTGCAGGAGGAGTGGCGCGAACGTCTGAAGGAAACTGCCCCGGACGGCCAGGCCGGCGCTGGCCACAAGAAGAAATTCGGCGCCGCCGAGGCGCGCGACCAGGACGACTTCGTCGATGCGCTGGGCGGCGTCGCGGCAGGAGACGCTGAAGCCGGCGGCCGGCAAAAAGGCTGCCGATGAGGACGATGCCAGCGCCGACCAGTCGCCTGTTGCGAGCGAAGCGCCGCGCCCGAGAAAGGATGTCTGACGACCAGGAGGACCAGGAGCAACGCACGTAGGGGAAGACCATGGCCCTGCGACAGCGCAGGGCCATGCCACCCGTTGCCTGGGCCGGTGAAGAATGAGATGAGACCGCCGCTGGTACGTTCGTTGGGCTGAACGTGCGATTGCGGAACGTAGCGAAACAGCCTTGACCCTGACAAGAGACTGACGTATCGAATAGAACCGTCGTACCGGAGAAAAGAACATGGCCAGCCAAATCCCCGAACAGGTCAAACAGGCCGCCGAACGCTTCCGCAGCCAGTTCGACGCCCTCCGCCACGAGATCCACAAGGTGATCGTCGGCCACGCCGACATCGTCGAAGGCGTGCTGGTGTGCCTGTTCGCCGGCGGCCACGCCCTGCTGGAAGGCGTCCCCGGCCTGGGCAAGACGCTGCTGATCCGCACGCTGGCCGAGGCGATGCAGCTGGAGTTCAGCCGCATCCAGTTCACGCCCGGACCTCATGCCGGCGGACATCATCGGCACCAACATCATCGTCGAGGATCCCGCGACCAGTCGCAAGGAATTCCACTTCGAGCGCGGGCCGCTGTTCGCCCAGATGGTCCTGGCGGACGAGATCAACCGCGCCACGCCCAAGACGCAGTCGGCCCTGCTGGAGGCCATGCAGGAAAGGCAGGTCACCGTCGCGCGGCACTCGCTACCCGCTGCAGGCCCCGTTCTTCGTCATGGCCACGCAGAACCCGATCGAGCAGGAGGGCACCTATCCGCTGCCCGAGGCCCAGCTCGACCGCTTCTTCTTCAAGCTGGTCGTCCACTATTCCGGCCGGGCAGGAGCTCAACGAGATCCTCAACCGCACGACCTCCGGCCATAAACCGGACGTGAAGGCGGTGATGACCGGCGAGCAGATCATCGGCTCGCAGCAGATGGTCCGCAGCGTCGCCATCGCCCCGCACGTGCAGGATTACGCGATCCGCATCACGATGGCCACGCACCCCAAGGGCGAATTCGCCATCGATATCGGTGAATCGCTACGTCCGCTGGGGCTCGAGCCCGCGCGGCGTACAGGCCGTCGTGCTGGCGGCCAAGGTATACGCGCTGATGGACGGCCGGTTCAACGTGAGCTTCGACGACGTCCGCAAGGCCGCCAAGCCGGCCTTGCGACACCGCATGCTGTTGAATTTCGAAGGCGAAGCCGAGGGCGTCGCCACGGATACGATCATAGACAACATCCTGGAGCAGACCCCAGCCGGGGCCCAGGCGGTTGCTTAGTTCGTTTTTAACCACGGAGGCACGGAGACGCGGAGAACGACTTTTCCTGCTTTCTGCGCCCGTTCGTCGCCGTTGTAGCAGTGGTTGTAGTTGTTGCATTCTTTGCGCTTATGCGCCTTTTGTGGTTATTGCTGTAGTGTTTGTTGTTGTACCCTTACGCTTTATGCGCCCTTTGTGGTTAGGTTGTCGTTTAACGGGATGATCGGAATGGAAGTACCGCAGACATCACAGGCATCCGGGTCGCAGCCGCTGCTGGACCCTGAGTTTCTCCGGAAGCTGGAGCAGCTCCAGATCGTCTCGCGCAAGATCTTTGCCGGCAAGTTCAAGGGCGAGCGCCTCAGCCGGCGCAAGGGCCAGTCCGCCGAGTTCGCCGATTACAAGAACTACACGACCGGCGACGACCTTCGCTTCCTTGACTGGAGCGTCTACGCCCGCCTCGACCGCCTCTTCATCAAACTCTTCCGCGAGGAGGAGGACCTGGACGTCACGGTGCTGGTAGACTGCAGCACGAGTATGGACTGGGGCGAGCCGAACAAGTTCTGGTACGCCCGGCGCCTGGCTGCGGCCCTGGGCTACATCGCCCTGAGCAACTTCGACCGCGTGAACCTTTATGCCATCAGCGACACGATCAACACCAGCGCCACCGGCCTGCGCAGCCGGAGCCAGACCCACCGCATCCTCGCTTTGCTGCAGGATCTGAAACCGATCGGTCGAAGCGATCTGGCGGCTGCCTGCAAGCGGTTCGCCATCCAGCACCGGCGCAAGGGCGTGGTCATTATCATCAGCGATTTCTACGACAAGGCCGGCTACGAGGAGCCGGTGCGCTACCTGCTGGCCAGTGGCGCTGACCTGTATGCCCTGCAGGTTCTGTCCCCCTGGGAGCTCAAGCCGGAACTGGCCGGGGATCTGAAACTGATCGACGTGGAAGACGGCGATGCCGCGGAGGTCACGATCACGGCCGCCCTGCTCGCTCAGTACAAGAACACGCTGAACACGTTCTGCAAGTCGTTACATGATTACTGCACCGCTCGCGGCATTACTTATCTGCTGACAAGCACGGACGTGCCGGCGGATCGGCTGATCATGAATTACCTGCGGGCCAGAGGTCTGCTGAGGTGATACCCTTGGCGAGCGGCGTGACTGCCACCGTCACGCATCGACGGCGGCCCTTGCCACCGCTGCCGGATCCCGCGACTGGCCACCAAAGGTCTCTTCCCAGATCCGCCGCAGGGCAGGCAGGTCCTGCTGATACTCAGGATTATGTAGCGCGTTCTTCTGCTCGAACGGATCACATTCCAGATCGACGAGCTGTTCCGCATTGGCGCCAATGTCATACCGTGAGTACTTGAACCGCCTGGTAATGGCCGCCCTCCCGATTGCACATTCGACCCCAATACTCTCTCGCCATAGATCGTCGGTACCACACTCGACCAGCCTGCGCAACGAACGGCCAGGTACCGCTCCTTGAGGTGAAACCCCCGCCCAGTCGCAGAGCGTCGGCAGCAGATCCAGCCCGTTCGATACCAGGTGCTCTCGATCGACGCGTCCGCCGGCCAGCCCTCCGGGTGGCCTTATGATCAGCGGAATCCGGCACGCTTCGTCGTACAGTGTCGACTTGTGCTCCATCCGGTGCGTAGCATCCATGTCGCCGTGGTCGCTGGTAAAGACGATAAGCGTATCATCCAGCCGGCCGGCTTCCTGCAGCGCGTCCAGCAGCCGACCGATCTGCGCATCGACCCTCTCAGTCAGCCGAGCATATGCCCAGCAATGCTCGCGCCATCGCCGCACATCCCACTGCTGGCGAGCGCCGCATCCGGAAGGGCCGGGCGTTGAGCATCATGCTGATGGCTTCCGGCTCGTCCGCCTGCGGCTCAAAGTTCGGCGGCAGCGGCGGACAGCAGCGGGCAAAGAAGGTCTCCTCATCCATGCCGTCCGGCCGCAAGAGGGCCTCATCCAGCGTCGCGCACTCAACCGCTCCCCTCGCTACCAGCCCTTTCTCCTGCTCCGTCTCGGCCGCATCCCGGATCGCCATGTAACAGATGTCGTGCGGGTTGATGAACGAGGCAACGAGGCAGAACGGCCGATCCCTGTCCTTGCGGACAAACTCCGCGCAGGCCGCAGCAAGCTCGTTGCGCTCGTCGCGACAGAAACAGTCAAACCCGACGTCCTGGGCGGACATCTTCGGCAGGTGTACCTTGCCGGCGTAGGCGGCTTCATATCCGGCCGCGCGCATCTGGAAGCCCAGCCCCTGCTTCCTGATGTCTTCAGGAATAGCACCGATCTCAGCCGTGCGATTGCTCAGCATGCCGATACGCGCTGGGCATCAACCCGGTCATCAGGCTGAAGCGGGAAGCCACGCAGACGGGGTTGCTGCAATATGCCCGCTCGAAGCGTACCCCTTCCGTGGCAAGCCGATCCATCGCCGGCGTTCGCACATACTCATTGCCGGCGCAGCTCATCATCGTCGCGCTCTGCTGATCGGTCAGGATGAACAGGATATTGGGTCGATCTGGCATCAGTCTCCGCTCCTCACTGACTCCTGGATTATCCCTTGTCGTCACGCCATGTAAAGCAAGCCACCGTCGGCGATCGTCATTGCCTGTCGCCGCTGACAGCCGCCGGCATTATACTGGCCATGCGTCGGTTTCGGATGAAGCGGGCCGACGTGGAGGTAGGGCACGCCCATGAAATTCGACCGCCAAAGACTCTGGCTGTGTCTGCCGTTCATCGTGATCTTCGCGATAGACGCCGCGATTACACTGGCCGGCCAGCCTCGCGCCTATTGGGCCGGGGATCACACAGACTATCAACGAAGGGTTCCCCCTGTTTGCCTGGGCATTATCTCACGGCCTTGCGGGGATAACGCTCGTGACCGCGGGCTGGCTTCTTGTCTTTTCCACCCTGATCGTCTTTTTGCCAGCTGTGTTGGCAGAGATCCTTTCGCTGGCGCTGGTCAACGGCCATACGTGGGGGGCGATGACGTGGCTGGTCTACCAGGTCAGGTTGAATTACTTTCTGTGCCTTCTGTACTTCGTGTTCTCAGCGGCCCTGTTCATCGGATGCGAACGGGGATATCGGCGCGCTATAGGCCGACACTAAACATGCCGGGCTGAAATCGAGGATTGCCAGAGAACCTCCGTGCCATAGCGGGATTCATCCCTGCGCTCTGCCGTTCGTTTCACCTTGTCACCTTGTCACCTTGGCTGCTGTTGCCGTTGCTCCTTGCCTCCTCTTTTCGATGTCTGTGTTTGTGCCGCTGCCGGTCGCGTCATTCGCCCCCATTGACAACCCCCGCCCGGCAAGGTTAGCTAACGCCATGCAATTCCTTTCGCCATGGTACGTTCCGGCCCTCGCGGCGGCCCTGACCATCCCGCCGCTGATCATCATGTATTTCCTGCGCCTCCGCCGCCGAGAGACGCCTGTGCCGACCACTTACCTCTGGCGAAAGGCCGTCGAGGACATGCAGGTCAACATGCCCTTCCAGAAGCTCCGCCGCAACCTGCTGCTGTTCCTGCAGCTGCTCGATCCTGGCCGCGGCGATCTACGCCCTCGCCAAACCCGTCCGCCACGTCTCGACCCTGCGGCAGGAGCGCCTGGTGCTCATGATCGACCGCTCCGGCAGCATGTCGACCCGCGAGGGGGGTACCACCCGGCTGGCCCAGGCCAAGGACCAGGCCCAGGCTCTCGTCCGCGGCCTGCGAAGGAGCCAGAAGGCCATGGTCGTCGCCTTCGCCGACACCGCCGAGGTCATCTGCCCGTTCACCGCCGACAAGGGCATGCTCGCCGACCGCATCCGCAGCATCGCCCCGTCCGACCGGCTGACCCGCCTCGACGAGGCCATCCGCCTGGCCAAGGCGTATGCGACGCCCTTCACCCCGCCCGAAGGCGTCACCAACCGCGACGAGATGTCGCCGACCGAGCCGCCCGGCAAGGCCGTCGTCTTCTCCGACGGCGCCGTCGGCGACGCCCGGCAGGTCACCCTCGGCCGGCTCAAACTCGAATACGTCAAGATCGGCAAGTCCGATAATAACATCGGCATCACTGCCATTGAGGCCCGTCGGGAGTACACCAACCCCCGCCAGGTGCAGATGTTCCTGCGTCTCCAGAATTTCTCCGCCAAGCGGTCCGAAAAGGCCTCGGTTGCCATCTACGTAAACAGCACCCTTGCCGCCGCCAAGGACATCGAACTGCCACCCACACAAGGGCTCAGGCAGACAGACGACACCCAGGATCAGCAGCCAGCCGCCGCTTCAGCAACCGACAACACCGCCAGCGAGCAGCTGGCCCGCATGACCGCCTCCCAGACCCTCGCTTTCGACCTCACCTGCCCCGACGCCGCCATCATCGAGGCCCGCCTCCAGCACGAAGACGCCCTCGCCGCAGACAACACCGCTCGCATCTGCCTGCCGCCAGCCAAGCAGTCCGCCGTGCTGCTGGTCTCCAACGGCAACCTCTTCCTCGAAAAGGTCCTGGCCGGCCTGCCCTTGAAGAAATTCCAGATCGTCAAACCCGCCGAATACGCCAAGGTCGCCGACGGGGCCTTCGACGTCGTCATCTTCGACCGCTGGTCCCCCGCCAGGCTCGGAGCGGGCAACTTCCTCTTCTTCGGCTGCGTACCGCCGCTGGAGGGCTACAGGCGCGATCCCGACGCCCGCCAGGCATACGTCGTCGATTTCGACAGCATGCACCCGGTCATGCGGCACGTCTCGATCGACGAGATCCTCGTCGGCAAGTGGAACCCCACAGAATCCCCAAGGCGCAGCCGCACTGCTCGAAACGAACGTCGGCCCTGCCATCTCCTATGCCTCAAACGCCAGTCAGCAGATGGTGGTCGTCGAGCTTCAACCTGGCCAACTCGGTCTGGCCCCTCCAGGTCGGCTTCCCGGTATTCATGTATAACGCCGTGCGATTCGTAACCGGCTCAGCCATGCAGGCCGACCGCGCCCTCAAGCCCGGCCAGACCGAAGACATCACCGTCCCGCAAAGTCTCCAGCAGGTGGTCATCGAGACGCCCGATCATCAGCACCGCAAGATCCCCGCAGCCGGCCAGACGGTCGTCCGTTTCGGCGGCACGGAAGAAACGGGCCTGTACCACGTCGAACCGTCCGGCGTCGGCCTGAGCCCCCAGGCCTTCGCGGTGAACCTGGCCGACGCCAACGAGTCGGACATCACCCCGCGGGAAATGCTGGCCGTGGGAGCCGAGCCGGTCACCACCTCCGCAAGCCTCCACGGCGCCAATCAGCCGCTCTGGCCCTACGCCATCCTGATCGCCCTCGGCGTCTTGTGCATCGAGTGGTACATCTACAACCGGCGAGTGATGGTCTAGAGCAGTTTGCGTTCAGGTTTGGCGTTAGTCTGACTCCGGTTCCTGGGTGGCCACGGTAGTTGACCGCCACAGGCAAATTGAACTTGCTCCAGGCGGCCAAACAGGCAGCACAGAAACCGCCAAACAAGCCCGAAGCGTAAGCGAGGGCATCCGTTCCCCGCCGGCAACCTTGCTCCACCGCCCCCGCCCAAACCCTCTCTGGCAGCCCTCCTCTTGCTCGGCTACAATGGCCGGTTACGCTGACTGACCAGGAGAACGAACGATCATGCCGCAGCTGCGGACATATGACAGCGAAAACGAATCCGTCGACGGGATCGCTCGTAAGATCCGGGCGCTCACGCAGTTCGACGTGCTGGAGGCCGAGGCCGGCCCCGCCGGCGACGTCGTCCGCGAGGTCGTCGCCGCCATACGCAGCCGCCGCGACCAGGCCCTCTGCGAGTACGCCGAGCGGTTTGACAGGGTACCCCTTACCCCTGAACAGCTTCGCGTCCCGGCTGAGAGGATGGAGCAGGCCGCCAGGAACATCGACCCGGCCCTCAAAGCCGCCATCAGCCATGCCATCGAAAACGTCCGCCGCTACCAGCAGCAGATCCTCCAACAGCCGAAGATAGTATGTGACAGGCCGCCCGTCCGCATGGAACTCCGTCGCTGGCCGATGCGCCGCGTCGGTGTCTACGTGCCCGCCGGATCCTGGCCGCTGCCCAGCACCGTGATCCATTGCGTGGTGCCGGCCCAGGTGGCGGGCGTCAGGCAGATCGTGCTGGCCAGTCCGCCGCGCTCTAAGGGCGAGGTCAACGATACGATCCTGGCAACAGCCCACATGCTGGGCATCGAAGAGGTCTACCGGCTGGGCGGCGCAGGCGATCGCCGCGATGGCGCTCGGCACGCCGACGATCCAGGCCGTCGACAAGATCGTCGGCCCGGGCAATATCTACGCGCAGCTTGCCAAGAAGATCCTCTATGGCGTGGTCGACATCGACGGCTTTGCCGGGCCCAGCGAGGTGCTGGTCATCGCCGACGACAGCGCGGACCCGACATTCATAGCAGCCGACCTGCTCGCGCAGGCGGAGCACTCGCCGGGACAGGCGGTGCTGGTCACACCGGCCCACGACCTGGTTGCCAAGGTCGAGAACGCCCTGGAGCAGCATCTGACGAACCTGGCCACCGCGACGGAAGCACGAAAGTGCCTGAAGGATTTCGCCGCCGTCGTCCTCGTGCGAGACCTCGATGAGGCCGCCGCTGTTGCTGAGGCCTACGGCCCGGAACATCTGCAGATCGAGACAAGAAATCCGCGCGACGTCGCTGCGCAGATCCAGTCCGCTGGAGCGGTCTTCCTGGGCCACTGGACACCGGAATCCTTCGGCGATTATGTAGCGGGTCCGTCGCACGTGTTGCCGACGGGCGGCACAGCCAGGTTCTTCAGCGGCCTCAGTGTCTGCGACTTCCTGCGCCGCGGCGCGTGGATCGAATATGACAAGGCCGGCCTGCAGGCGGAAGGCCCGGCAACGGTAAGAATCGCCGAAGCGGAAGGCCTCGCGGCCCACGCACTGGCAGTGAGAGTAAGGATGGATCAGCGGTGAGTTACTTCTGCGAACGTATCGAGAAGATGGCGGCCTACGTCCCCGGCGAACAGCCGGAAGGCACCGACGTCATCAAGATCAATACCAACGAAAACCCGTATCCACCAAGCCCGGCGGTCATGGCAGCCGTACAGGCCGTGCAGCAGGAACAGCTTCGCCGCTATCCGCACCCGACGAGCAAACCCTTCCGCGTCGCCGCAGCCGAACGCTTCGGCGTGACCCCGGACATGGTCATCTGCTCAAACGGCATGGACGAACTGCTCCGCATGCTGATCCAGGCCTGCTGCGATGCCGGTCGCCCTCTGGGCTACCCAACCCCAACGTACACACTGTATAGCGTCCTGGCCGAGACGATCGGCGCCCCGACCCGCGGCGTACCGTTCCCGCGTGATTTTTCCCTGCCGGTCGACGAACTCGCCGCCACCGACGCCAGGCTGATCCTCGTGGTCAATCCGAACTCCCCAACCGGCACGTTCGTACCGATCGAGGAGATCGCCCGGCTGGCCCGCAAGGTCCAGGGCCGCGCACTGGTCGGGGTCGACGAGGCCTATGCCAACTTCGCCCGCGACAACGCGATGCGCCTGGTGGCCGATCACCCCAACGTGATCGTGCTGCGGACCCTCAGCAAGGGCTACTCGTTGGCCGGCCTGCGGTTCGGCTTTGCCGTTGCCCCCGAGCCGGTCGTTGCGATGCTCAACAAGGTCAAGGATTCCTACAACCTTGACGCGATCGCCATTGCTGCGGCGACAGCCGCCATCACCGACCATGCCTACGCCGAAAGCACATGGGCCAGGGTGATCGAGGAACGAACCGGACTGATCGCAAAACTCGGGCACATGGGCTTCGACGTCCTGCCGAGCGAGTCGAACTTCGTGCTGGCCACCGTGCCAGCCGGAGCGTCAGCGGAAGAGATCTATTTGGGCCTCAAAGCCCGCGGGATCCTCATCCGCTACTGGTCCACGCCGGGCATGAACGATAAACTGCGGATTACCGTCGGTACGCCGCAGCAGAATGCGAAACTGACGGAGGCGATTAGCACGATCCTGGCCGATAGTGCCACGCAGTCGAGCCAACCGCGAAATGTGTAGAGGCAATCGCTGCGAGCCTTGCTCGCAGCCAGCCCCAGCCGGCACTGGGGCGGCATAGGAGAGATCCTTTGCTACCCAAAGGATTCTTGCCAACAGCAGTTCAAGGAGTCGCCATGGGCAGGAACGCACGTGTTCAGCGCAAGACCCGCGAAACCCAGATCGTCGTGGACGTCTGCCTCGACGGCAGAGGTTCTACCCAGATCAACACGGGCATCGGCTTTTTCGACCACATGCTCACCCACATCGGCCGGCACGGCCTGTTTGACCTGAAGGTCGAGGCGACGGGCGACCTGCACATCGACATGCACCACACCGTCGAAGACGTCGGTATCTGCCTCGGCACCGCCATCGACCAGGCCTTGTCTGACAAGACCGGCATCAGTCGTTTCGGCCACGCCAGCGTCCCCATGGACGAGGCCCTCGCAAACGTGGCGATCGACATGTCCGGGCGCCCTGCGCTGGTCTACAACGTCAACTTCCCCGGCAGCAAGATCGGCCAGTTCGACACCGAGCTGGTCAGAGAGTTCTGCCGCGCGCTGGCCAACCACGCCCGCATGAACCTGCATGTAAACGTGCCCTACGGCTTCAACAACCATCACATCGCCGAAGTGATCGCCAAGGCGATCGGCCGGGCCATGCGCACGGCTCTGACCATCGACAGCCGCGAAACCGAGATTCCCAGCACGAAGGGCTCGCTCTAGTGTAGTGCATCATAAATCGTGCATCTTATAGTGGTCTTGCTGGTATCATCTTTTAGAGAGAGGATGATACCCATGCGAATAGTGCCGAGAGTCATACTGACCGACGAACAGAGAGCCACCCTGCAGCGATGGGCACGCGGGCGGACCACGCCGGCTCGCCTGGTGCGACGGGCCCAGATCGTGTTGCTGGCGGCCGAGGGCCGAGAGAACATCGCGATTGCCGAGGAACTGGAGATCGACCGGACGATCGTCAATCGCTGGCGTCGGCGGTTTGCGGAAAAGGGCTTGGCGGGGATCGAAAAGGATGCCCCGCGAGGCGGTCGGCCATCGACCCGGCGGCAAGAGGTGGCGGCCCGTATCGTGCGAGCCACCACCCGGGAGCGGCCGGCCGACGCGACGCACTGGAGCACGAACAGTCTGGCCCGGCACCTGGGAGTCAGTCCTTCAATGGTCGGGCGTGTGTGGCGGGCCAACGGACTCAAGCCGCACCTGGTGCGGACGTTCAAGGTCTCGAACGACCCGCAGTTTGTGGAGAAGGTGACCGACGTAGTGGGCCTGTACCTGAATCCGCCGGAACGGGCGATGGTCTTTTGCGTGGACGAAAAGAGCCAGATCCAAGCGTTGGACCGCACGCAGCCGGGGCTGCCGATCAAGAAGGGCCGGTGCGGGACGATGACGCACGATTACGTGCGGCACGGGACGACGACCTTGTTTGCGGCCCTGGAGGTGGCCCAGGGCAAGTTGATCGGCACGTGCATGCCGCGGCATCGGCACCAGGAGTTTATCAAGTTTCTGAACCTGGTGGACGCCCAAGTGCCGCAGGACCTGGACCTGCACCTGATCGTGGACAACTACGCTACGCACAAGCACGCGAAGGTCAAGGCATGGCTGAAGCGACATTCGCGGGTACACCTGCACTTCACGCCGACCAGCAGTTCGTGGCTGAATCTGGTAGAGCGGTGGTTCCGGGAGATCACGGACAAACGCATTCGCCGCGGTGTCTTCCATAGTGTCAAGCAGTTGATCGCCGCCATCGATGACTACATCGCCAAGCACAACGAACGCCCCGCGACGTTCGTTTGGATGGCCAAGACTGAAACGATCCTGGCGAAAGTCCGCCGGGCTCGCGCCGTCCTCGATAAGATGCAAACAGCGTGACGAACTACACTAGGCAGCCCCCATCGGAGGTCAAGGGCGGGGCCTGCGCCGACAGTTGGCATTGGCGAACCGCGGCGTCCGCAGGTTGTCGTTTTCCGCTTACGAGGAATTCCTTATGTCGCGCGATCGTAACGCAAAGGTTAAGAATCCAACCAGCAAGACCAACGATGATCTCTCCCCGACTCGCATAAACATCTGCTATATAGGCGGCGGTTCCGTCGGCTGGGCCCACAACCTCATGTACGACCTGGCCAGATGCGCCGAGCTCACGGGCGAAGTCCGTCTCTACGACATCGACCAGCCGCGAGCCGAGATGAACGCCGCCTTCGGCAACATCCTCCAGGACCATCCCGACGTCGTCTCGAAGTTCAGGTACCGTGCGACAAAAACACTGCGTGCCGCGCTGAAGGATGCCGACTTCGTCGTCTGCTCGATCACACCCGGCGACCTGAACGACATGGCCAAGGACATCGCGATCCCTGCCCGGTTCGGCATCCTCCACCCCGTTGGCGACACCGTCGGCCCAGCCGGCTACGTCCGGGCCCTGCGCCGCTGCCGCCTGTACGCCGGCTTTGCCAAGGCCATCGCCGAGCATGCCCCCGCGGCATGGGTGATCAATTACACAAACCCGATGACGGCCTGCACGCGGACACTCACCAAGGTCGCGCCGGCGCTCAAGGCCTTCGGCTGCTGTCACGAGGTCTTCGGCACACAAGGCCTGCTCGCGGAGGTGGTCGCCAAGCAGTTCGACGTGCCGAAACCCCATCGCCGCGAGATCCTCTGCGACGTGACCGGCATAAACCACTTCACCTGGATCACCCGCGCGACATGGCGGGGTCAGGAGACTCTATCCGATCGTCCGCCGGCACATGCAGCAGCGCGGCGTCGTCCGGCCCTTCACGAAGCGCCAGGTCCTCGCCAAGGACAACTTCTTTGCGAATGCCCGCCAGATAACCTACGAGCCTCTTCGCGCGCTTCGGCTGCCTGCCCGCCGCGGGAGACCGCCATCTGGCCGAATTCGTCACTGGTTTCCTGAGGGATGAGAGCGAGGTCTATCGCTGGGGCATCGCCCTGACGCCGGTATCATTCCGCAAGCAGCGCGTCGCCCAGCGGATTCGCGAGATGAAGCAGCGGGCCAAAGGCAAGGCCAGGATCGAGGTCAAGTCCTCTGGCGAAGAGGGCGTCGACCAGATCCTCGCCCTGCTCGGCCGGCGATCGCTGGTTACCAATGTAAACCTCGAAAACCGCGGCCAGATCCCCAACCTCCCGCTCGGCGCCGTCGTCGAGACAAACGCCGCCTTCCTGGCCGACCGCGTACAGCCGCTCTGCGCAGGTCCTCTGCCAGCCTCGATCCTGGGCCTGGTCAGTCGCCACGTTCACAACCAGGAGCTGATCGTCGAAGCCGCCCTGGCAGCCGACGAGGAAAAGGCTTTGGCCGCCATCGCCGCCGACCCGCTCGTAACGATCCCGCTCGATGACACCGCCAAGATGGTCAAGCAGATGATCGCCGCGACAAAACCGTGGACCTACTCGACAGAAGCGCCGCGATAGAAAGGCAACGGACTTCCGTTATCATCGCCGCCGTGGTCGTGGTTGCCATTGTCGTAAGCGTGGCTGTTGCCGTTTGAAGCCCTCAGCGTCAGCGGGAGTCGTTGCTGCTCTCGTGGGTTGTTGTAGTTGTTGCAATTGTGGTTGTTGTTTGGGGTGCCACTGGCGGCTTGTCCGCCAGTGCAACAACTCCAAGACCGCAAACAACGGCACCTGCCCCTGGTACCCCCCACCAGACCCCCCCAACTGAAATCCGTCCCGACACCCCCTCATCGGGCATAGACTTTATTGTCGCACTGACATATCCAGTTGACGTAGCGCCAAGGTTCTGAGCGACAGCCACTCGTGACATGCGGCCCAGCGCAGGATTGTCTGCTCTATCGCTGCGCCAGGTTCTGAGCAAAGACTGTTACACGCGGCCAGCCGATACTGCGGGCGTCTCAAAACTGGCCATGTATACAGACCCTGCCTTCGACGCCATTCCTCTCTGGTGCCTGTTCATAGCCTCGGTGCTGATGGTGCTCGCATCCGTCGAGGTGGGTTATCGCCTGGGGAGGCGTACGCGCCGCCTTCGGGCGACCGAGAAGGAGGGCCCCGTCAACTCCATCGTTGCTGGCACCCTGGGCCTGCTGGCCTTCATGCTGGCGTTCACCTTCGGCATGGCCGCCACGCGGTTTGAAAACCGCAAGCAACTCGTCCTCGAAGAAGCCAACGCCATCGGCACAACGTACCTGCGGGCCGGATTCCTCGCCGAGCCCCGCCGCAAGGCGGTCCGCAAGACGTTGTACGAGTATACGCTTTCCCACGTGCAGGTGATCCGACAGCAACAAGCCCCCGAAACCATCCGCGCCAGTGAACCGCTGCAGGAGAGAGCTCTGGTCGCAGGCCGAGGCAGCGGGCCACGCCAACCCGGACTCGATCGTCGTCGGCCTCTTCGTCGAGTCTCTCAATCAGATGATCGACGTGCACACCAAGCGGATCACTGCGATGCTACGAAACCGCATTCCCGGCCTCGTCTGGGTCATGCTCTACCTCGTGGCGATCGGCGCGATGACGATGGTAGGCTACCAGGGCGGCCTCGCCGCCTCTCCCAACCGTGTCGCCATCGTCGTGCTCAGTCTGACCTTCGCGGTGGTTCTGGCATTGCTCATCGACATGGATCGGCCGCACAGCAGCGGCATCCAGGTAAACCAGCAGGTCCTGGTCGATCTCTGGGAGAAACTCGCTCCCAAGCATGAGCAGTCCGCCCAATCCGCCCAATCCACCCAAGGCACGCAAGGCCCGATCCCCGCCCCCGAACCTCCGCAGTAGCACCGGTACATTAAAGCCCCCGACGAGCCCGAAGCGTAAGCGAGGGGGTCGTATGGAAACCGTCCGAACACGTAAACCGCCCGCGGCCCCATCTGTGTTTGTATTCTATAGTCTCTTCACCCCCTCGCCGGCCCCCTTGTCCTGACTGCTCCCTGCAATCCCCCCAAAAAAAAGACACGCCCACGAAACTCGCAGGCGTGCCATGTATTACCCAAATTTAAGGGGAACAAACTCTAGCCCCAGGTACTCTCCGTATGAATCTGCTCGAACCAGCCGACCTTCGGCAGTTCGCCGACCAGCGGCTGCACGTAGGTCAGGAACTTGTCGGTGATGTAGTTGCCGGACGGCGAAATATACTCATTCGGCACGCACTTGGTGAACGGCGGCTTGGCCGGGGCAACCCGATCCAGCGGCACGAACTCCGTGCCGACCGCGTAGCTCGTACCGGGCAGCCGAGCCAGCGCCACGCTGCCGTCCTTGCCGTTGGCGCCGAGGGCGTAACTGACAGCCATCTGCCCGACCAGCCGCGCCTCCCAGGCGTCCACTTCGCTCGTGCAACTCGGGAACGACCGCTGCAGATAGCCGTATGTATCGGCCCGAACCCGCTTGACCTGCGACAGCTTCTGCTTGAGCATGCCCGCCAGGAACTCGCCCAGAGCACCGGCACCGGCGGACAACTGCACGTTGCCGAACGAATCCTTCTCGACCTGCTTGGCCAGCTTCGTCGCCCAGTGGGTGCCCTCGTTATCGCGGATGCCTTCGCTGACGGCCACCAGGCACCGGCCGTACTTGCTGACCACCGCCGCAACGTCCTCATAGAACCGCTCGAGCACGAACGGCCGCTCCGGCAGGTAGATCAGATGCGGGCCGTCGTCTTCGCGGCGACGGGCGAGGATGCTCGCAGCGGTAATGAAACCGGCCTCGCGCCCATGAGCACGTTGATCTTCACGCCGGGCAGAGCGCGGTTATCCAGGTTGTCGCCGATAAAGGCGCTGGCAACGAACTTCGCCGCACTGCCGAAGCCCGGGCAGTGATCGGTGACAAGCAGGTCATTGTCGATCGTTTTGGGCACATGGACGACCTGCAGATCGTACTTCTCGCGCTGGGCGATGTGGTTGACGATGTTGGCGGTCTGGGCCGAATCGTTCCCGCCGATATAGAAGAAATATCGCACATCGTGCTTGCGGAAGGCCTCGAAGATCCTCGCGCAATATTCATCGTTGGGCTTGTCCCGGGTCGCCCCAGAGCCGAGGCCGGGGTACCGGCCACGATCTCGAGCATTTCGCTCGGCTGACGCTTCAGATCGATGAAGTCATCATCGATGATGCCGCGAACGCCGTGGCGCACGCCCAGCAGATTCTCGATCTGATGGTACTTCTGCACCTCCTGGATCACGCCGACCAGCGACTGGTTGATGACGACCGTGGGGCCGCCTGCCTGCCCTACTACCGCATTGCCCTTCAAGACTGCCATTGTCCTGGCTCCCGTCAAACCTTCCTGCAGCAAACCTTGTCCGTAGTCCGATGTGTTAGAGCCGGCTACCTTAGCAGCTCGCGCTCGACAAATCCAGTGTCGAACTGGCCCTCACGAAATGCTTTCTGTTCGAGCGTCTTCAGGTGGAAAACAGCCGTCGTCGCGATCGGCTCGACGTGCAACTCCTGCAGACACCGCCGCATGCAGGCGATCGCCTCCTCGCCGCGTCTGGCGGTGCACGATCAGCTTGCCTAACAGGGAATCATAGTAACGCGGGATCTCATAGCCGGCGTAGATGTGGCTGTCCCAGCGGACCCCAAGGCCACCCGGTGCGATGAAACGCGGTGATCGTGCCGGGCCGCGGCTGGAAACCGCGCAGTCGAGTCTTCCGCGTTGATCCGGCACTCGATCGCGTGGCCGTTGCAGCCGAATGTCCCGCTGCGTCAAAGTCAGTCTTCTCACCGGCGGCGATCCGCAGCTGCCACGACACCAGGTCCACGCCCGTGACCAGCTCCGGTCACCGGATGCTCGACCTGGATGCGGGTGTTCGCCTCGATGAAGTAGAAATGGCCGCGGCAGTCCAGCAGGAACTCGAACGTCCCCGCCGAGAAGTACTCTGCCGCGCTGCGCCAGCTTGATCGCCGCGTGGCACAGGTCTCTTGCGCATGCTTGCTGGTGATGATCGGCGAAGGGCTCTCCTCGATCAGCTTCTGATGACGCCGCTGGATGGAGCATTCGCGCTCGAACAGGTGCACGTAGTTGCCGTGCTTGTCGCCGAGGACCTGCACCTCGATGTGGCGCGGCCGCTCAAGGTACTTCTCGATGTAGACACTGGAGTCCTTGAAGGCGTTCTCTGCCTCGACCCGGGCCTGCCGGAAGGCGCTGCGGAGCACCGTGTCGTTCTGGGCGACGCGCATGCCTCGGCCACCGCCGCCCGACGACCGCCTTGATCAGCACCGGATAGCCGACTCTGTGGGCGACCTTGATGGCCTCTTCCTCGTTCTCATCGGCCCGTCGCTGCCGGGCACCGTCGGGACGCGGGCCTTCTTCGGCCAGCTTCCGCGCTGCGGCCTTGTCGCCCAGCAAGACGCATCGCCTCCGGACGAGGGCCCGATGAACTCGATCCCGCAGTCGCGGCACTGCTCGGCGAAGTTGGCGTTTTCGGCCAGGAACCCGTAGCCGGGATGCACGGCGTCGACGCCGGCCAACTCCGCCGCGGCGATGATCCGTTCGCTGCGCAGATAACTCTCGGCCGAGGAGGCCGGGCCGATGCAGATCTTCCGGTCCGCCAGCGCAGGTACGCAGCGTCCTTGTCGGCCTCGCTGTGAACGGCCACGGTCTGGATCCCCAGTTCCTTGCACGCGCGGATCACCCGCAGGGCAATCTCGCCTCGATTGGCAATCAGTACTCTGGAAAACATGCGCTCTTACTTCCTTGGGCGGACCATGAACAGCGGCTGGCCGAACTCGACCGGCTGAGCGTTCTGGATCATGACCTTTTCGATCGTGCCGACGACTTCCGCCTTGATCTCATTGAAGACCTTCATCGCCTCGATAATGCAGACGACGCTGTCGGCGCCGACCTCCGAACCGGGCTGCACATACGGCTTGCTTTCCGGATCGGGCGCCGCATAGAACGTGCCGACCATCGGCGAACGGATCGCGACCAGACCGGCGTCTTCGTCGGCGCGCAGCGGTGGCCGCCACTGCCGGGGCGGGAGCTTGTGGGGCAGCCGGGGCTTGCGCGGCAGGGGCCGCGGCGCCGGACAGGGCGTGCATCATGCCCGCCATGGTACCGGGATCGATGGAGACCTGGCCGGACGCCCCTCGCCGCAGGACGACTCGCTTGTCGCCGTCGCGGACGAGGAGTTCGGTGAGTTCGTGTTCTTTCATCAGCTCGACCAGCTGACGTACTTGTTCGATATCCATATTCAGTTCTCTCGTTCAGTTCGCCCGTATGTGAGCGTCCCGGGCGTTTCCAACCGAAACGCTGCATGCGTTTCGGGAACCCGGGCTGACGCCTCGGGCCTGCAACCTGGCGATCCGTCAGCCAAGTGTTGCCCACTCCAGGCTCTTGTCGAGCCGGCTTAACACCTGGCAGCCGGTCTCCGTCACCAGCACATCGTCCTCGATACGAATGCCCGCCAAGCCCGGCAGGTATACGCCCGGCTCGACGGTTACGACCATACCCGGTTCGAGGCGATCCTGGCTGGTGCTTCCGAGACGCGGCGCCTCGTGTACTTCCAGTCCCAGGCCGTGGCCCACACCGTGCACAAAGTATCCGCCAAGACCCGCCCGGTCCAATGCCCGGCGAGCGGCCAGATCAACTTCGCGGCAGGGGATGTGGGGCCGAATCGCGGCGATAGCCGTAAGTTGTGCTTCCAGAACGAGCTTGATATAGCTGCCGAACGCGGGGCCGAATTCTACCGATCAGCAGAACCCTGGTCAAGTCACCACAGTAGCCGTTCAGTCTTGCGCCCCAATCCACCAGGACGAGGCCGTTTTTCGGCACGCGGACGTTGCCGGGCTGGTAGTGCGGCATGGCGGCGTTGGCATCGACGGCTGCGATTGTCGGAAAACAGGGGCCGGAGGCGCCGCGTTTCTTCATTTCATATTCAATCAGAGCGGCGACCTCGGATTCGATCATGCCGGGCTTGATGCGGCGGCGAAGGACGGTGAAGGCCTGCTCGGTGACGCGGATGGCATCGCGAATCGCGTCGACCTCGTCGGGGCTCTTGGTGATTCGCAGCTTGCGGACGACACCGGCGGCGCGGAGGACCTTTGTGGTCTTGGACAGTTGTTTGCGGAGGCTGGCGGCAGCGGCGAGCACTACGACCTCGGATTGCAATAAGAGCTTTTGGATGCGGAGCTTAGCCGCGAGCTGGCCGGTTGCCTTGTCGAGGCTGGTCTTGCGGACGACGGCCTTGGCCCAGGGGGCCTGGCGGGTTGCCTGCTCGGCGAAGCGGCCGTCGGTGAGGAGGTAGACCTGCCTGGCGGTGATCAGGACGGCGCCGTCTTCGCCGGAGAAGCCGGTGAGATAATACTGATCATGCGGATCGGTGATCAGGGCGGCGTCGGCCTTTCGGTGACGGAGATCCGTCCGCAGGGCGGCGAGGCGGGCGGCGTAAGGTCCGGTGGTCGGTTTTTGGGTCTTCATGGTTTGGTTTCACCACGGAGGCACGGAGACACGGAGAACCACAGTCTTCTGGCTGGTCGTTCGTGAGTCGGCGCCTGATCCATTGTTTCGGAGGCCTCCTGGGGATGGGCTCGGATTATAGCGGAGGATAGCGGGATCGTCGGGGACATTCAAACGTTACGGCAGACGGGGAGACACGGGTTACGGCTGACAAGGTGACTGGGTGACAGGGTGACAAGGTGAAACGACGAGTGGCTGGTGGTTAATGGCCAGTGGTAACAGCAGACATGGAGACACGGAGAAGAGGAGACAAGGAGCAACGACAAGAACTGACAAGGCGACCGGGTGAAAAGGTGACAAGGTGAAACGATTGTGGCCAGTGGCCTGTTGAACGACAACGGTAGACAGGGAGGCATAACAGCAGACATGGAGACACGGAGAAGAGGAGACAAGGAGCAACGACAAGAACTGACAAGGCGACCGGGTGAAAAGGTGACAAGGTGAAACGATTGTGGCCAGTGGCCTCTTGAACGACAACGGTAGACGGGGAGGCATAACAGCAGACATGGAGACACGGAGAAGAGGAGACAAGGAGCAACGACAAGAACTGACAAGGTGACCGGGTGAAAAGGTGAGAAGGTGAAACGATAGTGGCCTGTGGCCTGTTGAACGACAACGGTAGACACGGAGACAGGGAGCAAAGCAAAACAGCGGGAGCATCGGCTGGGCGACTGGACATGGGCTGCGGCTACTTCGTCTGTCTGTTGCGCATGACCTCGCCGGGGCCCGGCCCCCCGTCTGAATGGGCAATGGGCCAGTTCCTTCCCCCGACTGCTGGCCGTATTGTTTGCTCCTTTTCCTGCCGACATATCAACGCCGACGTAATGCGTGGACCTCGGCGATCTCAAGCGATGACAAGATGGCCTCGTAGGTACCATCCTCCTTCATATCGCGGTCCATCGTCACAACAGCATAGAACGCCTGCTTGTGGTCAGACAGGTCCACCCGATCATGTTCGAGACGCCTCTTTATCTCAGCGATGTACGTCGGGTTTGTGGCGGCGTGACACACAGCTTCAGTCCCAAGCGAAGAGCGTCCCGCCATCACCATCAGGATGTGGTTGGGATCGGTGGGATGGGGTCCGCGGACCAAGACCCCGAAATCGCGAACGAACGGGTCCGCGTCCTTTGCGCTGAAACTGTTTGGCTTGTATGGATTGCTGTTGATCTCAAGCATCACATGGATGTTTCGAAGGTCTGTACTTGCGGGGTCGGCCTTGAACTCAATGCGAGGACACCACCGTTTGAACAACTCGTCGAGCAACAGCCCACTCCACCGATTTGCCTTTGGACTGCCAATGCAATACAAGTCCGCTGCGTAGTCGCGTACAACCCGATCCGCGTAATCGCCGGGATTCAGCAAGTCAGGGAGTTGGTCGAGACCAAACATGAGGCCAAAGGCCTGGATCAATCCCCGAATGCCGACATGGTCGGAGCATGTCCGCCGCAGTCTTGTGAAACCGCCGCCGAGCCTGGCAGCCTCTCGCCATGATAAGGGACTTGCCGCCATCACAAACGGCCCCTCGTGTGAGCCGAGACTACACGGGACGAGCATCTCCTCCAAGTATCGCGTTGGAGACTCGGGCGCTCCGACTACAGCCGTCAAACTCAGCGCAAGGGTCTCTCGCAATCTGTGGAGACCGTCCCGCGTCGGAGCGTATTTCAGAATGCGGAAATACCGGAGGTCAAAAGGGAGGGACTCCGGGCTGTCCTGGGTCACCAGAATGACTGGCCTGCCCCGAGCGTGTGCCAAAGCGACTTCGTACACCACATTGCGATTCAGGGCCGTCAGGTCGGCGATGCACAGCAGGCTGTCAGTTATCCCCTTGTGTATCTGGTCCGGTATGGATCCCGGCTCGTAGATTTCGTCCGCTCGCACTGCACGAAGGTTGCAGGCTTCAACGGCGGGGCGAATGGCATCCTCAAGAACTGAGTCGAATGCTTCCGCGAAAGGCATCATGATAAAGCAGCCTGGACCTGTGTGGCATGACTCTTCCTCCGTGCATTCCGTTTTGATCGAACGCGGTCTGGCCATTCGGCTCGCCGCCACCAGCGTTCGATCATGGCGAACAGGTCGTGCGCCGACCTCCGCCAGCCGCAGGTTGCCCCTTTTCTACGCAGATGCTGGCTGCCTGTCCAGCGATTTGCGTCGGCGATGGTTGCTCTAGTAATGTTGAACACCGCGTCGGCTCCTTGAGCCCCCCGGATGAGGCGTCGGCAAGTCGGCGCCAGGCCGTCCTAAACAAATGTACCTGACCCCTTTTTTGCACGGCGCCGGACGGCGATCGCCAGACAACGTCGTCAGCCGAGGATGTAGTGGAAACCCGGCAGGCGGCGGAGGCACCAGACTATCAGGACGCTGCCGGCATAGACCGCTGCAAAACGCAGGGGCAGGCCGAGCCAGACGTTGGGTGTTGTCACGTAGAGGCCGGCCCAGGCGAGCACGTCCATCAGTACGGGGTGGACGAGATAGACACCGAGGGTAAGGCCTGCGAGCAAGGCCAGAGGGCGGGTCAACGGGGACAGATATGCGGCGATCGGCTTCGCGAGCAGGAAGACGGCGGCGGCGGCGACGGGCCGGATCGGGCTTAACTGGTCATAGAAGTAGAACCCGCCGTGGTCCATGCCGAGCCGGGGCAGCAGGAACCGGGTGGCGATGACGGCGAGGGCCACGGCGCCAGCGAAGGTTATCAGTGCGGCCAGGCAGAGGCGCCAGGTCGGTTGTACGTCGCGCAGGCACAGGCCCAGCATGTAATAGCCGAGGTAGGGGACGAACCGGTCAAAGACCAGGGCGTGGTTCAGGATATTGCGGCCCTGGAAGGCGGCGATGGTGTCGGACAGGACCGTGATCGCGAGGATCAGGGCGGTGGTCCAGCAGAGTTGCCGGTACGTTGCGTAACGGGTGTAGACACGGAGCATGGGGGTGAACAGGTAGAGCCCCATGGCAACGCCGAGATAGTGCAGGTGCGCGGCCGGGCGCCGGACAGCAACAGATCGAACGCATCCGGCCAGGTGAGGGCGGGCATGCCCCAGGCGGGCTGCTGGAAGAAGATATACCAGCCGAGAAAGAACACCGACCAGAACACCATCGGGATCCCGATGCGGAGCAGCCGCTTGCGGTAGAAGACAGCGGCGGGTTCGCTGCGGGAATGATGCAGGAAGATCGCCCCGCTGAGCATCAGGAAGACGGGCACGGCCCAGCGTCCCATTGCGTCGAAAGTGGCGCACCACCACCAGGGCGGGGTACCGATCCAGGTAGTGACGCGCGTGCCCTCATGCGCAACGTGCACGAGGATGACGGCGATAGCACCGGCGGCGCGAAGCAGATTGCCATGGACGAGGTAATCCGCTGCCGCGGTAGTACGGGGGATATACACTGTCTCGGCCGAGGGATACGGCAGCACGGCGGTTGCCATGGGAGGGTCTCACACTTCCACGCTCAGGTCCGGTCTATGGTCGAGAACCTTTTGCGAAGCATGCTGACCCCCGGAGCAGGTCAGGCCGACAGATTATACCAGCAGGGGGAGGGGGGAGATCAATAGGGCATCGGTGAAGAGGATGACAAGGTGACAAGGCGACAGAGTGACATGGTGACATGGTGACAAGGTGACAAGGTGAAACGACAATCACCTGCGGTAGACATGGAGAAACGGCTTACAGCTTATAAGGGGAGGGGGGTGGCGGGTGAAGAAAGAGAGGGGGGGTCGGCGGGTTGCCTTGGGGCGACAAAAAGACGGGTATGGATGCCCTCGCTTACGCCTTCGAGCTCGTTGGGGACTATCGTTCCTGTATACGTTTCAGCCAGGTTTCGTCGGGGGCGTAGCGGTATCGGAGCTCGTCGCGGAGGGTCCAGGGGGTCCAGTGGCCTGCAAAGGTCTTCCGGAGCAAGGCCTTGAGCCGGTTGAGCTGGGCGCGGACGGGGGCGGCCTTGAGATTCGTTCCCCGCAGGTATTCGCAGACGGCGTAAGTCAGCCAGGACTTGTAGCGGACCTCCTCGGCGCTGAAACGGAGGACGTCGATCTCGCGGGCCTTGAGTTTGATGGAGTCGAGCATGGCGAGGGCCTTATCGGCGGCATGGAGGCCGTTTGTGGCGATTTCACGCATCAGCAGCGGGGCACGGCCCGGGGCGGCGCCTACGCGGGTGGGCTCGTCTTCAACGGTTGGTGGCGCTATACAGTGGTCGTCGAAGGTGTATCTGCAATAGTTCGTCATGTTGAGGCAGTGGACGATGCTGCCGAGTTCATTGTAGATGCGCGGCAGATCCAGGTCGTCGCCGAAACGCTGCTTCTGGTACCGCGCCGCGATGGCGTCAATGTTGGTGCGAACGGGGTTTCGCATGGCGTCGCCGGCCAGGGCGATCAGCAGGAACTGGTTTTCCATGGGGGCCCGGCGGATGACCCAGGAGGTGACGATCTGGCCGAGGAAACCGGTCTGGGCGGCGGCGGCGCTGGCTGACAGGCAGTTGCCGAGATGAAGGCCGTAGCGGACGGCGGAGTAGTTGTCGCCGCCGCTCTTGATGGACGAACCGAGGATCGTGTCGAAGCCCGCCTTGCGCAGGTAGGCGGCGTAGGGCCAGCCGGCGAAGCGTTGGGGGAAGTCCTTGATGCCTGCGGACCAGTAAGGCTGAAAACGTCTGCGGGTGGCAGGATCGATGAGCGGCAGGGTCATGGGGCTGACCCGAGCTGCCGCTGGTCCAGTCGATGACCTGGGGGACGGTGGTAGCCTGGGGCCAATATTCCCAATCGCACAGGACGGCGTCGCGGCTGAGAGCGTCGAGGGCCTCAGGGTGAGACAGGAGCATGTCGGCCCAGAGGATGGGGCGTTTGCCGGCGGCGAGGACGCGGTCGATGAATGGGGACACGAAGTCGATGTAGATGCGGCTTTTGCCGATGCGGCGGACGTTCCGTTTGCAGCGGGGGCAAGTGCCGAGCGACCAGACTTCGTCGCCACCGATGTGGATGTAGTCGGACTCGGGGTGGGCCTGGCGGACTTCGTCGATCATGGCATGGACCAGGTCGGCGGCACCGGGCTTGCAGGGGCAGAGGCTCTGAAGGCCAGTCGGGGTTCTCGGCCAGATGACGGTAAGCGGGGAGGCGAAGGGCGAACTCGAGGTGGCCGAAACACTGGATCAGCGGGATGATCTGGATCTTCCGAACTCGGGCGGCTTGGACGAAGCGGCGGACCTGGGGCATGGTCCAGGCATCGCGGTGGACGGCACGGCGACAGCAGCGGTAGGGGAACATGTTCTCATATTCAAGAACGACGGTGTTGTAGCCCCAGCCGGCCAGTTCGTCGAGCAGGGCGAGGTAGCGATCGAAGCGGTAGTGCTGCCATTTGAGGTCGAGGTGGAAGGCGCGGAGTTTCAGGGCCGTTGGCATGTGATCGCTCCTTGGTCATTCCGTATCAATCAAGTCGGTCGAACGTTTCAGGCACCTCGCGCTGGCAGACAAGCCTGCCCGTGGCATCCGCAAGCAGAAGGGCGACGGTGGTTTCGATACACGGACGCCATGGCAGTGTATCTTGACCGCGCGACTCGACAAGTCAATCCTGGCGGATACCATTGGCCATTAACGCATAGGTTTCGGCCGACTGATTGGTATTGCGGGTGATCGGCTTGGGTTTGTCGTCGGAAGCAGCCGGAGAGTGATATGTCAGAACAGGTGCAGGCAAACGCGCCGGAATGGGATCTGTCGGATCTGTACAAGGGGTATGACGACCCGGCGATCAAGGAAGATCTGGCGGACGTGCAGCGGCAGTCACAGGCGTTTGAGGCCAAGTGGCGGGGGAAGATCAACAAAGAGGGCGGGCCGACGGCCGGGGAGCTGTTTGCAGCGATCGAGGAGTTCGTCTGCAATCGCAGAGCGGCTGGGCAGGATCGGGTCGTATGCCGGGCTGCTGCACGCGGCCGATTCGTCCAAGCACGAGCATGGGGCGCTGCTGCAGTATCGTGCAGGAACAGGCGGTAGGGGCCCGCCAGTACCTGATGTTCTTCGAGCTGGAGTGCATGGATCTGCCGGACGATGTGGCGGATCGGCTGGCGGCCAGCAGCGGGATGGCCAAGTATCGGCACTGGCTGATGCAGCAGCGGAAGTTCCGGCATCATAAGCTCGTCCGAGCCGGAGGAGCGGCTGATCGACCTGTTGGCCAATACCGGGTCGCGGGCGTGGCAGCGGCTGTTCGACGACACGACGGCGGCGATGGAGTTCAAGGTCCGGCGCGGTAGATAAGACTGAGACGATGAACGAGAGCGAGGCGCTGAGCCTGCTGTATGAGCCGGACCGGCCGGTGCGCAAGAATGCGGCCTCGGCGATTACCAAGACGCTCAAAGGGCACAGCAGGACAGATGACGTACATGTTCAACACCCTCGTGTATGACCATGAGATGGAGGACAGGCTGCGGCAAGTTTCCCGACCCGATGGCGCAGCGGAATCTGGAAAACGAGATCGACGCCGCAACGGTCGACGCCCTGATGAGTGCGTGCGAGCGGAACTTTTCCATCGTCGCAGCGGTATTACAAACTCAAGGGAAACCTGCTGGGGATCAAACTGAAGGACTATGACCGGTACGCGCCGGTCATCGGCGATATGCCGAGTACGGACTGGCAGCGGTGCCGGCAAACCGTGCTGGAGTCATTCGGCGCGTTCAGCGGCCAGATGGCGGATATCGCCCGCGAGTTTTTTGAGAAGGGATGGATCGACGCGAAGGTTCGGCCCGGCAAGAGCGGGCGGCGCGCCTTTTCGGCGGGGACGGTGCCGAGTGCCCATCCGTACATTCTGCTGAACTTCACGGGCAAGCTGCGGGATGTGCTGACCATGGCGCATGAGATGGGCCACGGGGTGCACCAGTACCTGTCGCGCAGGGTGGGGTACCTGGAGATGCATCCGCCGCTGACGGTGGCGGAGACGGCCAGCGTGTTCGGCGAGATGCTGACGTTTGAGCGGCTGCTGACTCAACAGAATGACAAGCGGATCAAGCTGGCGCTGCTGTGCAGCAAGATCGAGGACATCTTCGCGACGGTGTTCCGGCAGGTGACGCTGACGCGATTCGAGCAGAAGCTGCACGCCGCTCGCCGGGCGGAAGGCGAGCTGCCGGCTGATCGCATGTGCGATCTGTGGATGGAAGCGAACAAGCCGATGCACGGCAAGGCAGTGGACCTGACGAAGGATTACCGGTGGTGGTGGAGCTATATCGGGCACTTCATCCATGTGCCGTTTTATTGTTATGCATACGCCTTCGGGGAACTGCTGGTCCTGGCGCTGTATAACCTGTATCGCCAGCAGGGTGAGGCGTTTGTGCCGGGGTACATCGAACTGCTGAGCAAAGGCGGGTCGGTCACGCCGGCGGAGCTGCTTGCGCCTCTCGGCGTGGATATCAGCCAGCCGGACTTCTGGCAGAACGGGCTCGATCAGGTCGGTGAGTATGTTCGGCAGGCGGAAGTACTCAGTGCTGAGTGCTGAGTGCCGAGTCTGGCAGACGAAGGTTTGCTGAGCAGGAGATCCTTCGCTTTGCTCAGGATGACAATTTCAGGTAGTTCGTTGGTTGCGACCAACGCATGATGGTGTGGATGCTGTTGTGAACCACAAGAAGGTTGTGCTTGGTATGAGCGGGGGGGTGGACAGCAGCCTTAGCGCGGCTACGTTGCTGCGACAGGGATATGAGGTTACCGGGCTGTTCATCAGTAACGGCGTGATGCATGCGGCGCAGTCACGGGCGGACGGCGCTGCGGCGGCGGCAAGGCCGCCAGAGGCAGATGCTCTGGCTATTGCCGATCTGCTGGGCATCGAGATTGTTGTGGTGGATGCCACGGCGGCGTTTGAACAGCTTAAGCGCCTGTTTGCCGATGAGTATGCTGCGGGGCGGACACCTAACCCCTGCGCGGTCTGCAACCGCAAGACGAAATTCCGGCTGCTGCTTGAACATGCAGACCGGATCGGGGCACAATTCGTCGCTACTGGACATTACGCGCGCATTGTCGAGTGTGCCGGCAAGCCAGCCATCGCACGCGCGGGGCATCGGCCGAAGGATCAGTCGTACTTCCTGTTTAATGTGCCGCCTGAACTGCCGGGACGACTGGTGCTGCCGATCGGTCACCTGTCAAAAGAACAGGTTCGCGAACAGGCCAGGCAGAGGGGCCTGCCGGTGCATGACAAGGCGGACTCGGTCGAGATCTGCTTTATCCCGGATAATGATTATGCGGGGCTGGTGCGGCTGTATCGGCCGGAAGCGTTCGAGCCGGGGCCTGTTCTGCACGTGGACGGCAGGGAGCTGGGGACGCACGAAGGAATCGCGAATTTCACGATCGGGCAGCGGCGAGGACTGCGGATCGCCCTGGGCGAACCGGCGTATGTGGCGGCGATCGAGCAGGAATCACGGACGGTGCGGATCGGGCCGGCGGCGAGCGTGCACAAGCGGGACCTGGTCGCGCGCGGGGTGAACTGGCTGGTTCAACCGGCGACCGAATGCCTGCGGTGCGTCGGGCAGATCCGGCACATGCACAAGGGCGCGGCGTGTACGGCACACATCGGCGATGATGATACGCTGCGCGTAACCTTCGATGAACCCCAGAAGGCGATCACGCCTGGGCAGGCGATTGTGCTGTATGATGGCGACGTGCTGCTTGGCGGGGGGTGGATCGAATAAGTCAAACAACAGACAAGGAGACACGGTGACACGGTGACAAGGTGACGGGGTGACGGGGTGACGGGGTGACGGGGTGACAAGGTGAGACGGCACGCTGGTTGATCCTCTTGATAAGCTTCTATAACTGAAACACCCTCAGGCTTCAGGGCCTGAGGGTGTTGTGTTTTGCATCCTGCCTTCACAGCGTTCGACTGGTTACTGCTTCTGGAGCAGCGTGGTTACCAGGCGCTGACGGAGCTGGTCGTATTTGGCTGCGTCGAGGCCCTTGAAGGTCGAGTAGCCGGGGTCGTCGGGGCCGCGGGAGATCGTGACCATCTCGACCGGGTAGTCCTTGGCGATCAGGTCGCGAACGTGCCAGCGGTTGTAGCCCTTTCTTGCGGCCAGCATGTTTACCAACTCCATGTCCTGCTCGGCGCGGCGGTAGGCCTTCATGCGGAAGCTGGCCACCGGCATGCCCGTGTGCGGATCGAAACGGACGACGCGGAGCGGATCGGTGTCATTCCAGTCGTTCGTGCCGCCGAAACTGGTGTAGACCGGCAGGCCGCCGTCGGCCCCGCAGCTCCACTTGTTGATAAACAGCGGAATGTACATGGCCGGGTCGGCTTCGGCACCGCGGCCGCCGCCGTACCACCAGAGTTTGGCATGCGGGACGGTCGCCAGGAAGTTCTGCAGCAGGACCGGATGGCGGTCCATAGCAGCCGAGACGCAGAGCATCTCGAGGCCGGAGTCGAAGCGGTCGCCCATCAGTTCGGGTCGGCTGACGTCGCCGCGCATGATCTGGTTCATGCCGCCGGTAGGCATGGCGGCGTCGAAGAAGCCCAGCTGCCAGCCGAGAGACCGGAAGTCGCGGCCATATTGCGGCTCGTCCATGGTCCACAGGCTGTTGCTGCCCGACGGGAAGTAGTACTTGTGGTTGTTGAAGATCTGCATTTCCGTCTGGGTCCAGCCGTTCTTGCAAAAGTGGTCGTCAAACTGTTTGGCAATCGACGCGTCGACCTTGCGCCATCGCTGGCAGTACTGCGCCGGCACGATCGGATCGTTTATGGCGAGCTTGTTGACCCACTCGTCGAACTTCTTTTGCGATTCGTCGGGGGCGACCCGGCCGGCATAGAGATCCGGGACGCACTTGCTGAGTTCGTACGGCCAGGCGTCCTCGAAGGGCAGATACCAGTGGCTGGCGGGTGTACCGGCCCGGGGCAGACCTTTGGTAACAGCACCGCTGAAGAGCGGGCCGTAGAACTCGTCCCACTTGGACCAGTCGCTGATCTTGGCGGTATCGCCGTCGATCTTGACCTCGGGGATCATGCCATTGCTGACGCGGCTGTGCCCGTATCCGAGCACGTTGTAGCTGAGACGGTGTGCGTGGCAGAGCCGGAAGGTCTGGTGGAAGATGTTCACATCATCGGATTGGCCATAGGCGTTCATCTCGACGATGAATGAGAGTTTGTCGGGCAGCGTGACGTCACGAACGACGACAGCAAGCGGACAGGTGGCCGTGCCGGCGTCGCTGCTGACGACGATCTGGCCCGTGTAGGTACCGGGCCTGGTCGTCTTGGGCACAAGCAGGTCGACGTAGATGCCGAGCACCCTCTGCTTCTTGAGGTTGGACTGGCTGGGGATCGCGACGACTTCCTTTGCCGTGATGGCAGGCAGCACGTCGGCGATCCACTGGCCTTTGACCTTCACGTAGTGTTCGCGGAAGAAACTGAAGTTGCGGGCGGCGATGGTACCCTCGGGGCCACTCAGGTCCGCGGCACGGAGCCGGATGTTGTCGAGTTTGTCGTGTCCTGGCGCCAGTTCGATCAGGCACTGAAGGCCGAGGATCTCGCCACGGACAGCGGCCAGCACGTTGTGGGCAGGCACGTGGCTGGCATCGGCGTACTTGCGCATCTCCTCGGAGGTGATGTGGCCAGCGGTCGGCTCGAAGAGCGTCAGGCCGTCGGCGAGGGTCGCAGTGAAGCCCTTGGCGGTCGCGGGGGCGGGGAGTTTCACTTCCGGCAAAGGCGCGGCCTTGGCGAGCTGCCCTTTGAAGACGTGCCGGGTCTTGACCTTCAGCGATTGGGTCGCGGTATTACCGGCTTCGTCGTAGGCAACGATCTTGACATTGACTTCCTTACCGACCGGCAGGTCGCGGACGAGCATGCCGCGGAGTTTGCGGCGGGGACGGGGCGTCATGGCCTCGGGCAGTTCCTTGCCGTCGATGATGACGTGGTAGCCCAGGGCGTCACCGGCGGCGCCGTCATCGCCGGCGTGTGCAAGTTCCAGGACGATCGAGCCGGGGAATGGACCGGCTTCGGCGGTCGTCAGGCCGGCGAACTGCGGCGGCTGCGAATCGCGACCCTTCTGCCATTTGACCTTGAGAACGGGGGCCTTGTCTTTGGTTTCACGGCTATAGAAATATGCATTGCTCAGGCTGCCGGTGAAAAGACCGGTTTCGTCGCAGAGGATGAGGGTCTGGCCGTTCTGCATGGCGGCCTCGATTACGTAAGGTGCAACGGGGATGCGCCAGCGGCGCTGGCCGAGCGACTCGGCGCGTTCGACGCAGGTGGCGTTGCCGCCGGCGCCGCCGGAAGCACTATTGAAGTCGCCGGTCGGGTAGGGCATCCAGCGGGTGTTGACACCGTTGGGCCCGATGAAGCAGGCACCGGCCGGGGAGGCCTTGACCTTGCCGTTGTCGGTACCCTCGACCCACGGCACGTGGAGTGAATAGACGCCGACATGATTGAGCGGCTGGTCGCCGGCCATGTGGATCTCAATGGCAGCCTCGGTAATGGTCGCGCCGTGGGGGACCTGGGCGAAGTTGAATCGCAGGATGGGGCGATTCTCAAACTTCTTGATCTTGAGTTTCGGTGCGCCACCATCGTTCATGCCCTGCTCGCTGTTTTTGACCTTGAGCGAGGTATCGCCGATGGGATAGGCGGCGATGTCGGTGTCAGCGATATCCGGCAGGGTAGCCTGGCCGGCCTGGATATCGGGCCCCTTTGCGACCTGTTGTGTCGCAGGAGCCCTCATCTCCGGGGCAGCGGTCGCGGCCAAGAGCACGGCTGGCAACAAGGTCAGGACGATCGTGCCGCAGACGATAGGCATGTGACGGGACATCATTTGCTCCTCATCAGATTCGCGATCCGTTCAGCACACTCGAAAACGTATCTATTGTCTTAACGGGCGAAGCGGTCCGGGGCAAGGGCGCGCGGCCTCTGAGATACCGCCGGAGTATTCGCCGGAGCGAATCAGATAGACGGGCACGCAGACTGCCTGCAGTGAGAAGGGGCGGTAAGCCCAGACGCTGCGTGGGTCTGCGAGGCAACTGATTCGCACGAATCAAGATAGAATGTCGCAGGGCATTGGAGGCGAACGGCGCGGTAAGCAGGGGCTTTCTCTGGACTGCAAATGGATGATATCGCGATGCTGGGTATGTCTGTGACGCTGAAAACTTTTTCGTGGATTTCCGTGGGGCTGGCATTGGGGTGCTGCGCGGCGATCGTCCTGGACATCATCTTTCGTCACCGCCAGAAGATGGCCATCATGCATGCGGTCTGGCCGATCACGGCTCTGTACGCGGGGCCGCTGGGACTGGTCACCTACTGGCGGATCGGACTGCGGTCGGCGATGACTCCAGCGAAAGAGACCGGGAGGATGCATGAGGGGCAGGCCGACCAGTTGCACGACGGCAGCGACAAGCCGTTCTGGCAGAAGGTAACGGTGTCGGCCCTGCACTGCGGGGCGGGATGCACGGTG
The DNA here is from genome assembly GCA_963787325.1 of uncultured Planctomycetota bacterium. GTDB lineage: Bacteria > Planctomycetota > Phycisphaerae > UBA1845 > JANYLN01 > CAWBCK01. Next base: position 626,926 of record CAWBCK010000005.1, read on the forward strand.
GGCGATATCATCGCCGAGCCCCTGCGGGAGCTGACCGATTTCACCCTGGCGGGCAGTCCGCTGTGGGGTACCTTTCTGATGGATTACATCTGGGCGTGGTCGATCGGCATTGCGTTCCAGTTTTTTGCTATCGTGCCGATGAAGGGGCTGGGCGTCAAAAGGGGGCTCTACGAGGCGATCAAGGCCGATACCCTGAGCCTGACGTTCTTCCAGATCGGCATGTACGGCTGGATGGCGATCTTCCAGCTGGTGCTGTTTCATCCCCGGCTGACGCCGTGGCACATCGAATTCTGGCTGATGATGCAGGCAGGGATGCTGTTGGGGCTGGCCACGACATGGCCGGTCAACTGGGTGCTGGTGCGGACCGGGATCAAGGAAGGGATGTAGACGCGTCAGAAGACACAGGCCGGGGATGCGCCTCCCACACGCATCGTGCGAGCCACGTCGCGTTAGTGCTCGACCTTGCCGGCCACGCACTCGCGAATGGCTTCGATCAGGGCCGCCGGCCCGGAGCTCTTTGCCAGGTAGCGCGCCGCGCCGGCTGATTTCATGCCTTCGACCATGCCGTCCTCGTTAAACATCGACAGGCCGATTACGTGCACCTGTGGCGAAGCGGCCTTGATCTGACGCGTCGCCGCCAGACCGTCCAGTTTGGGCATGCTGACGTCCATGACGATTACGTCCGGCTGCAGCTGGCGCACCAGGTCCACCGCCTCCTGGCCATCGGCCGCCTTGCCGATCACCTCCATGTCCGGCAACCTCTGCAAGAGCCCGCCGAGCCCGTCCCGCATTACCGCGTGATCGTCAGCCAGCAGCACCCGGATCTTCCGGTCGGCCTTCGCATCACCTGGTCCTGCCGCCTCGACATGCTCGCGCCGGACAGCCGGCCGGGAAGGCTCGGCCTGCGCAGCCGGACCAACCCCCAGCGCGATCGGCGCCGTCAGAACGGCGCAGGTTCCTTCGCCCGGCCTGCCGTCGATCTGAAATGTCCCGCCCAGCCAGTTGAATCGTTCGCGTATCGCCAGCAGCCCGAAACCGCTGCCGTTATGCCCCCTGGCCAGAGACTGCGAAGGCTCGAAGCCGACCCCCCTGTCGCGGACCGTCACGCGCAGCCTGCCGGCCATCCAGACGGCACAGTTCGACCGTTGCCTGTTCGACTTGCGCGTGCTTTACGATATTGAACAGCAGCTCCCGCGTCGCCTGGAACAGCAAGACCTTGACCTCGTGTGCCTGCGGATTCGCCTCTTCCTCGGCAGAAACCGTAACCGCCAGGCCGTGCTTGCTGCGCATCCAGTCCGCGAGCCACCGCAGCACCTGCGACATGTTGCCGTGGGTCAGGATCGGCGGGCTCAGATCAACCGTCAGGTTGCGGGACGTCTCCAGCGACTGGTCCAGCAGGCTGTCGACCTGGTCGATTAGTTCGCGGATCTCCGGTTCGTTGCCCTGCGAGCGCAGCATGCCCAGGTGAAACTTCGTTCCCACCAGCAGCTGCTGAAGGTGATCGTGCAGGATCGTCGCCAGGCGCTGCCGTTCCTTCTGCTCGGCCTGGGTCAACTGCGCTGCCAGCGTCCGCAACTGGTCGGCCCGCTGCTCCAGCGTCTCGTTCAGGTCCTTCAGCGCCGCCTCGGCCCGTTTGCGTTCCGTAATGTCGAGTCCCATTTCCAGGATCAGCGGAGAACCATCGGCATCGGTAAAGGGGAAAGCATGGACCTCATAGGCCCGGCCGTCGGGGTCGGTCCATTCCCAGTGGGCCTGTTCGTCGGTATTGAGGATCGAAAGAGCCGGGCACGGTTCGCACGGCTTGTCCCCCTCGAAGAGACACTCATAGCAGCGCCGTCCGTTGGGCTCCCCGAACCGCTGCCGGAAGGCCCGGTTGGCAAACGGGACATGATGATCCGGCGAGAGCAGCACAAGAAATGCCGGCAGCATCTCCAGGATATTGTTGAATCGCTGCCGCTCGGCCTGTACCGCCTCGGCAACCCTCCGTCGCTGCTCGCTCTGGCGCAGGGCCTCCTCGCTTCGGATCCGGCCCATCGCCACGGCGACCTGGTCGGCCACCGCCTTCATCAGCGACAGGTCGTCGGCACTGAAGGTCTCGCGGCCGCGCGTGCCGAACGACAGTGTGCCTATGACCTTGCCTCCCGGCGCGAGCAGCGGATGACACGCATACGCCTTGATACCATACGATTTCACCAGATCCGTCCGCGGATCCGGCGTCGCCGGAATATGCTCAGCCACGATGCGGCAACTGTCCCGCGCTGCGCAGCCGCACACCGCCGCCCCGTAGTCCAGCCATTCGATCTGGCGGGCCTGCTCTTCGGGAATGCCTGCACAGGCATTCAGATGCAACCGCTGCGCCTCGTCGTCCACAAGAAAGTTGAAAAAGGCATGGCAATCCAGCTGCTCCATCACCCGCCAGCACAGGGACTCAACCACCTTCTGGGGCTCGGCCGCCTGCAGGAGTCCGCCGGCGGTCTGGGCCAGCAGCTCGAACCGCCGCAGGCTGTTCTGAAGCGCCGCCTCTGACCGCTTGCGCTGGGTCGCATATCTGATAGCCCGCAGGATCGTCCTGGCGTCCACTTGCCCCTTGACAAGGTAATCCTGCGCGCCGCGATGGATCGCCTCCGCCCCGATCGCCTCGTCATCCGTTCCGGTCAAAACGATGATCGGCACGAGGCCAGCGTGCTCATGCGCCCGGCTGACCGTCTCGAGGCCGTTGCTGTCCGGCAGGGACAGGTCCAGCAACAGCACATCAACCTTCTCCGTCGCCAAACGTTCCAGGGCGCCCGCGAGGCTCTCCTCATGCATCAGCTGGAAGAGCCCGCCGCGGCAATCGTAGAGCGTCTCCGCCAACAACCGGGCATCGCCCGGGTTGTCCTCGGCCAGCACGATACGGATCAGGTTTTCAGCCGTGTCGGTCATCTTGAGGGCAACTTCACAATCGACAACCAGAAATCCTCGATCGCCTTGACCACGCCCAGAAACTGCTCCAGGTCGATCGGCTTGGTGATATAGCAGTTGGCATGCAGGTCATATGCCTTCAGCACGTCCTCTTCCGCCCGCGACGTCGTCATCACCACCACCGGGATCCGTCGCAGGTTCTCATCCGCCTTGATCTCCGCCAGGACCTCTCGCCCATCCTTACGGGGCAGGTTGAAGTCCAGCAGGATCATGTCCGGCCGTACGGCCTCGGCGTACCGACCTCGCTGGTGGAGATAGTCCAGCGCCTGCTCGCCGTCTTCAACGACACTCAGATTGTTGCACACCTTACCATCGGTCAGGGCCTCCCGGGTGAGTCGAACATCGCCGGGATTGTCTTCCACCAGCAGTATCTCAATCGGGCTTCCCGCGGAACCGGTTCGATGCATGTTTTCACTCACCTTCCAGTGTAAACAGGAACGTCGAACCTTCCCCGACGCAACCGTTCACCCACATACGCCCGCCATGGCGCTCCACGATCTTCTTGCAGATAGCCAGCCCGATGCCGGTACCCGGATATTGCTGGCGGCCGTGCAGCCTTTGAAAGATCAAGAATATCTTCTGGGCGTACTGCGGGTCAATACCTATTCCGTTATCCGCTACACGAAAGACCCACTGCTGCCCTTCGCGCTGCGCGCTGACGTGGACTTTGCAAAGCTTTGTCGGCGACCGGAACTTGATCGCATTTCCGATGAGATTCTGGAACAACTGCGTCAGCTGCGTGCTGTCACCCTTGACCGTCGGCAGCGGATCGTGCGTGATCTCCGCCCCGGTGTCGGCAATGGCCGCCCCAAGATTCCCGACGGCCCGTGTCAGCACCTTCTCTGTGTCTACCGGCACGAGCGGCTTGCCCCGCGTTCCGACCCGCGAATAATCCAGCAGGTCCGTGATCAGCCGACTCATGCGGGTTGCGCCATCGACCGCAAAGTCTATGAACTCCATACCGTTCTGGTCCAGGTTTTGCTTGTAGCGTCGCTCGATCAGCTGCAGATACCCCGTCACCATCCGTAATGGCTCCTGCAGGTCGTGGCTGGCGACGTAGGCGAACTGTTCCAGATCCTGGTTCGATCGGCGCAGGTCCTCCGTTATCGCCTGCAAGGCTTGCTCTGCCCGTTTGCGCTCGGTAATGTCGCGAATTATCTTCGAGGCGCCGATCACGCGCCCTTCGGCATCGCGAAGCGGCGACACGGATACGGAAACGTCGATGGGCCGGCCGTCCTTGGACACACGCACCGTCTCCATGTGCTCGACGCGTTCGCCCCGCAAGAACTGCCCGACGATCTGCTCCTCCTCGTGAATGCGATCCGCGGGCAACAACACACTGATGGGCTTGCCGACGATTTCCTCGCTCCGATACCCGAACAGACGCTCCGCCCCCACGTTCCAGCTGTTGATTTTGCCGTCGAGCCCTTTCGACAGAATCGCATCATCCGACGATTCGACGATTGCCGCCAGATGCGCCCGCGTCTCCTCCGCCCGCCTCCGCTCGCCGATGTCCATGCTCACGCCGATGAAACGCACTGCCCGACGCTCGGAGCCTTCTCCCTCGAAGTACGCCCGCCCGTACGATGCAACCCAGTGGACCGATCCATCGCCCCAGACCACGCGAAACTCTCGCTGATAGGCCCCACCATCCTCTCCGGCAAGCGCCGCCTGCACCGCCTGGTCCACCCGAGTGCGATCCTCCGGATGCATCACGCCGAGAACCGTCTCATATCCAATCCGGTCACCCCTCGCCACACCGAAGATCTCCCGGCACCGATCATCCCAGAACACCTGGCCCTCGTCGAACCGATAGTCCCACGCCCCCAGATCCGCCGCCTGCAGAACCAGCCGGCGCTGCTCCGCCGCCTGACGCAGCTCGTCCTCTGCTGCGGCATGCGCCGCCCGCAAGCGGATCGCATGGATGCCGTACGCCAGATCATCCACCAGGTCGGTCAGCAGCCGTATTTCCTCCACGGTGAATGGATCCGGGTCGCGCGAGTAGATCGTCATGGCACCACAGGCGGTATCCCCTGCCATGAGCGGCAATACCACTGAGGAGGCGTACCCGCGCTTCAGGGCCTCGGCCCGCCAGGGTTCAAACTGCGGATCCGTCAGCATGTTCCGACAGACGGTGGGCCTTGCCGTCCGGATCGCCGTGCCAGTCGGGCCGCGCCCCCGTTTCGTATCGGCCCACGTGACATGCAGGGACTCGACATACCCTTCATCAAATCCCGCCTGGGCGACCGGCCGGACCGTCTTTTCTTGATCGTTCTCGGCATAGCCCACCCAGGCCATTGCATGGCCGCACTCGCCGATTACGATGTCGCACACTGCCTGAACGTAATCCGCTTCGTTCGTGGCCCGCAGCATCGCCTGATCGCTGCTGCTCAATGCCTTGAGGGTCCGGTTCAGACGGTGCAGTTCCTCCTCACGTCTCTTGCGTTCGGTAATATCGTGCACCATGCCGACCGACCGGATGATCCGGCCGACCTCATCGCGAACGTGTTCGCACTTCTCGTGGACAACTCGGATCTGACCATCCGCCTTGCGGACTACCCGATGCTCGATCTCATAGTCTGTCTCGCCCCTCGATCAGCGACTGCGAATAGGCCTCGTCCACCGCCTGCCGGTCATCAGGATGCACCGCCGCCAGGAACGCCTCATAGGTTGGGACGAACTCCTGCGGCTCCATGCCGAAGATGCGGTAGACCTCGTCCGACCACGTGAGCCGGTCGGCCACCAGATCCAGCTCCCAGCTGCCGAGATGCGCCATCTCCTGGGCCCGGCGCAGGCGCCGTTCGCTCTCACGCAGCGCCTCCTCGCTACGTTTGCGCTGGGTGATGTCTCGCGCCACATGGACCGACCCGGTCACCTTGCCGCATTCGTCCCGCAGAGGGGTAGTGCTGACCAGCAGATCGGCGTCCAGGCGCGGCTCGTGAATCTCCTCCACGTGTTCGCACCCGTCGGCGATCGACCGGGCGTGCGGGCAGAATTCCGGTGGCTCGGTCGTCCCGTGGACGCACTCATAGCACTTCAGGCCGGCGCACGAAGCCGGAGTGGTCGCCAGAGCATCGGCCATCGCCTTGTTGGCACGTACGATTCGATGTTGCCGGTCCAGCACGGCGATCATGTCCGGCACCGCGTCAAAGGTCCGTTCCCACTCGACTTTCGCCAGCCGCAGCCTTTCCTCCGCCTCCTTCCGATCGGTGATGTCGATCATCGTCCCCAGAATACAGGTCTCGCCATTGCGATCGATCGTCAGCGCGGAAAACAACACGCTTACCAGCTCGCCCGACTTGCGCTGAAGCTGAATCTCCTGATCGTCCAGGCGCCCCCGCTCGCGCAGCGCACCGACAACCTGCTCGCGCTGCCGAGGATCGATCCAAATCCCCAGATCGCCCACCGTTCGGCCAAGAACCTCCTGCCGATCATACCCGATGATCCGCAGGTACGCGGGATTCACCTCACGGAACAGACCATCCTCCAGCCGCGTGACGAATATGCCCGATGGACTCGCTTCCAACACCGTCGACAGCCACGCCTCGCTCTGGCGGATCGCCTCCTCCGCTTGCCTGCGCTCGGTAATGTCCCGGCTGAAGCACGCCACGCAGTGACCCGCCCCTGGCCATCGAAAATGGGATACATATTATGGTGAAATAGAATTCCGGCGCGTTCATCTTCGAACTCGACCGGTTGGGCCGAATCAACCACTTGCTTCAGTCGTGCCATTCGCCCCGGTCCCACCTCCGCCGGCTGGCTCTCGCTCCAATGCTTACCGACGATCGTCTCAGCGGGCCGGCCCCATCGCTCCAGTGCGGTCTGGTTGCCCATGAGCGTGTAGCCGTCCGGGCTGAACAGCCAGACCGATTCCTTCGTCGCGTCCAGGATCCCTGCGCAATGTTGCCTCGCTGCGCTGCAGGGTCGCTTCCGCCGCCCTGCGCTGGGAGAAATCACGGAACACGAGCACAACGCCCTGAATCTCCCCGTCGCCGTAACGAATCGGTGCGCCGCTGTCATCGATCGGAAGGCGTCTGCCGTCCCTGGCAATCAGCACCGTATGATTGGCCAGGCCGACAACCGTGCCTTGCCGCAAAACCTTTTCAACAGGACTCTCCGCCGGCTCGCCGGTCTGCTCGTTAACGATCCGAAAGATGGTCGTGAGAGGCGCACCCTTCGCCTCGGCTGTCTTCCATCCCGTCAATCTCTCGGCCTCGGGGTTGAGAAACGTCAGCCGGCCCTGGACGTCCGTGACGATTACCGCATCGCCAATGCTGGCGAGCGTCACTTCCAGCAGTTGGCGCTGCCGTTCGGTCTCGGCCGCCGCCCGCACAAGTTCCTGTCGGCCACGCTCGCGCTCGGCAAGTTCGCCTTCACGCGCCGCATCGCGTCCAGGCGGTCGGCCATCCAACTGATGGCGAGCCCTGCGACCACGAACAGTCCCAGCCCGACGAGTTGCCCGCCATCGCGAAAGCGCAGGCTGAATTCGGCGCGATGTTGAAGTAGGTCGCCGCGACCGCCGAAAGCACCGTCGCTGCCACGCCGGCTCTCGCCCCCAGAAACATCGCCACCAGCGCCACTGCCGGAAAGAACGTGACAAATGTAAAGCTGTCGCGAAACAGCCCATGCAACACAAAGCGCAGCCCGGCCGCCACCGCAACGACAAGCACGACTGCGACGAACCTTCCATAGCGATTGCGAAACAACGTATTTGCCATAGGACTAAAGCCTCGTTCTGCTCCGGCAGAATGTGTCTGCATCCCCGCCGCACGAGTTGCCCGCCTCGTCGCCGCCGCGGACCGAAGCACCGGAAACCAGGACCGTTTACCCTACCGTTCCAGCGACCAAATTACTAGCCGTCATATCCACAAAACGCACCAGCATGGAACACAATAGCATACCACTTATGGGCCGGGGACGGCGGGCTAGGCCACCAATCGCGTCAAGGCTGCGCCTCACCCGCCAGTCTCCTTGTCCGCATTGGACATGGCATTCGCTTTTGGCCCCGTTGACGCTACCATAGTAGGATGCTGTTAGGTACGGATCATAATTGTCGAGTGAATTCCCAATCGATGGCAACGGACGTCACATGGATCATTTTGAACTGACCACGGATATGAAGCCGGCGGGCGATCAGCCCCAGGCGATTGCGCAGCTGGCCGAAGGCTTCGCCGACGACCGCAGTTTCCAGACCCTGCTGGGCGTCACCGGCTCGGGCAAGACGTTCACCATGGCCAACCTGATCGCCCGACTCAACCGTCCCACGCTGATCATCAGCCATAACAAGACATTGGCGGCTCAGCTGTTCGAGGAATTCCGCGACCTTTTCGCCAACAACGCCGTCGAGTATTTCGTTTCGTATTACGACTACTACCAGCCAGAAGCGTACATCCCGCAGCGTGACATCTACATCGAAAAGGACGCCTCGCGCAATGACGATCTGGACCGCCTGCGCCTCTCGGCAACCACCAGCCTGACGAGCCGGCGCGACGTGATCGTCGTCGCCAGCGTCTCGTGCATATTCGGCTTGGGCTCGCCGGAGGATTACAAGTCCTCGGTCGTCACCGTACGGGTCGGTACGACGGTCGACCGTGACGAGCTGCTCCGCCGATTCATCGACCTGCAGTACCAGCGCAATGACATGGACTTCAAGCGCGGTACCTTCCGCGTCCGCGGCGATACCATCGAGATCTGGCCCGCCTACGAGGAATTCGCCTACCGCATCGAACTGTGGGGTGACGACGTCGAACGAGTCGAGATGATCAATCCGACCTCGGCCGAATCGCTCGCCGCCGACACCCAGATGTTCCTTTACCCGGCGGTCCACTATGTCATGCCGGAAGAGAAGATCGCCGGCGCCCTCGACGGCATCGAGACCGAACTGAACGAACGACTGATCGAACTGAAGCGCCAAGGCAAGCTGTTCGAGGCCCAGCGTCTCCAGGCCCGCACGAAATACGACCTGGAAATGATCCGCGAAGTCGGCTACTGCAGCGGTATCGAAAATTATAGCCGCCACCTCGCCGGCATGCCGGCCGGCTCTCGCCCCTATACTCTCATCGACTACCTCCCCAAGGACTACCTGTTGATCATCGACGAGAGCCACGCAACCATTCCGCAGGCTGCACGCCATGTACGCCGGTGACCGCAGCCGCAAAGAGGTCCTCGTCGAACACGGCTTCCGTCTGCCCAGCTGCCTGGACAACCGCCCCCTGCGCTTCGGGGAATTCGAGGCCCTCTGGAACCAGGTGCTCTTTGTCAGCGCGACCCCGGCAAAATACGAGATTGAGAAATCAGCCGGCGAGGTCGTCGAGCAGATCATCCGCCCGACCGGCCTGGTCGACCCGCCGATCGACGTTCGCTCCGCCCAAGGACAGGTTCAGGATCTGCTGGAAGCCGTCAAGCAGCGCAGCGCCGCCGGCGAACGCGTTCTGATCACCACCCTGACCAAGCGTCTCGCCGAGGATCTGTCGAGCTACATGCAGCAGCAGGGCTTACGCACCGAATACCTGCACAGTGAGATCGATACTCTCGAGCGCGTCGAGATCCTTCGCGAACTGCGCCAAGGTACCTTCGACGTACTCGTGGGCGTGAACCTGCTGCGCGAGGGCCTCGACCTGCCGGAAGTCAGTCTCGTCGCCATCCTCGACGCCGACAAGGAAGGTTTCCTCCGCAGCGCCACATCGCTTATCCAGACGATCGGCCGGTGCGCCCGCAACGTCAACGCCGAGGTCATCCTCTACGCCGACACGATCACCCCCTCCATGAAGGAAGCCATCGACGAAACGACTCGCCGCCGGCAGGTGCAGGTCAAATACAACGAGGACCACGGCATCACGCCTGAGACGATCCGCAAGGAGATCCGCCGCGGCCTCGAGATGGAGCTCGCCGGCAGCCGCAAGGCCCGCGAGGCCGTTCACATGGACCAGAAGACGTACGACCGCACCGAGCTGATCGAGGCCCTGACGCAGGAAATGCTCCAGGCCGCCGAGAAGCTCGAATTTGAACACGCCGCCTCCCTGCGTGACAGAATCCAGCAGCTCAAGGACGCCCCGGTCCTCGTCGGAGCCGACGGCAAGGAGTGGGTCGACCCCGAAGCCCTTGCAGCGTCGACCCGCAAACGCGGCAAGGGCCACAAACCCCGCCGAGGACCTCGCGGTTCCCGCCATTGAAGCAGCCGAACGAGCGTTACTGAGGCCATCGCACCCACGAGGGGACGAACTTTGGGCGTCAAGCCCAACCTTTGTTCTTACCAGGCATCGTCCATAGAATTTTCGTGTGATACGACGGTTGCGGCCTCGTCACGCATCAGCCAAGGAGTTGACAATGAACATCTATGTCGGCAATCTGGCGCCTGCGGTCACAGAAGCGGCTCTGCGACAAGCCTTTGAGGCATTCGGCCAGGTGGCTTCCGCGGCCATCATCATGGATCGGGACACGGGCCGCTCGCGAGGTTTTGGCTTTGTTGAAATGCCCAACGAAGACGAAGCCCGCGCCGCCATGACTGAACTGAATGACAAGGATCTCATGGGCAAGCCTTTGCGGGTCAGCGAAGCTCGCACGCAGGGCGGACAACGCGGCGGATGATACTGGTAATGCTGTTTCGTCCTAAGACAAACGCCGCCGGTCGAAGCCGGGGGCGAACGCCCGACTGAATGCAGACAAGGAGATAGCGCTATGCGTCAGGCTCAATCCGGCGACAACGTTGCCGTCCATTACACCGGTAAGTTCACGGACGGTACCATCTTCGATTCCTCCGACGGCAAAGACCCGTTGCGTTTTACGATCGGCGCCCAGGAGGTCATCCCTGGCTTCGAAAACGCCGTCGTCGGCATGGAGGTCGGCCAGAGTAGAACCCAGACCATCCCCTCCGACCAGGCCTACGGTCCGCGCAACGACGAGATGGTCGTCGCCGTCGACCGCAACGAGTTCCCTTCCGACATCGACCTGGAGGTCGGCCGGCGACTGAAACTCAACCAGGAAGGCCAGACCATGATCGTGACGATCGCTGACATCCAGGAATCTACCGTGACTCTCGACGCCAACCACCCGCTGGCCGGCCAGGATCTCGTGTTTGATATTGAGCTGGTCGAGATCGGCGAGTAGATCGGGCCCAGGCCGCCAGAGCCAGAACGCCTCGGAAGATCAGGCTTTCGCACGAGGTGGCGTCGCTCTTGGTCCAGGGCAGCGCGGCCCGTTCCGTACTCAGGGCCAAGCGTATGCGCGAGAGGTACATAGTGCAACGCGGCTCACCAGAATCCGGACCAGGGCATGCCCCGCGTCAGCCACACGGCGCTACCAACGCCTGACCTGGTCCCGGTTGACATTGGCCTCCTGGTGCCGAAACATTTTGTAAGGATCCTTCAGTTCCTAACCACAAACGGTCGGCTGTGTGCAATGTCGACGTAGTCTGCGGCGCGGCTCGGCTGCGAGCGCGGCGCTGGAATGTTAGAAAGGGGGAAACCCTATGAGTCTGATGTCCAGGCTCAAGGCAATGAGTGTCGAACTCGACAGTCTCGACACACTCTTCAAGGAACAGCTTCAGGAATGTTACAACATCGAAAACCAGATCATCGAGGCTCTGCCCGAGATGACGGATGCCGCCACCTCACCCGACCTCAAGCGTGCCTTCCAGGAGCACCTTGAGGCAACCCGGCGCCAGAAGGCCCGTGTCGAGGAGGTCTTCCACAAACTCGGCCAGGAACCCAAACAGGAGAAGTCCGAAGGCATGGAGGGGATCATCAGCGAGAGCAGAATCCTCGCCAGTGCCCGCGGCAAACCCGAGGTCAAGGACGCAGCCCTCATCGGAGCGGCCCAGTCCGTCGAGCACTTCGAGATGGCTGCCTACGGCACGCTTCGCACCTTCGCTCAGCGTCTGGGGCAACCTGACGTCGCCAATCTGCTCCAGCAGAACCTCGATGAGGAAAGGAGCACGGACAGACACTTAAGCGAGATCGCCGAGGCCGGCATCAACCAGCAGGCCTCCGGCAGGCCGCCGGTGTCGTAACAGCTGTCTTGGGCTCCGTCACGGACGGATGCACCCCTGTGCAGCGCGGCGGATGCGATGCCGCGCCGGCTGGAAAGGCGAGGTTGTTTTGCCGGACGGGAATGGTAAACTGTTCTAAGGCGATGGAGTTCGCCATAACCGGCCGTGTGGCCTGATGACTCCTACCAGAATCCACCTGGCAGGGGTATAGCGGCAATCAGCCCCACCAGGACGAATGTCCTGATGGGGTTTCTTCTTGGCCGTTGCTTCTGCAAGGCGGACGTGCTCATGTATCTGCAAAGACAGACATAGTGGTAGCGAACCGAAATGCAGGCAATCATTCTTGTAACGCTTGGCGGTGGCCTCGGAGCCTTATCGCGATATGCCCTCGGCGGATACATCGCCAGGCAGTATGGAGCCGCCTTTCCATGGGGCACGCTGGTTGTCAACCTGACCGGCTGCTTTCTGATCGGGCTTGCCTTTGCCCTAGGCTTCGAGCGGAACGTGCTCGGCCCAGGCGCTCGATTGGCCTTTATGACCGGCTTTCTCGGCGCCTATACCACGTTTTCCACCTACGCCCTGGAAAGCCTGAACTTCGCCCGTAACGGCGGGATCGCCGTGGCCATCGTCAACATCACCGTCAGCACCATCGGCGGTCTGGCGTTCGTCTTCGGCGGACTGCTGCTGGGTCGCGTCCTGTTCAAAGGAGCCTGAACATGCCGCTGGACTACAGCCTCATCAAGATCTTCACCAGCGAGGAAATCCACTACCGAGGCAGACCCGTTCACGAGGCGATCGTGGAGATGGTCCGCCGCCGGCGGTCCGCCGCGCGCTGCATCGTCACCCGAGGCCTGGCGGGCTGCTACGAAAACGGCGAGGTCGCCACGCAAAACATCCTGCTGCTGTCGTACAACATGCCTGTCAAGATCGAGATCATGCTGCCGGCCAGTCAGCGCGACAACGTTCTACCCGTGATCCAGGAGATGGTCACCGACGGCATCGTCATCGCCGAACCGATCCACGTCGTCTCGTACCGCACCAGCCGGCGACTCATCCCTCGCCAGCTCCGCGTGCAGGACGTCATGACGGCCCGGCCCAGGACCGTCGCTTCCAACACGCCCGTCAAGGATGTCATCCGCCTGCTGCTGTCCGGCGATTTCAACGGTGTACCGGTGGTCGACGCCCGGAATCACCCGGTCGGCATCATTACGCAGGGCGATCTCATCGAACGCGCCGACATGCCCGTGCGAATCGGTCTGCTTGACCAGTTCGGCCAGAACAAGCTCGAGGCCTATCTTGACTCCCTCGGCAAGATCCCGGCCGAGCAGGTCATGACCAAACCCGTCGTGACAACGCGACAGGACGCCCCGCTGGTCGATGCCGTCGACCTTATGCTGAAGAACGATCTGAAACGTCTGCCCGTCGTCGACGAGAAGGAAACGCTCGTTGGCATTCTCGCCCGCCTGGACGTCTTCCGCGCCGTCTCGCACGAAACCCCTGATTGGCAGGCCTTCCGCGCCCAGAACGTCGCGATCGCCGACCTGCGCTATGTCAGCGACGTCATGCGTCGCGATACTCATACGGTCCCGCCCGATGCGCCGGCTGAAGAGGTGATCCGCGTAATCGACACCAACGATGTCCAGCGGGTGGCAGTTGTCGACGCCGGCGGCAAGCTCCTCGGCATTATCAGCGATCGAGACCTGCTGGCGGCGTTTTCTGATTCCCGCGAGAGCGCCTGGAGTTACCTGACCGGAAGGCGGGGGCGCGGCCAGCCCGAACAGCCCCTTGGCAAGACTGCCGCCGAGGTGATGCAGAAGGACCTGGTAACCGTTCGGGAAGATACGACCATCGACGAAGCCATCCGCCTTATGGCCGATAAGGGCCTCAAACGCCTGCCGGTAGTCGACGCCGAGGGCAGGTACAAGGGGATGGTCAGCCGGGACTCGCTGCTGCGAACCGGGCTGGCGTAGCCCTCGTGCCGGCTCTTCCGCCCTGCCCGGAACGACTGAAAAACGCAGACCCATGCGCCACGTAGAAGTATCCGCACCCTGCCGCGATGATCATTGTATAACCCTGCAGGCGTTTTACCTTTTTGCATGACCGCATGCTGATGGGACTGCGCACGGAGGACTTGTTATGCCTGCCAAGCCGGATCCTGAGCGGAATCACTCTGAGGCTTCCCGCCTCGACCGCATCGCTGCCAGATTCTCTTCCACCGGCAGACTCTTTGCGGCCTGCACCAGCCTGCTCTACCGTACGGGCCAACTCATCGTGCTTCTTGCCGTGTTTGCCGCGGGTATCTTCCTGGTATCGCACTTCGGCTGGCGGTCAACCGATCGCGCGGCGGCCCCCGGCAGCCATGACCGATCCCTTGATGCGCCCCGCGTGGCCGTTCCGCCCGATCCCATTCCCTGGGAGAAGGTGGATGCCAACGTGGCCACTGCGGCTACTGCTGCTCGGAACCATGCCGAGTCCGTCGCCGCCCGTCATCTGGAAACCTGGAACGCCCAGCTGCTCGCCCGCATCGACGCCGACTTCCTGCCCTGGTATTTCTCTTATTGGAACCAGCAGACGCTGGGTTTGAAGGCCCTCTGGCAAAGTGCCAAGTATCACATGGCCGGCTACATCACCGCGGAGGACACGCCCAGCCCGTCCCAGCAGATGATCGCCGACATCCAGCAGGAATTCGCCAACCGCGTCCTGCGGCCCGAATCAGCCCAACTCTTCCTCGAACAGCTGACCCGCCAGACCGTCGACTTGTACCTGGCCGACCTTCGCGAACGACTCGACAACATCCAGGCCTCCTATAAGATCCCCCAGCCGCGTTGGGACCGCTACCTCGAAGATATCGCGATCAGCACGCAGCGGGTTGAAGCCAACCGGCAGGTGCCGCTCACGCTCAAGGCCCTGGCCGTCTCCTCGATCGGGGCCGGCGCGCTGCTGGCCAGGAGCCTGGCTCGCATCGCCGGCCGATTCGAAGTCCGAGCCGGCAGTATGGCAGCCGAAGAGGTCGGCGGGAAGATCCTCGCGAGCGCCGGAACCGAAGCTGTAGAGGCTACGGCAGGCAACCTGGCCGGCCGGGCGGATGCCCGCTTGGCCACCGACCTTGGGGAGAGATTCGCCGTCCGCGCCGGCGGCAAGGTTATCGCCAAGACGACGGGCCGGCTCCTTGGACCGATCGCGGCTGCAGGCATTATCGCCTGGGACGTCTACGACCATCGCCGCACGGTCGATCGGAACATGCCGATCCTGCGCGAGAGCCTTGTCGAGTACCTGGCCCTTCTGAAGGAATCGCTGCTGCACGACCCGCAGACCGGTCTGGCCAGCCCCATCCATGCCCTGGAGGCTGGCATCGTCCAATCGGTGACGCACAGGCAACCGCAACTGGCGGCGGCCGACCAGCGAGACATTCACGAACAAGAGCCGCCATTGACGCTGCCTGATACCGGAATTCCGGCAACCCGATAGGGCGTTGCCGTTCCCAACGCGGCGTAGCGCGTTTGAATACGCGCTGCCTTTTGCACCGGCAGGCTGATTGCCGGGGAGAGCCCGGCGCGTCTCTTCGATGCCTTAATGCCACGAGTTCCCGCTGTCGTCCTTGCCTTTACCCGCCGCACACAATAGATTTCTTCGACGGCGCCAGTCGATGTCCCGGCCACGTGACGCGCATGTGCCGCACGGCGCATGAGGTCGGGCAAGCAAGGAAACCCGGACCGATCGATGCCCACAACCGGCCCAACAAAGCAACCTGAGGCCTGGCTCATGCGGATCCGCACGCAGGGTCCCGGGGCAGCGGCCAGGCCGCGTCGCGGCCAATCGCCGCGCGGCGCGAGGGCGTCGCGGCAGCGCAAGCAGAGCGACCAGCCAGTCCGACCCGCCCCGACAACCATGGACGCCGCCGTCCGAAAGAGTGTGGCTGCGGGCCTCAAAACTATCGTTCAAACGTACCCGTTTCGGCCTGCCTGGCGGCTCGGATCGCTGAGCAGGACGTCGATCTCGTCGTGCGCTGTCCGGCCACGGACCTGCCTCTGATCGCCGACCTGGTCAAGAAGCGTCTGATGACGACCATCCACGATGCCGGGCTGCGGGGCGCGTCTGGCGAAAGGGGTTCCTGCGCCGGGCACTGGGTACCGAGGGGGATCTGCGCAGGGCACTGGTGCTGATACGGCGCGAGGCCGGGCGGCACCATAGCGAGCTGATCGACTGCGTCCGCCATGATGAAAAACTCGGAGTCCGGCCGCGGCGGCCACGCAAGCCTATTGAATAGAATCCCCCGGTTCGGTAGCATGCTCCGCTTGGAATCATGCAGTCCCTTGTTACAGAGTGACATAGACAAGCCATGGCTGACAGCCCACAAGATGTCGCGGCAGCTCGCAGGTCGACCTCAAGGTGCTTGACGCACTGATCGAGATGACATTATCGGCCGACCTCGACTATCGCGGCGATATCACCACGGCTTGCGCGGGGTTGACCGGGCCGGTCACCGCACGGATCGAGGCACGGGCAGAAGGGATGTTCGCCGGCCAGGCCGTGCTGCCGCGCCTCCTGGAGAAGACGGCCCCGAAGGTCCGCCTGAACCGCACCAGCCTGATTCACGACGGCAAGCGTCTGTATCCTGGCGAGATCGTCGCGCGACTGTTCGGGCCGATCGACCAGATCCTGGCCGCGGAGCGAACGGTCCTGAACTTCATGCAGCGGCTGGGCGGGGTAGCCTCGCTGACCAGCCGGTTTGTCGAGGCCGTCGCCGGCACGGGGGCGCGGATTTATGACACTCGAAAGACGCTGCCGGGCTGGCGGGATCTGGACAAGTACGCCGTTCGTTGCGGCGGCGGCTTCAACCATCGGGTCGGCCTGTATGATGCCGTCCTGGCCAAGGACAACCATTTCGCAACGGTACCGCTGGACGATCTGCCGGGATTCCTGCGGCAGATGATCGACCAGGCGAACCGGCTGAACCCCGCCGCCTGCCTTTATCTGCATCGAGGCGGACAACCTGCTGATGCTCGAACGGATGCTGCCGGTTGATGGGATCGATATCATCCTGCTTGACAATTTCACCATTGAGCAGATGCGGCGGGCCGTCGAGATGCGCAACCTCGCCGGCCTGAAGAACAAGGTCGAGCTGGAGGCGTCCGGCGGGGTAACGCTGGCGAGCGTCCGCAACATCGCCGAGACCGGGGTGGAGCGGATCAGCGTACGGCGCACTGACACATTCCTCGCTGTTTATCGATATGGCGATCGAGATCGACCAGGGGTAAGCACTTACGCCGGGAGGTAAGCTGCCTCCGGCTCCCGGCGCGACCTCATCAAAAAGAGAGCAACGGCAACTGCCGAGAGGCCTCAGGTCCTTTCGAAATCCCGGCATCGATGAGTAAGGCTGCTATCGCTCGTCGCTGACAACGTTGCTAAGAACACGGGCGGCTCGTATGGAGCCGCCCGTCTTATCTGCAAGACTTGATTCGTCCTTACTTTCTGCGCCGCAATAGTGCGCCCATACCTGCCAGAACGAGCAGGCTCAGGCTCGCGGGCTCCGGAACCTGCGAGATCACCACGTTGTCCATGAAGATCGCACCGTCGCCGTTGTCGGCCGGCCACCCCGGATCGTCCATATACACGTTGAACTTGGCCAGCCCCGTAAAGCTGCCCAGGTTCACGGCCACGTCCGAGGCCATGGTGGCGCCGTCGATGGCGAAATCAGCCGTGCTGGCCCCCGGGTGGATCGTCACAGCCGCCGTGTGCCAGACATCGGGTGTTACAGTGTAACTGGTCCCCTGGAAATTAAAGAAAAGGCTCCCCTGGCCGAAATAGCCGGAGCTGCCGAAATTCAGCGAGGTACTCATGAACGCCATGACAGCCGTGGGCCCCCCTCCGGCATTGCGTTCGGAAGGATAGTAGGTCTGGAGGCTAAGCACAATGTCATCGGCCGTGTTAAGGTCGACCAGCACCGAGGCGCCGGAGGCATTGATAGGTCCCTGGGAACTGCTGCCGACGAAGGCAGCCATGTTGTTTCCGGCATTGACCGGGTCCGGCGATACGAACGCATCGTTAAGCCAGACGTCGCCGGCCTCGGTCGGGTCGCTGCTGTACCCGCCGGCAGCCCACTGAGGGCTCTGGCCGACCGGTTTGCCGATGATCCCGGTGCCCCCGTCCGGAAACTTGTAGGTGCTCCATGTGCCGAAATCCACCAGTACCTGGGGCGTGCCGGTGTCCGGGATAGCACCCGATGTGTAGGTTGGGGCCTCGAAGTCAGAGCTGAAGACGACGCCCGCCACCGCCGGGCCTGCGAACAAAAGCCCAACGCCGGCAAGGACCAGAAGCGTACACACAGACTTGCCCATTTCTGCACCTCTCGCGTTTTGCAGCAGATTCGCCCGCAAAGGCACGATCCGACCCTCAAGCCGGACCTGCCCGACGATCCGCCCGACTCCACTGCCGAGCGGATTGAACACTTGCATCAGCGACTCGCCCGATCACGGCAAAAAGATATGAAGCATAGGCCGAGCCTGTCAGGCGATGCAGCAGCAAAGGCCGGTCTGAATGCGCAGCATCCAAACGGGCCCTCTCGCACAAAAATGGTTACTTTCGTAATACCAGCAAGTTTCGTGCCAGCGCTCTGAGACGAGGCGTCTTGCGCACCTATATGCGACTCACATGTCCTGAATGGGACACTCGTTATGTTTTTTTCGGTCGACTGGTCCTGATACGTTTGCCTGTCAGCAACTGTTGCTTTTCGGCAACGCCGCCGAGCGGAGACGTTGTTTTTCTGCAGCATTGGCAGGGTTGCAGCGGCAGCGAAGTGCGGTTCCGCCGGTTCACGGCTGGCAGAACAAGATTTTCGCCTTGCTCAGGACGATACCGTGGTGGAGTCTGCACTTCTCATGACGTCAGCATGCCCTCGAAAACGTCGAAGAACTCCGGGAAGGTCTTGCTGACGCATTCTGCGTTCTTGATAACGACGCCATCGAGACGCAGACCGGCCAGGGCGAAGGACATGGCCATGCGGTGGTCGTCGTAGGTTTCGACGGCAGCAGGTTGCAGCGATGCGGGCGGCACAACGCGGAAGCCGTCGTCGCGCGGCTCGACCGTCGCCCCGAACCGGGCCAGCTCCGTCGCGACGGCTGCGATGCGGTCGGTCTCCTTGATCCGCAGATTGGCAACGTTGCGGACGTTGGTCGGGCCGTCGGCAAACAAGGCCATCACCGCGAGTGTCTGGGCCATGTCCGGCATTTCGTTCAGGTCGACGTCAACTCCCTTGAGTGTCCCGGTCGGCGGACCGATGACCATCGTGCGATTCTCGTCCTGCTCGACCGCACAGCCCATCTGGCGCAGCACGTCGACGAATCCAATATCGCCCTGGACGCTACGGCTGCCCAGGCCATCGACCGTAACCCGGCCGGCCGTCAGGGCGGCGGCGGCAAAAAAGTAGGACGCGGCGGAAGCATCCGGCTCGATCCGATAGGGCCGGCCGGTATACGTCTGCATGGCCGGGATGATGTATCGGCCGGGGTCAGACATGACGCTGACGCCGAAATCCTCCATGATCTTCAGAGTCATGCGGATGTACGGTTCGGAGACGACCTCGCCAGCCAGGTGCAACAGGACATCGTTGCGGGCGTAGGGTGCGGCCATCAGGACGGCGCTGACATACTGGCTGGACTGCTCGGCGCTGATGCTGGCCTGGCCGCCGTGGAGCCCCTTGGCGCCGATCGTCAGCGGCGGATAGCCTTCCTTGAGCTCGTAGCCAATCTCGGCGCCGAGGTCATGCAGCACGTCGACGAGCGACCGGATGGGCCTTTCGCGCATCCGCTCGATGCCATCGAGGCGAAAGCGCCCATGTCCGAGGCAGCACAGGGCAGCACCGAAGCGCATGACAGTGCCGGCGTTTCCGCAGGTGAGATCCGCCTCGCTGCTGGGGATATGGCCGCCGCAGCCATGCACGGTGGCGATGCGGTTCTCCTCGTCGAGCTGCACATCAATATCCAGGTCGCGCAGGAACTGGATCATGTGATGCGTGTCGTCAGCCAGACCGATGCCGGAAAGGCGGCTCGTTCCCTTGGCCAGGCTCGCGATAATCAACGCGCGGTTGGTCAGGCTCTTGGAGCCGGGCAGGTGGACCGTAGCGTCGATCGGTCCGGACGGCGGTTGGATTCGTTTGTCGGCCATGGCACTCCAGAGTACTTTGCTCACGCGGGAATGCGAGGGGGTCGGACCCCGAAAGGTCAAACTGGCACGCACGATTGCCAGGTGCGGCCATACCTCCTGTCTCGCAAGTCTGTATTGGGGGGTCAGCCCCCCGGTGACCGGCCCACTCTATCTTACCTGCCGGCTGTCTTCTGGGGCTCGGGCAAATCCCGCGGAGAGGGGACGGGCACCAGGTTGCCGGCCGGGGCGACGGCAGGCAAGGCACCCAGGTCATAGAGCCTGCCGAGCAGGCCGGCCGACGGACGGATCGTGTAAGCCTTGCGGAGATAGTCGACAGCGCGGTCGCGATCGCCAGCCACCAGCAGAGCCCGCCCGTAGGCCTCGAGGGCGTCCGGGTTGTTCGGATCGGCCACGGCGGCCTGCTTGTAGGTGATCAGGGCCATGTCCATGTCTCCGCCGGCCTCGTACGCCTTTGCCCGGGCGATCAGGGTGCTGGCGGTGGGCGTGAGCATGTTGGTATCGCTGGCGGTCTGGATGGCCTTAGCGTAGTCGCCCTTGACGCGCTGGGCCTCAGCCTTGCCCTCGATGGCGGGCAGGTAGGCGGGCTCGAGTATGATGACCGAGTCGAAGTAGAACGTCGCTTTGTCGGCGTACTTCATGGCGGCAACGATGTTGTCTTCAACGGCAAGGTTCCTGGCGACATCGAGATAACACTTACCCAGCCAGAAGCAGGTCTTGGCGTCTCCTGGCTGCCCCTTGTAGGCCTCCTTGAAGTTGCCGATGGCCTCGGTCAGCCGGCCGTGGTCGTAGTCCTGCAGACCGTCCTTGTATCGAATCTGGGGGGCCACCTCATTGCAGCCGGCAGCCAGCAGCAGACCCGTCAGGATTGGTATGACGACAAACGGAGACTTCATAGCATAGAATCCTGCTTCAAACCGTCGGAAAACGACGCCACCACTAGTGTTATCGGATATAGATGCTAATCCTTCCGGCCATGGCCTGCAACGTCCGGCTGGCGATGGCTGGGACGCCCTGCCTGTTCAGGTCCAGGAGAGAAAGCCCCCCTTCGGCGACGGTGAGGGCTGTGGTCCCCTTTTCGAGTCGGTACAATAGCTGAATTATCGTCCTGATCGGGAGCGAAACTGTATGCCGCCTCTACGTCGGTTCGTCGTCCAGCGTCACAATACTGGCAGCTCCGTTCACTGGGACCTGATGCTGGAGGAGGACGAGCATCTGGCGACGTGGCGCGTGCCGGTTGAGCCGGCGCAAATCGGCGCTGCGCCAATGGCGATTGAGCGAGTCTTCGATCATCCGAAGCGATTTCTGACGTACGAGGGGCCGTTGCGGAGCCATCCCGGCGAGGTGCGGATCCATGACTGCGGTACCTACGCAGTCGTCTCGCGGTCCGATAACCAGTGGGTGGTCAGGATGGAGGGCGAGGGCATCAGGGGAACATACCGTCTGGACCGGCAGTCCTTGGCGGACGGGTCAAAGAGGTGGATTATTCGGCGGATCGGCAATAACTCAGACTGCGACAACAGCCGCAGCCCCCGCTGATGCTGGGCGCTTCAAAGGCAACGACAACCGACGACATTACTCCAAAAAGAAGAACCGGCCGGGAGTTTTTGTCCGGCCGGTTCGGTTCTCCTGAGCCGGGCAGTCTTGGCGACTGCCCGCTTAGTCGACTTTGCAGCGGTTACGTTGTGTCGCCGGTAACCTCGGCGGCGGCCTTGGCCTGCTCGGCCGGCGTCTCGGACTCGGCGTGGAAGACCAGATGCTTCTTGCCATCCTCTTCGACGGCGTCAGCGATAATGTGGTTCCGGCCGGCATACTCGCTGCGGAGGATGCCTTCGCTGAGCGGGTCCTCGATCAGATGCCCGATCGCTCGACGCAACGGCCGAGCCCCGAACTTCTCGTCGGTTCCCTTCTCGATCAGATACGCCTTGGCGGCGTCGGTCAGCGTCAGGTTGACGCCGTGCTCTCGGAGCCGCTTGGCGATCTTCTCGACCTCGAGCACCACGATGTCGGTCAGGTCGTGACGCGTCAGCTTGTGGAAGACGACGACCTCGTCAACACGGTTGAGGAACTCGGGGCGGAAGTACCGCTCGAGCTCGCCCTTGAGGGTTTCCTTCATCCGCTCGTAGGTGACGTTCTCGTCGCGCTTCTCGAAGCCGAACGACGCCTGGTTGGTAATCTTGTCGGCACCGATGTTGCTGGTCATGATCAGAACCACGTTCTTGAAGTCCACCCGTCGGCCGAACGAGTCGGTCAGGTGCCCTTCTTCCATGATCTGCAGCAGCATGTTGAACACATCCGGGTGCGCCTTCTCGATCTCGTCGAGCAGGACGACCGCGTAGGGCCGGCGGCGGATCCGCTCGGTCAACTGGCCACCCTCTTCGTAGCCGACGTATCCTGGCGGGGCACCGATCAGCCGGCTGACGTTGTGCTTCTCCATGTACTCGGACATGTCGATCTGGATGAGGCTGTCGCTGTCGCCGAACATGAAGTCGGCAAGCGCCTTGCACAGCTCGGTCTTGCCGACGCCGGACGGGCCGATGAAGATGAACGAACCCATCGGCCGATTCGGGTCTTTCAGGCCGCTGCGTGCACGGCGGATGGCACGGCTGATCGCCTTGATCGCCTCGTCCTGGCTGACGATGCGTTTGTGCAGTTCCTTCTCCAGAGACAGCAGTCGCTGCGCCTCGTCTTTTTCCAGCCGCTTGAGAGGAATGCCGGTCATGCGGGCAACCACCTCGGCCACCACTTCCTCATCGACGATGCCGTCGACCTCTTTGGCCCGGTCACGCCACTTCTGGACGATCTCATCACGACGCATACGAAGCGATTCGACCTTGTCGCGCAGCTCGGCGGCACGTTCGTAGTCAGCCGCCTTGACGGCCTCATCCTTCTCGGCCTGCATCCGCTCGATTTCCTTCTCGACGTCAGCCACGTTCGGCGGTTTGGTCATGCTGCGGAGCCGTACACGGGCACCGGCCTCGTCGATCACGTCGATCGCCTTATCCGGCAGGCACCGGCCGGTCACGTAGCGGTTGGACAGGTCCACCGCACTACGCAGAGCCGCATCGGTGATATGCACGCGGTGATGCGCTTCGTAGCGATCCCGCAGACCGTGGAGGATCTCGACGGCCTCTTCCTTGGTCGGGGCCTCGACGATGATCTGCTGGAACCGGCGTTCCAGGGCACCGTCCTTTTCGATGTACTTGCGATACTCATCGAGCGTCGTGGCACCGATGCACTGGATCTCGCCACGCGCCAGGGCCGGCTTGAGGACGTTGGATGCGTCGATGGCGCCTTCGGCACCGCCCGCACCGACCAATGTGTGCAGTTCGTCGATGAACAGGATGACGTTGCCCGCACGGCGGACCTCGTTCATGACCGCCTTGATGCGTTCCTCGAACTGGCCACGGTACTTCGTCCCGGCGACCATCATCGCCAGGTCGAGCACGACGATCCGTTTCTCCGCGAGGAGTTCCGGCACGTCGTTGTTGATAATCTTCTGGGCCAGGCCCTCGACGATGGCCGTCTTGCCAACGCCGGCCTCACCCAGCAGGACCGGATTGTTTTTCGTTCGCCGGCAGAGCACCTGTATGACTCGTTCGATCTCGCCGAGGCGGCCGATGACCGGGTCCAGGTTGCCCTGGCGTGCCAGTTCGGTCAGATCGCGGCCGAACGAGTCGAGAGCAGGTGTTTTGCTCTTGCCCCGTTTCTGGGTATCGGGCAGATCGCCCGCCGGATTGGTTTCTTCCTGGTTTTCCATGCCAGCCCCCAAGAGGTTCAAGACCTCTTCCCGGACCTCTTCGAGCTTCAGGCCCAGGCTAACGAGCACCTTCGCGGCGATTCCCTCTCGCTCGCGCAGCAAACCGAGCAGAAGATGCTCTGTGCCCACGTAGTTGTGATTGAGATTCCGCGCCTCTTCAATTGCGTATTCGATGACCTTCTTGGCCCGAGGCGTATGGGGCAGTTTGCCCATCGGCACCATCTCCGGGCCGCTCTTGACCGTCTTTTCGACCTCCAGGCGTACTTTGCGCAGGTCGACATTCATCTTCTTAAGCACGGTGGCGCCTACACCGGTCCCTTCCTTTATCAGACCGAGAAGGATATGCTCTGTGCCGATGTACTCGTGGTTGAAGCGTTGTGCTTCCTGGTTGGCCAGAGCCATCACTTTTCTCGCCCGGTCTGTAAACCGCTCGAACATCGGATCAATCTCCATTGCCGTCGTTTCCTACTGACTAACTAATTCTAGTCTTTGGTAATGAGGCGTGTCTGGCACGCCCGGGTTTTTTGCCGAAACCGCTGCAACAATTTCCAGACTTCGGCTGCCCTTGTCACTTTCTTACTCCGCCAGTCAGCCTCAGGTTCTCGCATTTCGCCGCCTCCCCCGTTTGCGTCCGCATCTACGGCAAAAGGGACAAACCGGCGCCTCCGGCTATGTAACGTCCGGCCGGACTCTCTCTACAACACTCAGCCGCGGGCGCACGGCATAACGCCGACGGCAAGGCCGACTATAAAAGGAGCTCTTACGGCGGGCAGGCGTCGAAGGGGTTTGTCGCGGTTCACGAGGAACCCTCAAAACCCCAGTCCGGTAGGTCACCTGGGATAGGGCTGAGCTAACTGCATTCCGCTCTCGCCCGCTTCTACAACCCATTGTAGATCGCCGTACCTGTGCCTTCAAGCCGACCCTCCTGGCGTGCGACTCTATCCAACAGGCCTATCGGCATCCGACACGCCGTGTTAAAGCTGCAAGGCCCACGCCCCGGCGATCGTCAGCAATATTCATGCTTATCGGGCACAAGTATACGCATGGTATCCCGCAAACGACAATCCGTCCCGGGAATTCCGCAAACTTCGTCCGGCAGACTGAATCACTAGTGAGACTGGCGGGATTTCAACCCCTTCGGCGCAAAGGATCGCGCGACGTGGTCGTTATCGGCCCGTTTGTCATCCACGTCCCGATGAAGTCCTGCCCGGCACCGCCGTCAAGGCCTCAGTGATGTCCTGTTCGTATTTGCCGGCGCGGTCTACCTGGTGGACACGATGCCATTGCTTGGCCGCCTGATCCGACCGTGCCACGGCGGAAGATACTTTGGCCAGAAGCCAGTTCAGCTCCGGTTGCTCGACGTCGTAATCGGCCGCCTCTGCCAGCAACTGCTTGGCGGGCCCCCACTCGGCGGCAAGCACGGCCTCACGCGCCTGTTCAATCTGCACGGCTGTGCGAATCTGCCTTTCAAGGTCCTGCAGGTCGTGCACGCGACGCAACAGAAGCACCTGCGAGGCAAGCCATATCCCGGCTGCCAATACTGTCACAGCGGTCGTCAGCGCAGCACCTAACGCGTTCGGCATCACCAGCAGGCCCATCAAGGCGATTTCGGCGAAAACCAGAAAGGCGGCCGTCAGAGGCAGACCGACGCGTTCCCGCTGCAGCGCCACCAGACCCGCCCCCGGGACCAGGACGTTAAGCCAGAGCCCCCACCGCGCTCGCTGCAACGCCGGCCACTGGAGGTCGAGACTCTCAATCCAGGCCAGGTCATCAACGGCCATAGCCCGCCACTGCCGCCCGCTGTGCTCCCGGGCGTCAGGGGGATCGGCTTGAATGCCTGTAGACCGTCGCACAAATGCTGGAAGGTTCATCGTGGCTCGTCGCCTTGATCTTCCGTTCGATTCTTCCGCAGCCTTGTCGCCTACGATAGCCCGCGTCGCTGTGAAGACAAGGGGATCGCAAAATGCTCAAGACCAATTTGCGATGACGTCGATTCTGGTCAGGTCTCTGCGGCGCTATTTGGGCCTCCAACCAGTTGGCCCCCCAGGACAGGTCGACCTTCACCGGCACGTCCAGCGGCAGGGCGGCGGTCATGTCGGCACGAACCTTCTGGATCTGATCTTCCACGATGGCTGGCGAGACCTCGAAGACCAGTTCGTCGTGCACCTGGATCAACATCGAGATGTCCGGGTCGTCCTCGATCCGACGGTGGATCTCAACCATCGCCTTTTTCATCATGTCGGCGGCACTACCCTGGATCACCGAGTTGATCGCCAGTCGTTCCGCCTGGGCACGCAGGCCCGGATTGCGCGAATGGATGCCGGGCAACGGGCGGCGCCGGCCCATCAGCGTCCGCACATAGCCGTGCTGCATCGCGAACTGGACGCACTCATCCAGGAACGTGCGGATACCCGGATAGGACTCATAGTACCGACTGATGAAGACGCGCGCGTCCGAGATACTCATGCCCGTCTGCTGGGCCAAGCCGTGCGGACCCTGGCCGTAAACGATGCCGAAGTTGACGGTCTTGGCCCGGCTGCGCTGCTCGCCGGTCACCTCCTGCAGCGGCACACCGAAGACCTGGCTGGCGACGAAGGCGTGAATGTCGCGGTCTTCCTTGAAGGCCTCGACCAGGGCAGGGTCTCGCGAACAGTGCGCCAGGATTCGCAGCTCGACCTGGGAGTAATCGCCAGCCATCAACACGCGCGTCGCGTCCGGCACAAACGCCTTGCGGATCTGCCGGCCGAGTTCGGTGCGCATGGGAATGTTCTGGAGGTTGGGGTCGCTCGAAGACAGCCGGCCGGTCACCGCGCCGATCTGGTTGAAACTTGTGTGCACACGGCCGGTGCGGCTGCTGATCATCTTCGGCAGCGTATCGACATACGTGCCCTTGAGCTTGCCGAGCTCGCGGTATTCGAGCACAAGCTTCGGGATCGGGTTTTCGGTGAGACTTGCCAGTTCCACCAGCACGGCGGCGTCGGTACTCCTGCTGGTCTTGGTGCGGCGGATCACCGGCAGGCTCAGTTCGTCGAAGAGCACCTGGCCGAGCTGGCGCGTCGAATCGATGTTGAACGGGTGTCCGACGTGCTGCTGGATCTGTTCGCGCAGGTCTTCGATTCGCTTGTGCAGTTCGTCGCCCATCGCGCCGAGCACATTCGTATCGATCTTGACGCCGCAGAACTCCATCTCGGCCAGGACTTCGACGAGCGGCATCTCGACTTCGCAGAACAGCGGCATCAGCTCGTTGGCCTGCGAGCTGCGGCAGGAGCTTTTCGCGGACCCGCCAGGCCATATCCGCGTCCTCGCCCGCATAGTCGCATACTCGCCGGGTATCGACCTGGTCCATGCGGATCTGGTTTCGACCCTTGCCGATCAGGTCGGAGATCGGGATCGTCCGCTCGCCGAGCAGCTGATGCGTCAGCCGGTCGAGGCTGTGGCTGGCTCGCTCGGGGTCGACCAGGAAGCTGGCGATCATCGTATCGAACGCCACGCCCTTCATCTTGACGCCGGCGCCGCGCAGCACGACCACATCGTACTTAAGATTCTGGCCGACCTTGGCTATCCGGGTGTCTTCCAGGATCGGCCGGAGATGCTCCAGAACGATCTTCGGCGGCAGGACCCGGCAGCCTGCAGCTTTCACTGGAATGTAATATGCGTGCCCTGCCTGCCAGCTGAAGCTCATGCCGACCGAGCTCCGCCTCGATCGGCGAGATCGAGGTCGTCTCCGTGTCGAAACTGAACTCCCTGACCTGGCGGAGCGACTCGAGGAATGTCTTGAACTTTTCCTCATCGTCAACGAGCGTGTAGTCCCGCGGCGACCGGGTTACTTCGATTCGGCTGAACAGGTCGCCTGCCGGCACAACCACGCTGCCCTCCGCGGTCTTGGTGTCCTGTGCGGGGGAGCCCTTCTGCTGGCTCCTCTGCCGGCTGTTCGTCAAACAGGCTCGCGGGGATCTGCGGGGCGCCGATGTCGCAGGAGGCGCTTCAGGAATCGCGCCGTTTTCGATCTGGCGAAGCAGCCGGTCGAAGCCCAGTTCGCGGAAGATGGGTTCGACGTGCTGCCGTTGAATCCCTTTAAATATCAGTTTGTTGAGATCGACCTCGATCGGCACGTCGCGGCGCAGGGTAACCAGCTGCCGGGAGATCTTCACCCGGTCGCCGTACTCAGTGAGATTCTGCCTGAGCTTGGGCGTCTGCTCGTCGGCGTGTCTGATCGCCTCTTCGGCGCTGCCATACTTCATGACGAGTTTGGCAGCGGTCTTCGGGCCGACACCCGGAATGCCCTCGATATTGTCGACGGCGTCGCCTGCCAGGGCCTGCACCTCGACGGCCTTGTCGGGCGTATAGCCCTTCTGGGCCAGCAGATCGTCCGGGCCTATCACGACATCCTTGCCGGGGTCGTACATGCGGACCTTGTCCGAGAGAAGCTGGTCGAGATCCTTGTCCTTGCTGACCATGTAGACGTTGACATCGCTGTCGCGGAGTTTTTCGGCGAACGTAGCGATGATGTCATCGGCCTCGAAGCCCGGCAGCACCAGGATGGGGATGCCGGCCTCGGTCAGGATCTGCACGATCCGCTTGATCTGCTGCGGCAGATCCTCGGGCATGGGCGCGCGGTGGGCCTTGTAGTCGGCGGAGATCTGCATGCGGAAGACCTCGGCCTCGCCGCTGTCGAGAACCATCGCCAGGTAGTCGGGCTTCTTGTTCTTGATCAGCGACAGCAGCGTCTGCATGAATGTGTACGTCGCCTTGGTCGGCTCACCGCTCGGCGCGGTGAGGTTGCCGAACGGTCCGTAGTAGCCGCGGTAGATCTGGGCGTGGCCATCGATCAGGTACAGAGATTTCGTGGTATTGCTCATCACTTCGTTATATCAAATTCCTGGGCCGCAGGCGATACGGACGACGCGACCAATGCATTCGCCCCCGGCTTGCGGTACGGTGATTCTATACACCAGTACGAATCTTCCAGTGGCCCTCGTGGCTGCCAGTTGTCATCCTTCGGCCCCACCGTACCCGCGGTACCCACGGGACCTCCCGACGGGGGTCTCAGGATGACAGCGCGACGGATCCGCAGCGTTGGCAACCATCTCACGCAATCGCTGGAAACTACAGCGTCAATTCTGCAAATCCATCGGGCGTTGGCTGGCCTTGCGTCACCCACATCTTCCGCTCTTGAGGACAGAGGATGGCTGCACCGCACGTCTGGTCTGTGTCCGTCGGGTCGTTGCGGCAGATTCGACAGTCGCCGGCTCCTTGCGCGTCTGACATGGCGTGCATCATCGTCTCGGGCGTGATCTGGCCGGCCTGCTCACTGAGGACGTGCACCATCCGCGTCAGCCGCCAGGCCGACGACGGCGTTACCGCCCCCGGTACCTCCAGGGCACGCAGACGGGGCATCAGATAGTGATTTGTGTGGACATATGTCGCCCCGCCCGGCTGGATGACCTCGTACTCGCTACCGGTCGTCTCGATATCGACCATGCCGCTGTCGCCGTCAGCCAGGTAGTAATTGTGCCCGCTGCAGCGAAAGGCCTGGGTAATCGCGTTGACCGCGCCAGCCAGATGTTGCTGAGCCAGGGCCTTGTGGATCATCGCCAGGTAGATCACGCCGGGCCGGGCATCGACAGGTCGAAAATTGTTGTTGCCG
This sequence comes from uncultured Planctomycetota bacterium, assembly GCA_963787325.1. Lineage (GTDB taxonomy): Bacteria > Planctomycetota > Phycisphaerae > UBA1845 > JANYLN01 > CAWBCK01. The sequence goes on from CAWBCK010000005.1 coordinate 656,440, forward strand.
ATCGCCACGCCCGCGGAATTCAGCCCGATCAGCGAAAGACAGCCGGCTGTCGTCATGGCGATCGTGGCCGGACCGCGATCGGGCTTTCGCCTGACGGCCACGATGTACTCGCTCGCAGAGACGTGCATGTCCCAGGTCTGCCCCAGCAGCGTGCAGTCGACGGCCGTCGCCTCCGGCGCCGCCATCCACGCCGTGCAGCCGCCCGCTTCCGTCGCCGGCTGCCGTGCCCAGTCCTGCGCCGGCCGCCGCAAACACCGCATCGCGCACGTCCGTCAGGCCATTACAGATCATCATCATTTCGGGCGAGAGCCCTGCCCCTTCGGCGATGCCGGCCATCTCCTCCCAGACGGCTTCATCATAATGACGATGGTATGGTCGACGCACCTGGTGCACACGTCAAGCACAAACCGCCCGTCGACCGGCAGGCCCATCTGGCGGGCCTCGACCACACAGCGATCCAGCCGGATATCGGCGAATGCCCGCGTCTGCTCGCGCAGCGCCTCGCCGTACTGGCGGCCCATCTGTCGCGGCGTACCTGCCAGATCAATGACGTTCATCGCGCTGCTCCGGGTACATCGTAAACCACGAGTATACCTCGTACATGAACAGGCCGGCCCCGGTCAGCAACACGGCGGCGATCGGCCAGGCCAGCAGGGCCACCTTGGCGAACCAGCGGGTATTGACATCGACCTCCGCGCTCGGCCGAAAGAGATTCGTCCCGGCTGCCAGCACCCCTGCCGACCAGATACCCAGCACGAGCATGCCCAGCCCCATCGTCAGAAGAAGCGGGATGAACATGCGGCGAGATTCGATCTGCCGGCGACGCTGGACGCGCCGCAACGGTGTCAGCACTGGCGGAAGCCCGGGCTGCGCGGCGGCTGCTTCTTCTCCTGGCGCTGCGGCCTGTTCTTCTTGATCTTGCCCGGCGTTTTCACGACCACCCGGACGACCGGCTCCAGCGGGTAGTCTCTGGCTGCGGCCGGTGCGGGAGCGGGCTTCGGCGCGGACGCTTGGTCCGGCGGAGGCTCGGCCGGTGGAATTGCCTCCGCATGGGAGGCCGGCTGGGACTGGTGGCTGTCGTCGGCCTGACCAGTTGACGGGGGGGTAGTACCCAGGGCGTCGAGTGCCTCCGCGGCTTGCTGAATGCGATCTTTGTCTTCCGCCATGGGCCTTTCCTTATCTTCTGCAATGCTTCCCAGCCCGTCGACCCGGCCAGGTTCAAGGCTCCCTTGAGCCCCGCACCGGCGGACGAGCCGCCAGCGGCACCCTATTATGCTACTCGCTGCCATCGGCTGCGGCCAGCGATTTGTGGCTGGTCGCAGCGACGGCGTTTGCGGCTGCAGGACCGCAGCCTGTACGATAATATTCTCGATCAGGCGACCGATGTTGCAGGACGTAAACGGGACCCATGGAAGAATCGACCCTCAAGAAGTTGCTGAAGCAGGTGCAGACGGGAGATGTGTCAATCGGCGATGCCCTCAGCCGGTTGCGCAATCTGCCCTTTGAGTCGCTCGGCTTTGCGCACATCGACCACCATCGGCAGCTGCGCTGCGGCTACCCCGAGGTCATTTTCTGTCAGAACAAGACCATCGAGCAGGTCGAGACCATCTTCGACCGGCTGGCCCAGGTCGGCGGCAACATACTGGCGACCCGTGCCACGGCTGAGATGTTCGAGCGCGTTCGGGCTCGCTATCCCAAGGCGGAATTCAACGAGGCGGCACCGCGCGATCACGCTCCGCCAGAAGAACCACAATCGCCGCACCGCCCCGCGCGTCGGCATTGTCAGCGCCGGCACGGCGGATATCCCGGTGGCCGAAGAGGCCCGTGTCACGTGCGAGATCATGAACCAGCCGGCCGCGACCTTCTATGACGTCGGGGTCGCCGGCCTGCACCGCCTGCTGGCCCATCACAACCGTCTTCAACGGATGAAGGTGCTTGTGGTCGTGGCCGGCATGGAGGGGGCACTGGCCAGCGTGGTAGGCGGACTCGTAACCTGCCCCGTCATCGCCGTGCCGACCAGCGTTGGTTACGGCGCGAGCTTCGGCGGGCTGTCGGCCCTGCTGACGATGCTCAACAACTGCGCCTCGGGCGTCTCGGTCGTCAACATCGACAACGGTTTCGCCGCGGGCTACCAGGCCGCGATCATCGCACGCCAGAGCAACGGCAAGTGCTGAGTCTGTGGCGCACATGGCCGTGAGGACTGCCCGGGTAAACAACACCACCGCCCGCCCCTATAATCCGAAAGTTGCCCGAGGACTGCCTGAACCATTCCAGGATACGCATATGAACAACGTCGCCGACAATCTTAAGGCCGTAACGAAACTACCACCGCTGCCGGAGCGGCCGGCCGACTCGCACAAAGGCATGTTCGGCCGGGTGCTCGTAGTCGGCGGCAGCGCAGCGATGCCAGGGTCGATCGCACTGGTGGCCAACAGCGCCTACCGCAGCGGCGCGGGCCTGGTGCGCATATTCTGCCCGGCCTCCGCCCAGCCGATCGCCATCACGCTGGCACCCTGTGCAACGAGTTATCTTGCCGACGAGTCGAACGACGGCGGCTTCTCGCTGAGAGCGCTCGATGAACTTGGCGACCAGGCGGCCCAGCACGACGTATTGGCCGTAGGACCCGGCATGGACGTGACGCTCGCCGGCACGCGGCTGGTCGAAACTGCGTTGAGCGAAATCGACAAACCGGTCGTGCTCGATGCCTCGGGCCTGACCTGCCTTGCGTCGCTTGGTCGGGTACCGGCCGTGAAGGGACCGCTGATTATCACGCCGCACCCCGGCGAGATGCACCGGCTGCTGAAGGCCTTCGACATGAAACTCGAACTGACGCAGGACGATGCCTCCCGGCGGCGCGTCGCCAGGGCCGTCGCCGACCGCCTGGGCTGCGTGGTCCTGCTCAAAGGTGACCGCACCGTCGTGACCGACGGCTCGCAGGCGTATATCAACACGACGGGCAACCCCGGCCTGGCCACCGGCGGCACGGGCGACGTGCTGACCGGCGCGACGGCTGCTTTGCTCGCCCAGCACTTCGAACCGTTTGAGGCCGCCTGCCTGGCTGCGTATCTGCACGGCCTGGCAGGTGACATCGCCGCCGAGCGGTTCGGCCAGTACAGTTTAATGGCAACGGACCTGCTCGATACCTTGCCGGAAGCATTCCAGCAGTACGCCAGGACATGACAGCCCCTTTCGCGGAAGGAAACCCCAACACCATGCCTCAGCCCCCCAAAGCAGTCGTACTGCTGAGCGGCGGACTCGATTCCGCCACGACGCTGGCCATCGCCCGAAACGAGGGTTTTGACTGTTACGCCCTGTCGTTCCGCTATGGGCAGCGTCACCAGCAGGAGACCGAAGCCGCGCGGCAGGTGGCGGAGCGTCTCGGTGCCGTCCGTCACGTTGTTACCCAGATCGACCTGCGGCAGTTCGGCGGCTCGGCCCTGACCGACAATATCGACGTGCCCAAGGACCGCGCGCCGGCAGATATGGCCAGCGGCATCCCGATCACGTACGTCCCCGCGCGCAACACGATCTTCCTGTCGTTCGCCCTCGCCTGGGCTGAGGTGCTCGCGGCGAATGACATCTTCATCGGCGTCAATGCGATCGACTACAGCGGCTATCCGGACTGCCGGCCGGAATACATCGAGGCATACGCGAAGATGGCCAATCTCGCGACAAAAGCCGGCGTCGAAGGTCATCAGCACCTTACGATTCACACGCCTCTGATCGCGCTGACCAAGGGGCAGATCATTCGCAAAGGCCTCGAACTGGGGGTCGATTACTCGCTGACCCGCTCCTGTTACGATCCCGATGCACAAGGTCGCGCCTGCGGCCACTGCGACTCGTGCCAGTTGCGGCTCAAGGGGTTCACCGAGGCAGGCCAACAGGATCCGGCCCCCTATCAGGCCTGACCGCCCCAGGTTCCTGATCCACCATCTTTCGAGTATCCTAACATCCTTTGGGTTGCTGGCCGAAAGAGGATCGGCCATGCGCTTTGCTGTACGAATCTGCAAGGCGGATGGCCTCCGGACGCAGCAACGGACAACAAACAACGGACAGCGGACATCCTGACGATGCCCTACACGGTCAAAGAGATCTTCTATTCGCTGCAGGGCGAAGGCGCCCAGACGGGCCGGCCCGCCGTCTTCTGCCGGTTTGCCGGCTGCAATCTTTGGTCCGGCAGGCAGGAGGATCGCGACCGGCGGTATGCCACTTCTGCGATACCGACTTCGTCGGCACGAACGGGCCCGGCGGCGGCGTCTTCGAATCGCCATACGCCCTGGTCGACGCCATCGCCGCCGCATGGCCCGCCAAGGCCGGCAAACGAGCCGTACCTTTCGTTGTATTCACGGGCGGCGAGCCGCTGCTGCAACTCGACCAGCCCGTCGTCGATATCCTGCATCGCCGGGATTTCCAGGTAGGCATCGAGACCAACGGCACGCACAAACCGCCGCAGGGCATCGACTGGATCTGCGTCAGCCCCAAAGCCGGGACCGACCTGGTCCTTCGACGAGGCCACGAACTGAAGCTGGTCTTCCCGCAGGCCAACCTGCCACCAGCCCGGTTCGAAACGCGCCCGCCGGTACGTCGCGACGGCCTCGCCGACCGACCCGCAGGCGCGCCGGTCGTCGAACCGCTCGACGGCCTGGATTTTCAGTTTTACTACCTTCAGCCGATGGCCGGGCCCGAGCTGGCGTGCAACATCCTGCTGGCGGTAGAGTATTGCATGGAACATCCGCAGTGGCGACTAAGCCTCCAGACGCACAAGTTTCTGAAGATTCCGTAGGAGTAAGACGTGGAGATTTTCAAGGAGTTTCGCTTCGAGGCGGCACATCAGCCTGCCAAACGTGCCCGCCGCGCACAAGTGCAGCCGGCTGCACGGCCATTCCTTCCTGGTTAAGGTCTACGTGACCGGAACGCCCGATCCGCACACCGGCTGGATCGTCGACTTCGGCGAGATCAGCTGCGCGATCAAGCCCATACTCGATCAGCTCGACCACCGCTACCTCAACGAGATCGAAGGCCTGGAGAACCCGACCAGCGAAAACCTGGCCCGCTGGATCTGGAAGCGCTTCCGCCCCCGACTGCCTCAGCCTGTCCGCCATCGGCATCCAGGAAACAGCCTCAGCCGGTTGTCTGTATCGCGGGACGGCGTGAACGGCTGAAGAGGTGAAAAGCAGAAAGGATGAGCAGGTGACAAAAAGGGGGTAGCCGCCTCCCGCCGTGAGCTGCGGACGTGCGGTCAGGAATGCCCCGGCCGCTGACCATGCTCCGCCCGGATGATCGACCGCATCCCGCCGCGCGGGCGCCACTTCGTCACGACCTCCATCCACCGCGGCGCAAGCACCTTCACCAGGTCATCGAGCAACACGTTGGTCACGTCCTCGTAGAAGATCCCCTGCTGGCGATACTGCTGCAGGTACATCTTCAAGCTCTTCAGCTCCACGCAGCGCTCGCCGGCCACATACCCGATAATTACCGTCCCGAAATCGGGCTGGCCCGTCTTTGGGCATACCGAGGTGAACTCCGGCGCGATATGGGTGATAAGATAGTCGCGTTGCGGATGCGGATTCTCAAATACTTCCAGCAGTTCTGTCTGCCCCATGGCGATCTCCACCGGTCCCTTCACCCTCTCATCTCTTCACTTGGTTCGTATCTTACCTGTTAGCTATTGAGTAAACAACCCGCTCCGGGTAGACTGGTACGAACCAGGTGGTATATTGCCCGCCGGGAGTAGTACAAATGAACACGGATACCGTCCAGAAACTTCGCGACGACAAGGTCTACAAGTTCGGCGCCCGTCAGGCCGCACCGGCCAGCAGCCTCTATCTCCGCGTCGCCGACGAACTGATCAAGGAAGCCGCCGGCAATCCTGACGACGGGCCGATGCTGCTGCCCCAGGAACGAGACCTGGCCACCCGCTTCAAAGTCTCCCGCAGCACCATTCGCCAGGCCCTCGCCCTGCTCGAGCAGTACGATCTCGTCCAGCGACGCCGAGGCCACGGAACCCTGCTGACCAAACCACCGGTCGAGGTCATGCAGGTCTGGCGCTGCGAAACAAACATCTGCTGGTCTTTCAGTTCAGCCCTGCCCCCGTACGTAACAATGACTACTACGGCCGGATTGTCGCCGGCATGGTCCGCGTCGCCCGCTCCAACCACCAGAGCCTTCAGATAAAGTATTGCTATTACCCCGGCGAGGTGCCTCGTGGTCTGCATGCCCTGCCGGACCGGGAGAGCGTTGCCGGCGTAGTCGTCTGCGGCATGTACGATGACAGTTTTCTGAACCTCTTCGACAATCAAAACATCCCGTGCATCTGCATCGACTATTGGCCCCACGATGCCTACACCGACGCCGTCACCGTCGACGTCGAGGCCGAGGCCTTCCTCGCCGTGTCCCATCTCGTCAAGCTCGGCTACCGTACGGTCGGCTTCGCCGCCTTCGGCCGCGTCAAGGCCAACGAATCCGGCATGGTCTGGGACCCGGACGTGTGGCGGTTTCTGTCACACCTGCGCCGCGCTGCCAACCAGTCGGGCCTTTTGCTCCGCGACGAGTGGATACAGACGATCCCAGGTACCGACCAGCTCGCCCAGAAATCGATGGATCGCTTCTTCCTGCTGGAACGTCTGCCCGAAGCGATGATCTGTTTCGACAGGGACGTCGCCAGCCGCATGCTCGACGCGCTGCGCCACTGCGACCTGCGCTGCCCGCAGGACATCGGCATGATCACCCGTGGCGAGGCCCGCGCCTCGAAGTTCCGGCCGACTACGCTGGAAAGCCGTCCGGACGAGATCGGCCAGACGGCCATGCACATGATGCTGGACCGCGTCTATCGCAAGCGCTCCCACCCGCTCCGTGTTGCCATCGCCAGCCGGCTGGTCCCTGGCGACAGCACATGCCAACGCCGTCCCGAAGCCGGCATTTAGAGCACGATGAATCCAGGTGTAGCGTATCATGCCGAGCGATCCGGCCGCATGCTCGCCGCTTGCGGGCAGCGTCTGTTCGATCCGGGAGCACAAGAGCCATACCAGTCATGTCGATCACCTGCTCCATGAGACCTGGCATGCTGACAGGTCCCACGCCGCACACAACGCAAACAACCGCGGCGCACAGGCCAGGCCAGAACTCGCAGCAGCCGGCCACCAGCCGACGAAGGCGCAGCAGGTCATACCACTGGACAACAACGAGCTCGGTACGTTCTAATTCGTCCTTGGTGAACCGGGGGCGGCGGAACCTGTCCGTCGCCCCCGTGCCCTTCTCGCGAGTTAGGCGTCGAGGATTGGTACAAGGAGACATGTATGCGTTCCGTCACGTGCCGTTGCCTGGTATCGCTAAGCATCCTGGTCCTGTTGTCACCGGCGGCACGAGCAGAGAACAGCGCACTGGCAGCCGCTGACGGTGCCGGCCATCCCGGTTTCGCCCAACCCTCTGGTGATCGCCCCATAGGCCCCGCACCGGTTCCTCTCGCAGTACCGACGACACAGCCGGCCGCCTGGAAGGTCGATCCCTGGCAGGCTCTTAAGGATCGGCTTGCCGCCAAGGGCTTCGGCTTCGAGATATCCTACACCCAGGTCGCCCAGGTCAATGCCCGCGGCGGACTCACCACCAATGACGCCCTGCGCAACACCGGCGTCTACCAGGTGGCTGCCGCACTCAGTACCGAACAAGCAGGACTTTGGCGCGGCGGCACGTTCGGCACCTACATCCTTGGAATGTTCGGCCGCGGCGTGAATCCTCTTGTCGGCTCGCTGCTGGACGTCAATGGTACGGTCTTCGCCGGGCACGACTTCTACGTCGCCACCCTTTGGTACGAGCACGCCATCATCCCGGACAAACTGACCTTTCGCGTGGGCAAGCTCGACGCCGCCGGCAACTTCGATAACAACGAGTACGCAAACTACCAGTACGACCAGTTTCTCAACGCCTCGTTGACCAACAACGCCACGATCCCCTTCCCCGATTACGGCCTGGGTGCCCAGGCAGTGGTCACACCCGTACCGTGGCTATACGGCGCCGTCGGCGCCTTCGACGCGGATGCCCGGGGCGGCACGACGGGTTTCGAGACGGCGTTTCACGGCCCGGCCCACTTCCTGCTGCTCAACGAATACGGCGTGATGCCCAAGTTCACGGTCCACGGCAAGCCATACCACGGAACCTATCGGTTGGGCTATTGGTACGATCCGAGTGCCAACGAGGACTTCATCCAGCCGGAAGACGCCGACACGCCGCGCCTCCGCTCCGGCGATTGGGGCGCCTACGCCAGCTTCGACCAACTGGTCTGGAAGGAAAACGCCGACCCCGAAGATATGCAGGGCGTCGGCCTGTTCTTCCGCTATGGCTATGCACCAGGCCAGGCCCGCACCATCCAGAACTTCTATTCCGGCGGCGTCAGTTGCACCGGCCCGGTGCCGAGTCGCGATGAGGACGTTCTGGCTGCCGGCTTCAGCTATGCCTCGCTCAGTGAAGCTCTTGGCCACGTAGCCCCAGGCACCGAACGCGAAGTTGTCGCCGAGTTCTATTACAAGATCCAGCTGGGCAAATACATCAGCCTCACCCCCGATCTTCAGATCGTGGTAGACCCGGGCGGCGACGACTCCCTGCGCAACGCCATCGTAGCCGGCCTCCGCCTGACCGCCACCTTCTGAAAAAGGGGTCAGGTACATTTTCCTGAAGGCTGGTTCGTCGCCGCATCCTTGCGAGGCCGGCCGCGGGGTCGTAACGTTGACTCTATGTGCAAGCGCCTGGCCGTGCGTTCCACCCACGGGACTTGCCCGAAGGGCCGGCCTCTGACCACGCACTGGCGGATGACCCTAAGCTGCTCGTCCGGCTGCGGATGGTTCACCAGCGACACCCAATTGGCGGGCAGCGGGGTCGGCCCCGCGGTCAGCAGCATCTGCTGCTCCGCACTGCCGCAGACTCGCCGCCACAGGCTCCCCCACCGCCAGTCCTGCGCCCGCTTGACCAGGCCGGCCCGCAGCGCGTTGCGCTCCACGTAACGACACAGGGTGAGATAGTACTGGTCGGTCTGCACCGGGAAGCTCTTGTAACGGCCTTGGTAAATGTGCCCGGTCCCCACGGACGCGTGCGCCGTGTGCCAGCGTTGCGTATGAGTCACCCCTACCCAATGCATGAACTCGCTCATATCATCTGCACCGCGCGGCCAGAGCACCAGATGCCAGTGATTCGGCATGAGACACCATGCCAGGATTCTCATAGCGATGCGCTGGCACCCTTCCTGCAGGACTCGCTCGAACGCCTCATAGTCCTCTTCGCGTTCAAAGATCGTCAGGCGGGCATTGGCGCGGTTAAGCACATGGTATACCACTCCTCCGACAACGCCGCGAGGTGTGCGGGGCATGATAAGTCCTCATTAGCAGCGTCAGATTCGTAAGACAGGACTGGCCGGGCCTTCCCCGGCCGCCGACACAGACTCTACCGCCGTCGGAGGGCAGCCGTCAATACCGGCTGTGTCTTCCATAAAATGTACCTGGACCCTTTTCTTTGGACTTTTCCCGTTTTGCAGGGTGTTGTACGAATAAATGTACCTGGACCCTTTTCCGATCTGGACGAGGTGTTGACAGACACCCCAAGCACAAGATATTCTGATAATTGGTCGTCAAGTCTTTTGTTATACAGAGGTACCATTGCTGAACCTCATCGCGAGGAGCGCACCATGGGCAAGTCCACCTGGTACGTCGAAGATTGCCGGACCCAGGTTGTCGAACCGCTGAAACAGGAAGAGATCCTACGCCGCTGGCTGCGCGGCAGTCTGCCGGACGAGACGAGATGCTGGCGCGAGGGCATGTCGCGGTGGCTGCCGCTTGCAGAGGCCGAACCTCTGGCCTCAGTCATGCTCCGCTTGCGGCAGGACCCCTCGCTGATCCACTTTTACTGCGACTGCGGCAACCAGATCAGTATGAGCCGCAGATTCGCCGGACACAAGGTCAAGTGCAGACAGTGCGGGACCATCCATTATGTGCCCACGACCGCGGACAGACACGTGCACGTCACCCGTGACAAGGTCGTCGCCAGAATCGCAGCCTACCTGCAGCAGCAGCTGACACTGCAGGAACTGGCGGATTGGGCCGAGCGCCAGATAATGCAGGAAGGAAAGTTTGACTCTTCAGAAGTCCGCGACGCCGTGGTCCGGCTGGGCCTGTCAGACATATCCAGGCGCGGCTTTACGTGGGAAGACTGCCAGAGCCTGCTAAGCGATCTGGGGTGTTCCGTCCATGTCGATATCGTGCAGGTGGTAGAATGAGCAGGTGACAGTCTCCTCCTCCGTCACGCGCCACCATCCAGGACAGTGCCGCCGTCCTCGCCGAATGCATACAGATCCGCCTGCCTCTTGTTCCGGGGCCATATGAACGCCGACTTCTGCCGCCGCCAGCCCTGTCGCAGGCAGAAGGCCTCCTTACCGACCTCCGCCGTAAGCGTAGTAAAGAGCATGCCGCCAAGATCGTCCTTCAATTCAGCCAGTATTCGCGACCCGAGACCATGTCGTTGATGTGACGGATGGACGACCAGATCCACGATCAGGGCATAGTATCTGCCATCGTCGACGGTCCTTCCGCAGCCGACCAGACTTCGGCCGGCATAGGCGATCCGGGTATACGAGCTCCTGCGAAAAACGCCCTCAAGATCCTCCGGCCTCCGCCGGCCCCACCCAACAGCTTCAAACAGGGCAGAGACTTGCTCCCACGCCACGCCATCAAGATCACGCTTGAAAGCGAATTCCACGTATTTCCCCTTCCATCCGACACGTTCCAACACGTCAAAGACCGGCAAGCCACCGGACGAAGACCCTGCTGAAAAAGACCTGCCCCTTTTAGGTCAGGCACAGCCGTTTGGCCACGTCTTCATACGAAGGATCCTCGGCGTAGAGGCCCTCGAACTCCCGGCGAGCGCGGGCAGACTGGTTGAGACACTCATACAGACAGGCACGTTCGTATCGAATAGCGTGCAGCAGATCTCGACCGCGATTTGACTTCCGGCGCAACGCAGCCGTCAGCACATCCCGTGCAGCCTTATCCAGACCAAGTGCTCTAAGCGCCGCGCCTTGTAGAGCATAAGCGCCGCATGGACCTCCGAGTCGTTCTGAACATCACCAGCCACCTTGACGATACTCCTGGCCAGACGCTTGTCGTCAGGTGCCGCATCGTAGATCAACTCGGCAATCGACAGATTCACAACCGCGTCGTCCGGCTTCTGTTTGTGCAGCCGCTTGAGGCAGTCCAAGGCCTCCTGGTTCTTGCCTTGATGCTGATAGGCCTCTACAAGGCCCAGCAGAGCACCCCGTTCACAAGGAGTAATGTGTGCGGCGACCTCCTCCGTGATCGGCAGCGACAAACTCACCTCCAGACCGTATTTGTCAAAGTGCACCCCCAGGAACCGTGCCTGGCTGGCTGCCTCAAGAAGGTTCGCCGCTGCGAGCTCATATTGCCCAGTCTTTAGAGCAAGAAAGCCGGCCATGAACGCCCCGTCAGGCAGATGCGTAGCCTGACGGAATTTGCAGAGGGCCTGATCGGCCTCGTGGTCTGCGACGTACGCCCTGCACCCATCAACAAACGCCCGTTCGTCCTTCGGCGTAAACAAGCGATTGAAAAAACCAAGGTCCAGCGAATGCCGTGGTTCAGGCTTCGGCTGCGGGGCCGCACGGGCGGCTCGATGTTTGCCAGCACCGAGCGTCTCGGTGTAATAGAGACCGGTTCCGGGAATGCCTATCGTACGGCGTATGCCTCGCCGGCCAAAGGTGATCCTCGCTCCCGGCACACCGATGGACGGAGAAATGCCTGATTTGCTGAAGTTCAGACTGATGCCCGGGGCGATCTTGACCCTGCGAAAGAAGCGGAATCCCATGTCCAGCCTCCATATCTTCACGGCATACGTCTTGGACTTGCCTTAGAAAATGTCAGGCCCGCATGCCTGTGTTTGCCCTGGCGAGGATAAGTGATAACAATGATGGTCGCCAGTGTCGGCAACAATCATCGAGGTTACAGCAGAGCTCGACTTGGAATCGCTCTTAGGGCGGTCCTGTTATCGCCAATGAGGTCGTCGCACAGATTCCGGGCAGGCAACCAGACCGGACCGGAACAGTCCGGATGATGTGAGAAAGTATAACAAGCCCGGTCTCTTCGAAAACTCCGCTTCGAGAAGGATACCTGCATGCTGGATATGCAAACGCAACCGATCTTGAGCCGGAAGGAAGCGTTTCGCAAACGGCTCCACGAAGTGCTGGCGACGGCTACCGAAGGTGATACAGCCAGTCGAATCTGCGACATCGCGCTAATGGCCCTGATCAGCCTCAATGTGCTGGCCGTGATGCTCGAGACGGTGCCTGACCTTTCGCAGCGATATGGCTATCTGTTTCACGCGATCGATGTGGGATCGGTCTTGGTCTTTACGGCAGAGTACCTCCTGAGAGTCTGGGCATGCACGGCCGCCCCACAATGGCGCCAGCCCGTACGAGGCCGACTGCGGTTTGCCGTCACGCCGATGGTGTTGGTCGACTTGGCGGCGATCTTGCCCTTTTACGCACCCCTGGCTGTGAACCTGGATCTGCGGATGATCAGGGCGGTACGCCTGTTCCGCATGTTCCGTGTTTTTAAGATGAGCAGGTATTCTGGCGCATTGCAGACCCTCGGGCGAGTCCTCAACCGCAAAAAGGAAGATCTCGCCGTAATGGTCTTTGTCGTGACGGTGTTGTTGATCTTCTCTTCGAGCCTGATGTACATCGTAGAGCATGACGCGCAGCCGACAGCCTTCTCCAGCATCCCGGCGGCCATGTGGTGGGGGGTGGCAACGCTGACGACGGTTGGCTACGGCGACATCTTTCCTGTCACCCTCTTGGGGAAGGTCCTGGGCGCCATAATCGCCGTCCTTGGCATCGGTATGTTCGCCCTGCCTGCCGGTCTTTTGGGCTCGGGCTTCATCGAGGAGATGCAGCGGAAGAAAAAGACCAGGGCGTGTCCTCACTGCGGCAAGACGATCGACATGTAGGACCGAATACGCCGGATGACCCATCATAGAGGATGGAGCCTTGACGTAGTCGCGACGCCGTCCTTCTGGTAAGTGTCGTCGTTGTCTTTGTGTTTGCAGCAGCCGTAATGTCCCATCGAAGGGAAATCCCAGGCTGACGCCTCATCCTTGGGCCCGGTGTCCGCATCGGGGCTTGCCTGTATCACCTCTCCTCTATCTTAAGAAATCAATCCTAATGGCCCGGCCGGCTCTGCCCGGCGGTCCATCGCCGGAAAACAAGCCGCCGGCGGCTATAAAATTGGGCAGATGGCGGTTGTCGGCTGGGTCGCACCCAGATCGCAACAGACAGGAAAATGACCATCGGGGGTCGGCTGTGTCCAACGACACATTCAATATCGTGCGCCTGGTACTCCTGGCTCTTGCCGGCATCAACGTTTCCATCAGCGTCCTGCTGGTCAAGATCCACCTGACCAAGGGCCGCTCGAAGTTCCTCGACTGGACCTGCGGCAGCGAGGGCGACTGCCGATCGGTCCTCAACAGCCATTACGCCCTCATCCGGTTCCTGCCGCCGCATCCCGTTCCCGTAGCCGCCCTCGGCCTGGCCTACTACACACTGCTGGCGGTCTGGCTGGCCGTGGTGGGCCGGATGCCCGAGCCCTGGCACCAGGCCTGGACACTGCCGGCCCTGATCGGACTGGCAGGAATCGGCAGCAGCGCCTGGTTCTTTAACATCATGGCAAAGCGCCTGCATGCTTACTGCCACCTGTGCCTGGCGACCCACGGCCTTAACCTTTTGCTGGTACCTGGATTATGGATTCTGTGGCTAGGGGGCGCCAGCCGCGCCACCTCTGTCAGCACCCACTGGAGCACCCGCTGCTGGCCCTGGCCTTCGGCGCGGCCGCCGCCCTGGCGGAGATCTACTACGTCCAGACCCGCCGGATCGCCCGAATGCTCGACAGGACGTCCGATAAACTCAACCACGTCCAGACCGACCGGTTCCTCTCAGCCAGGCCGGTAACCATCCCGCTGGACGAGAATGACCCCGTGCTCGGCAAGCCGTCGGCGGAAGCTGCACCGGACGCCGCAGGGCCGGGCCGGCCCGTGCCTCGACACACGGCCGTCATCTTCAGCGACTTTACGTGTTCGACGTGTGAACAGATGCACCGGATCGCCAACGTCCTGTGCCAGCGGTTCGGGGACAGCCTGAAGATCGTGCACAAGGACTTTCCGCTTAACCGCGCCTGCAACCCCGCCCGTCGGAATTCGCCCTTCCCCGACGAGCCGGCGGCGTGCCAGGCGGCCGCAGCCGCCGAAGCCGCGCACCGCCTGGGAGGCAATGCGGCATTCGCCCGGATGAGCAGCCTCCTGTATGAAAACCAGCACCTGCTCACGCGTATGCCTTATGAGGCGTTCGCCCGGCAGATCGGGCTCAATGCGGAGGCCTTCAAGTATCTGTGCGACGACTGCCAGGTGCGGGAAGAGGTGCTGAAGGATGCGACGCTGGGCGAGTCGCTCGGTGTCCGCGGCACGCCGGCCGTCTTCCTCGACGGCAGGCTGCTGTCCAACCCCGTCATCCAACGTGGCCCTGAGGTGCTCCTGCAGGAGACCGCTAATCATTGGCAGCACCTTCTGGCCCTGCTCGATCGATATGCGCGACGGCATTCGCAACGGGGGACTCGACGGCGGCAAGAGGACACGGAAGGCCGTGGGCGTTGAATCGCAAGACCGCAGGATCCTTGCCTTCGCAGATGGCAGCCAGACATCTTCCTCTCGCATTGACACAACCTGTCAGTGTCACGCAAGTCCAGAGCCGGCTTATACGCAAAAAAAGAGGGATTTTCATGCCTCTTGAGCAGAAGATCCCTCGCTTCGCTTCAAAATGACAGACTGCGTTTGCAGCTGAAGGCAACGACGCAGGACGCCGCTGCTGCGTCGTTATTCGAGGTAGCCGAGGTCGGCCAGACGCTTCTCCAGGGTTTCTCGCTGTTCGGCGGTGTAGACCTGCTCGGCATCCTCGTCGATGACGTGCTTCTGCGGCGGCTCGTACTGCACCGTCAACGGCTGGTCGAACACGTCCGACAGCACCCGGCCTTCCATATCGACAGGAACGGGCAGACCCAGACCGGCCAGGACCGTCGGGGTGACATCGGCGATGTTGGCATCGAGCCGCTTGCCTGCCGGAACGTGCTCGCCGCAGACAGCCAGCATGCCCTCCAACCTATGCGTCCCCTCGATCCGGCGGCGGGACAGCCAACGGACGGCGGACAGGCCGCGAATCTTACGAACAACCGCCAGGCCCGGCACCGGCACGAGGATCAGGTCCGGCAGCCACGGATGCTCCTGGCGGGAGCACTCGTAAAGCTCCTCCGCCTTGTGAACCTCAGGAAAGACCTTGATCGTCTTGCCCGAAGGTGTCCGCGAGGTGACGGCAAGCGAGCTTTTCGCGGATCTCGTCCCGCAGGCGCTCGAAGTCGCCGGGCTCGACGACGCCGTCCGGTTGACGCCCTTTCAGATTAATGTAAAGAAAACCGTACATCCCGGCGTGCATAACGCACGCCTTTGTTCCCGCCCAGTCGACAGCCAGCTCCCGTTCGATGCTCAGATCCGCCGTCGTGAAGCGCCCGCCTTTCTTGAACATCATGCGATGCAGCAGGTAGCTGGCACGCGTGTTCGACCGGCTGGCCATGTTCTTGAGCTTCAGATAGCCCCACTGGTTGAGCAACAGGTTCGGCTGGACCTTCCCGTCGAGCGAACCATGACCGTGATCCGACATGATCAGCAAGGTCGCTTCCTGCTGCCTCGCGTCCAGCTCTCGAACTCGCCGATGACGCGGTCGAGTTCGGTGAAGCATTCGGCGGCGGCCTGCGAACGCGCGCTGCTGTCGGCCGGCAGATTCGGGTCGATATACTTCCAGGCCTTGTGCTGGAGGTTGTCGACGAACTTCAGCAGGACCATCATCACGTCCCAGCCTTCGAAGCGTTCGGTGCAGTACTTCGCAAGATCCAGTCCCTGCCAGAAGGTTCGCTTGATGTAGTCCAGGTTATCCCGATAGAGCCGATCGCCGCCGAAAACCTTGCGCTTCCAGTGGGTCTTGTAGGAATAATTGGGGAACTGGCGAAGGATGTCGTCCTTGAGGCTGGCAGGCCAGGTAAAGTCGACGTCGGTCGAGGGGGTCTCGAAGCCGCTGATCATGAAACCGTTGACCGGCGTCGGCGGGTAGGTCATCGGCAGGTTGATCGAGCCGACCTTAAGGCCCTTGCCGCTGAGGATCTCCCAGATGGTCTTCTCGCGGATCTGGAAGGTCGAGTTGAACGAGAGCTTGCCCGTTCGCGGGTCGTAACGCTCGAAGTCGATGATCCCATGCCGGCCCGGCCCCTTGCCGGTCATGAACGTCGTCCAGGCGGCGGGGGTCATGGGGGGTTTGGTCGAAAGCAGGGTACCGGAGACGCCTTCCTGGGTAAGGCGGCGCAGGTGGGGCATCTTACCGGCCTTCATGAGCGGTTCGAACACATCGAAGGTGGCCCCGTCCAGGCCCAGGATCAACCAGCGCTTGACGAGCCGCTGGGGCTGGCTCGTCGGTTCCGATACGTTCGTCTGGTCTGTCTCCGGCTGCAATCCCGGCATCTGCTGCTCCTGTGAGAAACTTCCCGGCAGCCCTCCCGGCGAGAACGATTGCCAGGATCGGCCGATGACCTGAATCCGCCTTGGCTCCGCTACCGCGCAGGCCTGGCCGCTCACCCCGGCCTGACGGCATCCCTTACCGCCATACTACGACAGCCGAGCTTCCTTTGCTGCGGCCAGGAGTCCACCTCTTCCAGAGAAATGGATGGCCGCATTCGCGAGTATCTTAGGCAGAAGCGGGGGCGCACGCAAACATGCTGCCCCTTGTCAGCAAAGACGATCCGACTGCGGCGACAGACGGCAAGTGCGCCGCGCAGACGCAGAGGACGCAGCGGAAAACTCAGATCCGCCTTACCGGAAGTTGCCAGCCAAAGTGGCGTCGAAGCCGGCACGGTCCGCACGGGCGGCATTTCGGAGCACATTGGCCCTCTTGTTTGGCTACCTGAGGGTTGCGATCTATGTGATATCTTCTTACGACGCGGGCAGTTGCCTGAACAAGGCCGCTGCCGTAGCATTTGCGTTAGATCTGGATTCGTATTGGCGAATTGTTGGAGGCCGTGCATGTCCGCAACGAACAAGCCTATTAACTCCTGGGGAACGAACGAGGACACATGGCGGATCTTCCGCATCATGGCGGAGTTCGTCGAAGGCTTCGACGTGATGAGCGGCGTCGGGCCGGCGGCGACGATTTTCGGTTCGGCCCGCAGCGGCCCGGACAACGAGTATTACCTGATGGCCCAGGATCTGGCAGGGCGGCTCGTTCGCCAGGGCGTGGCCGTAATCACCGGCGGCGGGCCGGGCATCATGGAAGCAGCCAACAAGGGGGCATATGAGGCCGGCGGCAAGTCGATCGGGCTGAATATCTCCCTGCCCATGGAGCAGGTGGCCAACCCATATCAGACGATCAGCCTGAACTTCCATTATTTCTTCGTTCGCAAGGTCATGTTCGTCAAATATGCCACGGCGTTCGTCTGTTTCCCCGGCGGGTTCGGGACGATGGACGAGTTCTTCGAGGCAATGACGCTGATCCAGACCGGCAAGAGCGGCAAGTTCCCCGTGGTGCTCATCGGCGAGGCGTTCTGGGCGGGACTGGTCGACTGGATGCGCGATGCGATGCTGTCCCAGCACAACATCGATGCCGACGATTTGAACCTCTTCACCCTGACCGATGACCTGGACGAAGCGGTCAACATCCTCGTTCGCACCAAGACCGAGGCCGAGGAAGCCGTGGCGGCAGTCCCGGGGATCGGCAACGGCCGGGAACGGCTCACAGCCGAAGGCACGCGTATGGGCATACCGCCACGATCGATCGTCCGCAATGAGTCGTCGCGATAGGAACAACGACAAAGCAGCGACGCGGCCTCACAAGTGGGGTACTTGACCCTTGCGCACCACATCACCAGACGTCACAGGCTTTCACGCCAGATCGCCAATCCATGAAATATAACCGGCCAGCGGCGTGTTAGCTAACGCGTTGGCAAGCCGCCTGTCGGCCGTGACCATCCGAGACTTGCTTCTCACGGCCAATGTTACATACAGGCTGTCGTAGACCGATCTCCCAAACCGTGTGGCGATATCCAGCGCGTCGGCCATCAGTTCAAAGGCACTGTAAGTGCGAAGGGGCAAAGACAGAACGTCTCTGGCGATACCAAAGGCGTCTTCTGCTGATATGTCCCCACGACGCTGACGCTTCCAGATCACGCTGGCCACCTCGGCCCAGAGCAGATCAGGAGCCAGCAGGTCTTCGCGGCCCCTCACGCAACGCTCGGCCGCCTCGGAATGCTCTTCTTCAAAGAACAGACTGCGTCACCACGCTTGCGTCGACGACAAGGACCTTCATCGGTCGCGATCCTCGCGAATCAGGCTGGCACTGTCATCAAACCGCTTTGCCAGTTTCTTTCGCCACGTCCGCGCAACCTGCAGGGCCTCGTCAATCGACGACCCGGCGGCATTTTCGAGCGCCATTCTGGCCTCGCTTTGGAGCGAGCGACCGTGCTGTTTGGCCCGGGCCTTCAGCCGCTTGAGTACTTCAGGCTTAAGCCCTCGGACAAGGATGTCAGGCATTGACCTGCCCTCCTGAAAAACCCTACGGTTCCTTTGATATCGAAATGATATCATCCGGCACATGAACCGGCAAGCGGGCCGTTCGATGTCGATCTGATGGTAATGTTAAGACCGTCAATGAAGAGCAGGGATATTACCTGGTTGGCTCCAGCCGCATCTTCACCCACCCCATGGGCCGAAGAGCGCCGGCCAGCCCGCGGGTCCGGCTGACACCACCCGCGTAGGGCCGAACCGTCATGTTCTCGAGATGGCTGAACCGGCCGACCCGCAGCAGCGTTTCATTGGGGCGCAGCTGCTGGGCCATCTGAAGCAGCTTGTCGCCGATCGGCTGCAGATACCGGCTGGACTTGTAGAAGCGGTCATACTCCTTCTGGAGATTCTCAAGGTAGAAGCGGCGGCAGGCGTCGAGGATCTGCTCAGCGGTGATCTCCTCAGCCACGGCGTTGGGCCAGCGCCAGGCGCCGACCGGCCTCGCTGCGGAGACCTTCCGGCACCTTGTGGGACTGCAGCTCACGGTAGATGCTCACAGCGCCGGTCGCGTAGATCGGCTCCCCTTCCAGACCACTGAAGGTTGCGTCAATGAACATCGGTTCGCGCTTATCTGACCGCGGCTGCTGACCTTCGCCGGAGTAGAGCACGACCCGCTCGATAACGTTGCTGTCGGGGACAAGTGCCGCATCGGTGACGCGCAGCGATCGCAGCGGATCCGCGTGCGGATCCGCGGTGTCGATGCCTTCGGCGGCACTGCCGAGCTGTACACGGTAGCCAAGCACCTCGGCCTCGAAAATATCGCCTCTCATGTGAGCGGCCTGGGCCTGCAGACCGGGCATTACCTGGCCGGCACCGGCTCGGTACCAGAGCCATGCCGTACGGATGGCGCCTTTGACGGAGGAGCCGGGCAGATACGGATCGCCCTTGGGGCCCGTGCGGGTCATTGTGAAGATGCTGGGCGGCTCGGGCACGCGTTCGCGAGACTCGCCGCGATCCCCGCCGCGCGGGCCGCGGTCGGCATTGCCCTGCCGGCCGGAAGCCGAGCCGGTCTGCTGGCATAGCTTGAGCAAAGTCTCGTCGGCCTGGCACTGCCAGATGGCATGCTTGGCTGGATCGAATATGGCGTTGACGATGCGCCGCAGGCCGTTGGCGGGATTGCCGGTGCGGGTGGCGGCATCGAGGTCGACCCGCTGCCGGTCGGTAAGCTGGCTGAACATGCGGGCGCTGTCGATGGCGTAGAACCAGATGGCGCCGTCCTTTTCCTGTCGAACGACGTAGTCCAGCGGACCGAGCACCTGGCCGGAGCCGGTGTGCACGGGACCGAGCATCATCAATGTCATTTTGAAGCGCTGCACGAGATTCAACCCTTAACGGTCATCGTTTATCTGCAGGTACATCGCAGGTCTCAATCGTGCCTGCCGCACCTTACAACCAAAGCAACAGCAAAACGCCTCATGGCGTCCTCGTCCCGGCACTGAAGTGCTCGGCTGCTGTCATTCCGTCCCTGCGGGACCAACAGCCGCGCCAACGCCCTTGGGCCTACCACTTAATGGCCACCGTCGGGGCCAGCCCGTAATGGACTACCTCCGGACGCTGCGGATGAACGCCTTCCACCAGGCGACCTGCGAACTCTCTTGCTGTCGCGCACCGCAGGACCGCGCCGGGTTGCAACATCATCACCGGACGTTTTTCGACGGCCGGTGCGCCGGCGGCTTCCGTGCCCGCGGCAAACGCGCCGCCTACTTTGCCCCAGTGCACCTGCCTCTGCCAGACACCGTCCGCCGGATCCTCCTGGCCAGGGACGCACGAGCCCAACGTCACCAATGCGTTGGCCTCGGCCACCTCGGGCCAGTCCGTGATCTCGTCCAGGGCCGTCAGCTCTATCTGGCCGTAGCCGACGCTGGCGCTGCGGCCGAAGCCGTTTTCAAGGCCGAGCTTCAACAATCGTTCGATCTCGGCGGCGGCCATGTCGCTGGCGATGACGACGTCCACGTGTGCGTCCCTGCCCTCAGGCCACTCCTCGACGGCGAGCCAGTCGTTGCAGCCCGTCGGGGCGCCATTGAGACGATTGGCGGCGCTGCGGATTCTCGCCTGACGTTTCGGCATAAGTGGGTTCGGCCAGCCGGCTGCATCCAGTGCGGCCGCAAGCGCACCGGCCTCGGCCAGATTGCCGGCTGCGCTGAAGAGCGCCGCACGCGGCAACAGGCCGCGACGCCGGTAGCGGGCCCAGATCGTCTGGTGCTTGCCCTGAAAATCCAGGGCAACCTGGCCAGTCTGCAGGATCATCGGCATGGCAACGAAACGTGACGGCGCCGGCTCGGCCAGTACAAGCGGCGGAGTGTCGCTGCCCATGCGTCTGAGAAAATCCGCCACGCCGTCCGGCCCTTCGCGCCAGGCGAGACCCCAGCATATGTGGCCGAACAGCCGCTGGGCGCTGAGCGGGGTCGCCAGCGGGCTTTTCATTCGCAGTATGGCGCACCAGTGTTTCATGCAGCTATGGCCTTCTATCGTTCCTGCAGGGACTCACCATCAACGATAGCCCTGCGATGACGCGGGACCACATCGACCGGATCAGGCACCTGGTTTCGGCAGTTCGACTCGCTGACCGTCGACCAGAACGCCGGGCTGGACCTGGCCGTCCTCCGCAACGACGAAGCGAACGGCACCGTAACCGCGGCTGCCGCTGCTGCCCAGGCAGTCCTGCTCGATCAGTGCCAGGGCGGTCAGTACGGCCTCTGTCAGCAAAGCATCGTCACGCTGGCCCTCATCGCCGGTGTCGAAGACCCGGTAGAGCATCTCGAAATCGAAGTGGACGCCCGGGACGACGCGCTCGACGGGCCGGCCGGCGGCCTCGGCCGTCAGACGATTTACACTATTCTCGAACTTTATTTCGACGACGGGACGGTCGCCCGAAACCATCGCCTTGCGCCACTGCTCGGGCAGCTTCGCGTCACGGACCATCAGCCGGGTCGGCCCGCTGACATGCTGGCTGCTGGCAGGGCCGCCGAAGACGCGGGTGATAACGTCATCAGCACTGCTGGAGTGCCATGGCGTGCCGTCCTCGCGGATGTTGCCCAGACGCCATTCCAGCAGGTGCCGCATCTTGCCCTTGAGCGACGAGCCGGGAATGTACGGCTCGTCGGCCTCGCCGCTGCGCACGATCGGATAGTCGACGACACCGATCGACGGGGGCAGACCGCTGCCGATGCGCAAGCCCGTCAAAACCTCGATCTGCCCGCTGATCCGGCGGACTCGCAACAGTTTCAACTTCTGTGTTTGTTCGCTCATGATTGCACCGATCCCATCCCGTAGAGGAACCCGACGACGGCCTCGAAGTGCCGGGCGAATTTGACAAAGTCTTCCTGACTGCGAACGGCCTGCACGCTCCGGTCGATAAAGTCGCGGAACTCGCGGGGCACGCCGTGACCCTGGCCGATGCGGCGATTGGCGTAGAACGCCTTCGACCGCAGCAGACGCAGGCGCGGCTCCACCTGCCGCCAGACCTCAGGGCCGGCGCCCGTCAGCACGCGCTGAAGGTCCTTGATTTCCGTGTAGAACTTGGCCAGCTCGGGGACGGCGATCCGCCGGATGCCCCGGGCCTGCCGCTGGGCCAGCTCGTCCACGAGTTCGGCCTCGGAGCGGGCCGGGTCGAAGAAGACCTGGCTTTCGCGAGGACCGCGGTCTCGTCCGCCGCGACGACCACCTTCACGGCGGGGGCCGCCTTCACGGCCACCCGGTCCCCTGGGCGTTTCACCGGGGCCGGTGGACTGCAATTGTTCGCTCATGACGACTCTCCCTGGTTCTGCCAAAGTGCGATTCTGGCGGCCAGCGCCAGGCTAGCGGGAAACCTGCCGCGCCGGCCGGTTGTTATGATCGATTGTAATTGCTCGATCAGTTCCTGCTGGGCCGGGGCTCGCTTGCCGCGACGGGGCAGGTGCCTGAGGAGCAGCTTGCGGATATCGGTCGCCATCTCGGCCCGCCAGGCGACAGCGGTTGCCGCAGACCGGCCGGCCCGACCGGACCCGCGATGCGCCTGCCGCTCATGCTGCAACAGGCGTCGAAGCAATGCAAACACACTTTCGGTGTCAGGCAGATCGGACGAATGGGCCTGCTGGTCGAGGAGACTGGCCAGACGCAGGGCCTCCCTGTAACCGGTCCAGTTGCGGGGACGACCGAACAGGCAGAGCCGACCCGCGCCCTCGGCCGGCTCGGCCTGGATCAATTCTTCGTCGGCCTGCCACACCAGCTGCCAGGCCGGCAGATCGCGCGGACCGAAGGTAATGGCACCGCGCAAGGGCCACACGCTCGACGGCCCCGCCCAGCGCCGCCACCACTGTTCGGCGCGCCCTGCCAGAACCATGATCGTATTCCACGGGCCAATGAGCGTCGCCTCGCCAAGTCCGCACCGCAGGACGAAAACGCGCCACGTTGCACGGTCGCTGCGACGCAACTGGCCTGCTGTAAAATTCTGCCAGAACCAGCGGCCCTGCCGGCCGGTCTCGACGATCTGGCCGAGATTCTCGGCCCGGCCCACCAGCTCCGACCACCCGTCCGTCAGACCGTCGGCCTGAAGCTCCGCGCAGGCCAGCCACGATCGGCCGACGAAGCCGCGCCCCTTTCGGCTGCGCCGCGCAAGCCAACCGAGCTCATCGAAGGAAATCACCGTATCGCGCCGGCGTGTTCCGGCCGCCATACGCCAGCCGTCCGGTATCCAGTCGGCACGCAGCTGCGACTCGTCGGCGCGGCGGTACGTCGGGCCGTGCGGCAGGCCATGCCAGAGCGGAACCCAGCCCCAAGGCTCGTCCAGTTCGGCAGCGGTATAAATCGCCTCGATGCCGTCAAGGTCGGCAATGGCTTCCGGACTCAGCCCCACGTGCAGGAACCACGGGCCGATCGCCGTCGGCTCGCCTTCCAGACCCGGCGGACTCACGGGACTGTTATACGCCACGATCATCTTGCCGCGAACCGAGTTCGTGCCGAGCTGGCGCTCGTAGGCCTCCTGGAGGCGCAGCCAGTCGGCAGGCTCCTGGCCCTGGCCTCGCCGGTCCGTCAGGCCCAGGACGGCCCCGTCCGGTCGCCACTGGCCATCGGCCTGCAGCACGGCGGCGGTCGCGTCCTGCTTCGCCGTATCAATCCTCGACCGCAGTTCGCGGCACAGCCCCGGCCAACCGTCCTTGCCCAGCTGGTTGACGGCAAAAACGAGCGGCTCACTGACGGCCAGTTGCAGATACCCGGCAGTCTGCTGGAAAAGTCTTTGCACCTTGCTCAGCGGCGAACAGCCGTACCGCTTCGAGCGCAGCTATCGCCGGCATCAGCCAGGATGACCAGCGAATCGTCCGACTCGAACAGCCGGCACGTACCCGGCAGGCCGAGCTCGCGGCACCAGAAGGTCGCCAAGCAGCCGGGTAATCAGCCGAACATAAATGGCCCGGCCATGGTAAACCCGAGCGGAATCTTCCCTGGTCGCCGGCCGGCACAGAAACTCGCGGATTCCATGAATCCTCAGCACGATCAGCGAAAGCGTCTTCGCCTCGCAATCAGCTGGCATCGAGCCGGTCCGCTCAAACGACTGCCAGAGCGCGACGGCAACAGCCGACATCGCAGCCGCGTGGCTGTACAGACTGACCGTCTGCCCGCCGGAACCCACGCACGCCGGCACCAGCGCCATGCGCTTTTCGAGGGCAACCCGGAGGGCGTCGATGAGCCACTCGATGCGCGGCTTGCCTGTCATCCGGCCGATCTTCTGAACGGCGGCGATCAGGTCGGTGCCGATCTTGCGATAGTCGTCCTCGTTCATCTCCGGCCGCTTGCCGCTCGGCAACACGTCCTCATCGCCGCGGAGCAGCTGCGCTTGAAGAAGCCGCGGCGAATGGCGTCAAAACGGGGCAGCGGCGAAGGAGCAACGGCCGAGTGCTCTGTGCTGAGTCCGGAGTCTGTCCAAGGGTGCGGCTTGAGATTCCTCTGCCTTCGATGTCTGCTCAGCGTCCGGCTCGACCAGCGGTTCGCCGGTTCCTTCGCCTGATGACTCGGTGTGTTGCGGGCCCTCCTGCGAAGGCACCGACTCGGGGGCGGGCCAGCCCGGCACGGACTCGGCTGGGCCTTCGCTGCTGGCGGCGGCTTCGCTCGTCTGCTGACGGCGACGGCGACGCGATTTCAGCGGAGGCGGCTCGGCCGGGGCAACCTGGCTGGCCAGCGTCCACAGGATACTTTCTAAGGGAACCTGCGGCGGAATCGCCGGCTGCACTCCTCGACCTCAACGGCATCAGCACCCGCCGCGATGCGGTCGGCGGCGTCAAGGATCAATGCGGCCGGGTCGTCGTGGGCGGCCTTGTGATGATTCGTGGCCAAGCGAATCACCCTCGCCAGATCCACATACTCGGCGAGCCACTTGAGATTGTCGCTGCAAAAGTCGTAGGTCCAGAGGACGTGGCGGTGAACCGGACGGTCATCGACGAGCGGACAGAGATCGTCCTGGAGCTTCTCGGCGGCCTGCGAGAGAGGCCAGTCGGCTCGCTGGAAGATCTTGCCGACGTCGTGCAGCAGCGCTGCCAGGGCGACCTCGGTCACCCGGCTGCGGGCGTCGGCGGCGTCGCTACGTTCATTCGTCGAGTCCATGTTGCGCCCTAGAGTACGGCTGCGATCAAAAGGGCCCAGAGCCCAGGGTGACGGCAGCCGGACGAGACGTTCCGCCAGCGGCACAGGCAAAGCCCGGCCGGGGGCATCCGTAAGCGACTTAGTATATGCCCGGGGAGGGCAAATGCAAACGAAGGCCATCGGGACGTTGAGGGGCCAATAGCATATAGAGGTGACAAGGCGAAGAGCTGGACAAGCGAAGGAATACAAGGCTGACGGCGCGAGACTGACAAGGTCAGGCCGCCAACGAACGATGCCGGGCATGGCGACGCCGAAGAGGCACCCGTCAGACCTCGCTACGAACCTGATACCGAAGGGTGGGGAAATTCCTTGATGTATATTGTGAGGGTTTGGGATTCCGGCTAGAGTTAGTGCACTTTGTATACGGTTTGCGGCACTGCTCTGTGCTGCGAGCTGGCGGCTCTGTTCTGGCTGACATACCGACCGGGAGTCATCGTGGCACGTGGAGATACACTCAAACGACAGTGGTCGCTGGTGCAGGCCCTGCAGACGCATCGCTATGGACTGACCCTGGATGAACTGGCTGAAGAGCTCGGCTGCAACCGGCGAACCATCCAGCGAGACATCAATGTGCTGCGCGACGTGGGACTGCCCATCGAATATCAGGTGGTCGATGCCCAGGGACAAAGGCGCTACGCCCTGCCGCACGGCTACCTCGACCGGTCGGAACTGCTGCTGACGATTACCGAAGCGCTGAGCCTGTATCTGGCGAAAGCGTTCATGGCGCCGGTGGCGGGCACGAGCCTGGGCGAAGCCTTCGACAAACTCGTCACCAGGATCGAACAGAGCCTCTCTGCCAAAACGGTGCGACACTTCCGCGACCTGCAGGGGCTCCTGCTGGTGCTGCCGGCTGGCCAGGCGGATTACAGCAAATATAAAGACGTTGTCATCGCAGCCGATACAGCCGTGCGGGAACGTCGGGCCCTGAAGATCACATATCACAGCCAGTGGCGCGGCGACGATTATTCCACGGAGGTCCATCCCTACGGGCTCGTATTCTGGCAGTCCGACCTTTACCTGGTAGCACACAGCTGCCGCGCGAACGATATGCGCTCGTTCAAGGTCACGCGGATCCGCGAGGCGCACGTGACGAGCAAGACGTTCATTAAACCCGAAGAATTCGACCTGGAAGATTACTTTTCGTCATCGATTTCGATCAGCAGGGGCGGCGAGCCCTTCGAGGCGCGGGTGCGCTTCGCCGGGCCGGCGATGGCCCTGGTCGAAGAACGACGCTGGCACCCGTCGCAACGGATCACTGACCGGTCCGATAATCACATCTTGGTGAAACTGCGGATCTCGGACGCGATCGGGTTGAAGCAATGGGTGCGGTCGTTCGGGCCGCATGCCGAGCTCATCCAGCCGGAATCCATCCGATGCGAACTGCGACAGGAACTCACCGAGACAGCGCGGCTGTATGACGAGGCGAAAGCGTCAAAAACCTGAGGGGCTGGCACTGAGAGGGGAAAGAGCCAGACACCAGGAGGCGGAGAGCAATTGCCGCGCTGTGACGGATCTGGCCGATAGAGCAGACTTAAGTTGAGGTATAGCGTTAGTCTGACTCCGATTCTTGGGTACCATGGCCCTGCAGAGCAGGGCCGTGGCAGTTGGCCGATGCAGCCAAACTGAACCCGCTCTAACTTCCGCCGCAAACGCGGCTTGCCGGACCTTCCCCCGCCCATGCCACGGAAAAAAACGCGATTTTTTCCCGTCCGTTCATGATGCGATTCGTTGTGTTTGCGTATCGACTCTGGCACAAGATGTGGGGGCAATGTGCACACAACGGAACGGCCTGACAGCGTTTGAGATTCAGGCGGGCAGGGCGCCCACGACCGGTGCTGTCATAGCGAACGGGTACAAGAGGCCAGAGGGGTAGAATTGATTGAACGCGTGCGAACAGCACCAGGACTGGCCGCGACAGCCCCGCCGGGGGGAGCTGCCGCGGCTGTCTTTTTTGGTGGAAACACACCGGCGGGACAGCCGCGCGGGCCCCGAGAGGCTATACGAGCCCAGGCCCCGAATCCGTAAGACACACGAGAGGAGTTATGCTTCCTGACCCGCACGGTCGTCAGTTGGCTCCGGCCGTGGCGAAACACCTTGCCCGGAGGCAGGCTCACGAGGTGGACAAGCAGGCTTGCTTGTGATGCCGTAGATGCGCCGGATGCGTTCCTGGAACTCGGCCTCGTTGAACCCTTCCTTGCTGGCGCTGCTCCGCGCGGCACGTCTGACCTTCTGCTCAGCCAGCGTCTGGGCCTTCGTGCGGACCACAGCTGTACGCTGCTTGGCCAGTGCGTCAGCCAGTTTGAGAAGTTGGTCGGGAGGAATCTCCTCGCTCTTGTTGAGGGCCTGGGCGATCTTGCCAAGCAAAAGGATCTCGCTGCGGTCCTGGAGATCGGCGCTCTGGCCGGCAGGCATCTCCATGAGAACAGCCAGCGCCTTGACGACTTCGCTGCACGCAAACTGGGCGTGGGCGGCGCGGAGCTGTTGGGCATAGGCGCGCAGCATCGGTCTTGAGACGCCGAATTTTTGGCGCAGCGCCATTTCGCGCCAAACCACATCGATCGGCGGCCGTTCCCGCGGACCTCGCGCCAGAACGGCATCGATCTCGGCCCGGACGTCGGCCGGCACGCGTCGGACGAGTCTGGTCTGAGTCAGCAGATAGGCCGCTTCCGGCGTGATAGGGCTGGACACCATATCGTTTTGTTCCATGGTTACACCTCCAGCGCCGGATCCTGCACACACCGGTCGGCGATCTCGACGCCGGCGGCAGTGAGGCGAAAGTAGCGCTTGCGCCACGGAGTGAGCGAGGCGGGTACCTGAGAATCCGTCTCGACATGCTTGATGTAGCCTTTTTCCGCGAGATAGGCGATATCCTTGCGGAAATAGTCCCATTCCAGGTCGGGAAAGATCGCCAGGAGGCTGCGGAGCAGGTGCTCGCACTGGATGGCGGCTGGGTAGAGCATCTTCATCGCGACGAGGATTTCGCCGCGCATGCGTTTGATGCGGTTCGATGCGTTCTTTTCCATCACTTGGGTCCCCCCATTACAACCTTTTTGTCCTAAGCTTCCTGGCGACTGCCTTATCCGGCGTTCCGCCTGGCCGTGCAGCGTCTACTGCTGGAGGCGATCGGCGGCCATCGACCGGGCCAGCTGGAGCATGGCATCGGTGGCGTTGGCGAGGTGGCGGATGAGGCCGTCGCCGTCTTCGAGATGGGCCTGCATGCGAGCGACCATCTCCATAAGTCGTTCCAGTTGCCGGCGGGCGAGCATGGACTCACGCAGCCACTCCTCCTTGGTGGTGTAATCGCGCTCGACGTCTTCGACGACCTTTTCGAGGCTGCGGCTGTGTTCTTCGAGGGCCTTGAGACGACTGGCCGTATCACGGGCCCGGCTTTCGTGATGGTCCTTGAGCGCGCGCAGGTAGAACGTGATGACAGAAAGCGGTACCCCGACCAATGGAGCCAGGACGGCGACAAGCGTAAGAATCGTTTGGGTTGTCATGGTCGCTTTGATTCCGTTCTATACCTGGCGGATCCTGCGGCCACACCTCCGGGCGAATACCGCCTGGAGATGATGGCCATACAGGAAGCAAGAATCCCATCTGCCGTGCCTGTCACTGGAAGTGTCACGGGAATCTCGCACTGGCAGACAAGCTGCCAGTGGCACCCAACACTCCCCCCGGCAGACACACTCAGGCTGTCAGGCTGCCGAAGATCTGCACGGCCTGTTTGAGCAGCTGCAGCAGCGAGGTGACCGTGGTGACCGTGAGGCTTTCGGTTTCCAGTTCGCGGCGGAACTGTTCGGCAGCGGCGCTGTCGCGCAGGCTGGTGATGGCGGTCTGGCGCGGCGCGGCGGCGATCTCGCGATCGATGGCGTCGGGCAGCAGCGTCTGGGGTTCGGCTTCGACGGTAGCCATCGCCTTGGCGGCAAGAGCCGGAGCCGAGGTAACGTTATCAGCAGGCTGTGCGGCAGACTGCGAGGTCGTCTGCTTTGCGGCCTGGTCCAGCCCGGCGAGTACTTCGTCCAGAAGTTTGATCACATCCTGCGTCTGCATTTTTCTTTCCCTCTGATTCCATGTTTTTGTATTCGAAACATTGTCCGCAACGTAGCGGCATTACTGGCCGGACACGGTGGCGTTGTAGGTGGCGAGGCGCTGGCCGTAGCGGCGCAGCCCGCCGGAGACTTCCCTGATCAGGGCGACGTTGTCCATGGCGGCCTCGTAGCGTCGGCGAGCAACCTGGCGGTCGGCGGCGATCTTGTCGAGGGCCTGCTGGAGTGCGGCGGCATGGAGATCGATTTTGTCGGCGCCGTCGCGCTTGACGCGGTCGACGAGACACTGGACGACGGCGTGCTGGCGGTCGGTATCGACGGTCTGAAGGTCGCGTTCGTACTCCGTGAGGGTCGTAGCGGTCTGGCCGGCCAGAAGGTCGAGCAGATCGGCACCGGAGGTTTCGACCTTGCCGGTGGCCACGCAGCCTGTGCAGAGGCCCAGCCAGAGAGCCATGACGATTACCAAGGCGGCTGGGATCAGCCTGAAAGCCGCCACACCTGCTCGAATTTGTTTTTGCATTGCCGTTGCTCCCCTTTGATTTCGTGATGAGTCCTGTGATCGCACCCGCTATGTAAATGGTGCCGCGCGTTTGCCGTTTTGGAGGTTTTTTCGTGGGGGGCCTGAGGATGGGGGAAGGTTTTTTTGCGAGGCCCTTTGGCAAAGTCCCGGCTGAAGCAGGAACTCCAAGCTCGTTCCAAAGCGGGAACTCCGCACGCCGGCTGAGGCCGCAAGCTCCTGATCTGGCAGCAGCGGGCCTATTGCCGATATCGCACGACAACATATCGGCAACACAAATAATGTGGGGCTCCTGGGCATTTGTGGATATGTCGAGTCGGCGGCTTGCTGGTTTCCGCTGCAAACTGTACAACACTTGTGCTGCCGCAATGAACCCTGGCTCGGGCGGACGGTATAAACGTCTGTATTGGGCCGCAGTTGCAGCAGCGGCCAGCCAGGGGCGATCCAAAGGTGCGGCTAAAACCGGACAAATCCGATGACCTATAGCAATCACAATATCAGACGTGTGGCGACTTCAAAGTCGGCCAACAGGCGGGCGTTTTTTGCGACACGGTCAGGCATTCTTTGCCTGGGGGGGGTGTTGGCGCTTGGTCTGGTACAGCCGGCCGCGAGTTGGGGGGCATCCAAGCCGTATATCCCGTCCGTCCAGGCGATGTCGGGGCAGTCTGTTCAGGCGGAGCAAGGGGGGATCGTGGCGGTCGGGGCGGGGACGCAGGATGCGCCGGTGGCGGCGACACAAGAGGAGCTGTCGCCGGAGGGTGAGAAGGACCTGAAGCTGCTGATGGGGCAGAATTCGCTGGAGGCGCGGCAGATCGGGGCGTCCGGGCTTTTGCAGGAGGGCGCGGCGGCTACAGGGGTGCTGCGGCGGTTGCTGAGCAATCCGCCGGCACCGATCGTGGTGCAGGCGGTGGCGCTGGCGGTGCCGGAGATCAAGGACCCGCCGGCGGGGCTGGTCGATCCGCTGATCGGGCAGGCTGGCGTCGGACGATGCGGACGTGCGCAGCGCGGTTATTACGGCGCTGATCAGCTGTATCGGGATCATGATGTGCCGGCAAAGCTGCGGGCGGTGGCGTCGAGCATGAAGGTAGCGCAAACGGCGCGGCTGGCGGCGGTGGCGGTACTGAGTCAGCTAGCGGATCGCGATTCGATCGAGACGCTGATCGACCTGCTGGAGACGCCGGAAGAGGCGGTGCGGCAGGCGGCCCTGAACGCGCTGGGCCAGTTGACGGGGGTGAATTTCGGGTTCGAGGTGGTCCAGTGGCGGCGGTGGTGGAAGGGCAACCGGAATCGCAAGCCGCAAGAGTGGGCGGCGAGCGTGATCGCGTCGCTGAAGGAGGAGAATCGCAACGCCACGGACGAAATCAAGTCGCTACGGGGCGCAGCTGGCCAAGCGCTGCGAAGAGCTTTACTACCTGAGTCCGGAGGTGGATCGGCCCAAGCGGATTATCGCGTGTCTGTCGCACCCGGTGCCGGACGTGCGTCTGGTCGGCGTGGACCTGGTAAACATGCTATTGCCGATGATGGATCGCAAGTCGATCGAGCCGGGCGTGATAGAGCAGCTGCGCAAACTGGTCAACGACCCGGACGCACAGGTTCGGCTGCAGACCGTGCGGGTGTTGGGGGATTTGCGTAACGCGGGTGATGCACCGTTGCTGCTGGATGCGCTGAGCCGGGAGACGGATCCGGCGATCAGCCAGGCGATCACACGAGCGCTAGGGTCGCTGCACAACCCGGTAGCGGTGCCGGTGCTGCTGAAGACTTTGAATGACGGCGACGGCCCCATGGCGGCCGAGGCGGCGGCGGCGTTGAGCCTGCTGTGTCAGAAGCCCGACCGGGCGATAACGGGCGAGGAATATGACAGCGTCGTGAAGGCGTTGTCGGTGCGGATGGCGTCGGCGAAGGACAAGGCGCTGCGTCAGGCGATTCTTGATGCGATGGCACGGATCGCTGATGAGCGGTTCCGGGAGCAATTCATGGCGGGGCTGCAGAGCCCAGACTTGGCGCTGCGGCAGAGTGCGGTCAAGGCGTTTGCCGTTCTGGACGGGCCTGATGATGCCGAGAAGGTTCTTGCGCCGCAGCTGGCAGATACCGAAGCAGTCGTGCGGGAGGCGGTGTGTACGGCGCTGGGCAAGGTCGGCAAGCCGTCGCAGCTGGGGCTTCTGCTGCAGCATTGCGATGAACAGGCCGAGCCGAACCTGGCCGTTCGCCGGGCGGCAGAGGATGCGGCGATCAGCGTGATATTGCGGATGGACCGGCCGGCGCTGCGGAGCCAACTGGAGCGGATGGCAACGACGCCGGGCCAGGCGCAGACTTTGGCAACGGTTCTGGAGAAGGCGGCGGCCCAGACGGCCCAGAACCCGGATGCGCCGTTGATGGCGGTTTTGAACCGGGCATTGGCGGAGACGCGGATGACGGCGGGCCGGACAGCGGAGGCGGCGGATCTGTGGGTCAAGGTCGTGTTGAGCGATCCGACGGATGCGGGGGCGGTAGGAATGCTGGCGAAGGTGCTTGTACAGATGGGCAGTGCGGAAGCGACAGTCAGCGCGGTACAACAGATCGCCGGGGGGCAGAGCGGGGCCCTGGCGGATGTGCTGGCGGCGCTTGGCAAGGAAGTGAAGGCGGCTCAGGATGGACCGCGTCTCGGAAGGCTGGGGGACGCGTTAGCAAAGATTGACACGTCCAGCTGGTCGACGCTGAACCAGGATGCGCTGCGGGCGTTCATCAAGACGTGCAGCGGCCAGCACGGCGCAGCGTCAACGCGGCCTGCGACGGCGGGGCCCGAGGCAACGGCAGGGGGCGGCGCCCGCTGCCGCGTCGGAGTCGGCGCCGGCATCGGCACCGGCCACGATGGCGAATCGGCAGGCAGTGAAACATTAGGGCGGAAACCGTCCAGACGCGGCGGATCGGGCGGATCGACGGCGCTGCCCGCGAACGGGCAGGCTGAATATGACTTCGATGCGTTGCGCGGGTGCCGCTGGCTTGCCAGCGCTCCCGGGCAGTGCCAATTGCCCGTAGAAGCGGCTGCAGAAACTGCACTGGCAGACAAGCTGCCAGTGGCACCCCATAGAGGCAACAACGAATACGATGCTGGTCGGCACGCCGTTGCCAGCGCTTGCGTGGCGGGCTGTTGTCTTTCGTCTCCGCGGGTCCTTGCGGCAGATATTCTATAATAACGCTATGATTCCCCCGGGAGTCTTTCGGCGTAGCGATCCTTCGCTCTGCTCAGGATGACAATATGCGCGGCGGCGGTCGGTTTGCGCTGCTCTAAAATGCGCCGGTGCTCCTTGTTTCAAGACCGAGGGCCTTCTCTACTTTCCGGCGATACCTGAAATCGGACAGATCCACATCGATGTAATGCTTGCGATAGCGGGTCCTGACGGCTATCCGGGCCCACTCCTCCTTGGCCACGCGGAAACTGCACAGGGGACTGTAGCACCTATTGCGCGGACCGCTGAACTTGTGAATATGGTGAAGCCCTTCGATGGATTTGAGTCCCAGCGTGGATTCGACCGTGCCCGACTCCATCGGGAAATTCATCTCGCGAGCCCAATCGTACATTCGCTTGCCGAGCATGAGCTCCGACTCGTCCTTGTAGTTGTGGGCGATGGGATTGGCGGCGTGCCATGCACAACGAGAAGTCCAACGGCCAGGCAAGTTTTGTGCAATCCTATCCATGACGCTTGCGGTATACGCGATGGATGCGCCCGGCAGCGGGCACTGAAACAGAGAAACGGTATAGTCGCTGCAAGTAAAGATATTGCAGCCTGACATATGTTCGAGACAGTAACCGATCCGGCGATCCTTGATGGTCATCGGAAGGTTCAGGTCATCGATCTGGGCAGCGAGAGTCTGCCGCATGGCAGCAACGCCCTGCTTATCGCTGTCGCGGCTGTCCGAGCATAAGACAAACGGAAGACCATTTCGTATGCCCATACCGAAGGTCTTGACGTAGGCGTAGAGACCGTCCGGATGATCCTGACGCTGCACCTCAAACTGGATCGAGAAGTAGGCGCGATCCGGCCATGCCTTGAAGGCCTCCTCCAGCATCCGGCGAAACAGGTCGGGACTGGTCGCGCTCGCGGGCAAACCGGCGTCGATAATGGTTGACAGCCAATTCAGACCTGGCGGTACTTCCTGCTGAACCAAGGTGTCACCTACCCGCCGGGAAGCCAGCATGCCGGTCGTAAGATTGAACTCCCTGTAATCAGGGAAGGCCAGTCTGGCTCTTTGGAGCAGGTCGGCGATTTCCTCCACCGTTGCAGGGGCCTTGCGCCTGTAGCCGAAGTTCACCGACATGCCACAATCGCTCCTTTGACGGCACGCTCTCAAACAGAAAGCTCACCAATGGAAGATACCGATTTTGATAGTCTCTATGCCCGCGTCATCAAGCCATTCGCGGAATGCCTGAGGTATCACATCCGGATCTGGAACAACCCACTTGACCTTGCCGGGGTCGCCGGTGGCCTCAAGTGCAGCGTTACACCATGCCTTGTAGTCCTCTACCTTGGTCAAGTAGGTTGCGGTCTCCACGGCCTTACACTGATATAGAGTACCCGCCGAATCGAGGAAATCAACGCTGGCGCCGCCCACGAGTTTGTCGCACATGACGATGGTAGCGCCCATTTTGTCTTTGAGATGGGCGGCGGCGGTGATTTCGAAACAGCTGCCCCTGGCGAAGTTTTCGACCGTGCTGGAGGCTCGGCCGATGACCCGGCCGGCGTTTCTGACGGTCAAATCGCTACTGGCCAGGTACGAGAGGAGTTCGGGAACGGAGAAGCTTGCTGTGGTGGGCGGCGACGTTGTTGACGAGGCGGGCGACGCGTTCGTGGCTGGGCACCTTGTCGACGACCTTCGCGAGATCCGCAAGCGTCTCGGAATAGTCACCGACCTGCTTTATCACTGCGACGACATCGTCGCTGAGGGTTCCGGCGACACGGACGAGGCGTTCGGCGACGCCGGGCGGGGCCGTGTCGACGGCGGTCTTGACGGCCTGGAGCAATGGGTCGCCGAGTTTGCCGTGGGCACGGGTGAGCCATTCGAGGAGATCCTGCGACCAGCCGAGCCTGGCGAATGAGTCGAGGGTCTGGGGACTGGCCTGGAGGGCGTCGAAGAGCGCCTGTTTCTCCGGGGCGAGGGCATCGGCGGCGCCGGCAGCGGCCTTGCCCTCGGTCTTGAGCGCGCTGAGCAGCACCTTAGTCATCCTGGCTTCGGAGCGAGCAGTCAGGATGGCACGTACGCTCTGATAGGGCGCTCGTGATGGCGGGGATCGCCGCGCACAAGAAGGCCGGAACCGCTGAGGGCGAGTTGCGTGGCACTGAAGTCATCCTTGCCCTCAGCGAGATACCAGACCTGGCGGATGACCGTGCCGATGTCGGTAACGGGCATCCACCCCGCAAGGAATACGACGACGCCTTCCTGGAGGTTGCGCGGCTCGTCGGCGCCCATGATCACAATAACATAACGCCAGATGGCCTTGTGACCTTCCTTGGTGCCGAACGTCAGGTCGACATAGCAGTCAGTGGCGATGTCATGGATGAGGATTGTCTGGCCGTATTGCATCTGGGATGCGGGGCGAATGTAACCAACGTTGAACCATGAGCGTCCCTCGGGAGAGACGATGACCTCGCCCTTGGCGTTGACGCGGTAGAACTCCAGGGAAGTGTTGCCGGCGATGGTGGTGTAGATGACGATCTCGTCGATTTTCCCGGCGTACTGGGGGCCGACGTTCCAGTTGGATGTGTTGGGGACGATCGTACCGGTCACGGAGGCATTGACAGCGGCCTTGTGATTGAGTTCGACCTGAAGGGCGCCATCTTTGAGCTGGATGGCGGCGCGGCTCCAGGTGCCGGCCGGGACGGTATCTTCCGTCGTAGCGGTAAAGGTGCCGGTGGAGGTTGTGACGGTACCGCGCAGCCGGCCGTCCGGCAGGATCTCCAATCTGAGGGCATTGCCCTTGGCGATGAGGGTACCGCCGGCGGTGTCGGGGTTGATCCACATCTCGACGCGAAATTCGCCGGGAGGGGTCAGGTCGGCGGCATCGGCGATGGCGGCCGTTGCCTGGCCGTCGAAGCGCAGGCTCGCTATCCCCAGGTAGGGGTTATCCTGGTCGAGGGTTGCGCCGGCGAGAGTCATGGTGTGGCCAGCGAGGTCGCCGGGCACGGTGCCATTGTCGGCGGCGTCGCAGGTATACCCTTCGGCGGCGACGACGCCCGGGATGCCTACCTTAACGATGTCGCCGGGCGGTCCGACGACCTTGATGTTTGTGGAGGTGTAGATGGGCGCGTAGGCGATGGTGCCGTCGCCCAGATCGACCGGCATCGTGCCGTCGGCTTCGGCATCGGTCGTCAGGAGGGGATGGTCGGCGCTGGCGGACAGGCCGCTGGTATCCCGGAAGGCCCCGTACCAGGACATGAGCCTGTCGCCGATGCCGATCAGAACGACCACGGAGCCGACCTTGCCGTTCTGCGTGGAGAGGACACCTTGTGCCTGGCCGTTGGTGACGACGGGCGAGCCGGTGATGGTACCGTTGGTAGTGAGCCAGGTAACGGGGGTACCGTTGACGGCATCGACATTGACGGTGAGGGTTGTCTGCTCGTTCATGCCGATGTCGAGGATGCCCTGTGCTTCCTGGAAGGCGCCGAGACGCGCTGCGCGTTCATGATCGTGCTTGTGTGCGCGGCACCTGAGGTGACGATGACGCGCTGACCGGCGGGCACGGCCGGGGCCTGAAGCGTGGCGGTGGCGATGCCGCCGAAGGTTTCCGTCTGCTTCTGGAGGAAGTCGGAGGTGGAGTCGTCGAGTTCCCATGAGACGACGGTATCGTCAGCGACAAGATTGTTGGCGGCATCGAAGATAACGGCCATGAAGTCGACCGTATCGGTACCGTCGGCGTGGTACATATCCTTGCTGCAACTGAGCCAGATATCGGCCGGCTGGCCGGGCACGACGGTCATGACCGCCGTACGGGACGGGATGCCGCAGCCGACGGTGCACCCATCAGCCATGGGGGTATTCGGAAAGAGATCTTCCGGCAGAGCGAGGGCCGTCAAGGTGCCCTTGAGCTGATAGATTTCGCCCGCGAGATCGCACGTCTCCAGCCTGCAGACCGCGCCGCCATCCACGCTTGCGGTCTGGGGTTCGTACGATCCGGTCTCGGTGCCGAGGATCAGCTGCCATGAAACGGGGGAGTCATCAGCCGCGTCGACGTAGTCTCCCGTGACGGGGTCGCGATAGGTCAGCCGGTCGACGGCGTAGATTCTGCTGATGTCAGCATCGATGTCGGTCGGCTCGTTCGGGAAGGCCTGCACCTTGATATCCAGGATAGTAACGCGAACGACGTCTGCTGACTGGCCATAGTCGGGGTTGCCATCGCCGTCGGCATCGATCTTCAGTGCGATCTGAATATCCCCCCACTGGCTGCTGGCGGCGATGCCTTCAAGGTAGAAGGTCTGACAGAGAGTGTCAGTGTAGCATTCGTTCCAGACGGCGGGCAGGATTTGCTGGCCGGAGCCTTTGGTGCGTTCTTTCCAGATGCGTACCTGCCCGTCGCCGGAACGTTGTACCTCGAGCCGCCACCTGGCGCCGGGGACGACTTCTACGATCATGGGGATCAGGTCGTTGCCGTCGTCGTCGTCGGTCTCGATAGCATCGAGGTAATCGGGAGTACCGTTTTCATCGTCATCGTCATTATTCCAGGGGATGATCTTGCCGGGGGCGTCGGCTTCGATCAGGTCTTCCTGGGGATCGCGAGCCGGGAAGTGCCGGTTATCGTTGTTGTCGCTGTCGACGTCCAGATCGTACTTGGAGGCCGTCACGCGGAGGGCATCGACATGGTCCCAGCCCGTGTGGTTGTCGCCATCAGCGTCGATCTTGACGACGAGCCGGACGTCGGCCAGCGACTGGCTTGGCCTGATTCCCTCGATCCAGAGCAGGATCTGCTCGTCGGCCCAACCACCTTGACAGGCGGGCACACCCAGACCCAGATCACCGGCCAGATAGACGCCGTCAGCCACCCAGTCGCCGTCGGGGACCTGCAAAGCGCGTCTGCCGTCGGGAATGAAGTCACCGATGCAGGTCCAGTCGGTGAGAGGATCGCAGTTGAGCCGGTCGTTGGGCCTATCGTCCTGGTCGCCGCGCTGCCGCCACAGGCGGATTTTGCCCGAAAGAGTGTCGCCCGGGGGGGCCTGGCCACCTTCGACGCTGATGGAAATCAGCGAATCCGCCAGGTAATGGGCCTCGTCCCAGTCGGCGAACAGCGGGTGCCTGACGCTGAGAAGCACGGGTCGCAGATCGTTTTCGCAGAATGATCCGCCGACGTCGAGATTGCTGTCGTCTGCGTCGCCGTCGGTGCCGTTGGCATTGTAGCCGTCGAGGCGATCGTCGAGACCGGGGCCCTGGCCGTCTGCGCCGGGAGGATCATCATCGTCGTTGTCATCATTTACCGGCAGCAGAAGGCCAGGGTAGTCCGGTCCCACAGCATCTTCGATCGGGTCATCGGCCGTATCGGGATAGCACCAGGGATTGTCATTAAGACTGTCTGCCCAGACATCGATCTGGACGGGCAGGACCGTGATATGGTCGCTGTCCAGCCCGTAGGCAACGGTGTCGTCATCGGCCGTGTACGTATAGTTATATGTAAACCCGAACGACCCGGACCCGCTGCTGCTGTTAATGCATACGGCCTCTATGTAAACGGTTTTTGTCACACCGAACTCGGCGGCATCCCAGGTAACGTGGCAGGTGCGATGCCCCTGGTCGTCGATGTCAGCGAGTTCGCTGGTACGGCTGGAGTCGGCCCAGACGCGGAACGGCCGGGTATCGTCTGTTTCGCCAAAGCCCCAGGTCAATTCGACGGTACCGCCGTGATGTCCGCCGGCCGGGCCGATCCGCAAGCGCAGGGGCCGCAGGTCGGGATCGCTCGTCCCCGTGTCGAGATAATCGTACTGATGGTTGCCGTTATCGTCGTTGTCATTGAACGGCACGAAAAAGGGAAAGTCGTCCTCGGTGGCCTCGGCCGCCAGATCATCGCCGTGTTCGGGCCAGTCGATGTCAGCCTCGATGATAACGGCCTTGGAATCAGCGGAGCAGTCGGCGCAAGTCAAGTGGAAGTTGACTTCGCCGGGCTGCAATGGCTCGATCATAAACTCGACATGCTTGACCAGCCCGGTCTCGGTTATCCAATCAGCAAGCGGATCGACCTGCGTGCCGGCGGTGGTATGGCCGAAGCAATGGGCGTCCTGCCAGACGACAGACTGGCCGTCCAGCAGTTGCAGTCCGCGGTCTTCCAGGTAGGGGCTGCACCTGGAATCGAAGTAGAAGTTGATGATCTGGGTATTGCTGACGGTGAGCGTACCGGGGTCGTTGTCGTCAGACGAGGACATGCCGGCCGCGAAGTGCACCAGGCGGGAACCGTGCATGGAAAGGACGGCGGCGGGCCTGACATCCTGCCAGGTCATTTCCGGTATGTGGTACTGCCACCTCGCGGAGGGGCCGAGTCTTTCCAGGTATCCGTTTGGTCCGCTGGGGTAGGCAACACTGAGACGGAAATGGCCGGGGCTGCCGCGCTGGATCGGATCCGGCGCCAGCGGATAGTAAACAAGTTTCCGGCCGGGTTCGGTGCATTCGGAGATCGCGACCGGCCACATGGCGCAATAGTCTCGTTCTGTCTGGCAGATGGAATGCGGAACACCTTCGAGGGGAAGCAGTCCGGATCGTTCCATCAGCCACTTCCACGGTGTGGGCGAACCCACATCCCCGCCGCAGGCCCTGGCTTCGACGAGCATCACGTCGTCGCCGTTACAGAAACTCATCTCGGGCTCAAAGGGAGGGTAATAGACGTCTTGGCTGCCGTCAGGATGGATAATCGTGGCGCTGACGACGCCGACATCAATGCCGGTGATCGTTCCGCACAGAAGACCCGAGGTATAGACGGGGCATTCTCCGCCGAGCGTATAGGTATAGGGTACCGAGAAGGTGGTTGGCCCTTCGGCGGCGGCATCGACATGGAAGGTCTGTGCAAAGCCACAACAGGCCTGACCGTCGCAATGCAGGGCCAGGGTGATTGTGCCTGGGCAGTTGACGCCGACCGCGATCGATTCGGTGTCCTCCCAACAGGCATCAATAGCCTTGGCGGATGGACGTACGAGGCCTTGCAGCAGCGTCAGGATTGCCACCGACAGGATCATCTTTACAGGATTCGTGCGCGTCATGAGGTAGACTCCTTGCCTGTCAATAGCCACTGCCGGCGAGGGCAGGTTGGGTACTTGCGGTGGCCGACGTGGAACCAGAGCCTGCCGGTCCGGGCAGGACTTCCTGTCTTTCGAGAAAGGACCGCGCACCGACGGCGAAGGCGTCGCGCATCTGCCGGATCTGCTCGTCCGCCGCCGGGAAATCCACCAGACGCGTGAACGTTGCACGGGCCGCCTCGGGGTCACCGGAATAGACATAAAACTGGGACAGCCGCCGCAGCATGCTGAGCCGGACGCTGAGGGTGATCGTCTCGTCGTCGACCATCTGTTCGGCCATATGGATGGCGCCGCTAAGATTGTCCGCATAGGCGGCGCTGATCGCCTGATAGAAGAGGATACGACCTTTGAGACGGTCTGCTTGCCGGCCGAGATAAGCGTCGCCGTGCTGCATCACATCCAATGCGCTCTGGAGAACCGGCAAGGCATCGGCGTAGCGTTTTGCTCGCATGAGCGCGTCGGCGGTCTCGCAGCGGAGAGTAATGCCGGTTTCCGCCAGGTCGGGCTCGGTCTGAAGCCGCGTCGCCAGGGCATCGGCGGCCTCGTCGTAGCGTTCCTGCCGAACCAGTTCCCGCGCGGCGGCGACGGCCTTCATGGCAGCCACCTCCTGCAAGCCGACCCGTTCGATCAGTCTGACCCTGTCCAGTTCCCAATCCGCCTGGGGATCGTACGTACGGGAGGGAAACCAGTCGGCCACAGTGATGTAGTCCATCAGCCGGATATGCTCGTCGTGCAGGATGCGGATCGGGTTAGTATCGCGATCGGCACGCACACGAACAACCGCACGGAAGAGGCGGTTGTCGCAGGCAGCAACGGCATCGGACAGAGCGACCTTACCTTCGACAGCACACCGGCCCCAGTAGTCGGCACAGTACATCGCCAGCCGGTTCATACGGTTTCTGTAGGTGTAGAATTCCGTCCGAACGTCCTTGAGCCTGCCTCGGGGGGTAATGGTCTTTCGTGGCTCGCCTTCCCAGGCGTCGTAGTCTTCCAGCAGCCGCCCATATGCCTCGACTGCCTTGCGCAGCAGGGCGTCGCCGTGCAAACGATCGTCGCTCTTAACATAGAGAAATCCCGCCGCAGTGAGCAATGCGACGCGGGCATGATCATCGAGGGGCTCCGGCGAAGACTGCACGGTACGGGCCACCCGCATAGCCTTTTCCGGGATCTGAAAATAGCAGGACCAGGCATCCGCCGGACAGCAACGCTGCATCAAGGCGAGGGCTCGCGGTTCAGCATCCGTATCGCCTGCATCCCCGGCTATGATCTCGGCATCAACCAGCGTCGCGAGTCCCCGACGCCACTGGTGCCTTGCTTGCATATCCTGGGGTTCGGTCGGCTGCTCATAGAGCGGCGCAAGGGCCTGGCGAAGACGGTCGACGTCGTCGAGAATCTCCGACCGCCTGCTGAGGAGGTCGAGCTGGCAGCGGAGATCTACGGCTTGTGCGACCCGGACTTCGAGTGAATCGGTTTCATCCACAGTCACAAGCCTGTCCGTTGACGCGTCAGTCGGCGGCTGGGCAACATCTATTGCGGACAGGTCCTGCTCTGGCGCCAGCTGCGCTGCGGCTTGCTGAAGACAACATCGCCAGCCAAGCCACCTGCCAACCAGCATCACGAACAGCAAGGCAATCAGCCATTCCTTGCTGCTAACAGCACGACGCAGCCTACGCATTGCGCACCTCCAGCGCGGATGGTTACAAGGTTCCCGTCCATCGAAGGACCGGTTGCGGCTTGTCGGATCATTTGGCGATGGCGCAGAACGTCCACGTCCCCTGCCAGCAGGAGTTCAATGCATCCGCCAATCATCCTGTACAGAAACAACTACAAGCGACTCAGCACCGCACACTGGCAAGCAAGTCACCAGCGGCACCCGGGGTGTACCGGGTCTTGACACTGCCTGTGTTGTACTCACTGGTAGAACCACGACGGCAGGAGCAAGGCCCACACTCGGCCTTGTCGCGCGACCCGTGCCGCAGCACGGTACTCGGCTTTCCTGCTTCTGACGGCTGTGATAACCGCGCCCGGTTCAACAACAACACGCAACGGCTAACGACTCGACAACTGGACCTGCTGACTACAGCAACATGTAGTCTTGGTAAGACGATCGCGACTTTATGATATGCAGAACAGATGTGTCAAGAGGCGTGCCACTATTTGACACTTGACAGTGCCATATTTCTGCCGGTTTCTGTCACCCCTGCGATTCTTGGGAAACCCGGCCGTTGAAGGACCTCCGTGTGGTCTGATTTGTATCTGGGTTGTTCCTGATTTGTAGCACTGCAGGCAGCTGACGCGTGGGCGTTGATTCGCATGCCTTAGCGCCGTCGGAAGGATTGAATGAATGCTGCCCGCAAGCGGGCAGGCTGAATGCGGCCGGTTGGTTTGTGTTGCTCTACAATACGAGGCTGTGCGCACACACTTGTGTTATCGCGGGGCAGCCACGGACTGAGTTGCAGCGGCGTGGGGATGCGGCGCAGCGTGGTGATTGCGCTGGGCGAGTGTGGACGGCTGGGTGGCAGGCGTCTTGGCATTGAGCAGGCTTGCGTATTGCAGGAGCCGGGCCCACATCTCGACCGTCTTCTGCATCGGCGGCATCAAATCGCTCTTGGTAAGACGTTCGACGCGCCGGCCGTCCAGATAGATCGTCGGCGTGCTGCTGACGCCGAGCTGGCCGCCTTCCTTTGCGTCCCGCTGGATGCGCTGCATGGTGGCCGGGTCGTCAAAGAGCTTCTGGAACTCGTCGCCGTTGAGGCCAATCTGCTCGGCCAGGGCTTTGTATGGCTCGCTGGCAAGCCTGTCGCGGTTTCTGTAGAGCAGATCGTGCATCTTCCAGAAGGCGGCGTTGCCGCCGAGCCGGCGGGCGGCCTCGGCGGCGAGGGCAGCCTGACAGGCGTACTTGTGATCCGCCATCTTGATGATCGGGTGCCAGTACTTGTTGCAGGTGCGATTGAGCGGGAAATGCTTGAAGACGATGCGGAAGGGGGCGTAATCGAGATCGTGACCAGAAGCGGGCACCTTGCCCACGCGGGCAGCGCGGTCGATGGCCAGTTCCCTCTGCACGGTTTCGATGATCGGGGCGAAGCGGGCGCAGCTCG
The DNA here is from genome assembly GCA_963787325.1 of uncultured Planctomycetota bacterium. Lineage (GTDB taxonomy): Bacteria > Planctomycetota > Phycisphaerae > UBA1845 > JANYLN01 > CAWBCK01. The sequence continues at coordinate 699,650 of CAWBCK010000005.1, forward strand.
GGCACTGAAGGTCGCTGAAGAGCACGACGGTATGCGGGGCATTGGCCGGGCCCAGGACGGGGTCCTCCGCATCGATGGGGATATTCACCTTCCTGGCATTCATATAGGTCACCTGGTCGAGCAGGTTCGATTCGGCCTCGAGGGTGCGGACCGCGTCGGTCGTCTGGGCATCGCGGATCTGGGCGAGGTTGACCGCCAGGCCGATCACCAGGGCCATGACGGGGATCTTCCAGAGCTGACTGGCCGTAGAGCCGGTGGCTTGAGTGTCGCCAGCGGACACGGTTTGCGGCGTACTGCCGCCTTGCAGCCAGAGGATCCAGATGCCCATCACCAGCGGCAGGTTGACCATGTGGGTCAGCAGACACAGTCCGCACCACGAATGAATCACCTTGCCCATCAGGTAGATGAAAAACCCGGAGACAAGCAGGCCCAGAAGGCCGAATATCGACGGAATCAACCAGGCGCGGTGCAGCGTGCCGGGCAGCCGGCCGACCAGCAGCAGCCATATGCCAAGAAACGTGAAATAGGCCATACCGAGCGTCGCGGTGGGAATCGGGCGCGGCTGGAATAGAGCAAACGTTGAATACTGGCTGTGCAGGGCGGTGGTACAGTCGGTTTGACCGCCACAGACCCAGGACAGTGCGTTGGGCAGTTTGTGGCCGGCATCTCGCGGATCAGCGCCACCGAGAGCATCAGGCCCAGGACGGCCAGGAACAGCAGTACGATGCGAAACCAGTCGAACTTACGATCGGACACGGGGGACTCCTGTTGGTGGCCAGTGGTCAGTGATCAGCGGCCAGTAGGTTTTCGGCGGCGACGGTTATTCACTGCCTGCTTGGGGCTTCCACTCATTCGGTAACGGCTATACCCTCGCTTACGCTTCGGGCTCGTTTGGGTCATACATATACGGTTGCTCAGGTTTTGCGTTCTTCCACAGCATCAAGGCTTCGGTTCGGCCTTGGCCTGCATCTCCGCCAGGCTGACGACCTGCCAGTAGGCATTGCCGAAGCGGGCGCCGCAGATCCAGGCGGCCACCAGTGCAAACGCCGGCCAGGCCAGAAACCGCCACCAGATCACCCCCGGCGCCGTCGCCGGGTTGCTCATCGCCGTCACGGCCGCGTCGATGTCCTTGTACGAGCAGAACATCCACGGCAGCTTCTCGAGGAACACGCCGCCGAGCAGCCGACCCCAGGGCATCACCAGCACCGCCGTCAGCAGCGACCAGTAGAACGCGCTGATCGCCGCCGGGATACCCGGCAGCCGGCCCACCAGGTTCACCTGGATGCCGACGATGGTCACCACCACCAGGACCAGCACCGACAGCACCGTCGCCAGCCCGGCGATCGGCAGGGCGATTTCCATCGCCCGCTGCCACTTCTCGGCCGGCCAGAACGTCTGCAGGACGTTGCCGGCCGGCTGGCTCGCGGCCGGTTCGGCCGGTGGCGCATCCGCATCTGCCTGAGCCGCTAGGGCGTTGGCTTCGGCCTGCACGACCGAACGTTTGTGCAGCACGTCGCCCCAGTTGGCGGCTGCGAACAGGCCTATCTGGAGTAATACGGCGATCGTGATCAAAAGGATCAGCCAGGTCCGGCCGGAGGCGAGCAACCCCATGGCGCGCATGCTGGCGGTCTGGACGGACTCGGTAATGATGGACGGATCTGCAGTCGGAGTCGCAGGCATAACAGATGCTCCTGAATGCTGGGGAAACTCCTGTTCGTAACCGCCTTATATCAGACAGGGTTTCGTGCGATTTGGCAAGGGGTGCGAACGGCGGACGGACGCGGATTGCAGTTCAAGCGGCACGACGCATGGTTTCGGCGTTACACATGAAATCCCGAGGCCCCAGCCCCGGGTGTCACTCCCCTTCAGGCCATGAACAACTCCGGACGCACCCGGAACCGGTCGGCGAGCTTGCGCAGGTGCTCCACCGTCAGCGAGCGATCGCCTTTGAGGATCTTAGAGCCCATACTGGCATGAACGCCCAGAAGACGCGCCAAGTCGGAGGCGTTCATGTGATTCTCGGCCAGCAACTGACGCAGCATGTCGATCCCGCGAAGACCGGTCGTATCGATGCTGTGGTGGCCAGCCTCGTAGGCCTGGACGAGTTGTACGAGAGTCTCCATGTACAACTCCTGCCCCTTGGTCAGCTTGCCTGAAGCCATAAGGCGATCGATCATCTCAACCGCATTCCCGTAATGAACATCGTCCATGAGAGCCTGAGGGGGCATCAGATGGATCAGATCCTCAAAACGGCCGGGCAGTTTCTCGTTGGCGTTCCTGGTTGTAGGCATCGCTAATCCTTCCATCTACCTTCGTCGTATTCCTGGTGCGTCAGCACGGCCCGCACGTTGATCAACTGGTAGTCGTATCGAATGCGCGCGACCAGGCGGTACTTATTGCCGGCGATGTTGAACACAGTCAATGTGTCGCCGGCCGAAGCCCTCACGCCATCGGCATGCGGATAGGTCTGGCGAACGTCCCGAAGACTGGACCAGGCAGCGTTCGTGGCCGTCTTGTACCAGAACCGCAATGGGTCCTCGGCGTCGCTGTGACGCTCCCAGAACTCCCGCAGCGGTTTCAGGCTGATCACTCTCACATGGACATTTTGTCTACTCCGCGACCAGAAGTCAATGGGTCGTTAGACAAATTGTCTCACCCTTATCGGCCACCCGGTCGGACAGGCAGCATGGCATCAGCGAGCCGTACGGTACGGTGCCACGTAAACGAGTTGTCGTCGCGTGAGCCTCATACATCTCGTAGCCTCGCTCATAGGAGCCTCACGCCGGCCGCATGGCCGTGCGCTGTTGCAGATACCATGTAGAAAAAGAGGCCAGTCCCTGCCAGGATAAGGCAAACGCACAATGGTTGGAAGCGTGCGGTTTCCCTTTTCCCTTACAGGAGGCTGGCCATGGAAAAGTGTATCCTGATCGGATGCGATTTGCACGACCGTAACATGCTGCTCAAGATTGCGGTGGGACGTGAACCATCCGTCAAGCAGAGTTGGTCCAACGATCCGGCGGGCCGGGTCGCCATGATCGCCGACCTCAAGCGGCGGGCGGCCGCAGCTGGAAGCCCTCGCATGATCTTTGCGTATGAGGCCTCGGGGTTGGGCTTTTGCCTCTATGATGAACTGCAGGCCGCCGGGATCGAATGCCACGTACTGGCCCCGACCCTCATCGAACGGTCGGTCAAGCAGGTCCATCGCAAGACCGACGAACGCGACGCCGAACGGATTCTGGGCCTGCTGCGGGCCTGGCTGCTGGCAGGCAATTCCTTGCCGGACGTCTGGATCCCCGACCGCCAGACGCGGGACGATCGGGAGGTGGTCCGCATGCGGCTGGGACTGGCCGCCAAACGGACTCGCTGCAAGATCCAGATCCGTTGCCTGCTCAAACGCAACAATGCGGCCCGCTCCCCGATGAAGACCTGGACGGGTGATTACCGACTCTGGTTGGACCATCAGGCCAAAAGCGGGCTGCCCTCGGGAGCCGGCCTGGCCCTGGCGAGCCTGCTACGGCAGTTGGAATCGTTGGATACCGAGATCGCCGTGGTGTCCAGGCAGGTGGAGGCGTTGAGTCGAACCGATCGCTACGCCCGACGGGTGGCGACCTTGGTCGAAGGCCTCAAGGGAGTGGGCATCCTGACGGCGATGGTGTTCCTGAGCGAGATGGGCGACCTGCGTCGTTTTGCCAACCGCTACCAGGTGGGCTCGTTCCTGGGGCTAACGCCCAAGAGCCTGGAGAGCGGGGAAGCGGACGACCGCAAGGGGCACATCACCCGGGAAGGGCCGGCCCGCGTGCGGATGGCGTTGTGCCAGGCGGTCTGGGTGCGGGTACGGACGGATGAGCAGTCGCGGGCCAAGTATGATCGAATCGCCCAAAAGAATCCCAAGCACAAGAAGAAAGGCATCGTGGCGCTGATGTGTGATCTGGGCATCACGATGTGGCACAAGGCCCTGGCGGCCTGAGATGACTGGACGGGCACGCACGATCCGTTGCCGATTCTGAGGGACCCGACCGCTTGGCCCTTGGGAGCAAAACCCGAGTTGCAGAATGCTCGGTCCCTGGCGTACTCGTATAATGATCTCCGCCGGCTAGCATAGGTGGACGACCGAATAGCAGGTTGCACGGAATCGGTGTTGGCCTGATCCTGGCGACAGTGACGCTCTTGACAGCCTTCTACATAGCAGGGCCATGGCCGTTCAGCCGCGGGCAGTGCCACGTTCTCCACTCAGCTAACTGCCCTTCTTCGGCTGAGCATCTGCCATCTTCGACAAGAAGCCTGGCGCATTCTGACATGATCCAGAACTGGCAGAGACGCCAGATCAAATGAGGGCGGGATGATTCCTCTTCAGCCAGTTTTCGATATCAATGCGAAATTGGCTTGCCTTGGTGAGGAGTTGGGTCGCGTCGCTGGCACTGACAACGTTCGCGGCGTCGTAACTGAGCTGATTCCGGGACCGGCGACAACTATCGAAGTAGGTGGCCAAAACGTCGAAGGCCGCCCCCATGGCAGCCGGCAAAGCCAGAAAGGTAATGTAGTGTCCCCCGGCCGACTCCTTTACGCGACACCCGCTGGCACGAATGGCCATCGTGGCGAGAACTCTTGCGGCGTTGTAAGCCATGCTGAACCTGCCGTCAGCAGACAGGCCCGACAAAGAGGCATCCTGGAGGTTTCGCTCCGCGAGAACCCGAAGATCAGCGATTTCCGATCTCGTCGTCGGTTCACGTGTGACCCACCCTCTTTGTTCGAGCTGCGTCCAGGTCATGCTCATTGCCTATTACGAACAGTTTCTCTTTGTCCAGGACAGCACGGAGGAAGTGATTGTCCTTTGCCTTTATAGCGAATTCGTCGGGCTTGTACAGCGTGAGGTTTGCGGGACGGGCCAGCCGTTCCTCCGCCGCTCGAACAGGCTTGGCCAGATCAAAACGGTCGGCATTGCCGATGATCATCAAGTCGATATCGCTTGCGGAGCGTTCTTCGGCTCGTGCAATGGAGCCATACACGAAGGCACAAGTGATGTGGTCCTGGAAAGGCAGAAGGAGTTCGCGAAGTACGTCCACCAGACCGGCTGTCTTAAGGAGGAAGCCTCGCAGCTCCGGAAGGAAGGGGCAAGCGGGGTCCGCCTGGTAGTAGACGCGATTGCCATCCTCGCGACGGCGCAGGATTCCCGCATCCGTCAGGTTTCGCAGTTCACGTGTCAGGCTGGAAGGTTGGACGCCAAGGTACTTGGCAAGGTCGCGGAAGTACCACTCCCGTTCTGGATGAACGAGCAAGGTGGCCAGGATGGCCCTCCGGATGGCCGGAAAGAGCGCCTCAATAGGATGTTTTGCACGCATATAGCATATAATCGCACGCAATATGCGTGCAGTCAAGCCTTCCGGAGGAATTGGTGTTAGGAATCGGCTTGTGGGACCGCTCAAGAAGCAGCCATGCCATGGTTGGGAACGTCGCGTCAAGCTCGTTCGGTACACCACAAGGAGTTCCCGCTCCTCGCAAGAGGCCCAGCTTTCGCACTTGGTTGTATCTTGCGGAAAATATATGCACTGTCCCCCGAACCGGCTTCCTACTGGACAACAGCCGCGACAACAGCCGGGATTCTGAGTATACCGGTCGGACTCTCATAACGGCTGGCACATGAACTGGGGGGCAGGTCACGGCAATCAGCGGGACCAGGTGCAGGCGCACTCCTAATCTAGAAGCCCTTCGTATGTCATGAGCTTTCTCTGCAGCTTTACAAGAGCTTTGCCTAGGTGCGCATGAACGGTGCTAATCGGCATATCTAGATCTTCGGAAATCTCCGCAAGTTTCTTATTGCAGTGGAAGCGAGCGTAGATGATCACTGCCTCAGTAGGCTCCAGTTCATCCACCAAGGCCCGCATCAATAGAGACTTAACCTCTTGTTTTGCAGCAACTGACGCTGCGTCTTCCGTGTGATGTACGGCCATCCTTGAAGCATATTCGGCGAGTGCTTGTCTATCTCTCTTCCTCTTGCGAAGATGGTCAAGCGCCGTGCGAATAACAAACAAGTGGCAAAGTTTCTTTCTTGCAGTAGTATCTGCGTCCGGATAACGGATGATGAGCTTCTCTATTGCGGCTTCTGCAATGTCTTCACGCTCTGCATCCGAAAGCGCATGAGAGAGCGTTTTAGTCAGTATGAGGCGTGCTAGACTGAATATCTCTTGGTCTCTATCTGTCACAACCACAAGCCTTTAGGCCAAAACAACAGGCCTATTATCTGCGTATCATTGAAAAGCCTACCGTAATAGCTAGTCATTAACTTATTCGTGGAATTTATCTTGGAAAAAGGTTTACTCTTTACGCTAATATAAGTAGAGGCGGGTGTGAGGAGTGGGGGGCGTAGGCTTTTCTCGCCATAGGAGGATGAGTTATGACCACTATGATTGTGCCGGACAACGTGGACGCAGTGGCTTTTTTCGAGTCTGTTTCTGGGGCTGCGGAAGTGTCTCTTCCCAGTGGCAAAACTTTCTGCGTTTGGCCTAAGGAGTCTTTAGCAGATCTTGCGACCGTATTGGAGGATCCAGAGTTTCGTAACTCTTTGAAGCACAGCATTGAACATGCTCGCGCAGATAAGTTCCACGAACTGGATTTGGACAGCCTTGATTGATTGAAGGACATCTAGGGGCACACCAAGTCTATGTGAACAACCTTGGGGCGATCATCCAGAGGGTCTGGTGGATAATAAACGACTATGACCATCGGCGATGGTTGCCCCTTTGACAGATAGGCAAAAGCAACGCGCACATGATCGCCAAGTCCAAGCGCACTGATGGAATCCGTTAGCCGGCGACAGATGCTGGCAACTTCGGGTCGCATGTCCGGTGTTACCACGGATATGTCGCGGATACATATTCCGAAATCTGGGTCTTGTCTTGTTCTACGCAGTAAATCACGAGCAACCTTGTAGGCGGCATGTTTGTGCCGATCGCATTCCCAAGCACGGAGAGTTGCATCCGCCGGGTCGGTTACCAGTATGCGGTTTCTCATGATCGACCTCCGCGCTTGTTGCCAGCAATGCAGCATACTCCAGTCCGCAGCAACTGACAACTGACCAGGAATTCCCCGTATCCACTTAGGCGTCAAATGGGGCCTCAGTATAGCCAAGGCACTGTCAATTAGTTTCTGAAGGCCCTAATCGTCGGCAGCGTTCACCAACGCTGTGTAATCATCGGAGGCTGCGGAGATCTTGCGACTCCTGCCGCTTTGTTTCACATCCGGCCAAAGACAGACGGCGAAGATGCGGACACTCTCAACCCCTGACCCCACGGAAGGCCTTCTGGGCCGCCCGGATGGTCTGCTCGATCTGCTCATCCGTGTGCGCCAGACTGACAAAGAAACACTCGAACTGCGCTGGCGGTAGGTAGACACCTTCAGCCAGCATCGCGTGGAAGAAGCGGCCGTAGGCAGCCGTGTCGGCCTTCAGGGCAGAGTTGTAGTCGGTCACAGGGGCATCCGTGAAGAAGACCGTCATGGCGCTGCCGACGCGGTTGATCGTCACCGGCACCTGGGCGGCATCGGCGGCGTCGGCCAGGCCGGCCTGGAGGGTAGCGGCCTTGCTTTCCAGGTCCAGGTAGACGTTGGGCTCGGCGAGGGCCTCGATGGTGGCAATGCCGGAGGCGACAGCCAGCGGATTGCCGCTCAGTGTGCCGGCCTGATAGACGGGACCGACAGGTGATAGCATCTCCATCAAGGCCTTCCGGCCGCCGTAGGCACCGATCGGCAGACCGCCGCCGATGATCTTGCCCAGGCAGGTCAGATCCGGCTTGATGCCGTAAAGCTGCTGGGCACCGCCGAGGGCGACGCGGAAGCCGCTGATTACTTCATCAAATATGAGGATCGCATCGTGCTCGTTACAGAGCTTGCGCAATCCGGCCAGATACCCTTCCGCCGGCGGCACGAGGCCCATGTTGCCGGCGATCGGCTCGATGATAACCGCGGCGATTTCGCCGGTGTGGTCGGCGAAAAGGGCCTTCATCGCTGCCAGGTCGTTGTAGGGGGCGATGAGCGTCTTGCTGGTCAGCGCCGCCGGCACGCCGGGCGAACTCGGCACGGCGAAGGTCGTCAGGCCGCTGCCGGCCTGGACGAGAAGGCTGTCGACGTGGCCGTGATAGCAGCCGGCGCATTTTATAATCGTGTCACGCCCCGCCGCAGCACGCGCCAGGCGGATGGCGCTCATCGTCGCTTCGGTGCCGCTGCTGGTCAGGCGCAGCAGGTCGATGGAATCGAAGGCAGCCGCGACCAGTTCCGCCAGCCGCGTCTCGCCAAGCGTCGGGGCGCCGAAGGAGGAACCACGCTGAAGGGCCTTGGTGACGGCTGCGACCTGGCGGTCTTCGGCGTGGCCGAGGATCAGCGGTCCCCAGGAACCGCCGTAATCGATGTACTCGTTGTCATCGACGTCGGTAACGATAGCGCCTTTGCCCTTGGCGATGAAAACGGGATCGCCGCCGACGGCCTTGAAGGCGCGGACGGGGCTGTTGACACCGCCGGGGATGACCTTGAGGGCCGCCTGGTAGGCGGCGACGGACTTGGCCAGAGGCCTGGCGGACGGGGAACCCTGTTCGGACTGTTTGCTCATGGCATCACCCTGGTATCAACAGTGACCACAGAAGACACATAATAGGCTTTTATCAACGGCAAGGACAACAGCAACGACGATAGTAACCACAAAAGGCGCATAAGGCGCATAATGTCAACAACAACTGCCACTGCAACTGCAATGGTAACCACAAAGGGCACATAAGGCGCATAGCCAACAACAACTACTACTACAGCAACGGCGGCATAACCACAAAAGGCGCATAAGGCAAATAAACTACTGTTACGACTTTGCTCGCGAGTTATTCGCCCTCTGGATCCTCCAGCAGGTCGGACTTTGACAGGATGTACTTCTTGAACTCAATCCTGGCAGGCCCGAAGTTGATGAGCAGGCCATGCTCGATATCGCAGGCTCGCAGATAGCCGAAGAGCTGCCCAATGTGCTCGGGAGCCAGGCTTTTGCATGCCTTCGACCTCCACGATCAAGACATTTTCGACAAACAGGTCCGCACAGTACTGGCCCAGTACCGTGCCGTCCTGATCGCGCACCGTCAACGGATGTTGCGCGACGACCTTCAGCCCGTACCTGGTCAGTCGGTGTGCCAGGCCGTTCTCGTAAACCTTCTCAAGGTGACCGCCGCGCAGATAGGAGTGCAGTTTGTACGCCGTCTGCCGAACAATGTTGCAGATCTGCAAGACATCTTCGCCCACGGGTACAACCTCCCACTGCCCAGTCATCGTCTCGATGCGTGTCCTTTACGTCGTTGTTGTTGCTTTTTATGCGCTTATGCGCCTTTTGTGGTTTATGCTGTCGTTGTTGTAGTTGTTTACGTTATGCGCCTTCAGTGCCCTTTGCGGTGTGTTGTCGTTGCTGTTGTCGTTGTCGTTACTCTCACTATGAGGTTATGCGTCCTTTGCGATCTGTTCCGTCAGGGCCAGGCCGGCGGCGCCGATGAAGCCGGCGTCGTTGCCGAGCGTGGCGAATTCGATATCCGGGTAATCCTTGGCGGCTTTCCAGGTCATTTCCAGGAAATACCTGCGGATCGGCTCGAGAAGGTAATCGCCGGCGCCGATCATGCCGCCGCCCAGCAGGATCTTCTGCGGATTGGCGAAGTGCTGGAGATTGACGCACGCGGTCGCGAGCAGCCGGCAGCTACTCGTCCCAGATGCGAAACGGCCAGCGCATCGCCGGCTTTGGCGGCCTCGACGACATGCGGGGTCTCCACCGGCAGCCCCTTATCGAGCCGCTCCTTGAGAACGGACTTCTCCCCGGCCTTGACGGCTTCGACCGCCCGGACAGCCGTAAAGTGCGCCGACGCGTAGGCCTCGACGCAGCCATGCTGACCGCAGCCACAGAGCCGGCCGTTCGGCACGACGATCATGTGGCCGAGTTCGGCGCCGTTGTCGAAGTAGCCGCGGAGGAGTTTGCCTTCGATGATGATGCCGCCGCCGATGCCGGTGCCGAGGGTAAACAGGACCATGTCCTGCGTGCCCCGGCCGCCGCCGGCCCAGAATTCGCCGTAAGCAGCGGCGTTGGCGTCGTTTTCGAGGTTGGCGGGGATGCCGGTTCCGGCGGCGATTCTGTCGCGCAGGGGAACGTTGCTCCAGCCGGGCAGGTTCGGCGGGGCGATGATCATGCCGAGTTTGTGGCTCATGGCGCCCGGGGCACCGATGCCGACAGCCAGAACGCGATCCTTGGCCAGGCCGGCCTTGCTGATCACTTCAAGGGTGCCGTCACACATCCGCTGGATGACATGGTCAGGACCGCCCTGACCTTCCGTGGGAATGCTGAGTTTGCAGACGATTTGGCCCGAAGTATTCATCAGCCCGAATTTTATGTTTGTGCCGCCCAGATCGATCCCGACGACGTGGTCGCGTGCCATAACTGTTTCTCCCATACTGGATTATGCGGCACATGGTAGTACGCCGCCGTGAGGGCGGCAAGGGGCGGACCGCAGCGGACCGGGCGAGAAAGGGAGAGCGCCTGCAACCTATTAGAGGGTGGATGGTTGTGAGTGGTCAGCAATCGCACGGCTTGGCGGCATGCGCGGAAGGTGGCTTCTTGGATACAGAAAATAGAAAACATTCTGGCGACGGCGAGTGGGGTAGGCTGGGGCGGCTGGATCATGTCCGGCAGTGATGACTGATCCTGTTGAAACGCTGGCGGTCGCACGGCCTTGCGTGCCGCTTTTGCCGTATCAGCGAGAGTTGGTCGAGTACCCGGGGCGGTTTACGTGGTCGTGCTGGGCGCGGCAGACCGGTAAGAGTTTCAGTCTTGTCGCTGCGGCGGGTGCTGCGGGGGATTCAGCGGCGGCAGGACGCAGCTGCTGCTGTCGGCGGGGATGCGGCAGAGCCGCGAGCTGCTGATGAAGGTAAGGCAACATTGCCAGGTGATGCGGATTGCGGCGGATTTCGCCAAGACGGATGAGGCTGAGCATGGCGGCGCTGGCGAGGTCCGGCTGCCGAACGGGGGGCGGGTGATCGCGCTGCCGGCCCGGCCTGAGACGATCCGGGGCTATACGGGCGACGTCGTGCTGGACGAATTCGCGATGCACGCCGACGACCGGGCGATCTGGGCGGCGATCTTTCCGACGATCCTGCGCAGCGACGGCGAACTGGACATCGCCAGTACCCCCAAGGGCAAGAGCAATCTGTTTTACCAGCTGGCGCAGAACGAATCGTTCGCACATAAGACCGTGACGCTGCCGGAGGCGATTGAGCAGGGGCTGGATATCGACATGGAGGCGCTGCGGCGGGCGATGGGCGACGAGGAGCTGTTCCGGCAGGAGTTCCTGTGCGACTTCCTGGACGAATCCCTGGCGTTCCTGCCCTACAGCCTGATCGCGGCCTGCGAAGACGACGGGGTCGATAAGGACGCGGACTGGGCCGGGCTGGCGGCGTCACGCGGCGATGTGTACGTCGGGGTGGATGTGGCTCGAAAGCGCGATCTGACCGTGATCTGGCTGTGGGGGGAGAAGAGGGGACGGAAGACAGAAGACAGAAGACAGGAGACAGGAGATAGAAGGCAGGAGACAGGAGACAGAAGACAGAAGGCAGGGGAGAGACAAGACAGCGGGCTGCGCATGGTAATCGGCAAACAGCTGCAATGCGGGGGCGGTCAGTGAGATGCGGGGACAACCGACTGCGCCTGTGGCTGGCGGCTGGCAGGCGGCGTGGACCCTGCGGTGCCTGGGGGTCATCGAGTTGGCGGGAGCGCCCTTCTCTCAACAACAAGAGGTGCTCGATCGGGTGATGCGGCTGCGGTGCGTGCGGCGGTGCTGTATCGATGCTACCGGCATGGGATGGCCTATGGCGGAATGGGCGCAGGAACGGTTCGGCAGCGGACGCGTCGAGCCTGTTGTGTTCACGGCGGGACTTAAGGCGCAGATGGCGTCGCAGCTTCGACGGCTGGCGGAAGAAGGACGGCTGCGGATCCCGGCGGGAGACGACTCTATCCGCAACGATTGGCACAGCGTGCGACGCAGTACCAATGCCAATGGCGGACTGCGGCTCGATGCGGCACACGGCCAGGCTGGACACGCGGACCGCTTCTGGGCCGCGGCGCTGGGGGCCCATGCCGTGCAGGACGGGCCGGCAGGACCCGTGGAATACAGCGGGGCGGGGACACTGCGATGGGCGCGACGAGGGGCGTGGTGACAACCCGTTATTGGTTATTCGTTACTCGTTCTTAGAACCACAACAACAGCTTCTGGTTGCAACCTGGCTGACAAGGTACATGAATTATATCGGCACACTACGGAACGTAAGGGGGCGGACGTGAGTATTGCGGAGCGGATTCGGCTGGTGCTGGGACGCAAAAGCGGCGAGGTTCGTGTGCCTCGGGTCGGACAGATCGTGCATACGACAGAACGGGACGCCTGGCGGGACTATCCGGCGGATGGGCTTACGCCGGGGCGACTCGTTTCCATCCTGCGGGCAGCCGACGCAGGAGACCTGCAGGCGGCCATGGATCTCTACGAACAAATGGAAGAGAAAGACGCGCATCTGCACAGCGTGGCTTGCACGCGGCGGCTGGCGGTGACGGGCTTGTCGTGGCAGGTGATGTCGGCGGCAGACGTCGTTGACGGGCTGGATCGAAGCGCAGCGAACGAGGCGGCGCACTACTGCCGAGAGGTGCTGATCGGACTGCAAGACTTCGATGAGGTGCTTCAGCACCTGTCGCTGGCACACGGACGCAGTGTGGCGATCGCGGAAATGGTGTGGGAATTTCGCGGCTGGCGGGCACGATCTGGCGACAGGATCGTGCCGGTGCCGTTCTCGCGGCTGGCTGCCGACGGGCGGGGACAACTGCGGATCCTGGGCGACAGCGCCATGGCGGAGGGGATGGCGCTGCCGGCCAACAAGTTCATCGTGCACATGCCGCATGCGATGTCGGGGCACCCGGCGCGCGGTGGGCCCATGCGGGTCAGCGCGATGGCATTCCTTGGCAAGCACTATTCCCTGAAAGACTGGCTGATCTTCAGCGAGATCTTCGGGATGCCGGTACGGATCGCACGGTACGAGCCGCAGGCGACGCCGCAGGAGAAACGCGAACTGCTCGAGATGCTCAAGAACCTCGGGGCGGACGCGGTCGGGATTTTCAGCAAAGCGGTGGAACTGGAGATCAAAGAGTCCGTCAAGTCGGCGGGCGGCACACCGTACGAAAGCCTGTGCAATTTCTTTAACCGCGAGATCAGCAAGGCCTGGCTGGGCGAGACGCTGACGGTCGACACGGCGGGCAGCACGGGGACGTTTGCCACGGCGTCGATTCATGACCAGGTTCGACATGACCTGCGAGACGATGACATCCGCAAGGAAGGGCGAACGATCCGACGCGATCTGCTGCGGCCTCTCGTGGAACTGAAGTTCGGGCCAGCGGCGCCGGTACCGTTCTTCCGGCGGTCGATCGAGGCGCCACGCCAGGTCGAGACGCTGGCTAACGTGCTGACGGTGGCGGTCAATCAGACTCGGTCTGCAAGTGCCGGCGCGGTGGGCACACGAGGCGCATCGGCGTGCCGATGATCGAAGCGGGCGAAGGAGCGATCCCGGGAAAACAGAAGGACTGAGTGCTGAGGACTGAGGACTGAGTCGCGACGACGACAACGGCAGACACGGACAAGAGGAGACATGGAGCAACGGCTAACAGTATGGGCACCAATAGGGACATCGCAGGCAGAGACCGGGTTTTACCACTAGATACAACAACCAATGACCACGAACTACAGGGTATAGGGGGGACTATGGCAATCGCTATGAGTGGAGATGGGCAGGAGCCGCTGATTCGAGTGGCTAGCAGGACTGTGTCTATCGCGGGCAGCGCGGCGGAGGCACCTAGACCTGCCGGCGGAACTGATGCTGGTGCCCTGGGGACAGGTTCGCAGCACCAACGGGGACTTCGTGGTCGATGCGGAATCGGCTGCGGCGGTGATCGAGGCGTTCCGACAACATGGGACGGACCTGGTGATCGATTACGAACACCAGAGCCTCGGCGGACGATATGCAGCGCCAAGCGGGCTGGCGCCGGCGGCTGGCTGGATTACGGGGCTGGAGGTCCGCGACGGCGAAGGCATCTGGGGGAAGGTGCGGTGGACCCTGGCGGCGGCGAGGCGGATCGTGCGGCAGGAATACCGCTTCCTCTCGCCGGTGGTGATCGTCCGCAGAGATGACCGGAAAGTGACGTCGCTGGACTCGGTGGCGCTGACGAACCGGCCTGCTATCGCGGGGATGCAGCCGGTCGTGAATCGCAACGACGGTAGTCCGTGGCCCGTGATCGATGGCCCTGTAGAGGCAGGCCGCGATTGCGGGAGCGGTGAGATGGTGAGCAAGGCTCTAACGAAGGAGGTCGGTATGCAGGATGAGTTGAAGCAACTGCGGGAGTTGCTGTCGCTGGGAGACGACGCCGGCGAGCAGGAGGTGGTGCGGCAGGCGTGCAGCAGGCTGGGCGCGCTGATCGAGTCGACACGCCAGCGCGAGGCGGTCGAACGGGTGGCTTGCGCAATGCAGGCCGGGAAGGTCTGCGAGGCGCAGAAGCAGTGGGCGACACAGTTTGCCCTGCGCGACCCGACGGGCTTCGATGGCTGGGTGGCTGATGCACCGGTGCTCGTGCCGCTGCAAAGGATCGTGCCGGACGGGCAGGCGACGACGGGTGACGGCCAGGCGCAGCGGGAGGCTGTGATCGCGGCGGCACGCGGGGAGTACAAGGACAATATGCTGCTGCAGCGACTGACCGGCGAGCAGGCGTATGTCAATACGGCCCTGGCTGAGGCGGGACTCGGTATTCAGTGCTGAGTGCTGAGGACTGAATGCTGAGTAGCGGCAACTGCAGACACGGAGACGGGGAGACACGGAGCAACGGCTGCGGGTCTGGCTACTGAAACATTAATTCCTTTACACAGAAGGGGGACGTGGACGTATGGCGCTTACTGCTAATCGTGAAGTGGATCATTTCGTGGATCAGGAGATCCGACGGTATCCCGTCGCGGAAGGGGGACGGGTCTTCAAGGGCGGGTTCGTCGGGCTCGATGGCAGCAAGTACGCCCGCGCACTGGTGGCGGGCGACAAGTGCGCCGGACTGGCGTATGACGCGGCGGATAACAGCGAAGGCATGGCTGGCGAGCGGTGTGTCCGTGTGTATACGCAGGGCGACTTCCTGCTGCCGCTGGCTGGGGCGGCACGCGCCGATATCGGCAAGAGCGTGTACGCGGCGGATGACGCCACGTTGACGCTTACCGCGACGGATAACAGCCTGGTGGGGGTGTGCGTCGACGTGCCGACCAGCGGACAGGTCATCGTGCGAATCGAAGAGCTATCACACGCTGGCAGTCTAACGACAGTGCTGAGGACTGAGTCACGACAACGACAACGAGGACGGAGGACTGAGTGCTGAGTGCTGAGTCACGGCAACGACAGACACGGAGAAGGGGAGAAGGGGAGACAAGGAGCAACGGCTGTTAAACAGTACCGAGTACTGCGTGGCAACAGCAACAACAGCGTGTCCGCGATCGTTGCTCTTTTCATTAACAGATCAATTCAAGGGAGGACAATATGGCTGTAGTGCAGACAGGGCTTTTGACCAAGGGACTTCGCAGTGAGTTTTTCGATCGGTTCGGGGCGACGCCGACGCATTACCAGGACCTGGCGACACGCATCGTCAGTACGTCCGACAGCGAAAACTATCGCTGGCTGGGGACCGTGCCGGCGATGCGCGAGTGGGGGACGGGCAGACTGGCCAAGGGGCTGCGGTCCGAAAGTTATAGCGTCGAGAACCTCAAGTATGAGGCGACGATCGAGGTCGATCGCGATGAGATCGCTGACGACCAGACGGGGCAGATCCGGCCGCGTATCGGCGAGCTGGCCCAGCGGGCGGCGACGCACAAGGACTACCTCATCTCGCAGCTCGCTCATCAACGGGGCGACCGCAGGGTACAACAGTCTACGACGGCGAGACGTTCTTCAGCAACGCGCACGTCTCGGGCAACAGCAGCGCCCAGAACAACAGCGTGAGCGTGGACGTTGCGACGCCGGCGGCACCGACCGTTCAGGAGTTCAAAGAGGCGGTCAAGCAGGCGATCGGCAGGATGCTGACGTTCAAGGACGACCAGGGCGAGCCGATGGTGCTGCAGGTCAGCGGGCTGCATTGCGTGGTGCCGCCTTCGATGTATTTCACTGCTCTCGAAGCGATCAGCGCGACGATGATCGCCAGCACCAGCAACGTGCTGCAGGGGGCAGCGAAGGTGATCAGCCTGCCGTGGCTGAGCGACGCCAGCACGTGGTATCTGCTGAAGACGGACGGGGTGGTCCGGCCGTTCATCTTCCAGGACCGCGAGCCGGTGGAGTTCGGCGCCCTGGCGGATACGAGCGACGAGGCTTTCCGGCGGGAGAAGTTCCTTTACGGCGTGCGGGCGCGGTATCGGCTTGCGTACGGGTACTGGCAGTATGCGCTGCAGGTCCAGTTCGCGTAATCGCGGCCGGTGAACGGCTGAAGGGGTGACACGGTGACCAGGTGACAAGGTGACACGACAACGACTAGGAGACCGTCTGAGTAAACACCCAAACCCCCATCTCTTTTCGGTTTGGGGGGTACTCGGCGGTCTTGCTCGTTGCTATTGCGCCGGCGCTGGGGGCGCCGAAGCAAAAACTCTCGTTTCAGGCCGGTGCGGCCCCACCTGACGCGATTGCCGGTCGCCGTTTCACCCGGCTGACCATAGTTTCCTCAGATTGCAGGCCATACAGACCAGACGCCACTCGCTACGCATCCGCTCCATGCCGTTCAACAAAAACTGCCGGAAGCCCAACCCTCGCTTGATCCAGCCGAAGATCGGTTCGACGATCCATTTCCGCTGGGCATACGTTTCCCGCCCGCGCTTTGTTCGCAACTTGCGGGCCATCCGCTCCTTCGTCGTCAGCCCCGCCGGCGGCCGACCTCGCGGACTGGCTGGCATCCTTTCGCCATGCTTGAGCCGGCCCGTGGCGATGTACGCATCCAGATGGTTCCGCTCGGCCCACTGCACGTTCTGCTCACTGAAGTAGCCGCTGTCCGAAGAGATCTTCCCAATCCGATGCCCTCGCCCCACATTCGTGCGAGCCTGTTGGGCCATCGGCTGGAACTGTTGCTTGTCGTTCGCCTCGTTCGTCACATCCGCCGCCACGATGATCTGGTGTTGGCGATCCACCACCGCCTGCGCGTTGCCGCACTGGTCGAACCCCTTGTTGCTGACCTTCATGATTTTCGTCGTCGGATCCGTGAAGTTGTACTGGGCCTTCGCGGGCGGTACCGCCTTTTCCGGCTTGCTCCGACGGCCACCCTTAGGCTTGTTGCCTGGCTTGTCAGGCTCTTCTTCCTGACGCTTGCATTCCTCTTCGGCGGCAGCCTTGGCCTGTGCTTCCAGCGCCTTCTGCGCCTCCCGGATCTTCGCCAGGCGGCTCTGCCGCCGGGCCAGGGCCTCCGGCAGTTCGTCCCCGCGACGATCCACGCCGTAGGCCCGATCTTCCGCCTCATCCGCAGATTTGGCCTGCGACAGCAACTGACGGATCTCCTTGCGCAACTGGGCCTCCTCCTCTTTCATCCTTCCGTAACTCATCGCCTTGTGTCGCGAGGCATTCGCCCGGATCTTCGTGCCATCCAATGCCACGTGCCCCAGCTTCACCAGCCCCGCCTGCTGGCACAGCCGCAGCACCTCTACGAACAGCCCTTCCAGTTCTGTCAGGTGCTGCTTGCGAAAGTCGCTGATCGTCCGGAAGTCCGGCACATCCTCCTGCACGATCACCCGCCAGGCCGCATCTCGCTGACACCGCTGCATGATTCGTCGCGAACTGAATACGCCCTGCGTGTAACTGTACAGCAGCAGCGTGGTCATCATCCGCGGGTGGTACGGCGGATAGCCGCGCTGCTCTCGCTCGTACTTGCCGAAAATGGCCGACAGATCCAGTTCCTTGACCACGTCGAGCACGAAAAAGACAAGGTCGTTTTCCGGCAGCCACTCTCGCGGCGATGGCGGCAATAGCCAACTTTGATCCGGATTCCAGGGGCGGTAGGTCTTACTCATCCTTGAGCCTCGATCTGAAAGGATCTCTCCTTACCTGAACCGCCCATTATAACATATCTGTCAACTGTTACTCGGACAGTCTCCTAGGACAGTGTTGCGTGCTGAGTAGCGAGTGCGTTGTTGTGTCACTGACCGCCGGTCACCGGTCACCGGCCTGTAAGTTGGCGTTCTGAAGATTGAGTGCTTTGTCACGGCTGGGACTGCTATCGGGGGAGGGATCATGAGTCTATGCTACTGCGGCGGATCTTGAAGAGCGGCTTGGATCGGCGGCTTATGTGCAGCTGACTGACGATGCCGGGAGCGGGGTTGCCAACGCTGCGCGGTCGATGCGGCGCTGCAGGCGGCTACGGCGGAGATCGACAGCCGGCTGGCTTGTCGCTATGCGACGCCGGTGGATGTCGGTGATGAGCCGCAGGCTGCGGCGCTGCTTTCGGCGCTTACGCTGGATCTTGCGGTGTATCGGCTGCATTCGCGTCGGCCTGGCGTGCCTGATGCCGTGCACGAGGCGGCCACTACTGCGCGGCAGTGGCTGCGGGACCTGGTTCGGGGGCAGGCGCATCTTCCTTTGCGCAGGGCGGCGGCTGAGAACCAGGCTGGGGGCATCGTTGCGCAAGTCAGTGGGCCGGAGCGTGTGAAATGGGATGGCTAACGGAACTGGACGTAGCGATTCAGCAGCGGTTCGAGAGCGTACAGGTTGGCGGTGCGCGGCATTTCGGTCGATCGGGCCGTTGCGGTCGACGGGGTGCTCGCCGGTGCCGGAACCGATGCTGGCGGCGACCAAGCCTGCCGTGTTTTACGCCGTGCGGCGTCTGACGGATCCGGGCAAAGGGGTGCTGGCGGACGTGCAGGCGCTTCTGATTGCTGAGGGGCTGCGGAGCCCGGATGCGGCGTGGCGCGGTGATGGCGAGACGGCTGGGGCGTATGCGCTGGCTGAGGAAGCGGCGAAGGTTTTGGCGCAGCCGGATCTGGCAGGAACGGCGGGCATGTGGTTACGGCATCAGCAGCTGGCGTACGTTGACGGGCGGATCGTGGCTTTCACGCAGGATTACGATGTTATGCAGTCCGGCGAGCAGGTGCTTATCGACGGGGCTGAGTTGATCGGCGGGCGGTGTCTTTTGCAGCTGGTCAAGAGCGGCGAGGCGGCCGTGTGGCAATCCGAGGGATTGGCAGGCAGCGAGGAGCGATGGGCAAGCTGGCAGGGGTGCGGGCCGGCTGCGGTAGCGTTTGCCGGGACGCTGTGGGCAGCCGATGAGGCCGGGTTGCGGCAGATCGAACAGAGGCTGGAGGATCTGCTGGCGGATCGCAGTCTGCACGATCTGACGACGGGCAGCGGGCGGACGTGGCAGGATGTGGCACTGGTATCGTGGCAGCGGATCGGCGGACGGATAGCGCAGCCGATCCTGGGGCTGACGGGGCAACAGGTACAGATCCAGTTCGAGCAATATAGACAATGAATACCAGCACGATTGTAGATATCGAGACGGTCGTTGCGGAGAGCTCGTTGCGCAGTTGTGGAGACCGCAACGGCGTCGGGACGTTTTGAGCCGACCGTGGATTGCCAGGTTGAGAGGATCGTGCGTGCGGCGGACGGTGAGGTAGAGTATGCACTGCTTGCCGTGGAGCCGGGCGTAGACCAGGACGTGCTGGGGCGCTGGTCGCGGGCGCAGCGCGTGGCTGTTGCGGCAAGGCGGGGCAGCGAGGAGCGGTATGTCTTTTGTGGCTGTCCGTTGGAGGTTGAGTGGCAGATCGGGGCGGAGCGTGCGCCGCGCGAGCAGGTGCTGCTGAAAGCAGAAGGTCTGGCGGCGGCGCTGCGGCGATGCAGCGACCTGGTGATCGTCGGGCGGTTCGGGCGGACGCGCCAGGCGTGGTCTGCAGATGGAGACACGAACGTCGTCGGGCAAGTCAGCGGACTGGAATGCCTGTACGGGCCGGACGGACAATTGAACTGCGCCGCCCGGCCCGATCACGGTGACACTGCGTAACGGTAGTCAGCAGGCGATTCACGTTTTCACAAATGAGGATGATCCGGAGGGGCAGGCGTGGACGGTCTCGCGAGTGCTGCGGTACCTGGCGTGGTTTCATCTGCGGCAGCATCCGTGGCTGGACGTAGAAGCAGTGCTGGCGGCGACGGCAACGAGCGCGGCGGCTGGCAGTGACGGGCGCGATTATCTGCGAGCAGGGCAGCCTGTGGAGTATGCGCTTCGGGGAAGCGTGACGGGATTTGCCGCGGAGGGTCTTAACGCCGTCGATGCGTTTTCGCGTCTGTGCCGGCAGGCGGGGCTGCACTGGCACATCGAACCGGTGGGAAGTGGCGAGGCTGTACGGTGCGAGGTGCGGATCTGGAGCGATCGGCAGGGGCCGGCGCGGTGCCTGGAACTGTCACGCACGGAACAAGAGGCACTGCCGGGCGCCGGGGACGGCCCCCAGGGCGAGGTCATCTCCTTTACGTTGCGGCGGAATGTGACGGCCGGTTGCGAGCGGGCGATCATCGTCGGCGATGTGAAATACTACGAGGCAACCGTGGAACTCGTGCCGGGATGGGTGCCGAGCGCGGATATCGATACGGTGGCGTACGCCGATCGCCAGGCGGCCAAGGATCAGGCACTCTTCGCTGAGGATATCGAGACGCTTAGCGAGGCAGCAACGCTGAATCCGTGGTACCAGAAGTACCACCGTAAGGGCAGCGCGTTTGCCGAGTACCAGGACGTCGGGCGCAAGTGGCTATTGAACGAACATGGGCGATGCCTGTCCGGAACTCTTCAACCGGTATGCACCGTTTGACGACTACCGGCCGTTTCGATTCGCGACTGTGCTGTCTCGGGCAGTGGCGGACGCGGATCGGTGGATGGTCCGGCCGCGGAAGCTGCTGGCGCCGATCACGCGAAGCAACAGCGGCCAGCCGGTGCCGATCGCTGTCGAAGTAAGTTTTGACGGCGGCGGGACGTGGAATGCATACACCGGGCCTATGTCGCGTGCTCAAGGACGAATGCGGGGTTGTGATCGATGCGGACAATCTGTGCGAGATCGCACCGCCGGCGATTGATCCGCGGCAGCGGAATTTGTGGTATGCACTGATCGATCGGGCTCGCGGGTGCGGGTAACGGCACTGATCGAGGGGGATGAGCGGGTATCGGCGCGGGCGGCGGCTGGGGGGACTGCGTACTGGGGCAGCGGTGTCGTCCGGCAGGCGGATCGGGAGTTACCTTATGCGAGCGCGGCGGGGGCGGTTAATGCGTTGCGAGCGGCGCACATGGAAGGGGCGGATGTCGACAGTGGGCCGATGGCTGAGGGGATAGCGGTGGCGGCGATAGATGTGCGGTCCGGTCTGATGCTGGAGGCGACATTAGCGGGTGTGCGACTGGACGTGGAGATCGGTCAGCGCGTATGCGGACTTGGCAGGCGTGGTACGCAGATGTTCGACGGGACGATAGAGACGGCGGTGCCGGCGATTGTCGGGATCGAGTATGCCGTGGGGCAGCGGTGTGTGACCAGGGTCCGCGGGGAATAACGGCAGACACGGCAGACAAGGAGACGCGGAGACTTGGAGACAAGGAGACAAGACAACTGCGGGGGTGCTGGTCGGGATTTCTGAAATAGATAGCAGCAGCGAGTCTTGCTAGGAGTTGGGCGATGCGGCGATTGCGGGTTCGATTGGTTTTGCCTGGAGACTATGCCGGGGGGCGGACGGCGGCGATAGAGGCTGCCGCCGATGCCGAGGGGACTGCGGCACGGATGTTCGATGTGCCGCGACGAATCGGCAAGGCAGTGGCTCGCTGGGGCGAGGACGGGTTTCTGGTGGGGCCTTGGTGCGGCTGCGTCCCATCGCAAGGATGGTTGCAGCAGGAATGGTTCTGCGCGGGGCACGTGCGGCCTGGCTGGTGCATGGAGGCCGTGTCGTGGCCGATGGCGTTCGGCAGGGTGTACCTGCGTGGCGTCGCTATCGGGGTGACTGGTACGCAGACGGTGGTGGCTGAGCAGGAGGCGGTTGTCAACGAGTCGCCTGCGGCGGTGCGGAGGCTGCGGCTGATGGGGCAGGATGCTCAGGGGCGAATCGGGGTGGTTGTCGCATAGGGAAGGCTTTGACGGCTTGTGCTGGCAGGCAGGCTGCCAGTGGCGCCCATAGCACGATCGTTCCATGGTTGTGTCAA
Source organism: uncultured Planctomycetota bacterium (assembly GCA_963787325.1). Classification (GTDB taxonomy): domain Bacteria; phylum Planctomycetota; class Phycisphaerae; order UBA1845; family JANYLN01; genus CAWBCK01. The sequence goes on from CAWBCK010000005.1 coordinate 721,899, forward strand.
TCAAGGGGGAATCGATGTCAGATATCTATCCGGTGGAAGTGTGGCCCAGTGATGCGGATGTAGCGCAGCTCGACGGAGTGACGGATGAGGCGACTGGTCTGCCGTATATCGCGCGGGGGACGGGGCCGACCAGCGATCCGCCGCTGGAGATCCAGTACAACCGGGCGCAGCAGCGGCTCAAGCAGATCGTGGGGGTGTGGAACCAGGGGCGGATCGTTGACGAAGGGGCTGGGCGGATCGGCGTCTATCCGATCCGCTACTGGATGGACGGGGTGATGCAGGCGTTCGAGGGGGCAAGCGGTGTCAGCGTGCCAGCGGAGGGTACGTGGATGGTGTACGTCGACCGGGACGGCGTACTGCAGATCAGCCTGGTGTGGCCGGAGTCGATGGTCAGTTACCTGCCTCTGGGCGAGGTGACGTTGCACAGCGGTGTCCTGTCGATTTGCGATGCGCGGACGTATGCGGCATTTCGGGCGGGACGGGATGCGGCGCTGTGGCCTCTGGCGGTGAATCTGAGCATCGCGGTGGCGGTGGAGGTCGCTGGGGCGATCGACATAACGATCCGGGCGGTGGATGCGGCCGGAGAGCCGGTTGCCGGGATGTTCGAGGTGCATGCGTGGTTGAGCGATGCGGCGGACTCCGGTGCAGTCACGTCTCTGGCGCCGGACGGCGGGGGGAGTGTAATTGTTGGTGTACTGCTGGCAACGGAAGAGGCTGGCAAGCGGTGGCGGCTGGTGACCGATGGCAGCGGCCAGATCGTGCTGCGGGTGGTCCACAGCGGTGCCCACAGCTGGTATCTGCATAGTCAGATCGGCGGGCGTGTGATCAGCAGCGGTGTGATCGCGTTTGTATAACGCCCGTTTAGAAGACCTCACACTGGCAGGCAAGCTGTCAGTGGCACCCATAGGGTACAGGCCTTGAAACTGGTTAGATTCTTGCAGGAGGGGTGAGTGATGGTGCTGGCCAAGTACAGATACGCGGCGGAGACGGCGATCGATGGGGACGATTTCCTGCTGATGCCCGGCGGGACGTGGACGATAGACAAGGATCTGGATGGCAGCGCCGGGATTGTCTTTCACTTCCAGCTGCGATTTGAGGAAGGGACGGGCACGTTGAGCGTCGTGCTCCGTCAGGGCATTGATCCGCAGCAGCAGGTGGAATCGGCGGAGGTGCCGGCCATGTCGTTCGAATTGACGGCGGGCATATCGCATTCGTATGCAACGGTGCCCGTTCTGCTTCCCGGGGTGGGGCCGCAGCTGCGGCTGGAGGTGAAGAACACATCCAGTTTGCCAGCGTCGGTGAGCGTCCGCAGTCGACGAATTCAGGGCGTGGAGATCGGGTAGACAGACCGGGGGTCGATGAACGATGGGATGGCAACTGACACGCAAACCCCGGTTTCGGGTGCCGATGCTGGAGCGCTGGCTGATAGGACTGTCATGCGGGCTGGTGCTGGCGGCACCGCTGGTCGAACCTTCGCCGGCGGATTCGTGGCGGGCGTTTGACGCGGCGGGACGCGTGCCGGCCAGTCGCGGCAATCGCAGACGGGTGGGCGGCAGGTTTGGGACGGGAGCGGGACATCCGGGAACGACCGATGCGGCGATCGAGTGGGATTCGCGGGCGCGGGTTTGACTCGGATGTGTTCACGGCGGCTGTCGTGGTTGAATATGGTGCGGTGCGAAGCGATGAAGGCCGGCTGATTACGCGCGGCGATGCAGAGCCCTGGAGCATTCTGGAACGGGTGGCCGATGGTGAGGGGACGGCGGTCGGGCGCGTCTCCTTCGATGACGGCAGCAGTATCGAGGCGGCTGTTGCGACGGGGGCTCGACAGATCGGTGATGTGGCATTCGGGGTGCTGCGGGTCGATGGTCACGGCAGGCGGGTGACGCTGGACTGGTTCGGGTCGGGATTTGGGCATCTGCAGGATACGCAGACCTGGTCGACGGTGAAACCGCTGGCGGCATCCACGGCGAATGTCGGACTGGGCGACCTGCCGGGTATGAACGGCATGCCGCAGACCGGATGGCAGGGGTTGATCTATGCCGGCTGGTTCTGGCGGCGGTGGCTCAGTGACAGTGACGTGCAGTGTCTGGCCCGAGACCCGTTTGCGATGTTTCGGCGCGATCCTGTGCGGGATCTGCTTCTGGCGGCGTATGCCGGCGGCGCTCATGTGTGGCGGCGGCGACGGCTCTGGGGCAGCGATTGCGGGTATGCCGGGCCGGCTGCCATGCGGCCTGGCGGGATGGGTTCGGGATATGCTTCCGCATAACTACAGTGCTGAGGACTGAGTGCTGAGTTCTAACGGCTGAAGAGGTGACATGGTGACAAGGTGACACGGTGAAACGACAACGGCTACGACGGTGCTGAGTGGTAACGGCTCAAGAGATTACACGGCGGGTCGCTGGTATGGACGGTTCGCCGACGCAGTGACGGCGAATACTGGGAGGTGATCGTGGCTACGTTTCTTTTGTATTTCAGTCAGGACGGGGTTCCTGCTACCGGGCTTTATCCTTTTTGGAATGCCCTTTACCGGGCCGACGGGCAGAGCGTAATGGCGTTTGCTCCTGCTGTCTCTGAGATCGGGGGCGGATGGTACCGGTTCGAACTGGCCAAAGGGATCGCGCCGTGGGACAGCGGGCAACTCGTTGGGGTGATCGATGGGGGCGCACAACTTGGCGGGGCGGAACGGTACCTGCCGGTGATCATCAGCGAACAGACACTTGAACGACAGGCGGACCTTACGCTGGGCGAGGCGGTGGCGGACCATAAGGCGGCCGCGGGGAGTCTGGCGGCGGATGTGAATCTCATTCGCCAGACGCTGGCTGGCAAGCGGTCGCAGGAGGTCGCTACCGGGGTGATCCGTATCTATGACGAGGACAATGCCACAGTCTTGCGCTCGCTTCGGCCTGGCGAAGAGGATGGCGTCCTTAGCATAAATCAGGACTGAGGGCTGAGGACTGAGGACTGAGTAACGGCAACTGACACAACAGGACTGAGTGCTGAGGACTGAGTAACGGCAACGGCAGACTTGGAGAAGAGGAGACACGGAGCAACGACAACTGCCTGACGACTGAAGAGGTGACAAGGTGACGTGGTGACATGGTGAGACAGCGACGGCAGTGATGTGGTTCCTGAGTGCCGGAGGGGCGGCTGAACCTTGTCGCATTGGGGGGAGACACAGATGGCGAACGACCTTTTGCGGACCTGGCTTGGCTGGTGGCAGCCGATTGCTGGGGGGCTTTCTGAAACTGGGGTGGCTAACGGCTTGCTCCTTACCGGCGGATGGTTCTGGGCCCGTGTGCGCGGGGGATACCTGCTTTATCGCGGGCTTGGTGGGTGGGGCAATATTGATTGGGACCGGCCTGTTGGTGCGGCTGCCGCTGATGCCGGCGAGGTGCGGGAGTTTGGGTGGATGGCTCGCGGGCCGGCTGGTGGGTACTGGTATGGGGTGCGAAAGGTCGGCGGCGGTGGGGCGATGACGGCGCCGGGTGGGTCGGCGGTCGGGTGTGGGGTTGATGAAACCGGCCAGTTGGTCGGGCCGCTGCCGGGGGATGTGGAACGGGTGTGGGCTCGGCAGGCTGGGCAGGGACGGGTGCTGGTCTGCTGGTGCTATGGGGGGCCGTATGAGACTGCGCGGCCTGTGGCGTTTCATATTTATGGTGACGGCGGGACCGGGCAGGTGAATTACGGCCAGCCGATCGCTACGGTGGCTTGGGATCTGCGGCGGCAGGTGTATGGCTGGTTGAGTAGCGTGTATGCGGTTGGTGAGCGGGTGCGGTTCGGGGTGAGGGCGGCGACGGCTGGCGGGGAAGGCAGCGGGTGTGAGGTGGAGGTGCGGATTGGCGGCGAATCGGCGGTGTGGCCGGCTGTGATGATGGTTGAGGGGGCGGGCGAATGACGAGCGATCCGCTGGAGGCGGTGGGCGAGCAGATGACAGCGCGGTGGCGACGTCGGCGGGAGGCGGCGGCAGCGCAGCCTGCCGGGGCGGCGATCGGGGCGGGCCGGTCGCTGCGGCTGATGATGGTGCGAGAGGTGGTGGCGGAGGATGTCGAGTTCGGGCCGCATCTGCTGGTGGGAGGCGTGCGGTTTGTGGGGCTGCCGCCGGTTGCCCAGCAGACGGGGCAGCGGCTGGTGCGGTGTTATCCGATGCCGAATGCGGCGGTGACGACGTATGCGGTCGGGGAGGTTGTGAAGGTGTTTCACGCGGCTGGGGTCAACCTGGCGGAGAAGATGGTGTAGTTCCTTTCCTATTTCATTCCTATACCGGTGTGTCCCCAGGCCTTGGTCGGGAGGGAGGGGCCTGGGGAGGCACCCGGCCATTACGACGTGTGTTTTCACCGCAGAGACGCAGAGGACGCAGAGAGAAGAGATCGAACAACCACAAACGACAATTCACAGGGATCGACAGGATGGACAGGGATGACACGACAACGACAACAGCCACGACGGGAGGAACCGCAAAAGGCGCAAAGGGCGCATAGGTACGGCAAGGCAAGGACGGCAACAGGGAAGGTGTTTCACGCCGCCGGGGTCAACCTGGCGGAGAAGACGGTGTAGTCCTTTCCCATTTCATTCCTATACCGGTGTGTCCCCAAGCCTTGGTCGGGAGGGAGGGGCCTGGGGAGGCACCCGGCCATTACGACGTGTGTTTTCACCGCAGAGACGCAGAGAGAAGAGATCGAACAACCACAAACGACAATTCACAGGGATCGACAGGATGGACAGGGATGACACGACAACGACAACAGCCACGACGGGAGTAGCCGCAAAAGGCGCAAAGGCGCAAAAGTACGACAATCTTGACGGATAGCAAAGGGTATGACCGGCACCCTGTTTGTCACTCGCTTGCCGGATCGCCTGTCTAAAGCAAATGCCAAGATCAATCAGCACGCGAAGTCAGTGGCTCTGCGTTGCTGGGGGGATATGGCCCCCGGCCGATGGTACCCATGATCCGGTTGTAAAGCCGCTCCTGGAGTTCCTCGGGTGTCTTCCACTGAACGTGATTGAGCTGTTGAGTATCGAAATGTGCTTTCTTCAGATGGTCCGCGTGGCACGTGTGAATCACGGGTATTCCAAGGCCGCGAGCAAAACCGGCCTCGAAATAGACGCCGTTGCGGTTCCCCGTGAAGTCCGCAACCATAAAGAGGCGCGAGTTTGATGTCACCGAGAACCTTGTCCATGATCCACTCATTATGCTCGTGCAAGTCTACGCGGATCACGTGATATCCGGCCTTTGTCACCGCACATTCGATGGCACGCCGGTAGACGTCCATCATGCCTTTTGTCGTCAAGAGAACATCTGACTCGTTGTCATCGCCAAACCACATCGCAACAAAGACAGGATTCTCCGGGGCGCTCGCGCCGTGGGTGAGCTCCTCAAACCGCTCCCATCCGTCTGCCGTAAGTGCTACAGCCAATCCGTCATGGCTGGAGCCTGCATTTCTTATGTATCCCCGGTCTATGAGACACTGAATGTGGAATCGCGCCTCGTCATAGGTCTCAGCAAAGGCTAGCGGAATGTCGTCTTCCCCGATCTCGATGGCCTGTCCGCCTGTCTGGGAAAGTACCGCCAAGTTGCATAGTGTACGGCCAATTCGTTCAGGAACGGTCCTTGGCCATTGTGCCAGCAGTTCGTCCGGGCAAATGGGGGCTATGTTGTCTCCCAGGGTATGGACGTATGGGTAGAACCTACGCTGTAGCCAGCATTTCGGCAGGGGCCGGATGGTACGCTCACGAAGCAACGCCGAAAGATGGGCTGGCCTCCAGTGCCTCAGCCGGGGACTCTTGAGATCCACGGCGTCCGTTCTCCTGATGACAAACCTTCCGCAGGCGGAGCAGGTGTAGTCTAGCACATCGGTACGGCCTATGAACGTGTGGCTGATCGCAGGTTTCAGGCAAACAGGGCAAACAGAAAGATCAGTAGTCATGACTTGCTCCATAGCGGTGCCCTTACCACACCAGGTTCGTCACTATCTGTCTGCCGAGGATAGCACGAACGGATGGGCAGCAGAATAGGCTTACACTGCATCCCAGTCAATGGTATCGGCCCAACGGTGCAACTGCCAACCGTCCCGCAAGGAGCGCAGCACCTGACGGTCTTCGGAAATCCTGATCACAGCCTCCCTCCGAGTCCCGTTACGACTCAGGGTTGCAGATGCCCGCGTCTCCGTGCTGAACTCCAGCCGTCTTTGCGCCCTTTGCGCCTCTTGCGTTACCCCTGTCGTTGCCGCGACCGTCGCCGTACCCTCGTCCCACTTATGCCCGCACATGGGCGTTGTTGTCGTGATTATCCTGTCTATCCTGTCCATCCGTGTGAATTCGCCGCTGTTGTTGTTGGCGAGCCTGTCTCAGCGGAGCGTCTTGCTGTCTGGGTGGGTTTCGGATAAACAGGTACCTACAGACTCCGAACACACAGACCCTGCAAAAGGACGGGCAGATCTCATGGACGCTTCTATGGAATCGAGGACGCCTGAGGATGTGATCGGGACGCACCTGGAAGAGGGCGAGCGGTTGCTTTGGGCTGGGCGGCCTGGGCAGGGGGTTCGGCTGCGCGGGGCGGATGCTTTTCTTATTCCCTTCAGTATCCTTTGGTGCGGGTTCGCTGTGTTCTGGGAAATCATGGTGCTGGCGGAGGATACACCGGGGCCGGCGGCGGTTCGGATTATCTTTCCGGCTTTCGGGGCGCTGCTTGTGCTCGTCGGGCTGTACTTCGTGTTCGGGCGGTTCCTTGTTGACGCATGGCTGCGCGGGCGGACGACCTATGGCGTGACCAACGAACGGGTCATCATCGTCAGCGGGTTGTTTTCGGCCAGGGTCAAGAGAGAACGGCAGAAGAGGAGACAAGGAGACAAGGAGACAAGGAGCAACTGCAACTGAAACAACATCCACAACGGCAGAAGAGGAGACACGGAGCAATGTTGACGGCAGTTCTGAGTGCTCGGCGCTGAGTAACGGCAACGGCAGGCATGCAACAGCGGCGACTGCTGATGACGACAACGACCCGGCTGAAGCCGGTACTCATACGCGTTCTGACAGCTCCGGGCCCTTGTCCTATGTTCTCCCGGGCTATCTGCCGTCATGGCCATTGCTGTCGTGATTATCCTGTCAATCCTGTCCATCCCTGTGAATTCCGCGCCGCTGCTGTTGCACCTTGTCACCTTGTCACCTTGCCACCTCTTCGGTCGTTATGCAGTTGCCGTTACTCAGTCCTCAGTCCTCAGCACTGCCGTCGTCGTCCTGCGGATGTTGGGGCGCTGATCCGGGCGGTGAACGAGCAGGGGTAACGCGGCGCGAAGGGCCGTTGGGGGAGGGCGAAAAAAGGCCAGGAAGAGCTCCCGGTGCCGGGCTATAATGAACTGCCGATGTGGGGCACATCTTACCTGGCCAGTTCACGGCCAGAACCGGGAGAACATTGTATGGATGCGTATATGCTCAGTGACCTGGAGCGGCAGATCATTCTGAATCTGCTGGACGTCGATCGGCGCGAGGCTGCGTACGGAGATCCGCCACACCGACAACCGTCACGTCCGAGGACAACTCAAGGAACGACTCCAGGCGATCGAGGTTCTGCTTGAGAGATTTCAGCCGGCGGCAGTATCGTAAATCAGGTTGACAACATCGTAATGCTGATGATCTCTGCCAGAGGGCGGGCTGCGCGGTGACTTGTGGCGCGGCGATGGGGGTATCGGCCGGTCCGAGCGACGGCGATGCCCTTCTTGCGTGTTGCGCCGCGACGGCGCTTGCTGTCTCATGGTCTATTTGCTGACTCCAGGCGGCGTCCGATGCCGCTACACTCCGTAATCGTCATCTCCATATGGCCGGCTGCTTGACAGCACCCCGTTATCGCCGTCAATCTGGGCTCGTCGCTTATTTGACGAACAGGAAGGCGCGCTATGACGATGATGCCGATCGAGCAGATTGCGGATTGGGAGAAGCGGCTCACCCGGCAGGATGCCTGGTGGTCGGGGCAGATCGTGGACCGGCCGGTGGTGTGCATGGCGGTGGCGAAGAGGCAGCCGGTCGTCCCGCAACCTGCGCAGAAGACCTACGCATCCCTGCGCGACCGGTGGATGGACGGCGAACGTGTGGCCCAAGAGGCTGTTGCACGGGCCCTCAATACCGAGTGGCTGGGCGATGCCTTGCCCAGCGCGTTTGTGAACCTCGGGCCGGAGGTGTTCAGCGCGTTTTTCGGGCAGGAGATGGAATACGGCGAGAGCACGTCCTGGTCGATCCCGATCCTGCAGGACTGGAAGGACGTGGGGCGGGTGCGGTTCAGCCGGGACAATTTCTACTATAAGAAGTTGACAGCGATGACGCAAACGCTGCTGGAGGCGGGGCGCGGCAGGTTCTATACGGGCCTGACCGACTTTCACCCGGGCGGGGATGCGATCGCCGCGTCGCGCAACCCGGAGAACCTGGCTATCGACATGATCGAGCATGTCGAGAAGGTCAAATCGCTGCTGGACTACACGACGCAGGTGTACCTGGCGGTCTTCGACGAGTTTCACGACTGGCTGCGGCGCGAAGGTCAGGCGATCAGCAGCTGGCCCGGTATCGTCTCGACGAAGAAGTGGTATGTGCCAAGCAACGATTTTTCCTGCATGATCAGCAAGGAGATGTTTGACGACGTGTTCCTGCCGAGCATCGCCGCCGAGTGCCGCCATTACGAAGCGAGTATCTATCACCTCGACGGACCCGCGGCACTGCGCCACCTCGACAGTCTGCTGTCGATAAAGCAACTCAATGCGATCCAATGGGTCTATGGCGCTGGCCACGGCCGAGCGACCGACTGGCTGGACGTCTACAAAAAGTGCCAGGCGGCGGGCAAGGGCGTGCAGATTCACATCGAGCCGGACGAGCTGGACGCGATCATGGAAAACCTCCGGCCGGAAGGCGTCTGGTTGGGGATAGGCAAGGTCAGAGACGCCGAGCACGGCAGGGGCCTGATCGACAGGATCGGGCGTTGGCGGTAACCTGGATGTCCTTTGACGGAGGAGTGACAATGGATCGTCCGAATCTTCTGCTGATCACGACGGACCAGCAGCGCTATCGACGCGCTGGGCATTAACGGCAATGAGCACCTGCAGACCCAGAACCTCGACTCCCTGGCCGCACGCGGTATGAATTTTTCGCGCGGGTATGTCACCTGCCCCAGCTGCATCGCGGCGCGGCGGACGATTCTGACGGGGCAGGCGCCGGCGACGCACGGGCTGGTCGGCTATGACGAGGATCATCCGTTCGATCCGGCGTTCACCTTGCCGGGATTGCTGAGCAGGGCGGGCTACCATACGCATCTGGCCGGCAAGCTGCATCAGCAGCCGCAGCGCCGACGGTTCGGCTTCGACAGCATGGTGCTGAGCAACTCGCCAGTCTATCGGCCGGACTCCGTGTGGATGAAAGAGAACGACTACATCGACTGGCTGTTCGAGAATGGCATTCGCCGGCCGCCGCAGTATCACGGCATCAATGGTAACGGCCGGCTGTCCAAGCCCTGGCCTTTGGACGAGTGGTATCACCCCACGACGTGGGTGGCAACGCAGGCGATCGACTTCATGACGCGCAAGCGCGACCCGTCGTGCCCGTTCTTTTTGCATATGTCCTTCTGGGCGCCGCATCCGCCGCTGGTGCCGCCGCAGGCGTACTATGACCGCTACGTGCGGATGATGGACCGGTTTGGGCCGACGATCGGCGAGTGGGCGCCGCAGGGGCCGGCGAAGCGCGGCGTGGCACCGGAAAGCAAGAACGGGCCCTTCCCCCTGGCGGAGATCCAGAACGCCACGGCGGGCTATTACGGGCTGGTCAATCATGTCGACGACCAGGTGCAGCGGGTGATCGACGCGTTCTATTCTTATGGTGGTCCGCGCAGCCGGGAGCCGCTGTGGATCATCTATACGAGCGATCACGGCGAGCTGCTGGGCGATCATCACCTGTTCCGCAAGTCGCTGGGGTATGAGGGGTCGGCGCACGTGCCGTTCTTCATCACGGGGCGCAACGTCGACGTCAAGCCAGGGGCGTCGGATGCGCTGGTGGGCCTGGAGGATCTACTGCCGACATTCTGTGATCTGGCTGGCGTGGATCTGCCGGATGGCGTCGACGGCAAGAGCCTGGTGCCGATCCTCCGCGGCCAGACGCAGGCCGTCCGCGAGGAGATCCACGGCGAGCACTCCGGCGGTGGCATCGCCAACCACTTCCTGGTCCGCGGGCAATACAAGTACATCTGGTATGCGAAGACCAACGAGGAGCAGGTGTTCGACGTGCGGAACGACCCGCACGAGACGCACGACCTGTCCGGCGACGAGAAGATCCTGTGCCCGCTGCGCGAGCGGATGGCCACGTATCTCAAGGACCGGAGCGATTACACGTATGACATGACGAAGCTCCAGCCGCTGGCAAACGCTACGCCGAAGGCGCTGTATTAGGCGCACCTGCTGCCGGACGACGTCAGGCAAGCGCTGATGAGACCCTGTATCAGGTAATGAGGGCGTCCCCTCGTGGTCGATCGTGCAGACATATCGCGACCTGTCGGGCAGGCGCCGCTGTTCGCCGAAGATGTCCCCTGCCCTGAGTGCGGCTACAACCTGCGCAGGCCTGGTCGATCCCATCTGCCCGGAGTGCGGGCGGCGGTTCCACCCTCGGCGGGCGCTGCACGCGCATCGCAAGGCACAGCGACACCCGGGGCTGCGGTGGGTCGTTCGGAATATGCATCTACATCCGGTGGGCTTCTGGTCGCTGCTGAAACGCCAGTGGCAGCCGCATCCCGATCAGCTCGGAATGTCTGCTTTCCTGGCCACGGGCATCGCCGGGGCCGTGCTGCTGGTATGGGCGGCTGCCCTGGGGCAGGTAACATGGCGCTCAGTGCCTGGGCTGATCGTGTCGGTGGCAACCGCAGACTGGCCTGACGGCGGGCCTTCTCGTGATGGTGCTTCGGCTGCACCGCCGGCTGTGCGTTATCATACTGGGCACTGTCTCGCCGCAGGCTGAAGAGCACGCCAGACGCGTTGTCGCCTACTCATCTGTATGGCTGGTAACGCTTATTCCTGTCCTTCTGCTGGGCTTGCTGGTCAGTGCCAGGGCCGTGGCAATTCCGCTGATACCGCCGGCAGCGAGCGGCCGGCTGGCTGATATGATATCGGTATTGTCGGGCGTGGGCGTGCTCTTCTGTGCAGGCCTGTGGTCGACGTCATTGTGTACCGGTGTCATAACGGCTGGCGCGACCCGTCTGCGATCTGCGGCATGTACCCTCGCCAACCCGTTGCTGTACATATTCGTATTGGCAGGGGGAACGCTGATCAGGAACGGATTGTGATCGTATGACCTGCCCTGGGCTTGCCCCGTTGCCTAAGGCGGTATAATGCGATCAAATCGGTAACCGTGTAATCCTATAGTCAAAAACTTGATATTAGCAGGGCTGGAGCGCAGAGCATGGCCGGTCCGTCGCCCCCCGCGACAGATGGTAAGCCGATCTTTCCAGATATGGATATCCCCTGCCCGCACTGCGGGTACAACCTGCGCGGCATCGTCGAACCGCGTTGCCCGGAATGCGGGAGGGAGTTCGACTCGGATCAGCTTCTGCGTCTGTGGGTCCGCTGCGAAATGCCCCCGCCGCCGCTTCACTGGATCGTATGGAACATCTATCGCCACCCAGTGACCTTCTGGCAGGCGCCGGGCATTCGGTTTGGCCAATCGCCGAACTTTCGATCTGTACTAGGAGACTGTCCGAGTAACAGTTGACAGACATGTTATAATGGGTGGGTCAGGCAAGGGATAAGTCTTTCCGATCGAGGCTCAAGGATGAGTAAGACCTACCGCCCCTGGAATCCGGATCAAAGTTGGCTATTGCCGCCATCGCCGCGAGAGTGGCTGCCGGAAAACGACCTTGTCTTTTTCGTGCTCGACGTGGTCAAGGAACTGGATCTGTCGGCCATTTTCGGCAAGTACGAGCGAGAGCAGCGCGGCTATCCGCCGTACCACCCGCGGATGATGACCACGCTGCTGCTGTACAGTTACACGCAGGGCGTATTCAGTTCGCGACGAATCATGCAGCGGTGTCAGCGAGATGCGGCCTGGCGGGTGATCGTGCAGGAGGATGTGCCGGACTTCCGGACGATCAGCGACTTTCGCAAGCAGCACCTGACAGAACTGGAAGGGCTGTTCGTAGAGGTGCTGCGGCTGTGCCAGCAGGCGGGGCTGGTGAAGCTGGGGCACGTGGCATTGGATGGCACGAAGATCCGGGCGAATGCCTCGCGACACAAGGCGATGAGTTACGGAAGGATGAAAGAGGAGGAGGCCCGGTTGCGCAAGGAGATCCGTCAGTTGCTGTCGCAGGCCAAATCTGCGGATGAGGCGGAAGATCGGGCCTACGGCGTGGATCGTCGCGGGGACGAACTGCCGGAGGCCCTGGCCCGGCGGCAGAGCCGCCTGGCGAAGATCCGGGAGGCGCAGAAGGCGCTGGAAGCACAGGCCAAGGCTGCCGCCGAAGAGGAATGCAAGCGTCAGGAAGAAGAGCCTGACAAGCCAGGCAACAAGCCTAAGGGTGGCCGTCGGAGCAAGCCGGAAAAGGCGGTACCGCCCGCGAAGGCCCAGTACAACTTCACGGATCCGACGACGAAAATCATGAAGGTCAGCAACAAGGGGTTCGACCAGTGCGGCAACGCGCAGGCGGTGGTGGATCGCCAACACCAGATCATCGTGGCGGCGGATGTGACGAACGAGGCGAACGACAAGCAACAGTTCCAGCCGATGGCCCAACAGGCTCGCACGAATGTGGGGCGAGGGCATCGGATTGGGAAGATCTCTTCGGACAGCGGCTACTTCAGTGAGCAGAACGTGCAGTGGGCCGAGCGGAACCATCTGGATGCGTACATCGCCACGGGCCGGCTCAAGCATGGCGAAAGGATGCCAGCCAGTCCGCGAGGTCGGCCGCCGGCGGGGCTGACGACGAAGGAGCGGATGGCCCGCAAGTTGCGAACGAAGCGCGGGCGGGAAACGTATGCCCAGCGGAAATGGATCGTCGAACCGATCTTCGGCTGGATCAAGCGAGGGTTGGGCTTCCGGCAGTTTTTGTTGAACGGCATGGAGCGGATGCGTAGCGAGTGGCGTCTGGTCTGTATGGCCTGCAATCTGAGGAAACTATGGTCAGCCGGGTGAAACGGCGACCGGCAATCGCGTCAGGTGGGGCCGCACCGGCCTGAAACGAGAGTTTTTGCTTCGGCGCCCCCAAGCGCCGGCGCAATAGCAACGAGCAAGACCGCCGAGTACCCCCCAAACCGAAAAGAGATGGGGGTTTGGGTGTTTACTCAGACGGTCTCCTAGCAGCGTTCATCCCCATGCCAGCGGTGATCGCATCTGCGCTTCTGGCGATGATGTGCGCAGCAATGGGAAGCTTAGACCCACTCGCAATACTCATCCGGTTCCCAATCTGCTGCGCAATCGGCTGCCTCGTCGGAGCGTTTTTCCTTGTACCGCTCGTACTGGTGGCCGACCTGCATGCGGGCTTCTGCGAAAAGGTGTTGCCCCTTAACGAAGGTGAGGAGCCTCGTCGCAGAGGGTTCTGCCTGGCGATCTACTCTGCCTTCTGGCTGACTCCGATGCTGGTGTCTCTGGCAGCCTGGACAGTTCGCCCGCTACAGCCTGCTTCAGTAGGCGGTGTCGTTGTCAGCACGGCAATATGGATCAAATGTCTGTATAGCGGAGGACTGGTCCTGTCAGGCGGAAGGCAGAGGACAGCCCTTTGGTGCACGCTGGCCAACCCATTGCTTCTGGGGGCAATGGCAGTGGCGGCAGCAGCCTTTTTCCTGTGATGATCCTGTTATTTGGCCTGTATAGCCGGCTGCACGATCCTTTCGAACAGCGCGACCGTCTTTTGAATCATGTCCGGGTCGTCGCCCAGATGAAAACCGACCAGCACCACGTCCTGCGGCCGGATGACCTTGGCGACGTACTCGAAGGCCTCCTGCGGCGGGGTCCGGCCGGCGGCGAGGACCTTGTAATGGACCGCGCTGGCTTTGAGCGTGCAGATCGTGCGGGCCATAAGGTCGCGGTGGGCCGGGTCGAACTTCTCGTGTTCGGTCGGCACGTGGTGGGGGTTGTCGCTGCGCGGGCTGGGGTCGTAGTAGCAGGTCAGCTGGAAGTCCGGGGTCAGATTGTCGCGAATCCACTCATGCGGTTCGGTTATGTGCGCGGCGAAACCGCCGGCCATCCCCAGCGAATGGGTCAGGTCGAGGACCTGACGGAACCGGTCGGTCTCCTTCTGGTGCCAGTAGTAGTCGACCTGGCCGCCGTGCATGTAGCAGCCCTTGGCGCCGATGGAGGCCGCGGCTTTGATGCTGCGCTCGTAGTCCTCGATCTCGCTGGCGGTCTGGGCGAACCACTGGATCGTGCCGCCCTCGTCCCAGTATTCCTGAAGCATGCGCATGACGTGGTTGTCGGTCCGGCCGAAGAAGGTGTTGATGCCGGCTGCCTCGGCCTTGCGAAGGGCGTCCTTGATGTTGGCGACGGTGTAATAACGCCGCATCTCGGCGTCGCGCTTGTCGCCCTGATGGCTGAATCCGCTGAACGCATTGCCGCCGATCGCCAGGCGGGAGACCCGGGTCGAACCGATCTTGACCATATCGAGAGCCATCTGACATTTCTCCTGTCTGTCACTGTGATAGAAGCACTATAACATGCCCACAAGCGGCGTCCATCCTGATCAGGCCCGAATGTCTTATGCCGCGAGGAATCCGGCGGTACAATGAGCAAGAGGCGTCGAAAGCGCGGCCGCAGTGGCCGTAGCGGGCCGCCTGTTTCAAACCAGGTTCGAACCTGGCCGCGGCCGTTGTCAGTAGTCCGTTGTCCGTTGCAGCGACATCGAAAGCGTCCGTTGGCAACGAAGGACAGCATGGCATCAACGGACAACTGACCACGGACCACTGACAACAATCTTCGACAGGCGTGGAGGGCAAGACATGGCCGATCCCTCTGAAACCATGACGGGCACGGCCGGCAAGCCGATCTTTGCGGACATGGATATCCCCTGCCCGCACTGTGAGTATAACCTGCGCGGGCTCATCGAACCGCGTGTCCGGAGTGTGGGAATACGTTTGATCCACATACCGTGTTGCTGGCCTTTCGCGACGACCAGCCGCCCCTGCCGATCTTCCGGGTGATGTGGATGCTGTACCGCCACCCGCTGAGAGGCGACCGCCATCGCGGCCCTGTGCCTGTCGTAGCCGGCTGTATTGCCTGGATGGTCACGCTCTACGAGGGCGGCAGGTTCGCCTCCGACGGCAACCGGCTGCTCGGGATCTGGTGCGTAGTGAGCAATCCGCTCTTCTGGATCCTGGGGCTGTTTGCCGCATTGAAAGCATATTAGCCCGGACGGGCAGGAAGCGCAGGAAATGACCCCGTTGTCAGTCGTCCGTTGTCCGTTGTAACAACTGGAGCAGCAGAGCAGACCGACAGCACAGGACAGAGCGGCCTCAACGGACAACGGACTACGGACCACGGACAACCGCCTTACGATACTGCAGCGGCGCGACCTTCCGATATCGCTTGAATACCTTCGTAAAGTAGCTCTGATCCTGAAAGCCCGTGTCCAGGGCGACCAACGCGAGGGGACGGTCTGTTCGGCTGAGCAGACTCGGCTGCGCGGTCGACCCGCATGCGGTTGAGCAGATCGGTGAAGGTCGCGCCGCTCTCCCGGCGGATCAGGTACGAAAAGTGCGATGGCGACAGGCCGGCTGCACGGGCGACGTCCTCCCGGCTGATCCGCTCGCAGCAGTGACGCTCCATATACCCGATCGCGTCGAACAGACTGCGTAGCGGCGTCTCGCTTGCGATGGGCCTGGATCGCATCCATCAGATGTTCGAGTGTGGCGGTCAGCCAGCCTGCCAGCTGTTCTTCCGAACTGACTCGCGACAGTTCGACCATGCTGTTGAAGTTGGTCCCGAGCAGCTGTTCCGGGTCGCCGCCGGATTCCACGGCTGTCTGACACATACTGACAACCAGTTCGAGAAAGAAGCTCTTTACCAGGTCCAGCCGGTCGCCGGCGTGATGGTGAATGGCCACCAGCACGCGGTTCAAGATCTCACGGGCCTGGCCGCGATCGCCGGCGCGGATCGCCGAGAACAGGGCGGGTTCCTCGCGGAGGTAGAGCTCGCGGATGCTGGTGTGACCCTGGCCCTTGAAGGAGTGGATGGCGTAGGCACGCTGCTGCTCGTCGCGATATTCCCTGCGTCGCAGGGCCAGCGCCGAGGCATTTGTCAGGTTTTCTCGTTCGGTGAGATGGCGGAGTTCGACGCAGGCGCGGCGAACGTCCAGCGGCACGACATCGTCAGCCGGCGCGAACACCTGTTTTTCCGGCACGCTGGCGACCAGACCGCCGACAACCCGCTCATTGCTCATCAGCGGCACCGCCCAGATGAGTCGGCCGCCCGAGCAGAAACCCACCGTCGGCTCGCCCCAGCGAAGGGCCTCCTGGATCGCCTGGGCGCGCACCCGGTCGCACGGCTGGCCGCCGGCGGTCGGGCAGTATGACTGGCCGAAAACAATCTGCCCCGCCGGGTCAACCGCGCACAGTTTCGCCTTGTATCGCCGGCGGTACTCGCGGGCGAGGCAGGCGAACTGGTTCTCGCTGATGCCGATATCCGGGGCCACAGCACATCCTAACCGGTTGTTCCTACAGATATTACGCATGGCCGGCGCCGGGTCGGCCGTTCGGAGCATTTTACCAAAACCGCGGGCCTCCGTACAAGACGAAAGTCGCCGGGCGGCCTAGGCTGATCAATAGGGACTACGTGGAGCCAAACATGACGACCGTCCAGCAGTGCGAATTGAAGAAGGCCCTGACGGGCAGAGATCTGGTGCTCAAGGCGTTGCGCAACGAGGTTACGCCTCGGCCGACATGGGTGCCGTTTGTCGGCGTGCACGGGGCGAAGATCATCGGCGCCCGTGCGGCTGATTACCTCCAGTCAGCCGACCTGCTCGTGGAGGGTCTGACGAAGGCCTGTGAGCTTTACCAGCCGGACGGCCTGCCGGTCGTCTTCGATCTGCAGATGGAGGCGCAGGTGCTCGGCTGCGAGCTCAAGTGGGCGGACGAGGCGCCGCCGTCGGTCGTCAGCCATCCGCTCGAGCTAGGCACGAACCTGGCGGACCTGCCGGTCTTCGACACGCAGAGCGGCCGGTTTCCCGTCGCGATGGAGGCACTGCGCCGGCTCAAGGCGGCCATCGGCGAGCAGGTGGCGCTGTACGGCCTGATCTGCGGGCCGTTCACACTGGCGCTGCACCTGATGGGCAATAACATTTTCCTGGATATGTTCGACAAGCCGGACTACGTTCGGGCGGTGGTCAGTTACTGCGCCAGCGTGGGTATGAAGGTTGCCCAGGCGTACCTCGACAACGGCGCCGACGTCATCGCGGTGGTCGATCCGATGACCAGCCAGATCTCCCCCGAGCACTTCCGCGAGTTCTGCAGTGGGCCGATGAACCACATCTTCGACCTGGTGCGCAGCCGGGGAGCCTGCTCGTCGCTGTTCGTCTGCGGCGATGCCACCCGCAACCTCGAAGTGATGGCGGCCACCACCTGCGACAACATGTCGATCGACGAGAACATCCCGTTGGAAAAGGTCCGCGACGTAACGCGGGCGCACGACAAGAGTTTCGGCGGCAATCTCCGGCTGACCGTCGTGCTGCTGATGGGCGACGAGGACGACAGCAAGCTCGACGCGATCCGCTGCGTCGACATCGGCGGCGGGTGCGGATTCGTGCTGGCGCCTGGCTGCGATCTGCCTTACGCCACGCCCGAAAAGAACCTCCAGGCGGTCGCTGCGATGGTGCATGACGGCTATCAGCGCGAGATCGCCAAACGAACGATCACCGCCAAGGCCGCCAGCTCCGGCGCCGACATCGAATTACCCGATTACGATCATGACAGCCATCTATACGTTGACGTTATTACGCTCGACTCAGCCAGCTGCGCCCGTGCCAGTACATGATGGACGCCGTTCGGCGGGCGGTGACGCACCTCGATGGCCAGGTCAACGTCAGCGAGCACCGCATCACGACACGCGAAGGACTGGCGATGATGGGCCGGCTGGGCGTCGGGAACATTCCGACGATCTGCATCGACGGCCAGCCGCGGTTCGTCTCGATCATCCCGGACCAGAACACGCTTGTAGCAGCCTTGCGGGAAAGAATCACCGCCAAAGCCCTGAACAAGGGACAGGATTACAAACGAAACCGTAAAGCAGAAGCCGTCCCACATACAAGAAGGGCCGACGACGGAATCCCTATCGTCCCGTAGGGACAGAATGATAGTAGCCCAGCACTTCAGTGCTGGGTAACGGTGGACATCCAGTGTTTGTTGTTGTGTCGTTGTCGTCAAGTCCCGGCAGGGACGACTGAATGGCGGGCGCCATGCCGATGTAGACGGGTAGAATGAAGAATGAAACGAATACCTTTAAGCCTGGTCACCGGCTTCCTCGGCAGCGGCAAAACCACATTTCTGAAACACACGGCCCGCAGGCTTGCCGGCCGCCGCATCGTCTACCTGGTCAACGAGTTTTCCGCCCTCGACGTCGACACCCAGTCGCTGCGCCAGATCAGTCCGGACGTCATCGCCATCCCCGGCGGCAGCATCTTCTGCAAATGCCTCGTCGGCGACTTCATCCAGACACTCTCGCGGGTGCCGCAGCGCTTTGGCAGTTCCCAGCCGGGATCAGCCGACACGATCGAAGGTCTTATCGTCGAGGCCAGCGGTATCGCCAACCCGAAGGTGGTCGCCGACATGCTCCGCGAGACGAAACTCGACGCCGTCTACTCGCTGGCGTCCGTGGTAGCGATCGTCGACCCGGGCAGCTTCGGCAAACTGCTGGTGACGCTGCCGAACATCCGGCGCAGATCGAGGCGGCGGACCTGGCCCTGCTCAACAAGGTGGACCTGTTCAGCGAGGAGGAAGTGAATCGCACGGAAGCCGCTGTCGGGAATATCAATCCGTCGCTGAAGATCATCCGCACGACACACGCGTCGGCTGATGTGGATCTGTTCGCCGCAGCACAGCAACGCGACCTGCACGGCGTCTACGACAAATGCGAGCTGACCCGCATTACGTCCGGCTGACCGTCGCATTGCATGAGCCGATCGATCTGGCCAAGCTGGAGCCGGCCCTGCGGGCCGTCGGCGAGGATCTATACCGTGCCAAAGGCTTCGCGCTAACGCCGAAAGGCCCAGTCTACCTTGACTTCTCGGCCGCGGGACTGAACATCGAGACCGTCGGGCCGAACAACACCGCAGCGCGGGCCTGGCCATGATCGCCCGCGCCGGCCGCAGTCAGGCTGTTGAACAACTGACCGTCGAGATCAACGCCGGACGGTTCAACGCCGGGCACTGACCTGCCAAGACGTTGCGCCATCCGCAAGGCGCACCTGTTTTCCATACGCGACAAATCGGGTACACTGCCGTATTGCCTTCGGCGTATCGGCCGGGGCAAGCGGAGTGTTCTGCATGTTTATGGTTCGCATAGTTCGCAAAACCCTTTCGTTGCCATTGCTTTGGGTCGGCCAGGCGGCGGCGTGGGGCAATCTGGGGATCGAAATCCCGCTGCTCAGCGCCGCCTGGTATGTCAGCGGCGACGGCGAAACCGCGCGTATCGCCCTTGCCAGGGTCTTTTCCACGCGCGGCGCCGGCGCCGCGCTGGTTTGCGCCAAAACCTGGATGAACCGCGAGCCCTCGCCCGAGATCGCCGCCATGGGCGGCCTGATGGCCATCGAAAAGGGACAGATCGACACGGCTCGTGAGTTTCTGGCGGCCGGCCAGCAGGCCGGCATGGACCGCGAGGGCATGCTCGAGCTTCTCGAATGGCAACTGGCGATGATCGATGCGGACAACCGGACCGTCGAGACGCTCATAGACCGATTCGAGGCCCGCAAGGACCTCTCCCCGCTGCTGCGGCGGATGATTCTCGTCTGGCAGATGTGGCGGGCCGTAGTCGGCAAGCGGTTCGACGAGGTCGACCGGCGCGCCGGCAGCTGTTGAGCATCGAGGACATCCCCGAAGCCAGCATGGCCCTATACGCCGTGTCGCTGAAGGAAGGCGATACACGTGCAGCAGAGCAGCATCTGGCGGAAGCGAAGATGTCGCCCCCCCGAAAGCTCTACTACCAGATTCTCGGTAACGCCGCAGCCGGCTATCGAGAGCAGGTGCGAGCGCTGCTGGAGGAGCTGCGGTTGACCGAGCCGGAGATGGCGGCCCGCATCCAGCAACAGATCGCCAGTGAGGGGGTGCTGGCATGAACGCGATGTATTACCT
Organism: uncultured Planctomycetota bacterium; assembly: GCA_963787325.1. GTDB lineage: Bacteria > Planctomycetota > Phycisphaerae > UBA1845 > JANYLN01 > CAWBCK01. The sequence continues at coordinate 742,180 of CAWBCK010000005.1, forward strand.
GACATTGCTGCCGGGACTGCTGATCGCGATCACCGTGCACGAGTGCGCCACGCCTGGAGCGCAAGTCTGCTGGGCGATGATTACGCCCGCCGGCTCGGCCGGGTCAGCCTCAACCCCCTTCGCCACCTGACACCGCTCGGGACGCTGGCGATCCTGCTGTTGCCGTTCGGGTGGGGCCGGCCCGTACCCGTAAACCTCTACAACTTCAAACATCCCAAACGGGATTATCTGCTGACAAGCCTTGCCGGGCCGGCGGCCAATCTGATCCTCGTGGCTGTCGGGCTCGGATTGATGGCGCTTACGCGGCACAGCTTCGCCCTGGGCCCGGAGATGGTGAGCACGCTGGTGATCGTACACATGTTGCTGGCGCCGATTGTGATCATCAACGGCATCCTGGCCGTCTTTAACCTGATTCCCGTCCCGCCACTGGACGGCTCGAAGATCTGGCCGTGCCTGCTGGGCTCCAAGGCTGGCAGCAGCGGCAAGGGCTCGCGCGTGTTTCTGATCGTGCTGGCAGTGCTGATGTTCCAGGGCGTGCTGAACCCATTGTTCCGCGTGGTGACCGGCGGACTGACGGCGCCCATGCCCGCCAGCGACTTCCAGTTGTACAGCAGACAGATGGATGCGGGCCAGACCGCCGCAAAAAGCGAACACTGGGCACAGGCGGAATCGCATTTTTCCAAGGCGCTTGCAGTCAACCCTGCCTCGGCTGATGCCTTCGTCGGTCGGGCGATCGTGCTGATGCAGCAGGGCAAGCTGCACGAGTCACTGAACGACATGAATGCGGCCGTCAGCCTTGCGCCCGAAAGCCCGCAGCTCTACCAGATCCGTGCGGTGCTCCTGACGCGTCTTGGCCGTCTCAAGGAAATGCAGCAGGATATTGCGACATACGAACGACTAACGCATGCATCGACCACCCGGCCGGCTGCGACGCAACCCTAGCGACCGACCTCAGTCGCGCGCCGGCTCCAGGGCCGCCTTGATATCATCTTTGCGAAACTCGGTTACGCCGGTGTACATGTCCGCCGCACCATAGTAGACCAGCAGCGTCTCCGGCTGTTCGACCACCCCGGTGGGAAAGACGACCTCGGCAAGAAACCCCGCCTTCTCGAAGTCCTCTTCGGGCACCATGATCGGCCCGGCCGAATGCGCCACGATCCGCGACGCGTCGTTCGCGTCCATAAGGATCAGACCAGCCGAATACACGCCGACTCCCGGAATGCTCGGGTGCTGATCGTTGCCGTGGTAGATCTCCAGCCAGCCACCGTCAAAGAGGATCGGCGGCGTGCCCCCGCCAATGCGCCCCAGGTCCCAGCCGCCGCCGCTTCTGCTGCCGAGAAACTGTCGATGATGCCCCCAGTTGACCAGGTCCGGCGACCGCGAGATCCACATCTCCGGCATGGCGAAGTGCGTCGAGGGATTCGGCCGATGCAGCGCCGCGTAGTCGCCCATCACCCGGCCCGGAAACAGCAGCACATCCTTGTTTTCCGGAGGAAAGATGATGCCGTGCCTGTAGTACGCCACAAAGTCGCGCGTACTGGCCAGCGCCGTGCATGCCCCGTGCGGGGAGACGGCCACATAGGTAAAGTAGAACGTGTCGCCGATCGGCGTGATCCGCGGGTCTTCCACCCCATAGACTTCATACTCCGTCTCCGGCACGAAGCGCGGGCCGATCTCCTCAAGATCGATCGTCCGGCCGTCCCGGCTGCGATAGGCCCTCAGGTGCGACACAAACGTCAGCCGTTTAACGCCGCTGCTTTTGATCTCGACGACCCGGGGGTCGATCACTTCGATGTCATCGTCGGCCACCCAGTCAATGACGACCCCGTCAGCCGTCCAGCGCGGCAGCGCGGTGTAACCTTCGCGCAGCTCGGTAGGCCCTTCCGCGACGCGCGCCAGGATGACGACCTGACCGTCGGCCGAAACAACACCCGGATTGAAGACGCCGAGAATCTCCATGTTGTCACTGGACGGCGGCAAGTCTGCCGGTTTGAGGAGACACTTTGTAAACAGTCGAGGCAGCATATCGGTTGTCCCTTTTTGGTTGCGCACTATACTATGTCTGTTTCGTCGGCAAGTCTGCCGGCGGCATTGCAGGAGGAATGAAGTGGGCCGGACAGTCAGCATCATCGGTGATGGCGCGATGGCGACAGTCTGCGCGCTGCTGATCAGCGAGAAAGGGCTTCCCGCGCGGATATGGGCGCCTTTCCCGAATACGTCGAGCAGCTGTGCCGGACGCGTCAGAACAGCAAGTATCTGCCGGGCGTGGAGTTGCCCGACTGCGTTCAATTCACAGCGGAAGATGAACAGGCCTTCGCGGACTCTTCGATGATCGTCTCTGCCGTGCCGTGCCAGTACCTGCGCGGCGTATGGACTCGCCTGCTGCCGCACGTGCCGCAGGACGTGCCGATCGTCAGCATTACCAAGGGAATCGAAGTAGCGACCCTGCAGCGCCCGACCCAGGTTCTGCGGGACGTACTAGGCGACGTACCCGTTGTCGCGCTGTCCGGCCCGAACATCGCTTCGGAACTGGCCCGCAAGCTGCCCGCCAGCGTCACGGCCGCCAGCGAGGATCTGTCGCTTGCGCGGCGGGTCCAGGACGTTTTCAGCACCGGCTGGTTCCGCGTCTATACAAATGATGATGTCGTCGGCGTCGAGCTGGCAGCGGCCTTGAAGAACATCATCGCCCTCGCTGCCGGCGGCCTCGATGGCATGCAGCTCGGGCTCCAACGCCAAGGCCGCCCTGCTGACCCGGGGCCTGGCGGAGATCGCCCGGCTCGGTGCAGCCATGGGCGCCAAACGCGAAACGTTCGCCGGCCTGTCCGGCTTGGGTGATCTGGTCACCACGTGCATCAGTCCCGCCAGCCGAAATCGCACCGCCGGAGAGAAGATCGGCCGGGGCCAGACGGTCGAGCAGGTGCTCGAGCTCGACCAGCTCCGTCGTCGAGGGTGTCGCCACGACCAAGGCCGTGGTCCAGCTGGCCCGTCAGTACAACGTCCGCATGCCGATCACCGAGGCCATGCACCAGGTACTCTTCGAAGGCAAGGCGGCCCACGAAGTGATCACCGACCTGATGAACCGCCAGCTCAAACGCGAAGACTAATACTCGAACGGACCGTTCTCGGCAATCCGAACGTTCTGGGGCTCTCATCCTGAGCGAAGCAAATGATCTCCTGCCCGACAGACGCTCGGATTGTCCACCTCGCCCACAGCAACACCAACCCGATCCGCGGCTCGCGCGTGCGCGGCGGCGACTTGACATGCCCCGTTGGCAAGCGAAAGATATTGCAGCCGACGTAGTTACGTCTCAGGCTCTTTTGGAGGAGTTGCTATGCTCAACATTTTCTGGGTGCTGTCTGTCCAGTCGGCCGGTGCATCTGCCGGCAGTCGTAGCAGGTGCCGGCCTCATGCTTATGGCCCTACCCGCCTGCAACCAGCCAAAGGCCACGCAGGCCGAGCCTCCCAAGGTTGCCCCCAGGGGCAGTGAACCCGTCCTGCACGCCGTCTACGCCGATAGGCTGCGCGAGGACATGCGCCAACTCAACGAGGCAGCATCCGGTCAGGTCTGGTGGCAGATGTACACCGGCGCCCCCACCGTCGACATGGACCGAATGGTCACAACCGCCGAAGAACTCGCCGACGTCGCCGCCAATCGCCTTCCCAAGGATGTCACCCCCAATCGACTCGCCCCCGATCAGCTCCAGATTTATATGAATCTGTGCAATCGACTCCACAAGCAGGCCCTGGTCCTCAAGCAGGAAGCCGGCGCAATGACCTGGCCGGCGCAAGCAACCATGAACCAGATTATCGACACCTGCAATACGTGTCACACGCTGTTCCGCGGTGCTGACAGAAAACGTCGGCAAGCAGGCACACGACAAGTTCGGCACCGAACCATAGTTGCCGAAGCCATGTCTTCTGACCAGACCCGCAGGAACACAACCGGCACCCTCCAGGCCTCGGGCTAACCTCCCGGGGCCTTTGTCTTGCTGCCATCGAGTTGCATAGGGGCAGGCAACCTGCCGCAGGAAAGGCCGTCAAACTGGTGATTCGCCGGAATCCCCGGCAAGGACAGGCGGAAACAGTGGCGGCCGACTTTCGTCGGCCGCTCGCATACGCTCCCACCTTATCGATTCCTGGGGCGTCGCATGTACAGAGTTTATTGGTTCAACGCCATATTGTACGCACGACGCAGGGGCCGGGTTGCGGGATTGTTATCTTTTTTTTGTTCGCATAAACGCTCAAATCGTGCAGGACTTCACGAGGTCTCGCGAAATGCGCTCCGGGGCCGACGGGCCGACGTGCCTGGAGAAAGTCTATACCGCGACCAGGTCCTCGAAACGATCCTTCAGGCGGCCCCGCAGCCGCATGATCACGTCCTTATGGATCTGGCTGACGCGCGACTCCGAAAGGTTCAGCGTCGCGCCGATCTCAGCCATCGTCATCTCTTCGAAGTAATACATGACGACAACCAGCCGCTCTTCCTTGGCCAGACCCTTGGTGATGTGCTCAACGAGCATCTGGCGCCGGATCTGCGTTGCCGGGTCGGTCACGCGCGGGTCGCTCGTTTCCCACAGGTGCCGTCCGGAGGAAGACCCTTCGGTGTCCTGGGGGATGCTGCTGAAGTGGACCTCGTGACCCAGCTGGCTCAGGCGAGCCATCTGCTGAAACCGCTGCTCGCTGACGTTGAGGCGTTCGGCGAGTTCCTTATCACTGGGCGGCCTGCCGAGCTCGGTATCGAGGATCTCACGGATCTGAATCATCTTCTTCTCGAAGCGGCGGACGGTGCGGCTCTGGATATCGAGGCTACGCAGCCAGTCCATGATCGCCCCGATCACCCGCTGCTGGCAGAAGGTCTCGAACTTCGCCTTGCGGCTGGGGTCATAGGCCTGGACCGCCTCGATCAGGCCGTCGAACCCGGCGCTGACCAGCTCATCGTAAGTCACTTGGGCAGGCAGCCGCTTGGCCAGCCGGGCGGCCTGCTGCTCGACAACATGCCGATAGTGGGTGACCAGTTCGTTGCGATCCTCGTCCTTGTGCGAACGAAGGTACCGCTTCCAGAGTGCCTCGATCGCCTCAGTCCGGTCGGCTGCCTTGGTGACCATGCCATTTACCTCCTTAAGACCGTCTTATTCGCTGACCCGCCAGGAGATGTCGTGCTTTGAGCGAACCCTGTCGTCAGGAACCGGCCGGCGACCTCTCGCCGCCAACGTCCTGACTGACCACTGATACTGATGTTCGGCAAACGATCTTTCCTATCTTCACCATTTTTACTAGACAGTCAAGATATTTACCCAAATTAACAGGACGCACGCACTGCGGGACACTGCGGGGCAGGCTTTGACGGGAAGCAATCGCCCTTTTATGGGACTTGCAAACGCTTTTTGGGGCAACAGATAGGAGTCAGTCGGGTTTTTACAAGGCCGGAGGCCGGGGGGCCCACCAGCGACGGCCAGACGTCATGTCGTGTGTATATCGATGCAAGTTGCGGCGAGAACGAGGGTTACGCTTATGATGGGGCAGTCTCGGTAGTATCCATCCGGCAAAACGCCTGACCCGTGCAGGACAGGGAACGACCGCCGCACTGGGGTCTTCTTCTCTTTGCGACGGGGAACCAGACCGCCCGTGCTATCCACCGCGGATCAGGAAGAAGATATTGAACGCCAGGGACAGCCCCAGGAACACCAGCACCAGAATGAATACGGGAATCATCAGGCGGGCCAGCTGCGAACGGGGAGTAACCTGTACCACCGTCTCGGTGTTGGCATCGGTCAGCAGCATCTCTTCGTCTGTGCTGGCGGCCTTTTCGGCCTTGGCGAAACTCTGCAGCAGCTTCGGATCGACACGCTGCCGGGCCTGCAGCGGCGGTTCGCCCTTCTGCACGGCCTGCAGGTCCTTCAGCAGGTCCTCCGTGCTGGCATAGCGCTTGTTGCGGTCCTTGGCCATCATCACTTCGATGACCTCGGCCGTACCGGCCGACAGGCGCGGTGTTGATGTGGTCCGGCGGCAGCAGCGGCTCCTTGAGGTGCTTGTGCATGACGGCCGACGGGCTCGGCCCGTCGAAGGGCACGCCGGCCGGTGACCATGTGGTAGAACGTCGCGCCGAGCGAGTAGATGTCGGCCCGGAAGTCGATGTCCAGCTCGCCGCGGATCTGCTCGGGGCTGATGTAGTACGGCGTGCCGTACGCCTTGCCCGGCCTCTTCCTCGGCGGCCTTCTTGTCGTCCATCGCGCGGGCCAGACCCATGTCGGCCAGCTTCACCACGCCTTCCTTGGTGATCATGATGTTCTTGGGCTTGACGTCGCGGTGGATCAGGCCCCTTCGGTGGGCGTGCTTGAGGGCCCTGGCCACCTGGATGATGATATCCAGCGCCTCGGCCTCGCTGTAGACCTTGCCCTTGGCCAGATCGTCGTAGAGGGTCTTGCCCTCGACGTACTCCATGACGAAGTAGTGGTACCCCTGCGCCTCGCCGACGTCGATGGCCTGCACGATGTTGGGGTGGTTAAGCCGGGCGGCGGCCTTGCCTTCCTTGTAGAAGCGGTCGACGAACTCGGGGTTTTCGCTCAGGCGCTTGGGCAGGACCTTGATCGCCACGATGCGGTCCAGCGACAGTTGCCGGGCCTTGAAGACGGTCGCCATCGCGCCCTGGCCCAATTTGCCCAGGATGTGATAGCCCGGGATCCGCTCGGTCGCCCGCGCCATGCTGTCGTCATTGGTGCCGGCCTGGGTCACCCGGGTGATCTGGCCGGCCGTGGCAAACCCCTTCTGCACGAGGATCTGCCGCAGCGCCATTTTCTGGCCCTTATCCGATAAGGCCGCCTGGATCTTCAGGCTGAGCCTGACCTCGTCCGGAGTCGCCAGACGGTTTTCGACGACTGCACGGGCGACCAATGTGTCATCTTGATTTGACATGCTTGTCCAACTCACGGCACAAACCGCAACAACCGGCTTGCCGGGGACTTAGAAACAACCGACTGCCTCGAAACCTACTCCGCCGGATGAACTCGCTTGGGCAGCCGCCGTCAGCCTCGGACTGCAAGGGTATCCAGGACGGTTCGCGCTCCTGTCGCGTCCTGCAGCCGCAAGGCTGAAACCAGGCCGCTGACTCTATCCTGCAGTTCGGCACAAAATACCAGCGGCTTTTGCTCGCGCAAAGCGGCAAAGCCGCACGATGCCAAAATCGCCTGTTCCAACTGAGGCCAGCCATCGCCGGTCAGCGAGGAAACACCAACCTCCGAAACACCGGCGAGCCCGTGCTCCCTTCCGTTGCCGGGCCATTCGCACAGCAGGTCACACTTATTATAAACCACGATATCATACGCCTTTAGACCGATTCGGTCCACCGGCACGCCACTACTATGACACTCAGGATCACTCGCGTCAAGAACCAAAAGTCGGATATCCGCCGCCTGCGCCTGGCGGATGGCGAGCGAGATCCCCTGCGACTCCACATCGTCATCACTGCGCCGCAGGCCAGCCGTGTCGATGATCGCGATCGGCCAGCCCCCGACAGCGCCGGGCTCGCCAACCCAATCCCTTGTCGTACCTGCCGCTGCGTCCACCAGCGAGACCGGCCGGCCCGCCAGGCGATTCGCCAGGGTGCTCTTGCCGACGTTCGGCCGACCTATGATTGCGATCGTCCGGCCTCGCCAGATGTCGCCGCTCTCGCGACCCTCGACAATCATCGACTCGGCCTGATCCAGCACCGGGCCCAACTCGCCTGCATCGATCTGCCGCCGCCACTTCCCTATCCGCTGCCGCCACATCCCGGACTGGGCCGATAACCATTCGACTACCCGCGGGGTCTGAGCGTCTGGCAGACACGCCTGCATCAGCCGATCCAATGGGTCGAGCCACTCGAACGACGGGTCCGGCTCGGGCAAACGGCCGGACACCCCATTAACGGCGATCCGTCGTCCGGTGCTGCTCTCGACAGCTTCGCTTCTGATCAGCGATGCCCCAAGCTCCTGGGCCCGCTGTACGAGCTTCTGCACAATGCGGACGCCGCCGTGCACGTTGAACTCAACCCACGGCCGGCCGGCAGCCTCACCCCGCACCGCCAGTCCCTCATCGAACAGCTGGCTGGCCGCATTGACGAGATTGCCATAGAGGAACGACCCGGCTGGCACGTCACTGAGCCGTACTTCGCCCTTCGGCCGAAACACCGCATCAGCAATAGTCAGTGCCGCTGCGCCGCTGATCTGAACGACAGCGATCGCGCCTTGCGCAAGCGGCGTCAGCACACGGACCGTCGTCGCATCCGCAGCCGTATCAGCCTGCTTGAGCTCCTTGCCTTGCTTCACAACTCGCTACTCTGCTTATCACTGCCTTCGGCTGTCGAACACGTCTGGACGGCATCGCCGGGACCGATCTCAAGACCTCCTTGCGTGGCAGCTTGTGTGCCGGTGCAAGGTTTTGAATCCGCCTCCAGGCAGTCACTCACTCGAAGCTGCTGCCGCGATGCCACGCCAGCGCAATGCCGATCAACGTCAGATACGGCACGAGATTATCTACGAAATCGCAGTGTTCCGCGACCAGTTTGGCGCCGCCGCCGGTAAGAACCAGCTGCGGCCACTTGCCAGCTCCGTCGCAAAACGCTCCACCAGCTCCCGCAAGGCACCTGCCGCACCCAGAACAACGCCGACGAGAATCGCCTCTTCAGTATTCCTGGGGATAGCCTGCGTTGGGCTGCGCAGCACGATCTTGGGTAGCGCCGCAGTATGCTCAGCCAGCGATTTTGCCGCCAGATACGGCCCCGGCAGGATCGCGCCGCCAACGAAGTGCCCGTCGTCGCTGACGACGTTGACGGTCAGCGCGGTGCCCACGTCAGCCACGATGCACGCATGGCGAAGCTTCTGAAACGCCGCCGCAGCCGCACAAACCCGATCCACCCCGACTGTCTCGGGATTCTCGACATCCACCCGTATCGGCAACGGCAGATCGCGCGGCACAACATACGCCTTGGTCCCGCACGCTTCCGTGACGATCCGGCACAGGGGGTCCGTGCGATTGGCCACCACCGACGCGATGACCACCTTCGCCTCGTCCTTGTTCTCGACCTGCTGCCAAAGGTCACGCAGCTGGGGACCGATCGTTTCCAGCTGCCGCGTTTCGACGGCAAACGTGCCCTCGACCTGATCACCCATCACCAGGCCCGCAGTCGTCATCGTGTTTCCGATATTGATCGCCAGGACCGTCACCGGCGACAGTTCGTCACCGACATCAGCCGCTTCAGCCTGTGTCTGAATTTCTGGTTCTGCGTGCATGTCACCGCCTGTTTTGTTCGTATTCTGATCGGACGTTCGCCGTGCGAACCTTCAGTCCGCATGCAATTCTACGAGCCCGCCGCGGACAATCACCATCAACAGTCGCATTAAAGGTCGCGGCGGTTCAGGGATCGAATGCCGGCTGTCATCGTGCCGACCGCCAGCACGACGGCCGCTACCCAGGCGATCGCCACGCCGGCTACGGCATGGGCCGCCGCGCTGGCCTGCCCGCCGCCGAACGCCTCCTTGCAGATCATCCCGTTCATCGCGTTGACCAGGACCACCCACACCATCGAGGCCATCAGGTTGAGCATGCCGCCCAGGCCGCTGGCGATCCTGGCGGCGCTGCGCTCGCCGAAAGTCGGCAGCCACGCGCCCATGCCCACGGACAACCCGCACAGTCCGATGCAGACCGCCACAGCGAGCAGCAATTGTATGATCGCCCAGAACGGCTGCATCTGCAGCATCCACACGCTCGCGCCGACGACCGCCGCCGAGGCCGTCACCATCACCGTCATGGCGGAAACGAACTTGCTGATCACGATGCGCCCGCGGGCCACCGGCATCGTCGCCACCAGCCACAGATGCGCCGCCTCCAGCGACACCTGCGGGAAGATAAATCGTCCCGTGAAGGTCGCCAGGATCAGGCTGATCGCCGCCAGATTCAGCAGCGGCACCACGACCGGCGCATATTCGCCAGCACGCGCACATTCAGCCGGGGCAGGTTCATTACATACAGCGCCAGCAGCACCCCAGCACGCCCATCTGCGACCACTGGTTCGCATCGCGCAGGAAGCACCGCAGGTCCTTGAGGATCATCGCCGCGCAACCGGGGCGACAGCCAGAAGAACGCGACGTTCGCAAGCGCGGCCGTCAGGTGTCCGCGGAGCCGGACCCTCTTGGCCGATCCTTCCGAGGCCCGCATCAGCGCCGTGCCGAAATCCCACGCCACGACCTTGATCGCCAGCCAGACGAAGAAGAGGGCGTTGGCCGCCAGCACCGCCAGGTAGAAGAGCGCCTCGCGATACTGACCCTGGCCCGCCAGCAGCGTCAGCCGACTCATCCACGTGCTCGGCAGGAACGTGCCCCGGGCGATCCGCAGCCGGCCGTAGAACTCCTTGAGCCAGTTAGCCTCGGTCGCGTGACCCGCCGTCATCCAGCGATACATGCCGATCCCCATTGCGACCGCCAGCATCAACCCGGTCGTCACAATCAGCAGGGTAACCGTCTTTCGCGGCACCCAGCGGGCGACGGCATACGCCGTAAGCAGTCCCCATGCACTCGGGATAATCGCCAGCGCAATAAACGCTGCGGCAAACAGCGGGAAGAACTGCACGTCCAGCGTGTAGACCCTGGCCATTGCCGCCAGCAGCGGTGCGCCCAGCAGCAACAGCGACCAGCTCGACAGCACGAAGGCCTCAACGAACTTGATCGACACGAAGTGCCACGTCTGGATCGGCGCAACCAGCAGGTATTCCGGCTCGTCTCTGCCGAACAGCCCAGCGTAGTTCAACAGCGTGCTGGACAGCCAGAGCATCGCCATCACGGCGATAAAGAAGAAATGGAATATATATTCGACTGCTACCACGCTTTCGAGATGACGCTTCTGCAGCCATGCAAACACGGCGAAGAGCATCACATACATGGCCGTGCACAACACGCCGACGACACCAGCCCCGACGACGATCCGCCAGTGATGCTGCTGCAGGGCCGTCGCGACATTGTTCCGCAGCAACCGCCCCTTCATCGCCAGCAGCACCAGCAGCGATGCCTCGGGAGACGCTCTCAGGTTAGGCTGACCGATATCCATCGTACCTCTTACCATACGTGTGATAGTGACCCCGTCCGTCGCCGTAGCCGTTGCCGTTTCACCCGATCACCCTTTCACCTCGTCACCTCTTCAGCCCCTGGCACTCGGCGCTCAGGACTCAGCACTCAGGACTCAGCACTCAGGACCCGGCACCCTCCACCATCTTCAAAAACACGTCCTCCAGCCGATCATCCTGTCCGGTCTTCTGCTTCAACTCCGCCAGCGTCCCTTCCGCCACCAGTTTGCCATGGTGAATGATGCCAATGCGGTCCGCCAGATCCTCCGCCGTATCCAGCGTATGGGTGCTGAGGAACACGCTGCCGCCAGATTCCCGCACCTGCCGGAACAGGCGCTTGACCGCCCGGCCGGTAATCGGATCCAGGCCGATCATCGGTTCATCGACGATCAGCACGCGTGGCTCGTGCAGCAGTGCCGCCGTGAGAACCACCCGCTGCTTCATGCCGTGCGAGTAGCTCTCGCTGTACTGGTCGAGCCAGTCGCCGAGATCCAGCTGCCGCGCCAGCCCGCCGGTCTGGCGTCGGATCGCCTCGGCACTCATTCCGTACATACGGCCGACGAACCCCAGAAACTCCCTGCCTGTGAGCTTGTCATAGAGGAACGGCTGGTCGGGCACGTATGCCAGCTGAGCCTTGGCGACCTTTCCGTCGAGCGTCATGTTATGACCGCAGACCTGCACCCTGCCGTCGTCCGGCCGAAGCAACCCCACCATCATCTTGATGGTCGTCGTCTTGCCGGCCCCGTTAGGTCCGAGAAATGCATAGATCTCGCCGGGTTCGACCCGCAGCGTCAGATCGTTGACCGCCACGTGCCGGTTAAACCGCTTGGTAACATGCTGCAGGTCAATAGAAGCCATAGCGTACCAGACTTTCTTCAATTACCGTGCTCGGAAGCGGCATTGCTGTTCGGTGTTACTCAGCACTCATTTCTCAGCACTGTCGTCTTTCGCCCTTCGCAGTCCCGCTTCATCAAACCTTTCCAGCAGCCGGATCGACACCTTGCCAAGAACCGGCAGGTCGACCTGCTGGAGCAGCACTCGCCCCTGGTCATCCACCCAGGCCACCGCCCCTTTCGTCTCGACCCGGAAGCACTCCGTCTTGCGACCCATGTAATCAACGGTCTCTCGCCGGGTCACCCTGGCCACGATCGGCTCGGGCGTCGGGTCCTCGCCCCAGAGACAGCCCAGGGGATTGATGCTGGCGATGCGCCACGTCTGCCCCACGCGCAGCCCCTTGAGGAAGACAAATGGCCGGAATACCTCGGCAAACGCCGACGCCATATCCTGACGCAGCGCGAACTCGTGTCGCTGCTTGCCGATGGTGATAATGCAGGGGAAGTCCTGGCCATAGCTGGCCGCCTCGATCTCCACCGGCGCCGGCAGCCCGTGCACCCACACCTTCAGCTCGTCGAGCTGGTCCCTGGCATCAAAGCCCAGACTGCTGTCGACGCGGACCCGCTTGCCAAACGGTCCAGCCGTCAGGAGAGTCGTCGATCGGGCGACTGCCCCGGACTGAATCCGCCAGAACTCCGACCAGCTCTGGCCGATCCGCCCCCAGCGCTGCGAGTCGATGACGAACTGCATGCGGACCGGCTTCTTCTCGCCGCCGACCGGCACCTGTACCGGCGGCGCCCGGCGTCCCAGGTCGGCCACACATCGTGCCACACCAGCCCCGCCAGGCTTGCCAGCCAGATCATCACGATCGTCAGGTCGAACAGCCGCCTCATCCGTTCCCTTTTCGCTGTGCCAAGTCCCCCCCGCAACTGTTTCGCCCAATTCTACCCGTAGTGGTCTGCCGTGCCACGGGCAACAAGGTCTGCGCACCGGCCGTACCTTACCGGACCAACCCGCCGCGCCGCCACGATTTTTTGTTTATCGCGGCCAAGATATTCGGTTGCATAACGATCGCCGTCACGTAAGAATGTCCCGGCGGTTTTGGCAAGGGGACTTGGATGACCTTCATGCGGACAGTCGCAGCGAAGCTGCGGCGGCACTGGATTCGTTGGCTGAGCGGGACAATCGCGGGCATACTCGGTCTGGCGGGGGTCACGCTGATCTGCGCGACCTACAGGCCGGGATGGTATCGCCCCGCCACCATCACCCCCGCCGACTCACGGATCATCCGCAATGAGCTGCCGTCGTTCGGCTCAGCCATCGGTACATATCTCGCCCAAGGACGCCAGTTCCGCATCGAACTGACCGACGAGCAGATCAACCGCTGGCTGGCGGCCCGCGGTGACATCTGGCCCGCGATGAAACGTGCCCTGCCCCCCGAGGTCCGGGAACCGGCGATCGCCTTTGAGGCCGGCCGGATCATCCTCGGTGCGCGTTATGAGAGGAACGGCCTGTCGAGCGTGGTAAGTCTGTCGACGACACTGGACCTGGAAAATGCCGGCGGCGCCATCGCCATTCACCTGGGAGGTATCCACGCCGGCCTGCTGCCCGTGCCACGCATGTTCGTGGAACAGGCCGCCAAGAAGGCCCTGGCGAAGGCTATCCGTTCCAACTGGTCGCACCTTTCGAAATACACGGGCTTTGGCCACTTCAATCTGGCGGATCAGCTCGGCATCACGCCAAAGCAGGTCACAGGCTACCTGGCCGGCCGCGCCATGACGGAAACCCGCCTGCCGTCGCACTGGGTCTGGCCGAACGGCCGGTTCCCGTTCTACGTCTCGAATGTACAGATCCAGCCGGGCAAGATGCTCATCGATATCGTGCCGGTCCCACGGGCGATCGCCTTGTCGGACGCGGTCAGGCACCCCGGTATGTAGACCGCCTTTGGTCACATCCTGATTTGCCCGCGCAGCGTCTCCGCACACAAGACTCTGACTGACCGTGTCGTTGCCGTTATTACGCGCCTTTACGCGCCTTTTGTGGCTCCTATTGTAGTTGCCGCTGATTCGGAGCGTTCTGCGCCCGTTGCGGTCTACATAGTTCGCGATCAAGCCCACAGATCCGTACTGAGATACTTCAGTCCCGAATCGCACATCACGATGGCAATCGTCTTGCCCTTGCAGGGGCCGGCCAGCAGCTGCAGCGCAGCCGCCAGGTTCGCCCCCGATGAGAACCCGGAGAAGATCCCTTCCTCCTTCGCCAGCCGCCTGGCGCAGCCGATCGCCTCCTCGTCAGTAACCTGAACGTAGCCGTCGACATGCTCGGGCCGAAGCATCTTGAGGCAGGGCATGCTGTAGCCGCCGCCCTGGATGGGGTGATTGGGATCGCTGACCGGCTGACCTGCCAGCACCGCCGCCCCAGCCGGCTCGACGATATAGCAGCGGATCACAGGATCATGCTCCTTGAAAGCCGCCGCGCAACCGGCGAACGTCCCGCCGGTTCCCACGAAGTCGCAGAAAGCATCGATCCGACCGCCGGCCTGTTGCAGGATCTCGGGCCCCGTATGCAGATAGTGCGCCCGGAAATTGCCCGCCAGTTTGAACTGGTCCGCACGGAAGGCCCCTCGCTCGCGAACGATCCTTTGGGCCACCTTTTCAACCTTCGCCAGGTCCCCGCCGGAGACCTGCCCCGGACTGCTGCCCGGCAGCTGATCGACCAGGACAGCCTCCGCCCCCAGCGCCGCCATCATCCGCGCCCGCTCCACGGAGTTGCCTTTGGACATCACCGCCACAAACGGGTACCCCTTGACGCTGCAGACGATCGCCAGTCCCGTCCCCGTATTGCCGCTGGTCAACTCGACCACAGTCTGCCCCGGCCGGAGCAGTCCATCCCTCTCGGCATCCTCAATTATCTGCAGCGCAATGCGGTCTTTCTTGGAGAACCCGGGATTGAGATAATCAAGCTTCGCGAGGATTCGCCCATCGACGTCACGACCGATGCGTGCCAGATCGACCAGCGGCGTCCGCCCGATCGCCTCCAATACGGAATGCAAACACGTCTCATGCCCCATCACAAAACCACCCGTATGCGTACTGCCGTCAGCAAACCGAAATTCTGCCAGTCCCGCTACCCCCTGGCACCTTCCGCAGCCACTCTCGTCGTTGCCGTCATTATGCGCCTTTTGCGCCTTCTGTGGTTACTTCTGCCGTTGCCGTTGTTGTTGCTATGTGCTTTTTGCGCCTTTTGTGGTTACTCTGCCGTTGCCGTTTCAGTCACATCTGAACTCTGTGTGCCTTCTGTGGTAACTACTCCCCCGATAACCGGAGAGTTTCCGCTGATTCGCTGCCCTGCCCGTCCACGTCGATCCGCTTTACCCCGGCGATCCGTTCACTGAAGCGGCTCATATCCTGGTTGGCCTCGTCCCACTTGCCCTTGGCGCTGGACAGGTGCCGGCCCAGCACGCGGAAGTCCTCCGCGAAGGATCCGAAGTCCTTGCCGATCTGCTCGATCAGCGTCAGCACGTTGCGCGCCTCATGCTGGAGTTTGCGCGTGCGGAACGCATACGCCATCGCCCGCAGATACGCATAGAACGCGTTCGGCGACGTCGGCACCACGTGCATCGAAAGCAGCTGCTGGTGCAACTTGCTGTTACGAAGCAGCAGGTAATACACCGACTCAGCCGGTACGAACATGAATGCAAAATCCAACGTCCCAGGCGGCCGAATATACTTGCCGGCGATCTCCTGCGCCCGCGCCAGCACGTCCCGCGCGAAGGCCCGCTCGATCTGCTTGAGGTCGGTCCCCTCGGGGGCCTGATCATCGAGCAGGGGCTGCGCGTTGGTCAGCGGGAACTTCGCATCGACGCAGACACAACACTGGCGACCGGGCTCGATGAAGATGACCGCGTCAGCCCGTTCTCTGCCGTCAATCTCATACTGCGTCGCATAGATCTCCGCGTCGGTCCCGAACAGTTCTGCAAGCATCTGCTCCAGCGTCAGACTCACCGAACGCCCCACGGGCCTTCGGGGACTGCAGGATCGTCTTAAGCTCACCGACGTTTTTCGACAGGCTGACCATCTGCCCCGCCGCTTCGTGCAGCTGCGTCAGTTTCTCCGCCACGGTCGAGAAGTTCTTGAGATTGGCGTCGACCGTCTCGCCGAGCTTCTTTTCGACCTCGCCGCGAATCTCCGTCAGCTTGGTCTGCGTCGCCTGTTGCAGCTGCTCGAAACGCAGGCTGTAAACCGGCTATCGCCTTGTCCAGCCGATCCAGCTGCTCCTGCCGGCCGCGTGTCAGGTCGTCATTGATCCGCCTGCCGACGCTGTCGAAGCCGTTAGCCAGTCGTTCGACAACCTTTTCGCGCAGATCTCCCGAAGATTGCCCGATCCGCTCGACCAGGTTCGTCTGCAGCTGCGAAAGGTTGTCGCGCAGTTCATTGACCCGCTGCGCCAGATCACCCGCCTGCCCGCCGCGTCGCCAGTAGAGAATCAGCAGCAGTACGACAGCCGCAGACAGGATGAGCACCGTGACCATCAGCGCCGCCTCGTATCCTCCCGTCGCGATCATATTACCCGGCTGCAAACCGATGATTGATCGTTTCACCTTGTCACCCCTTCACCCCGTCACCTTGTCACTTGTCTTTCGCCGTTGCTCCCTGCCTGTCGTTGTCGTAAGCCGTTGCTCCTTGTCTCCTCTTCTCCCTGTCTGCCGTTCAATATACCCTATCCGGCACCCGCGACACATCCGGTCGCGGGCCCGACCTTGCATACCGCCAGCTATGCGAGATAATTCTCCTGATTCCCCGGGATCCATGGAGTCTCCAAAGGTGGCGGTATTACCCTCCAAGACAAGTCGCAAGCCCGGCCGGCGCGAGCCGTACGCCTGGCTGCGCGCCCTCGGCGGTGCCGGACTTCCCGAGACGTTCCACCTGGCCGGCGATGACTACCATCTCGTCGAGACCTTCAAGCATGATTCCTTCGCCGCCAGCGGCCTCTACGACAGCCCCGCCGGACAAGCTGTCCTGAAGATGGGTCGCAGCGCCTCGATCTTCGGCCTGCCGACGCGATGGATCGGCCGATGGCTCGTCGGCCGCGAGGTCCGCTTCTATCGCCAGGTCCAGGACCTGCCCGGCGTGCCCAGGCTCATCGACCAGCTGTCCGACCTGGCCTTTGTCCACAAGTTCGTCCCCGGCCACAACCTCCTGCTCGGAGAATTCGTCAACGACGACTTTTTCCCGACGCTGACACAGCTGATCGACACCCTTCACCAGCGCGGCATCGCCTATGTCGACCTGGAAAAGCGGGAAAACATCATCGTCGGCGACGACGGAAAACCCTACCTTATCGACTTCCAGATCTCCTGGCAGTGGCCGTGGCGCCTCGGCCGGCAATCCTGGCTGGCCCGCTGGCTCTTCGCCCGCTTCGCCAGCGCTGACCGCTACCACTTGGCCAAACACCGACGGCGCTGCCGCCCCGACCTCATGCTGCCGGAAGAACTGGTACAGAGCCGCAAGGTTGGCCCGATCATCCGACTGCACCGTATCCTCTTTCGGCCACTGACCTTACTGCGCCGCCGCGTCCTCGCCCACGTCGAAAAGGTCCGCCAGCAGGCCGCCGCGAAGGCTGCCGATGCCCCGTCCGGGCGGGAGACCGGCTCGTGCCGCAAGACCGGCTGACGGCCCCGCAGTGGCTTTGCGCCAAGGCCATGGCGCTATTCGGCTTCGCTCGCCTGACCGCCTGGGCCGCGTTCGTCGCACCTGTAAAGCCGCGCCTCGCCAACCGCCTCGCCACAGCCGACAGACTCGACTGCGGCCTGATCCTCATCCTGCCCGGCATCGAAGGCGAGAGCCTCCTGAACCTGGGCATCGCCCAAGGCCTCCGCGACGCGGGCCTGCCCCACGCCATCGAGATCTTCGACTGGACGCGCGGCCGGCTGCTCCTGCTCAACAACCTCATGAACCTCCCGCGAAACCGCCGCCAGGCTGACCGCCTCGCCGAACGCATCCGCCTCTATCAGCGCGAGTACCCCAACAGACCGATCTACCTGATCGGCCACAGCGGCGGTACGGCGTTGGCCACCTTCGCCCTGGAGCGACTCGGGCCGGACCAACCGGTCACGGGGGTCATCTTTCTGGCTTCGGCCCTTTCCCCCGACTACAACCTGTCGACCGCGCTCAAGAAGACCACCCGCGGCATCCATCACTTCCACAGCCGCTATGACAACGCCTATCTGGCTTTCGGCACCAAGATCTTCGGCACGATCGATCGCCGGCACAGCCGCGCAGCAGGCAACCTCGGGTTTCGAATACCCCCGCGCTGCGCCCGATGACGCCGACGTTTACCGGGCCAAGCTTCGGCAGACGCATTGGCGCTGGCCGATGATCCGCACGGGTCACCCCGGCGGCCATCTCGGCTGGGCAAGCAGGAAATTCGCACGCGAGTCACTGAGCCCGCTTATCAGCAATCGCACAGTGACCCGGTATTAGCGCGTCCGCCTGAAGCCGCACCCCAGCCGATCATTCGGCAACTCCCGCCGTTTGTGATATAAGGATGAGACCAGCCGGGATGGGCATGCGTTGTAGCAGCAAGGCTGGCAGCGAATTCGCTTTGGGACGTGTTGTACTTCGGAAGATCTGGCATGCGGTTGCGTAACAGGTTGATTGGGCGAATGGCATCCGGCAGAGCTTATAACCTGCGCGGACTCCTGCTGGTCGTAGGGGCGGTTCTGGTGTTGGGCGCGTCGAGCGGCTGCGTCAGCCATTTAAGCTATACCAATCCGGCGCGGATGAAGAAGGGCCTGGTGCTGATCCTGCCCGGCATCGAAGGCGAGAGCATGCTCAATCACATGATCGCCGAGGGCCTCAAAGAAGCCGGCGTGCCCGATGCGATCGACATCTACGACTGGACCGGCACGCGCTGGTACATGGTCGGCGGCGTAACCCGGTACAACCGCAACCTGCGGCAGGCCGCCCTGATCGCCCATCGCCTGGCCGAGTATCAGCGCCTCCTATCCGGGCCGGCCGGTGCACCTGATCGGCCACAGTGCCGGCGGCGGCCTGGCGGTGATGGTCCTGGAGCAGCTCAGCAAGGAGCACCCGATCACGGCAGCGATCCTGCTGGCCCCGGCGATCTCGCCCACACACAACCTCACCGAAGCGCTGAAGCGCACGAAACTCGGCTTGTACAACTTCTGGTCGCCGGGCGACATCGCCTGGCTGGGCATCGGCACGACCGCCTTCGGCACGGTCGACCGCGAGCACGGACCAGCCGCCGGCATGATCGGCTTCCGCCAGCCGGACTACCTCGGCAGGTCCGACGCGCAGCCTCTATCTGACGAAGCTGCATCAGATCCGCCAGCAAACCGGCACGATCAAGGACGGCCAGGTCGTCCCGCACATGGGCTGGGCCAGCAAATGGTTCGTCCGCGACTGGCTGGGCAAGATCATCCTGGCGAACGAAGCGGGCCGGAAACCGCAACTGCCTTAACGACAGACAAGGAGAAGAGGAGACAAGGAGACACGGAGCAACTGCTTACGACAACGACAGACAAGGAGACACGGAGAAGAGGAGACAAGGAGCAACGACCCTTAACGACAGACAGGGAGACACGGAGAAGGGGAGACAAGGAGCAACAGCTTGCACAGACGGGCTTGGCCTACGGACGATACTCCTTGCCGATCACCCAGATTTCCGGCTGACTGATCATCGCTACGAGCATCCTTATAATCTCATCATATTTGCAGTGCAGGACCTGCGCCTTTTTCTTCTCGATATACGAACACTTTGCAGCCGACCTCGATCCACGTTTGAGTTTCAGCCGCCTCGCCTTCCGAGTCGGAAAGCTTACTGATAAAGGCAGCCTCGTAACGGCGTTTGCGCCAGGCCTCTGCCAGATTCGCACAGACCGAACGGGAAGAGCGTCGAATCTGATCCGTCAGCGAATAGGTCTCCTCCTTAGGAAAAGCCTTTGACAACTCAAAGATCTCCATGGCAGCAGAAAGAGCCTTCTGGTACACAAGCAGGTCGTGGTGCGACTCAATCCGTTCAGGCACGTGTTTTCTCCGTAGGAAGCAGTTGCCCCCGTCCGTTCTCAGTCGTCACTACTTGTCTCCCCTTCTTCGTGTCCCCCTGTCTGTCGTTGTCGTAAGCCGTTGCTCCGTGTCTCCTTGTCTCCTCTTCTCCTTGTCTGCCGTTGTCGTAAGCCGTTGCTCCGTGACTCCTTGTCTCCTCTTCTCCTCTTCTCCTTGTCTGCCGTTGTCGTAAGCCGTTGCTCCTTGTCTCCTCTTCTCCTCTTCTCCTTGTCTGCCGTTACGTCTTATTCCAGTTCAGCAAGATGCTGTTTGAGCGCTTCGATCTGCTCCGCCAGCTGCGTCTGCCGATCACGCTGCACCTGCACGACATCAGCCGGCGCCTCTTTCAGTGAAGTTCGTATTCGCCAGTTTGGCGTTCACACCAGCCAGCATCTTCTCCGTCTTCTGGATCTCCTCACGCAGGCGCTCCGCCTCGATCTTCAGATCGATCAGGTCAGCGATCGGCACAAAGACCTCCAGGCCGCTGACCACGAAGGCCATCGAACCAGCGGGCTTGGCAGCGTCGGTGCCGTACTCCACCTGCTCACAACGGGCCAGACGCGAGAAGGTCTCACGCTGCTGATCGAGCAGGCCGGCAAAGTCGGCATCACTGCGAATGACAGCCAGCGGCAGATTGCGCAGAGACGGCTGCTTCTGACCGCTGCGCCGCTCATTGACGCGCGTCACAGCCTCGCGCACCGTGCGGATCACCTCCTGCAAACGAGCCATCTGCGTCTCAACCGTGCTGTTCTGCCAGGCAGTATTGGCGGTTGGCCACGCAGCGCGGACAAGGGCCTTGCCCTGCTCCGCCACCTGATCGATACCGCGCTGCGGCGCAGCGTCGTTGAGCCTGGCCCAGAGCGCCTCTGTAATAAACGGCATGAACGGATGCAGCAGCCGCAAGGACTGGTCCAGCACCCAGGCGAGCACCTGCTGAGCGACGCGCTTGGCAGCCGGCTCGCCGCGAAGGCGCGGCTTGACCATTTCAAGGTACCAGTCACACAGTTCATTCCAGAAGAATCGGTAACACTCTTGCGAGGCATCGGCGAACTCGAAGTGCGACAACGCGCTATCGATCGTCTGGATGGCGGTCTGCAGCCGTGACAGAATCCAGCGATCCTCCAGCGGCAGCGACTCAGCTACCAGCGGCTGAGGCTCGTACCCTTCCAGGTTCGGGATCGCCAAACCTGTCATCGCCTGCCAGATCTTGTTGGTGAAGTTGCGACCCATGTCGAACTTTGGACTGGTGTTCCGCCCGGTTTCCGGGTCTTTCTCGACCGGCATGCGGACATCCTGCGTCTGCGTGGTCATCAGCGCCAGCGTAAACCGCATCGCGTCGGCGCCATGGCTGTGGATGATGTCCAGCGGGTCGACGCCGTTGCCGAGGCTCTTGGACATCTTGCGGCCTTCGCCGTCCTGGATCATCGCGTGGATGAACACGTCAGTGAACGGCAGGCAATCGCGGAAGTACAGGTTGAACATCACCATCCGGCTGACCCACAGGGTGATGATCTCGCGGGCCGTCGACAGCGTGCTCGACGGATTCCATGTTTTTAGAGCCAGGTCGCCCTGCGGGAAGATCTCCGGAAACTTCGCCGGCTCAGGCCAGCCGAGCGTACTGATCGGCCAAAGGGCGGAGGAGAACCAGGTGTCGAGGACGTCCGAATCCTGGTCACATCGCTCCAGTAACCTCAATCCTGAGCCAATCGCTTGGTACGCTTCTTTGGAGAACTCTTCCCTAAATGCCTCGATATCCTTCTCATCCTCTTCCATCTTAGCCAGGACAGGCGATGGATGGTGCCGCCGGATCTTGTCCAAGTGCCATAGAGCACGGTCAGCCTTCGGATCGCGACTGCAGAAGTAAAGAGCGAATCTCCCATCAATCAGATCTGGGACTCGCCTTACTGCGCAGTCGCTGGGGTTGATTCCACATGCCTTAAGCCACGTAAGCATATTCTCAACGTACTCATCTATGACTACCTCCAGATTCCTAATAGGCAGATGATGCCGGTTAGGAACGAGCGTCCACACCGGAATCCGGTGCCCCCACCACAGCTGCCGACTGATACACCAGTCACGCAGGTTCTCATGCCACGTCTGGAACGTCCGAGCGTAGCGATCCGGCGTGAAGCGCAGTTTGCCCTGCCAGGCCGTCTGCTCGTGCGCACCATTAAGGTGCGGCGAATTCGATTCACCCAACTGGTCCTTCGCCAGCACCCGCAGTGCCCGACCGGCGAGCTTGTCGTCCGTCACCTTCACATACCACTGATCGGACAGGTACGGTTCCACCGGCACGTGGCTGCGATAGCTGTGACCCACGCTGTGACGGTAGGGTTTCACTTCTTCCAGGAGATTGTTCTCCTTGAAGAATCCCACAACCATCTTGCGAGCCTCGAAACGGTCCTTCGTCAGGATCTGCATCAGGAACGGGTCAGCCGCCTTGAGGTCATCTTCAGGCCAGCCATACTTGTCGCTGATCGACCCGTCCGGCGCCATGATGTTGATCATCGGCAGGTCGTGACGCCGCCCGATGTCGTAGTCGTTCGGATCGTGCGCCGGCGTCACCTTCAGGAAGCCGCTGGCATAACGCGCCTTGGCGTCCTCGCTCTCCGGATCCGGCAGCACGACGTATTCATCCGCAATGATCGGCACCAGCCGGTTGACGATCGGCAGCCGAACCATCTTGCCCTTCAGCACGTCGACGCGCGGATCCGCCGGGTTCATCGCCACGGCCGTATCGCCGAGCATCGTCTCGGGACGCGTCGTCGCGACGGTCACATGTTCGATCTTCTGGCCGTTGAACTCGACCGGCTCGGCCAGCGGATACCGCATGTACCAGAAGTGGCCGTCGATCTCCTCCATCTCGACTTCATCGTCGGCCAGCGCGGTCTGCGTCGCGGGGTCCCAGTTGACCAGCCGCTTGCCGCGATAGATCAGGCCGTCCTTGAACAATTGGAAGAAGGCCTCGCGCACGGCCCGGCGCAGACCGGGTCCATCGTAAAGCGCGTGCGTTCCCAGTCGCACGAAGCGCCCATGAACTTCGAGCTGCCCGAGGATCGTCTGCTCGTATTCGTCCTTCCATGCCTGGATCTTGGCGACAAACTCCTCGCGCGCGAAGTCGGTCCGCTTCTTGCCCTCTTCAGCCAGAACCCGCTTTTCGACAACGGTCTGGGTAGCGATGCCGGCGTGATCCGTACCGGGAATCCAGACGGCATTATCGCCCGCCATCCGCCGCCAACGGATGAGAATGTCCTGGATCGTGTTGTTCAGCCCATGCCCCAGGTGCAGCCGATCGGTGACGTTCGGCGGCGGGATGACGATGCAGTAGGGCCGGTCGCCATCGCCCGGCTCGGCGTGGTAGAAGTTGTTGTCGATCCAGAAGCGGAAGATCTCCGGTTCGATCGCGCGGGGGTCGTAGCCTTTTTTCTTTTCGATCGTTTTGTCTGCCATGTCATTCCTGCTGGTCAGGTTTTCACCACAAAAGGGCATTAGTTCTAAACAACTACAGCAACGACAACTGCAACAACGTTTAACCACAAAAGGCGCATAAGGCGCAAAGGTACAGCAACTGCAACAACCACAACTGCTAGCCGCAAAGACGCAAGAAACGGGACGGCGACGGTCAGGCTGTTGTCTTGCCTTGAACCTTGTCATCCGAACCCTGGCAGCCGTTGTTATCGTCTTCCGTCGTCAGCAGCTTCAATTCCAAAGCGTCGGCCAGGGCCTGCCAGGAGGCGTCTACTATGTTCTCGCTGACGCCGACGGTATTGACCCACTGGCTGACTTGCTCGTCAAAGAACTCGATCGTTACACGAACCTTGGCTGCCGTGCCGGCCCTGCTGTTGACTACGCGAACCTTGTAATCGCGCAAGCTTAATGTGGTCGATCACCGGGTAGTGCCCGCGGAGGGCCTTCCATAGCGCCGCGGACAGCGCGTCGACCGGGCCGTTACCCTCGGCCACGACATGCTCGACCTGGCCGGCCACATCCAGTTTGACCACCGCCTCGGTACTCTGGACGCTGCCCTCGTTGTTGACGATGACCGCCATGTACCGGTGCAGGTTCCACATCGGATGGTAGAGCTTCAGCTCCTTGCGGCAGAGCAGCTCGAAACTGGCCTCGGCCGCTTCGAACATGTAACCCTCGTTCTCCAGGTCCTGCAGGCGCAGCAGCAACTGCCGCAGCATCTGCTTATTGTCCTCGATGTTGAATTTCTTGCCGAGCTTCTCGGCGATGTTGCTGGCGCCGGAAAGTTCGGACACGAGGATGTGCCGCTCGTTGCCGACCGCCGCCGGGTCAACATGCTCGTACGACTCGGTGATCCGGCGAACGGCGTGTACGTGCATGCCGCCCTTATGAGCAAACGCACCGGTGCCGACGTACGGCTGGTTCTCACGCGGCATGACGTTGGCAACCTCGTAGACGTACCGGCTCAGCTCGGTCAACTTAGCCAGACAGTCGCACTGCAGCACGTCGCAGCCGACCTTAGGCGCAAGATTGGCAGCCACGGTCGTCAGGTCGACGTTGCCGCACCGCTCGCCGATACCGTTGATCGTACCCTGCGCCTGCACACAGCCGTGCTCGATGGCGGCCAGGGTATTCGCCACAGCCACGCCGCTATCGTTATGACAGTGAATGCCAAGCGGAACGGAAACGTGCGCCTTCAGAGCGTCGATAAACGCGCCGATGCGCGCGGGCAACGAACCACCGTTCGTATCACAAAGAATGATGCGGGTAGCGCCGGCCTCCTGGGCCGCCAGCAGGGTCTTGAGCGAATACTCAGGGTTGGCCTGGTAGCCGTCGAAGAAGTGCTCGGCGTCATAGAACACCTCCCGGCCGGCCTGCTTGCAGAACCGGACGGAGTCGGCGATCATGGCGAGGTTCTCTTCAAGAGTCACGCGCAGAACCTCCGTGGCGTGAAGGTCCCAGGTCTTACCGACGAGGGTCACCACGGGTGTCTGCCCGCCGAGCAGGGCCTTCATACCCTCATCGTCTTCCGCCTTGATGCCGCGCCGGCGGGTCATGCCGAAGGCCGCCAGCCTGGCGTTCTTGAAGCGCATCGTCTGGACTTCGCGGAAGAAGGCCTCGTCCTTGGGATTGCTGAGCGGGTAGCCGCCTTCGATGTAGTCGATGCCCATGTCGTCGAGGCGCGTCGCAATCAGCAGCTTGTCCTGCATGCTGAGGCTGACGCTCATGCCCTGCGTGCCGTCGCGCAGGGTCGTGTCGTACAGTTCGACGTGCCGGGCCTTCGTACTACCATCCTGGCGCTCATCGCATCCGCTCCTGCTGGCTATCCAGCCAAAAGACCAACTACCATACCACAAACAAAAAGGCCCCGCCGCTGAGGGCAGGGCCGTTATCCGCGATCACATATCAGCGGGCCCTACCCCCCGTGGGGGATAATTACGACGATAATGTCGGCAATAATCATGGAGGCAGCAAGGGGTCGGGCGGGCGGCGCGCAGCGGCGTCGGCAGCGCAGGTCGCTGCTGGCGGGAGTGCGTCGGTCTAACTGTCGGCTCATCATCGACATCAGGTACCCATCCTGCTGGTTCCCACAGATGCTTCGTATTCTATATCGGCAGGGTCAGTATGAAAAGCCTTACTTTCGCCCCGATCCCAAGCCCCAGTCCCTGCCCCCTGGTCCCCTGTCCCAAGTCCCCAATCTCCAATCTCGCCGTAACCGTTTGCCCATGCGTCGCTTGCGAAGAGCCGGCTTTGTCGCCGCAGGCTGTCGCCTCTCCCCTGTCTCCCGCCCCCTTCCCCCTGTATAATGGCCTGTCAGTCACGGATCACCGCCCGGCCGGCGGGGCATCCATGGGCAGGAGGCATATCATGGCGGAACAGGAAGAAGTCATCAAAACGTGCGACGAGTGCGGCGCAGCCGTCTACCCCGACCACCTTGAAAAGGGTACGGCTGGGATGGTCAACGAGAAGCTGCTCTGCCCCATCTGCTACCGTGAGTACAACCGCACGAACGTCGGCGCCCACGCCGAGGAGAACGCGACCATCGCCCTCGTCGAAGAGGAAATCCTCGACAAAGAGGTGGCCGATGAACCCAAACCCCAGATCAAGGCCTTCGCCGACGACAGCGTGTTCGGGCAGATGGTCGGCCACGACGAGTCCAAGTGGAAGCGGCCCAGTCAACAACACCGGTCGCGGAGCGGTGCGCTGCCGGACATTCCACACCAAACTCAGCGACGCGGCCCTCGACTACCTGGACAGCCAGATCAACGAATGGACCGAGAAGAACCCCCAGATCGACATCAAGTTCGCCACGTCGTCCATCGGCATCTACGAGGGCAAGCCGCGCCGAGCCGCATCTGATCGTGACAGTGTTTTACTAGACCAACGACGTCCGTTGTCCGTAGTCCGTTGTCCGTTGCTGCTGGCCGTTACACCCGTCAGCACCGGTCCATATAACGGACAACGAACAACAAACCACGGACAAAAACCGATGAAAACCTGCCTGTGCAGCATTGCGTGCAAGAATGGCGACTGGACCGCCGAGCAGATCATCGACGTGGCCGCAAACCTCGGGTTCGACGGCATCGAGATGTGGGGCAACTTCTTCGGCGACGCCGACGCCGCGCGGCAGCATCAGATCATGGATTACTGCCGCACCAAACGGCTGGCCGTGCCGATGATCTCGCCCTACATCGGCTTCTTCGACATCAGCAAGGGCAACCACACGCCGATGGTGGCGGAGTGCGACAAGTTCCTGAAGATCGCCAAGGCACTCGGCGTGCCGCGGATCCGCTCGTTTGCCGGATTCGTCTGCGAGATCTACCGCCGCAACCTGCGACGAGGCCAACTGGGCCTACGCGATCAACGGATTCGCCGAGTACGCCGCCCTGGCGGAACAGCACGACGTCGACATCGCCCTGGAGACGCACCAGCAGTCCCTGATCGACGCGATGAGCGGCATCGACATGCTGCTTAGGGGCGTGCCGAGCCAGCGGCTGAAGATCAACTTCCAGATCGACGACCTGCCCGAAAACTCGAACATGAGCATCACAGAGATCTGGAATCGCCTGCGCAGCCGGGTAGTGCATGCCCACTACCACGTACCGACGGACGAGGCCAAACGCGCCCATACCCGCGAGCTGTTCCGCTGCATGAAACGCGACAACTGGGACGGCTACATCTCCTGCGAATATGCCAAGGGAGAAAAGGATGCGGCGATGATCGCCCGCATGGGTCTCGAAAGCCTGAAGGAAGAATGGGCGGCCGCGTAACGGCAGACAAGGGGAGACAGGGAGACACGGAGGCACGACGAACAGGCTGCATCTACCGGGAGACCACAAGGAATAGGTACCATGGATGAAACGATGTTCGCCCGATGCGGAATCTACTTCGCCGAGTGTAAGTTCCGCGAGAGCACAGGCTGCCCCGGATGCGTCAAGGCCGACGGCGGGATGTTCTGGGGAACCTGCAAGATCTCGCAGTGCTGCACCACCAAGGGCTTCCAGCACTGCGGACAGTGCCCGGACGTACCTTGCGACATGCTCAAGGACTACAGCTACGACGAGGCTCACGGCGACAACGGCCAGCGAATCGCCAACCTTCAGGCCTGGATGCAGGAAGGCATGCAGGCATGGGCCATCAAGCGGAAGCAGTAACAGTCATCGTCCCGCCTGCCGCAACCGACCCAGACGAAACCACACCACGGGACCACGCCCGGGCGAGATGACAATCGGCTGCTCAAATCGCGCTGGCTCGCAGCACCCACGCCCACAGGTCTCGGCCGCCGGCGTACCCCTCCACCAGGCTCAGCGGTGCCCGGTGCTTGTCGACGTGCATGGCCAGAGCCGCCACGCGAAACGGACCCGCCACCCCGCACAGTTCGACCGTCCCGAGCAAACCCCGCTCACTCAGAATGCCGATCCGGCCCCGACGATTTGTCGACTGCTTGCGCAGCTCCCACGTCTTGGTCCCACTGATGATCCGCCCGGCAAAAGGCTCCCGGACAAACAGCCCCCACTCCGGCAAACGCATCTCTGATGTGCCAGTCTCGTTCACGCGATGTTCTTCTTCATCTCCCATACAAACCGTCGCAGCATCATCTAACCTGCCCGCTGCGGGCAGAGTCCGCCGGTCACACCACGTTTCGCCATCGGCGTCTCGTCGACGCAGTTACCTTCAGGATCATAATAAAGGCCGCCGCACGCCGATATACCTGCCATGCTGCGATTGATCCTGAATGACGAGCATTTGGCAGGCGCGCTTGAGGAGGCACTGACGGCCTGCCGTCACCGCCTGTTCATCACCACGGCCGACGTGAAGGATCTGTACCTAACGATGACAGCGCGGAATGCCCCTGCGTCCGGTAATAACGCGCGGATCGGTAAAAGGAAGGCCCCTGGCCGTCGCACCGGCCGGTCGCAGAGCATCCTGGATGTCTTTCGATCGCTTTCAAAGAGCGGCATAGAGGTCCGACTGCTGCACAGCGGCGTACCGAGCGGCCCGTTCCTGGAAGACCTCAAGAAAGGGGTACCGAAGGGGCTTATCATGCGGCGCTGTCCCCGCGTCCATGCCAAGGCGGTCATCGCGGACGGCCGACTCATGTACCTCGGTTCAGCCAACCTCACCGGCGCGGGCCTCGGGGCCAAGACGCTCGCCGCCGAAACTTCGAGGCGGGCATCTGGACGGACGAGGTCTCCCTGATCGATCCGATGCTCGACATGCTTGACTCGATCTTCTCCGGCGAGCAGTGCGAGAACTGCGGCCGGAAGGAGCATTGCCCCGTGCCGCTGGAACAGCCGCAACGGACAGAAAAGGTGACGGGGTGAAAAGGTGACAAGGTGAAGCGCCGCGATTACGAGTAGTTGCCTCTAGCTGACAGGGAGACCGGTGCCCGCTTCAAGAGGTCTGCCCTTCGGGTGCCACTGGCAGCTTGTCTGCCAGTGTAAGGTCTCAACGCCGTGTTTGTGCAGGCGGCAGGGCCTACAGCTGCTGCATGATCTTCACCCCGCTGCTGGTGCCGAGCCGGTCGGCGCCGGCTTCGAGCATCGCCCGGGCAGTCGCCAGATCGCGGATGCCGCCGGCGGCTTTCACACGCATCGACCCCGCGTGCTCGCGCAACAGTCTGACCGCTTCGATGGTGGCGCCCCCTGCCTTGTGAAAACCGGTGCTTGTCTTAACGAAGTCCGCCCCGGCCGCCTCGCAGCATCGACACGCCTTGACGATCGTACTGGCAGGCAGAACCGCCGTCTCCAGAATGACCTTCACCACGGCGTCAGCCCGAACGCCTTTGGCAGCTTCGACGACACCGGCGATGTCCGCCTGGACGGTCTGGTAGCCGGAGGCGAGAAGCCCGCCGATCCACGCAACCATGTCGACTTCCGCCGCGCCGTCCCGGACGGCCTGGGCAGCCTCGGCCGCCTTGATCGCACGATGAGAAGCACCCAGCGGAAAGCCGCAGACCGTCACAACGCGAACGTCGCTGCCCTTCACATACTCCGCAGCTCGCGTGACATAAACAGGATTGACACAGACCCCGAAGAAGCCGTTGGCCACCGCTTCCCCGCAAAGCCGCTCAATGTCCTCGGGCGTAGCCTCAGCCGCAAGATTGGTATGCTCGATTGCAGCCGCCAATACCTTGGGATCATCTTTCATTCATCAGGCCCTGCCATCGCGTCCGCGCCGCTGGACTACGACGGACAACGGACCACTGACAACGGACATCTTATGCATACGACCCACCACCAGCCGGGGCACCATGCCTGGCCGTCCGCTGCTCGGCAGCCTTGGCGGTATAGCCGCTGTCGAGGTGGGTCTGCATGGCGTCCGGCGCCAGGCCCATCTTGATCCGGGCATAGCCGACCAGCGGCCGGACATCGGTAAAGAACGCGTCCCGCAGACACGTCTCGGCCGCAACGATATCGCCCGCCAGCTGCGCCCGGCCAGCTTCTTGCGGTCGACCAGCAGGGCCTTGGCGAACAGCTCGTGGATCATCGTGACCGTCTGGATCATCGCCTCGATCTTCGGCTTGAGGTTGTGCGACTGGTCGACCATGTAGGCGATATCGACGGGCAGGTTGGACTGCTGGGCGGACACGATCTCGTGGAAGACGCGGAACGCCGCGTAGGGGTCGATACTGGCGAACGTCAGGTCGTCGTCGGCGTACTTGCGGTCGTTGAAGTGGAAGCCGCCGAGCATGTTCTCATCGATCAGCCAGGCGACGATCTGCTCGATGTTCTGGACCGTATAGTGATGGCCGGTGTCCACCAGCACCTTGGCCTGCTGGCCGGCGTCGCGGGCGAACAGGTACGCCATGCCCCAGTCGGCGATGTCGGTGTGATAGAAGGCCGGCTCGAACGGCTTGTACTCGACCAGCATGGTCATCTCGTCGGGCAGAGCCTCGTGAATCTGCTGCGAGGCATTCCTTGAGATGGCGCTTGCGGGCGCGGATATCGCCCTGGCCGGGGTAGTTGGTGCCGTCAGCCAGCCACAGCTCAGGGCCGTGCTGCCGGCCTTGCTCCCGAGCTCGATGCTGTCGAGACAGTGCTGCACGGCCCGCTGGCGAACCTCCGGGTCGGGGTTGGCCAGACTGCCGAACTTGTAGCACTGGTCCTGGAAGAGGTTCGGGTTGATCGCGCCGATCTTGACGCCGAGCTGCTTGGCGATGCTGAGCGACCTTCGGATCCCACCCGTCCGGGAAGTCCCACAGCACGTGCACGGCAACGCCGGGGCAGATCCCCGTGCAACGATGCACCTCAGCCGCGTCCTCGAACTTTTCCTCGGTCGTCCGCGCCGCCGCCGGCTGAACGAACTTGCCGAACCGCGTGCCGGTGTCGGCATAGCCCCAGCTGGGCGTCTCAATCCGCAGAGACATCAGCCGTTCCAGCAGGGCCTCGGGATCGTGCCCGCTGCCAGCCGCATCATCAAGGACTGCGCTGCGCCTGTTTTTCCAAATCCTTATCCGAATATCCGGCCATACGGCATCTCTCCTCGTTTGGTAAGGCGCGACGAGTGTGCTCACGCGAAAACAGGGCTTATACTACGGCCCTTGATCAGCCGGTCAAATGGGAGTCCTTCATGACACAGATCCATAGCGATGTAGCCATCATCGGTGGCGGGTTCGGCGCCGTGGCCGCGGCACTGGCCCTGACCGACTGCGGGCTCTCGGTAACCATGACAGAAGAGTACCCGTGGATCGGCGGCCAGGTCACCAGCCAGGCCCTTTGCGTGCTCGACGATCTGAACGACCCGTCCGGCGAGACGACCGGCATTACCCGGCGATACGCCGAATTCCGCTCGCGCACCCGCCAGTGGTACTCCAAACGCTACCGCCTCTCATCCCTGGGACGGGCCCAGCTGCGCCTGTTCGCCGGCAACGCCCGCTGCTCCCACCTGACCGCCGAACCCAACGTAGCCCACGAGTGCCTGATGGACTGGCTGCGCCGGCCATCGCCGCCGGCAGGTTGACCATCCTGACTGGCGTGGTGCCGACAGCCGCCAGCGCACCGCCAGCCGGGTGCAGTCGATCACCTGCCGCCGTCTGGACGAACCGGCCGCAACCACAGAGATCACCGCCGACTTCTTCCTCGACGCAACCGAGGCCGGCGACACCTACCCGCTACTGAACCTGCCCTACCGGCTGGGCAGCGAAAGTCGCGAGGAATTCGGCGAACCGCACGCCGCCGAACAGGCCGACCGCACCGCCGTCCAGTGCTTCACATTCTGCTCGATGGTCGAATATGTTCCCGGCGGTAACTTCGTGATCGACAAGCCCGCCGGTTACGAGGCAATCCGCGACCGCCAGGATTTCTGCCTCTCTTCGCCAGGATCGACCCCGCAGGAACCGGCGTACATGTTCAAGCCGCGAATCCTCGCAACCGGCCAGCGAATCATCCCCTTCTGGTTCTATCGATCCGTCGTCGACGCCGCCAACTTCGAAAACCTCACCAGCCGGGCCGTCATCAACGTAAAGAACACCGATTACCACGATGCCGCCTACCTGGAGAATCCAGACAGCCAGCACGTTCTGGATAACGCGCGCCAAGTCGCCCTGGCCTACCTCTACTGGCTGCAAACCGAGGCACCGCGCAACGAGGGTGGTTTCGGCTACCCCGAACTTCGCGTCATGCCCGAAGCCACAGGAACAGCCGACGGCATCGCCATGGCGCCATACGTTCGCGAGGGACGCCGACTCCGCGCGCTGTCGCACTATCATCGAGCAGGACCTGTCAGCCGAGTTCAACCCGCACGCACGCGCTCGCCATTATCGCGACGCGGTCGGCCTCGCGCCTACGCCATCGACATTCATGGCGCAGCGGCATGGCCGTACCGAGTGTCTGGCAGCCGGCCCGACCCTACCAAATCCCGCTCAGCGCGATGCTCAGCCCGGAGCTGACGAACTTCGCCGCCGCGGGCAAAGGCATCGGCGTCACCCAGGTCGCCAACGGCGGCGTACCGCCTGCACCCCGTGGAATGGTCGATCGGCGAGGCGGCCGGCGAACTGGCGGCCTTCTGCCTGGAAGGCAATTGCCAACCGCAATCCGTTGTCGGCCGGCGTCTGCTGGATTACCAGCGACAACTGGTTCGTTCCGGTATGCCCCTCTATTGGTATGAAGACATGCCGTTCGATCACCCGGCCTTTGCCGCCAGTCAGCTGCTCGCGGTGACAGGCATCTGGCCCGGCGCCGAGGATCATCTCCGCTTCGACGGCTACCAGAGCCTCGGCACCCATCGGCTGCAGTTCCTGCAGGCAGTGGAACGGCTCGCAGCCGCCGGCGTACCGGTTGAGCCCCTGCGCGAAGCCTGTCTCAATGCGCACAACGGGCGCAAGTATGACGTGGTCCATCAACTGATGTGTCTGCTGGACGAGGACGGCTGGCCAGACAGCCTGCTGACGCACACAGAGTAGGATTCGTCAGGTCGCTTCGAGACTCTCTCTATCGGGTGCCACTGGCGGCTTGTCCGCCAGTGCGGGGCCATGAAACCCCTTTTCTGCGATACTGCAAGGCCCGCAGGGTCAGGGCATGGGACCGGCTGCATCCGTCCCCGCCCCGATCTCATCATTGAAAGTGTGCCCGAGATAGACTGCGCGGACGTCCTTGTCGTTGATCAGGCACGTGGGGCTGCCTTCGCGGAACACCTTGCCCTCATGGATGATGTAGGAGCGGTCGGTGATGCGGAGCGTGTCGCGGACGTTGTGGTCAGTAAGCAGAATGCTGATCCGGCGGTCCTCCCGCAAGCGAAGGATCTCCTGCTGGAGACTCTCGACGGTGATCGGATCGACGCCGCTGAAAGGCTCGTCAAGCAGGATGATCGTCGGACTGGTCACGAGAGCCCGGGCGATCTCCAGTTTGCGACGCTCGCCGCCGGAAAGCGTCCTGGCCTCCTGTTTTCGGGTATGGGTCAGCGAGAACTGTTCGAGCAGCTCGTACGCACCGCTGCTTGCGCTGCCGCCTCCGAAGCGGCGTCGTCTCAAGGATCGCCAGCAGATTCTCCTCGACCGTCAGCCGGGTGAAGATGCTGGGCTCCTGCGACAGATACCCCATCCCAAGCTGGGCCCGCTTGTACATGGGCAGCTTGGAGATGTCCTTGCCGTGCAGCAGAACCTGCCCGCCGTCGGGATTGATCATGCCGATCGTAATGCGGAACGAGGTCGTCTTGCCGGCGCCGTTCCGGCCGAGCAAGCCGACGATCTCGGCCTTGCCGACCCCGAAACGGACGTGATCAACCACGGTACGGCCGCCGTATGTCTTTGTGATATCAATCGTTTCGAGCAGAAAATCGTTCGTTGCCATGTAGGGCTCCCAAGGCGGCGGGCCAATGTGGATAACCTGTGTGCTCTACGCGCGGCGGGCTAACACGACCCAAACAGAAGTCCGAAATCGTCGCTGCGCCATCGTCACAAGGCCCTTCGCCTTCGGCGTCGCATCCAGTTTCCCGCAATGCCTCTCATAAGACCATATTTATAAGCACCTTAGACGACACAACGCCATGGTTGTGCACAGATCCTGCAGCGATCCAGTCGCTTTCAGGACGCATCCCTAGGGTGCCCCTGTAAGTCCAGGGTCCGGCTATGCGTCGATACTCTGTTGACAACTTGTTATTTGTTGGGCCCTGCAAGACCAGATTCAAGATTTCCTATCAGCATCAAAGCGCATATGCTCGGACCGGCCGCCGCAAATCCGCTATCCCTGCTGGCAGTACCGATCGGCCGGCCATCGCAGCCAAGTCGGCACCATTCTAGCGGATCCAGCGCATGTGCCCAACATTGGGCACGATCGGCAGACCCTTGCCGAACAGCCGGTGGCCGCTTGGCCAATACACGAAGAAGGCCTCGCCGATCATCTGGTCGGCCGGGACGGTACCGACACGGTAGTCCCGGCCCGCCAGATGCGCGCCCGCCTGCCACCAGAGCCGCGAATCAAGGCTCTCGGGGCTGTTGTCGCCGAGCACATAGTATTCATTTTGACGCAGGAGCATCGGGTTGTCACGCGTCCCCCAGCCCGGCTGGCCGGAGAACTCGTTTATCACCGGTCGCCGCCAAAGGAGTTACGCGTGTAAATCTTCTCGGCGTCCCGATAATAAACATCCCGATAGACGGCAACGTGCCGCAGGTTCGCCAACAGATCGGCCGCGCCGATGCGGACCAGGGGCGGCTTGGTCTCGTAGGGCTGGTCCTTGGCCCAGGCGGCCGTCGTCGGGAAGGCATCCGGGGGGCTGGACCAGATCATCACGTCGTCCATCCACACCTGCGAGCTGGTGGTCGACATCGACAAAGGCCAGGCTGACCGGCCAGTTCCGCTTCATCGGCGGGAAGGTCCAGGGCGAGCCGATCTCCCGCGAGGCCGGTCGAACCATAGAGCGGCGCGCAGGTAACCCGGCCGTGCCCTGCCGGGCATCATCTCCAGGTGTATAGAGCTCGTCGCGTTTGGACAGTTGCAGCAGCAGCGGCCCGTCGCCGCCACGCCAGGTGAGGCGGCACTCAGCCGCAGGTCGCTGACGATCCGCAGGCCGCCGCCGTTGTTATAGCCGTAGTCATCGCGGAACGTCTTGCCTTCAAGCTGGACGAACTGGGGCTCTTTGCTCGTAACATCGACGCGTCATGGTGCGTTTGCCGATCCGCCACGGCGAGTCCGGGGGTCGAGCGGGGTCCAGGCGGGGGTCATGCCCAGCTGCGCACTTGGTCGGGGGGAAGTCCATGTTGAAAACGATCTGCCAGAGCGCCTCCTGGGCCTGGGGGTCTTGCGGGCGATGTGCAGGATCAGGTCGAGTTCGGTGCTGCTCGTCGGCCGTCAGGCGGATCGGCGGGTTGGCCCAGAGCTTCCGGCGGATCGGATCGGGGAATATCCTTGGCACGGGCGGTGTACATGTCGCCGTCGACGAGCTCGATGGCGTCATCAGGCAGGCCGATCAGGCGCTTGATGTAGTTGGTCTGGCCGTCGCGGCTCCTCGGCCGGCGGCGCTGGCAAAGGGCGCCTTGAAGACGACGACCTGCCAGCGCTTCGGTTCGAACGGCCTGCCGAGGGCATACGGCCATTTCAGCACGAGGATCCGATCGCCGCTTTCACGCAGCGGCCGCGTGCGGATCGTGTCGACCCACTCGCAGTTGGGGCATTTGATGCGGTCCGGCACGGCGCTCGAGCCCGACGGCGAAAGAGTACCCGCAGTTGGTGCATATATGGTTGATATGCGCGCCGTAGAGGGTGGGCGCCATCGAACCGGTCGGGATGACGAAGGCCTCGACGACGAACGCGCGGAAGATGAACGCCAGGATCAGCGCGATCAGGATCGACTCGAAGGTCTCCTTGACCTGGGCGGCTGGTACTCCGCGGTGTGGCTGGGCGTGTGCTCATTGTGAGCGAATAGTCGGCCGGGGAATGGTCAATAGTCAATAGACGCGCCGGCGGAGGCACGACATTGCCGGGCTAGCCTGCAGGACGGACGTTTGAGGGGCCACTCTATCTGCAGGACCATGCCAGTGCCACGGATTGCCTGCCAGTGCGAGGATTTGAAACCCCTCCTAGTCGATCCAGCGCATCTGGCCGATGTTGGGGATCACCCGCAGGCCGAACAGCCGATACCAGCTGGGCCAGTAGACAAGGAAGGCCTTGCCGATCAGCTGGTCGGCCGGTACCGTGCCGACGCGGTAGTTGTCCCGGCCGGCCAGATGCTGACCCGCCTGCCACCACCGCCGCGAATCGTAACTGGCGGGGCTGTTATCGCCCAGCATGAAGTACTCGTCCGGACCGCAGCAGCATCGGGTTGTCGCGGGTCGCCCAGCCGGGCCGGCCGGCGTAAAGTTTCGCTTCCTTGTGCTCCCGCTCGCCGTTAACGAGGCGCGGTACTTCGATCAGCACGTCGTCGCGATAGTAGATATCCCGCATGACAGCCAGATGGCGAACCTCCGGCCGGCATGTTGGCGGCCCCGATCTCGACCGCCGGCGGCAGAATCTCCTCAGGCTGCCGAAGGGCCTCAGCAGCGGTGTAGTCGTCGGCCGGACTGGTCCAGAGCAGCCTGTCGCCCATCCATGACCTGCAACTGGTGATCGACGTTCTCGAAACGACAGCGGGACCGGCCAGTGTCGGCGCCACGGCGTGGAATGCCAGTGCCGTCAACTCCTTCGGCTGCGACCCGCTTCAGAGAGCTGCACAGCACCCGGCCCGTGCCTTCGCGCGGGCACAGCTCCAGCGTGTACAGCTCGATTTCGCTTGGACAGGCGAAGCAGTATCTGTCCGGGCCCGTCCTGCCAGTCGATGGCGCAGCGAAGCTGCAGGTCGCTGACGATAAACGCCCCGTGCCGGGGCTCGGGTACCGAGGATCATCACTATGGTCGTAGTTGTACCGGCAGTCGTCACGGAAATCCTCGCCCTGTAACTGCAGGAACTGCGGCTGGGCGTCGGTCGCCGGCAAACTGCGAAGGTCCGACTGGTGGCCTTCCAGCCGGATTCGGCCGCCTGGGGCCGCCAGCCCGCCGGGCCGTTCTTCGGCGGATAATCCGCGTCGAAGACGACCTGCCAGAGGGCATCCTGGGCCTTGCGAGGCTTGCGGGCGATCGTGAAGAGCTGGTTGAGCTGCTCCTTTTCCTCGCGGCGACAGCCTTTGCGGCGGGTTGGCTGCAGTTTGGCGCGGATGGCTCGGGAACGCTGGCCGCCGGGGCGACGAAGACGTCCCCATCGACGATCTCCAGCACGTCGTTGGGCAGGCCGATCAGACGCTTGATGTAGTTGGTTTCGCCGTCACGCTCCTGCGGCATCCCCTGGGCGTTGGTCTGCATGTTGAACGGGGCCTTGAAGACGATCACGTCCCAGCGATGGGGGTCCAGGACAGCCGTTCCCAAGGCGAATGGCCAGCTGACCGTGAAGATACCGTCGCCCGCCTCCGGCGGCGCATCGCCGGGCGGTTCTTCCCAGCCGCAGTTGGGGCATTTGACCCGACTGGGCCAGATCCGCCGCATCGGGGGCCGCGTCGAAAGTAGCGATCCAGGCTGACCGGGAACGTGTAGCCGCAGTTGGAGCACACATGGTTGATATGGGCCCCAAGCAGTGTCGGCGCCATCGAGCCGGTCGGAATAACAAACGCCTGGCCGACAAAACCCCGGAACACAAAGGCCAGGATCAGGGCGAAGAGGATGGATTCGAGGGCCTCTTTCGTCTGGATGAGGCTGTTGTTGCGCGGGCGTGATGGTTTGGCCTTGGCCATTATGTTACCTCGTCAGTCGGACCTCTCGGGTCGGCTTTGTCATCAGACCATACTAAGAACCGGCCAGCCGAGCAAGTCCCGACGACGGTCACCTCGATCAGCGTACGAGACCTGAAAGCGCGAGCGAGGGCATTCTTCTCCTGACCGATTGCCTGCATTCCATACGGACCGCGAAACCTTTGCCGGGTCCGTCCTGTCTTTGTATTTTCACACGGCCCCCCGATGCAACGTGGAACATCCCGGCACGTGCATACCGCCTCTGCTAGGATACGGTGCTATTTCAAGGCCGCATCGGATGTTGGGAGAAGGCCATGAGCAGCCAAGAAGCAGAGAAGTACTATCGTCATTGCCCGGGCGAAGAACGCATGCCGATCAGCGACGCCGTCTGCAGCGGCCGGCGACGCGCGAACTTCGCCAAGTGCAAGGAATGCCAGTTCAACAGTGATCGGCGAGGCCAGGTCGACATCGCCGAGGCGGTGCAACACCGGGCCGGGATCGAGGAGCAACGCGAAATGTCGGATGACAAGATCAGCAAGGTCTTCAAGGCGTACGACGTGCGGGCAAAGTATCCGGACCCGCTGGACGAAGAGATCGCCTGGCGCGTCGGCTATGCGACCAGCCAGTTCCTTCGCAGCCAGCTCTCCGGCGTCGACCGCGCCGACCGCAAGGCCAACACCCTGGTGATCGGCCGCGATATGCGCCTCTCCAGCCCGAGCCTCCAGAAGGCCTGCATCGAAGGCGCCCTCTCGACCGGCAGCGACGTCATCGACATCGGCCAGATCGATACCTCGCAGATCTACTTCGCCATCAACTACCTGAGCACCTGCGGCGGCATTCAGACAACCGCCAGCCATAACCCCGCTAAGTACAACGGCCTGAAGGTCGCGGGCCAGAAGGGTCGCGCGGTCGGACAGGATACCGGCCTGGAGGAGATCCGCCGGCTGGCCGTCAGCGTGCCCCGGCACGAATCGAGCCTCAAGGGCGAACTCCGCCAGCAGGACCTGGCTGAGCCCTACAAGCAGTTCGTCCGCAAGTTCCTCAAGAAGACCCGGCCGATGAAGGTCGTGGTCGATGCCTCCAACGGCATGGCGGGCAAATGGTTCCCGCATCCTCTTCGGCGACGTGCCGGGCCTGCAGATCATCCCGCTGAACTTCGACATGCTCGACAAGGTCGGCAAGTTCGTCCACGAGCCGAACCCCCTGATCGACGCCAACCTCAAGCAGCTCCAGCAGGTCGGTCCGCCAGAAGCGCGCCGACTTCGGCGCGTGCTTCGACGGCGACGCCGACCGGTGCGTCTTCGTCGACGAAACCGGCGCGATCGTGCGCGTGCGACTTCATGACCGCGCTGCTCGGACGAGCACTTCCTCAAGGAAAACCCCGGCGCGACCGTCGTATACGACCTGCGCAGCGACTGGGTCGTCAAGGAAGAGATCGAAAAGGCCGGCGGCGTGCCCAAGCGGCAGCGCGTCGGGCACGTCTTCATGAAGCGGGCCCTGCCAGGAGTCCGACGGCATCTTCGGCGGCGAGCTCGAGCGGCCACTTCTACTTCCGCGACAACTGGCACTGCGACAGCGGCATGCTGGCGTTCGTGGCCGTGCTGAACCTGCTGTCAAGCGAGAAGGATCCCCTCTCGAAGCTGATCGCCCCGCTGGCACGCTACGCCACCAGCGGCGAGCAGAACTACTTCAACGAGGACAAGGACGGCACGATCCAGAAACTCATGGACAAGTACAAGGACGGCGAGGTCGATACGCTGGACGGCGTAACCGTGCAGTACCCGGACTGGTGGTTCAACGTCCGCAAGAGCAATACCGAGCCGCTGCTGCGACTGAATCTCGAGGCCAAGACCGAGGAGATCATGCAGCAGAAGCTGGCGGAACTGACCCCGCTGCTCGGCAAACCGGACGTCCAGCACTGAACGGCTAGAAATCGCCGCGGCGGCAGCCAAGAACGCGCCCGGCGATGGCGAGTCTTGTCATTCCGTCGCTGCCCGGGCCACCGCGGCCCGGCAGAAACGAATGGCAGATCTCGTCTGCGGACCTGTTCCTGTATTTGCGACGTCTCTCGACAAGGTCCGGCCTCTTCACAGATTCTGCTTGTGTCGGGTCGACGCAAAGGGCCCGTCCGTCCTACGATTTGGTAATTTCCAGTAAAGGAGTCGCTATGGGGACCGACGGCCTGTATCACAATCAGTTGCCTTGCGGCGCGGACCTGGCGGGCCAGTACATGCCTCGCCGCCGCGTCGTGGCGATCAATATCACCTTCCTGGCCGGTTCCGCGGCGGAACCGGCAGACCAGCTCGGCGTCGCGCAGCTCGACAGAAGACCTCCTGGACAAGGGCACGCAGCGCTACACGGCCGAGCAGACTGGCCGATACCTTCGACGCCATCGGCGCCAGACGCAACAGCACGACGGGCCGCGAGACGATCAGTTTCGGCTGCCTGGCACTGGCGGACTTCTTCGAGCGAATCATGGAACTGCACGCCGAGATGCTCACCCGGCCCGACCTTCCCGGCCGACCAGTGCAACATCGCCCGCAACCTCTCCCTCCAGGAGCTCGCCGCGATCGAAGACGACCCGATGGACGTGCTGCACAAGATGGCCAGGCGGCAGGCCCTCGGCCCGGTGCTCGGTCGCCATCCGCTCGGCGAGCGCGAGACGCTGGAACGGATCGGCCGCACGCACATCGTCGACTACTGGCGAGAGAACCTGACGGGCCGGCAGGATGCAGATCATCGTCGTCGGCCCGATCGAGCCGCAGCGGGCAGCCGACGTCGTCGAACGCTTCTTCTGCCCCATCAGCGCCGGTGCGCCGGCACCAGCCGAGGCGATCCAGCCGGAAGCTGACATGCGGCGCAGATCCATCGTGACAAGAAACTGGAACAGGTATACATGGCGCGCATCATGGCCGGGGGCGACGCGACAGTCGGCGGATTGGCCGCCGAGGCGGTCGCCCTCAATGTGCTGTCCGGCGGCATGAGCAGCCGGCTGTTCACCGAGGTCCGCGAGAAACAGGGACTGGTCTACTGGGTCGGTGCATGGCCGGAGTATCCGCGCGGCGCCGGCATCATGAACATCGGCGCCAGTACCTCGCCGAAACGCAGACAGCAGACCTTCGACACGCTGCTGCGCGAAATCGACCGCCTCGGCACGGATCTGACCGAAGAAGAACTCCGCCGGGCCAAAACCATGATGGCCACCCGACGCCAGACCCGTGGAGAACTCACCCGGGTCCGCGCCAGCGAACTGGCCGAAGACCTGTTCTATTTCGGCCAGCCGCGCGACCGCGACGCCGAAACAGCCCAGATCGAGAAGGTCACGATACAGGATATTCATAACTACCTGGACGCACACCCGCGCCACCGCGAGCATTTCAGCGTCGTTACGCTCGGTCCACAAGGCCTTGCCCCGGACAAGGCTGCGTCCTCGACATAGCGAGTAAGCGCTGGCACCTGCCGGACTCGCCGCATCGGCAGGAAACGATCCCAGGCAGAACGATAAGCGACAGACGAGGGGGCGCCGGTTATTCCCGACGTCCGCCTGGGGCTTGCCCTGACCCTTGAATTCCCAAACGCGCCCGTACTAGCCCGGATATTTCATCAGCACGATGAGGTTTGATCGGGCAGCATATTGACCGGTCGATGGCGGTCGCCGAAGGCATGGGGCCTCCTGCGGCGCAGGACTGCCCCCTTTCCCCCACACCGGCCGCCGGGTTCCCGACGGGTTATCCGCTGGAAGTGGTGGCAGGCTCGCGGCTCTGCAGCCGACGCAGGATCTGGCGGAAGAGGTCTTGCAGTGGATAGCCGCTGGCCAGATGCAGTACCACCCGTCGCACACTGACCACCACCCGCGCCGCCACCTTGAACAGTTTCAGCCGGATTGTGCCGGCTTGGGCCTGGGCCAACTCCGTTTCCGCCAGGCCCAGACGGCGAAGGCTCTCGACCAGGACATAACCCGCCGCGGCCAGCAGCAGCCGGAACTGGTTGGCCTGGAACTTCCGGCAACTGACCCGATCGGCGAACAGGTCCAGTTGCTGTTCCTTGATGCGGTTCTCCATCTCGCCCCGCTGGCAGTACACCTCGTCGTACAACGCCCGGGGATCGCCCGGTCGATTCGTTACAATAAAACGAGGATTGGCGCACCCGGCTGCTGTGCTCGGCCTTGCCGATGATCCGCCGGGGCCTGTCCCAGGTGCCGGCGGCGTACTGGAACTCGCAGAAGAGCCGCTGCTTGCGTTGGGTCGCCTCAAACTGCTCGGCGGCCTTGTCCATCGTATCGGCCAGCAGCCCCTGCAAAACGCTGTTTCTGGCCAGGCCGACGACGTACTGTACATCGTGCCGATCGCACCAACGCAGCAGTTTCCAACGGCAGAAGCCGCTGTCGGCACGAAAGACGATCTTGACCTTCGGCCACACCCGCCGCAACCGATTTACCAGCAGCCGCAAGATCGCCCGGCTGTGCCTGGCGGCGTCGATCTTGGACGGCCGCAGGTACGCGGCCAGCAGTTGATCCCCGCAGAAGACGTACAGCGGCAGGTAGCAGTAGTCGCCATAGTAGCCGTGGAAGAAGCGGCCTTCCTGCATGCCGTGCAGCCGGGCGTCGGTGGCATCGAAGTCCAGGACCAGTTCCGTAGGCGGCGTCTCGTGTGAGGCGATGAACTGTTCGACGAACACGCCGGCGAATCGCCAGAGACTGGCCCGGTCGATGGTGTTCTCCAGGCGACAGAGTGTCGGCGGACTCGCCAGAGGTTGGTCCGCGTCGGGCCGCTGCTCAGCCAGCACCGCCAGCAGCGGGTCGTGCCGCAGGGTCTGTTGATCGTTGAGATCCTCGTAGCCGCCAGCCAGGCCGAAGATCCGCTGGGTCAGCAGCGTCTGCATCTGGTGGGTGATCCGGGCTGGGTCGCGCGGATCCGCCAGGGCTGCGGTAATGGCCTCGATGAGCCGGGTGCGCACGATTGACCTCTCGCAGCAGCAACAAGCCGCTGTCGCTGGTAAGGGTGCCCCCGGCGAAGTCGGCGACAACTCGCTGGCGCGGCAGGCTGGAAAACAGCAGTGGTTCTGTGGTACAGTCTGTCATGTGAAGTCCCTTATTGTTGGGTAGGAAGAAGCCTTCGTAACTCCTTTTATACCCGACAGTAAGGGCTTCGCGCCATAGCCAATCCACTGATTTTGATGAAATATTCGGGCTAGCCTTGTGTATTCGCCGGGCATGGCGGGCAACAAGCAACAGGTCACGGGGGACAAACTGTGCGCGCAATGGACTGGTGATTGGGTCTCGTGACAAGCCTTGCTGTAACCTGCGGCTGTGTGCCTCTGGCAGACCCATCTGTCAGCGCGATCCACGTGCTTGATGTGACAAGCCAGGTCAGCCAGGCCAACTATCAGCACTACATGGAGGACATGCTCTTTGCACACCTGGGCGACGATCGTGGCGCAAACGGCCGGCAACACGATCTGGCCATGACCAATATCTACAATCATTTCAAGAGCGTCGGCCTTGGCGCGACGATTCAGACGTTCACCCGTGACGACGGCGGGACCGGCAGCAACATTGTCGCCGTCAAGCCCGGCACGCTGCGCTCCGCAGGATGTCTACATACTCGCAGCGCACTACGACTCCAATAACAATCCCGGCGCCGACGACAACGCCAGCGGCATCGCGGCGGTCATGGAAGCAGCCCGCGTCCTGGCGGATTGCCCCACCGAGGCCACCCTCATCTTCATCGCCTTCGATTCCGAGGAAACCGGCCAGGAAGGCAGCAGGGCCTATGTCGCCGATCATCACAACGACCGAATCCTGGCCATGCTGAACGTGGACATGATCGGCCACACGGCCCCGGCCAATCCCTCGATTTACGTGTTGAGCACGCAGGCAAACCCCATGCAGGAAGACGTAGCCAAAGCCGTAAGACTTTATGGAAACGGCGTCCAGCCCGTCGTCCAGGTCATTCCCGAACTCGGCGACCACATCTCTTTCGAGCCCTTCACCAATGCCTGTGCCCTCTGGCGGACAGCCGACAATCCCAACTACCATCAGGCCAGCGATGCGGTGGAAACCGACGGCAATATCGACTACACCTACGCCACCAGCATTACTCGCGCCATCGTAGGCTATCTGGCAACCCAGGCGGTAATCGTCCAGCGAGTAAGAGCACGGCGGAAATATCCCGGCCGGCCCTGACCTGCATGCCCGTTGCCTTGCTTCGCGCAGCCCTGCCGCTATCCTGGATATGTGCGTACAGGGAGTATTATTGGATAGCCAGCTGCTGAGGATGGCGTCAATGCCTAGGACAGGAAGCATCCGCAGGACCAGGTCGAAAACCAGAGCCCATTACTGCAATGGTCGTAGGCGCCGGACACCGCAGCGTACTCTACGCGAGCTACGCACTGAAGCACCCGGACCAGTTGAAGATCGTCGCCGTGGTCGATCCGAACGAACAGCGGGCCCAGCAACTGGCCCGAGCAGCACGGCTTCGGCCTGGACAACTGGTTCCGCTCGACCGAATGATCTCGTCCGGCGCGGCAAACTCGCCGGCGCCGCCATCAACGGCACGATGGACAAGCTCCACGTCCCGACCTCCCTGCCGCTGCTGAAGGCGGGCTATGACCTGCTGCTGGAAAAACCCATGGCCACCAGCGCCGCTGACGTGCGCAAGCTCCTTGAAGGATCGCCAAAGAGCACCGCCGCACCGTCATGGTCTGCCACGTGCTGCGATACGCCCCCTTCTACGCGCCATCCGCCAGCACGTCGCTGCCGGCGAAATCGGTCGGATCCAGGCCATCCGCACGACCGAGCACGTCAGCTTCGATCACATGGCGACCGCCTACGTCCGCGGCAAATGGGCCAACCAGCAGCGCTGCGCGTCGACCATGCTCATGGCCAAATGCAGCCACGACCTCGACATCCTCATGTGGATGAAAAGTGGTGTTGCGCCCGCACGGGTCAGCTCCTTCGGCTCGCTGACCTACTTCACCCCGACCAGTGCCCCCAAAGGGGCCGGCAAACGCTGCCTCAAG
This sequence comes from uncultured Planctomycetota bacterium, assembly GCA_963787325.1. Classification (GTDB taxonomy): domain Bacteria; phylum Planctomycetota; class Phycisphaerae; order UBA1845; family JANYLN01; genus CAWBCK01. The sequence goes on from CAWBCK010000005.1 coordinate 786,852, forward strand.
GACTGCCGCATCGAAAAGAAGTGTCCCTACTCCGCCAAATCGATGTACGTCGACCAGAACCTCTGGAAGTTCTACGCCTGGGAAACCGTCGAACACCTCGGCCCGCTCAGCCGGGCAGCCAAACTCAAGAGCCTCCGCGAGGATAACCCCTACGGCCGATGCGTCTGGCACTGCGACAACGACGTCGTCGATCACCAGGTGGTCTCCGTCGAGTTCGCCGACGGCAGCACCGCCTCGCACAACATGATCGGCGGCCCAGCCAAGAGCTTCCGGCAAATCCACATCGTCGGCACCGACGGCGAAATCGAAGGCGAGATGGAAACCGGCACCTTCTGCATCCGCCACCCGGATCTGAAGGCAAAAGGCCGATACCGCCAGGAGGTAGTGGACGTAAGCGTCGACGGCGATATGCACGGCGGCGGCGACTTGCGCCTGGTCGAGGATTTCGTCCGCGTGCTGCAGGGCAAGAAGCCGTCCATCTCCACCACGCATCTGGCCGACTCGATCAATCGCGCCCTGGTCGGCTTTGCCGCCGACAAGGCCCGGCTGACACACAAGGTGTGCCGGTAACATAGGCGGCGGGCCTGCAAAGCAGATTCTTAGATAAATAAGGAGCGGACTCATGTCGATCCTCGATCGGTGCTCGGCGTAATAGCGGCTGAATTTCCTCTATCTGCTAAGCCTGGTCTTGACGTTCTTTCGGGTGCAGGTGCTGGGGTAACTGTGAGCCAAGGGCAGTCTGGAGTTCCACAATATCACGTTCATTTACGACACGGCCGCGCAGCCCGTGTTCGAGGATCTGTCCGTCGAGTGTCCCGCCCGGCTGGACCGGTGTCATCGGGGCCAACGGAGCAGGCAAGACCACGCTGTTGCGACTGGCGTGCGGGCAACTCGAAGGCCGAACAAAGGGCATCTGGTCACACCCGGCAAGGTCATCTACTGCGCAGCGAACCGACGAGCCGCCGGCCGAACTCGCGCGTTTATCGAAGCCGTCGATCCGGCCGGTTGCAGTCTCCGCGGGACAGCTGCGAGTCGGGCAGGACTGGGCGGACCGTTGGGACACGCTCAGCCACGGGGAACGAAAACGGGCGCAGATCGCCGTGGCGCTGTGGCGCCAGCCGAACGTCCTGGCGATCGACGAGCCGACCAACCATATCGACCGCGACGCACGGCTGCTGCTGGCGGAAGCCCTGCGCGGATTTCGCGGCGTAGGATTGCTGGTCAGTCACGACCGCGAACTGCTCGACATGCTCTGCCAGCGATGCCTGTTCCTTGAATCCGCACGGAGCGAGTATCCGCCCGGGCGGCTACAGCAAGGCGGTCGAGCTGGCGCTGGCGGACGCCGCGCGGATGCGCAGTGCCTACTACCAGACCAAACGCGAAGTAAAGAGACTCGAACGGGAAGCCGGCAGACCGCCGACACGAAGCCGCCCAGCAGGACCGCAAACGCTCCAAACGCAAACTTGCCAAAGGCGACTCCGATGGCCGAGAGAAGATCGACCGTGCACGAGTCAGCGGCAAGGACGGCGTCGCGGGTCGCCGGCTGCGGCAGATGCAGGGACGGTTGCAGCAGGCCCAGGATTCATTGGGAGGCGTGCGTCTGCCGAAGAAGCTGAGCCTCGGCATCGAACTGCGGGGCGAGATCGCCCCGCGCAACATCCTGCTCGACCTGCCAGCCGGAACCCTTTCGCTGGGCACAGACCGCGAGCTGCTCTTTCCGGAGATGCAGATCGCACCCGACGACCGCATCGGACTCATCGGTCCCAACGGAGCCGGCAAGAGCACGCTCATAGGGCAGATCATGTCATCGCTGACCCTGCCAGCCGAGAAGGTAGTCTACCTGCCGCAGGAAATCGACCGCCAGGAATCAGCCGCTGATCATCCAGGCGATACGTTCGCTGCCCCGCGAGGAGCTGGGCAAGGTCATGACGGTAGTCGCATGCCTGGGCAGCGACGCAATGCGAATGCTGGAAACCGACGAACCGTCACCGGGCGAGGTCCGCAAACTGCTGCTGGGACTGGGCATGACCCGCCAGCCCTGGCTGATCGTCATGGATGAGCCCACCAACCACCTCGACCTGCCCTCGATCGAGTGCCTGGAGGCAGCCCTGACGGAATGCGTGTCCGCCCTGCTGCTGGTCAGCCATGATCTGGCATTTCTCGGCAGACTGACAAAGACGCGGTGGCGGATTGCCCCGGCAAACGAAGAGGCTTCAACAGAGCGAATGGTCCTGCGGGTGAGCCGCTGAAAAACGCCACGGCCCAGCCGCCCGCCTGCTAACGCTACCATGAATAACACGAAGGTCACGAAGGACAATAGGCCAAAGGAATAAGTGGATAGATCAGCCTTCGTCGCGTCTCGGCAGAAACCCAGACATAGACCCGAGAACGTTCGCCTCCTTTTCACACCTCTTTCCTTCGTGTTCTTCGTGTCCTTCGTGGTTGGTCTCGCCGGAACGTACGCAGGGTGCCACTGACAGCTTGCCTGCCAGTGCGAGGTTTTTCAGACCGCCTCTAATGCACCACGACGGTCCCCCGCATGCCGCGAAGCGCGGCATGATCCAGCGGATCCCAGACGGTGTACGTGCCCTTGTCGATATCCATAGGCACAAGCACCGATCGCACCAGGCGCAAGCGAGACAGCCAGCGTAAAGATCCTCTTCTTCCCCGGACGCTCAGGCTGTGCGGCAGCCTGCCGTTGTTGGTAATGCGAAAAGTCGTCCAGCCGTGCTTGATCCGCGCCGGCATGTGAATCGCCCATTCGACCAGGCTGACGTCGACGAGCCTGCCTTTGACCTTGACCCCACCCTTGTGCTTGGCAGCAGCTGCGGTGTCACAAGCATTGCGACAGCAGGGCACCAGCAGGGCCAGACGGACCAGGCGTGTGCGGCGTCATGTTCATCGCCTTCCTCCACGGCAATCGGCCGCTCGACCGTCAGGTGCATTATACGCCGCAAGGCCGACTGACAGGCGCAGGGAATCAAACGCGACCGGGCACGCCCCGGCAGCCCAAGCGCAGAAAAAGGCCCCTTTTCAGGGCCTTTTCCGCTACATCATGTATATAGATCGCAACATTACGTTGCGTGGGGAAAACCCCGTCTAGTGTAGTGGATTCAAAAGAACGCCGCCTCATACGAGCCGCGACCGTAAGGGAGCGGTCCTGCAAATCTGCATCCTGACCAACCGTAGTGGGCGTCCCGTAGGATGCTGCAATCGTGAATCACTACACTAGCACTGCGACGCCTTCAAGCACGCGTCAGCCTTGCCGGCGCAGCCGAGCACATGCAGCTTCCGCTTGACGACTTCCTTGATCGCGGCGCGGGCCGGCCCGAGGTACTTGCGCGGGTCGAACTCCTTCGGGTTCTGGGCGTAGACCTCGCGGATCTCCGCCGTCATCGCCAGCCGCAGGTCGGTATCGATGTTGACCTTGCAGACGCCCATCGTGCTGGCCTTCTTCAGGGCCTCTTCCGGCACGCCCATCGCCTTGACCATCTGGCCGCCGTACTTGTTGATCTTCTCGACGTACGATTCGATGACCGTGCTCGCACCGTGCAGGACCAGCGGAAAACCGGGCAGCAGTTCGCGGATCTTCTCCAGCCGATCGAACGCCAGCTTCGGCTCGCTCTTGAACTTGTACGCGCCGTGACTGGTGCCGATGGCGACCGCCAGGCTGTCGACGCCGCTCTGCTGCACGAACGCCTGAACTTCCTTCGGATCGGTCAGGAACTTGTCCAGCTCGATCCGCCGACACGCCGACGACATGCTCCTCGATCCCGCCCAGCCTGCCGAGCTCCGCCTCGACCGAGCAGTAGTACTTGCGAGCATGGGCGTGCTCGACCACCTTCTTCGTCTCCGCCACGTTCGTCTCGAACGGATCGTGGCTCTTGTCGATCATGACCGAGCCGTAGCCCTCATCGACACACTGGTTGGCCAGTTCGACCGTATCGCCATGGTCCAGGTGCATGCAGATCGGAATATCAGGATACTGCGCCGCGGCGGTCTGGATCAGAGCAGTCAGCCACTTGGGATTAGCGTACTGGCGGGCACCCTTGGAGATCTGGAGGATCACCGGAGCCTTCTCCTCCGCGACGGCTTCCATGATCCCCTGGATGAACTCCATGTTGTTGACGTTAAACGCCCCAACAGCGAAACCCTGCTCATACGCGACCTTGAACATCCCCTTTGTGTTAACAAGCGGCATCTGACAGCTCCTTCTTGCGGCCCTGGCCTGGACTATCTTGTGAACGCCTTCACAGGTTTATCAAGCGGAGCGATCTTACTGAATGGCTTCTGCAGATGCAACAACAGCCGCACGCCGCCTCGTCCAGGCCTCGCACAGACTACCGGCTTTGGCCCAGCGGCTGCAAGGCAGCATGCTGAGGAATCATAACCCTCGCGATCGTTCCGCAGTTCACCTCAACCAACCGATCGCTATTCCTGTCGGGACCATACCCGCTGCCACGGCCGCCGTCAGAGCAACTCGCAGAACGTCTCCACAGTCAGTCCGGCCTGACGAATCAGGGCCCGCAATGTCCCCTTGGCCAGCTCCCGGTGGTCGGGCACCGTCAGTCGTCGATATGGCGGCTGTTGTTGGCGGAGGATGATATGGCTGCTGGTCTGGTGATCGACGGCGTAACCAAGCTTGTCGAACGCCCGAATGGCATCCTGGCCGGAGATCACCGGCAATCGGCTCACGCCGGCACCTCAACGGTGACTTCCCAGGTGGAAGGCGGGATGGGCTCGTTATGCTTGCGAAGACTTGCGATGTACCCGGCGATTGCGTCCTTCACGTTGGCCACGGCCTCGTCTCGTGTTGAACCTTGGCTGACGCAGCCGGGCAGGCTCGGGCATTCCGCCACGAACACCCCGTCCTCGTCCTGTTCGATCAGTACACGGTACAACAAACCCATGGTACACCTCCAGATAAATGATACGAGATGGTGCCGATCCAGACAAGCATGCTCTGGAGGCAATTCGGCGGAAATCGCCAGGCTTGGTCGTGACCTGTGCCCGGGGCCCCAACCGCAGCAAAACCTGGGCCCAAACTGGTTCTCCTCCGTGTCTCCGTGCCTCCGTGGTAAGATTCACTCCCCATGAAGTGCAAATATCGCCCCACCCAGTACCGAGTCGTTGCCCAAACCCGCCCGACCGCCTAGCATGCCCCAACTTGGAAATCGCAGGAAAAACCCGGGCCAAACTGGTCTTCTCCGTGTCTCCGTGCCTCCGTGGTAAGACCAGCCCCCGGAACAAGAAATAGAGGACCCCAGAGCATGGCAGAAGAAAAACGCATCACCCCCATGGCAGAAGACTTTTCCGCCTGGTACATCGACGTCATCAAGAACGCCGACCTCATGGACTACGCCCCCGTCCGCGGCTGCATCATCTTCAAGCCGGCCGGCTATGCCCTCTGGGAAGCCGTTCAACAGGGCCTCGACAGGCGCTTCAAGGCGACCGGCCACGAAAACGCCTACTTCCCCATGCTCATCCCTGAATCCTTCTTCACACAAGGAAAAAGAGCACGTCGAGGGCTTCGCCCCCGAACTGCCCTGGGTCACCGAAGCCGCCGGCGAGAAACTCGAAGAGCGCCTCGCCCTCCGCCCGACCAGCGAGACCGTCATCGGCTGGTCCTTCCAGAAGTGGATCCAGTCCTATCGCGACCTGCCCGTCCTGGTCAACCAGTGGGCCAACGTCTTCCGCTGGGAAAAACGAACCCTGCCCTTCCTGCGAACCAGCGAATTCCTCTGGCAGGAGGGCCACACCGCCCACGCCGACGAAAAGGAAGCCCGCGAAGAGACGATGCCGCATGCTCGATGTCTACGTCGACTTCGTCCAGAACGATCTGGCGATCCCCGTCTGGCCCGGCCAGAAAACCCCCAGCGAAAAGTTCGCCGGCGCCGTCGATACCTACTCGATCGAGGCGATGATGAAGGACGGCAAGGCCGTCCAGGCCGGCACCAGCCACTACATGGGCACCAAGTTCGCCGAGGCCTTCAACATCCAGTACCTCGACCGCGACCAGTCGCTCAAGTTCGTCCATACGACGTCCTGGGGTGTCAGCACCCGGCTGATCGGCTGCGTCGTCATGGCACACGGCGATGACAAGGGCCTCCGCCTGCCGCCGAAGATCGCCCCGGTGCAGATGGTCATGATCCCCGTCGGCCCAGCCAAACTCCGCGAAAAGGTGATGGCCGCGTTCAACCCCATGGTCGAGCAGATGAAGGCCGCCGGCATCCGCGTCAAGGCCGACGCCCGCGAAGAATACAGCCCCGGCTGGAAGTATAACGAATATGAAATGCGCGGCGTTCCCCTCCGGCTGGAAATCGGCCCGCGCGATATCGATAACAATGTAGTGGTAATCGTCCGCCGCGACACCGGCGAAAAACTCACCGTGCCGCAGGACAACCTGGCTGCCAAGGTCTGCAGTCTGCTGGACGAAATCCAGCAGAACATGTTCCAGCAGGCCCTTCAGTTCCGCCAGGACCACAGCTTCGAAGCCAACACGCTCAGCGAACTGGCGGACATCCTCGAAAAGCAGTTCGGCTTCGTACTGGGCGGCTGGTGCGGCGACGCCGCCTGCGAAGAAGAAGTCAAGAAGGCCACCAAAGCCACGGCCCGCTGCAAGCCCTCAGCCCCGCCCAAGGAAATGCCCACGTGCATCGCCTGCGGCAAACCGTCCGTCGCGACAGTCTGGTACGCCCGGGCCTATTGATGAAGCCAGGACGCCGAACGCACCAGGCACGACGCCGAATGCACGCTGCAAAGCCTCTATTTTCGGGTGCCACTGGCAGCTTGCCTGCCAGTGCGCGCTCTCGGGCGCGCCGGGGTCGGACCCCTTCCCCGGAACCTCCACAACCCAAACCACCATCCCAACCAGCCAAAGACCTCCCCAGCCGGACGCACGCCGCCGGAGTCTGCCCCCTTCACATTCTCACGCCACCGCGCAGCCAAACTTTTTCCCCGCCAAACCTTTCGCGCAGACCCGATGAGGCTATAGTTGGGGTAGGTACGAACGGGAGGCCGAATCCGGTCGCCCGGACTTTGGAAACCCCTGCAACCGGACGCCCCCGGGAAATGGAGCGATATGAGTAGCACCAGCACGCACTCAAGCGGCCAGATCGTTGACGAAAGACTGGACAACGGCCTGCGTGTCGTCATCGAACCGATGCGCGACATCAGCAGCGCCGCCGCCGGCTTCATGGCCCGCGCCGGCAGCCGGGATGAACCTCGCGAATGGGCCGGCGTCAGCCACTTCCTGGAACATATGTGCTTCAAGGGCACCCGCAAACGCCCCTGGCAGCAGATCACCATCGACTTCGACAACCTCGGCTCCTATTACAATGCCTTTACCTCCAAGGAAAACACCGTCTACTTCGGCTGGGTCCGCGGCGGCGACATCGACAAGCAGATCGAACTGCTGGCTGACATGATACGCCCCACCCTGCCCCCCGAAGAGTTCGACATGGAACGCAAGGTCATCCTCGAAGAGATCGCCATGAGTGACGACGATCTCGACCGCCACATGTACGACCTCATCCACGAAAAGATGTTCGAGGGGCACTCGCTGGCATGGCCCGTCCTCGGCTATCGGGAGACCGTCGAAAAACTTCGTAGACAGGACATGCTCGACTACCACGCCCAGCAGTACAGCCCCGCCAACATCGTGCTGATCGTCGCCGGCAACGTCGATATCGAGTCCATCCTGCGCACCGCCCGCGAGGTCACCGCAGACTGGACAAATGTCGGCAAGGCCCCCCCGCGCAGGCCCCCGAACAGCTGCATGCCGGCCAGGCCAGCCTGCTCATGGAACGCTTCAAGCAGCAGTGCGAGCGCTGTCGCCACGCCGTGCGGCCCCGCAGGCGCCGGCGAAGAGCGAATCGAAGCCATTACCTCGATCCTCGGCGGCGAGAACTCGCGCTTTTTCTGGAATATCACCCAGAAGGGCATCTCACCCAGATCCGGCCTCTGGGGCGTCGTCTACGCCGACTGCGGCGTCCAGCTGCAACACTCCTTCGGCGAACCCGAAAAGACCGAACAGATGTTCGACGCCATGCGCAGGAGGCCCGAAAACTCCAGGAAGCCGGCCCCAAGCCCGAGGAACTCCAGCGCTTCAAAAACCGCCGCCGCACCAGCCTCGCCGTTGACGGCGAAGCCGCCTACAACCGCCTCATGCAGATGATGCAGGACATCGACAACCACGGCCGACCCCGCACGCTGGAGGAACGGCTGGCGGAGGTTCAGTCCCTCACCGTCGACGGCCTGCGCGACTACCTGAAGCAATACCCCATAGACGCCGAAGGCTTCACAGTCAGCGTCGGCCCGCGCCCCTGGCCGCAACAATGGCGCTTCCCCGCACATGCCGAATCGCTACAATGGCGCGGAAGTGAGAAAGAGCAGGATCTTTCTGCAGATGCCAGTCTGGCCGAAAACCGGCCCGACGGGCGTTGGGCTATCTCGCCCTGCAGTAAGACCTTCCCGTTCGCCATTGCCGTCACAGTTGAAGCCCCGGGGTTGCGTTAGACTTGAAGCCCCGAGCGTCAGCCGGGGTTGTAGTAGTGGCAGTGGCAGTGGCAGTGGTAGTGGCAGTAGAGTTAAACGGAATTGCGATCCATGCGGTTACTTGTCCCTGTTGAGGAAACCATGAAAGCCCCCAGCACGATACGGTTGTCCGGCTCCGTTCAGGCCGCCGTCGCCACAGTCGATATGACGGATCTCGTAAGCCTCGAGTATCGCAGCCGCCATCACGGCCCAGCCGCCCAGCCCGGCAGGCTCACTGCCCGAGCGCTGATGTTCACTGACGGCCAGCAGGAGATCCTGCTGATCGTTCTGGACCTCATGGAACTCTATGAGCCGTGGGTCGACCGCTTCAAAAAGGCGCTTTGGCGCTACCTGAAGATACCCGCGGAAAACATCATCGTCTGGGCCGACCACGCGCACGCCGCCAGCGGCACCGACGGCATCGCCGAGATCCCCCTCGCTGACCGCCTCGGCTGGGTCATCGAAAAAGCCCGTGCAGATTATGAGCCCGTCGAGGTCGCCCACGCAGCCAGGGACCTGGGCCCCGGCTGGACCATGCGCCGCCGATTCCCGATCGACGATCTCGAAACCATCTGCATCATGTTCAACGACGACTGCCACGTCGAAGGCGACCGGATGGAAGTCTCAGCCCAGGTCCGCGCCTATCTGCAGGAAAAAGGCGTCGATCCCGCCGCATGGTCCGGAAACGGCCAGCCCGCATATTGCCAGTCGGGCGCCGATACCCGCCTGGACCTGCTGAGCCTTCGCCGCCGCAACGACCGGCGTGGCGTTGCCAGCATCCTGCGCTTCACGGCGCACCCGGTGATCGCCAGCGCCAGCAAACTCGGTAACGCGCTTTCATCCCGACTACATTGGAGCGCTGCGCAGCACCTTCGAGCAGCAGATCGGCACCACAGCCGTCTTCATGCAGGGCCCCTGCGCCGATGCCAAGCCCTTGGAGGAAAACTACGGCATCGATCTCGCCGACGCCTACGGCCGCCGGCTCGCCGGCCAGGCCCTCAAGATCGTAAAGAACCTTCGCTACGAATCCCTCGACGACGTGGCCATGAGGATGGATTTCGTCGACCTGCGTTTACGCCCGGAATACAAGTGGTCACTCGATCGTCTCGACGCCGAACGGAAAAAGGTTAAGGATCGCCTCACCGCCGAGAAGAACCCCCGCAAGCGCCTCCAGCTCAGCCGGCGCATAGAGGTTCTCAAGTGGGTCGAGTTCCACCAGGTAACCCGGCCGACGATCATCACACCGCACGCCCTGAAGACAAACGTCTGGCCGATGGAAGTCTCCGCCGTCCGCCTGGGCAGCACCGCGCTGGTAAACCTGCCCGGCGAGATCTTCGGCGAGACGGGCAACGCCGTCCGCCAGGCCCTGGCCAAGAGCAGGATAGGCGACCATGCGATCATCACGGAGCTCGCCGACGTATACGCCAACTACGTAAGCCCAGCCAGCGAATACAACACCGGCGGCTACGAAGACACATGCTGCTTCCTGGACAAAGGAAGCGCAGAAAAGATAGCAGAAACCGCAGTCAAGGCCACAAAATCCCTCTTTGCCGGCAAATAAGGATCCGCAACACCCCAACGAGCCCGAAGCGTAAGCGAGGGTATCCGTTGCCGTTGATGTTGTAATTGTTGCCGTTCACATTCCCCGTCCCCGCAATCACCGTTTCGCCACGACACTTGCCCAAGACCGAATTCCCCAACACAATACCCTCATGGCCGAACCACTCGGATACCTCTTGACCTGGACCAGTTACGGAACATGGCTGCGGGGCGACCGCCGCAGTTGGGTCGACAAGCGCCGCGCCATTCCGGGGACCCCCTTCCAACCCCCGGAACCACCAAGGGTAGAACGCAATCGCCAGAGAATGTCAGAACCGGCCTTCCTCCTCGATCCACCCGCGCGTCGGGCCGTGGAAACCGCCATACGCGAGACCTGCTTATACCGAAGATGGCAATTGCGCGTGGCCAAGGCCAGATCGAACCATATCCACGCGGTCGTCACGGCGCCAGGCACAGCACCCAACCGCATACTGGCAGACCTCAAGGCCTACGCAACACGAACACTCAAGCGTTTCCACCCCGATTTGAATCGGAAAAACTGGTGGACCGAAGGCGGCAGCACGCGATATCTGAACGATGAACGGTCGCTTCTGGCCGCCATGGAATACGTACTCGAACAAGACAGGCATGAAAGCGCGAAGACCAGCAGCGTAACACTCGCAATGGACAAGGATACCCTCGCTGACGCTTCGGGCACGTAAACGCCGGCAACAGTTACAAGAAAAGGAGCAGATACCGATGGCCTGGATCATCGACATCCATCAGCACCCCTACCCCGGCGTCCATGAAATCATGGAACAGCAGCATATCAAGGTCACGGTCCTGCTGCCCGGCCCCAGCCAGAACGACCTCGTGCTCGACTGGTCCCGCAAGTGGCCCGGCATGTTCATCCCCTTCTATTGGGCCAATCTCGACGAACCGGAACAAGCCGCCGACCTGCTGGAAGCCGCGGTCTCTCGCGGCCACAAGGGCATCAAGTTCCAACCGCTCGTCCAACGCTTCCACATGAACGATCGAAAAGTCTGGCCGATCTACAAACGCGCCGAGAAGCTCGGCATCCCAGTGCTGTTCCACACCGGTGTAGTGGCCTTCGACAACCACGACGTCCAGTTCGCAAGCCCCATCTACATCGACGAAGTCGCCATGACCTTCCCCAACCTGAACATCATCATCGCGCACATGGGCGGCCAGTATCACAACGAAGCCGTCGTCATCGCCGAAAAGAACCCGCACGTCTTCCTCGATACCGCCTACCTCCACTTCTTCTGCCGCCGGATGCTGCCGAAGATCACCCCGCTGGACCTCGTCCGCCGCGCCGTCGAGTTCGCCGGCCCCACCAAGGTGCTCTACGGCTGGGAAGGAACCCCCTCCTCCCTGATCATCGACTCCGACCTCGACCCCAACGTCAAAAAGCGAATCCTCTGGCAAAACGCCCAGCATCTGCTCAACCTCCCCGAACCCAACTGGACAGCCGCCAACATGTAACCGAGAGACCGGCGCGGCAGCCAGCCAAAAGCCTGGCCGCAGGCCGGCCACAGCCAGCCAGGAAGCTGGCCGCCACCGGCACCGCCCGCTATGCTGCCCGACCATGAAACAACGCGACAAAGTCGATAAACCGATCCTCCATATCTGCGCCCGGCCTCACCGGTAGGCCAGGACCTCGAATGCCTCGGCGTACAATCCTGGCGTGACCTTGTATCCGCAGTACAAGCCGCCGCAGGCGCCGACATGGAAATCACAGGTTCACCGCGCCTGATCTGGGCCCCGCTCCGGGCCAACTCAGCCGGCCGAACCGACGACGCCGAACGGGCGGCCGACCTCCAGACCGCCCTGGCCGACGACCGCGTCCGAGCCATCGTACCGCTCCGCGGCGGCGCCTGGCTGCTGCGCATCCTCGAACAACTGGACCTGCGAGTGCTCGCCAGGAGACGGAATCCCGTCTATCTGATCGGCTTCAGCGAGTGGACGTGCCTGTCGCTGCTGGCCGCCAGATACGCGTCCGTGATCTCCGTTCATCACACCAGCCCGCTCTACCTGCTGCCGACGAGTCCCCATAAACCCCTGTCGCCAAGGCAGAAGCAGCAGCGCTGGCAACAGATCTGGCGCGACATCCGGTCGATCATCACCGGCCGGCAACCCAGACACACCCTTAAAGGCCGGCTTCTCACGCCACACAAGCTGCCCAGCCAGACCATCCAGCTGATCGGCGGCAACCTTACCCTCATCGCCGCCTTGGCGGGGACCCCTTATCAGTCCACCATAACCGGCGCCGGCGCCAAAAGCGCCAACCAGCCCCCACCTGGCTCGCCCTCGAAGACGTCAACGAGACCCTCGGCCGGGTCGACCGCAAACTGACGCAGATGCGCCTGGCGGGCATGCTCGACGGCATAGCCGGCGTACTGCTCGGCGGCTTCCACAGCGACGGCCGGGACGCCAGCCGCGCCGTAGCAAAGCTACTGCAAGTTCACTTGCCCAAAGAGGTTCCGATCGTCGGGCGATGCAATTTCGGCCACTTCTGGCCCGCGGCGGGCTTCCCCGTCGCTCGCCCGGTCCGGCTGGTGGCGGGCGCCGAGGGACTCCTGCAGATTCAGGTCGACTGGGCCGGCATGAATCGCGCCAAGGCCACCTAAAGCTTTGTCCGCCGCCATTCCGATAACTTCGATAAGGACAACCGGTTGCGCGAACAGTGTGCGCCGGAACGGATGCGGCTGCTACGGTCCGGAGTGACCAGGTCTGCCGGGCTTTTTTGCTGTTGACCAGTAACCGGGGCGCCGTGTCGGATGGTGCTGGGAAGGAGACCAGCGATGGCGGAAGTGCTAGATCAAGCCGAAGTCGATGCCCTCTTGGCCGCGGTGGATTCTGGTCAGATCGACCAGCAGACAGCCGAGGTGATCGGCCCGCCCGGCGGCCGAAAGAGCGCCACCAAAGACGTCCGCCTGTACGACTTCAAACGCCCCGAGCGCGTCAGCAAGGACCAGATCCGCGCGCTGGAGGCGATCCACGAGGGTTTCGCCCGGAATTTCGGGGCGTCCCTCTCAGCCTTCCTTCGAACAATCATCGAGGTCCGCGTCGCTACCGTCGAGCAGCTGACCTACAGCGAGTTCATCCACTCGCTGCCGAATCCGACCTGCTTCAACCTCCTGACGGCCCAGCCCCTCGAAGGACAGATGTGCCTGGAAATCAGCCCGCTGATCATCTACCCGGTCATCGACCGGCTGCTCGGCGGGTCGAACAATGACCTGTTCATCCCCCAGCGGCCGCTGACCGGCATCGAGTGGCGGCTGGTCGGCAAGATCACGGCCCGCGCATTGCAGAGCTGACCGAGGCGTGGAGCAACCTGGTGGATGTGGAGTTCGACGTGCCCGAAACCGAGTCGAACCCCCACCTCGTACAGATCGTCGCCCCGAACGAGGTGGTCGTGGTGATCGGCTTCGAGCTGAAGATGGGACCGCGAGCCGGCACGATGAGCCTGTGCATTCCGTTCAACGTCGTCGAGCCGGTGATGGGAAAACTCGCCGCGCAGTCGTGGCTGACCTACAAGCGCAAGAACGTCAACAGCGAGCAGTTCGACAGGCTTCAGCATAACGTGGCCGGGGCAAGCGTCGAGGTGCGAGCCTACCTGGCCCAGACGACGATCGCGCTGCGGGAACTGATGAATCTCCAACCCGGCGACCTGCTGACGACCGAAAAGCCGGCCAACGAGGAGGTAAAGGTCGTCATCGAGGGCAGGACGAAGTACGTGGGCCGACTGGGGCGCTTCAAGAAGAGCAAGGCGATTCGGATCACGCGCCAGGCGGAGGCGGAGGAACGGTTGTAGTCGGCAGTCGCGTCGGGGCTAGAGTCCGGACCAGAGATCGGGAACTGGCGAACCCGCGATACGGATGCGCCCGGCACGAAACCTTCCTTCATCGCGGCTGACGACGATGTTCCCTGTTTCGCATATCCTTCTACAGCCTACTGACAGAATTGCCTACCGGGCCCGGCGCAGGACCACCAGCTTCTGCGCTGGCAGGTCGATATCGCTGATCCGCTCACGGCAGTAATCCAGCAGGGTCTGTTCGAGTTCCCCAAAAAATCCAACAAAAAACCTGCGCGTGGCATCGTCCATGTTGCCCTGCAGAATCTGCTTTGTGGCGCCTCGGATGTTATAGAAACGCCGGCGGAGTCCCTGGTCAGGACCGTCCAGGCCCATCGGGTCATTCGAGAAGAAGTCTCGATGCGCGGATGTGGGCGATCTCAAGACCGGCCGACCGCACCATCTGCTCGAAGTCGTACCGGCTGCGGACAAACATCCATTCGGTGCGGGCGGCCGTCCGCGGGAGATACTCCGTCGTAACGATTCGCCCGTCAGGGCCGATCAGCCTGGCAAGGTTGCTCAGGGCCTGCGTGAACTTCTCGTGTTCGGGAATGTGAAACAGGACGTTGGCAACGTTGATGAGGTCGAACGGCTCCCCGAGCGACAGGTTCGGGTCGGTGATGTCGCCAACGCAGAATTCGAACCGGGTCTTTTCGTGAGACGGATACCATTTGTGCAGCAGGTCGATCGATGACTGCGCGAAATCGAGACCGACGTAGCAACGCGGCTGGAAACGCTCCAGAAAGAATCGCAGCCATCGGCCGCTGCCGCAGCCCACATCGAGGATCCGCCCCCCGTCGACCCTGATCCCCAGGTCGGCGATCAGTTGCTGGTAGATGGGATAAGAGACCGCATCGGCAACGGGTTCGCTGTAAGCGAGTTGCTGCTGACCCTGTGCACTGTCAGCCATCTGCCTCCAGTTGGTCTCATAGTGCCGGCGGATGTCATCCTGGGTCATTGGCATCGGCGATATCTCCTCGCTGGGCCGCGTCTTGGGATCGTTGGCCATTTCAGGATTCATCGGCAAATGTGGGAAGCAAACGCCAGGGGTCACGGCGCAGGAACGTCTACAGCCGGGAATGAGAACGGCGAAGCCCGCGCCTCGGCAGGAGAGCTCGGTTTTCTGCCTTACGCGGAGCCAGGATCGCCGGCCGGAATACGTCGGGGCTATCATTAAGCCTATGCACATAAGCCAGGAGCAAAAGACGGTCGCGGCCATGATCCGTGTGTACTGCCAGGCACGTCACGGCCCGGATGGCCCTTGTGAGGCGTGCGGGGAGCTGCTCACCTACGCCCACACCCGTCTGGCAGCCTGCCGTTTCGGCGACGGCAAGCCGACGTGTCGGCAATGCCCGACACATTGCTACCGCAAGGACATGAAGACGCGGATCACGGAGGTCATGCGGTTCGCCGGGCCGCGGATGCTGCGGCATCACCCGATCCTGGCCGTGCGACATCTCCTGGCGGAGCGACGATCGAAGCAACTCGGCTGAAATCACCGGCGAACGGCACTTCTTCTTCACGTACCGGCCGGGGCGATCGGCTGCTGAGGGTACAAGATCAATCCACCCTGACTTACGAGCTTTCGCAGCCTGGCCGGACTGCTCAGCAGGCCATCATTGGCATCGAAGAACTGCCGGATTCGGCTCCAGGTCCTCAGCACGATGGCCTGCGGTCGGAAACGCCGGTTCTTGCCATCGTCGACCATGATGGAAAGCATACGCTCATCGGTATAGGCCCCGGTATCGGTTTCGGCATTGCCGATACCGATCAGTGCATCCGGGTAGAGGGTCCTGACCTTTGCGATGACATCCGATTTGTATTGCTGAACGGCCGCCGCTTCTCGCAGATCAGGGGCGAATATGACGGCGCCGTGGGGAACCGGTACGTAGCCAGCCACTTCAGCGTCTTGCTGCGCAGGAATACGGGCCGGCCCGTAAGATACAAAAGATTATACTGGCCGTTCAGATGCCGAAGGGTTTCAGGCGCCTCCGGCAGGGGCAAGGATCCCGTGTCGACATGGTCAAACAGCAGCGTATGAACATCGGTGTTGGAAATCGTGCCGTCGATGTCGCACACGATGATCGTCCGCCCGGGCTGCCAGGTCAGCACGTGACCCTCAGCCTGGCGGAAGCGACCGTTGAGCCTGGCCTCTGCTTGAATCGTTCCGCCCGGCCGGGATCCGCGCGACGGCCACCGCATAGCCGAACTTGCTCGTACGGGCGCGGGCAAGTTCATGGCCGGCAGCAGAGAAACTCACTTCAATGCCCTTGAGTTTTCGCGCAATGGGCCTTCGCCCCGCGTAACAAGGGCCACCAGAAACGTCTTCTGCCGCCCCGTGGTCACGGTATTTCCGCAATACAACGTGGGGCTGCGCAGCCAACGCCACCCAATAGAAGGCATGCTACAGCCAGCACCGGAAAGAACGCCGATCTGTCATGCATCACAGCGTCACCCCCTGCCGCAGCATTCCCAGATATGCTTTGGCCCTGGCCGTCGTTTTAACGCCTGCATTGCAGATATAGGGCTCGTTTCAGAACTGCCTCTGTACCCAAGCATAGGCAAGGACGGATTCGTCTGGCAATGATAAGATCGCATCGACTCAGCCGCAGCGGATCGGACGTTTCGCTCTTGGCCATTGTCAAATAGGTATTTGCGCCAGTTCTCTGGCTACCGCAAGGGCTCGCCAATCGGTGACTCACACGTCCCCGCTTTCAGGTGCAGCCCGGCCATAGAGGAAATAGTGCCCGGTCTGGCGGACCTGCGCTTGCCACCCCAAACGCTCCAGGCGCAGCGACAACTCTTCAGGATCGTAGAAAACCTTGACGATCTGATATGTCCGTCCGTCGTTCAGTTTTCTTGATACGATCATGTCGCGTGGGTCCAGCCGGTCATGATCGACCGCCCGGCTGGTCGGCTCCGGCAGCGAGTCGACAAAGAAGACCCGGCCGGCCGGCTCAAGCGCCTCGCGGACCAGATCCCAGAACCGCTGGAACCGCTGCGGCGGCACGTGCGACAACCAGAAGGCAAAAAAGACGACGTCATAGCGTTCGGTCGGCCGCCAGTCGAAGAGGTCGGCGTGCACATACCGTACCCGGCCCGACTCTACGCGCCGCTGGTTAAGCGCCAGCATCTCCGGAGCGGCATCGACGGCCGTAACCGAGTGGGCATGGTCAAGCAGACGTTCGGTCCACAGGCCGGTACCGCAGGCCAGCTCCAGCACCCGGCCGGCCGGGCGAAACTCATCCAGCCTGCAACGAACCTGCTCGATTTCCTCGAACCACTGCTGGTTGAGGTCAGGCCCGCGGTCATACCGCCCGCGGCGAAAGAACCATTCGTCATACTCCCCGGCGCGGGCCCGGTAGTAGTCGATCTGCTGCTCCAGAAGCGGTTCGCGCGTGCCATCCATGAAGCAGACTCCCGCATACCGACGACAGCGGATCAGACGCTCAGAAACTCCGGCTGGTACCGGGCGATGCCCGTTCGCCCAGCCAGCGCACCTGGCTGCAATTCCAGGACCATGAACACCTCCTGCGGGACGTCCTGCTCGAAGCGGATGCCGCAGAGGTGGGCCTGGACAAAGCCAAAGCGAGGATAGTAGTCCGGGCTGCCCAGAACGACCACGGCATCATGGCCGGCGCTGCGGCAGTGCTCGAGCCCGGTGCTGATCAGGGCCGAGCCGATGCCCTTTCGCTGGTGACTGGGCAGCACCGCGACCGGCCCGAGCCCGAGGGCAGGGGCGTGCGAATGCTGCGACTCGATCGTTATGGGTGTGAACAGCACGTGGCCCACCACCTGCTTGCCCTCAACGGCAACCAGAGATAGCGTAACCGCGCCGCGTTTACGCAGAATGTCGATCAGCACGGCCTCTTCCACCCTGCCGAAGGCCTGCGCGTTAACGTCGTGGATGGCCTCGGCGTCGGCGGGTTGTTCCGGACGGATTTCGATCATGGCGTTCTCTGGACCGTCGAGCCAATCCCCCTGACCTGACTACAGGGTATCGCCGGGCTTTTTCAGGCACAAGAGAAAACCCGCGGATCTGTCATCGGGCGCCGTGGAGATCTGCCGGACCGGTCGCAACGTCGTCATTGGCCGGCGATGCAGCCGGCAACCGTAGCGAAGGCACCTCCAGCCACGTGAAGATCATTACCAGGATGTCGGCTATCAGCAGCGGCCCGTAACGGGCCATGTTGGCGAATCCACCGAGCCAGTTCAACATGAACACGCTGGACAACACCATCGACGGAACGAGCAGAAGCGCAACCTTGGCGACCAGGGCTGGGGTGACGACTCGGCCTCGCAGATTGTACACCAGGAAGGCCTGGCAGAACGGCAGGTAATTGAGGTAATGCGGCCAGCATGATTCGACCAGGAAGGGGATGCAGCAGAACAGCAGGATCGCGGCCCAGAGAGGGGCATCCTGGCGGTCCTGACGGGCAAGACGGTGAACGATCAGCAGGTTGATCGCAACGATGCTCCAGCCGATCTTGCGATAGGCCGCCAGCTGCAGATCGTTGTGGACGACGCCACTGAAGAAGTGGTGCATCATGAACGGGAAATAGTGCGAAAGCGGCATGTTCCTGAATGCCGCTGCGCATGATGTTGATATGATCGTACAAAACGTAATGGTAGCGGACGTAGCCGCCCAGGCTCGTCAAGGCGATCGGGATGCCGACGAGAAACAGCATCATGAACAGCCCGCAGAACACGACAAAGCGATAGTCTCGCCGCAGCAGAAAGTAGCTCAAGAACAGCACGGGGTAAAACTTGATCGAAGCGGCCAGCGCCAGAAGCCCCGCCGCAGTCCGATCGTGGCCGCGACGATACAGAAAGAAACTGCCCAGCACGAAGGCCAGCAGCAGATGGCTCGGCTGGCCCCACTTGAGACAGTCCATGACGGGATAAGAGGTCAGAAACAGGAGGAGGTAGAGGTAATACACCGGCTTGGAACGTCTCATGAGATACCGGACAGGCACGGCGAAGGCCACCACCGTCGTAAGGATCTCGAAAGCGCCCCAGATGCACAACGCCGGGTACAGCGAAAGCCAGCAGAACGGCACCAGGCAGATGGCGGCAAACATCGGGTACAGGAACCCGACCGCGGGCTTCCAGGTTTCGAGGACGTCACGGCCGGCGGGGTAATAAAACGCGACGAAATCGCTGAGCGGGCCATGGCCGCCCATGGCCTTGACGTAGCCCGTCACATCGCCCCACACGTACCAGTAATAGAGGACCACCGCCAGGACGATAAGACTCGAGACGGTGAGCGGGTGCAGACGGTCAATACCCGCCCGGTTGCCGCGCGTACGGGTCGTCCCCAAGACCGGCGGGTCATGGACAGTCGCAGACAGTCCGACTTCTTGGCGAGGCACATCTTCAACCGGGCCACTTTTCGGCTGTTGCAGGATGCTCATCGTTCGTTGTCCCTGAGCGGACCGCTCCTGGCCGTGACAAAGGCACCGGGCGGCGGACCCATCCGGCGTGTACGGTCCCGCATGACAACCGGCGGCGTACCGCAGGCCGAATTCCCAGATGATCAGTCAATGTATCCTGCCGGTCGGAGATCCGCCAGTAATGCCAGCGGCGGCCGATATCCTCCGGAACCGATTTGCACACATGGAAACCGCAGGCTCACCCGAAGACGGAATTATCGGGATCGACCCGGCGGCTGTATAAAGTCTATGCCCTCGGTTGTGGACCACGCGAAAGGAGTTGCCCGACCGGTCAACTGCCCGCCTGAAAAACGTCAGACCCCTCGGGAGGATGCGAGGGGCCTGACCTTGGCATATCTCAGCGCCGTGTAGGGCTAGTAACACGCGCCTTCTGGGCATTTCACTAGATTATACGCACAGCGGCGGCGGCCGGTTCGTGGTTGGACCACCGGACCGGGCGGCATTCCGGTGAGCAACCGCAACGAGTACATGCCTGGAACAAGTGTTGTTTTTTATAACACGACTGTAAACCATGTTGGCAGCGTTGCTTACAGGATGGCAGAAAACTCCGCAAACACGGGATGTTGCCGAAAAGCAACTGCGCCCTTGCCGATCAGAAATAGCCGGCCGGCGTGCCAAAAAAGGCCGCAAATTACTCAACCAATTGTAAACTAAAGACTTATACGCGTTCCGGCCCGACCGCAGACGACGTACCCCAAGTCTGTGGCACGCCAGTTGCTTAAGTAGGGTCTCGTGGAAGCACGGTTCTCCCCCTAATCCAGCCTTGCTTCCAAAGGCGAGACGGTGATGGTCGGCGACGGCCCATGTGCCTAACGATCGGACCCGTTAATACTGTCAGTGTGTGGTTCTCCTGAGCCCCAGGTTCTCCCCCAATCTGGGGCTTGCTTTTTGCGCTCCCGACGCTGGCAACAACGAAACGGCCACCTGATCCGTACCTGCGAACCATCACCGCCCCGGCGGAAGCACATACATGGTTGCAGCAGCGCCGACAATCCCACGGAAAACCGGCGCGCGACGATACCGGCTCAGGTCTCCGTCCGCAGGGCGGCATGCTCAGACCGAAGCGGCAAGACGGAAGACGCCCTGCCGGCAAGCCTTTGCATGTGGCGTTACGGAAACACACCGCCAGCCCGATGTTGATTCTGGACAACGTGCCCGTGACCGCCAACCCAGGCCAATGGTGCGGGCCGCCAAATCCGCGTGCCTGTAACAGGTTGCTCTCGAATGAGATAGATTTAGGAGGGTCGAAAATCTCGCAGGCCGGCGAGTTCTGGTACGCCTCTTGCCAGTGAGTTGGTAGTGTGTGTTGGCAGTCTTCGGTTCCATTAGATGCCCCAGGTCAATCGTTTCTTCCCCGGCCTGGGGCTCTTTTTGTGCCCGGGGCCGGGTGGCCGGACAGCCCGGCTCGCCGACGTCCTTATGTCATGCCCTGCCCCGCCGCCCGACGCACGCATAGACGCGACAAGACGGCTGGGAGAGATCCCACAAAGATGGCGCAGAACGGTCCTGCAGCTCGACTCACGCGCCCTAGGACGAATGAATTACTTGTGGGCGTGAGGCGGCAGGATGGCCAAGGCCCGCAGGTCAATGTTGTCCGGCCTCCGAGCATTCGTGCCTGGCTGCCTCACGCGGGTAGCCGCACTGATGCAGACAGGGCCCCGAAGAGGAGCCGGCATCGGGCGCGACGACCGGATGTGACACGCATCGTGGCGACCTGCACGGGTTGGCCACATCACGTCCGGCGCCGGGACAACCGCCCGGGAAGGAGGACTCGGTCGAGGTAACACAAACGTATCGCAGTAAGTGTGTCACAGTTATCTACAGGCCGGAGATCCTGTCGCCGGACCTGAGGCACCTTGGCCAATGGGTTCGACCGCAGGATCTCCTTGTTATTCTGCCGGCCTCGCCTTCCGGTATCCCCGGCCCTCAACTCCCACGTGATCAGAACGAAAGACCTGCAAGGCGCAGGGCATCACGGGTAGCTCCCCCTGCCAGTGCAAGGTCGGGAAAAAGCAGCGGGAACATCTTCGGGCAGCGAACAGATCCTCAGCAACTACCCAGAAGAGCGTCAACAACAATCCCGGACGGCCCCTTTGCCAGATCCGGACCGCAGTCTGGCGTACCGGCGGTAATTGGTTACGAAATCGCGGATGATGGCGGGGTCCAGCCGGCTCAGAACAACAGACGTGCCGAGCCCCTCAGGCCGCTCCGTCCGCCGACGCAGGAGCAGGCAGGGCTTGCCGAGATAGTAGCACTCCTCCTGGTTCGAGCCGCCGTCGGTCAGCACAAATTCGCTGCCTACGACCAGCCGATTGAACGTGAAGAAGTCATATCGCGGACGCAGCTCGATACACGGATTCGCCGCCAGACGATCCCAGAAACCAAACTCCTCTAGCTTTCGGCGCGTCGGCGGATGCAATACAAACAGCACGCGAAGCGTCCGGCTCACCTGCTCGACAATCTCGACGATCCTCTCAAACTGCCCCTTGCGAAAGATGCTCTCGAAGCGATGCACCGAACAGATGGCGTAAGGGCCTTCCGGCCTTTCAACTGCTACCTCCGCCCGCAGCGCCAGCTGCAACGCGTCGTACATCGTATTCGCGCCGCAGTTGACCTTCCTGCCGCGACAGCCGGCCAGATTCTTCATCGCCCATTCATTGGGGCAGAAGAACATGTTCGACAGCCGGAACGTCGCCAGGCGGGTCAGTTCCTCCGGGAAGGGATGGAAGATGTTGAACGAGCGCAACCCGGACTCGACGTGCGCCACCTGCAGGCCGCAGAACCTGCCGATCAGCGCGCCGAGCACCGTGCTGAACGTATCGCCATGGACAAGGATGACGCCGCGCCGCGCAAAAGACGATCGCGGTGGCGGACGGTCTTGTAGAGAATCCGCACCATCCACGGAACCACCTGGCTGAGCCGCGTGATATCGGGCCCCTCGTACAGGTACATGTCCGGCTTCTTGACGCGGAAATTCGCCAGCAGGTCGTCCATCGTCTCGCGGTGCTGGCCGGTATGGATGAAGGAATAGCCGACACCGCGCCGCTGCAGCTCGACCATGATCGGCGCCATCTTGATGGTCTGGGCCTTGGTGCCCAGCACGATGTATATGTGCCCCAGCGCGTCTGGCATATCGGTGGTTCACCCGCACGTTTTTGCGGCCCTCGCTGGCCAGCCCTGATGCCGGCGATGCCGCCGCTGGCATGATACTCGCCAGCCGGCCGTGCGTACATGCTCAGGTCTTCTCGCTGCCGAGGACCTCCAGCACGGACGTATGCAGAGCGGCGTTGGTGGCGACGCCGTCCTTGCCCCAGATCGTGGCCTCGCCGGCCCACGTGGTGAATCGCCCGCCGGCCTCGGTCACGATGGGCAGTATCGGCGCACAGTCCCAGGGGTTGATCACAGGATCGAGCATGATCTCCGCCCGACCTGTTGCTACGAGAATGTAACCGTAGCAGTCTCCCCAGGTTCGTTGCAGCCGCGTCGCAGCCGCCAGCCGGGGATACGCATCCGAACGCTTCGTGGCGACCGTGGCATTGCTGACCATCATGGCGGCATCAGCCAGTGTGTCGATGGTCGAAACGTGGGCACGCCTGCCATTCCAGGTGCAGCCCATGCCGCTCGCGGCAGCCACCATCTCGTCCAGTGCCGGCAGGTAGGCGACGCCGACGACCGGCTGGCCCTTGACCTCGACGGCGACAAGCGTGCCATACAGCGGTACGCCCTGGATAAAGCTCTTCGTACCGTCGATCGGGTCGACGATCCAGCGGTAATCCGGATTGCCGGCGGCCTCGCCCTCTTCCTCGCCGAGAATCGTGTGGTCGGCGTAATATTTTGTAATATATTGACGAATCAGCTGCTCGCTCTCGCGATCGGCGCACGTCACCGGGGTATTGTCGGCCTTGAGCTCGACGGCGACATTCGTGTTGAAATAGGCGAGCGTCCGCCGGCCGGCTACATACGCGGCTTCTTGTGCCACCGACAGCAGATCGCCAAGACTCGGTTCAGGCATCGATGTACCCCTTGCTTACGGCGTCGGCAACCAGACGCCGGACATAATCCCACAGCCTCGCCGAGCCATCCTTCATCGGCTCGTTGCGCGAAAGCACCCGCGAGGCCGGCACACCGTAGTGTCGCCACATCTGGCCCTGTTTCTCGTAATTCAGCAGGATCGGCGCCAGCCGATCGATCGCACAGGCAAAGCGAGACTCGGCGGTCTGTCGGTCCTCGTATTCGTCCCACAGCGCGCGAACCTCGGCGGCCTGGTCGACAGGCAGCAGATGGAAGATCCGCTCGGCTGCCTTCTGCTCGCGCTCGGCCTTGTCGCTCTCGCCGGCCTCGTCATAGACGAAGGTGTCGCCGGCGTCGATCTCGACGATATCGTGCACCAGGGCCATCTTGGCGACCCGCAGCACGTCCACCGGCTCGTTGGCATACTCGTTCAGCAGGATCGCCATCATCGCAAAGTGCCACGAGTGCTCGGCTGAGTTTTCGCGGCGCCCCTCGCCGATGATGCTTCTGCGCAGAACGGACTTGAGCTTGTCGAGTTCGACAATGAAGTGCAGCTCGCCGGGTGAGTCTCTCGTCATCCATGCCGGTGCCTCGACGGTTGTCAGTGGTTGACCTGGGCGAGCGGCTGAGTGGCGGCCGCCTGATCGGCCGCGGCCAGCAACGCCTGCCAGTGCTTGATCGTGGCAGCCACGTCGGGTTCCTGCGTCTTCGGATTCTCGACCACGTCCAGCCCGAGCCGCCTGCCATCCAGGAAGATCACGGGCACGGCTTCGATGCCCAGCTTCTTGCCCAGCGCGGCGTCCTGCTCAACCTGGTCGTGTATGGTCGGGTCGAACATCTCCGCCGCCAAGGCATCCGGATCGAGGCCGATGTCCTTGGCCAGTTCGCTGTATGGTTTTTCATCGAGACGCCGCTGGTTCTTGTAGAGCTCGTCGTGCATCCGCCAGAAGGCCTCGTCGCCGCCGAGACGCCGCGCCGCCTCGGCCGCCTCGGCTGCCATGCACGCGAAGGCGTGGCCGGCCTTGCCCTTGTCGATCGCCTGGTTGCAGGCGTGGTTGAGCGGGAAGTTCCGGAAGACCAGGCGGAACTCGCCGGGCATCGCCTCCTGGACCTTCTTGAGCATGCGGTCCGTTTCGGCGCAGGTCGGGCACTGGAAGTCACCGAACATCACAACCGTGTGCGGGGCGTGCGCCACCCCGATCACCGGGGCGCCGGCCGTCAACGGCAGATGCGTCGGGGCGGTCTGAGAATACTTCCATCGCTGGTACCCCGCATCCTGCTGGACCTTGGCAACCTCCCAGGCCGCGGTGTAGTACATCTTGAACATGAAGCCGAAGCCAAACAACGCCAGCAGCGTCACGCCGATCAGCACGGCATTGGCCATCGCCAGGGCAGGAACCTTCCAGATTTGGCGTGCGCGGGCGGCCGCCAATTCCTCGTCCGATAATACCCCGCAGCCGCCAGCCCACTGAGTCCATAACCCTATAAATAACAAAAAGTTAACGGCATGCACCGCCAGGCAGAATCCGCACCAGGTGTGCAGCCGCTCGCCCATCACATAAATCAAATATCCGGAATCCAACGCCCCGACCGTCGCCAGCAGCGCCGGCGCGACGCAGGAATGGTGCAGCCGGCCGGGGAGTCGGCCGACCGTGATCAGCCAGACGGCCAGGACGACGAAATAGCCCATGCCGAGCAGGGCGATGGGGATGGGCACGGGCCCCAGATGGAAGTATCCCCAGCGGCTTTGAAGGACGGCGGCGCAGTCGAAGGAACCGCCGCAGAGCCTTTTGGCCAGACCGCCCTGGCGCGTGCCATAGTGCAGGTACAGCAGGTAGCAGCTCAGGCCGAGCCCGGTAAGGGCAAGAAGGACCATAGCCAGCCGCAAACATCGAAAGGCACATTTGCCCATCGAACGTGTCTCCTGTCGTGATCGGTCAGTTCCGCTGCCCGCGTGTGCGGGCGACAGTGTCATCGCCGTCTGCCTTTGCTGATGTCTGGCGGGCCTGACCTCCGGGTCCCCGCTGTCGCTGTTGATCATTGCAGGACATTATCAATGCTTGTCATCCACAGATTGCGGGATTCTACAAGGAAGGTCCGGATGTCACAAACCAAACGGCGGGTCCCGTACCAGTACTGTTACGCGGCTCTGGTCAGGGGTTGCCGCGACCTCGTCGGCCAATCAGCGTTCAGAGAGATTCCTGGCAGTGGCTGGTTGCGTGGCCGTGACGGCTTGGGGCGCCGGGTCTATGCGAACCAGTCTGTCACTTCCTTCACAAGCGATGACGGTCATGCGATCGCGAAGGGTCAGTTCCCGGCCGTCGAGCTCGACGCGGTATGGGCCCGTACCCATCAGGGTGTCATAGAGGCCTTGGCCGGTCAGGACGGCGTAGAAGGGGCGAGAGCGCTCCAGCAGCGGACGGAGTTTGGGCAGATCTTGCGTTTTGACGACCTCGAACTGCCAGCCTGGCGGCGCATAGAAGGCCATGCCGAAGCGCGGTTCGGTCATCATGTAGAGCGGCACCTTTGTCGGAGGGATGCCTCGCAGATCCCTGGCCAGATCGATCGAAGAGCGGCTGGCAAAGTAGGTGCGGCCCGAGCCGCAGGCGAAGGCGGCGATGAACCCGGCGAAGCCGACGAGCATCGGGGCCATCAGCCATTGCGAGCGGCGCCGATAGAGCTGCCGGGCCACGACGGCAATGGCGACCAGGATCGCCAGGCTTACCAGCAGCGAAAGGACATCGCCGCGGGTGATTTCCTTCGGGACCTGCTTCAGGGGGACCGGCTCAAAATGCAGCTGGGTATGGTAGAGGACCGGCCACATCAGCGCCGTTACGCCAGCCAGTATGAGCGTGCCGATGAGCCCTGTCTTCGCTGCACGAGGGAACTCAACCGCCCGGGCCAGGAAGATCCCGAGCAATGCAAACGTCGACGGCAGCATCGGCAGCAGGTAGTTGGGCAGCTGCGACTTGGACGGCAGGAAAAAGAACAGCACGACCAGGCCCCAGATCCACAGGAACTTCTCGTGAGCGGGCAGGCCGCGACGAGGACGCAACGCCCAACTGGCGGCGGCGATCAGCAGGCTCCAGGGCAGCAGCATCGCTGCCAGGGCACCCGGCATGTACCACCAGGGCTCAGTGCGTCCCAGGCCACTGCCGGCGTAGCGGTCGAGGTTCTGGCGGAAGAAGAACTCGCGAGGGTAGTGCGGGAACTGCCAGGTCATGTAAGCAACCCAGCTGCCGTAGATCACCAGAATGATCAGCAGGCCCAGGCCCATCCGCATCGACAGAAGATCGCGCCATTTTGCCCGGAGGGAAGACCGGGCTGGGGATTGGTGACTGGGGATCGGGGACCGGGGATCGGGGACCAGGGACTCGGATTCCCGTGAGACGCGGCTGTTGAGCGTGACATAAATAAAGATGATCAGGGCTGGCAGCAGGATGGCTACCGGGCCCTTTGTCAGACAGCCGAACCCCATGCATATATACATTAGAATGTACCAGCGGCGCGAACCGCCCAGCATGTACGTGCGCGACCAGCAGATGAGCGCGGCGGTGATCCAGAAGGCCAGCAGCATGTCCATACGGATGACCCGGCTGCCAATCACCACGGCGGCGGATAGCGCGAACGTGCAGGCGGCCAGCAGGCCGGCGGCCCGGTTGGCGAACTGCCAGGCGAGGATACCGGTCAATACGACGGTCGCGGCAGCGACCAGGGCGGGAACCAGGCGCAGGGCCCACTCGTTCTCGCCGAACGTCTTGACGGACGCGCCGAGCATCCAGAAGAACAAAGGCGGCTTATCGAAGTACGGCGTGCCAAGCAGGTGCGGCTGGAGCCAGTGGGCGTTGGTCATCATATCGCGGGTGATCAGCGCGCAGCGGGCCTCGTCCGGGTCGAACAGGACCATGTTGCCGGACCCGATCATCCCGAACCAGGTCACTACCAGAAGCCCGAAAAGGGGCACTACGACCTTCAGTAACGTTCTATTGCGGGGTGCGGCATGATGTACTTGCATAACTTCCTATCCGCCGTGGCTTACCGACAGGAACTGCTTGCTCGTGGCGATCGCCAGCACCGCGAGGCTGAACAACGTGTAATAACCAGCCAGACCGAGGCGATCCCACAGTGGCTTCTTGGCAGCCGACGGCTCCGGGGAAAGGGCATCGAAACTCGGGAAGTCGAACGACCAGGTATCGCCGATATGGGCATCAATAGAGATTGCCAGGCCCAGTGCAACAGCCAGGATGGCTGCCCACGGCAGGCCGGCCAGCAGGCCGGCAGCGCCGAGCGCCGCGGACCAGGCGACCGCATCCCAGAGCAGGGCCGAGCTCTTCTGGCGGCGCTGCACGGCGTAGAAGCCAAGCAGGAGCATGGCGATCCCGACGCCGATCGTCGCACCGTCAGGGCGGGCAAAACCAAGGGTCGTCGCAGCCAGCACCGCCAGGTACACCAACATCAGGGCCAGTTGCAGCCAATGATCGCGGCAGGCCTTGGGCAGGACGGGCTGCCGATTATGGAGCTGCTTCTTCAGCGCCCAGCCGACGAACTGCAGGGCGACGATGCCAGACAGACAGGCCGTGCCTACGGGACCCGCGAGCCATGCCAGGTCAGCCGTGCGTTCGTGCAGCCACATCATCGGGCCGATTTTCGCCGCGACAAGCAACAGCAGCGGGTACGAAGCCGTGCGGATCAGGCGCGGCACCTCGCGGCTCTGCGCCAGGTTCGGGTTGGACCAGGCGAAGCCCTGGTCGGCGGGCACGTCGCGATATGGACGCTTATACGGCAGGAAGGGGGGGACGTTCTTTTTGTAGTTGGCCCACGCCTCACCGTAGATGCCTTCGAGGGTGCGCTCCTCGCTGAGAATCTGCCAGCGGTAGACGACGATCCAGGCGATGACGAAGGGGACGGTCAGCCAGATGCAGTTGATAAAGAGGCAGAGGCCGACGTCGATCAGAAAGTTGGCGACATAGAAGGGGTTGCGAGTCCAGCGATACGGGCCGCAGACTGTCAGCTGGCGATTCTGCTGGAGGCAGCCTTTCGACCACAGGTGAATCACCATGCCCAAGGCGATCATAACGGTACCGACAAGGGCGGGGATGAGGCTCGGCCATGCGAGCACGAGTCCCAGGGCGATCAGCCACCAGCGTATAACACCTCTATCAAGTCTGATTTTCACAGGCAGAGCTCCGCACAGCAGGGTTCAACGGGTCAGGGGCACAGGGATCAGTGCAGCAACATTCCCGAAAAATCGCCGAGGCCTCTTGTGAGCCAGTCGCACCGCGCACTCCGGGTTGCTCATGATTCCGCGCATCATCCTTGCCGGTATATCCACCTCAACCCACGCACGCCCCGCAGTTGTATAAGAAACAGAGCATACCGGCTTTGGGGAGGATAACCAAGCTTCGCGCAGTACAGACCCAAGCAGGGGCGGATTTCACCGGCCACAGACGGAGACCAGAACGTAACACCTTTTGGTGCAGTGCCTTAACAGCACAATGGCCCGCACATACACCTGCTGCATCGGGAGCCATTTCGCCTCCGTGCGGCGGAAACGACGCATGATACTGAGGGCCGCCGCTTACCGAGCAGCCGCCTTGGTTGGTTGTCCGTCGGCAACCCGACCTGCCTCGAACGCGGAGGCGGGCAGCCCTTCCTTGTTCATGAGGTTGGGCTCGGCTTCCTGGCTCCAGGCAAAGCGGACGGCCACGGGGTGTTTCACCTTGTCGCTGCTTACGACGACCGTGTCTCCGCTGATGGCTGCGTTGGCACTGACGAATTTCCCGTCCGGCCCGGCGATCTCGAACCAGGTCAGCGGCTTGCCGTCACGCGAAGCCAGGCCCGTGCCGACATGCTCGAAGGAAACGCGGATCTTGCCGTCGTCGATCTTCATCGACTTGTATAGCGGGCCGGAATAGACGATGCCGTGCTTGCCGTACGTCCCGGCCAGGGCCCACAGGGACAGCCGCCTGCCCACCTCCTGTTTGTTCCTGGGATGGATATCGTGGATAGTGCCGATGTCGTTGGTGACTGCCATGCCGGTGTTGGGGATGGCGAGGGCAGCCGTCTGGGCTTGCCAGAGTTCCGGCAGGAGCATGGGGTTGGCACGATATTGGTAGGGAGCGATCTGGACATAGTAGAACGGGAAGTCACCCTGGTTCCAGGCCTTTCGCCAGCCTGCGATCAGGGCCTGCATCTTGTGGAAGTACAGCATGCCGTCGCGCAGGTTGGCCTCGCCCTGGTACCAGATGGCCCCGCGGATGGCGAACGGCACCAGCGGGGCGACCATGCCGTTATACAAGGTGGTCGGCCTGCCCTGGTTGCTGAGCGAACTGCCGGGCAGAGGCGGCAGAGGCGGAACCGGGTGGCCATTCGCCTGGGCATCGCGAGCCGCCTTGACCCAGACCTCGACCGATGGGATCAGCGGGAGCAGGTCGCTGTTCTCCTGCCGGCTGCATTCCTGCACCTCAGCGGCGATGCCATGAAGGGCGGGAACGGCGGCGAAGGCGAAGGCGGGGGTCCATGGCTCGATTCGCGTGCCGCCCCAGTTGGTGCTGATCAGGCCTATCGGTACGTGCAGCTGCTTCTGCAGGTCCCGGCCGAAGAAATAGCCTACCGCGCTGAAGCCGCTGACGGTTTGCGGCGTGCAGACCTGCCAATCAGCGAGGATGTCGCTGGTCGGCTCGGGCGAGACGACACGCGGGGCATCGAACAGGCGGATGCTGGGGTAGTCCGCCGCGGCGATCTCCTTGTCGGCGTTGACGACCTGTCTGACTGGGAACTCCATGTTGGACTGGCCGGAGCAGACCCACACCTCGCCGACCAGGATGTTGTCGAGTTTCAGCGTATCCTTGCCTGCGACGGTCATCATCAGCGGCTTTTCGGAAGCGGCCAGCGGGGCGAGCTTGACACGCCACTGGCCCGCATCATCCGCGCGGGCAGTGACTGTCTGGCCGGCAATCGACACGGTGACCTTCTCACCCGGAGCGGCCCAGCCCCAGACCGGCAACGGCACATCGCGCTGGAGCACCATGTTGGAGCCGAAGATATGGGGGAGGGTCACATCGGCCCGTGCCGATGGGCAGACAAGGGCAAGCATCAGGCCGGCTGCGACAAGAACGACAGAGTCCTGCACTCGACGCATGAGCGGATCTCCTTTTACTTTTCAACAAGTTGCAGGACTGATTGTATCGTTGGCTGCGCGGGGGGCAATGCGGTGAGAGCTCGCACTGGCAGGCAAGCTGCCAGTGGCACCCTTCAGGACGATCGACTCACGCCTGGTCGGTCAACGGGTCGCTGCGGAGGATGCCGTAGAGCTCGATGTCTTCGAAGTCTTCCCACTTTTTGATATGCCCGCGCTGGTGACCTTCGTGCTTCATGCCGATCTTCTGCATGACCCGGCCTGAGGCGGGATTGCGGGTGAAGTAATAGGCGTGAATACGCTGCAGGTCGAGCCCGTCGAAACCGAAGCGAACCACGGCGCGGGCGGCTTCGGTACAGTAGCCGTTGTTCCAGTGTTCCCGGCCGATCCAGTAGCCCAGTTCGGCATTGCAGTGTTGCTGGCAGATTTTCAGGCCGATCGAACCGAGCAGGACGCCGTCGGCCCTGCGCGTGACGGCGAAGTTGATGAGCGTGCCCGCCTTGAAGTCTTCCCGTTGGCGGGCGATCCAGTGCTCAGCCATGCCGGGTTCATACGGGTAGGGGATGTTCAGCGTTGTCGCGGCGATATCATAATGGCCAGCCATGCGGTGCACTTCAGCCGCGTCGGCGCGGACGAAAGGCCGCAGCAGGAGGCGATCGGTTTGCAGTGTCGGTCGCTGTTTCATCAAGCCTCTCCCAAGGCTGGCGCCGGAGGCCTGCGCCAAACTGCAGGGCGGACGAATACCGCTGCGCCATAAGATACCACCGCTGAGCAACCGACGCGACACCGGCCGGAGTCTCCGCTCAGGAGGCGGGCCATTCATAACAACCTGTCCTTCTCAATAAGCGCAACATAGTGATTGCCATCGTCGAACGTACGGCGCAGGTGCCAGCCCGTGCCGTCGAGGATCGTTCGCATCTCGTCCCTTGAAACCAGCAGATAGTCGAACCACGGCGTTGCCTGGTCGTTGTATCGAACGCGGATGCGAGCCTGGCCGGCCATTCTGCCACGCTGCGCGGTTCCACTTGTGATAGCGGCGGTGCCGGGCGGGCGCGTTCCTGTACGGGTCCATCGAGGCCGCCAGGATGCGAGCGTCCGACGGGGTCATCCGCCAGAGTCGCTTCAACAGGCGACGGCATCTCAACTGCTCTGTCGCTCGCGGGTGAAGAAACTCGTGGCGGAATTTCAGTTCAAGGGTCTGGCCTTCGCCGTACAGCAAGGCGATGCTGGTCACTTCGATCTGCCAGCTCAGGTCGACGGTGGCTGCGATGCGCAGGATAGCAGGCAGGTGTTTGACGAGGTTCTCGCCATCGATGAGGGTGATGTGCGGCATCCAACGATCGGGTTCGTAATGGGCGGACGGCTCGGTAGCGGCGCGGTTCAGCTGACGCCACAGCACTTGATGCTGGGCATCGAGGGTGGCATTGCGCACGACAGGGATGTAAAGGACCGGTTGCGGGCCGAGGAAGATCCCCAGGCCGGCGGTCCGAACGAGAAACCGCCTGTGCGAAGCGGCAAAACTCAACAGCGTCGCAGCCAGCATATCGGCGTCATAGTCGTCAGCCACGTGATAGGAGATATGCGGAACAGGCTGGGGAGCCACATCGCGCAGACCCAGTTCCCGGTCGAGCCGCGCCGAAGCTGCTCGACCATCTCCTGATGCGTTTCGTCTAGCAGCGAAACCACGCCTTGCATATGGCTACCTTCCTCTGGTGAATCATAGTGGGCGGGAGACTGGGTGTCGATTCAGGCCGTCAAGGCCGACTGTATTGCCAGACATAGTGTTACCAGTAAACGACGGAGCCAAGAAAGAGAGCAAAACCGGCTGCTGCCGTGAGTACGGAAAGCACCATAGCAGGCGCGGACCAGCGTTGGGCTGCCTCCACATTGCTCAGCAGATACCACGAACAAAGCATGCCGGCAAAACCCAGTTCGATCAGGATCGTTCCTGTTACCGGCCAGAGCCCAGTGTACACCGCGATCAGATCAGGACCGTATCTACGCGGCCAGTAGGCCTTGCGCGTGATTAGATTTAAGAATATCAAAGACAGCAGTGCGCCGGGGCGACCATGCCGCCGCAGAATACCGCTGCGGGCGAATCGTTGTTGTCGTTCATATCGCGCTGCCTTCAGATATCGTCAGACATACGCCCGTTCAATCCCAATCTATCGGTAATCCTCCCGGACAGGGCTGAACACGTCGATGAACCGGCAGGTGGTAATCGCCCGGCCTGAGTGCACAACGGCGGACGGGATGACCGCGACCGTACCCGGGCCGATACGCCGGACCTGGCCGTCAAGCGTCATTTCAAACTCGCCTTCCAGCACGTTGGTGACCTGCTCGTGAGGGTGCGAATGGGCGGGCAGGACGGCGCCGGGTTCGAAGGTCCAGTAGGCGGTGGTCATATTGTCGGAATGGACGAAGCGGGCGGCCGTGCCGGGGACGACGGCTCGCTGCTCTATCTTCGTCAGGTCAACGAAGGGCATGATGTTTCTCCTGGGCTTCGGGCCAGCACTCGTTCTATTGGGCCGGTCCCGGCTGGTTGGGCATCTCCCGAACGAACAGGGGCAGGGAGGCAACCGGCTGGCTGTCAGCGATCAGGTCGATGGAGTATTCACCGAACTGGGCGAAACGGACGCCCTGAAGGTTGAGGATTAGATTCAGGGCGTACGACGAGATCTGGTCGGGGAAACGGACCTGGAGGTTGGCATCGAGCGGCGGGACGACGAGCTGGCCGTCGGCGTCGACGACGTTGACGCGGACGCGATGATCGCCGCGCTCGCTGCGCTCGAAGCGAAGCCGCATCGCCACCGCGCAGAGGGGATGGGCGGCCGGGGTCTGGCGAGCATGGATCGTATCGAACGTCCCGAGGATGTTGAGCTTGCCCATGTATTCGGTCGCGGCATCGCACAATACAAACATTTCTACTTTCATGGTTCGTTTCCGCCCGCCCCTGTGCCGGTTACTGGTTGGCTGCTTGGGATAGCATGGTGGGCGAGGGCGCTGCTGTCAATGTTGGATGGGGCGGCAGGCGCACAGCATCGCGCCTGGACAGACCGGAACCGGCTGCGCTGCCCGCAAGCGGGCAGGCCAAATGGCCTGCGAGGGGTGCGTGACGGCGGACTTTGTTACGTCCCGCGCGTTTCTCTATCGCCGCTGGCCGGACCGCGCCGGTTCGTGGGCGGCATTGAGCTGGACGACGTTGCCGTCCGGGTCGACGATGCGGAAGTTGACATCGCCCCATGGGCGTTCCTGCGGCGGACTCTCGGGCTCAATGTCGAGGTTGCGCAGGTCCTCGTAGATGGCAGCAAGGTCCGGTGCTTCGAGTTCGATGTGGAAGCCGGCATTGGGTTCGTCCGCCCCAGCCGTCTGAAGCAGGCCAAGTCGTCCGTAGCCAATCCGCAACATGGCAAACTCGCCCGGCCGGTGCACCACAACCTTTGCACCGGGCAGGTGGCGATAGAATTCCAGCGAGGTTTCGAGGTCCGCCACGTGCAGGGTCAGCCCGGCCAAGGATACGTCTTCCATGTGTCATCCCCCTTTGGATCGGAATACTTCCAGAAAACGCTATGCCGGGGGCAGGCGGATGTCCACAGAGCCGCCAAGGTGGGCGCGATGCATCATTTCCAGGGCAACGACTTCGGTCGAGATGTAACGTCATCGGCTCCAGCAAGCCCGCGACGAGCCACAAGGGCGAACCGGTCTTGCGGCTCAAAGCGATGCGTCGCGCTGGCCCCGAGGCTGTGCGGCGGTAAGATGCCGGTTACGTGCATCGGCAAGAGGTATTCCGCAAGAAACAAAGCCCTGTTTGCTGGAAAAAGCGTGAGGACACCATGGTCGACAGGATCGATATTTGCGTACCGGATGACGTGCTGGCGGAAAACGATCGCAAACGGGAGCGGCTGGCGCGGACCCAACGGCGCGAACCGGTCGATCGCACTGCCGTGTTGGCACACACCAGCACGTTCATGCCGCTGATGGCGCGCGGGGTGACCTTCAGCCAGTACGTAGCCAGTGCCGAGGACAATCTTCGCGAGCAGCTGCTCAACTACAAGTGGCGTCTGGAACATATCCGCGATGACTCGCCGATCGACACGGAAGCGGTGGCCGTGAGCCCGGACCTGGGATGTGTGCGAGGCGTCGAGTTTCCGCTGGAGTGGCAATGGCCGGCTGACGGGCCGCCCAAGTGCGTGCATATGCTCACCGAGCCGGAACAGATCGATGCGCTTCAGATGCCCGAGCCGACGGCGGGTCTGAACGCCCGGCGGATCGAATGGTATCACGCGATATGCGAGCTGGCGAAGGATTGCGACGTCCGTCTGAACGGCCGGCGGCTGAAGATTCGTGTGAGCATCAATCATCCGGGCGGACCGATCCCGGCGGCGTTTTCACTGGCCGGAGCGAACCTGCTCGAGTGGATGCTGACGGAGCCGGAGCGGACGCACCGGCTGATGAAGATCGTCACGGAAAGCCACATCCGGGGGAACCAGTATTTCGACACCTTGCTGGGCCTGCCGGCGGGGCATTCCGTGTGGCTCGGCGCGGATATCGCCGAGATGCTCAGCCCGGCGATGTTCCGCGAGTTCGTCGTGCCGTATTACCGGCGGGTGTGGGAAGTCTACGGCCGGCCGCGAACGTTTCACATGTGCGGCAGGATCGACCATCTGCTGGAGATCATCCGCGACGAGTTGCAGATCGACCACCTGACCGGGTTCGGTTTCGTGACAGATCGGAATCGGCTGGCAGAGGTGATGGGTGGACGGGTGCAGCTGACGGGCGGACCGAGCCCGGTGTTGATCCGCGATGGCACGCGCCAGGAGGTCATCGACGCGTGTGTCGAGTACATTCGCACGTTCGGGCCGCACGGGGCCTATACGTTGTGCCCCGGCGGCGACGCGCTGCCCGATACTCCGGCTGACCATTTCATGTGGATGGTCGAGGCGTCGAAGGCGGCTGGCAATGGAAAGACCGCTTGAACCACGGAGGCACGGAGAACAGCTCTCTATACGGTCCGACTGAAGATCATCCTGGACGGTGCTCGATGACAACAGCGGTACCGTAGCAGAGGACTTCCGTGGCGCCGGCGTCTCGGCCGACGTCAGAGGCATCGTAGCGCATGCCGATGATGGCGTTGGCGCCGAGCTGGCGGGCGTGCTCGATCATTTCCTCATAGGCCTGCTCGCGGGCCTGTTCACACATGTCGGTAAACGCACCGATCCGGCCGCCGACCACGTTCTTCAGGCTTCCCAGGATGCCTTGGGAAATCGTGGGTGAGCGCACCACGATGCCCCGAACCACGCCCTTGTATTCCACGACTTCGTAACCGTCGATCGACATCGTTGTTGTTACGTGCATAGACGCTCCTTGTTCTATTTGCTCGCGACCTGGCCAACATCGCGATATGCATGACTTTGGACGTCAAAAACCTGACCCTCGAAAACACGTGACAGCGAGGTGTACACCCGGACACGCACCGCATTGCTGCCTTGCTTGAGCTCACCAGTATCGAGGAGGACGATCCGCGGTGACCACGGCAACGCATGCCAGGGACCACCATTGATGCTGACTTCAGCGGTGTCCTCGAACGTCGGGCCGAAGTCGAATTCCGCCAGGACGGGCCCGGCCGGGACCAGATCGATCACCTCCGCCTGCATCTCGTATTCAACGACGCCGGCGTAGTACGGCAGGCCGTTGGCTTCATACGCTTCAAACTGGCCCTTCGGCTTACGGCGGGTCAGGGTCGGGCCATCCAGCTGCACGGAGAATCCACCCGCCAGGTACAACGCGTTGAGCAGGCCGCCGTCGTGACGGTCGGTCGTCACATCGACAGTGATCATGTTGGTACCGTGCCTGAGATGCCGCGTGATGTCGACGGCCAGGCTGCCGCGGATGTGCAGGTCGGTCGGGGCGAAGTCCGCCGCGGTGATGCGCTGACTGTCGTTAACGCGGATCGACCAGTCGCCGACGATCGAGTCGGGCTCCATAACCAGGTCCACGCGGGCATCGTAATGATTCTGGAACTCGGTGGCATACCGGACATGCATCTTCGGCAGACTGCAGTTCGGAGATCGTACCCCAATACTCCTGGACGCCCGGCACGAAGGAGAAGCCGCCGTCTCTAAGCTGGTTGATGAGCGGCACGGCGAGGACATTGGCCGTCTGCTGCACCTTTTCGTCAGGACCGATCAGCGACATTCGCCAGTTATAGATCCGCAGGAGGTTGGCACTGAGCGGCGTGATCTTGGCTTCACCGCCGATCTTCACCGTAACGCGCGGAGTGACAGACGGCTTGCTTTCCGCGGCTTGCGAAGCAGTCGTCTCCAGCAGGACGGCTTCGAACGGCTGAAGCGTGCGGCGATAGCCGGCTTGCGTCTTTTCGAGCAGGGCGGGCAGTCCCTCTTCCAGCGGAAGTTCGCGGAGCGGCTGGCCGGCATCAAGAGAAACGTCCAGCGGACCTTTTCCGGTATTGAGGGCGAGCCAGCACCTTTGCTCACCGTCCGTACGCGTGACGAGTTGGATGCCAAAGGTACCGCCGTCTGCGTCCATGTGAAGGCTGGGCTTGACCGCGCCGAGCGCTGGCAGCGAGGGATGCATCGTTCAGCTGTTCATCGCAGCGGACGACCGTGCCGCCGGCTTTTTCGAACGATTGCAGCCACGCAGCGAGCGGTTCTTCGATGACGTTCATCGGTGGGACGACGATCACGCTGGCGCTCAGGTCGCGCATGTACACGATGCCGGTCTTGACGCTGGCGGCTTCGAGGATGTCGGTGTCGACCATGAGGAAGTCGATATGATTGGCCATCAGCCAGGCAAGCAGACGCTCGTAAGCAGCACCCTGCTCGCTGCTCGGCAGGCCCCAATTGGGATCGACGACCAGAATGCGGGCGTCGATGTGGGTGCCGGCAAAGGCCTGTGCGATCCGCTCAACCCGACTGCTCAGCCGGCCGTAAAACGGCCAGTACGGCATCTGGAAGAAGAACGTAGGCGGCGCGTCATGCTTGCGCAGGGCATGGGTGCTATAGAAGAAACCGTGCGGGACGAGCATGTCGATGCCCATCAGCAGCAGGGCGTCGGCGATCATCCGGGCGTCCTGCAGCGTCGCACTCCAGCCCATGGAATGATAGCACTCACACAGCGAGCCGGGCTTGTTATAGAAATACGCAGCCGAGGCCGTGGCGCGAGCGTTCGAACGCACTCCGCGGCGCAGCAGATCCATCTTCGGGCGCCGGCCTTCGTATGCCCGGGCTCGCAGCCGGGGATGTCCATATAGTGGAGCTGCGAGAGGCGCCAGCTGGGTTTTTCGCCACTGTAAAGGATGTTGTTTTCGCGGCACCACTGCCCGTAAGGCTGCTCCCACGACTGACAGAACAGTTCATACTCCAAACGCTGCAGGTCGTGGGCAACTTTATAATGCTTAGGATGCGAGGCGTCCTGCAGGGCCGGCAAGAGCGGCAGCAGATCATAGCCGAAACGCTCGCGGAAGGCGTCCGGCACACGGTCGCTCCAGCGCGGCCAGGTCTCGTCGACGAAGATGGAATGGATGACCTTTCCGAACAGGTCGCCGAAACGCTTGCGGTAGCGTTCGTGCGTAACGTGCAGGAACTCCTGGACCGCCTTGGGATTCATCACATCAGCGAAAAGATCCCAGAAGCGATGGTGCTGTTCGGCGACCTGGAGGCTGACGAAGAGCCGGTGCGGACCGTTGGGCAGCCTGGCCTCAAGCACAGGCGTCGGCCTGCTGGCAAAATAGCGCTTGCGGTTGTACATCGTCAGGCCGCGCGTGAAGTAGGCGTCTTCGGCCAGAACCATACCGACGCGCTCGCGCAGGTTTTCGGCGCGGGACCAGTCGGCCTTGCCATCACGCAGCGGACAGGCGACGCAGGCGAGGACCTTGCCTCGCGGCAGCGACAGGCGGACCTGGCCACCCTGGACATCGTATGTCTCCTGCACCAGCTCCGTTGCGCAGAACTGGGGGTTGCCAACAACCACTTCGCCGCCGGCCGGGCCGCTTGGGTATGGGTACTCATCGTAGAGGTGGACCTGCATGTCGTGCTTCTGAGCCTGCTCGACGGCGACGGCCACCATGTCGAAGAAGGCCTCCGACAAATACGGCTGACGCAGCCCCTGGCGCGGATGGATAAAGAAGCCACGAACGCCCTGTTGGGCCATCTGGTCGATCTGCCGGCGAATCTCATCGGCGGTCAGGTTGTCATTCCAGAACCAGAAGGGGTAGAAGCCGGGGGTAACCCGTGCACTAGTCGTCTGCTCGCTCATATAACCTCCTCCAGAGAAGCAGCCAAGTTACCCGCTTCTGCGGGAGGTGCAAGCATCTCAGGCACATGCTATTCGGCATAGCCGCGTCGGGGACACTCAGTCACCCATGGGCTGGGCGACGCCGAGGTTCTTGAACAGGTAGAGGCCGTCCTTGCCGGGGGCAACGATGTCCAGCCGGCCATTACCGTCGATATCAACAACCTGGAACATGATGCCGCAGCCGCTGCCGACCCGCGCCGGACCGAAGTCGATCACCTGCTTGGCGAAGCTCTCGCCGGTCCACTTGAAGTAGTACAGGCCGACGTTGTCGTAGCCGCCGGGGTCGCGGCCGCAGTGGGCGCGATAGCGCTTGCCGGTGATCAGCTCCGGTTGGCCATCGCCGTCGATATCAGCCCAGGCCAAGTCGTGATACTGGCTGTTGAACGGATCGATGGGGTGCTTGATCCAGCGTCGCTTGCCGTTCTCGATGCGTTGCTCCCACCAGTCCAGGCCGTAGGCGTGGGCCTGGCCGACGATCAGGTCATTCAACCCGTCGCCGTTGACATCCACGACAAGAACGGGACAGCTCGCTGAACCAAGATCGAACTCCTGATGACACGTCCACGGTTTGCCGCTCAGGGGGTTCTCCGGTGCTTCCAGCCAGCCCTTGGCCAGCACGATGTCGCCCCGGCCGTCACCGTTGATATCGCCGAAGCCGAAGCCGTGGCCGCTCTTGCCCTCAGAGATCACATATTCCTGAAACTTGCCCGTGCCCTTGCCGTTGGCATCCGTAATGAGTTTGTAGACGCGTTGCGGACCGCCGGGGGTATTGGGAACGATCTCCAGCTGGCCGTCGCCGTCGACGTCCCACGCGCGGATCGTCTCGACGTTGCCGACCTCGGCAATGATATGTTCAGGCCAGGGCTTGGTCGGATCGCCCTTGGGGTTTTCGCGCCAGCGGATAGTGTCACCCCACCAGCCGCCGGTCACGAAATCGGTGTAGCCGTCTCCATTGATGTCCATGGCAAGAGTCGAGAAATCATCGAAGTATTCGCCTTCAATCCGGACCGGGCCGATTTTGCACTTGCGGTCGAAGTGCGGGCCGGGGTACCAGTACGCACCACTGACGATATCGAGGACACCATTATTGTTGACATCGAAGACGCCGGCCGATTCATAGCGTTCGTCGGCGATCAGGATCTTCTGGAAACGCGGGGTCATCCGGATTCCTCCCTATAGAGTTTTGTAGATGCGGACATAGTCGCGAGCGACCTCCAGATCCTCGACGGCCTCGGCGGCGTCGCAGGGCGGCGCCATATCACCTTGGCAGACCTTCACGAAGTTGATCGCCTGCTGACGCATCGCGTGAACCCACGGAAGGCTGGGCAAACATCGCTGCGGAGTGACACCGTCGCCGGGGTCGGCGAAGACCTCCACGGTACCCGCGCGGTTGCAGGCCAACGGCGCGGGCAGGCGGACCTGGACGTAACCCTTCTCGAAGGCAACCAGCAGCGTTTCCTCCCAGTCGATGGTCGTGCGATACGCGGTCATCTCGATAACGCCGGGAATCCCGGAATCGCTCTGGATCGCCAGCAACACGCCGCTCTTTTCGGCATAGGTGACCTTGTACGGCTCGCCGAGCAGGTGCCGCATCATGTTGACCTGATGAATGTAATAGTTCACGAAGGAGACGTATTGCTTGTACGTGGGCTCGTCCACATCCGCCGGCCGCGGTTCGACAGGCAACGCGCCGGCCTTGTCACCGGCATTGAGCAGGCCGGTAAAACCTTCCGCGATCCAGTCGCCGGCGGGCATCGTGATGCGAACGTATTTCATCGGGCCCATCCGCCCGCTCGTCTTCCACTGTTCGATCACGTCCTTGGCATGGATCACAGCCGGGTCCGACCGCTTGTGGTAGCCGACCATGTGAACCGTGCCGGTATCCCGGGCCATCCCCGCGAGCTTCTCGGCGGCCTCGACCGAGACCGCCAAGGGCTTTTCGGTAAAGACGTGCTTGACCCTGCCGTAGATCTCCGGCAGCAGCAGGGCATGACGGCTGAAAGGCTGGCTGGCCACGATGCCGTCGAGCTGCTCGGCAGCCAGCATCTCCTCATGATCCTTGTATATACGCGGGATGCCGTAACGGGCCGCCACAAGCCTGGCGGTCTCCTGACGGATCTCCGCCGCGGCAACAATCTCACAATCGTCAATGGTTGAGTAGTTGCGCAGGTGGGCCATCTGGCCCATACCGCCCGTGCCCACGAAACCGATGCGAACTTTGCTCATGATTCGCCTTCCGATATCACAGGGACATCTATCCGCGAGAACACGTGTCGTCACACCTTCATTGCCCTTCCCGGGCATACTTGCATCGTAAAGATCCTTCTCATAAGGAGCGCGGCGATTGGGGCATTCCTTGCGAGGGCAAAGCGTACAGTTCACGAAATCGGCCTCGGTGGCAAAGCGAATACCGGAGACGGTCTTGGCCGGCGTCATCAGAAGACTGTCGGTCAGCCCAACGCCGATCGCGTCCGCCGCAGCGCCGATCAGATCGAAAAGCGGACGCTGCTGCTGGATCGGCCAGTCCGCAAGGGAACCGGGGTTCATCACGCTGGTCTTGCCGATCGGCACGACCCGCCCGAGTTGCTCGTTGAGAAAGCGGATTGCCTGGCGCAGGGCCAGTTCCATGATCGCATCGGCCCACCATTGCTCCAGCATGTCCTCGAGCGAGTGAGCCCACGCCGCCAGCTCCGTCCCGCAGGTAGCCAGATAGGCGAACACCTGATGCACCGGATCGGTGTTGACCCGCAAAACACGACTCTTGAAGGCAACACCGTCGATCGTAACAATGTCTTCGGTGCGGGCCTGAATGTAACCCGGCCGGTAAAGAGCCTTGGGCCTGGCCAGGCCTTCTGCCACATCGATCAGCCGATAGACGCAGCCGGCCTCCGGGTCGGTCCCGTCCATGCGAATCCTTGCAAAGACCTCAGTGCGATCGAGGTGCAAGGGAATCTCATCCAGCACAACAGCATTCATACGTCGACTCCAGAACCATCGGCACCGACCCGAATCAAGGCTCCACTCCAGTGTAAGGAATTGCCGCCTTCACGCCAACAGCGTGCAGGTACAGACCAGCATGCTTCTGCCAAACGTGCCGGACATGCGATTGCCCCGCCCACCGCCACCGTTCAGGCGAATTGTTCTTGCGACCGTGCAGACGCGCCGGTACTTTGGCCATCGAACGATCCGTGGTCCCCCGGTCAGCAGCCGGATGCGAGGAAGAATGATCATGCGTACCAATGGCCTGTGGGTAATCGCGCTGGGAACTCTTGTGTGGCCGAGCTGGACCCTGGCCGGACAGGCAGTCTGCCCCTGCACGGCGGATACGTCGATCGCCGCGGTCGGCCGGGAGGCGAACCAGAACAGCGGCACGGCCGAGAAGATCAAGATCAAGGGTCGTGAGAATCAGCTCCTGATGGCTTTCGACCTGTCCGG
Organism: uncultured Planctomycetota bacterium; assembly: GCA_963787325.1. Taxonomy (GTDB): domain Bacteria; phylum Planctomycetota; class Phycisphaerae; order UBA1845; family JANYLN01; genus CAWBCK01. The sequence goes on from CAWBCK010000005.1 coordinate 829,153, forward strand.
CGTGCCGAAGGATGCGGTGATCACCTCCGCAACACTGCGGGTCCATACGACCAATCCGAAGTTCCGGCTCCACCAGGTGGCTGTCTCGTCGGTCAGCACGCCGTGGGTCGAAGGCGCGGGTCGGCAGGTCGACGACGAAGGGCGAGGCAGCGCTGCTCCGGCGGTGTGCTACAACCGGCCAGGCCCCAAGGAAGCGACCTGGGCAGGAGACGACTCGACGATCGCCGATGTCACCTGGGGCAACGGCGGCAGCGTGGAGAACTACGGCTTCGCGACAGCCCAGCCGGACGACTGGTGGCAGATCCCGGTCGACCCCCGCGTAGTCGCCGCCATGCGGGCCGATTCTTTCGGCCTGATCGTCCAGGACGAAAGCGGCTGGTGGGAGCCGAAACTCAGCAACATCTTCGTCAACAGTCGCGAACGAAAGAAGTTCGCCACCACGCTGACCGTCCAATGGACCGACGCCGACAAGAGCGCACCCGTCAGCGGTGAGCGACCTGCGCATCAGCACGGATGACCTCGACGATGGCCAGGCCGTGCTGTCGTTTGCCGCCGGCGGCGATGACGGTGACAAGGGAACGGCCCTCGGATACGAAATCCGGTACCTGGCTGGCAAAAAGATTAATGCGAAGAACGTCAAGGATGCCGCAGTCGTGCGCCGCTGGCAGACGCCCCGACCGAAAGCAGCCGGCCAGACCGTCAAAGCGTGGATCACCAACCTTGAGCCCGGCCAGAAGTACTGTTTCGCGGTTACGGCATACGACCAGTCGGGCAATCGCTCCCCGCTGGCCGTGAGCAACCTGGTGAAGCTGCCTGAGACGAAGGCCCCGCGGCTCGCTCATCTCAAGGCACCGCATGTCCTCAAGGGTTCGCCGGTCGAGGTCGACGGCAAGATGGCTTTGTGGGTCACCGACGAATTGACAAAGGTGGACCCGGTCAGCGGCAAGGTGCTCGACGGCAGCGGCTACATCGCCAGCGAGGACCGCAACGGCTCGTACGTGTGGGACGGCAAGCATCACACCGTTCGCATCACGGCCCTGAAGGGCGAGGTCGTCGGCTTCAACCTCGTCGTCGAGGCCCTTAACGGTGATCTCAACGACATCCGGGTCAGCCCGGCTGCATTGAAGGCGGACAAGCACGGTGTCATTGCTGCCAAGGCCGTCGTTCCCCATCGCGTCTGGTACGCATGCGACAAGCGCGGCGGAACGCCCGCCTATTACGGCAATGCGGCCCCGGTGCTGGCTGGGCCGCTGGCGATCCCGGCCGCCGACAACAAGATCCCCGGCCAGAAGAACCAGTCGGTCTACGTCGACCTGTACGTGCCACGGGACATCCCGGCCGGCACCTACCGCGGGCCGCTCATCGTCACGTCCAGCGCAGGGGAAGGCAAGATCAATATCGCCCTGAACGTGCTCGACCTGACCATGCCGGCCAAGCTCGACTACATCATCGAACTGAACGCCTACGGCTGGACCCGGCCCGACGACATCAAGGGATGGTTCGCCATGCACCGCCTGGCCCACCGGCACCGCACAGGCTACAACGTTCTGGGATATGGCCACTGTCAGAGCGTAACCGTACCCTTCATGCCGAAGCTCAAGGGTGAGGGCGCCGCCGCGAAGATCACCGACTGGACCGCCTGGGACCGCTGGATGGGACCGCTGCTGGACGGCTCGGTCTTCGCCGACCTGCCGCGAGGCCCGGTGCCGATCCCGCACTTCTACCTGCCCTTCCATGAGAACTACCCGGCAAAAATCAAAGAACACTATGCCAGACCCGAGTTCTTCGCCAACGAACCAACGAACGCCAAGGGCATGTTCGACTTCGTCGCCTGGAAGGACCGCCTGGCTGCGACCGACGTCGATATCCGCAAGGCCTTCGACAAGACCTGGCAGGATGAGGCGGCCGCAATCGCCCGCCAGTACCGCGAGCATTTCATCGCCAAAGGCTGGACACAGACGGAGTTCCAGATCTTCTGTAATGACAAACTCAACTTCCGCCAGCCGAAGACGCAGAACCCCAACGAAACGGGCGGCTGGCAGCACGCGACCTCCTTGTGGACGCTCGACGAGCCGAGCTACGGCCGGGACTTCCGGGCGCTCGGTTATCTGCTGCGGGCGTTCAAGCCCTCCCTGGAGGGCGAACCCCTGAATGTCATTACTCGCGGGGACGTCAGCCGGCCGGAATGGCAGGGCGATCGGCTCGACGGCGCGGTCGATGTGACGGTGGTCTCCGGGGCCCTTTACCGATACCAGGGGATCATCCAGTCGCGGCGCATCCTCAAGGGAAGCAAATACTGGTTCTACGGAGGCGGCAACGGCCCGCGCGGCGACGATGCAGCAATTGAAGCGGTCTACATCAAGACCTGGACAATGGGCTGCGACGGCGGCCTGGCCTACTGGACGAGTTTCGAAAAGGACGAGGACTGGAACAGGAGCCAGCAGCTCGCCGTCGTGTATATGAAAGACGCCAACGGCTACAAAGGGCCCGTAGCGACGGTACGCCTCAAGGCCGAGCGCCGCGCCGAGCAGGACATCGAACTGATGAACATGCTCGCCCAGCAGCCCGGCTGGAACCGCACGCGGGTCGCCCGGGCAATAGCAGCCGCGGTAAACCTGACCTCCAACACGGTCTCCAAAGGCGCCGACGATCCCGGCCAGACAAGCTTCCGCGACATCCACGCCGCGGACCTCGCAAAGATCCGGTATGCATTGCAGCAGGAGATCCTCGCAGCGCGTAAGAAGAACGAGTAATGGGGAAACCGGGCACAAACAAAGCATCCGCGTAAGTTATGGTATTCTCACGGCAGGCCCGCTGATACCACTCGGCGGGCTTCGCCCCTATAATGGCACCCTCGGGGTTGTCAGGCACACAGAAGCGCAGGAGAAGCGGCGATGGCAAAGCGAACCGACAGACCAAACGTAGTGGTGTTCTTTACGGACCAGCAACGCTGGGACAGCACCGGGGTGCATGGCAATCCCCTGGAGCTGACGCCGAATTTCGACCGCATGGCCCAGCGCGGCACCCATCTGTACAACACCTTTACCTGTCAGCCGGTATGTGGACCAGCTCGCGCGAGCCTCCAGACGGGGATGTATGCGTCAGCCACAGGCTGCTGGCGCAACGGCATCGCCCTTCCCTCGAACCTGAAGACCCTGGCGCACTGCTTCGGTGAAGCGGGCTACCGAACCGGCTACATCGGCAAGTGGCACCTGGCGCACAAGACGGTGGTACCCGCGGAACAACGCGGCGGGTATGAGTACTGGCTTGGCACGAACAGCCTGGAATTCTCGTCCGAGGCCTATCGCACAGTAATGTACGACAACGAGAACAAGCCCGTCCGCCTGCCTGGTTACCGGGTGGACGCCGTGACCGACGCCGCAATCCGCTATATTGACACGCACCAGAATGAGCCGTTCTTCCTGTTCACATCCTACATCGAGCCACACTTCCAGAACCGGCTGGACTCATATCCGGCGCCCGATGGTTACGAGCAGCGATACCAGAGCCGCTGGACCCCGCCGGACCTGATGGCCCTGCAAGGCTCGCAACATCAGCATCTGGGCGGATACTGGGGCATGGTCAAACGACTCGACGAGGCACTCGGCCGAACGCTCGACGCGCTCAAGAGCCTCGACATCCTCGATAACACGATCGTCCTGTTCACGACGGATCACGGCTGTCACTTCAAGACGCGGAACAATGAATACAAACGGTCTTGCCACGAAAGCAGCATTCGCATCCCGACCGCCCTGTGCGGGCCGGGCTTCGAGGGCGGCGGGCAGATCCGACAGATGGTCAACCTCGTGGACCTGCCGGCCACGCTGCTCGATGCAGCCGGCCTGCCCGTGCCCGAACAGATGCACGGACGCTCGGTACTTCCCCTGGTGCACCGCCAGACGGAGGGCTGGCCGGATGACGTATTCGTGCAGATCAGCGAGGCCCAGGTCGGCCGAGCGGTACGAACGCAGCGTTGGAAGTACTCCGTCTATGCCCCAGACAAGAAGGGCGGGACCGACCCGTCGTCCCAAGCGTACGTCGAGGAGTACCTGTATGACCTGGAAGCGGACCCCTACGAGCTCAACAACCTCATCGGCCTGGACAGCCACGACGAGGTCAAATGCGTCATGCGCCAGAGACTCCTGCGGCATATCGAAAAGGTCGAAGGCATGAAGGTCAAGATCGTGCCGGCCCAACCAAGCCCGGCGGACAGAAGAGGGTATTTCCGGAGGAAGTGAACCTTTAGACTGCCTGTCGTGACCGGCGGCCTTGTGGAAACATCTTTTTTCGGGTGCCACTGGCAGCTTGCCTGCCAGGGCAACGACTTGAACTTGAAGAAGAACGATACCTTTACAACGAGCGACAATCGAAAGACGTCTGCTTCCAGAGCGACCACGGCGAGGACCCGCCACACTATAGATGAATAACGAAACTGACCCAGCAAGCCTGATCGACACGATTGCCGTGCGATGGAACACCGGCCTGGCCGAGCAGGCGGCCCAGCAGATCGTCGCGCAGTTCCGCGCCCGTGACGGCCGCAAGGACGAACACCTCCAGCAACTCGCCGAGCGGATGCGCGAAGTGCTCCGGGACGAACTCGCCCGCTCCAGCGTACCCATCGAGCAGATACGACTGCTGCGAATCTCCTACCGACTGGAACAGGGGCTCTGCCGGCGAAGCGTCGCGCTGGGCCTGGCCAAGAACATCCGGCACCTGGCAGAGCGCAGGACCGACACACTCCATAAGGCCCGATCCGCCTTTCTGGCGGCCGAAGGGTGGTACTGGGTCAGCGCGCTCGACTCCGCGATCGAGTGGAGCAAACGCGGCTTCAGCGAGCTCAAGCCGATCGAACAGCGAAAGCAGGGAGGCCGGCCTTACAGAATCCTGTACGCGACACAGGAGGCGCAGCTGGCGCTGTGGCTGGGTCTCCAGGGAGCCATGTACGAACAGGCAACCCGGCTGATCGCCGACGCGATCAAACGCCATGAGGTGGTCAACGATGCGACCGGTATAGCAGCCGCACTGGCGACGCTGGCCCAGGTTCACATGCTGCAAGGTCGATGGTCAGAATCCCTTGATACGGCGCGACAGGCCCGCCTCGCGGCGGAACAGCCTATCCAATCCGTCAGTCCTGACAGCCGCGCTCTGGCCGGGCGCCGTTCAGCCAGCCGACTCGGCGACTTGCAGACGGCAGACCAGTGGGCCGATAAAGCCTTAAGAGTCAGCGTTGAATCCGGCGACACAGCCAGCCGGATCCAGACGTTGATGACCAGGGCATCGCTGCTGCTGAGCACCGGCGACAGCAAGGCCGCACTGCGGACAGCCGATCGGGCGGTCCTGCTCGCCAAGGCCTGGCAGTTCAAGATGCTCTGGCGCCAGGCGATACTGCAGCGATGCTGGATAAAACTGGCTCTCGGGCAGGCCGACCCCGACGAGGCCCGCGAGACCACCGAGGCGTTCGCCGGGTTCGCGACGGGTGTGCTCGAAGCCGAGGCCCGATATGCCTTGTATCATTGTCTGAAAGCTTGCGGCCAGGACGGGCAAACAGAATATCAGGAGGCACTGCAGCAGTTTGAACGCCTCAAGATGACGTGGCACCTGAAGACGGCCAAGGCCAACCGGCTGGTGCTGGCAGAGCCATGAGCTCGCCAGCCGTGCAAGGAATAACCTGACAATCATGAACCAGGCATCGCCGAAACGATCAAAAGCGCGCTTCGTCCTCTGGGGGCTCCTGGGAGGCCTGTTTCTGTTCGTCCTGGGCCTGGCCGTGCTCTTCCTCTATATCAATTATTCGTCCCGCAATACGCGATTCGTGATCGAGCCCGACGGAATCCAAATCCACGGATCCATGTACGGGCGGACGATCCCGCGGAAGGATCTGATCGCCGGCTCGACGAAGATCGTCAACCTCGACACGGACAAGCCATACGCCCCGACAATCCGCACGAACGGCACAAGCGTGCCGGGCTACAGCGAGGGGTGGTTCCGGCTTGGCAACGGTCACAAGGCCCTGTTGTTCGTCAGTACCAGAACCGAGGTGGTATACATCCCGACGACCCAGGGCTACGCAGTGATGCTGAGCCCGACGCGACCGGATTTCTTCCTGCGTTCCTTGAAGCACGGCACCAGCGTGCCGGTTACGTTTGCCATCGTGCCCAGTTCTGCCAGGGCGGAGGTATGCCTGCTGGCGGCAGCCCTGCTGCCGGTTCTGATCGTCCTGCCGATCCTCCTGACGGCGCTGCGCCAACACGGAGCACCAACTCGCCCAGCCGAACCCGAAAGCCTCTATGCCGACCGCCTGGTAGAGATCACCGATGATGCGATCATCTTCCGCTACTATTACTTCCCAGCCGGCAACAAGCGGGTCAGATTCGACGAAATAGACTACGTCCGCATCCTTCGCCTTGGCACCCTGACCGGCAAATGGCGGATCTGGGGATCAGGCGACTTCCGGACATGGTGGCCGGCTGACTGGAATCGGCCCAGCCGGGACACGGGATTCCTGCTCGTGCGCAAAAGCAAATGGACGCGGATCGCCTTTACCGTCGAGGATGAAGAGACCGTCACGACGATCCTGCGCAACAAGGGCCTGCTGCGTAAAGAGTAGGCTGTCCGGCCCGGACGATCGCCGAGCCCCCTCCCACCTCCGATAAGTGCCCGTCACAAACACACCGGCTCAGCATCCGACGAAGCAAGTGTTACTTGGGCGGCGGTTGCGTGTAGAATGCTATGTCGTGCGGGCTGTGCAGCTGAAACGGCAGCAACACTTGTCGACAATCGGGAGAATATACAGATGAGATCGCCGCGGTGGTATTCGAGCAGGATCGTCCGCCTGGCCGGCCTGGCGGGAATCGTAAACGTCATGACGTTCGTCGGCGGATGCGCAACCGGACGGATTGCCACCGTCAGCGAACGACAGGCGATGCGCACGTCACTGGCGCAATATGCCACGCTGTCGCGCCTCTCCGGCGCGGTCCATCTCGACAAGGTCGTCCGCGTCAAGGATGACACCGCCAACGTCGGCTACAGCCTCTACAACCCGCGCGTCCAGATGAGTCCGCTCAAGATGCACGCCAAAATGGTGCGGACGGAGACGGGCTGGCGGGTGGAATCCAACACGCCCGACGCGACCTGGTACGACCTGAGCGTCTGGCCCATGGTCACCGAGCCGGGCAATTAGAGCGCTCTCAAGCCCGCCATAGCGTTAGCACACATTGTCATCCTGGGCAAGCGCGAAAGGATCTCCGCGCGTAAGAGCCTTCGGGGAATCCAGGACGATTCTGTTGCAGCTCTGTTCTCACGCAAGACATGCATCGCACGAATCGACGCCGCCTATCCAGCAGCCCGGTGGCAGCAGCATACACGTATTCGCCCCGGCCGCCTGTCCAGCTGCTGCCGGCAATCGCCCACGCATGGCTTATCGGCCCGCACCTGCCCGTGAACATTTGACGTTTCACTGGGTAGAATGGGAGGCAGGCTCGGTCGGCCGGGTCGGACCGTACGTGCGGCACTCTACCTGTTCGGAGGCAAGCGTTGGCAGACGACGGCAAACTGGTACTGGTCACCGGCGCAACCGGCTACGTGGGAGGCCGGCTCGTTCCTCGCCTCCTCGCAGCCGGCTATACGGTCCGCTGCCTGGTGCGCGATCGCTCCCGGCTCCAGGGCCGATCATGGTTCCACAAGGTCCAGATCTGCCAGGGCGACGTCCTGCGGCCCGTCACGCTGACGGCCGCACTGCACGGAGTCGACGCGGCCTATTACCTGGTACACAGTCTCGCCGGCGGCGCTCATTTCCAGGAGCGCGACATCGTCGCGGCACGCAACTTCGCGCAGGCCGCCCAGTCCGCCGGGGTCAAGCGCATCATCTACCTGGGCGGACTCGGCAACCCCGGTGACGTGCTGTCACCGCACCTTCGCTCGCGCCTGCAGACCGGCGATGCACTCCGCGAGGCCGGCGTGCCCGTCACGGAATTCCGCGCGGCCGTCATCGTCGGCTCGGGCAGCATGTCCTTCGAGATGCTCCGCTACCTGACCGAACGACTGCCGGTGATGATCTGCCCGAAGTGGGTCTACACGCGCATCCAGCCGATCGCCGTCCGCAACGTCCTCGAATACCTCGTAGCGGCGCTGAGCACCCCAGCCAGCACCGGGCAGATCATCGAGATCGGCGGTACGGACGTAGTGACCTACGCCGATATGATCCGCCGCTACGCGCGAATGCGCAAGCCTGCGACGATGGCTGATCGCCGCACCGGTACTGACCCCCCGCCTGTCAGCCCTGTGGATGTACCTGATCACCCCGCTGCCGGTCAAGATCGCCATGCCGCTGATCGAGGGCCTTCGCAACGAAGTCATCGTCCGCGACGACAGCGCCCGGCGACTCTTCCCGCAAATCAAACCCTTCGGCTACCCGACGGCCCTGCAGCGGGCACTGCGCCGCATCGAAACGGGCGAGGTCGACACCGCATGGTCCGACGCACTGATCAGCAGCCAGGGTGACATGCCCCCCGTCATCCTGACGATGCAGGAAGGGCTGGTCGTCGACCGCCGGCGACGCGTCGTCCGCGCACCGAGCCAATACGTGTACCGCTCCTTCGCGGGAATCGGCGGCAAGCGGGGCTGGTATTACCTCGACTGGGCATGGTGGGCACGGGGCGTCCTCGACTGGCTGGTCGGCGGCGTCGGCATGCGTCGCGGCCGGCGAGACCCGGACGACCTGCGTGTCGGCGACGCCCTGGACTTCTGGCGCGTCGAGGCCGTCGAACCCGGCCGATTGCTGCGCCTCCGCGCGGAGATGAAGATGCCGGGCCGCGCCTGGCTGGAGTTCAAAGCCACCCCCCTGCCGGACGGCCGGACCGAGCTGCTCCAGACAGCCTTCTTCGATCCAAAGGGCGTATGGGGCCTGAACTACTGGTACGCGCTCTATGGCATTCACAGCCTGATCTTCAGCGGCCTGGCCCGCAAGATCGCCGAGCGCGCCGAACGTCTGGCCCGCGCGGAATACAAAGACTGGTGCCTGCTGCCCGGCCCAAGCCTGCTCCCAACCGGCACATGCTCCCCGTGCCGAAAGGGCAAGCGACCATGCATCACCGGCAAGCCGAACGCACAACGAAATCACAGCAGGCCGAAACAGCCGTGACCGAGTCGTACCCGCCAAAGCCCCAGGCGTCAGCCGGGGTTGTAGTCGTTGTCGTTGCCCGTTTAGGAACGAAATAGTATGGTGTCCCCGGAAACATGTCAAGGATCTCAACGACACGTACCGCAAGATGATCAAGCCCCGCCGCAAACGCAAACAGGAACTGCACCTGTGGGGAGGCCGGCCCAAATGAGATATCTGATTACACAAACGTATCAGGCTTAAGTAAACGCCATTCGTGATGTCCCGTGATGTCCCCGATTGTCCCTATCCAGTCACCTTGCTCTCCGGCCCCCGGCGCCTTATACTTTTCGCCGCCTAACAACGGAAACTCCAAAAACGACTTTTCAACGGGCTGCTATCGGAGCCAACTCTCGGCAGGAGCTTCGACGGAAGCCACGGTCGGCAAGTTGGTGCCCAGCCAACGTTCGGGATGAGGAGGATGGCGGGCGATGTCAACCTCGCAATCTAGAGAACGCGACGGCGCGGCTTTTCCGCGGACGGCCGCCGTTATGTTCTGCGCGACCCGGAGTCGATCCCGCGCCGACGGTTACTTGCACAACGACGCTCTCTACATCCAAGCCGACTGCCGCGGGCGGGTCTCGGCGCATTTCAACCAGCCGCAGTTCAGCCGGTACTCCGAGGGGCTGCGTGCGTTCTACCTGCGGGACGATGCCAGCGGCGAGGTCTGGAGCGCACCCTACGAACCGGTCCACGCCCCGGCGGAGGCCTTCGAGTTCTCGGCAGGCCTCGACGACCTGCGCTGGACCAACACCACCGGCGGCATCGAAACCGCTCTGCGGCTCTTCGTGCCGCGCGGAGACAATCTCGAGATATGGACGACGACGGTCACGAACCGCTCCCGTCGCAGGCGGCGCGTTTCTCTCTTCGGATGTTTCCCGATTGGCTCGCCCAGCCCGCTCTATCAGCGCGGCCGGTTCGAGCCGGCCCTCGGCGGCGTCGTCCTCTGGCACTTCCCCGGCCACAGCGACGCCGACGAGTACTGGGAGTCGAAAAGCGCCATAATTACACCTTCTGCCTGGCCGACCGCCGGCCGGCGGCCTTCGAAGCCTCGTGGGATTCCTTTGTCGGGACCGGCGACGCCGCCCGGCCCGAAGCCCTGTCCCGCCGGAGGCTCTCGAACCGTCCCTGTTTCATGGACCCTTGCGCCGCGATTATGCAGTTTCCCCTGACGCTCGGCCCCGGGAAGTCGGCGACCCTCAATTTCCTATTCGGCCCGGCCCAAGACCGCGCCCAGATTCGGAGGCTGCGAGCCCGGTACTTCGGCTCCGCAGGCATGGATCGGGCCTGGCGTGCGGTGGAGGCTTTCCGGAACGCCCATGCGCCGGCGGTGCGCGTGGAGACGCCCGACGCGGAACTCAACCACTTCCTGAACCACTGGCTGCCCAAGCAAACCATGTACTGCGGCTACAACCAGCGTATGAGCCTGGCTCCCTGCGTACGCAACTGCCTCCAGGACATCATGGGGTTGGTCTTCGCAGCCCCGCAGCGCGCCCGCGAGCTCTTCCTCAAGAGCTTCGCCGAGCAGGAGCCCGACGGCGGCCTGTGGATGTCGGTCATGCTCGCGCCCTGAAGCTGGACCGCGGCTTCGCGGCCAAGCACCGCGACAAGAACGTCTGGAGCGCCTTCGCCCTGGCCTATTACTTGGACGAGACCGGCGACTACGCGCTGCTCGACGAGAAGGTGCCCTTCAAGGGCCGGCCCGACCGGCGGGCGACAATCTTCCAGCACGTCTGTCTGGGCCTGGATTGGCTGCTCCGGGACCGCAGCAAGCGCGGACTCAACCTGCTGGGCGAGGGCGACTGGTGCGACCCGCTCAACATGGCCGGAGTCCGCATGCGGGGGGAGTCGGTGTGGCTGAGCCAGGCGCTGGTCCATTCGCTGGACGTTTGGGCCGGCGTCGCCGGAAACGTTGGACACAATGCGGTGGCCGCCCGCTACCGCCGCGAGGCCACGAAAGTTCGCCGCACGATCAACCGCTTGGCCTGGGACGGTCGCTGGTACGCGGCCGGCTTCACCGATGAGGGCCGGCCTTTCGGCGTCAGCGCCGACCGCGAGGGGCGCATGTGGCTCAACGCGCAGGAGCCGGGCGCTGATCGGCGGGGCGGCGACCGGTCCGCGCCGTCCACGGTGATTCGCAGCGTGCGCCGGATGCTGGAGAGTCCCAATGGCCCGATCGTGGCTGGCCCGGCCTATACCGCGATGGACGAGGACATCGGCCGGATCACCATCAAGGTGCCCGGGACCAACGAGAACGGCTCGTTCTACTGCCACGCAGGCAGCTTTTGGGCGTATGCGCTTTACCAGGCGCGGCAACCCGAGGAGGCCTTTTGGGCGCTCCGGCAGTACTGCCCGGGGGCCGCGGGAATCCCAACACCCGCGAGCGCGCCGGGCAGTTGCCGCTCTACGTCCCCAACATGTTCCGCGGCCCGGGCGCGGACTGGACCGCCGGCCAGAGCAGCCATATGCCCGGGACCGGCACGGCGGCGTGGTTCTACCGGCTGGCCGTGGGCCACCTGCTGGGCGTGCGCGGCGAGCCCGGCGGTTTGCGCCTGGACCCGCAAATCCCGCGAAAGTGGCGCCGCGTGCGCGTCTGGCGCTGCTTCCGGGCGCCGAGTACGAGATCGAGATCCGTCGGGATCCCCGCGTCCGCCGCCTCTCCGTGGCCCTCGACGGCAAGCCGCTCGCCGGCAATCTCGTGCCGCTGCAGCCGCAGGGGAGCCGTCACCAACTGACCGTGATGATGCCTGAATAGGAAGAATCGCATTCATCTGGGGACACCATCAATCCTGTTCCGGCACTCAGATTGCCTGTTCGTGAGGTGCATTTAATAATCTCCTAACTTGCGCTTTCGTCGGGGCTTGGGTTTGATATGTCCATGGCCGGCAAGAAACGTGACAAGGTCAAGGAACGCGACCTTCAGGGCTTCAAGTATTTCCGAGTCCTGGCGGATATCCTCGAAACGCTGCATACCGCCGGATGCAGCCGGGACCGCGCCCATAACCGCATCCTCCACATGGACCAGTACATCACCCTCCTGCTGATGTACATGTTCAACCCGATCTGCTCCAGCCTGCGGGCCATCCAGGAGGCCAGCGACCTGGCCAAGGTCCAGCGAGTCCTCAAGGTACCGCGCGCGGCCTTGGGCAGTCTGTCCGAGGCCGCACGCGTCTTCGACAGCGACCTGCTGACCGACGTGATCGGCCAACTCGTCCGGCAACTCCGGCCGATCCGCCACGACGCCAGGCTCTCCGATTTCGACCAGATCATCACGCTGGTGGACGGTTCCTGGCTCACGGCCCTCTCGAAGATGACCTGGGCGCTGTTCCGCAACGATAGCACCCACCGCGCCATCAAGACCCACGTCCACCTGGAGTTGCTCAAAGGGGTGCCCGTGGCGGCCACTGTCACCGACGCCAATTCCAGCGAGCAGGCGGTGCTGGCCCAGCATCTGCAGGCCGGCCGGCTGTACGTGCTGGACCGCGGCTACGCCGGCTACGGCCTGCTGCAGGGCATTCTGGACGCCGGCAGCAGTTTCGTCTGCCGGCTGGGGGACAACGCCGTCTTCGAGGTTGTCGAGGAACGCGAACTGGACGGCGACGCCCTGGGCGCCAGCCTGGTTCGCGATGCGGTGGTCCGCCTGGGCTGCAAGACCACCCGCGGCAAGGTCGCGCGTCCGCTGCGAATCGTTCAGATCGAATGCAGGCCGCATCGCAAGCCTTCCGGCAAGACGGCTCGCGGCGGCCCCGAGCAGGGCGATACGATCCTGATCGTTACCGACCGGGTGGATCTGCCGGCCGACGTAGTGGCACTGCTGTACAAGCGGCGGTGGCAGATCGAGATCTTCTTCCGGTTCTTCAAGCACGTGCTGGGCTGCCGGCACCTGCTTGAGCACGACAAGCCGAACGGCATCGAACTGGAGACCTACGCCGCGATCATCGCCTGCCTGCTGATCGCGTTGTGGACGGGCCGCAAGCCGACGATGAGCACCTATCGGATGCTGTGCTGGCACTTCAGCGGCTGGGCGACCGAAGAAGAACTGCTTCGACACATCGGCAAACTGCAAAGGCAGGACGCGACAACACCAATCCTCTGACCCCGCCAGGCCGGTCCCGACACGAACCGCCGCCGCGGCTGTGGCTGCGCCCTTCTGATCCGCGATACCTTCACGAAACTCTGCTGCAATGTAGCCAAGCCTATACCCCGAATGTCATGCCTTGCCCTTGCGCTCAATCACCTACTCTTATGCAATTTGAGTGCCGAACAGGATTGATGACGTCCCCGGAATACTTTCCCTCACGTACAGGCAATCTGAGTGCCGAACAGGATTGATGGCGTCCCCGGAATACTTTCCGGAGAACTTCGATGTCACGATTCGCCCTGACCAGCAGGTCGGCCTTGCGGGAGGAATACGCCGCCTCGACCAGCAATTCCAGGATGTTCAGCACACGATCCGCCAGACGCTGCCCGAACACGAACCGCTGGTTCTTCGGAAAACTGTCCACACGGTCCAGCATCCACCTGGTCAGATCGTGCCACTTGACCAGCAGAATGGGCGGCTCGTCGCGTTTGCCTTGGGTCGCTGGACGCATGAGTTCTCAGAAATATGCCGCGTGCCGCCTGCGGCGGCGAAAAACATGAGCCGTGCGGGGCGTCAGCCCCGCACGGAGGAAAGACCACAACAACCACAACAAAGTGAAAAGCCTGAAACAACAAAGGGTAAAAGGGCCAAACACAAAAGGATAACCCCTTACGCCCTCTTCCTTCGCAAGATCCCTACGCTTGCCAAAGATAAGATCATGATCGTAGCGGGCTCAGGAACCTGGGAGACGCGGAACCCGATGTAGTCGTCCACGTACGACGGGAAGTCGCCGTCGCGGTACGACGACTGCAGATGGTCGACGTCGTAGCCGAAGACGTTGCAGTCGAAGGACCCGCCCCGCAGACCCCGAAACGAGCTGTACGAAATCGAGTCGTTCCACTCCCACACGTTGCCCCCCTGGTCAAACGTGCCATAGGCGCTGGCCGAGTTCTGAAACTCGCCAACCACCGTCGTGTAGTGCCCGTTGTCGATGGGCCGGGCATAGGGGCTCGTGTAATAATTGGCGTTGTTGCCCGAGGGGTCAGCCATATCCTGACCCGGTGCCGTGTTGCTTCGCGTCGGATACAGCCAGTACCCCGCCCCGCCGGCCTTGTTCGGATCGTAGTAGGCCGCTTTATACCACTCATCCTCGCTGGCCACCGCCCACTGCCAGTTGCCATTGCGGGTAACGGTGTTATTGGTCATCCCCTGCGCTGTCAGCGTATAGGCCCCGTCCTCCGTCGTCGAGTTGTCCTGAAGCCCGCTCGGTTGACCGTTCTGCAGCCAATTCGTGAAACGGCACGAGTCCCAGAAACTCACGTAGTTCACCGGACGATTCGCATAGTCCGCCGCTACACGGTACTGGTAGGGACTTTGCGTCGTACCACTCCCGGCATACCGCTCGATCTTGCAGCCATAACTGTCCGACCACATGGAGGTGTTGTACAACCCGTACGTATCCACCCCCGCCACGGCGTTGAGAAACTCCGTGTACTGACCCGCCGTCACTTCATACTTGCCGATGTTGTACGTGTAGCCCACCGACCCGTAGCCGGTGCTGTCCGCCGCATTGTTGATGTTCCCCACCGGCACCGTCTCCAGGCTCGTCAGGCCCGGGCCCATGCTCAACACGTTCGCACTGGCCATACTCGTCGCCAGCAGACATACCGCTACTACCCATACTCCTGCCCTGAAACTCATGATCGCTCCTTTCGGTGGTTGATAATCGTGCAACACTAATCTCCTGGCGGGTACCCACGCGGGCACCTTCACATGTTTATGTAACCGGCAATTTCCGTGCCAGCAGCCAATGAAAGGCTGACGATGTGGATCCAAACACCGTAACTACCGGACCAAAGAACAGTTACGGGAATCATACTTCTTGCAGAAGTTCCGACAGCGCAATACCCACCCGCCATTTGTTGTCAGAATACATCGCCGTCTTGCGAAATGGCATCATCAGATCAGCCGGTTTGCCTTGGAGGACAGGGGGTTATTGATCATCGCATCATCGCTGTTGTCCTGGCGCAACCAGCGGGGGTGTGCGGCATTCAGGGGACGGTATTCTGGAAACACCATACGCAGATCGAGCGCGGCACTGGAATCGCCAGGCGCCCTAAATCCATCAGACGCCTGACGTCGTGCCGCAGCAACGGACAACAAACCACGGATAACGGACTCCTGCCGTCAGAACGTCGTGCCCAGCGAGAACGAGAAGACCTGGGTGTCGTCGCGATAATCAGGGGACACGATAATCAGGGGACATCATACTATTAAGTACTTAGGGCGGCAGCAACGTCGCCCGCCACAACCACACGAAGAATATCGCCAGGCCCGCACCTGCCACGACCTCCGATACCCCGGTCAGGATCGGGGCGTATCGCTCCATCTTCTCTAAATCGCTCAGCAGGTACCACGAACAAAGGAACCCCGCAACACCCAGTTTCATCACGAGGATCCCGAGCATCGGCCAGAAGATCGTATAGACAACCAGGGACGAAGAGCCGAATCTCCCCGAACAAAGCCAGTAGACCCTGTGGTAAGTCAGGTTAAAGACCACAAGTCCCAAAATCGCCGCCGGCGCAACGATACCCGCCCAGAACATCTCACGCGGATTGTCCTTCTCGTAGTCCATCGAAATCGGTTCCGCATCCCAACGCGAATCTCGGCAACGGAGACGTCCATCCCCCGAGGCCGCATTACCCCGGTCGCCAGCTGCATGACCATCATCCGGCCGGGTCAATGGCCCTGCAAGCAGAGAGTCGACATGCCCTGCCCCACGAAAACCTGATCCGTCCAACCCAGCCAGCAGGCCCAGCCAGGAACCACGCTGGCAGCAAGGCAGCCGGTGTGGCAATATATGGGCGGTACGCGCAGGACCATGAGGCCGAGCCTGCGAAGCGGGCGACAGCATGACAGAATACGGCGGCAACGATGGCCCGGCCCCAAACCGATGCCGGCATCAGCGCGAAGGACATGCGAGACGATATGCAACTGGACCGCGTCGTCCCCTGGGGACGAAATCTTGACGAATACACGCGAATGTTTGCCCTGACCGAGCAGGACCTGGCCCGGCCGATCCTCGGCTGCGGCGACGGTCCCGCGTCGTTCAACGCCGAGGTGACCGAACGAGCAGGCCGCGTCATCTCCTGCGATCCGATTTACCAGTTTCCGGCTGAGGATATCGAGCAACGCATCGCAGCGACCTATAAAATCGTGCTCACACAAACCGAAGTGCGGAAAGACCGCTTCATCTGGAAGGAAATCCCCTCCGTCGAGGCCCTCGGTCAGCGGCGGATGGCGGCCATGCGGCGGTTCCTGGCGGACTACGATGCCGGGCGGGCCGATGGTCGCTATGTCGCGGCCGAGCTGCCCAGCCTGCCCTTCGCCGACGGGGCATTCGACCTGGCCGTATGCTCCCACCTGCTCTTCCTCTATACAGAGCAGCCTGTCCTGCGATCTGCACGTCCGATCGGTCCTGGAACTCGGCCGGGTGGCCCGCGAGATCCGGATCTTCCCGTTGCTGGATCTGGAAAGTCGACCGTCCGCACACGTCGAGGCGGTCCGGCGGGCGGCGGCGGAGGCCGGCTGGCACGTCTCCATCGACCCGGTACCCTACGAATTTCAGAAGGGCGCCCACGAGATGATGAGGATTCGCCGCGGATCGGGTATATAGTACGGCTGTCCGTGGTCCTTAGTCCGTGGTCCGTTGCAGCGGCAGGGATCAGGACGAACATTGTGGCCTTCGCTGGCGGGCGCGGTCCTTTCCCGACTTACCTGCGTCGATGCCCCTTTGGCTCGTACTGCGCGTGGCATTTCGGCTGACAACAGGCTTCGGGATGACACCAATAAACGGAGAGAAACCCATGCAGATAGACCTCAGGTACGGCACGAACCCTCACCAGAAAAATGCGCGCGTATACGCTGCCCAGGGCGAGATGCCCCTGCGGGTGCTCAACGGTGCGCCCGAGCTATATCAACATCCTCGACGCCCTGCTCGGCTGGCAGCTGGTCCGCGAACTCAAGGCCGCGACAAATCTCCCTGCCGCAGCCTCGTTCAAGCACACCAGCCCCGCCGGCGCAGCCGTCGCCAAACCCCTCAGCAAGGACTTCGCCCGCTCCCAGTTCCTCGGCGACGAGCAGCTCTCGCCGGTAGCGACGGCCTACGTGCGGCGCGCGGCGGCGACCGGATGAGTTCCTTCGGCGACGCCGCGGCCGTCAGTGATCCCGTCGACAGCTCCCTGGCCAGGATCCTGTCGCGCGAGGTGTCCGACCTGGTGGTCGCCCCGGCCTACGAGCCGGAGGCGCTGGAGATCCTGAAGAAGAAACAAGGCGGCCGGTACCTGGTCCTGCAGATTGACCCGAAGTTCCAGCCGCCGGCACTGGAGCAGCGCCAGTCTGTTCGGCATCACTCTCGAACAGATGCGCAACGATGCCAAGATCGACAGTTCACTTTTGCAGAACATCGTGTCTACGAAGAAGACGATCCCCGACGACGTCGCCCAGACCCTGCTCGTCGCCACCATCGCGTTGAAGTACACCCAGTCCAACAGCGTATGCGTCGCCTACGACGGCCAGGTCATCGGCATGGGCGCCGGCCAGCAGTCCCGCGTCCACTGCACCCGCCTGGCATGCGACAAGGCGGACAAGTGGCTCCTGCAGATGCACCCGCGCACGCTGGGACTGGCCTTCGCCGAAGGCCTCAAGCGGCCGGACAAGTCCAACACCGTCGACCAGTTCCTCCTTTGGGACCAGCTGTCCGAACCGGAACGCCAGGTCCTCCTGAAGAATGTAGCCCAGCAGCCCGAGCCGATCAGCCGGGACGAGCGCCTCGAATGGGTGAAACGGTTTGACGGCGTCTGCATCAGTTCCGACGGGTTCATCCCCTTCCGCGACAACATCGACCGCGCCGCCCGCAGCGGCGTGAAATACGTCCTCCAGCCGGGCGGTTCGACCCGCGACGAAGACGTAACCGCCGCGGCGGACGAATACGGCATGGTCATGGTACACTCAGGCTTGCGGCTGTTTACGCACTGATAACAACGGGGGCCACGCCTCAGCAGGGGACAAAGGACGACAGTCCCAGTCGAGGCGGTTCGGCTTGGCGGGCGACCTGGCCGGGTTATTCACACGGCTGGTGCCTTATTTCATCCGCCACGGGGACAAGGTATACTGCCCGCGGGTGATCGTCCGCCGATCCGCCGACGCCACGCTCGTGCGAGCGGCGTCGTAAGCCGGAAGGCAATGGACAAGGCCAGGGGCAGCCCCGACGGCTGCGGAGAGGTCTATGGACTGGATTCACCAGGCAGTCGACATATTCCTGCATCTCGATAAGCATCTCAACGGCGCAGCCGGCCAGATGGGCATGTGGCTCTATGGGCTGCTATTTGCGATCATCTTCTGCGAGACGGGTCTGGTCGTCACGCCCTTTCTGCCGGGCGACTCGCTGCTGTTCGCCGTGGGTTCCCTGGCAGCCGAAGACGGCTCGCCGATCCGCCTGCCCCTGATCGCCATCATGTTGTGTGCCGCCGCCGTGCTCGGCGACGCCGCCAATTTCGCGATCGGCAAATGGGTCGGCCCGGCGATCTTCCACAAGGACACCGGCCGGCTGCTCAACAAGCAGCATCTCCTTCGGGCCCATCGCTTCTACGAAAAGCACGGCGGCAAGACGATCTTCCTGGCGCGGTTCATCCCGATCATCCGCACCTTCGCGCCGTTCGTGGCCGGCATCGGCAAGATGAACTACTTCCGCTTCGCCCTCTACAACGTAACCGGCGGCATCACATGGGTGATGATGTTCCTTGTGGCCGGCTTCTGGTTCGGCAAACGTCCGTGGGTCAAGGGCAATTTCCACTGGGTGATCGTCGCAATCATCGTCATCTCGGTGGTGCCCGTCATCATCGAGTACATCCGGGCGCGGCGCGAAATCGGCGCGGCGCCGGCGCCGGCGCCAAAAGAGTCTTCACCAGCCGCATCCGAAGCGTCCGGACAGGCCGGCTCCTGATCGTTCCTGCCGCAAGCCTGCGGCAGCAGCGCTCTACAATCAGGTAGATGATGCTCGTATCGGAGGCCAGCCGTGTCGGCGAACGTTCACGAACAATTCGTCAGCGAAGAACTCAAGCCCATAGCAGCCACAGGGGATACCCGCGGAATGGCCCGCGGCGAGCCGGGCTTGCCCAAGCAGTTCAAATGGCGCGACCAGGAGTATCACCTGCTCGGCGTGCTGCAGCAGTGGAAGTCGAGCGGGCCCTGCCGCAACGGCAGCGACGAGATATACCTGCGCCGCCACTGGTACAAGATCCTTGTCGAACCGCACGCCGTCATGACCGTGTACTTCGAGCGTCAGAGCATCCACCCCAAACGGCCGAAAGCCCGCTGGTGGCTCTACAGCATCAGTGAGCAATGAGGGAAGGACGCTGCCATGACCATTCGAGTACCCGTACCGGGCACCCCTGCAATCGGGGCGGTATTTGCAGCGGCAATGCTGATGGCGCCCCATGTTGCGCAGGCCCAAAGCCCCGCTGGATCCCGCATTGAACCGGGACAAAACCCCGCTGCACAGCCAAACGCGATGCCGGCACCCGTCGCACCAGGCAGAAGCGCACAGAGCGGGGCCATACCCGCAAGCCTGGAGGCAACTGATCAGGCTGCCCTGCGCATCTACACGCTGGCTCGACACAACAAGTGGGGTCAGATCAACGAGATGATGCCGTCGCTGGAAGGCTCGATCGGCCGCGTCCCTGTCGACGTGGTCGGTTCAGCGAATCTGACCGCCGAGCTCGATGGCGCGTTTCACAACCTGCGGGAGGCCGCCATCGCCCGGGACAAGACCCGGACCATGCGCAGCGCCAACGAAATCACCCGCGTTGTAGTGCAGCTGTCCCGACGGTGGCAATCCCAGGCGCTGACCGATGCGCGGATGATGAACGTCTACTCACGACAAGCTGGAGGTCGACGCAGCCGACCGTGGCAGACAGGCCCTGCAGCGAACCGTAGCCCAGATGACGCAGACCTGGAACAACGTCCGACCCGAGCTACAGGCCCGGGGCGAGCAACAGGTGACCGTCGACCGGGTTAACCGGCTGATGGACCGCCTGCAACGGACCCGGACGGCCCGTGACTACAGCCGACTGGGCATGTCCCTGCAAAGCCAGACAGCCGGCCTGGAGGATCTACTGGCGCCGCAGGCACCAGCCACCCAGCCATAGCGCAAATAACAACACGCGTGCCGGGTCGACTCTGACCGGGCAAACCGCGAAGGGTTTTCCCAACGCGTCAGGAGCCGGCCGGCACCCTGCGTTCGTCTGTTGCCGCTCACAGCCGTGCCCCCGCAAAAAGATTCCGCTGACAAGATCCCTGTCTTTCGCTATGCTGTCGGCCAGAACGCGTCGCGACGTGGTAGTCGCACGCGCGCAGGGTTTTGCGGTGCTGGAAGGGCAGACATGGCAGCCGAGCAGAAGACAGTCAGCCGGGAGATCTACGACCCCCGCGTCCCATTTGCCGCGGAACGCACGTTGCTGGCATGGGTGCGAACGGGTTTGGCGATGATGGGGTTCGGTTTCGTTGTCGCCCGGTTCGGGTTCTTCCTGCGGGAGTCGGCCACCACCCACTTGGGAGCCAAGGACCTGCCGGTTCCTGCCGCGCATCACATCCGGTTCTCCCTGTTGGCGGGGACGATCCTGGTTGCTCTGGGCGTGGTCACCTGCGCGTTCGCCGCCGTACAGCACATCCGCTTCCTCGTACGATTTCAACAGGGCTTGCCATGGCGGCCCAGCAAGACGTCTTTGGGCATCATCGTAGCATTCATGCTGGCGGCGGTCGGCGTGGCAATGACGGTCTATCTCGTTATTGTTCGATAGAACCGCTACAGCCGCTGCAACTGACGGCACGTTCCGTAGCGCGCTGACTGTGCGGGCCACTGTTTGGAGTGCCCGCTTCACCGGGCATTTGGCGTTTCGGCTTCACCCGGCCGCTTATCGTTCCCGGGCAAAGACGGATCCAGCCAGTGTCGCGTAGGACAAGGGCAATGCCAGACAACACGGACAGTGCGACAGCCGAGACAGACCCGCTCCGCCTCGATCGCTGCCCGGAGTGCGGCTACCTTTTGACCGGCCTGCCAGATCAGGGGATCTGCCCCGAGTGCGGAACCGCATATCACCCGGACATGATCGTCCTGTACGGCTGGGCACAACACGTTCGCGGCAACGAGGCAACCCGTCGACACGGCAGACGCTGGTGGGTTTGGGCCGTGCTCGGTTGGCTCCTGATTCTTCTGCTTTTCAATTGGATAGCGATCATAATCCTGCCTGCGTGGCTGATCTCCATGTCTGCGCCGCCGTCGCAAGCTTGCTCACCGATGCCCCCGCACCCGTGCAGTCTGCGACTGGTACCCGAAGGTTTCGCCCAGCGTGACGGCGTCGGGCCCGTCAAACTTCGCCGCTGGCGACCGAACTGGCGGCAACTCATCTTCATGCCGGCAGGACCGGGTCGATGGTCTATTCGATCATGGCACCATATGCACATCGTCCTGTGCGGCTCCAGAACCGTCGACTTTGAGTTCAGCTGCGACGCACAGACGGCCGAACGGATCCAGGACCGGGTCCATATGTGGCAAAGCCAGGCAGCCGGATAACCATAGCCCCTCCGCTGAAGTCGGTTCTCGCCGCCAATGCCCGTCTTTGCCGTCTGGCCGGACCGAAGACTAACATCCAATGAGATGGCCGGCACTGAGGAAAACTGCCCGGACATGCCCGATCCGTTGCGCGTGCAGCGCTGCCCGGACTGCGGCTATATGCTCTGCGGCCTGCCAGCCGAGGGCATCTGCCCGGAGTGCGGCGCCGCGTACGAACCGGAGATGATCGTCCTGTACGGCTGGGAGCACGGCCTGGCACCGGAGCACCGCCGGTGGCTGCGATGGGTTCAGGCCGGCTTGCATTACTGGTGGATCCTCTACGTCCCGTTCGCCGTATGGCTCTGGCCGTGGACGCAGATCAGCAAGCGACCGAGTGTCACCCAGGTCGCAGTCATGCTCGGCCTGGCCATACCGCTGGTAATAGCCGTCTGGGACGCCCTGCGCGACCGACCGGCACGGACACCGGCCCCGGTGCAATTGCGTCTCACACCCAAAGGCTTCGCGATGCGCGAAGGCATCGGGCCGGCACCCATACGGCCGTGGCTGCGCCAGATGGACATCGGCCTCGACGAAATCCGCGAGGACTGGTTTCTGCTCTACAGCAAATTCGAGGGCATGCGGATCACCTGGTGGCCGGGACTGGAAATCAAGTGCGACACAGCAACCGCCCGGCGCATCCGCCAACGCGTGGAGAGATGGTGCAGCCAGGCAAAAGAGTTCGGCCGGATTGACGAGGCAACCGGCTGAGGAAAACGACTGCGGCCAACAGCAGTTGCGCCCTGTCACCCCGTCACCTTGTCACCTCGTCACTTATACTGCACCGCCAGCGTCTTGCCGCACTTGGCACTCTGGCACGCCAGGTCGATCACGTGCACCGGCCGGCGCGCCCACTGCGGCGTAATCACCAGCGGCGCCCCTTTGTCATGTGATCGGCGATGTTCTGGTAGAGCTTCTCCCCTTCACTCGGCGGGTTGGAACCCTTCGTGATCACCGTCTCGCCGCCCTTGGGCTGCAACAGTTCATAGGCACGATAATCAAAATTGTAAGATCCCTGCGTGCCGACGACGTCGATCCACCCCTGCCGCGGCCGGCTGTACAGAGACGAGATCCCCAGCGTCGACCATGTCGCCGTTGGCAAAGCGGACAGTCAGGAACCCCTCATCTTCAATCGTATCGTTCTGCCACTTGCACTGCCCGCACCAGAATCCCTTCTTCGCGAAACCGCTGACTTCCACCATGTCAGCCGTCAGGATCTGTAACGTATACTCCAGCAGATGGACGCCCCAGTCGTAGAGTATGCCGCCGCTGATCGTCTTGCTGGACCGCCACCAGTCTTTGGGCTGGTGCCAGGCGCCCATGTGGGCGTCGATCCGATATACATCCCCGATCGCGCCGCTGCGGATCGTCTTGATCGCCTGTTGGATGCAGCCGTCCCAATGGCGATTGTGATACGTGCTGACCAGGACGTCATGCTTCCGCGCCGCCTCGATCATCTGGTCGCACTCGGCTGTCGTAATCGCAAAAGGCTTCTCGGAAACGACGTGCCGACCGGCCTGAAGGCACTGAATTGCCAGCGGCGCGTGCGTATTGTGCGGTGTGATGATCGCCAGCAGGTCAACCTTGCTCTTTTCGAGCATCTCCTCGACGGACGCGTAGGTCTCGATGCCGGGAAACTCCTCGGTGGCGACCTTCAGGCGCTCGCCGTCCAGTTCGCAGACCGCCGTGGGCGTCATGCCCGCCTTGGCCATCTCGTTGAGATGCGCCCGACCCATGTTGTACGCCCCGCCGTAACCGATTACGCCCACCTTGATATCCGCAGCCTTCGCGTACTTCTTCACGGGACTCTCTCCTGTCAGTCCGTTTTCTGTTCGATCAGTTTGCTGAAACGTTGATTGATCGCCAGGGCCGGATCCAGCGGCACCTCAACAGGTTTGCAGTCCGGCGGAATGTCGATCGCCGGCTTGGACGCGATCGTCTTGCCGGCAAACTGCGGCAGCCAGGCCCGCTCGGCCTCCAGCATCTCACTGCACATCTCGCGGATTTCCTTGAGCGTGCAGACGGCAGCCGTCAGCGGGTCCATCGCCAGCGCGTGGACCACGTGTTCGGTGTCGCCGTTCAGCGCCGCTTCCGCCGCGAGGATCTGGCTGTTGACGTTGCTCATGCAGGCGGCCGCGCACTGCGGCGGCAGGGCGCCGATCCGCGCGGGATGCAACCCCGTGCCGTCGGCAAACGTCGGCACCTCGACGCAGCAGCCGTCCGGCAGGTTGGTGATATAGCCGTCGTTGCGGACATTGCCCATGAAGCGGAACGGCTTGCCGGTGACGACGGCCTCCATGATGTACGAGCAGTACTCAACGCTCCGGCGGGTGATACTGCGCGGTCTCGATATTCCAGCGGGTCATGCCTGGCGTACTTGCCGGCCAGGGCCTTTGCATACTTGTAGTACGCCCCGCTCTCGCCGCCGAAGCTCGGCTCGTCGCAGTACAGGTCCAGGGCCTTTTTGTTCTTGCGGAACCAGGGGACGTATTCGCTGAGATGGCCGGTCGACTCGGTCATGAAGTAGCCGAAGTGCCGGAACACCTCGCCCCGGACCTTCTCATTCTTGTAATACTCGGGCCTCTCGAACACCTCGCGCAGCACGGGATAGAGGTCGCGGCCCTTATGCGCCAGCGACAGGAACCAGTCCATGTGGTTGATCCCGCCGCAGGCATAGGTGATCTCCTCCTTGGGCACGCTCGCAGTAGCCGGCGATCAGGTCGAGCGTCGTCTGCACGCCGTGACAGAGCCCGACGAACGAGACCGGGCTGACCTTGCCGAGCGCCAGGCAGTTCGTCGCCATGGGGTTGGCGTACTGGAGCATGATGGCCCCGGGCCTGGCCAGCTGCTCCATGTCGCGGGCGATATCGACGAGCACGGGGATTGTCCGCAGGCCGCGAAAGACCCCGCCCGGCCCGAGCGAATCGCCGATGCACTGATCGACGCCGTACTTCAGCGGGATCTCATAGTCCAGCCCGAACGCTTCGAGCCCCCCAACCTGGATCATCACCACGACGAAATCCGCGTCGCGGATGGCCTCGCGCCGATCAAGCGTCGCTTTGATCCTCGTCGGCAGGCCGTTCTCCTGGGCCATCCGCCGGGCGAAGGCCTCCATGCGGCGGAGCTTCGGCTCAGGTGCGGTTCATCAGGGCGATCTCGGCGTCCGCCAGCGCCGGCGTCGCCATGATGTCGCTCATCAGCGTCTTGCAGAAGACGACGCTGCCCGCGCCGATCATCGCGATCTTCGTGGCCATGGTGCTGCTCTCCTTGCAGCCCGCCCTGCCGCCCGGGCTGCCTGGACCAACAGACTACCCAGACCCGCCCCGACAGGCCAGAGCATACCGCAGCGTACCGTCCATCTTTCGGGAGACATGGCGTCATGTATAATAGACCCTCCCGGCATACTGTATCCACCGGGGAGATGATCATGGCCAGAATTGAATACATCGCGACGGACCAGCAGGACCTCGACCGGATCGCCGGCCTGTGGGAGAAACAGCGACAGCATCACCGCGCCGTGGCTCGCGAGTTTGCGGCCTTCTTTACTCGCATCACATTCGCCCAGCGGAAGGAAGGACTGCTCAAGATCGGCCGTAGCGGCAAGCTCCGCCTGGATATTGCCTTCGACACCGAGACCGCACGCGACGTCGGCTACTGCATCACGTCGCTCAGCGCCGAAAGGAAAGGCGAGATCGAGTCGATCTACGTCGAGCCGGACTACCGTGGCCAAGGCATCGGTGATGGCCTGATGCGCCGGGCATTGCGGTTTCTTGACGAGGAAGGAACGACCCGCAAGGTACTGGGCGTGGCCGCCGGCAACGAGGCCGTGTTCGGCTTTTACCGGCGATACGGTTTCGTGCCCCGCGTAACGGCCCTCGAGCAGATACCCGACCCGTCGTGATTGGTGTGGTCGTCACAGCAGGCTGGGCAGAATGTTTTCGCTGGCGCTGTAGAGGGGCACGCGCTAGACGCCCTGTCAGATTTCGGCCAGCTCGGCCTCTTCGTCCTCGATGCCCACGTCCGGCACGGGAATATGGTACTGGCTGAACGGCAGCATGTCGGTCGCCCACGACGCCATGATCTCATCTTCTTCATCGGCGTCCATCTCGCGAAGCCCTTCGCGTTCGAGGGCATCATTGATGAACGACAGCATCCGCAGTCGCTCTCCTGCCGCATAGCGTGTGACTGCCGCACGCATCACGTCCTTCCTTGCCGGCATCAATCCTATCCTCCGTACGCTCCGTCTTCCCATCACAAGACCTCCAATTGTTGCGGCCCGCTTTGTCTGTCGCCGCGACAGACACTCCTGTAAGTACTCGCTTTCCTTTCCCATCATGATAAGCACAGCAGGCTTGGCCAGATCCTAAGAAGGCATCAGGAACTGGTTAATATTTCGCTATCGAAAGATGTGCAGCGCGGACAGACTTCGTCGAAATGCTCTGCCGTCTCGTCAGGGATGCGCCAGGATATGGCCGTCATTGTGGACTCGAGCCGCAACGTTAGAATCCTGCAAGGAAACCACCGCGTAACCGGCCGTCACTGCTGATAGCCCGTTACCCGATATTGCCATTGGAGGTCGGTCCATGATTCAACCGGGCAAGACGCTGGCCCGTATTCGCCAGAGCAAACCCCTGGTCCACCAGATCACCAACTACGTCGTCATGAACGAGACCGCCAACGCAACGCTGGCCCTCGGCGCACTGCCGGTGATGGCCCACGCGCCGGAGGAAGTCGAAGAGATGGTCGGCCTGGCCGGTGCGCTCGTTCTGAACATCGGCACACTCTCAACCGAATGGGTGGAGGCAATGATCCTTGCTGGCCGAGCCGCTAACGCACGCAGCATCCCCGTCGTACTCGACCCGGTCGGCGCCGGCGCAACGCGCTTCCGTACCGATAGCGCCACACGCATCCTGAAGGAAGTGAATGTTTCGGTGCTTCGAGGTAACGCCGGCGAAATCGCCTCGTTGATCGGCTGGAAGGCAGAGGTCCGCGGCGTCGAGTCGATCGGTACATCCGGTGCCGCAACGGACCTGGCATGCACGGCCGCTAAGACCCTCGGCCTGGTCGCCTCGGTCACAGGCGCGGTCGATCATGTGTCCGACGGCACGCGCAGCGCCGCGGTCGCCAACGGCCATCCCCTGCTGTCACAGGTCACGGGAACCGGCTGCATCGCCAGCGCATTGACGGGCTGCTTCCTGGCCGCCAAATCAGCGGAACCCTTCGAGGCTGCGGTCGAAACCCTCATCGCCCTGGGAGTCGCCGGTGAAGACGCAGCCGTCGGCTCGCCGGGCCCCGGCACGTTTCACGTCAGGCTGTACGATGCCCTGGCGGCACTGGACCCGGCGACACTCGATAGCCGTGCGAAGGTGGAACAGCGATGAAGCTGCATGCACTGGTCAGCGATATCGAAACGGCCCGCCGCGCCGCTGTTGGCGGCGCGACGATAAATTCAGCTCCGGATCAAAGGGGTGCCGACCGACCGGCTCGTTAATGTCGGCAGATCGATTCTCGCCCTTCAAGCCGAATGTGACGCCGCATTTGAACTGGTCATCAACGATGATGTCGATGCCGCGATCGCCCTGGGCACAGGCGTTCACCTCGGACAAAGCGACAGCGGGGTCGAGCGCGCACAGGCCGCCGGCATATCCTTCGGCCTGTCCGCCTCTTCGGTGCAGCAAGCGGTGACGGCCGTCGCCCGGGGGGCACGATACATCGGCGCCGGCCCCATCTGGCCAACCCCCTCCAAACCCGATGCCGCACCGGCGATCGGCCTTGCCGGGCTCCAGCTCATCTGCCAGGCGGTGCAGACGGCCTCTCAGCAGCAGGGACGTGACCCTGTACCCGTCGTTGCCATCGGCGGCATCGACGCAACCAATGCCAGGACCTGCCTTGCCGCCGGCGCTGCAGGCGTCGCCGTGATCCGAGCAATCGCGCAAATCGAGGCCGTCCGCCAGGCCGTCACTGCATAGAGTCCCGTTATGCCTCTGCAACAGGGCGCCATTGTGCATGGCCGCCCCGAGCAGGCCACTTTTTTCGTTGACGGTCCAGGCAGCCATCTTTTACCATCTTGACCAGTCTGATAGAGATGGAGTGGATTGGATGCTGGTATCCCAGAAGTGTCAGTACGCATTGCGTGCCTCCTTCGAACTGGCGCGGCGCTGGGGGCAGGGGCCGGTCAAGATCGGCCTGATCGCACAAGTCCAGGCAATTCCGATCCGATTCCTCGAAGTCATCCTTAATCAGCTCAAGCGAGGCGGGTTCGTCGCCAGCCAGCGCGGAAGTGACGGCGGGTATTTCCTCGTCAAAGAGCCGGCAACGCTGACCGTGGGAATGCTTATCCGGTTTGTGCAAGGCCCGATCGGGCCGATCGACTGCGTAGCCGATCCGGAGCAGGAAGACTGCCCTCTCTACGGAGGCTGCGCCCTTCTATCCGATGTGGGACCGTGTTCGACAGGCGGTCGAGGATGTTTACGACCATACAACGCTCGCCGACCTCGTCGAGCAGGACCGGCAAAGGAGGAACGCGCCAGATGAAGAACAGCAGACGCACTGCCTTTCGGCTTCGTGCCCGAATCAGCCCGCGGCGCAAAAGCCATACAGAGCAACTTGAGGCCCAAATTCAATTTGAAGAAAGTCATAGTGAACAGCGGCCAGGACGTAAGCAGCCGCGCGAACTGACACAGGAGGTGTCCATTGATTCGTGATGCAAACCAGCTGTTTAGCAGTGCGGGGGAAACGGACGTCACACGGGCGATCGTAAGCGGGTTCGCCGAGGAG
Source organism: uncultured Planctomycetota bacterium (assembly GCA_963787325.1). Classification (GTDB taxonomy): domain Bacteria; phylum Planctomycetota; class Phycisphaerae; order UBA1845; family JANYLN01; genus CAWBCK01. The sequence continues at coordinate 857,836 of CAWBCK010000005.1, forward strand.
TTCGAAGGCATCCTGCAGTCGGACGTACTCGTCGTGGGGGCTGGCATCTCCGGCCTGATCTGCGCAAGACGATCGCGGAGGCAGGCTGCAAGGTCGTAGTCATCGAGAATAACAACTACCTCGGTGGCGGCTTCTGGGTGGGCGGCTATTTCATGAACAAGGTCACGTTCCGCGAACCGGCGGACGCAACCTTGGACGAGCTCGGCATTCCCCACAAACTCGCCAGCAACGGCCTGCACGTAACGGACGGCCCGCACGCCTGCTCCAAGCTGATCGCCGCTGCGTGCGATGCCGGCGTCAAGTTCCTCCAGCTCGACGAGCGTCGACGACGTGATCGTCCGTGACGGCGGCCGGGTCGCCGGCGTCGTCATCAACTGGAGCCCCGTACATGCCTTACCGCGCCAGATCACCTGCGTGGACCCGGTAGCAGTCGAAACGAAGCTGGTCGTCGACGCAACCGGGCACGATGCCGCCGTGGTCCAGGCGCTCGTTCGTCGCGGCCTGACGACCGTGCGCGGCTTCGGAGCCATGTGGGTTGATCGCAGCGAGGACGCCCTGGTCGAGCACACCGGCGAGGTCCATCCCGGACTGGTCGCCGTAGGCATGTCCGTGGCCACGGTCTACGGCCTGCCTCGAATGGGACCGACCTTTGGCGGCATGCTCCTTTCGGGCAAGAAGGGTGGCGAGATCGCCGTTGCCAGATTGCAGACGGCCGACGCACACGCACACAGGACCTGTTGTGCCACGAAGGGATGCACCGGATGCGCTGCAGATACTGCATCCGCCACAACCGCAGCCCCAAAGTAAACCAGCAGGCTATAGCCTGCGACCTGCTCAAGTAATGCCACGCCGGCTTGATCTGACCCACGCAATCAAGTCGACGTGGCATTCTTCGTTGGTGCCGCCGCCGTGCCGCACCGGGCCACAGCCATTTTCCTTCCCAGACGCAAGCGGATATTCAGCCACTGCAAGTATCGCAGCCAAGGCGGGTTATGGAATCACGTGCTTTGTTGCTGTCAGGCTTGGCAGCGTGCCGGTCGGCTGGTAGACTAAGGACTCGTCGGACGCTTCACACTGGCGCGTACGTTTCTTTTTTAGGTCCGTGCATCAGCTGGTTTGCAGGTTCGAGAGGGGTAGTGACGACAACACGCTGACGACCGCGGAAAAAGTCTGCGGCTCGTTATTGGCGTGGCGTGCACGGATCTTCGGCGCGGGTTTCGTTTGGGATGAACGCACAGCGGCATTGCGCCGCCTTACTGAAAATATCATGGCTCAGGACACCGAATCGAGAGAATTGGCCGAACCGGTCTGGCAGGATATCGTCGGCTATCTGCGGGTGCACTACGCCCAACTCGTGCGAGGATGGTTTGCCACGCTTCGGGCGGGAACCTTGGCCGGCGGCGAACTGCAGATCCTCGCCGCTAACAGCGCCCAAAAGAAATACCTGGACGAACACTGCCTGTCTGCGTTCATCGGGGCGGCCCAGGCGGCAACCGGACATCTGGTGACCGTACGCTTTGAAGCGCCGGCCGGCGGAGAGGGGGTATTGGAAGACACGGCGGGTGGCCTCTCTGCCGGGTCGCTGCCGTTGATCGAAGAGTACACGTTCGACAATTTCATCGTCGGACCGTGCAACCGCCTGGCCCACGCGGCCTGCGTGGCAGTCAGCGAATCGCCCGGACACGCATATAACCCCCTGTTCATCCACGGCAGCGTTGGGCTCGGCAAGACCCACCTTCTGCAGGCGATCTGCCATGCCCTGCTGGCACGCCAGAAACAGATGCGGGTCCAATACCTCTCCTGCGAGACGTTCATCAACGATTTCATGGAGGCGGTGGAGCTGGGACAGCTGCATACCTTCCGCTATCGCTATCGCCATGCAGACATGCTGGTGCTGGACGATATCCAGTTCCTGGCCGACCGCGAACGCAGCCAGGAGGAGTTCTTCCACACGTTTAACACCCTCTACCAGTCGCAGAAGCAGATCGTACTGGCAGCCGACTCCCCGCCGGACGAAATTCCGTCACTGCAGGACCGCCTGGTCAGCCGGTTCAGCTGGGGTCTGGTCGCCAGGATTGACCAGCCGTGCTACGAGACGCGGATCGCGATCGTCCGAAAGAAGGCCAAGATCCGCCAGATCGACCTGCCCGAACCGATCATCCAGTTCATCGCATCCATGGTGACAAGCAACACCCGTGAACTCGAAGGGGCACTGCTCAAGATCGTCGGCCTCAGCCAGGCCTACCGCCAGCCGGTCACCATGCAGATCGCCGAGGAAGCGCTCGGCAGCAAGGCCGGGCGCGACCGGGCCGGCGCATTACGATCCAGGAGATCCTCGAGCAGGTAAGCCAGGAATTCGGCGCCCGCGCGGCCGATATCCAGGGCAAACGACGAACCAAGAGCATCGCCTTGCCCCGGCAGGTCTGCATGTACCTGGCCAGGGAGCTGACCGGCCCACAGCCTGGAGGAGATCGGCGGCTACTTCGGTGGCCGGGACCACAGCACGGTCCTGCACGCCTGCAAGACGATCTCCCAGCAGCGACAGGAAGACCCGCAGCTGCGGCACATGCTCGATCATCTGTCGATGGGTCTGCAGCGGGACGGAAACGGAAACGGCTGAACAGGGGCAGGCAACCCGCACGAGATTCGCAACACGCTCTGAAACGAGTTGCCGGCCACGCCGCAGCCTCTCGATGAGAGGCGCCGTCGGCCTCTTGCGAAACGGCTGCGCCGCCCGATGCCGGGCAACGGATTGTGTGAGCTGCTCTGTCGCATGTGTGAGTAAACGTGTAAAATCCGGGCTGTGTTTTCGCAGGCTCGGGCAATGACACATGCGGCTCGTGAGTCGCTGCGAGTAACCGACCTGTCTCTTAACGGTCCCAAGCGACAGGACGTGAGAAGGATACTCGATATAAGCCTTTTTGGTACCGTGGCTTATGATTGCTGCATCACAGACTGACAGATTTCACAGCCCTTAAGAAGAGGGATGACGGTTTAGAGAAAACATACTCTATTCCATCTACAGACAACCATGTGAGTGATGCAGCAGCAAGGTCACTAAGCGAGGAGTACATCCATGAAACTTCTGTGCAGCAGGCAGTCTCTCCAGGAGGCCCTGGGGCTCGTTGGTTCGGTTGTCTCGCCGCGAAGCCCCAAGGAGGTCCTCAAGTCCGTACGCCTGTCGTGCGATAAAGACGGCCTGTTCGTCGAGGGGACCGACCTGGAGGTCGCCGCCAGAGCGGTAGTCAGCCAGGTCGAAGTAAATGAACCCGGTGAGGTACTCCTGCCAGCCGACCGACTCGGCGGGATCATCCGCGAGTCGGCCCACGAGACCCTTACCCTCGAATCAGTCGAAGACGCGTGCGTCATTCGCGGGCAGGACGACGAGTACAAGGTGTTCGGCCAGGACCCGCAGGACTTCCCCCCCATCGCCCAGTTCGAGGACGACGCGGACTTCGTCATCATGGCAGAGACGCTTCGCGACTTGGCGGACAAGACCTCGTACGCCGCCGCCAAAGAATCGACCCGCTATGCGATCAACGGCATCCAGTGGGAAAAACAGGGCAAGAAACTGCTGATGGTCGCGACTGACGGCAGACGCTTGGCCAAGGCGGCCAGCGGCCTGGAAAAGGTTGCCAATGAGGAACTCCTCCAGGCTATCGTGCCCGGCAAGGCGATCGGCCTGCTCAGCCGGATGCTCCACAGTGGCGATGAGGAAGTCGAGATCAAACTCTGCCGCAACCAGATGCTCGCCCGGACGCCGCGGGCCGTCATCAGTTCGGTACTGGTGGAAGGCCACTTCCCGAAATATGAGGACGTGATCCCCCGCGATTGCGACAAGAAGGCGAAACTGAATCGGCTGGACTTCCTCTCGGCTATCCGCCGGGCGGCCCTGCTGACCAGTGAGGAATCCAAGGGCGTTCGCATGGAGTTCGACGATGGCACGCTGACGCTCCGCAGCCGATCGCCGGAACGCGGCGAGGCGCGGATCCAGATGGCCGCCGAGTACCAGGGTGAGCCGATCGCCATCGGCTTCAATCCGTACTTCCTCGTCGACGCACTGAAGGTCATGAACGACGAGCAGGTGGTCTTCGAGATGAAACAGCCGACCACGCCAGGGCTGCTCAAGGGTGAAGGAGATTTCCTCTATCTGGTAATGCCGGTGAGCCTGGCATAGGCCCGACAAAAGGTCGGGTAAACCGTTTCAGATCGCCATCTGACCGGAGCAAAAGGTTGTTCAGGTTGTCCTCCTGAGCAAAGCGAAGGATCTCTACGCGACAGATCCTGAGATTCCTTGTGGGGCCCGAACGTAGGCGCTAACAGCCCGGTCTTGTGTAGGACAGTGAGGTCGAACAAATGCTCCCGGGGCAAGCCAGCAAGCAGCAAGGATTGCAGCGCCAGGCCGTGCCGATCGGTGCGGTACTCAAGTCGGTCGAGTACTCGCTGAAGGCCGGTAGACAGGGCCTGCTGGCCGTGCAGGCGAGCCTGACAGAGATCCTGCCAGCCGAACTGCTGGAGCAATCGCGGGTGGTCGGCGTGCGCGGGGGTATTTTGACGCTGTGGGCGGCGGATGCGACGACAAAATGCCTGCTGGAAACACTGCTCCGCGGCCAGGCGCTGACACCACTGCAGAATGCCTTGCCGCACATGTCACTACGCAAGGTGAGAGTGGTGCTGACTTAGGCGGCCCGCATGCCTATAATGTAAGTTTGCAATCCCTGAGAGTAAAGAAGGTTTTATGTCCGAAAATACAGACGACACCAACACCGAGGTTGTCCCTGGCGATAACCAAGGCGAATACAGTGCCAAAAGCATCAGGGTCCTGGAGGGCCTCGAAGCCGTCCGTAAGCGCCCTTCAATGTACATCGGCGATACAGGCTCGGCCGGACTGCACCATCTCGTCTACGAGGTAGTGGACAACAGCATCGACGAGGCCATGGCCGGCTACTGCAAGAACATCACCGTCCGCCTTAATGCCGATGGCTCCTGCACCGTCATCGACGACGGCCGGGGCATCCCCGTCGACATACACGAGGAAGAGGGCAAATCCGCGCTGGAAGTGGTGATGACCATCCTCCACGCCGGCGGCAAGTTCGACCGCAACAGCTACAAGGTCTCCGGCGGCCTTCACGGCGTCGGTGTCAGCGTGGTCAACGCCCTGGCCGAGTGGCTGGAAGTAGAAATCCAGCGCGACGGCAAGACGTGGCACATGCGGTTTGAACGCGGCAAGGCCGCCACCCCCCTCGAGGAGATCGGCAAGAGCCGCAAGTCCGGCACCCGCATCGAGTTCCTGCCGGACAAGGAGATCTTCCCCGATACGAAGTTCCGCCCGGAGGTGTTGGCGGCGCGGCTGCGGGAACTGGCCTACCTGACGCCGGGCCTGTCAATCACCCTGGCTGACCAGAAAGGCAACAAGACCGAGACGTTCAAGTTCGACGACGGGTCTGCGCAAGTTCGTCAGCCACCTGGCGGAGGGTCGACAGGCCATCCACAAGGGGCCTGTGTATTTCGTGCGGGAGGATACCGAGCAAAGGCTTGTCGGCGAAATTGCGCTGCAATGGACCGACGGCTACACCGAGAACGTCCTGTGCTTCGCCAACAACATCCATAACATCGACGGCGGCACGCACCTGACCGGCCTGCGGACAGCCCTGACCCGCGCCCTGAAAGGCTACGCCAAGGAGCGTAACCTTTCCAAGGGCAACACGGAACTGGAAGGCGACGACCTGCGCGAAGGCCTCGTGGCGATCATCTCCGTCAAGGTGCCCGAGCCGCAGTTCGAGGCCCAGACCAAAGTCCGGCTGATGAACCCCGAGGTCGGCACGTTCGTCGAAACCTTCGCCTACGACGCCCTCAAGACCTGGCTCGAGGAAAACCCCACCGACGGCAAGAACATCGTGACCAAGGCGATCCAGGCCGCCCAGGCGCCGCGAAGCCGCCCGCCGGGCCCGCGAGTTGGCTCGCAAGACCGTCCTCGACAGCGGCAACCTCCCCGGCAAACTCTGGGACTGCTCCAGCCGAAACGCCGACGAGACGGAACTGTACCTGGTGGAAGGCGATTCTGCCGGCGGCTCGGCCAAACAGGCCCGCGATAACAAGACGCAGGCGATCCTGCCCCTTCGCGGCAAGATCCTCAACGTCGAAAAGGCCCGGATCGACAAGATGCTCGGCCATGAGGAAATTCGCACGATCATTACGGCTCTCGGCACGGGCATCGCCGGCGATGATTTTGATCTGTCCAAATGCCGCTACGGCAAGATCGTGATCATGACCGATGCCGACGTCGACGGCAGCCATATTCGCACGCTGCTGCTGACGTTCTTCTTCCGGCATATGCGGCCGGTCGTCGAAGCCGGACGCGTCTTCGTCGCCCAGCCGCCGCTGTACCTGCTCACCAAGTCCAGGAAGAGCGAATACATCCGGGACGAGTCCATGCTGACCGGCCACCTGACGACCTGGGGTCTCGACGGTACGGAGATCGAAGTCCGCGGCGAATCCGAACCGCGCGAGCTCGCCGGCGAACAGCTGAAAGAACTCATCGACATCGTCGACGGCATCTGGCAGCAGTTCCACCTGCTCCTTCGCCGTAGCATCAACCCCCAGGAACTGGTCCTGCGTCACAGGGACCCCGAGAACGGCCTGCCGAAGATCCGTGCGATCACCTACCGACCGGATCTCCGCCAGCCCCTGACGACCTTTGTGTACAACGAAAAGGAATTCGCCGAACTGGCCGAGTCTGAAGAAGCCGCCTACGGCGAGGTCGAACAGGTCGAGTCGCAGATCATGGTCAGCGGTAACGGCCAGTCAGCCGAGCACCGGATCGAGCGGACGGACCTGTACGAATGTGCGCCGCTGGAAGGCCTTCTCCGCCAGCTCGCCGAGATCGGCATGCCGCTGGAAGACCTCTTCGCGGTCCGCAAACGCGACCTGTCCGGCGAACCCGAGCCAGCCAAGTACGTCGTCCTGCACGGCGAAACCGCGCAAGACCTGGAGAACATCACGCAGTTGCCTGACGCCGTGCGCCAGTTCGGCAAGAAGGGCGTTGCCCTCAAGCGGTTCAAGGGCCTGGGCGAGATGAACCCCGAGGAGCTGTGGTCGACCACGATGGATCCAGCCAAACGGACGCTGCTGCGGGTACGGATCACCGAAGATGCCACCGACGCCGAGCAGTTTGAGGTCGACGCCCGAGAGGCAGACCGTATCTTCTCGATTCTGATGGGCGAGAACGTCGAAGCCCGCCGCCAGTTCATCGAGACCAACGCGTTGAACGTCAAGCGGCTGGATGTGTAACGGCAGTGCCCAGTAGCAGGGTGGCATGGCCCTGTGCAGCAGGGCCATGGTTGTTGGCCGCTACGGGGAAACGGAATCCGTTCTAGTGGCCAGTAACGGAAAACAATGATTGGGTGCCACGGGCGGCTTGTCCGCCCGTGTTCATTTTGCAGGCGTATGGGAACCGACACCATGTTCAACTGGCTGAAATCACTCTTTCACACGCCCCAGCCGGCTGGCCCAGCCGAGCAGGCTCAAGATCTATACGGTGACGGACCCCACGATTACGAAAGATGGCGTTACTGTAGACGGCGACAGCTGGCGCCTGGAGTGCAGCCAGCCGCGGACATTCCGATTATTTGAAATCCCCGACCCCGACGTCGAGCAGTGTTACCTGGCCCTGCGAGCCCAGATGCGCAGTGAGAATCTCGACGGCCGGGCCTACCTGGAGATGTGGTGCCGAATGCCGGCCCGCGGAGACTTTTTCTCCAAGGCCCTGACCAGCGCGGTCGAAGGCACAAACGACTGGATCTGCTGCGAGGCCCCGTTCTATCTGAAGAAGGGTCAGAAACCCGACCTGATCAGGATTAACGTCACGACCGAGGGACCAGGAACGGTCTGGGTCAAAGGCGTACACCTTCACGGGACGCCAATGAAATAGCGACCCGGGCATCACATGCCACCGATACAGTCAAGTCCCGCCAGGGACGACCGATAGTCGCCCAGCACTTCAGTGTGGGACTCGCGAATTCCGGCCGATCCAGCTGATCACCGCAGGAAGATGCTGCCAGAGAGATGTCATTTCGATTCGTCCTCGTCGAGGCATGAGCTCATCAAGATCCTCTTTGGACAGGTCCGCATCACGAACAAACGCAGCCAGCATCGGCTACTTGCGCGACATTGCACGGCCTTCCCAGTGTAGTGATCCAAAAGAACGGCGCCTTATGCGAGCCGCGACCGTAAGGGAGCGGTCCTGCAAATATGCATCCTGACCAACCGTAGCGGGCGTCCCGTAGGATGCTGCAATTGTGAATGCAACGGACAACAAACAACGGACGCCGTTACTCCCCCTGTTTCAGCCCCGCGATATGCTTGAGCCGGTCCCGGATCGGCAGGTGCTGCGTGCACTTCTCCTCGCACGCACCGCACTCGGTACAAAGGGCGGCCTGGTCCGGCGGCAGCCACCAGTGCCACTTGAGCCGGTTCGTGATGCCTTGGTCGCCCTCGCCGAGGATGTAGTAGTTATAACTTTCCATGAACTTACTGATCGCGATGTCGACCGGGCAGCCGGCACAGTAGCCGCACAGCGTGCAGAACCCGTCGAATGCCCCGGCGATCTGACTCTTGACCTTCTCGATATGCTCAGCCGGATACGGCGTGAAGTTCTCGACAGCCGCCACTGCCTGATCCACCTGCTCCTTCGACGAAAAGCCGACCAGCGCGCTGGTGACAGCCGGATGCGAGACGTTGAACCGGATGGCAGCCTGAACGACATCCGCATCGTCAGCCGCGCGGATGAAATCGAGGCGCTCAGCCTGGTTGGGAATGAGGCCGCCGCCCAGCGGGTTCATCGTGACGACACCGACATTGTGCTTGCACGCCCCTTCAAGTGCCTTGCCGCGGAAGGGAAAGTTCAGGGCGTTGTAGCCAAGGGTCAAACCCTCGAGCCATGGCTCGGCATCGAGAAGGTCGCACGTCTCCTGACCGGAAAGATGCACGCTCGTCACGACGTGACCGACCAGCCCTTCCTCCTTGGCCTTGCGGGCCGCCGCGACAGCGCCGCCGGCCTTGCGCTCGCTCCACTTATCTGGCGATACGAGGCACCAGATATGCATGAAGTCGATCTTTTCGACGTTGAGGCGCTCGAGCGACCGTTCCAGCGAAGCCCGGAACTTGCCGCCATCGGCTTCCATACTCTTGGTGGAGCAGTAGAACTCGTTGCGGGGCATCTGCTTGAAGGCCTTGCCCATGATCAGTTCGCTGTTCTGGCCGCAGTAACCGGGAGCGGTATCGAAGTAGTTGATGCCTTTCTTGAACGCATGGAGGACGATCTCGGCGTTGGCGTCATGGTCTTCAGCGTTAACAAAGCGCATACCGCCAAAGCCCACCGCGCTGATCTTCTTGCCGGTCTTGCCGTAAAGTCTGGTCAACATCTGACAACTCCGCAATCTTTCGCCGCATGTGTCCGCGCCGCGCCAATCACGCGAGCAACCAAAACGGCCACTATAGACCAACAGGAATGGGCACGCCAGAGACGCGTCTTGCAGTCTCAGTTGTCGTTGCGTCCCGTCAGGGACGCCTGATACTAGTGTAGTGCATCATAAATCGTGCATCTTATAGTGGTCTTGCTGGTATCATCTTTTAGAGAGAGGATGATACCCATGCGAATAGCGCCGAGAGTCATACTGACCGACGAACAGAGAGCCACCCTGCAGCGATGGGCACGCGGGCGGACCACGCCGGCTCGCCTGGTGCGACGGGCCCAGATCGTGTTGCTGGCGGCCGAGGGCCGAGAGAACATCGCGATTGCCGAGGAACTGGAGATCGACCGGACGATCGTCAATCGCTGGCGTCGGCGGTTTGCGGAAAAGGGCTTGGCGGGGATCGAAAAGGATGCCCCGCGAGGCGGTCGGCCATCGACCCGGCGGCAAGAGGTGGCGGCCCGTATCGTGCGAGCCACCACCCGGGAGCGGCCGGCCGACGCGACGCACTGGAGCACGAACAGTCTGGCCCGGCACCTGGGAGTCAGTCCTTCAATGGTCGGGCGTGTGTGGCGGGCCAACGGACTCAAGCCGCACCTGGTGCGGACGTTCAAGGTCTCGAACGACCCGCAGTTTGTGGAGAAGGTGACCGACGTAGTGGGCCTGTACCTGAATCCGCCGGAACGGGCGATGGTCTTTTGCGTGGACGAAAAGAGCCAGATCCAAGCGTTGGACCGCACGCAGCCGGGGCTGCCGATCAAGAAGGGCCGGTGCGGGACGATGACGCACGATTACGTGCGGCACGGGACGACGACCTTGTTTGCGGCCCTGGAGGTGGCCCAGGGCAAGTTGATCGGCACGTGCATGCCGCGGCATCGGCACCAGGAGTTTATCAAGTTTCTGAACCTGGTGGACGCCCAAGTGCCGCAGGACCTGGACCTGCACCTGATCGTGGACAACTACGCTACGCACAAGCACGCGAAGGTCAAGGCATGGCTGAAGCGACATTCGCGGGTACACCTGCACTTCACGCCGACCAGCAGTTCGTGGCTGAATCTGGTAGAGCGGTGGTTCCGGGAGATCACGGACAAACGCATTCGCCGCGGTGTCTTCCATAGTGTCAAGCAGTTGATCGCCGCCATCGATGACTACATCGCCAAGCACAACGAACGCCCCGCGACGTTCGTTTGGATGGCCAAGACTGAAACGATCCTGGCGAAAGTCCGCCGGGCTCGCGCCGTCCTCGATAAGATGCAAACAGCGTGACGAACTACACTAGCCCAGCACCTCAGTGCGAGGATCACGGGCCCGCGACAACCCTCTTGCTGTTGTCTGTGTCGTTGCGTCCCGTCAGGGACGCCTGATACTAGCCCAGCACCTCAGTGCGAGGATCACGGGCCCGCGACAACCCTCTTGCTGTTGCCTGTGTCGTTGCGTCCCGTCAGGGACGCATGATAGTAGCCCAGCACCTCAGTGCGAGGATCACGGGCCCGCGACAACCCTCTTGCTGTTGCCTGTGTCGTTGCGTCCCGTCAGGGACGCATGATAGTAGCCCAGCACTTTAGTGCTGGGATCACGAGCCCCCGCGAAAACCCTCTTGTCGTTCTCTTTGTCGTTACGTCCCGCCAGGGACGACTGATAGTAGCCCAGCACTTCAGTGCTGGGATTGCAGGCTCCCAGACATTCTCACGTTGTTGTTTTCGTTCTTCGTCCCGCCAGGGACGACTGGATCCGCCGAAACGCGCCGGGCAACGATCTGGACATTACGTCCCTGTCATGCCGCTCAAAGAATGAACTTCCGCAGATCCTCGCTCTCCATAATGTCGGCGAGCTTCTCGCGGACATAGTCCCCGGTAATGGTGATCTTCTTGCCAGCCAGTTCCGGCGCATCAAAGGAGTGATCTTCGACCACCTTCTCCATCACCGTGTACAGCCGGCGGGCACCAATGTTCTCACTCGTGCGATTGACCTCGAAGGCGATCTCAGCCATGGCGTCGATGGCGTCGTCGGCAAAGACGATCTTGACGTTCTCTGACTTCATCAGCAGGACCTGCTGCTTGGTCAGCGCATTCTCCGGTTCGGTGAGAATGCGGACGAAATCCTCCTTGGTCAGATCATCGAGTTCAACACGGATCGGCAGCCGGCCCTGCAGCTCCGGCATCAGGTCGCTCGGCTTGCTCTGCGAAAACGCCCCAGCCGCGATAAAGAGCATGTGATCGGTCCGAACAGGACCATAGCGCGTTTGCACCGTGCTGCCTTCAACAATCGGCAGAAGATCGCGCTGCACACCCTGTCGGCTGACGTCAGGCCCATGGCTGCTCGGCGGCCCGCAAAGCTTGTCGAGCTCGTCAAGGAAGACGATGCCGGTCTGCTCCGTCCGCTGCACAGCCAGTCTGCTTGACCTGCTCAGGGTCGACAAGCTTTTCCGCCTCCTGCGCAGCCAGCACCTTACGCGCCTCCGCGACGGTCAGCCGGCGACTCTTGTGCTGACTCGGCATGAGCTTCGAGAGCATGTCCTGAAGACCAGGGTCGATCTGGTCGCCCCCCATGATCGCCGTGAAGCCGGCCGGCATCGGCTTTTCCTCGATATCAATCTCGATCGACCGATCCTCCAGATCGCCGTGGTCGAGCTGATGCCGTGAGCTTCTCCCGCGTACGCTGATGCCGCAGCATGGCCTCTTCCGTGTCCGGCTGCTGCTGGAACGGCAGCAGCGCATCGAGCAGCCTCTCGTTGGCGTGCTCAACAGCCCGGTCCTGCACCTGGTTCGACAGCATTGACTGCACCATGTGCGACAGCCAGCTCGACCAGATCGCGGACGATCGTCTCGACATCCCGCCCGTGGTAGCCGACCTCGGTAAACTTCGTCGCTTCGACCTTCAAAAAGGGCGCCTGAAGCAGCCCGGCGATCCGGCGGGCGATCTCGGTCTTGCCGACCCCCGTCGGCCCGATCATCAGAATGTTCTTCGGCGCGACGTCGTTACGAATACTCTCCGGCACGCGAAGACGACGCCACCGGTTCCGCACCGCGATCGCCACAGCCCGCTTTGCGGCATGCTGGCCGATGATATAACGGTCAAGGGCCTCGACGATCTGTTTCGGTGTCAGGGATTCAACATCAACCGATTCGATCGGCTGGACCTCAGCAGATGCCATTTATAAGGTCTCCACAACGATGCGGGTGTTGGTATAGATACAGATCTCACCGGCGATCTTCAGGCCCTGCAGTACGATCTCCTCGGCCGGCAGGCTGCTGTGGGCCAGCATCGCCCGCGCCGCCGCCAGGGCGAACGGCCCGCCCGAGCCGATCCCGATGATCCCGTCCGACGGCTCGATAACGTCCCCGTTGCCGCCGAGGATCAGGCTGGTGGTCGCGTCCGCCACCGCCAGCATCGCCTCCAGACGCCGCAAGACGCGATCGGTCCGCCAGTCCTTCGCCAGCTCGATAGCGGCCCGCCGGGTATTGCCCGGGAACTGCTGCAGCTTCGCCTCAAACCGCTCCAGCAGGGCAAAGGCGTCGGCCGCCGCCCCCGCAAAGCCGGCCAGCACGTTGTTATCCGCCAGCCGGCGAATCTTGATCGCGTCATGCTTAAAGATCGTCTGGCCCAGAGTCACCTGGCCGTCCGAGCCCATCGCCACCCGCCCATCCCGCCGGACGCAAAGGATCGTCGTCGAATGCGTCTTTTGGTTCGTCGTCATCGCGCCCGTCTCCATTTGTGATGTTCGCACATCAACATCTTACGGCCGTCTGAAGATAGTATACCAGGGACAGGAGAACAGGGCGAAATGATGACAGGCCGCAGCCCCGTGCCAAGGCCCGTCTTACGCGGCCCTTTGCGCGGAGTCCCCGCCGCAGATGATCTTGGGAACTCCCGAGTCGTTGCCGGATTCAGCCTGCCCGCTTGCGGGCAGCGTCTGTGCAGACCGCCCTATGACTGAGGCAGCGGCGTCTCGCGAGCATCTTCTCGCTGGCAGATGACTTCCCCTCATCCAACCGGCGTATCGCCACACGTGGCCGTCTCAGAAGATCGAATTGAGCACACGCTTGCCCGCGGCCGCCAGACGGTTCGGCCCGACGGCACGGTCCGTCCCGCTGACACTGTGCTGCCCGGCCGGATCGAAGACACCCACCCGGTTCTTCCCGGCCCGCTTGGCTTCGTACAGAGCATTGTCAGCCAGATGCATCGAGCTCTTCGACGGTGGTTGCACCGGTAACGGCAACCGAGGCCACACCCGCCGAAAGACTCGGCTTGGGGTTCAGGTCAGCCAGCAGCTTGGCATGCTGGCGGAACAGGTCAACCACACGCCGGGCGATCTGCTCGGCATCGCCGACCGGCACACCCGGCAGCAGCAGCAAAAACTCATCGCCGCCGTAGCGAACCGCAACATCCTCCCGACGAATCGCCTGCTTGAGCAACTGGGCGAGGAACTGCAGCATCTCGTCGCCGGCCATGTGACCCAGCGTGTCGTTCAGCGTCTTGAAATGGTCGACGTCGAGCATCACAAGGCTGACATCATGGCTTGCCTGCACCTGCTCGTCGAGGATCTTCGGGCAGTTCTCCGTCAGCATGCGACGGTTGTGAAGGCCCGTCAGCGGATCGCGCCACATCTCCCTCTGCGTGCGCTTGAGCGTCTTGGCGATCTTGCGGGTCTCTTCCTCGACCCGGCTGTCGAACGACCGCTCCAGCTGATCCACCTTGTTGCGCCACTGGTCGAGGTTCACGTGCAGGCACCGCAACGACTGCGCCAACTGACTCAATTCCTTGTAACGAAGCGTGCCGGTGGGCTCGCTGAGCTGTGAGGCAAGCGTGGCGTCGGCGCCGACCTTCGAGAGCATCTCGATCGGCCGCACGACCTCGTGCGTCAGCCAGAGGATGCCGATGCACATGCCGATCAGGCCCATCACGGCCACCGGCAAAAAGAAACTCCACGAGATCGAAGCAGCGGCATCAGGAATGACTGAGAGCGTCAGCAGCAGCTTCATATTCAGCTGCGACGATGCAAGCGGCTGCACCTGCATCGCCAGAGGAAGACCCTTGGCATCCTGACGATTCAGCAGGATGGTCGTAGGCGTGTTGAACTGTCGCGCCAGCCGGATCTCGACAGCCGTCGGCGGGTGCGCCGCATTGGCGCTCAGCACCCCGTTGTCCTGTAAAATGGCAACGCTGTGAATCCGCGGCCAGCCGGCGGCCCGGTTGACCCAGTCCGTCGTCGCTGCCTGCGGTTGACGGCGCAGCTGCCAGAGAAGATCGCCGGCGGCTAACTGCCCGATCGCAGTTGCCTGCTGCATCGCGGCGTTTGCCTGGTCCCGGCTACGGATGGCCCCGAACAGCCCTGCGGCTGTAAGGATGACCGACGAGGCGACCAACAGCAACGTAAGACGTATCGTCGCCTTTAAACTGAGTTTCCCGCGTCCCATATTGTCCCTGGCTCTTGGCTCGGCCCAAAATCAGGCCTACAGGACAGGTAAAATACAAACCTGAGCCAGGCAAATATGGAAGAGACAGGAATCAGCAGCACTCCGTCAGAGGCCACGGCACCGACTGCCCAGGCTCCAGGTGCACCACCTTGCTCTGGCGGATCCCCCAAAGCGCAGTCTCCGACTCGAAATCCCGGGCTGTCCCGGGAAGTCTGCGGCCACGTCCCGTAATGCATCGGAATCACACACGGTGGCTGCTGAAGCAATTCCACCGCCAGACCCGCCGCACGTGGCCCCATCGTATAATGCCCCCCGACCGGCATCGCCACGATCTTCGGCTGCCATAACGTGGCGATCAGGCTCATGTCCGAGAATATGTCCGTGTCGCCGGTGTGATAAAAAGGTGCACTGCCCGGCGCCGAGACCACAAAGCCGGCAGCATTGCCCGCGTAATGATCCTGGTCGTTGACCGTATAACTGCTGGAATGATGAGCCAGCGTCATCGTTACCTGAAAGCCGGCGACGGTCTGCGTGCCGCCGATGTTCATCGGCAGCGTCGTCGCCCGGGGCAGTTCCGGCTCCAGCAGCCTGCACAGGCTCGACGGCCGCGACGACCGGACAACCGTGCTTATTGGCCAGCGCGACGGTGTCCCCAACGTGATCGAAGTGACCATGTGTCAGCAGGATTGCGTCAACCCGTTCGCACTGCTGCGATTCGGCCGGACAGCTCGGGCTCTGCGACAGAAACGGATCGATCAGGGCGATCTTCCCCTCGGTGCTCGTCAGGCAAAACGCGGAATGACCCAGCCAGGTGATGCTTGCTTCCGTCACAACAGATCCTCCTTGCCACGCGATGCGTAGGGTAATTCTCTTGTTATAGGCGCATGCAGGAGTCTCAAAACCTCTGTCGCGAGGGTGCCACTGGCAGCTTGGCTGCCAGTGTGAGGTCTTGAAACCACTGCTAGTTGACCTTGGCCGCCTGCTTGCCGGACTTGTCCGACCTGTTCACACAATGCTCCGGCTTGTCCAGAATGATATCCCGGAACGTCGCCCCGGCCGGAATCATCGGATAAACGTCTTCCTCAGGGTCAACGATTACGTCCAGCACGTACGGCCCCGTGCGCCGCCAGCATCTTGCGGAACGCCTCTTCCAGCTGCGACGGCTCCCAGACCCGGCTGCCGCTGACGCCGTAAGCCCGCGCCAGCGTCACAAAGTCCGGATACACGCACGAACCGTCCGCGTTCGTCCAGTCAGGCGTGCTCGGATCAGCCAGATGGCTCTCCGCCCGGTGCCCCTTGTAGATCAGGTCCTGCCACTGGCGAACCATGCCCAGGTACTGATTGTTGATGATCACATTCTTGACCGGCAGGTCGTAGCGATGCAGCGTCGACAGCTCGTGACACGTCATATTGAACGAACCATCGCCGTCGATATTGACCACCAGCCGATCCGGACAGCCCACCTGCGCGCCCATCGCCGCCGGCAACCCGAAACCCATAGTCCCGAGCCCGCTGGAAGAGATGAAGCACCGCGGCTGTTGCGGCCGGTACAGCTGCATCGCCCACATCTGGTGCTGGCCGACGCCGGTTATCATGATCGCCTTGCCTTCGACCATCTCGTTGAGCTTGGCGATCGCCCACTGCGGCTTGATGATCGTACTGGCATACGGCACCGGGAATGGCCACCGCTCCTTCCACTGCGTAAGCGTGGCGACCCATTCGGCGCAGTCGCCGGGCTCGACCCGCGACAGCAGCGCCTGCAGGACGATCTTCAGATCGCACACGACCGAGATGTCCACCGGCTTGATCTTGTTGATCTCGTTCGGATCGATATCGATGTGCACGATCGCGCATTCCGGGCGAACTCAGGCACCTTGCCCGTGACCCGGTCGTCGAACCGCACGCCGATCGCCAGAACCAGATCGCTCTCATTGACCGCGTCATTCGCATACTTGCTGCCGTGCATGCCCAGCACGTCGAAGCAAAGCCGATGATCCGGCGGAACCGTACCCAGACCCATGATCGTCGTGACAGCCGGGATGCCGGTCTTCTCCATGAACTGCACCAGCAGCTTCGACGCGCCGGCACTGGTCACACCGCCGCCGGCGTAGATGACCGGCTGACGGGCGTGGCGGATCAGGTTGACGATCTGATCGAGAACCGCCCCGTTCAGCGTCTGGACCGGCGCGGCAGGCAGCGGCACATCCAGCTGCGGGGGCAGATAGTTGCCGTCAACGTCGACGGCGTACTGCTGCTGAACGTCCTTCGGCAGGTCGATCAGAACGGGCCCCGGCCGGCCGCTGACCGCCAGGTGGAAGGCCTCGCGCACGATATCCGGTATGTCGATGACCCGCTTGATCTGAAACTGCGCCTTGGTGATCGGCTTGCAGATGTCGACGATCGTCACTTCCTGAAAGGCCATCTTGCCCAGCATGAACTGCGGCACCTGGCCGGTGATGGCGACGATCGGAACGCTGTCCAGCCACGCGTCGGCGATGCCCGTGACGAGGTTCGTCGCGCCGGGCCCGCTCGTCGAGACGCACACGCCGACCTTGCCGGTCGCCCGGGCGAAGCCCTCGGCCCCGTGGGCGGCACCTTGTTCGTGCTCGGTGCGGACGCAGCGAATGCCGGCCTTGCGCAGCACGTCGAAGACCTCGAGGATGGCGCCGCCGGGATAGCCGAAAATTGTGGTGGCGCCTATGGCGGCGAGGGCGTGGGCGAGGACTTCCGCGCCTCTTAAGGCGTTCACCCCTTCGGGGACTTTCACCTGGTCGAGCGGGGCGTTGGTGGCGCTGCGCTTATCGTCGTAAGTGATGATGTCTTCGTGCTTTGCCGCAGTGTCACGAACGACCTTCGGGAAAAAACTGGATGATTGTTCAGCCATACAAACCTCGTGCCCGCACGGTTGTTTTCGAGGCGCCTGCGCCTGTTCGCGCCTGGCCGCGCCCATCCGCACCCGCCTTCGCCCATACGAGGCGGGGCACGCGCCTAAGCGATGCGGGGGGACGCAAATACCCGCACCCGCCCATTGTAACCAAACCTTGGGCTCGATAAAGGCTATTTACCAAACGGCCGCCGTCATCGACGGGGAGGTTACCGGGCGATCAGCCACCGTTGCATCCACGGATAGGCCTCCAGGCCGTGCCAGCGGTGCTGGCCCGGGAAGATGTCGTGCTTGAGGCGGTCGGCGGCCTTGAGAAGTCTATAGGCCTTGGCGGCGATGGCCACTTGGGGTCGGACGTTCTTGAGGCCGGGGCACGCCGTTAAGGGGGTCGGCGTCGCCGGTCTCGATGAGCAGGGCTCGGGGTGCGATCATTGCACCGATGTCGCCCATGTCGAAGTTTTCCCACAGGTGGGGTACGACATTGCAGTCGCAGTTATTGGGCATTTCCAGCAGCGAATCGCGGACGCCGTAGAAATATCCACTGACGACAGCGCAGGTTACGCGCGGGTCGGTCGCCGCGAAGAACAGGGTCTGGTAGCCGCCGCCGCTGAGGCCGGCACAGCCGAGCCGGTCGGGCAGCACATCCTTGCGGCTGAGCACATAGTCGGTGAGTCGCATCAGGTCGAAGACCCACATGCCGATGACGGGGATGCCGAGGCCGGCGCCCATCAGCTGAAGCTGGTGACAGGACGAGCCGATGCCGCCTCGGGCCTCTTTTTCCTGCCGCTCGCCGAAGCCGCGGGCGTCGGGGCAGAACACGCGAAAGCCGCTACGGGCGAACTGCACGCCATAGGTATAGTTGTACCGCTCGATCGCGGCGGCTGTTTCGGCATCAGCAGCAACGCCGGCGACGGCTGCCTTGCCCCCGCCGCCGTGGCCGTGCGGGCATATCACGGCGGGCAACGGGCCGGCCGGGGCTTTCGGCGCGAGCGTGAAGAAGGGCATGATGACATCGGTTTGGGTACGGATGAGCCAGCGTTCGCGGACATAGTCGCCGCAGTCGACGCTGCTCGGTCATGCGAGCCCGGGGCGGAACGGGCTGCATTCGTGCCAGGCCCAGGATGTCGGCGAGCTTCGCCCGCGAGCGCCTGATCGATGCTCTGAGGCCGGCGGGCGTCGATGCTCGCAGGCGCATCTGTCGGCCATGCGCGTCGAAGTGCCTGTGCAGGCTGTTTTCGCGAATCGTAATAGCTGGAATAAAGCGGTTCGGCCATGTCAGACTCCTTACTTCCGGGACGCTGTCCGGCCAGTTGCGCGACCGCGGGACGCCCCGGATCGGTGCGGCAACGACGCCTGTTTCGGGGTGCCGGAGCAGGCGTTTCTGTCGGGCTGGTCCGGTCGGCGTCATGCACCCGATGTCGGGGCGCCGCTCAAGCGGCTTTTGCGGAGTGTTAATGTAGCAGAGTGCGGGGGTGGCCGCAACGGCCCAAATGGGTGTGACGCCAGCGTGACACCGCGTGCGAACCTGGCGCGGCACTACAACGCGAGAAGTGCTTTGCAGGTCAGATATTATACTAAAGTTTTGTTAGCAGGCCGCGGTATGCGCGACAAAAGCAACTTGACCTTGCCCGGATGGGCGCTAGGCTTTTGATGAGTGTCAGATCTGCTGCCGCGAAGCGGTTGAGCGGGCAAAACAGGGGAGGATCGGACAAGTAGTTTCGGTAAGTTGTAACAGCAGTTGTCGCGGGGTCGACAGCCTTGAGAGTCGCCCTCAGGACATCCGGAAGAGGACGAGGCAAGGACACGCATTGGAAGCGCTTCGTATGACGAGGCAACGCAAGGCAGAGAGTCGGGCGTGGTTCGTGCCGAGCCGAAACGTTCGGTCGCATACCATAGAGATAAAGAAGATATGGTTGGTGTTCGCCGGGGCGGCGCCAGGTCTTGGCGATCATCAGGACGCAACAGACGGCGGAGGTTTTGTAAGACGCAAGACCACCAACCGGAGAAAAACCGGGGCGGATCCGGGGGTGCCGGTTGGAGGGGCTTAAGGCAGGGGAAGCAGGGGGGTGCGCGGGCCGGCCATGATGCCGCCTTCGCGGCAGCAGGGGGCTGGAGTACCGCATTGGGGGCAGCAGGAACGCGGCTTGAGGGGTTTGCCGCTTTCGACCGCACTTTCAGAAGCCGGTCCCGTCCGAAGTCAGGGGTCCCGAGCGAGCCGGAGCAACACGTTGTTGCTTATGAGTCGGACAGGAAGTGATTTACGTGGAGAACGGCAGTGAACACGCCAGGCGACATCACGGTTGAGAAAGCCGTCGGGCCAGCCGAAGCGTGCGGACTGCTGGAGCCGTGTCCTGTGGATGTACTGGTTGGGCAGTGGTGGGTGGTTCATACCCGCAGCCGGTGCGAGAAGGCGTTGGCCCGCGATCTGGATCGCAAGGGGATCGGCTATTTCCTGCCGGTCGTGCGGCAGCGGCGGCGTCAGGGCCGGCGACTGGTCGATGTGACGGTTCCACTCTTTACGGGTTATCTGTTTCTGTGCGGCGGCGAAGACGAGCGGTACGCGACGCTGATGACACACCGTGCGGCCGGCATCATCGTTGTGGCCGGCCAGGAACAGCTCAAGAACGAATTGCGACAGGTATACCGGTTGGTGGTGAGCGACCGGCCGGTCGATCTGTATCCGTCGCTGCGGCGGGGGCAACGGTGCCGGGTGACGGGCGGGCCGCTGGCGGGGCTGGAGGGGGTCGTGCTGCGGCGGCGGGACGGCTATCGGATTTATGTCGGGGTGGAAGTGCTGGGCCAGTCGGCGGAGGTTGAGATCGAGCCATCGTTGCTCGCGCCGGTTGGCTAGGAGCGGTTCAGAACCCATGCACGGGCAGACGAGCCGTTCGTGGCAGCCAAAGAAAGAGGTTCTGAAGGCGGCTGGTGGCACCGAAAGAGAGGGGCAAGTGCTGTGATACCTGTAGGTTGCATCTGTAGATGCGGGTGCCGCCGAAGGAGACGGAGTGCAGTTGAGATCGGCAGGACGAGGATGAGGGTCAGGAAGCGATTACGGATCAGCGAGACGCGGGGAGGATGGTGGTATGGCGAGGCCGTTGTTGCCCGATGAGGTCTGGCAGCGAGTCGCACCGCTGCTGCCGGAGCATCCGGTGCGGCCCAGGGGGGGCCGGCCGCTGATTCAGGACCGGGACGTACTGACGGGGATCCTGTTCATGCTCAAGACGGGGATTGCGTGGGAGGATCTGCCAAGTGAGATGCAGTGCGGGTGCGGGATGACGTGTCTGCGGCGTCTGCGGGAGTGGCAGCAGCAGGGTGTCTGGCCGCGGATCCGGGAGGTTCTGGAGGTTTATCTGCCCGAGGCGAAGCGGATCGAGTGGTCACGGGCGGAGGGGCGTAATACGTCGACCAGCGGCGGCCAGGCGGTTTCGTCGCGGAGCGAACGATCAGCACAGGATACGAACGTGGTCTCCATACAATCAGCAGGCCCGCTGCTACCGAGTCAGCGGGTGACTGCCTCCATCAGTAGTGGGCGAGAAAGCGATCGCCGAACTGGGGGTGACGCAACATGGTAATGATGTCGAGCGGTATGCGGGTACAAGGGGTCGTCCTGGCAGGGGTCCACGCGTGGGGCGAATCCTTGCTCGAACAGATATGCTGCCGGCCTTTGCTGCCGGTACTGGGTCGTCCTCTGGTCTGGCATGTGTTGGACTGGCTGGGTCGCAACGGCCTGAGCCGGTCGAGCATCTGCGCCAACAGCGATACGGGGATTTTCCGGGAGTGCCTGGGCACGGGGACGGTTGCCGGCGTCGGGCGTCGACTACTATGCCGATCTGATGCCGCGTGGTCCGGCCGGCTGCGTGCGAGATGCAGCCGAGCGGAGTTGGGCCGACACGTTCGTTGTTGCCGACGGGACGATTGTGACGCGGATGGACCTTGGGGCGCTGGTGGCGGCGCACCATGAGAAGGAGGCGGCGATCACGGTGGTGGTAGCCGAGGAGGCTGGGGCGGTGGCCGCCGAGCCGATCGGCATCTACGTGATCAGCCGGTCGGCGTTGGAGCAGGTCCCGTCGAAGGGGTATCAGGACATCAAGGAGATGCTGATTCCTCGGCTGTACGAAGCCGGTCAGCGGATCGTGCCGTACGTTGCGCAGGAACGCACCGGGTTTGCGGGTGACGAGTGCGGCCTCGTATCTGTCGGTGTTGGGTTGGGCGTTGCAGGCGCCGCCTCGGTTGCCGGGGCGTTACAACCGGATCGGCTCGGTGCTGGTTCACAGCAGCAGTTATCTGGGCGCAGCGCGCGGCTGATCGGGCCGGTGGTTGTGGGCCCGGGCTGCGTGGTTGAAGAGGGTGTGACGGTGCTGGGGCCGGCGTCTCTGGCGCCGGATGTGACGGTCGGGCGTAACGCGGTGGTGAGCCGGGCATCGGTATGGCCGCGATGCCGGATCGGTCGGGAGGCCTTCATCGATCACAGCATTCTGACCAGCGGCAGCCGGGTAGCGGCGCGGTCGACCGTTCGGGATACGGTTGGGATGGTGTCTGGCAGCGGCTCGGCACGGTGGCAGGACGATCTGTACTGGGCGATGAAGGAGGCGTCGGTGTCGGCGATGGACGTGAGCGGCGCGCGGATTCTGCCGCACACGGAGGTTTCGGCGGATACGGGGCCGAAGGGTGTGGCTGGCATGCCAGCGGGTCTGGCGTAGTCAGACGGACTGGCCGGCTGTAACCGGGGGAGAAGACGGGTGTTTGCACGGAGCAACGCATCTGGACGTCTGGGACGCAGGATGAGCCGGCAAGCGGACGCGGGGCCGCAGGTGCCGCAGGCGGATATTTATCTGATGCCGCTGATTCTTGATGCGGCGTTGCCGCCCGGCTCGGGGGCCGCGGGGGGTGATTCCCTGTTGATGTTACCGCTGGGGGCGGGTCTGCTGGCGGACAACCTAGTTGCGCATCTTTCACGGCTGGGGCATGCGGAGGTTCTGGTGCTTCCGCCGGCCGGCATGCAGCCGGCGTACGAAGAGCGTTTGGATCCGGACGTGCGGCGCGCGGATGCGGATCGTCAAGCCGGAGCGGGCTCGGCCAGGCGTTGGCCAAGTGCGAGCCGGCTGATTACCTGCTGGTGGTCGATCCGCGATTCTGGCCGGCGGGGGGTTTCAATTTCACTTTCATAGCAGACGAGGCGCGGCGATACCAGGGGGCGACGCACGCGATCGCCGTCGGCGCCAATGGGGATGGGACACGCGAGCGGGTGGAATACGATCCGAGCGGCCAGATTCGTCGGGTACAGCGTCTGTACAGTCCGACGAGCTGGCCGGCGACTACCGCCGCGACGGTCTTCTGCTCGGCCGTTCCCGCCCGGGCGATCCGGGACATGACGTTTGAGGGGTTGGGGGATCTGCGTCGGCAGCTGGTGGGGCAAGGGGTGCTGGCGCAGGACCTGCCTGTGCTGTCGGAGGTGGACAACCTGACGAGCCAGGCCGGGGTGCTGGCATGCAGTCAGCGGACGCTGGACCGGCTGCTGGATGGTCCTGCGCCTTCGGGGTTGCGGTCTTACCGGCCGGGCGTTCTGATCGGTGCCGGGTGTCGGGTCGATCCGTCGGCGCGGCTGGTGCCGCCGATTCTGATTCAGGACTTCACGACGATCGAAGCGGAGGCGATGCTGGTCGGGCCGGTGGTCATCGGGGCGGGCAGTTGCGTGGGGCGGCGGGCGGTGGTCGCCCAGTCGATCATCATGCCGAACTCGCATATTGCCGAAGGGGCCGCGGCGAGCAACGCCATCGGGGGGCCGGTGGTTGCGGCCGCCGCCCCGCCGGCCATCGATGCGGCGGATCATGCCGCGGGCAAGGATCTGCAGGCGTGCGAGTGGCAGACGAAGGATCTTGCGTTGCAGGATCTGCCCCGGCCTCGGCGTCTTCAGCATGCGATCAAGCGTTTGCTGGATATTGTGCTGTCGCTGGGGGGGCTGATTCTGCTGAGCCCGGTGCTGGTGATTGCGGCGCTGCTGGTCAAGTACACTTCGCCGGGGCCGGTGTTGTTCGTGCATCGGCGTGAGGGCAAGGGCGGGCGGACGTTCGGATGCCTGAAGTTCCGGACGATGGTGGCGGATGCGCACGCCCGGCAGCGTGAGCTGTACCGCAAGAACCAGGTCGACGGGCCGCAGTTCAAGATGGACGATGATCCGCGAGTGACGTCCGTGGGAGGGTGGCTGCGTGCGCTGAACATCGACGAGTTGCCGCAGCTGTTCAACGTGCTGGCGGGGCAGATGAGCCTGGTGGGTCCGCGGCCGAGTCCGTTCCGCGAGAACCAGATCTGCGTGGCATGGCGTCGGGCGCGGCTGTCGGTGCGGCCGGGGATTACGGGTTTGTGGCAGATCTGCCGGGACCGGCGGAGCGACGGGGATTTTCACCAGTGGATTTTTTATGACATCACGTACGTTCGGCATTTCTCCCTTCGCCTGGATCTGAGGATTCTGTATTACACGCTTCTGTCGGGAGGGGGGCGGAGGCGGGTACCGATGAGGAAGGTTCTGGCTGTGGAGGATCCGACTGACGGCGGGCGGCAGGGAATCGTGGATGGGCCGCAGCAGCCAACGGTTGCGGGTTGAGTGGGGCAGACAGGTCCCTGGCGGCAGCGCCAGGCAGGAGAGGGCACATGATCAAGGACGCGGCGGTCAAGCAACTCAAATGCATGTGCGACGAGCGTGGCCGGCTGATGGAGATGCTGCGCTGCGACGACGCGATCTTCAAGGGGTTCGGGCAGGTGTACATGACGACGGCCTACCCCGGGGTGGTCAAGGCGTGGCACTATCACCGGCTGCAGTGGGACCATTTCGTCGTGGTGCGGGGATGATGAAGGTGGTGCTGTACGATCCGCGCGAGGACTCGCCGACCAAGGGCGAGGTCAACGAGTTCTTCCTGGGCGAGCACAACCCGATGCTGGTGCAGATCCCGCCGCTGGTCTACCACGGCTTCAAGTGCATCAGCGACGCGAGGCGATCGTCATCAACTGCCCGACCGAGCCGTACCAGTACAAGAACCCGGACGAGTACCGGGTGGACCCGCACATCCAAAGACATCCCCTACGACTGGGCGAGAAAGGACGGGTGAGCATGAAGGGCGTGATTCTGGCGGGAGGACTGGGCACGCGGCTGCTGCCGCTGACGCGGATCACCAACAAGCACCTGCTGCCGGTCTACGACAAGCCGATGATCTACTACCCGATCAGACTGCCTGGTCAACGCGGGCATCCGGGACATCATGATCGTCACCGGCGGCAACCACGCGGGCGATTTCCTGCGGCTGCTGGGCAACGGCAAGGACTTCGGCCTGGACGACCTGCACTACACCTACCAGGAGGGCGAGGGCGGCATCGCCGACGCGCTGCGGCTGGCGGAACACTTCGCCGACGGCGAGAAGATCGTGGTGGTCCTGGGCGACAACATCATCGAGAAGAACATCCGCCGGGCGGTCGGGGACTTCTTCACGCAGCGGCGCGGGGCGAAGATCCTGCTGAAGGAGGTCGACGACCCGCAGCGGTTCGGGGTGGCCGAGCTGGACGGCAAGGCGTCGTCGGGCATCGAGGAGAAGCCGACCAAGCCCAAGAGCAACCTGGCCGTGATCGGGATCTACATGTACGACCCGCAGGTCTTCGAGATCATCCGGACGCTGAAGCCGTCGGGCCGGGGCGAGCTGGAGATCACCGACGTCAACAACGCCTACATCGAGCAGCCGGCACGATGACGTACGACGTGCTGGACGGCTGGTGGACCGACGCGGGGACCTTCGAGAGCCTGCACCGGGCGAGCAACCTGGTGGCCGAACGGCGGGGCGAACCGCGTTGACGATGAGCGAGTCAGCCGGCTCTGAGTGAGGCGGCGGCGGCGGGCTGCATGAGGGGAGTCGATCGCCGGCATGCGAGACGCTGCTTATGAAGAAGGGGAGGAGACAGCGGATGAAGACATATTGGTCACCGGGGCGGCGGGCTTCATCGGCAGCAATTTCGTCCGGCAGGTGCTGGCTGAGGAGCCGGGCGGCGTGTCATCGCCTACGACGCGCTGACGTACGCGGGCAACCTGGAAAACCTGGCGGACTGCTGCGACGACCCGCGGCTGACGTTCGTCAAGGGCGACATCTGCGACGGCGAGGCGGTCGACCGCGGCGATGGCCGACGGGCCGGACGTGATGGTGCATTTCGCGGCCGAAAGCCACGTGGACCGCAGCATCCTGGGCTGCCGGGAGTTCATCCGGACGAACGTGAGGGCACGCAGGTGCTGCTGGACGCGGCGCGGCGGCACAGCGTGGGGCTGTTCCTGCAGGTGTCGACCGACGAGGTGTACGGCTCGCTGGGGCCGGAGGGCAAGTTCGCCGAGACGACGCCGCTGGCGCCGAACAGCCCGTACAGCGCGTCGCAAGGCGGCGGCGGACCTGCTGGTGCTGGCCTACCACCAGACGTACGGGATGCCGGCGATTGTCACGCGCTGCTCGAACAACTACGGGCCGTACCAGTTCCCGGAGAAGCTGATCCCGCTGTTCATCACCAACCTGATCGAAGGGCGAGAAGGTGCCGGTGTACGGCGACGGGCTGAACGTGCGGGACTGGATCCACGTGGCCGATCACTGCCGGGCGATCCGGCAGGTGATTGAGGCGGGCACGGCCCGGGCGAGGTGTACAACATCGGCGGCAACAACGAGCAGACGAACATGCGAGATCACGCAGCGGCTGCTGGAGGCGCTGGGCTGCGGCGAGGAGATGATCCAGTACGTCAAGGACCGTCTCGGGCACGACCGGCGCTATGCGATCGACTCGAGCAAGATCACGAGCGAGCTGGGTTGGCGGCCGCAGGTGGCATTTGCTGACGGGCTGGAGGATACGATCGACTGGTACCGGCGCAACGAAGCGCTGGTGGCGCCGGATCAAGAACGGGCAATATCGTGATTACTACGAGACACAATACAGTCAACGCTGACGTGGTGGCGGTCATCGGCGCCAAGGGGCAGCTGGGGCATGAACTGCTGCGGCCGCGGCCTTCGTGCAATCCGCAGCCGGACGATGATCGTGCACGGGCTGGATATCGACGAGATCGATATCACCCGGCCCGACAGCATCAGCGGCGGTGCTGGACCAGGTCCGGCCGCGGGCTGTCATCAACGCCGCGGCATACACGGACGTGGACGGTTGCGAGTCGCATGGCGAGCTGGCGCAGTGCGGTCAATGCGGCCGGGCCGGGGTACCTGGCGGCAGCGTGCAGAGAGCGTCGGGTGCCGGCTGGTGCACATCAGCACGGATTACGTCTTCGACGGCCGGAAGCGAAGTGCCTACCTGCCGGACGATCCGATCAATCCGCAGAGCGTATACGGGCGGACGAAGGCGGAGGGCGAGCAGCGGGTGCGGGAGGCGTTGCCGGCGCATCTGATCGTGCGGACGAGCTGGCTGTTCGGGGTGCACGGCAAGAATTTCGTGAAGACGATCCTGCGGCGGCGGCACAGCGGCCTGAGCTGACGGTGGTGACCGACCAGCGTGGCCGGCCGACGTATGCGCGTGACCTGGCGGCGGCGCTGCTGGCCATGGCGCTGACGGACCTGACGGGGACGTATCATTTTGCGAACGAGGGGGCGTGCTCGTGGAACGAGTTCGCCAGCGAGATCGTGCGGCAGGCGGGACTGACGACGCGGGTCCGGCCGATGACGACGGTCGAGTTGCATCGGCCCGCGCCACGGCCGGCGTACAGCGTGCTGGATACGGCGCAGTCTGACCGCGCACACGGGGATCAGGCCTCGTCCGTGGCAGGAAGCGCTGGCGGATTGCGTCAGGCAGTTGCAGTCTGACGCGGCGTCGGCGTCGAGCAGCGGCCAGGGTGGGCTGAGGCAGGTCGGTCAGCGCCGCACGGGCAAGAGACAGGTATGGTGATTATGGCAGAGGCGGCGGACTGGGCGGGAGTCGGGTCGGACGGTTCGGCTGGCAGGCCGGACGTGTCGATCGTGATTGTGAACTGGAATACGCGCGACTTGCTGCGAGACTGCCTGCAATCGCTGCGCGAGCAGGCCGGGGATGTCGGCCGCGAGGTCATCGTGATCGACAACCAGTCGGCAGACGATTCGGTCGAGATGTTGCGACGGGAGTTTCCGGAAGTTCAGTTGATTCGCAACAGCAGCAACGTGGGGTTCGCCGCGGCCAACAACCAGGGGATTGCGAGCGGCGCGCGGTCGGTACGTTTTGCTGCTGAACAGCGACACGCGGGTGCTGGACGGGGCGATCGCCAAGACGGTTGCGTTCGCCAACGCGCATCCGGATGCCGGGCTGGTCGGGTGCCGCACGCTTTTCGTTGACGGCCAGATACAGCCGAACTGCTTCCTGTTTCCCAGTGTGCTGAACGTTGCGCTGTCGACCAGCAAACTGGGGATCATCTTCGAGCGGAACCGGTTTTTCGGGCGGCGACGGATGACCTGGTGGGATTACGACAGTGTTCGGGAGGTGGAGGTGATCGCCGGGTGTTTCATGCTGGCGAGGCGCGAGGCGATCGTCCAGGTGGGGCCGATGGCGGAAGACTATTTCATGTACAGCGAAGACACTGACTGGTGCTGGCGATTTCACAGGGCGGGATGGAAGGTGATGTATACGCCGGAGCCGGTGATCATCCATAAGGGTCGCGCCAGCAGCGGCCAGTGCGCGGGGGATATGCATCTGCTGGAGCGGCGGGCGCTGCTGATGTTTCTCGAGCGAAAGAGCGGCCGGCTGGCGCGATGGGCGGCGAATGCGATGTTCCTGGCGGGGGCGTTCGTGCGCATGCCGGGCGCACTGCTGAAAAGAGACGCCGCGGCTGGCGATCATCAGGACATCGAGCGGCGGCGAAAGGCGCTGGCGGCGGTGCGGTTTCACCTGTCGGGTCGGCTGCCGGATGATCTGTATCAGCGAATAGCAAGGGCGGCGGAGCTCCAGGAGGGCACGGCTCGCGGTCGGCAGGTAGCGTCTGGGGGCAGCGGCCGGTCCCGTTTGTGTGGACTGGGAACCGCGAGACGGTTCTGGGGGGCGCGATGAATCCAACGCATGCGACCATGCAAGCGCGTGAGCCCGGTCAGCGACGATGAGACGTCGGCAGTCTCTACCGGGGCTACGCTGGAATACACGGTACACAGGAGCTTCGCCGAGGCCGGGTGTCTCAAGGACCGGTGGAACGGTCTGGCAGGGGAGGTGGGTGACGTCTTCTCTTCGTATGACTGGTGCGAGCTGTGGTGGCGGCACTTCGGCGCAGGCGCCGGCTGGAGATACATTCGCTGCAGGAGGACGGGCGGCTCGTGGCGGTGCTGCCGCTGTTCCGCGAGACGATCCGGTGGGCCGGGGCGTGGCTGCGGATGGTGCGGGTGGTCGGATGTGATTACACCGTCGAGGCGGTAGGGCTGGCGGTGGAGCCGGGGTATGCCGATCTGTTTACGCGGATGCTGCTGGACAATCTCGAGCAGGGCGAGCGCGTGGGACGTGCTGCAGATGGAGGCACTGCGCAGCTACAGCAGCGTGGTGGAGTCGGTGGCGAAGACGTGTGCGCACGATGAGCGATGCAGGCGGTGATCATCGGCCGGCAGGATACCTGGGGGACTTCATTTGCGTTACCGGCGACATACGAGCAGTTCTGGAGCAGCGTGCCGGGTCGGTTGCGTCGCGAAGCACGTCGTCGCCAGCGGCAGCTGGCCGGTGGCCAGAGGTGGAGGTCGCCGCGGCGAAGACGCCGAGCAGGTCGAGCAGGCGATGGATGCGTTGATCGAACTGCACCAGAGGCGATGGACCGACCGCAGCCAGCCGGGCCAGCTGCAGGGACGAGGCCGTGCAGCAGTTTCACCGGGAGGTGGCAGAGCGATTCGCCAGGACGGGGCAGCTGGCGTTGCTGACGATCCAGGTGGATGGCGAGACCGTGGCGACGGCGTATGGGTGCCGTTTTGGCAAGCGGACGCACCAATTCTTCGTCGGGCACTCCTATAATGAGCGGTGGAAGCGATACGGGTTGGGAGAGGCCATGTATCTGCATATGATCCGGCACGCGATCGACGCGGCAGCGAGGTGCTGGAAGACGGCCGGGGCGTCTTCCCGCACAAGCTGCTGCTGGGGGGCCGACTGGATGGCGAGCGGTCGCTGGTGGTGGTTCACAAGGGTTTGGCGCGCGGCTGCGGTTCTGGGCGGCGCTGCGGCTGGCGTATGTCGCGCATGCCGCCTACAGCCGGATCTGGACGGACATGGTCTGCCGGCTTCTGCAGATCCACTGGGAGAGCCAGCATTTCTACGTACGGTATGTCGCTTTGCTGAACGTGTATCGTACGGTGCAGTTCCGGCTGTTCGGCGGGCCAAGGGTGATGGAAAGAAGGTGCCGGCGGCCCAGGCCGGCGGGTGTTGCTGGCAGCAACGGTCAGGAGGACAGGTCCCAGCCATGGACGTAACAAACATCGAGACCTGTTACACGCAGCCCGGCGCGATCCTCGGACGTGGCAAACACGAGGCTGGAGCATCGTGTGTGTTACACGTTTGAGAAGCTTCGTCCGATCCGGGGGGAGTGGGAGGCCCTGGCTGAGCGGACGGCCGATATCATGGCGACGTTCGACTGGTACGAGGCATGGTGGCAGCAGTTTGGTCGGCGGCGCACCCTGCAGATCCACACCCTGCAGGAGGGCGAGCGACTGGTGGGGGTGCTGCCGCTGTTCCGCGAGACGATCCGTCCGGGCGGGGTGTTCCTGCGGACGGTACGCGTGGTGGGCTGCGATTATCTCAGCGGGGCGGTGGGGCTGCCGATCGAGCCGGAGCATGCCGGACGGTTCATCCGGCTGGTGGTGGACCGGCTATCAGCCGAGGGGCCCTGGGACATATTGCAGATCGGGCCGCTGCGGAGCTATGTTGTGATCAACGAAGCGATGGCTGAGGCTGCGGCTGGCAACTGGCATGTCGGGACGGTGATTCTCGGCCGGGAGGATAACTGGTCGACCTTGTTCGACCTGCCGGCGACATATGATGAGTTTGAGGGCTCGCTGCCGGGTAAGTCTCGGACGGAGATTCGTCGGCGGGAGCGGCAGTTTCGCGAGAAGCATCGCGTGGAGGTGGAAGTTGTGCGGGAGGCTGGAGGAGGCACAGGAGGTTCTCGCCAGGTTGATCGAGCTGCACCAGAAGCGCTGGACGAGCAAGGGCGAGCCCGGGCAGTTCGCCGGGGCGGGTGACACGGCGGCGTTTCACCGGGAGATGGTTGCGCGGCTGGCCTCGACCGATCGGCTGATGATGGTGGTGATGAAGGCCGATGACGAGATCGTGTCGGTGACGTACGGCTATCATTTTGGAACGCGGACGCATGCGCTGTTTGGTGGGCATTCGTATGATCCGCAGTGGCAGCGATATGGGCTGGGGCGGATCATGTACGCGCAGTTGATCCGACATGCCATCGACAGGGGGTCGGTGGTGATCGATGACGGGCGAGGGGTATTCGAGCACAAACTGTCGCTGGGCGGCAGGCTGGAAGGGGAGCGGTCGCTGGTGATCGTGCGAAGGGGGTTCAGCAGCCGGTTGCGATTCTGGGCGGCGCTGCGTACGGCGTATTTCATTCACATTTTGTACAGCCGGGTGTGGATCGACATGATCGCACCGCGGCTAAAGGTCCGGCCGAAGGGCAGGCATTTTCATGTCCGTTACGGGATGCTTGCGCAGTTGTTGCGGCGGGTGCGATTTCCCTTGTGGGGCGGCGGCAAGGTGCTGGAGACGCGCTGCCCCGAGGCGAAACCGACATCGGAGGAGAAATACCGGAGGTGGTAGGGGCTGTGCAGATTGCTTTGCGTGAGGCGCGCGAGGGTTTGAGATGGGCGTGGCACAGGTTGGGCACTCATATTCCCGGCGAGTTGAAGGCGAGCGGCAAGACAGCGGCTTGGAGTACAGCGTCTATCGTTGTTTTGAGCGGGTGCAACATCTGAAGGACGAATGGAACGATCTGGCGGCAAGGGTCGGCGACCTGCTCTGCTCTTTCGAGTGGTGCGAACTGTGGTGGAAGCATTTTCGGCGGTGGCGTCAGCTGGAGATCCACACTCTGCGGGACGAAGGCCGGCTGGTGGGAGTGCTGCCGCTGTTTCGAGAGACGACGTGCCCGGGCGGCGTGTGGTTGCGGACGGTGCGGGTGCTGGGATGCGACTACACGATTCATACGGTGGGGCTGCCGATCGAGCCGGCGTATGCGAGACGGTTCATGGGGCGCGTGCTGAAGTCGCTTGATGCCGGCGGGCCCTGGGATCTTCTTCAGATGGGGCCGGTTCGGCCGTACAACAGCGTGGTCGAGACCCTCGCCGAGGCCTGTGCCGATGACCGGCGCGTGCAGACGACCATCCTGGACCGGCGCGACAACTGGTGTGCGCTGATGGATCTGCCGACGAGTTACGAGGATTACCTGCGGACGCTCGCGCCGGACAGACGCCGCAACATCCTGCGGCGTGGCCGAAGACTGGGGCGGGTCGGGAAGGTGACGGTGTCGCGGGCCCGAACGCCCGAACAGATTCGAGCAGGCGATGGATGCCCTGGTTCGGCTGCATCAGGAGATGTGGGCCGAGAAGGGGCAGATGGGCAGTTTCGGGGGCTATGCGGGGGTCGAGCGGTTTCACCGGGAACTGGCGGGCCGTCTGGCGCGGACAGGTAAACTCGGTGCTGGTGACGGTGAAGGTGGACGGTGAGATCATCGGGGTGGACTACGCGTATCACTTCGGCCGGCGGACGCATGGCATTTTTCGGGGATATTGCAGTGGGCCGGCGTGGCGGGGCTATGGGCTGGGCACAAACCTGTACTGCCAGGTTGTGCGGGAGGCGATCGAGCGAGGCTCGGGCGTGCTGGACGCCGGCAGCGGGATCTTTGATTACAAGCGTCAGCTGGGGGCGCGGATGGAGTGGCAACAGTCGCTGGTGGTTGTGCGCAGCGGTTGGGGGACGCGGCTGCGTGTATGGGCGGCGTTGCGGACGGCTTACCTGCTGCACCTGTTATACAGCCGGTTGTGGGTGGACGTGATCGCGCCGCGGGTGGGCGTGGTGCCGAAGGGGTGTCATCGCCATCTGCGATACGGCCGGCTGGCCCAGATATTTCGTGCGACGCACCTGCCGCTGTTCGGCAGGGCGAGGTTTGTGGAGGCCAGATGCCTGAGTCCTGAGATTCCGCAGGCGTGCGCCAAGAATGCCGGTGGCGCGAAGATTCGCGCTCAGGCGTAGTTTGGAGTGACAAGCCATTTTAGACGTTGATGTGAAGTGCAGTCCGTGTGTGGATGCCGGGCACAGTGTTTATCGCAGTTTCTGCGACGCGGATGATCTGCGTGATGCGTGGAACGATCTGGCGCGCCGGGTCGGGGACGTTTTCTGCTCGTACGACTGGTGCGAGATCTGGTGGCGGCATTTCGGGCAGCGTCGCCGGCTGGAGATCCACGCCTTTCGTGAGGATGGTCGGCTCGTGGCGGTTCTGCCGCTGTTTCGGGAAGTGCTGGTGGCGGGTTTGGTGGCGCTGCACGTCGTGCGGCTGGTGGCGTGCGACTATGCCAGCGATGCGGCGGGTCTGGCGATCGAGGCAGGCAGTGCCGAGCACGTGATGAAGGCGCTGCTGGCGTCGCTGAGCGACGGGGGCGCGTGGGACGTGCTGCAACTGGGGCCGCTACGCGGACTACAGCACCATTGTCGAGCCGATGGCCGGGGTCTGTGCCGGCAGTGCACTGGTGCAGGCTGTCATCATCGGCCGGCAGGACAACTGGAACACGCTGTATGATTTGGCGCCTACGTACGAGGCGTACATGGAGACCTGGCCGCGGCGCGAGCGGCACGATACGGCGCGGCGGCAACGGCGACTGCATGAGGCGCACGAGGTCGTCGTGGCTGAGGCTGCGACGCCGCAGGAGGTTCGCGAGGGGATGGACGCGGTGGTCGCCCTGCACCAGAAGCTTTGGAACGGCAAGGGCAAGGCGGGGCATTTCGGCGGCTCGCCCAGCCAGGCGCTGTTTCATCGCGAGGTCGCGGAGCGGATGCTGAAGAATGGGCACCTGGCGTTGCTGACGATGCGGCGTCGACGGGCAGATCGTTGGGGCGGCGTATGGGTACCACTTCGGGCGGCGGACACACGGATTGATTCGGGGCTATTGTAGTGAGGGTCCGTGGCGGACGTTCGGGCTGGGTCGGCTGCTACACTGTCAGCTCGGCGGCCAAGGCGATCGAACGCGGCTCGACGGCGTTCGACAGCGGCCGGGGGGTTTTCGACTACAAGCTGCGGCTGGGCGGGCAGCTGCAGGGTGAGCGGTCCTTGACGATCGTGCGGCGGGGGGCCGGGGTTCGAGTGCGGTTCTGGGCGGCGCTGCGGATGGCGTACCTGGTGCATATCATCTACGCGCGGCTGTGGCTGGACACGCTTCGGCCGGTGATTCGGCGCCAGGGGGGCGTACGGGACTTCTACGCGCGGCAGAGTTTTCTGGCGCAGTTGCTGCGTCGGTCACGCTTCCGGCTCTTTGGTGGACCGAAGGTCCAGGAGTCCCGCTGCGTGGAACCGTTGCCGGAGGGTGCGAACGGCCAACCTGAGGGACATCGGTGAAGGGATAAGGGGATGCCGAGTGGAATCGACCGGACGGCAAGAGACGCAGATCGCGAATAACGGACGCTACGGGCAGCGGGGGCCGTTGCCCAGGGAGTCGGTTGCCGCCGGGTCATCAGATGGGGCATCCGATGTGCCGGCGTCGTCGCCGTCTTTGACGCACGGCATATGCGACGATTTTGCGCAGGTCTTTGCGCTGAAGGATGCGTGGAACGATCTGGCGGGGCGGGCAGGTGACCTGTTCTCGTCCTACGACTGGTGTCAGACGTGGTGGCGGCATTTCGGTACAGACCGCAAACTCGAGATTCACACGCTTCATGACGGCGAGCGACTGGTGGCGGTGCTGCCGCTGTTTCGCGAGACGTTGAGGCTCGGCGGGGTGCGTTTGCGGGCCGTGCGTGTGGTGGCCGGCGACTATACGATCGACGCGGCGGGCCTGGCGATCGAGCCGTATATCGCGGGCCCATTCTTCGCGACGGTGCTGGATCGTCTGGCGGATCGGGGTTCGTGGGATATCCTGCACGTCGGGCCGCTCCGCAGCTATGTCGACGTGGCTGACCGTTTCGTCGAGACGGCCAGGGAGCACGAGCAGGTACAGAGCGTGCTGATCGGGCGGCAGAACGACTGGCTGACGGCATATGACCTGCCGGCGACATATGACGGCTATCTGCACAGTCTGGCGGGTAGCGAACGGCGGGATACGACGCGGCGCGAGCGGAAGCTGCGGGAAGAACATGACGTGCGGATCGAGGCCGTTCGGGACAGCGGGCAGGTGTCCGAGGCGATGGACAACCTCGTCAAATGGCACCAGTCGCTGTGGGTCGGCAAGGGACAGCGCGGCCAGTTTGTCGACTGGCCCGGGTTCGAGGAGTTTCATCGCGAGGTGGCGCAGCGTCTGGCTGCCCGGGGCCAGTTGCTGCTGGTGCATCTGAATGTCGACGGGGAGTCTCTGGGGGCGGCGTACGGGTATCATTTCGGGCCGCGGTCACATGCGATGGTGCGTGGGTATCGCGATGACGGTCCGTGGCGGCGTTATGCGCTGGGCCGGCTGCTGCACTGTCATATGGTGGAGCAGTCGATCGGGCGCGGCTCGAAGGTGTTGGACGACGGTCGGGGGGTGTTCGATTATAAACTGCGTCTCGGCGGGCAGTTGCGCGGGGAGCGTTCGGTGACGCTCGTACGGCGGGGCCGGGCGTCGCATCTGCGGTTCTGGGCGGCGTTGCGGGCGGCGTATCTGCTGCATGTGGTCTATTGCCGCATCTGGTTTGACCGGGTTGCGCCGCGGATCGGTTGGAGCCGGCCGTTGCGGCGTGCGTATATCCGCAGCAGTTTTCTGGCGCAGTTGCACCGCAGGGTGCGTTTGCCGTTGTGGGCTGCTCCGAAGGTGCAGGAATTGAGGTGTGCGGCGCCTTTGCTGTGCCAGAGGGCGAATAGTTGCGGCCAGAAGCGGTAGTAGTACCTCGCACTGGCAGGCAGCCTGCCAGTGGCACGCTGAAGGACAGAGGTTTTGAGATGGCTGGTACCGGAGGAATCCCAGTGACAGGGTGATTCCCGCTATGAGGGGGGAGTCACGGTCAGGAACAGCCTACCGAGCGGGCAGGCGGCGGCCGTGTCGAGGGGGTCGGCAATGTCGACGCAGCAAAGTCCGTCCACGGCGCTGGACGGTCGGGTTGAGCACACCGTGTACGGTAGTTTCGCGGAAGCAAGGCAGATCAAAGAGGAATGGGACGCGCTGGCCAGCCAGCAGGGAGATCTCCACTGCTGCTACGATTGGTGTGAGGTATGGTGGCGACATTACGGCGACGCCCGACGGCTGGAGATTCACGCGGTGCGGGTGGGCAAGGAGCTGGCCGGGGTGGTGCCGCTGTTTCGGGAACGGTTGTGGCTGGGCGGGGCGGGGATTCGGGTGGTGCGGCTGGTGGGCTGCGATCATGCCGTTACGCCGCCGGGCCTGGCAGTCTGCCCGGACGCCGTCGAACCGGTCGTTGCGGCGGTGCTGGCGGGGTTGCAGGCAGGCGGCCGGTGGGACGCGCTGCACCTGGGGCAGCTGCGACCGTATATCGCCGCGATACCGGGTGTCGTGACGGCCTGCAGCGAGCATTCGGCGGTCGGTACGGTGATCGTCGGTCATCACGAGGATTGCGTGTCGATCTTCGATTTGCCCTCCACATATGCGGAGTATCTTGCGAGCCTGCGGGCCAGCGAACGACGCAACATTGTGCGGTGCGAACGCAACCTGTGCGCTTCGCATGATGTCCAGGTCGATACCGTGCAGACGTCGGGTGAGGTGCAGCAGGCGGTGGATGCCCTTGTCCGCCTGCACCAGGATTTATGGACTGCCAAGGGGGAACCGGGTCAGTTTTGCGAGATGCGGGGGCTGGAGAGCTTTCACCGGGACATCATCGAGCGAATGCGGTGCGCGGGACGGTTAATCCTTATCACTCTGAAGATCGACGGGCAGATCCGTGGCGTCGAGTACGGGTGCCGATTCGGGCCGCGCGTCTACCCGCTGATTCGCGGCTATTGCGACGACGACCAGTGGCGGACCTACAGCATCGGCCGGATGCTGCACTGCCATATGATTCAGGAGGCGATCCGCCAGGGCGTGCGGATGATGGACGATGGGCGTGGGCCGTTCGAGTACAAGAAGCGTCTGGGGGCGCATCTGGCGTGTGAGCGGTCGATGATCGCGCTGCGGCAAGGCAGGCTGGTGCGCCCGCATTTCTGGCTGGCCCTGCAGATCGCCAGGCTGTGGTACGGGGCCTACCGACGGGGACTGATAGATTGGCTCCTGCTGCGAAGGGGTTCTCGGCGCTGGCCGCAGTCTTGCCGTCACGTGCGGCTGGCGTGGCTGGCGCACACACTGTGGCGAACTCACTTCCGCCTGGTGGGCGATGGGAAGATTACGGTGGGCGGTTGCAGGCGCAACTCCCCTCTTTGCCCGTATGCCATCACCGGCGGTACGGCGGTCGATGCGCGCAGTTGCGTCCGTCGCCGGTGCCGGCTGCAGCGAAGGGAGGAGGGAGCTCGATCATGAGCGTTGGGTCTGGTGGAGACTATGGGGGTTGCCAGCTGATGGGCAGCCGGGCGGTCGGCAGGGAAACCTTGCGTTCGTGGCGTCGCCGGGTGTGGAAACAGATTCGCCGGAAAGCAGCCTTGCGGACGCGGATGCGGCAGCTGGTGCATCTGGCGGGGGCAAAGGCGGCGGCTGACCATGTGCCCGTGCCGGCTGTGACGAAGGGGTCTCGGGCCTGGGCGATCAGGGATATTCAGGCGGGGGACTGGGTGCGGGTGCGGTCCCGCGACGAGATCGCCCGGACCCTCGATAGTACGCAGCGTCTTCGGGGCTGTCCGTTTATCGAGGCGATGTCTGATTGGTGCGGGAAGCAGGTGAGGGTTGCCAGGCGGGTGGAGCATTTCTTCGACGAGGCGCAGTGGCGGATGCGGAAAACCACGAATATCGTCCTTTTGGAGGGGGTGTTCTGCGACGGCTCGGGGCATCCCGATACCAGGGGTTGCGACCGTTCGTGCTATTTCTTCTGGCGGACGGAATGGCTGGAACCTGTCAGTCGGGGTGGGGATATCGAGGCGGCGATCGTGAACGACGATGCGCAGGCAAGGGGCCAAGGCAGCGGATGAAGGCCGGTTGTCGCGGGAACAGATACTGTTATGGAACTTACGCAGGGCAAGGGCAGGCTGGTATCCGAGAAACGCGGCGAAGCTGCGGAGCTGACGTGCCGGGTGGAGACGGACCTGTCAGCGCTGGCGGCGATGCGGGAGGCCTGGGACGCCTTCGTCGGCCAGGCCGGCGGTGATATCTATTTCACCTATGACTGGTGCCGCGCATGGTGGCGATGCTACGGACGCGGCAGGCAGCTGCGTGTTCTGCTGTTTCGGCGAGGCGATCAGCTCGTGGGGCTAATGCCGCTTGTGATCGACCGGTTGTGGCTGGGGCCGGTGTGTATCCGCCTGGCCAAGCTTTTGGGGTCGGATTCAACGACGGTTGTGCTGAACCCGCCCGTGCTGGCAGAACAGGCAGCGGCGGTTTATGCCCGAACCCTCTCTTATTTCCTGCGAGATCAGAAGTGCGATGCGCTGTGGCTGGGGCCGCTATCGGGCGATCGGCCGCATCGCGAGCAGATCCGGGCCGGGTGCGACGCAAGCCGTTCGTTTGCCAGGCTGGTGCAGGATCGGGATATGACCGTGCATACGATCTTCCGCCTGCCGGAGACTTATGAGGCCTATCTGGCGAGCCTGGGCAAGAGTCAGCGGGGCATGGTGCGGCGCGAGCGGCGGACGCTCGAGAAGCAGTGCGAGCCGGTCGTCGAGCTCATCGAGGACCCGGCGCACGTGATGGCGACGTTTGAGGAGTTCCTGGCTCTGCATCAGCGGCAGTGGTCGGCGCAGAACATGCTGGGGCATTTCGGTGACATGCCGCGCGCGGAGTCGTTCAATCGGGAGCTGGCGGGCCTGATGGCGCAGCAGCGGCGTGTGTGGCTGCTGCGGGTGCAGGCCGGCAACAGGGTGGTTGCCTGCGAGTATGCGTTTGTCTTCGATGGAACGCTTTACTGGCGGCTGCCGGCGCGGGAGGTGGGCGAGGCGTGGGAGCGACTGAGTCTTGGCCGGGTATCGATGGCGTACCTGATCGAGAAGGCGATCGATGAGGGGCTTGGCAGCATCGAGGGCGGCGCGGGGCATTATCCCTATAAATGCCGCATGGGTGCCGAGGAACTGCCTGTCGGGGCGATGCTGATTGCGGCTGATCGACGGGGATCGGTAATCAAGACGCGGCTGCTGAGCGCGTTCTCACGGGTGTTGCACCTGCTGTATTACCGCATCTGGTTTTCTCGCGTCGCGCCGAAGCCTGCCGCTGCCGCGCCGGCCGCTATGGTCGATCTGGATTCGTTCAAGGATATGAAGCGGGCGATGCATGACTCTTCGGACATGATGAGCGTCTACGGCAAGCATGGCCTGGCCGTGCGTGTGGTTTATCTGGTCGCGGCCGGGTTGTGGTGTCTGCTGCGGATGGTTGTCTGCGCGCGGCGAAATGCTGCCCACCGGGCGGTGGTACTGTGCTATCACGGGGTGACTGCCGATCAGCGGGAGGCCTTTGCGTGGCAGATGGCAAGGATTGCCAGCCGCGCGGCGGACGTGGCGGCGTTGCCCGCGGGCCGGCTGCAACGGCGGCGGTGGCTGCCCTCGGCATGCGTGACCTTTGACGACGCCTTTGGCAACCTGCTGACGAACGCCCTGCCGGCGACGCGGCGACTGGGCGTGCCGGTGACGATATTCGCGGTGGCTGGCGACCTGGGCTGCAAGCCGCGCTGGGCGATGCCGCCGGGCCATCCGGACGCCGGCGAGATGACGATGACAGCGGTTCAGCTTCGCGAGGCGGTGGCCGGCGGCCTGTGCCGGATCGGGTCGCACACGATGACGCATGCACCGCTGGCATCATCGGCGCCGGAATCGGTCTGCCGGGAGTGTGCGGCGTCGAAGGCGTCGCTGGAGAAGCATCTGGGCACGGCGATCGAGGACCTGGCGCTGCCGTACGGTTCGTGCAGTGAGCAGGTGCTGGCAACGGCGCGGAGTCATGGTTACAGACGTGTGTATACGCTGGAGCCGAGGGTGCATCTGCTGGGGCAGGCCGGGGCGATCGGGCGATTTTCCATGACGCCTGATGTGTGGCGGGTTGAGTTTCTGCTGACGTGCGCGGGGGGGTATACATGGCTGGCGACGTGGCGGCGCCTGGTGCGGTGGTGCCGGTCGATGCTTCGGCCGGGCACGAGAAAGGAGCCGTCTCTGGCATGAAGCCGACGATCGAACAGGTAGGGCGCGAGTGCTGGCAGCAGTCGGCGCGGGCGTTCGACGATTACAATTATCGGCAGGTGTGGGAGTTTGGCACGGCGTGTGCCGGACGGCTGGGGGCTCTCAGCGAGCACGTGGCGATCCGCGCGGGCGGGGGAGTCATCGGGCTGGCGGATGTGCGGATCAAGCGGTTGCCGCTGATGTCAGCGGGTATCGCGTATGTCACCGGCGGGCCTCTGGTGCGTCGAGAACAAGACAGCGACGCGGAGCGATTGCGGCAGTGCCTGGCGGCGCTGGTGGATGAATACGTGCATCAGCGCGGGCTGACGCTGCGGATATTGGCGGCGCCAGGTTCATCGGATTGGAATGCGGCACAATCGCAGGTGTTTGAGGATGCGGGATTCGGGGTGGCGCAGCACTGGCCGGGCTACCGAACGCTGATGGTCGATATCGCGGGGCCTGAGGCGACGATCCGCAAAAACCTGCGCAAAAATGGCGGAACTGCCTGAATCGAGCGGAGCGGAACAATCTGCAGGTCCTCACGGGGACGGGCAGCGAACTGTTCGAAACGTTTGGGATGCTCTATCGGCAATTGCTTGATCGGAAGGGCTTTGCCGTCGATCTGCACGCGGATTTCTACGCGGCGGTGCAGGAGGATCTGGCTGAGCCGGAGGCGTTCGTTGTCAGCATTGCGCTGGACGAAGGTCGCGCGGTGGCCGGGCACGTCGCGAGCGTTCTGGGCGATACGTGCGTGTATCTGCTCGGGGCGACGGACGAACGGGGGATTCAGGACAAGTCTTCATATCTTCTACAGTGGCGTACGATTCAACTGGCTCGCCAGCGGGACTGTCGCTGGTACGATCTGGGGGGAATTGATCCCGAGGGCAATCCGGGTGTCTATCATTTCAAGCAGGGCCTGGGAGGTGTCGAGGTCAGCGCCGCCGGGCCTTACGAGCGCCAGCCGGCGGGGCTCCGGCGGCACATCGTTCGCGGATGCGAGACGGTGTATCGCTCGGTGCCGGCTCAGGACGGCGCACAGATAGATAGCCCGGGGGACATCGAAGCATGGCTCATGCAGGCCCGCATCCATGGACGGCCGAGGGGACGCATATGCCCGATCCACAGCGAGCAGTCGGCGTAGCAGCACAGCAGAAGGATGCGATATCGCAAACCGGCGAACGCATCGCGCGGGTCAGCGCCGGCGATCGGAACATCGAGCAGGTCATCGCCAGAATGGTGGCGCTTGCCGAGCGCGGATTGCCGCTGATGTTCGATCGGAGCACGGGCCAGTTCGCTTTCACTCGAAAGATGCAGCGTGACGGACGACTTGGTCTGAGCGGCGTGAGTCTGCGCTACGGGGCGATCGTCGTGCTGGGTGCGCGGCATCTGGACGAACAGGCGCAGCGGGCCATCTTCGGGGGCAGCAGTGCGAGGGAGTTTGCCGGTCGGCTGATCGACAGACTTGCGCCGGACAGCAACCTGGGGGACATGGCGCTGACGATGTGGGCGGCGGCGGCGGTGAATCATCCGGAGCTGGCGCAGGTCATCAAACTTCTGCAGGTTCGCCAGGGGGCCGCGTGTGATGCTTATACGGTGGAGGCGGCGTGGGTGCTGGCGGCGCTGACGGCCTGCCGGTCGTATATCGCTGTGGATCGTGAGATCGGACAGGCGTATCGGCGGCTGCTGGGCGCGTCTGGCGTGTCTGGCATTTTCGGTCACTGGACGAATGGACGGTCGGCGCCGTGGCCCAGGCGGCATGTCGGTTGCTTTGCCGACCAGGTTTACCCGATCCAGGCGCTGGCGAGGTATGCGCGTGCAACAGGGGATGAAGACGCCTTGGCGGCCGGTCGGCGCTGCGCCGATCAGATCTGCGCGCTGCAGGGAAATGCGGGGCAGTGGTGGTGGCACTATGACTGCCGCAACGGCAAGGTGATCGAGGAATACCCGGTGTATTCGGTTCATCAGGATGCGATGGCGCCGATGGCGCTGCTGGACCTGATGGATGCCGGCGGCGGGGACTACAGCGAGGCGATCCGGTTGGGGTTGGACTGGATGATCCGGGCGGCGGAGGTCGGGCGGTGCCTGATCGATGACGGGCAGGCGGTGATCTGGCGGAAGGTCGCCCGGACGGGGCCGAGCAAGATCACGCGGCAGATTCGTGCGGCGGCTTCGCGGGTTCATCCGGATCTGCGGCTGTACTGGCTGAACGGAATGTTTGAGCCGAGGACGATTGATTACGAGAGCCGGCCGTATCATCTGGGGTGGATCCTGCATACGTGGCTGGGGGACGCAAGTCGGAAAGCGGGGTGAGGGGACCGTGACCAGGATCATGCTGCAAAACATTACGCGCGGACACGCTGGAAAGCGTTGCGGACATGAGCCCGTTGTGGAGGGCGGCGGCGGTGCGCGATTTTCGGAAGATGAGATCGCGGCCAGGCCGATGGAGTTGGCTTTTGATGGGGCGGTGTGCTTCGGCGACTCGGACTGGTGGTACCACAACCGCGGCCATTACGACATGCAGATGATGCGGCAGCTGTCGCAGCATGTGCCCGTGCTGTATGTCAACTCGATCGGCGTGCGAACGCCGCGACTTGGCGAAGGACGCATGTTTCTGCGGCGCGTGAGCCGGAAACTCAAGAGTCTGAGTCGGGGGCTGGTGACGGTACAGGAGAACTTCAGCGTGTTCAGTCCGGTGGTGCCGCCGGGCCGGATGGGGATGCTGATTTCGCGGCAGCTGATGGTGCCGCAGATCCGGTGGGCGATGCGGAGGCTGGGGATTCACAGGCCGCTGATCTGGGTGGCATGCCCGACGGCGGCAAGGATCGTCAGCGAGTGCGTCCGGCGAAGCTGATTTATCAACGGACGGATCGGTACGAGACGTATCCGGGTGTCGATGCGGATGAGATCCGCGGGCTGGACGAGTTCATGAAGCTGCGGGCGGATGCGACGCTGTTCTGTTCCTCGTATGTGTATCAGCAGGAACGCGATGACTGCCGCCGGGCGGTTCTGGTTGACCATGGGGTCGATTTCGAGAGATTCGCCACGGCTGGCATGCGTGGTCGGACGGCGATCGAGTCGGCGGCCGCTGGTGACGATCCGGCAAGGATCGGTCGGCCGCGTGTGGGGTTTGTCGGCGGTATCGATGCACATACGTTTGA
This sequence comes from uncultured Planctomycetota bacterium, assembly GCA_963787325.1. GTDB lineage: Bacteria > Planctomycetota > Phycisphaerae > UBA1845 > JANYLN01 > CAWBCK01. Next base: position 901,128 of record CAWBCK010000005.1, read on the forward strand.
TCCCGTGCTGTTTAACGAAGTGGTGCGTGCGCTGCCTGACGTGCACTTCGTACTGGTTGGGGCGTGCTCGCTGCCCGACGGGTGGTGTCTGGAGTCGAACGTGACGATGGCCGGTCGGCAGCCTTATGAGCGGGTGGCGGAATACATGGCGGCGTGCGATGTGCTGATCATGCCGTGGAACAGCAGCGACTGGATCCGGGCGTGCAATCCTGTGAAGCTGAAGGAATACCTGGCGGTTGGTCGGCCGGTTGTCAGTACGCCGTTTGAGGAGTTGCAGCGATACGAGGGGTTCGTCCGGGTGGCGAAGGACAGCCGGCAGTTTGCTCAGCATATCCGCGAGGTATTAGCCGATCCGCCGGACCCGAGGCTGTTGCGCGAACGTGTGCGACGCGAGACCTGGGCGGCGAAGGGGCAAACAGTGCTGGAGGCGCTGGCGGAACCGGCAGCCGATCGTGATGCACCGAACGCGCTGCAACGCGGCGCCAGGACGCGGCGGCAATGGCACCCGGGCAAGACCGCGGCCGATCAAGGAGCGCCCTATTGACCACCGAGTCGGCAGCCATGGACGCACAACGTGAATTCTCCGATGTCCGTCCGACGGCGCGGCGGGATCGCTTGTTTGCCACGGATCATCTGGTTGCCGATCTGCGCGGCCGATCGGTGCAAGGCGGGGCGATCACGCTGAGCAGTCATGCCGTGCGGTTTGTCATCCAGACGGGCACGACGGCTGTTCTGGGCCGGCTTCTGACGCCGTCGGATTTCGGCCTCTTTGCGATGGTCATCGCGGTGTCGGGCCTGATCGGCATTTTGAACGATTTCGGGTTTGCGCGGGCGACCGTGCAGCGGGACCAGATCACGCACGAGCAGGTCAGCGTGCTGTTCTGGATCAACCTGTTGACGAGCATGGCGATGGCGACCGTACTGGTCGCCTCGGCGCCGCTGATCGCGGCGTTCTACAATGAGCCGAAGCTTACGGCCGTGGCGATGGCGCTGGCTCCGGCGTTTATCCTGGGGGCGCTGTCGTCGCAGCATTACGCGCTTCTGGAACGACAGATGCGGTTCGGCGTGATGGCGTGCATCCAGCTGGTGTCGCTGGCGGTGGGGGCGGCGGCGGCGATCGTGCTGGCCTGGTACGGGGCCAAGTACTGGGCGCTGGTGGCGATGTCGCTGGCAACCGGGCTGACCGTGGTCGTGCTGGCCTGGGGGTTTTCCGGCTGGGTGCCGTCGTTTGTCTGGCGAAGAACGCATATCGCGCCGTTGGTGCGATTCGGGGCGTTTCTGACCGGGTCGAATATTGTCGGCTATCTGGGGCGTAACACGGCGACGTTTGTGATCGGGCGGGCAATCGGGGCGACGGCGTTGGGTCTTTATTCGAAGGCGTACGGGCTGGTGCTGCTGCCGATCAACCAGCTGAACGGGCCGCTGGCGGGTGTGGTGCTTTCGGCGCTGGGGCGTCTTCAGAATGACGCGGTTCGGTATCGGCGGTTCTTTTTGCGGGCACTGGGGTTGCTGGTGCTGGTGGGTATGCCGCTGGTTGGGGCGGCGTTCAGCCTGGCGAAGCCGCTCGTGCTGACGCTGCTCGGTCCGCAGTGGACGGCGGCGGTGCCGGTGTTCCGGCTGCTTGCCCCGGCGGCGTGGCTGGCAACCGTTGGAGCGGCTCCTTTGTGGCTGTGTGTGTCTCTCGCTCGGACGAATCGGTTGCTGATCTGCTCGGTGGCGGAACTGGTTCTTACGCTGGCGGCGCTGCTGATCGCCATTCATTGGGGTATTCATGGGGCGGCGATCGCGATGAGTCTGTCGGCGATCATCCTGTTTCCGCCGACGGTCATCCTGTGCTGTGCCGGTTCGCCTGTGACGTTTGCGGATATCCTTGGCGTCGTCTGGCAGCCGGCGGTCGCGTCGGTCATGGCGGCGCTGGTGTTTGTGGCTTTCGTGGCTCGTACGGGTGCGTGGCCGCTGCTTGTTCAGATCGCGATTGGCCTGCCGGTGTATGCATGCCTTTACCTCGGGTGCCTTGCCGTGCTTCCGGGCGGGCGCAGCCGGCTGTATGACCTGTGGACCGTATTTTGTGAACACATCTACTCCGCTTTGCGTCCGGCGATGGCTACGGGCGCCGACAGGGAGGATTGATGCCGTGATTCGCGCTGCCGATAGGGATCTGTCTGGAAGGATGTCCGAGCTGCTGACTGTCGTGGCAGCCGTCAACGACGAGGCCTGTTTGCACAGCAACCTGCTGCGGTCGCCACTGTTGGCGGAGTCGAAGGTGCGGCTTATTACGGAGCGAGGTCATGTGACGGCTGGACTGGCTTACAACACGGCGCTGGCACGCGTGGAGACGCCGTACGTCGCGTTCGTGCACCAGGATGTGTACATCCCGAGGGGTTGGGAGTTGAAATTGATGGCGACGATCAATGACCTCGAGGCGGCAGAGAGGCCCTGGGGCGTGCTGGGTGTTTTCGGGCTGACCGAGGCTGGCGCCAGTGTGGGACGGGTCTGGTGCACGGCGGCCAACATGGAGTACATCGGTCACAAGCAGGAACTCAGTGAGGTGATCAGTATCGACGAGCTGACTCATCGTGGTAAAGACCAGGACGGGACTGCGCTTCGACAGCCGGTTGCCGGGCTATCATTTGTACGGGACGGATATCATTCTGCAGGCGCGAGAGGCATCGTTGCAGTCGCTGGCGTTTATGGGGCCCGTTGTGCACAACGCCCGGCGCAGCCCCCAGCCGGACCGGCATTACATCCGTGCGTATCAATACATGCAGAGCAAATGGCGGTCGGCTCTACCGGTGCATACGCTGATCGTTCCGCTGACCAAGTGGGGCTGGCCGCTGTACAAGAAGCGGCTGCGGAACCTGTGGCGGGACGTACGGGGCTGGGGGCCGGCCACGCAGCGTTACGCGGCGCCGGACGTGCTGGCCCGGCAACTGGGCTATGAGTCGACTCCGGCTGGCGGAGCACCGACGGCCAGTGCCGTCACACCCGCCCTGACGAACGGAGGGGAGAGCCATGACGTTGGACGCACATAGCCCCTCGCGGGCTTCCATGCCTGCCTGGACACCGACGGTCCGTCGACGCAGCCTGCGTGTTCATCTCCGACAGATCCGGGAGATCGTTCTGACGCGCTTGTGGTGGGGATGGCGGCTGTACCGCCTCGGACCGCGCACGATCATGCGTCGGGGCCTGCTGGTCAACAATCCTGACGCCGTGGCGATCGGGTCGCGCGTGACAATCCTGTCGCAGTACGTCCTGGCCGACCTGCAGCCCTGGACCGGCCAGCGGCCCAAGATCGTCATCGGTGACGGGTGCGTAATTCAGTTCCGGTTTCAGTGTAATGCCGCACGGTCGGTGCGAATCGGCCGGAACGTCCTGATCGCTTCGAACGTGCTGATTACCGATTCCGATCACATCGTCGAGCCGGGCGGCTTGCCGGCGACGAAGAACGGCCGGTTCGTCACGTGTCCGGTTACGATCGAGGACAACTGCTGGCTGGGCCAGAATGCCGTTATTCTCAAGGGCGTGACGATCGGGCACGATTCCATCGTCGGGGCCAACAGCGTTGTTACCCGCAATGTGCCTCCCTGCTCGGTTGTCGGCGGCAACCCGGCGCGGGTGATCAAGAGTCTTGCAGGAAATGCGCCAGCCGGTTCGGACGCGTTGCCCGTGCCCGGCGGAACAGGGGGCGGGGACGTATGGAATGGCTGACGATATTGGTGGCGGTCGTCGGCGTGATCGGCGTGCTTGCACTCGGGCCGCGCCGCGGGTTGCTGCTGTTCCTCATCATCTCGCTGGTGTATCCGGATTTCATGCGCTTCTACGTGGGGACGGCGGAGGTCAATCCGCATCGGATCATGATCGTGCTGCTGCTGATCCTGTGCATGGCGACGCCCAGCATCTGGCGACGGTTCCACTGGAACGCGCTGGATACGGCGATGGTCGTGATGACTGTCATCTGCACGATGACGTTGTGTTTCAGCACGCCGGTTGCTACAGCACTGAAAAACCGCATGGGCGACATGATGGACACGCTGTGCGTCTACCTGGTCGTCCGCATGCTCATCACGGATCGCGCCAGTCTCATCCGGATGATCAAGGTGGTGGGGATTGTCCTGGTGCCGCTGGCGGCGCTGTCGGTGTACGAGTCTGCTACGGGTTGGAACCCGTACATCACCTTGGCGAATTACTCGACGCATACGCCGCACGACTGGGTGCATGAGCTGCGCCACGGTTTCAACCGTGCAGGCGGGCCATGGGTATCGCCGATCATGTTCGGCATGCTGTTCGCCAGCGCCGTTCCGCTGCTTCGGCTGTTACGGCACGAACGGCCGCCGTGGCGGACTTTCAGTTTCATCCTGTGCGGGGTGGCTTTGATCGGTCTTGCGGCGACGCTGTCGAGCGGGCCGTACATGATGCTGATCGTGATTGCGGGCTGCCTGTGGCTTGAGCGTCACAGGCAGTTCGTCAAGCCGCTCCTCATCATAGGGATAACCGGCTGCCTGGTGGTCGAAATGATCAGCCACCGGCACTTTTACGACGTGCTGGCGGACCGGGTCGCCATGGACGCCGGCAACGCCTGGTATCGGTCGCAGCTAATCCGGCGGGCTATTGACGATCTGCCGAACTACTGGCTGGTCGGCTACGGTTTCAAGGATCCGGGATGGGGCGTGCTCATCGATGAGCGTGCCACCGATGGCTGCAACGACTATGTCGCCCGCGCCGCGGCGTTTGGTCTGCCCGGGCTTTTCTCATACATGGCGGTGCTGGTGATAGCGATGTACATGATCATCCGAACGTATCGCCGGACGGCCGACGCGTGGCTGCGATCGTACATCTGGGCACTGGGGGCCATGCTGATCGGGATGATGCTTGCATTCGCGACGGCTTCGCCTTTCAAGATTATGATCACCATGTTCTACATCACGATCGGGCTGGCCGGTTCGCTGAGCACCTTTGCGGCGTTGCGGCCGGCGCCGTTGCGGCGGCGTTTGCGGGCCGGGGCTCGTGGGGCGAGCGAGCGCCTTATCCTGTCGGTCCATGGGCCGGGCATTCGGCATGGCCAGCGACGGACTGTGACATGAACGTGGAATCCTTAGCCAGACCAAGAATCCTCGGGACCGCCCTGGGCAATCCCGATTTGCCGTCGACCTATTCGGGCGTGCCGTATCACTGCTTTGCGCAGAATGCGGTCGATGGGCGTGCTGGTTGGTACGGCTAACAGCCTCCTGTTGGACACTGCGGACCTGTTCCGCGGGTTGCTCGATGTCCGCCGGTCGTTGCGCGATCGCAGGAAGCGCTTCAATCCCCTCTGGCGATATTACCCGCGGAATATGGCGATCGTCTCGCGACGCTTCCATGCCGTCCAGCGTCAGATGCCGGAGCATGACGTCGTCCTGCAGATCAGCGGAATCGGGGCCATGCCCTTGCCGCCCGTGCGGCTGGCTGCACACGTCGAGATCACGGCTGAGACGGCTGCAAACCTGCCGGACTTCGCGCCGCAGTACGGTTTTGCGAATCACTCGAAGAAGGCCCTTGCCGAGGCGATGGCTGGCGAGCGGGAATATCTGGCCAGGTGCGCGATCGTGTTCACCAATTCGTCGTGGTGCGCCGAGGGCCTGCGCAAGCAGGGAGTCCCTGACCACAAGATCTGCATACAGCCGCCGGCTGCCGGTGCAACTGATCCCGGCCCGATCGACAGGAGTTGGGACCGCTGTCACATTCTCTTTGTCGGCATCGACTGGAAGCGTAAGGGCGGGCCGCTGCTGGTCGAGGCCTTCCGGCGGGTTCAGCGGGTGATTCCCGACGCCAGGCTGACGATTGTCGGGTGCAGTCCGGAGGTTCGCGGACCGGGCATCGAAGTGGCGGGTTATCTCCGCAAGAATGTGCCTGCCGATCGCCGGAGACTCGAAGAGATCCTGCGTTCGGCGACGGTCTTCTGCATGCCGTCGTATTGGGAGAGTACGGGCCTGGTGTATATGGAAGCGGCGCTGTATGGGCTGCCGGTGGTGATGCTGCGCGGCCAGGGACGGGAGGAGATCTTTCCGGCGGAGATGTCGGTTCATCTCGATCAGCCGGATGCGGCGGCGCTGACTGAAGTGCTGACAGGTCTGGCGCACGATCCGGACAGGATGATGACAATGGGAACGGCAGGCCGCCAGATCGCGCGTACAATTACACCTGGGAGGCGGTGGCGCCGAAGATGCTTGCAGCGATCCAGCGTGCGACTGGCAAGCCGTCGGGATGAAAGTCGCCCTATCTTGCGCAATAAATGGCCCGGCTGATGAGAAGAACTTACTCGTCAGCCGGGCTCTCCTTTTCCCGCCCTGAACCTTACTGCCGTTCGTAGGCGCCGATGTCAAAGGCGGCGCCCTGCGGTCTTGCATTTCCGTCCGGATCGGTGGTCAGGCCGTCGATCGATACGCCGGCGTCGATGCAGGGGCTGGAGGCCTGAAGGTGGAAGTCGCGCCCGTCCGGGTTGACGAACTTCGGGTCGAATGTCAGCCAGTTCTGCGAGCTGAGCTGCGACGGACTCGAACAATTCGTGCCGTTATAGGATACGCTGAAGCCGCCGCCGGCCGTGTAGACGACGTTGTTGTCGATGGTGGCGGGGTTGTGAACGCTGATCGTCGGGCTCGATGCGTAGAAGATATTGTTGCGGAAGGTGAGCCCGGAGATGTAGTAGCTGGAGCTGGCTGCGTATGCGTCCGTGATCAGGTTCAGGCCGTTATAGCCGAGCGTGTTGCCCTCGACCCGCAGGTTCGTGATATCGCCGCCGCTGCTGGGGCAGATCATCAGACCCTTGTGGCCGTCGCCGGTGACGTTCCTGTTCCAGATCACGTTGCCGAGGACCTGAACATTGCGGATATAGCTGACTTCGGCGGACAGGTAGATGTTCTGCGTGGTGTCCCAGATCAGGTTGTTGCGGATGATCAGGCCGTCGATCGGTCCATAGACTTCCAGGCCATCGTCGTGATTGGGCGTCTGCCACTGGTCGCCGATGCGGTTGCCTTCGATGAGGATCTGCTGGCCCTCGGGGTGGATGCCGTCCTGGCCGTTGGTGTGGATGTAATTGCTGCGGATGGTGATGTTGACGATGTTGGTTTTGGAGTAGCTGCCGGAGAAGTGGATGCCGTCGTTGCCGTTGTCGGTGATCTCGTTGTTCTCGATCAGCGTGTCGCAGACGCCGTACATATCGATGCCGTGGCCGAAGTTCGGGCCCTGGCTGTCGTGGATGTAGTTGCCGACGATCTGCTGGCCGCGGCGGATGTTGGAGGCGTAGAAGTCCTGGATGCGGATGCCGGGGGTATCGGACCGGTTGTTGCTGATATCGAAGTTCTGGATCGTCACGTAGTCGGCTGACGAGAGGTCCACGCCGCCGGTGATCTTGGCCGCATAGGGCGCTTCGGACTCGAAGGTGATCGGGGCGTCCGCGGTGCCGGAGACACTCGGGCTGAACGTGGTGTTATAGGTGCCCGCCTTGACGATCACGGTATCGCCCGGCACGGCGACGGAGCCAGCCTTGTCGAGGGTCTGCCACGGGGCGTCGGCCGTGCCCTCGTTGGAGTCACTGCCGTTGGCCTGGTCGACGTACCAGACGGGACCGGACGGCGCCGGCGCGGCTGCGGGGGTGCCTGCGTTTTCGACGGCGTTGGCGATTGGCGACTGGTCGGTCGCTGATTGACCGGGGGCGGTCGCGGAATCTCCCGGTGCGGACGGAACAATCATGTCGAGGCCGTTCTGCAATTCGTCGCATCCGGCCAGTCCGAGCCACAGACAAACCAGACTCAGGCCAGCCAGAATACGCACTGTCCTAGCAGACGACTTACACATTGTACATCTCCCTGCATTGCAACAGCAGTTACATCGTCAGTTCAACAAGCCTGCAGCGACGCCAATCTCCCAGATTCATCACGGCGTCAATTCAGAAACCTATGTCGACCAGAGCGGTCATTTTCGGGCTGCTCGACCTGGACGTGTCGTCGGTCATTTGAGAGCCCCTGGCAGGCGGCGAGCTCCACACATCGCCGTGATTTTCGGCCGTGCCGGTTCAGATTCGCAGCACGGGTTCTGTCAGCCGGCGAACCACTCGGCCGGCCGTATGGTCCCATAAGATAGCGATGCGATTTATGATGTCAAGCGAAGGGATATAGGAATTTACTGTGATGGTGACACGTATGGTAAGAAATAGAAATGCCACTATTGATATAGAAAGATGGTCCCGGCCGGCAAGCCTCAGGAGCTCGCGGCCGGGACCATGGTAAGGCTCCTTACAGACCGAGACACAAAGACTTAAATTATGACAGTATGCCTCGCCTGTTCGATCATTGTTTCTCGTAGGCGCCGATGTCGAAGGCGCTGCCCATCGGTCTGGGGTTGCCGTCCGGGTCGCTCGTCAGGCCAGAAATCGTCACTCCCCTGTCGATGCACGGGCTGCCGGACTGGAGATGGAAGTCGCGGGCCCCGGCATTGACGAAGCGCAGATCGAAGCTGAGCCAGCCCTGCGAACTCAGCTGCGACGGACTGGAGTACCACGATCCGTTATATGACAGGTCGAAGCCGCCGCTGGAGGTGTAGACCACGTTGTTAGCGATGTTGGCGCTGTTGTGGATGCTGATCGTCGGGCTCGACGCATAGAAGATGTTGTTGCGGAAGGTGAACCCGGAGATGTAGTAGTTGGAGCTGGCTGCGTACGCATCGGTGATCAGGTTGATTGCGTTATACGCCAGTGTATTGCCCTCGACCCGCAGGTTGGTGATGTCGCCGGCGCTGCTCGGGCAGATCATCAGTCCCTTGTGCCCGTCGCCGGTGACATTCGTGTTCCAGATCACGTTGCCGAGGATCTGCACGTTGCGGATGTAACTAACCTCCGCCGAGATGTAGACGTTCTGGGTGGTATCCCAGATCAGGTTGTTACGGATGATCAGGCCGTCGATCGGTCCGTAGACTTCCAGGCCGTCGTCGTGATTGGGCGTTCGCCACTGGTCACCGATGCGGTTGTTCTCGATGAGGATCTGCTGGCCTTCGGGATGAATACCATCCTGGCCGTTGAGATGGATGTAATTACCCCGGATCGTGATGTTGATAATGTTGGTCTTGGAGTAGGTGCCGGAGAAGTGGATGCCATCATTGCCGTTGCCGGTGATCTCGTTGTTTTCGATGAGGGTGTCCTGCACGCCGTACATGTCGATGCCGTGGCCGAAGTTGGGGCCCACGCTGCCGTGGATGTAGTTGCCGACGATCTGCTGGCCGCGGCGGATGCTGGCGGTGTAGAAGCTCTGGATGCGAACGCCGGGCGTGTCCGAGGTGCTGTTGCTGATGTCGAAGTCCTGGATCCGCACGTAGTCGGCTGACGACAGATCGACGCCACGGGTGATCTTCGCGCCCTGCGGCGTGGCCGACTTGAACGTGACAGGCGAGTTGGTGCTTCCCGAAACCCGGGGAGTCAACGTCTCGCCGTACGTGCCGGACTGGACGATCACCGTTGTGCCGGCGCCGGCTGACGATGCTGCCTTCGACAGGGTCCGCCATGGTGCGGAGGCGGTGCCGGCGTTGTTGTCATTGCCGCTGGTGCTGACGTAATAGGTCGGGCCGGAAGAGACGGCGTTGACCGTGACCGTCGCCTTCGCCGAAGCGCTGGCCCCGGCCGCGTCCTTGACGGTCAGCGTGTAGGTGGTCGTCGTCTTGGGGGAAGCGGTCGGCCGGGCCGAAGTCGCGCTGGACAGGCCGGTTGTCGGACTCCAGCTGTAGGTATAGGGGCTTGTGCCGCCACTGGCGGAGCCTGCCAGCGTGCAGGACTGGCCGGCGGTGATCATCTGGCTGGCACCGGCGCTGACGATCAGCGGCAGGGCCTGTGCCTTGACGGTGAAATTGTCCAGGGTGAAGGTGCCCGACTCGGAGATGATGCCGTAGTTGGCCAGGCTGGTCGTGCCGGCCTGCTCGGTCCGGAAGGCGTAGTTGGTCGCCAGCGTCTGCTCGCTGCCGCCTTTGGGCGTGACGTAGACGCTGTAAGTGCCGGCGGGCACGTTGGCCACGATGCGGAAGTGATAGCTTGTCCCGGCAGTGTAGTTGATGTTCGTATCCGCTGCGTAGGCGCCGCCGTTGCGGGCATCGATGGTACCGCTGCCATTGAACCGGACCATTGCGGCGAAGCTGCCGTAGTTGGAACCGGCTGTCGTCGACAGACCGACCACGCCGTCCATGTCGGCGGCATTCGGCGTTGCATCGAACTCGGCGGACATGCCGGACTTCTGGGCCGCGAAGGCGGTGTTGGCCCAGCTGCTCGTGCTGGTCTCGCCTGGCGTGCTGCTGCTGCCGTTAACGGTCAGGTTGCTGAATGTGAAGCTGCCGGCGTCGGAGATAATGCCGCAGTTGGCCAGGCTGGAGGCGCCGGCCTGCTCGGTGCGGAAGGTGCAGTTGACAGCCAGTGTCTGCTCCGTCCCACCCTTGGGGGTCACATAGGCGCTATAGATGCCGGCCGGGACGTTGATGGCCAGCCGGAAGTGGTAGCTTGTGCCAGGTGTGTAGGCAATGTTCGCGGTGGCGGCGTAGGCACTGCCGTCACGGGCGTCGATTGTGCCATTGCTGTTGAAACGCACCATCGCGGCGAAGCTGCTGTAGCTGGAGCCTGGGGCGGACGAGAGCCCGACCACGCCGTCCATGTTCGCTGTGTTGGGCGTGGCATCGAACTGGGCCATGGCAGCGCCATTCTGCGTGGCAAAAGAGCTGTTCTGCCAACTGGTCGTGCTCGTTGTTCCGTCAGCGGATGCGCCGGTTACGGTGAAGTTGCTCAGGGTGAAGGAGCCGACTTCGGAGATGGCGGCAAGGTTGGCCAGACGCGTTGCGCCGGCCTGCTCGCTACGGAACGCGTAGCCCACTGCCAGCGGCTGCCGCGCGCTGCCTTTGGGCGTGACGAAGACGCTGTACATGCCAGTCGTCGTGTTCACCACCAAAAGAAAATGATAGCTCGTGCCGGGCACGTAGGCGATGCTGCTGTCGGCGGTATAGGTACCGCCGTCGCGGGCATCGATCGTGCCGCTGCTGTTGAAGCGTACAAGCACCGCACAATCGCTGTAGGAACCGGCTGGCGACGCGGACAGGGCGACCACACCGTCGATGTCAGCCATGTTGGCCACGGCGTCAAACTGCGCTACAAAGATGTCTATCTTCGGGGAGAAGGATTGGCTCTGCCAGGTAGGACCGCTCGTAAGAGCACTTGCGGGAACTGCGTACACTGCGACCACTGTGACGAGGCCGAAGATGGCCCCTGTCTTCCACGTAGTACTAGTCACTACAACCTCCGCTTAATACCCCCCGGTAGGCAGCGAAGCACACATATCGCCGTATATCTTGACTGCGCCGCGTAAGGCCTGACGGCACAGGTTCTGCCGGCCAGCGAAGTTCATCGTCGGCCACTAGGTCCGATAAACTACCCCGCTTTTCAAAAAAGTCAAGGTTTTCTGCAGTGAAAAAGCAGTGGGCTGTGAAAGGTTCGGATGTCAATCCATAACTGGCGTCGTCGGCAGTTGTTGTAGATCGTAAACCAGAAGCGTCCGGCTCGGTTCTTGTATTACAGATGTCTTTTCGGACTTTCGTGAATCTCGGTTTTTCCGGCACTGGTGAAGAATACAAAAGATGCAAAAGGCTTGTTATTCATGTTTTCGCGGTGGCATCCCTTCGTTGAGTACGGGGCAGGCGAGAGTTTCAGAGCGCAGGCGTCCGCAGCAGACTTGGGCTGGGTGTTTGCTGCCGCGGATGCAGTCGTTATTACAAAAGCCTGGTACGACTGCCGCCATCGTGGCTGACGAACCCCTCTACCTCTTTTCATAGGCGCCGATGTCGAATGCGCTGCCCAGGGGGCGGGCATTGCCGTCCGGGTCGGTCGTGAGGTTCGCTACGGCCACGCCCGCGTCGATCGCCGCGCTGGCGGGCATCAGGTGAAAGTCTCTGGCCGGTCCGTCGACCAGCAGCGGGTCGATCTCCATGCTGTTGGGCATGAGGCCGGGATACGTTGCGCGGAGCGAGGCCAGGCTGGAGTAATTGCCGCCGTTGTAGGAGATCAGGTTCCAGTTGCCGGGGAAGTAATGGATGTTGTTGTCGATCACGGCGGGGTTATGGACGCTGATCGAAACGGTGCACATGTAAAAGATATTGTTGCGCAGCGTCAGGCCGTTGATGTAGTAATCGGGTTTAGCGGCGTAGGCATCCGTGATGAGGTTGATGGCGTTATAGCCGAGGGTGTTGCCTTCGACCCGCAAGTTGGTGATATCGCCGGCGCTGCTGGGGCAGAGCATCAGGCCCTTGTGGCCGTCACCGCCTACGTTCTGGTTCCAGACCACGTTGCCGAGAACCTGGACATTGCGGATGTAACTCCATTCCGCCGACAGGTAGATGTTCTGGGTGGTATCCCACACGAGGTTGTTGCGGATGATCAGGCCATCGTTGGGGCCGTACACCTCGATGCCGTCCTGGTGCTGATCGGTCTCGTACTGGTCGCCGATGCGGTTGTTCTCGATGATAAAGTTGAAGCCTTCGGGGTGGACGCCGTCCTGGCCGTTATGGTGGATGTCGTTGCCGCGGATGATGACGTTGGTGCTGTTCTTGTTGACGCCGGTAACGATCACGCCGTCGTGATAGTTATTGTAGATCTCATTGTTTTCGACCAGCAGGTCGTTGACGTTGGCGGCGTAGATGGCGTGATCGTTGACGTCGTGGATGTAGTTGTTGGCGATCTGAACGCCGTGGCCGTGGCCCGTACTGTAGTATCCCTGGACGGCCACGCCGAAGCCGCTGCCGGTGTTGGTCACGTCGAAGCCGTCGAGGCGGACGTAGTCGGCGACGGACAGATCGACGCCGCCGGTGATCTTGGCGCCTGCGCGGCGTTTCCGACCGGAACGTGATGATCGCTGCACTGGTGCCGGATTTGGTCGGCCGGAAGTTCTCGCCGTAGGTGCCGGCTTTGACAATCACTACATCACCGGGCGAGACCGACGAGCCGGCCTTGGCCAACGTCTTCCAGGGCGAGGCCTCGGTGCCCGGGTTGGCATCGCTGCCGTTGGCCTTGTCGACGTACCAGGTCGTGCCCGAGCCGATGGTCGGGATGACGGTGACGACGGCGGTGCCCGTGGCATGCTGGCCGGCGTTGTCCGTGACAGTGAGGGTATAGGTGGTCGTGACCGTCGGGGATGCGGTCGGGTTGGGGCCGGTCGGGGTGGTCAGGCCGGTGGTCGGGATCCAGCTGTAGGTATAAGGGCTGGTGCCGCCGGTGGCGGAGGCGGCCAGTGGCGTCGACTGGCCGGCGGTGATCGTGCCGCCGCCGCTGATGGCGACGCTCAAGGGCAGGGCCTGCGGCGTGACGGTGAAGTTGCTGACCGTTTCGCCGCCGGTTTCGGCTATCAGGCCCCAGCTGGCCAGGCTCGTGACGGCCAGTTGCTCGCTGCGGAAGGCATAGTCAGTGGCGAGTGTCTGCTCTGTGCTGCCGTGGGGTGTGACGTAGGCGCTGTAGGTCTTGGCGGGTACGTTTGCCACGATGCGGAAGTGATAGACCTGACCGGGGGTGTAGTTGAGCGTGCTGGCTGCGGCGTAGGTGCTGCCGTTGCGGGCATCGATCGTGTTCTGGTCGTTGAATCGTATGAGCACCGCGAAGTCGCTGTAGCCGGTGCCAGCCGCCGCTGATATGCCGATGACCCCGTCCGTGGCCGCGGCGAGGGGGATCACATCGAATTCCTGCGACTGAACGCTCCGCTTTGGGCGGTAAAGGGCGTATTCTGCCAGCTGGTCGTGCTGGCGATGACCTGCGTGCCCGAGGGTACCGTCATTGTTACGCCGATCGTCTTGCGCGGAGCCGATCTGGCTGGCTACGGGTATGATAGTGGTCTCGGTAGTCGGTGCCTGCGGCCGACTGGTTGTGCGTGCCGTTGTCGTTGTCGCGGGAGCCGTCGTTGTGCCAGAGCGGCTGGCACTCCGCAGCCATGCGGAGACGCTGTCGGCGACGTCGCGCACCGTTCGGGCGGCTGTGTTCCACAGGTCGCTCTGTGCTGGGGGACGTTGCCGGCTGAGATCAACAGCCCGAACGCCGGCGACGGCGGCGAAGACAGTAACGGCAACCACTATCGTGCGCGTGAAGTTCTGCCCTGTCACGGCGACCTCCGCTTTATGCCCCCCGGCAGGCAATATTCTCAGGTTTGCATCCAAGCTGGCCGGGCCGAACCACTCCACGGCACCGGTGTTGCCGACCGGCCTGACAAATGCCCGTCGACAGGTCCGATAAAATACCGGATCCTTCCGGTCTCTGTCAAGCCGGCGTGGCCGACAAGACGGAGTGCCATAGTCTTGCCTGGATGGGCCTCCCCGCGGTCGCAACCTGGCGACCACATGCCGACCTGCGCTGTCCGCTTACCGGCGACCCTTTGCTGCCGTTCCACAAAAACGTCATGCAGGTCCACGTGTGCCCTATTATAGTACCACCATTGTGCTGGCGACGGGCATCTTGCGTGCATCAAGGCTGTAGCGTGCGTGTTGTCGCGGCAGGTCTTTTTGACGTCTGCCGCCACAGGCGAAGGCCGGCCTTTCAAGGCCGACGCATGTGTCAGCATCGCGGGGAGGTGGATCTGCCTGGATCGCGGAGGTCTTCCGCATGGGCAGGGTGTTCGGACGGGGCGGTGCTTACAGGTTTTTGGGATGAGCCTCCGATGCGCCGAATCGAGACGACGGTGCCCGCGCTGTGTCCTGGGCGGGTGACCGTGGCCGTGCGGGTGATGCGCTTGCCCGCTATTGGGACGTAACGTCATGGGGCGCCCTGCGGTTGCGATGGCAGCCGAGCCCGTTTCTTGAGTTCAGCATCCCCGTCTCCTATAGATATAGTACAGGTGGTGGGGCGACGTTCCTGCCAAGGGGTGTATCTTTCGTCTGGGAAGAGACGGATCCTGATCGATCCGACCAGGCGACAGGGGCTCGACTTCACCGGGGAGAGGGCCGCGCGGCAGCCGGCCGCGTTTATTCCATCGCCAGCTATCCACGAGCCTGACCTACAGGGGGCCAAGATGTCGCAGAATTCGATCAATCCTTACGAACCGATGCCGCTGGGCGAACCGACCGGGGCCATAGAGCCGTCGGCGGGAGAGGCGGCTTCGTCGATCGATACGGCCTGGGTGAAGGCCGCCCTCCGTCGGCGCTGGCGGCTGGTGCTGCTTGTGTGGCTGTTGTGCAGCGGTTTGGGGGTAGCCGGCGTTCTGCTGAAAGTCCATCCGACCTACACTGCGACGGCGCTGATCGAAGTGACGCCGGTTATCCGGCCGATTCTCGGCGACACGCAGGTAATGCCCGAGTATGGCAGCTATCTGCATACCCAGGCCGAGCTGATCGCCAGCCGGCCCGTGCTGGCTGAAGCGTTGCGTGATCCGCACGTACAGGATCTGGAAGCTGTGCCAGGCGCCGGAGCCGGTTGGCCTGCTGCGCAAGTGCCTGAAGGTAACCAATCCTCAGTCGACGCAGTCTGCTTACGGTGGAGGTCACGCAGGAGGATCCGGATTCCTCATTGCGGCTGTGCAGCGCCGTGCTCGACGCGTACATGGCCCGGGCGGGTGGCCAGGATGCCCGCCAGAGTCGCATGCGCCGCGATACGCTCGAAGCCCATCGTAAGGCTCTGCTCAAGCAGCTTGAAACGCAGGAGCATCAGATCGAGACCCTGGCCGGCGAGTATGGTACGAGCAACGAAACCACGTTTGCCGAAATGCGCAAGAATATAGAACAGGTTTCCCTTCAGACCCGCCAGGAGCTGGAGCGCACCCGGCGTGATATTATCGTGCTGCAGCAGCGGCTGCAGTCCGTTGGTGATGCGAGCATCCTGCCGGAGGAGCTGCGCAAGAGTCGCGAGCAGCTCATCGAGAACGACGCGGGGGTGCGATGGGTCAAAGGGGAGATGATGCAGGAGCAGGCCCGTCTCAGCCGACTGATGGCGACCATTCCGGCCGGCAGCAAGATCATCAAGGACGCCCAGCAGGAGCTCGAGCAAGCTTCAGACTGCGCCTGAACAGTGAACGCAAGCGTGCCGTCGTCGATGCCGATAAGGAGGTCCAGCGGAGATTCAAGGAGCACCAGGAGGACCTGCGGCTGCAGTTGCAGATGCGCACTGGCCGCCGCCGAGTATCACCGCGACATGCTCCAGAAGCTCGTCGACGATCAGAATACCAAGGGCCAGGCGCTGGGCAGGACCGAGGCGGAGATCAAGGCCATCGGTGAACGCCGCGATCGAACGAAGCAGGATTATGTGGAGGTGGTCAAGGCGCTTACCAGCCTGGACATGGAACGGCAGCGACCGGCGCGAATCAGCGCCGCCGCCACGCCGGAGATCCGTCCGGACGGCCGGAAGGACAAACGCAAAAAGCTCAGCCTTGCTGCGGTGGCTGGAGCGCTGATGGCGGCGATGGGGCTCGGTTTGCTGAAGGATCGGCTCGATCCGCGGCTGCGTAACATCGAGGAGGTCGAAAGCGGTACGGGGCTGCGTATCCTTGGTGCGGTGCCGAGCGTGGCCGAGCTGCGATCCGGCCGGGTCACCAAGGAACACTTCCTGGAGAGTTATCGCGTTATTCGTGAGACGCTTGCCAGCATTACCCCGGAGGGTGAGGCCCCGAAATCTTTGCTGGTGACCAGCGCGCAGGCTGGCGAGGGCAAGACGAGCCTGGCGGTGAGTCTGGCCATCAGTCTTGCGGAGGCTCGGCTCGCGCGTGCTGCTGATCGACGGGGACGTGCAGGCGCCGCAGATCGGCCGGCTGCTGAAGCTCAATCCGCCGGCCAGCCTGCGTACCGTGCTGGCTGAGCAGCGCGATCTGTCGGGGGCCGTCGCGCACAGCGGCATTGCCGGGCTGGACGTGCTGATCACGCGCGGTAACGGCGATTCGGTGCGGAATCTGCTTAACGCCCGCACCGCGCGGCGCGTGTTGCGCGAGGCGGCTGGCAGCTATGATCATATCGTGATCGACTCGCCGCCTGCGTTGGGGGCGGCCGATGCGCTGGTCTGGGCGCATGCCGCCGACGGGGTCGTGCTGTCGTCGCTGGTGGGTATGTCCGATCGCAACGCGATCCGGCTGGCGTGCCAGCGTCTCCAGTCTGTCGGAGCAAACCTGCTCGGTTCGGTAATCGCCAACGTGTCGATCAACGAAACCTATTATTCCTACTCTACAACCAGTTGTGCGGTGCCGGATAACCCCAGTCTGGCCCAGGCTGGCCGCCGACGCTATCCGCCTCTCGTGCACCTGCCTGACGGCCAGGAGTCCGGGGTGGCCCAGGCCGATTCCAAGCCGGATCACCCGGCTGGCGTGGTATAGGGCTTTGGCATGTGGGATGTCGTGTCAGGGGGCGGCACCGGCCCGGCCTGCTGGCGCGACAGCTCTGCCGTGCCAGCCGATCGGGATCCCCGCGTCACATCTGAACAAGAGGCACTTCCGGATATCGCGTAGCGTGTTGTGCGGTTGAGCAAACGCTGCCCGCAGGCCGGCAGGCTGAATGGGGGCGCAGCGCCTGGCGTGGGACAAGATACGGACAGCGACTGTCGCCAGTTTTTGGGCGCACGTGATGCCCAATCTCAACAGAATGATGCCGCCGGTAAACATGTCACAGTGGCGTCGGATTGATGATGCCAATCCCAACAACTTGAACTGTAAAGACTTGAACAAAATGTACCATCAAATGTACCATGTGGCACTGAACTTGCTTCCCTCACCTGGAGATTCGATCGGTGACACTGACGGACGACACATTTTTCGACGTCAGCGAAAGCGCGACGGGCTCACCGGAGCAGTTGGTTCGCCCGGCAGGAACGAATGTAGTTTGTGCGTAATGGGCCTCGGGTAGGGTGCACCCCCAAGCGGATTGCTTGGGGGTGCTCTAGTTTGGGCCGTCTTCGTTGGGGTCAATCGGTCCCGCCGGTAGTTTGTCGCGTGATGTGTCTGGTGCCCGCCGGGGAAGGCACCTCAGCGCAAGGCCACAGTTGTTGCGGCTGCGACACCTAAGCGTCCATCTTCTTGTACCGCCTGTATCGCGGAATACGAGGGACGGTCCGCAGCAGGCCGAACGGCAGCGCGATCAGCAGTGCCACCCAGATCAGCAGCCCGACGATCTGCTCGCCGATCCACACAATGACTTTCATGGTCTCGATCTCCTTTCGGTCGCGGAGGCCAGCCGGGCCGTGGCCGGGGCTGCTCCGCCGCCCGGCTCAAGGCGCAGACTGCTCGGCCACCAGGCGCCGGATCAGTTCAATGGCCCTGTCGACGGCCTGGCGGACAGGCTCGGTCAGTTCGCCCGCTAATTCCGCCGGCTCTGCCATTGGGGTCGGCTCGCAACCCACGATCATCAGTCGTCCTGGCCGGCCACCCATCGACGAGACCAGCGCCAGTACCTTGGCCGGATCGATGTCGTGCGGGTCGAGAATCATGCCGCCGGTCGCACCGGCCGGCGTCGAGGGCTGGACGTCTGATTCGAGCAGATAGAGCGTGCCCGGCTGGCCCCCCGCGCTACGGCATCAACCAGGATGACGAGATCGTACGGATCGAGCAGGGCGTAGGTGAGGTCCACACCGCGTATGCCGAAGTCGACGATGCGGACGCCATCGCCGTGCGGGTGCTCCAGCAGCCGGCGGACCACTTCGACGCCGAACGCATCGTCGCCCAGGAAGATATTGCCAATCCCGGCGACGAGAATGTGACGCGGGCCGTCCGTCATAAGGTTCCTCGCTTGTTGTCATCCAGGCGCTGGACTTCTTCCGGTCGGAAGAAGAAACAGTGTCCTGGCAGTCGCATGTGTCCGAAGTCCTTGCCGGGGTCGTCGTCGAGAACCACGGCTACATAAAGGTGGTTTTCCAGGTCCTCTTCGATCGCCTGGATGGTGGCGGTCTTTCCCGCCAGGGCGACGTCGAGAATGTCAGCGCGCGCAGATGGCATCAGGCGGACGCGGTCACCTGCACGAATCGGGCCGTTCGGCGTGAGTACCTGTGGCGTGATCCTGTCACGGGCAAATGGGTCACGGTCTTTGTGCATTGCCATATTCACTCGCGTGCGGCCGGTTGCTCGGCCGACTGGATGTTGACATTTGTCAGGTCCGGCGCGGCGTCGTAGATGGCGTTCTCGACCAGCAGCCGGAATGAGTTGGCGGTTGCAGGACAGCCGGCACAGCTGGCCTGGATGCGCAGCGTGGCCGCGCCATCGACAACGTTGAGGAGTTCGACGTCGCTGTCGTGCGACTGAAGGTAGGGCCGGATCTTCTGCACGGCTGCGCGGACGCGGTCGGCCATGGTGAGCGGATGCAGGTTGTGCAGCAGCAGTACGCCTGCGACGAGTTCGTCATCCACCAGCTCGCGCAGCAGCGATTCGCCGACGGCGGTCCGGCCGATCTGGCGAATCATGCGTTGGAGCGCGTCACGATGCATATCGAGGACGAGCTGCACCAGGTCGTGGACTTGCTGGCCGGCCGGCGTGCCGCACAGTGCTTCGACCTCAGCGACGAGGGTCTCGGTGCGGGCCATGCGTTGCTGCATCTGGCTGTCAGGTGCGCAGTTCATCGTGTTTTCCCATAATGGGGTCGTGGTGGACCTCCAGCAGTTTGCCGGAGCCGGTATACATGTGGACGCCGCACGGCAGGCAAGGGTCGAAGCTGCGGACCGTTCGCATAATGTCGATGCCCTTGAAGGTGTCGGGGCCGTTTTCCTCGAAGATGGGCGAGTCTTTGACCGCGTCTTCATAGGGGCCGGGCGTGCCCTGGGTGTCGCGAGGGCTGGCGTTCCAGCACGTCGGCGGATACGGATGATAGTTAGCGATCTTGCCGTCGCGGATGACCACATGGTGCGACAGCACGCCGCGTACCGACTCGTGGAACCCGCAGCCGATGGCGGACTCAGGCACCTTGAAGTCGGTCCAGGTGCTGGTGTTGCCGTTGTGGATCTCCTTGAGGGCCTGTTCGACGAAGTACATGGCGGTAGCGGCGACGAAGGCCTGGAAGTACGTGCGGGCGCGGTCACGCTCGATCGTGTTGGACCATTGGGGGATCCTCCATTCGAGTTCGACTTCCGGCAGCAACGATGTCTTGGGAAGCAGGATCTTGACGCTGCTGCCCGTCGCTTTGACGTAGCCGTTATCGACCAGGCCTGACAGCGCCGTCGCCCACAGGCGCGCCAGCGGGCCGCCGCCGGTGTCCATAGCGAGCATTTCGCCGGTGCGGGCGTTGTACCATCGCGGCGACATGACCCAGCTGTAATTGCTCATGAAGTCACGTTTCTGCGGGGCGGGCGTGGTCGTCTGGTTCCACGGGTGGCGCTGGTCGATGTGATTGCCGAGGGGGTCTTTATCGACGAACCGCTCGCCGTCCTGCCAGTCCTTGTAGAACGAACTGCCCAGGAGGATACGCAGGCCCAGGTTGATATCGACGAGGCTGTTGGTCACCAGTTCGCCGTCAATGACGATGCCGGGGGTGACGATCATCGCACGGCCCCAGTCAGCCATGTTCTTGTATGTGTAGTCGCATGTTTCCGGGTCGTTGAACGACCCCCAGCATGCCAGCTGGATGCGTCGCCGGCCGACTTCCTCGTAGCCCGGCAGGGCCTCGTACCAGAAGTTGAAGAGGTCCTCGTGCATGGGAACGCACTTTTTCATGAACTCGATGTACTTCATCAGGCGGACGAGATAGTCCGTTATGGTCTGGGGCGACGGTGACGTGCCTACGCCGCCGGGGTACAGCGTTGAGGGATGGACGTGCCGGCCTTCCATCAGGCAGAACATCTCGCGGGCCAGCCGGCTCATCTGCAGGGCCTCGCGGTAGAAGCTGCCGATGAAGGGGTTGAGGCTGCGCATGATGTCGGCGATCGTCTTGAAGCCGTGCAGGTCGCCGTGCGGCGCGTCCGTCTTTTCGGCCTTTTCCAGGACGCTGGGGTTGGTCTGGCGAACCATCTGTTCGCAGAAATCGACGCAGACCATGTTTTCCTGGAAGATATTGTGGTCGAAGAGGTACTCGGCGGCCTCGCCGAGGTTGATGATCCATTCACCAAGAGGCGGCGGCCGGACGCCGAAGGCCATGTTCTGGGCATAGACGGCGCAGGTGGCATGGTTGTCGCCGCAGATGCCGCAGATACGGCTGGTCAGGAAGTGGGCGTCGCGCGGATCCCTGCCCTTGAGGAACACGCTGTAGCCGCGGAAGATGGATGACGTGCTGTAGCATTCCTTGACCACGCCGTTGTCAAAGTCGATCTTCGTGTGGATGCCCAGGCTGCCGACCACGCGGGTGATCGGGTCCCAGGACATGTTCACCACGTGGCCGGGCTTGCGGACCTCTTCTTCCAGTGGAATCCGTGTAACCGTCATGGCTGACTCCTTTGTGCGGCAGGGCCGTACGTGGTGGGCTTGTAGCCGGTTGTCAGCTCGGGCCGGCTATGCCGCCACTTAGGTTCCTGGTTGTCCGACCGGTTTGTGACGCCGCGCAGGAAGCGGATCAATGCGCCATATGGGGCGATTCCCGTGCTGGAGAGGTTTGCGCCGACCGGGATATCCATGAAGGGCATGAACTTGTCGGGGAAGCCCGGCATCGTGCAGCCGATGCAGACGCCCCCGACGTTGGGGCATCCGCCGATGCCGTCCATCCATCCGCGCTTGGTGACGTTGCAGTCGACGACCGGTCCCCAGCAGCCGATCTTCACCAGGCATTCGGGTCTGCCGTATTCTTGGGTGAATTTGCCCTGCTCGTAGTAGCCGCCGCGGTCGCAGCCCTCGTGGACGGTGGCGGCGCTGAAGAGCCAGTTCGGCCGGAGCTGCTCGTCCAGCGGGATCATCGGCGCCAGGCCGGCGAGCTGATAGAGCAGATAGAGGAACGTCTCCATGAAGTTGTCAGGCTGCACCGGACAGCCCGGGACATTGACGATGGGAACGCCCGCCTTGCTTCGCCAGTTCCAGCCGAGGTAGTCGGCCACACCCATGCAGCCGGTGGGATTGTTCTCCATCGCGTGGATGCCGCCGTAGGTAGCGCAGGTGCCGGCTGCGATCACCGCCAGCGCCTTGGGGGCCAGACGGTCGATCCATTCGCAGGACGTGATCGGCTGGTGCGTCCTGGCATCGGTACCCATGGCGGCCCAGTAGCCGTCGCTTTTGATCTTCTCGTTGGGTACCGAGCCTTCGATGACCAGGACGAACGGGCCGAGTTTCCCCTCGTCGGCCTGATGCCAGAATCTCATAAAATCATCACCGACCTCGAAGGCCAGGACGGGGTTGTGCAGATATACCTTCGGCAGGCCCGGGATGGCACCGGTGATGACGTCCTCGATGCTGGGCAGCGTGGCTGCCGTGATCGAGACGGAATCGCCGTCGCATCCCAGGAAGGCCGAGATCCAAAGCACGTGGACCTCTTTCAGATCGGGGTCGCGTTTGGCCTGAATAGTCTGTTGAGCGGCCATGCCAGGTCTCCTTGTCTTGATGCCTTCAGAGCAAGGCGGGGGCGACAGATGCGCATATCGATCCCCCTGTGTGTCCGCCAACAGAAGTGACAGCGGTGAAAGGAACCCCCACTGCGCCCGCGCGGTATTCGCCGGCGCAGTCTTCCGATTCTAGCCAAGCCGCAGGCAATCGGCAAAAAGGACACAGGGCAGTGGCCGGTCGTCAGGAATGGCGACTTCAGTAGTCTGGGGGCCGGGGCTCGGCAACGAGCGGGACAGCCGCAACGGTTAGTCAGGACTGGGGACTGATCTTTTCGATGCGGATCGTCCAGCTGATCTCCGTGCCGGCCGCTATGGATTGAGCCAGCGGAAATGCCAGCCGGCCGATCACGCCGGATGTGCTTAGCAAACTGCGCAGCGGCGTCAGGAGCCATCTGTCCTGAAACGCTTGGCCCTCGCCGGGGGTGATGGTCATTCGCCACGTCCGGCCATGAGATGTGGCGTCAATGTACTGCTCTGCGAAGCGAAGACGGGTCGGCTCAAGCCCATCCCACAACAAACATGGCACGCACGCGTATAGCAGCTGGCCTGGTTCGGTAAGGCGTACTTGCCAGTCGATTTTCAGCAGCATCGGCTGAAGCGTCAGAGACTTGGTCCAATCGGCGCCGGGTCCCGTGCAGCGCAGCATCAGTGTGCCAGCCGTACTGTTGCACTCCAGCGCGCGGCCCTGCATGACGAAGGGAGGCGGGGCGGCCAGGTTGCAGCCGTCGCGCGGGTTCTCGCAGAGGAGCGGTCCTTCCCACACGCCGTATGCCGGGGCATCCGCCTGGAGTCGGGGATCAGCCCAGAACGGCGGCGGTGATGCCTTCTCGTGAAGATCATCGCCGAGGCGCACATGCATCAGGCTGCCGGCGGGGGTCGTTCCGCGGTAGTCGGTCAGCAGGTTCATCAGCACAAAACCGTCCCGGCTGCGCAGCCGGATCAAGCCTGTTTGTGCGTCGCCGTAACAGCCGGTCTCTTTGGCTGCGGCGAAAAAGGCTCGTCTGGCCTCCGGGGCGCCGGCGATGGGTGCAAGCGGGGAGTTCCACCGGCGCCATGCATCCAGCAGGATCGTCATGGTCAGATTATTATAACATGAGACTGTGGCGTAGGATTCGAAGCCGACCCGCAAGGCCGGGGGACAAAGGTTGGCTGTCACGGCGAAGGCCGAAGTCGGCTCGGGTGTGCGGTACTGATCCATCCAGGCCAGGTATCGGCGGACCGCGGCGTCCTCGTCGTCGACGCCGGCCGCTGCCAGCAGGGCCAGGCCGGCGGCCTGTGCGAAGGCGTGATATCTGCTGCGGCCGTACTGGGCGATCATGCCGTCGTTGGCGAGCAGGCGGCCCAGCCAGGCGTAGCCGCGGGTGACGATCGTACTGGCAAGCGCCAGGCAGGCGTCGGCTTCGCTGCTTTTCGGCGACGCGGCGTCCTGGTCATCGGCGGCGGCTCTGACCGTTGCAGCGGCCAGCAGGTACATCGAGAACATGTGATATGCGACGGGCATGGACGGGCCGGCCAGGTCGTCGTTGATGAAGCCGCTGTCGGTTTGCTGGCTGGCGACGACTTGCAGGCGTTCCATGCATCGCTGCCAGTCTGCCTGACGACGAAGTGACCAGCGCAGCATCTGCACGCCTGCCTGCATCGCGGCGCAGTTCGTGTTGGTCGGGGTGTCGAGGCGATCGGTGTATGCGCAGACGGCGTCGGTGAACCCAGCGGCATCCTGCGGTGTGATGGGCGATTGGGGTGTATTGGCCAGCGCCTTCAGGTCGTCCGCAGCGATCAGGCCGAAGTACTGGACAAACAGGGCGGTGAAGGCCGGCATGTCCTCGCTGGCCAGGATGTTGCGAATGCGCGTGCAGTAGCCCGGGACGAGGGCCGCGGCGTCTTGATTGCCGTAGCGCGCCGCCATGGCAACGGTGGCCAGTGCGGTAGCCGGACTATAGGATTCGGCAGGGATGCCGGCGTCATGCTGGTGCGATTCGCAGGGGTCGAAGATCCGGCCGGACTGCGGCTCGGTCCATTGCTGCAGATTGTGCAGGTGGGCGGCAAGCCACTGTGAGAGCCGTAGTTCGGTAGGTACTCGCATGATCGACGATTCGTTGCCCTCAACGTAAGGCCCAGGTACCGCTGCACATTACGCCGTGCGCGGTATATCCTATATTATCGTACACATGGAGTATCGGACGAATGAGCGACAAAAGCCCAATGGAAAGGCTTTTATGACGCCGGGGCCAGCAGGTACGTGCAGCAAAAGTCACTGCTCGTCTCGGCCAGGCTGTCGCGGCGTCTGATCCTGGAGACGGTGCTGAACCTGCCTCTGGGGGCGGGGCCGTGGCGGATCCTCGATGCCGGGGGCGGCGGCGGGCTGCTGGCGGCGGAACTGGCCATGGCGGGACACAGCGTGTGCATCGCCGACATCAGCGCGGAAATGCTGGAGCAGGCCCTGCAACATATTACGGCATCAGGGGTTAGGGATCGGGTGGAACTGGTCAAGGCCGACGTGTGCCAGATGGGCCTGTTGGGTGATCGTCGGTTCGACCTGGTGCTGGCAGCCGGCGATGTCCTGAGCTACTGCAGCGATGCGGAGGCCGCTCTGCGGGAATTTCACCGGCTGACCCGGCCCGGCGGGATGCTGCTGGCGGAGGTCGAATCGCGGTTCGGCGGGATTCACGGATGGCGCCGCGGACGGCAGTTGGATGAGGTTTATCGGACGGTCATGCAGGGGATCTCTGCCCCTCCGGATTCACCGGACGTCTCGATCCGATTGTTTGAGCCGAGTGAGTCTGCGATTGAGTCTCCAGAAGACGCAGTGGCGGATCTGCGGGCAGTGGTCGGGGGCGGTGTGCTGGGCCCTTCTCGGGTCGAAAGCCCTTCAGGAGTTCGGGCGCACGGAAGAGGGCTTTGACCGGCTGCTGGAGATGGAGCGGGCGATGCGGAAGATTTCCGAGCTGCAGGCAGCCGGCGGGGATATGCAGTTTTTGGCGGTAAAGTGACAGGAAAGGACAGCCCATGGGCGAGACGCCAGCGAGGCTTCCGGCGATGGATGCGCGGGCGATCATCGAGCGAAAGAAGGATGTCCTGATCGTTCGCAGCAGGCAGGAGGACCCCCACCCCGGTCTGTGGACCTTCCCAGGCGGGCCGGTCGAGCCGGGGGCTTCGCCGGAGCTGTGGCTGCGCAGGCACATGCGGCAGCAACTTGGCCTGCGTGTCGAGTTGATCGTTGGCCAGCCGCCTTTCATCCACGAGGTGAAGGGGGTGGCCATGACGTTCCGTTACTATATTTGTGGTATATTGCAGGGGCAGCCTCGGGGCGATTACTGGCCCGAGGTGCAGTGGGTCAACAAGATGCAGTCTGCGAGAGTATGATTTCGAGCCGCAGGCCGGGCAGGTCGCCGACTGGCTGGGCGAAGACTCTACGTGGTGAGCACCGAAGCCCTGGTTGTGACTGTGCGCAGGCCGCTGTGATAAGTGCCGAGGTCGGCCAGCAGGCTGTCGAGGTCGATACTCAACAGGGCATCGACCATCGTGGCGTCGAGGTGTGTTCCGGCGATGCGAGTGAGCTCGTCGCGCACGGCGTCGATGGACCTGGCCGGTCGATAGGCCCGCCGAGTGGTCATCGCGTCGAAGCAGTCGGCGACGGCGACGATGCGGGCGAGGGCGCAGAGCCGGCTGCCCGGGGTGCGGTTGGGATAGCCCTTGCCGTCGACGCGTTCGTGATGGCCGAGCACGGCCGGCACGATATCCTTCATTGCTTCCATTCCCTGGATGATGCGCGCTCCGTTGATCGGGTGGCGGCGGATCAGACGCAGTTCCTCGTCGGTCAGGCTGGAGGGTTTGCGGAGCAGTTCACCCGGCACGGTGATCTTACCAATATCATGCAGCAATCCACCGAAGTAGGCCTTCTGGCAGAAAGAGGCGCCATAGTCCATCTGTTCGGCGATCCGCCGGCTGATGAGGGCGACCCGTTCGCCGTGGCCGGAGGTGTAGGGGTCTTTTGCGTCGATGCTGCTGACCAAGGAGCGGAGCAGGGCGATGAGCAGTTCCTGGAGGTCCGCCAGGACATGCAGGTCTTCGAGATAGATGGCGGACCGGTCGGCGACGACCTGGAGCATCTGGAGGTCGAGGTCGTCGAAGTCCTTGCCGTTGGCTTTGTTGACGGCCAGCAGGATGCCGGCGGGTTCGCCCTGGCGAAGAAGACGGACCGCGACGAGGTTGCTTAGCCATGTTTCCTCGGGCAGGAATCGCTGGATCATGCTGCGGTCGAGGATGATCATCCGGCGTTCGGGCATGACTTTGGAGAGGCCGTTGGCGATGGCGCATATCTGGCGGCGGTGGGTCTGTCCTTTGCCGACGACGACCACGCCGGGTGCACCCGTCCCAGGCGAAACGTGGGTGACGGCGGCGAGGCTGTCGACCTGAAGGACGGCGATGACCTCGGCGAAGGTTCGTTCGAAGAAATCGTCCGGATTCTGACGCCGGTCGAGCTTGTCGCCGACGCGGTAGATCAGATTGAGTACCTCGTAGGTCTGCGAGAGATTGGCTGTGAGATTCGACAGCGACTCGTCGTTACGGGGGCTGTCGCGGTGGATCTGCTCAGCCAGCAGGCCCAGCAGGTGTCGGGCCGTGGCGATCGACCGTTGATCGTGCCAGGCGACATCGTCTGCCAGCTGCGCCACGGTTGCCGGATCGAGTCCGGCTTCGGTGCACAAGTCTGACAGACTGGTCGCCGGCCACGAAGCTTCTGGGCAGCAGCGTCGCGACGACGACGTGACGGCAGGCGTCGGCCGCTGCGGCGAAAGCGATCAGGCCGGCCAGCTCGCTTTCGGCAGGGACGCGGTGTGCATTGCAGCGAGGAGAGCGGGCGACGGTGGTAAGCCATTGCCGAAAGCGCAGGCTGTGCTGAAACAGAAGATTGCAGGGACCGCCGGCGGATTCATCGCAGCTTAAGCACCTGCCATCCGGCGTCCAGAGACTGAGCCAGAATCCCAGGCCTCGCCAGTGATTGCAAAGGAGGGCAAATGTTTCCTGCAGGTCGCGTTGTTTTTCCGCTGAGCAGGCGATGTCGTTCACGTTTGGACTCCAGGACCGCTCGCGGCTGGCTCGCAGCGGCGGCTTCTCGTCGGACCAATCACTACAGCGTGTTTCAAACGGCCCCGGCAGGCGAGCTGCCCGCGGCCCGCGTCGATCTACCAGCAGCCGGGATCAGTTCGTGGCTGCGTGGTTGGGCTGGAAACGGCCTGTCGTCTCGTCGTAGAGCCATGCGTTTGGGCCGCCCGCGCGGTCACCGACGTCGCTGGTGCCGCTGTAGGGATTGGCGGGAATGCGTCGCAGGTACGGGCCGCAATCGAAGCCGTTGGCATCGGTGGTTCCTGTGATGCCACGGTTGTTGCTGGAGAGCGTCATCTGCTCGCAGAAGCGGGCCAGCGATGGATAATGGTTCTCGTGCTGGGCCTTGTACAGTTCGATCTGGCCCTGGACGATCTGGACGGCTGCGCGGACTTCCTTTTCGCGCGGGTCGACGCCGGCCTGCGAAAACTGCGGGACGACGAGGGCGGCGAGCACGGCCAGTACGACCGTGACGATGGCCACCTCAATCCAGCTTATGCGAGTTCTGGCATTTGCGGACGATTGCATGACACGCAGTCCCTTCCGGTACGGTTGCGATTTTCCGCCATCTACTGCCAGTCTCATCGACCTCGACGCGGCCCCGAGACATCCGTATGGCACGGCATCCTGTATCCATGTTGCCGGCCGGGATTTTATCCGGACTCGGAGGCGGGTTCGCAAGCGAGATCCCTTTGGCCTTAAGCATGCCTTCCGCGCAGACGGCGGGATGTGCGGCATGTGGTGCATGGTCCTGTAACGCGGGCAGCGCAACTATAAGCACGGCTCTACAGGAGTGTCGGCCTATGACATCCATACATATATATCGGATATGGAAACGGGCGCGGCAAAGAATCTAATCCGTCACTTCCAGCGTGGTCGTGTCCGGCTGGAAGATCTGCCGGCCGCCTGACTCGAGATGGACAAGCAGCCCGCCTGTCGGGTCGAGTTCGACGGTTGTTGCGTAGAAGCGTCTGCCGGCATGGATGAGGGCGACGCGCTGGCCCAGCGGTTCGGCCAGTTCGAGCCATCGGGCGCGGACGGTTTCGGCAGAGAGCAGCAGGGACTCGGCGAGCCATGTATCGAGCTGGCCAATCAGTTCGGCTGCCAGATCGAAGCGGGAAATCGGGGTGGGACTGACCATATCGAGGGAGGCGGCTCTGCCGCGCAGATCCGGTGGGAAGTGGGCGGCATGTTGCAGGCAGTTGATGCCGACGCCGATGACGAGCGCGGCCTGGTCGGCTGTCTGCGGCCGGCTCTCGACGAGAACGCCGCCGATCTTGCGGTGCTGACAGATCAGGTCATTCGGCCAGCGGAGTTGCACGTCGACCTGGCTGATCTGCCTGGCGGCGGCGCAGGCGGCGATGCCGGCTATGAGGGGCAGACGCTGGATGAGGAGCGGTTTCCGCGGCAGCAGCAGCAGCGTGCTGATCAACAGTGATGAGGCGCGGGGGGCCAGCCACGCCCGGCGGAACCGGCCGCGCCCGGCGGTCTGGTAATCGCTGATGGCGACGTAGCCGTCTGCGGCGGCCGCGCCGACCTGGGCAAGGTGCGCCCAGCAGAGATCGTTCGTGCTGGTGGCTTCGGTGAAGGTGTGGATCGTGCGGCCGATCCGTCTGGTGTGGACGGCTGCTGCGAGGTCTTTGGCGTTGATGGTTGGTTGGTCGAATCGCACGTTCATATCCTGTTGGTGTCACTTTGTCCGGGCGTCGGACGTCGACAGCAGGCACGCGGCTGCGACGATGGCGGCGGTCTCGGTGCGCAGGACGGTCGGGCCGAGGCTGACTGGTCGGAATCCTGGGTGAGTCATCGCCAGGCGCTCGGTGTCGGCGAAGCCTCCTTCGGGACCGATCAGTACCAGGGGCCGGGACTGCGCGGTCAGTCGGGATGCGGCGGTGACGATCGGCTCGGCTGGGCCGGCTGTGTCCGCCACGAACAGGTCGGTGAAGCGGCTGACATTGTCCAGCAGTTCGGCAAGGTCGCAGGCCGGTTCGATTGTCGGCAGCCATGCGACATGGGCCTGCTTGGCAGGCTTCGATGAGTCGACGCTGCCAACGATCGGGCCGCTGCTGTGTCGGATGGGCTACGGAGCGTTCGCATTGCAGCGGGATAATCTCGGCGACGCCGAGTTCGGTCAGTTTCTCGAGCATCCAGTCGAGGCGTTCGCCCTTGGGCTGGCTGGCGGCTACGGCGAGGCGCGGGAGCCTGGCTGGCACTTTGCTCAAAGAACGGATCCGCACATTGAGGGCGTGTTTGCCGGCCTCGACAACGTCGGCAGCGGCGACTGTACCGCGGCCATCGAGCAGGTGGATCGACTCGCCGTTCAGGAGGCGCTTGGCGCGGGCGTGCTGTGCCTCGGGGCCCTGGATGGTCCAATCGCCGGGCTGGGACGGCAAATGTTCACTGTATAGCCAATGGTCGCTCATGGCGGCGTATTTTATGGGAGTAGCGGCTGGGGTGTTAGCTGGATTGGCGAGATTGCCGGGCCGATGAACTAGAAGCGGTTTCGGGGCTCGGCACTGGCAGAGAGGCTGCCTGTGGCACACAAAGGGGTTCTGAGACCGGTTGCTGTGTCCGCTAATAGCGGCGAGAAGCCGGGGCACGTTGATGTATGGAGGTACGCTGTGAGTCCTGCCGAGCAGCCTGGCCAGAACAAACCAAAACCGCCGAACGGTTCGGGCGATCTTGTCAGCTGAAGCCGAACTGGACAGGACCCTTGGCGAACTGGAGGCGATGACGACGACGCTTGCCGAGGAGGTGGGCACGCCGGATGACGCAAACAATGCGCCGGCTGCCGGCAATACGCCGACGGCAGAAGGCTCGGCGGAGCCGGTCGCGAAGGAGCCGGAAGTCGTCGAAGAAGCGCCGGAGGAATCATTGTCGGATACGGAGGCAGAGCCGGCTGCCAGCGATGAGGCGCCGGCAGAGGCCGCCGTAGCGGAGTCGGAGGGAGAAGAGGGTTCCGAGGCGGGCGAAGCGGAAACATCGGATGCTGGTTCTGCAGCGGAAGAGGGGTCGGTTGAGCAGGCGTCCGGTACGAAGGCCGACGACCCTGATGACACGGACGACACAGGTGCGCAGGCGCAGATCGACCAGGAGATCAATCAGGCGCTCGAGCAGCTTAAGGGTGGAACGCAGCCAAGTGAGAACAAGACCGCAGCACCGGCTGCCGTGCCGGAGAAGCCTGCTGCCGATTCGCCGGGGCTGCTCAGGCGCGTCGGAAGACTGTGTATACGTGCGTTCGATATCCTGCTGACACCGGTTGCACTGCTATGCGGCGTGCTTGACCTGCCGTTCGGCTGGCTGCCCAAGATCGTCAGGCAGTTACTCGGGTTTGTTGCGCTGGGGACTGCGGCGATGGCCGGCGGACTGTGGGTGTACATCCTCATCTGGGGGCATTGAGTGACTGACCGTTCCTGATGCACTGCCGTCGTGCAGTACCATCACGAGATCTCGAAGCGCTTTGAAGGCCTCGCACTGGCGGGCAAGTTGCTACGGCTGGCTCTCGAAAGACAATTCAAATTAGGCCGCAGCACCTCCTAGCGGCTTGATTGTGCATGCGAAGCGGCGGAGTTGGTGAAGATCACGAGGTCGCGGGTGGGATCCTCTTCATAGCCGGTCTGGCGGAAAAGCAGTTGTGGGTGCAGCGCGCGGAACTGGTCGACCATGTCCAGCATCTGCCAATTGCGGTAATCGGTGAGAATGTATACCGGCTTGGGCTGTTTGAACAATTCGATCAGCGCCTTGGCGGTGATGATCTGGCCGAGGCTGGCTGCTGTTGAGCTGTGCATGGTGACCGGGCCGGGATTGCGCCTCCAGTCTCGCCTCTTCCACGCGCTTGCCCGTTTTCAGGTCGCTCAGGACGCGCGGGATGAGCAGATGGCCGTAGTAGGTGAGCGTCGGGTCAGGCTTGCCAAGATTATAGAATGCAGCCCCTTTCGGCACGATCTTGTGGATCTGTTCGACGAACGCGGTTTCCCGGGCGGTGCTGGTCATGGAAGCCGGCAGGCGGTTGCGGTTCCAGCAGAGGCAGAACGTGACAGCAACTGTCAACGCCAGGACGTAGAGGGCCTGGAGGCGGGCACGCATGGCGAGCACGATCCCCGTGACGATCAGGCCGGCGGCGAGGATGGCGATCGGGATGGCGAACCGGTGGGCCAGCACCGGGTCGTTGGCGCGGAAGACGGTCCAGCCTATGGCCGTGCCGACACCGCCTGCGGCGGCCAGTGCGGTGCCGAGCCAGGTAAAGAGTCGTGGGTGCTCGTAGACAGGGCCGGCGAAGAAGCGCCACACCGGCGGCGTCAGCAGCAGCAGGAACCACGGCATCGCCGGCAGCAGGTACTGGTCGCGCTTGTAGAAGCTGGCCAGCCGAAGAAGACGAGATTGAAGATCGCCAGGCAGAACGCGAAGATCAGTACGTCACGCCAGGGTCGGTACCGTCGTTGCCACGGGGCGGTAAGGCGCCTCGGGCAGCGAGAGCGTCCAGGGCAGCACGTAGCCGGGCAGACGTTCAATGTAATAGTACCAGGGGGCCGGGGCCTTGCCGATGTCGCCCTCGGCCCGGCCGATGAACTCCCGCCACCATTTCAGGCCGACGGCTTCACTGTCGAGCCGGCCGAGCACGAGGACGATCCACGGCAGCCAGAGCAGCAGCATCAGTGCGACGCCGGGCAGTGCATCGAGCAGGTAGGTGGCGATTTTGCGCGTGCGACCCGTCAGGACGAGATAGAGCATGAAGCCGGGCAGCAGGACAGCCAGGGGCATCGGCATCTTGGCGAGCATGGCCATGCCCATCGCGGCACCGGCGCCGGCGAACAGACCAATGCGCCGGCCGCGTGAGGCGGCGTTTGTACCGAACCAGAGCAGGGCGCCGCCCAGCGTGCACCAGAAGGTCAGCTGCATATCGACGATAGCGACATGACTATAGAACAGCCAGACGGCACTTAAGGCGGTGACGGTGCCGGCGAACCAGCCCAGCGACGCAGAGCCGAAGGCACGTCGCGCAAACAGGTACCATGAGCGCAACGAGGGCCACGGCGTAGATCGCTGACGGAAGGCGGACGATCGGATCGCTGAAGCGGTGGAGGGTGTCGCTGATCGTCGCAACGGACCAGTAGGCCAGCGGCGACTTCTGCAGACGCGGCATGCCGGAGAAGTACGGAACGACCCAGTCGCCCCGGTCGAGCATTTCGCGGCTGGTCTGGGCGACGAGGCACTCATGATTGTTCAAGGTCGGGCCGGGCAGCAGCGACCAGAAGGCGACGACCGAGGCGGCGATGAACAGGCCCGCCCACACGTATGCCGAAGGATTCCAGCGCCGGGCGGCGATGAGGGTGATCGAACCGAGAGACTCGATGGCCGGCTCGGAGGGTGCGAGGCTGTCGGCTCGGTGGAACTGGCACTCATGCATTGTCCTCCACCATCTGGGGATGGCGCCGGCGAATGGTGGACCACCGCCGGGAGATCAGCATCAAATTGCGGATATAGATGATCAGGCTGAGGCCCTGGCCGGCGATGAAGACGGGGTCGCGTTTCTTACATGCGTAGATGAAGAGCATGGAGCCGCCGAGGAGGCTGAGAATCCAGAAGCCGACGGGTACCGTGCTGCGCCCTTCTTTTCGGAGACCAGCCATTGCCAGACGAATCGGCCGGCGAACATTCCCTGCGCGGCGAAACCGAACAGCACCCAAGGGTCTCTGAAAACACCAGCGAGCTTCTCCAGCATCGGCATTACACCCCGCATAGTTCGTGTGCCGCGAAGGGCCGGTTCGGCCGGTTCCCATCGCGTGCATCGGACAGCCAAGGGGGCATTATACCGCGGGGCAGGTCATCGGCCAGCAAAGGTGGTGGGCGCTGGCGCGCAGCCTGAGCGAAACAACGACAAGGGGTGCCGCAAAAGATGGGACAGAAAAAAGCGGTCGGCAAAAGACCGTAGCATCGCGCAAGGTACCGCGCTGCACCGGTCACCAAGCCAGACGCAACATACCCGATGGATTGGGTGAACGCTGCCCGCAAGCGGGCAGGTTCAGCACGCCGCAGCGCCTTGCATAAAATGCCGTGCGGATCGGGAACCGCGCGGTTCATATTGATTCCGGCGGTGCGCCGGGCCGGGCCGATGTTGTCACGAGGGGTTCGTCGATTGGCCCGTCCCGGCCGCAGGTCGGAGCATGCGCTACTCGGTAGATGGATGCACGGGCGTCATCGGTGTGACGCCATAGTGACTGTCGGTCCGCTGCTGCCATTGCATGTTGGAGAAGTCCGGTTGCTTATCCTTGGTGTAGGTAGGTGCCGATTCGAAGCGGTCCTTGCTCATGTTGAGGATCAGCGTGTCCTTCGTGGCATTGTAGGTAAGAGCCTGCCACGGGACTGCGGCGTACTTGGCACCTACTCCGAGCACACCGCCATGGCCGACGACGGCATAGAGGACCTGGCCGGTCTTGGAGTCGAGGACGAAGTTGTCGATCGTCCCGAGTTTCTGGCCTTCCGGGTTCTGGAGGGATTGGCCCTTGAGGTCATTGGTATTGACCGCCTGCCAGACTTTGCCCGTGCTGGCTGGTATGAGCTCTTCTCCATCGCCACGGCACCGACCGCGAGCGTCAGGCAGAGCATCGCAGCGGCAGCTAGCACAGTCCCTGAGTTCTTCATAGATTACCCCCTTATAGAGTAAAGCGCTACACGAAACCGTTTTGGACGTCGAACTGATTGGTCCCCACACGGCAGTGGCCTGCACACATACTGATAGGCTCGCCCCCGATACTGAATTCTAGAGCTCCGGCGGGTGAGTCAAGGATAGTGCCGTCGGCAGGAGTGTCTCGTCGGCCCAACGCAGGTCGCAGGTGCAGGCAGGCAGTGCCAAATGCCTGTTACGCAACCTTTCTGGGCAGCAAACAGTTGCGTCACTGCCCAGAATGGTTCGGTCGTTCGGGTCGTGACACAGTCGAGAGCTTTACGGATGTGTAAAAACAGCCGGTGCCGCGGCAAACGAGGCTAGGTCAGGTGTTTCCGGAACCACTGGGCGGCGAGGCGTGCGACCTCCTCAAGGGCGGCCGCTTCCTCAAACAAGTGGGTGGCGCCGGGGATGATTTCAAGGCCGGTCTCGGCCGGGATCTCGGCCAGGGCAGTGCGGTTGAGGCTGATCACCAGCGCATCGCTGCCGCCGACGATGAAGAGCGTCGGGACGGTGACGCGTTTCAGTGCGAGCTTGGCCAGATCCGGCCTTCCGCCGCGCGAGACGACGGCGCCGACGACGTTCGGCCGATCCGATGCGGCGATCAGGGCTGCCCCGGCGCCGGTACTGGCACCGAAGTAGCCGATCCGTGAATATTGCCTGTCCGGCTGATCCATAAGCCAGTCCGTCGCGGCGACGACGCGTTCGGCGAGCATTTCGACGTCGAATCGCAGGTGTCCCGTCTGCATGTCCTGGGCCTCTTCCTGGGAGGTAAGCAGGTCCATCAGCAGTGTGGCCAGGCCAGCCTCGTGCAGCACGCGAGCGACATAGCGGTTGCGCGGGCTCATCCGGCTGCTGCCGCTGCCATGCGCGAACAGGACAATGCCGCGAGCATCTTTCGGGATCGCCAGGTCTCCCTCCAGTGCAACGGTCCCGTTGATGGGGATCTCGACGTGACGTTCATGCAATTTGAACTGTGTTGCTTCGCTCATGATCGTTTGCCTTCGTGCCTTGTATTTGCAGGAATTGCCTCCTGGCGCAACCAGCCCGGGTCTTCGCCCAGGCCGATCGTGATCTCAGGATCGATGTCCTCGTCTGACGGCTGGTATGCCGAATCCTCAGGCGCTGTTTGCGTCTCTGATGTCGGCGGTGCCGCCTCGGTCACCCGGCTGGTTTCGACGTGTTCCAGGGCGATCATGCCGTCGAGGAACGTTTCGACCGCCTGTTCAGCCTGTTGGGCGTCGGCGTGGGGAGCCTGTTCCGTCGGCTCCGGATGTATCGCCTGTCTAACCATGTCAATCAAACCCCCTAAGCATGGACCGACCGGTTGAGCAAATCCTGCACCTGCCGGTCGGTGACCTGTGAGAAGTCCTCATACCACATCCCGACGGCGTAGAACGCGTCGGGCGTTCGCGCACAGATCATCTCGTCCGCCTCGCGCAAGCCTTTTGCAGGTGGCGGCCGCGGCCACGGGCACAGCGACGACAATTCGTGCGGGCTGTTTCCGGCGCAGGGCCTGGATGGCGGCGCGCATGCTCGAGCCGGTCGCCAGGCCGTCGTCGACAAGAACCACGGTCTTGCCGGCGACGTCCAGCAGCGGCCTGTCGCCGCGATACAGTCGCTCCTGGCGTTCGATCTCTTCCTTCTCTCGATGTGCCACGGCGTTCAGGACGCCCTGCGGGATATCGAGCGTGCTGATCACGTCCTCGTTGACAACCTGCGTGCCGCCGGAGGCGATGGCGCCCATGGCGAGTTCTTCCTGGCCGGGCACACCGAGCTTTCGTACGAGGAACGTGTCCAGCGGTGCGGACAATGCGTGGGCAACTTCAAACGCGACCGGCACGCCGCCCCTGGGCAAGCCGAGTACGATCACGTCCGGGCGATGTGCGTATGCATCCAGGTACCCCGCAAGAATTCTGCCGGCTTCCGCCCTGTCACTGAATCGGCTGGCCATGTCTCGTCCTACTCAGCGCTTTATCCTGTTACGGAGCCGTTCACAGCAACTTGCTCCATATCTCATTTTACGGGTGGAAGATACGCGTTGCTGCCGTCACTTTGGCGTCAGACGGAGCGGCACGGTGAATAGGGCAAACCATCATGAGGGATGTAGGAGAAAGCCGCAGGTACTGATCAGGCCGGACAGGTGCGACGGGGGACGTCGGTCCGGCTGACGAGGGACTCGTGTAGACACTATGCGTTGGCGGCCAAGTTTTCTGAGAAAGCCGCTTCACCAAGGTCTCGCACTGCCGGGGCGAGTCAGCGGTTGCACCCGCGAGACAGCAGTCGATTGCATGTTGCCGCGCGTTGCCTATGATGAGGACGCGAAATGGTTTGCGTTAGAGGACGAAAGAATATGTGCCCGTAGCGCCTGGGCTGCTGTTGGCTGTCGGGCACGCCTCGCAAGGACGAGACAATGAGCGCCTTCTTCCGCCAGAACATCTCTGCTGCAGATGAAGGACGTCGGCAGGACCTTTCGCATGGGCGAGGTGGAGGTCCATGCGCTGTCGCGATGTGAACGTGACGGTCGAGTCAGGGGAGTTTCTGGTGGTGCTGGGCCCGTCTGGTTCCGGCAAGAGTACCTTGCTGAACCTCATCGGCGGGATGGACCGGCCGACCACGGGGCATGTCTGGCACTATGCGGATGATCTGGCCCGCCAGAGCGACGAACAACTGACGGACTATCGCCGGCTGAAGGTGGGGTTTATTTTCCAGTTTTATAACCTGGTGCCGACCCTGACGGCGTACGAAAATGTGCAGGTGGCGACGGGAGCTGGTGCCGGGCCCTCTGCCGCCGTTGGAGGCGCATGCGGCTGGTGGGCCTGGAGGACCGGGCGGGGCATTTTCCGTCGCAGCTGTCCGGCGGTGAACAGCAGCGGGTGGCGATTGCACGGGCGCTGGCGAAGCGGCCGGAGATCATCCTGGCGGACGAGCCGACGGGGGCCTTGGATCTGCAAATGGCGCGGCACGTGCTGGCGATCCTGCAAAAGCTTAACGCAGAACAGGGGCTGACCGTTATCCTTATCACACACAACGCCGGCATCGCGGATATTGCCAGCCGGGATATTCGCCTGGCGTCGGGACGGATTACGCAGGTGCGGGAGAATGAGCGGCCCATCTCGGCCGAGTCGGTCAGTTGGTAAAACTACAGTGCTGAGTGCTGAGGAGTGAGTGCTGAGTAACGGCAACGGCGAAGCAACAGCAAGCACTGCGGCAACAACTGAATAACAACGGTAACTGCAACAACAGTGAGAGGCGGTCTGGTGAAGGCATGGATCATAAACTCTGGCGAGATGTGCGGGGCAGTGTAGGCATCCTGCTGTCCGTGGTCGCGATCATCGCTGTCGGGGTCGGGTCGTTTACCGGCCTGCTGTCGACGCAGCGGATTCTGCATAACGCCCAGAGTGACTACTATCGCCAATATCGCTTTGCTGATTTCTGGGTGGATATGAAGAAGATGCCGCTTTCGGCTGTGCCGCGAGTCGAGCATATCCCTGGCGTTGCGGCGGCGGAGTCTCGGGTCGTCTATGACGTCGTGCTGGACATGCACGATATCCCCGAGCCGGTGACGGGACGGCTGATCGGTGTGCCGGCTCGCGGCTTCAACCGAGTGATCAATGGCGTGCACCTGGTTCGTGGTTCGGGATTCTCCGACACCCGCGACGAGGAGGTTATCATCGGCGATCCGTTTGCCCGGGCACATCATCTCCAGCCCGGCGACCGCATCGAGATGATCCTGAACCGCCGGAAGGAGTCGTTCGTCATCGTCGGCACGGCGATCAGCCCGGAATACATCTACCTGGTACCGAGCTTCGCGAGTTTCGCGCCGGACCCGGAGCATTTCGGCATCCTGTACGTCAAGGAGCGATATGCCCGGCAGATCCTCGGCTTCAAGGACGCGGCCAACCAGATCGTCGGCCAGCTCGTGCCCGGTTACGAGAAGGATGTTGACGTGCTGCTCAAGCAGATGGACCGGCTGCTGGCACCGTACGGGGTGCTCTCTTCGGTGTCGCGCCGGCTGCAGCCGTCCAATCGTTTCATTTCCGACGAGATCCGCAGCCTGGGCGTCACGGCGATGGTCATGCCGACTATCTTCCTGTTCGTGGCGGTGCTGGTTCTCAATGTACTGATGAGCCGTTTCGCCCAGAGCCAGCGGACCGTCATCGGGACGCTCAAAGCCTTGGGGTATTCCAATTGGCGGATCGTCGAGCACTATCTGTCTTTCGGGTTGATCATCGGGGCGGCTGGGGGGTTCGTGGGCATCGGGCTGGGGCTGTCGATCGCCCGCGGGCTGATGCAGCTGTACAAGGGGTTCTTTCAGTTCCCTCGGTTTACGTACCACTTCTACCCGGACCTGCTGCTGGCGGGGCTGCTGATCAGCCTGTTCTTCGCCGTGGCGGGTACGGCCAAGGGGGTGTGGAGTGTGCTGAAGCTGCATCCGGCGGAGGCGATGCGGCCCAAACCGCCGGAACGCGGCGGGGCGATCTGGCTGGAGCGGTTCGGCCGGGCGTGGCGGCTGCTGGGGTTTCGGACGCATATCGCGCTGCGCAGCCTGTTTCGCAATTACGGCCGAACGCTGACGGCGGTGATCTGTGCGACGCTGTCGGTGGCGATCATCTTCGCGGCGCTGACGATGCGGCATTCGATGTGGTACCTGGTGGAGTACCAGTTCGAGCAGATCGGCCATAGCGATGCGGACCTGGCGCTTCGGGATGCGCGGAACATGGAAGCGCTGTATGAGGCGCGCGGATTGCCGGGCGTGCAGTATGCCGAGCCGGTCTTTGCGCTGGCGGCGGACATGCAGTTTGGGCGGGTCAGCAGGCGACTTTCGGTGACCGGGCTGATTCCCGGGCATCGGCTGACGACGCCGCTGGACGATCAGATGCGGCCGATCAGGATCCCGGCCAGCGGGCTCGTGCTGTCGACGAAACTGGCCGACCTGCTGGGGGCGCACGTGGGCGATGAGCTGGAACTGACGCCGGTACTGGGTAGCCGGCTGCCACGAACGGTACGCATCGATTCCGTCGTGAAGGAATACATGGGGGTGGGGGCGTATGCGGATATCGACTACCTGGCGCGGCTGGTCGATGAGCCGCCGACGGTCAACTCGATCCAGCTGCTGGTCGAGCCGACCCGGATCAACGAGTTTTACCGTGCCGTGCGGGATCTGCCTGATATCAGCGGCGTCAACGTTCGCAGCGAAACCAAGGCGAACATCGTCAACACCCTGCTCAAGACCATGATCTTCTCGATCTCGCTGATTGTATTGTTTGCCGGGATCATCGCCTTCGGCAGCATCCTCAACGCCTCGCTGATCGAGATCACCGACAGGACCCGGGATATCGCCACGTTCCGCGTGCTGGGCTACCGGCCGATGCAGGTAGCCAGCATCTTCTTCCGGGAGAATGCGTTCATTTTCGGGACCGGCCTGGTGCTTGGATTTCCCTTCGGCTACCTGATGGTGAGAGTGATCGCGCGGGTTTACAATACCGAGCTGTTCCGCATGCCGGTGATCATCAGCCGGAACGTGATGCTGCTGGCAGGGTGTCTGGCGTGCGGGTTCGTGCTGATCGCCCAGTGGTTCGTCTACCGGCAGATCCGGCGGATGGACTGGCTGGAAGGAATTAAAATCAAAGAATAACTGCGACAGTACTGAGGACTGAGTGCTGAGTGCTGAGTAACGACTACGACAGACAAGGAGAAGAGGAGATGGGGAGACAAGGAGCGATGGGAACGGCCATCAAACAGGGCTGAGTCCTGAGTAACGGCAACGACAAAAGCAACAACAGCAGCAGCAGCAACTACTGGTGAACAACAGAACAGATTTGTGGAGAGTGTTTCGTGCGGTTACGTTGGATTGTCATTCTGGTGATCGTGGTTCTGCTGGCAGGGTTCCTTGTGTACCGGACTCGGCTGCCACAGGCGACCCTGCCTGTGGTCCGGCCGCGGACCGGGACGATCCGGGTGTACGTGCAGGAACTGGCTCGTACGCAGCTGCCCCACGACTACCTCGTGGCGATGCCGATTCCCGGGTGGCTTAACCCGATCGATCTGCGCGAGGGCGACGAGGTCAAGAAGGGACAGGTCATCGCGACGCTCGATACGGCTGACCTGTCGGACCGTGTCAAACAGGCCCAGGAACGGGTAGCGGCGCTGGAGGCGAATATCGCCAAGACCGCGGACAACACGATGGAAGAAGATGCCCTGATCCAGGCCCGGGCGATCGTCAAGGCGATGGACGAGACGGTCAAGGCGGCCGAGGCCAAGCTGAAGGCGTCCAAGGCGGTGGCGGATTTTGCCCGCGAGGACGTCGAGCGATTCCAGAAGCTGGAAAAGGGTAACGCCGTCACCGAGCGGGAACTGCATTCGGCAGAGGCGACTTTGCGTAAGTCCGATGCCGAGTATCAGAGCGATGCCTTCAACCTGGCGGCGATGAAGACGGTCGATGCGGTCAGCTACATCACGCCGAAGCTCATTATCGATTACATCGCCAAGAAACGGTACGACAAGCAGGCCTACGAACGACAATTGCAGGAAGCCAGGGCGCAGCTGGCGATCGAGCAACGTAACGTTGAGCGGGCGACGATCCGAAGCCCGATCGACGGGGTTGTGCTGCGGCGGCACGAGACGCGGCATCAGTATCTCCAGCCGGGCGCACCGCTGCTGACGCTGGGCAACCTGGCGGACCTGGAGGTCGTGGCGGAGGTGCTGACCGAGCGGGCGATGGCGATATCGCCGGGTGATCCGGTGGAGATTACGGGCGAAGGCCTGCCGGGCGGGCCGATCGCGGGCAAGGTGCTGCGGGTCTATCCGGCGGGCTTCAAGAAGATCAGTTCGCTGGGGGTCGAGCAGCAGCGCGTTGACGTGACGATCGCCCCGGCGCGGCGGCCCAAGTCGCTGGGGGTGGAGTATCGCGTCGAGGTGCGGATTTACTATGGCAATGCCGACAACGCGTTGATCCTGCCGCGAACCTCGCTGTTCCGCGGGGAGGACGGCGGCTGGATGGTTATGGTGGTGCGCGCCGGCCTGACGCAGCTGCAGCCGGTCAAGGTCGGCCTGATGAATGATAACGAGGTGCAAATTCTCAGCGGCGTGTCGGCCGACGACGCGGTGGTGGCCAGGCCGTCGCGGGAGATCGAGCCCGGAATGCGTGTGGATACGACGACCGAACCGTGACGTTTTCTTTCCCTGCGGCAGGGTGTCGTTGAACTGGCGATGCCGGCAGGCATGATCGCCCGCAAGGAGGCCCTTCATGGTACGCAGAACCGCGAAGAAGTCCGATGTGCCGACTGGGCGGTTGGATGCATTCCTCACGGCTGCCACCCGTTTGGGTGCCTCTTCAGCCAGGCTGATCCGTGCGGCGGACGTGGTGACGGGCAGACTGGGTACGCTGGAAGTGCCAGTTTGGTTGCGATGGTTATAACTCGAGCATGATATGCCCGCCGCATACCCCCATGCCGGAGCAGACCCGCCAAATGCTGGACGAGTACAACCACGCCATTCTGTTCGAGGGGCCGCTGGGCAAGATCAAGCAGATCGCCGTCAAACTGGAGCGGGAGATCTTCCTGGCGGGTCATTACAAGGCCCTGGGGTTGGGCGCCGGGCCGTGCTCGCTGTGCAAGGAATGCGCATTCGGCCGGGAGTGTCGGCATGCCGACAAGGCCCGCCCCTCGATGGAGGCCTGCGGCATTGACGTCTATGCCACGGTTCGCAAACATGGTTTCACGATCGAAGTGATCCGTACGCATGAGGACCCCCAGCATTACTTTGGGTTGGTGCTCATCGAGTGAGGGACAAGCATGAAGATTCAGAGCATTGAAACGTTCACGAAAGGGTCGGTCAGCATCGTTCGCGTGCGGACGGATGACGGGTCCGAAGGCTATGGGCAGTGGCGCCATTCAATGCTGATATCACAGCCATGGTCATGCACCGGCAGGTCGCACCGCACGTGCTGGGGGCGGACGCGTTTGATACCGAACGGCTCAGCGACCGCGTGATCGAAGGCGAATACAAGTTCCCCGGCTCGTATGTCTGCCGGGCGCTGGCTGGGCTGGATACCGCGCTGTGGGACCTGCACGGCAAACTGGAAGGCAAGAGCGTCTGCGAGCTGCTCGGCGGCAAGTGCCGGCCTCTGGAGGCGTACGGATCGAGCATGCGACGCGATATCAAGCCGGAGGAAGAGGCCCAGCGGCTTTGCCGGCTGCGCGATACGAAGGGATTCCGGGCGTTCAAGGTGCGGATCGGCAAGAAGGTCGGCCATGACGAGGATCAGTGGCCGGGCAGGACGAATGCCCTGGTGCCGATGGTCCGCCGCTCTCTAGGGATAGACGTTGCTCTGCACGTCGACGCCAACAGCTGCTATACGCCGCGGCAGGCGATCGCCGTCGGCAAGATGCTCGAAGACAACGCGGTGTGCCATTTCGAGGAGCCTTGCCCATACTGGGAGATCGAGTGGACGGCGCAGGTTGCGGCGCAGCTGGACGTGCCGGTGGCAGGTGGTGAGCAGGATTGCCATCTGCCGCAGTGGCGACGGATTATCGAGATGAACGCGGTGGACATCGCCCAGCCGGACATCTGTTACATCGGCGGCCTGACCCGGGCGATGCGGGTGGCGGGTATGGCGGACCGAGCGGGCAAGAAGGTGGTGCCGCATTCAGCCAATCACTCGCTGGTGACCGTGTTCACGCTGCATATGATGGGGGCGATTCCGAACGCCGGCCGGTTCTTCGAGTTTTCGATCGAGCCGAACGAGTGGGTCCGGGAGATCTACGCGCCGAACCTGGAGGTCAAGGACGGGTGCGTGATGATCCCGGACGGGCCGGGCTGGGGTGTGACGATCCACGAAGCATGGCTGCAGTCAGCCCAGCGGCAGGTGAGCGAGGTCGAGTGAACCATGGAGGCACGCACAACGGCAGTGTTTGTTTCAGAAGCCATGTCTGCTGGCGGGGACGCATTTCCAGGGAAAAGGGGCTTCAGTCAGGGCGAGGTCGATCGGAAGGGGCTCTCGTCTGGTGCCGCATCTCCCGCAGCTTCTCGGGCGTGATGATCCTGTCACGATGTTGAGCCTCACTGGTACGGAATGTCTCGATCAGCTGGTCGAGATTGCCGCCGCATTCGTCCCACATCCGCTCTCGGATTCGATGGATTTCCTCGACAATCGGATCGCGTATCATGGCTTATTCCAGAAGCTCTTCCGGCGTTACGATTACGGGCGCTGGCCAGTCCAGTTCCTCGTTGATCTTTGCTAACCTTTTGATTGTATGTCCGTTGGCGATGTGGGCACAGTTCCAAGTCAGCAGATAGTCCACCTCGTATGCCACCGCAAAGGCAATATGAAGGATGTCATTGCCCGCTTTCGGTGGAAGCTGCAACTGCACCTGGTAGACACGCGCTGAGCGCAACAACATCATCGGTGAGAGCGACCAGGGGGATGCCTTGGGTGAACTCCATTCGCCGTGTCGCAGCCTCAGGATCTCCCGCTCCCAATTCCCGCAGAACGACTTCCGAGGTAACGAGATCATAATGAAGAGCGCACCGCTGCCCACCATTCGCGAGTCGTTTCCTGGTGGCCGGCTACGACGATATCGCGGCTGGGTCTGGCAGCCAGATAACTGAAGACCGATGTTTCGACGTATACGGATGCCATGGGTATATCATGTCCGAGGCCGTCCGCCTCCGCAAGCCCCGTGTCCAGCGTCCTTGCCGTTCCCATAAGACGTCGGTTCGGCGACCGACCTCTTTCCTACTCAAAGATGATGTAGCCAAGCCTCGCCACATCGAGGTGATACTCATACCCCTGGCACCAGGCGACCTGGCGGTTGCGCTTGACGGCCGGGTTGGACAGGATGTTGACGCGCCAGGTGTCGCCCTTCTTCGGTCTGCCGCCCAACTCCTTCCAGGGAATCGTGATGTCGAACCGCCAGTTCGAATCAGTATGAGCGAATGTCATGTCACAGCCTGCCAGCTGCGTGGGCTTGCCCGTGTAGATCTGCCCGTCGGGTTGTTCGATGAACTCGCTGACGGTGCCGCCGGAGCCTTCGAAGTAGACGACATAATTGAGGATGCGATTGCCGGTGTTCTGCGGGTCAAGGAAGATCCGCATGAAACCCGTCTGGTTGACCGTGCCGCGGTTGGCGTCCCAGGTGGCCTTGCGCTGGGGCCAGTCGATGTCGTGCTCGCGAAGGGACAGCTTGAGGCCGGCCGGTGTGTGCGTTACGCGGCAGTCGCAGACATCCTCGCGGAAGAAATTCTGCCGCGTGAAGAACGACGAGAAGTCTTCCCAGCAAAGTTCGCCCCAGCGGTAGCACTGGTCGTGTACCATCCGGCGAAAGCCCTCGTTAGGGGCGATGGCGTCGTCAGGTGGGCAGGCCATGGCAGGCGGCGTCAGCCAGTCGATCTCGCTGCGCACGTACTCGACCCAGGACATGACGTTGTCGCGCAGCAGGGCATGGCCCGATGCCTGCAGCAACGCCGCTGACTGCTCAGCCTGCTTTCAGTGATTGCCGGAGCAGGCCGATGTTCCGCTTCGTCATCTCTTCGCGGATCGACACATA
The DNA here is from genome assembly GCA_963787325.1 of uncultured Planctomycetota bacterium. Classification (GTDB taxonomy): domain Bacteria; phylum Planctomycetota; class Phycisphaerae; order UBA1845; family JANYLN01; genus CAWBCK01. The sequence continues at coordinate 945,889 of CAWBCK010000005.1, forward strand.
CGGCCGGCAGAGCCGGCGGATCTCGTTATATCGCTCGTGTGACTTCAGATAGGCCTGCAGCGCCTCAAACGGGAATGCATCCTTTTCGTGTGCGAGGATCGCCTCGATCTGTGCGGCGTCGCGCTGCGGGACAAAGGGTCCGTTGGCCGTTGTCGGGCCGTAGCGCTCGGTGTCCTTTATGTCGGTGCCGAGCACCCGGACGGTTTCGAGCATGAGCTCACGGGCCTTGCGCAAATGCCGGAAGAACGTGGCCTTGGTCGCGGCGAAGTAACACGAGTAGAGCTCGATAGCGATGAGGATCTCACGGTAGACACGCTGGCCGTTCGTGCAGTTGCGCTGGACGGCTGCGATCAGGGCGGGGTTCGCCTTGTCGTCGGCGAGTTTGCGATATTGGCCGAGGGCCTTGGTGGCGGCAGCGATGTGTTGCTGAATCTGCCGGGCGATGGCTGCCGGGTGATTGACAGGGCTCTTCCGGACCGCAGGGTTGACGTAGTCGATGATGGCCTGGGTATCGTTGGGGACGACCTTGATACGCTTGTCTCTGATCGCCCAGGACCGCCAACTGACGTTGTGGGGGATCTCGCCGATGCGATTGAGGAACGCCATCGAGTAGTAGAAGAACGGTTCCTGGTAGTGGCTGTGGCGGGCGGGGTAGAAGTAGCCTTCCTGCGGCGAGCCGTAGCAGAACTGGCGGTATTGCTTGAGGATGATCCGGCTGGATTCGAGGATCGCCCGGCGGATGGCCTCGCCGGCCTTGTCATCGACGCCGTAGCGTGCCGCATGGCGCCGCGCCCAGTCCCTCGTGGACGGTTTTTCGTCCCGGACGTAATCGACGACAGCGTCGAGGTGGCCGAGATTCATGCGCGCGTGGTCACGGTCGGCCTGAGGGAAGATGGCTGCGTCGGGCAGCAGGGGCAGCAGCAGTTCACGACCAGACTGGAAGGAGATCGAGTCGGCACCCTTGGCCTGGATGCTTGCCAGGAGAGCGTGAACGTAGTCCGGGTCGGTCCAGAGTTTCCGGTTGATATTGGTGCCGCAGTTGTGACAGGGACCGACACTGAAGATGAACTCGATACCGGGAATGGCCTTCTTCCAGACCTTCACCCGGTCGTCAGCCACCGGGTAATAATAGACGTCGTTACTTTCGTGTGATTTGTGGATCAGGGCCTTGGGCCCCTTGTAATCCGCCAGCAGCTTCTTCATGCCGTCGACATCGGTCACGCCCCACAGCCGGAAGAACAGCGCCGGCTTTCTGGACACGCTATTGGCGACCTTCAGCAGCGTGCGGCGCATGAAGGGGATGGCATCGCCGCTGGACTCGAAGTTCATGAACAGGCCGTCGAGGGCAGGGATTGTCTCGAAGGTCCGGCGATAGATATAGCGGTTGTAGTCGTCGATGGCCGGATGGTCGAAGGCTGCCAGACGCGTGCCTTTCTCGGACAGCCCGAGCTTCAGGTGGTCCGCCAGGGCCTGGGTAAAGTGCGAGACGTAGTGATGCAGGAAGGTCCGCAGGCCGTAGCTTTTGGCCGTTTGATAGTAACGGGTCAAGGCCTCGAAGTTGCGCCGCGCAGGTCGGCCGGTTTGTCGATGGCGTGCTCCAGTCCTTCGTAATCGAGGAACCATTCGAAGGGGTGATAGCCGGCGTAGACGACGGTGGCATTGAAGTGGCGAGAGACGAGTTCCTGAAAGAATGCTTCGAGGAAGGCATCGGTGTAACGGGTGATCGGCCGATCAGTGCCGACGTGAGTGCCGCGGGTGTCGGTCGGCGGGGCCTCAAACTGGACCTCGTGCTTGTAGAGACGCGTCTTGAATCGAATTTGTTGGGTGAGGTCGCGGGGGCTGTCATTATTGATTTGCCGCGCGATCTCCAGCAGGCCGCCGATCGTGCCGACGGCCGTGCCGGCTGTGACAGTGACGGCCTTCGAGGACCACGCGACGGCATAACCATCGCCCGTGTTCACGGTCGGGGCCTTCAGATGCAGAGCTCGCTCGGCGACAACCAGGCCCTCTTTCATCTCGCGAGCCTGGGGGATCCGGCCGAGGGCCCAGCGGACGCCGTGGGCTGCTTCGGCGAAGCGATGATCAAGACGGGCATACATGTTCGGCATGTTACGGCTCCGTGAATTCATCGATGAAGGTGGCGTCCGGGGGCCACAAGTGGCGAAGCGTGTGTTGCCACGCTCAGCGATTCCCGGGGCCGAGAAGCGGCGAAATCACTTCGCCACTTCCCCTGCCCCTGAGGCTGACCTGCTGCGTCCCTTAGGGATGGTTCTTATTTGAGTGCTGCGCTGGGTTTGGCGGTCGGGGCAGCCTTGGCACTGCTGATCTGGACGATCTTCGCCGCGATCTCGTTGCGCAGATCGTTCATCGTATTGACGTTCTTGGCTTGCTCCCAGAAGTCATTGACAGTGTCCCTGCCACCGTGGCCGCGGAGGTTAAGGGCGGTCTTGCTGACCTGCTCCAGCAGCGGTTTCACGTCTACGTTCTTTTCCTTGGCGAGCTGGCGCAGCGTCTCGATGTAGCGCCGGTCATCCCAGGCTTCGCGGATGCCCTCATAGTACGGGGCAGGGATCACGTCGGTCGGTGTGCACCAGGCGTAGCCCCACATGTTTCCTTGAGCATTGTTGAAGCCGCCATCGTACCAGTTGTAAGCCCAGCACAGCGAGCCGCGGCTGTTATAGGCAGCAAAGTAGAATCCGAAGGTGTAGCGGCCGCGCTGGGCGGGGCTCTGCGCACCGCAGCCGCTGTATTGCCAGAAGACCTTGCCGGCCTTGCGGACCTGGTCACCGAGGGTCGGGTCCTCGCCGATGGCATTGGTGCAGAAGATGTCGACGTCCTTGAGGAAGATGATGCCCGGCTTGGCGTGGTGGATCGAACCATAGATGCGGGTCTTCGGGTCGGCCTCGTGGATGAACTTGCAGCACTGCTCGAACTGCGGCTTGATCCACTTGCCGCAGCCCTGGCGATTCTGGACCCACTTGGCGGGTTCGTCAAAGGGCGTAAGGATCTGCTCCGGCCAGCCTTTTTCGCGGGCGTGCGTCTGGAGCATGGTGACCCATTTCTTGTATAGCGGGACGAGCTGGGTCGGAACGTTGTACGGATCCTTCAGCATCAGATCTTTGTATTGGTCGAACGTCATGCCGAGGACCTGGCGGGCGAGTTCGCGCGGCAGGGTCTGGGTGCTGGGGAATCCATACGGGTTGCCGCCGAGGAAGTAGACATTGGCCTTGATGCCGGCCTCGCGGGCCTGTTCGAACTGATCGTCCAGCACGGTGAAGTCGAGGTCGAAGTCGCCTTTCTTCTTGACGATGAAATCGGGGCGGACGCCGCTATACCAGTATTGCAGCTGGTTGTGATTGTGGCGGAGCATGGCGTCCATCTCGTGGCGGGTGACCATGCCGGTGATGCAGCCGCCCATCTTCAAGTCGGTGTCGTTCATGTCGAGCAGTTTGATTGGCAGAACGTCGCACTTCCACCGGCAACACAGCTGTGCCCTCTTGGGCGGTAATGGCCACCTTACCCTTGTAGAGGCCGGGAGCGGTAGTCTTCGGATTGCTGTGGAAGGTGAGCCAGAACCAGCCGGACTGACCCTTCTTGATCTTCGTGGCGTACATCGGCCAGAGCCGTAGCGGGCACACGCCGACGCCCTTGCGGTTGGGGGCGAGGGAGTATTCCGCGGTGCGAACCTCGACGGCCAGCCGGGCCTTCGGGTTCGACTCAAGACGAAGGTCTTCAACCTTGACGGTTACGTTGGTCAGATCCTTCCTGGGAGCGTAAACACCGAAGGCGGCCGGTTCATACTCGTTGCGGGCCATGCGGGCCTTGAGGGCTACGCCGGTCTCACCCGTCTGGGGGCGCTGTAAGGATACAGGTCGGTCATCCAGGAGCGGACGTACGGGACGATGGCCTCCTTGCCATCCACGGTGCCGACGGCGGGCTTCTGCGGGGTTTCGAATTCCTTGTGCGGACCGCTGGCGAGGTCGGCCTGAACGCGTTTGACCCAGGCGCGGGTTTCGGCGTTCCAACGCTCGGCGGCAGCGCTGACTTTATCTGTCGGCAGTGGCTGGATGCGGATCGTCGAGACGGCTACGTCGCCTTTGGGGCTGGCGATAGAGAACTCGACCATGCGGGTGTGGGGGCGAACCATGACCATGTCCCAGCCGAGCGGCACCTGGGCGATCTTCCACTTGGCGTCGTCGAGGCCGCCGAAACGGTGGATCTCGGTACGGCTTTCATTTCGGCCGACGCCCGCCCAGACGCGAAGGACGATCGGCTCCTTCGCGGTGTCCTTGTAGAGCACCTCGACGAGGAAGTACTTGCCTTCAGCGGGGCGCAAGCCATTCTTCCACCAGGCAGCAGCCTGGACCGAGGCATCGCGGCTGGCCTTGAGGACGCGGCAGGGGCGATCGTTGACCGTGGTCGCCTTGCCCCAGGCCGTGCCATCCAAGTGCTTATTGGCAATCTTGGCGAGGTCGATGGACAGCAGATCGCCGGGTTCGGCGGCGGCTGGCTGGACGGCAGCGAATGCCACAAGGGCAAGTGCCGAGACAATCGCTAGACCTGGTAGACGCATGATCAGACTCCTTTTGTCCTATTCGCACGATACCATCGTGTCGTGCCTGTAACTGTCAGCGCTGAAGCCCGCACTTTGAAATCGCCCGGGTGAAGACGCGAAACGCTATGCTTCGATCTTCAGCAACCGCGTGGCATTCCCGCGGGCGATCTTGTCAAACAGTGCTTCCGATATCTTCTTTTCCTCCCGCAGCTTCAACAGGTAATCGCGCAGCGGCCAGGGCGTATCCGGGCTGGTGACATCGGTGCCGAAATAAAGACGGTCCTGGAATTCATCAAGAAACTCCAGGCCGAACTTCTCATCGCGGCTGACGGCGCTAAAGCCGCTGTTGGCCGCCAGGTCGCCATGGAGGTTCGGGTAACGACGCATCAATTCGACCACCCGTCCGGGCCGCGCGACCGGTCCGGTCGGATAGCCCCAGCGCTCCTTCACATCCTCGAGCGGCCCGATCTCGCACCAGAACGCCTGAGAATGGCCAAGGAACGTCAGGTTCGGAAACTTCTGCAGCGCGGCCTCCAGCAGCGGCAGGCCCGGCTCGTCGTAGAGGCCGTAGTTGCCCCCGATCGTCGGCGAGATGTGGAACGTCAGCGGCAGTTCAGATGCTTCAACATGCCTGAACATGTTCTCCACCAGCGGGTCGTTGAACGCCAGGTTGGCGGTGACCTCGCCGACTCCTTTGCAGCCTGCTGCCTTGTAAGTATCGAGCAAGTCGCCTAACGGAGCGTCAGCCGTGTTGGTAAGCATGCGGGGATCGAGGCAGCAGAAAGGGATCAGCCGGTCCGGGTAGCACCGGGCGATGCGGATGATCTCCTCGGTCGTCTGGATGCCGCGGCGGGCCTCGGGGCTGACCAGCGGGAGGATGGCGCCCTTGTCCACGTCCGTGGCGTCGAAGCGGGCGATCAGCTGATCAGGGGTAGGCGAATTCCGGCACGGGTGCCCATGCACAGCTGGTCATGGGCGACTGCATCACGTGTGTATGTATATCTATGAACATAGAGCGGCGTCCGTAATTCATTGTCCGTTGTCCGTTGACCGGGACACGATGCGTTACTTCTGGGCCGTTACTACCCTGGCGGTCGCAGGGCTGTCGCCCATCAGCCACGGGCTTGGTACGCTCATCAGCACGTCGTTGGGATCCATCTTGGGGGCTTGGGCGTTTGTGGGCAGCGGGGCCGGCTTCTGGCCCGCGGCGATGACCTGCCGCTCGATGAAAAGCATGCCGCGGATAAGCGGGGAACTTGCCCTTGGGTGTGGGCACGTCGATCTCGAACGTGGCTGGCAGATCCTTCGCGAGGAAGACCTTCTGGACGACGGTGGGCTGCTCCGACCAGGTGGCGTTCCGGGCGATGCCGATTCGCTCGCCCCTGGCAACCATGCTCTCGAATGACTTCGTGTGGTAACCGGTGCAATACGCGTATGTGACGACCAGGCGATTGTGGCCGAGCGCCTTGGCGTCAGCGGCGGACACGGTGATCTTGTTCTTGCCGGGCGCCAGGTACGGCAGGGCGCAGCGGTTGCACTGGACGATCGCCTTGAGCTTGAGGTTCTTGACCGGCTTCTCGAAGGTCAGTTTGACAAGGGCCTGGTAATGACCTTTGACAGCGGCGGTGAAGTCCGCCAGTTCGACCTTCTTGAAGGTCTTGCCGCCGTCGAGGCTGACGGCGGCGCTGGCGCCGGCGGCCTTTCCTGAGGCCCTCGTCATGACATAGGGCGACTGGAGTTCGACGGTGATCGAAGCAGGCTGACCGGCCTTGAGCGGCGCGAGCGCGCCGCCGGAAACCTTCACGTTGCTCTTGGCGAACAGGCCAGCCAGGAACGCGTCGTTGGCCAGGTCCGGCGCGAACAGCAGCGTACCGTTGGCGTAGCTGCGCCGCTGGCCGTCGATCGCGCGGTAGGGTTCCAGGATCGGGCCGATCGAAGGTGTGGAGCGATAGTCCTTGTCGCCGCAGGTGTGGCTGGGCGGCTCCTTGCTGGGCTTGCCGCCGGCGACCCAGTAGTAGGCACTGGGGATAGCCTGCCAAGTGAGTTTCAGCGAGTAGCCCGGCGAGAGATTGACGTCGGTGGAATAGTTGGGGTCGTCGAAACGGATGCTCGCCCACTCCGTCGGGGAACCGGCGATGTGGCCGGCCTTGCACCCTTTGACGACGCCGGCGGCACCATCGCCGCAGACGAGCAGGGGCTGGGCGGTCCAGTTGAACCCGCTGCCGACCTTCTCCGGCTTGTCGAACCGGGAGAAGACCGCGCCGAGGTCCTCATTGCGGGCCATGTCCTTCAGAACCAGGTTGGGGTTCTTTGCGATGTCGGCCTGGCTGGCAATCGTGAAGCCGCCTGGTGCCTTGGCGTCCGGCTTCCATGCATAAAACTTCAGGAAGATGTCGAGGTAGTGCCACTGGCCGTCGTAGAAGGCCTCGACCGTGGTGTGGCCAGGCCAGCCGATGTAGCGCCACTTCCATCCCATCGCCCGCCAGCAGGCCGCCTCTTCGGTGTGCAGGCCGCCGCACAGGCTCCAGCCGTAGACGTTGAAATCCTTCAGGGCGCTGACCCGGCCGGGCTCGTCGGGGTACTGGCGATGATAATTGAAAAGCCGGTTGACGTTGTAAATCGCCACAGCCTTCTGATCATTGGTCCTGCAGTCACGCGTGACGCTCTCGACGATCGATTTCAGGCTCGAGGTATCGGGCGCCCGATCGTTGACGATCTTGATCTGGTGGACGAGGGCCGGGGCCTTGGAGAGGGACTTGACCGGCAACGTCTGTGCGGCTGCACTGGCGAGAGTGGGAACCAACAAGCCGACGAGGGCACCGGTTACGACGTAGCGAACTGCCTGCCTGCGCATCTTCATACCCGCCTTTCAGCGATTGCCCGAGATTGACTTTTCCCGCCCCGTTTTTTCGACGCCGCCGAGCGGCACCTCGGGAGTCAATGTAGATCGGTCACGGGCTGTACGCAACGGTGAATCTGACGCTGCGGCCGATAGCACAGACAACGGTGTCGCTGGTATGGTCCTGCGGTATTGGCGGCGTACGCATGGGCGCAGCCACAACACCCGCGCAACGACCATCGGCGCGGCACTCGACAGCCGGTATCTTCCTCATTTGTCGAAAACCCGTCGATCAGGCAGGTTTCTGGGCCGTTACGACCGAATCCATGCCCTGCCCCTCGTTCCAGAGGGTCACGTCTGCGAAACCGGCGCCCTTCAGGTCGTGCGTGATCTCGCTAAGGGTGTAGGTGTCGCCTAACGGCGTTCCGGCCAGCATGTTGACTGCAAACATGGCCCCGACAAACGGTTGGGTCCGGGTGTCGTCCATGACGATGTCGCGAATGGCGATCTGGCCACCCGGGGCAAGCGCGGCGTAGACCTTCGCATACAGATCGCGGTTCTGGGCGGGGGAGTTCTGATGAATGATCGCGCTGACCCAGGCGAAGTCCGCCCCCTTCGGCAATTCGTCCTTGTAGAAATCACCGGCGCAAACGACACGCGGTCAGTCAGACCGGCGTCGGCGATCCGCGATCTGGCCATCGGAATGACCTCGGGCAGATCGAAGATGGTCGCCTTGGCGGCCGGCACGGCCCGCAGCAGCGCAATGGTGTATGTGCCACTGGCACCGCCGATATCCAGCAGATGCTTGAAATTTAACGGCTTCAGTTTTTCGACGAGCGGGCCGGCCATCTCCCGGCCGATGTTGTCCATCGCCTCGATGAACGAGCGCTGATCGGCCTGTTCGCCGCGGATCCCGGGCAGGCGATGCGGCTGGCCGGTCTTGATGGTCTGGGCAAGCTGCGCCCACCGGCGCAGGCAGCCGGCCTGATGCTGGGCCATCGCGAGTTTGCTGTTTGAACCCGTTGGCGTAAGGATGTCAGCAACTTCCTCGGGCACCGAGTACTTGTCACCTTCCTTGATCAAAATGCTCCATGGCGGCCAGGGCGTCGAGCAGAATGCGCGTGCCTGCGCGGGTCCGCCTGAAATTCATTGGCAATCGCTTCCGCGTCAAGGTTTCGGCCGGCGAGCCGGCTGAACAGGTCGAAGTCCGCGGCCGCAGCCAGGACGCAGGCCTGTTGGTAGGAGTTTGCGAGGCTGAGGATATCGGCCGCAGTCCATTTTCGGGGCATTGACATCTTCCCTCCTGTGTCATGTATGTGTAACCGCAGGCGGATAGCCCGCAGCATCGTTGTCTCGATGATTATCGCTGACGTTCAGCCGTCCGCCTTCAGAAGCAGCACCGGCACCTTCACCTCGTGGCGCACCCGATGAGCCGTAGAACCGAGTACCAGGTCAGCCAGAAAACGATGGCCGTGGGTACTCATGGCGATCAAATCGCAGCCCTTCTCATTGACCCAGCGGACGATCTCCTTGGCGGGATCGCCGAAGGCCAGATGACTTTCTACCGTGAAGCCCTCATCTGCCAGCTCAGTATGGATCCTGTTGAGATACGCCCTGTCGTGGGTGACCTCGGGACTGACCGCATCCGGGCCATGTAACCGCGCCGCCCAGCCGTCCGCCACGTGCAGCAGAACGAGCTTGCTGTGCATGATCCTGGCGAGTGGCCGGATGTGCTCGAGGATGGCCTTGTCCACGTCCGTGGCGTCGAGGGTGATCAGAATCGTCTCGTACATGTCGGTCTCCTACCCAACTATAACGTGCCACGCCATGCGGAGCGAATCCGGCAGTCCATAGATGTCCAGCGCCGTAATCAGCAGGCATGAGCCCCAGCCTGCGGCCAACAGGAGCCGGCCGTTGACGTATTTGCCCATGAACTTGCGGGAACTGGTCAGGTGCATGAGGGGGAACATGGCCAGGGGCAGCTGAATCGCCAGGACCGCCTGGCTCAGATTGATCAGGTCAGTCACACTGCTGTCGCCGCGGGCCCCGACGATCACGATGGCTGGCACGACAGCCAGCAACCGCGTGATCATCCGCCGGACCCACGGGCGGATGCGCCATTCCATGAACCCTTCCATGACAACCTGGCCGGCCAGCGTGCCGGTGATTGTGCTGCTCTGACCGCTGGCCAGCAGCGCAACGGCAAAGAGAATGCTGGCCATCACGGTCCCGACCAGCGGCGCGAGGGTCAGGTACGCGATGCGGATCCAGTCACTGTCCGGGCTGAAGTTCACGACGTGGCCGCTGGGAAGCGTCAGACTGCTTTTTCCGTAGAAGACCATGGCGGCCAAAACGAGGATGGCCGCGTTGACGAAGAACGCCATGAACAGCGCGATGACGGAGTCAATCGTGTTGTAGCGGATCGCCTGGCGAACGGCGTCGTCGGTGGCCTGCAGTTTCTCGACTGCACCAGCGCCGAGTGCAGGTACAGATTGTGAGGCATGACCGTCGCGCCGATGATCGCGATGGCCATGTAGATCATGCCGGCCTCGTGCAGGCTCGGCGAGATGATCGCCTGGCCGATCTGGGCGAAGTCCGGCCGGGTCTGCGGCAGGATGAAGATCTCGATGAAGTAGCAGGCGGCAATCGTGGCGATCAGGACGGAGATGATGGCTTCGATCTTGCGCATACCGAAGCCTTCCAGCGCAAGCAGGACGAACACGTCGAATGCCGTGATGATCATCGCCCACAGCAGCGGGATGTGAAACAAAAGGTTGATCGCGACCGCACTGCCGAGCAGTTCCGCCAGGTCGGTCGCGCCGATGGCGATCTCGCACGCGATCCAGTTCGGCAGACGGGTCCAGCGCGGGTAGTTGTCGCGACAGGCCTGGGCCAGGTCCTTGCCGGTAACCACGCCCAGACGCGCCGCCGCTATCTGCATGAAGATCGCCATCAGGCTGGCCAGGGCGATCACACACATGAGCCGGTATTTGTACATCGCCCCGCCAGCCAGGTCGGTGCCCCAGTTGCCGGGGTCCATGTAGCCGACGCTGACCAGCAGAGCCGGTCCAAGAAATGCGCCGATACTGGCGCCAGAAACCGGCCTTGGTCGATGGGACCGCGACGGTGCCGTGAAGGCCTTCGAGCGAAACATGGTTATTGTGAGACGGGCCGTTTTGCGGCGGTCCGGCGCTGGGCGGTGCCTGCTCGTTTGGCGTATCCGATGCCTGCCGCGCCGCCTCGTGGCGCTTCTTATGGCTCATACAAAACCACCTCTTGCAAACCTGGGGAACTCATGCACACTCATTGTAGGCCCCGTCAACGGGCGTCGAGCATCTGGCGGACCGTTTTCTCAAGGAGAGGCAGGCCGCCGAATGTCATGCCCAGACTCCGGAGCTTGCCCGTCTCGATCTGATGCTTGGGGGCCTTGTCGGTACCGGCGATGCGCGAATCGCTGCCTGCCAGATTCTTGGCCATCTCGGCCACCATTTTGTCCGAGATGTACATGTCATAACAGTTGTACGCCTGGCCGGCGATGCCGTCCGCCTCCAGCAGGATCGCGACTGCCCGGCCGACGTCCGCGGCGTGCACCTCCTTGCCGCCGCGATCGCAGGTAACCGCCTTGCCGTCAGCGACAGCCCGAACGAGCTCATACCACTTGCTCTTCTCTATTGGCCGGGCGGCGCCGTAAATGCCCGTCGGCCGCAGCGAGCAGATCTCATACCCCTCCCCCAGGCCGAAACTGTGCACGAACTTTTCGACCGCGCCCTTGTAGGCCCCATAATGACTGGTCGCCCAGAGCGGGTGGGTCTCATCGAGGGGTCGATCATCCAGGATGACCTCGTGCACGGCGCAGGACGAGATGAAGACGAAGCGATGGGCGTCTTCGCGCTGCGCAGCCAGAATCAGCCGGATCGTCGCGGTGATGTTCTTGTCCACGAAGTCGACCAGGTCCCCCTCGCTGCCGCGAAAGCCGGGACCGTTACGGGCCAGGGCCGCGTGGACAACGGCGTCGGCGCCGTCGACAAGAAGCTCGATCGAATGAGGATCGGCCAGGTCGCCGGGTACCCATTCCGACTGGCCGGACGTGTCGTCGGCGAACCCGCCGCAGTCGCTCTCCGGCCGGAACCAGCAGCGACAGTCATGGCCGTGGGCCAGCAGGTGGTTGACAATATAACGGCCGAGGAAGCCGGTTGCACCAGTAACGGCTACGCGCATGGCTGGCTCCTTTGGGAAAAGTCGTTCCTTCGATTATACGTCAAGGGCCAGATTGTCTTTGATTACCGCGACTATCGAGATTGCCCGAGATTGGCGCGGTCCGAGCATGGACCGCGTCGCCCGGTGCAAGAAGGCTGTCTCTCTGAATATACGCCCGGACAGAAGTTGTCAATATTATTGCGTAGTGGAGTCATGAAGGCCGTAATGTTTGGCTGCCGATCGGATTTCTTGGCCTCTGCCCGCCCTTTTCTGCTCACCGTCCTCTGCCCGGCGAGTTTGGTGTACATGCTCTGGCTTCCGCATCGAATCGCTGCAAAGCAAGGTAGCCGGAGCCGCAAGACTGACATCCGGTTGTGGTTTTCTCGCAACATTAGGTCATGTCCAAGAATTGCATGGAAACACGCTGCTCTGGCAATGTCTGCCGACGTCTTGAGGGGCGGCAGCGCGTAAGGTCCTGCCCTGAAATGAGAAACAGGGCTCATCGCCATAAGAATCCGACGTGGCACGCCATTTGCTTATCTATTTGACACCGGGAGCAACGCCTCCCCGTTCGGGTGACAGGAGGAAGGATATGAAAAGAGCAACGCTTGTTGCCGGGGCCATCGTGGTTCTGGCCAGCTATCTGCCGGCGGATGCCGCGGTCATTGCCATGAAGCGCGATGCCGGGCTGACCGATTCCCAGGATTTGGCCGCATCGTTGGCCGGTGCGATTGATGCGGGTACGGCGACGGTCTACAGCGGGCAGGGTGTGATCGCCGATGCCCCGGGACTCTACAGTGATCTCGGCTGGGCTCAGCAGGACATTTACAAGAATAATGGCGGCGCCACTACCGCTCAAGCCAATTTGCCAATGCTGGTGAAGTTCGGGCTCGACCAGTTGCCCGGTTTTGCCGGCAGCACGGTCGCCACGGCCCAGCTGCGGTTCTTCTCTGTAGCCGGCAACTACGGGAGCCTTGGCTCCGGTCTGGTCACGACGAGCGACTGGCTTGAGGGAACCGCCAACAACGGTTTCCCCGGCGCAGCCGGCGGCGTCAGCGCCGCTTTTCCGATAGGCTATAACACGAACGCCTATCAGACGGCTGATGGCACGCCGATTTCGGGTGTGGGCTACCCGCCGAACATGAGCCTCTGCACGTTCGGCTGGGCAAACAATCTGCCCTTTGCCACGAGCAAGGATTGCACCATGACCGGCAGCCTGCCCGTCACCACGAAGTGGATCACCGGTGGCGTGTACGTCACTGTCGATGTCACCGCTTTCGCCCAGGCTTGGGCGGACGGCACGAACAACTACGGTATGTCCATCAACCCTGGCAATTACGGTTTCTACACCAGCGAGAATACGACCGACGTAAACTTCCAGCCGGTGCTGGTCATGGATTACAGCCCCGTTCCCGAGCCGGCCACGCTGGCCTTGCTGGCGATGGGCGGGCTGGCGATCCTTCGTCGCCGCGTTTGACCCAACGGAGCCGCTTTTTCGTCTGGGTATTCAGGAGAGGCGGCCGCATATATCAACCGACTTTCGCAGGCCCCAGGCTTACGAGCCCGGGGCCTGCCGTCTTTATCCCGAGAATACCTGTCGACAGACCGCCCTTTTTGTCATAGTCTAGCCGCTGGGGCGGAATGACGTTCGCGAGTTTCTGGAGAAGACGTTGCAGCGCAGAAAGCCCATGAAAGTTCGCCGACCGGCCATGGGGTTCGAGCCCGAACTTCCCTTCCACGAGCAGGTAGCTAACGTCCTGCGGTCCAGTATCCTCAGTTCCAACGGAAGCGAGCCGATCCGGCTGCCCACCGAGCGTGATCTGTGCACGATCCACGGCGTCTCGCGGATCACCATTCGCCGGGCCATGGAGACCTTGGAACGGGAAGGCCTGGTGGAGCGGACCCGCAGCCGGGGTACGTTGACGATCCCCGAGGGGATTGCCCGGTGGAAACGCCGGGGCAAGGACCGCATCGTCCAGATCCTGACGACCTGGCAGGCTATCTCCAGTCCAGACAGCTTCTATGGTCGGATCTGTGCAGGCATCCGCGACCGGCTCAGGCAGAACGGCTACACAGGAGTGATCCAGAAGATCAAGGCTCCTCACGCCGGTACGGCCATGGATCTGCGTTCGCTCGACAAAGACACGACGCTCGGCGTGATCTTCGTCGGCTTCGGCAACGAGGTCATGGTCAAGCACTATACCGACGCGGGCCTGCCTGTTGTATGCGTTGATTACTGGACGACCAACCCGAAGGCCGACGCGGTCGTCATCGACTGCTTCAGTGAAGGTCAGACCGCTACGGAGTTTCTGCTGCGGCAGGGACACACCCAGCTCGTTCTTTGCGGGCCATCTGTTCAATCGACGCAACGTTCTGGAGAGAGACTCCGACGGAGAGCTGCTCGTGGCTGGAATGCAGCGGAGTCTTCTGCTGGCCGGCTTGCCGGCCATGGCGGCGGAATACATTCATTTCTTTGATAGTTCGGTCCAGGGAGGGACAGTGGCGGAATGGTTTCTGTCGCTGTGGCCGCGGCCCTCCGCTGGCATCGTCTTCAACTCTGTCTTATGCGAATCGCTGATGCGGGAACTGCCGCAGCGCGGCGTCTCCTGCCCGGAGGATGTCTCGCTGGTGTCCAAGATGCCCGACTACGAATCCTCTGATATTACGTGCATGGAAGGGTCTGTAACGGCCATGGGCGAGACGGCGGCGGATCTGATGGTGGACCGGGCGACGGGCCGGCGGTCCTCAGCCGTCCGATTGGCGATACCCAGTGTGCTCAGACGCGGGCGGACCGTCCGGCAATTGGCCTGATCGAGATGTTGGCACATCCATTGGCTGGCGGATGCAGTGTTTCTGGCGTCCGTGGTCCTCTTTAGGTTATAACCTAATGGTGAATCGACGGGAGCCGGCGACCATCGGTATTCCCCTGTCATCTTTAGGCATTAACTGGCAAGTGTTTACGTGATCACTGGCGAATCTTCATCTTCTGTCCGTGCCCGCTATGCTGTGTTGCCTGAAGAGGACAATCAGAGCGATGTCGTGTTGATCTACAAGTTGAGCGTCACTTTCTCGAGATCTTTCTCCTTGTTTCATGTTGATGTGCCGTGGCTGTAAGTCTTGTTCTTGCAGTTAGATAGGCGTTTCTGTCGCGGGCAATACGCTTCTGGCACGCTGCTTGCATATACAGGCATCTGCAGGGAGGAGGTCCTCCCACGAATCGACGATCTATGGAGGAGTGAAGATGGCTAAGTTCAGGTTCAGGCATGCGGCCGCGATGGCGGCAGCGGTTGTTGGCTTTGGCATGGCGGCGGCGCAGGCGGTTCCCTACGTGTGGGTTGATCCGACGGCAGACGCAAACTGGCTGACGGGGGACAATTGGTCCGGGTCGGTACCGTTTGTCGATGACGCCTCGAATGTGTGCGACATCAACAGTGGCGGGACGGCAGTGACGGGAACGGGCGGCTCGCCTAGTATCACTTCTTTGTTCTCGGGGCAGATCAACGTCAACAGTGGGGCGACCCTGCAGCAGTCAGGCTGGTGCAGTGCCACAGTTGGCAGCCTGCACCTCAATGGCGGGTTGGTGACCCTGGGCGATCCGGGCTCTTTGGCCGTGACCAACGGCATCAGCGTTGACGCCGATTCGAGAATCACCAGCGCCACCGCCAACAACAGTTCGCTCGCCGCAGCCGTGACCGGCAGCGGGAATCTGGCGTTTACCTATAATACGACCAGGTCGGATCGGGCGATGAGCTGGAACGCGGGCGACAGCACGAGTCTATACCGGTGCCGTGACGCTTGGCGGGACGGGGCACTACAATCTGAGCGGTAATCTCGGCACGACGACCGTGCGAGTAGAAGCGACCCGCGGAGTTTCGTACAACAATACGAACGGCGCGGTCAATTGGATCCTCGACGGGACGGGAATCACCTTCGGTAACCAGAACAATACCCAGAGCGGCCAGATCACCGTCAGCGGCAATTCGACCATCACATCGTTGACGGACTACTCTGGCAAGACGACGACGCTCAACGGCAAGATCACCGGCTCGGGTACGCTGACGCTGATCAGCCATATGACCCGCAGTTATGCCCTTGGCGTGATCCTCAATGCTGCCAACGATTACTCCGGCGGCACGAAGGTGACCGACCAGATGACGAAGGCGGCGGTGGCTCGGCGCTGGGCACGGGCAACGTGGAAGTGGCACCCGGCGCGACGCTGATCGCAGCGGCCTCGGATGTGATGAACAGCGATGCGGACCTGTATTTGAGCTTCAACGGCGATACCAGCACGTACAGTACATTGCAGACTGGCGGCCGGCACGACGACGACCGTTACCCGCGCCTTCATCGGCGGTATGGGCGGCTGGGCGAGCCCGGTCGGCTATACGATGCTGCCGGCCGGCACATATACCAGTGCCGACCTCGGCGACTATCTGACGGGTACGGGCACCCTCGTGGTCACGACCCCCGAACCGGTGACGCTGGTGCTGCTGGCCCTCGGCGGCGTTGGGTTGCTTCGCCGCCGCTCGATCGGCTGAGTCTTTCCTGCGGCATCCACGAGGGAAGTCTCGCCGACCAACAACGGATACGCGTAACAGGCCCCGGGAATCAATGCCCGGGGCCTTTTGTATACAGGAGCGGTTGCTACGAAAACAGGCACCGAAGGGCAAGCGGCCGCAGCGTTTGATCGCTGGATCGAGCGGGCGGTCGGCGGACTTTCGCGCTCAAGATAGCAATCCCCAGCACATTCAGACAGGGCTGGCCGGTTCGCCATCTGACGTAGCCGACGGAGGCCGACCGGGCGGGCGTGGTGTGTGATGCCTAGTGCTGACAATTTGGTCAGAACCAAATGTTGAACGGCGGCATCGCCGGGCGTGACTACTCCGTACAGTATGTCGTAAGTCATTGACTGTTAATTGGTTGCATCTGGTTCGATATTTCGTCATCGCCGCCTCGAAGGGTTGTCTTCCGTTGCCTCTGAGGGTCGGGACAGCCGATCTCTGTCGTTATCGAAGTGTCTGGCCTGCCTGACAGGGGTTTTGGCGCGCGATCATTTCTCCTACGTAAGTCTCTGAGGATGAAGATATTACGCGCCAAACCCGTCTGTGGGTTTTTCTGGCACGCCACTTGCATACGAGTAGTGGATGAGGAGGAGAATCGTGTGGTTTCGATCGGTACGGTTCTCCCCCAGGGCCCCTGTCAGCAAACGGGGGACCCGGTTGGCCGGAGTGGAACTGAAGCGGCGACAGACTATCGCCGGGTAGGTAAGCGTTTGGTGGTTCAGGAGAGACACATGCGTGTAAAGAGGATGTTCGTGGGATGTCTGGCGTTGGTGGTAATCGCGGGCAGCGTGCGGGCCGACGATGGTGGTCATCAAGCGGGACCCCGGATTAACGGATACCGCATCGTTTGATTCTTCTCTGACCGCTGCCGTCAGTGATGGGACGGCGACGGTATTCACCGGGCACAGCGCGATTGCTGACGCCGGCTATCTCTACCAGAATATGGGCTGGGCGTCCTACCAGATTTATTACAACGGTGGCGCGGCGACGTCTGCTACGTCAAACCTGCCGATGCTTGTGAAGTTCGGTATCGACCAGCTGGCCGGTTTCCTCGGCGGGAAGGTCGTCAAGGCGCAGCTGCGGCTGTACGCCGGCGGTGGCAATTCCTGCGGCACTGCCGGCCTGGTTACCACGAGCGATTGGCTCGAAGGCACCATGGTCAGAGCATGTCCCGGTGCGGACGGCGGCGTAAGCGGCGCGTTTCCCATCGGCTATAACACGGATGCCTATCAGACGGCCGATGGCCAAGCAATCCCTGGGGCGGGCCAGAACAGCATGGATCTATGCGTGTTCGGCTGGGCCAACAACCAGCCGTTCGACATCAGCAAGGACTGCGCGTTCGTCGGCAGTCTGCCCGTCAAGAGGACGTATCCTGCCACGCCGGGTTCCGGCGACGTCTACATGACGTTTGACCTGACGCAGTTCATGCAGGCATGGGCCAATGGCACGCCCAACTACGGCTTTGCGTTGAACGTCGGCAATTACGGTTTCTTCCTGAGCGAGAACCAGACCAACCTCGATCACCAGCCCGTTCTGCTGATGGAATACCAGGAGCACGGCGACCCGGCGGCGATTACCGACCTGACCGCCACGCCGGCCGACTGGTTCCAGATCGATCTGAACTGGACGGCGCCCTCGGCCAACCCGCCGGCCCCGGTCGCCAGTTATGACATTCGCTACTCGATGAGCCCGATCACCGATGACGCCAGCTTCGATGCGGCTGCCCAGTGCGGCTGCACCGTACCGACGCCGGCTGAGCCCGGTACGCCGGAGCACTTTACGATCAACAATCTCGACGCCAACATGACGTACTACTTTGCGATCAAAGCGACCGACGTCGTCGGTACCGTCAGTGCGATCTCCAACGTTCCGGTCAGCGCAACGACCAACATGATGGATGTTACCGCGCCGGCCCAGATCAACGGTCTGGCAGCACCTATCGTCAAGCCGAACTACGTGACGCTGACGTGGACGGCCACGGGTGATGATGACATGACCGGGCAGTCTGCCGGCTACGATCTGCGGTACAGCACGCAGCCGATCAACAGTGATACCGATTTCGCCAATGCCACGGCCTTGACCGACGTTACAGCGCCGAAGGCGCCGGCGCGACGGAGACCTATACACTGCACGGTCTGACGCCGAGCACGACGTATTACTTCGCGATCAAGGCCAGAGACGAGGTGCCCAACTGGTCGCTGCTGTCGAACGTGGTGCAAGTGACGACGCTGGCGGAAGACACGCTGCCGCCGGATGCCGTGACGGATCTGAAGGTTGCCGCAGCGCAGATCAACGTGGCTTACCTGTCCTGGACCGCGCCGACGGACGAGGGCATGGCTGGCGTGGCTGGCTATGACGTCCGCTACTCGACGAGCCAGATCGATGAGAGCAACTGGGACCAGGCGATGCAGGCGACGGGCGAACCGGCGGCGGCAGCGCCGGGGGCGACCGAGCGCTTCGCGGTGACGGGCCTGAACCCGAGCACGACGTACTACTTCGCCGTCAAGAGTTCTGACTACGCCGAGCCGGTGAACGTGTCGGCGATCTCCAACATTGCCACCTGCACGACGATGCCGCCGGTTCAGCCGGTGACCGTGCACAATCCCTGGCTGGTCAACGATCGCGTGGCGGACACCCGCAACATCCAGACGATGGGTGCGACGTACGTCAACGCTTATACACCGGACGGTGTGATCCCGCCGGCGAATGACGAGCAGAAGGCGATCAACATCTACAACAACCAGAAACGGCGCCTGTATCACTGGGCCGATGACCCGCCGAGCGTCGGTAACAACAACATCAGCGACCCGGCCTACAACCAGAACGTCTTTGGTTGGGGGCTGTGCGGTCGGCACTCGGCCAATGCCTGCACGATCGTCAATGCGGCGGGGCTGATTCCGCACCAGATGAATATCAGCAACCCGTATGGCCACTGGATGTACCAGGTGGAGTATGACGGTGCGTTGCACGCGTTCGACACGATGACGACGATGTACGTGTATGACCGGTCGTCGCCGCCGAAGATCGCCAGCTGTGGCCAGCTGGGATCGGATCCGACGCTGATGCACAACGCGGTAGCCGATGGCCGGGCCTGTCCGGGCCTGCTGCTGTGCGGCGACAACATGGACGCTTACATCACGGCGATGGCGCATGCCAGCGATTTCGGCACCGGGGTCTTCGCGAGCGTCTGGAACGCCAACATGGACCTGCGGATCGGCGAGTCGTTCAACCGGACCTGGGAGTCGTGGCTGAACGAGCATCCGACACCGCGCAGCAATGCGGACAGTGCCCCGGGCAACGATCCGCCCTACCACCACGAGGCGAGCAAGGACTGGAAGGACACGTACAACTTCCCGTACTGGGAGCCGTACAGCCTTACCACTGCCCAGACGACGACGCTGAACATCCCAATGGTCTCCTATCGCCGCTGGGCGAACGGCACCGAGACGCTGACGCCGGACTTCCGCAGCGGTGCCTATACGGCGATGCTCGACCCGGCCAGCCATGACATCGCGACCTACAACGACGATTCGCGCAGTCCGGACCTGCATGCCGCCACCGTCGGCGTGACGGGTGAGGCGGTCTTCAAGATCAACCTTCCGTTCTACATCACCGACGCCAGTTTCAGCGGCGATTTCGTCAAGACCAACAGCAGCGACGTCTGTGCGGTGCTCGTTTCCAAGGACGGCAGCAGCTGGACGCAGGCCTGGTCGGCCACGAACACAGGCGCGACGCATGCCGACAACGTATCGCTGCGCAGCAATGTGTTCGGCACCTGGGCGACCTGGTACATCAAGGTTCAACTCAAGAGCACCAATGCGATTACGGACGTCGGCGTGAGCAACTTTGTTGTCACGACGATTTTCGAGCACAACAAGGGTGCGATGGCCTATCTGGACAAGGGCGTCAACCACATCACCCTGACGTTCGACAACCCGGACGAACTGCAGGCCAGCGGCAACGTCCTGCACGTGCTCTACAAGTGGAAGGAATACGACGGCAGCGACTGGACGATCGAGAAGCAGTTCGAGACGTATGCGACAGCCAGTCCGACCTCGTTCACGATTACGACCGAAGGCAGCAAGGTGCCGCGGACCGAAAGCATCCTGCTGGAGGTCGTACCTCCACCGACGGATCCGTATGCACCGGGCCAGGTGACGGACCTTGCGGCTGGTGCGCCGTTTGCGACCAAGGTACCTCTGACGTGGACAGCCTCGGGTGATGATGGCTACACCGGTACGGCGTCAGCGTACGATCTGCGTTACAGCACCAGCCCGATTACCGATGACGTAACGTTCGCCGCGGCGACGCAGGTTGAAGGCGTTCCGTCGCCGAAGCAGGCAGGTCAGCAGGAGAGCTTCATGGTGACCGGCCTGGAAGGCAGCACGACCTACTACTTCGCTCTGAAAGTGCACGACAAGGGCGGCAATGTCTCGGACATGTCGAACCCCGTGACAGCGACGACGACGCCTCCGGACCTGGTGGCGCCCGAGTTCATCGGGAACCTTGTCGCCAAGCCGTCGACCAATGCCGGCGGCGTGGATCTGACATGGACGGCTCCGGAGGATTACGGCGTTAACAAGAGCGGCCCGTATACTTGTGCCAGTTACGAACTGCGTTACAGCAGCAGCCCGATCGCCTTTGATGACGGCGGGGCGAGCTGGGATGCGGCTACGCCGGTTGATGGCCTTGCGGCCCCCAAGGCGCCGGGTACGGCAGAAGGCTACAGCGTTACGGGCCTGACCGGCAGTACGGAGTACTATTTCGCCATCCGATCAACTGACGACAGCGGCAACGTTTCGGAGATCTCCAATTGCGCCGCTGCGAAGGCATCGGTGATCGGCGTGATGACGCTGCAGGACGGCGTCAACGGTTACATGGGCTGCAGTGACTCCTACGCCTATGTCGGCCAGCCTACGACCAATAACGGGAGCCGTGATCGCATGACGATTACGGGATTCGGTTCGTCGGCTGTCCAGCGTGGCTATCTGCGGTTCGACCTGTCATCCATTCCTGCAGGCGCACAGATCACCAGTGCGACGTTGTACCTGTACTCCTATGACCCGACGCAGAGCATTGGCTCAGGCGGCGAGTATGGCGCTTACCCGGCGACCCTCGCCTGGTCTGATAACAGCGTAACGTGGAACAACGCAAGCAGCGGTGTCGGCTGGACCATACCGGGCGGCGACTTTGATGCGACGCCCGATGGTACCTCGCCCAAGCAGGTCGGTGCAAGCGTCTGGTATCCGTTTGCCGTTACGGACGGCGTCCAGAGATGGATTTCCAACCCGGACGGAAACCTCGGCTGGATCATCAAGTGTGTCGACGAGAACAGCCGAATCCAGGACCGCATGTATCAGTCAGATACGGCCGATGCGGCGTTCCGGCCGAAGCTGGTCATCAGCGACATGGCTGCTCCCGGCAAGGCGGGCGACATCAACGGCGACGGGAGCGTCAACGTTGGTGACCTGCAGGTGCTGGCCGGTTGCTGGGGCAAGACGTTCAGGGACCGGGGCTTTGAGCCGAACGCCGATTTGAACAGCGATGGTTACACCAATGTCGGCGACCTGCAGATGCTGATATCTGCATTGGGGCCGAGTAGTCAGCTGACGGTCTGATCGGCATTTGACAGTGACGAAGGGTCGTCGCCTTTGGGGTGGCGGCCCTTGCTTCTGCCGCGGTTGGCCGTGATGTTCAGAGTGTCGCATCAGGCACATTTCGCGTGTCTGTCTGCGGGGGGCTATTCGACGTCGATGGCCTTGGGGAACGAGCCCAGCACGTGCGAGTTCCAGGCAGTGTTCCTTTACGGCGGGCAGGGCCTTGGACATCGCCTCGTCCTCGATATGACCCTCCGCGTCGGCGAAGAAGTAATACTCCCAGTTGCGCCGCTTGCTCGGTCGGCTGGTGATGAACGTCAGGTTGACGCCGTTGCCCTTGAAGACATCGAGCACCTCGGCCAGGGCGCCGGCCTTGTGCTGGGTGGTGAACATGATCGCGGATTTGTCCTGGCCGGTGGGTCGGGCCCATTCGCGGCCGATGACAAAGAAGCGGGTGACGTTGTTGGGGTTGTCCTCGATGTTGGCGTAGACGGTCTTGAGACCGTAAAGATCGGCGGCCAGGTGGCTGCCGATGGCGGCGGTGTAGGGTTCCTGCGTCGCCATTTCCGCGGCCTTGGACGACGCTGGCTGCTGCGATTGTCTTGCCCATCAGGCCGGTCTGGGTCAGCCACCGCTGGCACTGGGTGAAGATCTCGGGCTTGGAGTAGACCTTGCGGATCTCCTCGATGGGGCAGTTGGACAGCAGGTTGTGATGGATCGCCAGGTTGATCTCCGCGCACACCTTGACGTTCGTCTCGATGAACGCATCGAGCGTGTCGATGATGCCGCCGCCGACGCTGTTCTCGATCGGCACGACCCCGAAGTCGGCGTGCTGCCGGCCGATCTCCTCGAAGACGGCCCGGATGTCGTTGACGGCTTCGTATTCCACGCTGCTGCCGAACTTGCCGACCGCTGCCAGATGGCTGAAACTGCCATCGGGACCGAGATAGACGATGCGGAGCGGCTTCTCCAGGGCGAACGAGCCGCTCATCAACTCGCGCCAGATCGCCTGGAGGGTGCGGTTGGGCAGCGGCCCCTTGCTCAGCCGGCAGATCTTCTCCAGGATCGCCTTTTCCCGGTCCGGTGCGTAGATCGGAGCGCCGCCGGCGTGCTTGATCTTGCCGACCTGCACGACGACCTCGGCTCGCTGGTTGAGCAGATCGACGATTTGTCGATCGAGCTGGTCAATCCGCTGGCGCAACGGTTCGAGTTGTTCCTGGTATTCGGGTTCAGCCATGTCAGACCTCAGATAACCGCCGGGCGCAGGGGTTCGAGCCTGCGCGAGAACAAAACCGAGCTTGTCGTGGCTGTTCGTCCCGTAGGGACAGCATGATAGTCGCCCAGCACTTCCGTGCCGGGACTGCCTGGCCACTGATCCGGACCCAAGATATCAGATCCGACGCGGCGTGCCAATTGTAATGCGATGGGGGCGGGGTAACATACCTGTCCGTGAGGTCATCAAAGATAAGCGGATAGCCCATAACGGGATCGGGTTCATGGACAACGCACTGCAATTGCGGCAGCAGATCTGCGAAATCGGGCGCCGGCTGTACGCGCGGGGATACATCTCCGGGGCCGAAGGGAATATCTCGGTCCGGCTGGACGACGGCACCTTCCTGTGCACGCCGACGATGGTCTCCAAGGGCTTTCTGGAGCCCGGGCAGGTGGCGAGGATCGATGCGGACGCGCGGCTGCTCGAAGGCCCCCTCCAGGCCAGCAGCGAGTGCAAGATGCACATAGCGATCTACCAGCGCCAACCCGAGGCCCAGGCCGTTGTCCACGCCCATCCGGCCTATTCGACCGCCCTGGGTGTGGCCGGTATCCCCGTGCCGATGGACATGCTGGCCGAGGGATTGGGCTATATGGGCGAGGTGCCGCTGCTGCCGTTCGAGGTGCCGGGCACGGCCCAGCTGGCGCGGCAGGTCGGCCAGGCTGCCGAGAACCATCGTGTGATCATGATCAAGAACCATGGCGCGACGGCCTGGGGCGAGACGCTCCAGCAGGCCTGGATGCTGATGGAGGTCCTGGAGGCCTGCTGCAAGGTGACGTACCTGACGCGGACTCTCGGTCATATGGACCCGTTGCCGGCCGAGAAGATCCCCCTGCTGCCGAAGGCAAGACCGATCGGCGGGCGGTAGGTTGCGGGGCATATTGATGCGTGGCGGGCTCGGGATGCGTGTGGTTGGAGTAGTTCGAATCGGCTGAAGACAGGCACGCATATGAACACACTCGCAATCGACATCGGCGGCACGAAGTTCTCGATGGCGGTCTTCGACGATGACCGCATCATCGCGCGTCAGAGCCGCGCCACCGATCGCCAAGGCGGCGCCGAATGGATGCGCGAGCAGATCGTCAGCATCGCCCGGCAATGGCAGAAGGAAATGCCGATCGCACGCTGCGGCATCGGCTTCGGCGGGCCGGTCAATTTCAAAACGCAGGTCATCAGCCTGTCGACGCACGTGGCCGGCTGGAGCGACTTTGCCCTCAGCGCGTTCATCCGTGACGAGCTCGGCATCCCGGCTGTTATGGACAACGACGGCTACGTCGGTGCGTTGGGCGAATACGTCTACGGGGCGAACAAAGGCTGCGACCCGTCGTTCTACATGACCATCTCAACCGGCATCGGCGGCGGCCTGATCATGGACGGCAAGATCTTTCGCGGGGCGGACAGCTACGCCAGCCAGATCGGCCACACACCGATCAACGCCGATGGCGAGATCTGCTTCTGCGGCGCCACCGGCTGCCTGGAGCGATACTGCGGCGGCATGTGGATCGAGAAGCAATACGGCCGGACGGCCCGCGAGATGCTGGCGGAGCCGGTCTTCGTTGAAGAATACGTAAAGAACCTGGCGCAGGGCATCAAGATTCTCATCTTCCTGCTGAACCCGGTGCGTATCGCTATCGGCGGCGGGATCAGCAAGGCTGGCGACGCGCTCTTCGTGCCGCTGCGCCAGCGGGTACGTCAGATCATCACCGACTGGTCCAAAGCGAGGATCGACATCGTGCCGACCGCGCTGGGCGATGATACCGTCCTTTACGGGGCCAATGCCCTCGCACGGGAGATTGGCCGGTCCAGCTGAAACGCGCGGCTTTCAGCATCGTTGGATCGTCACTGCGGCAGCGTCACCTCCACGTCGCCGACGTCCTGCCCGCAGTCTGAGTTTTCGACATACAGGGTGATCGTGCCAGGCGCGTGATTCAGTGGGAATATGATCTCCGATGATGAAGTCGGCTTATCGCTGTAAAGCACGTTGCCGTCGCCATCCGTCACGTTGTAGAAAGCAGTCGTGCTGAAGCTGCCGCTGATACTGATGTTATAGGAATCGGTGCTCACCTTCTGAGCAGTGGCACCGTCCGCAGAGCCGCAGGTACCGCTGCCCGCCGTACAGCCCGCGGCAGCCGTCAGTACGCCTGCAACCAATAGCAGGCCCGTAGCAGTCAGCCAACGACGACGATGCAATAAATTCTCTTTCATGGAGCCCTCCCGTGAGGCGAAAAGCCTTAATTCGACGGCTCACCCCAATGCGGCCGTCCTCGGTGCAATCTTCAAATGCTATGTAGCACGTCAGCCCAGGCAACTGGCCTGCTTGAAGATGCGTCTCGCAATCGTGACGACTGTTGCCTGCGAGGCGTCGACGCCTTGGGGCATATCAAGCAGGCCCGGCCCGAAAATGCATGAGGTGCGACCTGCGTCCATTGCCCGTTTCACGCATGCGAATTATGCTTGTCTGCACAATCAGTGCGTGGCCGAACTAACAGAAGAAAAACCGAAAGACCCGATCATGACATCCAGAGAGCGAGTATATCGTGCCTTGGAGTTTCGTTCGCCGGACCGGGCGCCGCGCGACCTGTGGGCCTTGCCCTGGGTAGGCTGGTACGCCGCGCAGGAGATGGAGGCCTTGCGCCGGCGCTTTGAATTCGACTTTACCGGCTGCGGCGTGCTCGGCGGCAGCGACCGGGCACGCGGCGAGCCGGCCCGCAAGGGCACCTACGTCGACGACTGGGGCAGTACATGGTCCGTAGGAGAAGACGGTGTCGTCGGCGAGGTCAAACAGCCGGTCCTGGCCGACTGGTCCGCCCTGAGGCGCTTCCAGCCGCCATGGGAGATGATCGAACGCGCCGACATCGACAAAGCCAACCGCACCTGCCAAGACAACCTCGCTGCGCCCAATCCGAAGTTCATGACCTGTCGCGCGCATGTCCGGCCCTTCGAGCGGATGCAGTTTCTGCGTGGCACCGAGAACCTCTTCTACGATCTGGCCGAGGGTTCCGCCGAGTTTTTCCAGATGCGCGACATGGTGCACGAGTTCAACGTGAAGGCGATGTCGCTGGCGGCCAAGACGGAGTGCGACGCTGTCAGCTTCATGGACGACTGGGGCAGCCAGAACGCCCTGCTGATCTCGCCGAAGCAGTGGCGGGCTGTCTTCAAGCCGATGTACCGCGACTACTGCAACATCGCCAGGAAAGCCGGCAAGAAGGTATTCTTCCACAGCGACGGCCATATCCTCGACATCTATGAAGACCTGATCGAGATCGGCGTCGACGCGGTCAACAGCCAGCTGTTCTGCATGCCGATCGAGGAGATCGCCCGGCGGTTCAAAGGCCGCATCACCTTCTGGGGCGAGATCGACCGCCAGCACGTCCTGCCCTTCGGCACGCCGCAGGATGTGCGCAATGCGGTAGCGCGAGTGCGGCAAGCCCTCGATGACGGCCAAGGCGGCGTCATCGCCCAATGCGAATGGGGAGTAAACAACCCCCGCGAAAACATAGAAGCGGTGTACGAGGCCTGGGAGCTCTCAAGGCAAGACATAGCGGGCAAGCCGAAGGCTGAATGACTTTCGGACAGTGTTCGGAGTTTCCGCTTCAGCGGGCGTTTGGAGTCCCGGCTTCAGCCGGTGCCTTCGTCATAGCGTGCAGCAGAAAGAGCAATACCCATGGGCGTCAGGTGTCCAAGGCGGTGCGTCGATCCGAAGGCGGCGGCAGTGGTGTGCCTGCTGCTGGGTTTGACGCTGAGCAGTGAAGCATCTGCCGCCACGCCGGCCTCGCAGCCGAGCCGTTTTACCAACTCAATCGGAATGAGGCTTATCTTCGTGCCTGCGGGAGAGTTCATGGCCGGGTCTCCCCCGGAGGAAAAGGCACCGCCCGCGTTCAAGGCCATCGAGAAACAGGAGCGGGTGCAGGTCAAAGAACCGTTCTACATGGGGGCTACGGAAGTCACGAACCGCCAGTTTCTGCGCTTTGTCAAGGAGACCGGCTACGATGGGGGGAAAGAGGGGTCAGAAGACTTCCTGAGACATACAAGAGATCCAGACTTCGCGGAACTGTCGGGTCCTGACCAACCGGTTGTCTTCGTCAGTTGGAACGACTGTCATGCCTTCTGCGATTGGCTGACGAAGAAGGAAAGCCGGCCCTACCGTCTGCCGAGTGAATGGCAGTGGGAATACGCGTGCCGGTGCGGGACTCGGCTGACGTACGGTTGTGCGGACAATCCCAACGATCTTCTTAAGTACGCATGGCTAAGGCCGAACGCGGATGGCGTCACCCACAAGGTAGGTTCAAAGCTCCCGAATGCCTGGGGCTTCTATGACATGCAGGGCAATGTGTGGGAGTGGACAGCAACCCTGATGGACCTTAGGAACTTTGACGATCCCGAATGGGCGCGGCAGGGAGTCTTCAACATGCGTGGCGGTGCCTATGATAGCCGTCAGAGCTGCGCTCGCTGTGCGGCCAGATGGGCAGGCTATCCAGCAGACAGGCGATTTCCCACCATAGGCTTCCGGGTGGTGTGCACAGGCGGCCCCTCCGACCAAAGACCCAAACCTCAGTGACGAGCGGTGCACGCTGAAAGGCGACCTAGGTAGCGTTCACCCCCCAAACAACGGCGATTCATACCGCACAGTAAGAAACCGGTCCGTACCGCCGAATGGCCGGGCGATATTCGCCTGCACCAGGACCGACGCCGGGTCCTCCCAGATCCGGTAGCCGTGGACGGGGTCGGGTTCGAGTACCTGGTCCTGCCACTCGACAGCCTGCACGCGGCACGGCTTGCGGATCCGCAGCAGCAGGGCGAAACGCTGCGGGTTTTGACCCTCGTCCGTCTGTGAGAACACCTGTACCCGGGCACAGCCCTTGACGCCGTCGGCGCCGCGCTCCGCGATGCAATAGTTGCGCCGCAGGAAGCTGACCATCTCGATGCGATTGGCCCGCCGCTCGGAGGCGTTCCTGCCGTGGGCCTTGATCCCGTACGTCCGCGTGCCGGAGATCAGCGTCGCAGGGTAGCCGGCCTCGCCCAGGCCAAACGCGTCCTCCATGCCGAAACGCAGCAGCCGGCGCATCCGCGCCAGACCGCTCGCCCGCCACTCTGCCTCGCGGTAGTACTTCTCGATCGTCTCCAGTCCGAACGAAAGCGTCTTGGTCTCCGCCGCCAGCTTCTCCCCGAGCAGCCCCGTGGCCATCTCCCGCGGATTCAGCGTCGCCGGCGGCTGAAGCTCCGTCTGCGGGAAACCCGCCTCCTCGCCTGCTTCCGCCATCGCCGCCGACATCTGCGTCAGGAAATAGCCGTCACTGCTGAAACCATACGCCGGCGACAACCAGGCCAACTCCTTCAGGCCGCCTCCGGCCCGCCCATGCATGTCGACAAACACCTCCGGCGCGAATTGCAGGGCGAACCGTTCCAGCCTGCCCTTCCGGGGAGCCAGCCGGGGCATCGAACGCGTACGTGTGGGCCACATCGACCCCGGCGGCGTTGCGGTTCGAATCGTATTGCGCCCCGTCAGGACTGCCGCACGGTGCGATCGCGATAACCTGCTGTCGCAGGATGTCCCCGGCCTCCGCCTCTCGCCGCAGAAGAAACTCCATGACTTCCAGGGCAATCGCCCGGCCGGACTCCTCGGCGCCATGCTGGCCCGCCACGATGAAAACACGCTGCTTGTCATCATCCGGCACATCAGGATCGGTGCAGATTACGCACGGGATATCCCGCCCCTCAACCGACTGGCCGAGCATCTGCATGCGGACGAATCCCCCGCCGCCTGCGACCGCGCGATCGATCGCCTGAACCACGTCCTCGTAATCCGGTCGAGCCCCTCGGTCACTCATCAAAAAGACCTCCCGCCAGCGGATCCCGCGAGGAAACAGACACACTGCATCCTATAGTGAACCACCGCAACTGAGTCTATACTATCACATGCTGCCAATGACAAGGAACCGACTATGATCGACGCCATGATCTTCGCGCCGCATCCGGATGACGCCGAACTGGGCATGGGAGCAACCATCGCCCTGATGCTCGAACAGGGCATGCAGGTGATGGTAGTGGATATGTCCAATGGTGAGCCGACGCCACATGGCTCGCCGGAGGTGCGGGCAGCCGAGCGCATCGCCGCAGCGGAGGCCCTGGGCTTGAAGATGGAAGACCGGCGGATGCTGGACTTCCCCAACCGCACGTTCGTCCACAGTATCGAAGGTCGGCACGAACTGGCCGGGGTCATTCGCCAACACAAACCGCGATGGATCTTCGCGCCGGTCATGCCCGACGCCCACCCGGACCATGTGGCCGCGACCCGGCTGATCGAGGACGCCCGCTTCGACGCCAAACTGACCAAGACGGATCTGCCCGGCGAGCCGCACTATCCGCAACGCGTGATCTACTACTTCGCCACGCACCTGCGAATCCACGGCCCGGTGACGTTCTGCATCGATGTCAGCCCGGTATACGCCAAAAAGGTCAATGCGGTGAAGGCCTACCAGTCGCAGTTCTACCTCAATCGCGGCGACCAGGCCGGCGCCGTCGTTGAAATGCTGCGGGTCCGCGATCGGTACTTTGGCACGCGGATCAATCGGCCGTACGCCGAGCCCTTCTTCCTGCATGAGCCGCTGGGACTCACCCACTTGCGCGATATCGTCTAGGATCAAGATAGAACCTCGCTGGCGCGCCAACGTAAGAGGTAGATGACAGTGAACGCAGAGCACTCCCAGCGGCAGGACAATCCCAGGCTCGGCCGGCAGGTCGAGGCCGTCCTGTTCGACATGGACGGTACGCTGACCCGCCCCGTTCTGGACTTCGACCGAATCAAGCAGGCGATGGGTTGCCCGCGCGATGAGACGATCCTCGAATGGCTGGCAACGCTGCCGCCGGCCGAGCAGGTTCGGCTCGAGCAGATCCTCATCGATTTCGAGATCGAAGCGGCCCGCAACGCCATCGCCGCAGCCGGGGCCACGGATCTGATCGACTGGCTGTACGATCGCGACTACAGGCAGGGCATAATCACCCGGAATTGTCACCAGGCGGTGACGATAACCCTCGAGCGCTGTAAACTGGACGTTCGCACGCTGTGGACGCGGGAGGATATCCCCCGTAAGCCCTCGGGCGATGCCGTGGCCGGGCTGTGTCGCCGGTTGGAAGTGGCCCCAGCCCGCGCGATTGTCGTCGGCGACTACAAGTTCGACCTGGAGGCCGCCCGGGCAGCCGGGGCCGGTGCGGTCCTGCTGCTCCACGACAAAGAGCCGCCGGAGTGGGTGGACCTGGCTGACGCGGTCATCCGCGACCTGCATGAACTGAAAGGATTGCTCCAGTAATGTTGCTGCGATTGGCATGGGCAAGTGTTTGGCACCGCAAGACCCGGGCGATCCTGTCGATCCTGGCCGTGGCGATCGGCATCGCCATGATGGTCACGATGCTGGCCCTTGCCCACGGCACGCTCGACGAAGTAGCCGACCGCATGAGCAGCGTCGATGCCGACGTGCTGGTCCTGCCGAGCAAGGCGTCGTGGTTCACCGCGCGGGCCAGTTTCCGCAAGGGGCATGAAGAGGCCATCGAGCGGGTGAAGGTAGACGGCAAGCCGATCGTCGCCAAGGCCATCCCGGTCCTCTGGGAAGAAGTAACGATGGCGGGCAAGGACCAGCGAATGAACGGCATCGATCCGGCGGACATGCCCGCCTTTCTCGGATCGCGGCGCGTGATCCAAGGTCGGCTGCCGGACGCGGACGGCCGGTTCCGCAAGGTGCTCGACCCCCTTCGCCGACCCGACGGCACCTATGACGCCAAGGCCGTCACGCCCCAGCAGCTGGCGATGGGCTGCGAGTTGCTGATCGACGAACGGCTGGCGGTGGCGGGTCATTACAAAGTCGGCGATACGGTGCAGGCCCTCGGCCAAACGTGGCGAATCGTCGGCATCGTCGAGCCCGGTGTCGCGGCCAGGGTCTTTTGCCCGATCCAGACGTTGCGGCATATCAACTATGACGGGCTGGAGTATTCGGCTGCGTACTATGTGAAGTCTCCGCCCGGACATGGCCAAGGACGCCTACGCGGTCGACCGTCTGGCTGGGGCGATCAGCAAACAGGTGAAGGTCTTTACCGAGCCGCTCAACAGCATCCAGGGCATGCTGGAAGACAAGTTCGAGACGATGTACGCGTATATCAACGTCGCCAGCGGCATCGCCATGACCGTCTGCTTCCTGTTGATCCTGGTGACGATGTACACGATGGTAGTCGAACGGACGGGACAGATTGCTGTCTTGAAAGCGATGGGCGCGAGTCGCGGATTGCTGCTGGTGCAGTCGATCACCGAGGCGGCGATCCTGAGCGTTACAGGCACGGCGCTGGGACTGGGCTTCTCGGTGGCAGTGAAGCGGGCGATCGAGAGATTCCTGCCGCTGCTGACGGTCGATCTGAACGTGCGCTGGATCGCCCTGGCGATCCTGGTAGGCATCGTCGGCGGAACAGTCAGCGCGCTATATCCGGGTTGGCGGGCCGGCCGGATCGAGCCGGCGCTGGCTTTGCAGAGTACGTAAGAAGATGTCCGTTGCCCGTGGTCCGTAGTCCGTTGTAAACGGCCACGACCACAGCTGCCGACGTGCGATTGGGGGCAACCAGCAACGGACAACAAACAACGGACAACGGACAAAGAACAGATGCCGGACAATCTCCTGGAAATCAGCGATCTCTGGCTGCGATACGGCAAGGGTGACGCCGCGACGGACGCATTGCAGGGAATGGACCTTTCGATCCCGCGCGGCCAGCTCGTCGCCATCGTCGGCCCGTCCGGCAGTGGCAAGAGCAGCCTGCTGCACATCCTCGGGCTGATGCTCCGGCCGACCAGGGCCAGCCGGTTCCTGCTGGATGGTCATGACATGCTCAAGGCCGGCGAGGCCGAACAGACGCATCTGCGCCAAAGCCTGATCGGCTTCGTGTTCCAAAAACTGAACCTCGTGCCGGTCCTGTCAGCCACGGATAACGTGCGGCTGGCGTTCTGGCTGCGCGGCAGGCAATCGAACGGGCAGATCGAGGAGTTGCTCGACCATCTCGGCGTGGCGAAGATCGCCCACAAGCGGCCGACGCAGATGTCCGTCGGCCAGCAGCAGCGCGTGGCGGTCGCGCGGGCGATCGCCGGCGGGCCGAAACTCCTGCTGGCGGATGAACCCACCGGCAGCCTCGACAGCAAAAACGCCCGCACCGTGCTGCAGATGATCCGCCAGGTGCACGAGCGGCACGGACTGACAACGATCATCGTGACGCACAACGAACAGGTAGCCAACGAGGCGGACAGAGTCGTCCATATTCAGGACGGCCAGATCACTTACGAAGGAGCGCCGGCCTACGGACATTGACGCTGCCATGACCACGAGCGAAACAGGTGCGCCGGTCCTGTCCGGGCCGGCCGCATCGCAGCCCGCTGCGCACGCAGCGCTGGGCTCGAATTCGCTCCGCGCATGGTTCGCCTTCTACCTGCTCTGGCTAGGCATGCTGACGGTCGGGGCGTTGGTCGCCTTTGCGGCAATGGAACATGGCATGCCGGCTGGCTTGCCCCTCTGGGCCATCTGCCTGGGCACCTTTTACGTCTCGCTGGCCAACGGCATCTTGCCCCTGCCGGCCATGTGGATGATCATGCTGCTGGCCAGCGATGTGGTAGGCCTGCCGGGCTCGCCGATCGTCCGCGTCGCCGTGGTCGCCACGATCACCGCCGTGGCAACGGGCATGGCCAACCTCAACGAATACCACGTCCTGCAATGGGCCCTGGGTGGCCGCGTCGGTGGCAAGGTGACCAATACCCGGCTCATGCAGTGGGCGATCCGCTGGTTCCGCATCCGACCGTTCTGGATCCTGACGGTCGCCGCCGTCGCGCCCATCCCGATCGATGCGATCCGCTGGGTGGCGATCGCCGACCGCTACAATCGCTTGCGCTTCTTCTGGGCGTATTTCGTCGGCCGGTGGGCGCGGTATGCCCTGCTGGCCGGGGCGACGGTGTGGTTGCACGCGGGCATGAAAACGATTATTGGGGTCCAGGCGGCGCTGCTGCTTATTGCAGCCGTGCCGGTCGTGGCCAGGATCCTGCGAAAACGCCTGGAGTCTGCCGGCCAGCCGGCAGCCGTCGGCAACTGAAGTCAGAAACTGTCTTTCAGCGTTTGGAGATGTGTATGTTCGCCAAACTGGGTTTGACTATGGTAATCGGGGCATCGGCGGGAATCAGCGCCGGGGCGTTCGCCGCCACCGTGCCAAACACACCGGCTACGCACCCGGCCATCACGACGCAGCCGGCTGCCGCTCAGACAGCGGCCAGCCAGCCGGCGGTCGATCCGCGGGTCCATACCGTCCTGCACGCATTGGAGAAAAAGGGCGACGCCGTCAAGGACCTGACCGCCGGCATCGAATGGCGAGTCCTCGACGAGGTCATCGACTCGACCGACACCAAGGTCGGCCACCTCTACTTCAAACGCGAGAACCCCCACGACAAGTTCCTCGTCCGCTTCGACAAGAGTCTACGCCGACGAGCAGGAAATCGACAAGCCGGAGGAACACCTCTTCGACGGCGAATGGTACGTCGAGAAACGCGACGCGACCAAAACAATCACCCGCCGCCAGATCGTCCGGCCGGGCGAAGAGTATGACCCGTTCAAACTCGGCCAGGGACCGTTCCCCCTGCCGTTCGGCCAGAAGGAATCAGAGATCCTCGACAAGTTCGAAGTGTCTTACGTCCCACCAACCAAGGGCGATCCGGCCGGCAGCGTCCACCTGCGACTCGTGCCCAGGCCGAGCAGTGGCGACCTTCGCGAAAAGTACGTCGACATGCAGTTCTACATCGACACCAAGATCGATCTGCCGGTCAAGGTCGTCGCCAAACAGAAGGACGACAAGGTCATCACCGTGCTGTTCAAGAACATCAAGGTCAACAGCGGCATTCCCGGTAGCACGTTCCTTCTCCAGTTGCCCAAGAACGACCCGACCTGGCAGGAACACGTCGAGCCGCTGACGCCAGCCGAGCCGGCCGGGTAGCGCGGAGGCCGTCTTGCGCCGCCGAGCGCCGACAGCCAGGAACCCCGTGCGCCCGAATGGATAAAGCCTCGCAGCCTCGTCCCAAGTCTCTGCCGGAATGGGTGCCACTGGCAGCTTGTCTGCCAGTGCGATGCCTGGAACTCTCGCGACATTTCCCCGTCACTGCAAGGCACAAGAGCGCAACCCCCCCATACCTGTATAATGATCCGACTTCGCATGAGGGCGGAGCGGAGAGCACCGATGACAAGGATTGCAGCCCGTACAGGCATGCCGGCGGCGTTAGCTGTGACAATGATTGCTGGCGGAATGCTGCTGGCCGGATGCACGGCCGGGATGAAGCACGGACAACCGGATGCTGACATATCCGCAGCGGCCACCAGGGCAGCGGCTTCCCAGGCCGCGGCGACCAAGGCAATCTCCCTGATCAAAGACGCCTACGCCCGCAGCCAGTCATTACAGGGATATGAAATCATCTTCCACCGCCGGGAACGTCGCGGCCTGCTCGATCGGCTGAGCGACTGGGAGAACATCAAGGTCTTCTACCGCAAGCAGCCGACCTCGATAAAGATGACGTGGCTGGACCCCCAGAGCGAATACAAAGACTGTGTCTACGTCGCTGGCGTCAATGACGACAAGGTCACCGTCATGCCGCGCAAAGGCCTCTTCGGAATGGCCCCTGCGGCCCTCAGTGTCGCGCCCGAAATGGCCGTGACCTTCGGCAAGTCGCTCCGCCCGATCACCGAGTTCGGCCTGGCCTTCATGGTGCGGCGCACCCTCGAGCGAATCGAGGAAGCCAAACGCGACGGCGGCGCAAAGGTAACCTACGCCGGAATAACCAGGCTCGAGAAAACCGGCATCAAGGCACACCATATCGTCGTGATATACCCAGCCGGTTTCGGCCAGTCCGGAAAGCAGGACCTCTACATCGACGCGCAGACAGGCTACCCGGCAGGCAGCTACCTCTGGCGTGACAACGGCCAGCTCCTGGCGGCCTATCTCTATGAGAAACCGAAAACAGAAATGCCGGCGGAAAGCCTCTTCGCCATAAACTGACGTGCCCCGACCATCGCCATGATGCAGGAGGTTGTCATCCTGAGGGAAGCGAAGCATCTCCACGCGACAGACGCAACGGTGCTGATATTCGTCCCGCCAGGGACGACTGATTGAAGCCCGGCACTCCGGTGCTGGGGATGCACGGGCGCAAAGGTCTGTTGTTGTTTTGTTTGTTGTCGAGTCCCGTCAGGGACGACTGAACCCTGCGCACACCACGAACACCGTGCCGCTGCCCTCCGGGCTATCCGATTCTCTTACGATCAAACCGGCCTCCCCGCCCGCACCTCTGGCCACGCCGCCATCTTTCCGCTAAAAAGAACGTATTGCATAAGGATGCGGGAAAATGCCAAAACAACCCCACGTAATCGTCCTGATGACCGACCAGCACCGCTACGACACGCTCGGCGCCTACGGCGACCGCCAGTGTGACACGCCCAACCTCGACGCCTTGGCCGGCGAATCGGTCATCTTCGACCGTCACTACACCAGCTGCCCGCTGTGCGTGCCGGCCCGAACGAGCCTGTCAACCGGCATGTGGGCCAGCCGGATCGGCGTGATCATCAACTATTGGATCCCCCAGGAAGCAAAATACGGCGTACTCGCCCCCCGACACAAAACGCTCTATGAGCGATTCGCCGAGGAAGGCTACCGCGTCGCCCAGGTCGGCGTCCAGCACGTCAACTGCGACCCGCCGCTCGCCAGACGGGTGCCCGCCGGCCTCTTCGTCGACCGGGACGAAT
This sequence comes from uncultured Planctomycetota bacterium, assembly GCA_963787325.1. Lineage (GTDB taxonomy): Bacteria > Planctomycetota > Phycisphaerae > UBA1845 > JANYLN01 > CAWBCK01. Next base: position 981,703 of record CAWBCK010000005.1, read on the forward strand.
ACAACGACTACATGGCAAACCAGGGCCTCGCTCTGCCAAACGACAAACCCTACCGCGCCCCCTGCCCCGACTTCGTCGAGGGCAACATGGTCACCACGGAATACACCGCCCCCAAAACCGGAGTCTGGCCGCACAGCCCCGAACACTTCTACGATCAGTGGATCGCCCGCCGGGCCATCGAGACCATCGAACAGGCCGACCCCGCCGAGCCGCTGCTGCTCTTTACAAACTTCTGGAGCCCGCACTGTCCCCTCTACGCCCCCCAGCCCTACGCCAGCATGTACGACCCCGCCAAGGTCGAACTGCCGGAAAACATCGGCCAGTGGTACCCGGGCCAGTCCGCCATGCAGCTGGTAAACCTGCCCGGCTTCCTCGGATCGAGCCTCAGCATCGACGACTGGCGCAAGGCCTGGGCCATGTACCTCGGTATGGTCACCCTCGTCGATAACGCGATCGGCCAGGTCGTAGCAGCCCTCAAGCGACGGGGCTTCTGGGACGACGCCCTGGTGATCTTCGCGCCGGACCACGGCGAGATGCTCGGCGCCCACCGGCTGTGGCAGAAGATGTGCATGTACGAGGAATCGATCCGCACGCCGATGTTCGTCAAGGCCCCGAACATGGACCGCGCGCGAGCCGGCAGCCGCGTAACCGGCCTGACCAGCCATGTGGATTTCATGAACACGATGTACGACTACACGGGCCTCGGCGTCGATCCCAGGGCCGACGGCCAATCCCTCCGCCCGCTGATCGAAGGCACTGCCGAAACCGTGCGGAACGAGGTCTTCAGCGAATTCAGCGGCAACGCCGGCCGCGGCAGCTACAGCCGCGCCATCATCACCGACCGCTATAAGTTCGTATACTGCCGCACCCAACCCTACACCCAGGCCGAGTACGAACTCTACGACCGCCAGACCGATCCCCTGGAAACAAAGAACCTGGCCAATGACCCAGCCCACAAGCCAATAAGAGACGACCTCGCCAGACGCCTGGCCGACCACATGCAAAAAGCCGGCGATTGCCTGGCGTTCGAGCCGCCCAGATAGGGGGACGACCGCAAAGGGCACGACGGCCAGCCGTGCCCACGGCACAACAACAGCAACAACGGAAAGATCCACACAAGGCGCACACCAAACCTCTGACGCAACGACAGTATGGTCTATTTGCGGTTAGATTCGCTGGCCGTCTCCGCCATGCGCATCTGGGGCGATCGCAGAACGCGGCGCAGAGGATGGTGGGCCGGAGTCTTGCGAAGGAGTTGGCGCCGCAGGAACATTACCGTTGCCTGACGGTGACTCAGAGTCCCCGTTTCGCGATACTTCCTGCTCTTCTGCAGTTGGCTTGCGCCTTCTCGACTGTTGCCTGGACTGGTGTATGGAAATCCTTACGTTCTCCAACTCCGCCAACGCAGTCTCGTTCAATAACCGTCGCACGCCCGACATGATGTCCTCGGGCGAAAGCAGAATGCCAGAGTCTTTTCTCAGTTCCCGCCGTATAGCGTGGAGAGCAGGTTGCGACAGGATCGCCTGTAACAGATTCCGAGGATGCAGGACGTCCGTCTTCTGCCACAGCTCATCGAGCCCGCCTCTCTTGACGTTCTTGTATGAAATCAAGTCGAATCGAGCAGCTGAGGACCGCCAGGTCGTCAGTGAGGACATTCCATGCGTGGATCAGCTTTGTAACGGGGGGTTGCCCAAAGGAAACGTGGTAGAGGCGCCAGTCCTTCGAGTTGGTGAGCAGAATCCATTCGCAGCCGGCATTGATAGCATATGATGACACTTGCTTGAGATGCTTTGGCGCCAGGTCGACACACACGCGTTTGATCTCGATCATGATTTCCGGCTTGGCCGAATCGCCTTCGGCCAGTTGAATGGCGAAATCGACATGCTCCGTTTCCCCGGCCCCGCGTACGGCACGCTCGCGTGAAAGGTGCCTGAAGGCGTCGTATCCCATGAGAGATTCGAAGATCCGCTCGATTCGGCGTCGCGTCTCAGCCTCATTGCAGTCCGCTTTCTCAGCCCCCTGGATCATGGACCTCGTATCCAGGATCGCTCTCTTGGTTTCCTTGTCGAGTATCGTGCGCGGCATGCTGGTTCCTCCTCGCCTTAGCGTCGCTCAGCCCCGCCGGAAATGAGATGGCGATCGGTTGAGACTTTGTCTGACATGGGCGTGGTCAGGGCTTGGAAAGACTGTGCCCTTGGAAAGGAATCGTCCACCAAATGCATTGTCGTGCGAGCATCGCGAGAAGTAAAGGGTTTCTTGGAAAGTTCAGATGCTCGGCGGGAAGATACATTTGGCGTTCCCGAAGAACTCGGCGCAGGCGAAGAATACCGCGCGACTGCCGTAACCTTCACCGTCTCCTCTACTTAACGATCCAGTCCCGCGGTCCGACGCAAACCGTCGTCCCTCAGCCAGTTCACACCCAGATTTGTTTGGTATCGCAGCCTGGCATTGCTGCAACTCCCGTGCCGGCCATGAGTAGCCGCGAAGTGCTGAGGACTGACTGCTGAGTGGTCGATCCCGGGTGGCCGTTGCAGTTGTCGTGGTCGTTGCCAGCCACTAACCACTAGGAGACTGTCCGAGTAACAGTTGACAGATATGTTATAATGGGCGGTTCAGGTAAGGAGAGATCCTTTCAGATCGAGGCTCAAGGATGAGTAAGACCTACCGCCCCTGGAATCCGGATCAAAGTTGGCTGTTGCCGCCGTCGCCGCGAGAGTGGCTGCCGGAAAACGACCTTGTCTTTTTCGTGCTCGACGTGGTCAAGGAACTGGATCTGTCGGCCATTTTCGGCAAGTACGAGCGAGAGCAGCGCGGCTATCCGCCGTACCACCCGCGGATGATGACCACGCTGCTGCTGTACAGTTACACGCAGGGCGTATTCAGTTCGCGACGAATCATGCAGCGGTGTCAGCGAGATGCGGCCTGGCGGGTGATCGTGCAGGAGGATGTGCCGGACTTCCGGACGATCAGCGACTTTCGCAAGCAGCACCTGACAGAACTGGAAGGGCTGTTCGTAGAGGTGCTGCGGCTGTGCCAGCAGGCGGGGCTGGTGAAGCTGGGGCACGTGGCATTGGATGGCACGAAGATCCGGGCGAATGCCTCGCGACACAAGGCGATGAGTTACGGAAGGATGAAAGAGGAGGAGGCCCGGTTGCGCAAGGAGATCCGTCAGTTGCTGTCGCAGGCCAAATCTGCGGATGAGGCGGAAGATCGGGCCTACGGCGTGGATCGTCGCGGGGACGAACTGCCGGAGGCCCTGGCCCGGCGGCAGAGCCGCCTGGCGAAGATCCGGGAGGCGCGAAGGCGCTGGAAGCACAGGCCAAGGCTGCCGCCGAAGAGGAATGCAAGCGTCAGGAAGAAGAGCCTGACAAGCCAGGCGACAAGCCCAAGGGTGGCCGTCGGAGCAAGCCGGAAAAGGCGGTACCGCCCGCGAAGGCCCAGTACAACTTCACGGATCCGACGACGAAAATCATGAAGGTCAGCAACAAGGGGTTCGACCAGTGCGGCAACGCGCAGGCGGTGGTGGATCGCCAACACCAGATCATCGTGGCGGCGGATGTGACGAACGAGGCGAACGACAAGCAACAGTTCCAGCCGATGGCCCAACAGGCTCGCACGAATGTGGGGCGAGGGCATCGGATTGGGAAGATATCTTCGGACAGCGGCTACTTCAGTGAGCAGAACGTGCAGTGGGCCGAGCGGAACCTTCTGGATGCGTACATCGCCACGGGCCGGCTCAAGCATGGCGAAAGGATGCCAGCCAGTCCGCGAGGTCGGCCGCCGGCGGGGCTGACGACGAAGGAGCGGATGGCCCGCAAGTTGCGGACGAAGCGCGGGCGGGAAACGTATGCCCAGCGGAAATGGATCGTCGAGCCGATCTTCGGCTGGATCAAGCGAGGACTGGGCTTCCGGCAGTTTTTATTGAACGGCATGGAGCGGATGCGTAGCGAGTGGCGTCTGGTCTGTATGGCCTGCAATCTGAGGAAACTATGGTCAGCCGGCTGAAACAGCCATCGGCAATTGCGTCAGAGGGGTCTGCACCGGCCCGAAACGGGAGTTTTTGCTTCGGCGCCCCCGAGCGCCGGCGCAATAGCAACGAGCAAGACCGCCGAGTACCCCCCAAACCGAAAAGAGACGGGGGTTTGGGTGTTTACTCAGACGGTCTCCTAGCCACTGCAGTTGCCGATACTAGCCCCTAGCCCCTAATCCCTAGTCCCTGCCGTCACGCCGGCGTATCCGGCAGACCGCCATACCGGCGCTTGCGCTGAGCGTAATCCTTGATCGCCGTCAGCAACTGCTCCTCGCCGAAGTCCGGCCAGAAAACATCCGTGATGTGCAGCTCCGCGTAACTGATCTGCCACAGCAGAAAGTTGCTGATGCGCATCTGCCCGGCCGTGCGGACCAGCAGGTCCGGGTCGGGTATGCCGGCCGTATACAAAGAATCCGAAACGGTCACCTCGTCGATGGCCGACGGATCGAGCCTGCCCGCTTTGACCTCTTCGGCGATATGCCGAACGGCATCGACGATCTCCGTCCGGCTGCCGTAGTTCAACGCCAGGCAAAGAGTCAGCCCGGTATTGCCCGATGTCAGCTGGATGGTCTCATCGAAGGTATCCAGCACCGCGCTGCGACAGACCCTGCCGACGGCCGACGTGGGCCATACGGACGTTGTTTTTCATCATCAGCGGCCGCTGTTCAACGAGATAGTCTACGCACAGCTCCATCAACCCGTCGACCTCTTCCTTCGGCCGGCGCCAGTTCTCGATGCTGAACGAATACAGCGTCAGGTACCGAATACCCAGGTGCGTGCAAAGCGTCGTGATATCGGTGACGGTCTTGGCGCCCTGATGATGGCCGAGCAGCCGGGGCCAGCCGCGCTGTTTCGCCCACCGGCCGTTGCCGTCCATGATGATGGCGATATGGCGAGGCAGCTGCTGCGGCTCGATGTTCAGGGCCTTGAGGGCGTCTGCGGCTTGGGCGGCGGATTCGATCATTACAGCAACCTGTATATGCCCCGGCGAAGCATTCTGTCGTCCCTGCGGGACCTCAGGGAAGATGGCTGACTTACGCATTCTTACGAAACAGCGTCTGGCGCCGTTCAGGCCCGATGCTGACGATGGTCACCGGCACGCCGACGACCGTCTGAAGTTTCTCGATATACCGTTTGGCGGTGGCGGGCAGATCATCGAACGAAGTCGTCTCGCTGATATCCTCCTGCCAGCCTTCGACGGTTTCGTACACGGGCTTGGCCGCGCTCAGGTTCTCCAGCTGGCTCGGGAAGTGACGCAGCCGCTTGCCGCCCACTTCGTACCCGACGCACATGTTCAGCTCGTCCAGGCCGCCAAGCGTGTCAAGGTGCATGACCGCCAGATCGGTGATCCCGCCGATGGTGGCCGCGTAGCGGACGAGGAACCCGTCGAACCAGCCGCAGCGCCGTGGCCGGCCGGTCGTCGTGCCGTACTCGTGGCCCTTATCGCGGATGAACTGGCCGGTATCGTCGTGCAGTTCCGTCGGGAACGGCCCGCCACCGACGCGGGTGGTATACGCCTTGATCACCCCGACGATCGTCTTGACGGTCCGCGGCGAAACGCCGGACCCGGCCGCATAGCCGCACGCACTGGCCGTGCTGCTGGTGACGAACGGGAACGTGCCATGGTCGATATCCAGCAGCGTGCCCTGGCGCCTTCGAAGAGGACCCGCTTGCCATCCTGCATGGCGTCGTTGACCAGCGCGGTCGTATCGCAGATGTGCGGCCGCAGATCGCTCGGCAAACGCCAGGTACTGCTCGCACATCACTTTGGCATCCAATGCCTTGTCGCAGCCGTACAGGGCCTTGAGCAGCGATATTCTTCGTTTCGATGATACCGGTGAGCCGCTGGCAGAAGACATCCGGCTTGAGCAGGTCGCCGAGCCGGATCGCCAGGCTGCGGTACATCTTGTCGGCATAGCACGGACCGATGCCGCGGGCGGTCGTGCCGATCTTGGCGGCCCCGCTGGCGGCCGACTCGCTCAGAGAATCCTGAAGCTTGTGGTAGGGCATGACCACATGGGCGCGGTCGCTGACGCGCAGGTTGTCCTCGATGCGGACGCCCCGGCCGCGAAGCGTACTGATCTCAGTCAGCAGAATCTCCGGGTCGACGACGACGCCCGTGCTGATGACCGCCACGAGGTTAGGCCGCAGGATGCCGCTGGGCACCAGGTGCAGGGCGAACTTTTCCGAGCCGATCCGGACGGTATGGCCGGCATTGGCGCCGCCGCTGTAGCGGACCGCCAGGTCGTACTGCTCGGTAAGCAGATCGACGATTTTGCCCTTGCCCTCATCGCCCCACTGCAGGCCTACGATGCAGGCGTGCCCCCAGTTGGCCGTATCGAATTGTGTGCCCATAGCGTTACTCGTTTCGATGGTCAGTGCGTTCGGAAATATCCAACGGTCACAAAACCTCACTAGCCTAGTCCAATCGCCGGCAACATTCAACCAACCACCGGGTTACAAGCGGCCCTACGAGCGGTTGAGAGGGCTGGGGGTAACGACAACCGCGGGGATCGGGGATGTGGGGACCGGGGATCGGGCAGGAAACGACAGGGACCGGGGGAGTGCTGGCATGGCGCGGCTGTGGGCGCGGTTTGCTTCTTTCCGCCAGGCCAGGAGGCAAGCGTTGCATATGGTTGCGCCCCGGTGGTCTCCAGGAGCCGGATAGTTTTCCTTTACCCCGCGCCAGCCTGTTATACTGGTCCGGCTATAGAACGCGTATGAACCAAGGCACTGAAGGAGGCTTCGCGAACCATGTTCAGGCGGGTAGCGATCGTCGGAGCGACCGGGGCTGTCGGGCAGGACTTCATCAATATCCTGCAGGAGCGGCAGCTGCCGATGAAGGACGTCGTGATGCTGGCGTCCGCGCGCTCGAAGGGCAAGAAGATTACGTTCCAGGGCGCCGAGCATACGGTCGAGGAACTGACGGAAACATCGTTCAAGGATGTCGACCTGGCCCTGTTCAGCGCCGGCGGTTCGATCAGTAAGAAGTTCGGACCGATCGCGGCGGCAGCCGGGGCGGTGGTCGTCGACAACTCGTCGGCGTTCCGCATGGACCCGAATGTCCCGCTGGTCGTGCCGGAGATCAACCCGCAGGACATTCGCCAGCACAAGGGCATCATCGCCAACCCCAACTGCTCGACGATCATCATGATCGTGCCGGTCTGGCCGATGCACAAGGTCAACCCGATCCGGCGGATCGTCGTCAGCACCTACCAGGCGGTCAGCGGCGCCGGCTACCAGGCGATGCTGGACATGGAACAGCAGACCCGCGACGTGCTGGCAGGCAAGAAGGCTGAGCCCAAGGTCCTGCCGCACATCACGGCGTTCAACCTCTTCAGCCACAACAGCAAGATCACCGAGACCGGCTACAACGAGGAAGAGATCAAGATGGTCAACGAGACGCGGAAGATCTTCCACGACTCGGCCATCGAGGTCGTGCCGACGTGCGTACGCGTGCCGGTGCTGCGGGCCCACAGCGAGTCGATCAACCTGGAGCTGACCAAGCCGATCACCGAACAGCAGGTGCGCGACCTGATCTGCGCGGGCGAGGGCCTCAAACTCGTCGACGATCGGCAGAAGAACTACTTCCCCATGCCGCTGGACGCCTCCGGAAAGGACGACGTGCTCGTCGGGCGCATCCGCATGGATACCTCGATTCCGGACGGCCGGGGCATGAACATGTTCGTCTGCGGCGACCAGCTCCGCAAGGGCGCGGCGCTCAACGCCGTGCAGATAGCCGAGAAGCTCCTGGAAATGGGGCTGGCCGGCGCGTAAGTCCAACAAAAGCATTCCCATACAGCCAGGTTTGTGGTATAAAGACCCTTGCGGGGACAACGAGACCCGGAAGGGTCTTTTCCTACCATGCCCTGGAGGACGACGCGGTGGCCAGAGTATTGTTGGTCTGCAGCGATCCGAGTGAACGAACCCTCCTTCAAGCCTGCCTGAAAGGTGACGACGTCGCCACCGTCAAGACCTTCAAGGACGCAGCCAAGGCTTTGACCAGTACAAAGGCCGAGCTCGCGGTGGTCCGACTGGACGCCAGGGACACCGCCGGGATGGAAGTGCTGCGGCTGATGAAACGCAGCCAGATGCAGGTGCCGACCGTGGCAGTGCTCGGCCGGCAAGGGGGGCCGCTGGAGTTCGAAGCCCGGCAGCTCGGCGTGCAGTGGTTCCTGTCCGGACCGATCCGGTACGACGAGTTCCGCAAGGTCATCGAAAAGGCCCAGGCCCAGGCCAGGAAGGGCGGCGCGGACGCCATGCCGGCCATAACCGACGCCGAACGCAAGATCAACCTGAGCGTGCATGTAAGCGATCTTCACAAGACGATGAAATGTCCGGCTGGGACGAACCGCGTAACGATCCGGTCGGTCGTGACCGGCATAGGCAAAAAGACCGAACCGCGGGTGGCCCTGCGGTGCCCAATCCGCCAGAGCGTCGGCCTGAGCGAATACGTCTACTTCGAATACATCCAGAAGTACTGTTGCGGCAAGCCCAAGGCCTGCGAAGCGGTGATTCAGTACAAGAAGATGAGACAGGCCAAAGGTTAGAATCAGTGCTGAGTGCTGAGTGCTGAGTGCTGAGTGCTGAGGACTGAGGACTGAGGACTGAGGACTGAGTGCTGAGTTCCCGGTCCTGAGTGCTGGGTCGCGGGCACCGGAGCCTGAGGTGTCCCCTTTGGGCTCCGAAAGTAAGCCAGGGTTGTGGTCGTCACAGTAAGTAAGCCCCGAGCGTCAGCCGGGGTTGTTGCCGTTGAACCGCCGTTGCACACCTACCTGACCATCTCGCCCACCGCATCGACAATGAACTTACCGCCGGCCAGCAGAAGAAACACGCCGCATACCGTGTACGTTGCTTTCTGAAATCTATAACCGAAGAACCCGCTGCCCTTGTTTGCCGCCGCCGACAGCAGCCAGAGCCATCCCAGGTCACACAGCCAATGGACCACCGCGAACCCGGCCAGCCCAAGCAGCCCGAAGGCGACAGCATCGACGATCAGCTTCGAACCCACCGACCCCCACCACAACAGAAAGTAAGGATTCGCGGCGGTCAAGGCCAGGCCAGCCAGGAACGTGGCGACGGTCGAACTCGTGACGTTCCCGGAGGCGGCTGCATCTCGACCTGACTCGGCGACCACGCCGGCTGAACCACGAACCCGAAACATGCCGATGGCCATCGCCAGCAGCAACACACCGCCAACCAGGCCGATGCCCGCCTGAACCCCACGGTTATGGTCCAGCAAGGAGATGCCCAGCCAGATAGCAAGCATGAGGGGAAATTCGAACGCGGCGTGGCCGAGCGCGATGACCGCGCCGGCGTGTCGGGAGCGAGCGGCCCGGCCCAGGGTGACCGCAGTGATCGGTCCCGGCGCCATCACGCCGGACAGCGAGATGCCGATCGCTCCCAAAAGAAACGTAGCGTAGGCCATGGTCAGTTCCCAAAAGAAAGAGGCTGCCGGTCGGCAGCCTCTTTGAGCATTCAGTGATTCCAGTCCACGTCGCGCCTACGGGACAATCTTCGTGGCGCCGCGGATCAGGTAGACCCGGCCAACATCCGGCACGAGCGTCCTGGCCGGATTCGTGGCATCCAGAATGTTGTAGTCCGGATTCCCGATCAGGAAGTCGGCATATCCGTCATTGTCGACATCTCCCGCCGGGGCAACTGTCACAAGACCCTCAGCATCTGCAGCTTGCTCTTGCGGGCCGACATAGATCATACCGGGTACCGCTCCACCGACCGCCTTGAGATCGATCGGAATAACGTCGCCGGTGTTCTCGTCCAAGTCGACCTTGAGAGTCGGGTCACCGTAAATGAGGTACGCGACACCGCAATTGTCGCGGGTGGTGCCGTCGGGGAATTTCCAGTCCATGTGCGGGGCGACGATCACGACATCGTCGTAGCCATCGCCGTCCACGTCACCCACGCCAGCCACGGATGCGCCAGCACCCAACTTGTCGGCCTCGGCGGTCGCTGCTTCGCCCACGAAGACGATGCCCGGCAGCCTGGCCTTACCGATGTCAGACACCTTGAACTGGCCCTGCAGGGTTCTGCTTCCAAAGACGATTCCGACCAGGCCACAGTTCGCCTTGCCGCCGTAGGAATAGCCAGGCACGCCGACGATCCAGTCGCTGAGCCCATCGCCGTTGAAATCCCCGGCCGAGGCCTGCCACGAACCGAGCATGTCGTCGGCATTTTCCCCGGCGATCTTGATGCCTTCAAGGGAGTCAGCATTGTCAAGCCCGACACTGGCAAGGTCCGTCGCACCGAGGTTGCCGCGACCGTAAACCAGGTACACGCATCCGGCGTTGGCCTTGTTACCAGGATTGCCCTCTGTGCGCCCCCACGGTGATGTCCTCGCGGCCATCGCCATTGAAGTCGCCGACGTTGCCGAGAGTACTGAGGTTCCCGGCTGCTGCATCCGTAACATCGCCCTTCAGGTAGTCTTCCATCATGGGCCAGCAGTAGTACCGGTTGCGTGTATCGGCGATTTTGGTCCAAGTATAGGTGGCCGGATCCGTCCGTTGATCTTCAGTCAACTTCAGGTCAAGACGTCCGCCGGGGATACCACGGCGTACGGCCAGGACCAGCACCGGACGGCCTCGACGGCGCTTGCCGGGAGCTGGGTAATCAGTCAGGCGCTTCGGTCGTTGAGTTGCCGTCCTCATCAATGGTTTCGTAGGTGACCCATACTTCCTCGAAGCTGCTCTGCATCTGTGTTATGCCAGTCACATCGGGCAACGGGACGTCCCAGAGCTGCGTGTTGTAGGTCCAGGTAACGTGCAGCCATCCCTGATCCAGGGCCCCGGTGGTGTGGTCGCGGGGCTGTGTTGCAATCCATTCGGGGTATGTGTCACCGTCCAGGTCGGCTTCGATTACGGACTGTCCGAAGCGGCTCCGGTCGGAACCGTTGTCGCCTTTACCTGTCATGTCTCCCCATATGTATGCTGCATACTGTGGGTCAGGGTACGAATTGGGGAACCAGGGACAGTAGATTCGCAGGCCCAGAGCCGGCAGGGTTGTGTTATGCATGTTCTGATTCGTCCACACTACCTGCGGGTGGGGGTCTGCCGACAGTCTGCCCTGTGTTGTCCAGGGGAATGACAACCTGCTGAGGTGCGGGATCTTCCGGTAGTGCCAGGATTGGAGCGTTGGTGCCGGACACTGCCACAAGCATGCCGCTGCGGATATTGTACCAACCCGACTCGTCCCGGTTTGTCTGCCTCCCGTCGGGATTGCGGGTGTTGGCGACGGTCGGCTCCCGATACGTATCCCCATAGGCTGCATAGAAGTGTTGTGGACCCGCATCCGAGTCTGTAGTCCGCTTCGATGTCGTACTCGACCGCATCCCAAGGGTCGTAGTCCTGTTCTTCCTGGATGGTCTTGTTCACATCGGGCAGGCCGAACACGACCGATGGCTTGCCGTCGTGCGCCGAACCGCCGTGATCGTCGGTATCGAGCGGACGCGACAGTGTAACCGCACCAATACCTGAGGTCGCACCCGTGCTGGCCGGGCCGCTGAACATCACGCCAGGCAGAACACTCGTCCCGGTTGCGCTGACCGAAATGGGCTCAAGAGCGCCTACAACGGGCACGCTGAACAGTTTCACAGGGTCGGACAGCACCAGGTACGATTCACCGGCGCCCTTGCGCTGCAGATAGAACGGGTTGCCCGTCGGAGCCGTCAGGATGAAGTCGTCGTACTCGTCCCCGTTCATGCTGATACCCGGCTCACGTCGCAATCCGGCCGGATCCTTGGGGTCGGGCACGTATTTCCACGGCACCTGCCCAACGATGCCGCCCAGCTTCCCGTTGGGGCTGAATCCCTGGAAGGTTCGCCCGATGGCATCGGAGTAGCCCGCCTCCTTGGTGCCTTCGACAAAGCTCAGGTCCTTGGCGAAGCTGTTGCGATCAATAATCGTGAACGTGCCCGGCGCAAAGGTCGCCGCCGTCTTGCTGCCGTCGTCGGCCGTGATAATCGCGCCGATGCACCAGGGGCCACCCGTCAGATTCGCGTCGTTGTCAGGAATCTGCCACGAATAGGTCCGGCCGGCACCGGCGGCAGTGCCAAGCCCATTCGGGTTGACGTTGTTTTCAATATTGGTGTACTTGGCAGGAGTGTCCTTGTCGGCCACGAGAACGTAGAACAGCTGAACCTTGGGATTATCGCCGGGGATTGTGTTGGACCAGGCGATCGTCATCGTCGTGCCCAGCCGGACATTGCCGCTGCCCGATGGCTGGGTGAGCGTCAGCTGCGGGCCTTCCAGGGGGACGTCGTCGCCGCCCTGGCCACCGGCGTCGCCGGCGTAGGAGACAATCTTGACGGTTCCGTTGTCGAACTCGCCGAGCAGATAATAGCTCTGCTGGGCCAGATTCGGGATCGTCACGTTGGCCGTACCCGTCAGCGAGTGGAATCCACCGTGGTTTGGCCGATGGCCGGCTCGACCCACCCGTTGGTCTTGTCGGTGTCCGTGTCCAGATAGAACTTGACGGTCGCATTGCCGGTAAACATCTGGTAGGAGAAAGTGACCGGCAGGACGTCGCCGGCGTGAAACGCCGCCGGCAGGTCCGAAGTAATCGAGAACGTCGGCCCCGCGTCCGTTACCGAACCCGGGGCATAGGCAGTCATCAGGGCCGGGTCATTCACGCCGTCGTCGACCGTCACGCCGACTGTGTAGATACCAGCCGGCAGCGGGTCGCTGATCCATGTCCACGACTGGGCCTGGCTGCTGGTGACCGGCTGGGTGACCAGGACGGTCTTGGCACCGCTGGCATCCTGATAGAACAGCTTGGCGGTCGTGCCGGAGTCGGCGCCGTCGACCTGGTAGCGGATCGCCAGCGAGCCGCCGCTGTGCCAGGTGATGGCGGCAGCCGGGCTATACACCTCGATGCCCGCACTGTTGACGGTGACGGGGGCCGCGCTGTACGAGTAGATCGTGCCCGAGCCGTAATTCAGTTCGGCAAGGATGTAATACTGACCCGCCGCGATCGCCGGAACATTCCAGATATACGAACCGCTCGTGTCCGTGGCCTTCTTGTTGAATGTGGCGATCTTGGCCTTATAGCCGTTGGCACGGTTGATGTCGTCGTCGTAGTAGAGGGTGACCGTCGAATCCGCTAGCGGCGCGTACTGGGTCCATTTGATAACGACATTCATGGCGGGGGTCACCGTCACGGGAGCGGTCGGCTCGGTGACGTCGATCTTGGGCGTCGAGGCCACGATGGTGACCGTATAACTGTTATAGATAGTCACGATGGGGTTGGTACTGTCGTCAGCGACCAGCAGCAGATTGTACGTCCCCGGCGTCATGCTCGAGGTGTCCCAGCTGAAATCGCAGACGGTGTAATCATTGGCAACCTTGGATAGCTGGGTCAGCAGGACCTCGTCGCCGCTGTCCTTGACGCCGTCTTTGTCATAGAACAGCTGCGAGACGACCGTGTGCTCGCTGCTCGACGCGTACCAGGTGACCTGGACCGCCTGGCCGGCCGGCACCGTCAGATTGGTGCTGGGCCGGGTGAAGACCGGCGACAGGTTGCTGGTCAGCTGCGCAGGCGGCGTAGTACCCCCGGCGTTGTCGGAGGCTCGAAGAGGGGATAACGTTGCTCAGATCGCACCCGCCCATGGTCAAGGCCACCAGCCCGAGGGCCAGCGCTGCGGACAGGACGGCACGGATCCCCGCCGACGGATTCACACGCGGTTTCATTACAATTCCCCTGTAGTTCAGGATAGTACAACCCTCACCTGGCGCCCTCCAGGAACAGATAGGGCGACCCTACTCTATCGAAAACGGCATGCCCTGCGCGGTTCTGCCGCGCAGGACAACGCGTTCAAGCCCTTCTGATGACGATACGCCCCCAGGCGTCTCGTCGCTGCCGCCGCCGGGCGCTGACCGCATAGCGCGCCAGCCGACCCGGCATCATTTCTTGCACCGTCCGGCCATCCGCCGCTCTTACGGGGCCGTCCGCCGGCCACCGTAGACCAGCCATACCTGGCCGGCCTCGGTCAGGCCGTTCGGCGAGGCGTTCGGCTGGGCGATCAGGAAATCGTCGTAATAGTCGTTGTCCACGTCGCCGGCCTTGGACACCGGACCGACCAACGCGTTGGCTGCCGGACCGATGTAGACCTTGCCGGGCAGGTTTTCGTCGCCGATGTGGCGGATGTCCAACTCGCCTCGCAGTTGCGGACCGCCGTAAATAAGGTAGACGGCGCCGCAGTGGGCTCGGCTACGGATCAGATCCGTATAGTTGGGGGCCGCAATCAGCAGGTCCTGGTAACCGTCCCGGTCAACGTCCCCGGCAGCACAGAGATACGTACCGAACTGATCATTCGGGTTGGCACCATAGATGATCGCCCCGCCGAGATCGGTTACAACCTGGTCGACTGTCTTGCTGCCCAGCAGCCTCGGACGCTGCCCCGGCACGATCACGATCGCCCCGCAATTCGCCCGACCGGCCCAGCTCCGCATCGGAGCGCTCATGACCCAATCGGACAGGCCGGCATTGACGTCCTCGGTAAGATTGCCCGGGCCGACCATCTTGAAGCCGAGCTTCTCGCCTTGCTGCGTGCCGCGAAGCTCGAAGCCGCTTGCCGAACCCGTGACCGTGGCGAACTGGCCGAGGTCCGCCCCGAACCAGCTCGGGTTGCCGTAGACAACATAGGTAATGCCGGTATCGTTGTTCGAGCCGGGCGAGGCCACGGCCGCATCCTCGATCTTGTCGCCGTCGAAGTCCTGCAGCCCCGTCGGGTTGGTCAGATGGCCGTTCGTGGCATCCGCGACATTCGTGTCGTTGACGATGTCAAAGTGCAGCGGGTCCGGCGGTTGCAGCACCAGGTGCCAGTCAAGCGCAGTGCGATCGACGACCACCGGATCCATGAACCAGCTCCACGGGAAGGGCCACCTGGGCACCCGGTCCGGGTCTGTGGGAGCGGCGTCGCTGTCGGCGTAGGGGAACGTGAAGCACTTGGGCTGGACATTAAACACGGTGACGTTGCCTATGCCCCCCGCCCAGTTGTCAGTGACCGTGTGCATGTTGTTATGCGGCATGACCTTGACGGAGCCGGCTTCCGGAGCAGCGGCGCCGGTGGCCTGATGCGGCCGCGCGATCAAGACGCACGGCGAGAGGTCGCCGAGGAGCTTGCTGGTACCCAGCTTCGCACCCCAGCCCGTGTTGTTGTCGCCGCCGGCATCGGGGAAGATCTTCATGCCGATGCCCTTGCCTGTCTGGGGAAGGGCCAAGATATCCACGCCGCCGACATCGTCAACGTATACCGTGGTGTCGTTGATGGCGCTCTTGCTGCTGATCCACGTAACCAGGCCGGACCGCATCTCACCCCCTACCAGATCGTCGATGTGGCCGTTGTCGCTGTCGGAATACTCCTTCCAGCCCGGAGCATGGAAGTAGTACCGGCCCTTTGCCGGGCTCTCTGCCCGGTTGGTGCCGCCTGTCGAGGGATTCTGGGCGGGGTCATGGATCGCGTCGCTGTCGAGCGGATCGTAATCCTGGTCGTCAATCATCACGGCATTGAGGTCGGAGAACCCGAACAACAGCTCCGGTTGATTGTCCCCATCGACGTCGTCAATGAACATCGCGTCGCTGAACCCGGAGGTCGTTGCCGAGAAGGCCGGCCCGATGAAGCGAATGCCTTCCAGGGCATAGCTCGTGATGTTGCCTACCGAAATGGCCTTCCCTTGCGGCCAGCGGCCCGAAATACCCGAAGAGAAGATCAGGTAGGCCTCGCCGACGCCCGTCACGCCGCCTTCGTTGTAACGGCCGTAGGTGCCCTGGGAAAGGGCCTTGGGGGCGACGAGCAGGAAATCGCTGTACGTATCACGGTTCCAGTCCCGGCCGCCGGTCATGACATCACCCAGCCGACCGTGCGGCACATAGCCGTTGAAGATCGCCCCGGCAAAGTTAACGCCGACCTTGCTCAGATCGCGATCGAAGCTCATGCCCGCCCCGATCTGCACGGTGCCCGGCGCGTACGCAAAGACATCCGGGTCGACGCCGTTCGTCAGACGGCCGAGAATGTGGAACGAACCGAAAAGCCCGTCCGGAATCGTCCAGCCGTAATCATTGCTGCCGACCTCGTTGGTACCGGGGCCGACGGTGGCGATAAGAGTCTTATTATCATTGGTTGGATCGAGATCGGTGTCATAGTAAAGGTAAAGGTGGGCCGAGCTCGAAGGATCGGTCGCCTTCCAACTGATCAGGACGCTCTGGCCGACCTGGGGCTGCATGGAGGTGGCCGGGGTCTGCATGTCCAGGCTCAGACCCTCCTGGGACGGCTGGGGACCGGCGGCGGCGCGAATGACGATCTCATAATCGAGATAACGCGTCACCGGCGGATTGACCTGGTCCGAGATCGTGGCACCAAGCCGGTAGATATTGGGCACCAGGCCCGTCGTATTCCACGCATAGCCGCCTGTCGTGGTGGCGGCCGTCTCCGTCAGCATCGCGATGGTGATCTCGTCACCGGTGCCGGCAACCCCGTCGCGATCGTAGAACAGCTGAATGGTCGCGGCGCCGGCCGGGTGCGAGTCGGTCCACTGGATCGCGATCTGATCCCCGGTGGCCACGTCCACGCGGGCCGTCGGCTGGGCGAAGGCGATGGTCGGACCGACGGTGTCCTGCGCAGCCGGTTGCTGCCCGTTGTTCAGGATGTCGGTGCCGGGGCAGGCGCCCATCAGCAGGGCAGTGGCGGCGATGCAACCGGCCAGGCCCAAGGCTTTGTTGCGTAACGATCCGAGCATTGTATTGCCCTCCACAGCACGCGCCGTGCGGTCGCGACGGCCATTTGCTGCATCTCTACTGAAGTTCGGCAAGCCGGGCGCCGCCGGCCCTCAAGCCAGCGGCCCCTGAACTACAAACTCTTAATACTTCCCACCGAAGACCAGGTACACTTCACCTGCCTCCGTCCGGCCGACCGGCGAGGCGAGCGGATCGCCCACGAGGAAGTCTTCGTACCCGTCATTGTCGATGTCGCCGGCGGGCGCGACCGGCCCGATGTTATGGCTGGGCACCGCGCCGTAGTAAGCACGCACCTTGATCGGCGAGTCCTCGCTGTTCATCAGATCATCGATGCTGTAGGTGCCGCTGAGATTCTGATAGAGCGCTACATTGGTGCCGGCTGACGGCGGCCCGTAGATCACGTAAACCGCGCCGGTGTCCTGGTGCCCGTGACGGGGTTCTCGGCCCCTGGCGCCGCGACCAGCAGGTCGTCGGAAGCATCGCCGTTCAGATCGCCGGCCTCGCACATGTACGTGCCGAACCCGTCACCCTGGTTCGCCCCGGTGATGACCACGCCCGGCACGTCAGCCGTGCCGATCTGATCCCAGGAGAACTGGCCGTCCAGCCGACTGTTGCCCCAGATGATCCCGATGGCGCCGGCGCCGGCCCGCGCCTCCAGAATGTTGCCGTTGTCATCCTTGATCAGACGCGTGCGACCCGGGGCGGCGATCACCCAATCGGTAGCATCGTCAGCATTGAAGTCGCGAAGCCGCAGTTTGCCGATCATGCCGTAGTTCGGCCGGCCAAGGCCCGTCATTTTCGCGCCGACGCTGTCGCCGGCACCCGTGCCGAAGATGGCGATGCCGGGCAGGGCGTTGAGGATCGTGGGGTTCTCGATGTCGGAGACGTTGTGATCGCCGAACGGGGCGCGGCCGAAGACGAGGTAGGCCGCCCCGGCGTTGGCCAGCAGGCCGCCGTCCGACCAGTTCGGCGTCGAGGCCCCGATGTCGCCGATGCCGTCGCTGTTGAAGTCGCCGAGGCCCGTCGGATTGCCGAGGTGCCCGTGCGGGGCCTTGATCTCATCGCCCCGCAGCTTGTCGATCAGACCGAACGGCCAGATTGGATAACGGTCGCCCGGGCCGACCACATACGGCCAACTGTAGGAATTGGCGTTGGCAGGCAGCCCTGCGGTCCACAGCATCGCCAGCGATGAATAGCCGATGTCGATCTCGCCGGCATCGTTGGCGTTCTGCGGGGCGGAGATCAGCCAGTCGGCCACGCCGTCGCCATCGATGTCTTCTGTTCCCAGCTCCTGGCCGAAGCGGTAGTCGTTCTGAAGGAAGTCATACCACCGAGCCTCCTGAGCATACGGATACACGCGAACGCCCGACTGAAGGTAACGAATCGAACGCGGGTGATTGTCGCGGCGGGACGGATCATTTGTGGCCTGGCCGATCTCATCGATGTGGATGACCCCGCCAAGGCCCGGCGTTGTCCCGGTCGCCGGAACGTACAGGCCCGGTGTCGTGCTCGCCAGCACCGTGATGTAACCGGTCGACCAGACCTGGCCGCCGGCCGCATCGTGAAAGTCTGGGTCTTGCCCCGTGCTGAAAATCGGACGCGCCCAGGGGAGGTTCACATATGACGTGACGTCGTCATCCAGCGGATCGTAGTCCTGCGCTTCGTACCGTCCGTTTATCAGCAGAGGCGTGCCGAACATCAGCTCGGAACCGCCGTCGCCATCGAGATCCGCAAGCGGCTGAACCGCCGTGATGCCGAGACTCTTGGAGACATACGCCGGCCCCGGTGCGATGAAGCCGGGTACCGACGGATCGCTACCCACTTCGTTAACGTTGTAGTGGCGCCGTTGTACCATCCGGCCCCGCGCGTGGTGGTCTGGCCGTCCCACCCGAAGATCACATATGCCTCGCCGACTTCCGGGTCTTCGACGTAGTGCGAGTCGGCCGTCGGGGCGATGATCACGAAGTCGCTCACGCCGTCCGGCGCGCCGCTGGCGCTGAGCATGTCGAAGCGGCCGTTCATGACCTCCCCCAGATGGCCGGCGAAACTGAAACCTTCGAAGACGCATCCTTTGAACGTGGTGCCGACGTCGCCGAGGCTCAGTTCGTTGACTGTCGACGTCACCGCTGACGACAGGACGATCACCCGTCCGACGGCATAAGACGTGCCGGGCGGGTTGACGCCATCGCTGATCTGGGCGCCGAGATAATAGGTACCCGCACCCAGGCCCGTGGTATTCCAATTATAAAAGGTCGGGGCCCGCGGCGCTGTCGTTGATAATTGTCAGCGTGGTGAAGCCGTTCGAGGCGTTGTTGTCGGTGTCGTAGAAGACCTTGACCTGCGCATCGTGCGACGGGTCGAACAGCGTCCAGGAGATCTGGACGATCTGCCCCGGGTTGATCGTCTGATCAACCGTGGGCGAGACCACCGTGATCGTGGGGACGGTATTCTGCTGTCCGGTCGATGTGCCCCCCGAGGAAGGAGTCGTGCCCGTGCCGGAACCGGAATTGTTCGTGGCCAGACCGACGCCGGGGAGCAGCTCGTTCATGCAGTTGGACCCGGAAAGGGCTACCAGGGACACCAGAAGACCAAGTGCAGCCATCTTCGCGAGCCAGCGGTCGACACTGTGGGACATCTCGTCCTCTCCTTACAACAACTCGGTGTGCATATGGTCTGCGGATTTCGGCGGCTACAAGCGAGGCAACGCGAGGCAAACCCTTCCTTTACTCACAGCCGCGGCTGTGCTGAACGGTTCACGCACCAGCCGGAGCTTCTCGCGCCGTAACGTACAACAGTCTGGTCACTTACTAATCCATACCCTCGCCCGCCATTTTGACGCCGTAACAACTGCCTGTCAACTCAGGACAACAAACCTCCGCAGCGCGAGCATCCACTTTTCACAACCTCCGTTACCGCCCCGTCGCAACCGCCTCAAGTCGCGATTTCCTCCAGGGCCGATAACCCGTCCCTCCCTGCTCATGGCCTGTATCCGATGAAGATGGTCGCCTATGCTGCGTTCCCCAACACCTCGCCTGCCCGAACCGGCAGACAACCGAGCCATGAACTTACCAGGCTGGTGACCCGCAGCGCCCGACCCTCGTCAAACAGACAAGCCGGACAGCCGGCAGACCGCCATGCAAAAAAACACGGCCCATGAAAGTTCATTCACGAGCCGTGGTTACAACCTTTCAGGACAACCGAGGTCGCCCATGCCTGCCGGACGCCGGTACCTACTTTTTCGCACGCGCCTTGCGAGTAGCCGGTGGTTTGGTGTTGCCGGCGGCGGGTTCAGCCGCCTTGGCGGCCGCTTCGCCATCGGATGGCTCTTCCTGGACCTCGTCTTCGCCCAGCAGCCACGCGAATCCCATGTTGTGCAGGACGCCGCGCTTGACCTTCTCCACCACCTCGGGATTGTCCCGAAGGAAATAGCGGCGCTCTCCCGGCCCTGGCCGAGCCGCACGTCGCCGAACGAGAACCATGCCCCCGCCTTGTCGATCACCCCATGGTTGACAGCCAGGTCGATCAGGTCGCCCTCGGTGCTGATGCCCGAATCAAAGAGGATATCGAACTCACCCTCACGGAACGGCGGTGCGACCTTGTTCTTGACGACCTTCGCCCGAACGTGATTCCCGATCACCTGATCGCGGTCCTTGATACTGGTAATGCGGCGGACATCGATCCGGATAGTGGCGTAGAACTTCAGGGCCCGGCCCCCGGGTGTGGTCTCCGGGCTGCCGAACATCACCCCGATCTTCTCACGAATCTGGTTGATGAAAATCACGATGGTGCGACTCTTGTTGACGGCACCGGCAAGTTTGCGGAGGGCCTGGCTCATCAACCGGGCCTGGAGGCCGACGTGTGTGTCGCCCATCTCACCCTCGATCTCGGCGCGAGGGATCAAGGCCGCAACGGAGTCGATGACGATGACATCGACGGCGTTGGACCGGACGAGCATCTCGCAGATCTCCAGCGCCTGCTCGCCCGTATCCGGCTGGCTGACCAGAAGAGCCTCGAGATTGACGCCGAGGCGCTTCGCCCACGACGGATCGAGGGCATGCTCAGCATCGATGAACGCAGCCGTGCCGCCGAGCTTCTGCGATTCGCCGATCACGTGCAACGCCAAGGTAGTCTTGCCGGACGATTCCGGCCCGAAGAGCTCGACAATGCGGCCGCGCGGCAGCCCTTTGCCGCCTAAGGCCAGATCGAGCGAGAATGACCCGGTCGGCACGCCGTCGATAGCGGCGCCGTGGGTGCCGTCCAGATGCATGATCGAACCCTTGCCAAAGGCCTTCTCGATCTGCTGGAGGGCGCGAGACAGGGCCTGATCTTTGCTGGAATCCACATGTTCAGCCATAAGTCTTTCTCCAAGTTAGGCACATGTTAGTATAGTCGGAACGTCGGCCGGAGCAACTGCACTCGCTCGCAAAAATCGCGGTTCTACTGTTGGCCGAGACGGACCTTGTGCGCGACAACGTACTGGGCTCCCTTCGGGTGCAGCATACTCTGGAACAGAGTGACCTCGGTGGCTGCCTGCACGAGCGGGGCGAAAGCCCGGGCCCGGAGGCGTTCGATCGCCTCGACGATCCGATTGCCGGCATGGAAGTCCTTGACGCGGCCGAGGGTCAGATGCGGTGACCAGGCCCTGGCTTCCGGCGGATAGCCCAAAGGCGAGAGTGCCGCCTCGCATGCCTTTTGCAGTATTGCCAGCGGGGGGTTGGGCAGGTGCACGCCCGTCCAGATGACGCGAGGCGACCGCGACGAGCCGAAATACCCAACTCCTTCGATCTCAAAATCGAATGCGGGCTGCGCCGCCAGCGAATCCAGCGCCTGCGGTCACTTGCGGCACGTCCTGATCCGGCACCTGGCCGAGAAACTTCAGGGTCAGATGGATCTGCTCAGGCTGGACCCAGCGGACAGCGGGGTCGAGGCCGCTGAGCCGCTGCTGGCAGTCAGCCAGCAGGTCGCGGGCCTGCTCGTCCAATTCCAGTGCTACGAAAAGCCTCACGGGGCACCTTTTTCCTTGTGCGGCCATCGCGCCGCCAGCCGGCCTGCAGGATCTCACTGCACACCGTGATCCAGAAAAATCGCAAAGGCTCCAGGCTGCGTGGCCCGCCGCTGCCAGGGGCAGCCGGCTGAGCAACCTGACGAAATGATCGTTCCGACCCATGACAGCGGCGGTCACAGGTCTCGCAGAATTTCTGCGAAGGCACATATTCCTTCTTTTTCAGCCAGTCGGCAAGGGGACGATTCGGGCGGGGCAGCCATGCGGTTTGTGGCGGCATGCACATGGTCTCGACGACGCAGGCCGAACGGGCCTTCGCTGCCGCCGCAGTAAGTGTTGCACCAGATCGTCAGATGCCCTGACCGGTGTACCGGGGTTGGCTGGTGGGAGTGGTCGTCGGCTGGCCGGCCGCCTTGGCGGCGCATTCGCGGATCGCGGCCACGAGGGCTTCGGGCGGCGAGGTCTTGGCCAGATAGGCGCTGGCGCCGGCTGAAATCATAGCCTCCGCGACATCCGGCTCGGTGAACATCGACAGCCCGATGACGTTCACCTCCGGCCGGCGAGCGAGGATGCGACGGGTCGCTTCCTTGCCGTCGAGGGCAGGCATGTTGACGTCCATGATGATCA
Source organism: uncultured Planctomycetota bacterium (assembly GCA_963787325.1). Lineage (GTDB taxonomy): Bacteria > Planctomycetota > Phycisphaerae > UBA1845 > JANYLN01 > CAWBCK01. The sequence goes on from CAWBCK010000005.1 coordinate 1,004,109, forward strand.
TGTCCGGTTGCAGCTTTCTGGCCAGGTCTACAGCTTGCTGCCCGTCAGCCGCCTGGCCCACCACTTCCATATCTGCGTGGGCCTGTATCAGCCGGACCAGGCCGTCCCGCACTACCGCGTGATCGTCAGCCAGCAGCAGCCGGATCTTCCGTCCAAACGGAGTAGTTTGCGCCTCACTGTTCATGAGTCCGGTAATAACGGCGTCCGTAGCAGTGACTTCGCTGGCATCGGCTTGTGAAACCAGTCTGTTGAGCCTGTATCGGGGCAACCATCTTCGCGCTGGTGCCTTGGCCAGGCGCACTCTCGATGCAGAGCCGGCCGCCAAGCCACTCCAGCCGCTCGCGGATGTTGAACAGCCCGAAGCCGCTACCCTTGCTGCTGCCGATCTGCGTTGTCGCCGGGTCGAAACCGCGGCCGTTGTCGCGGATGACCACCTGAACAGACTGGCCGTCAAGCCGGGACAGTCTGACCGTGGCCTCGTCCACCTTGGCATGTTTGACGACGTTGAAAAGCATCTCCCGGACGGCCTGGAAGATCAGCACGCGAACGTCCTGCGCCTCGGGGTCGGCCTCTTCGTCGGCTTCGACCGTGACCTTCAAACCGTGCTTTTGGGCGACCCACTCGGCCAGCCATCGCAGCACCTGCGCCATGTTGCCCTGGTGCAGGATCGGCGGGCTCAGCTCGACCGTCAGGGACCGGGATGTCTCAAGCGACTGGTCCAGCAGACTGTCGATGCTCTCGAGCGCCGCTCGCAGCCGACCATCCTCATGTTCGCCGCGAAGAATGCCCAGATGGAACTTTGTGCCGACAAGCAACTGCTGGAGATGATCGTGCAGGATCTGCGCGACGCGCTGACGCTCGCGTTGCTCGGCGTTCGTCAGCTGGGCCGCCAACGCCCGGAGCTGATCGGCACGGTGCTCGGCCTCGGCAGTGCGGCTCGGCAACGCGGCGTTCAAGGGTATCGTTCAGATCCTTCAGCTGTTGCTCGGTCCGCTTGCGTTCGGTGATGTCGCGGGCGACATGTACGGAACCGATCATCTGGCCCCGCTCGTCAAACAGCGGCGTGCACGTGACCAGATAGTCGCCGCCCAGCCGATCTTCATGGATCTCGGCGGTGTGTTCCCGGCCGTCCTCCATGGTCAAAGTATGTGGGCAGGTGGCAACGGGGGCGTCAGTGCCATGAACGCAGCTATAGCAGGTCATGCCAATACACTCGTCGGGCTCCACCCCGAGATGGTCGGCCATGGCCCGATTGGCCCGGACGATTCTGTGCTGTGGGTCGAGGATGGTGATCAGATCGGGGACGCTGTGGAAGGTGCGCTCCCACTCCTGGCTGGCCCGGGCCAGTTCTTCCTGGACCGCCAGATTCCTCTCGGACGTGGCTGCTCGTTGGCCGGCCCGGCGATACAGACTCGGCCACCACGTTCATGAAGACGCCCATTCCCAGGAACAGTGCCAGCCCGATCGCGTCGGCGGTGTTATCAATAGAAAAACCTTGTGGCGGAATCACCCAGTACGCCGAAACCACTCCCGCAAGGACCATTGCCAGCAACCCTGGCCCCAGCCCAGCGAGCAGGGCCACGAGCATCACGACGGGATAGAAGGCGATGTACGTCGGCAGTTCGCCGGAAAACCGCACCAGAAGCATGCGCACTAGAAGCGCAAGCACCACGGCTACAACCGCAGTACCATAGCGCGCCGCCCGTCTGCTGAAGAGAAGCACTCTCGGTAACATCACCGCTAGTATAGCATCTGGGCGATCCAACCGACAGGAAATATCGCTATGCGACCCGCCCTGGGAGGATAAGTGTCGCGAATTCGCAGCGCTATGCTGTCTAATGGCTTAGGAGACAGACAACATGCGGCAGTACTGTTTCAGCCGTGCGTCAAACGCCTCAGGTGTCGCCTGGCGCAGGCCCGTCCAGGCTGAACGCCTCCAGGGTGAAGGTGGCCGTGACGGTCCCGCGAGCGATGGCCGCCTTAATCGTATCGGCGTCATAGCAGCCCGTCTGGGCGAGGTATCCCATCGTCCCGCCGGCAAAACTGTCGCCGGCGCCCGTGGGGTCGACGAGTTCGGCCGTCGGAAAGGCTGGCAGTGACCAGACCTCCTTGCCGTGGAACATCAGGCAGCCGTGCTCGCCTTTCTTGATGAGCACGAGCTTCGGGCCCATCCGTTGGATCTGCCGGCCCGCGCGGACAAGCAACGGTTCGTTCGTCAGCATCCGGGCTTCCCCGTCATTCAAGACAACGCCGTCGACGGCCGCCAGGGTCTTGCAGAGTTCCTCGCGAGTCGTCTTGATCCAGAGATTCATCGTGTCGCAGACGACAAACTCGGGCTTGGCGACCTGGGAGAGCAGCTGGCGCTGCAGGGCCGGATGCGTGTTGGCCAGGAAGACGACCTTGCTGTCGCGAAATGCCGCAGGCACGTTCGGCGCGTCTTCGCCCAGGACGTTCAGATCGGTCCGAAGGGTCTCCGCCTCGTTCATGTCACCGACGTACCGGCCCTGCCAGCGGAACGTCTTGCTGCCCTTGCGGGTCTCCAGGCCGGCGATGTCGATCGGGATGCCCCTTGAACACATCGAAATAATGTGACGGAAAATCGTCACCGACCACGCCCACCAGGCGGACCGGCGCCAGCAGCGACGCCGCGAAGGAGAAATAGACGGCAGAGCCGCCGAGGACATCCGCGGCCTGCCCGGCCGGGGTCTGAATCGTGTCGATGCCGATGCTGCCCGTCACGAGTAATGACATTTACGCGTATCCTTTCAGATTGCCTGCAAGAGATTCACTGCTGTCCTGCCCGGATGGGCAGGAGGATGCCGTTCGTTCGGGCATTGTACTGTCAGAACTGCCGCATGCGAAGGACGCTACCGGCCGGGTATGTGACGTTCCTGGCGATTGCGCCGCGCAGACCGGCCCGATCGGTTTCGGCCGTGGGAGGATGGTGCCGGTTTGTCCGCATGCCGCATCGCCTGAGGCGTTGTGTCCCAAATTGATCGGTCGCAGTCAGCGGCGTAGAGTCAGATTAGGGGGTATCTCGAAGAAGCAGGATCGGCTGACCAAGGAGCATGGATCATGGGCAAATACTATTGGCTGCTGTGCACGGCGGGGCTTGTGGCCGTGATTGGAATGGGAACCGTCGCATATGGCGGCCATCAGCGTCACTTGGGCAGGGACCGGTACAGCCGGTGATGCTGGCGGCCGCCGGCGCGGGGCCGGTCGTGACCGCCGCGTACGACGAAGGCGAGGAAGAGGAGGAGCAAGAAGAGCACGAATACAACCCGTGGCAGGAGGGCGGCGGATATATCTATGGACCCGGCGGGTTCTACGAACCGGGATACGGTGCGGGCTATGCGTATGGGCGAAGCGGCCTGTATGGTTTTGGCTACGTCCCCGGTTACACACCCGAAGGGCCTCTGGTCCGTCCGGGTCCGGAATATGGGCCTTACCGGGAGCCTTATATGGCGATGGAGATGAGGGAAAGGTTGGGGAGGAGGAACGGGAGGAGCATGAGGGCGACGGGACGATGGCGATCCTCCCCCGGCAGGCCAGAAGCGAGAGGCCCGGTACGGATTCCTCGGCGTGTCGCTGGGGGCGGTAATGCCGACGCTGGCGGATCAGCTCAACTTGATGGATGGGCAGGGGGTGGTGCTGCTATCGGTGAAGCCCGACTCGCCGGCGGCCAAGGCCGGGTTGCAGCGCAGCGACGTGGTTACCAAGTCAACAACCAGGTGATCTACTCCGCGATGCAGTTTATGAAGCTGATTACCGCGACAAAGCCTGGTGAGACCGTCAAATGAAACTGCTTTCGCAAGGGGCAGTCCGAAACCGTAGAGGTCAAGCTGGGGGGCGTTCGGCATCAGGCATGGCGTCCACGAGGCATGCTGCGGTGGATGCATCATCGGTGGGCCATGGAGATGGAAGGAATGGGCGAAACGGAGCCTCGAATGAGGGGATGGCGGGCCGGCGGGAACGGCCTATGATGTCGCCGCACGGGCTGCTCCAGCAGATCGAACCACTCAAGAACGAAATGCCTGCTGAGACCTGGAAGCAAACTGGAGGACATTATCAAGCGATAGTGCCAGGAGTGTCCGCTACAGGGCAAGCATATGCCCGTGCGGGCCGCCCGCTGCTCCGCCGCAAGCACAAAACAATAGAGTCGAAGTGTATATTTCCATTTTATAGCATCTGGGCCCATGCGGCGAAATCCGCATGGGCCTTCTGTTGGGGTGGATGCCATCGACCCATTTCACCGCGAACCAATGGGCTATAATGGCTCTTGCGGGACGTCGTGGCGACGGGGCAGTATATGGCCGGGAACACATGGCAATTTGGCTTGAAATCCCTGAGAGTCCTGTTGGCGACAGGACCGTCATCGCATGTGGTTGCAGTCGGCCGGAACGGCCAGTCCAGCGGAAACAGCCGCATCTTCCTACGAGGAACGTATGCGGTCCCGCGAGGAAGGAGGCACATCGCCAGCGCCCGACCTCATCTGCAGCAGGACCCTCTTTCGGCGCACTTCCGCACGTACGTTCCCCTCGGCCGTCAGCAGCAGCGAGTCCGGCCTGTCGTTGTGCGATGATGCAGCGGCGATTCGGCCGGGCAAGACAGCCGGCACGGCCGATCCCCCGAGCCCGCGGCCCACTTTCAGGGACAAGGCCCTGGGCGACTGGGGAGGACTGCGGCGCGAACTGTACGACAAAGGCATCACCGTTGGGTTGGATGTGCTTCTGGAAGGCTTCAAGAACTTCCATGGCGGGCTGAGCACCTCGCAGGCCGCCGGGGCCCCGACGCTTGACCTGAGTGTCGCGTTCGACACGGAAAGGCTCTTCGGCTGGCATGGCGGCACGCTGTACGGCGACCTCGAATACCACGGGGGACAGAACCCTTCCGACGTGCTGGTCGGCGATCTGCAATTGTTCGATAAGACCAACTCGCCACCGTATTTCCAGTTTCTTGAAGTGTACTATCAGCAGACTGCTGCTGAACGACAAGGTCCGGCTCAAGGTGGGCAAGGTTGACGCCAATAGCGAATTCAGTGTGATCGATACAGGCCTGGAGTTTCTGAACAGCTCCAGCCAGGTAAGCCCGACAAACTACCTGCTGCCGACGCTGCCCGACCCGATGCCCGGCGTTAATGTCTTCGTAACTCCGAACGAGCGGTGGTACGTCAGTTTCGGTGCCTATTGGTCGAACCGGTCGTCCCGCTTCGGTGACCTGACTGGCAATCCGCAGAACTTTCAGGTGAGCGACAACGGCACGTACCTTATCGGCGAGGTCGGACTGCGAGTGGAAGAAAGTGGCAGGGCATACGCTGGCCGGGGATTTCAAGGCCGGCGGCATGGGACCACACGGGCACGTTCACTCGATTCGACGGCTCCAGGCAGAGCGGCACGTGCGGCTACTACCTCATCCTCGACCAGACGCTGTGGCAGCCTGCCGGGGTGACCCCGGACGGCCCCGGTTTGCGAGGGTTTTTGTATGTGGCCAGACGCAGAACGACATCAACGAGATAGACAAGCACATAGGCGGCGGCGTGACATACACCGGGCTTATTCCCGGCCGGCCGAAGGACATCCTTGGGTTCAGCCCGCAGTATGCGTTCATCAGCAGCGAGGCAGGTCTCCCGGATTCATATGAGCTGGCCCTGGAAACCTTCTACGAAATCCAGGTAACGCCGTGGATGATATTCCAGCCGGACCTGCAATACATCGTCAATCCGGGGGGACAGTACCCCGACGCGTTGGTCGCGACGCTGCGATTGCTGATCCACTTTTAGCCGACCTGAAGGTGTCGGGGCGGCCGGGCCGTCACTCTCCGGCAGCACCGACAAGAAAGGATATGAGCAGAATAGCCAGCACGAGCGTTGTCAGGCAAACGTAAACCCAGTTGCGCTCGACGAAGAAAGCCGGCGACAGAGATGGCGACACGCAGCACCGGCGTGGCGATCAATACGAGCAGGCCAGCCATGATGACGGCTTCGCCAGGATACGTGTGAAACTCGCCAAGCACGCCAGTCAGGGTGTGCGGGAATATCGCACCGGGGCCCGTCATGGCGGGCAGGGCCGCAGGATTGCGTACGGTGCCGGGATGACAGGCAAAGTAGGCGAAGATGCCCAGCAACATCAGCGCGATGCTTGCGATGACCCCGACGCGCAGGGTGTAACTGACCGACGTTTCGACTTTCAGATCGATGTCGGCACTGTCGTCGGGTGTTTGTGCCGGTTGACGGGTCATTGGATGCCTTTCCAAAGCATTTGAACTGCAATCAGGATGAGAACGCCGGTAAAGATCGCTCGCAGAACGGGGGTGCGCATTTGCTTGAGAACGCGCGTACCCGTCATCGCGCCGAGCAGCACGCCGATTGCTACGGGCGCGGTAATGAACGGGTTGATGTCGCCCCGGCAGAAGTAGACCCCGGCGCTGGCGGCGGCCGTGACACCAATCATGAAATTGCTCGTGGCCGACGCGACCTTCAACGGTAGCCGCATGACCAGGTTCATGGCGGGGACCTTGATGATTCCGCCGCCCACACCCAGCAGCCCGCTGATGACGCCTGCCAGGCCGCTGACGAGCAGTCCCCATGGCGTGCGCGACGCGCTGTAAGATACCTCTGTTCCGGTGGCGTTATCGAAGTAGGAGCCATGCAGGCCGAGGCGCATCGCCAGGCGGTCGGCCGAGAGACTGGCATCGCGCCGTCGCCCCGGCCGGCGCCACATCCCCAAGGCGCAGTACCCGAGCACGATCGCAAAGATCACGTAGAGCCATTTGCCCGCAATGATGCCCGCCAGAAACGCGCCGACGATGGCCCCGCTGGTCGTGGCTGTCTCCAGCAGCATAGAGACGCGGATATTGGTCAGACGTTCCCTGACATAGGTCGCACCGGCCCCGCTGGACGTGGCGATGACCGAAATGATCGACGCGCCGATCGCATAACGGATGTCGATATGCAGCAGAAGCGTCAGCGCGGGCACGACGATAACACCGCCGCCCAGGCCCAACACCGCGCCGAACAGGCCCGCGCCGACGGACACCGCGAACGCTGCCAGGATGAATTCCAACGGGGTCATAGCCGGCCCATTCCTGTCGCCCCGTTAACGGTCGCCCGGCCGGCACGACAGGGTATCACCAACCCGGTGCCGGGCGACTGACGACATCAGAAAAGGTACGCCGTATCTCTTACCACAACCCTGAAATGATGAGGCTGCCGGTCGCTACCATTCTATGCGTTGCATCAAAGCCGCAGTGCCTACGGCACGTTCCCGGCGGATGGCCACAAAGTCTGGTTTCGGTGCGCTTGCCGTCGGAAGCCGGACTACAATCAACCAGGGGATGGCGACCTGACTCGTGTCGACGTCTCATGACGTGAGAAGGAGTCCGTGCACATGAACCTGAGTGATCTGTTCTGGTTGTTCTTCATCCTGATCGCGTTGCAGCCCTTGCTGGCCCGCAAGATGCTGGAACGAGCCCGGCGTGCGTACCTCCAGCGGCTGGAGCAGAAACGCGGCTCACGCGTGATCCTGCTGCTGCATCGGCAGGAACAGATGGCACTGCTGGGGTTTCCGATCCTTCGGTACATCGATATCGACGATGCCGAGCAGGTCATCCGGGCGATCCACATGACCGACCCGCAGGTGCCGATCGACCTGGTGCTTCACACCCCCGGAGGCCTGGTGTTGGCGGCGCTGCAGATTGCGAGGGCGATTCACGATCACAAGGGCAAGGTCACCGTGTTCGTGCCGCACTATGCAATGTCCGGCGGTACACTGATCGCCCTGGCGGCCGACGAGATCGTGATGAATGAATTCGCCGTGCTGGGGCCCGTCGACCCGCAGATCGGCCAATACCCGGCTGCGTCGATCCTGCGAACGCTCGATCGCAAGCCGATCGAAAAGGTGGACGACGAAACTGTCATCCTCGGTGACATGGCCGGTAAGGCGATCAAACAATTGCGCGAAAGCGTCTGCCGGCTCTTGTCCGACAAGTATCCTTCGCCGAAGGCCGAGGAACTGGCCGACCTGCTGACGCGTGGCGAGTGGACACACGATTATCCCATTACCTGCCAGGCAGCCCGGGAAATGGGATTGCCGGTCAATGCCAACATGCCGGAGGAGATCCTGCGACTCATGGATCTGTACCCGCAGCCGACGAGGAGTCATCACAGTGTGGAGTATCTGCCCGGCCCGCATCGCTGGCAGCCCGGCAGGCAACAGCCCGTGCGACAAAGATGAATCGTGCAGAACGCGACCGCCGTCAGGCCTTTGTCGCCACACGCAGCAATTCGTCCTCGGCGGCCTTCGTCCAGGAACCATTATCGAGTTTGTCCGCCACCGTCGGGAAATGCTCATGCAGCTTCGCCAGAGGAACCAGGCCGACCTCCCGAAGCATGGGGTAAACCAGGATCTTGCCAGCCAGTGTGCGATGCTCCACCGCCGCCAGACCACCGACCGCCCCGGCCATGCCGCTGATCGCGTCGACTGAACGGTTCGTGTCGAGCTGCCCGTCCTGGACCTTCTGCAGGACGATCTTCATGTCGCGGATCACGGAACCGCTGGTGCCGAACATATAGCATTGATTGGCGATGTACCTGTCAAGGTCGAGGGCATGCTTCGTCGGCGCAGGAATGCCTGCGAAGATATTGATCAGACAACCGGGCAAACTGTCGTTGATCGCCGAGGCGACCAGGGCGCCGACGGGCGCCATCAAGGCGATGTAACTGAACTTCTCTGCCAGGGGCGTCGTCTTCGTGTTGACCAGCCGGGACTTGACGCAACGAGCCTCGGCTAGTGGCACGGCTTTACGCGCGAGCGTCTCCAGACGTGCGTCGTCCATGTCCGTCGAGACGACCTCGATATCAGCCACACCCGAGCAGATCGCCCGAATTACGTGCATCTGCCCCATCGGCCCTGCTGCTCCGACGATCTCGACCTTGTCGCCGCGTCGCAGCTCGCCGTACGTCGGGATGTGCCGATAGGACTCCGCGGCGTCAGAACCCGTTGTACCGATCCAACGGGTCGAGCCGTAGTGTACCCGGCCGACGCCGACCGAAACCGGCCGGCCGATCTTCCTGCCGTCGAGTACGATGTTGATCAGACCGTGGGCTGCCAGCTTGTCGTTCAGGATTTCGATGACACCGGCATCGGCGCCGAAGTAGATGATGTCGTCGAAGCCCTCGTCCGGCTGGCTGGCCGCATCCTGCGGCGCAATGGTCACGATCTGGGCGGGCTTGCCATCAGCCGACAGCGGCAAACCGAGCGTCGCGATGCTCGGCACTGTCCCGTCTGAAACGATCAGCACTTTGCCGCCGGCCTTCAGCGTTTGCCGTTCGATCGTGACGTAGGAGTCTTCGACGCATGCCCACGGCTCGACGAGCGCTACGGCAGAGGCGCTGAGGTCCTCCGCTACAGGAATCAGCAGGCTTTCGCCGCTCTTGTCGATGACCATCCGCTCGTCCAGCAGGATGTATTCCTGCAGACCGCCTTCGAAGTTGTAGCCGAAGGCCCCATTGGAACCAGCCGTGCGCAGATCGCGGAAATCGGCCTGCACGAGCAACCGATCGCCGACGTTGTAATGCGTCACCTTCTCGCCGGCGGCAACGACGCGGCAGGCTACCTCATGACCCGGAACTGTCGGCCTGTCGCCGGGGACGTAGCAGGGGATCTCCGCCAGCTCGGCGGCGCTGAGCCCGCGAACAATCTCGCTCTTTCGCGGATGCTGGTCGAACTGCTTGAGCAGCTTCAGGTCTGAAAAGCACAGACCGACGCACTCGACCTTCGCCAGGATCTGGCGAGGACCGGGCCGGTAGACTGTCTTGCTCTTGTTGAGTCGAACCTGGTCGGGACCGACGAGTTGTACAGCGTACTGCCGGTCAGGGATGTCACTGATGGTCATGGTAGTGGTCTTTCATCTTCAAAACTGCCTTTTTCACCGCAGAGGCGCAGAGGACGCAGAGGACAACCTGTTAGTGCAGCAACAACTGAGTGACTTTGTTTCCTCGTGAGACTCATTGAATCTGTTTCCCATTCGGTGCGGAAGTTGTCGTTGCCAAAGCCTTTCTCTGCGTCCTCTGCGTCTCTGCGGTGGAAAAAGCTGTTTGAACCGCGGAGGCGCAGAGGCGCAGAGAGGAGAGAGTCGAACAGCAACGGCGTCAGTGTGTTTACTCTTGAGACTCATTGAATCTGTCTCCCATTAGGTCCGGAAGTTGTCGTTGCCGATGTCTTTCTCTGCGTCCTCTGCGTCTCTGCGGTGGAAAAAGCTGTTTGTACCGCGGAGGCGCAGAGGACGCAGAGAGGAAGGAGTCCAACAGCAACGGCGTCACTGCGGTTCCTTTTGACATTCATTTAGCCTGTTCACCATTCGATGTACTCCATCACGTAGAACCGGAACGTTGAAATTCAGCAGCAGGCCGACCGGCCATGCGCCGAGTTTCAGGTACGTCAATAACTGCGCCTCGTGAACAGGGAGGATGGCGTCGACAGCCTTGATCTCGACAACCACCAATTCCTCGACGAGCAGGTCCAGCCTGTATCCGCAGTCAAGTTTAATCCCCTTATACTCAACCGGCATGGGCTTCTGCCGCTCAAACGCCACGTGTCGCAGGTGCAATTCGTGTACAAGGCACATCTCATAAGCCGACTCCAGCAACCCGGGCCCAAGTGCCCGATGCACCTCGATAGCCGCCCCGATGATCTGCTGTGTAATGTTGTTGGCATGCATGAACAGGTTCCGCTCCTGCCGTTGTAGTTGACCAAAGCCTTTCTCTGCGCCCTCTGCGTCTCTGCGGTGAAAAGGCCCGTTGTCGTTGTTGTGATGTTGTTGCCGTTGTAGTTGACCAAAGGTTTTCTCTGTGCCCTCTGCGTCTCTGCGGTGAAAAAGGCCGTTGTCGTTGTTGTGATGTTGTTGCCGTTGTAGTTGACCAAAGGTTTTCTCTGTGTCCTCCGCGTCTCTGCGGTGAAATCGCCGTGTTGCTTTAGCGAAGCATAACCTGCCCGCCGGTCACCGGTACAGCCTGCCCGGTCTCATACGTCTGTGCCATCAAATAGTAAACCGCCTTCATCACGTCAGCCGTCGTACAGCCCCGGCCCATGGGCACCTTCGCCTCGTAGAACCGCCTGACGTCTTCGATCGTCTCCGCTCCGGGCACCTTGCCGCTGCGCAGGTACTGTACGAACAGGCCGTTCTTCGGGTCGGACCAGAGCGGCCCGTCGAAGTAATTGCCGGGGCAGATCGAATTGACCTTGATGCCGTCCTCGACGAGTTCCATGGCGAACGACTGCGTCAGGCCGATGCCGCCGAACTTGCCGCCGGCGTAGGCGCCGTTGCGATTCGAGCCCTGCAGCCCGCTCTTGGAGTTGATCTGAATGATGTCGCTCCAGTAGCTGGTCCTGGCCATGTGCTGCACCGCCAGGATCGGGGCGATGTTCTGCACGCAGACGAAGTAGCCCTTGTAGTTGACCGCCGTGACGGCGTCGAAATCCTTCTCGGAGAGCGTCTTGACGCTGCCGGCCCGAAGCACGCCCGCGTTGGAGACGAACAGGTCGCAGCCACCGTACATCCGTACCATCTGGTGAATGGCCTCGGCGACGCTCTGGCCGTCCGTCACGTTGATCGCCAGACCGCGTGCCCGTCCCTGCCCGTATTTGGCGGCAATCGCCTCAGCCGCCTCGGCCGCGCCTGTGGCGTTGATGTCGCCAAGCACGACATGGGCCCCCTGACCAGCCAGATCCCGCGCGATTTCTAACCCGAACCCCTGCGCCGCGCCGGTTACAAAGGCGACCTTGCCGGCAGCCCGGCCGGCCTGTGCCGTGCCCTTGGCGATCTGCCGCCGATACGTCTCGACCTCCCAGTGCTCGAAGAATTCACGCTGGCTCACCGGCAGCGGCCGGATCCCCCCGAGCAGCCGTGCCCCGGCCATAACCTTGATCGCGTCGGTGTAAACCAGTCGGGCGGTATTGGCCGCGGCGTAATCGTCGCCGGCGGCAAACATGCCCAGACCTTTGACGAGAACGATATGTGGGCAGAACTTCATGCGCTGCCGGTAGTCAGCCACAGCCTGACGCATTGTGCCGACGATCTGATCGACCGGCCCCGGTCGGACCTCGACCCAAAGCGGAAGCGACTTGCAGTACACAATCTGATCTGGGGTTAACGCGCCGCCGTCAGCTGCGGTCTGACCGTCGCTGCCGCCTGCCAGACGCATGACCTCCTGCGAATCGTCGAATGTGACGACCTCGAGGTTGTCGTCGAGGGCCAGCAGGCCACGCAGGGCCGGACCGATGACATTGATCAGATTGCGGGCCTCTTTGCCGTCGAGTTGCTTGACCGGTCCGAACGGCTGGTCGTCAGCGACTGACGCCAGCTTGTCGCGAAGTCTATCGATCAGCCACTCAGTGTGACTGTCGATCTCCTCTGCCGTATCGCCAGCGACAACCAATCCGTGGTTCTGCATGATGACGGCCCTGGGGCAATCCCTGCCGGTCCGCTTGGCGTAATCAGCCAGACCATTGCAGAGCGTCTGTGCCAGCACGAACCCGGGGTCGACGTCGGCGATCCAGAGGATGTCATCCCCGCAGATCTCGCGAATCAGCGCCTCGCCATGGACGCTGCAGGTGAACATGTTCACGACGGTGGAGTGCGTGTGAACCACCAGTGCGCACGGCATCAGGTGATGCAGAACGACCTCGACGCTCGGACGCTGGCCCTTCTGCGGCTCGGTGCGCGCCGCCATGACCGCGTCCTTGAAACGCTGTTCGCGTACATTCCGATCAGAACCGAGATCGCTGGCCAGCAGCGCCTCCAGGGCTGGCCGATTCATCTCGACGAAACTGTCCGTCGTAACATTTGCCAGGGCCGTGCCGCTGCCCTTGACCCAGAGACGGTCGCCCATCTTGGCGGAGGTGTTGCCGCCGCCTGCCAGGACGAAGTCGCCGTCGCTGCCGTATTTCCTCGATACCGCCACGAGGCCGGCCAGAAGCTCGTCCTTCGTCATCTTGCTCGCTGCCATGGCTTTTCCTGTGTCTGAAGATCAGCCCGCTTTGCAGTGTGACTGATATTGCCAAATGACCGTCGCGCCCAGCTGCGCCAGCGACGCAATCCGCTCCTGGCCGCAGCCCGTCTCGAAGCCGGTCTCGCCGTGCAGTGAGAGGAACTGATGCGCCGCCGCTACGCACGCGCCTTCCCAGAAGATCTCCTTGACGTCGTCGGGCACGGGCTCAGTCTTGACGCACGTCGGCTCGATGCCCAGCAGATCCAGCGTGTTATGCTCGGTCCCGGCCGTCACGACCAACCCGGCGCTACGCATCGTCCTGACGTACTCGCTGAGCACGGCCGGGCAGTTGCGGATCGGAATGAACTCGGCAAAACCGATGTTTCGTTTGTGAAGGTGTTCGATCAGCGCCTCCACCGGCTCCTCGAACGGGCAGATCGGGTTCGCGCCGTCAGCCAGCGTCGGGTAACAGGGGATACCGCCGAGTTCGACGATGAGAGTGCACGCATCATCGAAGCTGATGAACGTCTCTTCAACATAGCCGGGTTTGCCAGCCTTGAGCAGATGGCTGCGGATCTCGTTCTGGATCTTGACGGCGTCAGCAGGGCCGGCCTTGGGCGCCGTGCCGAACAGTGTTGTCAGCACCTCGACGCGCTGCTCCACAGGCACGATCTCGAAGAGCCGCTCCTGGAAGGCCTGGCAGATGTGGCGCTCCTGGAGGTAAACGCTTTCGCGCGGGCAGCCGTGGCGCTTGACGACCATCTCGACGATCGCCGCCTCATCGAGGCCGGTCGTGACGCCGCCATCTTCGAAGATTTCCGCCAGCTTCGCGACGATCTTCGTCATGCGTGCCGAATCGTTGCGGCGGATGACGCCGACGAGTTGCTCGGCCTTCGGGCTCATCGGCGAAAACTTCGTGATGCCTTTGCCGCAGATGTAGAACTTGCCTGGATTGCCCGGATCGTTGATTTTGACGCCGCGCCGGGCGAGGTCGTCGATCCAGCAGATGATCTCCAGACCGAACAGCGGGAAGATGGCCTTGCCGCGCGCCAGCCGGGCGAAGTCGGCGTAAACCCTGTAGTCATAATAATTACTGGCCCCGAGCACGCCGATGTCCTGGTCCGCCGCCAGGTCCAGCACCTGCTGCACGCTCTGGAACGCCGAGAAGTTCGGCGGCAGGTGGACGTGACCGTTCACTTTTTGGCGCGGCGCCGGCGCGGCGCCGGTTGCCAGCGCCTGCATTTGTGCAACGCTGCCCAGGTTACGGATGAAGTTCATCTCATGTTCGATATTGCCGTGCATTGCTGTCATCTGTCACAGTTCCGCCATGGCCCGGAGCATCTTGCGCGGCGGCAGATGCAGGCCCATCGACAATGCGTCTTCCGCCGCTTCCTTGATCGATTCGCTCATCGTCGGATGCGCGAAGACGATCTCCGCCGCGTCCGCCGCGGTCACCCTCTGGTAAAGCAGGACGCCCGCCGCCGCGATCCACTCCGTTGCGTTGTGCCCGATCGCGTGCACGCCGAGAATCTCGTCGGTCTCGCGGTGACGCACGATCTTGACGAAGCCATCGGTATCGTTCGCCGCCATCGCCTTGCCGAGGAAACCCAAAGGGAACTTGCCGATCGAAACCGGCATGTCTTTTGCCCGGGCGGCCTCAGCCGTAAGGCCGACACTGGCGATCTCAGGGAAAGTATAGATGCAGTTGGGAACGGGGGCGTCAAATGATCGCTCGTGCCCCAGCGCGTTTTCTACCGCGACGATCGCCTGGGCCGATGCGGCATGGGCCAGCAGGCACCGGCCGTTGGCGTCGCCGATGACGTAATATCCGGGAACGGTCGTCTCCATGCGGTCATTGACCGGGACGAAGCGGCGATCGGCGGCCAGGCCGACGCTGTCCAGACCGATATCGTTCGTGTTAGGTCTGCGTCCCGTCGCTACCAGCACGCGGTCTGCATCGATCGTTTGGCCGTCAGCCAGCGTCGCCTTGGCTGCGTTGTCCCTGATTGCCAGATCGTCGATCTTTACACCCGTCAGAACGGTGATACCGCGTTTCTTGAAGATCTTCGTGAGAGCGTCAGCCACCTGGCTGTCCATGTTCGGCAGCAGTTGCGGCAGCATCTCGACGATGGTGACTTCAACGCCCAGCGCCCGCATCATGCATGCGAACTCGCAGCCGATTACCCCGCCGCCGACGATCAAGAGCCGCTTCGGCAGGGTCTTCCAGTGAAGGGCTTCGTCGCTCGTCGTGACGATCTCGGCATCGGTTGGCCAGCCGGGGATGGTGGACGGCTGCGAACCGACCGCCAGGACGATCTTGTCCGCGGTGATCTGTTCGGCGGAGCCATCCGTCCTGGTTACCGCAATCCTGCCCGCACCGTCGAGCCTCCCGGCACCCTGGCAGATGCAGACCTTCCGTGCGCCGAGCAGTCCCTTGATGCCGGTCCGCAGTGCCTGGACGACCCTGTTCTTTCGGGCCTGGATCTTTGTCCAGTCGATGGCAGCGGGGCCGGGCAGTTCGATGCCCATTTCACTGGCGTGCTGGATGTGATGGAAAAGCTGTGCGGACGCCAGCAGCGCCTTTGACGGTATGCAGCCGAAGTTCAGGCACGTCCCGCCGAGATGCTGTTTCTCGATGATTGCCACGCTGGCGCCCATCTGGCCGGCCTTGAGCGCAGCCACATACCCGCCGGGCCCGGCACCCAGTACCGCGATGTCAAAGTGCTTATCCATATCTTGCCTTTACCGCAGAGGTCTTTCTTTTTCAAAAACGGCTTTTTCACCGCAGAGACGCAGAGGTCGCAGAGAAAAACCTGGTCAACTTCAGAACGACTGTTTTCACCGCAGAGACGCAGAGGACGCAGAGAAGAAACCAATTCAGGGCAACAACAACTGCGTCAGTTCTTTTGAGTCATTATACCTGTTTGCCATTCCGTCTAATCCGTCAAGTGCCCCGGTTCCAGAGTAGCGCCGATGATCTGCCGGGTTATCTCAGTTGCGTGCATGGATAGACCCGCTTCACAGCACGCAGCAGTTCGGTTGTCGTTGCCAAAGTCTTTCTCTGCGTCCTCTGCGTCTCTGCGGTGAAATCGCCGTTGTCGTTATCTCTAATAATGTCTCCGTGGTGAACGACTATCTGATATTGTCAGGCGCTTCCAGCAGTTCCTTCAGTCTCGCCAGGAGCTTTGATGCTGCCAGGCCGTCGACTACGCGGTGGTCTGCGCTGAGGGTCATGGTCATTACCCTGCCCGGTCGCATCGCTCCGTCTGTGACAATGACTGTCTCTCTGGCGGCACCGATCGCCAGGATCGCTGCTTCCGGCGGATTGATGATGGCTGAGAACTCCTCCGTGCCGAACATGCCCAGGTTGGTGATGGTGAAGCACCCCTGGCCCATGCCTTCCAGCTTGCCGGCCCGGGCGCTGTCAGCCAGGCGACGGGTTCCGGCTGCGATCTGCTCAAGGTTCAGCCGGTCGGCCGCGACGAGCACCGGAACGACGAGTCCCTCGTCCATCCCCACGGCGATGCCGATGTTGGCTGACGGCGACTCGATGATCTCGTCGCCCTCGATTCGGCTGCGAAACGCCGGGAACTCGCGCAGCACCCGCGAGCACGCCATGACGATGACGTCGTTTATACTGCATGGGTGCTCTGCCTTGCGGGCCTTGTAGAACGCCAGCAATGGCGCTGCGTCGACGGTGAGGCGCATGTAGAAGTGCGGGATCGTCTGCTTGGACAGCAGCAGGTTCTTCGCGATCGCCTTGCGCATCTGGCTCATCCGACGATGCTGGGGCCCTGCTGCCGTGCCGCTGGCCGGCACGTCCGTCGAGAGGATCCGCCCGGCCGGTCCGCTGCCGGTCGGCACCATCGCCAGGTCGACGCCTCGCTGAGCGGCGATTTTTCTGGCGGCCGGTGAGGCCTTGACCCGGCCGTCCGTGGAAACCGTCGGCGCGGTTGCGGTCACCACTCGGCTGGCTGACTGCTGGGATGTCGGCGCGGTCGGCGCGGACGCCCCCCCCGAAACTTCCGCGCCAGGACCGTTCGCCGCGATATACGCGTCGACATCGGCGTCGTTATCTGCCAGGTAGGCGACGGGTTGCAGGACCGGCAGCATCTCGCCGGCGGGGACCACGATCTTTGCGAGCCGTCCGGCGTCGGTCGCCTCGACCTCGATGGTGGCCTTGTCGGTCTCGATCTCGAAGATGATCTCGCCGACGGCGATCGTGTCGCCAACCTGCTTGCGCCACTCCAGGACCGTGCCCTCTTCCATCGACTGGCCGGCCTTCGGCATCAGGATCGGGATGACCTTTCCGGCCGGCGCACTGGCGGCCGCGCTGTCTGCGCCGCTGCTGCCGCATCCGCGGCCTGAGGCTTGCTCTTATCATTATTAGTATTCGCCAAATCGGCCGCCTCCGCGATTACGCCAAGGGCACAGTGCACCGCGCCTGTTTTTCCTTCAGCCAGATGGATCTGCCGCAGGCTGCCCGCAACGGGCGATTCGACCTGCAGGGGCCCCTCTTCGGTGTCCAGTTCGACGAGGATATCGCCCTTGGCAACGCTGTCGCCGGGCTTTTTCAGCCATCGACGGACCGTCGCCGACTGGACCGCTTTGCCGACTGCGGGCAGCTTAATTATTGGCATATTGCACCTTTGTCCCCATTTTGACAAAGTGTCTACATAATCCTTCAGCAGTCAAGCAAAAAGGCATACAATTCTGTTGAAAGTCATAGTCACTTGTTGTCTAATGTCCGTCAAGATGGGTTGGGCGATTCCTGTTGCCCTTGGAAACAGTCAGGGCTGGCTTGGACATCGGTGGGTATGAATATCTCTTCCCGACAGCGACGAGAGCAAATATTGGCGGAGCTGTTCGAACGCCGTCACGTGACGGCCAGAGATCTGGCCAGCGAGATCGGCGTGTCCGAGGCCACTGTTCGTCGCGACCTGAAAGGTCTGGCGGATGCCGGTCAGGTCGACCTGGTCTATGGCGGCGCGACGCTTCGCAGGGCCGCTGACTTCTCTTTTCATTCCAAGGCGACGCGGAATATCGAGGCCAAGCGGATCGTCGGCCGATTGGGGGCCAAGTTGGTCGAGGACCAGGACCACGTGTTTCTGGACTCCGGAACCACATCCTATGAGATGGCGGCATGCCTGAAGCGCAAGCGGGGGCTGTCCGTTATCGTCAATTCCGCCCGGCTTGCGATGGAACTCGATACGCCGGGGCTGAGCGTGATCATGGTCGGCGGGCTTTACCGGCCGGACCGGATGGACTTTGTCGGTCCGCTGGCGATGTCGACGCTCAGTCAGCTGCGGGTACGTGTGTTTCGTCGGCGCTGACGGGCTGCACATGGACTTCGGGCCGGCGGCTGCGGACATCGAGAGTGCCGCGATCTACCGCCAGGCCGTACTCAACGCCCGCAAGACCATCCTTCTGGTCGATCACAGCAAGTTTGAGATGCCGTCCCTGTACAAGATTGTCGATTGGGACCGGATCTCCGCTGTTGTGACGGACAAGGCACCGGATGAGGTCTGGAGCGAGTCCTTCCGGTCGCGAGGCATCGAGGTGATCTGCGATGCGAAAAGCCAACAGGGGCCAATCGAGAATACAACACACGTAGACTGACACGGTCTGCCAGTTTCATAGGAGTATAGTGATGCCGAAGTCTCAGGTGATCTGTCCGGAGCAGGTGCGCCGCAGCAGCGCCGTTACGTTCGAGCCCATTCCGGTCAACCAGTACGACAAAACGGTGGCTGAGGAGCTGACGCGGTTCAGCCGGAAAGACCTGCTGCGGATCCAGCGGGACATGGAGATCATCCGGGCCTTCGAGACGCGCGCTGAACGAGATCAAGCTGCGCGGGGCGTATAAGGGCATCGAGTACAATCACCGCGGGCCGGCACACCTGTCGATCGGGCAGGAGGCGAGCGCCGTCGGCCAGGCGTACTTGCTGGGTGTCGATGACCACATCTACGGCAGCCATCGCAGCCACGGCGAGATCCTTGCCAAGGGGCTGCAGCGCCATCGAGAAGCTCGACGATGCCGCCCTGATGGACATCATGCGGAATTACTTCGACGGCCAGTGCCTCAAGGTGGTGGAGAAGGATGCGGCTGGCAGCGTCAAGGATCTGGCGATCGACTATTCTGATCTACGGTGCGATGGCGGAGATCTTCGGCCGGCAGACCGGCTTCAACAAGGGCATGGGCGGCTCGATGCATGCCTTCTTCCCGCCGTTCGGCATCTATCCGAACAATGCGATCGTCGGCGGGTCGGGCGATATTTCGGTCGGGGCGGCGCTGTTCAAGCGGGTCAACCACAAAAGCGGCATCGTGATCGCCAACATCGGCGATGCGTCGCTGGGCTGCGGGCCGGTGTGGGAAGGCATCTGCTTTGCGACGATGGACCAGTTCAAACTGCTGTGGGATGAAGCGCACCGGGGCGGGCTGCCGCTGATCTTCAACTTTGTTAACAACTTCTACGGTATGGGCGGCCAGCCGGTCGGTGAGACGATGGGCCTGAAGGTGCTGGCTCGCCTGGGCGCAGGCATCAATCCCGAGCAGATGCATGCCGAGCGGATCGACGGCTATAGCCCGCTGGCGGTCATCGATGCAATCGAACGGAAGAAGAAGATTCTGGAGCGTGGCGACGGGCCGGTGTTGCTTGATACGGTGACCTATCGCGTTTCCGGCCATTCGCCGTCGGACGCCAGCTCCTATCGCGAGAAGACCGAGATCGAGGCGTGGCAGAAGGTGGACTCGCTGGTGGTGTTCGGCCAGCAGCTCGTCGAGGCGAACGTTTGTACACAGCAGGATCTGGATGCACTGCGCGAGCAGGCCGAGGCGCTGGTGCTGAAGGCTTTTGCCAAGGCATCGAACCTGGAGCTCTCGCCGCGAGAGGACCTGAAGGTCAGGGACTGCCTGCTGGACCGCACGATGTTCTCCAACCAGAAGGTTGAGTCGCTGGGGGAACCGGGGCGCAAGCCGGACGTCCTTATTTCCAAGGAGGAGAACCCCCGCGTTCAGCAACTCGCCAAGCGCAGCCGATCCGGCATCGACGAGAACGGCCAGCCACTGCCAAAGAGCCGGTGCATCGGTATCCGCGATGCGATCTTCGAGGCGATCCTGGACCGGTTCTACGTCGATCCGACGCTGGTGGCTTACGGCGAGGAGAACCGCGACTGGGGCGGGGCGTTTGCCGTTTATCGCGGTCTGACCGAGGCGCTGCCGTATCATCGGCTGTTCAATTCGCCGATCAGCGAGGGGGCGATCGTCGGCACGGCTGTCGGCTATGCCCTGGAAGGCGGTCGGCCGATCGCGGAACTGATGTACTGCGATTTCATGGGCCGGTCCGGCGACGAATTGTTCAACCAGCTGTCCAAGTGGCAGTCGATGTCAGGCGGGCTGCTGAAGATGCCGGTGGTGCTGCGGGTGTCGGTGGGCTCGAAGTACGGCGCCCAGCACAGCCAGGACTGGACGAGCATCTGTGCCCATATCCCGGGGCTGAAGGTGGTGTTCCCGGCCACGCCTTACGATGCCAAGGGGCTGATGTACAGCGCTCTGACGGGCACGGACCCGGTGATCTTCTTCGAGAGCCAGCGGATCTATGACGAGCCGGAACGGTTCGTGGCTGGCGGCGTGCCGACGGGCTACTACGAGGTGCCGATCGGTGAGCCGGATATCAAGAAGACGGGCAAGGATCTGACGATTCTGACGATCGGGGCGACGCTGTACCGGGCGATCGACGCCGCCAAGATTCTGGAGGAGAAGTACGGGCTGAGCTGCGAGATCATCGATGCCCGCTCGATCGTGCCGTTCAACTATGAAAAGGTGATCGAGTCGGTGAAGAAGACGCGCAAGATCCTGCTGACCAGCGATGCGTGCGAGCGCGGTTCGGCGCTGCAGATGATCGCCGCGAAGATCACGCAGATGGCGTTCGATGAGCTCGATGCGCCGCCGACGATCGTCGGTGCGCGCAACTGGATCACCCCGGCTGATGAGGTGGAGGATGCGTTCTTCCCCTACCCGGCGGACATGCTCGACGCCGTGCACGAGCACATTGTCCCCCTGGCTGGCTACACGGTGACGCGTGATTGCAGCGTAGAGGAGATGATGCGGCGCAGCCGGGAAGGGATCTGACGCTTCGGCATCCGTCGGCATGTGACAGACAGGCAGACAGTCCGGGTCCCGCGCGGTCGCCTCCCCAGGAACGGCTGGTTCAGCCGGCGGCGGACGATCGGAACGAGTGCGGCAGTTTTCTGGTCTCGGCTGCCAGCAGGCCCTTCATGTGTTTGACGACGCTGGCGTTCTTCGGATCGTCGATGACGTTGTGCTGTTCGAAGACGTCGTTGCGAAGGTCGTAGAGCTGGTCCGCGTCGAAGTAATGGGGGAATTTGCCTGCGTCAAAGTATCGCACGCCTTCGGTGGCGAACTGGCGGTGCGGGTTTCTTCTGCCGTCCCAGGCGACCCATCGGGGCCGGTTGTTTGCGAGGGCTTCGGCCCGGTCGGCTTCGATGGCGGCAAGTGTTTCCCCAGGGGCTCGGCAGGCGATGTATTTCCATCGATCCGTGACGATGCCGCGGATATTGCTGCACTCCAGGTAGAGATGCTCCCGCCAGGAAGTGACCTGCTGAGGTGTCAGCAGCAGCGGTGCGAAACTCTGGCCATCCGTCTGATAGTCTGTCCGGCAGAGAGCTGCCGACCAATTCCGTCAGGGTTGCCACCAGGTCGATATTCGCGCACAGCGCGTCGACTCGCTGCCTCATGACGAATCCCCGGGGCCAGCGGATCATAAACGGTACCCGGCAACCCTCGTAACACATGTATTTGCCGCGTGCCAGGTGATCGCCGGTGAAGATGACCACCGTGTTGTCCGCCTGGCCCAGCCTCCGCCAGGCGTGCCAGGACCGCGCCGACGCAGTCGTCCTGCCAGGTGGACATGGCGGTTGTCGGGGAGACCCCGGCCTTTTTCAGTCGTTCGGGAATCCCTTTGCGCGGGGGCATGAGTGTCCTGGGCGGGGCCTTGAGCAGACCGGCGGGCGTTCGCAGCGGGTCGTCATCGAGGAAAGATGTAAAATGGTCCCCGTGCGGCGTGCTCAGGGCGAGATACAGGAAGAACGGCCGGTCGTAATAGGTCTGAACGAACCGTTCGGCGCCCTCGCAGAGCCATTCGAGGTTATGGACCTGCAGCGGTCCGGGGAATCCCTCGCGGTTGCCGAAATAGACTCGGTCGACGCAGTCAAAACCGAACCCGTTGCGAAGGTAGTTGACGCGCTCGTCGTAGGCAGCCTTGACGGCGGCGGCGAACGTCGGGTCGGCGGGGTCGGTGATTCCCTTGATGGCGGACAGGTCGACAGCCGGCTCGCCGGTGTGCCATTTGCCCACAAAGCCGGTGACGTAGCCGAGGGACTTGAGCACCTTGGCGAGATTGGTCTCGCTACGGTCGACGCGCGTGTTCCAGCCGATCATCGCCTGCGCCGGCGGAGGGCAGGCCTCCAGCATGCTCGGGGAGCGGCTCGCCAGCCGGCCGGTCAGGATGGAATAGCGGCTGGGCGAGCAGATGGCACTCGTGGCGTAGTGCCGCGCAAAATGGCGCCATCGTTGGCGATGCTGTCGATATTCGGCGTCAGAACGTGCTTGCCGGCGTAGACGTCCCTGTCCGGCATGCCGGTATTGCGGTAGGCGCCGATCTCATTAAAGCCGATATCGTCGGCGCAGATTAATACGATATTCGGTGCACTCATTCCTACTATCCCTTCTTCCCGAGGCTACGTACCCTGGAATGTTGTGGCCGGTGTGCCCTCGGATGATCCGCGGGCGATGCCATGATGACGCTAACTTTACAGTCGCGGCGGAATTGACACAATAGTATTTGCCGCGTCATCATGTTGGTTATTGGCATCGGCGTCGCGCGCCTGGCCCGTCTGGCTGGTGCGGGTGTTCGTCTGGCGGAGTTTTTGCGGCGCTGCGTCCCGGCGGCTGTGCCGGCGCTGCTTGCGCTCTGCGTCGTTGATGTCCAAGAACCTCGGACGTTTTCTTGTCACGTTTTGCGCTGCAATGCGTCCTACATAGTGCACACTGCAGAGACGATCTGTTCGGTCGAGCGGACCATCAGTCCGCCAGGCACGCTGCACAACCGGAAACTGGAGGAGCGTCATGGGTTTCATCAGCAGATCTGTTGGGGCGAAATTCTGTATCGCAATTGCTTTCGCGCTGTGCATGGCGGGCCTGGCTCAGGCCGTGCCGGCTGCGGCGTCGGCTCCTGCTTTGTCGCCGGCCAGTCAGGCGACTGCGCCGGTGTCGGCAATGCTGCGGTTCGAGGCGGTGCCCGGCGGTGTGTCCTCGGCGGACTTCCAGGGCCTGGGCAACCTGCATGTACCCGAAAAGAAGGTGGCCGTCGCCAGATCCGACAGACCGATCCTCTGGCATGCGAAGAACTCCCGCTACAGGAGCGCGCTGCTGTTTGACGAGTCCGGCGGTACGGGCACCGGCTATGACACTCTCTACGTCAGCTACGACGGTGACGAGTCGTTCGGCGGCAAGGTCGCGTCATACAAGCCTTCGGAGACGGACGTCTCGCCCGATGCGCCCGGCCGGAGCTTCGCGATGACCTTCGAGGATGTTACGGTGGGGATCACCCGCGACCGGCCGGACATCAAGGCGCGGGTTACATTCCACGGTTCGCGCGATCAGGACGATCCCGACTCGCAGTTCCGGTTTTCCGGGCGGCTCTATCCGCCGCAGCCGAAGAATCGCTGGGCCGTCGGCGAGACGACGATCGAAGGCGAGCCGGTCATGATCGGGCTGCTTGATGAGGACAAGGACGGCCAGTTCACGTGCCTGAGCAAGGTGAGCCTTGAAG
Source organism: uncultured Planctomycetota bacterium (assembly GCA_963787325.1). Classification (GTDB taxonomy): domain Bacteria; phylum Planctomycetota; class Phycisphaerae; order UBA1845; family JANYLN01; genus CAWBCK01. Next base: position 1,027,944 of record CAWBCK010000005.1, read on the forward strand.
GCTGGCCGAATTCATACAGGGGCGACCTGCTGCTGGTGGGCTATAACCCGGAGAAGTTCGATCCGAACCGGTCGAGCCAGTATGGTGACAGCGGTCCGGTTCGGGTGCCTCTGGTCAAGCACCTGGTACTGAACTCCGGTACGTACAGGATCGATCTGAAGCCGGCCGAGGATGGCATAAAGTTGCGACTGGTGCCGGTCGAGCCTGCCGGCGGGTACGGTCGAGTTCAGCGAGAACATGCGCGACGATCGAGTGGCCTTGCGAGGTGAGAAAACGTTCGTGCTTCTGCATGACGTGGGGACGCAGGTGGTGCTGCCGGCGGACAAATACCTGCCGGTCTACGCGAGCGGCGAATCGCCTTACGAGGTGGAGGTCGAAAAGGGTATCAGCGCCGGCCGGCCGATGCCGAAGGTACAGCAGTTCGCTATTGCTGTGCTGACGCCGGACGGCGAGCCGGCATCCGGGGCGGAAGCCGCTATCATCAAGGCGCATCAGTATGTGGGCATCGAGAACAATCACTTCAATAGTTCGTATGGGACAAGGGTTCGGAAGGTCGGCGCCGACGGCCTGCTGAAGGTGCGGCGTGACGTTGCCCACTATGAGGTGGTCGTTCTGCACAAGACGGGTTGGGCGTGCGCAGCCAGGAAGGACGTCGAGGCCGTGGGACAGATCCGGCTGAAGCCTATGGGGGCGATTGCAGGCACGATTCACATCGGTTCTCGTGTCGGTGCCGGCGAAGAGGTGATGGCATCCCACACGGAGATGGGAGGCCCGGAATCGGGCCAGGTGTCCTTTACGTACAGGGTCACGGCAGACCAGAAGGGCCATTTCAGTCTGCCCGAAGTCGTTACGGGAAGGCTGGAGGCCAGCTGGTTACGTAAGGGCCGTAATCGCAGTCAGTACGGGACAAGCCGGACTAAAGTCATGGTCGAAGCCGGCAAGACAGCCAGCGTCAGCATCGGCGGCAAGGGGCGGCCTGTTACCGGTCGCATGCAGATTCCGCCGGAACTGGCCGGGCGCATCGCGTCCGCCTGGATTAGCGGTCGGTTGATCACCGGTGTCACTGACCCGTGGGGCGGGATCAAACTGCCCCACACCTGGATGGACATGTCAGAGACGGAGCGACGGGAGTGGTCTGCAGCTTACTTTGCCAAACGAAAGCAGGAGAACGGCGGCCAGGCCTATGGCACGACTTCGTACATGTTTCAAATCGAGCCGGATGGTACGTTCCGGATTGAGGACGTCGTTGCGGGCTCATACCAGTTGAGTCTGACTGTCCACGATATGCAGTCCGGCAACGGCAGGCCGGAGTCCGTTGGTACGGTGAACAAGCATTTCGAGGTTCCCGAAATGAAGGCCGGCCGGAGTGATGAACCCCTCTCGCTGGGCGAACTTCCTTTGGTGCGGCCGCAACCGATTGCGGTCGGCAAGCCGTTGCCGCCGATGTCTCTGACCGATCTTCACGACAAACCGCTGAGGTCCTGTGACTTTGCCGGGAGATATCTGGTGTTGAGCGTCAAGTCGATCCTTGGTCGACAGCTGCCGATCTCAGGGATAGGGGCTATTCGCGACCGTGTGGCGAAAGACCGTCGGCTGGTTCTGGTCACGGTGTACCTGGGTCCAGAGCCGGAGGATTTCGCGGGGTACGCTGCCGAGCACGGGATGGACTGGCCACAGGCTTTCATGGGCTACGAAGATGTGATGCGCCTGTTCGTCCGGCAGTACTCCGCGCCTGACTGGCTGGTGTATCTGATTGGCCCAGACGGCAAAGTGCTGGCGGCTGAGACGAAGCTGGAGGACGTCATTCCCGCGATCGACAAGATCCTCGGGCCCAGTGGATCCGCGACTGAACCGGCGGCGGCTGCCGGTACCGCTACACAGGCGGCGGTCGACTGTGATGAATAGAAGCGGTTTCAGGGCCTCGCACTGGCAGGCAAGCTGCCAGTGGCACCCATAAGAACGAGAGCATCTCTAATCCAGACGTCGCGGCCAACGACCATGGTCCTGCTCCGCAGGGCCATGGCGCCCGCCCGCGGGCGGGCAGGCTAAATGCGGGCGGATCGCTCGGCCTGATACGCTGCACCTGGATTCATCGTGCTGTTATGCCAGCCGGAATGAACCCGTCAGGCGAATGGCACGGGAGGAAGAACCTGCGTCTACCGTGAAAGTGCCTTTTTCGACCGTCCACTTCTTGTCTTTCGGATGGAAGAACGCCAGGCTGGATTGATCCAGCTGGAACTTGACGCGTTTCTTCTGACCGGGCTTTAGTGTGACCCGCGCAAAGCCTTTGAGCTCGCGGACGGGCCGGTCCGCGGAGGCGTCCGGATCGCCGACATACAGCTGTACCACCTCGGCGCCGGCGCGAGCCCGTGTTCCTGACGCTGAGAGAGACCTCGATGGGCTCGGCCAGTTTGCCGCGGCGCAGCGGTACTGTTTCGGGCATCTTCAAGTCGCTGTACTCAAACGAGGTGTACGACAGCCCGTGCCCGAAGCAGAAGAGGGGCTCGATTCCTTTGGCATCGTACCAGCGGTAGCCGACGAAGATGCTTTCCTCGTAGACCAGGTCGTGCGGCAGCTTCAGGCCGCGTTTCTGGAGACGCTCTTTGGTTTTTGGTTCGCAGACTGAGCAGATCGGCATCTCTCTGCTTGCGAATGAACTCAGGAAGGTACTGGGCCGCTGGAGAATCGGCAAATTCCCGTTCGATGGTGAAGGGCAGTTTTCCGCTGGGATTTACCTTGCCGAAAAGCACCTCGGCCAGGGCCGTGCCCGCCGACTGCCCGCCGTAGTATGCGAACACGATTGCGCCGGCTGCGTCCGCCCATTCGGTCATGCGAATGCCGCCGCCCTGTGTGATCACCACGACGGTCTTCGGGTTGAGTGATACCGCGTGGCGGATCAGCGCCTCCTGGTCGTCGGGCAGTTCGAACCAGCGGTCCGTGCATTCGGTCTCGTAGAGAAACGGGCAAACGATGACCACGTCGGCTTTCTTGAGGTCGGCGTCGGACGGGGCCTCCTTATAGACGACCTTTTTGCCCGCCATGTTCCGCAAGCCGTCGTAATAACTGACCCGGTTGTATCCCGGTACCTCGCCACTGCCCCGGCCGCAGTGGGGTGTATTCTGCCCGGCCGGTCCGGTTACGAGGATGGTTTTGACCTTTCGTGCGGACAGGGGCAGGACCGACTCGTTCTTTAGAAGTGTGACTGCCTGGCGTGCCGCTTCCAGAGAGACCTGCTCGTGCTGCTTCTGGCGCTTGATCCATGCCGGCTTTGCGTGGGGGCGGTCATAGTAGCCCATGGCAAACATGGTGCGCAGGATCGAGGTCGCCATCCGTTTGAGCTGGGTCTTGATCTGGCGTTGTCGCTCCGGATGTTCGGCGACATAGCTGCGGACCATATTGTTGTGCGGCATGACCAGATCCTGGCCCGATTCCAGGGCCTTTTGGCCGTCCCACACGGCGTTCCAATCGGACATCATCATATGTTTGAAGCCGAGTTCCTTTCGCAGCAGGCCTTCGATGAGCTCACGATTCTGGCTGGCCTTTTCGCCGTTCCAATAGTTGTAGGCGGTCATGACGGCCTTGACATCCGCTTCGGCGATCGCCGCGCGGAACGCCGGCATGTATATTTCCTGCATGGCACGGTCATCGACGATCGTGTTGATGTCGTGCCGTATCCATTCATTGTTATTGCAGGCGAAATGCTTGATGCAGGCCATGGTACCGGTCGACTGGAGCCCCTTGATATAGGGCACCACCATCCGCGACGTGAGGAAGGGGTCCTCGCCAAGATACTCAAAACTCCGCCCGTTGGTGGCTGTCCGGTAGATGTTCACGCCCGGTCCCAGCAGCGTGTGTACGCCGTAGGTCCTGCATTCCTCGCCGAGGCCCTTGCCGTATTGGGCGGCCACGTCCGGATTCCACGTCGCGGCCAGGGCCACCGAGGCGGGAAAAGAGACGGTCGGATCGGCCGGCGAATGGACCGGCGTGCGCACTCCCATGGAGGCATCGCAGAAGGAAATCGGCGGGAGGCCGAACCGGGGAAGCGGCGAGATGAAGAAGAAGGCCCAGCCGCCGGTGATGTCCAGCAGCTCATCGAGAGTCAGTCGGGAAACGAGGTCGCGGGCCCGCTTCTCTGGAGACAGTTTTTTGTTGCGGAACGGGGCATCCTTGGCCTCGACCGGCATGGCCGGCGGGCGAACAACGACTTTTTTCCCGTTGACGAGGATGTGAATGATCGAGAAGCCATGTTTCAGGCTCGTGGTCTTCTGGCAGTCGATGCGTATATGCTTGACGCCGCGCCGTGCAGGGAACTGGAACTCGTCGACCGATGTTTTGCTGGCGGCCCCGGTGATCTGCCCGACTGTCTGCCAGGCAGAGCCGTTGCTGGACACTGAAACCGTGCACTCTGCCGCCCGCCCTTCATTACACCAGACGATGCCGACGTGCTTGAGTGTGACGGGCTGGGCCATCGTCAGTGCAAACCATTGGGGTTCCTTCTGCGGCTCGGACGACCAATAGGACCAAGGACAACCATCGACCGCAAACCGTGCCTCGTAGGCCTTCTCTGAAACTGACGACGCCTCGCACGTAACCTTACTCATCGTGTGTTTCCTATGGAAAGACAACTGCCTGAGCCTATCCGCGTATCAGATCGAAAGGGGCACTCTAACGGAAGGCTTTGCTGCAACGCAAACCGGGCCAAGGCGTTCCGGCGGGTGGCCAGCCACAGGTATTCCATACGGCCGTGCAGACGTTCGTACGTTCCGGCTGGAGCCTTCTCAGGCGTCCTCAAGAAGCAGGAGGCATGCGATCCAATTGGCGAACGTCAGACTGTCAGTTGAGGGCGGCCGGCCTGGCCAGGGGTTGGCTCGGAATCCCTCATGCCTTCACGGCAATCCGGAGGCGTGCGAGAGGATCCGGTGAAAGGCTTTGTGTGGGCGCCCGGATGTTTCTGGGCGCACCAGCCGGTGGCTTGCCGCCTTCCGCCGATGCCCCGGCATGCAGGGCAGCCTTGGATCATATGGTCGGCGCCGCTCGGAGCCGTTGACGAGCGTTCATGTGTCGGACAGCCCGCCGGCCGGAGTGGACCTGCGGTGTCTCAGATGGAGCGACAGCCACCCGTGGGACTCGAACCCGCGACCTGCGGTTTACAAAACCGCTGCTCTACCAACTGAGCTAGGGTGGCAACTGCTTGTAAATAAAAGCATTACGGCCGGCTTGGCTGCGGCCGGGTGTACGACCCGGTTGCTACCATCCGCCGCCCGGTCTCCTATATTACCCGAACTGGCCGCCCAGGCAAAAGGGGACCGGTCGCTTCTGCCTCAGTCCGTGTCCTTGCGGACCTCGGGTATCCGGTGTTGCGCCCTATGGGCCTCCTCGACCAGCCCGAAGCCAGTCACCCGTCATAATGGAGGACGAACGTAAGGATAGCATGGCTGCAAATCGCGATGTCCAGTAACCATACCTTTTATGTAACAATAGATACAATAGCCGGGGCATTTGGTATACACCAAATGATGCCGCTCGACATCATGTGGATGCCTTCGCAGGGGCGTCTGCATGAGGAATGGCGAAAGAGCCGAATGTCGTGTGTGCGTGGCTTGCATCGGGGGGGGCCGGATTTCTGTTGGCAGTCCCGGTCGGCACAGGAAAAAGCTTGCAATCTGACGGATCTGGCGTTCTTATAGGAGGTATGAGTCTCTGCGCCCGTTCGGGCCGGTGATTTCATTTCGAGAAGTGCCTGGAGTACGTATGTGCATTTCCGCGGGCCGGGTGGTTCGCGGTGGACAGGGGATTGAACCTTTGGAGGAGGTAGAGATGAACAGGAGTATTGCGAGGTTTTCATTGGCGGTCGTCGCCTTGGTCGCTCTCGTTGGACTGGCGCCTGTCGCCTTTGGCTACACCGGGGCCACGGTTACCGCGATGGATGTGCAGCCGAGCGACGTGCCCGGGCCGCAGCCGATCACGGTCTTCCCGCCGCCGGCCGCTGCGAACATGACGGGCGCCCAGTTGATCTTCGACAGCAGCGCCCTGCTGCAGTGCAGCTCCGGGAACGTACAGATGACTGACCGGTACTGGATCACCTGGCCGCTTATCGCCACGGGGATCCAGATCAACAACATGGGGTATGATAATCCCTCCGAGGGCCAGGGCGGTACGGTGCTATTGGGCGTCGACAACGACGGTGTTAACACTCCGCCCAACGGCTATTTCACGAACATGAGCGAGGAGCCGACGGACAATCGCTACCCGGCCCGCATTCCTCGGGTCTCTCGGTATGCCGGCTATGACTTCATGTCGGTTCAGTTCGTGCTGGACAATCCGGTAGATGAGTTCGGTGTGTATGTCTCCGCGAATACGAACCAGTGGCAATCTTGGCCGTACAGCGGCGCCGACGATGATAATAACGTCAAGACGAACAGCTGGGCTCACGCCGTCGTCTTCGTGATGGGCGAGACCGACGATTTCAGTACTGCCCAGCTGGTGGTTGTTGACATACCCAGCATGTACGCCCCGTTCATCCATGTCGTGTCCAACGGCACTGACCCGATCAAGTCCGTCACCGTCGTTGACGACAGTTGGATCGAAAGTGGCCCGCCGTGGGGCTTCTTTGATGTCTACGTCGTCGGCGGCAGCCCCGGCCCCAAGGTCGGCGATATCACTGGCGACGGCCTCGTCAATGTCAGTGACCTTCAGGCACTGGCGGCGGCTTGGAACACCGCGTCCGGCGATGCGGCCTACAATGCGGACGCCGATCTGAATGGTGACGGCTACATCAACGTTGGTGACCTGCAGATCGTGGTTGCGAACTGGGACGTGTAATTCCCTCGCAATCTGAGCGGCGCCGGCCAGGCCGGCGCTGACAAGGATAGGCAAGATCCAGACGCCGCGGACTCTCAGGGTCCGCGGCGTCGTTTCATGAATCCTGATGCCGCTTTCAGCTTCCGTGATGTCATCCGCATGTAGATTTGCAGGTCCCGTCCCAGCTCGCTACTTTGTACGCTATTCGGCAGAGACAAGCCGTCAGAAAGGAATTTGCCCATGCCAAAGGGACGCCAGCTTATCTTCATCATGACCGACAGCCAGCGATGGGATATGCTCAACTGCTATCGCCAGACCGGCCTGCAGACCCCTAACCTCGATCGTCTGGCCGCCGGCGGCGTTCGCTTCGAACGGGCCTACAGTTGCCAGCCCGTCTGCGGCCCGGCCCGCGCCGGCCTGTTTACAGGCACCTGGCCCCACATCAACGGTGGCTGGTCCAACGACCTGCCTCTCGGGCAGGGCTGCAAGAGCGTTGGAGAGCGCCTTTCGGAAACCGGTCTGCAGACGGCCTATATCGGCAAGTGGCACCTCGACCACAGCGACTACTTCGGCACCGGCAAGGCCCCGGCCGGCTGGGACCCGGCATACTGGTATGACATGCGCTGCTACATGGAAGAACTCTCTCCCGAAGACCGCCGTCGCAGCCGTATGGAAAAGACCATTCAGGAATCCATCCCTGAAGAGTTCACCTTCGGCCATCGTTGCTCGGACCGGGCCATCGATTTCCTCAACCGCCACAGCAGCGAGGACTTTTTCCTTGTCGTCTCGTACGACGAGCCGCACGGTCCGTATCTGTGCCCGAAGAAGTATTACGACATGTACGCAGACTATGAGTTCCCCATCTCGCCGAACGTCCATGACACGCTTGCCGACAAGCCCGAACATCATCGCGTCTGGGCGGGCGAGCGGCTCGGCCAGGACGAGCTGTTGCGTCAAGATTCATCGTCCTGATTACTTCGGGTGTAACACCTTTGTAGATTACGAGATCGGCAGGGTGCTCGATGCGATCGACCGCGACTGTCCCGACGCTACCGTCATCTTTACCTCTGATCACGGCCACATGGAAATGTCGCACCGGCTGCACATCAAGGGCCCGGCGATGTACGACGAGATCACCCGCATCCCGTTCATCGTTCGCGCCCGGGGATGGCCCCAGCCGGTACGGTCTGTCCGCACCCGGTTTCTCACATCGACGTCGTCCCGTCGGTGCTCGAGTTTTTCAACGCACCAGATCCCGGCGTTCTGCAAGGGAAAAGCATGCTCAACACCGTCCGCGATCCGTCAGTGCGACCAAACGACCAGGTCTTCCTGGAGTTCGGGCGATACGAGGTCGAGCAGGACGGCTTCGGCGGCTTCGAACCAATCCGCTGCGTCTTCGACGGCCGGTACAAACTGACCATCAACCTGCTGACCAGTGACGAGCTTTACGATGTGCAGGCCGACCCATACGAGATGAAGAACCTCATTGAGGATGCGGAACACGCAAAGGCACGCGACAGCCTCCACGACCGCCTGATCGCATGGATGAACGAAACCCGCGACCCGTTCCGCGGCTTGTACTGGCATCGCCGTCCGTGGCGCAAAGACGCCCCCGCGCCGACCTGGCACTACACGGGTGTCTATCGCCAGCGCCCGATCGAGCCCGGCGAGACAAGCTTGCTCAGTTACGATACCGGCCTGGAACCCGACAGAAGCTGAAGCGCCTCAGACGCAGCCAGGACAGTGCGGACTTCGGACTTACGTAAGGTAGCCAAGGCCGATCGCTGTCTCAGTCGCCGCTGCTGCCGACAGTGAACTCGGCCGGGATCGGTTCCTCTTTGGCCGGCCGTCGCCATAGCAGCACCGCCTTCTGCAGCCAGGTCAGCTCATCTCCCACCCGCTTGGGGATAGTTCTGTACTGGACACGAAGGCCGCCGCGCGGATCGCTGACCACGAAGTAGTTCAGGCGAAACGACGGGATGAACACCGACGGCAGCCATCCGAAGCGCGGCCGGACTCGCTCCAGCCGCTTGAGCCACGTGCCGGTATTGATGATGTACCGCCCGTCGACCGGCCGGACGGACACGGCGTGGGTATGCCCATAGATGAACAGGGCGACGGCTGGATCGGCCCGGAACACGGCCTGAGCAGCCTCCACATACTTGTGATCCTTCGCCTGCTTGAGGTTCTCTTGGCGCTTGATCCCGTAACGCCGCAACGTTGCCCGGATATCGCGAGCCAGCAGGTATACCGGCCCCGCCAGCAGCAGTGCGAAGCTGATCACCGTGCCGTTGGCCCAGAGGACCCAATCGATCAGCCGTCCGGGCAGGCCATAGTTTCGAAACGGCTCGGAGTGAAAGATCGTGGTATGAAGGACGCCCACCGTTTCCAGCGTCCGGCCGACCACCACGATCGCGCTGAAGGTCGCCAGCAGCAGAAAGGGCACCAGGCACCATCGCAGAACGCGACCCATCTCCCTGTAGAAATAGTTCGACACCACCCACAGCGGAACCTCTTCCGTCGGGTAAACCGAATGCAGTCCGCCAAGCCAGGAACTGCCCGCATGGGTTGCCCGCCGCCCCGTCGCCCCGACGACGTCAGCCGTGATGAAGTAGCCGACCGGCAGGCCGTAAGGATCGCCGAAGTTCGGAAACCGATTGGCGCCATCGTGCTGGTTGCCGTGTTCGATCCAGATTTTCCGGGCCCCGACGGTCCGCTCGATGTGCTCCTGAGGCTCAAGGTGGATGTTGTATTCAGCCAGCCGGTCCGCGAACCCCCGGTAGCAGGCCAGTTCGTAGTCATGGTTGCCCGGCAGCAGCGTGATCTTTATCCGCTTTCCCGTCTGTCGGAACTGGGCGAACAGTGCCCGGTGATTGGCTGCGATGTGATCGAGTTTTTCGGGCCCCGTTCCTCTGGTCAGCTCCCACAGGCCGAACGCGTCGCCGACGATGATCAGCTCGACATCGCCCGAGGTGCGCTCCAGGTCCCTCAAAAAATCGATCAGCTCCGTTTCGAAATCGCAATGATCCAGCACCCCGTCACCACCGATGTGCAGGTCGCTGATCAGATAGTACGTCATCATGTGCTCGCGATCTCCTTGCCAGGGCGGGCACTCCTGCCCGCGCAAGTATATGCTGTACAGAGTCTGTCCGGGACCGGGCGCAGGCGGCGGCAATTGCTCAAACCAGCCGACATCGCCGGTCGTACTAATCACGGTCGCACAGCCGACGGGGGCCTTCTGGCGCGCTTGCATTTCGTGACACGCGGTAAGGCTCCGCGACAAAAGCGTAGAATTCGCCATTTGAGCGCCCTAGTATTGGCTGTATTCGTACGGAGACAGTGATTGCCAGGTATCAATTTGTCCATTTTTAAGAAGGGTGTCATTTTAATCGCCCTGCCCATGCTTTTTCAACTGGGCATGCTCGCTTACCTGCTGCGGGTACAGCACGACGTGGCTGATGCCGAGCAGTGGGAGATTCACACGAAGCAGGTTATCGAGAACGCGAACCAGATCGTACTGACGCTCACCGAGGCCCACACGCGCCATGCGGGGCATGGGCTTTTTTCATGATGCCTCGTTTGAGCCGGCCAAGAGACAGGCTCTGCGCGGTATTCCCGGACAGATCGCTGGCCTAAAGATACTCGTGGCTGATAATCCCGCACAGGAGGCAACCCTCCGCGATCTCTCGACCGCCATGACCGAGTACCTCTCCTGGGCCGATACCGTCAATCGGGAGGCTGATGCCGGCCAGTGGGCCCAGGTCGACAAGGGACTCGATATCCTCTACGGCAAACATCATGTGGACAAGGTGCAGGTTCTGCTCCAGAAATTCCTGCAAGCCGAGGAGCGACTTGATACGCAACGGCTGGCAACGGCTCTGCAGTCGCGTCAGTATCAGCGAACTGCTCTGCTGACCGTGGCGGGCCTGACCGTCCTGTTGGCCGCCGGGCTTCTGTGGGCCTTTACGCGAAGTGTTGGTCTGCGCCTCGCCGTGGCGACCGAGAACGCCAAGCGTCTGGCTGATGATGAGTCGCTGGCCGACCCTGTCGCTGGCTCCGATGAGATCGCGCGCCTCGACGCTGTCCTGCATGATACCGCGCGCCGTCTGCGCGCCGCCGCCGCCAACGAGGCCCATTATCGCGAGGAGCTCCAGCGTCGCGCGGAGGAGCTCGAGCGGACCAACCAGGACCTGATCTACAAGACGCAGGAGAACGAGACTTTTGTCTACAGCGTCTCACACGATTTGCGATCCCCCCTCGTGAACCTCCAAGGTTTCGCCAGGGAACTGACGCATGCCTGCACCGAACTGAGGGAGGTACTGGAGTCGGCGACGCTGCCGTCTGACGTGCACGGCCGGGTCGGCACTATCATCGACGAGGACATCCTTACCTCGATTCACTTCATAGAGACCGCGGTGACCCGGTCGTCCAACATCATTGATGCCCTGCTGCGCCTGTCGCGGGCCGGACGCGTTGAATACCAGAGCCAGGACGTCGATCTCAATCCGATTATCGAGCGAATCGTTGCGGCCATGCGGGTCACGCTCGACGAAAAGAAGGCTCAGGTGCATGCGCGGCCGTTGCCCGCCGTCCGTGCCGACCCCACTGCTATCGAGCAGGTCTTTGCCAATCTTATCGCCAACGCCGTCAATTACCTCGACCCTAACCGCCCGGGACGCATCGAGGTCGGCGTTGCTGGCGAGGCAGACCAGGCCGCCGATCGCGTGACACTGTTTGTGCGCGACAACGGCCTCGGCATCCCCGCGGCATACTTGCCTAAGCTGTTCGTCGCTTTTCAGCGACTTCATGGTAATATCGCTCCCGGTGAAGGCATCGGCCTGGCTCTGGTCAAGCGGATCGTCGATCGCCATGGCGGGCGAATCTGGGCGGAATCGACGGAGGGAGTGGGTACGGTGTTCTACGTTTCGCTCGTCAAGGCCGGCACACTGGAAGAGTCCTTGTCTGCCGATGATGCCGGGCGAGCGGTTGTCAGTCAGGAAAACAGGATATGAACGTCGAAACAGTTACAATTGTACTTGCCGAAGACGACGACGGACACGCTACGCTGATCGAGAGGAATCTCAAGAGGGCAGGCCTCACCAATGGCTTCGTCCGCGTCAGGGATGGCCAGGAGGCGATGGATTACTTCCTGGGCGAGACGCCCGGGGCCAGCTCGCCGGCGGCCTCGGTGTTGCTGCTGGATATCAAGATGCCGCGTGTCGATGGCGTTGAGGTCCTGCGCTGTCTGAAGAAGAACCCCAAGACGGCCAGGCTACCTATTATCATGCTGACTACCACCGACGATCCGCGTGAGATCGAACGGTGTTACGAACTGGGCTGCAATGTGTATGTGACCAAGCCGGTAGAGTACGAGTCGTTCATCGATGCGATTCGCAGGCTCGGGCTGTTCCTGCAGGTGGTCAGGTTGCCCAACGGCACGAAGTAAGAAGCACTATGAGTAAGGACGCAAATCAGTCGCCACGCAACACGGTCCTGATCCTCGACGACGACGAGGGCATCCTCTCGCTTCAGCGCCGTAAGCTTGAACGCGCTGGTTATGCCGTGATCGCCGTCGGTGCAGCCGAGCAGGCAATGGATCATATTCGCCGCGCCCCCCCGATCTGGTGGTGCTGGATTACCGTCTGCGCTCAGCGGCAACCGGCCTGGATTTCTATCAGGAACTGCGAAAGGCCGGCTACGATTTGCCCGCCATCCTGGTTACCGGTTTCAGCGACGAGGGCAAGGTGATCGAGGCCCTCCGCGCGGGATTTCGCGACGTCGTCCCCAAGAGCGGCGAATATCTTGAGTACCTGCCCTTGGCTGTGGAGCGTGTCCTGCGACAGGTTCGTGCCGAGCGGCAGGCATTGGAGGCGGAAGCGTTGCGGCAGAGTCAGCAGCGACTCCGCGCCCTCAACGCCGAACTCGAGCAGCGCGTTGCCGAGCGGACCGCCGAGGCCAGGCAACGCGCCGTCCAGCTCCAGCGGCTCGCCCAGGAGCTCGCCCGCGCCGAGGAGCGGGAACGTCGCCGCCTCGCCGAGGTGCTCCACGACAACCTTCAGCAACTGCTCGTCGGTGCCAGGTTCAACACCAGCATCGTCAGTGGCCAGGTATCCGGCGAGACCCTTCGCGATTCCCTCCGCCAGGTCGACGAACTGCTGGGCCAGGCCATCGAAGTCTCTCGCTCGCTGACGGTTGAACTGAGTCCGCCGATCCTTTACGAGGCAAACATGGCCCAGGTGCTCGATTGGCTTGCCCGCTGGATGCACCAGAAGCACGGGCTGGATGTGACGGTCCGTGCCGACGAACTCGCCGATCCGACGAGCGACGAGATCCGCGTCGTCATCTTCCAGGCGGTTCGCGAATTACTCTTTAATGTGAGCAAACATGCCGGCATCAAGCAGGCGACCGTTCGCATGAGCCAGGGAGGAAACGGCCATATTCTTGTCATGGTCGAAGACGACGGGGTTGGTTTTGATATGTCACGTGTCTCGGCAAATGGCACGTCCAGCAGCGGCTTCGGCTTGTTCAGCATGCGGGAGCGCATGCGGCTGCTGAAGGGAAATCTCGATATTCGCAGTGAGCCCGGCGAGGGAACACGCGTTCGGCTGGAACTGCCCATGAGCCTGCCACAGACCGATGAAGAGCCGGCCGAGGCGACCGCCGAGCCCGACATCCCGCACGTACTTTCGAGTGCTCGCGTGCCCACGGCGATCCAGGCTGTCGCCTCGAATCACAAGATTCGCGTCCTGCTGGCTGACGATCACGAAGTCGTCCGTACCGGCCTGGCCCGCCTGCTTCAGCTGCAGCCGAACGTCGAGGTAGTCGGCCTCGCCTCCGATGGCCAGCAGGCCGTCGATCTGGCCATGCAGACCCGGCCCGACGCCGTCATCATGGACGTCAGCATGCCCCGGCTCAGCGGCATTGAAGCGACCCGCCGGATTCATGCCGATCTTCCCTCCGTCTGTGTGATCGGCCTGTCCATGCATACCGAAGCCGACATGGCCGAACGGATGCAGGAGGCCGGTGCCGCTGCCTATCTGCCCAAGACCTGCCCGTGCGAGGACCTTATTGCCGCCATTCACCAGTGCCGTCACCACTCTGCATTCTAGGAAACTGGCAGCAGTACGATTTGGCTTTGAGTCTGGGAGTGGGTGCTACTTTTCTGCGGCCTGGCTCGCTGTTTCAAGGGTTTCTGCGTGGGTCGTCCTTGCGTGTGCCGCCCACATCCACAGCATGAATGCCGCCTCAAGCAACACATACAGCCCGACATACAGACTGTCCGCCGCTGCTGAAGCCGTAAGAATGCAATCCCTGCCCCAGCACGAAGTTCACCCCGTAATACGTCATGACAACCAATTGAAACGCCAGGATCGACGAGATCGCCAGCCCGAAGGATCCGAACCAGCCGATCCGCCGTGCATGCAGTACCGCCATGTACCCCAGCAGCGTGATCAGCGACCAGGTCTCCTTCGGATCCCAGCCCCAGTACCGGCCCCAGCTCTTGTTCGCCCAGATCGCCCCGAAGATAATCCCGGCGGTCAGGAACACGCAGCCGACCAGCGTCATGTGGTACAGCAATCTGCCGAGCCTGTCTGCCGGCGACCGCGCGTCGCGCTTGTACGCCAGCCTTGCTGCCTGCACGTGCCCCATCGCCATCGTCAGCGCAAACGCGCTGTAGGCCAGCATGACCGTCAGTACGTGATAGGTCAGCCACATCGTATTTCGCAGGACCGGTACCAACGGCGCGGCGATCGAGTCCAGCGGCGTACTGTCCGCGATGATCAGGATGACCGTCGCCACGCCGGCAACGATCGGCAATGAACCCTTCAGCCGGACGACCGCCGCCATGATGATCCCCAGCGCCGTCGCGCCCCAGCCCATGAACACCAGCGACTCGTACATCGTCGCCAGCGGGGCATGGCCCGAGAACCGCCAGCGCATACCGATCCCGGCCGTCAGTGCCGCAAAGCCCGCCAGCAGCAGTATCCACGTAACGGCCTTGAGCGGCTTGCTCGGCACGCCCAGTTCGATCAGCCCGACCACCATCGCCAGGCACGTCAGCACCCAGCCCCACTGAAACAGCTTGAGCCGGTTGTACATCACTTCCAGCGAAACGATTTCCTCTTTCGGATACGCAGGCGAATGCAGACCCGCCAGCGCACTCTTGAGGTCCTGTGACCCGGCCGCAAACATGGCGGCGTCATCAGAAGTGAACCCGCTGCGCATCCTGGTAAGGGCCGCACTGATCTTCTGACGGTCGCCGGCAGCCAGCCCCGTCGCCCCGTCCAGCGTTGACCATGCCGCAGGCGCATCGCTTGTTGGCGGCACGATCCGCAGCCCTTCCCCAGCCATCACCTCCTGAAGCATCTGCAGACGCGTATGCACCTGCTGGGCGTTTCGCGTCGAGCGCCGAGGTGTTCTGCCATGCCCTCGCCCATGGCCATATGCGTTAACTTCGCATTGGCCTGCAGCTGGTTACAGCTGAACCGCTTCTCGTTTGCCGCCAGGCCGACCTTCTTCTGCAGCTCCGGCGTGTTGACCAGCACCATCGGTTGATCGAGCCAGTCCTTGCCTTGCCACGTCCAGGCCAGCATCAGCCCGACCGGGTCATAGCCTTGCCAGGCCTGCCGCCCCGTGACCTGCCAGACGATCTGCCGCGCAAGCGTATCCAGCGGCATCGTCCGCCCGTTGTACTGCACGGGAATGGAACGAGCCGCGCTGAAATCCAGCGAAGTCCACGCGGGCTTCTCCATACTGGCCGCCGCCGCCGGGCCCGATGCACCGAAGGCCGACGTCGACGCCAGGCCAAGCGCCACGGAAACGCCCAGAACAATCCTCATGGTTCGACTACGCAGAGTCACGATATCTTTATGCATGATCGCTCTCGGAAACGATATTGGGTTTCGAACGCCCAGCCCCGGCAGGCTGCCTGGCTTCCTGTTGACCGGTCCTTGCGGCATCACCTTTGCGGGCCGCTACCGGCGGCGTTGCCATCAGTCTCTGTACAGCCATTACTAACGTGCCCAGTATCAGCAGGATACAGCCGGTGTAGACGACTGGCTTACCCGGGTCCTTCGAGGCCGAAAGGATCGAAACCCGCCGGCCGCCGCTGGACGTATACGAACTCTGGAAAAACGTCCAGCCGCGGTACTCCAGCGGCCGGTTCATCTCGATCGGGAATTTCATCTGCACGCCGGCCTCGTTGTCGAGGACGGTTACCTTGCTGCGGTACATCGAAGGCATATCCGTACCGGGATACTTGTCCAGTTCGAACTTGTCGAGACGGATCGCGAACGGCAACTTCGCCTGGCGCGCCTGAAGCGTCATCTCGACGGCGTTCTTGCCGATCTCAAAGACAGCCGGCTGTCCCCAGGCCAGCCAGTCCTGCTGAGTGCCGCCGGGACCGCGCACCTCGACACGCAGGGCAGGCTGCGGGTCACCGCCGGCGCCGGCCGCCTTGGGAGTAACGCTACGGGCCGGCGTCGCATGTGCCAGGGACTGTTTGATCTCAAGCGTCACGGCCATGCCTTTGAGGGTCACCTCGCTGCCCGGTTGCACTTCGGCCTGCTGGACCAGTCTGCCGCCGTTTTCCTCGTACAAGGTCCATTTGCCCTGTGCGCTGGCAGCCTCGCTTACGCTATCGGCTGGCTGGATGGGAACCAGCACCACCTTGAGTTTGCCGGCGTTCGCCATGGAATGCCGGAAGGAAACCTTGACGGGGTTGTCCTTGGCGCCGCCGTGCATGGCGCTGATATCGCCGAACCGGGCGAAAACGATCCGCTTTTCCGTCTGGTTGTTATGGGTAAGCTGGACGATGACAGCGGGATTGACGGGCCGGCCCGGTTCGTCGGTCATCTTGCCGCCCGCGCCGACCGTCGCGTGTTCGTAATAGTCGGCAACGTGCACGGTCGTATGACCGTCGGCAACCGCCACACTACCGGCGAGTGCATGTTCGACGTCGACCTCGTAATCTTTGCCGCCAATGTTGAGAACGAGCGTGCCCTTGGCAGGCTGGGAGGCTGCGGGTGACTCAGGCGGGGTGTAATGACTCACGGCCATCAGGGAGAAGCCGGGTGAGCGGATCGACCACTGGCCGGCGTCGTCGGTAAGCAGCCACTGCTGCATGCTGCGCTCGGGCGCATTGCCCATGCTGGAGCCGGGAAGTCGCAGTTCGACGAGGGCGGCGGCCGGTTCATCACCTTTCGCCTTGATGAGTCGTGTACCGGCTTGGGCGTTTTCATAGTATTTGATGATGCGCATCTGGTAGGGCTGCCCGCCAGCCTCAAAGTGCGAAACGGCGCCGATCCTCGGGGGGTCGTCGACGTCAACCTGGACTTTTCCGGGGGCCTGCGCCTCGGCTTCGACCTGCCAGCCGTCCTGCACCAGGTGATTGTCCTGCGAGCCTTCGGTGAGGATGACCCGGCCGACAGCGCCGAACCAGCGGGTCGTCAGGCAGCCCCCGAGCACAACAAGGATGCCGAGGTGGGTGATGACGAAGCCGACCTGCTTGAGGCGCCATGGCCAGCGGATGATCGCGGCGGCCGCAACGTTTACCGCCAGCAGGCCCAGGAGCAGGTCGAACCATGCGGCATGGTAGACGGCACGCTGGGCGACACTGCTGCCGGCCTTGGATTCGATGACGGTCGCGACGGCGAGGACCACCGCCAGCAGTCCGAGGACTACCACCGCCAGGCGCATCGAGGCCAGCGGCCGGAGGATCTTGTTAAGGCTCTGCCGGGTCTTGGAAGCCATGTACGGTATATACCTCACTTGGTTGGCTGGGGTGTCGGCCCCCCACCTGCCGGGCAGCGCTGCATTCGGCCGCCGGTGCCTGCATCTTCGGCAGGCTGCTATCGGAAACCAAAACGGGAAGAAAATCAAGATATCGGCGGCCGAAAACCGCGCACGTTCGTATTAGACAGCTTTAAGTGTAGTGCGCGTAATGGGGCGCCGGCCATATTGCGATGGCTAGTGTCATATGTGTTTGGCCATGGCAGGGTTGGTCTTAGGATACTGGGCGCGTCACGGCCTTTCAGCATGCAGGTTCCTGTTTGGCTTTCCGGTTGGCGGTCAGCAGGAAAACGTCGTAGCGCCGGTCGTTCTTGTCTATCGTGTGGGCGATCTGCCACTGGCAGGAGGTTCCAGGAATGGCTTGGGTAACGGTCTGGGCCATCGCATCCGGATCGAACCCGTTATGCTCGGTCGGAATGTCGTCGTGGAACGAACCGTCGTCCTGACAGAGATCGGCGATGGCCAGCCAGCCGTCGTCGGTCAGCATCTGGCCCAAACGAGAGATGACCAATTCGACATTCTTTACGTGGTGCATGGTCATGGCGGTCACGATGAGCTTGAAGCGGTCGGGGCCGGCGGGCTGTTCGCTCAGATCCAGCAGCATCGGAACAAGGTTCGTAGCAGCCGCCGCCGAAACCTTGCTCTCGCACTTGCTCGATCATGCCGGGGGAGGCGTCGGCCGCAACAACCTCCCTGACGTACGGAGCCAGCAGAAGGCCGAGCGTGGCCGTACCGCAGCCATATTCCATGATCCGCCAGTCGTTGCGCAGGGGAATGGTCTGGCGGACTTTTTCGGCGATCGCCTGGCTCAGCGGCGCCGGCGGGGATTGTCGTCCCACGTGGCGGCGGCGGTATCGAAACGACTGGCAGCCTGATGCGGCTGATCGGCGTCGGACTTGTGCGAGTTCCTGTCGGCCATCGGTTTTACCTCACTTGCAGCGGTTGTGAACGATCGCCGGTTACTTTACATAGAATACCCAATGCGGCAAGATGCAAACGTGAAGCCTTCGCAGCCCAACGTAACGGATGTCATCCTGGACTCGATCGCGGACGGGGTATTCACCGTCGACGACCAGTGGCGGATCAGTTCGTTTAACGCGGCGGCAGAACGAATTACCGGGGTGAAGCGCGACGAGGCAGTGGGCCGGCCCTGCTGCGACGTCTTTCGGGCGAGCATCTGCGAGAAGGCCTGCGCCCTGCGGCGGACGCTGGGTACGGGCAAGTCGGTAATCAATCAGGCGGTCTACATCGTCGACGCCCGCGGCAACCGCATCCCCATCAGCATCTCGACCGCTATCCTCAAGGACGCCGGGGGAAAGGTGATCGGCGGGGTAGAGACCTTTCGCGACCTCAGCCAGGTCGAAGAGCTGCGCAAGGAACTGCAGGGCCGGTATACCTTCGCGGACATCGTCGGCCGCAGCCAGCCGATGCAGCAACTGTTCGATATCCTGCCGGACATTGCGGCCAGCGACAGCACCGTTCTGATCGAAGGGCCCAGCGGCACAGGCAAGGAACTTTTCGCGAGGGCAATGCACAACCTCTCCGGCCGGCGGAAGAAGCGGTTCGTCGCGGTCAACTGCGGGGCGCTGCCGGATACGCTGCTGGAAAGCGAGCTGTTCGGCTACAAGGCCGGGGCGTTCACGGACGTGCGCAAGGACAAGCCGGGGCGGTTCGCCATGGCCGAAGGGGGAACGATCTTCCTCGATGAGATCGGCGATATCTCCCCGGCGATGCAGGCGCGGCTCCTGCGCGTGCTGCAGGAGCGGGTGTATGAGCCGCTTGGTTCCGTGGAGCCGGTGCGATCCGATGTGCGGGTAGTCGCGGCGACGAACAGGGACCTGGCGCAGTTGGTCCAGAAGCGAACCTTCCGGGAGGATCTCTTCTATCGCATCAACGTGATACGCCTGACGTTGCCGAGCTTGCGCGATCGACGTGAGGACATCCCCCTGCTGATCGAGCACTTCGTCAGCAAATTCAACCGGCTACAGGGCAAGGACATCATCGGCGTCAGCGACGAGGTGCTGGCCCGGCTGATGGAATACGATCTGCCCGGCAACGTTCGGGAATTGGAGAACATCGTTGAGCACGCGTTCGTCCTGTGCCGCGGCGGCCTGATCCAGATGCAGCACTTGCCGGCCGGCCTGCGGACCGAACAGGGTGAGTCGGCCCTGGCGATTCGTGGGGGGATGACTTTGCAGGCAATGGAACGCATCATGATTGCCGACGCCCTGCGGCGCCACGGCGGCAATCGGGCCGCCGCTGCCCGCGAACTCGGTATCAACGCGAGCACGCTGTTCCGCAAGCTCAAGTCGATGGGGATGACGTCTGGCGACACGACGGAAACGACGTCGTTTTGAGTATTGCATTGCATGATGCAACTCCGTTCCGGGTTAATCATTGCACATTGCAACACCCCTGCTGCCTGTGCCGCCGTCCTCTTTCGTACATAATCTTCTAACCTCTAAAGGCTTACATTTCTTTTCGGATGCTTATCCCGCTGTGGCACGCTGTTTGCATCTTCTACCGGTAATGAATGTGGCGATCCCAACATGGGGCGGCAGGATCTCGCCGGTACTCGATACGGCTGGCCGGCTGCTTGTTGTCAGGGCGGACGCCGGGCAGCCCTGCCAGCGGCGCGAGGTGGCGTTGTCCGCAGCCGATCTTCCTGGCCGGGCGAACGAGGTGGTTGCCCTGGCCGTCGACGTGCTGATCTGCGGCGCGGTGTCGCAGGTACTCGAAGGCATGCTGGTCCGCCGCGGTATCAAGGTGATCTCTCACGTCTGCGGCGATGTCGAAGAGGTGGTCGCCTGTTATCTGGCAGGCGAGTCGCCGCAGGACCGGTTCGGGATGCCGGGTTGTTGTCAGCGGCGCCGGCGCCGCGCCGGTCGCCGTGGCGGCCAGTGTCAGGGTCGTTGGGCAGGGCCGCGATGAGCGGCCTGCTTCAAGGAATATCGGAGGACGGACTATGAAGGTCGCAGTAAGCGCCAGCGGCAAAACGATGGATGCGCAGGTCGATCCCCGCTTCGGCCGGACCGCTTTCTTTCTGGCTGTCGACCTGGACAGCGGGGCCTTTGAGGTGTGCGACAACGTGCAGAACCTCAATGCCGTGCAAGGTGCCGGCATCCAGGCAGCCAGGAACGTCGCCGGGTTGGGCGTCGGGGCAGTACTGACAGGCAACGTCGGTCCCAAGGCGCTGGCCGCCCTGCGGGCCGCGGGTGTGAAGGTCTATGCCGGCGCGACTGGCAGTGTTCGCGAGGCTGTCGAACAGTACAAGGCCGGCCAGCTGGTCGAGACAAGCGAGGCAACGGTAGAAGGTCATTGGATGTGAAGCGAGTTGGCGGCAGCCTTTCGCGGCTGCCGACCGGAAAGGAGATAGATCATGCCAGGTGGAGATCGAACGGGACCGATGGGTCAGGGCCCGAGGACAGGTCGCGGAATGGGGCTCTGTGCGGGCAATACCGCGCCGGGGTTTGCAACAGCCATGGGCAGGGGCATGCGAGGCCGAGGGCGAGGCTGGCGATACTGGTTTTGCGCGACCGGCCTGACCGGCTGGCAGCGTCGGGCGATGGACTGGCCGGAAGCCGGTGGGACGCCCTTTGGTGATCAGGCCGAGACGGCTGACAGCCAGCAGGAGCTTCAGAGTCTGCAGCGCGAGGCGCACAACATAGGCACGATGCTACAGCAGTTGCTCCGGCAGCTCGAACGGTTACAGGGCAAACAAAGCGCGAAATAGACGGAGAATAGTCGTGGCGGTAAAAGTGGAAGCAGCCAAGTGCACGGGGTGTCAGGCTTGTGTGCCGGTGTGCCCCGTCGAGGCGATCAAGATGGACGGCGAGCACGCGGTCATCGACGAGCCGACGTGCATCGATTGCGGTGTCTGCGTCAACGAGTGTCCCAGCCAGGCGATTTCTCAGGAGTCATAACAGGGCATGCAGATCGCGATCGCCAGCGGCAAAGGCGGCAGCGGCAAGACGACCGTCGCGACGAACCTGGCGTACGTTGCCAGCCGGACGGAGCGGCAGACCGTCTATCTCGACTGCGACGTGGAAGAGCCCAACGGGCATATCTTCCTCAAGCCGCAGATCGCCGAGCAGCAGCCGGTGTGTAAGACGATCCCCCGCGTGGATCAGTCTCGGTGCACGCATTGCGGTGCGTGTGGTGAAGTGTGCCAGTACAGCGCGATCGTCTGCATCGGTCAGAAAGTGCTGGTGTATCCGGAGCTGTGTCATGCGTGCGGGGGCTGCGCGATGTTCTGCCCGGCGAAAGCGATCGGCGAGGACAGCCGGCAGGTCGGCACGGTTCGGCTGGGAGCGAGCGGGGCGATTCGCTTTGTTGATGGTCTGCTGAACGTAGGCGAGGCGATGAGCCCGCCGGTGATTCGAGCCGTCCGGCGGGCCGCGCCGCCAGGCGACGTTGTGATTGTCGACGCACCGCCGGGTACGAGCTGTCCGGTGATCGCGAGTATCCGCGGCTGCGATTACGTCCTTCTGGTAACGGAACCTACGCCATTCGGTCTCAATGACCTGCAACTGGCGGTGGAGATGGTGCGGGAGCTGGCTATACCGTTTGGTGTGGTGGTCAATCGGGCCGGCGCCGGGGACGACCGGGTGCAGCGGTGGTGTCGTGCGGAGGCGATTCGGCTGCTGGCGGAGATTCCAGAGGATCGAAATGTCGCGGAGGCGTACTCTCGCGGGCAGACGGCCTGGGAGGTGCTGCCGTATCTGCGCGGCCGGTTCGGCGCGTTACTGGACAGCGTACTGGGCGAGATGACTGCCGCGGGTACGCACTGAACGAAGGAGGCGAAACATGTTTCGGCACGCGTGGCTTGGTGCAGCGGTGTTGCTCGCAGGTCTTGGCAGGCTGCAGCACCGACCCATTTCAGCAGCAGACAATGGTCAGCATGCAGATCACCGAGTACAAGGATGCGGCGGCCTTCAGCCGGATTATGAATGAACTGCGGAGCCGGGAGATACGCACGACGGTTCTCGTGGATGACGCGTTCGCCGAGAGCAACAGCGATCTGCTCAAACAGACTGGACGAGGAAGGCTACGAGATCATGGCGTTCGCCCGGCCCGTCGCGGCGGATGGATCGAGCACGACAATGTCAAACCTGACGTACGACGAGCAGTTGGCATTCGTGACGCAGATCAAGAACGGCATTGAAAACGTCCTCGGCAGGCCGATTACGGGCTTTCGATGTACCCGTTTCGATCAGAACGAGGATACTTACAGGGTTTTGCAGGCTTTGGGCTTTGCGTACGACCTTGGTTTTGTCGCCCAGAGCGACGCCAACCTGCCCGGGCACGAAGATGCGATCCTGCCCTATGAGGCCGATCCGTACGGCTTCTGGGCGGTGCCGATGCATTCGGCTGAGTGGGAAGGGCAGCGCAGTGCGTTCTGTGACAATCCGTTCTCGGATATTCCCGCGGCGGACTGGGAGGCACTGCTCAAAAGCGAACTGGATCGGATGGATGCGGAGGATCGGCCCTTGCTGGTCGAGTTCCATCCGTACCTGTCCGGGGTCGACGAAGGACGATGGCAGGCGTTCCTGAGCTTCCTGGACTACGCGCAATCCAATAACGTCCGGTTCATCTCGATCGCCGATTACGTGGAATGGTCGAAGGACGCATCGGTCGGCGAAGGCAGCAGCGGTCCGTGGACGCCGTGTCCGTGGGATTAGTGGCATTGCCAGGCGATCTGTAATCTGTTGTGAGGACACATTGAACGAAGTTGTCGTCATCAGTGGCAAGGGTGGCACCGGCAAGACGTCGGTGCTGGCGTCGTTCGCTTCACTCGCCGGACAGGCGGTGCTGGCCGACTGCGACGTGGACGCGGCCGATCTGCACCTCGTGCTGGCCCCTGAGATTCTGGAGCGGCACGAGTTCTCGGGCGGTTCGCAGGCCGGCATTCGACCGGATGCGTGCACGGGCTGCGGACGCTGCCGCGAGGTGTGCCGATTCGAGGCGATTGGCGAGCGGGCTGGAGCCGCCGAGGCGTCCAGGCCGATCTTTCGTGTAGACCCCGTGGCGTGCGAAGGATGTGGTCTGTGCCAGAGGGTCTGCCCGGCGGGCGCGATCGACTTCGGGCCGGCTGTCAATGGCGAATGGTATATCTCGCGGACGCGATGCGGCCCGATGGTGCATGCGAAACTCGGCGTCGCTGCCGAAAACAGCGGCAAACTGGTCAGCCTGGTCCGGCGACACGCGCGGCGGATCGCCGAGGAGAACCAGCTGGGCCTGGTGCTCGTTGACGGATCGCCGGGCATCGGTTGTCCCGTCATCGCGTCGATCACGGGCGCGAGCCTCGTGCTGATCGTGACCGAGCCAACGCTCAGCGGGCTGCACGACCTGCGGCGTGTGGCGGGCTTGGCGCGGCACTTTGGTATTCCGGCTCGCGTTTGCGTGAACAAGTGGGATCTGAACTGCGACGTCGCCCTGCAGATCGAGCAGTGGGCAACAGAATACGGCCTGCCGGTGGCGGGCCGGTTGCGCTATGACCAACTGGTCACTCGCGCACAGATCCAACGGCAGAGTGTTGTAGAGTACGCAAGCGACGGCATCGCCGCGGACATTCGGCATTTGTGGAAGAACGTTTTGGAAGTACTGGTGGCGCCGGCATCGTGAGGATATGAAGACTGGCAGCTAGCGCGGAGCCAAGTCGTTATAGACTGTTGATAGGAGTATGTATGAAGATTGCGATCCCCATGGCCGACGGACGGCTTTGCATGCATTTTGGACATTGCGAGCGTTTTGCGCTGATCGAGGTAGACGAGGCGCGCAAGCAGGTGGGCAAGACGGAAATGCTTGTGCCGCCGCCGCACGCCCCCGGCGTTTTGCCGGCCTGGCTGCACGAACAGGGCGCCGACGTGATCATCGCCGGCGGCATGGGCGGGCGAGCACAGGACCTGTTTGCGCAGAACGGCATCAAGGTGCTCGTCGGCGCCCCGGCGGAGGCCCCCGAGGCCTTGGTCAATGCATTCCTGAGCGGCACC
Organism: uncultured Planctomycetota bacterium; assembly: GCA_963787325.1. Taxonomy (GTDB): domain Bacteria; phylum Planctomycetota; class Phycisphaerae; order UBA1845; family JANYLN01; genus CAWBCK01. The sequence goes on from CAWBCK010000005.1 coordinate 1,052,528, forward strand.
CTGGAAACCGGGCAGAATGTCTGCGACCACTGATTCCTCTTGGCGGCAGGTCGATGCGGTCCGGTCGCGCGAGCATCCGGACTGCATCGTGTGCGCGCCGGACAATCCGCACGGCCTGCACGTACGCTTCGAGGTGCTGGCTGACGGCAGCACGCAAGGGTGCTTTGCCTGCCAGAAGGTGTTCGAGGGGTTCCCCGGCGTCATCCACGGCGGGGTGCTTTCGGCACTGGCGGACGAAGCAATGCTTCACTGCCTGCTCGCCAGGGGCGTCTCGGGCATGACCGCTGAACTGGCGATGCAGTTCCGTCATCCGGTGCAAACCAAGGTGCCGGCGACCATCCGCGCCGAGCTCGTGGAGCAATCCGGCTCGCTTTATACGCTCGCAGCGACGGTGATACAGGGCGGCCAGGTGAAGGTCAGGGCCAAAGCCAGGTTTGTCGACAAGCTCGCCGGCAGGAACGTTCTGGTGCCGAAACATGAAGACGGTAACGGTCACAACCGTCATTGAAAACACGGCAGCGCGCGGTGATCTCGACGCGGAGCATGGATTGGCGTTCTGGGTCGAGACCGGCGGACGGGTCATCTTGCTCGATACCGGCCAGAGTGATCTGTACCTGCGCAATGCGGCTCGCCTGAATCTCGACCTCAACCGAGTGTCGGACGTCGCCCTCAGCCACGGTCATTACGATCACACGGGTGGCCTGGCCGCCGTGCTGACACGCGCCGCCAGGGCGAAGGTCTGGTTGCATCCCGCCGCCATGCAGCCGAAATACCACCGCGAGGCGAACGGTCGCGGCCGACCGATCGGCATGCCTGCCGTTGCCCTCGAAGCCCTGTCCGACCCGGGCCGTAAGGTGGGGTTCACCGAAGGGCCGACGGAGATTGCACCTGGCCTGTTTGTGACCGGGCCGGTACCTCGCGTGACCGACTTTGAGGACACAGGCGGCGCGTTTTTTGCCGACGAAGCCTGCTCGATCCCGGACTTGCTTCCGGACGATCAGGCGTTGTTCTTCGAGGGGCCGGACGGGTTGGTCGTGTTGCTCGGCTGTGCCCACGCCGGGATCATCAATACGCTGAATTACGTCATGCAACTGACAGGCAATCGCGTGCACACCGTCCTCGGCGGCACGCATTTGCGCAGCGCCACCCGGGCCCGGCTGGACCGCACAATCGAGTCCCTGCGCCAGATGGCCGTGCAGCGGCTGGGTCCTGCCCACTGCACCGGTACAGCCGCGACCGAGCAGATCCGCCGGACACTCCCCGAAGCGTTCGTCACCTGCGCAGCCGGCAGCACGTGGCGACTGACCTGACGCTGGCGTTGGGTCCGTCGCCGCAAACCAGGTGCTGCCGATTGCGGAGCCCATCTGTCGTGCCGTCGCACGGACCCTGTATTGCAGCCGTGCCTGCCAGTCTCTATGCTGAATCGCTCACGAACAGCATAACAGGCGAGCAGAACGCATGAGCAGTGTCAGCACGGCAGGGACGTTCTCGGTCACCGGTCGACTGCGAGGCTACGGCCTGGACGCGCTGCGGTCGGACCTGATCGCGGGTCTGACGGTGGCGCTGATGGGCGTGCCGCAGGCGATGGCCTATGCGCTGATCGCACTGCGCGGGCTGCCGCAGGAAGAGGCGGTGCGCGTCGGCTTGTACGCAGCCATCGTCCCACCGATCATTGCGGGGCTGTTCGGTTCGAGCCGCTTCCTGGTAACTGGCCCGACCAACGCCACAGCCCTGCTGGTCTTCATGCTCATCCATCCGTTCATCCGCGATGGCCACCCGGCCAGCGTCATCATGGGGATCATGTTCGCCTACGGCGTGACCAGCGGAGTGATCCTGCTGATCGCCGGCCTGTGCAAACTCGGCCAGATCGTTCGCTATGTGGCGCAGTCGGTGTTGACCGGTTTCCTGGCGGGAGCGGGCATTCTGATTATCTTGGGTCAGCTCCGCGCGGCGGTTGGCATCGAACAGTACGAGGTCCGCGTCGTCGCCTGGGCGGAATCGCTGCCGGATACACTCGGCTCGCTCGTGCGGCTGGCAGCGTCGCTGAACCAGACACAGTACCGCACGCTGGCGGTGGCGGTGTTGTCGCTGGCGATGCTATGGGGCATCCGACGGATCAACCGGAAGCTGCCCGCAGTGCTGATCACGCTGATCGTGGTGGCCGCAGCGGTGCTGGCGATGGGCTGGGGCGAGGGGGCTGTGGCGCTGATCCGCACGAATCCGCTGGACCCGGCGCATCCGCGATATCCCCGCCCAACTGCCGCCGCTGTCCCGGCCGATCTTCCAATGGACGATGTGGCGAGATTACATCTCCGGCGGGGTCGCGCTGGCACTGCTGGGGATTGTCGAGGCAATTACGGCGGCGAAGGCTCTGGCGGCACGGACCGGCGACTCGCTCAACGTCAACCACGAACTGGTCGGCCAAGGCCTGGCGCGCATCGGCGCGGGCTTTACGAGCAGCCTGGTCCCCAGCGGCTCACAGACCCGCAGCATGCTCAACATGATGACCGGCGCACGCAGCCGGATGGCCCAGATCTTCTGCGGCATGTTCACCGCCGCGATCGTGCTGCTGCTGGCCAGGCCGGCCAGCTATATTCCCATGCCGGCCCTGTCTGCCGTGGTGATCTTCAGTGCAATTGGTCTGATCGACATCGCCCAGATCCGCCGGCTGCTGGCGGGCACGCGCTCGGACGCGATCGTGCTGGTGGCGACGATCCTGTCGACGATCGTGCTGCGGCTGGACCATGCCATTTACTTCGGGGCGTTTCTTTCGGTGATCGTGGCGCTGCAGCGGACCAGCCGGCTGGTCGTCAGCGAGATGGTCCTGGACGCGGACCATAAGTGGCACGAACACGAACCGGACAAGCAGACCGGCCGTACCGCGATCGTCCTGTTGCAGTTGGAAGGGGCGCTTTACTTCGGCGCTGCGGACGAACTGGTGACCTACCTGCGGCAGGTCGCGGCGCACGGTGCGAAAGTGATAGTCCTTCGTCTGAAGAGGGCACATCACCTCGATGCAACGATCGCCGAGAACCTCCGCAACCTGGCCCGCGACTGGCGAAAAGAGGGCATCCAACTGATCCTGTGCGGTCTCCGGCCGGACACGCTGGGCCTCGTCGAGCGGATGGGGCTCTACGATGCGATCGGCCGGGACAACCTCTTCGTCACGGATCGAGCGATCTTCGGCTCCGTCCGCCATGCCATAGCGCGGGCGCGACAGATCGCGGTGCCGTCGGCCAATCAGCCAATTGTTCGCGAGGACTCATCCCCAGTAACGCCGGAGTACTCCATTTGAGGGGCGAGGCTTGCTCCCGCCCTATGTCAAACAGGGGCTGCAGAGATCATCCCAACTGCTTGACGATGATCTCGACGATCCGCTCAGCCGCCTTGCCGTCCCACAGCGGGGGAATCCCCGGCTTACGAGCCTGGCCGGACATCACCTCTCGATAAGCGGCGAGGATCTTTTCGGGCTGCGTGCCGACGAGGCGGTTGGAGCCCGACTTCGCACGGTGATGGGCCGCTCGGTGTTCTCGCGCATCGTGATGCAGGGCACCTTCAGGATGGTGGTCTCTTCCTGGATGCCGCCGGAGTCGGTCAGCACGACCTTGGCGTTGGCTGTCAGCTTGAGGAAGTCCAGATAGCCGGCCGGGTCGATCATCCGCAGGTTCTTCATCGCCTCGACGCGCCCGCCAAGCGCGCCCTTGGCCAGGTTGTTCCGGGTGCGCGGGTGGATCGGGAAGACGATCGGCACGTCCTTCTGGACGACGTCCAGCGCGTCGAGCAGTCGGCCGAAAACCGCCGGGTCGTCCACGTTGCTGGGCCGGTGCAGGGTCAGCACGGCGTAGCCGGCCGGCTGCAGACCGAGGTCGGCCAGGATCGTGCTCTGGTCGGCCTTGTCGCGGTTCTTCAGCAGCGTGTCGATCATCACGTTGCCGACCAGGAAGACCTTCGTCGTCGGCGACGCCCTCGCGCAGCAGGTTGTCCACGCCGCTCTGTTCGGTGCAGAACAGCAGGTCGCTGATCGCGTCGGTCAGGACGCGGTTGATCTCCTCGGGCATGGTGCGGTCGCCGCTGCGCAGGCCGGCCTCGACGTGGACGAGCTTGACGCCCAGCTTCACCGCCACCAGCCCGCAGGCGATCGTGCTGTTGACGTCGCCGACGACCAGCACGGCGTCCGGCTTGTGTTCGAGCACCACCGGCTCGAAGGCCTTCATGATCTCGGCCGTCTGCACGGCGTGGCTGCCGCCGGCCGATGCCGAGGTTGATGTCCGGCTTGGGGATGCCGAGCTGCCGGAAGAACAGGTCGCTCATCTGCTCGTCGTAATGCTGGCCGGTGTGGACCAGCAGCGGATCGACGGCTTATGTGCCTTGTACGCCTCCATCAGCGGGGCGATCTTCATGAAATTCGGGCGGGCGCCGACGACGTTGATGATTCGCATGGACGACCGGATCCTTTCCTGTTGCCGCTGAGCGGCGTGTGCCGATACAGCATCTCGATATCAGGCGCTACGGATGCGGCTTGGCCGAGGCGGACTTCGAGTATCGCGGGATGCCTCCTTTGCGAGGCGGCCTCGGCACCACTAGTACAGATCATAGGCTCAACCATTGCTGGCGGCTCGGCCTTGACGCAGGGAGTTCAGCAATGCTGCAGGATCGTCTGGAGGCGAGAGTTGCCAGATGATGCCTCTTCGCACGAACCGGCAGTGTTCGCCCAGCGCCGTCGGCACGGCATGGCCAGTTGACCGGTATGCATAGACAGGACGACGCCATCTTGTCGAAACCGCGTCACCGGTAACGATGTTACCAGCCAGTTGCGCTACCGTGGGCTGAAGCGTGACGTCGTTGCGCCGTCCTTCAACCACCTGTACGGTTCGCATGCCGTCGTAGACCGTGCCGCTGCAGACGAACATGGCGCCGTGCGGCAGGCCCTCAAATACCTCCTCAACGTACCGGCGGTCATTGTGATAGCCGACCTTCCATGGTTTCAGATAGAAGGCATAGGGATCGCGGTAGGCAAGCGGATTGCGCGGGGCAGAGGCAATCGGCTAGCCACAGCCGGCAGCCGCAGTACGGTTGGCAGCAGGGCGTAAACGGGGACTACCAGTATTGCCAGGGCGAATCCGACGGCCCATGTGAGCCGGCGGTGGAACACCTGGGCAGCACCCAGACCAATCAGGGCGCCGGCGGCTGCATAGGTCGGGATGAAGAAGGACTGCTGGTCCGGCACTCTGTAGGAGATGGCAAACGCCAGGTTCACTCCGATTACTGCCAGCCAGGCCCAGCGGAACCTTGCAGGCACCGATCGGCCCCGTAAAGCCATCACGCCGGGTATGTAAAGAAGGGCCAGGCCGGTCGGGTAGTTGAGCCCGATCGCCATGACGCCCCGCAGCCACACCTTGGGATTCATCTGCCACATGTGCCCGGCCCACGAGCCCATCGTCATAGACGCCAGCGCCGAGCCGCCCGGGGTGCTATTCATCCATTGCTTGCGCAATAGACCATGTAGGGGGAAAAACACGCCAGCCACAATCCCAGACACAGGCCGACCTGTCGGAGTTTCACCCGGCCCCGGTACCAGGCATGAACCAGCAGGACCAGGTAAACCGGCGTCGCCAGGCCATCCTGCACGTGTGCTCCGGCGGCAAACCCGTTGATGATCCATAGCAGCAGCAGCCAACGGAACCTGTCCGATCTTATCCACAAATACAGAATCAGGATCTCGGCCGAGATCGTGGCCGCCTGGAACGACAGAACATGGGCGATCTCGGCATATTGCCAGGAGGTCTGGCCCAGCCCGACGGCCAGTCCCGCCAAGGCTGTCGCAGGTTTGGAACGGGTCAGCAAATAAACAAGCTGCGCAAATGTTTGCGACAGCGATACTTCCGGCTAAAGCCGAGAACAGATTGATCCGAAATGCCCATTGGCCGATTGGCAGCAGCAGCCCGAACAATTTAGCCGTCAGCAGGTAGTTAATGTGGACACGTACCAGGCTGCCCAGCCCCTGAGGGGGGACAACGTGGGGGAAGAGCCACGCCGACCGCTGGTATTCCCCGAAGTCCATCATCAGGATGTCCGGGGCGACCGCAGCGCCGTAAACCACGAAAGTAATGGCAAAACCAGCCAGCCAGATCCAGCGCAGCGGCGTGCCTTGGCGGTGAGTTGTTATGGCGCACTGAGTAACGGCTGATGCTTCCATGATCTATCCAGATGGATGTTGCTACGGTACACTAGACAGCCGGGTTCACGAACGGCGTTCCGCGCAGTCCCGGCGGGCGACCGTCACACGGCAGGAGTAGAAACCCGCGTGAAGTCAGACAAACTCGTCATTGCTTTTACCTGCGTTGGTCGCCGGGTGCAACTGGTTCGCCACTTCCGTCTGGCCTGCGAGCGTATGGGCCTGCAGGCATACCTGATCGGCCTGGATACCGACCCGGAACGGGCGCCAGCCGCCTATTTCTGCGACGAGTCGCTGTCCGTTCCTCATGGCAGCCATCCCGACTTCGGGGCCGTGGTATTGGACGTCGTCGCTGATAAGAACGTACAGATGCTGGTCCCCTTGGCGGACCCTGACTTGCCGGCCGTGGGACGGATTCGGTCAGAGGTGACGAAGCTCGGTTGTCTGCCGGCCTATTCCGGTCCGCAGACCATGGCGATCGCGGCTGACAAGCTTGAGACCTACCGTTTCCTGCGAGATAACGGATTACATACGCCACGCACCAGGCTGCTCAGCGACGTCCTGGAGGCAAGAGGCGAACCCGTGCCATTCTTCATCAAGCAGCGTGACGGCTCGGCTGGCAAGAACACGTTGACGGCGCGGAGCTGGGCATTGCCGGACTGGGTCGTTGACCAGGCAGACCAGTTCATCTGGCAGGAGCTGCTTGAGGGTCAGGAAGTTACCGTTGATCTGCTCATCGATGAGGGGGGACAGCCTCATTGTGCCGTACCCCGATTGCGTCTGGAGATCCGCGGCGGCGAAGTGATGAAGTCGATGGTGCGCATGGATGCTACGATAATCGACCAGGCGTGCGCCGTCGCGAAGGCTCTGCCGGACGGATTCGGCGCCATCAACATCCAGGGATTCATTCAGCCGGGCGGGCGGGTCAGCTGGACGGAGATCAACGCGCGTTTTGGCGGCGGCAGTCCTCTGGCGATTGAAGCCGGAGCAACGTATCCGGACCTGCTGGCGGCTATGTGCCTGGGGCACACAGTTGCCTGGCCGGTGCGGATGCAGGACGGCATGACGATGTTGCGTTTTGACGACGCCATTTACGTGGCGGAGGACGGCACGGCCTGTCGCGGCAGCGATGTCCGGGCTTCGTCCCGTCAGGTCGCCGCCCCCCAGTCCAGCGCCGAAGCAGATGCAGACTGTTTGTAGGCTCAAATGGACACACTCGGGCACCAGAGCACCTGGCTTGTGCCGGCAAAACAGGTTTGAATAAACATGATGTGTTGCCAACGCGATGCTTGCTTACCCTGCGAGGGCTCGATGGCCGGACGATTCTACCAACGCGGCAAGCGGATTGCAGACCTGCTCATTTCGTCGTACCTGCTGGCTTCGGTAGCCCCTCAGATGGTCCTGATCGGCGTGCTTATCCGGCTGACCTCTCCAGGCCGTGCCATCTTTCGCCAGGAGCGAGCCGGACAGGGGGGGCGACCGTTCGTGTGCTATAAGTTCCGCACGATGCGATCGGATGTGGACCCGTATGGCGCATTGCCGCATTCGGCGGACGACGCGCGCCTCACGAGGCTGGGTCGCTGGCTGCGGCAGACGAGTCTGGACGAATTGCCGCAGCTGTTCAACATCATCAAAGGCCAGATGAGCCTCGTCGGTCCGCGGCCCCTTTATGTCCGTCAGGCGCAGCAGTGGAACGAACGGCAGCGCCGGCGACTGGAAGTACGGCCAGGTCTGACGGGGCTGGCGCAGGTATTCGGGCGAGGCGCCTTGACGGTCGAGGACAAACTCGAGCTCGACGTGCAGTATGTCGAACAGGCGAGTTTCCGGATGGATCTTTGGATCGTCTGGAAGACCGTGCTATCGCTGTTTCACCGGCAAGGCATCTACGAGCAGCGATACAGCCGCGACGCCGAGGTGGAACCGCAAGCATCTGGCTGCCCCCAGGATAATTCGTCCCCGTCACATCACATGAATGGATAATGAGCGTGCCCACAGATTCGGCGATACCTTCTTTCGACAGCCATGGGCCTTTCAAGCTGATCGCCTTTGACATGGACGACACTCTGTTCCCTGAGATCGAGTTCGTTCGCAGCGGCTATGCCGTTGTTGCCGAGCGCATCGCCGAAACAGCCAACCAGGCCCCGCAGTCCGTTCTCGCGGCCATGTGGCGACACTTCGAGTCGGACCGGCGGACGGTTTTCGACGCGATATTGGCGGAGGCTGAATGTTTCGGACCGGTTGTCTGTACCCGCCCTGGTCGAACTGTACCGCGGTCACCAGCCACGGATTTGGCTTCGAGACGGTGCGGACGACGTGCTGGCATCGTTGCGATCGAAGGGGATCCATCTGGCGGTCGTAACGGACGGCCCACTGGTTATGCAGCAGCGAAAGGCGGAGGCGTTGGGACTCAGCCAACGCGTGGACCGCGTCATCTTCACGGATGCCCTTGGACCTGGCTGCGCCAAACCCTCCCCTGTCGCCTTCGAACGGCTGATGGAGGACTTTGGTGTACGGTCGCAGGAATGCGCGTACGTCGCGGACAATCCCCGCAAAGACTTTGTCGGTCCTCGAAACCTCGGTTGGTTGGCCGTGCAGTTTGTCAGCGAGGGTGGGATCTACCAGGTGGAAACGCCGCCGCCGGACGGCCAGCCCCATGAGCGCATCTCTGATCTGCGGCAGGTTCTGTCGCTGTGTCTTCCGGGCAGCAAGGCCTGATCAACAGAGTCAGCGAGACTCAGCGCTGACTTCGTCCTGCTGGCCAGGCGCCGTCGGTGACTCAGCGGTGCGGACCTTGTCGACCTTCAGCATGCCGGCCATCCATACCACCGCTGCGATTACTGCCCAAAGCAATACGCACAGGACGGCCGCATAACGTGTGCGGATGAAGATCACCCCGATTCCCACGGCCACAAATCCCAGGGCGAGGGCATAACAGGTCAGGACCGCCTGTTTGACTGATAGCCCGCGATCGACGAGTTGGTCGTAGAGGTGGCTGCGATCGCCCTCGAAGACCGGCTTGCCGTTAAGCCAGCCGCCGCACGAACGCCAGGCCGGTATCGAGGATCGGCAGCCCGAAGATCAGCATCGCCGCCAGCACCCACTTCACCATGCCCACCCGCTCGGCGAACATGCAAGTCAGTGCGGCGCACAGGAAGCCCATCAGCATGCTACCGGCATCGCCCATGAAGATGCTGGCGGGGTTGAAGTTGTACGGAAGGAAACCCAACGTCGCGCCCAGCAGCGCCATCGAGATGATGACGATGAGGTTGGCATACTCGTAGTGCGGGGCGTTTCCCCAGTATGCCCAGGCAGCGATGGACGTCGCCAGCAGGAGAAACCCTGCCGCGATGATCGCGGTAACGCCACTGCACAGACCATCCAGCCCGTCAAGCAGATTGGTGGCGTTGCAGGCAGCAACCACAATGGCGATCTGTATGCAGATGCCTATCGGCGTGATTAAGGGGGACTGTTGGGAAAGCCAGCCATGCCCCTCGTAGCCTATGGGCAGGCCGCGGAACACGATCCCTCCGATTACTAGCGCGATGGCTGCAGCGACCTGAAATAGGATCTTGGTCTTCGGTTTGAGTGAGCCAATGTCGTCAAAGAGGCCTGCGACCGTGATGATCGTGGTGCCGGCAAGAACCGCCCATAGTGCTTTGGTCTGGATGACCAGGCCAAGCCCAAGCGCCGCCAGCAATGCCAAGGTGATGCCTAGATATATCGCAAGGCCGCCCAGATAGGGAATTGGCCTGCTGTGCGGCTTGAGCCGCTGGTCCGGCATGTCGTAGATGCCCAGCCGGATAGCCAGCCAGCGGAATACCGGTGTCAACAGCAACGTAACCAGAAGCGCACTGATGAATACCTCGTTACAGGGACTCCAGAGAGTCCTCAGGGCTTCCAGTGTCGGCGGCGCCTCTTCAGGCAGAAACATAAGTTACTCTCGCCTTTTAATGTCGATACGTCATGGCGCCTTTGTCTGCGGTGCATTTGTGGCCAATCCAGGCACCGAACTCTTATCATCCACAGTTTCCATGGTTTGCCGGGATTCTGCAAGCTTCCAGCCGCCAGTGCGGATGGGCAAGATTGGTTATCTACGGAGTCGGAATTATTCCGGTGAATTGCGACTTGGCAAGGAGATTGTCCGCTTTAAGCGTATCGATTCCAGACCATGTCGTGTATGATCAGAGCCGTGCGAACGCACAGGGTGTTTGTGAGGGGTTAGATGTTTTCAGATGGTCGTTGCTCCTGCGATGAGTCGATACCACTAGGTGAGGAGCCCGCGTAAAGTCGGATAGCGCCTTCGACTGAATGAGAAGTAATCGCGATGAGGCCTGTATAGATGAATTGCAGGATACATAGCCGACTATGGTTTGTGATAGGGTGTGCGTACGCTGTTTTGTGTGGCGTCAGCACGGCAGATGCCCAGCTTGGGCAGTTCTCTGTGCCAAGCAGTTTTTCTCTGCCCAGCCAGTCTTTTAACGTCGGCGGTCGGTATTCCGGGTATGCCACCGGCCTGCAGCGCAGCAGCGCAAGCAGCGTTGCTGGCTCTCCCCTGGCCCCTGGCCCGAGCAATAGCGCTGCTGCGCCAGGCCCCCCAGGGATCTGGTGGGGCTGCGGCGGGCTTCGCCAGTTACGGCGCGTTGCTGCGCTCGGCATCCTCGACCATCCGTCCGATGGGGCAGTCCTATGCCGTCCCTTCGGCTCGACCGATCGGCACTTTCAGCCCACCCATAGGCGGCAACCCGCTGGCTCAGCCGTTATCGACAACGGTTCCTCAATACACGAAACCTTACGTTCCTCGCCACTACAGGTTCTTCGATCGTACCGTCACACCCGATCCTGTTACGCAGCTGTATTACACTCCTGATAACCGTCCCGTTCGCTTGGATATAAGAGGACCCCTCAGCCAGCGCGATGGCGGGAGATGTGCCGCAGACCATCCAGCCGATCGCCGCGCCTGGTGGTTTCACGCCGGGCGGCGCGATGAGCCGCGACCGGCGGCCCAGGCCGGCTCCGCAGCCGGTACCTCCCGGACAGATCCGCGTTGAAACCTGACGAGCAGGTCGAGGTCATCAGGAACTTCTCCGAAATCAAGGCCACGCAGTCTGTCCGACGAGTTCAACGCCTGTCTGACCGTGGCAATGAAGGCGATCCAGAGTGCCAATTATCGCGGCACGCTGAAACAGCCCGGAGCCATCGCCATGTTTCGCCGGGCTCGCCTCCTGGCGGATGACCGTCCCGAACCGGTGATCGGCCTGATCGTATCCTTCACGGCAACGAAGGACTATTACCAGGCCGCCACCTTGCTGGGACCGTTAGCGCGGCACTGGCCCGGTCTGTTGGCCAATCAGGACCTGCTCGGTGCCTATGGCTCCCAGGTCCAGATGCGGGCGGACCTGGTAGATATCAAACAGGCAGCAAGCGCTCGGCCGGACGCCGACCTGGATCTGCTGAGCGCCTTTTTCGGCTGGTTCTTCGAAAACCGCCAGCAGGTCAGCAGCCAGGTGACTCGGCTCGAGACAACGGCTGGACCGGATTCTACGGCGGCCGCTCTGGCCGAGGCCATGCGGCACGCCTTGACGCATGGAGGCGGCTGATACCCGAACCGGGACGCGCTGATGAGGAATGCGTCCGCCGTCGGATTTGCTGATGCAACGGACTGAATGCAGAGTTTTGGATATGTCTGATACTGACCATGATTCGATGACGCCGGGTGGAATGCTCTTCTCTTACGGAGTAGGGCGGCGACTGATCTCCATTTTTATCCACTTGTCCTTGTTCTCCATGTCGCTGCTGCTGAGTTTCGGTCTGGCGTATAACTTTCATCACGAGTCGGCCTGGTTCACCACGATGTTCCTGCCGATGCTTCCGTTTGCCCTGGCCATTAAACTGGCCGTCTTCGGCCTGCGGGGCGAATACAACGTCTCATGGCGCTACGTAAGCCTGCGCGATCTGGTAAACGTAACCATCGCCTCGCATATCTCCGTAGTCGTACTCATCGTCTGCTATTTCCTCGGTGCCAACATCTACCAGCGGCTGACCGGCCAGGCCCTGTTTGACGTTAACGCCAACGGCAAGCCGGATGATTTCCGGCAGACCATCTTTCTGCTCGATTGGGCCGGTACGATCGCCCTGGTCAGCGGCGCCCGCATGCTGGTCCGGCTGTATCACGAGGAATTCGCGCCGGGCCGTGCGACCCAGCGAACGCGGCTCCTGATCGTCGGAGCGGGCAATGCCGGCGAGTCCGTCCTTCGAGAGATCCTTCGCATGCGCGAGGATCGTTATGACGTCGTCGGTTTCGTCGATGATGATAAGAACAAGCAGGGGATTCGCATCCACGGTGCCGAAGTCCTCGGCGTGACCGAGCAGATCAAAGACATCTGCCAGGCCTGCGACGCGGAAGAAATCCTGATCGCCATCCCCTCCGCGACGCGGCGGCAGCTTCGCCGCGTGATCGAACTGTGCGAAGGAACCAGCCTGCGGTTCCGCACAGTCCCCGGCATCGACGAACTCATTAACGGCAAGGTCACCGTCTCCCAGATCCGCAAGGTCCGCATCGAAGATCTGCTCGGCCGGGACCCCGTCCGCCTCGACCTCGACCAGATTGCCTGCTATATCCGCGGCAAGAAGGTCATGGTCACCGGCGCCGGCGGGAGCATCGGCTCGGAGATGTGCCGGCAGATCAGTCGCTTCGAGCCAGCCTGCCTCATGCTCGTCGAGCAGGCGGAGAATCCGCTCTTTGAGATCGAGCGGGAATTGCGTCGCGTTTACCCGTCGTTGCGTATCGTCTCCTATATCGCCGATATCGCCGACGCCAGGCGGGTGCGCTCCGTTCTCTGCCGAGACAAGCCCGACGTCGTCTTCCATGCCGCCGCCCACAAGCACGTGCCCCTCATGGAAATGCACCCTGGCGAGGCGGTCAAGAATAACATCGTGGGTACCCGAACGGTCGCCGATGCCGCCGTTGACGTCGGCGTCGAGAAGTTCGTGATGATCTCCACCGACAAGGCCGTCAACCCGACCAGCGTCATGGGCTGCTCCAAACGCGTCGCCGAGATGTACATTCAGGAACTCAACCACCACAGCCAGACGCACTTCGTCACCGTTCGTTTCGGCAACGTCCTTGGCTCTTCGGGCAGCGTGATCCCGATCTTCCGTGACCAGATCGACAAGGGCGGTCCCGTCACCGTGACCCACCCCGACATGTGCCGTTACTTCATGACCATTCCGGAAGCCAGCCAACTCGTGCTGCAGGCCGGTGCCCTGGGCCATGGCGGCGAGATCTACGTTCTGCACATGGGCGAGCCCGTTAAGATCGTCGATCTTGCCCGACAGATGATCGTGCTGTCGGGCCTGCGGCCCGGCGAGGACATCGAGATCGCCTTTACCGGCGTTCGCCCGGGCGAGAAGCTCTACGAGGAGCTGTCCATCGAAGGCGAGAACTTCGCCAAGACCAGTCACGAAAAAATCTACGTGTGGAAGCACCGCCGCGAAGACTACGAAACAATCTGCCGCTCCATCGGCGAAATCATCGCGATGGCTGATACAGGAACAGCGGATGAGGTCCGTGCCAAACTCGCCAGCATCGTCCCCGAATACGACCCGATGAAATGGCAGCAGTACGCCGGGGTGCCCGCTGCCTCATCGTCAGGAAGGGCGAAGCCTGCTCCCGTCTCGTCTGCGGCATCATAGATCGCGTGCTGATAGCCTTTGGGGCTATCAGCGCAGCTTGTCTGCAGATTCAGGTGGCCCCGCCCAGTGATTCAGCGGCCTCTGTAATGTCCCGTCGGCACGAAACGATATGTGATACCCCGCTCGCCAGGTTCTTCTGACGCCAGCGTCTTTGTTCAACGGGCTGTGCTTTGCCAGGAGCGTTCGCGTCCTGTAATTGTGCGGCATTGCGCGTCCAAATGCCGATTATCTATACCGGGCCTGCAAAGCGTCTGCTATATGCCCGCGAGGAACGCAAACATGAGTAACCAGCAAAGCGGCGCAGCGGGACATCCGGATTTCCAGGACCGGGTCGACTCGCTGGGGGAGCGTCTCGAGCAGTTAGGAGCGGATCTTGGGCAGCTGACGCCTTGACCTGCAGCAGCTCCGCAGCGACCTGAACCAGCCGGCCGTCGATAGCAGTCCATCCCGGCCACTGCTTGACGCTCTTGTGCCACCTCCTTCAGATTCTGCCGGACCGGGCGAGCCTGCGCTGCCTCCCGCCTCATCAGGGAACACCGGCTCAGAATCGGATGCGGCTTCGGCTAAGGCCTTACCGCCTCACCTTCAACCAGAACCCGACGTCCAGTCGCCGCCACCGGCAACATCGATGCCGCCAGAACGGAAGCAGCCGCCGTCCGCGCGGCCTGCCCCGGCAGCGCGACACCCCGGTCGCAGCCGACCTGTTCGCCTCCCTTCGCGGCATCGGCAACCTGGAGGCCCGGATGGGAGGGGCGTGGCTGGCATGGCTCGGCGGCATCTTCGTGCTGATGACAGCCGCCTGGTTCTTCGCTTACGCTGCCCAGCAAGGCTGGGTCAATCCGTGGATGCGCGTGAGCACAGGTTGGATAATTGCAGCCCTGCTGATCGGTCTGGGGGAGTGGGCTTCGCGACGAAACATGCCCTGGTTCGGCGCCGGCGTGACCGGCACCGGTCTCGGTGTGGGGTACGTGGCCACCTACGCGGCATCACCGCTGCTGTACGGGCTGATCGGTACGCCCGCAACATACGCCATCCTTTCGGTCGTGACCGCCGTCGGTCTGCTGCAGGCGGTTCGCCTTGATCAGCTGGCTACCGCAGTCCTGGCACTGCTGGGTGGCTTCATGACACTCGTCCTCGTGCGGTCCGACCATCCGACGGCAGCTGGACTCCTGGGCTATCTGCTGGCACTGAACGTTGGCGCGCTGGGTGCCGGGCAGTTGCGGCGATGGCGGGCCCTGCGCCTGCTGGCGTGGCCCGGCACGGCCATGCTGATCGCCGCCTGGCTATCGTCAGCGCACCGCCCCGGTACCGAGTTGCCCGCCAGTCTCTCGTTCCTGGCCACGCTATTCGTGCTGTATCAACTCGATATGTTCTCGTGGAGGCTTCGGACTCCCGCAGAGACATCGCGCATCATCGGCATGCTGTCCGGGCTTAATTGCTCAGCCGTCCTGCTGGCGGTCTGGATGCTTGTATCGCCTGATCAGGTGGCCCGCATTGTCGGTACGGCATTCTTTGCCGTGGCCGGCCTGCAGGTGATCCTGGCCCGTGCCCTTTGGATGATGAGCGATGGCGAGCAGAACCGCCGCGTGGCGATCAGTTTCTACGGGCAGGCATCCATGGCGGCAGCTGTGGGCCTGCCGATCGCTTTCGATCGGCAGCTGATCGGGCTGGGCTGGGCCGCGCAGGCGTTGACCATTACGTGGCTTGTGCGTCACGTCCGCGCAGTCGCCCTGCGACTCAAGGTGCCGTTGCTGCTGTTGGCGGGCATTGTATACATCGCAATATACTTCCAGGATCCCTTCATGACCGAAGGGCTGCTCAGTGCCCGGTGCTGGCTGGCTGTCGTCCTCTGTGCTGCGGGCGCGGTTTCCGCCTGGCTGTTTGCATGCTGGTACAGACAATCAGACTGGATGCTCGACAGACAGCTCGGCGAAGTCTGCGCAGCCCTGGCATCGGCCGCTGCCGTCATCGCCGGTGCAACGCTCGCATCCTCGGCGCCATCGTTCGACCTTTGGGTCATGATGGTCGCCGCCGTGGCCGCAGGCCTTGGCCTGCTGAGTTACAAGGCCAGCGTCCTCCGCCTGCCGTTGCTGATGAGTAGGACGCTGCTCGCAGCCGCCGTTCTTGTTGCAGTGGGCGCACAAGGATCGATCGGTACTTCCGCCTTGGACAGCCAGCCATATGTGTTCGGACCGGTTACATGCGGTCTGCTGCTTCCGACAGGCTTGCTCCTCGTCGTCTTGTATTTCTGGAATGCATGGCTCGTGCGTCACGCCGCCACCACGCGGCACATCTCCGGTTCCCTGGCCGAATGCATCGCCGCAGCCGCAACCGCCGGTCTGCTGCTCGTGCTGCATAACCAGCTGGCGGACAATAGCCCTGCCTACGCCGTCTTGGCTGCGACCGGTGCCGCTCTGCTGTTGGCTATGGTGGCACGTTTCTGGACCACACCAGCCTACTGGGCGTGGTCGGCCATAATCTGGACAGCCGCTGCAGGCTACTGGCTTCTGGTCGCCACAACCACGCAGCGCCTTGGCGGCATGATCAACATTCCGCACACATGGTTCTATACATGGCCGTTCGGCAACGCGACGTTTGCCTGCATACTGGCCTTGTCTGCCGCAGCATGGGCGATCGCGGTGACCCTGCGCAAGGCAGAGCAACTCAGTGATCGGGGTCGTCGAATATGTCTCTCGGGCATTCTTCTGCTCGTCGCCTATGGCGTTGTCCATGGGGTGTCATTCGAGGTGGACCGCTGGTTCCATTACGGCGCCAGCGCAGGTCTGGTCAGCCTGACATACATGGAACTCCTGACTCTGATCGCCGTATGGGCCGGCTTCTCCCTGGCATACATGCTGACCAGCTGGCGGCGGATGCTCCAGCCGCTGTGGTGGTTCAGCCTGGCAATGGGCGGTTTGACCGCTCTTTGCCTTCTATTCGCGGGAACGCTTGGCGCCCGGCTTCATGGAGAGACTGGCGGCGTGGCTGAGCGTGCTCCCCTTTGCGAATCCAGGCCTTCTGGCCGCCCTGCTTCTGGCGGCGACAGCGGCGGCCGCGACCCTTGCCGCCGACCGCGCACCGTGGATGAC
Source organism: uncultured Planctomycetota bacterium (assembly GCA_963787325.1). Classification (GTDB taxonomy): domain Bacteria; phylum Planctomycetota; class Phycisphaerae; order UBA1845; family JANYLN01; genus CAWBCK01. The sequence continues at coordinate 1,069,484 of CAWBCK010000005.1, forward strand.
CAGCCATCAGCGGCAGCTCGCCCGCGGTGTGCTCTCGATCTTCGCGGCCTACGTTCTCATTCATACCCTGTCATTCGAGATCGACCGTTGGTTCCTGTCGGGCGCAGCTGCGGCCGACCAGGGCGTCAGCTACATGGAAACCTGCACACTGACAGCCGTATGGCAGGCTGCGGCGCTGGCGTGCCTGCTGATCAGCGTATGGCTGCGCCTTGAGGCCGCTGTGGTGGTTCAGCCTCCTGGCGGCCGGCGTTGCCACGGGCAAAGTGCTGATATACGACACGTACTACCAGCGGTTCGGTGCCGAAGGGACAGGCCCCTTCTCGCTGCAGTTACATCCCTTTATCAATCCGGTGCTGGCATCGGCCATCCTGGCGGCATTGGTTGCTGTCGTGGCCCTAGTGGCTGGCAGGCGAAACGAATGGCTGACGTCGCTGGAGCGAACACTGGTCGAAATCGTCGTACCCGTAGTCGGCGCCTACGTCCTGATCCACATACTTTCCTTTGAGCTGGATCGCTGGTTCCGGTCCAGCGGCATGACGAGGTTCACCGATCCGTTACATGCTGAGCGCGTCGGCCTCAGCGTGCTGTGGGCATTGATGGCACTGCTTTACGTCGTGACAGGATTGATATTCCACGTGCGTTCCATCCGGTTGTTCGGGCTGGTGGTATTTGCTGTTACGGCGGGCAAGGTTCTCCTGCGCGACATGGCGCACGCAGCCGTGGTCTACCGCATGCTCAGCGCACTGGGGCTCGGTGTGCTCTCACTGCTGGGCTCATACGCGTACCAGCGCGTGCGGAGGACGGCGGGCCAGGAGTTACAGACCTCCGAATGCCAGACAAGCGATCAGGCCGGTTGAATGCCGGTGGCAGCGTCGCCCGGTGCTTGCCATGCGTCGGCGTCAGTGGCCGTACGAGTAATGCGTAGCCCGGCGGTGTCAACATGCGCCCGGCTCAGGACGCCCTTTGGCAACGTCATAGAAAAGTGGACATTCGGCGGGTATCGCGTACGATTAGACTGCTGCCGGCGTCGCCCAGGGCTGACAGCAGATTGCGACGTCTGTTTGCACGGTTCAGGGGAACCAGGTTAGGGTCGGACGGGAGTCTCCAGGCGGATGGTTGTTACTCAGTGCGGCATGGCTGTGCCATGTCAAGGCTTGCCTGTTGCCATTGGTTTCGCCCGGAACCTGGGGAGGGAGGGGCCAATGCCGCTTGCAGGCTTGGCTTGCATGCCGCAGACTCGCCACCTTGCGGATGAAGACGGCCCACTGACGCGTCATAGTGTTCGAACGTCAGCAGCCGTAATTGCCGGCCGGCGCGTCGCCAGGTGCGACCCCCGAGACATTAGTGCTCGAAGGTCGCACCTGCAGATCGCACGCAAGTACCCCCCGTCGCCGTACTATCAGTCATGCGGCGGTGCAATGACCATCTTGCCGCTCTTATTGATATAGCCCCATGCGCTGCCCATGCCGGCGAATCCCCCGGCCACCTGGACGCGGGCCAGCCCATTGTGGAAGTTCTCGGCGTCGCGGTATTGCAGCGGGATAACCACCTTCCCCTCAGGGTTGATGTAGCCCCAACGCCCGTCCTTCTTGACGCGGGCCAGCCCGTCACTGAAGTCGCCGGCGGATTCGTACGTCGGCTTGACGACCATCGCGCCGTCTTTGCTAATGTAGCCCCATGACGCCGACCACAGGCCGCCCGTCTTTACGGGGGCAAGCCCATCATGAAAGTCCTTGCCTTCACTGTACTGTGGATGGATGACTTCCTTGCCGGACTCGTTGATGTAGCCGACCTTGCCGTCCTTCTTGACCGCTGCCATCCCCTGGCTGAAGCTGTCCACGCTGTCGTACTGCGGGTTGACGACCATCTCACCCTGCTTGTTCACAAAGCCCCACTTACCGCCGGCGCCACCGACCTTGACCGCAGCCAGTCCTTCGCGGAATGGCTCAGCCTTCTCGAACTGCGGCTTGATGACGAACTCGCCCTGCTGGTTGATGTAGCCGCGCGGGCTGTGCTCTTCCACCGGAGCCAGACCCTGACTGAATCTGCCTGCATCCGGGAAGCGTGGCTGGATCACCATTTCGCCTTTGGAATTGACATAGCCCCATTTGGCGCTCAGCCAGGAACCACTCTTAACTCGCGCCAGGCCGTCGCTGAAGTTCTCGGCGTTCCAGTAGGTCGGCGCGATGACTATCTTGCCTTCCTTGTTGACAAACCCCCACTTGCCGTGAAGTTTGACCGCCGCCAGACCTTCATGGAATCCCCGGGCCTCGTCATACTTCGGCGCGATCACGACCTCGTTGTCGGCATTGGCAAAGCCCCACTTGTCGTTGACCTTCACAGGAAACAGGTTCTCCTGTGCTGCCTGAGAGCCGGACTCTGCATCGGTGGCCTGGACTGCAACAGGTTGAGCAGCCGATCCATCAGCGGACCCGCCGTTTGCGGCGATGGCCCACGGACCGGCCAGAAGAAGACTGCCGGTGGCCAGCGCCACCGTCAGAAACGGAGATACGTGCCTCTGGATCATGGAGGATCCTCCTGATATTGAATAACCCCGGTTTTGTGGAACTGATCACCCGATTGCGATAGCATCACTATCCACTACAATTCCTAGAAGCCCCGATGTACATGTCAAGCACGCCAGTACACAGGCGGCGTTCGCTTGCGGCGTTAGCGTTACAATCCAGTAGAGGTGTTGCAGTCGCGGGTAACCCGGCCCGTTCGTGGTCAGCTGCAGGCCGGCGACGGGACGCGGCCTTGGCGGCGCCCCGATGGCAGAACCTCCCGTGCGCCGGTGCACATAATGCGGCGAGCGCGTGGGGGGTGGCCTGATGCGGAATATGGAGCGCCCGCCGATACTCTGGTCCTCCTGGTGACCGCTAGGCCCTTGGTCTTCACACAGAATCAGGCAATGCTGTATTTACAGCAGGTGTCCTGGTTCCTATAACACATACTGTGCAGTGGTTAGAAGCTCCACTCCGCTTGATGGTTGAGCGGGGCCGGCCGAGACCCGATACACTCACAGGTAGTGCAGTTGTCGGACCGAAAGTGAGGCGGGCGAATGTGCGGGATCGTCGGATATATCGGCTTTCAGCAGGCGCGACCGGTGCTGCTGGAAGGACTTAAGCGATTGGAGTACAGGGGCTATGATTCCGCTGGCGTGGCCGTCATCGAGGCGGACAAACTGCGGGTGGTCAAGGCCGCCGGCAGGATCGCCAATCTCGAAGCGTGCCTCAGCCGCGCAGCCTGCCATGACCAGCTCGATCGGCATCGCCCATACCCGTTGGGCTACACACGGCAGCCCGACGAACACCAATGCCCATCCGCATATCAACGCGGCCGGCAATATCGCCCTTGTCCACAACGGCATCATAGAAAACTATGCCGTGCTGCGCCAATACCTTGAGGAGCAGCACATAACGTTTGGCAGCGAGACCGACAGCGAGGTGCTCGTCCAGTTGATCGGCTACCTCTATGCCGGCGACATCGAGGCCGCCGTGCGTCGCGCACTGCTGCAGGTGCAAGGTACTTACGGGATTGCGGTGCTCTGCAGCGACGAGCCGGACCGGATGATCGTCGCCCGGCGGGGCAGCCCGCTGATCATCGGTGTCGGGGCGGGAGAATATCTGGTCGCCTCCGACGCCTCGGCCATCGTCCAGCATACCAGCCAGGTGATCTACCTTGCCGACGGTGAGATGGCGGTCCTGACTCGCCAGAACCTCCACACGACAACCCTCGACGCCCGGCAGGTCAGCAAGGAAGTCCAGAATCTTGAGATCAGTCTCGAACAGATCGAACTCGGGACGTTCGAGCACTACATGCAAAAGGAGATCTTCGAACAGCCGACGGCCCTGCGCAACTGCATGCGCGGCCGGCTCGACATGCACGAATCGAAGGTCGTCCTCGGCGGCATCGCCGGGCTTGACAGGGAACTCGCCCGGGCACGACGAATCATCCTGACCGGCTGCGGGACGGCGTGGCACGCCGCGCTGATCGGTGAATATTTGCTTGAAGACCTGGCACGCATGGCGGCGGAAACCGAATACGCCAGCGAGTTCCGCTATCGCAACCCGGTAATCGAATTCGGCACGGCGCTCGTGGCGATCAGCCAGAGTGGTGAGACGGCTGACACCCTCGCGGCGTTGCGTGAGGGCAAGGAACGCGGTGCAACTGTCCTCGGCATCGTCAACGCCGTCGGCTCAACGATCGCCCGCGAAACGGATGCCGGTGTCTACCTCCACGTCGGGCCGGAAATCGGTGTCGCCAGCACCAAGGCCTTCACCGCTCAGGTGGCGGTGCTGACGATGTTGGCGATCTGGCTGGGTCGCAAACGGCATCTCTCGCCGTCAGCAGCCGACGCACTCATCCGCGAACTGGACCAGACCCCCGCCAGAATCGAAAGAATACTGGAATCCGCCGAGCAGATCCGCCAGGTCACTGAATGCTACTGCGATCAGGAAAACTGGCTCTACCTGGGCCGCGGTTACAATTGGCCGGTCGCGCTGGAAGGCGCACTGAAACTCAAAGAGATCTCTTACATCCACGCCGAAGGCATGCCGGCGGCGGAGATGAAACACGGGCCCATCGCGCTGATCAGCAGAAACACGCCGGCCGTCTTTATCGCCACACGCGGCGCACAGTACGGCAAGGTCATCAGCAACATCGAAGAGGTCCGCAGCCGCGGCGGACGCATCATCGCCGTGGCCACCGAAGGCGACCAGGAGATCACCCGGCTCGCAGACCACGTCTTCTTCGTGCCGGAAACCCCGGACCCGCTGCAGCCGCTGGTAACGGTCGTTCCGCTGCAGCTGATGGCCTACTACGCAGCCCTGTGCCGAGGCTGCAACGTCGACAAGCCCAGAAACCTGGCCAAGAGTGTCACGGTGGAGTAGTACGCGCGCAGACACCGGCATGTGACATGAGTCACGCGGCAAAGGTTGCCTCTGCCTGCATTATGTCCCGCCAGGGATGACTGATAGTAGAGCACGAGCAATCCAGGTGTAGCGTATCATGCCGAGCGATCCGGCCGCATTTAGCCTGCCCGCTTGCGGGCAGCGTCTGTTCGATCCGGGACACGCTACACCTGGATTACGTACGCTCTAGGAGACCGTCTGAGTAAACACCCAAACCCCCATCTCTTTTCGGTTTGGGGGGTACTCGGCGGTCTTGCTCGTTGCTATTGCGCCGGCGCTCGGGGCCGGCGAGGCAGAAACTCCCGTTTCAGGCCGGTGCAGGCCCGTCTGACGCGATTGCCGATGGCTGTCTCACCCGGCTGACCATAGTTTCCTCAGATTGCAGGCCATACAGACCAGACGCCACTCGCTACGCATCCGCTCCATGCCGTTCAACAAAAACTGCCGGAAGCCCAACCCTCGCTTGATCCAGCCGAAGATCGGTTCGACGATCCATTTCCGCTGGGCATACGTTTCCCGCCCGCGCTTCGTTCGCAACTTGCGGGCCATCCGCTCCTTCGTCGTCAGCCCCGCCGGCGGCCGACCTCGCGGACTGGCTGGCATCCTTTCGCCATGCTTGAGCCGGCCCGTGGCGATGTACGCATCCAGATGGTTCCGCTCGGCCCACTGCACGTTCTGCTCACTGAAGTAGCCGCTGTCCGAAGATATCTTCCCAATCCGATGCCCTCGCCCCACATTCGTGCGAGCCTGTTGGGCCATCGGCTGGAACTGTTGCTTGTCGTTCGCCTCGTTCGTCACATCCGCCGCCACGATGATCTGGTGTTGGCGATCCACCACCGCCTGCGCGTTGCCGCACTGGTCGAACCCCTTGTTGCTGACCTTCATGATTTTCGTCGTCGGATCCGTGAAGTTGTACTGGGCCTTCGCGGGCGGTACCGCCTTTTCCGGCTTGCTCCGACGGCCACCCTTGGGCTTGTCGCCTGGCTTGTCAGGCTCTTCTTCCTGACGCTTGCATTCCTCTTCGGCGGCAGCCTTGGCCTGTGCTTCCAGCGCTCGCGCCTCCCGGATCTTCGCCAGGCGGCTCTGCCGCCGGGCCAGGGCCTCCGGCAGTTCGTCCCCGCGACGATCCACGCCGTAGGCCCGATCTTCCGCCTCATCCGCAGATTTGGCCTGCGACAGCAACTGACGGATCTCCTTGCGCAACCGGACCTCTTCCTCTTTCATCCTTCCGTAACTCATCGCCTTGTGTCGCGAGGCATTCGCCCGGATCTTCGTGCCATCCAATGCCACGTGACCCAACTTCACCAGCCCCGCCTGCTGGCACAGTCGCAGCACCTGTACGAACAGCCCTTCCAGTTCTGTCAGGTGCTGCTTGCGAAAGTCGCTGATCGTCCGGAAGTCCGGCACATCCTCCTGCACGATCACCCGCCAGGCCGCATCTCGCTGACACCGCTGCATGATTCGTCGCGAACTGAATACGCCCTGCGTGTAACTGTACAGCAGCAGCGTGGTCATCATCCGCGGGTGGTACGGCGGATAGCCGCGCTGCTCTCGCTCGTACTTGCCGAAAATGGCCGACAGATCCAGTTCCTTGACCACGTCGAGCACGAAAAAGACAAGGTCGTTTTCCGGCAGCCACTCTCGCGGCGACGGCGGCAATAGCCAACTTTGATCCGGATTCCAGGGGCGGTAGGTCTTACTCATCCTTGAGCCTCGATCGGAAAGACTTATCCCTTGCCTGACCCACCCATTATAACATGTCTGTCAACTGTTACTCGGACAGTCTCCTAGCCCGGCACTTCAGTGGTCCGAATGAAAGTCACCCCTGCTCCTGTCTTCCTGTTCGTTGCTGATGAGTCCTGTATGGGGCGACTGAATCGCCCGGTCGCATTAGTGCAATCCCATTGAAGGTCCGGCCCTCCGCATGGAGAAGGAATCCTCTGCCTCTACTTCCGGCCGACTAAAGCCCCGACTCCAAAAGACCCGCAAGCGAGACAACATGGCTGACCGGCCCCGGCCCGCGCACTACAATACACTGCGATGTAGTTCAGGAGCAGAACATGCGCCGAAGCAGACTGACAACCGAAGGCATCAGCCGGGCCCCCAACCGTGCGATGCTGCGGGCGGTGGGATTCCTCGATGATGACTTTCACCGGCCCATGGTAGGCGTGGCCTCGCTGTTCAGCGATATCACGCCCTGCAACGCCCATCTCGATCGCCTGGCGCAAGGGCTGCGAGGGAGTGCGGGCAGCCGGCGGCGTGCCGCAGATATTCGGCGCACCGACAGCCAGCGACGGAATCATGATGGGGCACGCCGGCATGCGTTACAGCCTCGTATCGCGCGAGGTCATCGCCGACAGCGTCGAGGTCGTTGCCGGCGGGATGAACCACGACGGACTGCTTGCCTTCGGCGGATGCGACAAGAACATCCCCGGTTGCGTCATGGCGATGGCCCGGCTGAACATCCCGAGCATATTCGTCTATGGCGGCAGTATCATGCCCGGCATCAGCGCCGAAGGAGAGCAGATCGACATCGTCTCGGTCTTCGAGGCGGTCGGTGGGTACCAGGCGAATATCATCAGCGAATCGAAGGTGCATGACATAGAATGTCACGCCTGCCCGGGCCCTGGGGCCTGCGGCGGGATGTATACGGCCAATACGATGGCGTCGGCCATCGAAGCGATGGGCCTTTCCCTTCCCTATGACGCGAGTTATCCGGCCGTGTCGGCAAGCAAGGAGCGCGAGTCATTCCTGGCGGGCGAAGCGCTGATGAGCCTCGTCGAAAGGAACATTCGGCCCCGCGACCTCATCACACGCCGGAGCATCGAGAACGCCTATACGCTCGTAACGGCGCTGGGCGGTTCGACGAACGCTGTGCTGCACCTGCTGGCCATCGCTCGCGAGGCACAGGTGGCCTGGACACTGGAGGATTTCGACCGCATCGGACGAACGGTGCCCTATCTGGCCGACCTCAAGCCGGGCGGCCAATACGTCATGTACGACCTCCATCGCGTGGGCGGCACGCCGGCGGTGATGCGGGCGTTGCTCGACCGCAGGCTGTTGCACGGTGATTGCCTGACATGCACAGGCAAAACGCTGGCGGAGAACCTGGCGAAAACGCCGAGCATCTTCAGTCAGCCGCAGAGCGTCATTAAGCCCTTCGAGGATCCGATGCACGAGACCGGCCACATCGTCATCCTGCGGGGCAACCTGGCCCCCGAAGGAGCCGTGGCCAAGATTGCCGGCCTGCACCAGCGGCGGATCACCGGACCCGCACGTGTCTTCGAGGGCGAGGAGGCATCGTTCGAGGCGATCGCAGGCGGTGCGGTCCGCCCCGGCCAGATCGTTGTCATTCGAGGCGAAGGGCCGGTCGGAGGGCCGGGCATGCGGGAGATGCTGGCTGTGACCGCTGCGCTGGTGGGCCAGGGCTTGGGTGAGACGGTTGGTCTCGTGACCGATGGCAGGTTCTCCGGGGGAACACACGGCCTGGTAGTGGGGCACGTGGCCCCGGAGGCGTGGGTAGGCGGTCCTATCGCCCTGCTGCAGGACGGCGATATGGTCACCATTGATGCCGATGCTCGATTGCTGTCGGTGGACATATCGGACGCCGAGATGGGCCGCAGAAAAGCCGCCTGGGTAGCCCCAAAACCTCGGGTCGACAGCGGGGTGCTCGCCAAGTATGCCCGCATGGCGCAGTCAGCCTCCAGAGGTGCCACCACGATATGACGCACATTCGTAACCGTCGGACCTGTCCGCAGTCCTGTATCCGATAATCCCGCCGTCATCATCTCATTTCTGTAGGAGCATGGGCAAGCCTTTTGCTTTCGGAACATCCAAATACTATGGAACAAGGGGGACGGGGCACGATCCAGGCCGGGGCAGGACAGTCACGGTTCCTCATTCGAGCCCCGCCTGACGCAGCAAAGAGTCCCGCTGCTCTATCGCCGAAATACAGGAGAACGCCAGGATGAGTACCTCTTTTCGCTTTGCCAGGCATGGACTGGCCTTGCTGGCCGTGTGTGCCTTTCCTGCTGCCGGTTTCGCCTTCGTTGTGGGATTCCAGGGCATCACCAACAATGACGCCCAGGATGTCGCCACCGGGCAGCAGCAACTCACGATGGACGTGTCCTCGCTCGGGACGGACCAGGCGCAGTTCACCTTCTTCAATACGGGAACGGACCCATGTGTGATCACGCAGATCTACTTCGAGAATGGACCGTTGCACGATATCGACGCGATCCTGGACTCGGCGGGCGTGTCCTTTCATGAAGGCGGCAGCCCCCACTCCCTTCCGGGTGGCAATGCCATCTCGCCCTCGTTCGACACAGCCTTCCGCGTTACAGCCGACAACCCCGCGCCGCACTGGGGCGTGGCCAACAGCCAGCCGCCCGGCCAGGATTGGGTATCTGTCCTGTTCGGCTTGGACCGCGGGAAGACATTTGAGGATGTGCAGACCGAACTGCTGAGCGGCCACCTGCGCATCGGCCTTCACGTGCAGGGTTTTCCCTGTGGTGGCAGCGAGTCTTTCGTTAACACGCCCACAATCGTGTCGGTCCCCGAGCCGGGGACAGCCATGGCCATGCTGACAGCCCTGGCCATCCTCGGTACCTATACTCGCAGGCAAATGATGCAATAGGTTCCTCACACGGATGCATGAGACAAGGCATGTAGCGCATTTCCTCGGGCCGACCGTTCTTGAGTTGTCATCCCGAGTGAGGCGGAGGATCTTCTGCTCGACAGACATTCAGGGGCTTTGCCCCGACCGGACCTCCGTTACAGCCGAATCCCTTCCCTGCGTCCCCTTGCTTGCGGTGAGGGTTGCTCGCCCGCGTAACCCGCCGGTAGAATCGCGCCGTCGAGGAATATCCTGGACCTGCCGAACGCGGGATCAGTGCGTCAACTGACGGCAGGCCGCACAGGGTCTTGGTCAGCCGGATACAGGCAAGGCCTTCGACGACGCGTACTCAACAGGCAGTCAAGAACACTCTACCAGATATATCGGAAGCGCAGGGAGCCATGGCCAAACAGGAATACTCCAAAGCCCAGAAGAAGATCATCGACCGCTACTATGAGCACTTCGACACGATCATGCTGACGAAGTTGCAGGAGCTGGTGGGCGAGCTCTATCTGGCGGAAAGCAAGAAGAAGCAGGACCAGCTCTGGGAGCGCATCCGCAAGGCGATGATCAACATGCAGGTTCCCGCCGAGATCATGAACCACATCCTCGAAAAGCGCAGCCCCATGATTCTCGCGAAGAACCTCGAAGATTGGCTCAAGGCAGCCAACAGTCGCTAAGAAAGGCAACGCGAGCACAGGCCGCAGGACCCATGCTCGCGTCTGTCAGTGGTCGCTATTTATGCGCCTATCTGCGCCTTATGCGGTTTCTCTTTGCCGTTGCAGTTGATGTTTATGCGCCTTTTGCGCCTTATGTGGTTTCTCTGGCCGTTGCAGTTGATGTTTATGCGCCTTTTCGCCTTATGCGGTTTCTCTGGCCGTTGCAGTTGATGTTTATGCGCCTTTTGCGCCTTATGTGGTTTCTCTGGCCGTTGCAGTTTATATCTACGTGTCTTCTGCGCCTTATGTGGTTCTATGCAGTGTGTCTCAGCGGTCCGAGATATCCTCGAACGAAGTATCCGGGTCGCCGCAGACCCGCGGGTTGCTGGCGAAGGTCTGCTTGCCGATCGATTTGCCCGTCTTCTTCGTAACGAACAACTTGACCACCGCGCAGTTGGTATACCCTTCCATCGGCACGCGGATGAACGTGCCGTCAAACTTGAACGCTACATCCCGGTAGTCCTTGTCGCCCGGCAGCATCATCCCGACCCGGGTAACATCGTGCCCCCGCGCAACGCGAAGATGCGCCGTCGGCCGCTTGCCCCATCTCACCTCGTCGCCCGCATCGACCGAAAGGTTGACCACGCTGGCCACGTAACCATCCGCCACGGTGAACAGCTTCGCCCGGCTGCCTTCCGGCGGGCGGATCGGATCGGGCTCGAAACACAGCACCCGCCGGCTGAATTGGGCATAGAGCGGCAGGTACTTCTGGTACAGGGCGATGTTCTCCTCGGTCGGATCTGCCTCGCGCGGATAACAGCCGTGCCAGGCCGACCGCCGCAGGTTTTCATCAAGTGACGCCGCGCCGTGCGTCCACATGAAGAACATCGGCTTGGCAATGCACGCCCAGAAAAACTTCTCCTCGTACTTGTCGCCGTTGCCTTCGAGCAACTGGCCGTCGCTGTATCGCATCGACCGGATCGACTGCGGCTTGTTGGCGAAGCTCGTGAGATTGCGGGGCCGCATGATGTCTTCCTTGATGATCTTCTCGATGTCATCATAGGAGCGGTTCATGCTGTAAGCCGCCTTGCCGTTGACAACCGTTACGCCGTCGTCGTGGGCGAAATCGATCTCGAAATGGCGAAAGCAGTCCAGGAAGAATCCCTTGAGCATCGGATAGGTTTCGAAGATCTTGCGGGCCGATTCATACGTGAACTGTCCGAACGACCAGCGGGGATCGGCATTCATGTTGTGGCACATGTACCAGCCCGACGGAATCATGTTGCCGTCCTCGTCCTTGCTGATGCTGTCGGGCCATGCAGCCTCGACGCGCGGCCGGTACCCGTCGGTATAGTTGAAGTACCAGTGACAGGCGATGCCGGCGTCCGTCAGAATCTGCAGCTTCTTCTTGATCGTCTCACGCGTATGGTGAACGCGGTGGACCGGCCAGCCGAGTGTATCGGCGATCTCCTGCGGCGTGTGTGTCTTACAGAATTCATCGAGTCGCTCGGGGATGCCCTCGCAGCGCTTCGTGTCGAAGGTCTTACCGGCCTTGGTCGCCTCTTCCTGCATCTGGCGGGTCCAGAGATGACGAAGCGTCTCCTTCGCCCCGTTGCTGATCCACTCTTCCTTGCCGTCCTGGAAGTAGTCGCAGTAATCCTGGAAATGGCCGTGGACCTCCAGCGTCTTGAGGCCCATCCGCACCCACTTGTCCGCCTCGTCGGCGTCATGGATGCCGCCGCAGCGGAACACCCCTTCGCGCTCATAGATTGCATCGTTCCACGGATCGAAAAACTCCTGCCAACGCGTGTAGACCCTGCCCAGACCCGGTCGCCAGTCCCCTTCGTGGAAGAAGACGTGCACCTTCGTGCTCATCGGCCGATTGCCCACCAGGCCGATGTAGTAGTTCACCGTCTCCAGGACGGGCACGTCGCGCGGGTCCTTGTGCATCGAACCCCAGGTAAAGCACTTGTCCGCGTTGGCGAACGCAAACTTGCACGCCGGCACATTCGCCTCGATCGGTTCCACCATCGAGTAACCGACGCCAACCTGCCGATTGTAGTGACTGCACATCGGCAGGATGACTTCCTGGTCGCTGCAGTACGGGATCTGAACATGCGTGTGCTCGAAGGGCGTCATCCCGTCGAAGGTCCGCTCGCCGACCAGGCAAGGCGCCCAGACGTCCCACCCGGCGATCAGCGGCAGCAGGAAGTGAACGCGCAGCGACCGGTCCGCCACCTTGCGATTCTTCTTGACCGCCTCGACCTGCCAGGTCAGACACTCGTCGTCCATCTTGAGCGTCAGGGTCAGAGTGAACGGAGCGTTCTTGAATTTCTTGATCAGGGTAACGGTCTGGCCGCGTTTCTTGGCATCTTCGACCTTGCACGGCGTATCCAGGTCGCTGTACCACACGCGGTCCAGTTCGTCATAGACGCGGAGCCCGCCGATATAGCCGGCGATGTTGCCGCGGACCTGCTTGAACAGGTCCAGCCCTGTTGCCTTCCACGTGGCCGAGCGGATCCAGCCGGTGGCTTTCTGCACGCCGATGGCGACGTCGCCGTTTTCGAGGGTCCACACGTCCGACTTCTTGACCGGTTCAACTGCCACTGCCATGAGTAACGTCTCCTCCACCTGCGGCACCGGGCTCGCCCCCTGGCCCGCAATTCCTGGCCTATCCTGGGTCTTCCCGTGGGGTGCATTATCGCCGTGTATCACCGGCTGTACAGAGTGGCATGGTCCTGCGCTGTTGCAGGACCATGATTCTTCCCTACATCCGATTGCCCCCAGCCGACACATGGGCCAATACCGGCCCTGACATGGCTCGGGTGGCATGGCCCTGCGCCGTTGCAGATACCATGTAGAAAAAGAGGCCAGTCCCTGCCAGGATAAGGCAAACGCACAATGGTTGGAAGCGTGCGGTTTCCCTTTTCCCTTACAGGAGGCTGGCCATGGAAAAGTGTATCCTGATCGGATGCGATTTGCACGACCGTAACATGCTGCTCAAGATTGCGGTGGGACGTGAACCATCCGTCAAGCAGAGTTGGTCCAACGATCCGGCGGGCCGGGTCGCCATGATCGCCGACCTCAAGCGGCGGGCGGCCGCAGCTGGAAGCCCTCGCATGATCTTTGCGTATGAGGCCTCGGGGTTGGGCTTTTGCCTCTATGATGAACTGCAGGCCGCCGGGATCGAATGCCACGTACTGGCCCCGACCCTCATCGAACGGTCGGTCAAGCAGGTCCATCGCAAGACCGACGAACGCGACGCCGAACGGATTCTGGGCCTGCTGCGGGCCTGGCTGCTGGCAGGCAATTCCTTGCCGGACGTCTGGATCCCCGACCGCCAGACGCGGGACGATCGGGAGGTGGTCCGCATGCGGCTGGGACTGGCCGCCAAACGGACTCGCTGCAAGATCCAGATCCGTTGCCTGCTCAAACGCAACAATGCGGCCCGCTCCCCGATGAAGACCTGGACGGGTGATTACCGACTCTGGTTGGACCATCAGGCCAAAAGCGGGCTGCCCTCGGGAGCCGGCCTGGCCCTGGCGAGCCTGCTACGGCAGTTGGAATCGTTGGATACCGAGATCGCCGTGGTGTCCAGGCAGGTGGAGGCGTTGAGTCGAACCGATCGCTACGCCCGACGGGTGGCGACCTTGGTCGAAGGCCTCAAGGGAGTGGGCATCCTGACGGCGATGGTGTTCCTGAGCGAGATGGGCGACCTGCGTCGTTTTGCCAACCGCTACCAGGTGGGCTCGTTCCTGGGGCTAACGCCCAAGAGCCTGGAGAGCGGGGAAGCGGACGACCGCAAGGGGCACATCACCCGGGAAGGGCCGGCCCGCGTGCGGATGGCGTTGTGCCAGGCGGTCTGGGTGCGGGTACGGACGGATGAGCAGTCGCGGGCCAAGTATGATCGAATCGCCCAAAAGAATCCCAAGCACAAGAAGAAAGGCATCGTGGCGCTGATGCGTGATCTGGGCATCACGATGTGGCACAAGGCCCTGGCGGCCTGAGATGACTGGACGGGCACGCACGATCCGTTGCCGATTCTGAGGGACCCGACCGCTTGGCCCTTGGGAGCAAAACCCGAGTTGCAGAATGCTCGGTCCCTGGCGTACTCGTATAATGATCTCCGCCGGCTAGCATAGGTGGACGACCGAATAGCAGGTTGCACGGAATCGGTGTTGGCCTGATCCTGGCGACAGTGACGCTCTTGACAGCCTTCTACATAGCAGGGCCATGGTTTTTCCCTACATCCGATTGCCCTGGCGGCACATGGGCCAATACCGCCCCTGGCATTGCTCGATGTCCATCACCGCGCCATAGATCTCCTGCAGCAGGGCCGGCTGCAGCACCGTCCGCGTATCGCCCTGGCGGACGACCTTACCCGCCTTGAGGACCAGCGTTCTCGTGAAGGCGGGCATGATCTCCTCGATATGATGGGTCACAAAAACCAGGCTCAGCCCGGTTTGACGCGTCGCCAGCTCCTGGATCGACGCGAGGAACCGCTCCCGGGCCCCCGGGTCCATCCCGGCGCAGGGCTCATCGAGGATGATCAGCATAGGCCGCGTCATCCGGGCTCGCGCGATGAGCACCTTCTGCTGCTCGCCCTGCGAAAGAGTGCCGAACTGCCGATCCGCCAGATGCAGGCAGGCGAGTTCGTCGAGATGGAGTCGGGCCCGGCCGTAGTCGTCTTCCGTCACCGGCTCCCAGTCGATGAATCCGACCTGGGCGAACTCGCCTGACAGGACCGTATGAATGACGCGCTCATCGCGCGGGATCTGTATGCTCAGCGTGTTGCTCACCCAGCCGACACTGCGGCGCAGGATCGCGCAGGTCGACGAGTTCCTCCCCGTTCCGCAGAATCCGCCCGCCGCCGTTGGGCCAGATATAGCCGCAAGCCAGCTTCAGCAGCGTCGTCTTGCCGGCCCCGTTGGGACCAAGAATAACCCAGTGCTCCCCCCGGCCCACACGCCAGCTGATCGCATCGAGGATAACCCGGCCGTCCGCATGCCAGGTCACGTCCGCAAGATCGAGTACAGGTACATCGTTCAAAGGCTCGGTCCCAGGTACATCGCCAACTCAGGTGTAACGCGCGGGAATGGATCTCGCGACCTCATTTAGCCTGCCCGCTCGCGGGCAGCGTTCACTCTAACGCCAGCACCGCGCGATGTCTTCAGCAGGCACCCTCTAACGCGGCGCTGCCGCACCCCCGACAGGCGGAACCGCGGGCGGGGCCGGCGGCACGACCGGGAAAGGCAGCGGCCGCAACTTCGGCTTGTGGAAATACAGGTACAGCCGCGCCCCGTTGAACCCGTGGCAGGTCGAGCAGAGTCTCCGCCGCAACGTTCGGCCGGAGCATCGGCTTGGTTGCACTCAGGGCCGCCACGGACGGATGCCCCAACGCGCCGGGGGCGATCACGGTCTGCCGACCGTGCGGCAGGTGACAGGTAATGCAGCTGATCCGCCCGTCGGAGGTGATCTGGCCGAGCGGTACGCCGTTGAGCGTCTTGAACTCCAGGAGCCACGACATCAGCACGTCCGGGTGAGTCACGATGAAAACCGACTCCGCCGGACCCGAAGGACCGTGGCAGGACAGGCACTGGTGCGCAGGCCTGGTCGGCGCCGAGCGGGCTCTGGCCGGCGGCCCACAGGAAGTCGCGCTTGCTGCCTTCGACTTTGTGCACGGCATGGCACGGCCCGCACACCTGCGTCTTGGAACTGAGCATAGGCGAAACCCACGGGGCATGCATGCTCTGATCGAGCGGGGCAGCGTTCTGATGGCACTGGTAGCATACGCCCGCCGGCTGATCTGTCCGCGTCTCGCGGAGCAGGTGCCAGGCGGCGCGGTTGGAATGCGGGTTGTGGCAGGTGCGGCATTGGAGGGCGGCCGCGGGCGCGGCGGCGCCGCCGGCAGGCGCGGGCGCCTGGCGCGGCGTTTGCCCTTTTTCGGCGGTCGGCTGCGCCAGCGGCAGCGACGGTACCTCGGCCATGCCGGTAAGTAACCGTGGGTGCATGAGTTGCGACAATTTCGCCTCGCCCGTCGGCGGCGCCCAATTTTGTTTCGGATGGCAGCCGAGACACACGGCATCGTCAGAATCTGGCGCCGGCGCCAACGGCGCCACTCGCCAAAGCCCCCTGGCCGGATCATCGCTGTGCGACGTATGACACGCCATGCAGAGGGCGTGATCCTGACTGTCCTTGGGCCAGGCCTGGGGGTCGGTACCGGAATCGTGCGGGCCTTCGGCTACGCCGGCTTCTGCCGTGTGACACTGGACGCAAAGGCCGGTCGGCGAGAGGCCGGCTCGCAGCATATTGGGCGGCGTCTGCTTGCCGGCGTGCGGGTCGTGGCAGGAACCGCAGGCGACCGAACCCATCTTCGCGACGTGGCCCTGCGGATCGAACAACGGCAGATTCGCCGGAATCGTCGCCCGGTCGCCAGGGGCGTCGGGACCGGTCGGATGGACGAATCGAGTAACCGGCCGTGCCTTGTCGAACCCGTTTTCGCGATGGCAGAGGGTGCACAACTCGTTGCCACTAACCGGGGCCTGCTTCTGGGCGACCCACATCATCGGGCCGATCGCGTCGTGCACGGCGTGGCAGAAGCCGCAACGGCCAGCCTGTTCTACGTTCTGGCCGCGGCCGTTTTTGAGATCCGGATTTTCCGAGAAATCGTGCATCGCAGGCAGGTTGGCGGCCTGCTGGGCATGGCAGTTGGAGCAGAGGGCGTCCTTCTGTTCGCGAGGAAGCTGCCTTTGCCGATCTTGTGCGGCTGGTGGCAGGTGAGGCAGGCGACCATGCGGGGCCTGTCCTTTCCGTACGGCGGATAGAGCGGCAGGCCGGGCGTGCCCTTGATGTCGGCGGCGGTCAGGGACGGCGGATGGCTGAACGGCAGGCCGGTCTTCTCGGCGGCTACGCCATCGGGCTGATGGCAGGTTGCGCAGAGACCGGTCGGGTCGCCGGGGCCGGGATCGGGCTGACGGGCGAAGGAGTGGAACCCGTGGCAGGCGCCGCAGGGGCCGCTGACGGCGGGGGTCTGGTCGCGGAGGTTATGCGAGTCCGGCGCGGTCTTGCGCAGGTCGTGGGGAGAACCGACGATGGTGCTTTCGACCTCGGGGTGGCAGCCAAGACAGAGTTTGCTGCCCCGCAGGGGTGCGGCGAGGATGTAGGAGTCGGGTATTCCGCCGTGGATTTTGTGGCAGGAGAGGCAGATCAGGCGGTCGTCGGCGCCGATGACCGTGCCCATCTTTCTGATGGCTTCGTGCTGGGCGGCTGTGCGCAGCGGCGGATTCTGTGGGTGCGGGATCTGGGCCTGGCTGCGGAAGGCGCCCGGGGTCTTGTTGGGGTGGCAAGGGGCGCACAATGCGTTATTCGCTGTCGGGAGCACGAGCAGGTGCGGCTCTTCGACGCCGTGGGCGGTGTGGCAGCTCTGGCAGGTGACGTTGAACTCGGGAGTGCCGGGCTTACCGCCTGCGGTAAGGATCTGCTCGGGCACGGGCTTGTCCATCTTGCCGAGGTAGTGCATGCCGGCGGTCGGGCCCTTGGACTGCTTTTCGTGGCAGAGCATGCAGAGCTGGCTGTGGTCGTTCTGGACGCGGAGAAAGACGATCGTGGCGATGGTCTGCGGGCCCATGCCGCCGTGGGCGGAATGGCACGTTACGCAGGCGATCCGGCCATTGTCGAGCGGCAGTACGTCCGGCACCTGGATATCGGGCGGCGGTACGATGCCGACGGCGTGGCCATGTTCCTCCCAGACGCGTTTTCGCGTGTCGGCTACTCCACCGTCGTGACAACCCAGGCAGGTTTCCGGGAGGGTGACGGCGGGCTGGGTTGGCTTTTCGATGAGCAGGACGGCGCCGGGTCTGCTGAAGGCCGGATCCCAGTCGAGGTGGCAGGTGACGCAGTCACGGCGTGCCTCGGGGGTTACGCCACCGGCACGCATGGCGCCGCTCAGCCAGGATGGGACTTCCGGATAGGTTGGTTTTATGGTTGGCGGCACCGTTGGTGTTGTGGTTGGTGTTGGCAGCTGGGCGGCGGCGAGTCCGGGGAAGGCGAAGAGTGCGAGCAGGGCGAACAGCATTAGAGCATCTTTAATGCAGGTGTAGCAGCCAAGACCATGGCTTTTCTGCGCAGGGCCATGCCACCCGCTATCTTGACGGTTCGTCATGCGGTGTCTGGAATGATCGCGCTCCAGACCACGTCGGTGGGAGGATTGGCCGGAGAGAACGCCCCGGGCTGACGCCTGGGACTTCGTTGCGCCGGCCGGGGCCTCAGGATGACAGCCTGCGTGCTGGGGGTGCTGGGGGGTCATCGGTTGGGCCCTCCTGCCGGCTGAGTTTCGGGGCCGCCTATGGCGGCTTCGGCGGGACGGACCTTGCCGGGGGCGATGATGGCTACGCGATTGGCGGTCATCTCGACGACGTAGAGGCGGTTGTGCGAGTCGAGGGCCATGCCCATCGGGTGGTCAAACCGCAAGGGGTTGCCGATGGGGTCGGTCAGTACGCCGAGGAAGGTACCGTCGGTGCGGAAGACCTGGACGCAGCGGAGCGTCGAGTCGCTCACGTAAAGCGTGCCATCAGCGGCGACGGCTATGCCCTTGGGACGGTAAAGGTCGCCGGCTTCGATGCCCCAGCCGCTGATGCGGCCGGCGGGCCGGCCGTTCGTGTTGATTCGTTGGATGCGTGCGGCGATGACCTCGAGGACGTAGAGGTAGCCATCGGGGCCTAAGGTCAGTTGGAAAGGCCACTCGAATTCGCCGAGGCCGCGGCCCGGGTGGCCGATGACGCGGGTCTCGTTGGTGGTCAGGTCGTGGACGATGAGTCGGCCGCGGTCGTTATCAGTGATGTAGACTACCTGGCCGTCGGGGCTGACGACGATGTCGGTCGGGTCGGCGGGTTCGATGGTCTTTCCGTGCTGGACGGTCGGCAGCTGGAGGTTGATCAGCAAGGGGGCCTGTTCCGGGAAGCTGGGGCCTTTGGTGGCGACGGCGAAGGCACGGTGCAGTTTTGTATCGGTGATCCAGAGGCGGCCTTGGGCGTCAACATAGAGGCCTTGAGGCCGGGAGAGTCTTATGTTGTCGGCGGAGACGATCGCACCGATGAAGGAGCCGTCCGGGTTGAAGACCGTGACGCGGCTGTTGACGCCGTCGGCGACGTAGACGCGGTCGGCTGCGTCGAGGGTGACGTCGTTCGGCATGAACATGGGGGTGTCCGGCGGGGCGGCGATCGTGGCGACGACCTGGGTGGGGATGCGCATGTTTTCGGGGATGGTTATGGCGCGGCAGAGGGTGGGCAGTATCAGGATAGACAGCAATAGCGCGGCGAGGGTTGTTGCTATCGGGGTACGGCGACGGGATGTATGTTTCGCGGCGTTCTGTCGTTCCTGACGGGACTTGGACAACGACGACACACAACAAGTTGTTTGCTTCCGGCGGACCCAGGACTTGCGTCCTGGGCTGTTTTCTGACGCCCCCGCGGGGCTAACAACGAGACCCGGCTTATTATCTGAGGGGCCTGTGGGCTTTGGCATACGCTTCACGTTGTGCACAGCGCCTTGGCGATCGGTAGTCCGTTGGCGTAGAGATCCTTCGGCCCCGTCGGGCGCGCGGTTGTCTTGGAACGTTCCGTCCTGGGCCTCAGGGTGACAACCTGAGGAGTGTCGGGTTGCGCCCTGGCTTCAGGATGACATCGTGAATGGCGTGCGAAGAACCTTTTTCGTTGCAAACGGTTCGGGAAGCGGCGCGTCATGGCTGGTCCTCCGAGAGGCGCGGCAGGTAGAAGGTGCGGCCTTCGCGGACGCTCTGGACCTGGGCGGCGACCGGATTGGTTCGCAGGAAGGCGGCGCGCTCGGGTGAATACCCCAAGGCTTCAAAGTCCAGCACCTGCGGAGTGCCGCCATGGCAGGTCAGGCAGCGAGCGGGCTTGGGCAGCACGTTGGCGTGGATCTCGTCGAGGATCCGCTTGCGCTCGGGAGAGTCCGGGGCGGCGGCGAAATAGGGTTTGGCCTGCTGCCGGGCTCGCTCGTAGATGTTCAAGTAATCCGAGGCGACGCTTGCAGGGGCGATCTTGGCGCCGTACTGGCCGCGCGACTCCAGCGGGACCTCAGCGGCGAGTTTGCTGACGGCGTCCCGCCAGACGGGACTGCCCGGTTCGGCGGTGGCGATCTCCAGCTGGAGATAGCGCAGCAGGGGATCGTTATTGATCACGACAATCTCCTGCAGCAGTGAGACGAGGGTCGGGCTGGCTGTGCCCGGATCGTTCTCGATCTGCTGGCGTTGCGTGTGCAGGAAGCGCGAGAGGCGGACCAGTGGCGGCGGGCCACTCTTCCGGCCGGTCTGGATGCTGACCCAGGCGGCGGGGATCGGGCGCTCCTTGGGCGGCTCGTGGCACATCTGGCATGCCAGGAAGGTCGCATGGAAGTTGGTGAAGGAGCGGACATAAACGACCTTGCTGTGAGGCAGAGGGTCGTGGCAGCCCGAAAGCGTGCAGCCGTTACGGTGGTCGACGTCGAGCCACTGGCTGATCTGGTGGAAGTGGGCGAAGGGGGCTCGGGCCGTCGGCTCGGTTACGCCGGGGACGTTGCTGCGGCGGAGGTCGGCGGCGGTGACGCGGCCTGGAGTTTCTACCAACCGCGAGGGGACCGGCGTCGGGTAGAAGACCATGTTGATGAGGTAGGTAACCGCCAGGTAGAAGACGTACAGCAGGATGGCGACAAGGATGAAGGCGTAGATGCGCTTGCCGATCCGGCCGATGGCTCTGATTGGGGATACTGATTCACTCATGACTGGCCTCCTGTCGGGCCAGATTCGGCCTCGAGCTCCTTTTTGGCTTGATCAACCCAGGCCGGGTGTTGCTCGGCGAGTTCCTCCGCGGGGCTGAGTCCGTTGAACATGGCGGGTGAGGCCGGCAGCACGGCTGGTGAGAAGATGACGCTGACCATGTGGACGACGCCAACGTGCAGCAGTGCGAGGAAGGCCTCGAAGCCGTGGATGAGGAACGCGAGCGTCAGGATGCGGCCGGACATGTAGCGGGTCGTCCAGTCGCTGTGCCACATGAGCAGGCCTGTCACGCCGAGCAGGACGGTACCCCAGAAGACACCGAAGTATTCAAACTTTTCCGGCATACTGAAACGGCCCTGCAAGGGGCGAGTCTTTCGGATGCCCAGCAGGTACAGGACCAGGTGGGTCATCTCGCCCATGTCGTATGGCGTGACGGCCAGCGGCATGGTGGCGAGCGCCTTGAAGGGGCTGACGCCCTCGCGACGGGCCTTGCGGAAGATCCGGGTGCCGACGTAGAGCAGGTGATAGAGCAGGCCGAAGATCAGCAGCAGGCCGGCGATCCGGTGCACGCGGCGGGCGATGTCGACGCTGCCGATGAGGCCGATGATATCGGCGGCCCAAGGGCGGTCGGCGAACTTCAGCGGGAAGCCGGTGACGACCAGCGTGGCGAACAGGGCGACGAGGGTCCAGTGCTGGAACCGCTGGTGCAGGTTGAACCGGCTGAGCAGGTTTCGGCCGCGAGGGTTGTCGAGCATGTGTTCGACGGTTACGAGGCGCGTGTGGGTGCTCGGATCTTCCCGGCCGATGCCGATGTGGAGCATTTCAAGCGCGGAGAGCATCAGCGAGGGGCCGAAGGTGAAGACGATCATCCCGATGAAGATGAGGGCGACGATGTATTCGATGCCGAAGCCGCCGGACAGTTGCAGGTGGACGGCGGCGTTGGAGACGTTGGCGCCAGCGAGGGCATGGCAGGCGGGGCTGCGACACGTGTCGGCGAGGTGGGTGGGGTAGATCGGGGAGTTCGGATCGGTAGCCGACTTCATCACATGGACGTTCTGCATCTTGCCGACGTGGCAGTTGAGGCAGGCGGCGGTCTTGTCACTGCCGAGCATCATGGCTTTGCCGTGGAAGCTGAACAGGTAGCTGGAGATCGTATCGGGCAGTTTAAAGTGCTCGTTGATGGCGGCATTGTGGTGGCAGACACCGCAGATGCGGACGGTTTCGGGGTGGCTGTGAGCCGGCCGGCTGCGGGCGAAGACGTGCCAGTAGAAATACGTGGTGTTTACCGGCAGGGTCTCGTTATGACAGACGTTGCAGCGATCGACCGGGGCGGTCTGCTCGATCCAGGAGGCGATGCCCCTGCGGAAACGCGGCTCGTCGTGGCACAGCAGGCATCGGGACTGGTTCGGCTGCAACGGACTGCCGAGTAACGTGTTGGTAGTCTGAAGGATGTCCTTGTTGTGGACGGAGTCTTCGAGCATGCCGGCGATGCGGTCGTGTGAGAAGGTAATCTCCAGGCCTTCGGCGCCGATGACGTGACATGCCTGGCTGCAGTTAACCGGGGTGACTTTTTCATGCGGGACGACCTCGACCTCGGCCCGCGGGTGACACTGGGAGCAGAGCAGCCGGGAGTGGGGGCCGAGGGCTCTTTCGTAATAGTTGGGGTCAACATAGAACATGTTGACGAGTTTCGTCTTGGGGTCGACCCAGGCGAGGCCCTGGTAGCGGTGGCAGGTAAGGCAGCCTTCGGGGTCCTGGGCGGCGGCGGGGACGGTGATGGACAGCACGGCCATTACTGCCAGGGCGATCAGACTCAGGCAAGGCAGCCGGCGTGAACGGGAGGTGCCGCCAGAAGCGGCGTCAACGCCGTGCACTGGCAGGCAAGCTGACAGTGGCACCCGTTCCGTGAGACTTTCCGGGTTGGGTCTGGAGACCATGTCCCGGGGGATTGATCCGTTTGTTTTCATTACAAATCCGTCTGACAACCTGTGCATGCGGAACCTCTAAAGCCTGTGACACCGCAGGCACATCTGCGGCACTTTGATCTTTGAGACGACCCGACGCCCCTGGATCTGCATGGCGTTTATGGCCAGCGCGCTATTGGGCGGGAAGACGCCCTTCTGGTGCGGATTGTGGCAGGTCGTGCAGATGAGGGTGTTGTCCGGGCCGAGCGGCCAGTCCTTCGGCTTGGCGCCTTCGGCCTGGAGTCTGGCGACGAGCTGGCGACTCGGTTCTTTGCCGGGGCCGACGATTTCCTTGGCGCGCATGAAGGCGAGGATCTTCGGGGGCACCACGTGGCCGATGTGGCCGGGCTTGAAGAAATCGACGTGGTAGAAGTGGCAGCTGCGGCAGAGCTCCATGACGGGGGCCCGCAGATCGGGGTGGCCGGTCCAGGTGGAGCTGATTGGGATTCGGTACTGCGGTATGGCACAGGAGGCAGTCGGCCGGGACGATCTGGCCTTCGGGGGTCATCATGCGATGCGGATTGACGCGGTTGTAGTTGACGGGCTTGTGGCATGAAGCGCAGAAGGCGTCGGGGCCCTGTCCCTGGCCCGGCCGGAGGAAGTCGGAGGGTTTGCGCTGGGCGTCGGTATGGCCGGTTGTCAGGTTGATGTTGTGACAGGTCATGCAGACGACCTTGCCGTCGAGGAGGGGCCAGCCGGGGTTGCGGAACTGGTCGCCCTCAAGGGGCCGGCCGACGGGATGGGCCTCGGCATTGGCGCGGACGCCGTTGTGGCAATCGAGGCAGATCTGCTCGGCCTTGGCGAATTCCAGGGGCTGCGGCTGGTCATCCTTCATGACGTGGCAGGCGTCGCAGGCGTCGGACCGCCAGTGCGGGTTGATAGCCTTGCCGGGCGCGGACTGCTGGGCGACGGCCGTGAGGACGCCGACGAAGGGCAGCGCGGTCAGGAGCGTGCCGCAGACGATCAGAGTTACCGAATGTGAGGAGGTCCAGGTCCGGCGGTGTCGGTGGCCGGCCGGAGATGGCTCCTGGGGCCTGTTTGGGATTGGTCTCACGGCGCTGGCGTCTCCCCGGCTGACATTTCACCAAAGGCGTAGACCCCGATGCGGCCGGGGCCGGTCTGGTTGGCGACGAAGATCATGTATTGCGGCTGGAAGCCTCGCGGCATCCGCGGCTGGAAAACGGACAAAAGGGATCGGTCGGTGACGATCTTGGCGGGCATGTTCATCCGGCCGAGAGAATGGTCGGGGCCGCCGAAGTACATCAATGGTTTGCCGGAGGCGTTGAACATCTGGACGAGCTGGGTGGCGATATCGGTGACGTAGGTCGTGCCGTCGGAGCCGAGGGCGACGGAGCGCGGCTGGGCGAGCAGGCCGGGGCGGTTGCCGGGCCGGCCGAACTCGCGGATCCGGGTGCCGGCGCGGTCGTAGACGCGAACGTGGCTGGTGACCATATCCACTATATATATGTGGCCGGCGGGATCGAGACTTACGGCAACGGGGAAGGTGCCGTGCTCGGATGTTTCTTTCGGGAAGGGGCCGGCGTATTTGCCGTTGGGGAGGTCGAAATACACGACCTGGCGGCTCGCCCGGTCTACCGCGTAAAGGCGATCGGCGGTTACGGCCAGATCGATCGGGACGAAGGATTGCTCGCCAGTGCTGCAGGTTTTCAGGAGGGCATTTGCAGGACTGATCTGAAGGATGCGGCCCCCGGCGGCGTCGGCGATGTAGGCATTGCCGTGTTTGTCGGCTGCCACTGCGACGGGGTTGATCGGGCCGGCATCCTGGATCTGGATCATCCTGGAGGTATTTGCGACCGGGTCGACCTCGATGAGTCCGCGGCGGGCGATGTCGCAAACCAGGAGGTGTCCTGCGCGGACGGCGAGAGACAGCGGGCGGATCAGCTGGGAGTTTTGGACCGGCTCGGGGCCCTGGCCGGTTATAGCCTGGACGACCTTGCCCGGAGGGGTCGGCGGCTGACCGGCGCCTGTGAGGGCAGGCATGGCGATAACCCGGGTCGCTGCCGGTGGCGCCGGATAAAGCACGACGGGGCCTGGCTTTGCCGCAGCGGGCTGGCCGGTCGTGGGGTGCCCGGCGCGGCAGCCGAACATGATCGTTGTGCTCAGGATTGTTGCCAAGGCGGCGCCTGTACGAACAGGCGCTCGGTTGTGCGAGTGGTGCGACGGCTGGCTATTTTTCTGGACCGGCATTTTGGCACCCGGGTCTGTGGTTGGGTCAAATTCGATGACAGCTCAGGCACAGTTGGCTGCGGCGATCCGAGACGACCAGCAGGTGTTTGTGGCCTGAGGTGCCGTGCGGGTTGTGGCAGCTGACGCACTCGACCCGGCCGTCCGGCAAGGACATTTCGAGACCTGCCCGAAAGCCCGGCTGGTTGACGAGCCGGGGGTTGGCGGGGTTATAGCGAACGCCGACCGGATGGCTTCCCATGGGGAAGCGGAACCCGCCGCCGGTCGCGCTGACGGATCGGCCGATCTGGCTGATGATCTGAGCGTGTTCGGGCAAGCTGACCGCCGGTGCGATCGCGCCGTCGTGGCAGCTGAGGCAGAGGAGGCTGGAACCGTCGAGGACGTTCGGCGCCGGTTTGAAGAAGGCGAATTCCGGCAGGGGCTGAACGGGCGTCATCCACAGGGGCTGTTCGCCGACCGGCGCGTGAACATGGTGGCAGGCCACGCACTCGAGCCCCTGGTGGCCGGTCCCGGCAGCGAAGACGTAAGGTTGGGTTTGCGGGGCGGGCGTAGCGCCGAAGAGCATGCCCACCAGCGTAGCAGCGTATAGTGCAAGAGTTATCAGTTCCTGCATGGCATCTGGTCCCCAGGGCATAACCGTAGATGCGGCGTTTCATCCGCGAGAGATTCGACCGCGCTCGTTCCGGCTGGTTATAGATCGTCAGGTACACAAAGTCTAGCAGCCGTAAAGGATATGTACAAGGATGGCGATATGCATCGGCGGCATCCGGGCGGGGTGCCGCTTTGTGTCTCAGTTCCGTGTCATTTTGTCTTGTGGCCGCAACGAAAACGGGTTGCCGATAGAAAAGATGGGCCGGCCCATTTACGTAAGAGATTTGGAGCCATACGATAGCAGCGTTATCCTCTCTGCGCCGGTCGTAGGGAATCCCTTAGGTTTTTCGGGGACGATGATGTCAAAGCCAGTGCGGGGCCATCGCTTTGGCTGGATCGTCTGCGCGGCTGTCCTGGCGGGAAGCGGTTTCATGCCAGCCGCGGGGCAGCCGGTTTCTGCTGTGCCGGCCCCGGCGGGATTACAGGCGGGCGAGAACAGCTCAAACAGCGACGGTCAGAAGAGCAACAACGTAAACACGTCGGGCAACTCGGGTTCGAGCAGCAACGTCACTGACAACAGCGATGATGCCCCGCCTGCGACGGGACAGGCTGTGCCGGCGGCCGAGAGGCGCGATCTGGAGGCGTTGCGCCTGCTTCGCAGCCGCAGTCGAAGGTCAATCCGAAGGACTGGCTCCATCTGAGTTATCTTGACGGCAGCCTGGAGTTCGACTCGCAGTATGACTGGCAGCGGGTGAAGTTCCCCGTTGAGGATACCTACTCGGGCAATCGCAAGCAGGCCCAGACCGATCGTGTGTGGCGGCTGGTAGAGAGCCTGGGGTTGAACCTGGCGGGCGATATCGTCGACCCGAAGTGGTTTACGTACAACATCGGGCTGCGGCTGGGGATGGACGAGACGATGGCGCGGGAGACGTCGCCGTTCGATCAGCCGAACCTGCTGAAGTACCATCAGACCGGCTGGATGACGCAGTACAACATCAACCTGGGCATCCTTCAGGGGATGCCGATTCACTTCGATCTGTATACCTCGCGAGAGGATGGGCGGATCACGCGGCTGTTTCTGCCGGCGCTGTGGCATGAGGCGTGGCGGACGGGTGTGACGGTGACGCGCGAGGATGAGAAATTCCCGATGGAGCTGACGTTCGAGCAGACGCGCGATACGTACGTCGGCGATATCGACGAGTACGACGACGAAGACATCAAGGACACGATGCTTCGCTATGGCGGGACGGTGCATTTCACGCCATACCATCAGCTGCGACTGGATTATCAGCGCGACGAACGCCACGAGCGCGTATCCTGGCAGCAAGACGCGGTTCAACACGACACAGAACGTGCTGCGGCTGGACGACCAGCTGCAGTTCGGGTCGCAGCATCAGCACCTGTGGGAAACGAACCTGGAGTACGAGGAGGACGAGGGCGATCTGCCTCGCGATCATATCGACGTCGGCACGCGGCTGGCGCTGCGGCACAGTGAGAAGTTGACGACCGAATACAAGTATGAATATGCCCGCGAACGGTTCGAAGGGGTGACCTTCGACTCGAACCGGTTCGACTGGATCGGGACGTGGCAGCCGGTGAAGGAACTGACGACGACGAGCGATCTGTTCGCCGAGCATGACTGGTCGGACGAGGGGCTGTCGAGCAATCTGTTCGGCGCGGACGTGCGGCTGTCCGGGGTGAAGGACAACAAGTACGGGACGCTGTCGGGGACGATCGGCTATCACTTCGATTACACGGATACGAAGTTCGGCGATCGTGAAGGGACGCAGGTCAACGAGACGCTGACGTTCCGCAACAGCCAGCCGATGTTCCTGGCGCATTCGGATGTGGTGCCCAGCAGCGTTCTGGTGACGAGTCTGAACCGGACGGAACTGTACTGGCAGGGTCGGGACTTCCTGCTGATTACGAGCGGGCGGTATACGGCGGTGGTGCGGATGCCGTTCGGGCGGATCGTGGACGGGCAGGCGGTACGGGTGACATACCGGTACCGAACGATCCGCAGTGCACGGTTCCAGACGAATCAACTGGACGCGCGGATCCAGCAGGACTTCAAGAGCGGCTGGACACCTTACTACGAGGTGATTCTGCGTCGCCAGCAGATCGACGGGTCGGACAATTACGTGTTCTTCGAGCCGAACAACGTGGATCGGCACCGGCTGGGCGTGACGTATCATCGCAAGAACTGGCTGGTCGGCGGCGAGGCGGAATTCGACGACGAGACGATCGACCCGTACAACGCTCTGCACTTTACGGGCAACTGGACGGTGCTCGACACGGTGACGGATCGGTTGGCGCTCCGGGGCGGTATCTCACAGTTCTGGTATCGCAATCTGGAGCGTCGCCAGCCGACGGTCTACGACCTGGCGATGGATTATCGCCGGAACCTTGGCACGCGGGCCGAATGGACGGCTGCGGCGGTGTACCGCTACGAGCACGATTCGGTGATCGGCACGACCAACGGCGTGGA
Source organism: uncultured Planctomycetota bacterium (assembly GCA_963787325.1). Lineage (GTDB taxonomy): Bacteria > Planctomycetota > Phycisphaerae > UBA1845 > JANYLN01 > CAWBCK01. The sequence goes on from CAWBCK010000005.1 coordinate 1,097,690, forward strand.
TGTCAAGACGGGGCTGGGCTATCAGATCGGCCAGCTGACGCTGTCGGTGGATGTGGGATACAACATGCTGGATATCACGGATTATCGCGAAGACGGCCTGAGCGTGTGGATCAAGGTGCGGCGTGATTTCCCCGACCTGCTGGCGAAACGGCGGTGAGCGGGTGAAGGGGTGAACCGGTGAAGGGGTGAAGGGGTGAAGAGGTGAACGGGTGACAAGGTGACAGCAAGAAGTGGCGGTGCTGTCCGTTCTGCAAACGGATTCGGTGATGCGGTGAGTATGCGATATTCGAAATACATACGCTCTGAGCGTGGTGATTGGCGTCGCGGGGGTGGTCCTTGCGTCGACGACGATCGAGAACTCGCCGCATGACCTGTCGGTGCAAAGCCCCAACCCTATCCGCGCGGTCTCGAATGATGAGATCTGCATCTATTGCCATGCACCGCATTTCGGGGCTGCTGTCCCGGCGGGATGGAACCGGCACACGCCGAGCACTTACTATCGTGTCTACCGCAGCGAGAGCATCAACGCACCGAATGACCAGCCGGGTTTTGCCAGCAGGATGTGTCTGAGCTGCCACGACGGCACGCTTCCGCTGGGGCAGGTACGCAGCCAGCCGGCGACCAAGCCGATCCCGATGACGGTCCAGACGATGCCGCCGGGTCCTTCCAACCTGACGACGAACCTTTCGGACGATCATCCGATCAAGCTTCTTCTATAATCGGGGGCTGAGCAACGCCGACCCGCAGCTGTATGACCCGCAGCGCATCAGCGAGCAACTGCTGCTGGGCAGGCGCGGATGGGTGACGTGTCAGACGTGTCACCGGCCGCATAACAATGACCTGGGGAATTTCCTTCGGGTGCCGGCGGAGCGTGGGACGATCTGCACGACGTGCCACAACATGTTCGGCTGGCATCAGAGCATGCACGCGACGAGCCCGGCCAGCGTTCGCAGCCTGGTGACGGCGCCGACCGAGCGGCTGCCGTTCGGCACGGTAGCGGATAACGCGTGCTTGAGCTGCCATAAGGTACATACGGCCCCTCGTGCGATCCTGTTGCTGCGGTATCCGCGTGACGAGGAGAACTGCACGGTATGCCATAACGGCACCGTGGCGGTGAACATCCTTGGCGTGCTGGGGTTGCCCTATAACCATCGGGGGCAGTTCATTCTCGATCGGCACAGGGTCGGGGAGAACCCGCGGACGATGCCGGCGCATGTTACGTGCGTGGACTGTCACAACCCGCATGCTGTGCAGCGAGGCCGGCGGTCGGATAACCTGCTCGAGCCCGCGGATCACGACGGGGCCGCTGGCAGGGGCCGCCGGGGTGACGGCGCAGGGCCGGCCGGTGCGTCACGCGCAGTATGAGTATGAAGTGTGCCTGCGGTGCCATGGGGATAATCCGGTGCGGGTGCGGGATACGATTCCGCGGGTGGTGCCGAGCGAGAATCTTCGGCGGGAGATCGGCTTCAGTGCGGTCTCTTCGCATCCGTTTGTGCGCGGGGCGAGGAACCTGGCGGACGTGCCGAGTCTGTCGGCTGCCTATTCGGGCAAGCGGATCAGCTGCTCGGACTGCCATAATTCCAACAAGGCGCGGGCGTTTGGCGGATCTGGGCCGAACGGGCCGCACGGGTCGATTTATAACTTCCTGGTGGCGTTGGAATATGACTCGGGTTACAGCGTGCCGGAGAGCGAGCAGGCGTATGCATTGTGCTACCGGTGTCACAGCCGGTCGAGCATTCTGTCGAACCAGAGTTTCAGCCTGCATCGCCAGCACGTGGTGACGTCACGGATTCCGTGCAGTGCGTGCCATGAGCCCCATGGCAATACCGCCAACGCTCACCTGATCAATTTTGATCGGCGGGTGGTCAGTGCGATTCCGGGCAGCATGGGCGTGCAGTATCGCAGCCGGGGTCGGTTTACAGGCAGTTGCACGCTGCGGTGCCACGATGTAAACCACGTGAACTTCATCTATTCGCCGACGACGGCTGTCAGTGGCGCCAGCGTGAGCAAGGCGGTATCGCTGGGCCGGTAGGCGGGTTCTGTCGCGACGGCGGACAATACGATGATTTCTGTAGCGGCAGCGGGCAGGCTCGTGCCTGGGGCATGACGCGATGCCGGGCCGCGAAGATTTGAATGCGGATCATCGTGCCAGCCCGTAGGGAAGGAGCTTACTATAGGGTATCAGGGGTGATCCAGAGGCGATTGCTGTGATCGAGGGTATCGTGCTGACTGGAACAGTGTCACCGCCGCCTCCGGGGTATGCCTGATGTGGAGTGGACTGTGCGCAACGTATTTCGAAATTGCATAACGGGAAGCAAGCGGACGTTACCGGCTGGCGACGGTCGATCGTTGCCTGCGGCATGCTTGGTCTGGTGTCGATGCTGACTTTGGGGGGATGTCCGTCACCGGTGATCCCGACGCCGCCGGAGGAAGAGATTCCCCTGAACACGACGGATCCGACCAACGACGGGGCCAGTTACGTCGGCTCCGGGGCGTGTGCGCCGTGTCATCCTGATATTGCGCGGACTGAAGCGATCCACGGGCACGATCACATCCTCAACCAGGTCTTCAACACGCCGCCGGTGTACCCGCCGGAGGCGACGCTGGCTGGCGTACCGAACCCGCCGCCGGGCCTGGCCTGGAGCGATATATCGTATGTGATCGGCGGGTATCTTCGTAAGGCGAACTTTCTGGACAGCCAGGGCTTTCTGCTGACGGACGGGACAGCGGGAACAACGACGCAATGGGACCTGGCGTTTCCGCCGACCCAGACGCAGGCGTACTGGGCGAGCTTCCTGCCGAACCAGACGACGCCGCTGGCCTATACGTATGATTGCTTCCGTTGCCACACCACCGCGCCGAGCGCGACGGGTTCGTTCGTCGGGCTGCCCGGTATCGAAGGCAGACTGGGAGCAGGCGGACGTCAAATGCGAGGCGTGCCATGGCCCGGGTTCCAAGCACATCGCTGACCCGCCGCGGGATATCTACATCAACGTGTCGGCGGTCTTCTGCGGACAGTGTCATACGCGGCAGGACGGGACGATCCTTGCATCGGACGGCTTCATCCGGAACGAGCAGCAGTACGCGGAAATGCAGGCGAGTCCTCATGCCAGTTTCGAGTGCGTGGCGTGCCACAATCCGCATGCCTCGGCCAACTATGACCCTGAGAATGCACTGATCAACGATTGTCTGAACTGCCATGCCGGGATGAACATGGCCCTGCACGCCGGCAAGGTGTACACGCAGGGCAGTTACACCGAGACCCTGACGTGCCAGAGCTGCCACATGCCGTTCGCCACCCGTTCGGCCACGTCGGTGACGATCGGCGAGGGACGCGTCGGCGATATCAAGACGCACATCTTCCGGCTGCGGACCGATGCGGCGAACTATACGGCCATGTTTACGGCGAACGGGCAGCAGGTTGCGGTCGGGCCTGACGGGCAGGCGGCGATCACGTTGGACTTCGTGTGCCTGCGGTGTCATAGCGGGGCGGGCAACGTATTCACGCTGGATCTGCAATCGGCGGCGAACATCGCGCAGGGGATCCATCAGGCACAATAGGGGCTTGTTACAGGGGCGGCCAGCAGGCGGGTATCAGCAGGACAGGATCTACGAAACGTATAGGGCTTATACGAAACCGAGGCACGGCCTGGCGGGACGGCGACGCCGCTGCGGTCAGGAGGAGGACATCCGATGAAACGGGTTAGGCGATGGCCAACACGGATCTGTCTGGCAAGCGTGGCGGCTGCGATACCCTGGCTGGTCGGCATGAGCGGCTGTCCGCAACCCGCCAGCGACCGAGAGCCCCTATGTCGGCGCGGCGGTCTGTGTGCAGTGCCACGCGAACATCCACACGGAATGGTCCAACACGTTGCATGGGCATGCCATCGAGGCCCTTGAGAGCGTGGGGCATGCGGATGATTCGAACTGCCTGCCGTGCCATACGACCGGCTATGGCGACGACGGGTTTGTGAGTCTGGCGACGACGCCGGATCTGGCGAACGTGCAGTGCGAGGACTGTCACGGGGCCGCGCGGCAGCACGTCATGAACGTGACGGACCAAGAGCCTCTACCCGGTGGTTTCGGCGGACAGCGACGTCTGCGGCAAGTGCCACACGACGGATACGTATCCGCAGTTCCCGCAGTGGCAGACGTCGGCGCATGCAACGGTCATGGCGGTGCCAGGTGCGGATTTCGAGAACGGGACGCTTTTGAATACGTGCGGTCCTTGCCACTCGGGCAACTACCGCTTCCAGACACTGATCCTGGGCAATACCGTGCCGGATGATTACCTCCAGGGTGTGCCGGTGGATCAGCAGACTGCGCAGACATGCGTGATCTGCCACGACCCACACATGCGCACGGGCAATGCCGTCAACCCGGACGACAACCGCGACTTCCAGCTGCGATACCCGGAAGTGGCAACGCCGCCGCAGACCAACTCGATCGCGACGATTACCGATCCGGCCCAGTACAACCTGTGCGGGCAGTGTCACCACAGTCGGGGCGTGGTCTGGACGGCAACGTCGCGGGGTCCGCACCATAGCATTCAGTCGAACGTTTATCTTGGGGACATGCCGATGCCGGCCGGCGAGGAGGACACACCGCTGGTGCCCAATACGAACTCGGTTCACCGCTTCGTACCCGAGCAGTGTGCGACGTGTCACATGTACCGGCAGGCGAGCACAAGCCCGTTTGCGCCGCCGATCTCGAATCATACCTGGGCCATACAGATCGACGCGTGCTCCGGTGCTACCGGTTGCCATCCATCGCCGGCAAGTGCGCAGGCTGACATGACCGCCCTGCAGACGGATGTGCAGACGCGACTGAACGACATTCTGACGCGTTTGGGGCCGGCTGATACGTGGGAGTACTCGGCGGAGGGCGGCCCGGCAGATCAAAGCACCGTGTCCGACACGATCAAGCAGGTGCGATTCCTTTATTACTATGTGCTCAACGACGGCAGCCTCGGGGTGCACAACCCCGGTTACGTGCGGGCGATGCTTACGCAGGCCGAAGACCTGCTGACCAGCGCGGGTCAGTAAGGGGGCAGGCGTCGACCATACGGCGACCTTGCGAAACTCACGGCGGCCGGTCAGACCGAGGTGTCTGGCCGGCCGTTTTCATGCCTGCAACCAGGCTGGCGACAGATCGCCGGCGCCTGTGAAGCGGCTGGTATGGACGAAAGTTGTTGAAGCTCACCGCGTCAGCCCGGTCGGCGTTACACAATAATATATCGGCGGCCGCGCCTTGTTCGTCTTTTCACGATAGTATTCACAGCCTTGTGCTGTATTTCACGTTCAGGGCCCACCCCGGCTCCTGTTGGGATGCCGGGTCAAATGGGACTGTTCCAGGTCGGTATAGAATACTGTCTGCGCAGTGGGACATATCAGGCTTTCATCGTTGCGTGGAGCAGGCTGCCTGCTATATGTTGCACGGGCGAATCGGCCCGCGCGTAACGCGCGTCACGAGATCCGGGCTTCTTTGCACGGACTCCGCTGGATGGACGGGTGACCAGAAGACGTCCCAGTCAGGCGGGCCAGAGATGAAGCAGTGTCTTGTTTTTATAATGCCCTGAAGCGATCGAGAGAGATTGCTTGTTCTCATAAGCGTTGTACTTGGTGGTCAGGAACGGAAACAGGAGAGGTGGTACATGCGAGGAATATTTGTTCGCAGGTCAGCTGTGATTGCCATGGCCGTCATGGTCCTGGCAATTCCGATGATGCTGGGTGCATCGTGCTTACCGTTGACGCCGGTGACGCCGTCGGGCGACAACAATGGCGGCGGCGATAACGGTGGTGGTGACAATGGCGGCGGCGCGACGGTAACGAGCAAATACGTCGGGGCCGAAGTCTGCAAGCAATGTCACCTGAACGTCCATACGGAATGGTCCAAGACATTGCACGCCAGTGCCTTGACCACGCTTGCCGATGCCGGGCAGGGTGACAATGCCGCGTGCCTGCCGTGCCACACGGTCGGCTACGGCGAGGACGGCGGCTACGTCGATCAGACGACCACGCCGGATCTAGCCGGGGTGCAGTGCGAAAACTGTCACGGTCCCTGCTACGACCACGTGCACAACGTGGGCGACAAGTCACTGCGGCCCAAGGTCGATATCTCGGCTGCCGTGTGTGGCACGTGCCATACGGGCGCGCACCATCCGACGTACGACGAGTGGAAGGCGAGCGGGCATTCCACGGTCGCCGAGCACGTGGCGACGTATTTCACCAGCGGAAAAAACCTCAATAGCTGCGGGCCGTGCCACTCGGGTGATTTCCGCGAGGCGGCCATCATCAATGGCGAGACGGTTCCGGATACCCTTCTGCAAGGCGAGTCCCCGGAGGATCTGAACGCCATCACCTGCGCGATCTGCCACGATCCGCACGCCCAGACCGGCAACGCTACGGATGCCGAGGCTGGTTCCGATTACCAGTTGCGTTATCCGGTGGCGACGTATCCGACGCAGAGCAATACCGCTACGGCTATCGCGGACACCAGCCGGTACAACCTCTGCGGCCAGTGCCACCACAGCCGTGGGACGGTCTGGACCGCTACGAGCCGTGGGCCGCACCACAGCGTGCAGGCGAGCGTCTACATCGGTGAGATGCCGGCGGTAGAGGGTGAGGAACCGCTGGTCAAGAACCAGCAGTCCGTGCACGCGTTCGTGCCGGCCCAGTGCGCAACGTGCCACGTCCACTACGAAGAAGGGGAAGGCACTGACGAGAACCCGACCAACAGTGGGCACAAGTTCACAGTGAATATGGACGGCTGCAGCGGCATGACCGGCTGCCATCCGAGCGCCGATGCAGCCGAGACCCTGCTGACGCAGGTGCAGACGGAGATCCAGGCGGATCTGGATGACATCTACACGCGGCTCGGCGACCCGAGCACCTGGCAGTACAGTGCAGAGGGCGGGCCAGCCGATCAGACGACGGTGCCTGACGCGGTCAAGCAGGTTCGCTTCCTGTATGACTACATGGTCAACGACGGCAGTCTCGGTGCACACAATCCTGAGTACTACCGGCTGATGATCCACAAGTGCGACGATCTGCTGGACGGCCTCGGCCAGTAAGACTGCACAAACACAGTAGAGTAACCAGCGGCCGGCGACAACCTTGGGTTGTGCCGGCCGCTTTCTTTTTGATTGCAGCAAGGACGACGTGTTCGAAGGACTACGGGCAGGGCGGGGCCAGTGGCGTTACCGACGCGTGCGTTTGAGGCGTTGTGACGTCCCTACCACAGCAGAGCCATCGAGCCGCAGAACCACAGCAACGACATCCAGAAGAAGAATCGCGGCCAGGACAGGCCCGATTGCATACGCATCGCGATCATGTTGGGGAGGACAATAACCGCGAAGAACAGCAGGAGGATTCCGCCGCCGACGAACAGGCCGACCGGCCCGGCGAAACACGCCTTGATACACCCGGCCAGGAACAGCAGCAGGCCCAGGAAGGCGAGCCGCAGTTCGCGTGGATCGTAACGATAGCGCAGGAAGTATTCCGGTTCCTTGAGCATTCGCAGTGTGTAGGCGCGACGAGGGCTGAACCGCTCGCCGCATTCCGGGCATCGCCACTGCGTCAGACCGGTGAGGTTGTAGCCACATTCGGGGCAGGCGAGACCGAGCGATTCAGGGATCGGCACCCCTTCGCCTGGGATGCCGGGTTCGGGGATCTCCTTATCCGGATCGCGCATCACCTTGCGCAGCGCGCACCCAGTCGCTCAGGGTCGGCCCGGACGAACGCAGCGACACGCCTCTCCATGCATCGTCGCCGTCAGAACGGTTGTCCGACTGCTTCATTGTCATGATCGTGCCTCAGAACAGGCATACCGCGAAGATCAGCGTTGCGATCAGGAACCATGGAACGCTGAAGATCAGCATTACGCGCGGCCAGGAAAGATCCGCGACGAAATGCAGCAGGATGAGTATCGGCACGGTCAGGCAGGAAAAGGCCGAAAGAGCGCCGAAGGCGAACCGAACCGATACGAAGCTGGCGACGTTGCCCTTGCCGCCGGAAAGGACGGCGCACCGACGATCGCCAGGACCAGCCCGACAGCAATCAGCAGCACAGCGAAAAAGGCCTCACGGATGTCCCGCGGGCCATAGCGGTAGCGCAGGAAGTACTCGGGCTGTCTGAGCATCTGGATCGTGTGAATCCGACGCGGATTGAACTTCTCGCCACACTCGGGGCACTGCCACTCCGTCAGGCCGGAAAGGTTGTAGCCGCATTCCAGGCAGTGGAGGTGGAGGTCGGCAGGGATCGGTTCGCCTTCGGAGGCAAGGGCGGGGTCAGGGATGGTCTTGTCCGGGTCTCGCATGACGCACCGCCAGGCACGGATCCATTCGCCGAGGTTTTTCCAGGAAGGGCGGGTCGGTTCGAGGTGGCTGCGGAAGCGTCGGGGCAGTCGGCGGTAGGTTCTGGCGGTCATGGACGCGCTCCTTGTTCGTCTGACGCGACGATCTTACGTCCGATCATACCATATGCGCGGTCCGCTTTTATCGCTGGCTGCGCGGTTTGCCAGACTCGTTTGTAAACATCCGGACATACGATTCATACCGTTCGACATCGATGCGCCCTTCTTCGACGGCCTGCTTGATCGCGCAGTCGGTCTCGTGAATGTGTGTGCAGTTGGCGAATTTGCAGTCGGCGACCAGGGGCACGAACTCCACGAAGTACATTTCCAGATCGCCCGGGTCGATGTCCGGCAACTCCGAGCTGGCGAATGCCCGGTGTATCGACGACGTAGCCGCCGAAGTCGAGTCTGAGCAGCTGGGCGGTCGTGGTCGTGTGTCGGCCCCGTTTGAGCACGATGTTGATATCGCCGACCTTCAGGGCGAGGCCCGGCTGGACGGCGTTAAGCAGGCTGCTCTTGCCGACGCCGCTATGGCCGACCAGGACGCTCGATTTGTCCTTGAGGATGTCGCGCAGGTCGTCGATACCGGCATTCTCGACGACGCTGGTCCTGGCTGTCTGGTAGCCGAGGGTGCGGTAGACATCGAGGAACTCGTTGCAGAAGTCCTCCGGATCGAGGTCGGCCTTGTTAATGCAGATGACCGGGCGGATGCCGCCGGCTTCGGCAGAGACGATGTACCGGTCGATCAGATGCGGGCGGATCTCCGGCATCTGGATGGCCGAGACGATGATCGCCTGGTCGACGTTGGCGGCGGTGACCTGGAGCCGGCCTTCGTGGCTGCGGGCCAGGACGCCGCGGCGCGGCTGGACGGCCTCGATGACGCCTTCGGGACGGTCGTCGCCGGCGCCGGCCGAGACAACGGGCGTGATATCGACTCGGTCGCCGACGGTAACGGCGTTATGCTCTTCGCGGAGGCGTTTTCGCAGCATACCCCGGATGACGCACCGGCGACGCTGGCCTTCGATGTCGACATCGACAAAGTATCCGCGCATCAGCAGGACGGTGCCGGTCCTAAGTTGCTGGGGGTCAGCAGGGGTGGGCAGGCCGGTCTTGGTTTCGATATAGGTTCGCCGGCGCGTAAGGTCGCTTTTGCCGACGCGCTCGCTCAGAGGAGTCTGCTCGTCGAGTTTTTCCTCCCGGCCGGAGCGGTACAGGTGCGTCCAGCCCTTGCGGCGGGCCGAGTTGGCGCGGTTCTTGCGCAAGTCGATGCGTTTGCGTCGTGTCCGCCGGTTATCGTTGGATCCGTCAGGTACCATAAAAGCGATTGTATGCAGCAGTTGCCGCAATGCCAGAGTCACGGGGTCAGATACCATGCTTGACCCGCTTTTGGCGGGCAGGTACATTGGTATCTATGGGTTTGGCCTCTGTGGCCAGTATTGTTACCTGCCCGGGCTGTGCTGGCGAGCCGTGATCGCGATTCTTACGCAGCACGGCCGGGAAGGCCCTTGGTTGGGCTTGTGGATTGAAACGAGCATGATCGTCGACTGTCACACGCACATCTGGCAGTCCGCCCAGCAGGTCGGTCTGAATGCCGGAGTGCATTCTGGTCGATCCGCGCACGGCGTGGGCCAGGCGGATAAGTCCCCTGGCCGGCTCCAGGCGAGCGTTCAGCAGCATGCTGCTGCCTGCAAGCCTGTTGATGCGGCTATCGTGCTTGGTTTTCGCAGCCGTCACCTCGACGCCGGGATCCCCAACACGTTTATCGCGGATTCGGTCAGTCAGTATGCCGATCGGATGATCGGCTTTGCCGGGATCGACCCGACCGACGGGGCCAAGGCGCGTCGAAGAAGTTTACCGCGCCAAGCAGTTGGGGTTGAAGGGCGTAGTTGTATCCCCGGCGTGCCAGGCGATGCACCCGGCCCATAGCGCCGCGATGGCGGTGTATGAGGCGATGGTCCGCCTGGGCCTGCCGCTGGTCGTGCACAACAGTCCGCCGCTGGCGCCGGCTGCGTGCCTGGAGTTCGCCCGGCCGTGTTTGCTGGACGAGGTGCTGCGAACTTTTCCGAAGCTGCGGGTGATGATCGCCCAGATGGGTTACCCGTGGGTGGAAGAGACGTTCGTACTGCTGGGCAAGCATGAGAACGTGTTTGCCGAGATCAGCGGCATCGTACGGAGTCCGTGGATGGGGCTGCAATACATGCAGGCCGCCCAGGATTTCGGGGTGATGGACAGGCTGTGTTTCGGAAGCGATTTTCCGTTCAGTACGCCCAAGGCGGTGATCGAGTCGCTGTATAGCCTCAACCAGATCGTCCACGGCACGAATTTGCCGAGTGTACCGCGGGAGCAGCTGCGCGGCATCGTCGAGCGCGATGCGCTGTCGCTGCTGGGTGTTGACTTTGCGGTCAAGCCGGCTGCAAACTCGGGTGCCGACGAGGAAGCCGAGCAGGATGCAGCCAAGAGCGATGTCATGATTTCCCCCAAGCCGGAGCCAACCGTTTAATGTCGTCGCGCGTTTCCATGTCTGCTTCGTCGGCCGGCGCTACGGCGCGGGCATTTGGCTGGCCGCGTCGCCGGTTGAAAGGAAGCGCGTGGTTGTGCGGCGTTGCTTTGCTGGTCATTTTTGCAGCGGGGTGCAGCAAGCCTTCGGTCCCCATGCACGTGACGGTCGTTGACCCTCCGCCGACCCGCAATCTGATGTGCGGGCTTACACGAGCGTACTATCAGCCCGGCGACCGCGGCACGATGACGCTGGCGCTGGTCGGTACGGGTCTCAAGGCTGGTGCCCCGACCCGCGAGACGCTGGTGATGGACATGCTGTGGCGGACGAATCCGGGGACGACGTGGTCTGACCCGAGCGGCACGAACGTGAAGATGACCTACGTGGTGGACCTGGCGGGCAGCAGCCTGATCTTCGACGGTGCGGGTTTTCTACGGGTGTGGGAAAGCAAGGACAAGACCACCCTGCTGGGCGAGATTCAGTCGAGTACGCTGTATCTGCGTGGTCATCCGGGTGTGACGTATCCAACGATGAAGATTGTGTCCATGCGCGGCACGTTCCATGCGACGAAGAATCCGACGCAGACGATCGACAACGTGCTGAAGGTCAAGCAGTACCTGAAACTGACAGATGACTCGTCCGGGGGTTAGGCTCGCGTAAGCGGCGAGCGGCCTGTTGTTCTGGCAGGCCGGGCGAGGCGAGAGATATTCCGAATCACTGGGAAGGAGACGCGGGCCGGGGCGAATGCCCCGGCCCGGCGTAATTTCAGGCCCATGCTTCGTCAGGGCCGGCGCAGTCCATATCCACGGAAACCATTGACGGTTACGGACACGCGATTCCGCGCCGCGCGCAGGATCTTTATCGTCTCGAACCACAGCACGCTGATGCTGCCAGCGATCAGGCAGATCAGCAGATCCACCGTGTGCAGTGGCGCGAATCGGAACAGATCCCGCAGAACAGGCACGTACAGCACCAGCGCCAGAAACAGGGCGGCGCCGCCGACCACCCACCACAGGGCCCGGTTCGGCTCGCGAAGCATCGAGACGATCGTTCGCGTCCAGGAACGATTCGTCAGGATCAGGGCCAGGTTGGCGGTGACCAGGGCGGCGAAGGTCAGCCCGCGGGCGTTGTTCTGGGAGTGACCCATATGCCGCGCGAGGATGAAGACGGCGATCACAATCGCCAGCACGCTGAAGCCCTGAAGAATACTGACGCCGACGGCCTTCAGGCCAAAGATGCTCTCGCGTGGATCGCGCGGCGGTCGGTTCATGACGTTCGGCTCGGGTTGCTCGGCCTCGAAGATGATCGAGCACGACGGGTCGATGATCAGTTCGAGGAAGACGATGTGCACCGGCAGCAGGATCAGCGGCCAATCGCTGATCAGGGCGGGAATCAGCGACAGGCCGATGATCGGGATGTGGATGGCGAAGACGTAGGCGATCGCCTTCTTGATGTTGTCGAAGATGCGCCGGCCCAGGCGAACGGCCCGGACGATGGACGAGAAATCGTCATCGAGCAGGACCATGGCGGATGCCTCGCGGGCGACGTCGGTACCCCGGCCGCCCATGGCGATGCCGATGTGGGCGCTCTTAAGGGCGGGGGCATCGTTCACGCCGTCGCCGGTCATCGCGACGATCTGGCCTGCGGCCTTCAAGGCGGTCACGATGCGGAGTTTCTGTTCGGGGACTACGCGGGCGAAGATGCTGACGTCGCCGGATGCGGCGAAGGAGCTCCTCCTCGGTCATGGCATCGAGCTCCGGGCCGGTGATGATCTTGTTCGGGTCTTGCAGGCCGATCTGCCGGCCGATGCTCCTGGCAGTGCCCGGGTAGTCGCCGGTGATCATGATCACGCGGATGCCGGCGGTGTGGCATTCCTGGATGGCAGCGGGCACGGCGGGGCGGACGGGGTCAGCCAGGCCGACCAGGCCTGCGAAGTCGAAGGTGAAATCGTGTTGCTGGTCCGGCAGGCCCGCCTGCTGGAAACGCGACCGGGCGACGCCGAGGACGCGCAGGCCCTCCTCGGCCATGGCGGTAACGCGTCGACCGAGCTGTTCCCGCTGCGGTTCGGGCATGTGACACAGGTCGGCGATAGCCTCGGGGGCGCCTTTGGCGGCGATCACGTAGCTGTCCCCATCGGGACTTCGCCAGACCCTGCGATAGCGCCAGCAGCGCTGGTGACAGCGGGTACTCGTGCACCAGCTGCCAGTCGCCGTGAAGGTGTTCGGTGTGGGCGAGGTACCGTTCGCCGAGGGCCTTGAGGGCCCGTTCCATCGGGTCGAAGGGGTCGCGTTTGCTGGCGAGGATGGCGTATTCGACGAGTTCGTGAAACGGCTCTGGCAGATCGCCGGAGGCGGCGACGTCGAGCGGCTGGCTGTCGACCATGAGACGTTTGACGGACATGCGATTGAGGGTGAGGGTGCCCGTCTTGTCGGTGCAAAGGACGGTGGCGGCGCCGAGGGTCTCGATGGCCGGGATCCGGCGGGTGAGAACCCTGCTGCGCGAGATCCGCCAGGCACCCAGCGCCAGAAAGATCGTCAGCACGACGGGCAGTTCTTCCGGCAGCGTCGCCATCGCCATGGTCAGGCCGGCCAGCAGCCCTTCGTTCCAGGTGCGCAGAGTGTTGCCGCGTGTGATCGCGTAGACGACCACGACGACGGCGCACAGCGACAGGCCGACGATCGCCAGGTTGCGGACCAGTCGACCCGTCTGACGCTGCAGCAGGGTCTGCTCCGGTTCAAGCCGTTGCAGGGCTCGGCCGATCTTGCCGATCTCGGTATGCAGGCCGGTCGCCAGCACGCGAGTCACGCCCTGGCCGGCGGACACCAGCGTGCCCGAATAGACGAAGGGCAGATCGTCGCCGCCCGGCCGCGCTGCAGTTGGTTCGCCCTGTGCCGCCATTTTTCGCACCGGTACCGATTCGCCCGTCAGCAGCGACTCATCGGCCGTGAGATTAACCGCGTGCAGCAGCACCGCGTCAGCCGGAACGCGGTCGCCCTCGGCCAGCATGACGATGTCATCTCGAACGACTTCCCGGCCAGGGATGCGGTGCTGTTTGCCGTTACGGATAACGAGGGCTCGCGGACTCGACAGATCGCGCAGAGCCTCCAGCGCCCGTTCGGTGCGGCGCTCCTGGTAGATCGTGATGCCCATGACCACAAACACGAAGCCCAGCAGCATGATCGCCTCGCGCGGTTCGCCGAGCAGCAGATATACGACACCGCACGCCACCAGCAGCAGGAACATCGGCTCGCGGACCACCTCCAGGGCGATCGCGAAGATGCTGCGTTGCTGACTGCCGGGCAGTTCGTTGTAGCCGTCCTCCTGCAGTCGCAGGGCGACCTCGGCAGCGCTCAGGCCACCAACCTCGCGAATATCAAACGGCTCCTGCGAGGACGGTTTTATCGAAAGGGGTTGTTGTTGCATGGCACTCACGGTCGCACCTCGTCTTTTGCCTTGGCGGCGATGCATAAGACATTCGAACGGTTCGCAACGCGTATGAGACGAACCCGGCACGGACGGGCCAGACAGATCAACAGGTCAACTGGCAATGCAGGGCGAGCAGGGCCGTGGCGCCTTGTTTGATGGTAATGTCGGCGTCGAACACCGGCAGAATAGTCGGGGCAGTGCAGACTCGCAGCTGCCCGGCGAAGGCCGGCATTTGCTGGAAACGCACGCTCTGACGCCGGATCGGGGCCGGGCAGGCAGCGATCTTGGGGCGGGGCAGATCGTGCGAATCGTTTAAATTGCCTGACCCCTGACCCTGACTGACGGGAGACTGCGGCTGAAAATCAATCTCAATGGCCGTCCCCTCGGCCGCGACAGCCATAATAGCCACCGTCGCGACCAGGACGCGTATCCAGACAGCCATGATCGTTTCCCTGCCGAATATCAGCGCACATACATTCTATATTACGAAGATGCTCGGGTCATCGTTCGTACGCAAGCAGGTTGGGTGACAGGGTTTTGCGTGGGCTACTTCGGCCAGCCGAAGACGCTGAAGCCCGTGCCGGTGCCCGCGCCGCTCAGGCGGAACAGCAGCCCGGCCATGTAGCAGGTGTTACGCGTTGGGACGTAGTCGGTGGCCTTGCCGCCGAAGATGCCGGCGTTGCCTTCCTCGTCTTCCCCGCAGAAGCCGCCGTCGGCCTTGGGATCGCCGGTCTTGAGCACCTGCAGATCGAGGCAGTGGGCCTTGAGGTTCGCGAGGATCCACGGCAGGTAGTCTTTGCCGGCCACCTTGCCGATATCGAAGACGTTGGCGGCCTGGATGCCGAAGGCGTTGTAAGGCCGGACGTGCGGCTCGTTGGCGATCGTCCAGTCGGCGTAACGGACCATGGCGTCGAGGTACTTGCGGTCACCGGTGATCTTGTAGGCGGCGAGCACCACCACCACGATACCGTCATCGTTGCGCAGCAGGTACTTTTCATCGCCCTCGCCCAGACCCCAGTGATGGTTGAGCGGCACGTCCTTGACGGTCCGGATGTCCTCGATGTAGTTGATGCCGCCGTCCTCGCGCTGGCAGCGCAGGATGCGATCGGCTGCATCGACCAGGGGCGGCACGAACTGTCCTTCGCCGGTAATGTTGTGGAGATGCCACAGCGGGATCGCGCTGGCCTGGTGGATGCAACCCATGCTTCCCTGCCAGTATTCGACTCGCTCGGGGAAGTACTCGGCCCAGACGGGCAGGCCGACGTCCGGCCGCCAGGTTCGCAGGAGGAACTCGCAGAAGGCCCGGCCGCGACGCAGATAATCCGGGTTGCCCGTGGCGTGGTATAGACCAAGAAAGCCGCTGGCGGCCTGGGCGCCGTCCAGAACCCCGCCGCGTGGTGCCTGGGGGATCTCCTCGTGGATCGAACCATAGGTGATCGGATAATAGGGATCGAGCGGCTGAAGGGCTCGCATGTAGCGTGCACCCAGTTCCATCGCTTCGAGATAGCGTTTGTGGCCGGCGATGCGGTAGGCCTCGGACAGGACGAACTGGGCCCGGCCGTGGGTCCAGTTGAGACCCGGCACCATCTTCTTCTTGGGCATGAAGTAGTAGTAGAGGAACCGGCAGTTGTCGCCCATCCACACATAGTCGCCGCGGAACTGCGAATTGACGAACCAGTCGGCCGCCCGCAATGCACGGTCGAGATAGAGTTTCGCGTCTTTGTCGCTGATTACCGTCTTTTTGGCCCTGGCCATGGCTGCCTCCTTAACACCGGATTTGAGGTAACAGTATAAGGCGGCGTGCGGCAATGTCGATTGCCTCAGCGACGGTAAAGTCAAGTCAAGTCAGTCCGTGGTATGCGGACAGACGGCATGATATCCCCACAAGCTAGCCGGTCGCCTGCTGAGCCTTGTTATGTTTCTCGGCGGAAGGTGACCTCGCAGCCTTGTTGTGGGAGGTAGCAGCGGCCGCCGTCACGTTGCTCTTGCGCTGCGGCGCGCGGACCTGGATCGACCAATCGGCAATTCGCAGATGGATCTTTCCGACCAGGCCGTTCAGGTCAGCGACCACATGCTTTACCGTTCGGATGTCGGTGGGCGTAGAGCTGGCCTTCGATCTGAAGGGTCGGGCTGTGCATCCACTTGTGGACCAGTTCGTCGGACTCGGCATATTCCGCCCCGCAGGCGATCTCGACCACGTAGTTGATCAGTGCCGGCGGGCAGATGTGCTTGAGGGCCCGACGGACCTGCGCGGCGTTCATGCCGGGACGGATACTCGGTCCGTAGAGCGTTCGGATCAGGGCCTTGTCCATTCCACTGAAATGGCTGACCAGCGACCATGGCTGATAGAAGATGCTGTCGGGGTATTTGAACGAATCGCGCATCGGGCCGAGGGCCTGGGTAATCTCCTCGCGGATGCAATGCACCCGCTCGGCCTGGTCGGCGTCGCTGGCGATCAGCGCGATAGCGCTGACGATCTCGTCTTTGTCATTCCAGTAGGTAACGAAGTAGCCGACATTCCCCGGCACGGCTGACGGGATGTACTCACTGAACTGGCAGCGCGGAACAAAATGGACGGTAAGGCTGCACGGAGCAGGCTCCTCCGCGGGGTAAGCAAGGCTGGACGACAGAAGGATCGCGGCTACGGCAAACAACGTCATTACCGCATGGCGCACAACAAAAACCTCCACAAATGGCGCCGCCGCGCAGGTACCGCTCGGCCCGGTTCGCGACAACACCGGTGCGTGTTTCTGCCGCCTGTATACCTTGAAGGCATGCAGAAGGCAACTTCATCTGCAATTGTGCTCGCGCTGTCGATCAGTAGTGATTCTCAACGGCAGCACATACCCCGCTGACGCCGAAGGCTATATCATTGCCGTTGTTGCCGTTGCTCAGTCCTCAGTCCTTCGCCGTTGAGAGTCCCAGCCGTTCGAACTGCTCCGCCGGGGCGTCGTTCCATCGCATCAACCCGACGAGATGATCGATCATCTCCTTTTCGATGGTCTTGTCCTGGATGGGATGCTCCTGCTTCGGATCGTTCTTCAGGTCGAACAGCATCGTACCAGACTCCAGAACCCGGCCCGATCTGGCAGGGATCTTCATCATGCGACAGCCTTTGGTGAACGAGAACGGCTCGGCTATGCCGATGTCCTGCAGCTCATCGACGGCGAAGCTGGCCCGCATGTGCGCCGGCATCAGCGTGTATTCATAGAGCGGGCTGTTGCCTTCCACGGCAGCGCGCATGTAGACATAGCGGCCATCTGTGACGTTCACATGCGCACCGAATATGCCGAACAAACCTGCCTTGCGAACCGGCTTGTCGCTGGCGACGGTCTCGCGAAGGGGGGAGCCCTGCATATCTTCGGGCCGGTCGACGCCGAAGTATTCCAGCAGCGTCGGAGCCAGATCGATCGTCTGAACGAGCGACTGGCGGTGCTCGTTCTTCTTGCCGCAGCGCGGGTCCCAGATGAACAGCGGCATGTGCGCAATCTCGTTATAGAACGGCATGGCGCACTTGGCCCACCAGTCGTGCTCGCTGAGAAGGAACCCGTGGTCGGTGTTGACGATCAGCATCGTATCCTTCCACAGGTCCAGTTCATCCATGACGTCGAGGATCTTGCCGAGATAGTGGTCG
Organism: uncultured Planctomycetota bacterium; assembly: GCA_963787325.1. Classification (GTDB taxonomy): domain Bacteria; phylum Planctomycetota; class Phycisphaerae; order UBA1845; family JANYLN01; genus CAWBCK01. Next base: position 1,115,599 of record CAWBCK010000005.1, read on the forward strand.
CACATGCTTAGCAGGGCGGCGTATTCATAGCGGCAGTGCTCGACGGCCTCTCGCGGCTCGGAAACCTTGCCGTATTTCGGCCAGTCGAAGTGCGGGCCCTTGTAATCATGGGGGTAGAGTTTCTTCCATTCCGGTAAACTGTAAAAGGGCTCATGCGGATCGAAGGTTTCGACCTGGAGGAACCAGTTGTCATCACCGGCATTGCGGCGAATGAATTCCACGCCGCGGCTCATCGTCTGAGCCTGGGGCATGTGTTCTTCGCAGCGCATGAACCGCCGGTTGACCTGGTCCTGGCGCCAGGCCTGACCATAATGCTCGGGCACGAGCGGATCCTTCACCTGGCCGATCCACGGATCACCTTCCTGGCCGCGGATGCAATCCCAGGTGCTGTAGCGGGTGTGGTAGTTGGTGCCGCCCTCTTCCCAGTAATGATAATGGTCGCTGACGAGATGGTTGTAGACGCCGGCCTTCTTGAGGATCTGCGGCATCGAATCATCGAATGGTTCGAGCGGACCCCAGGAGCGGTGCAGAAAATTGTAACGGCCGGTATGGATCTCGCGCCTGGCCGGCATGCACGGCATGCTGCAGACATACGCATTATCAAAGGTAACCGTTCGCTGGGCGAGCCGGGCGAAATTCGGAGCAACCGTCCAGTCACACCCGTACGGCGGCAGGAACCGGAGATTCAACGAGTCGAACATTACCATAATGGCTTTCATATGCGATCTCCCGGAGTACCATGTACTCTCCCATGGCGTATTACGCCAATGATAACGGCTGGGTCAAGGCCATGCACGGCGACGCATGGGGCTTCCATTTCAAATGGGGGGCCGGAGCAAGGCTGGCGGGTTCAACCGAGGAGAGAATCCGGATTCCTGGCGTCATATGTGGGCTATTGCTGCTGTGGCCCATCCTATTGCGGTTCGAATCATTCGCATCGCAGCTTGCCGGTCCAAGGGCGGCTCCCCGGATTCTTCGGGAGGAAGATAGTCGTAGCGCATTTCAGCAGCGAATGGAGTCAGTACGACGCTTTCGTCGAGAGGGCCAGGGTAAGAGATCTGGTTCGCTTTGAGCCGATCGAGCAGTTCGGCCAGATCATGTGTCCGTCGATAGGTGACGCCACGGTGCGACAAGACCGCCTTGAGAGCCTTTTCCACCGCCTGCTGGGCCAGGAATCCGATCCGTTCGTCCGAGACTGTCTGATTCTGGACGACGAGCAGGCCCAGTCGCTCGTCATCCTGGGAGCAAAATGGCAGGAGGATCAGGCGGCATGCGTAAACGATCTCCCCTCCGTCGCAGCTACATGGATTACCGTGTTGGGTTTGTCCTGCCATCTGTCGAAGGCTTCGCGGCTGACCACAAGCACGTCAACCGGGATCTGCAAGGGGCGAAGAACCAGTCGGAGCCTGACCATTTCGCTACGGCGACTTCGGAGCACGGGCTCGACGACCAGGAAATCGACATCACTTTGTTCGCCCGCTTCTCCCCGTGCGTAGGAGCCGAACAGGATGACCTCTGAACCGGCGGGGGCGGCCTGCAACAGCCGCTGTGCCGCCTCCTCTATCGTCGCCTCATCGATCATTGGAGTGAGCTCCGCATTGATTATATCAGCTCCAGTATATCGAGCATCTCCAGCAAGGCGAGGTTCGTGTGGTACAGAGGATCGCCCTCGGGTACGGCCGGCACCTTGTCGACCACGTTGCCGGTCGCGCCGCTGATCGTCTGGTACGGAAACAGCATATTGGCCCGGTTTGGGTACTGGTTGAAGTAGGCGTTGTGACACAGGCTAAGGATTTCCAGGCAGCGATCTTGCTGGGCGGCATCACTGCTGACCTTATAGCAGTACGCCGCGGCCCGCATCGTTTCAGGCAGGTTCCACCAGGGCATGTCGTCGTTGATCGGCTGGCGGGTCTGGGTATCGACCGCCTTGAACAGACCGGGATGCCGGCTGTTCCAGCCGAGCTCGACGGTCTTGCTCAGCAGCCGAGGCATCTGCGCGTGGACACGGTCCAGCAACTGCTGCCTGGCGGGCGTCAGAGTCGGCTTGTCCGCCTCCAGGCACGCCGCCGCACTCAGGCCCAACCCAACGAATTCCGTCGCGTGCCCTGGGTCAAGATAGGTCTTGCGCTGTCCCGTCTTGGCATCGACATATTCGCTGAAGACTGCCGAATCGGCGTCATAATGCTTATCGAGGACATGAGTTAAGAATTCCTCGGCGATAGCCAGCATTTTCGCCCGCAGCGATGCGTCAGCCGTCCTGCGATACAGCAGCGCCGCAGCACCAAGGGTGAGCATCCGCGAGCCCTGGCCGATGTCCTTGGGCTGTTCCTTGAACTGGTCCACGCCGTAGTGATTGGCGCGGACATGTTCAACGGTGCGCAACAGCATCTGCCAGCCGCGCTGCACGCAGGTTGGATCACCTGTCGCGACGAGCCCCTTACCGCAGAAACTGTCGCCCGCGGACGAGATCGCCGGATCCGCCTCCATCGGCTGGCCGTTCTCGTCGATCGCCCTCAGATCCAGATTAACCCGGAACGGACACCGGCCGTTGTTGCGATCGGCAATCTTCGCAATCGCCGCCGTCATGTTGTCGGTAAGTCGGGAGAACAGGTCGTGCGCCGCGCTACGCTCGTCAGCAGAGAGATCCTCGAACTCGTCGAGCTTCAACAGGTGCTGCTGCAGCGCCTCGCTGCCCCGGCCGAGAAACCACGCGAAGACCGTACGGTAGCTCGCTTTCGGGCAGGTCCCGGCCGGTGTTCGGGTTGAACTTCGTGTCGACGTAGGGCCAGTCCGGCCGCCTGCGGTGCCGCTCGAGCAGCAGGCGGATGCCCGGCACAATGGCCGCGTTGTGGATGAACCGCCTGTAGTCGCTCGACTTGAGTATTGTCAGCGAGACTTTGTCCAGCAGCATCGGCGTATAGGTTGTATAGTCGACCGACATGATCGTGCCTGTCCTTTACGAGAGTTATCGGTTTTCTCGGCCCGGGCGGCTTCTGCGGACGTAATCGCCGCACTATTGCCCGATTATGCGGTGTTTCCTGGCTACAGCAAAGCCCCGCACTGCGAAACAGGGCGACTTGTACCCCCCCTTTGTCCGTGGCCGGGCGGCAGAATCTCTCCAAATCGCCCAGCGCGCGGCAATAGTCACGATCCGGAAGCGTTGAAACTTGTGGGGGATGATCGGCTCGACACCGATGCCTGGCCCTGTGACCGACAGGCATCAGGAGGGATCGGAACGCCTATGACATCGTACCAGGTCAATGCCGAACCGTCGGTGGATGTGTGCCTGCGACAGTCGGGCGGCGTTACGGAGATCTTCCTCAACGCTCGGCCCCAAAGCAGGACGGATCTGGCCAGGCAGGCGACGGCCCTGATGGACTCAGCGGCCTGGGTGATTCGCCGCCACGAAGCGACCATTCTGCAGGAGCGGGTCTTCGCCCACCCCGCCGCGATGGAATCGCTGGCGCAGGCGAGGGCCCGAGCGTTTGGCCGTCCGCAGGACCCGATCGAGCCCACCTGGCTGGTCGTGCCGGAAAACGACGGCGGCCTGATCTCGGGCCTGCAGGTCCACGCCGTGGCCGGCTGCGGTGCCGCGACGCTGCTCTCGACAGCGGGCCGGCCCCGGGGCCGAATCGTGCAGGCAGGCGCCGTCCGCTACCTGACAGGCTGCAACCTGCAGGGGACATGTCGGGATTCAGCCGTCTGCCAAACCAGAACCATGCTCGGCCGGGCGGAGGAACTGCTGGCCCAGGCCGGCGGCAGCCTCACCGACATTGCACGAACATGGATGTGGCTCGGTGGTATCCTGGACTGGTACGAGCAGTTCAACAGTGTCCGCAACGAGTTCTACGGAACCAGAGGGCTCTTGCAGGTCGATGGCACGGGGACTTTGCCAGCGAGCACCGGAATCGGGATCGGGCCAGCCGGCCCACGGTCCTGCGCAATGGACTTCTGCGCAACGCTGGGCGGGTCCGGACCGCGCTTCCTTCTGGGTTCCAGTCGACAGGGGCCGGCCAGCAAATACGGCTCCGCCTTCTCGCGGGCCGCCGTCGCCGAAACCCCAGCCGGCCGGACCGTCTACGTCTCCGGCACAGCCGCCATCGACGCGGCAGGGCGAACGACACACGTCGGCGACGCCCGGGGCCAGATCGCCGATACGATCGAAAACGTCCGCGCGGTCCTGCGGGATGCTTCGGTCTCTGAGCAGGACATCGTTCAGGCGATCGTCTATTGCAAGGACGGGCAGGTCGAGAGGATCTTCCGCCACGAATACGGCGACCTGCCGATGCCGTACGTCCTGACCATCGCCGACGTCTGCCGGGAGAACCTGTTATTCGAAATTGAAGTGACTGCCATGCCGCAGTAGCCTCGCCGTGGCGGAGCTGGGGAGAGCAGGGGTGTTATGAAGACACGCGCGAACATCCGGCTGCTGATGACGGCGGTGCTTGGCCTCACGGCCGGGGTCGCTGCGGCCGCACCGCGAGCCCAACCGGCGACAGGAGTTGGCGATCCGTTCGAGGGCAAGGTCCAACCTGCGGCCTTGTCCGAGATTGACCGACTGGTATTCGCCCGGCTGCGGGAACTGGGTATCGAGCCGAGCCGCCCGTGCAGCGATGCCGTCTTCCTGCGGCGGGTCTATCTCGACGTGATCGGCAAGCTGCCGACAGCCGACGAGGCCAGAACCTTCCTGGAAAGCCACGCTCCGCGGCAAGCGCGCGGCGTTGATCGATCGCCTGCTGCAGCGCGACGAGTTCGCCGATTACTGGGCGATGAAGTGGTGCGATGTCCTTCGGGTCAAGGCGGAGTTTCCCATCAACCTGTGGCCCAAGCGCGCCAGGCCTACCACCGCTGGATTCGAGCGTGCATCAGCCAGAACCTGCCGTACGACCGGTTCGCGCGGCAGCTGCTTCTGTCCAGCGGCAGTAACTTCTACGATCCACCCGTCAATTTCTATCGCGCGATGCAGGACAGGCAGCCGGTCGGCATCGCCCAGACCGTGGCACTGACGTTCATGGGGCAGCGAACGGAAAAATGGCCCCAGGCGAAGCTGGCCGGGCTGGCCGCCTTCTTCACGTCCCTGCGTTACAAGTCGACGGGTGAGTGGAAGGAAGAGATTGTCTACGTTGACCCGTCAACAGCCGATAAGGGGAGCGGTCCTTCCCGACGGTACCACAGTGGAGTTATCGTCCGGCCAGGACCCGCGAGAGGCCTTCGTCAACTGGCTGATCTCGCCGAGGAACCAATGGTTTGCCCGTAACGCGGCTAATCGCACGTGGTACTGGCTGCTGGGCCGCGGTATCGTCCACGAACCGGATGACATGCGGCCGGATAATCCCCCGGTCAACCCGCGAGCTGCTCGATTACCTGGCAGCGCGAGCTCGTCGGCAAGTCACTACGACCTCAAACACGTCTTCCGGCTGATCCTGAATTCGCGAACGTACCAGCTCTCATCGATCCGCCGCAGCTGACGATCCCCGCGCCGAAGCCAATTTCGCCTTCTACCCGGTTCGCCAGATCGACGCCGAGGTGCTGGCCGACGTGTTATGCCAGATCACCGGGACCAACGAAAAGTATTCCAGTGCCGTGCCCGAGCCCTTCACCTACATTCCCGCCGATCTGGGCACGGTGCAGACCGCCAACGGCAATACCGACAGCGCGTTCCTCGAAATATTCGGACGGTCGCCGCGTGACACGGGACGGCTGTGCGAGCGCAATCTCGCTCCCAGCGCAGCCCAGCGACTTGAGATGCTCAACTCGAGCCATATCCAGCACAAGATCGATCAGAGCGAAGCGCTGCGATCGCTGGTCCGGTCACAGGCCGACCCGCGGCAGGCCGTTACCGCCGTGTACCTGACGGTCCTTTCACGGCCGCCGACGACGGAGGAGTTGAGGACCATCGCCGCCTATCCCGACGCCAGCGGCCTGAGCCGGCGGGACGCCTTGATCGACCTGGTCTGGGCGCTGGTCAACAGTGATGAGTTTCTGTACCGCCACTGATGGCGGCGCCCGGTCGGGCCAAGGAGACGACGTGGTGATGTCATGAGTCGACAACGCGATCATAGGACAGAGGCCGTACAGATGCCTGCGGTTCCCGAGGGCGAAGGACCACTCGCCTCGCGGCGCACCTTCCTGCAGTGCGGGGTCGCCGGGGCGGCCGCCCTGCTGCTGTCCGGTCGGATCGGCTTGGCGCAGACCCGGCCGGCGGCACCAATCGCGACCCGGCCGCGCAGCGGTGGCCGCGCCAAGGCCGTCATTCAGATCTGGATGTGGGGCGGGCCCTCGCACCTGGATACCTTCGATCCCAAGCCCGACGCCGGTTATGACTACTGCGGGCCGCTCAACAAACCCATCGCCACGAACGTCGACGGCATACGGATCTGCGAGCTGTTGCCCCTGCTGGCCAAACAGGCGGACAAGTACTCCATCATCCGCAGCATGAGGCACGGCATCAACGCCCACGAGACCGCCTCGTACATCGTTCAGACGGGCCGTCCGCCCGGCGGCCGTCTCGTCTTTCCCGGCGTGGGCGCGGTCGTGTCGCTGTTTCGCGGTTACGACGCCGGCTACGCAGGGCTGATCCCACCTTACATCGTTCTGACCGAGCCGCAGGGCCGGTTCTTCGAGGCGGGATTCCTGGGCCTGCGATATAAGGCCTTTGCCACCGGCGGCGACCCGGCCCAGGCACGTTTCGCCGTCGAAGGCGTCGTATCGCCCGGTATCAGTGATCAGCGGCAACGCTCTCGCCGTAAGCTTCTCGACGACCTGGGCACCTTCGACCGCGCAATGGCCGGCGACCCGCAGATCGCCGCTTCCGGGCAAGCCCGGCAGCAGGCCTACGAGCTGATCCTCGGCGACGCCGGCAAGGTGTTCGACCTGGGCCAGGAAAAGGACGATCTGCGGGAGCGGTACGGGCGAAACACGTTCGGCCAGTCCTGCCTGGTCGCCAGGCGTCTCGTCGAACAGGGGGTGCCCTACGTAACAATCAACTATAAGGGCTGGGATACCCACAAGGAGCACTTCCAGGCGATGCGCCGCAAGCTGCCGGAACTGGACAAGGCCATGTCCACCCTCTTGCAGGACCTGACCGACCGGGGGCTGCTCGATACCACGATCGTCTGGTGGGGAGGTGAATTCGGCCGGACGCCGAAGATCCAGTGGGACCCGCCGTGGAACGGCGGCAGAGGACACTACGGGCAGGTGTTCTCGACGGTGTTGGCCGGCGGCGGCTTCAGGGGCGGTCGCGTCGTCGGCGCCTCCGATGCACGCGGCGAAACGGTCAAGGAGCGCCCTGTCTATCCGTGCGACCTGATCGGCAGCATATACGAAAAAATGGGAATCGATCCCGATGGCCTGTTGCCCAATCCGCAGGGTGAAAAGGTCCACGTGACGCCCGATGCGGCTGAAGGGGTCAAGATGGCCGGGCGTCTCAAAGAAATCATGTAACGGGCACGGTGTCTATGTTCCCGACGAGATGCAATATCGTTCTGATCGCAGTGACGCTCCTGCTGGCGGCGACCGCGCAGGCACAGATCAACCCTCCGAAGATCGGCTACGTCTACCCGGCCGGGGGCAGGCGAGGCACCACCTTCGAGGTCACCGTGGGCGGCCAGTTCCTTCGCGGCGCCGATGCCGCGATCGTCTCCGGAGCGGGGGTCCGGGCCGAGGTGACGGCCTACGATGGGCCTCTGCCGCCCAAACAGCTCGAGCAGCTTCGCGAACAGCTCAAGGAGCTGCGCCGGCGCGGCAGGCTGCAGCGCCCGGGATGCGACGATCCTGGCGATCCAACAAGGATGCTGCCACACAGCCGGCCTGGACAGCCGACGACCGGGACCAGATGGCCGCGATCGTCGAAAAACTCGAAACATTCACCAGGAACCGGATGGTACCCGCGCTGGGCAACATGGTCACGCTCAAGGTTACGATCGCCGGAGATGCCCCGCTCGGGCAGCGAACGCTGAGGCTTCAGGCGGCCGGCGGGCTGTCCAACCCGATGGTCTTCTGCATCGGTCGCCTGCCTGAGTTCGCGGAGAAGGTCGCCAAAGGCGCTGAGCGCTTCGGCATCAGCGACGACGGTCGGCGGGGCCGGATGCGGCAGGTTCGACGCCACGCCCGATCCCCAGATCGACATCACCCTGCCGGCCGTGGTGAACGGCCAGATCACCTCAGGCGATCGCGACCGATGGTGCTTCGCTGCCCGCAGGGGCCAGCGGATCGTCGTGGCCGTGCAGGCCCGCAGCCTCGTCCCGTACCTGGCGGACGCGGTGCCGGGCTGGTTCCAGGCGAAAGTGACAGTCTATGACACGCAGGGCAAAGAAATGGCCTGCGCCGATCACTATCGCTTCGATCCAGACCCGGTCATCTCCTGTGTGATTCCGGCGGACGGCCGGTACGTCGTCGAAATCAGTGACGCGCTCTACCGCGGACGAGAGGACTTCGTCTATCGCATCAGTATCGGCCAATTGCCCTTCGTCACAAGCATCTTTCCGTTGGGCGGTCCGGCTGGAGCAGTGACGCCCGTGCTGCTGACCGGCTGGAACCTGCCCAGGACCGGTATCGTCATGAACGCGAAGGATCGACGGCTCGGTATCTTCCCGCTGTGGGACGGCGGCGAAACGTTCATCAACAGCAGACTCGTTGATGTAGACGACCTGCCGGAATGCCTGGAGAAGGAATCCAATGACACACCGGAGGAGGGACAGCCCGTCGATCTGCCCGTCGTCATCAACGGCCGGATCGAGAAACCAGGCGCATCCGACTGGTTCCGCTTCCATGGCAGCGCCGGCCAGAAGATCGTCGCCGAGGTGCTGGCACGCAGGCTGGGCTCGCCGCTGGATTCCGCCCTGCGGATCACGGACGCCGCCGGCAAGCAGATCGCCTTCAATGACGATCACACCGACAAGGCCTTCGGCCTGCTGACGCACCAGGCCGATTCCTGGCTGATGGCGACGCTGCCCGCCGACGGGACCTATTACGTGCAGTTGTATGACGTCCAGCGGCACGCGGGCCCCGAATATGCGTACCGTCTGCGCCTCAGTGCCCCCCGACCGGATTTCGACCTGCGCGTCACCCCCTCGGCGATCGACATCCGGCGAGGCGAGACGATGCCGCTTGCCGTTCACGCAATCCGCAGAGACGGCTTTGACGGTGATATCCGCCTGTTTCTGCCTGCCCCTGCTGACGGTTTGACGCTCAGCGGGGGCCTGATCCCGGCAGGCCAGGACAGCATTCGCGTCACCGTGACCGCCCCGCGAGATCGTGTGGATGACTCGCCGAACCTGCAGATCGACGGCCGCGCGACGATCGCCGGCCGGCAGGTCGTCCATCAGGCCGCGCCCGCCGACGACCAGATGCAGGCCTTCGCCTACCGTCAACTCGTCCCGGTCGATGAATTCCGGATCTGCGTGGCGAACCGCATGTTTCCAAGAGGTTCCGGCCGGATCCTCTCGCCGTTGTCCCTGAAGATTCCGGCTGGTGGAAGCGCCTCCCTGGAAGTCGTTCTGCCCGGTGGGCCGTTCCTTGGCGACGTGCAAACCGAACTGAACGATCCACCCCCAGGTATCACCCTCGAGAAGATCGAGATGCGGCACCGGCGCTCGCATCCTGCTTCATTGCGATGCGGCCACGGTCAAGCCCGGCACCAGAGGCAATCTGATCTTTGATGTCTTTGCACAGCGTCGCCGCAGCAAAGACGCCCCCCGCACGAACGCTCGCCGCATGCCGCTCGGCTCCCTGCCGGCTGTGCCCTTCACGGTGACCGGGCCATCGACGATTCTATCGACGGCTCGATGAGAAGTGCTTTCCCCGATCCGGCCAGGTCGCGGCAAGTTGCTTGTGCGCGTCAGCCGACCTTGATGGCGACCATCGTCTGATCGTCAGCCTGCTCGGCCAACCCAACGAAGCGTCGCACGTCCCAGAGGATGTTGTTGATCAGGGGTTTGGCGGCCAGTTGACCGTGCTTGCGCAGCGACTCTTTGAGGCGGCTGGTCCCGAAGGGATCTCCGGCGAAGCTGACCGCCTCGGTGATCCCGTCAGTGTACAGCAGCACGACGTCGCCGCTCTGCAGGCCGATCCGGCTCTGCCCGTACTGTTCGTCGCGATGCACGCCGATGACCAGCCCCGCCTTGGCCAGCTCCCTGATCCGGCCATGGCGCAGCAACAGCGGCGGATTGTGGCCGCCGTTGCAGTAGGTCAGACGCTTGCCGTCAGCGCTGATCACGCAGTAGAACACCGTGGCGAACTCGTTGACCAGCGAGTCCCGCGACAGGTGCCGGTTGACCTCTTCCATGACGTCGCGACAGATGACAAGCCGCGCATCGCCGTTGCCCGCAGAACGCTTCGCACCGACGCCATCATCAACGCGGCGGGAATGCCCTTGCCGACCACGTCGGCGATCGCCACGCCGATCCGATCCTCCGGTAACTCTATGAAATCATAAAAGTCCCCGCCAAGCCCAAGAGACGGCTGGTACAGCGCGGCGAATGAAAGCCGTCCGTGCCGCGGTGCCTTCGTCGGGATCATCCGGCGCTGCACGTCGCTGGCCATCATGATCTGCTTGCGGACCCGTTCGGCCTGGAGTTCTTCCTGGTGCAGGCGCGCAGTCTCTATCGCACTGGCTGCCTGTGCGGCCATCGCCCGCAACAGACCAGCTTCAAATGCACTGAAACGGTGCTTCTTGCCGGTATAGACGCGGAGCACGCCGATCGGCTTGCCACGGTGGAACATGCCGGTGACCAGGCCGCTGCGGATACCCTCGCGCCGGGCCTCCTGCGGATAGCGGACGCGCGGATCGTTCGGCGCGTCCTCGATATAGACTGTCTGGCCGGACAGCGCCGCCGCGTCGACGGGGTTTTCCGCCACGCGAACCGCGCCCTTGTTGAGGTAGCCCGGCGAGAGGTTATAGACAGCCTTGATCGTCAGACTCGCCGGTCTCCTCGTTGAACAGCCGCAGACTGCACGACTTGACCCGCATCACCTGGCCGATCCGCCGGACCACCTCGTTGAGCACCTGTTGCAGATCGAAGGAGCCGGCCAGCAACCCCGTGATGGAGTAGATCGCGCCAGCTTCTTCGATGCGCAGCCGGAGCTGCGAATCCTGATAACAGATCCGTCCCAGCAGGGCCGCCAGCTCCTTGGCCATCTGGACCGCGGGGTTCTCTGGTACCGCGGCGAGGTCGTCCACGCCGTGAGCAATATCCTGCGTCGCAGCCGCCGTGGCCGGACCCCCCGCCAAAGAACTGCCGCCTTTGGTATCGTTTTGGCACGGTTGCGGTCTGGCGGGTCTGGACGGTGGATCATCCGGCACGACAATCAGCCCGAGCATCTTCTCGCCGGCCAGTACGGGTACCAGCACGTGATTGCGATGCCCTGGACAAGTAAGACAGACCGGCCCGTGGATTGGTTGGGCGATTGCCGCTCGCGCAAGCCGCACGAAACTGCCGTGCCCTTGAGGGCAGGGCGACGGGCAGAACGGTTTTGCCGCCGGCGAGCCCTCCATGGGTTCGCCCAAAAAGTTGTAGAAGCAGGCCTGTACCCCCGTCGCCGCGACAAAGGCCGTCTGGATCTCGCGCAGCACCCCCGGGTCCAGGAAATCCTCCAGGCTGTGCGTCTTGGGCTGTTTGTCGGCAGTATCGCTCATGCCAGTAGTATGCCCACTCTATCCCCGCATTGCACGCGACCCTGATCCAAGGTTGTCACCCGATATGGCAACCGCATTCCCTGCCGAGCCAATCCCCCGTCCTGCAAAGCCTTCTTGGCTGACTCCTGGCGCCCTGGTCTGTCGTCCTGAGCAAAGCGAAGGATCTCCTGCGCGACAGACTGTTGAAATACTCTTTGTGACGGAGTGGTGCATCATAAGTCGCTATTGAGGCGTACTTTGCGCACCTTTGGCGGTAGTGCCGGACCGCAAGGGGCAGTAATGCGGACCGGTCATGTCCCCTCGTCACTCTCATCAGCCTCCGGTCCCATCGGCAGCTCCAACTGCGAGTGGTCAGATTGCTTCTGTCGGCGAGGCCGCCCGGACCGACCTGCCCGTCCGCTTGCACGGTGCTCCGAAACTCCCCCTGCGCCGTCTCTGTGGCGATAGTCTTGCCCGGCCTGACCATGGCCGCAGCCGTAACGATTTTTCCTGTCATCACGTCTCGTGTAATCGTGAAACCTCGCTTCAAGACGTTTTTCGGATTCGAGGCTTCGGCTCGTTGCGCAAGGGCGTCGAGCTGCGCGGCCGCCGGACCGCAGATCCCTTCGCAACAGGCTCTCCGCACGACCGGCCGATACCGTCAGATGATCATCCAGCGTCTCGATCAGACGCAGGGGACTGACCTGCCTGAGCCGGCCAGCCACGGCCTGCAATCGGTCAGCACGCTGATTGGCGAAAATGGCGACAGCCCGGCGAAGGCGCGCCGCCGTCTCTGCCAGCTGCGTCGCGTGCCGGGTCATCTGCACGTCCGGGTGGACGCGCTGCATCCGCATCCGCAGCTCCGCCAGAAGGCGTGCCTGGCCGGCGAGGCGTTGCTGGACCAGCGCGGCCGCCTCCAGCCCCATCCGCTCGACCTGCTGCCGTTGCTGACGCAGCCGACCAGCCGGGTCCGCCAGACAGGGCTCCTTGCCCAGCGATTCCAGCCGGAGCCGATGCCGTTCCAGTCCGTCCAGCATCTGTCGTGACAGCCGGCTGCCCAGATCGTCCAGATCCATCAGCGCCTCAGCCAACACCCGCACCGCCATTTCCCCGGCATGGGTCGGCGTCGCGGCCCGCGCATCCGCCACAAGGTCGCTGATCGTCGTATCGCGTTCGTGTCCGACAGCACTGATAACGGGGATTTCACTGGCGTAGATCGCCCGGGCGACCACCTCTTCGTTGAATGCCCACAGATCCTCGATGCTGCCGCCGCCCCGGCCGACGATCATCAGATCGACCGCCAGCCGTGCCCGCAGACGGTTCACGCGACGAATCGCTTCGGCAATCTCCTCGGCTGCCCTGTCGCCCTGCACGCGGACCGGCACGACGATCAGCCGGATGGCCGGCCACCGTCGCAGGATCGTGCGGATCATGTCGCGCACGGCGGCCCCGGTCGGGCTGGTCACCAGGACGATCGTGCTCGGAAATGCCGGCAGCGGCTGTTTGTGCGATGCGTCGAACAGCCCTTCCTTGTTGAGTTTCTCGTAGAGTTGCCGGAATGCCAGCTCCAGCGCCCCTACCCCCACCGGCTCGAGCCGCTCTACATATAGCTGATATCTGCCGTGGGGTTCGTAGACGTCGATCGACCCGGTCGCGACCACTTCCAGGCCGTCGGTGGGGGTGAACTGCACGCGCCGCAGCTTCTCCGCCCAGATGACGCAGGACAGTCTGTGCCTGCGGGTCTTTCAGGGTGAACCAGGCGTGGCCGGCGCCGGCGCCGCGCCAATTGCTGATCTGGCCCACCACGGTCACCGCCGGCGGCAGGACCGCCCGTAGCGTATCACGGACCATGCGGGTCAGCTGGCTGACCGTAAGCGGCCCGGCAAGCCCGCCCTGCAATCCCGAGAGTCCAAAATTGGAAGATACGCCCATAGTAGACCTGGTTTCCGATATCGGAATATTCCGCCAGCGGCCTGACCCGCAGGTCCGCTGTACCGATATCTACCAGTCTACCCCCGGCGCTGGATCTATAAAGCTGTGGCGCCGAAGGCTCCGTGCGCCACTGTCACTTGGGCAGGATTTCCAGCCGTTGCAGCTGGTGGGTGAAGTAGGCCTTGGAACCGGCGTCGCTGAGTGTGCCGGCAAAGGGCAGGGTACGGGTCGCCCAGGCCTCCAGCCGGTACTCGACCAGGTCGGTGAATGCGAGGAGCGCGTTGCCCGGCCAATAGCCTTCGGCCCGGCTGCTGTGCGTATCTTTGAACGAGCGGGCGTATGTCTTTGTGCCAAAGCGAGTCCCTTCTCCGGTGCCAGTCTTGTGCGAAACGAGTTTCTTGCTGCCGCCGTAAAGACTCCAGTCGAAGCCGAAGTTGAGGTAATGATAGCTATCAAAGTGGGTCTGGTTGGCGGCGTTGTTGAAGCCGTCTGCCCTGGCCTCATGCAGCAGATCGCAATCGAAGATCAGCGAATGGCCGGCGCTGTCGCCGTTCTGAAGGTAGCAGTACTCCGACCCGGCGTAGCCGATGACCGACTGGTCGTCGTAGCGATACCTCCGTGACAAGACCTGGGTGATCTTGCCGGAGGCGTTATTGAACTGGGGTGTTTCGGCCCCGAACTCCTGTCTGCCCTTGTAGAACGTGGTCGGTCTCTGGCCATTGCGCACGAATCGCGGCAGGACCCGGACGATCACCGTACCGTGGCCGTAGAGCACCTCGTTTTCGCCGCGCGACGTCATCTCCAGGCCGCTTTCGATATCGCGTCGGGCGTAGCGGACGCGTGACTTGAAGCCCCTGCGGGAAGGTGTACATCCGGACAAAGGGGTGCTGGCCAGATCGTTGTCGGTGAAGGGGGTTACCTGGTTGGGGAAGGCCAGGCGGGCGATCGCGATCTTGTCATTCAGATAGAAGGTGAAAAGAGGTTGCCCGTAATAGGCACTGTCAGGTGCCGTCCAGGCCAGATAGCGATTGACATTCCTGTAACTCTCAGGGAATGGCGGGACGTAACCTCGGACGGTCTGGCCGTCGGCCGGCATTGCCAGGGCCGCGGCCGTGCCGAGTTCGGGGGCGTTCGACGGACCTGGCAGGCACTGTTCGAGCAGCTGGTTCGTCACCGATGAGCCGGATGACCAGGCCCGCCGGATGGCGAGGAGAAAGCCGGCTGCGCGATGAAGTCCGCCCGGCTGAAGACCTCTTCGACGGCCTCCTGCGGGAACATACTGTAGTCGCCGATCATGACGGTACGCACGTCGGCCGACTGAACAACCAGTTTCTCGACGGCCAACAGGAAGTAGTCGGCTTCCTTGTCGAGCATGGAGGCCACGTTGCTATCCATATAGGCCTGGGCACCGCCGCTGGTTTTATCCTCGTAATCCAAGTAGTCCCGTAGGTTCGCCTCGATAAAGACGCCTTTCATCTGCGATGCGATCAGGTAGCCGAAATAGCTCTCCAGCTCGTAGTAGGCCTGCGCCAGCGCCTTGCCCTTATCCGTAGCGCTGGAAATGTCCTGCGACAGAAGATCGGCGAACGCTTCGAGCGTCCCGGAGCTTCGCCCCACGGAGAAACCACACATGGTATCGCTGATATCGGAGACGGCCTGGTCGATCTGATAGGGGAACTTGCGGGCAAAGCGTTTTACCTTTGCAGGATTGCTCTTGGATTGACTGAGAAGCTCGTTGTACTGATTGTTCAGCAGGTTGATGTAGCCCTGCATGACCGTCTGCTTGATGTCGTTGTCCAGTCTGGGCCTTGGTCAGGTTCAGGCCGTTAAGCATGTCCTTTATCTGCGAATCGAGACTGGCAATGCCGGCCTTGATCGTGGTAAGGTCGCTCTTGATCGCGGTGATATCACGGTTGAGTTTGGCCTCAGCGGTCTCGAAGCCAGCGGCGGAAAGCACATAAGGAAAGGCCTTTGTAGCGGCCTGGGCACCGAGTCCGCACAGGATCTGATAGCCTGCCAAGGTCGGCAGATCGTACTTGACGACGTCATAGCCGTTCTGGGCCGGCGGGACCATTGGCTCGGTTTCGCAGCCGTTCATGCGGTCTACGAGACTGTCGACATACGCATCGAAATCGCCGTAGGCTTGGGCCTTTTCGAGGAAGACGGCGTTCGAGAACAGATCGCCCGAAGCAGCGAACAGGTCGGTGTTCGCAGGGATCTCGAAGAAACCTGCCACCTTTTCGGTGGCGGTCTGATAATCGGCGCCGGTCTTGGCCATGTATCTGTCGACACAGGTCGAGAGGATACCGACGCTGATGTTGGAGTAATCCCAGCCCGGATCGTCTGCTTCGACTGCAATATCGGCCAAGGGGACATACGCCGAGAGGGTTCCTTCAAAGGCAGTCCCATTCATCGTGCCGCCTCGGGCCTGGACGTGAAAGGGTTCGCCGGGAGTCGTCGCGTCAAAGGGTCCCCACGTCCCGTCCTCGGAGGTCTGGCCGGTTACTTCGGTGACGGCGCCCGAACTGCAATACGCGGTCAGCGACGCTCCAACCAACGGCGTGGGGGCGGCCACCTTGCCGGAAATCCTCGCGGCGGCCGTGGTTCCAAATAGATACCAGTTGCAGCCGCCAAAGCAGCAGATGCACAGGATACCCAGGACGATCGATCTTACACGGATGGCCGGTTGAATCACTTTAACCCGGATATTTCACGGGGTTTTTCAGTTGGGCAGTAGCTGAAAAGGCCTTACTTCCTGTAATGTCGGGAGTTGTAAAAGACAACCGTCACTACAAGGAGGTAAGGCCACGTGACAGAGTGTAACCGATCCCCCATCCGCTTTTCCAGTCTGGGCAGACGCAAGGTCGTCGCTGATTTCGACGGCGGTACGATCACCAGCGACGGCGGTGTGCTCCTGCTGCGCCAGATCGAACGGCGGCTCCGCCTCATCGAGCGTATGGATGCAGCCATTCCCGATCCCCGCAACCAAAGTCTGATCACCCACAGCCAAGTCAGCATGCTTCGCCAACGCATCTTCGCCATCGCCTTGGGCCAGGAGGATCTCAATGATCATCAGACCCTGCGGGCGGATCCACTGGTGCAACTGGCTTGCGAGCGGAAGGTGGACCACGACCAGCCTTTGGCCTCGCCCCCGACGCTGTGTCGCCTGGAGAACCGCGCGATGCGTCAACCCCTGGCCGAGGCCAGCAAGGTGCTGCTCGAAGCCTTCGTCGAGTCGCAGAAGACCCCGCCGACCGAACTGATCCTGGACTTCGATGCCACTAACGAT
Source organism: uncultured Planctomycetota bacterium (assembly GCA_963787325.1). Classification (GTDB taxonomy): domain Bacteria; phylum Planctomycetota; class Phycisphaerae; order UBA1845; family JANYLN01; genus CAWBCK01. Next base: position 1,132,434 of record CAWBCK010000005.1, read on the forward strand.
TCCGTCCACGGCCACCAGGTCGGCCGCTTCTTCCACGGCTACTACGACGAGTACTGCTTCCTGCCGCTGTATGTCTTCTGCGGCAGCCAACTGCTGGTGGCCTACCTGCGGTCGGCCGACCAGGATGGGGCAACGCACGCCTGGGCTATCCTCTCGCTGCTGGTCAAGCGGTTCCGCCAGGTCTGGCCCGGCGTGAAGATCCTCTTTCGCGGCGATAGTGGCTTTTGTCGCTGGAAGATGCTCCGCTGGTGCGACCGGCACGATGTGTCCTACCTGGTGGGTCTGGCCAAGAACTCGCGACTGGAAGCCTTGGCCCGCCCGCTGATGGTGCAGGCCCAGGCGCTGGCGGTCGACCCGAAGGACCGGCCCCGCGTCTTCGGCGAGTTCTCCTACGCCGCGGCCACCTGGGACAAGGCCCGCCGGATCCTCGCCAAGGCCGAGTACCTGCCGCCCCAGCGTCCGGACGACGAGGCGAAGGAGAACTTCCGCTTCCTGGTGACGAATTGGCCGGGGGACGCCCAACTCCTGTACGAGCAGACCTACTGCCAGCGCGGCGAGGTCGAGAACCGCATCAAGGAGCAGCAACTGGGTCTGTTCGCCGACCGCACCAGTTGCCACGACTTTGAGGCCAACGAACTGCGGGTGCTGCTGTCGGCGGCCGCCTACGTGCTGATCGAGCATCTGCGTCGGACGGAACTGGCCGGCACGGAACTGGAGAAGGCCCAAGTCCGCACGCTGCGGCTGAAGTTGCTCAAGATCGGCGGACGGGTTCTGGTGTCGGCCAGGCGGATCGTGCTGCACCTGGCCAGTTCGTTTCCGCTGCAGGATCTGTTTCGCCGACTGGCCGCCCGCCTCTTGGCCCCGGCCAGCGTGACCTGACTTCCTCGCAACCCCGTGCCGCCGCCCCTGATCGGCCATGGGGGAAAGGGGGTGGTTTGCGCCCGGGGGGCCGTTACCCATCCAATCCAAGCCTGAGTGCTCGAATCTGTCGCCTCGCCGCTCTCACTGGCTCTGTCTGGTATCACCGTGAAATATCCGGGTTAACACCTCTCCTGGCGCCAGCGGCCGTGTGCAGCCATGCTGCAAACGACCTTGCTGGTCTTCGATGGCTCACCGCCAGGACGGATTCCGTTTAGGTGTGCATCGGCAAGCGGCGCGGTCGCCTGAACCAACGGGGGATGCAGGACTCACGCTATCGAAAGGCAGAATCGGGGGCGGATCGCGAGGGCGGCGGTGCCAGTCAATTCTCGATGATGGGTGCGGCGACGGAGGTGGCCACGCACTGGCGGATGGCGGCCACCAGGGCGTCGGGACCGGAAGACTTGGCGAGGTAGTCGATGGCGCCGGCTTCTTTCATGGCCTCGGCGACGTCCGGCTCGGCGAACATCGACAGACCAATGACCTTGACGGCAGGCTGCGAAGCAACGATGCGGCGTGTCGCCTCTTTGCCGTCCATGACGGGCATGCTTACGTCCGTAATCACCACGTCTGGCTGAAGTCGGTGGGCCAGATCGACCGCCTGTCTGCCATCGGACGCCTGGCCTACCACTTCGATCCACGATTGCATCTGAAGCAGGCGGGCGAGCCCGGTGCGCATGATTTCGTGGTCATCCGCCAACAATACGCGGATCTTGCGAGTCCCATCCTGGGCCGGACAAACGGCAGGCTCTGCGGCGGCTATTGCAGGCGCGTCGTCGATGTGGGGCGTGTTGGGTTGTACGTCCGATCCGAGTGGGGCGAACACGGCGACGCGCGTGCCGCGACCCGGTGCGCTCTGGATGTCAATATGACCGCCAAGCCAATCGAGGCGTTCGCGAACACTGAACAGGCCGAAGCCGCCGGCGATATGGCCGCGGGCATGTGTGCAGCACGGATCGAAACCGTCACCGCTGTCGCTGACGATGACTTTCACCCGGGCCCCCGTTGTGCGGGTCACTTCGACGCAGGCGCGATTGACATTGGCATGCTTGACGACGTTGAAGAGCAGTTCGCGAACGGCCTGGAACAGCAGCACGCGGATTTCATAGTTCTGGGGGTTGGCGTGCTCTTGAGCATGAACCTCGACGGTCAGGCCGTGCTGCCCACCGAACCACTGGGCGAGCCACTGCAATACCTGCGCCAGGTTGCCCTGTTGCAGGATGGGCGGGCACAGCTCGACAGTGAGGCTTCGCGAGGCCTCGAGCGATTCGTCAAGGAGATTGTCAACCTGGCGGACGGACTCGCGCTGCCGCGCATCCTCCAACTGGCTGCGCAGGATGCCAAGATGGAACTTGGTTCCCACAAGCAGCTGTTGCAGGTGGTCGTGCAGGACTCTGGCGAGGCGCTGGCGTTCGTTCTGCTCGACCCGGGTCAGCTGTGCGGCAAGGGCACGCAGCTGCTCGCTGCGCTGCTGGGCCTCGGCGGTTCGCTCGGCGACCCGTTGCTCGAGCGTGCTGTTGACATCCTTCAGCTGCAGCTCGGCACGGGTGCGGGCGGTGACATCGAGAACGAGCGAGAGGATCGAAAGGAGTTTGCCGGACTCGTCGACGAGTGACGAGTTGTACCACTCGCAGTCGACGACCGAACCGTCCTTGCGGTAGTTTCGATTGCGGCTGAAGCGGCGCGGATCGGCGCCGGACCGCAGTTCGCCCGACACGTCGGCCACCTGGTCCTCATCCTCGTGATAGATCCAACGGAACTCCTCCATGCGCTTGCCGAGGACCTCGTCCGCCTTCCAGCCGAAGAGCCTTTCAGCCTCCCCGGACCAGCGGATCAGTCGCATGTCGGCGCCCCATTCGATGACCGCCAGCGGCGAGTGATCGACATGGTACGACAGGCGTTGCGACAATTCGCGAAGCTGCTCGTCGGTCTGTTTGCGCTTGCTGACATCGCGGACGACGACCTGCACGGCCGGCCTGCTGCCGAAGTCGATTCCTGTGCCGGTGACCTCGACGTCGACAGTCGTGCCGTCGAGGCGGATGAACGTCAATTGCCGAAGCGGAGTGACTTGACCGGCGTAGGCCCGTTCGATGCGTTCGCGTGCGGCGGCCCGATGCTCAGCGCCAACGCACTGCAATACATCCAGGCCGATCAGATCGTCAGGCGAGGTAGTGCCCAGCAGTCTGGCCGCAGCCTGGTTGGCGTAGACATACTTGCCCTGGGAGTGAACCAGGATGGCGTCCGGGCACAGGTCGACCAGCGTATGATATCGCTGTTCGACTTCGCGCAGGGCCGCTTCCAGCGAGATGCCGCGGACATCGGATTCGCGGACAGACGCGATAGACTGCAACGAGCAGGTACGTCGCCGCTGAGAAACTGTGCGCCTCGTCCGACCCAACTGAGCGGACTTCCGTGGGACGGCTCGATCAGTACGCCGAACAGGCCCACGGCGATCAGTGCCAATGCCAGACTGTACCAGCGGACGAACGAAGGCCGCGCATCCGAATGGCTCCCACAGCAGCAGCGCCGTCAGCGCGAACATGGCGATGGCTGAACCAAGCAGGGCTTGGCGCACAGGCGTGCCCCCTTCGCCCTGGACGAAAAAGGCCGGTGTCCAGTCCGCCAGCACCGATAGCGTTATCAGCCCCACAGCCCCGACGGAAAGGACGTAACCCGCTCCCAAGGCGATGCCAGGCGCCTCGGCCACCTCCCTGGGGCGCACCGACAGGATCGCGCTGGTCAGAAAGCATAAGGCCGAAAGCCATACGCAGAGGTTGTGGATGGTGACGGTCACGTTGGCGAAGTCACGACCGTGCATTGCGAGCCGGCCGGCAGAAGTTCCTACGAGGCCGGCGGCCCCCCAGACGACCACCCCGCAGCCGAACAGCAGCAGACCCGGTGTGGCCCGAACCAGGAAACTGCGGGCGACCAGGTACGCGACAAACAGACAGACCAAAGTGGAGAAGACGAAGTTCAGGCCCATCAGCAGTGGCGGTGATTCGTAAGAAGTCCGCACGTCGGCGGGCCAGAGAATCGCTATGATCACAAGAAACAACGGCACGGGCAGCCACGCCCATCGGCTCAACCAGGTACCCTGCGGCGATTCCGGTGGAGCCGGCGGTGGTTCGTACGACGGGGAGGGGCGTACGGCCGACGTCATGAACAACCCTCAGCATCTGCTGAAAGCAGCCTGTAAGCGCAATGCATCTTGTCGAGATTGCCAGCGGCGGCAATCGGTTACGGCAAGTGTTGATTATACCTCAGGCGGGGGCAGGTCTTTTATAGGGGCGCAGATGACTTTCGCATCAGGGAATGCCCTACCCGTCGCTCGGCGTGCTCTGTTCGCGCATCTCGCTGCGCCGCTCTACGTTGCTGTCGGGCCGGCTGGCCGTCGCTGGGACGATCAGGGCAACCCGCGTCCCCTGGCCGGGGGCTGTGTCGATTTCCAGCCGGCCGCCGAGTTGCGTGATCCGTTCCCGGATGCTGAAGAGCCCGAAGCCAGCGGCGGTCGACTGGAGCGGCTGGCGCGTCAGGTCGAAACCGACGCCGTCGTCGGCGACGACGATGCGCAGTTCGTTGGTATCAGAACTTAAGCGGAGTTCGGCCGCTGACACGCCCGCATGCTTGACGACGTTGAACAGCAGTTCGCGAGTCGCATGGAAAAGCATGACACGCAGATCTCTTCGTCGACCGGTCCGGCGGTCAATCGGCCCGCGACGCGGACCTGAAGCCGATGGCGATCGAGCATCCAGCGGGAGAGCCACTGGAGGGCCTGAGGCAACCCGACGTCGTAGAGAACGGGCGGGCAGAGCTCGACGGCCAGGGAGCGGGACAGCCCGATGGCCTCGACGAGGGCCTCCTGGATGCGACCTAGAGAATCGGCGATGGGCAGTTCGGGCTGGCTGCGGAGACGGTCGAGGTTGAACTTGGCGGCGACGAGCAACTGCTGAAAGTGGTCGTGCAGGATGTGGGCGATGCGCCGACGTTCCTTCTGCTCGGCCTGGATGGCTTGCAGGGCCAGGTCGCGAAGCTGCGCGGCACGGGTTTCAGCCAGGGCGGTTCGTTCGGCGACACGCTGTTCGAGGGTGGTGTTCAGCGAACGCAGACTGCTCTTCGGCCTTCTTGCGCTCGGTGATGTCGCGATTGTAGATCTCGAGACGGCCATCCCTGGGGTAGGCGTGCACCTCAAACCACGCCCCGTCAGCCAGATCGGACAGAGTCTCGAAGTGGACGGGACAGCCCGCGGCGACGGCGATGTGATACTGACGCCAGGCATCCCCTCCGACCAACTGGGGGAACTCTTCCCACACGACCTTGCCGATCAACTCGGCGGCAGGACGGTGAAACAGCATCCGTGCCGCGGCGGGATTGATCTCGATGAAACGCCACTGGTAATCCAATGCGATGTAGCAATCGGTGATGCTGTCCAGGACCGCCTGAAGGCGGTCCTTGGCGGCACTTAATGCGCGGGCGGCCTTCTTGCGTTCGGTGACGTCGCGGCAGAGGGCAAGGATCCTGGGGCCGTCGTCGGCTCGTAGCATCGTCCCGTTGATCTCGACAGGTGTAATGTGCCCCTGGCGGTCAACATAGTCGATTGCCAGATCACGGATGTGCCCGTGCGCAACGCACACTTGCGCACCTCCTCGGCGTTTCGAACGGCGTCATGCGAAGCCGTCCACTCAATGATGCTTCGGCCAAGAATCTCCTGGAGCGCTTTGTGGCCGGACAATCGAACGTATTCGGAATTGGCGTCAATGACCCGGCCTTGGAGGTCAAGGACGGCGAAGCCGGTGTCGGTTGTTTCGACGAGGGTCCGGTACTTCTCTTCGCTGGCACGAAGAGCCTCTTCTGCATTCCTGCGCTGAGTGATATCCTCTATAAACCCTTCCAGGCGAGAGCGGACGCCCTCGTGGTCCCGTACGAGCCAGGTGTGTATTTTCCCCCAGAACCGGCTGCCGTCTTTACGCCTATAAACATCTTCGCTAATGACCGGCCCGCAGGTCTCCTTGAGCATGCGGACAGACTCCCCGCGGCGATCAGGATAGACAAAAATCTGTCGCCGAATATCGGTCACCGTTGCCTGGACCTCCTCCGGCGAGTCATATCCGAACATCTTTGCGAAAGCCGGATTCACCTGGACAACCCGGCCATCAAGAGTCGATTGGAAAATACCCAGGACGGCGTCCTCGAAGAGGCGGCGGAAGCGCGTCTCGCTCACGCGAAGGGCCTCGTCCGCCTGCCTGTATTCGGTAATGTCCTGCACGATGCCAGCCATACGGCGGGGCTGGCCGTGTTCACCGAGTTCGTGCCGGCCGGCTACGCGGATCCAGCGAACGACTTTGTCGGTACGAATGATCCGGCATTCGTAGGACCAGTCGCCGCCCTCAGCCATGGCAGTGGCGACGACGCGTTCGATCGTTTCGCGGTCTTCGGGGTAGACGTGGCTCAGGAAGCGCTCATAGCTCCAATTGGGCACCAGTGTCTCGTAGCCGAAGATGCGATCGTGTTCCAGGGACTGGTGGGCCGTGTGGTCGACGAGGTCCATGTCCCAGTATCCTGTCCGGCCGACCTCAAGAGCGAGGTGCAACCTGGCCAGATCGTCGCGGAGGGATTGTACTTCGTCCGACATCGTCTAAACCGCCCGTTTGTCCGTCCTGCGGGCCTCGAAACAACCTGATCGGGGGCCGAGAAGAACACGCAGCCCCGACGCCGCCAAGGTAGCACATGCATGAGACATTTGCCAGTCGGGCGAGATATTCCGCCAGTGCGAATTGGAGACACGCAAAGGTAGATGCCGTAAGCCGATCCAGGCGACATGCCGCATCGGTTCACAGGGTGTGACACCGCCGGCAATGCCAGCGGCGGGTGGTGCGTGTCTGGTCGCCTGGCCGTATAATCCGCCCGCATATGGCCAGTTTGCTCGACAAGATCTCCGCTCGGATCGCTTATCGGCACGCGCACTCGGTCTATGGGCGGTTCGTGCACGCCGCGCACCATGCGGTCCGCGTGCAGGAGCAGATGCTGCTGAAGAAAGTGCGGCGACAGGCCGACAGTCAGTTCGGGCGGGACCACGGCCTGGCGACTGTCAGTAACTATGAGGACTTCGCCCGGCAGGTGCCGGTCCGCTGCTACGAACAGCTTCAGCCATATATCGAGCAGGTGGTGCGGGGCAAGCCCGAAGCGCTGCTGGGCAGCGGGCAGAAGATCCTGATGTTCGCGCTGACGAGCGGCACGACCGCCGAGCCGAAATACATCCCCGTAACAGCGGAGTTTCTCGCCGAGTACCGAGCCGGATGGAACGCGTGGGGTCTCAAGGCGCTGCTGGACCACCCGGCTGCGATTCTGCGTGGGATCCTGCAGATGGCCAGTCCCATGGACGAGCGCTACAGCGACCAGAAGGTCGCCTGCGGGGCGATCACGGGACTGACCGCCAAGACGCAGAAGCGGCTGGTTCGCAAGTACTACGTGGTCCCGCTGGAGACGGCCTACATCGCCGATGCCGCGGCGCGGTATTACAGCGTGATGCGCTTCGCGGCAGCCAGGGACGTCGCATGGCTGATCGCGGCCAATCCCTCGACGCTGATCCGGCTGGCGGAGGCGGCCCATGCCAATGATGAGAGGCTGATCCGTGACATCCGCGACGGTACCCTCAACCCGCCCGGCGAAGTGCCGACGAAGCGGCTTGACCAGCTGCGATCGCTGTGCCGGCCGGACCGCGAGAGGGCTGCCGCGCTGGAGCAATGCCTGGGCCGCCAAGGCAAGCTGCGGCCCGGCCGACTACTGGAATGTCAGCTTCCTGGCCTGCTGGACCGGGGGAACCATGGGCCTGTATCTCAAGGACGTGCAGCCGTGGTTCGGCAGTGTACCGGTACGCGACATCGGTCTGATCGCCAGCGAGGGACGGATGACCGTGCCGGTCGGCGACGGCACGCCCGGGGGCATCCTGGACGTGGCCGGACATTTCTACGAGTTCATCCCGGCGGAAGAGATCGACAGCGACAAGCCGACGGTGCTGCGTTGCCATGAGCTGCAGGTCGGGCAGGGATATTTCCTGGTGCTGACGACGTCGTCGGGGCTGGCTCGGTACAGCATCATGGATCTGGTGCGCGTGAACGAATACTTCGGCGAAGCGCCGGTCCTGGAGTTTCTCAGCAAAGGCCAGCGGATCTGTTCGCTGGCTGGCGAGAAGCTCACGGAGAACCAGGTGGTCCTGGCCGGCGAAGGCGTGCGGCGCGAGTCCGGCTGGCGGCTTGGCGATTTTGCACTGTGCCCCCGCTGGGGTAAACTGCCCGGTTACATGCTGTACGTTGACGGCGAGTGCGAAGCGCCGCTGGATGCGCTGGCGGCAGGGTTCGACCAGGCGCTGTGCCGGATCAGCATGGAGTATGCCTCGAAGCGCAAGACACTGCGGCTGGCGGAGGTGACCGCCAGATATTTGCCAGCAGGCTTCCTGGCGGAACTGGACCGCGACTCGCTCGCGCGCGGCCGAGGTCGGGCGGAGCAGTTCAAGCATCGGTTCCTGTATACGACGCCGGGAGCCGACGGGACATGGCCGGCCAAGGCCGAACCGTGATGGCGATGCCGCGTAGTCTCAGGTATGTGTAGCGGTTCGTGTCGTGCGGCTGCTCGGGCCAATAGGGGCGCGTGGTGTAGCCCGGCACTTCAGCGCCGGGATGAAAGGGCACAATGTCCTCTTGTTTTCGCTAATGTTGTTGTTCCAGTGCCATAGGCACGATTGACAGCGCGCAATCGTTATTGTGGATGGTTCGTCCGCGATGGCAACAACCCGACTCGAAATCCGCAAAGGATCCGAAATCATGCATCATCAAGGGACACCCCCGCGAATCCGGCATATTCTGATCCGGCGGGGCGGCATCATCTGCCTGGCCCTGCTGGCCGGAGTGATATTTCCACTGGCAGGTTGCGAGCGTTCCAGCCAACCCGTACGCAAGCACACCTTCCTGATCGTCGGCGCGAGCCAGGACGATCCGCTGTGGCCCGTCCTGCAGGGCGGCGCGAAGGCCTATGCCGAGACCGTCAGTGCACTGAAACTGAAGATGCTCGCCCCTGCCGCCCGGGATCCGCGCGTCCAGGCAGACCTCGTCCGCAGGAATCTCGACCCATCCGTCTTCGGCCTCTGCCTGCAGGCGACTGCCGGCAAGGAAACTCGCCAGCTGGTCAACGATCTGGCCGGACGTGGGATCAGCGTTGTACTGATTGGCGAGGATATGCCCGAGACCCAGCGGCAGGGTTATGTGGGCATGGATGATATGGAGGCGGGTAAGCTCCTGGCCCAGGCCCTTCGTTCCAGCATGCACGATCGCACTACCTTCATGGTGCTTGAAGCCGGCAGAGGCCGAAGCGCATTGGGGCTGCGCCTGCTGGGCTTCGGGCTGGGAATGTCTGAGATTCCCCACCTTCGCGAGCTGCACCGTACGGACTGCAGAAACGATGTCGCTGTGGCCAGGAAGATCCTTGCCGAACAGGGCCGCAAGTACCCGGACCTCGGCATGTGGGTGAGCATCTCGGACTGGCCGGCCAGGATCGACCCAGAGGAACTGCGAAAGGACTTGGGCGAAGGTACGGGCATCGTGCTGATCGGGGCCTTGCCGCCGGTGTGGCCGCTGATGCGGCAGGGCATCGTCCGCGCCGCCATCGGCACCGATTACGGATGGTGGGGCTACGAGGCGGTCAATCTGGCGGAGCTGGCGTTTCAGCGCAGCCCGACGCCGGACAAGGTTCGTTTGACCGAGCCGTGCATCGTCCGCCCGCAGGATCTGACCGAGTATGAACAAACGTGGAAAGGCTGGACGGAAGGACACGTGTTGCCGACGATGCCGAGCAGCCAGCCGACGGAGTCGGCCGGATTGCGATGAGAATAATACGCATGTTGGGCGGGGTGCCACTGGCAGACTTGCCTGCCAGTGCGACGTTTTGAGACCGCGTCCAGACACAAACCGGAGCTCTCCGCCACCGGTAAAAGACTTCATTGCCTGAGACCATCGGGTGGTCAGGTTGTCCGTCAGGCTGCGTCTAAGGCGAAAGGGGTGCCAAGAAATGAAGTATTCGGTAACCAGCGTGATCCTGCCGCAGCTCGACCTGGCGGAACAATGCCGGCTGCTGAAGGAGTGCGGCTACGACGGACTGGAACTGCGCGTGCGGCGAATACCGCCGGAGCGGATGAACGAGCCGTACTCGATGTGGGGTCGGCACAAGAACGATCTGCCCCCGGAAGGGTTTCCTCGCCGGGCACCGGACGTGCTGAAGGTCGCGCAGGATCACGGACTGACCATCCCTGTCATCGCCAGCAACGCCCCCTGCAGCGATCTCGATGCGGTCAGATACCTGGCTGAGGGTGCTGCGGCGGTGGGTGGCGCAATGGTACGCCTCGGCACGCCGGCGGACTTGCCGAAGGAGATGGATTATCACGACAGGTTCGCCGCGGCCGTCGACGGCTACAACCGCGCGATCGAGATCACCAGCGCCCTGGGGGTGAAGGTCCTGATCGAGATCCACATGAACACGATCCATGTGAGTCCCTCGCTGGCCTGGCGGCTGGCCAGCAACTGGCCGGCCAAGGACGTCGGGGTGATCTACGACCTGAACAACATGACGAAGACCGGGTTCGAGGAGTATGATCTCGGCCTGCAGATCCTCGGACCCTATACCGCGCACGTCCACTGCGGCGCATGGCAACCCGTGGCGAGCAAGCCCGACCCGGAAGGTGCCGTGACCTGGAAGTGGCAAGGCTGCGATGTCGGCCAGGGCCTGATCGACCTCCCGCAGGCCTTCGCGGCCCTGCGACGCTGCGGTTACGACGGCTTCGTCAGCCTGGAAGACTTCCGCGATGTCGATCCAGCGGCAAAGCTGCGCCAGGCCATCGGCTGTTTCCACAAGCTCGATCGGGACGGGCGATGAGTGCGGACGCGTTTTTCGGTACGTCACTGCACGCCACATGGACTGCAGCGACAACGGCCCCGTCTTGACCGTGCCTTGCCGACGGCCCAACCCACCTGCTGCCCGGCGCACCCCTGATTTCATCGGCAAGGAAGGTCGCGCCCCCGCTGTAACCGCTTGGTATTCTCTGCACCTCTGCGTCTCCGCGGTGAATCTGCTGTTGTGACCCCTTGGGTATTCTCCGCGGTGAATTGACCGCCCCGAACAGCACCGCTGGCGTGACGCCCGTCGGGAAATCGTCTACAATCCCGGCCGCCGGTGCAGGCTTGGTGAGACTGCAATGGCTGGTCGCACCTTCGGATGAAACGGCAGGAGAACCAACAGGATGTTTCTGCTGCGAATATGCGTAATGGCGCTGCGTGCCTTGCGGGCCAACTGGTTGCGGTCGCTGCTGGCGACGCTGGGCGTGGTGTTCGGCGTGGCGGCGGTGATCTCCGCCATGTCCGTGCTCGAAGGCGCCACTCACGATATTACCGAGGGCCTGCAGGCCTTCGGGGCCGACCAGGTCTTCGTGACACCCGCGGCGGTCCGCGCAGGCGGCCGGGCCGTCCGCAATGCCGAGTCCTTGACGATCGAGGACGCCGACGAGTTGTCGCGCGCCGGCGGGGCCATCCTGCGGGCGACCCCCGAACTGATGATGGGCGAGGCGGTCGTCAAACACGGCAACCGCAACCGAAGCTACTCCCTGCTGGGTACCAGCGAGGCCTACACCGCCATCAACCGGTATAAGGTGGCCGAGGGCCGATTTGTCAGCCCTGCCGACGTGATGGGTGAGAATAAGGTTGTCGTGCTGGGTTACAAGGTGGCCAAGGACCTGTTCGGCGAGGCGGATCCTGTCGGCTTCTACGTCAAAATCCGCGGCATCGGCTTCGAAGTAGTCGGTGTGATGGAAAAGAAAGGCCAGCTCGGTTTTCGCAACGTCGACAACCAGGTCGTCATTCCCGTATCCACCGCGATGAAACGCCTCCTCGGCATCCGCACGATCACCGACATCGTGGTGCAGGCCACCGATCCGTCCGCCCTGCCCCGCTGCCAGGACGAGGTAAAGAGGGCCCTGCGAAAGCGGCACCGCATCTCGATTGGCGAGGAAGATGATTTCCAGCTGCTGACCCAGGAGAGCATGCTGTCGCAGCTGCGATTCACCGTGAAGCTGCTCGCCCTGGTCCTCTACAGCATCGCCGGCATCAACCTGGTCGTCGGCGGGATCGGCATTATGAACATCATGCTGATCAGCGTGACGGAGCGAACCCGGGAAATCGGCGTCCGCATGGCCGTCGGTGCGCAGCGATGGGACATCCTCCGCCAGTTCCTGATCGAGTCGAGTACGATCAGCCTGCTGGGCGGACTGTTCGGCATCCTTCTCGGATTGGGCCTCAACACAATGCTGGAGCGGTTCTCGGAGATCCTCAAGACCTACACCCCAGCCAGCAGCGTCATGATCGCCGTGTCCACTGCCGTGCTCGTGGGAGTCTTCAGCGGCCTGTACCCGGCCTACAAGGCCAGCAGGCTCGATCCGGTAGAGGCGCTGCGATACGAATAAAGTGTTTTTCAGTGAAGTGGTTCCTAGCAGTCATGTCTTATCCGAGCCGCGACCGTAAGGGAGCGGTTGTCGTTGTTGTTAAGTCCCGCCAGGGACGACTGAATGACCGTGGCCGCAGGAAGACAGGGTCACCTCGTTCCTTGGCGAGAAAGACATACAATGTCCCCGGAAAGCCCCGTCCCCAAGAATCCCCACCTCACCCGCCAGCATGACCGCCAGAGATACCCTGATAAAGCAATTCGCTGTAACACACCCTGTTGCCGAAGGATGTCCCCGTCACTCCGGAGGCCTGGCCGAGCCCTGCGCCGCATCCTTTGCGTTCGCTCGCCTCTGCCTGAAGAACATCCGCCAGACCGTCCCTTCGCCGAGCGAATCCGCCAGCTCCCACAGGGCGAACAGCGGAATGAACGCCACGAACAGCACGATCATCTGGGCGAGGATCTGATCGATGCCGACGTTCCAGAGTTCCTTGAATACCTCGGCCGGCCCCTTTCCCGTCAGCAGGCCGAAAAGGAGGTGTTCGACAACGTGGAACGCCAGCACGAAGACGCTGAAGCTGACAGTCTTGTACAGTGCGGGCACGATCAGGGGGCGACTGCCGAATCCCTTCCCCACGCGCAAGGCTCGCCCGATCAGGATCACCTTGGCCAGGACGAGCGCCTCGATCAGGCCGTACCCATACTGGAAGTAGGCAATGCGATGCTCGGCCAGGATCAGCCGCTGGTACATGGTGAACCCACCCAGCAACAGCGCCAGATAAACGAACAGGACCAGCAGGAGCTGCATTTCCCTTGCGAACCGCTGCCTGGCCTCGGCCTTCATGCTGCACCCCCATTCGAACCGGCGGGCCGATCCTGGCCACCCGCCCCCATGCCGGCGGGCCGCCGGTATCCGTCTGCCCAACGCCAGCGATGTCGATCCGCCCCGGTTCCGCGCCTCTAAGATTAGTAGAGGCGCGGGAGGCGTTCTTCCACACGGCAAGGCGCGCCCCCTGCTTCGAGACGGCGGCTACGTCGTGCGAGGGCGCGGAACTGCTTGTCCATGTCACAACAGGTGACGGGTACCTGCGCGTGGTTAGTCCTGGTCATTGGTGGTGGCATGGTCCTGCACTGTTGCAGAACCATGGTCATTTGACACCACGTGCGTGCCTCCACACTTACGGCACAGACATCTGGGAAATCTGGGCCTTATTCCGGCGACACCACACTGTGTCTGATTAGTCTGGAGACAGATTAAGCTGGAAACAGATATGGCTGGGGACATCTTACGATTTATTGAGTGGCATCTCACCAGGATTCTGGAGTGACTGGTGGGAGGGGCGCGGAGATCGCCGACACGACACCGCTGGCAATCTGACCAGCGACGGGTTATATTGCTATAAGTACGATCCATGGAATCGTCTTGTGGAGGTCCGTCGCGTGGCCGCCAACTGCACCGATGACAGCAACCTGATCGCCACCTATACCTATGACGGCCTGGGCCGGCGGGTCAGCAAGACGGTCAGCCACTGTGGCAGCCGCAACGGGGCCGAGTACATGTACTACAACAACAAGTGGCAACTGCTGGAGATCCGCACGGCCACCTACGACGGCGAAGGCACCCTCACCGGCGACAAGCCGCGCCAGCAGTTCGTCTGGGGCAGCCAGTACATCGACGAGGCCGTCTGCATGGACGTCGATACCGATAGCGACGGCGTCTGCAACGACCTGGGCGACACTCCGGCCGGCAGCCGGCGGTTCTTCTACTGCCAGGACGCCAACTACAACGTGATCGCCCTTCGCGAGGCTGACACGATCGTCGAACGCTACGAGTACGACCCCTACGGCACCTGCCGCGTCCTGACCGGCTGGAACGACGACTCAGCCGGCGAGACGCTCAACGTCACCAGCCAGAGCCTCAAGTGGCTGGACAGCAGCCTGCCGGAGAACCCGATTCGCTTTTGCGGGTATTTCCTCGACGGGGAAACCGGCATCTACAACGTGCGGCACCGCGTCTACATCCCTGCCCTCCACAGATGGTGCCAGAGGGATCCAATCGCGTATAAGGGTGGCTATTCCAATCTCTATTGCTACTGTGGCGACGAACCGCTGAACCACTTTGATCCTACGGGAAAGGTAGCCCTCGGAGGTTGTCTTGTCGGTGGAGCGGTATCTGGCGGCACAACGGCGCTCATTGCTTTCTTGAACGGAGAGAGCTGGGAATGCATTGGTAAGAAGGCCGCGTGCGCGGGTTTGGGAGGATGTATTCAGGGCGCGGTGCTTGCGCAGTTCCCTTCAACTGTTGGTGGATGTATCGGAGCCGCCTTGGGAAATCTCGCAACGGCAGCGTGTGAGGCTGGATTGGGTGCAGGTGGCCCCCTGGGCCCCTGCGATGCCATTAGCTTCGCTGTAAACACATTCTTAGGTTGCGCAGGGGGTTATGGCGCTGATGCTGGCGAGAACATCCAATGGATCTTAGGGTTTCTGGGGTTCGATCAGGCCACGATTGGCAACCTATGTCCAGGACTCGCCGAACTCTTTAGATAGTTAGGAAGCCCTTGAGTCTGGGGTCAATCTCCATAACAATCCTGGAAATCCTGAGCGTGACGCCCTTCGAGACGACGTCCCTCTTCCGGCGTTCTCACTAGAACCGTGGAGACTTGAACAGGATGGCTTTCATGACCAAAAACACTATTCGACATGTGACGGGACGCTTACGATGGAAGAGATGTTCGGCCCGTTGATGATCATTTGTTTGGCCTGTGGCTTTTGGCTTCTTGATCGCACGAGGAAACCTCGACTCGGAGCGGCGGGGTTTACCTTGTTGGTGGCAGTCGCACACGCTGCCTCGGCGCTCCTAATGGCTGTCGTGTACATAGTGGGCGCTCCCTTCGCCTTCTGGTTGGTCTGTGGGGATTCCACAATGCAATGGCAGGAGAGATGTAGCCCGTGGTGGTTCTGCTTTCTCTTTGCCCCTATGATCGGCAGCCTCCTTGCGCCTGCCTTGAGAAAGAACAAGAAAGGCCAAGAGACAGAGGCAAAACAGGAAAAGGGTCCATGACTGATTGTCATATGCTGCAAACATATCTGCAATATCTCCAAGATATCAGGGGACACCATCCTGTTTATTGACGGCTACAGGCCGCCAAGATAGACTATAGCCATGGCTAGAATGGCACGGACCCTCGTTCCGAGGTATCCGGCCTACGACCTCGCTGGCAATCTGGTCGCCGATGGGTTATATCGGTATACGTACGATGCATGGAACCGTGTTGTCGAGGTATCCCGGGAAATGCCGACGGGCGGCCGCTACCTGATCGCTGCCTACACCTATGACGGCCTGGGCCGGCGGGTCAGCAAGACGGTCAGCCACTGCGGCAGCCGTAGCGGGGCCGAGTACATGTACTACAACAACAAGTGGCAACTGCTGGAGATCCGCACGGCCACCTACGACGGCGAAGGCACCCTCACCGGCGACAAGCCGCGCCAGCAGTTCGTCTGGGGCAGCCAGTACATCGACGAAGCCGTCTGCATGGACGTCGACACCGACGGCGACGGCGTCTGCAACGACCTGGGCGACACTCCCGCCGGCAGCCGTCGGTTCTTCTACTGCCAGGACGCCAACTACAACGTGATCGCCCTCCGCGAGGGCAGTACGATCGTCGAACGCTACGAGTACGACCCCTACGGCACCTGCCGCGTGCTGACCGGCTGGAACGACGACTCCGCCGGCGAAACGCTCAACGTTACCAGCCAGAGCCTCAAGTGGCTGGACGGCACCCTGCCGGAGAATCCGATTCGGTTCTGTGGGTACTTCTTCGACGATGAGACTGGCATCTACAACGTGCGGCACCGGACGTATCTGCCTTGGCTGCGGACTTGGGGGCAGAAGGATCCAATCGGGCATTCGAGCAACGATCTCAGTCTGTACTTGTACGTTCGTGATAATCCAGTTGGATATATCGATCCTTCTGGGGAAGTAATAAAATGTGTCGGTCTGAGTGGATGGATTGCGGGCGTTCTAGGTGTTTCAGGGTCAGCCTCCTTTTGCTGGGACTCGTGCGGTAAGCGTACTGTTGTCGTCTGCGGCGGAGGCGGTGTTGGATTTGGCGGGGGCATTGGCCTTCAGGGAAGTGTTGGCCAGGGTTGCTTATGCCCCGGTTCGTCCTGCCAAGTTACCGCTCAAGTGGGGGTGGGTGTGGTTGGCGGTGGCTTCAGTATAGTATGTGGGGGTGGTGGCTCGATTGGTGGCGGGGGTGGGCCCGGCGCGGGCGGGGCTGTGACTATAGAAGGATGCTACACATTCTAGGTGTACAAGATGACTCATCTAGGTTTCTTAGCCTCCTGGTTGCTCTCCCAGTATTGCTCGGAGGAGCGGTCAATCTTCTGTTCCCAAGATGGGCTGGTACGATTGCTGCAAAGTTCCTTGGGATCCTTCGGCTGGACTCGGTAGCAGGTCGACCTTCAGTTGGGTTGTGCAGGTTCGCTGGAGTGATCGGTGTTCTGATTGGCGCAGTAATGATGTTGGTCATCATACTGACGTGGTGAATAGCAACACATACAGTGTGTCCGCCGTGCACAAAGACATTCGGATATCTGGCAATAACAGCGCCGGCTAAAGTCGGCGGAGAGTAGCGGATGAAAGAGCTCCACGAGAAAGGAGTAGCGAGCCATCTCGACCTCGAGCCATGCGCCGGTGGCGGTAACGCCGCGGAATCTGAGCGCACTGTTCTCGGATGTCACGACGCCAGGCAGCTCAACGACCAACAATGTGCGAGGACCTATAAGAACCGCCTGCGAGACATCCAGAGGTACGGGTGCGAGTTGACATGTGGCAGGAATCATGGGATCGTGTTTAGCAAAAGCCACGTCACTCTAGCGACGTTTTCGTGGGCACCTTCATTATGAAGGACTTGGTTGCGCATGATCATGGGTTACGTATCAGGAGAACTGGCCAATGGGAGTGGACCTCCGGGTCGAACGAAACATCCGTGCGCACGATAGAATTGCCCGGCGCTACGAGCGTATTCATGGCGAGATATTCAACGCGGTCGAGCAGCAACGGCTCCGCAAGCATTTGGAGGACGCTATAGCGTCTATCGAGACGGATTCATCTCCAAAACTGGCATTGGACTTTGGCTGTGGTAGCGGCAACCTTACGGCACACCTTGTCGATCTGAACTTTCGAGTAACGGCCGCCGACGTCTCCCCAAGGTTCCTTGAGATGGTTCGAGCAAGGTATAGGGATGCAGCCCTGCCCGTATCCCTAGTCCAACTCAACGGGCACGATCTGGGCTCCATAGAAGACCGGAACTTTGATCTCGTCGCGACATATTCGGTGCTGCACCATGTTCCCGATTATCTGGCGATTGTCGATGAGATTGCACGCGTCATCAAGCCGGGAGGGATAGGCTTATCTGGATCATGAGGTCAATGAGTCGTATTGGAGGCCTGAGGACGACTACGTGGAGTTCCTGCAGTTGGTCAGCCAGGATATCTGGGGACACCATACTAATTATTGACAGCAGCGCCTCGCCAAGGTAGACTGTAACCATGGCTAGAATGGCACGCGTCATGCTCTATATCTGCATATATCTGCATATATCTGGATATCTGGGGACACCAGATATCTGGGGACACCATACTGTGTATTGACAGCCTCAGCCCGCCAAGGTAGACTGTAACCAAGGAGATCTGGGGACACCATACTAATTATTGACAGCAGCGCCTCGCCAAGGTAGACTGTCAGCATGGCGAGAATGGCACGCGTCATCGTTCCAAGGCATCCGGCCTACGACGCCGCTGGCAATCTGGTGGCCGATGGGTTATATCGGTATACGTACGACGCATGGAACCGTGTTGTCGAGGTATCGCGGGAAATGCCGACGGCCGCCGCTACCTGATCACCACCTATACCTACGACGGCCTGGGCCGGCGGGTCAGCAAGACGGTCAGCCACTGCGGCAGTCGCGACGGGGCTGCGTACATGTACTACAACAACAAGTGGCAACTGCTGGAGATCCGCACGGCCCCTACGACGGCGAAGACACCCTCACCGGCGACAAGCCGCGCCAGCAGTTCGTCTGGGGCAGCCGGTACATAGATGAAGCGATTGCGATGTACTACACGCATGCCTCGGTCTCCGAAAGAGATCTGGGGACAAAGAGATCTGGGGACACCATACTAAGAGATCTGGGGACACCATACTATTTAGTGACAGCCGCAGGCCACCAAGGTAGACTACGACCGTGGCTAGGAGGTTGCCAAAAACCCACTCCAGCTAGCATGGTATCCAGCAAAGGATTGTGGGAGAGACCAGGTATGTGTGGGCACGTCAGCAGGCAGCAGCCGATGTTCGTGGTGCTGAATCTGGAAGAAAAGGTGCCGGCGGATCATCCGCTGCGGGCGATCAAGAGCCAGGCCGATGCCATTTTGACCGCGATGCGCGGGGATCTGGCGGCGGCGTACTGTTCCAACAAGGGCCGGCCGGGCATCCCGCCGGAACAGTTGCTCAAGGCGATGCTGCTGCGGGCCCTCTACTCGATCCGCAGCGAGATCCAACTGATGCAGGCGATCGGCAAATATCTGGGGACACCATACCAGTTAGTTATAGCCGCAGGCCACCAAGGTAGACTATGACCATGGCCAGAATGGCACGTGTCATCGTTCCCTGGTATCCGCACCACATCACCCAGCGAGGCAATCGCCGCCAGCAGACCTTCTGGGCCGATCAGGGCGACTACGAAGCCTACATCGAACTCATGGCGGACTGGTGCCACCAGCCGGCGTCGCCTGACAGCGGGACCGTTTTGCGGTTCTCGCTGCTTGTGTTCCGCCCCAATCTTCTCTGCGATCTCGGCGGCTCTGCGGTGATAACCTGGGACGATTCCGGGGGACGCCGCGCATATGTCATCAGACCTGGAGACAGGTGGATAGCAACCGGACGCAAACGATCCGGCAGTAGGCCTCCGCGGTGAAATGTACTCACGACTACCTGATCGTGGCCCCAGACGAGTGACGGTCAGCCGGACTGTGCCGTAGCTTGCCGACGCAGCAGGATCGACCGGCGGATGCGTTTCAGATCGGGCTTGATCTTCAGCAGCTCAGCCGTCGACAGCACCCGGCCCCCCTTGGCAACGATCTGCCGCACGGCCAGATCGGCCCCCTGCGAATCCCAGTACCCGCAGGCATCCTGAACGATCCAGACGCCGCGCCGGCGGGCAAGCAATTCCAGAGCCAGGATACGAATCGATTCTTCCAGACCGACACCCACCAGGATGAAGTTGGCAACCTGGATTTCCGACAGCAAACGGTCGGCCTTGGGATTGAGCGTCAGGTCGTCACCACGCTTGATGAAAAGGATCTGCCGGTAACGGGTCAACAGGTCATGCGGCAGGTTGATCGTGTCGTCCGTCTGGACAAGGACTCGCCGCGGCAGCAGGGTGATGGGCATCTTCTTGGCGCCCGGTGTGTCCGCCAGGCAGTGCTGCGGCACATCACGCAACGGATCGGTCACACGATGAATGTCGAGACTGGAGACAAAGGTCATCCGGTGCCGGCGCCCCCACCGAAAGGCTCGCTGAATGTTGCTGAGCACATCCAGATTCGCAACCGGACGCTTGCCGTCCCCGGTGAGAAAGTCCGCCTGGGTATCGACATCCACCAATACGTTCGGATACACAGCCGGTCTTTGCCGTAACATAGCCTCGCTCTCCTCGTTGGACCCGAACATGAGGGGGTCCTCCCCAGCCGGGCGACGTGGGCCTCTGTGTATCGGCCACACCGACCGGCCAGTTAACTTCCCGTCTGACCTGCGAGGCGCAACACGTGCAAGGGCATTCACAGATCAAGACGTCCCTTGCTACACAAAATGGTAGCGCTGCAATCGACGCAAGGCTATTAGAATCCAAAGGATAAAACGCAGGCGTGTCCCATAATCCGGGCCCGCGGCATTGCAAACAGCTGCGGGCGAGTCTAATGACGGACCGGCGTCAGGACCGCCCGGAATTGAGATACAAGATGTCAATGGAATGACGACAGGGAATGTCCTTAGAGCCCGGCAATGCCCTGTAGGAGCAGGAGTGGATACGGTGGTGCACCCAACCAGGGGATGTGTTTTGATTGTCGATGCGGACCCGGCCTGCCGGAGCCGGCTCCAGGCGCACCTGCTGGAGGCCGGCTGGGAGGTTCTGGCGGTATCTGAGGGCCGGCAGGGACTGGATATCCTCGAAGCTGCGCACCATAAACGCCGCAGTGTTGGATCTGCGACTGGCCGACATGAACGGCCCCGCCTGGTTGCAGCAAGCGTTCGTCCTGGTTCCCGGACTGGCCACCGTGGCGGTGGCGACCGAGCCAACAGTTGAGATGGCCGTGGAGGTGATGCGAGCCGGCGCATGCGACCTGCTCAGCAAGCCGGTCGACCCTGCCCGCATGGCTGAGTCGGTTGGAAGGGCTGGTTCCGATAAGAACGAGCGAGCCAGTACGGTTCGGCCGGTGTATTACCGCAGAACCAACCGTCGCCGCAACGTTGCGGCAAGCGTGCGTGCTGGCAAAGTGTAGCGGACCGATAGGCATCTGCGGCGCCTCCGGGACCGGAAGGAAGACCCTCGCCCTGAGCATATTGGAGGCAGCTGACCCGTCGCGTCCTATAACAGTCATCGATCTGGCTGTCCTCTCACCCGATCAGGCCAGGGCCCGACTCGACGGTCTCGCTGCACTGCCGGAGCATGCGGGCTTGCTGGTTGCGGACGTTCAACACCTGAAACTGCCGGAACAGGAACGATTGGCGAGAATTGCGGCCGACAGAGCGCAGCGGGGCAGCGGTGTCGTGTTCACCCTGCCGGAACGACCGGAGCAGGCCATCGAAGCCGGCCGGCTCAGTCGGTCGTTGGTCGAGTCAGCCGCAGGCGCGACGTTGCGACTGCCGCCTTTGGCCGCCCGGCGATCCGACGTACCTTTGCTGGCCAGGCAGGTCCTGGACGCGGGGGCTTCCAGTACGGTGACGATATCGGCGGCCGCCACGGCGGCGCTGCTTGCCTACGACTGGCCGGGCAACGTGCAGCAGCTGCGGCTGGTGGTGGAACGGGCGGCGCGGATGGCGGCCAGCGGCGCGATCGAAGCGCGGCATCTTCCGATCCTGCAGGCAGTTCGGCGCGATCCGGTCCCGGCTGCGTGGGCGGCCGCCAGTACGGTGGACCTCGAAAAGGTGGTTTGCGACGTCGAACGGCATTTAATCAGCATGGCCTTGCAGAAAACGGCGCAGAACCAGGCCAAGGCCGCAGCGCTGCTGAGGATTCCTCGGACGACCCTGCGCGACAAGATGGCCAAGTACGGGTTTGTGCCTGCGGCTGGACCGGCAGGGTCGGGCATCTGACCTGACGAGGTGCGAGGCAGGCGGGAGGGATGTGAGGGGAGCCGAGGGGTGACGGATATCCGTCTGTCGGGAGGGGATTCGGTGAAGAGGGACTTCAGGCAGCGTTAGTTCAGCGAGAATTTATCACGCTGGCTCACAAGGCCTTAACAATGGGCCAGTAATCTTCTGGCCCTGATGGCCTGGCGTGAAATTGTGGTGTATCGCAAAGCGGGCTCAGGCCGATAGTAGATTTTGTGTCTGGGTTTCTGCGCGTTGCTGCGGCGGAAGCCCTTGGCTGCAATTGTCTTGACGTCGGTATGGCCAACGATATAGTTGGTATGAAATTGGCGAGGTTGCCATATCGACTGAGTTGTTTCGTGCTTTTGTTTTTCGCTAATTGATTTGTGTGACGAGGTGCCTGGCTATCGGTTCCCTTGGGCGCGGGATCTGTGCTGCAAGGGGTGGCCTGTGCGTCTGGCACCGGGTTTGCGTGCTGCTGACGGTCGACTGATTGTTGTCCCGCAGTCCGCGCATCGGCAGTCAGTCTGCCTGTGGTGATCGCGAGAGAGGTTTCGGGACGAGCGGCGGCGATGCGCACGAACGGCGTGAAGATCTGAACGAGCGCAACAGGATTACAGACGCAGAGAGTGGATGCCGGCCCCCTTTTGTGATGCACCGGCTGGCGGAATCAGGAAAGGAGATTCAGTGGTGACAGGACGATTGAATTGGCTGGCGATGCTGGGACTGGCCGGGATCGTTGCCGTAGCAAGCTCTGGCGCTGGCCCAGGCGAACGTCGGCGACCGGATGAACCAGCTGGAGTCGATGATCAAGGCCCAGCAGACCCAGATCCAGTCGTTGCAGCAGCAGCTGGCGAAGCAGAGCGCGGCTGGCGTCGAGCAGATGCGAGTCGAGGAGATCAAGCGGGTCGTGCAGGAGTTGTTCCGCGATCCGCAGTTCCGCGACCAGTTGCCGCTGAACGCCGGGTATGACGGCGGGTTCTTCATCCGCAGCGGGGATGATTTCCTCCTGAAGATCAACGGTGTGCTGCAGGCGCGGTACGTGTTCGATTGCATGAGCAATGGCCGGAACCGGGATCATTACAGTCCTCTGTATAATCAGAGGGTTTCCAACGATCGCAGCGGTCTGGAGTTCAATCGCATCCGGCTGTCGTTGAGCGGGTATGCATGGGATCCCAACTTCACGTATCGGTTGGAGATGCGTGCGGACGACACGGACAACGTGAGCATCTACTACGCCTGGATGAACTACAAGTTTGCCACGGCTGCGCAGGTGCGGGTCGGTCTCTACAAACTGCCGTTCGGCCGGCAGGAGACGACCAGTGACCAGAGGCTGCTGATGGTGGACCGTTCGATGGCCAACGAGGTGTTCAACGTCGGCCGCAGCACGGGCGTGATGCTCTACGGAAGTCTGCTGGATCGAGCGGGTGGATTACTACGCATCGATCACCAATGGGCTGCGGAACGATCTGGATCCGGTCGATCGGCCCGATGCACAGAATGCGTTGGATACGAACCCGGCTATCACGGCCCGCGCCGTCTGGCACGCTCTGTATGACAATCTCGGCAAGGATTTCCTTGGCGAGTCTGACCTGGAATATCACAAGAAGCCCGCGTTGGACTTCGGCACGAGCTTCGCGTTCAACAAGAACAAGGGTGACATTCGCAACGTTGTGCTGCCGTTCTCGTTTCCGAGAGATCAGCGCGTGGGGCCGGGCGGTTTTGGCATTGCCAACACGGTGGACACGGACATCACCCAGTGGGGTGCTGACGCGGCGTTCAAGTACCTGGGCTTGTCGGTTGAGGCGGAGTACTTCCTGCGGATGATCAACAGTTCGAGCATACCGGTCGGACTGGTTCCTGAACACGGGCAAGGCCAGCAGCACTCATCAGCAGGGCGGTTACGTGCAGGCTGGTTACTTCGTCATTCCGCAGAAGCTGGAGCTGGCCGGTCGCGTCGGCGGCATCTGGGACTTCGGCAACAACAACACGCTGGGAATATGCCGGCGGCGTAAACTACTACATCCGCGGTCACAACCTGAAGATTCAGGCGGACGTGACCCGGATCTACGAAGTGCCGGTTTCGTCGGGTGGCCGGGAATGGCCGAACCAGAACGACGATATTACCGCGTTCCGCGTGCAGTTGCAGGCGACGTTCTAAGAGCCTGATAGTCTGAGAGAGACCAAGGCCCGCGAGGCGAAGAGCTTCGCGGGCCTTTTTGCTGTGTGCGGGCGGGAACGGCCGCATGACCTGGAGGTGAAAGCAGGCGAGGGCCGCAGCAATTAGAGCGTTTTTCACGTCCGTGTAGCGGCATAGCCGCAGTGGCGGAAGTAGTTGGGGCATTCCTGCGGGCCGAAGGCATCCACCAACTGGCCCAAGGCCGACCACAGCCCCGACACCGTTCGCTCCCCCAAGCCCCGCAAAAGTTGTTTGAGCTTGGCGAAGACCTGTTCGATGGGGTTGAAGTCCGGCGAATACGGCGGAAGGTACGCTACGCGGGCCCCCACCGCCTCGATGGCGGTCTGGACACCGGCCACCTTGTGGCAAGCCAGGTTGTCCATCACCACCACGTCGGCAACCCGCAGCGTCGGCACCAACTGCTGCTGCACCCAGGCCAGGAACGTGGCGCCATCGATCGGACCATCCACCACGAGCGGGCGCTGTCAGCCCCTCTTGCCGCAAAGCCGCCAGGAAGGTCGTGGTCTTCCAGTGCCCGTGGGGCACCTTGGCCACCAACCGCTGGCCCACCGCAGCCCGGCCGAAGCGGCGAGTTAGATTGGTGCTGGCCCAGGTCTCATCGATAAAGACCAGCCGTGACGGGTCCCACTGCGGCATTTGCTCCCGCCAGGCTTCCCGTCGCTGCTTTACGTCCGGGCGGTCCTGTTCCGCTGCGTGCAGGACTTTTTTTGAAGCTCAACTTCAGATCCTCGAGCCCGCCAGAGGGTGGAGATCCCCACGGCCAGTCCCAACTGTTCCCGGAGTTCTTGCAGGGTGGCATCCGGCTGTTGGCGGACCAGTTCGGCCAGCCGATCCCGGTACGCCGTCAGTCTGCGGCTTTCGCTGGTTGATCGGGGGCCGCGGAGCCAGTTCCCCGGTCTGCCGGTATCGCTGCCTAAGCCGCCGCACCCAAGCGACGCTGACGCGGTACTTGTCAGCCACGGCCTGGGCACTCAGGCCAGCCTGAGAGTCCTCCAGCACCCGCTTACGCAGATCCATCGAGTATGCCTGCATGTAGACCTCCTTGTCTGCACGCCTTCATACCCGATTTTCAATACAATACGCTAGTGTAGTTCGTCACGCTGTTTGCATCTTATCCAGGACGGCGCGGGCCCGGCGGACTTTGGCCAGGATCGTCTCGGCCTTGGCCGTCCAGACGAACGTCGCGGGGTCTCGTTGTGCTTGGCGATGTAGTCATCGATGGCCTCGATCAACTGCTTGACGCTGTGGAAGACCCCGCGGCGAATGCGTTTGTCCGTGATCTCGCGGAACCACCGCTCCACCAGGTTCAGCCACGAACTGCTGGTCGGCATGAAGTGCACGTGGAACCGCGGATGTCGCTTCAGCCACGCCTTGACCTTCGGGTGCTTGTGCGTGGCGTAGTTGTCCACGATCAGGTGCAGGTCCAGGTCCGGCGGCGTTTGGGCGTCGATCAGCTTCAGGAACTTGATCCACTCCTGATGGCGATGCCGCGGCATGCACGTGCCGATCAGCTTGCCCTCGGCCAGTTCCAAGGCCGCAAACAGCGTCGTGGTGCCGTTGCGCTTGTAGTCGTGCGTCATCGTCCCGCAGCGGCCCTTCTTGATCGGCAGCCCCGGCTGCGTGCGGTCCAGCGCCTGAATCTGGCTCTTCTCGTCGCACGCACAACACCAGCGCGTGCTCCGGCGGATTCAGGTACAGCCCCACCACGTCGGTCAGCTTCTCGACGAACTGCGGATCGTTGCGAGACTTGAACGTCCGCGACCAGGTGCGGCTTGAGGCCGTTGGCCTGCCAGACGCGCCCGACCATCGAGGGACTGACTGCCCAGGTGCCTTGGCCAGGCTGTTCGTGCTCCAGTGCGTGGCGTTCGGCCGGCCGCTCCCGGGTGGTGGCTCGACGATACTGGGCCGCCACCGCTTGCCGCCGGGTCGACGGCCGACCGCCTCGCGGGGCGTCCTTTTCGATCCCCGCCAAGCCCTTTTCCGCAAACCGCCGACGCCAGCGATTGACGATCGTCCGGTCGATCTCCAGTTCCTCGGCAATCGCGATGTTCTGCTCGGCCCTCGGCCGCCAGCAACACGATCTGGGCCCGTCGCACCAGGCGAGCCGGCGTGGTCCGCCCGCGTGCCCATCGCTGCAGGGTGGCTCTCTGTTCGTCGGTCAGTATGACTCTCGGCGCTATTCGCATGGGTATCATCCTCCCTCTAAAAGATGATACCAGCAAGACCACTATAAGATGCACGATTTATGATGCACTACACTAGAGGGAACTGGAAAACGCTCCAATTGGAAGCAGGAGTACAACCACGTGCGGCCGCATTCGTGGTTGGGTTACGTAGCCCCAGCGGCGTTCGCGGCCCAATGCGACACCGACGACAACGACAACAGCTGGGATTCAGACTATACTGGTCGGACTCTCATGGCGATTGGTACATAAAATGGGGACAGGTCAACAGGTTCGCCAGCCTTTCGACTGGCGAACCTGTGTTTGCGTTGCCTGTGACGGCCTATCTGACTCGAAACGTTGTTATTCGAGCGGTGGCAGGACCGACCAGGCGTGGATGACCGTCGGCTTGGCATAGCCGCCTTCGTAGCCATACACGATCTGGTTGGTGGCATCGTAAGCCAGACCGTCCAGCGACTCCGAACCGATGTCCTGAGAGAACAAACAGTCCTGCACGGAGACGGTCTTGATGGGCTGAGGATCGTAGAGGTTCGTTGCCCCGGCGATGTCCGCCGGATCGTAGAACCACAGCGTTGCGGCGCCGGCGGAATCATCCGTTCCGGCTACAATAATGTTGTCGGTACCGTCGATGCTGACCCATGTCGCAGCGACGAATGAATCGCTGCTGTCGTAGTCAGTCATGGGGTTGCTGCCATTGTAGGCTACCAGCGACGTCAGCGATGCCATTGGATTATTCCACGGATCGCCCGCCCGCATGCAGATGCCGTAGTTTTTGCCAACAGCGATCAAGTTCTTGCCGTCAGCATAACTACTGGCCCACGCGTCGGGAATCTGGCAAAGGCCATCCCCGACATACGCCCAGTTTGTGGTCTGTCCGGCTGATTCGCCGCTGCCGTCCCGGTTGATCGAACGCCAGATCGGATTTGTGCCGCCCGTGCTGTAGTAGAGTTTATCATCGGTGCTGCGCCAGACCATGCCCTTGGGATTGCTTGACGTGTCAAATCCCTGTAGCGTCGTCGCACTGTTCGAGCTGCGTGATGTCCGTCGTGTTGACCAGGGTCGGAATCGGGACTTCATAGACTTCCGCACCGCCGCCGGTCGACCCTCGCGAAATGAACAGCGAACCAGCGCCGCTGTCGCCTGACGGATAGAACGTCAGGTCGCCGCCGTAGAAACTGCTCACGCTCGCCAATTTGAACGCACCAAGGTAACTGAGACGGGCGACCGGAGGCGGCGGCTCGGCAGTCGTAACCGAGGCGATGTTCGACAGGCCTGACGAGTTGGGTACCTCATCAGCCGTCTTGATCGCGAAGTAGTAGGTCGTGCTCGGCGTCAGACCGGTGACCTGCATGCTTTCGTTGCTACTGCCGCCTTCCGCTGGTGTCGGCTCGCCGGAGACCTGTGTAGCGGCATCCCAGTTGGCTTCGGTGATGGTGCTCGCCGAGTAGCGAATGTCATACGCAGCAGCCGTGCCCGTGTTGCCGTCATCGCCAGGCGCTGTCCACGTCAAAGTAACCGTTGATGAGGTCGCATCACCCGCCGCCAGGTCAGCAACATCCGACGGGGCCGTAGTATCCGCTGTCGAAAGAGCCCAGGCATGAACGACCGTCGGTTTGGCATAGCCACCTTCGTACCCATACAGGATGTGGTTGGTCGCATCATAGGCAAGGCCGTCCAGCGACTCCGAGCCGATGTCTGTCGAGAACAGGCAATCCTGCACCGACACCGTCTTGTACGGCTGTGGATCATACAGGTTGGTCGCGCCGGCAATATCAGCAGGATCGTAGAAGTAGAGCGTTGCCGCGGCAGCAGAATCATCTGTACCGGACACGATGATGTTGTCGACACCGCTAACACTGACCCATTCGACGCCAGCAAATCCATCATTGCTGTCATAGTCGGTCATAGTGTCGCTGCTGGTATACGAGACCAGAGCCGTGAGCGATGCCATTGGGTTGTTCCACGGATCGCCTGCTCTTACGCAAATCCCATAGTGACCTCCAATACCAATCAGATTCTTGCCGTCGGCGTAGCTGCTGGCCCAGGCATCGGGAATCTGGCAAAGACCCTCACCAACGTAGGACCAACTGGTGGTCTGGAGAGTCGACTCACTGGTGCCATCGCGGTTGATCGAACGCCAGATCGGATTCGTACCACCGGTGCTGTAGTAGAGTCTGTCATCGGTGCTGCGATAGGTCAGCCCCTTGGGACTGCTGGAAGCATCAAAACTCTGCAGCGGCGAAACACTGTTGAGCAAACTGATGTCCGTCGTATTGACCAGTGTCGGGATCGCGACCTCATAAATCTCCGAACCGCTGCCGGCCGACCCTCGCGAGACGAACAGCGAACCAGCGCCGCTGTTGCCCGATGGGTAGAACGTCACGTCGCCGCCATAGACGTTGCTCACGCTGGCTACCTCGAACGCCCCAAGGTAGGTCAGATCGATGTTGTTGCCTGCCGGCGGACCGGCCGGGTTGACCGTAATGGTGCAGTCGTCCGTCGCCGTCAGTACGGAGTCGCTCGCCTCCAGTTGCAGGACATACGTTCCGCTCGTGCTGAAGGTCGCCGTGGTATCGACGGCGTTGGCATCAGCGAATGTCACTGTGCCAGGACCGCTGATCTTCGACCATGTGGTTGCTAGAGCCCCTGGCGGGTTCGGCAACCCATCGTCGGTGACCGTGCCGTCCAGAGCCGCTGTTGCCGGCAGCGTGATCGTCTGATTGTCGCCGGCGTTGACGGTCGGGGCTTGGTTGGCCGGATTGACGGTGATGGTCACGCTATCAGTGGCTGTAAGTGCCGAGTCGTCAGCCAGCAGCTGTAGGGTGTAGGTACCAGCCACGCTGAAGGTAGCGGTGGTGCTAGCGGCATTGGCATCGGCAAACGTCACCGTGCCAGGACCGGAGACCATCGACCAGGTCGCCGTTACGGCAGCCGGCGGGTTGGGCAGGCCATCGTCGCTGACGCTGCCATTCAAAGTAACGCCGTCCGGCAGGGTGATTTCCTGATCGTCGCCCGCATTAGCCGCCGGCGCTTCGTTAGCGGCGTTAACGGTAATCGTGCAGGTATCGGTGATCTGTGCCGCACCGTCGTCAGCCTGCAGTTGGAGCGTGTAGATGCCCGCTTCGCTGAAGGTGGCGGTTGTGCAAAGGGCGCTGGCATCGCCGAAGGTGACCGTGCCGGGGCCAGCGGCCTTGGACCAGGTAGTGGTCAGGGTCCCTGGCGGGTTCGGCCGGCCGTCGTCCGTGGCAGTGCCGTTTAAGGTAACGCTATCGACCGGCCAGTTGATCGTCTGGTCATCGCCAGCGCCAACAACCGGTACGCCGTTCGGGATGGTGTATATGATGGACGTCAGACCATATGAACCGGTAACCGATCCGATTTGCGTCCAGACGTTGCCGATCCGGAACCCGTACACGAGGTCCTGCGTCTTGTCGAAACCGCTGATGGCATCGATCATGACGGGGAAGCTCTTAGTCTGGCCAGATGTCCAGGCACCAGACCCGGCGCTAAGGATTTGTACCGAAGCGGTCGTAGCGGCACTGGTATCATAGTAGTACATCGTGACGGTAAATGACGTACCCGTCATGCCGTTCGCTGGAAGGTCCAGAGTCACACCAAACCGCAGGCTGCCAGCATCTGCCAGGTTGATCGCTTCGCTCTGCTGCGACGCATCCCAGTATGGCAGGTACTCCGCGCCGGACAATTCAAGCGCTATGCCCAGGTCGTAGCCACCGTAGGCATACGTAGCGCTCATGATCCGGTCTGTACTGACATCCTTGAACTGGAAGTACCGGCCGCCGATATCCCAACCGGATAGATACGCAGAACCAGTTGGAGCAATATTACCGTGGTAATCGGTATAAGACGCAAGTCCGCAGTTGCTGAAGTCTTCGATGGTTACCGTGATCGTTGTGCTCGGGTCAATCTGCGTCGTACCCATGGCCAGATTAGACAATGTGGCCATGTTGGGGATCTCATCACCAGCCTTAATCGCGAAGTAGTAGGTCGTATCGTCGCTGAGTCCGCTGATGGTCATATACTCGGTACTACCGGCCATGGACGGCGTCGGCTCGCCAGTAGCCGGCGTAGCGCTGTCCCAGTTGGCATCCGTGATCGTGTTCATCGAGTACCGGACGTCGTACAGGGTCGCCGCACCGGTTGTGCCGTCATCACCGGGGGCTGTCCAGGTCAGCGTAACACTGTTCGGCGTGGAACTAAGGACAACAAGATCGGTGACCGCCGCCGGGGGAACCGAATCTGGCTGATACAACGTTGTGCCACTGGCAAGTACGGACATGTCTGAGGTATTGGGTACCTCGTCAGAGGCCTTCATGGCGAAGTAGTAGGTCGTGTCGTCCAGCAGACCAATGACGGTCTTCGATTGGGGCGTACCGGATGTGGCTGGCACCGGCAGGCTAGACACAAGTGTAGCGGATCCCCAGTTGACAGCCGTGATCGGATTCGTGGAGTATCGCATCTCGTAAGTGGTAGCCGTGCCATTGAGGCCATCATCGCCTGGCGCAGTCCAGCGGACCGTCAGGCTGGTGTACGTCGGGTCAGTCACCTGCAGGTTGTACGGCGCGGACGGCGGCGCGATATCGGCAGGAGGAACATAGCCTGGCGGCACAATCGCCCAGCCTGGGTAGCTGTTCAGTATCTCCTTGCCTGGCAGATTCGAATCATACCAGTTCCAGATGTCCTGGCCGTAGGGCAAGTCGAGAACATAGCTCATCGCAGCGCGGGCAATGATCTGATAGTCATCTCCCGTTAGCGTATTGAAATGGTCCGGCCCGGGTTGATCAATGAACGCTGCGTTGACAGCCTCCCATGTCTCATATTGGTGTATTTCTCCCAGGGCGTCTTCATAGCGCGTCGGCAGATGATAGCACGGACCGCGGTAGGGGTTCATCGCAGGATTGTGGAATCGCTGGATCAGGGTATCGGCCTGCCAGTCGATCATGGCCTGGCTATCAAACCCAATATCCCGCAAGTGGGCAAGAACCATCAGCAGGAAGTCATCTTCCCATGGGCTGGTGATCTTCACGCACCCCGGTCCGATGCCGTCGCCATCATAGGGGTTACCCTCCTCGAAATAGTGTGCAGTCGGGTAGTCGCCGTTGGTGATGAACTTGTCGACCCAGTAGACGAGGTTGTTGTTGACCTTCTCGGTAAAGTAACCTTTTTCCAGTGTATCTGCATCGGGAGCCAGATTGGCTGCATCGGCAATATTGCGAATGGCCCATGCCTGTCGACGCGTCTCGCCTGACAGGATGCCAACGGAATACTGGCGAGGACCTCCATCGATCATAGTCAGATCCCAGCCGGCCCAGAAATACATCTCCTCCAGATAGTAATAGTCGCCCGTTACCATGTACGCGACGTAATCCATTGAAGGCTGGTGAGCAAGATCGGGAGTATACGGGGTCGTTGTTGACCCAATAGCGACCGGCAACTTGTCCTCGGCCGCAGTCTGATTGCTGGCAAGATTATGCACCCAGATCGTCGGACGGTCATCAATGCTCATGATGTGATTGACGAAGGAACAAGTCTGGTCCGATTCACGATAGTGAACCGGCCTGTAGGCTCCGGTATCGCCGTAGCCAAGCGTGATCTCTTTCATGCGATTATCCATCGACAGCAGATATCGCACTGTGTTCATTGGGTATATCGGCCTTTCCGAATAGTCACCAGGGTCGGCAAAATAAGTTCTCAGCAGACCCGGCTCCATCAGATCATGATACGAGCTCAACCAGCTTGAATAAGCCGAGCTGCAGCGCACTCTCGGGTACGACCAGAGTCAGATCGTAAGCTTGGCAGCAATTTAGTCGAGACCAGATACGACAGGTCGTATCGAACCGCAATCTCTTGCGGCATCTCTACTTGCCAGAAGACTTTGTGCCAACGAGTGCAATAGTACTGCCAAAAGCCGGTCTTGCCGAAAACGACTTGCGGGCTCAACTGGCCCAAGGCGAGCGAGAAGTCATACTGAATATTGCCGCGATACTCGCTCCAGCAGTTTTCAACAACCGTATCCACGCGGATACCGTTGTAACCATTGAACAGCCGCACATGATACTGTACATTCAGCTGGTTACCGATATTTCTGTCAAAGTCTCGAATAAAGAATTCGTTACAGATATCGCCGCCGATCCAACGTTCGACCGTTATCTGATGACGTAGCAGTTCGTGTGCACTGATCACCGTCGGCACACCATTAAGCGTGATCGTCATCCGAGCGTCGAAGTCCTTCGCCAGCAGTTGGTCCCGCGTCATCGGCTGCTGATTGGCATTGGGACCGCCAGCCAGGATGTCCACATCTGCCATCTGGTTTGCCTGAAGGGTCGGTAGAATAAACGAAATCAGGGCATGCTTGACGGAACTATCCGCCGGATAGCGAACCTTCACATCCGTCTGCGTGGCCAGGTACTGGCCGTCCACGCGAACGATAACGTTGTTTGCTACGTCACCCTGCTTGAAGACATGCGACAGCATTACGGGGTATCCATTCGTCGTCACGCCAGCCTTCTCGGTAATGGTGACCGTCGTAATCAGCGGCAGCTGTGGGTCAGCCGACGTTGTCCGCGTCTCGACGTTCGAGATCGCGGAGGTATTGCCCACTTCATCCTTGACCTTAATAGCAAGATAGTAGGTCGTGCCCGGCTGCAAGCCGCTGACGGTGAATTGCTCCGTATTGCCCGCTGCCTGCGGCGAGATCGTATTGGGCATCACCGCGGCACTGTCGAAATTAGTGGCATCGATTTGACTGGTCGAGTAGCGGATATCGTAGCCGCTGGCTGTACCGTTCGCACCGTCATCGCCGCTGGCTGTCCATGTGAGGTTCGCACTGAAGGCGTCACCGCCGCTGACCGCCAAGTTAGAGATCGCAGCCGGCGCCGTTTGGTCGTTCGGCATCGTTACGGCAATGATCGTCGCAGCCGACCAGTTGTACACCTCGTCGCCGACCTTGATCGCAAACCAATAGGTTGCACCTGAAGTCAGACCATTGACAAACAGGCTTTCTGGTATACCTGCTTCTCCGGGCACGATGTCATGCTGGACCACAGTCGCCGAATCAAAGTTGGATTCAGTAATCTGGTTGGTGCTCATACGGATATCGTAATAGGTCGCCAGGCCGGTCGTACGATCGTCCCCCGTCGCCGTCCAGTTGAGCGTCAGATTACTCGCACGCACATCGACGGCGCAGAAATCGCTTGCATCTGTCGGCGGGACAAATTCCTCAGGATACGTCTGGCCGAACGGACAATTGGAAATCGCACTAACATTACTTGCCTGATCAATGCTCTTGATTGCGAAGTAGTAAATCGTGTCGGGGGCCAAGTTATCGATGACCATTGATTCTGGCGTCCCCGGCGTCGCCGGGACAGGTGCGCCTGTCGCCTGCTGCGCATTGGCCCAGTTGGACTCATCGATCTCCGAAGTCGAATAGCGAACATCATATGCCGCCGCTGCATTATTCGTTCCGTTGTCGTCGATCGGCGCCAGCCAGTTGACCGTCAGACTGTGAAGCTGCCGATTGCTTGTTGTCACACTGGTAATCGCCAGAGGAGCCATGTCGCAATTAGGATCAAATGCAATGAATAGAGCTGGACGCCTATCGTCCGCGAGGTTTTCGCTCGTCCAAATGCCAAAATCGACATAGACATACCAACCGTAGTTCGGGGCGGTACCATCAACAAAGTCCTGCACGTCCGCAGTAACATCTTTGACCAGATAGCACTCGCCACCAGGAATAGACTCGAAGCTCACCGGCGTAACATAATCAGCGTCGCTGAACAGCGAGTCAGAGTTTGGGCCCCATGTTGTATCCGGACTGACCGGAGCATCCGGCCCGGCCATGCACGCGGTCAACTCAGACCAATTGTGGGTGATGATACGCCCACACGTGGCGTTGCCGTAGCCTGAGGAGGCATACAGCCGCAGTTGTGCCTTGGAGATGGTTGCAGTGGCTGGAATTGCGGACAAGTCAAATTTATACAGGGACTTCTTCGTGGCGGTGATCCCCTGCCCCAAGATGTTGTAGTATGCAGCAATGTTACTGTCGAAGCGAGTATCGTCAACTTGCGCATCGACTACGTTGGCAGCTCGAGGCACTACTGAAGACAGCGTCTAGCGCCCCGCCTGTCTGCAGTGACGTTCCCTCCTTTTCAACCAAAACAACCGTGCTACCGGAAGCTAATGCGGCGGCTCCCAGTAGCACAACTCCCATTAGAACCAAACTCATCCTGTGCGACAGCATGACAATTCCTCCGTGACCTGACAGAACAATGAAACGTGACCCACGACACCCTTATTCCTGACCTGCGAACAGAAAAAAGACCGTCCGATACAGGCCGCGAACCTGAGAACGATGTGAATCTATTGGCTAGGATGTTGAGGCACAGCGATGTACTCTGGAGAAGGACTACATGTGTTACTTGCAAGTTCCATGCCAGATATCGAAACAAGTCTCCAGGCCGATACGGGCGAAGTCGTAACGAACGCAGGCAGCATGAGTTGCAGGCAGTACGGCCAGCGTAACAATTATATCTTGAACATATTTCGGCAGACTGTACGATACCTGAAGTCAACCACCAGGTTACTACCTGGTGGTTGTCAAAGGCAAACTGACCAACGCGAACCGGCTTAATGAAAAGGCGTCTCCGATCAACATGGCAGTCTGGAAGTCATGCTGGCAACACGGGTTATGAACTGAGTGGCAGTGTATGTGAGACCTCTGTTTTTCCGAGAGTCCCTGATGCGGTACGCGATGTAGAATCGCAACGCGTCAGGTACCTGTTTGTCTGATACCTGATCACACACACAGACAGCCACCAACGACCACGCAAGATTGCGTCTCAGCGGTGCGTCGTTACACAAGACGGGAGTGCTTTCGATGCCACGGCGTCCAAATTCGGCGGATCGTCGGAACGTTACGCTAACTCAGCCGCTTTACCAACAGGTTGCCAAGCAACTGGCAGAACGCATATTGGCGGGCGGCTTCCCTGGAGACGGCCAGCTTCCATACGAACGGCACCTATGTATCCAATGCAACGTCAGCCGTACGACCATCCGCGGGGCGCTGCAGGTTCTCGAGGCACAAAAGCTTATTCACCGGATCAGAGGAAAAGGCACCTTTGTCTCCCACAACTACGTCGGCCCTCGCTGGTTCAGCACAGCCACAACGATTCTGTTTGCGCAGGTCCAGGGAGCCGTGGCAGGATTTGACGGTCCAGGCACCTTTTATGGTCGAATCCGTGCTGGCGTGCAGCAGATGGTTCGCACGCTCGGCCTTGCAGTTAAGGACGAAAGAGTTCGTGGCTACGTAAGGGTACCCTTCGAAGAGTACACGCCTCCTACTCCCGACGAGGTCGGTGGCGTCATTCTATCTGGTACCTTCGACAAGCAGTATATTCAGATGTACCAGTCCGAGGGGGTCCCGGTTGTAGTAGTCGACTATTGGGTAGAAGATATGCTGGTCGATTGCATAGCAGTTGACGTTGAGGCCGAAGCCAATATCGCCGTTCAGTACCTGGCTGACCGCGGACATACTTCTATCGGCTTTCTCGCAGCGGCGCGGGGTGAGAAAGAAACCGAGCACAGAACCTTCGATCCGGACATCCTTCGTTTGCTGGAGTGCCTGCGCCGTGCGGCAAAGCGTCAGAGACTCGAGATGCGCGACGAGTGGATTGCGCTGGCCCGTTCGAATCTGGCAGTTGAACCAGTTATACGTCCGATCCTCGGCTCACGGGCACGCCCCACAGCAATGATGTGTTTTGACGCCCCCGTTACACGTGCACTTCTTGACATCCTCCGCGCCACTAAGATTCGTTGCCCGGATGACATATCGATCATCGGCCGAGGCAGTCCCCTTGTAGACGGCCGAACGGTAACCAGTTTTTCAGTTGCACCGGAAATTCTGGGGCAGCATGCCGTCCGACTATTAGCAGAACGAATGCAGGGACATCGGGACGGAACAGCAAAAGTGGCGGTCGCATCGCGATTCGTACGCGGCACAACCGTAGGAATTGCCGGGCCGTAAGCGCTGCGTCCACAGGCGGCATTCGCCACCTCATATGCATGGTTCCGCGTATTGCCTGCTTGATCTCGAAACCGCCAGACCTCCCGCTGACCAGATGCAGGCCGCTTTGTGTCCTCCGATGATCGCTAGGGTTAATCTGGGGACGGTTTATCTATAATCTGGCATATAATCTGGGGACCACTAGTGTCCGGTCAATGACCGGACAACCGATTATAAGTACCCGATCCGTAAGAACGTAGGGCATAAAATGGCCGTAATCGATTTGAAATCCGCTCTGCCGCTGACTTATATCTGGGGACACCATACGATTTATTGACAGCCACAGGCCGCCAAGGTAGACTGTAACCATGGCTAGAATCGTACGTGTCATCGTTCCCAAGTGTCCGCACCACATCACCCAGCGAGGCAATCGCCGGCAGCAGACCTTCTGGGAGGATCAGGGCGACTATGACGCCTACATCGAACTCATGGCCGACTGGTGTCATCAGCGCGGCGTCGCCATCTGGGCCTACTGCCTGATGCCCAACCACGTGCATCTGATCGCCGTGCCCGGCAGCGAGGACGCCCTCCGCCTGGCGATCGGCGAGGCCCATCGCCGCTACAGCCGCCGCATCAACTTCCGCGAAAACTGGCGGGGTCATCTCTGGCAGGGCCGCTTCGCCTCCTTCGTTCTCGATCATTACTACCTGCTGGCCGCCGCTCGCTACGTCGAGATGAATCCCGTGCGGGCAGGCTTGGTCAAGAAGCCCCAGCAGTGGCGATGGAGTAGCGCCGCCGCCCACCTCGCCGGCCGCGATGATGCACTCGTCAAAGTCGCCCCCTTGCTCAAGAGCATTCCCAACTGGCGATCGTTCCTGGCCGAACCAGACCCTGAGGACTTGGCCAGACAGTTGCACACCCATGAGAACACCGGCCGGCCGCTCGGCAAAAAGGCCTTCGTAGCAAGGCTGGAGACCAGACTCGATCGACAACTCGCCCCTCGCCGCCCGGGTCGGCCACGAAAACAGAAAGTGCCCGAATGACGCCCGAGCCTGCAACCAGCAGTTATCGCTGCAGGCAGCAGAACGAAATGGCCTTTGGTTACGGTTGCAGTGCTGGCGGTATCGGGGACGCTGCTTGCCCTGTCGGACGGCGGAGGCGTTCGACTTATTTGTCCGCGGACCGTGCGTCGTCGTCGGTGACGAGGGCGCGGGCCTCGTAGCCTGCTGCGCGGAGGGCTCGGGCGAAGGGCCAGGCACGGCCGTGTATGACGTAGGTTTCGCGCGGGCTGGCCCGCTCGATATACCGCCAGAGGCCGGGCCAGTCGGCATGATCGCTGAGAGGGATGCGCAGATCGTACTTCAGCGAATCGAAGGTCGGCTCGTCCGTGGCCCAGCCCGTGACCGACGCGACGGACCAGTCGTCGCCAGTCCGCGCCCCGCGGGCCCAGGCGTATGGGGTCATTACCAGCGCGGCGGCGGGGCGACGGCCCCACCAGCGGTCCAGCGGGTCGAACTGGACGCCGCACCGGCGATAGACCTCGACGACGCGAGCGATCTCGTTGCCTGCGACGACTGGGACCCCGCCCTGCTGCAGGATGCGAACGAGTTCGGGACCCTTGCCCACGGCATAGCCCAGGAATACGGGCGTCCTGTCCTGCGCAAGTGTCTGGCGGGCAAAGTCCACTATTCTCTCGCGCAACTGGGTGACAGGCGGAAAGGCATAGCGTTCATGGGCGAAGGTCGACTCCATCAGCACGCAATCGGCGGGCACGACCTCGGCGGGCGGACAGGTGAGGGATTCGGTCATCTTGAAGTCGCCGGTGTAAACGAAGCGCCACTTCGGTGACTCGACGACGAGCTGTGCCGAACCGAGGATGTGGCCAGCAGGTAATACGCGGATCGTGTAGCCTTTGCGATGGAGGACGCGGCCGTTGTCGATGGTGGTGGCCTGGAACTTTTTGAGGCGCAGGCGGGTAAGGGCGGCGGTGGCCGTGGTGCAGATGACGGCGCCGTGGCGGCAACGGACATGATCGGCATGGGCATGGCTGATGAAGGCAGTCGTACGCCGATTGGCCGGGTCGAGCCAGAGATCCACTGCGGGCAGGTATATGTCGCCGTCGCGTAAGACCGGACGAACGGGCTGGAGCATAAGCAAAACACCTTTGCTGGCCGGGCAGCACTGATCGACGCACCGCCATTAACCATATAGTATTGTCACTATGAGCGATGAAGGCAAAGAGCAGGAACCGACGGGTGAGAGTTCGGCGGGCGAGACCTCGGCTGAAGAGGCGACAGGCGGGCATGTGAGGCCGTTCAAGGTGCTGGTGCTGTTCGGGCTGGCGGCGGCGCTGTTGTACTACTTCGTGGGCAATCTTCCGCATGATCTGGTGCCGTCGGCTGTAGCGTGGCAGACGGAGCCGGCGAAGGCGTTTCGGCAGGCGGCGTCTTCTGACAAGGTGGTCTTCGCTGATTTCTATGCGGACTGGTGCGGGCCATGCCGGGAGATGGATCATGAGGTTTTCGGCGATAAGCAGTTCGCGGCGAGGCTGGAGCGACTGGCGGTGCCGCTGCGGTTCGATCTGACGCAGAAGGCCGGGCAGCAGGTTGCGCTGAAGTACGGGGTGTATCAGATTCCGACGTATGTTGTTATGACTTCTGGCGGGGAGGTTCTTGCTCGTTACAGCGGGTTTATTAGCGGCGAACGGCTTTTGAAGATGGTGCAGAAGGCGGCAGATCACGGGGCGGCGCGAGAGCAACCTGCAGTGCCTGGTGTCGAATAATCCTGCCTGATCCCTGCGTCGCACTGGCAGGCAAGCTGCCAGTGGCACCCAACGCCGCAAACTATGCGGCAGGTTTCCTTTCGCGTAACTGCTGCGCCAACAGTATTTCTGATTGCTCGGCCATGCGTAAGATCGGGGCTCCGGGCGGTCGTTCGGTCTTCTTGTTCTTGGCGTTGCGGGCCTTTTTGCCGCCACGACGCTCATACGTATCCTTGATGCAGCCGCCCAGGCTCTGCTGCAGCCCGCCCTGCCGGTGACTCTTGGCGCCTTTGTCCATCGCCTGCTGAACCACTCGTAGCGAGGCCGCCACGCTCCAGGCGTTTAGCGGGCGGCCTTCCCGCCGCATCGCTTCCACGCACACCAGACCCAGCATCCACAGCCCCACCATCGTCCAATCCAACTCCACTTCGGCGTGACGGGGACTGTCGCTGAGCATCTTGCGACGCTCCAGCGTTTGCTTCAAGGCGCGATACAACAGTTCTACGCCCCACCGCAGCCGATACAGTCTGCCTGCCTGGGCGTCGCTCAACGGCTCTTCGTCCAGGATATTGCTCAGCAGATACACCCGCTTGTTTCGCTCGTCGCTCAGCACGATCAGCCGCAAAACCAGCGGCGCAAGACCTTTCTTCTGCTCCCGCGACGGCCAGAGATACACGATCCCCTCGCCTTTGTGCTCCGCATACCCCAAGCCCTTTAACAGCCGCACGTTACTGCCCACGCGGATGATGAAATCGATCCGGCGAGACAGCAACTCCTGTAACATCCCATAGCCCGTATATCCCGCATCCGCCAGCAGCGTCGCCTTGGGCGGCAGCAGGTCGAGCATCTCTTGCAGATGGCTCCGCTCGCTGCTGCGGCTGTCGCCGCGTCGCCAGCCCCAGATCAGCCCTGTGCCTGCATGAAACAGCGTCGTCACCAACTGCTGCGGGCCGGTCTTTTTCTTGCCCGCACAGCCGAAGGCTTCTTCGTTGGCCGCTGTCATCGGACAGTCCATCCGTGAACCATCGACCCCAAAGACCACCCGACCCTCGACCCGCCAGGCTGGCTCGGCTATCTGAGCCACCACCCTGCGGAACGCCGGGCACACCACCGCCAGCAAGCCCGCCGACCGTCGAACCAGCGCCGCCATGAAACCCTGGTAACTCTTTCCCGGCCGACGACGGCTGGAGTACATGCCCACCGTAGCCTCTCGTGCCTTGCTGAAGCGATCCTTGAGGCTCTTGCCATGGGCCCAGCACATCATGACCGCGCACATCACCAGCAGCCGCGGCACCCAGCAGAGCCTTCGACTCTCCATCTGCAGCGGCAAGCCCTGGTGGGGCAAGCAGCGTCCCATGGCCCCCAGCAGTTGCTGATGGAACGATTCCTTGTAATACTGGCGGACAAATTGAGCAGGATTCACCTTTGGCCTCCTTTCCATTGGCTATTGAACACAACCAATATACGAGAGGAGGCCAAAAAATGCGCGCGACGATGTCGTCTTATCTCCTTATCTTATAAAGACTTCCACCCACCACTCCGGCCTGGACGTTTACGGCGTTGAGTGGCACCCTGCGCGTCATAGATTCCCCGGGAGTCCTTCGGCACGGAGATCCTTCGCTTCGCTCAGGATGACAACGTCTGCTTCGCTTTACGATGACCACGCGATGCGGCTGGTCATGATCCTATTTCGATCGGCCGAGGTCATTGCTGCCGGATGACGCCTGCGAGGTCTGTGGCCTCGACGTGCTCCTTGGAGCGAATCAGCTCGCGGGCGGCGTCAACCTTGTCCCATACGTTGCACATCATCGCGCCGCGCACCCTGCCGTCTTGCAGATAGTAGATCACGCCTGTGTCGTATTGCTTCTGCCAGTCGGCAACGGTCTCGAGTCGGGCAGTTACGTCGCCGACGGCCTCGTAGCCGAAGTCGAAGAGGTCTGAGAAGAAGTAGGGCATGTAGGTGTAGGCATCGCGCGCGCCGGCCATGTTTCGCCCTGCGCATTTGCCCTGGGACATGGCGCAGTCCCAGTGCTCGATCCGCCTGCGTTCGCCGAGTGCCTGATAGGGGAAGTTGGCGTTGTCGCCGACGGCGTAGACGTCGCGGTGTGCCGTCTGGAGGTATTCGTTGACGACGATGCCGTTGTCGACGGCGAGGCCGGCTGAGGTAGCGAGTTGCACGGACGGTTCAATGCCGATGCCGACGATGACGAGATCGGAGATAATCTGCTGACCCTGCTGCGTTCGTACGACGAAATGGCTGTTGTCGCGGGCGATGACGACGGGGCGATCCTCGGCGAAGATGCGGATGCCGCGCTGGCGGTACTGCTCCTGGACGGTGCGGGCCAGATCGTCGGGGAAGACGCGGCTGCAAAGATAGGTGCCAGGGAAGACCATCGTGACGGATACATCGTTCATGGTCAGGCCTGCGGCGATCTCCGAGCCGATGTAGCCGCCGCCGATGACTGTGGCGGACTTGCCTTTGCCGGCCTGGTCACGGACGGCGAGATAGTCATTAAGGGTACGGAAATAATAGAGTCCGTCCAGGTCGCCGCCGGGGATGGCCAGCCTGCGTGGGCTGCCGCCCGTAGCCAGAAGGAGTTTGTCGAACTGGACGACCTGGCCGGCACTGTCGGTGATGGTCTTTCGTGCCAGGTCGACGTCGGTGACGGTTGTTGCGAGGGCGAGATCGACGTCGTTGTCGGTGTAGAAATCCTTGTTATTGACGAAGATGTCTTGGACTTTCTTCTTGCCGGACCAGAGTTGTTTGGTCAGCGGGGGGCGATGGTAGGGGAGGTGCTGTTCTGTCGAGAGCAGGAGGATGGAGCCGTTCCTGTCGAGTTGGCGGATGCCTTCGACAGCCGACGCGCCAGCCAGTCCGCCGCCGACGATCACGTATTGGAACTTCTGGTTAGCCATGGCGATCTCCTTGTCTGCCGGTAAGCCCGTTAAACCATTGTAGCGCTGCGGATGGGCAACGGGTGGCGGGCGGAGTTCGGTTGCGTAAGGGTGCCTAACGCAGGCACTTGCAGGGGAGAGGTTCGGAGCGACCCGGTGGGCAGCTATCATGTTAATGGCGAAGGGCGAGGCGCGCCGGTGTCCTTGTGGAAACGGCGATGGCGGGGTCGAATACGGGCAATCGCGATGGGGGTATGGCCATGAAGATTGTGGTGAGAAGGATATACGACGATCCGGCTGGCAGGACTGGATACCGTGTATTGGTGGACCGGCTCTGGCCGCGTGGCTTGCGGAAGGATGAAGTGCATGTGAATGCCTGGCTGAAGGAGCTTGGGCCGAGCGATTCGCTGCGTAAGTGGTTCGGCCACGAGCCGGCAAAATGGGACGGTTTCAAGCGGCGTTATTCCCGGGAGCTGGATAAGAAGCATGACGTGATCGATCAACTGCTGAGCGGTGCGGGGGGCAAGACGATCGTCCTTCTGTACGGGGCGAAGGATGTGGAGCATAACCAGGCGGTGGTCTTGAAGGAGTATCTGGAGAAGGTCGCGGCTGCTGTGTAGACGGTCAGAAGCAGCCTGGTATACGAACATAGAACGGCCAGCGGCTGCTGTTGGCATCCGCTGGCCGTTTTCGTTGTGCGCCGGGTATGGCGCGATGACTTGGAGGTGAAAGTCCTCTACGGGCTCCGATAGCGGGAACCGTTAGCCGAACCGCAAGGGCTGTCGCCGCGAGGCGGGGTCTGAAGAAAGCGGTAAGCAAAACTCCGGCCTGACCAACAGCAACCGCATACGAGGCGGCAGACGAAGGGCGAGAGGGCAATAAGACTCAAAGCCCACAGCTATCCGGATTCGTCTGACGTAGATGCGGCGGGTATATGGAGCGAAGGTCACGCATCTTACCCCGGGAGACCTGCCGGTCTGCTGCAATCGGCTAGTCGTCCAGCGATGGATGACGAAGGACCGGCAGGAGTCAGCCGAGGCCATAGTACCCGATGCTCACGGCGGCGGGGAAGGGCCGAACATCAGGAGCCAACCGGCACCGAGAGTGCGATGCACGAGGCAGACGCAGAGAAGACGGCTGAGAAGCCCGAGCCATCCGCGAAGGTAGGCGGCGGAACCGCCGAGGTACGCGGGCCGGCGCGTCAAGCGTGCGCGGGACCGACGGATTGCGCCGGGACACAGACGCAGGAGCTCCTCCAGAAGGTCGTGAGCCGTGAGAACCTGTTGTTGGCGCATCGGCGAGTGGTGCAGAACGGCGGAGCCCCCGGCGTGGATGGAATGACGACCGGGGAATTGCTGCCGTACTGTCGTCAGCACTGGCCGGCCATTCGGGAGCAGCTGCTAAAGGGCACGTACCAACCTCAGCCGGTGCGGAAGGTTCCAATCCCCAAGCCGGCCGGAGGCATGCGGACCCTGGGCATCCCGACGGTGCTGGACCGCCTGATCCAGCAGGCGATCAGCCAGGTCCTGACGCCTATCTTTGACCCGACGTTCTCGGACGGGAGTTTTGGCTTCCGGCCGGGGCGTTCGACGCACCAGGCGGTGCAGCGGGCACGCCAGCACATGGCGGCGGGGCATCGATGGGTGGTGGATTTGGACCTGGAGAAGTTCTTTGACCGCGTCAATCACGACGTGCTTCTGGCACGACTGAGAAGACGGGTCAAGGACAGTCGGCTGCTGGGCCTGATTCACCGCTACCTGACGGCGGGGATGATGG
Organism: uncultured Planctomycetota bacterium; assembly: GCA_963787325.1. Classification (GTDB taxonomy): domain Bacteria; phylum Planctomycetota; class Phycisphaerae; order UBA1845; family JANYLN01; genus CAWBCK01. The sequence continues at coordinate 1,176,030 of CAWBCK010000005.1, forward strand.
CAGGCGGGCTGGTCAGTCCCCGGACCGAGGGTACGCCGCAAGGCAGTCCTCTGTCGCCCTTGCTCAGTAACGTGATGTTGGACGAACTGGACAAGGAATTGGAGCATCGTGGGCATCGCTTCGTCCGCTACGCCGATGACTGTGCGCCACGACGGCGCGGAAAGGAGGCCGTGATGTAGAGGCCGACTGGAAGCAGCCTTGCTGCACAAGAGATGAGGGCAGGTCCCTCGGACTCGGGGTGCAGGCTCAGGGTCCAAACCACCGGATGCTGCTCCGGTCCAATGGCTGGGGTGGTGAGCGAGACGGAAAAGGCGGGACAAACCCGTCAGGTACGTGCCGGGAAGACGAACGTGTGTGAACCGCTGACAACGTGTCGAAAGCGTAGGAACGTCATCGAAACCGGGCTCCAGTCGTTGGCCCGGGACCAAGCGTGGGGGATGCCTGCTGACTGCCCGCGTGATGACCGGCGCCAAGGCGGCGTGAGCCCGGCACAGGCTCTTGTGCGGAACGTGGGAACCTATCGCCTCGATGCCAAGGGAGAACTCCAAACGGAAGACCCGTGAGGAGCCGAGTACCGATGCGAGGCGAAGGGACGGACGAGCCCGTAGTAGCGTCGAAGCCCGGTACCCTGGGTGGAGCGAAGGGGCTCGACTCTCTGGCCGAAGATGCTGGTCAACCAGTAATGGGAGGAACCGGTGCCTGAAGCAAAGCCTTATAGCATTCCGAAGCAACTCGTTTGGGAAGCGTACCAACGGGTTCTGGCGAACCGCGGTGCTGCGGGGGTGGACGGCGAGACATTGGCGGCGTTTGAGAAGGACCTGAAGGACAATCTCTACAAGGTCTGGAATCGGATGTCGTCGGGCTCGTACTTTCCACCGCCCGTGCGGCTTGTCGAGATACCGAAGGATAACGGTGGCATGCGACCGCTGGGGATTCCCACTGTGGCCGATCGAGTGGCGCAGACAGTCGTGAAAATGGTCTTGGAGCCTCTTGTGGAACCCGTGTTCCATGAAGATTCCTATGGCTATCGACCCGGCAAGTCTGCGCTCGACGCGGTGGGGACTGCGCGGAAGCGATGCTGGCAAACCGACTGGGTGATCGACCTGGACATCAAAGCCTTCTTTGATTCCATTCCGCATGACCTGGTCGAGCGTGCCGTGGCACACCACACTGACCTTCCGTGGGTCCGGCTGTACGTTGTGCGGTGGCTTCGAGCTCCCGTGCAGCGGCCCGACGGCACCCTGGAGGAGCGGACGAAAGGCACGCCGCAAGGTGGCGTCATCAGTCCGCTGCTGGCCAACCTCTTCTTGCACTATGCGTTCGACCTCTGGATGCGACGGACCTATCCGCGTATCCAGTTCGAGCGCTATGCGGACGATGCCATTGTCCACTGCAGGAACGAGCGACAGGCCCGCGCGGTGTTGGATGCCATCCGAGGTCGGTTTGAGCAGTGTGGATTGGAGATTCATCCCACGAAGACCAAAATCGTATACTGCAAGGACGACGACCGGCCGGGGAACGCTGAACACCACAAGTTCGACTTCCTCGGGTACACCTTCCAACCTCGATGGGCGAAGAATCGCTGGGGAAAGTTCTTCACGAGCTTCCTGCCGGCGATCAGCACCAAGGCTGCCAAAGCCATCCGTCAGGCCATCCGCCAGTGGCAGATGGCGTCCACCAGGAACAACCAGCGACTGGAGGATCTGGCGAGGCTGACCAACCCGGTAGTACGTGGCTGGATGAACTACTACGGTCGGTTCTACCGGTCGAAGTGTGTTCAGGTCCTTCGCCATCTCAACGTAGCCCTCGCTGCTTGGGCGCGACGGAAGTACAAGCGGTTTCGACGACGAGAGCGTGCGTCGATGCACTGGCTGGGGCGTATCGCGCGGCGGGACCCTAAGCCGTTCGTCCTGTGGGAACTCGGCGTAAGACCGGAGGCTGGAGAGTAAGAGCCGGATGAGGCGAGAGTTTCACGTCCGGTTCTGTGAGGGCGGAGGGGTGCAATCCCCCTCCGCTACTCGACGCAATGTGTATGTGCGGTCTAAGGCAGCAGGCCAGCGGGTGATGGACTCCCTGGAGCAGTTCCTTCAGGAGAAGTTGCGTCTGAAGGTCAACCGGGCCAAGAGTGCGGTGGCCAGGCCCTGGGAACGCAAGTTCCTGGGCTATGGCGTCACCAACCATCAAACGCCCAAGTTGAAGGTGGCCGGCGAATCAGTCAAACGATTCAAGGCCAAACTTCGACAATGGTTCCACAAGGGACGCAGCCGTTCATTGCGGACCGTCGTGCAGGATCTGGCCCCGGTGATGCGAGGCTGGATGGGCTACTACCGGATGGTGGAAGTCAAAAGGGTGTTCGAGGACTTGGACCAGTGGATTCGGCGGAAGTTGCGTGGAATCCTCTGGCGTCAGTGGAAACGCTGGCGGACCCGGTTCGGCGAACTGTGTCGTCGTGGCATCGACCGGACCGGTGCGGCCCGTTCGGCGTGCAACGGCCATGGTCCCTGGTGGAATGCCGGGGCCAGCCACATGAACGAGGCGGTACCGACCTCTGCCCTGCGTCAACTGGGTCTCGTGAGCCTTCTGGAAGAACACCGACGTCTGGCGTGTTCCTGGTGAACCGCCGTATACGGAACCGTACGTACGGTGGTGTGGGAGGCCGGGGCCGAAAGGCCCCTGCCTACCCGATCCAAGCAAGCCGTGAGTCTGAACGTCTGTCGAGCCGGAGATCCTTCGCTTTGCTCAGGATGACAGCGTCAAGACGCTCAGTTCCTTCTTCGTCTATTACTTCTTCTCCTCGAATTCGGCGTCGATTACGTCTTCGCCGCCGGGTTTCTGCTCAGCCTGGGGTTGTTCCGCTGCCTGGCCTGCCGCCTGTTCGGCTGCCTGGGCCTGGGGGCCCTCGGCGCCGGCGCTCTTGTAAAGTACCTCACCGAGTTTCTGAGCGGTTTGCTGGAGGTCGTCCATGCTGCGACGGATGGCTGTCACGTCGTCACCCTTGGCGGCGTCGCGGACGCGGCCGATCGAGGACTCGAGTTCGCTGCGAAGCTCGGCGGGCACCTTGTCGCCGTAGTCGCGGAGCTGCTTGTCGAGTTCGTGGGTGAGCTGTTCGGCCTGGTTGCGGGCCTCGACGATCTCGCGGCGCTTCTTGTCCTCTTCGGCGTGGGCCTCGGCATCCTTGACCATGCGATCGATCTCGGTCTTCTCCAGACCCGAAGAGCCCTTGATCGTGATCTTCTGCTCCTTGCCGGAGGCCTTGTCGCGGGCGGAGACGTTCAAGATGCCGTTTGCATCGATGTCATAGGTCACCTCGATCTGCGGAACGCCGCGCGGGGCCGACGGAATGCCGTCAAGGCGGAATTCACCGAGCAGCCGGTTGTCGCGGGCCATGGGGCGCTCGCCCTGGAAGACGCGGATGTCGACGGCGGTCTGGCCGTCGGCGGCGGTCGAGAAGGTCTCGGTCTTGCTGGTGGGGATGGTGCTGTTTCGCTGGATGAGGGGCGTCATGACGCCGCCTTCGGTTTCAACGCCGAGGCTCAGCGGGGTCACGTCCAGCAGGACCATTTCGTGACCCATCTCGCCTTCGAGGACGGCTGCCTGGACGGCGGCGCCGACGGCGACGACCTCGTCCGGGTTGACGCTCTTGTTGGGCTCCTTGCCCTGGAAGAGTTCTTTAACGAGAGCCTGAACGGCGGGCATGCGTGTGGCGCCGCCGACGAGGACGACCTCATCGATGTCTGCGGGCGAGAGTTTGGCGTCCTTGAGGGCCTGGAGGACGGGGTTGCGGCAGCGTTCGCTGAGGTCGCGGGTGAGATCCTCGAACTTGGCCCGGGTGATGCTCATCTGAAGGTGCTTGGGACCGCTGGCGTCAGCCGTGATGAACGGCAGATTGACGGTCGTCTCGAGCATGGTCGACAGCTCAATCTTGGCCTTTTCGGCGGCTTCCTTGAGGCGCTGCAGGGCCATGGGATCCTTGCGCAGGTCGATGCCCTGCTCGCGGCGGAACTCGTCGGCGATGTAGTCGATGAGGCGCTGGTCGTAGTTGTCGCCGCCGAGGTGGGTATCGCCGTTGGTGCTGAGCACTTCGTATACGTTGTCGCCCACGTCGAGGATGCTGATATCGAAGGTACCGCCGCCGAGGTCGAACACGGCGACCTTCTGGGCCTTCTGCTTTTCAAGGCCATAGGCGAGGGCCGCGGCGGTCGGCTCGTTGATGATCCGCATGACCTCGAGGCCGGCGATCTGGCCTGCCTCTTTGGTGGCGGTGCGCTGGGCGTCGTTGAAGTAGGCTGGCACGGTGATGACGGCCTTGGTGATGGGCTCACCGACGTAGTCTTCGGCGACCTGCTTGAGTTCGCGGAGGATCATGGCGGAGACCTCCTGGGGCGTGTAGGTTTTGCCCCGGACCTCAACCCTGACCGGCTCACTCGGACTGGGAGCGGTCACCTTGTAGGGAACCATCTGCATCTCTTCGGAGACCTCCGAGAGGCGACGTCCCATAAACCGCTTGATGGAAAAGACGGTGTTTGTGGGGTTGGTGATCTGCTGGTGTTTGGCGGGCTGGCCTACCAGGATCTCGCCCTTGTCGGTGAAGCCGACGACGGAGGGGGTCGTCCGATTGCCCTGTCGGTTGATAAGAACCTTCGGCTGGCCACCTTCAACGAGCGCGACGCACGAGTTGGTGGTGCCCAGGTCGATTCCGATTGTCTTAGCCACGTGAACCTCCTTACGCTGGTTCAAGTTTGCGTCTGTCGATCTCAAATTCTTGTCGTTGTTCGACCGCATCGCGACAGGCGCTGGTCGGCGCGAGCGGTACGACTGGTTGACTCATATACATTTGGCGTGCCAGACGGGGGGATATAGTCTGGAATAAGTCGTAAGGTCTGTCCGTAGATATGGTTATGTATCGATGCGCCAATGCGGGATCGTCGAAGAATCTGCCATATTGACAGGTGGGGCATGCGCAAGGCGACAGTCAGAGGTAACGGGCGTTCCTTGACGGGCACGTGGGGCCGACTACACTTCGCCAACATGAACAACAAGCAAGAAGATGCGCGGTCCCAAGGGCTTAACGATATCGGCGGGGTCATCTTTGATCTGGACGGGACACTGGCGAACTCGCTTTTGGATATTGCGGCGGGGGTGAACCATGCGCTGGCGCAGGATGGGCTGCCGCTGGCTGGGCAGGATGATGTAAAATCTTGGGTGGGAGAAGGTTATGTCGAATTGATGCGGCGGGCGGCGCCGCAGGCGGACGACGAACAGCTGCAGCGGCTGATCAAGGTGGGGGCTGCGTACTACCAGGAGCATGCGCTCGACGAGACCCGGCTGTATCCGGGGGCGATGGAACTGCTGCGGAAACTCAACGGGGCTGGAATTCCTATAGCGGTGCTCTCCAATAAGCCTGGTCCTATAACCGTGCCGGTCGTGGCAGCGCTGTGCCCTGGGGTGAAGTTTGCGGCGGTGTTCGGGTATCGCGATGAGGCGACGAAGAAGCCAGATCCCGGGCTTGCCCTGGAGATCGCGGAGCGGATGGGGGTTTCGGCAGAACGCATTGTGCTGGTGGGGGATTCGGCTACGGACGTGGCGACGGCACGCAATGCGGGGATGAAGGCGGCAGCAGTGACGTGGGGGTTCCGGTCGCGGGAGCAACTGGCGGAGGCGCAGCCGGACTTCATCGTCGGTGAAATGGATTGTCTTTGCCGGTTGCTTGGCGTGGGTTGCTGAAGTCGTCTCTCCATGCCAGCGTATTTCGTATAATGAGGGAAGAGCGGCGGAGAGGGTGCGCGCGGCGGATGGGGAACATATGGGTTCGGGAAGCATAGGACCTGTAGCGGGGGTAACTCAGGTTGACGAGCGAAGACATGGCTGGCGAGACGGCGGAAGTCCTGCGGAGCGAACCGGGCTGGGAGCAGTTGCAGCAGCTGCGGGCCAATATCGAGCAGGTCTTTTACGGCAAGCGCGAGGCGGTGGACCAGATCATCATCGCACTGCTGGCGAGGGGGCATGTGCTGATCGAGGACGTGCCCGGGGTCGGCAAGACGGTACTGGCGAGGGCAATGGCCAAGAGCGTCGACTGCTCGTTCAACCGGGTGCAGATGACACCGGACCTGCTACCGGCCGATATTCTGGGCGTGAGTATCTACAACAAGACGACGGGGCAGTTCGAGTTCAAGGCGGGGCCGATCTTTGCCAACATTGTGCTGGCGGATGAGATCAACCGGACGACGCCGCGGACGCAGTCGGCCCTGCTGGAGGCGATGAACGAATCGCAGGTGACGGTGGATGGCCGGCCGGTGGTGCTGCCCGAGCCGTTCATGGTGATCGCGACGCAGAATCCGTTTGAGTTCGAGGGGACGTACTTCCTGCCGGAGAACCAGATGGACCGGTTCACGGTGCGGGTGCGGATCGGGTATCCGGGCAGGGAATACGAAGAGCAGATCGCACGTAACCAGCCGGATCGCAAGCCGCTGGCGGAGTTGCAGCCGGTGATGACGGCAGAGCAGATTGTTCAGATGCAGGAACGGGTGCAGGCGGTGCGGCTGAGCGACCTGCTGCTGGGTTACATTCTGGACCTGGTGGAGGAGACGCGGTCGCATCCGCAGGTGGCAGTGGGCGTGTCGCCGCGCGGTACACTGGCGCTGGTGCACGCGGCGAAGGCGGGGGCGCTGCTGGCGGAACGGGATTATGTGGTACCTGATGATATCAAGGGTCTGGCGACGGCGGTGTTCGCGCATCGGATCGTGACGAAATCGTACCTGCGAGAAGGGCAGGTCAGCAGCGGGGAACAGATTATCCGGGAGATTGTGGGGAGTGTGGCGGTGCCGGAGTAAGTCGTTATTCGTTAGCAGGTGCGGCTACATGAGCTTGCACTGGCAGGCAAGCTGCCAGTGGCACCCACGCGAGGCAAGCGTCTGAGTACGATATTGGCCGGGGTTTGACGGTGTGGCTCTGTGAGGCGAGTTGCCAGTGGCACCCCGCGAGGCGAGCAGAGTGGGCGTCTGTCGAGCGGGAGATCCTTTGCTTTGCTCAGGATGACAATTCAAGGGCGTTGAGTGTGAGTCGTTGGTGACGATGGAGGTTGGCCCTGTTGGCGGGTGGAGTGGCTGACAGAAACTGGCAGCGAGGGGCCGAGCCTGGCCGGCGGGCGATCGGGCGGATCGTCGAGGTGCCGGTGGGGCGGGCAGTGCTGTCGGTGCGGCTGACGCGAAGCGGGGTTGCGCTGCTGGCGATGTTGGTGGTGCTGGGGGTTGTCGCGGCCAATCCGGGTTTGAACCTGCTCTTGCTGTTGTTCGGGCTGGGTGTGGCACTTCTGCTGTTTAACGCGATTGTCTGCAAGCGACAGGTTGGGGCAGTGCGGGTTCGGCGCATGTTGCCGGATGTGGCGGCGGCGGGGCGGGTGTCGGTCGTCCGCTATGAAGTGAAGAACGTGTCGCGATGGATGGCGGTTCGGGGGCTGTGGCTTACGGACATTCCGGGCGAGGGGCAGTGCAAGTCGGCGGTTCTGGTGTCCTACATTGATGTAATCGGGCCGGGCAGCAGCGTGGTGGTGGAGGCGCCGATGGTGCCGCTGCGGCGCGGGATGCTGGAGTTGCGCAGGCTGCGGATCGCGAGCAAGTTTCCGTTCGGGCTGGTGATGCGGGTGCGGCGTGTGGATCGGGCGGAGTCGCTGCTGGTGTGGCCCGAGTTGTGGATGCCGCGTCGGGACTGGCTGGCCGGCGGGCACCAGCGGGCGCGGATGGGGATGTCGGGGGAAGGGGCGTGGCGCCCGGGGATGGACGAGTTTTTCGGCATTCGCGAATACCGGCCTGGGGACAATACTCGGTGGATTCACTGGCGGCGGAGTGCGTCGTTCGACCGGGTGATGGTGCGGGAGATGGCGCAGACGAATCCTGGGCGGATCACGCTGGCGATCGAGACGGTGACGGCGAAGCAGCCGGTCGACGCACGCATGCTGGACAGGCTGGTGAGCGGGGCGGCGAGTCTGGCGTGCGATGCGTTGGAGCGGGGCTGGCACGTCGGGCTGATCGTCAACGGCCGGCCTCGGGTGGTCCTGCCGCCGACGGGAGGTCGGGCGGTACGGGGTCGGCTGCTGTACGAGCTGGCGACGTTGGGGGCGGGCAGGGGACCGCGGCTGGTCGACCTGCTGGACCGGTGGCCGGCCGGTGCGAAATGGGAAGGGCGGGCGGTGCTGTTGCATTGTGCGGAGGTCGAGGAGGACGCCGAGACCAGGGAGGCGGCAGCGCGGCTGGGTCGGGAGATCGGGTCGGTCGTGCTGCTTGGTCCGAAGGAAGTGGAGGAATGGTTCGATCGGTCCGCGCCGGGCGGGGGCGGGGCGGACATCATGGCGACTCGCGTGACCGGTGCCGTCGGCCAGCCTCGTGCGGCGATGACGGGTGCGTCTGGGAGGAAGGGGTTGCCTGAATGAGCGGCGCGAGCGGACGCAAACGCATGCCAACCCGTGTGGCGGTGACTGTCTGGATCCTGCTGATGGCGACCATCGTGCCGGTCTGTAAAGCCGAGGGGTTGTGGGTACTGGCGATTCCGGCTGGGATGTTGTCGGCGATGGGGATGTGGCTGACCAGCAGGGCCGGTCGCCCCATTCTGAGCCAGCGGCTGGCGGCGGTGATCGCGTTGGTGCTCGGGGGGATCGCGGCATCGGTATGCGTGGAGAACGGGACGATTCAGGTCTTCCCGGTGGCGAACTGGCTGATCGCGATTGCGATCGTCAAATGCTGGCAGCTTGGCAGCAGCCGGGATTATGTGCAGATCCTGATGATCATAGGGCTGTTGCTGCTGGTGGGGTCTCTGGTGAGCTGGCAGCTGGGGTTTGCGATTGCGCTGGTCCTGGCGGTGATACTTGCGCCGGGTGTGATCATCGCGTGGCATCTGATGGCCGAGCAGGAGCGGTGGGCGCGCTGGGGAGTCGTACGGGAAGGGTGGGGCTGGAGACATCGGGGGGGATGCCGGCTGGCGGAGCGTTAGAAGGATCAGCACGGTGGCGAGCGTGTTCGGGGGTGTTGTTGCTTTCGTGGTGTTCACAACATTTCCGCGGGTGACGACGCCGTTGCGGCCGACGTTCCACGGGACGGCGCGCCAGATAACCGGTTTCTCCACGGAGGCGCATCTGAATGACATCGGTCGGCTGCACAAGTCGGGCCGGGTGGTGATGCGGGTGGTTCTGCGCGTGGGCGAGCAGCCGATCGGCGGCGAGTCGCTTCAGCCGTACTTTCGCGGGATGACGTATGACCGTTACAACGGGCGTGGGTGGGAGGATTCGAAGACGCAGTCGTTGCGGCGGGTCGACCTGCCGACAGACGGGGAGATGGCATATTTCAGGGGTTTCCGTGGTACGCTTGTGGCTGGCACAATTGCACAGGAGTACATGCTGGAGTCCGGGGCGTTGCCGTGTCTGCCGGCGTTGACGACGCCGGTGGCCGTAGGCGCCGAAGGAGTGCGTCGGATTCAGTGGCGGGCGAGCGACGATGTGTTGCTGGCGGATTCGCGGGAACCGACGGTCGTGCGTTACAGGATTGTGAGTGTACCGAGCATTTGTGCTGGCTGATCAGAAGGGCGACGGCGAGACCGGCAAGCCGGGCGAGGATGAGTCGAGGCAGGCACTGGGTCTGGAGGCGCCAGAGATTTCCAGGCCGCGCGCGCGGCGCAGGGTCTACCGGCTGGCGTGGTCGTTGGCGTCGGAGGTGACGGGAGAGCCCTATGCGGTGTCGCCGGCGGAGTACGGCCAGGTAGTGACACGCTTCATGCGGTATCTGCAGGGGCCGGACTTTACATACAGTCCCGAGCCGCCGGCGCGGGCGTTGGGCTGGTCGGCGCTGGAGCGGTTCCTGGCGGTCAAGCGAGGATATTGCGAGTACTACGCGACGGCACTGGCGGTGTTCTGTCAGTGCGTGGGGATTCCGGCGCGGTACGTGACGGGATTTCACGGCGGCAAGTACAACGAGGTGGGCGGGTTTTACGCGGTGCGTGACAGCGACGCGCACAGCTGGGTCGAAGTGTGGCTGCCTGGACAGGGGTGGACGCGGTTCGATCCTACACCGGCGGGTGAGCGCCGGGTCCGCGACGGACCCTCGGTGGAGAGATGGCGAGTATGCTGGACTATCTGCAGTTTCAGTGGTCCAGCTGGGTGGTTGCATATGACGTTCTGCATCGGGAGCGTCTGCTGGGGACGTTCGGCAACTGGATGAGCGGGGGGCCTGGCGAGCACGCCGGAGCTCGCTGGTTCTGGATGGCGCGGGAGGTGGTGGCGGGGCCGGAGACGCTGAGCCTGCTGGGCAAGGTGCTGTATTGGCTGGGACTGCTGGGGGTGCTGGGGCTGTCGGGGTACCTGGTGGCAGAGGCGTCAGGCTATGTATTGGGCCGATGGCGGCGACATCGGCAGACGCGGACGGCCCGACTGGCGGGTGTTCGGTTTTATGAGAAGGTCGTGTCGACGCTTGCCGGGCAGCATCTGGTGCGCCGGGATTGGGAGACGCCACGGGAATTTGCCAGCCGGGTCGAGCAGGCGCTGCCGCAGATGGAGGGATGCTTCCTTCAGCTGATCGATCATTACTATGCGATACGGTATGGGCGGACCGACGATGCGGAAGGCGGCGAGAAGGCGGCACGGGAGATCCTGCGACGCATCCGGGGGACGCGACGTACGACAGCTTCCAGAACGGTCAGTTTGCGGTGTGAGAGAGGCGACTGATGGCTAAGACGCGATCGCGGCGCGGGGCAGATTCGGCGGCTTTTCGCAGTCCCCAGGATGCGGATGCTCCGACGGCACGAAGGCAATCCCGACAGGCACTGCAGGCCTTGCAGGAATATGGCGTGGAACCGGGCGCGCGGGTTCTATGTCTGTGCTGCGGGTACGGTCTTCAGGCGGAGTATCTGGCGAAGGCGGGGTACCGTGTTGTGGGGGTCGATATCCGCTGCGACTCGGCGATATTGCACGAGTGGAACTCGCGGTCAGCGGTGATGACGCCCAAGTCAAAAGGCGGCCGAGCGGGTGGCAGGGGCACGCACGAGGCCGCCGGGTCGGCAGGGAACTCGGGAGGTTTGCGGCTGATCTGCGGTGATGCCTGCCGGTTGCCGCTGCGCGGGCGATTCGACGCGGCACTGCTGCTGGCGAACAGCCTGAGTGTTTTCGCGGACAGTGACGATGCTGTTGCGGTGCTGCAAGAGGTGCGGAGGCTCGTCGGCCGGGACGGGTTGCTTCTGCTGGATAACGTGTGTGAGCATATCTGGGAAGAGATCGCGGCAGGCAACTATGCCAATGGGATCAGCGAAGACGGGTTGTGGCAGATGGCATGGGTGCCGGGGCGGAACGTGTTTGCACTTCGATACGGCAACGAGGTGCGGCCCAACCAAATCCGGCCGCGAAATGGTGAGATGCTCTATCGAGCGTGGAGTCTGGACGAATTCGATCTGCTTTGCCGGCTGACGGGATGGCAGATCTGCAGCCGCCGGGGCCGAGGCGGAAATTGCTGGCAGCCAAGGTCAGTAAAACAGGATAATGCAATATGTTGGTGCCGTTGGTGTTTGGGCGGCGGGTGTGACGGGAGGCGTGCGGATAAGAGACAGACGAGCAGATTGGCAGGGCTGATCGGGCGAAGAAAGTTTTTGACGTTGGCGGCAGTATTTGTTAGACTTTGCAAAGGGTTTCGGCGTAGGCGGCCGGGACGATGTGACCCCGGCGCGTGCGTATGAGGCGCAGGCGGACTTGTTGGCCGCGCCCATACTGGCTTTCTAGAGCCGGTATAGGCGCCGTCAGCCTACCGCCAGGCAGACAGGTATCCATTGTGGTAAAGGAACAGCTTGCCCGACGTTTGGCGGAAATTTCCGGTTATCAATTCAAGGATCTTGACCTGTTGTGGGCGACGCTGACGCACGCCTCGTGTGTGGATCACCGTCTCGACAGCAACGAACGGTTGGAATTTCTCGGAGACGCCGTGCTGGCCATGGTCGTCTGCGACGACATCTACCGCCGGTATCCGCAGTATCTTGAAGGCCAATTGACGAAGATCAAATCCGCGGTTGTAAGTCGGCGGACGTGCGCGATGATCGCGAGGCACATCGGCCTGATCGACCTGCTACAGGTCGGCAAGGGGATGTGCGGGCAGGAGCCGTTGCCGTCGAGTCTGGCGGCGGCGGTGCTGGAGTCGGTGATTGCGGGGATTTATCTCGACAGTCAGGATTTTGAGATTGTGCGGGCGTTTATCCTGGAGCAGTTCGGGCCGTATATCGAGCGAGCGGCCTCGAGCGAACACCAGCGCAATTACAAGAGCCAGCTCCAACAGCATGCCCAGCAGGTGATGATGGCCACGCCGTTCTACGAGGTGCTGGACGAGAAGGGCCCAGACCACAGCAAGTGCTTCGAGGTGTGCGTTGTGGTGGGGGGACGTCGTTTCAGCGGTGCCTGGGGACCGAGCAAAAAGGACGCCGAGCAGAAGGCAGCCAAACTGGCGCTGGCGGAACTGGGTGTGCTGGAAGAAGAGCCGGAGGAGCTGGCTTCCAGCAGTGACGGCTACGTTCCGGTGTAGCGGACGCTAACGGCGGTCAGGCCCAAGCCTTGGATTTCCGGACGAGATGGCAGTTGCACCTCTAACAGATCGTTCTTGCCCGCTTGGATCGTCCAACGTGGCGGTATAGTGGTTTCAGTGGCGGTGATACTTCCCTGCGCCAATGCCACTGGCACGTTTGCTCGTGGGCTGAAGGCGGCTCCAGAATCCTGCACCGGCAGACAAGCTGCCAGGGGTACCCGTCACAGCGGGATGCGCCGCTTGCAGAAGACATTCATATCCGCTGTGGTCAGTGCGGCGGCTTTGCGGCGCATACAATGGGGGCGGTACCGGTGTTTTGGGGATTCCGCGTTGGCAGACCATCTGCCAATAGCCGGCGGCAGGTAGTGGCGGAGAGATGTAATGAGGCTGGCTGGCGCAAGTGGCATGGCGATCGGCATGACTGGGATCGCGATGATCCCTCTGGTAGTGCTGGGGGTTGCCTGGACGACAGCAAGATCAAGCCGTGTGACGCAACCTGCTGAGACACGGCCCGGAGAACATAAAGTGCTTTCCAAGAGCGGTTATGACATCCGGCCCTTGAGCCGGGCGAAGGTCGAGCAACTGGCTAAGGGGCTCAGCGCCGAGCAGCGGCGTATCCTGTTGGGAAAGGACACGGAGCGGCCGTTCTGCGGGCTGCTGCTGGACAATAAGGAAGAGGGAATCTACGTTTGTCGGCTGTGCGGGCTGCCACTGTTCAGCTCGTCGGCCAAGTTCCATTCGGGGACGGGATGGCCCAGTTTCTTCCAGCCGATCGACCCCGAGCATATTCACTATAAGAAGGATACCAGTCACGGGATGGTGCGTTCGGAGATCCTTTGTGCGCGGTGCGGCTCGCATCTCGGGCACGTCTTCGAGGACGGGCCGAAGCCGACTGGTCTGCGGTACTGCATCAACAGCGGGGCGTTGAAGTTCTATGCCGAAGGGGCGGCGCTGCCAGCGGAATCGCGGCCCGTCAAGACGGAAGTGGCCTACTTTGCGGGTGGATGTTTCTGGGGGACGGAGGACCAGTTTCAGCATGTGCCGGGTGTGATCGACGTGGTGAGCGGCTACCAGGGAGGGCACGTTGCCAACCCGACATACGAACAGGTTTGCAGCGGCACGACGGGTCATGCCGAGACGGTGCGTGTGACGTTTGATCCTGATCGGGTAAGTCACCGCAAGCCTGCTGGAGATATTCGTCAAGATCCATGATCCGACGCAGGTGAACCGGCAGGGACCGGACGTCGGCTATCAGTATCGTTCGGCGATTTTCGCAGCGAACGACGAGCAGTATAAAGAGGCGAAGGCCTTTATCGCCGAGCAGAGCAAGTCAGCGCGGTTCGCCCATCACAAGATCGCGACGCAGGTAGAGACGGCAACCGAGGCCGGGCCGTTCTACAAGGCAGAAGAATACCATCAGGACTATCACGCCAAGCACGGCGGGGCGTGTCCGCTGCCGAGATAAGGCGCGGCGTCGGCGCTGTCATTCTCCGACAACATTCACTGGTTCGAGGATCCGGGTGATGGGTTTGCCGTCGATGCCCGGCTGCGGCGCAATGCCCAGCAACCAGCAGGCGGCGGCAAACGTGTCTTCGGTACGGACCGTCATCTGTGGGAAGATGGTCAGGTCGAGATTCTCGTGGATCATGCGAAAATTGAGGTATGGGGCGGGGCGGGAGGCCGAGTGTCTGTCAGGGGATCGAGGCGATCTTGCGGATGTTGGCGGTCAGCGTCTGGACCGTGCAGGACTTCTGCAGGTCGAATGGCAGGAAGACGCCGTGAGAGTGTTCGCTGGCCAGGATGATCATTCGCTCGCAGACGACGTCGTGACCCATGTCCTGCTGCACGTGGCCGGTGATGAAGGTGTCAACATCGTAAAGGCGGGCGAGTTCGTTCATGTGATTGACGCTGCGTTGCCGTCCCCAGGTGAGCAGATAGACCGAGCCACCCGGCAGGGCGTCCTGGAGGCGCCACTTGCGGTGCACGATGTCCGGATCGAACAGGACCATCTGGCTGCTGTCGGGCACGCTGTGTGACAGAAAGACGCGGTTGGGCGTGCGGGCCGCCAGAGGCATCGAGAGGATGAACTCGTTGATGGCCATCATCACGTCCTGGCCGCGATCATCGCCGTATTCCTTCATGACCGTCTGGCGGAAGTTGGCGATCGAATAGAGGCCGTCCTTGACAATATCGCGATTGGTCAGCTGGGCGATCTCGTGGTTGCCGAGCAGGAAATGGACCTGCTCGGGGAATTCGCACTTGTAGCGGGCGGCCTCGACGGTGAGCCAGAAGGACGGATCGCTGTCGCCCGGCGAGAGGGTCGGCATGTGAAGCAGTTCATGCAGGACGATATGCCGGGCAGGCGTCGTATCGAGGCTGGCGTATTTAACGAGTTTTCTATAGTTCTTCAGGTTGCCGTGAAGATCCCCGGTCATGACGACCTGGCCATGATCGTTCAGATCCAGAAGGCTGCCCTTGCGGAACTCGTCCTCACGATTGGCGCGTGCGGCTTCGTTGAGGACATCAATCGCCTCGAAGGGTGCGATACTCGGCAGATCCATTGTACTCATGCAGGCTCCGTTCGCGGCGAGGAGGGCTGATCGGGCATGGGCGGCCAGGCGCTGGAGCCGGTGGCATCGAAATCGGGCTTGCGCGTCGGGTCGGGTTTCTTGGGCCGCCACTTGCCGGCGTTTTCGGTAAGTACCTTACGTGTCATATCCAGGCGCATGAGAACCTGCTTCATGTCGCCGGGACGATCCTGAAGACGGTCCTGGCAGCAGTCGACAACCAGGCGCGACAACACGATGGGGACCTGATCGTTGACCTCGTGGGGCGGCTTGGCACCGGCGTTGGTGCGATGGCTGGTGTCGAGCCGTTGGCCGGGACGCATGCTGGCGCCGGGAAGCAGGGTCGGGTAAGGCTTGCCGGTCAGCATGTAATACATCGTGGCGCCGAGGTTGTAGACATCGGTGCGCTGATCGAGGGGCAGGCGGCGGACCTGTTCGGGGGCAATGTAATCGGGCGTGCCCTGGATGCGTTTTTTGATGGCGCCGTTCGGCAGGCTCTGGCCGAAGTCTATGATGCGAACCTCCTGGTTGTCGGGGTTGACCAGGATATTGTTCGGCTTGATATCGGCGTGGACCCAGCCGGACTGGTGAAGGCTGAGCAGGCCGTCGGCGACACGCATGAAAATGGCCACGAGCTGCGGCAAGGTGGCAGTGGTGACGAATTCTTCGAGATTGCGGCCCGGGAAGTATTCCATCAGCAACTGGACTTCCACGACTTTGAGCCATCGACGAATCCGCTTGAGCGTGTAGCTCTTGCGTAAGACGGGGTGCTGAACGTAGCCGGAGACCTCATATTCGATTTCGGTCTGCTCGATGAAGCGCTGGTCGTGACTGGTGCGTTTGAAGACGCGCTTGAGCGCGTACTTTTTCCCATCCCGTTCGCTGGTGACGAGCAGGATGTTCGATCGTGCTCCCTGCCCCAGGTAGTCAACAACTTTGTATTGATCCAGCAACGTCTGCACTAACCACATTCCCGTATGTGTTGCCGACACCGAGTGGCGGCTACCCGTTGGATAAGGCCTGTACCGCTGCTGAGAGTCTAGAGTTGGCCTGCGACGGCGTCAATGGCCACTGTTCGTATCTACTGTGCAGCCCGTATCTTAGTTGCGCCAGACGGACATATATCGACCTGGGCTCCAGGCCACTTGAGCCTGCTGCACCGTGCCCCGGCGCAAAATCCGGTACTGTCGACCTGCCCGCGTTCGCGGGTCGGCAGCATAATGCCCGCCGCATCATCATATCTGAATTTCGGGACATCGTGCCCCCTTCGCAAGTCCCCGGACAAACAAAGTCTACGATAGCCCAATCACGCCGTCAAATGTCCGGTGCATAACGGGCTGAGAGGCAAAGACTTGGGTTCAAAAACGGGCGAATGGACACTTCTTGGGATCTGCCATATTGAGGGTCGGCAGGTGGCAGCCCGTAGCACAGGCGTGTCAACGCCGCCGTTGCAGTGGCTCGCGACCTTCGGTCATGGGCAGTCCCGTATTTGCGTACGCACTTGGCTGGTCGCTCCATTGCCATTGCTCCAGCCGGCCATATGAAGGGAAGGGGGCAGGTCCGCCAGCGACTGGAACCGGAGGCGGCCGAGGCGAGCGCAGCGTACCACAATTCGGCGGTGTCTCTTGTTCACTCTGTCAGCCTGCCAAGCGGGGGGGCCAACTCATCTTGGGGCTGCAACGCGTGTTGTACTGGAATTGTACCATCAATTTCGTCGATGTCGGGGTAGTGCTGGCAACAAATTATTACAAGTGGCGTTGGCGTGCCGGATTTTTGCCTTGACCGGGTTTGGTGTTGCCGGCAAACTGAAGGCATCTTGTCTGTTTGCTGGTGGCATGTCGCCAAGGGAGCCTGTCAATATTGGGGAGTAGGACGATGAAGGCAGCAGGTGCGTGTGTATTGTTGTCCGGGGCGTTGGTTGCAACGGTGTGTACATCGCTGTTGGCGGCGCCGGTTACCGTTCACGATCCGTGGCTTGTCAACGATCGCGTTGCGGATACCCATAACCTCGGCACGATGGCGGCGACATACGTCAATGCGTATACGCCGGATGGAGTTGTTCCTCCTGCCAGTGACGAAGACAAGGCTATCAATATTTATGATAATCAGAAACGTCGGCTGTATCATTGGGCGGATGAGCCGCCGGGCGTGGGCGGAGACATCAACGATCCGACGTACAACCAGAACGTCTTCGGCTGGTGCCTGTGCGGCCGGCATGCCAGCCAGGCCTGTACGATCGCCCAGGCCGCCGGTCTCGGCGAGCGCAAGATCAATCTGCCGGGGCACTGGATTTATGAAGTGCAGTACTCCGACGGCTCGTGGCATGCTTATGACACGATGACGACTATGTACGTCTACGACAAGGGCACGCCGCGCAACGTGGCCAGCTGCGCCGAGATGAAGTCGGATCCCAGTATCCTGGCGGACGCGGTGGTGGACGGCCGGACGTGCCCGGGATTCCTTCTTTGCGGCGATACCGTGGACTGGTATCAGTCGGCGGTTACCAGCTGGTCCGATTCCGGCAGCGGCGCTGTGACGGCGGCCTGGACGGGCGACATGGACCTCCGGCTGGGCGAATCGTTCAAGCGGACGAGTGAGTCGTGGGTCGATCAGCACCCGACGCCGCATACGGGCACGCCGCCGAATCCACCCTATCACCACGAAGCCCGCCGTGACTATCGCGACTATGTCAATTCCCCTTATTGGGAACCGTATGAGCTGACTTCCGACGAGAGCACTGCAATCAACATCGGGTATATCCCCACGTTTCGCCGGTGGGCCAATGGTACGGATACACTCGCTCCGGACTTTCGGAGTGGTGACTATCAGGCGTTGCTCGATTCGGCCAGCCACGACATTGCGACTTATTACACCGATGGGCTCACGCCCGATCTGCACCCCGCGACAGTGGGTACGACAGGTGAGGCTGTTTTCAAGATCAGCGTTCCGTTCTATCTGACGGATGCCAGTTTCAGCGGCGAGTTCGTCAAGACGAACGCGAGCGATGTGTGCAATGTGCAGTTCTCGACGAACGGTTCGACGTGGACGACGGTCTGGTCGGCTGGTACGGTCGGAACCACAGTGGTAACGAACCAGTCCTTGCGGACGAACATCTTCAACAAGTATCAGACCTGGTATATCAAGGTGCAGATGAACAGCAGCACGGCCCTTGGCGATGCCGGCGTCAGCAATTTCGTGGTGGTGACGACTTTTGAGCACAACAAGGGCGCGATGGCGTACCTGGACAAGGGTGTCAACAACATCACGCTGACATTCGATAACCCGGCTGAACTGGCGGCCAGCGGCAACGTGCTGCATGTTCGCTATGAGTGGCAGGAGTTCGACGGGACCGACTGGACGATCGACAAGAAGTTTGAAACCTACGCGACCGCGAGCCCGACGACCTTCACGATCAATACGGCTGGGACGAAGGTGCCGCGGATGGAATACATCCTGCTGGAAATTACCGCGATGCCGTCGGACACTGTCGCTCCGGCTCCGGTGCTGGATCTGGCGGCGGGTCTGCCGCTGTCGTTCAAGGTGCCTTTGACGTGGACGGCATCCGGCGATGACGGCAATGATGGAACGGCGAATAGTATGATCTGCGGTACAGCGAGAGTCCGATTACTGACGATGCCTCGTTCGAGAATGCCACGCCGGTCAGTGGTGTACCTTCGCCCAAGATGGCCGGCCTGGGCGAATCATTCAGCGTGACGGGGCTGCAGGCGACGACGCAGTATTACTTCGCTTTGAAGGTAATTGACGAGGCCAACAACGTGTCGGCGTTGTCCAACACGGTCAGCGTCACCACGACACCGGCGGATCCCTATCCGCCTGAGACGATCACGGATCTGGCCGGTAAGCCGGACCTGACGGCCGGCCGGGTGGACCTGACATGGACCGCTCCCGAGGACTACGGCTACGGGGGAGTAGGGCCATATACGTGCATCAGTTACGATCTGCGTTACAGCACCGATCCAATCGATGAAAGCAACTGGGATTTGGCGAGTTCTGTGGTGGGTGTGCAGATGCCGGCCGCGCCCGGTTCGGCGGAAACGTTCCAGGTGACGGGCCTGGCGAATCGGACGACGTATTACTTTGGTTTGAAGTCAACGGACGAGACGGGGAATGTCTCGGCGATCTCAAACGTCGCCGCCGTGAGGACAGCCGGGTCACTGACGTTGATGCCGATAGCCGACAACGGGCTTTACGGTGCGGGCAGTGACTACTCCAACCGGGGGACCGGCGGACGGTTTGACGTGGGCTTGACGCAGGACGGGCTGATGCGGTTTGACCTGGCCGGCAAGCTGGTTCCGGGGGAGATGATCACCGGGGCGACCCTGAGGTTGTACAGCGCCCGGGGTGGGTACGACTTCTCGCTGCATGTGATGGCTTACCCCCTGGCAGACGCCTGGCAGGAAGGGATCGGCAACGCGGGGACGGTCGGCGACACGGGCTTTCCGTGGGGCCCGGCGTCGATCGGCGACGCGGTGTTTGCCTTCAAGGAGACGACGGCGGTCGGGCTGGGAACCGCGTCGTTCGCGAGCACGATCGTGGCGACGGATGGGATTCCCTGGAACGCGCCGGGTGGAAGGGGCATCGGTAGCGATGTGGTCGACCGGCAGCTGTTCGAACTCGACTGGGCCGGCTCGGTTTCCGGCGGTGATCCGATCGGCAAGGCGATGCCTGAGATCGTGCTGCCACCGGACGGGGTTGATGTTGTGCGGGCCTGGTCGACCGGGGCGATGGCCAACAACGGCCTGAACTTGTGGGCCAGTGCCGGGAGCGGCTATGCGGCGCTGTCAACACGTGAGTTCAACGGCAATCGTCCGCAGCTCGTGCTGGATATCGGGGTATGCGGCGACGTCAATCTGGATACCAGTGTGGACGTAGGTGACCTGCAGGGGCTGGCCACAGCATGGGGTTCGGCCTACGGGGCAGGCGGGAACTGGAACGCGAATGCCGACCTGAACGGCGACGCCTACGTTAATGTTGGGGACCTGCAATTGCTGATCGCCAACTGGGGGACGTCGCTGTACTGATAGTTCCGGCAGGTCGATTGGATGACTATCTGACAAGGGCCGCCGTCTTCGGATGGTGGCCCTTTCTGCACCGCGCCTTTGAAGCGCCACGCAAGGCCGCGCACTTTCTGGCGGTCTGCCAAAGAGCTCGTCCCGTGGGGTCGCGGTGCGGTCGTACGGATTTCTGTCGTTTCGCTGTGGTAGCGAGTTGCACTATCTGAGCGGTACTCCTGCAGTGGGCAGGTCTTCTTTCGCCGCGTCCAGCACGAGAACCCAGTCCGGTCCGGCGATGGGCGACGTGAACTCAGCCAGCCGGAAAACCACGGGGGTGGTATGTGAAGAAGGGCCGGCGGCCTAGACAGTCGAGGATTCCTTCGGCCGTCGCCGTCCAGAGTGATCCAACCATTGGCCAGAAGGTCCCCGCCAAGGCCAGGACGACGGCCTGGATGACGCTGAGTCCCTGCTGGCGGCGGATTCCAAGGTAATATTCGCCCTCCTCGATATTGACGCGATGGAAGAGCTTTTATGCGGTATCGCCAAGCCAGAAGAACAACTGGCCCTGTTCGGCTGCCAGGAACCGGCGGTTAGGACTTACCTGAACGGATTTGAGTGCCATCAAGATCCTCCCGGTTACCTCGGGCTGCCCTGTGCACCTAGTTGGGCAATGCGCGGCACCAGCGAATTATCGCCGCCGGCATCCTGTAGCGCCAGCGACCGGTTGCCGGCAAAAGCATTGACAAGCAACTGAACGTCGTGTACGTTATACTGAACATCGCAGGGAGATGGCATGCCTAACCAAAAGGAACACAGGGCCGAGAGCGCCGATGGCGACCTGGGGTCGCGGCTGCGCCTGTTGCGGGAGAGTCGAAGGTTGTCGTTGCGGGCGCTGGCACAGATGGTGCACGTGGCCCCGGCGGCGCTGTCGCAGATTGAAAACGGCAAGAATTCCCCCTCGGTCAGCACGCTAAAGAGGGTGCTGAATGCGTTGGGGACGACGTTGGCGGAGTTCTTTGCCGCGCAGGAGGGCAGCGAGACCGAGCCGGGTCACATTGTTCGTGCGCATCAACTCGTCAATGTCGCCAGCGGCAAGGGGCTCCGCTATCTGACCGCGCCGGGAACGGGGCATGGCAAGGCTATTCAGACCATGCATGAGATCTATGAGCCCGAGGCGGATACAGGGCCTCGCCTGTACGTACATGACGGCGAGGAGGCAGGTTTTTGCGTGCAGGGCACCATCGAGGTGACGATCGCCGGCCGAAAGACGGTGCTGGAAAAGGGCGATGCGTACCAGTTTGCATCGAGCCTGCCGCATCGCTGGCGAAATGTGGGCAAGGGCCGGGCCAGGCTGATTTCCGCCTGCACCCCGCCTTCTTTCTAAAACGGACGATTCAAGAGAAGCAGATCAGGGCAGAGACAAACAGGAGACGAACGTGGCTGACAGACTCAAATCGCTTGTCAATGGCCAGTGGCAAGACACCGCCAGTGGCCAGTATATGCCGGTGTACAATCCGAGTACGGGCCAGGTGATGGCCGAGACGCCCAAGTGTTCGGCGGACGAGGTGACGGCGGCTGTGGAGGCGGCGGCCGCCGCTTTCCCGGCCTGGCGCGACACGCCGCTGCCGAAGCGCGTGCAGGTGATGTTCCGTTTCAAGGAACTGATCGAACGCGAGCTGGACGCCCTGGCGAAGCTGCTGGCGACGGAGATGGGCAAGAACCTGAACGAGGCGCGCGGCGATGTGCTCAAGGCCATCGAAGTCGTGGAACTGGCGTGTGCCCTGCCGGTGACGATGCAGGGCCGGAGCCTGATGAACGTTTCGGGCGGCTATGACACTGTCAGCTACCGCGAGCCGCTGGGCGTTTTCGCAGGGATCGCACCATTCAACTTCCCGGCGATGATTCCGTTCGGCTGGATGGTGCCGCTGGCCGTGGCGACGGGCAATACCTTCGTACTCAAGGCGGCGAGTATGACTCCGCAGACGGCCATTCGCATGGCGGAGCTGATGACCGAGGCCGGCCTGCCCGCCGGCGTGCTCAATGTTGTGACGTGCAGCCGGAACGAGGCGGAGATTCTGCTGAAGCATCCGGCGATCAAAGGCATCAACTTTGTCGGTTCGACGAAGGTCGGTCTGCATGTTTACGCTACGGCAGCGGCGCACGGCAAGCGGGTGCAGAGCCAGACCGAGGCCAAGAACCATGCCCTCGTGCTGAAGGATGCGCCGATCGCGGCGACGGCAGCGCGGATCATCAACTCGGCCTTTGGCTGTGCGGGGCAGCGATGCATGGCCCTGCCGGTAGCGGTGGTTGAAGAGTCGATCGCTGACGAGCTGGTTAAGCAGATCGTCGAGCTGGCCGGCAAGTTGAAGATGGGGCCGGCATGGGAGGCGTCGACGGAGCTGGGCCCGCTCGTCTCACCCGACCTGAAGAAGTCGGTCTTGAACTGGATCGACTGCGGCGTCAAAGAGGGTGCCAAACTCGTGCTGGACGGCCGGAATGCCAAGGTGCCGGGTTGCGAGAACGGTTTCTTCGTCGGGCCGACAATCTTCGACAAAGTCACGCCGGAGATGCGGATCGGCATCGATGAGATCTTCGGCCCGGTGCTGTGCATCAAGCGGGTCAAGGACTTCGAGGAAGGCGTGCGGGTGATCAACTCCAGCGAGTTCGCCAACGGCGCGTCGATCTTTACGCTCAACGGCTACTACGCTCGCGAGTTCTCCCGCCGTATCGATGCGGGCATGGTGGGCGTGAACGTGGGGATTCCGGTGCCGATATCGGCATTCCCGTTCTGCGGGCACAAGTCGTCGTTCTTCGGCGACCTGCACTGCATGGGTACCGACGGCGTGGAGTTCTACACCGAGACCAAGGCGGTGACGAGTCATTGGTTCAGCGAAACTGAGGCCAAGCAGACACGCGTCGGCACGTGGGAAGGCACTATCAGTCGGACCTAGACCAATGGCCCATAGAGAACGAATCAAGGACTTAACCTATGAAGACAAAAGCACTGTATGACGAATACCTGATTACCAGCATGGTGGCTGGTTTCGAACCGATCGAGGTGGCCTCGGCGTCCGGCTGCACGATGAAGGGCCGCGGACGGCCAGGAGTATCTCGACTGCTTCAGCGGTATCGCGGTGACCAATGCCGGCCACGGGCACCCGAAGGTGCTGGCCGCGGCCGACAAGCAGATGCGCGAGCTCGTGCACTGCTGCACGTATGTGTACTACAATCCGCGGGCCGGCGAACTGGAAAGCTGCTCGCCGAGGTCACGCCGGGCTGGCTGCAGAAGAGTTTCTTCTCGTGCTCGGGGGCGAAGCCCTCGAAGGCGCGATGCGGCTGGCCAAGCAGTTTACCAAGCGCAAGGAAATCGTCGCCCTGACGCAGAGCTTCCACGGTCGGACGGTCGGAACGCTGTCGATCACGGGCAATCGCGGCCGGAAGAAGGGTTCGGGGCCATACCTGTCGGGCGTGGCCTTTGCACCGGCTCCTTACTGCTATCGCTGTCCATTTGCCAGCACGCCGGACAAGTGCGGCATGGCCTGCGCCCACGCGCTTGATGACGTCCTTCGGTACCAGACGGCTGGCGATGTCGCGGCGTTTGTTGCTGAAGGGCTCATGGGCGAAGGTGGGATCGTCGCACCGCCGCCGGAGTACTTCCGCATCGCGGTCGATATCATTCACAAGGACGGCGGCCTTTTCATCTGTGACGAGGTGCAGAGCGGTTTCGGCCGAACGGGCAAGCTCTTTGCCATCGAGCACGCGGGTGTCGAGCCGGACATCATGTGTATGGCCAAGGGGATTGCCGACGGCTTCCCGCTGTCGGCCTTCATCGCGCATGCCGATATTGCCGGGGCCTTTACGCCGGGTGACCATCTGTCGACGTTCGGCGGGAATGCCGTCAGCTGTGCTGCGGCCATCGCCAATATCCAGGTGATGCGCGATGAGAAGCTGCCGGAAAACGCTGCGGCGCGGGGCGAGCAGATCATGGCCCGCCTGCGGGCCTTCCAGGAGAAGAGCTGCCTGGTAGGCGACGTTCGCGGAAGAGGTCTTATGATCGGCGTGGAACTGGTCAAAGACAAGAAGACCAAGGCTCCGGCGGCTGACGAGGCGAAGAAGGTCAGGGCGATGTGCCGCGAGAACGGCGTGCTCGTCGGCGTTGGCGGTGCGCTGGCCAACGTGATCCGTGTTCAACCGCCTCTGGTGATGACCGAAGCCGAGGCTGACCGTGCAACCGAGGTGATCGAGAAGGCCATCACTGCCGCTGAGGCAGCTGCCTGATACTCCTCTTGCAGGAACCGTCCCATCGCCCGGTCTGACCAGAGCCGGGCGATGGGGCCACTCACTTTCTGACGTATTGCAGGTCCTTTCATCCGATTCAGTCCTCCGAAATGACGAGCTGGATTTCCTCGCGGGTTCCAAGGATAACAGTAGCGATCCGGGCGGCCGTCAGTGTGGCGTGAAGATCCCGGAGATCGCCATTACGAAAGGGAACCTGCTGTCATGGCGGACAAGCTTACTGTACATATGATCGCGAATGCTCACATCGACCCGGTCTGGATGTGGACGTGGCCGGCTGGCGTCGATGAGGTCATCAACACGTGCCGCACGTCATGCGATCTGTTGGATCAGTATCCGGAGCTGGTCGTTTCGCGCGGCGAGGCATGGGTATACGAGCAGATCCGCACGCTGTGTCCTGACCTTTTCGAACGCATCCGCCGGTTCGTCGAGGCCGGCCGATGGGAAGTGCTTACTGCCTGGTGGGTGCAGGCGGACACGAACATGGCGGGTCCGGAGACGCTGATCAAGCAGGGGCAGATCGGGCGGGCGTGGTTCAAGGAACACCTTGGGCTGGACGTGACGATTGCGTGCGAGGTCGACAGACTTCGGGCACCCCGCGACTTTGCCGGCGCTGCTGCGGGCCGGCGGGATCGACAAGATCGCCTGGGGCCGGCCGACCGATCCGACCAACCCGCTGCCGGCGAAGGTGTTCACCTGGCGTGTCCCTTCGGGTGAGTCGGTGACGGCGGCTTATATCCCTGTATCCTATTGCGTTCGAACCCTTGAGGAGCTGGCCGAGCACGTTGAGGGTGGCATCGAGGCGGCGTATCCGGGGCTTGGGCATGCGATCGCCTTCTATGGTGTGGGTGATCATGGCGGTGGACCCTCGCGCGAGCAGATCGAATGGATCCGCGAGCATCGCT
Organism: uncultured Planctomycetota bacterium; assembly: GCA_963787325.1. Classification (GTDB taxonomy): domain Bacteria; phylum Planctomycetota; class Phycisphaerae; order UBA1845; family JANYLN01; genus CAWBCK01. The sequence goes on from CAWBCK010000005.1 coordinate 1,201,352, forward strand.
CGTACCACGACGGTGTGGAATTGCGGTTCAGCACGCTGGACCGTTTCTTTGTAGCGGTTAAGGCCAGCGGGATAGAGCTGCCGGTCTTCGAGGGGGAGCTGCAATGGGTCTTTCCCGGCTGCTACTCGGCGGTACACGAGACCAAGCAGCAGTTGCACCAGGCAGAGGCGCTGCTTGCCCAGGCTGAGAAGCTCGTGAACCACTACCCCGAGCTGACGCCGGCGGACGCAGCAGAGCGGCTCAGGGAAGGTTGGACGCACGCGTGCTTCAATAGCTTTCACGATATCCTGCCCGGTTCGTCCATCGAGCAGGCTTACCCGCAGGCGCGGGACGATCTTGGTGTCGCCAAACGAAATGCCCGGCAGATCATCACGCACGTCACACGGCGGAGGACGTTTGAGCTCGATGCCTGCAAGCGTCAGCGGGTGATCCTGCATAATGTTACGGACAAGCCTTTCACAGGTATCGTCGAAACCGAGCCGTATCTCGGGCATATCTCTTACAAGATTCCCGTGCGTTATACGACGATGGACGGCCGGGAGGCGCCCCTTCAAAAGACGGCGGGTAGCGCGGCGGAACAGAAGATGTTCCGGTACCTGGTCCCGGCGGAGATTCCGGCGTTCGGGCGACAGGTCTTTGAGGTGCATCATGACAAGCCCAGCGAGGTACAACCGGCCAGGCCTGCGGATGCTCGCCAGGCAAATCGCGTCGACAACGAATTTCTTGCCGTATGCGGTGGTCCTGCCGGCGTAGCCTCAATCCGCCGCAAGGATGCAAACGCGGAGATGCTTGGTGCCGGTGGCATTCGCATCGCTGCCTTCGTCGATAAGAGCGACAGCTGGGGCTATCCGGTGCCCGATGCGATCTTTCAGACGGAACCGGCTGGTGAATTCGTTACTGAAGAATGGAAGGTGATCGAGACGGGGCCGCTCCGGGCAGCCATCAGCGGGGATTTCCGGCTGCGCCATTCCAGGATCCTGTGGCGGGTCTTCCTGCACGCGGGCGACCCGGCCGTACACATGCGTCTGCGGGTCTATTACCAGGGCGCCGACGAGATCGTCAAGATGCTGCTGCCGCCGGGTTTCGCTGTGACCACGCGTATCGACGGGGTGCCCGGCGGGCGGATCGCCCGGCCGATGAATCGCCAGGAGTTCCCGTTCCTGGATCATGTTACGGTCCATAGCAGCGATGCATGCCTGTCGGTCGTGACGCGCGATGCCTACGCCGTGGACGTTCAGCCGGATGGTACGATTGGGCTGACGTTGCTCCGTAGTCCCAATTTCTCTCACAACGCGGATTTCGTGGACCCGATTCCCGACGAGCACGTCTATCCCCTGATGAGCCAGGGCGAGCACGTGTACGACCTCAGCCTGCTGCCGGCGAAGGCCTACTCGCCCGAGGCGGTTGACACGCTCGTCACCCGGCTGACGGAGCCGGTCTGGGTGAGCGAGAACACCGTGGGCATGCCGCCGCGTCATTACACGAACCTGAAGGAGACGGATCTGCATGGTGCATGGCCGAAAGAGGGATCGTGAAAGACCCGCGTGACAGGAGAGAACAGCCGGGCAGTGTAAAGGGGCCGGCAACACAAGGGCCGCTCATCTGTCCCCAAGCGCCTGTCCTGCACCTGTGGCGACTGGCCACGAATCTTGCGGAGCCGGTCATCGCGGCCCTCGAAGAGGAACTGCCGGACGAGGACCAGGAACGAGCGAGAAGATTCCACTTCGACAAGGACCGGGCGCGTTTCATTGCCAGCCATGCGGGAATGCGTCGGATCCTCGCGGGCTACCTCGGTTGTGCGCCAGGCAGGTGAAGACCAACCGGGATGAACGTGGCAAGCCATTGCTGGATGGTTCGGCCCATTCGGACGCATTCCAGTTCAACCTTAGTCATTCGGGTGACGTGGCCTTGCTGGCGATAGGGAGGCAGCGATGCCTGGGGGTGGACGTCGAGCAGAGACGACCCGTGCCTGAGATGGAGGATGTGGCGCGTTCGGTCTTCTCGGCTGCGGAGATGGCTGTGCTGGCTGCGGTCTGCGATGATGGCGAGCGGATGACCAGGTGCTTTTTTCAAATGTGGACCGGCAAGGAGGCCGCTATCAAGGCCACTGGTATGGGGTTGTCGGCCGACTTGCTGGCGATGACGACCGAGCCCGTCGACCCGAACGGCGGCGATCGTTTTCGGATAACGTGTAAAGAGCATGAAGGGCCGTTATTCGGCTGCAGATTTGCGGTGGCGGATGGCTATGACGCGGCAGTCGTCACCGATGGGGTGCCGCCCGAGGTCGTCGTGTACGATTGGGCAGGCGTGCCTGCCTGAGACAGTCTTACTGGCTCAGGCAGGATCGCAGCTGCGCAGCGACCTGGCGAACGTGCGGTTGGCTGAGCATCGTGCCGTGGAAGCCGGGGACGCGATATACGTTCAGGCTACCGAGAGCCAGCTGATGCCACTGCGGCAGCGGATCGCCGAGCTCATCTGTACCATCCGACGATCGGAAGAAAGCAATGCTGCCTTCGTAAGGCTGCGGCTGATAGCTGTGGAACGCTTGAAGGTTGGCATTGAGCACCTTGAGGTATCGCCCGATGTGCTCGACGCCGACGTGCGGCGGTACGTGGCCGGTGCTCTGCAATTCGGCCAGGAGGTGCTCGACGCGCTGTTCGGGCGGCAACGTCTTAAGCGTTCGCGCCATTTCGGGGTTGTGCTGACTGAGCCAGCCGGCGCGGTCTTCAAGGAACCAGTCGAGCAGCTCGGCATCGTCGAGACCCCGGACGTTGTCGACGCCCGCGGCGACCGGTGTATCAGCTGTCGAACAGTACGAGGCGGTCGACGTGCTCGCCCGTCTGCCGCAGCTGCCGTGCCATTTCGTAGGCGATAACACCGCCCATCGAGTAGCCGCCGATGCGATAGGGGCCTTTCGGCTGGCGCGTTCGCATCGCCTCGATATACGCTGCTGCCATCGTTGAGAGATCAGTCAGAGGTTCCGCATCCCCCTGCATGCCGACGGACTGCAGGCCGAAGAACGGCTGATCGGTGCCGAGGCACCTGGCCAGCTCAATGAAGCATAAAACGCTGCCGAACAAGGCATGCACGCAGAAGAAGGGCGGAAGATCACCGCGCGGTTGCATGGGCACGAGCGGCGTCGCTGGGCCGGCGGCATCGGGCTCGGCAAGGATCCTGGCGAGCGTCTCGATTGTCGGTGACTCGAACAGGGCCGCCACAGGGATGTCGCGTTCGACTTGTTTGACGAGCATGCTGATCATTCGCACCGCTACCAGCGAATGGCCGCCAAGATCGAAGAAATTGTCGGTTACGCCGATCGGGTGAACGCCGAGCATCTCCTCCCACATATCCACGAGCTGGCGTTCCAACGGATTGCGCGGCCCTACGTGTGCATGCTGGCGTGACGATGATGACTCCGCCTTCGGTTCCGGCAATGCCTTTCGATCGAGTTTTCCGTTGGGCGAGAGCGGCAACTGGTCGAGTTGCACAATCGTGGCCGGCACCATGTATTCCGGCAGATGCTGACGCAACTGTTGACGCAACTGTGCGATGTCCAGATCGTCATCGCCTCGCCGGGTTACATAACCGATCAGCCGTTTGGCAGGCCCCTCGCCTTTGACGGCGACTGCTGCCTCTTTGACCCCGGCGATTTCTCTCAGGCGAGATTCAATCTCCCCCAACTCGATCCGGAAGCCGCGGATCTTCACCTGGTCGTCCAGCCGACCCAGGTACTCGATACTGCCATCCTCCCGGTAACGTCCCGCATCGCCTGTCCGGTACAGCCGGCTGCCACCCTTAGTGCAGAACGGGTCTGGCACGAACCGCTCGGCGGTCAGACCCGGCCGGCGCCAGTAGCCGCGACCGACCTGCACACCGCCCAGGAAGATCTCTCCGCGCACCCCTTGCGGCACCGGCGCCATCCGCTCATCGAGGATATGCACCCGCGTGTTGGCTACCGGATAGCCGATCGGCACGACCTTGGCGCCGGTCTGCCGATCGCACGGCCAGTACGTCACGTCGACCGCCGCCTCTGTTGGTCCATAAAGGTTATGCAGCTGGCAGCCGAGTTTGCCGTAGAACCGTTCCTTAAGATCCCAGGACAGGGCCTCGCCGCTGCAGATCACCCGGCGAAGGGTCTTGCACGCCCCCGCGTCGATCTCTTCGAGGAAGACCTCCAGCATCGACGGTACAAAGTGGATCGTCGTGATCCGCTGCGCGTCGATCAGATGCGCCAAATACTTGGCGTCACGATGACCTTCGGGTTTGGCGACTACCAGCGTGGCCCCGGTCATCAGTGGCCAGAAGAACTCCCACACGGATACGTCAAAGCCGAACGGTGTCTTCTGGAGCACGCGATCGTCGGCACCGAGGGCATACTGCTGCTGCATCCACTGGAGTCGATTGACGATGCCGGCATGCTCGTTCATCGCGCCTTTGGGCTGGCCGGTCGAACCGGAGGTATAGATCATGTAGGCGACGTTGCGCGAACAGACACCGCTGGCCGGCCGGCTGTCATCGCTCTCCTGTCGCAGGATCTCATCAACGGTCACCCGGCGGACACCGTCTACGCCATCCAGCCAGGAATCACCCGCGGCGGCAATCACCCATCGAACTTGACTGTCAGCGACCATGTACTGCAGCCGGTCCGCCGGGTAGGACGGATCGAGCGGCACATAGGCCGCGCCGGCCTTGAGCACCCCGAGCAGCGCGACGACCAGATCGACCGATCGCTGGAGACTGACGCCGACGAGGCTTTCCGGCCCGATGCCTTGGCGACGCAGCCAGTTGGCCAGCCGGTTGGCCCGCGATTCCAACTCACTGTAACTGAGCGAAGTGTCCTCAAAGACCAGCGCCTCGCGGGAGCCGCACGCATCCGCCGACCGTTCGATCAGTTCGTGCAGACAGACTCCACGTTCGTACGGCTGCGAGGTGTCGTTCAGGCCATAGACGAGGGTGTTGCGCTCGGAATCGCTAAGGGCGCTGACCTCGCTGAGCCTCCGCGTCGGATCTTCGAGCATCGCATCAAGAACCGCGAGGCAATGATCGATCGTGCGCTGACGGATCGGCTCGTCGAAAACCTCGCAGTGGAAGTCGAAGTCAACCTGGATCTGGCCGCTCGACTCGAAGTCGTGCACGTGGATCGCCAGGCTGTTGAAATCGTGCCCTGTGTGAATCCACTTTACGGAGCCGGTCGCGCCGCCGAAGCCGGTCATGGTGCCTTCGTTGACGAGGTCGGCGGAGGTCGCGTGGTAGTTCAAAAAGATATCGTAGGCATGACGATGACGGGGATTGCCGATTGCGTAGGAGCCATGGCGAACCGTGGCGAACATCTCTGCCTTGGCCTTTTCCAGCAGCGTGGTGAACGTATCCTCAGGTTGCGTCTGAATGCGCAGCAGCACTGCCTCCATCAGCAGGCCCACTACGCCTCGCAGATCGCGCGACCGGCGGTTGTGAAAGGGCACACCGATCGAGACTGCCGAAGTGCCCGCGACGCGTCGCAGCAGCACGAACACAACCACCGAAAACAGCATAGGCAGGCTCGTGTCCATCCTGGCCAGCGCGTCCTTGATCCGGGCCGAGCGATCGAGCCCGAGATTCACCGATATGCGTTGGACCTTGGCACCACGCTTGTCGGTGGGTCGCCCGTAGAAAGTGATCTCGTCGCCGCCCTCTGCATACTTTCGCTCCCAGTATTGGCGGTCTCGAGCAAAACGGGGGGACTGGCGGTACGCTCGCTCCTGGGCCACATAATCCTGGAACGAAGGCATGGCGGGTGCGGTGTCCAACTCGCCACGTAGCGACCGTTCGTACAAGTCTGACATCTGCCGCAGGATCAGCATGTACGACCAGCCGTCGGTGATCAGATGATGATGAGAGAAATACCACGCGTATTGCGACGGCCCCGTGCGAATCAGCGCGCAGTCAAACAGTCGGGTCGAGATGTCGAAGACTTGCTGGCAGCGATTCGTTGCCCAGTCGTCAATCCGGCTGGCGGCAGCTGGATCGTCGGACCAGTCGAGATACTCTACGCAACTGTCGATACGCTCCAAGACGGTCTGTACAGGAATGCCTTCCAGTTCGTTGAACACCGTCCGCAGGGCGTCACAGCCTTGCACAAGGAACGCGAAGGCCCGCCGGAAATGCGATACGTCTATCTCCCCTGACAGGGAGCATACCCCGGCGACGTTGTATATCGGCAGGGCCTTATGGAGCTTCTGGCCGGACCAGACGAGCAACTGGTTCATCGTCAGATTGGACTTCTCGTAGATCGCCGCCAGGCCGGTGTCCCTCCGTGGTGCCGGGCGATCTGTTGCCGCGCGTTGTGTGGGCAGGGTGGAGAGCCTGGTCTGGGGATCAGAAGTTACTTTGGCCAGGATCGCCAGGTAATCCTCTTGGAGGCCGACTATGGTCGCTTCGTCGAAGAGGTCTGTGTTGTACTCGAAGGCGACCTCGATCGAATCCTCCGTCTCGCGGACGAACGCCGTCAGATCAACCTTGGCGGTGTCGGTTGTCAGGCCTAGAGGCGTGAGCATCACTTCATTCAAGTGCATGGCCGCGGATGGGGCGTTCTGAACCACGAAGGCGACAGGGATCAGCGGCCGGCCGGGGTCGCGCTGCAGATGCAGCTGCTTCGGCCAGTTGCTCAGCGGGAAGATCCTGGTGCCCGTAGGCGCCAAGCGTTGTCTCCCGCACGCGTCCGATGAGCTCCGCAAACGTCGGGTCGCCGGCGAGATCCGTCCGCAGTACAAGAACATTGATGAAGAACCCGATCAGTGATTCGACCTGCGCGTGGTTGCGTCCGGCGATCGGCGAGCCGACGATCACATCGTGCTGGCCGGTCCGCAGCGATAGAAGAGCCTTGTATGCTGCAAGCATCACCATAAACAGTGTCGACTGTTCGCGCTGGGCAAGGGATTTCAACGACGTAGCCAGCGCCGCCGGGACGGTCACGCTGCGAAGCGAGCCGACGAAGGTCTGCATAGCGGGACGGGCCTTCGGCGTCGGCAGCGCCAGTGCGCCAGCCGCGCCTTTGAGGCGTCGTCGCCAGTAGGCCATCTGCGGTTCGAGCCATTCACCGCGCAGACGCTGTGCCTGCCAGTGTGCATAGTCGGCATACTGGATCGGCGGCGTCGGCAGGGGACATGGCTGGGTCGTTACAAAGGCCTGATAGCAGGCAGTGACATCGCACACGAGAAGGCCCATCGACCAGCCGTCCGCCACGATGTGATGCATCGTGACGACGAGGATATGCTCGTGCGCATCGAGCCGCGCGAGCCCCAACCGCAGCAGCGGCCCGTTTGACAGATCGAATGGCCGGTGAACTTCCTGGCGCGCCCAGCGATGGGCATCAGCCTCCCGCTGGTCAACAGGCAGGTGCGAGAAGTCTACCACGGGCAGTTCGACCGTTGCCTGCGGGGCTATCACCTGTACGGGGTAGCCGTCGATCTCGGCGAAGAGGGTCCGTAGCGTTTCGTGTCGCTCGACAACCGCCGCGAAGCTCTGCCGCAAGGCCTCTATGTCGATCGGACCCGACCAGCGAATTGCCTCCGGAATGTTATAGACGCAGCTGCCAGGGACGAGCCGGTCAAACAGCCAGAGTCGCTGCTGGGCGAACGAGGGAGCGGCGATCCGGCCGCGCGTGCCTATCAGGCGGAGAATCTCAGGCTTCGCCTGGCGCAGCGCAGCGCGGCGCTCGTCGGTGACAGTGCCTGTCGGGGCCTTGAAGCGGAGCTGCCCCGCCTCGGCCCAGAACTGTACACCATCGTTCAGCATGTCCAGCAACAGCGTAGCGGCACTCATATCTGTCCTTCTTCAACTTCTGCTGCAATCGATGCCGACGCGTCCTCCGTCGTGGATGCCTCGCGGACCCGCCGAGCCAGACCTTCCAGGGTTGGCGAGTCGAACACCGCGCGAATCGGCAGGGCAACGCCGAACGTCTCACTGATCTGAGAGATCAGTCGCGTAGCCAGCAGCGAATGACCGCCCATCTCAAAGAAGTTGTCCGTCGCCCCGACAGGCGAGCGGCCAAGCAGCGTCGACCAGATCTGTGACAGCTGCCGCTCCTGGGGATCGCGCGGGGCCACGTACTGCCTGCCGACGCTGCCCCGGCCGGCGCCAGGAGCCGGCAGTGCCCGGCGATCGACCTTGCCATTTGGAGTCAGCGGCAAGGCGTCGAGTCGCACGAAGGCGGACGGCACCATGTAGCCGGGCAGGGTCTCGTGCAGGTCGCGCCGCAGATCTTCGTCAGCCGGGCTCGCACCTTCGGTGGCAACGTAATACGCAACCAGCCTGCTGTCGCCGGTGCCGTCATGGCGATCGACAACGACCGCCTGCTGTATGCCGGCGCATTTGACGAGCGCCGCCTCGATCTCACCGAGCTCGACGCGGAAGCCGCGAACCTTGGCCTGATGATCCACCCGGCCCAAACACTCGATTGTGCCATCGTCGTGATATCTTGCGAGGTCACCCGTGCGGTACATGCGCCCTCCGGGCTGGCCGGCGAATTCATCGACGACGAATCTCTCGGCGGTCAGATCGGCACGGCCCAGATAGCCACGGGCAACGCCCGCCCCACCAATATACAGTTCACCCGTCACGCCAATCGGCACCGGCTGGCAATGACGATCCAGCACGTACATCCGCGTATTGGCTATAGCCCGGCCAATGGAAACGGGTCCGTCGCTCGCGGCGATTCGCTGGACGCTCGACCAGATCGTCGTCTCCGTCGGACCATAGAGATTCCACACCACGTCGCTGACAGTCAGCAGACGATCCGCCAGATCCCGGCTGAGCGCTTCGCCGCCGCAGTAGATGCGCAGGCTGCGCCCGCCCATCCAGCCCGATTCCAGCAGCATCCGCCAGGTTGCCGGCGTCGCCTGCATGACGGTCGCATCACTGTCTTGGAGCAGTTGACGCAACCGGACGGGATCGGCCGCCTGCTCGGCTGTCGCGATCACGACGCAGGCCCCAACCGTCAGCGGCAGGAACAACTCCAGGGCCGCAATATCGAACGACAGTGTTGTAACCGCCACCAATCGGTCGCTGGCTGTCATTCCCGGCGCTTGCGCCATCGAAGTCAGGAAGTTGACAACCGAACGGTGTTCGATCACCACGCCTTTCGGCCGGCCGGTCGAGCCCGATGTAAAGATGACATACGCCGCGTCGCTGGGCTTGCCTGGCGTGGGTTCGTCCGGCTCGTCGGCCGCCGCGCTTGCAGCCAGGACATCCTCTATGCATATGACAGTGGCTGCAGACTCGGGCAGCCCGCGGGCCAGGTCGCGCTGCGTTACGATCACGCGGGGTGCGGCATCTTCCAGCATCATCGCCAGTCGCTGCCGCGGAAACCCGGGATCAAGCGGCACATATGCCCCGCCGGACTTCAGCACCCCCAGCACGGCTGCCAGCATGTCAACGGAACGATGCAGGCAAACACCCACCAGCACCCCCGGCCCAACCGCAAGGGAATGCAACTTTCCGGCTAGCCGATTCGCCCGGCTATCGAGCCGCTCGTACGTGAGGGCCTGCTTGTCGTCGACCGTGGCTGTTGCCTTAGGGGTGCGCCGCGCTTGTGCTTCGAACATCTCATGCACGCGCAGGCCGTCTGGCACATCCATCGTCGTATCGTTGAACTGCTCCAACACAATCCGGCGCTCATCGCGTGGCAAGATGGGAATCTCGGCCAGCGGTGCTTCGGGCCGATTCAGCATGCCATGCAGGATCGTACGCAAATGCCCCAGCATCCGCGCTGCACGCGCCTGGCTCGATGCGGCGACGGTCGTAAGCGATCCGCAGTGTCAGTGCCTGTCCCGGCACGACGTAGACAGCCAGCGGGTAATTCGTTTGTTCCGTGCCCTTAAGGTCAGCGATCTGCAGCCCGGCCGGGGACCGTTTGAGCGAGTCATCGACGGGATAGTTCTCAAATACAAGAATCGATTCGAATAACGGCTGTCCAGCAGGCACGGTCGTCTGCTGCTGGATCTGAACCAGCGGCGTATGGCTGTAAGGAACCAGTCGGCCCTGGCGTTCCTGCAGGTCCTGCAACCATTCTGCTACAGGCATGGCGCCGGGCAGTAGCACACGCAGCGGCAGCGTGTTGATGAACATGCCGACCATTGCATCTACCCCGGCCAGCTCGGCAGGTCGACCCGAGACAGTCAATCCGAACGTGACCTCCGGCTCGCCGGCATATCTGCCAAGGCAAACGGCCAACGCGCCGGCAGTCAGAGTGCTGAGCGTGATCTGCTGCTGCGCGCGAATGCCTGCAGCCGGGACGTGAAGTCCACGTCCAGTTGGCAGGACTCTTCGGCAAGGAAATGCTCACCTGCAGGTTCCCGCGACGGACGAGCCAGGCCGAGCGGTGTCGCGCGTTCAAGTCCGGTGAGAGTCTCCCGCCAGAACCTCTCGGCCTCCCGCATGTCCTGCTGACCCAGCCAGGCGATGTAATCCCGGTACGGCCGGGATGTCCGCCAGGCCGGCTGTTCTCCGGACGCAAGGGCTTGGTAGCATGCAAGCACATCGCGCAGCACCCAGCCGACTGACCAGCCGTCGAGTACGAGGTGATGATGCGTCAGAACGCACCGCCAGGTGTCGTCGGCTGTGCGGATCAGCGTGACGCGGAGCAGAGGGGCCTCTGTAACGTCAAAGCCGCGCAGCCGATCCGCCTTGAGGATCGCTGCCATCTTCGCCGTCGATTCCAGGCCGGGAAGCGATCTGCAGTCGAGCTCCTGCCACGGCAGCGTTACGCGCTGCCGGATGATCTGCAACGGCTGGTCGAGGCCTTCGCTGTAAAACGCCGCGCAAAGCGCCGCGTGCCGATCCACAACTGCGTGCCATGACTGCCGGAGCGCGTCAACGCTTAGCCGGCCAGTTATCGTGAATGCCAGCTGGACGCAATAGACTCCCGAGCCGGGCGCCAGCAGATCATGAAACAGCATGCCCTGCTGTGCGGGTGAAAGGGGATACATGTCTTCGACGTTTTCAAGTTGCATCGACTACCTCTGCTATGACGTCTTGCGTCCCAGCCTTGCAGCCAGCTTCGCCAGTTGGTTCTGATCGAGCCCCGCCAGGGGAAAGTCCGACGGTGTAACCCCCCCCGCATCAGGGGACAGGCAATGCCGGATCAACTCGCCAAGCCGTTCGACAAACTCCTGCGCCAATCGTTCCACGGTCTGATGCCGATGAACGTGCCGGCTGTATAGCCAGTCCACGCGCAACACTCCGCCTGCCACCGCGGCGTTGACTTCGAACCAATGACTCCGCAACGCCTTGGTGCAGTGCTCAGGCCCTGTCGGCTCATCCGCCGGCACCAATCCAAGGCCACCTGTCGCCTCCCCGCCAAGAACCTGATCGAACTGACCCAGGTAGTTGAAGCGGATCTGTGGCGAAGGCAGGGCCGCCAGGGTCGCGGAGGTTTCCTCGTCCGCCAGGTAGCGCAGCAGGCCGAATCCAATACCATGGTTCGGCACGGCCCGCAACTGCTCTTTTGTAGCACACAGGGCCGCGCCCGGCTTGTCAGACGCTGAGGCTTGCAGCACGACCGGATACATGCTCGTCAACCAACCGACCGTACGCGACAGGTCGATATCCTGCAGGACGCCTCCCGGCCATGCCCTTCGAGCTCGACGGCAACGCGTGACTCGCCCGTCCAACCCGCCAGCGTCTGCGCCAGTGCCGTCAGCAGCGTCTCATCGACGCGAGTGTGATACGCCTTGCCGACCTCGCGCAGCAGAGATTCCGTTTCGCTGGCTGTCAATGCGACAGTCACACGCTCCGCCGACTGCTCGCTGTTGACCCCGTCCGGCCAGTCCGCCGGTACTGCCGGCATCTGCTCTTGCGAGAGCCAGTAGGACATCTCTCCCTTAAGCGAATCCGACCGCGCACGATCGACCAGCAGGCGGGCCCATTGCGCAAATGAGGTTGCCGGCGGCGGCAGCGAGATCGTCTCGCCCGCGAGTGCCTCACCATACGCCGCCTGAAGGTCTTCGAGCAGGATTCGCCAGGACACCCCATCGACGGCCAAATGATGGATAATGATCAGCAGATGATCCGCCTGCCGTTCGCCGCAGTCGAACCATGCGACCCTGAGCAAGGGGCCATGCTCAAGGTCCAGGCTCTTCTGGAGTTCTTCGGCGTGCTTTGCTATCGCGCTGGTTCGTTGCGTATCTGCTATGCTGGACAGATCAATCCGCGTAGCCGGCACCGCCTCGTCCGACGGTGTCAGCATCTGTCGCCACGACGTGCCATCCCGCACGAAGCGCACCCTGAGCGCCTCATGTCGCGCAATCACCGCTGCCCGCGCGTCCTGCAGCGCCCGCCAGTCCATCGGGCTGGTAACGCGCAGCATCACTGACTGGTTCCAATGGCCCGACTGCGGCAGATTCAGATCGAAGAACCATCGCTGCGCCGGCAGCAACGGGATGTCGCCCGTGACGTCACCCTGCACACGAGTCTGCTCTTCGGATGCCGCCGCAACCGCTGCCAGTTCCGCGATCGTCTGACACTGGAATAGCTGTCGAGTCGTAATGCGAATGCCCGCCCGTTGCGCTCGCGACACGACCTGCAGGCACAGGATCGAATCGCCGCCAAACTCAAAGAAATTGTCGCGCACGCCGATGCGGTCGAGGCGCAGCACCTCGCCCCAGATCCTCGCCAGTTCGGTCTCCATCGGCGACGTCGGCGGCGCATAATCCCGCTGCCCGCGCGATTCGGACGCCCGCGGCTCCGGCAGCGCTGCCCGGTCTACCTTGCCATTGGCGTTAAGCGGCAATGTCTCCAGCAATACGAACACGGCTGGCACCATGTACGCAGCCAGTCGCGACTGCAGGAACTCGCGAAGCTCGTCTGCCGCCACTTGCCGTCCCCTTCTTGGTAGGACGTATGCGACGAGCCGCTTGTTGGAACTGCCGTCAGCGCGGGCCACGACAACAGCCTCGCGCACATCTGGATGACGTACCAGCGCCTGCTTCCACCTCACCGGGCTCGATCCGATAGCCGCGTATCTTGACCTGCAGGTCGCCTCTGCCGAGAAACTCGATTCGGCCGTCCGACAGCCATCGCGCCAGATCACCTGTTCGATACAGCCGCTCCCCATCACGCCGTGCAAAGGGGTTGGGAATGAATGCCTCGGCGGTCAAGCCCGGCTGGTTGACATACCCGCGGGCCAGACCGTCCCCTCCGATATAGACTTCCCCGGCGACACCCATCGGGACCGGCTGCAAGTGTCGGTCGAGAATGTATACAGACGTATTGGCAATCGGCCGACCGATCGGCACCGTCTGTCGCAGATCGTGCGGCGTCTCGAGACGGCAGCAGCATGCAAATGTGGTCGACTCCGTAGGGCCGTAGCCGTTGATCAGCCCGCCGCCATCGCGGCGCTCCAGGACTCGGCGCACATGCGGCACCGACAGCACATCCCCGCCGGCGAGCACTTGTTGCACCGGGTCGAGCAGCGCGATATCTTCACTAACAATCTGATGAAAGAGGCCGGCTGTCAGCCAGAGGGTCGTTACGCCGTGTCGCCGGATCATCGCAGACAGGTCGGCCAGCGAGGGCATGCCGGATGGTGGGATGACGAGTCGGCCGCCATTAAGCAGCGGTCCCCAGATCTCCAGCGTCGACGCATCGAAGGAAAACGGCGCCAGCTGCAGGAACACCTGCTCGGCGTCGAACTTCGCATAGTTCGTATTTCTGACCAGCCTGACGATTCCGCGATGGACGACCGCAACCCCCTTGGGTCGGCCGGTCGATCCGGACGTGTACATCACGTAGGCCAGATGCTCTGCTGTCGCCCCGCGTCTGGGGTTGTCAGCCAGACCCGGCAGCGTATCGTCGAGGTACAGGATGTGCGAACATAAGCCGGTCAGACGTTCTGCAAATCGTTTATGCACGAAAACAACCCGTGTTCGGGTATCATGGACCAGCAGTCGCAATCGTTCCTCGGGCAATGCTGCGTCCAGCGGGACATAGGCTCCGCCCGCCTTGAGAATCGCCAGCATGCCGACGATCATCTCGGGCGACCGATCGACGCACAGTCCCACGGGCGTTTCCAGCCCGATACCTTGCTCCATCAGACGACACGCCCATGCGTTCGCCTGTTCGTTGAGCTGGCGATACGTCAGGGTGTGGCCGTTTGCGACGATTGCTACTGAATCGCCGTGCAGTGCGGCCTGCTCTTCAAACAACTCGTGTACGCACCTGTCGCGAGGATAGTCACTTTGCGTGCCGCTCCAGTCAGCCAGGACCCGCCGCTCCTGGACTGTGAGCAGGGGCAGCCGGGAAACCGTGGTGTCGGTCTCTGCCACAGCCGCTTCGAGCAACTGCCCGAACCGCTCTGCCATTCGCTGGACCGTATCCGCGTCAAACAGGTCGCGATTATAATTCAGCGATGCCGCCAGACCTTCGCCATCTGGCGCTGGCTGGATCGTCAGCATCAGGTCGAACTTGGCGACGTTGCCCGGCTCCGGCAGCGGAGTCATCCGCATTTCGCCCAGTCGCAGCGCTGGCAGCGGCGTGTTCTGCATCGCAAACACAACCTGAAACAGGGGCGTGCGGCTCGGATCTCGTCGGACATGCAGTTCGTCGACGAGCTTCTCGAACGGCACGTCCTGGTGGGCGTACGCTGCCAGGGCTGCTTCGCGGACCTCACGCAGCACATTGCGGAACGACGGCTCGCCTCCCAGGCTTATACGCAGCGGCAATGTGTTCACAAAGAACCCGATCAGCCCCTCCGTCTGCGCATTGCGACGACCCGCGACAGGGGTGCCGATGACCAGGTCGTCCTGGTTGCTGCAGCGGGACAGCAGCACGGCCAGGCCCGTCAGGAGGGTCATGAAGAGAGTCGCACCTTCGCTGCGGCCAAGGTGTTCCAGGGCCGCCATGGTGCCCGGCTGGATTGCGAAGGAAACGGTTGCTCCGGCGTATGTCTGTTCCGTTGGCCTGGGGCGATCCGTCGGTAACGTCAGGACCGGGGGATTGCTGCCAAGCCGGTCACGCCAGTAACCTACTTGCCGCGCCAACGTGTCGCCGGTCAACCACGACCGCTGCCACAGCGCGTAATCTGCGAACTGAATCGGCAGCGGCTGCAGCGATGCTGGGCCGTCGTGCAGGAAGGCGTCGTACAGCTGGCCCGTCTCGCGCATCAGCACGCCCGTTGACCAGCCGTCACAGACGATATGATGCATCGTCAGCAGTAAAACGTGTTCCTGCGGAGCCAGTCTGAGCAATCGACCACGGAGCAACGGCCCCCGTACCAGGTCAAACGGCAGGATGGCCTCCTGCTCGCTGCGACGGCGGACTTCTGCCGCTTGCTCGTCACCGGGCAATTCCGATATGTCTTGAACGGGCAGGCGTATTATCAGCGAATCCAGGACGCACTGCACGCCTTCGCCATCCCCGGGTCCAAACACGGTTCGCAGAATCTCGTGCCGCCGGACAACCTCGTTGATCGCCCGCTCCAGTGCGTTCACATCGAGCGGGCCGGACAGCCGGACACCCAGCGGCACGTTATACAAGGCCACGCCGGGCTCCAACTGTTCGAGGAACCACAGACGCTGCTGGCCGAACGACAGCGGCAAGGCACCGACACGATCTGTCACTGTGATTGCCGGCTGAGCGGAGTGGGCATGATCGGCGCGTTTCCGGTCGACCAGGCTTGCCAGTCCTTCGAGCGTCGGCGATTCGAAGAGCCCTCGCAGCGGCAGCTCGATGTCAAAAGTGTCGCGCAGCCTTGCGACTACCTGCGCGGCCAGCAGCGAATGTCCGCCGAGTTCGAAGAAGTCATCCTCGACGGCGATATCTTTGACGGGCAACACGTCAGCCCATATCGCTGCCAGTCGTTGCTCGGTTGGTGTGCGGGGCAAGGTGCGAGCGTTTCCCTGGTGGCGCATATCTGCGGCCTTAGGCTCAGGCAATGCCTTTCGATCGAGTTTGCCGTTGGGCGAAAGCGGCAACTGGTCGAGTTGCACAATCGTGGCCGGCACCATGTATTCCGGCAGATGCTGACGCAACTGTTGACGCAACTGTGCGATGTCCAGATCGTCATCGCCTCGCCGGGTTACATAACCGATCAGCCGTTTGGCAGGCCCCTCGCCTTTGACGGCGACTGCTGCCTCTTTGACCCCGGCGATTTCTCTCAGGCGAGATTCAATCTCCCCCAACTCGATCCGGAAGCCGCGGATCTTCACCTGGTCGTCCAGCCGACCCAGATACTCGATACTGCCATCCTCGCGATATCGTCCCGCATCGCCCGTCCGGTACAGCCGGCTGCCGCCCTTAGTGCAGAACGGGTCCGGAAGGAACCGCTCGGCTGTCAGACCCGGCCGACGCCAGTAGCCGCGGCCGACCTGCACACCGCCCAGGTAGATCTCCCCGCGCACCCCTTGCGGCACCGGCTCCATGCGCTCATCCAGGATGTGCACCCGCGTGTTGGCTACCGGATAGCCGATCGGCACGACCTTGGCGCCCGTCTGGCGATCGCACGGCCAGTACGTCACGTCAACCGCCGCCTCTGTTGGTCCATAAAGGTTATGGAGCTGGCAGCCGAGTTTGGCGTAGAACCGTTCCTTCAGATCCCAGGACAGCGCCTCGCCGCTGCAGATCACTCGCCGAAGGGTCTTGCATGCCCCGGCGTCGATCTCTTCGAGGAACACCTCCAGCATCGACGGCACAAAGTGGATCGTCGAGATCTGCTGCTCATCGATCAGCTGCGCCAGGTACTTGGCGTCACGATGACCTTCGGGTTTGGCCACGACCAGCGTGGCCCCGGTCATCAGCGGCCAGAAGAACTCCCACACGGATACGTCAAAGCCGAAGGGTGTCTTCTGGAGCACCCGGTCGTCCGCACCGAGCGCATACTGCTGCTGCATCCACTGGAGTCGATTGACAATGCCGGCGTGCTCGTTCATCGCGCCTTTCGGCTGGCCGGTCGAACCGGAGGTATAGATCATGTAGGCGACGTTGTGCGAACAGACACCGCTGGCCGGTCGGCTGTCATCGCTTTCTTCTCTCATGATCTCATTAACCGTCACCCGGCGGACACCGTCTATGGTATCCAGCCAGGAATCGCCAGCGGCGGCAATCACCCACCGAACCTGGCTGTCAGCGACCATGTATTGCAGCCGGTCCGCCGGATAGGACGGATCGAGCGGCACATAGGCGGCGCCGGCCTTGAGGACGCCGAGCAGCGCGACGACCAGGTCGACCGATCGCTGGAGGCTGACGCCGACGAGACTTTCCGGTCCGATGCCCCGACGACGCAGCCGGTTAACCAGCCGGTTGGCCCGCGATTCCAACTCACTGTAACTGAGCGAAGTGTCCTCAAAGACCAGCGCCTCGCGGGAGCCGTGCGCATCCGCCGACCGTTCGATCAGTTCGTGCAGACAGACTCCACGTTCGTACGGCTGCGATGTGTCGTTCAGATTGTAGATGAGCGCGGCACGGTCCGCCGGCGACATCATGGCTAGCTGCGAGATCGGCTGATCGGGCTGTGCGACAGCCGATCGGACGAGAACCTCGAAGTGCCGCGCCATCCGGCCGACCATCGCCTCGTCCAGTAGATCGCGGTTGTAATTCCAACCGGCAATCGTCTGCCCCGCCTGCTGAATAACCTCGAGGGTCAGATCGAACTTGGCGACATGCCCGCAGTCTGGCAGCGGAACGAGCGAAGCCCGCCCGAGGCGCATCCGGGGCAAGGGCGCATTCTGCAGGATCAACATCGTCTGGAACAACGGCGAGCGACTCATGTCGCGTCGCGGCTGCAGCACTTCAACGATCTTCTCGAACGGCGTGTCCTGGTGGACATACGCATCCATCGAGGCTTGTCTCGCCCGCACGAGCAAACCCCGGAACGTCGGCTCGTCGGACAGATCCAACCGCAACGCCAACGTATTGACGAACAGCCCGATCAAGCCCTCGAGTTCCGGCCGGGTCCGGCCCGCGATCGGCGTGCCGATCACGATGTCCTGCTGCCGACAGTACCGCGCCAGCAGCGCCGCAAAGCCGGCAAGTAACACCATGAACAGCGTGCAGCCGTGTGCCTGCCCCGTTTGCTGCAACGACGCTACCAGATCCGCCGGCAATTCGACACGATGAACGGCGCCATGAAAGGTCTGCACAGCCGGGCGAGCACGGTCGGCGGGCAGTTCCAGCGTAGGCAGCTCGCCGTGCAGTACCTTACGCCAATACTCGATCTGCCTGTCCAGGCGGTCACCAGACAACCATTGCCGCTGCCATCGCGCATAATCGGGGTATTGAATCGGAAGGTCGGCCCAGCAGGGCTGCCGGCCGCCAATCGAGGAGTCGTATGCCTCCGCGAGCTCACCCAGCAACACGCCCAGAGACCAACCGTCGCACACAAGATGATGCAGCGTGATCAGCAGCACGTGCTCGTCTTGCGCAAGACGTAGAATCCTGCCGCGAAGCAGCGGCCCCTTTGACAGGTCGAACGGTCCCAGTGCTTCCTGGCGCCGCAGATCCTCTACCTGCTGCTGACGATCCCCGGGCGTATCCGAAAGGTCTGTAACCGGGAGAGTTATTGGTGAGGCTTGCGCAAGCCTCCCGATGGGCTGGCCCTGCCTCGCCTCGATGACTGTCCGCAGCGCCGCGTGACGCTGTACGATCTGATCGAAACATCGCCGCAGCGACGGAATATCGAGCGGTCCGGATATGCGAATGGCTGCCGGTATGTTGTAGGCGCCGGCCCCGTCGATCTGCTGCAGAAGCCACATTCGCTGCTGTGCGTACGATAACGGCAATTCGCCTTCAAGGGGTTGCGAGCAGATCGGCGATGTGTCCGGACTGTCTTGCTGCCGAGACCGGCGCAGCAGGTCGATCAATGCCGGCTTCAAGCGGGTCAGATGATCCTTAAGCGCAGGTGTAATCGCCCCCTTTGGCGCATTGATGATCAGCCGGCCGTCTTCCACGCGTAGGGCGGCCCCGATCTCCTGCATGCGAGCGAGCAAGGAAGCGGCTGTCACAACTCGATCTCCTCCCGCTCGCCGGCTTCCCTTTCATACGCCTCGCCCATTGCCTCGCGGATCACCCTTGCCAGCCCCGCCACGGTTGGCGCGTCGAACAGGCTTCGCAGCGACAACGCCATATCGAACGTCTGTCGCAGTCGCGAAACTACCTGCGTCGCCAGCAGCGAGTGTCCTCCCAACTCAAAGAAGTTGTCATCAACACCGATTGCCTCCACCTGCAACAGATCCTGCCAGCACTCGGCGATCTTGCGTTCAAGATCATCGCGAGGTCCAGTTTGCGCGTCATCGCTGCTGGCCTCTGCCTTCCAGGCGGGCAGTGCTTTGCGATCGATCTTCCCATTGGGTGTCAGTGGCAGGGATGGCAGTTCGACGAATCCCGTCGGGACCATATATGCCGGCAGGCGACCTGCCAGATATTCGCGCAGATGCCGCTCGTCGACCGGCTGACCATCGTCTGCAACGTAGTAGCCGACGATCCGCATGTCATCCGCCTGCGACGTTACCGCTGCCACGGCTTCACGAACCGCCGGATGCGCGACCATGGCTGCCTCAATCTCGCCCAGCTCGATGCGGAACCCGCGGATCTTCACCTGATGATCGACCCGCCCCAGGAATTCGATATTGCCGTCCGGACGGAAGCGGCCGAGGTCGCCCGTCCGGTACATGCGTGCGCCGGCCTCGCGACTGAACGGATCGGGCAGGAAACGCTCCGCAGTCATGTCCGCCTTATGCAGATAGCCGCGAGCCAGACCTGCGCCCGCGACATGCAATTCACCAATGGCGCCGACCGGTACGGGCTGCAGATCTTCGCCAAGGATATAGGCACGCGTATTGCGGATCGGCTTGCCGATGGTTGCCGGTTCGCCGGCACGCCGCAACGTTGCGGTCGAATATGTCGTGTCCTCGGATGGACCATACAGATCCATTACGCGTTCGACATTGCCCTGGCTGTAGATCGCGTCGACCAGCGTCGTACTCAACGGCTCGCCGGCCAGGTTGACCGTTCGCACACTGCCAGGCAGCCCGCCCAGCCGAATCAGTTCGCCCATCGCCGACGGTACCGTGTTAACGAGACGAACCCTCGCCTCCGGTGCCAGATCCGCCAGCGCAAGCGCATTGTCGACCAGGACCACTCGCCCGCCCCAGCTCAACGGCGCGAACAGTTCAAAGATCGAAAGATCGAAGCACACCGAAGTCGCCGCCAGTACGCCCCCGAGCTCTTCGTCAGAGTAGGTTGCCCGGGCCCAGTGCATCAGCGCTACCGCGCTGCGATGTTCGATCGCCACGCCTTTGGGTTGTCCTGTCGAACCCGAAGTATAGATGATATATGCGAGGTTCGACGGGCACGCCCGCCGGTCGCTGCGATCGTCGGCGTGATCCGTCCGTAGCGCATCGCCGGCGCGATCCAGACACAGCACCTGCCCATTCCATTGGCCGATCCGGTCGGCTAGATTGCTGCTCGTTATTACCATCCGCGCCTGACTGTCCGCCAGGATGAATGCCAATCGCTGGTGCGGATAGGCCGCATCCAGCGGTACGTACGCCCCGCCGGCCTTGAGGATCGCCAGCAGCGAAATCACCAGATCCGCCGACCGCTCCAGGCACACGCCGACCAGCACTTCCGGTCGCACGCCCTGAGATCGCAGGTACCTCGCCAACTGGTTCGCGCGACACTCTAACTCTCTATACGTCAGCGAGTCTTCGCCGCATACAAGCGCAACCGCATCGGGCGTCCGCGCGGCCTGCGCTTCGAAGAAATCGTGCAGGCACGCATCTCCATGCCGCGGCGCTGCCGTCTGGTTGAAGTCGACCAGGACGCGCTGACGCTCCCTTGCCGGCAACAGGCTTACCGTGTCCAGCGAACCATCGACCTTCGCTGCGATACATTCCAGCGCCAGTCGGTACGAGTCGCCGAGTACCTGCACCTGCTCGGCCGAGAGCTCTCCCGCATCGTAGTGCAGCGTCAGTCCCACCTCCGGCTGGGCAGCCATCGGGTCCAGACTGAACGTCGCCATCATCGCAAAGTTCGTTCGTTCGAAGGCTGTCGCATCGAGTACCTCGATCGGCCCGAGGCTCGTGAGTCCCTGGTAGACATGAAAATGGATGAAATTGAAACTCGTCTCTATCAGGTCCTGCACGCCGACCGCCCGCTGCACCTCCGCCAAGGGAAAACGGCGGTGCGGCATGACATCGAGCTCCAGTGCATTAACCCGCCGCACCAGATCCTGCCAATCTCCGCCATCCATCGCCAGTCGCAGCGGCACGGTGTTGAGGAACAGCCCCAGTGTCCGCTCCCCGTCCGCCGTTTCCGGCCGGCCATTCGAAATGAGGCCCGTCACAATCTGTCGCTGCCCGGTCCACGCCGACAACACCTTGAAGTGCGCTGCCAGCAGAACACTCTTTACAGGCACGCCAATCTCGCGGGCCACTTCCCGCAGCCGCGCCGACACAGCAGTCGGAACCGTCACCCGATGCTGGCCGAATCGCCGCGCCGGATCGACTGTCTCATCGCGTTGCCACCGCGGCAGCCGCGCCGGCGTCACGCCTTCGAGCCTGCCGCATCCAGTACGCGCGTTCCTGGTCGGACTCGGCCACACGCCGTTCCAGTGCGACGAACTCATCGAACCCCGCTTTCGGTGCCGCCAGCTTGTCCGGGCCACTGTACCCGAGCAGTCGCAGGTACTCGGTGAGTATCTCCGTCAGCATCGTTGCGACGCTCCAGCCGTCGAGAATCGCGTGATGCTCCGCCCACGTCAGACTGGATCTCATCGTCACTCCGTCGATGCACACAGAATCGCAGCAACGGCCCAGTGTTCGTGTCGAAATCCTTACAGCGCTCCTGCTCGATCCATTCCTGCAGGTAGCAGTGCTGCGCCTCTGGCGGCATCCGCCGAAGATCGTGGACGGCCAGAGGCACACGGACATCACGATGAACCAATTGCAGGGGCTCGCTATAACTCGTCAGATCGAAAGACGTGCGCAGCACGGCATGCCTGGCGACGACACAATCAATCGCCGCTTGGAAACGCGTCTCTTCAAACGGCACTCGCAGATGCAGACTGGTCAGATTGCTGTAGATCGCCTGCTCGGGATGCATCTGCGCGTGAAACAGCATTCCGGCCTGCAACCGCGCCAGCGGATAGGCATCCTCAACATCCGCGGGCATCCTCGGCGCATCCTCATCCTTGAGGAGGGCAAAGGGTGTGTGGCATCTCGCAGCGGCGAGTTGGTCCGTCTCCCGGCTGCTTGCCAGCTGCTTGGCATGGCGAGCAAGCTCCCGCACCGTCTGATGCTGGAACACATCCGCCAGCGAGATCTCATAGCCTCGCTGCCGGGACCCGGCCACCACCTGGATGCTCAGGATCGAATCGCCGCCCAGTGCAAAGAAGTTGTCATGAACACCGATGCGTTCGACCCGCAGTACATCCGACCACACTGCAGCCAGCGCCTCTTCGGCCTCAGTGGCCGGTGCTTCATATGCTGAGCCCAGATCGGTCCGTCCGATCTCGGCCGCCGGCAGCGCCTTGCGATCGACCTTGCCGCTTGGCGTAAGGGGAAACGCATCAAGGAAGACGATCGCCGCCGGCACCATGTACTCCGGCAGCGTCTGCTTCGCCTGGTGACGAATCTGCTCGACAGTGACCTTCGCCTCGCTGGCGGTGCAGACATATGCGACGAGTCTCTTCTGACCTTCACTGTCACTGAGCGGCATTACCAACGCGTCTGCTACGCCGCCGCACTGCTTCAATACGCTCTCGATCTCCCCGATCTCGATACGGAAGCCGCGGATCTTCACCTGCTGGTCGACACGCCCCAGGTATTCGACATCCCCGTCCCTGCGACGCCGCGCCATATCCCCGGTACGGTAAAGCCGTGCGCCTTCGCGCCGACAGAATGGATGCGCGATGAACCGCTCCGCCGTCAGCGCAGGCTGGTTCAGATACCCGCGAGCAAGCCCCGCTCCGCCGACGTACAGACTCCCCCGCGACGCCGACCGGAACCGGCTCGCCATGCGCATCAAGAACGTGTAACTCCAGGTCCGGGATCGGCTCGCCGATCATACTGCCGCACCCCGACCGCACATCGTCCCACGTGATCGGCCGATACGTCACGTGTACCGTCGTCTCGGTAATCCCGTACATGTTGACCAACTGAGGCTTACGATCGCCGTGCCGCTCAAACCAGGGCCGCAAGGTCTGCAGATCCAGCGCTTCGCCGCCAAAGATCACGTACCGCAGCGCCAGGGCGTCCGGCGAAAGCCCACGGGCTTCCGCGGGGATCAGCTGGCGAAACGCCGACGGCGTCTGATTCAGAACCGTCACGCGCTCTTGCGCCAGCAACTTGCAGAACGCTTCCGGCGACCGGCTTACCAGATAGGGCACTACCACCAGCCTGGCGCCATACAGCAGCGCCCCCCAGAGTTCCCACACGGAAAAATCGAACGCGTACGAATGGAACAGCGTCCACACATCGCGCTCGTCAAATCGGAACCACGCCTCCGTCGCCGTGAACAATCGAACGACCTGCTCGTGACAAACGACTACCCCTTTGGGCCGGCCGGTCGAGCCCGACGTATAGATCACGTACGCCGGACTCCCTGGTGACGCCCCGCGGGGCAGATTCTCCGCAGACAGCCCGTCACTCCGAGCGTCCCGGTCAAGGCAGACAACGTGCCGTACTTCCGGGAGATGCCCCAGCAGCGACGCCTGCGTCAGCAACACCGCCGCTCCGCAGTCCGCCAGCATGTACTCCAGCCGATCCTTCGGGTACGCCGGGTCCAGCGGCACGTACGCCCCGCCCGCCTTCAGGATTGCCAGCAGCCCCACCACCATCTCCAGCGACCGCTCCACGCAGATCCCGACGAGCACCTCCGGCCCCACCCCGAGCGTCTGCAATCGCCGCGCCAGCTGATTTGCCCGGGCGTTCAACTCTGCGTATGTCAGGGACCGCCCCTCGAACATCACCGCAACCGCATCGCCGCGTGTTGACGCCTGCCGTTCGAACAACTCGTGCAGCGTGCCGTCAACGGCAAACCGCGGCGGCGAGCCACTTCGGCCCACCAGCTCCCGCCGCTCCTCAGCCGTCAGCATCGGTAGCGCCGACACCCGTTCGCCAGGCCGCTCAGCAATCCCCGCCAGCAGTGTGTTCAGGTGTGCCGCCATCCGCTCGACCGTGCGCGCATCGAACAGGTCTGTATTATATTCTAATGTACCGGATAGCGACCGTCCTGCATCGAACACCTGCAGGATCAGGTCGAACTGTCCCTCGCCCTGCGCTTGCGGCAGCGCCTCCAGTACGAGGCCTTGCCCCTCAGACCCCGCCATCCGCAGCGCCTCGCCCGTCTCCTCAACCGCCGCCACGTTCAGATTGAACATGACATCGAAGAACGGTGACCGGCTGGCATCACGAGTCGGCTGTAACCGCTGCACCAGCAGCGCCAGCGGGTAATCATGATGCTCCAGGGCCGACAGAACCTCCGCGTGCACACCTTTGAGCAGTTCGCGAAAAGCAGGATCACCCGCCAGGTCCGCCCGCAGCACAACGGGGTTAATGCAGTAGCCCACTACCCGCTGGAAACTGGCCTTCGTCCGCCCCAGCATCGGCGAGCCGACCAGAAACTCCTCCTGCCCCGCATACCGCCCCAGCAGCACCTCCAGCGCCGATAGCAATACCGTATAAAGTGTAACACCTTCAGCCTTGGCCAGCCGCCGCAGCGCTGCCGACACATCAGCCGCAATGTCGAAGCCAATCGAAGCCCCGTTGAACGTGCGCACTGCCGGCCGCGCCCGGTCCGTCGGCAGATTCAGAAGCGGCACCTCCCCTTTGAGCCGCTCCCTCCAGAAGTGCCAGTGCGCCTGTCCCTCATCCCCCGCTGCCATCTCTATCTGCCAGCGAGCAAAATCAGCGTACTGCGTGCGCACCGCCGGCAGGGCCTTACGCTGCTGTCCGCACTCGATGGCGTAAAGCGGGCCGAGCTCGTCGATCACTACCGCCAGCGACTGGAAATCCATCGCGATATGATGTGCGCAAAGAAGTAGAACGTTCTCTTGAGCGGCGATCCGATAGAGGCTCACGCGAAGGACCGGCCCCCGCTCCAGATCGAATGGCTGGTGCGCCGCCTCGCTCACCGCCGCCTCTACGCGGTCCGCCGACCACCTCGTCGCATCAACCATCGTAAACACGACAGGCTGATAGCGAGCGACGCGCTGCGCAGGCTCGCCCCCATCGAGGCCATACGTCGTCCGCAGAATGGCATGCCGATCGACGATTGCCTGAAAGGCACGCCGCATCGCTTCGGCGTCCACCGCCGAGCGGATCCTTGCGGAGAAAGCGTAGTTATACGCCGAGCTCGTCCGATCCCGGTGATATTCAAACCACAGTGCCCGCTGTCCAAAGGAGACCGGGTACACCGTTACCTCGCTGCTGTCGCGCAGCCTCTCTAGTACGTCCGCCTTGACCGTTCGCAGGTGCCGCAGGACCTGCTCCGTCTGCGCACCTTTCGGCCCCTCATAGCGCAGACGATCCCCTTCAACCCATAGTCGTATGCCGCACCGGCGAGCCTCTTCGAGGATGAGATCCAGACTCGCAGCTCGCCCTCCACCGTCTCGCTCGCCGTGTCATCCTGCGTTGTCTGCCCATCCAGTTTCCGCGCGACCGTGCATGCCAGCTCTCGCAACGTCACACCCTGCAACAACTGCGATACGGGCACGTCGACCCCCACCTGCAACTCCAGCCGCTTCTGCAGTTCCATCGCCATCAATGAATCCACCCCGAGGCTCGTCAGCGACTCCGCTGCATCGAGCCGAGATGCTTCCGTCTTCAGAACCGCCGCTGCCTGCTCCAGCAGATAGGCAGCGACCATCTCCGCCCGCGCCGCACCTGCCGCCGCCAGTAACCGCGTACGCACCCGTCTCTGACAGCCACCGGACCCGCCACGCGCTGCCCGCCAACATGCTCCAGCAACGGCCGCATGCGCTGCGCCTCGTATATCGGCTTGAACACGTTCCAGTCCACGTCTGTCGCAACGACCTGTGCCACATTATGCTGTAACAACCTGCCCAGGATCGCTCCCACCGTTTCAGCCGGCAGTGCCCGAATTCCCACGCGGCGCAGCCGCTCCTCCTGCCGCTCCAGATCCATCCCCCCGCCGCCAAGGGGCCCCCAGTTAACGGTCAACCCCGCCAGCCCTTGCTCGCGCCGCCACTGGACAAAGGAGTCGACAAACTGGTTCGCCGCCGCATCAGCTGCCCAGCGACCGTGATCCCCACACCGAGGCGATCGACGAGAAACATGCAAACAGCGCCTCCGGATACGCCTTCGCAACCTCATGCAGGTTCACCAAGCCGCGCACCTTCGCGGCCA
Source organism: uncultured Planctomycetota bacterium (assembly GCA_963787325.1). Taxonomy (GTDB): domain Bacteria; phylum Planctomycetota; class Phycisphaerae; order UBA1845; family JANYLN01; genus CAWBCK01. Next base: position 1,227,688 of record CAWBCK010000005.1, read on the forward strand.
GTACCTCCTGCAGATCTTCCGGCCGCATGTCTACAATGTCGCACAACTCCGAAACCCCGGCCGCATGCACAACCCCGCCTAAGGGCAGGCCGATCTCTTCCAGCAGCGTGCGCGCTCGCGCAACAAGATCGTTACTCGCCAGATCCGCCGCCATGACACAGACCGTCGCACCGAACGATTCAATCCGCCGCACCCCGTCGATCCGCCGCCAGGTCATTTCGTCGAAGTCCGCCCCCGACTGCCAGGACTCACGATCGGGCAATCCGCGTCGCCCCTGCAGCACGAAATGCCGCGCCCCGCGTTGCGCCATCCACTCCGCCGTCTGCAGGCCAATCGCCCCGAGGCCGCCGGCAATCCAGTACACCGCATCCGTATCGAACGCAATCTCATCGGCGGGCAGGGCGCGTCCAAAAGGCGTTACCCGCGCCACATACCGCCGTCGGCTCCGCCAGGCCACTTGATCCTCGCCGGATGCACTGGCGATCTCCGCAAGTACGAGGGATGCGTCTGCCTTCCCAGTCGCGGCGGGCAGATCAATGAGTCCGCCCCACGAGTCAGGATGTTCGAGGGCGAAGGCCTTGCCGAGTCCCCAGGCCACGGCCCCGCCGGGCCGCACCGAATCGCCATGCTCAATTGCGTGCACTCCGCGAGTAACCACCCACAGTCGAGCCGCCGCCCCCGCATCCAGCCGCGCCACATCCTGCATCACCCGCAGGAGTGCTGCCGAGATCCGATCATCAGGAAGATGCAACGCCGTACCGTCCTGAGTCCGCTTCTGATCACTGACGGCAAAGACGACGTCCACGCGCTGCCCTGCCGACGCCTGAAATACCTCCCGCAGTTGTCCTTCAAACTCACCAGCCTCAACATGCTCAATGGCAATGCAGCGCACCGTGCCCTGCCGCCGCAACGCCTCCGCAAGATCTGTTTCCAGTCCCTGCTGGCGTCCCACGATAAGAGAATGAGGGATGGCCGCTCTGCCTGTCGCCGCCAGTTCCTTCGGCTGCCACGCGATGTCGTAAAGAACATCTTTCAGGTCGCGCCGTGCCGCTGGCGCAGGGCTGACGGGCAGATCCACCCAATACCGCTGTCGATGGAACGGATACGTCGGCAGACTCACCTTGCGGCACGTTCGCCCGCGATAGGCCGCCGCCCAGTCGATATCTTCCCCCTGCATATACGCCCGCGCGATCGCATCCGCCCCATACGTCGCTGGTGCTGTACCAGCTTTCGCGTTTGCATGCCCCGACCATTGGGCCTGCCCGCTTGGGGACACTGTGCTATTGTCCGAAGTCGTCTCCGCCGTCCGATCAATCCACGCACCAAGGCGCTGCTGCAGCACGCGCAGGTTGGCCGCTACGATCGCGACCCGATGCTTCCAATGCGTCCGCCCCACGGCAGCCGTATAGCAGACGTCGGCCAACTCTTCGCCGTGTTCACCGGCAAGCCACTCGCGATACCGCCGCCCCAGCTCCCGGAGCTGTTCCGGCGTCCGCGCCGACAGGCACAACACTTCGTCCCGCCGACTGTCACCGACTGCCACCGCCGCCGGCGAAGGCCCCTCCGCTACGATCACATGCGCGTTCGTCCCACTCATTCCGAACGAACTGACCCCGGCGACACGTTCCCCCTCGATCGCAGGCCATCCCATCACCGACCGTGGAATCTCCAGCGGGATCCCTTCTTCCGCAATCAACGGGTTGAGCTGCTGAAGGTGCAGATGTGGCGGAATCTTCCCATGCTTCAGCGCCAGCACCGTCTTGATCAGCGATCCGATCCCCGCGGCCCCCTCCATGTGCCCGACGTTCGTCTTGAGCGCCCCCACTACGATTGGCTGCGCAGTGCTCCGTCCCTCCTTCAGCACCGACCACAATGATCGCAATTCCAGCGGATCGCCCAGCCGTGTCCCCGTCCCGTGCGCCTCTACGTAGCCGATCTGCCCTGCCGACACCTTCGCCTCAGCCATCGCCTTGCGAATGACTGCTTGCTGTGCCAAGCCGTTCGGCACCGTCAGCCCCGCGCCCGCCCCGTCCTGGTTGACCGCCGACCCGCGTACCACCCCCCAGATCCGATCGCCATCGGCCACCGCGTCGCTCAGCCGCTTGAGCACAACAGCCCCGCAACCTTCTCCGCGCACGTATCCGTCCGCTGCCGCATCGAACGTCTTGCAGCGCCCGTCGGGAGACAGCGCCCGCAGCCGGCACATCACCACGTTGGAAAGCGGTGACAGGATCAGATTCACCCCGCACGCCAGCCCCACGTCGGTTTCACCCGACCGCAACGACTGACACGCCAGGTGCACCGCCACCAGCGACGACGAGCATGCCGTATCGACCACCAGGCTCGGCCCCATCATTCCCAGCTGATGCGAAAGTCGCCCCGCCAGAAATGCCACCCCATTGCCCGTCCCGAAATGCGTATCGACATACTCCAGCCCCGCTGACGCCACCATCTGCGCATAGTCGTGGAACATTACCCCGACGTATACGCCCCCCGACCGCCCCGCCAGCGCCGCCCGGGGAATCCCCGCGTCCTCGATCGCCTCCCAGGCTGTCTCCAGCAGCAACCGCTGCTGCGGATCCATGCTCGCCGCCTCGCGAGGCCAGATCCCGAAGAACTCCGGATCGAACTGATCGACGCCGTCCAGGAACGCCCCGCGCCGCACGTACATCGCCCCTGCCTTCTCCGGGTCCGCATCGAAGTACGCTTCGACGTCCCAGCGATCCGCCGGCACCTCGCGCGTCGCGTCCACCCCGTCGCACAGCATCTGCCAGAAACGGCCAGGCCCGTTCGCCCCGCCGGGAAACCGGCAGCCGATCCCCACGATCGCGATCGGTTCGGTCCGCTGCCGCTCCATGGCCTCCAGCCGCGCACGCATCGACTTCAGCCTGCAGGTACCCTTCCTTCAGCAATGCCTGGTAGTCCGTCTTTGGTGCGTCCGTGCTCACTCCGGCAGTCCTTTGAACTCGTCCAACGTCCTGGCAAACAGCGACGCCAGCTCCTCCTCGCTCATCTCGTCCAGATTGGCGCTTCGGTTACAGGCTCCTCACCCTTGCCCCGCCGTCACCGATTTGCTCTTCTGCCTCAGTCCCCAGCCCCAGTTCCGACAGCAATCGCTCGCTCAAACTCGACGCGTTGCCCTGCTCGAAGATGACAGTCGCCGGGACCGCCTGCCCCAGTTCCCGCCCTCGCGCTGTCGCCAGTTCCGTAACCCCCAAAGAGTCCATCCCCAGGTCAAAGAACCCCGTCCGCGCATCGGGCCATTCGGGCAGCGCCAGAATCCGCCCCACCTCCTGCCTGACAAATCCTTCCAGCAACCCCCGTCGCGAGCCCGTCGCTGCCGCAAGCAGCCGACTACCGAGCGTTCCATTGCCCCCATGTCCGTTACGGCCGGCCGTGCCGTTCGCGCCGTCCCCGCGACGGACCGCTGCCGCCAGCGTCCCCATCGCCACACGCCGATACGTAAGCCCGCGCCCTCAGCGATCACCTTGCCTCCGGGACTGTAGATCACCAGGTCGGCACGATAGCAATTCGCCTCGGGCTCACCGGCCGCCGGCCGAGCATAACACCACGCCTCATTGCCGCCCGGCTCATAACACGTCAGCCGATCGATCCCGACCAGCATATAAAGATCGTCTCCTCCATCCGCCGATGCCAGCGCTGCCGCCACCACCTGCGAACAGCCGTCCAGCAGCACCGGATGCAGGCGATACGCCCCACCCGTCGCCAGCGCCTTCTCCGGGACCCGCACATGTCCGAGCGCGCCGCCCGTTCCGCGCCAAAGCGCCGCTACGCCCCGCAGCCCCTCGCCAAACTCCAGTCCGCGCCCGTCCAGCCCCCGGTAGAACGCTTCTACCTGCAGGGGCTGCCCACACTCGCTCCGCGCCGACTCCAGCGGCACCACCTCCCCCGCCGTAGCGCCGCGCGAAACGGACCCAGCCGCATGCGGAACCCACAGATCCTCACTCGCCTCAGGTTCTCGTCCAAAGATCTGCACGCCAAGGCGCCCGCCAGCGTCCGGTGTCGCCACCGTGTGCACCTGCCGCCCCGCTCCTTCCGACAGCACCATCGGCCGCTCAAACGCCACCTTCTCCAGCGTGACCGGCCACCCGAACTGCTCCACTCCCGCCGCCAGTGCCATCTCCACATACGCCATCGCCGGCACTACCACCTCACCACCCACACGGTGATCCTTCAGATAAGCAGGCCGACCAACCCCCAGTGCCGTCTCATAATGAATACTCGTAGAGACCGGCAGACTCAGTCGCTGTCCCAACACCGGCGACACCTCGCACTTCGCCGCATCGATCGCGCAAGCCGGCTGGCCATGGACACTGTCCACCCAGCACCGCTGCCGCTGGAACGGATAAGTAGGCAGTGCAATCTTCTGTCGCGCATATCCTCGATCAAACCCACGCCAGTCGATCGCCGCCCCTCGCACATACAGCCGGGCCAACCGCGCCAGCATCCCATCCCAGGTCGCGTCCGCTAGCCGTACCAGCAGCTCATCATCATCCCAGGTGGGCATTCGCCCGGCCAGAATCTCAACCGCGCTCTGCGCCGCCTCACCTGAAGACGTGTCACCACTTACGCGCACTGGTAAGCGCATCCTCGATCTCAACAGCCCCAGCCACGCACCGCGCCGCAAGCGTCGCCGCTCCGTTGTCCCAGACTGCTGCCGGCTCAACGCCCCATGACCGCCAAAGCTGCGACACGCACCACTGCACCGCCAGGGAGATCGCCGCCCGGAGTTGGGCGCTTCCGTTTGTATTGTCGAGAGACTCGAGCAACCCCGGTCCGCATTGTCGCAGCACGCGATCGCAGCGCTGAACCGCCTCACGCATGGCTGGCGAACTGTCACATAGGTCCCGCACTGCGGCAACGTTCGCCTCGCTCGCTCCTTCAAGAGCAAACACCACCCTGCCCGTTGTGCCGCGCTCAACGAACCCTGCGCCCACCGCATCGCTGCCCTGCCCGCGAGCAACCGTCCCAACCGCCGTCCGCAGCTCCTCAGCCGTCCGCCACACGATCGCCCGCCGATACTCAAAATGCGACCGCCCGGTATTCATGGTGTAGCACAGATCCACCAGATCCTTCGGACCAAGCCGGCTGACAGCCTCTGCCACACGTCGTCCCAAGTCCTCCAGCGCCCCGTCCGTCCGCGCCGATAGCGTCAGCACATGCCCGGGCCGTTCCACGCCCGCTTCGGACGCCGCGGCAACAGGCCCCTCCTCAACGACCACATGTGCCAGCGTCCCGCTCGCCCCGAACGAGCTGACCCCCGCTACGCGCCGGCGCCCGTTCGCCTGCCACGCTATCGTAGCCTGCGGAATCGTCGCCGGAATCGACTCCAGTTCAATCGCCGGGTTCACCTCTCGCAGATGCAGATGCCGCGGAATCTCCCCGTGCTGCAGCGCCAATACAACCTTGATCACCCCGGCAATCCCGGATGCCGACTCCAGGTGCCCTATGTTGGTCTTCACAGAACCCAGCACGATCGGCCGCGCTGCCGCTCGCCGCCCGCCGAACACCCCTGCCAGCGCCCGCGTCTCGATCGGATCGCCCAGCGAAGTCCCCGTGCCATGCGCTTCGATGTAATCTATATCTGCAGGCGCGACCCCCGCATCATCCTGCGCCCGCCGGATGACATCCTGCTGCGCCGCCGCATTGGGTACCGTCAGCCCACCGCTCGCTCCATCCTGCCCGACCGCCGACCCGCGGATCACGGCCAGAATCCGATCGCCAGCCGCTTGCGCATCAGAAAGCCGCTTCAGGAGGATCACGCCGCAACCTTCGCCGCGCACAAAACCATCCGCTGCCGCATCAAACGTCCGGCACCGCCCGCTTCGCGAAAGCATCCGCGACTGGCAGGCAGCCACCGTCCCCCGCAGTGACAGGATCAGATTCACCCCACCCGCCAGCACCGCGTCGGATTCGCCGCTTCGCAGACTGCGAACCGCCAGATGCACCGCCACCAGGGATGACGCACACGCCGCATCGACAACCATGCTGGGCCCATGCAACCCCAGCAGGTAAGACAGCCGCCCCGCGACCGCATTCAGACTGTTACCAGTAATGTAGTACGCATCGGGCGTGCCGCTTGCCGCCAGGACCTCCGCGTAGTCGTTCGCTGTGACGCCCACAAAGACCCCGGTCCTGGTGCCGCGCAGCTGCGCCGGCGCACACGCCGCGTTCTCCAGCGCCTCCCACGCCACCTCCAGCAGCAACCGCTGCTGCGGATCCATCACCGCCGCCTCGCGCGGCGAGATCCCGAAGAACTGCGCGTCGAACCCGTCCACCTTCCCGACGAACCCGCCGCACCGCGTATACATCCGCCCCTGTGCTTGCGGATCGCTGCTGTACCACGCATCGACGTCCCACCGATCCGCCGGGACCTCGCCGACCGCATCCACCCCGTCACGCAGCAACCGCCAGTATGCTTCCAGACCATCTATTCCACCGGGCAGTCGACAGCTCGCCCCGACGATCGCAACGGGCTCGCTGGTATAACCGCGCAGCGCAGTCGCATCTTCGCCGGCCTGCAAAGTCGCGTTGTCTGCCGCCTCTGCGAAACAGGTCGCCAGCAGGAATTCAGTCAGCGCGTCCACACTCGGATGCTCAAACGCCAGCGTCTTCGGCAACTCCAGCCCCAGCTGCCGCTGGAGTCGCCCGCGCAGCGCCACCGCCATCAGCGAGTCCATACCGATCTCGAACAGCCCCGCCGACCGATCCAGCCGCCGATCCGCAGCCATGCCGAGCACCCGCGTCACCTCGCGCTCGATATGCATCGCCAGCATCTCGCGTCGCCCATGCACTGGCGCCGCGCGAAGCTCTCGCATCAGGTTCGCTTGTTCCGCTGCCGGCCCTGCCGCCTCGTTCGTAGCGATCTCAATCCGTGACAGCAGGGGCCGCGCCCGCCGCGCCTCGTACAGTGGCCGGAACACTTCCCAGTCCACCGCCGCGACCATCACCTGGGCTGCCCTCCCAGCCATCAGCCGCCCAAGCAACTCGCTGGCAACCGTCGGGTCCATAGGCCGCAGCCCCGCCTGCGCGAATCGTGCATGTGCCTCGGCAGTCAACATTCCGTCGGTTCCCCAACGACCCCAGTTGACGCTCAAGCCGCACAACCCATCCGCCCGTCGCCGCGCCGCCAGTGCATCCAGGCACCGGTTCGCCGCTGCGTAGTGTCCCTGTTCATCTGCCCCAAGGATGGAAGACGCCGACGAGAAACAGACGAAGAATTGCAGCGGATCACCGCGGGTCAGTTCATGCAGATTCCACGCCCCCGTCAGTTTGGGCGCAAGGACCCGTCGTAGCTCCGCCGCATCGATCTCCAGCAAACCCTTCGCCCCGGCGACCCCCGCCGCATGAATCACGCCGCCGATAGGCCGTCCCTGTGCCCGCAGCGCATCCAGCGCCGCCGTCAGCGCCTGACGATCCGCCACGTCGACGGCACAAACCGTCACTTGCGCCCCGAGCCGTTCGAGCTCTCGCACCCCACGGACTCGCGCCGCATCCGGATCGTCCGCTGCCAGGTCATTCCACGCATCTCGCGCAGGCAGCCCGCGTCGCCCGAACAGCGCGACACGGCGTGCCCCGTGCTCGGCCATCCATCGCGCAACCTCCAGGCCAACCGCACCGAGACCGCCCGTTATCAGGTACGTCGCATCGGCTCCGAAGTCCATCTCCGCTGCCGGCTCACGCACTGCCATCTGTTCGAGACGCGGTACCAGTGCCAGCCCTCCGCGCAGCGCTATCGACGTCTCCGCCCCGCGGTTCAGCAGCAGTTCCGCCACCAGCTCCACCTGCTCGTCGCCGCCTCGCGGATCAAGATCGACCATCCCGCCCCAGCAGCCAGGCTGCTCCAGTCCGACCACCTGGCCCAGGCCCCACAGACTTGCCTGCGAGGGATGCGCGGGCCCAGCCTCGCCCGCAGCCCATTGCGCCCCGCGCGTCACAAACCACAGCGGCACCTCTCCGTCAGCTGCCCCAACCATGCGCACGAGCGTCAGCGCATCATCGAGCAAACCGGCCTGCTGCTCAGGCGCCGCGCCCTCATCGTCCAGATCCAGCGCCCCAAGGAACACAACCCCCCGAAGGGTCGAATCGCCCGGTTCTCCAAGTGCCTTTGCTGCCTGCCTGACCTCTGCAACACGGATGCATTTCCCGCCGCGTGTCGTCAGCCGGTCTGCCAGCGTCTCACCAAACCCACTTCGATCGCCGCAGATCACCCACGTGCCGTCCGCACGCGAAACGGCCGGCGTATCCGTCGCGACCGCCGATACCCGCGCGACAACAACACGCTGTCCCGCCAGCCCCGTTGCCGCGTCTTCGTCACCTGGCACGACGGCCGTCGACGCGAACCCGCACTCGCCCAGCACGCCTTGCCACTGCGACGAACTCAACAGCGGATACGACGGCCGCAGATCCGTATCCCGGAACGCCCACCACCCCTCCAGCAAGCCGAATGTCAGATCCAGGCACCGCCGCGGCCGCATCCCCTCCAGCAGGACCAGCATCCCGCCCGGCGCCAGCAGCTGCCGCACATGCCCCAGACTCCGCCGCAGATCCGGTGTCGCATGCACCACATTCGCCGCGATGATGACATCGTAACTGCCGGCCTCGAAGCCCTGATCGACAGGTTCCGCATCGATATCCAGCGTCGCATACGACAGCCGCCGGTCGCCTGCAAACGCCTTCCGCGCCGCCGAAAGGAAATATCCCGACACATCGCTGAACGTGTACGACACCCCATCAACCGGCAGCCGCGGCAGCACGCTGGCGGTCGTCGCCCCGGTCCCCGCCCCGATCTCGAGGATTCGCAGGAGGCGACCCTGCGGCGCCGATGCCGCCGCCCGCGCCGCGATCTCGCCAACCACCCCGTTGAGCACCTTCACGCCAGGCGCATCGCGATAGAGCCGCTCCGCCGAAACCGACCGATCCTCGGGAAACAGTAGCGTCAGCGGATCGACGTGCCCGCGCAGCACCGCCGCCAGGTCAGGCCCGCACCGTCGCACTACGTTAAGCAGCGCCGAATCCCGGCCGTACCGCGCCGCGATCTCCGCGATCCGTTTCCCTGCCAACTGATCGTTACTGGACCTGGTTTCAGAACCTTTTCCTTTGGGTGCCACGGGCAGCTTGTCTGCCCGCGCATGGGAGTTCAGTCCACCTCCGGCGTCATCCACGATCCAGCAATCACCATCCCGTCGCAGTACGCCGGCTTCCCCGAGGATCGCCAGCATCCGCGCGAACAACCGTCGATGCCGCGACTCGATCCTGAGCGCCGCAAACGTCGCTGCCGTCTCGATTGTCGCCCCTGCCCGCAGCTCCAACCCGAGTTCGGTTAGCGCCGCAAGAACATAATCAACGCAAACCTCCTCCAGCTCCTCCAGCAGCGAATCCTCGTCTGGCGGCATCTCCCGTTCCAACGCTGCGATCATCGCAGGCCGCGCCGCCGCCGCCAGTCTTTCCGGCTCAGCGACAAACCCCGCCGCCGCGATACCAGGTTGCCGTTCCTCAGCCTGCCACAAAACGTCATATACCCACTGATCCGCGTCCCGCGCCAACTCAGCAGGCTGTCCCGCCTCCTCTGCCCCTTCGCGCAGCTCAAACCAGTACCGCTGCCGCTGGAATGGATACGTCGGCAGCGACACCGTGCGCCGTGACCAGGGCCGATCGAACGCTTGCCAGTCGATCTCCGCCCCGCGCACGTACAGCCTCGCCAGGCCCTCAAGCATCCCGCGCCAGTCGTCGTTATTGCGTCGCAGGGAACTCAACCACAGGACACCCCCGTCCGAAACCGCACGCTGCCCCATCGACACAAGCACCGGATGCGGCCCGACCTCCAGCATCGCGTCAACGCCGTCCGCCAGCATGCTCCGCAGTCCCGCGGCAAACCGCACAGGCCGTCGTACGTGATCAACCCAGTACGCCGCCGATCCCAACTGATCGTCCCGCACCACTTCACCCGAGACGTTCGATACCACCGGGATGCTCGGCCGTGTATACGACACAGCTTCCGCCGCCTCGGCAAAGGCCGGCAGGATCGGATCCATCAGAGGCGAGTGGAATCCGTGCGATACTCGCAGCTCCACCCACGTCACGCCTCGCCGTGCCAACTCCTGCGTCAGATGTTCGATCGCATCGGCCGCTCCCGAGACAACGATCTCCCGATCCGCTTGAATCGCCGCGATCGAAAGACGTGCCGGATCCAGCAGCGGCGCAATCTCGTGCCGCCGCGGCAAACACGGCAACCATCCGCCCTCGCCCCGGCGCCCCATCCATCAGCCTCGCCCGTTCGACGACAAGCCGCAGCCCGTCCTCCAGGGAGAACACGCCCGCCACACACGCCGCCACATATTCCCCAAGGCTGTGCCCCATCACCGCAACGGGCCGAATCCCCCACGACAGCCATAGCTGCGCCAACGACCACTCCAGCGCGAATAGCGCAGGCTGCGCATACAATGTCCGGTCAAGCGGCGAAGGTTCATCCTGCCCACCAAACGTCAGGTCAAGCAGGGACCGGTCCTGCCACTGCCGGCAGAGACTGTCACAGCGCAGCATCGCCTGCCGGAAGGTCGGCTCCGTCTCAAATAACCGGCGGCCCATCCCCACATACTGCGATCCCTGCCCCGTAAACAACATTCCCATCTGTGGCCGGTTGCGACCGGCGCGACCACGGATAATGCGGTCACCAGCGGCCCCTTCCCGGATCGCCTCGAGCCCCGCCAGCGCCTCCCGGCCGTTCTCCGCAAGGATCGCTACCCGGTGCTCGAAGTGCGCCCGTCCCGCCGCGCACGTAAAGCAGACGTCCGCGATGTCCTCGCCGGTCGCCGCGGTGACACTGTCTGTCAGCCTGGCCGCCCGCTCTTCAAGGACGGTCTCATCCCGCCCGGAAACGACAAGCAGATGCATGGGCCTCTCAGGACCAGTTGCTGCACGAGCCGAAACCGGTGCCTCTTCGACAATCACATGCGCATTCGTGCCGCCGAACCCGAACGAACTGACCCCCGCCAGCCGTCGCTTGCCGTCGACTTCCCACACTTGGCGAGACCGTACCACATCCACCGCCAGCTGGTCCCACGGAATCAGCGGGTTCGGCTCCGCCATGTGCAGATGCGCCGGCAATTCCTTTGCCCCCAGGCACAGCACCACCTTGATCAGCCCAGCGATCCCCGCCGCCGCTTCAAGATGCCCGATATTCGTCTTGACAGACCCGACCTGAAGTCGCGGCGAGCCGTCAGCATTAGCGCGCAGTGCCGCTGCCAGCGCCTGCAGCTCGATCGGATCGCCGAGTTCCGTCCCCGTCCCGTGCGCCTCCACGTAGTCAACATCTTCGGGCCGGGCTCCGGCATCATGCAACGCCGCACGAATTACCGCTTCCTGTGCAGGCCCGTTCGGCGCCGTCAGACCATTGCTGCGCCCATCCTGATTAACCGCCGACCCGCGGATCACGGCCAGAATCCGATCGCCGTCAGCCACTGCGTCGGACAGCCGCTTCAGCAGCACCATCCCACAGCCTTCGCTGCGTACGTACCCATCGGCACCCGCTGCAAACGTCTTGCACCGACCGTCCGCCGCAAGCATCCGCGCCTGCGAGAAGATGCGAGTAATCTCGGGCGACAGAATCAGATTCACCCCACCCGCCAGCGCCGCCTTGCACTCACCAAGTCGCAGGCTTCGGCACGCCAGGTGCACAGCCACCAGCGAAGACGAACACGCCGTATCCGTTGCGATGCTGGGCCCGCGCAAGTCAAAAAAGTAGGACAAACGGTTCGGGGCGATGCTCCCGCATTACCGGTTCCGACGTATGCGTCAACCTCCCGTGCCTGCGCACTGAGCAGCCGCAGATAGTCACTGCCGCTGATGCCGACGAACACGCCGGTCTCAGAACCTGCCAGCCGGCGCGGATCGCACCCGGCATCCTCGAGCGTCTCCCAGGCGACTTCCAGCAGCAACCGCTGCTGCGGGTCCATGTGCGCCGCCTCACGCGGTGCCAAGCCGAAAAACTCCGGGTCGAACTGATCGACATGATCGAGGAACCCGCCCCAGGCCAGCCGAGCATCCTGTGCCAAGGCGGCAGCGGAGAATCTCCCCGCCGGCGGACGTTGGATGCAATCGCGTCCACCCTTCAGCGCATCCCAGAACTGCGTAGGATTGCCTGCCCCAGGAAATCGGCAGCCCAACCCGATGATGGCGATCGGTTCGTCCGGGGCGGCAAGGCTCGGCTTGCCCGCGGCTTCAGCCGTCGTCGCCTCGCGACTCGCCCACCATCGCCCCACCGCTGCTATCGAAGGCTGATCGTACACCAGCGTCGCCGGAACCGTCTCACCGAGCCACGCCTCCAGCGCCCCCGCCAGTGACACCGCCTCGAGCGAGCCGAACCCGAACGAAGAAAAAGGCTGGGTCGGGTCAACCTGTGCGAGGGCAAGCCCGCAGCGCCGAGCAACCTCCTGCCGCAGCCAGCGCGCAAGCTCAGCCTCGGTGATGCGTGTCTGATCCCCATCGGAACCCGAAGGTCCCATGATCGAATTCGCCGTCACGCGCGCAGCAGCAGTCTGTCTTTGCTCGGTGTCTGCCGTGTCGCGGCCTTTCTCCTTGTCTCCCTGTCTTCGTGTCTCCGTGTCTAGCCGTTCGTCTCCTTGTCTCCTTGTCTCCTTGTCTGCCGTGTCTCGGCGTTTGTCCTTGTCTCCCCGTCTCCTTGTCTCCTTGTCTAGCCGTTCGTCTCCTTGTCTCCCGCACTCCGTGTCTGCAGTAATCGGTGCCTGCCACCCCACCGTACTGAACGCGCCCTGCAAATACATCTCGCGAGACAATCGCCGCTGTATCTTCCCACTCGAAGTTTTCGGAACGCCGCTAGGCTGCAGCAGCGCGATGCCGAATACCTGCAGGTCATGCTCTTCGGCAACACTGCGTCGAATGCTCGCGAACACCTCATCGACCGCCAGATTCCGCCGGAACTGCCGCTGCACCGCGACAACTACAGCCAGCCGTTCCTGCCGCCCGGCGTCGACCGAAAACGCCGCCGCCGTTCCGGCGCTCAGCGACGGATGACTCTTCTCGACGGTCAGCTCGATATCCTGAGGGTAGAAATTCCGCCCGGCGATAATGATCAGATCCTTGAGCCTGCCGGTGACGAACACCTCCCCCGTCCCATCGACATACCCAAGATCGCCGGTCCGAAGGAACCCCCCCTCGCTATCACCCGCCAGCCGCGCCCGAAAAGTCGCTTCCGTCTGCTCTGTCCGCTGCCAATACCCCTGTGCCACGCTCGGCCCGCGAACCCACAGCTCGCCGATCTCGCCCGGCTGACACCGCGTGCACCGCTCCGGGTCCACCGCCACCACCTGGTGTCGTCCACGATGGGACCGCTGCTTACCAGTCCTACAGCGTCCGCCGCATCTGGCGACGTCGCCGTCACACGGTGTGCCTCCAGGTCACCTGAACCGCGCATGCAGGACCATCGCCCCACACCGCGGCCGACTGCACGAGATCACCAGCGTCGTCTCGGCCATCCCGTACCCAGGCTGCCACGCCTCCGGCCGCCACCCGTACGCCGAGAACGCCTCGTCGAACCGCCGCAGCGTCTCCGCCCGGATCGGCTCTGCCCCGTTGAACGCCCGGCTCCAACAGCTCAAGATCCAACCCCTCGCACTGCTCGCGAGAGATCGTCCGCAGGCAAAGCTCATACGCGCTGTTCGGCCCGCCGGAAAACGTCGCCCGATACCGCGAGATCGCCGCCAGCCAGTTCGCCGGCTGCTGCAGAAACGCCGCCGGCGCAAACATGTAATTCCGGAACCCCGAGTACACCGGCTGCAGCACGCCGCAGATCAGCCCCATGTCATGGAAACTCGGCAGCCACGTCACCGCCACCGCCTGCTCATCCAGCGCAAAGACCCGCTTCAGACACTTCGAATTGTGCAGCAGGTTCCCGTGGCTGACCATCACCCCCTTGGGGTCGCCCGTCGAGCCCGACGTATACTGCAGAAACGCCAGCGTCTCCGGCCCGACCTCCGGCCGGCGCCAGTCGCCCTCCCCATCCGCCAGCGCATCGCTCGCCAGCCACAGCCGAACCCCGCAGGCCCCTTCCTCCTCGAGCCTGCCGCGGATGTCCCCCAGCATCGCCTCGACGCTCAAGACTGCCGCCGGCCGCGCATCATGTACGATCGCCCGCAGCCTACCGAACGACCGATTCGCCTTCGGCGGATACGCAGGCACCGCGACACACCCGGCATACAGACAGCCGAAAAACGCCTCCACAAACTCCAGCCCAGGTGGATAGAGCAGCAGGATCGGCTTCGCCAGCCAGTCCCGCATTCTGCAGGCGCGCAGCAATAACGCGAGCCCGCCTGTCGAGTTGACTGCACGTCAGCGCAGACTCTGGATGCAACCCTTACCGAGGAAGGTATGTACCGATAGGTCGGGCCTGATCTCAGATCGCTTCTCCAGCAGATCAATGAGATCACGAGGAGGCCCACCTGTTCCTATACCATCATCCATGACAGACGACACACTGCTCGACGCCCGCGACGATCAATCGGGCGACGTTCCAAATGCTACAACCAGTAGCGGAGACTCTTGATATACGCATCAAGCATGGATCCAGCAACGAAGCAGATAGTCTATAGGACGTGCGGCGCAGGACAAGTGGACAGCGGGCTGGTTGGCCCAACTGTGTTAGGAATTGATTTAATTCAGAGTATGCTCTATCTGTCGGGCGGATCTACTGAGTTGGCAGCGGCTCACTGGGTACCCATTTCTCGTTGAACTGCTGGAGCGTCCCGTCCGCCTCCATCGCATTGCAGCGCCTGGGTTACTGCATCAGCCAGATCGGAACCCTTGGGAAAGACAAAAGCCAGCAGGTCCGCATACAGGACACCGTTGACATGGATAATCTCGCCCGAATGCATCTTGTATTGGGCCTGGTACGCCAGATCATCCATGATGATCCCGTCAATGTCCCCATTCAGCAGGGCGTCAATCGCATCCGAAATGCTGCTGTACGTACTGACAGGATGGTCGACAAAGTAGGTCGTCGCCGTCGTGTAATTCGTTGACCCCGCCAGCGCACCCAGCCGCAGGTTGTTGTCTTCCTTGAAATCCACCAGGTTCGCATACGGATCGTCTGCCGCCCGCACGATCAGCCGCTGCCGCACGATCAGGTACGACCGGCTGTAATCCACCTTCTGAGCCCGCTCGTACGTCGCCGAGATGCTGTCGCCAGCCATGTCATACGTGCCAGCCGATACCGCGTCGATCGTCTGAGAAAACGGCACCGTCTCGTACACCGGCGTGAAGTTCAGCCGACGGCCGAGTTCGCCAATCACGTCATAATCCCAGCCAACCGCCTCGCCGGTATCCGCGTCGATGTAATTGAACGGAGGATAGTCGTTCATGACCGCCACCTTCACCTGCCGCCCTGCCAGGTCCGGCAGCGAAGTCTTCGTCGCCGAAGGGCAGCCGCCCAGCGAAAGCAGGATAGCCACGCTCAGTCCGATCGACAGCTTCGCTCTCATATACGGCCGTGCCATTGCGATACCTCCAGCATGGGATAGATCGTTTTCCCTGTTCATCGTCCGACTTGCCGCAAAAGTGCACTTGCGCCGGTGCAATACCGATACACAGGAAAGCAAGTACACCAAAGATTCCAGTAGAACCTGGCGGGGCAACGTGTCCAAAGGCACGCCCCAGCCGTCAGTCGGGGTTGGCTCCGCCAGGTCCAAACGTAGATCGTATCTATGGGCCGCTGCCGGCCGGCAGAGAAAAGCGGAGGCACGATAGTGAGAATAACCACTACAGTCAGACGGACGTGGATGTTGGCCGCCCTGCTTGCCGCCGGCTCGCTGGCAGGCTGCCTCTGCCTGCCGGATCTGGTCATCACCACCAAGGCGCCCACCGTCGACTTCGCCGCCGCCCACACGCTGGCCAAGACCCTCTTCGACGTCTCCATGACCGAGCAGATCCCCGACGACCAACTCAAGGCTCAGTATAAGACCGATAATAACACAGTAGTCGTGACCAGTACCACCTTCGCCGGCGACACCTCCCCCAGCCGGTATATGTTCATCAAGGATGATGCCACCGCGACTCAGACGATCTACCTGTCCGGCACCAATTCCACCACGCTCTGGTCCTTTAACCTCGACCTGGCGATGATCGACGACCCGGACATCGGCGCCCGCGTCCATCGCGGCTTCAGCAACGCCGCCCTGACCGTCCTCGACGATGCCCTGCCCCGCCTCAGTCCCGACTACAGCACCACGGTCGCCGGCTATTCCCTCGGCGGCGCGATGGCCGTCTTGCTCGCCAAGTACCTCATCATCGACGGCTACAAGATCGACCGGGTCGTGACCTTCGGCCAGCCGAAGTTCACCGACGCAGCCGGCGCCGCCGAATTCACCGATGTCCCGCTCCTGCGGTTCGTCAATCGCAAGGACCCCGTGCCGCACCTGCCGCCCAACGGCTTCACCGGCACGGAAGTGCTCGACCACTTCGGCCCGGAGGTGATCCTCTACGACGGCCAGTATTATGCGTATCTCATGCCCGGCGACCCGAGCTACATCCGCTCGACGACGGGTGACCTCATGACAACCCTCTTCCAGGCGGACTTCAACGAGCACGGCACCCTCTACGTAGACCGCCTCGCCTCCAAGCTAGACGAAGCCGAGCAGATCCCCTACGTCTGCCAGGCCCCCGCCAGCCAACCCGCGCAGTAGCCGGCAGAGAATGATGCGGTAGCCGCTGCTGTTGCAGCAGTGCCGTTGCGGTTGCCGTGGTTGTTGCAGTTAAAGCCCCGAGCGTCAGCCGGGGTCGTGGCCGCCCAGTTCCGCGGCCGGGTCTCAGGCCAGGCTGCCAGGCAGGTCGCTCTGTCGGCGCTGTCGCCGCGACAGCCCGCTGCACCCATCGGGCCCGCGCCGCATTGCCTGCCACGTAGCGGCGAGCCCCCGGAAAAGGGTAGCCATCCTGCCCCGGCAAGCATTCGAACCGCATGATAGGCAGGAACATGGAGTTGAGTTGCTCTTCGTACCATCGCCTGGCAGATGACCCAGGGACAGCCCTCTCCTCGCCACTTCCCCGGCGGCGCTTCATACTTGAGAGCGCAGCCGGCACAGGCTGAAGTGGACCGGACAGGCCGACCGCCGCATAATCACCCTCATGGAGCCCAAAAAGAAAACCGACACCAGGACGAACAAGGTCACGATTCGGCGGTGGACCAAAGCGGACATCCCGTCAATCGTGAAAGTGCAGCAGGCCGCCTATCCCGGTTTTCAACGCAAGGACCTGTGCGACGCTCGCAACTACGAGTACCAGTTCAGTGCATTCCCTGAAGGCCAGCTCCTCGCGGAAATCGACGGTCGCATCGTGGGATACGCCACCTCCCTGATCGTGCAGATCGACGACGAATCCCCCTGGTACTCCTACGCCGAGATCACCGGCCTTGGCACCTTCAGTACGCATACCCCGTCTGGCGACACCCTCTACGGCGCGGATATCGCGGTGCATCCGGATTTTCGCGGGCTGGGTATCGCCGGCAAACTCTACGCCGGACGCAGGAGGTTGCTCACGAGGTTCAATCTCAGACGCATGGTGGCCGGCGGCAGGATTCCAGGATACGCGGCACACGCCGGGCGCATCAGCCCCGAGGAATATGTCCGGGAGGTACAGGCAGGCAAGATCAAGGATATGGCACTTTGTGCGCACCTGAAGGCCGGGTATGAGGTTCGCGGCATTCACATGGACTATCTCGCGGACGAGAAGTCTCTCAATTACGCCACGTTCCTCGAGATGCCCAACCCGAAGTTCAACGAACATCGCCGCCGGATCGCCGCCGCGCCCATCCGCACCCCGGTGCGCAAGGTGCGGGTCTGCGCCGCCCAGTATCGAATGCGCAAGATCGGCTGCATCGAAGAACTCGAGACGCAGGCCGACTTCTTCATCCAGACCGCTGACGAGTACCACGCCCATTTCCTCCTGTTGCCCGAGCTGTTCACGGCGAGCTGTTTTCCGCCATGTCGCCCAAGTTGGAGACGCGACAGGCGGTGGAGCAGCTGGCGGACTACACGCATCGCTACGTCGCCTTCTTCCGCAGCCGGGCAAAGGAAACGGGTCTGTTCATCATCGCAGGGTCTCAGCCCGTTCGAACGGACGACGGCCTGATGAACACGGCACACCTCTTCACGCCATCGGGCGAGGTCTACACCCAGGACAAGCTGCACGTTACCCCCGGAGAGCGTCTGAACTGGGGCATTGTGCCCGGCAGCGGCATTCGAGTCTTCGACACGGGGCTCGCGCGGATCGCCATCCAGATCTGTTACGACGTGGAATTCCCCGAGATCATCCGGCTTCTGACCCTGGCCGGCGTCGAGATCCTGTTTGTGCCCTTCAGCACGGACGAACGAAAGTCCTACATGCGGGTGCGGTATTGTGCCCATGCCCGGGCCGTGGAGAACATGATCTACGTGGTGATGTCCGGCAACATCGGCAACCTCCCCCAGGTAAAGAGCTTCCTGATCAACTACGGCCAGGCGGCCGTGCTCACCCCAAGTGATTTCGCATTTCCGGCCGATGGGGTCCTCGCCGAGGCGGATCCAAACACCGAGACCGTGGTGATAGCGGATCTGAACCTCGCGGACCTTGCCCAGCAGCGGGAACTCGGAGCCGTGACCCCCCTGATCGACCGCCGCGCCGACCTGTACGAAATCCGCTCCCGCGCCAAAGTGGAAGTCATCCGCACCCACTGACCTCCGGGTTCTCTGAGAGCGCCATAAAGCCAGACCCACCGTGAAGAACAGTCGATGTTCAGGGTGGCATGGCCCTGCGAAGCAGGGCCATGGTCGTTCATCGCACATTCCCAGTGATCCATCGACGGATCTCTGGCTCAAAGGTCGTGTGATTGACTGATACTGATTTCAAGACGTCCTTCTTCTGGGTGCCACTGGCAGACTTGTCTGCCAGTGCGAGGTCGTGAAATCGCTTCAGTGCAGGCCCCTGCCACGCCGCCCAGTGTTGTTGTCTTGTTGTTGTCCTCGCAAAGTCCCGTCAGGGACGAGAGAAAACAGCCCAGGACGCGAGTCCTGGGTTTGCAGGGACGTACACACCTCTCTTTCCGTCTAGGGTTTTGAAGTCCCGTCAGGGACGCCTGATAGTAGCCCAGCACTTCAGTGCTGGGAGTCCCGCCCACACGCGCCTCTTGTTGTTGTCTTTTTGCTGTTGCCGTAAAGTCCTGTCAAGGACGACTGAATGACCGTGCCCGCAGGAAGATTCGGAAAGACTGTCCCCGGAAGACCTGGCGTTGCAGGATAGCGTCCATCAGTGGTCGACTATGCTGTAATCCCATACCTCTACAACGGCGTGGTCACCTCCTGCAGCGATGATACGAACGTTAATGTAGCGGTGTGACCGCGGATCGCCAGGGACGTGCCAAAGCATTACGTCAAATGGTTTGTCCGTAACAAGCGCCAGCTTGCGCAAAACCATGGACCGGAGTTCTGGGCCAGCGCGACCGGCCAGCCGGACGACGATTCAGAAGCCCATCTGGCGGGTGACCAGCGTGCCATGCAATCATCCCGGATCTGTCGGTCAGACTTTTCCTGCTCGGGCGGATGACCAGCGACTCGGCATACGATCTCGCGGAGCTGAGCGTGGAGGTGAGCAGGCCGATCAGAAACACGGTATCGCCAGTAGATGCAGGGGTGCCCCCCAAGACGACCAATAGTTCTTTGCCTCTACTTGCCATGAGGATGTGATTGGCAGGTAGGGCAGGTTCGGGACGTGGTACCACCAGGCGAGGATGGCAGCGATAGACTCCAACGATCAGGAGAAGGCGCCAAGGAATCCGGCGTCGTCTTCCAGGAGTCGGTTGCACATTTCGCCGTGTATACATATGGGCACTCTCGCGTGATGCGTCCATCGTGTCTGTATAGTGTTACCCATAATCACAATCAACGCAACCCTTAAGGTCGTGCATATTGCGGGATGGGCGACCAAAGAAGAGTTGCTTCGACACATCGGCAAACTGCAGAGGCAGGACGCGACAACACCAATCCTCTGAGCCTGCCAGGCCGGTCCCGACACGAACCGCCGCCGCGGCTGTCGCTGCGCCCTTCTGATCCGCGATACCTTCACGACGCTCTGCTGCAATGTGTCCAAGCCTATGCCCCGAAGGCCATGCCTTGCCCTTGCGCTCAATCACCTACTGTTATGCAATTTGAGTGCCGAACAGGATTGATGGTGTCCCCGGAAGACTCGCTGTCTATGGAGCCTGATCGCGCGGTTGTGGTGAGTCATTGCTCATTTCCATGGCCGTTTCACCAATCCCTGTTTCAGCCGACAGTCGACCACCTTCATAGAAAGTGCCAAGGACAAGCGAAGGTACAAATAAATGGCAATGCGTAAGGGTCATGCAGGGTGCGCCTGGACAAACGCAAGCCGGTTCGAATACGAGCTCGGTGAGTCGTTCGCGCAGGGATGCATAGTGTTTCCTCAGTGCCTCATTGTGGCAGAGTCGTTGTTGATGTCGTTCGCGGATGTAGTAGCACATCCAGCGGACGCAATCATAGGCCTCGCCGATGTACGCCCAGGCCTGAACCATACCGGATGTTCACTCTTCCCCGAGGGCCAGCCTCTAATCCGGTGGTGTACGCGGTAACCTCGTCTGCCGAGTCCGACAGCGACATGACCCGTCCCAGGTCCACAGCCGGTGGCCCTACCCGACTCGATTTCGAAATCGACCAATCCGACGCCTTGTTCGAGCACTATGGCATTGTCGAAGGCTGCGTCACCGTGTAGCAGTGTTCGTGGGTGCCTGCCCATAGTTTGAAACAGCACATCGGCAAAGTCGGCTGCCCAGTCCGGCACTTGCATATCAGTATGTTGTGTGGAGGACAATAGTTGCTGCCAGAGCGCAACGGCACTCTTTCGATGCCGAAAGGCACGTTGACCTGATCCCACTGGAACAGCAGCGGCGTCGCCAGTGTTTCCGGTGCCAGCCGCATGGCGTGTCCGTGAAGCTGTCCCAGGGCCCTGAAAAAGGCCGCACGGTGCTCCAGCCGATCGCTCGTAGCCACCTCTGTCCCCAGATCCTCCAACACGAGCCATTGCGATCCGTCATGCTCGATGGCGGCCCAAAGTCGCGGCGTCCTGACAGCCAGCCTGCGGCAGCACGTTGCTGTACAGGTACCTTTCGAGCTGAAAAGCCTCGCTGCGCCAGCTCGTCGGAGGACCACCTGTTGGCGTTGGCGCCCGTCCGTCAGTTCAGGCGCGGAAGTACCGGTCAGGAACCCGGCCGAACGATACGGGGGCCGAGCAGGGCCTCCAGCCCGGTATTTGCTGAAGAATGTAGCCTGGCAGGATGGTTTGCATTGGGATTCCTCCTCGCGCGTTGTGATGCTGTCCGCGAAAAGAGTTGCGCAAAAGCTGATCCATCAGTCGCCTATACAACCAGTAACAGAAACCAATCAGCACCCCGCCCCCCAGCAACCAGCAGGAGCAACGGGCCAGTTCCGCTGCAGCAGTAGCCGGTGCCTTGCCCGGTACCGCATAGATGCTGAAGCCAAGACCGATCAACCCAAGGATGATTAGCAGCGCAGACGCAGCAACCACGATCACCGCGAATTCCGAAGACGCCGGCGGCTTGGTTGGTGGATAGAAGCTCACTCGGATCCGAACTCCATTGATTGGCTCAGCCGGCATCAGCAATGAGAAGCCTGCCGACAGTCTATAGCGTTTCCAGTCAGTGGCAAAGCTGCCTCGCGGATCCCTGCCGGTTTGTCTGATGATTCTCCCACAACTATGTGCGCCTTCACCGGCTAGCAATATGGTCTCGCGGGGTGCCACTGGCAGCTTGTCTGCCAGTGCGAGGTCGTGAAACCGATTCAGCGCAGGCCCATGCCACGCCGCCCGGTGTTGTTGTGCTGTTGTTGTCGTCGCAAAGTCCCGTCAGGGCCGCTTGATAGCAGCCAGGGCACATCAGTGCTGGGAGCCCGCGCCCACGGCACGCTCTTGTTGTTCTGTGTTGCTGTTGTGATGAAGCGTTGCCGTCGCAAAGTCCCGTCAGGGACGAAAGGAAATAGCCCAGGACGCGAGTCCTGGGTTTCCAGCAACGTACAAACCCCTCTTTGTCTTCATGGTAGTGAAGTGTACGGTCCCCGGTTCTTTGGCGAGAGAGGCATACACTGTCCCCGGAAAGCCTCTGATAGTAGCCCAGCACTTCAGTGCTGGGAGCCCCGCCCACCACGCCCCTTTGTTCGGTGCTTTTTCCTATTGCCGTAAAGTCCCGTTAGGGACGACTGAATAACCGTGCCCACAGGAAGGTACGGTCACCCTGTTCCTTGGCGAGAAATATATACACTGTCCCGGGAAAGGCCCTGCCGTCCTAAGTACTTAAGCGTACGGTGCCCCCGGAATACTGCCCGCCCTGAATTGGTCCACACGCATCCCCCAACGATCCCTGTGCACGCTCAGATGAGATTTTCGGGACCCGCTTCATTCGAACAGGTGCAGAGATCATGGCCGACCTGCCATCCACGCAAGTATGGTTGCCACACGTGACTCCATATTCCCCGTCGCCATTCTCAGGTGCGTCAGCCTCCAGTCCACCAGTAGCCTTCGTATACTCATATCTACATCTCGGTGTAAGTCTAGATCTGTGGCTCGGCACCCATCAGCCGCAAAAGGGATCTGGCCAAAGGGCAGATAGAAATGAGCGTCGTATTCTTGAGCATGTGATCGGCAGATCGCCAAAAAACGTCGGCTCTGGTTGGTGGAAACGTCTGCCTTACCCCAGACTAGCCAATAGGCCGCTGTATCGACAGTTGAACGGTCAGTTACAAAGGAGGAGAGCGGTTCCTCAAGCCTACGCTTTTCTTTAAGGTATCGGCGCTGAAACAGCAGTGCTTCACTACCGGTCATATCATCCATAGCTCGGAAACCTAATCGGGCCATTAGTGCTCGCGCATCGACATTCACCGCTTGCCCGACTTGCCTCCGGAACTCAGGGTGCCCCAGAAGGGCCTCCCGCAACTTCGTCTTTCCCGATGAATTAGCCCCTGTAAGTGCAATGCGCATAGCAACCGTCTCCGCTGAACGAACCGCATCTGGTTCCCGCCGGGCATGTGAAAAACCGGACACCCCGATTGCCGATTCACCACTAGCTAGCAGCGCCCGTAGAACCCGCGTACTTGAATATCACGCGTCCATCGTCCGTGACCTGGTCCGTAATACTGTACGTCATCCGGCCCAGCGACTTGCCGCGAAACGGATCGGGGCCTCCCTCTGTGGATACTCCGATATCCGTCAGGTACACTTCCCTTGTATCATCCGGAGCCTCCCTCCGCAGCCCATCAGCGGGACCTCCGTGCAGTTCTATTCTCATCATTAACCCTCACAGCGCCCCACGGCGAAGGGCCGCTTGCTGACCAGTTGTGACCTCACCTCCACAATGTCAGACCACTGCATCAACCGATCCACACGGCTGGTTCGTCGGCACAACCGTCCCCCACGACGGCCGCAGGCCCCGGGGGAGCCACGCGATTCACTGGATACCCGACGACCAACGAACATTGCTCCTTCATACGTGCACACACTTTAGAGCTATACGCTGGTGTCTCCGTGCTTCCCCTGGACACGTCCAAGAAGAGGACAGGTACTCGCGCACCGACTGCATCCAGAAGCCGTCTTTCCGACGACGCACGTGTCGTGGACCGCTCGCTCTCGCGCCACGCGAGAGTCGCTATCTGTGTCATTGTTGCAGTGAATATCGATAATGTGGGCGGCTACGCGAGCACATCGCACCGCCTCCAAGGTTGAGCGAAGCGAGGGCACGCCACCCATATGCTCTTGCCGTGTCACGGCCGCAAGGATGTGGGCCGCTCCGGCCATCCCCATCAGCGTGGCTCCAATCGCGGCTGCAACGTGGTCATAGCCGACTGCAGCATCAGTTGGGATCGGTCCCAGTGGCATAATCGGAACGCCTGCACGTGCTAACAGCTTCGCGCACTTCTGGATGTCTGAAGGCCGTGCGTGGCCAGGCGATTCTATGACAACCCCCACGCCAGCAGCACTAATGGATGCGGCCAGGCGCAGTTGGGCCTCAATCTCCGCCCGTTGCACGGCATCTAATGAATCAAATATGTTCGACGATCGGAATGTCGCACCGATACTCAGTACCACTTGATTGGCCCGAGCAGCCTCAACAAGTTGCGGGAGGATCTCCACATAAACATTGTCGCGTCTGTTCTTTGCACATTGGTCGCCGATTACAATTCCCCCGCCGCGGGAGGTCCACGGAGTCAACCTGCGCATGGCAGCAGACACCAACTCCGGCGTTGATGTTGGGTGAATCGTTAGCAGCCCAACACCTGCCTCCATTTGTGCTACTGCTACGTCAAGCAGTTCACGGGCATCGACCCGGTCTCTCTTTCTCGCGACAGAGTAAATCGGTACCGTCGATGAGGCGCATCCTGATTTGATCACGTGACGCCACAAGCGAGCCGTCTTTGGGGCAATACTCAGATCTGCAATGATATCGGGTCCGAGGTCCATGGCAGTCAAAGAGTCGATCTTCTTGAGTTCGCGAGTTAGATCTCTAGGAGTCCTCACCCCAGTTAGAGCCATCACCCTGGTGGGACATCCAACACCTATCGCGACACCACCACGCCTCGATTTTATATTGCTTGACATATACTAGTAGTCTTGCCAGTAATAATGTCCTTCACGCAGTCCACGACATCCTTGGCATCAACGGCCGATGCCGCCACCTGCTGTAAGTATCTCCGGCTCAGATCCTGCGTGATGGCCGTGTCCTGCAGTAGCTTCTCCGCAAGTCCATCCGTCTTGCCCGGTACAGGCACAATGTGACAGCCCATTTCTCTCGCAACTTCAATATCTGCTTGAGTGCCCGTCCCACCATCAAATACGATCACAACGTGAGCCGCGCGGAACAGGGGCTCCCGGTACTCCTTATACGTACCATAAAGTGTGGGATCATCAGCTAAACACGAGTTGAACGCAAACGGGTTTGCAAAGTACTTGATGCGCTTGCGAAGATCGCCCCTCTCCTTAAGGCACGCTGTTCCGAACGCAGTAACCGCCGTACGGCTCGTGCCTTCTGACTGACCGTCAAGTAGCACCACGCTCTTCTCAGCTGCCAGGAGCCGCCCTCAGCTCGTCTGCAAGCGGCGGAGTCGCACTGCGCGACCCCGTGATAAATATGCTGCTCCCTCGGGATGCTAACGCCAGGGAATTCAAGACGCCAGTCAAGTCTTCATACTCTTTAATGGTTGCCGCGCGAATGCCGGAGCGTCGCAGGTCGCTCAGCCAAAGGTCTTGTCGCGTAATGTTGCTGGGGTCGGTCTCTTTCTTTGTGATTAGGAAGTGCGCCTGTGTGTCTCCCTGTGAAAGGCAACGCGCCGCGACGAGCGCCGTCGTAATGTTAGGATCCCGGTAACTGTAGCCGAGGAAGAGAATCGAGTTATGAATCAGGTCATGCCTGAGACGTTGGCTCATAACGGGCCTGTGCTGTTCGAATTCCTCATAATCCTGTTGCGTTAGGACGAATTCCTTCGGGCGGCTGCGTTTCACGCAACCATGGATCTTCATGATCTCGATGTCATGATCGAGGGAGCCGGACGTAAGATCCGCGTCGTTTGCGCGGACGGCCAAACGAGACGTTGCCAACGCATCCTCGAGCAGTGTGTCGTAATTAGTAGTCCAGAGTGTGGCAATGCTGGTGCGACTAATCTCCGCAAGGTAGGGATTGGGCTTCGGAGCAGGCGCAGCATGCGTTTGAGCCGGCGGACCAACGGTCCACGGTTACCCAGATCGGCGTTTACACAAAACTGCGAAATCAGCGGCAGAAAATCTTGGTTCGTTACGCTTATCCCCAGAGGGGCCGCGAGCTGCTTCATCAGGTCAAGCCAGTCTGGAAGGCCTGACGGGACCGAGATGCCCGAACCTATAAAATAGGCACATTCCCCCCGAAAAAGCGCGCCCCCTACTTCCTGGATGAGTTCCCCGATCGCGACCATCTCAGAGCCTCCACCTCACTCTCAACAAGTAGACCGCTATGTGTTACACGCGCCAGTAGCTTGTAGCCTCAGCCACAACCCAAGATCGAAATCATGATAAGCATCGCGATCTACTCGCTGCCGTTCGAGGGTCAGGAACCAGTGGGGGTAAGAAGCCGTGTCATCCGCTGGAAAATACTCTTGTTGCACTTTGGTCCAGCGAAACGCGGCCACCCGATCCAACGGAAAGTAACTGTCACCCTGGAACTCGCCTTCTACGACGGTAAGCAGCAGTCGATCCCATAGTGGCACAGTCTCCGTAAACACGTCCGCACCGCCTATAATCATGGCTTCAGCATTAGCAGCAGTGCCTAGGTATTGTCTGGCAAAAGCCCAAGCATCGTCGAGCGAGTGCGCCACTTGACATCTATCGGGACAAAAGGACGGGTTGTGCGTCAGGATGATGTTCGGGCGTTCTCGGAGCGGACCGTTAAGTGACTGATACGTCCGCCGGCCCATGATAACGGGTTTATGTAATGTGTACTGGCGAAAGCGTCGGAGATCGCGAGGAAGACGCCACGGCAGTGTGCCGTTCCTCCCGATCAAGCCCATCTTGTCAATCGCGGCAATGGCGGTGACGATCACAATACTCTCCCCTACACTGCTACTTCACCCTTCAGTCGCGGGTGGTGATGATAGTCCGTTAGCGTGAACTGCTGCGGCTCAATGCCGATGAGGCTGGTAACACTGCCGTCAATTACCAGCGTCGGAAGAGAAAGTGGTTCTCTTTGTAGTTGTTCGGCGACCTGATCCAAGTGGTTGTAATAGATGTGGGCATCACCAAACGTATGGATGAACTCAAAAGGCTCCAGACCAGTGATCCTCGCGATCAAGTGGGTCAGAAGCGCGTAGCATGCAATATTCCATGGCACGCCCAAGAACAAATCGGCGGAACGTTGGTAGAGCTGACAGCTTAGACGCCCGTTGTTGAGGTAGAACTGGCAAAATGTATGACACGCGGACGGAGCCGTGTGCTTGGACAGATCAACCGGATTCCAGGCCGTCAAGATGAGGCGTCTTGCCGCCGGGGCCGTAGGGTCGTCTTTGACTTGGGCGATGCCTTTGACCAATTCGGCGACCTGGTCCACTCGCGTTCCGTCAAGCGCCTCCCAAGCCCGCCATTGTTTGCCGTAGATGGGTCCGAGGTCACCGTTGTGGTCAGCCCATTGGTCCCATATCCTCACCCCGTGTCGGTGCAAATACTCGACGTTTGTCGAGCCGCTGAGAAACCAAAGGAGTTCGACCACGATTTGCCGGAAAGGCATGGCCTTGGTTGTGACAAGTGGGAATCCCTTGGTCAGGTCGAAGCGGCACTGGTATCCAAAAATGCTCCTTGTGCGAGGCTTTGTTCCCGTGCTTAGGAGCACCCCCCGGGAAGCCTTCTCTTCGCCCCGGTCAAAGGTAAATCTCAGTAGGTCAAGATACTGTTTCATTCTCAGAACCTATGTTCCCTGCGGCGGCTACAATCTTGTCCGTTAGCCACAAACGACTACGTACTGGATTTGGCGGCACGACCTAACTCGGAGATTCTCATCAGTGCATAAGGGCCCCAGAAGGCCACGTACCCACAAGCAGGGGGGCTATTGACGCAGCGCCTTCAAGACGCACCTCGCCGGCCAGTGGCAGGCTCAGCACATGCCGTGCTGCGGCGGGCAACTGTCCTTGCTCCACACTATCCTGTTCCGCTTGGCGAGTCGCCTGACCCAGGCGCCAAGACAGTATATCACGGCCGTCCGGTCATACAACCTTCCCAGAATCACCCGAAGCCCTATGTCGTCCTTGACGAGGGGGCCAACGGGGGGCTCGTTTCTTGGTAACGAATGGCGAGGATAATCGCCGGGTCTAAGATCCAACCCATGCGCATCTCAAAACTCATGCATGCGCCAAAACTGAAGTCAGCCAGCAAGGGCCCCTCGTCGCCGAATCTCCCCCGCCAGATCCGCCACAACCTCCCCCTCACGACTGCGAACAAAAAAATGATCCCCGTCAAAGACGCACCGCCGGAACCGCCCGCCGGCATACCGCCGCCACTCGTCCATCTCGCAAAGGCGGACCGTATCATCCCCCCGCCCGGCGTAAGCCACCATGTCGCACCCCAGCGCGGTGCTGGCCAGCGGCGTATACGTCTCCAGCAGTTCAAAATCCGCCCGCAGCGCCGGCAGCACCACCGACGCCAGCTCCGGGTTGTCCCGCACCGCATCCGGAATCGCATGATACCGATTGTGCAGCCGATCCAGAAACTCCCCGTCCGGCAGATGATGAACCGACTCTTCAGACCACCGGGCATGCGGCGGCCGCGCGGCCGAAATGAAAACGCACACCGGCCGAACCCCGCAATCCCGTTCCAGCCGCCGGCACACCTCAAAACCGATCAGCGCCCCCATGCTGTGCCCATAGAAGGCGAACGGCCGGTCAAGATGCTGCGCGATCCCCTGGACGATCGCCCCAACCAGCGGCTCCATCCGGGTGTATGCCGTCTCGTGATACCGCGCCTCCCGCCCAGGCAGCAGGATCGGACAAACCTCCGCCACCCCCGTCAGCCGCTCCGGCCACCGACGAAAGATCGACCCGCCCGCCCCCGCATACGGCAGACAGAACAGCCGCACCGCCGCCGCACCGTCGGGCCGCGGACACGAAACCCACCGCACAGCCGGCCGCGAAACTGACCGCACGTCCCCCATCAGGCCCCTCGCTCGCCTTGAGCCATCTGCTTGCGAAGGCTAAGCGGCCGCATGTCCGTCCACACTTCCTTTATATATGCAAGGCACTCCTCCCGAGTCCCTTCCTTGCCGGCGTCACGCCAGCCCTTGGCGTTCTCACGCTCGGCCGGCCAGATCGAATACTGCTCCTCGTGATTGACCACCACCTTGAGCCGGGGTTCGGCTGATTGCTGCTCTGTCATCGTCCTTCCTCACTGCCTGCATCACTGCGGCTGCCCGCTACACCGCTAGCCTCGCTACGCGAGACACCCTTGCCTGGCTGGCTGGTCGCCCCGTCGCGCAGAAACCACACCGCCATCTGCAACTCCACCGGCAGATCCTTCCCGTCATCGAGGCGCAGACCACCTCGAGAATCTTGGTGTCCGCCCGCTCGGTCGGCCGGTCGGTCCGGAAATTCTTCCGCCCCAGCGTCTGGGCAATCTGCACGACAGTCCCATAAAACCGCCTGTTGCCAAACGCATCGCACGTTGCGAACACCCGCTGACCGACCTTCACCTTACCCAGGTCCATCTCGTCGACATCCGCCCGAATGTTCAGCACGTCGCGATTGCCGATCGACACCACCGGCGCCGGCACGTTGGGAAACACCGATTCGCCCACCTCCCGAAACCGGTAGATCACGATGCCATCGATCGGGCTGCGAATCCGCGTCTTCTCGAACGTCGCCTTGGCGACTTCGAGCTGCGCCTCGGCCTCGGCCACCGCCGCCTCCGCCTGGGCGACCTCTTCCGGCTGCGGCCCGTCGGTCGACCGCTGGTACCGCGCCTTGGCCACCGCCGCCCGGGCCTCCGCCACCGCCACGTCGTTCTTTCGATCCGCCAGTTCCTTCTCGCTGGCCGCCGACCGCTTGATCAGCGACTCCACCCGCCGAAGCTCTTCCTTCGCCCGACCGAGGTCCGCCTTCGCCTCATCCCACTGCCCCCGGGCGATCGCGCGGTCCTCCGCCCGGTCCCAGCTCTTGAGCTTGGCCAGGTCAGCCCGGGCCCGCGCCACCACCGCATCGCACCGATGAACATCAGCCAGCTGCGTATCATTAACCAGCTCGAACAGCAGCTGCCCCACCTTCAGCCGATCCCCCGCCTTGACGTACATCTTGCCGATCGTACCGGGTAGCTCGCTGAAGATCTGGATCGTCCGCGATGACGGCTCGGTCACCCCGGCGCGCTGAACACCACGTCCGGGTCGTCGCTAGGCCACGCAGCCGGCGGCTCCGTGCTCGCCGGCTCGGTCGTCGGCAACCCGCCGATCAGCCGGGTATACCCGAACCACCCGACCGCAAGCACGGCTATTAGCAGGATTGACATACGCTTCACGCCATCTCTCCTTGTCGGCCCGGCATGATAGCCGATACCAGTCGCACCGACTATTCGCCAGCCGCCCCCGCCGCAGACCCCTCCAGCACCTCCGGCGCATCGACCAGTTTCCCGTCGCGCATGTACACGATCCGGTCCGCCAGGCTGCGCAGCCCCGGGTCATGCGTCACCACCAGCACCGCCCGGTTCTCCCGGTGTGTAAGGTGACGCAGAATATCCACGACCTGCGCCGACGTTTTGGAGTCCAGATTACCGGTAGGCTCATCCGCCAGAATCAGCTCCGCCGGACTCGCCAGCGCCCGCGCCACCGCCACCCGCTGCTTCTCGCCGCCGCTCAGTTCTTCGGGTAGATGGTCCCACCGATCCCCGAGCCCGACCATCTCCAATAGCTCCCGAGATCGGCGCCGCGCCGCTCCGCGCCGAAATTTCTGCAAAGAAAGCATCACCTCAACGTTCTCCGCCGCGTTCAGCGCACTGAGCAGATTGAACCCCTGAAAAATGAACCCAAGATGATCCCGCCGCAACGTTGGTAAGCGAGATTCGCTAAGTCCGGTAACATCCTTACCGAGAAGCATTACGCGCCCGGAGGTCGGGCGGAGCAACAGTCCCATAATCGTCAGCAGAGTCGTCTTGCCGGAGCCGCTCGGCCCCATCAGCAGCGTCAAATCCCCCCGCGCAACCTCAAGATTGATGCCATGCAGCACCTCCAGCGACCGGCCGCCTTCGGTGTAACTCTTGTGAAGGCCTTGGACCGCCATGACAATATCATTATTCATGGGCACGGCCTCCGTTAACTCCGGAATACAATCGCCGGCTCCAGCCGGAACACGCGCAGCACACTCGTGACGCTCGCACTAATACAGATCGCCACGGTCACCAGGAACATCGCCGCGATCAGGACGGGTGGCACCACCACCGGCACGTTGATCGCCGGCAGCTTCGCCCCGAGCCAATACGCCAGCCCGCTGGCCAGCACATATCCCAGCAGCCCCGCGAACAAGGCCTGCCGGACGATGATGCCCGCCAGTTGGAGATTGCTCATGCCGATCGCCTTGAGCGTACCATACTCGCCAAGCCGCTCGACGGTAGCCGAATACATCGTCTGCCCAACGATCACCACACCGACCAGCAGGCCGAGAAACGCCCCAAAGAGGATCCCCAGCCCCATTCCGGTCCCGTACATCCAGAACCACCGCGTCTTGAACGAGAACTCAGCGGAGGTGTACACGTCAACGCCGTGTACCCTGCCGCGGACGCGGTCGCGCAATTCCTCCGCTGTGATGCCGGGTTTGGCCTTCAAGACCACGTACTTCGTCTGCCGCTGCGTCATCATGCAGTAGTCAAGGGCATTCTTGTAGGAAGTAAACACGTACGGCGACGTCGTGAAGCTCCCCACCCCCTGGCAGAACCCTGCCACCCGAGCCTTGTGGCCGTAGATCTCGGTCAGGTCATTCAAATCGAGCAGTCGGCCGTCATATCCGAATCTCGATCGCTCGCGCTGGTCGATGATCACTCCGTCCATCCACCAGATGCTGCTGCGCTTGCCGATCGCCATTTTCCACGGCAGGTTCAGCCGGGAATGCGGCTCGAGGCCGACGATCGTAATGTTCTCCTGCCGGCCATCGGGGAGCTTCCACATCGAGAACTGCACGATCATTCGTTCCGCCCAGGCGATACCCGGTGTCGACATGACTTCGTAGTATCGCCGGTCGTTCATCACGTCGCAGAGGTCGAGGTTGCGTGTGCTCTCCTGCATGACCCACACATCCGCCCCGGCATGGTCGATCAGCCCGCTGCAATTGCGCATCGCCCCCAGCAGCAGCCCCAGGTCGAGGGTCACCAGTTCCACTGAGAAGATGATGCCCACCAGGGCCATTCCCAGCTTCATCTTGTCTTTAAAGAGATTGCGTCGCGCATATTGGCGGCATCCGCAGATCCTGAACCAGCTCGCCCGGCCATCATGCCATACCCGAAACGGGCGATATTACTGGCCGAAAACAGGGAACTCAACACAGGCGATTACCGACTCCGCAAAGCAGTAATGAGGGAACTGTGCTTATGAGATGTGGTTCCTCACCCCGTCGCCGCCACCTGGAGTTTGGGCCGGAGGAACATTCCGGTATAGCTGTCGGGATTCGCCGCGATCTGTTCCGGGGTACCTTCGGCAACGATCCGGCCGCCGTTCTCGCCACCCTCGGGCCCCAGGTCCAGGATCCAGTCGACCGTCTTGATCACGTCGAGGTTGTGCTCGATGACGATGACGGTATTGCCCATCTCCGCCAGCCGGGCCAGCACAGCCAGCAGGTTCTGGATGTCGGCGAAGTGCAACCCGGTCGTCGGTTCGTCCAGGATGTACACCGTGTGACCGGTAGCCGTCTTGCCGAGCTCCGCCGCCAGCTTCACACGCTGCGCCTCGCCGCCTGACAACGTTGTCGACGGCTGACCGAGCGTCATGTATCCCAGCCCCACCTCCATCAGCGCCTTGAGCAGCTGCTTGATCTTGGCGAAATTGCCGAAGAACTGGTGCGCCTCCTCGACGCGCATGTCCAGGACGTCAGCGATGCTCTTGCCCTTGTAGCGGACCTCCAGCGTCTCCCTGCTGTATCGCGTGCCGTGACACTGTTCGCACACCACGAAGACATCCGGCAGGAAATGCATCTCGATCCGTTTGACGCCTTGTCCCTGGCACGCCTCGCACCGACCGCCCTTTACATTAAAGCTGAACCGGCCGGCGTTGTACCCGCGGATCTTCGCTTCGCGGGTCCTGGCGTAGAGCTGGCGGATCAGGTCGAAGACGCCGGTGTAGGTCGACGGGTTGGAACGCGGCGTCCGGCCGATCGGGCTCTGGTCGATCTCGATGACCTTGTCGATGCTGTCGGTACCGCTCATCGTGTCATGCGCGCCCGGTTTGTCCTTGCTTCCGTAGAGCCTTCGCTTGAGGGCATTGAGCAGCGTCTGACTGACCAGCGTGCTCTTGCCGCTGCCGGAGACACCCGTCACACAAACGAACGCGCCCAGAGGGAACCGCGCGGTGATGTCCTTGAGATTGTGCTCGCGGCAGCCGGTCGAGCTGGATGTGATATTTCGAATCGACCTGCCGGCGCCGCATCGGCACGGGGATCGTACATTGTCCCGACAGATACTTGGCCGTAATGGACTTGCCGGACCGCATCAACTGATCGAGCGTTCCGTGCGCGACGACCTCGCCGCCGTGCGCGCCGGGTCCCGGCCCCATGTCGATGACATAGTCCGCCGCGCGGATCGCCTCCTCGTCGTGCTCGACAACGAGCACGCTGTTGCCCATGTCGGCCAGGCGCCGCAGCGTGCCGATGAGTTTCTCGTTGTCTCGCGGATGCAGTCCGATCGTCGGTTCGTCAAGAACATAACAGACCCCGACCAGGCCGCTGCCGACCTGCGTTGCCAGCCGGATCCGCTGCGCCTCGCCGCCGGAAAGCGTCGCGCTCGCCCGATCCAGGGTCAGGTACCCGAGCCCGACATCGACCAGGAAGCCAAGGCGCTGCTTGATCTCCTTGAGAATCTGCTCGGCGATCGTCGCCGCTTCTCCCCCCAGCGAAAGCGTCTTAAAGAACTGATATGACGCTTCGATCGTCATCTGTACGACGTCGTGAATGTTATTGTCACCGACGCGGACAGCCAGCGCCTCCGGCTGCAGGCGGCGCCCCCTTGCACTTGCGGCAGCGCTGCTCGGACAGATACGCATGCAGCCGCGCCTTGACGTATTCGCTGTCGGTCTTCGACCAGCGCCGCTGTAGGTTTGGGATGACGCCTTCAAACGCCGCGCCGTAGGTGTTGGCATCCTCCGAAGTCGTCCCGTGCATCAGGAGTTGACGG
The DNA here is from genome assembly GCA_963787325.1 of uncultured Planctomycetota bacterium. Classification (GTDB taxonomy): domain Bacteria; phylum Planctomycetota; class Phycisphaerae; order UBA1845; family JANYLN01; genus CAWBCK01. The sequence goes on from CAWBCK010000005.1 coordinate 1,261,636, forward strand.
ATACGCTCGGGCAGCTGCTCGAATGGCGTATCGGGCGACACGTCGAAGTCGTGGCAGAACTGGCGGATAAGCTTGTTATAGAAAATATTCATCCGCTTTCCGCCACGGCGCCAGGCGTCGATCGCACCGGCTGCCAGCGACAGCGACGGGTCCGGTACGAGCAGCTCCGGATCGAATTCCAGGATGATGCCCAGTCCGCCGCACGCCGGGCACGCGCCGTAAGGCGAGTTGAAACTGAAGATCCGCGGCTCGAGCTCCGCCAGGCTGATCCCGCACTGGGGGCAGGCGTATTTCTCGCTGAAGACCTCGTCTGCCCACGTGCCGGGCTCGGCTCCGGGCTCCTGCCGTGTGATGACGACCAGGCCGTCGGTCAGCCGCAGCGCCGTCTCCAGGCTGTCCGCCAGGCGAGGGCGGACTTCCGGCTTGACCGTCAGACGATCCACGACGGCCTCGATCGTGTGCCGGGTCTTTTTGTCGATCGTCGGCGGGTTCTTGACGTCATAGATGTCGCCATTGATCCGCACGCGGACGAACCCTTCCCGCTGCACGCGGGTCAGCACGTCCTTGTGCTCGCCCTTCTTGCCGCGGACAAGCGGCGCCAGCACCATGAATCGCGTGTCGGCCGGCCAGGAAAGGATCGCATCGACCATCTGCTGGACGGTCTGCTGCGTGATCGCCCGGCCGCACCGGTGACAGTACGGCGTGCCGGTCCGCGCGAAGAGCAGCCGAAGGTAATCGTAGATCTCCGTGGTCGTAGCGACCGTCGAGCGGGGATTGGCCAGGCCGCTTCGCTGTTCGATCGCCAGTGTAGGCGGCAGCCCCTCGATGTGCTCGACGTGCGGCTTGGCGATCTGTTCGAGGAACTGACGGGCATAGGCGGAAAGACTCTCGACGTACTTGCGTTGGCCTTCGGCATAGATCGTGTCGAATGCCAGGCTCGACTTGCCGGAGCCGGAAAGGCCGGTAATCACGACGAGCCGCTCCCGCGGGATGTCGATGTCGACACCCTTGAGGTTGTGCTCCCTGGCACCACGAATCCGTATGTACTTGGCTTCGATCCCGCCCTGGCTCAATGAAGAACTCATAGGCACCTGTTGCCGCTCACGATAAGAACCTGCGAATCTGGCCCAACTCTGCAACCTGCCAATATAAACCCGCGCGGCCTCCATTGCCAGCAAACCTGCTGGGCTGACGCGGAAAACACGACACCAATGGGTCAGACTGGAAACCGCACCTGAAACGTACTATATTACTGAACTTACGAAATTATAGGCAAAGGCAGTCCGATAACCGGAGTATCGAGATGTCCGCACCGACGAAAGACCAAGTCCTTGAGGCCCTTAAGACTGTGCAGGATCCCGAGCTGCAACAGGATCTCGTCTCCCTCGGGATGATCAAGGATCTGCAAGTCGTTGAAAACCAGGTACATGTGGTCGTCGAACTGACGACGCCGGCCTGCCCCCTTCGCAACATGATCAAGGAGGACGTCGAGCGGGCCGTTCAGCTCGGTCCCCGGCGTCGAAGCCGTCCAGGTAGAGATGGCGGCCCAGGTCCGGGGCGCGCCTGCCCCCTCGGTCGAGCTGCCGGGGGTCAAGAACGTCGTTGCGATCGGCGCCGGCAAGGGCGGTGTCGGCAAAAGCACGATAGCGGTACTGGCAGCCATCGGTCTGGCCAGGGCCGGCGCCAAGGTCGGCCTGCTGGATGCCGACGTCTATGGTCCCAGCATCCCCAAGATGCTCGGCATCGAGGATGTCCAGCCGATGATGCAGGGCGACAAGGTCGAGCCCGTCGAAGGGCCCGCTGGCATCAAGGTCATCAGCATGGGCCTGCTGGTCGAGCCGGGTCGGCCGATCATCTGGCGCGGTCCGATGATCCACAATGTTCTGCAGCAGTTCCTCCAGCAGGTCGACTGGGGGGAACTGGACTATTTGGTTGTCGACCTGCCGCCCGGCACCGGCGATGTACCCCTGAGCCTTGCCCAGTCGATCCCGATCACGGGCGCCGTCATCGTTTGCACGCCGCAGGACATCGCCCTGGCGGATGCGATTCGGGCACTGCGGATGTACCAGCAGATGGGCGTCAGTATCCTCGGCATCGTTGAGAACATGTCCTACTTCGTCTGCCCCAAGTGCAGCGAGCGGCATGAGATATTCGGCCATGGCGGCGCGAAACAGGCGGCCAGCGACCTCGGCGTGCCCTTCCTCGGCGGCATGCCGATCAATATGAACATCCGTGCCAGCGGCGACGACGGTACGCCCCTGATCGTCTTCGAGCATGCTGATGAGGTAACACGCCAGGCCCTTCGCGGATTCGTAGAGACCCTGGCGGGTCAGGTCACGATCCGAAACCAGACCGAGCCCCCGCCGCAGGTCCTCGGGACCAGGGACGATGGCGCCTCCTGCGGCCATCCACACTGACGCCGCACGATTAGAACCGTCGGACCTTAGAGGGACCGGTCAGCGTTTGGCGGTGGACACGCTGGCGCCGTTTTGCGGATGGAAGATCCGTGGAGGCGCTGAGGGCTTCCGTTTACTGGAGGACCGCCGGTTCGGAGCTGACAGGCATCACCGCGACTTTTCGCCGTCTGCGGGCCTATCCTTGTGTGTTACCGTGCGCAACCTTGTGAGGAGCCCGTAGATGCTCGATGAACATGTTCGCGAAACGATCGAGAAGGTAAGGACGTTCATAGCCGACAAGGCCGACGCCTGGGCCTTGCCGCTGACCGCCGCGGAATTCCTGCATGCATGGATCCTTGCCACGGGCGCCAAGCGGGGGCTTGAGATCGGCACCAGTTACGGCTGGAGCGGGCTGTGGATCGGTTCGGCCCTTCGCGAAAACAACGGCGGGCTGATCACAATTGACGTCGAGCCGAGAAAGAGTCGGGTCGCCCTGACGCATTTCCAGGAGGCGCAGTTGACGACGACGATCGAGGTCGTCACCGGTGATGCCGGTGAGATCATCACGGATCTGGCCGGCCCGTTCGACTTTGTCCTCAATGACGCCGACAAACAGGGCAGCCAAAGATACTTCGACCTTCTGACGGACAAGATGGCGCCGGGTGCGGCCTTCATCTCCGACAACGCCATCTCTCACGCCCACGCCTTCGCGGGTTTCCTGGAGAACCTTCGCGGGCGAGAGGACTTCTTCAGCGTAACCGTACCGATCGGCAACGGCTTCTCAATAGCTGTCAAACGTCCGGGCAAATCTCAGCCTGCAGGCTGATGACGCAACGTTCATCTTTCGTGAGAACGCCGGCCATCATGCTTTGCCTTGCGTTCCCATTTGCCAGCCTGCACGCGCCTTGATGCCATATGGCCAGGCGACTAGCATTAGCAAACTCGCTGCAACCCATACCAATGCGTCCCTGTAAAGGAGTGAAGCAAATATGCCGGCCAGGAAGAAGGTCACAAGGAAGGCTGTCGGGTCAAAGGGTGCAGGCAAAAAGGACGTTCCCCCGTTGCAGGATGAGTCGACAAAGGAAAAAGGCAAACGCGCCGGCAAGATCCTCGTGCTGCTGAAGAAGGCCTATCCTGACGCAACGACGGCCCTGGATTATTCCACTCCATTGCAGTTGCTCGTAGCGACGATCCTGTCCGCTCAGTCAACCGATGAGATGGTCAACAAGGTTACACCGACCCTCTTCGCCAGGTACAGGACCGCCGCTGACTTCGCCAACGCCGAGACAGCCGAGCTGGAATCGCTCGTGAAGTCCACAGGCTTCTTCCGTCAGAAGACCAGGAGCATTCAGGGCGCCTGTCGCCTGATCGTCGAGGAGTTCAGTGGAAAAGTGCCGCAGAATATGGACGACATGCTCACCCTGCCCGGCGTGGCGCGCAAGACAGCCAACGTCGTTCTGGGGACCGCCTATGGCAAGAACGAGGGCATCGCCGTCGACACGCATGTAGGCCGGGTGAGCTGGCGGCTCGGCCTGACCTGGACCGGCCGAAGCGTCAAGGATGCGCCGCGCATCGAGCAGGACCTCCTCGAACTCGTGCCCTGTAAAGACTGGACCTTCTTCGCCCACGCCGTGATCTGGCATGGTCGGCTTGTCTGCACAGCAAGAAAGCCAAAATGCGGCGAGTGTACGCTCGCCAGGCACTGTCCTTCCGCATTCAGCTTCGGCAAGGAAAACAACGGCGCGGATACGTAGCCGCAGCCCCGCCAGGGCGGCAGAAGCTGGCCCAGGACGCGAGTCCTGGGAGTGCGGCATGCAAACCATCTATGGTTAGCATAATTGTGAGTCCCGGCAGGTACGGCAGCATCACCTGCACATACAATCGCGCCGACAGACCTGAATTGGAGTGGTCCCTCTACTCGCTGCGAATGCCGGACGTGTTTGACAGCCGCACAACTCGCTCCGATACTTGCTGCGTCGCACGGTGTTGGGCGTGAAGCATGCGGAGGTACCATGGGGATGGCAAGAACGATGGCATACGGTTTCGGCACGTGTCTGCTGCTGGCGTGCATCTGTGGCTGCAATGGAGTCATCGCCGGCCAATGGCGATCCGTCGAACCGGTGGAGCTTCCTCCGGAAATTGCCCGGATCCGGCAGGTAACGTTCCAGCCGGATGGCTGGTTCGAGGCCCGCATCCAACAGCAACATCGTATCACAAACATAGAGGGAACGTACCGGTTTGCCCCTGGACACCTCGTCCTCTCGCCAACGGGCGCGACCCAGACGACATTATACGATTATGGAGCAGAGCAGGCCGGTGACCTTCTGATACTCACGCAGGGAAATCGTACATATCGCCTCTGTCGTGACCGCGTCCGTACGCCAGCGGCCACCGGGCAGGCCGCCAGTACCCAGCAGGCCGTAAGGGTCCCGGCTACGCTGCCCGCGGCTTCCAGCGAGCGGGTCGAGTAAGGTATCTCTTGCGCATGGCGATTTGTGGTCAGTCCAGCGTCACCTGACCGCGTAACGTCGTCAGGCACTCCCCGCCGACCTTTACCGCCTGCACCGGCCCGTCGACATCCTGCGACAACCACACGCGGACCATTCCCACCCGGCCGTTCGCCGGCGTCTGCAGGCACTGGACGATAGCCTCGCCGTCTTTGAGCGATACAAGATGATATAGCAATAGATATAAGCCGAGCGGTCCGTGAACGCTGCCGGTAACAGGATCCTCGTCAATACCGACCGACGGGGCAAAGAATCGCGACTGCAGTCCGACCGCGGTGCTGACCGCCGCCGTCGTCATCAGGCAGACGCCGCGCAGATGGTTCTGCTCGCACAGTTTCGCCAGCCGGGAGAAGTCAGGCCGGGCTCCCTGCAACGCCTGGTGATCCTTGACCGGCACGATCAGGTCCCGATCCTGGCTGACCATCAATGGCAGACGCGGGACAAAGTCGCGGAAGTCGACGCGGCAGGCCTCCGCGAAGGCCGTAGGATCCAGCGTCGCTCGCGCCAGGCGAGGCGCCGGCATATGCAACCAGAGGATTGGACGAGGCGGCGACGGATCGAGCTCGACCGCCAGCACGCCGGAAGCCGTTTCGATTCGGAGGCTGCCAGACGCGTCAGACCACCGCCCGGTTTCCCGCAGAATATGCGCTGTTGCCAGAGTGGCATGTCCGCACATCTTCACCTCCGTCTGCGGGGTGAACCAGCGGATGCGAATATCGGCATCGTCTACTGTCGGCGCCAGAACAAAGGCCGTCTCGCTCAGATGGATCTCCGAGGCGATTCGCTGCATCTGCTCGTCGGACAGACCGTCGCCAGCGGGCACAACCCCCGCGGGATTGCCGAGAAAACGCGATGCGGTAAAGGCATCAGCGACGGAGTAATCAAGCATCGTCATATCGAAACACCTTGGCGGCTAATCCGCTCCATACGTTGGTCCCATGTACGTCCGTGCCGTAAGCGACCGACGCTTCACGCCGGAAGGTCCTGCTCTCCGCATCTCCGCGGCGAGGCTGCAGTTGTCGCCGCCAGTGAAGGCTGGATGCACTTGTTGATCCTGCAGTTAGACATCGGGCATGGCAAAACGCGAACTTCACTCTATAGTGGCAGGGCAGAGTTTGGGAGCGAACCTGCCATGCATAGCCATAGCGTATGCATTTCAGATCGGGACCGGAGGTCCGATAATAAGGGTCTCGCTGTTTGCGCAGCGATCGGCCTGGCGATAGCATGCTCGGCGGGATGCAGCCAGGGTACGCAACCCAGGCTGGTTCCTGGCTCCGGTAATCCGGCGAGACCACAGGTGGTGGCTGGATCGCAAGTGACTGCACCCCAAAGCGTTACGCCGAACGGCCTCCGTATGAAACTGGCAAAATACGGGCAACGGCCCATAATCCTCTGCATGTGGCGATCAGCGGATTTGGACGCAACTGCCGCGCTGAGCGAGGCGGCAGCCTGGCAGCGCCGATGTCCGGCGGCAGTACTGATAGGCGTGATCCTCGCATCTCCGCTCCCGTCGGAAACCGAGCTGCCAGCTCTTCTCGGCCACGTGCCTCCGGAGACGCCCTGCTTCTTCGTCAGGCACTGGCGCACGGACGAATTCCTTCGGTCCCTCGGCGTGCAGGGCGATCAGATGAAGCCCTTGATCGTGCTGTTGAAAGACATGCCGAAGCAGGGCCATTTCGCGGCGGCGCCCGACGGGAACAGTCCTGACGCCGCTGGAGAGAAATCCAGGATGCAAGCATGCGCTACGCGGATCGCAACTACGTTACCAACCGCTCTTGCTCCTGAGGAGCCGTCAGGACGGCAGAGCGGCGCAGAGGCCGGGATGAACGAGAATGCGACGTCGCAGCCTGTGAACGACCGCCCGGAAACGCTCTTGGTAACGTACAGGCTCCGGATCCTTCGCGGAAGTGACGGTATCAGGCTTGCTGACCTTCGCGGCACGATCGTATGGAAGGACGTCCGATGCGATGAACACGAGGGCCTGGCGCTGCGCCGGCTGGGTATGATGAGGCTCGGGCGAGCGGTCGTGGCCAAGGTTGGATCCCAGGCGATAGGCGTGTGCAAGCCGGCATGTAACCGGCAAGGCGGTTTGGCCGATCGGTTCTGCGAGGCATTGTCTGCGGCGATTGAGCAGGCGGGCGGCGCGCCTGTCGGGGTGGGGATGGAAGGGGCTGGGGCAGATGCCGTGCCTGGATTGAGGCATCAGCGAGATGGCGACCACGATGCGAGGCGACCGGGTCTTCGTATTGAGGGCGCAATCGCGCCGTCTGCGGTGGGCGAGGCTCCTCGGTAGCGGCCTAGTCTTCGTCCTCCTGGTCGTCCCCGCGTTTCCAGGCATCCGCCTCGTCGATGTCATCGACCTCGCGTTCGATCTGGCGAAACATCTTCTCCTGCAAAGGGGCAAGGCGCTGATACATTTGGATCGTCGCCTGGTAGGCCTGCACCATGGCATCGATCTTGAGCAGCTGCCACTTCAGAAGGCAACCCTCTTCCTTAACGTTCGACAGCGGATTGCAGTGCATGATGACCCGGCCGGAGGGCTGGACATCGGCAAGTTCGCATTCGGAACACTGAATCATGGATGATCTCCTTATTGACAGGCCTGCCGGTGATATGCAAAGCAAGCCACTGGCAACATGATAGCAGGCCGAGAGGCCTTGGCAAAGCCAGATATCCGGCGTATTCCACGCAGAAGAGCGGAGGACCGTTTCACGTGGAACGCGCCAAGCCCGTTTCACGTGGAACGGCCCATCCTCACTTTCCAGCCGCTGCCGCTTGCCCTACAATACGTCCGACCCCTGTATCTGGAGGTGCTCAATGTCAAAACGCCAGCAAAGGCTCGGTAGGGGCCTCGAGGCCCTGATCGGTACCGGCGGTTTTTCTGCAACCCAAGCGTCTGGCCCGCAATCCACAAGAAGTCCGGGCCGGTCCGCGACAGGACAAAAGCAACATGGCGACACCGTAGCTGCGGATTCAGCCTCAGCGCAGAAGGCTGCCGCGCCCGGCCAGCCCGCCGCCCAGGCGGCGTCGCCGCCCGTGCAGACCCTGCGATTGGATCTTGTCGATCCCAATCCCTTTCAGCCTCGACAGCAGTTTGATGATACGGGCTTGGCCGAGCTTGCGCAGTCGATCAAGACAGACGGAATCCTGCAACCGATTGCCGTCCGCCCGGTAGCCGGCCGGTTCCAGATCATTGCGGGCGAGCGCCGGTGCAGGGCGGCCCGGCTGGCGGGTCTGGCGGAGGTGCCGGCTGTCGTCCGCTCGACGGACGATAATGAGATGCTGGCACTCGCCCTGATCGAGAACATCCAGCGGGAAGATCTCAACGCGATCGAAAAGGCGCAGGCCTACGAACAGCTCCGCAAGGCGCTGGATCTGTCCATCGAGCAACTCGCTGCCCGGCTCGGACAGGACCGCTCAACTGTTTCTAACTATTTGCGGCTGTTGGAGTTAGAGGATAGTGTCCAGGCGTGGATCCGCTCGGGGGCGCTCAGCATGGGTCAGGCCCGTGCGATCCTGGGAGCGCCTGCTGAGGATCGGCACAGGCTTGCAAGGCACGCCGTTGAGCAGGAGTTATCGGTCCGTGCGGTCGAGAAGATGGTGCAGCTGATTCGCCAGGGGGGCAGAGTTCAGACCAAACCCGAGCCCAGGCCGGTCGTCAAGGATCTGGAAGAGCGGTTCACCCGCTCGTTGGGCATCAAGACCAGAATCAAGGAGGGGCCCAAAGGCAAGAGCGGCCGACTGGTGCTGTATTATCGGACCTTAGACGATTTTGACCGGATCTGTGACCGGCTGGGCCTTGTCGTTGAAGAATGACCGGCTAACCTGAGCGGCTGCGCCCCCGGCGTCCAGGTCCAACAGCAGGCGCGGCAGCCGTGGCGGCGCCGCCGGTACGTAACTACTATGTCTACAAAATAGACCATCGTCGGAACGAGGATGTGCGTCCGGCATCAGACGATTGACGGCATGAGGCCAATGATTCAGAACCCATTCTCCAAAGACTTTCCAATCGGGCGGCTCTCCGGGCAGTGCGCGGCATGCGACAATCCGCTCCAGCCGGGCCAGGTGTACTACGCGGCTATCTGGTCGCAGGACGAAGAATACGTCCGTAAAGACTACCATGAACAATGCTGGTCGCAGGCGCCCGGCGATGCGCTCGGCGTATGGCGCAGCAAAGGTGCCCCTCCCGCGAACGACGAGCAAGCCGCGACGCGTCCCGGCGAGCTGCTGCTGAATGTCTTCGAGCGGCTCGGCGAGGCCGACGGCGCGGGCACGCACAAACTGCGCTTCGTGCTGGCGCTGCTGCTGCTGCGCCGCCGGCTCCTGCGTCTGAGCGGTACGACAGAGCAGGCGGGTGTGCAGGTGTGGCGGATGCGTCGCACCGGGCAGGAGTCGCCGACCGACGTGATCTGTCCGCCCATGAGCGCCGAGGACACGGAACAACTGTCGCAGCAACTGGCGGATCTGTTGGCGGGACTGGACGAGGCGGATGACGTCGAGCAGCAGGAATGATCACGCCGCGGATGCCATCGGCACGGCGCATGACGCAGCGACGCCGCCCGTCTGACATTAACTGACACGGCACGGCCGTAACAATATGACTGTCGCATTGTGCCGAGATAGGAGCCACGGTGACCGTACGGTGCAATCAAAGGTATGGCAGCATGACCGGCAAGGCCGGAGCTCTTCTGCTCGCCTTCAGTCTTGTTGCCCTTACGGGCTGTCCGCCGCGTCCCGGGCGGCCCATCCAGATGCCACCGCCGCCGTTGCGGTCGCTCGCACAGAACGTCGCTACGGTCAACAACAACGTCGACGGCATTATCGAGACCCTCGCCGGTAACGCCATAGGAATCAGTGCTACGATCCACGACGATGGCAGCGTCCACCATTACGACCTCAGCGGCAAACTGCGATTCCTGCCTCCGCGCAATCTCTACCTGGACCTGTCGCATCTCGGCGCTCCCTCTGCCGTGCACATCGGCAGCAACGAACAGCGATTCTGGGTATGGGTCAAACCCGAGCAGAACCGCCTCTGGTGGGGAACATGGGCCGACCTGCGTCCGGCAGGCATATCCGACATGCCTTTACCGCCCGACATGATCCTCGCCGCGATGGGCCTGTCGCGTCTGCCGGGCCCGGGTTCGTTCCTGCGGGGCCCGGTTCCGCAGGCCGAGGACCAACGCTATTACAAACTCCTGTATCTTACCGGCGGCAGCAACGGTCTCTGGATCGAACGGGAATACTGGCTCGACCGCTACCCGCCGTTCCTGCCGCGCGTGATACTCTTCCGCCAGCCGGATGGTCGGGTGCGGATGCAGGCGAGGCTGGATGACTATCGCCCCGTCTCAAACTCCGCCGTCTATATCGCCCGTGATATTCGCATGCTCTGGCCCACCCAGCGGGACAGCCTGCGTATGCGTCTCGGCCGGCTTGCCTTCGACGCGAAACTTACGGCCGGCTCACGAGCCTACCAGTGGCCGGCCAATCCGCCCGTACCGGCCGACCGCTGGGTCGACGTGACCGAGGAGAGCCGCCTGTCGCCGACGGCAGCGCCTCCTCAGTGGCATAACATGTCACCATCGACCCAGGCGGGGCCGCAAAGAACGACCGCCACGGCCTCTGCATCGGCACCCGCGAGCGCAACAGCATTCGACGAAATACCGCCGCGTTAAGGGACAATCCTCATTGGCGCCAAGGCCCGTCCGCGTTCTAATGCATCAGGACCAGCGCCCACTTCAAGACCTCTGTCCCAGGTGCCGCGGTCAGTTCGCCTGCAAGTGCGAGGTCTTGGAAACGCGTCGGAGGATCGGGCATCGAGTGCATCGCCAGGACCATAGCATGGAACGTAAAAGACCTAAATCAAGGCGAATCAGTTCGCACCATTCCCAAGTCGTTGTCGGTATGCTTTCGCTGCTGGTGAATGTTGCGGCTGGTCCGCCGGTGGCGCACGGTTCGCCAGCGACGGGAACCGCGGTCGCATCACAGCCACGCGCGACGACGTCGCGCCCTGCGGGTCCTGTGGAATACCAGCGGGGCGTTTCGATCGACTGGGCGAAAAAACAGGTCCTGGTGGCCGGTGAGATCGTCCTTCGCAAAGGCGATCTGGAACTCTTCGCCTGCAGCCCGAACACAAAGGAGCACGAGTCCATCGTCCGGGTGCTGTGCCGGCCGCTGCACGTCTTCCAGGCCCTGGGGTTGATCGGGCTCGATGCGGGACATCCACCGTTTTATGACACAAACACAGAGAAGGTCGTCGCCGCCACGGGACAGCCGTTGGCGATCAATGTGAGGTGGACGGCCGATGGCAAGATCCGCCAGGTTCCGATCTGGCGGTGGCTGTGGAACAAGCAGACGGAGCGCCCGGCCGGCCCGATCGAATGGGTCTTCGCCGGCTCGGCCGTGACCGAGGACGGCCGCCTGTTGGCCGACCTTGACGGTACGGTCGTCACCGTCGTCGATTTCGCCGGGGCGATCATGGCCGTCCCGGCCAGCCATACCTCCTCCAACGCCGACCTCTGGCTGGCTGCCTATACCGACGAGATACCGGCAGCCGGCACGCCCGTGACGCTGATTATCCAGGCAGCCAGACCGCATGTGCGAGTCCTGCTCGACCACGCCGGCCGACTGTATATGAATGACCGTCCTGCGACCCTGCGAGAGACCATCGAAGCGGCAAGGGCACTGGCGGACCAACAGCCGGAATCGGCCGCCAGCCAACCGGCGGCAACGCTGGCTGGTGCAGAATCGCGGGCTGCGGCCATCATCGAATACGAGCCATCCGTCAGCGATACAGCGGTCCAGCAGCTCGTCACGGCCTTCAGCCATGCAGGTTTATCGGACGTGACAGCAAGGCCCCTGGTCAGACTCCGCCTCGCAGGAAGGGGATGACAAAGCAGGGACCTCCACAGTGCTGCCCTTCGGTTCGCAAGGCCTGGGCGTCCTGCGAACGATTTACGACCTCGGCAGGCAGGTGCCCGTTGCCGTCGACACCGTGGGCAGGTCCGTGAAAGAAAAATACACCCGCCTTAGCGAACGTGCCTCAGCGGTCGGCAGGGGAGCCGCCGGCGTTGCCGGCGCATTCGAAATGATGCGCGGTGGCGACCCCCTCCCGAGACAGGCCGACCACTGATCGCGACCAGCCTCTAAAGATCGCCGACAGGCCCTCTCTCATCCTCGCGCATAGGATCTACAGGGACCGGCTGACAGGCTGGAGATGTCTTGCAGGTCCGATTGGCGGCTCGTTATGTATCGTAAGACCAGTGACTTACAATACGACGGCCAGGGCAGGTGCTAACTTGGCTTCGATCGAAAACCCCGTCAACGCAGGCAGTGATTCAATTGCGGACATCCGCTTCGCGTGCGACGCGATGTGCGGTGGGCTTGCCCGGTGGCTTCGCGCTATCGGTTATGACGCGACCTGGTCCGCCGATATCGACGACGGTGACCTCGTCGAGCACGCCAGCCAGGAGGGGCGCATCCTGCTCAGCTCCGACACCGGCGTGTTTGAGCGAAGGCCGATCACCCATGGCCAGGTTCGTGCCCTGTTGATGCCCAGAGGCCTGCGGCGCATGGAGCAATTGGAGTATGTCGTGCAGCAGCTGAATCTGTCAGTTCGCCCTCCCCGATGCATGACCTGCGGTGGCCGACTGATCCCATACGCCCGCCAAGATGTCGCCGCCGAAGTCCCTGCCCGCAGTCTGATCTGGGCCACCAGGTTCTACCGTTGCGAGCAATGCGCCAAGGTCTTTTGGGAAGGCAGTCACTGGCGGCGCATCAGCAAGGTTCGCGAGCGTCTCGATGACAGGCAACCTGCCGGACGTGAATAAGCCCCCTCGCATGGGTTTTTTGGCATATCCGATTGTCGAATCCCCGAGAAATGCCGATAACTAGTGTACACAGCACCAGATAGCGTGAATTGCGCGTTTTTGCTTGTGAATATGCCTGCGGCCCGGTAGACTGATCACTGTTCGCCGAGGGGCTGGAGATCCCAGGGGATGGGCATAGGAGCCTGCGTGACAACTGCTTTGGGTCGGACCATTGGAGTCTTGCGGCTGGCCGTGCTGGCCGTCTTTGTCGCCTGCGCCGGCGCTGCGGTTGTCGGCTGCGGGCAGAATCCGTCCGACGCCGTGCTCGGTCAGGCCTTTGTCTCACAATGCGGCATCCCGCCTGAGGCCGAACAGTACGCAACGCGAATCGTTGAACTGGTCAACGAAGAGCGGATGAGCCAAGGCTTGCCTCCCGTAACCACCAACGCCGTGCTCACCGACATGGCCAGCAACTACGCCTGTGAGATGATCGACGGGGACTTCTTCGACCACACCAGTCCCATCACCGGCTCGACCGTCGGCAGCCGGGCGCTGCAGGCCGGCTACTTCTTCAAGAAGGTCGGCGAGAACCTTGCCGGCGGCCAGACTTCACCGGAGCAGGCGATGTCCGAGTGGATGGCCAGTCCGGGCCATCGCGAGAACATCCTCGACAGAGATTTCATCGAGATGGGCACAGCTGTTCGTACCGGCGGCAATTACGGCTGGTACTGGGTGCAGGAATTCGGCTTGCCGCGGTAGGGGCGAGCCTCGCCAGTTGTTCAAGCCTCAGCCGTAAGGTTTCCCCTTGTCCTGCGGATGCCGCCGGCGGCGCCTCCGTCAGTACGAGGCCTGGCAAGGAGAAATACATCGGACTTGCAGGCCAGGCCTGGTGACAGGGGGCTAAGAGGAGGGGAACGATGTCTCCAGCCGTTTCATCTGCTTCTCGGGCAAGGGATCTGTGCCACTGCGCATGCCGCCTCTGCCTCGGCAGACATCCACAAGCAACATTACATCTTTGCGGCTGGCCACCAAGGCCGACGGGTCGTCGGAAACGTTGTCGCCCGTCTTTCGGTCAATCGTGTGTCTGTCTTACAAAGTTAGAGCATTGAAAGGAACGATCATGACCGGAAGAGCTGTGGCATGTGTCGGTGTTGTGTGTTTTGCTGTGGCGAGTGCAGCCAACGCCAACGTGCTGTACATGGGCGGGACGATGGGCGTTGATGGATCGTGGACGGGCCTCGCCAGTCTCGACACGGTGCCGGTCGGCCACGTACGAAACGCTGCCGATGCCCGGTACGCAACGTCCGGCTATGGGTCGGTGGATTACGCGTACAATATCGGCAAGTATGAGGTGACAGCCGGGCAATATTGCGAGTTCCTCAACAAGGTAGCCGGCGTGGACACCTACGGGCTGTATGACACCGGCATGTGGTCGAGCCCAGCCGGCTGCAAGATTGAGCGGTACGCCGGCAGCGGCACGACAGCGGATCCGTACCAATATCGTGTAGCATCGGATTATGCCAACCGGCCTGTCAATGTCGTGAGTTTCTGGGACAGCTGCCGGTTTGCCAACTGGCTTCAGAACGGCCAGCCCAGTGGTGTCCAGGATAGCGCTACAACGGAGGACGGGGCATACACGCTGACAGCCCAGGGGATGACCAAGAACACAATCACTCGCAACAGCGACTGGCAGTGGGCGGTCGCCGGCGAGAACGAGTGGTACAAGGCGGCATACTACGACCCGGCCACGGGCGGGTACTACGACTACCCGACCGGCAGCAACACTGCCCCGGGACAGGACCTGAATGACGTTTCCGGCAACAATGCCGCCTGCGGCGAGCTCGAGCCCGATCCAGTCGCCGTATTACACAACGGCTGCAGGGACGTTTCAGAATTCGCACAGCCGGTATGGTACATTTGACCAGGGCGGCAACGTCTGGGAGTGGAACGAGTCGCAGGTGTTCGGTGCGTATCGGGGCGTGCGCGGCGGGGCGTTCAGCAGCGACGACGGTCCCCTGTGCGCGTCGTACCGCGGCTACGACAACCCGTTTAACGGGTACGACATCCTCGGGTTCCGGGTCGTCCTGGTTCCAGAGCCGATTACACTGGCGCTGTTATCCGTGGGGGGGCTGCTGCTTGTCCGCCGTAGGACCTGATTGCAGCCAACAACCTGCTCAAGAGGGCCCCAGCGGCATCCGCCTGTGTGCAATGAAACTGCGCGGGTCGTAAGGTATAATCGCTCGTGTCCTTCGTGGTGAAATGCCGTAATCGCGCACCTGTCTCATGGGAAGTGTGCCATGGACGCCAAGGAAAACGCCCTGCGGATCCTCCGCTTCGACAATCCCGAGCGGATCGTCACCGGCCTGCCGCTGCACACCGCCAGCTACACGGGCTGCAATCACGAAAGCTATGACGGCAGCGGAGGCCACAACTGTCCCGTCGGCACCGTCTGGACCGACGTGTGGGGCACCGTGTGGAAGAAGGAACTGCCCGAGATCATGGGCTTTCCGCAGTACCATCCTCTTGCCCGCATCGAAGATCTTAGAGCCTACCACTGGCCCGATCCTGACGACGAACGCATCGCCGGCCGGATCTACTCCGCCGCCAGACAGTGTCCACCGGGCCGGTTCCTGGCAGGCAGCCATCGCGAGACTCTCTGGGAAAAGGCGTACATGCTCGTGGGCATGGAAAGACTCATGGAGTACCTGTTCACCGAACCGGCTTACGCCCGCGAGATCTTCCATCGCATCATGGAGCACGATCTGGCCATCGCCAGGCATTACTTGGCCGTCGGTATCGAGGTCGCAGGCCTCGGCGACGACCTCGGCACGCAGCACGGGCCGCTGCTCGGTCCTGCCATCGTCAACGAGTTTCTCGTGCCGGAGTACCGCCGGCTGTTTGACCTGTACCGCAGCCGGAGTGTGATCATCAATTTCCACTCCTGTGGAAAGATCGATTCGATGCTGGAGACGTTCATGGACCTTGGCGTTAACGTGCTCAACCCGGTCCAGGCCACTGCCAATGACCTCGATCACGTCCGTCGAGTCACGCACGGAAGGATGGCCCTGAGCGGCGCGGTCAGCACCGACACGATTGTACGCGGGCCGATTGAAAAGATTGTCGCGGAGGTTCGCCTGCGGTTGTGGCAGCTCGGTCGAACAGGCGGCTACTTCTGCGGTCCGGACCAGGGGATGCCATTCCCCAAAGAGCACCACCAGGCGGTACTGGACGCTGTCGAACAGTACGGCCGGTACCCGATCGAACCGCCGCCAGCAACGCCTGGAACGTAAGGAAAGCTTTCAAACCCTGCACCAGCAGCCAGCGCCATCCACACCTGCCTCCACGTATTCTGCCTTCTGTCTCCTGTCTCCTGAGTTCTCCAGCATTCAACTCCCGACAGTGACGGACCGTGGCAACTCGTCCCCCATGATGGCCGCGATCTTCGGGCTGACCCACACCACACTCGACCAGCCATCATGCGCCTGCAGGAATCTGGGCGACCGTAGATAAGCTGGACATGCGCCAGCCATCCCTGGGGCCTGCTTGCCGGCAAGGGCATAGTGCAGGTCCGGCCAGCGTCGGCCGTCGGGGGCGGTGCCTTCGTAGCCGGCATCCATGATGCCAATCCCTGTAACAGGCCCATCCAGTCTTGAACATGATCAGCCGAAAGCATCCGCAGCCGGTGTGCGGAAACTCATCGATGCAGTGCAGCTGGACCCGCTTGGTCCGGCCGTGCGTGAATTCCGCAGCAGCAGCGTTAATGCCTGCCCACTCTCCGCGCACGAGGTCGATGCACTCGCCGGGGTCAACCGCGTTGAACGAGTTGACGTTACGGTGCATATGGCTGTGGTGGATGTTGGTCATGTCATCGTAGCCGTACAGGGCGCCGGTCTTGATCATCTCGAACGGGCGATTGCATTGCGGCGGGCGCTGCGGCGTGATCACGCACATGTGGTCTGGCGCAAACGGCGAACAGCCCACGCAGACGTAGAACCGATCCATGCCCTCCTCGCGAATCTCGTCGATCATCGCCTGCCGGCGAACCTTGCAGCGCCGGATCGCGGCTGCCCCCTCCGGCAGTTTCTGTCGGTCGAACATGATCTTCACATGGACCTTCTCGATCTTCGGCCATTCGCGACGGATGGCGGCGATAAGCACCTCGCCGATACGCTCCGGGTTGAAGTTCGCGTCGGCTGCCTGCCAGATCGCGAATCTGTCATTCGTATACGTGACGCCTACGCCGCTGACGGTTGCCAGCGTGGTGACGATCTGTCGCTCGATGTAACGGCAGTCGAAGGCGTCCATCGGCTCGGCATCGACGGTCACAAGCACGCCGATCGGCTGACGGGGCTCTTCGGCCGCCGAACCCTCCACCGTCGTGCCGGCCTGCCCGACCTTGCCTTTGCAGAAGTAGTAGAAACTGTCGTCGGTGTCGCCCCAGACGATGTCCTTCGGCACCTGCTGTTTGGCATGCTCCGGATCGCAGTAATCCGGCATCTGCGGAATCTCCGGTGTATGCAGCAGTCGGCGGATGTTCGAAAACGCCACGACGGACCCGGCAATCTCTTCGAGAGAATTCGCGCGAACCGTCCGGCCGAGCGGAAACGGTTAATCGGCTGGCACGATCGCCGGCACGCCCATCTTCATGGCAGCCAGCGAAAGGGTCAGTTCCAGATCGCTCATCTTGCCGCGGCAGATCAGCAGACCCGGCGTATGGTCTTCTACGAAATGGGAGGCCGCGTGCGCGTCGCCGAAAGGAATCCGGCCATACACATAGGCGTACCGCGCCAGCATGTTCAGCAGAACGTAGACGTTGGTCGCGCGGGACGGTCCGCTGAAGAACTTGAACTGCCACTGGTTGTTGACAGTGGACTCGATCTCGGCCCGGTCGGTATCGCCAATGACGCAGACCCAGCCGTTGCAGCGTTTGCCCGCGAAACACGCGCGGATGAAGTTCATATCTTCGAGGATCTGCTCAGCCATGTCCGGCTGGTTGCATTCGCAGAGTTCCAGGAGCGCCAGGGCCGGCTCCAGTACGCTGACCGGGTCGCTGTCCAGCCGCGCCCTCACATCCGCCTGGACGGTCTGGACGTCAGGCATCGTGCGATACGCCAGCCGGGCCAGCGGAGACGGATACCTGGCTGACGGCAACGGCGAAAAAGAGAGCCCTTCGCTGAGCCGAAGAAGTTCCGTCAGGCCGCGCTGCAGAATGGCCTTGACTTGCGGTTCAAGACGTATGCCAGCCCCGTGCGTGTGGGGCCCGTGCGCATGATCGTGGGAATGATGAGCATGGGTCATGGCAATCTCCTGCGGACAACATACCAGCCACCTGCATGCTGTCTATCGTACAGCGTGCGCGGCCCCAGGGACATCAGCAGAAATGAGAGTTGCCCGTGACTTGGCCGTCCGGTTTTGGGCACGGTGCCGGTGGGCGGCTTCCTGGCAGGGTGAGCACAAGGCTGCTCTTCGCCTACGCTTCGAGCTCGTCTCTTGCGGTGGAAAGACGCAAAGGCCGTGCGGAGACAATGCCCCGCACGGCCAGAAGATCGCCTCAAAGAAAACAACGGAACCCCTCGCTGTGTTCGCAACAACAGCGACAAAAACAGCGAGGGGCAAGAGAGCCATCGCAAAGAATACCCGTTACGCCCTCTTTCTCCGCAAGATCCCCGCGGCCCGAAAAGCTGACCATCATGATCGTAGCCGGCTCAGGAACCTGGGAGACGCGCAAGCCGACAATGTAGCCCTCATACGTCGGAAGGCCGATGTCACGCGTAGATGATTGCAGGTAGTGCTCGTTGAGATAGAACGATCCGCCCCGCAAGCACCGGTAGGAGTCATACCGAACCGCCTCGTTCCACTCCCACACGTTGCCGCCCTGGTCGAATGTCCCGTAAGGGCTGTCGGACAACTCAAACTCACCTGCCAGCGTACGGTAGTACGGGCTGCCGATCAGCAGGCCGTCTTTGACAATGTAGTAGTTGACGTTGTTGCCCGGATTTGTAGTTTCGGAGAGGTTCCGACCTGGAATGGTGTTGGTGCCCGTCGGGTAGAGCCAGTATCCCGCCCCGCCAGCCTTATTCGGATCGTAATACGCCGCCTTGTACCACTCATCCTCACTCGTCACGGCCCACTGCCAATTCGCATTGCGGGTGACGGTGTTATTGCTCATCCCCTCGGTTGTCAGCGTGTATGCCCCGCCCTCCGTTGTGGAGCTGTCCTCGGCGCCTGTCGGCTGGCCGTTGTGCAGCCAGTTGGCAAACCGGCAACCATCCCAGAAACTCACGTAGTTGACGGGACGGTTCGCATAGCTCGGCGCCACCGAATAGGTATAGGGGCTGCCCACCCATCCGTGGCCGCTGCGCTGGATCTTGCACCCATAGGCGTCCGACCACATCTTCGGGTTGTACAGCCCGTAGGTATCCACCCCGGCCACCTTGTTAAGGAACTCCGTGTACTGTCCGGCCGTCACTTCGTACTTGCCCACGTTGTAGTCGTAGCCTACGGAGCCGTACCCGGTGGTCCGGTCGGTCATTATGCGTCTGTCCGCTGTATTGTTGGCGTTGCCTATCGGCACCGTCTCCAGGCTGGTCAGTCCCGGCCCCATGTTCAACACGTCCGCGCCGGCTGTGCTGCCGACTACCAGAAGACCTGCAACTGCAACCCACACCCCTGCCCTGGTACCCATAATTCGTCCTCTCCCTGCCCTCAAAGTGCGTTACACAGATTGCCTGGGGTACTTACGGTGGTACCCTCGCGCATTCGCACGAGAAGCAATTTCCGTGCCAACATCGCCACGGAGATCGCAAGACGGCCGGTCGAAAGTCGTAAGTTCAGGTGGCGGCAAATGTTAGATCCTCTTTTCGGCCCTTGTCTTATTTCGATGAGACAAGTCGCCTCCACATCTCGTTGTCCGGATGCACCGCCTTGTGGCGAAATCGCATCATGACACCTGTGCATTCGGGATGGAACGGAAAGGGGGGCATGTAGTTCAGAAGCGGGGAGGGCGGGAAGGGCGGGAGGAGCGGTCCTTCGCCAAGTCGCCAGATCGCTTGTACGCGGCGCTACCCGACCGCCGCAACCGTTCTTATGCGAGCGGGCAATCGCGTTGCGCAGCCGGGTATGAACGGTCAATGGCTGGCTGATGTGCTCCCATGCAGCCGCACCGGGCGGCGTTGTGGCCGTGGTCATGTGGATCGTGCCGATCCGTAGACCCCGCTGAAGCGTCGAGAGGGTCAGGCTTGTCGTCTCGATTTTCGTCAGCGGGCACTCGAACACGTCCACCCGCAGCATCCCCTTGATTCGCATCACCCGGCGGTTCGTCAGCACGTACAGGCCGCGACGCCCACTGAAACATCGCCGCCGAGATCCGCGCCAGGCTGATCACCATCGCTGCCTGCACGATCAGCCTGCCGGCCTCCTCGACATGCTGCGAGTACAGATAACAGCCCAGCAGGGCGATGAGCGCCGATGCGGCCAGCCATGCCCCGCTCCGCAGAAGGATGAACCACAGGCTCGGCTTGACCGCCAGCAGGACCAGTTCGTCCCCGGCCAGCAACCCTTCCGGCACCAGCGTCCGCTCCGGCACGAGCACGTGCGGGCTGTGCACGGGCGCCCCGCTGAAGCAGGCCTGTTTTTCCACCGCGGCGGTCATCTGTAGAGTTCCGGCGCAAGATACCGATGTCCGGCCAATTTCGATAATAACCATTAAAGTCTAGGCCGTACCCGACCACAAAGACATCCTCGACATCAAAGCCGACGAAATCCGCCTTGACAGCCGGCAGTGCCTTGCCCGGCTTGCGCAGCAGCACGCACGATCGCAGGCTGGCGGGTTGGTAGTGTTCCAGTTCCGCGGCAACGGCTTGCAGCGTTCGCCCCGAGTCGAGAATGTCATCGACAATCAGTACGTGTCTGTCCCGAACCTGTTCTCCCGGCCCGTAGAGAATCTGCGGCGTCGATCCTTCCATCCCCGTGTAACTGGTAGCCTGCAGTACACCGATCTGCGCCCGCAGAGGCAGCCGGCGGATCAGGTCAGCCGCAAAGATCAGTGCCCCAGCCAGCACCGGCACGACCACGATGCTCTCGCCGGTAGCCTGGTACACCCCGGCGATTTCGCCAGCCAGTTGTTCAACACGTCGCGCAATGTCTTCGCGCCCAATCAGCACGCGGGCAATATCGGAGTCCATGCTGTTCTGACGGCCCTGCGAATCCATACCTTCACCAAAGCAAGGACTGAGGACGGAGTGCTGAAGACTGAGTAACAGCCAAGGCTCCGGGCTCCCCCGTACCTTGGCGCTGAGCATTCAGGACTCGGCACCAAGCCGTTGCCGTTACTCAGTCCTCAGTCCTCAGCACTCAGTCCTGCCGTAGAGCACTCAGTCCTGTCGTTAATCTTTGACGGTAACAATCGAGTCATGCACGATGAGCATCTCATAGACGCGTTCGGCGTCTTCGTTTCGCAGCCGGATGCAGCCCATCGACACATTCTTGCCGATGCTGTCCGGTTCGTTGGTGCCATGGATGCCATAGCGTTCCTGCCCCACGGCCTCGCCGGCGACACCTTCCAGGGCCATCCAATAGTCGCCGAGGGGGTTTTCCGGCACGCCGCCCGGGATCATCGCGCCGCCGCGAGGTGGATAGTAGGTCGGCTTGTAGAGCTTGTTCATGATCTTCCAGGTGCCGGTGGGCGTGGTATCTTCCGCGCCAAGGCGCGACAGGGTAGGCCGTTACGAACGTGTCCTGGCAGTAAAGCGAGATGCGGAAGATGCCCTTGCAGACGACCGCGTGGAACGGCCCGTTGACGACCTTGAGCACCTGCCCCTGGCGGATCATGTTCGCATTCTTGAGGTTGTTGACCCGGCACAGCAGCGGCACGGTGGTCTTGTAGAGGTTGGCGATCCGTTGCAGGTTGTCGCCGGCTGCGACGGTATGCTTAAGCACCAGTGGATCATTGCGGAGCACACGCGACGAAAAGATGGTCCTATCAGCCAGATCCGTCAGTTGTTGGATGACCTTGTCGTTAACCGGTGAGTTCGAGGCCGGGCTGACCACACCATTGAGGATCCTCCGGGCCTCGATGAGCCGGCCGCCCGAAACAGCCGCCGCCGCCTGCGTCAGGGCCGCCGAACCCGCCTTGTCGTTAAAGGTTCCTGCACCGGCAGGCCCTTGTGGCAAAGCCGGCGATCCCGTGACGGGCGAGATGGCAGCCTGAGTGGCTGCTGCGGCAACAGGTGCTGGTGGCGCAGGCACTCGCGCTGCCGCCGGGGCCTTCTCGCTTACCAGCGTTGGTTCATGGGGCTGCGGTTTGCCGGCGGGTGCGGCATCGGCTGCGGCTGGAGGGCTGGCCGGAGCGGTACCACCCTGAAGCGGATGGCTGGTGCGCCACCAGTAGATCGCTGCGGCGGCGATCACTACGGTAAACAGGCCCGCATACAAACGGCTTTTTCGCGTCCGTGCCATGAGACCCTCCTTGCTGTCCAGCGGAAAACTTATGCGAGGCCTGTGACGAGCCAGCCGCCCCTGCCCAGCAAACGGGCCCGGCTGCTCTCGATAGCCGATGCGCAAGCACGGAGAAGCGAGGGATTGTCGGAAACTGACTCGTTATCTCAGTGCCTGGCAAGGCCCGTCGTGTCAGGCCCTCCAGAGGCAACAAGATATCATCGCGATGGGACAGTATCCAGTATGCGGGCCTAACCGGCGGGTGTCAGGCCATGGCAATCGGTGCATGTCCGGCGCACGAGGTTGTTGTGTTGCAGCCCAAGCGGCGTGGCGCTTCCCCGGCGTGGTGCCGCCCTCTTCCATATGGCCGGCTTAGCCGAAACGCCGGACCTTCTGATCGGTGACGAGCATGCCGACCTGCATATCGTTCGGGCCGATCGGCAGGGTGGGCACGACCTGGTCTTCAAAGGCCAGGCCGCACGAGGTCGCCTGGAACTCCGGCATGGCTAGAAAGCGGTCGTAGAACCCGCGGCCCCGGCCAAGTCGGTTGCCGAGGAGGTCGAAGCCCAGGCCCGGCACGACGACCAGGTCGATGTACTCGACAGGAAAGGGGACACCCTTGACCGGCTCAGGTGGTCCGGTGACCGTCTGCACGACATCCTGATCGAGGCTGCGGATTTCGACGGGGATCATCCGCCGCTGGTCCCAGGAGACCCGCGGGGCCAGAACCCGCTTGCGATCCTCCCAGGCCTGAAGCACGAGCGAGGTGGAATCGACCTCCGTCGGCAGCGAAAGAAACAGCATGATGGCCTCGGCCCGCTGGTATTCCGGCTGCTCCATCAGCAGCTGGCAGGCCCGGTTGGACCGGCTGCGCCGCTGCTCCGGCGTAATCGATGCCAGCAATGTGCGCAACCTTTGTCGCAATTCTTTCTTAACGTTCATGCGGCAGACCCCGTCAGTCCCCTTCCGCAGTTCCCGCCAGGCCAGCCGTCCATCTATCCAATGAAGCCGGTTGCCAGTACTGCCAGGCCGGATAATCATCCGGTCTCGCCACCGCTGGCCGGCTCAGCGTCGGGCTTGTCGGCCTGTTCGTCCTCATCACCCCGAAGCCGACGCAGAAACTCCGTCATGTGTCGTTCATAGCCGTGGTCGGTCGGCTGATAATACTGTTTATCGACGCCTAAATAGTCCTGCTGTACAAATCCCTTCTCGTGTTCGTGCGGGTACTTATAGCCCGTACCGTGTTCAAGACGCTTCGCTCCCGGGTAGTGGGCATCGCGAAGGTGCTTCGGCACGGGGATCGTCCGCTGGTTCTTCACGTCGTCAGTTGCGGACCAGATCGCCATGGCGGAGGCGTTGCTCTTGGGTGCGCAGGCAAGGTATACAGCCGCCTGGGCCAGGGTCAGCTGGCACTCCGGTAGGCCGATCCGCTCGGTAATTGTATATGCCGAGGCGGCGACCTGGAGGGCCTGAGGGTCGGCGTTGCCGATGTCCTCGCTGGCGAGGATGGCGATTCGGCGGGCGATAAAGCGCGGATCCTCGCCGGCCTCCAGCATGGTGGCCAGCCAGTAGATCGCCGCGTCCGGGTCACTGCCGCGGAGGCTCTTGATGAACGCGCTGATGTGGTCGTAGTGGGCGTCGCCCTTGGCGTCATAGACGATGGCCTTCCGCTGGATGGATTCGGCAGCGCCGTCCTTATCAATCGTGATCCTGCCGCCGGACCTGGCCGCCTCATGGGACAGGGCTGCGACCTCCAGGGCCGAGAGGGCCCGGCGGGCGTCGCCGTCGGACATCTCCGCCAGAAAATCGACGGCTTCGTCGGTGATGTCGATGTCCAGCTTGCCGAGGCCCCTGGCCTTGTCCGTCAGCGCCCGATGCAGGAGGCCCTTGATGTCGTCCGTCGTCAGCGGCTGGAACTGGAAGACCTGGCTTCTGCTGACGAGCGGGGCATTGACGCTGAAGAACGGGTTCTCGGTGGTCGCACCGATGAGGATGATGACGCCGCGTTCGACGTCCTCCAGCAGGACGTCCTGCTGGGCCCGGTTGAAGCGGTGGATCTCGTCGAGGAACAGGACGGTCTTCTGGCCGTTCATCTCCAGCCGGTCCTTCGCCCGTTGAAGCACCTCGCGGACGTCCTTAACGCCGGCTGCGGCGGCGTGCAGTCTGCTCGAAAGCGGCGCGAGTGGTAACGGCGATGATCTGAGCGAGGGTGGTCTTGCCGGTGCCGGGCGGGCCGTAGAAGATCGCGCTGGTGAGCCGGTCAGCCTGGAGCAGCCGGCGAAGGAGTTTCCCCTGGCCTACGAAGTGGTGTTGGCCGACGAATTCCTCGAGCGTTCTGGGGCGCATGCGAACGGGCAGCGGCTCAGCCGCCTGGAGGGCCTTGCGACGTTGTTCGGCGAAGAGGTCCACGGTCAGCACCATCAAAACGCGACATCATCCGCGACAGTTATCTTAGACGATTGGCGGGGGTGGGTCGAGGGAGGGGCCTGCTGGGGTGAACAGGTGGGCAGGTGAGCAGGTGAGAGAGAGGGAGAAGAGAAGACAAGGAGACAAGGAGAAGAGGAGACAAGGAGACAACGGGAAGAACGGCAACTGCCGGCGATTGTGTGAGTGGTTTCGCCTGGACGGTACAGGCCGGCTGAAGCCGGAACTCCAAATGCCCGCTGAAGCGGGAACTGCGAACTGACCGAAGCAGGGGGGCCGAACTGACCCGGGCGGCAGACTGCGAGCCGTGGCTGAAGTGCAGCGGGGCCAGTGCTCGTTTGGCAACTGGCCCCGCTCTTGCATCAGAGTATGTCTGTCGCTGAGCCCGCGGCTCCGTCAATTCGGCGGCGCTATGGGCTGGAGGTCTATCTGGCGATCGGCCCTCTTGATGACCAGCACGATGTTGTTGCCGCTACGGAAGATGCGCGATGGTTCGCCGGCATAAGAGCGGACCTCGCGAACGCCGAAGTCCTCGTTCATGATGGTGAGGCTCGGTGTTGGTACCGATTTTCTTGATCACCATCGGCAGGTTGTCGTAGAAGGTCATGTCGAGATACGAAGTGCCGACGCTGCCGGCGTAGGTCAGATCGGTCGTGCTGAAGAGGACGCCGCTGGCCACTGCAATCTTCGTCTGGTCAGGCAAGAGGCGCATCGGATGGGTGAACGAATAAGCGCCGTGGTATGGCGACTCGATCGAAGTGCCTAAGGTGCCTGTATCCGTTACTTCGGTGCGGTAGATGTCGTTGGGGGACGTGCCGTCGCGGAAGGTGAACAGACAACGCAGGGGCCGGGAGTAAACGATGCCGGCCGAATAGTCCCGCCAGTCGTCGCTGTCGGTGAGTTGGCCCGTAGCCCGGCTGTAGAGGGAGAACGTTTCCCACGAGCCCGAGCTGTCGATCGTAAAGACATAGGCATCGGCGACGGCCATCCTCATGACGGTGGTCGCGACGTTGGCGAAGAACGTCTTCTGACCCGTGGCCGCGTCGATGACGTCGATCCGGCCACCCTCATAGCCGACGTAGACCTGGTTGCCTTCAGGGGCGACGGCCATGGTTCGCAGACCAGGGCCGGTCTCGAAGGGCGGCAGCCAGTGCCAGGCGTTGAGCTCGTAGCGGTGGATCCGGCCGTCGATCTTATCAAGGAAATAGATCATGCTGTCATCGGCCATGAAGGCATCCTCGAACATGAATGCCAGCGGATCGGTGGCAACCAGGACGACCTCGTCGGAAGCGGAGTTATTGACGTTGCTGACGGTGAGACGATAGCGATAGGTGCCTGCGACGGTCGGAAGGACGGCTGTGACCGGCTGATCCGGTGCATCAATCGTCGAGTCCGGCCCGCTGACCTGCGTCCATTCGTAGGAGAGGATCTTGCCATCGTCGCTGGCAGAAGCGGAGCCGTCGAGTACGGCGGAGCCGCCCATCAGTGTCGAGGCGTCGTGACCCGCATTGGCAGTGATGGCAACCCGGCCGAGAACCTGGTTGATCGGGAAGACGTATGCGACCCAAGCGAGGCGATCGTCGCGGACGGTTACCCTGACGTGGTTCAGGCCGGTGGTTTCGCCGGCATGCCAGGCGGCCCGGAAGACCGTGACATCTCCCTGGACCTCGCTGGATATGGCATCGAGCGCGCCCCTGTCGGCGGACCAATCGGCGGCAAGTGCATCGCCGTCCGGATCACGGGCATAGAGCGTAAGGTCAACGGTGTCGCCGTAGGATACATCGTCGAGTGATTTGACGGCAGCGACCACGTGGGGTGGAACGTTGTCTATCGGCAGGTACCAAATCGTAGTAATAGTCGTGTTCAAATCGAACGACATGCTCGTGCTGGCGCCTTCTGCGTCACGCACGGTCAGACTCACGGTGAACGTGCTGCCGCTGGCATCGAGCGTGACGGGATTTTTCTGGCCAATTGCCTGACCCTCGCGAGTCCATGAGTAAGCCAGATCGGCGGCAGGTCCGTCATCGGCTACAGTGGCGAGCAATTCGACCCGGCCAGTGTTGGTTCTCCGGGAGGTAACACCTTCGATGCTGGGCGGGAAGTTGATGACGGCTCGGGCCTCGGTCGGTTCCGCGTCGACGGGGCTGTCCCGGATAATCAATGTAAAGGCGAAACTCGTTGACAGGCCCGCGCTGTCGGTGACGGAGATAGTGATCGGGACCGGCCCGGTAACGGACGGCGCCGTGTATTCCACGTTCACGGCGGCAGACCCTTGTACGAGCGGGACGTTGCCCTCCGGTTTGCTGAACGATCCGCCGGGAGCGCTCAACTGATAGAAAATGGCGTCATCGTCGGGATCGGTCACGGTGAAAGTCAGGCCAACGATGCTGCCGGTTTGAACGGCTGCGGCGGGCCGGCGCACGGCGGCGATTCTCGGAGCGGTGCCTTCATGGCTACCGTTGTCTGCGGCGACCATGTTGAGAATAACCATGGTTTGCACGTCGGCATCGAAGACGATGTTGGCTATTTCCCCTTCGTAGAGGACAGCGTCGTCCTGGCCCAGGGCCTTGGCATGAATGGTGCATTCGACGTTCGCCGGTAGGCTGCCGACGACCAATTCGTACGAGGCGTCCCCGGTTCTGGCGACCTCCAACAGTGGCGTGCTGCCGCCAGCCCAGAAAACTTGCAGAGTCACCTGGCTGATGTCCGCGGGTACAACCTGCGAGGCCGCATCGGTTGGGATCGTTGCCAGCAGGCGAGCACTGGCGAGCAGCTTGGTACTGGCGCCTGTTGCCGACGAGTCCTTCTGTTGCTGGGAATCATCGGGGGCGCAACCTATGGCGGTGAGCAACAGTACGAGGGGGACGAGATAGTGAGATCGCATGCACCTGTCTCCTGGAAGATGTAACTCTATGAGTCTGTAAGGCGACCGCGTACAGAAGAACTGCGACTACATGCTAGCGTCCGGCGGTAGCGGGGGCAAGGAAATTCGGTGCCCGCTGGCGTCCAGAGGCGGAAGCCGCCCTCCCGATGCCTGCGCCCGGCAACACGAGTTGGTGGAGAAGGGGGTGTATGAGAAGCCCATACCGGGCCCTGAAAACGTCTGGAAGTCCTGCGGTGGAAGGCTGTTGCTGCTAGGCGAAAATCTTATAGACCAGTAGCAGCCCGACGCCCAGGCCGATCATCGCCCCGACGATCGTCACCCACAGCGCCAGCACCGCCAGCGGCAGGCCCGACAGTTTCGGCTGCTTGAGGGTCTTGTGCACAAGCGCGACCGCCAGCACGAGCGGCAGCAGCATGAGCAGCCGGCCGATGCCAGTGAAGATGGGCATGGCAGCCAGGATGGCAAGGCTGAGGCTGTACACGTTTCCGATCCGTCCCTTAAGCAATTGTGCCAAACAGCCCGGCGGGGCAACGCCGTCACGAGGCTGCGTTATTGTGTTCCGTCGCCTGCTCGACCGCTTCTACGAGCTCATCGCCGCTGGCTCGCCCAATCGCGTCCAAAATGACCAGCATGTTCAGCAGACCGGCGATACCCGCATAAATGACGGCAATATCGCTGTCGGGCCAGGGCACGGCCGGGGCTACCAGCTGCCTGGCCGTGGCGAGCCACAAGGCGATGGCCTGCGGGCCGACCCCTAACTGGGCAATGAACCACAGCGTGTTGCCGGCCGGGTCGACAGTGTAGCGCACGCCGCCGATCAGCACGCCGACCCAGTAGGTCGCCAGGATCGTGACGAAGAGGATGATCGCCCGGGTACGGTGGCCCAGGAGCCAGTGCCCCAGGCCGGGCAATGCCCATGCCGCCATGCCGACTAATGCTGGATTCGGCCGATTCAACCGACTGTGTCGAAGGTCCCGTGCCATTGGCTGTCCAAATTACGCATCTGTCTCGCTGCGGTCCATACAGCGTGAAAACTACCAGGACGCTCATATTACCGAGATCGCCGAGCCCTGACAACGCGTTCGATTGCTGGACGTCCTCCGGCAGCAGCCGGTGCAGTCCGAACATCGTGAGCGGCACGGCACAGACGAAGAGATATGGTGCGCAGGGAGCCGAAGGGGTCAGGCTGCGGGAGGTCGTCTGTTGGTGAGTGGTTTGAGTTCTGATTTTGCAGTTCTCAGCGACCTCTGCGTCTCCGCGGTGAAAATGCCGTTTGCGGTTCAGCCGGCCGTGGCTCGCAGGTTGCCAACTTTGCCGGCCCGTGCTATAAATTGGGGCTCGCCATGTGCGAGACACTAAACGCCCCCATCGTCTAGTGGCCTAGGATATCAGGTTCTCATCCTGGAGACCGGGGTTCGAGTCCCCGTGGGGGCGTTCTTCTTTTGCGCGAAATTCGTGCGGGCCGCCTTTCCTACCATTTGGTGGCTCTGACCTTGTGGTGCAACATCCTGGTGGTATCCACAAAACCCCGCAAGATGCCCTTTAGATTGTCCGCGATTTCATAACTCACTTTATGGTAGGCTGTTACGGTCTATCCTCTTCCGTCCTCCTCTCATTGGCACACCAAATGCAATAGGCCTGCCGTGTGTGGCGACCTTGCTGGCGCGGCCCTTGCATTCGGCCGGCGGGGTTCAGTGAAACGGAGAAGCGATCTGATGACAGCAAAACGTGTGGCAGGAGGACTGGCTGCGGCGGTCGTGCTGGCGGGGGCGGGAACGGCCCTGGCGGCGAACCCTTCCGCGGGAGCCCCGGCGATGACCGTGAACACCGGCGATACGGCCTGGGTCCTGGTCAGTACCGCCCTGGTGCTGATGATGACCGTGCCCGGCCTGGCGCTGTTCTACGGCGGCCTGGTCCGCTCGAAGAACATCCTTTCGACGTTGATGCACAGTTTCTTCTGCGCCGGCCTGATCGGTGTGACCTGGGTGGTCTTTGGTTACACGTTGGCGTTTGGGCCTGATAAGGGTGGTGTTATCGGCGGACTGAACTTCCTTGGTCTGGCAGGCGTGCTCGGGACCAACAGCCCGGTCGCACCGACGATCCCGCATATCCTGTTCGTCGCGTTCCAGGGGACCTTTGCCATCATCACCCCGGCGCTGATCAGCGGGACGTTCGCCGAGCGGATGCGCTTCCCGGCGTTCGCCCTGTTCATGCTGCTGTGGTCGGTGTTCATTTACGCGCCGATGGCCCACTGGGTGTGGGGCGGCGGCTGGATCGCCACGCACATCGGAGCACTCGACTTCGCCGGGGGCACCGTGGTGCACATCGCCAGCGGTATCTCGGCGCTGGTTACCGCGCTGTATCTGGGCAAGCGCCTCGGGCACGGCCATGAGTCGATGCCCCCGCACAACCTGCCGTTTACCGTGATCGGTGCGTCGCTGCTGTGGGTGGGCTGGTTCGGCTTCAATGCCGGTTCGGCCCTGGGGGCAAGCGAACTGGCGAGTATCGCGTTCATCAATACCAACACAGCGGCTGCGGCTGCCGCGCTCGGCTGGTTGCTGGTCGAGTGGTGGTGCGCGGGCAAGCCGACGGTCCTGGGCGTGGCCTCGGGTGCGGTGGCCGGGCTGGTGGCGATCACTCCGGCCGCGGGATTCGTCACGCCGATGGCATCGATCCTGATCGGCCTGGCTGGCGGCATGGTGTGCTACGCGGCGGTCTCCTTGAAGCCGCGACTTGGGTACGACGATGCCCTGGACGTTGTCGGCGTCCACATGGTCGGCGGCACACTGGGGGCGTTGCTGACCGGCGTATTCGCCACGAAGCTGATCAACCCGGCCATACCGGGTCTGACCCTCGGTCTTGGCGGCGGTCTGCTCTACGGTGGCGCGGCCCTGGTCTGGAAGCAGCTGGTGGCGGTGGTGGCGACGTATGCCTACTGCGGCGTCGGTACACTCGTGCTGCTCGTGGTCGTCAACGCGATTACCAGGGTACGGGCTGATCAGGATGAAGAGATCCTCGGCCTGGATCTGTCGCAGCACAGCGAGCGGGCCTACGCCCTGGGCAGCGGCGAATCGGTGGGCTACCTGCGACTGGCTGAACCAAAGGCTGCGTTAGTGCCGCCGCTGGCCGGCGGGCGCTTCAGCGTCGCCCTCGATGGCATCGATAACGAGTCCCTGTTGGAACATTGGCGTGACCTGTGCAAGGTCAACGGCCGGCCGCCGACGGCGACCTTCAAGGAAATCTACCGTCACGTAACGACCATCCGTGGCAACAGGTTCCGGTTCCGCGGCGGCAACCAGGAGCGGATCCGTAAACTGCTGGAGATGCTCTACAAGGAAACGTTCCCCGACGTGAAGGCGCAGGTGAACAGTGAGGAGGACACTCCTGCCCTCGTCTGATAGAGCAGGACTGAGTGCTGAGGACTGAGGACTCAGTAACGACGGAGGCAGCCTCCAGTGCCGTTGCGGTTACCGGCCATGACCACTGGTCACTGGCCACCAGGAGAGACCCATGAAGATGATCGTGGCGATTATCCGGCCGGAGAAACTGGAAGACGTCCAGCAGGCCCTGGCTGAGAACGATGTATACCTGATGACAGTTACTGACGTGCGAGGCTGCGGCCGGCAGCGCGGGTTCACCGAGACCTACCGTGCCCAGGAAAATGTCATGCGGCTGCTGCCGAAATTGAAACTCGAGATCGCCGTCAATGACGCGTTCGTCGAGGCGGCGGTCGAAGCGATCGTGCGGTCCGCCAGGACGGGCGAAATCGGCAACGTCGGTGACGGCAAGATCTTCGTGCTGCCGATGGATGACTGCATCCAGATCCGCACAGGTGAAACCGGTACGGTGGCCATCGGGCCGTAAGGCCAAAATGGGATAACGCGCTTGCGACGCCGGCAAATTGTCGGTGCCGTCGTAAGCAGCGGTAATAAATCAAGCGAGGGCCGGTGCGGGTGGCTATGCGAGCGTATCCATAGCCACCCCACCACTTTTTCCGGCTCGCAGTTCTCTGCCCACTCCTGGGTCTCTGTCTGATGGGTGCCACTGGCAGCTTGTCTGCCAGTGCGGACTCCTGAAACCGCTTCCGAGCACTCGTTCGCGCTCGCCGCTTAACTGTTCCCGCAGGGTTCGGTCTCCCGGCTCGACCCTCGCAGCACGCTGATGACAGCCCATACCCTGCTCGCTACAATCCGTTGGTGCCCACGGGCGGTCGAACGATTCTATCAGATATTGAGGCGAGCCAATGAAATTGCTCAAGACGCTGTGCGAAACGCCGGGCGTGCCCGGCCGGGAGGAACGGATCAAGGACGTCATCCGCCGCGAAGCCGCGGGGCTCTTCGACGAGGTCCGTGAGGATGCGATGGGCAACCTCATCTTCTACAAGAAGGCTGCCAAAAGCCCACGCAGCGGCGATGCCCCGAAGGTCATGTTCGGCTGTCACATCGACGAGATCGGCTTCTACGTCCGCGCGATCGACAAAGACGGGCGTCTGCGCCTGATGAACGTCGGCGGCTTCGATACCCGCAACCTTTTCGCCAGACGCGTGCTGATTCAAGGTAAAGAGGATCTGGTCGGCATTCTCAATCCGATGGGCAAACCCATTCACCTGGCGACCGAAGAGGAAAAGAAGAAGATCCCCCAGATCCATGAGTTCTTCGTCGACCTGTTCCTGCCGAAGGACAAGGTCGAGAAGCTCGTCAGCATCGGCGACCCGGTGACGCTGATCCAATCCGTCGAAAAGATCGGCGATGTCTACACGGGCAAGGCGATGGACAATCGTGTTGCCTCGTGGGTGGCGATCAATGCGATCGGCAAGGCCGGCAAGAACAGACTGCTATGACGTTTACTTCGTAGCGACCGTGCAGGAGGAAGTGGGCCTGCGCGCGCGGGGCCAGGTGCCTACGGTATCGATCCGGACTTTGCGATCGCGCTGGACGTGACGCTGGCATGCGATACGCCGGGTGTCTCGGAAGAAGAGTCGGTCAGCAAGCTCGGCGAGGGCGTGGCGATCAAGATCATGGATCGCGGCAGCATCTCCGACCGCGGGATGGTCGACGAGTTCGTCGCCCTGGCAAGCAAAAAGAAGATCCCGTATCAGCTCGAGGTCATGGGCGGCGGCGCGACCGATGCAGCCGCCATGCAGCGCACCGGCAAGGGCTATCGCACGATGACCCTCTCCGTGCCCACGCGCTACATCCATACGGTCGTCGAAGCCGTGCATGAGAGTGATCTTGAAGCCACGGTCGATCTGCTGAGCGCCTGGCTGACCCAGCCGCCAGCCGAGCCGATGGCCGCCGGTACCGCGAAAAAACCGGGGAAAGGCCGGGGCAAACGAGGCTGACGTCCTGCCGGATGTCACCCAGCAGCATCCACAAGACAGACTCTGCATTGCCTGTACAATAGGCGGAGCCTGGCCGACTTCGACTGCGCCGGCAAGCGGAAGGCGAAACCATGCGAATGAATCTGTCACCGCGCGTCGCGTCGCTGCTGATCCTGACAGTCGCATACAGCACCGCTGCGGCCCAGTCCCTGACTGTTCCGTCCAGCACGACCGGGCCGGCTACTCGCGCCGTCGCGTCAAGCTCCTTCCGCGGCACCGGCCGAGCCCGCAAGGTTGCACTGCCAGGTACTCAACCAGGCGGGCATGGGTGTTGGCGGTGCCACGGTCCAGGCAGACCTTCTCGGCCCAGCCGGCTGGATGCCTCTGGCTGTCGAGTCGACCAGCGGAACCGGCGAATGCGACCTCCTCTTTGCGGGCCCAAAGCCGACGTTCGTGAAGTTGACCGCCGGGGCAGCCGGCTATCGAAGCACCGAAGTCTTCTATCTGCCCCGACCCACGGACGTGATTCCCTGGGTGACCATAGCCCTCAAGGGCGCCAGGAGCCTCGAAGGCCACGTCGTTACCGAAGACGGCCAGGGCGTCGAGGGCGCGACGGTCGCCATGAACAGCCCGGCTGGCATGCTGCACACACTGACCAGAAAGAGCGGCGCGTTCTGGTTCGACGACCTCATGCCGATCAAGGCGGTCCTGGCCGTGCAGGTGCCCGGCGTAGGCATCGGTGCCTACCGCGTGGATCTCACGAAGGACAAAATCGACCCGGTCGAAATCGTCCTTCATTCGCAGCGCCAAGCGACGCTCCAGCTTCTTGGCGACGGTGGCAAACCGCTGCCCGGGGTGATGGTCGAGGTGCTCGCGCCACAGACTGCCAACGTGGTGACCGACGCCGCCGGCCAGATCCAGATCAATGGCTTGGGCGCGGGCCCGTCGCTCGTAGTCGTGAGCATGCACGACGAGTATTACCGCCTCGACGAGCCGACCGTCAGCCTGCCGGTCGACGGAGGTACCGAGCCGGTCGAGTTGGAAGTCATGGCCTATCGTGGCGGCCTGCTCCAAGGGCAGGTCGTCGACAGGGAAACGGGCGAGCCGATCCCGGCCGCCGTCGTGTGGTTCGTGTATCGTGGCAGGGTCGGGCCGAATATGACCTGTGATGTCGAAGGCAAGTTCGAGTTCCAGGCCATCCCGGAGGACGACTATCTGCTCGCCGCCGGCTACGCCACCTACGGTTTCGCCGTTGCCACAGCCAACGTCGAAGACGGCAAGAAGACCACGGTGAAGTTTGCCCTCCCTGCCGGGGCCACAGTCCAGGGTGTTGTAACCGGTCCGAATGGCAAACCAGTCAGCCGGGCAATCGTCCGGGCCGCGGAATGGGTGCCGCCGCAGTCTGGCTCAAAAGATAGAGGCTGGCGAGATCGAGCCGTTGCAGATCCCCTGGCGGGCGGTCCGCAGTGACACCGATGGCGAATATATATTGGAATATCTGCCGGCCGGCCGGCTCGACCTTGAAGTGACGGGCCCGGCCGGGGGGATTCCGGCGCACTACGACGTGCAGGTAGGCAAGGACAGCAGGGTGCTCGAAAAGAACCTGCGCTTGGGCGGCGGCTGCAGCCAGGACTCCCGCAACCCGCCGCCTTTTTGAGCGAGATGTCGGCCCCGTCAGTCGCTTTACAGTTGACGACCTCCTACCGACAATACCTGCCCGATGCTTATCCGGCCCGACAAACCGATGCAGTGTCCGCGACGCATGCGCCAGGCAGTGCTTTCATGCCTGGCACTATTCTGCGCCGGGATTGTCTCATCAGGCCTGACAGGCTGTGACAAGTCTTCCGCCGGCAGCCGGGCCGCGCCTTCCCCTTCGAGCCAACAGGCCGCCAAAGGGGTGGCGAGGGGTATCGTCAACCTGCCGGCGACGGACTATGTCGCCGATCCGCAGGTCGCCCCCGGTGAACAAACCGCCGGCCCCAAACGAATCATCAGCATGGCGCCCAGCGTGACCGAGCTGATCTGGGCGATGGGTCTGGGCGATCGTCAGATCGGCCGGACGCAGTACTGCCTCTATCCGCCACAAGCAGAAAAGATACCCGTGGTAGGAGCCTTGCTCGATCCTAACCTGGAACGGATCATGATGTTACAGCCCGACATGGTACTGATTACCGCGAGCAGCTCGACGCTTCGGGAAAAGTTTGCCGCCTTGAATCTGCCCGTGCACGTGCTGCCCGACAGCAGCCTGGCCGACATCTTCGATGCCATCGACCAGATGGGCCGCCTCGCGAACCGTCCCAAGACAGCCAGCGCGTTGGTTCGACACCTGCGAGCCGACCTGGATAGACTGCAGGCCATAGCGAAAGCCCGTGCCGACAATCGACATCCGAAGGTGATATTCGTGACCGGCGCCCTGCCGACCCCGCCCAACAGCATCTGGGTAGCAGGCCCCGGAGGGTATCTCGATTCGCTGCTCCGGATGGCCAGCGCGGTGAATATGACTGGCCAGATCACGAAACGCTCCTGGGTGGAGATCACCCCGGAACAGGTGGTCTGGCAGAAACCGGATGCGATCATCGAGGTTCGCGAGCCGGCGCAGATGGCGCGGCGCCAACAGGCGGCCGCCGTCTGGCAGGCGCTGCCCGGCCTGAACGCGACACGGATCGTCACATTGGACGAACCAGCCATGCTCGTGCCTGGCCCCCGGGTCAATGTTATGCTGGCGAAACTGATCGACGGTCTGTACGACAACAGGACGAGACAGAAAGCGTCGCAAAGTCGACAGATACCGGCAACAACCGGTGCAGACTCGGCACCGAAAGGCGCCAATGCGGATTGAATGGAACAACGTGGTCGTCCGGCGCGGCCCGCGAGGAGGTGTTGCGCGACGTATCGCTGACCGCCGAGCCCGGCCAGACGCTGGCGATCGTCGGCCCCAACGGCGCCGGCAAGTCTACCATGGCTTTGGCGGCCATGGGGCTGCTGCCGGTCAGGGGGGGACATGTTGCCCTCGGCGGCAAGGATCCGCGCA
Source organism: uncultured Planctomycetota bacterium (assembly GCA_963787325.1). Classification (GTDB taxonomy): domain Bacteria; phylum Planctomycetota; class Phycisphaerae; order UBA1845; family JANYLN01; genus CAWBCK01. The sequence goes on from CAWBCK010000005.1 coordinate 1,297,438, forward strand.
GGCTGTCGCGCCGCGAGGTCGGTCACCTGATCGCCTACGTGCCGCAGTTTTACGAAGGATATATGGGTTTTACGGTGCTGGACGTGGTCGCCAGTGGACGATATGTCCACCTCCAGGCCTTCGGATCGCCGGGCGAGGCCGACCGCGCCGCAGTCCAGCAGGCCCTGGTTGATGCCGGGTTGGAGGGCATGGAGCAGCGAACGGTGAATACCCTCTCCGGCGGCGAGCGCCAGAAGGTGTGGCTGGCAGCCGCCATGGCCCAGGGCTGCCCGATGCTACTGCTGGACGAACCGACCAGCGCGCTCGACCCGCGCCACCAGGCGGACCTGATCGGTCTGATTCGGCGGCAGGCAGCCGGCGGCAAGGCGGTCGTCGTGATCTGTCACGATCTGAACCTGCCGGGTCTTCTCGGCGCGAAGGTGGCGGCCCTGAAAGGCGGCAAGATCGTCTTCTGGGGTGAAAACGAGGAGTTCCTGCAACCCGAGCGGCTGGAAACGATCTTCGGCAGCCGGTTTGTACTGGCCCGCGAGGAACAGACGGGCCGACCATGGATAGGACTGGGAGTCTGACGTGCAGGCTGTCGCCCAAAACCGGCCGAGCCGATTACCGATCTACCTGCTGCTGGCGGCGTGTGCTGCCACGGCAATCCTGGTACCGCTGATCGGCGAGCGGCCACTGAGCTTCGCCCAGATCCGTGCCGGCCTGTTCGACACGCACAGCCAGGTCGGCTCGATCTTCTGGCGGATGCGGGTGCCGCGGATGCTGGTGGGCATGCTGGCCGGGGCAGCCCTGTCGGCTGCCGGCGTGTCGTTCCAGGCGATGTTTCGCAACCCGCTGGCCTCGCCATTTACCCTGGGCGTATCGAGCGGCGCGGGCCTTGGCGCGGTTCTGGCGATCGGGCTCTCGCGGGTCCATCCGCTTTTGGGCAGTGGTCTTGCCATCAGCGCGGCCGCCTTCGGCGGCGCGGTCGGCGCCGTCCTGATCGTCTATGGCCTGGCGGGCATCCGGCGCGGTTTCTCGAGTAATACGCTGCTGCTGGCCGGCGTGAGCATCGGCTTTATCTGCTCGGCCGTGATCCTGCTAGTGCAGTATTTATCGGACCAGGCAGTCACGAATGAGACCGTCCGCTGGCTGATGGGGTCGCTGAGCATGGCCAACTACGGCGTGCTGGCCTACGCGGCGCCGCCGGTTCTGATCGGTCTCGGGCTGCTGGCGTGGCACTGGCGGGAGATGGACCTGTTGATGATGGGCGACCTGGTGGCCGCCAGTCGGGGTGTGGATGTCCGCCGGGCGCGAAAATGGATATACTTTTCGGCATCGGTCATGGTGGCCGCGGTGGTCGCGCACACCGGACCGATCGCGTTCGTAGGACTTGTGGTCCCGCACGTGGTCCGACTGGCGGTGGGACCGACACACGGACGACTGCTGCCGGCGGCGCTGTTGGGCGGGGCGTGTTTCCTGCCGATTTGCGACGTGCTGGCGGCGAATACGATGCGGTGGGTCACGAGCGGCCAGTCGGCGCTGGTGATACCGGTGGGTGTGCTGACCAGCCTGATCGGCGGCGTGTTCTTCCTGGCCATGCTGTTGGGTCGGCGGGTGGAGACGCCGATCGCGTGACGGGTCTACATGGAACCTTTTGAGATCGAGGAGACATGATGCGAAAGAATCTCTTGATAGTCGGTGTTGCAGGGATGTGCGCGCTGATGCTGGCGACCGTGGTTGGTTGCGGGCGCGACCAGACCAAGAAGAGCTACAAGGGACCTTTCGAGGGCACCGCCCTGAAGATCGACCCGGAGACCAACGAGGTCTCCATGAAGATGGTTCATCCCGAGCAGGGCCTGACTGTTACGGTCAAAGGCTACGTCAACGACAAGACCCTTGTCGAGATCAACGGCATGACGGCCCGCGTCGAGGACGTTCGTCCCGGCGATCATGTCAAGGTGACCGGCTACAACGAGACCGTCGGCAGTACCAAGCACTTTATCGTGACCAACATCAGCGTTCGCCGGGCGGACAACGGCTGGGTGAAGGTCGGCCAGGGGCACGCCCCTGCTACCGCGACGGCCACGCAGGCGGCGCACTAGACCGGAAGCGGTTTTCAGGAAGCCCATCCTGGCAGCCAGAGTGTCGGCCCCCGGCGAAAAGGACCTCCCGAAACCGGCCGTAGAATTCCACGGCAAAAGAGCATCCACTGAAACACTCATAGAGGGAAGAGTATGCCAGCGAGAAACCTGGTCTGGGTCTTGATCGTTGCAACGATCGCCTTACTGGTCTGGAACGCGCCGCAGGTCCGTTCCCGACAGCAGACCGTCTACGAGGTCTTCTCGCCCCTGGTGGATGTCCGCGCCGAGATCCGCAAACGCTACATCGAAAAGGTTGATGACAAGGAACTCGTCAACAGCGCCATCGAAGGCATGCTTCAGGACCTCGACCCGTTCAGCATGTATCTGAGTCCCGACGAGTACCCCCAGTTCAAACAGCACAATGCCGGCCGGTTCGGCGGCATCGGTATCGACCTGGGTCGTAAGAAGGGGGTGCTGACCGTACTGAGTCCCATGGAGAACTCGCCGGCGTTCAAGGCCGGCCTCCTTGCCGAGGACCAGATCATGGAGATCAACGGCCAGTCCGCCCGCCGGATGGGCCTGGCCGAGGCCAGCCAGACTGCTCATGGGACCGCCCGGCACCCAGGTCACCCTGAAGGTCTACCATGTCCTGACCGACCGCACCGCGATGGTCAAGATCACCCGCGCCGAGATCGAACTGCCTTCGGTCTTCGGCTGGCGGCGGGACGGCGAAGGTCAGTGGGATTACTGGCTCGATCCGGACACTCGCATCGCTTATATCCGTATCAGCGCGTTTCTCGATACGACTCCTGCCGCCTTTAACCAGGCGCTGCAGACGGTCGTCGAGCAGGGCATGCGGGGTCTTGTGCTGGACCTGCGGTTCGATCCCGGCGGCTCGCTGCACGCAGCCGTCGCCGTCGCCAACCGCTTCCTCGACGACGGTGTCATCGTTTCGATCCGCGGCCGGGAACGCGCCGGAAGAAACTTATCGCGCCAGCAAGGAAAATACGCTGACGGAGGTGCCGATCGCGGTGCTTGTCAATCGTAACACCGCCAGCGGCGCCGAGATCGTCTCCGGAGCCCTGCGCGATCACAAACGTGCGGTTGTCATCGGCGAGCGGACCTACGGCAAAGGCAGCGTGCAGGAGGTCATTGAACTGGCTAACGGCAAGAGCGCGATCAAACTGACCACCGCCCTGTACTATCTGCCCAACGGCGAGTGCATCCACCGGACGTCTGCGGCGGAAAAGTCTGGCCACTGGGGCGTCGAGCCGAACATCGCCGTCGTGCTGAGCGATGCGGAAATGCGCAAGGTTCTGGAATCACGCATGGCAGCCGACAGGCTCATCGGAGCGACGACCCGTCCGTCCCGTGAAGGCATCAGCCCCGTTGTCGATCGGCAGCTGGCCAAGGCGATCGCGGTGGTGCGCGACGATCTGGGCGGCAAACAGACGCAGCCGGCTCCTTCCGCGCCGACACCGCGCAGCCGAAGCTGATCGAGGCGGGCAGATAATCGCCATGCAATTGATCCTCGGCATCGAGACCTCTTGCGATGAAACCGCCGCCGGCGTGCTGGCCGACGGCCGGGATGTTCTCAGCAACGTCGTCGCCAGCCAGAACGACCTGCACGCGCGGTTCCGCGGCGTAGTGCCAGAAATTGCCAGTCGAGCGCACATCGAACGCGTCAACCTGATCGTCCGGGAGGCCCTCGCGCGAGCCAAGGCCAGCCCCAGGACATCACGGCCGTTGCCTCGACCAACCGACCGGGGCTGATCGGCTGCCTGCTGGTCGGCCTGACCGCAGCCAAGACCCTCGCCTGGGCCTGGCAAAAGCCCTTTGTTGCGGTGGACCACGTGCAGGCCCATGCGCTCTCGCCAGCCATCGGTCTTGATGCGCCTCCTTTGCCCGCGATCTCGCTGGTCGTCAGCGGCGGACATACCAGTCTCATGCTCCTCGAAGATCTTACAACGTCGCGCGTGCTCGGTCGGACCCGCGACGACGCGGCCGGTGAGGCCTACGATAAAGTCGCCAGCATCCTCGGGCTCGGCTATCCGGGCGGGCCCATCATCGACAAGCTCGCCGCCAGCGGCGATCCCAAGGCCGTCCGGCTGCCCCGGACCTGGCTGGAGCCCGGATTCACTGGACTTTTCCTTCAGCGGCATCAAGACTGCCGTGCTTTATCACGTGCACGGTCCCGGCAAAACCAGCGGCGGGCCTCGAGCGTTTGACCGACCAGGGCAAGGCCGATATCTGTGCCAGCTTTCAGGCCGCCGTCGTGGACGTACTCGTCGGCAAGGCCATGCGAGCCGTCCAGCAGACCGGCGTGCGGACGGTGATGGCCGGCGGGGGTGTCGTCGCCAACTCCGCCCTTCGTGCCGCGATGCAGGAGGCCTGCCATAAACGCAGCATTCGCCTGCACATGGCGCCTCGCAGCCTATTGCACGGACAACGGTGCAATGATCGCCTACCTGGGTTGGCAGCTCTTCCAGCGCAACATCACCACTCCCCTCGACGTCAGCGCCACACCAACGTTATAAGATGATGCCATCCGCCGCTTGCCTGAAGCCTTGGGCAGGCTACCATCTTATGCGGGGCAGATCCGTATGGTGCCGATCCGCTTGGGCTGAACGTTCCGTTACTGACAAAAGGCCGGCGTTGTACCGGTTGGCTGGCTGCGCTCGAGGATCCTCAGAGAAAAGGAGATCGTCTGATGTTGAAGCGAATTCTGTCGCTGACGCCGTTGCTGCTGATCGTGGGCGGGCTGGGCTGTCAGGGTGCGCACAAGGGCGAGGTTCAGACCGCCGCCGACGCCGCGTTCATGCGAGCGGCCGCACAGGGCAACGAAGCCGAGGTCGCCATGGGACGCGTGGCGGTTCAGCGGGCAGACAATCCCGCGGTCAAGAGTTTCGGCGAACGGATGATCCACGATCATGGAGTACTGAATACGGAGCTGCTCGCCCTGGCCAACCGCAAGAACATCGAACTGCCGACCTCGCCCAACATCTCCCAGCAGATGGTCATGGATCGTCTCAAGACCAAGACCGGCGCCGATTTCGACAAGGACTACATCAAGACCATGCTCGACGACCACAAGGCTGACATCAAGGCCTACCAGCATGAAATCAACACCGGAAAGGATCCGGACGTCGTCGCCTACGCCCGCGACGCCCTGCCGATTCTGGAAGAACACCTTGCCCTGGCAAGACAGGCAGCCAAACAGATCGGCGTCAGCAGCGACTGACACATCGCTGGGAATGTCGTTGGCATCGCTATCCGCCAGAGCAGATTCAGCTTGCCTGTAGCGGCCAACTACCATGGCCCTGCTCTGCAGGGGCACGGCACCCGAGGATGGGAGTCAGGCTAACGTTATACCTGAAGTCAGACTGCTCCAGGTGGCCGCTATTGAGCCTCTTTCCGGCGGCTGAGGGTGGCGAGGATCAGTTCAGCCACCTCTGCCGTCGATCGCGATTCCGTGTCGATCTGGAGATCGGCCGTATCGCGATAGAGAGGTTCTCGTACCGTCAGGAGATGGCGGACCTCCGCCAGGCCGGTCAGGTTCGTCAGATCGGGTCGGCGATCACCGGTCGTGGCATCGCCGCAAATGCGACCGTAGAGCGTCTCGGCCCTGGCTGTCAGCCAGACGACGAGGGAATTCGCTCCGCAAGTGGCGCACATTCTGCTCGCGCAGGATCGCGCCGCCGCCGGCACTGATCACGGCCTGGGGTGACTTGTCCAGATCGGCGATTACCTGCGATTCCAGATCCCTGAAATATTCTTCGCCTCGCGATTGAAAGATCTGCGCGATGGGCATCCCCGCCAGTTGCTCGATCAGCGGGTCGGTGTCAATGAATGGCCAGCCCAGCCGGTCTGCCACAAGCCGGCCGACCGTCGTCTTGCCCGTGCCGCGGTAGCCCGTCAGTACGACTCTCATAGCGACCTCCCCGCTGGCTCACGAGGCAGGACGACCGGCTGCGGGTCCGCCCCTTCGACGTTCACCGGGGTCAAGGTAATCGTCTCTGCGGAAAGGTCGGCCAGGACCGCCGTCAGTTCGTCCTCTCGCTGGCCGGGATTCACCGCCACCGTATTACCCAGCCTCTGCCAGAACCGGCCCGTAAGCCCCGGCGACTCGTGAATGTGTCCGTGGAACGAGAGCACCGGTTGCCGTTGCAGAATGAAATCGCGCACCGACCGCGAACCCACATGGCCGACATTCGGCAGCATGTCCAGATCCGTATCGCCGGGGGGTGCGTGAGCGACAAGGATCCAGTCGCCGTCCACCGGCGCGATCTGAGAAAGGTCATCGCGGATCGAGGACGTCGTCTTGAGATAGATAGCCGGGTCGATTCGCCGCGGCTCGCCGCTTTCTTCATCCCAGATCAAGCCGCCGTCGAACAGGTACGGCTGATCGGCAAAGTCGAGTTTTTCGAAATCCTTGACCGGATACGGGCAAGGCGGTGCATAAGAATAGCCGACAAATCGAAAACCGCCGATACGACACTGGCCGTCCGTTTGCAGGATCCGCAACAGACCCTGGCGTTCGAGATCGTCGAGAGCCTGCCGGCTGCAAAGCCAGTCGTGGTTTCCGAGGATCGTGACGATCTGCACCTTGTCGCAACGGCGTCGCATCCCATGCAGATATTCGGGCAGCGACTGTCTTACAAAGCGCACCTGGCAGTCAGTCGCCTCCGCCGGATGGGCATCGGGCAACATGTCACCGCCGAGGATCACCACATCAGGCGCATGCGACTCAGCAAGATCGATGAGGCGCAACCAGTGGCCCTGATGGCCGTGAAGATCTGTGGCAAAAAGCAGTCTCATCGCGTCGCCATTCCAGATACGAGGCGTTTTTCAGGTCGCAATCACCCGAGTCGTCCGGATTATATCGGCCGGATACCAGCCGGCAAAACCGTACGAAGGTATTGACAGCCAACGGGCAACGCCAGCTAATATTGCCCGAAGCAGTAAGGTTTCAGACGGCACAGTCGTCATGGGCTTTGTGAAGATGGTGTTGTATGACGGCAAAAATCAGCGCATTCGCGGATGAGATCGGCCCGGACCCCATGCAGCAGGTCGAGACGTTGCAGGCCGCACAGATTCGATACGTCGAGTGCGGCGCTGGGGCGAGAACGTGCTGAAACTCTCTGCCAGCCAGCTGGCGGATCTGCAGAAGATCTTCAACGATCACGGCCTGGCCGTGTCGTGCATCGCCTCACCGATCGGCAAGGTGCGGATCGACGAACCCTGGAACCCGCATTTTGACGCCTTCCGCCATGCGGTGGATCTGACCCAGCAGTTCGGCTGTCAGTACATCCGCATTTTCAGCTACTACCCGCCGCAGACCGGCTGGGCGGCGTCGCACAAGGATGAAATTATTCGCCGATTGCGCCAGCAGGCTGAATACGTCGCGAGCCTGCCGGTCACGCTGGCGTTGGAAAACGAGTCGGACATCTACGGCGACACCCCGCAGCGCTGCGGCGAAGTGATGGACGCCCTGGCGGGCCTGAAGGTCACGATGGCCTTCGACCCGGCCAATTTCGTACATATCGATCAGGTTCCCGTGTATGAAACATGCTGGCAGCCGTTGCGCCGATACGTCGGCTACTTTCACATGAAGGATCAGGCTCGCCAGCCGACCAAGCATTCGGTACCGGTGGGTGAGGGCGAAGGCGAGTGCGAGCGGATCCTGCGAGATGCTGCTGGCGCGGGTTACAACGGGTTCCTCGCGTTGGAGCCACACTTGTCGCGAGCGGGCCAGTTCAGCGGCTTCACCGGGCCCGATCTGTTCATAACCGCGGCGCAGGCGCTGCATGATCTTTGCAAGGCCGCGGGTTTGCCGGTCGAATGAATCGCCGCCGGCCTGGAGTGCAGAAGACGTGAAACGCAGTCACATGCGAAAAACGATGCTCCTGGTCGCCAGTGGCACGCTGCTTGCCGGGCTGTTTCCCGGCTGCCTGCTGCCCCTCGCGCCGGTGGGATCCCGACTGGCAGGCAATGGGATCATTGATGTGTTGCTGAGTTTGATACAATGAATTGCGGCAGGCAGCGATTGCAAAGTACTGCCGGCCATGGTAGAAAATGACGCTGACCTTGGCGCGGTCATCTGCTAACGTCGTTCGGATATTGACTCTCTGGGTATTGCTGACCGACGCGCATCGCTGTTTGCAGTGGTGATGCACGGCGCAAAGGTTGTAGGCTGGCAGCGGAAAGCCGCCTACGGCTGATATGTGTTAACTTGTGGTGGTTCCTAAGCTTGAGGCGGTTTTGTCCGCCTGAACGCAAAGCATGTTGGCTTTGGCGACCGCTTAGGACTGTATAAAGTCTGGCGTCTCTCAAACAGGAGGAGACACAATGAGTTTTCTGCTTTGGCTGTTGCTCGGCGCGTTGGCACTGTTCAGTGGCACGGATCTGACGGCCCTGCTGGCGACCCTGTTCAAGACCCAGGGCTAAACGACAGCAGCATTCGTCTGTAATCAGGGGATCTCTGCTAACCAGGGATCCCTTGATTTTTTTATTGGACCCTTGATTCAAGTTCGAGGTCCTGGCCCGTCGATAGTGCAGGGGGGCCCCTGCGTATCAGGGTTCCGGATACCTTTTTTAGGAGACGCAAACATGTGTCCGTTCAGCCTTTTGTTCTACGTTCTTATCGCAGTTCTGGGTCTCGGTGGTGGCAGCGTGGATATCGCAGCTCTCGTCCAGCAGCTGTTGGGCCAGTAATCCCGCCGTCCAGATTGACCGTCAAGGCTCAATCTGTTCGCTGGAAGCAAAAGCCAGCTGGGACTTGCGTCTCGGGCTGGCTTTTGCTTTTTATGGAGACCGCTAAGCGGGTTCGCGTCACCTCGCGCCGGACCTGCTGCGAGTCGATTCCAATCCTTGGCCGGCCATATCCGCCGCGATAGGATATTGCCGCAATGGCCAAACAGAAACGTCAGTTCATCTGCCAGCAGTGCGGCGCCGTCAGCGCCAAGTGGTCCGGCAAGTGCATGTCCTGCGGCGAGTGGGACTCGCTCGTCGAACAGCCCATCGTTCGCGGCATCGAAATCGGCCGGCCCGGCCTGGGCAATGAAGAACCTCTTGCGATCCCCCTTGCAGACATTCCGCCTGCCAAAATCGCAAGACTGTGCAGTGGCCTTAACGAGTTCGACCGTGTCCTGGGCGGCGGACTGGTGCCAGCCAGCAGTATCCTGCTGGCGGGGGATCCCGGCATCGGCAAAAGCACCCTGATGCTTCAGGTCGCGGTGCGCCTCTGCGCGGCCGGCCACGAAACCCTCTACATCAGCAGCGAGGAATCCGCCGACCAGATCCGTCTGCGGGCAGGCCGACTCGGTCTCGACGGCAGCACCATGCAGGTGGCCTCCCTGGCGAACCTGCCGCAGATCCTGCACCTGATCTACAAGGTCAAGCCCGCAGCCGTGGTCATCGACTCGGTCCAGATGATCTACAAGCCGTCGCTCGCCGCCGCCGCCGGCAGCCTGGCGAAGACTGCGCCACTGCGGCACCGAGATTGTCCTGGCCGGCAAGCAGCTCAACTGCGCGACGATCCTCGTCGGCCACGTTACCAAGCAGGGCACGATCGCCGGTCCAAAAATTCTGGAGCACCTTGTCGATGGCGTGATCAACTTCGAGGGGGACCGCTACCAGACGCTGCGGCTCATCCGCTCGATCAAGAATCGTTACGGCAGCACCGAGGAGCTCGGCGTCTTCGAGATGAACGACAAGGGCATGCAGCCCGTCGAGAATCCCTCGGCCATCTTCCTGGAATCGAGCGGGCAGAATCGCGCCGGCAGCATCGTCACCGCCGCTGCCGAGGGAAGCCGCATCCTGCTGCTGGAGATCCAGGCCCTCTGCGTCCAGAGCATCCTGGGCGCAGCCGGCGCCGCGTGACCGGGCTCGATGCCGGCCGGGTGGCGATGTTGCTGGCCGTGCTCGAACGCCACGCCGGCCTGCGCCTGGCGGACCAGGACGTCTTCGCCAACGTCGTCGGCGGAGTGAAGGTGCCGGAGCCGGCCGTCGATCTGGCCGGCGCACTGGCCGTCGCCTCGGCGGTCAAAGACCGAGCGATCGAGCCGGGCACGGTGGTAATCGGCGAGGTCGGCCTGGCTGGCGAGGTCCGGCCCGTGAACCGCTGGCGACTCCGCCTCGCTGAGGCCGCTCGTCTCGGCTTCAAGCGTGTCATCGGTCCCGAAGGCTGCGAGCCCGTCGGCAACGGAATGCAGTTCATAAAGATCAGCACGATCCAGGACGCGCTGCGGCAAGCCGGCCTCTGTTGAGGACCGTCGCCGCTCCGCCAGAACCGCCTGTGCTCCAATTCGTAAGATAATACAGTCCCGCACCGCGGACATCGGCCGGCCTTGCGGCGTACGACGCGCCGTCACGGCCGTATTCCATATTACGACTGCTTCTGTTAGAGTTTGTGCATGCAGACGCCGACCCGCAGAAATGAACAGATCCTCATCGACCCAACCGTCCAGCCGTATCGCCTGCGATGGTCCGACTATCTTCTGCTGGTCCTGGCCGCCATCGGCCTGCTAACCGCGACGCTGCTGGGAAACCCGGCCGGCCAGGCACCCCGACCCTGGCCCGAAGGTTCTGTCCTGCGCCCGATTGTCTGGGTTCTTTCGCTGGGCTTTGCCCTGCCGACCTCGCATGGCATCGAGATCAAATCGCTGTTGACGGTAGCGATCAGTGCGCCTGCTTCTCGTCGGGGCGACGTTGCGATTGATCCACCATCGGGCCCGGTTGCTGGACGACTGGCAGGGATTTCGGGCCGACACCGGCCAGCGCGTCAGCGCCGCGACGCTTTCGGCGTGGGCCGCCTTGCTGCTGATCGGCTGGGGGTGGATCTCGGCGCTGTGGTCGCCTGATGCGGCTATCGCGTTTGGTTCCGTGTGGGTCTTTTCGCTCGGGTGGGTGTGGGCAGCCGGCCTGGCCTTGCATGGACACCGGGCGATCGTTCGGCCGCTCGCTGATGTGCTACTGGCGGCCGCGGCCGTCACCGCCGGCATGAGTCTATGGTACTGGAAGGTCCGATCGGTGGATGCCCGCCTCGGCTGGCCGATGGGCAACCCGTTGCTGCTGGCATCGGTGATGGTGCCGGCGATCCTTGTCGGCGCCGGGCGACTCGTCGATCGAATCGCTTCGTTGCGGCGCGAAGGACTGCGTGGTTCGGCTGTGGCATCGCTGGTCTTGTACGTTCTGGCGATCGGTCTGGTAACGGTTGCCTTGCTGGCGACGGGGTCCCGAGGACCGGTACTGGCCTTGCTGGCTGGACTGGCGCTGGCGGGCTGGGTCGCCCTTCGAGGCAAGGCACGGATGGTCTGGGGGGTGGCCGTGGTGGCGGCGCTGGCAATGGCAGCGCCGCGCCTGAATAACATGCTCTTTCACGCCGGCGGCGGCCGGGATGCATCCGCCCGCATGCGTCTCTACGCCTGGCGAAACGCCGTGGACCTGGCATGGCAGAAACCGGCAGCCGGCCAGGGCGCCGGCGGTTTCGCTCGCCTTGCCACCAGCATGGCAACCCGCGACGACGTCGCCGACCCGCTGGCGATGGGTGGCCAGGTCTCCTCGCACGCGCACTGCGAGATGCTTGAACTGCTCGCCGACCTTGGCGTGTTCGGGTTGCTGATTGGTCTGGCGGCGTGGGGCTTCGCCCTGACAGCCGCGGGTGCCAAGGCACGCGATCACGACCGATGGATGGCAGCCGCGGTCGCCGGGGCCATCGCAGCGGTCTTCCTCGACGCGTGCAGCGGGGTATCCTGGCGGTTTCCGGGCCCGGCGGCCTACATGGCCACGCCGCTGGCCCTGGCCTGGATGCTCTGGCGCAGGCCGCGGCATGCCGACGCGACCGGACGCGGCTTCGCCTGGCCCGGGCTGATCCCCGCGGTCGTCGGCCTGGCGGTCGCCACGGCGGGTACGGTCGACTTCATGGCTGCGCGGGCCCTTTACAAGTCTGAGCAGGATGTGCGTCTTGCGGATGTCACCCGACAACAGTGGCGACAGGCCCCACCGGACAAGAAGGTATTACTCGCCAGGCAGACGATGGACCTGACCGTGTCGAGCCTTCGGCAAGCCGACTGGGCCAAACGCTGGCGACTCGATCCGCCGCGCCGGCTCGAAGCATGGCTGGCCAGCGGCCGGTTCCGCGCGATGCTCGCCTATCAGCCTCTCCTGCTGGGGTACGATGATCCGGCCACCCTGGCTCGTGGCCAGAAGGTCCTCGACAATGGCCTGGACATCCTCACCGCAATGAACCGCGTGGCCCCCGATTACGGCGATCTGCAATGGCGAATGGCCGAGCTGCTCGACGGCAAAGCCGGCTTGGCGCGTCAGGCCGGACAGACCGCGCGGGTCCGGCAATACCGCGGCCAGTCACTCAACGAAGCACTGCAATATCTCGACAGCCACCCGCTGGACCGGGACCGGATCTGGCGAGCCCTGCGACTGTGGCCCGAAGTTCCAGCCGCCCAACGACTGCGCCTGCTCCGCGGCACGTTGCGCGAAGAATCGCAGGTCTGGCTGCCGCCGCCGAAGTTCTCTTCCACAGCCTATGCAAGGTGGTCCGAGCAGCACTGGTACCTGAATCGGCAGTGGCAGTCGCTGGGTGAGCAGGCTGAGGACGTGGCCGGGCAACTCATCGAGACGGGAACCTCGCAGGCGCGCATAGCCTATGAACAGTGGCCCGACCTTCTGGCGCCGGAAGGCGTGCGCATTGCGGCATGGCGACAGGTTCTTGCCGGCCAGCCAGCCGAAGCCGGTGGAACACTGCTGCTGGTCGACCAGCTGTACGATGCCAGCAACGGGCTCCTGCCGTACAGCCGGACCGCCAATTTGCTGGATGTCGCGGCTTGCCGCATTCGCCAGAGGCCCATGGATCCGGCGTCCGCGCAGGCGGCGCTGGCTGCCGCGCGCCGCCGGCTGCAATCCCTGCCGAAAAACTGGGTCCGCGACCAGATCGAGCAAGTCGCGGCTACCTTGTCGCAGGCAATCGATGTCATCGCCGGCAAGTCCAGACCCGCGGATGCCCTCGCCTGGCAGGCGGCCGTCGACCTGTACTGGGATATGCCGCCGGCAACCTGGCCCTCCCAGATCAGTGACTGGGCGCAGCAGGCCGACACCCGGCTGGGCGCGCAAGGGGCCGCGCCGACCATCTTGCTGCAACTGGCGGTGGCTCGCGGCGACATGGCCGGGCGCAGGGCGCACGAATGACTTGCTCTCGCATGGTGCGGACCGCTCGACTGTGGAAGGCGCTCTTCGCCTGGCCGGTTATCGCTGGCCCTGGCGGCAACAGACCGTCGCCGCTGTTATAGAAGGAATATCGCCGGCGGGGCATCCCACGCCGTGACAGGGTGGCCGCCGACTTTCTTATCCGCCAGCCTGCCCGCCGGATAATGGTCCGGCCAACCGGACCTTGCCCAGCGTTTCGTACATCGCCGTATACGCGGCGATCATCCGGCTGACGGAATGCTCCCGGCGGATCTTCTCCTGGGCGGCATAGCCCAGCGTTCGGGCGTGCTGTGGGTCGCGCAGCGTCTCAATGAGCTTTTCCGCAAGATTTGCGTCCCGTCCGGCCTCAAACTCCAGCCCCGTCTTGCCGTCGATGATCGTATCGTAGCAGTGCCCTGCCGCGGCAACCGTCAACGTGCCGCTGGCCATCGCCTCCAGGGGATAAATATTCATCTCCTGCTGCGGCCGGGGCAGCAGAACGATATCCGCCGCCCCGAGCGTCTGCGGCCAGCGGATGAATCGACCGGTGAACGTGATATGCTCGGCCACCTGCAACTCCCGGGCCGTCCTGCGAAGGTGAGTCTCGTCAGGACCCGAACCGATGAAGAACAGCATCACGTTGATGCCGCCTTGCAGCAACTGGGCCAGCGCCTTGAGCACCACCTCCATGCCTGCCGACCGTGTGGCCGGTTCGAGTACCAGCAGCGAGATCGGCGAACCCGGCTCGAAGGCCGCCCGCTGACGCTCCTGCACATGCACGCCCGGACGTATTATCTCGACGAACGCCGCCCGGTTGGCATCGCCGCCCAGCCTGGCCAGCAGCGCTTCCTGAATCTTCGTGGACATCGTGACCGCCCGACAGTCCTCCGCCAGGACGCCAGCCAGCAGATCGAGCGATGCGGCCTCGACCGTATCGACGGTCACCAGCAGCGGTACGTGAAACAGCTCCCGCATCTGCAAGGCCATCGGCAGGCTGCTCAGCGTCGCTGCATGGATGCAGGTCGGTGGGGTCCGCTTGGCAAATTCAACGAGGTCGTCCAGGCGATGTTGCCGGCGGAAGATGCCGTGATAACCCTGCTTGGGAAGGTTATGGGTCCCTTGCAGGCCGGGCAGGGCAATATTGGCCGGACAGTCATGGTCGCAGATCAGCGAGACGCGCATGGCCGCATCCGCCAGTCCGACGACCAGCCGGCGGGTAATCGGCCCTATTCGCTCCCAACCGCCCTTGTCGCAAAGCAGGTAGATATGGGACGGTGAGCCGGCCTCCGCCGAATCGTTCTCCCGCCCGGCAGCCGTCTGCCGAGCGGGCGCATCGTTTTGCTGCGCTGCCGTCTGCTGCGGGGCGACAGATTCAACATGATCATCACTGGAAGTCATCTAGGTTACCATCGCTATCGGCAACTCATTTTGCCTAGGAAGTTTAGGCGCCTTCGGGTCCCGTGTCAGGCGATTGGCCGCCGGCCTCCAGGTATCGCGTCCTGGCTGGTAGCCGTTCTCTGTGACGTCTGCGTCTCCGCGGTGAAGATGCCGTTGGAGCCGCCGGATCGCAGATCCATCGCCTGCATAGACAGTCTATCGGCAGCCAACTAGAATCGCGTTCTTGGCTTTTCGGCTGCGGGCCGGTAAAGCTGCAGACTGCACATGGCTCGACGGCGGCGATACAGGAATCTCCATGCGCCAGTATTTCGGACTGGACCAGATCAATCACGAAGACGACGACCTGCGAGGCGGGGCGGTCACCATCGGCAATTTCGACGGGGTGCACCTCGGCCATCAGCGGATCCTCGAGCACCTGATCCAGGCGGCCCGGCGGGTAGCCGGACCTGCCGTGGCGATTACCTTTGACCCGGCGCCGGCCGCCATCCTGCGACCGGAGCAGGCCGGCGGGCGCCTGACACCCATCCCCGAACGGCTCCGACTGCTCCGCAGGTATGGCGTGGACGCAGCGATCGTAGTCCGGCCGGACCCGTCGTTTCTGTCGCTGGGGCCGGAGGTGTTCATCAGGCGGGTCCTGGTCGACAATCTCCACGCCCGGGCGGTTGTCGAAGGGCCGGACTGGCGGTTCGGCAAGAAGCGTGCCGGCGATATTCAGTTGCTGACCCGTCTTGGCGATCGATACGAATATGAGGTGGTCGTCGTACACCCCTTGCAGACGAAGATCGCCGACGGCAAACCCGTCGCCCTGAGCAGCACGGTCATCCGCTGGCTGCTGGCAGCGGGGGACCTGGCCCAGGCCAATCGCCTGCTCGGCCGGCCGTACGTCCTGTTCGGTACCGTGGTCAAAGGCGCCGGCCGGGGCACCACGCTGGGCTTTCCGACGGTTAACCTCGACTGCGGCGACCAGGTGGTGCCCGCTGACGGTATCTACGCCGGGCGTTGCCAGGTCAACGGCTCCTGGGTGCCAGCCGCGATGCATATGGGCCCCGCGCCGACGGTGGGGCGGCTCTCGCGCTCGGTCGAAGCCCACCTGATCGACGACGGTATCGGCGATGTTTATGGCAGAAGTGTCCCGCTGGAGTGTCGCCAGCGTCTTCGCGACATCGTACACTTCGGCTCGACTGAGGCCCTAGTATCACAGATGAAGCAAGACGTTCAGCAGGTTAAGGAACTGGCGGAGAACTGGTAGCGACGTGCAGGAGACGTGCCCTTGGCCAAACGACCTGAAATGCTTTTACCCCTCGATTGCCCGATCGACGAGGATCTGCTCAAAAGGGCGACCGACATGGTCGATTCGGCCAGCCGGATCCTGATCACCTCGCACTGGCGCCGGACGGCGATGCGCTCGGTTGCGTTGTCGCCCTGCGCGAGGCCGTCCGCAGTCTGGGCAAGGAGGTACTGGCCGGTGTGCCCGATGGCGTGCCAGACCGCTATCGTTTCCTTGCACATTTCGAGCCGATCCCCAACCTGGTCGCCGGCGACAGCCCCCTTGCCGATTTTCAGCCGGATCTCGTCATCGTCGCTGACACTTCCGCCGAGGCCCAGCTCGAACCGGTCTGGCCATACCTCGACACCTGCCCGGCCGGCCGGCTGATCGTCGATCATCATGTTACGCACGACGTCTCCGCCAGGGTCGAACTGTATGATACCTCCGCCGGGGCGACGGGCCTGATTCTGCTCGACTGGTTCGCCGCTGCCGGCTGGAACGTCAATCACATGGCCGCCAATGCCCTGTTCGTTGCGATGGCGACCGATTCCGGATGGTTCCGGTTTTCCAACGCCGATGCGCGGATGTATCGTGCGGCCGGCCGGCTCATCGAGCAGTACGGCGTCAAGCCGAACGATCTGTACCAGCAGCTCTACATGCAGGAGTCGCCAGCGCGGATGCGGCTGCTCGGCAGTCTGCTCGGCAGCCTCGAAATGCACGCGGATGGTCGGCTGGCGGTGTGTACCGTTACCCAGGAGATGTTCCAGCAGACCGGCGCACAGTACTCGGAAACCGAGGACCTGATCAACGAGCCGATGCGGATCGGCAGCGTCTGCGTGACGGCCCTGCTGATCGAAGAGCCGGACGGCAAGACCCGGCTGAGCCTGCGAAGTAAGGACACGGTGAATGTCGCGGCGGTCGCCGGGCAGTTCGGCGGCGGCGGCCATGAACGCGCGGCCGGCGCTCGCAGCAGCAGCGCCCCGGCCGAGGTTAAGGCGAAGATCGTCGAGGCGGTAGCGAAGGCCCTGGTAGCAGGGTAGCCGCCTGGTTCAAACAAGGGAGGCATCCAGTCATGCTTGAGATGATCGAGTCGGCGGACCCGTCGGTAGCCTCCCCCTATCTGCGCAAAGACATCCTCGGCAATTGCGGCCTGCTCGCCTCGATCGAGCGGAACGTGCCGCCCATGCCGCGTACTGTCTGGATCGCCCGCTGCAACGACGTGGTCGTCGGCGCGATGCTGGTCACCGACGGTCCCGGCCAGAACGTCGTCGAACCCCGAGCCGATCGCCGAACCGTCCTGCGGGCCCTTCTCAAATGCCTCGAGCCGGGCCGGTCGTATGCCTTCCGCGTGCAGACCTCGCTGCGCGACGCCCTGCTGGAACTCCTGCCGGAGGCGACCTTCCGCAGTGAAGCAGTCCAGCTTTCCGTGCGCCGGACGAACTGCTGACGCTGCCTTTCGACCTGGAGTACCGTCATCTGACGTCGGCTGACAAGCCGGCAGCGCAGTCCTTCCGCGAATGTGCACCATACGAGCCGCCGCTGGTCATGCTGCTGGACTGGGCCGTCCAGCAGCGCGACACCCTGGAGATCCACGCGCTGCTCGACGGGGGCTGTCTGATCGGCTACATCGGCTGGGCCATGCGGATCGACAACGTCTGGGAGGCCCTGTTCATCCGCATCCGTTCAGACCATCAGGGCAAGGGGCTGGGCCGGGCGATGCTCGCTCGTTCCACGCGCGACCTTCTGGCTGCCGATCGCGTCCCGCTCTACGAACTTGACGCGCGCAACCAGGCGTCGCTGCACATCGCGCTGGCAGCCGGATATCACGACTTCTGTCACGTACACGATTACGAGGGGATCCCATAATGAATTACAGACGGTTAGGACGGACGGGTTTGCAGATCAGTGAGATCGGCCTGGGCAGCTGGTGGACGTTCGGCAAGAAGGTCGAACAGGACGAGGCGGTTCGTTGCGTGCACCGCGCCTTCGAACTCGGCGTAAACTTCTTCGACTCCGCCGACGTCTATGAAGCCGGCAAGGCCGAAACGATGCTCGGCGAGGCGATCGCCGAGCCTGCCGCGCGAACAACTCGTCGTCGCCACCAAGTGTAACGGCAGGATGTGGCCGGGCCCGCTCGGCCGGGGCCTGTCGCGAAAGCACATGTTCGAGGCCCTGCACGCTTCGCTGCGAAGACTGCGCGTCGATTACATCGATCTGTACCAGGTGCACGCCTATGATGCACAGACCCCGCTGGATGAGACTCTGAAGGCCCTCGATGACATGATCCGCCAGGGCAAGATGCTCTACGCCGGCTGCTCGAACTATTCCGCCTTGCAGATCGAAGAGGCCGCCCATCTGGCTGAACGCTTCAACATCACGCGTTACGAGTCGGTCCAGCCTGTCTACAGCATGTTCTCCCGCAAGGCCGAGGCGGAGTTGCTGCCCTACTGCGGCGCCCATGGCGTCGGCGTGGTCGTCTATTCGCCGCTGGCCCAGGGCCTGCTGACCGGCAAGTACCGCAAAGGCCAGCCGCTTCCGGAACGAAGCCGCTGGGCCGAACGCGGCGAGGATGGCATGCACGAGCGGTACGGCCGGAATGTGCTCGACAAGGTCGAATCCCTGTTGAAGATCGCCGAAGGCTGTGGCAAGACGCTCTCGCAACTGGCGCTGGCATGGATCCTGCGACGCGATGATGTGACCAGCGCAATCATCGGCGCGACGCGTGTAGCCCACGTCGAGGAAAACGCGGCCGAAAGCGACTGGCGCCTGCCGGAAGACGTTATGGAGGAAGTCGAAAAGGTCCTGGCGATTCCACCAACGTAGAAGTCCGACATTTAGTGATCGTTTGTTGCTCGCATGAACACCTGGCAGACACTGTGTGAGCCGACATGGCCGACAAGTACTGCTATGACTATCCTCGTCCGGCCGTGACTGCGGACATCGCTGTAATCCAGTGGCAGCAGGATCGCCTCAACATCCTGCTGATCCAGCGAGGCCACGATCCGTTCGCCAGGCAATGGGCCCTGCCGGGCGGTTTCGTGGATATCGACGAACCGCTGGCTGATGCCGCTCGTCGCGAGTTGCACGAAGAAACGGGCCTGTCCGACGTTCCATTGCGAGAGTTCGGTACGGCCGGCACGCCGGGCCGCGATCCGCGCGGTCGCACCATCTCAATACTGTATTACGCGATTGTTCCAGCAGGCCGAGCCGTGAATATTCAACACGGTGACGACGCAAGCAGTGCGGCATGGTTCGACATACGTTCGCTGCCGGCCCTCGCCTTCGATCATGCGGAGGTCGTGCAGCGATTGCTGGATCGGTTGCAAACACAGGCCCTGTACCACCTGGAAGGCTTCGACTACTTCGACACGTTCACAAAGCCGCAGATCGCCCTGCTGCACGAGGCCCTGCTTGGCCGGCCGATCGGCCCCGACGATCTTCTCGCGAAGTTCAACCGATGGGAATTGCTGGAGCCGGTCGACGAAGGACGTCAGTATCGCGCGAAGGTCGATCGCCTCAGCGAGATTCGCCGCGGCGATCTGCTCTCGCCGCTTTTTCCTGCTATCTGAGAACAAGAGCAGTCCTACGCAACGTTGAACCGCATCGCAGTCAGTCTGTCCTTAAGGGACGGCGTCGGGCTCGACAGGCTGACGGTATAATTCCATGCCTCGCGACGAACCGGATACTCTTTGCGAAGGCGATCAAAGTAAGCCCCCTGCTCATCAGCCGGAATGCCGCTGATCTTCCGCAGCCGGTCGTCATCCGCCTCAATATTATAGATATGCCGAATGATCGCCAACAGGTCCGCGTGGTCATCGCCGGTCGGAGCAAACTCAAACCGCGGGTTATCAGGGCCGCCAGCCAGACTCGCCCAGTCAATCTGCTTGTCGGTAATGCCGTACTCCCGGCACAGGGTGTCATAGAGCATTCGAGTGCCGGCCACCTTGCCGTCGAAGCTATACCCAGCGATATGCGGCGTACCGATCGCCACCAACTTCAGCAGATCGGTATCAATGGCCGGCTCGTGTTCCCAGACATCCAGCACTGCCGCCCGGCACCGCCCAGTCGAAAGCGCCTCACCCAGATCCCGCCCCACCACGACCGTCCCGCGCGAAGAGTTCAGCAGCATCGCCCCGGGCCTGAGCCGTGAAAGATGCGCCGCGTCGATGCAGCTGGTGCGTGCGGTCCGGCCCCGTCTTGGTAAGAGGCACATGCAGCGTAACCGCATCCGATTCAGCCAGCACCTCATCGAGACCGACGAAATCCACCGGCGTCTTGCCCTCCCGCTGCAGCGGCGGGTCGTTGATCAGCACCTTCATCCCCAGCGCTTCGGCGGCGCAGCGGCCGACCTTCGTGCCGACGTTGCCATAGCCGACCACCCCCAGCGTCATGCCGGCGAGCCGCAGGCCCAGCCGCTCACCCAGCACCAGCAGCGCCGCGGTGATGTACTCGGCCACGGAATTCGCGTTGGAGCCGGCGGCTGTAGTAAACGCGATACCCTCGCGTTGCAGATACGCTGTGTCGACATGATCGAACCCGATCGTCGCCGTCCCCACAAACCGCACCGGCGTGCCCGCCAGCAGGGCTTCGTTGACCGGCGTGATCGAGCGGACCAGCAGTACGTCGGCCTCCGTCAGGTCATCGCGGGTCATCTTCCGGCCCGCCATCGTCCTGATCGTGCCCAGCCGGCCGAATGCCTCGGCTACGTAAGGGATGTTCTCATCAGCGATTATGCGCATACAGGCTCCGGGCAAACTCGAAAAACAACCTGCTGAAGCAGGAACTCCAAACACCCGCTAAGGCGGGAACTCCAAACAATAACCCGCTTCACCGCGGCGGACCTACCTAAGTCGGCGACATATTACTGCGCCGCCCACAACCGGCAACAACCGTCCGCTTCCGCTGGCGGACTGGCCACGTGGCCGCTACTATGTCTTGTCTCCCGACGCCGGGGTGGCGCGGTGACAATCCCACTGGCTTCGTGATTCCCAACGGCTGTAGGGAACTGACGGTCCGGTGACGGGCCGGGCCGTCCGCACCACAGGATTCATTGCCGACAAGGAGTCCGTCGATGGCGCAGCAATTTGGCTTGACCGGCCTGGCCGTAATGGGCCAGAACCTCGTCCTCAATATCGAAAACAAAGGCTTCTCCGTCGCGGTCTACAACCGCACGGCGGAAAAGACCCGCCAGTTCGCCGCCAGCAGGGCCGCCGGCCGGAACATCCAGCCGTGCTACAGCATCGAGGAGTTCGTCAACTCGCTCGATCGCCCGCGCAAGATCATGCTCATGGTCAAGGCCGGCAAGGCCGTAGACGATATGCTCGATCAGCTGCTGCCGCACCTGGCCCCGGGCGATATCGTCATCGACGGCGGCAACAGTTACTTCGCTGACACGGCCCGTCGCGGCGAAGCCCTCGCCGAAAAGGGCATCCACTACGTCGGGGCCGGCGTCTCCGGTGGCGAGGAAGGGCGCCCTTCATGGCCCGTCGATCATGCCCGGTGGGCCCAGGGAGGCCTACGACCAGCTCGCCCCCATCTTCGAAGCCATCGCCGCCAAGACGGAAGATGGCCCCTGCGTGACCTACATCGGCCCCGGTGCCGCCGGCCACTTCGTCAAGATGGTCCACAACGGCATCGAGTATGGCGATATGCAACTGATCAGCGAGGTCTACGACATGCTCCGCTCCGCCCTGCGCATCGAGCGGACAGGAACTGGCGGACGTGTTCGGCCGGTGGAATCGTGGCGTGCTCGGCTCGTTCCTCATCGAGATCACCGCTCGCATCTTCGCCAAGGTCGACCCCGAAACCAGCAAACCGCTTCTCGAAGTAATCCTCGACAAGGCCGGCCAGAAGGGCACCGGCAAGTGGACCAGCCAGGTCGCCATGGACCTCGGCGTACCCACCCCGACGATCAACACCGCCGTCGAGCAGCGGATCCTTTCGGCCTACAAGGACGAGCGCGTCCGCGCCGGCAAGATCCTCAAGGGACCCCGTCTTCGCTATCGCGGCGGCCGGCAGGAACTCATCGACGGCGTCCACGACGGCCTCTACGCCAGCAAGATCTGCTCCTACGCCCAGGGCATGGCCATGCTGCGGGCCGGCTCGCAGGAATACAACTGGAATCTTGACCTCGGCGAGATCGCCCGCATCTGGAAGGGCGGCTGCATCATCCGCGCCGCCTTCCTCGACAAGATCAAGTACGCCTACCAGCGGGAAGGCAACCTGGCCAACCTGCTGGTCGACCGCGACTTCGCCGAGGCCATCATGAGCCGCCAGAGCCGCTGGCGGATGGTCGTCCAGACCGCCGCGCGGATGGGTGTAGCCATGCCGGCTTTCGCCGCCTCGCTGGCCTACTTCGACAGCTACCGCCGCGACCGGCTGCCAGCCAACCTCATCCAGGCGCAGCGCGACCTCTTCGGCGCACACCTACGAGCGAACCGACAAGCCGGGGACGTTCCATACGGAGTGGTAGCAGGCCCCTGGCTCTGCACAACTCCAACTCGCTGCTATAGGTCGTGCATTCCGGTGCATGCCGTGGTATTTATATCCGCACTTAGGGTGACTGTACCTATCAGGTACGCTACATGAGGTGAGTATAAATGTCCCAGATTTCAGCCAAACCGGCGGCAATCCCAGCCGACAAACTCCGCCAGTGGGGTTCTTCCATCTTCCAGGCCACAGGCATGGCCAAAAACGAGGCCGACGTCTGTGCCGATGTCCTCGTCGATTCCAACCTCCGCGGTATCGACACCCACGGCATCTACCTGGCGAACCTCTACGCCCGCCGGCTCAAGATCGGCCTGATGAACCCCAAGCCGCAGACTCAAGTTCGAGAAGCGGCGGGCCGGCGTCGGCATCCTCGACGGCGATTTCGGCCTGGGTCAGTGGATCACCTATGAGGCGACCCGAAAGGCGATCGAACTCGCCAAAGACGCCGGTGTCGGCGTCGTCGTCGTCAAAAACTCCAACCATTTCGGCGCCGCCGCCTATTACACCCAGATGATGGCCCGCCAGAACATGATCGGCCTGGTCATGTCCGACGGCGAATGCGATGTCGTCCCCTTTGGCGGCCGCGAGAAATTCTGCGGCACCGACCCCATCAGCCTCTGCGTCCCCGCCGACCAGCAGCCGTGGTTCTGCATGGACATGGCCACCAGCGAGGTCGCCTTCGGCAAGGTCCGCGCCGCCGCCGAGGCCGGCAAGACCATCCCGCCCAACTGGGCCCTCGACAAGCAGGGCAACCCGGTCACCGATGCCAGCCAGGCCTACGCGGTAGTCCCCATGAGCGGTGCGAAAGGCTACGCGCTCGGCCTGATGATCGAGATCCTTTCGAGCCAACTGGGCTGCATGCCCTTCGGCCCGCACATCATCCGGAAATTCGACGACTGGAACAACAAGTCCTACCTGGGCCATTACGTCCAGGCGATTGATATCTCCGCCTTCTGCGACCCCGCCGACTTCCGCAAGCGGATCGACAGGATGTTTGAGGAGCTCAAGCAGATCCCGACCGCCCCCGGTTTCACCGAGATCATGGTCCCCGGCGAACCGGAAGAACGTCGCAAGGCTGACCGCCTCAAGACCGGCTGCCTGATCCGCGCTGAGGATGTGGCCCTGCTGACGAAGCTCGGCGAAGAACTCGCAGTCGCCTTCCCGGCATAAGCCGATGCTGCGAAACGATGTTTGGTGTGTTTACGCCAACGGCGGGATGCTCTGTAGTTCCTGCTGCACCGCGCCTTGTCCCAATCAGCCAGCAGTTCGTGCTGATGGATAGTCGCCCATTCGATCACCAGGCCCAGTGCCCGCGGCGACAGCCGGCCCGAAAACAGAGCCAGCCGGCGGATGTCGATCAATGCCAGATCCCCACCATATTCCGCATGGAAGTGCGGCGGATTGTGGTCGTCATAGAACATCTTGATGGTGATTCCGAAGAACCGGCTGATCTCAGGCATTGGCAGGCTCGTCATGCAGTGCCGGGAAAACTTCCTCCGGCTTCTTCCCGGTGACCTTCAGATACAAGGCATCAGGGCACAGATCGACCTTCTCCTGCCAGGCCAGTTCGCCCGAGGGACCGATCCGAACCTGTTCGAAAGCACCGTAGTCGCGCCAAATGGAGAACACACCCTTGCCGACCAGGCCTGACAGATCCACCGTGCCTGTCACGCCGTCGTCGAACTCCAGTTCCAGGCGGTAATCTCTCAATACCTTGACCTTGCGGACTCTCCGCATCTGTCTATCCTCCTGTCTCCTTAATCGTACCATGAGGCGTCGCATCAGAAAAGCCGCGTCTCCACGCAATCCATATGGCCCCGTCACGGACACTGTGATTCCCGCCGCGATCCTATTACAATGCTGCGCCTGCGGAATATGTGTCCTCTGGGTATGTGCAGGGACAGGGCAGACATGCTGCGGATCGGAAATATCGACATCCACAAACCCGTCATCGTGGCCTCCGGGCCGCTGACGCGCAAACTCGGTCTCCTCAAAGAGGCGGCAAAAGCAGGCTGCGACGCCGCCATGCTCAAACTGACCTTCGTCCACGTGCCCTTCCCCGGCCAGATGCGTTCCTACAGCGTGCCCGGCCAGTCGATCGTCTCACCGATCGACAAGCGTCTCGATGTCGACCAGGGCTGCGAGTTGGCCCGCCAGGTCCGCAGCGAGACCGACCTGAAGGTCTTCGCCAACCTCGGCTCTCGCGGCGACCAGATCGACAACTGGAAGATCCTCGCCGAACGGTTCGCCGAAGCCGGCGTCCACGGCCTCGAGCTGAACTTCTGCTGCCCCAACCTCGACACCACTGCCCTGGCCGCCAATCGCACCGAGCACGGCGGCGCCCAGATCGGCGAGAACCCCGACGCCTGTTTCACGATCACCGAAACCGTCAAGAAGCTCGTTAACCTGCCGGTCGTCTGCAAGTTCCTGCCCAACGCCCGCGACGTCCGCCAGATCGGCAAGGCCTGCCAGCAGGGCGGAGCCGACGCCGTCCACGTAGTCGGCCTGCCGACCGCCGGCCTGCCGCCGATCGACCCGCAGCGGCCCGGCACGCCGGACATCCCGCTGCTCGACAGCGTCGCCTTCGGCGGCAGCAACGGTTCGATCTGCAAATATTCCACCTTTATGGCAACAGCCCAGCTCGCCCAGGTGCTCGATATCCCGATCATCGCCTCCGGCGGCCTGGAAACCTGGCGCGACTTCGTCTCCGCCGTCATGTGGGGCGCCAGCGGTGTCAGCCTCTGCAGCGCGATCATGTGGTACGGCTGGCGCATCGTCCGCGAACTCAATGACGATTTGGCCGACTACATGGCGGCTCACGGCTGCACCGACTGGCAGGACTTCCGCGGCCTGGCCCTGCCGAAACTGACCACGCCGGATAAGCTCGTAGTCCGTCCCGGCGTCAGCCGAATCGACCGCGACCGCTGCATAGGCTGCGGCCGGTGCACGCTGCCCGGCCACTGCGACGCGATCGCCCTGGCCGACGGCAAGGCGGTCGTTGACGAAGACCTGTGCATAGGCTGTGGAGTCTGCAAGCGCCTCTGCCCCGTCGACGCGATCTCTTATGAGTACAAGGATCCAGTATAGTTACTTGTCACGAGCCCGAAGCGTAAGCGAGGGTATCCGTTGCCGTTGCTGTGAAAGGATAAGCGAAAGCAGAGTATCGTCCCGGCTAATGAAGTTAGAGGGCTTCCGTTGTTTTGTTGTTCAGTCCCGAAGGGACGGCACAATGCCTCCCTCGACATACGAGTTGACGCGGAGCGAAAGATGCCAAAGTACGGCGAAATGGTAATCGGCCCGGGCTGGGTCGCCGGTGAGCACATCAAGGGCTACTGCAAGGATCCCCGCACCGAGATCCGTGCGATCGTCGGCATGGTCCCCGAAGACCGCCCCCGCGCCGAGCAATACATGCAGCAATACAACTTCAAGGCCGACTATTATGACTCGCTAGACAAGGCCCTGCAGCGCGACGACATCCAGCTCGCCAGCATTTGCACCATCAACTTCCTGCACTACGAACAGGCGGTCGCCTGCCTCCAGGCCGGCAAGCACGTCATGATCGAAAAGCCCCTCTGCTTCACCCAGCAGCAGAACAGGCATCTGAAGGAACTGTGTGAGAAGACAGGTCTCAAGAGTCACGTCGGCCACGTCTGCCGCTTCTACCCCGCCATCGTCGGTTTGAAGAACTTCCTCGACGCCGGCCACATCGGCGAGGTCTTCTACGTCGAGGCCGACTACTGGCACGAGATCAAAGGCGCCTGGAAGGGCAAGAAGAGCACCGGCGGCAGCGCCCTGCTGATGGGCGGCTGTCACGCCGTCGACCTGGTCCGCTGGTTCGCCGGCGAGGACAACGAGGTCGTCGAGGTCACGGCAATGTCCGAGCCCGCCCGCTGGCGTAAGGACTTCGAGTATGACCCGACGATCGTGCTGACCGTCCGCTTCGCCAACGGCACGATCGGCAAATGCGCCACGAGCCTCGAATGCAACATGCCCTACGTCTTCCACCTCCAGGTAAACGGCTCGGGCGGCACCATCCGCAACAACGGCGTCTACAGCGAAGCCCTCTTCCCGGGCAGTCGGGACTTTTCCAGGCTGACCGGCACATACCCGGACGACTGGAACGTAGGCCACCATCCGTTCCCGGAAGAGGTCAGTTACTTCATCGATTCGGTAGAGACAAACCGCGAGGGCATGCTCAGCATCCCCAACGCGTACAAGACATACGAGTTGGTCTTCGCCGCGGAAAAAAGTGCCGCCGAGCGCACCCCGGTGAAACTGCCGCTATAAGGTACATTGCACTGACTGCCCGCTTAGTCGGACAGAGACGCAGATATGAGTGACACCGCCGTTGCCGTAGTTGTTCGTCCCGGAGGGACAGGATGATAGTAGCCCAGCACTTCAGTGCTGGGGAAATAGGAAACGCAAAACATCCTTTTTGTTTTGCTGTTTGTTGTTTAGTGCCGTAGGTACGATTGAACCATGCGGATTGTCTAATGTATAGGCCCTGACATTGTTGCACTTCAGGGCAAACTGTCACCCTGACATGAAATGAAACAAGACCCCTTACAACCAAGACCGCTGCTCAAACCAGCCGAGGCCCTCACCGAAGCCAATCGCTGCCAGGGTTGCGTCGAGCCCGCCTGCCAGAAGGGCTGCCCGCTATCCGTCGACGTCGGCGCGTTCATCCGCCGAATCCAGACCGGCAACTGGGCCGGCGCCCTCCGCATCATGTACGAGCGCAACCCCCTGCCCGAAACCTGCGCCCTCATCTGCCCCGTCGAAACCCTCTGCGAAGGCAAGTGCAACAGCGGCGAATTCTCCTTCCCGATCCGCATCAGCGACCTCCAGCAGGCCGCCGCCCACTACGGCAGCGAGACCTTCCGGCAACGCGGCCCTTCGTCGACCCAGCCCGCCGGCTCCATCGCCATCATCGGCGGCGGGCCTGCCGGACTGGCCTGTGCCGCCCGGCTGCGACTCGACGGCTTCGATGTGCATCTCTTCGAGAAGGCCGACGTCCTCGGCGGGGCACTCACCAGGTGGATCCCCGCCTACCGTCTGCCGCGCAACGTCCTCAATACCGAAATCCAACGCATCCTCGACCTCGGCGTCACCGTTCACACCGGCCAGGCTCTCGGCCGCGATCTGTCCCTCGCCGACCTTCGTCACAAGTTCGACGCCGTCTTCCTGGCTCTCGGCCTCGGTGGCAACCGGCAGACCCAACTGGCCAACCGCGATGGCGGCGGCGTCTTCGACGCGCTGCAGATGCTCGAGCTCGCCAACGCCGGCCAACTCACCAACCTCCCAGGCCCGGTAGTCGTCATCGGCGGCGGCAACACCGCCATCGATGCCGCCGCAACCGCCCGCTACCTTGGCGCTGATGAGGTCTACCTCGTCTACCGCCGCGGTTTCGTGCAGATGCCCGCCTGGCCCGACGAGCGCCGCCGCGCGATCGATCTCGGCATCCACGTACTGATCCTGCTCCGCCCGATCGAATATGTCCGCAACCCCCAGGGCGATCTTGTCGGCCTGCGATGCCTGCGCACCCGCCTGCATCCCGACAGCGTCCCAGGCCGCCGCGACATGCCCATCGACGTGCCCGACAGCGAGTTCGTCCTGCCCGCCGGCTCCGTCATCGAAGCCATGGGTCAGCGTCCCGACGATCTCGCCACCGCGTCCCTCGCCAGCCTCCAATGGGCCGACGGTGTCCTGTCGACCGACCCCGACACCCGGCAGACCTCCCTGCCCGGCGTCTTCGCCGGCGGCGACCTGATCAACGGCGGCCGGACCGCCGTCGATGCCATCGCCGACGCCATCCGGGCCGCCCAAAGCATCGCCAACTATGTCCAGAGGCACAAAAGCCGATAATCGGTTACAATCCCCCAAATGGATACAGAACAAGCCGTGACATCAAACGCCGCCGACTACCGAGAGGTCCTCGCCAGGACCGGGTTCATCATCGCGCTCATCGGCGTGCCCTTCATGATCCTGCTGATGTACTGCGCCTGGCTGCCGGTGATGATGGGCATGTACTTTTTCATCCTCGGCGGTCTGCTTCTGGGCGGCATCTGGTATCGCATGGCCCGCCGTATCCGGCCCGCGCCCGGCCAGCCGTCTATGCCGCCTTTTTCGCCATACTGGCATTCTGGGTCGTCGTCTACCTCGGTGCCGAATACCACGTGAAACGCGGCCACCTGGCCCGCGACCTCGCCATCGCCTCCATGCGACGCGTCAGCGTCGCCAACCCCGCCGAAGGCAAGCAGCGATACGAGCAGGCCGCCGCCTACGTCGACCAGACGCTCCGCAACTACGGCCCCGCACCCCTGGGCTACTTCCACTGGATCGCCGTCGATGGTCAGATGTCCCAGATGGCCGAGTACGGTGGCCAATCCGCTACCATGCCGCAGCGCCGGTGGTACTGGCTCGTACGCGTACTGGCGTCCGTGCTGCTCTTAGGGTATGGTTTCCGCCTGCAAGTGAAGGAACTGGCAAAGCCCGAGGAGCCGGTCGAGCCCGGGCCCAGCCCAGCCGGCGAAATGTAGCACCTCGCCGATTGTAACATAATGGATTACTGACAAAGGACTTATGTCCTCGGGACCCTGGCTACGGGAGTATGTTTTATGCCTGCAATTCGTCTTTGTATCGTCGGTGGCGGTTCGGCGTATATGACCTCGATGTTCTCCAGTCTCGGTCGCTTCGCAACCGAAGGCGGCCTCGCAGGCAGTGAAATCGTCCTCTACGACGTCGACGCCGGTAATGCTCGATTGATGGGTGACTGGGGCCGCGCCGTCGCCAAACAGCACGGCATCCCCCTCAAGTTCGTCGATACGACCAACCTCCAGGACGCACTCCGTGATGCCGACTACGTCCTCAGCACCTTCCGCACCGGTGGGCTCGACGGCCGCTACAAGGACGAAACCGTCCCGCTCAAATATGGCGAACTCGGCCAGGAAACCACCGGCGTCGGCGGCATCTTCATGGCCCTGCGATGCATCCCCGAGGTCGTCAAACTCTCCGAGGCCATCCAGCGCTGCTGCCCCAACGCCTGGCTGGTCAACTACACCAACCCGACCGGCTTCGTTTGCGATGCCTCGGTCCGGGCAGGCCATAGCAAGACCATCGGCCTGTGCGACGGCGTCTATGGCATCAAGTGGATGACCGCCAAGTTGCTCGGCCTGCCCATCAGCCGCGGCCGCGATGTCGAGGCCTACGTCGCCGGACTGAACCACTGCACCTGGACGATGCAGCTGTTCTTCGAAGGCCGCGACCTGTACGCCGAGATGGACAAGCTCGCTCGCCAACGTTGATCTCTCCGGCGCCGGCGAGGCCATCAGCGACGGCGCCGCTCAACGCCGTCGAGTGCGACGCCGTCCGCCTCTATCGCTATTACGGCATCCTGCCCGGTTCGATCTACTACACACGGTACTACTACACCCTTAAGCAGGTACTCAAGAAGTTCAGCGATCCGAACTTCCAGCACCGCTCGCAGTGGCTCGCCGGCCGCGCCAAGGCCAAACGCGAAAACATCCGCAAGCAGCTCGACGCCGGCAGCGCCAGCTTCGCTGCGTTCGATGAAGAGGACGCCTCCCACGGCGATCAGGCCATCGGTGCCATTCACGCCATTGCCAACGACACCCGCGAGCTCGAAACCGCCAATGTCACCAACAACGGCGCCGTTCCGAATCTGCCCACCGATGCGATCGTTGAGGTCACATGCACCTTAGGTGCTCATGGAGCAATGCCCGCCGCCGCCGGCCCGCTGCCGCGGACAGTCCAGGGCATCGTCCGCAGCGTACTGGACCACGAGCAGCTGACGGTAGAAGCCGCCATGACCGGCAACCGCAAGATGGTCATGCAAGCCGCCATGGCCCATCCTTGTCATCGCGACTTCCACGTAATGGAAGACCTGATCGACGAGATGTTCAAAGCACACAAAGACTGGCTGCCCCAGTTTCAGCTGATAAGTGAGCCAGCGGATCAGCAACGCGGCTGATCGGTACGCACACACGGAGGTCACCGAACGGCCGATGTCGCCGCTGCAGAAAGAGCCCCCCGGCGTCAGCGGGGGCTCTGGCCATGGCAGTAGCAGCGGCCGTAGTCGTGGCAGTGGCTGTTGCTGTAAATGAAGCCCCAGCGTCAGCGGGGGCTGTAGCCGTGGCTGTGGTCGTAGTTGTGGGGGCTGTTGTTGTTAAAGCCCCCAGCGTCAGCGGGGGTTGTGGTGGTAGTTGTTGTTGTAGTTGCAGTTGTTGTTCTTGCTGTTGTTCGCTGACTGCGACTGTGCTTGCGACGCCTGAGCCGTTCGTCCCGTCAGGGACGGTTGATAGTAGCCCAGCACTTCAGTGCTGGGACCAGGGGCTCCTCAATCTCTTTCATATTTGTTGCGGCCGTTGAGTCCCGTCAGGGACGATTGAACCACGCAAATCGCCCGCGTCTCAATATCGCTCGTCGCCATAACGTGGCCGGTGTCTACCACTCGGCAACTGTTATCTGCAGACTCGTACCCGCCACGTTCGGCCCGACGTCCGGGCAATACGCCCGATACTTTCCCGGCTCCAGCCGTACCCGCAGCTGCTCCATCGTCCCCGGCTGCACCTGGTTCGGCAGGACCCGCTTCACACCATTGCCTTCGATGCCGAAGGTGTGCGGCACGGTATCGGTGTTCTGCACGATAAAGTTCGTCCATCCCGAAGAGATGATCTGCGGCACCCTCATCCCGTCCGCACTGATCGTAACGGTCACGTTATTGGCGACCGCCGACAGATCACCGACTGGCGCCGGCTGCGTCGCCGCAGGATCCTTCTTTTCCTGCGAACAGCCCGCCGCCAGCGACAGTCCAACCATTCCGCCAACGACAACCATGCCCGGCCAGCCGCCACACAACCGCCCCGGTTGCCTGCTACCATTGTGATCCGACATGAGCCTCTCCTTTCGCCCGGTGCCCATCCCGGGCCGATGGACAAATGCGAATCAAGGGCCCCCGACCATGCCCGTGCGAATCGCGACCGCACGGTGACAATCCCAAGCAATCACACGCCTTCGGAAAAACCTCCAGTCAATCATAGACTGGCGTTCGGTCAGCCATCGTACATCCGGGATCCAAAGACAAAATCCGCTCCCGGACCGCGACGCCGCCAGCCCACAGGTGTACCCTATAGAGCGGAAGAGAAACCCGACAGTCGAGGCTGCCATGACTCACATGACGACCCGCCGACAATACCTGTGGCCCATCGCCGCAGCAGTCGCATTGCTCGTTGTCGCTGCCGGCTGTCACGAGCAGGCCTCGCCAAGCCCCCCTCCGGCGCCGTCTCAGCCAGCCCCCCAAGCCACCCAGACAGCACCGGCGTCCCAACCGGCAGCCACCAGGCCCGCAGCCACCCGCCCAACCCCGTCACGCCGCCGCTTCACCATAACAAACGTGGGCATCAAGCCCGACCAGCCGTTCTCCATCGTAACCAGGATCAACTCGCAGAAACCGGCCCGCATCCTCGCCTCCCTGCCGTCCGACCACCTGCTGAACATCGAAACGATCAATGTCGATGCACTGCGCCTCGACGTGCTGAACCTCCCCCGAAAACGCGCCGGCCGATTAATCCTCCACATCGACGACCAGGGCATGGAGATCACGGGACGTGGCAGCAAGATCATTTACCTCCAGCGAACCAGCGCCGGAACCTGGCAGTTCACCAAGGCCCCCACACCGACCAGTATGAGCGTTCCCTGAGTCTGGCCGTCGCAACTGTTTGCAGGGCAAAGTGCCGCGACGTTTCCCTTGCCGGATATTGCCGTTTTCGATACTCCTGAAAGCCGCCGTTGCTATCAGATATGACAACTATGATTGTGTGCAGGTTCCTGATGCCTTAGAATAACCCGTTTGGACAGCCGGGGCGTTTCCGGCTGGCGTTGTTGCACGCACGAAAGGCTGGAGCAGGGTTGAGCACACCAGCGACCGACAAAGCACAACAGGAAGCCACGCTGCTGGCAGCGGTTACGCGCTGCTCCAGGAGAGCGCCGCCAAGATCGACGCCGCCCTCCGCACATATCTGGCCGATCTTGACGACGTCCCGCCGAAGCTCATCGAGGCGATGAGCTATAGTTTGTTTGCGGGGGGGAAGCGGGTTCGGCCTGGGTTGGTTTTTGCTGTTGGGCGCCTGTTGGGCGCCTGCGATGAGGCTGTTTTGCCGCCAGCGGCTGCTATCGAGTGCGTCCACGTGTTCTCGCTGATTCACGACGATCTGCCCGCGATGGACGACGATGATTTGCGACGCGGCCAGCCGACAAACCACAAGATTTTCGGCGAGGCGATGGCCATCCTGGCGGGCGATGCACTGTTAGCCTTTGCTTTCCAGATACTTACCGAACGCATCGACAATCCGGCCATTGCTGCCGCCATGACTCGGGAACTGGCGACCTCGACCGGTCCGGGCATGATCGCCGGCCAGGTTGCCGACATGCAGGGTGAGCAACAGCCCCCCAGCGAGGCGACGATTCGCTACATTCACGAGCGGAAAACGGCGGCCCTGATCGCGGCCGCCTGCCGTCTCGGCGCCATCGCCGCCGGTGCCAGCCAGACCGACATCACAACGGTCGGCCACTATGGTTATCATCTGGGACTGGCCTTCCAACTGGCAGATGACGTGCTCGATGCAACGTCTTCTGCTGAAAAGTTGGGCAAGCGGACGGGTAAGGATACTGAGGCAGGCAAGCAGACGCTTGTCCGCCTGGTGGGAGTGGAGGCGGCCCGCGCCGCCGCCATCGACGAGACGCGGCAGGCCATCGAGGCGTTGCGAGGCTTCGGTCCGCAGGCCGAGCCGCTGCGGGCACTGGCACAATTTGTGGTTTCTCGAACGTCATAGGCGGGCCCAGCCCGCCTGTTGCTGTCCTGGATGAAAGGGCCGAGCCCTTTGTCCGGTCGGCCTTTCAGAAGGCGAAGGAATGGACGACCTGCTACAGCAGATTCAAAGTCCGAGCGATCTCCGCAATCTCGATATCGAGCCAGCTCCGGCAGCTGGCCGGGCAGATCCGCCAGCGGATCATCGACGTCGTCAGCCGCAACGGCGGCCACCTGGCCAGCAATCTCGGCGTCGTCGAGTTGACCATCGCCTTGCACTACTGCCTGGACATGACCAGGGACCGGCTCATCTGGGACGTCGGGCATCAGTGCTACACGCACAAGATGCTCACCGGGCGGAACGGCGACTTCGACAAACTCCGCCAGACCGGAGGTCTCAGCGGCTTTCCCAGTCCGGCCGAGAGTCCGTACGACCTGTTCTACGTCGGCCATGCCGGCACG
Organism: uncultured Planctomycetota bacterium; assembly: GCA_963787325.1. Classification (GTDB taxonomy): domain Bacteria; phylum Planctomycetota; class Phycisphaerae; order UBA1845; family JANYLN01; genus CAWBCK01. Next base: position 1,331,141 of record CAWBCK010000005.1, read on the forward strand.
GCCATCCCGACCGCCTTGGGCCTGGCCAAGGCGGACGAGGTCCTCGGCCGGCCGAACCGCACGGTGGCCGTCGTCGGCGACGCCAGCATCGTCAACGGCGTGGCGTTTGAAGGCCTCAACCAGATCGGCATGCTCAATCGCCAGATGCTGGTGGTGCTCAACGACAACTCGATGGGCATCGCCGAGACGCAGGGGCGCTGGCGGACTACCTGACGCGCTTCCGCGTCAGCCATGTGTACGATTTGAGCAAGAAGCGCGCCCGGCGGATGCTCGAGATGCTCGGTGTGCTCGGCAAGCCGATGGCCAACGCCCTCGATCATCTGCGCCAGGGCCTCAAGGCGACGCATCTTCCGCAACCAGATCTTCGAGCCGCTCGGGCTGGTGTACATCGGTCCGGTGGACGGCCACGACCTCGAGCACCTGGTTCAGCTTGTCGAGGTGCTCAAGGACGTGCCGCAGCCGATTCTGCTGCACGTTCACACGAAGAAGGGTCCGGGCTGTTCGCTGGGCCGAGGCCCGGCCGACCGCCTTTCACAGCCCCTCGCCGTTCGAGATCCTCGATGACGGGGAGATCCTCTTTAAGAACGGCAAGGGCAAGAGTTTCACCGAGGCCTTCTCCGACGCGCTGATCGAAGTGGCCCGGACCGACGACACGGTCTACGGCCTGACCGCCGCGATGCCGGATGGTACCGGCCTGACGAAATTCGCCGACGGCTTACCCCGGTCGGTGCCTGGACGTCGGTCTGGCGGAGTCCGCGACGGTCGACGTTGCGGCTGGCATGTGCCGCGCCGGCCTGAAGCCCGTCGTGGCGATATATTCGACTTTCATGCAGCGGTCTTACGACCAGGTGTTCCAGGAGATGAGTCTGCAGAACCTGCCGGTGATCCTGTGCATGGATCGGGCGGGGCTGGTCGGCGGCGACGGTGCGGTGCATCATGGTTTTGCCGACATCGCCTTTCTGCGTTCGCTGCCGCGGATGGTGCTGATGGCCCCGGCGGATGAGCCCGAGATGCACGCCGCGATGAAGTTTGCCGTTGCGGCTGGAAAGCCGTGCGGCCTGCGCTACCCGCGCGAGTCCGTGCCGGCGCCGCTAGCCGCGGAGACGTCTCCCTTCGAACTAGGCAAGGGCGTCCGGCTTCGCAAAGGCACCGACGCGACGATCCTGGCCTACGGTGTGGTTGCCTGCCTACGCGATGCAGGCCGCGCGCCTGCTGGCCCCGCGCGGTATTGATGTGACGGTATACAGCGCCCGCTTCGCTCAGCCGCTCGATGACGAGATGCTTGCGGATGCGTTCGTATCGGGCAAGCCCGTCGTGACCGTCGAGGATCACAGCATCGCGGGCGGCTTCGGTTCGGCTGTTCTGGAACGGGCCAACGAACTGAAGTTGCCGGTCGACATGCCGATGCTGTCGCCGTCTGGGCATTCCCGCCGACCGGTTTATTCCCGCAGGGTACCCGTGCCTGGCAGCTGCGCCAGGTCGGTATTGACGCCGAAGGCATCGCCCAGGCCGTCATGCAGGCCCTGGGAGTCGGCAAAGAGACCCAGCCGGCCGGCCCGCAAAGTGCGGTGACGACTCCGGCCAAGGCATGAGGACAGGCTGCCATGGCAGCATCCGCCAAGCCCAAAGTGTATATCATTGCCAACCCGGCCAAGTCGGCCCAGAACGGGCCGTTGCAGCATGTGCGGCAACTCGGTCGAGCAGCGGGCCGAAGTGCTCGATGCGCAGCGAGGGCCGCTGGATGCCGCGCTGGCGGCCCGGGCTGATCGCGTTATCGTGCTCGGCGGCGACGGGACGATCCTGGCGGCGGCCCGGGCGATGCATGATTGCCAGGTTCCGCTGATCGGTATCAACCTCGGCAAACTCGGCTATCTGGCGGCTTTCAGCCTGGAAGAGTTCGAGTCGCGGATCGATGCGGCGCTGACCGACGACCGCCTGATCAGCCAGCGACTGATGCTGGAAGTTACTGTCACCCGGCAGTCAGCTGAGCCTCTACGAGCATCGCCATGAACGACGTGGTGATTCAGGCCGGCCCGCCGTTCCGCATGATCACGCTGGCTTGTACCTGAACGACAGCGAGGTGACGCGGATCAGCGGGGACGGGCTGATCGTGGCGACGCCGGTCGGCACGACGGCCTACAACCTTTCGGCAGGCGGTCCGATCCTCCAGCCGACGGTTCGAGGGCTGGCCATCACGCCGATCTGCGCACTCGTTGACGCACAAGCCGCTGGTGGTCGACGATACCGTGACGCGTTACAATTGTCCCGACGCGATTGAACGAAGGGACCCGCGTGATTCTGGATGGCCAGGACATGCTGCCGGTGGCCGTGGGTGACAAGGTGACGGTGCGCCGCTTCGGCCGGGATTTCCTGCTGGTTGCCAATCCGTCGTACGATCCGTGGTATACGCTGACGACCAAGCTCAAGTGGGGGCACGCACCGAGTCGGTGAACGGGTGATGAAGGCGTCAACCCCCCCGGCATTGTGCGCGAGTGCAGCCTTCGTCGTCGGGGATGTTAGAGCATCTCCAATCCAGACGTAGCGGCCATGCCACCCCGAATCCTGGACGCCAAGCAGGCCATATCCGGATTCAGTCCGCTCCAGTCAAGGATTCAGGGCTTCGAAGAAGGGGCAGACCCAAGTGGCCTTCTCAATAATCCATGCTGCACCCAGGGCAATCGCATGTCGGGGAAAACCATGGTCCTGCAGCAGCGCAGGACCATGCTACCCGTTGCCTGGGCCTGTGAAGCCTCAGATAAGACACCACTGGCACGTTCCTTGGCCTGAACATGCGGTTGCCCTGATGCTGCACCTGCCGGATCGCGTATGGACTTGCTTCAACCAGACACCAGCGATAGGCTGTCTCTAACACCTGCCTGCTCTCGTGAGAGGCGACTGTGGGCGCCACCTTTTTTGCCGGATCGTGCGGCGACGTATGGAGAACGTGAATGGCACAGGAATCGTCTGTCTCAACTTTGCAGCGGAGCCCATCGACAGTCGTTGCGCGGGCCTCGAAGATCTGGCTCGCTGCCGTACTGCTGTTGTCGGCCTCCGGTCTGATGTTCGAGTTGATGCTGACGCGGGTTTTCTCCGCCACGATCTGGTATCACTATACGTTCGTGGCCATCTCCGTCGCACTGCTCGGCTGGGGCCTGGGTGGATTTCTCGTGTACGTGCTTGGCCTTGCCCGGCGTCCTGAGGCGGCCCGCGGTCTGGTTACGGGCCTGTCTCTGCTGCTGGCTGTGACGCTGCCGCTCTTCCTTTATATGATCCTGCAGTTTCCCTTTACTCCGGAGCGGCTCAATACGTACTTCCTTCTGAGCATCCTGCCGTTCCTGGCGGGTGGGGCGGCACTGAGCCTGTCGTTCGAGACCAACGGGCGGGATATCAACCGGCTCTACTTTGCCGACCTGATGGGCGCGGCGGCGGGTACTCTTGCCGTGCCGCTGGTGATCAGCCGGCTGGGGGCCGAGACATCCATCCTCGCAGCGGCGATTCTGCCGGCCATAGCGGCGGTCTTGCTGAGCGTCGGCGATTCGCACGGCCTCGCCGTGGGTGGCAGGTGCTGTCGGGCCTGGTGCTCGTCGGCGTGGTCACTCTGACAGCGTGGAACTACAGCACGCAGACGTTTACGATCCGCGATGCGCCGAACAAAGCCCTGTACAAACTCCTTCACGATCATCCGCAGGCCCGTATCGTCAGCGATCACTGGAACGCCTACTCGCGCATCACCGCCGTGCAGGGCTTCGACAACTACCATGTCGCGCGCCTCTTCATCGACAGCGATGCCGAGACCAGCGTCCTGCCCTGGGACGGCAGCATGACCGACCTACGGGTGAGCGGCCGGACATGGTTCCGCGCGTTTCCGCTCCGCCTGACCGCCGATCCGAAGGTCCTGGTGATCGGCCCCGGCGGTGGCACTGATGTAGTGATGTCGATCCTGGCAGGCAGCCCGAAGGTTACCGGCGTCGAGATGAACCCGCTGATGATCCGGGCCGTTCGGCAGTTCGGCCCTGCGGCGGGCAATCTCTACGATCATCCGAAGATGAATCTTGTCGTGGACGAAGGCCGCAATTTCATCCGCCGGACAAACGATCGGTTCGACACGATCATCCTGGGTTTTGTTGATTCATGGGCATCGGTCGCCAGCGGCGGGCTTGCCCTTACGGAGAACTACCTCTATACGAAGGAGGCCCTGGAGGCCTACTACGATCATCTTAGCGATCAGGGTACCCTTGCCATCGTTCGCTGGCCGACCGACGTTCCACGTCTCGTTGCCAATTCGGTGAGCTTCCTGCAGCAGCGCGGAATGAGCATCGAGGAGATCGGCAGACATATCCTGGCGGTAAGCGAACGGAAGCCGGCGATGACCGAGCGGGGTCCCGAACCGGTAGAAACGGTATTCATGCTGACGAAGTCGCCCCTGACCCGCCAGATGACAGACAAGCTGCTGGCTGGCTTTGATGGGACGCACGTGGTCTGCAGCGCCTACCGGCCGAGCGAAAAAGCCTACTCGGATCTCTTTGGCGGCAAAGCGACGTTCGCGCAGTACACAGACAGTTTTGAGACCATGGCCACGCCGGTGAACGACGACCACCCGTTTTATTTTGCGACCGACAAGCCGATCGGCATTCCTTCGTTCGCCGCCCGGCTGGTATCGATTCCGGTGGGGGCCGTCCTTGGCTTCGCGATCCTGCTGCTGCTGGCCGGCAAGATGCTGAAGTTCCGCGCTCCGGGGGCCGGTACGATTACATATTTCGGTATGTTGGGCATTGGCTTCATTGTCGTCGAAGTCGCCCTGATCCAGCGACTGATTCTGCTGTTGGGTCATCCGATCTACACGCTGGTCGTGATCCTGTTCACGCTGCTGCTGGCTGGCGGTCTCGGCAGCCGGTTCGCGGCGCGGTTCGCGGCCGATCGCGTGCACGCCGTTCTGGGCGTCGTCATTCCGCTGGTGATCGTGCTGGTGGCCGCTGGAGCGTTTGTCTTGCCGGCCGTGGTCAAGGCGACGATCGCATTGGATCAGACGCAGCGTATCCTGGTGGCTGCCGCGCTGACCTTCCCGTTTGGATTCCTGATGGGGATGCCGTTCCCGCTCGGCTTGCGTCGTCACGCGCAGAGCCCCGACGGCTCGCCGGTTTCCGCCCTGTGGGGCATCAACGGTGTTGCATCGGTCGTCGGTTCGATTGCCGGCATGATGATCGCCGTGGCCGCCGGCTTCACCTGGGTGTTTCTTGCGGGGGCAGCCTGTTATGCGGTCGCCTGGGCGGCTCGGCCGAAGTGACCGTCACCATTCGATCATGACGAATCCGCCTGCAGGCAGCACGACCTCGCAGGACACCTGTTGCGCCTCCCGGTAGATCGGCAGGCAGGTACCGGTCGTGCGACTCGTACGGCCTCCTCGACGTGGCCGAACAGGCCCGTAGTGTCAACGATTGTCACTGTGCGCCGGGCCTTGCTGTTTATGATCCACAGCAGGTGGCGTGTGCCCGCCAGGCCGGTCCGCCATTGCAGGCCGGCGGCGTCCCCCTTGCTGTCGGCCATCTCGAAGTCTCGCTGCACGCCGGCTTCGAGGCATACATGCTCGACCAGCCGCTCGAAGCCGTCGTTTGGGCTGCAATGATATGCCCTGCCGAGAAACGTGCCCGCTACGTAGGCCGCTCCGTCGCCGACGCGCTGGCGGACCAGCAGCGGTTCCTTCTGATCATTAACCGCCAGGATCTCCGCTTCCGCCGATGTTTTCAGTGGCGTAAGGAACGAGTCGGCACGTACTGATACCGCGTCCTGGTCCAACTGGACGCTCAGCGTCGTATCGGGCGCCATCTGCCGGCGTCCCAGGTCGTGCACGCCAATCGCCTGCATGAACGGCCGCTCATCCGGATAGCGATAGAATCCGAGATTGTCGAACGCATCCGTCTCGGCCTCGGCCAGTATGATGCCTCCGCGTTTCAGGAACTTGACGATCGCCGCCTGGGTTGCCGGCGGCACTACCAGCGTCCACGGCATCAGCAGGACGTCCAGCCGATCGAGCACATCAAGGTGCTCGGCCTCGACGAATTCGTACGGCAGACCCAGTCGCTCCATCGCCGTCGCGTAGGCAACGACGCTTTCGACCGGTTCGACGGCCCGGCCGGACTCCGCCCACTTCAGCAGATAGTTGTCCGGCGCAAAGAGGATGCCGACCTTGGCGGGCGCGGGTTTGTAGATGTCGATGAGGTCGCCGTGAAGGTCGATGAATTTGCTCGTGACTTTCATCGCAGCCAGTCGTTCGCTTGCCAGGCCGTCCCATCCGGACAGGCCGAAACCGCTCGATTCGGTGCCAAAGACTTCGTCACGCCAGCACCAGAAGATCACGCCTTTGGCGCCGCGCGCCATGCTGTTGGCGACCCAACGCTGCTGGGGACCGGCAGGAACGGACCGGTTGACGCTGACGCCGCGCCGGGCCGAGCCACCCTGCAACTCAGACACCCAGACGACCTTGTCACCTGCGGCCGAGCGCGTGCTTTCCACCCGCAGTCCGAAGCCGGCCTCGTCGAAGCCTTCGCCCCAGAAGGGGAAGTGCGAGCAGCCATAGCCGTCGAGGTGCTCGATATGCTGCCAGTCGTTGCCACGCTCCATCGCGTGTTCGCCGTTCGGGTTGCCGCCCCACTGGATGCTCGGGCTGGCAGGGTGCGCGCTGAGCAGGTGCCTGCTGTCGCCTGCACGCATCGCGGCGGCGCGGGCCTTCATGTGCTCGGCTGCCCGCTCCATGAGGAAACGCTGGAACTCGATCATCTCGCTGTACGGCCGGCCGAAGGTCTTGCCGGGGAACACGTCTTCCCAGCTGACGTAGCGGCGTTGCCAGGCGGCGCTGAGGCCGGCCAGCCCGCCGTGGCGCGCGTCGAGCCACCTGCGAAACGCGGTGATCGTATGGGGGCAGTAGCACACGTTGCCGTCGGCATTGACGCTCCATCGCAGTTCGTTCCAGATGTCCCAGCCGAGCAGGTTGCTTGCGTTGGCATAGCGTGACGCCAGGTTTGTCAGATAGTTGCACATCAACTCCGCCACACGCGGATGATCGAAGCACCCGCCCGGCGTCAGGCCGACGTTCACCTCGCTGCGGCAAGTCGAGACGACCTTGCGGCCCATCTGGTCTATCATCTCGCTGTCGGGTACGAGCCGGTGGATCCAGAACGGATGGATCTCCGCGATCGTGCTGAGGACGACCTTCAGCCCGGCCTTGTCCGCCAGGTCCATCAGTTCGTCGTAATCGCTGTAGTCATACGTCCCCGGTTTCGCCTCGATCCAGCCCCACAGGCACCAGAGCTGCACGGCGTGAAGCCCGCAGTCTCTCGCTCTGGCAAAGTCGTCCCGCCAGAAGCGACGGTGCGGAAACGGTGCACGGTAGTATTGGGCTGCCAGAAACATCGAACGCTCCCTCCTTCTGCGGACTGGGTTCAGATGTCCGCCCCGCGGGGATACACCTCGGCGTCGGGCCAGGTCCTTCCGGCGACGATTTTACCGCCCGTTACTGAAAGTCCAATGGTGGTCTATCAAATGCCTGGGCGGCAAGGGCGGATGCGGCCGGGCGGTTAATTTAGTCATGTGAAGACGCATGTGGTTATTTCTCTGCGAAGCACGTATCGTAAAACCGGCGGGCACGAGGCTGTTGATGGTCACGTGGGCAGGTCGTGTCCTGTGAAACGAGCAAGCCAGGATTCTGAAGCCCGACAGTTGTGCGTTTTTCCATTGTGTCGGAAATGTCAAGTGATTTTTGAGAAGATCGCGGGTAATATACTGCCGGCCCGTGGCCCAGACAGGTTCTGACGTACGCGGTTTCCTGGCCCGGTCGGAAAGGGATGTAACATGGAACTGGCCTGTCGCCAGCCAGGTGACGAACTGCTCAAATCCGGAGAGTTGACGGATATCCGTCGGCGTCTGCGCCGGATCGCGCCGATGCACGACCTGGCTACGGTGATCACGTGCGCCTTCGACCGCCGCACGCGGATGCTGCCGTTTATCTTTACCGACATGCGGATGGCGCCAGCTGGGGTCCGGGCCATCGGCTCGGCCATGGTCGACTCCGGGTTCGTCAAGACCCGTATCGTGCTGCAGCAGTGGAACCGCCGGTTCCGGCCGTCGCAGATGCGTTTGGACGGGCGCATCCCCGATCTGTTCATGATCTCCAGCATGGCGCTGCATCTGGAACCGTGCCGGGACCTGATCCGCGATGTTTACAGCATCGAGCCCGCGCAGCGGCCTCTGATTGTTGTCGGGGGGGCCCTGAGTATATATCAGCCATACCAGGTCTTCAGTGTGGATCCGGCCGATCCGGCCAGCGCGGATGTGGCAGTGACGGGCGAGGAGTATGTGTTGCTGAGCCTGCTGGAGGTGCTGCTATCGTTGCGCGCCGAGGGGAATCGATGCGATCGGCGTTCCTGCGGGCACGTGACGGCGGAGAGCCTCGACGACATCCCGGGACTTGTTTACGCCCGGGGGGACCGCGACAGGCCGGTACAGGAGTTGGTCGACACCGGCGTGCAACGGCTGGTCGGCGACCTCGACGAATTGCCGGACCCTGTCCTGGGCTACCGAGTTCTGGAAGCCCCGGGCCTCGCCAGCACGTTGGGTCGCGTCGCGTTATCCGCCGATCGCATTCGCCGGCTGGCTCCCATCAGCAGCATCGTAATGACGTTCGGGTGCAGGTTCAGTTGCCCCTACTGCCCGACCCCGGCGTACAACCAGCGGCAGTATCGATTCAAGAGCGGCCAGCGGATCGCCGAGGAAATGGGACGACTGAACAAGGAATACGGTCTTCGCTACTTTTTTGCGACCGATGACAACTTCTTCAACAGCAAGGAACGCGCGCTGAACATCGTGGACGCCCTGGCCTGCGCGGGCACGGAGGGGAAGCCGTTGTGTCGCCGGGTGCGGTGGTCCGCAGAGGTTACGGTGCACGGTACCCTCCAGATGAAAGATCATCTGGGGCTCTTGCGGCGATCCGGGTGCCGAGCCCTGTGGCTGGGTGTGGAAGATATGACCGCTTCGCTGATCCAGAAGGGCCAGAGCGTGGACGGGACCACCGAGGCTTTCAACTGCCTGCGGGAGGCAGGGGTTTGCCCAATGCCGATGCTGATGCACCATGACGAACAGCCGCTGTACACGCGGAACAGCCATTACGGACTGCTCAACCAGGTCCGGCTGCTGCGCAAGGCCGGAGCGGCGTCGCTTCAGGTGTTGATGATGACCCCGGCCCCCGGTTCGAAACTGTATGAGCAGACGTACACTACCGGCCAGGTTATTGACAGCGTGGCCGGCCGCCGCGTCATGCCGTACATGCTTGACGGCAACTACGTGGTAGCCTCCAAGCACCTGAACCCGTGGCGCAAACAGTTCAACGTCCTCATCGGATACTCGTATTTCTACAACCCGTTGTGGCTGCTGATGGCAGTACTGCGGAGCCGAGGGAAACTGCGGCTCAAACCGGCGGGGATGCAGGTGGTGGGCATGCTCGGATTAGGACATACGATCCGCCGGACGCTCGGCTGGGCCATCCGGCTCCGATTCGGCAGAATCCGGCGATGTGATTGTCCCCCTGCCAGTCCGATGCCGGTGCGAAGCGCCGCTGGCAGGCCGGTCTCATCGTCTGATGGCGGTCAGTATCCAGCAGTGACCGCCGGCCAATCCAATGCTTGATGATATTCTGCCGCTGTTCCCGCAGGGCTTGGAACTCACACTTACGTTTACACGGGGCGACTGGATTCGAACCAGCGACCTCTTGACCCTCAGCCAGTCCCGGCGAATTTAGTCAACCTCATGCATGCACTCGCCCCTCGATGGGCTGGAGTTCCTGGACGATCTGCTCGATTCCGTTGTTGCGGAACCGCATGTCGATGCCGGTCTTGCTGACGGTAATCCTCATGACCAGCAGTTGTATGATCCGCCGCTTCTCCTCAGGGAACAGCACCTCCCCATCCGGTTCGACGGCTGCGGGTCATTGATAAGATCGAACGTGCGGTGTGCACGGGCGGTCTGTTCGCGATGGCCATGCCTCGCGGAAGCGGTAAGGCGAGTTGCGCTGGACAGGCTGCTGGCGATGTCTGACGGCTGGTGCAGGTCGGCGATACGCTCTTGGACGAGCGTAGTACCTCGCTAGTCCGTGTGCAGAACCTGCTGGATAACCCCCATCCTGAGGGCGGAATGCCGTCGATCGATTTCAGCGAGATTCTCCGGGTCATCTGCGCCGAGATGCGCATCAGGATGAAGTAGAGGACGGTCTGGTGTTCCGATCTGGCACCATGTGCGGTTGCGCCGTAATATGCGTGAGGAGTTAGAGTGTAGTTGCCGCACTGGCGAGATGTTGTGCTTGCTGCCTGGCTAGGAGACTGTCCGAGTAACAGTTGACAGACATGTTATAATGGGTGGGTCAGGCAAGGGATAAGTCTTTCCGATCGAGGCTCAAGGATGAGTAAGACCTACCGCCCCTGGAATCCGGATCAAAGTTGGCTATTGCCGCCGTCGCCGCGAGAGTGGCTGCCGGAAAACGACCTTGTCTTTTTCGTGCTCGACGTGGTCAAGGAACTGGATCTGTCGGCCATTTTCGGCAAGTACGAGCGAGAGCAGCGCGGCTATCCGCCGTACCACCCGCGGATGATGACCACGCTGCTGCTGTACAGTTACACGCAGGGCGTATTCAGTTCGCGACGAATCATGCAGCGGTGTCAGCGAGATGCGGCCTGGCGGGTGATCGTGCAGGAGGATGTGCCGGACTTCCGGACGATCAGCGACTTTCGCAAGCAGCACCTGACAGAACTGGAAGGGCTGTTCGTAGAGGTGCTGCGGCTGTGCCAGCAGGCGGGGCTGGTGAAGCTGGGGCACGTGGCATTGGATGGCACGAAGATCCGGGCGAATGCCTCGCGACACAAGGCGATGAGTTACGGAAGGATGAAAGAGGAGGAGGCCCGGTTGCGCAAGGAGATCCGTCAGTTGCTGTCGCAGGCCAAATCTGCGGATGAGGCGGAAGATCGGGCCTACGGCGTGGATCGTCGCGGGGACGAACTGCCGGAGGCCCTGGCCCGGCGGCAGAGCCGCCTGGCGAAGATCCGGGAGGCGCGAAGGCGCTGGAAGCACAGGCCAAGGCTGCCGCCGAAGAGGAATGCAAGCGTCAGGAAGAAGAGCCTGACAAGCCAGGCGACAAGCCTAAGGGTGGCCGTCGGAGCAAGCCGGAAAAGGCGGTACCGCCCGCGAAGGCCCAGTACAACTTCACGGATCCGACGACGAAAATCATGAAGGTCAGCAACAAGGGGTTCGACCAGTGCGGCAACGCGCAGGCGGTGGTGGATCGCCAACACCAGATCATCGTGGCGGCGGATGTGACGAACGAGGCGAACGACAAGCAACAGTTCCAGCCGATGGCCCAACAGGCTCGCACGAATGTGGGGCGAGGGCATCGGATTGGGAAGATCTCTTCGGACAGCGGCTACTTCAGTGAGCAGAACGTGCAGTGGGCCGAGCGGAACCATCTGGATGCGTACATCGCCACGGGCCGGCTCAAGCATGGCGAAAGGATGCCAGCCAGTCCGCGAGGTCGGCCGCCGGCGGGGCTGACGACGCAGGAGCGGATGGCCCGCAAGTTGCGAACGAAGCGCGGGCGGGAAACGTATGCCCAGCGGAAATGGATCGTCGAACCGATCTTCGGCTGGATCAAGCGAGGGTTGGGCTTCCGGCAGTTTTTGTTGAACGGCATGGAGCGGATGCGTAGCGAGTGGCGTCTGGTCTGTATGGCCTGCAATCTGAGGAAACTATGGTCAGCCGGGTGAAACGGCGACCGGCAATCGCGTCAGGTGGGGCCGCACCGGCCTGAAACGAGAGTTTTTGCTTCGGCGCCCCCGAGCGCCGGCGCAATAGCAACGAGCAAGACCGCCGAGTACCCCCCAAACCGAAAAGAGATGGGGGTTTGGGTGTTTACTCAGACGGTCTCCTAGGGGCTTCCGCAGCATGAAGTCAAAAGGAAAGAAGGCAAGACTGGACTGTGACACCGAGTCTCCGGTGCCCGGTTACCAGCAACTGGCCCGTGAACTGTCCGATCGCGTTCTGAAAGACAAGACCGATGCCGACGGGCGGCTTCCCTATGAGCGGGACCTGGCCCGCGAGTATGGCGTTAGCCGGTGCACCGTGCGGTCAGCCTTAGAGATCCTTGAGTCTCAAGGGCTCGTTCGCCGGGTAAGGGGCTGGGGGACGTTCATCTGTTCGGACCGTAGTGATTCTCGCTGGCACAGCACTGCGTCTACCGTTCTTCTGGCACATGTTAAGGGGGCAGTACCTGGTGACGGACCTCGTACCTATTACGGCAGGATCCACACGGGTATACGACGCATGGCCAAGACGCTTGGTCTGACGATCAAGCGACAGGACATAAGCGGCTATGTGCGTGTACCTCTGGTTCAGTACAGACTGCCGAAACCTGAGGATGTAGGAGGCGTCGTTTTATGTGGTACTTTCGATGACCGGTACATCGGAATGTACCAGTCGGAAGGGGTTCCGGTCGTAGTTGTAGACTGCTGGATCCACGATCCATATACAGATTACGTGGCGGTAGATGTCGAGGCTGAAGCACATACCGTGGTGGACTACCTGGCGGATCGTGGTCACACGACGCTGGGCTTTCTTGCATCGGGGCGGCAGGAGTCGACTTCTGACTTGCGAGGGTTTGACCCGGATATCTCTCGTTTGCTGGGCCACTTGCGGATGGCAGCACACCGGCGGGGTATCCAGATCCGTGACGAGTGGATCTTCTTCGCCTCGATGAGCTCACAGGCGGCGTCGGTGGCCGGCGAGTTGCTTGGGCTGCGCAGTCGTCCCAGTGCCGTGCTGTGTTTCAACGACTGGATCATGACGCAGATGCTGAAGGTCACAGCGGACAGGGGCGTTCGTTGCCCAGAGGACATTTCGATTGTTGGTCGCGGCAGCAGTGAGATCGACGGGCGCAAGGTTACCGGCTCGGTCAGCAATCCGGAGTTGATGGGGGGGCTGGCACTCAATCTTCTGGCAGAGAGGATGCGTGGGGCTCGGCAGGACGCCGTAAGGGTGGCAGTGGTCCCGAACCTGGTCGTCGGGACGACCACAGGACCGGCGCCGTGCGCGATTTACCAGTAACAGCCGAGTGACGTGCCCCGGCTTCCCAGGATTATGCCAGTCGATGATGGGAGGCTGACGCAAAACCCGCAGATCGATTTCTCCAAAGACAGACTTCGACTGATGCATGTGAAGCGGGCCCGCCGGTTTTTCCCGACGGACCCGCTGGTGTTTGCATCAACTTTGGCTTGCAGTCAGCCTAGTCGTTGTCTGTGATCGTATACGTGTGCGAGACCGTGCTGCCGAGATTGGTGCCGGTCGGGTTGCTTAGCGTGATCTCGATCGTCTCGTCGTTCTCCTGTGCTGCATCATCGACGATCGTCAGGTTGACGGTCTTGGAGGTCTCGCCCGCGGCGAAGGTCAGTTGCCCGCTCTGGAGGGTATAGCCTACGAACAGGACCGGCTGATAGTCCGCATCGTACTCGCTGAAGCACGGTGCATGGTTGCCGGCCGCGACATAGAGCCCATAGTTGGGTTTGGTGCCGTCGACCCAGTCCCGAACAGCACTGGTCACATCCGCCACGCACCACGCCGCGCCGCTGGGATAGCTCGTGAAGTTCGTCAACGCATAGATGTCGGCACCATCGCTGGTAGTGCTGAACGCCGCATCGGAATTCGTACCCCAGCCGGCGGTCCCGCTGGCTGTTGTATACAGTCCGTTGGGATGCTTCCAGCAGACGCCCTCGGCGGCGGGCGAGAGACCGGGATAGTTGCCATTCTTGTTGCCTTCGGACCAGGCATGGCTCTTGATGGCTGCCCATTGCATCGTGGTGTTGCCCGTCTGCGTGCGGATGCGCATCTCTGCGTTGGTGACAGCCACATTGGAGAGGATCGACAGGTCGAAGTCGACGAGCATGTGCGTCGTGCTGAGGCTGCTGCTGGTGAGCGTGCCATAGTTCATATACGCCGAATTGCCATCTGGCCGAAGGAGGGCATCTTCGACGGTGGTCTGTACGACGTCGTTGTCGCCAAGGCCGGTGAACTCGGTGGAGAGATTGCCGCCGGTCAGCACTGTTGCGTCACGTTTGAAGGCGATCGCATAGGTGGCGGCGTCAGTCAGACTGTAGTCGCTGCCGGCAGATGCAGTGCCACCGGTGATTGCATAATCTACGGTGATCGGTTCGGTCGAGGCACTGCTCAGTGATACGGTGAGGCTGACCGAAGTCGTGCCTTCGCTGCCACTGCCGGTTGCCTGGGCGAACTGTACGGTTGGCAACGGATCAACGGTGATTGTCACCGTATCACTGGCGGTGGCTGCTCCATCGTCAGCAAGCAACTGGAGGACGTACGTGCCGTCGGTGCTGAACGTGGCTGTAGTGCTAAGAGCGCTGGCGTCAGCGAAGGTGACGGTACCAGGGCCGGAGACCATAGACCACGTGGTTGTTACTGTCCCTGGCGGGTTCGGCAGGCCATCATCGCTTGCGATGCCGTTAAGGCTGGCGGTGTCAGACACGAGGATCGACTGATCGGTGCCCGCATCAACGGTGGGCGGCTGGTTGTCGTTGTCGATGATCGTGTACGTACAGGTGGTATTGGCTCCGAGCGAAGCATTGGTCGGATTGCTCAGGGTGATCTCGATCGTCTCGCTCGACTCGGACAAGGTGTCATCCATGATCGTCAGTGGGATGGTCTTGCTTGTCTCGCCGGGCGCGAATGTAACCGAGCGGTTGGGAAGCGTCAGGTCCATGAACAGTACCGGCTCATAGTCCGCGCCGTACTCGCTGAGATACATGGGATGGTTGCCGCCATAAACATACAGGCCGTAGTTGGGCTTGGTGCCATCAAGCCAGTCCCGCACGAGGCTGGTAACGTCCGCGATGCACCAGGCGGCGCCGCCGGGGCGCTTGTGAAGGTAGTTAACGGGTAGATGTCATCGCCGTCACTGGTGTTGCTGAACATCGAATCAGAGTTAACACCCCAGCCGGCTGTGCCGCTGGCGGTGGTAAACAAACCGTTTGGATGGGCCCAGCAAACGCCTTCTGCGGCAAGGCTAAGCCCCGGGTAGCTGCCATCTTTGTTGCCTTCGGCCCAGTTGTGGCTCTTGATGCCGGCCCACTGCATGGCAGAATTGCCCGCGGTGCACCGGAGACGCAATTCAGCCTTGTTGACGCTTGCATCGGCGTAGTTTGACATATCGAAACCGAAGACGGCGTGCGTGTACGCGGCGGAGCTCAAGGTTGAAGTGCCGTAGTTCATGTACTGGCTGTTACCGGACGGACTCAACTTGGCATCTTTGACGGTCGTCAGCACAACGTCGCTGTCGGTCAGGGTGGTGAACTGGCTGGATAAGGCGCCGCCGGCCGTCAGAATCGTGTCGCGCTTCAGGGCAATGATGGTGTTGCCGGTTGCAGGCAGGGTAAAGTCACTGCCTTCTGTTGCGGTACCACCGGTAGCCGCATAGTCGACGGTGACCGGCACACTCGATGCGGCGCTGAGGCTAACCGTGAGGTTCACGGAGGTCGTCCCCTCATCGCCACTGGTGCTGGTCGTACTGAACTGCAGGGTTATCGGGGGATTGACGGTGATCGTAACCGTGTCCGTGGTCGACAAGGCACTGTCGTTGGCCTGCAGTTGCAGGACGTACGTGCCGTCAATGCTGAAGGTCGCGGTGGTGTCGACCGCATTGGCGTCAGCGAACGTTACGGTGCCGGGGCCGGAGACCTTCGACCAGGTTGTGGTTACCGAAGCCGGCGGATTCGGCATGCCGTCATCAGTCACCGTGCCGTCCAGGCTGACGCTGTCGGTCGGCAACGTGATCGTCTGGTCACTGCCGGCATCGACCGTCGGAGCCTCATTGGGCACCGGGTTGACGGTAATGGTTACCGTGTCAGTCGCTGACAGGACGCTGTCACTGGCCTCCAGTTGTAGAACGTAGGTGCCGTCGACGCTGAACGTCGCGCTCGTGGAAAGGGCAGAAGCGTCGCCGAAGGTAATGGTGCCGGGGCCGCTGACCTGGCTCCATGTGTAGGTCATGGCGCCTGGCGGATTGGGCAGGCCGTCGTCGCTGGCCGTACCCGACAGACTCGCCGAGGCTGGCATGTTGATCGTTTGGTCACTGCCGGCGTCGACCGTCGGAGCCTGGTTGTCGTCGTCGATGATCGTGTAGGTGCATACGCTGGTCGTGCCAAGTGTGGCGTTTACGGGGCTCGAGAGCGTCAGTTCGACCGTCTCGTTCGCTTCGACTGCTGTGTCCTGGATGATGTTCAGATCGAATGTTTTGCTGGTCTCGCCCGGGGCGAACCGCAACTGCTGGTTCGGCAGATCGGCATCGAGGAACAGGACCGGCTGATCAGCCGCGCCTTGCTCGCTCAGGTAAGCCGGATGGTTTCCAAGGTTCAGGAGCATGCCGTAGTTCGGCTTGCTATTGCTGAGCCAGTCGCTGACAAGGCTGGTCACGTCCGCGACGCACCAGGCCGCACCGCCGGGGTAACTGGTGAAGTTGGTCAGGGCGTAGATGTCAGCACCATCGCTGGCGGTGCTGAACATCGAATCCGAACCGGTGCCCCAGCCGGGTGTGCCGGCTGCGGTCGTGAACAGGCCATTGGGATGGGCCCAGCATACCCCTTCGGCTGCGGGGGCAACACCGGGGTAGTCAGCATTCTTGTTGCCTTCAGACCAGTTGCGGCTCTTGATGCCGGCCCACTGAATGGCGGTATTACCTGCAGTGCAACGGATCGCAGCTGCGCCTTGTTGACGGTCGCGCCGGCATAGCCTGACAGGTCAAGGCCGAGAACCATGATTCCCGGGTTGCCCGAAGCCAGCGTGCTCGTGCCGTAGTTCATGTACCGACTGTTGTTGTCGCCGCTCATACGGGCGTCTTTGATAGGCGTTATAGCGACATTGGCGTCAGTCAAGCCTGCGAACTGACTGGCCAGGCTGCCGCCGGTGGTGAGGGTCGCGTCACGCTTCAAAGCGAGCAGAACATTGCCGCCCGTGACCGGAATGCTGAAGTCGCTGCCTTCGGTGGCGGTCCCGCCGGTTACCGCGTAGTTGACGACGACCGTCTGCGTCCACGGTTTGTCCAGCGTGACGGTGATGGTCGCTGGGGTGGTGCTTTCCGAGCCGCTGAGGCTGCTGACAGAAAACTGGACCGTCGGCGGAACCGCAATGGTCGTCGCGCTGACGACATTGGACAGGGCGGACGTGTTGGGCACTTCGTCAGAGGTCTTCATCGCGAAGTAATAGGTCGTGCCGTTTTCCAGGCCGTCAATCGTGATGGACTGGCTGGTACCTGCCGCCGTCGGTGTCGGTTCGTTGGCAACCTGAGTGGCAGAATCCCAGTTGGCCGCACTGATCAAGGAAGTGGAATACCGGACGTCATAGGTGCTGGCGGTGCCGGTCGTGCCGTCGTCGCCAGGGGCTGTCCAGGTCAGCGTGACTGCAGTGGTCGTTACGTCGTCAGCCGCAAGGTTATTCACTGCCGCCGGCGCCGTGTCATCCACACCTACGAGGGTCGTGCCGCTGACAACGCTGGAGATGGCAGAGACGTTCGGCACCTCATCGGTGGCGGTCATCGCGAAGTAATAGGTCGTATCAGAGTCCAGGCCGGAGACGACCATGCTCTGAACGGTACCGGCAACGGCCGGGTTGGGTTCATTGGCAACCTGCGTGGCAGAGCCCCAGTTGTAACTGGTGATGGGACTGGTCGAATAGCGCAGGTCATAACTGGTCGCGGTTCCGGTCAGGCCGTTGTCACCAGGGGCAGTCCAGCGGACCCGCAGACTGTTTTCGGTGGCATCGGTGACCGACAGGTTATAGGGCGCCGATGGGGCCATGGTGTCTGTTGGCGGTACGTAGCCTCTGGGCACGCAGTCCCAGCCGGGATTGACGTTGAAGACATCCTTGCCCGGCAGGATGTTATCGTACCAGTCCCACGCGTCCTGGCCGTCTGGCAGATCGGTAAGGTTGCTGAGGGCGCAGCGGGCGATGTATTGATAAGTGTCGGCCGCGCGGGCCACATAACTGGTGGGGCCGGGATAGACATACGCGGCGGACACCGCTGCCCATGACGGGTACTTGTGGACCACGTCATTTGCATCCTTGTAGGTGACGGGCATCCATTCCTGGCTGCTGCGGTACCAGTTGAAGTCGGGATTGTGCAGGCGATTTACCACACAGTCGCCGAGCCAGTCGACCTCAGGTCCTGCATTGAATCCGCAGTCCTTCATGTGAGCCCAGACGATCAGCACGAAGTCGTCCATCCACGGACTCGTGAAGCCCACATTGTCCGGCTGGAACTGCGAGGCCGCCTCCGGCACCAGGGTTGTCGGCTGGGTGGCGATCCAGCGGTTCGACGGCCAGGTTCCGTTCACATACACGTCCGACCACTTGCTGAGATTGTTATTGACTTTCTCAATGAAGTAATCCTTCTCGACACTGAACGAATCGGGAGCCATACTGGCGGCATCGGCGATATTGCGGATACTCCATGCTACGCCTCGGGTCTGGGAGGAAGCATCCTGAATGCCTAGGCTGCCTTCGCGGTCACTCCAGTTGCCGTCGCCCAGGTCATAGCCGGCCCAGAAGAACATTTCTTCCAGGTAATAGAAATCGCCGGTAAACAGGTACGGGATGTAGTCGAACGAGGGCTGATGGGCCTTGTCGACGGTCCATTCCGTGGAGCGCTGCCTGTGGCGGCGGGCAGCCGGTCGGCGGCCTGGGTATACGTGTAAGTCGGCCGGCTCAACCAGATCGTCGGGCGATCGTCGATGCTGACGATGTGGTAGAGGAACGAACGCGTGGGGTCGGATTCGCGGAAGTGGACAGGACAGGCGCCCGAGGCATTGCCCCAGCTGAGGGTGACTTCCTTCATCCGGTTGTCCATCGTTCGGATGTAGGCGCCTGCGAATTCGGATAGATCGGCCTGCCGTCATCAGCTGCCCGTACCCGGGAAGTATGTCCTCTGCAGGGCGGGTTCCATGATGTCATGGCGCGTCGTCAGATACGATGAATAAGCGCTGGCGATGGCGCTTTCGGACATCGACCTGGACATGTCATAGTTGGGGAGCAGGCCCGTCGAAATCATGTAGGGCACGTCGTAGCGAATCTCCACCTCGGGAGGCGTGTTGCCTTGCCAGATGGTCTTGTGCCAGCGGGCGCAGAAGTTGTGCAGGAAGTCCGTCTTGGAGAAGACGCTCACGGGATTGCTGTTTCCCAGCAGCAGGTCGAAATCATAGGTGACGTTGCTGCGCCACTGCGACCAGCAGTTTTCGACAACCGTATCAACGCGGAAGCCGTTCCAACCGGGATAGTAGCGGACATAGTACTGCACGTTGAGTTTGTTCTTAACATTGCCGGTGCCGTCGAGCACGACGACGTTGGTCCCCCAGTCGCGGATGAGAAACTCGCTGCACACCTCGCCTTTGACCCAGTACTCAGGGGTGGCAATCCCGTTGAGAAGATTGCGGGCGGTGATGGTGGTGGCAGTGCCGCCGTCCGGTGTGATCGTCAGGCGGGCGTCGAAATCCGTTGCCAGCAGCTGGGCCTTGGTCGTGTAGGTGCTGTTGGCGTTGGTGCCGCCGCTGAAGAAGTCGACTTGGACGGATCCGTTAGCCGACATGGTTGGAATCACAAACGATACCAGCGGCATGCTTGACGGTGTTGTCCGGCCAGCGGATCTTGACGTCCGTCTGGGTCGTGAGGGTCTGACTGCCAATCTTGGCATAAACGTGGTCAGCCACGTCCCCTTCCTTGAAGATCATCGAGAGCGTCATGGGGTAGTTGGTGGTCGTCACGCCAGCCTTGTCGGCGATGATGACCGACGTGACAGCGGCTTGGGCCGAGGTGAGGCCGGCCATGAGAGTGGTGAACAGGATAACCATGAGGGTTACCCTCAGACGGCTACAGTACAACATGCGAAAGTCCTCCATGCATCTTGACAAGACCAGCGTTTTCCGGGGCCGCTGGTGCAGCGAACTGCCTCGCGTGATCCGCGCGAAGCCGAATTGGCTCAGAGAGAGCGAACATCGTTCGGTCCGCAGTCCGTTAGGAGTCGTCGCAGAGAGAGAGCACGCTATGGCAGACAACAACCTTGATGCGAGATGAAGTTGCCTCAGGCGATGGAGTTGCTGTAGACGAGAATGAGTCTGCTCAAAGAACCCGCCTTTACTGCGCGCTACAGACCGCTGCTTGGACTTGATCGAACCGGCGACTGTAGTGGCTGCTGAAGACTAGCCCAAACATCGTTTTGTGATCCTGGCAAATCACGTGCCATAGGCGGCGGGTGGGTGCTGTCTATGGTTGTTTGCACGGTATAGGTCTTTGTCGGAAGCGTACTTACAAACCTTTGTTTTTTTCTTGGCCGGCAGCGGGGGTGGGGGCGCTGCCGGGGTGATCGGATGTGAAATGGCAACAGGCAGGTTCGAGCCTGCTTTTTCTCTACGGCGTATCGTCCATCGTAGGGCTGCAGCCGGGCTTGTCCGGACGTACGGTTGCGACTGCGTGCGTTATATATCTTCTTGCTAGGGCTTTGCTTATGCCTGTTGTGGGCCAGGGTATTCGTGCTGTGAGGAAGGGAGGGTGCGGCCGTTGCACGCTGATGAACGATTTCAACGGCAGGTACGGCACCTGCGCGTCCGATTGTGTGTTGCTGAATGGTCA
This sequence comes from uncultured Planctomycetota bacterium, assembly GCA_963787325.1. Lineage (GTDB taxonomy): Bacteria > Planctomycetota > Phycisphaerae > UBA1845 > JANYLN01 > CAWBCK01. The sequence goes on from CAWBCK010000005.1 coordinate 1,351,853, forward strand.
GGCCCCGGGTGTTGATTGGAAGATAAGATCGCTGCGCATGCTCAACCGCGTGTCCCCGGATCTGCCGGCCCGCCTGGTCTTCACCGAAACGGTAATGAAGCTGTTCGAGCATCTTTATAAGCCTCTCCGTCCCCCGCACAACCAGCCTGAAGCATCCTGTAGTCTACAACCCCCGCCGCGCCCGACAGAAGATGGGGTTCACGTGGCGGACACTCCGTTCACTGCTCGAAGGGCAGGTTCGTGGTGATGATGAGACTGGTCCGCTCGTAGGCCGTGCTGATCACATCGAAGAGCAGTTTCGCCCCCAGTTTACTGGCCGGCACATAGCCGAGTTCATCCGGTACCAGCAGGTCCAGCCGGGCCAGTTCCCGCTCTTCGTGAGCCTCCATCAGTTGCGTGATCAACTCGGTGACGTGTACGAAGCGGACTCGTTTGTGCGCACGCCTCCACCGCCAGCGCCGTGGCCAAATGGGACTTTCCCGTCCCGGCTGGGCCGGCAAGGACCAGTCCTCCGCGGCCGGGCGAAGTCCAGGGCCCCGGCCTTGCGTTCCAGCAACGCCAGGCATCGCGTCGATGCCCCGACCTCCGCCGTTTCCGTGGTCCGCATTACTGTCCTGCCGTATCAGTGTGCCCCGTCCGGCGAATATCTCGATTGCGGGTCCTGTCCGAGCAAAGAACACGATCTATCGGGCGACAGCTACGTTGATCACTGGCATCATGGGATGTTCCGACGATCACGGGAGAAGATGCATTTCCTGCAGCCACCATAAGTGATTAATCTACCGTGACATACGATAGGAACGTACCGCAATGCCATCACGAAAACGCGGGAAGCTTCCTTCCAACCGGCATCTTGGCTGGCGCTGGTTACATACCTGTCCATTGTTTCCCAACAACACGCGCTCGGGATGTCAGTGCGACAGAATACAAGGCGGCATATATACATAACAGTTGTGTTGACAAGATGTTGCGGTTGCTATTTGCAGGCGCTTCGCGGCACTGCGACTCCTTCTGGCACGCTACTTGCAGAAGGGACGTCGTAAGGAACAAGCTGTCGAGCAGAAGATCTATTTGGAGTAGGGAGGAGTGCCATGAATAAGTTTGCTCTCGGATGGGCAGCATGTATTGGTCTGGTGATGACCAGCTCGGGCTGCGGCTGTCTCGGTGCATATGGACATCGAGAACGCTGGCAATGCGACGGCGGAAGGCTACACACAACTGCTCGTGACCAGTCGGTACGATAACGGGGAATTCATAACGCTGCCGGACGGGATTCAGGTCGGATGGGCCGCGCCCGTCGTTGGTGCAGTGACTACCCGTACCACCACCGACAATCTGCTGGCAGAGTCTCCTTAAGCACGGCCCGGACCAAAGCGACACGCTGCTGATCAAAAACATCCCTGCCGGGCGGTATCAGCTGACAGCATATGGCTACGATGTCAGCTGGAAGGACAAGATGACGCAGTACGACCTTGACGGCGACAATGATGGCCTGATTGACAAAAGCTTTACCATTTCGAATCGCGCGCCCGATTTGGAAATCAGCAAGAGCGTACTGGTAACCGTCTCGCCCGCCGGCATGCTCTCCATCACCGTCCACCGGTATACCTCGTCAGGCTCGGCCTGGAATGGTTTCGACCTGATCGATGCGCCGCCGGATACGACGCCGCCGGCGGCCGTGCAGGATCTGGCTGTCTCGGGACAGACATCGACTGAAGTCATGCTGGCATGGACGGCACCGACGGATGACTACGAGGAGCCCGTTGCCAGCTACGATATCCGTTACAGCACCGCCTCGATTACCGAGGCGAACTGGGCGACCGCATCTGAGGTCACAGGCGAACCTGTGCCGGCCGTCGCGGGGCAGCCGGAGTCGTTCACCGTAACCGACCTGTCCCCGAATACAACCTACTATTTTGCTGTCAAGAGCACTGACGTTGCCGGCAACGTCTCGGCTGTCTCGAACATCGCTACGGGGACGACGGGCCTGGCCGATACGACGCCGCCTGCGCCTATAGCGGACCTGGGCTTGAGCCTTGTCGATGCGAACGACGTGACTCTGACATGGACTGCCACCGGCGATGACGGTACGACCGGCACGGCTACCGCGTATGAGATCCGCTATTCGACCGATCCGATCGATGCCGGCAACTGGGCTACTGCGACTGTGGTTAACAATGTTCCGACGCCGGCTGTTGCCGGTACCGCGGAAAGTACTTTCGTCGATGGCCTTACGCCCAATAGCAAGTATTACTTTGCCGTCCAGGTTGCCGACGAAGCACCCAACTGGTCGGGTCTGTCCAACGTGGTCTCCGCGACGACGCTTTCTCCGGATGTGACAGCTCCTTCGACAATTCACGATCTTTCGGTAGTACCGGTCGACTCCCATCGCGTACAACTCACTTGGACGGCCCCGGGCGATGATGGGGAGACTGGCCATGCGGCTGTATACGACATTCGGTACTCGACCTCACCGATTCCCGATGAGGCGGCTTTCGCTGCCGCCTCGCAGTGCACGGGCGAACCTGCCCCACAGTCTTTCGGGACCGCCGAGCAGTTCATCGCCGGCAACCTCGAGTGCAACACGCTCTATTACTTCGCTGCCAAGGCGATCGATAACGGCGTGCCTGCGAACGTTTCCGCCATGTCGAACGTGACTTCCACCGAGACGCTCGACGCCATCTACGGCGTCAGCAACGGCTTCAGCCTCGATCCCAATCCGGCCGGGCCTTACGATGACGCGGTGCCGATCATCGGTCCCGTCAGCATTACCAACATCAACGTCGATCAGGCGGGCATCGTACGCAAGATCGATCGGGCTGGCCCGCTCTATACCGGCACGATCGCATACGACGTAACTGTGATGGCGGCGAGTGTCCATGTCTGGCTGGAACTGTCGACGGACGGCGGGCAGACCTGGTCCGAGCGGCGGATCCAGACCATCGGCGATGTTGGTACGATCGTTCCCGGAACCGGGAAGGTCGCCAAGTGGCTCGTCGACGGCGATCATGGCAATCAGTGCAAGATCCGTATTCGCGTCAATGATCAGCCCGCGACGTACAGCAACCTGGACCCGGACCACAACAAGATGCCCCGGCCCGTGCCGTGGGTCCACTACCCGCTGCTTGAACGGATGACGGATATCAAGGACTATAACTTCACCGACAGCGAGTTCGAGTTGCCGAAGGTCGACTTCCTGAAGGTCCTCTCAGCCGGGCAAGTCAAGGCTGGCTTCGCCCGCGTCCCCTTCTTTACCACAACTGGTGAAGCACTTTACTTCATGCATTGCTGCTACCTCGAGAGCATGGATGGCCAGCAGCGGTACGTCATTTTGACAGCCGACACGATTTATGTGAACACTGACAAATGGAACGGTTACTGCGACCAGATCAACGCTGCCTTCGGCATTCCCGAGGACAACATCATGATCCTCTATACACATCTCCATAACAGCGGCAACAGCGTGCCCGGCGTGGAGATCTTCCCGCTGTCTGTCCTTCGGATGGCGATGAACAACGCCGAACCCGTCGAGATCGGCTGGTTCAACAAGGACATGGGTACCAGCTATAACGTCAACCGCCACTTGATGGCGAGTGCCACGTTCGCCTACTCCCCCTTCAACAACAACGGCGGTGGGGATCTTCCCATCCTCCCCGTCCTGTGGGAGTACGACCTGACCGGCAAGATCGTCGGGGCTCTGATCGACGGCGCGGGCTACGAGTCGCCCGTCCAGCGCTACATGGATTGTCCCCTGGATTCCTACCTCCAGATGCTCGTCTTCCGCAACGTCGAGTCCCACGAGATGAAAGGGATTCTGCTGAAATGGACCGGCCACGTTGGCATGGGTGACTATGTTGGCGGCCTGCCCCGGGCTGTAATGGACTGCATGCAGGAACGCGTCGGTTCGAACGTGGAGGTGATGTACGCCAACGGAGCCGGCAGTCATCACCGCCAGGTGGCGGCTACGCATTACGATCCCGTGCTCTATGGTTCCATTCGCACGGGCAGGGACTTCGCCCAGGCCCTGGTCGACGCGCTTCCGACCATGGAGTTCCAGCCGCTGACCAAGATGGGGATGGTCATGGGATACGACACGTTCGGCATGCCCCTCGACCAGACATACAGGGTCGGTATCGATCCGGATCGCCTTGGCGTTGGCCTGCAGGCATTCCGGTTCAATGACATCTATCTTTCCACACTTCCCGGCGAGACCCCGACTCCGCAGGGCTTCTACGTTCGTGCGCGCACCAGCGATCTTAAGCACATGTACACCGGCTATGGCAATACCTATTACGACTACTATTCATGGGGACGCTGGTTCGATATCAGTCACTATGAGAGAGGAACCACTCCGAAGCGTTACGACTCTTACCGCATGGGGCAGGAAATCATTCGCGGGATCGACATCCTGGAGCAGTCCGTCGATGCCCTTCACTATCCTGGCGACATCAATGGTGACAACTGCGTCAACGTAGGCGATCTCCAGTCCCTGGTCATAGCCTGGAGCAGTTCTGAGGGCGACCCCAAGTGGAATCCCAATGCCGACTGCAACAGCGACGGCTACGTCAACGTTGGCGATTTGCAGGCTCTGATATTCCACTGGGGCGACAATTGGAGCTTCTGACCTGCGGTTAGAGCCCATTGCCCACAGGACATGGAAGGGCACCGGTCATAGGCCGGTGCCCTTCTGCTTTTCGCTGTACCTGACCAGCCGAGGACTATCGTCGTGAATGACTGCTGGCCGAGACTGGCAATCCTTGACGCAAAGGGGTCACATGCTATTCAGATCCGGCAAGGCCGAGGCAAACCACGAAGTATTAAGACACTGGAAGATACGAAGCGGGTCCTGCCCGCAGCGAAGAACACGATCTAACGGGCGACAGCTACGTTGATCACTGGCATCATGGGATGTTCCGACGATTACGGGAGAAGATGCATTTCCTGCAGCCACCATAAGTAGTGATTGTACCGTGACATACAGCAATACCATCACGGACACGGTAAGATTCCCTCCAACTGGCGTCTTGGCTGGCGAACTGGTTACATACCTATCCGTTGTTTCCTGACAACAGGAGCTCGGTGTGCCGGCGCGATAAAATACAAGGCCGAAGATGTCATAACAATTTTCTTGACAACATGTTACGGCTGCTATTTGCGGATGTTGCGCGGCACTGCGACTCCTTCTGGCACGCTACTTGCTTAAGAGATATCCGCAGAACAATCTGTTCGGACGGCAGATCTGTTTAAAGCAGAGGGGAGTGCGGTGAATAAGGATAAGCGCCATGAATAAGTTTGCTTTCGGATGGGCGGCATGTATTGGTCTGGTGATGACCTCCTGGGCTGCGGGTGTCTCGGTGCATATGGACATCGAGGACATTACCAGTACGACGGCGGAAGGCTACACACGACTCCTTCTGACCAGTCGCTATGATAACGGGGAATTCATAACTCTGCCGGACGGGATTCAGGTCGGATGGGCCGCGCCCGTCGTTGGTGCAGTGACTACCCGTACCACCACCGACAATCTGCTGGCAGAGCTCCTTAAGCAAGGCCCGGACCAAAGCGACACGGTGCTGATCAAAAACATCCCTGCCGGGCGGTATCAGCTGACAGCATATGGCTACGATGTCACTTGGAAGGACAAGAGGTCACAGTACGACCTTGACTGGAACAATGACGGACTGATTGACAAAAGCTTCACCATTGTCAATCCCGCGCCCTACTCCGAAATCAGCAAGAGCGTGCTGGTAACCGTCTCGCCCGCCGGAATGCTTTCCATCACCGTCCACCGGCTTATCTCGATTCACTCGGCCTTCAATGGCTTCGACCTGGTCGATGCGCCACCGGATACGGTCCCGCCGGCGGCCGTGCAGGATCTGGCTGTCTCGGGACAGACGGCGACTCAAATCATGCTGGCATGGACCGCACCGGCGGATGACGACGACGGCGCCGTTGCCAGCTACGATATCCGTTACAGCACGGCACCGATCACCGAGGCGAACTGGACGACTGCTTCTGAGGTCATAGACGAACCCGTGCCGGCCATGCCAGGGCAGCCCGAGACGCTCACCGTCAACAATCTGTCCTCGGATACGGCATACTATTTTGCTGTCAAGAGCACGGACGTTGCGGGCAATGTCTCGGTTATCTCGAACATCGCTACCGGGACCACGGACCCCGCCGACGCGACGCCGCCTGCGCCTATAGCGGACCTGAGCTTGAGCCTTGTCGATGCGAATGACATGACTCTGACATGGACTGCCAGCGGCGATGACGGTACCACGGGTACGGCTACCGCGTATGAGATCCGCTATTCGACCGATCCGATCGACGCCGGCAACTGGGCCACTGCGACTGTGGTTAACAGTGTTCCGACGCCGGCTGTTGCCGGTACCGCGGAAAGTGCCTTCGTCGACGGCCTGACGCCCAATACCAGGTATTACTTTGCTGTCCAGGTTGCCGACGAAACACCCAACTGGTCGGGCCTGTCCAACGTGGTCTCCGCGACGACGCTTCCGCCGGACGTGACAGCACCGTCGACGATTCACGACCTCTCCGCCGTACCGGTCGACCACCGCCGCATACAGCTCAACTGGACGGCCCCGGGTGACGATGGCGAGACCGGCCATGCGGCTGTATACGACGTTCGCTACTCAACGTCGCCGATTGCGGATGAGGCTGCTTTTGCTGCCGCCTTGCAGTGCACGGGCGAACCTGCCCCACAGTCTTTCGGGACCGCCGAGCATTTCATCGCCGGCAACCTCGAGTGCAACACGCTGTACTATTTCGCGGTCAAGGCGATCGATAACGGCGTGCCTGCGAACGTCTCCGCCATGTCGAATGGGACTTCCGCCCAGACGCTCGACGCTGTGTATGGCGTGAGCAACGGCTTCAGCCTCGATCCGAATCCCGCCGGGCCTTACGATGGCGCCGTGCCGCTGGTCGGGCCGGTCAGCATTACCAACATCAACGTCGATCAGGCAGGCATCGTACGCAAGATCGATCGGGCCGGCCCGCTCTACACCGGGACGATCACATACGACGTAACCGCGATGGCGCCGAGTGTCCATGTCTGGCTGGAACTGTCGACCGACGGCGGGCAGACCTGGTCCGAGCGGCGGATCCAGACCGTCGCCGACGTTGGTACGATCGTTCCCGGAACCGGGAAGGTCGCCAAGTGGCTCGTCGACGGCGATCATGGCAATCAGTGCAAGATCCGTATTCGCGTCAATGATCAGCCCGCGACGTACAGCAACTTGGATGCCGACCACAACAAGATGCCCCGGCCCGTGCCGTGGGTCCACTATCCGTTGCTCGAACGGATGACGGAGATCAAGGACTTCGACTTCACCGACACCAGGTTCGAGTTGCCCAAGATCGACTTCCTGAAGGTTCTCTCAGCCGGGCAGGTCAAGGCTGGCTTCGCCCGCGTCCCCTTCTTCAGCGCAGCGCCTGGTGAACCACTTTACTTCATGCATTGCTGCTACCTCGAGAGCATGGACGGGCAGCAGAGGTACGTCATCCTGACAGGCGACACGATCTATGTGAACACCGACAAATGGCACGGCTACTGCGACCAGATCAACGCCGCCTTCGGCATTCCCGAGGACAACATCATGATCTTCTTCACACATCAGCATAACAGCGGCAACGGCGTGCCCGGCGTGGAGATCTTCCCGCTGGCTGTCCTTCAGCAGGCGATGAACAACGCGGAACCCGTCGAGATCGGCTGGTTCAACAAGGACATGGGTACCAGCTATAACGTCAACCGCCACTTGATGTCGAGTGCCACGTTCGCCTACTCCAGCTTCAATAACAACAAAGATGGCGATGGGCCTCTCCCCGTCCTCCCCATCCTGTGGGAGTACGACCTGACCGGCAAGATCGTCGGGGCTCTGATCGACGGCGCGGGCTACGAGTCGCCCGTCCAGCGCTACTTTGATTGTCCCCTGGATTCCTACCTCCAGATGCTCGTCTTCCGCAACGCCGATTCCCACGAGATGAAAGGGATTCTTCTGAAATGGACCGGTCACAGTGGCATGGGTGACTATGATGGCGGCCTGCCCCGGGCTGTAATGGACTGCATGCAGGAACGCGTCGGTTCGAACGTGGAGGTGATGTACTCCTGCGGAACCGGCAGCCATCACCGCCAGGTGGCGGCTACGCATTACGATCCCGTGCTCTATGGTTCCATTCGCACGGGCAGCGACTTCGCCCAGGCCCTGGTCGACGCGCTGCCGACCATGGAGTTCCAGCCGCTGACCAAGATGGGGATGGTCATGGGATACGACACGTTCGGCTTTCCCCTCGACCAGACACACATGGTCGGTATAGATCCGGATCGCCTTGGCATTGGCCTGCAGGTATTCCGGTTCAATGACATCTATCTTTCCGCCCTTCCTGGCGAGACCCCGAGCAACCAGGGCTTCTATGTTCGTGCGCGCACCAGCGATCTTAAGCACATGTACAACGGCTACGGCAATGCCTATTACGACTACTATACATGGGGACGCTGGTTCGATATCAGTCACTATGAAAGAAGAGGCACGCCGAAGCGTTGGGACTCTTACCGCATGGGGCAGGAACTCATTCGCGGAATCGACATTCTGGAACAGTCCGTCGATGCCCTTCACTATCCTGGCGACATCAATGGTGACAACTGCGTCAACGTGGGCGACCTCCAGTCCCTGGTCATAGCCTGGAGCAGTTCTGAGGGCGACCCCAAGTGGAATCCCAATGCCGACTGCAACAGCGACGGCTACGTCAACGTTGGCGATTTGCAGGCTCTGATATTCCACTGGGGCGACAATTGGAGCTTCTGACCTGCGGTTAGAGCCCATTGCCCACAGGACATGGAAGGGCACCGGTCATAGGCCGGTGCCCTTCTGCTTTGGTGTGCCGGGCATGGCCCGATGACTTGGAGGTGGAAGTCCTCTACGGACCCTGATAGCGGGAACCGTTAGCCCGGATATTTCATCAGCGCAATGAGGTTTGATCGGGCAGCATATTGACCGGTCGATGGCGGTCGCCGAAGGCATGGGGCCTCCTGCGGCGCGGACTGCCCCCTTTCCCCCACAGCCGGCCGCCGGGTTCCCGACGGGTTATCCGCTGGAAGTGGTGGCAGGCTCGCGGCCTTGCAGCCGACGCAGGATCTGGCGAAACAGGTCCTGCAACGGATAGCCGCTGGCCAGATGCAGTGCCACCCGTCGCACACTGACCACCACCCGCGCCGCCACCTTGAACAGTTTCAGCCGGATCGTGCCGGCCTGGGCCTGGGCCAACTCCGTTTCCGCCAGGCCCAGACGGCGAAGGCTCTCGACCAGGACATAGCCCGCCGCGGCCAGCAGCAGGCGGAACTGGTTGGCCTGGAACTTCCGGCAACTGACCCGATCGGCGAACAGGTCCAGTTGCTGTTCCTTGATGCGGTTCTCCATCTCGCCCCGCTGGCAGTACACCTCGTCGTACAACGCATGGGGATCGCCCGGTCGATTCGTTACAATAAAGCGAGGATTGGCGCCCTGGCTGTTGTGCTCGGCCTTGCCGATGATCCGCCGGGGCCTGTCCCAGGTGCCGGCGGCGTACTGGAACTCGCAGAAGAGCCGCTGCTTGCGTTGGGTCGCCTCAAACTGCTCGGCGGCCTTGTCCATCGTATCGGCCAGCAGCCCCTGCAAAACGCTGTTTCTGGCCAGGCCGACGACGTACTGTACATCGTGCCGATCGCACCAACGCAGCAGTTTCCAACGGCAAAAGCCGCTGTCGGCACGAAAGACGATCTTGACCTTCGGCCACACCCGCCGCAACCGGTTTACCAGCAGCCGCAAGATCGCCCGGCTGTGCCTGGCGGCGTCGATCTTGGACGGCCGCAGGTACGCGGCCAGCAGTTGATCCCCGCAGAAGACGTACAGCGGCAGGTAGCAGTAGTCGCCATAGTAGCCGTGGAAGAAGCGGCCTTCCTGCATGCCGTGCAGCCGGGCGTCGGTGGCATCGAAGTCCAGGACCAGTTCCGTAGGCGGCGTCTCGTGTGAGGCGATGAACTGTTCGACGAGCACGTCGGCAAAGCGCCAGAGACTGGCCCGGTCGATGGTGTTCTCCAGGCGACAGAGTGTCGGCGGACTCGCCAGAGGTTGGTCCGCGTCGGGCCGCTGCTCAGCCAGCACCGCCAGCAGCGGGTCGTGCCGCAGGGTCTGTTGATCGTTGAGATCCTCGTAGCCGCCAGCCAGGCCGAAGATCCGCTGGGTCAGCAGCGTCTGCATCTGGTGGGTGATCCGGGCTGGGTCGCGCGGATCCGCCAGGGCTGCGGTAATGGCCTCGATGAGCCGGGTGCGCCGATTGACCTCTCGCAGGAGCAACAAGCCGCTGTCGCTGGTAAGGGTGCCCCCGGCGAAGTCGGCGACAACTCGCTGGCGCGGCAGGCTGGAAAACAGCAGTGGTTCTGTGGTACAGTCTGTCATGTGAAGTCCCTTATTGTTGGGTAGGAAGAGCTTTCGTAACTCCTTTTATACCCGACAGTAAGGGCTTCGCGCCATAGCCAATCCACTAATTTTGATGAAATATTCGGGTTAGCCGAACCGCAAGGGCTGCCGCCGCGAGGCGGGGTCTGAAGGAAGCGGCAGGCAAAACTCCGGCCCGACGAACAGCAACCGCATACAAGGCGGCGGAGGAAGGGCGAGAGGGCCAAACGACTCAAAGCCCGATGCTATCCGGATTCCTCTGACGTAGATGCGGCGGGTATATGGAGCGAAGGTCACGCGTCTTACCCCGGGAGATCTGCCCGTTTGCCGGAAGGCTGTTGCGGTCGCAAGGCTGCAGGATCGGCGGGCAGAAGTCAGCAGAGGCCATAGTAGTCCGGAAGGACGAAGGGCCGAACCGGCAGGACCCAACCGCACGGGATGTGTGATGCACTAAAGATGCCGAAGTGCAGGCTGAAATGCCTGTAGGCCCATCGGAAGGCAGGCGACGGAATCGCCAGGGATACGGTGGGTGCATGCCGGTGCACAGGACGGACCGAATGAGCGGCGATAAGTGGAACTGCAGGAACCGCCGTATACGGAACCGTACGTACGGTGGTGTGGGAGGCCGGGGCCGAAAGGCCCCTGCCTACCCGATCGCTGTACCTGACCAGCCGAGGACTATCGTCGTGAATGACTGCTGGCCGAGACTGGCAATCCTTGACGCAAAGGGGTCACATGCTATTCAGATCCGGCAAGGCCGAGGCAAACCACGAAGTATTAAGACACTGGAAGATACGAAGCGGGTCCTGCCCGCAGCGAAGAACACGATCTAACGGGCGACAGTGACGTTGATCACTGGCATCATGGGATGTTCCGACGATTACGGGAGAAGATGCATTTCCTGCAGCCACCATAAGTGATTAATCTACCGTGACATACGATAGGAACATACCGCAATGCCATCACGAAGCGCGGGAAGCTTCCTTCCAGCTGGCATCTTGGCTGGCGCTGGTTACATACCTGTCCATTGTTTCCCGACAACACGCGCTGGGGATGTCAGTGCGACAGAATACAAGGCCGCATATATACATAACAATTTGGTTGACAAGATGTTGCGGTTGCTATTTGCAGACGCTTCGGGGCACTGCGACTCCTTCTGGCACGCTACTTGCAAAAGGGACATCGTAAGGAACAAGCCGTTCGGGCAGAAGATCAATTCGGGGTAGGGAGGAGTGCCATGGATAAGGAGAAGGGCCATGAATAAGTTTGCTCTCGGATGGGCGGCATGTATTGGTCTGGTGATGACCTCCTGGGCTTCGGCTGTCTCGGTGCATATGGACATCGAGGACGTTACCAGTACGACGGCGGAAGGCTACACACGACTGCTCCTGACCAGTCGCTATGATAACGCGGAATTCATAACGCTGCCGGACGGGATTCAGGTCGGATGGACTGCGCCCGTCAGCGGTTCATTGACTACCCGGACAAGTTCCACCACCGACAATGTGCTGGCAGAGCTCCTTAAGCATGGCCCGGACCAAAGCGACACGCTGCTGATCAAGAACATTCCTGCCGGGCGGTACCAGCTGACAGCATATGGCTACGATGTCACCTGGAAGGACAAGATGTCACAGTATGACCTTGACTGGAACAATGACGGTCTGATTGACAAAAGCTTCACCATTTCGAATCGCTCGCCCGATTTGGAAATCAGCAAGAGCGTGCTGGTCACCGTTTCGCCCGCCGGTATGCTTTCCATCACCGTCCACCGGTATACTTCGTCAAGCTCGGCCTTCAACGGCTTCGACCTGGTGGATGCACCACCGGATACGACGCCGCCGGCGGCCGTGCAGGACCTGGCTGTCTCGGGACAGACCGCGACGCAACTCATGCTGGCTTGGACCGCGCCGGCCGATGACGACGACGGCGCCGTTGCCATCTACGATATCCGTTACAGCACAGCGCCGATCACCGAGGCGAACTGGACGACTGCCTCTGAGGTCACGGACGAACCAGCACCGGCCATGCCAGGGCAGCCCGAGACGCTCACCGTCAACGATCTGTCCTCGAATACGACCTACTATTTTGCTGTCAAGAGCACTGACGTTGCGGGCAATGTCTCGGTTATCTCGAACATCGCTACCGGGACCACGGACCCCGCCGACGCGACGCCGCCTGCGCCCATCGCGGACCTGAGCTTGAGCCTTGTCGACGCGAACGACGTGACTCTGAGATGGACTGCCAGCGGCGATGACGGTACGACCGGCACGGCTACCGCGTATGAGATCCGCTATTCGACCGATCCGATCGATGCCGGCAACTGGGCTACTGCGACTGTGGTTAACAATGTTCCGACGCCGGCTGTTGCCGGTACCGAGGAAAGTACTTTCGTCGACGGCCTTACGCCCGACACCAAGTATTACTTCGCCGTCCAGGTCGCCGACGAAACGCCCAACTGGTCGGGCCTGTCCAACGTGGTCTCGGCGACGACGCTTTCGCCGGATGTGACAGCTCCTTCGACAATTCACGATCTTTCGGTAGTACCGGTCGACTCCCATCGCATAGAACTCACTTGGACGGCCCCGGGCGATGATGGGGAGACTGGCCATGCGGCTGTATACGACATTCGGTACTCGACCTCACCGATTCCCGATGAGGCCGCTTTCGCTGCCGCCTCGCAGTGCACGGGCGAACCTGCCCCGCAATCTTTCGGGACCGCCGAGCAGTTCATCGCCGGCAACCTCGAGTGCAACACGCTGTATTACTTCGCGGTCAAGGCGATCGATAACGGCGTGCCTGCGAATGTTTCCGCCATGTCAAACGTGACCTCTGCCCAGACGCTCGACGCCGTCTACGGCGTCAGCAACGGCTTCAGCCTCGATCCCAATCCGGCCGGACCTTACGATGCCGCCGTGCCGCTGGTCGGGCCGGTCAGCATTACCAACATCAACGTCGATCAGGCAGGCATCGTACGCAAGATCGATCGGGCCGGGCCGCTCTACACCGGGACGATCGCATACGACCTAACCGCGATGGCGACGAGAGTCCATGTCTGGCTGGAACTGTCGACGGACGGTGGGCAGACCTGGTCCGAACGGCGGATCCAGACCCTCGGCGATGTTGGTACGATCGTTCCCGGAACCGGGAAGGTCGCCAAGTGGCTTGTCGACGGCGATCATGGCAATCAGTGCAAGATCCGTATTCGCGTCAATGATCAGCCCGCGACGTACAGCGACTTGGACGCCGACCACAACAAGATGCCCCGGCCCGTGCCGTGGGTCCACTATCCGTTGCTCGAACGGATGACGGATATCAAGGACTTCGACTTCACCGACACCAGGTTCGAGTTGCCCAAGGTCGACTTCCTGAAGGTTCTCTCGGCCGGGCAAGTCAAGGCTGGCTTCGCCCGCGTCCCCTTCTTCAACGAAGGTGGTCAAGGACCCTACTTCATGCATTGCTGCTACCTCGAGAGCATGGACGGGCAGCAGAGGTACGTTATTCTCTCAGCCGACGTGGTCTTTCTGAACACCGACAAATGGCACCGTTACTGCGACCAGATCAACGCCGCCTTCGGCATTCCCGAGGACAACATCATGATCCTCTACACACATGTCCATAACAGCGGCAACGTCTTGCCTGAGATGGAGATCTTTCCACTGTCTGTCCTTCAGCAGGCGATAAACAACGCCGAACCCGTCGAGATCGGCTGGTTCAACAAGGACATGGGTACCGGCTATAACACCGACCGCCACCTGATGGCGAGTGCCACGTTCGCCCACTGCAGCTTCAATAACAACAAAGACGGCGATGGGACTACTCCCGTCCTCCCCATCCTGTGGGAGTACGACCTGACCGGCAAGATCGTCGGGGCTTTGCTCGACGGAGTGAACTACGAATCCCCCGTCCAGCGCCTACTTTGATTGTCCCCTGGATTCCTACCTCCAGATGCTCGTCTTCCGCAACGCCGAGTCCCACGAGATGAAAGGGATTCTGCTGAAATGGACCGGCCACGTTGGCCAGGGTGACTATCTTGGTTCCCTACCCCGGGCTTTACTGGACTGCATGCAGCAGCGCATCGGTTCGAATGTGGAGGTGATGTACACCCCCGGAACCGGCAGTTATCACCGCCAGGTGGCGAGTACGCATTACGATCCCGTGATCTATGGTTCCGTTCGTACGGCCACGGACTTCACCCAGGCCCTGGTCGATGCGCTGCCGACCATGGAGTTCCAGAGGCTGACCAAGATGGGGATGGTTATGGGATACGACCCGTTCGGCGTGTCCCTCGACGAGACATACAGGGTCGGTATAGATCCGGATCGCCTTGGCACTGGCCTGCAGGCATTCCGGTTCAATGACATCTATCTTTCTGCCCTTCCCGGCGAGACCCCGAGTCCGCTGGGCTTCTACGTTCGTGCGCGCACCAGCGATCTTAAGCACATGTACACCGGCTTCGGCAATGCCTATTGCCACCACTATGCCTGGGGACGCTGGTGCGATATCAGTCACTATGAGCACGGAACCGATATAAAGCGTTGGCACTCTTACCGCATGGGGCAGGAAATCATTCGCGGGATCGACATCCTGGAACAGTCCGTCGATGCCCTTCACTATCCTGGCGACGTCAATGGTGACAACTGCGTCAACGTGGGCGACCTCCAGTCCCTGGTCATAGCCTGGAGCAGTTCTGAGGGCGACCCCAAGTGGAATGGCAATGCCGACTGCAACAGCGACGGCTACGTCAACGTCGGCGATTTGCAGGCTCTGATATCCCACTGGGGCGACAATTGGAGCTTCTGACCGGCGGTTAGAGCCCATTGCCCACAGGACATGGAAGGGCACCGGTCATAGGCCGGTGCCCTTCTGCTTCTCGCTGTACCTGACCGGCCGAGGACTATCGTCGTGAATGACTGCTGGCCGAGACTGGCAATCCTTGACGCAAGGGGGCACATGCTATTCAGATCCGGTCACTTTGGATTGCGTGTTATCAAAACGGATACGCGGCATGGCTGACGCTGGAACATTTCAAGCCAAAGGACGAGCCGATTACCTGCGAGGAGGTCAAACGGCGGCAGGCTGAACGCAACGCCGAACTCTACCGAAGCGGCGAGATCCCGCTCGGCTGCCGCAGTCGGCGCTGCAACGGATCTTGTGCCGATAGCCAACCAGAAAGGTCTGGCAATGCATCTCGGCGAGCAGTAATATGCGAAATGTTGTCTGCATGGATTGCTGCAATGGCTGTTGGCTGTTCTGCCTATGATCTGGTCGAGGGTTTGTGTCGGATGAAAGCCGGTCGAAAGAACTCCGAGCGGCATTCCGAGGATAGATCGGATATGCCCGGCTATCAGCGCCTGGCTAAGGATCTGTCGCAACGGATCCTGTGCAAAGCGATCGCCAGCGGCGAACGACTTCCACGGGAGCGGGATCTGGCTGCGCAGACCGGACTAAGCCGCAGCACGGTTCGTGCCGCTTTGAAGATTTTGGAGTCACAAGGGCTCGTTCGTCGGGTCCGGGGGTGGGGAACGTTCGTCTGCCGGCGCCACGAGATCCGCCGTTGGCGAAGTACGGCGTCAACGGTCCTGCTGGCGCAAGCGTCCCCAGACCTTTTCGATAATGCTTCGACTTATTACGGGCAGATTCAGGTGGGGGCGAGTCGGATGGCTCACAAACTTGGTCTGACGGTCAAGCGGCGAAGGGTCTATGGGTATTGTCGCGTGCCGCTGGCGGAGTACAACTTGCCGAAGCCTGAGGAGGTCGGCGGTGTGATCTTGTGCGGCACGTCCGACCCGCAGTATATCGGAATGTATCAGTCGGAAGGAGTGCCACTCGTTGTCGCAGACTGCTGGATTCATGATCAGCAGACGGACTGCGTGGCGGTCGATCTGGAAGCGGAAGCATACGCGGCCGTCGATTACCTGGCGGATCACGGCCATCAAACGCTGGGTTTTATTGCCTCGGGCCGCCAGGAGCCGACTTCGGAGTTGCGGGGATACGAGCCGGATATTCCCCGGCTTCTGGGATACTTGCGGATGGCAGCCCAGCGGCGAGGAGTCGAGATGCGTGATGAATGGATCCTGCTGGCCTCGCAGGGCGCACAGATTCCGCAACTCGTTCGCGAACTGGTCGGGCTGCGCCAGCGACCAACAGCGGCGCTCTGTTTCAATGACTGGATCGCCTGCAAGGTGCTCCGGGAGGTAAAGGACCGCATGGTCCGATGCCCTGAGGATATTTCGATCATCGGTCGTGGTGGAGGAGATCTTGGCAAGGGCAGGATCACGTCTTTCCGTGTCAATCCAGGAATGATGGGGCGTCTGGCGGTGAGGCTTTTGACGGAGAGGATGGGGGGCGATCGCCAGGAGCCGGTAAGGGTGGCGATGGTCTCGACCTTGATCAAGGGAAGCACGACGGGGCCCGCGCCTCGTTGATACGGCAAGCGATAGTCTCTCACGGCAGGACAATTCTCCGAGCAGGGGCACTTGCTGTGACAGCGCCTGCGAGATGGAAATGCCGGGGACAACCGGTTGCGCCATCTCTCAGTACGGGGGCCGGCCCGAGCATAACCAACTCCTGCGAGCAAACCGTGTGTTAAAGGCGTGTGGCGGCGCATTCGCTTGTACCTTCGCCTCTCAATAGCGGACGGGATTATCTACAGCGAGGATTACACAATAGCATCTGCGCATCGCGTCGCGATGATGCCCTATATCAACAGGCAGGTTCGATACCAGCCTTCCGCCATAACACAGCATGAAGCCGGATTGGCCCGCGAGGATCGGCACCCACGAGTTCCGTTGGCCGGAGTGGGTTGGGGCACGTGGGTTACGGGGTCATTCATTCTTTTCTGCTGGCAGGCCACGGGCATTCCTTTGTTGAGGAAGACGCAGCTTAGGAACGATGATGATCTGGGGCAACAGGTAGGTATCAGACCTGCTGCCGACACCCGTCGATAGCAGTGCCGAGCACGATATTGGGAACATCCTTCCTCAAATACCGTTCTAAGATACTAGGATGTCCGTGTAAGAAATAGCTTGTACTGCGGTTTTACGGTTGTTAGCATATCGCACAGACAGAAGATCCCTGGCGACAGTGACCCACTTCGCATTTTGCGCTCACCAGCAGATACTCTCGCTGGGGTCTCGTGGACGAACTGGGTAGAGTCGACACTGGAGGAGAGGGTGCTATGCATATCTGGCCGGAACGAACTGTCGGTGATTGTCGGCGTGCTTGCAGTATTGTCTGCGCTGCGATGTCTGTCCTGCTGTATGCGGGGGGCTCTGTCTGGGGCGATGTGGTGGTCGTCAAGAGGTCCCCGGAGATGGCGATTGGCATCGGGCTCGACGCGCGGTTCAGCAATCCTATTGCCGCCGGAACGATCGAGGTCTACTCGGACGCGTCGACCGGCCAGGACATGGTCGACGATACCTACCTTCGCGGCGGGGGATTCGAGTACAAGAACTACGGAGCCAGCGACACGGTCCTAGGCAGCGCGATCGCGGTCCTGACGAAGTTCAATCTCAACGCACTGCCGGGGTTTGCCGGCGGACACGTGGTCATGGCACAGCTTCGCCTGTACTACAACGCGGGCAATACGGGCCTGAACCTGACCGGACAGGTTACGTCTATGGACTGGGCCGAGGGGGATAAGAACAGCGGCTATCCCGGAACGGACCCGGCGGCCCCCGGGGCAAGTGCGGCGCATCCGGCGGGGTTGAACACCAGCGAGAGTCAGGACGCCGAAGGGCTTACGGTCGGGCCGCTGCAATCATGGGCGGATGATGCGTATTTCGATCGTCTTAAGGACGGCAGCTGGGACGTCGTTGGCCGTACAGAGACGAAGTGTACCGTCCCTCGGCCCGATGGTAGCGATCCGACCGGTGACGCGTTTATAGTAATGAACGTAACGGCCATGGTGCAGGACTGGGCCGACGGCAAGCCAAATTACGGGTTCTTTACCAGCCAAGACACGTATAACAACTGCACGGTGCAGTTGAGCGAGACGAGCCACGGCGGCAATTTCCAGCCGGTCCTGGCCATCGAATACGTTCAGAACGGTCCGCCGGAGGCGGTTACGGATCTGACAGCCGCGGACGTCGACTGGTGCCAACTGCACCTTTCGTGGACGGCCCCTTCGGATCAGCCGCCCGGGCCGATTGCCAGCTATGATCTACGTTACTCGCAGAGTCCGATCGATGAGAGCAATTTCGACGAGGCCACGCCGGTGGCGAATCTGCCGGCTCCGGCCGTGCCCGGCTCCGCCCAAGACGTATGGGTTATGGGGCTGCAGCCGGAAACGCGTTACTACCTGGCGATGCGCTGCATCGACGTTGCCGGCCTGAACAGCGGTCTGTCCAATGTGCTCGATGTGACAACGACTGTTACCGATTCTGTAAGCTCCTGCAACGATCGCAGATCTGACGCCGGCGGATGTGCGACCTAACTATGTCGTGCTGAATTGGACCGCCCCAGGCGATGACGGGGATACAGGTGTGGCGTCGGGCTACGAGTTCGCTATTCTGAAGCGCCGATCGATGCCGGCAATTTCGCCCAGGCAATGCTCGTGCCGACGGAAACGCCCCAGGCTGCCGGTGCGACCGAGACGCTGACCCTGCATGGGCTGACGCCATCAACAGACTATTACTTCGCGATCCGCAGCTGTGACGAGGTGCCAAACTGGTCCGGCCTTTCCAATGTCGCGGCGTTCACGACCCTGCCGCAGGACGTCATTGCGCCCGCGATGATCACGGATCTGTCGATCAGCTGATTCCCATATTCACATGGCGATTCTGGCGTGGACAGCGCCATTTGATGATGGATCGTCGGGGTGCAAGGCGTATGACGTGCGGTACTCAACCTCTCCCATCGATGCCAGCAACTGGGACGCGGCTACGCAGGTGGATGGCGAGCCGGTGCCGGCCAGCCCTGGGGACGCCGAGCGCTTCGAAGTTGCCGGACTTGATGCCGACACCGAATACTACTTCGCGGTTCGGACGGCTGACTGGGCCGAGCCCTCGAATCTATCTGCCGTTTCGAACAACGCTACCTGTACGACCTCGCCACTGGTGCCTCCGCTGGTGCTTCGCAATCCGTGGATCGCGAACGACCGCGTGGCGGACTGTCGTACACCGGCCACTATCGGGGCGACCTTCGGCAATGCATATACGCCGGACGGTGTCGTGCCGCCAGCCAATGATCAGGACAAGGCGATCAACATATATAACAATCTAAAGCGCCGCCTTTATCACTGGAAAAACATGCCGCCGGATGCCTCTGATCTTCTTGCGAACATGAACGTCTTCGGCTGGGCGCTTTGCGGTACACAGCAGAGGCTGGCGACCCGGACCTGTCAGGCAGTGGGAATGGAAGCGCGGTCTATCAGTGTTCCCGGCCACAATTTCTATTCGGTGCAGTACTACGGCGCATGGCACGCCATGGACACGATGACCACTATGTATGTCTACAATCGGGCGACGCCTCGCACAATTGCCAGTGGTGCCGAAATCAAGGCGGACCATTCCATAATGCTGGACGCCGAGGCCGAGGGGCGGGCCTGTCCGGGCTTCCTGCTGTGTGGCGATACGGCGTCGTGGTTTGCCGATGTAATTGACAGTTATCAGACGGGAGCAGCGGTTGGTCAGGCCGATCACAGCATGGACATGAATCTCACGCTTGGCGAGTCGCTGGAGCGGACGTGGGAGTCGTGGCCAAACCAGTACCCCTCCGCTGGTCAGCCTCCCTATCATCACGAAGCCAGCCGGGACTATCAGGATTACGTGAATTATCCGTACTGGGAGCCGTATGCCGTATACGGTTTGAATGGCTACTCCGTTACGTACCGGCGATGGGCGAACGGTACGGATGTGATAGAGCCTGACTTCCGGTCCGCCGCCTACAAGCCCCTGATCGACAGCAGCAGCAACATCGCCACATTCGACGACGACGGGCTCACCCCCGATCTGCACGCGGCCAATCCCGGTACGGAGGCAGAGGTGGTCTTTCACGTGCAGACGCCGTTTTTCGTGACAAGCGTTAATGTCAGTGGCGATTTCTGTCGCAAGACCGCCAATGACAGCGTCAGCATCTACTGGTCGGTCAATAACGTGGTCTGGAAGCCGGCATGGGAGATGACATCGGTCGGCACCACACACCTCGACAGCCTGTCTATCGGCGACGTGACGCAACGATACGACTATTATTTGAAGTTCATCATTGATGCATCGGAAGCCACGACCGACGCGGGGCTTTCGAACCTCGTCATTAACACAACCATCGAGCACAACAAGGGTGGTATGCCGTATCTGGACAAGGGCGCCAACCATATCACGGTGACATGCGACAATCCGGAGGATCTGGGCACAGCCGCAACGTTCCGCGTGGTATACAAGTGGAAGGAGTACGACGGGGCGGGCTGGACAATCGATTGCATGCACGAGCAGTACATCACGGAAAGTCCCACAAGCTACACGATCGACGTTGGCGGCACGAAGGTGCCACGCACCGAGTCCATCCTGATGGAAGTAATGCCGGCCTTGCCGCACGGGTCGAATCCAGCCCCGATCAGCGACTTGCGGGCCAGCCATGTCGATTCCAACGAGGTCACCCTGACATGGACCGCCACTGGCGATGACTGGAATGTCGGTCAGGCCGATGCGTATGACCTGCGTTACAGCACCTTGCCGATCACCCCGGCCAACTGGTCTGCCGCGACCGTGATAGCAGAGGTTCCTTCACCGCAGCCTGTCGGTGCCAGCGAGACCTTTACGGTGCCGGGTCTGGAGCCCGAGACGACGTACTACTTTGCGATCGTGGCGAGCGATCAGGCCGGCAATCAATCCGATCTGTCGAATGTTTGCCAGGCAACGACGGCCCTTCCCGATCTTACGCCGCCGGCAGCGGTGGCTGATCTGGCGGCTGTTGACAACGGGGACAACAACGCGCTGGTTTCCTGGACGGCGACGGGGGATGACGGCACGGCTGGTCAGGCGTCAAGTTACGACCTGCGGTACAATCCCGCCGCCGAAGGTGAGATTACCGAAGCCAACTGGGACCAGGCGACGCCAGTTCCCGGCCTTGCTGCTCCGCAAGCCAGCGGCACGGCTGAAAGCGTACTGGTGACGGGGCTGGCAACGCAGCGCAGTTACTATTTCGCCCTGAAGGTCAACGACGAGGCCGGCAACACTTCCGCCTTGTCCAATATCGCGTTTGTCCTGCTGAAGGCCGGGCCGCGGACGGTCCTGCTCGAACCGGCCAAGGATGGCCCGATGTATGGTATTGCCGTTGCCGACGGCAACAGCAACCGCGGGTATGGTGGCCGGTTCGATCTGAACGGTGCAGATTCGAGTGCTGTCAACTCGGTGCTGCTGCAGTTCGACCTGACGGATATCGTGGACTCCAGTGAACAGATCGTCGGCGCCACGCTTGACCTGTATCCCCCGAAGACGGTCGGTACGGCATCGTACAACATGGAACTCAGGGCCTATCCGCTGTTGTTCGACTGGGTCGAAGGCGTGGGCACTACTGACGGTGTCATCGGCAGTACGGACTCCCCATGGGGTCCGGCGACGGTTGGCGACGCAGTCTATAACTATCGTGAGGTCACTGCCGTTGGCGTAGACTCCAGTTGGGGTGTCGTAGCCGCCGATGGTGTTCCGTGGGACGTTCCGGGTGCACGGGGCATCGGTACGGACGTATCCGATGACCTGATGATCAGCCAGAACCTCTCCGGGACAGGCTACTTCCTTGACCAGAAGCTCTGCAGTCTGGACTTCACTGCCGCTGGCGTCCGCGTGCTGAACCAGTGGGCAACTGGCGCCCGGGCGAACTACGGCCTCAGCCTCTTCCCGCTTAATGGTGCCATCGGGTCCGTCTGCGTCGCTACCCGCGAGTACCCGACAATCGCCTGGCATCCGCAGTTGGTGCTGTCGATTGCTCCGGCGGACCTGCCGCCGGCGGTCATCGGTGACATCAACAGCGACGGCTACGTCAACGTTGGCGACCTGCAGCAGCTCGGTGGCGGCCTGGGGCAGCCAGGACGATCTGCCTGGCAGCAACTGGAATGCCGATGCCGACCTCGACGGCGACGGCGCTGTCAACATTGCCGATCTGCAGATCCTCGCGTCCCACTGGGGCGAGAGTGCCAACTGACGCCAACAGGATCCTCAGGATCATACACACACCCGAAGGGCACCGGTCGTCTGACCGGTGCCCTTGTTTTGGGTGCGCCGGGTACGGCGCGATGACTTGGAGGTGAATGTCCTCTACGGGCCTTGATGGCAGGAACCCGTCAGCCGAACCGCAAGGGCTGCCGCCGCGAGGCGGGGTCTCAAGAAAGCGGTACGCAAAACTCCTGCCTGACGAACAGCAACCGCATAGGAGGCGGCAGACGGAGGGCCAGGGGGCACAAAGACTCGAAGCCCGAGGCTATCATCGCCGCCACCGCCGCCGCCGATTCCTCAGGGACTTTGGCTGCCCGCCGGCGGATTTCTCCTTCCAGTTGCCGAGTTTGCGTAGCGCTTCGTTCTGCCTGTTCCTGCAGCCGGATCAGCTGCAGCAGGTACGTCTAAGTCATACATTCAGGCCTGTTTACGTCCACTCGGGGCGACTGCCCGAACTTTGAACCGAGGGTGGCTGTCCAAGTGTACTTGGAGGCCTTTCTTTGAAGCTGATTACCTCATCGCGAGAGGATGTCAGGGTTTGTCAGCGAGGTCAGGTCTATGTGCTCAGCGCCGAGATGCCTCTTTCCTCAAGCCTACGCACCAGCAACGCCGCATCGTATCAGTGTAAACCACCTGGAGCCCCGCCAAGGTTGGAGCAGCTTCCAAGGGATCACATCTCACGCCTTTCCAGTCCGCTGATAAGGCCGGACAGCGTCCGGGCGATCTCTTCGAGTGCGCCACGAACGAAGCTCGCGATGCCGAAAACGTCACTTCGATCGGCCTTGCTGAACCGGCCATTGCCTTCGGCGATGTTGGCGGCGATCGACAGGGACGCGCGGTTGAGTTGGTCGGCCAGGAAGTAGAACTCGCGAGGAAACTGTCCGGTCAGGCACGTGATCTGATCAGCCAAGTCGACAGCCTTCTAATAGACGATGAGTTTCTCGAAAGCGAATGGCATATCTGGCTCCGCGGAACGGCAGGAAGTAGTAAGTAGAGAGGAGACCGCAGGAGAAAGGTTTTTCGTGTAGGAGTCTGAAGACCCGCGTCGTGTTCGTTCAGATTGTTTCTACTTTCTACTGTCCACTTTCTCCTGCTCTAGTGAAAAGGCTCCGGTAGGACCGGAGCCTTTTCACTCGGGGCGACTGGATTCGAACCAGCGACCTCTTGACCCCCAGGCACCTTCCGCGAATCGTGGCGATTCCCGTAAAACACGCTGTTTCCTAAGCTTTCCGACAGGTCCCGATCACAGCAGAACGGCTCAAATATGCCCAAATACAGCCGCAAAAGTGTAGTCCATAAGTGTAGTCTTTCGCCCCACCATGGAGCGCTTGACCTTTATAGGTTCCGGGCCCAGTGAGTGGGCAAAAGTGTATAAGTGTAAAAGTGTAGTCGTCCGGCCACCCGCTGCCAGGCTCCATCGTGCTCGTCCTGCCTGTTCGGCAACCTTCAGTTCGCATGCCAATCAGCCTAGCGCAACTTCAGCTGGAATGCAAGCGCCGTCGAGGGTCGTTGCCGATGAGCCCCCCGCTGCAGTGTTTTCGACTTGGTCGACAATCGCTAATAAGGCCCTTGCTTGTTTTCGCCGCCGCCAATAGACTCTCCCGCATGAATACCGGTAGATCGAGTGCAGGCAAGTTCATCAAGGCTCCCGGTGGGTGCAGGGCATTCGTCCCGGCCTCGCTGCCACCCGAGATTGGATTCTCGCCCCGATTGCTCCGAGTCCTGTCCGATGCAGATCGGCTGGTCGGGCAACTGGCAGGCGAGGGGCGAAGCCTGCCGAACCCCCACCTGCTGGCACGGCCGTTCCTGAAGCGGGAAGCTGTGCTGTCCAGCCGGATCGAGGGCACGCAGGCAACGCTGGGCGAGTTGCTGGCGGCCGATGCCGGAGCGGCCGTCGACCGAAGTCCGGATGACCTTCGCGAAGTGGCAAACTACGTAACAGCGCTTGAGTTCGGCATAGCCAGGTTGCAGTCCCTGCCGCTGTCGCTACGCCTGATCCGCGAGTTGCACGGCAAGCTCATGCAGGGCGTGCGCGGAGACCAGGCGGCCCCGGGGAACCTTCGCCGCATCCAGAACTGGATCGGCCCACCGGGATCCACCCTGGACAATGCCACCTATGTTCCACCGCCGCCCAACCTCTTGCCGGACTGCCTGAAGGACTGGGAGCGATTTGTGCATGACCGGGCACTGCCACCCCTGGTCCAGATCGCGTTCTCCACTACCAGTTCGAGGCGATCCACCCGTTCCTGGATGGCAACGGCCGCGTGGGCCGATTGCTGATCACGCTGTTCCTGGTGGAGCGCAAGATCCTCCCGACACCACTGCTCTACCTGAGCGCGTTTTTCGAGGCCACGCGATCGGACTACTACGAACGCCTGACAGTCTGTCACGCATCGGGGGGCCTGGGAGCCGTGGCTGGAGTATTTCCTGAACGGCGTGGCCCGAATGTCCGAGGATGCCCTCAGCCGGGCGGAGAGGATCAACTCCTTGCTGGCTCGATGGCGTCAGGACGTTGTTGGAGCCTCCTCCAAGATTCCTGCGATGCTGATCGGGTTGCTGGCGGAGAATCCTTTCTGGACAACCACGAAAGCCGCGGAACGGCTCGGTGCAGCTTACACCACGGCACAGCGGGCCATCGAGAGGCTGGAGGCGGCCGGTATCCTGGAGCAGGTGGGCCAGGCCAGGCGTGACCGGGTGTACTGCGCACGGCAGATCATGGCCGTACTGGATGAACCGCCGAAACTCAAGCCGTAGGATTCAACATGATGAACCAGTCCGAACAGAAGCGGCGATGGGAAGACTTGCCCAAGGGGCACCGGTTCTTCTTGAACCCGTACGACAGGCATGCCTGTACGAAATGCCCCAAGTGCGACCGGAAGACAGCGGTCCGCAAGTTCCCTCTGGTCATCCACATCGACCCGGACCAGATGCTTGTCCTGAACAAGCAGTGCCGCTACTGCGAGCACTGTGACCTGCTCATCGTGAAGCAGTCGAACCTGGAGGCCCTGATGGCAACAGGGTGTGAACAGCGTGACGCTTCGATCATCGGCAACAAGTACCTGGTGATCGGCACCCTGTCGCGTGGGGATTGGCGTGCCAGAGAACAGATTCTCACGCCGCTAGAGACGCTCGATCGTACGAAAGTCTTCCGCGACGTGTGGACATTCGAGATCACCGGCGGATGGCAACTCGATCCAGAGGCTGCTGCACGTCATGCGAAAGTGCGAGGCCGATGAACGTGTCGTGAAGAAGTGATAAACTTCCCGATCATCTTCGTATCTTCCGGTCAATCAAAGCCTGATGCAATATTCCGGCGTCATCGAGGGGTAAGCGACACCGGCGATACGGATGTTACAATTGCGGGCATTCGTTGGCGGAGGAGCAGGAATGTTCGTTCACATCATCCGAGGTGATCGCGGCAGCCTGGGTTTCCCGGCCGATGCCGATCTGCGCAAAGTGCTGGAAGCGGTGGCGCAAGGCACCGATACGCAGTCGCTAGTAGTGGACATCTACCTGCTGGCGAATTGCAGCATCTGGCGCGGCGACTGCCGGCAGCCCCGGCACCGGGTGGGGCCCGAAGGACGCGCGCTGGTCGCGAACAGCCTGCAAATAGTCCGACGCGTTCCGGAAACGCGCTCGCCCAGCCGGATATTCGCATCATCCTTGGCGATAAGTGGCTCTGTGGTGGAGAGATCACGACCCGGTATGGGATGCACCTGAAGTGCCGTGGCTTTCTGGATGGGCTTGCCTTCCTGTTCGCTCACGAACTGCATCACTACCGGCGCCATCATCTCGGGCTGCACCCCGGCGAAGGGGAGGTGTCCGCAGACCGATGGGCACTGGACCGTGTCCAGCAGGCAGGCTTCGCTGTTGAGGGGCAGCGGGTGGCAGCGGCACGCCGGAGGAGGCCGCAACGGGTGGATGCCAAGGCCACTGAAGCGGCGCAGCTGCTCAACCTGCTTGGGGAGTATGCGGGGATGAGTCCCGAGGAGATAGGTGACCAGGCCAAGCAGATGGACCAGAAGACTCCCGGAGGCAATGTGGCCCGGGCGTTGCATTACGAACAGCTGCGTCAGTTGGCCGACAACGCTCTCGTGCGGGTTCGCCAGACAGGTTCAAGGCCGGCCGACGCGATGTACAAGGGCCAGACCGCCCACAAGGTCCGTACGCCCAGGAACGGCGCCTATCGCATGCCGATCCGGTTTCCCGATGGGCGGGAGTTCTACTGGCCGATGGACTGGCTCGAGATTGTCCCGCAGCAGGAACGCGGTCGACCTCTTTGACAGGTTACGCAATTGGGGTGGCCTATGGTCAAGAACTGGGAGAGCTGACGGTGGGCGACGCCTTGGTTAACAAGCTAGGCGGTTTTGGCCATTTCGCGCAGCGAGCATGGCTGAAACCGTTTGTTGAACGAAGACCGCTCGCGTCTATGGGGATGTCATCGGGTTGGCGGTAGCGACCGGGGCGGGCGCGTCGGGCAACCGGGGTGGTGTTGGCCGGTTGTGGAGGGTCGGTTGGGCAGAGATGGCCGCCGCAAGAGGCGCCGGGGCGGTGAGTGGAACAGGGCGCGGGCTGGCTGGAGGCGCGGAATCTCCGTCGTCGGCCCGCCGGACGAAGAACCGGAAAGCCGAACCACTCGCACCCGACACAGGATGTCGCATCGGATCGTTCATGCGCTCAGGACGAGTCCCATGTTCCGGATTGGTTCCGCGCCGTCGACGCCGCGGGTTGGGGCGGATCCTGGCTCAAGGCACGGCGGACCAGAGGCCCCTGGCAGCACGGGCAAGGGAGGTGATGGCGGTGGGATCGCCATGGACGCTGCGTCCGCCACCTTGACCAACTGCTCTGTTACGGACAATCGTGCAGGTGCCGGCGGCAGTGGCGGGGCTAACCTCAGTGGAGGTGACGGCGGCAGGGGTGGCGGCATATATGCGGCGTCGGGAACCTTCACATTGACCAATTCCGACATCGCGCAACATGGCTGGTGCTGGGGGAATCGCAGAAGCCTATCATGGCACCGGTGGTCGTGGAGGCGACGGGGGAGGTATCTACTGCACAGGGGCTCTGGTCATAACCGGCTGTACCGTCGAATTGAACGAAACCGGCGCAGGAGCCAACGGTCGAACAGGACGATCTGACGGAGGTGCAGGCGGCAACGGCGGAGGGATCTGGTGCTCCTCTGTGGCCCTTACCGATTCCACTATCTACGAGAACTCTAGCGGACAGGGGGGCTGGAGCGAGTTCCATGGCACAGCAGGGGGCAATGGCGGTGGCGTTTACTGCTCGTCAGCCTCGTCGAACATGGTCCATTGCACAATCACCGACAATGCAACTGGAGATGGTGGATATGCCAGAGGCCCTACGGCGGACGGGGGCGATGGTGGAGGCATCTGTGCTCCTGTATCCAGCGCCATGACCATCAGCAACTGCACCATCTTGAGCAACTGTACAGGGGCCGGCGGTCATGCCGATTCCACGTACGAATCGTGCCACTTCCGGAAACGGTGGGCGTGGTGGGGGTGTGTTCTGTGCATCGGTCAGCATTACGGGCTCCATCATTGCCAGCAACCGGACCGGTGCCGGTCCAGATGGATATCAGAGTTCGGGTTCGTCTCCTGGCGGGGATGGTGGCGATGGCGGGGGAATTTATGCCTCTGCCGACGTTGTCATACAAACGTCGAGTATACTTCGAAACCAGACCGGCAATGGCGGCCGTGGCTCCTCAAGTGAAATGACTTTGTATGGCAGCGGCGGCAACGGTGGCAACGGCGCCGGCGTGGCGGCCCCGGTCGGTACTATCTGCAACTGCATCGTGGCCAGCAATAAAACCGGGGATGGAGGTGACTATCAGCGACTGACGACCGACTACGGCATCCACGCCGGTAACGGCGGCGATGGGGCCGGGATCTTCGGCGGCATCACGGTCATCAATTGCACGGTGGCTGGCAACCTCAGCGGCACCCGCGGCGTAGGGTTGACCCCTGGCAGGTCCGGCCTCGGCTGCGGGGTCTGCGGCGCAGCGACCCTGACCAACGACATTCTCTGGGATAACTATGGTAGTGCCGGGATCGCAAATGCGGCGGCCGTCACCTATAGCTGCATTCAAGGCGGCTACCCAGGCACGGGCAACCTCGACGGCAATCCTCTTCTGACCGCGGATTGGTATTTGCAGAAAGGCTCTGCGGCGATTGACAGGGGAAGTCCTTCGCTGGGGTACGACGGCCAGACGGACATTGACGGTGAACCCCGCCTCTACAACAACCGGGTCGATATCGGCGCCGACGAGTTCATCGACACCGACAACGACGGCGTGCCAAACTGGTGGGAAAGCGAGTACTTCGGCGCTCACCGACGGCCGGGGATCCGGCCGGCGATCCTGATCAGGATGGCGTTGCCAACCTTCAGGAATATGCTCTATCTACCAACCCGCTCGCCTTCAACACTTCCATCCATTACGTTAGCGCAACCCAAGGCGACGACGCATATGATGGTTTTACTCCGTCATCGAGCGGGACCCACGGCCCCAAGGCAACGATCCAGGCGGCCATCAACGCCTCCGGTGACGGCGGTACCGTAGTCGTGGCGCCAGGCACCTACTGCGAGAACATTCTCATCGGAGGCAGGCAGATTGTCTTGCGCAGCACGAACCCGGATGACCCGGCGGTCGTTGCCGTGACGAGCATCGACGGCCAACAGCGTGGCAGCGTCGTTACCTTTGATGGCACGGAAGGGTTGGAGACGGCTCTCAAAGGCTTGACCATTACCAATGGTTGGTCGGGCCCCAACGGCGGCGGCATTGCCGGTAACGGGTCAGCTGCAGCGATCGCCAACTGCACCATCACCAACAATCACACTTATTATGGTAACGGCGGGGGGCTGGCCGACTGCCATGGTTCGATCATGAACTGCACAATTGCCGGGAACGTCGCGGTGGGTCCGTCGGCCTGCGGGGCTGGCCTGGTGAACTGCAACGGCGATATAGTCAACTGCCGGATTGTCAATAACAATGCAGGTACGAGTCAATCGAACGGTGGTGGTCTCTGCGCGTGCAGTGGCACGATTCGCAGTTGCACGATCACAGGCAACTACGCCGGGTGGTGGGGCGGAGGCGTCAGTGGTAGCGGGGCCAGAATCGTTGGCTGCGTGATTGCCGGCAATACTTCCGGTGGAGGCGGCGCAGGTCTATTCGGATGCAGTGAGGAGATCTCAGACTGTCTTATCGCTGGCAATATAAACAGTGGACACTGGGGGGAGAGTGGCGGCGGGTTGTTCGAATGCAGCGGCTCCATCATCAACTGCACGATTGCCGATAATGTCGCTCATGCTGGGATGCCAGGAGACTCAGGCTTTGGAGGCGGGCTGGGCAGGTGCACCGGCACCATCCGCAATTGCGTTATCGTGCGGAACCAGTCTGATCTCGGCGACAGCCAGTTGCGCGGCTGTTCGATACCCGCATACAGCTGTATCGATGGTTGGACCGGCGGAGGAACCGGCAATATTAGTTCCGATCCGGCTTTTCTCGACCCGAACGGGCCAGATAATGACGCTGTCACTTATGCTGACAATGATTGTCTCCTTTCCCGGGATTCACCTTGCATCAATACCGGTGATCCCGCCTTCACGCCCGCGTCTGGCCAAACCGATATCGACGGCCATGCACGCACCCTTTACGGCCGGGTCGACATCGGCGCCTACGGGTTCCTCCTGCCCGGCGACATCACCTACGACGGCTACGTGAATGTGGGCGACTTGCAGGCGTTGGTGTATTGGTGGGGGGCGCACGGCAACAGCCTTGCAGACTGACCTTAACCGTGACGGCTATGTCAACGTCGGCGATTTGCAGGCGTTGGTTGGTAACTGGGGCCGAATCCTGCGCTAGAGCGTTTTCCAGTTCCCTCTCACTATTGTGGTGAAGATTGGGTATAAATGCGTGCAGACAAGGAGGTCTACATGCAGGCATACTCGATGGATCTGCGTAAGCGGGTGCTGGAGGACTCTCAGGCCGGCCTGAGCGCTCAGGCCGTGGCCGACAAGTACCGCGTCAGCGTCGCTTGGGTGCGGCGGCTTAAGCAGCGATACCGCGAGACCCGGGAACTGGCTCCGCGGCCCCCGATCAACCAGCGAAAGCCGCGGCTGGCGGCGTACCGGGATCGGCTGGCCGAACTGGTCCGCCAACAGCCGGATGCCATCCAACGCCGCAAACTATGCGGCAGGTTTCCTTTCGCGTAACTGCTGCGCCAACAGTATTTCTGATTGCTCGGCCATGCGTAAGATCGGGGCTCCGGGCGGTCGTTCGGTCTTCTTGTTCTTGGCGTTGCGGGCCTTTTTGCCGCCACGACGCTCATACGTATCCTTGATGCAGCCGCCCAGGCTCTGCTGCAGCCCGCCCTGCCGGTGACTCTTCCTGAGTTCCGAGCAGGCTCGAAAAAGTGATGTAAGTCCTTATTTGACAAGGAAGGTGTTGCGGATTTGGGTGTCCCGCGGGCAAGATGGGGCCCATGTTCGTCCGAAGGAAGCCCAACAAATCCGGCTCGGTCAGCGTTCAGGTCATCGACAAGTCCAACCATGGCTATCGGGTCGTCAGAACCGTTGGATCGGCCCGTGATCCCGAGCAGGTCAACCGCCTGGTGGCTTTGGGCGAGCAGTTCATCCGTCGCCAGAGCAGGCAGTACGACCTGTTCCCCGAGGACCAGCGCGACAACGCCGCCGTCCTGGACTTCATTCAAGCCCTCGCCAACGCCTCCATTCGCACGCTCGGCCCGGAAATCATCTTCGGCCGGCTCTTCGACGAGATCGGATTCAACGCGATCCCCGAGCCGTTGTTCCGTGACATCGTCGTCGCCCGCCTGGTCTACCCCACCAGCAAGCTCAAGACCGTCGATTACCTCTATCGCTATCAGGGCAAAACCGTCTCGCCTGACAGCATCTACCTGTTCCTCGACCGCCTCAACAAGCACTACAGCCAGCAGGCGCAAGCGATCGCCTACCGATACTCGCGCAAAATCCTCAAGCGAATCAGCGTCGTCTTCTACGACGTGACCAGCCTGTACTTTGAGGCGGAAGACGAGGACGATCTGCGAAAGATCGGCTTTTCCAAGGACGGCAAATTCCAGAACCCGCAGATCATGCTGGGCCTGCTGGTCGGCCAGAACGGCTATCCCATCGGGTACGACATTTTCGAGGGAAACACGTTTGAGGGAAAGACGCTCATCCCGCTGCTTGAGGGCATTGAGCGGCGGTACCACTTCGGCAAGCCCGTGGTGGTGGCCGACGCCGCGATGCTCAGCAAGGACAATCTCGACGCTCTGGACGCAGCGAAGTATCCGTTCATCGTCGCCGCCCGGCTCCGCAATGAGACGCAGGCGGTGCAGGCGGAGATCCTCGGACGCTGCGCGGCCCTGACCAATGGGCAGTCCGTGGTGATCGACCAGCCGGCGGGCCGTCGGCGGATCGTCAGTTACTCCGACAGTCGGGCCAAAAAGGACGCTCACAACCGCGATCGCGGCCTGGGGCGGTTGCGCAAGCGTGTCCGTTCAGGAAAACTGACGAAGGAGCACCTGAACAACCGCGGCTACAACCGATTCCTGAAGCTCAGCGGCGAGGTCAAAGTCCAGATCGATGAGTCGCAGATCGAACAGGCCGCCCGGTGGGATGGCCTGAAGGGTTACCTGACGAACACGGATCTGCCGGCCGAAGCGGTCATCAAAGACTACGGCCAATTGTGGCATATCGAGAAGGCGTTCCGGATCTCCAAGACGGACCTTCGCATCCGGCCGATATTCCACCGTCGCCGGGGACGCATCGAAGCCCATGTGCTCGTGGCCTTCGTGGCCTACACGATCTACAAGGAACTTGAACGGCGTCTGCATGAAGCGGGCATGACGATGAGTCCCACGCGCGCAGCGGAGCTGACACAGACAATGTATGAAATGGCTTTCACGCTGCCCGACGACCCCGCGGTTCGCCGGGTTCTCCTTCGAATGGATGCCGAACAGCAGCAGCTCTACGACCTGATCTACTGACCGGGTGTCCCAATTCGGAAGTCAGGTTTGCCGCCACGACGCTCATACGTATCCTTGATGCAGCCGCCCAGGCTCTGCTGCAGCCCGCCCTGCCGGTGACTCTTGGCGCCTTTGTCCATCGCCTGCTGAACCACTCGTAGCGAGGCCGCCACGCTCCAGGCGTTTAGCGGGCGGCCTTCCCGCCGCATCGCTTCCACGCACACCAGACCCAGCATCCACAGCCCCACCATCGTCCAATCCAACTCCACTTCGGCGTGACGGGGACTGTCGCTGAGCATCTTGCGACGCTCCAGCGTTTGCTTCAAGGCGCGATACAACAGTTCTACGCCCCACCGCAGCCGATACAGTCTGCCTGCCTGGGCGTCGCTCAACGGCTCTTCGTCCAGGATATTGCTCAGCAGATACACCCGCTTGTTTCGCTCGTCGCTCAGCACGATCAGCCGCAAAACCAGCGGCGCAAGACCTTTCTTCTGCTCCCGCGACGGCCAGAGATACACGATCCCCTCGCCTTTGTGCTCCGCATACCCCAAGCCCTTTAACAGCCGCACGTTACTGCCCACGCGGATGATGAAATCGATCCGGCGAGACAGCAACTCCTGTAACATCCCATAGCCCGTATATCCCGCATCCGCCAGCAGCGTCGCCTTGGGCGGCAGCAGGTCGAGCATCTCTTGCAGATGGCTCCGCTCGCTGCTGCGGCTGTCGCCGCGTCGCCAGCCCCAGATCAGCCCTGTGCCTGCATGAAACAGCGTCGTCACCAACTGCTGCGGGCCGGTCTTTTTCTTGCCCGCACAGCCGAAGGCTTCTTCGTTGGCCGCTGTCATCGGACAGTCCATCCGTGAACCATCGACCCCAAAGACCACCCGACCCTCGACCCGCCAGGCTGGCTCGGCTATCTGAGCCACCACCCTGCGGAACGCCGGGCACACCACCGCCAGCAAGCCCGCCGACCGTCGAACCAGCGCCGCCATGAAACCCTGGTAACTCTTTCCCGGCCGACGACGGCTGGAGTACATGCCCACCGTAGCCTCTCGTGCCTTGCTGAAGCGATCCTTGAGGCTCTTGCCATGGGCCCAGCACATCATGACCGCGCACATCACCAGCAGCCGCGGCACCCAGCAGAGCCTTCGACTCTCCATCTGCAGCGGCAAGCCCTGGTGGGGCAAGCAGCGTCCCATGGCCCCCAGCAGTTGCTGATGGAACGATTCCTTGTAATACTGGCGGACAAATTGAGCAGGATTCACCTTTGGCCTCCTTTCCATTGGCTATTGAACACAACCAATATACGAGAGGAGGCCAAAAAATGTGCGCGACGATGTCGTCTTATCTCCTTATCTTATAAAGACTTCCACCCACCACTCCGGCCTGGACGTTTACGGCGTTGGATGCCACCCTGCAAGAACTCCGGGAACAGTTGGGACTGGCCGTGGGGATCTCCACCCTCTGGCGGGCGCTCGAGGATCTGAAGTTGAGCTTCAAAAACAAGTCCTGCACGCAGCGGAACAGGACCGCCCGGACGTAAAGCAGCGACGGGAAGCCTGGCGGGAGCAAATGCCGCAGTGGGACCCGTCACGGCTGGTCTTTATCGATGAGACCTGGGCCAGCACCAATCTAACTCGCCGCTTCGGCCGGGCTGCGGTGGGCCAGCGATTGGTGGCCAAGGTGCCCCACGGGGTCTTCGCTAAGCTCAAACAACTCTTGCGGGGCTTGGCGGAGCGAACGGTGTCCGGACTATGGTCGGCCTTGGGCCGGCTGGTGGATGCCTTCGGCCCGCAGGAATGCCCCAACTACTTCCGCCACTGCGGCTATCCCGCTACATGGACGTGAAAACATCTCTAGCCGGGGTCAGCTGTTCCAGTGTGAAATTAGGTTTTGAAGGTCGCCGATGTTAACGTAGCCATCGTTGTTGAGGTCGGCATCGGCGTTCCAGTTGCTGCTTGGCGGGTCAGCCCTCGAATTCCAGGCCGCTACGAGGGCCTGAAGATCCCCGACGTTGACATAGCCGTCGCCGTTAATATCGCCCGGCCAGTAGATCGTTCCAGCCTCGCCCGGCGCGTAGCCCTCTGCGCCCGCTGCGACGGCGGATCCGGCGAACGAGTTGCTGAGGCAGCTGAACGCGATCCGGCCACCGCCACCACCGCCGCCATACGCCGACCCGCTTCCGCCGTTGGCCTGTACCGTGCCCGATCCTGCCAGCCCGCCGACCTTGACCCGGATACTCCCGCCCGAGCCGCCGCCGCCATAGCCCTCTCCCGTACCCGCCAGGCCATTGGCACTGATCGTCCCGTTGACGGTCAGCGTGCCGTCGACCTGCAGGGCCACCGCAGCGCCGCCGGACCCGCCGCTCGACTGCCACCCGTCGCCGCCGCAACTGCCTGGCCCGGCGGGCTTGGCCCGTGAACCGTATGCGGCGCCGCCGGCGGTATCGATCTGTCCCATCCCGCCGACCCCACCATACCCGCCGCC
Organism: uncultured Planctomycetota bacterium; assembly: GCA_963787325.1. Lineage (GTDB taxonomy): Bacteria > Planctomycetota > Phycisphaerae > UBA1845 > JANYLN01 > CAWBCK01. Next base: position 1,386,941 of record CAWBCK010000005.1, read on the forward strand.
GCCGCCACCGCGGTCGAGATCGCTCACGCCGGTGCCCGGAGCCCACTGGCCCGGCTGGCAGCCCTTGCCGTCGCCGCAGATCGCGCCTCCGGCATCGATAGTGGCGTCCGTCTGCACGTACAGCGTGAGTAGACTCGTGTGAGGCATCACGGACGCTGCCGGACCCACATGCAAGCTATTGAGTGATATGTCCGGTCCCAGTAACACCGTCATCCCACCGCTGACGGCCAGGTCGATGCCCGTGCCCAGATCTTCTGGTGGCAGGAAGGTCACGCCGGTGTTTCCGGCGTTATCAACCACCAGATTCCCGCCGCCACTGCCGGAGTTCCTGTCCCGTCGAAAGACCGTGCCGGCACCACCATAGTTGAACCCTGCCCCGCCGAGGGCCTGCATCACGCCGGTAAAGGAGTTCTCGGTGAAGTGGATGGCGACCCGGCCGCCACCACCGCCACCGCCGAACACCGCCTCGCCGCCGTCGGCACTGATCGTGCCGCTCCCAGCCAGCACCTCGGCATCGATCTGAACGGAGCCGCCTGACCCGCCGCCGGCCCAGGCGCCCTCTCCGTCCGTGCCACCGGCGCTGATCCGGCCGTCCAGGGTCAGCATCCCCAGTACCTGGAAGTCGATGGTACCGCCGCCGCGTCCGCCGGCTGACTGGTAGCCATCGCCGCCGCGGCTGCCAGGATCATTCGGGGACCAGGCCGAACCGTAGACGTAGTACGGCGCTTCGATGTTTGCCAGGCCAACCCCACCGATCCCGCCGAAACTGCCGCCATTGCCAGCGAAGAGCCCGCAGAAGCCTGCGCTTGGTCCATCGCCGATGCCATCTGCCATGATGGCGGACGTGGCGTCCACGATTGCGTCGGTCTGGATCTGGATCCGCACATGGTTGCCACCGTCGCACTTCGGCGAAACAACGCCACCCGTGAGTACGTGTAGGCTGTGGACGTTGATGTCCGTGCCCAACTCGAGACAGGCCTTCCCGGCCACCGTCACATCGACCGGCACATCGGACAGGTCGCCCGAGTATAATTGGGTCGCGCCTGCCTGCCCGCCGTTGTCGAATCGCAGGCTTCCGATCTGCCACTGGCCCTCATGGTACTCCCTACGGAAGATCGTGCCCGGACCGCCCCAGGCATGGCCGGCGCCGCCGCGGCGCTCGTGGTGCCTGCGAACAAGTCCTCCTCATAGTTGATCGCGATCCGGCCGCCGGCCCCGCCTCCGCCAGTCGTGGCCGCGCCGCCGCTGGCGCTGATCACGCCGGTCCCAGTCAACGTGGCGACGTCGATCGAGATGCTTCCACCCGCGCCGCCGCCCGCCGAACCATCCTCGCCGCTGGTGCCGTTGCAGCTGATGACGCCGTCGACCGTGAGCGTGCCGTCAGGTATTTCGAGGCGAATGCTGCCGCCGCCTGAGCCCCCTACGGCGGTATCGCTCCGGCCGCCTGCACTCCCGCAACCAATCGGATAGATTGGGGACCCGTACGGGAGACCACCGGGAGTACCGTCCTGGCCGTTACCGCCGAAACCGCCGAAACCGCCGCCACCCCCGAATGCACTTCCGGAGATGCCGCCAGGAGCAGGTACCATACCGTCAGCCATCAGCAAGCAGCCGGCCTCCACCGTCACGTCCGCTTCGACCATGAGAGTCAGCGCCGGCATCGCAGGGCTCGATTGCAGGCTGCCGCCGGACATGAGGTGCAGGCTCTTGCAGTTGAGACTAGACGCCATCAGTACCCTGTGCCGGCGGCGATGATGACCTCAGGCCGGTCCGTCAGGCCACTGGAATCCAGTTGCGTCAAGCCGGCCTGACCGGCATTGTCGATGACCAGCCGGGGACGGTCCTCGCTGCAACCCTTGCTATAAACGGTACCGGCCCCTCCGTTGCCATGGCCCGTCCCGCCGAACGCCGAGATCGTGCCGGTAAAGGAACTGGTTTCGTGTTCAATTGCAATCCGGCCGCCCGCCCCGCCGCCACCGTAGGTTGTCGAGCCGCCATTGGCGGTGATGCTGCCGGACCCGGCAAGCGTTTTGGTCCTGATCCCGATGCATCCAGCCGACCCGCCGCCCGCCCAGAGGCCGGTGCCGCCGGTCCCGTTTGCGCTGACGACTCCATCCAGCGTCAAGGTGTTGAGGACATCAAGAAAGATCCTGCCGCCGCCGCCGCCGCCAGTCGACTCGCACCCGTTGCCCCCACCGCTACCGTTGTCCGATGGCTGCGTCACTGAGCCGTACACCTTTCCACCAAGGGCGCCGAACTGGCCCGTCCCGCCGATACCACCATGGCCGCCACCACCGCCCGCATAGCTGACATCGCTCATACCGGGCTGTAATCCACCGCCGGGACCGTAGCCCTTGCCATCCGCTACGACCGAGGCCGTGGCATCGATGGTCGCATCCATTTCAACTATGATGCACAATTCCTGGTCGCCTTGTGCGATAGCGGCCCCCGAGAGCACCTGGAGGCTGTACACATTCACCAAGTCGCCGCCATTGAACTCTACTACGGCTCCGCCACTGGCGGTCAGATCGGGCCTGGCATTAGTTACTTCCGCGCCGGTCAGAAGAGTCTTGCCGTCATGGCCGGCATTGTCGATGACCAGCCGGGGACGGTCCTCGCTGCAACCCTTGCTATAAACGGTACCGGCCCCTCCGTTGCCATGGCCCGTCCCGCCGAACGCCGAGATCGTGCCGGTAAAGGAACTGGTTTCGTGTTCAATTGCAATCCGGCCGCCCGCCCCGCCGCCACCGTAGGTTGTCGAGCCGCCATTGGCGGTGATGCTGCCGGACCCGGCGAATGTGCGGCCCCGGATCCAGATGCCGCCGCCCGCACCGCCGCCCGCCCAGGGCCCGGTGCCGCCGGTCCCGTTCGCGCTGACGATCCCATCCAGCGTCAAAGTGCCGCCAACGCCGAGACTAATCTGGCTGCCGCCGCTGCCGCCCGTGGATTCGTATCCATTACCCCCGCCGCTGCCAGGCTGCATAGGCCCGGAAAATGCGCCGTACGTACCTCCGCCGATAGCGAGGCCAGCCTGCCCTGTCCCGCCGACCCCGCCGTACCCGCCACCGCCACCGCCGTGCGCGGGATCGTGCATGCCGGGTTGCGGTCCGGCGCCAGGCCCATCACCCTTGCCGTCAGCTACGATGGAACTCGTGGCATCCACCGTCACGTCCGTCTCGACCTCGATTTCCAGGGAACCTAGATATGGTGTGACAGCGGCCCCCGTAAGCACCTGGAGGCTGTACACATGCACTGGGTTATAGGCACTGAACTGTACCACGGCCCCGCCACTGGCGGTCAGATCGGGCATCCCATTTGATACCACCGAGCCGTTCAAGAACGTCGCACCGCTGTTCCCCGCGTTGTCGATAACCAGTCGGGGATGCTGTTCGCCGCTGGCTCTGCTGTAGATCGTGCCCGGTCCGCCACTGTTGTAGCCCGCTCCACCGACGGCAGCCATAGTTCCCGTAAAGGAATTGCCCGCGTAGTACGCGGCGATCCGCCCGCCGGCCCCGCCACCGCCAAATTCCGTCGAACCGCCGTTGGCGGTGATGCTGCCGGACCCGGCAAGCGTGCCTGCCTGCAGCCAGATGGAACCGCCCGCGCCTGCGCCACCCCAGGCACCCTCCGTGTCACCGCCATCAGCATGGATGCCGCCGTCTACCGTCAGCGTCCCCGCAACGGTCAGCCGGATAATGCCGCCGCCGCTGCCCCCGATCGATTCGTGATCAACGCTGTTGCCACCACCGCAGCCGGCCATAGTCGGTAGCACGAAGGAGCCGTATACGACGCCACCTAGGCTGCTGCTTGGCTCGCCGTCCTGGCCTGCCCCACCGAATCCGCCGTGCCCGGCGCCGCCGCCACCGGAGTCCGGGCTCATGCTCCCACGCCCCACGCGCGGCTCGCCACTTCCGCCCGGCCAGCCCTTGGCGGAGACATCGATCCTGCTATTGGCTTCAACGGTCATCTCCCCCGCTATCATCAGCTCAAGCGGGACGCCCCCGGGCGCCGTTGCGACGAAGGCCGCATGGGTGACGATGCCATTGTCGATCACCGCGAGATTGTTGAACTCGTGCTGGCCATTAATCGTGACTGTACAGCCCTGCACGACGATATCCTCGAAGTCGTACGTGGAATCGCCGACATCGATCAGCGTGTCTTCCGTGAAGGTGGCCGCGCTCGCAAGCGCTGTCAGACACAGTAGAACGCAAACGGCACCAACGGCGATGACATGGGTACGGGTTCCTGCCAAACAGCCGAAAGCGGCGCGCTTCATATGACAACCTCCTGTTACGGATGCAACGTGCACAGGCCGCGAAGTGCTGCTGTTTCGCGGCAAGAATGTCTTTACCCTGGCGAATCGAATTGGAACAAGGCCCAAAGGCAGATGTCTCGGTGCAGGCTCACCTAAGACTTGTCGGAAGCCACACCGCCCTCTCGGCGTCTCGCTCGCGGGGCTGCAATGCCCGTCGACCCATGTTAATAGAATAACACAAGATAGTCAATATCACATAAGGGTATATACTTGACTCACCCCCTGTCCCTCCGGAAAACCCCGTCGTTCTTTCAAGACAAGGACTTATGCTTGTTGTCAGAATGCGCGCGGTCAACTATTCTGGCCCGCCCCGGTAGGGGAGGGTAGGCATGGGCATTCTCTGGACGATTGTCTTGTGTTTTCGAGGCTGCTGTTGGGCAACCCGGGCGACTCTGGTCGCAGAAAGCCTGGTGCTTCGTCACCAGATGAGCTGTGCTGAAGCGGTCCGTCAAGCGCCCACGGCTCCGCCAGAGCGATCGCATCTTCTGGGTTTGGCTGTCGCGCCTCTGGCCCGACTGGCGGTCAGCGCTGCTGATCGTCCAGCCAGATACGGTGGTTCGCTGGCACCAGCAAGGCTTCCGGCTCTACTGGCGATGGAAGTCCAGGAACAAAGCCGGAAGACCGACGATCAGCCGGGAGCTGCGCGATCTGATTCGCCGCATGGCCAACGAGAACCCAACCTGGGGCGCCCCCAGGATCCTCTCCGAGCTACGCCTGTTGGGCCACAATCTGGCTGAATCCACAGTCAGCAAGTACATGCCTCGCCTGCCGAAACCGCCGTCACAGACGTGGCGCACCTTCCTGGCCAACCACGCCCCGCAGATCGTAGCCTGCGACTTCTTCACGGTTCCGACGGTCACCTTCCGGGTGCTCTACGTGTTTCTGGTTTTGCGGCATGACCGTCGGCACGTGGCGCATTTCAATGTCACCACCAGCCCGACAGCCCGCTGGGCCGCCCAGCAGATCGTCGAGGCGTTTCCCTTTGATGAAGCGCCGCGATTCTTGCTGCGAGATCGTGACGGCATCTACGGCCAGGACTTCAGCGATCGAGTCGAGCACATGGGTATCGAGAAGGTACTCATCGCCCCGCGGGCTTCTTGGCAGAATCCATACGCCGAACGCATAATCGGGTCGATCCGCCGGGAGTGCCTGGACCACGTTATCGTCCTGAACGAGGACCACCTGCACCGGATCCTTACCGACTACTTCGAGTATTACCACAATGCTCGCGCGCATCTGTCGCTGGAGAAGAACTCGCCAAACCCACGAACCATCGAGTCACCTGTTGGCAAGGTCGTAGCCAAATCGTACTTGGGCGGCCTGCATCACCTCTACAGTCGCGCCGCCTGAGAAATCGCTGCCATTGCTGCACAGGCAGGCGGCGGCCGTGCGCGCCGAGGTCGCCATTCCGTCGATTCCACGCCATTGCCGACGGCATATGAGGCGCTGCTTGGCTCTACAAGCCGCCGCGATTGGCGACAACACGGCCCGGATGGGACCGCTTGGACGGCCGAATGGGATTTTCGGGAGGCACAACCACTCAAGAAGAAAGAAATGCGAAGGTCCAGGCTCTCCACAATCGCCATTGCTGTTCTGCAACAAGAGATCCAGCGCCGCCAGCACATGTGAAGCAAGCACACAGTAGCTTGCCAGTGGAAGCCGTCCCCTGCGCGGACCATGCGCACCCGGACCCCACGCTCGCGCCCGCAAGCACGCTGAATTGCCCGGCATGAAGAGGGCTTGCGGTAATCAAAGGCAGAGGCGAATACGCTGCTTTCATGGTCGAGCACGGCAACGCCGAACAGGCCAGACCCTAGGATGTCACGTCCGAGGATCTCGCTGACTTCGAGACCCAGACCGTTCCGATCCTGCAGCGGTTCATCGCCCTAAGACCAATCTTTGAACAATGGAAGGCCCAGGAATCAGCCCTGATCGTGAAGAAGGCCGCGGCCGCGATATCCTTTGTCGATATGCTCAAGTCGTCCATCAGAGTGATGGACGTCCTCTTCTTCCTGCTGGCCATTGGGGCGGCATACCGCATCCCCACCGGACAAGGCATCACGGAAGGCTAAAACCCCTGACAACAGGTCTCGTTCGTACCGCAGGCACAGTTGTTCGGGAGGTTGCCCTCCAGGGCGGAGGACAGCACTTCGGTGTCGTTGCAGTAGATGCCGCCCCCGTTAACGGCCGTGTTGTCGAAGATCGTGCAGAACGAGAGCGTCGAGTAGATGTCCTGGATCCCGCCGCCATTCTCTCCAGACACATTCTCGACAATATGGCAGTCCGTCACGGTGCAGGTATCCAAGGACATTCCCCCGCCATTGCCCTGCAGCGCCTGGTTCTCGAACACCGCGCAGTTGCTGATCTCGGCCTTGCGGGCTTTGATGCCGCCGCCCTGGTACAGGGTTGCCACGTTGCCCGTAATGACGGGACAGTTGCGGATGATGCCGCTGTCGGCCTTGATGGCGCCACCACCCTTGGCGGTGTTGCTCCTGAACTCACAGCCCGACACGATCGCCACCGGGTCGGACGTCTGGCGGCTCGCAATCCAGACGGCGCCGCCCCACAGGGTGCACGAGTTGCTCGTGAACGTGCAGTTGTCGAGGATGCCGCCCGGCCGGAGTTCGACGGCCCCGGCGTCGCTCGTGACCGTGGTGCCCACGCCCGCGGCGTTGCTCGTAAACGCGCAGTCGGATACCTGTCCGGCGACGATGGCGGCCCCGGCGTCGCTCGAGGCGGTGTTCTGCTGGAAGGTACAGTTTCGCATCGATGTGCTGGCCCCCAGCGACAGGGCACCACCATGGGCGGAAGAATTGCTCGTAAACTGACAGAACTCCAGGATCAGAGGCTCTCCCGGCGACGGAGCCCCCGGGGTGGTGGTGAATACCGCGCCGGCCAGGCCCTTCGATGAATTGCCTGTGAAGGTGCAGTTGGAAACCATGAAAGTCCCGCCTTTGCCGAGCAGGTTGGCTTCACCGCAGATCGCACCAGCCAACGATTCCGACCGGTTGGCGTTGAACGTGCATCCCTGCACCTGCCCCAGACCCGTCACCCGCCCCATGCGAATCGCGCCTCCCTGACTGTTTGCGACGTTGCTCGTGAAAGTGCAGTTCAGCACGTCGACGGGTCCGCGGAACTCGGGGCAGTAGATCGCGCCGCCTTGAATTGCAGCATTGTTCGAAACAAAGGTGGTGTTGTTGATCGACACCGAGGCCGGCCCAGCCGTGTAGTTTCGCACGGCGATCGCCCCGCCATCAGAGGAGGCCGAGCACGTCTCGAACCGCGACTCGGTGACAATCGAGCTGCGTTTCGCGACTGGTGGAAGGATCATCGTACCAGATCGCCCCGCCATCGCCGCCGGCGCCGGTGCGACAGTTCTCGAATTTGCACCACCCGATGTACACGCTGGATGTCTCGCTGAGCATGATGGCCCCGCCGACAAAGTTCGGATTTCCGACGTGTGTCGAGTTGCCTGCATAGCCGTTGCGAACGGTAAGGTTGGTAAAACTGACGGTACCCGCGACATCCCAGAGCTCGGCCAGACGGTGAGGTGTCGTTGAACTGCCCTCCAGATTGATGATGGTTTCTTCCTGGCTGGCACCGTGGATGCTCAGCCACTTGCCGTTGAACACGAGGTCACGGTTACCGGTGCCTTTATAGGTGCCGAAGTCGAGGTTGATCTGGTCTCCGTAGGTGGCGGCATTGATGGCTGCCTGAATCGTGCCGAAGTCCTGCGGAACTTTGAGCAGCCGTGGCACGATCGACTCAAAGACCGCTCGAATCGTTACGCTGCTCGAACCCATTGTAAACTGCTGCACCGCGTCGGTACCACTCAGCGCCCCCTCCCAATGATGGAACCGGGAGCCGTGTTCGGGCCTGGCCTCCACCAACAGGTGGGCGCCGTTCTTGTAGCCGGTGCGCTTCGGGAAGACGACAATGGAGCCGGAATCGGCGGGGAAACACTCGGTGGTGAGCGTATAGGGCCCGGTCTGAACGCCGCCCGAACCTGGCCAGTCGTCACCATCGTTCAGCGGAACAAAGTACGCAGTGATCAGCTCGAGCCGTCGATCGGCTCGTCCTGCAGGGCGAATTCGCCGGAGCGCATCACGCTCGTGTCCTTGCAGAGATAGTCGATGCCGTACGCAGCCAGACGCCCCCTGCTGTTCGCCGCACCCGTCACCGTAACCGGACTCGTGTACCAGAACCAGTTGCTACCTCCCCAGCCCTTCGGCAACCAGTCGATCGTCCCCATGTTGGTCGGGTCGGCCGCAAAGGCAAGCCTGCCGAGCATCACGTAGCTGCTGTCGTAGAGGGTCTTGGTGTAGGTAGAGCTTGGCGAAGTCGATCTTGGGTACCTTGAATTCGAAGTTCAGGTTGACCTCGCTGCCCTTCCGCAACTCCGCGCCGACGTGTTCCCGGTTGCTCAACTTGAGCGTCTGGAGCTGGACGTAGTCCTTGAACGAAATCGACGGACCAGCCACCTCGAAGAACTTCACGCCAACTTCCGGCTCGGCGTAGACCTTTACCTTGACCGGCCAGATGTCCATCGCGGGCACATGGGGAGTGGCGCCAAACGTGAAGTTGCCGATCGGCGTCCAGCCGCCGTTTGCGTATTCGGCGCCCGCCTGGACGCCAGCCGTCACGTCAACGCCGCCGGAGATGGTTCCGAGCTCCCCGCACTCGGCCTCGGCCCCCAGCTTGATCTTGGCGAAGAACACGTACTCCAGGAGAATCGGGCCGATCGGGACAATGCCTCTCGCAAACTCCGCCTCGCCCAGCGTGACCTCTTTCTTCATGAGGCCCGCTGTTTTGAAGATCTCCGCCTGCAGGTCCATGTTGATATTGATCGTTCCGGCGGCCGCAAGTTTGAACCGGCTGATCGAGAAATCGTCGATGTCCAACACGAAGTCGAAGTCAGGATCGAACTGGAATGAGCCATTGGCAAGCGTGATCTTGCAGACGTCATTGATCTCCAGTTCCGTGCCCGACAGATCAAGCGTAACGACCCCATTTTCGATTGATATGTCCGCGGCCCGGACGATCGATCCTGTTGACGCGGGTATCCAACGTGCCGCGGTCAGTGTCGCGGAAGCGGTGTTGACCGCGATGTGTGCCTTCTTGACAATATCGGTCAGACAGGCAGGGGTCGTCACCACCGTCGTCACACCCGCCACGGTCGCAAACGACTTGACCCGTCCCACAATCCCGTTCGACCCGTTGACGAGCACCTGCCCCGGCACTAACGAGGGAAGCCCGCTGCCGCTGAGCTCCACTTGGCCGCCGGCAAGAAGGTTCACTTGCACGGTGTCCGGCAGCACCCTGACGGCATCGGACACTTCGGGTTGGACGGTGTTCTGCGCAACGAAGACGGCCTGAACGGACGTGTCACCCGCCAGTGTGAGGCCCAGCGGATTGGTCGAGCCGCTGGCGGCCCCCGCCCAGTGATCGAACCTATATCCGGCGCCGGCGGTAGCCGTGAGGGTGACGCCGTCGCCCACGTACCAGGCTGACTGCTGCGGCGAAACACCAACGCTACCCCCCGCCTGAGGGGTGGCCGTGACTACAAGCGATACGGGAGTCTTCCCGTCGTTGGCGTCATCCGGCTTAGGACATCCACCTAAGGCCAGCAGGGCCAGTCCGGTAATCAACAGGCCGCACGTCAGGAAATGTGAGAATTGCATGCATCTACGCATGGCACGGACTCCTGTACATTTCAGCAACACACAGATCTTTCGATCTGCCTTGACGGGATGCGACCCTCCCATACGGTGCAGAGGCCCGGCCGACCTCGACAAAGATGCTCTCGTGACAATGATCTATAACCCGAGATCTCCCATTTGACCTTGCCGCTAGGCCGTGTCCGGTCATTGTACAGCGCCCCCTCCCCGTTGCGCCTACCTGTTTTCGAGTTTTTTTCCGGCCTTACGGGCTGAAAGCATCCCCTCCTTGTGTGCCAGGAGGGCTTTTTCGCCCTCGTTTCTTGCGGTGGCGCACCCGCGCAGATCAAGCACGAGAGACAGACCTATTTCTTCTGTTCTGTGCAGTGCCGCGACGCATTCGTCTCGGACCCTGAGCAGTATGAGGAGGTTGAGCCCGGGCACGAGCAAGACGATGACTACGGCTCAGACGCTGCGTCCTAGCCCGGATATTTCATCAGCACGATGAGGTCTGATCGGGCAGCATATTGACCGGTCGATGGCGGTCGCCGAAGGCATAGGGCCTGCGGCAGCGCGGACTCCCCCTTTTCCCCCACAGCCAGCCATCGGGTTGCCGACAGGGTTATCCGCTGGAAGTGGTGGCAGGCTCGCGGCTTTCCAGCCGACGCAGGATCTGGCGGAACAGGTCTTGCAGTGGATAGCCGCTGGCCAGACGCAGTAACCATCGGCCTGTTGCCGTACGGGGGCAACGGATCGGGCCCCATCTGATCAGTTCCTTTCGTAGAGTGTGCTGATTGATCGCCTCTTCACCGGATCTTGCGGCTGGCCTCCTCCGCGGCATTGACCAGCGGATAGGCGATCGGCGAGGCCGTCAGCGCTGGGTGGGTACCGGCCTGGAACATCGCGAGATCCTCGGCAGTCATCCGCTTCTGAATACAGGCGCTGAGCAGGTTCGTGACCTCGCCCGTTGAAGCATCGCCCATGACCTGCCCGCCGAGCAGGACCCCGCTGTGGGCATGGAACACCAGCTTCAGCCGTGTCTTGACCATACCGGGCATGCCCACAGGATGCCGGTTCGCCGCTTCTGCCGATCCGGTCACACAGGGGAGGCCCATGCTATCGCACCGGTCTCCGTCAGCCCGGCCGTTCCGACGGCCGTGGTGCCGATCATAGTGGACCGGGCCCCGACGGCACCAGGATTGCGGCGGCGCATTTCAAAGAGATTGGCGCCTGCGATCCTTGCCTCGTAGGTAGCAATGGAAGCGGCCATCAGGCTGACGGGCCGGCCGTCAAAGAATGACCGCTTCTCGCAGCAGTCACCGCAAGCAAAGATGCGTTCATCCGCCGTAGCCATCGTGGGATCGACTTGTACTCCGCCGGCCGGTCCCATCGGAAGGCCGGCCTGTTGCGCAAGGCCGGCGTATGCCCTACTGCCCTTGCCCACGATCACCACGTCGGCAGGCAGGGTCGTGCCGCACTTGAGTTCCACGCTGCAGACCGTTCCATTGCCGCTCATGCCGGCGATGCTTTTGCCCGTCAAGACCCGTATGTCGCATGCCTCCAGCTGAGACTGGGCGACCTGGCAGAACTCCGGATCCAGTGACAGGGCCATGCAGTGCGGCCCCGATACGAGAACCGTGACACATTTGCCCGAGAGCTTCCGGCACTCCTGGGCCATCTCGGTGCTGATGAACCCGCCACCGAGGATGACCACACGCCGGGCGTCGCTAAGGGCCCGTTGGAGGCGGCTGAGATGATGCACGTCCTTAAGGACCGGAAAGACGTTTGGCAGATCGGCACCCGGCAGGCAAGGCATCTTCGGAAGAGAACCCGTAGCCAGCACAAGCCTCTCATAATGGATCGTCTCGCCGTCGGACAATCGCAGTTGGGCCTTATGAGGCTCCAGTTCGACCACCTCGCCGATCCGCCGGTCGATACTCTGGCCGATCAGTAATTGGTCTGGAATCAGGTTCTTATCGGTGGACCCCACCGTGCCGAAGATGTAGGGAATCCCGCAGGGAATCAGTACCTTCTCCTCCCGACGGATGAGCAGGACCTGCTTGTCAGGATAGTGCTGCCTTGCCGTCAGAGCAGCATGCCACCCCAGCTGCGCTACCGCCTAGAACGACCACATCTGCTTTCATGTTTTCATCCTTCTTCCGGTTCACTCACTTATTTCCAAGAGGTTGGTCGGCAGTGCTGGCGTCTAAGGCAACAGGACGGCGGCCGCTACAACTGTCGTCCACACGCCGCGTTTGTCTCCCTCGGCCGTCTGCACCGTGGCCCGGGCCCGAACGATCTTCCCGGACATGCGGTATATCTTCTTGCGCTCGTCGTAAGCGGTTTCGGCGTCGAACTCGATCCCCAGCGTGGAGGCCAGCATCGAAGCGGCCATGTCCTCCACCAGGTCGGCGATCCTTTGCTCCTTCATGCCATGGCCGTGATATTCGCTGATGTATCCGTACCGGTCTGCCTGGGCCGGCTGAGCCAATCCGATGCCTGCCCCTACCAGCCGCGACGGCTCATCGGTCGAGGCCTCGGCAAGCACTACGAAAGTCACCTGGCCGGGCTTGATGCGAGCCAACCCCTCGGAACGTCGGATGATCCGGCAACCCGGCGGCAGGATGCTGGAGACCCGCACCAGGTTCGCCTTCTCGATGCCGGCGCTTCGCAGGCTCAGTTCGAAGCTCTGCAGGTGGTTGCAATGCGTGCCCACGCCTTTGGTGAAGAAGACACGCCTGGGTACAAGATGAATTCCCACCGATTCAGCGATTGGAGGCATCATGTTCCTCATGATTCAGGATCGGTGCGATGATCTTGGTGAATGCCTCGCCTGCCGGGCTGTCGGCGAAGTACTGGACGAAGGGCTGTCCCGCGTCGCCCGAGGTTACGATCCGCGGATCAATAGGGATGCGTCCGAGGAAGGGAACGTTCATCTCCGTCGCCAGATTCTCCCCGCCGCCAACCTTGAAAAGGTCTATCTGCTTGGCGCAGTGCGGGCAGATCAGACCACTCATATTCTCGATGATACCGATGATGCATAGTGACAGGCTCTTGCAGAAAGACACGGAGCGGCGCACGTCGGCGATAGCCACTTCCTGCGGTGTGGTGACCACGACTGCCCACGCTCCCTCGCCCACCAACTGGGCCACCGCAAGCGGTTCATCGCCGGTGCCCGGCGGCGCGTCGATTACCAGGAAATCGAGATCCCCCCACGTGACATTCGCCATGAACTGCCGGATGACGTTGTGCTTCATCGGACCGCGCCAGATGACGGCATCGGACGCGCTTTCCAACAGCAGGCCGATCGATACGACACTAAGATTGCTCATCAACTGGAAGGGTTCCATTGAGTTGCCCTGTCCAGCCGAAAGACGCCGGCCGTCCAGTCCCAGGATCTTCGGAATGCTTGGGCCGTGCAGATCGACATCGAGCAATCCGACCTTTCTACCCACTTGGGCCAGCGCCACGGCCAAGTTGGCCGCTACGGTACTCTTGCCTACACCGCCCTTGCCCGACAGGACCAGGATCTTGTGGCGGATACGCCCCAGCTGCTCCTGGAGCCGTGCGTCTTCCGCCGATGGCTGCACCCGTCCGCTTGCGCGGCTCGCTGAACAAAGTCCACTCATGCCTTCGGGTCCTTTCCTGGCGGTCTTGAGGGGATATGGTTCTATTCCATCTGGCTGATGCGGTATTCCGCGCAGGGTACGCAGAGCGTACTGCAGTTGTAACTGCGGGTTCGGGTGATCATCACCATCTCGCCGCACTCCTGGCACAACACACTATCGTGGATGCGAGCTGTTTGCGGTAAGTCAAGTGGTTCCTCGCGAATACAGAACAACTGCTCCGGCTTCTGGGCAAGTATGTGTTCCACCTTGCGCCGGCGGACCTCTCCTGCGGGAACCTCATCGACCTCCGGCGGGGCGTTGAACCGCAGGCACAACCGCACTGATCTGCCGGTCGGCCTGGCTGCCAACGTGAACACCATTTTGCCGTAGTCGCGGAGGAAGAGGTTGCCCTTGCCGAATGTGCATCCGGTCAATACCTGCACGGCATCCACAGCACAGGAGTCGTTCTCCACAATCGCAATCAGATCTTCATCGCTCGATCGCTTCGCAGCGAGTCGTTGCATGCCGAACTTGGCGGCGCAGTAGCCGACGACCAACCCCGGGCACAGATGGCCGTGAAAATCGATGCAGCGTTGCAGGTCCTCCGGAATCGTCATTCTGCTCATGCTTTCTTTTCCCCGGCATTCGCTCGGGCTGCGATCTGGCCTGACGGAACGAGCCGCTGAGGTGCGTACCGGAGTCGGTGGCGTGGCGGCGGATAACCCTACCGGGCGGCGACCCGGTGTTGGCTGGTTCAGCAACAAGTGGGTTCCCATTGGCACGCCGGCGTGCCGGGCGATCACGGGGCACTTGGCCTTGAGCAGGAAGCGGATCGGCCGACGAACATCGCTGAGCGTCTCGAAGTTGCCCTGCCCCTTGGCAATGACCAGGTCCGCCTGCTCAAAGCGTTCCCGGAAGGCAGCACTGCAGTCTTCCAGAATGGTCCCCGGCGCGTCGGAGCCGTTGTCGATGACCTCGACGATCTCATGCAGCCCGACGGCTCGCGCATCTACCAGCGTGGCGTCATTGATAATTGGACCGCCGCGGACGACCAGCGCAACGCGATTGGCTGGGAGCTGCTCGATCAGAAGTCGGTCGAACGCGATTTCGCCCGCATTGTCTGCCAGGTACAAAATGCGGGGCGCCCTGAGACAGCTTGGCGGAAGCCCTCCAGGTCACCGACGAGCGGTTCGTCCAACACATTGTCTATCGCCTGTCGTATATCCGCCTCCTCCAACTGCCCGCTGACGCCCAGATCGATTACGTTACCTGCAACCGCCAGGCGTACGGCCAGACCGAACGGATCGGTGGCTGCGTGGATCTTCGCACGGAGACCCGGCAGCAATTCCATGGCCAACTGGTTGTGTCGATCTTTCTGCAGGCGGTACGGATCCATCAGGCCGATCCGCTCTCGCAGGCGCCGGTGGATCCACTGGCCCATCGCCGGAGGCGACTGGTGGGAATTCATCCTGCCAGCCGCGCATAGCACCTCGCGCACGACTTGCTCGTGGATTGCCGGATCATCGCTGACGAACCTGGCGGCTTCGAGGGTTTGACGCACGAAGCAGGGGATGCAATCAAGCTCGGTATTCATGCGCATCCCCGCAGTTTTTCAGATGCTGGCATACTGACTCCTGTTCCTGCACACTCAGATGGAGATGCAAGATCCGTGCCAGGGACGGCTTTTTCCAAGACAGTTTCATAAAGCACAACAATGACAGACGTTATGGATGCAGGACTCGATGCAATAGCCCAGATATGCGAGTGCCACATCGTGAAAGGGTTGCATAATGCAAGTTCGCGAAGTGCAGACCATTGCAGAGTGCAAGTCTGTCGCGCCCGATCCCCGCGGAGCGGTTTGTCCCTAAATGATTCTGCCTACGACGCTTGGCACGCACAGGCGGGCTTCCTATGCCGATTGGCACGCCGATTGCAATCTGTCCACAAGATCGATGCCAGATTTGATAAGGAGAACGAAAATGCCTGAGTTCATGAACCCGTTCAGCGGGTTGGTGCCCGACCGAAAGATGACCCCCCGCGAGCTTGCGAGGGCGATTCGCATGGCACTGGCGGCCGAACAGGAGGCTGTCCACCTGTATGAGGCGATGGCCGATGCAGCAGATGACCCGCTGGCGGCCAAGGTACTTCAGGACATTGCCGATGAGGAGCGCGTCCATGCGGGGGAGTTCCAAAAGCTGCTGACCATCCTGCTGGCGGATGAGCAGGAACACCTCGGGCATGGGGCGCAGGAGGTCGAGGAAATGCAGGAGGAGCTCGGCTCCGTCCGTCCGACAGGGAGGCAGCCGTGAGCACGGCCGCCGATCGATCGGCAGCGCCGCAGATGGTGGTCATCGACGGACAGCCGATTGTTCGCCCACTGAGCCTGCGGGTATACCCGGACCCGGTGCTGCGCCAATCGTGCGGGCCGGTGGAAGAGTTTGACTCCACTTTGGCCGACGTGTTGGAGGAGATGCTTTCCCTCATGCGGCTCCACCATGGGATCGGCTTGGCCGGGCCCCAGGCGGGAATCCCGCGGCAACTGTTCGTTGCCCGGATCGGGAATGAGGTGATCCGCTTGGCTAACCCGCATATTACGGCGGTCAGCGGGCGGGTGACGATGCGAGAGGGCTGCCTGAGCCTACCGGGATTTGAGGCCATGGTGGAACGGAGCCGGGCCATCCAGGTGATTGGGTACGACCCTTGCGGCCGCAAGCAAGGCCTGGGGGTCGAAGGCATGTGGGCTCGCGTGATGCAGCACGAGATTAACCACCTTAGCGGTGTGCTGATCTGTGACCGCATAAAGGAAACTCAGTGGGTTGCTAACGGTGGATCTGATCTGTCAGTCGTGGAAGGCAGGCCATATCTGAATGTGCACCCCGCCGTACAAGCGGCATCGCAGACATGATGTCTTACGTGCAGCATCTGAGAAGCCTTGTAGGCCAGCAGCGCCTCGTCGTGCCGGGGGTGCGCGCCATTGTTGTCAGGCACGGGGGCGAAGTGCTCCTCCAACGCCGAATCGACATGAATTGCTGGGGCCTGCCTGCTGGCGCGGTCGAACTCGATGAGACGGTTCTGGAGACATTGAAGCGAGAGGTAAAGGAAGAAACGGACCTGGAGGTTTTACAGGCCGAGCCAATGGCAGTCTACTCCGGCCCGAGCCAACGGTTCGTGTACCCTAATGGCGATCAGGTTCAGGGGTTCGCCATCGCATTTGTTATACGCAAATGGACAGGCACTCCGCGACCATGCGGCATCGAGGGGTCGGATGTACGTTTCTGGCCGTTGGCGCACTTACCGGCTAACATGGTGCCTATACATGCGAACACGCTGGCCGACTACGGACGGTACGATGGCCGGTTTCTCTGCTTGGGCAGCTGATTGCGGGAAAACCGTTCCGTTTGGTTCTGGTTGCAAATGTCTGGTGAGGGAATAACCCTTATCAGGGAAAGGATAAGACATGGCTGTTTTACCAGAGACCGTGAAAGATGCCTGGGAAAACCGTGAAGGATCGGCGGTGTTGACAACCGTGAGCAAGAGCGGTGTACCCAATTCCATCTACGTGACATGCGTGGCCGCATTTGATGACCAGCGGCTCACGGTGGCTGATAACTATTTTGACAAGACGCGAAAGAATATCCTATCTGATTGCAAGGGGTCCCTCCTGTTCATGGCCAAGGGTGGCAAGGCCTATCAGGTCAAGGGGAGCCTGGAATATCACAAGCAGGGCAAGGTCTTCGAGCATATGAAGACCTGGAATCCCTCGAAACACCCGGGCCATGCGGCCGCTGTACTTGTCGTAGAAGAGGTTTACTCGGGTGCGGACAAGCTGGTTTGACGAACGCGGAATATGAGCATCCGTCAAGGGGTGAGGTGCACAATGGCGTACACCTTCGGGCCTGTTCCATCGCGGCGGCTTGGCCGCTCTCTTGGGGTGGACCTCGTTCCGTTCAAGACCTGCACGTACGACTGTATCTACTGCCAACTGGGGCGTACGACGAACAAGACCCTCCAGCGGCACGAGTGGGTCCCACTGGACGAGGTAGTAGCGGAGGTCCAGGCGAAACTTGATACCCGGCCTGATTACATCACCTTGAGCGGCTCGGGCGAGCCGACGTTGTATTCACGCATCAACGAGCTGATTGACCGCATCCACGGTATCACGAGCGTCCCGGTGGCCGTGCTGACCAACGGGTCACTCCTGTGGAAGCCGGAGGTGCGCCGGCAGCTGCTCAATGCGGACCTGACTCTGCCCTCACTGGATGCCGGCGACCCGCGCACCTTTTGGACGGTCAACCGGCCGCACGAGGGCATTTCCTTCGATGCCATGCTGGAGGGGTTGATCGCTTTCCGGCAGGAGTACCGCCGGCTTTATTGGCTGGAGGTATTTCTAATGGCGGGGTATACGGCTGACGAAACGGAAGTTCGCCAGATTGTCGAGTGCGTCCGGCAGATCCGACCGGATCGTGTGCAACTGAATACCGCTACTCGTCCCACGGCGGAGGAATACGCCGTGCGGGTGAATCCTCGGCGGATGGCGGAAATCGCTGCCGCTTTCGATCCCCCGGCTGAAGTCATTGCCGACTATCAGGGCGTTCACGACCAGAGTGAGTTTCGTGCTGGCCGCGATAGCATTCTGGAGATGATCCAGCGGAGGCCCTGCAGCCTGGAGGACATCGTTGAGGGACTGGGCTTGCACCGCAACGAGGTCGTCAAGTACATCGAGGAGCTCGGTGCCGAAGGCCGGATTGAGAAGCGTTTGGCTGGTGGGCGGCACTTCTACAGTGGGAAGCATCCGTGATCGTTAGTAGGCTTGGTGGGCAAGGCGTCAAGGCCACTCTGACGCGGGAGTTGGACAGATTTGTCGAACGCGACGAACGGGTCGTTATCGAAGATCGCGTCGGGGCATACCTCTTCGTCAGCATCCATCTGGGCTAGCTGTCAAACCCCGCGGAGGCGCACCTGCTGGCGGACAATAGCGGGCAGGAACGGTTCGCGGAGTCTCTGGCCGAGGGATTGGTCACCTTCGTGCGCGCGTCCAGCGGCGGATGATACCCTTTGCGGGTGTGGACCGATTGGCCCTTACAGCGTCAAGCGAAGATACAGCTGCGGCAGCACTCGCGGCAAACTACGGATGTCCGGGAGGATCACGAAGCGGCGACGGGGGAACATGATCTCCATGTCGGCCAGCGCATTGTCCTGCGTGCTGATCGCAAATGTGTGGATGTCCTTGCGAGTATTCTCCTCGCAGGCCATGCGCACGTCGTGCTGTGCATAGCGGGTATCCGGATCGTAGTCGCTGTCCATGGGCTTGCCGTCGGTGATCAGCAGGATCAGCCGCTGCCGGCACGGCTGGAGTGAGAGCCGGTAGCCGGAATGCCGCAAGGCCGGTCCCATCCGGGTCGAGCCGCACGGGGTAGCCACGTGGATGCGTGCCCGGATCTGTGCGGACCAAGGCTCGTCGAACTCCTTGTAAGAAGCATAGTGGCAGCGTTCCCGGCCATCAGAACTGAATCCGGAGACGGCAAAGCGGTCCCCAAGCGTCGCCAGCCCTTCGCCAAAGATGATGGCCGCCTGCTTCTCCACGTCGAGGACCTTGGCGTTGTCCGGCAACGTGCAACCCGTCGAGCCGCTGATATCCAGGAGGATCTGCACAGCCAGGTCCCGGTGGCGAATGATCGGTCGTTCATAGAAACGGACGCGCGGCGAAGGTTCGCGGCTGCGCTGCACGAGGAAATCGGTCAGCAGGTCTTCATTGATCTCAATGCCGTCACACAGATACTTCTCCCTCCTGGCCAGGTCAGGCCTGAGCCTCTCGAAGAGCCGGCGGACGCGGGCGGCCTGCGTGCCCAGGTCTGGCGGCGGGCGCAACGTGCCGTAGATGGCAGGTCGGACCTCGCGGACCTGGCAGTAGTCCTGCCGGTAGTCGTTTTCGCGATGATCCCACTCATCGTACAGGAAGCAGGTGGTAGCCGTCGTGTCTTCAGAGTCCCCGCTGGAAGGCGCCTGGCCGTCCTGCGGGTCGTCTTCAAGGGCTTTGCTTGCATCACGCTTCGCCTTCTGACGCTTCCGGCTGGCGGCCTGCTTGAGGTCGAGGACTTTCCGGTCCGGGGGTGGATCCGAATCACTCACGGGGAAGCGGAAATCGGATAGAAACGTTACCGGGCGGAGCAGTGCCCGGTCCAAGGCCGAGTACTCCGTCAGCACGTGCTTCGTCCAGGGTTCAGCCACGGCCTGTGCGGCATCGAAGCAGTTGATCGAGTCATCGGCAACCTGCCGGAGGCAACGCAAGGCGGGAGTGTCCATGGTCGGATCCCAGGCATCGTGCAGCAGGCGATCAGCCGCGCTACCAGATGGAGCGGCCGTGAACTCGGCCTGCAAGCCGAATTCGATCAATCGGCAGGCGCCGGGCCAGCGCCGCCGGATCGACCGCAGTACGCGGACGTATTCGAGGATAACGAACATGTTCAGGCGTAGCGGATCGTCGCCAACCAAGTCGCAGCACGTTCGGTACTGCGGGTGGCCATGGATCCTGGCGAAGCTGTCGTCGAGCAGCATGCCCGCAGCGCATACCACGGCCAGCAAGTACCAGTTACGGTTCTGGACAGCCGTTGGAAAGTGACGCAGCCGCACGGGAAGGAACAGATGATCGTGCAGACAAAGCAAGTTCGTGCCATGCTCAAGCAGATCGTCCGAGTCCAGGCCGCCCAGGTCGGAGATCTTGATCTCCGTTCCTGACAGGGCCTTGACCAGGTTGCCGATCGGCCGTTCCATGTCGGCCAGCCGGCACTCCTGCGTCAGGATCATTATGTACGTCTCAGCAGCTCGGCTCGGACTGCGGAAGAACTCCAGCCCGGCCTGGTGGCGAGAGTGGAACGTTCGGGCTCCTTCATTGACGTAGAGCTCGATCTCGCCGGGCAACAGGCGGTCCAGGAGGCGGTGATAGTTTTCGAGAAAGGCCAGCGACATGCCCGCATCCAGTGCCAGCAGCCGCCGCATCCAGGTCAGGCAGGCCCGCACCTGCTCGGGCATGCCGCCAAACCGTCCCTCCCCAAGCATGCGAAAGTATGACTCTCCGAACCAGTGGCGAGCATGAGAGAGACGCAGGCCCAGGTCCGTCAGGTCATAAAACAGCGCCGGCAGACGCAGCAGCCACCGGTTGGCCGGGCTCAAGGCATCGAGAAAACACCGGCTGATGTGGTCGAACCCGTCGTGGTTGGAGTTCTTGAGTATTTCGAAGAAGCGGGTGGTGATCTCCTGTCGATCCGGACCCAGCAGGCCCTCGGCGAACAGGGATTCGATCGCCTTTTCGAAGATATCACGGTAGCCCCAGCAGACGCTCTGGAGCGAGAAGCCAAGGTAACGGTCACCGGCCAGGGAATCTCCTGAGGCCGACAGCGACCGATCCTTCCCGGCTGCACTGGTGGAATCAGGCTGATCTGGTCGCGCTTGCATCCGCCCCGCCTTGCATAAGGTCGCCGAAGTAGAGATTCGCGATGTTCTCGATGGAGGCCATAACCTCCGTTTCTTCCGTCAGGGTCTGGGCAATGGCATGGCGGCAGGCCTCCACCGCCGGCAGGCCGGCCTGGACCAGCCGCCCCACGTAGACCAGCAACCGGCTGCTGACGCCTTCTTCCAGGCCAAAGCCTTTGAGCTGGCGGATCTTGGCGCCCATTTCTGCGATCTTGCGGCTTTGCTCGATGGGCAGGCCCGTTTCGGTATGGATGATCCGGGACTCGACGTCCACGGTCGGGTGGTTGAAGTTCAGGCTTGCGAATCGCTGCTTGGTCGACTGCTTCAGGTCCTTGACGATGCTCTGGTAGCCGGGGTTATAGCTCAGGACCATCATGAACCGCGGGTGAGCCCGGATGACCTCGCCGGTCTTGTCGATGTAGAGCGTGCGCCGGTCGTCCGTAAGAGAGTGGATGATGACGGTCGTGTCCTTGCGGGCCTCCACGATCTCGTCGAGGTAGCAGATCCCGCCGCAGCGGACCGCCAGTGTAAGCGGTCCGTCCTGCCAGACCGTCTGGTCGTTCTTGAACAGGAACCGGCCGACCAGGTCAGACTGCTGTCAGGTCCTCGTGGCACGAGACGGTGATCAACGGCAGGTCGAGCGTGGCGGCCATGTACTCGATGAAGCGTGTCTTGCCGCAACCGGTCGGTCCCTTGAGGATCAGCGGGATCTTCGTCTCGAAGGCGATCTGGAAGATCCGTTCCTCATCGTTCTGTGGCACGTAGTTCGGTCTGGTTGCCACATGAAACTGCGATATGACTTCTTTCGGATTCACCCTGCAATGCTCCTACGACTGTTCGCGGGGATGTGGCGCTGCTGCCGGTAGATCCACAGCCCCTTGCTTGCCAGTACAGGACAAGTCGTGCGCCGCTTTTCCCGTTGCTGCGGCCTGACCACTCGCTGGTTCCGCCAAGCGATCCTGCACTTGCGGCTGTACAACATGAGCGAGGATATCCATTCCGGCGTGAACCTTCTGGCCCACACGGACCAGTATTTCCAGGCCCGACTGCCGGGGGATGATCACGTCGGTCCGGCTGCCGAACTTGATCATGCCGAACTTCTGACCGGCCGCCAATCGATCACCCACTTTCACGTTGCAGACGATCCGCCGGGCGATCTTGCCGGTGATCTGCTTGACGATGATGGGCCCGGGCAGGGGTCCTTCAGGCATCAGCACTAGCGTATTGCTGGTATTCTTTTTAAAAGATGCCCCATCCCTCGCATCCAGGAAAAGACCGTTCCGCCGCTTAGCACCAAGCACGTGTCCCCTGCAGGGAGCCCGGTTGACGTGAACATCGACGATCGACAGAAAAGTACTGATCCGGACGGCCGGCCTGCCCAGGATCGGATCCATTTCGGTCCACTCGACATGGGTGATGCGGCCGTCCGCCGCTGCAAGGATGAGACCCGGCTCTACGGGGATGTTTCTGCCCGGATCGCGAAAGAACGTCAATATCGCCCCCAGGGGCAGTACTGCCAGCAGTGCCATCGGCCAGAAGCCGATAGCCAGCCACAGGGTTACCCATCCAGCTGCTACAACCACCGCAGCCAGCATCTCCCTCGTGCCTTCCCATGCCAGGGGCAACTTCATAGCCATCCATCCCACAGATCTGTATGCGCCATGGGCGTTTTCCTATGTGCAACGCCAGGAGGCTCTATAAGGTCCATTGACCTGCAATTGCGTTCCGGCCGGGCAGGCAAAACAGCAGCCGGGCAGCGCCTGCCACAATCTGGCCATTGCCTCCGCACCCGTGCAATGGGCCGGTCCAAAGCGCTTTACGTCCAGATGACGCAGGGCCTCGATGATTCTGACCAAGCGGTCTTCGCTCGCTCCAACCAGATGCGTTCCGCCGAGTACGGTATGAATCGGCTGGCCGGTGGTCCGATGGATGTACTCGAGCACGTTGATGATGCCTGCGTCGGCGCAGCCAAGCAGCACGATCAGGCCCCGCGGCGATTCGAAGAACAGCGACTGGTCGTCAACGAGCGGATCCGGCTGGGTGCAGGCTTCGTCCAGGAAGAACGGACCGCCGGTACCCTCAAAGTCGTTGGTGCGAGGCACGGCGCCGGTAGCAAACACGCCTTCCACGACCTCGGTGACACGTTCTGTGGTGATGGACTTGACCGGATGCCGCGACAAGGCAACCCGGCAGGCCCGGGGCATCCCGATCGCGCGACAACGACCATCGCCGTCACGTGCGTATTTGTAAGGCATTCCTGGCAAATCGTGGCTTCCGTAAGTTACGCTCATTTCTGGGCCTTACGCGCAGGCCCGATCACAGCAAAACCTGTTAAATCCTGGCAAATGCAGCCTCAAAAGTGTAGTCAAAAGTGTAGTCGATTCAGTTCCCGCTTCTGATTGTCAAATCCGCGACGCTGTCACCAGCATACAGGTACCACATCTACATCCGATGCGGCATCCTAATCTTGCCATTGCATTCTGAATAAGCATACCAAGTTCCTGGAGGCTGCGCAAGGTCTTAGCGCCTGTCTAGCCACATCCTCTGCGGCCGGAATCAGAGCTGGTCAGAGCCGTCCGGGCCCGCGCAGAAACCAGTGCCCGAGCGTGCCTTGAAGCTCGACATGTCCGACTACGACCGCGCTGACGCCTCGGCCTTCAATGCCGGTCACCAAGGGGCTCGGCAGCTCGTGTCAGCGACTACCAAGCCCCGGGCCCGCTTATCCCCTGACTTCCAAGTAACTCAGGGCAAAACCGTGATCGCGACAATCAGACACGAGTTACTTCCCTTCGTCCGGTCGACCAGCGACATCGCGGGGCTTGTCACTGGCATTGCATGACTGTCCTGAGCTCGTAGAGGTGGTCTCGGCGTGGCGACGCCTGCCGGAGCCTATCCGTGCTGCAGTTTTGTCGCTTGTTCAGGTGCCCCGCTGATACGGAACCACCGGCGGTGGCGAGCCGTTTGCGCAAGGTGCAGATTGCAGACCACGTCAGTCGCACTGCACGGGTATTTCACGGGCATGGCGTATGCTTCCCGTGTGGGCTGGTGGTGACGGGCGCTCAAAGACGGGTCACCTACCGTGACCAGGCGAACGTGATGACGCTGCTGGCGTTCCGCGACGGGGCCGTCGAGGATCTGCACGCCGGCGAGTACTCTCCGCTGCTGGAAGATCCGGGGCTGTCCAGGATCACGGACGAAGAGATGAAGACCCTCTTGATCGCTGCCAGCACCAAGCTGGCTGAGTTGCTGGCCTTGCGGGACTCAGGCCCAGATGCGTTCGCCCAGTTGCTTGCGGCGAACTGGCGGCAGGTCAAGAACTGGGAGAGGTGACGGCAGAGCATGCGCAGGTTAGCATGAGGTGGCGTGAGCAAGAAGCGCCGCAAACACAGAGATGAACGGCAGGAGGCCGAACACAATCCGGTCTCTCAAGACAGGCTTATGGCACCATCGAGGTCGCAAGGCGACCGAATAGCCGTGTGCCATGCTCCCTTTGCGCCATAGTATCTTGTCATCGTGCGAACGCGATACCGTTACATGCCCGGAGTTGGCTCAATGCTCGATATCGCACTAACGCCCGGAGGCCACCTGCTCCTTGTCGAGTCCCCAGGGGACGACGAGGTGGCTGGCGGCGATATCGCCTTGGCCGATGCGCTGGCAGCTACGCTTCGAGAAGCGTTCGGGCAGGGCTATGCCGAGGGGCTCGTCCAGCTGGCAACGCTTCAGGGCAAACTGACGCTGCCCCCCGCATTCGCCTTCTGGCGAAGCTTCGGGGAACGCTACCTGACCGAACTGAGTCATATCCCTGAACCTGCCGGGGATCTCAAGCGGCCGGTACCCGCGCCGGCCGAGGAGATGGCGGAGATGGTTTCCGCCGCCCCGCCCATGCGCGGCGGCGAGTACCTGCAGCCTGGGATGCTGGCGGCCATCTGGGAGGAACTGGATCGCCTGGTTCGCGGCCAGATCGCGGCGCTGACCGGAGGCCTGGGCGAATGGCTACACAAGCGAAGTCCCCTATGGCATCGGGTGGGTCGGGTATGCTTCCATCTGGCGGAGAACAAGCGTGACCCGGAATACCCGTTCGCCTTTCTGGCGACCTACGCGCCCAAAATCCTGCACGGCACCCGGGTGCAATATCAGCCGCTCGGAAGGGCCCTGGAGGAGTACGCCGGCGAGCGCAACAAGAAGATGCTCGTCAACCTGCTGATGCCGCTGCAGCGGGCGGCAGTAGCGTGTGCGTGGGTCCGACGACTGGTCGATAGCGGCGAGGTGTTTCACCCGCTGGCCTGGACTCCGGACGAGGCACACCGGCTGCTGAGCGACATCCCGCTCTTGGAGGAATGCGGACTGCTGGTGCGGGTACCGAACTGGTGGACGAGGAGGGCGGCGCGCGTCCGCGTAGGCGTCTCGATCGGCAACAGGGGGCCGGCGAAGTTCGGCGCCGAGGCCATGCTGGACTTCAAGGTGGGGCTGGCGCTCGAAGGCGAAACACTCACGTCTGAGGAGTGGCAGGGCATCCTGGCAGGATCCGCGGGGCTGGTGTTTCTCAAAGGCCGCTGGGTGGAAGTGGATCGGGAGAAACTGCAGGAGGCCTTGAAACATTGGAAGCAGGTCCAGAAGCGGGTCGGGACGGACGGCGTGTCTTTTCTGGAAGGCATGCGGCTCCTGGCGGGGGCGCCGATCGATGCCGGGGAAGCGGCGCTGCTGGACGAACGGACCGCCACATGGTCGGAGGTTCTAGCCGGGCCGTCGCTGGAGGAAAGCCTACGACAGATCCGTCAGCCGGCAGGGATCGAGATATCTGTGCCGCCGCGGGACCTGCGCGGGGTACTGCGTCCCTACCAGCAGGCTGGAGTCAAGTGGCTGTGGCTTTTGGCACGGCTGGGGTTGGGCGCATGCCTGGCGGACGACATGGGACTGGGCAAGACCATACAGGTCCTGTCGCTGCTGTTGATGCTGAAACAGCAACGGTCCGACGGACGGCGGTCGCCGGCGCTACTGGTCCTGCCGGCGTCACTGCTAGCCAACTGGAAGGCGGAGATTGAACACTTCGCGCCATCCTTGCGGTACCTTTTCGCACATCCATCGCAGACCAGGGCGGATGATCTCAGGACGGCAGCCAAGGATCCCGGGCGGACACTGGCTGGTGTCGATGCGGTCCTGACAACCTATTCGATGGTGAACCGGCTGGAATGGCTGGCGGGGGTCGACTGGTCTCTGGTGGTTCTCGATGAGGCCCAGGCGATCAAGAACCCCTCGGCTCGTCAGACGCGGGCGGTCAAGCAGCTCAAGGCCGCCGCGCGGATCGTCCTGACCGGCACACCCGTGGAGAACCGGCTGACGGACCTGTGGTCGATCTTCGACTTTCTGTGCCCCGGATTGCTGGGGTCGGTCAAGACGTTCGGGGGATTCGTCAAGCGTATGCAGGGGCAATCGAAGGATCCATACGGGCCGCTGCGCAAGCTGGTGTCGCCATATATCCTGCGGCGGATGAAGACGGACAAATCGATCATTGCCGACCTGCCGGACAAGGTGGAGTTGCAGGCCTTCTGCCACTTGAGCAAGAGGCAGGCGGTGCTCTACGATGAGTCGGTACGGGCGCTGGCGGAGGCGCTTCGCGACCAGCAGGAGGGCATCGCGCGGCGCGGCCTGATCCTGGCATTCATCATGCGTTTCAAGCAGATCTGCAACCACCCTGACCAGTGGTTGGGCAGCGGTGGGTACGCCCCTGGCGAGAGCGGTAAGTTCGCCCGGTTGCGTGAGATCTGCGAGGAAATCGCCGAGCGGCAGGAGAAGGCGCTGGTCTTCTCGCAATTCCGCGAGATGACCGCACCGCTGGCGGAATTCCTGGAAACGGTGTTCGGCAGGCCGGGCCTTGTGCTGCACGGCGGCACGACTGTGGGTAAGCGCAAGGCAGTCGTGGATGACTTCCAACGGGAAGACGGTCCGCCGTTCATGGTCCTGTCGCTCAAGGCCGGCGGCACGGGGTTGAACCTGACGGCGGCCACGCATGTGATTCACTTCGACCGCTGGTGGAACCCCGCGGTGGAGAACCAGGCGACCGACCGGGCCTTCCGTATCGGCCAGACGCGGAACGTCATGGTTCACAAATTCGTCTGCCAGGGTACGATAGAGGAGAAAATTGACACCCTCATTCGCGACAAGACGGCTCTGGCTGGCGAAATCCTGGAAGAGGGCGCACCGAAGCTCGTTACCGAGATGAGCGACGGCGACCTGCTGGATCTGGTTCGACTGGACATTACCAAGGCCGTGGAGAATTGAAACATGGCGTACTACGGGTGGGGTTTTCGGCCGTACGTGCCCGTGGCGAAGCGACGCGCCGAAGCGATGCGGCAAATGGAGAAGCTGCGGAAGAAGGGCCATGACATCCAGCCAATCCGGATCGAGGGGCGCAGATCGCCCGTACATTCTGGGGGAAGGCCTGGTGCCAGCACCTCGAGAAGTTCAGCGATTTTGAGAACCGCCTGCCGCGCGGCAGGACGTACGTCCGCAACGGCTCGGTCTGTCACCTGGGGATTACCGAGGGTCGGATCACGGCGAAAGTGAGCGGGTCGGAACTCTACGACATCAAGATTTCGATCAGGCCGCTGGCCAAGGACAAATGGCGTCATGTCAAGGAGTCCTGCGCCGGCCAGATCGGCTCGCTGCTGGAACTGCTGCAGGGCAGACTGTCGGATCACGTAATGGGGATCGTCACGGACAAGGATCGCGGCCTGTTTCCTCTGCCAGGGGAGATCGACCTGGACTGCTCTTGCCCCGACTGGGCGGATATGTGCAAACACGTGGCAGCGGTGCTGTACGGTATCGGCGCACGGTTGGATGAGAAACCGGAACTGCTGTTCGTCCTGCGAGGGGTTCGTCATGCCGAACTGGTAGGCCAGGACGCAGCCAGAGCAGTGGTTAGTAAGGCCAAGAAGACTGGGCGGCGGACCCTGGCCGAGAGCGAATTGTCGGAGGTGTTCGGTATCGACGTGGCTGCGGTACCGACTGCGCCGGACGCCCCCGATGTAGCTGATCCCCAGCTCCTGCAGACGCGCCGCCCGCCAAGGCTGCAATCGGACGTTCGACGCGAGCAGCGAAAACAAAGAAGCGACCAGCCAAATCAGCACCCGCCAAGCGAGGCAACAGCAAGCGTGCTGGCCGCAAGAAGGCAGAAAGGCGTGTCAAAGAACGATAGGGATTAGCAGCGTGGGCAAGAAGAAACCGGGCAAGCACGACGATGAATGGCAGGAAGTCAAGCGTCGCTGTGGTCTTTCGGAAGAAGATGTCCGCATGGCCAGGGAGCTGGGCCTAAAGCCGCGTAGCCTGATCAAGAACATTCCTGCCAAATCTCAGCCGTGGAAGGCGCCTGTGCGTGAATGGATCCAGGACCTGTATGCCAAACGCTTTGGCGATCGGCGTAGTCGAAGCCCTGATGCGCAGCAGCAGTCGTCGCGGTGTGCCATACGTAACCCAGCAAATCCGCAGGCAGATGACGCACGTTCCCCTTACACGCCGATTCGGGCAGAGATCGTGACCGCCGCAGTTGGGACGGTCACTGGCCTGAGCTTAAAGGAGCAGGAGGCCCTTTGCGACCAAATCCATGCAGATCAGCCACACATCTTCCTCACGACAGTGGCACTATCGCAGGATGGCGTGAGCCTCTCCAGGCTCGAGCATGCCCTTCACGTCCTGATGGTCGTGTACCTGGCCTTCAAGAACGGCACGAAGGCACCGCTGCCGGTCATCAGTCTGGACATGATCAGAGAGGCATACCAACGGCATGCCTCCATGCTGAAGTATCTCGCGGCGGAGAAGGACCGTCGGATGTGGGACCTGACCGCCACGTCATATCCTGAATTGTGGCTGTTTGCATATGTCATGGGCCATCTGGCAGAAAACGGCTTCAGCGTGGAAACCGATGAGAACGCCATGGTCGGGAGCGTATCGAAGGTGATTCTCGACGTGTTCCTGGCGGCCAGGGAGAAGTGCGAGCACGGGCCTGGGACAGGCTGAGGAGCGTACAATGGCCAAGCCAGATCCTTTTCAGTTGCGGATTGAGGCCGTGTTCAAGAAACGTGGATGCCCGACCATCGCGAAGAGGATCAACCGCGGCTATACAATCCTCTACCAAGACAAGGTCGTCTCGCGGATTCGGCAAGGAGGAGACCCTTGGATGTGTGCGGCGATCTCTGTGGCCGTCCAACTGAGGAAAAGCCGAAACGCCTCGTCAGCGGCCGCTCCGGCTTAGCAAACCGGACGGGATGCAGCGCAAGGGTTGCCACAACAGGAGTAACGAGTCGACGAGACTCTGCAGGGCGCAATGCAAGGCGTTGCATCTGGCATCTGATCGCGAACATGGCAAGGTAGTTGCAGTATGGCCTTCGTTGCCCAAGGCTGCGAGCTCGACCATTCTGCAGATGGTAGCTGCGAATGCGCCGAGGCATGCCAAGCGATCGTCGCGCACGGACACCATGCCGTGATCTCGGTCAATGGCCCATTCGATTGCCATGCCGCGCGTGCGTCCGCTTGTCACCTGACTTGTCACCCGAGGGCGGAGTCTAGCGGAATAGAGTGGCCGGATTCCAGGAATGGGCTGAGGGCCGAGACCCCTGCAGCTATTGCGGACTACGGGCAGAAGGGCGCAAGACTGCTCCGTCCGCAATAATGGCTGACCCTGCGGTTTTCAAATCCGTACCGCATCTCGCGTAACCAACTGTGATGACAGTAACTTACGAGAGATCGACAAAGCCCGTTGCACCAAATGTTGTACCAACGATCCTGTGCTCGCTTCTTTGGTCGCCAACTGGCGGCATCTGCCGCCCCATATCAAGGCTGCGATCATCGCCTTGGCCGATGCCAGCCAGCCATCATCGACGCCTCGGGATCGTAGGTCGGCTGTGCGCAAACCCAAGAACCGAAGGAATGGCCGGTGAGGGGCCTGCCATATCCAGTAGCATCTGGGATCGGCGTCTGGCGGCCACACGATGCCCAACGGCGCCTATTCCTGTGCCGCTGGTTTCCAACCTTCTGCCGGCGACCATGCTCCAGTAAACGCCGCACCCGCAGCCAAGGCTTTCGCTACCGGCAGAAGAAAAACTGCCGCCGCAGTCACTACTTCCGCAAGACCGCCAGGAATGTCCTTTGCCGAAGTCCGGCGGAGAAAGGCAATCCACTGCGCCTGTCGCGCGGAATCGGTATACGCATCGGTGAAGGCGACTGGAGACAGGTCGATCGGCGTGCCGCGTCTGGCGAACGTTTCCGAGATCGCCTCGGACAGTACGGCCCCGTCAAAACCAAAGTGGCGTGACATGTACCAAATGTCGGCAAAGTCCTTCATCCTCGTGTTGAGAAGTTCCAGGCTGACCATCGCCTCGAACTTCTCCGCCACCACGGTCTCTTTCGGATAGGCCTGGATCGCAGGAGCAGGATAATCCAGCAGTGTCGGGAAGATGATCGGTTGCGGAGGAGGCGTGATCGCATCCCCGAATCCCACATCCACCAGCAGAGGAATCCGGGCCTTGCCAAGCGTGCTCTCGATGCGGATGCGGATGCCGCCGTATCTCTGGTCCTCACGAATCGTCTCTGCAGTGATGCTGTCTGGCAGGTAAACCATACCATCATTCACTCCGACCGTGACCCCGGCAACGTTCTTGAAGATCCCAATAAGACTCTCCGGACGACCATCTCCGAAGCCGAGCAGGTCCAGATCCTGCGTGGTGCGGTACTGTTGATCTGACCATACCGC
The DNA here is from genome assembly GCA_963787325.1 of uncultured Planctomycetota bacterium. Lineage (GTDB taxonomy): Bacteria > Planctomycetota > Phycisphaerae > UBA1845 > JANYLN01 > CAWBCK01. Next base: position 1,417,736 of record CAWBCK010000005.1, read on the forward strand.
CAGCAGCATCGCGCCCTTCAATACGAAGCGGTTGGGATGATCGGAGAGGCTGAGGCGATAAAGCAGCCGCTCCAGGGCGTACCTGACAAGAAGACGGTTGTAGTCCTGGCCGGTTCTGCGCAAGGTTGATCAGCCGATCGCGGACGGAGTGAGGGACATTCTTCGGATCTGCCGGGGTCATAGCAGGGCTTCCAGGTAAGGCCGCATGACACTGAAGATCCGGCACTGACGAGCCATCACCGAAAGGTCGGCCGCGCTGAGCTTGGCGGCGCCGAATGACATCTCGCAGGGCCTCTATGGCCACATCCAGACCGATCCTGTTACGGAAGCGAAAGCAGTCTGCCACCGTCTTGGCGATCCCGTACACTCGTACCCGCCCGTTGGGTAGCGTTTTGTCTTCGACACCCAGACTGTGCATCTGTTCGGAGACATACACTAGCTGGAGGGCAGGTGAGCCTATACGAGGCTTCTTTGACTTCGCAGGGATCGCAAGCCAGACTTCGTGCGGCAGTTGCGTCCCTATGCCGTGGAAGCGAAGTGCTGACAGCAGGCAGATGATCCCATTGGGAACCCGCTTGCAGACCTCAATGAGAGTCTGATGCTCGCGCGGTTCAGCGTCGGCCAGTTCGTAAAGCCCCCGGGAAACTTGGTTCAGCACGCCCTGCCGCGTGAGCCGGCGCAGGTACTCCGGGTGCACTCCCAGGTCCTTTAGATCTCGCGGCCTGATCACGCCCTGTTTGCGGGCATACGCCAGAATCCGCGTGCGACTATCCTGTACTCGTGCCATATGTGTCATTATATCGGTACTTACGAGCAATAACAGTAGTATTGACACTACGGCAACGACCAGCCGCCTACCTACGCCGGGATCGATCTCATGGTACACAAGGCCGCTCCGCCTGCAATTTCACCTTGGTGTCACAACGATTACGCCACAATGGTGGGCCCCCTACCGTGTTGCGTCTTGCAGAACAATCCGCACGCCGATCTGTCGGTGGAGCAGGCAGGTATACTGGGTCCTAACCAACGCTACGGCTGCTTGTTGTCTCCTGTCTGGGTCGGATCGGGCGGCCAAGGAAGTCAATGATCGGCAGCAATCAGCCAGAAGGCCGAACCCCTGATCGACAAGAGACTTGGCTCGTCCAACTACCCGTGTGCCGACTTCTTCGGGAATTGACGTGCAACCTCGTTCCGCCAGGCGCAGGAGATCGTCTTCCAGGCCTGCCAGCTCTTGCTCTACTTGGCGGTCCCAGGGTGAAGGAAGCGCCTCTGTCTCATCGAGTCTGCATTCCCACGACGGATTTCATGTTGCCGCCGAGAATCCTCGCCAGCAGCTTGCCCGGACGGCTTACCGGCGTGTCGAAATGAATGTTCCAGGTTCGTTCACCTTGCATGGGCGGCTTGCCGTATAGGGTATAGGGCTGGACCGCAAAGCCGGCTTGCTCGAAGACGATTCTGCCTACTACAGCCCATACACTGTGCCAGCGGGGCTGGATCTGCTGAAGGCAATCGATCGCGTGGGCGCTTACTTCGTCGTATGGCAAAGCGATGTCAGTCTGCCGGCCACGACTATCAAAGATAGGCCAACGGAATGCCTGTGAGATCTCGTCGTATTTCTTCTGCCCCCAGCGAGCTGGCTTGAGCACGACGAACCGTTCCAGGGGATCGCCCTGTTCCAGTCCCACTGGGAACGCCTTGGCCGCCTGGCCGGACAATGCCGACCAATCAACAAACAGGCGACTGTGAAAGTCGATTGTGCGGGGGGCCGCTTCGCCCAGCAAGGAGAGCTGGCACTGGGCCGAGGAGGATAGCCGATGGTGACCATTCCGCCTGCCTTTTGCCAAAGCAAAGCCACTGCGACTGAGACGTTCGGGAGACAAGCCGTTCTGCCAGGATATTGGTTGGCGATACCGCTCGGCCAGATTGAAATTGGCGCCGGTGATGTGGTCGGGCCGACTGTCCGACCACGTATACCAGCATTGCTCCTGTTGCTGCCACAGGAGCAGCGTTAGGCCGTCGTAGCCGGATTTCGTGCGCCATGGCCAGGCCGCCGCGCCGACCAATTCAAGGTTGTCGAAGTCCTCGTATTGGCTCTGATAGCGGCCGAGCAGCGATGGCGAAGGCGAAACTGCTTCCAGCACGGCCTCCGTCAGGGCGAAAGTCTGGCAGATCATCATCAGCAGTTGTCCCTCGTCCGCCTGCGCATTCCGGTCCAACAGAAGTTCCACCTCCTCGGCCAGGCTTCGCAGCAAGGCCGCCAGTCGCGGCATATCCGCACCGTGCGCGGAGACCGCCAGCGTATCGAGTCTTAGCTGCATTGTCTGGGAAAGGTGCGACAGGCCAATGCACAGGCAGTCGATCAGGGACGATCGTATGGTTGTCAATACCTCGTGTTGTCTCCAGCCTGGCCCGGTCGGCTTTTCGGCCGGCGTCCGCCCTGCAGGTGTCTCATGGCGAACTCCCATCTGCCGTTGAAAGGCTAGGACCGCCGCCGCCAAAAACTTCGCCCTGAGCCGCGGCGGAGCGTTGGTAATCATGCCTGCCAGCCCGACGCCCGCGACATAGTGACACTGGATGCCTTCCTCCAGGAAACTCACTACGACCGCTTGCTCCGCCCGGATCTGGACGCGGCAACCGCTGTCCAGCATGCTGCCTGCGTCGCGGACTGCCTTGGTCTTCGCCCATTTGAGCAGACTGCGACGGCGTGATCGCCAGGATCTCGTCAGCGGCCGATGGCTGCACGGACGCTGTGCCGGTTGGTGTGGAATCAACGCAATCGCGAGCTGGGTCAGCCTGAGCGGCTGTGTTGCCTGCATCGCTCGACAAATGCTGTTTCAGGAAGATCGCGGCCGTCAGGATATGACGGCAGATGGTTTGTGCGGGGCAGCTGCACGTTGCTCCTGCAGGGCCGCTAAGCGGCATCGTGATCAGGAACTCGTCGATACGTACCATCACACCATGTTCGTCTTGCCCCTGGACCTCCGGTCGGCTGCCTGTTTCCAGATCCTTGTGCGCGCGGCGGAGCAGCCCAGGGCTGGCCAAAGCTGCCAGCGCCTCTTCGTGCATCCCGGCCAGGACGCCTTGCAGGACTGTCAGCCGATCACCTTTGCCAGCCATTGTGCCAGATGCTCCGGGGTCAATGCGGCGATTTCCATGCCGCAGCGTGTCAATCTGCCGGTCATCTGTCTGTCATAGGCCGGCACCGCCTCCTCGTCCAGGGCCGCCAACCCGAGTAGCCTCACGCCCGACTCCGCCAGTTGCTTGCAGATGGCTGTCAGACGTTGCGGACTGGCTCCTTCACAGAAATCAGTTATCAGGACCAGCACAGTTCGACGAGGATTATCGATGATCTTCATGCAGTAGGCCAGCGCCTGCCCTATGTTGGTGCCGCCACCGAGCTGGACGTTCATAAGCACTTCAACCGGATCGCTCACATAGTCGGTCATGTCTACAATGGATGTGTCGAATGCGACGAGTTTGACCTTCACCATCGGCAGGCCGGCCATGATCGAAGCCGTCACCGCGCTGTGGATCAGCGAGTCAGTCATGCTGCCGCTCTGGTCGACGCAGATGACGATCTCCCAGGGGATATAGCGCCGGATGCGAGAGAAGAACAAGGCATTATCCACGATGATCTTGCCCAGCTCTGGACTGAAGTTCTTCAGGTTGCGGCGGATCGTGCCGCGGGCGTCGAGGTTCTGCGCAACCTTTAGCGGGCTATGTTGGAAGCGGTTAGTCCGCCCGCAAAGTGCCCGGCGGATCTCCTTTTCCAGTCGCCGGTGGACCTGCTCGACTACCGTCCTGACGATCCGGCGGACCTCCTGCAGGACGGGGCCCTTCATGTGTCCTTTGAACGTCAACATGGCCTTCAGGAGATCCATGTTAGGTTCGAGCTTCTGGAGCACCTCCGGGTCGGCCAGCAGATCCGTGATGCCGTACCGCTCAATAGCATGTCTCTCCAGGATCTCCAGCGTCTGGCGAGGAAACAGGTTGCGCGCCTCGGTGAGCCACGTAGCGGCGGTAAGCTGCGTGGCATCGAGCGATCCCTGGCGCTTATCCTTGCTGCTGGGTCGCACGCCTCTCCCTCCGTATTCCCGCTGATACAGGAAATCCAAGGCGTCCGCCATGCGCTTCTGTCCAGGGGACAAGGCGTTCGGCAGATGCCGCTGGGCGTACCGCCCAAGTACAAGCCGCCAGCGAGCCAGGACCGTGGAAGAGTCGTTCATGTGCCGGGCGCCTCCGCAGTAAGGCTCGCCCAACTGGCCGGGCCCTGCTCCGCTAGCATGGTCCCAACGGCCTGATTGATGCGCAGATGAAAGGCCACATCTGCTTCGGCGATGTCCGCATGAACGAGATCTCCGAGGTCTGCCTGGCCATGTATCGCCGCCACCTGCTCGGCGACCCGGTCGATCTCCCGGGGCGTCAGGTCCGCGAATGACAGCCGCAACTCCGGCAGCGCCTCCAGGAACTCCTCCTCGGTCCAGTTCCCTATCAGCTCGCTCAGCCGGCCCAGCAGGCTTGGCACCCGCCAAACCGCCTCACGGCACGTCGACAGCAACCCTCGCATGAACGTCACCTTAGCCTGTCCTTGGAGGGTAGCTCCATCGATCGTGCCCGCCATCAGTCGCAGCAGGTCCTCCTCATGCGTTCGGCCTTGGCCGAAGAGCGCGCGAACGGCCGCGCCGAGGACCGCAGGCTGGCTGCGTGCGGCCCCGACGATGTCTTGCAGTCCCCGGAAGAACAGCTCGCGATCGAGTGGTGCCGCCTGGCTACCGGTTACGACCTCTCGCAGCCAAGCGATTCCCGCAAGAACCTCGTTGACCTGCTCGTCCGTTACATTCGCCAAGTCGGCCAGTATGAAGCATGCCTTGGCATATGCCGTCTGCGCCAGGTCCTCGACTACCGCCAAGTCTCCCGCCTCCAGCGTCTGCCGGGACTGCTTCAGCACGAGCAGACTGGCTCACGCCCTTCACCAGAGAAAGGAACGAACCATCCTCTGCGATCTCATCCTTTAGGAGCCGTGCGATCTGCCCGACCGCGTTTTGCAGCCCCATTTGGCACGCCAAGGTCAGCAGCGATACGACCTCTACCGTACTGCGGCCCCGCCCTTGGTCTTGCAGCTTGCCGATCGCCTCCTGCAACTTTGCAAGCGCCGCCTGCTCTACCGACTGGCCATAGATGGATACCTCAATGAGTCGCCCTTCCGTTGCCGGTGACCACGCATATCGCCAGTGCTCCTGGATGTGTTCGGTGTCGATCCCGGCTGCGAAGTCCGGTCCGCGCAGCATGCTGGCGAACGGCACGTTGAGATAGGACATCTGCTTGAAGAACCGGCTGACCCGCCGGTGCTGGGCCTTGCGATAGACGTCCAGCACGGCCTGCTTGGGCAGGGTGTCGGCGATCATCAGGGCTAGGTGCTCCGCCGTCTGGCGGAAATCTTGCACCAGTGGCGGCACCCCGGCCCCCGGGGCGACGGACCCGCTTGCCCACCCCGACAGCACCTGGCGAACCACCTGCATGACCGCGACGCCTTCGCTGTGCATTGCCCCGGCGACAAAGCAGCTTCGCATGGCATCCAGCAGATCTTCCCGGGTCGGGCCGTCGTGGCTGCGGATCTGTGCCAATCGCTGTGCCTGTACCAGTGCCGCGATTTCATCCGCGGCCGAAATGGTCGGCGACATCTCCTTTTCTCTCACGAACTGGCCGACTTCAACGATCATCCGGCTGGCAGTCCGCAGCAGCACGTCGTCCTGGCCCTCATTCATGAAAGACCAGACCTTCTCGTAATAGGCTGGCAGCGGCATGCCCGAAGCATAGCCGTTCAGGGCGTCGAGCCGATCGAAGCTATAGGCGATCAGGCAGGTGGAGGCCTCATCGCTGGAAAGGCGCGGCGGGTCGCTCGCCTTCGCATAATCCTTGTATCCACCTTCGAAGACCATACGTGACAGTTCCGTCGTGTGGAATCCTCCTGTGACAACGACGATAGGGGCGCCGGATGCATCCGCCATCGTTTCGCCGATTGCCACAGCCATCGCCCGTTCGCGCGCGACAGTACCGTCCAGCCGCATGACCTGTGGATCGTAGCTAGCCTGCGCCAGCAGGCAGTACGTTGCCACGTTGCTGACGAACGTGGCGGTCTCGACTTGTGTGCAACCAGCCTCGAACAGATGATCCCAGAGCTCATTGGCGTTACGGCATCCGGTCTTCTCGGCTAGCCGCCCTATGTACTCACTGCCCTTGAGATAGCTCTCCTCCAGCAGCGATATCATCTCGACGCTGCCGGGCTCTGTCAGCATCTTCTTCCTGGCCAGCAGTCTGTTCCGGGAATGTGAGGTCGACGAACCGCAGGTCCGCGCCCACCTCTCGGCCCACCCGCAGCGCCACCAACTCAGGCGAATAGTTGCACATCGGGTAGAATGCCGTAAATCTCGATGGCTGATCCGACGGCCCTTCCTTTTCGACTTTAAGTCGGCGGGCCTTGTCTACATAAGTGGTGAACACCGCCAGCGGCGGGCGTGTCTGCTCGTGCAGGATGACTGGTATTAGGGACGTTAGGTCGCTCGGTCCCTCGATCAGCACGTGCGAGGGCCTTACCTGCCGGATCAGTCGGGCTAGATGCCACGAACAGGCGGGGCTGTGGTGCCGGATCGGGAAGAAATGCAATCCGCGACTTGACGTAGCCGCCAACGAATCGGTGATCTGTTTGTCAGTCGCAGGGGTCCGCACGTCTCATCTCACTTGTCCAGGAGGTCGCGAGAATCGTAGAAGCTCTTCCAGCATCCGCCGCGGCGCAGCCGTGACTTGACTACCACGTCGAAGTACTGGCGGATCTTCTTGGCATCATCAGGCGAATCCTTGATCACGGTTCCCAGGAGCTGCTTGACGATATGCTCGCCTCGCAAATGGCCATCGCCGAAGTAGCAGGTATCGAGAGCGGCAGAGAATGCCACGGCCACAGCTTCGGCCGTCGACATCGACGTAGATGGCCGATCCACGACTGTCCCTTCCGCCGTCCGGCCGCTCCGCAGATCCTGGAAGGTCGTAACCAGCAGGTCAATCACGTCTCGATCGACCTGCGCCTTGGCACCCGCATCAGCCAGCAGCGCCTGGGCCTGCTCCATAACCAGGCGGACTTCGAACTCCTTGTCCCGGATCGGGTGGACCGTTTCGAAGTTGAACCTGCGCTTCAGAGCCGACGACATCTCGTTGACACCCCGGTCGCGCGTGTTTGCTGTGGCAATGACATTGAACCCCTTTTTCGCCAGGACGAGGGAATGGCCATCCCCTAATTCCGGCACGTGGAGCATCTTGTCTGACAGGATGCTAACCAATATATCCTGGATCTCTGGCGGGCAGCGGGTAATCTCCTCGAAGCGGACGATCAGCCCCTCCTTCAGGCCGATGTATAGGGGCGAGGGAACCATGGCTCGCAGGCTCGGGCCCTCAGCCAGCAGCAATGCGTAATTCCAGGAGTACTTGATCTGGTCTTCGGTGGTGCCGGCAGTACCCTGGATCGTATTTGTCGAACTGCCGCAGATGGCGGCCGAGAGCAGCTCCGAGAGCATCGTCTTGGCCGTCCCGGGCTCGCCGACCAGGATCAGGCCGCGATTGCCCATGAGCGTAACGATGCAGCGATCGACGAGCATGTCATCGCCATAGAACTTGCGGCTGATGACAACCGTCTCGGCGTCTGGGCGAGCCAAAGCCTTCTCCGCAGAGCCCAGCAGAAACGTCCGTACCGCCTTGGGCGAGAGCTGCCAACCCGGCGGCCGTGGGTCTCTGTCGCTGGACTTCAGGGCCGCCAGTTCCTCGGCAAATTGCTGCTCCGCAGGCTGGCGGACGATATCTTGTTGCGACTGTGTCGTCATCCTCGATGCTCCTTCGGCAGTTTCTGCTACCAGACCTTCTTCTCCCAATCTGGATCTAGGCCTGTTCCCATGCCGGCGATCTGGCGGAGGTCATTGTAGCATTCGCTTAGCAGTACGGCAGGCACCCTGTCCAGCGGCATGGCTCCATATCCAGTCGACCCCGCCTGTGTGGTCCTGGTGAATTGCAGGCTGATCAGTGCGACGTTGCGATTCTCTTCCGGCAGGAAGTTGCCGCTGAACTCAATTACGGCTTCGATTCCGAGGGTCGGGAACGTCTTGCTATAGATGTGGAACATCCCCGCATCTTCGGCTGGCCCCCGGACATAACCGAGCTTCTCCGCTGCGCCACGCAGTTTGAACGCCTCGATCATATGTCCCTTGAACTCCTCGATCGCCTGTCGATCCTTGGCTTGCACACCAAGAACATATGAAGGTCGGCCGAACTGCTGGAACAGCGGCTCGACCTGGTAGTCCTTCATGTGAGCAGCCCAACGTTTCGCCAGTTCGGCCGGCAGGTTGCAGGCGTGGGCGATCCGGACCAGGCTATCTGGTGGCAGCGATACGGTGTCGTCATCGACGCTGCTGAGCGACCTGTCCTCCAGGGGGCGGAACGATGCTGCCAACAGATCTCCCTGGAATGCCGCCCAGATCAGTCTCTGGCAGTATCGGCCGACGATCGGGTGGCGATGCAGGTACATATCCCAGTCCTGGGCTTGCCAAGCCCGTTGTGTGCACATGGCTTCGTATAGGCGATCCTTTTGCAGGCGGAGGACGGCTGTCAATTCCTTCTTAGCTGCGGAAAATGATGAACGAGCCTTCTTGTACTGCTCTTCGGGTTCATTCTGGCGGGCAGGCGGAAAACTCTTGAGAGGCTTGCCGTCTGGACTCATCAGCACGAGTTGGAGATCCTCCGCAAGTCGAGCAGTCAGCTCGACGCCCGCCTGTGTCCAGTACCAGCCGACATGAGTCGTCCATCCCCGCTGTAGGGATCGTCCGATCCGCCAGTTCGTCCCGCGTCCAGTTCTTGCGCTCCGCCAGCGCCTCGGCGACGGCGTCAGCCTCTTTGCGAATCCCTGCCGTTCGGAAACGACCCGCAATCGATAGAACCAGTTGGATTGCCGATGGATGTTCCACCCACGAAAGCATCTGGAGCAGGGCTTTGCACTGCGCCGTGCCGGCCATACCAGGTCTTCAGGTAATGCTCCACCGGTGCTGCCGCCGCAGGCCCGCAGCAGGCTCCCGCCACCGCCAGAACGCCCTTTTCCTTGATCGCACTGCCGGCCGGCTCTTGCAGATAGGATGGAAGGGCTGCCTGCATGAGATCGTCTTCGGTCTTATCTTTCATGAATCGTGCCAAGGACTGGGCGTGCTGCCTGGCCAGAGCGATTGCTTCCTCGCGCGGCCGTGGTATGACGTCTTTGCCAAGCCAGTTTTCCAGTACCCACTGGCCGAACCGTTCCGCGTCATCTCGCACGAACCACTGCGCGTACCGCCGCAGCATCGGCGAGGGTTCCGGGCTGCCGACTTTGCACGCCTTCACGAGCAGCCAGGCGAGAATCTCCCGGTCCACCGGCTTGCCTGTATCCTGCCATCGCATCTGTGGTATCAGCTCCAGTTGGATCCAACTGAGGGCTGCCGGCACACCCTTTGCCAATCCCGCTTTCGCTTCTCTGACCAATACCTTTCGATCCAGAAACTCCTCGATCGGCTCGCCCAGTTGCTCCAACGCCGACATCAACGCAGTCTTGGCGATCTCGCTCTTCTCTTTGCGCAAGGCTATCTTCAGCGGCTCTATGGCCGAACGAACCCTCAGTTCTCCTAGCCAGCCCGCTACAGCAGCCCGGACTTCCTGCTGGCCGGAGGCAAGGGCCTGGATGATCCTGACATCGCGATCTAGCACCCTGTGTAGACACTTCTGTGCGGCACGTCGCTCCGACTTGCCTGTGCCCAAGGCGATCTCCCACATCATAGGAACGAGTTTCGGTGGGATGCACGGCATGGTAGCGAGGACTTCAAATGCGAGAGAGCGACGCTCTGTGTATCGATAGTCTGAGGCCTGCTTGGTGGCAAAGACCTCCTCCAGCAGCACAACCCGTTCGGCAAAGTAGGGCCAGATTGTCCCGATTTCCATCTGGGCAAAGATGCTGAATAGGCCGCTAAGGTATTCCTTACCCAAGACCTCGTCGTCGATACCATGAGCCTCAAGCACGGCAGCAAGGTACCGCATGTCCATTTCGTCCTTATGGCTGCTGTAGTACAGACGTAACAGCTCGCGGGCCGGCCAAGTGATCGTTCGCACTGCATCTTCATTGCGTTGAATCAGGCCAGTGCAAAGGAGCAACCTTACGACGTGTACGAGGTTCATGTCCGGTCTTTGGACAACCAGATTGAGCCCCTTGGTTCCGACGACCCATCCCCCGGCCCTTTTTGCCATGAACTTATGGAATTGGTCCAGACTCGAAAGAGCTTCAATAGCCCCCCTATACCAATCGGATCCTACTTGGTAAGGCTGTGCCTGACTCCAGAGCCTGCCCTTGGCCTTGTTTTCGCGGTAGCGTGCGTCTGCTTTCATGAAGTTGGCAACGTGGATTTCCTTCAGTTGCGACGCCAGATCGGCTGGTGCCGGGTCATTCATCGGGATCGGCGGCAGGGGCGGCAGGTTTATCACGAGATCAGCCAGTGCCACCTGATCTGCTTGCGGCGCCGATGGTGCCAACAGGTCCTGAATGGCCTTCGTGACCTTAGATGAACTTTCCGATTCCAACTGCTGTTGGAGGATATCTCTGGGCAGAGGCTCACCGAGCCATGCCAGCAGCGCCACCGTATGCAGGCGTTCCGCCGGATCCCCTGTACGCAGCTTCTCTAAGGCGAGCGGGGCCGCGCCTCTCGAATTGCGGGAACCAGCGGCTTGGCCGCTTCTCGGACGCTCTTGGCCGAATCCGTGGCGGCATCAACGAGCTCCGCGGCAAATGGGCGCATATCGATCTTCCACTTGGCGAGCAGTTCCAGGGCTTGTGTCCTGTAGGCGGCCGAGCCCTGACTCATAGCACTCCGGATGACGTCGGGGTAACGGGCGACCACGGCCGCCATGGAAACAAGGAATCCCCTGAACCAGGATGAGTAGCGACTCGCCCCATGTGGATCGGCGGAGAGTGCAATCCTTGCTATGAGGGAAGGATCGGCGCCATCCAACGCTAGCATCTGCTCGAAGAGCTCGGCAGTGAAGATCAGACTCCCTGTCTTTCTGCGTTAGAACATTGCCAACACCACAGAACGCCTCCTGTATGTATACGTCCAGCCATACCGGGACACCCGCGAGCCAATCCAACCAAAGATCTTTCCGGTCTCGCCGGCCGATTGCCTCGAAGATCTTCGCCAATCGCAGGTGATGATTGGGTGCAACGTTATTCAATCCTGCGAACATAGTGCGGCGTCGCACCATCCGAGTGTTGTTCAGATGGATTCTGTGACAACTGGCCAGTCCGTATGCTTCTCCGGCACTGGCGGGCAACCCCGCAAGATCCCCCAGGACGGACTCATCTTGCCCGCCGACCAGATAGGCGATGCTTCGCTGGGGCAACTCGGCGCCGTAGCGGCTCAGGAAGTCAAGATCCTCCGCGATTGACGCCAATTGCGAATTAGACAGGCCACCGGCGCTATTGTCGTTGGCGGATCTTCCCTGGGTGTTCCCAACCAGTCTCTTCAGCCAGTCCAGCATGAGCGGCTTTCCTATGGCTGCAATGTTTGCAGGGAGCGGCGGCCGTGGAATCGCCATCGGCGGAATCTGATACTCACGGTGGCCCTCCCTTCTTCGAACGGTCCATGCTGCTGCCAGATCCTACACGCAAGCGGGTATGATCGAAAGACGACCTACGGCAGATCAGCGTCCATCTCATTCAATTCCGATTGCGTCAGACTAAAACTGAGCCGGGTACCTGTTCAGACGGTTGGCCTCCATGGTGAACCACTTGGTTTTAGAGGCGGACAAGCGGACGTGGCACTCGGCATAAACGGCAACGAGGTCCTCCTGCTGGATGCACTGCGAATGCTGACAGTTCGTCCCGGAGCACCGTATCCCGATGTCCACGGCATTCAAAATGGCGGTCTTGTGATAGTCCATGTCAGGCACCTCTGGGTCGGGGACAATTTGGTTTTGAGTGCAGTCATAGCTCGAGTGCAGGATACACCGGACACAAATGATGGCGATGTCAAAGCGATACTCGCGCTTCCGCAGGGACATCTTCCAGGCGGCGAACACCTCGACGGTCAGGTCCCCCGCCAGCAACCGCGGATGATCGCCCAGGAAGCGGGCCAGCCAATTGTGGTATCCCTGGCGGGTCACCTCGGGGTCCTTCCAGTTGGCCTGCTGGGCGGCCATGAAGCGGTTGGCCAGTTCCTTGGCCGTGATGGAGGTCGCCCTGGTTGTGGTCGGCGGCAGTGGTGGCATGGATGTGGCCTCAGGCATGGCGGACTCGGCAGGAGCAGGGGCCCGGACGGCCTTCTCCTCGCCCCGGCATAGCCGATAGTACTCATCCAGAGCGGCCGATCGAATCGAGCCGAGGTAAATACGTTTCCCGTGGCGGGTTACGTAGTACTGGCCCGAGTGGCGGTGGTAGGAAAGGGGGTTGCTGGCAGGTCGACTCCGCGGCATGGCGCTACCTCCAAAAGTGTAGCCAAAAGTGTAGTGCCACGGTTCGCGAGGGAGATGACAGGAAAATGACGCTCCGTAAGCTCTTGGCTTACGAAGGGATAGGAATTCGGGGCGACTGGATTCGAACCAGCGACCTCTTGACCCCCAGTCAAGCGCAGCTAACCAGGGCTGCGCCACGCCCCGGACTCTGCTCAGTCTACGGCCTTGGGCCCCTGGGGTCAACTGATTGACGACCTGCATGGCCCGCCGGCCCGGACCTCGTGATGACAATCACGAGTTTGCGTCGGCGTTACTGCAAAATCCACACCGGCTGCGCAAGGATTCGCAGTCCATGACGTCTTCAACCGGATGCATATCCCGCTATTCGGCCGGCTATGCCGAGCTGCATCCCTCTGAACCCCCACCCGAATCCTGGCCGTAAGGCGACGTATCTCCTTTGACGATAGCGTCTTATGCTCTATAAGCGTTCGTTCGTCTCCGCAGGCATGCCCAAAATGACCCACTTGGATGACGCACGCAAAGTCGCCTTCTAACGTAAGGAATGGTGCATGCTTATATCTCAATTTGTTCGTAACAGGTGACCCGAAAGGGATAGGTGCACGCACATGACGCAAAATCATGATCGTGTCGGCGGCGAACTCGGGCCAGGGGCGAAACAGGTCAAGCGGCCAGCCCGTGCCCTGGCTGATGCCATACTCGCGGTGACCGGGCAGTCGCTGGCGGATTGCTACCAGTGCGGCAAGTGCTCGGCTGGTTGTCCGCTGGCGGCCGAGAGCGATCTTACCCCCAACCAGGTTCTGCGGATGCTGCAACTCCGTCGGCCGGATCTGGATGAGCGGGTTTTGAGCTCCATGGCGATCTGGCTCTGCCTGACTTGCCAGACGTGCATGACCCGCTGCCCGAAAGAGGTCGACCTGCCCAAGGTGATGGACTTCCTGCGGAGCGAGTCGCTGCGGCGCGGGTTGGTCAACCCCAACGCCCGCGACATCGTCGATTTCCATGAGTCGTTCGTCTCGGCCATCAATGCGTGCGGCCGGGTCTTCGAGATGGGCCTGATCACCAGTTACAAGATGAAGTCCAGGCACTTCCTTCAGGACATGCTGGTCGCACCCAAGATGTTCAAGCGCGGCAAACTGCACCTGGTGCCGCACAGGATTGAAGGACGCAAGGCTGTCCAGGACATCATCAAACGCAGCAAGCAGAAGAAGGAGAGCCAGGAATGAAGTTCGGCTACTATCCAGGCTGCTCCTTGAAGGGTTCGGCCCGTGAGTATGACGAGTCGCTTCGCGCGATTTCCGGCCCGCTGGGCATCGAACTCGTTGAGATCCCCGACTGGAACTGCTGCGGGGCGACGGCCGCGCACAACCTCGATCACCTGATGGCCCTGGCACTGCCGGCCCGGGTGCTGGCCCTGGCGGAAAAGGCCGGTCTCACTGAGGTGGTTGTGCCCTGCAGTGCCTGCTACAGCCGGTTGATTGCGGCCAACCACGAACTGGCGCACGACGAGAAGGTACGTCAGGATGTCCTCGACGTTATCGAGATGCCTTACAACGGCACCGTCAAAGTCCTCAACGCCCTGGAGTTCCTGCAGAGAGTCTTCAGCGGCGCGTCACGACAATTTCCCAGGCCCTTCGCCCGCAAGGTCGCCTGCTATTACGGCTGCTATCTCGTCCGGCCGCCCAAGGTGGTCAACTTCGACCGGCCCGAAGACCCGCAGAGCATGGACGAGATCATGAAGACGCTCGGCGCCACGCCGATCGACTGGCCGCACAAGGTCGAGTGCTGCGGCGCCGGCCTTTCCATCAGTCGGACGGACCTGGTCGCGAATCTGTCCGGCAAGATCGTCGAGGCGGCCGCGAAACGGGGTGCGGAAGCGATCATCGTCGTCTGTCCGATGTGTCACACGAACCTGGATATGCGGCGGGACTGGATCGAGCAGACGCTCGGCAGGCCGTGCCGCATCCCTGTGCTGTATCTGACCCAGGCGATCGGCCTGGCCCTGGGACTGGACGAGAGAACACTGGGACTGCACCGGCACTTTGTACAGGTTCAGTTCGCGCCGGCATCGCCGGTGCCGGTTACGGTTGAAACCCCAGCGAAGGCGCCCGCTTCGGCTGGTGCCGGGAATAAGGGGCAATAGGTTATGGCGCGTATTGGTGTATTCGTTTGCCATTGCGGTGAAAACATCGCCGGCACCGTCGATTGTGCCAGGGTGGCTGAGACGATGTTGCACGAACCCGGTGTGGTTCACGCGGTGGACTACAAATATATGTGTTCCGACCCGGGCCAGCGGCTCGTCCGAGACGCGATCAAGGAGCACCGGCTAACCGGCGTCGTCGTGGCGGCGTGCTCGCCGCGGATGCACGAGCCGACCTTCCGCCGGGCCTGCGCCGAGGCCGGGCTCAACCCGTATCTGTGCGAGGTCGCCAACATCCGCGAGCACTGCTCGTGGGTCCATGAGAAGGGCGAGGCGACGACGCAGAAGGCGATCGACCTGGTCCGCGTGATGGTCGAGAAGGTCAAGCGCAACCGCGAGCTTCAGCCGATCAGCGTGCCCATCACCAAGACCGCGTTAGTGATCGGCGGTGGTATCGCCGGCATCCAGGCCGCCCTGGATATCGCCAACGCCGGCCAGAAGGTCATCCTTGTGGAGCGCGAGCCGTCGATCGGCGGGCATATGGCACAGCTGTCCGAGACGTTCCCGACGCTGGACTGCTCGCAGTGCATCATGACGCCGCGCATGGTCGAGGTCGCGCAGAACCCCAATATCGAGTTGATGACATACAGCGAACTCGAGTCGGTCGACGGCTTCATCGGCAACTTCAAGGCCCGCATCCGCACGAAGGCCCGCTCGGTCGACATGAGCCTGTGTACCGGCTGCGGTTCGTGTTACCAGAAGTGCCCGCAGAAGAAGATCCCCAGCGAGTTCAACACCGGGCTGGGCACGCGTACGGCCATCTACACGCCGTTCCTCCAGGCAGTGCCCAACAAGCCCGTCATCGACCGCGAGAACTGCCTGTTCTTCAAGAAGGGTGTCTGCAAGCTGTGCGAGAAGGTCTGTCCGACGAAGGCGATCCGTTACGATCAGCAGGATGAGATCGTCGAGGTCGACGTCGGCGCGATTGTCGTGGCGACCGGCTACAACGTCCTGGGTACCGGCGAGTTCCCTGAATATGGCTACGGCAAGTACAAGGACGTGATTACGGGCCTTCAGTTCGAGCGGCTGGCCTCGGCGAGCGGGCCGACCAACGGCGAGATCCGCCGGCCGAGCGACGGCAAGGAGCCGCAGACGATCGTCTTCATTGCGTGTTGCGGGTCGCGCGACGTGGCCAAGGGTCGGCCGTATTGCTCCAAGGTCTGCTGCATGTATACCGCCAAGCACGCCATGCTGTATCAGCACAAGGTGCACGGCGGCCAGTCATACGTCTTCTACATGGACATCCGCGCCGGCGGCAAGATGTACGAGGAGTTCGTCCGCCGGGCGATCGAGGAGGACGGCGTCAACTACATCCGCGGCCGGGTCAGCCGGATCTATGAAGAAGACGGCCAGCTGATCGTTAAGGGCGCCGACACGCTGCTGGGCGGCATGCCGATCGAGATCCGCGCCGACATGGTCGTCCTCGCCAGCGCGATCACCGCCAGCCAGGGCGCCGAGGACCTAGCCCAGAAACTGCATGTCTCTTACGACCCCTACCAGTTCATCAGCGAGGCGCACCCGAAACTGCGGCCGGTCGAGACCAACACGGCCGGCGTGTTCGTCGCCGGTGCCTGCCAGGCACCCAAGGACATCCCCGAAACAGTAGCCCAGGCCTCAGGCGCCGCCAGCAAAGTAATACGGCCTCTTCAGCAAACCGGAACTGATGCGCGAACCGGTAGTCGCCGTCGTGAACCGCTGCCCCCCGCCGCTTTTCAGCACCTGCGTCGGCTGCTTCCTGTGTGAAAAGGCGTGCCCGTATCAGGCGATCGGCCGGGAAGAGATCAAGACCCGCGACGGCAAACTGATCAAGGTGGTAGCGAAGGTCAACGCCGGCCTCTGCCAGGGCTGCGGAACGTGCGTCGCCCTCTGCCGGTCGAAAGCGATCGACCTGCAAGGCTTTACCAACGAGCAGATATTCGCGGAACTGATGGCGCTATAGACGAGGCACTGCCCGCCACGAAGGCGGCGGCGCGAAGAGATAACAATGGAAAACGCAAACACAACGCCAAACGAGTTTGAGCCGAAGATCGTGGCCTTCGTGTGCAACTGGTGCACCTACGTCGGCGCCGACCTGGCTGGAACAAGCCGGCTGAAGTACGCCTCGAACGTACGAGTCATCCGACTGCCCTGCACCGGCCGGATCGACTTCATGCTCATTCTCAAGGCGTTCTCGCAGGGGGCCGACGGCGTCATCGTCTCCGGGTGCCATCCGGGCGATTGCCACTATACGGCTGGCAACTACCACGCCCGGCGCCGCTGGATCCTTTTCCGTTCGCTGCTGGATTTCGTCGGCATCGACGTCCGACGCGTCCACTTCGCATGGGTCTCAGCCGCGGAAGGCACCAAGTGGGCCGACCTGGTTAATAGTGTCGTGGCGGATGTCCGCCAACTCGGCCCGTACAGGGAATACCAGAGCCTTGCGGGCAAGGGTATCGCGTGAAGGTGAAGAGGTGATAAGGTGATAAGGTGATAAGGTGATAAGGTGACAAGGTGATAACGGCGGGTGGCGATGATTGTGCTGCTCGCTGTCTGGGCTTGCGGCGAATGCTGCCAGATAGGCAGGATGTATGGAAGAGCTGAAAGACAAAGTGAAAGACTTGCTGCAAACCGGTGCGGTTGCGGCTGTGGTTGCTTACCAGGCCAGCAGTGACCCGGACTGGGCCCGGCCGATCTTCGTACGCAAGGCCGAAGAGGCCGATGCGCTCATCATGGATCATCGCTGCCTGGACAACCTGGCGGTCTATCTGCTCAAGCCTGAGGTCAAGGCGCTGGGCAAACTGGCGATCGTTGCGACTATCCCCGTCCTGCGAACGATTCTGCAGCTGGCCAGCGAAAACCAGATCGCCGACGAGCAGATCGTCGCCCTCGGTGTCTGTCCGGATGGCAAGATCGAGGAGCTGCGGACGTTCGCTGCTATCGAAGACTTCGTCCGGCCGTTCACACCGGGCCTTACCGATGAGGAAAAGGCTTTGCTCGCCAGGATCGAGGGAATGACCCGCGAGCAGCGCTGGGCCTTCTGGCAGAACGAGTTCTCGCGCTGCATCAAGTGTTATGCCTGCCGGCAGGCCTGTCCGATGTGCTACTGCAGCAAGTGCATCGTTGAGGTCAACCAGCCGCAGTGGATCCCGGTCGCGCCGCATGAGGTCGGTAACCTTGAATGGCACGTGGTGCGCGCGATGCACCTGGCGGGTCGGTGCCTGAACTGCGGGTTCTGCGCGAAGGCGTGCCCTGTGGGCATTCCGCTGAACCTGCTGACCCAGAAGCTGGCGGTCGAGGCGAAGGCCGCGTTCGATGCCCAGGCCGGCGTCAGCGCCAGCGGCGAGTATGCCCTGTCGATGTTCAAGACGGACGATAAGGAAGGGTTCATCAGGTAGAAGTCATGGCCGAGAAACGACTGATACGCAAAGACTCGCTCCCGTCGCTGTTTGCCAAGATCGTGGCGGACGGCCGGCGGATCCTGGCTCCCAAGGCCAAGGACGACAAGGTGCTCTTCGAAGAGGTCACGGCCTTCGGTGAGGTGAGTCTCAAGCAGGTCCAGACGCGGTTGAGCGCCAAGCAGGCAGTCTTCCCGTCATGCGAGGCGCTGCTGCATTATAAGTTCGGTGACAAGGGCGCCGTGGCCCTCTCCGAAGAACCCCCCGAGCCGCCGCCGACGGTGGTCTTCGGGATTCGCCCCTGTGACGCCCGCAGCATCGCCGCCCTGGAGGCGATCTTCAACTGGGATTACCCGGACAAGTTCTTCCTGCAGCGCAAGGCCGCGATGACCGTCGTAGCGATCAGCTGTACCCAGGCCGACAGCAACTGCTTCTGCACGTCGGTCGGCGGCGGACCTGGCGACACGGCTGGCAGCGATATCCTGCTGACACCGATCAGTGAAGACGAATATCTCGCGGAGGTGTTGACCGAAAAGGGCCGGCAGATCGTCGCACTCGGACCGGACCTGTTCGACCCGGCCGGCGACGTGGAGAAGGACAAGTACCTGGCGGACGTGCCCGTGCGGTTTGACGTCGATACCCTCGTCAAACGGCTGCCAGAGGCCTTCAACGATGAGACGTTGTGGGTAGAGCAGTCGCTGCGATGTCTGGGCTGCGGGGCGTGCGCGTTCGTGTGTCCGACGTGCGTATGCTTCGATATTCAGGATGAGGCGGATCGACACGGCGGTGTCCGGCTGCGTTGCTGGGACTCGTGCGGTTTCTCATTGTTTACGCTGCACACGTCGGGCCATAACCCGAGAAGCAAGCAGAGCCAGCGATGGCGTCAGCGGATCATGCATAAGTTCTCGTACTTCATCGAGCGGCAGGGCGTGATCGGTTGCGTGGGCTGCGGCCGATGCTCACGCGCGTGTCCCGTGGACATGAACCTGACAGAGCACCTGAAGGAACTGGCGGGGCGTTAGCTCGCTGAGGAAACAGTCCAGAACGGCAGTCCGCCGAAACGGCTAAAAGAGGCACAGAGTAATGGCAGTGGCGACGCGCAATATTCCAAACATTTACAAGCCTTATCTCATGCGGATCGACAAGATCACCATCGAGGCGCCCGGCGTACGGACGTTTCGGCTGGTGTTTGCCAACGAGGAGGAAGGCAACAACTTCTCGTTCAAGGCCGGCCAGTTTGCGGAGTACTCGTGCTTCGGCGAGGGGGAAAGCACGTTCTGCATCGCGTCCAGCCCGACCCGCAAAGGCTACATCGAATGCACCTTCCGTCAGGCCGGCCGGGTAACGACGGGGCTGGCCGGCAAGGACGTCGGCGACATCATCGGCGTTCGCGGCCCGTACGGCAACACGTTTCCGCTGGAGGCCTGGGAAGGCAAGAATATTGTGTTCATTGCCGGCGGCATCGCACTGCCGCCGATGCGCTGCGTCATCTGGAACGTGCTCGACCTGCGTGATAAATACAAAGATGTAACGATCGTCTACGGCGCCCGCACCGTGGCCGATCTGGTCTACAAGGACGAACTGGCTGAGTGGAACGCTCGCCCCGATGTCAATCTCGTCCAGACGGTCGACCCCGGCGGCGAAACCCCCGACTGGAACGGCCAGATCGGCTTCGTCCCGACGGTCGTCGAAAAGACCGCCCCTTCAGCCGACAACTCGATCGCCGTCGTCTGCGGCCCGCCCATCATGATCAAGTTCACGTTGCCGGTGCTGACGAAGCTCGGCTTTGGCCCCGAGAACATTTACACCACCTTAGAAAACCGCATGAAGTGCGGCGTCGGCAAGTGCGGCCGCTGCAACGTCGGCAAGATCTACGTCTGCAAGGACGGCCCGGTCTTCACCTTCGCGCAGGTGAAGGAACTGCCGCCGGAATACTGAGCGTATTGCAGATTTCTGATTTTCGAACGATCGGGGGAAGCACTTATCGCCCGCTGATAGCGTGCGCACTCCAGAACCAGCCGCAGTGCTGGAAATGCCGACGATATAGGACCCGTCTAGGTTTGCAAGGCTCTTGTCCTCAGAATACGAGAAGTGAAGAGGAGCTGTGCGATGCAAACCGGAGGAAACAATTCCTGCTGCTACTGCCGATGACCCTGATTGCGGCGTTGTGTCGCATGTGGGGGACGCGACCGTTGTTGGCAGGAGGTTCTGCCATGATAGCTCAGGTGCTGTCCACTTGCAGACGGGAACACGTCTGGCTGCTGTCCGTCACGCTCCTGGCCGCGTGCCTGCAGTCCGTGCCCGCTGGGGCGACTGACCTTTACGGTCACTAATCTGAACGAAAGCGGCGCTGGTTCGCTGGCGGCAGCCGTCGCCGACGCCAATGCGGCCGGCGGCAGCAACACGATCGTATTCCAGGGCGGCGTGATTGGGACGATTACCTACACGGCCGCTACCGATTATACCTACGGTCCGTCGGCGATGAGAGTTACGTGTACGCTGACCATTACCGGTCCGAGTGCGGGAGTCACTCTCTCCGCAGGGATCACCGGGTTTCGCTTCTTCGCCGTGACGGGGGATCTGACGCTGGAGAACCTCACCTTTGCCAATGCGCAGGTCCAGGGAGGCGATGGCGGCAATGGCGGTTCGGGCGGCGGTGGCGGCGGCGCGGGGCTTGGCGGTGCAGTCTTCAATGCCGGCACGCTGACGGTTCGCAACTGCCTGTTCACCGCCAACAAAGCCTATGGCGGCAACGGCGGGACCGGGGCCGCCGACCAGGGACCCGGCGGTGGCGGTGGCGGCCTTTACGGTGCGGGCGGAGACTGTGCTGCGTACGCTGGTGGCGGCGGTGGCGGCACGGGTGGCAATGGCGGTAACGCCGGCGGCGACGCAAGCGGACATGGCTCGGGTGGCGGCGGCGGTGGTGCAGATCTCGGCGAGGACGGCGGGAACGGCACTATCTTCACGGGCGGTGCCGGCGGCGGAACGACCGGCGGCAGAGGCGGCGACAACAATGGCGCCGGCGTGACCAGCGGGGCTTCCGGTGGCGGCGGCGGCGGTGCCGGTGCCGACGGCGACCCAGGCGATGGCGGGTGGGGCGGTGGCGGTGGCGGCGCCAGCGGCGGCATCACCATCCAGGGTGGTGATGGCGGCTTTGGCGGCGGCGGTGGCGGAGGAGCAAGTTATACAACAGCCGGCGGCAACGGCGGCTTCGGCGGCGGCGGTGGCGGCGGCGGTGATGTGGGTCTGGGCGGCACGAGTACCTTTGGCGGGGGCACGGGCGGCTACGTAGGCGGCGGCGGCGCCGGCATGGGCGGTGCTCTATTCAATTATAGTGGAACTGTCACCGTTACCAACTCCACATTCACCGGCAACGGTGCCTACAGGGGTTCTGGCGTCCAGGACGGCCAGGGCCTTGGCGGGGCGATCTTCACCTACCGGGTGCGCCGTCAGCCTCTTGAACTGTACGTTGACCGGCAATGTCGCGGAAGACAACGGCCGCGACTTTTATGCCTACGGCAATACCCACACCATCACGAACAGCATCCTTGCCCAGGGCGACGTCGCCACGAGTGATGTGGCTGGCTATGGGGCCACGTTCAACGGAACGAACAATATCATTCGTTCCACTGCCAGCGCAGGCGGCACGGTCTATACCCTGGCGGGAACATCGACCGACGACCCGCAGCTCGGCCTGCTGGCAGACAACGGCGGGCCGACGCAGAGCATACTTCCGCAGAACACCAGTCCCGCCGCCGACGCCGGGGATGACGGTGAAGCCGCCGGCCTTGACTACGATCAGCGAGGCGCAGGGTATCCCCGCGTGGACGGCCCGCACGTCGATATCGGCGCGATTGAGTTCTTCGGCGTCGTGCCGTACACATTGATCTATACCGCCGGGGCCAACGGTTCCATTACCGGTTCAACGCTGCAGTTCGTACAGGGGGGCAACGACGGTTCAGCCGTCACGGCCCAACCCGATGCGCACTATCACTTCGTCCAGTGGAGCGATGCGGTAACGGACAATCCGCGCACGCGATACCAGCGTTGCGGACGACATTAGCGTAACAGCCAGTTTTGCCATCGATACCTTCAGCCTGACCTACAGCGCCGGGGCGAACGGCTCGCTGACAGGCTCGACCTCGCAGACCGTCAATTATGGCGCAGACGGTACGGCTGTTACGGCTACACCCAACGCCCACTATCACTTCGTTCAATGGAGCGATGGTTCGACGGACAATCCTGCGCACGGATACGAACGTCACGGGCGATGTTACCGTGACAGCCAGTTTCGCCATCGATACGTTCAGCCTGACCTACAGTGCCGGGAGCGAATGGTTCGCTGACGGGCTCGACCTCCCAGGCCGTCAATTATGCGTGCAGACGGTACGGCCGTTACGGCCGTACCCGCTGCCCACTATCACTTCGTCCAATGGAGCGATGCGTCAACGGACAACCCGCGGACGGATACGAACGTCACGGGCAACATTAGCGTAACAGCCAGTTTTGCCATCGATACGTTCAGCCTGGCCTACGTCGCTGGGGCGAACGGCTCGCTGACCGGCTCGACCTCCCAGACCGTCAATTATGGAACGGACGGCACCGCCGTCACAGCCGTACCCGCTGCTCACTATCATTTCGTCCAGTGGAGCGACGGGTCGACCGACAACCCGCGCACCGACACGAACGCTACGGGCGACATCACCGTAACAGCCACTTTTGCCGTCGATACATTCACCGTGACGTATAACGCCGGTGCTAATGGCGCGATTACGGGCTCGACCCCTCAGACCGTCAACTATGGTGCAGACACAGCGGCGGTTACACCCACGCCCGCTGCCCACTATCACTTCGTGCAATGGAGTGACGGGTCGACCGACAATCCACGCACCGATACGAACGTTACAGGCGACATCACCGTAACAGCGAGTTTTGCCATCGATACGTTCAGCCTGGCCTACAGCGCGGGTGCGAACGGTTCGCTGACCGGTTCGACCTCACAGACCGTCAATTATGGTGCGGACGGTACCGCCGTCACGGCTGTGCCCGCTGCCCACTATCACTTCGTTCAATGGAGCGACGGGTCGACCGATAACCCGCGCACGCGACACCAGCGTCGACGGTGACATCACCGTGACAGCCAGTTTCGCCATCGATACGTTCAGCCTGACCTACAGTGCCGGGCGAACGGCTCGCTGACCGGCTCGACCTCGCAGACCGTCAATTATGGTGCAGACGGTACGGCCGTGACGGCCGTACCCGCTGCCCACTATCATTTCGTCCAGTGGAGCGACGGATCGACGGATAACCCGCGTGCCGATACCAATGTTCAAGCCGTCATCGCGGTGACAGCCAGTTTCGCTATCGATACGTTCACGGTCACGTACAATGCCGGTGCCAACGGTTCGATTACCGGCTCAACTCCTCAGATCGTCAACTACGGCAACGACGGTTCGGCGGTGACAGCCACGCCTGATGCCCACTACCACTTCGTGCAATGGAGTGACGGATCGACGGACAACCCTCGCACGGATACCAACGTTACAGGCAACATTACTGTTACGGCCAGTTTTGCCATCGACACCTTCAGTCTGACCTACAGTGCTGGGGCCAATGGTTCCCTGACAGGCTCGACCTCCCAGACGGTCAACTATGGTGCGGGCGGCACCGCGGTCACGGCTGTGCCGGATGCAAACTATCACTTCGTCCAGTGGAGCGACGGATCGACCGACAATCCTGCGCACGGATACGAACATTGCGGCCGATGTTACCGTAACAGCCAGTTTTGCCATCGATACCTTCAGTCTGGCCTACAGTGCCGGGGCCAACGGTTCCCTGACAGGCTCGACCTCCCAGACGGTCAACTATGGTGCGGACGGTACGGCGGTCACGGCTGTGCCCAATGCAACCTATCACTTCGTTCAGTGGAGTGACGGGTCGACGGACAATCCGCGTACTGACACTAACGTTCAAGGCAACTTGGCGTAACAGCCAGCTTTGGGATCGATACATTCAGCCTGACTTACCTGCCGGGGCGAATGGCTCGCTGGCCGGCTCGACCTCGCAGACCGTTGACTACGGCGAGATGGCACCGCGGTAACGGCTGTGCCCGATGCGAATTATCACTTCGTCCAGTGGAGCGACGGCTCAACGGACAACCCACGTACCGACACGAATGTACGAGCGACATCACCGTAACAGCCAGTTTTGCGATCGATACGTTCAGCCTGACTTACAGTGCCGGGGCGAACGGCTCGCTGGCGGGCTCGACTTCGCAGACCGTTGACTATGGCGCGGACGGCACCGCGGTGACGGCCGTACCCGATGCGAATTATCACTTCGTCCAGTGGAGCGACGGGTCGACGGACAATCCGCGTACCGACACCAACGTGCAAGGCGACATGACGGTAACGGCAAGTTTCGCCATCAACACGTTCGGCCTGACCTACAACGCCAGGGCCCAACGGCTCGATTACAGGCTCGACCTCGCAGAGTGTCGATTACGGTGCGGACGGCTACGGCGGTTACGGCCTACACCCGACGCCCACTATCACTTCGTCCAATGGAGCGACGGCTCAACGGACAACCCACGTACGGACACGAACGTGACGAGCGACATCACCGTAACAGCGAGTTTTGCCATCGATACGTTCAGCCTGACTTACAGCACCGGGGCGAACGGCTCGATTACAGGCTCGACCTCGCAGACCGTCAATTATGGTGCGGACGGCGCGGCGGTCACGGCCGTGCCCGATGCGAATTATCACTTCGTCCAATGGAGCGACGGGGCGACGCGATAATCCTCGCACCGATACCAACGTTCAAGGCGACATAACGGTAACGGCAACTTTCGCCATCAACACGTTCAGTCTGACTTACATGCAGGGCCCGAACGGCTCGATTACAGGTTCGACCTCGCAGACTGTCGATTATGGTACGGACGGCTCGGCGGTTACGGCGGCACCGGACGCCCACTATCATTTCGTCCAATGGAGCGACGGCTCAACGGACAACCCACGTGCCGACACAAACGTTACGGGCGATATTGCCGTAACAGCCAGTTTTGCCATCGATACGGCCAGCCTGGCCTATACTGCCGGGGCGAATGGCTCGTTTACGGGTTCGACCTCGCAGACGGTCGATTACGGGGCGGACGGTGCCGCCGTCACGGCCGTACCCGATGCGAACTATCATTTCATCCAGTGGAGCGATGGGGCGACGGATAACCCTCGCACTGATACCAATGTTCAAGGGAACATCACCGTAACGGCCAGCTTCGCCATTGATGTCTTTACGGTAACCTTCGTCGCCGGGCCTGGCGACCCTCGCCGGGGCCACTTCTCAGAACATCGCTTACGATGCGGACTGCTCGGCGATCACGGCGACCGGAACCGCCGCCCACCACTTCGTTAGCTGGACGGGCCCAAACGGCTTCACGTCCGCGAGCAATCCCCTCACCGTCACGAACGTCACGGAAGACGCCACGTATACCGCCAACTTTGATATCGATGCGTTCAACGTTACCTTTACCGCCGGTGAGCACGGCTCGCTGACGGGCAGTGTCCTGCAGGCGATCAACTACGGCGGCGATTGCGAACCGGTTACTGCCGTTGCGGATGAACACTACCGCTTCGCCAATTGGACCGGTAGCAACGGCTTCACCTCCACCGACAATCCCCTGACCGTGACCAATGTCACTGCCGACGATACCTATACAGCCAACTTCGCCGGCAGCACGTACACCGTCACGTTCACCGCCGATGAGCATGGCAGTCTCAGCGGCCAGATGAGCCAGACCCTCGAATACGAACAAGACAGCACGGCTGTAACAGCCCTTCCTGCCGTCGGCAATCACTTCGTTCGCTGGACGGGGCCAGGCGATTTCGTTTCGACGGATAATCCGCTCATTGTCCCCGCTGTGTCTCGCGATGGCGATTACACCGCTCATTTCGCAGCCATCGAATACACCCTGTCATTCTTCGCCAGCCAGGGCGGTGCGCTGACCGGCCCGGCCGAACAGGTTGTCGAACGCGGCGGCAGCGCGGCTGCCAGTGACGGCCGTGCCGGTGGACGGCTACCATTTCGTAAACTGGATCGTCGACGGCTCGCAGGAGACCTTCGGCAGTAATCCTCTGGCGGTTACCAACGTATTGGCCGACATGACGATCACAGCCTGGTTCGGTCCCAACCCGATGGTGCAGGTAGACATCCAGTACGACTCCGAAGGTGGATCGCCCGGCACCGGCGACGAAGTGCCCTTCACCGTCGATGTCAGCAATGTCGGCAATGGGAACGCTACTGACGTCCGCGTCCTGATGCCCTTGCCAGCGAATACCGAATTCGTTTCCGGCGCGGTCGAGACCGTCTCCATCGCCAGATCCGTAACCGGCCAGGTAACCCTCGAGGGCGACAACATCGTCATCACGCTGCCGTCGCTGTATGTCGGCGAAACGATCGTCGTGCACCTGGTACTCCGGGCGATCGAAGCGGCAATATCGTAATAACGCCGTCAGTGCAGACGACGGAACAGCAGGATATCGTTCCTGCCGGCGACCCCGTGGAAGTGGCAACGGAGGACACGTATACGCAGATGATCGTCTGGCAGCCGTCCCGGATATGCGGGACAATGGGCTGGACGCCCCTGCTGAGCCTCTTCTTCGGCCTGGGACTGATGCGATTCGCCGGCCGGCGTGAGACGTCCTTCAAGTACGGCAGGCATATCCCTGCGAACAGGATGTATCGCAAACCACCGGAGCGGCAAGAACCTTCGCTCTCTCGGAAGTGGATGATCGTCATCGTCGCCGCCGGCGGATTGCTCCTGGGCAGCACGGGGATGCAAGGCCTCAGATCTGCTGTCCGCGGCGCAAGCAGGCCTTTGGGCCTATCGCAGCGGCATCTTCGGCTCGTTCCAGCCGGTCTGTTATCGCAACGGCCAGCAGATCGACTGCGGCGATGTGCCGCAGGTGCGCCTTCTCCGACAGTTGACGAGTCAGTAGACCGCTTGCACGAACAGTGCCTGCCTCAGCATTCTGTTTTGTCGGTGCCACTGGCAGTGAGTCTGCCAGTGCCGGATCTTCAAACCAAAATAGAACAACGCTGGGTGGCCACACTTTCGTCCCGTGCCCGAGCCTCAACGCATGCCTTGCTCGCGATATCCCGCCGGCAGTACATCCCCTCGAAATGGATCTTGTCGACCGCCGCGTACGCCCGCTCTGCGCATCGCCGATAGTCTCGCCTAAAGCCGTCACGCCGAGCACCCGACCGCCAGCCGTCACCACCTTCTTCCCCTCGAGCTCGTGCCGGCATGGAAGACCCACGTGTCCGGCAGGGCACCGGCCACCCCGAGGCCGATGATTTCCTTGCCGGTGGTGTACTTGTCAGGATAGCCGCCGCTGGCCAGCACCACGCAAACAGCCGGCCGCTTGTCCCACTCCAATGTAACACTGTCCAGCTTCCCTCCGCCGTCGCCATCATCGCCTCAAACAGATCGCTCTTGAGACGCGCAAGAATCGGCTGGGTCTCCGGGTCGCCGAACCGGCAGTTGAACTCCAGCACCTTCGGCCCGCCCACCGTCAGCATCAGCCCTACGTAAAGTACGCCCTTGTAGGGCGTACCCGCCCGGTTCATCGCGTGGACCACCGGCACGAGCACCTGCCCCTCCACCTCCTGCATAATCCTCGCATCGACAATGGGCGTCGGGCTATACGCACCCATCCCGCCGGTATTGGGCCCCGTATCGCCGTCGCCGATCGGCTTATGGTCCTGCGCGGCCTCCATCGGGTAGATATTCTGCCCGTCGATGAACGCCAGCAGCGACGCCTCCTGCCCGTACAGCCGCTCTTCCACCACGATCGCGTCGCCGGCCTCGCCGAAGATCCGGTCCACCATGATCTTCTCTGCCGCGGCATCGCCTCGGAAGGCTCGTCGCAGACAATCACACCCTTGCCCTTGGCCAGCCCTGCCGCCTTCACCACCAGCGGCACATCGTGCGCCGCCATGTACTGCCGTGCCGCTTGATAGTCGGTAAACGTCCGGCTGTCCGCCGTCGGAATCGCGTGTTGCTGCATCAACTCCTTGGCAAACGCCTTGTCGCCCTCCAGCCGCGCCGCCGCCGCACAGGGTCCGAACACCTTGAGCCCGGCCCTGGTGAACACGTCGACCAGCCCCAGCACCAGCGGATCTTCCCTGCCGACGACCGTCAGGTCGATCTTCTTGTCCCTGGCGAATTTCAGCAGACCGTCGATATCCGAGTCGTTGATAGGCACATTCGTCGCCACTTCCGCCGTGCCGGCATTGCCCGGCGCCACGTACAGGTCGTCGACATGCGGCGAATCCGCCAGTCGCCAGGCCAATGCATGTTCCCTGCCGCCGCTGCCAATAACCAGCACCTTCATCGTCACACCCTTCCAGAGGTCCGTGGACAAACCCGATCGCCTGCAACCAGAAACCCGCAACCGACACGAAGAAGCGAATTCTACCGCCTGCCGACCATGTGTCCACATAACCGACAACGGATCGACGACGCATCCCATCCCCCCCCCCCCGGGCCCGCCGGACTGCGGTGACCATCCCCAATGGAGGTGGCAGCTGGACGTAACCGATCTCACCTGCGTTATTTGGCCCGTCCCGCGGATCGTCCACAATGGCCGCCATACTGCGCACGCCCCGGGCCTCCCAGGCTGGTCCCATCTGCCCTGGCCTCGACCGCGGCAATGCTCGGCCGCGGATCTTCGACGATGCTGCCGACTGCACTACCTTCAAACTACCCCTGCCCGAGGGACTTGAGCGATATCCTCTCGACCTCACCGCCTGCCGTCTGATCCGCAGCCATTGGCACCCGGTGGTCCAGCCAAAGACCGACAAGGCGCCGGCCCGGCTGGATGCGGTGAGTTGGCGTAACGCGCGCAGGGCGGCACCTCTCCGATACCGTCGTCGCAGCCTGCATATCTGCGGCTTTCGTGTTATTTGTGGCCGTCGCTTCCCGTCAACACGTTCGAGATTACACGAACCTTATTGCGGTGGCAGGCAGTGTCAGACAAGGGGGGCGGACGCAGAGGTATTCCAGGAAGTTGCCAGATTTCGCGCTTGACGTGAGAGAGCTATCGTGATACATCAGCCGTCTCAAGATGGGTTGTACGGCGTGGCTGGACGGCTAGGTTACCAACCCAACCCAACCCAACCCAACCCAACGCTTCTTGTGCGCGGTGCTGTTCTGTAGGTGTTTTTCGGTATGTCTCGGGGGAATACGGAGAGTGAGCCGGCGGGACAGTCCCGTACAAGTTCGGCGCGCACGCTACACAGGGAAGCAGAAAAGACCGCGCTGCGAGATGCCCTCAACCCCAAACCCCCCCCCCCCCCCTCCGCCCCCTCTCGCATGGCATGTGCTTCGAGCGGACCTTGTATGGAGCGTTTGGAGTTTCTGGTGATCTCTGCCGATGTGGTTCGAAAGGCGTCCGAGCTGCCGGAGCGGCCCGGAAGTAGTCGGAAACGTGCAGGATGCTATGTATTCCATCGTGTGTGAGGAGTGATACGATGAAGTCACGGATGACTTGGGGGACTGCGGCGGCAGTTCTGCTTCTGGCAGGTTTTGTACAGGCAGAAGTACGGTATAGCGTCACGAACCTGACTCTCGACGGAGGCCTGGCGGGGGCTCTGGCCATCAACGATGCTGGGCGAGTAGCGGGGGTCGGCATGACGGGTGGCCTGGATGCCGAAGGGGTCGCGGTATATCACCCGATGGTCTGGCAAAATAGTGCAATCAGCGATCTGAATCCTGTCGCTAATGCCAACGGCTACGCATTCGGGATCAACAACGCGGGCCAAATCGCCGGCGAGATCGATGTCGACGGAATAGGATATGGGTTCTCTGCCGGGGTGGGCGGCACGGCGGTGTTCGATGCTTATACGCTCGGCCTGGGCGGTTAACGATGACGGGATTGTTGTGGGTTCGGCGGTCTCTGCGGGAGGGGCTGTCATGTGGCAGGCAGGGACCATCCAGGCTCTGGGGTCGCTTGGCGGATCTGGGGGCGTGGCGCTTGATATTAACAACGCCGGGTGGGTTGTAGGCGAAGGGGATACGCTGGGTGGTGATAGTCACGCCTTTCTTTGGCACGGCGGACAGATGCAGGACCTGAACGGCATATCTTCACTGTCGGCGGGTTTCGTCTTGGACTCGGCTCAGGCCGTCAATGATGCAGGCCAGGTGGTCGGTACATTAGATCTGCCAGGTGGGGCATGTCATCCTTTTTTCTGGGATGGCGGGGCAGCACAAGATTTGGGGACTCTGTGGGGCAACGCTGGTGCCAACGATGTCAACAATCTGGGGCAGGTCGTAGGGTGGTCCCAAGTGTCAGGGTTACCCGGCGATTTGCACGCCTTTCTGTGGCAGAACGAGACCCTGTGCGATCTGAATGACCTCATTCCCGCTGGCCTTGGGACGATCACGGAGGCCTACGGCATCAACGATGCGGGGCAGATTGTTGCTGATATGTATATGCATTCGGACAAGCGCGACTATCCCGTCCTGCTGACCCCTGTGCCGGAGCCAGCGACGCTCGCGATGGGTTTTGCTGCAATATCGATTCTTATGGGTGTCCGGGCGCGATGGTAAGGCCCTGAGCAAAGACTGGCCATAACTATTCCGGGGACAAAACTATTCTGGGAACAGTACATGTATTTGTCATCCGCCCATTGCCAGGAAGGCTTGGCTCACACTTGCGCGGAACCGTGACGTTCGCGCCGACGACTATCGCGCCTGACATCTGGGCCTCTACTGCGGCATCCCCCAGTACGGTAGACACGGTTTCGCTCCTTCAGCGATAGTAGGATCTTTCCGGAATCGGCCTCTGCGATGACGATATGTGACACTTGGGCAACCATTGTGCCGGAAGCCTGGAGCCTTCCCGGAACGTCTTGATCCTTGGCGAGAGTTCTGTCTTGACGCGAGAGAGCGATCTTCTTATAGAAAGGCGGTCTCACGATGGGTTGTACGGCCTGGCTGGACGGCTAGGTTACCAATCCAACCCAACCACTTCTTGTACGCGGTGCTTTCAAGTATTGGATTTTCATCGTGCGTGGAGGAAAGAAGGTTCTGCAAAGGAGTGCAGCGATGCGGTCATGGATGATTGTGATGGCGGGTGCGGTGTGCATGTATACGTCTGTCCAGGCAGGCGCGGTCATCCGGTACACCGTCACCGACCTAACGACCCAAGCGGGGATCGAGTGGGCCACCGCAATCAACAACCACGGACAGGTGGTAGGCCAGCGTGCAATCGGCGGGGTCGACCAGCATGGCGATCCTCTGTACCAGGCCGTTCTATGGAGCAACGGTGCAGCGACCGATCTGAATGTTCTGCAGACCGGCAGCAGTGTCGCCTGGGGTATCAATGACGCGGGCCAGGTCGTCGGGCAAGTCTCCGTCGATGGGCTCCCGTCCAAAGGCTTCTTGTGGTCCAGTGGGACAGTACGGACTTTCGAATCTGGAAGCTCGGCGATGGCTATCAACGCGTCGGGAAAGGCTGTTGGCGCAGGAAGCGTGGAAGCCATGCAGGTTCCACGGTCCTGGCACGATGAACAGGGTAGCGATTTGGACACCTTGGGGAGCGGGGGCGGAGCGGCGTCGGATATAAACGACGCCGGACAGATCGTTGGGGAGTTGATGGCCGCCGATGGGGCCAATCATGCCGTCCTCTGGGGACCAGACGCAGTTCACGACCTTAACGACATGAGTGATCTGCCGGGTAATTGGGTTCTTGAATCTGCTAGCGGTATTAATGCAAACGGACAAGTTGTCGGCATGGCCGGTTTGCCCGATTACGTCGGACATGCCTTTATCTGGGAGAATGGGGCGGTCCGCGACCTGGGAACGTTGGCTAGAAGCAGTGGCGCGACAGCCATCAATAACGCTGGACAGGTCGTTGGGTGGACCGGGGGAGACAATTCGTGGCCCACGTCGCATGGGTTTCTTTGGGAAGACGGAACCATGTATGACCTCAATGACTTGGTATCGCTTCCAGACGGGTGGTGGCTGGGATCTGCATGCGCGATAAACGACACGGGACAGATACTCGTTGAAACCTATGGGGACGGGCTGGTGCATGCCGCTCTTCTCACGCCGGTTCCTGAGCCGGGGACGATTGTCATCCTCCTGAGTGGATTGTCACTTATCGTCATGAGGCGTGTACGGAATGCCTGACAAACCGCCCGTTTTCTTGTCGATGTGCTTTGGTAGGCGTTGGGGCTACCGGGGTACGCCGTCCACTTTCGTTGGTTCAACGAAGATACGGGCGGATTATGGTCTCTGTTAACGTTCTGCAAAGGAGTGCAGCGATGCGGTCATGGATGATCGTGGTGGGCATTGTGGTGGCGATCGGGATGGGGACTGTGCCTGTCCATGGGGCTGTTCGCTACACGATTACCGATCTGGGGTCCTTGGGGGTGGGCAGCGCTGTGTCCTGCATTAACAATGCGGGAGCAATCGTAGGATATGCAGACACTCCGGAGGGCACCAATCACGCCATTCTGTGGGAAGACGGAAGTCTCGAAGACCTGTCCGGGGCCGTCGGCGAGCCAAGCTACGCGCTGGCCATCAATGACAGTGGCTTGATTGTAGGATCGAGTGTTTACAGTCCTGCTCGTCAGGGTGGTTTCCTTTACGATGGGCAGATGCACTGGGACTTCCCCGCCGGTTTGTATCCGACCGACATAAACAATTCCGGGGAGGTCGTGGGGCAGGACCAGGGGTATCAAACTGCTGCACTTTGGCAGGACGGTCAGATGGTTCTCCTGGATGGGTTGGGCGGTTCGTCGAGCGTTGCCAGCGCCATCAATGACTGCGGTCAGATCGTCGGCGGCGCACAGGTTGGCGATGGGCAGGTTTTCCATGCCACTGTCTGGACGGGTGGCGTGCCCCTCGACCTGGGGACCTTCGGGGGAAGCTATAGTTGGGCCCGGGATACCAACGCGGCAGGCATGGTCGTGGGGAGCTCGGAGGACACGAATACTGAGAGCCACGCGTTTGTCTGGTACGATGGCGTGATGCAGGATCTGGGGTTGGGCGAAGCGGAAGGCTTGAATGCCCAGGGACAGATTGTCGGTACCAGTGGCCTGCTGGTTGGGGGAGTCAGCAGCGCTCTCCTCTGGGAGGACGGGGTCCGGTACGATCTGAATAACCTGGTCGATCAGGGCTCCGGGTGGCAGCTCCTCGAGGCACGCGACATTAACGATTCGGGGGCGATTGTGGGAGAGGGGTTCTTAAATGGCCAGTTCCGAGCCTTCCTTCTCACACCTGCACCGGAGCCGTCGAGCGTCGCGCTGATTGCAGTCGTTTTGTGTGCGTGGCGACGTCGATCATTCTGAGGGGGGCATGGGGACGTAACTCATTCCGCCCGCGTTATTGACCCAGTCCTGCTGCGGCGACCCATCGACATCACTCGTTTCCCGGCATAGCTCGAGCAATTCCCGCCCCGACCAAAGCGACGTACCTGTAGCCGTGACTTTGCGCCCTTTGCGCTCTTTGCGGCTATCGTTTCTGTTGTTCTTTGTACCAATATGTTTTCTGTGCTTTCTGCGGCTAACTATTGTGGCCGTCGCCGTGCGGCGAGGAATCGCCATCCTGCCGGACCGCCGACCGCTGACCGTCCCCGTTGTCCCCAGTCTCCGATTTGACTGTCCTGACCTGCCGCCCAACAATCCAGAGCAAGGATATCTGATGCTGGCCCAATCACCGATTGCATGAGAAAGGATCCCGCTCATGGACATGTCCAAGATCATCAAATGCAACGCGGAAGAATGCTCCTACAACAAGCAGCAGCAGTGCCACGCCCTCGCGATCACCGTCGGCGACGACAGCCAGCCTCGCTGCGACACCTTCCTGTCCTCCAGCCAGAAGGGCGGCGACATGGCCACCTCCGGCCAGGTAGGAGCCTGCAAGGTCGCCGTCTGCAAGTACAACCAGAGCCTCGAATGCAACGCCGGCCAGATCGAAGTCGGCAACAAGGCGGGCACCGCCTTCTGTCTGACCTTCGAACTCTAGCCGCAAGCTCCAACCCGGCTTCAGTCATGGCTCCCGCATCCCCGCACTGCCGCGGGGCCATGCAAACAGCGTGGCAATCGTACACCAGGCCCGCGGCGATGATATCGAATCGCTTCTGTTCCTCCGGGAGACAGCACAACTGACGCTCCCGGCAGCGCAGCGCACGTTCAGCTGCCATCTATTGCTGCCAAATGCTGTTATCTGCCTGATTTTCGCGACACTCGCATTCAGGTTTCACGAACTGCGAAACTCGCGATCGAACAGAATCCCGACATAACTGACCAGCAACACTCTCGTCTCCCCGTCTCATTGCCATATATCCTCTGTCTTCTGAAGTTTGCCTCCTGCCTTCTGTCTCCTGTCTCCTGTCTTCTGTCTTCTGCCTCCTGTCTCCCACCTTCTATCTTGACGCTCCCGATCCCCGCAAGTCAGCTACGCTACGGACGGAGATTGCGTATCGGCGACCGATTCTGGAGCCTTCCCATGCAGTCCAATAGACTCGCGATTCTCGGGCTTTTTGTGCTACCAACATTCCTCTGGCTCGCCGGCTGCGCCAAGGACGACGCCTCCATTCCCGCCGTCCACAGCCAGGATCTCGGCGACGCCAGCAAGGGCGAGGTACTCGTGCCTTACCCGTCCGGCACTACCGGAACGTCCAAACTCCTCAACGACCCCAGCCAGTACCCGATGCCCCCCCTGCCTGCAAGCGTCACCGCCCAGCCAGCCAGCCCCGCCGGCCCCACCGGGGATGAATACACAACCCCGGCCAAACAGACTCGTAACCGACCTGTCCAAGGCTTCTTACGACAAGGTCGTCGCCCGTTTTGATGAAACCATGAAAAGCCGCCTGCCCGCAGCCCAGATCCAGGCCACATGGGAGGCCCTGGCCAATCAGGCCGGCCCCTTCCAGGAGATCACCGATGTCCGGCGCGAGCAGGTCCAGGGCATGGAAACCGTCATCGTCACCTGCAAGTTCCAGCGCGGAGACATCGACGTACGGGTCGTCTTTGATCCGGATAAGAAGGTCGCCGGCCTCTTCATGACCCCGGCGGGCCAGGCCCCGATGGCGCCGGCCCAATCGTCGACGCCAGCCGAACCAGCCGCCGCGCCAGGAACTCCCGGAGCCGCAGCACCGGGGAATTAGGTAACTGATCAGCCGCGAGGCTCTCTACTCCTGGCCGCTCCGCCATCTGTCTTGCCCTCGCGGCGATGGGATTAACGGACAGCCAAGTGAACGCCCCAACCAACCCATTACGTATTCACAGTGTTGCGGAGGCTTATCTGCTCCTGATGGTCACCCCGTGCGAATCGTGCGGCAAGGGGCCCCTCGAGCATGCCAGCCACGAAGCCGTCACCCTGCCGTCCGGCCCCGGCCAGCGCCTCATCGCCCGCTGCAAGGAGTGCAGCCACGAACAGGTATTCGTGTTCGATGTATCGGACCTTCCGGATGGCGGCGATGCCCCGGCCCCCCAGCTACCCCCAGGTCAACCCGACCGACGAGCCGTCCCGGATCATCGATGTGGCCCAATGGCTTATGTTATTCGAGACGATCGTCCGCGCCGCCGATCAGCAGTCGGACCCGACGGAATCCCGTCACCTTGGCTACGAAGCCGCCCAGTGTCTGGAAGAAGCCCTGAAGTTTTACGCGCGGGGGGAGGAATGGCCGCCTGAATCGGCATTTTACACCCGGTCGACCCTGGAACGGTTTCGCCAGCATCCGCATCTCTTTCGCGCGGTCCCGCCTGGTGGACATGCGACGTAAGTTACCGACTCTAACGGAGATGGAGATCCGCCTGGCAGGCGAAACGGCGTCCGGCGGGTCGCGGGGATCCACGATATCTCCCGTCAGGAAACGCCGTTGGTGGAAGTTCTGGTAGGCAGCCGGCCCCAAGACATTACCGTGTCGGCCGTGATACTGGGATCAGGCAATCGGCACTGCCGCATCGCTAACAGAGTGTCGCTGGTGGAAATTCTGGTAGGCGGCCAAGCGGCGCGGCCGCCAAAAGCGCCGCCTGCCGCCATTCAAGGCCATGGCCTGTTCAGTCGTTCGCTTCGCCCAGTTGGAGGCCGGCCAGCCCGGTGACCAGGTCATCAGCGAACTCGAAGATCTTATCGAGGCCGGTGACGAGGAAGATGCCCCAGACGCGGGTGCTGACCGCGCAGAGCACGAGTCGGCTGCCCTTGCTGAGCACGATCTTGCGCAGTTTAAGCAGCTTGGCGATGTTGGAGGAGTTGACGTAGGTGACATCCCCGAAGTTCAGGGCCACATCGGTCTTGCCGCCCTGTTCGAGCATGTCGAAGAGGGCATTGAGGTCATCGCTGAACTGCGGGTCGTCCTGCAGATCGACCACGAGGATATTCTCAGACCATTTCTGCAAAGGCATATCCGACTCCGACTGTTTGAATGCAGGGTTGGGCTGCCCGGCGCCAGACTACTGGGGTCGATGACCCACCACCCTCAGGCCATTCATGCAGTGACGCAGACGCCGACTCAGGTTTCCCGCTCGGGCACTTTCAGGAGCGTACTTTCGTTCGGCAATGCTGTCAATTACGGTCTGGCGGTTCAAGCGCCTGCGCGATACCATTACTCTGGCGATGGCAAGAGCCCGCCGTGGTTTCACCGTGTAACGACGGTATGCGGCGTATTGGTGCCGGACGGGAGTTATGCGTACGCATATTTCAGTGGCAAATGACATAGGCGTCATAACAGTCCATGCTACCGCGGATTGCCTGCAGCGATTTGCCCGCAGGATGGCTGGGTTGTCGTCGAACAACGACGTGCCTTGTACGAAAGGCCTGCGCGTCGGTGAGCGCCGCCCGAGTCTGATTTCAGTGAACTTGTGGACTTGGTTTCTCCTTTGTGCGGGAATCCTGCTCTCATCGCACCATTCTGCAGCCGGGCAGACACGGCCAGCGGCGTCAAGGCCGTGTCTGGCCTTTTCGGCTGGCTTTGAGGTCATGACCCCAGAGACTACCTTGGCCAGATTGGTGGGTGAAAACCTGCCTCGATCCTCTGCAAATGCGCAAAACTCCATGGCTGCCTGGTGCGGGCCCGACCGGAACAAGCGCCTTTGGCATGCGCTGCAGGCCGCCCTTGCCCTGAGCGAACGACAAGGACCGTCGGGAAGGCGGTACGCCATTGTTGCGCGAGAGTGTCTTGATCGCTTGGCGACCCGTCTGCTGAGTGAGGGCCCTGCGTTGTTGTCCGGCATCTCCACCAAAGGCAGGATCGATCCGGGGAACCAGAAGGCCCGAGATGCCGCTTACCTGCTGGCGGCTGGATTACTACCTGCGGGGCGAGGCGGATGCTGCCTCTCCGAGCGGCCGTCTGGCTGCGAAGCTTCTTCTGCGCCTGTCGGAGGTCGTCCCGGCGTGGCCAATCATCGATCGAGATGGCAAATGTTATGAGCAGAATGCCAAGGAGTACATAAACCGCGAGTGGCACGGCGCGGGTCTCTGGAGGCTCCTGGTACTTTCTCGATTTTGAGGAAACCCGTCCGCTATTGCGGGCGTATGACCTGCTTGCCAATACGCCGTCCTTGTCCATCACAAAGGCGGAGAGGATCCGGCGGGGTCTGTTCGACCAGGAAGTAAACTATCTGCTGAGGTGGACTCCCGAGTACGGCAATCTTGATCCTCATCTCATACGGGGCTTGCTTGAGTACGGGATGGTTTTCGGCAATCGGGAGTGGTTTGAACGCGGCCTCCAGTGGTATGACGCGATCCAGAAGGTGGGGTTCTACGCGGATGGCTT
Organism: uncultured Planctomycetota bacterium; assembly: GCA_963787325.1. Taxonomy (GTDB): domain Bacteria; phylum Planctomycetota; class Phycisphaerae; order UBA1845; family JANYLN01; genus CAWBCK01. The sequence goes on from CAWBCK010000005.1 coordinate 1,455,613, forward strand.
CTGGCATGAGGGCAGCCCTGCGTATCATCGTGACGTTACCTGGCGCTGATTCGTACGATCCCCGACGTCGTTCGGATTCGCACCGATCGGCAGCGACAGCTGGCTGCCGGGCCGCTCAAAGGATTGCTGGGGCAAGACCTCAGTGCGCGTTACGCCGTTCAGCACAAACGCATGCTGCGAGCTCTTGCCGAGCTGCGGTTGCCTAACAACCAGTACCTGGCTGTACATGACACTCCCTATCCTTTTCAGGCTTACGGTTCTCAACGGCCTGCCCTCGGGGGCTCCCGGCTGCTGGGGTGTATGGGCCACGCGATCCTGGCCCACGAAGGTTCTGTAGGGCCCGTGGAGTTGCACCTGCATTATTCTGGCACCCACGGCCACGAACATCGTGACTGCCTGAACATGGTTCTCTTTGCCCGAGGTCGGGAGCTGACTTTCGGAAACCGGTTACCGGCCACCTCCCGGTGCGAGCCGACGGCCGCGACTGGATTTCGTCGACACTGGCTCACAATACGGTGGCTATTGATGAGCAGGAGCAGCATACGCGTTTCCAGGGCTGCAAGTCGCTGCCTTGGCCGTCATGACGCCGTCCCCGGCGTCGGAACTACCTGGCGCTATCGCGACAAGGGGCAGGGCAATAGTCTGTAACGACGGCAGACTCCTCTTGTACAGTGCAAGGGATCCGGCCGTACAGGTAATGGAAGCAGAAGGCACAGCGGCATACGCGCCGTTAGCTAGCACATACCGCCGGTTACTTGCGCTGGTCGATGATGGCGCCGGCGGAGCCTATGTCCTCGACGTGTTTCGCGTCGAAGGCGGTTCGAGGCATGACTGGCTGCTGCACGGTGCCCTGCAGGAGCATTACGATCCGGTGCCAAAGGTGGCGGACAGTGTGTGTCGTGAGAAGGTCGGTCCGTATATCCAGACGCAGGTATCACTGGCACCAAGTTTCATTGGCTTCCGGTATCATGACGGGCTGGAGACTCGTCTCTGGCCCCTATGGCCTGACCCCTCGAAAGATGCCAAGACGAATCTACTGTTCGGCCGTGCTCCTGCCATTCGGCGTTCGGGAACCGCTCTTTTCATCGATTGGCAGTCCAGAAAACGTACAACTGTTTACGTGGCTGTCCACGAAGTGACCGGCAAAGGCGGGTCGGCCATCCGCCACGTGAAGCTCATCGGTAGCGCGGGCCTTGCCGATACAGTGGCGGTTGCCGTGGAGCTCGCGAATGGTCGGCAGGATCTCCTGCTGTGCGGACTGGATGAGAAGTCGACGACAGCCGTTCGATGGGCTGGCTCTGCAGTTCGTCAGACGGGCCATTTTGGATACGTGTCGTACGACAAGCATGGACTCTCCAAAATGGTCCTGATTGATGGCCGAGATCTAGAGGTGGGAAAGCGTTCCCTGCATGGGCTTCCAGCTGCCAAGGGCATCGTTAGAGGGGTGCTTCGTCGTGAGACTGGCGACGCAGAAAACGCGTTCTTGGTGGCTGAAGAGCCGAGCTGGTGGGAACATCGTTCCCGGCGATACGATTGTCATTGACTATCCGGAATCTTTGAGGCAGGCGTTCTTGGTCCGCGGCGTAGAGAGGACCAAGGGACACGTTCGCTTGCTGGTTGACGAGGATCCAGGGCTGGAGCCGACCGATTTCGGCTGCCGGATGACTCATTATCCGAACTGGGGCTTCAGTGCAATGCCGTTGTGGCGAGTAGCCCGGACATCGACGCTTGTTGCGGGCCCTTAGGAAGTTGGAACTCAATGGATTACACCTGCTGTTGAGCGGCATATGCTGCCGGGCCGGAACCTCTCGGCCATTCGGTGTCGGTCGGGGTTGGTGGTCCGGTTTACAGCGTATGCCTGCCGAGTTGCCGAGCCCTGTCGAAGGGCGATCGCGAAGTGCTGTATCTGCACCAGCTTGTGCTCAAGCGGGACCATCGCGTCCCTTGCCGATAACTGGACACGTAAGGGTGGTAAGAGTAAAATCGCCTCCAGTCTAAAGATGCCGACGACGAGGCACAATCCGGGGTACTGAAGTCTTGGCGACGTCCCTGACGGCGAAACGTACAGCGATAAACATTGCTTCGCAATGGATGCTGCAAGCGGTAACGATCCTCGTAACGTTTGTGCTGATCGGGTACGCCGTGGGAAAGATGGGGGCGGTGCACTATGGCGGCTGGACCTCCATCGTCTCGATCATCAGTTACCTGATGATGCTTGATGGCGGCATGTCTGTTGCGATCCAGCATTATGTTGCTCGCTTGTCGGCCCGCGGCGAGAAGCAGGCGATGGTCGGTGTCTACAATTCGGCCTTGATCGTCTACGTGATGAGCGGCCTGCTGGCGGCAGGTCTGTGTCTCGTGATGGCCGCGTTCTATCCGGCTATATTCAGGAAGATTCCCGTCGAGGCGGCCCACGAATGTTCGCGAGCCTTGTGGTGGGTGGCGGGGGCGTTGTTCCTGTACATGCTGAACATGCCAACCCAGGGGGCCCTGATCGGGCTTCAGCGATACGATTGGGGGAACGCGGCAGAGGCCGTGAGTCAGGTCGTACGTTTGGTCACTGTCATCGCGTTGTTTGTGCTGTTGGGCCCGTCGCTCGTCTATCTCGGTACGGGTATATTCGCGCAGGCAACGGTGCGGTGCATCCTCAATCGGATCGCCCTTCGGCGGCTCGAGCCCAGCTTACGCCTGAGGCTCTCCTCGGTGAGTCGGCAGTCGTTCAAAGACATATTCTCCTTCGGCGGGCACTCCGTGTTCTGGACGATCGTGACCTGCATCGTTCGAGAGAGCGGTCCTATCCTGGCAGCGCTGCTGCTTGGCGCGGCGCAGGCTACGTACCTCTACATTGGTATCCGCCTGGTTCGAGTGGCGGGCTCGTTCGTAACGAGCGCAGGGCAGGTGTTTCTGCCGATGGCCAGTGCTCTTCATGGTGCGGAGGATCAGGCCCGGTTGAGAAGTGTGGTTATGCGAAGTACACGTCTGTGTGCGCTGCTTGGTTTTGCAGGGGGCGGGATGCTGCTGACTTTCGGCCGGCCGGTACTGGATCTTTGGGTCGGTTCAAGCGCGTCACAAGCATATGGTGTGCTGGTGGTCACCACGCTGGGTATGCTCGGAACGTGGGCTTTTTATGCGGCGGAGGCCACACTGATCGGTTCGCGAGTACTGTGGCCCCTTACGTTCCTGCAGCTGTTTCGGATGGTCGCTGGTCTGGGGCTTTCGGTTCTGTTTGCGCTGCGGTGGGGCGTGACAGGGCTGGCGGCGGGATATGTCGTGCCGGTGGCGATCAGCTACATCGCGGTCGTGCCATTCTGGACATCACGTTTGACGGGGCTGCGCCTTGCGCGGTTGCTTACCGAGCCGCTGGCGGCTCCGCTGTTCGTTGCGGCCGTGATCGGTGCGCTAGGCTGGTTGCTGTGCCGGATATGGCCGGCCACAACCTGGCCGTGTCTAATAGGCGAGGTTGCGTTGTGCGGTCTGGTCTTTGCTGTCCTGTCGCTGGGCGTGGGGCTGGACAGCACGACCCGCAAGACCGTGACAGGGGCCTTGCGGCGTTCACCCAGCAGGGTCCTGGAGCGGGTATGAAGAGACAGACGTGCATTGCCAGCATGAGGAAGGATCGAACGGATGCAGTGGCGTGTATATTGGGAAGCACCACAGCCTTGCCGTCATATGGTCTCAGTCATGGCCTGGCGATGACAAGCGAAGTCCACCGTGCGAATCGCTTACGGTTGAGCTGCGCCGGGCTTCAGTTTTATTACGGGAAATGGTGACAGTCCAATGGACTCACAGACACTGCCGCAGGGCCGCACGAGCAAGCCGCTTACGGTGTACTTCCTGACCCACCGCTGGAGTGGTCTCGGAGCGATGTTTGAAAGCGAGGACTGGAGCAAGGTGGCGGGGGTGCCGCTGGTCCCGCTGTATTGGGAGCGTCTGGTCCAGCGGGGGCACGAGGTACACGTCGTCGTGGTGGGCGAGTTCGAGCGTGAAAAGGATTTCACCGTCAACGGTATCCATTTCTACTGCAGACGACTGCCTGAGTGGCTGATGGCCAGCCGCACGCGCCGGCTGTGGCGGACGCTGTTCAAACCGCTTCAAGCGGTGATCATCTGGAAATGCCTTCGCACCGTGCACAGGCTTGCCCGAACGGAACGGCCGGACCTGATCTACTCATACGCATCGACGTTTGTACCCGCCGGCTACCTGGTGTCGCGACGGTACGCTGTTCCGCACATTGCCCACTACTGGGGTACGTGGATCAGCCATTACCTTTTTCATGAGCCGTGGTACAAGCGATTGCGTATGTGGGGGCAGTGGCTGACCTACAAGTTTCCGCTGGATCTGCTGATCATCAACAATGATGGAACGGAAGGCGACAGGGTTGTCGAATACATGGGCTTTCCGAAAGAGAAGTTCCGCTTCTGGCTGAACGGCACCAATGGTGGCATCTACAAGCCAGATCTGGACAAGGCCGAGTTGAAGCGGTCTGTCGGGCTCCAGCCCTCTGACAAGATGATCTTTCAGGCATCCCGATTGGATGACTGGAAGCGGCTGGACCGATCGATCGGGGCGATGCCTACGATCGTGCGGCGCTGTCCGCACGCGCGGCTCGTGATCGCGGGAGACGGGCCCATGCGTCCCAAGCTGGAGCGGCAGGCGGCGGATCTGGGGGTCGGGGAGTTCGTGAAGTTCCTCGGCTTTGTGCCACACGCGCAGGTCCAGGACCTGCACAACGCAGCCGATCTGTTCTTGACGGTGTATGACCTGTCGAACCTCGGCAACCCGATCATGGAAGCCCTGCACAGCGGGACCTGTGTGGTTGCCTATAACGTCGGCGGCACTTCGCACGTGATGATCAACGACGTAACCGGCGTGCTACTGGAGAAAGAGGAGTTGCCGCGACTAGGTGACATCGTGGCCGACCTGTTGCTCGACGATGTTCGGCGTGAACGACTCGCAAGGGGCGCACAGGATTTTGCGCAAGCACATCTGGACGTGGGACGAGCGCATTGCGGTCGAGATCGGCGAAATGGAGGAACTGGTCCGAAGGCACCGAGCGAGGAAGGGTGCCGATCCTCGTGACGGGGCGTCGACCGGAAAGCCCGGGCATGGCCATGTCGAGGCGCCGTCGCAAGCAAGGGACAGGTTGTGCGAACCGAGCTCGCCGGCCCGGAAGTGATTGGCCGGGAAAGCGACGAACAAGGAGCCAGGATTGCTGGCCCGGAGTAGGATAGATGTCTCTATTTACCATCTTGATGGCGTTTGTTGTTCTGGGCATCTTGATTGTGCTTGTCAAGTGGCCCGAATCGGGGTTGGTACTGCTTACGCTCGTGCCAATCCTGAAGATGGGGATGATGGAGCGGGTATCGTTCTTCGCGCATTTTGACATGACTTTGCTGGCCGTACTGATCGTCTCGGCGCAGATTCTCGGACGGTGGGCATCACGGGGTACTCACGATTTCTGGGCCCAGATGCCCTGGCGTCTGATGTTGGTGACCCTGGCGATGGCTGTTTTGATATTCGGGTCGCTGCTTTATACGTCCGCGCCTGCCTATGGTTTTGCCAAGGCATGGCGGTTTGGCGTTCTGACCGTGTTCTGCTTCGTTTCTCCGATAGCCCTGCTGACACGAGGAGAGGACATCAATCGCCTGTTTGTGGCGCTGTTGCTGGGCGCGGCAGCTGTTTCGGCTTTCGGAATTATCTTTCCTACCACTACCAATCTGATCCGCGATCTGTCGTCGCGCTCTACCGTCATGGATGCATCGCCCCTGGGAGTGGCGCAGTCCGAGGCGTATGGGTTCATCATTGCGATAGCTCTTCTCCTGACGCGGCGTCGCTGGGGGATTCTGTCGTGGCCGATGCTGGCAGGCATTGCGTTGCTATGTGCCGTGGCCGTGCTCTATACGGGTAGTCGCGGTCCGATCGTGGGCATGGTGCTATGCGTTCTTGTGATGGCGTTCTGGCTGAAGGGAGGGCAGAAGCTGGCATGGGCCATGTGGCTGTGCGTCTTCGGTTTCATAGGGATTCCTTTGGCGCTGGCGCTGACTCCGAGAAGCTACACAAACCGAGTGGTGGAATTGTTGGGTCACGGTGAGATCGGCACTTCGGCGGAGGCTCGGCTGGACTATGCTCGCTTTGTTCTGAGAAACGCATCGATTTCAATGCTTGGCCACGGCTCAGGCTCATTCGCGGTAGACATAGGTGGCGACGATGCCCGCGGCTACCCACACAATCTGTTGTTGGAGATGTGGTACGAGTGCGGGCTGGTAGGGCTGGGGCTGTCTTCGGCGTTTGTTATAGGTGCGGGGGTGATGGGGTGGCGATTGCGCAAGAGCGTCCCTGAACACCTGCACCTGGCCGCCATGCTGGCATTCCTACTTTACTTTTTCTGCCTATGTGAAGCCATGAAGTCCGGCGACATGTCGGACAATCGGTATCTGTGGCTTTATGCAGGCGTTGCGGCTGCGGTCTGCGGCATCGCTCGGCGAGAAGGGGCGGTCCCATCGGTTGAGGATCTCGGTGTGAACTCCCGGCCGTTGATCCCGACGGCATCCTGGTAGATGGCTATGAAGAGCTGCACGCGTCCGGCTGGGCGATAATGAGGGGAAACATGGTCGATCAGAAAGGCGGCAGGACCCAAGGAAGAGATGCCCGGCAGGTTTCGGGCCTGCAGCGTGGCAGGAGGATCTGCCACCTGACATCGGGCCACGGCGCGCTGGATGATCGGATTTTCCATAAAGAGGCTGTCGCCTTGGCCGAGGCGGGCTATGACGTTGTACTGATTGCACCTCACGCTGCCGACGACTTTGTCAGTGGCGTGCGGATCGCGGCCGTGCCGGTTCCGACAGGTCGATTTTCGAGGATGACGCGTACGGACTGGCGTATCCTGAGGGCGGCGCTGCGGACCAGGGCGGATGTTTACCATTTCCATGATCCGGACCTCGTTCTCGTGGGCCTGGTACTGAAGGCACTCGGCAAGCGCGTGATCTATGACATGCACGAGCTGGTCGGTCCCAGCATTGCCAACAAGCAGTGGTTGCGACCCGCGTTCGTGCGTCGATCTGTCCAGGCGATTTATAATGCGTTAGAGAAATGGGCTGCAGCGGCCTTCGACCAGGTCGTGCTCGCTGAAGACGGCTATGTCGAGTATTTTGAGGCGACCCATCGTCGCCCGTACACGGTCATCCGGAATTATCCAATCCTGCCCCTGATCGATTCCGTGCCGGTGCCCGCGGCACCGCCATCGAAGCCGGTTATCATCTATACGGGCGGGCTTTCGGAGCATCGAGGAACCCGCGAAACCATCGAGGCCATGGACATTGTCGGGGATCGTGCAGAACTCTGGCTGCTGGGTTCGTGGTCGGATCCGCGATACGAGAGGCAGTGTCTGCGCTGCCCGGGTGGAGGCACACGCACTACTGGGGCATGGTGCCGCTCAGGGAAGTCTATACGTATACGAAGCAGGCTACGATCGGCATGTCGATGCTCTATCCGATCCGCAACTATGTGACCAGCCTGCCCGTCAAGGCCTTCGAATACATGACTTGCGGCATACCGATGGTCATGTCCAATTTTCCATACTGGCAGGAGATCTTTGCTGATTGCGCCCGGTTTGCAGATCCGTATGATTCTCGCCAGATCGCGGAGCAAATCCTCTGTTTGCTGGAAGATCCGCAGGCATGTCAGAGGATGGGGGATGCGGGGCGGACGATTACCCGTACAACCTGCAACTGGGCTCATGAAGCCACGCGGCTCGTGCAGCTGTACAGCAGTCTGCTGGATGAGCAAGGCTCCTGAACTCGGCTACGTGGCTAGGACCGGATGATTCACTGAGATGTCCCAACACGATCCAAATCCAACAACAGGCGCAGGGAAGGTGATGGCGGCGATGCCGCCGAATCTTGCCGATCGGCACCGTCTGCGGTATGCCCTGGAGGCGCTTCTGGCCCCCCTGGGCCTGGTCGTACTGGACGGCGGGACAGGGTCGCACAACGAGATTGCGCTGTCGTGGCAGAACTGCGGGGGAAAACCTTTCGTCCTGATCCCGCTGGAACGATTGCGAGAAGCATTCGGTATGCTATCGGGCCAGCGCGAGCAAGGAGTACAGCATGACCGCCTGGGTCGTGTCACGGCTGCGGCGCTTGGCCTGAAGTGTACCCGACCTGTCCTGAGCGAGTGGATCTGCCAACTGGCAAGCGAGCTGGCTGCGATCCGGCCCGATTGGGCACAGCCGTCCAGACGCCTGGTCGTGCATTGCACGCACGACGTTGATCGTGTCCACCCTCTTGAGCCAATGGGCATGGTTGGCCGACTGGCGAGGTCGGGCATGGGGCTGAGGCGGGGATCCATTGTGCCCGCTCAGGATCTGTCTCGGTGGGTTCGGCACGCCTCCCGATTTACGGATCTGTTCGAACAGGTCATGCGAGTGGAACGGGATGCCGGGGCCGTGGCGACGTACTTCTTCATGAGCGGTCCGTACAGCTGGCGTCGCTATGGCTCACGGGCTGGTTGTCGCGGACGGTTCCGGCGGATATTGGATCTGGTCCGACGGTATGGGCACCAGCCGGGGCTACACGGCTGCGCCTACAGTCTGGCGCGCGACGACTACGACCGTCAATGCGAGCGTCTTTCCGCGGCTGCCCGTCAAGCCATCCTTTGCCATCGCAACCACTACCTGGTGTGGGACGCGGTCAACAGTCCGTCGGCCCTTGCCAAGGCCGGCATTGGCGTAGATTCGTCCTGTGGGTTTACCGACGTCAATGCCTTTCGTGCGGGCATGGCGCATGCTTACCGGCTGTGGGACTGGCAGGCGGATCGGCCTTCAAGAGTCCTGGAGGTGCCGCTGATCTTCATGGACAGTGTGATGCGCGGGTCCGAAGAGCAGGAGTGGCACGAGCTCTATGAAAGACTTGAGACCGCCGGTGCAACGGGGGGCTGCGTGGCGATCCTGTTTCACATCGACTACTTTGTGGGGCAAATCGAGAGGATCCGGAAATATGCGAAGTTGCTGCGGTGGCTGACTGATCGCGGTGCGATTCTGGGAAGAGAAATGGCGGCGTCGGATCCACAGAGGTGACCAGGTGCGAAGGATGAAACCGGACGCAATGGAGTTGCTGGGCGAGGACCATTACGCGGAGTGGGATGCCTTCGTGCAGGCTGCCGCAGGGGGAACCATCTTCCATACGAGCTGGTATCTGCGCGGCTGGGGTCTGGATACGAAGATCTTTGTGCTCCGCGATTCGAAAGGTGTTATCGAAGGAGGTACGGCAGTTACGCCGTCGCGTTTTCTGGGCCTCGGCAGTGCGCCGCCCGCCATGGACGGCCTACAACGGTCCGCTTGTGCGTGCCAGCAGCAAGAAGGTGCCGGTGGAAAGACGCTCTGAGGAGAGGGCGCGGCTATTGCGTGTTCTGGCAGCGAGTCCTCGGTTTGGCATGTATGACTATATCATGCCACCGGAAGTGACGGATGTGATGCCTTTTCTCTGGAACGGCTTTGATACTTTGGTGGGCTACACATATCAGGTGCCTGTCACTGAAGCCCAGCAGTGGGCGTCATCCATGAGTTCGAGCCACCGACGCGATTTGAGGAAGGCGTGGGATCTTATCGAGCAGACCGGCGGGCGCATCGAACAGACTTCGGAGTTTGACGAAGCGTACGAGCTTTTCTCGGACACTTTCGAGACCAAGGAGTTCAAACTTCGCAGCAATAGAGAGAGCCTGGAACGGTGGTGGCAGTCTGTAGTATGCCATGACGCTGGAACCATCTACGTTGCAAGAGAGGCAGATGGCCGGCCGGTTTGCGCAACGCTCCTGCTGCTCGACCGCCAGTGCAGTTATTACCTGGCCAGTGGGATTCGCAAGGACGCGCGGCATGGCCCCCTCAACCTGTGGAGTCGTGCCCTTATTGATCGCATGATACGGGAGTCTCACGAATCGGGGCTGACGTTCGATTTCGAAGGTTCGATCCTGCCGGGCGTCGAGCGTTTCTTTCGCGGCTGGGGAGGCAGGTGTGTGCCTAAGTACCGGGTAGTCAAAGTGGTCAGCCCGTGGAGCTGACGCGGCATGGTCCCTCCATCGGTACTGGACTCGACATCGCCATCCGTTCGGTGCCTGACTCCGGATGGCGTCTTTCTGGTGACTGGCTGGCTCGACACCGAGCCGCCCGCTGGTCAATGCAGTTCTGCTTGAGGCTTGCCTGACGCCTGCACCGCTCTTCTTCCATCTTCTGCTGTAAACGCGGGGTTGCCCAGCCGCAGGCGATTTGGCTGGCGTTTCACTGTTTGGTAACGAGCCGAACAGTTATCGGTCATCGACGGCGGGGCCGAATGGGCGGATCATATCGACCGTAATGCCCTTGCGCATATCCCTTGGCCCACTGCGTCATCCACGACGGAAATCCCGTGATCTGTTGGAGGAATAATGGACCCTGACTCAAGGCCTTCGTGTCTCGCGAGTTAAACAGGGTAATTGTGGCAATATAGGCAGTATATCGTAGGTTATTGCAGGTGGCGGGTGGAGTGAGATGAGGATGGCTCTCTCCCTGGTAAGACGCAACGGAAGGAGTGTTGCTCATATGCGATCTCGCATCGGCAGGGCCGGCTGCAGCCTGATAGCCGTATCCATACTCGCGGGCGGCTATGCTGGCCAATGTGGCGAGGCGCCCTCGCTGAGTTCCCTCACGAACAATCTGCTTCCGGCTATTCCTGACCAGACGATAGTGCTCGGTGCTACTGAGACGGCTCCGGAAACGAACGAGCCATCATCGGAGACGCAGTCGACTTCGGGGACTCCCGATATTCCGGCATCGAGGCTCTCAGTCTGACCTGTCGATTCTGGCGAGAGTGGAGGACGAAGGTAATCCCCTGAAGGTTCACCTCAGGGCGATCGGCGATGGTGCGGCAATCTCGGCAAGTGTTTCGTGGGATTTTGGTGACGGTCAGCACGCCCAAGGCAGCGATGTTTCTCACGCATACCTTTGTTCAGGCAGATATCTGGTTGTCGCCACCTGTCAAGCCGGCAACGGCGCGCCGATGTCGGCTCAGGCTGAGGTGCAACCGCAGCAATTCCTTGTGGACCTTACTGCTCAACCTGAGCGCGGCGCCGCGCCGCTCAATGCTTCACTGAGTGCGCAGTTCAGTCTTCCCTGGGGCCAGCAGGTGGCGGCGTATCAGTGGACGGTTGACGGCCAACAGGTTCCTGGCAGTCACCAGTATCTCGTATACCAGTTTCTCAGTCCCGGTTCATACCAGGTAGGCGTGACTGTGCAGACAGATGCCGGCTGGCAGCAGACCGGTACGACAACGGTGACGGTAGATACAGACCCGGCCAGTGCTTCGGTTGGTGACCGGCCGCCGCGGCCCGTAATGCCTTTCGCCGCGGAGGTACTGTATGACACCAACAGCCTGGTGAGCCTGGCGAAGGCCGGCCTCGATGAGATCGGGCCGATAGACGCCTCAGGCGCAGGTCTCTGGTTTGGCGCGTTGCGAGATACGACCGCATGGTCGGCACTTCGTTCGGCCTTGGCGCTGAGTGAGATGGCTTCGCCGCCGGAAAGGGCCCAGCAGTACAGAGGCTACGCGGCGGGTTGGGTCCGTTCTGCGTCCCAGTGGCTGCTGGCGCGGCAGGCTACGGTGCTGTCCGGCATCTCGACGCAAGGGAGGAAGGACCCGGGCATTCTGTTGGCAAGAGATGCCGCCTACGTGCTGGCACTCGATTACCACCTGAATGGGAAGGTCGACAGCGGACGGATGGCGGCGTCAATTCTCAAGCGACTGGCGGATGTCATACCTTCCTGGCCGATCGTGGATCGGGATGGTACTCGCTACAGCCAGAACGATGATACGTATCTGACACACTGGGATGCGGCCGGTCTATGGAGCGACTGGTACTACCTGGATCTGCAGGAGACGATGCCGCTGCCACAGGCCTATGACCTGATCGCCGATACTGAAGTCTTGCCAGCCGCCGAGGCCGATGACGTGCGGAGCCGGTTGTTCGGCTTCATCGTCCGGAACGTGCTGAGGTTTCAACCGTCTTACGGCAACATGGACGGGTATCCGATATCCGACCTGTTCAAGTATGTGCGCTGATCTTCAACGATCCGGACTGGTTTATGTATGCCCGGCAGTGGTACGAGCGGCTTATGAAGGTTGGTTTCTATGCGGATGGTCTGTGGCACGAGGGTACGCCGGCGTATCACCTGACTCTGCGGAACCTTCTAACCATACGGATTCCCCGATTGCTGGAGGTCCGCAGTGCCGGGGAGCAGTGGCTGGCGGAGCACACGATGGCATCGGTGTATGATCCTGCCTGGTTGGCAGGTTTTGCCGAGCATTCACGACGGGTGAACGGAGCGCTTACGGACATGGTGCTGCCTGATGGCAGATACCTGGCTCGTAATGATTCACCTTGGGACATGACAGCCAGCGTCGACGATCGGCCTTCGAGCTCGGCGTCGCGACTGCTCGGCTGCGCGGGGCACGCTGCGCTGGCCGGATCCTCTGCCGACGGTCCCGTGGAGCTGCATCTGGACTTTGGCGGCACGGACGGGCACGAGCACTACGACTGTCTTAACATGACACTGTTCGCAGAAGGCCGAGAGATGTTCAGCGAGACTACGTACCGTGCGGCGGCCGGATGTCCGGAGCAATGGGTCAGGGCGACCGCTGCACACAACACGGTCGTTATCGACGAAACCGATCAGAACTCCAGGTTCAACGGGCCGGCCCATCCACTGAGCGCGATTGACCAGGTGCCCGGGATGCCTCTTACCTGGGATTATCGTAATGAGGGGGAAGGCAACTCTCTCAACAATGGCCGGCTGCTGCTGTACAGCACCTCCGATTCGGTCGTCAAAGTCGTTGAGGCGGAAGGCCAGCGCCTATTCCGCCAAGGCCTCCACCTACCGACGGATGCTGGTGCTTGTGAATACGGGATCGGGCAATAGCTATGTAGTGGATGTATTTCGGGTGGCAGGGGGTTCACAGCATGACTGGATGCTCTACGGTACCCGAGAGATGGATTATACCGCCACGAGCAACGTGCAGCTGGTGCCGGAGAGTGGTACCTCGTCCACGTATCTGAAAGATACCGGGTGGGCTAACCTTCAGGAGGGGACGCATGTTGGCTTCAGCTACCCGGATGGCACTTTCAGCCGCAGGCTATCTGCTGTCGCCGCTTGATTCCCAGATCCATAGCGTCCTGTCGCCTGCCGGCCGCCGTAGCGGGACCGCACCCGCATGGATGTGGCGGCACGTTGCTGGTCGGAGCACTTTTGTATCTGTACATGAAACGGGCAGGGGAAGCGGCGGTCTGGCTGGGGTTCACCTGCTGACTGATCCGCAGGGACAGGATGTTGTGGGTGTTCAGGTCGACATCGATGGGCGGACCAGTGATATCGTACTTTGCGGGACGGCCTCAACGAGTACGGCATCCGTTACGACCGCGTGTGGGCCCGTCAGACTTCACCGGACATTTCGGCTTTCTCCGAATCCAAGACTCGAATGCGGCTCACCGGGTCCTGGTTGATGGGGCATTTCTGGAGACGGCCGGATCACCGTCCATGACCGCTCCACGATCAGGCGGCACCGTACTTGCTGTGTTGCGCAAGGAGTTGGGTGACCCAGTCAATGCGTTAACCGTCGATCTCCCGGCGGACGCGGTCAAACCCGGTGATGTGATACTCATTGACTATGACGCCCAAGTACGCCAAGCAGCTGAGGTGTTAGCGACGCGTCAGGAGGCTGGTGGCACGGCCTTGGTTATCGACGCTGATCCCGGGTTCGAGCTGACGTCATTCGGCTGCAGGATGACGCATTTTCCGAACTGGGGCTTTGCCGGAGCACCCCATTGGACCTTGCTGCGGAGCATATCGCAGCCAAGTCCCTGAGGCTGACGGGTACAGCGGCTTCAGCCAAAGCACTTCGCCTCGAAAGTCTTAGGTTGCACATTGAGGAGATGGAGGATTGCCATGCGCAGGCGGCGTGTGTCTGTGTCATTGTCACCGATGGCTGAGGATGACAGTGCTGGCGAGGTCAGTTAAAATCCTCGGTATGTAGCAAATGCGGTGTTGTTCAAGACATCGTCCTTTATCTTGGAGGCCAGCCATTGAAGATTGTTACGGTAGCGGGCGCACGTCCTCAGTTTATTAAAGCGGCGATTGTGTCACGCGGCCTGCGGCAGATTGGATGCGTGAACGAGGTATTCGTCCACACGGGCCAACACTACGACCATAACATGTCGGACGTGTTCTTCGATGAGCTGGAGATGTCGCCGCCTGACTACCATCTGGGTATCGGCGGCGGCACGCATGGCGTCCAGACCGGGCTGATGTTGCAGGCGATGGATGAGGTGCTGCTCCGCGAGAAGCCGGATCGAGTACTTGTCTACGGGGATACGAACTCGACGCTGGCCGGTGCCTTGGCGTCCGTGAAACTGCACATACCCGTAGCGCATGTCGAGGCGGGGTTGCGTTCGTTCAATCGACGCATGCCGGAAGAGATCAATCGCATCCTTACGGACCACGTGGCGGACCTTTTGTTTGCTCCAACCGAAGCGGCCATGGCACATCTGCGCAACGAGGGTATTGGCGCCGGGAAGGCACACCTTGTCGGGGATGTGATGTATGACGCGGCCCTGCACTTTGGTGCCAAAGCCCAGCGGGCGAGTTGCATTCTCGATCAACTGGGCCTGCGTCCCGGCGAATATATTCTGGCAACGGTGCATCGGGCAGAGAGCACTGACGATGCGGAAATCCTTCGGGCAATCGTGACGGGCCTCGTAGCCGCCGGGCCGGTCGTCGTGCTCCCCCTGCATCCGCGGACGAGAAAGGCGTTGGAGCGGATCGGGCTGCTGGAGGACGTGGCGGCGAAAGTCCGCCTGATTGAGCCTGTTGGCTATCTCGACATGCTCTCGCTCGAGCGAAACGCCCGGCTGATCGCCACGGACTCTGGAGGCGTCCAGAAGGAGGCATTCTTCTGTCGTGTGCCTTGCGTGACCTTACGGACGGAGACGGAATGGACCGAACTGGTCGAGGCGGGCTGGAATACGGTGGTGCCGCCGTGCTCGGCTGACGCAATCATCGAAGGAGTCAAAGCGCGTCTGGACAGCCACGGAAGAGAAGTGGACCTTTACGGTAATGGGCGGGCGACGCAACGAATCACTTCAATCCTGGCTGAGAAGGAAGCATAAACCGGCAATGCACGTCCTGTACATCCATCAGCATTTCACTACGCGGGCGGGCTCGGCCGGAACTCGATCCTACGAGTTTTCGCGCTACCTGGTCCGGCAGGGGCACAAGGTGTCCATGCTGTGCGGCAGCTATGACCGTGGCGGTGTGGGCATGCGGAATCCGTCGCGCCGGTGGGAGCACCAGGTCATCGATGGAATCGATGTGTATATTGTCAATCTGCGATACAGTAACTACCAGGGTGTTGCGGGGCGTGCGTGGGTATTTGCCAGGTTTGTATTGTACGCAACATGGCTAGGCTGGCGATTGCCCGTTCCCGATGTGGTTTTTGCGACCAGCACGCCGCTGACGGTGGGGCTGCCGGGCATGCTGGTCTCTCGCTTGCGTCGTCGGCCGTTCGTGTTCGAGGTGCGGGACATATGGCCGGAGGCGGCGGTGGCGCTGGGTGTACTGAAAGCCGGTTCGCTGCCGACGTGGCTGCTAAGCAGGTTCGCGGATCTTTGCTACCGCCGGGCAGAGCGCGTCGTCGTGATCTCGCCGACGATGAAAGCGTTTCTGGAGGAGAATGCCGCTGCGGCTGGCAAGATCTCCGTTATTCCTATCGGTTCGGATCTGGACATTCTATATGAGAGTAAGGGAGTCTGGCGTACCAGACTGAACGGTGCAGACAAGTGCTGGATCGCGTACAGTGGCGCCCATGGGCTGGCGAACGAGTTGGATCGCGTCCTGGATGCCGCGGCGCTGTTGCGGAACCGCCCTGATATCGAATTCCTGCTGGTCGGGGACGGTCGGCAGAAGCCTCGACTGATGGCACGCGCCGAGCGCGAGCAACTGCGGAACGTGCGATTTCTCCCCCCCGTCAGTCGGCAGGAACTGGGAGCGATCCTGGCGGAGGTTGACGCCTGCATCCTGTGTCTGGGTGTTAATCGGGCTACGGCTCCGGCTTTGCCAAATAAGTTCTTCGAGTATTTGGCGGCAGGCAAGCCCATCCTGGTGAACTTTCCGAGCGACGCGGCCAGCGTAGTGGCCAATGCCCGTTGCGGCATGAGCGTGGCGCACTCGGATCCGCAGGCGCTAGCATCTGCTGTGGCCTGTCTTGCCGGAGATCCGGGCCTGGTTGCCCGAATGGGCCAGGAGGCCCGGCATCTGGCCGCCAGCATCTTTGACCGGCGCTCCATGGCTGAGCGGTTTGAGCGGCTGCTCCTTGATGCTGTCAATAGCCATCGACGAAACGGCGATCCTGCCGCAGAGGGTGACCTGGAGGCCCGTTGGACCCATCTGTGTTACGTTGATCGGAGGGACGGCACGTCTGACCCAAAGAAAGAGCCCACTGAGTCTGCTGGCCGCTGAAAGACAAAGCCCCAGGGGTATCCCTGGGGCGGTTCTTCAGAGTCTGCTTGTATGGTTGTTTAGGTCGCGTACGACGCGGTCAGCACCGGCGACCCGCGTTACTTGTTGTAGAAGCCTTTGATTGCGTCCGCTACGTACTGCATCTGAGCGGCCGTCAGCCTCCGGGAAGATCGGGATGGAGACGACTTCGCGGGCTGCAGCCTCGGATTCTGGCATGTCTCCTTCTTTGTAACCGAGGTATGCGAAGCATTCCTGGACATGCATGGGCACCGGGTAGTAGATCTCCGTGCCTACTCCCGCTTCCACCAGATGCTTGCGCAGTGCGTCGCGCTTGCCATCAGGTACGCGGATCGTGTACTGGTTATAGATGCTCTCGTTGTACGATCGGACGGTCGGCAGGACGATTGGCAGTCCCGCCAGATGTTCATTATACCACGCTGCATTCTTGCGACGGCCGGCATGCCAAGTCTCCAGGTGCGGCAGCTTCACCGACAGGATCGCTGCCTGCAGCGTGTCCAGCCTGAAGTTTCCGCCGACGTGCTTGTGGTAATACTTCGGCTTGGATCCGTGCGCCCGCATCAGTCGGCACATCTCGGCCAGGCTGTCGTCATTCGTTGTTAGCAGGCCGCCGTCGCCGAAACAACCGAGGTTCTTGGACGGGAAGAAGCTGAAACAGCCGACATCACCGATGCTGCCGACCTTACGCCCCTTGTACTTACTGCCGATGGCCTGTGCTGCGTCCTCGACGATCTTTAGGTTGTGCTTGCGTGCAACCTCAACAATCGGGTCCATCTCCGCGCTTTGCCCGAAAAGGTGCACGGGAATGATTGCCCGCGTCTTGGGGGTGACGGCCTTTTCAAGCAGATTCGGGTCGATGTTGAAGGTGTCACGTTCAATATCGACGAAAACGGGTTTGGCATGCAGCCGGGCGATCGATCCGACCGTCGCAAAGAACGTGAACGGTGTGGTGATTACTTCGTCACCCGGGCCGATCCCTATTGCCATCAGAGCGGCGACCAGCGCATCCGTACCACTGGAGACACCGACCGCATGCTTGACTTGCAGGTATTCAGCCGCCTGTTTCTCGAAGGCCGCAACTTGGGGGCCCATGATGAAATAGTTCGAGGCGAGGACCTCGTCCATAGCCTTGCGGATCGGCTCGCCTAGCGGGCCGTTCTGGAGGCTCAGGTCCAGCAAAGGAACTTTTGCCGGCGGTTTGGTCGTTGCCTGACTCACTTAACGGCCTCCTCATCAGCGGCGGCGATCACCTTGCAGGAGCTCACCTTCCTATAGACTTCACCGGTATCCGGGCACTTGGCGACGCCGTCGCCGTCAAAACTCAGTTTTGCACCGGTCTTGCTCATCCATCCGACCACCCGAGCCGGCACGCCAACGGCCAAGGCGTATTCCGGCACATCCTTGGTTACAACCGCTCCGGCTCCGACGAAGGCATAGCCCCGATCGTCGTGCCACAGACGACGGTTGCATTCGCCCCGATCGAGGCCCCCTGCTTGACCAGGGTCGTTTTGTACTCGTCTTTGCGTGAAACGTGCGACCGGGGGTTGATCACGTTCGTAAAGACCATGCTTGGCCCGCAGAACACGTCGTCTTCCAACTCGACACAGTCGTACAGGCTGACGTTATTCTGGATCTTGCAGTTGCGCCCGATCTTCACTCGGCTGCCGACATAGACGTTCTGGCCGAGACTGCACACGTCACCGATGACGGCGCCCTTCATCACGTGGCAGAAGTGCCAGATCTTCGTGCCCTTGCCAATTGTGGATGGCTCATCAATAACCGCTGTCGGGTGCGCGTAATATTCCTTCTCTGCCATGGGGACTTCCTCAATACCGCCTTGCTTCTACCGGACTTCTCGTTGGCCATTTATGATTAACAGCCGCAGCCGGCTTGTGATTATCTTTCGATCTCTACAGGGCAACCGCCGCTTTCCAGGCTCTTCTGACCTGCCTGGAGCACCCGCACGACCCGAAGGCCATCGGCTCCATCGCTGCGGACCGGCTTTCCTTCCAGCACGGCCTGGATGAAGTGCTGGCACTCCAGCCTGAGCGGCTCGGAGCTGTCGATGTGCGGAATCGTGATATCCCCCGTCCGCAGGCTGATAATCTCCGCATAGACTCTCAAAACTCTGCTTTACGGAGGCGCCTTTGTCGTACAGGCGGATCTTCTCGGAGGCGTCCATGTCGTCAAAGACGGCCATCTTCTTGGAGCCCACCACGGTCATCTTGCGAATCTTGTGCGGGTCCAGCCACGATACGTGGACATGGGCGATGCGTCCGTCGGCGAACTCCAGCGAGGCGAAGACGACGTCCTCAATACCCTTCTGGAGGATCCTCTGGCCGTGGGCGCTACACGCGCCGGTTCCTGGCCACCCATCCAGAAGCAGATGATCGAAACATCGTGTGGCGCCAAGGACCACCACGCGTTCTCATCCTGACGCACCACGCCCAGATTGACCCGCTGCGTGTAAATGTAATAGACGTCGCCGAGTTCACCCTTATCGATGATCTCTTTGACTTTCAGGACAGCGGGATGATACTCCAAAAGGTGCCCGACCATCAGCACCTTCTTGTTCTGTGCTGCCAGTTCGACCAGCTGCGCCGACTCGCTTACGCTAAGCGTAAGCGGCTTCTCTACATAGATATGTTTGCCCGCTTCGAGGCACTGCCTGGCCACACCATAATGACTGGCGGCCTTGGTCGCGATGACCACGGCCTGGACCTCCGGGTCCGCCAGCACGTTCTTAAGATCAGGCTCAGCCTGGACAGAAGGAAACTGCCTGGCGATGCCGGCAAGCAGCTCTTTGTTCAAGTCACAGACGTACTTAAGCCGGCTTTTGGGCATGGTCGCGAAATTGCGGACAAGGTTCTTGCCCCAGTTCCCGGCTCCCACGACGGCGACGGTCATCTGATCAGCCATCATATTTCCTCTGGGCGTGCCAACAATCTGCGTACGGCCTTGCTTCCTGGTTCGTTCGTTGCTCGTCCATGTTATCGACCAGTGCGACATTCGAACTTAGGATTGGCAATCGATAAGAACAGCCGACAGTCTACTTTCGAGCAGAACAGGACGCAACCTGGCGCGATAATGCGGTCTTGGTGCCGAAGGACTCTCTGTGATTGTGGACGAGAGGTGTCGATAGGTGGTCCGCGCGGCCGGTGCACATGGTGGTACAAAAAACGCTCTCAATCAGGCAGTCTGCGTGTAACGCAGCCCCTTGACCTCTAACGTTCAGACGGGCCTCACCCACCGAAGATACCCATTGCGTCTCGGCGGGTGTCCTTGTGGCGCGGCCGTTTGTATGCGATATTTGCGGCCAAAGCTGCCCAATCTGTGGCGGCCTCCTTAGGTGTGGACTAAGTGTCCCATCGGCAGGCGTACCCAGTGGTGGATGCCGTTCCGATGCGGAGATTGGATTGCCTGGACCATGCGTTTTCTGATATTGACCCAATACTTCCCGCCGGAGATAGGCGCACCGCAAGTACGACTGGCCTCGATGGTCCGGGAGCTTGCTCGCCGGGGGCATGAGGTCGAGGTCGTGACCGCCATGCCGAACCACCCTACCGGCCGCATCCAGCGGGCTTATAGGAACCGCTACTACATTCGCGAGGAGTACGGAGGCGTGCCCGTGCGGCGCGTGTGGCTATATCCATCGATGGGGCGCGGCATCAAGCGCATGCTTAACTACGGTTCCTTTGCCGTAACCAGCCTGCTTGGTCTGGCCTGTTCGCGCCGGCCCGATCATGTTTTTGTGGAGTCGCCTCCGCTGTTCCTTGGTGTGTCTGGATGGTTGGCGGCAAAACGCTGGGGTGTTCCGCTGATCTACAACGTGGCCGACCTGTGGGTGGACGCCATTCGAGACATGGGCATCATGAACGACGGCGCAATGCTGCGTTTCGCAGGTTGGTTGGAGCAATGGTGTTACCGCCACAGTCTCTATGTCAATGCCGTTACCGACGGCGTGGCGAGGGTCTTGGCTGACAAAAAGCACGTGCCCCGCGAGAAGCTCCTGTTCTTGCCGAACGGCGTGGATACCGACCTCTTCCGCCCGTTGCCCCCGGATGAGGCCTGGGCATCCCGGCTGAACGTACATCTTCGAAAGGTATTCCTATACGCAGGTACTCACGGGTATGCCCATGCTGTCGAGACAGCCCTGCATGCCGCCAGGATTCTGGCGGACGAGCCTGTTCAGTTTGTCTTTGTCGGCGACGGCTCCGAGAAGCCCAAACTCGTGCAACTGGCTCGAAAGATGGTATTGCGGAACGTAACCTTCCTTGATCCGGCGCCGCCAGAAACAGTGGCGAGGCTCTACTCCGTGTCCTATGCCGGGTTATCGACCCTTCGCAATGCGCGGCTCTTTGAGGGGGCCCGTCCGGTCAAGGTGTTCGCCGCAATGGCCTGCGGAAAACCAGTGGTCTACGGCGGAAAGGGCGAGGGGGCGCAACTCGTAGAGCGAGCCGGTTGTGGCCTGACAGTGGCGCCGGAGGATCCTGTAGCCATGGCCGATGCCGTAAGGACCTTGGCTGCTCAGCCTCAAGAGGCAGAAGAACTTGGTCGCAAAGGTCGCTGCTACGTAAAGGCTCATTTCAGCTGGTGTGCAATCATCGGGGACTGGTTACGACAGACTGGAGGATCCGGCCTTCCGCCCGGCACTGGACACGGTGCCTTTTGCTCTACCGCAGAAGACGGGCGACCAGGTTGTGGACGGGTAAGACCGTACGTGGGCATCTCACGGTTGCTTGCGCGGGCCAATCCCGCGCACAAATGTCACGCTCGCCCGGGCTGTCTTCGCTGATGCACGTGCGTGCGTCGGCAAGTTCACTACGTCTCGACATGCCCGTTCTGCCTCCGGGCACATCCCCGTGCAGTAGTCATACAGGCCCAGCGGCGTCTCGATCGGATGCAGAGGGCACTCAAACCATGTGCCAATCTCCACGAGCTTCTTCGGGGCCTCTTCGATGGCCCGTGCCTTGTCCGCTACGCGTACCGGGTAACGGACCAAGACCGGATCCATGTAGTCCGGTACTGCCGGTACGGGCCACTCCGCCTCGCGCAGCAGACTGGTCGTACAGTCCGGCCATGCGTCGTCGATGAGCGATATTCTTTTCGATCCTCCTCATCTGCCGCAGGCCTGACCGTCCCTGTCCTCCGCTCATCCCCGTCAGGAAGTCCTCAGCCATGACCGGCGTGAACTCCGCCATCGACGAACTGCCGACGATCAGGCCCTTCTTCGTCAGCCATCGGAATAGATTCGTCGCCAAGGCGGTCGTCCTTGGATAGATCACAGTGCGGTATACCGCCCGTTCTGCGGCTAGCACCCACGCCGCCTTGGCGGACGGGTTTTGCAGGTGCTGCTCGCAAAGATCGGACACCTTGCACGCCAGCTCCTCATCATTCACCGTGGCCATCCCGCCAAGGCCCGTAGTGAACGGCTTGTTCCATTGGAATGACCAGTACGTGGCTACGCCGAACCGGCCGCACATCTTGCCCTTGTAGGTCGAGCCAAGGGCGTGGCAGCAGTCCTCAACCACGGGAATCCCATGACGATTGGCGATTGCCAGGACCGCGTCCATCTCGCAAGGATAGCCATACGTGTGCTGCGCCACGATCACCTTGGTTCGCGGCGTGATGGCCTTCTCCAGCAGGTTTGCGTCGATGTTATAGGTATTCGGCTCGATATCCACGTACGCCGGCCGAGCCCCGAGATACTTGATCGGGTTGATATCCATCACGCACGTATATCCGGGCAGGATGACCTCATCGTCCTCCTTGACTCCCATTGCGCGGAGGATCGCATACATTGCCACCCGTGCCTTCCAGAACCCGAATGCACCCTTGTGCCCGCCCAGATGGCGAAACTGTCCGCAAATCGGCTACTTGCACTCGTATGAGTCTGAGACATGCCAGGAATATACCGCCTGGAAGCCACCCGGGCAAAGAAAACATGCACGCGATCTGTCCCCCCTATCGGGACCCACATCGTGGCTCTTATAGCCCGGGCCTTTGCAGTACGAAAATCATATTCATTCCCGGACCGTTCTGGTATATACTAATCGTCTTTCGGATTTCCGATGGCCTTTGGGCACGGGTACGGCTGATGCAATGCCAGCGATGCTTACCGCGGTGTTGCCAGCCACCGCCCCTATTGGCCTTGGCGGTATAACAAGGTAGTCAACCAGATATGTCCTTAGTCACCTGCATAGACGTCCAAAAGAATTACGGGACCCAGTTTGTCCTCGACGGGGTTAACCTCCAGGTCTTTCCCGGTGATCGCATCGGCCTGGTCGGCGGAAACGGCTCCGGCAAGACGACCCTGCTCCATATCCTGGCGGGCCTGCTCGAACCTGATGCCGGCCAAGTGGCCCGGCGCAGCGGCGAACGGATCTCCTACCTCCCCCAGGAGCCCGAGTTCGACAGCGACCAGCCCCTCGAAGACGCCGTGGCCAGCGTCTTTACCAACGTCGTCAAACTCCAGCACGATATGGAAGAGGCCGCTCACAAGATCTCCGAATTCCACGGCACGGCCGAAGAGGCCAAATGGGTCGACAAGTACGAGGAACTCATGAAGGCCTTCGAGGCCTCCGACGGCTACCGCTGCGAGTCCCGCCTGGGCGAGACCCTGGCTGGCGTCGGCTTCAGCCCGGCCCAGTACCACCAGTCGGTCCACACGCTCTCGGGCGGCCAGAAGTGCCGCGCGGCCCTGGCCAAGGTCCTGCTCGAACAGCCTGACCTGCTGCTGCTGGACGAACCGACCAACCATCTCGACCTCGAAGGGGTTGCCTGGCTGGAAGATTATCTGGCCACGTTCAACGGCACGGTCATCACCGTCAGCCACGACCGCTACTTCCTCGACAAGGTCGTCAAGAAGATCGTCGAACTCGACAAGGGCCGCCTCCGCCAGTTCCCCGGCAACTACACGGCCTACGCCCAGCAGCGCACCGCCCAGCGCGAAGCCGAGGTCCAGGCCTATGAGCGCCAACAGGACTTCATTCGCAAGCAATTAGAATATGTCGAACGCGTCAAGGCCGACAAGAAACGCGCCCGCCAGGCCGCCGGCCGGCTTAAGATGATCGAGAAGCTCCAGGAGTCCGACGAATACGTCGGCCAGCGTCCCGACGGCCCGGCCGTGGTGAAGTTCAACCTGACGAAGAAGGCCTCGGCAGGCGACCTCGCTGTTCGCTACACCGACATCAGTAAGGCTTATAATGGCAAGGTCCTGCTCAAGGACGTCTCCTTCGATGTCAACGTCGGCGATCGCCTCGGCATCCTGGGCCCCAACGGGGTCGGCAAGACTACGTTGTTGAAGATCACCGTCGGCAGGGTCCAGCAGGACGCCGGCGACGTGAAGATCTACAAGCAGGACAGCACCGCCTACTACGACCAGGAACAGAGCGACCTGGACGACGACAACCAGATCATCCAGGAAATGTGGGAACACCGGCCCATGGCCAGTCAGGGCGAAGTTCGCAACTATCTCGCCCCGTTTGGATTCCGCGGCGACGACGTCTTCAAGCCAATCGCCGGCCTGTCCGGCGGCGAGCGCAGCCGGCTGCTGCTTGCCAAGCGCATCTGGTCCGAGCCCGAATTGCTCCTGCTCGACGAACCGACCAACCACCTGGACATCGCCGCCCGCGAGGCCCTCGAAGTCGCCCTGAACCAGTTCGGCGGCACGATCGTCCTGGTCACCCACGACCGCTACCTTCTCGACAAGGTCGCCACGCGCATCCTCGCCCTCGACCACAACGGCAAATACATCCTCCAGCAGGGCAACTACACCGCCTATCTCGACCGGGTCAAAAAGGGCCCGACGAAGGTTGCCTTCGGCAGCCAGATCCAGGTCCGTGGCCAGTCGAGCCAGGTGCAGCACTATTCGCATCAGCGACCCGGCGGCAAGCAGAAGCAGAAGTCCAAGTCACGTCAGCAGCAAAAGGCCGGCAGCGCTGGGAGCAAACCGCGCCAGGCCGCGCCAGGTCCCAAGGTGCAGATCCCTTACGAATTACAGA
This sequence comes from uncultured Planctomycetota bacterium, assembly GCA_963787325.1. GTDB lineage: Bacteria > Planctomycetota > Phycisphaerae > UBA1845 > JANYLN01 > CAWBCK01. Next base: position 1,480,168 of record CAWBCK010000005.1, read on the forward strand.
AACTTGACGCCGACCAGATCGAAAAGCGGATTCACAAGTTGGAGCAGCAGCTTGCCGATCTTCAGCAGAAGTTCGGCCAGCCGAGCGTCGCCTCGAATCCCGCCAAGTTGAAGGACTTGCAGGTCCAGTGCAGCCACATCGAGCGGGAGATCCAGACGCTCTATGCCGCCTGGGAGGTCAAACTCCAGTAGATTCCTTCTAACGAGCCCGAAGCGTAAGCGAGGGTATCCGTTCGCTGCGTTGGGTGTTTAACGCACCGCCATTGCAGATACCGTGTATCCCTATCGCCTGATTCCGGGCGAGCACAATCAGCGCAGGCGAAGCCGTCCAGGCCGCGGGTTTTGTCCCCCTTTAGCCTGCCCGCTTGCGGGCGGCGTCTCTCCGATTGCCAGTACCCTACGCCTGGATCGTGTGTGCATTAGACCTGCAAAAGCATTCGCATCTGCTGTGTCGCACCGGACATCCGAAATACTGAAAGGTCGCCCCGTGCTGCCCGGAATCGCTATACGGCGTGGCCGCGATCCGACCGATGATTCCCTGTAGCCGTCGGCCCGCGTCTGTCGAAACTACTAGTGCGACGGCGTATACTGCCGGGCTGAAATTGCGCAAAAAAGGAGCCTCTCATGTTCCTGACGAACCTCTTGCGTCGAAAACTCTTGCTCTCCGCGGCCCTGTTGACTTCGGCGTGCCTTGCAGCCGGCATGAGCAGCTGCCCCGTCACCGTCGGCTCCGGCAACTTTACCCGCATCACAGTCGACTCTGCCACCGTTGGCGGCGCCTCCAGCATCGCCCTGGCTGACTTCAGTGGCGACAACAAATACGACATCGTCAGTGCATGGGACGCGGACGGCCAGGTTCGCCTGCACCTCCAGGACCAGGCCGCCGGGCAGATCGGCTGGAATACCACCACGATCGTCAGCGGCGATCTGGCTGCCGGTGCCCGCTGCGTCGCTGTGGCCGATATCAGCGGCGACGGCCGGTATGACATCCTTGTCGGCACCGATGAAGGCCATATCCTCTACCTGCGCCAGACCGGTTCCAACCCCGGCGCTCTCAGCAACTGGAACACCTCCCTGATCGCCTCCGCCGAAGGCACCGACCCCTGGACCGACATCCAGCTGGCCGACGTCGACGGTGACGGCCGGCTCGAGCTCGTTGCCTGCCAGGCCGGTGACGCCAATCGCATCAGTCTCCTGAAACCGCCAGCCGGTGCCGTCGACGGCGCCAACTGGACCCGTGTCGACGTCGCCACCTCGAGCCGCAAGGGGGCCAACCAGGTCATTCCGATCGACATGGACGGCGACGGCAGTATCGATTTCGTCTCCCTCGCCAGCGGCGAAGGGTCCGACAGCGTCGTCTGGTACGCCAACCCCGGTAACGACGTGGCCTTAACCAACGCCTGGAGCCGTCACGCAATCGGCCACGTTCCGGACGCGCAATCAGCCGCCCTGGTCGACATTGATGGCGATGGTTTCTACGACCTCGTGGTTTCGTCCGGTACCGGCCGAAGCGTCTCCTGGTTCCGCGCCCCCCAGACGCTGGAGGCCCTGCTCGACCCCACGCTCCGTTGGTCGCAGTTTACGATCGGCGAGCTCAGTTCCGGCAATGGCAGCGGCGTCACCGCCTTTGACAGCGACAATGACGGCCTGCCGGAGGTCTTCGTCGGTACTACCGGAGCCGGCGCTCTCAGCATGTTCCACGCGGAAGGGTCCACCTGGAGCGAGACAGTCCTCGACACAACCGGCGGTGACTATGGCCGGCTGATCGGCGCCGACCTCGACGGCGACGGGGCTACGGATGTGGTAGCCAGCGTCGATTCGACAACCGATGGTATCGTCTGGTATCAGCAGCAGTAGCCTGCGGGCGATGCATACTGCGGTTTGCGTGTGATGCCCAGCGTCGAAACGAGTTGGCAAGCGGCGCGTTTGCCCTCTGCGCAACCTTCGTATAATCATCAGTCGGGCCATACGCGATATAACCCTTTAGCCGGCCTGTTCCAGGGTCGCGTCCCTTTTGGCGACATGTCGTATGGTAGATGGTCCGCGTGATCACTCGGCCAGGATTGATACGGAGCCCCGGAACATGCTTATCGGCATCTTCAGCGACACCCACGACCAGCTTGTCGCCATCGACAAGGCCCTCGCCGTCTTCAAGGAACGCAACGTTGACTTCGTCATCCACGGCGGGGACATCATCTCGCCATTTGCCGCCAAGAAGATCAAGGCCGGCGTCGAAGTGCCGCTCTACATCATTTATGGGAACAATGACGGCGAACGGGAAGGCCTTAAGAAGATCCTCCCGCAGATCGAAGACGGCCCGATGTTCATCGAAGCCGCCGGCAAGACGATCCTGGTTCATCACGATCCGGACCTGACCCCGCCCGATGCCATCGACCGTGCCGATATCATCATTACCGGCCACACGCACGAACTCGGCACTCGCCAGGAAGGCTCCAAACTCTACATAAATCCGGGAGAAGGCTGCGGCTGGTTGACCGGCAAGGCAACAGTCGCTTTACTGGACCCCAAGAGCCTCAACGTCGAGATCGTTGAACTGCGCATGTAACCCGAGGCCGGTCTCCAGCGGCAAAACCCGAGGCGGTCAGCCAGGGTCTTAGTACTAGTTGTAGTTGTTCTTGTTGAAGCCCCAGGCGTCGGCCGGGGTTTGTTGTTGCTGTTGCCGTCGAGTCCCGCAGGGACGCCAGGAAACAGCCCAGGACGCAAGTCCTGGGGGACAAGGCGACCAGAAGATTCTGTTGTTGTTTTGTCGTTTTGAGTCCCGCCAGGGACAACGGAATCCCACCTCGCCAAGGAACTCTTATGAAGCAGCTGACAGCCATAGCCCTGACAATGACCGCACTCGCCGCCGCCGGCTGCGTCGAGCGCACGATCAAGATCACCACCCAGCCCCCCGGCGCCACCGTGCTCCTGAACGACGAAGAGGTCGGCCGGACGCCTGCCGACGTCCACTTCACCTGGCACGGCACCTACGACGTAATCGTCCGCAAGGAAGGTTATCGGACCATGAGGGCCCCGAAGAATACTGGCCTGCCGGTTTATCAATGGCCCGTCGTCGACATCTTTACAGAGTTGTTGATCCCCTACAAATGGCACGAGCAGCACACATGGCACTTCGACATGGAGCCTCAGCGGCTTCCCGAGCGCCAGGACCTGATCAACCGCGCGACGGATTTCCGTCAGGAAGCCGCCCAGGTCGGCACAACCACGCAGCCATCCGACTAGCACCAGTCCAAGGTCTGAACCCTGTCATTGCCTGAGCAACGGACAACGAACGACAGCCAACGAACGACAGACAACGAACAAGGTACAGCCTATTTCCAAACGATTAGTTTCGCGTCGAATGCTGGCCCGTCTTTGCAGCAGAGCTTGTAGACCCACCCCTCGGCATCGCCGGTGTCCTTGACCTTCACCACGCACGACTGGCAGGTGCCCATGCCGCAGGCCATGGCCTTTTCCAGCGAGACCTGGCAGCGCAGCCGGTGCCGCTCGCATACTGCTGCCAGGGCCGCCATCATTATTTCCGGCCCGCAGGAGAATACCCATGTCCCGGAACTGTGCGGCCCGTTGGCTGCCATCCATGCGTCGGCGGCCTGGATGATCGTCCCGGCCTGGCCTGCCGACCCGTCGTCCGTCGCCACCAGCACCGGCACGTCCGGGATTTCGCTGCTGATGACCCGGGGGTCAGGGCACGGGTCCGCCAGATCGGTCTTGAACGGCAGCAGATGCCTGCTGCGTACTCCCTCGAACATGACACACCGGACGTGCGGATGGGTCTTTTTCAGCTCGCCAGCCAGATACACCAGCGGTGCGATCCCCGTCCCGCCGCCGATCATCAGTGCGGTTTCCAGGTCCTCAGGGATAACAAACCCCTGTCCCAACGGCCCGATGACTTGGACACGATCTTCGGTGCGCAGCCGGCCGATCCACGCCGTGCCGACGCCCAGGATCCTGTACAGTACGCCGATGCGGGACACGCCGTCTCCGAGCTCTTCCCGGGAGCAGATGCTGAAAGGCCGGCGCAACAGTGGCCGGGCAGGCTGGAACGTCTCTGCCGCCTCTCCCATCAGTGGCCCGATATTGACAAACTGGCCAGGCCGGCTGGGGGGCAGGTCTTTGATGTCCAGATAGATCGTCAGATGATCCTGGCAGACGCTGCGGTTTTCCGCCACGCGGGCAACAAACACCCCGCGCCGCGGCTGCGCTTGCGTCGTATCCTGTTTCTGTTCATGCAGGTTTGGCATAATCAATTACTATACCGCTACAGAGCACCGTACGAACAGGCCTTGTAATCAAGCCTCTCTTCTCTGCGTCCTCTGCGTCTCGGCGGTGATATCCTTTCTGCGCAAAAAAACTTCCGGGAAAAGGGAAGCCATTCCCTCGGCCCGGAAGTGCGCCACGGCCTAAACAGCCGTAACCTGTGTATTGATCGCCCTGCGAGGCATGCCTGCCCCCGGGATCGCACGCTTGTCATTCACCCTCAGAGACGATCGCGATTGCTCGCGACCGCCAACCCCTACCCCTGCGACTATAGCAGGGCGTCCGGGGCCTGTCAATTTCATCGGCAACTATTTAACAGAATTGTGTAACTATTTATAATTTATTGTCCCATAAGGCCTTACGGCGTAAATTTCGCGATTCTTCTCCATTTTCACAAGCTACGTTCCTTCGGGTCTTTAGGACGATCGTTCGGGGTCTGTTCGGGCCTGGGGCATGGGCCTAATCCGGTCTCGATCTGGCTGAAAAAGCGGCCGGTTCGTACCGGCCGGATGTCAGTCCGGGCGATTCCTGCCTGCCGGGGTGTGGTGGCCGGCTGTTATGGGAGTGTGACGGGATTGACGCAGGCTGGGGGTCCGCTGCGAGGGTGCTATGGGGCGCGGTCCCCTGGGGCCAACGGGATCTTGCTGCTCGGCAATCTCTCTGGGCGTTGGCGCCGAGCGGCGCCGGCGCCGCGGCGGCGCCGCCATTCGGCGCCAGGTCTCCGTGGCTGCCGTTGTCCGCCGGGTCCATCCCGCGGGGTTCTGGAGCCGCCGTCTCGGTTCGTTTCGGGGTCCCGAAAGTGGTTGCATGCGATAGCGTCCGTCAAAAACTCCGGGGCCTGTGAAATGCCCTTTAAAGATAGCCGCTCGATCCGTATACTAGTCGGACTGTGTATCGCCAGCCTTGGCTACCTTGAAGGCATGCCCGTCTCTGGCTAAGGTATTAAGTTTCCCGCTGGTTTTGGGATACGGTAGGTATGTTTGACGCACTGACAGACAAACTCGGCGACGTCTTCCGCAGTATTCGCGGACGCGGCCGCATCACGGAGGAGAACGTCCGTGATGCGATGCGGGGCATCCGCACTGCGCTGCTCGAGGCCGATGTTCATATGCAGGTCGTTCGCGAGTTCAGCGACCGCTGCCTGGAAAAGGCCCTAGGGGCCGAGGTCATCAAGACCCTGCACCCTGAACAGGTGATCGTCAAGGTCGTCCACGACGAGCTGGTCAGCCTCATGGGGCCGGTTGACCCGAGGATCCCTTACGTCAGCCCCGGCCGACGATCATCCTGATGGCCGGCCTGCAGGGTTCCGGTAAGACCACCACCTGTGCGAAGCTCGCCAAGAAGATCCAGGCCGAGGGCAAGCGGCCGATGCTCGTAGCGGCGGATCTGCAGCGGCCGGCGGCCGTCGACCAGTTGGAGATCCTCGGTCAGCAGCTCGACGTCGGCTTTTACGCCGAGCGCGGCTCGCAGAACCCCGTCCGCGTGTGCCGCAACGCTATCGACCAGGCTCGCAAGAACGGCCGCGACGTCGTCATCCTCGACACGGCCGGCCGGCTGGCGATCGACGAGGAGCTGATGCAGGAGATCTCGAAGATCGCCCAGACGGTCAGCCCGCACCAGATCTACCTGGTGACGCGACGCGATGACCGGCCAGGACGCCGTCAACAGCGCCAAGGCGTTCAACGAGCGGCTCGAACTGGACGGGGTGATCCTGACGAAGTTCGACTGCGACACCCGCGGCGGCGCCGCCCTGTCGATCAAGACCGTCACCGGCAAGCCGATCAAGTTCATCGGCATCGGCGAAAAGCTCGACGCCATCGAGCAGTTCCACCCGGAACGCATCGCCAGCCGCATCCTCGGCATGGGCGACATCGTCACCCTGGTCGAAAAGGCCCAGCAGCAGTTCGACGCCGAGGCCGCCCAGAAGGCCCAGGAGAAGATGGCCAAGGGCAAGTTCGACTTCGAGGACTTCCTCGGCCAGCTGCAGGCGATGCAGAAGATGGGTCCGATGAAGGACATCCTCAAGATGATCCCCGGCGTCGGCGGCATGATGAAGGACGTCAAGGTCGACGACAACGAGCTGAACCGTCTCCGCGGGATCATCCATTCGATGACCGCCAAGGAGCGAAAGGATCCGGACCTGATCGATGCCTCCCGCCGCCGTCGCATTGCCCGCGGCGCGGGCGTCGACCCCCAGGACGTTTCCGGCCTGGTCAAGCAGTTCGGCCAGATGCGCGACATGATGAAGCAGATGACCAAGTTGGGCATGCGGGAGCGCATGGGCCTGGCGTCGAAACTGGGGCAGATGGGCATGGCCGGCGGCAAACTGCCCAAGCTCAAGACCAAGGCTCCGGTGATGGATAGCCGTCGCCAGAAGGAGCAGCGCCGCAAGAACAGGAAGAAGCATCGCCGCTAAGGCGATGAGTGTCATTCAGCGTGCCGGCTTGCAGGCAGGCAGGGGCTGGATCGTTTGCCGTTGTACTGAGATCGGAACTCCAAGGCGCAAAACAGTGTTTGTTTTGGCAGGATAAGAAGGCAGGAGCATTCATGGTCAGACTGAGACTCAAGAGGACAGGCCGGACGCATCGGCCGTATTACAGGATCGTTGCGGTGGACGTCCGTTCGCGGCGTGACAGCGCCCCGATCGAGGAGATCGGTCTTTATGATCCCTTCGAGCAGGACGCCGAAAAGGCCGTCGTGTTCAAGCCGGACCGTGCGGCACACTGGCTCGATGCCGGCGCCGCAGCCCTCGCAGACGGTTGCCAGCCTCCTGAAGAAGGCCGGCATAAGCAAGACTGCCGCCGCCCAGTAAGGCGGTTCGAGGGGCGAGAAGTCCACAGAGGACGCTGCCCGCAAGCGGGCAGGCTAAACTCGACCTGGACGCTGTTGCGCCGTTGCGGGTGTGAATATCGTGTGCCATGCGGATCGACGTGCTGACATTGTTCCCCGAGGCGCTGGAGCCGTTTCTGGCGTCCAGTATCATCGGCCGGGCGGTCCAGGCTGGTCTTGTGAAGATCGTCTGTACGAACTTCCGGGACTTTGCCATCGACAGGCACCGCAGTGTCGATGACAAGCCTTTCGGCGGCGGGGCCGGCATGGTATTAATGCCTGGCCCGGTCTTCGACGCGGTCGAGCACGTGGAGGCCAGTGCGGCGGCGGAGGAATGCCAGCCGGGCGCGTCGGCAGCGATAGCGACAAGGGTTCTGTTGACGCCGCATGGCCGGCCGTTCAACCAGGCGCTTGCCCGCGACCTGGCGACGCGAGATCGGCTGGTGTTGATCTGCGGCCACTACGAGGGCTTCGACGAGCGGATCCGGACGGGGCTGAAGCCGCTGGAGATCAGCATCGGCGACTATGTCCTGTCGGGCGGTGAGCCGGCGGCCATGGTCGTCATCGACGCGGTCGTCCGGCTGTTGCCCGGGGCTGTCGGTGGCGAGCAGACGCTGGAAGAAGAGTCGTTCGAGGAAGGGCTGCTCGAGTATCCGCAGTACACAAGGCCGCGAGACTTTCGCGGGATGCTCGTGCCGGAGGTGCTCGTCAGCGGGCACCATAAGAATGTGATGCAGTGGCGGCGGGGCCAGGCGCTGAAACGCACGTGGCAACGCCGGCCCGACCTGATTCTGCAGCAGCCGCACCTGCTCGAGGAGCTGCGGCAGTTGCTGCGGAAAGAGGGAGTCAGCGAAGAGGATTTGCCGGCCGCACGGAGCGAGCCGGAACACGGATAGACAAGACCAGACGCCAAGGGCGCTGCCAGGTTAGTACGAGTGAGGAAGGTAAGATGAATCGCAAGCAACTGATCCAGATCGCCGAAGCGCCGGACCAGAAGACCGGCAACGACGTACCGCAGTTTGAGATCGGCGACACCGTCACCGTTCACGTGCGGATCCGCGAGGGCAACAAGCAGCGGCTCCAGCCGTTCGTCGGCACGGTCATTGCCCGGCAGGGAAGCGGAACGACCGAAACGTTCACCGTTCGTCGGATCGTCGAGAACGAGGGCGTTGAACGCGTCTTTCCGATCAACTCGCCGACGGTCGCCAAGGTCGAAGTGACCCGTCACGGCGTCACGCACCGGGCGAAGCTCTATTTCCTGCGTGATCGGGTCGGCCGGGCCACGCGCCTCAAGGAGCGGCACGTTCGCAAGCACAGCGCCGACAAGGCCGAAGCCAAGAACGGCTGAGAGGTCTGGAACCGTCGTTTTGATCGCAGTGAACGATTCGGTTGCTGACGTTGTTGCGCGTAACGGCGGCAGCAATCGCAAACCGGCGAATCGCCAACGGCGAGGACGATGGCAGCGACTACCAATGCCCAGCTGGGGCGTCGCGGAGAACGAGCGGCCACGCGGCTCGTGCGACGCTACGGCTGGGATATTCTTGCGCGGAACTGGCGGCATCCGACCTATGGCGAGATCGACATTGTTGCCCTTGATGCGGCAACAGTAATCTTCATCGAGGTCAAGACGCGACGGGTCGACAGTGTCAGCGTTCCCGAGGATGCGTTGCGGCCGGCCAAACGTCAGCATCTGCGGTCGCTGGCCCAAGCCTTCATGGGCCAGTACAATCTGCAAGCCTTGACGTATCGCTTTGACTTGCTGGCGGTAACGGTGCCTCCCTGGCCGCAGCGTTGCCGGGTCGTCCACTACCGTGGCGCGTTTACGTGACGGCTTTCGGCCGGGCCGTCCTGGCTACACACGCAGACAACGGACTGCAAGCGGATGCTCATTGACACCCACTGCCACCTGACGGACGAAGGGCTGTTGCCACAGCTGGGCGATGTGCTCGATCGTGCGGCAGCTGCGGGGGTCGATCAAATGATCGCCGTGGCGACTTCGCCTGACGATTGGGTTCAGGCGGGGCAGGCCGTTGAAGGGCATGCGGCGCTGCACCTGGCCGTGGGGCTTCATCCGCACGAGGCCGGCCTGCTGAGCGAAGAGGTTCTGGTGCAGTTGGCCGGGAGCCTTCGCAATCCGAAGGCTGTTGCGGTTGGCGAGATCGGACTGGAGTATCACTACGATTTCAGCCCGCGCGACAAGCAGCACGAGGCCTTCGCCGCACAGTTGCTTCTGGCTCGCCGGCTCGGCAAGCCCGTGGTCATTCACTGCCGGGAGGCCCATGCAGATTGTCTGGCGATTCTGGATGAGCAGGGGATGCGTGATTGGCGTGTCGCCTACCACTGTTTTGGTGGTACAGCGGACGAAGCGCGGCAGGTTCTGGATCGAGGATGGTTTGTATCGCTGGCTGGCAACGTGACGTTCAGGAATGCGAAGGATCTGCGGGACGCCGCGAAGATCATCCCCGCGGATCGGTTGTTAATTGAAACGGACAGCCCGTATCTGACGCCGGAGCCGATCCGCAAGATTCGGCCGAATGAGCCGGCGCACGTGGCGCATACGGCGCGTTTCCTTGCGGAGCTGCGCGGGTAAGTTTCGAGCAGACTGGCGGCAACGACAACGGAAAATGCGGTGGGCTTTTTTGGCTTGGAGGTATAGCTGGCAATGGCAAACTGTCTGGTCACCGGGGGAGCAGGATTCATTGGGTCGCACATCGTCGCCAGGTTATTGGACCTCGGGCACGGCGTTCGCGTGCTTGACAACCTGAGCACGGGCAATCCCCGCAATCTTGATCCGGTCCGCAAGGATATTGAGTTCGTCGAGGCCGACGTGGCCGACCCGGATGTCTGCCGCCGCGCGGTGGCCGGCATGGACTGGGTCTTTCACGAAGCGGCGGCGGTCTCCGTACCCTTCTCCGTTGAGCATCCGGACCAGACCCACCGGGTAAACGTCGACGGCACGTTCTATCTGCTGCAGGCTGCGCGCGATGCCAAGGTCGGCCGGTTTGTGTTTGCCGCCAGCAGCAGCGCCTACGGCGATGACCCGGATTACGCCGCCAAGCGCGAAGGCAACCTGCCCCGGCCGGTCAGCCCGTATGCGGTCAGCAAGCTGCTGGGGGAGTATTATTGCCGGGTTTTCGCGACCTGCTACGGAATGAACACCGTCGCCCTGCGATACTTCAACGTATTCGGACCCAGGCAGAACCCCAAGAGCCAGTATGCCGCGGCCATCCCGGCCTTTGTGACGTCCATGCTAAATGACCAACCGCCGACGATTTACGGTGACGGCGAGCAGACGCGCGACTTCACGTTTATCGAAAATGTGGTCGATGCGAATCTGTTGGCGGCCGAAGCGGAAGACGTGGCCGGGCAGGTTTTCAATGTTGCCACGGGCAAGGCCTGCTCCATAAACTATGTCATCGCTCAGATAAATCGGATTCTTGGCAAGCAGATCGAGCCGAAGTACGGATCTGAGCGGGCGGGCGATGTGAAACACAGCCTGGCTGACATTTCGTTGGCGACCAGCCTGCTGGAGTATGAGCCCCGCGTGTCGTTCGACGAAGGCCTTGCAAGGACGGCGGCGTGGTATCAGGAGCGGTCGGAGAAGCAGGGCTGAGGCAGACAGGACTGCAGGTACAGGCATCAGCGGCGACGGACCTGGTATCCGGACCCTGGACGGAGAAAGATCTTTCAGGGGTCGGCCTGCTTGCTAGCGGTGTTTGCGGGATTTAGACTGGCTGCTTCGCATGCAGCGGTCGGTGTGCCTGACGCCTACTTTCTGAAGGAGAATGATCCGTGGAGGAAACCAGCACAAGGTCCATCTACAACATCTGGGCCCATTTCTACGATGCCACGATGGGGCGAGGGGTGCAGCGGCGCCAGCAGTTGGCGATCGACCGCATGAATATTCAGCCGGGAGAGAGAATTCTCGATCTGGGCATCGGCACCGGCCTTTCGCTGGACCTGTATCCGCGGCACTGCAAGGTAGTCGGCATCGATATCTCCGAAGGCATGCTGGGCAAAGCCAATGAGCGGATCGAACAGTACGGCTATGACTTCGCCGAACTGGCCGTGGCTGACGCCTTGAACCTTCCGTTTGCCGACGCATCGTTCGATCATGTGTTCGTCACGCACGTAATTACCGTGGTCAGTGACCCGGTCCGGTTGATCGAGGAAATGCGCCGCGTCTGCAAGGTCGGCGGCAAGATCGTCATCGTCAATCATTTCCTGTCGGGCAATCGCGTTGCGGCGGCCATGGAAAAACTGCTTCGTCCGATCTGTGAGAAGATCGGCTGGCGGAGCGACCTGTCGCTGGAATACCTGATTGCCGAGACGGGCCTGCCCGTTGACTACCGGTACAAGCTCGACAGCGTGGATGTGTGGGAGACGGTCTTTGTCACCAACGACGGCCCGCGCGCCAGCAGAGCACCTACATCGCCGCGTAGTGTCCATTATAAAACCTGTGGTTTTCGGATGCCACCGGCAGTCCGTCTGCCGGTGCGAGCTCAAGACTGTTTGGGGTGGCCGTCCGCTATGACCGCCTGGCGGTAGTAACCGTCTTGCCGCACGCCGCCGAAGTCTCTTGTTCGTCTACGGGTCGCTGCCTGCCCGAACGTTCCTCCCACCCGGGGATCTCTCCTGCATTGCCGGGCGGCCTATAGAGCGTACGCAATGCAAGTGTAGCGTGTCCCGGCTCGAACAGACGCTGCCCGCAAGCGGGCAGGCTGAATGCGGCCGGATCGCTCGGCATGATATGCTACACCTGGATTCACCGTGCTCTGTCCCGGGGCAATCGCATGTTCGGAAAGACCATGGTCCTACAACGCAGGACCATGCCACCCAACGCCGCAAACTATGCGGCAGGTTTCCTTTCGCGTAACTGCTGCGCCAACAGTATTTCTGATTGCTCGGCCATGCGTAAGATCGGGGCTCCGGGCGGTCGTTCGGTCTTCTTGTTCTTGGCGTTGCGGGCCTTTTTGCCGCCACGACGCTCATACGTATCCTTGATGCAGCCGCCCAGGCTCTGCTGCAGCCCGCCCTGCCGGTGACTCTTGGCGCTTTTGTCCATCGCCTGCTGAACCACTCGTAGCGAGGCCGCCACGCTCCAGGCGTTTAGCGGGCGGCCTTCCCGCCGCATCGCTTCCACGCACACCAGACCCAGCATCCACAGCCCCACCATCGTCCAATCCAACTCCACTTCGGCGTGACGGGGACTGTCGCTGAGCATCTTGCGACGCTCCAGCGTTTGCTTCAAGGCGCGATACAACAGTTCTACGCCCCACCGCAGCCGATACAGTCTGCCTGCCTGGGCGTCGCTCAACGGCTCTTCGTCCAGGATATTGCTCAGCAGATACACCCGCTTGTTTCGCTCGTCGCTCAGCACGATCAGCCGCAAAACCAGCGGCGCAAGACCTTTCTTCTGCTCCCGCGACGGCCAGAGATACACGATCCCCTCGCCTTTGTGCTCCGCATACCCCAAGCCCTTTAACAGCCGCACGTTACTGCCCACGCGGATGATGAAATCGATCCGGCGAGACAGCAACTCCTGTAACATCCCATAGCCCGTATATCCCGCATCCGCCAGCAGCGTCGCCTTGGGCGGCAGCAGGTCGAGCATCTCTTGCAGATGGCTCCGCTCGCTGCTGCGGCTGTCGCCGCGTCGCCAGCCCCAGATCAGCCCTGTGCCTGCATGAAACAGCGTCGTCACCAACTGCTGCGGGCCGGTCTTTTTCTTGCCCGCACAGCCGAAGGCTTCTTCGTTGGCCGCTGTCATCGGACAGTCCATCCGTGAACCATCGACCCCAAAGACCACCCGACCCTCGACCCGCCAGGCTGGCTCGGCTATCTGAGCCACCACCCTGCGGAACGCCGGGCACACCACCGCCAGCAAGCCCGCCGACCGTCGAACCAGCGCCGCCATGAAACCCTGGTAACTCTTTCCCGGCCGACGACGGCTGGAGTACATGCCCACCGTAGCCTCTCGTGCCTTGCTGAAGCGATCCTTGAGGCTCTTGCCATGGGCCCAGCACATCATGACCGCGCACATCACCAGCAGCCGCGGCACCCAGCAGAGCCTTCGACTCTCCATCTGCAGCGGCAAGCCCTGGTGGGGCAAGCAGCGTCCCATGGCCCCCAGCAGTTGCTGATGGAACGATTCCTTGTAATACTGGCGGACAAATTGAGCAGGATTCACCTTTGGCCTCCTTTCCATTGGCTATTGAACACAACCAATATACGAGAGGAGGCCAAAAAATGCGCACGACGATGTCGTCTTATCTCCTTATCTTATAAAGACTTCCACCCACCACTCCGGCCTGGACGTTTACGGCGTTGCATGCCATCCCGCCTACTGCCAGTGTAGTGATTCACAATTGCAGCCTCCTGCGGGACGCCCGCTACGGTTGGTCAGGATGCAGGTTTGCAGGACCGCTCCCTTACGGTCGCGGCTCGCATAAGGCGCCATTCTTTTGAATCATTACGCTAGCGGCCGAGTCCGAGAGCCATACTTGCAGGTATGGTCCCGGGCGTGAACGTGCGATTGCGTACCGTACGCGCCGCTGACGCTTCCTACACATTCGCACACAAGGGGCATACATTTAGATGTGGGGGATGACCGGCAGGCCTGATACGTCCCAGGGGACATTGGCCGGCGGGGCGGCGCGATCTCTTCGGCCTGGCTATTGCGACAGCGGACATAGGCATTGTGGTCCACATGCCAGCCTCGCGATACGGGGATCGGTTCGAAGCTGCAGGATGGCCGAAAGGAGTTCTTGTTCATGTGCGGCATCGCCGGGGCAATTGACCTGAGGCAGCAACGAGACTTTCCTTGCGAGCATCTGGCAGAGATGCTCGCGGCCATCACCCATCGTGGTCCAGACGATCGGGCGGTCCATGCCGAACCCGGACTGGCAATGGGCAGCGACCGCCTGTCGATCGTCGACCTGCCGGGCGGCCGGCAGCCGATCAGCAACGAGGCCGGCGATGTGTGGGTGGCCTTCAACGGGGAGCTGTTCGACTACCCGGAATTGCGGGCAGACCTGGAGGCGCGAGGCCACCGACTGGCGACCCGCTGCGACACGGAGATCTGGGCGCACCTTTACGAGGAATTGGGGGAAGGCGTCTTCGTCCGGGCGAAGGGGCAGTTTGCCGTTGCCATCTGGGACCAGCGAAAGCGAACGCTGTACCTGGCACGGGACCGCGTTGGCATCTGCCCGCTGCACTATGCCGAGCGTAACGGCTGGCTGCTGTGGGGCTCGGAAATCAAGGCGCTTCTGGCCAGCGGGATGGTAGGGCCTGAGCCGGATGTGGCAGGAATCAACTACTTCTTCACGTTCATCTGTTCGAGCACGACGCGCACATGCTTCAAGGGCATCAAATCCATCGCGCCGGGCCACTACCTGAAGATCCGCGACGGCCATGCTGAAGTGAAACAATACTGGGATCTGGATTTCCCCGACGATGGCGACGAGCGATCTTACGACAGTCCCCATCAGGCGGCGGAGGAGCTTGAGTCGCTGTTGCGCCGGGCGATCCGTCGCCGGCTGCGCGGCGATGTGCCGGTTGTCAGCTACATCAGCGGGGGACTGGATTCGACGACTGTCCTGGGTTTGAGTTCGCAGGAACTCGGCCGGCCGTTGCCGGCCTTTACGATCAGTCTTGACCAGGCGGGCCCGGACGAGCAGGCCCAGGCAGCGGAGTCGGCGGCTGCGCTCGGCTCGCCGCTGACGGCGGTGGTGATGGATCGGGGCCGGATTTCGGCGACGTACCCGGCTTTGGTGCGGGCGGCGGAGGCGCCGGTTCTTGATACCGCTTGTGCGTGCCTGTTGCGACTCAGCAGCGCGGTGCACGGGGCCGGCTACAAGGTGGCCCTGACGGGCGAAGGGGCTGACGAGGCGTTGGCTGGATATGTGTGGTTCCGCACGGAGCAGATGGGCAATCGCCTGGCGCGCTGGTGCGGCCGGGGAATTCCGCGTCTGCTGCACCGGGCGATCCTGGCGACCATTGGAGGAAACGGTGTACATCGTCCGCCCTGGGCTGCGATGGGAGGCGTTCGGACGGTACAGCAGGAACTGGCGGAGATTTTCGCGCAGACTCGGGAGCGTCTTTTTTCGGCGGCTATGTGGGAGCGTCTCGAAGGGCATTCGCCTTACACGGATCTGGCCATTCCCGCCGATCGAATCGGCCGGTGGGCGCCGCTGAACCGTTCGCTGTATGTCGGGTACAAGACGATGCTGCCGGGCCTGCTGCTCAGTTCCAAGGGTGACCGCGTTGCGATGAATTCATCCGTCGAGACGCGGTATCCGTTTCTGGACGAAGACGTGATCGACTTCTGTGCCCAACTGCATCCGCGGTACAAGCTCAATGGCAGTACGAACAAGTGGCTCCTGCGGCAGGTCGCCAACAACGTGCTGCCGCCGATGATCGCCAACCGGCCCAAGACGATGTTTCGGGCGACGATGTCGCGTTCGTTTCTCGGTGAGGGCCGGCCCGCATGGGTCGATCAGTTGCTCAGCCGTGATTCGCTGTTGCGGACGGGGTACTTCGATCCGGACGCGGTGGCGAAGGTTGCAGCCTGGCAGTCGCACGAGCCGCGCTGGACCACCGTAAGAAACTTCTCGTTCGACATGGCGATGATGGCGGTGATCACGACCCAGCTGTGGCACCACACCTGGTGTGGCGGCAATCTTGCCGACCTGCCAGCACTCTCGTTCAGGCCGAGAGGCACGGAACGGCCGGTCGAAGTATAGGACACGGTTCTTGCCGGCTGGTGCGCGCACTTTCCGCTGTGTTCATGCCTGGGCAAGAATGAACATCGGCGCGCCCCCAGGTCCGCGCCGGCCCAGGGGCGTGCCATTGTGGTGCAAGGATGGCATGCCAGCTATTTGTCGCTGGCCTTGGTTAACGTGATCTCCGTACCCGTCGGGACGGTGATCGTGCCGAAGTTGGTTACGACGTTGTAGCTGCCCGTTCCGACGATCATGTCATCGGTCGAATTGAGGGTGCCGGTGAACTCGAAGGCCGTCGCGCCGCTGATATCAACCGTGATGGTGACCGTCGAGCCGCTTACGGTTGTCGTTGCGCTGAAGTCGGCGGCTGTCTGGGTCACGGTGCCGTTCTTGAACACATACTTGATCGTCGTCAGGGTATTGTAGTAATCGAAGCCCAGAGTCAGCCTGACGAGATTCGTGTTGCTCTGCGGGGGCGTGGTGGTGACATTCCAACTGCCGGCCAGTACCCCTTGCGGTGGACAGCACCCGGCGGCGGCAAGCAGCGCCGCGGGCGCGATCAACAGCACCATGAGCCGAAACATCCTGGTAGCCTTCATAATCTGTCTCCTTCCTGCAACTGTCCAAGAACAAGCCACTCCCGGCGACTCACGGTGAACCGCCGAGGCCATTTACCTCGAAAGGCATTGCGTAGTACCTGATGGCCGTCGCGCGGACCTCCTGTCCGTAGTCCGGCTGGCACGTTCCGCCGGCGATCGGGCCACAGGCCGGGGCTCCGGCGAAGGTGAATCTGTCGAAGGTGATGACGACGGCATCGGCGCCAAGCCCGGCGCCGCAGCGACGAAGCGTATCGTCGATCTGGGGTTGAGGGGGATTTTCAAGATTCGGCTGGACGAATATCGCGCCAATTCGTTCGAACGACTGATCCGGAAACGATCGCAACACATCGACCGCAGCAGCGTTTGTCGACGGAAAGGCCGGTACGTCGAGCAGGGGGCCGCTGCTGGCAAGGATGCGACTGCAGCCGGGCAGCAGTGCTGCCGCAAGACTTAGTAATGTCGGGGTGGTCAACACACAGTGTTTCATATGTACCCACCGTTGGTCCAGTACGCCGACACCGGGACCTTGTCACATATTGTTAAAGCAAGTAAGAATCGGAAAGACTTGTCGCCCTATTATAGTCCGCTGTTCCCGGCAAGGTCGATAAAGGGTGGTAAGAAGGGCGAGGCCCGGGCTGTCAGCGTCGATTACGTCCCGGGGACAGCCAGAGGGTCGGCCGTGCCGCGCTGCTTCGGCTGGAGGGCGCGCGTGTCCGGGCGTGTAACGTGGCGGCGGTCGATGTCTTGGGGCGAGGCGCGGGCCTACCTTTCGGCTCGGTCGCCAGTCATGATCAGCGGGGCAATCGTGCCGCGGATGAACGGCGGCACGGTCGTGCCGGTATGGGTGCCGAAGTCACCCTCGGCGTCGTACTCGGGCCTCCAGGGGATATACCGGATCTTACGGTAAAGACGAATGGTCTGTGAATTGGCGTCGGGGGGCAAACGGAAGCCTTCGATGCCGGCCACGCCGAGATCGGCGTTGCGGCGGTCTGCTGTGCCGAACATCGGGACGGCAATCGACAGGATATCGTCGCGTGTTGAGGTCGTCGCATAGAGATAGCCCCGGACGTGACGCAGGGCCATGGTCAGGTCGTAGTCGGAACTGAGCGAGGAGGACAGTAGAACGACGGTGCTGACGCGTTGCGATGGCGGTAGCTGTTCGAGTGCGAAGATCGCTACGGCGGTACCGGCAGATAATGCCATGACGTTGATGCGGCTGCGCGGATGGTGTCGGGCGTAGTCTGTGATCTGATGGGCAAGGGTCCCTGCCCGCTTGCGTTTGTAGGCGTCGCTGCTGACCTGATCGGCGACGACCCCCATACCGGTTTCCCAGTCGAACTCCTTGAAGATGCCCGCATAGCCCGCCTCGCGCAGGCCCTTGCGAACGTGCCGACCCCAGTTGGTCACCAGACCGCCCCCGCCGGCACCGTCGAGATAGAAGACGATTTCCGTGGCGTTCGCCGGGGCCTTGGCTACTGGCGCCGGGTGCCCGGTCGCGCAGCCGGCTACCATCAGTGCAAGGCCTGCCAAGGCCAAACTTACACGCGTGACGGTCATAACGGGCTCCTTGGCACCTGTCCAAGCGGGACTGGCCGGTATTGCCGGTGAAAGGTCTATCGCCGTTCATGTGACGGCCGACGCCGTAGAACATCATTCCCGGCACGGGGAAGGATCGCAACGTTGGCGAGCAATAGATTTTTCACCCTGCTCGGCAAGACAACGGGCCATCTTTGCGAGTCCGACGGACGCTACGTGGTTTGCAGTGCCCGCCCCGCCCTGTCATGGCGACGGAACTCCTTGTGCAGCGCCAGCCGCTTGGCCGTAAAGAAGATCACCGGGTAGATGAGCAGTTCCATGAGGAAGCTGGTCGTCAGGCCGCCGATCATCGGGGCGGCCAGGCGGCGCATCGTGTCGGCCCCGGCGCCGGTCGCCCACAGCAGCGGCACCAGGCCCATGCCCGCAGCCATGACCGTCATCATCTTCGGGCGGATCCGCTTGACGGCACCGTCGTGTACCGCGTGCCACAGATCGTTGCGATTGCGCATGCGGCCTTCGCTGCGGAATCTCTCGAAGCTGGTATCGAGGTACAGCAGCATGACCAGGCCGGTTTCGGCGTCGAGGCCGGCCAGGGCGATCACGCCGACCCAGACCGCCAGCGAGAGATGATAGCCCAACAGGTAGAGCATCCACGCGGCGCCGATCAGGCTGAACGGCACGGCCAGCAGAACGATGCAGACCCGCAGCCAGCTGTGCGTCGCCATGTACAGCAGCAGGACGATCAGCACGAACGCCAGCGGTACGGCGATCATCAGCCGGGCCTTCGCCGCCTGCATGTATTCGTACTGACCCGACCAGACGATGGTATAGCCCGTCGGCAGCGACACATCCCGCTCGACAGCCCTCTGGGCGTTGGCAACATACGTGCCCACGTCGATGTTGTCGATGTCGACGAAGACCCAGCTGGTCAGGCCGGGCGTTCTCGGTCTTGATCATCGGCGGGCCCTTGTGGATCACGAAGGAGGCCATCTGGCCCAGCGGTACCTGTGCTCCCGATGGTGTTGCTACGAGGGTCTGCTTCAGAGAGTCGATATTGTTGCGAAGCTCTTCCGGATAGCGGACGTTGACCGGATAGCGCTCGAGGCCCTCGACCGTCTCGCTTACGTTCATGCCGCCCATTGCGCTCATGATGACGTCCTGCACGTCGCCGACCGTCAGGCCGTAACGGGCAATCTCATCGCGATCGATGCGGATGTCGAAGTAATTGCCGCCGACGGTCTTTTCCGGGAATGCACTGACGGTGTAGGCCGGCTGTGCCTTCGGATGTCTTGAGCACCTGGGCGATCTTGTTGCTGAGGGCCGCCAGCGTCTTGAGGTCCGGTCCCATGACCTTGATACCGACGGGGGTCTTGATGCCGGTCGAGAGCATGTCGATGCGGGTCTTGATGGGCATGGTCCAGGAGTTCGTCAGGCCGGGAATCTGCACGACCTCGTTGAGGCCGGGCACGTGGAGCGTGCGACCATGATCGGCCGGCAGGTCGTAGCCGTATACCAGTTCGTTGACGGTGATCGGCCGGTAATGATGCCAGACGTGGTCTGGCAACCACTGGGCCCAATGCGGCCAGTCGTCATAGAAACGTGTGACGGGCACCTGCCGCCACTTGCTCTTATCGCGGCGGAGGGTGATCGTGGTTTCGAGCATGCTGGGCGGGGCGGGGTCGGTGGCGGTTTCCGCGCGGCCGGCCTTGCCGAAGACGGTACGCACCTCGGGGAACTGGGCGATCAGCTTGTCCGTCTGGCTGAGCAGTTCGCGGGTCTTGGTCATGCTGATGCCCGGATCGGTCGTCGGCATGTACAGCAGGTCGCCCTCCTCCAGCGGCGGCATGAACTCGCTGCCCAGACGGCTGAACGGCCACCAGGTCACCAGCAGCGCCGCGACCGCCAGGCCTATCGCCAGCCAGCGGAATCGCATTGCCAGTACGAAGGCTGGGTTGTAGATCGCTTCGAGGACGCGGCTGACGGGGTTGTTGTGCTCGGACGGAATGCCCTGCGGCAAGATGATCAGCGATGAGAGAATGACCCACCCGGCGACAAGCCACCAGCGCCATGCATCCAGCGACGGAAGCGGCATCAGTGCCAGCAGCAGGGCCGGTGCCGCGATGACCGTCAGGTAGATCGCCAGGCGTTTCAGCCATGACACCGACTTCGGCACTACGCGTTCGTTAACAAAGAAGTACATCAGCACGGGCACGATCGTAACAGCCAGGATCGCGCCGGCGCCCATCGCGAAGGTTTTGGTGAACGCCAGGGGCTTGAAGAGTCGCCCGGACTGCTCGCCGAGCACGAAGATCGGCAGGAAACTGACCGTGATGATCAGCAGTGCGAAAAACAGGCTCGGGCCGACTTCGCGGGATGCTTCCGAGATGATCGCCAGGCGCGGCTGGGCGGGCAAGCCGGCAGCGACACGCTCCTTTTCCTTCTCCAGGTGCTTGTGGGCGTTTTCGACCATGATGATGGCACTGTCAACCATCACGCCGATGGCGATGGCGATGCCGCCGAGGCTCATGATGTTGGCGTTGATGCCCGCCAGGTTCATCAGCAGGATGCTGGCCAGTACGCCCGTCGGCAGCACGAATGCGGCCACCAGGGCGCTGCGCGCGTGCAGCAGGAACAGTATGCACACCAGCGAGACGATCGTGATTTCCTCGATGAGCGTGCGGTCGAGCGTGTCCACCGCACGATCGATCAGATCGCTGCGGTCATAGGCCGTTTCGATTGCCACACCGGGCGGCAGGCCCTTTTCGAGGCTGGCCAGTTTCGCCTTGACGTTTTCGATCGTCGAGCGGGCGTTCTCGCCGAAACGCATGATCACCACGCCACCGACCGTCTCGCCGTTGCCGTTCCAGTCAGCGACGCCGCGGCGGATGTCCGGGCCGGTGCGCACGTCGGCCACGTCGGCCAGATAGATCGGGCTGCCGTCGGGGCCGGCGCCGAGGGAGATCTGTCGCAGGTCTTGCAGGGCCTGATCGGTGCGGACCTCGGCGAGAGACTCATGGTGGGCCCGGCCGGCTGCGATCTGCTTGTCGGTGACACTGCCGAGGTAGCCGAGGCCGCGAACCATGTATTCGGTTTCGCTCTGTTCGATCAGTCGGCCGCCCACGTCGATGTTCGACCGTTTGATCGCGGCCTTGACCTTCTGAAGCGGCAGGTTGTAGGCGAGCAGTTTGACCGGGTCGACGACCACCTGGTACTGCTTGACGAAGCCGCCGATCGGTGCGACCTCGCTGACGCCGCTGACCGAGGTCAGCTCGTAACGCAGGTACCAATCCTGGAGGCTGCGCAGGTCGTGCCAGATCGACGTTGCTTGCTACGAGCGGCTTGCCGTCGAGGGGGCAACGCTCGTAACCCTTGGCGAGTTCGACAGGCTTCAGGCGAGCTCGGTATGTCCGCCGGTGCATCGCCGAGCCGGCTGTAGCGCCGGTTGTCCTGCTGGTCGACATAGACGACCCTTCGGCTGGAAAAGACCCGGTGATGCACGAGACGTTGCTGGACCTTCGGGTTGGATGGCGCGTCGGCAGGATCGGCATACCATTTATCCGTCATAGGGTCATGCCACGCGCCGTTCGGATGATCCGGGCAGTACTTCCCCGTGACCAGCGCATACTCGTAGACCCAGCCGACGCCGGTTGCGTCAGGACCCAGCTGCGGTGCGACGCCCTCCGGCAACCGGTTGCCGATGGAGTTCAATTGCTCCAGCACCCGGCTGCGTGCCCAATACAGGTCGGTTCCGTCCTCGAAGATGATGTAGACGAAACTGGTGCCGAACATGCTGTAGCCGCGGACCACCTTGGCATAGGGCACCTGGAGCATGGCGGTCGTCAGGGGGTAGGTTACCTGGTCTTCGACGATCTGCGGGGCCTGGCCAGGATACTCCGTACGGATGACCACCTGCACGTCGGACAGGTCCGGGATGGCGTCGAGTTTGATGGTATAGACCGACCAGATGCCCGCGGCTACCAGAAAGAACGTCAGCAGCAGCACCATGGCCCGGTTGTGAATGCACCAGTCGATGAGTCTGGCAATCATGGGCTACTCCTTCGCGTCCGTGCCGGCGGCGGGTTCGTCCGTCGTGTGGTGTTGTGTTGCCGCGGAGCCGGCCTTGCCCGAGCGGATCTCACTGCTGCTCGGCAGGGCATAACGCTCGTCGAAGCACTTGAGCATCATGCTGCCGAAGTATGGATTGCGGACGTCGCCGGCCGGTTGCAACCAGATGCTGCCGCCCTGGTCCTGGCGGAACATCGGGCAGTGCAGCCGCTCCAGCTTCTTGCCATAGCCAGCCGGCACGCCGACCGCCATGACAAACTTGTTTACCGCGATGCTCAGATCCGCGAAGGAGGCCCTGGCTTCATCGAGCGACCTGGCTTGGGCAAGTTTCAAGGCCTGGCCGCGTATCGTTGCCACCTCCTCGTGTTTCTGCCAGAACTGCGGATCGCTCGGGACCGGAGTCTTCAGCAGATCGTCGACCTGTCGGGCAATCGCCTTTGCCGCCGGTCCGACGCCTTCCACCGAGTCGCTCGCCAGTTTGTCCTGGATCGTAAGGTAGTCGGTAAGGATCGTACTGAGTGACTTCTGTGCCGCTGGGGGCAGGCCCTTCAACTCGCCGTGCTGGGCCGGTGCGGCTGCGGTCTTCTGGTCGACGGCGAGCGTCCCGCGGATCATCTTGGCCAGGGCGTCGCGGATGTTGGCCTCGCTGTCGATGAGGAACTCGCCGCTGGTGACGACCTGTTCGCCGGGCTTGAGGCCGTCGAGGATCTCGATCATGCCGTCGCCGGTCAAAGCGCCGGTCTGCACCTTGCGTGGTTCGAATCGCCCGTTGCCCAGGCTGACAAAGGCAACCTTTCGCTCGCCGGTGTCGATGACTGCCGAACGCGGGGCCAGTGTACGGTTATTGGCAAGCGTGCTCTCCAGTTGGATCTTAGCGAACATGCCCGGTTTGAGCAGGCCGTGCGGATTGTCGAATTCCAGTCGGACCTTGACCTGTCGGGTCCTGGGATCCAGCGTGGGATAAATGTAAATGATACGTCCCTCGAAGGTCTGGCCCGGGATGTACGACAGGCTCATGACTGCCTTCTGGCCGACCTGCACATATGGCAGCTGATATTCGTAGAGGGTTACCATCACCCAGACCTTGGACAGGTCGGCGATGCGGTAGAGCTGCGTGCCCGACTGGACATGCATGCCTTCGAAGGCCTTTTTGGCGATCACCGCGCCGGTATCGGGACTGTAGATGGTCATCGTCTTGCTCGGATGGCCCTGTTGCTCGAGGGCCTTGATCTGTGCGGGCGTGATGTCGAAGTACTCCAGCCGGGTGCGAGCTGCCGCCAGAACATCATCGGCGCTCTGGGAGGCCGGCGCGGCGGATTGGGCGGCGCTGCGGTAGGCCAGCAGGTATTCCTGCTGGGCCGAATAGAGCTCCGGGGAATAGAGGTCGAACAACGGCTGGCCGGCCTTGACCTCCTTGCCCAGGTAATCGACGTGTAGTTTTTCGATCCAGCCGGAGAGCTTGATGTTCACATCCCGCACGGCCGTCTCGTTATAGTCAACGGTGCCGACGGTGCGGATGGTGCGAACGACCGGGCCGGTGACGACCGGCGAGATCCGCACGCCGATATCCTGGGCGACGACCGGGTTGATCGTGACCTGGCCGGTGAACTTGGCGGGATCGAGCGGCACCAGTTTCATGCCGCAGATCGGGCAATTGCCGGGCTTCGGCAGGATGACCCACGGATGCATGCCGCAGGTGTAATAGTGCACAGCCGCGTTATCGGCGCCGGAGGCAGCCACCTGATCGCCGGAAACCGCGGTGAACATTCCGGAGATGCCGGACCCCAGCCGGTGTCCCCAGCGGGTGCCGATCCAAAACATAAGGCCGGCGACCAGCAGCATGACCAGGATCAGTTTGCCACTGGGGCCGCGAGGCGGCGGCGGGGCAGGCGGCTGCTGCGACGCGCCAGTCGCTCGCTCCGGGGGCGGGGCCTCCGGCGGCATTGTTGCTGTCATCGAATTGTCAGAAGTCTCTGCCATGATCACACTCCGATAATCCAACACGAACGCATTTTCATCGTCGAGGCGTCGTCTCGCGGCAAATGGCCTAGTGTAAAGCGCCGCGAAGCGCGCGCCTTCTATAGAAACGTCGGAAATGGTCGGATTAGATCAACAAAAGGCAGAGTTGTCCCAGAAGGGATGCATCAAAGGGCGTGGCGGCCAGTGCATAAGGTTGTAGGAAGGCATGCTCGACGACAGGCTCGGCGAACAGTGCCATCGGCGTTGCGGGCATCGCCAGGTCAAATGCTGGCGTCGGCGAGATCGTTGGTGTGTTTGAAGTCCCGGACTCTGTGCATGTGCATTCGACAGATTGGCCTGCGGCACTGCACGACTGGGCGGCAGGCGCATTGCGCTGGTGGCCGTTAGCCCGGTCCCGGCTCGACCCATCCATGCCGCAGCATGGGCATTCGCTGTCTCCGGTCATAGCACAAGCTGCCAAACCGCTCGGGCCAGCAGTTGCAAGCAGGGCCGCGTCCGGCACAGTTTGTCCCTGTGCGGCGCATGCGCACAAGGCAGGCGCCCACGTCAGTGCGAGAGTCGCTAACATCAGCCGCATTGTCGTGCCTGCCTGCATCATGCGTCAATCCACGCGTTCCGCAATCATCTTTGTTCGAACTGCCCGAAAATCACACTCACCATCCTATTGCGAACAGTGGATAAACGTCCACTGGCTGGGAAATCTACTGTCCGCATGCGTTACATTGTTGTCATCACGTGTTGGCGTTTACCGGGGTGTGCTACTGCCGGTGTAGACCTTCCAACGCAGCTGCACATCACTCGTCGGACTGAACTGTTCGTGTGACGGCTGAGAATGCCTGTCTTTGGCGACATGGGCGATACTGCCGCCGCTGCCGGAACGCGCCTTGTCACCGGCGTGCCTGGCATTCGACGAACCCTGGCATGCCAGAGCCGCGGAACTGAACAATGCCAGTGATGCAACTGCCGCAGTCGCCGCAGCCAGATGGCCGAAGCCCCTGCCACACCCTGCAAGAATGGCTCGCATGAGTCTCTACCTCCTATGCGGCAGACAGCGGTCGAACGTCGCCGGTCCGGGACCGTCCCGGGGGAACGGCAGGCGTGGCTGGCTGCCTGAACGCTTCATCTTGCCAAACGTCTGGCGCCGGCGATGGGGTTCACTTCCGCGCGCGGCAGCGTCTGGTGCGTGCCGTACGTCACAATGGCTGAACCGACGGCCAGATCGGGACCGTTACAGGTATTGCAGGATACGTTGGGCGTGTCTCCGGCAAGGCTGTGTCGATATCCCTTGGACTCATTTGCTTTGGGGCGCATACTGGATATTCTTTGAACAGGCGCATGCTGGCTGTTGCGCCATCCGTACACATATGTCTTGATTCGCGATCGAGTGAGAGGTCGATTCCATGCGCATGTACAGATCCATGGCTGTGGTCGCCGCGATTGCCCTTCTGGCAGGTCTTGCCGGCTGCTCGCTGAACCGCCAGGCGGAAAAGGAGATCTGGACGGCCCTGGACGAAGCGCACCCGGCTACGCAGAAGCAGATTGTCGCGTACGCAACCGTACCACAGCCGGCGGCCACGCAACCCGTTGCAACGCAACCGGCGCATCCGCGGACTGCCAGGCCGGCTGCCGCGCAGCCGATGGAGGTTCCCGCGACGTTGCGCGAGTACCTGACGAATGCGATGGCTCACAATCCTGATATTGAACGGGCCGCCCAGATCGCCAGGGCCAAGGCGGCGCGGGTACCGCAGGCGACCGCTCTGGACGATCCGCTTCTGACGACGCGGACACTGCCCGCCCCCATCCAAACCGCAGCCGGCAACAACTATTTCAACCTGGGACTCATGCAGAAACTGCCCGTACCGGAGAAACTCGATCGGCGCGGCCGGATCGCACTGGAGGAGATGCGGGCCGCCCTGGAAGACTACCGGCAGGTCCGCCAGCGGGTTATCGGTGATGTGAAACGGGCGTGGTTCCGGCTGTACATCATCGACCGCAGCGTGGTCGTGCTCCAGCAGAACATGGATATCCTTCGCTCACTGGTGGACGTTGTGCGCTCGCAGGTTGAGACCGGTCAGCGATCGCAGGCTGACCTCCTGCGGACCTATGTGGAACTATCTGACATTGACGCCCAGATCATCGACCTGCGTCAGCAACGGATCGCCGCCGCGGCGTCCATTAATGCTCTGCTCAACCGCGATCCGACCGCGGCGGTTCCATCGCCCGCTCCTTTCGGCATCCGTCAGACCGATCTGGCGATCGATGATCTCTTCGCCGTGGCCGGCAAGGCAAATCCGCAGCTGGCGATGCTGCGGCACCAGGTAGAACGGGACCGTCAGGCCGTACGGCTGGCGAAACTGGCTTATTGGCCGGATTTCAATATCGGGTTTGACTGGATGTATATCCAGAAACGGCAGGTTCCTTCCACCGCGACGCAGCCGGCTTATACCAATGGCGAGGACAGCGTTGCGATCCTGTTCAGTTTCAATCTGCCGATCTGGTCGCAGAAGATCCAGGGAGGCATCCGCGAGGCCCGGCACCAGCTGACAGCCGCCCAGATGCAGTATGACGCCAGCCGTAACAGCTTGTACTCCATGATACAGGATGCCCTGTCGCGGGTCCGCTCGCAGCAGGAGCTCGCCCACTCTTTGCGGGCACGATCATCCCGCAGGCCCGCGAGGCCTACGATTCCAGCCTGGCCAGCTATCGTTCGGGGCGAACGGATTTCGAATATCTCATCGCCAACTGGCAGAAGTGGTTGCGATTCCAGATCCAGTATCACCGCGCCGTCGGCGAACTCGAACGAAGCGTCGCCGACCTCGAACAGGCCGTTGGAACCAGTCTGGCGGCCGTCGATAGTGGCCGGCCTGGCAACATTTCTCGAAGTCGTTGAACCCACGACTGTAATCCCATCGTTTCTATCACGTGACTCCGTATCGCAGCAGCCCGGGCCGGGCGTATAGCCTGATGTCTCGATCCCCACTGAGCAAGTGCGGGGAGGGTGCGGCCATTTGTGCTTATCGTCACAAGAAACGGACTCTCGCGGCGAACCCGCTGCTGTGCTGACAGCATGACACAGACATGAAGAATTTGCTTGGCCATGAGTGTCAGCCGCTGTACATTCTGCCGGCGCGTTAAGAGGCGGGGTCGCGTGGGCGTGTCATCCGATGGTCTCGTGTGGAGGAGGCGGAGCGTAGGCTCCAGAAAGAGGAGAGAAGCATGTTGCGCTACATGGCTGCTGCAGGACTGGTTGTATCGGGGGTGTTGGCTGTCGGTGGTTGTCCGGGGACGCTCGGCACGGCGAGTCAGGACAAGACGGTTCAGAACGTTGTGGATGCCGCCACCGCCGTCGCCGACCAGATCGGCACGCCTGATGGTTACGGCGATACGTGGATGGACGGTTACGACAACTACATGCCGATGCACATGGGCTTTTTGAATACGGACAATCTGGCCGAGCCCGGGGCCACGATGACGGTTACCCTTCATAACCAGACCGACGAGCAGGCGACTTTCTACCTGATGTATCTGTCGAGCCCCGAGGGGCTGGCCATGCAGGAGAAGGATGTCACGGTCGATGCCAATACGGACCAGGATGTCGAACTGCCGTGCAGCGAGATGGTCGGTGCAGGCACCCTGGACGAGCCCGGCACGATCGGATGCGTTTTCGGCGACGGCGAGTCGTTCGATAACAATATGGCCGTGCCCGGTTTCCTGGGCATCGACTACGAGTGCGGCGGGACCTTCGAGTTCTACATGCAACCCGACACGCAGGACCTGGACCATGACGGGGATACGAGCGAACCTGTCTTGACCAGTTCGGCTCTGCGCGATTACGTCCAGTATGGTCCGGGCGGCATGATGGGCGGAGGCGGCATGATGGGCGGCTGGGCGACGACGCAGCCCTGACCGGCCGGCATCTGCGGGAGGTCTGGCAAGCGGAGCCGTGCCGATGCCCTGGGCGCTGCGGGGTGCCAGAAAAGCAACCGGTCGCTTGAACCTGCCGATACCATATATGCGTTTCAATATGTGGTGGAGGCGAAGAGCCGGGAGCAGGGCTACACGCTTCGTTGTCGCACGCCGACAGCCTTGCCGAATCGCCCGTTTTGCCCGACGGTCAGCCGCTTTAGTGTGAAACACGATGTCCTTGAAGGGAGAATAACGAGATGCCGAAAAAGAGCACTGCACTGTTGATCGCACTGGCCCTGCTGGCAGCCCTGCCGGTCTCGGCCTCGGCGCAGGTAACCACCCAGCCGGCCAAACGGATGAACCATCGCAACGGCCCGGACGCTTCGATGCGGCAGATGATGCAGCAGCACATGCAGCGTCAGAAGGTGCTGCTCCAGCAGATCGACGAGACCCTCGCGACGATCGATCAGGCCAGGAAGTCGAACGATCCGGCCGAAATGCGAAAAGGTCTCGACGCGGCCAAAGAGCAGTTGGAGCAGATCAAGCAGCAGATGGCCAGGCGCATGGAGATGATGGAAACGATGCACGGCCAGCAGAGCCACACACAGCCTGCCGGCACGGTCTATACCTGCCCCATGCATCCGGAAGTCCGCTCGAACAAGCCCGGCAACTGTCCCAAGTGCGGAATGAAACTGCAGCCGGTGCAGCCGAAGTCGGCTACCCCGCACGAGAGCCATACGGCGTCGCAGTAGCGCCGACTCGATGCGTGCCATAGTCAACCATGTTCGGTATCACGGAAGCGACTGCAAACCCGTGGGGCACTTCCGGCGGTATCGGACAGATCGCAGCCCGGCAGCCCCTGCATTCCTATACAATGCCAGGGGCTGCTGCTTTATGTCACGGAGGGGATCAGAATGTCGTCGTCATAAGTCGCTCCGTGCATTGTCACGCTTCCCGGCTGGATAGTCCCGCCGGCTGCGTGTAACGTACAGATTGCTGTGGAGCCGAAGGCATGCGGAAGCGACCGGCAGCGGGCTGAACCCGCAATCTGGTTTTCCTCGTTCTGATAGTAGACAGGCAGCAATGGCGTCAGACAGGCTGACAAGCAAACAGAGCCAGAAGGTCAAGCAGGTGGTGTGGCCCCTGCTGCCGGTCCTGTTACGCACCGCGCAGTATCTGACCGGCAGCGCGCAGGAGGCGGAAGATCTGGCCCAGGAGACCGTGCTGCGGGCCATGAGCGCGATCGACACCTTCGAGGCCGGAACCAACGCCAAGGCCTGGCTGCTGACGATTCTTCGCCGGCTGCACATTGACAGGTTGCGGGCGAGCCGGCGACGCGTCAGTGCGATATCGCTCGACGGGCAGGACGGTATCGATCCGGCGGCACCGCCAGATGACGCGGGTGCCTATGACAGCAAGTGGCACTCGCCCGAGGCGATCCTGGAAGGATTCGAGGACGCCGAGATCGTCGGTGCCCTCAAGGCGCTGCCCGACGAGATCCGCTGGACGCTGCTGCTGGTGGATGTCGAGCAGATGGAACATCGCGAGGCAGCCAGGATCCTCGACGTGCCGGAAGGTACGATCAAGAGCCGCGCGTTTCGCGGCCGGGCCATGCTGCGCGATCGGCTGTTCCTGTCGGGGCAGTCGCGCGGGCTGGCGAAGGAAGGTAAGTCATCATGAAGGCCGATGTCGAAAAACTGGATGAACTGACCCGGCAGCGCCTGGCAAGGCTCGGGCAGGTGCCGGTGGACGCATCGAGCCTCCAGCGCCGGCTTGAGGCGGCCGTCTGGCAGCAGGAACAGCAGGGCCGGGCGGCACGATGGTGGAACCGGCGCACCCTTACGGCTGCAGCTGCGGCGATCCTGCTGGTCGTTACGGCGTTGTTCTTTGTGGTTGAAGGCGGGAGCACGCCGGTGGTCGCCGCGCCGACGGCGATGGCTCGGCTGCATCGTCAGCTCGCCGCGCGACAGGTCCCTCTCGTGCCAGTGACGAGTATCGAAGAGGCCAACAAGTATCTCTCGAGCAACTGGCGGGAAGCGCCCCCCTGCCCGACCCGACGGCAGCGGCAGTGACTTCCTGCTGCAAGGGCAACCTTCAGAATCGCGGGGTGGCGTGCGTTCTGCTGAACTACCGCAGCCAGCAGGTGACGATGATGGTCGGCCGGTCACGGGACCTGGTCTGCGGTGCCAAGCACCAAATGATCATGCGCAACGGCAAGCACTATGCCATACACCAGGCCGACGGCCTCCAGATGGTCATGATCCAGAATAAGGGCCGGTGGGTGTGCCTGATGAGCACCCTGTCGGTCGACAGTCTGATCCAACTGGCCGACAGCCTGCAGTTCTGACCGAAAAAGGGGTCGGGTACATTTTTCTGGCGACCTGACTGGCAATCTGCCTGATTTCTCCCCACCTTGCCGAAAGCCACATGACATCCATAATAGAGGAACCTGCCGGTCCAATGCGGTGCGGACGGCTGGGTGCTATTGAACCGATGCGTGCAAGTGGAAGGTATCATGGACAAGTACATTCCCAAGAAGATCATTAACGCTCACACACACTATCACCCCGGCGAACTGGAACAGGTTGCGCAGCGCTGGCAGGCCGCCGGCCTGAAGAAGACGTGCGTATGCGCCTGGCGGGAGCCGAACAATCCGGAGGTCATCGCCTGCTACAAGCGGTTCCCCGACCTGGTCGTACCGTTCGGTTTCATCAACCTCTATAAGCCGGACCCCGACGACGTCGATCGCCGCCGCGACGAGGGCTTCTTCGGCATCAAGTTCATCACCACCCCGGTTCCCTACAGTGACAAGAACCTCATGCCGATCTACGAACGGGTCGCCAAATACAACATGCCGACGATATGGCACACGGGATGGGTTGCCGGCCGGGCCGCCTATCGCAGCCTGAACATGCATCCCGCCGAACTCGAACCGATCGCCCGGGCGTTTCCGCACCTGAAGATCATGGCCGCGCACCTCGGCAACTGGTGGGCCGAAGACGCCGTCGGCATCATGCAGCATCATGCGAACGTGTACTTCGACCTGTCCGGCGGTTTCATCCGCACACTCGCGCCGTCCAAACTCCGCAACCTGTTCCTCCGCCAGCCGACCAAGAATCTCCGCACGCTGGAGGAGGTCGTCGACTACAACCTCTTCAAGAAGATCGTCTTTGCGACGGACAATCCGCCGCTGGAAGAGCTGATGGAGTTCTACGTGAACCTGATGACGTGGCTGGAAGTGCCGATCGAGATCCAGGACATGGTTTATTACCACAACATGGCGGCCATGCTTGGAATGTCGGACCCCGCCGCGGTAAGATCGTAGCCGATCGGGCAACTGCCCATGGCCGGGAGCAGAGAAATGTCGGCAGGCAAACCGAACATCCTGCTGATCATGTCGGATCAGCACAACCCGCGGATCGCGGGCTACGCCAGCGACACTATCGTTCGCACGCCCAATCTCGACAATCTGGCGGCGACAGGCGTTCGTTTCGATAATACCTACTGCCCGGCACCGTTGTGCGTTCCCAGCCGGATGAGTTTTCTTACCTCACGTTGGCCCAGCGACCAGCATGTCTGGTCGAACCAGTGCTTCCTCGATTCGACGATCCCGACGTTCGCGCATCACCTGACGCTGGCCGGTTACGAGACGGTCTTATGCGGCCGGATGCATTTCGAAGGATACGACCAGCAACACGGCTTTACACGGAGATTGGTGGGGGATTTCACGGTGCAGCATCCCGGAACCCGGCACACCTTCGAACTCAGCCGGCCCGGTGCGCTCGCCGAACACCTGGGGCATGCCCTCGGGCAGAATTACATTGCGGCGACGACGGCAGGGCCGGGACGTACCTGCGTCCAGGCCTACGACGAGGCGGTAAGCCGCGCTGCCTCCGATTACCTGACGAAAACGCAAAGTGACCGACCGTTTTGTCTGGTCGCAGGCTTCTACGGCCCGCACTGTCCTTTCATTGCGCCGAAGGACCTGTTTGAGGAATACTACGCCAGGGTCGACGTGCCGGACATCCCCGAGGGGTACTTCGATCAGCTGCACCCTTACTTGCGACAGTGGCGACGCCACCGCGGCATCGAAACGCTCACTGACGAGCAGGTGCGCCGGGCACGGGCCGGATACTACGGCATGGTCACGTTCTTGGATCAACGGGTCGGCGAGATCCTTACGCGCACTTGATGCCACGGGTCGGACAGATGACACGATCGTCATCTACTGCAGTGACCACGGCGAGATGGCGGGCGATCACGGCCTATGGTGGAAGAGCAACTTTTATGAGGGTTCCGTGCGGGTGCCGATGATCTTCTCACGGCCGAATGCCTGGGCACGGGGGCGGGCTGTTCAGCACGTAGCGAACCTGGTCGATATCGGGCCGACGCTGCTGGCGGTGGCCGGGGCACAACCGTTGGCATTTGGGCGAGGGCGCAGTCTGCTTCGATTTCTGTCGGATGCGTCGGCCGGGCAGGAACCATGGCTCGACGCAACATTCAGCGAAGACGCAGGCGCGTCTGGACAGCCACCTTCCCGGATGATCCGCTCGGGGCCGTGGAAACTGTGCCACTACCATGGCTACGAACAACCCCAGCTGTTCAACCTGGAGAACGATCCCCACGAATGGCGAGATCTTGCAGGCGATGCCAGCCTGCGCCGACGTTCGCGAGGATCTGCTGCGCCGCGTGCTGGAAGGCTGGGACGGCCAGTTCATTCAACAGCAAGTGCAGCAACACCGTCAGGACTACAAAGCGCTTGCCTGCTATAACAGGCTCGTCCAGCCGGCGACCCCCAGCCACTGGAAGCCGCCGGCAAACCTTGACGAATTTGATGGAGCCCCACCTGCCTGAAAGCGCAGGGAGGTGTTATCGCCCTTGGTTCCATCCGGGGATCATTGACGCGAAATCACAAATGAAGGAGCGGCCTATGAATACCTATTGGAGCACAACGTTTGAGTCGCTGCACTGGCAGCTTAAGGAACTTGCCGCCTGGGGCGACCTCCACAAGGAGCAAGGCGTGACAGGCTTCGACGCGAAGCTCCAGGAACTCGACCAGCAGATCCGCCGCACTGTCCAGCAGTTTCGCGAGATGCAGCCCCCGGCCGAGTATCTCGCCGCCAACCCCAGCGATCTGCAACAGATCCGGCGGCAGCGTCCTGACGGACCGCGCACGCTCGGAAAGATCAGCCTTACCGAGTACCGTCGCCGGCTGCAAGGAGCGGTCATGGTGCGAGCTGCCGGCTGTCTCCTCGGCTCGATCGTCGAGTTCTGGTCGATCGACGACATGGAAGCCTGGGCGAAGTATCTCGGCGACGCTTTTCCGCCGGTCGACTACTGGTCAGCCATCAAAGACCCGACGGGCACCCGCTATAATGTCAGCCGGCGAGAGGGCTACACCCGCTCGAAGATGACCTGCATGGAGGCCGACGACGACCTGATCTACACGTGGCTCGGTCTGCTGATTCTCGAAGACTATGGCATGGACTTCACCACGGCCGACGTCGGTGCGGCGTGGCGGAAGTACCTGCCGATCGCCTGTACCGCCGAGAAGGTGGCGCTGGAGAACCTCAACGCCGGCGTTACTGCCGACAAAGCCGGCGAGGTCAACAACCCCTATATCACATGGATCGGTGCCGATATCCGCAGCGATCCATGGGGCTACGTTTGCCCCGCCATGCCGGAGAAGGCGGGGGAACTCGCCCATCGCGACGCCTTCATTTCGCACCGCGGTTACGGCATTCACGGCGAGATGTTCTTCTCGGCTGCCATCGCCGCTGCCTTCGCGGTCGACGACCCCATCAAGGCTATCGAAATCGGCCTGACGGAGATCCCCGCCGGCTGCCGTATGGCCGAGGACGTTCGGTGGGCCCTCGATACGATGGACGCGGTGAAGGACTATCGCGACGCCCGCCAGAAGGTCGAGACCCGCTTCGACGGACTCAGCGGCGTCCACACCGCCCCCAACGCCGCTTTGACGATCTTCGCCCTGCGACTCGGCCGCAACGACGTGACCCGGACGATCGGCCAGTGCGTCGCCATGGGCCTGGACAACGACTGCACCGCCGCAACCGCCGGCTCGATCCTCGGCGCCGTCGTCGGCATCGACAACGTTCCGCCCCACTGGTACAAGCCGTTCAACAACAAGGTACACACCTACATCACCGGCCAAGAATGGCTGCGTCTGGACGACCTGCTCGCCAGATTCGAAAAGATCGCCGGCAAGATCGCGACCCTGCAATAGCAGGCCCTGTGCATGCACTACGGTTGAACCTTGTCGCGCGAATCGCGCTACGGCAGAGAGGGTGTAGAAAGAAAACTCCTGGCGTGAGCCGTGGAAGCCTCTATTGGGCAAGTTACACACAACAGCACAGAGCGTCCCCGGCACCACCAGCGCAGAACATAACAGAAAAAGCTATCAAGCACTTATCGGTCCATACAGAAAGGAAGCAGGAGAATCGGAGAGGGTGGGATTCGAACCCACGGATCAGGCAATACCCGATCACCGAATTAGCAATCCGGCGCTTTCAGCCGCTCAGCCACCTCTCCAAGTCTTTATGCTGCCGCGACTTACAAGCAAAACATCGAGGCACCATAAAAACGCTTTACAACCACTTCTACAACCACTACCATTTGCTGCGTTAGACAACAGGACTCGCGATTGTAGACAACTACCCCGGGAGCAACCTGGCACGGGTATCAGTTAGCCGCCGGTACCCGATGCGGCAGCCTACGAAGCAGACTACAACTGGTCCTACAACCGCTATAGTGGAGCAGAACGATGACAGATGGTAATAGCAACCGCCCAAATGGTCAAGTTACGAAGCCATACCCAGAGTACCCGCTAACGCCCCATCGCCATGCACGACAGTGGTGCAAGAAGATCAAGGGCAAAATCTACTATTTCGGTCCGCTTTCCGATCCCAAGGCAGCACTAGAACGCTATCTTAACGACAGGGATTATCTCTTTGCCGGCCAACGGCCTCCTCAAGATGGTCCCGCCGGCCTGACCGTCCAGGAAATGGTCAATGGGTTTCTCACCAGCAAGAAGCGAATGATAAACACTGGCGAACTCCAGCCAAGGTCGTTTCTGGACTATTACGACGCGTGCAAGATGCTCGTTACGTACTTTGGCAAGACAACGGCAGTCAAAACACTCACACCCGCTGAGTTCGCCGGCCTGCGAAAGAGCCTGACTAAGCACAACGGTTCAGGCAAGAGCGTCGGTCTCGTCACGCTCAAGAACCGAATCGGCAGGTGCATGGCCGTCTTTCGCTGGGCAATGGATAATCGCCTCGTTGACAAGATCTACTTCGGCACTGAGTTCAAACCACCATCAGTCAAAGCGATCCGCATAGAACGATCCAAGAAACCCGCCAGATTATTCACGGTGGAGGAGGTGCGTCGGCTGCTGGAAGAATGCCCAACTATCCACCTGAAGACCATGATTCTATTGGGGATCAACTGCGGTCTTGGAAACCACGACGTATCCGACATGGAGATCAGCCATGCAAACCTCGATAGCGGCTGGCTGAATTACCCGAGAATCAAGACCGGCATAGACCGAAAGGCGAAGTTATGGCCAGAGACCGTCGAATCGCTGCGGCAGGTCCTTGCCAAACGGAAACAGCCTCAAGACCCGGCCGACAAGAACATCCTATTTCTGACAAAGAAGCATCGTCGGCGATATATCGTCTACACGGGCGATGTTACCAAGGGAAAGGCGGTCTTTAAGAGCAGCATAGTCGCCGAATTTGGCAAATTGCTTGCTAACACCGGAATCGATCGGTCTGGCGTCGGCTTCTATTCCCTGCGGCATACCTTTCGCACAATCGCGGATAACCTGGTAGGCGATCAAAGGGCCATCGATTACGTCATGGGACATAAGCGAGGCGATATCTCCGAAGTCTATACCCATGCGGTCAAGGATGACAGGCTTGAACGGATAGCTCAGGCAGTGCATGATTGGTTGTTTCCGGTAGAGCAACAGACCGAGGGCCATCACGATGGGTAGACCAGCCAAACAAGACCAGATGGACCGACTGAAAACCGCAAATCTGGTGCTACGCAACCTTATGGACCTGCAGTCTGACCGGCAGGCACCTTTATTTCATCGCCCCGTCCTGGTCTGAGGAAGCATTCGACTACCAGACAATCCAGCCGGTAGACGGCCTCTATCCTTTCAGGCCGGTACCGCGCTACCTGTTGCACGTGGAGACCTCGCTGGCAAACAGTGATTCGATGGCGCATTTCGACCAGGCATGCCAGGACCTGGAATCAGCCGGATATGTCACGTCATCTATGATGCCATTTACTGGGCACATGGACTTTGCCTATCGCTGCTTAACGGGCCAGATACTGCACGCCCGTATATCACCTGAAGATGCGACTGCAACTCTATTCCTCCACAATCGATGGCCTCCGAAGACAAACAGCGAACCTGTGCCTGCCTATACGTTTGAATTGGCCGAAGGCTATGATTTGCTGGGCCTCGGCTACGTGATCACAGAAGCAGGGATCAAGGCATCAAAACAAGAGGAAAATACCGCACCGTGCCAGACAGCAGCCGTAGAACCGAATGGCACGCGCCTGACGCCCAAGCAATTTGCCGCACGATACCACATGCACATCGACAAGGTCTACTATTTGATCAATAACAAACAACTTGGCGCAATCACCACTTCATCCCCCGGAAGCAAAAAGCCGCGGTACCTTATCCGTCAAGAAGATATAGACCAGTTCGAACGGCAGCGACAAACCAAGGCCCCAGTACTGACCCAGAAACGTCGCAAGCCAAAAGATCCTGACACAGAGCAGTTTTTCTAGACCATCTCTACGCCGCCCCATCGGCCATGTCTGCTGATTTGCCGTCAATTGCATTCCATCTACACCTCAGCAAACAGAATATGCTCTATGATATAATATATTATATCCGTGGCATCATCGTGATGTCACATACGGAGTACTTCATGAAAGTACGTCATATTCGTTATTGGTTAATAAACAGTTCTGCTGACACGTGGCTATTGAGCTTAGCATTACTCCTGCTCGCCATGGCTACGGCATTGGCAGCGACGCTATAGGAGATTCTTATGGTTATGCTACAACAAGATGAGCACATTGAAATCACGGCAAACGGAGGTAGGCAGACAAGACTCGACACGCGCTTTGATCTACTGCCATTTAGCGCCGTCATGGAAGTAGCGAAGATAATGGCCTTCGGTGCATCCAAACACGGCGATCACAATTGGCGCAAGATACTGGCCGACAGTCATCTGAATCACGCGTTACGACACATCGCATTATATCAGCTTGGTAATACCGAGGAAGATCATGCCAGTCATGCCGCTACCAGGATATTGATGTGGCTCGAACAGATATTAGCAGCCGGCCTCAGGGGGCCAGGAGAACCAGATTATGAATAAGAGCAAGAGATTTACGGGTTTGTGCAAGATTCATCCATGTCACAGGGTTGATCCGATCAGTCGACTAGCCGACAAGAAGGCTGCCAGCAAACACAGAAAATGGGCAGACGCGATCGCGGAATGCCTTCTGTATATGGGTACCGCAACGACGCGAATGCTGGCTATCACGTTAGGCTGTCAGTCTTGTGATATCACGAAAGCGATATGCAACCTGAGACAGGCTGAAGAAATCGTCATCTCGCATATTGGCGTTGATCCCACCAGTGGCAACAGTGCACATTTCTGGAAACTCAGTGATCCTGACGATGTTTTAGACGCAGCGTAGTAGGGCACAGGACCTCGGATCTGCCGTTGTCACACGGTCGTCTACAGCGATAGTAGGATGCGGTTGTCAGATTTGCGTATTGACGGCCATTATAAACGGGCAAGGCATATGCGTAAACGCAGATGGACGGATCTAACATCTGTCGTGACAACACATTAGCTCTGTCCGTGATGAGTTTTCGGGTGGTAATTCATGCACACTTCGGTGAAGAACTGGGCGTGCTTGCGTGTGGTCCTGGGTTCTCGCCGGGCTACTGACGTGCCCCCAATTTATGTACCAACCGTTATGAGAGTCTGACCGGTATAGTCTGAATCCCGGCTGTTGTCGCTGCGAATGCCCTTGGGCAAACCACGTTGCCGGAACACTCCGGCCAGCACGTCGATCACGTCCGTCGCTGTCATCGATCGGTTGACCTCCAGGGCCAGGCACTCCCGCGTATGCTCATCGACCAGGCTGAAGATCTTCAGCGGCCGGCCGGCTTCGTCGCTGTCGTGGATGAAGTCCCACGTCCATACATCATTCTTGTGCAATGCACGATGCCGCGGGATTCCATTGCTGCTTTGGCCCAAACGGCGTTTCTTGTGCGCCCTGGTCGGCACGCGAAATCCTTCCTTCTTCCAGAGCCGGCGAATGCGTTTGCGATTGACCCGCCGGCCTTCGGCCCGCAGCATCGCCCATATCCGACGGTAGCCGAATCGCGGATGACGCCGTATCAACTCGTGCATTCGCCGGATCAGGTCCGGCTCGTCCTCTTTGACCTGCGGCCTGTACCGCTGGGTCGAACGCGGCTGCTGAGCCACCCGACACGCTTTACGCTGCGAGGCGTCGCACTCGGTCTGCAGGTGCTCGACGGCCCACCGCCGGCGTGCCGGGCTCAGAAGTTTCCCTTGGCCAGCTCCTTCAGCAGCGAGTTGTCCAATGCCAGGTCCGCCACCAACTTCTTGAGCTGGGCGTTCTCCTGTTCGAGTTCCTTGAGCCGCTTGGCCTCACTGGCCTTCATCCCGCCGTACTGGTTTCGCCAGCGGTGGAAGGTCGTCTCGGCCACCTCCAGTTTCTGGCAGACCTGGGCGATCGTGGCGCCCGCCGCCAGCAGCGCGTCAGCCTCCCGCAGTTTGTTGACGATCTGTTCCGGACTGTGCCGTTTCCTCTTCATCTGAGCCTCCTGCCCGGCTACGCCGGGCCATAGAGACTCTCATAACACATGGGTCAACTTTTGGGGAGCAGGCCACTACTTGCGTTCTTCCATCATGCGTACACTGGCATTCCTGCATTAGGCGTCTGTGAGTTTGCCCTCGGGCGGTTGTCATACAACGACTGCCATAACATTGCTATATGACAGTCTTTATACATTGCATCCAATCTGGGCGTAAACATGCTGGCTGTGTCGCAAAGGCTTGCAGAGTATGTGGCGAGTCGCATAGGCTCATCAGGTCACAACGCGAGATATCGAGCCTATTGCACCGACATCGCGACACCAAGATCGCCGGCATGTATCCAAACCTGCCGAAGAAGAATCTCTTGCTCGGGCCACTACCCATCAAGTATGATGGCATTATGCCCTGTGAGGGCACGTTTTCCTCTTAACTCATGGTACTCTGCTGTCGCTTGCTACCGGAGTATGAGCATGTCGCGTCCGATACCTGTGTGCCTATTGACGTTTCTGCTGGCTAGTTTTTGTGGCACTTCTCTTGCGAAGACTGTTTACGTCTCCACAGACGGAAATGATGACAGCGATGGCTTATCCTGGGTTGCTGCCAAGGCAACGGTGCAGGCTGGACTGAACACTGCCGAATCTGCCGATCAGGTGTGGGTCGCCAAAGGTACGTATGTCCAGTGCATCACGCTGAAAAGCGGTGTCGGCCTCTATGGTGGGTTCAACGGAACTGAAACCGAGCTGTCACAACGGCATTGGAGTTCGAATGTAACAACCTTGGATGGGAATCACGCTGGCGTCGTTGTAACCGCCCCCGTGAACGCGTCAGCGGCCACGCGGATAGACGGGTTCACCATCTCCCATGGAATGAGTGCGGGCTATGGAGGCGGGATTCGGTGTGAAGACGCGTCCGCCCTGACGATTGCCAATAATACAATCTGCAACAACGACGACGGTGGGATCTACTGTGACGTCGATTGTCACGCCGTAATTGTCAGTAACACTATCACCGGCAACCGGCGTAACCAAGGAGGGGGGATCACATGCGTCGTATCTTTTCCAGAAATCATTGGCAATAGAATTACAGACAACACTGCGGATGAAGGCGGTGGGATCTATTGTGTGAACCTGGGCGGTAGCCGCATAATCACTATTGTTGGCAATGTGATCTGCCGAAATAGCCTTAATCCCTATGGTAGTGGCCACGGCGGCGGGATCTATTGTGCTTCCCCTTCGGCCAAGATCTGCAATAACACGGTTGTGAGCAACCATGCCCCTAGCGGCCTTGGTGGCGGGGTGTACTGCGATTTCCTGGCCAACATGTCAACGCTGGCCAACAATGTAGTCGCCTTCAATTCTTCCGGCATCTACGCAGAGTTGGGAATTAGGCCCGTGTTCACCAATAATTGTGTCTATGGTAATGCTGCCTATGATTACTATGGTACTGACGACCCTACAGGTACCAACAGCAATATCTCGCTGGACCCTAACCTTGTCGACCCAGCAAATAGTGATTTCCATATTCAGCCTACGTCGCCCTGCGTTGATGCCGGGGATGACGCTGTCCTGCAAAGCGACTGGCTCGATATAGACGGTCAGACTCGGATACAGGGGTCTCATGTGGACATCGGGGCAGATGAATCTGATGGGACGGTCTGGCCCGGGCCACCAGCGGTCATCCATGTGAGCGAGAACGGGAGCGACGACAACAACGGCTTAACCTGGGCAGCTGCCAAACGAACACTGCAAGAGGGGATCAATGCGTCGGGCGCCGGCACGCAGGTATGGGTAGCGGCCGGTACTTATGTTGAAAACGTCGTGCTCATAACGGGAGTGGCTCTTTATGGTGGCTTTGCGGGCACGGAAACCGATATTTCCCAACGCGACTGGGATGCCAACGTAACGATCCTGGATGGCAACCGATCAGGCAGCGTCGTATGGGCGCCTCCAAACGCTATTCAAACCACACGGATAGATGGGTTCACAATCCGCAACGGCACCGGAACGTCTGACGCTTTGGCCATAATGCCTGCATGCGGTGGTGCTGTCTGCTGCGATGCCTCCTCATCACCCACGATCGCAAATGACACCATTATCAACAACAATGCGTACTATGGAGGCGGCATTTATTGCGGTGAATGCAGTTCCGCCACAATTATGAGCAGCACATTCATTAGCAACAAATCGTGCTTGGGCGGAGGAATATACTGCGAGTATCCCATTTGGCAGACGGTCGCTACCGCTACGATCTCGAACAACAGGATCGTCACCAATTCTGCATACTGTGGCGGAGGAATCTATAGCCGCAGCACTTTCACTGTAGTTGCCAATAACGTGATCAGTGACAACACGGCCTTTAATACTGGCGGCGGTATGGACATACGTAATTCAACCATCATCAACAACAGCATCACAGGTAATGATGCAAGTTGCGGTGGCGGAATCTACAGCAACGGTCAGTCCTCCTCACTCACCTACAATATGATCGCTGGCAATAGTGCATACTATGGTGCTGGTGTTTACTGCTCGCTCTCTCCTACGATTTGCAGCAACACGATTTGCGGAAATACAGCATGCAAAGGCGGTGGAGGGCTGTTCTGCGACAGTGGTTCACGTCCCACGGTCACGGGCAACACAATCACAGCGAACGACGCGGACGAAGACGGCGGGGGCATCTATAGTGATGAAGGCTCGCTGCCCTACGTCTCGGACACGATCATCGCCTTCAATTCTAGCGGCTTCTACTATGGCGGAGGAACACTATCTGTTGGATATTGCTGCCTTTTCGGCAACACGGCCTATGACTACGTTGGCCTTACGGAACCAACAGGAACAGATGGCAACGTGCTAGCAGATCCACGGTTCGTACAGGCGCCCAATTCGGGTCCTGATAACACGTGGGGCACCAGCGACGATGATCCCGGTGACTTGCACCTCCAGTACGGTTCCCCATGCATCAATGCGGGTGATCCTGCTTTCGCTTCCGCTCCTGAACAGACGGATAAGGATGGCCTGCCTCGTGTGCTCTCGGGCAGGATTGATATCGGCTCGTATGAGTTTCGGCTTGTCGGCGATGTGAATGGCGACAATTACGTTAATGTCGCCGATCTACAGGGCATCTTGGTGGCATGGGGTAGCAGCGATCAGGACAACTACTGGAACTGGAATCCAGCCTGCGATCTCAACACCGACAACTGCATCAACGTCGCCGACCTCCAGATTCTTGCAACGAATTGGGGCCGGTCGTTATAAGCAGCAGCGCCATACGCCTGTTGTTTTCCAGGCAGGGCTGGACGACAGCAACCTGACGAACTTGCCGTCTCTGTGATATAGGTCCGGCAGCATCGTGCAGGAATGTCAGAATCTACGCAGATACCGTTCTATTGCGCCATGCATGACAGGTCATTTTGCTGGAACGGCTCGACACCTGAAGACGAAACTGGTTCAGACATTCGTCACTTTGTGCAGTAACATCTTTACAGGACGGTTGTTATGGTCGGTCGAGACACAACACTCTACAGGACACACCTCAGGCTCTAGTGTTTTTCTTTGCTTTGGCGTTGCAATATCTTCTTGTCTGATCCACAATGTCGCCGGAGGAAGGCAGACTCACTTCACACCTTCCAGAGATTTACTAGATGCGGAGGTAGGGCTATGTCGAAGCTTAGCCGTCCGTTGCAGGGCGTACATCATGACGTCGTAAGCTTTCTAATGCGGCCTGTCCTGGGAATACTTATCATCCTGCCGCTGACTGCAACACCGGTATGGGCAAGTGAACGGGCGGTCCCTTGGGGCCGGTGCGTCGTATCTGATATGACCGTCGACACAGGGCCTTGCGTTTCCCGGGTTGCGCTGGCCTTGGCATCGAGTATAGCAGCACGGAAGTGTCGCTAGGTGGCATCTACGTCTTTGCGGTATGCGCTGGCCGATCCTATCAGAGAAGTGTCAGGACGGCAGATTGGTTCGAACTGCCCGCACAGCGCGGCCGGCCGCGCGTCAGACTCATATGTCCGTTGCGCCATATGCCTTCGCCGAACGAACAGATACTACGCTAGTCTCAACAGATGTTGGCGCAGCCCGGACGACATTCTTGGGAATAGCTTGGGAGAACACTGGACATGTGTCATATCTACGCAGTGATTGCAGGGTCAATTCTCTTTGCAGGTCCATGGGCGAATGCAGAGAAGGCTCCTGTGTCGGGCAATAGTGCGAAACACACCGCGGCGCAGGTCGTTTCATCGCGGGACATGGCTGGTATCTCATATCCGTCCAGTCAGACCTCTGCAGATCCGGGTAGAGTAACACCCAGGACGGCGTGGTCGGCCCACCCCCGACAGCTGCTCATGATCCAACCTTGCCGCTTCGACCGCGAGGGCATCTACATCTGGCGGGATGTAGAAGGGGTCTGGCAGCTACAGGCCGTTTCACAGCGAGGGATTACCGTGACAGGCCGCTTGCAGGCGGCTCAGGCACTCGTGCCTGAGAGGGTACAGAACAGTGCCCAGGGCGGACTGGTTCGGGATTGTCTAGAACCCGGC
The DNA here is from genome assembly GCA_963787325.1 of uncultured Planctomycetota bacterium. Classification (GTDB taxonomy): domain Bacteria; phylum Planctomycetota; class Phycisphaerae; order UBA1845; family JANYLN01; genus CAWBCK01. The sequence continues at coordinate 1,523,524 of CAWBCK010000005.1, forward strand.
ATTGCCACCGTTTCGATAGCCAGCACTGGCGAGGACAAGCCGCCGCCTATCCGCTTCAAGGCGCAGGGAGAGTTCATCGAATTCGACCTGAAGATCGAAGGAGAAGTTGACCCGGGTCGGATCTATATTGGGGTACGGGGTAGCAGTCCTGCTGCTGTACCGTTTCGGATCGTGAACCGCCCTGTGGATGTGCCGAAACCTAGAACTTCCGAGCCGAGAGAGCCAAGGAGTGTGCTCGGGCCGACGCTTCAGGTAGGAACCTTACAGGTTGTCGCCTCGGACGACCCACAGACCGTCAGTTGCCCTAGGGCTTCGGGCCAGGGCGGCGAGCATCTCGGCATCAAATCTCCGGGGACAAATCGAACGGGAGAGCACCGACATGGCAGTGCCGCACGCTAGGGCACGCGTCTCTAGTCTTCAGGAGGTTCACATGAAATTGTGGTATATTCCCTCTTTAGTATGCCTATCTATCGCTTGGTCCCAGCTTCCAGCCGCGGCGGACAACCGGATCGCGACTTTGCGCCTGGCTCCCCCGCCTCCCAGAATGTGTCCACACCCAGTAAGACTGCAGAGATTGCGTATGAAAGCAGCTCACCAGCATTAATGGATGCGGAAGGGGTAGGCATGCTAGCACCTGATGGATCAATCAAACGCCTCGAACGCAGTGCAAAGATATTGGTGTCTCGCAGCCCTCTAGCAAGAATAGCGATATCGCGAAGCCGCAGCGAGGCGCATTCCCGGTTGTCCGCGTTTAACGCCCATGGGATGCAGGTTGCGGCGTTTGACGTAGAACCCTTGGCACGCGTGACCTCCAACGAAGCCGGGACTCGGTTCGTCCTATACGGAGAGAAACTTAGGAGAGAGCCTTGGTCGACATCGGTCTACATGTACGACGCCAGCGGGAAACTCTTGTACCAGGATAGTTCCGGGGCTCTGGCCCGTGAATGCTGCACAGCAGTCGATGGCACGGGGCACTTGTACGTCCTGGCCTCACGGAAGGGCTCTTCCCGGCCGTTGCTTACGGCTCTGGCTCCTCCTGGAGATGCCTCCCTGTGGTCAACATCAGGCGTGTCCGGTCAGCTACCTGACGTGCTTGCTTGCAGCGGCGACGATTCGGTTGTTGTGCTGGGAACATTTCCGAGAGATCCTCGCGAACGAGGACACCTGAAGTTCCTGTCTCGGCTGGGTGATACGATCGGCGAGTACCTAGCACCGCCCGGCATCTACGCCAAGAAAGTCGCACTGAGTGGCGATGGAAGCGTATGTGCCATGGTGGGTGGCAACCATCTCGCAGCAATCCAGCTCAAGCCAGAATTCGAGGTGCTGTTTGAGAAAGACTACGTCGAGCGACAGAACTATTGGTATCGCTCAGTATGCCTTCTCCCCGGCAGTAGTTCCATCCTTGCCTCACTGTCAGATCATCTCAGCGAGCGGGGGGGCAGACTTGTGCAGCGGTACAACCTTTCTGGACGGATTGTGAGTCGAGAAGAGTTTCCACAGGAGCTGTTTTTGTCTGATCGAGGTCCTGATATTGTCGTTGGCGACAATCCCTCCTTGTACTTCGTGGAGACCGCGTCCACTGTCGAGATTCTTGCTGTCCGTCCGGAGGATAAGTAAGTGAAGATACCCATGGGTGCAAATGCGATACGGCTTGCTGTATCCGCAGCTTGCATGTTGACATACATTGCGCAGGCGAATGGACAGAGAGTCTGGCCAATTCCCGGCTACGAGAACACGTGCGGGAATTTTGGGTCGATGGAATCGGACAGCACCACTTCTCAGAGTCAGCATGCAGGAATCGACATTCATGCACCTAAAGGGACTCCCGTTGTCGCCGCCAATGATCAAACCCTTGTATACATCTGGGACTCAGGTGGCGATGTGTACCAGGTTGAAGCGGAAGGGGATGCCGACGATCAGGTGAACGGGAACATCGTTACCTACATCTATGCGCACTTACGCGGCGTGACAGCAGAGTTTAACGATATTGGGGAGCGAGTTACCTCGGGTACCCAATTCGCGGCTGTTCGCGGATCCTCGAGTTTCGACCCGCACGGGGGTACATTCGACCACGTCCATTTCAACATAGAGACGTTGGGGCAGGCCCTCAACCCGCTATTGCACCTACCCAACTCAGACCCAATCGGAAGCGCCGGATACAGCTGGCCGGATCTGGGGCCTGTTTTTGTCAAGAGCGTAGATACGGGTCAGTACATTGACTGGACACAGCAGAGCATCTCCGGTCAGGTGGACATTATCGCTGAGATACGCGATGACCAGGGCTACCAGGCAAACGTGGGGTTGCGCGAACTTGATGGTCGCTTCGACGGAATCGTCTCCTCAGTATATGAGGTCTCCTACTGGATTGAAGGTCCTGATGGCGCAGGGGTGGGTTCATCCTCGAATCCCCGCCTGCTCGTACGCTTCGACCGCGCCAAGTTTACCAGCCAGCAGGTGAGTGTCATTTACGATATTGGCAAGAAGGTGAACGTACGCTGGGACATTGACCCGAACGGCCTTTACTATAATTATTGCTTTATTCTGACACACACCGACAATGACGGAACAGTCGAGGCTGCCGATGCCAATGAGCACTGGGACACACGCCAGTGCCCGAATGGTGAGTATACTGTTCATATAATAACTCGTGACATCGCTGGCAACAACGCACACGGAACCGTCACCCTCTCTGTCCATAATGAGGACAAGACTATTCCCACCGTGCTCGGTCATCGAGAGCAAACAACGCCAAGCACAAACATTGTCGTGACATTTAGTGAAGCGATGACCGAGTCGACCTTGACAACATCGAATATCGCGGTCTTAGGCTCCGTGAGCGGTAGTCACGCCTGCGCCCTCAGCTTTGACCATTCAACCTATCAGCTCACGATCAACCCGAACACTGACTTCCAGTACAGTGAGCGAGTTACGGTCACGATTGGTACGGGAGTGAAGGATTTGGGCGGCAACGCCCTCGCGACTCCCTACCAGTTCGCCTTCAACATCATGGATGAACCGACTCAACCGCCAACGTCCATCTCGGTTGACGCGCAGTCATCCAATACCTCGATTGACCCGTACCAGCAGATCACGATCTCTGGCTCTGCCAAATACAATACGGGACTTGGCGTCACCGGAACCGCAACTATTAACGCAGGGAGCGGAACCTATACAGCGGCCGTCACAGGCGGGTTGTTTTCGCGGTCAGTCACAGGGCCTTCATCATCTGGATATATAACCGTAAATGTATCAGATGGGACTCTAAGCGGGAGTGATAGCGTTTACATCAGCGTGACTCCCAATGGAGGAACTCCGACTACGATCTCGATACTTACGTTATCTACGACTACACCGATCTGGGCGACGGCTACGTGGAGTACTGGTACAAGGATGCGTTTCGCACGACTGATGAATATGTGTCATTGATAGCCGTGATAACTAATGCGAGCCTGACGTCGAATCTGAACTTTCAGTGGAAGTACTACTATCCAGACGGAACACAGTATGGCAGCACACTCGACTGGCCGAACGCCTTCAGTCGCGATTGGGAATGGGGCTGGGGCGAGTGGGGATACCTGATCAGTGGAAACTCCATGGCGTATACTCCGGGCAAATACAAGGTCAGGTTCTACGTCAATGGTGATCGCAAGGCGACTCACTCCTTCGTGGTAGGTTGGGACTTCACTCAGCATTTCATGTGCAGGGACTATGACGCTAGCTGGCAACCGATCGGGCAGACGAACGTGTTTAGTCCGACTGACCAAAAGGCGGTTGCCTTGCACCATTTCGAGTACCGTGCACAGGGACTAGACGTGAAGACAGAGTTCTTCGGTCCGGGTGGTACACTCTATTCCTCGAGTGAGGACTCTTTCACTGACGATCTCGGACCGAATGAATGGTATGACTGGTCTCGGCATGCATCGTGGATTTGGATAAGCGGGACGCCAGCCCAATACATGTGTGGCACATGGACAGTCAAGTTCTACGTAAAGAACCCGTCGAGTGGAGGCTGGGAGCAGAAGTACACTGACTACTTCCGTATAGAGGAACACACAGCCCCGACGATGGGTTCGATATCCGTGTCCCCGGTGTCTCCGATTGAAACACAAGTCATCACTTTGGCCGCATCGGCGTCCGATGATAATCATCTGGACCGGATCGATCTGTACTGGCAGGAAGATGGCGGTCCCGTGCAGACGCAGTCCTGGACTGCCATCAACGCCGCAAGCCGGAGCGTTTCCTACAGCATCGGGGCCAAGGTTGCGGGGGCGGTCATCACCTTCTGGCGCAAGCCTGGGACGAATCAGGAAATCGCACGGAGAGCGAGCATCGGACGTTTACGATCCAGCCAGAGACGGTAACTATGCCGAGTATGCCCTCTGGACCCAGTGCTCTGAGAATCGGTCAATGGGGCGGCTATAGTACCGGGGGTTCTACTAGCAGCCTGGAAGATCCGATACAGTACCAGTTTGACTGGGGTGATGGCACGATCTTGACGTGGGGGGCAAAGGAACAGAATCACTCATGGTCAACGGGTGGGCAATACTTGATCAAGGTGAAGGCCCGGTGCCAGGTCCATACCAACCGCGAATCGCAATGGTCTGACGTTCTGTCGGTGCTTGTCGATGGAACGAACCCGACGGTCACTATCAATAGCCCTACCACCGACGCCATATACACGACCGACCATACAACAATCGATATCGGCGGCTCTGCCTCAGACGATGCTGGTGTTATGCAGGTTCTTTGGTCAAATGATTGCGGAGGATCGGGTACGTGCGAGAGCAATGCGCCGGGGGGGACGATCAGTTGGGCTGCCTCCGGCATTCTCCTTCAACCTGGCCAGAACGTCATCACCGTTACTGCGCACGATGCTGACAACAATGTGGGCTCCGATACGCTCACCGTCACACGACTCCTTCCGGCTCCGATCATCACCACAGAGAGTCCGTTACCCCCCGGCACAGTGGGAAGGCCTTATAGTGAGACGCTGGCAGCCATAGCAGGTACGACGCCATACTCATGGTCTCTTGCATCGGGTCGTCTTCCCTCGGGTCTCAGTCTCAGTGACGGCGGTGTGATCAGCGGCACGCCTGGCGCAACGACACTCGCTAGCTTCACTGTGCAGGTTGCAGGCGCTGACGGCCTATCGTCAACATGCGAATTCCTCTTGGCTATCAATGAATCGAGCATATTCCATGTTTCCACAACTGGGAACGATGCGTGGGATGGCTTGCGCTCGACCTGGGACGGCACACACGGGCCGAAGGCAACGATCCAGGCAGCCATAGACGTTGCCTTACCGGGTGGCGACGAGGTGATTGTACGCGCCCGGTAACTACACGGGAAGCGGTAATCGTGATATCGACTTCCGGGGGAAGGCCATCGTAGTGCGTAGTACAGATCCAGAGGATCCTGCTGTTGTTGGGGCTACTGTAGTTGACTGTGACGCTTCTGAGGCCGATCCACACCGTGGGTTCAGGTTTCATTCCGGGGAAACCCGCGACTCGGTTCTCGCCGGGCTGACTATCAAGAATGGGTATGGACCGATGGAGATAGTTATCGACTGGTCCGAATCGATTGGCGGCGGCATTGTCTGTATTGCATCCAGCCCGACCATCGAGCGTTGTGTTGTGAGTAGCAACACTGCAGGTTTCGTTGGTGGCGGGATCTACTGTGGTGGGATCTGGGCCGGCCCCTCTTGCGATCCTGCGATCGTGAACAACACGATCGCCCACAACAACGCTGAGGGAGGTGGTGGGATCTATTACGAGTTCTGTTGCCCGAGGATTGTCAGCAACACGATTACAGGAAACGTGGCGATGCCCGGTGGAGGCATTTTCTGCTATGAGTCGTCAGGCGCCATGATTACAGACAACATGATTGCAGGCAACAGTGACGCAGGGATCTGGTGTGGTAGCGGTGAGTCGCCAACGATCATGAATAACACGATCGTGCACAACGGTACGGGGATCTGGTGTGAGGGCGGCGGGTCGTCTCCCGTGATCATCAACAACATGATTATATGTAGCGGTACAGGGATCTATTGCTGTCAAAGCGCTTCGACAACAATCGTGAATAACACAATTGCGTACAACAGCAAGGGGATTTGCCTTGAAGGTTCATCGCCTTCGCAAGTCATCAACACAATCATTGCCTTTAACTCGTTTGGCATCGACGACTCTGACACGCCAGTATCTCTTAGATGCAACTGCGTCTATGGAAACTCCGACTCCGATTATTCCGGTCTAGTCGACTTCACGGGCACCGATGGCAACATCTCCGCCGATCCAGGTTTTGTGCGAGCACCAGTTCGGGCACGGACGGCGAGTGGGGTACAGCCGATGATGACCTAGGCGATCTGCACCTGCTGAGCTGGCTCCCGATGCATCAATACCGGCAGCAATCTTGATGTACCGGCAGACACGGCTGACCTTGATGGTGATAATGACACCGTCGAGCCACTGCCATTTGACATGGCAGGTCAGATGCGGCAGATCGGCGGCTGTGTTGACATCGGGGCTTATGAGTATGCAGTGCAAGGCGACATCGATGGCGATGGTTGCGTCAACGTGGGCGACCTTCAAGCGTTAGCCGCAGCGTGGAGTAGTCAAGGTGGGGTTTCCCCCGGTGACAACTGGAACGCTGCTGCCGATCTCAACTCCGATGGGTACGTGAACATAGGCGACCTGCAGATCCTGATCGCGAATTGGGCCGGTCATTGAACTGACAGATCATTGACGAGGTATCAGAGGCAAGACTGGCTTGTATTCTGGCTTACACCCAGTAGTTAACAGGCAGCGACACAAAGATCAGTCGCCACCTGAAGCGTTAAGCGCCAGTTGCTGATTTGCCGGCAGGTTGTGAGGCCGTGACAGTTGTTTGCTGCCATCGAATGTCTACTGTCCAGCCAATGGCACCGAAGAACTTGGTGATGACATCGGTTGTGCGTTCACGTGCCTGGTCCAGTATCGCCGGTGTAGTACCTGCTTTGCCCACCAGCCGCTGAGCATGTGACATGGCTCGGTTGACCAGGTCTGTTTCTGCGCCTCCACCGGGCAGAACCCACAGACCACTTCGATCGATCCGGTAAAGCTGTGTATGCTCATGATCTACTCGTGGCCTTCTCGGGGCAGGTATAGTCAGCAACAGAACAGCATGGCGCTGCTCAGGATCAATCGTTTCAAACCGACCTGCTGAAAGATCCGTCGCGATTTCCACATCACCCTTGACGACCAGTATCGCCTCGATGCCACCGGTATAGCCTTCCATCTGATAGATCTTCACATCGGCTACCGGCACACGAAGCACCGCCAGAGACGCCAGTTGCTGGATCTGTTCAATCGATGGACAGCTGGTTGGTTGACAATTCCGGTCGCTGGCGCCGTTGTTGTGTAGAAGCCAACCACCGGCAATACCGACGCACAATACGAGTAGAAGGGCGGCTGTGTTGTTCATTACGCTGCTCCTTGTAGTTGTGCTACGCCGATTGACAGTTCATCGGTCAGCAGATTCATGGTGATATCCGGCTCCAATGGAAACCGTCTTAGCCACCGCGTTAGTCTCGATATCATCAGTCCAGCGGCGATATTGGCCGTATAGATGGTAGACCGTGCTGTACAGGTACCCACATAAGCCTGCTCCGATGAAAACAATGTGCTTGGGTAGTATTGAGTCGACACTTGATCAGAGACGGTTAGTATACGCACGACCTCAGCCGCCATCCGACCGTCAATGAACAGTGAGTCTGTAATCGCGGACAGCGTTCCAGATGATCTTTCTTGTGGCAATGCTATCGACGCAGCAAAAGACGATATTGCCGATCACCAGGCTGCGACGGAACCGCTCAGGCACGATCTGGATGCCGATATTTCTGTTGAGATGGCGACATAAATCCCCCGTGGCTTCTACCTTTAGCCTACCCAGATCGGCCTCCATATAGCCCTGTGGACCCAGATTGACTGGCTCCACGAGGTCGAAATCCACCAGTTGCAGCCATGGTATACCTATCGCCGACAGTTGCAGCGCTACTTGCCGGCCAATAGCACCGACGCCAATGACTGTACAGCGACAAACAGCAAGTCTATCCGGCGGTACAATATCTCGCTGGCGTAGATCACGGTCTTGTATGGTCATGAGCATTCTCCTTCCGATTGGGGATAGTTGTCATCTGGTAACAGTATGGTTCGGACAGGCTCACCGGTATCACCTGGTCCGTAGAGCACCTTCAGACGGATCTTGTGCACCTGCTCATCATCCAGGCGAATCGATACTTCAAACAGGTACTGGCGGGCCTTCGGTATTCCGTCGCCGATCGCGGCATACAAGGCCAGCAGGATCGCCACAGCCCGGCCCTGCTCGTACTCTCTATACAGGGCTCGCAGGCCGACGTTGGGCACGATGTAGCGGTTCCAAACGGCAGCCGAACAGGCGACCGGCTTCTTGAAGTGACACCACGTGGCCCAAAGGCCCAGATCGACCAGATGACCTTCGGCAATAGCACGGGCGCGCGTAAGCGGCAGATTCTCCGATTGCTGCAACGTCGTCATAGCCACGACTCGGGCTCGGAAAGACCACATTCCCTGAGCTGCCAGTCCTCCAGATCCTCAAAGCCCAGCTCTTGTTCCTGGAGACCGAAGGCATCAGCAGGGCCCAGACCGAATGCATTGACCATGGCCGGCAGCTCCGCTTGAACGTTGGCCGTATATTCCTGCTTCCATGCCTCATGATCACTGGCCGCGAAAGGTTGCTGATAGTCGACCTCCACGGGGATCTGCATGTGGCCGCCGGGACCGGTGTTGAACCGCAGACGGGCGTATGTCTTGCCGCTTTTGGCCAGGATGAACATCACCGCCCAGTCAGACCTGCCGAAGACACGCGCAAAGGTCTCTTCGTCCGTACTGCTCGGATGGGCCGAGTCGCCGGGATGGGTGTGGATCCAGACGTCGCATGAACTGCTGGGGTTTGAGGCCGGCGTCGATCTGCTGGTCCAGGAAATCCGCCACGGCATCGTCGTCAAAGCGTACACTGACCACGGTAACCTGCTGGCGGACCGTGACGAACTCGGCAACCAGCAGCAGATCTTTGGCCGGAGAGATCGCAAAGCCGCCGACCTCCAGTGGTCGCCGGTCGCGCATGTAGAGCAGCTTGGCCCAGGCAGTCGGGTTGAACCGCAGGACCGGTTGTGCCGGCAGGTTGATCCGGACAGGTTCGGGTGGCTCAGCTATCCGTGATGGACGCTTCTGCAGCTTGTTGTTCTTGTTCTTGTTCACGTTCGATCCTTTCTTGCTCGTCTTTACAGGTTGGACAAAGACCATCTTCCAAACACGACACGCAACAGTCGTCATGACAATCGCTGCACTGCTCCATGCAGCCCTGGCAATAGTGGTCGTGGCAGTGTGGGCATTCAACGAGGCAGTCTCGACAGACGCTCTGATCACACTTGCGGCAGTAGCTGATGCACTGCTCGCAGAAGTCGTGGTTGCAGGATTCACAGTAGTAGGTGTCGCCGTCGCCAAGGATGTAGCCGCAGTCCTCACAAGGAGTGCCGGACCAGTTATCGAGGGACACGTACGGGCTGTGGGGGTTGTAGGTCTGCAGTACCGAACGGACCAGCAGGAAGAAGTCGCAGATACGGCCTTCCTGCAATCGCCATTCGGATTGGCGCCGCGGCGTCGCCTTCGCACAGCCGGCCGTGGCTGATATGTGGATGCGTGACCTCGTTGTCGGATGCGGCCGGATTGGGCTCCAGGGCCTCAATCGTGTAGACCTCGGCACTACCCGGACAAGCCAGAGAAGGCAGGCGCAATTGGATCTCGAACGGTCCTAATCCAATGTTCTGCAGCTCGATCGGTTCGGTGGTGACGCTCAGCAACTGGCATTTACGGTCATACTGGTAGCCGTCAAACTCATCACGCAACTGCTGGAGATCACTAACCAGGTCACGCAGGCTGGGTAATGCAGGTTGCCGCTGCTTCTGGATGCGTTGCACGTGCTCGATCTCGTAGGCAATGTCCGGCAGTTGTTGCATCGCGGTTACCTGCAGACGTGAAATCGGCGATTGCTTGTGATGGATCTGGCACAAAGTAAGTTTTCGGCATACCTGCAGCAGTTGACGCATCCGCTCCGCCAGACAGTTCAGGTGATCCGGCCAGCCAAGGATCTGTCTTTGATGCATGGCCACAAGCTGATCATGAATGACGCCTGCCAGATGTATCTTGTCACGGTCGTTGCGGTTCACTGTTTGATCTCCTTGTAGGTGTAGACAAAGAAGGCACCCACCCGACCTCAGATGGCCAGGCAGGTGCCTCAAGATGGACGGCTGAATTCCTGCTAGACGCGGGCTCCTTCAATTTTCGTTGCCGTGATCGTGATCCGGTCATTCGGCTGCAGGACATAATCGCGGGCCACAGGTTGGCGATTGACGCGGATCAGGTAGTCCTCTGCCTGGCAATCCGGCATGTGCTCGGCAAAGAACTTCTCAACGGTCGTGTTCTCGGCGATTTCCACGAAGTCCGCAAAACCGCCTCCGTGATTGTTCAGGAACAATACCTTCATCATGGTCTCCTTTTTGTTCTTGACCTGTTTTACTGGTTGAGACTGTCTGTCGATCATGAGTCGTCTGGGCGAAGATGCGCAGGCGGTCCTCGGGCAAGGTATTGAGCTTGCATGGCAAAGTCCTCTGGATTGTGTCAATCGATTGAACGGTCGGCGTGAACTGGGGGGTCTATGACGACGGGGAGCGTTACTTCGCGGCATTCTGTCTTTCGAACAACACCGGCGCAATCTGCTCCAGCGGCGTCGGCTTCCAGTGCAGGTCTCGCTCGATCGGCAGGCCCAGGGGCCCCCGAACGGCCAGTAGCTCGGTCAGGCTGAAATAGCCGAGTTCTCTGTAATGGCCATCGACCAGCCCGAAAAGGGTGTCGTCGCCATCGAACTCGGTCGCCAGCCAGGTCCACGACGAATCCGGCGTAAAGTACTTGACGTAGGCGATCGCCTTGCCACCTTTGCTCTCCTGGGCATAGAGCCGCGGCAACTGCTTTCGCACCTCCTCGGGCATCAGCTGGTGACCTGGATGACTTGTCCTGGGCTGATCCCGCCTGGTACCGACAGTCGTGACCTGCTGTTGCGGAATCGCGTTAGCCGGCACCGTGGGTTGGGCTTCTGGGCTCGGTTCGGCCTCTGGAGATGACGTGGGCGAGCTGATCAGTTGGACCTCATGGCCTCGTAAATCCAACACTACGCGACCGTTCTCAGTGCTCTGCCATTCGACACAGTCAGTGTTCATACCGCTGACCGTACCTGTTTGATGTGCAGCAAAGGCGACCATGTATATGTCGGCACTCTGATCATCAACAGGACAAAAGCCTCTGAGATGCAGTTTGGACCCACGGATATCCGGATCAAAGTCGCCGGTCAGGTCCAGCGATACTTTCTGCTGTATGCCGGCAAGTTGCAGCCATCCTGAGACCTTGCCGGGCTGCGTATTGTCGAGTTCACCTTCAATCAAATGCCTCGATACAGTCCAAGCCATGTCATGTGACTCCTTTCTGGGTTGGCCGCCTGATTTGGCAGATGACTGGCGATCCTTGGGCGGCACTTTAGGACCGGCAGCAGTAGGTTCAATCTGGGCTGCATGATGCTGATCACAACGCACAATCAGCACCAGCATTACCAGCAGCACGAACACACCAATCGCTATCTTGGCATCCATAGGCTCTCCTTGTGTTTGCGTTATTGGGTATCGCCGTGGGGCATGTTAGTTACTTTGGGCGACAGACGATATTCGCAGGCCCTACAGATAATTATTACAGATAGGAGGCGGGAATTAATGTAGTTGGTGCCCTGGCTCTATCGGGATAGTACTGGACTAATCGATAGGCTGAAGATGAATGAACTACCATGGCTACGTCGACATTACCTGACAAACCACCCATCGTCACAAAGAGGTAGTTCTGCTTGGCATAGGCTCTACTGTTCGGTATCAGAAATGGCAGGAGTGTCAGGTGTCTCCGATAAACACCGGCTAGCCGTGCAATCGCGCCAGAGGCCGTGTTGCACCCGTCTAAACAAGCGATCTACAGGGCACCCTTTACCAAGAGAGTCGGTTATGACATCAGATGACGTACAGCAGATCTACCCTTGGTACGATACCGATCGGTGGCTGCGCGAGCGACACTCTGGCAGCTAAGATCAGGAACGACCCCTCTTGGCCCTGTGAAAGTACCGGCCGCATGTGCATCCTGTAAGTACCCAGTTCTCGCTCAGTTCAGCGACCGGCTCCAGTGTGCCGCCAGGACCTGTAGGTCGGCTACGTTAATACAACCGTCGTCATTCAGATCGGCGTACTGATTCCAATTCGGCCACCCACCAACGCTGTCACTACCCCATGCTGCAATAACGGCTTGCAGATCACCTACATTGACGTAACCGTCGCCGTTGATATCGCCTATGGGGGCACATCGGACAATCACAGAGGCGTTGGTGGAGGAGTAATTCCCGGCGTTGTCCGCGCTACGAGCTTCGATTGTGTTGCTGCCGGGGGTCAATGCCACCTGGCAGGCCCAGCTACTCCAATCGTTCGTGCTGCTGGCGCTCTGCCAGGGACCGCCGTTTACCCGGACTTCTACCAGGGCCACCCCGCTGTTGCCGGCCCCCGGATCGGAAGCGCTCCCGCTTACGGTGATGGGTGAGGCGCTGATTGCCTGACCATTGACCGGGGTGGTGATGGATACGGTTGGCGGTGACGTATCGGGGAGAGCGTATTTTGCGCTTATCGTGGCAATCGCCGACCAATTCCCGCCCCAGTCGAAGCCCTTAGCATTGATCGTATTGGTACCGGTCGATAGCTCCACTGGACAGCTCCAGCTGTCTGTACCGGTCGCGAGCTGCCACGGACCGTTGTTCACCTGGACGTACACCTTCAATATTCCGTAGGCTGGGACTACCTGGATCAGCAGCAGTGCCAAACACCGTAATGGACGGGCTCACAAACTCCTGCCCGCCGGCCGGATACGTAATTGATACGGTCGGAGGCACTGTGTCAGGCGCTGGCGTCTGAAAATATCTGAAGGAGGAAGGATCACCCATCACATCATCAGAATTGCGGGTTGTTACCCACCAGCAAAACGCATGCTCGTTCGGGAGCCAGTTCGGGTACCAGCCAGCGACAATATCGCAGCTTGTCGTCCCAGTTATTGGCCCCGCACTGGTGAAGGACCCGTCAGTCATATCTCGTATGAATAGGGTGTAGCTCGCCGCTCCAGGCACTGGTGTCCATGAGAACAGGGGGTTTCTATTCGGGATTACCGGCCCCGGCCCGGATGTCGCACCTGGGGAAGCGGGAGCAGGTGGCGGCAATACTGCGGAATTGTCTACTGTGAATGAGTTGGTATCTGTCGGCGATCCGGAGCCCCCCACGTCCGTAGGGGTGATTCGAATCCGTACGTTGGCGTTATTCACATAGCCCAAATCGGCTATGCTATCCCAAAGGTAGTACGTATTGTAAGCGAGGTTGGAACTCAATCCTGATGTGCCGCAGCTGCCCATAAAGTACTCTGTCGCTGCATGCCATGTAGCGCCACCGTTGCCGCTGTACTGTACTTGGATACTACACACATCTGATTCGTGGTCGTATAGTTGAAACCCAACATATACCCCTCCGTTCTGCCCCTGCGGTGTGACCACAGACACTTGCGGCTCATAGTTATTGTTTGCCTTGACCGTGAAGTAATACGTCGTCGATATCTGGCTTGAGATGCTATTGGTGAATGCATACATGTTCCACCAGTAGGAGTGACCAAGGGTGAGGTTGTAGAGGGTGTAGTTCGTGGTTGGTCCACTAGAGATCGTGTAAGTCGTTATCCCCGTGCCCGCTGTCACGTCTTTAACCTGGAGCAGGTAGCTAGTGGCATTGGTCACCTGATACCACAAAAGACTCTGGGTGGTTCCCATTATTGTCGGGCCGGGACTGCTGCTCCCCCCCGGGGCAATCAGGACTGGAGCCGATGGGGCCGGCGATTGGATCGTAAAATAATACGTCGCTGAAAGCGGGCTTGAAACACCACCGTTGAAAGCATACATGTTCCACCAGTAGGCGTGGCCAGCTTTTAGGGTAAGCGAGTCGACTCGTTGTCGATCCACTGGGGATCGTGTAGGTCGTTATCCCCGTAGCGGCCGTTATGTCCTTCACTTGCAGCAGGTAGCTGGTGGCATTCGTCACCTGATACCATTGGAACGTCTGACTGATACTGCCGATCGTTGGTCCGGGGCTCGTGCTGTTGCCTGGCGCGATCAGAACCGGAGCTGAAACCCCCGTTGCGGTACGCGACAGGAAATCTTCGGCCGACCAACCGCTCCCGATGCCCCCGTCCCAGCTAATGTACCACCAGACGTAGGCGTACGTTCCAGTACCGACGGTGGCAACAACAGGCCCATTTAAGACTGTGCCTGCGGCGCCCACATTCACTGTGGGGGCAGTGGATCCGCCCCCTCCCGGAGTTGGACGGACACGTACGCCATCGTACAAGCATGTAACCCGATCGTTTGCTCCTCGGATGACGGTAGAGTCAATTCCCTGCGCCGCAGCGCGAGCCGTAGTCAACCAGCTTGTGAAGGCGCCATTATTGAAGGTGGACCACGGAATCCAGTTGCCCGGGGGCAAACCGTACGGATCGGCCGCAATGAAAACGTCGTGGGCAGCCGAGGCATTGTAAGATGCACTGCTGAGGAGTTGCTGGACACTGTACGAAGGGTGCGCGTATACGTTTATCTGCCACAGACCGCATGAGTGCTCGTTCGCATTCCAAACCTCTGCATCCAAGCGGAACGAGGACTCGGCACCGGCGACCGCTACCGCGTTGACGAGGGCACCCCCGCTAAATCCCGCGTCGTGTGCCGCCTGGCCTACCTGGCCCGCAGTCAGATATGTTGCCGTCAACGGCCCCGAAATCGCGTCACTCTCTTGGACAGGCAACACGCTGCTGGTAGCGTCCGCCAGGTCTGCATTGGCTAGACCCAGAGGCGCCCTCCTCGCGCAATGCCCGCACTTAGCGCTAACCCCGTGAGAACCGCCAACAGATAATGAGCCCGACAGGTTCGATAGGCCAATGCACACATTGGATTGATCTCCTCACCCTTGATCCGACTTCGTTCGACTGTGCTGGTGACACATGCATGGGCATTGTACAGCGTGCCGTCCGGTTGCGCCCATCCCCATTGACGAGCTTTCTGGAGTATATATTGCTAGCGACAGGCTGAGCATAACATTCTGCTCTTAATGCCCGGTTACTTGATGCACGCGCCGAAAACTCCTATCTCATGATGTGGCAGCCACTTCCACGTAGAGCATTTGCTGCGCTTTTGCGGGTGGAGCCACTGCTTACGCTCGTCGGTAACCATTCCTGTCATCGGTCTGAAAAACGCGTGTCAGACGTATCAGCGTGTCAGACGACTTTGACATCTACATCTAAGTACCTAAGGTATAGAGCATAGGTAAAGGTGCGAATCAACGCACTGATACCGGCGAGTAGGATGCCCGCACCGGGCTCTTGCCTTGGAACAGACGCAGAGACGTTGGTTAGGGTACGGTATCTGTGTTACCGAAAGGATAGCAGCGGCTTATTCCGACAAGGACGCAACTGCCCTCTTTCATCTCATTGATGAATTGGCGGCATTGGAATAGTCGATAGGCTCATTGAACAGCTCGGTTCTGGTATAAGGACCGAAATCAGCAAGAGGAACAGCAACCAGTTCAGCAACGGCCGGCGAAGCAAGGAGCAGACCCGATACCACAGCAATAATAAGTACCAGTGTTTTCATCGCTGCCGTCCTTTTCAACAGGCACGTGACAGATGCTATCGTAATCCGAATCGGGCGTGGGCTCAAGGCCATTATCGGGGAACAGCCAAGGCTAAGCGGTCACATATATCTAAGTCCTTATTACTGTGAACGATAGCGTCCACTAAGCTGAACTACGCCCGTATTACCTGACAAATCTGCCATTGAGCAGCCGTCTTGGTACAGGCCTTGTGGCTTGGACCACAGAAATGTCAGGAATGTCATGTTGTTCTAACAGTAACAGCTTGTAGAAGTATCGGTGACAAGTCCAATGACTCTGGCCTGCTTCTGTCAAACGCGGCGCCGTCTAACGATCAGTACGCCGCCTAGGGCCAGTAGCGAGAGCGTTGCGGGTTCCGGGACATAGATGAAGCTGGCGGATCCAGTCAGGGACTCAGGAAAGCCAGTGACGCCGAATGAGGCGAGCGCCCGTCAATGCGTCCTTGCTGCAATAATTTGTGCCGTTATTATGCAGAGTTAAGTCCTCCGCTTTGACCGCCGAGCAGAGCCATAGCCTGACGCATCATAGCCGGCAAGTCGGAACAGATGACCACCTGCCAAAGGTTGTGATGCATGGTCCAACGATCAATGACGCAGGTAAGCGCCACCAAGGGAGGGTTCGACGCTATCAACATTATGATAGTAAAGGGCTTCGATATCGACCGAGGAGCAGTTGTGTTGCCTCGGACAATGAGTTGCGTATGCATGGAAAGAAGGGCCAATGACAGTCGGTAAGCGAGTCCTGCGAAGATGCTGCCACTATGGCGATAGCTGTGTGGCACGTGCGCTACTGACAGTCTTTCTAGCCACTCCGCTGTATGGGCACATTGTTTACGGTCCTGCCACACGACCCGTTGTCAAGCCGGCTGCTAGGAGACCGTCTGAGTATACACCCAAACCCCCATCTCTTTTCGGTTTGGGGGGGTACTCGGCGGTCTTACTTGTAGCTATTGCGCCCGGACATGCGGCCGCCGAAGCAAAAACTCTCGTTTCAGGCCGGTGCGGCCCCACCTGACGCGATTGCCGGTCGCCGTTTCACCCGGCTGACCATAGTTTCCTCAGATTGCAGGCCATACAGACCAGACGCCACTCGCTACGCATCCGCTCCATGCCGTTCAACAAAAACTGCCGGAAGCCCAACCCTCGCTTGATCCAGCCGAAGATCGGCTCGACGATCCATTTCCGCTGGGCATACGTTTCCCGCCCGCGCTTCGTTCGCAACTTGCGGGCCATCCGCTCCTTCGTCGTCAGCCCCGCCGGCGGCCGACCTCGCGGACTGGCTGGCATCCTTTCGCCATGCTTGAGCCGGCCCGTGGCGATGTACGCATCCAGAAGGTTCCGCTCGGCCCACTGCACGTTCTGCTCACTGAAGTAGCCGCTGTCCGAAGATATCTTCCCAATCCGATGCCCTCGCCCCACATTCGTGCGAGCCTGTTGGGCCATCGGCTGGAACTGTTGCTTGTCGTTCGCCTCGTTCGTCACATCCGCCGCCACGATGATCTGGTGTTGGCGATCCACCACCGCCTGCGCGTTGCCGCACTGGTCGAACCCCTTGTTGCTGACCTTCATGATTTTCGTCGTCGGATCCGTGAAGCTGTACTGGGCCTTCGCGGGCGGTACTGCCTGGGCCGGCCCGATCCGACGGCCACCCTTGGGCTTGTCGCCTGGCTTGTCAGGCTCTTCTTCCTGACGCTTGCATTCCTCTTCGGCGGCAGCCTTGGCCTGTGCTTCCAGCGCCTTCGCGCCTCCCGGATCTTCGCCAGGCGGCTCTGCCGCCGGGCCAGGGCCTCCGGCAGTTCGTCCCCGCGACGATCCACCCCGTAGGCCCGATCTTCCGCCTCATCCGCAGATTTGGCCTGCGACAGCAACTGACGGATCTCCTTGCGCAGCCGAGCCTCTTCCTCTTTCATCCTTCCGTAACTCATCGCCTTGTGTCGCGAGGCATTCGCCCGGATCTTCGTGCCATCCAATGCCACGTGCCCCAGCTTCACCAGCCCCGCCTGCTGGCACAGTCGCAGCACCTGTACGAACAGCCCTTCCAGTTCTGTCAGGTGCTGCTTGCGAAAGTCGCTGATCGTCCGGAAGTCCGGCACATCCTCCTGCACGATCACCCGCCAGGCCGCATCTCGCTGACACCGCTGCATGATTCGTCGCGAACTGAATACGCCCTGCGTGTAACTGTACAGCAGCAGCGTGGTCATCATCCGCGGGTGGTACGGCGGATAGCCGCGCTGCTCTCGCTCGTACTTGCCGAAAATGGCTGACAGATCCAGTTCCTTGACCACGTCCAGCACGAAAAAGACAAGGTCGTTTTCCGGCAGCCACTCTCGCGGCGATGGCGGCAATAGCCAACTTTGATCCGGATTCCAGGGGCGGTAGGTCTTACTCATCCTTAAGCCTCGATCTGAAAGGATCTCTCCTTACCTGAACCGCCCATTATAACATATCTGTCAACTGTTACTCGGACAGTCTCCTAGTGATGGCGGCATCAGCGTCTACTTCTCCCCCCGCGGCGGGTGCACAGAGGCCGTTGTAGCGGAACTCGCTAAAGCCAAAAAGACAGTGCATGTGCAGGCCTATTCATTCACTTCGGTTCCGATTGCCAAAGCCATTTTAAATGCCTACAAACGCGGCGTGAAGGTAATTGCCGTTCTCGACAAAAGCCAGCGAACGACCAAATACAACGGCGCAACCTTTCTTTATAATGCAGGCATACCTGTACTAATCGATCAGAAGCATGCAATCGCGCACAACAAGATTATCGTCATCGACGGCGAGACTGTTATCACCGGATCCTTCAACTTCACAAGAGTCTGCAGAGGAATCCAATGCCGAGAATCTGCTAATCATCAAACACCATCCTGCACTAGCTGCCGCTTTTGAGCATAACTTTCAGCTGCACTGGCGTCATTCGACTAGTTACGTAGGCTTGCATGTCGAAGATCCACGGCATTACGCCAAAAAGCAGATCGCGCTCAATGAGAAACCAGATGTAACCGTATTCGTCACAGAGTCTGGCAGCAAATACCACCGCCTTGGCTGTCCCTACCTTGCCAAAAGCAACATCCCCATCAAACTGTCGGATGCGAAGGCCAAGGGGTACACGGCCAGCGCGAAGAAGACCCAGCAACGGCGGAAGAAGACAGGTCCACATAACGAGGGGAAGAAGACCCAGCCGAAGAAGACTACATTTTCAAACCGGCGGGATTACTGCACTTTCAGAACGGCGATGACAACTTCTGTCAACTCCATTTTCGGCTTGACGTACTGCACTGTCTGCGCGGGGCGGACCCGCTCGCCTGCCGGATCACCTGGCTTGTGGCCTGATCGCCCCTTGAGCCGATAACTCTTGACGGCAGGATAAGCCCGTAAGGTAAACAGAGGCGGATATCAGTGGCCGGTTCTGAAGTGATAGGCGATATGTACCTGTTACTCCTTCTCCGCAACCCATTTCAGCGTCTGGTTGCAGCTGAGGGCAATGCCATGTCTTTCCGACTGATACTGCCCGACCAAGTCTGTGTTTACCGCAGAGAGGGCACCTACCCTTCACGTGCCAGAAAAATGCGTAGAAGGATCTCTGTGCCAGGAATGCGCCGATTATCACCAACCAGAGAAAAGCAAATATCCCCAAGAAGACAATCACACGCGTCACGGGGCCGCCGATAGGCGCGGGTACAAATTCAACTGCGACAATTCCAATGCCTGAGGTAGCGCATATCAAGGCTATACCGGCGGGAATTAGCGACCATCGGCAGGCGCGCCTATAGCCATATGTACCGATGGCGAATACGACAAGAGGTAAGGCCTCGACGCTAAGAGGTGACTTCATATCCCAAGTGCTTTGAGTTCCGCACAAAGCGGCAATGCTGGCGATGAGGAACCCCACTGTGTACAGCAGAGTAGCCAAGTACAGCCAAGCACCAATGTGGAAGTAGCCCGAAGGAACAGGCACCATGTGTTCGACATCATTCGATTGCGCTATATCAGACTGGCTTGCACTCATGATTCTGGCTCCTCGATAAGGCGTGCCTCATTTCAGGTGGGCCGGTGAGTCGCGGTCCGCAATTCCTACAGACTCAATTGACTCTTCGCGAGATCGCAATTCACTACCTGTGGGCGACCACTGGTTGTCTGCTCCAAAAGGTCCACATCGTTGAGACAAGCAACAACAGCAAAATGACTAATGAAGGCTCGGAAGGACGCCTTGCCCACCAATGACGCGCTCAGTGCGCCTGCTTATACAAATGCCGCCTTGCCATACAGATTCAGGCAGATAGGCTGGCGGCAATGCGGTGGAAGGCAGGATTGAAATTGCCCCACCACCTATCCCGTCGCGTTACGTGGTCTCTAAGCATATGACACTTATCGACGGTCCACTTATAGCATGTAGACCCTTAGTCGTCCAGTCTCTTCACTTCTTTTCCATGGACGATCTGCAGCTGAGAGCCAGTATCGGAAAAGTGATAAGAGCCCACCGATCGAGCCTAGGCTTTAGCCAGGAATCGTTCGCTGATGAGGTCCGTATTCACCGTACCTACATGGGTGACGTGGAGCGAGGGGAACGGAACCTGAGCCTTCGAAACCTGGTCCGTATCTCTAACGCGCTACACATGAAGTTGTCTGATCTGATTGCTGAAGCTGAAAAAGCGGCAACAGGCAAGTAGGTACAATACTCACATACTGGCCTATGGATCACTGACAAATCTGACGTTTTGGACGCGTTGCTGACAATGTCAGAAATGTCAGGTCTCTACGAAATACTGGCCGCCAAATACGCTTGTATCTAATGATGTGTGGCGACACCGAGTATCCCCTGCAAGATTCTGATCGCCGCTAGATCATCAATCGTATTAGCCTGAGCATTACCCCAGCAGGCCTACCGTCATTTCACCGTCGGTTATTGCGGACAAGACTAGGCATGACCGATTTGACGCTATCAACCGGGCAGTTTTCTAATGGCTATGGTCAACCGTCTCACTGGGTAAGCGAAGAGTCGCCAATACCCTCTACAAGTGGCGATCACCGTATGGCACACCTCCGTTTGGCTCCTGGCATTACCTTAAAGACGGCATTCATAGATCCTTTGCTAGCATCTCGTATCGAGCAGCCAGCCCTGCCAGCGTCATCTGGTCCTTTATCTGGTCATGCGGAATCAGGAGGTAATGCCAAGGCTTGCCGCCATTGGCCTGGGCGTGTTCCGTCGCATGCTTGCACCAGGTTACCGCTGCTGCCGCCTTGGCTAGAACGACCTCGTCGGTCATCTCACTGGCCTGCTTCGGCTCACACAGCCACTTTGCCGTCTTGGTCTCCACGACGAAGTCCGGCTCGTAAGAATTCTCGTGTCTGTAATCAATCTGGAAGTCGCCTTTGGCTGGCTTGAACCATTTGAGAACGTCCCCGTCATTTTCGAGAATCACAGCAAATCGACGTTCAGGATCTGTATCGAACTTCTGAATCGGATACAAGCACCTGCTGAAGCCTCCGAAGACCATGGATCTGATCTGATTTCGTTGACCCTCAGGGATGGCCACTCGAAAACCCCGCACGTCTTCGCCTGCGCCGGCTGAGTAGTTGTTCGCCCGCAGCGTAATGAATCCCCGCGTAACAATGGCCTCGTAGCCAGCTTGTGACTCGACAAAATGCTGCTGCATCTGCGAATGGATCAGATTCACCAGCGGCTGTTGATGATATTGCAGCACATTGATTACGTCCCCTTCGTCCGTCAGATATTCCCGCAATCGGCAAACAACCTGCCCTGCCAGTTTGTAGAGCAAGGTCGCGTGTTCATCGTAGCAAACATCATTGAAATCAATCAGCCCTCGTACCAGGTAATCCTCGGGGCGCTTCTCCCGGATAATGCCAGAACCGTCCTGCAGCCGATATCGCTGGTTTTCGTGAAGGTGCTGAATCAGGATGTCCTGGGCAACAGGCTGAAGGTTTATATTGCGCACATCCAGGTCGAAGTCTTCATAACCGCAGGTTACCTTGCCCTTAGGCACCACAATGATCTTCGGCACGTCGATCGACAGTTCCTGATACAGGGCCGTCGTCTTCCGCACGACCTCCGGTACATTCACCGGCGTCACGACGCCCTCAATCACACCCTGAGCGGGTCTGACGATCTCTTCAACCTTTCGAACAATCTCCTGCTGGACGTCTGCCTCTTGCAGTTGATCGCTTCCCCTGAGGCGTTCATACTGCTTGATCACTTCGTAAGTTGCCTTGGCCACTGCCTGCTCTTCGGGGTGCTCAAACAGTTTTCCTTGCGTCCCGACAGGCTGACCCGCCACCGCTGGACGCGTCACAGGTACAACACCGGATATCATCTGCTCAAAGGCGGTCTTTACCTCCACAGCCTTCCTGCCTGCCTCCGGGATATCCCGGCCGATCACCACACCTGCACGAATGATTGAATCGGGGTCATTGGCATGATCGACGATCTCCTGGAACTTGTCGTGCGATACGATGGTCAGCCGATCCACAGCCGGCACACCCACCCGCTTGCCGTATGGCAGACGCAGGCCGCGACCGATGGACTGCTCCACCAAGGTCTTCGAATTAGCGGCACGCAGCGGGACGATCGTGTACAGGTTCGTCACGTCCCACCCTTCTTTGAGCATGTTGACGTGGATAACGATCTCGACCGGATTGTCAGGGTGTTCAACCGTCAGCAGCTGCTGGACCACATCGTCCTTCTCCTCGCCGCGCAGGTTGGAGTGAACCTGGATCACCTTGCCCTTATACCGACCCTCGAAGAAGTCGTCTCCCTCGATGACCTGCTGTAGCGTGTTGGCATGCGCAGTATCAGCCGCCACGACCAGCATGAAGGGTTTGACTATCGGCTTGTCGTTGTTACGGGCATAAACCTCCAGCTCGACCTTCGTGTTTTCGTGAATCCGCACCCCGTCTTCGAGTTTGATCTTTTCCAGGCCTTCAGGCGTGTACGCCTTGGGATCAAAGTTCTCACGCGTAGCGACCGCCGGCTCTTTCACGAAGCCATCCGTCATGGCTGAGGCCAGCGGGTAACTATAGATCACATTCCTGAACGATACGTTCTTGCTGCCATTCTCAACCTGAGGCGTTGCCGTCAGCTCCAACCCCAGGATCGGTTTGAGCTCGTTGATGGCCCTTACGCCTGCTGTCGCTCGGTACCGATGGCTCTCGTCCATCAGCATCACCAGGTCATCCAGGCCAGCCAGGTAGTCAAAGTAGCTCTGCCCGATGTATTCGCTTAGCCGTTTGATGCGGGGGGCCTTGCCGCCTCTGACCTCGCTGTTGATCTTCGAGATGTTGAAGATGTTAATATGGCAGTCGTCGGGATTGTCGAAGAGCTGCCCTCTTGCCGCCCCTGCAGATTCGTATGTATCACCAGTGATCACGACGGGTTGGTTCGTCGCGAACTCGCCGATTCCCTTGAACACGTACTTCGCCGTGTTAGGGGTGAAATCCGCGATCAGTTTGTTATAGATCGTCAGGTTCGGAGCAAGCACGAAGAAGTTACGGATGCCTTCCGCCTGGTACAGGTATGCAATGAACGCGCCCATAAGTCGTGTCTTGCCGACGCCTGTGGCCAGGGCAAAGCATAGCGACGGAAACTCCCGCTCGAAATCCTCGACCGCAGCAAATTCCGCTTTGATCGCCTCCAACGCTACAGCGGAATCACCATCCTTCGCCAGTGATACGATCTCGCAGACCCGGCTCAGAATTTCCAACGAATCCCGTTGCGGCGGCCGAAGACTCAGGCGATTGCTGATGGCATTAATGTGCTGAATCGCCATGATTACTTATCCCCCTTCTTCCTATCGATGCGCTTGCGCTGGCTTTCTATTCGCTTGACATCCTTGACGGTTTTCAGGAAGTCCTTCTCGACGCGGGATGGCGCAGCCAGGGTCTGCTGGCGGTACTTCTCATACTCCTGCCTGGCCTTCTCCAGCGCCTGCTCATGGCTGACCGTGCCGGCGTGCTTAAGGATCTCACGACCGCTCATCTGCAGGAAATCGTCCAACCTGGCCACCCAGTCTCTCATGTACATCGGCTGCCGATTCAGGGCCTGTAATTCCGCCAATTCAAGATACGCCGTCACCATGCGATTCAGCACTTCGAGTTCATCCCGCCGGAGATAGTTCTTGGCGACTTCGGCGTCAGCCTTGTGAATGGATCCGCCGGGCCAGTTGGTCATGCCCATATTGGGCTGACTGGCATCCGCCCGTTCGGCAATGATCTCCGCAGCGGTATGGCCGTGGGAAGCCCAGTGCATCTTGTTCTGCACAACCTTGAAAAAGCTCCTGCGAGATATCCGCCCGCGGATCGTAGTCAATGCTGGTAGCATATATATCCAGGACCTTCCGCCAGAACACCTTCTCCGACGAGCGGATATCGCGAATTCGTGCCAGGAGTTCGTCGAAGTAGTTACCGCCCCCGGCCTCCTTGAGACGCCTGTCGTCCAGGGCGAAGCCCTTGATGAGATATTCGCGAAGCCGCTGGGTAGCCCAGATGCGGAACTGTGTACCCCGCAGGCTGTTGACTCGGTAACCTACCGAGATAATCGCATCGAGGTTGTAGTGTTCGACGTCCCGCACTACCTGGCGACTGCCTTCCTTTTGAACTGTTGCAAATCTTGCAACGGTTGCCTCTGGTGCAAGCTCTTGCGATTCATAAATGTTCTTCAGATGGCGACTTATACCGGATTTATCCACCTGGAACAGTTCAGCCATCTGCTGCTGCGTCAGCCATAAGGTATCGCCCTGAAACCGGCACTGAATACGGGTCTGGCCGTCTTCGGTCTGATAGAGCAGGAACTCGCCCTGGGGGCCCTGGGGGACAAGACCAGTCATCGCTGTCTGCCTCCCTTGGAGTCGGCATCTTCCATGTCGAACAGCATCTGCCCACCGTTGCTGTCCTTGCCGAACTTCCGCGTAGGCTTCCTTGGGCAGGCCTGCTCCGCTTCCTGCAGCTCAATCGCTTGCGGTGGGGGCTCGGGAAGGTTCTCGATCTCCAGGGAGTAATCGTCGTGACCCCATTCGCACTTTTTCAGGACGGCCTTGGGGATCTTCTTGACTGTCAGGTTTTCGAACTGACTTACGTCGCACCGGAACGCGCTGCAGCAAATCAGGAGGCTGCGATTGGCGCCGACCTCCTCACTCAGTCTGCACAGCATCGCCTTCGTCATCATCTGCGTGGTCACGTAGATAAAGTCAGTTTCCGAGCTTCTGCCCTGTTGCCAATAGACATCAGCGTTCGGATCGAACGTGAAGCCCTCCAGTTTGCACATCGCTTCAGCCAGCATCGCCGGGTTGAACTCAGGATTGATGACGGGATTGCCCCATTCATCCTTAACGATCAAGGATGGCCCCAGGCGGTAGTATCGGAAACCACCCCCGCCCTTCCAGTTGACAGACTTGCTAATTCCGCTCTGGTCCTCACCGTCGATCACTTTCTTCATACGCGGAATGATGTGCGTGTGACAATGGTCGCCCAGTTCGACCATGATCCAACGGCGTCCCATCTTGTGTGCGACCGCACCAGTTGTGCCAGAGCCGGCGAAGGAATCCAGAACCCAATCGCCGGAATTGGTTGCAAGGTCGAATACGCGTTTGATTAGGGCTTCCGGTTTCTTACCCTTGGGAAACCTGACCCCACCCTCATTATGGAGGTTATTCGACAATATGTCATCCCACAGCGTCGTCAACGGCTCTCCGGCCACGTACTCTCCGTCCACCATCTTAAGCTTGTCAGAGTAGAACAGAAGTCGTTCGCCGTTCCGAAAAAACATGTCTGAGTGATCTTCACGCTCAAGCCTCAGAATGCGGCCCGGTTCCTTCTTCGAGGCATCGATCATTGCCCTTGCAGCTGCACTCACGCCTTTGTAATCAGGCCGTGCAGTACGAATGACATTGCGTGCATTGTTGACGACAAAACCATCAACGCGCCCAGGCTCATCCTTGGCAATTGCACGCACTTCTTTCTCCGTGAACCCTGTGTCAACCGCAAAAGCCTTCATCAGAGGCACGATGTCCCACTGCTCGAAGGGAGCATCGATATTCACAATAAACTGGCTGTACCGCTTGTCACGTTCGCGGCAGGTAAACAACCGGTGTGGCTTCCATGCGGCCTTATTCTTGGCATAGATCAGAATGTAGTTCGTCGTGTTTACACACCCCGGGTTTATCGACTTGTGACCCGTCGCCGATCCTTGCTTAAACGTTACGGTGTAAACGCGGTTCGGTCGCCCAAACACCTCATCCAACAGAACGATAAGATAGCCCAACTCGTTGTCATCGATATGCACGAACATCGTGCCCTCTCTGTCTAGCAGTTGATGCAGTATCTCCAGCCGGTCGCGCATCCTTGTTAACCAAATGGAATGCTCGACACCGTCGTCATAATTGTCCATCATCTCACCGGTGTTGAACGGCGGGTCAATGTAGATGCACTTGATCATGCCAGTAAACTCCTGCTCTAGCGCCTTAAGCGCGAGCAGGTTGTCGCCGAAGATCAGCCGGTTGTCGAAGATGTCTTTGTCGTTGACTCGGTGGGCAGCGTGATACGCCTTCACTGAGTCCTCAATCAGGATCCGCGGCTCCAGCTTTGGCCGATTCTCCTTGCCGATCCAAGTAAGTTCCAACCTTGCGTTCTGCCGACTCATGGCTTCACCCTCGTCGGCAAACCTAGTTTCTCGAAGAATGCCGCGTTCCGCTTTTTGGCGTCAGTAACCATTTTGCTGTACGACACAACCTCCACATAGGCATTGTACTGGCGTTTGTAGCCGAAGAACCCTTGGCCATCAGGCGATCTTGTCAACTCGAAATCATAAGCCAACTGCTCTAATCGCGGGGCGATATCCGCCACCAGGTAGCAGTAGAACGGTACGTCGTGACCGATTACGGGAATGTCACGCCCCGATGGCGTACGCGCCTTGCCGTCACGAATATCTGTGATATAGCCACGCATCTGGACGAACGGGTTCTCATCGTCGTCGTTGAAGTCCTTCCGCATGGGCCGCTTAAACTCAATGATCGTAACAGCGGAATACGGGGGATCGCCTGTGGCGAAAGCACACGCTTTGTCAAACACGAGGATATCGGGCTCCTTGCTACTAACGATGCCGATGTTTGGAGTCGTTCTTAGTGGCTTGTCTGACGCGAGAAAGGCGTGGTAGACCAGCTTCTCGTCAAGCAGCCACAGGTTGTGCTCTTCAAATAGCACGTCGTCAGATGTCTTCCGCATGGGGAAGATAATCTGGTGGACCCGATCCTCACGACGGTACTTCCCGTCATCTTCAACTGAAAGCTGGCGCTGAAGGAAATCGAGCACGGCCCGACGATGGCAAACATATCGTGCGAGATCGGATTTATTGATGTCGCCAATCTTATCGAAGTACTCCTGCAACTGGCTGATATATTCATCCCACTCCTCGTCCTTCGCATCCTTCTGCAGGAGCACCTGGCCTTCCGCTCGCAGAGCGACCTGCAGATCGTGATATGCTGCGTACAGCCGAAGATCGAGTGCGTCGTCGTTTATTTCGGGGTCAATAAGATCAATCGTGGCGTCAACGTATTTCAGGATCGGCCTGTACATGGGGCCATCACTTGCGACGAATCTATCGATGCGTAGATTCTTCCGCTCGCGGACAGGTTCTGTATAGGGCTTAAGGAATACGCGGCAATTGTCAAACAGTGCCTCCCGGATTGCCTGCCATGTAATGTCCTTAACAAGGAGATCCGAGGCATCCTCCATAATGGAAAACTCGGTCCGTTCCGCGTTTACCGCGCCATCGAGTACGTTGCTATCCACATATGCCGCATAGACGAAGTCCCGACCTTCCTCGTCCTGGAGCCGACGGGCCAGGTTAGGTAGCCTGCCGAGCAGCTTTTCCGACTTCACGACGCGGCTGTTAGCACAGAAGTGGATCAGATGCTCCGTAAAATGCGATGAGCGCAGCCGTACATGCAACACCTCGAACTGCTGGCCCTCAACGCAAACACGGTCTCGCTTAGAAAGGCTTGCCATCTCCTGCTCGAATCGCTCATTCAGATCGAGCCGTTCCTCGGTGCTGGAATCCTCTAGGACAATTGCCGGGCAATCCGCCCGGATAAAAAACTCCAGGCAGTGCTCGATCAGATGCGTTCCAATAGTGTCGAGCCGCTTGGGGCACTGCTGCTGGTACTTAGCCCGAAAGCCAGTCAGCCGGACAGTCGTGGACCGTCCAGGTCGCTGGGCATCGACAACCGTCATATCTTTGACACCGTCGCCCTCTGGCACAAAAGTGAATCGTCGGAGCTGCATCTTTCGGCCGTGTTTTGTGTGGCTCGCAACTTGCACGCATTCGAACGCTACGAGCCACAAGAAGCGGCCAACACCTTTGCCGCCGCGTCCAGCCTTGTACGTAGTGTCCGCCGTCTCGAACGCTCGGTAGTTGTCCTCATTGAAGCCAATGCCGTTGTCCGTTATCTCGAAGCCAGTGATATCGCCGAGCTCAGGGGCCTGCCCCTCGAACAAGTGCTTCCTGTCGCGCAGGACTGATATCTTGATGTTGCCCTGCTTCTCGTTGGCATCCTCAATTGCCTGTATTGAGTTGACCACAGCTTCGTACAAAGGCAGTAACGGCTTGCTTGCCGCCAAGGATGTATTTCGTACGCGACCTGCAACGTCTGTCTTCATGACTCTCCACCTACGCTCGGTTTTGGCGACGCATGTTCTCAACCGCCTTCTTGAAGTCCGGAGCTTCGGGTTTCTTGCTCCATTCATCCCAGAACTCGATGGTGGCGCTCAGTGGCTTCTGGCTTGGTGCATGAATACGAATCCTGCTAGGTAATAGCACTGCGTCGCCAACGACCAACGCCTCGCCGATATCCAGAATCGGGAGGGTATCCATCAATCCCTCAAGGCTCTCCGGCATAAGGCGCTTGACAGTTGCCTGGTCATCGCCATTCGTAAGGCGCAAAGCGATGACGTTGTTGCACTGACTCAGGATGGTGGCGCTGACATCGGAAGGTCTCTGACTGACGATCAACAGGGCTACGCCATACTTGCGGCCCTCCTTGGCAATCTTCTCGAAGTTCTCAATCGCGCGTTGCTCAACCGGGTTCTTCCCATCCTTCTTGGGCAGGTACAGGTGCGCCTCGTCGCAGACAAGGGCCATCGGGCGACGCTTCTGCCTGTCCGTCCAAAACTGGACCTGGTAAATGATGCGTGCAACCAGCCCTACGATTACCGGGAGAATGTCTGCGGGAACCTCCGAAAAGTCGATGACCTTGATCTGTGCCTTTGCCGTAGAGTAGTCCAGCAAGCGGGTTACCATCGCAGCCATCGCGTCGTATTGATGCTCAGCGTCTGGGGCTTGAAACAGGAATCCGTACCTCTTGTCGCTGACCTTGCTATTGAGCCTCACAAGAAGGCGGCTGAACTGTCCATAGAATGGCCCCTGCTTGTCCTTCCCACTTGAGCCAGGCACCATTTCCGTGTTCAGGCGATCCAATTCCTTGAGCACATTGGCCACCTGAAAGGGGATGGGGCTATCGAGCGTGAAGGCGTTGAGTACTTCAGTCTTCTTCAACGACTGAAGGGTGTTCTTCTTCTCTGCAACTACGGTGTCCTGGAAGGCCATGACCTGGTTGTGAGCGTTGAACTCACTTCGGTCTATGAACATTGCTTGAAGCTCTTCGGCGTTGAGCAACCAATACGGCAGAAACAACAGCGAATCGTCCGTCTTGCCTAGCTCTTCGGGACCGGGGATGCGAAGATGTCGTGCATACGTCAACTCCCGGTACTCCCCATGAAGGTCAAACACAATAAGGTTGGCCGATGGAAGTTTCGCTGCCTGCTCCAGGACTGACGCAACCGACCATGACTTGCCCGACCCCGTACTTCCCAAGAGTGAGGCGTGACGCTGAAAGAGTTTGTTGCCGTCGAGATAGGCTTTCGCCGTCTCGTCGATGGTGTAGCGACCTATCTCCAACGAGTGCTCCGTCTTGCTTTCGGCTGACAGCAGACGCATGAACGTCTGAAGTTGAGCATCGCGCAGTATGTGACAGGTTCCATCGATTTCCGGCACTTGAACGAGTGAACGTGAAAACCTGGTCTTGTTGCCCGTGGCTAAGCCAACAGTACCCACCAGCGTCAGTTGAACCGTGTTGAGAACACACTCTCTGGGCAAGGCCGTAGCCGCAGTTTCGCCAGCGCCCTGCTCTTCGACTGTAGGCTGTTCTTCCATTACGGGGGTCTTGATGACCTTCTCTATGATGCCGATTAGCCATTCCTCAACTGCCCCAGGAAGAGAAAGCGCGACAAGTTGACCGACGCGTGCCTTACGAAGGTCCTCGTCGGTACTTACCTGAACCTTGACCCTGCGAGTGTCAACCGCTCTAACCTTGCCAAGCATATGCGATGTGTCGAACGTGAAGATCGCCATACCTATTCTCCGAGAATCTGGGTGGTAAACTCGCCGATATTCCACATGGCTGACCCTGGTAGCGTCAGCCAATCTGCGTACTGCCTGTTGTAAACGCGCGAGCCTTCTGCCGTATTGTCTGGCGTCTTGCAGACCAGCCACAGGTTGTCCGACTGGGCGAGCAGCGATTCAATGCGGCAGTTTGAGTCTCTTGTAACAATGACCCCGTGGCATGCCTGCGTGACAAGTTTCCTCTTGATGTACTCCTCAAGATGACCATCATTGAACCCGTATCCGAGGAACAAGAAGTGTGTGGCCTTATCGATCGCGGCGTCAGCAGACTGAAGCAGCTCTTGTCTATACCGCTGAAGTGTTTGGTACTTCGACAGCCCTGGCGTGATCATCACTCGTTCGGCGAACTCCGGGGGCGTCCACATCCATGCGTTGTTTTCCACGAGCGTGTTGCGATGAAAGAAGTAGTTCAGGGAACCGTGGACTTTGTAGAGTCGAACATGCTTCTTCCGTCGATAGATGGTCTTCATTGTGCGACCGTGGCAAATCTGCTCAGGTTCCAGCAAGGCGCGGTCAATCGCCTGCCAGTCCCGTCTTCGCTCGACACCGCCGAAGAGGCCGTTTGTATAGACAATACCCGCGAAATCACAGGAGTATTCAAATAGCATGTCGTAGTTCGGTGTAAGCACATGAAGGGTGCGGTTGCCTTCAGGAAGCGTATCGACAAGTCTCTTCAACAGTCGGCTCGCTGGCCATTCTGCCGTTCCCCCCGCTATCTGATAGGCAAATGCCCTGTCTAGGCTGGCGACAAACGTTCCCGTGATACCGGTGAGGATCTTAAGCAAGTCCTGCTCATTCACGCTATTGAGGGCGGTCTCCAAATCCGTTCCTACCTGAAGTGAGTGCTCGACAGTCTCCCATTCTGCTTTCTGTGCTTCTGTCAGTTGGTGGCTTTGGATGCCAGCCTGAAGAGCACCCGTCAAGGCAGACATCCCGAACCCGGCATCCAAGGCACACGACATCCCCGTTCCGAAGAAGACCAAGGGCGTATTCCGAAAGAATGCCCGCATAGCCTCAAGAGCCATATCTGGTGTCAATGAGGGTAGCGGGGTCCGCTCGCCGTTTCCTGCCATGTCGTTCATTTGACCCTCCAGCGCAACGAGAAGATCGTCTGTAGGCTGCTGGTATGCTTCAACTGCTTCTCGATCTTGCCGATCAGGTCTTCCCTCTGATGGTCGATGGCGTCCTGGGCGTCGAACAGTTCGCGGCGTTTGCCGTTGCGGCGACGTTCGATGTCACGCAGTTCCTTCTGGTGGGTCAGTTTGTCCTGCAAGGACTGAGCAAGGGCAGCCGTACGGCGAAGCTCGCGTATCTGCTTGTCCAGTTCCTTGATCTCATGCTCCAGGGAAAGTTTCAGATCCTCGCTCCAACGGTCGAGTTTCAGAACCTCCTCGTCAAAGAAGCGGCCGTTTCGCAGGTCGATCTCAGCCTAGCCTGGCATCGACCTCGGCCTGACGCAAGCCCGATAGATCCGGTATCGCGCCAATCTGCGTGCCTACAGCGCCCGAAAGCGACAGCAATTTCCGGCAGACTTCCTCATCCAAAGGCTTATTGTGATCAGTTCTGGCGGCAAATACCAGGAACTCATCCGTGTCAACCGCCGAGACGGTCAGTTTCGACACCTCCAGCCAGCCTGATTGCCCGACCAGCGGCTCGATCACGCTGATCTTCGATCGATGGTGGGTGTAATCGAACGTCACTTCTGCCACGGGTAGTTGTCTGCCTATGGCCCGCTCGATCAGCCGGATGGCTAACGGATGGTCTGGACGATAAAAGTGGTCGTCTGCCGCCTCCGCTGTCTTCCAGTCAAGGTCGTACCAGCCGCACTTGGCATCGGGACCGTTGTAGTAGAACCGTGGCATCTGGGGGTCGAACCGCGCCTGGCCATCCAGTTCGACCTTCGTCAGATCCAGGAGCCATCGTTCCCGCTGGGAAAGGCATTCAAGCGTCTTTTCACGGCTGATCTTCAGTCGGGATCGCACGTCCTCGTCAAAGTGTTCCAACAGCATCTGTCGAGTTGCAGCCAGGCGGGCCTGTATCTTCGCATCCAGTTCTGCCTGCAATGCGTCGAACGCCGCCTGTATCTCATCATTGGTGCGGCAGGTTTGGTATACCTCGGCGATTCGTCGCTCAATGTCGACGCCGGATTCCAACGCCCCGAGAACCTCGTCGGAAGCACCGAACACGCCGTCAAAGAGTCGGAACTTCTCGCTGAGCAGCTCATAGACCCGCTTATCCGCCTCGTTTCGGCGATTCAGGAAGTTAACCACAACCACGTCATGTTTCTGGCCGTAGCGGTGACACCGACCGATTCGCTGCTCGATCCGCTGGGGGTTCCACGGCAGATCAAAGTTGACGACCAGCGAACAGAACTGAAGATTGACACCCTCTGCGGCGGCTTCCGTCGCAATCAGGATTGTGGCTTCATCCCGGAAATGCTCGACAATTGCAGCCTTGATGTCGATGTCACGGGAGCCGGTGACTCGATCCGTTCCGGTGTGTTTTGCCAGCCATTGTTCATAGATCTCGGCATGGTGGGGATGCTTGTTTGTGCCGTTGATAGTAACGACGTGCCCGTCGTATCCGTTCGTTGTCAGGAGGTCGTACAAATAAGACTGAGTCTCCCGCGACTCGGTGAAGATGACCGCCTTTCGGGCTGCTCCAAGCTCGTCGGCCCTGGCAAAGGCGATCTTGAGGGCGGGCAGTAGTTTGTCACCTTTGGCGTTGTGGCCGATGCGGGCGGCAAACTCGGCGTATCGCCGCAAATCCACTAACTCGCCTTTCAGTTGTTCGGGATCGATGGGCGCGTCAGCGGTATCCTCTGCATCTTCCTCGTATTCGTCGGCGAGTTCTTCGATTCCTTCAAGGTCTTCGTCGTCCAGGATTTCGAGGCTGTCTTTCAAGTGTTCCAATCGATCAGCGAGGCGGCGCAAGGTGCGAGCAATGGCGAAGGTCGACGATGCCAGCAGTTTCCGCAACACCATCGTGATCAGCTGTCGCTGGCTGGCGGGCAGTGCGTAGAGAACTTCCCTTTGGAGATAGTTGGTGATCTCATCGTACAGAGCCTGCTCCTGGTCGGTTGGCAGGAACTCCTGGGTGATCGGAACGCGATTCGTGAAGGGAATGTACTCGGAAACCTGCTTTCGCAATGCCCGCGTGCATACGGGCGAGATTCGCTGCTTAAGCAGCAGATTGCGGCTGACCTCATCGCCATTATTAACAAACTGTTCGCGGAAGGAAGCGATGTCGCCAAATACATGAGCGTCGATAACGCTTACCAGGCTGAACAGCTCAAGCAGTGAGTTCTGTAGCGGGGTGGCGGTAAGCAGCAGCTTGGGCGTGTTGCCGATCGCTTCGGCTATGCGGTGGGCCATCGTCTTACGGGCTGCGGGGTTGTTGGCAAGCCTTGTACGCGAGCGGTAGACGTTGCGAAGCCGATGTGCTTCGTCGATTACCACCGTGTCCCAAGGGATTTGTGCGATTGCTGAGGCCCTGGCGGATGCGAAGTTGTATGAGCAGATGACCGTCTTATCCTTCTGATCGAACGGGTTGGTTCGCCCGTTCCTCTGAAGGCGACCAGCTACCTGGGAGTCCAGCACCATTGCCGGCAGAAAGAACTTCTCGCTGAGTTCCTGCTGCCACTGCTTACGCAGCATCGCCGGCGTAATGATAAGAATGCGTCGGCGACGTTCAGCCCATTTCTGAGAAAGCACGATGCCGGCCTCGACGGTCTTACCCAAACCGACCTCGTCAGCCAGGATTGCCCCTTTTGTGAAGGGAGACCGCAAAGCGAAAAGGGCGGCATCAATCTGGTGCGGATTCAGGTCGACCCGTGCGTTAGCGATGGACCGTGACAGCGCAGCAATGTCACCCCCCGATCCGCGAAGGGTCAAGGCGTGTGCCCAATACTGGCTGTGGTAAGCGGTACTCATTTGTCGTCCATTTGCACGATCAGGCGAAGAGGCATGCCCGTTCCGCCCTTCAACTGCTTCATCGGCTATTGCGATCCCGCTTGTCGCCGTTGGTCGGCTCATAGAGCCCGAATCAAATCGGCGTTGCCAGCTTCGCTCTTAAGACGGATGCGAGTGAGGTGAGGACCGCCGTAGGGCAGTTCGAGCTGCACGCACCCAATACGTGATCACGTCCATCGCAGATTATCCGGTTATATGCGGCTTGCTGCAAGATAGAGACGCCATTTCATCGGGCCGGACGATCCTATCACGGGAAATACCCAGCCACTGTGTATTGAGCAATACCTGACATTCCTGACGTTTCTGACATATCCGACACGCCCCACGCAATACCTCGGCCGCAGTTGGCAAGAGCCGGCACAAAGCATCAATCAAGGTCGGCAAGAAACAGTCACTGGATCAAGGTTTCCATATACCGGATTTACACTCACGCCAATACCAGATCCAGGCTCAAAGGCGCCGTTCCTTGTCATCTTCTGTTCCTGGCAACCCACTCCCCTTTGCCAGCAATACTTCGTAGCCAATGGTATGGTCTTCCGGCGGTCAATATTGGTGAGCCCTGCGTTATCTGGCGGCTACCCATATCGTGATACCTGTAGCGGCTGCAAATCACACCCACCCCTTGTTCACGATCGCTGGTCTGCTGTCGACCTGAGCATCTTCAGCCTTCACTCGGTCCTTGCTCACAAATGACAAGAGCCGAGTCTACCTGTCATGCTTCTACCTGCCGACCCGCTGCTGTCAGAACTGTCAGGTTTCTAGGATAAGGCCCGAGGCAGGCACTATCGTCTGGAACCAGCTACTTTCTGCTACGTCAAGACCAGCAAAGCACATGGCTTCATCAACACGTCAGTGCTGTCAAACCGCTCTATTAACCGCCATATATCGTGCATTCCTTCACGATAAGATAGGTCGATATCAAGATGGACACCTGATATTCGTCGAGATTATGCTGGTGGCCGTTCTAGTTCTCTGTCTATGGCTCTTATTGCTGTCGATCGCTGGCATCCGTCACTGTGATCAACACAATTATTTTAGTTTTATATACTTTTGGCTTGACACGGCATATTCTGTCGCTATAGTACTTACCATTAGTACTTACCGACGATGGTCGTGGTGATCATCTGGTGTAAGACAGGAGATATCATATGAATTATGATACAAATAGCGCCTGCAATGATCAGGCATTAGGTATTATAAAGAATAGTGATGAGGCGCGGTCTGACGCGGTCAACGCCGGCAGGATCGAGCCAGCCAATTGTAACGTTCAACCGGCTGATCGAACAAGCATCAGTCAAGGGCGATTACTGCGACCCAACATCCGGCATATATATAGTAAAATTGCCGGCGTAAGTTTTGCCAATGACGATGGTGTGTCGCGGCAGCAGATCATAGAGCAGGCATGTCGGCAATACGCATGCCTGCGGATTGTACCGGAATGTGATAATCCGAGAGATCCAAACGCATTGGCAGTACTGACTGCAAGCGGTGCCCGGATCGGCTATATCCGCAAAGGCCTGAGACAGGAACTGCTCGGCTACATACTGGGAGGCTATGTAGTTCTCTGCTTGTGTACAGCAGTGACTGGCGGCCAGGGCAAAATGCTCGGCGTGAACATAGCGATTGTGATTGCCGAT
The DNA here is from genome assembly GCA_963787325.1 of uncultured Planctomycetota bacterium. Classification (GTDB taxonomy): domain Bacteria; phylum Planctomycetota; class Phycisphaerae; order UBA1845; family JANYLN01; genus CAWBCK01. Next base: position 1,559,430 of record CAWBCK010000005.1, read on the forward strand.
CATGATGTGTCGGCTGACGAATTCAGCGACTACATGCAGCAGACGTTGTTGCCAGAGATCAAAACAAACAGACAGAACCGCTTGAAAAGGCAAATGTTTACAAATAACACAATGGATCCGAACGGTCATGACTCGTACTGTTCGGTACGACGGGAAACGGAATCCGTAGGAGTTAGAAAGGATGCAAATAGATGAAATAACTGACGTTGTTATCAATACGGCATTAACGGGCCGTACGACAAGTATAGAAGACGCGGCTGTATGGTACACAGATCTGGGGTGGTCGGTATTACCGGTTCACGGTTTGAATGACTCTGGGTCTTGCACATGCGGCAAGACGAACTGTCCCTCGCCCGCTAAGCACCCGTCTATTGCTGACTGGCCCAATAAGGCAACATGTGATGTTGACACGATTCAGACATGGTTCCTGTTGCAGCCTCATGCAAATATCGGCATCCGCACAGGCGGCGATACAGGCCTCGTGGTAATCGATGTAGATGTCAAGAACCAGGTCGACGGCATGGAAAGCCTGGCGAAAATGAAGCAGAAGCTCGGGGACTTGCCGCAGACAGTTACGGCCAATACGCCTAGCGGGGGACTGCATTATTATTACAGGGTGCCGGGGCCAGTATCATTGAAAACTGCTACCCGTGTGCTCGGCTATCCTGGGGTCGATATCAGGGCCCAGGGCGGGATGGTTGTTGCGCCACCGAGCAGGAATGCCACTGGACAATATGAATGGCAGGCAGGCCTGAGCCCGGATGACGCAGCTGTTGCTGATCTTCCGCAGGCGTGGCTCGAGGCCCTGCCAAAGGCCGATCAAACGAACCAGACCGCAACGGGTAATCTTGGGTATGAAGACAAGATCAGCCAAGGCGGCAGGAACAATACACTGACCTCGATCGCAGGTTGTTTTCGGCGTAATGGCTTATCCGAGGCGGTGATCGAGAGCGCTCTCCATGTGGTCAACCAAAAGCAGTGCGATCCGCCTTTGGGAGACCAGGAGATCAAAAGCATTGCGGCGAGTATTTCCCGATATCCATCCAGCCAAGCGCCTGAGTTGCCGACGGTTATTCTGCCTGGTCCAGGGCGCATTGTGGACACCGTGAGTCGGTTGGCGCCGCTGGTTAGGGAAACCGGAGTATACTACCAACGGGGGGGCACGCCGGTGAGGTTACATAAAGCGGCCGGCGACCGGTTTGAGTTAGAGGCAATCAAGGACGAAGAATGGCCTACAATCTTCGAGCAAGTGGCCAGATTATACAAGCTAATCGGCGGGAAGAATGGGCCGGAGCACAAGCCGACCATCTGTTCAATCGCAACGGCCAGGCTGATTGTACATGCGGCAACATTCCGCCAGGCACTACCGCCGATTAATCTCATCAGCCGTTGCCCGGTATTGGTTGAGAAAGCCAATGAGCTCAGGTTCATCAGCGGTTATGATCCTGAAACCGGCATCCTGGCCGGTGGAACCGAGCTGCCAGAACTATCACTTGACCAGGCGGTTGCATTGTTGACCGGTGCTTTGACCGACTTTGAGTTTGCGACCCCTGGCGATCGTTCCAGGGCAATCGCTGCGATCATTACTCCGGCGATGAAACTGGGCGGCTTGATTCCAGGCCCGTCGGCAGTGGATTTCGGCGAGGCTAATGAGGCTCAGACCGGCAAGGGCTACAGAAACAAGATCACGGCCGCCATCTATAACGATGAGGTGCACAACGTCACTCGATGTAAAGGCGCTGGTGGCTTGGACGAATCGTTCGCCGCTGCCGTACTGAGGGGATCGTGCTTCATCTGCCTGGACAATCTTCGTGGTACGGCTGAGAGCCAGATGCTAGAGTCGTTTCTTACAGAGGATACCGCGACTCTTCGGATTCCGTATCAGCCTCCCGTAATGGTGGATCCGCGCCGTACGATCGTAATGATGACGAGCAACCAGGCGGAATTGGGTGACGATCTGGCCAAGCGGTGCAGCATCGTGCGTATCCGCAAACAACCTGAGGATCATGAGTGGGCACAATACCTGGAAGGCGATGTTCTTTCACACATAAGGGCTAACCAGCCACTGTACTTTGCCGCCGTTGTAGCCGTCGTAAAGGCTTGGCACGATGCAGGCAAGCCCAGGTTACAGGCATTGGGCCATGACTTCAGGGCCTGGGCCGGCATCATGGATTGGATCGTTACAAACATCTTCAAGGCGGAGTCGTTACTTGAAGGCCATAAGGACATCCAGAAAAGAGCTATCACACCACACCTGGGTTGGTTACGGCAGTTGGCCTTTGCGGTGCTGCAAGACGGTCAGAACGACCAGTGGTTAAGAACCTACCAACTTCATGATACACTCCAAACGCACGAAATCGAGATACCTGGTCCGGCAACCGGCCTAGACGCAGACTACAGAGGCAAGCCAGAAACAAGCCCTTCAACAGATTGGCCGGCGTCTAGGAAAATGTTTCGGTGCCTCGGACAAAAAGACGATCGACGACATCACGATTAAGAGGCAGTCTGTACGTGATCCCTGTTCTGGCAAGGACTACAAAAAGTACTTGTTCACCAAAGATGCCGAAACACCAGCAAACCAGACCGCCCAGAACTTGCCGCCGGAACCAGTCGATAGCGTCCCAGTTGAAGAGCCCAGATGTTTCAATAGCAAGGCAGATCAGCCAATAGTAGATGACATTCGCAGGTATATTGCGGCCACACCTGGCTGAAGGCGATAGTCCCGACCGTTTTCTAACAACGATATGGGCACGAGGTCATCCGCCCGAGAAGGAGCAGTTGACCGTAGCACGTAAACACTGTGGCGGTCGCTGCTCGTCCGGGCCTTAGTGCGAATCATCGTCTGGGATACGGCATCAGCACCTACCCACCACGTTTTGGTAAACAAACGAATTCCTGTACCGGGCCATGTACGTCCATGGCTGTATATCGGCGGACGATGCCACAGATGATCCTTTGCCTTCTTGCCGACTGCCAGAATGCACTCAAATAGTCACTTGCCTTGATTCCTCCTGATCCCCGCTGATGGAGCCATGGCAAAAACCTGATTTAAACGCAATCCTCCTGATCCGCCTGATACTGCTGCAAACTATTCATAATAATCTATACTGATATACAACCCCTATAGCCATGAGCAAATCGTTGTGAAAAAGTTAAGTTACATCAGGAGAATCAGGAGAAATCAGGAGAAATACAGGTTTTAGTGCATTCTACGCTTTTTGTACCTGGTAGCATCAGGCGGAATGCATTGAAATGGCCATTTTGGTGCATTTTGCGTATTTGCGAGCCAAAACTATCAGGCGGAATCAGGGGAAACTGGCATTTGGACGCATTGTAGGTATTGTTGTCTTCTATAGTCTGTACATATACCTAGCAGTTTGGACCCAACGGCAGTAGACCAGTGGTATCCGACAAGGCGAGGCGTATATGGCAGTGTCACTTGGCGAGAAGAATCGGCCAAGCTGTAGGCACTGATGGCCGCCATTGGTAATCCAGATGGTCCGAATCTATGTGAAGCCGGATCTTGGGTTCTGTTACAGGCTGCCAATCGTCTCTATGGGCCCCTGGGCAGATCGATTCCCTTGTGGCCTCGAATTCCGACGCCGTGCATTTGTTCACCATATCTGAAGCTATGGGGCATGTAGCAGGGTCGCAGCCAGCCAAAACCCGGTTGAATCTTTTCAGGTACAAGCCAAACTATCGTCACAGGAGAGGGCAATCGGGGGAGTAAGACAGGAGATGGCGGATGTCGCTAGCATCGTACTTGAACGAGGATGAACAGATCGCACTCTTGGAAATCGATAGGCTGGTAGTGCAGATCCAGCCAAGCGGACATTACTATACGCTTCAAGACAGTGTGGTTCCGAAACGTCTGGTAAGAATTGCGCTTGCCAGCAACAATGATTACATGGCTGAGGAGACAGAGAGGCAGGAATCCTTCTTCAAAGCGGTTCCTCGCCTTCAAACGTTGGGCCTGCTCGACAAGGATGCCAGTCTTAGTGCGGGTGATGTGCCGCAGCCGGTGGACATTACGGTAGACAGCGGCGCAAGAGTAACGATATGTCGCGGCTATGTTCTCGGTGGCAACATGCCCACACATGCCCACGTACCCGATGACGAACTGAAGAAGGCTTTACCTCTGACCGATCCTTCCGGCTTTACATTTCTGCCATGGGATACGGGAAAGGAGGTCTGCATTTCTGTCTTCGGGGATGACCAGGAGGAGCCAATTAACGCTTCGGCTAGGGATTACTGGATCAGCTGGCAGTTGACCGCCGAGGGGGCAAAGACGGCCTCTGAAATCCGCCGTATTCGCAAGCAAGGCAGCTCCCGAGCACAAGACTACCCGGCCTCAGCAGAAGCCGCTTCTTCCAGCAAGGATACCGCCGTGTTCTGCAAAGAGGGCCAAATGTGGCGTATTTGCTATAATGGCAAGCAGACATTCTTGAGCGACTGCAAAGGTCTTCAGATCATCCAACGCCTTCTTCGGTACCCGGACCCACAAGTGCCATTAGCGGCCACCGATCTGCAAGGCATAGATGCGGCGCGGATCACGTCATTCGGCGGGGACGAAGCGACGGACAAGGAGGCCCTGGAGGCTGCTAGCAGGAAACGCGAGAGACTGTCGTGCGGCATTCTGGACGCCGACGAGAAGGCCGATTGCGCTACCGTTCAAAAGACGATGGAGCAAATAGAGGACTACGAGAAGCGCAGCACCACTCCCACCGGTAGACCTCGTCTTCTTGGGAAGTCAGACCCGAAAGAGGCGCCCGTACGGCGGCGAAGAAAAGCATGAGTCGTGCCATCGGCAGGATACGTGCGGAAGGTCTCTCTGACTTAGCCGATCACCTCCACGCTGGAATCATGACAGAAGGTGCCGCGTATGCGTACAGGCCTGGAAAAGCCGCACCTCCCTGGAAGCTTAGATTAGGCCATTCATAGGGGTAGCCATTGGCGCGCCTAGACCGTCCCTAATAGATTACGCTCTGGCTTCTGTATAGACGCCGCACCGCCTGCAACCTTTGTGCGTCTTTTCATTTTGCCAGCGCAACTTACCTGCTGAGCCGCCGGTTCCCTGCTGACACCTGTGACGACCTGCTCTTACGCCCACGATCTATTGCCGTATCAAGCGATTTTTCTCAGCCGTCCACAAAAAAAACCGGCCTGTGACGCCCAATGTCACGCTGTGACGCGGGAAGTTCGCCGTTAACGGTGGACACCATCACCGTGATGGTGTCAGAAAGCCTGGCCATCAGAGATTGGCCGCTACTCTCGGTAGTATCGAAAGCGAGCAGGCCAGCCCGCGTTCCCTGCGAGTGTACGCAGGCGATAGGATAGCCGATAGCGTGTGGCAGGAAAAGGTGAATGTATGGTTTCAGTCGACGGAAAATGCTGGCAAAAGGATGTGTCTACGAGTCCACAACGGCTCGTTGTCGCCAATCAGGGGGAGGCAAAAGTTACTGCTCGTCCTGACGCGGTTGGCTGCAATTATTCGCATATCGTAGCCCTGCAAGGGAGTAATTCATGAGTACAGAAGGTCGCGATGTCGACAATGTAAACAACAGTTCCCCTGACCAAAAAATCCAGACATTGGAGAGTGTCCAGATCCCGTCGTGTCCAGAGGAAAGGAAGATGATTATCACGTTGAAATGCAGGCGGGCAAGAGCTGGAGGACGGTACGTGGAAATACAGGCACGCGTAGCCAACCACCAATCGTATCCGGACAGACTGCAGGCCGTGCAGCAAGAGATCACGGCAGAGCTGACATCAGGGGCTTGCGAGATGCATTTCCTGATCTCTCCATCGACGGCCGTGATGTAGACAGGTGTTTATGGTCGATAGCCGAGCGTCTGTGCAATCATCCTGATGATCTGTGCCTAGAATGCGAATTTCAGGCGATCCTGGCCACCGACCCTGACGGCGACGACGACGCTGCCTAGTAGTGACGAGCAAACACACAGCGCAGAGCGGAGGTCAATGACGCCGCTCTGCGCTGCAGCAAGCTCTTGGTTTTAAAGAGGTTATGAACAGAGGAAACACATATATGCCGACAGATAAGCAAAGAGAAGCCGGACTGATCGACCTCTGCAAAGGATTTCATAAGTTTCACACGCCGGATAACAAGCCTTACATGGTAGTAAAGGACGATAATTGTTCCAGCGTAATGCCTATTCAGTACCAACGGGGCCGCATTGACACACGTCTTTCGGCATGGGTTAAGCATAGGTATTATCGTGTCCACAAGCTGCCAGTCACGCTGAAGGATCTTGGCGGGGCGATCGAGATCTGGGCCGCTGAGGCTCTTTACGACGGGCCCTGTGAACCTGTGTACCTCCGATTCGGCAAGCATGAGAACAGCTGCTGGGTCTTTCTGAACGATTCTGCTGGCCGTGCCGTCAAGATTGCTCCGGAAAACTGGTCGATCGAAAATGATCTTCCTGTTCGTTTTTGCCCGACCAATGGCATGCTGTCGCTGCCGATCCCAGAACGAGTTGACGTGGCTGAAGTCCAGCGGCTCCGACGGTTCATCAATCTGGAGGGTGACGAGTACGATGCTGAATGGCTGCTATCGCTCGTCTGGCTGCTTTGGTCGATGCTGCCGGAAGGCCCTTACCCTTTGCTGATCATCGTTGGAGGTCAGGGACAGGGTAAATCATATATGTCCGGAATCTTTCGCAGGGTGATTGACCCTAACACAGCATTGCTGAGCAGCCTGCCAAAAAGCATCGACGATCTTCTGGTCGCAGGACTGAATTGCCCGGTTCTTGCATTTGACAACGTAAGCAAAATCACGCCCGGGATGTCTGATGCATTATGCAGAATAGCAACCGGCGCAGGTCTTCAGAAACGGCAACTCTACACCAACACGGACCTAGTCAGCATCAACCTGAGACGGCCTATCATCGCCAATGGCATCACGGAGTTTGTTGAGCGGCCGGACCTAATTGACCGATCGATATTCGTGAACATGCCACCTATCAAGCCAGAGCAGCGAAAACTCGAAACCGTCCTGGAACACGATTTTGCTCAGGACCATCCGAAAATACTGGGTGGGCTATTGACCCTGCTTTCTGCCGCACTGAAAACGCTGCGGGATGTTAAGGATGTTAAACTGGCGAGGATGGCCGACTTCCATCGCTTCGGTATTGCGGTTGAGCGGGCAATGAACTTTGAAAAAGGCACTTTTACGACAGCATACGAGGCTAATCGCCGGGTCGGTGCTTTGATCGCCCTGGATGCTGACCCAATAGCCCCAGCCCTGCATAAGTTCCTGCGGACCAAACCATCTGAACAATTCACTGTTACCGATATCATGAACATCTTACGGCGCACTGAATACGCAAGCGAAACACATAGCACATATCTGCCCAGAAATGCAGCCGATATGGCCGCTCACCTCAGGCGCCTAGAGCCAGTCTTCACTGAGTTTTTTGGCTTCTGCTTGACCCGTGCTGGCGCCGTGCGCAGCCATACGCGGAAGTGGGTCTATACGGAGGCGTCGGAGACCGCAGAAAGTCGCCCAGAAGAATCCGACACGACAGGTCCCGCTACGGGAATGACCGAGGAACTGGAACCAACCACCTTGGACGTGCCACCGAAAACAATGGAAGAAGACATGATGCAGCAGACGGTAATAGATGTCGAACCCTTACAACCCTCTACAACCGGATGAAGCAAAAACCCCGGTTTTTGGCCTGAAAACAAAGGTAATGGTTGTAGATTCGAGGTAAGTTTTAGAGACCATGAAATGCAAGCAAATGGCCGTTTGGATACGTTTGGTTGGGGTTTAGAGGAGTTCGTTTGCCTTGAATTAGCAATCCGGCGTTTCAGCCGCTCAGCCACCTCTCCAGCCGCCTTGTGCCCTCCGGCACGGGCGAATATGCTATTCTTAAACGCTAATGCCCCCGGAATCAAGTCCCGGCGAGACGCAACATCCCTGCCAGGCTCGATTTCCGCCGCCATCGCGGCTCTTCCCAACCATTGGCCAGATCCTGTGTTACAACATGCTGCCCGGACAGTCCCGGCCGCCGCTGCTGCCTCGGTCACGCCAGGCTGCTGACCACGTCGCGGACGCTTCGCCCGCTCGGCAGCCCCACCGGACAGATGCCTGTGCACACGGTGCAGCCATCGCAAGCCGACAGCGAGGCCGTACGAACGCCCAAGCCGGCCAGCTCGTCGCTCGCATGGCGCGTCATGTGATAGTGGTCCCGGTACATCCTTATCCGCATGAGGTCGGCGACCGGTAGACCCGCCGGGCACGCGCCGGTGCACTCGCCGCACATCATGCACGGCCAGCCGTCCGCCTGCCAGTGCTTCCGCCACAGGGCGGCGTCAGCAGCCGTCGGCCCGAGCTTGTCCAGTCCGGCCTTCATCGCTGTCTCGATCGTCGCGACGGACGCGAAACTGGTGATCACCGAGTCAACACCGGCAGCCGACAGCATCCGCATGTGTGCGCCATAGGCCGCCGGACCGCGTGTCACGACCTTGCTGGCACCCGATTTCATCGAGATGATGCCCACGCCTGCCGCCGCGAGCCTCTTAAGCGCTTCAGCGTACTTTTTGCTCTGTTCCGCCGTCGCCTTGCCGCCCTCATCGGAAGGCCGCAGCGGCGCCGTACTGATCAGGCAGCAGTCGTAGCCTTTTGGTGCCTTCGCCAGTACCAGCTCGATGACCTCGGTCATGTTCTGGTGCGAGGTAAAGCCGCCGAAGCGAATCTTGCCTTTTTTCTTGAGCTTGTCGAGGGCGGCGACCGCGTCTTCCATCATTGCCTGATCGGGCTTCTGCAACTGCGGCAGGTACACATCGGCATAGTCGGTATTGAGATTCTTGAGATCGGCGTCGAGCCGCTCTTCGCTGACCTGCGGATTCTCCTTCACGCAAAGCACGATCTTCTCACGAACACCCTTGTTCTGCTGGAGAAACCGGCCGATCGATGCGATGGACTTGCCCCGGGTATAGCCGCGGGCGGTGTGGATCAGGTTGACCCCGCCTTCGACGGCCATGGTCAGCAGCCGCGCCCGACGATCGGATCCTGCAGCCGGATCGCGCCAAAGCCGACGAGCGTCACTGCGACCCCGGTCTTGCCGAACGGCTTCCTGGCCAGCCCCGCCTTCTGACTGGCCGGCGCCGGAGAGGCCGCGGGCTCTGCAGCTTGCCTTCGCCGAAGGCGGTCATCCGTGTGACGGCCAGGGCGGCAGCGGCTGTGCCGGCCGCAGCCAGGAGGTCGCGTCGTGTGAGTTTCGAATCTGACGAGTCCTGCATCACTCATCTCCCTCGCAAATCGAAAATGGATTTTCGGGACAACATTCGCCGGCGTGCGACATCCGGTTGCATGCCGGCTTCACTGCCATTGCCGATACCGCTTGTGCCTTGGGGCGATCTCCCAAATTGTCCTGTTCTGCGAGGGCCATTCTACCGCCCGGTCGTACCTGCCGCGAGACTGTATAAACTTTGATTTTGCCGGGATGCGCGCTTAACTGGGACAGGCAAGCGCTCTGGCGACCATGGCCTTCACAGGCGGCCGTGCTTCCGTGACGGCACCTGTGCGTCGCCGGTCAACTATGCGATATGGGATGGCCGATAACGGTTGGTATCCGGCCTGCCGCCGTGGCCTTCCATGGCCAGGCGAGGTGGGGCCGGTCACCGCGAAATCCGCCTGTCTGTGGCGGGGGCCGGGCAAGTGGTGTAGCATGGGAAGTTGGGGGAGCGAGGCGCAGGGGTGTACCTGACAGGAACGGTCGGCTGACTGCGGGTGTCGGCGGAAAACATGATCCAGCTACCATCTGAGCTGATGCAGGGCACGGCGATCTGGCAGTTTATCTTGCGCAACTGGGCCCTGCTGAGCATCCTGACAACGATCGGGGCACTGGTGATGGTGCCCGTGATGATCCTGCGCAAGTACGTGCTCCTGACGTTCAATATCATTCGCGATACCCCCCCGCCGCTTTCCCGGGGCCCCCGCGATTTCGAACCGATCCAGGGCGAGATCCTTCATTTCCGGGCGATGGACGGCCTGAGCCTGCAGGGGATGTTCCTTTACGGGCGCAATGTCCGCCGCAAAGGGACGATCCTGTTCCTGCACGAATACGCCAGCGATATGTACTCCTGTGCCCGCTATTGCCGGCCGCTCATCGACGCGGGTTACGATGTCTTCACGTTCGACTTCCGAGAGCACGGCCGCAGCAGCGGCGACGGCAGTTACACGCCGCGGCAGTGGGCGACGAACCATGAGACGGCGGACGTGCTCGGGGCGATCGCCTTCGTCGAGGACTGGCTGGAGGAGCATCGCCTGCCGACAGAGATCGGCCTGTTCGGAATCTCGCGGGGGGCATGCGTGGCGGTGCTGGCGGCGGCGGAGTACCCGCGCGTGGCATGCATCGTGGCGGACGGGCTGTTCAGCACGGACCGGATCCTCGAATACCTGATGAAACGCTGGGCCTCGATCTTTGCCAAGGTAAAGTTCGTCTACGAGAATCATCCGCCGGCCTTCTGGCGGTTTCTGCGATATCTGTTGTTGCGATACTCCAGCCGGAAGCTCAATTGCCTGTTCCCTTCCGTACACAAGGGCATGCGGCGGATGGATGCCCGGCCGATCCTGATGATCCACGGCCAGCGCGACGAGCTACCTGCCGCTCGAGCAGGCGCAGTCTGCTGTACGATGCAGCCAAACAGCCGAAGGAACTATGGGTGGTGGCCGGCGCGAAGCATAACCAGGCCGTGACAGTCCTGCCGGACGAATACGCCCGGCGGACCCTGGAATTCTTCGACCGGCATCTGGCAGGGCTGGCGGGAAGGATCGAGGGGACGGGGCACAGGGTACAGAGCACAGCCGGCTAAGCAAGCGGATCGTACACTTCTGAGGCGACGACTGCGGCATTCCCCGGGATTCAAAACGAGTTGGTCTAACGCCTGGCATACATCGGGACGTCGAGGCGGTGGTAAAGATCGGCCAGCGAGAAGTATCGGCCGGGGCAGCGGGTCCTTCCCGTGATACCGCCGTGGGTGTAGATCTGGTCGGGGCCAAAGCCGCTTTGGGCCTCCAGGAACATGACCAGGTGGGCAAGCGTCCGCAACTGACGTTCGGTGGGTGGGTGCTCGTCGAGATTGCCGATCAGACAGATGCCAATGCCGTGTTCGTTGTAGTAATTGCCGGGTACCTTGCAGTGCGCACCGTGCTTCTGCTTGGTCCAGCGCGAGCCGACAAATACCTGCCCGTCCGGATAGCCGATTCCATTGCCGATTACGAAGTGATAGCCCAACTCATCCCATCCTCGCTGGCGATGGGCACGGTCCATCGATTCGGGTGTGGCGCGGTCGCTGGCCGAGTGATGGATGACCAGGCAGGTCCATCGGCTGCTGATGCCGATGGCGGGGACCCAGCCGGCCTCGCCCAAGGATGCTGTGCGAACCGGCGTGATTGGCTGAAACGGCTGGACAAGCGGCGAGACGATCGGCGTTCGATGTTGCCAGGCCGCATAGCGACAATTGATGGTGTTCGTCGGGGAGAACCTGTCTCTCCTGACAGCCGGGTCGGGCAGCGAGTTCAGGACGGTCTGGGGTTGTTGACACCCTGCCGTCACAAACAGGACGAGCCCTGCGCTGGCGACCAGGATTCTTGAAAACATGCCTCCACCTCTCTCGCGGCCGTGCAAACAGATCATTATAGCCCGTGCCGGCGGAAATTCCGTCACCGTCATGATGAGAATCGTCGGCATTATACAGGTCAAAAAAGAAGGTCGCTCGCCTGGCTGGGCGGAGCGACCTTATCACATCTGTATCGGTATTACGCGCCGAAGCGTGTCTTGTTCGAGGTTCAGTTCCTCAGGGCCGCCGTCTCGGCGTTGGATGCCTGGTCGACGGAGATACCGCCGCCGGCGGACATCGCGGCCGACGAATGCGCTTCGCCGTTGGCCCGCGGATGGGCTGATTCATAGGCGTCACGCAGGCGGTCGGTCGTCAGATGCGTGTAGATCTGAGTAGTTGACAGCGACTGATGGCCGAGCAATTCCTGGACGCTGCGCAGGTCCGCTCCGTTGTTGAGCATGTGCGTGGCAAAGGTGTGGCGGAGGGTGTGCGGGCTGACGTCCGGGTCCAGGCCGGCTTCGATCAGATACTTGTCGAGCTTGCGGCGGACGCTACGGGTGCTCAGACGCTTGCCGTGCTTGTTGACGAACAGCGCCCTCGGATCGAACGAGCCGCTCTTGGGATTGGCCTGGCGCAGACGCAGGTAGTGCTGGATGGCCTCAACGACCCCGGGGCCGATCGGCGAGATCCGCTCTTTCTTGCCCTTGCCGCGGACATGAATGATGCCGCCGGCCAGGTCGACGTCCTCAAGATTCAGATCGACCAGCTCGCTGACGCGCACGCCGGTCGAATAGAGTGTCTGGAGCATCGCACAGTCCCGCATCCCCAGCAGCGTGCCGTCGTTGGGAGCAGCCAGGAGCTTGCGGATGTCATCGACGGTCAGGCACTTGGGAAGCCGCTTTTCCTGCTTCGGCGTGCGGATCGGGGCGACCGGGTTGGCCTCCACGTGCCCGCGCCGCATCAGGAACTTGTAGAACGACCGAAGCGTCGCCAGTTTGCGGGCCATCGTTGCCCGGCTGTACTGCCGCTCGGACAGGCACGCCAGGTACCGGCGGATCTCAAAGGTATCCATCTTGACCAGCGCTTCATTCAGGTCCCTGCCGGGCTCCTGGCCGTCCGAAACCTGGCCGTTGCCTTCGGCGGCCTGGGCACCGTCCTGCGACTCGCCTCCACGGAGGAACTCGCAGAACTGCTGGAGGTCCTGCGCCGTAACACTTGGCTGTATGATCACTGAAGTGCCGTTCAAACTGCAGATAGACTCAGAAACTGCTCGATCAGTTCAGGGTTTTTCATGACAATTACTCAGTCCAGCGGCGAATCCGTTATCTTGTTGGTCATGCATCCTGCCCGTTGCGGCCGGCACACCTCGTGTGTGCCGTTTGCGGCGATTCCGCGCGGTGTTATCTAGTCGGCGCGGCGCAGCTGCTCGACCTCGGTCTCGATCCGGCGGCCCATCTGATAAGCTCAGAACAGCCGCGTCAAACCAGTCGAAGTCACTGGCCGGGTCACTGGCCATCGTTGCCAGGGCGTCGACCAGTTCCTCTTCACAGCCAGTCCGGTAGCGAAACAGGTAGCGGTGCTTGCCCTTGATCAGCGACAGTTGCCGGGTCACGTCCATAAGGCTCTCCGTTTCCACTGCGGTTTGCAGTGCAACTTTATCCTCGCCCGTCCCCGTCCCATGCCGCAGCGCCGGTCATCTCCAGAACCGTGCGCCAACTGCAATATCGCAAGAACTGCTTCTGGCTACGCAGGTATTCCGTCCAGTCGCGTTTGCCGGGCGGATCCCGCAGGGCGGCGTACTGGCGGATCTTTTCCTGCTCGGCCTTGCTCGCCGCCTCGAATATCCTCTGTACCTGCCGCGTCGGGCCCGCCAGGGTCGGCCGGCTGGTTACCGGCACAGGCGATCGCTCGACATCCTCGCCCGCCAGGTTGCTTGCCTGCTTTCGCGGGCCCACCAGGTACATCTCGGCGATCAGCCCGAGCCGCGGCGGGTCGTACGGGTCGTATTCGCTCACCGCCACCACGACCAGGCCATCGGCATCCAGCAGCCTGGCCAGTTGCCTGGCCTGCTGCGGCGAACTCACCGTCCGCCATCCCTGGCCGTACATGACGGCCAGCGTCTGGTTCACCGGCACGACCGAAACCTGCGGCAGCCGGGTCAACTCGCTTGCGAAGATGTCGGTGAAGGCAAGGGCGTTCAGCCGGCCGGTCCCGGTCAGGTCATGAACCGGGGCTACCGCCAAGGTAACTGGCCTGCCCATCAGCCCGAAGGCGGTCGGCATCAGGTCATCCCTGGGCCGCTCGCACCCGCAGGCCGCTACACAAAGCCCTGCCAGAAAAATCCACCGTATACCGCGGATCATCCCTGATCCCTGTTTGGTTTGGCCGCCTCCGGCGACCTGAATTCTCCGAATCTTGCGTTCTGCTGTATGACTTATCGGCCTGAAGAGGGCTTGGGATGAGTTCCTTTTATCGCCTGATGTACGCCCTTTGATACTTTGTCACTTTGTTACTTTGTCATGGCCGGCTTATTCCCTGCTGGCCAGGTCGGGTTCGGCTGGCGTGGCTGCCCGGAAACTCCAGATCCGCTCGCGACCGTCCCGGTCGGCCGAGAAATACAGGCGTCCCTTGTTCGACCAGCACGGGCTGAAGCTTGCCCCGCCATCCGTCAGTTGTTGTCGTTCGGCACCATCGATGCCGACGACGAAGAGGTCCGCCAGCCCCGGTTTGACGCTGTCGCCGCCCACGCCACTGGCGAGTTTCACAGCCGGCACGCGACAGTAGGCAATCTTCCTGCCGTCAGGGGACCAGACCGGGCAGATCAGTGCGGCATCCGGTTCGGCGGCCACCTCCGTCGGCCAGCCCGGTTCGCCGTTGGTCAGCTGAACCGTCCAGATGGAGAAGAGCCGGCCGTCACGCTGGCGCGGCCGCTGGAATGCGATACGGGAGCCGTCCGGCGAGAACCGCGGCATCAGGCCCTGGCCGATGAATCGCTCGGTGCCGTCTTCCAGTGAGGCGGTCCACAGTTCCCAGTCGCCCGAGGTCGAAGACAGGCGGCAGTAAGCCAGCCATTTGCCATCGGGGGACCAGGCCGGGGCGATTTCATGATCATTATTATGAGTTACCTGGGTGGTGGCCCGCTGCTGGAGATCAAGAATGTAGATATCCCACTGGCCGGCGCGATCCGAGGCGAAGGCGATCTTCTTGCCGTCCGGCGAAAATCGCGGCTGGATCTCGCTGGCCGGATCGTCCGTCAACTGGGCGACAGCGCGTCCCTTGATGGCCTGCATGTAGAGGTTGGGCCGGGCGCGTGTGCCGGGTCGAGGCAAAGACGACGTTTTTGCCGGCAGAGTCGACATCCGGGTCGAAATCGCGGCCGACCTCGGTAAAGGTCTGTTGCTGGAGAGCGATGCTGAGGTGGCGGGCCATGGTCAGGTGCTGGGCGGTGGCCGGCTCGGCATGGCTCGTCTGTGCTAACTGGGCATGGTTGGCCTGGGCCGGTTCGGTGCGGTGTGCCCTGGTCGGTTCTGTGTGCGACCGGCTGCCTGTCCCGCGTGACGTTCGGCGGGCTGATGCGGCTGGGCGCCGGCGAGCTGCTCGGACGGATCGGCGCCGAAGAGGATCAGGTCGGGGTCGGTGATTGGCGGCCGGGCATTTTCAGGCGCGGCCGCCGCGCTTGGCCGCCTGTGCATGCGTGTTATCGGACGCGGCCGGGGACTGGCCTGGCCATCGAAACGTGCTGCATCCGGCCAGCAGGGCAGGGCCAAGAACGCACAATACCGACACGTATGCTCGTACCGTCGAACGGGTTGCCATATAGCCCTCGCATGTGCAGTTGCGCAGCGGGGCTTATCCTGTCGCCGACCGCCCGTCCTGGGCACCGCCTTCGCCTTTGATATCGGGTCAGCTTGCCTTATCTGAATAGTTAATCTTGGGTAGGGGATCGGCGGGACCAGGGAGGTCTGCCTGAACAAACCTGCTTGCTGGCACGTCCGATAAACGTTCGTTCATTGTTCCAGTGCTGGTAGACCTTAATGGATAGATCTGTCGGTGCGCTTGGGACTTAACAGCCGTGGAAAGGATGAAGACCTGATGGTGCTACCTGGCGGCTTTGGCGGGCTGCGCGAGGGTTGTTGGCTGCGTGGTGGTCATTCTGGCGATCTGGGTCTGCAGCCAGATGATCGAGCCTGTTCCGGCCTGGGGACGCCGTTAAGGCGGCTTATCTCCGTGCCCTGCGGGGTAAGGAGGACGAGCGTTGGGGTCGAATTAACGTGGTATTTCCTTGTCAGGTCGGGGAACCAGCCTTGCTCCAGGGGGACGACGATGACGTGGCGACTTTCGGCGATGACCTGCGGGTCATTCCAGACTTCCGAGTCCATCCGGCTGCGGTCGATGCTGAGCCAGTCCCAGAAATAGAGGAGAACGGGGCGGCCGTCCTGCTTGCTGATGCGCTGGGCCTGGTTGTAATCGAAGTCCCAGCGTACGCCCGCACAACCCGTCATGCCAGTGACCAGTACGGCCAGCAGTGCGACCGCGAGGGATTTCGGCACGAATCGACCGGCAAACCAATCACTCACTCTATGCACAGCTTGCGTTCTCCTGCCTGCTGCCATCATGCATCATAACGGGCCAACATGGTAGCGGGCCGAGAGGGATACCGCCAGTGCGGGACGCTTGCTGATACGGACAGTCAATAGGGTGTATGAGAGCCGCTTGAGTGGCTCTGCGTGTGTCCTGCGGGGGATTGCAGCGTGCAACTGCAGTCTGGGGTCCAATGGCTTCGACGGGCGTGTGTCGCGCCGAGATCCTTCGTGTCGCTCAGGACGACTGGTCGGCTGCTCAGGATGACAGTCGGGGGCCTGCGATAGCGGCCCGGCGTTTTCCGGCAGCGTCAGTTCGATTGACCTATGGTCAGGCTGTTCAGGTAATCGGCTAAGGCCTTCTGCAGGTCTTCGACCTTTTTGTTTTGCGCGGTCAGGTCCTGCTGGAGATCGTCGAGTTTGTTTTCTATGGCCATGAGCTTCTTCTCGTAGGTCTTGTAGGCCTGGCCCGTTCGGTCGAGGGCGTTCATTACCGGGGGCAGACTGGGCACGCTCGTCCTGCTGGGCACTGATGCGGGCGCGGATGGCGGCGGCCTTGCTTTGGGCGTCGGCCAGATCGTTCTTGCGTTTGGCGGCTTCGGTCAGTGCGTCACGCACCTTCGACGGGATTTCCTTGTTTGAGGCGTACGCCATTATGGTGCCGACATCGCACGGGAGGATCTCGAACCGTTCGCCGTGGATTCGTTCCTCAATCACAGTGAACTTGCCTTCGGCGGCCTTGTCCTTTTCCGCGGCGGGCACCTGGACTTCGAAGCGATAGAGCGAGGGCGTTTCCTCGGCGGGTTTGGCTGGTGTGAGCAGTTTTCGGCTGTTGTCGCGCGGATGTTCGATGATGACCGTTCGGGGCTGCTCCGCCTTGTTCTGGAGGGCGTAGACCTGGGTGTATTCATCGCGCCGCGTGGTATGCAGGACGCCTCGGACGATGCGGGCTGAGACGATCTTCTGCGTCGATCGGCTGGTTGGATCGACAGTGACTTCCAGGTCGATGGCGTAGCTGAGCAGGCGCTTCTCGCCGGGGGCCAGGTTGTCGAGGCGGGCGTCGCCGGCGTAGGTGCCGCCGTCGAAGACCGTCACGGGGCCGGCCAGCAGCGAGAGCTTCGTATCGTTGGTCAGCCAGACGCCGTTGAGGGGGTTCCTGGCGAGGACGGCCTGGTTGTAGATGCTGACCTTGCGGGCCTGCACATCCTGATTGACGATCGGCAGCATGGCGCGTCTTACGCCGGGCGAGCGTTACCGGCGTGTTGATATGGTAGCTGAAGAGCTCGCCGACCGAGCCGCCCGAGGCGATCGCCTCGATGCCCTGCATCAGGGCCTCTTTGTCACGAGCAGTCTGGGCCTGGTAGCCAATTCTATCCATTGCCACGCCGGCAGCTGCTCGCGGCGCGGCAGGGGCTGGACTGGCCAGCGACATGGCCTTGCGAGCCTCTGGAAATATCAGCTGGGCAGCTCGGCAAGGTTCCTGGCCTGTTCGCTCATGCCTTCCTCGTACATCTGGGGCTTCAGCGAGGTGTACAATTCCGGTTTGACTTCCGGCCGGGGGACGTAGAGCGGTGTATAGAGATCCTGGACGAACGAGATCGGCCGGCCGGCTACGAGCGTCAGGTCGACGTTGTCCCAGTCGAAGTCGCTGGTGTTTTCGAGGATCGCCCAACCTTGCAGGCGTGAGGCGGCGGCCTTGTGCGCTTCGGCTTGTGACTCCGGCTTGTCGCCGAGGACAAGGCGGTAGCTGGTCTTCCAGATCGGTGCCTCGGTGACATAGGCGATCCGCACGGGTCGCTCGCCTTTGCCCTCGAAGTCGACCTGGACGCTCTTGCGGTCGGTGTCGCGGCTGTCGACCAGCAGGGCCAGGGCCTTGGACAGCTCCTCGTTGAGCTTCGGATCGTTCAGGTGGATCGCCGAGACGGATTCCAAGGGGATCGAGCGGATGCCTTCGCCCGTCATGATGTTCAGGTATTCCTTCTCGACCAGCACGTCAGCGGGAAGGATGTTCTGCTTGTGTTTTTCGACACCGAGGATCTTGCCGGTGACCTTGTCCGGTGCGGTCAGGGTGACTTCCGCCCCGCGCACCTGGTCCAGCAGTGCGCCGAGCGACGGGTTGCCGCTGATATCCACGCTGAAGCTTTTGAGGGCGCGGGCGAGCGGTTCCTGCGAGGCGTAGGAGACGCTGGCGGTGCCGCTGCCGGACAAGTCCAGCAATACCAGGGATTTGAGGATGTCGTTCATCTGGCTGGTCTTGAACTTCAGCAGGATCTCGGCGTTGCCGTCGACGGTGCCGTTGTGTTCGTAGCAGGCGACGCCGGAGTTGAAGCATGTGACCCTGGTGACGGGCAGATTGACCTCGGCTGCCATCGTTGGCAAAGCCGCTACCACGACGAACGACAAGACAAGCGCAAGTGTCCGCATCTGGCTTTCTCCTGAAACGGTCGACCGCGTTTCGTTCCTCTCGATTAGACGCGGCAAGCGTGCTTATGTTCCCTTTGGCTTCGAGATCGGCACCATGCCAAGAGAAAGCACGCAGGATGAAGGTCACAAAGAACAGCAATTCCTTCATCGGATTCGTCTGCCGACGTCGACCATCGTTTGTTGGACTCCCAGGATTCTACACGGTGTCCGCTCGACGGTGACAGGTGCAGCCGTGGATTCTGCCGACTCTAGCTGTTAGGCATTCAAGATGTTGAGTTCGTGCGACGGCCCATGCGGTGTCGGTGCGGTGGACCGCACGGTGTCAGCCCGCTAGGATGCCGATCTTTGAGCCGGATCTCGGCGATGGCGCGACTGACGCCCTGTCGCCACGACTACCATGGCGATCGGAGTTGTGATGGGTTGTCTGCCTGCCGAGAGCGCTGCTGTACTGCCGCCGTGTGCCGCCCTGCTCATCGACCCTCCTGCGTATGAGGCACCCGCCCGCCAATGGACGGGGGTGCGATCTCAGTCGCTGGCCCTTTGTGTGACGGGGGCTGCGTCCGGTCTGCTGATGGCTGGTTGCTTCTGGCCGGTGAACTTACCCTGGCTGGCATGGATTGCGCTGGTGCCGTTGCTTGTGATGCTGTGTTGCGCATTGGCGCGTCAGGCCTGGCTTGGCGGTACGGTGCTGGCAGTGACATTTTATGGCGTTGGCCTGGCATGGTTCCTTGATGTCGACGTGGTTCTCGGGGCCGGGCTTGTCATTGCCCTGTCGCTATGGATGGGGCTCGGGTTTTGTGTGACGCGATTGCTGATGGATCGCCTCAGGCCCTGGGCGATGCTGTGGGCGCTGCCGCTGGTGGTGGTGGGGCAGGAGGTGCTGCGCTGCGAGGGGCTTGCGCGTCTGCGGTTTCCCTTCCTTGCCTGGGGCTACAGTCAGTCGCACAATCTGTGGCTGGCCCAGATCGCCAGTCTGACTGGCGTGTATGGCATCACATTTCTGATCGTGCTGGTCAATGCGTGTCTTGCCTGGGCGGTTGTCCGCCGATCGTGGAAGGGGATTGTCCCGGCTGCGGGGTCGGTCGGGCTGGTGCTGTTACTTGCCGTCGTTGCGCAGCCGGCCGACTACACTCATCAGCCGCGTATTCCGGCGGCCTCGATCCAGGTGACCGGTCAGCATCCTGAGCTGATACGCGATCTGACGCGGCAGGCTGCTACGGACCATTCCGCCCCCGGCTGCTGGTGCTGCCGGAGCATATCGCGACGCAGTTCGCCACGAGGGATCGTTCGCTGATGGCGTCGCTGGAGGGTCTGGCCAGGGCGTGCAGTGCGATCATATGCGTGGGCGCACACGTCAGTCCGCCGGTCGGTGCGGCGTGCGCAGTTCAGCAACGTGGCCGTGCTGATCGGACCGAACGGGCGGATCCTTGGCGAGCAGGCGAAGATGGTGCCGCTGCCATTCTTTGACGACGGCGAGCCGGGCCGGCGCCAGACGGTCATCCATACAAAGTACGGGGTCGTTGGTACGTACGTCTGTTATGACGGTCTGTTTACGGACATGCCGCGGCACGTGGTTCAAGACGGTGCGCAGATTCTGCTCGTGCCGAACATGGACGCGCAGGGATGGCCTGCCCAGGAGCGCTGGCAGCATGCGGACATGGCCCCTTTTCGTTCGATCGAACTGCGCCGCTGTGCCGTTCGCGCCAACGGTGCGGGCATCTCGCAGATCATCGACGCGACCGGCCGAGTTACTGCCAGACGAACCGGTGAGGCGGGCTCGGGTGTCGTCCTCGGCGACGTATACCTGTTGTCGCAACAGACGCCGTTTGTTCGGGGAGGATACCTGCTCCCGCCGGCGGCCGGGGTGATCTTCATCCTGCTGCTCATCTGGATGATCATCTGGCAATTCGTGCGGCGACGCGAGGCAATATCGCGATAAGCGAGGATGATCGTGGCGGGCTGCAAGGCTTTGCACGGGCAGGCAAGTTGCCAGTGGCACCCGCAAGACGCAGAGTGTCACAAACGTCTGATCAGATGCGCCTTGCGGCGGCAGATACGACCGCATCGATCGCCTTGATCTGATCGGTATCCAGGATCGGCTCGACGGGCTCATTCCACAGGCTTTGCGCTATATCCATGGCCTTGGCTTCGATGCCGGGACTGGGCGCGCCTCGCGCGGCCTGCCACGGTTGGGTCCTGAACATCTGGCTGAGGAACAATTCCTCCCGGAAGTGCTCGGCGGTATGGGCCTCGGCCAGGTAGTTGCCGCCGGGGCCGACCTGGCGGACGACGTCGAGGGCGAGCGTTTCGTCATTGACTTCTACAGGTTTGAGAGACGTGCGTATTCCGCGGACGAGTTCGTTGTCGATGACCAGCTGCTGCGGGCTGAATGCGACCGCGTTTTCGATGTGGCCGACCGTGCCGATGCCTACCGCCCCGGCCAGCACGGGCATCATCATGCTGAGGGCCTTTTCGGCGCCGGCCTGAAGGTCGACGAAGCGGCTGTCCGTCTTGCCGCCGTGCACGCCGCTGGGGCAGCCGTAGTATTCGCTGATCATCTGCACGCGCACGACAAGCAATCGCAGGCGGTCCATGTTTCCATAGTGGAAGATGCCGGACTGCATGTCGCAGCAACCGGGGATCATGTCGACGCCCACGACCGCCTCGTCATCGACGGCATAGCCAAGCACAAGCCCCGCCAGCGTCTCGGCGGTGCCGAGCGCCAGTGTTCCCGCGGCGGTCATCGGCGCGGTCGCGCCGCCATTGGGCATCGTATCGAGCGTCTGGGGCAGGCCGCGCCGGATATACTCGATGAAGATGTCCGCCATGTTGCCGTCGAGACAGAGGGGCGACCTCGCTTCGCCGTAGCCGACCAGGATCGGTTCGGCCTTGAGGGCTTCGATGCTGCCCTTGATGATCGTGCCGATCTCGATGAGGTAGGGGATGTCCTCGTGGCGGAAGGTTTCCACGCCGCCGAACTTTGTTGTGTGCTTGGCCAGTTCGGCGGCCATCTTTACCGGGCGCAAGGCGATCGGCGTGGTTTGATCCGCGACCGGCAGGCCGGTGTAGGTGATCTCGTCGAGGGCGTTGACCATGTGGATGGAGCGGTGGACGTCGTCGAGTGTGGCCGGCCGGCGCTGTCCGTCGAGGTCGTAGATGAAGCAGCTGAACCCGCCGGCGTTGACGGTGAAGTCGGGATGGATGCGATGCGGCTCCGCCCCGAAACGGATGTGTGAATAGCGGACCGCCATGCGCCGGCCGTCCCGCCTGGCGGCGTAGTCCGCCCGCATCTTATCGACGTATCGCTGGACCAGGCTTCGATCGAATCGGACGATCCGTGAGGCGTCATCGATGTTGGCGCCGACCTTTCGCACATACTTCAGTGCCCGCTCGCTGTCGATCTTCATGCCGACGTCGTGAAGGATCGTCAGGGCGGCCTGGTGAATGCGTTCCATATCGTCGGCGGCAAGAACGCGGATCGGCTCAAGCATCGGTTCAGACCTTACATGGTGGCTCGCCGTGTACGCTTTGGATCGACTCGCTTGCCGCATCGACCTGTTCCGGCTGGCCTGTTACGCTGATCCACAGGCAGCCTTCGGCGCCGTAGATGCCGCCGCTGGCGACGAGCCTGGCGGTCGCGCCGGTCAGGTGATTGATCGCGTCGAGTTCGGTGAACACCATACCCGGCAGCGGCAGCAGGCGCGGACCGGTTGCGTCCGGTGCGTTCAGTTCGTCGGCCAGCATGTCGATATCGTCCAATACCCGTTTTTCCAGCCCGATCGGAACGATCAGCTTGACACGCCGGCCGATGGCTGCGCGAATCGCCGCGCCGGCTGTGCCGGTCTGCGGATCAGCGATCAGCACGGCAGCCCGGTTGCTGAGCACGTCGACGGCATTGCCACCTTTGAGGATGACGTCGCCGGATTGAAGCGTGTCGGCCACGTCGAAGATTGTGCGGCCCTGTTGCCACTTGCCGTCGACCAGCACGACGTCCCCGGGAAAGTCGCTGGCCACCACCCTGGGGTCAAACCCGGGCGGGAACACCGTTCCCCGTCGGAAGCCCGTCCGTGCGAAGCCGGCTGCCTGGCCGGTCGCCTTGAGGATCTCTTCCGCGACATAGCCGTTGGTGGTGCCGGCGACGATGACCAGGGTCCCCTTCTTGAGGATCGCCTGGATGGCTGGATGTGCGGCCATGCCTTTGCCGATGAGCCGCTTTCCCATGGCGGGCGTAATGACGAACTGTCTCATGTAGAGTCTTCCTGTCCTGTGAGACGACCGCGTTTCTCGTCAGCGTCGGAGTGACATATGTAGTGATACATCGGTGGGCGGCGACGGTCAATGATCGGTTTGCCTGGGCACTTGCCTGATACAGACTCACCCCCTCACGCCGACTGTCCGGCAGGGCAGCCAGATCTTTCGGGGTTCATATGCTCACGGCCGTGGCCCCGCAACGGCGCGGGGCCACGATCAGGTAAAGCAAGGCTTACGTGGCGATATGCGCCACCTTGGGGTGTACGAGTTCCTCGAAGTCGCGGTACGCAAGCCGGACGATCTCGGTGTGGCTGCCGGCATTGAAGGATATCTGCTCGTCCTCCTGCAGCTTGTCGGCCACGATCGTGTCCAGTCCGTACAGGTTGCCGAACGGCGGTTCGGCCCCGGGCTGGCAGTCCGGGAACACGTCGGCGAACTCCTGTTCGTTCGCCAGTTCCACCCGCTCCGTGCCGACCTCCTTCTTGAACTCCTGCAGGTCCAGTCGCCTCGGGGCCGGCAGTACCGCCATTGCGAGTTTGCCGTCGATCTTGACCATTACCGCCTTGGCGACGTCCTTGCCCGGTACGTGGGCCGCGGCGGCTACGCCCTGGGCGGTATAAGCAAGCGGGTGATTGACTACGTCATACTTGATGTGATGACTGTCAAGATACTCCATCAGACGCTTGGCTGGCATGACACGCTCCTTTTTTGAAATGAACCGTGTAGTCCGGCTTGTCGAGCTGCGGCAAACAACCCGGCGCCGGCAGGCGAGGGTCTTGCCAGCAGATCCATCCGATATCCAAGCCTCTTCCTAATTGAGCTTAACCCGCCGAGCGGCCGGGTCAACTGGCTGATATGCCTGTCCGGCAGCCGAAACGTGATCAGGTTCCCGCAGTTGCGTCACAAAAGACAGCCGAGGGGGAACCCTTTGCAGGAGCCCGCCTCGGCTGAAGTTGTTCGCGTCTTCGCGTTCTCGTTATATAAGCGTCATAGGCCCATGGACTTGAGGTTGCGATAGACTGATCGCCAGCGACTCGAACGGGCTGCGGTCGTAGCACTGGTCCTGCTCGACCAGGGCCCATTGCACGCCGCTTTCGCGGGCGGCCTGCAGGATCGCCTGCCAGTTGAGGTTGCCCTCGCCGATCTCTGCGAACCGTTGCTGGCGGTCCGGCATGATGGCCATGTCCTTGAGATGCAGCAGGGGCTGCCTGCCGAACAACCGCCGGACCCAGGCCGCCGGGTCGCCGCCGCCGGCGGTGATCCAGTAGGTATCGATCTCGGCCTTGAGGATCTTCGGGCTCGCCTGCTCGTAGAGCATCGTCAGCCAGGTCTTCTCGCCGTAGCGGACGAGTTCGTGATTGTGGTTGTGATAGGAGAAATCCATGCCTG
This sequence comes from uncultured Planctomycetota bacterium, assembly GCA_963787325.1. Lineage (GTDB taxonomy): Bacteria > Planctomycetota > Phycisphaerae > UBA1845 > JANYLN01 > CAWBCK01. The sequence goes on from CAWBCK010000005.1 coordinate 1,583,657, forward strand.
CGGCCGCGAGTTTCTCGGACACCGGGCCGAGCTCGTCAATGAACCGCTTGAGACCGTCAACGCTGAAGTATTCCTTCGGCAGACCGCCGATGGCCGGATGGGGGCAGTCCCACATCTTGTGCTCTTCGATGACGGCATCGAGTTCCTTGAGAAACCGTGGCCAGCCGACGTGCGTGGCGGCACAGACCAGCCCGGTGTCCTTGAGCACTTTGGCGACTTCCTTGGGGTCGACCGGCCCGAATCCCGAGATCTGCACGCCGGGATAGCCGATAGCGGCTATCTTCTTGAGCGTTTCGGCGATATCCGGGATGGTCTGGCAGTGGTCCCGCACGGTATACAGTTGTGCGCCAATTATCAGGCTCGACATCTTTCTCTCCTCTGGGATCGTCATCTGTTCCAGGTCCGCGCCACCACTTCAAAAAGGCAACAGAAACAGCCTACCGCAAAATAGACGCCGTGCAACGCTGAGGGACTTGGCGACGCATAACGGCAGAGGTCAGGAGCGAAAGCCGATCCTGTCAGCCCGGATTTGCCCGGGGGCCCGGTCTTGCCTTAGAATCTGCCGCACCGGCTGGAGGTCTGAGCCGCTCCCACAATCTGACGTGACTACCTGCGTCCAACCTGGCTGACGAGGTGCAATGAACGCGCGAAAGACACTGACATTCCTGATCCTGGCGGGCCTGATTCTTGGCGGCGTGGCTGGCCAGATGCTTCATACGACGTACGGGGCTGATCTGCCTGCCTGGACCGGGCTGATGCGGCTGATCGGCACCGACATCTTCATGCGTGCCCTGCGGATGCTCGTCATGCCGCTGATCATCTCCAGCGTGATCGTCGGGGTCACGAGCGTCGGTGACTTTCGTCACCTGGGCAGTCTCGGCGGCAAGACCGTCGTCTTCTACATCTCCAGCATGCTGGTGGCGGTGATCGTCGGGCTCGTGCTGGTGAACCTGATCCAGCCGGGCATCGGCTTTTTCGACGGACCGCAAGGGCAACTTCACAAGCAGGAATACGTGGCACGCGGCGAGGCGCAGCTGCACCATCCGGGCCCGGCTGCCGCGGGCCAGCAGGCCCCGCAGAATTTCGGCCAGGCCCTCCTCGGCATCGTCGTGCAGATGATCCCTGAGAATCCGATCGCGGCTGCGGCCCGGGGCGAGGCCCTGCCGGTGATCATGTTCAGCCTGCTGTTCGGCGTACTGCTGACGACCATCGGGCCAACCAAGGAAGGGGCCATCGAGCTTCTTCGAGGCGGTCATGGCGACGATGATCCGCATGACCGAGGTCGTGCTGTGGCTGGCGCCGGCCGGGGTGTTCTGCCTGGTCGCGATGAGCGTCGGCCGAATCGGCGTCGAGACCTTTACCCAGCGGATCGGCGTGTACATGTTTACCGTGCTGGCGGGGCTCGGCATCCACGGGTTCATCGTGCTGCCGCTCGCTCTGTGGCTCATCACGCGGACCAACCCGTGGAGATTCCTCGGTGCGATGCGGCCGGCCCTGCTGATGGCGATGTCGACCGCCAGCAGCAGTGCGACCTTGCCGGTGACGATCGAGGCGGCCAGGGGACCGGGCGGTTGCAGCAAACGGGCCACCGGGTTCGTCCTGCCGCTGGGTTCGACCATCAACATGGACGGCACGGCTTTGTACGAGGCGGTGGCTGTCGTCTTTCTTGCCCAGGCCTTCAGCCCGGTGCCGCTGGATTGGGGCCAGATGATCGTCATCGCGCTGACGGCCACGCTGGCTGCCATTGGGGCCGCCGGCATCCCCGAAGCCGGCCTGACCACGATGATCCTGGTGGTGGCGGCGGTGAATCAGTCCGGCATGGCGAAGATCCCTGTCGGGGCGATCGCGCTGGTTCTGGGCGTCGATCGAATCCTCGACATGTGCCGCACGACGATCAACGTCTGGGGCGACGCCGTCGGTGCCAGGATTATCTCGCACAGCGAGCCGGACCCCGAGCCTCGCGCGAGTCAGCTTGCCGCTGCGGCTGCTGAGAATTGACAGTCTGACACCAAGGGGGCCGGCCGGCTGCCATGACCAACGATGACCCGTCCACACGATTGCATCGGCACGCCGGCTGGCGCGGCCGGATCTTCGCATTCTTCATGGAATGGGCCGGCCGAAAGCACGATTCCCTGCTGACCGAACGCAAGCGAGAGCCTCTTCAAGAGCCTTTCCGGCACCGTCCTGGAGATCGGTCCGGGCACCGGCGCCAACCTGGCGTACCTGCCGCGCGGTATCCACTGGATCGGCGTCGAACCCAACCCGCACATGCACGACTATCTTCGCAAGCGGGCAGAGTCATTGGGTATCGACGTGGACATTCGCCGGGCCCTGGCTGAGCAGATCGACGTGGCCCCCGAGAGTGTCGACGCCGTCGTCAGTACGCTGGTGCTTTGCTCGGTGGCGGACCTGCCCGGCGCACTGCGCGAGGTGCATCGGGTACTCAAGCCGGGCGGCCGGTTCGTCTTTCTGGAGCACGTCGCGGCCCCGCGGGGCACCTGGCTGCGCCATCTCCAGAGGCTTGTCCGGCCGGCCTGGCGTGCGGTCAGTGCCGGTTGCGAGCCGGATCGCGATATCGCCGCCGCCCTTCGCGCCGCCGGCTTTGAGCACATCGAGATGGATTGCTTTCGCGTGCCGGCGCCGGTAGTCTCACCCCATATTGCTGGTGTGGCGGTCAAGGGCGGCCTTTGAATGAGGGTGCGTAAAATGAACGTTTTTGTAATGGTCGACATGGAAGGTATCAGCGGCATCTGCAAATCGGTGCAGGTATGCGGCGAGGGCGAGGCCTATCGAGCTGGCCCGGAACTATCTCGTACAGGACGTCAACGCCTGCGTCGAAGGCTGCCTCTCCGGCGGCGCACGCAAGATCGTCGTGCACGATGCCCATTTCCACGGGTTCAACTTCATCTTCAGAGATCTGCATCCCGGGGCCGAGTACATCCAGGGCGATAACGGCCGGCAACGCATGCCTGACATTGACGATTTCGACGGCCTGATCCTGCTGGGCTATCACGCCATGGCGGGCACGCCCGAAGCGATTCTCGAACACACGATGTCCTCCAAGGCGTGGCAGAACTTCTGGCTCAACGGCGTCAAGTCCGGCGAGATCGCCATCGATGCCGGGATCGCCGGCGATCACAATGTCCCGACGATCATGGTCAGCGGCGATGACAAATGCTGCAAAGAGGCCCGCAAGTTCCTCAAAAACGTCGTGACCGTGCAGGTCAAGAAGGGCCTGGCGGTTGAAGGCGGCCAGATGCTGCCGCTCGATCGCGCCCAACAGGCGATTCGCCAGGGGGCCGAAAAGGCGTGTCGCCAGTACAAGGACTTCAAGCCCTACAAAGTGCGTAAGCCCGTGACGATGCGGCTGGAGCTCGTCTCTCGCGGCAAGGTGCCCGTCCGTCGGTCGGACGTCAAGGTCATCGACGGCCGGACATACGAGGTCAAGGGCCGCACGGTAGAGGAAACGCTGTACATGCTTTAGAAGAGTGTGCTCGGCCCGGCTGGTCGTTCGGGTCAGTCGTCGGTGACCTGATCTGCCGGCCTGTCAGATCAGTCGAATCTGCACGATCTCAGCCGGGGCGTTGATCCGCAGCGGAAACCAGTTGCCGGCGCCGCTTGTGACGTACATGGCTGACCGACCCTGCCGGTATTTGCCATATATATAGTGGAACAGCAGGTTGCCCGCGCCGATGGGGTAGGGAAATCCCGGCGGCGTCAGCATGAGCTGGCCCCCGTGCGTATGGCCGGCCAGGGTCAGGTCGACGCCCATGGCCGCCAGCGGGTCGAAGGCGTGCGGATGATGCGTAAGAGCGATGGTGAACACGTCCGGGATCCGCGCCGGCCAGTGCCCGTCGTGCCCGGGCATCATAGCCCGGTCCGCCTGGCGACGGCTGCTCGTGTCGCGACCAGAACAGCCCGGCAATCTGCAACTGTTCACCGTCGATGCGGATGCTGACCCTATTGTCAGCCAAAAAGTTCGGCTCGTGCGTCCTCAGGTATTCCACAGCCTGCCGCGGCGAGTCGATCAGGTCGTGGTTGCCGATCACCGTGAACCGGCCGTACCGGCTGCGCATCTGGGCGAAGGCGGCGCACGCGTCGGGCATGTACGCAAACGAATGGTCGACGGCGTCGCCGGTAATGGCGATCAGATCGCTGTCCAGCCGATTGACCGCTTCGACCAGGTGCCCGAGGTGTTTCGGGCGGAAGAGCCGGCCGACGTGGACGTCGCTGACGTGCGTGATGGTCAGGCCGCGCAACGCGTCGGCAGTCGGGGCAGGCGCATCTGAATCCGTCGCACGCGGAACTGACCTTGCTGCCCGACGGCCCTGACAGCCGTGCCGCCAACGATCGCCACCGGCGCAGAAGCTAACGTGGTTGCCATGAACGATCGCCGGCTGAGCCCGGCCACGGCCGCAGGCTGACAAGGCGGATCAGCAGACTCGATTGTGTTGGCACCGGCGGCGTTGCAGTCGGCAGGTGGATCATCGGTATTGTGCCGACCAGCCAGACCATCTGCTGCCGCACGACCCCCTCGCAGCACCAGTCGCACCGTCCATACCCCCAGAACGATCAGCCCGAGCACGATCAGCAGCAGGTGCCACAACATTACCCAGATCAGCAGCGGTACCGGCAGGGCATCATGCCCGTGGAGGCGAACCATAAACAGCGGCGACAGCATGGCCGCCCCATAGGCCGCCACGGCCAGTCGCAACCACAGCCACCTGCGGGATCGCCGGCCAAAGGCGGCCAGTCGCTGGTCCAGCCAGGCCCACCACAGCAGTGTCGGTGTGACCGCCAGCACGACGATCGTCAGGAAGATCCCATGAAAGGGCAGCCTCATCCCGGCGAAGCGCAGCAGCAGGAGAACCGCAACGACAGCCGCCTCGACCGCCAGCAGTCCGCTCCGCAATGTCTGCTGCCATGTCCTCATCGTGCGAAGTTATTCCTCGGGTATCCACCGTCGCCTTGGCCGCTCCCGTCCACGCGGATCTGGCCAGAACGTGATTATAAGCACTCATCGTTATTCGTCTTGTCTGGGGAGATAGTTCGCGGTCCGGCGTAGACGCGGTGCTGTTTAGGCGTGGGCGACAAGCGATTGAATTCAGCGTGCTGCAGATGCCACCATTGGCGAAATAGGGTGCCACTGGCAGCTTGCCTGCCAGTGTCGGATCTTCCGCAGCCCAACTATGTCAGTCAAACGCTCGCGCCCCCAGTTCGCCACGAGGATCTGCAGGTCGCCCACGTTGACGTAGCCGTCGCTGTTGAGGTCCGCGTCCGCGTTCCAGTTCGCACTGCTCGGCGGGCCGGCCTGACTGCCCCATGCGGTCGCCAGGGCCTGAAGGTCACCTACGTTCACATAGCCGTCGCCATTGATATCTCCGGTGAGCCCGTCGGGCACGGACGTGACGAACACGCCGGATGTGCCTTCCAGGTCATTGAACATTGCCGCAAAGCCGATCTGTCCGCTGTCATTGAAGGCGGAGACTCTGGCCGTTGCCGTTCTGGCTGTCCGAGCCGTCGAGGCCGAAGAAACTCAGGTAGCCGATCTGCCGCAGGTCACCGCCGCCGACGTCGATCGTGTCGCCCTCGCCGACGATTCGCTGCAAGGTGCCGGCTGCATCTTCGGCGAAGATGGCGTCGGAAAAGTCGGACAGCTGCGCCAGGAACGCCACGTGTCCAGAACCGTTAACCGTCCATCGCACGACGTTCAGATACGTCAGCGCTTCCGTTCCCGGAGCCACATCGCCGGGATTGCCGCTGTTGTAGCCGCCCAGAACGATCGGCACGACGCCGCTGTCAGTTTCGCGGAAGAAGCCTCGCCTGCCGTCATCGAGCACGGCCGTAAAGAACGCGTGCCCCGCCGCATCGAGAGCGAACGGTGTCTCAAGACTCTGGAAGTTGGCACCGGTCCCCGTCGCCGGTTCGCCTTCGACCATGATCTTGTCGATGCCGCCGCTGCGATAGACCCACAGGCCCGTGGGGACAACGCCGCCGTTCAGCCTGGCCGCGAACGCAACATCGCCTTCGTCATTGATCGTTACGGACGCGAGGAAGAGGATGCTGAAGGTATTGCCGGTTCCGGGTGCGTTGTCGTCGTAGCTGGCAATCTTCGTCAGAGTCCCCGATGCGTTGGACCAGACCCCCTGCCCGCTGCTGACGCCCAGGACCCTGGCGCCTGCAACGAATGCCACATCGCCGCTCGCGTTGATCGCCGGATGCCCGAAATCCGTGAACCCGCCGCCTGCGATGCCCGGCGTGCTGTCGCCCTGCTCAGCGATCTTTGTGAGGCTGTCCGGCGGCCCCGCCCAGATGCCGCTGGAAGGGAAGTCTCCCGGGGGCGAACTGGTCGGCGGCATCGACGCGTAGATCGCCACCTGCCCGGCGTTACTGAGCCCGGTTGTCACCAGGCCGCCGAAGACCCGATTAACGTCCGTTGCTCCCGGCGCGGGATCGCCGTCCGCCGCCACCTTCTCCAGCGTGCCGCCGGCCTGCGACCAGACGCCGGTGGTGGTATAGTCGCTGAGGGTTATTCCGAAGACGGCCTGTCCCGCGCTGTTAAGGAAAAGGGAGAGGTTCGGGTCGATAAACTGTCCGAAGGTGGCCCCGCCAGCGACTCCCGTAGCAGCCTCACCGCTCAGCGCCACGTTGCCCAGCGATCCGGTGCCTTCCGACCACAGGCCGGACGATGGGTTAAAGGGATCGTCATCGAGTGCCGCCACGAACGCCGTCTGCCCACCGGCGTTGAGCACCGGTGCCTGAAAGTACAGAAACCCATAGCTCGTCCCGACCGCCGGATCGCCGGTCAGCGCTACGGTCCGCACGGCCGCCGTCGCCACCGAAACAAAGAGAAGCACAGCCGAAACACCCCAAACCACCCGCAACTGCCTGCATGAAGCACTCACGAGACTGTCCCCCGGTCATGATCATCCGGCCTGCTTGCTGCCCCCTTCGCAGCAATCACTATCTCCTTCTAGGAGACTGTCCGAGTAACAGTTGACAGACATGTTATAATGGGTGGGTCAGGCAAGGGATAAGTCTTTCCGATCGAGGCTCAAGGATGAGTAAGACCTACCGCCCCTGGAATCCGGATCAAAGTTGGCTATTGCCGCCATCGCCGCGAGAGTGGCTGCCGGAAAACGACCTTGTCTTTTTCGTGCTCGACGTGGTCAAGGAACTGGATCTGTCGGCCATTTTCGGCAAGTACGAGCGAGAGCAGCGCGGCTATCCGCCGTACCACCCGCGGATGATGACCACGCTGCTGCTGTACAGTTACACGCAGGGCGTATTCAGTTCGCGACGAATCATGCAGCGGTGTCAGCGAGATGCGGCCTGGCGGGTGATCGTGCAGGAGGATGTGCCGGACTTCCGGACGATCAGCGACTTTCGCAAGCAGCACCTGACAGAACTGGAAGGGCTGTTCGTAGAGGTGCTGCGGCTGTGCCAGCAGGCGGGGCTGGTGAAGCTGGGGCACGTGGCATTGGATGGCACGAAGATCCGGGCGAATGCCTCGCGACACAAGGCGATGAGTTACGGAAGGATGAAAGAGGAGGAGGCCCGGTTGCGCAAGGAGATCCGTCAGTTGCTGTCGCAGGCCAAATCTGCGGATGAGGCGGAAGATCGGGCCTACGGCGTGGATCGTCGCGGGGACGAACTGCCGGAGGCCCTGGCCCGGCGGCAGAGCCGCCTGGCGAAGATCCGGGAGGCGCGAAAGGCGCTGGAAGCACAGGCCAAGGCTGCCGCCGAAGAGGAATGCAAGCGTCAGGAAGAAGAGCCTGACAAGCCAGGCGACAAGCCCAAGGGTGGCCGTCGGAGCAAGCCGGAAAAGGCGGTACCGCCCGCGAAGGCCCAGTACAACTTCACGGATCCGACGACGAAAATCATGAAGGTCAGCAACAAGGGGTTCGACCAGTGCGGCAACGCGCAGGCGGTGGTGGATCGCCAACACCAGATCATCGTGGCGGCGGATGTGACGAACGAGGCGAACGACAAGCAACAGTTCCAGCCGATGGCCCAACAGGCTCGCACGAATGTGGGGGGAGGGCATCGGATTGGGAAGATATCTTCGGACAGCGGCTACTTCAGTGAGCAGAACGTGCAGTGGGCCGAGCGGAACCTTCTGGATGCGTACATCGCCACGGGCCGGCTCAAGCATGGCGAAAGGATGCCAGCCAGTCCGCGAGGTCGGCCGCCGGCGGGGCTGACGACGAAGGAGCGGATGGCCCGCAAGTTGCGAACAAAGCGCGGGCGGGAAACGTATGCCCAGCGGAAATGGATCGTCGAACCGATCTTCGGCTGGATCAAGCGAGGGTTGGGCTTCCGGCAGTTTTTGTTGAACGGCATGGAGCGGATGCGTAGCGAGTGGCGTCTGGTCTGTATGGCCTGCAATCTGAGGAAACTATGGTCAGCCGGGTGAGACAGCCATCGGCAATCGCGTCAGACGGGCCTGCACCGGCCTGAAACGGGAGTTTCTGCCTCGCCGGCCCCGAGCGCCGGCGCAATAGCAACGAGCAAGACCGCCGAGTACCCCCCAAACCGAAAAGAGACGGGGGTTTGGGCGTTTACTCAGACGGTCTCCTAGGCCCTTGCTGACTGCCGTTTCAATCGAGTGCTGCCGAGTGTCCCGCAAATGGGTGGCCTATATTGGAGATGCAGGATCGTAAGTCGCCAGTGACTAGTCCGGCTGCTTTCGCAATACTCACGGCAGCATTTCGCGCCTCCATCTGTACGCCTTCTGCGGTCCAATGTTGTTGCCGCGGTCGTTGCCGTACCCTTGCGTCTTATGCGCCTTCTGTGGTTTCGATGTCGTTGCCGCGGTCGTTGCCGTTCCTTTGCGTCTTATGCGCCTTCTGTGGTTTCGATGTCGTTGTCGTGGTCGTTGCCGTACCCTTGCGTCTTATGCGCCTTCTGTGGTTTCAATGTTGTTGCCGTGGTCGTTGCCATCGCCTTGCGTTCTTTTGTGTCTTTTGCGGTTGTTTATGTCGTTATTGCGGCTGTTGCCGTCACCCTCGGGCCAGTCTGCGGTTATCACGGTTGCCCGGCGGGCTGTTATGGGACGCAATGGCTGACGAAAACGCCCTTCTTTCTCGCTCCAAACGCAATTGACGACGTACCTTAGGCAATATAAAATGGCGACCAAAGGTCGGGTGGCAGTTGGCTGCCTCCGCAGGGGTCTGTTCGTACGGCCGACTCCGCAGCCAGTGCATACTGCCTGCCCAGGCGACGCAGTAAGTGCCGGATGTTCCTGCCAGCGTGACGCTGTTGTGTTACCCCGGAACGGGTAACGGGGTGTTTATGAATTGTGCCCAGCGTGGCCACCCTGATGCAGACAAGCCTGCTGACTTCCGTGTTCGTACCCGAACTTCCGTATGCGGCTCTGCATCAAAACCAATAGATAAGTTCCCGCCAGCGACAGGATTTACGCGGCGGTTGTGGCGGCCGTTGCCGTTGCTGTTTACACTGAGCAGCCCGCGGCACCGCCAACCGTGCGGTATGCCCACTAGGAGGCCCGGATATGCCAGGACCTAAAACCGTCTGGGGAATCGACGTCGGGCAGTTCGCCTTGCGAGGTGTCAAGTTACGGCTGCAAGGCGAGGTCGCCGAGGTGCTCGCCTTCGACGTGATCGAATACCCTCAGATCCTCTCGCAGCCGGAGGTCAACGGGGACGAACTGCTCGCCGAAGCCGTCGAGAAGTTCGTTGGCCGCAACGACTTACGGGGAAGCGATGTCGTGCTGGGCGTTCCCGGCCAGCAGACCTTCACCCGGTTCTCCAAGCTGCCGCCCGTCGAGCCCAAGAAGATCAACAGCATCGTCGCCTACGAGGCCCAGCAGCAGATTCCCTTCGATATGGACGAAGTGATCTGGGACTATCAGGTGTTCCAGACTCCGGATAGCCCTGAGGTCGAGGTCGGTATCTTCGCGATCCGCCGCGATCTCGTTCGCAAGTATCTGTCGGTTTTCACCGACCGCGGCATCGAGCCGGTGCTCGTCCAGGCCAGTCCGCTCGCCTTGTACAACTACCTGGCGTTCGACGAGACGCCCGGCGAAGGCGGGGTCGTCATACTGGATGTCGGTGCTCAGAATACCGACCTTGTCGTTGCCAGAAAGGACGGCGCGTGGACCCGTAATATCCCCCTCGGCGGCAACAATTTCACCGAGGCCCTCGTCAAGTCCTTCAAACTCTCCTTCGGCAAGGCCGAGGCGCTGAAACGCTCGGCTGCCTCCAGCCGGTATGCACGCCAGATCTTCCAGGCGATGCGGCCGGTCTTCGCCGACCTGGTGGCGGAGATCCAGCGTTCACTGGGCTATTACAACAGCACCCATCGCGACGTGCAGATCAACAAGATCGTCGGCATGGGCAATGCGTTCAAGTTGCCCGGGCTCCAGAAATACCTTCAGCAGAACCTTCAGACCGAGGTCGACAAGCTCGGCACGTTCCACAAGATTCAGGTAGGCCAGGGTCTCAACGCCGCCTCCTTCAACGAGAATGTCATGAGCATGGGCGTCGCCTACGGCCTGGCCGTTCAGGGTCTCGGCGTCGGCATGATCAACAACACGCTGCTGCCGACCGAAATCGCGCGTTCGATGGTCTGGCGGCGGAAGACGCCCTGGTTCGCCGGTACCGCTGCGGTGATTCTGGTTGGCGCGCTGGCCTTGAACTACAGCAAGGCGCAGCTATGCGTCGGCTCTGACCAGGACGGCTGCGCCAACTATTCAACGACGGTCAGTTCCGTGGAGCAGGCCAATGATGTCATCGCCCGGGCTGCCGCGGATGCTCCGACCGGCCGTGCGAAGGCGGAAAAGATCGCCGCGGCCGCCCAGCGTCTCAAGTCTGCCATGGGTTCTGAGGTCGCCAAGGGCAATCAGCCGACCGAGCTGACCGCGCATTGCCGACCTGTACAAGGACCGCGTTCTGTGGATCGAGCTTCTCGAAAAGATCCACGATACCTTACCCGAGATGCCCGGCCTGGCGGATGCCAAGGGTACCGACCAGTACCTCGCTGCCCTCGAGCAGATCCCTCGTCAGCAACGCAAAATGATCTATATCGACGCGATTGACGGCAACTACGTTCCCAGCGTCACCGAAGCCTTTGAGAGCGGTTCGGCAGGCCAGGGTGGCGGCCGCGGCGGCGAACGCGGCGGCATGAGCCCGATGGGCGGCGCCTTGGGGGGTTCAAATGACAAGGGCTTTTTGCTGATTATTCACGGCCATACGCCGTACGGTGGGGCCGATCCGGCGACGGCCCAGGGCCAAGCCGTCATCTTCCTGGCCGACTGGGCCAAGAAGCTCAAGAGCATCCGGGGCAAAGATGCCCAGTTCTATGTCTCCAAGGTTGATGAGAATCCCCAGGCCCTGCCGATGACGACGACCGGCATGGCCTCAAACGCCGGTATCGTTCCTCTGTGGATGCCACCGGTGGCTTCACTGGCCAGCCGAACCCAGAAACCCACGCTGACTGTCGGTAGCGGCATGGTTGCAGCCAGCACCCCTGGGCGGGGTGGTTATGGTGGTGGGCGTGGCTATGACGACCGCGGCGGCCGTGGTGGTGGCCGTGGTTATGACGACCGCGGTGGTCGTGGCGGTGGGCGCGGCTATGACGATCGCGGCGGTGGCCGTGGTTACGATGATCGGGGCGGCTACAGCCCGGCCGCGAGTACTTACAATACCGGCCCGTCGAGCGATCTGCATCTTGATCCGCTGACCGGCGAGCCGATGGGGTCGGATTTCTCCTTTACCATCCGCGTGGCGGTAACGATGGGGCAGGCCCCTGATGCGCCGCCCGAAACGCCGGTACCTTGATGTGGACCCAAGATGACCTGACGTCCCTGATGACGTACTAAGGAGCCGCCAAGATGGACTGGGTAAAGAAAAACTGGATCGTGATGGTCTGCGGGGTCGTAGGCCTTGCCGGCATTGGTCTTGCCGTTTGGGCCATCATGGGCTTCAAGGATGTCCAGACCAAGGCGAATAACATCGCTGCCATCGGCGGCACCTTGAGCGGTCTGCGGGGCGGGGCTACGAACCTTACGGCGATCGACAAAGCGCGAGCCTATTACACTAAGGCCAACGCCAGCACCGACGAGGCCAGCAGAAAGGCCAAGGCCCTTAATGCACGCAAGCCGCTTCGCGACGACGTCTTTCCCGTTCCGTTGACCGCCGACGCACCCTACAGCTTCCGCAATGCCTATCGCGCGGCCTTTCATCAGCTGCCTGAGGAGCTCAAGGCCGAGAAGGCCCCTACCGGAGACATCGTCGACCGCATTGTCGGCCGCATGGAGGAAAAGGCCCGCCGCGAGGCGAACGTTACCACCGTCGGCGACCAGCTGCACATTCCCAAGCCGCCGGACGTTGCCCCGTATGAATCCCCACTGGTGGCGACTGCGGGAGCCGCTCCCTCCTTCGGTGGCCGGGGTTTCGATGAGCGTGGCGGCCGCGGGTATGATCGCGGCGGCTACGATCGCGGTGGGTATGATCGCGGTGGTTACGATCGTGGCGGTTATGACCGTGCTCCGGCAATGCCCTCGCCGGTCGTCCGACCCGGTGTGCCCGGCACGCTGGGGGCCTCGCAGCCGCACGTCAAACTACCGACGCATGACGAGTTGGTTCCGCAGGCCAAATTGATCGCCACCTATGAGACCGCCCGGCGGATCTGGACCTATATCGACGACGAGTCTCTGGATATGCATCCGATCGGCAGTCCCAGTTTCGTTCAGGCCCCCGATTCGGTTGATATGTGGTCGGCCCAGATGTTCTACTGGATCGAAAAGGATATCATCGATGCCCTTCACAAGGTCAACGCAGATGCGGCGGCCAGTCTTCCGGCAGACCAGCAATGGGTGGCGTACCTGCCCGTCAAGCATCTTGTCAGCCTGAGGATCAGCGATTACCTGTCCGGTGGGATGGCGGACATGTCGGGCCGCACTTCGTCCGTTGCGATCCTGCACCGCAACAGCCAGCCGAACGTGATGCCGCGTACTTCGTCGGGCGGCAGACTTTCCATGGGCAGTACCGCGGACGCCTTTACCGGTCGGACCTCGAACGACCAGTACGACGTGGTTCACGTCTGCGCTAAACGTGGTGGTCAGCGCCTGCGATCTGCCGAAGGTGCTGGTTGCGCTGTGCAAGCAGAACTTTATCACTCCGCTCGATGTGCAGTATCGAAACGTGGACGTTCTCAACGCCCGCGAGGCCGGTTATCTGTACGGTACCGAGCCGGTTGTCGACGCTGACATCGTACTGGAAATGCTGTTCTTCCGGTCGATCTACGATTCGCTCAAGCCAGAGAAGATCAAGCAACTGCTGGCGGGCCAACCGATCGACGGAGCCGGCATGGGCGGTCGTGGAGGCGGTCGCTACTAACGATGATCCTGAGCCGTTTGCGATAAAAGGGGCAGCCTATGGCCAAGCAAGGCATCAATCCAGTCGAACAGCACGTGGAAAAGATCGTGCTCGCCGTCTCGGTCTTGCTCTTCGTGTTTGTTGTTTTCAGCTACGTCATCTCGGCGCCGATTACCGTGGCCCTCAATGGCCAGACGATCTCGCCGTATGACCTGGATCGCCGGCTCGGCGACGCTGCGGACGACCTGGCGCGTGCCTACAAGAACGCTCGCTTTATGCCGCCGACTGCCAGTCCGGACGCCGCCGGCAGTACCGAGAAGGCCTTGCAGGATCTGCGTCAGAACCTGGCTGTCCTGAACAGCATGCCGCAGACCATGACGCCGGCCATCGCCTGGTGGCCGCAGATGAACAAGCCCGAAGGAATCACCTTTGACGTCAGTGCGGCCCATGGTATCGCGACGGTAGCCGCGCCGGTGGTCAGCGAAGCCAGTACCGGTGTTACCGATGCCGTTCTGACGCCGCAGCCGGTGGACGGATTCTTCGAATCCTGACGGTCTTGCGGCGCTGCTGCGGCAGTCATCCCACGGCGCCGCCCCGGCCACTGCGGCTGGCGGGCCCGGACGGGATGTCTCCTGGGCCTTCCTGAAACTGGCCTTCGACATGCAGCAGCAATATGAGATCTTCCGCCAGAACGGCTATTCCCGCGAGCAGGCCAATATCATCCTGTTCGCCAGCATCCAGGCGCAGCGACAGCCGGTGTATTCCGACGGCACCTCCGGTCCCTGGGAGGATGTGGATACTTATAAGGAAGTGACATTCAAGTCCGCGCCGGCCACCGTCAAGGTTACCCCGGAAGGCGGTCTCGGCCAGGTCGACGATCAGACAATCCGCACCCTCTTTGCCAACCTTGGCAGTGCGCAGACGAAGATACTGTACCCCCTGCCCGGCATTATCGGCGGTGAGCCCTTCCCGCCTTACGGTCCCTGTGCTCTGGTCGCCGTCGATAAGGGCCCGCCGGGCCTGCGGCCGGGGATGGTGCCTCCCGTTGCCAGGCCCACGGCGCCTCCCATGGCGCCACGTCCGTCGATCAGTCGCGGTGGCGGCGGCCGCGGTGGCGGCAGCCGGGGTGGACGCGGTGGCGGTGGCGGTGGCGGCGATCGGGGCGGTCGTGGCGGCGGTGACCGCGGCGGTCGCGGTGGCTACGATCGCGGCGGCAGCGGAGGGCTCGGTTCCAGCCACGCCGCAATAGACCCGGCCGCGTTTCTCCTGCTGACAAAGGCCGAACAGGCTTATAAGCAGAAGCGCTTCACGGAGGCCATGCAGTTCCTCAAACAGGCGGCATCGTCTCCTGGGATCAGCGACCAGCTGCGTATCGCAAGCTCGAACAGGAGGTCTCCGCCGCGTACGAGGCCTGGCAGGTTCAAGAGGCCCAGCGCCAGCAGCAGCAGTTCGCGGAAGAGGCACGCAATGCCGAGATCTGGGTCTATGACATGCACGCCTCGCCCGGCAAGACGTATCGCTATCGTGCAAGGGTTACGTTGTTCAACGTGTTCTCCCATCCGGATATCGATCGCAACGAATTGAAGAATCCGCAGGACGGCGGGCGGGTCATGCTTACCGGTGCCTGGTCCGAACCCAGCCAGCCGATCACGATCGCCAGCCCCACGCGCCTGTTCCTGACGGGAACCAGCCTGACTGGCGATACCGCTACCGTCGAGGTCTTCCGCTTCCTGCAAGGGCTCTGGTATAGCGAAACCGTTCACGTCGGTCCGGGCGATGCCATCGGCGACCTCAAGCCGGGGGATGCTCGAACCGGCAGGCCGGAAATCGACTTCCGAACCGGCTATACCATCGTTGATATCGGCGTGGATCCCGCAGCGGTCGTCGAGACCGACACCAGCGGTGACGGCCTGAAACTCCGCAAGAGTACCAGCGCCATTCTGGTCTACATGGACAACGACGGCAGCCTCCATCAGCGCTGGGCCAGTCGTGACCGCCTTTGTCAGATCAAGAAAGAACTCGAATACAAGGTGAAGATGACCCGCGATCAACAGGCCGCGGCCGTGCCCGGCCTCGGCGGCACCGCTGCCCCCGGCCTCCCGGGTGCCAGGCCGTACATCAGTCGGACCGCGG
The DNA here is from genome assembly GCA_963787325.1 of uncultured Planctomycetota bacterium. GTDB lineage: Bacteria > Planctomycetota > Phycisphaerae > UBA1845 > JANYLN01 > CAWBCK01. Next base: position 1,599,130 of record CAWBCK010000005.1, read on the forward strand.
CCGTGCGGAGTCGATAGATCGGTTTACCAGCCCTGTTAATAGGGCGGACGGTGGTTGCAAGAGCGTGGTGTGCACAGTACACTTACGCCAACTTGCAACGCGGGCCGTAAGGTCCGGATGCATTCGCGGAGTCGTGGCTGGTTGGCGGCTCCGTTAGCCCGCAGTGCTTTTTAGGCTTACCTGGACGGTATGGGTGTGGCGTTCCCCATGCCGCGTTGTTGTTGCGTTGTTTACCAGGAGTTGTTGGACATTCCCTAGTTGCAGCCACAGGAGGCTCTGCCTTGAAGCGGCGCGATCTGTCTGGCGGTATCGGTGTACTGGTGTTGGCGGTTGCTTGCACGATCGCCTACGGCGCTGCTGCTGATGACCTGCAGCATGCAATTCAGTCTTTACGAGGCCCATAATTATGTCGAGGCCAATACGCTCCTGCAAGGCATCAATCCTGCGGACCTGAACCAGCAGCAGCAGGCCTCCCGCGCCGCATGGCTCGGCAAGGCGCAGACGGCGGCCACGCTGCAGGTGAAGGCGGCGCAGGATCTCGCGGATGCCGAGAAAGACCTCGACGCCGGGAATCTCGATAAGGCCGCCCAGCGGTTCCAGGCAGTTCTGGACAATGAGTATGCCGACCGTGCCCAGAAGGACCGGGCAGGTCAGGCCCTCGTTCAGATTCGGGAAAAACATCAGCTCGCCCAGGCGACGCAAGAGGCCGCCGCGCGCCTGCCGAGGTGGCCCCTGAAACCCCGCCTGCCGAATCCGCCGCCCCGGAGGCCGAGCCCCAGCCGCTGCCGCCTCCCGTAGCCGAGCCGCCGGCCGAACAAGCGGAAGAGCCGGCTGCGGGCGCGACGTCCGCTGAGGAATCGGCGCCTGCCGCCGAGGCCCCGGCCGAAGCCGCCGCCACTTCCGCCCCCAGCGCTCTGGCCCGCACGATCGAAGCCCAACGCGACGCCTTGAAACTTGTGGACCAGGCTCGCGAAATGATTCAGTCGGGCGATTACGATGCGGCCGAGGCCCGTTTGAACGAGGCCCTGCGTATGGTGCCCGAACCTTCCCGAGGCCGTTGAGGCCCAGCGTCGTCTTCAGGAGGCGCGCCTGGCCCTGCCGGCGAGCACGCTCGTCGGTCGGATCCGCCAGACGAACCGTCTCCAGTGGGATCTGGCGGTTCGCAAGTATCGCGATCTCGAGCAGCAGATCCTGCGCGATGTCAACGACCACGAGTTTGACGAGGCCCGCCGCAAACTCCTGCAGGCCCGCCAGGTGATCTCCACTGCGGCCCCCTACGCCGAAACGCCCGGAGATCTACAAGGCCCTGCTGGCTGACGCCGACAGCCTCGATACGTTCATTTCCCAGCAGGAGCGGATCTATAACGAGCAGCGGATCCGCGAGCAGACCGCCCGCGCCATGCAGGAAGATATCGCCCGGCGGCAGCAGGCCGAGGCCCTCAAGCAACGTCAGATCAAGGAGCTGATGGACGAGGCCCGTCGGCTCTATCGCGAACGCAAGTACGAGACGGCCGTCGAGACCCTCAAGCAGGTCCTGGCCATCGAACCGGAATACGAACTCGCCCGCTGGCTGCGGTCCGACTGGGAAGAGATGGCGATGATCCAGAAGGAAAAGTCCATCCTCCAGAACATGCAGACGGAGCGGCAGGCGGCGATCATCGACGCGGACGAGTCGATGATTCCCTGGCACGTCTACGTCCACTACCCCGATAACTGGCCGGAGATCAACCGCCGGCAGGATCGCTACGGTGCGTTCCAGCGAATGGAAGACGAGTTGACCGTTAAGGCTCGCCGCCAGCTCAACGAGCTCACGCCGGAGATCGCGTTCCCCGAGGGCACCACGTTCGGCACCGCCGTCGAAGAGATCGCCACACGGGCCGGCATCAACATCAGCGTCAACTGGAACGCTCTGCAGCAGTACGGCATCACGCCGGACACGCTGGTTTCCCTGCGGAAACTGACCAACGTTTCGTGGCTCAAGGTCCTGGAGCTGCTGCTGCAGCAGGTCAGTGCTTCCCTCGGCAACATCACCCAGCTCGACTGGACGATCGACCAGGGCGTCTTGACGATCTCGACCCACGACGAACTCAGCCAGAACCTCAAACTTCAGGTCTATGATATCGGCGATCTGCTGTTGCCCCCCTACGTCGTCAACCCCAGTGGTGGCTTCAATATGAACATGGGCGGTGGCACTGGCGGTGCGAATGGGTGGTGCCGGCGGCGGTGCCGCGGTGGCGGAATGGGCGGCGGCAGTGTTGGCGGTGGTGGTGGCGGCGGCGTTGGCGGCGGCGGTTCAACGACACAGCGGCGAGATCAGTGGTACCCAGCGAAGTGTGGAGGATCTGGAGGATGACGTTACGACGATGCTCGAGCAGGGCATTACCGCCAGGTCCGGTGCTGCGCCGTGGCAGTCGGCCGGTGGCGAAGCGTTCCTCCAGGTCTGGAACGACCGGGCGCTGATCGTCGTCCAGAACGCCCGCGGGCATGAGGAGGTCCGCAAACTCCTCACGAAGATTCGCGGAACTGGTCTCCATCCAGATCTCGATCGAGGCCCGCTTTCATTACGGTCAGCCGCAACTTCCTCCGCGAGATCGGCGTCGACCTCGACGCGGTGCTCGAACCAGGGGACCGCCGGTTTTGACCGAGCGATTCGACAGCGGCGGTGCGGCCCTCGTCGATCCTGGGACGGGCGCTCCGGTTCTGCTTGCCGCGTACGTTCGGCCGACTCGGCATCGTGCCGTCGCCGTCGTATACGCAGCCGCCGTACAGCAACGGCAGTGCGGTGCATTGCGATCAGGCCACGCCGGCCCAGCCGTACGCCACGGTGGCCGGCGTGCCGCTGCCCAGCAACGTCGGTCCGCACAGCAGCCGGTTCACGCCGCTGCCGATCCAGAGCAACACGATCAACCTGGCCAGTGCGTCCGGCATTACGACCAACGTGCCAGGTTCGTTCGCCGGCACGAGCAATGCCCCGGGCATGCAGTTCAGTGGCAGCTTCCTCGACAACATCCAACTCGACTTCCTGATCCGGGCGACCGAGGCCGACCGCCGCAGCACGGTCCTGACCGCCCCGCGGGTTACCCTGCGTAACACACAGCAGGCCCAGGTGGTCGTGGCCACGATGACGACGTACGTCGCCAACGTCTCGCCGGTCGTTGCCCAGAACGTCGCGACCGGCGGTGCGGCCCTCGGCGTGATCCCCAGCGGCTCGATCCTGTGGGTGCAGGCCGCCGTTTCCAGCGATCTGAAGTACGTGACGATGACGCTTGCAGCCGTCCACCCAGCAGCTGGTCGAGCCTGGTCTCGTCTACACCCGTGACCGGTGTCGCGGCCGGTGGCGGCGGCGTCGGCGGTGGCGGTGGCGGTGGTGGGTCTCGACGTTCTCGATTCAGCTGCCCATCACGCAGGTGACCAACGTCAATACGCAGGTCTCCGTGCCTGACGGCGGGACGCTGCTGCTGGGCGGCCAGAAGCTCGTCGGCGAGGTGGAGGTCGAGGCGGGCGTGCCCATGCTCAGCCACATCCCGATCCTCAACCGGGCGTTTACGAACCGCACGGCGGTCAAGGACGAGCAGACGCTGCTGATCCTGATCACGCCGAACATCCTGGTGCAGCCGGAGCAGGAAGAGAAGGCGTTCCCGATGCTGAATGCCCCGTCGTAAGGGGTGCTTCGGGCAATCGAGGCTTCTATCGTAATACACCACGGCCCGGGTTGACTGATACCGCCAACCCGGGCCGTCGATTTATATCGAGGGGGTCACATGCTTCCTCGCCCTTGCTCGGCAGACCCCGCCGAGCAATAGGATCATCGGGGCTCGCGGCCTGCCCGCTGCGCCGTTACAGAAGCATGCGTCTGGCACGGATACGGCGCAGGTGCTCGTGGCACGGTTACTTCGACGCACATCAACGCATATTCCGCGGCATCGTCAAGATCGAGGAAGACAATCGTTCTGGCGGGCCCTTCTTCTTCCTGTTGCCAGTTTACGACCTTGAATCGGCCGAGCTCCTGCCACACGAATGCATGGCCGCGATCGCCCTCGCTGTGTGCTGTGTAGCCGGAATAGACCGCCCGGCTCAGTTGATCTTCGCTCTGCACATCGACCAGGGCGTTCCCGCCTCGATCCGCAGTCTTGCATCCACCGGGTAGAGCGACAGGATCAAATGCGTATACTTTGAAAGTCGCTGCCATGGTTCGCGTCCTTTTTCACAAACGTTCAGTCACGTGCTCTGAACGTTCGCCTCTAGCTCATTGTTGACTGTCCAAGACGGGCTTCAAGTCCATGCCGGTGGTTTTGGCGACAGGGCTGTCCGCCGGGCGCTCGCAGCGTCAGCAGATTCCAAGAGAAGTTCCGCTGCTACGGCTAGGATGACCGCCATCGCCAGTAAGGGTAGACCCGGCTGGGGCCGAGCCGCTGACTCAGGACAGTTGCCGAAATAGCTCCCCATAATCACGCCGACGTTCAGGCAGATCTCGTGTATAGCCATCCGCCTCGTCCTGGGCCGGCGGGCAGCCCAGCGAACCATAAAAGACACTGTTAGTGTACAGCAGTCCTATCGCAAAGCCTCCCACAAGCATCAGCGGCATCATCGTCCATGCCGTCGTCGCCCAGGTCAGCAGTGCCCGAGACCCCTGCCAGGGCCAGCTGCGGCAGAAAGATCCAGCGACTCTTGCCATGCCAGCCACTCCATCGACCTGTTACGAAGAACGCGGCCGCAAGCGCCAGCGACAGGGCCGTCGCTACCCGCCCGAAGACGACCTCGTTCATATGGACGGTCTTCGCCAGATGCGGCATCTGGTAGCGGTAGACCGCCATCGCTAGATAGCCGACGATCCCCCCGGACCAGCCGAAATAGCGGATGTACCGAAGTTTCGGGGAGCCACGCGACAGGGGGCCATCGCACGGTGCCATGACCGGTCCTCTTCTGCTTCGCCGGAAGGTTGGCTGGGCACGCCGGCGGCCATGAGCCTTGGGCGTGCCGGGCCGATAGGGGGTCATGGCTGCGACGACAAAGGCCGCCAGCATGATAAGCCGTCATCACCCCGAAGGGCAGGTAGATGTTTTCCTCGACGAGGTAGCCGGTGAACAGCGGGGCGATGACGATGCCCGACGACCAGGAGAGGTTGAACCATCCGAGGCGGCGACTCAGCGTGACCCCGTCGGCGTCGCCGCTAAGCCACCCCATCAGCGGGGCCCAGAACTGTCCCAGGCTCAGGCCATATGCCAGGCTCACCGCGCACATCGACCCTACAGTCGTTGTGAACCGGAACAGGTAGATGAACACCGCGACCCCGATGGTCGCCGTGATGACCATCGCCCGCGGGCTGATCCATCGGCTGAGCCGTTGGGCGATGAGGCAGCTGGCGATGTAGCCAGCCGTCCAGGTCGCGACGACCTGGCCGACGGCATCGGTGCGGTCGAGCTTATCGAGGACGAAGAACGGGACGGCGAAGAGGAAGCCCGTGGTCGCCCGTCGCCACCACGAACGCCGCCATCAGCAGTCTGATCACCGTGCCGTTCAGTACGGCCGCGCCTTGACGGTTCATATTCCGCATGCCCTCGGTCCGCCATTGGGTTGGCCAGCGGGGATAACGCCCCCACCGCTACCACAAGCCAAGCAAGCTAGCGTGGCTCTGGTCGAAATCAATACCGAAGTCGTATGCGTCGACAGTCATGTCGGATGCTGGCAGGCTTTTCGTGCCTCGCTGTTGAGAATTCTTCGCGAAATGGATAAACCTGTGGCGGGCAGGGCGGCTCCTGAATGTAGAAGGCGTTCGAGTAGGCGTTGGTATGGAAGAGAGTAGAGACCTTGTGATCCGTGCGACGGCGCCCGATGCCGTCCCGGCGGAAAGGCTGGCCGCCTTCGGCGAACTGGTGCGGCGATTCAGCGGCGGATCTGCGATGGGAGGATTACTCCTTCACCATCTTCGTGCAAAGTGTTGAGCTGATGGTCCGGCGCGGCGGTCCGTGGGAGCACAGCGGCATCGCCCCTGGCGGGATGCTGATTTTCGAGGCGATCCGACAGGCTGGGCTGGATCCGCAGCAGGTGACCGGCTTCGCGTTCGGGGTCGGTCTGGAACGATTGGCGATGCTCAAGTACGACAATGCGGATATCCGTGACCTCTGGCGGCTTGTCCGCCCGTGGCCGCACTGGCAGGCAAGCTGCCAGTGGCACCCAATCCATTGATTGATGTGTCATGGAGCACTTTGCAGCATCCTGCGGGACGCCCGCTACGGTTGGTCAGGATGCAGATTTGCAGGACCGCTCCCTTACGGTTGCGGCTCGCATGAGAACCCGTGACATCTTCCGCGGCGCCGGGGGACCGCTCCCTTACGGTCGCGGCTCGCATAAGGCGTCATTCTTTTGGATCGCTGCACTACGAACTCTTTCGGCGGCGCCGGCCGATATGCCTGTCCTTTTCGCCAAGGACGCGTTTTCTTCGCAGGATGTGGTGGTAGTGCTGGGCGAAGCGGTGGGCTTCGTCGCGGACGGCTTGCAGCAGGCGCAGGGCGTCGTCGTTGCGCGGCAGGCGCAGGGGGGCGGAGGCCGGCTTGTGCGAAGATCTCCTCCTCTCGCTTGGCCAGGCTGATGACCGTGGCCGGCTTGACGTCCATCTCGCTGAAGGCGTCGAGGGCGGCGTGCAGACTGGCCCAGGCCGCCGTCGATCAGGATCACGTCGGGATAGAGTTCCTCGCCCTTGGCGGCCTCGCGGTAGCGGCGCTGGATGACCTCGCGGATCATCGCGTAGTCGTCCTGGCCCTCGACCGTCTTGATCTTGAAGCGGCGGTAGCTGTTCTTGAACGGCTTGCCGTCGATGAAGCAGACCAGCGAGCCGACAGACTCCTGGCCCTGCAGGTTGGCGATGTCGATGCCCTCGACGATCCGCGGCGCGCTCGTCAGGCCGAGCACCTCGCCCAGCCGCTCCAGCCCCTTGCCGGGGTCGATGCGGAAGACCTCCGGCTGGATGTCGAGGTCGACGTCGCCGGCCATGCTCAGCGATTCGAGGGCCTTGATCTGGTCGCGGAGCCTGGCGGCGTCCTCGAAGCGCATCTCCCTGCTGGCCTGGTCCATCTCCTGGTTCATCTGGCGCAGGACGACGCTTCGCTTCGAGCCGAGGAACTTGATCAGCCGCTTGATGTTCTTGCGGTACTCGTCCCTGCTGATCCTCGCGCCGCAGGGGCCGGTGCACTGGCCGATGTTGAAGAGGATGCACGGGCGGAAGAACTGCGGCTGGGGTCGTCGTCGTGGATGTCCAGGCCGCAGGTGCGGAACTTGAAGGCCTTCTGCATGGCGTTGACGGCGGCGCGCAGGCCGCTGGCGGCGACGAACGGGCCGTAGAGCTTGCTGTCTTGGCTGGGGGTTTCGCGTGACGTAGACAGCCGGGAAGTCGTCCTTGATTGTGATCTCGAGATAGGGGAAGGTCTTGTCGTCGCGGAGGCTTTCGTTGTAGGGCGGCTGGATGTCCTTGATGAGGCGGTTTTCCTGGAGCAGGGCGTCGACCTCGGTGTCGCACTCGATCCAGTCGATGTCGACGACCTGCTCGACCATCTGGACGATGTGCGGCCCGCGCGTGGTGGCCAGGTCGGCCCCGTTCTGGAAGTAGCTGCTCACCCGCGACCGCAGGTCGACCGCTTTGCCGACGTACAGCACCCGGCCGAGGGAATCCTTGAACAGGTAAACCCCCGGGGCCTTGGGCAACTCTTTGATTTTCTCGCGGATGGTCGCGACTCTTGTGTCCTGGTTTGCATCACTCATGGCAACTGCGATTATAGGACACGGGGGCGGGGCGTGACCAGCGCTGCGCGTGCGGCAGGACTGCAGCTCCGCTCGGCGGCCCCCTCACATCCTCGTCCCTGCCAAGGTATACTGCCCGTCATGCTCTCACTGACCTTCGAACCGCGTGCGCGGCACTGGTTGGCCGCCAAGTCGCTTGGCTGGGCCTGGCCCTCCGTTTACTGGAGCCGGCTGGGGGCGGTGCAGCTTCGCGACGTGGCCCGGCCGATCCTGCCCGGGCCGGAGTGGGTGCTGCTGAAGACCCGGCTGGGCGGCATCTGCGGCACCGACCTGGGCATGGTGCTGATGAAACATCATCCGGGCAGCCTGCTGCGGGCGTGGCTGCCGGAGACGGTCGCCCTCGGCCATGAGAACGTGGCCCAGATCGTTCAGTGCGGGCCGGAGGTGAAGGACTGGCAGCCGGGGCAGCGTGTTACGGCGGATTCGTCGCTTGGCTGCGGTCCGCGGGGGATCTGGCCGCCTTGCCGGTCGTGCGCCGCCGGGTTGTTCTGCCTGTGCGAGAACCTGGACCGCGGGGCGGTGCCGCCGGCTGTGATGCTGGGCACCACCGACTTCGCCGGTGGTTCCTGGAGTGAATACTTCGTCGCTCACCAATCGCAACTGCATGCCATCCCGGACGATCTGCCCGACGAGCAGGCCATTTTGACGGACCCGGTGGCCTGTGCGCTGCACGGTGTTCTTCGCTGCTGGCCGGGCGAGACCGACCGCGTCGCGGTGCTCGGTGGCGGCATTATCGCCCTGGCGACGATCGCCGGTCTGCGGGCGCTGGGCTGGACCGGGCCGATCGACGCCCTGGTTCGCAGCGCCACGGCCGGCGAGCGGGCGGTGCAGGCCGGGGCGACTCGGGCGGTCCAGCTGCCGCGGTCGCGTCGGGCCGCGGAGCGGCTGGGGCCGGTCGCGGCGGCGCTGGGTGAGCGGCTGGTCCTGGGCAGATACGGCAACGCGTTTCTGCCGGCCGGCTATGATGTGTTGTATGACGCGGTCGGCTCGGGCCCTTCCGTTTCGGATGCGATGAAGATGACCTGTGCCCGCGGTACGATCGCCATGCTCGGTACGCCGCAGATCGTCCTGGCGGAGCTGACGCCGGTCTGGTTCCGCGAGCAGCGGCTGATCGGCTGCTACGGCCGGCAGGTCGAGTGCCAGGGACCGAAGGCCAGGCACACGTATGAGATGGTCTTCGACCTGCTGGCGGAAGGCCGACTGTCGCTGGCGTCGTGGCAGACGGATGTGTACCCGGTCCAGCAGTGGTCGCAGGCCCTGGCGGCGGCGACAGGTCTCAAGGCCGGGCGGCCGGCTAAAGTGGTGATCGACTTTCGCGCAGGCCGAGGGACGAAAGAATCAGGACTGTGTCATTGAGCAACGGATGACGGCCTGATGCCGGACGGTCTGAAAAACTGAGCACTGGCAGACAAGCTGCCAGTGGCACCCATAGAAGGACATTCTGATCTGGGTGCTGATCACCGGCCACGGACAACGGACGAATAACTGGCCACTGGTTCTGACCACGAACAACGGACCACGGACTACTGACAACGGACAAACAGAATGCCCCAGACCCCTCAGCCGCTTCGCCAGTTGATTGAACGCCTCAGCGACCTGGTGTCGATCCCTTCGGTCACCGGCCACGAGGAGGCGTTGAGTCGCTATATCGCCGAGCACCTGATTGCCGCCGGGCCCGACGTTCAGGTCGACGACGACCGTAACGTCTCTGCCATCTTCGCGCCGCCGCATTACAAGGCGACGCTGCACGTGGCTGGCCACATGGACACCGTTCCGCCCGGCGCCAACTGGTCGGTCGATCCCTATACGCCGATCGTCCGCGACGACCGGCTGATCGGCCTGGGGTGTAGCGATATGAAGGCCGGCCTGGCCGGCATGATGACCTGCATCGAGAGTTTCGCGAGCCGGCCGGCTGGGAACCTTCGTATCATCTTCAACTTTACGGTGTGCGAGGAAGGCCCCTTCCCCGGCAAGCGAAACGGGGTGTACAACGTCTGCGAGCGGTACGGCGGGGACTATGCCATCACGGCCGAAGCCAGCGGCGCCGGCAACGGTTCTCACTATCCGTCGGTCGGCAGCCAGGCCCACCTTCGCGCGACCGTCACGTTTCTGGGCAAGACCAGCCACAGCGCCTATCCCGAAAAGGGCACCAGCGCGATCAGCCCCGCGGCCGAGTTCGTCCAGCGCATCATTTATTATAATACGGCGCTGCAGGGCCGGTGGAAGGTTCTCTGGGCCGACGCGCCGGACGTGATGACCCGGCCGGTCGCGTCGGTGACGATGATCGAAGGCGGCGTGGCGACCAATGTCATCCCGGACCGCTGCACGGTGCAGGTTTCGCGGCGGACCGCCCCGGGCGAGACGCTGGAGCAGGTGTCGGGTGAGATCCGCGACCTGCTGGAGGGGCTCGGCGAGTCGCAGGTGACCTTCGGCAAGTGGGAGTCGCCCTGCCTGACGCCGGAGGACAGCCCGCTGATCGCCGCCGGCCGAAAGGCCCTGGAGGCTACGGGCCGGCCGTTCCAGCCGCGTTTAAGTCGCGGCCGGCAGGACCTGGTGATTTTCGCGGCGTTCGGGATGGCCGCGTTCAACATCGGTCCGGGCAGCGCCGCCAGCGGCCACACGGCGGACGAGTACTGCATGTTCACCGACCTGACCAGCGGGACGGAATTGCTCGAGGGGACGATTCGGGAACTAGATGATTTGCTGGATTGACAAGTCTCTCAACGGGAAGCCCGCAGGATCTCCCAAAACAGCTCATTCTCCAATCAGACCTATGCTATAATGCTACCAAACATTAACCGAGGCAGGCACATGGCGACATTGCGTCGTTGGCTAGACATACTTGTGCTGTCCGCGCTTGGCGCGGCGACGGCAATGATTCTGGAGATGCTCTTTACGAGGCTGCAGGGAAAGATCCTATCATCGTCCTCTCTGATGCCCCCGTATGCGCTCATGTTCATTGTTGTGTGTATGGTCTTCGCGGCCTCAATCGTACTGATACGAACGCGTGGGATATCTTTGGGGCATTTTGCTTCTAGTTCGAACATCATCTGTCACTCTCCGCTACCCGCCGATATGGCTGGCGGCAATTCTCGGAATCGGATGGCTTCGTTGGTTCCACATGCTGCCTACGGGATACGTCTGGCCCGACACTTGGTCGGTGTCTCTCTACATCGCCGCTCCCGCAGTCGCCGCGCTTATGGTCGAGCCGATTCTTTTCGGGAATGCTTTTGATGTTTGGTTGTCTGCCTGGCGTGCCTCCTTCGGTTTCGCCCATGCAGATGTGTCTTCACCAACCGGCAGAAAGCAGGAGGGAGGCTCGTTTGCTCGGATAATAGATGATCCTGATGCCTTTGTCGCGTGGATAGAGCGTGAGAGCCCTATTGAGGACCCCACTCAGGATATCCTGGCGCAGGCCGGACGGCCGGCAGAATAGTCGCCCGACTTATTCGATCTCGCTTGGAGACACTTGCCGTGATCGGTCCGTACGGCTGCGGAAAGAGCAGCTTGCTGCGGCTTGTACTGTATCAGCTTCGACAGAAGACGAAGATGCGGATTTGGGTATGCGTCGTTGAGGGATGGGGCTTGGAGAATGGAGACACTGCTGACGCCTACATTCTTCGCAGAGCTGTGACTGAAATATCTCGTCATGTGGATGCTGTCGCCCTCGCTGGCATACCCCTTGACTACAAGCTTGCCCTTTCGGGAGCAGGCGATCTGTGGGGGAACCTGGGAAGTGTCGTTTCTAGAGGCGCGGACGATCCTTCTGAAACGCTGCAACGCCTTGACCGCGTTCTGAAAGCCGTAGGGGCCAGGCTTATTATCTTCCTGGAGGATCTGGACCGCAATTCTGCGCCGGGGTGCTCCCGGATGTTGCATCTACGCTGGATCGTCTGCGGCAGGCTGCAAAACCTATCTCTTATCTTGGCGGTCGCTCCCTCCTCCGGGATAGACTTTGCGCGATTGTGCCGCTCGGTCGAGATGCCGCCCCAATTGGATACCTCCATGGTCAGTGCTGGCATTGATATGTTTCGGGAGATCTGCTCAGGCAGTCTAGGCTCATGGTTCAGCGATATTGATCCGGCCGGATATGGTGATCGAAAAGCGTTTACAACACTCAGACGGGAAGGGATGCCCGGAACGGTCCCTGGAGAGGTTGTGAGCGTCATCTCCGCTATGACGTCGCTGGTATCGACGCCGCGACAGTTCAAAAAGGTATTACAACAGACGTGGGAGGATTGGGGTCGCGTTCACGGAGAGGTAGATCTTGACGATCTGATCATACTAAACACGCTGCGCATCGGGCGCCGGAAGCATACAACTATATCGAAAGGCACAGTCGGCTCCTGATCGATTGCCACGAGCCGGGAGACCATGAAATCGGCAATAAGTGCCTCAGCGATGATTGGGCTGCATTGGCGCAGGGGAGACAATATGAGTCGGCGTCGTTTTTGGTGGGCTTTCTCTTTCCGGCCTCGCCAATGACGCCAAACGAAAGGCGTCTTCCTATGTTGCAGGGAATCGCTGCGGGGAACCGCTATTGGCAAACAGCGCGGGCAGGGGACGTAACCGCTGCCATAAGAGACCAGGATGTGATCAAGGCCTTATGCGACTGGAGAAGCAACCCGGAATCGCGTCTGCAGATCGCCGAAGCACTTCTCACAGACCGAGACTTTGTGGACCGAATGGCTTACTTTACATGTCCACATCGAACGTGCCCAAAGCTACATCTATCTCTGGACGATGTCCTCGGGCTTGCGGAACATCTCTTCGCCGAAGCGCTGGCAAGACATGGACGACAGACCCACCGAGAGTCGATACCCGGTTTCAAACTGCTAAGCAGATCTTTGAATTGGCCAGTCTCACGTGTTCCCGTTGGATTCGTGCTGCGTGAGATGGGTCGCGCCCTGAAAGTCAGCCTAAGATTTGTGAGCGATATCGAACGCTATTGGGGTAGGGAACATGGATCCCACCTCTCGCCGGAGGACGCTGTTTGGGTTCACAGAATAGTGGCAAGAACCGCTCGACGGGTTCTGCGAGAACCGCAGATGTTGGTTGAGATCCTAGATCCTGAGTATCCGCGGAATCTAGCCGATCTAATCCGACCTAGCCATCTGCAACCTTCAGCGGTCTGGGGATGGATGATCCCACTTCTGCTATGTGCTGCTGAACAGTATCCGAATATTGTCATTCCCCAACTGGCCGTGCTTGTAAGTATGTCCAGAATCGATAAGAAAGACCGGCTTCCTATGTTGTCCTTTTCTATCGACCATGACTTTATTGCAGGGTTCTTTGAGAACTCCGGACAAGTCGACCGTCTTATGAAACTCTTGAGCGAAAGCACGGATCTATCGGGGCTCCCCAGGGATGCGGGGAAAATCATATCTGCCGTGCGCAATGAGGCGGCCAATCGCTGCAAAGGTGATGCGTAAGGTGCCCGTCATCGATCAGCGGGCGGATTTCACACCTCCACCCCATACCCCATCGCCAGCACCTTCACCGGATGATAACAATACTTCCCGGACCCCTGCTCCATCTGCATCTTGCAGGTGCTGCATTCGCTCAGGCCGTATTGCACGTCCGGGGACTTCAGTTCCGCGAACAGGCCTTCGCCGGCCTTCATTGACGTGTCGAAGTTCTTCTTCTGGAAGCCGTAGGTGCCCGCGACGCCGCAGCAGCCGCGCTCGATCACCTTTACCTTCACGCCCGGGATCAGCTTCACCAACTCCACGCCCGGATAGCCGATCTCCATCGCCTTGATGTGACACGGGGCGTGATAGCCGAAGGTCATCTCCACCGGCTGAAAGTCCGTCTTGAGCCGGCCCCGGCGGTGCAGGTCCAGCAGGTAACTGCACAACTCGTACGTGTTGTCCGCCAGCTCGCGGGCCTCGACGGAGTCGTTCAGGTAGCGGTACTCCTCCTTCAGGCACAGCGCAGCCGTCGGCTCGCTGCAGATGACCTTCCGGCCGGCCCGCACCTGCGGCACGAGATCGTGCAGGTTACGGGCGATGTCCTTGCGGGCCAGGTCGAGGTCGCCGTAATCGATCGCCGGCATGCCGCAGCCGGTCTGCTTCGGCAGGCTCACGTCGATGTTGTTGTGCTTGAGCACGGCCATCACCGCGCGGGCCAGCGAATGATCATTGTAGTTGGCGAACAGGTCGACGAAGTAGGCGACGCGGTCCGTCGGCTGGGCCGACCAGTAGCCGCCGTTGGTCGCCAGGGCCTTGTTTCGCCACAGGAACGAGCCGAAGTCGAACCGCGGCAGGTTCCGCCGACGATCCACCCCGCCGACCTTCTCCAGCAACGCCCGGAACGGCCGGAAACCCAGCACGGCATTGGCCAGCGGTGCCACGGCGCTGTTGAGGATGCAGTTGGCCTTGGCCCGCGACAGAGTGAACTCCGCCCGGGTCAGGCCGCGTCGGGCGACGTACTGGGCCCGGGCCTCCAGCATGAGTTTCGGCACGTCGACGGCGGACGGGCATTCGATGCGGCACATCTTGCAGTTGACGCAGAAGTCGGCGCAGCGTTTGAAATCGTCCGAGCCGAGCACGTCCCCGTCCAGCAGGCCGGTGATGTACTGGCGCATCATGTTGGCATGGGCGCGGGGGCTGGCGTCTTCCTCGCCGATCACGCGGAAGATCGGGCACATGGTCCCGCCGATCTCCGCCGTGCGGCACTGGCCGTTTCCGTTACATTTTTCGACAGTGTCGACGAACTCGTCGTCGGCGAAGACCATCTTCGTGTCGAGCCGGTCGGGCCGGGTCTTGTTATAGAATCGCAGGTTCTTGCGGCACAGGTCCGGGTCGTCGGTGATGATCTTGTTGGGGTTGAGCGTGCCGGTCGGGTCGAAGATCTTCTTGACCTCGCGCATCAGGTCGTAGAGCGGGCCGTACTGCTGCTTGATGAACTGGCCGCGGACCAGGCCCTCGCCATGCTCGCCGCTGATCGTGCCGCCGAGGCTCCAGACGAGCTGGTAGGTCTCCTTGGCGATCGCGCACATCTTGTCGACCTCGGCCGGGTCGTGCAGGTCGAGGTACGGCCGGGTGTGACACTCGCCGTGGCCGGCATGGGCGTAGTAGCAGACGGGCGTGCCGTGGCGTTCGAGGATGGCGTTGAGACCGTGGATGTACTCGGGGAACTTCTCGACCGGTACGGCCACGTCCTCGATGAAGGGCACGGGCTGCTTCTTGCCGGGCCGGCGGAACAGCAGCGGCACGGCCGCCTTGCGGGCCTTCCAGATCATCGCCTGCTCAGCCGGCTCGCTGATGATGTTCCATTTGACCGCCCAGTCGATGGCCGGCTGGATCTTGAGCAGTTTGTCCTTGGCCTCGGCGAGCGTGTCACCGTCACACTCGACGATGAGGCTGCCGGCGATGCCCTCGGGCGGCAGGGCTCTTGCGTAATGCGGGTAGGCCTTGCGGGCGACGTCGGCCAGCGTTGCGTCCATCAGTTCGCAGGCAGCCGGCTGAAGATTGAACACGGCTGCGGCGCCGCGCGCGGCGTCGTCCAGCGTGGCAAAGTGCAGCTGGAGCAGGGCTTTGACCTTCGGGCGGCGGACCAGCCGCAGTGTCGTCTCGGCGATGACGGCCAGCGTGCCTTCTGAGCCGGAGATCAGCCGGTGCAGGTTGACGGCGTCATCCAGCATGGCCCGGTGCAGGTTGTAGCCGCTGCGATTGCGCTGGCATTTGGGCCAGCGGTTCTCGATGGCATCATGCTGCGGGGCGAGCAGGTCGTAAATGGCCACAGCCAGTCTGACTTGCCCGGTTGGAGCAGTCGCGAAGGTGCTCGATCCCGGCGATCGGCACGGGCCTGAGGGTTACGATCTGCCCGTCCGCCAGGATCACCTTCATCGACTCGATGTGGGCCTCGGTATAGCCATACTTGATGGAGTGGGCGCCGGTGGAGTTATTGGCGACGATGCCGCCGATGCTGGCGCGGGTGCCGCTGGCCGGGTCCGGTCCGAACTGCCAGCCGAGGCCGGCCAGTCCGGTGTTGAGTCGTTCCAGGACCACGCCTGCCTGGCAGGTCACGAGGCCTTCGTCGGCGTCGAGTTCGACGACCTTGTTGTACAAGGTGGTCGTGTCCATGACGATGCCGCTGCCGAGGCTCTCGCCCGCCAGGCCGCTGCCGCGCCGCCTCTGGCAACTACCGGAATTCCGTTGCGGGCGGCGAACTCGACGGTGGCCTGCATGTCCTCCAGTGTGGCCGGCAGCACAACGCACTGCGGCCGGATCTGGTAGATGCTGGCGTCGGTGCTGTAGAGGGCCAGATGCAGCGGGTCGTCATAGACCCGGCCGGAAACGGCTTGGCGCAGTTGCTGAGCAATTGCCGGGGCGGACTTCATATATTCAAAGCCTCGTTTGCGAGGCGTCTCCTGCAAAATCGGAATCACTCGCACCAGATACAACCGCCGTCAGGATGCAGCCATGGGAAATGCCAGCATGCGGGGGCGACCTACGCCGAGGTTCTGCTGCAAGCTCCTTGTATATACGCGATCTTATTGTACCGAACCGGCCGAACCGTATCAATGCATTGTCCCCGGAACCCGGGCGTTAGATCCTTGGGCGGCAAATGTTCTGGTATTGCCTTGTGAGCGATGCATGAGTCGCCGCCGGCAGTCTGCCATAATGCCGGCTCCGAATGGTTGCGTTCGCGCCGGCTGCTGAAATGAACCATTTAATTTAAACGTCGCGGTTTGGGATATCCTGCAGAGGGGGGGGGTATTTTTTCTGGTGGCGAATGATCGTAAGGCGACACGCGGTGTCGGCTTGAGGCGGCGCAGTCTTGTTTCTCCGGCAGCCGGGCATATGCTGTTGGACAGTAACGTTGTGGAGGATTTGATGGATACCCGATACGCCGAACAGCCCGAACTACCCGAGGAGCAGCCCCAGCAGCCGGGCCAGGTCGACCACGAGCGCATTCAGCGTGCGATACGCGAGATCCTGTTTGCCGTCGGCGAGGATCCCGACCGCGAGGGCCTGCGCGACACGCCCAAGCGCGTGGGCCGCATGTATGCCGAGGTCTTCGCCGGCCTGTATGACGATCCGGAGAAGTACCTCCAGACGTTCTTCACCGAGCAGTATGACGAACTCGTCGTCCTGCGCGATATCTCCTTCTACTCCTTCTGCGAGCACCATCTGCTGCCCTTCGAGGGCAAGGCCCATGTTGCCTACCTTCCCAACGGCCGGGTGGTCGGCCTGTCGAAACTGGCCCGGGTGGTCGATGCCTTCGCCCGTCGGCCGCAGGTCCAGGAACGGCTGACGATGCAGGTGGCTGACCTGCTGATGCGGAACCTCCAGGCCAAGGGCGTGGCGGTGGTCATGGAGGCCCGGCACTCGTGCATGACCTGTCGCGGCGTCAAGAAGCCCAACAGTATAATGATTACCTCGGCCGTCCGTGGCATATGCCGTAGCGATGCCCGCACCCGCGCCGAGGTCATGGCCCTGCTGCATAACGCCAACCACTAGTGCAGTGATTCACAGTTGCAGCCTCCTGCGGGACGCCCGCTACGCTTGGTCAGGATGCAGGTTTGCAGGACCGCTCCCTTACGGTCGCGGCTCGCTCAAGGCGCCATTGTTTTGAATCACTACACTAGATGCCCGAAGGTTCCGGCTGCCGGCTCTGGCTGCGCCGGCCGGATATTGCGGTTCCGAACTGTCGGCGATATTCCCGCGTTGTCCT
Source organism: uncultured Planctomycetota bacterium (assembly GCA_963787325.1). Lineage (GTDB taxonomy): Bacteria > Planctomycetota > Phycisphaerae > UBA1845 > JANYLN01 > CAWBCK01. The sequence goes on from CAWBCK010000005.1 coordinate 1,616,605, forward strand.
CTCGATTGCTGGCTGGCGGGGAAATTCTTGCGACCTCGGCAGCACCGGCAGCGGAGTTGAAGTGTATATAAGGTGTGTCCGATGTTTCGTTTGTGACGAAAGTCGGATATGCTACGTGCTAATACGGGTTTGTACGGGATCGCGATTTCGATCTGGTGGCGAAATTCTGCTTCGGCTACAATGGCGCCAGCCATGTCCGAATAGATATTTGCCGAAGTGCCGGTGGAGGAGCGTCATATGATCAGGGTTGCTCGGCTGCTCACAGTGGTTCTGCTTGGCGTTATGTGTGCGGGGGTGGTCCAGACTGCCAATGCCAAGGGCAATCTCTCGGATCAGGAACTCAAGTCTGTTAACAGCGAATTCGATCGTGCCATCCAGCGTTTCGATGGCTGGTTGACGCGCATGTACCAGCTGACTCCCGAGCAGCGCGAGCAGGTCGTTGAGCATCTGAAGGATCTCAAGCAGGCCCAGATCGATTGGGGTCCCAAGGCCGAAGCCGAGATGAATGATATCTCCCAGGAGATGCGCTATTACATGGAGCAGGCCCGTCAGGGCAAGCCGGTCGACAAGCAGAAGGTCCAGGAACTTCCAGGAACGCATGGTCTCGGTCGTGGAGAGGGCTCCCCTCAGCATGAATTCCGTCGTCGCTGAGACCGAAAAGTTCCTGCCGCCGGATCAGGTCCAGGCCGGCCGGGAACGCATCCGCCAGGAGAACGAGCGGATTCGCCAGATGTCCGAGCAGCACAAGACGCCGTCGAAGGCGGCTGCTGACCCGCTGGCCCCGTACCTCAAGCCGCAGGATGAGATCATGGCCGAGTCGCGCGCCCGCATGATCGGTGACGCCGCGCCGCAGCCCGCCGAGGCTGCCGAACATGCCGCCCCGGCGGTGCCCGTCGCTCCGGCTGTCACCGTAGCGACCCGACCGGCCGCGACGATGCCGGCGGTTGTGGCTGCAACGGACGTCGATGGCTGGACGCGTTACGTGCAGACCTTCATCGACAAGTACCAGTTCGATGATCGCCAGAAGCAGCAGTCCTGGCAGATTCACGGCGAGCTCAAGAAGCGGGCCGAGGAGTATCGCACCGCCCACAAGTCCGACTATCGCGCCGTCGATCGGATCGAGAACAAGAAACTGGCCGGACCGGGAGCTGACTGATCTGAACAAGCCGATCCTTGTCATGTTTACCGAGCTCAAGACGCGGCTGGATACGATTCCGACCGACGATCAGCGCAAACTTGTCGACAACGGTGTGCCTGTTCGTGCCGCGACAAGCCGTCCGGCGGTTGTTTCCCGGGCTGCCGCAACGCGTCCCGCGGCCGAGCCGACGACCTCGCCCAAGGCAGCGACAAGCAGAGCCGTCAAGTCGGCGCCAAGGACGGCCGTTCGCAAGTCGACGGCGGCCCGCAAGGAGTAGAGACCTGGGGACAGGGCACAGCGTCCCTGTCCAGAGCAGGGCAAAGAATTCAGGCCTGGATCGATGATGAAGAGCCGCGCCCGGCTGTTTACCGGCGCGGCTCTTTTGTTGTCACCATGATGAATGCACGTTTTCGTCCGGCCTTTGTAAGCGACCTTACGGGGCCTGCGGCGCCAGGGCTGGGTTCTGCTGGTAGGAGAAGTCCGCCCGGATGAATATATCATTGAGCCGCTTCTCCATGTACGTTGGACTGGTCATCGCCCGGTCCATGTACATCGGAGAAGATCCGATCGCCTTCCAGTTCCTCCGGGTCCGTCCGCGGCGTAAGGTTGAGTTCCCGTGACCGTGTGATTCTCATGATCGCGTACCGACATGTCCTCATACAGCACGTTGACCGTCTTGCCCTCGTGCGTCAGATGCTGCATCTGGCCCTGCCCGTACGACGAAACATCCAGCGCCAGGGCTTGCACCGGTACCTTCAGCGTACTGCCATCGGCCCGCTTGCAGTCGTTTGTGCCGAGGTCGCCGAGGCGGCCCCGAATGGTGCCGCCCGGCAGCGTGTCGAGCTGTCGGTAGAGGTAGCTGCAGTAGGCGTCCTCGTCCGTACCGACCTTGTCGCCGTCATCGGTTACATCCTCGGTTGAGTCTGCCGGACAGAAGAGGGCCTCCGGCACCTCCGTCTTGGTCTTGAGCAGGATGCCTGCCCCGACATAGGTGTGTGAAGGGGCGTCAGGCTTGCCCGTCTGGTCGTTGCCCAGCCACATCTGGTTCGTTCCCATCTTCGTGTAAGGCAACCCGGACATGTTGTCGCCTGTCGGCCCGACCGGGATGCTCCCGTGGTACATGTTCGCGTAGGTTGTGATGCCGATGCCGAGCTGTCGCAGATTGCTCGCGCAGACCTTCACCTTGGCAAGGGCCCTGGCCCGGCTCATCGACGGTAGCAGGATGCTGATAAGCATCGCGATAATCGCCACGACGACCAGCAGTTCGATCAGCGTAAAGGCCTGTCGCTTCATACCATACCCCATGCAAAACCCCAGTTATCCAGCAGATCCTTGCGTCGATCATACCCGGTGGCCAGCCCGAATGATATAATCGCGCCGTTTGAAAGCGGCGTCTTCCAGACGCCTTGGCGTGGCGGCCGCCAGACACGACCGTCTGACAGCCACCAGCAGTCGGGTAAAAGCATATGCAATATCAAGGCTCTCACAACCTGTTCGATCTGAAACGCGTCCGTACATATCCGCTGAGTACTCGCGGCAACAAGGTCGAACTCGGCAACCTTGTCGATACCGCAACGCGCTGTGCCGCCAGCCCCCCAAGCCCGCTACCGGCCCCTGGTTCCGCAACGGTTTGCCCGGCGCCGGCGCCGATCAGCGCCAGGGTTTGAAGGAACTCGCCCACCGCATCGTCGAGTGTCACCGCCAAGGCCAGCCCGTCGCGGTGCTGTCCGGTGCGCACCCGATCAAGAACGGCCAGATTCCGATCATGATCGACCTGATCGAGCGCGGCATCGTCACGAGCTATTCGACCAATATGGCTGGGGCGATCCACTCCTTCGAGCTGGCCCTGACCGGCGCGTCTTCGGAATCCGTCCGCGACGCCCTGCCCAAGGGCGATTTTGGCATGGCCTTTGAAACCGGGGCCTACCTTAACGAGACAATACGACTCGGCTATGAGATGGGGCTGGGTCTGGGCGAGTCGATGGGTGGGCTGTATTGCGACGAATCCTTCCGCCGGCAGGTGCTCGACCGCGCCCTGAAGGGCCACGACCCAAGCCAGTACTTCCAGCCTTACGATGGCTTCAAGTACGCCGATTCGTGCGTTTTTGCTGCGGCGTATCGCAAAGGGATCCCGGCGTGTATTCATGCCTCGATGGGCACCGACATTACCGACCAGCACCCTGGCCTTGACGGCCGAGCCAAAGGGGCCTGTAGTACGGCCGACTTCCTGATTTTTTCGGATCACATGTGCCGGTTTACTCGTGGCGGCGTCGTTCTCAACATCGGGACCGCTATTATGGGGCCGGAAGTCCTGCTTAAGGCTGTTTCCCTGGCGGCCAATGCAGGTTGCACGCCTGACGGTCTCTGGACCGGGGACTTCGATGTTCGGCCATTCGTGTTCGACGATCAGGTCCGTGACGAAGACCAGTATTACTACTATTTGCGAGATCAGAAGTCGATTGCGACGCGAATTCCCAAGGTCTTCGGCGGCGTCGGCTTCTACTTCCAGGGTCTTCATGGCGACACGTTGTGTCCGCTATATCAGTTCATAATGCAGGAACTGGAGGCTACCGGCTGAGTTGCCATAATCTCGGCAGGGGCTTTGTTGCCGCTGGATGTAAATGGTGCGGACAGCAGACCCGGCTGCGATGGAATTGCGCGCGCGGCTGATACCCCCCGTCCTGACCCTATGCTGCGGGCTGTTATCGGGCATGCAAGGCCGTGGCCGATATGCCCAATCGCCAATCTTGACATGTCCTCACCGCTTGAGGATCATGACGCCCCGGCAACGAACAAAGATCGTTGCAAACTCGTACAACTAGCACGCCAAAACCGGCGGCGTGGAAGAGACTTCGTCCGGTTGTCCACGACCGGAAGCCAGACGTTGTCTATCCATTATTTGTGATATCAGGGTTTGATCTCCGGATCCAGGGAGCATCTAATGGCTGATCAGGCCTCCAGCCTTCCGGCCCTCGACACGGTGGAATCTGTCCAAAGACAGGCCGTCAGGGCCAGCATCCTGCTCGTCGGAACCATGATGGGCGGTCTGCTTATCGTTAACAGTTACATCCTCGACTGGATTTACCCCGGCCACGATCCCCAGACGGCGATCAGCGCCGCCATCGGCGCGATCCTCCTGGGCGTTCCGCTGCTGGCCAGCAGCATTCGCAGCCTGCTGCGTGGCGATATGCGGCATGGATATCCTCGCAGCCCTGGCCATCTTCGCCGCGTTCGCGCAGGCCCAGTATCAGCTGGCTGGCGTTGTCGCCTTTTTCATGATCATCAGCAACCTGATCGAGACCCGCACCGCCCTCGGCGCCCGCGCCAGTATCGAGTCGCTGGTCCGGATGACCCCGACCTCTGCCTCCCGGCTGCTGCCGGACGGCCGGGAAGAGCCGGTCGATGCCAAGGCTCTGAAGGCTGACGATATCGTCCGCATCCGTCCCGGCGACAACATTCCGGCCGACGGCATCGTTTTGAAGGGCTACAGCACCGTCAACCAGGCTACGATCACCGGCGAATCGCTGCCGGTCGACAAGCAGCAGAACGATGAAGTCTTCAGCGGTACCACGAATCTTACCGGCGTGCTCGACGTGCAGGTGACCCGTGCCGGTCGCGATACCACCCTGGGCCGCGTGCAGAAGCTGATTCTTCAGGCCGAGCAGACCAAGGCCCCGATCATGCGGCTGATCGACAGCTACGTCGGCTGGTATGCCCCGACCGTTTTGATGATCGCCGGCATCGTTCTGTTCTTCACCAGGGACACCGACCGGGTCATTGCGATGATCGTTCTGGCGGTTCCGGCGGCCCTGATTCTGGCTACGCCGACCGCTGTCGTCGCCGCCTTGTCCTGTGCCGCCCGCATGGGCATTCTGATCAAGAACGTGGCGGACCTCGAACAGGCGCGCAGTCTGACAGCCGTGGTGTTCGACAAGACCGGTACCCTTACGACCGGCCAGCTCAGCGTTACCCGCATCATGCCCGCCCCCGGGATCGATGGTGCACAGATTCTGCGGGTTGCCGGTGGTCTCGAACAGATGTCGCGCCACCCGGTGGCCCGGGCGATTACCGAGGTCGCCCGGCGTGCCCGGCTACAGCTTCCTGACGCGGCACGATGTCGAGGAAGTGGGCGGCCGGGGCGTTCGCGGTCGGCTTGCCGGTGGCTCCAGTGCCCTGGTCGGCCGTGCGACATGGCTTGCCGAATCCGGTGTCGACATGAGCCTCACTGCCGATCCTCAATACAAGGAACCTGAAGGTCTCTCGACGCTGTACGTGGCGGAAAACGGCAAATGCCTGGGCTGGGTGGGTCTGGAAGACCGCACGCGTCCCGAGGCTCGCCACGCTATCGACCAGCTCCGCGAGCAGGGCATCAAGCAACTGGTCATGGTCACCGGTGACCGCTGGTCGGTCGCTCGCCGTGTCTCTCGCGAGATGGGCTGCAGCGACGTCAAGGCGGAGGTGCTTCCGCAGGACAAACTCGAACTGGTTGATTCTCTGAAAGCCAAAGGCCATACCGTCTGCGTCGTCGGCGACGGCGTGAACGACGCTCCGGCCCTGATGGCCGGCGATCTTGGTATCGCCATGGGTGCGGCTGGCAGCGACGTTGCCATCAACAGTGCGTCGATCGCGCTGATGACCAGCGATCTGCGTCGTTTGCCGTTCTTGATCCGTCTGAGCCGCGCGACCACGCGGACGATCTGGCAGAACCTGCTGTTCGGCGTTCTGTTCATCGTCGTCACGATGACGATCGCCGGTATGGGCAAGCTGGGGCCGATGGCGGCCGCCATGCTGCACACCGTGGCTGCCACCGTCGTGATCTTCAACAGTGCCCGGCTGGTGCGGTTCGGCGAGGAGTACCAGCAGCCCGGCGGCAGTGAACCGGCCCGGCGTGCAGCCGCGCCGCGTACGCCGGCTCCGGTGCCGGCATAAAGGATCGGCTGCTTTGCGGCCGGACCAGAGGCTAGTGTAGTGATTCACAATTGCAGGATCCTACGGGACGCCCGCTACGGTTGGTAAGGACGCAGATTTGCAGGACCGCTCCCTTACGGTTGCGGCTCGCATAAGGCGGCGTTCTTTTGAATCACTACACAGGCGGGCTGGGGCAAACGGCAAAAGAGAGTGTTGCTAGCCCGTGCGTAAGTGCGTATTTGCGGTTTGCGGGTTGGCGGACGCGCTCCAGGAGCGGCTCCAAAACTCCAAAACCCTGCACGGGCAGGCAAGCTCGCCAGCGGCACCCTCAAGAGAGAGGCTTGGAAGCGGCCGCTGGTAAGGGCAGAAGGAAAGAGCCCAGGAAAGAAGGTCCTGGGCTCTGACATAGATATATTTGTCTGTCTCTGGTCAGTCCCACAGGGGACCGACGGAAGGCCCGGTCGCTCTAGCCGACCTCGCGAGTCTGGAAGAGTGACACCGCCAGCGCCAGCAGCCCGCCCGTGTACAGCAGCCCGTACGCGACCGTCATTGCGGCGTAGCGAACCGTGATTTCCTTAGCTTGTGTAAGGGCGTCGGTGATCCAGAAGGGCTGCAGATTGCCGGTTGCACGGTAAAGGACGTCAGCCACGATATAGTCATCGGCGAACCGGCCGAAGAGGTAGTTGCTGATCAGTCCGAGGAGGAAGAACCCGCTGCAGATGATCAGGGTCATGACCTGGCCCAGACGTGTTGACGCCGCCAGGGCCACGCCGCTGATCATCAGGACGGCGATATAGATCAAGCCGAGGCCGGTGAGGATGCGGAGCAGGCCCGGGCCGTGGCGGATCGCGAAATCGGCCCCGAAAGACTCGAACTGCCATTGCTTATTGATGAAGCCGATCAGGACCATCGCCACGGTCAGCAGCGGGACCGACAGACGAAGGAAGACGCTCGAGAAGTGCCAGCGATACAGAAAATTGCCCAGCCCGGCCACGACCAGTGCGATAAAGACCGCGCTGAGGCTGAAGATGATTACCGGACCGTCCAGGACGTCGGCTGTCGACTGCATGACACGATGACGAACCGTAAACAGAAACACGAGGCCGCACAGGTAGAACGCCATGAGCAGGGCGGCGTTAAGGCCGATGAATTTGCCCAGCAGGAACGATGTCCGGCTGACCGGCTTGCTCACGATCGTCAGGACGGTACGATCTTCGATCTCGCCGGATACGGCGCCGCTGGCGCAGAAGGCGCTGAGCAGCAGGCCCGCGATCAGCAGGGTGCTCATTCCGAGGTCCAGCAGGAGCTTGTTGTCGTCATCGAGCGAGAACGCCGAGAGGTTCAGATTCATCACGAGCATCAGCCACGTAAGGAAGATGACCACGGCGTAGATCGGCTGGCGGACCGTTTCGGTGAACGTCGTCCGCGCCACGGCCAGGATTCTTGTGAACATGGGATCTCCTATGGTTCCAGCGTTCTTGGCTGTTATACGACGAAGGCGGCACAAGGGTTTGCCGACCGACGACGGCGCAATGCATACGGTACGAACCGTCGACAATCAAGAGCCGTAAGCAAAAACGTCCGGAGAAGTCCGGGCGGGGATAAGACCCGCCAGGCGCCGCGGCATCGGGTATGTGTGTCCTGCTACCGCATCCCGCTTGCCGAATCCTGCCTCGTGGGCAGCCACGGCGCCGCCGTGGTTATTGGAGAATGTCGCCTCCCAGGTAAGGATCAGGAACCGGCTATGGCCGTAACCGAAAAAACGTATCGCAGGGCCGAACAGGTCAGCCTCGTCGGACTTCTCCTCCAGGTCATTGGCTTCGTGGCGGTCTGGCTGACCGGTATGGCGGATCTGGCGTCCTCCGTCCGGGTTGAGTCATGGCACTGGCTGGGCGGCATTCCGATCTGGATACTGCTGCTCGTAATCTTCCACCAGAAACGTCTGGAAGCGCTGGAAGCAGCTCGAGCTCGACGAGCTCCGCCGGCAGCGTGAAAGCGCCGGGCCAGACTGCCCTGTTCGAGGTGGAAGCCGAGGACATGCTTGTCGCCGGCCGGCGTCTCAAGACCATCCTGCGGTATGTGGTGCCAGCCGTCACGATCGGTCTGGTTATTTATCATGTTGTCATTGGGGCGTTGCTGTGGAGGTTCGCCGGCTACGTCGCTCAGCTTAACGCCGAGAATGTTCCCGCCTATCCATGCCGCGCGGGGCTCGATGGCGGTCCTGGCTGTGCTGACCTTCGTTGCCTTTATAATCTCGCGCCTGGCCATGGGCGCTGCCAAGAATCCGGCGTGTCGGATGCTGCGAGCCGGCGGCAATTACCTTACCGGCAACTGTTTCATCGTGCTCGTACTTGTGGCCGTTCTTGGTCTGGCTGATTTCGGCTTCCGTACCCCTGAACTGGTTGTCGCCTGGGTCGTTCCTGCGCTGATGGTCATCCTCGGCGTCGAGATGATGCTGAACCTTATCCTTGAGATGTATCGGCCGCATGTGCCCGGTTCCGAGCCGCGCCCGGCGATGGAGAGTCGCCTGCTGGGTCTGATCAGCGAGCCGGGCGATGTCGCCCGCAGCGTCGCCGAGGCGATGAACTACCAGTTCGGCTTCGAGATCTCCCGCACCTGGTTCTACCAGCTGCTGCAGAAGGCGCTGGTCCGCTGATTCTTTTCCAGCTGGCTGCCTTGCTCGGGGTGACGTCCTATCGTTGTCGTTGACCCCGGCCAGCAGGCGATCATGGAGCGGTTCGGCCAGTTCCGTGGCGACCGGCTTGAGCCCGGCCTGCACTTCAAGTGGCCCTGGCCGATCGAACGAGTCCGCATCGTCGATACCGGCCGGATCCGGCAGGTCATGCTTGGTACCGCCGATGACGAATCCGGCGAGGGGCACGACGAAGGGAACGTCGTCCTCTGGACGAACGAGCACGATCATGGCAAGGAATACGATATCCTGGTCGCTCCTCCCGGCCGACAGTCAGTACCGCGCCGCGGCCAGTCAGCCGTCCCAGTTCGGCGAAAGTGACAATCGTATCGGCAGCGTGCCGGTGCACCTGCTGCGGATTGTTGCCTCCCTTCGCTATCATGTGAGCGATCCGGTCGCCTATCTCTACAACTACTCCAACCCGGACCGCGTCCTGACTTCGACGATCCAGGAGGCCTTCCTGCGTTTTGCGGCCTCGCGAGACAGCGACCAGCTGATGACCGCCGAGCGCTACAAGGTCAACCAGGAGCTCGGCCAGGAACTGGCCAAAGAGATCTACAAGATGAATCCCCCGCTGGGCGTCGAGCTCGTCGACGCCAGCCTCATCGGCGTGCATCCACCGCCCGCTGTCGCCACTGCCTACGAACAGGTCGGTGCCGGCGAACTGATCTACGCCAAGATGGTCGGCCAGGCTCGTACCTATTCCAACGGCAGGCTCAGCACCCTTGCGGGCAGCAGCTGGCTTGCCGGTCAGCTCGCCAAGGCCGTCGATGCGGTCGATAACTCCGGCCCGCGCGGCTCCAGCCCCCAGGCCGATGCCGCCCGCAAGTGGCTTGCCGACCTGCTGACCCGGGCGGGTGGCCATGTTGCCAAGATCATCAACGACGCTGAAGCCGAACGGACCGAACAGGAGAACAAGGCCCTCGCCTCGGTCGCCAGTTTCAAGGCCGAGCTGAAGGCCTACAACCAGGCCCCGCGTCTTTTCGCCGCGGCCGAGTATCTCGACACCATGGCCCACGTTCTCAAGCCCGTACGCAAGTATCTCGTCGCGACGCCGACCGGTGACAGGCCCTTTGTCGTGACGTTTGACATGAAGGACCCGACCGACGTGTTTGGCAGCCTGGCTGCCCCGGGAAAGTAGGAGATGCCGATGGACGGGCAGGCGTCGCGGGTGTTGTGAGTATTGATTGAGGTTGCAGTTATACGTTTTCGTGCCCAGGAACAGACAAGAGATCTTCGCACCGGGCGCTTAACGACAAACGCTTTTGATGCGGATAGGACGAGGTGATTCGAATGTGGCGTAAGAATGCGGCGACGATCGTGGCGGGCGGCCTGCTGGCCATCCTGCTGGTAGTCTACATGAGCACCTACCAGGTCCGCTTCAACGAGGTGGCCATCGTCAAGACCTTCGGGCGGATCACCCACGTCGAGGATCACCCGGGCCTGCGCGTCCGATGGCCCTGGCCGATCCAGAAGGTCGACATCGAGGACATGCGGGTCAATGTGCTGGAAGACCCGCTTTCCGAGACGCTTACCCAGGGCCAGAAGCCGGTCGTCGCCCAGGTCTACATGGCGTGGCGCATCAAGGACCCGCAGAAGTTCCTGATCAACGTCGGCTCCGTCAGCAACGCCGCAAACCAGCTCCGCAGCAAGCTCAAGAGCGTCAAGGAGTCGGTCCTTGGCAGCTACAGCCTCGGCAATTTCGTCTCGACCAACGCCTCCGATCTGAAGCTTCCCGAAGTCGAGAAGACCATCAAGAGCGACATCGGCGATTGGGCTTCCGCCCAGCTCGGTGTCGAGGTACCGCCGTGGGCATGAATCGCCTCGGCGTTCCGGCCAGCACCAGCAAGGACATCTTCGACGCCATGAAGCAGGGCCGTGCCCAGCTCGTCGCCGAGTACCAGGGCCAGGGCCAGGGCGAGGCCCAGCGGATCGTCACCAATGCCGAGGCCGATCAGCACCAAGATCATGGCCTTCGCCAACCGCCGGGCCGAGGAGCTCGCGAGCCGAGGGACTCGAGAAGGCGGCCGAGCAGTACCAGGCGTTCCAGGAGAACGAGCATTTCGCCATCTTCCTGAAGGAACTCGGCATGCTCCGCCAGACCCTCACCAGCAGCACCACGCTCGTGCTTGATCCTCTGACGCCGCCGTTCAGTTATTTCCGCAACCCCCCGACGCCGGCTACGCAGCCCGCCCGGACGGTTAATGCCGGTTATCCGATGGCGGGCGTGCCGTCGGGCGATCCGTCGGCGATGGCGGCGGCGACAGATTAGGTGGCTGCCGTAGCAAGCGGCCTGTTGCTGGCGGAAGCGAACCACCGGCATCGGACCACTGATCACGGACAACGGACCAAAGAGGGACAAAGCGTGACCGAGGAAACAAACGACAAAACAAGCCTGCCCGCCGGCGTCGATATCCTCGCCGTCACCGACGGCCAGCCGTCGCCCGACGGCAACGGCCAGCCTGATCAGCCGGTCGACGAGGCCAGTGCGTCGGTAGCCGCCGCCCTGCGAACCAGTTTCCTGGCCCTGAAGATCGTGCTGGTTGCGCTGGTGGTCATCTACCTTGGCAGCGGCTATTTCCAGTCTGCAGCCCGGGCTATCAAGTCCGTCGTTGTCCAGTTCGGGCAGATCCAGGGGCAGGGCACCGACTGCCGGGCCCGTTCTGACAGAAGGAGCCCACTGGAGCTGGCCCTGGCCGATCAGCACCCACATCGACGTCAACACCGAGCAGACCCGCCAGCTGGCCCTCGATTCGTTCTGGTTCTACGTCGACCCGCGTCTTCGCGGCTTGACCAATGATGAGATCCTGGCCAAGGCCCGTCCTCCGGAGGCAGCTCAATCCCGGCATCGACGGCTATCTGCTGACCGGCGAACAGGAGATCATTCACCTTAAGTGCGCGATCCGCTACAAGATTGATGATCTCGTCAAGTACGTCACCAACGTCAATACCGCCCCGCGGGAGGTCAAGAAGTCGATGATTGAGCCGGCTGTTTCGATGCCCGGCGACGTCTATCTGCTTCAGACCGTTGCGCAGTGGGCCTGCACGCGAACCGTTGCCGCCATGCGCACCGACGAGATCATTCGCGGCGACGACGCGCGTTTCCGCGGTCAGGTTAAGCAGATGATGCAGCAACGCCTCGATTCACTCGACTCGGGCATCGGCATCGTCGACGTCATCCTCGACACGCGTACGGTCCCCCTTCAGGTCCGGCCCGAGTATCTCCAGGTGGTTCAGGCCGAAAACAAGAAGGCCGAAGCGATCGCCAATGCCCGCCGCGACGCCACGCAACAACTGTATGAAACCGCCGGGCCGACCTACCAGCAGCTGGCGACGGTCATGCAGGAATACGAGGTCGCCCGCGCCATTGGCGACAAGGCCAAGACCAAGGGCGATATGACCACAGATCATGCAGCTGCTCGATCAGGCGGGCGGCCAGGTCGCCGTCACCATCGTTGGCGCCCGCGCCGACAGCAGTCGTCGCAAGCAGCAGATCCAGGCGGAGATCGACCGGTTCCGCAAGACGTACCCGCAGTACAAGAAGAACCCGGCCGTATTCATGGCCCAGTACTGGGCGGACACCAAGCAGCAGATCCTGGCCAGCCCGGACGTCGAGCGTATCTTCCTGCCTTACGGCAGCAAGGAGATTCGTTTGAACCTCGGGCACAATCCCGCGTTCCTCAAGCAGTCCCAGATCCGCAAGTACGCCCAGCAGGTACAGGATCAATAAGAGAGGTCTATATGCCCGTTGCCAGAGAAGGAATCGCCATAGAACTGATCGGTCTTGACGAAGATCTTCCGCGATTTCTGGATGCGGCAGCGCGTCATCGCCGTTCGCGAACTGACGCTCGACGTCCGCAACGGCGAGATCTTCGGCCTGCTGGGGCCCAACGGCTCGGGCAAGACCACCACGATCAAGATGATCCTCGGCCTGCTGTATCCCACGCGCGGCCGGGTGTGGATCTACGGCAAGCCGCCGACGGATGTGCAGGTCAAGAACCGCATCGGCTTCCTGCCGGAAGAGACCTATCTCTACCGGTTCCTGAATGCCTACGAGACGCTCGACTACTACGGCCGGCTCTTCAAACTCGATCGCCGCGACCGTCGCAAGCGCATCGACATGCTGCTGGAGATGGTCGGGTCTGTCCGCTGTCGGCCGTCGGCCCATCGGCGAGTACTCCAAGGGCATGGCCCGGCGTATCGGCCTGGCCCAGGCCCTGATCAACGACCCCGACCTGCTGATCCTCGACGAGCCGACGACCGGCATGGACCCGATCGGCAGCCGGCAGATCAAGGACCTGATCGTCGAACTCGGCCGGCGCGGCAAGACCATCCTCCTGTCCAGCCACCTGCTGGCCGACGTCGAGGATGTCTGCGACCGCGTGTCGATCCTGTACGGCGGTCGGGTCCGCGCCGACGGCAGCATCAAGGATCTGCTGGAAAAGCATGAGATGACGCAGATCATCACCGAGCGCCTCGATGAGCAGACCGTCCGTGCCATCCGCAGCCTTATCGAGAAGATGGAGAACAAGAAGGTCATCGAGATCGGCAGTCCCTCGGACAAACTCGAAAGCCTCTTCCTGCGGATCGTCGAGCAGGCCCGCACCGAGAAACTCGATACCGCTGGTGCCCAGGGCGGCGGCCGCATCGCCGAGTTCCTCGCCGCAGAGACAGCCGAATCGAACGAAGGCGCCGAACTGATCGAACAGCTGATCAATCAGGCCGACGGCCGGCGGTCGTAGGCCTGGGCCAGCCTTCCGAGCCAGGCGGCCGGGCCAGGCTGGCCGCGTCGAATCAGCCCGACGACTGATGTCATCCGCCAGCTGACGAGCAATTCGCTGCCCGGCGCAGGGCCTGGCACGCGAGGCGACAGCCAAGTCCGCCACGGCCGAGGACGCCGCGGACCGCAGCGTCATCGACGACCTGGTCCATGGCGACCCAAACGAGGAGAAGTCGCGTAATGCGTAGCATCTGGGCTGTCGCACGTGTAACCATTCGCGAGGCACTTCGCCAGAAGGCCGCCATCGTTATCCTCGTGCTTCTGGCGGTCATTCTGCCGGTGCTGGGTTTCACCGTCAGCGGCGACGCGACGCTTTACGGCCGGGCGCAGATGTTCCTCGACTGGAGTTTCCGGACGAGCCGGTTGCTGCTGGGTCTGATGACCATGTTCATTGCCTGCGGCACCATCGCCTGGGAACTGAAGTACAAGCACGCCTACTATTACCCTGGTCAAGCCCATCGCCCGCTGGAAGTTCCTGCTCGGCAAATGGGTGGGCATCAGCCTGCTGAACATGGGCCTGCTGGCTGTCGTCGGGCTGGTCGTCGTCGGGCTTCGCCTGGCAGTTTCGCGGCAGACCCGGTGTTGGTTATGACCACAAGACTGGCCTGTACTGGAAACTCGACCGGGTGCCCCTCAAGGGCGTCACCAAGGAGCAGCGGGCGGTCGAACAACGCGATCGCGATATCCTCAACCGCGAGGTGCTGGTCGCCGGCCACGCCGTGCCCCTGATTACCAGGGACGGCCTCGAAGCCGACGGTCGACAAGGAATGGCACGATCGTCTGGCCACGGGCGAATGTGCCCGGCCGGTCTGAATCAGTAGCAGGTGCGCGACAACATCCGCTCTAAGAAGATTCGTGAGCTGGCCAGCGTAGATGCCCTCAAGACCCGTAGTTTCCATTTTGCGGGTCTTAAGGACGCCAGTCGCCGAGGCGGCTACATCCAGATCCGTTATCAGGTTCGCGTGGAAAACGCCGCCCCCAACGATGTCATGTCCTACCTCTGGGTCGTGGGCGATCCGCGCAAGACCCACAACAACGAGCCGATCGACCGACAGTACGTCCCCTGCAAGAACGAATCCGTACGGACGATGCACACCATCCGCGTCCCGGCCAGCGTCGTCAGCGACGACGGCGACCTGCTGGTGACCTTCGTCAATGCCGATCCCTACGATGCCAAGCAGTCCTGGCCGAGCGATATCCTCTTTGCCGGCGACGGGTCGCTGGAGGTGCTCTATCCGGTCGGCGGATTCGAGGCGAACCTTTTCAGGGCCTTGTTGATGCTGCTCGTGCAGATGTGTTTCCTGGCGGCGTTGGGGTTGCTGGCGGCCAGTTTCCTGACGTTCCCGACGGCCGTGCTGATGTGCCTGGTGGTGTTCGCCGCGTCGGGAGGGGTCAAGTATCTTCAGGATGCGATGCACTGGACAGATCAGGATACATCATCGGTCATCTCGCACGGCGTGACAGTTGTAACCGGTCCGGCGGTGAAGGTCTTCCTCGGCAGTATCCCCGATCTCAGTGAATACAGTCCGTCGGGCGCGATTGTGGACGGGCGGGTAGTTGCCTGGAGTTTCGGGATTTCGCCGTCGCTGGGATGGGCCCTTGTTGATGTGGGGATACGCACGGCGCTGATTCTCCTGGCCGGCTGCTGGATCCTGACGCGCCGGGAGGTGGCCCAGGTGGTGGTATGACGGGGCAAGACAGCAAGACGCAACGTTTTGTTCAGACAGATAAGGGGCATGCCGCCGGTCCGGGGCATGCTCGGCAAATGGGCGGTACAGGCCTGATATGAAAAACCAGAGGCTTATTCAGATAGGTTCCCTGGCGGTCGCAGTGATGCTGATCGCCTCAGCCAGCTATTTTCCTGCGGCCGATCGATGCCAGCCGCGAGGCGATGGGCTTGTCGGCCAGCAGGAAAGAGGTCGAGAGCATGCCGCCGGAGATCGCGCTGCCGACGGTGGCACTGGCGGGGTTCCGCGGTCTGGCGGTCGACTACTTCTGGATGCGCTGCGAGCAGATGAAGCAGGAAGGTCGCTACTACGAAGCCAACCAGCTGGCCAACTGGATCTGCAAGCTTCAGCCACGTTTTGCCAAGGTGTGGGCCTTCCAGGCATGGAATCTCGCCTGGAACATCTCCGTCGGGACGCAGACCCCCCAGGAACGGTGGAAGTGGGTGTACAACGGCGTGAAACTGCTGCGCGACGAAGGCCTGCGTTACAACCCCAAGGCCTTGAGCCTATACCGCGAACTCGGCTGGATCTTCTTCTTCAAGATGGGCGACTACATGGACGACCAGCACTGGAATTACAAGCGGCGCTGGGCGTGGGAGATGGACCGCATTTTGGGCGATCCGCCGCCGGACATCCAGGCCGAAGGCACCAAACTTGAACTGGCGGCGATTCTGCACTCCGAGCCGCACAAGAAGTCGGTGCTCCCGACGGACAAGCCAACGGCAGAGAAGAAACTCGAGGACGTGGTCGATCCTTCCGTGACGCGTGTCATCGACTGGTTCCGTCCTGTCGCCCAGGCCCCCGCGACGTGGAAGGCCTTCGTGGCTGACCCGGAAATGGCCGGCGTGGTAAAGCGTCTGGCCGACGCGGGCGTCGAACTGCGCGTCGACACGATGACGGGCCGGCCGGAGATCAACACCAGCTTCTTCGACAAGTATCAGCGCATCCTGACGCCGACATTCAAGCAGCAGTTCGATGCCCTTGCCGGTCGACTGACCTATACGCCGGACGAGAAGGCCCTGCGAGACCTGATGACCGATCCGGACAGCAAGCCTCAAGCCCAGCGTCTGCTGGCGTTCATGCGGCGGCAGGTTCTTGAGGCCAAATACAAGCTCGACGCAACCTGGATGCTGCGGCTGATGGAGCGGTTCGGGCCGATCGACTGGCGTGTGCCCGATGCCCACGGCATGTACTGGACCAGCTATGGCATCAAGCAGATGGAAGACCTGGGGGTCAAAGACGTGCAGGAGTTCTTCGGGCCCGACACCTCGTTGAACACCGACCGCATCATGCTGTTCGCCTTACAGCGTCTGACTAACTATGGCCGGCTCTTCTTCGTGCCAGACCTGGAAAACGTCGACTCTTCGACGATCAACCTGTTGCCGGATCTTCGCTTCGTGACGGCCACGCACAAGGCCTACCTGCAGGTCGGTCACAAGTACGATCCCAATGCCGGCAAGATCGCCGGCGAGGACCTGCGGGACGGCCATCAGAATTACCTGCGCGATGCGGTCCGGATGTTCTACCTGTACGGTCAGTACAACCAGGCGGATTACTACTACGAGTACCTCCGCAAGAACTACAAACTCCGGGACGGCAGGACCAACCCGGACTACATGCTGGCGATGCGCGATTTCGTGCTGCACCATGAATTCACGAACCGCCTGACCGATCCTCGCATCGCTACCGATGCGATGACGGGCCTGATCAACCAGGCCCTGCGGTTCCTCATCATGGGCGACAACGACAAGGTCCAGGGCATTCTTCGCAATGCCAAGAACGACATCTACGACGCCTACATGAGTCGCTGGCAGGACAAGCCCATGGACCGGATGAAACTGCCGCCGTTCCAGAATATCTTTAATGATGCCGTCGCCAGCAATCTCAATACCCCGGGTAACAGCGAGGACATGCTTGGCATGAAATCCCGTCTGTGGGGTGCCCTGCCCATCGAGACGCAGCTGGCCATCTATGACGATGTGGAGCCGACGCTGCGCAAGCAGTGCGCCGCCGTCGGTGTGGCTGAGGAGATGGACAAGATCTTTCCGCCGCCCAAGGACATCGAGCAATACCGCAAGACCCATCTGGCTGACAAGCCCAAGGCCAAGTCGGCGAAAGAGTACTCGATTGAGGACCTGACTCGCCAGGCGCAGGAAGGCGTGCAGGAGCGTATGCAGAAGCAGCTCCGCCGCCAACCCAAGCCGGCCATCAAGTCGGAGTAAGCGACTACCTGGCCAGAGGCTGACCCTGCTCGATCAGCTGGTCTACCAGCTGCCGGCCGTCCAACTCCGCCGGTCGGCAGCCCTTCTTGAGGCACATCGCGGCAGCCGTGCCGGCCGCTTCACCGATACCCGCTGCCATCGGCATCACCCGCAGGCTCGAATGGGCGACATGGTCGGCAGAGATCGGCCGGCCCGCGACCAGCAGGTTTCCAATCTTCTGGGGTACCAGGCAGCGATACGGAATCTCGTACCATTCGCCTTCGGGCAGGTGCCGGATAACAGTGCCGCCGCCCGTCGGGTTGTGGATATCGATCGGGTAATCCGTGCGGGCGATGCCGTCCGGGAACTTCTGTGCTGCCAGCACGTCCTCACCGGTAAGCGTGTAAAGCCCGCGAATCCGTCGGGTCTCCCGCACGCCGATCTGCGGGGCGGTCTCGCTCAGATACGCGTTTTCGAATCCCGGTACTTCACTGCGCAGCCAGGCGGCGAACTTCTCGACCTGTTCGCGGGCGTCGATCTCGGCGGCCGTCAGGTCGAACGGGTCCGTGGCGTTGCGGCCCGTCACCCGCGTCTGGTTGAAGTGGATCTCGTCATCGCGGACACACTGGAAGTACAGGATGTTTTCTCGCGGGCATCGGATGACGCCGCGTTCCTTCGCCTGATCGTAGAGACGGTTCAGGGCCGCGCGAGCGTCTTTGTCACGCGACGGCGGCAGCTTGGACCAGTCGACGCCTCGCATCCGGAAGCACAGGGTCATCGGCTGAACGGCGTGGTCTTCGTCGCGGCCGACGTCGCACGGCACACCCGCCAGATAGGCCACGTCCGCGTCGCCCGTCGCGTCGATGAAGAGCTTACCCGCGGCGGCGATCCGCTTCTTGGCCGCCAGGCACAGGCATTCGATCCGCGTCCCGGACTCGTCCAGCAGCACGTTGTCGGTGAAGGCGTGCAACATCAGCTCCACGCCGGCCTTGAGCACGATCTCCAGTGCCGAGGCCTTGGCGGCCTCCGCGTCGATAATATTGTGGCTGTACGCGCCGCGGTCGGTATAGCCGCCCCGGCGGCGCATGCCGTCGACCCACTCCTCGAAGATGCCGCGGGTCAGGGGTTTGTCGTCGAGGTAGAACTGCATGAACGGGTTGACCAGGGCGGTCGTCGCCATGCCGCCCAGAAAGCCGTAACGCTCGATCAGGGCGACCTTCGCCCCGTTGCGAGCCGCGGCAACGGCTGCGCAAAGGCCTCCGGGCCCGCCGCCCGCAACGACCACATCCGCCTCAAGTGCAACAGGAATAGTCCGCGATGGTTCAACGATTTGTCGGGCCACGTCGCCTCTCCCTCATGCAAGGCCCGTCCGTTGCGGGCAGTTCTGATTACTAAGAACAGCGTAGTCGCTTGGGCATCTGGGGGCAATAATCGCGCGTCAATTCGTTGCGCCTGCATGATGGATAGTCCAGTGGACCATCTCCTCGTATAATCTGGCCAGACCATGACACAAACTTCCGACAGTCACAGCGAAGGTTGGAGGTCGCCTTGTCTCGATCGGTGTCCGGAATGTGGCTACCTGCTGACAGGACTGCCTGAAGAAGGACTGTGCCCGGAATGCGGGTTCGCCTACAACGCGGACATGATCGTCCTGTACGGATGGGGCTTCGGCCATAGGGCGACCCTGGCCAACCGCAGATGGACGGCCAGCAGGATGGGTTGCATTCTGTTTCCGGCAGGCCTGTTGACCTCCGGGGTGATCTGGCTCTACATGGATGCCATGAAGATGGCTTTCTCTTCTCGACAGGTATTACTGCTGTTGGTTCCCCTGTTCCTGCCGATGCTGGCGCCCACTGCGATGATGGTGATCGGGGTCATTCTTGGCATCTGGCGTCGCAGAGAGTTGTCCAGCGAAGGACTGCCGCCCGTCCAGGTCCGACTGTTCCGCGACGGATTCGCCCAGCGGGAGGGATTCGGTCCGGCGACCATCAAGCGGTGGTGGCGATGGCGTGTGCGGTTCGACCCCCTCGACCGCAGTGCCCGCGAATGTCGCTATTGGTGTCGAGTGCAGGCCCCCAAGTTGTGGCGGCTTCCCATGGTGAGCAATCCGGTCGATGTCGAGGTGCGTTGCGATTGCCAGACCGCCGATCAGATTCGCAGGCAACTGAACGAATGGGGCGTTTTGGAGCCGCGCCTGACCGAGATGCGGATCTGATCCCGCCGCAGCCTCGGGAAGGGCAGCCGATCCCAAAGCAATCCGGGATCTTACCCCGCTGTTGCCGGCTGGCGGTTCTGCTGTGGGCAGTTCTGGTTGGCCAGCGGACGCTTCGTCGCTTCCAGCTCCTGCAGGGCCCTCTGCACGCTTTCCGGCAGGTTCTCAGGATATGCCCTGTTCAGGGCCGCACGCACCAGCCCCACGAACAGAGGATCGGGCGTCAGGGGCCGACTCGTGAACTCCGGGTGCGCCTGCGTGCCGATGAAGTACGGGTGCGTCTTGCGCGGCAGTTCCAGGATCTGCATGATCGGGTACTTCGGCGACCGGCCCGAAAAGACCATGCCCGCCTTTTCCAGTTGTTCGATGTAGCGCGGGTCCACCTCGTAGCGATGGCGGAACCGCAGCCGGAGCATCTCTGCCCCTCCGAACAGCTCCGATGCCATTGAACCGGGCGTGATCGCCATGTCATAGCCGCCCAGCCGCATATTGCCGCCGAGACCCTCGATCTTCTTCTGGTCCGGCAGGATGTCGATCACCGGGTGCACGCAGTCCGGATCGATCTCGGTCGTGTTGGCGCCGTCGAGCCCGGCGACGTTCCTGGCAAACTCCACCACCGCCAGCTGGAAGCCATAGCACAGCCCGAGGTACGGAATGCCCTGCGTTCGGCACTGGTGAATCGAGGCGATCTTGCCTTCAGCCCCGCGGACGCCGAAGCCGCCCGGCACGATCACGCCGTGCACGTCCGTGAGCATCTCTTCGGCGTTCTTCTCGGTGATCTCAGTCGTGTCGATCCAGGAGATGTTGACCTTCGAGCCGGTCGCCGCGCCTGCGTGCTCCAGGGCGTGGATGATACTGGCGTAGCTGTCGCGAAGGGCGGTGTACTTGCCGGTGATGCCGATGTTGACCGGCGCGACGCCCGTCCGCAACCGGTTCACGTATCCCAGCCACGCCTGCCGCGATGACGATTCGCTCTCGGTGTTCACCCGGTTGCTGAGTTTCAGCAGATTGATCACCGCTGAGTCCAGCCCGGCCCCGCGGATCATCTCGGGGATCAGGTAGACGCTTTCGCTGTCGTGCATGCTGAAGACCCGGTCCAGCGGGACGTTGCAGTAGACCGCCATCTTCTCGCGGACTTTGCGCGTGACGGGGTTGTGGGCGCGGCAGGCGATGATGTTCGGCTGAATCCCGGCGGCCATCAGCCGGCGGATGCCCAACTGGGCCGCCTTGGACTTCTGCTCGCCCAGGGTTCGCGGCTCCAGGATGTAGGTAAGCGAGACGAAGCAACACGAGCCGGGTCCTTCCTCGAACGCCAGTTCCCGCATCGCCTCGATGTAATAGGCGTTCTCCAAGTCGCCCACCGTGCCGCCGATCTCCACGAAGACGACGTCCGCCTGCGTCGCTACCGCCAGCTCGCGGAGCTTGCACTTCACCTCGCCGGTCACATGCGGGATCATCTGCACGTCCCGGCCGAGGTAGCTGCCCTTGCGTTCCTTCTTGAGCACGCGGGTGAAGATCTGGCCGCTGGTGGCGAAGTGTGCCCGGGTCAGGTCCTGGTCGAGCATCCGCTCGTAGGTGCCCAGGTCCATGTCCGTTTCCATGCCGTCGTCGAGGACGAATACCTCGCCGTGGCGGTAGGGGTTGAGCGTGCCGGCGTCGATGTTCAGATAACCTTCGAGTTTGATCGGGGCGACGGACAGGCCCTTGTCCTTCAGGCACCGTGCAAGGCTGGAGCTGAAGATGCCCTTGCCCAGCCCGCTCATCACCGTGCCGAAGATGATGACGAACTTGGTCTTTCCAGGGACGTACCCTGCCGGCATTGGTGTGTACAGCTCCGTCTCAGCTGACGCATCCGAAATGGAAGCCAACAGTTTCTCTGCGTCCACGATCTACCTCCGATCCGGCTCTATATCCCTATTTCTATGTATCTTTATATCAGCAGCAACGGACCGTCAGGCCTTGGTGCCCATCACGGTCCGCATTCTCTCGACGAAACACTCGTAGTCCGCCGGCGTATCGATGCCCACCGCGGCTCGCTCCACCATCCCCACCGCAATGGCTCCGCCGCGTTCCAGTACCCGCAGCTGCTCGAGTCGTTCGATCTGCTCCAGTCGTCCGACAGGCCACTTCGAAAGCCCCAGCAGGAAATCACGCCGGTAGGCGTAAATCCCGATGTGCAGCAGGAACTGTCCCCGCTTCTCGGTCAGGCCACCGTCCCTCGGGAACGGTATCGGACATCTGGAGAAGTATATGGCCCGGCCCGTGCAGTCCACTACCACCTTGACGGCGTTGGGGTCCGCCGGGTCGACCTCTGCCGGCAGCGGACAGGCAAGTGTCGCCATGTCGCAGTCCGTGCGTCCAGCCAGCAGCGTGATGAGCTGGTCGATGTCCGCAGGTTCGATCTCCGGCTCGTCGCCCTGGACGTTGACGACGATGTCGGTATTCATCTGGGAGGCAACCTCTGCCGCCCGGTCGGTCCCCGATGCGTGATCCGTCCGGGTCATCATCGCGCAACCCCCAAATGACTCGACCGCCTCGAAGATCCGGCGGTCGTCGGTAGCGACAATGACCTTGCTCAACTGGCTGGCCCGGCTGACCCGCTCGTACACGTGCTGAATCAGATACTTGCCCGTGCGGTTCAATAACGGCTTCCCGGGTAGCCGCGTAGAGGCATACCTGGCAGGGATTACGGCAACGGCTGTCACTGGAAGACTCTTTTCGTTAGCAGGCATCAACTTCCCGTATGGGATCTTGATGCTACAGATCGCGTGGCACCCTGTCAAATTCCAGACATCGCATCCGAACGCTTTGATGCGGCCGGCGCTGCACTCGCGCGACCTCGCTGCTGACCTAACATCTGAGTCCGCAATCGCGTGGAAGGTGGGCGAAGAGGGTATTCACAGATTTGTCGGATTCCTGCCAGAACCAGCTCTCAGTCAATCGCTCGACGGATCGGCTGGCTGCTCGGGGCGTGCGATCGGGTCAGGGTCCTGTCGGCCGGCCGGGTGGCCCAACGTGTTGTGGTTCGCCGGGTCGCGACCGACCGTGTTGCAGGGCCGCGACGTCTGACAAGGACCTGGCTGGCGGCCGGCTGGCTGGCGGCCTTCTGGCTCGTGGAGCTGACCGCTGTCTTGTTCGGGCTGTCCTGGTGCATCCGCTCGCGCCAAGCCGCGCGACGTGCTTCAACCGTCTTGTCATAGGCCTTTCGCTGTGCCTCGGTGGGAACCTGGTCCAGGCGGTCGTGCATCTCCGTGAACAGCTCGTTGACAGGCTTGTTCAGCTGGCTCAGCTGCCGGGTGGCCTCCAGGTATTGCGGGCGTTTCCTGGAATCCCGCGACAGCTCCTGCACGCGGCTGCGGGCATCCGTGATCTCGGTCTTGTGACTCAGCCAGTATTCCTCCGCGCGGCGGCGGCTCTCCGACGCGATCGCCAGCACCTGGTTGGCCTGCGGCTCTTCAAGCTTGTAATTCTCGATGAACCGCCGCGCGTACCGCTCGAAACGGTCCAGCTCGGGATAATACTGGCGGGTCGTCTGCGTCGGCCTCTGGCGTGCGCCGGCCCAGTCACGCACCGGGTCGAAATTGCCCTCGGACCAGCGATTCAGCGTGCTGTCGGTAATGCTCAGCTGCCGCTTCATCGTCACCTGGTCCTTGTCGAACGTCTTGAGCTGGTCTTCGGACAGGCATCCGCGAAACTGCTGGTTGCCGTCGAGGATCGCCTTCTTGGCCTGTTCAAAGAGCGGGCGGGCTTTCAGTGCCCAGGTCTTCGCTTCTTCGGGTGTTGGAGCCTTGCCCGACATGCGATATCGCATTGCCTGCGCCAACAGGGTGCGGATCTCCGTCTCGTGCTTGTCGAGGAACTGGTTGACGCCTTCGGTGGTCATCTTCCTGGCAAGTTCGGCCTGGTCCGGCGTCAGGTTGTATCGCCGCGTGGCCTGCCGCACGCTGCGATTGATCATCATCTCGGGGTTCCACATGCTCGAGACCGCATCGGATCCAGACTCGTCCGCCTTGTCTTCTGTCTGGCCCCAAGCCGTGTTGCATGCCAGCAAGGCCGCAATCGATGCCCACACAAGAAGTTGCCGCATTCCTGCTCCTCCGCCGCCGGCGATCCAGTATCGGCGACATAGCCTATATCGGTAGTCTACCAATTCTACCGAAGCAAGGGATCTGGGATGCGGGGCCGCCGCGAACAACTCCGCCCGCCTCCGCACTTTATCATATGGGCGACAAACGACTGTCGCCTTGGTAATATCACCATCTTTGCCTTTCAGGCAGGGAGATCCTGAGTATGCCCGTTGCACTGGATGCCTTGGCGTTCTGGGCGGAAAACGACCTTTGTACCAACAGGCCGTTCCGCACGGACAAGCCCCGCGCCCCTCTTGCCCTGCCGGTTGATGACCACTGGCTGCTGGAGGAAATGCGCGTCCCCTCGACGGTCCGCTACTACGGCGACCCGGAATATCGCGCGACGGTAAACCGTCAGTGCAACGACCGTTGCCAGGCCGCGATTGGCCTCCGACCCTTCGCCGAGACCGTCCAGCCCAAGCCGATCCTGCGGATCGAAGAGGTCTTCGGGGCCCGCTTCGAACTGACCGAGGGCGGAACGCCCTGGCTGGAACCCGGCGTCGAGACCATCGAGGACCTGCGGGCCCTTTGCAGCCGGATCGAGCGGCTGGACGACAAGGCCCTGCGCGACCTGATGTTCTCCAACGGCGGGACGATCCTCCCCGAGCCAGCCGAAGCCGATGGCACCCGACCGGTTCGCCGTCCGGGCAGTCGGGGCCCGGCTACTATCGGCACCAGCGTGTGCGGCACGATGAACCTGATGTATTGGCTGATCGACCGGCCCGTGGATGTCGGCCGGTTCTACGAACTGCTGGGCGACGTGCTGGTTCGTTACCAGCGGATCGTCGAGTGCGAGAGAAACGCTACTTTCCGGGGCTACGGCTGGCTGGATGACAACTGCTGTCTGTTCTCGCCGGACCTGTACGAGCAATTCTGCTACCCCGTGATGAAGAAGGTCTTCGAAACCTTTGCTCCGGCTCCCCAGGACTCCCGCCGCCAGCACTCCGACAGCGAGATGCGCCACCTGCTGCCGATCCTAGCCCGACTGAATTTTCACGCCGTCAATCTCGGGCCCCACCATCCCCGCACAGGTGATCCGCGCCGCCATGCCGCGTACGGAGATCGAGGGGCAGATTGCGCCGATGACCTTGCGGAACGGTTCGTTTGAGGAGGTCGTCGCCGAGGTCAAGCGTGACTTCGAGGCCGTGGGTGGTGACGGCGGCCTGTTCGTCACGACCGCCGGTTCGGTCTCGGCCGGCACGACCTTGGACCGTCTTCGCGAACTGATGTGGGCCGTGCAGCGATACAGTCGGTACGACGGCTGAGCGGGGCCTAGGCCATGTCCACTACTTCCGACAGAAGCCGGCATCCGGAGAACGATCGCGCCAGCGCCAGCGGCTGACCCCGAAGGCCGACCATCTTGATGCGAATGCCGCTGTCCCAGTAGAACTTCAGTGCCACGGCAAAGTGACTGCCCCAGGGGCCACGAAGTTCCGCTACATCTGTAAAGTCCAGCAGGAGCCGTTTGATACCCGGCAGCAGGATCCCGCTGACCTCATTCAGAATCGCTGCCAAGGTATTCCAGTCCATCACGGCCGTCTGCAAGACGACCCTCAGGCACGCCTCCTGGGTCGCCACTGCTCCCTGCCCGTCGCAGTCGTCTATCCGCCATGAAGCGATCTTCGTCTGACCGGCCATGAAGCCCGACCTTTCCATCGCAGGGCGCACGCTGAACCCTATTGCGAGACTAGCGACTGATAGTGGCCTTCGTGCCAGGTTCGATGAACAGATTGCCGGACGATGGAACCGGGGAATATACGGAACAGCCCCCACACCCGGCGATACTTCACTTGAATCTTAGCCCTCAACTTGGCAATACGCCGATCTATACGGCCGAATCTTCCCCCGGTCTGCACTAAACCTCTGCAAAGCATCTCGCCGGAGCTGCCGCCGGAGCCTGATGCGCCCGTGCCCGACACACATGAGGCCTTTATGGCAACAAGTCCCACGACCACGGGCAGCAGATCCTGCTGTAAGCGTGTTCGCCATACTCAGGTGTTCCTCCAGAGGGCAGAACCGCACTCGTTACCGCCATTGCACAATAGGTCGTGAGTATGAGTTTCAGAAACTCTGCATAAGCCCGACCGGCAACTTGCCTTGCAGTGTGATTGCTCAGAAGCAGCCTGCATGCGATCGCGCAATCTGTACACGGCACGGCATTTGACCCCTCCGCCCGGCTTGCCGTACAATCGCCGCCTTTGTCGGCAAGTGTATCAATCGAAGCGAGGATACCCATGGGCGAAAGTTATATCCAGAACCTGTTTGCAGAACGAATCGGCGGCGCCGGCTACGGCAAGGGTACAGCCATATACAAGTTCGAGAAGATCAAGCGCGCGAAGCGGGCGGCGCTGGCAGCCAACCCGGGCGCCGAACTGATCGACATGGGCGTCGGCGAACCCGACGAGATGGCCTTCCCGGAGAGCGTCAATGCCCTCTGCGAAGCAGCGAAAAAGCCGGAAAACCGCGGCTACGCCGACAACGGCGGCCAACTCTACAGGGAGGCCGCGGTCCGCTGGCTCCAGAACGTCTGCGGCGTCGAGGGCATCGATCCGGACACCATGGTGTGCCATTCGATCGGCTCGAAGGCGGCGGTCTCGATCCTGCCGGCCTGCTTCATCAATCCCGGCGATGTCGCCCTGATGACCATTCCCGGCTACCCGGTCTTCGGCACGCATGCCAGGTATTACGGCGGTACCGTCCACAACCTGCCGCTGCTGGAGAAGAACGGCTTTCTGCCGGACCTCGACAGCATCCCGGCGGACGTGCTGGCCAAGGCCAAAACGCTCGTTATCAATTACCCGAACAATCCGACGGGTGCTTCCGCGACGCCTGAGTTTTTCGCCAAGGTCGTCGCCTTCGCCAAACAGAACAATATTGTCGTCATACACGACGCCGCCTACGCCGCCCTGGTCTTCGACGGCAAGCCGCGCTCGTTCCTGGCTACGCCCGGCGCGATGGATGTCGGCGTCGAACTCCATTCGATGAGCAAGGGCTTCAATATGACCGGCTGGCGTCTGGGCTTCGTCGCCGGCAATCCGTTGATCGTCAAGGCCTATGCCGACGTCAAGGACAATACCGATTCGGGCCAGTTCCTGGCGATCCAGGAGGCCTGTGCCGCATTCGCTCGACCGTCCGGAAATCACCGAACAGATCGCCGCCAAGTACAGCCGGCGGATGGATGGCCTGGTCGCCGTGCTTAACAAGTTCGGCTTCGCTGCCAAGAAGCCCAGGGGCTCGTTTTTCCTCTACGTCCAGTGCCCGAAGGCGGCCACCAGCAAGGACGGCCGGCGGGTCACGTTCGACAACGCCGAGGATTTCAGCCAGTGGCTTATCACCGACCGGCTGATCAGCACCGTTCCCTGGGATGACGCGGGTGCATATGTCCGCTTCAGCGTGACCTTCAGCGCCAGCGGCCCTGAACAGGAGAAGCGGGTGCTTGGGCAAATCGAGGAACGGCTGCAGACGGCACGGCTGGAATTCTAGCGTAGCGAACCATGCTGTTCGGAGTGATGTGCAGGATCTCGGCGTCTGTCGCGCAGGAGGTCCCTCGCTCTGTTCAGAATGACAGCCGCAAACAGGATTTCGTAAGCCCCTTGCCTGCTCATTGCGCAGGCAAGGGGCTTTGTTGTCTATCGGCCTGCCCTGGCAGGCTGCTTCCGGCGTCCCTTTTGCTTGCCTTGCGGCTTCTTGGCCTGGGGCTTTGTCTCCCTCTTGGCCGTCGTCCTGGCCTGTTTGGGTCGCGCCGGCTGTCGCTTCTCTTTCTCGGCACGCCAACTGGGCCGCGTTTCCAGGGCCTCTTCGCATGTCTTGGCTCGCCGGCTGTCCTCGAGAATCCGTGCCACCAGCGCCGTCCAGCCGGTCTGATGATTCGCGCCGACTCCCCGGCCGGTATCTCCGTCGAAGCATTCAAAGAACCACATCAGGTCATGCCAGTGCGGATCGTTCGCAAAACACGGTACCTGTGCCAGTGCCGGCCGCAGCCCCTCCGTATCGGGCAGGAAGATCCGCATCAGTCGGCTGGATAGGTCCGCTGCGACGTCGTTCAGAGACATTCGCTGCCCCGATCCCGTCGGGCATTCCACCTGGAAGTCATCGCCATAGAAGTGATGATATCGCTGCAGCGCCTCGATCAGCAGATAGTTCACCGGGAACCACACGGGCCCGCGCCAGTTCGAATTGCCGCCGAACATCCGCGGTCGTCGATTCCGCCGGCTCGTACGTCACTTCGTGTCTTCCGCCGTTTGCGCTTCAAAACATAAGGGTTGTCCTTGTAGATCCGCGACAGCGACCGGATGCCATAGGGCGACAGAAACTCCGCTTCGTCGAGCATGTAACCCAGCACCCGTTCCAGCCGTTGCCGCGACGGAATCGCCAGCAGATACCGCCGCTGGCCGTTCGCCTTGCCCTTGACCATGTACGAGATGTGGCGCGACAGGTCCTGGCGGTTCTCCAGGAACCAGTTCATCCGCTTGGCGAAGCCGCGGAACTTCTCCATCGCCTTCGAGTCGATCACTTCGACCGCCAACAGCGGGATCAGCCCGACCAGGCTGCGTACGCGCAGTTGCTGCGTGTGGTCCTTGTGGTGGATCTGATCGTAATAGAAACCATCCTGTTCGTCCCACAGCCCGGTTCCGCCCAGGCTGTTGATGGCGTCGGTGATATGAACGAAGTGCTCGAAGAACTTGCTGGCCACATCCTCATAGACCGGGTCATGGCTGGCCAGCTCCAGTGCCATCGACAGCATCGTGCCGCAGAAGAACGCCATCCACGCCGTCCCGTCCGCCTGCTCCATGTAGCCGTCCGCACCGGCGATCGGTTTGGAACGGTCAAACACGCCGATGTTGTCCAGCCCCAGAAAGCCGCCGGCGAAGACGTGTTTGCCCGCTATGTCCTTGCGGTTGACCCACCAGGCGAAAGTCATCATTAATTTCTGGAATGCACGTTCCAGGAAATCGACATCCCGCTTGCCCCGCGGCCCGGTCATCTTGTACACCCGCCAGCACGCCCACGCATGCACCGGCGGGTTGACGTCATCAAAGTTGAATTCGTACGCCGGCATCTCGCCATTGGGGTGCTGGTACCACTCTCGCAGCAAGAGCACCAAGCTGGTGTTTGGCGAAGTCCGGATCGATCCGTGCGAAGGCGATCATGTGAAATGCCAGGTCCCACGCCGCAAACCACGGATACTCCCACTTGTCCGGCATCGACAAGACATCCCGGGCATACAGATGCGTCCAGTCGTTATTCCGCCCGTTCGCTCGTTGCGGCGGTGGCGCCGGCTCGCCCGGATCGCCGTCCAGCCAGTCCTTGACGACGTAATGATAGAATTGCTTGTTCCAGAGCAACCCCGCGTAGGCCTGCCTGCTGACATTCTTCTGCTCGTCGGTCAGCGCCTGCGGAATGGCCTGCTCGTAGAACGCGTCGGCCTCGGCCGTGCGGGCCTTGAAGACCTGGTCAAACCCCCTGCCGAACGGCGACCGCGGCGACTCGCCTTCCGCAAAAAGGCGCAGCCGGACCGTGACCTCTTCGCCGGCCGGGATCTCAAGCTGGTAATGCGCTGCCGCCTTCGTACCGGTCCCCTCACTGTTGACCGCCAGTTCTTTGCCTTCGACCAGGTACTGGTGGAATGAGTCCTTCACGAAGTTGCTTGCGTTGGCTGCGTCGAACAGTCGCAGGTTGTTCGTCTCGTTTTCGGTGAACAGCAGGTGCGGTTTCTGGCCACCCGTCGGCTCCGCCTCAAGATAAAACCGCCCGAGTGTTTCGTGGTCCGCCTGAACGCTGGTATCGCTCACCCGTCGGATACTGGGCTTTTCCCAGCAGCCTTCGTGCCTGCAACCGGCAGTCCACGTGTTGCGGAACCACAGCGTCGGCAGCAGATGCAGTGCGGCCGTCTCCGGCCCGCGGTTGGCCACGGTGATCCGAATGAGAATATCGTTGGGCGACCCCTTGGCGTATTCGGCAAAAACATCGAAATACCTGTTTTCCGCAAAGACGCCCGTATCGGTGATCTCATACTCCGGCTCTTCCACGCCGCGTCGCCCGTTCTCCTCCAGCAGCTGCTCATACGGAAACGCTGCCTGTGGATACTTGTACAGGGCCTTCATATACGAGTGCGTCGGCGTACTGTCGAGGTAGAAATATGCCTCCTTGACATCCTCGCCGTGGTTGCCCTCCTTGTTGCTCAAGCCGAACAGACGTTCCTTGAGGATCGGGTCCCGCTCGTTCCACAACGCCAGCGCAAAACACAGCCGGCATTCGCGGTCGGTCAGCCCCAGCAGCCCATCCTCCCCCCAGCGATAGGTCCTGCTGCGGGCATGATCGTGCGGCAGATACCGCCAGCACGAACCATCCGCCGAATAATCCTCCCGAACCGTACCCCATTGACGCTCAGCCAGATAGGGCCCCCATCGCTTCCAGTTCTTCTTGCGCTTGACGTCCTCGTCAAGCCGAACCTGTTCGGCCTTCGCGGGCGACGTCGTCTTTCTGCCTGTCTTGCCGGGCCGTTTTGCCTTGGCATTGACAGACGATTTCCTGTCCTGGTCTTGTCGTTTGCACGGATCATGGCGCGCCTCCAATAACCCTGTAGCCATATCATTGGCGCAAATGAGGCACTGGACAAAGTGACGGACGAAAAAGTCCGAACGCCCGCACGGTATTGGCGTTAATGCTTGCTGCGATTTGAAAAAAGGCAGTGCACTTTGTCTACGGTGCGGAATCAGCCATCGGTTCGCTGGCTGCCGCTGTCGCTGTCGCCTGCATGTCCATCTGCTCATTGGTCTTGGCACGGGGAGCCGGTGCGATCACCCAGTGACCGTCTTCCCACTGCACGAGCAGCATGACGTCCCGGTGTTCAGCCTCGCTGCCCGGATGTTTCGGGCTCAGCGTTACCGACGCCGTAACGACATACACCTTCTTGCCTGCCTTGCCCGGTGCCGGCGCGATCTGTGTGATGACGATGTGTTCCGCCTTGTCCCACGCCGCGCAGAACCGCGAGCTGCTGATCGGCGGGCTGTACGCCGTCCAGCACAGTCGGAACTGGTCGTAATCGCCCTTCAGACGCAGACTCCACGAAGTGGTGCACGAATTGATCCAGCCCTTTGTTTCCGCTGCTGGCACCTTCGGCAAAGGTTACCTTGGGCGGGCTCCCATTCAGTCCGTAAAGTCCGGATTGGCTGGCGTTGCGCTGGCGCCGCCGGCACTCAGCCAGATCGCAGCCACCACGACTGATATCGCGCCGGCCGCTAACAGCAACGTCATGACTGCTTTGCGTCGAACAGACACTCAGTGATTCTCCGTGTGCACATCGTTCGCCAGGATCTCGCTCTGCCCTGCGGCAAATCCGGATCCGGCGACAAAACCCCGCCGCTTCGATCGCGGGCAGGCTAACATGATACGCAAAATGAATCCAACCGCTAGAATAGCCATTTGACCGTGATGAGGTCGAATGAAGATACGGAGTGTCCCGAAGATTGGCCATCATGCACCCATTGTT
This sequence comes from uncultured Planctomycetota bacterium, assembly GCA_963787325.1. GTDB lineage: Bacteria > Planctomycetota > Phycisphaerae > UBA1845 > JANYLN01 > CAWBCK01. The sequence goes on from CAWBCK010000005.1 coordinate 1,647,882, forward strand.
GCAGCCCAATATACTCCTCCGTGCATACGCCAGCGGCCTGTTTCCCATGGCCGAGCGTCCCGGCGAGATCTACTGGTTCAGTCCTGATCCCCGCGCGGTCATCTTCCCCGACCTTGTTCAGCCGCCTCGCTCCGCCATCGCTTTCCTCAGCCGCAGCCCCTTTGTCATCAGGGTAGACTCCGCCTTCGAACAGGTGATAGACGCATGCTCCCGTCGTCCCGAAGGTAGCTGGATCAGCCCCGAGATCATGGAGGCCTATTGCCTGCTCCGCGACTGTCGGCTACGCCCACAGCGTCGAGGCCTGGCAAGGACGTCGGCTTGTCGGCGGTCTGTATGGCGTGTCGCTCGGTTCGGTCTTCTTCGGCGAGTCAATGTTTCATACCGTCAGCGGCGCCAGCAAACACGCCCTTCTCTGGCTGATCGAACGTTGTCGCCATGCCCGGTACGACCTGCTCGACGTCCAGTGGCTCACGCCGCACCTGGAGCTCTACGGTGCTGTCGAGATCCCGCGCCTCGTTTACCTGCGTCGCCTCCAGGCCGCCCTGCAACGCCCCAATTGCTTCCTCTGCCGCCATGAAGTACCGGTCGATTGGGTCATCTGGCATCGCCAGCCCGAAGAAGCCCCCCTCGAGCGACGTCTGTGTAACGAAAGCAGCCTGTCATAGAGACAGATTGGATCTGATCACGCCGCCCGACCTTTCATCTGTCATCCTGAACGAAGGGAAGGATCCCTACGCGGACAAATCCCAGGTACGTAGATCGGATTGCTCCCCGCGCAAAAGAACCGGCCGTGAACACGCTACGTACGCGGTCACGGCCGGATTCACTGCATCACGCAAACTGTCACACGACCAGCGGGTTATCCGCCCCCGGCTATTGTCTTTGGACGTAGACATACCGTCCGCCCAGCCGCGGTCCGCGGACGTACATCCGGAAGCCCTCCTCCTTGGAGACCTTCTCCAGTGCGTCCCTCAGGTCCGAAGCCGACGAGATCTTCTCGTTGTTCACCGACTCGATCACGTCGCCTGGACGGATCATCAGGTTCGCGGCTTCGCCGGCCGGGCTGACCTTGACTACCATGGCCCCCTCCGGCGTTCGCGACCAGTTGTATTGTTTGGCCAGATCCTTCGTCGGCGTCACGTACGTAATGCCCAGTTCCTCGGACGTGTGGCGCCGTGGTGCACCTGACGGCCCTTCCTCTTCCTCGCCCGTCAGGCTTCGCAGGTAGCTTTCCTTCAGCTCACCCAGCTTTGTCTTCAGTTTCATTTCCTTGCCGTCGCGCCAGACGTTAAAGGTCACCTCCGTGCCGGGCGCCGTCAGGGTCACCGCTGTCTGCAACTGAATCGCATTGCGGACCGGCTTGCCGTCAATGCCCATGATGATGTCGCCGGCCTCGAAACCCGCATCCGCTGCCGGCGAATCCGGCTTGACGTCCTCAACCAGCACGCCCTCCTTGCCTTCCGGGAAGTTGAACGACTGCGCCATCCCCGGCTTGAGGTTCTGGATCGACACGCCCAGCCATCCGCGCGTCACCTTGCCCTTGGCGATCAGAATGTTCGCGATCTTCCTGGCCATGTCGATCGGGATGGCGAAGCCTACGCCTGCATATTGCCCCGTCTGTGTGGCAATCGCCGTGCTCATCCCGATAACCTGCCCGTTCATGTTCACCAGCGGCCCGCCCGAATTGCCGGGGTTGATCGCCGCGTCGGTCTGCAGGAAGTTCTGATAATAGATATTGCCCAGCTGCAGCCCGCTTCGCCCCTTGGCGCTGATAATCCCCAGCGTCACGCTGTAGTCCAGCCCGAACGGATTGCCCAGGGCCAGCACCAGATCGCCGATCCGCATCTTCGAGGAGTTACCGAACTGCGCCGGCTTCAGCCCGTCTTCCTTGACCTTGATCACTGCCACGTCCGTCAGCGGATCCGTCCCGACCACCTCTGCCACCAGGCTGCGGCCGGTCGTTGTCTTTACGCGGATGTTCGTGGCCCCTTGCACGACGTGGTTGTTCGTCAGGATGTGTCCTTCGTTGTCATAAATGATCCCGCTGCCAAGGCCACGCCGCGGCATCGGCTCCGACGGGCCCGGCTGCTCGAAGAACTTGGGCACCTGCCCGCCAAAGAACCGTCGAAGCTGGTCCTGAATGTCCGGCGGTAACTGGTCGAAGTTGTGAGGGCTCGGCCTTTTGTCCGCGCTGTCACCCTGGTCCTGATCATCCCCTTTGTTGCGGTCCGACCGCCCCGACTTCTCCTGCGATTTCGTGCCTTCGATCACCTCGATATGCACGACGCTCTGCTCGGCGCTGGCAGCCACCGTGTGAATCGCGTTGCTGATCTCATTCAGGAGACTCTTTTGCCTTGCTGTGACCGCAGGTGCAGGCTTTTCTTGCCCCGGTTCGGCCTGCGTCCGTTCGTCGACCTGCCCGTACACCTGGCCGGTCGGACCGATCAGCAGCGCCAACGCCATCAGCGATCCAGTGACTGCCAGGAACCTCTTGCGCGTCGTCATGTTCTTCTCTCCTTCAGGAATGACTTACCCAATTGTATATGCACGCTGCGGCAAAAAGTTTCGCCGAATCATCACAATATGCTACCGGCCATACAGTTTCGTCCGAGCACCAGATTGTATACGTCTTCGCGACGGGTCGCGTTCTTGTCCGGCTTTTTTGTGTCGGTTGGCCGTGCGGCCAGCCATTCTGATCGCAAATGTCTTTTCGTCCGCCCGATCCTGACCCTGGCGCTCTGCCGGCCGCAAGTCACAAGGAGTGCGTATCGTGCCGGCAAGTGCTACGACAGGGACCCGCGGTTTGAGGCTGCCTGGCCGCTGCCGACAGGGCCCCGGACGCTGTTGGCTTGTGAAGACAGGCAGGCCCTCTCCTAACTTCTGTCTGGCTGGATACTTAACGCAAAGCATCGTCTTGGGAGTAAATCTTCTGGTAATGGTGCATCATTTTGGTACCATACAAATGGATCAATACGCATGGTTCCCCGGTGTCCTCCAGCGCTCGGGGTCCATGCACTTTCAGGGGAAAAGCGATGCAAACACGTATGCTCTGTATGTCGCTGTCTGTCGTCGTGCTGGCCGTGGCCACGCCTTCGCTGATGGCTGCCACGCCTTCAGCCATCACCGACCTGCGCTTCCAGGCGATTGGTGCCAGGGAACTCTCTCTCGCATGGACGGTCCCTGATGAGTCCGGCGGCGTCGGGCTCGGCGCCTATGACGTACGCTACGCAACCAGTCCTATCGAGGAGGCCACTTGGGATGCCGCCACACAGGCTGCCGGCGAGCCGACCCCCGGTACCCCGGGAGCAACCGAGCAGTTTACCGTTACCGGGCTCTCCCCGGGCACCGTGTATTACTTCGCCGTCAAGACCCTCGATGCCTCGACCCCGGCGAATGTCTCCGACCTGTCCAATGTCGTCACCGTGGCCACCCGGCCGCCTGCTTCTCCGGTGGTCGTCCACAACCCCTGGCTGGTCAACGACCGGGTCGCTGACTGCCACAACATTGATACCATGGCCGCTACCTACGTCAACGCTTACACAACCAGTGGCGTGATTCCCCCGTCCTCTCCTGAGGATAAGGCCATCAATATTTACAACAACCAGAAACGCCGCCTCTATCACTGGGCCGACGAACCGCCGGCCCTCGGGGGCAACGACATCAACGATCCGACCTATAATCAGAACGTCTTCGGCTGGAGCCTTTGTGGTCGCCAGGCATCCCAGGCCTGTACGATTGTCAACGCGGCTGCCGGCATCAGTCCGCGCAAGATCAACCTGCCGGGCCACTGGATCTATGAAGTCAGTTACGGCGATAATACCTGGCATGCCTACGACACCATGACCACCATGTATGTCTACAACAAGGCGACCTCCCGGACCGTCGCCAGCTGCGCCCAGATGAAGGCCGACAGCACCATCCTTTCTCATGCTGTGGTGGATGGCCGCGCCTGTCCCGGCTTCCTGCTGTGCGGCGATGGCGTTTCGGGCTATCAGACAATGGTCAACGGTTGGAGCAGTTACGGCAACGGCTCGGCTACCGCTCGCTGGAACGGCAATATGGATCTGCGCTTTGGCCAGTCTTTCGATCGGACATGCGAGGCCTGGCAAAACCAGCATCCGAATCCACGCACAAACGCCGATTCCGACCCTGGTCTCGATCCTCCCTACCACCACGAATGCCAGAATGACTGGAAAGACAGCGTTAACTGGCCTTACTGGGAGCCCTATGGCCAGGTAATCCCCTATATCCACACCACCAAGGCCACGTACCGCCGCTGGTCCAATGGTACCGATACTCTGGCCCCCGACTTCCGCGACGGGGGCTATACCGCCCTGCTGGAGCCGGGCAGCCACGGCCTTGCCGCCTATAACGAGGACGGCCTGACCCCCGACCTGCACACCAGCACGGTCGGCACGCAGGGGGAAGCCATCTTCAAGATCTCGATCCCGTTCTACCTGACCGACGCCGTCTTCACCGGCGACTTCGTCAAACTGCACAGTGGCGATGTCTGTAAGGTTTACTTCTCCACCAATGGCACGAGCTGGACCCAGGTCTATGACGCCCCCGTCGGAACCACGCACGTCGAGAACTTCTCGCTGCGGTCCAATGTCTTCGCCAAGTGGACTACTTGGTACATCAAACTCCAGTTTCAGGCGACGACTGCCCTGGCCGATGCCGGTGTCAGCAACTTTGTGGTAGTAACCACCTTCGAGCATAACAAAGGCGCGATGGCCTATCTCGACAAAGGCGTTAACCATATCACGTTGACCTTCGACAATCCCGCTGAACTGCAGGCCAGCGGCGGCCGCGTCCACGTCGTCTACAAGTGGAAGGAGTTCGACGGTAGCTGGGACGTCGACAAGCAGTTCGAGATCTATGCCGCCAACAGCCCGACTACCTTTACTATCACTACGGGAGGCCTGAAGGTTCCCCGGACCGCATCCATTCTGATGGAAGTAACCCCGGCCCCGTACGATCCCGTCTCGCCGAACCCGATCATCGATCTGGCTGCCGGGCCCGCCAAGACGCCCAATCTGCCACTTACCTGGACCGCGACCGGCGATGATGCCGATGCCGGCGCCGCTGCCATCTACGATCTTCGCTACAGCACGAGCCCGATTACTGACATGGCCTCCTTCAACGCGGCCACGCCCGTTGCAGGCATGGATGCGCCCAAGGAGGCTGGCTCGCCGGAGCAACTGACCCTGACCAATATGGCCCCGGGTACGTACTATCTCGCCATCGTCGCCTACGACGACGGCAACAACTCATCGGGCCTGTCGAACGTTATCACCGTTAATGTCGCTCCAGACCCGCCGCCGGCCCAGATCACGGATCTTGCCGCCATCAACATCCAGCAAAACAGTGCTGTGCTCGTCTGGACCGCCCCGGGCGAGGATGGCATGGATGGCACGGCCGCCCGTTACGACCTGCGCTATACGACCCTGCCGATCACCGACATGGCTTCCTTCCTCGGCGCAGCCCACGTTTCTGGCCTGCCGTCGCCTCAGGCGGGCGGTACTGGCGAACAGTTTACCGTCAATGGCCTGGCTCCCAATATCACCTACAACTTTGCGATCGTGGCCTACGATGCCACCGATCAGATATCGGAGTTGTCCAATGTGATCAGCGTTACGACGCCTCCGATGGACCCGCCGCCTTCGGTGATCAGTGATCTGGCGGTCTTGCCCGGCAGTATTGGGCGGCACAGCCTCACCCTCACCTGGACCGCCCCGGGCGAAGATTATATGGTCGGTACCGCCAGCAGCTACGACCTGCGCTACAGCACCGATCCGCTCGACAGCATGGCCGCCTTCAATGCTGCTACCCAGGTGACTGGCCTGTCGGCACCTCAGCCTGCCGGTACTGCCGAACAGTTCACCGTGACCGGCCTGGCAATCAATACTACTTACGATTTCGCTATCATCGCCTACGACGCCGCCGGCCACGCTTCGCCTCTGCAGTACGTAGTACAGGCTACCACGGCGGCCTCCGATAAGGCCGGCGATATCAATGGTGACGGTTACGTTAACGTCGGTGACCTCCAGGCCATCATCAGTGCCTGGGGCAGCAATGACAGTGGGCTCTACGGTAATTGGAACCCCGATGCCGATCTGAATGCCGACGGCTTCGTCAATGTCAGTGACCTGCAGAGTCTGGTTGCCTGCTGGAATACCTGAGAAAGAACGGTCCCCAGTGCGGTAGAGCTGTTCGACTTCAGGTGTAGCGTTAGCCTGACTCTGTAACTGGGTGGCACGGCCCTGCGGGGCAGGGCCATGGTAGTTGGCCCCTACTGGCAAACTGAACCTGCTTTGGGCAGCACTTGCACCCCCCAGGCTGTATCACGGCCTGGGGGTGCTGATTTGCCGATGGAGATCATCTCGGAGCGTGAGTTCTCAAGGCAGTTGAAGGATTGCTGCCTCTGCGTAAGCACGTCCCGCCCCGAGGCCAGCACGGGAGAACGCCTCCAGGCAGGTTCTGCGTGGCCGGGTAGAGCACGATGAATCGAGGTGCAGCGTATTATCATGCCGAGCGATCCGGCCGCACTTAACCTGCCCGCTTGCGGGCAGCGTCTGTTCGATCCAAGACACGCTACTGATTACGTACGCTCCAGAGCCTACGCTGCCTGTACCGTTTCGCCGCCCGTTGCCGCCGCGATGCCGTCCTTGCCCATCGCCTTGACCTTGTAAAGGGCCTTGTCTGCGGCCTTGATCAGCGCCTCGCCTGTCTTGGCCTTGCTCAGACGCAGGTCTGCAATTCCGATGCTCAGGGCCACTTCCGGCCCCCATTGATGCAGCGTCTTGTGCGCCTGCTCGCGGATCCGCTTGGCCAGATGGAAGGCCTCGCGGGCGTTACATTGCGGCAGCAAGACGACGAACTCATCGCCGCCGAACCTGGCGGTAACGTCACTCTGGCGCATCTCCTTGCGGATCAGCTCAGCCACCAGTCGCAGCACCTCGTCGCCCGCCTGATGTCCGTGAACATCGTTGACATGCTTGAAGTTGTCCACGTCGATCATCATGCACGCCAGTTCCCGTTCGTACCGCTCGGCCTCGGCGATCTCGCGCCGCAAAAGCTCCCCGAACGAGCGCCGGTTATACAGGCTCGTCAACGGATCCTTGCTGGCCAGCCGCCGCAGCTGCTTGTTGCGCGTCTCCAGTTCAGACGTCCGCAGGGCTACACGTTGCTCCAGCTCGGCGTTCAGCTCGAGCAGCTCCCGCTGTGTCCGAAGCAGCCGGTCACCCATATGATTGAACGCCTGGCTCAGCCTGCCGAGCTCGTCTCTTCGGTGCAGCTTGACCTCATGGAACTCGTGCCTCTGCGCCAGATCGATGGACGCCTTCGACAACTCGTTAATCGGGCTTACCAGATGCCGTATCACCACCGACCCCAACGCGATCACCAGAATCGCGATCGCACTGGTCAGCGTGATGGTCTGGTCGGCCATGGCCCCGAGTTCTACCTCCAACGGCTCGGAATCCGCCGCCAGCAGTACCGTGCCGATCCGGCCGCCCCCAGCAGCGGACTGCGCCGCGATCGGTACCACCGCCTCCATGGCCGTTTTCTGTCCGCTGAGATGGCGGACGTGCAGCCCGTCGCTGCAATCCTCTTTGATGGCGCCGCCATGCTCTTCCAGCAACTCCACCAGCGTGTGCGGCTTCTGTGCCGCTGCGACAAGCCGGCCATCGTCATCCAAAAAGGCCACATACAACAGCCGCTCATCCGCCACCATTTGCTGGCACACCGCCACCAGGCCGCTCGCGTCCTTCGCTGCGTACCGGTCGTAGCAGGTCGTCGCGACGAGCCGGGCCGTATTGAGCGTCTCCCGGCTGGCCTGCTCAATCATCTGCGACCGCGTCTTGCGAAAGGCCGTCGTACCTATCGCCGCCGCAGTCACCACCACGACGACCATCAGCGTGGTGCACGCCTTGGCCTGCAGCCCGCCGAAGGGTTCTATGACTTTGTCCAGCCACGCTTTGACCATGATCGTTGCCCCGAAAGACGGCCGATTCGTGCCGGTCCTCCGAGATTAATCTACAATTCACTTGCTGGCCGCGGGGCTATTTCTGACATGAACGCTTCGCGCAATGATGCCCATCCGCAGCCGCGCCTTCACCCAGTCCCTTCGGCAGATCCGAATAGACGGTTTAGTAAGGAGATGCCATCTGTGCCGATGATTCCGCTAAGACAGAAGACAGGAGTCAGAAGACAGAAGACACAAGACAGAAGACAGACGTCAGGAGTCAGAAGACATACGGTCTGGAGGCAAAAAAGGCAGGAGACAGTATCTTGCGTTTCCGTCATGTTGGGTCCGGGTGGTGCGATTTCTGTTTCGCCTGGTAGATGCACAGTACGTGGTTTCCTGTCTCCTCGTCCTGAGTCTCATCCCCGGGCTCGCGGCGGACGCAAACAATGATGGAAGGATGGGCCGAGTCTCTTTCGCTTCTGTCTTCTGTCTCCTGTCTCCTGTCTTCTGTCTTCTGACTCCTGTCTTCTGTCTCCTTCCTTCAGTTTTTCGCCACAGTCACTTCCAGCAAGGCCGCTCGCGACAGAATCCCAGGTACGACAAACTCCGCATCGCCGTTACTCTTGTATTCTACAGGGTTTATGATCCGCCCATCCAGGTACGCCCAGCACGCCTTGCCCCCCAGCCCCTTCACCTGCAGCATCGGCCAGAACCGCAGCTGCCCGGCCGGCCACCGCATCCGCAGGATCTGCCCGTCCGGCTCGACGTTCCACTGCCCCGTCGCCTCGGCGAAACCATCGCCGTCCAGATCCCCCGCCACGTTGCGCCGCAGCCTGCCGACCTCCATCACCGGCGGCACGGGCTGCTGATAGTCCCGCGCAATCGCCGCGGCCGTCGCCACGTCCTTCAGATCCGTCGGCCACACCGCCAGCATCGCTGCCAGGTGCACACGATTGCCTGCCGGCTGGCCCATCACGTACATGCGTGCCGCCAGGTCCCCGGTTCGTCGTGTGGCCACCTCCACCCCTTCAAAGGCCGCCACATTCGCCGGCGCCAATAACAGGTTCGGTCCGTTCTCACGCCGCCCCGCCAGCAGGATCGCCCGCGGGATGGGCCCTCTTGCGACTACCCCGGGCTTGCTGCCGGACTCCATCGCCGGCTCCGTCGTCGCCGCCCCGCGTGCTTCTGGTTGACTGGACGCCGCCATATCCTTGCTGGCGGCATCAGCACTGCGGCGTTTCTCGGACCATGTCCTCAGGAACTCCGCATCCAGCGGGTCTACCTCCTTCGCAGTGAACACCCCGGCGAGGCCTGTCACCGCCAGGCCGATCCTGGCCGGCCGGAACGTCTTGCTGGCAACCGCCGCATCGATATCCACAAACACGCGCCCGTCCTGCCGGATCGTGTACTGATAGGTCTGCTCGATCGGCGCCGCGCCGTCGGCCGCCGGCCATACCGCCGCCGTACCTTCAGCCGGCCATACCGCTGCCGTACCTTCAGCCGGCCATACCGCCGCCGCACCTTCAGCCGCGGGCCTTGCCTCCCCTGATTCGCCGGGTTCTTCGTCCTGCTGCAGGCGGCCAAACAGCGCGGCCGCCAAATCGCCAGGTCCCATAGCCTGGCTCGCCAGCGCCTGAAGCTCCTGTGCCGCTTCCTGTGTGCTTGCCGCCTCCTGTGTGCTCGCGGCTTGCTGCGGACCTGTTGCCCGCTGCGTCGTCTGGGACCGCCCGCCCCGTAGCGGGTTTCGCTGCCGGCGGAACCAGTCCCGGCCCGGCAAACCGCACCGTCCCCCTGATCGTCACCGCCAGCGGGTTTGCCTGCACCACCTGCAACGACGTCTGCACGGCTCGCCCCAGGTACCGCCACGACTCCACGCCGATTGCCCCCAGCGGCGCTCCCTGTTCGTCCAGTGCCGTCAGAACCGGTCCGACAGGGCCGCCCCCCGCCAGGTCGATCCGCTTCTGCGGGTCGGTCGAAAGGTTGTACCAGCTGCCCAGCATTCCTCGGCCGAACACCAGCTCAAACCGGCCGACCGCCCCGACATGGCATCTTTTCCCTGCCCGCACGACATACAGGCTTCCTTCCGAGCCCTTCGGGTCCCCGTACAGCACCGACGTGTTGTCGGCAAGGATCAGGTCGTCCAGGTAGATCGTCACGGGCCATCTGTCCGCCATGGCCGTCAATCGAATCTGACGAATATCCGTCAGGTCAACGCGTCGCCCTGCTTCGCTGAGGTCGATCCGCAGCAGGTTCCAGCCTTGCCGGAGCGGCTCGGGTCGGGATACGAACCACGCCCCCGTATTCGTTCCGCTATGGATTTGCAGGCCGGCGAGGACCGGTCTTGGCGAATAGATGCTCAGCATGAGCAGCTTGTAGCGGCTCCAGTCTCGCGACAGGGTCCAGTTGCGGGCACCTTCGCCGTCCACCACGAGTGCTGCATGTCGATCCGGCAAATGCACTTCCAGCGCCGGCCCCGGTGGGGATCCGTGAACGCCGCACGGTGATTCTGGCTGATCCGCCTGCGCTTACATGGAAGATCTGGACCTGGGCCGGCTGTTCGAAGTCTGCCAGCACCTCGAATTTGCCTGTCTGGATGTCTTGATAGAAGGTCCGCAGCCGGTCGGGGATGGGGGGCAGTTCCGCCAACGCGCGCCTCCGGGGCAGCCTTGGACTGCACCGAGCCGATCTGGCACCCGATAAGGCCGCCGCACACGACCGCCCCCGCCGTCACAAAGATCGCAATCCGCTTCATTCGCTTCATACTCCAAGCCCGGGCCCGTCTTGACCTGCCCGCCCCGCGCGGTGTTAACATAGCCGCCTTGCCCGCTTACGGGCAAATCCCAACCGGCCAAATCCGCTTATGGAGGATTCCGCGTCGTGTCCGGACAGTCACGTTTGGAGAGTGATCTTTCGCGGCAAAGTCTTGCTTGTCGAGGCGAAATTGCATACCTTTATGGGCCACCTGTAATGATGGTGGGAGTAGGCCGAACTGGTTAGAGCACGAGGTTGTGGTCCTCGGGGTTGGGGGTTCGAGTCCCCTCTCTCACCCGTAGAGTATGAGTGCAGAATTCGGAAAGCCCCTGCAAGTCATTGAAGGGGGCGAGTCTTGGGGATGGCCGATTCTGAGCCCTGTCCCATTGTCGGACATTTCCTATCGCCTAATTTCGCACAGTGTCTCCCGTCGGGTCTGGGGACGGAGAAGATGTTCGCCGCCTTGTACTCGTTCCGGTCTTCGGCGTCCGTGTACTCACTCTGCCGGGTTACCTTCAGGGCGTTGATTCGTCTGCTCGAACGCATCCGAGATACAACTTCGGGAATATCAGGCCTAGCCCGACGTGCTTGTTCAGCCGCGTCCAGTGGCTGCGCCGATCTGTCAGTGGCCAGCCAGAGGATCGCCTTCAGCCAGAGATCGCCGGCGTTGCCGTTTGCCGACCTACATGCGCCATAGTGCATGCCCTGCTGTTCGTACAGCCTATCTTTCAGGTAAGACTTGGCGGCCCCATCGTCACTTTTCGGGTTCTGTGCCAAGGTAACGTCGGTGAGAGTTGTTAGCCCGAATATTTCACGGTGATACCAGACAGAGCCAGTGAGAGCGGCGAGGCGACAGATTCGAGCACTCAGGCTTGGATTGGATGGGTAACGGCCCCCCGGGCGAAAACCACCCCCTTTCCCCCATGGCCGATCAGGGGCGGCGGCACGGGGTTGCGAGGAAGTCAGGTCACGCTGGCCGGGGCCAAGAGGCGGGCGGCCAGTCGGCGAAACAGATCCTGCAGCGGAAACGAACTGGCCAGGTGCAGCACGATCCGCCTGGCCGACACCAGAACCCGTCCGCCGATCTTGAGAACTTCAGCCGCAGCGTGCGGACTTGGGCCTTCTCCAGTTCCGTGCCGGCCAGTTCCGTCCGACGCAGATGCTCGATCAGCACGTAGGCGGCCGCCAACAGCAGCACCCGCAGTTGGTTGGCCTCAAAGTCGTGGCAACTGGTGCGGTCGGCGAACAGACCCAGTTGCTGCTCCTTGATGCGGTTCTCGACCTCGCCGCGCTGGCAGTAGGTCTGCTCGTACAGGAGTTGGGCGTCCCCCGGCCAATTCGTCACCAGGAAGCGGAAGTTCTCCTTCGCCTCGTCGTCCGGACGCTGGGGCGGCAGGTACTCGGCCTTGGCGAGGATCCGGCGGGCCTTGTCCCAGGTGGCCGCGGCGTAGGAGAACTCGCCGAAGACGCGGGGCCGGTCCTTCGGGTCGACCGCCAGCGCCTGGGCCTGCACCATCAGCGGGCGGGCCAAGGCTTCCAGTTGCGAGTTCTTGGCCAGACCCACCAGGTAGGACACATCGTGCCGGTCGCACCAGCGGAGCATCTTCCAGCGACAAAAGCCACTATCGCCGCGAAAGAGGATCTTCACGCCGGGCCAGACCTGGCGGAACCGCTTGACCAGCAGCGAGAGGATAGCCCAGGCGTGCGTTGCCCCATCCTGGTCGGCCGACCGCAGGTAGGCCACCAGCAGTTGGCTGCCGCAGAAGACATACAGCGGCAGGAAGCAGTACTCGTCGTAGTAGCCGTGGAAGAAGCGGCCGACCTGGTGGCCGTGGACGGAATCGTTAGTGGCATCGAAGTCCAGGATCAGTTCGGTCGGCGGGGTCTTCTGCGACTCGACGAAGGCTTCGAGCAGCACCTTGCTGGCCTCGGCCAGGGGTTGACGCATCGCGCGGTTCTCCAGGCGACACAGCGTCGGGGGCGAGGCCAAAGGCTGGTCGTGGTCCACCTTCCGCTCGCAAGCCAGTTGCACCAGTGGATCCGCCCGCAGGGTCTGATGATCATTGAGATCCTCCTGGCCCAAGGCGATGGCGAAGATGCGTTGGCGAAGCATGCTGACTTGGCTGTGGGTGATCAGACTTTGGTTGCGGGGATCGGGAATGGCTGCATCCATACGCTCGATGAGGCGGAGCCGCCGTTCGATCTGGCGCAGCAGGAGCACACCGCCGTCGCTGGTGATCGTACCGCCGTCGAAATCAGCGACGACCTTGCGTCTGCCCAGACTGGAAAAGCGGATGGGGGATCGGTTACACTCTGTCACGTGGCCTTACCTCCTTGTAGTGACGGTTGTCTTTTACAACTCCCGACATTACAGGAAGTAAGGCCTTTTAGTACTGCCCAACTGAAAAACCCCGTGAAATATCCGGGTTAGCCCGGATATTTCACGGTGATACCAGACAGAGCCAGTGAGAGCGGCGAGGCGACAGATTCGAGCACTCAGGCTTGGATTGGATGGGTAACGGCCCCCCGGCGGCAAACCACCCCCTTTCCCCCATGGCCGATCAGGGGCGGCGGCACGGGGTTGCGAGGAAGTCAGGTCACGCTGGCCGGGGCCAAGAGGCGGGCGGCCAGTCGGCGAAACAGATCCTGCAGCGGAAACGAACTGGCCAGGTGCAGCACGATCCGCCTGGCCGACACCAGAACCCGTCCGCCGATCTTGAGCAACTTCAGCCGCAGCGTGCGGACTTGGGCCTTCTCCAGTTCCGTGCCGGCCAGTTCCGTCGACGCAGATGCTCGATCAGCACGTAGGCGGCCGCCGACAGCAGCACCCGCAGTTCGTTGGCCTCAAAGTCGTGGCAACTGGTGCGGTCGGCGAACAGACCCAGTTGCTGCTCCTTGATGCGGTTCTCGACCTCGCCGCGCTGGCAGTAGGTCTGCTCGTACAGGAGTTGGGCGTCCCCCGGCCAATTCGTCACCAGGAAGCGGAAGTTCTCCTTCGCCTCGTCGTCCGGACGCTGGGGCGGCAGGTACTCGGCCTTGGCGAGGATCCGGCGGGCCTTGTCCCAGGTGGCCGCGGCGTAGGAGAACTCGCCGAAGACGCGGGGCCGGTCCTTCGGGTCGACCGCCAGCGCCTGGGCCTGCACCATCAGCGGGCGGGCCAAGGCTTCCAGTCGCGAGTTCTTGGCCAGACCCACCAGGTAGGACACATCGTGCCGGTCGCACCAGCGGAGCATCTTCCAGCGACAAAAGCCACTATCGCCGCGAAAGAGGATCTTCACGCCGGGCCAGACCTGGCGGAACCGCTTGACCAGCAGCGAGAGGATAGCCCAGGCGTGCGTTGCCCCATCCTGGTCGGCCGACCGCAGGTAGGCCACCAGCAGTTGGCTGCCGCAGAAGACATACAGCGGCAGGAAGCAGTACTCGTCGTAGTAGCCGTGGAAGAAGCGGCCGACCTGGTGGCCGTGGACGGAATCGTTAGTGGCATCGAAGTCCAGGATCAGTTCGGTCGGCGGGGTCTTCTGCGACTCGACGAAGGCTTCGAGCAGCACCTTGCTGGCCTCGGCCAGGGGTTGACGCATCGCGCGGTTCTCCAGGCGACACAGCGTCGGGGGCGAGGCCAAAGGCTGGTCGTGGTCCACCTTCCGCTCGCAAGCCAGTTGCACCAGTGGATCCGCCCGCAGGGTCTGATGATCATTGAGATCCTCCTGGCCCAAGGCGATGGCGAAGATGCGTTGGCGAAGCATGCTGACTTGGCTGTGGGTGATCAGACTTTGGTTGCGGGGATCGGGAATGGCTGCATCCATACGCTCGATGAGGCGGAGCCGCCGTTCGATCTGGCGGAGCAGGAGCACACCGCCGTCGCTGGTGATCGTACCGCCGTCGAAATCAGCGACGACCTTGCGTCTGCCCAGACTGGAAAAGCGGATGGGGGATCGGTTACACTCTGTCACGTGGCCTTACCTCCTTGTAGTGACGGTTGTCTTTTACAACTCCCGACATTACAGGAAGTAAGGCCTTTTGACTACTGCCCAACTGAAAAACCCCGTGAAATATCCGGGTTAGCAGGTCCAGGTACATCCGAAGGAACCGTCTGCGGGCGAGCGGTTCCTGCGAGCAGAAAGGGCCGCCATCCCTGAGGACAACGGCCCATGGTTCCTGGCAAATCCGCTATGCCCTTCGCCGACATGCGATCAGCAAGCCGCCTAGGGCCAGCAAAGCCATCGAGGTCGGCTCGGGTGTAGGTATCCAGAGGATGGCGTGGTTGCTCCCGTTGAGATCTCTAGCCCATCCGACGATAACACCATTCGAGTCAATGCCTGTCGCCACTGAACGTACGAAGCCGGGTCCCAAGGTTGGCTGGAGATCGATATAGCTATCGGCAGTGCCCATCCACATTATGGCATGCCAATTGTTGCCCGCTATGGGCCCGTAGCCTGTAGCCTACCTGCCGCCCGCCTGATACTCCATAGGCGTATGAGAGCGTGGACCCCGCAGGATTAAGGTCTACACAGCTGCTGGCACTGCCGGTCCAGAGCAGGGCATGGGGGCTGCTGCCCGCCGCCGTCCCGGTACCAAAGCCTACCTGCTGCCCGCCTGATACGCTGTAGGCAGATGAGTATGCAAACCCGGCAGGGTTCAGATCTACGCAGCTCGCTGGCACTGCCCGTCCAAAGTAGAGCGTGGTGCATGCCTGTCGGACCGGAACCGTCGCCTACTTGCTGCCCGCCCGATACACTACGGGCAGTTGACTGTATGAACCCGGCGGGATTCAAGTCCACGTAACTAGCGGCGCTGCCTTCCCACAGCAGGGCATGGACTAAGTTGCCCGTTGTGGGTCCCAGACCCCAGCCTACCTGCTGCGGCCCTGATACACCGGAGCCCCATGAGGCCGTGAAGGCGGCAGGATTCAGGTCTACGTAACCACTGGCATTGCCCGTCCAGAGCAGGGCGTGCTTATTGTTGCCCGTGGTCGGCCCGTAGCCCAAGCCTACCTGCTGCCCGTCTGATACACCAGCGGCTTCTGAGTAGGCAAACCCGGCAGGATTCAGGTCCAGACAACTACCGGCACTGCCCATCCAGAGCAGGGCGTGCCTATTGCCATCGGTTATCGGCCCATAGTAGCCCGAGCCTACCTGCTGCCCGGCTGACACAGCCTTGGCCGATGAGTTTGTAAACCCGGCAGGGCCTGTACCCAGATCCACCGCCACGTAATCCACCGCCTCAGCCGATGAGGCCGCCCCTACGACAATCAGGAGCAAAGAAACGCAAGGAATTGTAGCTTTGAACGCGCGCATGTCGGATCCTCCATTCCCCAGGTTACTGGTGTCTACGAGTGCGACCCGCTGCCGCAGGCGAGGATCGGCAGTACGACGTGTATCGGTCTCTCCCAAACCGATTGCCCTAATGTATCAGAAACCTGCCGCGCCAAGCAAGTGCTTTCCCTGGGAACCGTTTCGTGCGTTCGCCCCGCCGTCTCTGTGGGTACGCAGGAGCCTGTACGAGTTCCTGACGTTGATAGAAAACGCAACGACTGTAACCGAAACCCAGAGGATGCCGAACAACAGGAGGAATGGCGATGGTCCTGCTTTTTTTTGCGGCTCCACCAGCTTGCAGGGTCGAGGTGTGGGCATGTGATCGACGCAACCTGCAAAACGGTTCCTATGCCGTCATTGATGAGGCCAGGGGCCTTGTCTCCAAGATCCCCAGTAGACGGCAAAGACCATCCTGCGCCACTTAGGGGCCGACCCGACGGCCGGCTATAAATACGTGTTCGATCTGCTGCGGATTCAGCGTGTAGAGCAGGGCTGAGACCTGCTGCTCCGGCGGGAGATCGGCGATCCACTCTTCCGGGCGGACGACCAGGCAGTCGGCTTCATGGCCCCGTGCCAGCTTGCCTACACGGTCCAGGCCGAGGGCGGCAGCCCCGCCGGCTGTCAGCATCCACCAGGCCTCCGCAGGGGTGAATGCGGGGCCGCTGCGCCGCGGCAGCGAATGGATCTTGATCGCCTTGGCGGTCAACAAGCCCTCTACCGCGACTCGCGGCATGAATGGTTCGAAGCCGCCCGCGATGCTCGAACCCAGCGCCACGCGAATGCCCGCTGAACGGCGGGCTGCGTAGTCCATCAACCCGCTTTCGCGGAACAGGTTCCCTGTGGGGCAGTGCACCAGCGACGTTTCGCGTGCTGCTACCTCCCGTCGTTGCTGGAGATCGAGGAACACGCCGTGCGCCAGGATCGTTCGCTTGCCGAGCATTCCCATCTCAGCGAACAGGTCGACCTCGTCCACCTGGTCGGGGAACCGTTTGCGGACCTCCGCCAGCTCGTCCAGCGACTCGGCGACATGCGTCTGCAAGTAGCAGTTGAGCATGTTCGCCAGTGCCGCCGCACCGCGCATGAGCTTGTCACTGCATCGGATGCTCGTCCGCGGGCTGAAGGCATACCGCAGCCTGCCGTCCTCCTTGCCGTGCCATTTTGCCGCCAGACGTTTCGCCTCATCGAGTGCCCGGTCGCACTCCTGGGCCAGTGCGGCTGGCATGTCGACGTCGCTCAGGGTCAGCCCGTAGATCGCCCGGAGTCCCCGCCGTGCAAAGGCCTCGAAACTCGCGTCGACCTCCTGGGGAAAGGGGCTGCCGAACGCCGCCACGGTCGTCGTGCCGTTGGCGATCATTCCTGCGGTGAACTCTTCGGCCAGGGTCGTTGCGATCGTGGCGTCCTGCAGGCGCTCCTCTGCCGGCAGGCCCACCTTCTCCTGCCACTCGAACACCCCCAGTCCATCGATTCCCCGCCGGTCCCACTGCGGGAGATGCAGGTGTGCGTCGACAAAACCCGGCACGATCCAGCATTCGGCGTCGCCGATGACCTGGCCGGTGGGCGTGCCTTCTCCGGCATGATCGATCCGCCCGGCGTCGTCGATCGTGATAACGCCATCCTTAGTAACCCTGCACTCATTAGCGGAATTGGGCTGCAGCAATGTGCCGACCAGACTCTTCATGCCGGATTCCTTCCCGAGAAAAGGACGCCGATTCTCCGCCCGCGCACCGCTACCCATCGATTGCCGGTGCCGGGGAACTGGGATCTTAAGGATCTGGCGGCAGCCTCGTCAAACTAGTGGCGAGTCTGAGTGCCGAGTGCTGAGCGGCGAGTGGCGAGTGCCGAGTCCTGGGTTCCTCATGAAGGTACCTGCCGAAGGGACCAGACCCTTGAAAGACGCAAAGGGGCTGGTCCCGGTGGCTCCTGGCCGATTGGCGCGTCTATTATCGGCAATGGTCTGGCGTGTCTTGTTCGCTGCGCCTGTCTTGCCGGCCGGTCTCGTCGTGTTGTCGCTTTCTTGACAGCTGCGACGACTACCAGTAAAAGTACCCCACGAAATACCTGTCGCGTCTGGCGTATACGTGCCATGTCTCCTGTTCGATCGCGGCGGTCACCCAGGGAGAACCGCGCTGTGAGTTACAACACGATTGTTTGTGTAAAACAGGTGCCTGACACTGGCAATATCACCGGTGAGGCCATGAAACCAGACGGCACGGTAAACCGCGCCGCCCTTCCAGCCATCTTCAATCCCGAGGATCTGCACGCCCTCGAGGCTGCTCTCGACCTTCGCGACCGCTTCGGCGGCACGGTCACCGCCGTGGCGATGGGTCCGGGCGCTGCCTGCGAGGTGCTTCGCGAGTGCCTCTATCGCGGTGCCGACCGCGCGATCCTGATCAGCGATCGCCGTGCCGCCGCCAGCGATACGCTTGCGACCAGTTACATCCTCTCGCAGGCCGTCCGCAAGATCGGCAAGTACGACCTGGTCTTCTGCGGCCGGCAGGCGATCGACGGCGATACCGCGCAGGTCGGTCCGCAGCTGGCCGAGAAGCTCAATATCCCGCAGATCACCTATTTCGAGAAGCTGGTCGAACTGTCGGACCATACGATTCGCGTTCGCCGGAACGTCGGCAACGGCTGGGAGATTCTCGAAGGTCGACTTCCGATGCTGATCACCGTGGTCGATACTGCCAATGAGCCGCGTCCGGCTGCTGCAAGGCGGGTGATGCGGTGCAAGCGATATCGCTCCCTCGGCGAGGTCGCCGGCCAGGTCGCCAGGGAGATGCCCGACGCTTCGGACGCTGCGAAGCAGGCCGAAACCGCCGAGCGGTTCGAAGTCCTGAAGAAGGCCGGCGCCGTCATCGAGCAGTGGGATCTCGATGACATCAAGGCAGACCTGAACTGGTGCGGCATGGCGGGCTCGCCCACCAAGGTCCACCGCGTCCAGTCTATCGTTTTGACTAAGGAAGGCTTTACGTCGATCGAAGCGACGACTGAAGGCGTCGCCCAGATGGTGCATGAGCTGATCGTGGACCATACGTTGGGATAAGACCGTTGACCGGCTGGACGCCTGCCGATGCCAGCCACCGAGCAACGGGCCGCGAACAACGGACTACGGACAACGAACAACGAGCAACAAAATGATTGAACCCAATCGAAAAGGCGAAGTCTGGGTCTTTGCCGAGCAGGAGGACGGCCATCTTAGCGATACCGCCCTGGAGCTGTGCGGCAAGGCCCGCGAACTGGCCGATACTCTCGGTGTGAAGGTCGGCGCGCTTCTGGTCGGCTGGAACGTCCGCGAGTTGTCCTACCCACTCATCGCCCACGGCGTGGACAATGTCTATTACGTCCACGATACGGGCCTTGAGTATTATCGCACGCTTCCTTACGCGCGGACCGTCTGCACGCTGATCAACAAGCACAAGCCGCAGATCGTTCTTTACGGTGCTACGGCGATGGGCCGCGACCTGGCCCCGCGCGTTGCGTCGGAGATTCGTGCAGGCCTGACTGCCGACTGCACCGACCTGCAGATCGGCGATTACACCGATCCTCGCACGAAAAAAGAATACTGCCGTCTGTTGCATCAGATCCGGCCGGCCTTCGGCGGCAACATCATTGCCACGATCGTCAATCACGATCGCTGGCCGCAGATGGCCACCGTCCGCGAAGGCGTCATGCGCATGACCGATGGTGACCCGAAGCTGCAGCGGCCAGATCCACGAAGAGAAGGTCGAGTTCGACGACTTTGAGATGGCCATCAAGCTGATCGAGCGGCACCGCGAGGAGCGCAAAGTCAACCTGAAGGCCGCCCGTATCATCGTCTCCGGTGGCGGCGGGGTCGGCTCGAAGGAGAACTTCAAGCTGATTCATGACCTTGCAGGCGTTCTCGGTGCCGCCGTCGGTGCCAGCCGTGCCGCGGTGGACAGTGGTTTTATCGGCAAGGAGCACCAGGTCGGCCAGACGGGCACGACCGTTCGTCCCGCGTTGTACATCGCCTGCGGTATCAGCGGCGCCGTGCAGCATCGCGCCGGCATGGAAGACTCGGCCAAGATCGTCGCCATCAACTGGGACAAGGATGCCCCGATCTTCGGCGTCGCCAACTACGGCATCGTCGGGGACATTCATAAGGTCGTTCCGATGATGATCAAGGCGATTCGGGCGCGTGGGTGACGGCTATTTAACCACGGAGACGCGGAGACACGGAGAACGGCAAGGCGTGGGCAGAGAAACAACTGCATAAGGCTGTCATCGGGCGGCGATCCAGGTGCATGTGCTCTTGTTGCTTGTCTCATGAGTTGCTTCTGTGGGGTATCTCGTTTGCGTCGGTGGATCTTGCGTGGGTGACGGCCGTTTAGCCACGGAGGCACGGAGACACGGAGAACGGCAAGATGCTGGTGCAGGAACAGCTGACTGAGGCTGTGATCGGCGCGGCAATCGAGGTGCACCGTGCTCTGGGGCCGGGATTGCTTGAATCGGCATACGAGCAGTGCCTGTGTCACGAGTTGTCTCTGCGGGGCATTCCGTTCAGCAGGCAGGTGGATCTGCCGGTCGTCTACAAAGGCGTGCGGCTCGACTGTGGGTATCGAATGGACCTGGTTGTAGATGACCAGGTTATTGTGGAGATCAAGACGGTTGACAGGCTCTCGCCGGTGCATGAGGCTCAGCTGCTGACGTATCTTAAGACTGAGCGGCAAGAAAGTGGGCCTGTTACTGAACTTCAATACCGGCGCACTGAAACGTGGAATCAAGCGGATGGTACTATGAAAGCACGGTTTTTCAGCATGACGCAGAAAGCGTCTTTGTCTGGCTGAGTCTGTTCTCCGTGTCTCTGTGCCTCCGTGGTTAATTAGGAATCCGCCATGGCTAATTTCTTTACTGATAACGATGATATTCTGTTCCTCTTTCAGCATATCAATCTCGCGCAGATCGCTGCGATGCAGGAGGACGATTTCGCCGGCGACAAGGATGCTCCGGGGGCTGACTATGCTCCGCAGGACGCCGCTGACGCAATCGATAATTATCGCCGCATCCTTTCGATCGTCGGTGAGATCGCCGGCGATTACGTCGCCCCGCGGGCTGAGCAGATCGACCGCGAAGGCAACCAGCTGAACGAGGACGGCACGGTTTCGCTGCACCCCCTGGTCGCACAGAACCTCAAGGACCTGGCCCGTGCCGATCTGATGGGCTTCACCTTGCCGCGCAAGTACGGCGGCCTGAACTGCCCCAACCTGATTTATACGATGGCCAACGAGATCGTCAGCCGGGCCGACGCGTCGCTGATGAACCTTTTCGGCCTGCAGGGTATCGCCGAGACGATCAATGCCTTCGCCGACGAGAAGATCAAAGACAAATACCTGCCGCGTTTCGCCAAGGGGGAAGTCACCGGCGCGATGGTCCTGACTGAGCCCGACGCCGGCTCCGACCTGCAGGCCGTCAGCCTCCGGGCAGCCCAGGACGAAGATGGTGCCTGGCGGCTCAACGGCGTCAAGCGATTCATCACGAACGGCTGCGGCGAGATCCTGCTGACGCTTGCTCGGTCAGAGCCGGACATCAAGGATGGCCGCGGCCTGTCGCTCTTCCTGAACGAGCGTTCCTCGCGAATCCGCGTCCGCCACCTCGAAGAGAAACTCGGCATCCACGGCTCGCCGACCTGCGAACTGGTCTTCGACGAGGCCCCCGGGCAGCTCATCGGGGAACGCCAGCTCGGTCTGATTCGCTATGTCTTCAGCCTGATGAACGGTGCCCGCGTTGGTATCGCCGCCCAGTCACTGGGTATCGGCGAGGCGGCGTACCGCATCGCCCGCAGGTATGCATATACGCGGAAGCAGTTCGGGGTATCGATCGAGCGTCTGCCCGCCGTCGCCGAACTCGTAACGGACATGCGAATCCATCTGGAAGCCGCCCGCACGCTGACCTACGAAACCAGCCGCGTCTGCGACGTCGAGTACAATAATCTGCGCGTCCTGGAGACGAACCCGCCGGCCGACGCCGATGAGAAGAAGAAGCGGAAGGATCTGGCTCGCACTCTTAAGCGGCTTAACGGCATGCTTACCCCGATGAGCAAGTATTATGCGTCGGAGATGTGTCTGAAGGTTGCTTCCGACGCCATCCAGGTCCTCGGCGGTTCCGGCTACATGAAGGACTACCCGGTCGAGCGTCACCTGCGGGACGCCCGCATCACTACGATCTACGAGGGAACCAGCCAGCTTCAGGTCGTCGCGGCTGTCCGCGGCGTCTGCGCCGGCGCGTTTGAGAAATACGCGGCGGAACTCGAGAGCGTCCAGTTCGAGGACGGCGAACTGGCTGCCCTGTCCGCGAAGCTCGCTGAGGCCCGCCAGCTGCTTGCCAAGGCCATCGCCTTCACCAAGGAGAAAGGCGCGACCTACATGGACCTGTCCGGCCGGAAACTGGTCGACAGCGCAATTGCGATCATCGTAGGCCACCTGTTCCTGGGTCAGGCCGTCAAGGACGACCATAAGAAGGCCGTTGCCAGGCGTTTCATCGGCACGCGTCTGCCGAACATCAGTCGCGATGTAGAGCTGATCTGCTCCGGCGATCTTTCCCCGCTGGAAGACTACGCCACGCTCGCAGGCCCCCTGCCGCCGGCGTAATCGACTCTTGACCGAATGGATTTTTCCTGCCGCCCGCGAGCCATCTTCGCGGGCGGTTGTCGTATGGCCCTGGCGGTAGACCGTCTTTGCCGTCGCGGTTACTCAGTCCTCGGCACTCAGAACTGTCGCAGGCCTATTGACTCCCGCCGCGATATCCCCGACCATTATTCGCTTCTGACCACTGACTGCAGATAGGAAGGAGTCTTTTGAGATGCGTAAGATCTTCGTCGCCGGCAATTGGAAGATGAACACCTCCAAGGCCGAAGCCGCGGCCCTTATCGAGGGGCTCAAGAAGAATCTCGGCTCGTCGGCGTTGCCCATCGAAGTCGCCGTCTGCCCGCCGTTCGTCTACCTCGACGCCGTCAGCCAGCTGCTCGCCGGCTCGCCGATCAAACTCGGTGCCCAGAACCTCTACTACGAAGCCAAAGGTGCCTTCACCGGCGAGATCAGCCCCGGCATGCTCAAGGACGTCGGCTGCACCTATGTGATTATCGGGCACTCCGAGCGGCGTCACACGATCGGCTCGGGCGAATGCGACTGCATGATCAACAAGAAGGTCGTTGCCGCGCTCGCCTCCGGTCTGCTGCCGATCCTGGCCATCGGCGAGACGCTCGAACAGCGGGATGCCAACGAGACGGAATCGGTTTTGACGCAGCAACTTAACGGTGGCCTGAAAGGCCTGACCCCCGAGCAGATGGCCAAGGTCACCATCGCCTACGAGCCCGTCTGGGCGATCGGTACCGGCCGGACCGCCAGCCCGCAGCAGGCCCAGGATGCCCACGTTCACATCCGCAAGGTCCTTGCCGAGATGTTCAGCGAGGATGTGGCCGCGGCGACCACGATTCAGTATGGCGGCAGCATGAATGCCGGCAACGCCGCCGACCTGCTGGGTCAGCCTGACGTCGATGGCGGCCTCATCGGTGGGCGCATCCCTTAAGCCCGATGACTTTACGAAGATCGTGCAGGCCGGCATCGCGAAGGCAAAGGCCTGACAGTCGGTCCGAACCCGATGTTTTGCGGCGGAATTTTGCACAAACCCGCAAACGGAGACTTCGCTTTACCACGCAGGCTATGTATGATATTGATCTTTGCCTCGCCCGACGTTCGAGGGTTTCGGCCTTGGGCGGGGATCGGAGAGGCGGATCGTACGGTACTGCGACGTCGCTGGGTCGCCGTCGCCGAATCGGGGTCCGCAACAGGTTTATGATGTCCCGGCCGGTGCGGTTGCACCGCCGATGTGTTTACGAGAGATAAGGTAGGCCTATGTTAGCAACTTGGGCACAGTCTCTGTTGGCGTTTCTGTTCATCACGGTGTGCATCCTGCTGATCCTTCTGGTACTGATCCAGAAGGGCCGTGGCGGCGGACTCAGCGGCGCCTTTGGCGGTGTCGGTTCGTACAGCCCCTTCGGCACCAAGACCGGCGATGCCCTGACCTGGGCCACCGTCATCCTGACGGGCCTGTTCCTGCTGCTGGCCGTCTTGGCCAACTATGCTTTCCGGCCGATCAACCTGGGGAATCTTGGTGCAACGGTTACCGCCCCAGCCGGCCAGGCCCAGCCAAGCGGCGAGTCAGTCGCCCCGCAGACGCCGGAGGCTACCCCGGCTGCGCCTGCTCAGTCAGGTACGCCCGAGGCCGCCCCGTCGGCGGCCACGCCTGCGCCCTCGGCCGCGCCTGCCGCTGCGGCTCCGTCGGCTAAGCCGGCCAGTCCCGCGTCGCAGCCGTCCGGAAACTGATCAGCCGTCGCTTGCTACATCTTGCGAGGATCCCATGATCTGCTCGATGACGGGTTACGGTGACGCCTCCCTGGCAACAGAGGGCGTCACTTATGCCGTGGAAGTCCGCAGCCTCAACAATCGCTATTTCAAGGCCTCAATCAAGCTGCCGGACCCGCTTCTGTACCTCGAACCCGACGTCGAGAGGCTTCTGCGCGAGCGTCTGGGCCGCGGCAGCGTTACCTTCTCGCTTCGCATGCGCAGCACGAACGGTATTGAAGCCTACGAAATCAACGTTGCTGCCCTGGAACGCTACGTCCGCCAGCTCGAGCCTCTTGCTGCTCGCGGCGTTGCCGTGACCATCGAGCTGGGTTCGACCCTCTCATTGCCGGGTATCTCCCAGGTCGCCCCAGCTCACCGAAGAGCAGAAGGCCCAGCAATGGGAACTCCTCCGGGGCCTGACTCTGCAGGCTCTCGACAAGACTACGGAGATGCGCCGTGTTGAGGGCCGCGCCCTGCGCGAGGATCTCCTTGCCCACTGCCAGGTCATCCTCGACCAGCTCGAGGCCATTCGCCTCCGTGCCCCCGAGGTCGTCCAGGAATACCACACGCGACTGACCGATCGCGTTGCCGAACTCATGCGGGCCGGCAAGTTTACCCTCGAAGCCGATTCACTCGCGCGGGAGGTGGCTATCTACGCCGAACGCAGCGATATCAGCGAGGAGATCGCCCGGCTCGCCAGCCATATCCAGCAGTTCCGCGACGTTTGCGATTCGAACGAGTTGGCCGGGCGGAAGCTCGAATTTCTCGCCCAGGAGATGCTTCGCGAGGCCAACACCATCGCTTCCAAGAGCAGCGACGTGACCATTGCGCACAACGTGATCGAGATCAAGGCCAGCATCGACCGCCTGAAGGAACAGACTGCCAATGTCGCATGAGACCGATCATGTCCAGACCGGCTCGCGCCCGGGCCTCCTGCTGATCATCAGCGGCCCCAGCGGCGCCGGCAAGAGCACCGTCTGTCGCCAGTTGCTCGACAGGCTGCCTGATGCCGTCTGGAGCGTCTCCGCCACGACCCGCCTGCCGCGAGGACAAGAGGCCGATGGCTGCGACTACTATTTCATCAGCCGCGAACGCTTTGAAAGCATGATCCAGGCCGACGAGTTCCTCGAGCATGCCGAATACCTCGATAACCTCTACGGCACGCCCCGCAGACCCGTTGATGAAGCCCTGGCCAAGGGCCAGGTCATGGTTATGGAGATCGACGTCCAGGGCGGCTGTCAGATTGCGGAAAAGATGCCCGAGTCCGTTCGCGTGTTCCTGCTGCCGCCTGACGACGAGGAACTCGCTCGCCGTTTGACCGGCCGCAAGACGGAAACTCCGGAGCAGCAGCAGCGTCGCCTCGCCAGGGCCCGCCAGGAGATCGAATGGGCCCGTCAGGGCAGCTGCTACCAGCATTTTGTTATCAACCATACAGTCGACCGCACCGTCGCTGACGTGATGCGGATTGTCGACGAAGAAAGGGCAAGATTATGTACGAAAAACTGAAATCCGATAAGGTCATCGCCCGGCTCGGCGGCCGGTTCCAACTTGCCACTTCCATCCAGAAACGCTGGCTCGAGCTGATGCAGGGCTCCCGGCCGCTCGTGTCCAATCCGGGCCACACGCCGCTCGAAACCGCCGTCGAGGAACTTCTTGAAGGCCGTATCGAGATGTATACGCCCGAAAAGCCCACCCTCGATTCGCTGAGCCCGCTGGCCGGTCCGGCGGAAGAGGTCGCCGAGCAAGAATGACCCCTGACCCCGCAGATCCCGCCGCAGCTGAGACCGGCCGGCTCGCCGGTTATGAGGTCATTGTCGGCCTTACCGGCGGGATCGCCGCCTACAAGACCTGCAGCGTGATCTCCAAGCTCGCTCAGGCCGGCTGCGGCGTCACAGCCGTCGTCACCCGCGCCGCCGGCAAGTTCATCGGGCTGGCCACGCTTCAGGCCCTGACCGGGCGACGGGTTTATATGAGCCTCTGGGACGTGCAGGATCATTACGATCCCCAGCACATCGGCCTGACGGAAGCCGCCGACCTGATGCTGGTCGCGCCAGCCACCGCCAACATTCTGGGCAAGGTCGCAAACGGCCTGGCCGACGACCTGCTCAGTACCATGATCGTCGCGGCCGACTGCCCCGTGATCTTCGCCCCAGCCATGAACAGCCGCATGTGGGCCAATCCGATCGTGCAGGACAACGTCGCCAGACTCCGCCGTTTCGGCTATCCCCTGATCGACCCGACCGAAGGCTGGCTCGCCTGTCGTACGAAAGGTCCGGGCCGCATGGCAGAACCCGAGCAGATTCTCGCGGTGGTCGAGGAGTCACTCACCAAGGCCCCGCCCAAAGCCGCCCACAACCGCTAGGGATCCGGGTCGCCAGGCACCTTTGTCCTGTGTGAGTCGGCCGCGAGACGCCCTCAGGTTAAGCGGAGTGCACCATGAACGTACTCATTACCGCCGGCCCAACCCGCGAATACCTTGATACGGTCCGCTTTATCAGCAACCCCTCCAGCGGCAAGATGGGTTACGCGATAGCGGCCGCATCTGCTGCAGCCGGCCACCACGTTACACTGATCTCCGGCCCCGTTGCTCTTGGACCGCTTGGGCCCGTGCAACTTCCCGCTGGGGTCGAGCTCGTAAGGGTGACCTCCGCAGCCGAGATGGCCGCGGCCGCAAAAGCGGCCTGGCCAGCCGCGGACGCCGCCATCATGACCGCCGCCGTTTGCGACTATCGACCGGCCAGACGGGCCAGTCGCAAACGGGCCAAAGCCACGACCTCTCTGTCGTTGACGCTCGTGCCGACGGAGGACATCGCGCGTGCCCTGGGCCGGACCAAACGGCCTCATCAGGTCTTACTCGCCTTTGCCCTGGAGGATCATGATGCCCGCGCGCATGCCGAGGCGAAGCTTGCCCGCAAGAACTGTGATGCGATCGCCTTGAATGACCCCGGCACAATCAACGCCGACCAGGCGCAGATGGATGTGCTTATTCGTGGGGCACAGTGGCAACACTGGCGTCGCGGGGGCAAGGCCCAGATCGCGGCCCGGCTCGTTCGTCTCGTCGCCCGGCTGCATCGCCAGGCGCTCAAGCGCCGGCGGGCTGGTCAGGCATGATGTGAACCCCAGAACGTCCGTGCGGGCGATGGCCGGCAGCCTTTTGCAGGGCTCTGTCTCGGGGGGGCTGGCAACTGGCCTGCGAGGGGGACCACACAGCACCGCCCCTGTCCGCAATCGCGCAAAAAAACAGCCGCGACCACGGCGAATGGTCGCGGCTGTAGGCACTAAGTCTTCGGGTTGCCGCCTCCCAGTGGGTCGCTGGGGTTCGGAAACCTTCTGTCCCGTGAAAGACCCCGCGGCGATCGGGGCCGCATATCTGAAACCAGCTATCGGGACATCCTGGCCTCGTGTTGCCTTACCGTCCTGCAACGTACGTCGTATAAGCACAATCCGTGCCAAAACTCCAGATCGTCCGGATAAATATTCCGATTGCCCCGAGCGGCCTCGCGCTAATGTCTTAGCGGCTTGTGGCTTACGGCAAAATCCACTTTTGCGTTGCCTCTATATTTTCGAATGGCACGCTGTCGGGGCCATGTTGCCACAACACAACGCATAGGGGCGTACCTCGCCATGACGGTGCATATCTGTCCGTAGACTCAATACTTACGGATGTTAACTTTTCGCAACACGGTTCGGGCCGAAAGTCGCCCGCTGGTCTGGGGTCGTCCCTGTCAGCAGAACCACAAAAAAGGCCGCGACCGGTTTCTTCCGGCCGCGGCTGATAGCGAAATCTTCAGGCCTGTCCGCCCCCTGATCTGTGACGGAAAGGACCGTTTTTCAACACTCGTTGCTTAGTTGCGACGACGACGCAGCAGGGCCAGGCCGCCCATGGCCAGCAGGCAAAGCGAGGCCGGCTCCGGAACGACGGTGAACACCAGCTGGGGTGCGTTATTGCTCTCGCGCATGTAAACATACCCGTTGCTGTAGCCGCCCGTCGTCGTGGCGTAGAGGCCGCGATTGAGCGGTTCGTCGATCAGTTGGCGAACGCTTTCGCTGCTGAGGGTGGCATAGGCGTAGGAATCTGCCACGGCATCCCACTGCAGGTTCGTCACCGACGCCGTCGTATACGAGGCGTCCGTAAAGAGTTTGTCGCCACTGGTGCCCCATCCGGCGCCCAGAGCGGCCCCTTCCGACGGCAGGATCTGCGCCGGGTTGAAGTTCGTTGCGGCTCCGCCCAGATTCGTCCATGCGAAGTTATCGTACTGGCTGGTGCCGTTGCCTTCCTGCCAGTCGTTCAGGCTGTCGATGGTGCGGACGGTATCCTCGTAGGTGCTCATGCCCGTTCCCTGCTGGGCGATGCCGAGCTGCACCGTCAGAAGATGGTCATCGATGGCCACCTTGGCGCCGGCGCCCGTCGGTGTGATGCCGTTGGCCACCAGGAAGTCGTAGAGCGCGTTTCCTGCGCCGACGGCGTGGGTATCAAAATCGTACGCCCCCCAGTACCACTTGTTTCCGATGCGTGATTGTGTGATACCGCCGAGATTGCAGTTGGACTCCCCATAGCCCTCATCATACGGGTGATAAACGCAGATGGTTGTGTCCTTGGTGGGATTCATGATCAACGTTGCCGCCAAGGCATGCCCACCCACGAATCCGATAATAGCCAGACCTGCAAGAACTGTCAGAGTCCTCTTCATGCGAAATCCTCCCATGTCATGAGAAAAGAAATGCCCAGAATTCAACCCCTGCAAGCGATAACCTCCCGCTGCTCCCACGAGCTCGAGAGAAACCTTACCAAAGTATGACAACGCTGCCTGACCGGATGCCTGTTCCGCAGCAGAAACGAAGTTGACGCTACGATCAAAAAAAGACGATGATGTCCGAACTTGCTATCACCTATCCTAAACAAGCATTTTCCGTGCCAGAGACCCTCGGCAACCAGGGGTTGTCTGCCGGTCGCCCGGTAAGTCGAGACGTATTGTGTAGTTAGAAAAGTGCAAAAGAGGGGGAGGGCGACAGCGCCCCTGTGGTCCGTCTGTAGCGGTTGTTCACAGAGGACAACAAGGTGGCGCTGCGTGTTTACGAGAATCAACGCCGGGTGCTGTCGCATAGAGGGCTGGAGACGGCGGAACAATGGATAGGGCTTGGCGGGTACAGAGGCCGGCCTGGCCTGGGCAGCCTGGAGCGGCGTCCCGGCTGGCGGTGAGGCGTTCCGGTGTCGCTGATCGTCCGGCAAAGGGTCCCAATCGGCCAACAAAAAAGCCGCGACCGGTAGCAACCGGCCGCGGCTTGCGGCGAAGTCCTCAGGCATCCTCCGCCCGTGGGTCTGTGGCGGAAGAGCCGCCCTTATTACGCTGTCTTACGACGACGCAGCAGACCGAGACCGCCCAGGGCCAGCAGGCACAGGGTGGCCGGCTCGGGAACCGTGGTGAAGACCAGCTGCGGTGCGTGAGTGCTCTCACGCATGTATGAATACCCGTTGCTGCTTGAGCCGGTCATGATGGCGTAGAGGCCGCGGTTGAGCGGCTCGTCGATCAACTGGCGAACACTCTCGCTGGTCAGCGTGGCATAGGCATAGGAATCAGAAACCGCATCCCACGCCAGATCCGACACGGAGGCCTTGGTGTAAGATGCATCCGTAAACAGCTTATCGCCGGTCGTGCCCCAGCCCGAGCCGAGGTCGGTGCCTTCGGACGGCAGGATCTGCTGCGGGTTTACATCCGTCGCGGCGCCGCCCAGATTGGTCCATGCAAAATTATTGTAGCGGTTCGTGCCGTTACCTTCCTTCCAGTCGACCAGGCTGTCGATCGTGCGAACTTCATCCGTATAGCCGTTCAGGCCAGTTCCCTGCTGTGCTACACCGAGTTGGACCTGAAGGCGGTCCGCGTCGATAGCTGCCTTGGCGCCGGCACCTGTGGGGGTGAAGCCGTTCGTGCTCAGCCAGTCGTAGAGGGCGTTGCCCGCGCTGATCCCATGCGTGTCGAAGTCATACGCGCCCTTGTAGTGCGTATTGGAGATACGCGCCGAGGAGGCCAGCCCGCCGAGGTTGCAGTTTGCTTCCGTCGGGTCCTGGAACGGATGGTACGTACAAATGACCGTGTCCTTCGTGGGGTTCAGAACCAACGGTGCTCCAAACGCGGGTCCAAAGACAAAACAGACAACCGCCAGGCCTGCAAGAACTGTCAAAGTTCTCTTCATGCCAAATCCTCCCATTGCACAATATTGAAATGATGCCCAGGGCCCAATCCCTGTAGCGCACACTCCTCCGCAGCTCCCGCGAGCTCGAAAGACTTTTCACACACGATTCATCTGCGCAGTGAGACTCGATGTCTGCCCAGGTGGCCCGATCGATGCGGGCCGTAAAGCAATCTAGATGGTGATATCTGACAACGCTGACGGAAGTCCTATACAAGCATTTTGCGTGCCACAGTTCGCTGTCCAAACAAAAGCAAGTGCGACAGAGCGAGACATCGCCCCGTAAGTCACGGCAAATTGTGTAGTTATGATGATGGGAATGCGGCTGGGTTCCTGGACGGGCAGAAAGAGTGTTGTCTTAATTGTTTCCCGCAGGCAACAAATGTTGCTATTTGTTTACCAGAAACAACGCCAGGCCAAATCGCATTCGTTTCTAAAGGAAGTGGCGCGTCCAGAAACGGAAACGGCGTGGAAGCAGTGGCCGTGCAGCGTATCATCTGAGTATGACAGTACTTATGCTTGCATCTTCGGGGAGATGAAGTGATCGCGAGGCTGTCTGCGACCCGGGCGGCGGCGCTGGCCAGACCATGCGACGAATTATCAACCTTGTGATAAGTACGTGACGCTTATAGCGTTATAACACGCTGGGCGTCGAGGCTTGTCTCTTCGGCCTCGCCCGGTACGTACCGGAGTGTGGATATCGAGTGCGCAGGCCGGCGGTGCGCTTAGTACGTTATCGGCTCGGGGATTGGTTTCTGGCGCAACGTACAGGCAAAAGGGTTTCGGCCACAACGGCTGTTGTGGGGGTACGAGAGACAGCCGCGACGGATGATCCTCCGTCGCGGCTGCCGTGTTTTCCTTGCACCCCCCGGCCAGGCAGCCGAGAGGAGATGCTGCTTCTTCGCGGTGCATGTGCTGTAGTGATTCAAAAGAATGCCGCCTCACGCGAGCCGCGACCGTAAGGGAGCGGTCCTGCAAGTGTGCATCCTGACTAACCGTAGCGGGCGTCCCGTAGGATGCTGCAATTGTGAATCACCGCACTAGCATCGGCGGCGCAGCAGCCCAATGCCGCCTATAACCAGCAGGCACAGGGTGGCCGGCTCCGGCGTGACGACCAGATACGGAGTGAAACCGCCGCTGTTGGCAAAGAACTCCCAGCCCGAGGTAACCGTGGTTCCTGGCAGGTTCTGGGCGAAGACCAGTCCCTTCATCTGCGAATCGTAGGCCAGCTCATACAGCATTACCGGGGACAGATCGATAGCCAGCCAGCCGGGACTGTTCGCAGGAAGACCCAGCCCGGCCGGATCAGCACCGCTGATGATGTCAGCGGCGCCGAAGGTCGTCGCGGTGCCGCTGCCATCGGCATTCTGGCCGTTGAGCAGCTGGCCCGCGCTGAGCACATTGGCCAGGTTCTGGTTGTAGCTGCGTCCTTCGCCTCCCCAGATGCCCAACAGATCCTCAACCCCGTAAATGCCCGTGTTGCCCAGGTAGCCGATGTACTTGCCGGTAGCCGTGGAGTTCGCCAGCACTCCTGTGTCGTACTGGATCGGTTCACCGGCGCTGACCTTGGCAGCCGGACCGTCCGGACCGGAACCGGCGGATCGCCCGGGGACGGCACCATAGGGGGTCACAAAACTGGACGGCGTAATCCACGGCGTGCCGCCTCCGTTGGCCGGATCCTGGTTCATATAGATGCCATTGCCGTTGGCCGCGTATGCCCCCCCGGTGCCGTCCGGCGCGCAGGTGCGCCACGCAATAGGCGAAGAGGAGCCTGTGACCCCCAGCGGCGGGCTGGTGTAGGTATAGCCGGTGCTCCAGTCGTCGTTCGGGACGACCTGCCCGCTGTTGCCCGACCGGAGGGTTTCGAGGTAATACGTTCCGGCCGTGCCGCTGTTGCCCGCATAGGCAACGTACAGCGTGGCCGTGGCGTCAGGGTGCGCGGTCAGCAAGCTCGGCCAGGGCCGCCTGCGCGCCGCCGAACGACGTCCAGCCCATGTTCGCCCGGCTGCCGCCCCCGCCCCCGCCCATGAGAGGATTCGGGTCTCCTCCGCCGTTCGTATAGCCGTCACCGTTGTAGATGTCGAACGACCCGCTGCTGGTAGACATGAAGATCGCACCCAATGACGGCGCGGTCAGCGCGGCAACCAGCATTACGACCAGCAAACGTCTCATGGCACATCCTCCAGTAAGAGATGACAAACCAGCCCGATCCTCTCGGTACAGCGCCCGGAGGGTCTTACACCCAGTCAAGGGACAGGACCGTGTGGTCCGGAGTATCCGCCGTGACGGCCAGGAAATGCATTGGTCGTTGGTTCTTGCCTCTGAAGCATTTTGCGTACCAGACCCTGTGTGTCGCGGACGCAGGCCGGGGCCTCGTCATAGCAGGATCGTGGGCAAGTGTCCGCGGCCTGTGATGTTACTGCCGTTTTGAAAAAACATGCTGCGGTCGGTTCGATCGCGGCAGGCACAGAAACGATATGTTTACGAGAAGACACGAGGGGCAGGCGGACGTTGCCGAAAAGCATCAGCCGCGACCGGGAGTCCCGGCCGCAGCTGATTGGGAAAGACTCGATATCTGGCGCCGGTCCAACCCGGGTGCCAGATCTTTTCTTATCTGCTCACTACGCCCGACGACGACGCAGCAGTCCCAGGCCGCCCAGTGCCAGCAGGCACAGCGAGGCCGGCTCCGGCGTTACCGCCAGATACGGTGCGTGGGTGCCATCGTTCTGGAACGCAATCCAGGTGGAGTTGTAGACGATGCCCGCGTCGGTGACGGAAGGCTGGAAAACCAGGCCCTTATTTTCCATATTGTTGATATTAGCGACATCCGTCAGCATCGTGGCGTCGAGGGGAATCGCCAGCCAGGCGTAACCGGCCGGGGCCGCATTGCCCTTCGGATCGGTCGCAACGATGTTCTGGCCGCCGAACAGCGACGGGGTGTCGTTGCCGCCATTCATGTACTGGCCGGCCGCGGCGATCTGTGCCTTTGTGGCACCGTTGCAGTTGCTGCCCCACACGCCGAGCAGATCGGAAATGGCCCACTGGCCCCTCTTGGTGTTTTCCATGCCACGCCAGTCATCGCCGCCTCCCAGATCGTTCCACTTGATCTCGGCGCCGGGCGTGGTGGGAGAAAGGCTGGACGAGCCGGCCGTGCGTCCCAGCGGCGTGATCCAGGGGGTGCCGAGGCCCCGGCCGTTGGCCGAATAGCCAGCGCCGTCATCCGGCGCCGCCATGCGGAAGGCAACCGGCTCGGACGCGCCCGTGATGCCGGCGGCCGGACTGGTGTAACTTCCACCGTTACCGCCTTGGTCGACAACAAGCCCACCCTGGTTGCCTGACCGCAGGGTTTCGAGGACGGCGGAGTCGGCAACGATGCCGCTGCTGACGCACACATACAGCGTTGCCTGGGCGTTTGGATTGCTGCTGACGAAGTCGGTCAACGACTGGCCGCCGTCGTTCGTGGCGCCATAGAACGACGTGAAGCCCCAGTTGCGCGCTTGCCGCTGGACCCGCCACCGAACATGCGCGGCTGTCCCGTTCCGCCACAGTTGGAATACCCCTCAGCAGTGAAGTAGACGTCCCACGACCCGTTGGCCGTCGCGTCGAAGTACGTCAACGCGCTCGCCGGTAAGGCCATTGCAGCAACTGCCAGCACCATCACAAGACTCTTCATGTGAAACCTCCCTTAACATGAGATTAGAAATGCCCAAGGTCCTTGTCCCTGGCAAACACGAGCCTTCTCGGGGCTGCGCCCCTGTAGGCTCTTGCCCTAAGTCAGGGCGAATGCTGCGAATGCAGAACGGACGATGTTTACAGGTTCGACAGACAGACGAGGCTGATTACATCCTCATCCCTGACACCCCCATCGACTAGCATTTGGCGTGCCAACCGGCGGTCCAGATCCCGGAAATGCCCCGGTGTGCCAATGGAAGTGATTGCGGACAAACGGATTACTGCGAGTTTGTTTTTTGTGGCTATGGCGTGCAACTCGGGTAGAAGGAGTCGTTTTCTATGTTTCCGAAACGCAACGTGCCTGCGGGTGGGGCCAACCCTCGCTGCAGATGACAGAACTCACTTGCAGGAAATGACTTGCGGATACATCGCTGGTCGATGACGGCAGCCTGCTTTTGCTGGACCAGCCGGCAGGCGAGGACCAGAACCGGGCAGCCTCGTCCCTCCTTGGTGTTCTAATGTCTTTCGTCTTAAGTGATTACGACGAAATGCGGCGGCAGGCTGTTTTGGAACCGGCATCGCTGCACGAACGAACGTATGTTCAAGGCAGCATTTGGTACGGACCATGGTTGCCATGCGAAGAAGGGCGGGCTGCCCGATATCGCTACCTGTGCCGGCACCTCCTCTAAGAAGCCGGATAACAAAGACAACCGCGACCGAGATGACCGGTCGCGGTTGCGGGTATCTGCTTCTGAACCCGCCCATGGGACGGGAGGATCCTGCCTGCTCAGTATCTGGATCAGCGGCGGCGACGCAGCAGTCCCAGGCCACCAAGGGCCAGCAGGCACAGGCTCATCGGTTCCGGGGTCACGGCCAGGTACGGGGCGTGAGTCCCGTCGTTGAGGAACTGATCCCAGCCTGAGTCGATGCTGTTGCCCGCGTCACTGATGGCATTCATGAATACCAGGGCCTTGCTCTCAGGATTGTTGGCCATGTCGTTCAGCAAGGTGGCATCGATCGGAATGGCCAGCCACGTGTAGCCGGCGGGAGCGGCATTGCCCTGCGGATCGGTGGCGACGATGTTGGCCGAACCGATCAGCGATGGTGTGTCGTTGCCGCCGTTGAGGTACTGACCGGCAGTGGTCACGCTTGCCTTCGTGGCGTGGCTGCTGTTGTTGGAGGTCCAGGCACCGAGCAGATCGGAAAGTGCCCACAGGCCCTTCTTGTAGTTCTCGATGCCCAGAAGCTCGCCGCTGGGCGTGCCGGTCGCCAGGAGGCCCTGATCATACAGGATCGGCTGACCGCCGGTGGTCGGCGAATACGTTCCGTTCCACGAGCCGTTGCGTCCAGCCGGCGTAATCCACGGAACATCAGCGCCCGCCCCATTCTGCGAGTAGCCTGTACCGTTGTCCGGCGCCGCCATGCGGAAGGCGACCGGCTCAGACGCGCCCGTGATCCCGATCGCGGGATTCTGGTAGCTCTTGCCGTTGGCGTCCTGGTCCACAACCAGCCCGCCGGTATTGCCGGACCGCAGGGTTTCCAGCGCGTACGCATTGGCGCCGATGTTGTCGTTGGCGCAGACATACAGGGTGGCCGTAGCCGTCGGGTTCGCCGTGACGAACTGGCTCAGGCTCTGGCTGTTCGAACTGGTGTCATAGAACGACGTGAAGCCCCAGTTTGCGCGGGTCGTTCCGCCACCGCCCATGCGGACCGGGCTGATGCCGCCGCAGTCGGAGTAGCCTTCGGCGGCGAAATACATATCCCACGATCCGTTCGCCGTTGAGTTGAAGTACGTCGCCCCCATGGCCGAGACCGACAGGGTGCCGACAAGCAAGACGATCAAGACAGCCTTCATGCACGCAACCTCCCAAGTAAATAGAATCGTCAGCCCAAGGGTCCTGTCCCCGAGGCCCAAAAGGCTCCTGCAGTACAACCAATACGCAGGATTTCATCCTTAACCGACTGTTGCGTCGCGTTTCCGTTTCTGCGCCGGGCGTGCGATTTCCTCATCCGGCTCGCGGCACCCTGCGGCCCGCAACGGCGTAAGGCTTGTTGGCATTTCGCGTGCCAACAGCAGCACCAGGCATGATGATGACGTGGTATGCAGACCTAAGTTCTTGCTTCCGTACGGGAAAGTGTCTTTGTGCCGCAAGCGGGCGCGCTGACGGCCTTCCGGGGCGCTCTGGTCTGTTGATTCGTCCTGGCAACATTTGGTGCGTACCACGGCCTTCGTTGCAACTCGCCGCTGTATAAGCACTTGTCGAAATCCGGTTTCCCGGCAGGTGGCATGCGTGCAGGAGGAGCGCTTCGACGTCTGGTCCCGACCGTATCCGGTCGGACCATCTACGGTGCGGTCGTCTCGGCGAAATAGAGCATGCAGTTGGCGGCGATGCGAGTGGCGTCGTCCGGCTCGTAGCCGAGAACGCCGAACGGCCGGGCCGTTGTCAGTCCGTTACTGAGGTCGTACGGCGAAAGGATGAACCCCCAACGGTCTCCCACCTTGCAGCCCTCCAGTACCGCCGGCCCGGTCAGGCCCCTCCGCCAACGCAGCATCCGACTGTAGTGCATCTTCGTGAGGTTGAACGCCTCCGGCAGGAACGCCCCGGTAATCAACGGGTCGTCATCGGGCATTGTGCGTAACACGGTCTTCAGTGCCCCGGCTGCCAGTCGCCGCAGCGAGTCAGCGAACTGTCGGTCGCCCATCAGTGCCTCGCCAAGGACCGCGCCGCCCTCTTTGATGAACCGGCCTACCTGTTCGATCTGGTTCGGAGTCCAGTCCATCTTGCCCTGGCCGCTGACCATCAGAACGCGCTGGCCGGGGAAGTCCCCGGTACCGAACTGTACGTCCGTTACCGTCAGCCCCAGTCCGGCCTGCGCGACCAGTGCCTGGCTGAGCATCGGCAGGGCCAGCGGGCACGGATTCCAGTTGCCCGCGTACTTGACCCGTCCGATCGTCAGCGTTTGGCCGGGCTGGGCAACGGAACGCGGCAGCTTGCTTCTTGGCTCCAATCGGTTGCGAAATGTCTTGTCCGTCGCGTACATGAAGATGTTCGCCGACATCTCGAAGGCCTCTGGCTGCTCCGATACGACGGCCTTCTGCCAGATGCACGACAGGTCGAATCTTCCCGGCTGCGTGCTGGGGGCGCTGCTGGCCGTCCTGGGCACGTTGCCGTCCTGCTGTGTGCTGGGCGACTGCTCGTCGTCTTGGGAGGGCCTTTGGCCGGTTGCGTGCCGGCGGGATCCTGCGGCGGGCCGCTTTCCTTGGCCTCTGTCTTGCCTTCACAGAGCAGGATGAAGTCGCGGCAGCCGTTGCCAAGCCCCCGCATCCTGATATCGCCCTCGAGCCGGAAATGCGCCGTGTACAACGGAGAACTCGCAGGCAGCGTGTGAAGCGATCGATCCGGCCAGAACTTCCGCAGGAACGCTTCCAGCCGTGGGGCGAACTCCTTGTTCGGGCTGCACGTGGGGTCGATCAGCACGGTTCCGCCCGTCTCACAAAACTCGTAAATCCGCGGCCCGAGCATGTTGGCCAGCGGGTCTCCCTGCCCCGGCCACGTCTTCGTCGTGATCAGCAGCAGCGGGGCTTCATGGAACATCGACAGCGGCGCGTCGAGCCGGATGATCTGCCAGTTCAAATGTCGTTCGAACACATCCGTCGACAGGTAACGCGTCATGTGTGTCGCGTCGAGTGGATTGGGGTTCCAGCCGCCGCCGAAGTCCATCTTGTTGCAGACCATCGGCGCGACGCCCTTGGCCAGAAAGACCAGCGAGAAGGCCTTGCCGGCGTACTTGGCCTCGGGAAAGTCCGACAGTCGGTTCTGCCGGTATCCCTCGACGATCGCGGTCGAGCCCTCCCAGAACCAGTCGTGCGTCCCGAGAAATCGATAGCCGCTCATCTCGGCGACCCGTTCGACGCCATACAGCCAGTACGTCCAGAACTGGCTTGGCCGCTCGGGATTGTGGTATGCATCGAAATGCGCACTGAGCCATTCCATTGCCCGGCTGATCGACTCGGGGATATCGCCGACGCAGCACCGGCTGTTGCGCATCATGTCTTCGGCGATGAACAGGCTGGCAACGCCAGCGGCGGTCATCGAGCCATAGGAGTGACCGGACGAGCCCGGGCCGTTGTTGCTGCGGTAGTCGAACCCGCCGTCTGCCCGCTGCTCGTTCTGCCAGTACTTGCGTATCGAAGGCCACAACGTCTGCGGGACCGGCGCACCGGACACGGCTGCCTCCCGCAGTGCCAGCACCGCGAACTGGGTATTGGAATTGTCCCCAACGTCCGTCCAGGGCGGAACGTTCAGTTTGCCGCGTTTGGCGACCGCCAGCGGCACATAGGTCCACCGGCCGTCCGGCAGCCGGGTTTGCAGCAGAAAATCGCTGTCTCTGACCATCCCTTTGGCGTACTTACCAGCCGGCTCGATCCGAGCCAGCGACGCCAGCACCATGCACCGCAGTGAATGGTTGTACGTGCCGCCCAAGCTCCTTCTCGATGCTGAGCAGGTAGTTGGCGGCTTTCAGGATCGGTTCGCTGAACGGGTCTTCGCCGGCCTGAAGCAGCGCCCACGTCACCAGCGCCGTCTGGCCGCCCTTGATTGCCATTATCGTGAATGGCCAGCTGGTCCCTTCCCACGAGCCATCGGGCTTCTGGGCCTTCAGGAGTTCCTTCTTGAGCGCATTCAGCGTGCCGAGGATGTCTTCCGCCTCGATCCGCTCGTGGGTTTCCGCCTGGTCTGGTTGCGGTGTCTCCTGCGCCCCGCCGGCAGGCAGGATACGGCCAGTGCGAAGAGCCCGACGCAAAGGTATGTCATGCGCCCTAGACGCATCCCGATGCACTCCTTGGCCTGCGGGCTGCCCGCCTGTCTCCGTACCCGATACATTAGGGCATCAAAGGGCGGTTGGCAAAGCATCTTCCGTAACTATCGGCCTTTACATAAACAATATCCCGCAGCGGGATTTGCTCGCCGACGGTCCAGCCAATAGAATCCGCCGCACTATGCGGCAACACGCCCATTACCGACGTGCAGGGGTGCTGGGAGGCATGGGGCCGGCGGCGACGATCCGTCTGTACGAGGAGATCACCGCGCGCACCCCCGTGGCCGGAGACCAGGACCACATTCCGCTGCTGATCGACAGCAATCCCCAGATTCCGGACCGTACCGAAGCTTTGCTGCACGGCGGGCCCGACCCGCTCCCCGAACTCCTTGCCGGCGTGCAGCGCCTGACCGCTGCGGGCGCTGATTTTCTGGCGATCGCGTGCAACACGGCGCATGCGTGGTACGACGAGATCGCGGCGGCCTCGCCGGTGCCCGTTCTGCACTTGATCCGGATTGCTGCCGAATCGTGCCGCCGAACGTGCTGCCCGGGCGAGCCGTCGGCGTTCTGGCGACAGAAGGCACGGTGGCCTCGGAGCTGTATCAGCGGGCTTTACAGGAACTTGCGATTGAACCGGTACTGCCCGACCGCGTCGGTCAGGAACAGGTCATGCAGGCCATCCGGTGGGTGAAGGCAGGGGGGCCAGCCAACCTGGAAAAGGCAACGGAGCCTGTCCGACAACAGGCGGCGCAGCTCGCGCGGGTCGGCGCCGGCGCCATCCTTTTGGGCTGCACCGACTTGTCGGTGATTCTGCGCGACGGCGATCTGGCGGTGCCGATCATCGATTCGACGGTCGCGCTGGCCGAGCAGATCGTCGCGGCTGCAATGCGGCCGTCGCTGGGCTGATCCATAAGGCGACAGGAGGACTCCGGCTATGGTGTTTCGGCTGGTGCTGGAACCGTTGGCGCTGGATAGAATTGAGCGTCGATATATGGAATGCGTGCTGCTTTGACGCGTTTGCTTTGTTCTTGTAAGCGGATCTGTGCGTAAGGTTTTGTTGTGTATGCCCTTATGCAAAAGCGTCCGTTCCCGGTCGGGTGGTGACAATTAGCATTACCCGGACACGTAACTGGCCGATATGAACTCCGTATGATTTTCGACGCGTTTGGCGTCGAGTCCAGCGAGTATTATCGGACGTCTCTGGAGAAGTTACATGAAGAATGTTCGCGGTTTTACGGTAGTTCCCGCCTTGCCGGAGGCCCTCAAGCCTCTGCGCGAACTGGCCAACAACCTCTGGTGGACATGGAACCCGGATGCATTCCAACTCTTCCGCCGCCTGGACATCGACCTATGGGAGGAGGTTTATCACAATCCCATCCGTCTGTTGGGGCGGGTCGATCAGCGGCGCCTGGAGCAGGCGGCTGCTGACGCCGGTTATATGGCCCACCTTAACAGCGTGCTGATGGCGCTGCACGATTACATGACGGCCAATACCTGGTTCGACGATCACTACAGCGACCTGAAGGGCCAGGCGATCGCGTACTTCAGTGCCGAGTTCGGGCTGCACGAGTGTCTGCCGATCTACTCCGGCGGTCTGGGCGTCCTGGCGGGCGATCACCTGAAGAGCGCCAGTGACCTGGGCCTGCCGCTTTCGGGCGTGGGTCTGTTCTATCGGCAGGGGTATTTTACGCAGCGGCTCAGCAGCGACGGCTGGCAGATCGAGGAGTATCCCTACCACGATTTCCACCAGATGCCGGTTACCTTGATCAAGGATGCGCAGAACAACCCGCTGCGTATCTATGTTGACGTCGGCGGCAGCAACGTTGCGGCCCAGATCTGGAAGGTGCAGGTCGGTCGGGTGACGCTGTACCTTCTCGACACGGACGTGCCCGGCAACCGGACCGAGGATCGCCAGATCACGTACCGCCTTTACGGCGGCGATCAGGACATGCGTATCCGGCAGGAGATCCTGCTGGGTATCGGTGGGGTGCGGGCGCTGCATGCCATGGGAATTCAGCCGGCGATCTGCCATATGAACGAAGGTCATTCCGCCTTCTTGAGCATGGAACGGATTCGCCTCGTCATGGATCGCGACAAACTCAGTTTCGAAGAGGCGGCGGAGGTCGTTCGTTCCACGAATGTGTTTACGACCCACACGCCGGTACCGGCGGGCATCGACACGTTCCCGGTCGACCTGGTCCGCAAGTATCTCGAGAAGTATACGAACGAGATGGGCTGCGGCTGGGACCGGTTCCTGACGCTCGGGCGGCAGGGTCAGAACCCGCGCGATCAGTCGGAGCCGTTCTGCATGGCGGTTCTGGCTCTGAAGCTGGCTGCGCTGCAGCAACGGCGTCTCGAAACGTCACGGGCGGGTCAGTCGGGAGATGTTCCACAAGGTGTGGCCGGGCGTGCCGGTCAACGAGGTGCCGATCATCTCGATTACGAACGGCATTCACGTTCGGACGTGGCTGAGCCAGGACATGGCCGAGCTGTTTGACCGGTACATGGGGCCGCAGTGGTCCGACAATCCTGTCGATCGCGACATCTGGCAACGTGTGTGGGACATGCCGGACGGCGAGCTGTGGCGGACGCATGAACGGCGCAAGGAACGCCTGGTGGCGTTTGTGCGGAGACGGCTGCGGGATCAGCTGCGCCGGCGCGGGGCTCCTCCGGTGGAGATCAAGGCGGCGGACGAGGTGCTCGACCCGGAGGCTTTGACGATCGGTTTTTCGCGGCGGTTCGCTCCGTACAAGCGCGGTACGCTGATGTTCCGCAACCTGGAACGATTGAGCAAGCTGCTGACGAATCCGCACCGGGTGGTCCAGGTGATCTTCGCCGGCAAGGCCCACCCGAATGACTCGCTTGGCAAGGAGATCATCAAGCAGTTGATTCAGTGGTCCAACCGCCCCGAGTTCCGCAGGCGGCTTGTCTTCCTGGAAGATTATGATATCAACGTCGCGCGGTATCTCGTGCAGGGCGTTGACGTGTGGCTGAATAACCCCTTGCCTCCGCATGAGGCTTCGGGCACGAGCGGCATGAAGTGTCCGCCCAACGGCGGCCTGAACCTGTCGGTGCTGGACGGCTGGTGGCCGGAGGCCTTCGACGGCGAGAACGGCTGGGCGGTCGGCGACGGCCGGATTTACAGTGATATAGAGTATCAGGACCACATCGACAGCGAGAGCATCTACGACCTGATCGAGAAGGAAGTTGTTCCGCTGTATTATGACCGCGGCGTCGACGGCATGCCTCGTCGGTGGATCCAGACGATGAAGGCGTCGATGAGCACGATCAGCCCTGTGTTCAACACGAATCGAATGGTAGCGGAGTACACGGAGCAGCTCGACGCGCCGGCCTGCCGCCGGTGGCAGCTGCTTACGGCGGAAGACTACCAGCGGGGCAAGGAGATCTCGTCGTGGCACCGGCATATCGTCCAGGACTGGGGCCAGGTGCAGGTGCTCAGCATCAGCGGCGATGAGAACCACGGCAGGGAACTGGCTGTCGGCGACGAGCTGAGCGTCAAGGCGACGGTGCGCCTGGGCTCGATCAAGCCGCAGGAGGTGCGCGTGGAGATCTACGCCGGCCGACTGGACCTCGATGGCGAGATCAGCGACGGCTGCGCCGTGCCGATGCAGTGCGAGGGCGAGGTTGAAGGCGACAGCAACGCCTTCAATTTCCTGGGCAAGGTTCCGTGCCAGCAGGCGGGGCCGCATGGCTACGCGGTTCGCGTGGTGCCGTGCCACCCGCAGTTGTGCCATCCGTATGCTACGGGGCTGATCCGCTGGGGGTAACTACAAAGACGGGAACCGCAGAAGGCGCAA
Organism: uncultured Planctomycetota bacterium; assembly: GCA_963787325.1. Lineage (GTDB taxonomy): Bacteria > Planctomycetota > Phycisphaerae > UBA1845 > JANYLN01 > CAWBCK01. The sequence continues at coordinate 1,690,771 of CAWBCK010000005.1, forward strand.
AGGGAAAGGTACGGCAACGACAACGACGGGAACCACAAAAGGCGCATAAGGCGAAAAGGTACGGCAACGGCAACGACGGGAACCACAAAAGGCGCATAAGCGCAAAAGGTACGGCAACGACAACGACGGAAACCGCAAAAGGCGCATAAGGCGCAGAAAAGTGCGACGACGATGAAGGCGGGAGCCGTGCCGAGAAAGCTATTGCTGCTACGGCTTTCGCTGAAGGCTCGCATCGAATCTGAAATCGAGGGCCGATGGATGTCAGATCCGTCGGCCCTCTTGTTTTACTCACATCCTACAAGTTCTTGCGGCGTGGCTGAGCCGAAGACAATTAGAACAGGTCGCTCGAGTCCGTTATACCTGATACGATCTGCGTGTTTACGCTGGCATACGCGGCGGAACGGCCCCGGCTGACTGCTGGGGCTTTCCTGTGCACGCGTTGCCTCGGCAGGTTCAACTGGAATCCCCATGAGCCGTGCAAGCCCTGAGCGGGAGGTTCTACGGCTCATTCGAAGATTTGCAGGAAAGATGTGCGAAGGATTGTCCGGCAAGCGTCTGTATTTCCTGTAGACGCGCAAAGGTCATGAACGTGCCAATGGATCCATCGACAGAATACATGCTGGTGCAACGCCTGGCGGCTATGGACGAGGATGCATGGCAACAGTTTTGTCAGATGTACGAGCAGAATCTTCGAGGGTTTGCGCGGGTGTGTTTCGGGTGGTGATGACCAAACGGCAGATGAGATCGTCCAAAGAGCATTCGTTCGCTGTGTGCGTTCGATTCATACGTTCGATTCACGCCGTAGCCGGCTGATTGTGTGGCTGCGTGCGGTCACTCGCAATGAAGGAGTTACCTACTTGCGTGGTTCTCGGGCGGCTGGCAGGCTCAAGACGGTGTCAGCGCAGAAAGGGCTGCGTTTGCGGACCTCATCAAGATGTTTTGAGGCTGGTGAAGTGCCTTGCCGTTGTCACGATGTGAAAAAGGCATTACTGCAACGACAGCAACGACAACAACGACAACAACGACAACAACGACAACAACAACGACAACAACCCCCACTGACGCTGGGGGCTTCCTGGAACCGCCATCGCTGCCTTTTCAGACTGGCAGGCGGTGCTTCGGGTGGGGATTGCTCCTCGGACGGTTCGGATTGTTCGGCTGAGGCCGGGGCCGGGGTGTCGGGTTCCTCTTTCGGGGTAGAGTCCTGCTGGTCGGTCTGCTCGGCTGAGGCGGTCGATTGCTCCGACGGCGCTGTGGGAGGCGACGAGGCAGAGCCAGCCGGCGGTTGGAGTTCTTCGACGCGGGGCAGGTCGTCGAGACTGGCCAGGCCGAATACCCGCAGGAATTTGCGGGTGGTGCCGTAGAGCAGGGGGCGGCCTACGTCCTCGGCGCGGCCGACGATCTTGACCAGGCCCATCTCGCGGAGGCGGTTAATGACGTCGCCGCAGGCGACGCCGCGGACGACCTCGACGTCAGCGCGGAGGACGGGCTGCTTGTAGGCGACGATGGCGAGGGTCTCCATCTGGGTGGGTGACAGCCGGCTGTCCTGCCTGGCGCGGTGGAGTCTGGCCAGCCAGGGTTGGAACTTCGGCAGGGTGAGCATCTGGAACCCGCCGGCGACCTCTTCGATTCGCCATGCGGCGTTGGTCTGCTCGTACTTCTCGTTCAGCTGGCGAATGATCTTGCGGACGCGGCGGGATGTGCCGCGATCCAGTACCTGGGCCATCTTGCCGGGGGGCAGCGGCGTGTCGGTCGAGAAGAGCAGGGCCTCGATCACCTCAGGGACGGACAGGCCGTCGGGCAAGAGGTCGGCGTCGGGCTCTGCTTCGCCTGGCTGGTCCGCCTCGTCTTCGGGGGAGTCGTCTGGTTCCGGAGGCTGAAGATTCGTCGGCGTCGGCGGGGTCTGTTTCGGCTGGCGCTTCGGCAGCGTCCGGTGCCTGGTCGGTATCCGCTGGGGCGATGGCATCGGATGTCTCTGCGTCATCCGCTTGCTCGCTGACGGTCTCTTCGGATGCGTCTGCCTGGTCGCAGACATCAGCGTGTTCGGCTGCATCGGCCTGTTGCTCGTCGGCTTGCTGGTCCTGCGGGTCTGAGACTTCCGTGTCCTGGCGGTCCGGGTCGCGCTGTGGCATGTTGCGGTCCTGATTGTCGTCGGTTGTCGGTTTCACATTATCACCTGCGGCAAGTTTAGCGGCTGGTCAGGAGGCGGCAACGCCTGTCGACGGAATCGATCAGCGGCACGAGGGTGTTCATGGCGAGAACGGCCCAGCAGCCGGACAGTACTGCTACCGGGGACCATCGCAGAGCGACGGTCAAAAACCCGACACCGAGGCCGTAGACGAGTTGGCTGCGTCGCGTGAGGGGGCTTGTGACTGTCTCGCCAGCCAGAAGGACGGCGACGAACAAGGTCGGCGGCAGCAGCACGTGGTAGCCCACCCAGATCAATCCCAGTGGCATGCCATCGGCAGAATAGTGGATCGGCAACCAGCCGGCAGAGCCTGCGGGCAGGATTGCGGCCGTGGCAAAGGCGCCGGCCAGAACGGCGAGGGGCAGCGTCCAGGGGAGATAGCCTCGCCAGATCAGGACCAGGCCAGTAAGGATCAGGGCGAGGGTGGAACCTTGGCCGAGCGGACCGGCGACTGCGCCGATGAGCATATCGGGCCAGGAGGGGAGTCGGTCGCGGATGGCCGTGTCGAGCGTTACAGGCTTCACGTCCGTTGCGGTGACCTGGTGCAGGGTTGTGTCGGCGCGAGGGGAGCTGAAGCCGATGTCGCCGGCCGGGGGCTCGGCGGTTTGCCAGTCGACGACGGACTCGGTGGCAGCGAGCGGGGCAAGGCTCAGGCCGTTGCCGCTCAGTACGTGCCGGGTGTCCAGCAAGGGCCATCTCTGCGGTGTAACGAACTGCGGCCAGAGGAGGAACAGCAGCAACAGGGCCACGACGGCTGGATTCCAGGGGTAGTGGCCCAGGCCGCCCATGAGCCATTTGCCGCCGGCGACGGCCAGGACGGCTCCGGCGGCGGCGACGTACCAGGGGGCTGTCGCAGGCAACATCAGCGCGACCATCAGGCCCATGGCGAGGCTGTGGGGGAGAGAGGTCGCGGAGCAGCGTCGGGCCAGCCAGGAGCAGGCGGATTCCGTCATCAGGGCAAAGGTGGCGGCGACCGCGGCCAGCAGTATGGCTCGGGGGCCGTAGAAGATGGTGCCGATGGCGATCAGGGGGACTGTGCAGGCGGCAAACGACCACATGAGCGCGGCGGATCGTTCGCGGGCCCTGCCGAGGGGCGACAGCCTTGATGGCCAGCACGGGGGAGGCGTGCTGTCGCGTGAGGTCCGGCGGGGTTGTGGTCGACGCCGACATGGCGGTGTAGGTATCGCGGAGGGCGATGGTTGTCAAATGGTGAGAAGGCAACGGTGGGGCGGGTTCAGGGCAATCGCCTGTTCGAAAAGACCATGGTCCCGCAATAACGCAGAACCGTGATACCCGACGTTGCTTGCGTTTCGGGTTATCCTGGTGCCTCAGACGTTCGGCGTTGGGACGACAGAGACAACGGCCGCGGATCCCCTCGCTTACGCTTCGGCCTCGTTTTCGGTGCCTACAGGTCGAGCTGGACGCCGACTTCGATCACCTGGCCGGCGGGGATGTCGAAGAAGGACGCAGCGTCCTGGGCGTTTCGCGACATGAAGCGAAACAGCGCGATCCGCCAGCGGCGCATCTTCGGCTGCTTGCCAACGGACAGCCTTTCCCGGCCGAGGAAGAAGCTTACTTCGTCCATGTCGAAGGGCAGGCCCTTTTCCCTGGCGAGGGACATGATGTCGGCGATCTCGGGCTGCTCCATGAACCCGTAGTGCGCGGTGATCCGGTAGATGCCCCGGCCGAGTTTTTCGATGTCGACCTTCTTGAAGTTGGGGACGCGCGGCGACTCTTCCGGTTTGAAGTGCAGGAAGGCGATCTCGGAGTGACGCATCTTGTTGTGGTTGAGATTGTGGAGCATGGCGGCGGGGGCCCGTTCCGGGTCGCTGACGAGATAGACCACCTGGCCGCGGATCTGCTGGGGCGGGTCCTTCTGGATCCGGTCGAGGAACTGGCGAAGGGGGGGCGTCAGGCCGCCCAGCTGATTGGCGAGGATCTGCCGGCCGCGTTTCCAGGTGAGCATGAGCGTAAAGACGATGCCGCCGATAGCCAGCGGGAACCAGGCACCGTGGAAGATCTTGCTGATGTTGGCGCCGAAGAAGGCGAAGTCGACGACGAAGAAGCACGCGCACAAGGCGGCGGTATAGAAGATGCTCCATTTCCAGCGTTTGACGGCCACGGTGTAAAAGAGGGTCGTCGTGATCAGCATGGTCGAGGTGACGGCGACGCCGTAGGCGGCGGCCAGGCTGCTGGAGGAGCGGAAGCCGATCACCAGGGTGATCGTGCAGAGCATGAGGATCCAGTTGACCGGGGCGACGTAGATCTGGCCGATATGCCCGGCGGAGGTGTGGGTGATTCTCATACGGGGCAGGTAGCCCAGCCGCATCGCCTGGCGAGTCAGCGAGAAGGCGCCGGTGATGACGGCCTGGGAGGCGATGATGGTGGCGGCTGTTGCCAGGATGACCATGGGGATCATCGCCCAGGCGGGCACGAGGGCGTAGAAGGGGCTGCCGGTTATTTCGGGATTCGTCAGCAGCAGTGCTCCCTGGCCAAAGTAGTTGAGCACAAGGGCGGGAAAGACGACGGCGAGCCAGGCGAGACGAATGGGGCTTTTTCCGAAGTGGCCCATGTCGGCGTAGATGGCCTCGGCGCCGGTCACGACGAGGAAGACGGCGCCCAGGACCAGGAAGCCGTGCACGCCGTTGGCTGTCAGGAAGCCGACCGCGTGCCAAGGCATCAGGGCGGCAAGCACATGGGGGGTCCGCACGATCTGGGTGATGCCGAGTACGCCAAGTACGACGAACCACAGGAGTATTACCGGGCCGAAAAGCCCGCCGACCCGCGCGGTTCCGTGTCGCTGGATCAGAAACAGGCTGGCCAGGATGACAATCGTCAGGGGGATGACGTAAGGATTGAATACAGGGGTGACAAGCCGGAGCCCTTCGACGGCACTGAGCACGGAGATGGCCGGGGTGATCATGCCATCGCCGTAGAGAAGGCAGGCGGCGAAGAGGCCCAGGGAGATCAGGACCCAGCGAGTCCGGCCGAATGTGGGCCTGCCGGATTTGAGTTGGGCGGTCAGGGCGATGACGCCGCCGTCGCCGTGGTTATCGGCCCGCAGGATGAACGTCAGGTACTTGATGGTGACGATCAGCATGAGGGCCCAGAACACCAGCGAGAGCACGCCGAGGACATTGGCCTGGGAGACGGCGATGCCGTACTCACCGTGGAAGCATTCCCGGATGGCATAGAGGGGGCTGGTGCCGATGTCGCCGAAGACGACTCCCAGTGCGGCCAGAGACAGGCGAGCCAGTCGGCGATTCGTGGCGCCGGACGCATCCTCGGCGAACGCGGGTCGCGACTTCTCAAGAACTGAGTCAGCAACAGTGTCGGTCATGGTCTGCTCCAAGGCTGCCGTATGGGGCCCGGCGGTCCGGGCCAAAGAGAAACTGTACCGCGATGGCAGCCGTAATTCCATCAGGCGGCTCAGTGGAGGCTGCCGTCAGCGAGACGGCGCTGGTCATAGATGATGGCTGGCAAGCGCATGTGATTATGGACGTTAAGGCCCTGGCGGGACAGCCATGCGATTATTATCAGGATTGCCGAGATACGGGATCGTATCCGTCTATTGCAGTGGCACGGCAGAAAGATTCGGACGGAGACAGTCTACCCACAGACGCTCGGGTGGCTGCGACTGCCCGTTTGGCAAGAGGTCGCAACAAGACGGTAGTGTCGGGCGGAAGAAAATCTCAAAAAGCGTGTTTTGTCCGCCAGGAGACAGTAGGATGGAAACATAAGAAGAGGTGCCGCATATGAGCCATACGCTGCATGCGGTTTGAAGTGTGCTTGTGGTAACTGCGGAGGAGGAAAGAATGAGCCGATTACGTGCGAAGACCGTGCTGCACCGGTATGCCCGGCGTCACGAGTCATGCGATCCTGGCGGCGTCAATGGCGGCGTGTTTGTTCTGGCCAGCGGGTACGACCTCAGCGACGACGCTTACGGCCAACCCCGGCGAGTCCCTCCTGTCGAAGATCAACGCAATGCAACCTGGGGATACCCTTCTGCTCAATCCCGGCCTCTATACGGGCTCGGGCATCACGATGCTGTATATCACCAACAAAGTGGGCACACCTGACGCATGGTTCACGATTAAGGCGGCCCAGCCAGGTACGGTTACGATCTGGGGCTGTGCAAACAAGAACATCTGCGAGATGCGCAACAGTGGCATACTGGCGCTTCGAGGACCTGGAGCTGGACGGCCACGATAGCTCCGGCGACGGAATCAAGTCGACGATCACCAGCAGTGACGGCAACAACGACAACGACTGGAACCACGATATTGTTCTGAAAAACCTGAATATTCACGACGTGCTGAATGCATGCGTGAACGTTCAGGTCACTACGTGGAACCTGACGGTCGAAGACTGCTGGCTGCATGACTGCAATCTCGCGGCGTACATGGGCAATCCCGACGGCTACCAGCAGATGATCAATCTGGTTTTCCAGCACAATCTCATTGAACGGACGGTTGGTTACGGGATGGAGGTCAAGGCACAGTACGCGCGATCGGGATTGACGCTGGGTACGACACCGGGGCTGGAGTTTCAGAGCTGGGGTTGTCTGATCAAGGATAACGTGTGGCGCCGGACGAATCCGCCGGCCAACAACAGCAGTTATGTGCGGCCGAACCTGCTGGTCGATGCGGGCACGATGAGCGGTCCGGGCAGCGACGACATCGCGACGATCGACGGGAACGTGATTCTGGAGAATCCGGGCGATTCGTTCGGGGAGAGCGGCATGCAGTTGGCGGGCAATCTCCGGATCACCAACAACATCGTCGTGAATGTCAAGGCGCCGGGATACTCGGGCATCAAGATCGGCTATCACAGCAGCATCTATCCGCGGCACCTGGAGATCCTCAACAACACGCTCTTCATTGACGGCAGCACTTCGTCTCGCTGCATGACGGTAAATGATGTGCAGCCGGGCTACACGCAGGTGATTGCGAACAACGCATTCATTCGCGGCAGTACCGGGGCGCCGGCGTTCTCAAGCAATGGCCTGCCGGCTGGGGCGATCGTCAGCAACAACATCGTTCGCGGGACCGGGGCGATATCGGGCATGACGAGCATCTCCACGCCGCTGGATCAGATCTTCATCAATCCGGTGGAGACGCCCGGGCTGATCAATCTCTACCCGACCAGCGGATCGCCGCTGATCGGGGCGGGCACCAGGAATCTTGGTGCGGCATCACTGCCGGCGTACGATTTCAACGGCGTGCCGCGGCCCTCCGAAGGACCGGTGGATATCGGCGTTTACCGGGTGTATACGCCGAACAATCCCGGCTGGCAGATCGACAACGAACTGGACATGGGCTACCTGAAGCAGTTCTGGCTGCCTGGCGACATCAACGGTGACAGGTCTGTCAACGTTGGCGACCTTCAGATCCTGGCAGCCAGTTGGGGAGAGTCGTACGGTATCGCGGGGTACAACACCTGTGCGGATGTGAGTGGTGACAACTATGTGAACGTTGGGGATCTGCAGACTCTGGTAGCCCATTGGGGGGAGTCAGAGTAGAGGCTGCTGAATTTCGCGTGTACGTATGAAACGGAAACCCCGGCCGATAAGCGCCGGGGTTTCTTCGTATTCCGATCGATTAACGATGGGCCCAGTAGGATTCGAACCTACAACCAAAGGATTATGAGTCCTCTGCTCTGCCGTTGAGCTATGGGCCCGACAGGTACCGGCAAACTCCGGGGCGAAAGAATGCGTCGCACGTACGTCTAACGCACCATATAGTGTATCTGCGCTTACCGGTACAGGGAAGACCTCGGCGGGAACCGACTTGCCTCAAAAAACACGCAGAAATGGCGACAATCCGTAAGCAAATCTCCGTCAGTTACCCCAAGGAATTCGCAAAAAAGAGTTGTTCTGTCAGCCACGAGACATTAGGATAGGGATCTGGAAGCAGTGTTGCAGGCGTGCTTTGCGCAACGGGTTGTTGCAGGGCCGCTTAAGTAAGCCAGGAGGAGGAAAGAATGAGCTCATCGTGTGTAAAGGAAATGCGCGCCGGCAGGACTGCCATCGGGAGGCGTGTGGTCTTGGCGGCAGTCATGGGGCTGTGCATGTCGTGGGCAGCGGGCACGGCCTCGGCAACGACCTTCACCGCTAACCCAGGCGAATACCTGCTGACGAAGATCAATGCGATGCAACCTGGCGACACGCTTCTGCTGAATCCGGGCATTTACTTCCGCTCCAGCATCACCATGTTGTACATAAAAGACAAAGTTGGCCGGCCGGACGCGTGGTTTACGATCAAGGCGGAAGAGCCGGGTACGGTGATAATCTGGGGCAACCCGGGCAAGAATATCTGCGAGCTTCGCAACAGTGCCTACTGGCGGATTGAGAATCTGGAACTGGACGGGCGGGGGGGCTCGGGGGACGGCGTCAAGTCGACGTTTTCCAGCACCGATGGCAACGATGACAATGATTGGAACCATGACATCGTTCTTAAGAACCTTAATATTCACAACCTGACGGATGCCTGCGTGAACGTTCAGGTTACCACGTGGAACCTGACGGTGGAGGATTGCTGGCTGCACGACTGCAACCTCGGTGCCTATATGGGCAACCCGGACGGCTACAAACAGATGATCAATCTGGTTTTCCAGCGCAATCTTATCGAGCGGACGGTCGGCTATGGGATGGAGGTCAAGGCGCAGTACGCGCGATCGGGATTGACGCTGGGTACGACGCCGGGGCTGGAGTTTCAGAGCTGGGGCTGTCTGATCAAAGACAACGTGTGGCGGCGGACAAACCCGCCGGCGAACGACGCCAGCCATGCACGGCCGAACCTACTGGTTGACGCCGGCACGATGAGCGGGCCTGGCAGCGACGACATCGCGACGATCGACGGGAACGTGATCCTGGGGAATACGGCGGATTACGCTGGCGAGAGCGGAATGCAATTGTCGGGCAATCTCAGGATTACCAACAACATCATCGTGAACGTCAAGATGCCCGGATACTCGGGCATCAAGGTCTGTACTCACAGCACGATCTATCCGCGGCGCTGGAGATTCTGAATAACACGTTCTTTATCGACGGTAGCGCTTCGTCCAAGTGTATGTCGGTGACTGACGTGCAGGCGGGGTATCCGCAGGTCATTGCGAACAACGCATTCATTCGCGGCAGCACCGCGCGCCGGCCTTTTATACCAACGGTCTGCCGGCTGGTGCGATCGTTACCAACAACATTGTTCGCGGGACCGGGGCGATACCGGGTATGACGAGCATCTTCGTGCCGCTGAATCAGATCTTCGTCAATCCGGTGGAAACGCCCGGGCTGATGGATCTCTACCCGGTCAGCGGATCGCCGCTTATCGGGGCGGGGACCCGGAACGTCGGTGCGGCCCTGCTGCCCGCGTATGACTTCAACGGCGTGCCCCGGCCGTCCGTGGGACCGGTGGATATCGGCGCGTATCGGTTGTATACGCCGAACAATCCCGGCTGGCAGATCGACAATGAGCTGGACATGGGCTACCTGAAGCAGTTCTGGCTGCCTGGCGACATCAACGGCGACAGGTCTGTTAACGTCGGCGACCTGCAGCTGCTGGCTGGCAGCTGGGCGAAATCGTACGGCATCGTGGGGTACAACGCCTGTGCGGATGTGAATGACGACAACCGTGTGAATGTCGGGGATCTGCAGACCCTGGTCACTCACTGGGGCGATGCACAATAACCTACCGGCCCTTGTGAAGGTACGTATGAGGCTGAAACCCCGAACCTCGTCGAGGTTCGGGGTTTCTTTGCATCGTGGGCGTGCAGATCAATCAGTCAGAGTTCGGTCGCCGGTGCCTAGGCCTTGGGCCGTTGGAGCGGGAAGAGGATCGTCTCACGGATGCTCGGGTTGTTCGTCAGGAGCATGACGAGGCGATCTATCCCCATGCCGATACCGCCGGCAGGGGGCATGCCATATCGGAGGGCCTGGACGAAGTCTTCGTCCATGACGGCCATCGTCTCGTCTTCCTGGCCGGCGAGCTGCTTGCGAAGGGTGGCCTCCTGGACGGCCGGATCGTTGAGCTCGGTATAGGCGTTTGCGAGTTCCATGCCGTTGACGATCAGTTCGAATCGCAGGGCGATGGACGGGTCCTTCGGATCGCGCCGCGTCAAGGGGCACAGCTCGGCGGGATAGTTCAGGACGAAGGTCGGGTTGCGCAGCTGCGGCTCGACAAAGTACTCAAACAGGTCGCTGACGACGACCACGTCTGCCGCACTGGTCTTGGAGATGCCGATTTCGGCTGCCTTGGCCCGGACCGCCGGGATGTCGTGCATATCAACACCGACAAACTCGCCGAACAGGTCGGCATAAGTGCGACGCGGCCAGGGCGGCGTGAAGTCGATCTCTGCGTCGCCGAAGTTGCGAACCATGCCACCGCCGAGACGGTCGATGCAGCGGGTGACGATGGCCTCGGCGAGGTCCATCATGTCGTTATAGTCGCCGTAGGCCTGGTAGGCCTCCAGGAGGGTGAATTCGGGATTGTGGCGGGTGTCGATGCCCTCGTTGCGGAAGTTCCGGCTGAACTCGAAGACCCGTTCCATGCCGCCCACCAGCAGCCGCTTGAGGTACAGTTCGGGGCTGATCCGCAGGAACAGGTCGATATCGAGCGTGTTGTGGTGCGTGACGAACGGCCGGGCGGCGGCGCCGCCGTACTGTGGCTGAAGGGTCGGCGTTTCGACCTCGAGATAGTCCCGCTCGACAAGGAGCTCACGGACGGCGTTGATAATGAGGACGCGCTGGCGGAACGTCTGCATGACCTCGGGGTTGGTGAAGAGGTCGACGTAGCGCTGGCGATAGCGGATGTCCGGGTCGGTCAGGCCGTGCCACTTCTCGGGCGGCGGCTGAAGCGACTTACATTGCAGGCATAGTTGCTCGGCCCAGAGGGTCGGCTCATTGGTCTTTGTCCGGCCGAGCTTGCCCTCGGCAGCGATGATATCGCCGAGATCGAGCAGCTTGGCAAGTTTCCACTGCTGCTCGGGGAGGACGGACCTGGACAGGCCGAGTTGGAAGTCGCCGGTGCTGTCGCGGACGGTCAGGAAGATCAGCTTGCCGATATTGCGCAACAGGACAATGCGGCCGGCAGCGCGGTTACGGGCCTCGCTGGTCTGGCCGGGCTCGATCTTGAGGCGTTCGACCTTCTGGCGAAGCAGGAGATTCGGGAGGATCCGGTCGAACCGGGCTCCGTAGGGGTCTAGACCTAAGTCTTTTATTTGCTGGAAGTTAGCTTCGCGTGCTTCGATCAGGCTGTCACTCATGACAAATCCACGCTGTCTGTGTGGTGACGGGTTTTCGTCAGCCAGGGTTAATTGCGGTAGAACCGGGGGCCCTTTTGGGCCCACAATGCAAGTCCCGCATGCTAGCAAGGGGGCGGAGATGTGGCAATTGTCCGTGAAGGTTCGGCCAAGTCCCTATGCCTACATAACCGATGATGATTTGTGGGTAGCAGCCGGGGCCGGACTGCCGGAGGTGCGCGGATGAACATCGTAATCGTTGGAGCGGGCGGGCATGGGCGCGTCGTGCTGGATGTGCTTCAGCAGGCTCGCGAGCATGTGGTCAAGGGGTTTCTCGACAGCAATCCGCAGCTGTGGGGCCGACGGGTCGACGGCGTGCAGGTGCTGGGCGGGATGGACCTGCTGGCGGACCTGGCGGCGCAGGGGGTCGATGGGGCGATTGTGGCGATCGGCGACAACGGGGTGCGGCGGCAGTTCGCCGACCAGGTTGACGCGGCGGGGCTGGAACTGGTCAACGCGATTCATCCGAGTGCGAACCTGGCGCGGACGGTGACGGTGGGGTGCAACGTGGTGATCGCGGCTGGGGCCCTGGTGTGCGCATTGCCAGATTGGTGATTCGGTGATCCTGAATACGGGGTGCATCGTCGATCATGAATCGATGGTTGGTACGGCGGTGCATGTCTGCCCGGGGGTCAAGCTTGCGGGGCATGTCACGGCTGAAAGCGGGGCGTTCATAGGCATCGGGGCGACGGTGATTCAGAACGTTCGTATCGGATACGATTCGGTGGTCGGGGCCGGCAGTGTGGTGATTGACGATGTGGCGCCGATGACAACCGTGGTTGGCGTGCCGGCGAAGGTGATCAAAGGCAAGCCGGTGCTCGATGCGAAGGCGATCTACGCGGCGCAGGCGGTGGAGGCGGTGCGATAGACCAGCCAATAACCACGGAGGCACAGAGGCACAGAGGACGACTCTTGGATTTCTTTCACCTCGGGGAGGGTCTGAAGATACGCAAAGTTTGCCGGTGCTTGCCGAGGAGCGGGCGTACTATTCCTCGCCAAGGGCTTCAAGGTCAGCCAGGTCCTTCATTCGTCCGACCGCTTTCTTGTTGGTGAGAAGATCTTTTCTGCCTATAAAGTGCACGGGGACATTGTCGTACAGACCGGCTGATTTGCCCTGGTCGGCCTGCTTCCAGTCCACGCCTTCAATATCCGTGAGAATGTCAACGCGTACAGGGGGAACGCCGAGCTGGACGACCTGGCCCGGTGTGCTGAAGTCTTTGGCTGTTAGCCCCAGAGAGGCGAAGCCGAAGTCGTTTAGTGCAGCAACGACTTTTTCTCCATTGGCTTCTGTGGGGTTGACGAGCAGATCAATATCACCCGTTGAACGTGGAGCGCCGTGGAAGGCCAGTGCATACCCCCCGACGATCACGAACTCAACATTGTGAGCGTGGAACAACGCGAGCAACTCTTTGAAGTCTCGGTGGATCTCCATACATCTGCCGCCTCAAAAACTCCACTGCCGAAATGCGCTCCTCTGCCGGACGGCTCAACCAGTACTCCAGATCCCGCCGGCTACCAGCAGGGTCCTTACGGGGGTGCTTTTGGACTACTTTGACGATCATGCTCTTATTATCCACGATCTGCTGGGCAAGTAAACCAGCGAATGCGTGCCGAATCGAACAGACGCCAGTCCGTGAAAGCGCCTGTATCCGGATCTACAGCAGCGACTTGAACACCTTTACGACCTCGTCCACCTCCGCTTCGGTCAGGTTCGGGTGGAAGGGCAGCGCGATGGTCCGGTCGGCGACGCGTTCGGTCACGGGGAAGTCGCCCCGCTTGTAGCCGTACTTTTCGACGTAGAACGGCTGGAGGTGGATCGGGGCGAAGTAGTTGTTGCAGCCGATGCCGCGCTTTCGCAATTCGGCGAGGATGCGGTCGCGATCCTTATCTTCGTAGGTGTCGGCGAGTTTGACCACGAACACGAACCAGGACATGTGTACGTCCGGCAGGATCTTCTGGGTGCTGACACGCTCTTCGTCACCAAAACGGTCCAGGTACATTTCGGCGACCTTGGCCCGCTTGGCGACCAGGTCATCGAGGCGGGCCAGCTGGCTGGTGCCGAGCGCCGCCAGGATGTCCGGCATGCGATAGTTGTAGCCGAGCCGGGGGTGGCCGAGCCACCCGGAGCCCGGGTCGCGGCCCTGGTTGCGCATCGAGCGCATCAGGGCCGCCAGGTCATCGTCATCGGTCAGGGCGACGCCCCCCTCGCCGGTGGTCATCTGCTTGTTGGGATAGAAGGCGAAGGCGCCGACATCGCCGAGGGCGCCGGCCTTGCGGCCCTTATAGGCGGCGCCGATGGCTTCGCAGGAATCCTCGATGATCCGCAGGCCATGACTGGCAGCGGTCTGCTGGATCGGGTCCATATCCGCCGGCTGGCCGAAGGCGTCGACCGGGATGACGGCCTTGGTCTTGGGGGTGACCGCGACAGCGACCTTGGCTGGGTCGATGTTCCAGGTTTCCGGGTCGATGTCGGCAAAGACGGGGCTTGCCCCCGTCATAGACTATGCAGTTGGCGGAGGCAATGAAGGAAAAGGGGGTGGTGATGACTTCGTCGCCGGAGCCTATCCCCATGGCACGGACGGCCAAATGAAGGGCCGCGGTACCGCTGTTGACGGCAATGGCGTGCTTGCGTGCGAATTTTTCGCAGAATGCCTCCTCAAACTTCGGGATGGCAGGCCCCAGGGACAGCTGCGGGGTATTGAGGACGGCCACGACGGCATCGATGTCGGCCTGGGTGATTTCGGGCCGGGACAACGGGATCTCTCGCGACTGCGCCATATTTGACACTGCCTCCAGGCATTTGAGAACAAATCTGTCTATATGTATGATGTTCGGCCAAGGTGCGGGGTAACTTTCGGTCTCGGGGAAAGTTGCCGCCGACTGTGAACGATACATTTATAGTGCGGGCAGGGTGTTGCTGCCAGTACGCAAAGAAAATTACGGACGCTGGTTGTCCGGATATCATCTTCCTCTAGATAAGGACGTTATGATGAAGAATAACAGCCATCAGGCTCTGTTGAGCAAAATCCAGGATCGCAAGGCCCACGTCGGCGTGATCGGACTGGGGTATGTAGGTTTGCCGCTGGTCCGTGAGTTCTGCCAAGGCGGGTTCCAGGCGATCGGCTTCGACGTCGACGAGGGGAAGGTTAAGGCACTAAACAGCGGCAAGAGCTATATCAAACATATCCCTCCTTCGGCCGTACGCGAGATGGTCGAAAGCGGCAGGTTCAAGGCGACGACGGACATGTCGAAACTCGGCGAAGTCGATGCGATCATCATCTGCGTGCCGACGCCGTTGACGAAGACCAAAGATCCTGACCTGCGATTCGTTACGGGGACGGCCAAGACGATCGCCAAGGCGCTCCGGCCTGGTCAATTGGTGTCCTTGGAGTCGACGACTTATCCTGGGACGACGCGCGGCGAGGTGCTGCCAATCCTCGAGGAAACCGGGCTGAAGGCCGAGAAGGATTTCTGGCTGGCCTTTTCGCCGGAACGCGAGGATCCGGGCCGCAAGGACTTCTCGACGCGGACGATACCAAAGCTGGTGGGTGGAATCGGGCCGCAGAGCCTGGCGCTGGCGCACGCTCTTTACGGGGCAGTCCTGGAAAATGCGGTGGCGGTAGAGTCATGCGAGACGGCCGAAGCCGCGAAGGTGGTCGAAAATGTTTACCGATGCGTGAACATCGCGCTTGTGAACGAGTTGAAAAAGGTTTTCGATGCGATGGGCATTGACGTCTGGCATGTCATCGCCGCGGCCAGCACCAAGCCGTTCGGTTTCCAGGCGTTCTATCCGGGGCCAGGTTTGGGCGGTCACTGTATCCCGATCGATCCGTTTTACCTTTCCTGGAAGGCGAAGGAATTCGGGCAAGTGGCTCGGTTTATCGAACTGGCTGGCGAGATCAATACGAGCATGCCCGAATACGTCGTTGAGAGGCTCGTACGTGCCGTCAATGACGCCGGAACGAGTATCAAGGGCGCAAAGGTGCTGGTGCTCGGTCTTGCGTACAAGAAGGACGTAGATGACATGCGGGAGAGTCCTTCGGTAACATTGATCGAAATGCTCAACCGGCGCGGCGCGAAAGTGGACTACAACGACCCGTTCATTCCGCGGGCGCAGCGTCAGCGCGAACACGACCTGCGAATGACCAGCAAGAAACTCGACGAAAAGATGCTGGCGGCCTATGACTGCGTGCTGATCGCGACCGATCATTCGTGCTATGACTATGACTTCATTGTCAAGCATGCACGACTGGTCGTCGACACGCGGAACGCCTGCGCGAAGGTCAAGGCCGGCCGAGGCAAGATCGTCAAGGCATAGGTGCGATCCACGGCTGCCTGGCAGCCCCGGACACATGACGCAGAAAGCACCGCCGAACAGACCTCATATATATGAGGTCTGTAAGGGATACGTGGTGTCCTGCTGGTATCGCAAGCAACTGAGCGGCAAATCATATCGGTTTTCCCGGTCGACGGCTCAATCAGGCCTATAATATGCGCGTGTGGTGATCATTATCCGGATGTATCCGAGGCATCAGTGGAAGCAAAAACGACTTGTAGGCAGCATGAGGGGGAATATCATGCTTGGCTCAATCAGCAGTCTTGTGGTCGCACTGCCAGTGTTCGGACTGATGTGGGTGGCCCGCGAGCAGCGCTGTCCATTCCCGATGCTTGACCGGGCGGACATGTTCGATGCGGCGGATACGACCGACGACGAAGACGAAGAACAGGAAGACGAAGACGAAGACGAAGATGACTGGGAGGACGAGGAGGAGGAGTGGATCGACGACGAAGAGGAGGAAGACGAAGAGGAGGATTAGAGCATCTCCAATCCAGACGTAGCGGCCAACCCCAGGACCCTTCCGTGCAGGGTCATGCCGCCCGGAATCTTAGACGCCAGGCACGGCATATCTGGATTGAGCCCGCTTTAGAACCATATCGGTTCGCAGTCAGCAACGATTTGCATGAGCCTGCGTCCGCGTCGAAACACGACAGCAGATGGGCTGGCAATGTAACCCCGTAACAGGTCCTTCGGATAGAGACCCTGCCCGATAATAGCAGGGCCTTTATTTTGCGCGTAACGTCCTGCTACGCCGCGGATCATGCATGGGTACGGTGGCGGACACTGAAGGCAGGTTTGGGCCTGGCTGCCTGAAGCCCCTTGGCTGTGACGAAAACCGCACCTTGCGGCAGGCGGACGGTCACAGCCAGATCGCCGGCTGGCGACCAGCTTCCCTTGACCTTCGCGTACGGCGTATCACGGACGCCGCGGAAGGGAACAAGCACGTAAGCGGCAACGTACGGCAGATAGCCCTGCCAGCGGTAGGCCATGGCGGGGCGTTTGACCCGGCCGCCGTACTCGCCTGTGGCCCCCTGGAAGAACCGCATGTCCATGACCGAGTGCGGGCCGTTCGGGGCGATGGCGGTGACCTGGAGGTTGGCGTCACTGCTGACGGTTTCGTAAGCACGTAGATAATCGGCCAGGGGAGCCCGCTGGGATTTCTGACGGAACTCAATGTCCGTGGCCGGCGTGCCGCTGAAGGACCAGGCCGTCTGGGTCATGCCGCGACCAGCATGTCAAAGTCACGTCGTCGTAGCCAAGATTCGTCTGCGGGGCGTTGAAGTGGAAGAAGGCCTCGACGAACTCATGAGGTTCGTTCCGGCCGGGATAGGCCAGGGACCTCTGCAACCGATCGATCACGAGCCAGAAGGCAGGCACGTCGCGGGCAGGGCGCCGGCCGGCAGGGGCTGGCGTTTACCAGGCAGACGGTACGGCGCACGCGATGGGCTTCGTAAAGGTCGTGCTCCATGCACGCGGCCTGGATCCGTGGCCGATGCAATACAAACAGCGTCTTCTGATGGTCCGGCCGATCCAGGCGGGGTCCCAGCGGGTGGCGACGTACCGGAACCAGGGTGTTGTGAAGCCGGTCGTTGCGGTAGGTCTCTTCGCCGTAGCTGGTCATGCCCATGTCGGTCAGCAGGGGCCTTCCGAGCCCGTAGATGTCGATAGAGGCGAAGTCGTGGTGGGCATGGTTATGGCCGGCGGCACAGGCAAACATGCCGGCGTGGCCATTCACTCCGCTGCCCGATACCAAAAAACTGGAAGCCGCTGGCGCGCAGATCGTGCGGCAACATGACCCGGTTGCGGCGCGGGGGCACCCTGGCGGCAAGATACCAATCAAGGTTGTGGAGCCCCATGTGCCAGATGTTGTGCTCTAACGGTTCTTCGCGATAGGGCGAGCCTGCCGCAGCCTTGAAGTCCTCGCGGCGGAAGAAGGCGGCAGCCAGATGGAGCACCTCGTGATGGGCGATGTAATGCTCGTGTGTCATGTGCCCATGGGCGTCTCCGAACTCCGGGCACTTGCCGTCGGTGCGGGTGATGGCGGCGGCAAACTCGAACGATTTCTCGACCGTTCGGTGGAGTTTGGGTGAGACCCTGCGGCTCGGATGCCTGAAGGTATCGCAGTGCGATGAACATGAGGTTCTGGTTGACGGTCTGATAGGCGAAACCCTCACCGAAGTAGCCGTCGGGCGTGACGAAGGACCGGGAGGTGAAATCTTGTTCGACGCGATCCTGCACCCATTCGACCCACTGGCGGGCGGGCCTGAAAGCGGGAAAGAGCAGGCCGACCAGCAGGCACGACAGCAGCATGTGCAGCGTGATGTTGTGCGTGACGTCGTAGCGACAAGAGCGGAAGTTGAACTCGGCCTCGGCGAGGAAGCCTTTCAGCAGGATCAGGGCATCACCCGCATCGAGGAACGTACGCAGGAACGGGAGGGCATGGCAGATCTTTTCGAGCAGGTGACCGAGATCGTGACTGACCGCTGCGGGGCGCGGATGCCAGATGAAGGCGCCGGCGTCCTGGTCGTCGGGCAACGGTCGTGCTGCCGCGAACGATCCGCGGATCAACTCGATCGACGCGCGGAGATATTTCGTGTCGCCGGTCAGGTGGTACAACCTGGCGAGGGCCTGCGGGGCATCGCCGCGTCGGATCCAGACCCGGGCCGGCGTGCGGTAAAGGGTCTGTTCCTGCTCGCGATTCTCGCCGCAGAGAATGCCCGAGTTCTTCGGCGTTCGCAACAGGTAATTGTCTGCGAGGCGGCGGAGCCAGGCGACCTGGTCGGGCCAGCGTTGGTTGACGATCTTGGCCAGAGCGGGGATCTCATCCTCGTTGATCGGATGAGGCAGCGGCTGGGCGAACATTGCCCGGGCTACCTCGCGGGCGGCTTCGCGATAGCGTCGCCTGCCGGCGAGTTGCTTCGCATGGGTCATGATCGGGTGGTCGAGATCGACAAACTGCAGGAACTGGACGTCAGGCATATCACAACGCATCGGGTCGAGGTCCTTTAACAACGAGCGGGAGGTATATCCCGCGAAACCGATGAGTATAATGGCCGCTGTCGACTTGGCCAGCGATTGGGCGGCAGAGAGTGATTGATGAATCTCGACAGCAGGATACTTCCGGAAGCGGTTTTACAATCTCGAAATAGTGGACAGGTTGCCGGCGCCGCTCGCAAGATGAGAGTTTTCCACCCCGGTGCAATCGACTGGACGCGCAGGTACGTACTGGTGGCTGCGTTAGTGGGCAGCGCTGCGGTGGCTGGGTGTCGGACGGCGGTAAAGCCCCAAGCAATTAGCCGGGAGGCAATGTGCGCAAGGTCTCGCGGCCCGCTGGCGACCGGCAAGGAGAGGCACACATGCAGGGTCCGCGAATGACGGACGGTGAGTTCTTTGAGGCGCTGGATCTTTCGCGGCCTGACCTGCAGGCGGTGCAGGCAGCGGTCCGGGGAGGAGACACGCAGGGTGCCAGGCATGCATTCGCCGCACACGTTCGAGATCGCCGATTCGCGACGTGGTTTTTCGATCCGCATGAGGTGGCAGCGAGTGCGAGGCGCTCACCAGGCGTCGCCGGCGAGGCGGCCATCAAAGGCGGCAGAAGGCGAGGTGACGATCTGCAGCATCCCGCATCGGTTTGCGAACGGGCGGATCGACTGGTTCTTCAACGCGTCCGCCGACCGGACGGATGTGGCGATGACCAGGGAATGGCAGTGGCAGCTGAACCGGATGCAGTGGTGGCCCCAACTGGGCAGTGCCTGGCTGGCAACTGGTGACGAAAGATACGCGCGGGCGTTCGCCGAGCAGTCTGCGGTCGTGGGTGCGGCAGTGTCCCAGGCCGGATGACAGCGGCAACTACGGCGACAGCGCGTGGCGGACGATCGAGGCGGGTATTCGCATGGGGCACGTATGGCCGAATGCCTTTTGCCGGGTGTTGCTGTCGCCTTCGCTTACGGATGACGATGTCGTGCTGTATGCCGAGAGCTGCTATGAGCATGCCGTGCACCTGGCGACATATCCGACTCGCAACAACTGGGTCATGATGGAGATGGCGGGGCTTTATGCGGTGGGCGTCGTGTTTCCGGAATTCAAGGAATCTGAGCGCTGGCGGGACTTCGCCGCCAGGCGGATGTTTGACGAACAGCAGAAGCAGTTCCTGCCGGACGGCACGCAGGCAGAGCTCGTCGACCGCCTATCACCAGGTGTGTCTGCGCAACATCATGGCGATCGCGGACCTGGCGGCGGTGACGGGCCGGATGCAGGAACTGCCTGCCGATTACGTGGCCAGCGAACGAGAAGGCATACGCGTTTAATCTGTTCATGATGACCCCGGACCGCGAACTGCCGCGGTTCAATGACTGCGCGGTGTTCGACGTGCCCATGGAAATGGCCAAGGCGGCCGAGTTGTTTCCGGATCGCAAGGATTTCCTGTGGTGCGCGACGGATGGCGCCAAGGGCACGCCGCCAACGACGCGGTCACACCGTTTCGCGTACGCCGGCTATGCTGCGATGCGAACCGGCTGGGACCGCGCGGCAACCGTGGTCTACTTCGACGGCGGCCCCGCAGGGCGGGCACACATCCACCAGGACAAGCTGAGCGTTCTGCTCTGGTCTTACGGGAAAGAAATCATCTTCGACGCCGGCGGCGGCATGTATGACAACAGCAGGTTCCGCGAGTACGACGTGAGCACGTTCGCGCATAACACGGTGCTGGTCGATGGCCTGGGGCAGTGCAGGCCGCGGTCACCCGAAACGTGGGGTCCGGTCGACGGTGCATGGCAAGCAATGATGCATTCGATTACGTGTCCGGGACGTACGAAGAGGATTACGGTAGCGAAGGGCATCGGCCGGCCAGGCACACAAGGCGAGTGCTGTTCGTCAAGCCGGACGTCGTCGTGGTGGCCGATACGCTGACTTCTCTCGATGGCAGGGAGCACGAATACCAGGCCAGATGGCACCTGCGGACGACGAAGGCAGAGCGCAACTCGCAGAACGGTTGGATCTATACGGCGGAGCCGGGTGGTCCCAACGTGGCGATCATACCGCTGCTGGTCGACAGGCTCGAAGTGCGAACCGTCACCGCCCAGACAGACCCGGAGGTGCTCGGCTGGTATGTGAAGCGCGACCAGAAGCATGAGCCGGCCACGACGGTGCTGCATACGTGGAAGGCCGACGGCACGACTTGCCGGATCACCCTGCTGCTGCCGATGGGCAAGGGCGAGACGATAGCGATTCGTTCTGTGCAGGCGACCGGTCCTACGGAAGCAATGGTATCGCTGACGGATGGCCGGTCGTGGCGAATTCATATCGATGCCGATCCCGCCGGCGCGGTCCAATTCGTGGAACTGGACAATGCGGGCAACGAACTGCGGCGTATCGTCGGGCCATAGCCGGCATCATCGCCAGGGAACGTAATCCGGGTTTGGCTGCGGAATGCTGGGCCTGGACGCTTAGCTGCCAGTTGTGCAGCATCGCTCGCAGCCGGCCGGCCACATCGGGCAACTCGTCAGCCAGGTTGTGGTCTTCGCTGATATCCTCGCGAAGGTTGTAAAGCTCGACCCGGTCATCCTCAAAGAACTCGATGAGTTTGTAATCGCCGCAGCGAACGGACGAGCCCGGCGTGCCGCCCTGGTTGCCGTAGTGCGGGTAGTGCCAATAGATCGCTTCGCGGTCCAGCGCGGATGCACCCTTCAGCAAGGGGACAAGGCTCACGCCGTCGCAATGCTGCTGCGGCATCAGCGGCACGCCTGCCATCTCCAGCATCGTCGGATAGAAGTCGGTGCTGGTGACCGGCACGTCGCAGACGCTGCCCGCGGCTGTCACTCCGGGCCAATGAACGATGAGCGGCTCGCGCGTGCCGCCGTCGTACATCCAGCCTTTGCCCTCGGCGAGCGGCGCGTTGCAGGTGGGGGAGCCTTCGGCCGTGGCAAGGCCGCCGTTGTCGGAGGTGAAGATCACGACGGTGTTGTCGGCCTGGCCGGCATCGGCGATGGCCTGGAGCACCCGGCCGATGTTCGCGTCGAGATTCTCGACCATGGCGGCGTAGGCCGGGTCGCTCTGGATCGTGCGGCGGATGACGTGCTGGTCCTTCTTGTGCTCGCAGGGGAACAGTTCGCCGGCCTCGAACGGCTCGATCTTGTCGAGGCCGAGCCTGGCGGCCTTGTCCTGGTACTTCGGCAGGTCTGCCGCTTTGACCTGGATCGGCGTATGCACGGCGTAATGCCAGAGATTCAGGAAGAAGGGCGTGCCGCCGTTGTCCTTGATCAGCCGGACGGCCTCGTCGGTGAGGCGGTCGGTGAGGTATTCGCCTTCGGGTCCTTCGGGAAGGGTGGCTATGCCGTAAGGGCTGAAGTAGCCCTTGGCGGGATGACCCCAGTGGCAGCCGGCGATGTTCACGTCGAAGCCATGCTTGTCGGGCCAATAGTCGCGCGCTCACCGAGGTGCCACTTGCCGACGTGCCAGGTCTTGTAGCCGGCCGCCTTGAGAGCGCGGGCGAGGCTGTACTCGCAACGGGGCAGGTGGCGAATGTACGGGGCGTCGACGAGCTTGCCGCGTGCGTGGCCGCCGATGTAGTTGGTCACGCCGACCCGGGCGGGGTATCGGCCGGCCAGGATGCTGGCGCGGGTCGGCGAGCAGACGGGGCAGGCGGCGTAGGCGTCGGTGAAACGCATGCCGCCGGCAGCGAGGTGGTCGAGCACGGGGGTCTCATAGAAAGTGCTGCCGTAGCAGGACAGGTCCTTGTAGCCCATGTCGTCGATGAGGATGAAGACGAAGTTCGGGCGTTGGCGGGCATATCTGGAACCGGTTGGCACGGCACGTTCTCCTTGGGCTGCAAAGGGCCTGTCATGCGTACGAGGCCGGCGATCTGGCATAAGGTACTTGGACTGTCGCGGCAGTCAAAATCGGCCAGCCATGACGGGGTATGCTGATTTGGGGGTTGGCCAATCTTGCGGGGCGGGCTACAATAGTTAGGATGCTAACTAAATATCCCGGATGGAGACGGACGGAATGACGATGGCGAGGCGTGAACCACCCAGAAGGAAGGAAGTACCGGAGACGACCTTTCGCTCGGTTGTGCGGACGTTGGGGTTGCTGCGGCGGGTGATGGACCCGTATTTCACGCAGATGGGCATCAGCGGGTCTCAGTGGGGCGTTCTACGGGCGCTGCAGCGGGCCGAAGATGAAGGAGCCGGCGGGCTTCGCGTGACCGACCTCAGCAGCAGGTTGCTCGTACAGCCGCCGAGCACGACGGGTGTGGTCGACAGGCTGCAGCGGATGGGGCTGGTCGAGCGGAAGGCGTCGCGGGTTGATCATCGGGCCAAGCGGGTGAAGCCTGACACGAAGGCAGGACGCAAGCTCGTCGAGCAGGGCTGCAAGGGCATCGCGGGCGGGTCATGGCCATCATGGAGCGGCTTGAACGTACAAGAACAGGAACAGATGTATTGCCTGATGGACAAGCTGGCGAAGGCACCTGGAGCAGATGGCGGCGCAGTCGGAGCAGCGCGGCACGCCAATAGAAAGCAGATCAGCGACACGGGGTGGATGTGTAAGCGAGTACGCTTCATCAGTCGGATTGAGGCAGGATTCCTATGAGGCATTTCGTTCGGACGAGCGTGGTGACACTGGCGTTGGTGGGGCTGGTGGTCGGTTCGACGGCGTGGTATCTCGGCTGGCAGGACGACCCCGTCGTGTCCTTCAGGACGGCGAAAGTCGAGCGCGGCAACCTCGTGGCCACGATCAGTGCAACCGGCACACTGGAGCCGGAAGAGGTCGATCGACGTCGGTGCGCAGGTCGCCGGGCGGATCCTTGCCTTCGGCAAGGACAAGAACGGCAAGACGATCGACTACGGCTCGTCGGTCGAAGAGGGGACGGTGCTGGCGCAGATCGACGACTCGCTGTACGCGGCGGACGTGGCGTCGTCGAAGGCGTCAGTAGAGTTGGCGAAGGCGGGCGTACAGTCCGCCAAGGCCAATCTCGAACAACTGAAGGCCAAACTCTACCAGGCCCAGCGGGACTGGGACGCGCCCAGAAGCTCGGTCCGTCGGACGCCCTTTCGCAGGCGGATTATGACAGTTACGAGTCGGCCTATGAGATCGCCAAGGCGAACGTGACGGCTGGGGAGGCGGCGATCGTTCAGGCCCAAAGGACGGTCGATCAGGCCCAGGCGAACCTGGATCGCAGCCAGCGCAATCTGAGCTACTGTACGATCAAGTCGCCGGTCCAAGGGGTGATCATCGACCGCCGGGTGAACATCGGCCAGACTGTTGTTTCGAGCCTGAACGCCCCGAGCCTGTTCCTGATCGCCAAGGATCTCAAGCGGATCGAAGTATGGGTGGCGGTCAACGAGGCGGATATCGGCAGCATCCATCCCGGCCAGGATGTCACCTTTACGGTCGACGCCTTCCCCGGCCAGACCTTTCATGGAAAGGTCAGCAAGGTTCGCCTCAATGCGAGCATGACGCAGAACGTGGTGACCTACACGGTGGAGGTCATCACGGACAACCCGGACGGCAAGCTGCTGCCGTATCTGACCGCCAACGTGCAGTTCATCACCAGCCGGGACGAGAACGTCCTGCTGGTGCCCAATGCGGCCTTGCGATGGATTCCGGACAAGCAACAGATTGCGCCCGATGCCTCTGCCGCAGCGACTCAGAAAGGCACTGGGCACCGGCCAGGTCGAACCGCCGCCTCGCAGCAGGGCGCGGCGCAGACGTACGGAACGGTATGGACGCCTGAGGGCGATTTCGTCCGGCCGATCCACGTACGCGTTGGGCCTAGTGATGGAACCATGACGGATGTAGCAGGCAAGGGTCTGACGGAGGGGACGCCGGTGGTACTGGGCATGCAGACGCCGCAGGCCGGTGGCAGTGAGGCCGACAGGAATCCGTTTACGCCGCAATTCGGGCGGGCACGTAGGAGCGCCCAGCAGGGACAGCAACACGGACAGTGACAGTTGCTCGCCCGCAAACAGCGACGGCACAACACGGCGGCGGCAGTCGAGAGTCGGACGCGACGTAAGGACCCGACCGATGGAACTGATTGAATTGCGCGATGTGCATAAGACCTACAACCTGGGCGAGATCGACGTGCCCGTCCTGAAGGGGATCTCGCTTAAGGTCGGCCGGGGAGAACTCGTTGCGCTCATGGGGGCCAGCGGCTCCGGCAAGACCACCCTGATGAATATTCTCGGCTGCCTGGATCATGTGACATCGGGAGAGTATTGGCTGGACGGCCAGGAGGTCTCGCGGCTGTCAGGCGACCAGCGGGCCCTGATGCGTAACGCCAAGATCGGGTTCGTATTCCAGAACTTCAATCTCCTGCCCCGGACCAGTGCGCTGGAAAACGTGATCATGCCGCTGACGTATTCGGCTGACGATATCAGCGATCACGAGGCTAGCAAGCGGGGCCGGTCGCTGTTGGAACTGGTGGGCTTGAGCGACCGGATGCATCATGAGCCGTCACAGCTGTCCGGCGGCCAGCAGCAACGCGTGGCGATCGCCAGGGCGCTGGTCAACCATCCGCCGCTGCTGTTTGCCGATGAGCCGACAGGAAACCTGGACTCCCAGACGAGCGAAGAGATCCTGCGGATGTTCGAGCAGCTCAATCAGCAGGAGGGGATCACGATCATCCTGGTGACCCACGATCCTGAGGTCGCGCGGCACGCCAAGCGCGTCATCCACATTCGCGACGGCCTGATTGAGGACGGGCACTGCGCCGGTACGGACGGACGGCAAGACGCCGAAGGCAAGCAGCCGGCAACGGGAGGTGTCCAATGATGAAGATCTACCGCACGGTGCGGACGGCCTTGCGGGCGCTGCGTCGCAACGTCATGCGTGCGACGTTGACGGCACTGGGCATCATCATCGGCGTGTCGGCTGTGATCGCCATGATGGAGATCGGCAACGGCTCGTCGACGGCCATCCAGAAGGCAATATCAAGCATGGGCGCCATGAACATCATGGTCATGCCCGGCACGGCGGCCAGCGGCGGTGTGAGCTTCGGGGCCGGCAGCGTCAAGACCCTGACCCCGGAAGACGCCGATGCGATCATGCAGGAATGCCCGGCGGTGCGTGATGCGGCGCCGGTCGTGCGGGCCCGCACGCAGGTGGTCTACGGAAATAGAAACTGGGTGCCGATGTTCATCTACGGCACCACGCCGGACTTTCTGAACGTGCGCGACTGGACCAACCTGGCTGAAGGCGAGCCGTTCACCTACCGTGACGTTCGCAATGCCAGCAAGGTGTGCGTGCTGGGCCAGACGCTGGTGCGTCAGCTCTTCGCCGGCCAGTCACCGCTGGACAAGGAGGTTCGCATCCAGAACGTGTCGTTCAAGGTGGTCGGCGTGCTGTCGCCCAAGGGCGCGAACATGATGGGCATGGACCAGGACGACATCGTGCTCGCCCCGTGGACGACCATCAAATACCGGGTGTCCGGCAACAGTGCTACGACCGTCAACCAGAGCGCTGCGGGGACGGATTCCTCGCCGACGGCGAACCAGGTCAATACCCTTAATGACCTGTATCCGACGACCAGTGTGCAGCTGTATCCGCAGATCTCGGCGATCCAACAGGCGGATACGCCTTTGCCGGTGCGATTCACCAACGTCGATACGATCATGGTGTCAGCCCGGTCAACGTCCCAGATCCCGCAGGCGATCGACCAGATCAGCACGCTGCTGCGGGAACGGCACCGCATCCATGGCACCGAACCCGATGATTTCACGATCCGCAACCTGACGGAGATGATGAAGGCTTTGTCGTCGACGACGGCCCTGATGACAAAGCTGCTGCTGTGCGTGGCGCTGATCTCGCTGATCGTCGGCGGCGTGGGTATCATGAACATCATGCTGGTGTCGGTGACGGAGCGGACGCGCGAGATCGGCCTGCGGATGGCCGTCGGGGCACGGGCCCGCGACATCTTACGGCAGTTCCTGGTCGAGGCGGTAGTCCTGTGCCTGGCCGGTGGGGCCTTCGGCATATTACTCGGCCGGGGCAGTTCGTATCTGGTGACGCGTTTTCTGCACTGGCCGACCGAGTCGTCTCTCGGGGCGGTGCTGGCAGCCGTGCTCGTCTCAGCAAGCGTGGGCATCATTTTCGGCTACTATCCGGCGTGGAAGGCCTCGCGGCTCGACCCGATCGAGGCCTTGCGTTACGAGTGACCCTGGAAGCGGCTTCGCGACCTTGCACTGGCAGACAAGCTGCCAGTGGCACCCTTAACGACAGGTCTGGAAGCCGGCTCCTATGGAATTCTTTCGGACTGCGTGGAGTGGAGAGACATGCGGCACGAACAGTGTGGGCGTGCATCGTGGCTGATCAACAGTGGACTCGTGACGTGCCTTTGCGGGGCAATGCTGCTAACTGCTGGCTGCGCGGTTGGGCCGAATTTCCATAAACCAGAAACACCGATGCCTGCCCAATGGCACGGTCCAACGACAAGCGCGCCAGCCAGTCAGGCAAGCATCGCCGTTGTGCAGCCCGAGCAGGTCGTGGAATGGTGGACGACATTCAACGACCCGACCCTCGATGCACTTGTCAGCCAGGCCGCCACGGACAACCTCAACCTGCTGCAGGCCGAGGCCCGCATCGTCCAGGCCAGGGCCAACCGGCAGATCGCGGTCGCGCCGCTGTTCCCGTCGATCAATGCTTTCAGCTCTTACAGCCGCAACGAAACCGGCAGCAAGATCCTCTCGGGAACGGGCGGTGCAGGCAGTGCAGCCGGCAGCAACGC
The DNA here is from genome assembly GCA_963787325.1 of uncultured Planctomycetota bacterium. Classification (GTDB taxonomy): domain Bacteria; phylum Planctomycetota; class Phycisphaerae; order UBA1845; family JANYLN01; genus CAWBCK01. Next base: position 1,718,314 of record CAWBCK010000005.1, read on the forward strand.
CACAAGCCTTCTGACCAGCCTTCTGGGCAAGCTGATGGGCACGGGCACGTCAACAGCCGCGGCGGCGACAACAGGCACGGGCATCGGCGCGACAGGCCTGAGCGGTTCGGCGGCCCGTATCAATGCAATACCGCACAGTCTCTTCCAGGCGGGCTTCGACGCCGCCTGGGAGCTCGACGTCTTCGGCGGTACGCGGCGCAGCATCGAGGTGGCCACGGCCAACCTTCAGGCGTCCGTTGCAGACCATCGCAACGTGCTGATCACTCTTTTGTCGGAAGTGGCGGTTAATTACATCGAGCTGCGTGGATACCAGCAGGAGATTCGCATTGCCAGAGAGAACCTCGTTGCCCAGGAGAAGACCGCTGACCTGACATGGCGCCGATACCGCGGCGGCTTCGTCAGTCGGCTCGACGTTGCCAATGCCGAGGCGCAGGTTGCTACAACCAAATCGACCATCCCCCCGCTGGAGATCTCCGCACGCCAGACAATCTACAACCTCGGCGTCCTGCTGGGCCGTGAGCCGGCGTCCCTGTTGGCGGAACTGTCGCCGCAAGGGCCAATCCCGGCTGCGCCACCTGTCGTGCCGATCAGCCTGCCGTCCGAGCTGCTGCGCCGCCGGCCGGACATCCGCCTGGCCGAGGCCCAACTGCATGCCGCCACGGCGAACATCGGTGTGGCGGTAGCCCAGCTGTTTCCGCAGTTTACCCTCAATGGCTCGATCCAGACGCAGGGCAACACGCTCGAGAAACTCGGCGACTGGGGCTACCACACGTGGTCGTTCGGCCCAGCCATGAACTGGCCCATCTTCCAGGGCGGGGCGATCGTCGGCAACATTCACGTGCAGCAGGCGATCCAGCAGCAGGCCTTCCTGCAGTATCAGCAGACGGTTCTGACAGCCTTGCAGGACGTCGAAAACGCACTGGTGGCCTTCGCCAAGGAGCAGGAGCGGCGCACGGCGCTGGTGGCAGCGGTCGACTACAACCGCCAGGCGGTCGAGTCTGTCCAAGCGGCTGTATACCGAGGGGCAGACTGACTTTCTTAACGTGCTCAATGCCCAGCGATCGTTGTTCGTCGTACAGGACGCCTTCGCGCGAAGCCAGCAGGCCGTCGCCACAAACCTGGTCGCACTGTACAAGGCGCTGGGCGGTGGCTGGGAAGTTCCCCCTCCCCCGCCGCAACCAATCCCTGCAGCCGTGCAGACTCCGCCGGTGGTAACCGCCACAACGATGCCGGCGCCTCCTGCCACGCAGCCGGCAATGTGACCAGCGCGGCAGCAGGAGCAGCGCTTCGACGCAGGATCGGACCAATCCGGGCTGACGCCTCGGGCTTCCGTCGCCATACGACCGCCGTCTGTCAGGTCAGGTCTGGCAGCCGGCTCCGATTGCAGTACAATTCGCTTCAGGCCGGTATCGCAGATGCTCGAATCCTTCTGACGTCAGACTGAGGTCCAAGAGAGATGATCACTCCCAAAGAATTGTATCAGTGGTGTAAGATCCCATATGGCCAATTGGAGAAACACCCCGGCCGTAAGCTGCCGCTGCGGATCTGCAAGGATTCGGCGGAGATGGGCCGGATCATGGCGAGGGAACTGGTTGACGCCATCACGGCGGCGAACGCAGCAGGCAAGACCTTCCGGGCGATCATCCCATGCGGGCCGAGCTGCTGGTACAAACCCTTTACCGACCTGGTGAACGTCGAGAAGGTTTCGCTTGCCAATCTCGTCGTCTTCCACATGGACGAGTGCCTTGACTGGCAGGGGCGGGAACTGCCGCGAAATCACCCGTACAGTTTCCGAGGATTCATGGAGCGCCACTTCTATGATCCGGTTGATCCGAAGCTGCGCACACCTGAGCAGAACCGGTTCTGGTTGCAGCCGGACAACCTGGCGGAGGTGCGACAGGCGATCGCCGCCGCGCCGATCGACCTTACGTACGGCGGCTGGGGACAGGATGGTCACATCGCTTACAACCAGGCCCGGCGGCATCCCTACAGTCATGTAACCGTCGACGACGTGCGAAACTCGACCGTCAGGATACAGGAAAACAATCTCGACACGATCATCGCCCTGGCTCAGCGGACGTTCGGCAGTGCGTACCAGTTTGTGCCGCCGATGTCCGTGACGCTGGGGGGCAAAGAGTGTCTGTCCGCCGGCAAGGTCCGGCTTTTCAGCGACACCGGCGCGTGGAAGCAGACGGCCCTGCGCGTGGCCCTGTTTGGCCCGGTCACGGCTGAGTATCCGATCACGTTGCTGCAGCAGCATCCGGACGCGCTGATTACGGCAACGGTCGAAACAGCCACGCACCCGATCAGCGAACACCCCGAGTGGGACCTGGGAATATAACGGCAGGACCGAGTGCTGCGTGCTGAGGACTGAGTAACGGCAAAGGCGGGTCCGCCGGGAACTCGACGATGAGATCGCTGAAGACATCTGCAAATGACTGGCGGTATAAGGCCCTCATCGGGACCGGGGGGATCGGTTCCGGGGCGTTCTTTGCCTTGAAAGACAATCACACGCTTGGACGCGAAGAGAGCCGGGCGGGGCGGTTCCTTGACCGTCGCGATTACTGCAAACTGCATATCATTGAACACTACGCGCAGAATCTGCTGGGGGCGGGCTTTCCTGTAATCCCCGTCGGCAAGGTCGGCGACGACGGGCCGGGCCGGCAGATGCTGGCCGAGATGAAAGAGGCGGGACTGACCACGGAGTATGTAGAGGTCGCGGCGGGCGAACAGACGCTGTATTCCATCTGCCTTGTGTATCCGGACGGGGCTGGCGGCAACCTGACCGTCGAGAACTCGGCCAGTGCAAAGGTTGATGCCGCGTGCATTGGGCGGGTTGAACCGGAGTTTGCGCGGCATGTCGGGACGGGGATGACGCTGGCAGCGCCGGAGGTCCCGATGGTATCGCGGGCGGAATTGCTTCGTCTGGGCCGGCGGCACCGCTTCTTCAACACCGCATCATTCACATCGGGCGAGTTACGCCGGGTGCGTACCGGCGGGCAGATCGCTGCCGATACTGGCCTGGTCGAGATGCTCCGCATGGTCGATTTCCTGGCGATCAACCGCGATGAGGCGGCCATGCTGGCGGGCTGCTCGGCGGCCGAGCCCGCTGAATCGATTGCGGGGGCTGCGGTCGAGGCGCTGCGTTCGGTGCAGGATGACATCCAGTGCTCGATCACGGCGGGCCATGAAGGCAGTTGGGTGTGGGACGGACAGACTCTGTCGTTCGCGCCGGCCCCTGCAGCCGACGTGATCAGCACGGCAGGGGCGGGAGACGCCTTCTATGGCGGGATGCTTGTCGGCACAGCCCTCGGCCTGAGTGCACCGGAGTCACAGCAGCTGGCGACACTGATTGCCGCAATGAAGGTGACCTGCCCCCATACGATCGACAAGAGCATCGATCGCGATAGTCTGCGGGAGTTCGCCAGCCGGGTCAATGCCCCGCTGAGCGATCGCGTCCGACGGTTACTGGAGGCCGGATCATGAGCGTAACGATGCGCATCATGCAGCAGTTCGACCCCGCGCACGAGCGAGAGTTCATGGCGCTGGAGCGGCAGTTCGCCCATCTGGAGGCACGCCGCAGCGACTACCCCAAGGGCAAACGATTGAAGCCGGTCTCTGCCGAACAGCCCTGCAACACGCTCATCTGGCAGTGCGAGTTCGCCGATCTGGAAAGCGCCCGCGCAGCCCTGTCGTTCTTCGAGGGCGACGCCGAGCACGAAGCCCTGCTGGCCAGGCAGCTGCCCTTCTTCCGGCAGGTGAAGATCGAGTTCTACGAGAACCTGGAGTCTGAGCCATGAAGATCATCGACATGCACACCCACGTCTTTTCGCGGTATGTCAAACTGGCGGTGGAGGTGATGGACCGATGCGGGGTGGAATCGTCGGTCACACTGGAATGGCATGACGGCTTCGGCGACAGCCTGCGGCGCCACCTGGAGATATTCAGTGCCTACCCCGGACGATTCATCGTCTTCGGCAACGTCGACTTCAGCCGGATCAACGAGCCGAACTTCGGTGAGACAGCCGCCAGGCAGATGGAGCAGGACGTTGCAGCCGGCATGCGCGGATTGAAGATCTACAAGGCGCTGGGTCTCGACTATAAGCACCCGGACGGCAGCTTCTGGCGGGTCGATGATCCCCGCCTCGACCCCATATGGGCCAAGGCCGGCGACCTGGGCATTCCCGTCCTGATCCACACGGCGGACCCGATCGCCTTCTGGGAGCCGGTCAACGAGCAGAACTTCTGGAACGGCGTGCTCTACGGGGAATACGCCTGGTGGACATACTATCGCAAAAACTACCCTTGCCCGGAGGAACTGCTCGGCGAGCGGAACAACGTGATCGCGCGGCATCCAAAGACGGTCTTCATCGCACCGCACGTCGGCAGCAAGAGCGATTGCCTCGACTGGGCTGCCGACGACCTGGAAGCGTTCGCCAACCTCTACTACGACATCTCCGCCCGCATCCCGATCATGGGCAAGAACGCTCGCTGGGCTGCTCACTCTCGCGAGTTTCTGACGACCTGGCAGGACCGCATCCTCTTCGGCACGGACATGATCTATGACGACACCAACGTCCCGACCGGCATGCAGGCCCAGGCCCTCTACCAGCCGTTCGAGATCCCGCTGGATGGCGCCGATCCTGTAGCGAAGTATGTTGAGACCTCGTGCGCGTTCATGCAGTCGCACCTGGACTTCCTCCTGACGGATCGCGTGCAGACCAACCCGCCATTCAAGCGGCGCGAGGGAGGCATCACGATCACCGGCTTGAACCTGCCGCAGGAAGTCTGCCAGAAGATCCTCTACAGCAACTTCCAGCGACTGATCGCCTAAGGGCGTCGGACGCGTCTGCCATCGCCCCTCCATAATCTACGCGGGCGCATCGCCCGGCCTTACCAGTATTGATATAGCGGCCACCACGCCCCATAACAGCATGCAAGAATTGCTTGTCCGATCGTTATAAGACTCAATAGCACAAGAGTTTCGATCGTTTTTTTGGTTGCCGCATGTGACCATACCATCTACAATCGGGCAGCCATTTCAGAGTGCGGATAGGCTCGGCAAGGTATGGCGCGAACTGGCTGGGTACGGACAGAGAGGTTATGGACGCAAACGCATTGGCCGCGGAAAAAACGCCCGTGTATTCACCGTCGGCGGCAGTCCTCCCGGAGGCGTTGCTGTGCGAAGTAGCGTGGGAGGTCTGCCAGCAGGTCGGCGGCATCTACACCGTCCTGCGATCGAAAGTGCCGGTGATGATGGAGCAGTGGGGCTCGCAGTACCTGCTGATCGGCCCGTACGAACCCGAGACGTCGCCGGCAGAATTCGAGGAACTCCCGCCCGAAGGCATTTTCGGCCAGGCCGTCGAACGGATGCGCAGCTGGGGCCACCAGGGCGTCCGGTACGGCAGATGGCTCGTTACCGGCCAGCCCCGGGTCGTGCTCCTGGACTACCGCAACGCAATAACCAAACTCGGCGAGATCAAGTACCTGCTGTGGGAACATCACCACATCCCGACGCCACCGGCTGACAACCTGATCGACAACGTGGTCGCCTTCGGATACATGGTCGAGCAGTTCTTTCACGCGCTGGCAAGTATTGAAGGCCGGAACCTGCCGATCATCGGGCACTTCCACGAATGGATGGGTGGTTCGGCCATTCCGGAGCTGCGGCGGGCTGGCACGCCGGTTTCGACTGTCTTTACGACCCACGCGACGATGCTGGGCCGCTACCTGGCGATGAACGACCCGTGGTTTTACGACCACCTGCCGTTCGTCGACTGGGCAGCCAGCGCAAAGCTACAACGTCGAGCCACAGGTCAAGATTGAACGGGCGGCGGCACACGGTGCCCACGTGTTCACCACCCTCAGCGAGATCACCGCATACGAGTGTGAATTCCTGGTCGGGCGAAAGCCGGACATTCTGGTGCCCAACGGGTTGAATATCGAGCGGTTCGTCGCGATGCATGAATTCCAGAACCTGCATCGCCATTACAAGGAACGGATTCACCAGTTCGTCATCGGGCACTTCTTCCCGAGTTACACCTTCGACCTCGATAAGACGCTCTACGTGTTTACCAGCGGCCGGTACGAATTCCGCAACAAGGGATTCGACACCACGATCGACTCGCTGGCCCAGCTGAACTGGCGGATGAAGGCAGCCAATGTCGATCGCACGGTCGTGTTCTTCCTGACGAGTCGCCGGCCGGTGCGCAGTATCAACCCCGAAGCCCTGCAGAGTCGCGGCGTGATGGAGGAGATCCGCAAGAGCTGCGACGCAATCAAGGAGCAGCTCGGTCAGCGGCTGTTCATGGCCACGGTCATGAACAACTCGCCGAAACTGGACGATCTGGTGGAGGATTACTGGAAGCTCCGGCTGCGCCGCATGCGGCAGGGCTGGCGGATCTCGCGGTTCCCCTCCATCGTCACGCACGATCTTTGGGACGACGCCAACGACGATGTGCTGAACCGCCTGCGGGCACACAACCTGATCAACAGCCCGGACGACAGGGTGAAGGTGGTCTATTCGCCCGAATTCATCACCTCGTCGAACCCGCTGTTCGGCATGGAATACAATCAGTTCGTGCGAGGGTGCCACATGGGCATCTTCCCGAGCTACTATGAGCCGTGGGGCTATACGCCGGAAGAATGCATGGCCTTGGGTGTACCAGCCATCACCAGCGACCTGGCGGGCTTCGGCAGCTACCTGATGCGCAGCATGCCCGACCATGCCACCCGAGGCGTGTATATCGTGCACCGGCGGATGCATTCCTACGAATCAGCAGTCAACGAGCTGACGGATTACCTGTTCAACTTCCTGCAGCTGGAGCGCCGCGACCGGATCAATCTGCGAATCGGGTCGAGAGCTCCTCCGACGCCTTCGACTGGCATCAGCTGATTGGCCATTACTGGGAGGCCTACCGGCAGGTGTACCAGCGGACGAACGTGGGTGAGCCGGCCCGGCCGGTGGTGCCGGACATCTGGGCCCGAAAACAAGAAGCACACAAAGACTGGACCAACTGTGACCGAAGAATCCCCGGATACCCCAACGGTGGCCGCCCAGCGAGCCCTGACCGAAGCCGAAAGGATGCGACGAAACTGGGCGTCTGAAAACGTGAAGGCGTAAAAGGACGCGCGGCAACGTGGCGCCCAAGGCCAACTGGAAGCATAAGAACCGGCTGCAGATGCAAGGCCGGGATACGACGCGAGTCGGGAGATACTCATGGCGATTGGAAGCATGTGTCTTGTCCTGCACGGTCATCTGCCCTACGTGCTGCGCCACGGCGTATGGCCGCACGGCGAGGACTGGCTCTACGAGGCTGCGGCCGAGACGTACCTGCCGATCCTCGACATGATCGACGAGTGCAACTTCTTCAATGCGCCGCCGCGGATCACGATCGGCCTGACGCCGGTGCTGCTGGAACAGCTGGCCCACGAGCACTTCAAACACGGCTTCGAGCAGTATCTGGCGGACCGGGTCGACCGGGCCCGGCAGGACCGCAAGGACTTCGAGGCCTGGAACGATGGGCACCTGGTCTACCTGGCGACTCGCTGGGAAGAGTACTACACGAAGATGGCCGAGCAGTTCGCCGGGATGAATCGCGACCTGCCCAGCGCCTTCGCCGAGCGGGCACAGGCCGGCTTCATCGAGATCCTGACCTCCGCCGCCACGCACGCCTATCTGCCGCTGCATGTACGAAGACTCGAGCGTCCGGGCGCAGCTGCGGGCGGGCTGGCCAGTTCACACCGCATCCTCGGCTTCAAGCCACGGGGAATGTGGCTGCCCGAGTGCGCCTATCGGCGGCGGCGGCCAGTGGGACCCGCCGATCGGCTGGGCCGCCAGGGAAAACCGCATCGGCCTGGAGCACATGATCGCCGACGAGACGATCACGCACTTCTTCCTGGAAAACCACCTCATCGAAAACAGCCGCAGCGAATGGGTGCGCAACGACCAATGGCACCGGGTCGGCTGGGACGAAGCCAGCCAAGTATCCCGCCCGCGGCTGGCGAAACGTGCACGATCCCGTGCTTGGTCAACTGCGACGGCATGGGCCCCGGGCGGGTGGCGGCCTTCGGCCGCGACGCCAAGGTGTGCGAGCAGGTCTGGAGCGGCACGATCGGGTACCCGGCCGACGGCGTATACCTCGAGTTCCACAAGCGCCACGGGGCCAAGCGGGGCCTCCGCTACTGGAAGATCACCGGCAACAAGGTCGACCTCGGCGGCAAGCACCTGTACTACCCGGACAACGTGCCCGGCAAGGTCCACGAGCACGCCACGCATTTCTGCAATACCGTCAAGAGCAGATTGTGGGATTACCACAATCAGACGGGCCGGCACGGCGTGGTCATGGCCAGCTTCGACGCCGAGCTGTTCGGCCACTGGTGGTTCGAGGGGCCGCAGTTCCTGCGCGACGTGATCATGACGCTCAATGCCGACCCGGACGTCGACCTGCCAGACCGCGCAGCAGTACCTGGAATGCTGCCCGCCCGGACAAGACCGTATCGCTGCCGCGCAGGCAGGTGGGGCGAAGGCGGCGACGACCGCGTCTGGGCGAACGACCGCGTCAACTGGATGTGGGACATCGAGTACCGCTGCGAGGCGAACTTCGGCAAGATGACCTTCGAGCTGCCGTGGAAGACGGACCCGCAGATTGCCAGCCTGCTGAAAAAGGCCGCCCGCGAACTGCTGCTGCTCCAGGCCAGCGACTGGCCGTTCGTCATCACCCGCGGCCAGGCGATCGACTACGGCATCAAGCGATTCATGCTGCACGTCTCGCGCTTCGAGACGCTTCATCGACCACTGCGAGAAGCTCAGCCGGGACAGCGACTACCTCGGCCGGCTGAGCGAGGTCGAGCGGCACGAGGTCGAGGACGCCGACCTCCACGACGTGATATTCCCGAATATCGAACTGGAGTGGTGGAAGATGTAGACTCGGGCTCATCGGCGAGGAGAAGACCGTTCGGCAAAAACGCGTTGCCCGGCCCCTCAAGGAGAACTTGGTGTCTTCTCCTCGCCAAAAGCCGGGCAACTATCTGTTCAGGAGCCTGCCCCGGCGGGCCGTCCGCCAACACCATTCTCGAACAGTCTCCTACTCGCGCCTCGCACGCTGGCGGGTATCGCCATCTTCCGGCAACATGCCCGCTACATCGTTTTATTCCCGACGATCTGGCATGTCCAATACCGGGGTCCTGCATTTGCACGGCCAGTCAGACTATGTGTCGCCGGCGGAGCGCACAGCAAAAATGAGGATTTCCAGCGACGGTGCGCGATAGGCGTCGCGGCAGCCAACCGCCTTTGCAGTTGCCGCATTTAGCCCGCCCGCTCGCGGCAGCGTCTGTTCGAGCCGTGCCCCACGCTAAACCCGAATTACGTACGCTCTAATCCGTACCAAATGCAACAAGAGTCCGTTCTGCTGCCCTCTTCAAAACCCATCTCGAAAGTATGTGACTAACGGCTTGACTCCCGGTGCAGGACTTCACGATGGTCTCAAGCAAGTTGCCCTCATGGCCTGCCCAGGCCCCCGACAGCACGGCGGGTGTTCGGCCGCAGCCCCAAGTCGGCAAGAAGCGACAAGGAAAACGCCGGCCACCCTTGCCAACGCGCCCATCGCGACGTAACCTGCCGGCCTGTTTTCGAAATCGACCCCGCGTTTGAGACGGATGTTTGGGAGAGGGTGGCCTCGACAATGGCAGTACTTTGCAAGATCGCGCAACCCGACAGATATATGGCCTGCACCTGGAATCTCACCCATGATCGGCAGGGCCGGGAACATTGGGTCAGCCATTTCGCCGGCCACGTCCAGACGACCCTCGAACACGTAACAGAGCAGTATGGCCCGCAGCCGCCGGAGGTACTGGAGCGATTCACCACTGAGTATCTGGATGGCCTTGAGCAGCGACGAGGCTGCCCGGACAAATTCGAGCCGCTGACGATCCTTTGCCTCGATAGATTCCGCGACGGGCTGCTTCGCCAGTACGGCTGGCCGGATGCCTACGAAAAGGTCAAGCGGCGGGAAGATGACGCCGCCGTAAGGCTGTTTCCACAGGTCGTCGCCGAACTCGACGCCCATCCCATGCCCGACCGTATCGAAACTCTGATCCGCGGGGTCTTCGCCGGAAACATCTTCGACCTTGGCTCAGCCGCGTCGCTGCAACACTATCAGAAGCACGGGCTGGATTTCTTCGGTACGCGATGCGGGCTGCCGCGCCGGCCGTGGCTGAGCGATACCTTCGACCTGCTGGCCGGCCGATTCGCGGACGGCATCTCGCCATACAGGCAGGTGCTGTTCCTGGTGGACAACGCCGGAGCCGACCTGGTGCTGGGATGTATCCCGCTGGCAAGGCAGATCGCGATGTGGGGCAGCCGGGTTGTGCTCGCCGCCAACAACCTGCCGAGCCTCAACGACGTGACGGTTCCGGAACTCCAGCGTGTGCTCCGGGAGTTGTGTGATCGTGACAGCACGATCCGCCAGTTGCTCAAGAACGATCGCCTGGCGGTCGTCGGCACGGGTAACACCGCTCCTCTGATCGATCTGGCGGATATCAGTGATGAATGCAACGAAGCGGCCGCCCAGAGCGATCTGATCATCCTCGAGGGAATGGGCCGTGCCGTCGAGAGCAACTACAAGGCCCAGTTCACCTGCGATGCACTGAAGATTGCCCTGGTCAAAGACGCGTTGGTCGCCGAGCGATTAGGCGGAAAGACCTTCGATGTTGTCTGTCGCTTCGAACCGGCAGACTGACCCCCACCACCCAATCGGCGGAGTCCGTTCGATCTCTCAATATGAGAATCGTTGTTGCCGTCTGAGCTGCTGCTTGAAGCCCCTGGCGTCAGCCGGAATTTTGGTTGTTGCCGTTGCTCTTCCGCAATTGCGGCAGATCCTGCACCGTTCCCTGCGTGCGGCCCAGCGGCCCGCGCAAAAGAAGAAGCCGCCCGGAAAAGGCGGCTTCCATCTTTCGCTCGTTACGGTTTAACGTGGCTTAGTTTTTGATGCGTCGCCGCCCCAGGTACGCCATCGTCCCGCACAGCGCCAGAAGCGCCAGCGTAGCCGGCTCCGGTACCGTGGTCATCGGCACGCTCTGGCCGATGTTCGGGTTCGACGCCGCGTCGGTGATGCCTTGCAGAAGCACGGCGTTGACGTACTCGTTCGAGCTGCTCCGGATCGTCCAGGTTCAGCGAATCGACGTCGATGGAACCCAGATCGTACTGGCTCAGGGAGACGAGCGGTCCTGTATTCGGCAGTCCTGCGATCGGTGCCCCGTCACCCCCGACCGCATCCACCAGCCCCCCGATCGCCTTGAGGTAGATGTTGCCCGTCTCGCTGACCGGCCCGATATCGAAATCGATATTGTTGGTGGAATCTGTGATTCCGTTCGTTGTGACGGTCCCGCGGTTCGAGATGCTAACGGTCCTGCTGTAATAGCCGGTCTGGTCGACCTTCGTACTCGTGTTGATGGTAATGTTGCCCGTGACGGTGATCTGCTCCGCCGCGCGTGGGATCGTCAACGTATAGCTCAGAGGGCCGGCCGCTCCCTTCGGGTTTGCCGTCGATTTGATCCCGAAGGAAAGGCCCGGGAACGGGCACTTGCCGACACTGCCTTGCAGGGTCATCCCGCCGGCCAACGTCAGCGAGCTGATACCGTAATCCAATGTATCGTTGAAGAACGACCGGCTATATGTAGCGTTGTACCCCTTGGTCAGCGGGTTGTAGGTCACGTCCGGCGTGAAGCCCAGCAGGTACAGGCCGCGGGCGATGCTGGCGAACTGGGCATGAGCCGCCGCAGCCGGCAACAGCAGACCGCCGCTCAGTACGCATATCTGGATAAACCGTTTCGTTGACATTTCACAGCCTCCCCTAAGGGCTTATGAACGACCGCGCAACACACTTTACTCACAGGCTTCTGGCCGAATCAACGCATATTTCCGGCCTAAGCAGGCTTTATCTCTATCGGCAAAAGCAACTTCCGCAGACAGCGAGACTTCCCGCTGTCTCCCAGTCGTCGCATTATCGGTCGCTCTCGCCGCTGCTCCCTGCAAACTGACTGTACCGGTCGACGAAATGGATTGCCGTGCGAATCCCGTTCAGGAAATGCTCCAGATGGAAGAATTCATTGGGACTGTGCACCGGGCAGTCCGGCAGGCCGTAGCCGATCAGGATGCTGTCCGCCCCGAGATGTCGCTTGAGCGCCGGCAGGATCGGCAGCGACCCGCCCTCGCGGATCAGGACCGGCGCGCGGCGCCAGGCTGCTTCGGCCGCCAACCGGGCGGCGGTGATGCCTGGCCCGTCGACGGGGGCTAAGTACGCTGCACAACTGGCGTTATCGTGAATCTCGTACCTGCAGCGTCCGTTTAACGCGCTGGCGGCCGCCGCATCAAATGCCTTGCCGACCGCCGCAGGATCCTGGTTCGGCACGAGCCGCATGGAGATCTTGGCCATCGCCCGCGCCGGGATGACCGTCGCACTGCCCGGGCCGGTGAAGCCGCCGAGGATGCCGTTGACGTCGAGGGTCGGCCGAGCCCAGACGCGCTGCAGCGGCGTATAGCCGGCCTCGCCTTCGAGGGTTTCGGCACCGATGCCCTGACGGACTTTCGTCTCGTCGTGCGGCAATTCCGCAAGGTTCTTCGTCTCCCAGTCGGCCAGGGGCAGGACGCCGTCATAAAAGCCGGGGATGGTCACGTGGCCGTCCGGGCCTTTGAGGCCGGCGATGAACTGGCAGAGGATGTTGAGCGCATTTGGCGCGACGCCGCCGTAGACGCCGCTGTGCAGGTCCCGGCTGGTCGCAGTGATCTCGATTTCCTTGTAGACCAGGCCGCGGGTCGAGTAGGTGATACCGGGCATGCCTGCCTTGAATTGCGACGAGTCCGAGACGAGCACGTCATCGCAGGCCAGATCGGCAGCGTTGGCTGCTACAAACTTCTCAAAACTGGGCGAGCCGACTTCCTCTTCGCCCTCGACCATGACGACGACGTTAACCGGCAGTCGGTTTGCCCCTTTGAGCCAGCACTCCAGTGCCAGCAGGTTGGCCAGCACCTGTCCCTTATCGTCTGTCGCGCCGCGGGCATAGACCGCTCCGTCCCGGACGGTCGGCTCAAAGGGTGGACTCGACCAGAGCGAAAGGTCGCCGGCCGGCTGGACGTCGTAATGGCCGTAGAGCATGAGCGTCGGTGCATGCTCTACGGCGCTGTAATGCCCAACTACCGCCGGATGCAGATCGGTAGGCAGTGGCTTGGCCTCAACGCCAGCCGTCGTCAGCAGGTCACAGCACCACTGTGCCGCGCGTTGCATGTCGTCGGCGTGTTCGGGCAGCGTAGAGACGCTGGGAAAGCGTAGAAAGTCGAAGAGTCTCTTGACGAACTCATCCTTATGTGCTTCGAGATACTGCAATGCCTTGTCAATTGCCATATTCGTGGCCTCCGTTCTTGTGAGATAGTACAGGCGATGAATGCGGGATGACAAGGTTGCCGGCAAGGGCAAGACGGCGACGGTAGCGTCTCTCGCCAGGCCTATGCCGGGTCCTTCCCGTTTCGCGGTTCTTGACGCCACAGAGCCGTGGCGATATCTGACGCAATATATGGCGTGGCTGAATGGCCCGGCCTTGAACCTGGTCCGAACCGATCTGCGATGTGTTCTCAGTGCAGTCTGTAGTTGAGGCGGCAGAGGGAGTCATCATGAAACACTGCGGGTGCATGATCGTCTGTGGACTTCTGGGTCTTCTTTCTATCGGGGGCTGCCCGGTCAATCAGGCGGCGCAGCAGAAGCTCAAGACTCAGGTGCTCTTTCAATCGGATCGCGACGGGACGGCCCAGTTGTATTTGATGGATCTGGATGGCGGCAATCCGACGAAGTTGACGGATGAGCCCGCTGGCGTCTCGGACGCGGTCGTTAGTCCCGATGGGCGGGAGATGGTGTTCAAGTCTTACTCTGAAGGGCCTGGGCAGGACCTGGTACGACTCAATATCGACGGGACGGGGCGGACGGTCCTTGCCACAGGGACGGTTCCCAGCGGCGCCCCGTTGCCTGTCTTCACGGCGGATGGTTCCCGGGTGGTCTTCAAGACGGGCGACCAGTACGACATTGCTTCCGTCGGGCTCGACGGGACGGGCTTGGTTAATCTGTCCAACAATTCGCCCGGAACGACCGTAGGTTCGGCGGTGATACGTCCCGGCACGTCCCAGGTGGGCTTTTCATCTGATGTCAGCGGCAACTACGAGATCTACGAGGTGGATGCATCAGGCGGGACATCCGTGAATCTGACGCAGAATGCGGCAAGCGATCGTGGTCCGCAGTACAGCCCGGACGGATCGAAGATCCTGTTCGTCACGGATCGCGATGGCCGAAACGAGTTGTACGTCATGAACGCCGATGGCAGCAACCCGGTCCGGCTGACAAACAGCCCCGATTCGAATATGGCGGCGGCGTTCAGCCCCGACGGCACGAAGGTCGCCTACACGGTTCCGGTGCCATCGGCGGACCCTTCTGATCCCGCTGCCGACGGGAATATGGATGTTGTCGCAACGGATACAGCCATGCTCCACGTTGTCCACTGCGACGGGTCGGAGGACAGGGAACTCACGCAGATCAATGACACCGTATCGGCCAGTTCCTGGAGCCCGGATAGCCGGACGATTGCCTTTGCCGCAAGGGTCGCCGACGAAAGCCTGGATGTTTTTGTCATCAACGCCGATGGCACCGGCTTGACGAACCTGACGAATTCACCCGGTGACGACCTGCAGCCGAACTGGACCCCGGACGGTCAAACGATCGTCTTTGAGTCGTGGCGTGACGGGTCTGCCCAGATCTGTAGCGTGAACGCAGCCGGGACAGACCAGAAGAACCTGTCCAACAGCACGAGCACAGACTGGTTTAGGCGCTTGGTCGAGGTTCAGTAGAGCGCTTGCCTGTTCCCAAAGCGCATTGCAGTTCCGAATGTGTCACGGTTGACTGGCCCAGGGCGTTCATTTCGCTCTACCCGCCGGGTGTAGTGTATCGCCAGTATGCTTGAGCAGCACAGAGACGCTGGGGATTCGAAGTCAAGGAACTCGTCCCAAGAGTCTCCAGATACCGGAGCCCTGGGAATTGCCGTATTTGTATCCTTCGCAGTGAGCGGGGGATGGCAAGGGTGATGTCGGCAAAGGCACTGGACTCCATGAGGACAGTCTTGGGGCAATGCCCATGTCCCTACTGTCGCCAGTGTCAAAACCTGGCACCGCCGTTATTTGTCTTATTAAATCCTTAGACTTATATGAAGTCTTCGGTATGGTTTTGCCGACGTGGTTCGATAGGTGTTTTTGCTGGCTGCGCGGCATGAGGCCCTAAGGCTCATTTGCCAGAACGCACAGTCTGGCTCCCCATCTGCCCTGTAAAAAGAGACGTGTGTAGAGCCTGGCAAAAGCAATCTACAGTAGAACACGAAACAGTGAGGCCGACACGTGGCGGCGGCTTTCTTCCAGCATCAGGCGATAGTCTTCCATGTGCCGCCGATGCAATCGTTTGAGGCTTGCCGGGCTGGTCTTCCGGACTTAGACGTTTTCCGAAAGCCAATCGAGGCCCGGGGTTTCCCCCATGGTTACCTGGATATTGTTGCCCGGCCGTGCGGACGGGCATTATTCATTTTTGGTCAAGGCAGTATTGCCTCAGGAGGATCTGACGTGCAACGATTCCTTGTGTTCTTAGTTCTGGTTGGGATGGTTGGCGGAGTGGGAGCGGCAGCTGCCCTTGGCACCGAGTCACCAGTCATGGTGGCGCTGGCAGCCGGAAGCGTCAATGACGAAGGGCACAGTCTAGCCCTCAAGTCAGATGGGACAGTGTGGGCCTGGGGGAGTGGGATCTGCGGTCAGCTTGGCGATGACTGGACGCATGCTGTTGAGGAAGATGGCTCGTACGAATATGAATCCAACTATCCTATCAAGGTCGAGGGGTTGCCGACGATCGTAGCGATTGCCGCGGGGTCTGATCATAGCCTGTGCTCGACTCGGACGGTCACGTCTGGGCTTGGGGAAGTAATGAACTTGGGCAATTGGGAGACGGCGAGTTCTGTTGGCCCTTTGGTCAACTCCGTGCCACTGCTGGGCAGGTTGTGGATTCAACGGGAACGGGCTTCCTTTCTGGGATCACAGGCATCGCGGCCGGTGACCGGTATAGTCTCGCGGTCGACCAGGATGGTCGCGTCTGGGCATGGGGGAACCAGGCCAGTGGACGGTTGGGGAACGGGAACGACTTGTACCCGTACGGTGTATATACGCCCACGCAAGTGATATTCCCTGGAGGATCCAATGACACGATAGTCGCTGTGGCTGCAGGTAAGGGCGCTTACGAACAGTGCCACAGCCTGGCCGTTGACTCGAACGGGCATGTCTGGTCCTGGGGCACAAACGCTGCCGGACAACTGGGGCTTGAGCCAGATGATGTCGTTTATTCTCCAGACGAGGTGCCAGGGCTTACTGGCGTGACGTCGGTTGCTGCGGGCGCAGAACACAGCCTGGCACTTAAGTCGGACGGCACCATTTGGGCATGGGGGCGTAACTACTATGGCCAGTCTGGGGACGGCACCACGACGGACAGTGACATACCCGTTCAAGTGTCAGACATTACAGCGGCTTCTGCGATTGAGGCAGGGGCTTACCATAGTCTGGCAGTACAGGGTGGGATGGTTTATACCTGGGGGGCGAATGACTACGGCGAACTGGGCAACCACAGCAATTCTACTGCTTCATCCGGTACCCCCACAGCGGTTGAGTACAAGGACAGCGGCGCCCAATACGTTCCTTTGACTGATATTGTGTGCGTGGGTACGAGCTCTCACCACGTGCTGGCATCGAATGATACAGTCTGGGCATGGGGTGCCAACGAGGACGGTCAGCTAGGGGATGGTCAATCAGACTCGATGCCGGACTTTGATTCAGAACCGAACAACGTGCTGGCGACAGATGGGGGGCCGGCATTCGAACTTTATCTTGTCCACAACAGAACGACCGGCCAGAACTACGCCACGATCCAGGCGGCTGTTGAGGCGGCGAGCCCGAACGATGTGATCGAAGTCGACCCCGGCACCTACTACGAACTGATTGATTTTGGCGGCAAGGACATCACGCTTCGTAGCACCGATCCTGACGATTGGGACATCGTTGAAGCCACTGTCATTGATGGCGAAAATGCCGGGTCCGTCGTGACCTTCGACGGGACCGAGACCGGCGACGCCGAGCTCTCCGGCTTTACCATCACCCATGGCAGAACGACCGGGTACTTTACCGCCGGTGCCGGGATCCGCGGTCGCAGGACCCACGCGGCCATTAGCAAATGCATCATCAGCGATAATTTTGCGGCGTCGCTGGCAGGTGGGGGGGGCGGGGCTGCCGACTGTTCTGGCGAGATCAGTGACTGCATGTTTCTAAACAACAGTGCTAGTGATTCCGGCGGCGGGGCATTGCGCTGCTCGAGTGTTATCAACTGTGTATTTGAGGGCAATAGCGCTGTCTCTTACGGTGGTGGTGCGACTGGAGTCTCCTTCATTCAGCTGTACTTTCAAGCAGAATGAAGGAGGATACGGTGGCGCGGTCAGCGGGGGGAACATCATCAACTGCGTCATAACTGAGAATGCCGCCACCAACCAGGGGGGGGGCGTTTGGGTTTCAAATGGATACGTCGGAAACTGCACCATCGAAGGGAACACTGCACCGAATGGCGGCGGGATCTTCGGCAGTTGCTCGATCTGGGACTGCCTGATTGCCAACAATCACGCCACCCAGGCCGGTGGCGGGCTATGGGCCTATGGAGCCATCGGCAATTGCACCATTACCGGCAACACGGCTGAGCAATACGGTGGGGGGATAAATTGCGGCGGGGGAGACTCAACACTCTGGAACTGCCTCCTCTGGGGCAATAGCTGTACCCAGGGCGCCCAAGTGGCCATAGATCCGCCGAACTTGGGGACTCTTACTGTGAAGTACTGCGACTCCCAAGGCGGGCAGGCCGCCGTATACCACCCATATGGGACACTCATTTGGGGCGACGGCAACATCAATGCCGATCCGCTTTTTTCTGACGCAGACGGTCCTGACGACGACCCGGCGACATGGCTTGATAACGATTATCACATTAGCAGTGATAACTCGCCCTGCTTCGATGCTGGTGATCCCAACTATGGACCATATCCTGACGATACAGACATCGATGGGCAGGACCGCATGAATGGGTGCGTCGATATCGGCGCCGACGAGTTCTACAACTAACCTTCCTGGCAAGAGATGCCGGAAGTAGTGTCGCTAGACGAACGGGACCCCTCTCGCTGTTTGCCGAGGGGTCCCGTTTTCGTGTCCCCCGGCATGTGGCCGCCGTATGCTTCGAGATGCTTTCAGGCCGGCGAGGCGCGGACTGTTCCGTATTGCCCGCCAGCAACTTTCGGTATCGCATGGGATTACAGCACGTCAAGGATGCGACGGTCCTTTAGTATCCCGATGCGGAATGTCGATACTACAGTGATGCCCGCCGGGCGCGGGCAGGGCGGCTGACAGCCGTCGGCGGGTTGTCGTCGGCCGAGATCCTGCTATAACGTCCGTTGTGACAGAATGATACCGTTCAGCCGAAGGCCCGGAACCTGCGAACAGGGGCACAATGCATGCGGATCGAAAGTGGTGTCGCAAAACGCGCAGTCATACGCAAGGGAATGATCGTCGGCCTGCTGCTGATCTTCGCGGCCTGGTTCGGCTATGACGGCTGGGTGGGCTATCCCCGTGCCAATATGAAGGATGCCAAGGCCAACTTCCCGGTCGTGCCGGCGGAGGCGGTTACGCAGAACTCGGCGGTGACGGCTGAGTCGGCGAAGGTCCTGGCGGATCGGCTGGCCAAGGACCGGTCCCGCACGCTGACGCTGGCGGACCTTGAGCAGCAGTGGGGCAAGCCGGCCTATGACGGGCCGGCGCAGGCTGGTGGTGAGGCTTCGGCTGGCAGGGTGGCGTTCTTCGTCGGGACGTACGGCTGGGTGAAGGTGACCCTGGCCGGCGATACCGTCACCGAGGTGCAGTGGTACCCGGCGGGTCACGACTATTCGGCTGTCGTCGTGCAGAAGCTGCTGGCGGCTGTACTGGCGGTGATCGCGATGATCCCGCTGGGACTCCTGCTGGCGAGTATGTCAGCAAGATATGTCCTCGATGACGAAGGGCTCAGCGTGCCGGGCAAGGGGCTGATCCGCTACGACCGCATGGTCGGCGTCGATATGAAGGAACTTCAGAAACAGGGAATCGTCCGGCTGCAGTACAAGACTCAAAAGGACGAAGAGGCGACCCTGGTGCTCGACGAGGAAGTGTGCGACAAGTTCGAAGAGATCGTGCTGAACCTCTGCGACAAGAAAGGCTGGCAGCAAGAACTCGACGAAGCCGTAGGCGAGGACAACAACGACGACGACAACGGGGGCGTGGCCACAAAGTAGGTGCTGACCGCAAAGGACGCAGTCTCTTATAGGGACAGCAACTACAACGACAGTATTAACCACAAAAGGCGCATAAGGCGCAAAGGGGTACGACAGCAGCCACGACAACAACCACGGCAACAACTGTGATAACCACAAAAGGCGCATAGGGCGCAAAGGGTACGACAGCAGCGACGGCAACAACCACGGCAACAACCACGGCAACAACTGTGATAACCACAAAAGGCGCATAAGCGCAAAGGGTACGACAGCAGCGACGGCAACAACCACGGCAGCAACTGTGATAACCACAAAAGGCGCATAGGCGCAAAGGGTACGGCAGCAGCCACGACAACAACCACGACAACGACATCGCTAACCACAAAAGGCGCATAAGCGCAAAAGTGAAACGACAACCGCTGATCAGGTCACGCTGATATTCGGCTGCTTGAGGGTTGCTCCCGTCGAGCACGACCTGTTCATGATCTCTTCTTGTAATGCCCCTGTAGACTCTCGCCCGTACGTGCCAGACATGCACTGCCGGGCAGCGTTGTGTCGTAGCAGTACCTTTGCGTTTTTTGCGCCTTTTGTGGTTAATACTGTCGTTGTCGCAGTCGTAGCAGAAGAGACACTTTGCGGTTAGAGCATGTCCTTGCTCTGCATCCACTCGACGGCCCGGCTGAGGGCGGCTTCCGGGGTGTGCTTTGGTTCGTAGCCCAGCGTCTGGCGGGCGGCGGTGATGTCGGCGCACATGTGGGCTTCGTGATGGTATCTCTGGTCGGGACTCGGCCGAACGATCAGATCGAACTCGTCCCATTCCACCGATCGCACCGGAATCTCCTCGCCGTGGATCCGGCTGTACGTGGTCACCAGGTCGGCGTAGGTCAATGCGTAGGCGGCAGCCGCGTTGAACATCCGGCCGGCTGACTCGTCGAGTTTGTCGAGCGCCAGGGCGTACACCTCCGCGATGTCCTCGGCGTCGCTCGGTTGTACGAGCATCAGGCCGTCGTACGGCAGGACAATCTCCATGCCGCTGGCCATCGCCTTGTGGATGGCGATCTCCCGCGAGCCGTACGGGTCCAGCGGGATCTTGCCCGGCCCGGCGATGTTGGCGGGCATGACAGCCGTGATGGCGGGCCCGCCTTGTGTGGCCAGCAGTTCCTGCAGATGCTGATAGCGGATGCGGTAGGCGTCGAAGGGGAATGGGCCCTGGGTCCGCTCGGGCGTGGGGATCTGACGCGGCGGGCCGTACATCCAGACCGAGCCAGTTACGATGACTTGCTCGACACCGGCGGGACACGCCGCGACGACCTCCGGCGCGTTTCTGGCGACGATGTCGATGATTGCGTTGGGGGCGACCTCGTCGATCACCTTGGACCAGCCGTGCTGCTGGCAGAGCTCCTGGTAATCGCCGACGATGTGCCGGTGCTTAAGGTTCTTCCACGCGTCGGAGTCCGGCGCCGGGTGCTGGCCGCGCGTCAGGACCGTCACTTCCCAGCCGGCCTGGACGAGTCGCGGTACGAGGAACCGTCCGATGTGGCCATAGCCGCCGATCACGAGCACCGAGTCGCTGCGAGCCATCTTCTATCCTCCGTCAACCCTTCAACAATTGTACGTGCAGCTTGCGGGATCGCGGCCCGTCGAATTCGCAGAAGTAGATCGCCTGCCAGGTGCCCAGCACGAGCGAGGAGTTTCGTAGCGGCACGGTGGCTGACGCGCCCATCAGCGACGACTTGATGTGCGCGTCGCTGTTGCCCTCGCTGTGGCGGAATTGCGGGTCGTCCTGGGGCACGAGGGCCTCGAGTCTGTACAGCACGTCGCGCACCACGTCCGGGTCGGCGTTTTCCTGGATCGTTACACCAGCCGTCGTGTGCGGGACATAACAGATTGCCACGCCGTCCTGGATGCCGCCCTTGCGAAGCACGGCTGCGACGCGATCGGTTATGTCGATCATTTCGTTTCGCTTGCTCGTCTCTACGGTCAGCGTTTCGAACATGGTTTTGAGGCCCTCGGCTGGCAAGGAATTGCGATTGCGGCTAAAGCCATTATATTCCCGCGCCGACGCCCTTTGCGCCGGCTCCTTCCGCGGGCACAATAGCGGATGATCATGGGGCTGTACAGCCTGCGGCGCGGTCAAGTTGTTGGCTATCAACATGTTGCAGCAAAGTGGGAGACGACGATGGTCGACCAGTGCGATATCGAGGTCCGTGTGCGGTACTGCGAGGCCGATCCGATGGGCTACCTGCACCATTCAAGGTACTTCGTCTATATGGAGATGGCGCGGACGCAGCTGCTTCGCCTGGCCGGCATGCGCTATCGCGACTGCGAAGAGCAGGGGGCGTTTTTCGTGGTGGCCAAGGCCGAGATCCGTTACAAGGCCCCGGCCCGTTACGACGACCTCTTGCGTGTGCACGCCAAGCTGACCCGGATGACCCGGGCCAAGATCGAGCATGAATACCAGATCGTGCGGGACGGCCGGATCCTCGCGGAGGCGACCACCGTGCTGGCGTGTGTTGACCGAGACGGCCGAGTCCGCGAGATTCCCGAGGAAATTCGCCAGTGGTAACAGCGCGCTCGGCACTCAGGACTCGGCGCTCAGCACTCAGCCCTCAGTCCTGGATAAGGCGTTCGCGCCTGGCAGTGCGGATTGCCTGGCGCAAAAAGGCTTGTCGAGACGGGGTGATGTTCAGGCCGTTTTCCACGACCACCCCGCCGATGTTCCTGCGGGCCAGGTCGCCCAGGCATCGCACGATGTCGGGGCCGGTGGCGAACGACGGCGAGTTCGCGTCGATAGCGATTTCCACGGATGACCCATTCTCGATGCCTTCATCCGAATGCACGGCATGATCCGGCGAGTTTTGCAGCGTTATCGGTAGCGTCAGCCGGGGTGCGACAGCCTTGATCTGCTCCAGTGACGGGTTCCAGGGCAAACAGGGCCGGTCCTGGCTGATCACTAACGATAGATTCGGGGCTGCTTTCGTCCAGATCTGTATGGCGGCCATGAGGGCGTCTCGCTGGCGGGCTACATAGGCGTTGAGAATCTCATTGTCCGCCAGCAGGTCGTTGATCGTGCCGGGACGAAGCGTTTCCTTCTCCAGCCACCGCTTCAGGTAGACCTGCACGCTTCGCAGCGCCATGGCGGGCTCGATGTCAGCCAGGATCGCCTGCTGCCGACACGACGGGCAGAAGCAGATGGCGAGCAGGGCGGATTCGACAGGGCCAGGTCTGGCGGGCAGCAAGCACCTCTCAGAGAAAGATTCGAAGCGATCGGGCGACGCGATGTATTCCAGTTCAATGCCATCGGGTTCGAACTGGGCCGCGAGGTCGAGGATCTGGCATCGGACCAGTTCGACGACATCCGGGTTTCCGGGGCACAGGTGGGTGGCTGAAGTGAGCGACAGGACGTTACTGCTGGCGACATCCGGATACTTGCCTGCCAAGCCGGCATCCCGCAGTGCGCTTAGCCGCAGGCGGAATCGCAGTGACTGGCTATGGCACAGGTCGGCGATCTTGTTGACGAGTTGTCGACTCTTTATGGTCGGGCTGACCTGGGGGCGCAGCCGGGTGCTCGCGTATTGGTTCGACGTTGGGTGAAACATCGCGCCCGCCTGCAACCGCACGGCCGTAATCTGGTCGTCGGGCGCGAGGGCGACTGCGTCTTGGGACTCGTCCGCCTTGACCGAAAGCGTCAGGCCGCTGGCGCCGAGATCGCCCGCAACCCGTTCGACGATCTCCTCAGCGCTGAATGGGAGCAACTGCCAGGGCTGCGCGTGAATGAGGATATCGAATCGATTCGCGTTCATAATCCCGACACGATACAGTGATGCTCGCCAGCCGGCAATCGAACTGCCGGCGCGGGTTGGCGGGGGCTGTGAGCCTGCCTTGAGTGTCCGCGGCGAGCCGGCCAGAGTGAAAGCCGGCCTCCAGAGGCGCCGCTCGTGCAGTACGAAGGTGACGAAGAATCATGCATAAGTGTGCGGTTACAGTTGCCATGTTGCTGGGGATTGCGATTGGGGCGAACGGACAGGTCGTGCCCGCCAGCCAGACCTCTTCGACCCGGCCGGCGGTTGCGGCGGCATCGCCAGCGAGTCAGCCGGTGCTGCCAAAGGTCAACGCGATCGAGGTGCACGTCCTGCCGGTATTCTACGCCGGGCGGGTGATGCCGCTGGATACGATGGCCCGTCTTGTGGTTGGCAAAGTCGCCGGCGGCAAGGCCTGGGGCAAGCATGATCCTGTAATGCTTCTGCTGTCGTGGATGTGGCAACCGGGGATGTGGCGGACCGTGCCGGCTGGACTCGTCGGCGATTCGATCGCGCGGATGATTCGGTGTGTGCCGCCGCACGGCCAGCCGGGGGAGTGGCTGGCGGTTGCATCGCTCGGCCCGCAAGCCGGCATCAGTACCGCGGCCGAAGGCCAGATCCAGTCGGACTGGAATAGCCTGCGGAAGGCATTCCTGGCCGGGCAGAGCAAGCAGGTTCGGCATGACGCCAAACAGTTGGCGGCGGCACTGAAATCGCTGGGCTCCCCGGTCTGGCCCCAGGAAAATGCGATGGTGCTGGAGGTCCTCTATAACATTGCCAGACCTTTCCGGATCGGCTGGGTGTGCGCGCTGGGCGGGATTCTGGCCGGGGTGCTCAGCCTTGTGATCAAGGACCGCTGGCAGCGGTGGGTGCGGTACCTGGCATGGGGTGCGCTGCTGAACGCATTGAGTTGGCTGAGCCTCGGCCTGGTCATGCGCTGGAAATTCCTCGGGCATGCACCGGTGACGACGCTGTATGGCGGCCTGCTGGCATTGGGCTGGGCGGTGCTGCTGGCGTGTACAGTCTGGATGCTCGTGAAGCGATCGAAAAGGCCTCTGCCGGCAGTGGTGACCCTGGCAACGCTTGTGCTGTTGCTCGCGGATGTGTTCCGCCTGGGCTGACAATACCAGTGCTTCCAAGGCACTGGAGATAACTCCGCGTCTCCGCGCCTCCGAGGCTAAACGGAACTGGAGTTCCCCAACCATCCCTCGATGCGTTCGGGCTGGAGCCAGCCGAGTGCACTGAGCATGTCGCCCAAGGTAAATCGCCGGCGTACCAGGTGCGCATAGCGTACAGTATCGAGCGGCGCTTTGTCAGCAGGCAAGGAATCGAGTGCTGCCAGCGTCCGCGGAAGGTCGACCGCCTGTGCGATGGCGTTGAGCTTTTCGAGCGGCATCAGTCGTTCCGCCATCTGCTCGACGGACCTCGCCGGACGACCACTCGTCAGCCAGATCGCGGAGTCTCCGCCTGCCGTCCCGAACCGCTCCGCCTTCGGTAGGTAATCGTTCATCAGTTCCTTGCGAATCGATCCCGACGGATCGATCGGCCGCGAAATGTTGCTCGATCTGTGCATCGGCGGCAGTCGGCCAGATTCGCCTCGGCTGCGGCTTTCAATTCATCCGCGCCGACATTCTGCAGGAACTCCTGATAGGCGCGGGTTGCGACGAACGTTCCGGCAGCGACCTGCAACCCGTGGAGGTTCACTGGCCGGGCGAGGGCGCTGTTCCACAGGTCGAGGTAGTGGCTCATCACGTGTTCCCAGCCGGAGATCGGCGTCGTCGTGCCGACTACGCTCATCGCATAGCCCGCCAGCAGCAGCGCCTCCATCAGGGTGCGGAAGGCGGCCTGCATCTCGCTGCGAAATCGCTGCGGCGATCTGGGGCAGCCGGTCCTCGTGCTCGGCCAGCAGCCGGCGCGGCACGTCCGTATACGACTCGTCGATGCCCAGCAGGCCGGAAAGGTACCAGTCGGCGTAGGCGACCCCGCGAGCCAGCAGATCGCCGACGCCGGCCCGCGTCAGTTCCATCGGGGCATCGGCCAGCAGCGGCAGGTCGATCCAGACTTCGTCAGGAGACTGCGACGGCGTCGTCCGCTTCACGCCAGCCACGCCCAGCACCGCCAGCGCGCTGCTGAAGGCCGTTACAGTGCAGGCGGTCGGGATCGCGACGAACGTTCGTCCGCCGTCACTGCCGCCGTGACCATCGCTTGTCCGCCAGGAACCGCGAATGCTTGACCAGGTCAGTGACCGTTCCCGAACCGAAGCTGATCAGCAGTGCCCCAGGCGGCAACTGGTTCTTCAAGTGTTCGGCAACCTCCAGGTCGGCATGAGGCGGGGCGTCAACCGTGCCAAGATGGGCGACTTGCGGCTGGCAGACGGTCTGGACGATCGACAGAAATTCCGCCTTGGCGTCCCGGCCGGCGCGGCGCATCGGGGTCTGGTCCATGAAGACCAATACGGATCGCTTGCCAGCCCGTTGCGACCGAAGCAGTTCGGCGAGCCCCGCGAACAGGTCCTCCTCGACGACGATTCGCTGCACCGCCATCCGTCCCGCAGCGCCTTGTCCCGCCAGCCACACATTGACCTGCGGGATGTCTAGTGGGTTCACGAAACGCTTGTACTCCGTCCTGCAATTGTTCTTTGGCAGCCATCTCGTCCGGCAGTCGGCAGCCTACTCCGCTGCTGCGGCCGGTTCCTGGGGCGGGGCCAGAATCTTCGGCGGCCGACCGCGGTCCAGCAGGAACGTCGGCAGCGAGCGAAGCACGCCGATCGGATGGTAGAGGGCCTCGACCTCGCCGCGGCAGTTGTACCAGCAGTCGGTGCAGGTATTGGTTTTGCTGACCGCCCGCATCCGCTGGATGAGCGTCTGGATCGAATGGCGATACAGATTGCCGACCGGGTCGGACCGCCGTTCGACGCAGACCGCCACGTCGCCGGTCGAATCAATGTTGAAGAACGCCAGGCCCGCCTTGCAGCCGGGGACGCCTTCGTTGATCGCCTGGTCAAACCGGCCCAGGAACACCGGATTTGACAGGAAATTAGGATATTTCTCGCGCAGGGCGACCAGGCGCCTGCCGATCCCGTCGGCCCGGCAGACGAACGCGTCCGAGCCGGTCTTGCGGGTGCAATAAGGCTGGAGCATGAAGTAGGCGTCGTGGTCGGCCGCCAGCCGGATCAGGTCTTCGATGTCGTCAAGTTGTCATGCATCAGCACGCACATCAGGTTGACCCGTTGCCAGTCATGTTTCCGTGCGCGTGCAAAATGGTCGAGTGCCAGAACCGCCCGGGCGTACGCTTCCTTCGTCCCTCGGCGGCGATCGTGTGTTGCGGCATCGATGTGATCCAATGAGATCGATGCGCCCCAAAGCCCCGCGTCAAATAGTCTCCGATGCCAGCCCGGCTGTCACCCGGTAGCCATTTGTTGTCATGAAAGGAAAATGATATGCGGCGATAGCCCGGACAACGTCGGGCAGATCATCGCGCAGGGTCGGCTCGCCGCCGGCGATCGAGATCATCAGCGTGCCCAGGTGGGCAAGACGCCGGCTGCCGTCGCGGATTTGCTCGATGGTCTGTTCCGGCAGCAGCCCCGCCGGATCCTTCCAATAGTGACAGAACCCGCAATGGAAGTTGCAGCGGTAGGTAACCTGCCAGGCACACCAGATGGGGTACCTGCTGGACCAGGCCCGAAAGAGCCGCCATTTCTTGTGTGTCGGTGAGAGCATAGTTCTCCTGCTGATCTTGATGGCAAATATACCATTATAGCCGCTGGCTCGGGCGGTGTGGATAGCCGCAAGTCATGCCGGGCCATAAAGCTGTGTTCATGGCCCGCCTGTGCAGAATTCTTTTGACCCGGTGTGTCGAAAAGGGTAGACTCAAGTGTGACAAGTCGGCCTGTTCGGAGGCAATTGCCATGTCCAGTGCGAATCTGAACGTAACGAGGGTTGTCGAGCGCCAAATGCGCAACTGGGAACTCGCCCGCCAGCATGGCGGCCAGTCGCAGGTGGGGGAGGCGGGGCTGACCATCCAGTTCTACATCGCCATCAGTCGCGAACTTGGCAGCCAGGGTGAGCAGGTCGCCGACCGGCTCGCCGAATGCCTCAACTGGGCCAAATACGATCGGGAGATCCTGACGTACATGGCAGAGAACGAGGAGGTCAGGCAGCGACTTTATGAGACCTTGGACGAACGCCAGCGCAACTGGCTTCAGCAGTCTGATCGACCTTTTCGAGCCGATGGGCGTCGAGGCGAGTCGCACGCGCGACGAGTATTTCCACTGTATGTCCCGCGCGGTCATCGCCATTGCCCAGCATCAGCACGCGATCTTCGTCGGGCGGGGCGCGAACTTCATGTTGCCGCCGGGACGGGGTCTGTCTGTGCGGATCGTCGCCCCCTTGGCGTTTCGTGTTCGCCAGGTGATGCAGTCACAGGGCCTGTCGGAACGCGAGGCCCGTCGGCGGATCTACGAGGTCGAGGCGCAGCGAGCCGAATTCCTCGTCACGCACTTTGGTCCCCGGCCGTATGATCCGCGACGCTATGACATCGTTCTTAACGCGGGGACGATGTCTGTATATGATATGGCGACTCTTGTTCGTGGGGCGGCTGAGCAAAAAAGCGGTATACGCTTAGTATGCGAAAAGCCCCTTGCTTCGTAGCCTGCTCTTGGTACAATGCAGGAACAATGTACTCTTCTTCATGGTTCTTTCGATTCGCCGGTTCATGGCTGGAGTGGGACCACGGTTAGGAACGTGTCTTTTGACAGTGCAACCGGTCGACGCCTGTCTACGTGACAGGGAAGAGACAAGCATTTAGGGGTGGGTTGCCTGACGTCGGGCGGCATCCGCAACAGGTGTCGTCTACGTGAAGGTATTGTTTTGTTCGCGTCTGGTGTACGGACTATGTTTGTATGCTGGGATCCGGCGTGCTTGGCGTGCAGTTTGTGCGCGCGCCTGCCGGAAAGATTTTTTGCCGAACGGCTTGCGGCGCATCGCAGGTCGGGGTATTACTGTTTCGTGTTGCAAGGAAATAGGTTCGCGCTTTTGGCGGCACGCCGGTCGTAGGCCGGCGGCTTAACAAGGGAATCCGGTGTAAATCCGGAACGGCCCCGCCGCTGTAACCGGGCACGAACGCCGCACAAACCACTGATCCGCCCCATGCGGATCGGGAAGGGCGGCTAGTAGGTCAACCCGGGAGTCAGAAGACCTTCCAAAAGCGTTTGTTCTCGGCCAAGGAACCCTCGTGGGAAGGGCGCAGGCTATCATGCTGACTATCCCCGTAGTCTTCGGGCATACCGAGCATTCCTCTGTTCTGCTCCGCATGATACGTTCTCATTGCGCCCTCATTGCAGGCTGTCGGCTGTAGTGCTTCTGCCGGCCTGACTGTCCCGACGAGTCGCTTCCCCCGCCGATTTGCTCGAGGTGAGCAAAGGACAATGCCATGCAGGACGTGTGCGCCGAGCTGTTGGTTTCACGCATTTTCGTGCAAAGGGACTTGCCATTTACCGCCATGCGGGTCGATCTGGGGCAGGTTTCCGCATTGTCAGACCCGCATCAGTGCCGCAGATTTCCTGATACCCAGGTCGAAGCCTGGCGCGTTGAGCGTCTGGCTGCCTTGGCACGGTCTCTGGGGGCCGAAGGAGTGCTTCTCTGCGGTGACGGCTCGGCGATGAGCGGGTCAGCCCTGCCTGCGGCGATTCGCTGCCTGGCGCGGCGATTCGCCGGCTGGATCGCCCTGCGGACGCGAGGGCCGTATCCGGCCGATCTTCACGCGGTACTGACGAACTGTCCCCTCGATTTCGTCGACCTGCAATTGTCCTGGCTGGAGCCGGCTGCCGAGACCGACGAACCCCAGTTGCGGATCGCCTCGTCTCCAGACAGGCTCCAATCCCTTATCTGCAGGTCGAACTGCCCCTGCATCGTAAGGTTCATTCGTCCTGCAAAAGGTGGTTCGTTTGACAGGGTCTCTGCCGCCTTCGATGCGTTCGTGCGATGCTCACATGAATCTGTAGCCGTGCGAATGTTCGATGTTGATGGCTCGGCTCCTCGGCCGGTCCCGACAGAAGGCGGTGACCTGCTCGAATTCGTCGCGTGCCGGCCGGCATCGGCGCTGCATGACCCCGATGGTGATTGGGTCCAGCTGCCGCGGCGGTCGACAGACGTTGTCATCGAGCGCCGCGTCCGCCTGCCGCGGACAGGTCGGCGATTCGACCGAAAACTGTAAGTGACGTTCCGGAGTGGACAGCAGCAATATTCTCAATCCTTTACTAAAGGGGAAACTGGCATTGGTTACGTTCGATCAGAAGGGCGTGATTGGCACGAGGGTCCGGGCTGCGGCGGCGGCATTGACTGATGGTGTACCCGTTGCTCTCCGGAGGCGAAAAGGGCGGACACATACTATAGCCGGCTGGTTGATCGTGACGGCATTGATGTGCCTTGCTTGCAGCGCCGCCGTGGCCGGATCCTATCCCTGAGGTCGGCGGGCGGACCCCTGCACAATGCGGTTGCTGTCGGCTCTGCGCCCGACGGACCTGGTCGAGCCACGCTTCACCGTGGGGCCCGACATGTGGTGGCGACACCAGTCGGCCCCGGTCGTTGGCCTGGGCAAGGTGATCGCTCTGGCTGATGATCTGGATGCTGAAGACAATGCCATTACCACGGTCGTGGCCGCCGACGAGAAGACCGGGCAGATCGTCTGGACAGCCCATACGCCTGTCGCCGATACAGGAAGGCTGGGCAACCCCGGCTATCGACCTGAACAATGGCGTGGTGGTTGTTGCCGCCGGCGAAGCAGTGGTCGGACTCGACATCGATGATGGCACGCAGCTATGGTCGTACGCCGCCAAACCGAACATGACTTTTGAGGATTGTTCGCCCACTACAGTCGATGGTGTCGTATACGTCGCCGAATGGGGCGTCGATACAACCTTGTATGCTATCAATGTCCTGACCGGCGAGCGCCTCTGGGAGGCGTCGGCCGGCACGAACTACGGAGCCAACACGCCGACGGTATACGGCGACTATGTACTGATGACCACATACGACGGTACGGTGCGTTTCTTCGACAGGCAGAGCGGCGCGATCGACGAGGATCTGCGCCTTGAGTTCGCAGACGTTCGGTTGCGGGCCGGCCATCTCTGACGGCGCTGCCTACCTGGTGTCAACGGGCTTCTACAGCAGCAAATGGGCCTACCCGCCTTTACAAGGTCGACCTGGCAACGCGTGAGGTGGTATGGTCGGCTGATTGTGTTCGTTCGGATGCATGCCAGTCGTCACCGATGACCTGGTCATCGTCAGTGGCGGTGATGGCTGGTTCGTGTTCGGCGACGATACGGATACGCCTGGCCTGTGGGCGTTTGACAAGGCGACAGGGGATCTGCTGTGGAAGACGACGCTCGGCGGCAGTTGGGCGTGCCAGCCGGTCTGGGCCAGCGGCATCATCTACGTAACGACCAACTATGACTCCTGGTACGATATACCGCCTCGACTCTGCGTATTTGATGTGAGCAAGTCGCCCGGCGATGATCCGGGCTTCGACCTCGGCGGCACCGACCTGATTGCCAATAGCGTCGCCGTTATCAACGGCAACCTTTATGGTACCGGCCTGGTGGACTGATGGCCTTCGGGCCGGCTCCGCGCACTGCCGGTGATATCAACGGTGACGGCTATGTAAACGTTGGCGATCTTCAGTCGCTCGTGGCGGCGTGGGGCAGTCATGCCGGTTCGCCTACCGACACCGGCTGGGATGCCGATGCCGATCTCAACGACGATGGTCACGTCAACGTTGGCGATCTCCAGCTGCTGATAGCCAACTGGGGTATCGGCTGCTGAGGTGATGGCACGAGTTGCATAACGAAGCGAGACCATGAAACGCAAGGCATTCACACTGATCGAGCTGCTCGTCGTCGTGGCGATCATCGCGCTGCTGATCAGCCTGATGCTGCCTGCAATGGCGGGTGCGAAGGCTCAGGCCAGGAAGGTGGTTTGCGGGTCGAATGTCCGGCAGTTGGGTCTCGCTGCGATCATGTATGCCAACGAAGCCGGCGGCGCGGTGCCGCCCGGCTGCTACATCCGCAATACGCCGCAGAAGATATACTGGTGGGGCGAGGTACTGGCCGATCACGTCGACCACACTGCCTCGCCCCTTTACAAATACATTCGAAGCGATCTGCGGGCCGACAGCGTCTTCGAGTGCCCGGAGCAGCCCTGGGGCACGTACGTCCCGCAGACCGGCCTCGATCAGCCAACCAGCACCTATGGCTATAACGCCTACTACCTCACGCCGGAGGCCTCCGACGGTCCAGCCACGAGCCGATCGTGGCAGCGGCTGGCCTCGATCCCGACTCCGCCGCTGGTGTTCATGTTCGCCGATACGCTGATGATCCAGCCGGGCAGGATTCCGCCAAGGCCCTCGGACCTGCCGACCAACAACGCGTTCCTCGACCCACCGTTTCTCTACAAGAAACCGCCGAGGCCCGGCATGCCCGCTCGCTGGTCAGCCAACGCCAGCCCCACAACGGCCTTCCGCCATCGAGGCGAGACGACCACGTTATGCTGCGATGGCCACGTTGAGTCTCCGCAGTCCCGACGGCGGCAGGATCGTCTGGGACAAATACATGATCGGCAGCGTCGGCACCAACAACGGTCCGCACTACATCCCCGACTGGCAGGACTGGTGAGCGGCGTTGCCCAGACGCATCGGCCAGCCCGTCGCCGCCGGTCCGCCGCTTGTCTTGATGGCGTAGACCTTCCTGTCATAAGACCCGATGTAGAGCGTCCCGTCCGGCCCGATGGTCGGTGCGGCGTGGACTTCACCGCCGGTCGCAATATGCCACTTCTCGGTGCCGTCCGGATTTACCGCATAGATCCGCTTGTCAGCCGAGCCGAAGTAAACGGTACCATCGGCGCCTACCGCGGCGCAAGCCGAGATTGGCCCGCCGGTTTTGAACGTCCACTTCTCGGTGCCATCCGGGCTGATGGCGTGCATCTTCGAATCGCCAGCCCCACGTAGAGCGTTCCATCGGGGCCGATCGCCGGGCTGACCTGCACGGCACTCCCCAAAAGCAGATCCCATTTCTTTGAACCGTCAGGATTCACCGCGTAGAGCTTCAGATCGTCTGAGCCGATATAGATCGTTCCGTCATCGCCGATCGCGGGTGTGCCCCAGATCTCGCCGCGCATGACCGAAGGCCCACTTCTCATGGCCGTCGGGTGACAGAGCGTACAGACGGTCATCCCGTGAGCCGGCGTAAAGCGTCCCGTCCGTGGCGATGGCCGGCGGCCCGGCGAAGGGGTCGCCTGCCTGGAATCGCCAGCGAATCGTCCCATCAGGAGCAACAGCCTGTAATGACCGACGGTTCGTCGTATATAGCGTGCCATCCCTGCCGATCGCTGCTGTCGACGTCGTCGCTACCTTGCCGACAGGCCATCGGGAACTGCCGTTGCCATCCAGCGCATACAGTCCGCCGGACCACGACGCCGGTACATAGATGCTGCCATTTCGTCCAATCGCCGCCGGCTGCGAAAATCCGCCTTCCGAGTTAACGGTCCACTTCCGTTGCCCGTCCTGTGTCATCGCATACAGCGAATGATCGCCAGTGATATAGACCGTACCGTCCGGCCCGATCGCCGGCGGATACATGACGCAATTGTCCGTTTTGAACGTCCAGCGGATCGCACCAGCTCGATCAGCCGACTCCAAGATCTTCGCCTGTTGCGTCTGAGGCGATGCCTGGGAAGTGTTGCCTTCGGGTACGACCGTAATCCTCGCATCCGGCCACACGCTGATTCGTCCGCGCGCCATGCTGATCTTGAGATGTCTGCTGCCCGCTCCTTCTGTCGTAACAGGCTTCCCGGTCGCATCGACCTTGACCGCATGGCCGCGCACTACCGGTCCGCCATGGGCATCGGGTACGGATACCCCCTCGGCCGCCGCCAGGTCGAGCACCACGTTCGCCGTGTTCGTCGCCGGCAGGATGATGCTGCCTATCGCACTGCCTTCGATCTTCAGCGACTCGGGTATGCCCTTTCGCAAGTCCACGAATAGGTACCCCCTTCCGAAACTGACATCGAGAGGCGCCACGATATTCAGGAGTCTCAGAAAACCCCCGCTCTGCCGCACCCACACAGGCTGGCTCGACTTGAGATTCTCCAGCAGCGTAAAACCGCCGCTGCTGTCGACGTCGACCCTCCCGCCAATGCTGTCGGCGATTGGGCTGCCGCTGCCGCAGAACCTGAAGTCCCCGTCGATGCCCGTGACAGCCACCCGTCCGGTCCGAATCCTCGCGTCGACATTGAATCGTCGCGGAACCTGGATCTTGTAGATCACCCCCGCACTCGTAATGAACTCCGGCATGAACCGCGTTCGATGGTCGCCCAGGCGGATATTCGCCCCTTCCGTCACCATCTCAACGCTGATCAGATTCGCATAGTCTGCGGCCGCTTGCGGCATCGGTCTTCGACCGAACGAAGATCGTCGCCTCGACAGCCACCGTGTCCTCCTCATGGACGGTGATATCCGCCAGGCACGTCTGGCAGTCCAGCATCAGGTTGTTCTGCTCCGCCGCATCAAGCGTCTTGCTGAACGTGCGGGTCGCCTCGCGTTTTGGGTCCGGGTTGCGGAGGGTTAATGCGAAGAACTGTCCCCACTGGTAGTTATACCAGTTACTCATTAGATCAGCCTTCAGTCTGCCGCGCCAGTTCATCCGGACCGATCGAAGGCCGCCTTTCCAGGTCAAATGGAATATCCAGCACCGACCGCGAGACATCTTTCAGATCGACCTGCTTGGGCTGCGTGGCCGGCCCCTGCGCCGCGCGCTCAGGACGATCGCGGACGGACCAATGATCGCCGCCAGTCCCGCCGTCGTCAGCATCGCTGCCCTGCTCGCCCGCGTTCGGAACCGTCGGCCCGATCGCATGATCGTGCTGATCCGCTCTTCGATATTCCTCGTCGGTCCCGCTACTGCCAGGCTTGATACAATCCGCTCCTGCTCGTACCGTTGTACCAGGCTGCCGACAATCGCCTCGCCATATTCGCGCGGTCCAACCCCCAGCAGGGCAATCGCCGCCTCGTCGCAGCACTTCTCGCGTTCCTGCCGAATCCTGCGATTGGCGCACCAGACCAGCGGGTGAAAGAACATCGCCGCCTGCACGACCACCTGCAGAAGATTCACCGCCGCGTCCGCTCGCCACACGTGCGCCATCTCGTGTGTCAGAACGCTCCGCCGGTGCGCCTCGCTTCCCGTCGCCTCGAATGCCGACGGCAGATAGACATCCCCTCGCCACACCCCCCAAACGAACGGCTGGCTCACGCCGTCGATCAACCAGATCGCAGGCTGCCTCCGCAAGCCGATCCTGACCCCAAGCTCCTCAGCCATCGCCCGCAACTCGGCACCTGCCGCCGTGCGATGCTGGCGCACGTACCGTCGGATCCGCCAGGCACGGCCAGCCGCTCCGATCAGCAGCAAGACCATGCCCGCGATCCATCCGATCACCAGCCAGGCCTGCCATGTCAGCGTCCATGTTGCGTGTACAAAGCCTGCCCATATTGACTCATTGTCTGAGAATGTTCGTGAGAAACTTGCTTTCGCTGGTAAGGCTGCTCGGGCCGCTGACGTGGGTGTTTGCCCGAGCGAGGCTCCCTGCTGCGGCGCCGTTGCCATCGAATTGCGCAACTCACCGACCGCTGCACCGTCCACCGGAGTCGTCGAGAGCGTCGACGCAGGCTCCGCCGGCAGCACCGCCACCGGTACCGTCACCACCGGCGGCACCGCACACTTCGCTAGGAGACTGTCCGAGTAACAGTTGACAGACATGTTATAATGGGTGGGTCAGGCAAGGGATAAGTCTTTCCGATCGAGGCTCAAGGATGAGTAAGACCTACCGCCCCTGGAATCCGGATCAAAGTTGGCTATTGCCGCCATCGCCGCGAGAGTGGCTGCCGGAAAACGACCTTGTCTTTTTCGTGCTCGACGTGGTCAAGGAACTGGATCTGTCGGCCATTTTCGGCAAGTACGAGCGAGAGCAGCGCGGCTATCCGCCGTACCACCCGCGGATGATGACCACGCTGCTGCTGTACAGTTACACGCAGGGCGTATTCAGTTCGCGACGAATCATGCAGCGGTGTCAGCGAGATGCGGCCTGGCGGGTGATCGTGCAGGAGGATGTGCCGGACTTCCGGACGATCAGCGACTTTCGCAAGCAGCACCTGACAGAACTGGAAGGGCTGTTCGTAGAGGTGCTGCGGCTGTGCCAGCAGGCGGGGCTGGTGAAGCTGGGGCACGTGGCATTGGATGGCACGAAGATCCGGGCGAATGCCTCGCGACACAAGGCGATGAGTTACGGAAGGATGAAAGAGGAGGAGGCCCGGTTGCGCAAGGAGATCCGTCAGTTGCTGTCGCAGGCCAAATCTGCGGATGAGGCGGAAGATCGGGCCTACGGCGTGGATCGTCGCGGGGACGAACTGCCGGAGGCCCTGGCCCGGCGGCAGAGCCGCCTGGCGAAGATCCGGGAGGCGCAGAAGGCGCTGGAAGCACAGGCCAAGGCTGCCGCCGAAGAGGAATGCAAGCGTCAGGAAGAAGAGCCTGACAAGCCAGGCGACAAGCCTAAGGGTGGCCGTCGGAGCAAGCCGGAAAAGGCGGTACCGCCCGCGAAGGCCCAGTACAACTTCACGGATCCGACGACGAAAATCATGAAGGTCAGCAACAAGGGGTTCGACCAGTGCGGCAACGCGCAGGCGGTGGTGGATCGCCAACACCAGATCATCGTGGCGGCGGATGTGACGAACGAGGCGAACGACAAGCAACAGTTCCAGCCGATGGCCCAACAGGCTCGCACGAATGTGGGGCGAGGGCATCGGATTGGGAAGATATCTTCGGACAGCGGCTACTTCAGTGAGCAGAACGTGCAGTGGGCCGAGCGGAACCATCTGGATGCGTACATCGCCACGGGCCGGCTCAAGCATGGCGAAAGGATGCCAGCCAGTCCGCGAGGTCGGCCGCCGGCGGGGCTGACGACGAAGGAGCGGATGGCCCGCAAGTTGCGAACGAAGCGCGGGCGGGAAACGTATGCCCAGCGGAAATGGATCGTCGAACCGATCTTCGGCTGGATCAAGCGAGGGTTGGGCTTCCGGCAGTTTTTGTTGAACGGCATGGAGCGGATGCGTAGCGAGTGGCGTCTGGTCTGTATGGCCTGCAATCTGAGGAAACTATGGTCAGCCGGGTGAAACGGCGACCGGCAATCGCGTCAGGTGGGGCCGCACCGGCCTGAAACGAGAGTTTTTGCTTCGGCGCCCCGAGCGCGGCGCAATAGCAACGAGCAAGACCGCCGAGTACCCCCCAAACCGAAAAGAGATGGGGGTTTGGGTGTTTACTCAGACGGTCTCCTAGCACCACCAGCCACAACAGGTACCGCCAGTGCGCCTCCGGCCGCGCAGCAGCTGACACATTGCCGCCACCACGACAAACACGATGGCGATCTGCCAGCTCTGACGCAGCAGCATTTCGGCGACGCTCGTTACGATGGCCTCCATGGCGCACCTCCGTCACGGGCCGTTGTCCTTACCCAGCATCTTCTTCAGCCGTTCTATGTCTTTGCTACTGAGTTTGCTGTGATCGACGAGGTGCAGCACCAGCGGCATCGGGTCGCCCCCAAACAGCCGGTCAACAAAGTCAGACACGCTCTTTTCCAGAACGTCCTGACGATCCGCCGCCGGAATGAAGACGTGTGCCTTGCCGACCACCTCATGCGTGACATACCCCTTCTTCTCCAGCCGGCGAAGCAGAGTCTGAACGGTCGCATAGGCGATCTTCCGGCTGGCCGGCAGGGTCTCGGATACCTGCTGCACCGTTCCGCGTCCCAGACCCCAAAGCAGTCGCAGGATCTCCGTCTCGCTTGGACTCAAAGGGGGGAGTTTCTTCCGGCCCATGACCTCTCCTTGTACATGTGTACAATATAAGTATCGTACAAACGTACAAGATGTCAAGGCAAAAAATGCCGCGGATTTCGATCTCAGTAATGGTTGGCTTTGCGATGGGCTTACAGCAGCCGTTCTAACGGGCCCGTTTCGTCTTGCTTGCCCGGCCCGGCGATGATCGCCTTGGGGCCTTTGCTTTCGCCGCTCTGGCTGCCCCGGGTCGTCGCCCGCTCCTGGCCTTATGGACTGGCTTCGCTGCTCGGCGCGCCCTGGTCGTTCGTCGACTGGCTTGCAGCCTGCTGGCAGATGCCGTCCGCGGCTGCTGTCAGTTGTAAGGCGGCCTGGATCAGCCTGAACATCTCATCGGTGAGGGGCTTGACCTTGGGCGACTTTCCGGGGCTGGGAAACGCATGCTGTAATTTACGAACGTTCCCGCTCAGGGCATATGCTGCCCCTGCCAGCAGTCGCGAGGCTTCGAGATGTTGGGCAAACTGGTCCACGGGCCTTGTCCCCGGTTTCCTGTTTTACCCGGCCGTACTCAACTCCCTACCTTACAACGGCACTCCGCGGGATTGGCCTGCACTTTTTGTCATCATTGTGATCCTTGCGGTAATCCGGGCGAAACATCTGCGACTGCCGACAACGGCATGCACGAACCTGAAAAGAACCCCTCCCGGCAGCAACAACGTCCGCCGGCGATCGCCTACCGCATCATATGCCCGGCCAACTCGTACCGGCCCCGGCCAACGCCCGAACTCTTACGCCGCCAAGAACTAAAGATCCATAATCCCCCCTGCACACCCACGTCCGGTAAACGAATCTTCACTTGACCTTACAACTCTCTTTGGTATATGGTCATGACTATCCTGCGACCTTGCCGAAACAGGTCTACTAGAATCGGATATCGCGCAACTACCGGCCGGCGCCGATACTTGCCGCTGCAAGTTTATTGGACTGGTCGGGCTCGGCAGATAGGACAGGCAGTGCCCAAAGATGGGCCTTGGAGGCAGTGATTCCTTTGGCAAAAGAACCGGCAGACCAGCAGAGTATCAACGTAAACCTCGCGGATGGGCGTACCCTGGAGGTGCCAGCCGGCAGCACTTACCGCCAACCTGGCCGAACAGGTCGATCCCAAGACGGCCCGCAAGGCCATCGCCGCCAAAACGGGCGACGACGTCGTCGACCTTGACCGGCCCGTCCGCGCCGACGAGGCTTCGGTCCGCTTCATCCTGCCGAAGGTCGATGACCCCGATGCCCTGCACGTTATCCGCCACAGTGCCGCCCACGTGATGGCCGAGGCGATCTGCGCCCTCTGGCCCAGACGAAGCTCGTCTATGGCCCGCCGGTTGAAAACGGGTTCTACTACGACATCGACCTCGACAAGCCCCTGTCCACCGAGGACTTCAAGGCGATCGAGGAGAAGATGGCTGAGATCGTCAAGGCAGACAAACCCTTCGTTCGCTACGAGGTCTCGCGGTCCGACGCCATGGGCCGTCTCAAGGCCGAGGGCAATCCCTACAAGGTCGACAACGCCGAACGTGCCGAAGGCGACGTGCTGTCGTTCTACGCCACCGGGCGAGCCCGGCAAGGACTTCGAGGACCTCTGCCGCGGCCCCCACGTGCCCAGCACCGGCAAGATCGGGGCCTTCAAGGTCCTGCAGGTCAGCGGCGCCTACTATCGCGGCGATGCCTCTAACAAGCAGTTGCAGCGGGTCTACGGCACCGCCTGGCCGAGCCAGGGACGACCTTAAGGCCTACCTGCGCCAGCTGGAAGAAGCCAAGAAACGCGATCACCGCGTCCTGGGACCGCAGCTCGGCCTGTTTGCCATTGATGAACAGTGTCGGCCAGGGCCTCGTCCTCTGGAAGCCGAACGGCTGCCATCGTCCGCCAGGAGCTCCAGAACTTCATCAGCGAACACCTTCGCCGGCAGGGTTATAGCCAGGTCTTCACGCCGCATATTGGCCGGCTCGGGCTCTACAGGACCTCGCGGCCACTACCCGTATTACCGCGAGAGCCAGTTTCCCCCGCTGATCGACCAGGATTACATCGAGGATCTGGCCAAGGAGGGCTGCGGCTGCTCGGAGCTGGCCAACAAGATGCAGGCCGGCGAAATCGACGGCTACCTGCTCAAGCCGATGAACTGCCCGCACCACATCAAGATCTATGCCTCCGAGCGGCACAGCTATCGCGATCTGCCGATGCGGCTGGCGGAGTTCGGTACCGTCTATCGCTGGGAGAAGTCCGGCGAGTTGGGCGGCATGACCCGCGTTCGCGGCTTCACCCAGGACGACGCGCACCTCTTCTGCACCGAAGAGCAGCTGTCCGCCGAGGTGCAGGGCTGCCTCGACCTGGTCAAGATCGTCTTCAACACCTTGGGCATGAATGACTACCGCGTCCGCGTCGGCATGCGTGACCCGGACAGCTCCAAGTACGTCGGCCTGCCCGAGCGATGGGACAAGGCCGAGGCCGCCTGCCGCCAGGCCGCCGAGACCCTCGGCGTTGCATTCACCGTCGAAAAAGGCGAAGCAGCTTTCTATGGACCGAAGATCGATTTCGTGGTAAAAGACTGCATCGGTCGCGAATGGCAGCTCGGTACGGTCCAGGTCGACTACAACCTGCCCGAACGCTTCGAATTGGAGTATATTGGCCAGGACAACCAGCCGCACCGACCGGTGATGATCCATCGTGCGCCGTTCGGCTCGATGGAGCGGTTTGTCGGCGTGTTGATCGAGCATTTTGCCGGCGCGTTCCCGCTGTGGCTGGCGCCGCAGCAGGTACGCATCGCGACGATCAGCGAAAAATCCGACGAATACGCCTGCCGGGTGTACAATCAGTTACGCGATGCCGGCATCCGCGTCGGTCTGGATATAAGCGCCGAAAAGATCGGTGCGAAGATCCGTTCCGCTACGCTTGAAAAGGTGCCGTACATCCTGGTAATCGGCGAGCAGGAGGCTGCGGCTGGCACCGTAAATGTCCGGCATCGTACCGAGGGGCAGAAGGGGACCGTGCCCGTCTCGCAGTTCCTCGACCAGTGCCTGACGGAGATTCGTCAGCGCAGGTGCTGCAGCTGAGTTGATGAAAGTGCAAAGGCCAGGCGGCGGCGTAGGCGGCACTTGGCAAAAGGGGCACCTCGTTCGTAAAATCAGTCTGTGACGTACAGACTGGCGGGATGGCCCGGAGAGAGGTGAGGATTTTAGATAAGGAGTCGCGAACATCGCTATCGAACAACCATTGCGGATCAATGAGCGGATCCGCGTGCCGCAGGTACGATTGATTGATCATGAAGGCAATCAGGTAGGCCTGATCGCCACGCAGGACGCCCTCCGGATGGCTCGGGAGGTGGACATGGACCTCGTCGAGGTTGCCCCCGGTGAGCGTCCGCCCGTATGCCGAATCATGGACTTCGGCAAGCAGAAGTACCGCCAGAGGAAGAAGCAGAAGAAACACGTTCACGAGCAGCAGCTCAAGGAAGTACGCCTCCGTCCCAACACCGACAGCCACGACCTGCACGTCAAGATGAAGCGGGCCGACGAGCTTCCTCAAACGCGGCGATCGCGTCCAATTCACCATGCTGATGCGCGGCCGGGAACGCTTCCACACCGACATGGCGCTGGCGAACATGCGTCATTTGTCGGAGGAACTGGCTGAGATCAGCCACGTCGAGCGGCATGCCCGTGCCGAAGGGCGTCGCATTACGATGGTCCTGGTTCCGGGCAAGGCAACCGCCGGCGCCAAGCCCGACCGGCGCACGAGCTGCAGCGTCGTCGGCTCCGGAGGCGGTGAATCCCCCGCAGGCAAATGCCGACTCTCAACCCGCTGCTGGTAATGAAGTTACGGCTTCGTCATCCGACGAAAAGCCGGCCGAATCCCAGCCGCAAGCGGTGGCCGAATCCCAATCGTAGCCGGTCGCCCTTAACTTCGCCGCCCGCCGCCGATGTTGTTATGTCAACGGGGGCGCAGCGGGTGTTGTGACCGTGGCGTCAGCCGTTATAAGACGTTGGCTGTGCCGGCCTGCGGCATGGGAGTTTTGCCGCTCCATACGCTGACGAACCGGCGGGCAGGTGGTGCGTCCGCTCGGGCTGTGAAAACCCGCTTGCCAAATCCCCGGGCTCTATATATGATGCGGATCTTCGTTTCATTTGCTCCGAGGACTAGTGAGGTAGTGTGCGATGCCGAAGATGAAACGCTCGAAAGCGTTGCAGAAGCGTGTGAAAGTTACCGCCAACGGCAAGGTAAAGGCCCGCAAGGCCGGCCACAGCCATTTGCTCAGCAGCAAGAGTGGCAAGCACCTTCGCCGCCTGCGTGGCACCCTGATGATCGAGGGCGCCAAGGCCTATACGATTAAGCGGAAACTTCAGGAACTGTAATCGACGGACAATCGATGGATCGGGGTCTAAGCCGCTGGGCTGCCCCGGAGGTTTGAGTCATGCCACGTGTAAAGATTGGTGCAGCCAGACATCAGCGTCACAAGAAGACCCTTAAGGCCGCCAGGGGCTACCGGGGTGGCCGGAGCATCCTGTTCCGCGTCGCCAAAGAGGCCGTCCGCCGCTCCGGCGTTTACGCTTACCGCGATCGGCGCACTCGCAAGCGCGACATGCGGCGCGTGTGGATCACGCGGATCACGGCGGCATGCCGCCAGCGCGGTCTGCTCTACAGCCAGGTGATGGGTGGCCTGAGGAAGGCCAACGTCGCGATCAATCGTAAGATGTTGTCGGAACTGGCGATACACGAGCCGGCAGCGTTCGACAAGATCCTCGATCTGGCCGGTCAGAACATCAAGGCTGCGGCGTAAGTACCGGGCCTGAAAGAGGTTGGCCAAGCTCGCGGAAGACGCTCGCCTTCCGATCTGTCCTGGCTGGCCGAATATGAACTGTGCCACGGGCGGCTTGTCCGCCCGTGTGTTTTTCGCGCCAGCGACGGCCCTCTCGCCGGGCATATTATCCGCCCGTCGATCTTCGTAACTTGACCCCGCTTCCTTTGTTATCGATGAACAGATTAGACGCCTTTCGCGCAGAGCTGTCTGTGTGTTATGGGTCCCTGTTGTGATCCAGGGGCCGGCACGGCGGGCTTGTCTATCTGGAGTCGTACGATGTCGCAGGAATCTCCGCTGAAGATCGGGTATGTCTGCAAGGTGAACGGTGGCGAGCTGACGGCGCTGCTGACTACCCCGCACGGCAGTATTGAATACAAGGGCAGCAAATACCGCATCGGCCAGCTGGGCGGCTATATCACCATTCCGATGGAAGGCGGCGAGCGGCTTGTTGGTTTTGTCACCGGGGTCGGTCGGGAAGACGTCGTCGTTACCGACATCAAACCGCAGAATATGCTGGACGTGCAGCTGCTTGGGGCGATCTGCGGTGACAAATTCCGGCGTGGTATCCATCGCTATCCTACGATCGGCGATGAGGTCCATCTGGCGGTTCAGGACGACTTCCAGTCGATCTTCGGCACGATGGCGGATGGATCCGGCGAAAACGGCGGCGTCCGCCGGTCGTTCAATCTCGGTCGATTCGCGATGAACCCGGACTTCAAGGTGCACGTGCTGGGCAGGGAGTTTTTCAGCAAGCACGCGGCGATCCTTGGCAACAGCGGTTCGGGCAAGAGTTGTACAACGGCCAAGGTCATCTACGAATCGCTTCAGCTGCCGGAGTCGCAGATGGTGCTGTTCGACCTGCATGGCGAGTACGCGCCGGCCTTCAGCGACGAGAACGGCAAACTCAACGACAATGTGACCTATCTCGGTGAGGAGGACCTGCTGCTGCCGTACTGGCTGCTTCGCTACGATGAACTCGAGGCCCTCTTTGTTGACCGCAATAACCCGCTGAATATCTCGGCCCAGATCTCGTTTCTTAAGACCGCGCTGCAGAGGCTCAAGGCGCCGGCTGCCGACGGACTCAATCTGACAAGCGTCTTTTCGGTCGATTCGCCGATCTATTTTGACTTGCAGAGGCTGCTGACGGCAGCGCAGAACTTCAACGAGGCTCGCTATATCGTCAACTCGGACCAGTCTGGCGCTGGCCAAGCTTGCGCTGCGTTCCAAGCCGCCGAAGGAGCAGGCGGAACTGCTGTGGCAGGGGCGCTGCGATTTCAACCGAGGCCAGGCGGAAGGCGAAGTGCCGCACCCGCTCTACTTCGGTCGGCTTCTCGGTCTGATCAACCAGATCGAGACCCGCCTGAATGACCACCGGTATGACTTCATGCTCCGGCCGGTCAAACAGGCCAAGAGGAGCCAGCACCTCGGTGATGCGCTGCGTTTGACGA
Source organism: uncultured Planctomycetota bacterium (assembly GCA_963787325.1). Classification (GTDB taxonomy): domain Bacteria; phylum Planctomycetota; class Phycisphaerae; order UBA1845; family JANYLN01; genus CAWBCK01. The sequence goes on from CAWBCK010000005.1 coordinate 1,761,679, forward strand.
TGGAGCCGGCCGAATACTCCGGCATCCTGGCGCACCTGCTGAAGCTGTTGACCGGGCGGCTGAAGAAACGCACCAACCTGACGATTATCGATCTGTCCGGCGTGCCGTTCGATATGGTCGATGTGACGGTGGCGGTACTCACCCGGCTGCTGTTCGATTTCAATTTCTGGACGCCGCCCCAGCAGCGCAAGCCCATCGTGCTCGTCTACGAAGAGGCCCACAACTACATCCCGCGCAAGGCGGGGCCGTTTTCCTTTGCCCGCCAGGCGGTCGAACGGGTCGCCAAGGAAGGTCGCAAGTACGGCGTATCGAGCATGATCATCAGCCAGCGGCCGAGCGAACTGTCGGAAACCGCTCTGTCGCAGTGTAATAACATGATCGTCATGCGTCTGAACAATCCGGACGACCAACACTATGTGACCAAGGTCGTCTCTGACCAGTTTGCCGCGATGGTCAATATGTTGCCGATCCTCTCGCCGGGCGAGGGGTTCGTCATCGGCGATTCGGTGCTGATGCCACTGCGGACGTTGATCGACCTGCCGCCGCGGACGCCGCGCAGTGCGGATTCCGACGTCTTCGTCGAATGGAGCAAAGCTGGGGATCCGTTGCAGATGGACAAGATCCTTCAGTACTGGTGGCGACAGGACCGCAAGCTGGTTCACGAAGCCCCGGCCGTTCAGCAGCAGCAACGGCCAGTTTTACCGCGTACGGCCCATTTGATGCATAATTAGCGGCAGGAGACAGAAGGCAGAAGACAGAAGGCAGAAGACAGAAGACAGAAGACAGAAGACAGGAGACAGCCATAAGGGTTCCCCAGGGGTTGCGTCGTGGCTGCCTTCATCGCCCTTTGCGGGGCTGAGCATCCGCTGTCTTGCGCGCGCCTACGCCTTTACTAGAACTTTGAGATAGTCGTTTGGGTTCTCGCACATGTCCACGATTGTTCGTGGTGCGTCTGCGAGATCGATTTCCTGGCTGATGAACGAATCCACGTCGATGCGGCGCTCTGCCAGAGCGGTCAGCAGTTCGTGCAGTACCCCTGTGCTGTTGCGCGATGCGTAGATGCTGAGTTCCTTGGCCATGATGGGCTTGGTAGCCAACGGCACGGGAAGGTTTGTCATGCCCACCAGCACGACGGTGCCGCCGGGGCGGACGATCGCGAAGGATTCCTGTACCGTTTCGGGTGTGCCGGCTGCCTCGATGACTACGTCGGGGCCTTTGCCGTTGGTCCAGTCGAGCAGTTGCCTCCGCATCTGCGCGGGGTCGTTCGCATCCAGGGCCAGATCGGCGCCCAGCCTCCGGGCGGCTTCGATCCTGCGTGGGATCAGACTCGCTGATCGCTGCGAGAGCGCCGGCCTGTCTGGCTCCTGCCAACACGGACCGGCCGATCGTGCCTGCGCCGATTATGAAAACCTTCTGGCCTTTGGCTATCCGTCCCCTCCGGACCGCGTGAAAACCGATGCCTAACGGTTCGGCCATCGCTGCGTCGCGCAGACTCAGGCCGTCGGGGATGCGGAGGATCCTGTCGGCCCGCACGGCGATCTGCTCCGTCATGCCGCCGTCTGTGTGCACGCCGAGCACCTTGAGATGCAGGCATGCGTTTGGTCGGCCGGCCCGGCACATGTGGCAGGTGCCGCAGTTGATGTATGGTTCGATGATGACCGGATCGCCGACAGTCAGGCCTGTCGGCATTGCTGCTGCGTTTTGAGGCGGCGCCGCCAGGGTGCCGCTGATTTCGTGGCCGAGTATGCGCGGATAGGTTACAAACGGGTGTGTGCCGCGGTAGGCGTGCATGTCCGAGCCGCACACGCCGATGTAGTGAACGTCTACGATGGCCTCGTCGGGGGCAGGGTCGGGGGCCGCGATGTCAGAAACGCTCAGATCGCCGGGCCTGGTGGCGAGAACGGCTTTCATGCCGGTACCTCCTTTGTCACGAACGCATCATAGCGTGAAGCAGGCCCCCAGCGGAAGCGGCTGCGGCGGGCGGGTCTTGCTCGTACGGGATTCGGGCATGGCAGGCGTGCAGATCTGCTCTTTGGCCATGCCCTCGCTGGAGATCCTTGAGGAGGCGCTCAGACCCGCGAATGCGAGAGCTTGTGGGTGCTCGACAGATTGCATTGCTTTCGCGGTCCCTGCACGACGTCCCCGCCGGTGCCACACTACTGAGGCGCATCCATCTGCAGGCCACATGCGCTCCATCATCCTGCTGCCAACCATCTGGCGCATTGGATTCTACAGGCTGCGCACTGTCGGGCCGTGCCGCAGCGTTGAAGCAATGGCCACGCGCATGCCTTCACGGCGTGTTCCGGCGGTTCGTTCCAGCAGCAGATCCACGGCGATCGAGCCGAGCCGGTAGGGGTTGCTGCACATGCTTGCATACTGGGCGGTATCGTTGACCGTAGTCCTGGTCATCAACGATATGTCTTGGGGGCAGTAAACCCCCCGCCGGCGAAGTCCTTCGACCAGAGGTGCCATTGCGTGGTCGCTGAAGACCAGCCCCGCAGTTGGCCGGGGGCGAAGTGCCAAAAGCCACTCCGGGATCTGTTCTATCTGGCCAAATCGCACGAAACGGACGTGGGTGGCAGGAAGGTCCGCTCCGGCCTCGCGCAGAGCGCGGCAGAACCCCGCTTCCGCCAGTTCCGCATCAGATTCACGGTGGACTTTGCCTTGCCTGTCGATGTGGGTATTGCCGAGATAGAAGAAGGTCCGATGTCCGAGGCCCAAGAGGAAATCGGCGGCCAACTGTCCATCGCCAAAGCAATCGATGACCACGCCGTCAGCCAGCGGCTGGGCCGGCCAATAGTCGGTACAGACGACTGGGTATTTCGCGTTGGCGTGCATGGACACGAACCGCTCGTCCGTGATGGACGTCGTAATAACGCCGGTCACCTGTTCCGGGTCTTCCGGGACAAACCTTTCATTCATTGGCGGAAAGTGCCCCAGCATCTTTTTCAGTCGCACGCGGTAGCCGCACTCTTCACTGCGCACCAGGATTCCTTGATAGATCTGCCCATAGTAGTCGGTGGGGGCTTCCGTCAGCGTCTGATACCACGAAATCACCTGGATTACTTGCGACTTGTGGAGTTTGCGCCACGCCTGGATGCCCTTCGGAATGGTGGTGGTGCCCCGGCCATGACCTTGCTCGATGAGTCCTTCGTCGACCAGTAACGCGAGGGCCTGACGGATCGTGCCGCGGGCTACGCGATGGGTCTCGGCCAATTCCCTCTCCGACGGCAATCGAACCGGGATGTCGCTATCGCTGCTGACGATACAAGACCGCAGGACGTTTGCGACCTGGTGATAGTAGGAGACACTACGGGCACCTTTATTTGCCATTGGGCAATGATCCGGATTGCATCTTTCTCGCATTTGCCTGATGGGAGCATTGTATTGGCATCGCATAGCCTGGCCAAGCAGGCCTGTGGTGCCATCGCAGTGTGTTGATCCGCCGCAACATCCGTGGATATGCGTTGTGAGGTGAGCGTATCTCGTAATCTTTGGTCTGGCAACGAGTTGCAGTGCGTTACGGCGGTTTGGTATAGACCACTCGCTGTGGCAATGCATCCGGTCCTGCACGGGGCGTTTGAGCGTTCTGGCAGGGCCTGATCTTTCGTCAGCCAAACGCAAGTGTCTAATCTATATAGTGTAACAGTCGATCGCGGCCGGCTGGCCAAGCCTTTTCCCGCCTCTTGGTATGCCAAATGCTATCAGGCAAGGTAGTGTCGAGGCTGGCTTCGGCTTGGCGATAGCCCCGGCTGTTCATCCCAAGTTGGTGTCGAAGCAGCTCTCGGTTGTCTCGATCAAATTGAATCATGGTTTCTGTTTCGGGCAGGTTCGCCGATTGCATCGTCGCAACCCTGCCAGCAGAGGAGGAGTAACGATGAGACTTACTACTGTAGTGGGTATGGGCATCTGCCTGTTGCTCATGCCGGCCCTGACACAGGCCACCGTCGTAATCCAGGACTCATTTGCCGCACCTGGCAGCGGTTCTGACACGACCGGGCGTGCCATCGGCAACATGCTCATGTCCACGTACACCGAGGTGGGCGACGTCCAATGGAATTCCGGATACGCCGATTACGTGTTCGCCGGAGGGCCCGGGGACTACTACGCGGCTGGCAGTGCTACGAGAAAGGCCAACGTGCCCTATGTCGTCACTCAGGACGCTATCGTCAGTGTCAGCTACAACTTTAACGGACAGGCCGACAGCAACTTTGCCGGCGTCTGGTTCAATCATCAGGCTTTGACTCAACCTTATGGTGCGGATGTCCAGACTGTATATGCGAGCCAACGGCGGCTGGTTCGTGCGCGGGGGTTATTCGACGGCGGCCAGCGGTAATTTGCCAGGTGCCGTACCGAGCGGTTATCACACCCTCGCTATTGAGTGGGATCCGACGGCTGAGATGGCTTACGCCTACTTTGATACCACCATATTGACGCCCGCGGGCGTATCCCTTCCGGGCCTGCCAGCAATGACTGAGGCTGGTTTTGGCCAGCAAGGGATTGCGAACGGGACTGTGAACCTGTTTACAGTTGCGACCGTGCCTGAGCCGGTCACATTGGCGCTTGTCGCATTGGGCATGCTTTTCCTGCGGCGCCGGCACGTCAGAATCTGATCCCAGTGCCGACATGCAAGGACCTCCTTGCAGTTCCAATGGCTGCAAGGAGTTCCTTATGCGCGCGGCGCTGCTGAGGCAAACAGCAGATGGCAGACCGGGTCATCCCACGGCCATCGCTGCCATCGCGGGTATTGTCCGCGCCACGGGATCGATCACAGGGACGTCTGTCAGGTGCGATCGCGCTTCGGTCAGCAAGTCCAGGCTGGCGCCCGGGGAGAGCGAGCCGACTACTGCGCCCTGCACGTCCGCCTGGTACGCCTCGTGCGGGTTGTATACAGCCATTCCGGCAAACGCGTCGCTTTCCAGTACAGTTCGTACGTCCTCGGCTATTGCGACTATTTTCACTCCGGCCTTACTTGCTGTCTCCAGGATCTGCTCGGCGCCTTTGCCTCGCCGCCACAGCAGCAGCTGACTGACGCCGGACGCCTTCGCCTGCTCCAGCTGTTGCCTGAGATAATTCAACCCGAACATGCCGTCGAACTGTTCATCGGTGAGCGGCCGGCGACGCGTGTTATTGTGTGCTGCGGCCGTCAAGCCGATCGCCAGGCCCTCCTGGTAACCAGCCAACGCTGCCTCCTTCTGTGCGATCTTACGGTATCGCTCGATCGTCTCTTCGATCATCGCATCATAACGTGTCACCGGTGCAAAACGTGACCAGAGCCGCAAATTGTTTGCCGCGAGCATCTTCAGGATTCTGTTCTTATCCCGTCCTGCCGCAGCGGGGTTGTGGCATACTCGCAGCGATTCGACCCATCGCACTTGCCACCCCGCCTGCCAGAGCCGGGCGCAAAGATCGTACTCCTCGACATAGTAGCCGTAGTCCGTTGGGTAGCCGCCAACCGCCGTAGCTGCGTCTTTTCGTAATACCGCCCCGCAGCCGATGAAGACTCCCGGCAGCCCGCCCATCTCGTGAAATTCCTGCCCATGCCGATGCACATAGCACGCTGCGACGGCCAGCCGCGGATGGTTGGCCATCACATTGAGAGCCGCTTCGGGGGTACCCTTTTCAGGCCAACTGTCATCATCCAGCATGCACACCAACGGGGCCTCCGCCGCTGATATGCCAAGATTCCTGGCGGCGGAGTTAAGGTTCTCGCTCAGTTCGACCAGCCGCACCTGCGGGAAGTCGCGTTGTACAGCCTCGGCGGTGCCGTCACTGCTTGCGTTGTCGATGACGATCACCTCATGCGGTACGTCGGCTGCGTTCTCCTGAAGGATGGCCAGCGTCTCCAGGGTCCGTCCTCGCCGGTCGCGGGTTGGCATCACGAAGGAAATCTCAGGTTTTGGCATCGGATTGTGCTCCGCCGTTGTCGTTCGTCGTGCCATCGTGCCATATCGTGGCACTTGGCTGATCTCTGGTCATTCGCCGGCCATCTGTCGCTGCGACTCTTCGTCCTTTGCCGGCGACCGGGGGTGTGTCGGTTGCGGCTGTTCTGCTTCGAACAGCTCGGTCCTGCTTATCAGCATCTGTCGGAGTCCTTCGAGGTCGACAGGCACGTTTCCGTTACGGCCTACCTGCACGGCCGCCGCCGCGCTACCCAGGTACAACGCCTGCATGATGTTCGCGCCGCTTGCCAGCCCTAGTGTCGTCGCGGCCAGCAGCGAGTCGCCGCAGCCCAGCGGGTCGGTTGCTGTCTCGGTCAGTGCCGGCAGGTATTCGCTGACCAGCCTGCCTGACCACTCCTCGCCGTTCGGATCCTGGCTTGGCCGATCGAAAAGCACTGCCCCTTTCTTGCCGAGCGTCACCAGCAGTCGTCTGGCCTGGGTCCTGTCGAGCACCTGCCACGCTACCGCCGACAGGCCCGCGTCGGAGTTGTTGCATGCCGATCGCAGACTCCCGCTCCGTAGGCGTGAGCAGGTCCACATTGCGGAACCGAAGCAGTTTGCCGCGGCTGCTGACGTCAGCGGCGATCAGGTCCACCCGGCGCCGCAGCGGATCCTCCACGTCACCGACGAGACTGTCGGTGATCGTGCCATAGCCGTAATCACACCAGAGGACCGCCGTTGCGTCGACGGCCGCATCAAGGATCGCTCCGGCTATCGCCTTTTCCGATCGCGAGTCGAGGGGACTGGGTGAGCCGTAATCCGCCTTGAAGAGTTTCTGGCCGTCCGCCAGATACCGTACCTTACGCACCAGTGCTTGCCTGGTCGGATGGAGGTAGCTGTCGATCTGCATTTCGCCCAGTCGATGGCCGACCCACCGGGACCATTCGTCGCGCCCGATCGTCCCGATGACAAAGGGACGGGCTCCCAAGCTGCGCAGAGTGCGCCGCGACGATCCCGGCCCCCCCGAGAAAATGCTCCTCGCCAAGCACGTCCAGGCTCATCATCGGTGATTCCGATGCCACGGTGCTCGCGTCGCAGTGCACGTACGTGTCGGCCATCAGGTCGCCGATGACCACCACCTTCTGGTCCTCGAATCGCCGGAGAATCGTCGTCAGACTGGCAAATCCGATTTCATGCCGCCGGCAGATCGCCGCCAGCCGGGCCGCGGCGAGCGTCTGGTCGTTGTTCATCTGCGAGATGATGTGGGTGGACGAGAACACCGGCTGGCCGCTGGAGAAGACGATCCGGCCGCCATATCCCTCCACCGTCGCCCGTTCGCGCAGGAACCGTGGGTCCCGGCTGCTTTCGTATTCCCCGCCCTTGATGTAGATATCCGGCTGGATCGTCTCCAGGAGGGTTGTCGCTGTCGGGTGTGGATCGACATATACCTGGTCGACACATTCCAGCGCGGCGAGGTTCTCGGCCCGCAGCTTCCTGGGGGATATATGGCCGCAATGGCCCCTTGTCGATGGCCGCGTCGCTGGTCATGGACACGACCAGCATGTCACCCTGCTGCCGGGCGAACTGGAGGTAGCGGACGTGGCCGGGGTGGACGATATCGAAGCAGCCGTGGCATAGAACCACAGTCCGCCGGTCGCGGGCTGCCACCCGCCGGATTCGCAACAGGTCGTCCAATTCAACGATCTTGGTTCGAAAATCGTTTCCAGCCATTGAGATCCTCACCGACACATTGCCGTAATCATCAATATCGGCCGGATTGGTTATAGGTCTTGACCGGATGGCGTTGTCGCCCGTTGTCCGTGGTCCGTTGTCTCTTGTACCGGCAACTACAACTGCAACGGCGGTGTCTCCGGGTGCGGCGGCCCTGTGACATTGCGGGGCGGCTGTTGTACCATCCCCTGTCGCCTGATTGTTGGCGAAAGACGTCCGGATCTGTCAGCATGGAGGACCAGCGAATGGCTGTTTCACCCGGTGATCTCGATGATTTGCGTAAGGTATGTGTGGACCTGGCCCGGCGCGGCGCCGGTCTGGCCCGCAAGATGCAGCGGCTGGACATCCCCCGCAGTCGCAAGGCCGATACCAGCCTGGTCACAGAGGCCGATACGGCGGTGGAAAACCTGCTCATCGAGGCGATTACCAGCCGGTTTCCGGATGACGCGATTATCGCCGAGGAGTCAACCGGGCAGACGCGCGGCGCGGACCCGGCGACGGCCGAACGATTCTGGATTATCGATCCGATCGACGGCACGCGGAGTTTCGCCCGGTGCCTGCCGTGCTTTGCTTGCTGCGTGGCGGTGACGGATCGCCGTCAGCCGATCGCTGGGGCGGTTATCGAGGCCGGGACTGACACCGCCTATTCCGCCATGCTGGCCGGAGGGGCGTGGCGCAACGATATCCGCGTCGAGGTGGCGGACGGTCGCCTGGGCGACGTGCTGGTCGGCGTACCGAGCAGCCATCGCGTTCCTCTGCCTGACTCAGTTACGCGATGGCTCAACAGGTATGTCATCCGCAACTACGGCTCGGCCGGACTGCATCTGTCTATGACGGCCGCGGGCATGCTCGATGCGGCGCTGGTCATGGAGTGCAGCATCTGGGACATCGCTGCCGCGGGCCTGGCGGTGCTGGAGGCAGGCGGCTTGCTTACCGACCTGAATGGTGAGGCGATATTCCCGATGGATATTGCCGTGCAGGCGGACAGCGCACAACGACTGAGCCTGCTGGCAGCCGGCCCGAGGGTCCATGCCCAGCTGTTGTCGGAGATACGTGGGGACAGAGCATCGCCAATCCCGACGTAGCGGCAAGCCCATGGCCCTTGCTGCACAGGGCCATGCCACATGGAGTCTTAGCAGCCGGGCACGCTATATCTGGATTGAGTCCGCTCTGGACAAAGCACGTATCCGGCGCGCGATCAGTCGCAGTCCGGCGAATCGCGGCTGGTCCGCAGCAAGTACGGTTTGGGCTGTCCTGTCGGGCGGCCCGCCGAGGGGTCTAGGCTGTCCTGCCCGAGCCTTAGGCCAGGTTAAGGACTGAGTTGAGCGAGCCGAACTCGTTCTGGACGTTTTCGGAGGCGTCCGGATCGGCCCGCCAATCGCCGTCGACGATGAACTTATATTCGTACCGGCCGGGCTGGAGGCTGAGGCGCTTGCGCCATTGGCCTTTGGCCTTCTGCATCTTGCCGTCCGTCGGGCACCAGTCATTAAACGAGCCGACGACGTGGACGGTCTTGGCAGGTACATCCGACTCGAAAACGAACGTGACTTCCGATTTCTTTTTGCGAATCACCATTGTAACTTCCTCCTGAGTCTGCAATTCGCGGTCAGCCGAACTCCGTGGCGACCCGGCACCGGGAGGGCCTTTCATGCAAACGTCCCCGGCGCGAAATGTCCGAGTTCAATCATATCCCCTTGTCGGAATTTTGCAAAAGGCGTCCTGTGAGTTCTCTGTTGTTGAGGCTGGGGTCAGGAGATGTGGCTGCTGACAAGGGGCTGCGAAGACGGATTCGGCTCTTGTGGTAACCAACGTGTTGACAATGTGTTGCAGGGATTGCCGTGATTCAGTCACGGTGTGGGGTGATTGCCATATGTCTGCGGGGATGGACGGCGTCCGGGCTTGCGGCGGTACGTTGCCAGCAGGACTCCCAAGCCAAGCAGTGCCAGCGTTGCGGGTTCAGGAACGCCGTTTATGACGAAGGGTACGGTAATGGAGTGGTCCGACAGGGCGTACCAGATGCCGTTGCTGGAGACGTAATCGGCGTAGCTGCCCAGCGGCGTGCCGGCGGCATAGGTAATGGCCTGCAGCGGCTTGTTCGGGACGACGGCCATCCAGTATGTGCCCCTGGACAGACTCCAACTGAGGCCTGTGATGCCCTGATAGCCGGGGGCAGCCGATGCAACCGTGCCGCTATACAAGTAGACGCTGACGTCATCAATCGGATGTGGCAGGTTGTTGTGATTTGCGTAGATGCGCAGATCCATGGTACCGGCAGAGGTCACCTCGGCCAGATAGGTGCCCATATCCGTGATTGTTACAGGTGTTGAGACGGTGAACCGGCCGACGAACGCCTGAAAATAGTTGCCTGTGCACAACAGCAGCGCACCGCCGGACGCGGAACCACAGCCGGTATCGACGATCACGAATGCTCGACCGGCAGTTGGTACGGCGAGCGACGCGCACATCGCGATGGTCAGGATTGGACGTGACCGCATGATCTCCCCCTTCGTGGCGGGCACGTCAGCGGCGTGCCGAGCGTTCGTGGGAGGTTGCCTCTTCTAAGTACGACCACGTTTCCACACACAAAAGGATTGCCCCACCCGTCTGGCTCTGCATAGTCATATGCTTGCAGGACCACAGGAGTCAAATATCGTCGGCTGAAGGAAACCCAGCACTACAAAACAACAGTGCGGTCAGCCCACTGGGAGCCGGCCGCACTGTGCGATCTCGTAACGGCTACATATTGCCTGCGTTATGCCCCCTTTTCGGGGAGCGGATTCGGTTGCAGCGGTCGATGTGCCGCGGCCTTGCCTGCCTGTTGCAGCTGCTGCAGGAGGCGGTCATATGCGTCCACGTCGAGCGGCAGGTCGACCGGTTTTCCGCAATAGCTGCTCATGACCAGGGCGTTTGCGAATTCCAGGCTCCAGAGCCCCTCTTCGCCCGGGCAGGTCAGCGGCTCGTCGGCAGTGATCGCCCTGCAGAAGTTTTCAACCAGGCCGGAATGACCCTGCCGGTGCTCCAGCAGCGTCAGCGGCTCCTCGACCGTTTTGGGCCCTTCGTAGATGTTCGGCCCCTTGTACTCTTTAACTTGCCTGTCGATCGGCGGTTCGATCCGCCAGAACCGCAGGCCGTCGCCTGTCATGCTCAGGGCGCCATGCGTGCCGTAGATGTCCGTGCGGTTGACGCCGGGGACGGTTGTCGTGTTGAAGTGGACGATGCCCTGGGCACCGTTCTCGTATTCCAGAATTGCGCTGGCGACGTCCTCGACCTCGATGTTATCGTGGATCTGTGTGCGGCAGACGGCCGTGATGCGTTTGGGCCGTCCAGCCATTTTGAGCATCAGGTCGATCGGATGGGGTGCCTGGTTCAGCAGTACGCCGCCTTCTTCGCCGGCCCACGTTCCCCGCCACGCTCCGCTGTCGTAGTAGAACTCGCTTTTGTATGCGGTGTTTTCGCACACGACGCGCAGCATCCGCCCGATCCTGCCTTCCTGGAGCAATTCCAGGGCCTTGAGTGTTTTGGGATTCAACCGATGCTGGAAGCACACCCCGATCTTGAGGCCTTTGGCCCGGGCGACCTCGACCATCTTCTGGGCCTGGCTGAGCCGGCCGGCCATCGCCTTTTCGGTGAGCACATGCTTGCCGGTTGCCATTGCCGCCAGCGCCTGCTCGGGATGCAGCGGGTGTGGCGTGCCGAGCGTGACCGCATCCACGTTCTTGTCGTTGACCAGGTCTTTGTAACTGGAATAGGCCTTGACGTTCAACTCCGCAGCCATCTGCTGAAGCTTAGTCTCGTTGACGTCCGAGATTGCCACCAGTTCCGCCAGATCGGGGTTGTCCTTGATAGCCTTGATGTGCGTGTTGCCGATCAGTCCGGCCGCTCCGATGACACCGAAGCGGATCTTCCCACTGCCTGCTGCCATGAACCTGACTCCTTGAGCACCGCCCGGGTCGAATGGACCGGTTCCGCCGGAACCCTGAGCGGCATCATTCGAATCGCCACGGATTCTCCCAACGCGTCTGGCGGGACTTCCCGTCAGCCCGTACGCAGGCTATCACGGTATCGCCCCGTTACCCCCTTGGCAACGCCACCGCCGGCAAACCCCGCTGATGCGGTCCCGCCTTGTCCCCCTGGCAGACTTCCTGTCATCCCTGCCACCCGTTTCGCTCTTTGCGTTTTCATCCATCCAGGTGAGTCAATCCCTCCCGTACGGCGTATTTCGTCAGTTCGGCGATGGAGTGGAGTCCGAGTTTGTTCATGATATTCTGGCGATGAACCTCGACGGTCTTTACGGAGATATGCAGTCCTTCGGCGATCCGCCGGCTGGTATTGCCCTCGGCGATCAGTTGAAGGATTTCCCGCTCGCGGGTCCCCAGGACCGTCAGTGCCGGCGCAGGTACGGACCCTGGCGTGTTGAGACGCTCGATGTATCGTTCGATGACGGACTTGGCCAGGTCGGGCCCGAGGTAGACCTGTCCTTTCATGACGATCCGAATGGCCTTGAGCAGCTCGTCCGCTGCCGCCGACTTCGAGACGTACCCGCAGGCGCCTGCCTCCAGCATCCCCAGTACGTACTGTTTGTCGGTGTAAGTGGACAAGCCGATGATCCGCGTCCTCGGGTACTTGGCTCGTGTCTGCCGGGTTGCCTCGATGCCATTGAGGCCAGCCATGCCGATGTCCATGATGACGGCATCGGGCTTGAGTCGCTCGATCATCGCCAGCGCAACCCGGCCGTTCTCGGCTTCGCCGACCACGCATACGTCCGCGGACTGTTCCAGGATCATCCGCAGGCCTTCGCGCATCATGCGATGGTCGTCTACGAGCAGGACTGTCGTGCTCATGACTCGCTCTCCGCCCCTTCCAACTGCACCGGTACCCTCAGAGTAACCGTGGTTCCCTCTCCCGGTGCCGAATGGATCGCCATCGTTCCACCGACGTAGCCCAGCCGCTCCTGGATGCTGAACAGCCCGAAACCGCCTCCCGCGCTGCCGGCCACCTTGACCGGGTTGAATCCTTTGCCCATGTCCTCGACGACCACCTGTACCATGCCATTGAGCCGACGGATCTCGACGACGGCTGATTTGACCTCCGCGTGCTTGGCGACGTTGATGAGCAGCTCGCGAAGACACTGGAACAGGACCACACGCACGCGCTCGTCCATCGGCTTGCAGGCTTCGTCATCTTCGAGTCGAACCTTTATGCCAAACCGTTGCATATCCTCGGTCAGCCACTCGGCGGCCGGCACGAATCCCAGATCGTACAACGCCGGCGGACAGATCTGGAACGTCAGCGAGCGACTCGACTGCAGCGCTTCTTCGATAATCTGGCAGACGTCCTTCAGTTGCTCCTGCATGTTCGCCCGACCAACGTGGCGTGCCAGCATCGTCAGGCGCAGTTTGGCCACCGCCAGTTTCTGGCCGAGATCATCGTGCAGGTCGGTGGCGATCCGCCGGCGTTCTCTCTCGCCGGCCAGGACCAGTTCGGAGGCCATTGCCCGCAGTTGCTTCTCATGCTGCTCGATCTGTGCCTCTGCCCTCTTGTGTTCCGTAATATCTCTTAGAACACTGACAACCATGCGGTGAGGATCGTTGACCGTCATGGCCCACGAATGGCTGATCCACTTTGTCTCGCCGCTCTTGGTAACGATCCGGTATTCCACGTCGCAGCCGGCCTGTCCCTGCAGGGCCAGCTTTTGGACCTGCCGGATACGGTCCATGTCTTGCGGGTGAGTGATCGAGGCATGTGTGCCGACCATCTCCTCCGGCTCGTAGCCAAGCACCTCACGCGCTGCCGGGCTGATGTACGTGATCGTACCGTCTGAACGTGTCAGCATGATTACGTCGTGCGTGTTCTCGACGATGCTGCGGTACTTGCTTTCGCTGGCGCGCAGCTCCCGTTCTATGCGCTGCCGCTCGCTGACCTCGGCCTGCAGAGCGATGTTGGCTGCCTCCAGGCTTGCCGTTCGTTCCGCGACCCGCTGTTCCAGTTGTTCGTTCAAGCGGCGGATCTCGGCCTCGGCCTGTCTGGCCTGGGTTACGTCGCGTGCGATGCCGAAGGCCCCGACCGGCTGGCCGTCCACTACGATCGGTCCGCCGGTCGTATAGACTTCCGCGCACTGTCCGTCCTTGCGGCGAATCGTCACCAGCAGTTCGGCCGATCGCCCTTCCAGGACCTCTGTAAACTTGGCCAGAGCCATCTGGCGGTGTTCGGGGATGCATATCTCCATAAGAGGCATCCCCAGCAATTCCTCGCGAGAGTACCCCGACAGCCGGGTGCAACCCTCGTTGACCTCTTCGAGCAGGCCGTCTTCGCCGGTTCGAAACACGGCATCGAGATTGTGGTCGAGCAGCGAACGGTACCGTTGTTCCCGCTGCTCCAGCAGCGTCTGAAGTCGCTTGTGTTCCGTCATGTCGTGGTACGTCGAGATCACCGCCGTGATGCGGCCCGCATCGTCGCGCACCGGGACCGCACTGCACAACAGCGGCATTTTCCGGCCGTCAACTCGCTGCATGACCCACTCTTCGTTCAGTATGGCGTGGCCTTCTTCGAGGGCGCGCAGGACCGGCGTCTGCCGCGTCTGCGCGGGGGTTTCACCGCCGGCCTCAAAAAACCGGATGCCCGTTTCCTTGTCGAAGTCCAACGCCGTGGGCCTGCCGTGCGGGTCACGTCCCGATATTGCCAGGCCGGCTTTGCTGGAGGCGCGAAGGATCCCGTTCTCGACGTCGAAAATGCCCACGCCCAGCGGTATGTAGTCCATCAGCGTTTGCAGGACATGGCGGTCCGCCTCGGCCTCCTCGCAATGACGCAGGAGCGGCCCGATCTTTTCGATCAGCTGGCCGGCGAGGTCCATTGCATCTGCGGCCGTACATCCCCGCAGGCGCATCGTCTCGAGCCGATGTTCCAGACCGTCGATCTGTTCCTGAAGCTGGCGAAGGACCATGATCGGCCTCCGGCCCCCAAACTGCGCCGTCAAAGCGCTTTTGTCTCCGTGCTGCCTGGCCCGGCGCACTTCATCCGCTTTGTCTGTCGACGCTGGACATCCGAGCCAGCCTGCCGCGGGCGCAGCTTATGCCCCATGCAAAGCATCGCTTATGCTGCCGTACTCCGGCTATCTGTTGAAGTGAAACATCACGTGCCTGCCGCAGATGAATCCTCTAAGCCGCGACAACCCGGCAGGTTGGTCCCGTTCGGTTGTTTCGGACATAGATGCAGGCATTCTCGCCTGCAGACAACTGACCACACCTAGAATACCTTCCGGGCGAGCCGGGGACAAGACCTTTTTGCCCCCCCGGCAGGCAATCACCAGCCGGAATTGGTCTATTCGGCCCCTGACGTAGCCGTTGCCAGGATCTCGCCGTGACAGCTCGGTCGGCGCGCCGGACGATGCCGACGGGCTATCCGCAGATCCCCAGCCCCTGCAGCAGGATCTTCAGACCCATTGCCACCAGGATGACTCCTCCGGCCACCTCCGCTGCTCGTCCGATCACCCTGCCGGCCGCCCGTCCTGCTGCGATCCCTGCCAGCACAAGGCCAGCTGTTACCACCCCGATGACCGGCACTACCTCCCAGACGTTCATGTGCAGCATGGGAATCGCCAGACCGACCGCCAGTGCATCGATACTGGTCCCGATCGACAGCATCACAAGCGACCAGCCGCGTGTAGGGTCGCCCCGCCGCTTGCTACCGGGAGCCGCCATCCCGGTCCGGTCCGGCGTACCAGTACTGTAAGGCTCACCTTCCTCTTGCCCGGCTCCTGTGCCGGCACGTTGCCCCGGCGTATCCTGTCCGGCTCTGTGCCTCACGCCTTCTGCGCTCGCGGCCGTTTCCGTGCGCACGGCCTCGTACAGCATGTGCCCGCCGACGGCCGCCAACAGCAGCGCCGCCACCCAGTGGTCCCAGCCGTCGATGTACTGTATGACCTGCGTGCCCAGCAACCAGCCGAGAATCGGCATGAAAAACTGGAACAGTCCGAAGTGCCAGGCCAGCCGGAAGGCGTGTCGCCGTGTCACCGTCGGCAGCGACGCGCTGATACTCGCCGAAACCACCGCGGCATCCATCGCCAGCCCGACCGCCAGTGGCACACTTGTCCAAAAGGTCACAATCGCTGATCCGTCACTCATTGGTACGACTCTTGCGTCCTGTCTTCTTTGTCGCCTGCGCCGAAAGGAGCGGCCCATTGTAATCAGCATTCTGCCTGCTGCACAGGCGATTTTCGTCTCAGTCTATCGCCGTCAACAGGGCGATTTTACAGCCTTCGGTCCGGCCATGCTTGCCGCGAAACCGCCTGGCGCCGCACATTTTTTCCCAGCGTGGTCGGTCCTCTGCTCGGCGGCCGTCTCCGGTGACGAAAGATACCAGTCACGGTGACGACCAAGCACTTACGACACCCCGCTATGGCTCGCGCGACGCTCCGCCCGGCGCATATACCGTCGTGTCTGGCATTTGCGTACGGCCAACTAGACGGAATCTGGCTCAAGAACCACACGCAGCGCAGCCGATGTCCTGCCTATCACACGGCAATGACTGCTGGCGCGGCCCTACCGGGTGTGCCCCGTGTGCGCCTCTCGAAAATCGAGAGGCCAGGTTGGCCGCCGTCGGCTCTTTGCAGAGCGAGAGTTTGCGGCGGCTGGCTCGGCGGCGTCGGCAACAACCGATGGTGGTTTTTTGATGTCGGAGGTTGTGTTGTGCAAGCGGTTTTCGATAGACCGCACGCGAAGAGGTCCCAGCGATGTTTTTATAGGACTTTTTTCCTTGTGAGACCCCGGAAAGGGCTTGACTTGGTATTCTCGGCTGTTATTATTGCCACTCAATATGGCGCGGCAATCATGACTCCGGCGCACTGCGTGCGCTGAATACCACTACCCGTCCTGGGTTCTTAGCCGTTTGCACGATTGCCAAAAAAGTTTAATCCTCGTTCACCTTGGTGGTGGTCGGGGCTGATTTTTGGAAGCAGTGCTGCCCCTTCAGGCCGCAAGCCTTACCAGCGGGCTGGCGTGGACGGTGCAGCTGAACGGTTAGTAAAGGTCTAAATCCAAAGGTTTGGATTCACGGAACGTCAGCCCGCAGGGCTGGGACGTGCATCCATGGGTGGAGGTTCTAACGATGCACAAGCTGATTCGGTTCTCGATGTTAGCAGTGGCGGTGGGGTTGGCGCCCGTACTCATGGGTGCTGATGGATGTCTGACGAATATTTTGAATCCTCAAGGCAACACGCAGACGGTGACCGTGACCGTGGCAGCCGTATCGGCCTCCCCCACGAGCACCTCGCCGGTCGTCTTCAAGGCCACCTTCAGCGAAGACGTTGAAGGCTTGACTGCTGATGGCCTGACCGTGGCCGGCGGCTCCGGCGCCGCAACCGTCACCGGCGGTCCAGACGTATGGACCATCTCGGTTCCGGTCAGTGCCGACGGCACCGTCAGCGTCGCCGTCAAGGCCGACGCCGTTACCGGTGGCAATGATGCCTCCAATACGGCCAGCGTAGTTTACGAAGCCCCGGTCGCCCCGGCCGCCCCGGCCGTCAAGGTGAGCGTGGGTACGCCGAGCGAGACCGTGACCAACAATGGCCCGGTGACCTACACCGTCACATACACCAACGCGGCGACGATTGACCTGGCGGCTGGCGACGTTCAGATCGTTGCCACCGGCAGCGCCGGCGGCTCGGTCACGGGCGTGGCCGCAGGCGCCACGGACAGCGAGAAGGTTGTCACCGTCAGCGGCCTGGTGGGCGACGGCACCGTCGCGATCCGCGTTCCCGGCAGCACCGCGGTCAATGCGGATGGCGTGGCTGGCACTCAGGATGCGACCAGTACGACCGTTGTGGTTGACAACACCGCCCCGGTCGTTGCGTTTGGTCTGCCCGACAAGGACGTGACCAGCGCGGGTCCGGTCAGTTTCCCGATCTCGACCACCGCCGATGCGACGCTTGACCTGACCAAGGTCACCCTCGTGTTGACGGGCACGGCCGCCGGTACGCTCGACACCAGCACCGCCGGCACCGTCGTCGTCAAGGACATCACGGGCAACGGCACGGTTAAGGTTCAGGCTGCCGCCGGCGCCGCCACCGATGCGGCCGGCAACGTCTCCGGCCCCCTTCCCACCGTCAGCAACGCAGTCACAGTTGACGACACCGCCCCGGTAGCGACCATCGTTCGTGCCGATGCTACCGACCCGTGGCGTGGGGCTACCGTGTACTTCAACGTCACCCTCACCGACGCCAACAAGGCGATTGGCGCGATCACGGATGTTACGGTTGACGGCAACGCCTTCAGTGATGCCTCGACGCTCGCGTCGTGGACAGCGGCCTCGACTTCGGCCGACAACAAGACGTGGCAGATCGCCGTCACTGGCATGGATGCCAATGTGAATGCCGGTGGCAGTGCCATCAACGTCCTGATCCCGGCAGGCGGCGTGACCGATACCGCCGGCAATGTCAGCACGGCGGACTCGGCTCTGTACGCCCCGGTCAACGGTTGGTTGCTCCCCCCGACAGTTACGATTACCGCGCCGGCCAATCCGTCCCCGACCGCTGCTGATCCTGTGGTCTTCCATATCGTCTTCAACGAAAACATGGACGGCACGCTGGCTGCCTCTGAGCCTCCACATCACCGGCACCACCAACGCTGACAAGGTAACGGTCACCAATGTCGACGCGAAGACTTGGAATGTCTCGGTCTCCAAGGACGGCGGTACCCTCACGAATGGCACGATTACGCTGTCCCTTGATGCCGGGGCTCTGACCACCAATGTCGGCGCCGTTGCCAGCCCAAGCGGCAGCGCCACCGTCACCCGTGACTCCGAAAAGCCGGCCGTTTCGGTTGCTTTGGCTGCCGGTCAGGATGCGTACATCAGTGGTTCGGACACGGCCGTCAACTTCACCGTTACCTTCGACAAGGACGTGAACGCGGGCGAGGCGACCACCGCCGCCAAGTACGCCCTCACCGATACGAGCAATGCAGCCTTCGCCGGCGGCACACTTACCGTCACCGCCAGCACCCTGAAGGTCTACAACTTCAAGGCTGATGTCGGCGCCGGTAACGGTGCCAGCAATGACGGCGTCATTACCTTCAGCGTTCCGGCTGGCGGCATCCACGACAGCACGGGCAACAACACCAACGCGGCTTCGGCCACCCCGGCGACGATTACCGTCTACGGCACGAACGCGGCAGTCAGCTCGGCCGTCATCGTGACCGGCACCACGAACACCATCGATGTGACGTTCAACCACGACATGGCCAAGGCGTCGGTCGAGAACGCGGCCGCCTACGGTGTTGCGGGCCAGACCATCACCAGCGCGACGCAGCAGGCGGATCTGAAGGTTGTTCGCCTGGTTACCGACGCGGCTGATCTGGCGGGCAAGAGCCTGACCGTCGTCAACGCCACGGATATGGCGGGCAATGCCATGGCGGCTCCGGCCACCGTAAATAACCTCGCCTATCCGGCACCGAAGGTCGCAGCCGTCCACCGGACCTCCGGTACCAGCATCGACCTGACGTTTGACCTGACGCTGGATGGGGCGACGGTTGTGCCCGCCGGCTTCACCGGTCTGCTCGCTGGCGGCGGCGCCAACAACCCGACCGCAGCCACCCTGGACGCCACGAAGAAGGTCGTCACCCTGACCTTGCCGGCCTCCGGCGACGACGGGTCGGTGACTGTCGTGAACACCGTCAAGAGCACAGATGGCCAGGCCAGTGCTGGTGAGACCGTCAAGCTGTACCTGGCTGACGGCATCACCTTCACCGAGGTCGATGCAAAGACCGTCACGGTCGACTTCGGCACGATGTACGCGCGCGCTTGACCCGGCGACCGTCCTCCCAGGCGCCTTCGCGGTGCATGGAGACGGCGTCCTGGCCAATCCCGTGGTGGTCATCAACTCCGCCACGCTGGATGCCACCGGTAAGGTCGTGACCCTTGCCCTGGCTGCTGACTGCAGCCCCGCCGGTGCCGGTAAGGTCGTGGTCCTCGCTGGCGGCGTCGAGACCGTCGACGGCCTCACCGTCAAGGCAGATGTGGTCAGTGCGGCCCTGCCGTAAGCAAGCAACAACCGCGGCTCGGTGACGATGCGTCGATGACCTTCTAGATCGCGGCGAATCGTCCCGAGACCCGCAAGAAGCAAACCACAGCAGCCGGATCAGCCAACCGCTGATCCGGCTGCTGTCTTTCGTTCGCGACGAAGGTGCCGGGGAACCGCGGCTGCCGCGTAGCCCTGGTTTCCCTTTGGTCGGACCCTTGGCGGTGCCGCCAGTTGGTGCAGGGGGCCACCTGATATTGCGGTGCCTGGTTTGCTTGTCCGCTACGATCCTTCCTCGTATAAGCAGGCATGCTTTCGAACGAGCTCAGCGTCCGTTCCGGCGGTATTGCCCAGGGCCATGAAGGGCTGGGGTGGGTCGTATCTGCAATGCTCGCCGTGGCTGTTGCGGCCTACGTTGTAACGTTCTGGGGCAACGTGCCGGCATATCTGCCGCATTGGCTGGCCGGTTGGACCCGGCCGGTTCGCATGCTCCAGGCTGACTGGTACCACCACCGCTTCATGTTGTGTCTGGTCCTGGAGTTCGCCATCGGGCTGGTTCCGGCGGCGGGTCTCGTTGCCTGGTGGCGGTCGATCAACGCCGTCGGTCTCGGCTGGCCTAACGTCCTGGGCCGTCGTCTGATAGCCGTCAGCGTGCTGGTTTCCGTCCCATTCGGCTTCTGGCTTGTCCGGGCGGCGCCAACGACCAGCCATGCCAACTGGGCCGAGTTTCGTGAAACGCTGGTGCTGATGACGCTGACGATCCCGGAGCATGCCTTGATCTGTGGTACGCTCGTCGGCCTGATGCTGCCCGGCCGGCGACTGCCGGAAGTCGTGCCTGTGGCCGCAGTTACAGGTAGTCTGCCGGGCAGGGCACTGCGGTGGTTGGGCCTGGCCCAGCCTTCGTCGCCACCCGGCCCAAGCAAGGCCTTGGCCTGGTTTGGCCTGACGCCGGAATCGCTGCTGGCGATCGTATGCTCGGGTGTCGTTTTCTGGTTGGCCCATTTCGGCAAGCCGAACCTGACGGAAGTTGCCCTGTCGCTGCCAGGGGGCATTGCCGTTGCTTACATGACGCTTCGTTCCCGATCGATCTGGCCCGCGCTGATCGCCCACTGCACGATGAACCTGGTCCCGCTGGGCCTGCTGGCCCTATTCCATTGAAGGCCAAGGACCACAGGCAAGAAGACACGGAGAAGAGGAGACAAGGAGACAAGGAGCAACGACAACAGCAACTGCAGAAGAGGAGACAAGGAGACAAGGAGCAACGACAACAGCAACTGCAGAAGAGGAG
The DNA here is from genome assembly GCA_963787325.1 of uncultured Planctomycetota bacterium. GTDB lineage: Bacteria > Planctomycetota > Phycisphaerae > UBA1845 > JANYLN01 > CAWBCK01. Next base: position 1,782,587 of record CAWBCK010000005.1, read on the forward strand.
ACAAGGAGACAAGGAGACAAGGAGACAAGGAGCAACGACAACAGCAACTACAGAAGAGGAGAGGAGGAGCAACGGCAACGGCCAGACGGCAGAGAGGGAGACACGGAGAAGAGCAGACAGGGAGCAAAGGCAAGGGCAAAAGTGCCGGCTCATCCTATGGGATGCCCGCTGCGGTTGGTCAGGATGCAGATTTGCAGGACCGCTCCCTTACGGTCGCGGCTCGCATAAGGCGCCATTCTTTAGAATCACTACGCTAGTTCCTTGTCTCCTTGTCTCCTTGTCTCCTCTTCTCCTCTTCCCCTTGTCTCCCTCCTCTCTGGACACTGGCTGCCTTGCCGGATAAGAAGAGAGATTATCAGACTAGACGGGTCTGCGGCTGGGCTGGTCGGCTGAACCGAGGTTGGTCATCGAAGCAGTGTCAATATGTCTCGATTCGGAGCGCTGGCGCCTCTGGTACGTTCCTGGCAGCGAAGCGAGCCTTTCCGAACCCACTGGTCGGGCGGGCCGTAAGCAAGTCCATTGGGGGCGGTGGATTACCCGCAACGGAAGCTTCTCCCCGCTGTAAAAGTCATTGACGGCCAGGAGTGTAGTCTAAAGGCCGGCACAGCCGAAAGTTATTGGATGGTGAGAACTTAGGAGCCGAGGTTGAGTCGACTGCCGAGCCGCGAGGATCTGAGCGTGCGAACAGACATTCGAAGATCGTCGTGGTCGCAAGGCCCCGCAGTTTTGGCACTCGCCTCAGGGACGGTCCGGCGCGACGGGAGGCTTTCTCCGTGAGCATCTGCGACATCCTGCTAGACAAGGGCAAGATCAGTCCTGACCAGCTTCAGGCCGCCCTCGCTTCGCGCAAGACTCCCCATGAACGCATCGATCGCATCCTCATCAACCTGGGGTACGTCAAAGAGGACGACATCCTCGCCGTCCTCAGCGAGCAACTGGCCATCCCGGTCGTCGACCTTACCGAGGTCAATATCGACGTGCAGCTGCTCAAGGAGATGCCCAGCCGGCTCGTCCATCGGCGCAAGCTGGTTCCGATCTCGGAAAGCAACGGCGTCCTGAAGGTTGCGACGTGCGACCCCTTCGACGTTTATGCGTTCGACGAACTCCGGCTGCTGACCCAGAAGCAGGTCGAGACCGTCCTGGCCAGCGAGGCCGACATCAACCGCGTCATCAAGAAGTATCTGGGCGTTGGTGGCGGCACGATCGAGGAGCTCATCGGCGAGGAGGAAGGTGTCGAGGTCGTCAGCGAGGTCAACGCCGACAATGCCGATCTGGCGGAAGAGGCCCAGGAGGCCAGCGTCGTCAAACTGGTCAACGAGCTGCTGACCGAGGCCTTACCCAGCGTGCCAGCGACGTCCATATCGAGCCGTTCGAGAACGATCTGCCCGTCCGCTATCGTATCGACGGCGTGCTTCACGAGCGTTACGACCTCCCAGGAGATTCGACGCTTCCAGGCCGCCATCATCAGCCGCATCAAGATTCTCTCGAACCTCAACATCGCCGAAAAGCGGCTACCCCAGGACGGCGGGTTCAAGATCCGCGTGCACGGCCGGGAGACCGATATCCGCGTCTCGATCATCCCGACGATCTGGGGCGAAGCGGTCGTCATGCGTCTGCTCGACAAGTCCTCGATGCAGTTGAGCCTGAACGATCTGGGCATGACTGGCGACACGCTGACGACCTGGGAGAAGCTGATCCAGATACCCCACGGCATTCTGCTGGTGACGGGCCCGACCGGTTCCGGCAAGACGACGACGCTGTACGCGGCCCTTGGGGCGATCGTCTCGCCCGAGATCAAGATCCTGACCGTCGAGGATCCGGTGGAATACCAGCTCCAGGGCGTCAACCAGGTCCAGGTCAATCGCAAGATCGACCTGACGTTCGCCCGGGGCCTGCGATCCTTTCTTCGTCATGACCCCGACGTCATCCTCGTCGGCGAAATTCGCGACTATGAGACGGCCGAGACTGCTATTCAGGCCTCGCTGACAGGTCACCTGGTCTTCAGCACGCTCCATACCAATGATGCCGCCAGTGCCAACACCCGGTTGCTGGATATGGGCGTCGAGCCGTTCCTGGTCTCCAGTTCGGTCGAGGCGGTTCTGGCCCAGCGGCTCGTCCGCAAGATCTGCTCCAACTGCAAGGAGGCCTATAAGCCCGACCCGAAGAAATTGCCCGACGACTTCAACTACCAGGGCGAGGATCTGTTCCGCGGCCGGGGCTGCCGCAAGTGCCTCAATACCGGCTATCGCGGCCGACTCGGGATTTTTGAGCCTGCTCGTGCTCAACGACGAGATCCGCGAACTGATCATGCAGCGCCGGGGCCGGCGCGATCATGCATGCCGGCAAAAAGAACGGTCTGGTCCTGTTGCGAGAGGACGGCTGGGACAAGGTCCGCGCCGGCATTACCACGCCCGAGGAAGTGACGCGAGTGACCAAGGCATAACGCGATCGGAGTAAACGCAGGCAGTACCGGCTGCGAGCCGGGTCTTTGTGGTTGTCATGGTCGTCGCGTTGCCGAGAGCAGTTCGGCTCGTCGGCAACGGACAACGGACGACGGACAACAAACAGATGCCGACCTACAACTACACAGCCAGGACCGTCGAGGGCGAAACCGTCCAGGGCGTTCTTACCGCCGACAGCCAGCAGGCCGCCCTGCACATGCTGGACGAGCGTGCCGCTCTACCCGGTCAACCTCAAGGAAGGCATCGTTCACACCGGCGGTAACATCTTCGGCGCCCGTGTCAAACTTGCGCAGCTGGCCACGATGTACAACCAGTTGGCGGACCTCCTTCGCGCCGGCGTGCCGGTTCTGCGGTCGCTCGACCTGCTGTGCCGCCAGAATGCCAATCCCGCCCTGACCTCCGTGGTGCGGGTCGTCCGTGACGACGTCGCCGGCGGTATGAGCCTGGCCGAGGCCATGGCCAAGCACCCCCACGTCTTCGCCAACCTCCATTGCTCGATGGTCAAGGCGGGCGAACGCGGCGGTTTCCTCGAAGACGTGCTGACGAGGATCGCCGGTTTCGTCGAGCGACAGAACCAGCTGCGTTCCAAACTGGTCGGCGCAATGATCTACCCGATCGTCCTGATGCTTGCGTCCGTCGGTGTCGTCATCGCCATGATGACCATCGTCGTGCCGAAGATCCGTCCGCTGCTGGAAAGCGGCCGCATGGAACTGCCCTTCCTCACGCAGATGATCTTCAAGACCAGCGACACCATCCGCGACTACGGCTTCTTCATCGGCGGCGTACTCGTCCTGGTCAGCATGGCGGTCATCGCCTATTTCAAGACGGAGCGCGGCCGGTACAACCGGGACGTCTGGAAGTTGAAGGTTCCCGTCGCCGGCAAGATGTTCACCATGGTGGCTGTCTGCCGATTCTGCCGCATCCTGGGCACGTTGATGTCCAGCGGCGTGCCGATCCTGCAGTGCCTCCAGATCGCCAAGGAGTCGGCGGACAACCAGGTCCTCGCCAATGCCGTCGAGGCCGCCGCCGAGAACGTTCGCAAGGGCGATCCGCTGGCGTCGCCGCTCGGGCCGGAGCGGCCTGTTCCCTCTGGATATTCTGGACATCATCGCCGTCGGCGAGGAGTCCAACACGCTGGATAAGGTGCTCGTGGAGGTCGCCGATTCGAACGAGGCCCGCACGGCCCAATTGATCGATACGGGTGTTCGGCTGCTCGAACCGGTGTTGATTGTGTTCATGGCGGTTATCGTCGGCATCGTGGCCTTGGGGCTGCTGCTGCCGATTCTGGGGATGGCTGCGAACATGCACTAGCCGTCCAGAATAAAGGGTTTCTACTTGAATGGTCTCTGCAATACGAGATGCCTGTAAGGAGTCGAAGATGAAACGTACGCATCGTAAGGGCTTTACCCTGATCGAAGTTCTGCTGGTGGTCATGATCCTGGCCATGCTCGCCGCCTTCGCCGTCCCCAGACTCATGGACGCCGGCGACCGCGCGAAGGTCTCCATGGCCCAGGCCGCCGTCGGACCCAGCGGTTCGATCGCCACGGCGCTTAACATGTTCAAACTCGAGATCGGCCGGTATCCGACCTCCGAGGAAGGCCTGGTCGCCCTGGTCGCTCAGCCGAGCGGCCTGGAAGAGACCGAGATCGCCAAGTGGCACAAGTACATCGACAAGCCCGAGATGCTCAACGACCCGTGGGGGCACGCGTATGGCTACAAGTACCCCGGCGAGGTCAACACCGACAGCTACGACCTCTGGTCGAACGGTCCCGGACGGCCAGGAAGGTACCGCCGACGACGTGTGCAACTGGACTCGCGATACGCAGTAATAAGTGGCAGCGGCAGGGCCAGTGCTGAGGATTGGGCAACAGCAAGAACTCGGCGGCCAGGGTCTGTGCGGCGGCAGCATTACCATTAGCAGCGGTCTTCAAGACGTCTGCTGCCGATCACTGACCACTGGCCACTGATTACTATTGTTGAGTACGATGATCCACGGACCACGGACAACCAGGCCCACCCGCTACCCGGCCTTCACTCTCGTGGAGATCCTGCTGGTGATCAGCCTTCTTGTGCTCCTGGCGGGTATGACCTGGCCGCTGTTCCGTTCCGATACGCCGCACCAGAAACTCGACCGCACACGCCAACCGTCTGGCCAGCCTGCTGGCGATGTGCCGCGCCGAGGCGATGCTCAGTGGCCACCCGTACCGTGTGACTTGGCCTGCCGCGACACAGCCGGCCGATCAGGTTACGGGCGGTGATGCAGCCGGTCATCGTCCACGAGACGGATCCGGTGGACTCGCCCGGGCAGTACAACCCCGTCGCCGCGTCCTGGGCCAACGAGCCGGTCATGGTACGGGGCGTCAACCTGCCCTTGTGCAGCCGGGCAACTTCGACGTCACGGATCTTGCCTCGACCAAGGGCCATTTTGCCCTGCCGACCGATCCGAGCCTGCCTAACGTCCAGTTCCAGCCCGACGGTACGGCCGATCCGGCCGTTTTCGTCCTGACCGCCCCCACGAGCGACGATAAGCAGGAGGATCTGCAGTACTGGGTAGTCCTCGACGGCATTACAGGTCTCTGTAAGGTCCGGGAGCCCCCTACGGCAAAACAGTTCGACTCTATGGTCGCCCTGAGGGATGCCCTGCCCGATCTGAAATTTCAGGAGCAGACCGTCGAGATCACGCAGGACCAGCAGGAAGGCGAGCAGACCCTCGCCGGCATGTTGAGCGGTGCTGCGGGCGGGGCGAGTTCACTGTCCGACAGCGACCTCCAGCAGATCCTCAGCCAGATCTTCAGCCGTTGCTGAACGCGGCCAGAAGCGGCTCGGGTTCGCGATCGCCGACAGCCCTCGCGCCCGCCGCCAGGGCCAACCAGCCCACAACCGGCAACCGTAAGAACTCCCGCAACCGCAACAACAATAACGGCACCAACAGCCGGCAGAATAACCGGCAGAGCAATCAGCAGAATAATCAGCGGGACAATCAGCAGGATAATCGGTGGAACAACCGCGGCAATCGCAGCGGCAGCCGAGGTGCGGGAGGTTTCGGCCGATGAACCTTCTGACCATCCAATCCCGTAATGCCCGTGCAGCGAACCGCGCGCGGCCCCGCCCCGCCGCGGGATGCTGGGCCGCTGCCGTGACTCCGTCCTCGGCCCGCAGTCCTCAGTCCTGCCGTGTTCGCAGGGCGAGCATCCTGCTGGAGGTCCTGATCACCGTCACGCTCATCGCGCTGTTCATGGCGCTGATCGGCGGGCAGATTCTTTCGTCCGTCCGTGCCGCCGCCACGATCGAGCATCGCCAGACCGCCATGCTGCTGGCCGAGTCTCTCGTCGACCGCGTACAGGCAGGCAACTTCCTGGCCGCCGATCAGACCCAGCAGCAGGAGACGGGTGATTTTGGCACGGCCTATCCGGGCTGGGGCTATCAGGTCGATGCCGAGCAGACCGACGACCCGAACGTGCTGCGAGTGACGATGCAGGTCCTCGAGGATGAGACGGGGCAGGCGAACACGCAGACAAGCAGCCAGACCGGCACGGACGTGAGCAGTTACACCCCGATCGCCGAATTCACGACCTTCCTGACGATTCCGCGCAAAGTCGACCTGGTCAACGACCTCGGCGTCAGCGAGCAAGATGCCGCCAGCATCGCTGCCCAGTTCGGCAACGTCGACCCCAGTGCGATCGACCCTCGCATGCTGGCCGGCATGAACCTCAACGATCTGTCGAACCTCCTGCCGCAACTGGGGCCGTTGCTCAGTCAATATGGCATCAATCTGTCCGACATCGGCGACCTCGGCGCCTTCACCAGCCAGTTGCAGGGTCTGGCCAACTCCCTCGGCGGCAACAACAACTCGGGCAATAACGACAACGCAAACGGCACGGGTCCCGTGGACTTTTCCGAGCTGATCCGTCTGGGCCAGCAAGGCGACAAGCAGGGCATGGAAGAGTGGATCAACGCGGCACATGGACCAGCTCAACGCCATGGGCTCAGGAAACGGGGGGCAAGGAAGATGACCCCCCGACGCGTTACCAGCAGGTCCAAAGCCGTTGCCAGACTGACGCCGTTGAGGGGCCGGCGCACGATCCTCGGCACTCAGTACTCGGCCCAGGATCCAGCACTCATCACTCAGTACCGGCCTTAATGTGCGTCGCCGCGGCGTGACGCTGCTGGAATTGTTGCTCTCGATCGCCCTGATCCTGCTGACGATGGCGACGCTCTTCGGGTTTTATGAGGTTTCTCTCAGCGCCACCAGCCGGGCTGAGAAGTACAACGTCCGCACGCAGCAGGCCCGCGTGGTCCTCCAGCAACTCGCTCGCGAGATCCGGCAGGCCTCCGCAGGCGCCAGCGAAAAGCTCGTTCCCATCAAGGGCACCATGCACTCGCTGACGATGTATGTCAGCCAGCTGCCGGGTTCCGACGTCATGCAGACCTACGGTATCGGCGACAAGGTGCCCCCGCCCGTCGGCGACGTTCATCTGGTCCAGTACTACATGGCTGTAGACCCGGACAGTCCCGACGAGGACGGCAATCCCGGCGTCGTCGGGCTCGTCCGCCAGGAGGAGCGACCGATCGACGAGCAGACCCTCGCCAACGAGGAGGTCGTCGACGAGACCCAGATCGACGATGTCCGCCACGTCCGGATGATGGCCCCGGACGTCAAATACATACGGTTCTATTATTTTGATGGTACCAACTGGCTGGATGCCTGGCCGGGCACCCCGGGAACCAACGGCCTGCCGCAAGCCATCAAGATCGAGATCGGTTTTACGCCCGATACCCTGATGCTCAGCAATCAGGAGCAGGTGACCGGTACCGAGGTCGACCTTATGGGCAATCCGGACAATGCAACGCCCGCCGACGGCCGGTATTGTCTGATCGTCCGTCCGCCGTCGGTAGGACTGTTTGCGGGCGGTGCCCAGCAAGGCATGGGCGGCCTGTCAGGCCTCAGTGACTTGTCAGGTATGAGCGGAACAACAGGTTTGAGCGGAGAGACGAATGCCGAGACGCCGTAACACAAGGCGCCAGATTCAAGCCCGAGCCGGCCGCGTGTCCGTCGTAACGGCAGACACGTCACGCCAGCCGCGCGCGGCGTTGCATCTTGGCAGTCGGCAGGCGTGCCCACCCAACCGGTGCTCCTGCGCCCACGACACTCAGCACTCAGCACTCAGGATTCAGTCCTCAGTCCTGAGCCCTCAGTCCTCAGTCCTCAGCCCTCAGTCGGTCCTGAGTCCTCCGCCGCCGTGCGGCGTCGTGCCATCATCCTGCCGCTGGCCCTGCTGATCATCGGCCTGCTGGCCGTCCTCGCCGCGCGGGTCGTCTTCCGCAGCAACGCCGACATCGCTGCCGTCCAGGCCGCCGAGGCTGGTCTGCAGGCCCGGTTGGCTGCCCAGGCCGGCATCCAAAAGGCCCTTTCCGTCCTGCAGGGCTCCACCAACAGCGAATCGGCTCTTAACGGCCCCACCGGCATGGACGTCTGGTACAACAATCCCGACGCCTTTCGCGCCATCGTCGTCCGCAGCCCGGACGACAACACTACCGGCGTCGGCTCGTCACCCAGCACCGTCCCCAGCAGCCAGAACCCCGCTATCTGGCGGTTCAGCGTTGTTGCCAACGACCCGCTGGTCCAGAACGGCGACGCCGCTATCCGCTACGGTCTGACCGACGAATCCAGCAAGCTCAATATGAATGTCGCCAGCCGGCAGCAGCTTGCTACCCTCATTCGCCTGATCGTGCACGATATGTCCGTTGACCCGGACGATCTTGCCAAGGCCATCTGGTACTACCGCAGCAAGGCGGCCGCCGACCAGGCCGAAGACTCTTACTATCAGGCCCTCGATCCGCCTTACCTGCCGCCCCACGCCGCCCTTCCAGTCCGTCGAAGAGCTGCTGCATGGTGCGCAGGATGACCGGGCGGATCCTCTACGGCGAAGACTGGAACCGCAACGGCATCCTCGACCCGGAGGAAAACGACGGGGATACCTCCTTCCCGCCGGATAACGGCGACAATGTCCTGGACCGCGGCCTCTATCCGTTTCTTACCGTCTGGTCCAGCGAGGTCAGCCTCAGCAGCAGCAACAAGCAGAAGATCGACCTCAACAGTAAGGATGCCCAGGCCCTCGCCAACTCCGGCCTGACCTTGGAGCAGCAGACGGATATCACGCTGCGCACCCAGAAGAAGAGCATCGGTTCGATCATGGATCTGCTGCAGCCGGACGGGGACCGTCCCGCCGTCTTCACGAAGGACGACCTGCCGTTCCTGCTGGACAACTTCACGACCGGCAAGGCCCAGTCCTCCGCCGGCCTGGTGAATATCAATACCGCACCTTTGGAGGTCCTTGAGGCCATTGGCTTTACCGAGCAGGAGGCCCACCAGGTCATCACCGTCCGGGCTGGTCTGAGCCCTGAAGCCCGCAGTTCCGTCGCCTGGCTTACCGATCAGGGCGTCATCGACAATACCCGGCTCGGCGAAGTGATGGACAGCATCACCGCCCAGGCATCGCAGTATCATATTGAGGTGGTCGGTTTCGCCGACCACATCGGCACGTTCTGCCGACTCGAAGCGATCGTGAAAGTGCAACGCCCGCTGCCGATCCCCCAGATTGTCTACTGGCGGGATCTCAGCAGCCTCGGCATTGGATGGCCCGTCCGGGGTCAGGAGGATACGACGATTGTCTCTCAATAATGGATAAACTGCCCGGCCGCAGTCGCAAGGTCGTGGCCCTTGATTGGGATGCCCGCACGCTCAAGGTCGTCGAGGCCGTGATCGCCCCTGGCAGCCTCAAGGTGGTGCACACCGCCAGCGCGCACATCCCCGGCGATGTCAAAGCCGGCGAGCCCGATTCCTTCGGGGCGTTCATCCGGTCGGTCCTGCGCGATCAGAAGATCACCGCCCACCAGGTCATCATGGCCGTGCCGCGCGAGAAGGTTATCCTGATCCCGCTTCGCCTGCCGCAGGCCCCCATCGGCGTGCTGTCCAACATGGTCAAGCTCCAGGCCTCCCGCGAACTGCCTTTCCCGGCTGACGAGGCCGTGATGGAGTTCGCTGGTTCCCAGGCCCACGACGCACCGGAGTTCCTCGACCTCACCGTCGGCGCGATTCAGCGTGAAGCCATCGCCTGGTACAAGCAACTGGCCCACGCCGCCGGCGTCCACATACTTCGGATCGGGCTGCGGCCCAATGCTAACCTCATCGGCCTCACCCGCGGCGTCCAGCCCTTCAGCGACGACCGTATCCTCTTATCGACATCGGGGCCGACACCACCGAGATCAGCATCTTCCGCTACGGCCGGATGACCTTCAGTCGCGCCGTCGCCCTCGATGTCCGCGCCGGCGAGTCCGCCGACAGGAGCGTAGTCGGCCGGCAACTGCTGATGGAGATCCTCCGCACCGTCGAGGCCTACCGTGCCAGCGACCCCAACAAATTCGACCAGGTCATCGTCGCCGGCAGCACCGGCCTCGAAGAGTGGCTCACAGAGTCCTTCCGTACCCGCTTTAGCGCCCCTGCCTCGATCTACGACGCCACCTGGACCGTCCCTGTCGAGAAGGACTGCGTCCAGACGATGACCGCCTTCTGTACCGCCCTCGGCCTGATCGTCGGCCAGACCGTCCCGGAACTTGGCCAGTTCGATTTCCTCAACCCCAAGCACCCGGCCGACATGAAGGCCATCCGTCGTAAGCAGATCACCATCGCCGGCAGCATCGCCGCAGTGCTGCTGATGACGGTCTGGCTGGTCAGCAGCGAGCTACATCAGCAACCTGCGAGCCGAAAAGACCCGGCTCCAGGCCCAGATCACCGACCTCCAGAAGAAGGTCAAGGAGAGCAAGCAGATCGCCACTCGTATCGAATCCGTCCAGAAGTGGATGGGCCAGGAGATCGTCTGGATCGACCAGCTCCGGCAACTCGTCGAAGAGATGCCGGACAATCAGGATGGCTACGCCACCAAGCTCCAGGCCAAGGGCCAGAGCCGCCAGATCGACCTGGGCATGCGGGCCGTCAAGATGACCCTGCCTAACGATCTCTGGGCGAAACTGACCCGCACCGGCGGCATGACCCCTGAGATCCGCGGATGGACCGAAAGAGGCGGCAACAGCAAGTACCCCTTCAGCGGTGACCTGATCGTCCGGATCGATCCGCCCGGCAAGAAGAAAGTGTCCAACAAGAAAACAAGGCCTCTCGCCGCCCATTCCCAGGCGGCTCCCGGCCAGTTAGTCGATCGCTCCCAGAGGTGATTCGTAGATGACCCAGAAAGAACGCAAACTCCTGATCATTGCCGGCGGCATGTTTGTCACCTTCATGGTCTACATGGTCGTTCAGCGCCTGCTCGTCGGGCCCATTACCGACCTGCGCAGCAGCATCGACAGCATGCGCCACCCAGCAATCGACCCTCCAGACCCAGGCTCGCATGGCTGGCAATTACCGCCGTATGTGGACCGACCTCAATGGCAGTACGCTCTCGAACAATCCCGAGATCGCTGCCGGCAGGCTCGACCACCTCATCAAGAACCTCCTGGACGCGGCCGGCCTCAAACGCTTCACGGTCAGTCCCGGCGAGATCAAGCCCAGCAAGGACAAACTCTACGCCGTCGTGCCCTATACCGTTGTCGGTGTCGAAGGGGATATGAAGGCCTTCGCGCGGTTCCTCCATGATTTCTACCAGCAGCCGTACGCCATGCAGATTACCGGCTTCAATCTTGAGCCGGTTTCCTTCCGCCGGGGCAACACCCTCCGTGTGTCCAGTATGGTCATCGAAGCCCTGTTGCTGCCGACCAAGGGGCTGCCCCCGAGCCTGATCGCCGCCGCCCAGCCGGCCGCGCCCAAGCCCAAACCGGCGGCCGCCAGCGCCCCCACCGGCCCTACGACGCGTCATAACGGCAAACTGGCCGCCCGGCCAGCGCAGTCGTCACCGGCGACTCTCACCTCGGGCGAGGTTACCCAGACGAAAAAGGTCGCTCCGCTGCGTCCGGGCCGGCCGGAAGATGCCGACCTCGAGGCGTACGCCGTCCTCTGGGACAAGAAGTTCATGGAGCCCTATACGTGCGCCTGCCCCAGTCGTCAAAAAACCGCCTGCGCCACGCCCCTCCGTCGCCGTCCCGACGATCAGCCCCAGCGGCGGCAACTTTACCGGACCGATGACGGTCAGCATTCACTGTCGCACCCGCAGTGCTGAGATACGATACACGATCGACGGGACGACCCCGACGGCCACCACCGGCCAGATTTACAAGAGTCCGATTCACCTGACCGTTGCCGGCACGGTCAAGGCGATCGCCGTTACAAAGGACGATCAGGCCAGTGGGCTGGCCGTGGCGACCTTCTCCGTGCCGCCCCCACCGCCGATGAAACTCGTCATGCTTGATGACTACGGTGATGTCCATGAGGCCGTCCTTGTCAATGAAAAGACCAAGGAGCGCCAAATCGTCCAGGAGGGCGAACCCTTCGACGACGGCCGGCTCGTGCTCGCCCTGCCCCGGGCGGCAATCGGCCAGGCCGACAATGGCGATCTGTACGTCTATTGGCTCGGAAAGGAGCTCAAGGACAAGGAGATCCTCGACAAGAACCGGCAACCGGACCTGTATAAACAGGTACAAAGTCTAGTAGTGTTTGAGAAATAGGGTAGGTCAAAGGCGGCTATAATCCTAAACCGATGTCTGACTGAAGGATCCATGCTGCTTTCCGGGTCAAGAACTGGACCGGTTGCCTCAAGAGCCCCCCGCTGCTACGTTCACAGTTCCGGCGACAACCCGGACCTATATGTGTGCGAGCGGCTTAGGAAGTGGAATAAGAAGTATCGTATTAAGGCGCACCATTTGACCGGCCCGAGTGCGGGCCGCGTGCCGTGGCTTTAACGGACTTACCGGGCGACAGTTACATCGCCTGCTGGCCTCGCCGACCTGCGGCCTCGCCAGCCTGAAGGAGATACGAATGTTTAACGCAGCAACTGGGCGAATACGGTTGAATTGGAAGGTCCTGGCGGGCCTGACCGGCGCCATGCTCACGATCGCTCTGATCACCTGCCTTGGACCCCAGGAACCCGAAGCCATTGCCGCTGTTACAGCCAGGCCGATCCCTCCGCGGCATCCGTCGCCGGATGATGTGCGCCAGGCGCCCCACGTGACGGCCCGACCTGTGCCGCATATGGTTGAAGAGCCGGTCCATTCAGGGCGACCGGTTGTTACCGCCGCTCCCCGCCCGACCGTCCACGCGTCCGCGACCAAGAGCCCGGCCGTTGTTCATGCAACTCCGGTACACAAGCCTGGTGCACCGGCCGCCCCGACCGCAACGCCTTCGGGCCGTCCAAGCGCAACTGCCGGGCACGTCTCAGCGGTGCCGGCCGCCCACGTGAATGCAACACCCGCCGCTCCACAGCCGCCGGCCGTGGCGGCTCCGCCTGCGACACCGGCCCATGCCGCCGTGCCCGCGGCGCCCGCTACCGCACGGCCGACTTCGCCGTCTGAAGAATCCGAGTCCACCAGCCGGCCGGCTGCGGACGCTCAGGGTCCCAAGACACGCGACTATCTCACCGAGACCTACAACTTCAACATGAGAGATGCCAACTGGAAGGACGTCCTGGAATACTTCAGCCGTCATACCGGCCTGAGCATCCTTGGCGACACGCAGGACTTGAACGGTCCCGTCGAGGATTTCTATCACCCTGAGCCGATGAAATTCCGCGAGGCCTTCCGCTTCTTCAATCGTTTGCTGGTCAACCAGCAGCGGATCGCCCTGCTGCGCAAAGATCATATTCAGATCGTCAAGGTCACCGGCAGCACCGCCTGGCTTCGCTACCTTGATCTTGACCGCATGTTCGACAGCTATGCCGCCTTCAAGGCCGCTGACCTGCCGCAGGACGAAAAGTGCGTCGTCTTCTACACCCCCCAGCAGGTTGATGGCCCCGACCTGGTCGATCGCTTCCGGGTCTTCGCTCCTGACTACATGCTTATCCAGCCCGTCGGCGACTCCAACGAACTGATGGTTGCCGGCCAGGCCATCGATGTCGACCGCTGGCTGCAGATCGTTCAGCGGCCGACCACCGAAGACTTGCGTCAGACCCGCCGCTTCGAGCTCAAAAACGTCCAGCCGACCGAAGTCCGCAACATGCTTAACACGATGTTCAGCACGCGCGGTGCCAGCACCGGCAATGTTCGGTCGTCGCAGGGCAACTCCGGCCCGCGGATCGCCAGCGACAAGATCGACATCTGGGCCGACGACCAGACCAGCTCGCTTGTCGTCAAGGCCTCGCCCCGCAAACTGGAAGAGATCGCCAAGCTCATTGACACCGTCGACGTCGACAGTCCCGAAGATACCTCGATGCAGGTCTACAAACTCGAACACGCCCGCGCCGAAGAACTCGCTAACACCCTTCGCCAGGTCTTCAACGCCTCTGGTCCCTCGAGGCGGCGGCGGCCGACCCGGCGCTGGCTGGTGGCGTCGTTCCAGCGCGTCCGGCGGGCGGCACCGTCCAGGTCATCCCGGACGGCTCGACCAACAGCCTGCTGATCATTGCCGACCAGGATGCCCAGCAGGAGGCAAGCAATCTCATCAAGCGGATGGACGTCGAAGATGCCAGCGGCCAGATGGTGCGAATCGCCCTCGACAACGCCCGGGCCGAGCAGGTTGCCCAGGTCCTGCGACAGGTCTTTGCAACCGAGATGCGTCGTACGCCCAAGGGGTCGCCGCTGACCATTGCTCCCGATGCTGCCAGCAACGCGATTATCGCAGCCGGCGAGCCGCAAATCCTTGCCAAGGTCAGCGATGCCATAAAGCAGATGGATGTGAGTAGCGGATGACGCCTTCGAGCACGTCGTCCAACTCGAAAATGTCAGTCCCAGCCAGGTTGCCAACGCCCTCAACGGAATCTTCCAGACCAGGGGCGGCCGGCGCGGACCTGGTAGCACTCGCTTCCTTCCGATCGAGGCCGCCGGTACGTTGCTCGTTGTTGCTCCGCCCAGCGACTGGGAGCGGATCGAACCGATGATCAAGGTCATCGAGGATCAGGCCAAGATCAATTCGCCGCAGGTCAAGACCTTCGCCCTCAAGTATGCCGATGCGGCCATGATCGCCAATATCCTCAACGCAGCCGCACAGGGTAAGGCCCGCAGTTCCCCCGGTGCCGCCCTCACCCGGGCTGTCGGCGATCCTCGCAGCAGCACCCTGTTCGTCCAGGCCCTGCCCGAGAACCTCAAGGAGATCGAGGCCCTCGTCAAGCAGCTCGGATGTCCCCAACGAACAGAGCGACACGGTCGTCGTACCCCTCGAAAATGCCGACGCGGCCCAGGCCGCCCAGTCGCTGCAGTCGATGGCCAACAGGCCCAGCCGGCCCGGTGCCCAGCCCGTCCATATCTCCGCCGAGCCCATGACCAACAGCGTCATCATTCGCAATGCGGGCAAGGAGGATTTGACCCAGATCAAGGATCTGCTCGCCAAGATGGACAGCTCGTCGGCGTCGATCACGACCCAGACCTTCCGTCCCAAGTACATCGATCCGAGGGATCTCGCCCAGATATTGACCCAGCATTACGTCAATGTCCCCGGCAAGCAGCCGGGTTCTACCGGCGTCAAAGTTGTCTCCTCTCCCGGCGCGGTCTCTGTCGATGCCCCTGCTGAGATCATGGCCAAGATCAATAAGAAGGTTGAAGAACTCGATGTCGCGCCGCCGCTGGCCGGGGCGCCGCTTGTAATTCCGCTCCAGAACACCGATCCCGAAGCAGCTGGCCGGCATCCTGAACATGCTTTACAGCCGCGGCCCCAAGGGCCCGCTCGCCCAGTTCGGTGCCAGCGGTGACAGCCTCGTCGCCCAGGCCCCCGAGTCGCTCCGCGACGACATCATCGCGACAGTAAAGAGCATGGACCTGCCCGGCAGCAACGTGGTCCTCAAGACCTACGTCCTGAAGAACGCCGACGCCCAGCAGATGGAGCCGATCTTCAAGAGCATGCTGATGGCGAGCCATCGGCCCGGCGGCCCCGTGCCCCAGGTATCCAGCGATCCGCGCACCAACCAGATCGTCGTCGTCGCGCAGGAATCGCTCCAGAGCCACGGCCCAGCAGCTCATCAAGCAGCTCGACGATAAGTCGGCCGACGAAGCGGACCGCGACTACCGCGTGATCCCGCTGTCCAACGCCCAAGCCGATGACGTCGCCAAGGCCCTTCAGGAGAGCTTCGGCGGTTCTCGCGGCAAACCGGGTACCGCTATGACCCGCGTCCATATCTCCGCGCTGCGGGACGGCAACGCGATCGTTCTGTCCGGTCCCAGGGACGACGTGGCCAAGGTCGCCTCCATGACCAAGGACTTCGAAACCGCCGCTACCGAAAGCGGTATGACCATGAAGACCTATACGCTCACGAATACCGGCGCGGCCGACGCCGCCAAGACCATCGAGAAGATGGGCACCGGCATCGGCGGCAAGCAGGGCGTAAAGGCCAGCGCCGATGAACTCAGCAATACGCTGTTCGTGACCGCGCCGGCCTCCCGCTTCGAGCAGATCGACAAGATGGTCAAGTCGATGGATGCCCCCGAGGTCAGCACGTACAGTCCCTTCGATATCATGATGGTTGACGTGCCTCACGGCGATCCGTGGGATGTTGCGGACAAGGCCCAGACCGTCCTCGACGCCATGTATGGCAAGGGGGCCCCGGTGGTCTCTTCCGACTTCGGTTCTACCGCCCTGACCGTTACCGGCAAGACTGAGCAGTTCAAGAAGGTCCGCGAGATCATCGACACCATCATCAAGGGCATGCCCAAGGACAAGCCGCAGATGGTCGTCCGCAACGTCAAGGTGCCGCCGGAGCTGCTCCTTAAGGCCCTTCACGAATACGCATCCGAGTATGTAACCGGCAACATCAAGATCCAGGAAACCGGTGCCCACGCCAATGCCAAGCCTGAAGAGCTGATCCAGGAGGTCGGGCCCCAGCCGCGCCAGCCACAATCTGACCAGAGGTCCATCGATATGCTTCATGGAACGCCTCGGCCAAGTGCCTGCTCCGGCATCCAGGCCGGCCTCGACCGACCACCGTTTCCGCGGCGACGGTGCTCCCCTGGGCATTGCCCCCGTCATCGGTGCCCTCAAGGCGATGGCATTCGGTCAGACCGCCGCTGCCCCCGCGACTATGCCGGCCCCCGCCGACCAGGCCCAGGTCGACCCGGCCGCACAGACCTACGGTCAGTCCGCCACTGCTGCCCAGGGCGACTCCCAGGAACCGGTCGTCATCAAGGTTGATCCCGATACTCAGCAGGTACTCATCGTTGGCAACAGCACCCAGATCGACCAGATCGACAGCCTGCTCGACATGATCGAGGATGCCTACAAGACCGAGGACGAGGCATTCGTCATCAAGGTCTATCACCTTGAGTTCCTGAACGCCTCCAGCGCTGCCCAGACCCTCGAGCAGGTCTTCAATGATGCTCCCGTTGCCGCCCCTCCGCCCCAGCAGCGCAACCAGCCCGGTCGCCAGAATCAGGGGCAGCATTCGCCCCAGCAGGTTAATCAGCGGGACAACCAGAACGGTAACGGCCGGCAGAGGGGCAACAACCCCCAGGCCAACCAGCAGCGGGGACGCCAGCAGGCCATGGTTGCCGGCAAGCAACGCATCCGCGCCATCGCCGACCTTCGCGTCAATAACGTCATCGTCCGCTGCAACCCCGCCGACGTGACCAAGGTCGTCAATCTGCTCTCGACCATCGATCGGCCTCCGCAGATCACCCAGGCCTTCCGTATCTTGAAAATCAAGAACATGAAGGCCAGCGAACTCGAACGCATCATCAAGGAAGTAATGCACATGGGCGGTACGCAGGGCGCTGCACCCCGTACGCCGGTTCGCGGCCGGCAGGCCGTGGCGGAACTCCGTCAGAATCTCATCGCCCTCGACCTCGGTGACGGTAAGGCCGGCAGCAGTGCGACCCTCAGTCCCGGTGATACCCTCACTATCGCCAGTGAAGACAACAGCAATACCCTGTGCGTCGGCGGCCCTGAGGACTTCCTCAACGTCGTCGAAACCTTCGTCAAGAGGATGGAACAGAGCGCCGAAGACAATGCCGATACGCCGCGCATCTTCAATCTTACCCGCGCCAGCGCCGGCGAAGTTACCAACATGCTCCAGGGCCTGTTCTCCCAGTCTTCCAGCCAGGGCAGCGGTACCATCCCAGTCATCCAGGCGGACGAGACCCGCAACAGGATCCTCGTCAGCGCCTCCGGCGTCGATATGGCCAAGATCGAAAAGGTCGTCAACATGCTGGACGACGACTCCGCCGGCCATCGTTCATACCGAGTCATCCGGCTCGAGAACGTCGGCTCCGACGAGGTCCAGCAGATGATCGAACAGATCGAAGGGGCCGGTACTACGACCACCGCTGGCCAGAGCCGCGTGGCCTACCGCCCGCGCCCTGCCTCCTATAACAATCGCAATCGTGGGAACAACAACCAGCGCCGCAACGTTCAGCGCAACCGCGGCCAGCGCCGGGGCCGCGGCTCGGGCGGCAGTGCCGCAGAACCCCCGGGCCCGCCCAGCGGTGATGCTGCGAATCTCGACAATCTCCGCAACGCAACCGGCGACGCCAGCTCCGCCCGGACCACGGGTCCGGCGGAGCCGACCGTTCCGTTTACGTGCGAGCCGACAGCCTGGCATGCCGGCCATGGCTGCCGCGCAGCGCCAGCTTTCTGGGCCGTCCCCGCGATCCTGAATTCCATGATGCTTACCCAGGCCCAACCGGCCGAAACGCAGCAGCGTGCCGAGGACCAGCCACCAGGAGACCAACCACCCCCCGCGGTGGAGGCCACGCCTCCGCCGGGGGGCGTGCCGGGGCCTGACGCCTCGGCGGGGCAAGCGGCCCCGGCGGAGTCGCCTGTTGGTGGGGCGATTCCGCTAAGGCCGCAGACCTCTCCCAGCGAGATGATCATCCCGCAGCAGTATGAGTCGCGGGCGATCCGTCCTGCGCAATCGCAGCCTGCGATCATTCAGCCGTCGCGTGCCAAGCCGCTGCCGGTCCTGACGCCCGAGCAACTCGAACAGATCCGTTCCGGCAATGTCCGGGTCACGCCGGTCGGTCCCAACGAGGTCATCATCGAAGGCCCGGAGGAAAGCCTTGATGCCATGCAGGCCCTGATCCAGCGCATGGAAGAGGGGGCGCCGCCGCCTACGATCGTCGTCATCCCGCTCAAGAACGCCCAGGCAAAACCCCTGGCCGACCAGCTCAACTCGATGTTCCAGCAGCTCCAGCCGGCCGGCCGTACGCCCCGGCCCGAAGAGAAGGTCACCGTCATCGCCGATCCGCGGTCCAATTCGCTGATCGTCGCGGCTTCGCCCGAACGGCTGACCGAGGTCGAAAACCTTATCCAGAATCTCGACCTGAAGCCGATCATCGGCGAAGTCGAGTACAAGGTATACCCCCTCAAACACATTCAGGCCGCCGAGGCGGCGACCACGTTGGTCGACCTGCTTGGCAAGCTTCAGAAGCAGCGCGGCATCCAGGGCGATCAGTTCACGATTACCCCGGACGCCCGCACCAACAGCCTGATTGTCACCGCCCCCAAGGGTGATCTTGCCCAGATCGAAAGCCTCATCGGCACCCTCGACGTGCCGCCGGCCTTTGCTACGGCGGAGATGATGATCTATCCGCTGCACAACGTCCTTGCCAAGGACCTGGTCACCGTCCTGAACGACATGATCAGTGCTGAAATCACCCGTGCTGCGGGTGGACGCGGCGGCCGCGGCGGTGGCGGCGCTGCCAGCGCCACCGAGACCATCCTTCGACTCAAGCTCAAGACGGTCGAAGGCAAGGAACTACCCGAACTCGACCTTGAAAAGCCGATCAAGATCATCGCTGAGCCCAACACCAACAGCGTTGTCGTCAGCAGCACGCCGGACAACCTTAAGGCCATGAACGACGTCGTCAAACTGCTCGACGCCTATCCGATCAGCGAGGGCGTGCGGGTGTGGGTGTTCGCCCTCAAGTACGCCGATGCGACGGAGCTGGCCAAAACCCTGACCAAGATGTTTGACGAAGGCCGTAGTGTCGGGCTTCGCGCTCCTGGCAAAGGCGCCACTGTCCCGGTCGTGCCCGGCGTGCCGACGAGCCCGGCCGGCAAGGCCATGGTATTCAATACTGTGGTCATGGCCGACGCGCGGACCAACACGCTGGTTGTCGCCGGCCGTCAGGACTCGCTCGACCTGGCCGACCAACTCGTCAGCAAGCTCGACCGACCCGGCCTGATCAGCAAGTACCCCATTCACATGGTGGTGCTCGACAATAACGATGCCGCCACCGTCGCGCCGCTGCTCGAAAAGCTGTTCACCCAGCAGGCCGGCGGTTCCAAGGCCCTTTCGGACAAAGTTTCGATCGTCGCTGAGCCGGCGACCAACGCCTTGCTGATCGCAGCCAGCCCTGAGAACTATGACATCCTGCAGGGCCTGGTCCACAAACTCGACACTGTGCAGGAGATCAAGACGCTTGTGCGGGAGTTCCCGCTTCAGAATGCGGACGCCACGCAGGTCGCCGACGCTTTGAAGAACCTGTTTTCGCAGGGGGTCTTCAAGAAGGGCGGCCTGGGCGGTCCTCCGGGAGAAAAGACCGCTAAGGTATCCATCGTCGCAGAACCGCGTACGAATACGGTCATCGTCAGCGCCAAGCCGGAGTACTGGCCGCTGATCGAAACCCTGATCAAGAGGATGGACAGTCCGTCGTCGCCATTCCCTCTTGTCGGGAACTTCACGGTCATCCCGCTGCATCACACCGATGCCGCCAAAGTCGCCAGCATGCTGTCCGACCTGCTTGATCAGATCAGCAAGGCCAAGACGGCGACAGGAGCGAAGGTCACGACGGTACCGCCGGTGGTAATCGCCGACCCGCGGACGAATTCGCTGCTGGTCTCGGGTACACCCGCTACGGTGCAACAGGTGCAGACGCTCGTCGCCAGGCTGGACCAGCCGTCGAACATGCCGTCCGCGGAGATCCGCGTCTATCCGCTGAAGGAGGCCTCGCCAGCCCAGGTCGAGGCCATCATTACCGACCTGTTCCAGCGTCGGGCCGGGGCTGCCGGCGGCCGGGGCGCCGCAGGTGGCGCCGCCGCGGCGGCCACCGAGATGCAGGTCTATGCCGACGCCGGCAGCAGCAGCCTGATCGTCAGCGCGTCTCCCGAGGATCATGCACTGATTGCCAGCCTGCTGCCGATGCTTGATGTGGCCAATCGGACGGCCGCCCAGGTCCGGCTGTTCCCGCTGCAGAAGGCCCAGGCTGCCACAGTCGTGCAGGTTCTCGAATCGCTCTACACGATGCAGGGCGGCGCGGCGACCGGTCGCGGTGCGGCTGCGCGGGCTCCTTCGTCTGGCGCCGGTGCCCGCGCGGGCGGAACAACCGGTGTGACCTTCACCGCCGATGAACGGACCAACAGCGTAGTCGTGCGGGCTGCCCCGGCCGACATGCGCAATGTCGAAGAGCTGATCCAGCGTCTCGATACGGCTGAGGTCCAGACCGAAGCGGGCATCCGCTGGGTCCAGGCTCAAGCGGTCGGATGCTACCGATATGGCGAAAATGCTGACGGACTTCCTGCAGGCGCAAGGTACGAGTGGGGTAAGTGGCTACGGGGGCGGTGGTGGAAGAAGCGTCAGCGGCGGGACGGGGGAGCGCGCCTTGCTGTTGAACTTCAAGCAGCAGACCCCGCAAGGCCAGGAGGTGCTGCGTCGCCTGCTGCGCCAGGACATTCGCATTACCGCCGACGTGCGAACCAATTCGCTGATCGTCATGGCGCCAAGTGACAGCGTCGACGTACTGGTCGCGCTGATCGAATCGCTGGATAACATCTCGCCGATCAACGTCGAGATCGAGATCTTCCAGCTGCAGAACGCCGACGCCACGCAGACGGTTACCACGCTGGAGGAGCTGTTCGGAGTAGGCAAGTCCGCCACCGGGACGACCGGGCGGACGGGCACCGCCCAGGAACAGCGAAACATGATGCTCGCCCAGCAGGGCGGATTGCCGGGCGGCGTGGCACCGGGGGCGGCGCTGACCGGTGCCGCGGCTCCGGGCATGGGGCCGGCCGGCCTGGCGGGTGCGGGTATGGCGTCGGCCATGACCGGCGGTTTGTCCGCCTTGCAGGCCATGGGGGCCGCCGGTCCGATGAGTGCGGGGGGCCGGCCGATCCTGTCGTTTACCGTCGATACACGGACCAACAGCGTGCTGGCCGTCGGTGCGCCGGATTACATGACACTGGTTCGCCAGCTGATCCAGCAGCTCGACAGCCAGGAGATGGCCAACCGGGTCAACCGGGTCTACACCGTCAAGTATGTCGCCGGCTACGCAGATGGCCACGGATCTGCAGGATTACTTCAAGGCTGAGGCCGACCGCCTTAACGAACTCAAGGAAGAGATTCCTGCCCAGCAGCGGATCGACCAGGAGGTCACCGTCACCAATGCCAAGGATACCAACAAACTGCTGATCTCGGTCAGTCCCCGGTATGAGTCGCAGGTGATGGAACTGATTCGCGAACTCGACCAGCAGCCGCCTGAGGTGATGATTCAGGTCCTGATGGCAGAGGTCACGCTGGATAACAACATTGATTGGGGCTTTGAGTTCGCTGCGCAGGACCTGCACTACACCAAGACGGGCGGCGGGCATGACACGGTCGCCGGTACAAGCCTCGGTGCGGCTGGTACGGGTGGTGGTTTTACTTTCTCTTTGACCAGCGAAGATTTCAGCCTGCTCTTGCGGACGCTGCAAAGCGAGAGTCGCGTGCAGGTGCTCAGCCGGCCGCAGATCATGGTGCTGGACAATCAGCAGGCCAATATCCAGGTCGGCGAGCAGGTGCCGGTCGTCTCCAATACGACGGTGACCAGTACGGGGCAGCTGCAGACGTTCGTCAACAACCAGGATACGGGTGTGATGCTCCAGGTCACGCCGCACATCACCCCCGACGACTTCGTGCGGATGGATGTCTCGCCGCAGATATCGGCCTTGTCGCCGTCGACGGTGCAGATCAGCCAGGGCCTCAATGCCCCGATCATCACCAAGCGAACCGCTACGACGACGGTGACCGTCAAGAACGGAGAAACCATCGTCATCGGCGGGCTCATTCGTTCGAGCCGCGGCGTAACGAGCACGAAGGTGCCGATCCTGGGCGATATTCCCATCCTTGGCTACCTGTTCAAGAGTCAGTCGCTTACCGAATCGCGGGACGAACTGCTGATCGTGCTGACGCCGCGAATCGTGCGGACCGTAGAAGACGCCAACGACCTGAGTGTCGAGCAGCGCGATCTCGGCGGCCTTATTCCCTATCAGACGAAGCGCAATCCGCTCTGGCAGGGTCTACAGGTTGTCATCCCGTCGGCCCCCCGACCGGGGGCGCCCGCCGAGCAGATGGCCCCGGCGAGCCAGCCGTCGCTGTATGGGCCGCCGCCGATCATGTATGGTCCCCGGCCGCCGTCGGCTCGCCTCCAGGATGCGCCGGCCGTGCGGCAGCGAAATGCGGCTTCGGTCGATGGCACCGAGGACGATTCCAAGCCGCTGGCCCAGCCGGTGACGTACTTGGAACAGCGACGATAATGCGTCCCCGGCCGGGGCAGGTGGCGTGCTGTCCATTGCGGTATGCCCGTATGGGTTCGCCTGTCGCCCCCGGCCCTGCGGGACTGCGGAAATGACAGCGGTACGGTGATGTGATCGGTCCCTGATGTTCCTGGATTGAACGCGTCCGTTTCGGCTGACGCCTTGTCGTTATTGTTGAGTTGTTGGTGACTGCGGTGACGGGGTAACGTCACCGTGGCTTTAGGTTGTCCTGATTATGTGGGAGGGGTCTTCCTGTGAGTGCTGCCAAACTGCTGAGCCTGTCGCCGGTTGTGGTTCTGTTGGGTCTTCTGGCTGGCTGTGCTGCGACCCCGATGCAAAACGATCAGATGACGGCGGATTACCGCAAGACCATGATGACAGTCCCGGAGGTCGAGAACGCCAAACTCTCGGGCAACATCGGGCTGGTCCATCCCTCTTTCAATATCTTTCCCTGGCTGCAGTTCGACCCGGCAGATCCCCGGCCGCAGGGCTTCGCTGTCCAGTCTCTTTATCTCATCGACAACAAGACCGAGAGGGGGGTCTTCGCGGATGGGACCATCGTCGTGCGGATGTACCGGGTCGATCGCGAGCCCGACGGCAGGGAGACCCGGCCGCTGGTGCATACGTGGCGGCTCAATCCTGCGCAAGCCATGCCGTTTCGTTCACACCGGCGGACGGTGTTCGGAGTGGGCTACATGCTCTTGTTGCAGTGGCCTAAGAATCTCGATGTGCTCAACAGGGAGATCATGGTGATCGTCGAGTTTGAGCGGCCGGACGGCAAGGTCATCAGCTCGCACCCGAAGTTCCTGAAGGTCCCGACGAAGATGAATGGGTAGACGATCGTTCGTAGCCGAGGCCCCTCATCATCGTGTGGCCTGTGTTGCTGGTGGATGGTTCTCGGTAACCTGCGGGGCTGAGGAGGCGGCCGAAAAGGCGTGCGCCGTCTCTCCCGCCGGGCCGCCCTTCAGTTTGGCGGTTTCCGCCGTCAGGACGGCGACCTCCTTCGCCGCCGCACGGATTTTCAGATCGTACTGGAGTTTGTTGTTCTGGCTGCGCAGCCGGCTGACCTCTTCGGTCAGGTCCTGCACTCGCCGGATGATCTTGTTGAGGGTGTCAGGCGAGAGCGAGACAGTCACCTGTGTTTGCGGCGCGCCCTTCTGCATTCGGTTGATGGCCTCGGCCTGGACGTCCAGTTGGCCATGCAGGGCGTCGATCTGCCGCCCCATCGAATCGATCTTGTCCTGGGCCGCCTGCTGGGCCTGTCGCGCCTGAAGGATTTCCTGTCGCAACATGGCAACCCGCGTGCGAGCTTTGACGCGTTCTGCACGGCTGGAGCCGAGTTTGTCCTGCATCTGGAGGTTTGCACGGAGTGTAGCGTCATGCTCGGTCTGCGAAACGCATCCCGTCGCCCAGCACATCACGCCTATGCACGACAATGCCAACATGCCGCGGTATCTGCGCACGGATAACCCTCCAGTAAGGACATATAGACGAAGACCACTCACGAGGAACCGCACCTGATGCGTCTTTTACCGGCATCCGGCGCCGGTGGCAACTGGCCGTTACGCGAATCGGCCCTCACACCCGACACAGCAGATCGCCCATGCGGCGAAGGATTCGCACGACGCATGGGTCGCTGGTGTCCGACAGGTCGCAGACGTAGGTCAGTGGCTGGCGGGGCGGTTGCCTGCCCATCTTGCCCAGCAGGGCCTGGATCCTGTGCCAGCAGGTGTCCGACTCGTGCAGGCACTCTCCTGCCGCGGCGTTCAACACGACGAGGTCGGCATCGGCAAGGCCCTTGAAGGCTGGCTGAAGGTGCACACGGGCTGCCAGCTCGTTGCCAAGGGGGCACGCCAGGAACTGGCGGACCTGCGCTTCGTTCAACTCGCAGTCATCGGCTGATTGGGCGGGAGAGGCAACCGCTCTGCCTGCACCGTCCGGATCAGCATCGTCGATACCCGATTCGCCCGTCAAGGTGCCCACGCTGAAGGCCAGCGAGTCCTGCAGGATCTCCTGCAGGGCGTGCCTGCTCTCCTTCACATTCCGGAAGACGGTGCCGTCATCGATGATCGGCGGCATCACGAACACGCGCATGTCAAAACTTATTGCGTGGCGGATCAGCGCATCGGGAGGGGATTCAAAAGCGATTACCGTTTGGGATCTCTGCGATTCGCTCGTGATGCGTTCGACTACCTCCGGCAAGGCGTCCAGGATGTCCTGTCGTCCGTAGCGAACATGCCACAGGCCTGCCCAGTCATCGGTGGTTACCCGCAGCGTCTGTGTCGGCGAGCCGTCTTCGTTGGGCTCGAGCCGGACCAGGTGCCAATGATGATCCGGGTGCTCGTCAGCCAGCATGCGAATCAGGGACGTCTTGCCCGCGCCGGCAGGTCCCAGAACCAGCACTGTCTTTATCATCGTACTCTGCTCTATCGAGGTAATGTTATCGACCCGGGCACATTGTAAGGCGGTCAGCGGGTGGATTTCCAGCCGTCCGGACCGCGTGCGATCAGAATGTGTCACTCTGACGGTTCGTGCTTCGTTGAACGTTTTAGCGGACGCAGCGAAAAGTGTCCCACTAATGTTGGTGCTGAGTGTCAAAGAATGGTAAATTTGCAGAACCGTCGGACCGCTTTCAGCCGATGAAGATATGCAGAAGTTCCCCATCGAACAAACCAAAGGGGCTGACAGTACTGACGGGGCTGGCAGGGAGCGACGCCCGGTTTTCAACGGATTGACTAGCAGTTTCAGGACACGCGATGGCATCCGCACGTACGATCAAGACGCTGGCCTACCTGATGGCCGCGATGACGGCACTGACAGTGGTATTGAGTCTGGTGGAGCCTTGGACGGTTGCCCTGCGGGCCCACCCGTCGGCGAGGGCGGACCGGTCGACAACCCCGATGCCAGTACTGGCATCGATGCCCCCTGCCCGTTGGAGAAACGTGCAACTCGTATTGGCTGCCCAGGATTCCGGCAAACCGGCTGACGTGCCGGAGTCACACCTGGTCATCCAGGCGGACGGCCGGATCGAGGCGACGAGTCTCTGGCGGCTCGGGCGCCCTCTGCCGAATCACCTGCTGCGGATCTGTGCCGTTTACACGGGCTACCCTTCCGATGCGTTGCTGCATCGCTGGCTGAAGACCTGCGACCAGGCGGCCGAGCAGATCAATCTGCATGCCAGAAGGATCCAACTCGGGGCAACGGCCGCAACCAGCCGCAGTCCTTTGCACGCCAAGCAGCTCCGCAATCTCCAGCACCGTCTGAGCACGATGCTGGCCGATGCCAGTGGCATGTAGGGTGGTCCTGACGCCGCAGTCTCGGCGCAAGTCCTGAGAACACTTGGTTATTCAAAAAAACCAGTCCCGGCAGGGACGGCAGAATCTCCACCGTGGCACTATGTTCAAGCGAGCCCATGGCGATGGGAGGGCGCCGGACGAACGCGCACACTGCCCTTGCCACGTTGCGTACAGACTTCCTTTACGGCTGAAACGTCAACCGGCCATAGCCGACCGTCCGTCGACTGGCGTTGTCATCGCCGGACAGAACCAGCTCGCTCAGAACCCCGCGGTCACCGCCCGGGTCCTTGTCGTCGAGGATGGCTTCAAAGTAAAGGTTCGCGCCGGGACTCGGCTGGAACCCCCGGCCGACGGCGCTGAACGGAATCGCAATCTCGACGACGTATCCGCCCGGTCGGCGAACGCATACCGTATTGATGGACGATTGCGGAATGGAGTCGGCTGGATAGATCGCCATCTTCGACGGACCGGAGGCCCCGGGAGCGGCGATGATGATCTGCCGGCAAGGCCCTTCAAACAGTCCCGACCGTTGCTTCTCACTCCTCGGGTCCCAGAAGATCTCCAGGCCGTCCCTGTCCCAGTCGTTCCTGCCCTTGGTCACGATCGCATCGTCGCTGACCTCGAAGGCCAGGTAGAGATTCCTCTCGTCATAGCCCAGACGCGTCGTCATCGCTGCATCAGCCGGGCCGCTCCAGGCATCAGGATGATACGTGACTCGGCTACGCGTGTTGGTCGTTACTCCGGGCACACTGGACCAGTCCGCCAGGTCTCCATCGATGCTGATTCCGCTTACCCGGTGGACATCAAGCGTGGCGATAACCGGCAGTCTCATTTTGGCCGTGCCTTGCGCGGTCTTGCCTGTCAGTTCGAGCTTGTACGTCACCGCTACAACCGGATCTTGCGTCTGCGGCTTGGTGGCACTCAGTCGGTAATCGCGACTGACAACGGCTCCAGCCGTGAGAGTGAGGGTCTCGGGGGCGGGTACGCCGCCTGCGAACCAGCCGTCTTTGGCTGTCCAGGCCAGCGTGACCGTCGCAGTGCCTTCCGTGGGGCCCACCAGTCGCAATCTTGTCTTCGTGCCGTCTTTGGTGACGGGGCTGAGTTCGGCTCCGGCCGTCATGGCCTCGACAATGTCCTGAAGGTGCCTGTCGATGAAGTTGTACGGCAGCACCTCGCCGACGGGAATAATCGAGACGGTCGGCTGGCCATGATCGACCACGACGTTGGCGAACGACGAGAACTGGCCGGTCTTGCGATCGTTGCCAGTTTTCGCGGAGGTCGATGACAGAATGAAGTAGGGGACCCCATCCTCAATGTCGTAGCTCAGCTCGTGCCAGTGGCCGTTGAAGATCGTCGTCTTGGCCGGGTCCAGCATCGCCCGCAACCTCGCCCACCCTGGCCGGTCATGGATCGGGTGGTGGTAGAAGAGAAACACATGCTCGGCATCACGGGCGCCAGTCAGGTCCCTGGTCAGCCATTGCCACTGGGCATCGGCGATGGCCTTACGGCTGTCGACGATGGCCTCGCTGTCCAGTACGACGAAGTGGCAGCGGCGATAGTTGAAGGAATAGTACGTCCGTCCCCCCACGCCGTGCCGCTTGGTGTAAACCTTCCGCGGCACAGGGTCGGTGACGTCGTGATTGCCGGCACAGTAGAAGAAGGGGGCGTCGAGCTGCCGGGTGATGGCCTCGAACTCGTCCCACTCCTGTTGCATGACGGCCTCATCATCGTTGTAGCCTTCGACAAGATCCCCCACGCACATGACAAAGTCGGGCTTGAGACGATCAATGTCGGCGATCGCCTTGGCCCAAGCTCCCTCCTCATGGCCGCCCGTGCGGTCGGAGACGACGATGAAATGGAAGGTCCCAGCCCCGTTGGGAGCCTCGCCGTGCCAGCCCGCCAGCCTTGAGAGCCCCTTTGGAGTATGCGGACTGGCAGCGCAGCCGGCTACGGCAAACAAAGCAACACTCACGAGCAACATCCTTGTTTCGTGCATAGAACGCCTCCTGCTTTCTGTGAGGTGGGCGACCTGATCAAGCCGGATTGTACTGGGAGAATCCCTCTATTGGAATTGCCGCGGGCCGTTTTCGGGACGGAGTCTAACCCGGATATTTCATCAGCACGATGAGGTTTGATCGGGCAGCATATTGACCGGTCGATGGCGGTCGCCGAAGGCATGGGGCCTCCTGCGGCGCAGGACTGCCCCCTTTCCCCCACAGCCGGCCGCCGGGTTCCCGACGGGTTATCCGCTGGAAGTGGTGGCAGGCTCGCGGCTCTGCAGCCGACGCAGGATCTGGCGGAAGAGGTCTTGCAGTGGATAGCCGCTGGCCAGATGCAGTACCACCCGTCGCACACTGACCACCACCCGCGCCGCCACCTTGAACAGTTTCAGCCGGATTGTGCCGGCTTGGGCCTGGGCCAACTCCGTTTCCGCCAGGCCCAGACGGCGAAGGCTCTCGACCAGGACATAACCCGCCGCGGCCAGCAGCAGCCGGAACTGGTTGGCCTGGAACTTCCGGCAACTGACCCGATCGGCGAACAGGTCCAGTTGCTGTTCCTTGATGCGGTTCTCCATCTCGCCCCGCTGGCAGTACACCTCGTCGTACAACGCCCGGGGATCGCCCGGTCGATTCGTTACAATAAAACGAGGATTGGCGCCCCGGCTGCTGTGCTCGGCCTTGCCGATGATCCGCCGGGGCCTGTCCCAGGTGCCGGCGGCGTACTGGAACTCGCAGAAGAGCCGCTGCTTGCGTTGGGTCGCCTCAAACTGCTCGGCGGCCTTGTCCATCGTATCGGCCAGCAGCCCCTGCAAAACGCTGTTTCTGGCCAGGCCGACGACGTACTGTACATCGTGCCGATCGCACCAACGCAGCAGTTTCCAACGGCAGAAGCCGCTGTCGGCACGAAAGACGATCTTGACCTTCGGCCACACCCGCCGCAACCGATTTACCAGCAGCCGCAAGATCGCCCGGCTGTGCCTGGCGGCGTCGATCTTGGACGGCCGCAGGTACGCGGCCAGCAGTTGATCCCCGCAGAAGACGTACAGCGGCAGGTAGCAGTAGTCGCCATAGTAGCCGTGGAAGAAGCGGCCTTCCTGCATGCCGTGCAGCCGGGCGTCGGTGGCATCGAAGTCCAGGACCAGTTCCGTAGGCGGCGTCTCGTGTGAGGCGATGAACTGTTCGACGAACACGCCGGCGAATCGCCAGAGACTGGCCCGGTCGATGGTGTTCTCCAGGCGACAGAGTGTCGGCGGACTCGCCAGAGGTTGGTCCGCGTCGGGCCGCTGCTCAGCCAGCACCGCCAGCAGCGGGTCGTGCCGCAGGGTCTGTTGATCGTTGAGATCCTCGTAGCCGCCAGCCAGGCCGAAGATCCGCTGGGTCAGCAGCGTCTGCATCTGGTGGGTGATCCGGGCTGGGTCGCGCGGATCCGCCAGGGCTGCGGTAATGGCCTCGATGAGCCGGGTGCGCCGATTGACCTCTCGCAGCAGCAACAAGCCGCTGTCGCTGGTAAGGGTGCCCCCGGCGAAGTCGGCGACAACTCGCTGGCGCGGCAGGCTGGAAAACAGCAGTGGTTCTGTGGTACAGTCTGTCATGTGAAGTCCCTTATTGTTGGGTAGGAAGAAGCCTTCGTAACTCCTTTTATACCCGACAGTAAGGGCTTCGCGCCATAGCCAATCCACTGATTTTGATGAAATATTCGGGCTAACGAGGTTCCGCACCTATGGCTGGTTGAACGCAATGGTGATCGCGGCGTCATGACTGGGCAGCTGCGGGCAGTGTTGCCTGGAGGTCGGCCACCAGTTCTCCCGCCGTCAAATCGACCTCGCCCGCCTCAGCATCGCTGACAGCGACCAGTTTGACAGCGGCCAACAGATGTCCCTGCTCCTGTGCGCGCCGCGAGATTGCTCAGGCCCATAAGAACGGACGCTGACATCGCTGCCAGCGCCCGTAGCAGTAATCATCCAGGTTATTGCACCGTTCGTGGTGCCTGACCATCTATTCTAGTGCTTACGGCGGAGCAGGCCCACCAGGCCCAGGCCCGCCAGCAGCAGCGTCGTCGGCTCGGGAGTGGCGACCAGCCGGGCCGCATTAATAACGCCGCAATGACTGCCCACACCGGATTTGGCGCTGATCGCGATCGTCCCGTCCGCCGCCGGCTTGAACTGGAGCCAGGAAAGCCAGTTGCCAGCCTGATAACCGTCCGCGTTGGGTGACCACTGGTACGTGACCGTCGTATCGCCGACCGCCGAGCAAGGCAAGCTGCCTACATAACCGTCTGTGTAAAAGCTGCTGACCACCTCGACGTCGTACAGCTGGTTCGGATCCAGGCCGCTGAAAGTCGAGCTGCCAGCCGACGGCGTTGCTGCCCTTCATCGCATCCTTCGCCGCGTTTAGTGAGGAGTCCAGCCACGACGGGCCGGCATTGGCGGTGTTCCAGTTTACGTTTGAGTCGTTGTTCAAAGATCCACTTCCGCCGTGCCCCAACTTATATGTGATGGTTCCGGCGGTAGCGCCCGTGTTGTAATCAACGGCTGCTACAGGCCCCCCTTCCGAGGAGACAATGTTCCAGTTGCCGCTTGGAGCCGCCTTGTTACCGAAGTCGATGCGCACATCGACGATCGGCGACGCTTGCACGGACGCGGCGACAGCCAGGACTAACCCAATCAAAACCACCTGATAAAATCGCATTTTCCAACCTCCCATGGTCTTCGACGTCCCGATACCGGATGTCGCGTGTATTGTTCTGCGGCGGTCCGACAACAATGCACTGACATATCCCATCGATCAAACAAGCAATTGCCGTGCCAATGGCGGGTTATTGCGGAGGGCGCGGGTAGGTCATTTTCTGCTAATCAGTTATGGCAACCTATGGTTGTCGCGCGCTGACGACAGCCAGGACAGGCTGATGCGCAGAATCAACGGTTTGGTGCATACCACCGCTTCATGCTCGGGGGTCCGACGGCGCCATCAGGGAGCTCTATTGGGTTGGCAAGGCTCGTATTTTCGGGCAGTCGAACCGAGTCGCAAACGTGCCCTTGGGCATCTGGACCTGCTTGACGGTTCTCGACCTTTGAGGGCCTTAACCCTCTCTGCTATGGCATCAGGGCCGGTTTTCAAGCCCAGGCGAGGCAAGTGCCGTCAAAACAGCCGGCAATCGGGGGCGGCCATCGGCGGGCGAGGCTGAGCCCTGTCATCTGCTGCGTCAGCTGTATTGATGCACCTGACGCGTGGCGGTCACGCGCCAAGTGCAAGTGATGCACGAAAGCAATACCGTGGTCCATACCACGGCCTTCTGCTCGGCGCTCCAGAACCTGCGTTTGCCAGGAATGAGATGCCATTATTGCTCTGCCTGGCCAGCGCGAACCAGTGCTCAAGAGAGTCAAAAGGCGATTGTTCATGTCATCGATCAGCCCGGGGAGACTTTTTTGCCGATCCCTTCCGGATCTGCCCTTCATATGCTGATACTGTGATGGTTCAAGCAGTCTCTGCCGTCTGATCCTGCCGCCTGTTGGAGAATGGCCTGCGGCCGCAGTTCCGCACTACCCGAACGGCTTGGTACAGCCTCTATGCCGTCAAGCCGGAAGCGTTGAATCGTCTCACCCAGCAGTTCGCCGTGTACAGATGCCGAAACCCGAACGAAAGGTAAAACGGTTTGGTGGTCGCCACATAGGCTACTGTTGCTCCCTCCTGCCGGCACCGCAGAATGCCTTCGAGCACAGCGGCCCGTCCCAGCCCACGTCGCCGGAAGTCAGGATCGGTTGCAACTGGTTCCACGTAAGCGAATCGGTTCGTCGAGTCATACCACGTGCCGGCGTATGTTACGAACCGCCCGCTCTCTGTGGCCACAACCATCGTCAGGTCCGGCCGAAAGTGAGGCCCTGTCTGCATCTTCCGCACGCCCGTAACGGCATCGTCGGCTGGCTCGCCGGGATGGTCGAACCCCCGGTGCAGTACGCGGACGATCTTGTCCAGGTCGTTATCGTCAGCCAGGCTGAGCAGTCGAAAACCCTCGGGCATGTGGATAGGCGGAAACGAGTTGGGAATCTTCAACTGTGACATCGGCCGATCCGAACCGGGCTGCCTGATGTACCCGCGCCTCGCACAACCTGCTCGAACTCCTTGTCAAAGTCGTTGACGAATACCTTCAGGCGAGGTACGCCCTCGCCATCCAAGGCGGCGAGGTGGCTCTCCGCATGCAGGAGCATCTCCGGCTTGAGATGGGCACAATCAGGCCGAGTGTTCAGGAAGGCCTCGCCCAGCCATAGCTCGTAACTGGCCACAGCCACAATCCGCCCGTCTTCTTCCCAGATCGCGATACGCCCTGCCGCCGAGTCGTCGAACCATCCATGGGTATAGGCGTATTCCCAGATGGCCCCAAACCAGTTGCCATCGCGGTTATCAGGTTCATAGAGCTCGACGAGAAAATCGTGAATAGCCCCGAAATCGGTCCTTCGGTCAAGCTTGCGCATATGAGCAGCCATAGGTGTTTTACCCTTTCTCAAGACATCTGAGAATGCATGTTACTATATTGTGTACGAATTTCCATTGAAACGCACCGGTGACAGGAAGCGGCGGGATCTGTCGGGCTCAGCACATTTTTGCGCAAGCAGCCAATCGCCGTGGGTCATTACTTGCGTAAGGAGCCTCAAGCCCCGAAGCTTTCGTGGGATATCACTGCCACCGGCCCATCGGTCAGCCGCTCCGACAACTCGGCGGTGAGAAAGTCATCTGCGTCGTCCGCAGCTTGCTCTGGAGTCAGCATATCGGTCGAGGCTTCAGGACGTAGGCGGAACTGGCCGCACCGACTTCTGCCGAGTTCGTGAACTTGAACGCCGTTATCAGGGCGACTGGCAGAGCCTTGAACCGGCGGCTCACGTTCGATCGTACGTCGAAAGCTTTCCGCATGCCGCCAAGCTGGACATCGTCAGGGTGGGCAAGGCCATGCGAGGTTACGCGTACCAGGGCTTCCCTGCGCAGGACCGTCCTGGGTCTTCGCCTGCACCCGGCCTGCTATCATCGGCCTTCACTGTCTGTCTGGGCCGCCAAAAGCCTTTCCAGGTGCTTCTCCACGCCGTCGCGTCCCCCGTAAGGCAGTTCGATGCCCGGCTCCTTTTTGCTGCGGCTGACAGCAGCCATTAGTTCTTCCCACACCCGCATCACCTCAGGATGCTCGGTGAATCGCCTTCGTAGCGCAGTCTCGATTGCGCTCGGCGATGCCGGTTGGATCGTGGACTACTTGAGCCTGGGAGAGTTCCCAGAAGATAAACCACTTGGTTTCGGCAAGTCTTTGCAGGGTGGCTTCGGGGAAGACGGCTAGATCTATGTTGATATCCCGCTCACCAATGGCCGCGCCAGGATCCCATTTGAGCGGGGCATCTCCTTCGCATACAACCATCACGTCCAGATCCGAATCCGGTCGCTCCTGGCCACGGGCAACACTTCCGAAGACAAGAATCCCGCAGCCAGGATACCTGTGGCAAAGATCAGGCACGATCCGAGCCAGAGCCGCTCGCTGTCGACTCATGCTGATACCCTCCTTTCATCGCCTGCCATCCATGGTGATGGATCATAGGCTGTTGTTGCGCAAGACGAAAGCCGGTCGCCCTGCGCAAAACAGCCGAAAGCAGAGGGTAGAAAGGAGACCGCAGGAGAAAGGCATTACGTGCAGGAACCTTAAGCCCCGCGCCGTGGATGTTCAGGCTGTTTCTCAATATCCGGCGCCAATATCCGGCGACACCATATGTATTCCTCGCCATCGCGACCGCGTTCAAGCCTCTCGCTTCTCCATCCCGTTGATCAGCCCGCTGATCATCTTGGCGATCTCCTCCAGTGATGCTCGAAGCTGCTGATGCCGGCACTCGTCGACAAACCCGCGGCGTCTGGCGACCTCCAGCAGCGGCACGCATTCCTGGACCGACCCGCGAGCGATCGTAAAGAAGTTGCGGCGGTCCGCTTTGGTGAACCGGCCATTGCCTTCGGCGATGTTGGCGGCAATCGAAAGTGATGCGCGATTCAGTTGGTCGGCCAGGAAATAGAAGCCGCGAGGAAACCGCCCCGTCAGGCACGTAGTTTGATCGGCGAAGTCAACTGCCTTCTGATAGACGATGAGTTTCTCGAAGGCGAAGGCCATGGTTGCGCTCCGCGGAACGGCAGAAAGTAGAAAGTAGAGAGGAGACCGCAGGAGAAAGGTTTTTCGTGTAGGAGTCTGAAGACCCGCGTCGTGGTCGTTCAGGTTGTTTCTACTTTCTACTCTCCACTTTCTCCTGCTCTAGTGAAAAGGCTCCGGCACTGCCGGAGCCTTTTCACTCGGGGCGAAAGGATTTGAACCTTCGACCTCTGCGTCCCGAACGCAAGGACCAGAGTTGCAAGATACGCCAGAATCAGCACTTACCGAAGGGCAGGCTTCCGCTTGTCCGTCTGCTTGTCCCGAAACAGCCAACGAAGCCCAAAACAAGCTTGATTCCGGCGCGTCCGATACCGGCTTCGCGGCCGCCCTGGCGATGATTGCTCAGCTGCCGCTGACGCCGGCAGAGAAGGCCGAAGCCGTACGCCGGCTGATGGCCGGCAGGGCCGAGGGGGCGAGCCAATGAGAAAGCGAAGACACTCCAACACGACCGGCATTGCCGGGTTGCTGGTGGCAGCCAGTATCGGGCCAGCACTGCGGATCGTTCGTGAGCAAGTCGAGCAGGCATTGCCGTACGGCGATTCATCCATCCGGGAATGGCGAGTGTTGCTGTACCACCTTCGCCGATTGGAGCGGGCAGCGGAGCGGCTGGGTAATGCCGCTACGCCCTGCGACAGGCAGCAACGCCGATTGGATGGGCACTCCGGCCCGCCGAAGTGCCCGGGCACAACAGCAGGCTCGAAGATGCGTACAACAGGCCAAGTTGTCACGGATTGACTGGGGTGGCACTTCCTGGCTGCTTTTTTGGCCGACCCCCGCACCCTTTTCCGAGCGGGTACGCGCATTACTTAACCCCGCTGCCTCCCGTCAGACCTTTTTTTGCCAACACTGGAGGCTTGAAGAACTTGAGTCCCTGCCCCGAAAAACAGAGTGGTTAGCGTGTTGGTCTATCAGGCCGAGCCAATACTGATACCAGACGCCCGAAACTCGCATCGCCGAGCGAAAAAGCAGGCACATGAAAAGGTTTCATCATGCGGTGAACGTTTGTAAGTACCGTCAAGGAAAGATGTTACGCGCCGTCGAGCCCGAAGAAGAGGCATATCTTAAACATTCGTAAACAATCTTGCCTAGTTAAGTAATGTCGGCCGACGAACCGTTCTTGTATCGCGTCTATGTTCGCGGACGCGCGATGTGTTTTTCTCCCGTCCGCACGTGACCTAAGTGCTTGACACCGATTGCCGTCGGTTGGAAACTGGCCCGTGCAGGCAGTTTCGGCAGGGGCATGTCTTACAAGGAAGGTCGCGTCATGCGGCCAGTAACGATTTCGCTAGGTTGTTTGGCTGGCCCTTGGTCCGTTCAGTTTTTGGGTACGCAAACATTGTGACAGCGCCGGCGGGCGTGTGGCTCGCCGGCAAGGTCCTAATGGAGAATGGTTGATGTAAAACCCTAAGTGGTAGAAGACAACCACTGAATTCGGTCTAGGGTTCTGCTGTCCCACCAGAAAACCGCGAATTTTCACAGGCGCAGAGACTCGGAAGACCCGGACCGCCCCGCATGGGGCGGAGCCGGTCTCCGTTTTCTGCAAGGCGCTTTGCGGTGCCTCTGGTGGGAGCGGCGTTCGGTTTCCGCTCCATTTTTA
Organism: uncultured Planctomycetota bacterium; assembly: GCA_963787325.1. GTDB lineage: Bacteria > Planctomycetota > Phycisphaerae > UBA1845 > JANYLN01 > CAWBCK01. Next base: position 1,818,638 of record CAWBCK010000005.1, read on the forward strand.
TGGTTGGAACGAACCGCAATCCCGCCTGCCTTCGCTGACTTATTCAGGGGCGAGAAAGTCTCTTGGGCGGCTGAAACGGGCGGTAGTGCTAATTACAGAGGAGGTCATGCGATGCGGTACACCATGTTTGCCGGGCTTGGAGTGCAACACATTCTAAGGGAGTTGTACACCATGAGGCGTGGATTACTCCCCGCCCTCAGCATCGGGTTCCTGGTAGTGACATTGGGAGGCTGTCCATCGCCGGTGGACAACAGTACGGCCTCCGAGGTATCCGCACCTACCTTCACGCCGAGCGGCGGGAGTTTCTCCATCCCACAAGACGTTACGATCGTCAGTGCGGCGCAGGACGCCACAATCTACTACACGACTGACGGAACTGATCCAAGTACCGACAACGGAGACATCTATTCTGAGCCGGTGCACCTAGAGACAACAACGATCCTCAAGGCGATTGCTGTAACGAACGGACAGCCGAGCGACGTTGTATCGGCGCAGTTTACAAGGCAGCATCTACTTTCTATCAGTTTGGACGGATCTGGCACGGTAACGCCAGGGGCCGGCCTGTACGATGAAGGTACGCGGTTGGATCTGACTCCTGCGGCTGGGGATGGCTGGCAATTTGATCATTGGGAAGGAAGCGCCAGCGGATCGCAATCTCCGCTGAATGTTACACTGGATAGCGACGTGTCCATAAAGGCATGCTTCACTATCACCAATCCGGACCTAGTTACCCTCGACAGTTTGATCGTTGGCAATGGTAGTCTGTTTGCCAATCCGATCGGCACGCCCGCAGGTACTGGATATACCTACACTAGCGGTACGTCCGTCCGTGTTACTGCTGTGCCCGCCAACAACTGGGTGTTCAGTGGGTGGTACGCGATTGACGGGCGTCTTATTAGCACCGACCTTCAAATGGATGTTGTACTTGCGAGGGATACCTACTTCATCGCACTGTTTACGGCGTCCAATCCAACACCCTTGCCTACTCCGGCTGACTGCATTGTGGTGGCACAGGATGGCCAGCCCTTGGGGGTGATCTCTACTAATGCATTCGACTCGGACAGTCTAGCAAATCCGTATGGCACCTATGGCAGCAAGTACGGTCTAAACTCAATTTGGAATGAGCTATGGCACATACGGTAGTGCGTACGCGATGTACAGCCCATATAACGCTTACACGAACTCACCGCCGCTGATTATACAGAACGGAACAGCAATAGGCTTCCTCACAAAAAATCCGCTGAAAACTCCGCGCGTCGACCCTGATGATCTGGCAGTTGCCCTTGGGCGATACGATGTGCTGAGAAACTGAAGCCGTAGACTCAGTTCGAGACGTATCTAAAATAGGAGGTTGCATCATGAAGTATGCCGTACTGATATCATTAGGCCTGGTTCTTGGGATGGCGGCTGGTGGGTGTCCGCCTAACACTCCTACGGATGATAGTGCTCGTCTTGCAGTTAACGACACATTGAGAGCGGTATGTCCATATAAGGCGGACGCAGATATTTTGTATGACCTCATGGTGATAGATGGGTATAGGCAAAGTGGATATGAGGCAGCCGTTCCGATGCTACAGCTAGAGATGACCGAAGAAGGTAATTATCAATGGGGTTGCGGCGAATTTGGGACGGATGATCCCGATTGCCCGCCAGATTTAACGACGTGTCATTCTTGCATAACATCTATGGTTTCACAAGTGTACGGCGAGTAGGTCGCTGTCGACAAGGATCGCATCACAGGCCCGGCTGCCACGGTCGGGCCTTTTTACTCGCCAGAAAGTTACAGCATTGCGCCACGGACGCATATCTTCACCAACAGCAAACACTTACCGCTTCGGGTAAGACCTGCTGGGCAGCATCGGCCGCAAGCGATAAACTGGCGGCAATGGGGCGGCGGCCCTGTAAGCTGCCAAGCGGACCCGGCACAGCCGCCTGCCGTCTGATGCTGTGTCGGCCCGACCCGTTCTTATGAGGTAGGCACCATGCCTGGATATTTGATCTTCGTGCGCACATGGAAGGGTTTCGCTGACGGCTTCCCTTTTGCAGACTTCGATGACGTGGACGATGCGACCATCCATGAACAGATTGAGGCGTTCTGCTGTGAACAGCTCCGACCGAAGGACAAGGATGGCAAACGCATTCCCGGCGAAGCGTGGACACGCATTCGCGACCGGCGAAGGGCGAACAAGGCTGCGGCAGCGCGGCTGCGAAGCCAGAGGACACACCCGCCTACTTCGCCCGAAACCGAAAGCGACAGCGAAGGCTGGAAGAGGAAGGCATGCTGGTTTGGGAGGAGGTTCAAGAACCATATCTGTTCACCGCTCAAGACCCTGTTTCTGGGAACGAACAGAAGCCTTGTGGGTTCAAACGTACCCCACTTCGTCGCTCCCGCATCCTGGATGAGGAGCTGGACAAACTCAAGCAACTGGGATTGTCGTGGGAGCAAGCCTGTAGATTGCGGCTGTCAATCGGCCTGAATCCAGCAGAGCGCATGTTTTACGCCGAGCAGATGGCACAACAGAACAAACTCGAAGCCCAATGGGAGGAAGACCATAAGCCGGGGACCTATTACAGGCTGGACATTTTTACCGGGGAGCAGCGGAAGCCGTATCGCCGGAAAGACCCCCGAACGCCTGGGTGCAAGATCGCCGAAGCCTGCCGGATGGCTTACTGAACCGCTGAAGAGGTTCGCTTGGTTGTCCCCATCACCAAGGATATACGTCGGTCGGACGCATATGCAGGTCTGCTGCGACGATCTGACGAAGGTATTCAGCAAGTGGCACGACGAGAGACTGTTCGGCTGGCATCCACTGCGGTTTACCGTGATTCCGGCAGACCAGATACCGGCGGACGAGCAAACAGCGGACGAACTTTATCTCGATTCGTTGCGGTCGAACGGACCGGGAGATGTTGTAGTTACGGACCCGATCCGATATCAGGTTGCAACTGTGCTGCCCAAAGTGCTTGAGAAACTCCAAGCCGCACAACCCGCGCCGGAATCTGCTGCGAGCGAATCCGCCGGTGCGGCGACGGCAGCCCAGAAGGCGAAGGAATTGGCGACGGGTCAGAAGCCCGACAGCGGCCAGCATCTTCCGTCGATGACTAGAAGGAGTTTGCGCGAACTTGTCGAGAAACAAGCCAAGACTGGTAAGGGCAAGACTGTCAAAGGTCCATCCGATGACACCTTGAACCGCTGGGCAAAAGAGGCCAACGTCCCTATTCCCGGCAGGAACGAGGCTTTCTCTAGTGTCCAAATCGATAAGATGTTTCAGACGGTAGCGTACAAGCCACGCAACAACTCAAAGTACGCCGATATCCTCCGGGCTATCCTGAAAGTTCACCCCCGCAAGTGAATGCATCAAATGCGGGGTAGTCCCCCATCTACCCCCGCATTTGAATTCCGAACCCCGCATTTACCCCCGCATATATTACACAAAGCGGTCACGTCGGCAGTCACGTCCCTAAAGTGTCTGTGTGGGACGTGTGATGACAACGGCAATAGCACGTTGACACGTCTGCGAACCGTAGATCGGAAGCTGCACTATGCAGGCAACTACGAACGCCACCGACGGGCGCACCGTCGGGCCGGAACCGCGACCGGTCGTAAACGCGGAACTGTTGGACGTTGGGGCCGTGGGGACGTTATTGGGTTGTCGCGCCCGGCACGTTTACCGGCTATCTGATGCGGGCCGAATGCCGCGCCGCTGAAGCTTGGCGCGCTGGTCCGCTGGAACCGGGCGGCTGTGTTGCAGTGGATCGCCGACGACTGCCCTGCAGTACGGAGGGCTGGCCGATGATCGCCACAGCCGACCACCAGGGACAGACCGAAGGGGAAGGCCGCAAGGCCATCGCCCTGGAACTACTGGAAGCTCGCCGGGAAGCTTGCGTCAACCGGGGACGCCGGGCGCTGCTGAGGCGACTGCTGATGGATGGTACCGCCACCGCTGACGATGTTCGGGCAGCTGTCGAATTACCCGCCGACCTGGACCCGCGATGTTTGGGCGCTGTGCCGGGGCTGTTGGCCAGATTGGGTATCATTCGCCTGGACGGCTACGCGAAAACCGCACGGCCAGAACGGCACGCTTCGATTATCGCGGTCTGGCGACTGACTGGGGAACCGCCCCACTACTTCGGGGGGCGAAACCTGGCACTAGCTTGGCTGGCAGCACATCCTGATACGCCAGACCCGGCCCCCGCCGAAGTAGAAGACACATTGTTTGACTTGGGCACAAATGCAAAACCGACGGTTGCCGCCGTCGGTTTTGATATGAAAGGACCGAATTAACTATGACAAATAGTAGACGCCTTACCGACATCTTGCAAGGTGGCGACCGCGACCGCCTTGCACAAGCATGGGGCCAGACGCAAGCCGCTACGGACTTCGCACCGTTGCCCGCTGGCACCTACATTGCCCGTATCGTCTGCGGGGAACTGTCTACCGCCAAGAGCGGCACGCCGGGTTACAAGCTCGCCTTCCGCGTCCTGGAAGGTGAATACGAAGGACGGCAATTCTGGCATGATGTTTGGTTGACCGCCGCCGCCCTGCCGATGGCCAAACGCGACTTGGGCAAGCTCGGAATCACTTCCCTGGAACAGCTGGAACGGCCATTGCCGCCGGGGATCCGCGCCAAGTGCAAGGTGGCACTGCGGAAGGATGACGACGGCACGGAGTACAACCGCGTCCGCAGCTTCGAGGTGCTGGGTATCGACCCCGTAGACGATGACGACTTCGCACCCGGTTGCGCCCTGTCGCCATTCAATGACGGGGGCGGCACCTTGCCGGGGGCAGCGGCACAACCTGAAGCGGAAGGCGATACGACCTTCGATCCGGCACAAATGGAAGCCAGATCGGCAGGGGGTGTTGCATGAACCCTACCGCCTGTTCCTATGGATACCGAATCGTAGGGGCATGCGATGGCGAGCGGCGGCTTGTCGATGCCGCCGCCGCTTTCGCAGCCTACTGCCGCTGTGACGATCGCGCCCGCGTCGATTCGGAAGCCTACCTATCCGCTTTCACCTATCCGCAGGCCTTCGCCGACTGGCTGGGCCAGACCGGCAGCACAAAGGGCTACACCGGGCCGTGCTGGGCATCCTGGCTGTGGTTGGACATAGACGCTTCTGGCAACCTTCCGGCTGCCCTGGAAGCCGGGAAACGGCTTGCCGTGGGCATTCTGGAACGCTACCGGCTGGCTGATGATGACCTGTTGCTGTTCTTTTCGGGTAGCAAGGGTTTTCACGTCGGCTTGCCAACTTCCCTATGGCAGCCGGAACCGTCGGCGGACTTCCACCGAATCGCCCGACAGCTCGCCGAAGGACTTGCCGCTGTCGTGGGGATCACCACCGATGTAGGCGTTTACGACAAGGTGCGGGCTTTCCGAGCACCCAACAGCAGGCACCCCAAGACGGGTCTTCACAAGCGACGGCTGACGGTGGATGAGATGTTGCACCTGTCGGTTGCTGCCATCCTGAAGATGGCAACCGAGCCACTACCATTTGACCTGCCAGCACCAGCGGGCCGCAACGACACCGCCGCCGCAGACTGGCAACAGGCAACCGAGCGATGCCGCCAGCAGGCCGAAGCGAAGGCACAGCGGCAGACTGCCACCGACGGCACGGCTACCTTGAACCGGGCAACTCTGGACTTCATCCGCGACGGGGCCACTGAGGGCGACCGGGGCCGACTGCTGTTCTCTGCCGCTGCGAACTTGGCGGAATTCCACTGTCCGCCCGCGCTGGTACATGCGATACTGACCGATACCGCCTTGGACAGCGGGTTGTCGCCTGCCGAAGTGCGACGGCAGATCGAATGCGGGCTGTCGCACGAAAACGGGGGTGCGGCATGAACCCCAAGGGCAACTTCCAGATTGCCGCCGACGTGCTGGACAGACTGGCGCGATGACCTCTTAACCGGCAAGGCACCGACCTTGTACCCAATCGGAGCGGGCGAGCCTGTCCCGCATCGAAGTTGGGCCGGGGCTGGTGAACCTGATCGGCGGAGCGCCGGGGGCGGGCAAGACCGCCTTCACGATGCAGGCCGTGACCGATGCCTTAAGGCTGACACCGACACTGCGGGCGTTGGTGTGCAATATCGAAATGCCGCCCGCTATCCTGCTGGACCGCCAGCTGTCCCGCTTGTCGGGCGTGAACCTGACCGCCATTCGCTACCGCCAATTGGGAGCGGAGCACGCCGAACGTATCGACCAAGGCATGAACACGCTGGCGGCACTGGCCGACCGGCTCTGCTTCCTGCGCCCGCCGTTCGACCTGGCGAACGTGGCGGCTGCCGCTGACGCCTTCGGGGCGCAGCTGATCCTGCTGGATTACATCCAACGAATTCCGCCGCCGGGCGAGCACAATGACAAGCGCGGATCGGTGGATGCGTGTATGAACTACTTGCGGCAATTCGCTGATGCCGGGGTGGCGGTGATAGTCGTATCCGCCGTGGGCCGCAGTAAGGACAGGAGCGGGCGGAACAGCTATGCCGACGGGCTGAACCTGGCATCCTTCCGCGAATCGTCCGAGCTGGAATTCGGGGCTGATAGTGCCTTCATCCTGACACCGGACGGGCCAGACGATGACGGGATAACGCTAAAGTATTTGAAAGACCGGCACGGCGAGACTGCGGGACGTGGCCATGCGGTTTGACCGGCGGCATCAATCCTTCACCCTCACTGAGCCAGTCGACAAGCCAGACGCGGGCAAACTGCAATCCGCCCTGGCGGCACTGTGGAGCCACACGCCGGCCGCACCGGATGAAAGCGACGGTGACGCATGAGCACCAACGCACCAATCCTGGAAGGCACCGCGACCTTGCCGCCGATGGAAGACACCGACCGACAGCACCTACCGGCACGCCAGAGGCGGAAGGGACGGCACAGCACCCGCAACCGCTTCGGGTTACTGAATACGTTCATTGATTGCACAATGCAGGACTTGGGCCGGGCGGACCTGGCTGTATGGCTTGTACTATTCCGAGACAGCCGGGACGGCATCGCCAAGACGGGGCAAGGGTATATCGCCAAGAGGGCTGGGGTTTGCCGCCGGACGGTCAGCTTCATCCATTGGGCGACTGGAGCGGGCCGGGCTGCTAGAGATAGTCCACCGGGGCGGCATCAACCGGGGGCTGTCCAGCTATCGTATCTGTGCGACGGCCAGACCGCCCTAACGTGTGCAACAACTGTTGCGCAAGTGCTTGTGCAGTTTCCATGTTACCAACGGTGCAACAGCTATTGCACACTATCCAGAATGGATACCAGTACGCGGCTGGCAAAGATGCCAAGCCGCAAGAACAAAGAAACGACTTGACGACGGGACATAGACAGGGTAACTTTAATTACCATGAGCAAGCGAATCAAGACAAGCGGAACGATGACCGACCTGCTAAGACAGGCATTGGGCGAAGGGGAACCATTGCGGGCTGTTGCCCGTGCCACCGGGCTTACCCATGTAAGCCTGCTGAAATTTCTGCGAGGCGACACGTCGTTACGCCTGGACCTGGCGGACAAGCTGGCGGCACACTTCGGGATCGTATCTACCTGGAAGGACAAGTCATGAAACTTATGCCAACACTAACGCCTGAACAGCGCCGCCAAACCGCCTACCACGAAGCCGGGCATGTCCTGGTACTCTGGATGTATGGCCAGTACGGCGACCTCCGCAAGATAGACATGCGCCCGAATTTCAGTCGCATTGCAGTAGTGAACGCGAAGGGCGAAGCGTTCCTGCCTTGCACGCTGCCGCAGACATCGAGGGCCGTACTGTTCTGCTTGGCGGGAGCGTGTGCAGCAAACCGCGTCGTTTCAAATATCCCAGACTGGCTTGATTGGGAACTGAACGAATGGGAAGCCGATGGTTCTGATCCTGGCCACGATATGGGAAAGGCAATTGCAGTGACTGGCACGCTGTATGGTAATAGCAAGCGAGCGGAAACCTTCGTCAGACGTTGCGCTATGTGGACCGACGAACTGATGACGCATCCGCGTTGTTGGCGTGTAGTGGAAGCACTAGCACTGGGCGTCTTCTGAATACTAAGACAATGACTCCTAACAGGGCATGGACCATTATGGAAGGTGCCTGGGGCAAGTGCGATACCGTGCCAATTCTGACACTGGGACGTAATTGGCGCCGCCGTTTTGGGTTGAACTGAAAGGGGCGAGTAATGGGCACCGTTTACAAGGAAACCTTCACCAAGCCGATACCGCCGGGCGCGGAGTTGTTCACCCGCAAGGGCGAATAGGAAAGGGACAAGTAATGGGCATTCGGAAACCAACGTACACGAAGCCGCTGCCCCAAGGGGCGGAGCTGTTCACCCGCGACGGGCAGCAATTCGCCCGCTGGACGGACAGCCGGGGCCGGAATCGCACCGCCAAGGTGACAACGCCGAAGAAGGGCAAGAACGCGGGGACGCATCGCATTGTGCTTCAGGCGTCGACCTTCGCGGCAAAGGTCCGCAACGGGGCTGGTGTTGTACAGCATGTAGGCACCGGATGCCGCCAGCGGACTACTGCCGATTCCGTTATGACGGACCTTCGGAACCGGGCAGAGCTGGTCAAGGCGAACGTGCTGACGCCGGCGCAGGACGCCGTTGCCGACCATCAGACAATGCCACTGTCCGAGCATATCGACGCCTACATCGTCTACCTGACAGCCAAGGGCGTTACTTCGGATCGGGTCAAGACGACCCGCCAGCGGCTTGAGCAAGTGGCCAAAGACAGCCACTTCCGACGGCTGGCGGACCTGAACGGGCCGGCGTTGGAAAAGTGGCTTGCGAATCGGCAGGCCGAAGGGATGTCGGCAGGCAGTCGCAACGGATACCGGGAAGCATGCGTCGGCTTCGCTAACTGGTGCAAGCGGAACAATCGGCTGTTGGACAATCCCTTCGCCAGTGTCCCGAAGGCCGATGCCAAGGCCGATTGCCGCCGCAAACGCCGGGCTCTGACGGAAGACGAAATGCTGCGGCTTTTAACCGTGGCACGGCTGCGCCGCTGGCAGACTTCGGTAGGCCGACACTGAAGATCGAACCGAAGCAGGGTGAGAAGCCGAAGCGAACATCCTGGACGCGGGCACAGGCTGACTCACGATACGATTGCCGCCGCTGTTGAGCGGGGCCGGGAGAAACTAGCCAAGCATCCTGAGTATATCGCGGAGTGCAACTGCGGGGCCGGGAGCGGGCATTGATCTACAAGGCGTTACTGCTGACAGGGCTTCGCAAGGGAGAGCTGGCATCATTGACTGTCGGGCAACTGGACCTTGCCGGGCCAGCCGCAACCGCCGTACTGAATGCCGCCGACGAAAAGAACCGCCAAGGCAACACAATCCCGCTGCGGGCAGACTTGTCGGCAGACATTCGGGCATGGCTGGCGGACAAGCTGGCTGCCCTACAGGAAGCGGCACGCCGGAATATCGGGCAGGCCGTACCAATGCGACTGCCGCCAACGACGCCACTGTTCGACGTGCCGGATGGCTTGGTCAAGATCTTGGATCGGGACTTGCAGGCAGCCGGCATCCCCAAGCGCGATGACAGGAACCGGACGGTAGATGTTCACGCCTTGCGGCATACCTTCGGCACTCACCTATCCAAGCGGGGCGTCCCGTTGCGGATCGCGCAGGAAGCCATGCGGCACAGCGACCCGAAGTTGACGGCCAATGTGTACACCGACCCGAAGCTGCTGGACATCGCCGGGGCCGTGGACAAACTGCCGATGCTGCCACTGGACGGGCGGCGCGAAAACGAGCGGCAGGCCGCAACCGGCACCAGTGACGCGGCACCATCGCTTGTCCGTCCGCTTGTCCCTTTTCCTGCCCATCCGGGGACAAGCGATGCAAACGCTGGCAAAACCGACACGGCGGGTAATGGTTTGGCGGGTGGAAAGGGCAACGCTGTAACTGCTTGTCCTGTCAACGAAAAACGCACGCTGTCATTGTCTGACAGCGTGCGTCATTCAATCGGGGCGAGAAGATTTGAACTTCCGACCTCTGCGTCCCGAACGCAGCGCTCTAAACCAGGCTGAGCTACGCCCCGTCATCAGTGTCGAGACGACCATCTTAGAGACTTTGGCCCAAAGAGGCAAGGCTTAGGCCGCACGCCAGTCGCTTGCCGCACCGCGGCACTAACAAATCGGACCCGGCCTGCCCGGCGGACCGCCCCCCGCGTCCGCCAGACCGTCGGGTCTTTGTGTCGATTATCGGAAGATGCTGTCGGCTCGCCTCTTAGACCGCCGCCACCGACTTGACCGACGGCACCCGCATCTTCAGCCGACGTTCCACCCCCAACGCCAACGTCATCTGCGACCGCGGGCAGCCTACACACGCCCCGTGCAGCCGCACGAAGACGTTGCCTTCACTGTCCACGTCCACCAGTTCGATGTCGCCGCCGTCGTTCTGGATCAACTCGCGGATCTCGTCGATCACTTCCTGTACTTGTGGCTTGATATCAGCCGCGGTGTTCTGGCTGTCTTGGGCGTCAGGCATAATCTACTTACCTCCACGGTATTGGGAAAAACAAACGCGTAACGTTCAAAGTATCCGGCCGATTATACCCCCCGGGCCCCGTCTTGGCATCGATATCGCATCAAAACCGTGCCAATTACCCCGGGTTCGTGCCGCGATCGACACATTTTGCGGCCGACAAGTCGTGGCGTAATTGGCTGTGTGGCACCACATGATGACGTTGCCCTGCCGCCCTTGTCATACGTGCCGAAACCAATTACTTTACCGCGAATCCATCTTGGCCTTCTTGTACCGTTTGCGGTGCACGCCGAACTGCCAAGAGGACCGGCTGATATAACTTCCCTTACTCAAGTGATATAAGGAAAACCGCAATGGCGCAATCCGGAAAACCATCATCCGCAAATGCGGCTTCGGCCACAGCCGAGCTCATTCAGTCCATCGAGGCCGATGCCGTCAAACTGGGCAAAATGACCGTCGAGATGACGACCAGGGCGGGGTCAGGCCATCCCTCCAGCGGGTTGGCCCTTGCTCATCTCGTTGTGGCCCTGCTGTATAAACATATGAAATGGGATCCCCAGGATCCCTGGAACCCGAACAACGACCGCCTGGTCCTCAGCGAAGGGCACGCCGTCCCGGTCGTCTATGCCGCCCTGTGCGACATGGGCGCCGTCGTCGGCAAGTCCAAGGCCGATGCCCGGAAACTGACCCCCGCTGACGCCCCGACCCTTCGCGAGATCGGCAGCCTCCTGGACGGCCATCCCAACCCTGCTGAAGGCATGCCCTTCTTTGATGCCGCCACTGGCTCGCTCGGCCAGGGCCTCAGTGTTGCCGCCGGTCTCGGCCTGGCCGCTCGCCTGCGTGGCATCGACAAGCGCATCTACTGCATCATCGGCGACGGCGAAAGCCGCGAAGGGCAGATCTGGGAAGCCGCTGACTTCGTTGTCGACAACGACCTGACCAGCGTCATCCCGATCTTCAACTGCAACGGCCAGGGTCAGGCCGACTACGTCAGCAAGCAGCAGTCCGTCGACGTGCTCGCCGCCAAGCTGTCCGCCTACGGTTTCGCCGTCGAGGTCATCAACGGCAATGATCCGGATGCCGTGCTGCGGGCCTTGCAGTGTGCGGCGGCTGCGGACGGCCCCATGGCGATCGTCGCCCGTACCGAAAAGGGCTGGGGCGTCGCCGCTCTGAAGGATAAGAGCAATCACGGCAAGCCGCTGCCGGCGAGCGATCTGGCGCAGGCTGAGTCCGATCTGGATGCCGTTCTCGCCAGTCAGCGTATTCCCGCCGAGCCGAAGCTCGCCATGACGCCGTCGGCTCCTGCCGCCCAGGCCAAGGCCTTGCCCGCCGGCGATATCAAGATCATGCCGTTCGAGGAAGGCATCGAATTCGTCGGCCTGACCGGTGCGCTGAACAAGGGCAAGCTGGCGACCCGCCGTGCATATGGCGCCGCCCTGGCTGCCCTTGGTAAGGCCGACGAGCGGGTCGTCGCCCTCGACGGCGACGTCAGCAACTCCACGTTCTCCATCTTCTTCCACAAGAAGTTTCCCGACCGGTTCTTCGAGTGCAAGATCGCTGAGCAGAACATGATCTCGGCCGCCGCCGGTCTCGCTGCCGCCGGGTATATCCCGTTTTGCAGGCTCCTTCGCCAAGTTCATCAGTCGTGGCTACGACCAGGTTGAGATGGCCAACATCAGCCGGGCGAACATCAAGATCGTCGGTTCGCACGCCGGCGTCTCGCTCGGGGCCGACGGTCCCAGCCAGATGGGTCTGCTCGATGTCGCGTTCTTCCGGTCGTTCGCAGTTGCCGACAACGGATTCGGCCAGCCCGCCTGTGTGGTGTTGCAGCCGTCCGATGCCGTCGGGGCCTATCACTGCACGCAGCTGATCGCCAACCACGACGGTATGGCGTACCTGCGGACCTTCCGGCCGGACACGCCGCTGCTGTACAAACCGACGGAGACCTTCGAGATCGGCGGCAGCAAGATCCTCGCCGAAGGCGACGCCCTGACGATCGTGACCTGCGGCTACATGGTGCACGTGGTCAAGAAGGCGCTGGAGCAGGTCGCCGAGGCCGGCATTAAGTGCATGCTGGTCGATGCGTACTGCCTGCCGTTTAAGGCCGAGCCGATTCTGGCGGCCGCCCGCAAGACCGGCAACCGGATCCTGACGGTCGAAGACAACTATGCCGGCGGCCTGTGGTCTGACGTGGCCGAAGTCGCGGCCGAGCAAGGGGATATCCGCGTGACGGGCATGACGGTTCGCCGGATTCCCAAGAGCGGTACGCCGGATGACGTGCTGGAATTCGTGGGCCTCTCGCCGGAGCACATTGCCGCAAAGATCAGAGATCTGGTGGCGTAACCGTATACGAAGCAGGTAGATAGATCGTTCCGTCACCCCCGAGTCGCCAGCCGGCTTGGGGGTGATTGCATATAGGCTTCCGGTCGGGTATTCGTGGCTGAAGTTTTGATTGCAGGTTTGGCGACAATACATTTACCGGTCCTGCAGGTACCATCCGTCGTAGAAATCCGGGCCGGAAAATGGATAATGGATGGTCTGTTGTGCTGCTGCCTGGCTATTATGGGACTTTATTCCTTGGTCATGGCCGCAGGATCTTTGCTGACAATGCGTTACGGCTGTTTCGTGCCATGGGTTGTTTGATTCTTTGGAGCCGTTATCGAGTTAATTATGGCGAAACGTATGAAAGACCAGAAGACCGGGCAGCTGACCCTGACAATGCTGGAACCGGATGGTTTGAAAGAGGTTGCGGCGGTTGAGGCCGTCGAGAGTACGGCTGGGGACGTCGGCAGCCAGGCTGCCAAGCCGGCGGACGCTGCCCCGACCAACGGTGATACTGCCGCAACGGGGGATCTGCCCAAGGCGGCGCGTCGCAAGGCGGTTGTCGATCACAGCATGGCGGCCAGCATGGCGACCAAGCAGCGGGAGATCTCCGTCAGCGAGTTCTTCGCCAAGAACCGCCACCTGCTCGGCTTCGACAACAAGAGCAAGGCCCTGCTTACCAGCGTCAAGGAGGCGGTCGACAACAGTCTCGACGCCTGCGAGGAGGCGGGCATCCTGCCGGACATCGAGGTCGAACTGAAGCAGCTGACCGATGACCGGTTCCGCGTCGGCGTGCACGACAACGGGCCCGGCATCGTCGTCAAGCAGATCCCCAACGTCTTCGGAAAACTGCTGTACGGTTCGAAGTTCCACCGGCTGAAGATGAGTCGCGGACAGCAGGGGATCGGCATCTCGGCCGCGGGTATGTACGGCCTGTTGACGACGGGCAAGCCCGTGCGCATTCTCTCGCGGACCGGCGAGAGCCAGCCGGCCCACAAGGTTGAACTGCGTATCGACACGGCCAAGAACAGGCCGGACATCATCAAGAACGACGAGGTCGAGGTCGACTGGCCGCACGGCACTCGGGTCGAGATCGAGATGACCGGCTCTTACAAGAAGGGCAAGCAGTCGGTCGATGAGTACATGCTGCAGACCGCCATTGCGAATCCGCATGCCCGGTTTGTCTACCGAAACCCGCTCGGTGGGGTCTTCACCTACGAGCGGGCCAGCGACGAGATGCCGGTTCTGCCGCAGGAAATCAAGCCGCATCCGTACGGCCTGGACCTAGGGAACCTGCTGCGTTTGCTGAAGGAGACGAGTGAAAAGAAGCTGGCCGGCTTCCTTCAGAATCACTTCAGCCGGGTGAGTCCCGCCGTTGCCAGGGAGATCTGCAAGGCGGCGAAGCTCAGCGTGAACGAAAAGCCGCAGGGCCTTTCGCTGCATCAGGCCGAGGCCCTTTACCGCGGCATGCAGGATACGAAGATCAAGAGCCCGCCGACCGACTGCGTCTCGCCGATCGGGGCCAAGCAGATTTTGGCCGGCCTGCTGCAGGGGGTCAAGGCGGAGTTTTACACGGCTGTAACTGCGCGATCCGGCCGTCTACCGGGGCAATCCCTTCCAGATGGAGGTCGGCCTGGCCTACGGCGGCCAGTTGTCCAAGGACAGTTCCGCCAAGGTGATCCGCTTTGCCAACCGCGTGCCGCTGCTCTATCAGCAGTCGGCCTGTGCGATCTTCAAGGCCGTGGCCGATACCAACTGGCGCAACTACGAATTGACCCAGCCTAACGGCTCGCTGCCGGTTGGTCCGCTCGTGGTAATGGTTCATATGGCCAGCGTGTGGGTGCCGTTTACCAGCGAGTCGAAGGAAGCCATCGCCGACTACGACGAGATTGCCAAGGAGATCCGGCTGGCCGTGCAGGAGTGCGGCCGGAAACTGTCCGGCTATCTGCGCAAACGCAAGAAGCAGCAGCGTGAGGGCCAGCGTCGCAGCGTCTTCATCCGGTACATCCAGGAGGTGGTCGACGCGATCAACGGCATCAAGGAGATCAACAAGGAGAAGTTCCGCGACGACCTGATCAAGATCGCCCAGAGCCGCACGCAGATGGCTGACATTCAACTCGACGATGAAGGCCGGCCGATCGTGCCGGAGGAGACCTCCGTGGAGCCGACGGAAAGCGGCATTATCGACGACACGACGGTCGTGGTGGCGCAGAATGAGGATGGCTCGCAGGACGGCGAGCTGTTCAATGGTACGGACAGTGATGATAAGGACGGCTCGGCCCGGCGGAAGGCCAGCTGAGAGCATCCGCGTCTTTCGCGCAGGCGTTCCTTCGCTGGCGCTCAGGATGCCAACTCGACGACGGTTGATCTGAGGCTTCAACTGCTGAGTCGTGAATAATAACTTATAGCGGGCAACCGCAGGACATAGATTCGCAATATGGCCAAGAGAAACGCTAAATCCAACGGTGCCGGCGGCAAGCGTGGCGGCGATGCCTCCGGCAAGATCGTCAACATGGCTGACCAGATGGTCAAGTTCGCCAAGGGCGGCATCGATCCTTACCTGGAGATCCCCATCCGCGCTGTCGAATGTTGCGTTCAATCAGAAGAAGCGGATCATCGAGATGGGCGACTCCAAGCAGACCGCGCAACTTCTTCAATCTGGGGCAAGCCAAGAAGTTCATGCAGTCGATGCTGATCGCCCAGTTCTGTCACGAACTGTCAGGGGCAGGCAAGACCGCCAGCATTCGTCAGGTGTATTACCGCGCCAAGCATACGATCGCCGGCACGAGCGAGAAGACCTTCAACGACCAGGCCGAATCCGACCCGATCATCGAGGATCTGGAGGTTGCGCTGGACAGCCTGCGGGAGGAGCTGCACATCTATGCGTCCAACCGGGGTTCGCTGATCGGGCCGCTGGTGTTCGTCGATTCCGGTGATACGATCGATGCCGCGCATCTCGGTTCCGGCGGCTATTCCATCCCGTCGATCGTCGAGCCGGACGTGATCCAGTTCAAGAAGTGCGGCGCGAAGTTCGTCCTGCACGTCGAAAAAGATACCGTCTGGCGGCGGTTCGTCGAGGACAAGTTCGCGGTCAAGCACAAGTGCATCCTGATGCACGGCGGCGGGCAGCCGCCGCGCGGCGTTCGCCGGCTGCTGAACCGTCTGCACCATGAGCTCGAAGCTGCCGGTGCTGTGCCTGCTCGATAACGACCCGTGGGGGTATTACATTTATTCGGTTATCAAGCAGGGGTCGATCAACCTGGCGTACGAATCGCAGCGGATGGCGGTGCCGGATGCGAAGTTCCTGGGGGTGTCGAGTTTCGACTACACACGGTGCGGCCTGAATGATGATGTGAAGATCGGCCTGGACAAGACGGATATCAACCGGGCCAGGCAGATCATGAAGTACCCCTGGTTCAAGGACAAGCGGCCTTGGATCAAGGAGGTGCAGAAGATGCTGTCGAACGGGTTCAAGATGGAAGTCGAAGCCTTGATCAATAAGCATCTGGAGTACCTGACGGAAGAGTATCTGCCGATGAAGCTTAAGGATAAGAAGCAGTGGTTGGATTAGAAGCACCTTTGCGTCCGAGTGTTAGCGGTAGGCTTCTGCCACGTCTGTTGCGGGGGAAACACGGGTCAACCTTCTATTACAGGTTTCGACGGCGCGTGTCAGTGACGAATGAGCATTTGCTTTTGGACCAAGCGATATCTATTCTGGTTGTGCAGTGGTGGTGATCTTCGCTGGAAGAAAACCACCATGGCCGGGGGGGGTATAGGGTACGTCAGGAATATATGACATGAGCATGGCCTTGAAGAAATTGACAATACGCGGCTTCAAGTCCATCGAGAGACTGGATGACTTCGAGCTGAATGGATTGAACATCCTGATCGGTGCCAATGGTGCTGGCAAGAGCAATTTCGTCGATTTCTTCCGGCTATTGCGTGCGATGGCGGATGAAGGGCTGCAAAAGCACGTTGCTCAGCAAGGGTTGGCCGACGCCCTCTTTTTCATGGGCCCAAAACGTACGCGGCAAATCTTTGCTCGGATGGAGTTCGGCCACAATGTATACGAGTTTGAGATCGAGCCAGCGGCAGATGGGCAGGTGTTCCTCGGGTCCGAGAGGGTGCAATACACCGAGGGCGGCAGTTTAACGACAATCAGACTCTGGCCGGCGGGAATCCGCACTCAAGGAAAAGAAGGATGAGCCTGCCTTGTTTGGACAGGGAAAGGGTGTGCCGTGGTATGTGTACGATGCTGTCTCAAACTGGACCGTCTATCACTTCCACGACACAAGCCTCTTGTCTCCGATGCGCAGAGAACAGTCTGTGCGTGATCGCGATCAGTTGAGGCCGGATGCATCGAATCTGGCCTCATTCCTCCTGCATCTCCAGAATCGGTACCCGCAGAGGCTATATGCTGATCAGGGACACGATACGACTCATTGCCCCGTTTTTCGATGACTTTCTCTTCCGACCGGAAGAGAAAGGAGGCCTTCAGGCCGTCCGACTAGAATGGCGGCAGAAGGGGAGCGACTTCCCGTTTCAGCCGAGCCAGCTTTCGGATGGGACCATCCGGTTCATTTGCCTGGCAACGGCCCTCCTTCAGCCGTCTCCGCCGGCTACTATGGTTATCGACGAGCCTGAGCTCGGACTACATCCATATGCAGTCGGTCTTCTTGCAGGCCTGATTCGTTCAGTAACGGAAAGTGATATCGCACCCGCTCAATTGGTGGTGTCTACACAGTCTGCAACGTTACTGGATTACTTCGATGCCAAGGATGTCGTAGTCGTTAACCGGCGAGATGGGGCATCTGTGTTTGGGCGTCAGAATGCAGAGGGGCTTTCTGAGTGGCTGAAAGAGTATTCTATCGGGGAGCTGTGGCAGAAGAACGTGATTGAGGGGGGACCTTCCGGTGCGTGAAGTCATCGCTATTGTGGAAGGTCAGACCGAGCAAACCTTTGTCCTAAAAGTGCTGGCTCCTGAACTGGTGCCGCGAGGGATCTGGTTGGCCGCAAGATTGCCAGGACGTATACATCGCCGCGGTGGGGTGAGGAAATGGGAGGCCATTCGTGGCGACATTATACGCACCCTCAAGGAACGTGGGGATCGGTGTTGTACGACGATGTTCGACTTTTATCGAATGCCCACGGACTGGCCTGGCAGGGCGGAAGCAGGGACGAAGCCGCATCAAGAACGCGGGGCGTGTATAGAAGAAGCTCTGTCCAGGGATCTGCAGAAGCATCTGTCGGGAAATTGGCGGCCCGACAGGTTCATTCCGTATGTTCAGGTTCATGAGTTTGAGGCACTCCTGTTTTCTGGCATAGACCAGTTGGTCGGTGCTGTCTGGGCGTCGCATCCGGAGCAATCGCAATCTGCTGTAGCGAGGCTGCAGGAGATCTTGGCAGAAGCCGAGGAGCCGGAAGCAATTAATGATGGATCGGATACGGCCCCTTCAAAGCGAATCTGCCAGATAATGCCCTCCTATCAGAAGCATTTTCATGGTCCGATTGCTGCGCAGCGAATCGGGCTAAGCAAGATCCGCGAACAATGCCCGCATTTTGACAATTGGGTGAAGAAGTTGGAGGCCCTGTAATACGTTCAAAAGACATATGCGACTTCGGACCGTGGCGAGAGGATATGCTAGGAGACCGTCTGAGTATACACCCAAACCCCCATCTCTTTTCGATTTGGGGGGGTACTCGGCGGTCTTACTTGTAGCTATTGCGCCCGGACATGCGGCCGCCGAGGCAAAAACTCCCGTTTCAGGCCGGTGCGGCCCCACCTGACGCGATTGCCGGTCGCCGTTTCACCCGGCTGACCATAGTTTCCTCAGATTGCAGGCCATACAGACCAGACGCCACTCGCTACGCATCCGCTCCATGCCGTTCAACAAAAACTGCCGGAAGCCCAACCCTCGCTTGATCCAGCCGAAGATCGGTTCGACGATCCATTTCCGCTGGGCATACGTTTCCCGCCCGCGCTTTGTTCGCAACTTGCGGGCCATCCGCTCCTTCGTCGTCAGCCCCGCCGGCGGCCGACCTCGCGGACTGGCTGGCATCCTTTCGCCATGCTTGAGCCGGCCCGTGGCGATGTACGCATCCAGATGGTTCCGCTCGGCCCACTGCACGTTCTGCTCACTGAAGTAGCCGCTGTCCGAAGATATCTTCCCAATCCGATGCCCTCGCCCCACATTCGTGCGAGCCTGTTGGGCCATCGGCTGGAACTGTTGCTTGTCGTTCGCCTCGTTCGTCACATCCGCCGCCACGATGATCTGGTGTTGGCGATCCACCACCGCCTGCGCGTTGCCGCACTGGTCGAACCCCTTGTTGCTGACCTTCATGATTTTCGTCGTCGGATCCGTGAAGTTGTACTGGGCCTTCGCGGGCGGTACCGCCTTTTCCGGCTTGCTCCGACGGCCACCCTTAGGCTTGTCGCCTGGCTTGTCAGGCTCTTCTTCCTGACGCTTGCATTCCTCTTCGGCGGCAGCCTTGGCCTGTGCTTCCAGCGCCTTCGCGCCTCCCGGATCTTCGCCAGGCGGCTCTGCCGCCGGGCCAGGGCCTCCGGCAGTTCGTCCCCGCGACGATCCACGCCGTAGGCCCGATCTTCCGCCTCATCCGCAGATTTGGCCTGCGACAGCAACTGACGGATCTCCTTGCGCAACCGGGCCTCCTCCTCTTTCATCCTTCCGTAACTCATCGCCTTGTGTCGCGAGGCATTCGCCCGGATCTTCGTGCCATCCAATGCCACGTGCCCCAGCTTCACCAGCCCCGCCTGCTGGCACAGCCGCAGCACCTCTACGAACAGCCCTTCCAGTTCTGTCAGGTGCTGCTTGCGAAAGTCGCTGATCGTCCGGAAGTCCGGCACATCCTCCTGCACGATCACCCGCCAGGCCGCATCTCGCTGACACCGCTGCATGATTCGTCGCGAACTGAATACGCCCTGCGTGTAACTGTACAGCAGCAGCGTGGTCATCATCCGCGGGTGGTACGGCGGATAGCCGCGCTGCTCTCGCTCGTACTTGCCGAAAATGGCCGACAGATCCAGTTCCTTGACCACGTCGAGCACGAAAAAGACAAGGTCGTTTTCCGGCAGCCACTCTCGCGGCGACGGCGGCAATAGCCAACTTTGATCCGGATTCCAGGGGCGGTAGGTCTTACTCATCCTTGAGCCTCGATCTGAAAGGATCTCTCCTTACCTGACTCGCCCATTATAACATATCTGTCAACTGTTACTCGGACAGTCTCCTAGAAGCGCAGTCAGGGTGGGTGGGCCCTAAAGAAGGGAACGGACTCGGCGGTTTGCAGTTAGGGCAGATGAGGGAAGCAGTAACGGCGTCGCAGGCTTCGCCTGCGGCAGTGAAGGTTCAGCATAACTGCAACAACAAAGACAAAACAGGGGGAGGGTGCTTCGTACCCAGGGCTGCGGCCGTGGCGATAACGGCGCCGCCATGGCCTTGCCCTGGGCTGACATGCTTTGCCCCTTCGGGGCTGTCGATAACGGCGTTGTTTGGTGAACGGCCGGAACGACAGGGATAATGGTATTCTCTGGCGGCTTGAGCATTTCCGGTCCAGACGTAGCGGGCACAACCATAGTTCTGCAACAGCGCAGGGCCATGCCCCCCCAGATCCTGGCAGTCCAGCCCCTACACCTGGATTGGGTCTGCTCCAGAGGAACGGTGGCGTCCGGGTGGTTGATCTCTACTTCGGGAAGTAGAATTGCCAACAAAGGGCGAATGCCGCCGCATGTTTTGTCTGCCCAACGAGATCATGACATGACTGTCGCACACAAACAGCACTACCTGCAGCCGGTCGTCGAGATCCTGTGGCGGCACTGGCCGGACAACCGGACCGTCAACATCGTCTGCCACGGCCACAGCGTGCCGGCCGGGTATTTCGCCACGCCGCGGGTCGATACCTTTAGTGCATACCCGCATCTGCTGCACGTGGTGCTTAAGGAGCGGTTCCCCTTTGCCGTCATCAATGTCATCGTTACGGCCATCGGCGGTGAGAACTCCGAGGCCGGGGCCAAGCGGTTTGAGCACGATGTTCTCTGTCACCGGCCGGACGTCCTTACGCTGGACTACGGCCTGAACGACCGCCGGCTGGGACTGGCGCGGGCCCGGCAGGCATGGAAGGCGATGATCGAGGCGGCCCTTGCTGCTGGGGCAAGAGTGATCCTGTTGACACCGACGGCGGATGTAACCCAGGCGGCTGGCTACGAAGGGGCTGACAGATCGGCTCTGCCGGAACATGCCGAGCAGATCCGTGAGCTTGCGGCGGAGTACAAGGTGGGACTGGTGGACAGCCTGCAGGTGTTTGGGGATTACACGAACTCCGGCGACCTGTCCGATCTACCCTCCTGGAGCAACCATCCGAACCGTCGGGGGCATGAACTGGTGACGCGCGAGCTGTTGCGATGGTTCCCGGCGGGATGAGTTCGGCTGGAATGCCCAGCGGCGACAGCAGATCAGGCCCCCCGCCTGATCGGGCTGTCGCCGTGCCGAGCGTCCAGAAAACAGCCCCCCCCGGGCGATTGCTGGAACGTCAGTGTGCTATCGCATGTGTTCGTGCAGGCTGGTCGATGTGAAGCATCCGCGCGAGTTCGCGAGCCCCGGCGGCAACGGTTTCCGCATCATCGATGCCGACGACCTCATGATCGCCGCGCTGGTCGCTGGTGCTGACGACCCATTTGCCGTCACTCGTCGTCTGTACCTCGTAGCCGAGATCGTTGACGAGCCGCAAGAGTGCCTTGAGTTCCTGCCGGTGTTGCCGGGTTGTATCGTTATGGTCAGTCGAGGTACTGGTAATCATTTCGGAGTCCTTTCCGTTCGTCTCTGGGTCTCGCGGCTGACCTCACGCGGATCAACCATCAAGACTGACTCCATATACTAAAACCTAGAACGCCAAGGCGGTTACGACAAGTCGGTGCTATTATTCTCGGACCAAATCAGGGCAACCCCTATTTACGGGTAGGCACGGTGCGGACCGGCGGACGGTGACAACAGAAGAGGAGACAAGGAGACAAGGAGACAAGGAGACACGGAGAGAAGGAGCAACGACACTTCAGGCCCGGCTTCAGACCAGGTTGTTCTCCGCGCGACGATTACCTTTCGCGCTGATGGAATCGCGGTTAGTATTGACGGCCGAGTCGCGGAGCGGTCGATGGGAATGCGGGCGCGTGGTGTCGGCATTTCCCGTTCCGGCGGAAGCAAGGAGGGTGTGTCGATGGCACTGAAGTACGGCGGCCTGCTGATTCACGTGACGCATATCGATCCGACATGGTTGCCAGGCAAGGAAACGGAAGAGCCCTTCGACCTGGCGGCGGCGCAGGATCTGCTGCCTCTGATGGCGTCGCATGGGATGAACACGCTGATCGTGGACGTTGAGGACGGTGTCCAGTACAAGAGTCATCCCGAGATGACGAGGCACTACAGCGTGCCGATCGAGCAGATGCGAACGCTGGCGGAAGGGGCTCGCGGCTTCGGCATCGACGTGATCCCCAAACTCAACTTCTCCAAGAGCGGTCAACACTTGCACGATATGTGGATGAGGCCGCATTGGGAGCATGTGCACTGGCTGAAGAGGATGGACGAGTATTACGCGGCAGCCAGGGACGTCATTGCGGAACTGACGGAGATCATGCAGCCGGCGAGGTTCTTTCATATCGGCATGGATGAGGACCATTCTCGTTCGGTCGCCCAGTACGTTGACGCCATGGAGACCTTGCGGGCGCTGGTGGTGCAGCAGGGCCTGCGGCCGGTGGTCTGGAATGACTCGTGCCACTTTGCGGTGACCAAGGCCGCGCAGGTGCATGCTGAGAAGTGTGCCGCGGCTGAGCAGCACATCAGCAAGGATATCGTGCATGTCCTGTGGGACTATGGGGAGGCGCACCCCAACGTTGTCAAGCGCGTGCACGATCGTGGTTTCGAGGTGTGGGCCGCCCCCGGCAGATCAGCGGAGATCGTCGCCGCGTGGCGAAAGGCGATTGAACAGAACGGTGGCAGCGGCCTGATCATGACCAGGTGGATCAAGTGCAGCGAACGAAATCGCGATGCACTGACGGGGTTACTGCAAACGGTCGGGTCGGGTTACAGGCCGACAGATACCGCGTGAGCGGATTCGCGGATTACTTCTGCCCTGGCGGTGTTCTGTGCGGCGTGGGCATGCCGCGCTCGCGGAGAACAACCCCCGCTGACGCCTCGGGCTTCAACTCGGGCTTGAAGCGTCGTTGCTCCTTTTCTCCTCGTCTCCTCTTCTGTCGTCACCGGCCGCTGGCACGTGTTACTTTGTCATAATCGAAGCCCTGTTCCTTGCACATGACACGAACGTGGGCGTCCCAGGTCGGTTCGCTTTCAGGTCGGCCGGCGACGAAACAGTCTATGGACAGGTATTGCAGGGTCTCGTCGCCCTCGCAGAAGATGCGGTGAAAGGCCCCGACGGGGATGCGGCAGACGTCTCCCGGCTGGACCGGAAAGTCCTGCGACTCGCCTTCGATCCATAGGCGGCCCCGGCCGGACATTACGTAGAAGACCTGCTCGGTGTCGTCGTGCTTGTGGCGGGGCGGGGCCTCGCCGGGTTCGAGGACAACCACGAAGACCTCACTGGTCTGCGACTGCGACCGGTCCATGACCAGGTCATTTACGTGCGTGGGAAAGCGGTAGTGCTTGGCCTGGCTGGTTGGAAACACGTATTGCATATTCTTGCTCCTGACAGATATCGAGATTTTGACCGCACGGGCATTATTGGCTGCATATGCCCAGGAATCGCCGGTAAGCCTCGTCCCACTGCGGGGCATCCTGCGGCTCGTAACGTTTTACATCGAAACTGGCTCGCACGATAGCCCGGGCCGCGGCGAGAGACTCCACCTCGCCCAATGCCATCGCCTGGCAAAGGATATTGCCGATCGCGGTCGCCTCGACCGGGCCGGCGACAACAGCCCGGCCGCAGCGCGTCGGCTGTCATCTGGTTAAGCAGATCGTTCTGGCAGCCGCCGCCGACCACGTGAATCACGCTTGATCCGCCGGCCGAGGATGTCCTCCAGCCGTTCCAGTGTCCGGCGATATGCCAGTGCCAGGCTTTCCAGACACGTTCGCACGAACTGACCCTTCGTCGCCGGGACCTGCTGATTTGTCTGGCGGCAGAACCGTTCGATCTTCAGGGGCATGTCGCCCGGCGAAAGGAACTCATTCTGGTCCGGATCGACGATCGCCGCAAGCGGTGCCGCCTGGGCAGCCATCTTCGTCAGTTCGGCATAGCGATGTTCGTGACCGTTTTTAAGCCAGTGTCGCCGGCATTCCTGCACGAGCCACAGACCCATGATGTTCTTGAGGAATCGGATCGATCCGCCGACGCCGCCTTCGTTCGTGTAATTGTAACGCAGGCTCTTTTCGTTGATGATCGGCTCGGGCAGTTCCACGCCCATGAGTGACCAGGTGCCGCTGCTGATGTAGCACCAGTCATCCCCTTCGGCCGGGACGGATGCCACAGCGCTGCCGGTATCATGACCGGCCGGGGTGATCACCGGTATCTGGGCGACGCCGCACTCCTGTGCCACGTCTCTGGACAGCGGTCCGAGCACGGTTCCGCAAGGTACGACGGGGCCGAGCAGGTGCGTCGGCAAGTCGAGTTCGCGCAGCAGGTCCCACGCCCAGTCCTTCTTGCGTGGGTCGTACATCTGCGTGGTTGTCGCGGCGGAGAACTCGTTTCTCGCCTGGCCGGTAAAAAGGTAATGCAGCAGATCCGGCATCAGCAGCAGGCGGTCGGCTGTATCGAGCATCGGGGACTTGCACTGCCGCATGGCTGTCAGCTGGAACAACGTATTGAATTGCAGGAACTGGATGCCGGTGGCGTCGAAGACCCGCTCGCGGGATACCTGTTGGAAAACCTTGTCCATCATGCCGTCGGTGCGGCTGTCGCGGTAGCAGACCGGCAGGCCGAGGATGTCGCCGTTGCGGTCGATCAGGCCGAAGTCCACTCCCCAGGTGTCGACGCCGAGCCCGTGCGGCGACTCGCCGGCGCCGATTGCCGCCGAGCCTTTCTGCAGGCCGGTTTTGAGGTTTTCCCAGAGGGATGGGAGGTTCCAATGCAGATGGCCGTTCATCCGGCACGGTGTGTTAGCGAAGCGGTGCAGCTCCGTCAAGAAAGTCGGCCGTTGTCCAAACGCCCCAGGACCGCCCGGCCGCTCTCGGCGCCAAGATCAAGGGCTATGAGGTTCTTCGTTGCCATGTTACCTTCTTCCGTACACCGGCCCGAAACCGGCGCATGCCCGGTAGTCTGCCCCTTCCGGATCTGCCGTGCCGAAGGCCCCCCACGCGCTGGGCCGGAAGACCTGTTCCTGCGGCACGTTGTGCATGCATACGGGGATCCGCAGCATCGAGGCCAGGGTGATCAGGTCGGCGCCGATGTGGCCGTAACTGAACGACCCGTGATTGGCGCCCCAGTTGCTCATTACCGTATAGCCATCGCGGAACGCGCCGTGTCCCGTCAGTCGCGGCGCGAACCATGTGGTCGGCCAGGTCGGGTCCGTCCGCAGGTCCAGCGTGTCGTGGGCCTTGGCAGGCAGTTCATACGTCCAGCCCTCGGCGATCTGCAGCACCGGTCCGAGCCCGGCGACCAGGTTGATGCGGGCCATCGTCACCGGCATGCCGCCGGCTGTGACGAAGTGCGACGAGAAGCCGCCGCCGCGGAAGTAGCCGGTGACTGCCGAGTGCCAGCTCGTGGCCTGGAGGCACTCATTGACCTCGGCCTGTGTGATCTGCCAGAACGGCTTCATGGCGGGTTTGCCGTCGATCTTCTGCCTGCCGGAGCCGTCCAGCGCAGCCGCGCCGGAGTTGATCAGGTGGATGAGGCCGCCTGCCGCCGGTCCCTCCAGGTCATAGCCGGTGACGCGTTTGACCGCTGCCGGGCTCCAATAGGTTCGCACGTCGGCGAAGACCTGCGCGGTGCCCGTCAGCAGGTGGCCGAGCAGCATCGTCGCGCCGTTGAGGCTGTCGTTTTCCGTGGCGAAGACGAAGGGTTCGCGGATACCGTTCCAGTCGAACGACGAGCAGAGGATAGCCTCCATGAAGTCGCCGTTGGGCAGGAAGTCGGTCCATTGGCGCTGGCCCTGGAAGCCGGCGGCGATGGCGTTGTGGCCCAGTGCCTCCTCGCCCTAGCCGATCGCCTCGAGCCGCGGATTGCCGACCATCAGGTCGCGGCCGATCAGGGCCATCTTGACCGACCATTCCCAGGCCTTCTGCTTTTGCTCGCGCGACATCTGCATGTCCGGCGGATTGTGATCCTTGCCCTCGCGGCAGTTGGTCTTGACCCACGACATCGCCCGCCGGAACTCCTCGTCGTCGAAGATGCTCTTTTCGATCCGACGGGCGAACTCGACCATGTCGACATGTTCGACCCGCATGCCGAGGAACCGCTCGAAGAACGCCGGATCGACCTGCGAGCCGACGATGCCCATCGACATGTTGCCCAGCGAAAGGTAGCTCTTGCCACGCATCGTCGCTGCGGCCAGGCCGGCATCGTACGAATCGCAGGATCTTCTCCTGCACGTCCGCCGGGATGCTGGTGTCGGTGCTGTCCTGCACATCCCGGCCGTAGATGCTGAATGCCGGCAAGCCTTTCTGGTTGTGCGCCGCCAGTACCGCTGCCAGGTAGACTGCCCCGGGCCGTTCGGTCCCGTTGAATCCCCAGATGGCCTTGGGCGTCAGCGGGTCCATGTCCATCGTTTCGGCCCCGTAGCACCAGCAGGGGGTCACGCTGAGAGAGACGCCGACACCCTCCCGGGCGAACTTTTCGCTACAGAGAGCGGCTTCGGCTGCCCCGCCGATGCAGGTGTCAGCGATCACGCATTCGACCGCCGCGCCGCAGGCATGCCGCAGGTTGTCGCCGATCATCTTCGCGGCCGATCTGGCCATCTCCATCGTGCGCTCTTCCAGCGACTCCCGGACGCCTTTACGTCGGCCGTCGACGATCGGCCGAATGCCCACCTTGGGCAGCCCGCCGACCAGGCGGCTGGAAAGCGACGGTCCGTCAGATCCGGTACTTGCGGTCATGGTCATAGCATGCTCCTGTCACCAGAGTGCCCGACAGCAGTGTATAGCGAGCGCGGCATATCGCAACGGGTGCCCGCGTTACGGATGGTGGCCAAGTTCTTTCGGCCCAAGGTGGTTCCGGCGACGAATATTCCTATACTTTATGTGCGTTGTCAGGTCATTTTGTGTCTGGGGAGAATCGATGCAGACGCCCGAGCCGAAGATGGTGATCTCGTCCGCCTGGTTTCAGGGGGCCATACTTACGTTCGTGGTGGGCTTCGCGGTGCTGGGGTATCTGGCTGTGCGGGTCCAGAACGATCATCCACCCATTCCCGAGAGGGTTGTGACGCCTTCCGGCCAGACGCTCTTTACCGGTTCCGACATCATGGCAGGCCAGCACCTCTTTCAACGCTATGGATTGATGGAACTGGGGACGATTTTTGGCCATGGTGCGTACCTGGGGCCGGACTTTGCTACTCAGTACATGCATCAGGCGGCCTTGGACATGAATGCGCTGTACAAGAATCGAGGTCTGGCTGCGCCGGATGCGGAGGCTCGTGTGCGGCGGGAGGCTCAAGGACAATCTTTATGAACCACGAACGGGTCTGCTGACCTATACCGACGGTCAGGTTCACGCCTTCGACAGGATGGTTGCCTTCTATCGTGACTTTTTCGGTAATGCGCAGAAGCAGCACGGCTTGCGGAAGGTACACATCGTCGGCGAGCAGGAACTGCGGAATTTGACGGCGTTCTTCTCGTGGGCGGCCTGGGCGTATGCGGCGCGGCGGCCCGGCGTATCCTATTCCTATACAAACAACTGGCCCGGCGAGCCGATGGCCGGCAACATTCCGACGGCTGATACGATGGTTTGGAGCGTTCTGAGTCTGATCGCGCTTCTGGGGGGTGCGGGCCTCGTGTTGTTTGCGGTCGGGCGATGGGACCTGCTCGGCTGGCATCGGGCCGAGGACGAATCCGATCAGCCGATGAGTTTCCGTCCTCCGGAGTACGTTCGGCTGACACCGGCTCAGCGGGCGACGGCGTGGTACTTTCTGGTGGTGGCGGGGCTCTTTCTGTTCCAGGGTCTGCTGGGTGGCGCCAATGCCCACTATCACGTCGAGCCGGGCGGGTTCTACGGGTTCAATCTGTCGCAGTGGTTTCCGTACAACGTCACCCGGACCTGGCATCTTCAGCTGGCGATCTTTTTCGTCTTGGCCAGTTTCCTGGCGATGGGTATCTTTCTGGCCCCGATGATCGCCGGCCACGAGCCGCGTCACCAGGACAAGCTGGCCATCAGCCTGTTCGGGGCCGTTGTGGTCGTTGTGCTCGGCAGCCTGGCCGGCGAGTATGCGAGCATCATGGGATATCTCGGCGATCGCGGGGCGTGGTGGTGGGTTGGCATGCAGGGCTGGGAGTACCTGGACCTGGGTCGGCTGCTGGCAGCTGCTGCTGATCGTGGGTCTGCTGCTGTGGGTGGCGATCCTGCGCGCGGGTTGTGGCGGCGCCTGACCGGCGAGCACCCCGGCAATCTGCCATACCTGTTCCTCTACAGCGCGTTATCGATTCCGATCTTCTATGCCGCCGGTATCGTCTTCTGGAAGAATGCCAATTTCACCGTGATCGATTTCTGGCGATTCTGGGTGGTGCATCTGTGGGTTGAGGATTTCCTGGAACTGTTCACGACGATCATGGTGGCGTGCATCTTTGTGCTCATCGGCGTGGTGAGGCAGAGCACCGCTACCCGCGTGGTCTACCTCGACATCGTCCTTTACAGCATCGGCGGTGTGATCGGCACGATGCATCATCTGTACTTCAGCGGCTCGCCGGCGGTCTTCATGGCCCTTGGGGCGGTGTTCTCCGCCATGGAAGTCATCCCGCTTCTGCTACTGACGTTTGAGGCGTGGCGGTTCATGTCGCTCGGCAGTCTGAGAACGAGGCGGTCGCTGTTCGGTCAGCCTGAGCGGGCTTTCCCGCACAAGTGGGCGGTGATGTTCTTGATTGCGGTCGGCTTCTGGAACTTCCTTGGCGCGGGCGTCTTCGGGTTTCTGATCAACCTGCCGATCGTCAGCTACTACGAAATCGGTACCGCCTTTACGCCCAACCACGGCCACGGCGCGATGATGGGTGTCTATGGCATGCTGGCGATGGGGTTCTTCATGTTCGTCGCCCGGTACTTTATCCCACCGGACAAAGGCAGCGTGCGGGCGATGAAACTGTCATTCTACAGCCTCAATATCGGCCTGGCGCTGATGATGTTCGTCAACCTCGTGCCGTTGGGCATCGCCCAGCTCTATGACAGCTTCGCCTACGGCTATGCTCACGCCCGCGATCCCGGTTTCTTCCAACAACCGGTGATCCGCTGGATCGAATGGGCCCGCCTGCCCGGCGACGTGCTGTTTATCGTCGGAGGCATCCTGCCGGTCGTGTACCTGGCTGTCCGTATGTTCGCCCAGCGCCGTCGGTACAAGGAATTGCCTGCTGGTGAGGCGACGGAGCCGTTCATGCTGCCAGAGTGATTGCAGCCAGCCACGCCGTCGCGCGGCGCGGGCAAGGCGACCCATCGTTCGCGTTTTTCAGCCTATGCCTCCGGTCTGGACCAGCACGGTCGTTGATGCCGCAGTGGCGTTGCCGAGATTGTCCGTCGCTTCGACACTGACGCTCTGTACGCCGGACTGGCTTGGGATTACCGGGCCGGAGAAGAAATAGGCGCCCGTGCCGGTAGGCACCATTTGCGCGTTGGACGGCCCGCCGATTGCAGACAGGTCCGCTACCACCGATACGATGGTTGTCCCCGTTTGCGGAGTCACCGTGGTTGTCACCTGGATCGTACTCGCCAGCGCGACCTTCAGCGTGCCGACGATTTCGGGATTGCTGACCAGCGGGCCTTCCTGCGTTGGTTGACTTGTCGCTACGTTGATCGATGCCACGGCCTGGGAACTGGACCCTGTCTCATCCGTTGCCAGAACGGTCACGCGTTGCTGGCCGGAGTTCGGCGGCGTGACCGTTCCATTGAATGTCCAGAGATTGTTATCTCCGAGAACAAGCGGCTGGGCTTGCGATCCGCCGATCCGCAGCAGATTCGCCGTGACGGCCGCCACGCCGTCCTCATCCGTTACCGTTGCCTGCACCTCCACATCGCTGGCCTGATCCTGGATGAGAGTGCCGTTGACCCCCAACCCGGTGATCGCCGGTGGTACGTCCGGCGGTGCCGGGGTCGGCGGCGTCGGGCACTGCTGCCCCGTGACACAGCCCAATCCGATGAGCAGGCCCCCGATGAACAAGTGTCGCGGCCGATTGGATCGTTTCATGATCTTGGTCCCCCGTCATGAAATATGCCTTATGCCAGAACGAATCCAGCCAATATGCAGCGTGTTCACCATGCTGGATCGCTGCTTCTTTGCCTGCCCTCGCCCTGCCTCCTGTCTTGTCTCAGCCCGCGCCTCGTTCCGCCGTACTGCCATGCCAAGTCACGGGTGCCTGCGTCACCACGAATGATGTGTTGACCACGATCGTTGTCGATGCCGTGCTTGTGTTGCCGAAACTGTCCGTGGCCTCAACAGCGATGATCTGCGTGCCGGATACCAGAGGTGTGACCAATCCCGAGAAACTCCAGACGTTCCCGGTCTGCTGCACCAGGGGCGTGCTCGGAAATCCTCCGACCGGGGACAGGTCCGCCAGGACCTGGGTGATGGTGGCATTAACCGCCACGACACTGGCGGAGACGGCTATCGTGCCGGGCTGCTGGACAGTCAGAGAACCAGTTACCACGAGATTGGTGATCACCGGCAGCGCACTGCTGCCGCCCGAGCCGGTAACCGTGATCGTCGTGCTGGCCTCGGCGGTCTGGCCGCCGTCATCCGTGGCAGTAAACGTCACCACCTGACCGCCGCCGCTCGGCGGCGTGACCGTCCCCGTGAAGCTCCACACGTTATTGGTGCCGAGTGTCAGCGGCTGGGTCGGCTGGCCGCCGATCCCCGACAGATCCGCCGTGACGGACACGACGGTTCCGTCGATATCCACGGCTGTTGCCGAGACTGTTACGGTACCCGGCTGACCCTGGCTCAGCGTGCCGGTGACGGCGGGCGCGGTAATGCTCGGCGGCGTATCAATCGGGGTCACGCCGCCGGACGGGCAGCCCGCAACACCCAGTGCCCACACTGACGTTGCTATCAGTCCCGCTGCTGCGAATCGCATCGCTGCCATGTGCTTCATGTTCCTTGCCCCCGCTTGTATCGCCGTCCGTTCTGCCTGCCGCAGGTGCCCGTTTCTCTTCATATCGCGGCAGGCCGTCAGTGGCCGCCCGCCCGTCCTGTACGTCGCAGATCGTGCCGGAACATCGGCCACGCGCTCTTGGCCAGCGGCGAGTCGCCGTTGATCGCGTACAGCCGAGTGCCGACCGAGCCGATATACACCGTCCCATCCGGCCCGATGGCCGGCGAGGAGTCGACGTCGCCGTGCGTCCAGAATTGCCACTTTCGCGAACCGTCGGGCCTGACTGCGTAGACATGATCATCGAGGCTGCCGAAATAGACCGTGCCGTTCTGCGCGACGGCCGGGGAAGAATAGACGACGCCCTTCGTGGCGAACGTCCACCTCGTCTTGCCCGTCGGACTGATAGCATGAAGATTCGAGTCGGCCCCACCGACGTAGATCGTCCCGTTCGGCCCGATGGCCGGAGACGATCGGACCCTGTCGGCTGTCTGCACCTTCCATCGCAGCGTACCGTCGGGGTGCAGGGCGTAGATGCCGCCGTCATCGCTGCCGATATAGATCGTGCCATCGCCGCCGATCGCCGGGGAAGACTCCACGGCCGCACCCGTTTCGAAGTGCCACTCGGGTGTTCCGTTCGGACTGACGGCGTAAACATTGTGATCGAGAGACCCGAAGTAGATGGTGCCATTGCCTGTCACGGCAGGCGAGGAGCGAATGGCGGCGCCCGTCAGGAACTCCCACTTCTTCTTGCCCCGGGCGGAGATCGCGTAGAGATTGCCGTTATCGCTGCCGACATAGATCGTGCCGTCCGGTGCCAGTGCCGGCGACGAATACACAATCTGCTGGCCGGCAAACGTCCACCGGGCAGGACCCTTGGCGCTGACGGCATACAGGGTGCCGTCTGTCGAGGCGACATAGACGGTTCCGTTCCTGTCGACCGCCGGAGAACTATCGACGGCCTGGCTCGCATTGAAGACCCATTTCGCCATGCCGCCACGGAAGGCGGCGTAGAGATGTCTGTCTCCTGCCCCGAAGTAGACAGTGCCGTCAGGCCCGACGGCAGGCGACGAGTATACCGGCCCGCTCGCCAGGTCCCACCGCAAGGTTCCAGCCGGCCCGGCAAACCCTTCGGTTCGGGGAAACCCGCCGGCCGGCATGCTTGCAGCCGTCGGAGCGGCAGGTCGTGTGCATCCGCACAGGCACAGGCCTGTCGCCAATAGAATGAGATTGTTCAGAAGCAGCATCCGTCGCATGCCGTTCCCCCCGTCAGTGCCTCCGTCCTAGGTCCTGCTCACCCCCTCTCCCTCACCTTTCACCCCGTCACCTGTTCACCCCTTCACCCCCTCAGCCGTTCCCGCCCGCCCGATATGCTGTTGCTGTCGATGAAACATCGGCCAGGCGGTCCTGGCGAGTTGTGAATCGGTAAAGACCGCATAGAGGCGTTTGTCGTCACTGCCGAAGTACACCACCCCTTTGCCGACGACGGGCGATGATCGCACCGCCTTGTCGGATTCGTGCTTCCATTTCAATTTGCCGTCAGTGCCGATGGCATAGAGATACCCGTCGCGCGAGCCGATGTAGATCGTGTTATCGCTGCCGACCGCCGCAGACGAATCAACGATCCCGTCCGTGCTGAACTGCCACCGTTCGGTGCCGTCGGGTGCCACGGCGTAGACCCTGTGGTCCCAGGAACCGACATAGACGGTTCCATCGAGCCCTATGGCTGGCGACGAATCTATCCAGTCCGTGGCGGCGAAGGTCCATCGCGGCTCTCCTGCCGGGGTCAGCGCATAGAGGTTGCCGTCACGGCAGCCGATATAGATCGTCCCATCACTGCCGATGGCCGGCGAAGACACGAACGGCTGGGTCGTCTGGAACGCCCATTTCTTCGTGCCGTCCGGATTGATCGCATAGACGTTATGGTCCCAGGAGCCGACGTATATCGTGCCGTCGGTCCCGATCGCCGGTGAGGAAACGACCTTGCTCTGCGTGCCGAACCGCCACATCTGCCTGCCGTCCGGGGCGATCGCGTAAACGTAGAAATCATGCGATCCGACGTACACCGTCCCGTCGACCCCGATCGCCGGCGACGAACGGATCCAACCTTCGGTGGTGAATGTCCACTTGACCTGCCCGTCCGGCTTGAAAGCATAGACCTGCCGGTCGCCGCCAGCCACGTAGATTGTTCCATCAGGTGCCACGGCTGGAGAAGAGACGATACGGTTGTCGGTTTTGTATGCCCACTGCCTGCCGCCGTCCTGATTGACCGCATAGACCGACTTATCGTCGGAGCCGACGTAGATCGAGCCGTCCGGCCCGATTGCCGGCGACGACGTCACCGCACCATCCGTGTCAAATTGCCATCGGTCACCGCCAGCCGGGCCTGTCGACGGGGCTGCCACCGCAATCGAAATCGTCTGGGCGCTGGTCACGCCGCGATCGTCCGTGGCGATGAAGGTGATCGCCTTCTTGCCGGCGGGCGGCGGCGTGACCGTGCCGGACCAGCTCCACTGGTGGCCGTATCCCTCGCGCAGCGGCTGCGCGTGGACGCCCCCGATCTGTGACAGGTCAGCCACAACGGAGGCTACCGTCCCGATCTGGCTGGTCACGACGGCGGATACCGACAGGGGGCTGGACCGTCCCGGTACCAGATCGCCGATCGCGAAGGCGTTGCTGATCATCGGGCCGGTGGCCGTGCCCGAAAGGGGCCCGGATACGCGTCCCGTGTGCTGTGGGTCGTGTTGGTACATCGGCCACGGTGTCGTTGCGATCGCGCCTTGCGCGGTGACAGCATATAGCCGGCCGTCATTACACCCGACATAGATAACGCCATTGCCCGCAATTACGGGGTTGGACACGATGATCTGGTCGCTGACGTTCGTCATCCATCGCTGCATTCCGTCCAGGCTGAGCGCATAGAGCACCCCCGCAGCGCCTGCCACATAGATCACGCCCTGGCTGCTGATCACAGGCGTGGTGAAAATGGCCGCTGGGATCTCCGCCAGCGATCTGGTTGCGAACAGCCATCGAAGATTGCCGTCGCTTGTCAGTGCGTAAAGCTTCCCATCCGTCGAACCGATCAGCACTGTCCCGTCGACCGCGATGGCAGGCGCCGCCCGAATCCGCGCGCGGTCCGGAATGCCCATCGCTGGCGTCCGTCCGGCCAGACCGCATAGACGTTGTAATCATCGGAGCCGAAGTACAGCGTGTCATCCGTGCCGATCGCGGGAGGGGCGAATATCGGCGCCTGGGTGTCAAATGTCCATAGCAGCCCGCCGTCCTGCCGGATCGCGTAGAGCTTGCTGTTTCCGCATCCCACGTAGACCGTGCCGTCTCGGCCGACTATCGGCGACGTCGTATAGCCGCCCGTCTGATAGTGCCACAGCTCCTTGCCGTTCGGCCGGATAGCCCAAACGGTGCCGCCGGCCGACCCCACATAGATCGTGCCGTCCTCGCCGATTGCGGCGGTGGATGGCCGGCTGTCCATGGCAAACTTCCATCGCGGTTTTCCCGTTGCACCATCCATCGCATAGAGGTGCCCGTCCCACGACCCGATGTAGACCGTGCCCTGGTTGTCGATCACCGGGCTGGCCCGCACCGGCCCCTCGGTAGCGAAGGTCCATCTGTGTACGCCATGCGGGTTCAGGGCGTAGACGTTATGATCGCTGGAGCCGAAATAGACCGTGCCGTCGCTGCCGACCGCCGGCGAGGAGACCAGCAGGTCGCCGGTGACAAAGG
This sequence comes from uncultured Planctomycetota bacterium, assembly GCA_963787325.1. GTDB lineage: Bacteria > Planctomycetota > Phycisphaerae > UBA1845 > JANYLN01 > CAWBCK01. The sequence goes on from CAWBCK010000005.1 coordinate 1,853,401, forward strand.
CCCACCGCAACATCCCCGGCCCATAGAAGGGCAATGCTGTCGGCTGGGTCTGCGCCGCTCTTTGGCGCTGGCCGCCCTCGAAGTAGATCGTTTGCCCGACGTGCGCCATCGGCTGCGACGCACACCCGGCAATCAGCCCCAGAACCAGGGCGCAGGCTCCCTTTGGTGCAACACAAGCGGCAAGTCCATACGGCTGACGTGCCCCCCGCCGCGACGGCTGGCTGACGTTCATCTTGGCTACCCCTGTACCGAAACCCCCTGTATGCCGCAATCCGGCAAGTTCCCGGGCCCGTCTGGCGCACGGCAAGAGCCAGCCGCCCGTTGGACCATTCATCACCAGCAATAATCGGAGTATCTGGCCCAGCCGATCGCGGACCGTTCGCATAATGCTATTGTAGTAATGCCCGCTGATTCCACCGGGGCCGAGGATTGGGGATATGTCTACCTTCGCCGGGCCGCTGCCACCGCCCTGCGAACAGCGTGTTTCTGCTTGCTTTCCATGGCGAGTCGAAGGACGGCGTCTGCCACACGCTCGGCGGCGTCCGGCCTGCCCAAGCCCTGCGAGGCCTGCGCCATCGCATGACGTCTGCCGTCGTTCATCATGAGCGACTCTAACGCCTCGCTCATCGCGGCCGCGTTGGCCTTGCCGTCCATCTTGTCATCGATAACGATTGCCGCAGCCGCCTTGCCCAGCACCGCTGCGTTATCATTCTGGTGTTTCTTGCGGTCATACGGGTACGGCAGGAGGATCGACGGCTTACCCAGCGCGGTGATCTCCGCCAGCGTGCTCGCGCCTGCCCGGCTGATGACCACGTCCGCCGCCGCCAGCGCTTCCGGCATGTTGTTGGTGAAGGCCACCGCCACCCATTCGCCACAGTCCTGATATGCCTGTGCGACCTGTTGGTAATCGCCGCTGCCGGTCACATGCAACACCTGCCAGTCGGCAAACTGCCGGCGGATCCATCCCGCCAACTCCAGTATCGCCAGATTGATGTTTCGCGAGCCCTGGCTGCCGCCGTTGACGAGCAGCACTGGCCGAGCCGGATCGAGTCCGAACCGCTTGCAGCCATCGGTCTTGTCCGCCTCAAGGAACTCCGTCCGGATCGGACAGCCGGTCACCACCGCCCGTTCACCAGGGAAATGCGCCCGCGTGACATCCCACTGCACGAACACCCGTGCGGCGCGCCTGCCCATCGTGCGATTCGCCAGTCCCGGCGTCGCGTCGGGGTTGAGCATGGCGGCTGGCAGGTCGATCTTCCCGGCCGCCACCATCGCCGGTCCCGCCGCGTATCCGCCGGTGCCAAGCACCACGTCCGCCCCGGTGTCCTCAAGCGTCCGTCGCGCCAGCGCCACGCTCCGCCGCCACGTCAGCAGAAACCCCGGCCAGTGCCACGGCCTGCTGCTGAACGGCCGGACCGGCTGGGCCAGATAGCTGATGCCCTGCTGCGAAAGGATTCTGCTGTCGATCGGACGAGTTGTCGTAAGCCACGTCACGTCGAGATTGGCGAACTTTCGCGCGCAGCGCCTTGATCACCGCCAGCGCCGGAAACAGATGCCCCCCGGTGCCGCCACCGGCCACGGCGATCTTGACTGACCCTTTGGCCTCTCCGCCAGTGCATGGCTGTGCGTTATGTTCTTGTGTCTTTGCCGTCTGCTTCGAACTCACTGGTGTCACTGCGTCTGCTCGGTATGCACCGAAACCCCCAAGACCGTTCCCGCGTAGTTTGCCTCACCGCTGCTATGTCGCTCTCACCCTTTGCGTTGTGGGCTGTTTGACCCCGTCATCCTGTCACCTCTTTCCCCTTCAATCGTTCTTCGTTGCACTGCGCGCCAGGCTCGCCAGCAAGCCCACCGATGCAGCCGTTACGATCAGGCTCGTCCCCCCAGCCGAAACCAGGGGCAGCGAGATGCCCTTCGTCGGGACGACCACGGTGACCACCGCGATGTTCATTGCCGCCTGCAACCCGATGGTCAGCGCAATGCCGAAGGCCGCCAGCTTGGCGAAATTGTCTTCGCTGCACATCAGTACGCAAGCCCCTTGCCACACGATCGTCACAAACAGGGCGATCACCACCGCCGCGCCGGCGAATCCCATCTCCTCGCAGATCAGCGCCAGGATAAAGTCGCTCGACGCCTCCGGCAGGTAGCCGAACTTCTGCAGGCTCGAACCCAGGCCCACGCCGCCCCAGCCGCCGGCGGCGATCGCCAGCAGCGATTGTACCGCCTGGTAGCCCCTGCCCATCGCGTCCGCCCAGATGTCCTTGTGGGCCTTGATGCGTTCGAGGCGATACGGCTCCAGCACGATCAGCACTTTCGCGCCGACGGCCCCTGCGCACGCCAGCGCCCCCAGCCAGAACCAGTGCATTCCCGCAGCCGTCAGCACCCCCAGGCACACCAGCGCAATCAGCGCCGCCGTCCCGAAGTCCTTGAAGCCCACCAGGGCGCACATGCCAGCCACGACGATCCCCGCCGGCAGCAACCCCAGCCAGAAGGCCCGGACATTCTTGCGCCCGGAGCCGAACCGGTCAGCCAGCCACAGGACCAGCGCCAGCTTCACCAGCTCGCTCGGCTGGAACCGGACGCCGAACCCCAGCGAAATCCACCGCCGCGCCCCGTTGATCTCGACCCCGATCCCCGGCACCAGCGTCAGTGCCACCAGGATCCCCGACAGGTACAGCAGCCACGTGACTGGCCGGATGCCGCCAACCCACGGCTGACCCCACCAGCGGTAGTCGATCCACGACACGAGGATCATCGTGACCATCCCCGCCGCGGAAAACCCGACCAGTTTCAGCGTCGCCGCACCGAATCAGCTGCGGATTCTCAGCCGCATCGACCACCTGCCGCCACGGCTGGGAACTGACAACCATGACCGCCCCGATGCACAGCAGCCCGGCCGCCGCAATCAGCACGGTTGTCGGGCTCGGCATGCCGAACAGCAGGCCGAGCAGCCCCGTTCGCCTGCTCTTTCCGGCATCACCAGCGTCGATCCGTATTGGATGAATGATCTCGCTCATCAAACCGCCCGTTTTTCTGCTGACAGTACTGCCCACGCCCAAGCCGCCGGCGCATACTAACATTTATCGGCACCCGCTGCAGTCGCGGTTGAGGCCAGTTTGGGACGATGCAAGGCGAGGTCTGGTGGATCTGCCGCCGGTTCCAAAAGCTGCATCCTACGTATGGCACGGGCAGCTTCCCTGCCAACGCAGGCTTCTGAATCTGCCTATTGCAGACAGATCGACGCACTGGCGCACTTTTCAGTCCTGCGCGCCGTATGATGTCGCCTCTATGCACCGCCAACAAACCGCCGCCGGACCGCTCGCCGAAACGTCACCGCCGGATACCCCAGGATCAGCACGATCGCCGGCTTGTGTCCTGCCGGCAATCCGCACGATTCCGACAACGCCCGGTTCCGCTGGATGATCGGCCCCGCGCTGCCGATCATGCAGGTCCCCAACCCCAGCGACTCGGCCGCCAGCATCGCATACGTGCACGCGATGACCGCATCCTCCGCGCCGGCATAGGGAGAATGATGAAAGATCATCAATGCCGGCGCATCGTAAAACAGCACGTCCCGCCCCTTGCGACGGTTCTCCGTCAGCATCCGTGCCAGCGGCCGCAGAAAGTGCATGAACTGCTCATACCTTGCCCGGCCCATGATCGGCCGCATCAGCCGCAGCACCCAGGGTCGAAACATCTTCAGGAAACCGTCGTACCCCTTGATGATCTCGCCGGCCAAGGCCTGCACCTGTTGCCGGCCCCGGATCGTGATACATCCCACGTCCCACGGTGGAATCCCCATCGGAGCCGATTCCGCCATTTCGACGACCCGGTCCAGCGCCTCCGCCGGAACCTCGCGGTCTTTGAAGAACCGCACGCTTCGCCGAGCCAGCATCAGTCCTGCCAAGGCCTCTGGCGTCGCCTGCGTCTCCTTCGCCGGTAGCGGCACCACATCTTCCGGCGACAGATCTCGCCCCGTCACAGCAATGCTGCCGCTCGGGCAGACCATCATGCAATGCCCGCACGCGAAACAGCCGAAGGGACTGTCCTTGACGACAACCGTCCCGTCCTTCAGTTCCAGTGTCTCCGCCGGGCAGATCTTCGCGCACTGGCCGCACTGCGTGCAGGTCTGTCGGTCGACAGCGACCGTGCCGGTTTCGCGGTAAAGGCTGTGCATGATCGCCATGTGCCGACTCCCTGCAGATTTGAACCAGAACGGAATCGCTGGAACCATCGTGTCTGCTGCGGACAGGCTTATTGCTCTCCAAAGATTCAACGGCCGCGCAGTCAGCAGGCACGAAAAAAAAGTCGTTCTCCGTGTCTCCGCGCCTCCGTGGTTAACAGCAACCTACCGAAGTTTTAATGTCGCCAGCGCCGCCGCGCAGCAGATCGCCGATGCCAGCCAGAACCGGATCACCACCTGCGTCTCCTTCCAGCCGCCCATCTGGAAATGATGGTGGATCGGCGCACACCGGAAGATCCGCCTGCCGGTCAGTTTGAACGACGCGATTTGCAGTACCACGCTGAGCCCTTCGATGACGAAGATCCCACCCACCAGCACCAGCATGATCTCCTGCCGCGTTACCACTGCCACATACCCCAGCAGCCCGCCCAGCGTCACACTGCCGATGTCGCCCATGAAGATCCTGGCCGGATAGCAGTTGTACCACCAGGAACCCCAGGCACGCCCCGATCATCGACCCGCAGAGAACCGCCAGCTCCTGTGTATTCGGCACGTGTGGCAGCAGCAGGTGTTCCGCCAGATCCTGCGTGCCCACCGCAAACGCCACCAGCATGAAAGCAAAACTGACCATCGCGGTGCATCCGCCCGCCAGCCCGTCCAGCCCATCCGTAAAGTTTACCGCGTTGCTCGTGCCGGCGATTACCAGCACGGCCACTACCATGAAGATCCCCAGCGGGATCGTGTAAGCCCCCTCGACCCCCTTCAGGAACGGCACATAAAGCTTGTGGAACGACGCGATCTCCCCGGCGGGCACGTTATGGCTGCCGTGCAGATAAATGAAGTATGCCAGTACGACGCCCAGCCCCAGCTGGAACATCAGCTTTTCCCACATCTTCAGCCCGTCGCGCGTGCCGCCGCGCTTCTTTGCTGACAGTTTCAGCCAGTCGTCCACGCCTCCGACCACCGCCAGCCATGCCGTACACAACAGGGCCATGTGAATGTAGAAGTTCGTCAGGTCAGCGAGCAGCAGAGTAGGCAGCAGGATCCCCGCCAGGATGATGATCCCGCCCATCGTCGGTACATTTGCCTTGTTCTCCATGATCTTGTTGAGCTTGTCGTTGTCAAACTCGGGAATGTCGCCGATCTTGAATCGCACCAGTGCGCAGGATCACGGGCGGGCCCACCAGCACAGCCGTCAGGAACCCCAGCAGGATGGCTATCGTCGCCCGGAAGAGCGGGTTCTCATAGCCATAGTGCCGACCCGCAAACAGCATCTGCAGTAGATTATAAATCACTTGCCTGTGTCCTGCGTCCCGGCTGTTGCCGCCGTCGAGCGGCGTGCCGCGCCAGTCGCTGCCAACGGATAGGACAAGAAACGCGCAAACCTATCTATATCGTGTTTTGATCGCGCGTTCAATGTGTCGCATGCCCCCGCGCACGCGGAGTTGTCATCTAGAGGCCGCCGTCGTTTCCGGTGACCGTCGAATAGACTATTGCCCCGAAAGGTTTTCTATCGGCCCGAGCAGCCTCTCCATCTGCATCCCGCGCGATCCTTTCAGCAGCACGGTGTCTCCCGGCCGCAGCAGCCGGTCGACAGCCGCCGCTGCCTCCCGCGAATCGGCAAACCGTTCTATCGCTAAATCCGGCGCTGCCGCCTGCGCAGCATCCGCCAGATACCGCGCGTTCGGTCCCACCGCTATGAGGCAATCGATCCGCCCCAATCGCGCCAGCCGCTCCCCCGCCTCGACATGCAGATCCCTTGCCATCTCCCCCAGTTCCAGCATATCCGCCAATACCGCCACGCGCCGGCCGCCATCGGCCGTCGGCATATCCGCCAGTGCGCTAAGCCCTGCGGCAATACTGCCGGGGTTGGCATTATAGGCGTCGTGGATCACCGTGATCGAGCCGAACTGTATCCGCTCCAGCCGCATCGCCGGTGCCGCCGCCGTCGCCAGCGCCTGCGTGATCTGCTGCGGCTGCATCCCCAGACGGGTGCCGATTGCCCACGCGCCCGGCGCATTGCTCGCATTGTGCCGACCAGCCATGCACATCGTTACCGGCCATCGCCCGTTGACCTTGAACCGCACGGTTGCTCCGTCGGACTCTATCGGCCTCAGCACGTACCTCCGCGTCTGCGCATGTGCCCAATGTGACCATCCTGCCCTGGAAGCCCTTCAGGTACCGCACGACTGCCGGCTCGTCGATATTGACCGCCGCGAAACCCGTCGCCGGCACGTACTCCAGCAGTGAGGTCTTCTCCTTGGCGACCGCGTCGACGCTGCCGAAGTTCCCGATGTGCGCTGAACCGACCGAAGTGATAATCGCCATGTCCGGCCGGGCCATCGCCCCCAGCGCCGCAATCTCCCCGGGATGGTTCGTTCCGATCTCCAGAACAATGTAATTGTGTGTCCGGCCGGCCGAAAGCAGCGTCAGCGGCACACCAATGTTGTTATTGAAGGATTTTGGTGCCGAGATGACCTTGCCGACGTTGCTCAGGACCGCCTGAAGCATGGCCTTGGTCGTCGTCTTGCCGTTGGAGCCGGTAATCGCAATGAGTTTGGCAGGCAAGCTGTTGCGATACCACGACGCCAGCCGGCCGAGCGCGGCAACCGTGTCATCAACCAGTATGACGGGCCAGTTCTTCTCGTGGGCCTTCGCCGCAACTTCCCGCCGGCTGGCGACGACGATCGCCGCCCCCGCCGCTACGACCTGTTCGACGTAATCGTGCCCGTCGAACTTCTCGCCCACCAGCGCGAAAAACGCATCGCCTGCCCTGACCGAGCGGCTGTCGGTACTTACCCCGCCGATGCTCCCGGAAGGAACCGGCCCCTGGCTGATGCCCTTACACGCACGAACGAACTCTTCCGGACCAATTGCATCCACCGCTATGACTCTGTCTGCGTTCCGCCTTGAACGATGCTGGAAGCGCGCCTTTCGATCATCCCTGACTGCGTCGGGTCATGGCCTGCCGGGCAATCAACCGATCGTCGAACGGGAAATTCTCTTTGCCGATCGTCTGATAGGTCTCATGGCCCTTGCCGGCGATCACGATTATGTCGCCGCTTTCGGCCGAATCAATGGCCGCCGCGATCGCCTTCGCCCGGTCGGGCTCGACGACCACCCTGCTCATCTGCTTCGGACCGATCCCCGCCAGAATCTCCTTTATGATCGCCTCGGGCTCTTCCGTTCGCGGGTTATCGCTGGTGATGATGGCCGTGTCCGCCAACTCTGCCGCAACCGCCCCCATCCGCGGCCGCTTGGTCCGGTCCCGATCGCCGCCGCAGCCGCAAACGACCCTGAGTTTGCCTTTGGTCAGCGGTCGGAGCGCTTCCAGCACATTCCGCAGCGAATCGTCCGTATGCGCAGTAATCGACGATCACGCGGAACGGCCGGCCGAGTTCCCTGCCCACCGTCTCAAACCGTCCCGGCGCCGACTGGAAGGTTTCAAGGGCCTTGGTGATCGTGTGCAGATCGATGCCCATCGCCATCGCCGCACCAACACACGCCAGAATATTCTGGGCGTTGTGCCTGCCGACCAGGTGCGACTGCAGATGAATCATCCGCCCCCTCGGCGTATGGACCGTCATCCGCAGCCCCGAAAAGTCGCAGTCCGTGATGATGCCGTAAATCTCGGCCGCCGGATCCTTCAGGCTGTACCGCAGCACGTTTGCCTTGCAGTCCGCCACCATACGCCGGCAATACGGATCGTCCATATTGACGACCGCGGACGCCTCTTTCGCCAGCCCGGTGAACAGCCGCGACTTGGCGGCCGCGTAGTTGTCCATCGTCTTGTGATAGTCCAGATGATCGCCGGTCAGATTGGTAAAGACTGCCACGGCAAACGGCAGACCCGCTACGCGGTCCTGGTCGAGCCCGTGGCTGGAGACCTCCATCGCACTGGCCAGGCACCGATTCTCGATCGACTGCGCCAGGTCGCCATACAGCACCGTCGCCGGCGGCGTCGTACCGCTGGACACCAGCGGCTTGCCGCAACCCAGATCGCGATCGATCGTGGTTATCCGCCCGCACCGCATCCCCGCCGCGTTCAGCAGGTGCTGCATAAGATAGGCACAGGTCGTTTTGCCCTTCGTGCCGGTTACGCCCAGCAACTGAAATGCTCCGTCCCGGCACGCTTCTTGAATTCGATGAAACCGGCTGAGCAGCAGTCCCAGTGCCTTTCGCCCATCTTTCACCACCAGGTGCGGCACACGCGCCAGCCCATCCTCCAGCCGCTCGCAGACCACCGCTGCGGCGCCCGCTTCGATCGCCTTGGGGATAAAGGTGTGCCCGTCGCTGGAGAACCCTTTGATCGCGACAAAGAGCCAGCCGGGCCGCACGTCTCGCGAATCATCGGTGACTCCGACGAGTTCGTCGTCCGCCCCCAACGGCGTGCCGATCCGAATCCCGTCCGGCCACATCCGCACCAGGTCGCTGAGACGAACCGATGCCCTCGTCGCCAGCCGCGCCGCATCCCCTAACGCACTATCTTCAAAAACGGTAGACATAGCGTCTTCCCCGCTCGCCAGTGACCTGGCACTCTTGCCAGAACCTCAGTATTGGAAGCTCGCCACCGGCAGCTAGTCTGTCAGTGCCAGGTTCTCAAACCGCTTCTAGTCATCATTCCTCACGAGCAGATTCCCATTCACGGGCGGCCGCACGGGGTCGTCCGGCACGCCCAGGTAGTCCAGCGTCGTCCCTAGAATCTCTGCCGCAGGCGGCGCCGAGACCGTGCCGCCGTAATACGCGATGCTGCGTTTCGGCCGGTGAATCATCACAAGCACGCTGACCTGGGGGTCGTCCGCCGGCGCCGCGCATATGAACGATGCCACGTACGCGCCGCTCTCGTAACCGCCGCCACCGCGCTTGGCGATCTGGGCCGTGCCCGTCTTGCCGACTACCTGCCAGCGCTCCAGCCGCGCCCGCCTGCCCGTTCCGGCATTGATCACCAGTTTCAGCGGCCCCTGCCGCATGTAATTGGAAACGGATTCGTCGATTACGCGCCGCACGATATCCGGCTTGCGATGATCGACTATGACTGACCCGTCCGGCGCCAGCACCGCACGCATCAACCGCGGTCGCATCAGGGTACCGCCATCGATCACCGCGTCAAAGGCCATGATCAGCTGCATCGCCGTAACCGCCACTTCCTGCCCCATCGGGATCGAGTCGGTCGAAAATGAAGTCCACCGCTTCAGCGGCAGCAGGATGCCTACGTCCTCACCAGTCAGGTCGATGCCGGTCTTGGACCCGATGCCGAATTGCGACAGGTAGTGGTGCATCGCCTGGTTGCCAAGCCGTTCCCCGATCTGGGCCATGCCGATGTTGCTCGACTTGGAGACGACCTCCTCTGCCGTCAGATTGCCATACGGGTGACTGTCACGCAGCCGGCGAGAGCCCCTCACGTAGACGCCATTGTGGCAGTCGAAGATCTCCCCCGGCCGGACCGACCCTTCCTGCATCGCGATCGAAAAGACCAGCGGCTTGAAGACGCTGCCCGGCTCGACCGGTCCCACCAGGGCCCGGTTCAGGAAGGCATCTCGAGGGGCCGTGCGGAAGTGGTTCGGATCAAAGGTCGGCCAACTCGCCATCGCCAGCACCTGCCCCGTCGACACTTCCGTCACGACCACCACCCCGCTGGGGGCCTGGTAGGTGTTGATCGTTTCGGCCAGACACTTTTCCGCCTCGCTCTGGATGTAGGCGTCCAGGCTCAGGACGATATTGCAGCCGTCACGCGGGGCCCTGTACCCGTTCGGCGCCAGGCCCAGGATCTTGCCGCCCGCACTCTTGGTGACGATCTTGTAGCCGTCCTCGCCGCGCAGGTAACTGTCATACTCCAGCTCCAGCCCGGCCAGACCTTTCTGCTCTGTCCCGACAAAGCCCAGCACGTGTGCTGCCACCCCGCCCATCGGATAAATCCTGGCCGGTTCCCGAATCGTGCCGATCCCCGCCAGGCGTAGCTTGTGGATTGCTTCTGCCTGTTCGTCCGACACGTGCCGCGCGATCCAGGTAAATCGCCTGCTTTTCCTCTTATTAATCTCTTCAGAGATCTTCCCGGCCGGTATGTTGAGAATGTTCTCGAGGTCGGCGGCTGTCTTCTCGACATCCTGAACGATCCCCGGATCCGCGAAAACGCTGGCCAGCTGCACGCTGCCTGCCAGCAGCCGACCGCGGCAGTCCAGGATGTTGCCCCGCCGGCATGGCAGAGGGATCGTAGCGGTGTGCTGCTCTTCGTAGAGCTCTTTAAGGCTGGCCCCTTTGGGACCCGTTACCATGCCCCCGGACAGACTCGCAACTCGCGCCGCCAGCCCGACCATCCCTGTTGCCAGGACCAGCAGCACAGCGACGCTCAGCCCGCTGCGAACCCGCCCGGCGGATGCCGGTTTCAGTGTCCGGCCTTCTTCATGCTGTTGCGGGCTGGACGATTCGACCATGACTTCGTACGACCTCCCGGATGCCAGCCGGCCTCCACCGCGCCTGGCGGACTGATGGCTGCTCGCTCCGTTGCGGCGTCCGCCACCCTTGCTGACGTGACATCCGCCGTCCCCACATGTTCATTCCCTGACGCCATCATCGGCCGCGGCGGCAGGTCACTGGTTCGTTTCGGTCCCGGCGGCAGGAAATCGGTCCCGGTCGAGACGAGCCGATCCGCGATTCGCTGAGGCGTCCGCAGGCGGGCCAGCTCCATCTCTTGCTGCCAGATCCCCCGTTGCAGCGTCTGCTGCTTCGCTACCAGGACATGGATCTCCCGCGAGGCCGCGGCACTCATAAGGCGGATCTGGATAACCGCCGCCGAGACCCCCGCCAGCATGACTCCGATAAATGCAATCCGTCGAAACAGCATTGTCTTATTCAGTCACTCGGTCCGCCGTCGGTCCGTTGCCTTCCGGGCCGTCGACTGTCCTTCCGCCCCGTGGCATAGTCCCTCGCCGGACGCCACTGGCGGCTTGTCTGCCGGTGCGAGGTACCTGCGCCGGTTCTAGTTGACCGGCACGCGGATCTTGATGCCCGTCCGCAGTTTCTTCACGTCCGGGGCAATGTCGTCGTTGAGGGCGTACAGCTCCTTCCATCGTGAGCCGTCCCCCATGAACTTCGCGGCCATCCGGTACCAGGTATCGCCCTTCTGGACCTGGTAATGTCGCATCTTGCCTGTGTCCGCCGACGCGCTGCCCTGCTCTTCGTCGGCCCGTACCGCGGCGGCCTTCGGGCCGTTCGTTTCGAGCAACTCCGCCAGGGCCTGCCTGGGATCGCTGGTAATGCTGTTGCTGGGGCTGGCCTCGTGCTGATCGTTCGGGGCCGCCTCGGGCGTATCGCCCGGGTCACCCGACAACGACGCTTCTCCTTGGGGTCCAACGTTTTGCTTCACAGGCATTTCCTGGAACTTACCGCTTTCCAGCAAGGCTTTCGTATCGTGGTCCTTCTGAGGCACCGGCAGCCGGATCGTCTTGCCGGCGAACAGCGTCCGCTTGTTCGGCAACGTGTCGCGATTCGCCTCGTAGATCATCTCGACCGTCTTACTCGACGCGTCGCCGTAGACCGTGCTGGCGATCTTGTACAGGCTGTCGCCCTTCTTGACCGTGTACTCGGCCATCTTGGGCTTGGCCTCGGCCGGCTCCACGGGTTCTGTGGGCGCCGCGCCTGCGGCGTCCGCCATCTGACTGCCAGCTGGTCTCTGATCGGGCTGGGTGTTCGGCGTGCCTGTCAATTCAACCGGTGCCGGCTCGGCCGGTATCACCGCAATCGGGCTATCGGTCGGTACGGTGGCCGTCTCGCCGATTGTCCCACGGCCGGCCGTCTCCGTCAGAACACCGATGGGTACCGGCGGCTGCTTGGGCAGTTCGATCGGCCGAACCACCTGGACGTTGTCGGTCCGCTTGTGGGGCGTCTGACTGACCATCGTCCGTTCCAGCGTCGACGGCCCGTCCGGAGCGCGACCGCTAAGGATCACGCCGAACAGCACGATGAAGCTCAGTCCCACGAGCAGCCCAATCTTTGTCTCCTTGTTCATATTGATCGACCGCCTCCGGTTCAACACAAGCCGTGTAAGACCCAAAAGACCCCGTGGTATCAGACCCGTCTGGCTGCCCGCAGCTTCGATGACCGGCTGCGAGCGTTCCGCCGAATCTCATCCTCTGAAGGTGTTATCGGCTTGCGGGTCAAAATTTCGTAGACGCCTTCTTGCCTTCCCTGCTGAAGAGAGATTTTTATAAGACGATCCTCGCCGCTGTGGAAAGAGATCACCGCGATTCTGCCCCCCACGTTCAGCAGATCCGGCACCGAGGCCATGAATTCCTTGAGTGTTTCGAACTCCCGATTGACCGCGATCCGCAGCGCTAGAAACGTCCGCGTCGCGGGATGAATGCGCCCGGGTCGCCGCTGCGGGTCGACGTTCAACGTCCGCGCGATCAGCTGGGCCAGCGCGCCCGTCGTGGTAATCCTGCCCTGATGTCGCGCCTGGTAGATGGCCCGGGCGATCTTCCTGCTGAACCGTTCGTCCCCCAGCGTATACAACAGATCAGCCAGTTCCTTTTCGGGCAGCGAGTTCACCAGGTCCGCGGCCGTCGTCCGCAGCGACCGATCGATCCGCATGTCCAGCGGGCCGTCTGCCAGGAAGGAGAACCCTCGGCTGGGATCGTCGAGCTGTGCACTGGAGACCCCCAGATCCGCCAGGATCCCGTCGACCTTCTCGATGCCGAGGCCGGACAACGCGTCCGCCACCTCGACGAAGTTCGCCTTGAGCACCTCGCTGGGAGCCGACAGACTCGCCAGCTTCTCGCGAACGACCGACAGGTACGTATCGTCCTGATCCAGACAGATCAGCCGCCCGTCGGTGCCCAGCCGTTCGCCTATCGCCATGGCATGGCCGGCCAGACCGCACGTGCAGTCCACGATGGTCTGCCCCGGTTGGGGATCCAGATACTCCAGGACCGCGTCCGCAAGGACGGGAAGGTGTTGCGGCTGGGGCATCGGGTCCGTCATGTTCGTTACAACCTGTTGAGAATTTGGCGCCGCGAGTCCGTCTCGCTGCCGCCGGGTTCGGTCTCGGTCATCCTGCGGCGGGCAGGCAATCTGCCGGCAACGCTCCGGAGAGGCTGTCGCCGACCGGAAGGCTGTCGGCGGCCGGCAAGGCAATAGCTCTAATGCCGCCTCTATCAACCACGTCAAAACCTCTATCTTGCGGGTGCCACTGGTCGCGTGTCTGCCCGTGCGAGGTTTTGAAACCGCTTCTAATCACAAAGACAGGGTTGCCTGGAGGAGAGGCAACCCTGTCTTCACTCGGGGAGCATGCGCCAGCCGCAAGTCATCCGTAACCAGCGGCTGTACTAACTTCCTTGTCGGGACCGCGATCGTCCGTGACCTGAGTCCCGAAAACTGAGTTGTCGCCCTCGTTGGCGCCGTACGCGTTCGTCAAGTCTGCCGGCATAGGCCAGACGCCGCCGAGTCCAGCAGGTACCAATATCCTCAGGCTGATGCGGGCCGGCATCGCGACCGCGGCCATGACCGGGTCCTTGTGCCCTCGCCGGCGTGCCCTGCCGCATCCGAACATTTATGGCTGGCCATCGGTCGTCCTTGACCAATGGCCGAGCCGAAGCAGACCTGTACGCGACCGGCGGAACGCGAGCGCTCCCGCCTTTGGCAAGTGGGCCGTCCGCACCCGTGGGGCGGGCGATCGGCCTGGAGCGCTGCCCAATCGGCTGTAACAGGCCTCGTCTCGCAGCAGCATCCGTGCGCTGCGTCAACGTCCTTACTGCGGCAAACATAAAACGGTATACGACAATGATCCGGGAAACGGATCCACAAGAGCCGGGTGCGTCGTCGGCGGGGCCGCGCCATTTCCCGCCGCTTCCAAAGCCACTCGGCCTAACGTGCTCATTCAGGACGCGATGCAATCACTCTGCCACCGCGATCCGCATTGGGGTCGAGCATGCTGTTGCTCCGCCGCTCGTCCACCTTCTCAGGCCGGCGACGGGCCTGGCTCGCCGCCCAGCATCGCCTGCCTCGCTCGTTGCTGCACCGTCGCGTACTGCTGCCAGTTCTCTCGAATGAACTGCTGGAACTCGTCTCGGTTCCAGATCTCCAGATGGTCGTACACGCCGATGATGAATACCTTCTGGCTGATCCCCGCCATCTGGATCAGACCCTCAGGGATCAGAATCCGTCCCTGGCTGTCCAGGTCCACGCTGTGCGTGGTCGAGAACAGGAACTGCTCGTACAACGCCAATGCCGGGTCGGGGATCGGGCTTCGCGGCAACTGCTTTGCCATGGCCCGGAAATGCTCTTGGGGCCAGATAGCCAGCGTCCCCTGCCGGGTTCCCAACGCAACGAAGAGCTTCTTGCCCAAGCCCATCTCTTCGAGCGTCGCCCGGACGGGCGACGGGATGGCCAGGCGATTCTTCGCGTCGATATTGTGTTCATATGCGCCGGAAAAGAGCATTGTTTTCGGGCCGTTCTGCCCATCTTTCCCCACTCCTCACCACATGGCCCCATACGCTACCACTTTGGCTGCAAAATGCAAGACGTTTTCGGCCTTTTTTGCCGATGTTTATTGATTTCTCGTATCAGGCCACGCCGCTGCGACTTAGCAGCCGCACGACACGTCATTCACCGGCTGGACATGCAAAAAAAGCGAAAAGATCTGCCAATGGATGCAGGATCGGGGACGAAATCTGCGCCGTGCTGACGCGCAGCGTTGGTGGCGGGTGGTGGGGCGTGCCTGACGGGGACTGGCCTCAGCGCTGCGTCGCGCCTACCAGCGCGGAGAATAGTGCGGCGTGAGCCGGTTCATCGACGATGACTTCCGGGTGCCACTGCACGCCCAGCAGAAACGGGCGGCTTGGATCCTCGATCCCTTCGATAATCCCGTCCGGCGCCCAGGCCGTTGCCACCAGTCCCGTCCCGATCTGCTCGATGGCCTGATGGTGGGACGAGTTGGCCTGAACCGTTTCTTCGGGAATGATTCGGCGCAGCAGCGATCCGGCCTGCGTACGGACGACATGGCGGGGATAATCGCCGCCGTTGCTGTGGCAGATTTCAGCTTCGCGCTGAAAATCCGCCAGATGCTGGATCAGCGTGCCGCCGCGTGCCACGTTGATGATTTGATGCCCGAGGCAGATTCCAAGGATGGGCAACCCGTTTTTATCGGCCTCTGCGAAAACCGCCAGGTCGAAATCGGCCCGTCGGTCGCAGATCGGGACCGTCTTGGGGTGGCGCGGCCGCCAATATCGCGCCGGTGGAACGTCCAGACCGCCTGTCACCAGCAGCCCGTCTATCATGGCTATCTGCTCGGCGATCAGGTCGGCATCCGGCATGGCGGGCAGGGGCACCGGCAACCCGCCGGCCGCCGCCACGGCATCGATATACGGCAGATTGAGTCTGAGCCGCTGACGCACAGTCCCTGCGGGCTGTTCCAGGGCATCTATGCAGCATGTAATGCCGATTCTGGGTTTTCTGTGTGCCATATGGATCCTGATTGAAAGCAACCGGCGATTATTATGCAAGCCCGCCTTCAATCTGCAATGGCTGGTTCGTACCAAGGGGGTGACACAGTATGCCATCCTGAACTGTCACCTAGGCATGTACTTAAGGTCATTGGCCTCTGTCGTCGATAATCCCTACAGGATGCGACCGGTATGGGGACGAGCCGCCAAATGGAGCGGGCGATGTCCAAGACAAGACGACTATTGATCGTCGATGATGAAGACGAGATAAGACTGCTGCTGCTGGATGCGCTGAACCGTTCGGGATGGCGAGTCGATTTCGCCCAGACCGGCGAGGAAGCGCTCGAGCTCATCCTGCAGAATCCTTATGACGTCGTCATCAGCGACATTCTGATGCCTGACGTGGACGGCATAGACCTTCTTCAGAAGGTCCAGGTCATCCGGCCAAGCACCAGGGTCATCCTCATGACCGGCGGTGGCAGTACCGACCTGGTCAAGCAGGCCATACGCAACGGTGCCTTCGATTATATTGAGAAACCCTTCGATCTGAGCGCGTTCATCGAGCTTGTTGACGCCGCCGTGGAGGCCGAGCCGTTAGGGCAGAACCAGCCCAGCGCTGCCGGCACCAACGGCTGTGACACGCTGACGGGGCTGTGGACTCACCGTCACTTTTTCGAGTATCTCGCCTATCTGCGCAATCGTTGCCGCAGGTCCAATGAACCTCTGTGCATCCTCGTTCTGGACATCGATAATTTCAGCGGGATCAACTCAGTCCATGGCTATGCCGCCGGCGATGAGGCGCTGGCGGAGGTTGCCAGGCGGCTTAAGAAGCAGATCCGCGATTATGATCTGGCTGCCCGATATGGCAGCGAGGAATTCATCGTCGCCTTGCCCCAGACGACGGTCAAGATTGCCCGCCGGGTTGCCGAGCGGATCCGCCAGGCGATCCAGGCCGATCCGATCCAGATGAGCGATTCTGAAGAGCGGCGCATTACCATCAGTGCCGGCCTGGCCGAGTGTGAGACCGGTTTCATCGAGCCGGAGGACGACCTGGTCCGCCGCGCGACCGAGGCCCTGCGCGTGGCCAAGGCCCAGGGCAAGGACCGGTGTGTTACCTGGAAACCGCGCGATCCTACGGATCCGGCCTCACCGCGACCGGATACTGCCGGCGTGCAGGCTTTGACCGAGCGACTGGAAGTCATTAACGGCCAGCTCAAGCAGACCTGTCTGGAAAGCACGCGCGCCCTTATCGCCGCGGTCGAGGCCAAGGACCCGCATACCGAGGCGCACTCGATGGCGGTTACACTTTACGCCGAGGCGATTGCACGGTACCTGAACGTTGACGGCTCGACCCTTCAGACGATTCGCACGGCGGCCTTGTTGCACGACATCGGCAAGATCGGTGTGCCCGACCATATCCTCACCAAGCCGGACAAACTCGATTCGGCCGAATGGGAGGTCATCAAGCGCCATCCGCTCATGGCCGTGCAGATCCTTGAACATGCCTCGTTCCTGCGGGCCGAGCTGCCGATCATCCTTCATCATCACGAACGCTTCGACGGCAACGGTTATCCCGAGGGACTCGAGGGCCCAGCGGATCCCTCTGGGGGCCCGGATCCTCAATGTGGCCGACGCCATTGATGCCATGTTCAGCCGGCGGAGTTACAAGGAAGGTTACAGTCGCGAGCGTGTGATTGAGGAATTGCGAACGGTGCCGGCACGCAGTTCGACCCGATCATAGCCAAGGCCGCGATCGACTGGCTGACGTCACATCCCGATGATATCGTCTATCCGTCGATGCGCGTGCCGCAGAAGCCGGTCCTGGCTGCAGCACGCTGACGGGCGGCGATAGTTCTGAATCTGCCGTCGCGGCTACCCCGCCCGACTCCCGTCGTCACTCTGCCGTGATCGCGAAGAATCTCTCCGCATTGCGACGATAGAGCCGTTCGAGCAGTTCCGCCGGCAGATCCAGCCCTCGTATGCACACCGGCCCGGTCGCGTCCTTGTCAGCAATCGGGGAGGCAATCGACCCGGCCTGTTCGTAGAGGAACTGGTGTACCCAGTATCTGCTGCAATAGTGTTCGAGCGGCTCGTTTCTGCGTGCGACCAGGTCTGTCCCGAAGAGCAGGCGGTCCGACCATTTCAGGAAGAAGGCCCGTGCCTCGTCCCGTTTGGGCGAGAGCTCCCGGACTACCCACTTGGTCGCCGAGGTGTCCAGGCAGCAGTTCGGATAGGTCGACAGGAGTCGGTCGAGATGGTCCAGCCGTTCCGGGTCGCCGCCCATGTGCGCCACAAGCACGCGCAGGTCCGTGAACCGGCCCAAGGTGTTGGTCAGCTGCCGGTACGTCGCCCACTTCGGTTCGTACTTGTCGGGGTCGTTGTAGACGCGTTTGTACCAGACGTCGGGGTCCGCGATGTGGACCAGCCCCGCCAGGTTGTTGTCGATCATCGCCCGGTAGATGTCGTCGAGCCGCCAGTCGTCGAAATAAAAGCCCGTGCGATGGTTAAACTCCGGCTTATACCAGAACTTGATGGAGCGCGCTCCCTGGCGGGCCACCGACTTGATCAGGGCGATATTCTCCCTGGCGAAGAGCCGGGGGTCGTCGGCGTGCGTGTAGTCCAGCCAGACGTTGAAGACGATCCGGTCGCCGAACTTTCGTCGAAGATCCGCCATGTGCTGCTGGCGGACGATGGTCACCCACCGTTTTGTGCCAAACATACTGCCAGCCTTGAGCATTCGCGCCGCCGGCAGCAGGAACGAGGCATGGCAGTGTGCATCGATTATCGGCACGTTTACTTTGCGTGGCAGGGGCTTGAGTACGTCGACCGTAGCCGGCCCGCTTGCCTTTGTATCCGGAGATTCCCCGTGTTCGACCTTCGCCAGCCTTGCCTTACTTACTTCTGTCTTTGCCATCGCTTGCGTCGCTTCTCTCTTTCGCTCGAATTCTGCTGTCAGATTCCGGCCTTACCGGAGAACACAGGCCAGGAAGCCAGGATCCACCTCGCGGCTGCCTGTCCGTTGCCCAACCGCTTGAGGCCGGTACCACTATATCAACTATCGTTAGAATCCTATGCCCCGCCGCAACGTTGTTCGCCCGGTTACGTACCATCCTTAGGCTCCTCGCCAGCTGAACCGGCAGTTGCGGACCGACCGGCGCCCCGCTGGCGGCGCGTCGTGGACTTTTGCAGCCGGCCGGAGGATTCGATATCCTGATGCGACGGAGCCGAAAGTTCCGGCTTGCGGCCTTGTCGGACGATTGCTACGCCGAACCACACAGGATACGCTTCACCTTATGTCTGAACTCAAGGAACGAACGCAGTCGACGCCGGACCTGTCGCCAGGGGTCGTGCCGTTGAGCCACAAGCTGTTCCGCGCCCTGTTTGTCGCCTTGGGGCCGGTGAGCCTGCTTGTCTACCTGTTGGTCCACACGTGGCTCAATCTGACCGGGGCGTGCTACAACCTGGTCGTCGAGTCGCTGCTGAACCGGCTGACCCGCCGTCCGATCCGGCTGCCCACATGGGCTGTCTATACCCTCAGCCCGTTGATCGTGTTGCTGTCGCCGCTGGCTGCTCTTGTGCAGGCCGCGATCGGCTTTGGTCGGTGGCTTGGCGGGGCTGTTGTCCGCCTGGGTCGGTGGCAGACCGGGATTGGCGTCAGATGGCTCGCCGGTACTGTTGGCACGGTCTGGCTGCTTCTGGCTGTATGGCTCACGATCGCGTGCATCAGTCCGGCGACCGGCTGGCGGTTGCTCGGCAGACGCATGCCCGGTGTCCTCGCGTACAATCAGGCCGCCGACCTGCAACTGGCCCTCGGCGAGCTGCCCAAGCCCATGCAGCAGCGCCGGCAATACCTGATCGCCGGTTCGCCCCAGGCCCGGCAAGAGATCGCCCGGCTGGAGCAGGCCTATGCCGGCAAGCGGTACGGCCGGACTCTTACCGCGGATGAGCTCAACTGGGCCGTGCAGATGCGCACGGGTGACCTGAAGGATGACTACACGTCGTTGATCGCCCTGTCGCCGCCGATCCAGCGCGTATATCGCCGGGCTGCCCTGGTACTACGAACTGCCCATGCAATCCAGCGACAACCAGGGGCGGGCTGCTCTGCTCTTCGGCTGTCTCGCCTTTGCCGGTGTCCTGATGATCCGCTGGCCCGGCATGGGTGCACTCTCTCGCGGCGGTCCGATCGGTTTGGCCCAGTTTTTCGTCCGGGCGGGCCTTGCCGCCGCCGTCGTCATCGCTGCCTTTGCCGGCTCTTCGCCGGATATCGAGACCAAGGCGCGCCTTGCCGCCGGCGTGCTTGTCCTGCTGATGGTCACCGCTCTTATCTACTGGCTTACCTGGAAGGCCTCGCAGTATTGGCGCCTCCCGCGACAATACAGTCCGTTCCTGGCGATGCGTCTGCTGCAGCGGAAGAAGATCGCCTTCTTCAGCCTTGGCGCGGTGACGCTCTGCGTGGCGATGGTGCTGATCGTCGTCAGCGTCATGGGCGGTTTTCTCGATATGGTCCGCGATCGGTCGCATCATCTGATGGGCGACCTCGTGATGACCAATCGCTCCAACCAGGGCTTCCCCTATTACCAGAAGTTCATCAACGAGATCAAGGCCTGGCCTGAGATCGAAGCTGCTACCCCCATCATCCAGACCTTCGGCCTGCTACAGTTGCCGGACGGCCGAAACAAGCCGGTCACCATTGTGGGTATGCGTCTGGATGAGGCCGACGCCGTCAACAACTTCAAGACCAATCTTTATTATGATAAGTGGTACCCGGGCACGACCACCCTGGCGGAGCAGGCTCAGCCGTTCTGCGGCGTCAATCCGCGCAACCAGCCTGTGTTGCCCAAGGAATTGGAAGATGCGCTGCAACGCAGCCCGGCCTGGCAAGAAGTCCAGAAGGATCCTGCCCAGGCCCGCCGCTACGCCCGTCTGCCCGACCGGATGAACTACAACTGGCCCGGCCCCGGCGTCTACGCGTTCAATCCCAACGCCGAAGATACCGCGATCGGCTGGCCGCGCAAACCGGCATGGGGCGAGACGCGTCTGCCGGGCATGATCATCGGGCGGGACATCATCGCCTGGCGCAGTGAGACGGGCCAGTACCAGCGGAGTTATGACTATCCGCGGGGCTGCAAGGTCATACTGACGCTCGCTCCGCTGACGCCATCGGGCCGGCTCGCCCAGAACTCCGCCCCGATCAACAAGGCCTTCCGCTACACGGACGACAGCCGGACCGGCGTCTACGAGGTCGATTCCACCGATGTCTATGTCGACTTCGACCTGCTCCAGGGACTGCTGAATATGGGAGCGGGCAAGCGGGTCATTCCGGCCGGCGTGGGTGCGGGTGATACAGCCGGTTCCTCGTCGGTGATGACGCCGCCGCGGGCCTCGCAGATCCAGATCCGCATCCGTCCCGGCGCCAACATCCAGCAGGTCCAGGCCAAGGTCAGCGCCGCCTGGCACGACCTTGCCTCGACGGTTGACGATCCAAACGATGCTACCATGATGAGTTGGGTCGATACGATGACCTGGGAGCAGATGCAGTGGACCTTTATCTCCGCGGTCGAGAAGGAGAAGGTTCTCATGCTGATCCTCTTCGGCGTGATCAGCATGGTTGCGATCTTCCTGATCCTTTGCATCTTCTACATGATCGTGGCAGAGAAGACGCGCGACATCGGCATCGTCAAGAGTGTCGGCGGTTCGTCGGGTGGTGTGGCTGCGGTGTTCCTGAGCTATGGGGCAGCCATCGGTGTCGTCGGGGCCGCGTTTGGCCTGACGCTGGGCACGGTCTTCGTGCACTACATCAACCAGATCCAGAACTGGCTGGCGAGCCTGCATCCGGAGCTGCGGGTCTGGAAGGCCGACGTATACAGTTTCGACACGATTCCCAACGTGGTGAAGGTCGAGGACGCCGTGGTAATTGGTGTGATAGCGATCCTGGCGGCCATCGTGGGGGCACTTGTCCCCGCCCTGATTGCCGCCCGCAAACACCCGGTCGAGTCCCTAAGGTACGAGTAACCGGCAGATAACAGGCATTTGCCAGCACGACAGGTCGATATGCCCGAAACGATCCTTGAAGCCAGAAGCGTCGTGAAATCCTACCAGCTGGGTCCGTCCACGCTGCGCGTGTTGACGGGCGTAAGCCTTCGCGTGGCCGAGGGTGAGTTCCTGGCGGTGATCGGCTCGTCCGGCAGCGGCAAGAGCACGCTGTTGCACCTGCTGGGCGCCCTGGACAAGCCGGACGAAGGCGCCATCTTCTTTCGAAACCAGGATATTTTCGCCCAGCCGCCAATCCTCCGCGACACCCTGCGCAACCAGGCCTTCGGCTTCGTCTTCCAGTTCTATCACCTCCTGCCGGAGCTCGACGTCCTGGAGAACGTATTGCTTCCGTACATGGCCGGCTCGCCGATCGGCGCGTGGTTCGCCACTCGTCAGCAGGCGCTCGACCGGGCCACGGAGATCCTTTCGATGCTTGGTCTGTCTGCCCGTCTCAAGCACCGTCCCAACCAGCTTTCCGGCGGCGAGCGTCAGCGTGTTGCCATCGCCCGGGCCCTGATGAACCGTCCCGCGGTATTGCTCGCCGACGAGCCAACCGGTAATCTGGACGCCGCGACGGGACGAGAGATCCTGGCTGTATTCGACGATCTTCATCGCAATGGTCAGACAATCGTCCTGGTAACGCACGAGCAGTATGTAGCCCAACGAGCCCAGCGAGTCGTCCGCCTGGTCGACGGCGTATTGCAGACCGCCGAGCTCGAACCCGGCAACGCCCACGGCCGCGTATGAGTACCGGCTTTAGCCGGGCTGTTGCCGTGGTTGTTACACTAGGCGATAGACTATTAATCTGGAGGTTTCGAAAGAATGTGGAACGCCGCCAATCCGCACCTGCCCGGTACCGATCTGAAAGTCTGGCTGGACGGCCAGATCGTCCACATGAAAGACGCCAAGATCAGCGTCTTCGATCATGCCGTTCTCTACGGTGACGGCGTCTTCGAGGGCATCCGCGCGTATGGCGGCAAGGTCTTCCAGATGGAAGCCCACATGCGTCGCATCTACCAGGGCGCCGGTGCGATCTGCCTGAAGATCCCCATCGAAAAGGACGCCTTCGCCAAGGCGATCTACGACACGCTGGAAGCGAACGACCTCAAGGACGCTTATGTTCGTGCGGTCGTCACGCGCGGTGCCGGCTATCTCGGCCTGCATCCTGCCAAGACCGCGAATCCGTCGCTGTTTATCATTACGTGCGCCCTGGCCCTGTATCCGAAGGATCTGTACGAGAAAGGCATGCCTATCGTCACTGCCTCGACGATTCGCAACCATCCGCACGCTCTGTCCGCCCAGGTCAAGTCGCTCAATTACATGAATAACATCATGGCCCAGATGGAAGCGACGCAATCCGGCGTTGTCGAGGCCGTCATGCTCAACCATCAGGGTTACGTGGCGGAATGCACCGGCGACAACATCTTCCTCATCCGCAAGGGCGAGCTGTGGACTCCCCCGGGCAGTGCCGGCATCCTGGAGGGTGTCACCCGCGCGGTCGTGATGGAGCTGGCCCGTCGGCGCAAGATGCCGGTTCATGAGAAGAACTTTACC
This sequence comes from uncultured Planctomycetota bacterium, assembly GCA_963787325.1. Lineage (GTDB taxonomy): Bacteria > Planctomycetota > Phycisphaerae > UBA1845 > JANYLN01 > CAWBCK01. The sequence goes on from CAWBCK010000005.1 coordinate 1,876,606, forward strand.
CGTCACGACCTCTATGTTGCTGACGAGTGTTTCCTGACCGGCACCGGCGCCGAGATCATGCCGATCACCGCCATCGACCAGCGCCAGATCGGCTGCGGCCGGATCGGCGTGATGACCAAACAGTTGCTCGAAGATTTCTGGGCCTGCACGAGAGGCGAGATCGAACTGCAGGTGTGACGATCGCAAGCCCTTTCCAGATCACTACTTGGCCGTAGCCGCGGATTTCCATCGTGGCTGCGGCCTTTTTGCTGTATCCTGTCTTCGGTTCTTTTCTTATTAGCGCACTGCCGCGTTTGCTGGGGCGGCGCATTTACTCTTGTGGAACATGGACAGCCTTCCGGAACAACTCGAGTGCCGGACGCGCCTTCGCGTGGCGGAGCCTGTTGCGACGCCGTATCTGGTCGATCAGGCCCGTACGGACAGCCATGCCTTTGCCCGTCTATATCGGCGGCACTACGACGCGATCTTTCGCTACTGCGTGCACAGGCTGTTCAACCGGGTGACAGCTGAAGACGTAACGTCGGTGGTGTTCCTGAAGGTTGTTGAAGGGCTGGCGACTTTCCGGGGCGGCGACCGCGACTTCGAGCGATGGCTCTGGCGGATTGCCACGAACGCAGCCAATGAGTATCTGCGTCGCGGGGTACGGCGCAAGGCGCTTCTGGCGACACTCGCCGCAGAGCGAACGCGACGCCGGGCCGAATTGCCACGAGACGACGCCGATATGGCTGAACGGTATGCCATGGTCAAGCAGGCTGTGCTGGCCCTCAAGCCCAAGTACCAGGCGGTCGTTACCTTGCATTACATCGAGCATCTGTCGATCGCCGAGGTCGCCGGCATTGTCGGTGCCAGTCAGGCCACGGTTCGCAGCCAGCTGTCCCGGGCAATGAAGTATCTGCGACGCAATCTGGAAGATCTGGCCGGCAAGTGGCTGGAGGAGCGGGGCTGATGGACAGGAATCCCCAACAACTCGCCGACGACCTTGGCGATCTGCCCTGGGACGACGCGTCCGGTGCGGCGCACCGTGACGGTCTTGAGTCTGACCTTTTGGCGGCGTGGGCGGCCAGGAAAGACTCTGATCTGAAGCCGACTTTACGGGGGCGCATGCTGACACAAGCAGGACGAACGATCATGACCAGCCGGATTGTTCGCTATGGTGCCGTCGCCGCCTCGCTCGCCTTGGTAGTTGTCGGCCTGAGTTATCTGCCGGGCTCGCCGCATCCGATTGCTCAGCCGGCCTGGGGCATTGAAAAGGCGATCGCCGCGATGGAGGATGTTCGCACCGTTTATCTGGCCGGCGCTGGTGGAGTCGGCGAGCGTTTTCCGTTCGAGTTCTGGGCCAAACGCGATCCGCGTACGAATCAACTGTCGTTTCACTTTGAGAGTCCGGACGAGGTGTGCTACTTTCTCGACGGTGTGGGCTACTGCTACATGCCGGGTGAAGCGACTGTCACGCAATTCACTGGCATGAGTTTAACCAACGTGAAGTACCTCGCGGCCGCCATGCAAATGCAACTGTGGCTCCGGGGCCAGGCATTGGCGATTCTCCGGCAACACTGCGCAGTCCTGGCGGGAAGTCTACGGCCAGGATGAGCAAACGCATCATCCATGCGTCTTCGTTACGTGCATGTGCCAGGCGCTGGGGGAGCTTTCTGGTTTCAGTTCGATCTGGAAACGAATCTGCCCCTTCATGCCAAGATGTGGCGTACGGCTGGGCGGTCCAATCTGCCTGACCTCGACACTCTGTTCCGCGAGCCTCCTACGGTGGATGCCACGACGATCATTGTGAACGAGCCGATTGCCGCGGACAAGCTGGAGTTTCATCTGCCGGAAGGGATGGCCCTTCTGGACAGCAGGGTCGGCGATCAAATCCGTAAGGCAGGCAGTCTTTTCGAGGCCCGCAAATATCAGGACGCCATCGATGCCTTTCAGCAGGCGATCGATTGGCAACCTGGTCCGCATAAGCCGGTGGAAGCCTTGAGGATGATCGGACTCTGCTACGACGCGCTGGGGCGATATGACCAGGCGCTGCAATGGCTGGAACGCGCTGTGCGAGCGAACCCGACTCCGTCAAGGCGGCTGGCATCCACGTACTACGATCTGGGATCCGAATACTGCGAGGTCGGTCGCCAGGAGGACGCCCTCAGAGCCTTTATTCACTCGGTGCAGTTGCGGATAAGGTCGGGCACCATGATGACTGGCCTGGTGACGATGCAAGGGAGTCGATTGGCAACCTGCAGGCAAGACTGTTTGACGGAGATATCCCCGACTGGGCTGATGTAGTTGATGTCACAGCCGAACGGCAGCGCTGCCTGCTCTGGTATAAGGCCGAATCGTGCCGCAAGGCTGGGCGATTCCAGGAGGCCTTGGACGCCTACCAGCGGTCCATCAGCCTGTACCGGCCCGAATACTATCGCGGAAGATGTGCCGGCCCGCTCGTGATCGGTAAATGTCAGGAGGGGTTGGGGCAGACGGATCGGGCAATCCAGTCCTACCAGAAGTGCCTCGAACGGTGTGAGGCCAGCGGCAACGTTGGCGGCTGGGCGGATAGGCAGGCCAAAGAGGCCCTCGCCCAGCTGCAGGGGCGAACCGGTGCGCGCCCTCCAGCCGATCATTGATAACGAAGCTGGCGCGTACAATACAGACAGGCGGCTGCTGATGGTGCAGCCTTCTGGCGAGGCTGGTATAATGATTTTGAGTACGGACTCTGTCTTGATGATGGGTCCGATCGGGAGCCGGCTATGACAATTACTGAGGCATTGACCCGCAAGGTCAGTCAATTGCCGCTGAATCGGCAGTTGGAAGTGTTGAATTTCGTCGAGTTCCTCGAACGGAAGCAGGGACAGACCGAGCAGCAGCATGACCCTGAGGGATTGCTGGCCAGCCAGCCTTCCAATCTCGAACTTGAAGACTTCGTGCAAGCGCAAGGCCGCCTGGAGCGACTTCCCCAGAGAAATTCCGCAATGACCGATCTTGTCTTGGATACCCATGCACTCGTCTGGTACCTGGAGCGGTCGAACAGACTGTCCGATGCGGCCAGGAGTGCCATCAAGTCCTGCTTGGAAGCGAGGCGAGTTCTTTATGTGCCCGTCGTGTCACTTGTGGAGATTCTCTACCTGGACGAGAAGGAACGTCTTCCTACAGGTTCGCTTAAAAAGGTGCTGTCAGAGGTATACAGGCAAGACAGCGGCTTGACGGAGGCGCCGTTTGTTGCCGGGATGGTCGAGACAATGACTCAGGTAGACCGCGATACTGTGCCGGATCTGCCAGACCGGATGATTGCAGCGACTGCCCTGTATCTGGCGCTCCCCTTGTGACAGCCGACCACCGAATCCGGGCCGCCTCGCTGCCCACCATTTGGTGAGATTGGGTCCCGAGCCACGGGGAGAAGAGGTTGCGTCTCTATGGAAGCCAAGAGGTAGCCCTACGTCGCAAACAGCCGACTGACGCTTGTCCGTTCGTGAATGCTCCTGATGGCCTCGGCGAAAAGCGGGGCGACTGAGACGACTTCGATCTTCGGCGTCAGCGGCTCGTAGCGGTACTCGATCGTGTCGGTCATCAGCAACTGTTTGATCGGCGAATCCTCGATCCGCTTCGCTGCCCCCGGCGCCAGTACCCCGTGCGTCACCATCGCGCACACCTCCGTTGCCCCGCGGTGCAGCAGCATCTGGGCCGTCTCGATCAGGCTCCAGCCAGTGATCGTGAAATCGTCGACTACCACGGCCTTCTTGCCCTTGACGTGCCCGATGATTCCTCGCACATAGGCCCGCTCGTCATGCCCCTTGCGCATCTTGTCCGCTACCGCCACGTCCGCCTTCAGGAAAGCTCGCATACAGCCGGGCCCGCTCGGCGAACCCCACGTCCGGCGACACGATCACCAATTCGTTATTGGCGCCGCGGATATGCCCTTTGAGCACGGGCATCGCATACAGATGATCGACCGGTACGCGGAAGAAACCCTGGATCTGCGGGGCGTGCAGGTCCATCGTCAGCACCCGGTCCACCCCGACCGCCTCCAGGCAATCGGCGCACGCCCTCGCCCGGATGCTTACCCGCGGTTCGTCCTTCTTGTCACCCTTGGCGTAGGAAAAGAACGGGATGACGGCCGTCACCTGCCCGGCCGACGCCCGTTTGGCAGCATCGATCCAGAAAAGCAGTTCCATGAAATTGTCATTTACGGGATGGCTGAGCGTCTGCACGAAGAAGACGTCCCGGCCGCGCACATTCTCCAGGATCCGCACAAACGTGTTCTCGTCGGAGAACTTGAAGGCTTCACACGCGGCCGGCTGGATCCCCAGATACGCGCAGATGCTCTGCGTAAGCTGCTGGCTTGCACTGCCCGGAAAGATGATCGGCTGCTGATCCGCCATGGCGTTTGACCCCCGTGGTTGCTATCAATACCCCACAAAGAAGTATAGCAGGACGGAAGCAGTTGTCTTTCTCTGCGTCCTTTGCGTCTCTGCGGTGAAAACGCCCTCGCTGTTGTCTTATGAGGCAGCCGGCGCGTCGCCGTTTCCCGGCCTACAGGTCAGCGGCAGGACAATCGTAAACGCCGCCCCCTGCCCCGCCTCGCTCGCCACGCTGATCTGCCCTCCCAGCAGCGTCACCAGATCCTTGGAGATCGCCAGGCCCAGCCCTGCTCCGCCATGCCGCCGGGTCGTTCCCTCGTCGAGCTGCCGGAACTTCTCGAAGATCGTCGCCTGCTGGTCCTTCGGAATGCCCGGTCCTGTATCTTCCACCTTAATCTGCACGCACTTGCCGTCCACCCGCCGGCTGCGAACGTCACTCGCCCGGCGGGCTGAGTGAACTTCACCGCGTTGGACAGCAGGTTATACAGCACCTGCTTGATCTTGCCCGCGTCGGAATTCATTCGCGGCAGATCGTTCGCCAGTTGCAGTTCAAACTGCAGCCCCGCCTTGTCCGCCAGCGGCTTCATGAAGTCATACAGCCCCTCGCATACTTCCCCCAGCGAAAACTCGCTGAGGTGCACCTCCATCTTGCCCGCCTCGATCTTCGCCAGGTCCAGCAGATCGTTGATCAGGTCCAGCAGCGACCGGCCGCTGGTCAGGATGTTCTGGGCGTACCGCTGCATCCGTGCGTCCTGTCCCGGCTGCACCGGCGTCTGCGTCAGCAGTTCCGCGAAGCCGAGAATGCTCGACAGCGGCGTCCTGCAGCTCATGACTCACCGAGGCGACGAATTGGCTCTTGAGTTTGTTGGCGACGTGCAGCGCCTCGTTGAGCTGTGCCAGCTCGACGAGTTTGACGTCCAGGCTGCGATTGATCTTTCGCAGCTCCTCCTGGGATCGCTGCAGACTCTCGAGCATGTTGTTGGTCGCCTGCGCCAGCTTCTGAAACTCATCGCGCGTGCCGATCTCTGCCCGCACCGACAGGTCACCGCCAGCCACCTGGTCCGCCAGGTTGCGCAGCTGCTGTACAGGTCGCAGAATCAGGTTCCTCGCCACCACGCTGAACAGCAGCAGTGCCACCACCAGCGACATGCCGCCGGCCGTCAGGATCACCGCCCGGTTCCACCACAGCTGCCCTTCGGTGATCGCCGGATTGACCGGCGCCTCGATCACCCCGAGAAGATCGCCCTTGCCATGCGCCGCGCTTCGGATCGCCAGCACATACCGATACTGCCGGCTGCCCGTCCTTGGTGAACTTCCGGCTCCACTCCTGAATCTCCGGCCTCGTCCGCAGATAATCGATTGTGCTTACCAGGAATTCATCCAGCCCTTTGGGCAGATTGCGGAGACGTCGGATCGATCTGGATCAGCCGCGGTGCCTCGGTCGGCAGCGTGTCCATCCGCATCTGCCGCACCATTGCGGCCACCACTGGTCCAGTTGCTCCTGCTTGTCCGCCCAGTCCTCGCCGTCAGCCAGCCCGCACCGCGCAGCCGCGATGCACGCCGACTTTCGTGCGCTCTGCAGGGCCATTTCGTCCGCCAGGCTCTGCATCCATGCCCACGGCACCGCCAGGGCCGCGATCACGACTACCGTGATCGACAGCCCGAAAAAGATCACCAGTTTGACGGCAACAGATATCCGCATCGTCCGAACATCATACCAGAAAATACGTGCCTGACAGCCACCCCACCCTGTCGCAATCGGACAGTCCTTGTCGACTGAGGCGGCTTCGACGCCGCTTTGGTCACCCTATCGCCGATGTTGTGCCTGTCCTCGTTCCGGCCGTACGACTGCGGCCCCCTCGCTCGCCGCGTGTATGCACCCCGGCCACAAACCCTATAATACCACTATGGCCCGATGACAATCCGGGACCCCTCGGAGCTGCCGGGTCCCGATTACGAGTCACCAGCGGAGGCACCAGAAAATGGCCGGCCCGGCCCAACCCAACCCGAAACCAGACGCCACCGAACCTCTGCACCGCTTGACTGCGGCCCACGGCGCCATCCGGCGCGAACTGGCCAAGGCGGTGATCGGCCAGGACGCCGTCGTCGAGCAGCTGCTCATCGCCATGTTCTGTCGCGGCCACTGTATCCTTGAAGGTGTCCCGGGCCTGGCCAAGACGCTGCTGATCAGCAGCCTCGCCAAATGCCTCTCGCTCTCGTTCCATCGCATCCAGTTCACGCCTGACCTGATGCCAGCCGACGTCACCGGCACCGAGGTCATCCAGGAAGACCGTGCGACCGGCCAGCGGAGCCTTCACTTCGTCGCCGGCCCCGTCTTCGCCAACGTGATTCTCGCAGACGAGATCAATCGTACGCCGCCCAAGACCCAGGCCGCCCTGCTGGAAGCCATGCAGGAGCGGCAGGTCACCGTGGGCAACCGGACCTGCCCCCTGGCTGAGCCGTTTCTCGTCCTGGCTACCCAGAATCCCATCGAGCAGGAAGGCACCTATCCGCTGCCCGAGGCCCAGCTTGATCGTTTCATGTTCAAGGTCATCGTCGACTACCCCAGCCACGATGAGGAGCGCCGCATCGTCGAGCTGACCACCGGCGCCCCGACCGAGCCGATCCATCCGGTCCTGGACGGCCCGACGATCCTCAAGTTGCAGCAGATCGTCCGGCAGGTCCCGTGTGCCCAGTATCTGACGGACTATGCTTTGCACCTGGCTCGCGCCACCCGTTCAACCGAGCCCACCGCTCCGGACTTCGTCCGGCAGTATGTTGAATGGGGTGCCGGCCCGCGTGCGTCTCAATACCTGATTCTGGCGGCCAAGGCCCGCGCGATCCTCCGGGCCCGAACCTTCGTCGCCCAGGAGGACATAGAAGCCGTCGCCCGGCCGGTGCTGCGTCATCGCCTGGTTCTGAATTTCACGGCTGAAGCCGACGGCGTAAGTGCTGAAACGCTCCTGGACCAGCTGTTGCCGCACGTTGGCCGATTGCAGGAGAAAACGAAAACCGCCACAAAAGGCCTCCGCACGGCGAAATAGCGGCATGAGGAAAGGTTTGTTGAAGCAGATGCAGTTGCGACGAGCGACAAACCTGATATTTGCGGGAAGCCCCGGGTGTCAGCCGGGGTCAGGCTCCTTGCTGCATTTCTCCTGCGGCCTAAAGGAACGCTCGCAGGACCACCACCGCAGGATGCTGACGGCGAACAGCCATGCCCACTGAACCCCAACAAGATCGCGACCTCCTTGCCCGCGTAAGCCGCCTGCAACTCCGCGCCAAACACCTTGCCGCCGGCGTCCTGGCCGGCCTGCACCGCAGCGCCTACCAGGGCTTCAGCCAGGAGTTCGTTCAGCACCGGTCATACACGCCCGGCGACGACGTCCGCTACGTTGACTGGAAGCTCTTCGCCCGCACGGATCGCCTCGTCGTCCGCCAATACCAGCAGGAGCGTACCCTGCGTCTCATCCTGGCCGCTGACTGCAGCGAGTCGATGTTGTTCCGCTCGCCGCGTGCCCCCGGGACGAAGCACCAGACGGCCTGCACCCTGGCTGCCGCCATGGCTTATATCGCGGGCCTCCAGCAGGACGCCGTTGGCCTCGCTCTGCTCGGCGATGGCGTCGAACGTTTGATCGAACCGTCCAACCGTACGGGCCACTGGAACACGATCACCCGCGTCCTGGCCGACCGCCCCCCGGCCGGCCGCGCCGACCTGGCTGAGAACATCCTGCGCCTTTCGGATCGTCTCCGCCGGCCCAGCCTGATCGTCCTTTTCAGCGACCTGCTCGGCGAGCTGGACCCGATCCTGCACAGTTTGGCCCGGCTGAACCGCCGTGACCGTGAGCTGATGGTACTGCACATAATGGATCCTGCCGAACTCGATCTGAATGTGGACCGCGTAGCGCGTTTCGAGGATATGGAATCCGATGCCTGGCTGAGCGTCGAGCCGGCAGCCGTCCGCAAGGCCTACCGCCAGCAGGTCGAAGGGTTCCTGGAAAACGTATCGTCTACTTGCACCGCCCTGAAGGCGGACTATCAGTTGTTCGAAACAAGTCAGCCGCTGCACGCCGGTTTGACGGAGTTATTAAGTCGCCGCAACGCAAGAATACATTGAGCGGGCAACGGCTGCGAAAAGCAGCCGACGACAGGGAAAATGATCGCACTCTGGTTCCTACACGCATGGCTTGCCCTGGCCGCGGCGCCGATTGGCGCCGGCGCCATCGCTGTGCACCTGCTGAACCGCACGCGCAGCAAGCCGAAGCGCTGGGCCGCCATGCAGTTCCTCCAGGCCGCCATCCTTCGATCCCGCCGCCGTCTGACCCTTGAGCGCTGGTTGCTGATCGCGTTGCGCACCGCCATGCTGGTGCTGCTGGCTTTGTTCGTCGCGCGTCCGATTGTCCGCGGTGTCAGCCTCGCGGCCGGTCCCGACACGTGCAGGGCCCTCCTGATCGTTGTCGACAACAGCCTTACCCTTCAGGCCCCCGCCTCTGACCCTCGCAAGAACCTCCAAACAGCCGCCACAGACGCGATATTGCCCATGCTCCACAAATGGCATGGCCCTGTGGCGATCCTTCCCGCGGTCGCCGGCCCGAAGCCGCGCTGGTTCGACCAGCCGGACCGCGCGGAAGCGGTTTTGAACAGTATTCCGGCAACGGCAGGCCGAGCCGACTGGCCCAGTCTCCTGCCGCGCATGAAGTCAGTCCTCGATGACTCGCATGTGCCCTCACATCGGTGCACTGTTCTCATCGTCACAAGCCTCACCAGAGGCAACTGGCCGCGCACAGACTTGCTGCGTCAACAATTGACCGATCTGAAACGGGCCGCCGGCCTGTTCCTCCTGCTCGACCTCCAGCCATCGACCCGCAGTAATGCAACCATCACGGACTTGGCGGCAGAATCCGCCCTGGCAGGCCGCGACCTGCCCATCCGTGCCACCGCCACGATCGTCGATCGCTCCGCGCAATCTCCCACGCACCTGAAACTAATATGGAATATAGACGGCCGTCAGACCCGCACTGACACTCTTTCGGTGGTGCCCGCGAACACTCCGCAGACCATCACGGCCGATCTGCCCCCGCTGGCCCCCGGCTACCATAACATTTCGGCGAGTTTGGCGTCCGGCGCACCGGGTACTGCGAACCAGGTCAGGGAGGACGGGAGTGAAACGGCCGTCGCTACTCAGCACTCGGCCCTGAGCACTCAGTACTCTCTGTCGGACGCCCTGGCCGCGGACAATCAGCGTTGGGCCAGCATCACAATCCCAGCAAGCAGGCGTATCGTTGTGGTCGAGCCAGCGCTTTCGGCTCCACCTGCCGACCGTGCCTCCCTCTTTGTCGCCGCCGCTCTTTCTGCCGCCGCCGCGCAGTCCGCCGTGCCTCTGCGGATCGACACGACAGCCCCGTCAGGCCTGCAGTCGGCATTGGTAGAACCTGCCGACGCCATCCTGCTGTGCGACGCAGGCCCCCTGAGCGATTCGGATCTTTCCCTGCTGAAGGAGCAACTCGACCGCGGCACAGGTTTGATCAGTTGGCTAGGCCCGCGAACCGTTGACCTGGCCGCTCAGGACTCAGGACTCAGCACTCAACGTCCAGCACTGAGTACTGTTTTCGCTGCCATCCCGGCCGCCGCCGACACCGCCCCGAGTCGCGCCGATTGGCGGGTGCGTCTGGTCGATAGCCCCCCGGCTGCTCTCGTCGATCTGGCCGAGAGTCAAGCATCGCAAGCGGCCAATCTGGGCAGTATTCATACGCTGGCGAAGGTAAGCCTGTCGCCGGACACTCAAATCCTCGCCCAGACAACAACCGGCCTGCCTGTCGTCCTGTTGCGGCAGGCGGGTTCAGGCCGGAGCATACTCGTGACGACTTCGCCGGATCTGTCCTGGTCGACTCTCGCCAGCGAGCCGACGTTTCCCGCCTTCGTGCTGGCCCTGGTGCGCGAAGTGATGCATGAGCCCGCCGACGGCACGCAGGTTACAGCCGGCCAGCCGATCCGCCTGACGTTACCTGCCGGCGCGGCGATGGAGAGCAGCCGCTGGATCAAGCCGGACGGCTCCGCCCAGCCCGCCCGTATCTCGCTGGATGGCGGTGTCGCCAGGGCCGAACTGCCGCTGGCCGCCCAGCCCGGCGCATACCAGCTCGAGGCTGGCAACGCAACGCAAACAGCCTTCGCCAACGCCGACTCCCAGGCCGGCGACCTTCGCGACCTGAATGCGGCAAGCCGCAGCGATCTGAGCGAAGCGGGCGTGACCATTGTGGCGCCGACCGACCTGTCCACCTCACTGGCAATCGTGGTCGCGGACGAATGGTCGCGCCCGCTGGCATATGTGTTGTTGATACTCGTCCTTCTGGAGATGACCTTGACCGCCGTTTTCACCAGGGCCCGGACGATCTGAGAGAAGGTATCGTGATGTTGTTATCAAACGAGTCCGAAGCGTAAGCGAGGGTATCCATGGTCGTGGACGTGTATAGTTGATGTCAGCGGTAATCCATCGAGTGTTACAGGACTGAGAGGCAATCGATCGATACTATGTGCGCCTTGCCCTTTACAATCCGGCCGATTGCTTTCGGGCTTTCGCTGAGCATCGCCTGGCCGGCCTGGGCGGTTGCGTTTGCCGTCCTCGTCGTGTTTGTGGTGATAGGCGCTACGTACGGCCGCGCTCTGCGTCATTCCCGCCGTACCCTCCTGCTCGCCACTTTGCGAGTTGCTGCCGTCCTCGGCCTGTTGTTTGTCCTGCTTCAACCGATGCTGATCATTTCCCACGATTACAGGCCGCGCAGTGTCCTGACCATCGCCATCGACACTACCGCCAGCATGGCCCGGGCCGATGTTGCGGCGTCACCGGCCGCTACGGCGAGGACAAGATTTCGGGGCGTCATCAACGCCCTGGTCGATCGCAAGCGAGCCGTCCTGTCGAGCCTGCTGAAGGAGCATGGCGTCCAACTGGTCGCCATAGGCGACAAGATTGCCTCCCGCTGCGTCCTTACCAGCCGAGCCGATCTACCCCGGGCCGCGAGCTGGCTGGCGGGCCTCAAGCCGGACCTGCCCCGCACCGACCTGGCCGAATCGGTCCAGCGGATCCTGGCGGGCCTCGAGCCGCCACAGGTTCCCGCCGGGCTCGTCCTGATCAGCGACGGCCGGCGCACCGCCGGCGTGCCGCTCAATACCACCGCCAATCGAGCTGGCCGCGCAGCATTGCCCTGCCGTTGCCGTCGTCGCCGGCAGCGACAAGCCCATACCCGACCTCGTGCTCTTGCCTGCCGAGGCACCTGCCGCGCCTTCGTAAACCAGCCGGTCGCCATACGTAGCCGACTGACCGTCACGGGCGTAGCCGCTCCTTTGACTGCGATCGTCAAACTGACAGATCCCGCCACCCGACAGGTTGTCGCGCAGGCGCGCCGTAACGGTGTCCTCCGACGCTTCCGCGGCCGAAGTCTGCCTGCTCTACCGCCCGGAGACACCCGGTCTGCATCGCCTGATCCTCCAGGCGGCATCGCCTCTGTCCGAGCCCGATGTCTCGAACAACAAGGCTGCCGTGCAGATCGAAGCGGTCGATACCCGTATTCGCGTCCTCTACGTCGAGGACCGCAGCCGGTTCGAATACCGCTATCTGAAGAACCTCCTGAGCCGCGAGCCGTCGATCATCTCATCGTGCCTGCTGCTGTCTGCCGATCCCGATTTCCCGCAGGAGGGCACCGAGCCCATACGGCGATTCCCCGTCACCTTCGACGAGCTCAATCGCTACGACGTCGTCCTTCTCGGCGACATCGACCCCTATGCCGGCTGGGCCGGTCCTGCCGGTCTCGACAATCTTGCCAGGTGGGTCGAACAGAAGGGCGGCGGCGTGGCCTGGCTGGCCGGGTTACACAATGCCGTCGATGTCTGGCGGGACACGCCCCTGGCGAAGCTGTTGCCCGTCCGCATGCCGCAGTCCTCCGCGGCGAAGCCGAACACTGCCCAGCCCTTCCACCCGACGCTGACCCGCGCCGGCCTTCGGTCGCCGATCTTCTTCCTCGACCCTCAAGGCGGCGGCATGCCGACCGATTCGCTGCTGCAGCAGCTGCCGGCCTGGCGATGGTCCGCGTATACCGGCCCGCCGACACCGGCCGCCCAGGCGCTCGCCATCAACCCCGAGATGCCCACACCCGACGGCCCTACCCCAGTTGTCGTGATCGGCCGATACGGCGCGGGGCAGACGTTCTACTGCGGCACGGACGATGTGTGGCGCTGGCGGCGCTTCCGGGATATCGAGCACTGGCGGAGCTTCTGGCTGCAGGCCATCCGTTGGCTGGCTGGTCCGCGAAAACTCGGTGCCTATCGCCCCGTTTCGCTGGACGCCTCGCCAAAGAGCACGACTACAGGTTTGCCAGTTACGTTCGGGCTGCAGATCGCCGACTCTCGGCTCGCTGCTGATCTGCCCGGCCGACTCAGCCTGGCAATTCGTTCAGTCGACAACCGAACGGTCCAGGCTATCTGGCTGCAGCGCACCGCAGGGCAGGCAACCTATACCGGCTCCTGCTCGTTTGATCGCGCCGGCGACTACACTGCCCAGGCGGATGTGGCCGGCGCCGCCCCCGTCATCGCCACGTTCACGGTACAATTGCAGCAGGCCGAGACGGCCGACGTCCCCGCCGACCCCGCTGCGTTGCATCGTTGGGTTCAGGCCACCAAGGACGCGGCCGGCCAAGGCTATACCATTGATATAGATCACCTGGAGCAGTTGGCAGCGCTACCGCTGCCGGAGGCGCCGAAAAGAGTACGGAGGACCGAGGTCCACCTATGGGACAACTGGCTGGCCCTGCTGATCGTCGCCGGCCTTTTCCTGACTGAGTGGGCCTGGCGGCGATGGCGTGGGCTGGCATGACGGCAGGGAGTTTTTCGGAACCAGTGTTTACCGGGCAAGCAATGCAAGTATGACGACGCAATACACAACTCCATTGATGCCTCAGGGCCGCAGCCGGCTGCTGACTCGCCTGCGCACGATCCGCGCAGCCGGCCTGGCCGCCTCGCTTCTGGCAGGTTGTGCCCAGACAGCGCTGATAGTCCTGGTCACCGCGATCCTGACGATCGGCCTGGACTATGGCCTGCGTTTGCCGGGTCCGTTGCGTCTGGTCCTGGGTATAGCGTTATTGGCCGTCAGCGCCGCCGCCATGTACCGTTTCGTCCTACGCAGCCTCCGGCTGCCAACGCTCGTGCACATTGCCCGGCAGGTGCAGTTCGACGGACAGGCCGCAGCAGATGCCCTTCCCGCCGGGGTGGAATTCGCCCTGTCAGACGCCCACGGCGCAGCGTCCAGACATCCGACCGCCGGCAACCCGCTGGTTGCCCAAACAATCGCCCTGGCTGCCGTCATGGCAGACGACCTTGCCCCGCTGACTCTGGTTCGGTGGCGATGGCTCCTGGCATGGCTGGCATCAATTACTCTGGCCGCTGCGGTGCTTCTGGTCACATGGCCCTCCGCCGGCTGGTGGATCGATCGCGGGCTCCAGAGACTTTCCTGGCCGATCGTCGAGGGCCACTGGCCCAGGGTTTTCGAAATGACCACGCCGTTCGCCGGTCGGGAGATCCTTACCCCTCCGGCCGAGCCGGTGACGCTGCAGGCGACGATCACCTCCGGTCGGGATGATGTGCCGGCCTATATCGTTCTCGCAGAGCCGGGCTACCGGCGAAGGCTGCAGATGACGGATGCAGGCCGGGGCCTTCGCACGATAACGATCCGGCCGATCCGTTCGGCGACGTTCTGGTTCGAAGCAGGCGATGCCGATACCGCCGCCAGCCCGAGCCGCATCAACATCGTTCCTCGCCCCCGAGTGACAGCCTGCCCACATTACGGTGCAGCCGCCAGCCTACACAGGCCAGTCCGCCAGCCGATTTGCGCTTGGCAGTTCGCCGGTGTGCGTGCCGGAGGCCAGTCGGATCGACCTGCTGCTGGATATCAGTAAGGACGTGGCCTCCAGTAACCCGCCGCTGTCGACAACGCAGCCGGCACCATCATCACAGGCAACCGCGGCGTTACAGAGATCCGTTATGATCTCGTCAGTCCGGCAGGGACGAAAGGCAACCGCCCAGGCCGCAAGCGCTGGGATTGATCTTCATGATGAATCTTCTTCGTTCCTGTTGCAGTCCCGTCAGGAACGGCAGAACCCGGCGACAGGTGGTGTTGATGATGCCAAGCCAGTTGCGGCGATACGCTTCGGCCCCGAATCCGATGCTGCTGTAACTGAGGCTTCAGCACTGAGCCCCCAGGACTCAGTCGTCAGTCCTCCGCCGTCAGTCCTGACTCCAATCTTCACGGGTGACCGCCGTCATCTGGCCGCGACCTGGACCTGCCGCAGCGATTCGCTGATCCGTGCCGAGTTCACCGATACGACCGGTCTGGCCAGCGCGCCGCAGCAACCATGGCGGATCGTCGTGCGGAAAGACCAGCCGCCGTCGATCGAAGTTTCCGCCCCTGTCGATAACATCGAGGTTGCGGCGTCCGCCGTACTGCCCGTCAAGGCCCAAGCCTGCGGACGACTGGGGCATTCGCGACGCGCAGGCTTGTCTGGCAGATCGCCCGGGGCGCCGTCGCTGCACAGGATAGTGGATCGCAGTCCGTGCCGACCGGTGCGCCTGACCGCCTTGGGGACGCCGTCCGCCAAGAGATCGGGTTTTCCTGGCCGCTCGAACCTCTAGCGTTGCAGCCGGGCGACCGTGTCACATGGCAACTGGCCGTCCGCGATACCTTTGCCCTCGACGGCCGGACGCACGCCGCTGTCTACAGTCGCCAGCGGACGATCAAGGTCATCAGCCAGACCGAGCTGCTCAAGCACATCCTGGACACCCTCGCCGTAACCCGCCGCCAGTTGGCCGGGCTTAACGCCGACCAGAGCGCCCTGGCCCGCGGGCTCAAGGCCCCGGACGCGGCAAAGCAATCCCCTGAGACTCTTAACAAGCAAGCCGCCGACCAGACCCAGATTGCCCGCCAGACGCACGCGGCCGCCGGCGCGCTTGCTGCTGCCGCCAGACGGCTCCAGTTGAACCGGATAGATCGTCCGGACCTGACATCAACGGTGATCGCCGCCGCAACACAGCTCAAGCGTCTCGAGACGCAACAAATGGCCCGGGCGATCGGTGACCTTCGGCAGGCCGGAACGAGCGATCTTACCAAGGCAGCCCACGTTGCCGACGCCGCCAAAGCCGCCGGGGCCGCCGCAGCCGGCCTTGATAATCTTCTGCGACAGACAGCGGGTTGGACAACCGTTGAATCAGCTGCCTTGGGCCTGCAGAACCTGATTGCCCGGCAGCAGTCACTTCGCGACCAGACTGCCGAAACCGCCGGAGATGCGCTTGGCAAACCCCTGGACGCCCTGCATGGCACGCAGCGTCAGGCCCTCCAGGCGTTAGCCGACCAGCAGCGTTCCCTGGCCGATCAGCTCGGCCGCCTGCAAGCCGACATGGCTACGCAAGCCGAGACCCCTGAATCGCCCTCCACTCAGGACTCAGCGTTCAGGACTGAGCACTCAGAACTCAGCACACAGACCGAATCCTTGCGTCAGGCCCTGGCAGCCCTGCAGGAACCCCCGGCCGTGGCCGCGATGGCGACCGCTGCCAGCGATCTTGCCGGCAACCTTACCGCCTCTGCCCAGGACCGTCAGCAGCAGGCCCAGCGGGCCCTCACGGCCGCCCTGGCCGCTTTGCAAGGTGGGCCGTCGTCCCAATCTGTTGATAGTTCAACGAACCGTGCGGATTCCACCGCGCTATCCCAGCACCTTCGCCAACTTGCACAGCATCAGACGCAGTTGAAGGACCAGACTGCCGATCTCAATGCCAAACGAGACGAGACGGGTCGGCTGAACCGTCCGTCTCTCATCCGCCTTGCGATGGCCGGCAGGGATCAGACAGGCCTTGCCAGCCAGGTAGTTCGGGCCCGCCAGATGACGCCGGACACCAAGGCGCAACAGGCTCTCGCATCCGTCGCCAGCCAGATGGAGGACATTGCCGATCAGATGCGCGCCGGCGTAACGGACCAGCCCGTTCAGAATGCCCAACAGCAAGCCGCCGGCAGACTGCTGGCCATGGCCGATGTGCTCGACCGTCAGGCAGGTTCTGCTCAGCCCCAAGAGGACGTGCGCAGCCAGAACAGCGCAAATCATTCGAGTGCCAACGGAGCCGCAAATCGACAGGCAAAGGCAGGTGGTATCTCCGGCAAGGGCCAGTCGCAGCAGGAAGGGCAAGGCCGCAAGGGCGGCGCCTCGGCCAATCGAGGTCGGAGGGGCAATCAAGGAGCTGCGGACAGTTTCGTCCCGCCCGATCAGCAGCCGGGGCCGGTCGCCGCGCTCTCCCAACTCAACCAGGTCGAGGCCTGGGGCTTTCTGCCGCCCGACCAGCGCCGCCAGGTCCTTCAGGGTATGCAGGCCGAGCCTCCGCAGCGTTATCGCCGGATCACCGAACGCTACTGGCGCTTGCTCAACGAGGTCGCCGAGGATAACGGCCAGGGGATCTATGACGCGTCGCAGGAGGGCACGCAATGACGGCCCGCCTCAACAGGGCGACAGGCAAGATGTGCGGGCGAGAGGCATTCCGGCTGCGCGGTCGCTGCTGTCCGTCGCCCTGCCTGCTTCCGGCAGTCACCGCAATCGGCCTGGTCTTTTTCTGCGCCAAGGCCGTCTTTGCACAGGGGCACCGTCCCACGGCTGGCGCTCCAGCGTCCGCTCCATCCAGTCAGCCGGCAACTCTTCCGCCTGAATACACCCCCGCTGCCGTGGCTGTTGTCGAGAAGGGACTTGCCTGGCTGGCCACACAACAATACCCCGACGGCGCCTTCGGGCGGGGGCGTTATTACCACAAAAATGTGGCGATTACCGCGTTGGCGTGCCTCGCCTTCATGAGCGAAGGCAGCGTCCCCGGGCGCGGCCGGTATGCCCGCGTTGTCGAGCGCGGCGTCGACTACATCCTCGATTCGTCCAGTGGCAGCGGTCTGCTGGGCGATCCCCGGGCCGGTTCGCCGATGTACGGTCACGGCTTCGCCACGTTGCTGCTAGCCGAGCTTCGCGGCATGTCCGAGCGACCCGATCTCGACGAGAAACTTCACAAGGCGGTGCAGCTGATCGTCGCAACGCAGAACGCGCAGGGCGGCTGGCGTTACCAGCCGGTTCGCGCCGACGCCGACATCTCCGTGACCGTGACCGAGGTTATGGCCCTGCGGGCGGCCCGTAACGCCGGCATCGCCGTGCCGAAGGAAACCATCGACCATGCGATCGAATACATCCGCAATTGCCAACAACCCAACGGTGGTTTCAGTTACATGATCAAACGGAAGGCGCCCGCCTTTCCTCGATCCGCTGGAGCCGTTGCGGCCTTGCAGTATGCGGGCCTCTACAACACGCCTCAGGTTGAAAAGGGTCTTGCTTACCTTATGCAGTTTTTGCCCGGAAAGGCCAAGGTCGCCGGACATTACGAATATGGCCACTATTATGCGATCCAGGCGATGTTCCTGGCGGGTGGTCGGGACTGGCAAACGTGGTATCCGGCGATCCGGGACGAACTGATCGCCCGTCAAAGGCCGAACGGTTCCTGGCCCGGTCAGGCCGGCGAGGGCTACGGTACCGCGATGTCGCTGATAATTCTGCAGACACCGAACCGTCTGCTGCCGATCTTCGAACGATAAGGAGACAGGACGTGCGCCGCGACAAGCGAGATCTTCTAGCCCTGCTGGCGTTGGTTCTGCTGTTGGTTTTGAGCCCTGCGGCGGCTCAGTCCGACAAGGCGGCTCCGGAGGTCGCCAGTCCTCCAAGGCCCAAGCCTCCCATACCTCGCGTCCACGTGCTCGACCTGGCCGGGCACAGCTTCACGGGCCAACTAACCAAGGCCGATCTCGCTGATGCCGTGCAGCTGGTCTGCGACGGCCGGCCTGTCAGCATTCCCGCGGCAGATGTCATCTGGCTCGGCATTGAAGACCAGCCGGACACGAGTGCCCGGTCAGAGCCGTGGTTTGCCGAGGAACCGCTTCCAGGCAAGGCGGCGTCAAGTCCGCCGCCGCAGATCAAGGTATTGTTGCGCGATGGCCAGGTGCTCATCTGCAGCGTCAGCGAACAGTTTGCGGATACACTGGTGCTGGAGCATCGGTTGCTGGGCCGGGTCGTGTTGCCCTTCAGCCAGGTGGCGCAGGTGGACCTGGACGCGAGTCCAACCGAGGAATCTTCGCGAGACACATCCAGCCGCCAACCGGCCGGGATGCTCGATCAGGTCGATCTGGCAAACGGTGATCACCTCGAAGCCATCGTCCGAGGGATCGGTCCGCGGCAGGTTGTCGTCGAGAGCCCGCAAGGGGATCGCAGCAAACTGGACAGGGATGCCGTCCTAGCCGTGTATTTTGCCAAGGTGCCCGTTGCGGCAGGCAGTTCGCAAGCCGCTCAATCGCAATCCGTCAGACCATTCTACGCCTGGCTTCGTTTTCGCAGCGGCGAGCGAATCCTGGCGACCAACGTGACGTACGACTCCAGCCAGCCGGCCATGTCCTTTGTTTATCACGGCCGGACCGCGTCCGTTCCGCTGATCGAATTGCTTGGGCTCGATCCCGTATCGCCAAGATGGCAGTGGCTCACCGTCGCCAGCCCAAAGCGCTACGAGCATCACCCGCAACTGGCCCCGCACATGACCTGGCAGGCCGACGCCACCGTCGTTAACACGATGGTTCGCAATGACAATCTGCCGGTGCTTCACGGCATCGGCGTCCCCGCCGGCAGCACGCTCCAGTACGATGTGCTCAGGGGCTGGCGCAGCCTGATCGTCTGGCCGATGTTCGATGATTCGGCTGCCTCCGACGCGGCCTGCAAGGCTTCGATCGCAGTTGATGGACGGCAGGTCTGGCAGAGAACCGTAAAGGCCTGTTCAACGCAGCCGGCTGCCATCGTCGGTCTGTACGGCAAGCATGACGTGTCTTTGCAGGTAGAGCCGGTGCAACAGGGCGACATCCTGGATCGATTCGTCTGGGGATGGGCCGTGCTCGCGAAATCGCGCAGTTGCTGTCGTCGTTGCGGTTGTGCATGCCCCTGCGGCCTGCCGCGAAGGCATTATCGACCCTTGAGCCCAATCAACCGATTACCGTCTGCCAGAACCACCGATCCCTCACCGATCTGCCATCCGCCGATCCCGCCGCTCGCCTTCTCGATTACCGCGACGATCGCAGCGGAACCTTCGCCTTTCTTATGGCGGAATAGAACAATCGTCGCTGGCATTGCCGGCGTCGACGTCTGTCCACGATGAGTTACCAGGCAGAGAAGCCCCGCCTCGCACAAGGCCGATTCGCGCACGGCGGCATGTGCAGCGATCTCCTTCGGCATCGTTACCGCACTCAGCACCTTGCCGGTTTCTTCATCAACGATATCGCACCCGCGATCGGCTGCGATCCAGACGACCTTGTCAGCCGGTACGATTTGCACAGGCCGGCCGATTCGCCCTTCGATCTTCGCCCGCCAGACGGTCCGGCCCGCCAGCGTATCGATCTTGGCGATGTGGCTGTCGCCGTCGGGGATGTACAAGGACAGGTCGGTGCGCCTGTCATGATGTCCGCCCGATGCATTCATGTCCGCGTTCTGCCGGACTGCCGTGCGAAACCGGTGTTGCGGATAGACCCGCCAGAGCATCATCCCGCTGTATGCGTCATAGTCTTCCACCGCGTTGCTGGAGACCAGCATCACTGTCGCTGCCGGCAGGATCTGCACCGCTTCGGCCGGCACATTCCGGCTGGGCTGCCATAGGGAGACCTCTTTGCCCGTTTTCATATCGAGCACCGCGTATGCAACATGATGGCCCCGGCTGCCGCGGTAAACCGCCAGGTCCTCCGAAACTGCCAGATTCGCGACGAAGGCCAGGCCGTCCGCCTTCTGCCAGCGAACGTTACCGGTCGCCCTATCCAGACACGTTACCTTCCTGTCGGCCGTGCAGACGAGTATCGCCTTGCGCGTTGCCGCCGCTTGCCTGATCGTCGGAACCGACTCCGGATCGACATCCGGCGACTCGATGTCCGGCCCGCCCGCAGACCACGTCCATTGCGTCTGGCCGGATACCGGATCGACAGCAGACTGCCCGGTAGCGGTCGTGAAGGACGATCTGTGTAGTATCGCCTGCCACCAATTCTGGTGCCGACTTGAAGGCGACTGGCTGTCGCCAGCACGGCCGACCTCGCCTCGCATCATATGCTTGAACGGAACCAGCCGACGAGGCGAGCACATGCTCCGTTGAGAATGTGGCATTCCCGCGAATCAGGGATATCGCGTCCTTCTCGGTCCGCTCGAAACTTGCACGAAGCGGCAGGTCGAGTCGATGGACGGCTGAGGGAGTTACGCACAGGTGTTCAGCAAGAATCGCGGCATATCTGGCAGCGGTCCATGCTTTCCCCTGTATCTCGAAGGCTGCGCGGGGTGACACGCTGGCCAGCCGGGTCACCCAGACAGCAGCCGCCTCGTTGCTGCCGAGTTTCTCGTACGCCTGCAGCAGTCCGATCATTGCCTGCATCTGGATCGTGCTGCCCGAATTGGCCTGCAGGGCTGCCTTGCGCAGCGGTTCAATCGCAGCCTTCGCATCGCCCCGAGCAAGCACGATTCTGCCGATGGCTGCCCACGCCTTGGGTACGGACTGGCTGTTGGGATACCGCGCGACCAGTGCTTGGAATCTCTTGACGTCATTACTCTTTTCGGCTGACTGTAGCATCCTGGCGGCATCGAGATCAAACGTCGCATATGCCGCGCGACCGTGCCTGGTGATGATGCTGTCAATCCGCATCTGTGCCCACTGGCCCGCGGTGATGTCGGGGCTGCCCAGGTCATCGGGCAGCGCTGCCACGCGCAGTGCGTCGTCAAGCAGGATTGCCTGCAGTGCCGCAACAGCCTCACTTGACTTCTTCGAGGTCATCCGCAGGTCCGCCGTTGAGGCGTGCGACAGGATGCGTTCACGGCTGTCAGTCGCGCATTGCCCGGCTACGCCGAGCAGCTGCTGCGCAATACGCTCATTGTCCGGCCCGACTTTGCGGGCATATTGTCTGCCGAATGTCAGACAAATGTTGAACAGCCGGTGCATTGTCTCGATGCCGGCCTTCTGGGGGTCCGTTGCGCCTTGCCGCACCGCGCGGTAGATGGCCGCGATCGCGACATCGGGTTTGCCCATCCGCAACGACAACTCGACCAATCGCACGGCTGCCGCGAGTTTCTCGCCTTTGGCTACCTCGGTCTGCAGGGCTGCCAGAGGCTTCTGGCCGTCGCCCACGCACGTCAGTAAGCCTTTCGAGCCCAGGTAAACCCGGCTGTCGCTGATGACGGGAATTGCCAGCGGGGACATCGTCGATCGGCAGGGCGCTGTTCGCTCCGTCCGATCGGACGATGCGCAACTGGTTCGGCAGGGACAACAGGAACCGGCCGGCCGCCAACGCAACCATCCCGGCTGGCTCCTTTTGCCTGGCCTCGAGCTCTGCAGGACGCGGCCCTTGGTTATGTCGATCATGGAAACGGCCCCGCCGGCAACGATTGCCACCTCGGTTTCCGTGTTGCCGGCCAGTGAGAAAGGCCTCAGCCGGTGCACCGAGCGGTATCGTCTTGAGCGATCGGCCCGTCCATCGATTGATCACAAGCAGGTCTGTATTGACGGGAAATACAAGCCGGTCACCTGTCAGCAGTGGATCGTCCGCCCAGAAGCTCGCCACCTGACGCTGGCGACCGCTGTCGGCTGCGTCGGTCTCCAGGCCGGGTTTGAAGGAGCGCATCCATATGGGTTCGAGCGATTGGGCGTCGATCGCTGCTGCTGCCCCCGCCGTGCTGACCGCATAGAGGATCCCGCCGTGCAGACCCAACTGGACCGGTGTGATCTTGTCATTCGGCGTGTACTCGGGCCTGGCGACTCCGAAGAGTGGCGTGCGTTTCAACAGGGCGCCCGTCTGTGCGTCGACCGTCAGCAGTTGGGTTTCGTGATAGCCGCCCGTGCGGATGACCCGGCCGGTCACGTACACCCGACCGGCTTCTGCGATCGGCGTGCCGTCCAGGACCGCCGGGTCCTTGCGGCTCATCATGTCGGCAGCCATGCGGACCCAGTATGGTTTGCCGGTGGCCGCGTCGAGGCAGGAGAGTGCCTGGGGCCTTTGAGGGGACCGGGTTCATCCTGCGGCGCCGGGACCTCGGAGACAACATACACGCGTCCTCGCCAGATCGTCGGCCGACGCGGTGCGCTTGAGCCATTAATGCCTGCCCGCGGGGCGTCCTTGTCACTCAGCGGGCAGTACTGCCACATCAGCGTACCCGTCGACGGCTCGAAGGCCATGCAGCGGCGGTCCCATTGGGCCAGGACAAAGCCCGGTTGACTCGATAGGACGGGGGCGATGAGCCAGTGCGAGCCCGATTCCTTCTTGTCGGACATATGTCCGGGTTGGTTGGTCAGGCTGACCTGCCACAGAATGGTGAGCTTGCCGTTCGCAGCGATATCGCCGACCGGCCGACTGGCCGCGGCAAGTGGTCGCAGTGCGAGGATCTGGTCGGGCGTCGAGGACCCCGGATTGGCGGCCGGGGCAGCCGGCTGGCGACCGGCCAGTCTTTGGGCGGCTGCCTGCAACAGCCGCCATGTTTCCAGCCGGTCCGTGTTCTCGGGGTAATCACGGATGAGGCTGCGGACGCGGCGCTCGGCCAGATCGACCTGGCCGGCTTCGAGGGCCAGTCTGACGGATCGCTCGGCTGCCTTGGCGGCGTCGGGAGTCGGCCAGTACTGGTTGGCGAAGGCATCGAGGCGCGGCGGCGTCGGTCGAGTCTTTGAGCTGCGACCAACAGGGGCCGGCCAGCATCTGCCGGTTCGCCTGAAGCGCCTTGATCGCTGCGGTTGGCCAGGAACGGATCATCCGCGTGCTACGGCTGCGACCGGCTGGTACAGGTCGGGTTGGATCTCGACGAGTTCGCCCGCGTGGCTGTCGAGCATGCGGGTCATCAGGTCGACGGCCTGGTCGGTGCGGCCGGCGCGGATCGCTTCGCTGCAACGGGTGAAAGCCTCGTTTGTGGTGACGCTGTGGTCTATGTGCACCTGGGAGAGGTCGGCGCGGGCTCGGGGGATCAGGTACAGCAGCAGGGCGAGCAGGACTGGCAGGCTGACAAGGTGACACGGTGACAACGTGACACGGTGACAAGGCAACGACTTAACAGCACGGCAGGACTGAGGACTGAGGACTGAGGACTGCGTTGCGGGAAGATACGGCGCCTTGGCACGCGGGTACATGTTGCACCCACGTGCCGCGCTTGCTCCGTCCTCAGGACGCATTCTCAGGAGACGTACTTGCCGATGATCGGCTGGAGTTTTTCCTTGGTCGACGCGGGGATCTTGGTTTTGTCGGTCCAAATCGCCATCTCCAGTGCTTTCTGACAGCCGCATTGCTGCAGCGAATTCCCGGCAAGATATTCTACCGCGGCCTTGAGCAGCAGGATCGCGTTGTCGGTGGCGGCGGTGAGGTTGCCGATGATCTCGTCGAGCAGTGCGTGCTGCGGTCATGCTCGGATCGTGCGGCTTCCAGCAGTCGTAATCGGTCGGCAGGGCGATCAGGCGCGTAGCACATCTCGGCCTCGCGGGCGAGCTTGGCCTCGGGCATGCAGGTCATGCCGATCAGGTCGCCGCCCCACTGCCGGTGCATCGCGCTCTCGGCCTGCGTGGAGAACTGCGGGCCTTCCATGCAGACGTACGTGCCGGCTGGGTGGACCGTTGTCGGGACGTCGCCTCCCGCTTCGGTCAGCAGCGCTGGCGCAGGGCGGGGCAGAACGGCTGGGCGAACTCCACGTGGGCGGCGAGGCCGGGCTCGTCGAAGAACGTGCCGCGGCCGGCGGAAGGTCTTGTCGATCACCTGGTCGGGGATGACCAGGTCCTTGGGGCGGATGTCCTCGCGGAGGCTGCCGGCGGCGCCGCTGGCGAGGATGTGCGTGACGCCGACCTTCTTGAGGGCGAAGATGTTCGCGCGGTAGGGGACGATCGAGGGGTTGAAGATGTGGCCGGGGCCGTGGCGGGCCAGGAAGAAGGTGGTCAGGCCAGCCATCTCGGTCTTCAGCAGCGGGGCGACTGGGCGGGCCGTAGGGCGTGTCGACGTTGACGGTCTGGCCGGTGGTCTTTTCAGCCAATGCGGCGCCGAGTCCCGAGCCGCCGATGATCGCGATTACCGGTTTAGCCACTGATTCATCCTCCAAAGGGCGTCAGTCGTTGAGCGGGTGCCAGGTTCATGCCAGCAGTCATGGCTGGTTACCATCGCATGCAGGCGGCTGGATGTCAACGGAACGACAGAAGGGCCGCGGCGAAACGCACCAGAAGGGGAGAGAGCCAGAACAAGGAGCAACAGCCAAGTTGGGGACACCGTGGGCTGGGGTGGTGTTGCCCGGACGATCTGGCTGACGGCGACTGCGATCCGTTTCAATGTCTGTTGTTGGGGGGGAGCGTTTGTAGTACATTCCCGAATCGCTGCAATCAGGGCCTGCGGCTGCGATGTTTTTGCGAGATAGGTGACGGCGCCGGCGGCTTTCATCGAGGCGGCGACGTCTTCCTGCTCGTGCATTGACAGGCCGATGATGCAGGTGCCCGGCAGGTGCCGCATGATGCGGCGCGTGGGCTTCCACACCGCTCATTCGCGGCATCGACACGTCCATCAGGACGACACGCGGACGGATCCGGAGAGCATTCTCGACGGCCTCGTCGCCGTCCGCGGCCTGTCCCACGACCTGGATGTCCGGTTCCGTCTGGAGCAGGCGGGCAAGGCCTGTCCGAACCACTTCATGGTCGTCGGCCAGCAGGACGCGGATGATGTTCTTGTCCTGTGACCTGCGACTCGGCGGTTTGCGCAGCGGCATAGCCGGCGGCGGCCAGCGGGCCGGTCGGCGCTTCGGGGGAGACAGCGGTTTTCGGCGAGGGGCAGGGCACTGTGAGGGTGATGCGTGTGCCTCGGCCGGGTTGGCTGTCGACGTCGGTCGAGCCCCCCATGAGTTCGAGGCGCTCGCGGATGCTGAACAGGCCGAAGCCCCGGCGGACGGACGGGCCGCTGCTTGGCGGCTTTTTCCGCCAGAGAAACCGATCCCTTCGTCGGCCACGACGGATCTGGATCTGGTCAGGTTCCTTCCGGGCCAAGGTGATGCCGGCCCGATCAACGCCGGCGTGCTTGGTACGTTCAGCAGCAGTTCGCGGATGGCCTGGAAGATCAGGGTCCGCATCTCGGGGACTCGAAGATCCGCCCTTTCGTCCGCAGACACCGTACGGTAAGCCCGTACTTGTCCTTGGCCCAGCGGGCCAGCCAGCCAAGCACCTGGGCGAGCGTGCCTTCGTGCAGGATCGGCGGACTCAGTTCGGCGGTTAGTGAACGCGATGTCTTGAGGGCCGCGTCGAGCAATTCATCCGCCTGCTGAAGGGATTGGAGGTAGTTCTGCTCGAGAGGCTGGTTGCGCACAACGCTAAGGCGGAACTTGGCGGCCACCAGCAGTCTGCTGGAGGTGATCATGCAGCAGTGCTGCGAGTTGCTGTCGCTCCTGCTGTTCGGCCTGGGTGAGTTGGCGGCCAAGCGTTGCAGCTGGGCGGCGCCGCTCGGCCTCAGCGGTACGTTCGGCTACACGCTGCTCCAACGTCGCATTGAGTTCCTTGAGTCGGTCCTCAGCCCGTTTGCGGTCGGTGATATCGCGGCCGCAGCCCAGGATCCCAATAATGCGTCCTTGCGCATTGCGCCAGGCGTCTTGACGCCCAGGAACGTACGCGGTCCTTCCGGGGAGGGAATGATCTCCTCGATCGTCAGGGCTTGCCCGAATTCAATCACCCGTCTGTCATTGGCCATCGTCGCGCGCTACGGCCGGGTCGTCATAGAACTCCATATCGTTGTGTCCCAAGATTGCGTCGGCAGGTTTGCCGACCACGCGGATCGTGGCGGCATTGGCGATAATCATCCGGCTGTCCAGGTCCTTGATGAATAAGGCGTCCGGAACGCCTTCAGACAATGCCTGCAAGAGATACTCCCGTTCACTTGCAGACTGACGCTTTCTGGCCCGGTCCAGCAGCTCGAGCCATCAGGCTCACCAATAGGCCGCTTATGATGAACAGCACCGTGTGCAAGACATGCACAAAGGACAACAGCTGGTGGGGTGGGGTGAGGAGGTAACCTTCCACGGCGGCGGAAAGAAGCGTCGCCAACACCGCGGCGCGCCCCGCCTGCATCGCGACCAGGACCACGATGGGGAAGTACGTGACGTATGGGGGGAAAACACCCAGGGCCCCGACCAGTACCCACCGCAACACGGCCGCCAGGAACGTGCCGATTATCGCTACCACATATCCAATCCACTGTCGGCTGCCACGCTCTCTGCTGCCGTTCGTCGTCGCGTGTTTGCTTTCGGCGGGAAGCTTTTCCTCATAAGTCACACTGCGTCTGGATCCGGAGAGGTCGACATAAGCAGCGTCACGACGTAGAGACAGTCTGCCACGCCAGATCCGGCAAAAATGGCGTCGACAACGCTGCCTGTCCCTTGGGTCGCAACGGCTGCGTTCCCTTACTCCGTGGGAACAGGCAAGTTCAGCAGGAAGTGCATACGCCGCCTCCTGGCGGTCTTGCTGAAACCAGCGCATGGCGCACTAATCGATCTTAGCCTGCCTGGTCTGCTTCCGTCTGCCGAGGAACTCTGGGGCGAAGCGGACGGCGGGGCTGTTGTTCATCGTTCAGGACCGGCGGGGACGGGAACGATCACAGGATGCGGGGGACAGCTACCCTTGCTTACGCGTCGGGCTCGTCGCGCGGCACCGCCCTTACGGGCCGGCAGAAGTTGCAGGCGAGATGGTGCAGTAGCCGTACGGCTATGCACGGCTTCTTTTGCGCAGATTAAGAGGGGCCGGATCTGGCGGGTCAGTATCTGCCTGCAGTGCAAGCGGCCTTGGCAAGCAGGCCCGGATTTACACGGAACACAGCCGCCTCCGTTGCGGCCAACGGCTCGGCGAACAGGTACCCCTGGCCGAACTGGCAGTCCAGCGTCTGCAGTACAGCCAGTGTGCCGGGGTCTCGATGCCTTCGGCAACTACGCTGATGCCCAGGTTTCTGGCCAGTGATGCGACCGCGTCGATCAGGGCTGCGAAGTCCCGGCCGCGCTCGATGTTGGCCACGAACGATCGATCGATCTTCAGAACATCCAGGGGAAACTGGTGCAGGCAGGACAACGAGGAATATCCGGTCCCGAAATCGTCCAGGTCCAGTTTCACCCCGATCTCCTTGATCGCGTTCAGGACACCTGTGGCCGTCTTCACATCGCGCATGACGGCACTTTCCGTAATCTCCAGATGCAGGGCTGACGGGGGCAAGCCGGTCTCCTCCAGGGTCCGCCGGATCAAGGCAGGGAGTCCCGGCAGCAGCAACTGGTTGCGCGACAGGTTGACGCTGATGCTGGGCGGCGCCGCCTGGCCGTGGTCCCGTCGCCACTGGGCGAACTGACGACATGCCTCCTTCAGGACCCACTCGCCGACGGGCACGATCAGGCTGGTATCTTCGGCGATGGGGATGAACTCTGCCGGGCTGATGAGCCCCCGCTCAGGATGTTGCCATCGGACGAGTGCCTCAAGACTCTCCACCGCGCCCGTCTCAAGCGAGACGATCGGCTGATACAGCAGGAACAGCTCGACGGCCATCGATTGCTTTGCGCAGATCATTCTCGACATTCAATCGATTTTGCACCCGCTGGCGCATAGCCACGTCAAACACAACATACCGCCCACGCCCGGCGAGTTTCGCCTCATACATGGCGGTATCGGCATCACGAAGGACATCCTCGGCCCGCTCGTATCCGTGGTCACTGGTCACGATACCGATGCTGGCGGTGCTGACGATATCGTGCCGGCCGAATCTGAAGGGCGTGCTCAGTACGTCCAGAAGCCGCTCGGCGACACGACAGGCGTCCTGCGACGACTGGAGACTGTCGAGCAGGATCACGAACTCATCACCGCCGAGGCGGGCCGCCGTGGGGCCTGCCGTCTTTCGGCTGACCGTGTCTACGGCCCGCACCACTTCTTTGAGCCTGCGGGCCACTTCACAGACCAGTTGGTCGCCCGCATCGTGGCCCAGGCTGTCGTTCACGTTCTTGAATCGGTCGATATCGAGAAACAGTACGGCGTATCGGGACTTCCTGGACCGCTGGTGCCGCTGGATTGCATGCTGGAGGCGGTCCAGCAACAGGGTCCGGTTGGCCAAGCCGGTCAGCCGGTCCATGCGGGCCGCCATGATAAGATCGTGCTCGGCCCGCTTGCGTTCGGTGATGTCACGGTCGGCGCCGCGATAGCCCTGGAGCGTATTGTCCTGATCAAACAGCGGGATTCCATTCGTCGAGACCCAGATGATCTTGCCATCCTTACGCTGGATGCGGTTCTCTATGTCTTTAAAGCCATCTTTGCGTTGGAACCTCGCCAGGGCGGCTGTCTTGAATGCCTCGCGATTCTCATCGGGATGGATGTCATAAAAGTGCTTGCGACCCACCAGCTCGTCCGGCCGGTAACCCCACACCGTTTCGGCTACGTGACTGACGTATGTGTATAGACCCTCTGTGTCGACTTCCCAGGCTACGGTCCGGCTTTGCTCGGCCAGCTGGTTAAAGCGTACCTGGCTTTCCTTCAAGGCGCTCTCTGCCTGCCGGCGCTCGTTGATATTTCGCACAAAGACCAGGTGCGCTTCGCAGCCCTGATAGCGGGTAACCACCGCAGCGACCTCTACGGGAACCCGTGTGCCGTCCACGCGGAGGTAGTCCATTGTCATAGGGGCAGTCGGGCTTCCCGTCATGCGCTGGTACTGGATACGTTTGCGGACCGATTCGCGGAACTCCGGGGCCACATGTTTCATGAAGTCCTGACCGAGCAGATCTTCCGGCCGACGAACGCCGAGCAGCTTCAGCATGGGCGGATTGAGGTAGACAAAGCGCCCCTCGCTCTGGACAAAGATCGCTTCCGGGGCCGATTCGATGAGGGAACGGAAATCTCGTTCGCTCGCCTGTAACGTTGTTTGGGCCTGTTTGCGTTCGGTGACGTCGCGAACGATGCCGATGACGCCGTTGATGCGGCCGGATGCGTCGTAATAGGGCGCGTAGGTGCGATCGAGCCAGGCCAGATTGCCGCTCGTGGGTGGGGCATCGGGTATGTCTTCGGAGGAAACGACTTCGCCGGCCAGGGCCCGCTTTAGCAGCCGGTCTACCCCCTGGTCACGCAGGTGAGGAAACAGGTCAAACGCGCACTGGCCTATTGCCTGTTCGGCAGAAACCCGGGTCAGTCTCTCCATGAACGGGTTCCACACCCTGTACCGCAGGTCCCGGTCATAGACGACGATACCTTCGGCCGCCCCCTGTACAATCTGCTCCGCGAAGCTCTCGGCTTCGCGCAGCTGGTCTTCCGCGTGGTAACGCTGGTGAATCTGCCGGCGGATCGCACAGGTGCCGACGCCGATTCCCGCCAGAACCATCAGCCATACCACTGCATATCGCGCCATGAGATTGCGGTTCTGCGTCCTTGCGAGAGCAAGCAGCGGTTCCATTGGGATGGCTACACTGATGCCGCCGCAAACCTGACCGACCTGATAGCCCTGCGATGCGTGGCATTTCAGGCAGCTTGCCTCGGCTGTCAGGGGTCGCATCAGGCGCATGTACAGAGCGTTCCGCATGTCCACACATGCGGAGACCTCCGTCTGGCCTCGTTCAAAGGCATGCAGGGCCTCGGCCTCCCACTTGTCGGGGGCATTCTCCGGCCGGGTCGGCTTAAGGCTGGTGATATGGCCGATGATGCCGCCCCGTTGCCGATGTCCGTACCGCACCGCGGTATCACGGTCGGGTGCGTGTGAGTGCGGATCAGCGGGTGTTGTCACAGTCGAGGCCGCATGCCCGCTGCCGTGTTCGGCGTACCAGTACCGATAGTCGGCGTACCTGGACCATGCTGTTCGGGCTCGCGAGCGGGCGAGTTCGAGGGTGTAGCACTCTTCTGGTCCCGCGTATGCCAGGCGAAGCATGCCACGAGGACCACGGTGAACACAATCGTTCGGGCCAGCGCCAGTGCCACAGGCCGCAAAAGGGCCTAAGCCTGCCGATCATGTTGCTCACTGTGACCGCTCCCTGCCCGCGACAACCATCAGCGTTGCGCTGGCCGCATAAACTCAGACCGGCGTCGCCGTGTTCACACCTTGCACCAAGCCGAAGACCTTCCGCGCTCCGGCAATGCTAAAGCCAGGCCGCGTTGCAGTCAGGACCTCTAGTGCTTGCCGAAAACGTGTCCCCAAATGCGTGGATCGCGTATGAACGCCTGGACACGTTACTGTGTTCATGGATCGTGTGCCGATAACAGTGACGCCGGGCACGACGGGAGGGCCCATTCCGCCGGGATCTGCTGCTAGAGCACCGTCCAGAGTCTCCAGAAGGGTCTTCGGCAGTAAAGCTACGCCAGATAAGGATTCTGCCACAACGAGGGGAAAGGCGAGTCGTGCCATAGGAATCTCGTAGGCCCTTCTGATCAGGCTCTGTCCTGGCAGGTCGACGTCGGCTTCACCGTTTGTTGCGCTAGAATCACATTGGGACGCTGATTACGGGCTCGGTGCAAGGGACATTCTGACTATCGCGGGCTGGGGGTTGTCATGAACACGACCGTCGTCGAGATTGCCAGCGGAATCTATCGCCTGTCCACCTTTATTGAACCGATAGACTTCATGTTCAATCAGTTCCTGATCCAGGCCGAAGAGCCTTTGGTGTTTCATTGCGGTCTTCGAGGCCTGTTTCCCTATGTCTCCGCGGCTGCCAGGCAGGTGACTTCGCTTGAGAGGGTGCGCTGGATCTGCTACGGGCATCATGAGGCCGACGAATCGGGAGCCATGAATGACTGGCTGACGGCGGCTCCGCAATCGCAGGTCGCCGTTGGCCGAATTGCCGTTATGCTCTCCGCGCGAGACCTGTCGTCGCGGGAGCCCGTTGCCCTGGAGGATGGCCAGGTCCTCGATCTCGGTGGCAAGCGGGTTCGATTCTTGGCGACGCCGCACGTGCCGCACGGCTGGGATGCCGGACTGCTTTACGAAGAGACCACCAGCACGCTCTTGTGCGGCGACCTGTTCACCCAGATGGGCAATGCCGGTCCCATCACCGAAGAAGACATCGTGGTGTCCGCGCTGGCCGCCGAGGATGTCTACATGGCTACCGCGCTGACGCCGGCCACGGCTCCTACCATCCGGCGACTTGCAGATCTGGCCCCTGATGTGCTGGGCTTGATGCATGGCCCAACGTACCACGGCGATGGTGCCGGTCGCTTGCGGGAATTGGCCGATGCTTATGAGCAACGTCTCGACGCGGCCGGCTAACTTGTGGCCAGCAGTTGACCCGGCGAAGGCCTGCCAGATGAAAGTCCTTGAGCATGGCAAACGCGTAGCCAACAGCCATATCCTGAAACCGAGCGACGAGGCTGTTGAAGGCATCGAGCCGGGCATCCGGCTCGGCTGAAGCGTCAGCCCTTCTGATGAGTGTGAATAGATCATCCATGCCTGGGACTCCGATCCGGGTTGCACTATGATACAAGACCCGGCGTGCTGGACGCACCTTTGGGGAAAACTGAGAATTCCCGCTCAATTGCAGTTCGGAGGCAGACTTGCGTGGAAAACGAAAACGGCCGAGCCGTCGTCGTAACGGGAGATTCCAGTGGCATCGGCCGGGCCTGTGCCCTGAGGTTTGACCGCCTGGGCTTCGTTGTCTTTGCCGGCATGGAAACGCCGGACCAGGTGGACTGTCTGGCTGACCATGCGTCCGATCTGCTCGTGCCGTTCGTCATGGATGTCACTTGCCAGGAGCAGATCTGTGCGGCCGTGCGACTCGTCTCATCTCGACTCGGGCGGCAAGGCCTGGCCGGCCTGGTCAACAACGCCGGCATCGCTGTAGGCGGGCCTGTCGAGGTCGTACCAATAGAGCAGTGGCGCCGGCAACTGGAGATCAACGTGATCGGCCAGGTTGCCGTCACACAGGCGTTCGCTCCGTTGCTTCGGGTCAGGCCCGGGCGGATCGTGAACATGAGTTCTGATTGCGGCCGGATCACCTTTCCGTTCCTGGCTCCCTACTGCGCTTCCAAATACGCAATAGAGGCCCTCAGCGATGCCTTACGAGTGGAGATGCAGCCCCAGGGAATTCGCGTGAGCATCGTTGAACCTGCGGCGATTGCCACACCTCTCTGGGCAAACTCTATTGCCGCGATCGATGACATGATGTGCCGCTTGCCGGAAGAGACAAAGCGGCTGTACGGTTCAGTTATGGATGCTGCCCAATCGTCCGCCGTTAAGATCGCCGAGGCAGGCCTGCCCGTAGATGGTGTTGTCAACGCCGTCGTGCACGCCTTGACCGCCTCCAGGCCGAAGACTCGTTATCGGGTCGGGAGCAAGGCGTGGCTTTACACGATTCTGGGGCACTTCGTACCCGCCCGCGTCGTGGATCATCTCATCCGCCGCAAGCTCGGGTTGCCGTAGCCGGCCGTGGCGCCAATGGCGGAGGACACAGGCAGGGATCTGGCGGCGTGGAACAGGCAAATGGAATAAACGGTTGACAGGGGGTAGGAAACGTGGTAATAGTCGACAATAAGCATGCGGTTTGTAGGAGAGGTGGGTTGTGAGAGATTCCGTAATACACTGTGGGGGCGAGACTTAGGGATGGCCTGTGTGTGGGCCGAACGTACCTGTCTCGCTTGATAGAAAAACGAGACAGGAGGCTGTCCTAGGGTGTCGCCGTGGAAGTCCTACGGGAAAGTCCTTAGCCGTGGCTCCGATAAGTGCTTTCAAAAGAACGTGTTGTGGGAATTGTAGATTTTCGGCCTAGGTATTGACGTGGATAGGGCGAGAAGTAAAATGGGCCTTCAGAAGCTGCGGCTTCACGAATCGTCCTTCACACTGAGCCACGGAAGGGCAGCGGGATGGCTGGCGTTTCCCCCCCGGCGCGTACTGTCTCCGCCCTTCCATTTTTTTTGCTATCGGGGAGAGCGTGGCTGGCCTTTCGGTCAGCAGGTGTGAAAGAGCGACAGGGGACATGCGTTTTAGCGATGTAGAACCTTGACTTGCAATCCAATGTCGTTCCGTTTGTACGGCAATTTGTAGTGAGGTGCACGTAAATGGTACAGTCCAAAGCGGCAATGTACGGAGTTCTCGCGGTTGTTGAGGTAACGAAGCGCCAGGCATCCAGTTCCAGCGGAGTTCAGGCGCACGACATCGCCAAGACGTTCAATCTTCCCGTGGCTTATTGTGCCAAGGTGATGTCGCAGCTGGCTCGTGCGGGGATCTTCCAGTCGGGTCGCGGGCCGCGTGGCGGCTTCAAGCTGCAGCGTCAGCCGGAGCAGATCACGTTGCTGGACATCGTCAGTGTCGTCAACGGCCAGATCGCCCCGAAAGAGACGATCGACAAGTGCGAAGCAGCCGACCCGATCATCAAGTCGATGAATGTCGCCATGAACCGGGCCTTTGAGCTGCTGCGTCAGGAGCTGCAGCGGGTGACCATCGCTGATCTCCTCAAGGATCAGGGCGTCATGGCTGCTGCCGAAGCGCAGGCGCAGGTCAACTAAGCAACTTTCCTTCGATTTTTCGGCTTGCTGGGATCCATGGTGGCTCGTGGATCCCACGCAAGTCTTTTTTCGTCGGGCCGTTGCCTGGAGGCTACGTCCCACGCAAGCCTGATGGTCCCGCTAGAATAACGGTTCTTTCCCTCGCTGATGTTGCGCGGAACCTGCGTGCTTGTTTTCATATCCAAGTTCTTCTACGTAATCGCTCAGGCGGTCCAATCTCTGTTGGATAGCATGCAGTCCGCAGGTCAGCCTTTGGGGGCTTGCGGGCCGCAGATATGCCTTTGCTGCACGACACGTTTCGTCAGGCGGGCACGACGAGTGTATGGCGGCCGGATTTCAGAGGACTCTTGTGCCCGCGTACCTTGGCGATCACATCGGCCGGCAAGGTCACCTCGAGTTGGATGTCGTGCCTGTTGCGCCGGCGCCAATGCGAACGGATGGCGCCATGTGGCGTGGGAACGACAACGGTGGCTTCGTCCAGGCCGGCGGGGCGAGGGTCCAGCCAGACCTTCTGCCAGCCGGGCGCGGCAGGGCGGATGCCCCCTACGAACGCACTGAGCATGGCGGTCGGGCTGGCGGACCAGGCGTGACATGCGCTGCTGCCGCCCTTGGCCTGCGGGTGGCCCCAGCTCTCATAGAAGGTCGTGTAACCCTGATCGAGCATGGCGCCCCACAGGTCGCCGATTGCACGGACGGCCTGGCGGTCGTGCCGCGTATAGAACATGGCTTCCAGGACGAATTTGTAAAAATACGGCGAGGCGGCGGGGGACTTTACGCTCGGGACATAGGCGTCTGCGTCGGGATCGAATGTCCGCCGGGCCTGCGTGCGTGCGATTCTGCACAGGACGTTCTCGGCAATGGCGTCGGAATGTTTCTGTTGCAGATCCAGTAGGATTGCCAGGCTGTTGGCGTGTTGGCCGGCCTGGGCGATACGCTGGCGGCGGGCGCGGTCGTAGCCTTCGGCGAAGAGTCTCTTCTGCGGATTCCAGAACGTTCGCACGATGGCCTGGGCGACGCGCCTGGCCTGGTTGTTCCAGCGGCGAGCGTCGGCGGACCGGCCGAGGTGCGCGGCGATCCGGTCAGCGGTGCGGAGGGCTTCGAGGTATTGCATCGCGTAGGTGGCGTTCAGATCATCCTTATAGATAGGGCTCCAGTCGAGGAAGAGCCAGATGCCGGGTTCGGCGGGGCCAGGCAGGACGCCGGGCTCGCTCGATTCGATGAACCAGTTCAGCAGGCGGGCGATCGCGTCATAGGTTTCGGCGAAGATCGTATCGTCGCCCGTGTACCAGTAGTAGTCCCAATGGGCGCTGACCCATTGAAGGCTGAAGTCGGGCAGCAGGCAGTGATGCTGGCGCGACGGGAAGACGCCCAGGGTCGGGCC
The DNA here is from genome assembly GCA_963787325.1 of uncultured Planctomycetota bacterium. Lineage (GTDB taxonomy): Bacteria > Planctomycetota > Phycisphaerae > UBA1845 > JANYLN01 > CAWBCK01. Next base: position 1,911,880 of record CAWBCK010000005.1, read on the forward strand.
AAGGGGCGTCTGGGACTGGGCGCCTTGACGGAGCAGGCGGCGCATAAGCCGGCCGTCACCGAAGGTGTAGACGTTGACGAGCCCTTGTATGCGCGCGTCGCCGAGCCACTGGGCCTGTTCCCGCCAGGGGCAGTCCATGTACGAATCGTGCATGCAGAGCTGGAGGGTATACCGACCAGTGCGCCAGATCTCGTTTAGTCGCGGGTCGCTGCAGTCGAAGCTGCCGCGTTCTTCGACCGGGTAGGAGGTGAAGTTCATTGTGACCTGGTGCATGGTCAGGGGCTTGCGCACGTCGCGGAACACCAGCAGTACGTAGCGGAACCCTTTCCACCAGAAGAATTCATGCGTCTGGCGGCCCGGTCGACAGCGGTAGCGGTCGGCAACGGACATCCGGCTGCCGATGGTCAGCGGATCCTTCAGGATGACGTCGCCGCGGTTATCAACATGCTCGCAGTAGAGGGCGTCAACGATCTCGCCACCTGCTGCGGTGATATCCAATTGCAGAAACGCGGAGGTCTCGCGGCCGGCGTCGAGTACGACAGCGGTGAACTGGCCCGAACCTGTCGGGCGGATGACCGTCGCTTCGGGGGCGGGCTGGAGCATGGCGTTCGGTCTCTGCAGATGCCTGGCGGGCTCGCGGGCGACACGACGCTTCTCACGAAAGACAGTCACGCCGATGTTGGGGTTGGTCTGATAGCCGGCGGCGGATTGGCCAGTAAACGTGGCCTACTGTGCGGGCGAACTGGCGCGGTTCTTCACGTTGAAGCGGGATGCCGGCCGGTTCCAGGTCATACCAGGGAGGCAGGCCGACGGCGATGCACACTGCGGGGGCTTTCCAACTCTTGTCGTCGAAAGCAGCGTGCGTCCATCCGTTCGGGAAGGTCCGGGCGTCAAAGTCTTCCTGGAAGGGCATCTGGGCGCTGAGCGCGCGGCGCGGGTATCGTAGCAGGCGGCCGGCAGCATGCGCCAGTCTCGACTGGTAGAGACTTCAACGGTCTTGCCGTTGCGACAGGCGATGCGTCCGGCGACCAGAAGACCGGCGGCGTTGGCGTTGATGTTCTGGAACGAGTCGCAGCCCCAGTAATGTATGAGCGCGGCCAGGACGTTGGCGCCCTTGTGCAGGTAGGGGGCGACGTCGACCTCATCATAGGGCTGGTGTTCCGGATAGCCGCGAGCCGGGCCACGGCAGACGGGCTGGCCGTTGACGAAGAGGCGGTAGCGGGTCTCGGCGGTGATGAGGATCTTGCGCTCTTGGGCTCGGCGGGAAGGCTGAAGGTTCGTCTGGCGAAGACGTAGGAGTTGGTGACGAGGCGAGTGGTGGGCCAGATCCACTGGGCACGCTTGAGAGTCGCTTTTGTGGGCACGGGGCGGCATCTCCTGCTTCGAACAGCAAACACGCGGCACTGAGAAAACGGTTGGTCTCTGACGGACGAAAGCGGGCCGGAGACCCTGCAGCATTGTGAGGGGATGATATTGGCCGGTCAATGAAGAGCCGTTTGCGAAACCGTGTTTTGTCTGCGTGGCGCTGGCCGCGTTTGCGCGACCGATGCGGCGCCGTTGCGGATTCAGTCCGTAAGGGCGATGCGGCGCTGAACTGGGGCAGTTTTGCTTGTGATCGGTTGGCACGATCGCGGCTGGTGGCTTGGCTTTGGTACGACTGAATGTGGCGATCAACAGGTAGATCGCGGAAACAGCGGCGGCGCTGCCGACGTCGGCATACCAGTCATAGAGATCGCAGCAGCGGTTGAAGTAGGGTTGGGTTCGCTCATCGAATGCAGCGAAGATTGCGATGATGACGACGGCGCCCATGGTGATGACCAGGCGGGGATATCTGGTCAGGCGGCGAGTGGCCGCAATGAGGATGAGGGCCGTGAGGATACCGTAGGCGATAAGATGCTCGGTCTTGTCCTTGCCGGGGATATCGAGGCCGGGCAGCCGCGGCCAGTGGGTTGCTGTCAGCAGCGCGATCCAATAGGCAGCCAACACGATCTCCCGCCAGTTGTTTCGCATTCGGCTGTTCAGCATACATCCTCTACGTTGTTTGTGCCCGGACTTGCGGCGGAAGGTGCTTGCGGCTCCGTATCGGAAGTGGGAGTCGGCTGCGGGGCCTCAGTAGCAGGCGAATCCCCTGCCGAAGCAGAAGGGGATTCCCGTGTCGGCTGCGAAGCGGCCTCCGAGGCCTGCGGAGTCGGGGGCTCCTCCTGCGGTGACTCGGCTTCGGCGAACTGGCCATTGACGCCGAGGACCTCTTGGGCGAGGGCGATGTAGTCGGCGGCGCCGGCGCTGCGCTTGTCATAGTCGAAGATGGACTGGCCGTGAGACGGCGATTCGGCGAGTTTGATGTTTCGGCGGATGCGCGTTTTGAAGAAGATCGCGTCGGACCAGGGGACGGTCTGGTTGCGGGAGGCGTCGATGAAGGTGGTGATGTTCTCGACGACCTCGCTGGCCAGGCGGGTGTTGGCTTCGTACATGCAGAGGAGGATTCCGCCGACCCGCAGCTGCGGGTTGAGCCGGCTGGCGACGAGGCTGACGGTCTGAAGGAGCTTGGACATCCCCTGCAGGCCGAGGAAGTGGGGCTGCAGGGGGATGAAGACCTCGTCCGTACAGGCCAATGCATTGATGGTCAGCAGGCCGAGCGACGGCGGGCAGTCTATCAGCAGGATGTCATACTGCCCCTGGAGCTGGGCGATCTGGTCGCGGAGGATCAGTTCCCGGCCGACCACGCTGGCCAGTTCCATTTCGGCGGCGGCCAGGTCGATGTGGGAGGAGACCAGGTGAAGCCTGTCAGATAGGGGGATGCGTACCTGGTCGACAGGCAGCATCTCGGTGAGCACCTGGTAGACGGTCAGTTCGACCTCGGTGGGCTCGATGCCGAGGTGGAGGCTCAAGTGGGCCTGCGGATCGAGGTCGATCATCAGGACCCGTTGCCCCATCTGCGCCAGCGCGACCCCCAGGTTGGCGACCGTGGTGGTTTTGCCGACACCGCCCTTCTGATTGATTACGGCAATGCGTCGCATGGAACCCGTCCCGGCAGGGAGTTTTCGTTATGATCATCCTGCCGGTGGGCATTATACGTGGAAACGGCGGGGGGCAAAACCTTACTGGTCAAGGGGTGTGCAGGGCATGGCCTTCAAAGGGGATCTGAAAGCACACAGGAGACGCCGTCATCGGCATCTCCTGTGTAGGTGTACCACTTTGGCCGCTGAAATTTCTTCAACCGTTTAGGTCGTGGCGCTCACTTCGGTCGAAGAACTTCAACTACTACTTCTTGGCCCTTTTGGCGGTCTTCTTGGCAGCCTTCTTGGCCGTCTTCTTCGTGGCCTTCTTGGCTGTCTTCTTGGCAGCCTTCTTGGCCGTCTTCTTCGCGGCCTTCTTGGCTGTCTTCTTCGCCGCCTTCTTCGCTGTCTTCTTCGCGGCCTTCTTCGCTACTTTCTTCGCCATGGTATCACCTCCTTTCCGAGACTTTATATACGCAGGTCATCAAAACCTGTCAACAACACTGTTGCAGGGATTTTTTTACCGTCAAGCTCGGTTCGACCACAGCCGTTTGCCGCGTCGAGTGGTTGTTATAGTTTTGCCAAAGCGCGCCACGCAGGGCGACGGCCGTTGCGTTTTGCCTGTTGCCTGTCGTTCTGCGATTCGTTGTCATCGTCTTGTGCATCTCCCGTTTGCCATATCGTAGGTGCTGATCTTCGTAAAGTGTAGGGCCACATTATCTGTTAGTTATCGGCAGGGTGAGGGTCGAATGCTTACTGATATCTTGTTTTCGGCGTCATGAAATTGCGATGGAGCGGGCGGGCGGCTTGTGTTATCATGCGTGTGCCGGCCTTGTCAGTCGCATCAGCGATGTAGCGGCAACGGCCCTGAATGCGGTGTATCGGGCAATTGGCAGCGATTGACTGGCGTGCGGCAAGCGAGAGTTGCAGATGTATCGGCTTGATCGTCCAGGTCATGAAAATCGATGGAGTTACTTGCGGGTGGCTGAGCAGCTGCGGCAAGAGATCCTTAACGGTGTCTACCGGCCGGGCAAGCGGTTGCCTGGTGAACCGGTTCTGGCGAACCGTTTCGGGGTCGGACGGGTTACCGTGGCCAAGGCGATGCAGATCCTTCAGCAGTCCAATCTGGTGTTTCGTGTGCGGGGTAGCGGTACATACGTGCAGCATGATGTGGCGAAAGGCGTCGTACGCTGGGCAATCGGCTATGCGGTCACGGACAGGCAACCGCTGCAAAATACGCCGACAGCGATCAGCCTGGAGGCCGCGCATCAATACCTCGAGGAGCGAGGCCATTGCCTGCGCGTCTTGACCCGGGGCGACCTGGTCGCCGACACTATGCCGGCAGCCGAGATTCGGCGCATGGTACGGGCCGGTGCGATCAACGGGTTGATTATCGGTTACAGTATGGCCCCCGAACGCATCAAGAGCATCGGGCAGATCTTGCCGACGGTCTGCGTGGCCTCCGACCAGCTGCATGACGGTACCCTCTGCGGTGCCGTGGACTATACGCTGGGATACTTTCTTGCCACCCGACACCTGTTGGATCTCGGCCATCGTCGTATCGGCCTGCTGGGGGCCAGGGCGGCAGGCAGTATCGGCTATCGGGCGAGGCAGGCATTCCGTCTGGCCTTACAGCTGGCGGGTGTGGACCCTCAGGATTGCCCCATGTCGCAACACGGCTTTTACCCGGATCGACATTCTGAAAGAGCCGAAGACATGCTGGCTAAGAACCCGGACATGACCGGTGTCGTGTGTGCGGACGATACGGTGGCACTGGCGGTCATTGGTGTTGCCCGACGTCGCGGGCTGCGGGTGCCGGAGGACTTTTCGGTTGTGGGATGTAACGACCTGCCCGATGCGGCGACGTGCGATCCCCCTCTGACCACACTGCGGATCGATTTCGCTATGATGGGCAGGCTGGCGGCGGAGATTCTGCTGGCAAGGATGTTCGGCAAAGAGATGCCGGCCTGGCGGTATATCAAGCCGGAACTGATAATCCGCCGCAGTACGGGTCCTGCGGCTGGATGAGTTGGCTGCCGGCGGCTGGTCGTACCGTGGTGAAACTGACAACTGAACGATGATGTGAGATAGCATGGACTGGATGAAGGCTCAACTGGCTCATGTGTGGGAATTGCTGCGGTCGTTGATATCCGGTGTGCCGGGACATTGGCATGTTGCGGGTCTCTGGCCGGCGGGCTTCGTGCTGGTCGCTTCGGTTCTTATTGGTGTGTACGGGGCGAAGTCTGACTCGGATCCTGATCCTGGCGATCTTTATCGGGATCGGGGCGACGGCGGGACGCCTGGTGGCAGACCGGCTGGGGCTGCCTGTCCAGCCGACGGCGATCTTCCTGGGGGCAATGGGCGGGATATTTTCCTTTATATTATATCGGTACGCCCTCGGGTTGGTCCTGGCGCTGGTGGTGGCGGCGGCATGTGGCGCGTGGTCGGCGGGGGGGACTCTCAATCAGCGGGAATTATCGGACATCCTGAAGGGCGTCAAGGCGGTTCCGGAGGCTGTGGCGGCGCCCGGCCAGTCGCCTCCCCGGATGGGCAGGTCGCCTATGCGGCGTGGCTGGAAGGGGTCTCGCAACGGCTGAAGGATCTGCGGTCGGCGATCGCCTCCAAGCCGGGGCGGCAAAAGCATATGGTGATAATGATGCTGGCGGGTGGGGCAGCAGGGCTGCTTTCGGGACTGTTGTTGGGGCGGATAGCGGCGATGCTGCTGACGAGTCTGCTGGGCGGGGCGGGGGTTGTGGCCTCGTTGGTGAGTTTCGCGGTCAGACTGCGACCTGAATGGGGTGGGTGGCTGGCGGCGAATCGACAGTATCTTCTGGCGGCAGCGGGGGCACTGGCGCTGGTCTTTCTGGCGAAGCAGACGAGTCGCCGGGCAGCGAGCCGCGTGATTCCCGTACTGGAAGTGGCCGAGTCGCAGGACAAATCGTAGATATACCTTCAGAGTGCAAGGTGTCAGTTGGCGGCGAGAGTGCGCCGTGTGGGGCTAAAATTGCCTAAATTGCCTTAATCGTGGGGGTTAACGTGGTACAGGCATGGAATCGCGCAGTGATAGAGCATGCGTCGGCGGTGCCTCCGGTCCTGGCGGCGTTGGTGCTGGTGGCGGGGATGATCATCCTGCTGCTGGGGTGGCGGCTTAGCCGGCTGGTGGCGGCCCTGGATCTGTCGATCTTTGGTCTGGTCGTGGGGGTGGTGCTGGCGCCGGATGCCGGGTCCCAGTGGCTGACCGGTGCGGTTGGAGCGATGGCCTTCGGTGCGCTGGCGCTGCGACTGGACCGATACGGGGAGATCGTGGCCGGCGGGTTGATTGCCGGGCTGGCAACGGCGCTGATTATGGGCTGGCTTGAGGCCGCCGATCTTGGCCGCAGTGCTGGCGACGGCGGTGGCCTTCGGCTGTGCGGTGGGGCTGAGCATGGTTGTCGAGCGGGAGGCGACGGCGGTAGTGACGGCGTTGCAGGGAGGACTGCTCGTGGCGTTCGGGGTGGCGGCATGCCTGGCCTGCAATGGGACCGTCTGGTGGGGCCTGCGGGATGTCCTGGCCAGCAGCTCGCTGGCGCAAACGATGTACCTGCTTGCGCCGATAGGGGTGGGCGTTACGTTCCAACTGGCGTCGATCCAGAATGAGGAGGTTGTGGCGCAGTAGCGGGACAGAAGTCAGAAGTCAGAAGTCAGAAGACAGAAGTCGGAAGACAGAAGTCTGGACGCAGAAGGTCGGCACGGTCTACGCCAACATAATACATAGACGCCAGGCCACATCGTCGGGGGTGTGGCCTGGCTTGTTTTTTTGCGGTACTCTTGGCCATACCATTTGATCATCAGACAGACTGGAGGAGCGTATGGCGACTGCGGCTAAGATTGGCGTTTCCATCTCTGATCTTCACCTCCCGGGCCGAGAGGCGATCCACACGGCGGCACAACTTGGCTATCGGTCTATCGTCATCGATACCGTAGGAACCGAGTTCGAGCCGCGGCGGTTCGGCCAGACGGCGCGACGTGACCTTCGGCACATCGTCAATCACGAAAACATGGAGATCGCGGCGCTGGCGGTGGACATCGGCGGGACGCGGTTCGGCGATGCCCGGCGGCTGGACGAGGGGGGCGATCGGACCAGCCAGGCGCTGCAAATGGCGAGAGAGATTCACGTGCCGATCGTGGTGCTGAATGTCGGGGCGATTGTGCCGGACAACGGGCAACTGCTCGATGCGATGCGGCTGACCGCGCGGGTGGCGGACGGCACGGGGACGTTCGTTGCTCTGCTGACCGGCGATACGGAGCCGACGAAACTGGCGGAGCTGATGGGGGCGGTCGGGGCTTCGTCGATCAAGGCCTGCTATGACCCGGCGGGGTTGATGCTGGCGGGCTTTGAAGCGCTATCCGGGATCGCCCCGCTGGCGGATCAGATCATCCTGGCGTACGCGCGCGATGCGATACCGGGCAGTGGTTCGGCGAGCGGTCGGGAGACGGCGCTGGGCGAGGGGCATCTCGATCTGGCGGAGTATATTGGTGCGTTGCATGAAGCGGGGTACTTCGGCCGGCTGATCGTGCGGCGGATGCATGCGGTCGATCCGGTGGCAGAGATGGGACATGCGCGGGAGATCGTCGAGGCGGTCGGGTGAACCTGCTGGTTGTGTCTGGCGGCGCATGCCGGCCCGGACCTTATTGGAAACTGTCATCGATTGTTTGGATGGTCTGCTCAATGGTGTGGTTTGTGGTATCAAGTACCCTTACATGGCTCGGCCAGACCATCGTCTCGAGTTCCTGTCGCAACTGATCGACTCGATTGCCCATCACATCGTAAGGCGGACGGAGATGATCTCTACGGCGGTTATCCTCCGGTCTGCACTGGAGCCAGAAGACCCGGATTCCAGCTTTGTCGCCAAGACGGGCCAGCAGCATCTCCAGCCCTCGTGGGGTCCAGACGTTGTCAATCGCTTGTTGCTCGCAGAAACGCTCAAAGGATGCGTCTTCCACCACGACGGCCAGGTCGATGTCGGACCATGCGTCTGTTGTTCCTTCAGCCATCGAGCCGCGGAGGAACAGTGCGACCGTGCCTGGTTCCTGCACGAAGTATGCATGCATCCGATCGAGGATGCGACTGCGTTCCTGGATTATAAGAGATGGTTCGACCATGATGACGGGCAGGGTAGCGTCCATGGGCCGGTTTGGGAATGCGAATGCAACAAGGTTAATCACGAGGGATAGAGAAAGCGAGTGGCAGGCCCGCGGTCCGATGGGTGCTACCGCCAATCTTAGGCTCCTGCAGCGAACGAGAGCAACCCTGACTCCTGGCGTATAATCCATTGCTGCATGCCTTTACGGGGGCGCCCGATGAGATTGCGCGCACGTCTGACGCTGCTGGCTGGGGTCTGCCTGGCGAGTGTGCTGCTGGCTGGTTGTCAGCGCCGATCGCCGGAGGGGCAGGCTGCGGCTCCAGTGCCGACTGTAACGGTGGCTCATCCGATTGAGAAGGCGGTTACCCAATACGGCGAGTACACCGGAACGACCCGGGCGATCATGACGGTCGACGTGCGGGCGCGGGTGCAGGGATGGCTCGACAGCATGGATTACGTTCCTGGCCAGATCGTCGGCCAGAACGCCTTGCTCTTCGTGATCGAGCCGAGCCAGTATCAGGCGGCGGCGGATGCGGCCAAGGCCAACCTGCTGGTGCAAAAGGCGAACCGGGCGAGGGCGGAGCGGGATTGGGATCGGGCGAAGGCGCGGGGCCCTCCGAGGCGCTGTCGCGGACGGAGTATGACGCCTATCGGTATGCCTTCGAGGCGGCGAAGGCGAGTGTGGCAGTCGCGGAGGCAAACCTGGAGCAGACGCGGCTGAACCTTGGGTACACGCAGGTGCGGTCACCGATTGCCGGACGGGTGGGGCGCAACCAGGTGGACGTGGGGAATCTCGTGGGGGCGAGCAGTCAGCCGACCGTGCTGGCGCGGGTGGTGAGTATCCAGCCGATCTACGTCTATTTCAGTGTGAGCGAGCGGGAGTATCTGACGCTGTTGCGGCTGACCGGGGTGTATTCGCCGGCAAGCCAGGCTTCTCAGCCTGCTGCGCGTTCGTTGCCTGCGACGAGTCAGCCGTTACAGGCGGTGCGACGGTTGTTGCCGGTGTATGTCGGGCTGGAGGACGAGACCGGATATCCACACCGAGGGTGGGTCGACTATTTGGGGATCCAGGTCGATCCTGCGACCGGTACGGCGACTATCCGTGGGGTGCTCGATAATGCGTCCGGCATTCTGGTGCCGGGATTGTATACGCGAGTGCGCGTCCCGGAGCGGAGGTTTCGGGCGGTGCTGGTGGACGATGTGGCGGTGGCGGCGGATCAGCGCGGGCGGTACGTGCTGGTGGTCAACAAAGATGACGTGGTCGAACGGCGGGATGTCGAGGCCGGCCGGACGATCGCGGCAGATGCGCGTGATCAGGAAGGGGCTCACGATACGGGACCGAGTGGTGGTGAATGGGATGCAGCGGGCTCGGCCTGGGGCGAAAGTGAAAATCAGCGCCTGAGTCCTGAGTGCCGAGTGCTGAGCCGTGAGCGCTGAGAGGTGCCAAACGGGCAGTGCCGCGTCCTGGGTTGTGCATGATGGTGGCAGGCTACTTGCGACTGTTGAGGTGCATGAGGGGGCATGTTCAGCCGATTCTTCATCGACCGGCCTATTCTGGCGTCGGTGATCGCGATTCTGATCGTGATTGCCGGGGGGATCGCACTGTTTGTGCTGCCCGTCGCGCAGTACCCCGATATTACCCCGCCGGTGGTACGGGTCACTGCGGAGTATCCCGGCGCCGATCCGGAGACGGTGGCGCAGACGGTGGCTGTGCCGATCGAAGAGGCCGTCAACGGCGTTGACAACATGTTGTACATGAGCAGTACGAGCTCGTCGGACGGTTCGTACCGGCTGCAGGTGACCTTCGCGCTGGGGACGGATCCGGATATGGACGCTGTGCTGGTGCAGAATCGGGTGGCCCAGGCGCTGCCGCGGCTGCCGGCGGAGGTGCAGCGGCTGGGGGTCGTCTCGCGGAAGACGTCGACGGAACTGGTGACCGTGATAGCGGTTTATTCGCCGAGCGGGCAGTACGACCAGTCGTTCATCGCCAACTATGTTACGCTGCATATCTACGACGAGCTTAGCCGGGTACGTGGGGTGGGCGAAATCCGGGCGCTGCCCAGCCGGGATTACAGTATGCGGGTTTGGCTGGACCCGCATTAACTGCAATATCTTGGCATGGCGACGACGGATGTGCTGGCGGCGATTCAGCAGCAGAATGTGCAGGTGGCGGCAGGACAGATGGGCCAGCCGCCCGTGCCACCGGGGCAGGCATTTCAGGCTGTCGGTGTACACGCTGGGCCGGCTGTCGGACGTGCGGCAGTTCGAAAACATCATCCTGCGCTCGCTGCCGGACGGTCAGATTGTCCGGCTGAAGGATGTGGCACGGGTGCAGTTGGGCGGGGAGTCGTACGACACGTTCACGACGATGAACGGGCAGACCTCGAGCGTGCTGGTGATCTATCAGACGCCGGGAGCCAACGCGCTGGATGTGGCGGACAAGGTTCGTGCCAAGATGGAGGAACTGGCCGGACAGTTCCCGCCAGGGCTGGCATATCGGATGGTCTACCAGATCAGCGATTTTGTGCGGGCGTCGGTCTGGGAACTGGTGCTGACACTGCTTTTCGCATTCGGGCTGGTGTTCCTGGTGGTGTACGTCTTTCTACAGGACTGGCGGGCAACGCTTATCCCGACGATCACGATTCCCGTGTCGCTGATCGGGGCGTTCGCGGCAATGCTGGCGATGGGATTCTCCATCAACATGGTAACGCTGTTCGGGCTGGTGCTGGCGATCGGCATTGTGGTCGATGACGCAATCGTCGTGGTGGAAAACGTCGATCGCAATATGCGCGAGCATGGGCTGAAGCCTCGAGACGCGGCGATCCGGTCGATGGAGGAAGTGACCGGAGCGATCGTGGGAATTACGCTGGTGCTGATGGCGGTATTCATGCCGGCGGCATTTCTGCCGGGCATTACCGGGCGACTCTACCGGCAATTCTCGCTGACGATTGCGGTGACGACGCTGATCAGTGCATTCAATGCGTTGACGCTGAGTCCGGCACTGGCTGCGCTGTTTCTGCGGACGGAACGTAGAGGGCGAAACCCGTTGTTCCGGTTGTTTAACCGGGGGTTCGGCGCGCTTGCAAGGGGCTATACGCGGCTGGTGTCGCTGGAGGTGCGGCATGTGGGACCGGGGCTGCTCGTGTTCGCCGCCCTGCTGGCGATCACCTATTGGGGGTATCGGCGCGTGCCGACGGGATTTCTGCCGGCGGAAGACGACGGGCTGATCGTGCTGAATATCCAGTTGCCGGACGGGGCGTCGCTGCAACGGACGCGGCGGACGGTGGAGAAGGTGCAGCAGATCGTCCAGGAGACGCCCGGTGTGCGGACAGCAAATATGATCGGCGGGTTCTCAGTCATCGACGGGGCAGGGTCGAATCTGGGGGCAGGCTTTGCGGCGCTCGAGCCTTGGGATGAACGAATTCCAAAAGGGCAGACCAAGCCGGTCATTATGGCCGAGCTGACACGGCAATTCGCTCGGGTGCAGTCGGCAATCGTGACGCCGTTTTCACTGCCGCCGATTCGCGGGCTGGGCCTGAGCGCGGGGTTTGAGCTGTATGTCGAGGATCGCGGCGCGCTGGGACTGAATACGCTGCAGGAGGCGGCGGATGATCTTGCGTACCAGGCGAACCGGCAGCGGCAGCTGCGCGCCGTACTGGCGACATTCCGCGCGGCCATCCCGACGCTGTATCTGAGCATCAACAGAACGCTCGTCTATCAGACGGGGGTGCCTCTGGGAGCGGTATTCGAGACGCTGCAATCGTACCTGGGGTCGACGTACGTCAATGACTTCAACAAGTTCGGGCGGACCTGGCAGGTTCGTGTGCAGGCAGCCGGCGAGTATCGCAATCGTGTTTCTGAGATTCCTCGACTGTGGGTACGCAACGAACAGGGAAACATGGTGCCGATGGGGACGTTTGCAAAGGTAGAGGATTCGCTGGGGCCGGTGCGACTGACCCGGTACGACCTGTACCCGGCGGTGCGAATGATCGGCCGGCCTGGTCCAGAGACGAGTACGGGCCAGTCGATGACCCTGATGGCGGATCTGGCGAAACGGATTCTGCCGGCGGGGATGGGCTATGAGTGGACGGGGGTGTCGTATCAGGAGGCGCGGGTGGGGCATCAGGGATTGATCGTCTTCGGGATGGCGATCGTGGTGGTGTTTTTGATCCTGGCGGGGTTGTACGAGAGCTGGCTCGATCCGCTGGCGGTGATCCTGGTGGTGCCGCTGGCGCTGCTGGGGGCGGTGGCGGCGCTGCTGCTGCGGCATATGGACAATAATCTTTATACGCAGATCGGGTTGGTGCTGCTGGTCGGACTGGCGGCCAAGAACGCCATCCTGATCGTGGCGTTCGCACGGGACCAGCGGCACAAAGGCGAGTTGGTGAGGGACGCGGCCGTGATGGGCAGTCGGATTCGGTTTCGGCCGATCCTGATGACGTCCTTTGCGTTCATCGTGGGAGTGACGCCACTGGTGATTGCGACGGGGGCGGGGGCGAACAGCAGACAGTCGCTGGGTACGGTGGTGTTCGGCGGCATGCTCGCGGTGACGATTCTGGGGGTGGTGTTTACGCCGGTGCTGTATGTGGCGGTGCGGAGAATTAGAGGCGAAGGGGTGAACAGGTGAAAAGGTGAAGAGGTGAACCAGGTCACACGTAGCATTCTCTGTGGGCCGTACGTCTTGTGTAACGGACCCGGGCTGACGCCTCGGGCTTCCAATGAGCGTATGGTTCGCTATCTGCTGGCGGTGGCCCGGCCCATGCCGGGTTGGAGGATCTTGTGCAACCTGCTGGTGTCGAGGCCTTTTTCGTCGGCCCGCGCGATCATGTGCTTGTAATCTGTCTTGCTGACGACGGGCGTACGGCTGATCAAATACAGGTGATGGCCGTCGGGCGTGCCGATGATGGCGGTCTGGTAATCAGGAGAGACGTCGAAGATCCAGAAGTCGCTCGTGAAGAACCAATAGAAGCGGACCTTGAGCTTCGCGTTGGTTCGCGGCTCGACGACCCAGGCCTTGCCGGTGTGTGTCTTGACGGGGCCGTCGAGAGAGCCCTTGTGACATCGGTTGACGACCTTCATTTCGCCGTTGGGCAGAAGGGTGTAGTCTGTCGTGCTGCCGGTGCAGCCTTCTTCAAACCAGGAGGGTTTGTTGGCGATCGTGTACCATCGGCCGCTGTAGCGTGACAGGTCGACGTGCGCGGCGGTTATGGGGGTCGATCCGCCGGAGGCGCCGAGCACGGCGACAGTGATTAGCAGCAGGCCGAGGGTGGCTCTGATTCCGGTTTTGGCGGTGGCGGAAACCTTCATTCCATCTCCTTGCGGCCATCCGTCCGTCGCAGCCGGGAGCAGGGTGCATCTTTTCCAAAAACAACGAAGGCCATCGACGCGGTGCCGACCATGACGAATGCGGATGCCGTTACGATAGCCGAGTGTCTATTATGACTGTCGGTGTCGGTCGATGCAATGGTTTTCTTCCTTTTCGTGGCTTCAAACGGGGGGGCAGTTTTCGTTGACCCGAGAATCGCATGTGTGCCATAATGTTATGAACTGTTAATGGCGGAAGTGCGTAGGAAGGGCGTCATGTTCTCCAGGCGAGCAAGGATTGTGTGGCCTCTGTCGGTGGTCGTGTTGGCGTATACGGCCGGCGTGATGGAGTGTGCGCATATCCGCTTGGAGGAAGGCCGGTTCGGTCAGGACGGTCCCGCGACACGCCTGGTGGCTGCATCGGCGGGGCATTACTGTCAGCCGGTCGGACAGCGGGACGGAAGCGGCCCCGCCGGTAAGAAGCACTCCCGCAAAGACTGTCCGATATGCCAGATCGTGGCGCACCTGCACGTGCTGTCGTTGAGTGGACATGCCCCGTTCCTGCAGCAGACGCTATTAATCGGCCGGATTGCAGCCAGTCAGTGGCGGCAGCCGGCGTGCGATACTTCGATCCATCATTTTGCCCGAGGCCCTCCGGCAGAGACTCTCCTGTAGTTCCAGATTCGACATTGTCAGGCCCTGTGTTGCAGTCGGTGCGGTGTGCGCCGCTGTTTCCTCACTGCGCAGTGCGTATCGCTGAGTCATGCGATGTCGCGTGCGGAATGGCACGGCGCGCAAACTGACGCTTCTGCGCGGGGCGGCCGAACGGATCATGTAACAGACCTTTCGAGCGGGCAGAGATGCCGCAGGGAGAAGATCCATGCGCCGGCGGGCGTTTACCCTCATTGAACTGCTGGTGGTCGTGGCGATCATCAGCCTGATGATCTCGATCCTGCTGCCGGCGTTGGCGAAGGCCAAAGAGTCGGCACGGACCGTCGTTTGCCTGAGCAACATGCGGCAGATGTCGCTTGGGACGTTGATGTATGCGGAAGACAACAGCGGCCTCGTGCCGAGCGTCGGCATGAGCCATGGAGGCCATGAGGTCGATGAGCAGGGCAGCTGGTTCCGGCTGCTGGAACCGTACTGCAAGACGGATGCGATTTACCGATGTCCCAGCGACCACAGCAAGTGGTGGGACGAAACGCTGCCGGGCGGCGTCCGCCAGCGGAAAGTCAGTTTCGCCACCAATTACTACGTGTCAGGCAAGTACGAGGATCCTGAAGGTGAGTACCGGGAGTTCAATCGGCTCTCGGCGATCAAGATGCCGGCCCGCACGATCTTTGCAGTGGAGTTGAGCGAGGCCGACGATCCGGCCCTTGGGGCTGATTACTGGGAGTTTGGTGCAGCGGATCATATCCACGCGGACGAGTGGCTGGTCAACCCTGATCCCGAAAAGGGGGAGCCGCCGAAGCAGGTGGCGCTGGCTCGGCACAGCGGCAGGTCGAACTACACATTCTTGGACGGACGGGCTGATACCCTGGCGTTCCATGAGACCTTCGAGATCGGTACCGGCAGTACGCCGGGCAAGATCGTGTGGAGTGCCAATAAGTATGACCCGAAGGTGGCGCAATAGGTCTGTTTGTGTGTGTCAAACAAACAAAGACAGGAGTGTCATGGTGATCATAAGAATGTCCACAGCGATTATCTGGGGTGCAGTGGTGTGTGCGTGTGTGGTGCCGGCGTGGGGGCACGAAGGGCACCAGCATGACGGAGATATTATCGTCGGAAGGACGAACGGCAATCAGTCTGTCGATCGAGGGTCCGGATAGCCCGGCGGTGCATTTCGGGGGCTCGAGTGGGGTGCTGGCTGGCTGGATTGCCACTGAGCCGGGTTTGGAGGCGTTGGAGGCGGACGAGCCGGACGAGGGGTTCTATGCGTTGGGTAACGGCGCGTCGATCTGGTTGGAGCTGGTGAACGCCGATACAGGGGTGAAAGTATGGCAGGCTGATGCGGGGGCTGTCGCGGCGGCGCCTGGTGAGCGCATCTTTCTTGGCTATGAGGAGCTGCATTGTCATCCCATCTGGCATATCGACGGAAATGTAATGGGGGCGGACTGGGAGGGGACGCTGACGGGTACCTTCCGACTGGTGGACCTCGGTAGCACCGGGTATTCGGCGTCAGAGCTGTTCGATCTGCAGTTCACGAATGTCCCTGAGCCTGCCTCGCTGGCGTTGCTGGGGCTGGGGGCAGCAGGGCTGCTTCGTCGACGAGCGATGCGAGAGAGGTCGGCGTAGGGTCGTGATTGCAACGAGATACGGAGGAAGGCGGATGAAACCGTTCATCAGATTTGCGGCTGGCATTGCGGTGTTTTGTGGTGTGGCGGGTGTGGCGCGGCAAGCAGCCGGTCAACACGCAGGGGATTTTCTGGTAGGGAGGACGGCGGCAGGTCAACTCGTTGTCGCCGGGCCTGTCGGGCAAGTCGTGAGGGTCAATCCTGTGAGTGGCCCGTTGCTGTGGGGCTGGACGGCCGGGAGCCCTGGTTTCGACGTGCCGCTGATGGATATGCCCGAGGAGGACTTTTACCGCCTGGCCAGCGGGGCGTCGGTCTATCTGGAAGTGACGGAGATCGAAACGGGAGTGAAACTGTGGCAGGCGGGACTGGGGGGCCTGGCCGATGAGCCCGGTGAGAGAATCTATCTCGGCGGGTCCAGCCTGCACTCGCATCCGATCTGGCATATCGACAGCACCGTTGCGCCGATTGACCCGACCTGGCAGGGAGGGCTGACGGCCACAGTCAAACTGGTCGATCGGGGGAGTACCAAATACGGGGATTCCGAGGCGTTTGTTCTCCTCTTGAAGAACACCATTCAGCCGATTCGCCCTTCACCTTGTGACGGACAGTCTGGAGTGCCTCGAAGGGTGGATCTTTCCTGGAATGACGATCAGGCCGAGGTCGGGGTTGTTTACGATGTATACCTGGACACCGTCGATCCACCGATCCAGCAACTGGCGGCGGATCTGCAAGTCAGTAGATACAGTTGCAGCATGCTGGTGGGTGGCACGACCTATTTCTGGAAGGTCGTAGCCAAAAGTGGTGGGCAGGTAGCCGAGGCGAGTTGGTCATTCAGGACGGCCACGAGCGGCGACGTCAACGGCGATGGTTACGTTAATGTAGGGGATCTGCAGGTGCTGGCGGCAGCCTGGGGCCAGGGGCCGGGATATAACGGGTCGGAGGATATCAATGGCGATGGCTATGTGAATGTCGGGGACCTGCAGGTGCTGATAGCGCAGTGGGACCAGCCTTGAGCGGCAAGCATCAGTTGGCGAAGCCTTCTTTGGCGAGGTTCTGGAGGCGTTTCTGCTTGTCCTGCATGCGCAGGGCGGCGATGAGGTCGTCGATTTCGCCTTGCATGGCCAGGTCGAGCTTGTAGAGGTCAAGGTTGATGCGGTGGTCGGTCAGCGGTTCTGCGGGAAGTTGTAGGTGCGGATCCGCTGGCTGCGGTCGCCGGAGCCGATCATCGTCTTGCGGGCGGAGTCGATCTGGGACTGCTGCTTGCGTGCGGTGATGCTCGTAGAGGCGCGAGGCCAGGATCCGCCGGGCCTTGGCGCGGTTCTTGTGCTGGCTCTTCTCGTCCCGCATCGAGACGGTGATGCCCGTGTCGATGTGCTCGAGCTTGATGGCCGAGGCGACCTTGTTGACGTTCTGCCCGCCCGGGCCGCCGGCGCGGCAGACGTGCTCGAGCACGTCCTTGTCCCAGTCGATCTTGATGTCGATCTCGTCGGGCTCGGGCAGCACGGCGACGGTGGCTGCGGAGGTGTGGATGCGGCCCTGGGCTTCGGTCTCGGGGACGCGCTGGACGCGGTGGCCGCCGCCCTCGTAGCCGAGCTCCTGGAAGACGCCCTCGCCCTTGATGTTGACGACGACCTCGCGGAAGCCGCCGCGATCGGTGGGCGAGGCGTCCATGACCTCGAAGGAGAAGCCCTTTCTTGGCGGCGTAGCGCTGGTACATCTGGAAAAGGTCGTGGGCGAACAGGGCGGCCTCTTCGCCGCCGGTGCCGGCGCGGATTTCGAGCAGGATGGAGGCAATCGCGGCTTCCTCTTCGGTGAGCATGGCGTCGGTGGCGGTCTCGAGCAGCTCGCTGCGCTGCTCGTGGAGCTCGGGAAGTTCCTCGCGGGCCAGATCCTGCAGATCCCTGTCGGCGGTGGGATCGTCGACGATGGCCTGGTTGTCGTCGATCTGCTGGCCGATGCTCTTGAGCTTCTTGTAGGGCTCGACGAAGCGGCGCAGGCGTCCCTGCTCCTTGAGCAGCATGGTCATCCTGGCGGGGTTGCCGGCCACGTCGGGAGCGCTCATCTGCTCGCTCAACTCATCATAACGGGCTGTCAACTCGGCAAGGCGGTCAAGGAGTTTGGATTCTAATTCGCTCAGTTCTTGGGGCATGGTTACGACCGCTATTCGTTACCTGCAATCTGTCGTGACAATAGCAACGGGAAGAATAACAACAACTGCAACTGCAACAACGGGTACCCTCGCTTGCGCTTCGGGCTCGTTTGCGGCAACAGGGACATTGCGTGAGGCGCACAAAAACCCGGTCGGTCGGAGCAGGCTCCGGCGGACCGGGTTTTTCTGGTTTGCGTCGCTACTTCTTGGTCTGCTTGGTGAAGTAATTGCCGCCGTACTTCTTCTGGAACTTCTCGACCCGCCCGGCGGTATCGACGAACTTCTGCTGGCCGGTAAAGAACGGGTGGCAGGCGGAGCAGATTTCGACCTTGATCTGGTCCTTGGTCGAACGGGTCGTCCAGCTATTGCCGCAGCCGCACGTGACACTGCATACGCCATACTTGGGATGAATCTTCTGTTTCATGGTCAAACCTCGTTATCGGGCTAATGTTGCGGAATCCCGGACGGACCAAACAGGGTGCCGCTCGAGCGTGCGCAACGCAAAGACCCTCATTATAGACATCAGACGTGCCGCCTGCAAGCCAGCCCGGGCTGAGGTCCCGGTCGTCGCAGAAAGGCCGAGGCCGGCCTTATCTGTACTAATACGGCCAGGCAGTTTCAGTGGAATGGCTTGACAGGGGGGCCTATCCTTACTAGTCTCAACAGACTCGGGACTTCGTTGCCGCGTGGGGTCCTGGACTGACGCTGTTTACGCGGCCGGAAGCAGGTCAAACCTGATTCCCTCGTCCCCCTCTGTGGGCGTGTCCGCTTATCGCGGATAATGGGCCGGAAAGTGGTGGAATTCGGCTCAGGCCGTATGAGGGACATACGGTAGGGCCACCCTGCCTGGTTTACTCGGCTGGGCAAGTATCTGAATCAACGGGCGGCTAACTCAATAGCCCGTGGTGTAATTGGCAACACACCAGGTTTTGGTCCTGGTATTCCTGGTTCGAGTCCAGGCGGGCTAGTCATCGTCCACCCGGCTGGGGCCGGAAGGAGCATCATTGATGGCAGGCGGTCTTGCGGCGGTCATCCTGGCAGCGGGCAAATCGACCCGTATGGTCACCGATTTGCCCAAGGTCCTGCATGAGGTGTGCGGCAGGCCGATGCTGGCGTACGTCCTGGAGGCCTGCCGGAAGGTCGGTGTCGAGAAGCTGCTCGTGGTGGTCGGGTACCGCATGGATGACGTGATTGCTTCGTTCGCCGGCCAGGACGACATCGTCTGGATCGAGCAGAAGGAGCAGCGCGGGACCGGCCATGCCGTGATGATGTGCGAAGAGGAACTCCGCAAGGGTGGCTGGCAGGATGTGCTGGTACTCTGCGGCGACGGGCCGCTGGTTTCGGACACAGTGCTGAGTACAGTGGTGGAAAAGCATCGGGGTGAGCATGCCTCCGCGACGCTGGCGACTTCGGTGCTGCCGGACCCGGGGGGGTACGGGCGGATCATCCGCGATGCCTACGGCAATCTTCAGGGCATCGTTGAGCAGAGCGATTGCACGCCCGAGCAGAAGAGCATCAAAGAGATCAACCCGTCCTACTACTGCTTCCGGACTGAGCATCTGCTGGACGCGCTAAGCAACGTCAAGCCGAATAACGTCAAGAATGAATATTATCTTACCGACGCCCTGCACATCATGATCGCGCGGGGTCTTAAGGCGGTGGCGATTACCGCGGTGTCCCCCGAGGACGTTATCAGCGTCAACAGCAGGCAGCAGCTATCGCTGGTCAGCAAGGTGATGCAGGAGCGGATCCAGGACGATCTGATGAGCAACGGCGTCACGATCGTCGACCCGGGCAACACCTGGATCGACGCGCGGGCCCGGATCGGCCAGGATACGGTCATTCATCCGTTTACATATATTCACGGCAACGTCCAGATTGGCAGGCATTGCAGCGTCGGCCCGTTCGCATATCTGCGCGACGGTACGGACCTGGCAGAGGACGTGGTGGTCGGCGTGTTTACCGAGGTCAAGAATGCCGAACTGGGTAAGGGGTCGCGTATGCGGCACCTCAGCTACGTAGGCGATACCAAGGTCGGGCAGAACGTCAACGTCGGAGCCGGCTCGATCGTTGCAAACTTCGATGGCAAGCAGATTCACCTGACGGAGATCGGCGACAATGCCTATATCGGCAGCGGTGTGATCCTGGTGGCGCCGCTGTGCCTGCCGGCCCAGGCGAATGTCAGCCCGGGGCAGGTTATCAACGGCCACGGCAGCAACCATCGTGGCGAGTCATAGTCGGCGGAATCGGTCAGCTGTATAGAGGTAAAGACGGTCTTGGCGGAAAGGTATAATGGACGGTTTGAAGATATTCTCAGGACGAAGCAACCGGGCACTGACCGAGAAGATTTGTGATTATCTCGGTCTGGCGATCGGGCGTGCCCATGTCGACAACTTTGCCGACAGCGAGCTGATCGTCAAGCTCGTCGACGATGTTCGCGGTCGGGATGCCTTCGTCGTTCAGCCGACATGTGCGCCGGTGAACGAGAATCTGATGGAGCTTCTGACGTTCATCGATTGTCTGCGGAGAGCCTCGGCCCGGCGGGTCACGGCGGTTGTCCCGTATTTCGGGTATGCCCGCCAGGATCGTAAGGATGAGGGGCGGGTGCCGATCACGGCCAAACTGGTCACCAACCTGATCACGACCGCCGGGGCGGATCGTGTGCTGACGATCGACCTGCACGCGGCCCAGATCCAGGGGTTCTTCGATATTCCGGTCGATCATCTGCTGGCTGAGCCCGTTATCCTGGAATACCTGAAGACTCTGCAGGTGAAGAACCCGCTGTTCCTTTCGCCGGACGTCGGCAACGTCAAGCGAAGCCGCTCGTACGCCGAGCGATTGGGCAGTGACCTGGCGATTATCGACAAGCGCCGCGTGAGTGGCTCGGAAGCCCAGGTGCAGACCGTCATCGGGGCGGTCAAGGATCGCGACGTGATCATGGTTGATGACATGATCGCGACGGCTGGAACGATCACACAGGCGGCTGCGGCCGTTAAGGAGCAGGGTGCCTGTTCGGTGCGAGTGGCGGCGACGCATGCGGTGCTGTGCGGGCCGTCGGTGGAGCGTCTTCGAGCGGCGCCGATCGATGAGATCGTGGTGACCGATACGATCCCTGTTCCCGAGGACATTCGTAAGGCGCTGCCGAACCTCAAGATACTCAGTGTGGCGCCGCTGTTTGGCGAGGCGATTCGACGGATCCACCGTAACGAGTCGGTGAGTATCCTGTTTGTGAAATAGTCTTTGGAGTGCGGCCGAATGTATTGGCGTCCGCGTTGTTGCGAAAGACGGGCATGCCAGGCAGTGGCTGAAGGTGGCACTCGCGAGGGCCTCTCGGTTCTAGAGGAACTTGCAGGACCGTGCAATGTGCAGTCGGTAAAGGTATTTGCCCTATAGGAGCAGCAGGAAGATGGAAGCGACGACAACCGAAATCAATGGCAAGATTCGCGAGACCGGAGGCAAGAAGGCCAACCAACGGCTTCGCGCGGAAGGGTGGCTGCCCGGAATCATTTACGGCCACAAGCAGAACCCCGTGGCCGTGCTGCTGCCCGGCAAGGAACTGTACACGGCGCTTCACAACGGCGCGCATGTGCTGACGGTCAACCTGGGCGGCAGTTCGGAGCAGGTCCTGGTCAAGGAAGTTCAGTACGACCACCTTAGCCAGAACATGATCCACGTGGACCTGACGCGCGTCGATCTCACGGAGCGCGTCGAGGTGAGCGTGGAGATCATCCTGCGCGGCACGCCGAAGGGCGCGACCGATGGCGGCGTGCTTGACCAGACGCTCAGCGAGATGGACGTCGAGTGCGTGGTGACCCAGATTCCCGAGTCGGTGCGAGTGAACGTGGCTGAACTGGGACTCGGCCAAGCCCTGCACATCAAGGACGTTCCGCTACCGGATGGGGTCAAGGCACTGGGCGATCCCGACACGGTCGTCTGTGTCTGCCGCGTGCTGGGTGAGGAGCTGGAGGCTGCTGCTGAAGAGGCCGAGGGTGGCGCGATGGAGCCGGAAGTGATCTCCCGCGGCAAGGCTGAGGAAGAGGAAGGCGAAGAGTAGCAGCGACTGTGGTCAGTGGCTGGTGATGGCCGCATGCTGCCGGACCAGCCTTCGAGCCGGCCGTCCTGGGCTGGGTGTTGCGCATGAAGATGATCGTGGGCCTTGGCAACCCGGGGCGGCAGTACGAGCGAACGCGGCACAACCTTGGTTTTATGGTTGCTGACCGGGTGGCTGCCCGGTGGTCGATCGGGTGGTCGACCTGGAGCAGCGGACTGGTTGGCAAGGGTTCGGTGGCTGGCCAGTCAGTATGCCTGCTCAAGCCGATGACGTTTATGAATCGGTCGGGGCAGGCGGTGCTGGAGGTGGCACAGTTTTATAAACTGTCTCCAGCGGACCTGCTGGTGGTGCTCGACGATCTGGACCTGCCTGTCGGACGAGTTCGGCTGCGAGCGGCGGGCTCGGCAGGCGGGCACAAGGGTCTGGACGATATCATGCGGCGGTTGGGCACGGATGCGTTGACTCGGGTCCGCATCGGGATTGGCCGACCCGGTTATGGCGACACGGTGTCGTATGTGTTGTCGGCCTTTACCGGGGACGAGCAGCCCGTCGTGGAGAGCTCGCTGGATTGGGCGGCGGACGCGGCGGAGTGCTGGCTGCGGGAAGGGCCTGATGCGGCGATGAATAAGTATAACAGGAATCAGGGCGGTCAGCCCGAAGAAACTTAGGCAGTATCCACAAGAAGCACCGGCAAGGTAACGCCGGTCGGGTGGCAAAGGAGATCGGATTTGAAACTGTATGAAGCCATGTTCCTGATGGATGTCCAGGCGTCAGCCGACAACCAGGCAATGGAAGATGAGATCCGCCGGGTGCTGGGTCGCGCCGAGGCCGAAATCCTCATCTGCCGTCGGTGGGAAGACCGCCGGCTGGCGTATGAGATCAACAGCCGGAAGCGCGGCAGCTACTGGCTGACGTATTTCAACGCCGCAGCCGACAAGATCGTCGGCATCGAGCGCGACGTGCAGTTGTCCGAGAAGGTCTTGCGTGTGCTGGTGCTCCGCGTCGAAGAGGTGCCGCAGAGCGAGTATACGCCGCGTCCGGAAGAGCGCGAAGAGAAGGCCGAACCGGCTCCGGCTGAGGCGGCTGCGCCGTCGGCGGAGCCCGCTGCCGCTGAGGCCGAGGAGAAAGAGACGGCAGTAGCGACCGAGCCGGCAAAGGAAGAGTCGGGCGAGGCCGAGCCGCAGGCGTAAACCGCGAGGTCCGTTTCGGTCTGGGGTCTGGTCAGCGGACGAACGCGGCGTGAACAGCGCGGCGTCCGGCGTGTGGCTCGTGCCAGGTAACAGACCCCAGCGCATGCGGGTTTTATAGCGTCTGAGTCCTGAGGGTACACAGTGGTCTGAGGTGCGTGATGGCGAACTATAATAAAGTGATACTGGTAGGTAACCTGACCCGGGATCCTCAGTTGTCTTATACGGCCAACAACATGGCGATCGCGGAGTTCGGTATTGCCGTGAATCATCGGCGCCGGACGGCCGACGGGCAGCAGAAGGAAGAGGCCATGTTTATCGACTGCAAGGTCTTCAGCAAGCAGGCGGAGATCTTCTGCCAGTACATGGCCAAGGGACGCCCGGTGCTGATCGAAGGGCGGCTGGAGCTGCGGCAATGGCAGTCGCAGGACGGCCAGAAACGCAGCAAGCATGGCGTGATCGTCGAGAACTTCCAGTTTCTCGGTGCGGGTGCCCCGGACGGCGGGCCCGGTCTGCGGCGGGCTCCCCAGGCGGCTGGGCCGCAGCACGGCATGGGAGAGGAGCAGCCGAGCCCGGATTATACCGGCCCCGAACCGGTGCCGGGCCCGGATGATGATATTCCGTTCTAATAGTGTGTTAGAGACGAACGCGCCGGCGGGAAGGGCGTGCCGGGTTTTCCGGTGATCCGCCGGGGCATGCAAGGATTTCGATAGACCACAAGAGCTGTGGAGGATTTGGTTCATGGCGAAAGTGTTTGGCAAGAAAGATCGCAGCCGCTGCCGGTTCTGCCGGGGCGGAGATGCCAAGATCGATTACAAGGATCTGCAGGCCCTGTCGAAGATGGTCTCGGCACAGGGCAAGATGCTCAGTCGCAAACGCACCGGCAACTGTGCCAAGTGCCAGCGGGAGGCCCGGCGGGCGATCAAGCGGGCGCGGTTCCTGGCGCTGATGCCGTTTGTTGGGTAATAAGGGAATCATTCGGCCTGGGTGGGCCGGTTGGCTGGCAGTCTGCGGACACAACGCGTGCGTCCGCAGGGACCGTCAGTTCAGGGCCGGTCGCAGCAGCGCTGGAGGCGAAGTTTACTTATGAAAATGACAGTCTTGTTGATGACGGACGTGGAGAACCTCGGTCGCGTGGGCGACGTGGTCGAGGTCAAGGGTGGCTTTGCCCGCAACTACCTGCTGCCCAAGGGATTGGCCGCTGAGCCGAGCCCGCTGGCTGTCAAGGCGGCCCAGAAGGAACGCGAGCGGCTCGAGGCCGAGCGGCAGGCGCGGATCGCGGCGCTGAAGGAAGTGGCTGGTCGCATGGGCGGCATCGAGGTTACAATGTCGGCCGCGGCGAACGAGGATGGCCACCTCTACGGTTCGGTCAGCGCCCGGGACATCGTGGCCAAGCTGGCGGAGATCGGGTATCCCGATCTGCAGCCGAGCCAGGTCCGCATGGAGCATGCCCTGCGCCAGCTGGGTGAGCACGAGGTCACGATGCACCTTGGCGAAGATGTGGATGCCGAGATCAAGGTGACGGTGGTCCGGAGCGAAGAGCAGGTCGAGCAGGACGAGGACCAAGAGACCACCGATGAGCAGTTCGAGGACGAGGACGAATAGGGACGCAGGCAGTCGGGCGGACGGGCAGTCTGCCGGCGGCAACGTGCCCGCCCGCTCCAGCTGGACCGATCGCGTCCCGCCGCACGATATCGAGGCGGAGATGAGCCTGCTGGGCTCGCTCATGCTCGACCGTGAGGCGATCGGCTATGTCATTCCCATCATTCCCCGGCAGCACGCCGGTCGCTTCTACCAGCCGGAACACCGCATTATCTACGAAGCCCTGCTGGACCTTTACGACAAGGGTTCCGCGATCGACATGGTCATCCTGCGGGATGAACTGCTGCGCCGCGACGTGTTGGAGAAGATCGGCGGCATCGAGTATATCGTCCAGCTGTCCCAGTCGGTGCCCTCGTCAGCCAACGCGGAATTCTATGCGAGCATCGTGCGCGACAAATCCCTCCTGCGTGAGCTCATCTCCGCTTCGGGCGAGATCATCGACGAGGCCTACGGCGCGCACGAGGAAGTGGCCAGCATCCTCGATAAGGCCGAGCAGAAGTTCTTTACGGTAACGGAGCAGCGCATCGCCAACGAGGCGGTGGGCCTGGCGGGCCTGCTGGAGGAGACGTTCAAGCAGATCCAGGATCGTGACGGCCATTACCTGACGGGCCTGCCGACCGGATATCTCGAACTGGACGATATGACGAGCGGGCTCCAGCGGGGCGAACTAATCATCGTTGCTGCCAGGCCGTCGATGGGAAAGACCGCGTTCGGGCTGAACGTGGCCGAGCACATGGCGGTCAATGAGGGCAAGCCGGTCGTCTTCTTCTCGATGGAGATGTCCCGTCAGCAGGTCGCCCAGCGTATCCTTTGCAGCCGGGGGCGTGTCGACTCGCATCGGCTGCGTCGGGGCATGCTCAACGAGCACGAGATCCGTCAGCTGCAGATGATCTGCGACGAGCTGCGGGACGCGCCCCTGTTTATCGATGATACGGCCGGCATGACGGTCCTGGAACTGCGGGCCAAGGCCAGGCGGCTGTGGTTGCAGCACAAGATCGAGGCGATCTTCATCGACTACCTGCAGCTGATGCATACGCCCGGTGCCGAGAGCCGGCAGCAGGAGATTGCGATCATCAGCCGGGGACTCAAAGCCCTGGGGCGAGAGCTGAATGTCCCGATCGTATCTCTAGCCCAGTTGAATCGTGGTACGGAAGGTCGCGACGGGCATCGGCCGCGGCATGAGCGATCTGCGCGAGTCGGGGGCAATCGAGCAGGATGCGGACGTGATCTCGCTACTGCACCGGCCCAGCTACTACGACCCGAACGAGGAGCCGAACGTCGCCGAGGTGATCCTGGCTAAGCAGCGTAACGGCCCGACGGGCACGGTAAAGCTGCACTTCGATTCGCGCAGCACGCGGTTCGACAATCTATCGATGGCGCCGGCCCCCTACGACGATTACTCCGCCGGAGCCGTCCCCCCCGGCTATAACACCGACGGTCCCGGCCTGGCTCCTGCCGGTGAAGAGGATTTCACGCCGTTCTAGGCCGTTCGCAAGCCATGCGTGGCGTCCCACGCAAAGCGTTGCGGCTAATTTAGCCTGTCCGCTTGCGGGCAGCGTCCGTCGATCCGCCCGGCACGCTACATTTGGATTTTCGTCGCTTTAGCGACTCTGCATCTTTCTCACGCGTGCCGAAATACACCCTCTCAGCAGCAGAAATTCTGCTGGATGTGCTCGGTTACCTGCTCGCGCGCTTCGCTGGTCCAAGGGTCGGCCGGGTTTTCTTCCTTAAGCAGCAGGCACGGGTCTTCGATGAGGGCCTCGCGAAGAACGCGGTGACAGTCGCGGACCTTCATCAGCGCAACGTCGGCATTGCCGATGCGGGTTCGGCGGAGGATCCCGCTTTCGTCGAGTGCTTTCTGTGACCTCGACTCGGCGCGGTAGAAGTCGCGTGGGCCGATCGGGGCCTTGCGGCAGGTGGCCTTGGTCGGCTGGCCGTCCGGCCCTTTGACCCAGGCCAGGCGATCGGGCATATAGGGCAGGTCCATCCAGTCCTCGACGACGTGCACAGTGGTGTTGGTACGGTTGTCCGTACCGAACCAGCAGATCCAACTGTCCCAGTCGTACATCCGGCCCCAGGGGCCGCTGCGGTCAAACGTGGTACCGCCTTCCGGTTCAACGCACATTTCGCATGCGCGCTCGCCGATGGCAGCGATCGAATGCGTCGGGTGCGTGCCGCGGATGGCATCCGGCCGGCGCCAAAAGAGATTTGTAATACTGCCGACCCGGCTGGGGGTTTCCTTCGGGTCGAAGACGAGGCCCTCATAGGGAGTTTCGCCGGTGTCGTAGGTCTTGGTGAACGTAGGGAAGATGACCAGACCGGGCTGCCCGACTGCCTCGACAAAGCCGTCGATAATCAGGTCCGCACCGCAGTTGGGCAGCTTGACCAGCTCGCGGGCTGGGGCCAAAGACCGCAGGTCGCTGTGGACCAGTACGACATCGCCGGCACCCAAACCTAACTCTTTCAGGCGCACCGTTACCGCTTCGCGCGTAATAACCATAATGTCTCTCCCAAACACCCTAATACGTACCTGTACAGACACCCCTGGATAACAGCCCTGCCGCAAGCACGGTCTTGGGGGGCTCAATTCAGGCCCGTTGTCCCACGGCAGCGACCCAGAGGTTGCGTCTTGGCTGGTTCTGCAGGACAAACAGAATCGCAGCCATATGGAGGGAAATGATTTACGACGCACTGGGCAGGGCCGGAGTCGAACCGGCGACACATGGATTTTCAGACCATTGCTCTACCACCTGAGCTACCTACCCGTAACGCTCCGTATTTGAGCAAAGCGCGCTCATTCTAAGACAGGCCCACGTAAGCGTCAAGGTAACCGCGTGTGAGCCATCGAGTAGACGACCTTGCAAGTCGATTGGGGCGAAGCCGTTAGTCTGGCGGATCGTGGATAATCGTGTCGGTCGGCCTAGAATCTAATGTTCCTGAGCCTGGATGCTTCGGACGTCCGGGCAGAGCCGTCGGCTCGAGTGGGGCGTCAGGACTAGTCAATCGTGTCCCCCCGCTTGGCAACAGGAAGTAACTGACCTGGAATCTGAGTTGTGGCCCGCGCGAGAAGGTCTGGCGCACTACAAGCACGACTCACAGCTAGCGGATGCCGGTCGGGCTGACCGCATCCGGAAAGGGGTACAAGATGCGAGAACTGAAGGTCCTCGTACTGGCCACCTTCCCTCCTGCCCGCTGCGGTATCGCCACGTTCAGTCGAGATCTCGTTTCAGCCATAGAGCAATCGGCCGAAGACATTGCATTGCACACCAGTGTGGCTGCGATTGACCGCGAAGGCCTGCATTATGGCCGCAACGCCCAGATCGCGTGGACGGTGCAGCCTGATCGCGTGGAAAGTTACGATCATCTGGCCGAGTTTGTGAATCGGAGCAATTTCGACGTTGTATGCCTGCAGCATGAGTATGGATTGTTCGGCGGCGACTGGGGAGATAACCTGCTGCGTTTTCTGCGGCAGTGCGAGAAGCCGGTTGTCTCGGTTTGTCACACGGTGATGCAGGACCCGCCGCCCAAGGCGATCAGCGTTCTGCAGGAGGTGGCGAGACACTCGGCTGCCGTGGTCGTGATGGCCAATGCCGCCATCGATATGCTGAAGCAATACTATAACATTAGAGGCGAAAATGTCGCGGTGATCCCGCACGGCGTACCGCAATTCCGTTTCGGGCACCGGGCGACGATCAAACAACGCCTGGGCTTGTCGGGCAAAAAGGTGATCGCGACGTTTGGGCTCGTCAGCCGAAACAAGGGCCTGGAGCACATGGTCGAGGCGATGCGATACGTCCTGGCCAGGCACGATGATGCCGTCTATGTAATTGTGGGACAGACCCATCCTGGCGTGCAGGTCCACGAGGGTGAGTCATACCGGGAGAGACTGCAGCAGATCGCCAACAGTCTGCCGAACCCCCAGTCGGTCCAGTTTATCAACCGGTTCGTCAAGCAGTGGGAGATCGGGGAGTATCTGCAGGCGACGGACGTTTATGTAACGCCCTACCTGGGCTACAACCAGATCACCAGCGGTACGCTTTCGTTCGCGCTGGCGGCCGGAAAGGCGGTCGTCAGTACGCCCTACATCCACGCAACGGAAGCGCTGGCGCACGGGCGAGGCGTGCTCGTTCCGTTCAAGGACGAGCGGGCAATGGCCGAGGGAGTCATCCGGCTGCTCGAAGACCATATCCTGCGAGAGACCATTGAGGCCGAGGCGTATAACGCTGCGAGAAACTGGGCATGGCCGGCGATCGGCAGACGGTATCTGGATCTGCTCACTGCGGCTGCGTTCGGCAACCTGCAGACAGTGCTTGCCGATATGGCGAGTGCGGACATGTACGACCGGCTGGAGATGCCCAAGGCCGGAAGCTCTTTGCGGACGCAAGAGAAACGGGCAAGCTCGACGCCGTAATCCGGCCGGGCAAATCGTGACGCTTGAAAATGAAGGGGCTTGGCCTGGTTGCCTCAGGGCGGCGAGGACAGGCCCCGCAACATAATGTGGGCTTGAGGGGCAGGGGCCGTGCGATGCATGTCCTGGCTGGCCGTGAACGGCCGGCACGTAGCAGGCCCGTCGTCGCCACATTCCTTAATGGTCGATCGCGCCTGAATCTTGTGCTCTTCGCGCTGGGAACGCATGCGACTGGCCTTGTATAGAGCCGAGCACCGCGGGAGGGCTTGGTAGGATCGGGCGAACGTGTATAATGCGTCGTCATGGGTGGTACATTGTCAGGAACAACGAATCAGCGGCGCAAACTCGCCGACAATCTCAAACGCCTGCAGGACCGGATTGGCGCGGCGGCGCAGCGTGCCGGCCGCCAGCCCGATGATGTTCGTCTGGTGGCGGTAACCAAGGCGGTCGACCTGGAGGTCGTCAAAAACCTGCTGGAATTGGGGCAGGTCGACCTTGGTGAGAATCGCGTTCAGCAACTGGTTAAACGCGCCAGTATCATTGAGGAGCAGACTCAGCGGCGCGTGGCGGCAGGCAACGAGGCCCTGGGGCCCGTTTGCTGGCACATGATCGGACGACTGCAACGCAATAAGGTGCGGCAGGTGCTGCCGGTCAGCAGCCTGATCCACTCGATGGATACGCTACGTCTGGCGGAGGAGATCAGTACGCGGGCAGAGAAGGCCGGCAAGGCATGCGAGGTGCTGATCGAGACGAATGTCAGCGGCGAGAAGAGCAAGGGCGGCGTGCCGCCGGCGGCGGTACCGTACCTGATCGAGCAGATCGTATCGCTGCCGAAGTTGAAGGTCGTCGGACTCATGACGATGGCGCCGCTTGTAGAAGACCCCGAGCAGGTCAGGGGTATCTTTGCCCGCGTGCGGGAACTCTTCGAGGACGTCCGCGAGTCGCGAAAGGTGGGGCCGGAGTTCTGCCATCTCTCGATGGGCATGAGCAACGATTTCGAGGTGGCGATCGAGGAAGGCGCGACGATGGTCCGGGTCGGCTCGGTCCTTTTCGAAGGTCTTGCTCCCGCGCAGATGGATCACCTGTCCGACGGCGAATCGGCCGAGTAAAAGAGGGAATTGTTTATGCTACGCAGACTCAGTGCGCAGAGTCAGCACATCGTCGAGCAGGCGCAGGAGATTGCTCGGGGGTACGAGCAAGGTTACGTGGATGGAGAGCACCTGCTGCTGGCGATTGCCGAAGGCAAGGGAAATCGTGCCAGCGAGGTGCTTCGAGACAGCGGCGGCACCCCGGACGCGCTTCGAAAGAATATCGAGGGGTTCTTCAAGGAGCCGCAGGCGGATGAGACGTTTGTGGTTGGCCGGCTGCCCGGGACAATGCATTTCCGAAATGTTGTGGCCAGGGCAATCGAGATCGCGGAGAATCGTAAGGCTGGCGCGGTAGAACCCGAGCACCTGCTGCTGGCGCTATGCCAGGAAAAGG
This sequence comes from uncultured Planctomycetota bacterium, assembly GCA_963787325.1. Classification (GTDB taxonomy): domain Bacteria; phylum Planctomycetota; class Phycisphaerae; order UBA1845; family JANYLN01; genus CAWBCK01. The sequence continues at coordinate 1,942,476 of CAWBCK010000005.1, forward strand.
ATTCGCTTGCCGTGCAGGCGATGACAAACGTCGGGCTGGATGAGCAGAAGGTCCAGCACCTGCTGGCGTCATAAAAAAAACGGCGGAAGCGGCTGATATCTAACCTGCCGCTTCCGCCGATTGATCACACTTCGAAAAGACCGGCCTAGCCCTGTTTGCGGGACCGACGGACGAACAGCCCGCCGAGCATCAACAACGCAAGCGTTGCCGGCTCGGGAACCACACCGATCTGCTCGATCTCGAAGTTAACGCTCTGGGCAAAGGTCACATTGGCCCCGAAGAGCCCCATCTGTGCCGGCGCCAGGTCATAGGCCCCGTCGTTGGCGACGAAATCTACAGTCCCTTTCGCGGCCCACTGCCGACCATCGAGGTCGACAAAGGTCCCCGTGCTGGCCGGCGTAATGCTGTAGGTCCAACCCGTCGGCAACATGGCCGAATCAATGCTGAACGCTTGGTCCATATAAATGTTGAATGTGTATCCAGACCAGGTATCCCCGGTCGAATTTGTGATGTACTTGGCGAGCATCACAGTGGGATCACCATCCGTCTGGACTTTACCCTGTACGTGGCCAGGTGTCTGGAAAACTGTCTCCGCGATGCTTAGCGTGTTGGTCTGGCCATCCCACGCCGATGGCTGGCAGACCACCGCGCCATCACCGTCAGCCTGGCAGACAGGCGTGCCGATGATGTTCGCACTGGCGAACGAGGCCGCCACGGCCACACACACAATTGCGACGAGCCAACTGCTTCTCATACCCCGGTCTCCTTGTACTTGCTTCGCCCCTGACATCCCCCACAAGGAGGATTGCATCGCTTAGCCGACCCGCGGCTCCGGCGATTGCAGAAAGGCCTTCTTGTGACACAGGAGGCACATGCCAGATCACCAGGCGCCACTTGGACGCAGTGCCAACAAAGCCACCTTCACAAACGAAAAAACAAGCATTTTGCGTGCCAGCGGGCCGAATGCGATCGGCAAATATCTGCCGCAGAAGGGGGCCGAACATAAGCTGCATCAAGGGAAAGTCTTATATTGCGCAACGTCCGTGGCGTGTCACCGAAGATTTCTGGGACGATATCTGGCGTCGTCTTATGCATGTTTACGCGGCTCAACATTCATGGCCCAAACGGCGGTCTTATGTTGCCAAAGGAAAACAACATAATTGTGTACGGAACCTCTTATTTGATCTGTACATGGTCGTAGGTGCGTACCTGATGGCCGCAAGGGAAGGCCGTCGCGGCTTCGTCGCGTTGCTGGCATGCCGGGCAGGGAGGTCCCTTGTCAGGCAGACGGTTGGCATCTAAGGTAGGGGCCCCATGGCGTGGTGCTGACCAGCGAAGGTGACCAAATGCCCGGGAGCAGCGCGGCCACGGGATGTGGAAGAGAGCTTATATGTTCTTGCATCAGACGTTTGCCTGGCATGATCTGGTTGTCGTAGGTCTGCTCGTCCTCCTGGAGGGCGTGCTGTCGATCGACAACGCATTGGTGCTCGGCCTGCTGGCCCGGCGGCTGCCGAAGAACCTGCAGTCCCGGGCCTTAACGTATGGCTTGGTTGGGGCCTTTGTGTTTCGCTTTATCGCCATTGCCGCGGCGGCCTATCTTCTGCAGTGGCGAATCGTAAAACTGCTTGGCGGTGCGTACCTGGTCTATGTGGCCGTGCGCCATCTGGTTTTTGAGCGGGCCCGGCACGAGCACGACAAGATCGCGGTTGGACCTGACGGCCGGCCAATGCTGGGCGATGCTGAGGCCGGGCCGGCCAGTCAGCAGAACGACGAGCGGCGGATCCAGGCGCGCGCACCGGTACAGTGGCGCCGGTCGGGGCAGGCGGCTGCAGAAGGTCAAGTCAGCGCTTACAAGTTCTGGTCAACGGTCGGGGTGATCGAAGTCACGGACATCGCCTTTGCGGTAGACTCGATCCTGGCCGCTATTGCGCTGGTTGGGTCGGCACCGGCTGGCCAGACGGGGGTGCATCCGAAGCTGTGGATGGTGATTACCGGCGGCATGCTGGGTGTAGTCCTCATGCGATTTGCCGCCGTGGTGTTCATCCGGCTGCTGGATCGATTCCCGCGGTTTGAGACCTCGGCGTACATGCTGGTGCTGGTGATCGGGGGCAAGTTGTTGGTCGACTGGTGGTTCAATGTCCCGGGGGCGGACCATCCCAGTGTGAACTTCCACAGTCCCAGCAGCCTGGCTTTCTGGATCTTCTGGGGGCTGATGGCATTCTGTTTTCTGGCGGGGTTCATCCCCGAGCGGCCCCGGAAGAGCCCTGAATCCTGACTTCTGAGTCCTGGGCGACAGTTCCTGCTTTGCGCCTGCGGGCTGCCCGCGGGGGCGTAAGCGGCCCAGCGGCGCAGGGCGGCAGCGGCTTGGCCTTTTCCCTTCTGCGTATAATCTTTTACAGAGCTGGTGCGTGTCGTCAGCGATTGGAGAAGAAATCATGAAAGTCGCAGTCAAAGAGTCGCCGCTGACCAGTCTTGAGAGATTCGGGCAGAGCATATGGCTCGATTACATCCATCGGAAAATGACCCGTAGCGGGGAATTGAAAACCCTTATCGAAGAGGACGGTATCAGCGGGCTTACGTCAAACCCCAGTATCTTTGAGAAGGCGATCGGCGAGAGTGACACCTATGACGATGAGATTCACCGACTCGTCCAGGAGGGCAAGACAGCCGAGGAGATCTATCGCCGGCTGACCATCCAGGATGTGCAGGAAGCGGCCGATGTGTTGCGGCCGGTCTACGATCAGACTGGTGGTCGGGATGGCTTCGTGAGCCTGGAGGTGTCGCCGCACCTGGCGCGGGATACCGATGGCAGTATCCAGGAGGCGCGGACGTTGTGGGGCCTTGTAGATCGGCCGAACGTGCTGATCAAGATTCCCGGCACGGTCGAAGGAATTCCAGCGATTCGCCAGTGCCTCTCTGAAGGCATCAATATCAATATCACGCTGCTGTTCGGCCTGCCGCGATATCTGCAGATCGTTGCAGCGTATATGGAGGCGATTGAAGAACTGGCCGACGGTGGTACCCGGCTCGACCGGGTTGCGTCGGTCGCCAGTTTCTTCCTGAGCCGCATCGATACGCTTGTTGACGGCATGCTGGAAGAGATCCCTGCCGACCATCCGCGATACGCAATGGCTCAAGGCCTTCGTGGACAGGTTGCGGTTGCGTGCGGAAAGGTTGCGTATCAGCGGTATAAGGACCTGTTCGGCAGTCGCCGGTTCAGCGAACTGGCAACGCGGGGCGCCCGGACGCAACGGCTGCTCTGGGCGAGCACGAGCACGAAGAATCCGGCGTACAGCGACGTGAAATACGTGGATAGTCTGATCGGCGCGGACACCGTCAACACAGTGCCGCGCGAAACGCTGGACGCCTATCGTGACCACGGTGAACCGGCCGACCGCCTGGAACTGGGAGTGGCTCAGGCGAACCAGTTGCTGGCAGATCTCGATGAACTTGGGATTGACCTGGAACGGGTGATGCTCACGTTGGAAGACCAGGGGATCGAAAAGTTTAACCAGCCGTACGACAAGCTGATAGAGACCTTGCGGAAGAAGGGCGCAAAGTAGGACGCGTCTTGACGCGTCGTAAGGTTCATCATGCGTTGACGCCAGCCATCACCTGGCATGCATATCGCTGCCGGCCGCAACAGGCTGCCGGCTCGCTGTGGCCGGCGAGTGGCTGGCCGTCTCTGCTAGCCCCGCTGCGCGACTTCAGTCTTCCAGGTCGACCACCGCCTTGATATCGCCGGACTTGTTGCTCAGCAGGTCCGGCACTTCCTCCAGATGGTGATGACTGGTGATCAGCGACCGGACGGCGTCAGGCCACCGATCCTTAAAGGTGCCCAGGTCGGCCACCGCAGCCTCATACGCCCTCCGCGGCGCATTGACCGTGCCCAGGACCACCTGGTTCTTCAGGACCAGGTCCCGCATGATCTGGCCGCCGTGGATTTCGAATTCGCCCTTGGTGCCTGGCACGCCGGTGAAGATGAAGACGCCGTTGACGCCGAGGTACGTCAGCATGTCGAACGAAACCTCCGCGGCGCCGGTCGCTTCGTAGACCACATCGATGTTGCCAACCTTGTGGCTCAGTTCTCCTTGGGTCAGCTCCTCTGTGCTGAAGTACGTGCCGCCGATTGTTCGCACCAGCCTGGCTTCGGGACTGTCCGACGACTCCCGGGAATAGACGTAGACGCGGTAGCCACGGACGGCCCAGGCCATGGCCCCAAGCAGGCCCACCGGCCCGGCGCCCACGACAACGACATTGTGATGGTACGCCTTGTGCGCGCGGTGTTCAGTCGTCTGGCCCCAAGGCAAACGCTGCTGGATACGCTCGACCTCCTCGATCGCCTTTTCGCCGATGGTCAGGGGTTCAGTGAGCACGCCGATATCGCGCAGCGCATGCGGTAACGGCACCACATAGGCCTCTTCGTCCACGACCATGTCGGTCATATAGCCGGAGATGCCCTTGATGCCACGCTCGGTGAAATCGCCGGTGTAACAGAAATCCGGTCGGCCCGAGCGGCATGCTATGCACTCGGGATGCGGGCACGGCCGGCGGACCATGACTACCACCAGATCGCCCGGTCTGACGCGGTCGACCTTGTCGCCCACGGCGACGACCTGGCCAAGCGATTCATGGCCGATCACCAGGTGGTCGCTGTCGGGTGGTGGCACGCCATAGTCGAACCGGGCGATCTCGCGGTCCGTGCCGCAGACGCCAACCTGCAGCATACGCACCTTTACGCTGGTCGGTCCGGCCAGAGGGGGTTCAGGTTCATCGGCAAGATGGATTTGCTTCTCTTCGGGGAATACAGCCATAGCGTTCATGAAATGTCCTTTCTTTCAGATATATCATTCTAGGAGCCAAATCAGTGCTGGTCTTGCGTCTATAATGAGGGATGAGCGTCCTTAGACTGTGGGTTACAACCGGATAGATAACTCGCGCCGTGCTGCTACTTCGTGTCACGACACGGCGGCGCAGGCAAAGGAGGGTTGGCATGCATGCTCAATCCTGCGATATCGGCATGATCGGCCTGGGCACGATGGGGCGGAATCTGCTGTTGAACATGGCGGAACACGGTGCCGTCGCGGCCGGCTTTGACAAAAACCCCGAACAGGTGTCGGCTCTTGAGCGAGAGGGGCACGGCTTCGAGGTACACGCAAGCGGCAAGCTTGAGCAGTTTCTGGACATGCTCAAGACCCCGCGCAACATCATGCTGCTGGTGCCGGCAGGCAAGGTCGTTGACGAGGTGATCAACGAGTTGCTGCCGCACCTCAAGCCCGGCGACACGATTATCGATGGTGGTAATTCGCATTATACCGATACGAATCGGCGCGGCTGCGGCGCTGGCCGGGCGCCAAATTAACCTGTTGGGAATCGGGGTCTCCGGCGGCGAAGAAGGGGCACGGCGAGGACCCAGCATGATGGTCGGCGGTGACCGGGAGGCGTACGAACGGGTCCGGCCGATCTTCGAGGGCGCGGCGGCACGGGCCGACGGCGAGTTGTGTGTGGCGTGGCTGGGGCCGGGTTCGGCGGGCCATTTCGTCAAGATGGTGCACAACGGCATCGAGTATGCAGTAATGCAGCTGATTGCCGAGACGTACGACATGATGCGACGCGGGCTGGAATATAACAACGAGCAGTTGCATCGGGTATATGCCGACTGGAACCAGTCCGAATTGCAGAGTTACCTGCTGGAGATCACCGCCAACATCTTTGCCTATAAGGATGACAGGACGGGCAAGCCGCTGGTGGACCTGATTCTCGATGAGGCCGAGCAGAAGGGGACCGGCATGTGGACTTCGGAGTCGACGTTGCAGCTCCATGTGCCGGCGCCGACGATCGATACAGCGGTGGCGATGCGCGACATGTCGAGCTGACAAGAACATGCGGCGCGAGGCCAGCCAGTTTCTGTGCGGGCCGCAGGGCCGTTATCCCGGCGATGCCGACGATCTCGTGCGTGTCCTGCGCAACGCACTGTATATGGGAATGATCCTGGCGTACTCTCAGGGCATGACGCTGCTGCGCACGGCGTCGGATGAGTTCGACTATAACCTGAACCTCGAGACGATTGCGAGGATCTGGCGCGGTGGGTGCATCATCCGTTCCGCCATGCTGGACGACATCCGCGATGCGTATCATCGCCGCAGCGATCTGCCCGATCTGGTCAGTGACGGCGGATTCGTACGAAAGATGGAGGCGTTGCAGAACGATCTGCGCAAACTTGTCGTGGTCGCCGCGCGGATCGGCATCCCCGTGCCATGCATGATGGCGACTCTGGCTTATTTCGACAGTTATCGCAGTGGGTGGCTGCCGGCCAACCTCATCCAGCGCAGCGCGATTATTTCGGAGCGCACACCTACAGGCGCACAGATGCCAAGGGAACCTTTCACACCCATTGGACGGCGGCTAAGGAGACACTATGAAGGCCTATTCCAAGCCGCAATCGACGGCGCTGGTGATTTTCGGCGCCGGCGGCGATCTGACGTGGCGAAAACTGGTGCCGGCGCTTTACAGCCTCTTCGTTGATGACTGGATGCCGGAGAAGTTCGCTATCATCGGCGTTGACTGGAAGAAAATGTCGGACAGTCAGTTCCGCAAGCACCTGCACGATGGTGTCAAGAAGTTTTCGCATCGCCCGCTGGAAAGCGACAAGTGGAACGAGTTCAGCCGGCGGCTCAGCTGACATGGTCGGCGATTTTGACGACCCGGAACTGTTCAAGCATCTTTGTGACGAGCTCGGCGTCGTTGGATGACAAGTGGGACGGAAAGGCCAATTGCGTCGCGTATCTCGCTGTTCCGCCGACAATCGTTGAGACGATCGTGCACCAGCTCGGCCGAGCGAAGATGGACAAGACCGATCTTCGCAATCGCGTGGTTGTTGAGAAGCCCTTCGGCCGAGATCTGGAATCAGCACGCAGCCTTAACCGCCTCCTGCTGTCGGTGTTCGACGAGAACCAGATCTACCGGATCGATCATTATCTGGGCAAGGAGACGGTGCAGAATATCCTGGCGTTTCGCTTTGCCAATTCGCTGTTCGAGCCGTTCTGGAACCGGCGCTACATCGAGCACGTGCAGATTACGGTTGCCGAGGATATCGGCGTTGAGCATCGCGGCGGCTATTACGAAAAGGCGGGGCGCTGCGCGACATGATGCAGAACCACCTCTCGCAGATCCTGTGTCTGATTGCGATGGAGCCGCCGGTATCGTATTCGGCTGATGAGATTCGCAACAAAAAGGTCGACGTGCTGCACGCCATCCGACCGATTCCGCCGGAGCAGATGCACCTGTTTGCCGTGCGCGGGCAGTATGGCCCGGGGTGGATTCGCGGCCATCACGTGCAAGGCTATCAAGCGGAGCCGGACGTCTCGCCGGAGTCGAATACGGAAACCTACGCCGCAGTAAGGTATCTCGTGGACAGACTGGCGGTGGCAGGGCGTGCCGTTTTACCTGCGAACCGGCAAGAGGCTGCTGTCGCGCGAGTCGATCGTGGTGATCCAGTTCCGGCCGGTCCCGCATCAGTCGTTCCCGTGGACGGCGGTCACCCAGCCGCAGCCGAACCGGCTGCTGATCCGGATCCAGCCGGACGAGGGGATCGTGCTGCAGTTTCAGGCGAAGCAGCCGGGTCAGACGATGCGTCTGACGCCGGTGGACATGCGATTCTCGTACAAGGAATCGTTCCACGTGCCGCCGCCGGATGCCTACGAGACGCTGCTGCTGGACGTGATGCTGGAGGATCTGACGCAGTTCATGCGGGCTGACCAGGTGGAGGCAAGCTGGACGATTATCGATCCGATTCTTAACGCCTGGGAGACGATCGCGCCAAGCAACTTTCCGAATTATCCGGGTGGCACCTGGGGGCCGCAGGAAGCGGCGCTGCTGATCTCCCAGGATGGCCACAGCTGGTTTGCGCCGGCGATCCCGAAGAAAACCTGGAAGAGGACGAGACGTCATAACCGTCATGTGTGCGCAGTGAAGCGGTTCATGCAACGCGTGGAACAGAAATAATAGACCGTGCCCTGACGCGTCACAACGAATGGATTCCCCGTCTTGCGCACGGCCATGCGGCATACCGGGTCGATGGCCTGGCCGACAGCCACGCGTTCGTCGCAGTGCTGCGGGCGAGCCGCCCAGTGCCGCGCGGACCTGTGCGGCGCTGTCGAATGTCAGACATGATTGCGCGAGTCGGCGACAGTCGGCCAGCTGGAGGGTATAGAGCCGCTCGGCAACGGCTAGGCAGGGCCTGAACGGCGACCGATCACATCCCGCAGGCCGAGGCCGGCCAGCAGCGGCAACATCACCGGGCACCGTGCGATCTCGCCGCAGATTGACAGGTGTTTGCCTGCCTTGCGGGCCTGGCGGACCAGCTGCCGGAGCACGCGAAGAACGATCGGATGATCCGGCTGGTACAGTTCGGCGACGTTGGCGTTGTTACGTTCGACGGCGAAGAGGTACTGCACGAGATCGTTAGTGCCGATGCCGGCAAAATCAATCCGATTGATGAGGCGGCTGAAATCCCAGACCGCCGAGGGCGTTTCGACCAGCACGCCTTGCTCGAAGTCTCTCCTGGAAGGGCACATTGCGGGACCGCAGGCCGTTTATCGCCTGGCGAACGAGGCCCTGGACGAACTCGTACTGGTCCAGGCTTTCGATCATCGGGAACATCAGGCGGAGGCGGTGCGGGCCGGCCGCGGCACGAAGGATCGCCCGGACCTGCGAGATGAGGATCTCAGGGTGAAAGCGGCAGATGCGGTGTGCCCGCAGGCCGAGGTAGGGGTTGTCCTCGCTGCTGGTCGACAGGTACGGCACGGTCTTGTCGCCGCCGAGGTCCATCGTGCGGATCGTGACGGGGCGGTCGCCGCACTGTTCGAAAAGCCGGCGATAGACGGCCATCTGCTCATCCTCGCTTGGGAAGTCCGTCTGGTTGGCCATGAACAGCATTTCCGTGCGATACAGGCCGACCCCCTCGACGCCTTGCCAGTCGAAGTTTTCGAGCTCACGCGGATCGACGATGCTGACCCACAGGCGGACCGACGGATTGCGGCGGCAGACGGCTAGCAGGCTCAGGGCCTCGCGCTGTGACCAGTCGGTGGTCCTGCTCATCTCTGGTTGGCTCGACGAGCAGTTCGTTGTGATTGCCGTCGACCAGGATACGCGCCCCGGCCTCGGCAGGGAGGTTCTCCAGACTGGGTATGCGAACCACAGGCAAGGCAAAGGCCCTGGCCAGGATTGCCCCGTGTGAGAACCCCGTTCCCTTCTCCACGACGATCGCTTTGACGTTCATCTGGCGGGCATGCAGCACGACCGAGGGCAACAGTTCTTCAATGCCAAGGACCTGGCCGGCTGCGCCGTCGAGTTGCTGCTCCAGCGTCTCGTCCTGATGCTGCAGCCGACGTTGCAGCTGGCAGCGCCAGGTCTCGCAGATCGGCCGCGCGGTCTGCCAGGAACGAATCTTTCATTGATTCGAATCGGCTGAGCAGCCGCTCGGCGACCTGCCCGACCGCCACGTGTGCCGCGAGACCTTCCCGTTGAATGAGTTCCTCAATCTGCCGTTGGAATTTACGATCACCGAGCAGCATGAGGTGTATGCGGACGATGTCGGCTTCAGCCGAAAGAGACTCGGATTCGAGCCGGCCGACGATCTTCTGCAGATCCTCCCCCAGGGCCGCAACCTGTCGCGCGAAACGCTCCGTTTCGGCCTGCGGATCAGAGGACGCCAGCGTCGAATGGGGGCCGACGGGCATCCGTATGACCCGTAGCAGCCCCTCCGCCACGCCCGGGCTAAGTACTTCGCAAGAGATGACCAATGCGTTCTTACTCCGGCCTGATGGCCAAGGCCAGGAGGAACGACTCGCATGCGTGAACACCATGCCGATATTAGCGCGATCGGCCATAACGGGTCAATTGACTGGCCGGAGGCGAGTGTCGCATGGACGGTCGGCTTCAGTTCCATGTTCTTGGCGATAGTCTTAATACGCTGCCGGCCGGGCCGGGCACGATGCTCGCATTTTAGGCGATGCCCTTAGCATGTCTTCGGGGTCTTGCCTTGAGTTTTGTACCGTCTGGACAACGGGGCGAGTCGCAAACGGGGGCTGCGATGGCTATGGCCAACCGAATGCCGGACCGAATCTTTCCCGCATGGCCGGTACGAAAAAAGGCCTGGATCCAGACAGTCATTACTGCATGGCATCGGCCTTCAGAGGAAAAACCAACGGGGTCGACGGGGATCGAACCCGCAACCACCGGATCGACAGTCCGGTACTCTAACCAATTGAGCTACGACCCCAATATGTCGGGCAGGACCAGCCTTCGGCCGTCCCATCCCAGAGCGTAGTAGTTTTACGCAATCTTCGGCCGTTCGTCAAGGGACACGCCCGATGATATCCAGGCTTCGGCGGTCCTTAACGTCATGTCGCGGTTATTCTTACCGGAAAGATCGATAACCGCGGAGGTGGCAGGCAATGTCCGGCAAAACCACCACCTTACACGCAGTTTATCGGCCCTTTTGGGCCCGCTTGCCCGATCAGGTACTTGTCGATGTTCTCGGCGGCTCGCTTGCCGTCGCCCATGGCCAGGATCACCGTTGCGGCACCGCGGACGATGTCGCCGCCGGCGAAGACGCCCGGCTTGGTCGTCATGCCCAGTTCGTCGGCGATGATGTAGCCCCACTCGTTGAGTTTCATGTCGGGGCAGGTGCTCGTCAGCAGCGGGTTGGCTCGCGTGCCGAGGGCCTCGATGACCATGTCGCACTCGATGACGAAGTTTGAACCCGGCTGCTCGACCGGGCGGCGTCTGCCGGACTTGTCCGGCTCGCCCAGTTCCATGCGCAGGCACTCGATGCCCTTGACCCAGCCCTGCTCGTCGCCGAGGATCTTGACCGGTTGGGTGAGCATCTCGAAGACGATGCCCTCCTCCTCGGCGTGATGCACCTCCTCGACGCGGGCGGGCATCTCGACCCGGCTGCGGCGATAGACCAGCACCGCAGGGTCCGCGCCCAGTCGCCTGGCTGTGCGCACGCCGTCCATCGCGGTGTTGCCGCCGCCGATGACCACGGCCTTGCGGCCGCGAAGGACCGGCGTTTCGTAGTCGCCGAATGCGTTTGCCCGCATGAGGTTCACGCGGGTGAGGAACTCGTTGGCGGAATAGACGCCCTTGAGGTTCTCGCCGGGGATGCCGATGAAGATCGGCAGGCCTGCGCCGTTGGCGATGAAGACCGCCTCGAAGTTCTCTTCCTGCATCAGTTCGTCGATCTCGACGGTCTTGCCGACAACGACGTTGCACTCGATCTTGACGCCGACTTTTTCGAGGTTCTTGAGCTCGGCCTTGACGATGTCCTTGGGCAGGCGGAACTCCGGAATGCCGTAAACGAGCACGCCGCCGGGTGTGTGCAGGGCCTCGAAGATCGTTACGTCGTAGCCCGCCTTGGCGAGCTGGCCGGCGCAGGTCAATCCGGCCGGCCCCGAGCCGATCACCGCGACCTTCTGGCCCTTGGATGGACCTGGGATCTGGCCGGTGCCGTTCATGTGGGCGCGGGCCCAGTCGGCGACGAACCGCTCCAGATAGCCGATCGCGACCGGTTCGCCCTTGACGGCGCGAACGCAGACGCATTCGCACTGCGTCTCCTGCGGGCAGACCCGGCCGGAGATGCCGGGCAGGGCGTTATCCGCCAGCAGGATCTCGGCTGCCCGCTGGAAGTTGCCTTCCGCCACTTCGGCGATGAACTCGGGGATGCGCACGCGGACGGGGCAGCCCTCGACGCACTTGCGGGCCTTGCACTGCAGGCAACGTTTGGCTTCGAGGATGGCGACGCTGCTCTTCGAGGCCGAGGTTGACTTCGTTGAAGGCTTCGGCTGCGCTGGACCGGGTCGCGCTGCGGCATCTGCTGGCGGGTGATCTTCATCCGTTCGGCCGGGGTGATCTTCGGTCTTTTCCTGATTGGCTTCTGGCATTCTACTTCTTCGCCTCCAGTACCTCATCCAGCTTGCAGCGGTGCATGGCCCGTTCCAGGGCTTCTTTTTCGAATGGCTTGTACGTGCCGAGGCGGTCCCAGAGCTCCTGGAAATCGACCTCGTGGCCGTCGAACTCCGGGCCATCCACGCAGGCGAACTTGCTCTTTCCGCCGACGGTGACTCGGCATCCGCCGCACATGCCCGTGCCATCGACCATGATCGGGTTGAGCGAGACGATCGTCCGGATACCGCTGGGACGGGTCGCCTCGGCGACCGCCTTCATCATCGGTACCGGGCCGGCGGCATAGACCGCCTTGATCGGCGGGTTCGCCTGCTGGACGAGCTCGGCCAGTTTGCCGGTGACGAGGCCGTGATAGCCGTAGCTGCCGTCGTCCGTGCAGGGGTAGACGCAGTCGGCCACCTCGGCGAGAAGGTCTTCCAGGATCACCAGTTCCCTGGTCCGGCCGCCGATGATCACGCTGACTTTGTTGCCGGCCTGCTTGAGGCCGCAGCACCTGCGGATAGATCACCGCGGTGCCCACGCCGCCGCCGATGACGGCCACGTGGCCGACGTTTTCGATTTCGGTCGGCTTGCCCAGCGGGCCGGCGACGTCGGAGAGGGCCTGCCCGACGTTAAGGGCCGCGAGTTGGGCGCTGGTCGCACCGGCCACCTGGACGATCAGGGCGATCGTGCCGGCGTTACGGTCCGCCATGGCGATCGTCAGCGGTACCCGTTCGCCGCGATCGTGCACTCGCAGGATCACGAACTGTCCGGGCTCATGCTTTTTGGCGATCCGCGGGGCCTGGACCGTGAGCCAGTAAACCTTGGGGGCCAACTGCTTCTTTTCAAGTATCGTCGAACATCCATCAGCTGCCACACATGCGTTGTCGTTACACACTGACGGCTCACACTGGTCGGCGATCTGCCGCAAGACAGTTATTATGCATGTGTGGCCAGTAATGTAAACAAAAGTGTCCGGAAACGGGCCGTTGCGGGTCGTGGCTGCGAGGCGCTGCGCCGACGGTCTGTGCGGCATGTCCGATGTGCCGCCGGCAGCGATGACCGAGACGAAGGGGTGCGTGCCGACTGCCCAGCACCGTGCGGGCCACGGGGATGCTTGTCAGTGTTGCCGCGGAACCTGGTTGATCCGCAAGACTGTTGGCACAGGCCGGGCGATTGCTGCTTCGTAGAACGAGCACGCCCGCGAATAACGCGGGCGTGGCGTCCAATAGCGTCCAACAGGGTGTCAGGCTGTCGCTTTGTGAAGGAGCGGTCCGGCCAGTTCGCCGGCGTGCAGGTAGCGTTTACGGCGCCGCCGGCCTTGCTGTTCAATTCATCGACGGTGTAGATCTTCCACGGCGAGCGCGGCGGGCCTTCGTGCGGTTCGATGCGATGCGAGGGCCTGGTTCCAGAGCCATCGCCGCATCATCCATACGGAGCGGAAGCAGCCCGACATGCCGAACTCTGCAGAACCGCGTCATACAGGCTCATCGTGTCGCGGAACCGTACGCCCTTCTTGATGAAATTGACAGGATTGTAGAATACACCATAGGCGGCCAGCAGTTTGAGTCTGGTGGCGGAATGCCGACTCCGGGTTGCACGCCAGCACGTGCTGGCCGTCATAGAAGTGGTCGTCGATATCCAATTTACCGATCCGCCTGGCGACCTGGCCCTTCTCGAACGGGTCGTCGTACAGTTTCGTACCGACCGCCGGCGTCAGGAAGGTGATCTGCACGCTGCCGGCGCCGTACTTCTCCAGATAGGCGACCTGGTTGGCGATGCCTTTGAGGCTGGCCACGGGTGTAGAAGGGCTGGCCTTCGTAGTGCATGAGCATCGGCATCGGCCAGACGCCCCAGCGGCGCATGAGCGGGAAGAGCTCGGCCACTTTCTCGGCGGACTGCCCCTTCTTCACCAGGTCGCCGGTCATGTCCTCGATGCCGAACCAGACGGTGCGCAGGCCGCCCTTGCGGCACAGCGGCAGGATGTCCTTGGACCGATCGACGTCGAAGAGGGTTGCCTCCGTGCCGAAATAGATGGTCTTGGAGAAGGGCTTGCCGTTTATCTTGCCCTTGGCCAGCTCAGCGAAGATGTCCGTGACTACGCGCTCGTTGTTGAACATGTTGTCATCGGTGCCGAAGAACCTGGTGATGCCGGTCAGCTCGGCCATGTGCTGGATCTCCGAGCGGAGTCGCTCGGGGCTCTTGTGCCGGAAGATGCGGTGATTGTTGTCGGGGATCGGGCAATAGGGGCAACCGAAGCGACAGCCCTGCGTTATCAGCAGCGGCGCGAGCGTGGCGTGCTTGCCCACCTCGTCCAGTGGCATTGGGTGCTCGGCCATGCTTGTGCCCTTGTGCGCCGGTTCCAGGATCGTGTATCCGAGCAGCGGGTCGGGCAGTTCGTCCAGGTCCAGCAGCAGCTGTTGCTTGCCGGTATGGACCAGTTCGATCTCCGGGCCGCCGTCATCGACTCGGAAGACCAGGCCCGGCAGGTCCAGCAGTGCGCCGTCGCGCCGTGCCCGCTCGAAGGCGCCTCGCATCGTGCCGCCCCGGCCGCGATAGTCCAACAACCGGTCCATCAGCTGCAGGAACGTACTGACTTCGCCGGTAACGACCGCATCCGCACCGCCTTCCGGGCTGAACATATCCCACGGCTGGTGCATCGCCTTGGGGCCGCCTGCCAGGATCAGGGGACGGTCCGAGCCCATGGTGTGCGCGTCGCCGATCAGATCGTACATCGGCTGGCTGTGCATCTGCATGCCCGAGACCAGCAGCATATCGAGATTGCGATTGTCGATTCGGCTGGCGCTGGGGCGGACGTGGCGGGCCCACTGCTGCATGACGATGCGTGTCCGCTTGAATCCGCAGTTTACGAGGCTGGCGCCGAGTGTAAGCACGCCGGCGGCCGGCAGGCGCAGATCGACATAAAGGAACGGTCCCAGCCGGGTTCGATAGTCAAACCCATAGAAGACACCCGTGGTGATTTCCGCGCATTCAGGCCGTTGCGAGAGTCTGGCTTCGAGCTCGCGATGGAAACCGGGAGGCAGAAACTTACCACCGGGGGCACGCAGATGTCCCGGGCAGTCCGTCGCCGCGCAAGAATCAGACTGACTCGCGGCGTATGTGTTGTGTCCAACCATTCTTTTCCTCTATGTGCGAAAGGCCGACCGTAACGGCACTCGCACGCCAAGGGCGACGACCCATTCTCAGAATGGGTTCGACGACCGGAACTTCAGTACTAACAGTCTGCTTATATATCCCGCGGCAAACGCTGCCAAGGCCAACAGGCCCAAGGCTACCCCTGACCAGGCGGCTGCCTTCTGTACGCCATCATATTGGATATACAGGCTCTTAACAGCCACCAGGCCCGTGGCGATCGCTGCCACAGCCAACAACGGTACCGGGTACGTTATCAGTGCCAGTATGCCCAGGACAAGCGAGACCACCGTCCAGCCGCGCCACGGTCCTACGGAGATACCCGTCCCCGCTTCCACTGTAAATGGCATGCCGCATGACCGACACGAATTCGCATCGATCGGGTTCATTGTACCACAACGCCGGCAGCGAATCATGCTCGCTCCGGAATCATCTGTCACGACTTCCGGCGCCATGGCGCCGGCCGCGGCGTAGGCGTGGACCGCCGCTCGCTCGTTCGGTGGCTGGCCGACCTCGAGTACCTGGTGGTCCGATGCTGCCAGCGTTGCCAGATCCGGCACCTCGAATGTGATGCCACACGTCGGGCAATTGGCCGATCGCCCTGCCAGTGCCGTGGTGACTTCCAGCCGGCTTCCACAGCAGAGACAGACAAGGTAATAGCGACGCTGGCATGCATCGTCCGAGAATCTATCGCTTCTTATGCCTGATTCGTCCACGGCAGTCAGCATTCGATACGTAATGGTTGATCATTCAAGGCTAATTGTCAATTCTTTGTCGCTAATGAATACGGTTCCTTGTGTCGGTTTCTGATATCTGCGGTTACTGATGGTTATTGTAATGCGATCCTGCCATGGCCATAATGCACGGCCCAAAAAAGGAGAGATGTGGCCATGACCGAACGCGAACGCTTTCTGAATACGATGAATTATGAACCTGTCGACAGGTGTCCGATATGGGATTTCGGCTTCTGGGCAGAGACGCTCCCGGCGTGGCGCGAGCAGGGAATGCCCGCCGACGTCAGTTCCGACGACTTCTTCGGGATGGACAACCAATGGCAGAGCCTGGGGGGCAGCATTGGGCTGAAGCCGGCGTTCGAGGAGAAGGTCCTGGAAGATCGCGGCGAGACGCAGGTCATCCAGCAGAGCGACGGCGTGATCGTCCTTCAGAAGAAGACGATGAAGACCATCCCGCATTACATCGACTGGACGCTTAAGGACCGGGCCTCCTGGGAGAAGGAGTTCAAGCCGCGGCTCGATCCGACGATGGCGGGGCGGATCGCCGATGACTTTGCAGAGAAATGTAAGGCCCATGCCGACAGCGTGCGCACCTGGCCGCTTGGCGTCGGGGCGGGCAGTCTCTTCGGGAGACTTCGTGACTGGATGGGGTTCGAGAACATCGCGCTGTTGGTTTACGACGATCCCGACCTGCTGGAGGAGATGATCCGCACGATGGGCGATCTGTCGGTTGGGGTGCTTTCGAAGGTGCTGCGGATCGCCAGGGACAACGGCGTGACCTTCGACTATGCGAGCATGTGGGAGGACATGTGCTTTAACCACGGACCGATCATCGGGCCCCAATACGTGGAAAAATGGATGAAGCCGCATTACAGCCGGATCAGCGAACTGCTTCGCTCCTATGGCTGCAACTTCATCGTGCTGGACTGCGACGGCAAGATCGATGAGCTGATCCCGATCTGGCTGGAGTCAGGCGTTAACGTGATGTTTCCGCTGGAGATCGGCAACTGGGGGTCTGACCCGGTCGCCTATCGCAAGCGCTTCGGCAAACAGATGCGGATCATGGGTGGTTTCGACAAGCACATCCTGGCCAAGAGCAAGGATGCGATTACGGCGGAAGTCAACCGGCTTGCCCCGCTGGTTGAAGAGGGCGGTTTCATTCCCTTCTGCGACCATCGCGTGCCGGTGGATGTCTCGCTGGACAATTACCTGCATTACATCAATCTGGCCAAGAAGGTCTTCGGCAAGGACATAGACGTCCGGCCGACGGGAAAGGCCTGTTCGTAAAGCGGTCTTTGTGCGATTGACCTGTCTTGACGTCATTGCGGCGGATATGGCCCTACTGAACGTCATCGACCGTGGGTCAGATCGTCAGTTCCACAGCGTGCTTGTTGCGATAGCCGCTGCCGATGTTGATGTATTCGGTGGGACCGTGTTCGGCTGAATCTCGCTGCGCCCGATAGGGCCAGTGACTGTGGCCGGCCAGGACGTAGCGGACCTTCGGTTCGCTGTCGAAGATTTCTCCGAAGCAGGTGCTGCCCAGAAAGGCCCTGGCGAAACGCCAGTTGGGCTCATCTGTGTCCGGGGCCATTTCGTGCAGCGGCAGGTGGTGGATCACCGAAACGATCTCGTTCGGCGCGGGTGTGGGCGAGGCAAAGGTGCTCGCGGAGCCGGCCGGTCAGATACTTCGCAAAATCGACGTCCGAGGTGCCGAGTTTGACGTGCTGGCCGTCCCGCCAGATCGCGGTGATTTGCTTCATGGCGTCGGTTACGTCGCATTCACCCTCCAGCAAATGCTGATAGCGGCGGATCTGGTCTGCTGCGCCGGGGCCCACCTTGGCTTCATAGAACCGCGCGGGTACGCCAAGTGACTCGTCGCGAAAGCTGTAATCATACCAGCCGATTGTCCCGACGAAGGCTGTTCCCTCGATAACAACAGGGTCCGCATCGAGGTACTCAAACCCGTGTCTCCGGCAGATCTGAGGCAGTTCGTATTCGTAGCGCTTCCGGGAATCGCCGGCAGCCAGGACCCAGATATCATGGTTGCCCGGCACAAGGAGTTTCCGTCCGGGAAAGGTCTTGAAAAGCTCCAGGGCCTCTTCAAAGAACTGAAGGTCCGTTGACGCCGTGTCGCCGGCGATCAGCAGTACGTCCGCGCCGTTTTTGCAGACCGTCCGCGCCTGTGCCTGCACGTGCTCGCGGCAGCGACTGATGTTGTAATGCAAATCCGCCAGGGCGACGATCTTCAACCGGACCTGCCTCCTTCCTGGGAGGATGATTATAAAGTCGGATGCGGTATATCGAAAGACAATCTGGCAAGCGTCGGGGCTGAAACGGGGCGCACTCGTTGCGAAACCTGATGTCCTATGGGGTGAATCTCGCGGAACTCCTCTGGCGACAGGTGCGACGTATGGCCAAGGGCCTCAGAGTTGACAGAAGCGATTGACAGTTGTGCGTGGATGGTTGTACATTCGGGTCAGGCAAATTCAAGACCTCGTACTGGCAGCCAAGCTGCTGGTGGTGCCCGGCGAGAGTGGTATTCACGGCAGGCTGCGGTCGTCTCAGATTTGCTCTGCAGCACGCTTCCAGATGTAACTACTACAGCGCTTGCGTTTCGGCGTCTTCGGCAGCAAGAACAGGCCCTGTTGTCGCTATCAACACCTGCGGGATATGCCGCAGACCTCTCCAGTTGATTGCACGACGGTGATTCCAGTGGGGTTGTACGGGAGGAGTGAGAAGACAATGAAGTGGGGTTTCTCGCTCGGCCTCCTTCTGGCCGGCATCTGGGCAATGGTGCCTGCCCGTGCCGCCGACTGGTCCCGTATCGGCGCAGACGCCGGTCTGTCGAAGTATTCGCCCGACAATGTACCCGCTTCGATCAGCCTGCAACTGCAATACGCCAAGCGTTTCTATGGCAAATTCGCCCCGGACCGGGGCAACTTCTTCTATGGGTCGTCGGTGGTTACGCGGGGCGGCATGGCCGTCATCATTGCCGATGACCGTCAGACGCCTCCTGCATCTGATTACGTTTCCTTCATGGAGTTTGACTGGTCTACCGGCAAAACCGAGGCCTATTACACGACCCCCTTTCCTCTCAGGGAGAACGATCGCGAGGTCGACAGCCATCACTATTCCAACCCGATCATCTGGCACGACGACGGCCGGGTCTACATGCGCCGCGGCGGCGATCACAGCGGCATGCTGGCCTTCCTGCCGGCAACGGGCCAGCTGATCCCGATTTACTATCGCGACAGCCAAGGGACGATCCTGTCGAACGGCATCGACGCCACTGCCCTGATGCAGGCCTACAGGAATATGCTGATCTATCGCTACGGCCATACTTTCTACACCACGCCGTATTGGGCTGTCAGTATTGATAACGGCTCCTTCGCCACACCAAACCTGGGGCCGCAGTGGGATATGCTTGGCACGTGTGTCATGGATGTCGGGCCGTCCGTGCCGGGCCAGGCGGGTCCTGACGGTCTTTACGGCTCCACCGGTCGCTATGGGGATATTCCCAAGTGTGCCGGCGGCATCTGTGTGATGGCGGCTTCCGCCTACAGCAGCGTCGATTCCTATCCCAACAACATCAAACTCTGGCTGGAGGCTGCCGACCTCGTCACGGGTGAAGCCTTGTGGACAAAGGTATGGAACTCAGACGCCGGCGGCCAGAAGGGGTTCAGCACCAGTGTTTCCGATTACTGGCGGTTCGTGGCTACCGACAGCGGCATTTACGTATTCTTCACCCGTGCCGCCCAGAGCCCCGTTACCGTCAGGGCCGTCGATCTGCGTACTGGCCAGGAAGTCTGGTCAAAGCCGCTGGCCGATAGCCGGGAACGGCCGATTCTGGCCTGCCATGCCGGCTACGTATATGTGATAGGCCGGGCGGAGCAGTACAAACTCGACGCGGCTACGGGGGAGGCGATCTGGCACACGTATAACTCGTGGCCGCACGACCAGGGGTATGTGCTGGGCAATCACGATCTTGGTTCGGTTGGGGCACTTAGCCAGGATCCGTTGTTCCGGCCGGCGGTCCTGACGGACGACACGCTTTGGTTCGTCGATGGCGATAGCCTGGCCAATTCCGTAGCGGCCTCAGCCGGCACGCTGGTGGGCCTGCGCACCAGCGATGGTCAGGTTGTCGAGCGATTGGATCTGCGGAGTTATTACAGCGACCGACCGGACGAGGCCCTCCTCGTGGTCAACGACGTGCTGGTGGCGGACGGCCTGCTGGGGGTGCTCGTCGGCGTAAAGGACGCCCAGAGCCCCCACCCAAACAGCAACGGCATGGACTACCAGGATCTCTACGTCTATAAGCCGGTCCGGACCGGGGATGTCAACAGTGACGGCGCGGTCAACGTCGGGGATCTGATGGCCATGGCGGCGGCGTGGGGTGGCGATTCGGATTGCCCTGGATTCGACTCTGCGGCAGATCTCAACGGCGACGGGCACATCAACGTGGGTGATCTCCAGATCCTGATCGAGAACTGGGCCGCCAACTAGCCGGCCTCTATCTACCTATCCCCCCCCGGAAGCCCTCTGGCCGGCTACCGTTCATGATGCAGAGTATCAACACGATCGCATTTGGCGGACAAGGTGGGTACATCTCGTAAGGTCTCGTATTTGCGAGACATACGGTAACAGGCCCGCGGGTGGTGATATCAGCATGTTGCTTTTTGTGAACAGACTCGTTTGTGTCGGCAGATCAGGGTCCCAGAAAAACCGCAGAGATTAGCGGACTATAAGCCTGTGTGCGCACGCATCTTGCAGTCGGGCTGTCCGGTTTGCTTCATTATCAGGGTTCCAGTATCAGCGGCTGGCACGCAACATGCTTATTGGTATGACGTAGCGAGTCTGTTCACGCTGGCGCAACCATTGCATAGTTGCCGTATCGGAGTTTGGCAGCCCGGCACGGCGCGGCCGGCGCCATTGTGATGTCAGGTCGTGCAGTTCTGTTCGATTCTCAGGGAGCGGTCAGGTGGATCGTTTGAACCCTCGGCGGTTCGAACGACAAGGTCAGTGTACATAGGGAGGACGTCATGCGGGTCAATTGGCTTATTGCGCTGGTAGCTGTGGTGGCAATCGGATCAGTAGCCTGTGCGAATGTGGCGGATGCCACGCTGTCAGTGGCCGACACCGATGGGGCGATTCTCTGACGCCAAACGTCAGTTGGCAAGGCGGTGTTGTCGCCGCTGGCGCAAACGTCG
Source organism: uncultured Planctomycetota bacterium (assembly GCA_963787325.1). Classification (GTDB taxonomy): domain Bacteria; phylum Planctomycetota; class Phycisphaerae; order UBA1845; family JANYLN01; genus CAWBCK01. Next base: position 1,963,516 of record CAWBCK010000005.1, read on the forward strand.
ATCAATTCCACGGGGCAGGACATCTGCTGGGTGGCGTGACATCCGACAGCGAGACCTCGGATCCAACAGCCAACAGCAGCAATGTGGTGTCCAATGATACGGGGTTTGCCTGGTCGGCCTATGTCATCAACATTTATATGAACAAACCGTTTACGCTTGATGCGGCCGGCACGCCCCTGGACGGGTGGCAGACCTCCTACGTACCGGGCCCGGCATCGCTGGGTTCCTACGTGGATCAGGACAACAACCCGGCATGGTCTTACATGGCCACCGTTGACTATTTCACGCTGGATCCGTCCAAGTACATTCTGCCCGTCCCGGCTGCGAACTCGCAAGGCGAATTCGACGTGACGTTCACCTGGGAAGGCAGCACGGTCTACGAACTGGAACTGATTCCGATCGCACCGGAACCAGCCAGTCTGGCCCTGCTGGTGCTGGGTGGCCTGTTCATCCGCCGGCGTCGCTAGCAATTGCCGCCGAGCCAGCAGAACAGGCAACAGAGACCACGGTACGGGAGCGACAAGGCCAAACGCCTTTCGCTCCCTCTCTTCTTGATGGTTCGTCGACACGAGGCAATCCGATGGGGTAGGTGGGAGTCGAACCCACACGACCTTTCGGTCAAGGGATTTTAAGTCCCCAGCGTCTGCCGTTCCGCCACTACCCCGCATCCAGTCGCCACAACTATACACGCCGACCGGCCTTCGCCAAAGGGGCTGGCGGAAACTGCTGGCAATCGCGCTTCCTAGTCCTTCCGGCCGCAGCACTTCTTGTATTTCAGGCCAGAGCCGCACGGGCAGGGTCCGTTCCGGTCGATTCGGCTGCCTGATGTCCGGGCTGCACCAGCCGTCATCGCCCTCGGATCGGTGGGATTGACCAGCACGTCGGACTTCCACGTGCCGCCCGCAAACTGCTCCTTCACCGAACGGGCGGGCAGGCCGCGACGCAGGGCCGTTGCGATGGCTGCCATCTTCTCGAATGAGTGCTCGAAGAACATCCGGTAGCCTTCGCAGAACCAGTTGTGCCGATGCGGCTCGCCCTCGACCGCGACGACGCGATGCTTGCAGCATCCGCCGTTGCACGCCGGCAGGTAGGGGCACTCACGACACATCTGGGTCAGTTGGGTCTGCTTGTTCCGGCCGAATTCCCTCTGTTCTGGAGAGTTGACCATCTCGTGCAGCGGCTGGTCGTGGATGTTGCCGCGCAGGTCGGTCGGGAACGGGAAATGGTCGCAGGCATACAGGTCGCCGTTGTGCTCCAGGATCAGCGCCCGGCCGCACGTCGGCATGTGGACGCACAGTGACGGCGAGACCCCGAAGTGCGCCGCCAGCGTCTGCTCGATGATCTGCACGAAGATGGAACCGATGTTGTTTTCGAACCAAAGGTCGAAGATGCGGCAGAGGAACTGCCCGTACTGCTCGCCGGTGATCGCCTGCGGGATCGGCTCGAAGGTCTGCCGGTCATACTCCAGCAGCGGGATCAGCTGCACGTGTCGCAACCCGTGGTTGGTCAGAAAACGGTAGACGCCGTCGGGGTCGCGAACGTTCGCCTGGCTGATCACCACCAGCGAGTTGAACTCCACGCCGTGCTTGAGCAGCAGCTTCAGCCCGCGCTCGACCTTCTCGTGCGAGGGCTCGCCGTCCGGCGTGCGGCGGTACTTGTCGTGGTAGCTGGCCGGCCCGTCGACCGACAGCCCGATCAGGAAGCCGTGCTTGCGGAAGAACTCGCACCAGGCATCGTCCAGCAGGGTGCCGTTGGTCTGCAGGCTGTTCTCGACGACCTGCTCGGCGCGGGCATACTTCTTCTGGATCTCGATGGCCTGGCTGAACCATTCCGTGCCCATCAGGGTCGGCTCGCCGCCCTGCCAGGCGAAGGAGATCTGTTCGATCGGCCGGTCCAGGTACTGCCGGGCGAACAGTTCGTAGGTCTCCAGGCTCATGCGAAAGTCGCTGGAGTGGCCCGGCTGGCTGCGATACATGTCGACGGTCGGCAGGTAGTAGCAATAGGCGCACTGCAGGTTGCAGATGCCGCCGATGGGTTTGACCATGATGTGGTAATCGTGGCTTAGCGGCTCTGGTACGACAACGGGCTCAAAACGCTTCTCGTCCATATCTTCTCCTGATGCTCGCCATTCTAGCGGTATCGTAGCGAATCGGAAGGAGGTGCAGCCGGGCCAGACCGCAAGGCGACTTGTCCTGTCCGGTCTCAACGCTATATTGGCGATGGTGTTTGGTCGTGTCTTGCCGGCTGTTTTCGCGCACCAGGTCAAGGAAAAGGCTCATGCTGGAAGAAACCGATCGGATCGACCTCATCAGCAGGACCGAGGACGGCAAGGTCATCCTCGGTATTACCGACGCCGGCATCACCACCGATCCTCAGCAGCGTTTCAACCTGCTGGTTGCCAACGTCAGAACTTGCATTGCCTACATACTGGGCGACGAGTTCGAGCGGGACCATCCCGGGCAGTCAGCCTCGGACGCCGGCATTTGCGTTCTGTGTGCCAACCCGCCGACCGAGCAGATGAAGAAGCTCAGTACGGTCCGCCCGACGAGCAGGCCGGACCTGGTGATTCCCGTACAGTTTGAGCAGGTTCCGTTTAACTGGTAGTTGGAGGCAGATTTCATGGTCGCACGTGCCGCAAGGCCGACAGGCCGGTCCCCAGCCGGGCATTCAGGAGGTACCCTGCCGATATCGCTGCTGATTGACGACGGTGCCCCGGTTAACGCCCTGTACTGGGAAGAGCCGAATTACGAGCACGTCCACCTCGTCGACAATTCGTTCGCAAGGGACTTTGCCGACGTTTGTGACGAGCATGGCCTGGCGGGCAAGTTCAGCGTGTTGCCGATGCCGATGGGACTCGGGCGGATCGATGAGAACTCTGCCACGTGCCGCCACGGCACCTCAAGGGCTTCCTCGACATCGTCCGCAAGCGGATCGCTCCGCGATTTGACATCACCCCGGAGATCCTCACGCACCTTCGCGCGTGCAACCTTGGCAGCGGCGGCATGATGCACCTGTTCGAGGACGAGTGGATCGCCCGGGCTCCTTTGCCCCTGATGACCGATTACATCAGCCTGGCGCTGACGATTCTCAAGAATGTCAAACTGCCAGCCACCGGCGTGACCTCGCCCTGGGAGACGGGCGAACACAACGAACTGCGCTACGCCGAGGCGATCGGCCGAGCGATGTACCGGGTCTATCGCCGCAAGTTCTGCTGGTATTTCCTGCATTGGTACGAAGCCGGCCTGCCGCGCTGGCCATCAGTGACCTGGCAAGACCGCAAACTCGGCCTGACGGTCGTGCACGTTGCCGCCAACACGACCGATCCGTTCTGGGGCGTGCAGTACCAGGCCTCCAGACGCACGGCCCGCCGCAAGGCTGACGAAGCTGTCGACGCGATGCTCGCTGCTGACGGCCGATCCGGGCGGATCCAGGAGGTTCTTACACAGGGCTGCCCGGCCGTTATCCTGACGCATTGGCAATCCCTGTTTTCCAACGGTTCCGCCGCAGGATTGGCAGGTCTCGACAAACTCTGCAAGCGCATCGCCAGGACCCTTGGCAACGAGGTTGCCTGGATGCGTTGCAGCGATCTGGCAAAAACTGCCCTGCAGCAATAACCCTGGGGTTTCTCGGCAGATCATCATCGGGAGATATGGTCGAGAGAATGGGCTCACTGGTGCGAGCGCTCTATCGGCGGTTCTGCCCGCCAGGGACGGCTGAACCGTCCGAGAGCCCGGCTGCATTCATGCCTGATGGCCGACCTGTCCCACGACAAATGGCCCCAACCGACGTGATACTCTTGTCTCTTGTCGCTTGGGTCGCGCCCCGGTCTATCCGCCGGCGGCCTCCGCCTGCTTCTCGTGTTTCAGCACGGCTGTCGGCGCAACCGGCTGACCCGCTAGGGGGCCATCGGTGTAGATGCCGGCGTGCACGGTCGGACCCGTATCGAGACGGATGGCGGCTTCGTTGCCGTCGCGGAAGCATCGCTGCCACCGCTTCATCCGCTCCAGGTACAGGCCACGCACCCACTCGCCGAGTTCATCATCCTTGTGAGTGATCTCGGCCTGAGGGGTCCAGGCGAATCCGGCGCCGGCATAGATGCCGAGCAGATTGTTGGCAATGTCGTTGTTCTCCCACAGGCAGATGTCGACGCCTTCGCAGTTCGACTGGTCACAGCCTGCCTGACACCAGATGCGGGTGGCCCCGTACGCCCCCTGCAGGTGCAACGAACTGACGCCCGCGCCGAGGATGAACGGCGCCTTGCCCGTGCCGCCGAACGTGGCGACCTTTTCAAGGATATCCTTTTCCTTGCACTCGAAATACTGCCAGGGCTCGACGACGACCTTGTCGCGAATCGCCTCCGGCACGGGCCTGCCGCCATGGTCCGCCCAGATCCGCAGGCGCAGCTGCTTGCCGTGCCGCGCGCCGACAGATTGCAGGATATCGTACAGCCTGCCGACGTGGTTGGTCGGCGAATACTTCTCACGGTCGGCCTCGGCCACCGAAGGCAGCGTCTTCCAGATGGCCTCATCCAGGCCCAGGTGCACGTCTGCCGGCGAATCGAGAACCGGTACCACCTCCTCGAGCATCTGCTCCAGAAGGGGATAGAGTTCTTCACCGATGCCGAAGGACATCCCACCCCACATGCCCGGCCCGCCATAGAGGTGCGGGTAATGATAAATAATTGAACTGACGTGGCCCCAAGCCTCCAGCTCCGGCACGATCGCCACATGATATCGCCGGGCGTAGGCAACCAACTGTCGCAGCTGGTCCAGGGTCATCGCCCAGGGGTTCTCCGCGCCCAGGGGAAGTGTTTCGTACCGCAGGCCGTTAAGCTGATCGTCATGCAGATGCAGATGAAGGCTGTTCAGTTTCAGCCGCGACATGATCCGCACAATCCGCTTCAGCAGGTCCATCGAAAACGGCGCCCTGCCCATGTCCACCATAAGCTCGCGCGTCTGCAACGCAGGCCAGTCATTGATCTCCACGTGCTCGACCTCGCCCTGCGAAAAGGCCAGTATCTGCAGCAGCGTCTGCATGCCGTAGAACAGGCCGCGACGGTCGGCGCCGGCCAGCGCGATCCCCTCGTCCCCGATCGCGAGGCGATACCCCTCAGGCCGAAGCTGCTTATCCTCAATGGCCAGCGAAATCTCCAGCCCTTCGCCAGCCACATCGATCCCGCAGATATCGACCAGGTCTTCGGCCAGACGTTGGACGTCCGGCCACGCGGCATCAACGCCGCCTTGCGACAGCAGGCGGACCGTTTTGGGCCGGGCTATGCGTTTGTCAAACCGCTTCATTTCCTGCGGGGCCGGGCACAGATCTTCCAGCATGACGACTCCTTTGGGAATCGCTAGTGTGTCAAAAGGTCTTTAAGGCGACGCAAGGCAATAGCCTGCTGAGCAGCGAAGCGGCTGTCAAGCCTGCTGAGTCATGAGAAATGGGAGGCCATTGGCAGCTTGTCTGCCGGTGCGACCTTCTCCAGCGGTTTCCAGCAAAGGGTCCGGCCGGCTGCGATCATCTCTGCTCGGTACGCTGGACGAACCCGCGAATGTCGTTGGTGAGGTCTTCAAGAGCGGACAGGTTGGTGTACAGCTGATGCCCCCCCTCGTAATACGTGATCTGCAAATGATCGCGAATGCTCTTGTCCAGCAGCAGGTGTTCGGCGGTGTATCGCTGCGACATGTATGCCGTGTCCAGGTCATAGTATCCGCAGGCCATGTGGACGTACAGATGCGTGTTTGCACTCATGGCCTGCCGAAGATCGGGCACAACGGTCGGATAGCCCTCTGCTGCCGAGCCCCACGACCACTCTCGCGAGATATCCGAGTTGAGGAATTCGTACTTCCGGTCAGTCTGAAAGCCCAGATCCTGGCGGACGTAGTGGTAAAACGTGGTGACCAGCGGCTCGATGCTCAGAAAAACCGACGGGTCGGTGATGAAACTGCTGCTCGCCGGCCGGCAGCCCGGTAACCCGGCTGTCCAGAATGCCAAGAACACGGTCGCGACCTCGTAGCAGTTCACGGGCAAAGTCGGTACTGCTGACCCGCAGGTTATTGGCCCGGACGAAACTCGCCGGCAGCCCCGTGTAATAGGCATACTCCTCGATAATCTGACGCCGGCGCGGTTCTTCAAGGGCATCGCCCATGGCCAGCGCCATACGATACTGAACATTCGCCCAGACTCCGCTTCAGCCAGCACCTTCGGCAGCGGCGCCTTCTGCAGGGCAGGCGCCAGCTTGTTGTGGTACCAGGCCGCGGCGGTGTAGCTGGGCAGGAAAACGATATACGGCAAGTCATTGCCTTCCTGGAACATGATCGTCTGGAAGTCCAGGGCGGAGGAAATCAGCACAAGACCGTTTACCAGCATGCCAACGTTGTTCTGCAGATGGCTCGCCAGGGCGGCGGCGCGCGTGGTGCCATACGACTCCCCGGCGATGTACTTGGGCGACAGCCAGCGATCGTACTGAGTGACGTACTGGCGGATGAACTGTCCGGCGATTTTCACATCGGACTTCATCGCGTAAAACTGTTTGGCGTCGATGCCGGGTGCCGCCCTGCTGAAGCCCGTGCCGACCGGATCGACGAAGACCAGGTCGCTAAAGGGCAGCCAGGAATAGTCGTTGTCGACAAGACGCGGCCGCGCCGGCAGCTTCGTACCGCCTTGCGCAAGCACAACCCGTCTGGGACCGAGCGCAGCCAGGTGCAGCCAGATCGTCGCGGCGCCGGGACCGCCGTTAAAGGCGAACATGATCGGCCGGTCGGCGGCGGGCTGGTCGTCCCGCGTGTAGGCGACGAAGAATATCTCTGCCTGCAATTTGCCGGCCTCGTTCTTGAGCGGCATGAGGCCGGCCGTGGCGGTGTAGGGAATCTCCTTGCCGGCAATCTTGATCGAGTGATGGGTGACAGACAGGTTGTCCTGCCTCTTCGGCGACGGTGCGGCCTGCTCGGCTGTTTGGCTCTGTGGACTTGGCGCGGCGCGCGTGGCGGTAGCGGTCTGAGAGGGGGACGGCGCGACGGTTGCGGCAAGCAAGGCCGGTGCACACAGCAATATCGTGACGATAGCGATTCCTCGTACGGCAACACTGTATCTCATCTTCGTCCTCTCGTCTGAGTCTGACATCAAGCCGTCCGTCGCGCTGAACGCGCCGAATAGCAGGGCCCGCCTGAGATCCGTTCCTCTGCGTTCGCTGCCGACCCGCCTGCAAGGCCACGCAACGCTGGTACCCGCCGTCCCATGCGTTTGGCCCGCATAGGATTGTAGTATCCATGTCGGAGGCGTCCACCTGGGGCCTTGTTGCCGACGTTGCGATGGCTTTTCGGCCAGGCGGCATCAGACAGCCATCTGCGGGTTCTGGATGGCCCCTGTGGGGTGAGGCGATATTGCCGCCACCTTGTCAGCCGATAGCACGGGGCGCTGACGACGTGCCACCAGGGATGCTCGCAAGATCTCCGGGGAAAGGGGACGACGGCCGAACACCTGCGGCCTGTAGCGTTTTGGCTGCCGGTCCGTATACTAACCCATCATGGCCAAGCCCGTAGAGGAAAACGTCATGCAGCGGCCCGGCGCGGGGTCGCCAACCGAGCAAGAACCGATCGACCTGATCCGGTCCGTCGGCTGGTACGATCGTGCCAAGTTCGCGCTGGTGCGGGGCCTGCTGACAGGCATCGTCCGCCTGTTCGGCCTGCCCGGACTCTACCGGCTTTGCTGCGCGTTCGGGGCGTGTGAATGGCTGCTCCTGGCCGGCGTGCGCAAGCGCGTCAAGGCCAGACTCCGGGAGATGCTGGGCGGCCGGCTCAGCGAAAAGCAGCTCAACGCCGCCACGTACCGCTTCTTTACACGGCTACGGTGCGACAAGACGATCTACCTGATCTTCGACAAGATCCCCAAGGATCAGATCCTCGAACGCACCACCTTCGAAAACCGGCACTATATCGACGACGCCCTGCAGCGCGGAAATGGCCTCTACATCATGATCTCGCACTACGGTTCCAACTACCTGGCCGGGCTGCTGATGGCGCTGTCCGGCTACCAGGTGGCCGGTGTGCGGGACCGCAAGGAAGGGGCGCTGCGACGTTACGTGCGTGCGAAATATGCCGAGTCCTTCCCGGAGTTCCAGCGGCTGCGGATGTATTACGCCGACGGTTTTCCGCGCGGGCTCTATCGATCCCTGCGGGAAAACTGGGTCGTGGCGACCGCGCTGGATGTAGGCCGAAAGCGGGCCAGCAATCAGGGAACGATGAAGATACACCTCTTCGGCCAGGAATACACCTTCTTGACGGGTACTGCGCAGATCGCGGTGCGATGCAATGCCCCCATCGTCCAGGGCTTCCTGGTCTCATGCAAGGATTTCCGGTTCCGCGTGGTAGCGAAGGAACCGCTATGGGATCCCCAGACCGGCCCGCAGGACGAGCAGGCGGCTCTCGACCAGATGATGCGTCGATACGCCGCGAACATCGAAGACCTGCTCGGGCAGTACCCTTGTCACATCAGCAAATTCTAGACGGTTCTCAAGCCGGCGGTGCTTCTCCCGGTGTTATCCTGAGCGGCGCCAAGGACCTCCACGCCGAAAGGCCGTCGGGGAATCCTTTATCATCGGCCATTGAAAAGGCAACGGCTGGCCTGCCTCGGGTTCGTTACCCGGCAGTGATGTACCCTTCCAGCTGCTCGATGACAAAATTCTTCTGTTCGAGGGCCGCCCGAACGAGATCGCCGATCGAGATAATCCCGACGAGCTTGCCGGCTTCCATTACCGGCAGGTGCCGGATGCGCTTGTGCGTCACCAGCGACATGCATTCCTCAATCGTATCCTCAGGCGAAACGCAGATCACCGTCCTGGTCATGACGTCCGAGACGTGAGTGGTTTTCGGCTGGCGGTCCTGCAGGACGATGCACCGGGTGCAATCCCACTGCGTGCAGACGCCGACAAGCTTGTCGTTCTCGACGACCAGCAGGCCGCCGATCCGATGTTTCTCCATCGTCTGGACCGCTTCCAGCACAGTCGCCTGCGGGGCGATGCTGTGGATTTCGCCCCCTTTGGTGGCCAGGATGCCCTTGACCAGCCGGAGCACGCCGTGTTTCCAGTCCATCTCGCCTCGCCTGCGAAGCAACTCGCTGACCGCGGCGATAAACGCGGCCGGCTCGATCGGCTTCTCCATGATGCGGTTGACGGGCAGCCAGGTGCTGTCCGGTTCGAGGCGAAAGCCCAGTTTCATCTCGCTGCGGATGCCGGTAACCAGCAGCACGGGCATATTGCGAGTTCCGGACACGAGGGAATCCGCCGGGCGACGTCAAACCCTTCCGTCTTGGTCGCCATCATCACGTCCAGGACCATCAGGTCGGGGTGTTCCTGTTTGGCCAAAGAGAGCCCCGACGTTCCGTCCTGCGCGGAAATGACACGGTACCCATGTGCCTCCAGCAAGTCCGTGGTGGATTTCACAAAATCGAGATCGTCATCAACCAGCAGAATCTTTTCTTTCGTGGGCATGGTAACCTCCTGTTAACGGTCGAGACCGTACGGCTGCCAATGCTACTTTTGTTCTAAACATAACATACGAGGCAAACCGGGCGGCGATGCTTGGAGGATCTGTCATGTTGCCCGGATTCGTCCCTCGCCCTTGGTTTCAGTGGTCTGGCTGACCTCGCGTGCCAGCGGCAACGTGCACCGGAATTCGGTCCACTGGCCGACTTCGGAATCCACCGTCACCGTACCGCCATGTGACTCGACAATCTTCTTGCTGATAAAGAGACCAAGGCCGGTGCCGCGAGGGGCTTTCTTGGATTCGCCAAGATCGATTCGAGAGAACTTCTGGAACAGCTCGGCCCGCCTCTCCGGCGGGATGCCCTCGCCTTGATTGCGAACGGCAAACTCGGCCCACTGGCCATTGCAATGACAGTGTAGCGAAATCAACCCGCCGGGGCGACCATATTTTACCGCGTTACTCAGGAAGTTTTCGAAAACTTCGTGTGTCATATTCGGGTCAGAATGCAGGATGAGTTTTGGACCAATCAGGTCTTCCACCTGCATCTTCTTGGCCACAATCTCCGTCTCCAACGAAGCCAGAATCGGGGCGATGACGTCCTCGCGGACAGCCACCCGCGCCGGCACCGGTTGGATCTCGCCGCTTTCGATCCGGGCCAGGTTCAGGTAGTGACGGATCATCTCCATAACGCGTTTGAGGTTGGCGCAAACGACGTCGAGTGCACCGGACTGCTTGTCGGTCAGGCCGCCGAGCAGCCCCTGACGAAGCATGTATGCATAATTCACGATCGAAGATAGCGGGCTGTTCAGTTCGTGCGAGACAAACTGGAGCGTCTCCATGTAATGGGCGTTGGTCTTCTTGAGCGACTCATTCGTAGAGCCCAGCTGATCATTGGCATCCTTCAGACTGCTGCTCCCGTTCCGCCAGAGTCGAAGCCATCTCGTTAAACGCCTGAATCAGGCCCACCGTCTCGACACACGCCCGATTGCAGGGCACCGCTTCGAACCCCTGGCCACGCCGCATCTTGTCGGCACTGGCCGCCAGACGGTGTAGCGGCTGAGAGACACGGCCGGCGATGAACATGGCGATCAGCAGCGCGACAACCAGTGTCACCAGCACCAGGCCCGAATACCGGAACACGAGCGTCTTGCTGGCATCGCGGTAGGGTCGTTCGAGGGTTCCCACATACAGCATGCCGATCACGCTGCCTCGCGGGTCGCGGATCGGGTCGTAAGCCGTCAGGTACCAGTCGTGCACGACGAACGCGCGGTCGTTCCAGCCGGTGCCATTGTCCAGGACCCGGTCGGCGACCTCCTCGCTGACCCGTGTCCCAAGCGCGACGGTTGCCGTTGGCCGAGCGGACTGTGGTAGCGATGCGGGTGTCAGCAAGGAAGATAGTGACCGTGCCCAGCGACATCCCGTCGTACTTGTCCTGCCCGAACACGACGTTCTGGATCCGATCGACGATCGCCTGACGCCGGTTCAGAAGCGTCCCGGCATAGATCGCCCCGATGATCCGCCCGTTCTTCTCGATCGGCGCCGCCGCCACCATGACCATGCCGCGGTCTTCGCTGGTACGCGGCGAAGGTCGTGCATGCGGCGTGTCCTGCAGGGCCAGAAACGCCCGGTCCGCCAGCCCGTCAGCCTCACGATCGAGCTCCCTCGCCCGAAAGGAGCATCGTCCCCGAGCACGTGATGCCCGCCAATGCCTTGGTGACCAGTGGGTCGCCCGTGCGATAGTCCCCGGTACCGAAGGGGCGCAGGCGCGGGCGACGACCTGGCCCTCCGGGGAGACGACGGTGGCGAAATCCAGATCGAAATCCAGGCACGCCCCGCCCAGGATGCCCTGGACGTCCTGCCAGGCGGCGGCATCGTGCCATTTCTGACTGCTGCACGCATTGACAAGCGGCCCGGCGCGGCAACCAGTCGCACGACCGTCTGTGTCGAGTGCCAGCTGCGACTGATAGACGGCCCACGCGCTGTTGAGGTCGAAACGCACGCGCGTCTGCGCCTCATGCACGACGCGCTGGTTGATGGCCCAGATTCCCGTAAACGCCGACAGGGCGCCGAAGACGATGACCATCCCGGCGAACCACTTAAAAAGCTTGTACTTAAGCACGGTAGTTGACTTTCGTTCAGTGCAGATACCAAAACTTCTGCCAGGGCCGCCGGCATCTCCTCTTCCGGCGCCGGGCCCTCAAGCCACATTTCGTGTCTTCCCAGGTAAGGCGTAGCGTCCCATGCTGATCTTGCCGGCCTCAGTCAGCCTGCCCGCTACCGGGCAGCGTCAGTTCGATCCGCCGGACACGCCACGTCTGCAGCGCAATCGCTCTAGTGTGTCGAGCAGGAGATACACGGGTCATAGGCCCGCACCAGCATCTCCAGCAGCAGGCGGACCTCCGCCTGGTCGCGGTCGATGATCGGCGGCACCAGGGCCTCGAAGTCCTTCTGGATATTCGCGTGATTCTGGTTGGTCGGGATGCAGATGTTGGCGCGCGTGCAGATCCCGTTGTCGTCAAGGTGTAGCTGTGGAACAGCGTGCCGCGCGGGGCCTCGACGGCGCCGACGCCGGTGCCGGCCTCGAGCGGACCTTGCGCAGACGTTCCGCCTTGATCCCGGCCGTCAGCAGCGTCGTCGATCTGCTCGATGCCCTGCTCGACCACCTCGACGGCCTCGACCACCTGGGCGACGCTGTTCATGTACGGGTTGGAGCATTGCGGGTTAAGGCAGAGCATCTTCGGCGGTCTTGACCGCCAGCGGGTGCAGGTAGGCATGGTTCAGTTTGAACCGGGCCAGGGCGCCGACGGCGTAGGAGTCCCGGTGCCACCGCGCCCACTTGGCGGTCGACTGGCCGGAGACATACTCGTTGGCGATCTCCTCGAAGCGATCGACCGGCAGGCGATCGAGTCGTATCCGTGCTGCCGACCTGCCATGGTAAAAGGTGTAGACGCCCGGCTCCACCAGCGCGATGTATTCCGTCGGCCGGTCAAAGGCGGGCAGCTTGCCGGCCAGCGACGCGACGGTTTCGGCGATCAGGCTCAGGTCAGGCACCAGCTTCTCGAGGCGTCCCTTGAGCTCGCGCAGATCTGCCTCGGTCGGGATCTTGCCGAAGCCGCCGGGCCGGAAAGCGACCGGATGCGTCCGGCGGCCGCCCAGCAGCTCCATCCACTCGTTGCCCAGGCGATGCAGGCGGATGACCGCCGCAACCACCTGCGGATGCGACGAGGCCAAGCGGCACAACCGACGTTGACCGCCAGCAGGTCGGGCGCCACCAGGTAGCCCACGTGCAGCACGTGGCTCTCCAGCTGCTCGCCGCCGTACGCCAGCAGGCGCAGACCGGTCCGTCTGCTGCGGACACATGGATGCCCATGGCGTTTTCCGTCGCCTTGATCGACGCCAGCGAGTGCGCGAACGAGCAGATGCCGCAGATGCGGCAGGCGACGGTCTGGACGTCCATGTACGATCGGCCGCGCAGCATCGCCTCGAAGAATCGCGGCGCCTCGGGCACCTGCCATTCGACCTTGTCGCACCTTCCCGTCGACGGCTTCGACGTGGATGTTGCCATGCCCCTCGACTCGGGTCACGTGATGGACATCGACGTTTACTGATCTCGGGCATCGACTGTTCCTCCGTATGCGTTGAACAATTCCATCCTGCCTCGCAGATCTTCCAGGGTCTTGCCGTAACGGGCCATGATGTCGTGGGCGGCGTTGACGTTGGGATCATCCACCAGGCCCCGGCAGCCGTAAGCACCATCCGCCGCCGGCCGGACAGGGGGCGTTGCAGCCGGCGCGGGTGATCACGCCGAGGCACACCTCGTTGTACTCGTACCGGCAGACCGTCTCGCGCATCTTGCACTCGACGCAGACCGGGTAGTTCGGCGTAACCGGCACCGTGCCCGCTGGCCAGGGCCCGCACGACCTGGCCGAACTCCTCGCTGGTCATCGGGCAGCCGTGCACCTTCACGTCGACCTTGACGACCTCGTCGACGGCCTTCGTCGGGTAGGTGGACAGGTGAGGCATATTGCCGCGACAGGCCGTAGACATACTGCCGCACTTCGTCCATCTCGAAGTTGTTCTTGAGCTTGTTGACGCCGCCGGTGGTGGCGCAGGCGCCAAGCGCGACCAGCACCTTGGCGCGCTCGCCGGATCTCCCGCAGACGGTCTTCGTCCTCGCGGCCGGGTGATCGAGCCCTCGACCATGGCGATGTCGTAATCGTCGCTGTGATCGCTGATCGCCTCGCGCCATTCGACCGGCTCGCACGACGGTCAGCAGATCGAGGATCTCCTCCTCCATGTTGACGATCTGCAGCTGGCAACCCTCGCAGCAGGCGAAATCGAAAATGGCGACACGTGGCTTTGCCATCAGATGGCCTCCCGCACATGCGCAAGATCGGCGAAGCTGAACACCGGGCCGTCGATGCAGGCGTACAGCCCGTTGATCTGGCAGTGGCCGCACTTGCCCACGCCGCATTTCATTCGTCGTTCCAGCGACACGTAGATACTGTGATCCGGCACTTCCGCGGAATACGAGGCTGACGACCACGAACTTGTACATGACGGGCGGGCCGCAGGCGACGACCACCGGCTTGTTCGCGGCGATCCACGCCGAGCGGGAGGATCCGTGGTCAGCACGCCCACGTGCCCCTTCCAGTTGCCGTCAGCCTTGTCGACCGTTTCATGATAGTCCACGTCGCTTCGGGCCGACCAGTCGGCCAGCTCGTCCAGGAACATCCGTTCGCCGGGCGACTTGGTGCCGTACAGGATCGCGACCTTGCCATAGTCGCTGCGATGGTCGAGCACATACTGGATGGCGGACCGCAGCGGCGCCAGCCCGATGCCCCCGGCGATGAACAGGATGTCCCGGCCCTTCATCGCGCCATCGACGGGGAAGTGCGTGCCGAACGGGCCGCGGATGCCGATCTTGCTGCCCTCGGGCCGATCGTGCATGGCGCCGGTCAGCCGGCCGGCCCGGCGCACGACCAGCTGGAAGGTCTCGCCGTGGTCCGGCGACGACGAGACCGAGATCGGGCGCCTCCCCGACGCCGGGGATCGTGACCTCCACGAACTGCCCCGGCATGTGGCCCAGCGGCTTGCCGTTGTCCAGGCGGATCTCGAAGAGCTTCTCCGTCTCCGTCAGCACCGTCTTGGAGACCACGGTTGCCGGCACGGGCAGAGTAAAGGTCGTTCTGACAGGAACAGGAAACAGACGCTTCAGCCATGGCTAGTCCTCCAGCAGGCGCATTGTAGACTTCGACCGGGTTGGCGATCCGCGGCACGCAGGCTTCGACGCAGCGTCCGCAGCCGACGCAGCCGACGAAACCGTAACGGCTGGGCAGGAAGCTTGCCCTTGCGGTAGAACCGGTGCCGGTAGCGCTGCTCGCGATGCTTGCGGAAGTTGTGGCCGCCCGCCACGACGGCGAAGTCCGAGAGCATGCAGGCGTCCCATTGCCTGCAGCGTGTGCCGCAGTCCAGGTTCCACTTGACATCGTCCTGCACGTCGAAGCAGAAGCATGATGGGCAGACCATGACGCAGGAGCCGCAGGAAAAGCACGTCTCGGACATCTTCTGCCAGACCGGATGCTCGTGCGAACGCTCCAGCAGGGCGGGAAGATCCTTCGGGGCGACGCGTAAGATTCTGACGCTTCAGCAGCTGCTCGGCGTCAAGCCATACCTGCTCGCGCCGCGCCAGGCTCAGATCGTCGGCGTCGGGCAGATCGCCCGCCTCGCCCAGCAGGGCGTCGCCAGCCGGCGTCCGCGACTCCGCCACGTACTTGTCGCCGACGAGCGTCAGCAGAACGTCGAACCCTTCCTTGGTCGGCGCCGTGCCCATACACGCCGCAAAGACGTTCCGCGACGGCTCCTGTACGTCGCAGGCGACGATCGTGATGTTCTTTCGACGGGCCTGGTAATGAGCGTCCGGCTTGTCCTCTGTGAAGTAGCGGTCCATCTGAGCGATGGCCGCCACGTCGTAAGGGTGGACCCCGAACAGAACCAGGGGTTCTTCCTCGGCGACGGACTCGAACCGACCCTCGCTGGTGAACTTGACCAGGGCCTCCCGTTGCGGCAACAGATACTTCTTCGGGGGCAGTTTCGTGACGTCATGATCGAGGCGCAGGTCACTCCGGCTGCAAAGGCGATCGTACGCATAGCGGTCGCCCCTGGCCTGAGGACCAAAGACACGATGGGCCTGGGTCAACGCAGCCACCCAGTCGTCCATCTTCTGCTGGTTCAGCGTTTTCGGGTTCATCCACGGCTCCTCTGCCAAAAGACCCGGCGGGTCCGCCAATCGCGCAGCGCACCCTCAAGGTTCAGACACGGTTGCCTGCCGTACGGGAAAAGTATCTCTGGCGGACCGTGCGCCGGGGGCTTGGTCCGGCGACGTCGCCCGCCTTTGGACAATGCGGACGCGACAAACTGGCCAACTGGCTATGCGAGCAGCAATGGCACCTGCGTCCGCGTTTTGCGGCATCGAGAAGCCTTCCTCGCGATCGCCTTCAGAACTGATGTGTCATTGGCGTTTTCTGCTGCAACTCACTTTTGATGTCCTGCAAGCGACCCAGGCGAACCAAAAGCACACCATGAAATTCTTCACAAACATTCTAGTGGCGGCACCGGACATACCGCAAGTGAAAAACTGCACGAATTACGAAAAGATAATCAAACAAAGGATAAGTCTTTGCACACCAAGTCACTATGAAATCGATCGCTCTTCGGCGCCGGCATTGTTGGGACTCGCCTCGCCGCGAAGGCATGGGGCTTGAGATCCTCACGTCACCTGTTAATGTCGCATCCCTGTGGCGCGCAAGGTGCTGCCGCGATACGGCTTCCAATCTAACCTTGCGGCCAGGTATCGGAGGCAAGCCCCATGGACTGCTCCCCGAAAGTTGATCCATGTCTTATGAGAGTCTCTAGGGCCCTGCAGACCAAGGGCATGGTGGTCGGCCGCTACAGGCAAACCTAACCTGCTCTAGCATGCCCGCTTGCGGGCAGCGTTCGCCAATCCGCCAAACAAGCTGCGGCTGGAGCATAGCGATCTATAGCACGACAATGGCCACAAGCGTCCCCGCCAGCACCACCCAAAGGATATCCACCTTCAGCCGCAAAGCAGCAAATGCCGCCAGGGCCAATACCACAGGCGCCAACGTCCACGAAACCGCCAGGCCGAACTGAACGGTCACCGCCGCCAGAAGCCCCACAAACGAAACCAGCACCCCCCAAAGCGCCCGTCGCAGAGACACACTGTGCTGCATCCGGTCAAAATACGCCGCGCTGAGAAGCAGCATGAAGAACGACGGCGTGAAGATCGCCAGCGTCCCCACAATCGCTCCCGTCAGACCAGCCAGCTGGTACCCGACGAACGTCGCCGTAATCACGATCGGTCCCGGCGTCACCTGCCCCAGCGCTATCCCGTCCATGAACGTCTTGTACGCCAGCCAGTGCCGCGCGCTGACCACCTCGTGCATCATCAGCGGCACCGACGCAAACCCGCCGCCGAAGGCGAACAGATCCACGCGAAGCATCACTGCCGCCAGATGAAATAGCGGCCGGTGCAGCAGAAACAGCCCCACCAGTCCCGCCGCGACCAGGGCCGGTATCATCAAGAGAGCGCGAGACTTGGGTTGAACATCGTGCGATGCCGCTGCCTTGCCACCAGCCACATCGACCGACCGGTAGAGAACCAGCCCGATCGCAGCCGCCCCGGCAATCGCCACGATCGGATTGCCGCCCAAAACCAGAAAGACAGCCGCACCGACCGCCAGCACCAGATCGCGCCGATTCCGAATTGAACTGCGGCCAAAGTTCACGGTCGCATTGGCAATCAACGCGATCACGATGACCTGCAGGCCCTGGAAGGCCGCAACGACCGGCTGCAGCGTTTCTGTCTTCTGGTACAGCGCCGACAGAACCACCATCAAGGCAAACGCCGGCAGCCCGAAACCCACGTACGCCGCCAGCGCCCCCAGGGTACCACCTGCCCGAAGCCCCGCATAACCCGCCGCCTGCATGGCCGTCGCGCCGGGGATCGTCTGGCACAACGCCACACCGTCCTGAAACGATTCCTGGCTGAGCCACCGATGCTTCTTCACGGCCAGGTTGGCGATATAGGCAACCATGGCCGGCCCGCCGAATGCTGTCAGGCCCAGTCGCAGGAAGACCAGGAAGAGCCGCCGCGCAGGCACGCGCTGCCTGCCAGCTGCTTCCTCTTGCAGCAGCATTCCATCGTCTGTGTCTAACGATTGCTCAGATACCGATCCGCAATCGTCGTCACGGCTGCGCCGGTGCATGATCCTTTTCCTGCGAAAGGGCCATCCTGTCCGCAGAACGGACCAGCCCGTCTTCCATCTCATAGATCCGGTCGAAAACATCCAACGCCCGATGATCGTGGGTGACCACGATCACACCGGCCTGCTGTTCGTGCGCGACCTTGCGGAACAGCTCCATCACCTGCCGGCCAAGCCGCCCATCCAGTGCCGCCGTCGGCTCATCGGCAAGCAGCACGCTCGGGTTGTTGGCCACGGCCCTGGCGACCGCCACCCGCTGCTGCTCGCCGCCGGAGAGCATGTAAGGCAGGTTGTCTGCCCGCCCGGCCACACCCAGGTACTCCAGCAATTCGATGGCGCGCCTTCGGGCCCGACGAACCGGCACGTCGTCGATCTCCATCGCCAGGCGAACGTTCTCCGCCGCCGACAGAAACGGGATCAGGTTGGCCTTCTGAAAGACGAACCCGATGTGCTTCCGGCGAAAGGCCCGAAGGTCCACGAGCCCCCGCGACCCATCCAGCACCTGCCGGCCCCCGATCCGCAGTGTCCCTGCCGTCGGCGGGTTGATCAGCCCAATGGCCGACAACAGCGTGGATTTGCCCGAGCCGCTCGGCCCCAGAAGGGCGACGACCTCGCCATAGGCCACCGACAGCGACGCCTCGCGCAGCGCGACCACCCGCGTGTGACCGCTGCCGTATACCTTCGTCAGCCGATGCGTTTCTATCGCCACCTTGCTCTGCATCTGCAACCTTTCACGCCAATACAGCGTTTGGCTCCACCTTCAGGGCCTTGCGGATCCCGAACAGGCTGGCCAGAACGGCGATGCCCAGCACGACCCCCGCGATGACAAGCATGTCCGGGCCGGTCAGCACGACTCGCCGGGGAAAATGAGGAAAGGCGATCTGGCCGATGCCATAGGCAACCGCGTAACCCAGAACACCCAGCAACACGGCCTGTTGCATGATCATGCCGACAATAACGCGGTTGCGCGAGCCCATCAGCTTCAGTACCGCGATGTCGTGGATCTTGTCGAGCGTCAGAGTGTACAGGATCAGCGCCATGATGATCGTCGAGACGACCACGAGAATCCCGCGGAACAGCCACAATTGCCGCCGCGATTTGTTGATCATCCCCATCAAAAGCAGGTCCCGCTGCTGCTGACTCGTATAGACGGTCACGTCCGGCCAGCCGGAAATCGTGCGGACTACCGTCTGCGGATCGACGCCGACCTTCAGGTCCACCAGCACGCCGCTGATCGGCTGGTCCGCCTCGCTGGTCGAGCCGAGCGGCGGAGGCGGCTTCATTCTCTGTTGCCAGGGCTGGGTCGCCTGGGCGGCCCGGCTAAGCCGGATCGCCTCGCCGGGCTGCGTCGAATTGAATCGCCTGTGCGTCGAGCAGGCTGAAAAAAGCCATGCCGTCGCCAGCGTTGCCCACCATGCCGCGCGTCATGCCGACCACGGCGTAGTCATCCTTGGCCAGATGAAAAGTCTGCCCGAGCCGAAGCCCCAGCGACTGGTCGGCGATCATCTCGTAGTGCCCGGCCTGCAACGCCCGTCCCGCGATAAGCGGCAGCCACCAGCCTTTGTCCCGGGGCCACGAAAGCCCCTGCACGATAATTCGCAGCGGCTTGCCCTGGTACTCTCGCTGGATGGCGTGCGATACAAACGCCCGGGCGCGGGCGACGCCCGGCACCGCCTGCACGCGATCTTCCAGGTTGCGAGGCACCCGGCTGATCTCCGCGAACGGGCCGCGGGTATCGTGCTGTACGACCCACAGGTCCGCCCCCGTGGCGTCGATCAAGGCGGTCCCGTCCTCGATCAGGCCGTTATAGATTCCCGTCATGCCCATCACGATCATGATCAGCAGGCCGAGACCGGCGGCGGTAAAGATGAATCGGCCGAGATTGTAGCGGATGTCTCGAAAGGCCAGGTTCATGGCACCCTGATCCTTCGACCGTCCAGCACAACTGGCTGCCGGCCATGTGCAGGTACGGAGACGACCGTCTCCCCGGCCGCCAACCCGCTGACAACTTCTGCGGTGCTGCGCCCTTTGAGCCCCAGTTTGAGCGGCTGCCAGCGCGCCCGGCCTCTATCCGCGACATAGACCCCCGGCCGGCTCTCTCTCCATACGAGGAAACGGTAGGGCAAAGCCAGCACACCATCCTTGCGCAGTGGCAACATACGCATCGACACGCTGGCCGACAGCCCAGTTAGGCGGCAACGTCGCCGCCTCGATGTCAACGAGGAATTCCCGCGTCTGGCGGTCGACCTCCCGGCCCAGGCGGACGACTTTGCCGTCGTAATCCGTTCCTTGTTTGGACTGAAAGACGACCCGCGCGGTCTGGCCGGCAGACAGCCCGGACAGCGCCGTTTCGTCCACCCACACGGAGGCCCACAATTCATTCGGAGCGACGATCTGGAAGATGCATGTATCAGCCGGAACGACATCGCCGACAACGTGGTCTCGCCGCACGACCAGGCCGTCGAAGGGGCTGCGGATCACCGTATTGTCCAGCAGCGCCTTCTGATAACGCAGCGTATCCTCGGCGGTGGCAACCTGGCGTTGGGCTTCCACGATGCTGGCCGCTGCCTGCTGCAGGTCAGCCTCGGCGACCTTCATCTGTTCACGGGCGGTGTCCACTTCGATGGCCGTGGCGGCAGACTGGCTGTGCAGCCTTTCCGTGCGCCTGTTGGTAATACGGGCCAACTCCAGAACGGCCTCCGCCCGACCCCTGTCGGCCTTCACACGTGCGAGCGTTGCCTCGGCGGCCTTTACGGCTGACTCCGCCACCCCGACCTGCGACTTCAATTCCGTGTCGTCGAGTCGAGCAAGCATCTGCCCTTTGCGAACGCGGTCGTTCTCATCGGCCAGCACGTCGACAATCCTGCCGGCGATCTTCGGACCGACAGCCGCGCTCACATGCGCCTCCAGAGTCCCGGTGCCCATCACCTCAGCGACAACGGTGCCCGGCTCGATGCGATAAGCCTCCACCGCCACCGGCCGGAACCTGGCCCAGTAGATCAATAACGCAACAGCCACGACCAGCAGCAGAACCTTGATCGCGGCCCGCGCATGCGTTCGGATCCACCTCCCCGTCTGCACTGGTTCCTGAAGGCCCTTTTGCCGGGGCGGTTCGTCGACGGTGACCTGTTGGCCAGGCTCCGCCATGGGTTATCCTCAAATCAGGCTCAGGAGCCAAAAGATGCCTCCGGGCTCGACGATCCGGTATCGATCTCAAAAGCCCTTTCTATTCGGGGTGCCACTGGCAGCTTGTCTGCCAGTGCTCTTGCGACCGCTCCAGGTGCAGATGCCCCGCAGGTAGGTCACACTCTCACTCGTCACACTTCTTCGTGCATGGATGCTTCTTCTCATCACCATGGCACTTGCGGATCTGCTCGGCCGAGCAGTCCTGCGGCTTACCCTTCAACTGGTCCGGTTTCTGGCAGCAGCAGTTCGTTTTCTTGCACATTGGCAAACCCCTTTCTGTGAACATGGTTCTTCTTGCGGACACAGCAGAATGCGGTCCAAGGCCTGCTTGCACTCGCTTAGTGCCTCTTCGCGAAGACGATAGTGAACGTGGCAGCCGCGCCGGTCCGCCTCGACAAACCCGGCCTCCCGCAGGATCCGCAAATGCTGGCTGACCGCCCCCTGGGTGATATTGAGCCTAGCGACGATCGCGCCGACGCACAAGGCATGCTGTTTCAACAGGCAAAGGATCTTGATCCGTGTCCCCACGGAAACAGCCTGCAGTCGCCGTGCCAGATCTTCCGTTTCGTCAGGCATTGCCTCGCCCTTCAAACATTAGCGTATACGAATATGGTAATGGAATCGGTCGGTATTGTCAACAGGCGGCAAGGAAGAGACGCAATACGGTGCGGCGCAAACTATCCCGCGGGCTTTCCTAGGCCCCCGGCTTGACGGCGTAAACCTTCACGCTGGCAGCGTAGTCGTTAACGTTGTACCTGCCCAGAAGGTCCGCCAGGCCTTCATGAAGGGTATCAGAGTCATTGGCAGCAGACCCGCCGCAACAGCGGGCGGCTGCCTGCGGCGAGGGTGGCGAACAGCAGGAGCCTTGCGCCTGCGTCAGAAGTTTGCGGTCCGCTACAGCAAGGCGAATCGGCTGCCTTGGCATAAACGTTCAGGTCGGCCCCGCTGTCGATGACCTCCACGGGATGCAAGCCCGCGTCGAACAGACCTCGCCGGTAATCCTCAATAAGAATCGCGCCGGCAATGCAGCCGGTATAGGCGGCGACGCTGTCGGCTAACTCCGGCGGAATGGATTGCTTCAGGGCGATGTCGCTGGCGGCGAGCCGACCGCCGGGCTTCAGTACGCGGGCGATCTCGCGAAAGACGGCTGGCTTGTCCGATGCCAGGTTGATTACGCAGTTGCTGATCACGACGTCGGCCGAGGCGGTCGGCAGCGGCAGCCGATCGATCGTGGCCAGGTGGAATTCCACGTTGGACATGGGCTTGCCATCATCTGCCTTGGCAGCATTGCGCCGCGCCAGATCGATCATCTCGGGCGTCATGTCGATGCCGATGGCCTTGCCGGCCGGCCCCACTTTCTTCGCAGCCAGAAAGACGTCGAGCCCGCCGCCGCTGCCCAGATCCACCACTACCTCGCCCGGCTTGAGGCTGGCGAAGGCAGTCGGGTTGCCGCACGACAACCCCATGTTCGCCTCCGCGGGAATCGCAGCCAGTTCCTCCGGTGTATAGCCGAACGCCTCGGCCACAGCCCGGATCCCGGCCTTATCGCTGGAAAGACCGCTGCGGGCGACGTCACCATACTTGTCCTGAACCGTCTTTTCGATATCGTCTGCCATGGCTGACTCCTGCTCCTTACAGCTTCCGTTGGCGATCCCGAGTTTCTGAGGCGCAACCGGGCGAGTTACCGGCGATCTCCTCGCCGCTCGTAACGGCCTCGCCGAAGTACCGGCGCTGGAAGTACAAGGCGACGTTGACCAGGCCGATCAGCACCGGCACCTCCACCAGCGGCCCGATGACCGCCGCGAAGGCGGCACCGGAATTGATGCCGAAGACAGCCACCGCCACGGCGATCGCCAGTTCAAAGTTGTTGCTGGCAGCGGTAAAGGAGATCGTCGCCGTCTTGGAATAATCCGCCCCGATCTTGCGGCCCATCCAGAAACTCACCAGGAACATCACCACAAAGTAGATCAACAGCGGCACGGCGATCCGCAGCACATCCAGCGGGATCCGTACGATCAGTTCGCCCTTGAGGCTGAACATCACCACGATCGTAAACAGCAACGCGATCAGCGTGATCGGGCGAGATCCGCGGAATGAAGGACCTCTCGTACCACGCCTTGCCCTTGCCGGCCACCAGTACCAGCCGGGTCATCATGCCCGCAAAAAACGGAATGCCCAGGTAGATCAACACGCTCTTGGCGATCTGCCCCATGCTGACCTGTCACGAGCTGCCCCTTCAGGCCGAACAGCGGCGGCAGCACGGTGATGAAGAACCACGCATACACGCTGTAGAACAGCACCTGGAACACGCTGTTGAAGGCCACCAGACCCAGCCGCGTACTCGCTATCGCCCTTGGCCAGTTCGTTCCACACGATCACCATGGCGATGCAGCGGGCCAGCCCGATCAGGATCAGCCCAACCATGTATTCGGGATAGCCACGAAGAAACACGATCGCCAGCACGAACATCAGGATCGGCCCGATGATCCAGTTCTGCACCAGCGACAGCCCGAGCACCCGCCAGTTGCGGAAGACGTCGCCAAGTTCCTCGTACTTCACCTTCGCCAGCGGCGGGTACATCATCAGGATCAGACCGATAGCGATCGGGATACTGGTCGTGCCGATGCTGAAGTGGTTGATGATGCCTTCCACGGAAGGCAACGCGTAACCCAGGCCCACCCCGACAGCCATGGCCAGAAAGATCCACAGCGTCAGGAAGCGATCCAGGAACGACAGTTGTCTGGTAACACTCGATTGCATGACACGTCCGCTTTTCGTCGTTGCTGCGGCCTGCTCTTTTCGCCTCTACTCAGTCAGCGTCTCCGGCAGCGACTCCACGAATTGCCGAATCTCATCCCGGACACGGCGGTAATGCGGCAGGGCCTCCTGCTCGGTGCCAGCCGAACGGGCCAGCCGCGGCGGGTCGTCGAAACTCGCATGCAGCCGCTTCACCTGGCCGACAAATACCGGGCATGTTTCGTTCGCGTGGTCGCAGACGGTGATCACGTAGTCGAAGGTCACATCCTTCGACTCATTGACATGCTTGGAGGTCTGCTGGGAGATGTCAACGCCGGCCTCCGCCATCACCTTCACCGCCAACGGATTGAGTCCGTGCGTTTCGATGCCGGCCGAGTACGGTTCGATCGTTTCGCCGCAAAGGGCGCGGGCCCAGCCCTCAGCCATCTGGCTGCGGCAGGAATTGCCGGTACACAGAAACAGGACCTTCAATGTGTCCGCCATGGCAAGGCTATTCCTTCGTCAGCGTGATCTGGATGTCCTTGGGCAGCGCAATCCCGCCGCCACCTGAAGTCCCTTGAACAGGCCGTTCGGCACGACACACCCGCTGCAGCATCCCTTCATCTGCGAGCGAACAGCCTTGGCAATGACGCCATCGCCCGCCGGGCTGATCTCCTGGTATGCGTCGATCGGCCCGTTGGCGACAAGCAACTCGCCCAGCGCACGAACCTTCTCGCACCCGGACTTGACGTCGAAGACGACCATCTGATCGTCATCACAGGTGGCGTTCGCCACGGTCTGAAAGCCACAGATTCCCGCATCAATCCGCACAGTCGACTTCATGGCACTAACATCCCCAACAAGCCCAAAGGCTACATAACCAGGTTAAACACGTATCCAACCACCAGGATCCCCACCGCCACCACCCCGATAAACGCCGCGATCAGCCGGGGTTTCAATACCTTACGCAGAATGATCGTCTCGGGAAACGACAGCCCGATCACCGCCATCATGAACGCCAGCACCGTCCCCAGCGCCGCCCCCTTTTCCAGCAGCGCCTTGACGATCGGAATGATGCCCGCCGCGTTGGAATACATCGGCACGCCCAAAAGAACCGACAGCGGCACCGACCACCACGCGCTCTTGCCCATCAGCCCAGCCAGCGCATCGGTCGGTACATACCCGTGAATCCCCGCCCCGACGGCGATACCCAGCACCACGTACAGCCAAACCTTCCCGACGATTTCTCGCACTGCGGCAACGCCGTATTGAACCCGCCCCGACCAGTCCAGCGATTCCTCTCCGGCCGCCTGCCCGACAGGCATCTGGTAGACCCATTCCTCGACATGCTTTTCCAGGTGCATTCGCCCGATCACCCACCCGGCGATGATCGCGATCAGCAGGCCCGTACCCAGATAAAGCCCGGCGACCTTCCAGCCGAACATCCCCAATAGCAGCACCAGGGCGATCTCATTGACCATCGGCGCCGAGATCAAGAATGAAAACGTTACCCCCAGCGGCACCCCCGCCGTGACAAACCCGATGAACAGCGGCACCGCCGAGCACGAGCAGAACGGCGTAACGATCCCCAGCAACGCCGCCAGAACGTTCCCGACGGACTCTCGTCGACCCGCCAGGATTCGCCGCGTCCGCTCCGGGGTAAAGTACGACCGCACGATGCCCACGCCGAACACCACCAGCACGAGCAGCATCAATACCTTGGGCACTTCAAACAGAAAGAACTCGACAGCCGAACCCAGATGGCTCGCCTTCGGCATGTGCAGCAGATGATACGTCAGCCAGATCGACACCGGCTGCAGGTAGTGATAGATCCCGTACCACCCCGCCAGCAGTACAAGCCCCGGCAGGATATACCGCCAAAATCCCGACCGACGAACGCTGGCTGCACTCGCCGACTCTTCGCCAGCCGGTGTCATCTGCGTTCTGTCTTCGTTCGATACGTCCATCATGAATCCTTGCTACAGCTACGGTGCGATATAAATCAGGTACACCCCGCCAGCCAGCACCAGCACGCCGCACAGATTCCGCAGGATCGACGTACCCCGCGACTGCTCATTCCAATTCAGAAACCTCTGCACGAGTCGCGTCGATGTACCCGCCGCAACGATGACCGAGCAGTGCCCGATGCCATAGGCGACAAGCAGGATGATCCCATAGAGCATGCTCGTCGCCGCCAGTTTGAACGTCACCCCCAGCATCGGCGCCATATACGCGAACGTGCAAGGCCCCAGCGCGATCCCGAAAACAAGCCCGAGGACCAGCGCTGCCAGCATCCCTTTGCGTTTCATACCCACGCTGCCAGGCCCAGCCAGCGGCATCGGGATAATGCCCAGCAGATGCAGCCCCACGGCAAAGAACACCAGCGCAACAAAGTAATTGGCATAAGGCCCGATGTTACCCAGCATCCGCCCAGCTGCCGCGGTAACTACCCCGATGATCGCAATGGTCACCAGGATACCCCCTGCAAACAACGAGGAGATCGCAAACGCCCGCCGGGCCGAGATCCGCCCCTGCTCGTCGATGAACCCGACAATCAGCGGAATGCTCGCCAGATGGCACGGGCTCAGCACGATACTCAGCACGCCCCACAGAAACGATGCCGCGATCGCCAGGCCCGCCGTGCCCTCGATCGCATGGCTCAGATTGCGGAAGAGCTCCTGCATGGGCTAATTGACTCCCGCCTGGGCCGTCGGTTGCGAAGTGGCGGCAGGCGTCAGTTCAAAGCCCAGTTCCTTCCACTTCGCCAGGATCTCATCCTTGGCAAAGAATCCCTCGTGCCGGAAGAGCTCCTTGCCGGACCCGTCGAAGAAGATCTGCGTCGGGATCAGGTTGATCCCATACTTCTGCCCAGCCGCCTTGTCCTTCCACACGTCAATGAACCCGACCTCCAGCTTGCCGGCATACTCGGTCTTCAGCTGATCCAGAATCGGCATCATCATCCGGCACGGGATGCAGGAGGTCGAACCCAGATCCAGCAACCGCGGCAATGCCGCCTTGGCCGCCGATGGCTGTGTAGCGATGACCTGCTCGGCCGGAACCGCCGCGACGGATTCAGCCGACCGGGTCTTCTTCATCGCAAGCACGACGGCGACCAACGCGACAAGCGCTGCCACCACCGCGAGTTTCGCAAGCTTGGATTTCATCCGGCTGACTCCTTCCTTCTTCTTGATTGATTCTGCCCACCATGTTACCGCATAGAGGCCGGCGGCAACGAGCACCCAGATGCCCCAGGGGAACCGGCTGCCGCTGTTGCAGGGACACTGCTTGACCACCATGTTCCATAACGCGAGGACCGGCCAATCCTGGCCCATGAGCAATTGTCCCTGTTCCCGAAGTTGCTCGCTTGCCCGCCAGATGCAAGCAGCAAGCGGTCCGCTCCGTCACGTGCCAGTTTACCATACAGCCTTTAATACCATCGTGGCGGCAATGACGACCAGGAAGCCGCCGAAACCTCTCTTGAGCCGGGCCTTGTCCAATCCCACGGTGATCCGACTGCCGATCTGCCCGCCCACAAAGACCGCCGCCGCCAGAACCAGCGACACCCGCCAGTCCCAGTGTCCGTTGAGCAGATGCCCGGCAAACCCGCCGCCGGCCGTCAGCCCCACCATCAGCGCACTCGACCCGACCGCAATGTCCATCGGAATGCCCAGGACCAGCACCATCAGCGGCACCTTGATCAGCCCCCCGCCCACGCCGACCATCCCGCTGGCAAGCCCCGCCAGCAGCGACAAAGGCAACGCGACCGCCAGGTTTACCGAGTACGTCTGCTCGCCAAGAACACGTCGCCACGCAAATACCCCGCCACTACGCGGCCCGGCAGGAACTTGCTTTCGAATCGGGCGAATCATAAAGACCGCCGCCGAGGCGATAATCCCCGCAAACAACAGCGACAACGTTGCCCCGGATAGCAGGCCGGACGCGAGGCCGCCGGCAAATCCCCCCAGGGCAGTAACGCTTTCCAAAACGATCGCCATCGGCCAGTCGATCTTCCTGGCCTTGTGAAACACCAGCGACGCCGACAGCGACGTAACCATGATCAGAAACAGGCTCGTCGTCGCTGCTTCGTGAAAACCGATGCCTGACCACACCTGCAAAGGTGTATACAACGCACCGCCGCCCTGGCCCAGCATCGAAAACACCAGCGCCACGGCGAACATCGCCGCTGTCAGGATCAGCCACACATCTGGTCTCCGGCCCCGCAGCCGTCAAACTGCCCCGTCGCCGCATGACGGCACGGAATGCACACCTTCTTGCCATTCAGCAGCCTGCCGTACGGTTCAGCCACCATCTCGCCGCACGACTCGCACACGAAGCTCTCAAACGAGTGCGGCGCATCCTCCCACTTGTATTCGTAGACGTTGCCGACGCACAGCAGCGTCTCCTCGGCGCGCCGAGCACGCGTTCGACAAGAGGCTCAGCCACCTCGGCTGGCACCTGCGATGCCGGCACGCCCTTCATGCGGTACTTCTGAAAGAAATCCGTCTGCTTGTTCGCAGCCATCATCTCCGCCTTGACGGCCACGCGCACGGCCCGGCTGGTCTTCTTGTCGACCAGCGTCAACGCCCACTTGCCATAGTGCATCTTGCGGATGTTGCCTTTGCCAAAGGTGCACCCGGTGATGACCTGCACGCCGTCGGCAAAGCATGTCGCGCAGTGGTTGATGCCGAGTTCGACCAGCGCCAGCAGCTCGCCATTGGCTGCCCGTTCGACGCCAAGTGCGTTCATCGCCGCAGCGCCCACGCGCAGTCCCATCGGCATCGCCGGGCATTTGTGGCCGTGCAGCGCCAGTCCCGTCTCAAGGTAGTCTCGGGGCTCGATCACAATACCATCTCCTTCCTTTGGCAAGCGACGGAGAAGCCGCGCCTACGCCAGCATCTTCGTGATCTCATCAACCGACGGCACCTTGCCGACCACCTTGACATCGCCGTCGACCACCAGCGCCGGGGTCATCATCACGCCGAACTTCATAATCTCCTGGATGTCCGTCACCTTTTCGATCTGGTATTCGACGCCGGCCGCCTTGGCGGCAGCCTCGGTCTGCTTGGCGAGGGTCTGGCACTTCGCGCAACCCGTCCCCAGGATCTGCACTCGCTTCATTACGCTCTCCCTTATTTGGTCAAAACGCCAACTATACAGCAAAAAAAAGAACGATCAAACCTTGGCCCGAACAGTGCGTTGGGCCTTGGCCTCGTTACTGTTAAGGACGGTTTCGACGCAATCCATAAACCGCAGCACGCAAGGACACCGCAGCCGGTAGTGGACCCACAGTCCCTCCTTGCGGTCCTCCAGCAGCCCAGCCGCCTTCATCACCGACAGGTGCTTCGAGACCGTCGACATGTCCGCCCCGACGATCTTCTGCAATTCGCACACGCACATCTCCCCGTCAGCCAGCGCCTCCAGCATCGCCAGCCGACTCGGATGCGCCATCGCCTTCAGGATGGCGGCACGCTGCTTATTGCGACTCATACGTTCCGGTTGCATACTTGGTAATATAGCCAAATAGTCACCCATGTCAAGCTGCCTCCGACACTCGGCGTTGCGCTACCAGGCACCTTCAAAGGCCCCCGAACAGCCCGTAATCCCCGGCGGCAGACCGTGTTACCCATTCCAGGGGGATTTGACTTGTGCAGCCCCGGCACCCAAAATCCAGGCCTTGCGAAGCGATCTGATACGCTCTTTGTACTGGAAAGGAGAGGAGCTTGAGCAGCCGCTCAGGCTCCAAGCGATATGAACGCGAAAATCAAAGTTGTTCGGCCGCAGCTGATCGATGATGTCCTTATCAACCCGGGCATCGGTTTCACAACGTTCCAGCGGTTCAACGGCGATGCCCTCAACGAGGGAAAGAAGTGGACCGAGGGCTTCCCGCTGGCCTATCAGCCCGATACCGGCTCACGGGTGAACGTCAACCATCCGGACACCTCGATCGCCTACCTTCGCGTCTACTGGCGGTACATCCAACCTGAAAAGGATGTCTACCGCTGGGACCTGATCGATAAGGCGATGGCGACGGCCAAAAGTCGCGGCCAGACGTTGATGCTTCGCGTGGCCCCGCACGGCACGTGCGGCGAGCAGAGCAAGGACCAGGACGTACCCGACTGGTTCCGCCAGCTCGTTGGGGATGATCGGTCCTGGGTGACCGACAAATGGATGGACAGAAAATGGATGGTCGATAACCGCAGCCCGCTCTACGTGGAGCACTTCGGCAACTTCATCCGGGCGATGGGACAGCATTATGACGGCCATCCGGATCTGGAAAGCGTCGACGCAGCCGTGGTCGGCGCCTGGGGCGAAAGCGAGGGGATCGACAGGTTGCCCGACGCGGCCATGAGCAGCCTGGTCGACGCCTACGTCGACACCTTCACGACTACGCCGCTGATGATGATGCTGTATCCGGGCAATTCCTGCCGCTATGGCCTGTCGAAGCGTAACGTCGGCTACCGCGCGGATTGCCTGGGCGATATGCGAGCGTCCGGCGGCTATGAAGCGGATCAGAAGTATTTCGACCCCGACACCTGGTGCCACATGCTCGACGCATATCCCCGGCGGATCATCCTGGCCGGCATGCACGATGCGTGGAAGAAGGCCCCGATCTCCTTCGAGGTATGTTGGGTGGTGCAGCACTGGCTCGACATGGGCTGGGACATCGACTACATCATCGATCAATCGCTCAAATGGCACATCTCCTCGTTCAACGCCAAGAGCTCGCCGATCCCGCCGGTTCTGGAACCGAAGATCAACCGCTGGCTCAAGAAGATGGGGTATCGTCTGGCGGTCCGGCGTTTTACTTTCCCGGAGCAGGTCGCTCGCGGCGAGCTATTGCCATTCACAAGTTGGATCGAGAATCTGGGCGTTGCTCCGTGCTACAAGCCGTTTGAGTTTGCGATTCGTCTCAAGAGCCAGTCCGCATCGTTCGTCTTCAAGACATCAGCCCAAATCATCGACTGGCTGCCCGGTGACAGTATTTTCGACAGCGCCATTCCCATCACGCCCGACGTATCGCCGGGGCAGTACGCGGTGCAGGTGGCAATTATCGATCCACGAACGGATACCCCAGCAGTGAAACTGGCAATGGCCGGTATGACCAGCGATGGCTGGTATCACATGGATCAAGTGACCGTCATGTAGCAGGCACTTGTTCTTCAGTTCATCGGCTTCAGAAGGCTTGAGGCGATGGGCGGAATCCTCCCAGGCATCGGGATCTTGCGCGTAGAAGTCCCCTGCGATGCCAAACGGGTCCTGCGGCTCGACTCGGTGGGCGATGTCTTCCTCGACCGATGATCCACCGCGCTTGACCGCAACCGTCTGATACGGCAACCTGATACGCTTGCGAATCGCAGGAGGATTCGCCGCATTTGGCCTGCCCGCTTGCGGGCAGCGTGCCGCCCGGCACCAAAGTGTGTCTTGAACGCGAACCCGGAGTCGAATGACTCCCAGGCAGTTTCAGGGAGGTCAGTACCGTGCAGATAACCGAAGGTCTCTTCAGCAGAATGGTCTTGCAGAGGACGAGGACGGACAAGACTCGTGCCGCCTTCGCAGGTACGTGCCAGGCCCCTGGGACCGTGCAGGCACGCGTCCGCACCAACGGCCGGACACTCCGCGGCTGGAACTTCAAAAAGGTCGGCCAGGCGAAAGGCCGTAGACTCCAGGGTCGCATTGACGGCCTTCCCGTCGGCGGTCCTTACGACATCGACCTGCGAATCGTAGATAAGGGCCAGGCCGTTGACGAACTGTCCGTCTCCGATGTCCTCGTCGGCGACGTCTGGATCCTCGCCGGCCAGTCCAACATGCAGGGCCTCGGCTGGCTGGTGGACAAGTGCAAGCCGATCGACCAGGTTCGCGCATTCTACATGTACGACGAATGGGACGTGGCCGTCGACCCCCTGCACACAACGTGGTGCGCGGTCGATCCCGTCCACGGCGGCAACCCGGACGCACCGCGCGTCCAGCCCAACCGCTTCAAAGGCGTCGGCCCCGGCGTCGCCTTCGGCCAGGACCTCCACAAACGGACCGGCGTGCCCCAGGGCCTGATTGCCTGCGCCCACGGCGGCACGAACATGGACCAGTGGGATCCTCGCTCTAAAAAAGCGAAGGGCCAGAGCTTATACGGCGCGATGTATCGCCGCTTCAAAAAGAACGGCGGGGCCGTCGCCGGCGTCTTCTGGTATCAGGGCTGCGCCGACAGCCAGCCCGACAAGGCCCCCTGCTACACCCAGAAAATGAAGAAACTCGTCCGGGCGATGCGGCGCGACTTCAAAGACCCCAGACTGCCGATCGTCACCGTCCAGATCAGCCGTACCACCCGCCTCGGCGACCCACAATGGTGGACTTCCATCCGCGAACAGCAGCGCTGCCTGCCGAAGCATATCAACAACCTGGCGGTCGTTCCGGCCGTCGACCTGCCCCTCACCGACACCGTTCACCTCAGTGGCCAGGCCCAGAACATCCTCGGAAAACGTTGCGCCGAGGCGATGCAGGTGCTGCGAGAAGGTCGCAAGGCCGGCCTGCCCTCGATCGACGTTCGCGATATCACCGTCAAGCCCAATCCGATCAGCAAGATGGCCGATATCATCGTCCGTTTCAAAAACGTAGCAGGATCGCTGAAGGCCCCCGGCCTGCCGACCGGCTTCGATCTCGAAACGATAACAGCCGGGGATCGCTTCTACCGCGTCGATCTCGACGGCGACAAGGCCATCCTCCACATGCAGTGCGGCCTGGACATGGCCGACGGCCGGCTCTATTACGGCCGGGACTACGACCCATATTGCAATATCACTGACGAGGCTGGCCGTTCCATTCCTGCCTTCGGCCCGCTGCCCGTTCGCCCGACGCAGCTGCGAGCGATAACCCCGTTCATCAATAGCCTGCGCATCAGCGACATCTTCCCCGGCGCGGACATCCGAAAACTCGCATGCCCCGACAGCCTGAAACTCCACCCGCACCGATTCTCCGGCCTCTTCTGCGACCGCCACCTGGAACTGGCGGACGCGGGGCAGGCCCTGGTCTACTACGCCTTCGACTTCCACTGCTCACAGCCGATGAAACTCAACCTGCTGCTCGGCTACGACGGCCCGGCAAAGGCCTGGTGTGACGGCAGGCAGATCTTCTGTGACCCGAAGGGCACCAACCCGGCCACCCCGGACGACGCCGCCATTACCTTCGCAGCCAAGGAAGGCACTCACCAGATCCTGGTGGCATTAGGCTCCCGCGGCGCAGCCTGGGGCGTCTACCTCCGTCTGGAGCGTCGCGACGTATCAAAGGCTGCCCTGCGGCGCAATCCCCATGAAATCATAATGCCCGTAATCGAAGGCTAGTGCCGAGTCAGAGCCTGCCGCTGCCGCGTTGCAGTCTGCTTCTGATGGGTGCCACTGGCAGTCTGTCTGCCAGTGTCAGATCCTGAAACCGCCTCAAGTGCTCCGCCAGAAAAGACCGCTATGCCAGATTGCAAGCAGTCCCGGCCCGTCCACAATAGCCCACGGCTCGTCTACTTCGGGACGCCATATTGCCATGCGGAGCCTCGCCTGTACGATGGGCAACTTGGGCAGACAGACAGTCTGCCGGCAAGGCACCATGGTTTCGGCCCGCGGGCTCATACTGTCTTGAAAGGTAACAATGATGAACTGGCAGATCCCCGACAACGAACGCCATTACCTCCGCGAACTGGCCAGGAAGCAGGCCGAGTACGCAGCCCTGCCCGTCATGGCCCGGCGTAAGCAGATGTGGTACGACCTCAACGATGGTCGCACCGGCGCCCGCCCCCCCGTCATCATCGAGACCAAAACCTTCGACCGCGACTTCCTCCCCGAAAGCGTCTATCGCTGCGCCTCCGAGGCCGGCCGGCGGATCGAGCAGCAGCTGCTCCGCAACATCCGCAACCACGAATTGATCGACGACGACAAGGTCATGCCCGACACCTTCGACATCGGCTTCTTCGTCGACATCGACTTCTATGGCGGACTCACGATCCAACGTCGTACCGTCAAGGACGCCGAAGGCATAGAGACCGGCTACGAATGGACCCACCCCATCAAGGACCTGAAGCGCGACCTGCACCTTCTTAAACCAGCCGTCTGCAGCGTCGATGTGCAGGCCACGCATGATTACAAGGCCTTCCTCGAAGACCTCTTCGCCGGCACCCTCCCGGTCGCCATCCGCAGCGGAACCTACGCCCGCTGCATGCTCACCAGCAAGGTCATCGAGCTGATGGGCATGGAGGCCTTCTTCATGGCCATGTACGATGCCCCCGACGAACTCCACCAGCTCATGGCCTACCTGCGTGACAACGTCCTGCGGATCATGCGCTGGGGCGAAGCCAATGACCTCCTCCGCGTCGACAATGCCAACCAGGCCAGCTTCGGATCGAGCTACAACTTCACCACGAAGCCTGCCGGCACCGGGCCACAATGGTCGAGCCCGCCTGTGCGACATGTGGGCGCCTCCAACAGCCAGGAAACCGTCGGCGTCTCCCCGGCCATGTACCACGAATTCGTCTTCCCCTACTACCGCGACGCATGCGAAGTCTTCGGCCTGCTTTATTACGGCTGCTGCGAACCCGCCCACCCCTTCTGGGAAGATATCCGCCGCTACCCCCACTTAAAGAAGGTCTCCATCTCGCGCTGGTGCGATCAGAAGATGATGGGCGAGACCCTTCGCGGCACCAACATCGTCTTCTCCCGCAAGCCCGACCCCAACTTCCTCAGCGTCGACCAGCGTCTCAACGAAGTCGCTTGGGCCGCACACATCCGCGAGACCCTAGACGCCACACCGGGCGTCTTCGTCGAATTCATCATCCGCGACGTCTACACCGTCCACGGCGACCTCAACAATGCCCGTCGTGCCGTCCAGATCGCCCGCGATCAGGTCGATCGACATCATCAATCCTGAGTGCCTGTCTCCTGGGGCTTTCGCAAGCCTGGCACGGCGCCCAACACGCTACAGCTGCATTTAGCCTGCCGGCTTGTGGGCAGCGTCCATTGATCCACCCGACTCGTTGCGTCCGACTATCGTCGTCCAGATAACCTCGCCGCCAAGCGGTTACGTGATATCTTCCCTCTCAAGGTCTCCGCGTCAGATCCTCGGGAAAAACCCGTCGCGACCGGCATACCATTAATTGACGTGACAACGTGCAAGGATTCAATGAGTACTTTGCCGGCACGGGGGGCCGCAACCGCTGGCTCTTCGTCTGACGCGGCAAACGAGTGAGTATGTGAGTGATGACCAACCAACCTGCCGGCCCTGCGCAGGGCCAAGCGTTTACGATCCACCCTCCACTGGATGCCCAAGGTGCCGCCCCGCCGAGCCCCGAGATGCTCAAAAGCCGGGCAACATTGCTCGAACAGATGGCCGAGGCTGTCTTTGTCTGGCGGTTCGACGGGCCAATCGTTTACTGGAACCAGGGCGCCGAGCACCTCTACGGCTACTCCCGTCAGCAGGCGGCCAACCGACCTGTCGCGGACCTGCTTCAGGCGGAGCATCCGTTGCCCGCGCGATACTCTCGCGATTCCCTGCTGCGCGACGGCCGCTGGATCGGCGAGCTGCGATACCGCACAGCCGACGGCCGGCAACTGACCGTCGAAAGCCGCATGGTGCTGCTGCGCGACAAGGACGGCACCGAATACGTCCTGGAAACCACGCGCGACGTCACCCCCTACAAGCAGATCGAAGACGAACAGGAGAATGAGAGTCAGGCCCTCAAGCAGCG
Organism: uncultured Planctomycetota bacterium; assembly: GCA_963787325.1. GTDB lineage: Bacteria > Planctomycetota > Phycisphaerae > UBA1845 > JANYLN01 > CAWBCK01. The sequence continues at coordinate 1,998,921 of CAWBCK010000005.1, forward strand.
GGTTGCCGATCTGGCCGCGCAATTGCGTGGCCTCGCTGGCCAGCTCAGCCTCACCCAGCAGCAGGAGAGGGACCGCATAGCCCGCCAGCTGCACGACCAGTTGCAGCGACTGCTGCCGGAAGGCAAATTCCGCGCAGGGCTGTCGCGCTCCCGCGTTCAGGACGATAGCCTCTACCGGTTTCTCCAACAGGTGGACATGCTCCTCGACCAGTCCGGCGATCCCCTCCAATCCCTCGCCGCCCAGGTCTATCCGCCGGTCCTCCAGTACGGCAGCCTTATCCAGATGCTCCACTGGGTGGCCGGCTGGATGCACGACAAGTACGGCCTGACCGTCGAGGTCAGCGCCGACGAGCAGGCCGGCGTCCGGAACGAAGAAATCCGCGTCGGCCTCTTCCATGCGGTCCGCGAACTGCTCTTCAACGTCCGCCGCCCACGCCGGTACCCGCCAGGCCACCGTCACACTCGTGCCGGGCCTCGAACGCGTCCAGATCGCCGTCGCCGACGAGGGCCTCGGCTTCGATCCGCAAACGCACGCCGGCCCAGCCCGCGGTGGCCTTGCGATCATCCGCCAGTGGCTCGAAAAAGCAGGCGGTAGTCTCGAAATCCACAGTGCCCCAGGCGAAGGCACCCTCGTCATCCTCCAGGCGCCCGCCCGTTCCGAGGCAGCCGTACCATCCGAACCGGCGGCCCCGACCCGCGCACGCCCCCCCGAACGGCCGGTCAAAGGCGAATCCGCCGAACTCACCGGCGAGGTGCCCAAGATCCGCGTATTGCTGGCGGACGATCACGCGGTCGTGCGCGACGGCCTGCGCCGCCTGCTCCAGATCCAGCCCGACATCGAAGTCGTCGCCCAGGCCGCCGACGGCATCGAAGCCGTGGACCTCGCACTGCAGTTACGGCCGGACGTAATCGTTCTGGACGCCAATATGCCCAAACTCAATGGCATCCAGGCCGCACGCCGGATCCTCGCAAGCCTGCCCGCCGCAAGGATTATCGGCTTGTCGATGTACACCGCCGCCGACATGGACCTCGCCATGCGTCAAGCCGGAGCGTGTGATTATCTGACCAAGACCTCCTCCCCCGAAAACGTCGTCGCAGCCGTCCGAACAAGCGTCGCCGACCGCGCCCACCGCTGATTATCTGCTTACCAGCCATGGTTGCGGCAAGGACAAGCTCGGGATGGCCTGCTGACGCGATGGCAGGGCAGGCGGTTTCCGTTACAAGCCGCATTATTATCCGGACCCTGGTGCCCGTCACACACCGTTTATCTTCCTTACCTTCCGGCCGACGGAAAATTATTGGCCGGTCCTCGTGGCATATCTTATAAAGTCCTAATAGAGCGATTGGCCCGGACTGTGTACTGCCCGGGTTGGCCCGACCGTGGTCGGGCCGGTGTTCGCAAAAAAGGGGGAGGAGCAAACATGCTCAACAGAATCTGCAGGGAGCATCGGCGAGGAGCTGTCGTCGCACTGGTCGCAGTCAGTGCTACCTTGATGGCTGGAGTCGCGGCGCTGACTATCGATCTGGGCAATGTGTACGTCGCACGGGCCGAGTTGCAGCGCGTCGCGGACGCCTCTGCCCTCGCCGGAGCATCCGTCTACTTCACCGATGCCGCCGTCGCGGGGCGAACCTGCACCCTGGCCTCTGCTGCTGTAGCACGCAGCAAGGCGGTCGCTGAGCACAACGCCGTGCAAGGTGACGGCCTCACGCTCCGCGCGTCCGATCTGGCATTTGGCAGGCACGACTTCGGCAACCCCGAATCGCCGCTGTCTTCGATTGGGCCCTGGAACGCCGTCCAGGTGACTGCCGCCCGAACCGGCGGCAGCGCCGACGGCCCGGTCTCGCTGATGTTCGCCCGCATATGGGGCAAGGACTCTACCTCACTGACGGCAACCGCCCGGGCTGCCGCCGACGATCGCCTCTCCGGCTACGAACTGCTCAACAACATGAGCGGCACAAAGTTCATGCCGTTTGCCATCCCGGAACAGGGATACTACAGCATGCTGAGATACGGCCCGGACAAGTATTCGTACAACGGGGGCGTCGACGTCGAGCCGGATGGCATACGCGAGGTGCAGATGTATCCCTGGAAATGGACCCTGGCCAGCGGTGACCTGGGCGACGACGGCTCCGGTAACTTCGGCGTCTTGAACGTCGGCCGGGCCAGCCAGGGCCTGCCCGATGTGGTCATGCAGATTACCTACGGCATCACCCCGAATCAGATGACAACGACATTCGGCACGTCCACACTGACGTTTTATGACGTGGAGCACACGCAGCAGACCGGGCCGAATATCTATTGGGTCTCGGGCGACCCGGGCCTCTCCGTCGCGATGGAAAAGGCCCTCTCCCAGCAGATCGGCCAGGTCTATGGCTTCTTCCTGCACCGCGGCGTCGTGGTCAATGGTTCTAACAGCATGTACGCCGTCTCCGGCATCTTCTTCGCCCGACTCGTCGATGTCGATCTCGAGAGTTCCTGGCATGCCGGTGGCCTCGTGGTTCAGCCGGTGGGCTATACCGACAGCTGGGTGAAGACATCCAAGTTCGCGGCCTCAACATATGGTACGGTCGGCCGCGTGACGCTCGTTCGATAGCGGATGGTGGAACCGGCACCCCGCTGCCGTTAAAGCAGGGCGCCGGTTGTCCATCTTTGCATTCTTCTTCGTGTCGCTTTGCGGCCGTGGCTGCCGGACAGGCTGGCCCGCGGCCGTTCTTATCTGATTATTGAAGTTATTGTTCCGCCTGAAGTGCCAATCTCTCCGCCGCAACTGGCTTTGGCTGCCACCATATTATAAAGGTTATCGTATAGCGGTCTCCTGAGGCTGAGTCTGGCCAGAAGGATGGTCGCGAGGGTTGTCGCCTCGCCATTGGCGCTGGCGACGGGGAGGGATCGAGTATGTTGAGAAGACGGTGGGGAGAAGATCGGCGAGCAGCGGTGGTGGCCTTCGTGGCCGTCGCCAGCACGCTCATCGCCGGGTTTGCGGCCATGACGATTGATCTGGGCAATCTCTACATCGCCCGTACGGAGTTACAGCGGGCAGCCGATGCCGCAGCCTTGGCAGCCGCTGGAAAACTGGCCCGTTACCAGTCCGGCATCAGTGAACGCTTGGCCGAAAACGAGGCCAGAGACATTGTCGAAGCCAACCCCGTCCAGGGACGCCGAGTTACCATCGACCCTGCCAGGGACGTCCAGTTCGGCCATGCCGTCTTCGACAGCAACCGGCAACGCTACGACTACGTCGCCGGCGGCGTCATCCCGACGGCAGTCAAGGTCAACATCCGCCTCAGCAGCGATTCCCCGAACGGTCCGGTGGATATGATGTTCGCGGGCATCTGGGGCCGCCAGAGCAAGAACATGGTCGTTAGCGCCAACCGCCATGATCGTGCCGCGCGATATCTCCGTCGTAGTGGACCTGTCCGGCTCGATGAGCTATGACAGCCAGCTGCGAAATTACAAAGTAACGCCCATCAACCTCTGGAACATCTGGGTCTGCCTGCCGATCGAAAAAGGCAATAATGGCGTCGGCAACGGTATCGATCCGCCGCCGCCCGGCAATCCCCCGATCAACGACGACTACGGCACCAGTCCCGGCAATCCGGGCAATCGTGGCGGTGCCGATCCCAAGACCGATCCCGATCTGACAGGACCCAGCCTGGGGCCGGATGAACAACTGGGGCACCCTGATCATCGACAACAACTACAACCCCGCCAACGATCCGGGGCTGACATACCTGCCCGAGCAGCAAGACTGGTCCGCAAGCAGCTATAACGACCTCAAGTCGTGGCTCCAGCAGGTCGGCTACTCTGCCCAGGAGATCAACGCGTTGACCAGCAGCCAGTACGACCGCAACGGCTACTGGAAGTATCGCGTGGCCGTGGCCCTCGGGCTGGCCCGCTGGGACAGCGGCATGAGCGGAGGCTTGTGGAGCACGCTGCCCAAGGGCAAGAGGCTCAATGGAAACGGCGACAAACGCGTTTCCAGCAGCGAACTGGCCTGGCTCGTCGACTTTCCCTACAAGGATGGCTCGCTCGGCGAGACCAAGAAGAATCCTAAGGACATGGAGTACTGGTTCGGCTATATCGATTCGTACATGCCGTCCGGCAATACGGGTATGGCCAATGCCAACAGCAGCTTCAGATATCGCTTTGGCCCCAAGACGTTTGTTAACTACCTGCTTGAGAGATGGCGGACGCACGATCAATGCGCGGACCTGGCCAAGACACCCGAGCAGCCTGTCCAGGCGGTCAAGGACGCGGTCAACTTCTGTATGGACTTGCTGACCGACATGGACTCGGATGACCAGGTCTCCTTCGAAGACTACGCAACGATCGGCCGGCACGAGATGAACCTCAGCAGGTCCTACGGCCCGATCGCCGCACGCGTGTCAGAGATGCAGGCCGTTTATTACGATAATTCCACCAACATCGGTGGTGGCATCGACAAGGCCATCGACGAACTGACTGGCCCCCGCACAGGCCGACCGCCGCCAAGGTGATGTTCCTGATGACCGACGGCAATCCGAACGTCGATGAACGCGACAACGTCAACATGAACAACTCCGCGCCCGGGGAAAACTGGGCACTGACCAAGGCCCACGAAGCCGTCGACAAGGGCATCCAGATCTATTGCGTCAGCGTCGGCGCCGAGGCCAATCGCAGCCTTATGCGGGACATCGCTGACATCGGCGGCGGCGAGGAATTCTACGCCGACGGCACAATCGATGAGTACTCCGTCCACTCAAGGACATCTTCGCCGAATTGGGCAGCAAGCGGCCCGTCCGCCTTATCCAATAGCCTCTCGTCCGATAGTCCTTGGGGGCGTATCGATCAGCCAGCCGTGCCTTGTCGAATGCACGGCTGGCTGGTTCGCTTTAAGGCAAGGACCATTCACCGGTCGCCATCCTGAGCAAAGCGAAGGATCTCTACCCGAAAGACCACCGGACAATCCCCGGCGTGGTTTTACGGGACATTCTCAAGCCGACCGTAGCATGTTGCGCAAAACATTCAGTCTGCATTCGGTCAGCCCGTTGGCAGGCAACGTCCGTTCAAGCCTCGCTGCCGCTGCCGCATGAGAGTCTTACTTATTCCGCTTTTTCCGAAATTTAGCCGGCAAATCACTGGTCATCCCCTGACGCGTATTTTAGGAACACACTTGTAGGGTAAATCCCCCACGGCTGCGTCCAGTCACGGGGGCAAACTGTGGCCGGGCCGTTGGGCCGGCAGACGGGAGGACGACCATGGCAAGGAGAATACAGAGACAGAACCGCCGGTTCACGGATCGGTTGCCGGCAGACAGGCGGGCGGCGGTGGTCGCCTTCGTCGCCGTGGCCAGTACGTTGATGGCCGGCTTCGCGGCCATGACCATCGATCTGGGCAATCTCTACATCGCCAGAACCGAACTCCAGCGAGCGGCCGACGCCGCGGCCCTGGCCGCCGCCTCGAAACTCACCCACTATCAGGCCGGCCTCAGCGAGCGAATGGCCGAAGATGCCGCCCGCGACATCGTCGAAGCCAACCCCGTCCAGGGCCGCAGGGTCACGATCGACCTGGCCAGGGACGTCGACTTTGGTCATGCCGTTTTCGATAGTGGTCGGCAACGCTACGACTACACATCCGGCGGCGTGGTGCATACAGCTGTCAAGGTCACGGTACGCTTAAGCGCTGACTCCCCAAACGGGCCGGTCAATCTGATGTTCGCAGGCATCTGGGGCAGCAGGAACAAGGATATGAACGCCAGCGCCGCCGCGATGATCGTGCCGCGTGACATCGCGGTCGTCGCCGACCTGTCCGGCTCGATGAACGACGACAGCGAACTCCAGAATTACAGGCAGACTAACGTCAACCTGTGGAACATCTGGGTCTGCCTGCCGATCGAAAAAGGCAACAATGGCGTCGGCAACGGCATCGACCCGCCGCCGCCCGGCAATCCCCCCATCAACGACGACTACGGCACCGGCCCCGGCAACCCTGGAAATCGCGGCGGCGCCAACCCCAAACTCGATCCTGCCCTGATGGGCCCGACGTGGGGCCGCATGATCACATGGGGAAGATTCACGTGGGAGCCCGGCTACGATCCCCGTAACGACCCCGGCCTCATCTACCTGCCCGAATCCAGCTGGTCCGGCAGTGCCTACAGCGAACTGCAATCGTGGCTCCGACAGGTCGGCTACTCGAACGCGGAAGTCAGTGCGCTGACAAGCGACCCGGATGACGGGTATAGCGGCTGGAAGTACCGCGTGGCTGTGGCCCTCGGGCTGGCCCGCTGGGACAGCGGCAAGGACGGCGGGCTCTGGAGCAAACTGGCAGGCGGCAGAGGCAACAGCAGAGGCAATAACAGAGGCAGAGGCGCAGGCGGCGGCCACTCCCAGAACACCCAGGGCAACGGCGACGACCGTGTCTCCAGCGGCGAACTCATCTGGCTCGTCGACTACCCCTTCGACCGTGGCTCGTGGCTCGAATATATCGACAACTACATGCCCGCGTCGAATTCATACATGGCGTCCTCTGACCGCGACTGGCGGTACCGCTTCGGCCTGAAGACCTTTGTCAATTACCTCTTGGAGCAGCGCCCATCATATGCCGAAACCCCCCAGCTGGCACTGACCCCGGAGCAGCCCCTCCAGGCCGTCAAGGACGCCGTCGAGTATTGCATGGACCTGATCGCCGATCAGGAAAGCGATGACCAGGTCTCCATCGAGATCTTTGGGGAGACGGCGCATCATATGAATAACCTCACCAAGAAATACTCCCGGATCAGCGACACGCTCGACGAAATGCAGGCCAGCCACTACGACGGCTGGACCAACACCGGCGGCGGCATTGATCTGGCAATCGACGAATTGACCAGCAAACGAGCCCGGTCCAACGCCGCCAAAGTGTGCTTCCTGTTGTCGGATGGCCAAGCCAACGTGTCCAAGTGGGGCCACGCTGGTGACTCGTCCAAGGGCAAGGAGTACGCGCTGGACAAGGCCCAGGAGGCCGTCGACAAGGGCATCCAGTTCTATTGCGTCAGTGTCGGCGTTGGGGCCGACCGGCCGTTCATGCAGGACATTGCCGAGATGGGCGGCGGGGAGGAGTTCTACGCCGCCGGCACGATCGACGAGTATTCCGTGCAGCTCAAGAACATCTTTGCGGAACTGGGCAGCAGACGCCCCGTCCGCCTGATCGAATAGGAGCAATCGCTTTCGACGACCGTCAATGGGGACTCTTTCGCCGGCCAGCCATGCCCACCCGCATGGCTGGCCGGTTGCTTGCTGAAACCCCGGCATTCTCGCCCTGCGCCCCCATACTGTCATCCTGAGCAAAGCGAACGATCTCCGCGCGGAAAGAACTTCAACGTATGCATGCCAGACGTGTCCCCCGGGTTGTCATCCTGAGCAAGGCGAAATATCTCTACGCAGAAAGACCTGCGGGGAATCCATAAGCCGTTCCTGCAAAGTTAGAGCACGATGAATCCAGGTGTAGCATATCATGCCGAGCGATCCGGCCGCATTTAGCCTGCCCGCTTGCGGACAGCGTCTGTTCGATCCGGGACACGCCACACTTGGATTGCGTACGCTTTAGGGCTCACCCCTTCCGCTTGCTGGTGACGACCTGCGCATGGTTCAGTACGGCGACCAGCGCCACCCCGCCAATGACGTTACCGATCAACGTCGGCAAGAAATATTCACCAACAAAATACACCCATGACATCCTGTCGGTCGTTACCAGGTACAGCACCTCCAGAGAGCCCGCGATCACATGCGTCAGATTCCCCAGGGCTACCAGGTATGTGGTCACAAGAATCACCCAGAAGTGCGACCCCTGTGAGCCCGGTAGGAGCCACACCATCAGGGCAATCAGCCAGCCGGCGATAATCCCCCGCAGCAGAATCAACCAGAAGGTACCCTCCGCCTGCCGGTATCCCAAAGCAGCGAAAGCCTCATGATATTTCGGGTCGAACACGTCCGTGTGGCCGATCAGCGCCACGATCATCCACGCCCCCACAAGATTCGCGACCAGAACGATGACCCACAGACTGCACGACCTGCCGTAGTACCTTCAAACTCCGTCGGCTCAGCAGCTGAAGAATTGGCGTCAGAGTGTTCTCCGTAAACAGCTGCTGCCGCCCGAGCACGACGAACAGAAACCCCGTACTGTAACCCAACGAGACAATGAGCGGCCGCCACGTTTTATCGGGCAGTCCAGCCTGCAGAAGACCCTGTGTGATTAGCGAGAACCCCATCGACAGACCGGCCGCCAGGCCCGACCAGACCAGCGCAACCGGCCCGCGTTCAAGCTCCTCCTGGCCTTCCTGCCGGATGGCCTCGTGGACGATCAGAGCGCTGGGAAAGACCCGTTGCTCGATCTGCTGACGTTCCCGCGCGGATACCTGCCCCAGGTGCTCCTCCTGATCGCCCGGCTGGTTCGAAGATGGCTCGTCGTGCATGGTCCACCTCTGGGCGAGGCACTATTGCCAGCCCGTCAGATCATAGGAGACGCGCCAGGGGCTGATAACTCGATCGTGAATGATATCTCGCTGGTGTTTCTTGCGAGTAAGCAGAATCCCCCCGCTTTTCCTGCCGATATTGCCGGAGACGAAGCTCTATGAATGCGGGCGGTCCAGTGGTTGCGGTTGGGGACGCTGGGTACCCAGATGACGTAGTGGTGATAAAAGGGCGGCGAGATTATGGCTCAGGCGCTACGCCTGATTTTATTCAACGCGGACGAGGAATACGGTCCGCAATTGCGCGGCGAACTGTTGACCTTCGACGGCATCAAGATCGTGGCCGAGGTCGACGAGCCGGCGCTTCTGGCCGAAGCCGTTCAGCGCTTCCCCGTGGATCTGCTGGTGGTGCACCTCGATCCATTCCCCGAGGCCGTCCTCGAGACTACGAAGGAACTGCTCGGCGAACGCACCGATCTGCCGTGTTTTGCAATCAGCGATTCGACCGATAGTAGCGTCATCCTTTCCGCCATGCGGGCCGGTTTCCGCGAGTTCCTGACCAAGCCCTTGCAGCGCGAGGAACTCGAAGTCGCCCTCAATAAGATGGTGGCCCAGAAGCCTGCCCGCCGCCAGCACGGACAACTGATCAGTGTTATCGGCACCGTCGGCGGTGTCGGCAGCACCATGATCGCCGTCAACCTGGCCGTCGAACTGGCGCAGCAGGAAGCCGGCAGGGTCGCCCTCGTCGATCTCGACTTCCGATTCGGCCAGGTCGCTACCTTCCTGGACCTCCAGCCGAACTTCAGTGTCGCCGACCTGTGCGATACGCCCGAACAACTCGATCCCCAGATGATCGAAAAGGCCGTAATCAAACATTCGACGGGGATCGAAGTGCTGGCCCGGCCGCAGCAGTTTGCCCAGGCCGAACAGATCACCGCTGCTCATGCAGCGTCCGTATTATCGGCGTTGCAGGAATTCTACGAGTTTGTAGTCGTGGACGGCCCGATGCGTTACGATTCGGGGGGGCGTGTCGTCCTCGAGATGGCCGACGCAGTATTGCTGATCTTGCAGCTCACAGTGCCCAGTGTCCGTAATACCGACCGTATCATCCAGGAACTGTCTCGCCAGGGGTACAACCTCGAGCGACTTAAACTGATCTGCAATCGCGACGGCAAGGACAACGGCTCCCTGGAGGTCGAACAGGTCGAGACGACGCTCAACCAGAAATTCTTTGCGACAATCAGCGATGATTGGCAGGGCGTAAGTACCGGCATCAACATGGGCGAACCCCTGTGCATGGCCGCCGCCCGCTCCAAGAGCCGCCAGGATATCGAGGCCCTCGCACGCCGCCTCAATCCCGAGACACCTGTCACCGCCGATGCCAAGAAAACGCCCGCCAACGGCATCTTCAGCCGCATCTTTAATGCGCCGAAAGAATAAACAGATAAGTTCATAAAGTGACGCTACAGCCGGCAAAAAGTTCGTAGATTATCAGTATGAGAGATAGCTGCGAACTGTGGCGTTTCGCATGCAGAGACGAACCCAGGCGTCTGGCGAGCAGGAGACCCTTTTGTTCCCTCCGGATGACGGACGTCCTGTAACCGTGTAGTTGCGGAAAGGAGACCGTGCGTGTTCGGCCGATTCAAAGGTACAGGCATCGAGCCCGGCAAAGCTACGCCCATGCGTCTCGGTGAAGGCAAACAGATGATGCCGCGCCCGGGCGCCCGGGCACCCCCGCGCCAGCCGGCAACAAGGCCCCGGGAGGGACCGCCGTCGCTACCCCCGAGCGCCCCGGCCAGCCCCGCGAGAAACGCGTCAACCGCGAACGCCTGGATCAGTTCTACGAACTTAAAAACCGCATTCACCGCAAACTCGTCGACAAACTCGACCTGTCGCGAATCAGCGAACAGAATGACGAGGAGACGCGCGAACAGGTCAAGGAACTGGTCGTCGAACTGTGTGACCAGGAACAGGCCGTCCTGAATTTCACCGAACGCCAGAGGCTCGTCAGCGAGATCCTCGACGAGACGTTCGGCCTGGGACCGCTCGAAGTCCTCCTGTCCGACCCGAATATCAGCGATATTCTGGTCAACGGGCCCAGGCAGGTTTACGTCGAGCGCAAGGGCCGGCTGGAGATGACCGATGTCCAGTTCAGCGACAACTCGCACCTCATGCACATCATCGACAAGATCGTCAGCGCGGTCGGTCGCCGGTGCGATGAGAGTTAGCCCGATGGTCGACGCTCGCCTGGCCGACGGCTCGCGTGTCAACGCGGTCATCCCGCCGCTGGCGATCGACGGGCCGAGCATGTCGATTCGGCGATTCGGCCGACGACCCGCGTCACCTGGGACGATTACGTCCGCTTCAAGTCGTGCACGCCGGAGATGGTCGAGTTCTTCGAGGCGTGCGTCGAGGCCCGCCTGAACATCCTGGTCGTCGGCGGCACGGGCTCTGGTAAGACGACGCTTGCTGAACAACCTCTCGTCCTTCATCCCGACCGACGAACGTATCGTCACGATCGAGGACGCGGCCGAACTGCAGCTCCGCCAGCCGCACGTCGTACGACTCGAATCCCGGCCGCCCAACATCGAGGGCAAGGGACGCATCAGCATCCGCGAACTGCTGATCAACAGTCTGCGTATGCGGCCCGACCGGATCGTCGTCGGCGAGTGCCGCGGCCCGGAGACGCTGGACATGCTCCAGGCCATGAACACGGGCCACGACGGCTCGATGACCACGATGCACGCCAACAGCACCCGCGACGCCGTGCAGCGTGTCGAGACGATGGTCATGATGGCCGGCTTCGAACTGCCCGTCAAGGCGATTCGCACAGCAGTTCGCCTCCGCGATCAACGTGCATCGTCCAGGCCCAGCGCCTCACCGGCGGGCCGCGCAAGATCATCTCCGTCACCGAGGTGACCGGCATGGAGGGCGACATCGTCACCATGCAGGACATCTTCAAGTTTGAGCAGATTGGCGTTAATTCCAAGGGGCGGGCCTATGGGCGGTTCGTCGCGACCGGGTTGCGCCCGTCGTTCTTGGACCGGCTGAAGGCGGCCGGGTGCGATCTGGATCCGAGTCTGTTTGAAGGCCGCATGCTGGCGGCCGATGAGGTGGAGTGACATGCTTGCCGAAGGAATGGCGGGACTTCTCAAGACCGGGTTGTTTATCCTGCTGCCGCTGGCCGGATCGCTGCTGCTGGCGTTCGGCATCTTCCAGGTCTTTATGGATCTGCGCAGCGGCAATGCGCGAAAACTGCTGGAGCGGCTGACCGATCAGTCGAATCCGAATAAGAAGAAAGCACAGGCGATCGAGAGCCTGCTCAGACGAAGCAATGAGGAACAGGCGCCGATCGATATACTGCTCAGCAAACTCAGCCTCGTGCCCAAGCTCCAACGTGTCCTCGACCAGGCCAATTTGGAGTGGCGGGCCAGCCGGATGCTCATCTATCTCGCGTGCGCATCCGTCGGTTCCCTCGTCGGCATGATCGCCCTGCAGGTGAGTCCCATGTACGCCGCGCTCATCGCCGTCGGCGTCTTCCTGCTGCCGATCATGTACGTCCTCATGAAACGCAAGCGTCGCATCAACCGGCTGGTCCATCAACTGCCTGACGTCTTCGAGCTGATCAGCCAGGCCCTGCGGGCCGGGCATTCCCTGGCCAGCGGCATCGGACTGATCAGCGACCAGCTGCCTGACCCCGCGGGTACCGAGTTCGGCCGCGTCTTCCACGAACAGAACCTCGGCGTCAAGATCGAGGACGCCCTGGTCAACATGGCCGACCGCGTCGACCAGCTCGACGTCCGATTCTTCGTAACAGCCGTGCTCATCCAGCGTCAGACGGGCGGTGACTTGGCCGAGGTGCTCGACAAGATCAGTGAGGTCATTCGCGAACGGATCGAGCTGTTCGGGCAGGTGTCCGGCGCTGACGGCCGAAGGGCGGCTCAGCGGGTGGGTGCTGGTCGCCCTGCCGATCATTGTCTTCTTTGCCGAGTACTACATCAACACAGAATACGCCGAAGTGCTGCTGTATGACGATACGGGACGGATGCTGACGTTCGGCATGATATGCATGATGCTGATGGGCATGGCGCTGATCAAGAAGATCGTCAACATCAAGGTGTGATGGTGTCCGAGACGGCGGCTCGTCGGCAACGGCGATGCCGCCGGGGATCAGGTAAGATGCAAAAGGGGTACGTATCGTGCAAGTATTGATGCTGGGATTCTTGCTGGCCACAAGCGTCGGGCTGATCGCCTACAGCCTGATGCCTTCGAAACGCAACCGCGAAATGCAGATCCTCCGCCGCGCGGCGGGAAAACGCGCCGAAGGCAAGGACGATTCGCCCGCAAGGGCCGCACAGAAGACGTCCGCCGCCGAGACGCTCGTCAAAAAGGCTGCGCCGTTCCTGTCCAAACCCGTCATGCCCAAAAATCAGCAGGACCAGTCGACGCTGCGAAAAAAACTTGCCCGCGCCGGCTACCGCTCTGACGGGGCCGCGACAATCTTTCTGGCCAGCAAGACCGTGCTGGGCGTGGTACTCGCATTACTAGCACTGCTGCTGGGCTTTGCCGGCGGCCTGGCAGGCCAGAAAGTCCTGGGCATGGTCGTGTTTCTCGGCGGCATGGGGTTCATGCTGCCTAACGGCTGGCTGTGGCTGGGTTGCAGCCAGCGGTCCGAGAAAGTCCGCGAGGGCCTGCCTGATGGGCTCGATCTGCTGGTCATCACGGTCGAGGCGGGCTTGGGTCTCGATGCCGCCGTCCAGCGCGTCGCCAAGGAACTTATGATTGTTCACCCCGAGTTGTCCGAGGAACTGACCATCGCGACAATGGAAACCCAGATGGGCGTGCCGCGAAGCGAAGCCCTCGAAAACCTCGCCGACCGGACAGGACTGGCAGAGGTCAAGTCCCTGGTGGCTGTCGTCAATCAGGCCGAAAAGTTCGGTACCAGTATTGCCAGGACGCTTCGCAACCAGGCCGATGCCATGCGCACCAAACGTCGTCAGGCCGCCGAGGAGCGCACCAGAAGACCGCCGTCAAACTCATGGCTCCCCTGATCCTGTTCATCTTCCCGGCGATCATGATCGTCCTGGGGGGGCCTGCCATGCTCAAACTGGTCCGCAGTCTGGGAAACGTGCAGATGGGGATGTAAGACTACCTGTCAGAAGGCCTAAAGGGCTGTTCCGACTATACCGAATAAACCAAGGGTAACGCCAGGCGCTGAAGGCCCGGCCCGGATTGTTTCGGGCTTTGATTGTCGGGCCATGGTCCCGCCTGTAAAGGAGGCGTTCGTATGAAGCGGTTATCAGTTCTATGTCTGTCCGTGGCTATGATTGCAGGGTGTCAGGACCTGCCAAAACGATTGAATGCCCCCCCCCAGGGCCAGTCGAACTGTCCCAGCCCCATGCAGAAATCCTTCACCAGGATGGTCGATAACGCGGCCTCGGCCGACATGGCGGTCGCCGACATCGACTTCGCCGGGCCCTCCGCCGAACTCAACGGAACTGGCCGGGCACAGACTCCAGCGGCTCGTCAAAATCCTCAAGCAGTACGGCGGCGAACTGCGCTACACGACGCGTCTGACCAACCAGAGGCTCGTCAATGCCCGAATCAACCGGCTCGAAACCTACCTGGCCTCGGCCGGGGTCGATATGGACCGCGTCTCCGTGCGGGCCGCAATGCCCGCCTCGGCGGGCCTCAACGCAGCCGAGGCGATGGAAGCCCAGAAGGCTCCCGCGGCCGCCGGCAGTAATCAGGGCGGTGGTGCTGGTTCCGGCGGCGGCTTCGGCATGGGCGCACAGGGCGGCGGCAACGGAGGCTTCGGGCAATGAGTACTTTCTTTGTCAACGGGCGAACGCCGGTCGCACTGCTGATGCTGGCAGGGTTGCTGCTCACCGGTTGTGCTGACGCCAGGGCACCGCGGGATCTCGCCAGGAACAATAGCCAGACCAAAGACCCCCTGGCAGCCTGGAAGGAGGCGTCCCGGCGCATGGCCGCGCGAGCCAACGCCGAGCAGGAGACGCCCCGGCCCGAGCCGAAGCTCGCTCCGGTGACGCACTTCTCTGCGGCGGTCCTCTATGAGAAGCAATGCCGATACCCCCTGGCTATCGAGCAATATCGCAAGGCGATCGAACTCAACGACCGGTTCGAGGCCGCCTACGGCCGGCTGGGCCTGTGCTACATAAAAACAGCACAGTACCGCCTGGCCAGGGATACGCTGACCAGGGCGGCAAAACTCCAGCCCAGGTCCGTGGTGGTCTGGAACAACCTCGGCTTCGCGTGTCTGGCTGACAACGATGTGCCGGCAGCTGAGGCGGCACTGACCAAGGCCCTTGCTGTCAAACCCGGCTATCAACGCGCTCGCATGAATATGGCACTGGCCCTGGTGCGCCAGGGGCGCGATGCGCAAGCGTTCTCCAATCTGCGGGCCGTCGGGCCGGACTATATCGCCCGGTATAACCTCGGCACCATGCAGATGGCGGCCGGCCGGGTCGAAGCCGCTCGTGCCTCCCTCAACGAAGCGCTGAGCATCCGTGCGAACTTCCCTGCGGCACGCAAGGCCCTCGAAAAGGCAAACGCACGACTGGCCATGGCCAAGGCACCCGAACCGTCGCAGGATGCCGCCACGCATGCGGCCGTGCCCTCGCCGTCCAGCCAGCCCAGTGCCCCCGTCGCCCAGGCGAAGGACACCGCGCAGGACGCCGTTGTGTCGCAGAACGACACACCGAAGGCCACCGTCGTGCCGGCTGCCGCACAACTGCCCTTCCGGCATGCAGTCCCCCAGGGCCATAACCTCGATTGGGAGTGTCCGGTGAAGATCGGCAGACTTCCCGCCGAGCCCGCTCCTGTGACACCGGCGATCGCAGATGCCAGTACTGTCCGGACCGTTGTCGCCGACGTTCAGCACCGTACCTCGCGCAGCGACGATAGTTTGGCCTGGACGACCGTAGGCTGGCCCCTGTGCAGCCACAACCGCGAGGCCGTAACGCCCGGCCCTGCCGCCAACCATAAAACGTCATGCCAACCGGCGACGCCGCCCGATGGCGTGTCGACCAGCCTGGCGGATCTCGACCTGATGTCACTGCAATGGTTCGCCTGGTGCCGGACGTTGGAAAGCATGCATACGGATATTCGACATCTGTCCCAGCCGCGCCTCGTCGTGGTGATGCACAAGTGGCTGAACGCCATGGACCGCATCCGCCCGATGACGATGGTCGGCCGCAGCGCGGTGGCGATGGCGCAATAAGTCGCTGTCGCACGAGTTTCTGATCGGCGGGGCGTGGCATCGGGCAACCGGTGCCACGCGTGTTATATACGGGCTATGACTTGGGGACGGCATACAGGATGCCGTAAATCTCCTTGCGGCCGTTCACGGGCATCGTCGCGGTGTCAACACGTTTCAGCCCCGCCCTTTCCAGCCGTACAAACAGGTCCGGCGTGATCTGCGGCGCCATGCCGTAAGTGCGGGCGAGGCGGTCGATCTCGGCGAAGTTGGCCCAGACATGCGTATAGCCCTGCTGTTGCAGCCAGGCGATCACCCCGCCGGCCGAGCCATCGGCCCGCTCCACCGCCTCAGCGAACGGATTCCGGCTGAAGACCACGCAGTAGTCGCACGGTCGATCGACGTAGAAGATCCTCGCATCGCCCACCATCAGCACCTTGGCATCCTCCGGCAGGCCGGGATCGTTCTGCCCGTCGCCGTTGATGAACCTCAGGTACTCATACCCGGGAACCCGTCCAAAGAAGAACAGTTCGATGTTGCCATGCACCGGCAGCTGCCGGCCCGTCGGGTAAAGCTGGTCGCGGTATCGCCTCAAAAGCCAGCCGTAACCGGTGGCCAGATACACAACCAGACCCGCCAGACACAAGATCATGCCGGCCCTGCCCGGCGAGCCCCGTCCCCCAGCGACGGATGTCGAGATCCTCGCAGCCGATTCCCCGGCCGGAACCGTCCGCCGCTCGATGGCCCATGCGGAAACGGCGCTCAGCACCACGACCAGCGGCACCCACATGACACACGCGAACCGCGAAAAGATGTGTCAGAAACAGCCACACACCCACCTGCAGCACCAGTACCGCCAGCCAGACCCGAATCTCCCTGCCATAGGCCATCCGGCGTCGTACGGCGAGCAACCCTGCCAGCAGCACAGCCGCCCACGGAACATAGCCCCATCGCGGATCGCCGATGACACGCTGCCCGAACTTCGCCAGACGCGCTTCGATCGGCCGTTCCGAGGCAATCGGCGAGTGGCCCGCCTTGAACTTCGCATAGAGCGCGTCGTTCCAGACGCGCGAACCGAACACATGGTAGCCCAGCGGGAACACCGGATCCCCAGTCATCCGCTGGTTCTTGGTCAGCCACGGCGCAAAGAACGCGCCGGCGATCAGCAGGGGGATCAGAGCGTTGGAGATCCTCGCTGGCCGGTTTCTGATACTCAATACGAACCAGACCGCCAGCAGCGGCACGGCGATCATCGGCACAGCCGTATACTTGTATCCGCATGCCAGGCCGACCATCGCGCCCACCGCCAGCGCGCGGAAACAGCTCCGCTCGCTCGGATCGCGTATCGCCCGGTTACACAGCCCGGCGGCAAGCAGGCCGTAAAACACCATGCCGTTCTCGACATACGCCAGCCCGCCCAGGTAGATTGCCCAGGGAAAGGCCGCCCCCGCGATGCCCGCCAGAATACCCACCCTGCGTGAATAGTCCCGCCCGATCAGCCACGCCGCATACGCCGCCAGCCCCCCCAGCAGCAGATGAATCATCTGCGCGGCGATCGCCGCCTTGAACGGACTGCCGTAAAGCACCATCGAGACCAGATACAGCATCTCCGCGTTCATCGGAAAGTTGCTGTACATGTTATGGTCGAGATATTCGATCCGCCCCAGGAAGAAGTACTCCTTGGGCACGCCCAGATGATACTCCAGCGCGTCGTAGCCGTGCCCTTCCTGCGCCCACAGCATGCCCGGCGGCACGGTCGCTATCAGCACTCCCAGCACGATGGCCGGCACGATCAGCAGCCACAGCCATCGCCACCGACCTGCCGAACCCTGCTGCGCTTCGCCGAACTCCTCCGTGGCGACCAGCGAGCGCCGGTTCGCCATCCTGCCCAGGCGGTAGACTGCCGCAATCCCCGCTACCGCCAGCACGACCATGATGACCGCCCACAGCCGCTGGCCCAGGTGTCCGCGCAGACCCAGCAGCAACATGCCGAGACTGAGCACACCAAGCCCGAACCCCGCCCCAAGCCCGATCTGCCAGCGGATGGGCAGATCGCCGTTGCCGCTCGCCCACACCAGCCACAGCCCGGCCGCCGATGCCGCCGCGATGATCCCCAGCGCCGCCATCCCGTCGATCATCCCGGAGTAAAACGCCATCGGCGATGCGGCAAAGATCAGCACCCCTGAGAGGACGGCAATGGCCGTAGCGACATAAGCCCCCCCGTGCCGGCTGCGGCCTGGCACTTCTCCGTCGGTCTGTCGCTTCGGGTCGCTATCGTTTGCGAGGCAATTCTTTTGGTCATGCAGGTTCCGTCTCTCGCGCAAGGCAGGCCCGGCCAGGATCACCCGTTGCACGCCGGCCATGCTTCGAGCATACCGAAATCCCGACAAATGTCGACTGCTTGAAGGTGCAAAGCAAAACGCCGCTGGCCCGAAGGAGCCGCGCGGCGTTCGTGTTCTTTGGCGTATCTGAGAGCGCTCTCAAGCCATGCGTAGCGTTCCACGCAAAGCGTCATAGTTACGCTTGAGGTCCGTGCAGGAGCCGAACATGCGATTAATCTGACTGCGAGTCCCAGTTGGCAATCAGTATCTGCAGGTCCCCAACGTTCACGTAGCGGTCATTATTGAAGTCGGCGCACGAGTCCCAGTTGCTGCCGGGCGGCGCCGTCGCGCATGTGCTCGCCCACGCAATCGCCAGGGCTTGTAGATCGCCGACGTTCACCAGATCGTCCCCGTTGACGTCGCCGGTCTTCAGGTCGGTGACAATCAGTTTCGGGCGAAGACTGATGTCGGCCGTCGCTTCGCACGCATACAGCCAGTCCTGGTTGTGCAGGCCGGGGTTTGTGCATTTGATCACCCAGCCATTGTTATCGCCGGGACTGGCGATGTACTGCTGCACGCGGTCGGTCAGATCAAATGCGTACCAGACGTTGGTGGTGGTCTGCTTGGCCGTTTCGGTGTCGGGCGTGCTGTCGGTGTCGCCGCCGCCATGGTCGCTCCATGGCTTGTTCCAGCAGACGCTTGGTGCCGACCACGGATGGTAGACATGGTACGCGCCGTAAGCGCCGCCCGTCTCATCATGCAGCTCATTCGAGTAACTGTACACGTACAAGGTTGCCTTGGTGATGACCGCAGCCGTGGGCAGGCTCGTCATGTCGAACTTCAAAATCGGCCGCCTCTGGTTGGTCCACGTGCTGTCTGAAAAGCCGCACAGTTGCAGGTATTCCAGGCCGTCATAGGTCGTGGTGGTGGCAGCCGCGCTCATGTAGGAATCCTGCGCGCCGCTGTAGCCGTTCAGGCCATTCTGGAACGTCACTTTGCCGAACACCTCGCGGGCCGTGGGAACATTCGACAGCCCCGACCAGTTGCCGCTGTCGTCGGCACCCTTGATGGCGAAGTACAGCGTCGTGCCCGTCGCCAGCTGCGTGGCCACAAACGCCTCACCGCTGCCAGGGCTCTTCGGCGAAGCCAGTCCCGCGACCGCCGTGGCGCTGGCGAAGGTCTCCTCAGTGATGGGACTCGTCGCATAGCGAAGATCGTAAGTGGCGACATAACCGTTGCCGTTATCCGCCGGAGCCGTCCAGGTCAGCGTGTAATTGCCCAGCGTGGCGGACGTCGCGACAGCCAGGTCCGTGACGGCCTCAGGCGCCAGCGGATCGGCATCCCTCGTCGTAACGGTGGCGACGTTCGAGATGGCTCCATAGTTGCCGTCCTCGTCGAAGGCCTTGATCGCGAAGTAATACATCGTACTGGGTGTCAGGCCGGTGACCGTGAACGACTCGGTTGCCCCGGCCGGCCGGGGCACCGGGACGTTGGCGACCTGTGTCACGCTACCGAAGTTGCCCGCGTCAATGGTGCTGGTGCTGTACCGCAGATCATACCCGATGGCCTCGCCCACCGTCCCGTCATTGCCCGGTGCGGTCCAGGTAAGCGGGACGCTGGTCCGGCCCGGCGTGCCGCTGCCTTGCAGATCTGTAACAGACGACGGTGCCGTCGAGTCCGGCGCCGGGGTCGGCACCAGTTGCAGTTGGATAGACTCCGTCCGCGGTACCTTCGCGCCGCCGGTCGTGACCGTGATGTCGGCAGGGCTCGTGTCGATATGCCGGACGTAAGTCTTGTCGATCGTCCAGCCGGCCCCATTGTTTTCCTTCCATTTGTAGGTGACCTTCATCCGCCAGTTGCTCCCAAGGTCCTCCGGATTGTCGCACGTGATCGTCAGGTGGTTGACCCCCTTGTCCAGGTAGGCCATCGCCCCCTTGTTGTGTTCGAAGGTTGTGACCACGCTGAAGTTGCTCACGCCGGCGTCCGTCACCGCTGCGCTGCTCTTGAGCTGAACCTTGATGTACCAGGTCTGCCATTTCGCGAAGATATTGCTGCGGAGCGACTGGTTGGTTACCGTCGTCGTGCCCAGCGTGCTTGCCGTCCAGACCGTCGTCCATGTCGTACCGTTCGTCGAGAACTGCACGTTGCACACGTCGCCGCTGTTCGTCTTGACGAAGTCTCCGCTGAAACTGGCGTCCGTAAGGTAGTAAGGCACGCTGATCTTGATGATCGCCTCCGCCGTGGTCCCGACCGTCGCCGTATGAAGGTCCGGCGTCAGGCCGTCCGTATAGTAACTGGCGATGTCGTGACTGGTCGGCTCGAGCAAGTCCTGATAGGCCCCGCTGCGGAAGTCCGGCGTAATCGTATCCGTGCCGTTCGACCACCGCCGATAGGTCGTCTTCGAGGAGTGCACGTACGGGATGACCACGCCATACGGTTCCCAGTACGGATAATTCACGTAATCCTTCCAGTCGTGCTGGCTCTCGTGATGGTACGGCGGATCGAGCCCCGGATCGGAATCGGCATTGGTCCGCGGCGTAGGGCACTGGTTCTGCCACGCCTCCCATGTCCGCTCGTACGTCTGCCCGCTCCGCAGATCCATGTTCCCGTTCCAGATCGTCTGCTGCACGGTATGCCCCATGTCGCTCCAGTGATCCGCCGCGCCGACGTACCAGTCCGCCGTATCGCCGCACAGCAGGTACCCCGGGCAGGCCCGCCCGTCCGCCACGGCATTGAGCATGATCGAGTGGTCCGCCGAGATCTCCGCCAGGCAGGCGACATGCGGCGGGGTCGTCTTGGTGAACACGTACATCGTCGTCATCGTGTCAAACAGGTGCCAGCCACCGTCGTAGTAAACCTCGTAAATGTTGTGGCCGGTAACCCCCACATTACGGGTGTCGGAAAAGCCCGCGTACCGCGAGATCGTCATGCCCATCGCACCGTGCCGACCGCACAAGGCCCAGCCGAACACGTTGTGGTTATACGTCGGATCGCCGATGACATTGCCCCCGACCGAAGGCGGTTCATCCGCCCAGTGATACAGGCGTCGCTTCTGGTTATTGTAAATGTTGATGGCCTTATCCTGGTCGGATGCCGGTGGCACCACCCCGTCCGGCGTGTAGGCGTTGACGTACGTTGCCGCCATCGTGTTGATATTGTGCAGATCAGCCACCCGGTCATTACTGATCCACGGATTGTGAATGACCAGGGCTGTCGCCGGCAGACTCAGCACCGCAACCATAGCCGACACCAAGAGCAGATCCCGCGTCGTCTTCATAACTGCAGCCTCCTCCTGAAAGGGCCGAAAGGAAAAGCAGCCGCGCCATCTTTGCCGCATCCACTGGATCTGAAAGACTGATGCAACAGGAACGCGCTGCAACTTGCGTGCCAATCGGTAAGAGGCGCAATCCGGCGGGTTCAGCTCACGTCGATATAACTCGTTCACAAAACTGGCGTTATTGGAAAACACGCTCCCGGCCTGCTTCCATGACTGCCTTGCAGGCCCACGCGCTTCCTGTTGTCGAAACGCAACGTTTTTTCCCCGAGTGTTGATCTGCGGCTACGTGGCCGCCCCGCCGGCTCCACCCGACTTGGAGTACGATGAATCCAGGTGTAGCGCATCATGCGAGCGATCCGGCCGCATTTAGCCTGCCCGCTTGCGGGCAGCGTCTGTTCGATCCGGGACACGCTACAACTGGATTACGTACGCTCAAGACCCGACCGACTCAATTCTCCCTCGGATCGCCTCCCGCCGTCTCGCCCCCGCCTCCCGCCGTCTCGGCCCCGCCTCCCGCGTTGTCATCCTGAGCAAAGCGAAGGATCTCTGCGCTGAAAGACCTTCGTGCCGATCACCAATTCACCCCTTCGGCACCCCGTAGATGATCCCATGCACGAATCCGCCGCCGGCGCCGCGTACTAGGTAAAGCCTCTTAAGGCCGGCCTGGTCCAGCTGCGCAATCAGCTCCGGCGTCACCCGGAAACTCCCCTTCAAATGCGGATCGACCGGCCCCATGTCCGCGAAGTTCACCCAGACGTGCGTGTACCCCTTGCTGCGCAGCCACCCCAGCAGCCGCTTCCCGGACCCGCCAGCCTGCTCCACCGCCCGGGCAAACGGATTATGGCTGAACGTCACGCAATAGTCGCACGACCGGTCAACGTAGTAGACACTGACATCCCCCACCATCAGCAGCTTCGCGTCCCCCGGCAGACCCGGGTGCTCCGCCGTACCGTCCCCGTTGATGTACAGCAGTTGGTTCATCGAAGGAATCCGGCCGGACAGGAAGAGATTGACATTCCCGTGAACGATATCCATGACCGGCAGACGGAACACCTCGTTGTATTGCCGCCGCAGCCACCCTTGCCCCACAACCAGGTACACCACCAGCCCCACTACACACAGCGTACCGCCGACGGTTCGCCGGGCCTGTCGCCGCTCCGTTGCCCACGCGACAACGATACTCACCAGAAAGACCATCGGCAGCCACAGGATGCTCGCAAACCGCGCAAACAGGTGCGTCGCGAAAAGCCACACAAGCATCTCCAGCCCCAGCACGCAAAGCCAGATCACAATCTCCCGGCGATACAGCGACCCTCTATCCGCCGCGTCGCCGTCCCGGCTGTTCTTGCTCGTCCGCCGCCGCTTCAAACCCGCTGCCGCCAGCAAGCCTGCAATCCCAACCGCCGCCCACGGCACATACCCGAACCGCGGCTCGGCGATGACCCGCTGCCACAGAAGCCCCGCACGCGCCCCGATCGGCCGCTCCTCCGGCAGCGGCGAATGCGCCCGCCAGAACCGCGCCTGGTCCGCCGGCGTCCACACCCGCGAACCGAACACCCCGTACCCCAGCGGAAATACCGGGTTCCCCGTCATCCACACGTTCTTGCCCATCCACGGGCCGAACAGCACCCCAGCCGCCAGCACAGGAGCAAACGCGATAAACAGTCTTCTCGGCCGACCCGCAATGTTCACTGGCACCCATTTGAAAACCTTCTTCTCATGGGTGCCACTGGCAGCTTGTCTGCCAGTGCGGGGTTTCGAAACCGCTTCCACAAACCATATCGCCAGCAGCGGCACGGCGATCATCGGAATCGCCGTATACTTATACCCGCACGCCAGCCCGACCATCGCCCCCATGGCCAACGCGCGGCTCCATCCTCGCTGCGACGGATCGCGGATCGCCCGGCTGCACAGCCCCGCCGCCAGCAGCCCGTAAAACAGCATCCCGTTTTCCACGTAGGCAAGTGCGCCCAGGTAAATCGACCACGGAAACGCAACCCCCGCGATCCCCGCGACAATCCCCGCCTTGCGCGAATAATCCCGCCCGATCAGCCACGCCGCGTAACCAGCCAGCCCTCCCAGGAGAAGGTGAATCATCTGCGCCGCGATCGCCGCCTTGAACGGACTGCCGTACAGCACCATCGCCAGCATGTACAGCATCTCCGCGTTCATCGGGAAGTTGCTGTACATGTTGTGATCCAGGTACGTGATCCTGCCCGCGCCGAGCCATTCCTTCGGCACCCCCAGGTGATACTCCAGGACGTCGAACCCCCTGCCCTCCTGGTGCCACAGAAGCCCCGGCGGCACCGTCGCCGCCAGCACCCCCAGCACGATCGCCGGCACGATCAGCAGCCAAAGCCATCGCCACAGATCCCCCGAACCGCTGCCTTCCTCCGCGTTGCCCGGCTGAGTCCGCGTCCTGTGACGGGCAGTCGTTTCGGAAGTTTTGTCTTGGGTCTGCCACTGGCAGCTTGACTGCCGGTGCGAGGTTTTCAAACCGCTTCCAGCCGTTTCAAGCCCTTTGTCTTGAGGGTGCCACTGGCAGCTTGCCTGCCAGTGCGAGCTCTTGAGACCGCTTCCAGCAATCCGCCCAAGCCGATACACCGCCGCCAGCCCCGCTGCCCCCAGCACCAGCATGATGACGATCCACAGACTGCCTGCCAAGTTCGCCAGCCAGCCCCGCCGCCAGCATCCCCAGGCTCAGCATCCCCAGCCCGAACCCCGCCCCCAGGCCGATCTGCCATCGCACCGGCAGGTCCCCGTTGCCGGTCGCCCACACCAGCCAAAGCCCCGAAGCCGAAGCAGCCGCAACAATCCCCAGCGCCGCCATCCCGTCGATCACACCGGAGTAGAACGCCAGCGGCGACGCCGCAAAGATCCAGCAAGCCGACGCGATAGCGATCACCGCCGCGACCAGATGCGCCGGCCCATTCAGAAGGCGTGTCCGCACCCGCGATGTATCGGTATTCGTTGCCACGTCAGCGCGACTGCTCATACAGGGCTTCCCATGCTCCACGGCCGGCACTCCAGACGGACTCAATCCAGATATGGCGTGCCGGCCTGCCAGGATCCGGCGTGGCATGGCCCTGCCGGGCAGGGCCATGGGCTCGCAGTACGTCTTCGCTGCCAATCCTCTGGTACCCATCTCCAAACCTCCTCATTATGGGTGCCGACTGGTAGCTTGTCTGCCAGTGCGAGGTCTCAAAACCGCTTCTAGCCGTGCTGCATACCCATACGCAAGACGGCATTCGGGCCGTTCCTGCGATCCGTTTCGAAGCCTTCCCGTTAGTGGGTGCCACTGGCAGCTGAGTCTGCCAGTGCGAGGTTCTCAATACGTCTTATCCGGGTTATGCCGGGAAAGGAGGAGAGCTGGATGGCGGCAGACGATTGGCCGGTTTCGTGTCTTTGCCGTTTACGGCGCCTTATCATGAAGATCGAAGATCTCGCGTAACACCTGCGCATACAACCCGAGACTGCCGTTGGTAGCCTGCTGCGTCAGCGCCTTGGAAGGGTGATGCATCATCTTCGCCAGCAACCGATGCTGGAACTGCCGGACCAGCTCGGCGTCCTGTTCCTTGTCGCCGGTCAGCTTCGGCAGAACCCAGTTCAGCTCGTCATGGCCCAGTCTGCCGGAACCGCTGCTCCAGGGCGTAGATGGTCGGCCCCAGGTCCTGTCGCTGCGTCTGCTTGTCGAGCAGCTGCGTGACCGCCTGGTCGATCAGCGCCTCCGACGCGCTGATCTGCTGCCTCCGGGCCTCGATCGTCTGTTCGACCGTCTCGTGCAGATCGTCCACGTTGTACAGGTAGACGTTGCGCGCCTGGCTGATCGCCGGATCGAAATCCCGCGGCACCGCGATATCAATGATCAGAAGTGGCCGGTACCGCCGCTTCGCCGGGATCGGCTCAAACGTCGCCGCCGTCAGCAGCGGCTCAGGCGACCCGGTGCAGCTGATCACCACGTCCGCCGCCGCGATATGATCGGCAAGTTTTTCGAAATCGCCGACCTCGGCATTCAGCGGCTCAGCGATCTCCTCAGCCCGGCTGCGTGTCCGGTTGACGATAACGGTCCGCGCCGGCTTGAACTGCAGCAGATGCTGAAGCGTCAGCTGCCCCATCTCCCCGGCCCCGATCATCAGGACCGTCTTGTCGTCAAGTCTGAGAGAAGATGCGCTGTGCAAAGTCGACAGCCACGCTGCCGACGCTGACCTTGCCCGCCCCGATCCCCGTCTGCGTGTGGATCTGCTTGGCACAGTTCAGCGCCACTTGAAACACGTTGCGGAAGGTCTTGCCCGCCGCCCCGCTCTTGACGGCGTCGTCCAACGCATCCTTGGCCTGCTTGATGATCTGCGACTCGCCAAGCACCAGGCTGTCCAGCGACCCGACCACGCGGAACAGGTGCCGCAGCGCATCGGAATCCTCGTAATGGTAAAGCGACGCCATGAACTCGTGCGCCGCCGTCTGGCTGAACTTCCCGATAAACTCGATCAGATCCCCCACCCGTGGCAGATGATGCAACGGCCGGGCCACATACAGCTCACTGCGGTTGCAGGTCGAAAGCAGCACCGCCTCGGCCTCAGGCCAGCACTCCCTAAAGGCCTCCATCGCGCTCGCCCGCTCCTGGGCCCCAAAGGCCAGTCGCTCGCGCACCGAAACCTTGGCAGTGCGATGGTTGCAACCTAACAGCAGGAATCTCATACCCTATACCAGTCCCAGGTACTCAAACTGACCGTCCCCAACTTGTCACTCCGAGCCAAGAGGGTGCCACTGGCAGCTTGTCTGCCAGTGCCAGTGCCATCCTAAGGATGCCGCGCCCCATGCGACCCCGTAATCGCAAACGTCACCGCCAGTGCCACCGTGCAAAGCACGCTCATCCACGCCATCCGCGTCCCACGAAACGTCGGTATATGCTGCAGATGCAAAAGCAGCGCATAGATCAACCACACAACCGACGCCGAAACCACCTTCGGGTCCGTCAGCCACGCGACGCGATCCGGCTGACCCCAGATCTGCACCATCCCCAGCGCCAGCCCGATCGTCAGCAGCGGAAACCCCAGCGCCGCCGCACGAATATTGAGTCGCTCCAGCGCCTCCAGACTGGGCCACCGGCTCGCCGGCCCCAGCAGCCCGTGCCGCCGCAACCGACGATCCACAACCAGGTACAGCACCCCCGCGATGCCAGCCACCACGAGGCACACCGCCGCCAACATGAACGCGATGACGTGAATCTGAAAGACCGACCCGCTAGGCTGCGGACCCTGCCCCGGCACATAATCGGCCAGGCCCGTAAACGCCCCCATCTCCAGCACCGCAGCCAGCGGCGCAAAAGCCGCCCCCGTCAGCTGCCACCGCCACCGCAGGTCCACATACAGCCCGACCACCGAAACCAGGCTGCCCAGCAGCACAAACATGTCGAACCGGTGCGTCAAAGGCCAGTCCCAGTGCAGTCTGCTCCCCCCGCCAAAGCAACAGCACCACGTTGCAGGCCAGCGCCGCCCCCACCCACGCCCAAACCCAATATCGGACCGTATCCGGGGCGTTGCCAGGCGCCAGCGCCTGTTCCGCGCCTGTTCCGCGCCCATTTGCCGCCAATGTTGTGCCTGCTTCGCGCTCATTCAGCGCCAATTTGGCGCCCGCTCCGCGCCTCCGACCGGCCTGCCAGAACGCCCCGATAGAAGCAGTAGCCAGGCACACCAAGGCCAGACACAGCGATATTATCTGACCTATATCCGGCCCAGGAATCACCCCACCAGCCCCGGGAATAACCCCGCCGCCGGCCCCGCTGACCCCCGGGATCACCCCGCTGAGCCCCGGGATCACGCCCGATAGCGCCCCAGCTGCCGTTGATACCATTGCCGCCATCCGTCTTCGCCCGCTTCCTTCAAAATCCGCAGCGATTCACCGCTGCACAGCAAATCGTGCAGTTCTTTGCGTCTACCAGTATCCAGGATTTGGCCCTGAACTTCCAGCCGGATCTCCGAGAGCAACTGCGCCAATTCCGGGACGCCTTGCGGCGCCGCCGCTTCGAGATGATCCGCCAACTCCCGCGCCAGACTCGGCGAGGCCCCGCCTGTGCTTACGGCGATCTGCACCCGGCCGAGCCGCCGGATCGCCGGCACGATGAAATCGCATAACTCCGGGTCGTCCACCACGTTGCAGAGCACCCCGCTTGTCCGGCAGTCCTCGCGGACCTGGCGGTTGACCTCGCGATCGTCGGTACAGGCAACCACCAGCCGCAGTCCGCTGGGCAGGTTGCGTTGGTAGGGGCCCTGGTGCCAATTGAGCCGCTTGCCCAGGGCGGCGTCCGCCACGCGCCTGCCAAGCGATTCGCACAGGTCCTGGGCGATGACGTAGACGTTGGCGCCGGCCTCCAGCAGCGTCTCGACCTTCCTGGCCGCCACTTTGCCGCCGCCGACCACGCAGACCGGCTGATCGCGCAGGTCGACGCAGATGATGTACGGCGGGGCCGGCTGGCCTTGTGATGCTGGCGGAATTATCTCAGGCATATGTCACTCACGGGATTAGGTTTACGTTGAATGCACGATTATAGGTGACTATCCTTGCTCGTTGCAAATCGACCGGCTGGCCACAGGCGGCTGGCCTTTGCCGACGGTTCGACATCCGAAAGGTTCTACGATGCAGAGCGACATTCGGCCGATTGCGATGGACGTCTGCGTGACGATGGCCGGGCCACGCGTGCCGCTGAAGCTGGGGCAGACTCTCATACACGAGATGCCATTCGCCTACGTCCGCGCAGAGGTCGAGACGATCGACGGCCAGCGGGCGGAAGGCTGGGGCGGCACCTTGCTGCACGATCCGTGGGCCTGGCCGGATCCGCAAGTCCGTCAACCACTCAAGCAACATGCGATGATGCGCCTGGTCGACGAGTGGGCCCAGCTGTTGACCCAATACAACATCTATGCTCACCCGATCGACATCTGGTACGACACCCGCGACGAACTTTCGCATCTTGCCCAGGCTCTATCCAACAACCTGCACCTGCCCGGGACGATGCCTCGCCTGGCGAGCCTAATTGCGCCTCGCCGGTCGATGCCGCGTTGCACGACGCCTTTGGCAAGGTCAACAACATCAATACGTACAACGGCTACGGCCGGGCGTACTTGCAGAAGGACTTATCCCGTTATCTGGGCAAGCGATTCAAGGGCTCCTACCTCAGCGACATCCTGCAGCCGATGCCTGCCAGGCTCGACGCATTTCACCTGGTCAGCGAAGGGGACAAACTGACAGAAAGCGAGATCGGCGAGGACGACCCGAAGGACGGCCTGCCCGTATCGCTGGATCAATGGATTCGCCGCGAGCATTTGCACTGCCTGAAGGTCGATCTTCGCGGGACGGACCTGGCCTGGGACGTCAGTCGATTGCTGGGCGTGGCGAGGGTCGCGCGGCAGGAGCATGGCAAACTCGGGCTGCAAGGGCTGTGGCTGTCGATCGATCCGCACGAGCAGTGCGAGTCGCCGCAGTATATAGTCGAGACACTGAATAAGGTACGGGAAAAGGACGCGGAGACGTATGAAGCGATTCGCCATATCGAGCAGCCTTGCCGTCGTGATCTGCATGAGCATCCGCTCGATGTCTCGCCGATTGCCGCCCTCAAGCCCGTTCTGATCGACGAGTCATTAACGGATGTAGAGGACCTGAAGCTCGCAACGAAACTCGGCTACAACGGCGCGGTACTCGGGACGTGCAAGGGCCATTCATCGTCGCTGCTGACAGCGGCTGAATGCGCCCAGCGCGGCTTTGCCTGCACGGTTCAGGATCTGGGCAACCCCAGCATTGGTTTGGCCCATTCGGTAAGCCTGGCCGCGCATCTTCAGTCGGTCAAAGGAGTCGAGATCAGCGGCCGGCAGTTTTTCCCTGCGGTGAATGAGCCGCTGTCCCGCGTGCATCCCGGCCTGATCAGACTGCAGGACGGCAAGGCGGACACCACAATGCTTGGCAGTTTCGGCCTGGGCTACCGGTGGGAGAGTCTTGGGATCTCCTTGGAATCGGAGCAGCCGTAACGATCCAGGTCAAGCGGAAAACACGGCTTCGCCACAAGCGGTGTATGTGGTTTCGCACTGGCGGACAAGCCGCCAGTGGCACCCCAGTCTCCGGCTTCGGTCGAGTCTCTGTCCCCGTCGTCTTTGTCAGGGAATGACGTTCTGCAAATCGACGCCGCCCTTCGCTGCGTCATCCGCTTGCGTGTGCGGCACGGCGAATCGTGTATCCTTCGGACCGATCGTTGCGATCGCGGCGCCCTGCGCCGGTATGGCCAGTTTCAAGACTGACCGGCCGGCAGTCACTTCAATCGGCAATCGTTCGACGACGTTGAGATCGGAGGCTTGGTGCAGCTCGGCCAGTTGCGTGGCGTCGGTTTGCCTGGGCTTGCCCATCTGTTGCCAGAGACGATAGGCATTACCGTGTTGCTGGTCGAGGCGGGTGATCTCTACCTCGGCCGGCCCGGCGTATGCGCCATTCGCGCCTTCTGCCCGCAAACCGGTGACCTCAACGTCAACAGTAGCTGCTGGGCCGACGTTCGTCTCGGCCGCGATTGCGTCCGGACCTTCGGCAAAGTTGTACACCAACAGGCGGATCGTCCCGTCGCCGTACGTCGGCAACAGTCCGACCATCCGGCCCGCGGCGCCACCGGTCGAGGCCAGCCGTACATCGCCTAATTGTGCCATCAGTTGGAACCCGCGAAGCATCGGTTTGGCAAGCGGCCCAGCCGTGACCAGCGCGAGGTTGCCGGCAAACGTGCCGACGCCCGCCTCGTATCCGCCGCCCCAATAAAGCAGGATCTTCGGCAGGAAACCCTCCCTGGCGTCCGCAATGGTGAACAGCTGGTGCACCATTTTCATCATGAACAGCGGCGTGTACTCGCTGTTGCGCATCTCCAGCGCCGGCCAGTCGTAACTCGTCCGTTCGAAGTTGCTGACCAGCCCCCACTCGTTGAAATGAAACTCCTTGTCGATCATCCCCGGATAACGCTTGAATGCCTCGTAGAGCCAGTACGCCTTGTGCGCTATGTTTTCCGCATATGGGAACAGGGCCGGATAGTACCCAAGCGTGTGACCGCTGCAGCCATAGTGATGATACGAAACGTAATCGGTGCGGGTGCCCTGCCGGCCCGTGACATGGTTGGTGCCGTAGGTCACGTGGTGCATGAAAGACTCGGCCATGAACTCAACGTAGGCAGCCGGTCCGCCGAAACGCAGCTGGGGATCGACCTCCTCCATCGCCGCGGCGAACTCGTCATAGAGCCGGAAGAACTCGTCGAAGCGATCGCGGGGCCATTTGTCCGGCTCGTTCCACACCTCGAAATACCAGCGGCGGGTCTGGGCAATGCCATAGCGCTCCTGCAGGTGGCGAACAAAGTCTCGCATCAGATCGCGCCAGATGCCCATGTCCGTCGGCAGCCCGAAGTGATCGCCGTGCTCGCCGGTCAGCAGACGCGGCACGTAATCCAGTTCGACGATCGGCTGAACGCCCGCCGCCAACCAGCGATCGTACACCGCGTCGACCCCGCTGAAATCGAAGACCGTCTTGCCGGCTGAATCCCGCGTCAGAGGCTCGACCGTCCGCCCGTCGGGCAGCGTGATGGCCTTGGACAGGGCGTAGTGATTGCGGAACCAGCGGATGCATTGCGTCCGGTGAATCTCCTCCAACAGGAATTCGCCCGCAGGCTGGAAGGTCCAGTCGAAAAGATAATCATCGCCGCAGGCCCCCCAGAAGTGGGGGCAGTCGCCGAGGCGTTTATCTGCTTGAACCGCGATCTTCTCTGACATATCAGCCTCCTCCCAGCCGGCTTGAAAGACCTGTCTCTCAAGGGTGCCACTGGCAGCTTGCCTGCCAGTGTGATGCCCCGAATCGCCTGGTCACCTGCGGGTCACGGCCCGCTCATTCTGCAATCTGCGCATCGATGATCCGCAGCTCCGCGCTGGTCCGGCCGTTCCACTCGTTGGCGATCGGCTCGAACGCCAGGCGGAACTGGTCGCGCAGGCCCAGCGAGCCGAGACGCTTGGCCATGCCGAAACCGACCGCCTTGCGCGTCGTCCGACCGTCCGTAACGGTCAGCTGCACGTGGTCCTGATTCCGGCCGACGATTTTTGGTGCGGTGTTCAGTCGGATCCATCGGCTGGCGAAGCGCGGTTTCGGGTTTGCCTGGCCGAACGGAGCGAGGCGATTCAGTTCCGCCAGCAAGCCGCTGGTTACCTGCGCAGGTCGACCTCGGCGTCGAGGCGAAGTGTTCGGGCCAGGTCCTCGCTACGAAGCTTGCCGCCGGCGTATTCCAGGAAGGCGTCGGTGAAAATCGCCATCTTGTCGCGGTGCACGCGCAGATCCTGCTGCCATCTCGTGGCCGCCGCAGGAGACCAGGTGCTCGCAGCAGCCGTCCAGCGCCTGGTGCAAGGCGAAACCTTCAATACTGCGGGCAGACCCTTGGCCGACCGGCTCGCCGGCCTCAAACGTTACCAGCACGACCGGCTTGCAGAACTCGTCGACCAGGCGTGACGCGACGATGCCGATCACGCCGGCGTGCCACCCTTCCTGACTTAGCACGATCGCCTTGAACTCGTCGCGGTCCATGCCGGCATCCAGCACCATCTGGCGTGCCTGGCCGGCGATCTGTTTTTCGATCGTCTGGCGCTGGCGGTTCTGGGCTTCCAAGTAAGTGGCGATCTCAACCGCCCTCGCCGGATCAGCCTTGGTAAACATCTCGACGCACAATCCGGCGTGCCCCAGCCGGCCGGCGGCATTGAGGCGCGGTGCCAGCAGGTAGCCGACGTGGTCGCTGTGCAGTTTCTCGCCAGCCAGATTCGCGGCCGTAAGCAGTGCGATGATGCCGGTGTTGGTCGAGTTCGCCAGCCCGACGAGCCCGAACTTCGTCAGCACGCGGTTTTCGCCGAGCAGCGGCACGACATCGGCGATCGTGCCCAGGGCGGCCAGGCTCGTGGCATCGAGCAGAAAGTCCCGGAATTCCGGACTGACCCGCGAACCCGGCGAGAATCGCTGGGCGATCGCCCAGGCAAGTTTCATCGCAACGCCCGCGCCGGAAAGGTGCGGGAAGGCATAGCCGCTCAGCTGCGGATGAATGATCACGTCGACGTCGGGTGTGCTGTCCTTGGCCCTGTGATGGTCGGTGACGATGACCCGCAGGCCCGACTCCTTGGCGACCCGCAGTTCATCGCAGGCCGTAACGCCGCAATCGACCGTGATCAGCACGCCGGCCCCGTCCGCGGCGATCTGCCGGACGGCCTGCTCATTGATGCCATACCCCTCTTCCAGCCGGTGCGGGATGTAGTAGTCGACATCAGCCCCCGCCATTTTCAGGACGCGCCACAGGATAGCCGTGCCCGTGATGCCATCGACGTCATAATCGCCGTAGATGACGATCTTGCAGCCTTGCTGGATCGCCTCGAACAGCAGGTCCGACGCCTCCTGCGTGCCGGCCAGGTCACCCGGCGGCAGCAGATCACTGAGTTTCGGATCGAAAAAGGCCCTCGCCTGCTCGAAGTCCGTCAGGCAGCGATTGCACATCACCTGGGCGGCCAGCGGTGAAATGCGCAGCCTCGCTGCCAGCTCCTGGTGTGCCGGGTGTGAGCAAGCGACGATCCAGTGATTCAACATCTGTATATCCCGGCGGTTACGTGTTTATTAGTAGGCATCTCGTTCCTTCGTTTGGATTCCATTATACCCGTTGGTCTTGTATGTGCCGTGGGGGGGCGGCAAAAAACATGTCAGTCATATGCCGCTCCAGAATTGCACGCTTCAGCAGAGCGCCGGCTGGGGGGCTCTGGTCAGGAGCTACTGTGACGCTTACAGAATCAGGAACCACATACGCTGGCAATGCTCTGGCAATGAGCATCCGTCACTGCTGGCTATAGCCGGGCTTACAATGGACCTCGCCACCCGCTGCGTCCGAGCCGCGCGGCGGGGTCCTTTTCTTTCGGCCTTGATGCGGCGGGGGCCTTCGCTGCGGCCATCACATCACTTCGGGTTCAGGTACACCTGTACCTGCTGGAGCAGGGCATTGGCATGGATGATGATCGGGTGTCCTGGGCCGAAGTCCGAGCCGTCGACCACGCGGATGCAGTCAGCCCAGCGGGCCGCCGCCGGCATAAGGGTCTCCAGATGGTTGGGGACCTCCGCCAGCAGATTCGCGTTGAGCACATTGCCGGGGTTGGCCGGGAAGAGCGCCAGGTACAGCATGTCCATTTCCACGATTTCGTTGAAGAAGTGAGAGCCCAGCGAGACATCAGGCACCAGGTCGTCGCGCATCGCCACGATTTCGCACAGTATCGAGACCGACTGGATGTCGCCAAACGTTACGGGCACGCCCAGAGAGGGGGTCGTTGTGCCCCAACGACCCGGTCCCAGCAACATCACCGCCCCC
This sequence comes from uncultured Planctomycetota bacterium, assembly GCA_963787325.1. GTDB lineage: Bacteria > Planctomycetota > Phycisphaerae > UBA1845 > JANYLN01 > CAWBCK01. The sequence goes on from CAWBCK010000005.1 coordinate 2,032,549, forward strand.
GGCTGCCGGGGCAGGTTGACGAGCTGCCCAATCGTTCGCGCGACCGCGTAACGGTCGGAGATGGGCAACTGCCCGTACACCGACGGCACGATGTAAATCAGTCGATCGACCGGCCCGATGATGCTTCGCCCGATGACGGCGCCCTCGGAGCGCAACAACAGCCTCTCGGCAGGAACCTCCAGGGGGGGCTCCCCCAGCGAGCCTCCGCCCTTTACCTGCAGCGGCCGGCACTGAAGCAGGTTGATACGATACTGCCCGTTCGGCGCGAAATTCGCCGTGAACTCTATGTCCACCGGGTAGGAGTAGGCCTCCTGCAGACAGGCGAGCATGTCGCGCATGTCCTGGACGAAGGCGGTCCGGCTGAACAGGCCGTCGAAGGTCAGGGTCCGATCGTGCCCGTCGCCGTCAAGGGTCCTTGCCTGATCATCCTGCGCGAGCAGGTCGAGTGGCAGATCCGGAGCGTGTGAGATGGCTTGGCGAAAGGGGATCTGAACCAGCTGGTTGGCCTCAAAATCCAGGACATCGACGTGGCGCTGGGAGTACTGGCGAACTTCGTCGAAGTTGCTTTCCGGCCGGCGCTGCGGGGCGTTCAGCGCGACGATGCGCGTGTAATCGTCGTCGCTGCGATCGACCGCGCGGGTGCCCAGCCCGAACACCAGCCGCAGCATCCCCGCCGCCGGGTCGATCTCGCGATTCCATACATACGGATTGAACGACAGCCCGACGCCCGCCACGTGTGGAAAGAACAGGTGGCCGTGCAGGGAGCCGCTGACCCGCTGCACCAGCAGGGCCATCTGCTCGTCCTTGTCCAGCAGGCCGCGCTGTGCGCGATAGCGCAGGGCCTTCTCGCTCAGCGAACTGGCGTAGATCGTTCGCACGGCCGACAGGAGGTCTTCCAGACGTTTGTGACGCGGGCCCTGGTTGACGCAGAAGACGCTCTCGTACTTGCCGGCGAAGGCGTTGCCGAAGTTGTCCTCCAACAGGGAGCTGGAGCGCACGATGAAGGGTGACTGTCCGAAGTAGTCCAGCATGTTGCCCAGCTGTTGCTCGATGAAGTCGGGGAATCGGCCGCGCAGGATCCCCTGACGCGCCGCCTCGGCGCCTTCCAGGAATCGCTTCGGATCGCGTTGGCGCTGCCGGGTCGACCACATGCCGTTCGTAACGAGGAAGGTGTAGAACACGTCCGAGGCGATGTAAAACGAATCATGCGGTTCCAGCAGGTCCTGCCAGCGTTTGCCCGCGTTCCGCAGGATCGCCCGGGCCAGCAGCATGCCGACGCTCTTGCCGCCGATCAGACCGGTGCCCACCATCCGCCGCTCGACCTCCAGGATGTCCTGCGGGGTAAGGTACTTTTCAAGCAGCTGCAATACCCGTTCGTCCCGCGAGACGGCCCGCCGCAGCATCTGCTGGAACAGCCGCCCCATGCGCACATGGTTCAGCTCCTGACGGTCCTCTGGGTGCAAGGCGTGCGCGGCCTCCAGGAACGTCCGGTTCCAGATGCCCGTCCGCTGTTCGGTCGGTCCCAGGTTTACCCAAGGCGCGGCGTTCACCACCTCGGTGATGGTAGCGCTATCGGTCACCGGCACGAAGTCTTCGTCCCGAAAGGCGTGGAGCATGTGCATTGTGGGACTGTAACGCTGCTGGACTTTCATGGGCTGCAGGTACAGCCGGTCGTGCAGGCGGTATGTGTGGATCAGCACCTGCGCGGTATCCCGGATCAGGTCGATCGTATGCGTGGCGTGAGTATTGCGCCGCAGCGCGAAGTAGGCGATCGCTTCGATATCCAGTAGATAGGGGCACGTCAACTGGAAAAAGTTGGCCAGCATCTGGTCGCTGTGCCAGTCGACAGCCAGGTCCGACAGGCAATCGAAGATGTAGAAAGCCCCACGGCCCGCCTGGTCAATGATCCTGTGAATCCGCCAGGTGAACTGTTCGAACCCCTCTCGGGGATCGAGATGATGGATGGTCAGCCCCGGCTGCTCGGGCAGCAGCGGCCCCTGCGGGGTGAAGTGAAAGTAGATGACCGGCCGGCCCTGGCGCACTGCCGCCTGGCAGTACGCCGGCAGGAACGCCTCATAGTCGCCGATGCCGTCGATGAGCCAGACGATGTTGTCGCCCGGGATCAACCCCTTGAGCATCCGGTCCAGGCCCGGCAGCCCCGTCGTTAGCTGTGCGTCGATCTGACCCATGGCAAGCTCTCGCTAACTTCTGGTCACGATAGTATAGCCGTCGGCTACGGTATGGTCGACGCGCCCAACGCCTGCAATCAGTCTCAAAAAGCAGAAGCACCGGTCGATAGGGACCGGCGCTTCCTTGTACGCAAGTTTCGCAGCCCGGCTCTTACACGACGCCCTGCGCGAGCATGGCCTTGGCGACCTTGGTAAAGCCCGCGATGTTGGCGCCGACCATGAGGTTGCCATTGGCGGCGTAGGCGTCCGCCGCCTTGACGCACTGGTCGTAGATGTCGTCCATGATCGTGTGCAGCTTCGCGTCGACCTCCGCAAACGACCAGTCCAGCCGCATCGAGTTCTGGCACATCTCCAGCGCGCTGGTCGCCACGCCGCCGGCATTGGCCGCCTTGGCAGGACCGTAGTACACGTCGTTGCTCAGGTAGACCTCGATCGCTTCGGGGGTGCTGGGCATGTTGGCGCCCTCGGCTACGAACCTGCACCCGTTACGCACGAGGGCCTGCGCCGATTCCGCGTCGATCTCATTCTGCGTCGCACAGGGCAAAGCGACGTCACAGGCCACGGTCCAGATCCCGTTGCAGCCGGCGAAGTGCTGCGCTTCCTTGCGGTGGCTGACGTATTCCTTGATTCGCCCCCGCTCGACCTCCTTGATCTGGCGGACCAGAGCCAGGTCGATGCCGGCCTCGTCGACAATGTAGCCGTTGGAGTCGCTCATGGCGATCACGCGGGCCCCCAACTCCTGGGCCTTCTGCGTGGCGTAGATGGCGACGTTGCCTGAGCCGCTGATGACGACCTTCTTGCCCTTCCAGTCCTGTTTGCGGTCCGCCAGCATGCGGCTGGTAAAATAGATCAGGCCGTATCCCGTCGCCTCTGTGCGAGCCAGCGAGCCACCCCAGCCGATGCCCTTTCCCGTCAACACGCCGGTGAACTTCGTGGTGAGGCGCTTCCACTGGCCGAACAGGTAGCCGACTTCGCGCCCCCCGACCCCGATGTCACCAGCCGGCACGTCCGTATCCTCGCCGACGTGGCGGAACAGTTCAGTCATGAAACTCTGGCAGAAGGACATGACCTCGTTGTCGCTTTTGCCCTTGGGGTCAAAGTCGCTGCCGCCCTTGCCGCCGCCGATCGGCGTCGTGGTCAAGGCGTTCTTGAAGATCTGCTCGAAACCCAGGAACTTGATGATCCCCAGATACACGCTGGGGTGAAAGCGCAGGCCGCCCTTATAGGGGCCGATGGCGCTGTTGAACTGCACGCGGAAGCCGCGGTTGACCTGGACCTGGCCGTTGTCATCGACCCAGGGCACGCGGAACATGATCTGCCGCTCCGGCTCGACGAGCCGCTGAACGATCCTGGCCTTGAGCAACTCGGGGTGCTTCTCGATCACCGGCGCGATCGATTCGACGACCTCGCGCACGGCCTGCAGGAATTCCAACTCCCCCGCGTTCCGCGCTGTTACAGCACCCATGATGTCCGCGACGAATGCAGATGAACCCTGCTTCGTCCCTTTCCCATTGCCAACCATCGTAGACATATCCAAACCTCTTCTTCCTGTCTGACAAACCGTCTGGCCGCGACAAAGCACATTAGTTAAGTACGTCTGCTCTATAAGCAGACCTTACTGGCGACAACAAAGAGAGGCCTAATGTGAGGGATAAGCCCATGCTAAGGAAGGACGGTTCGCCGGGCATAACTCTATGCCGATGTGGTACTTGCGTTGTGGCAGGGCTGGTCATTTCTGCCGGGGTCGCTACGGGCGTCTATTTCAAATTGAGCCCTATTCCGGGTGTTGCTCGTCGCTGTTGCCTACCTGCCGACGGGCTGCCGCGTGCCAATCCGCCTGCAGACGCGGCAGATTCCCTGTCAGAAAGTCTGCCAGCGCCCGCGTGGCGCGGGTACGTGGCCGGCGGCGGTGCAGGAGGATACATATCGGCCTACTGAACTCGACCTCCGGAGACGACAGCCGGCGCAGCTCCCCCGCTCCAGTTCGCCAATGATGGACGAGTAAGGCAGTAGTGCGATACCTCGGCCCGCGGCAACCGCCTCCACCAGGACGACGGGATTTGCCACTTCCATCGCGATAGGTGGGCAGATCCGTACCTTCCGGAATGCGGCATCTATGGCCTGCCGGGTCGGGCTGTGAGGCGGGAACGTGATGAACGGTTGTTTTGCCAACCAGGAGATCGGGACGACACCAGATGGCAGATTCCTGGCATCTGGCTGGGCGACCAGGAGCATCGGCTCGCTGCCGGCATCCTCGATCTGAATGCCGTCCAACTTCTCGCCGTAGGCCACTACCGCCAGGTCGAGAAGCCCGTTCAGTACGTCCTGTGCCAGCTCGTAGGTCTCGCCGTGGCTGATGTGCAGATCCACGCGAGGGGCCTCGTGCAGGAACCGCCGCAGCACCTGCCGCAAAGGACCGATTGCCAGGCTGAAAATGCATCCCAGCCGCACCGGCCCGCTCAAACTCGGCTGCAGATCCTCCAGACGCGACAGCATCTGGTTATGCACGGCCATCATGCGACGGACCGATTCGAAGGTGATCTCCCCGGCGGGTAACAGCCGCAGAGGCCGGGCCTTGCGATCGAAGAGCTTGTGTCCCAGGAGCCGCTCGAGCTGGGCCATGCGCTGACTGATGGCCGACTGGCTGACCGAGTGAAGCGCCGCCGCCTTGCTGAACGAGCAAAGGTTACAGATATCCAGAAAAAGCTGGAGGATCTCAAAATCCATACAACATACCCGTCAAAATAGGGCAAATCCTATGCCGTGAAAAAGGTATACTGCCTTGCGGCCGGTGCTGCAACCGACACCGTCCTTTTTGCGGGAAGCCTGTGGCAAGCCCCGGCGTGGACATTAGGTACCTATCGTTTCGCTCGCTTCTGCAAGTCCTTTAGCATCTGTACCGCCTGCTCGCTCGTCAGTTCTGACAGGTCCGTCTCGCGCAGCTGTTCGACAACCGGGTGCGGCATATCGAACAGCAGGAACTGGCCTTGCTCGCGCGTCCGCTCGGCTGCCAGGCTGGTGGCGTGCGATTCACGCATGAAGTTCTGTTCGAGCTCGGCCAGCACCTCCCCGGCCCGCGTGATAACTTCCTTCGGAATGCCCGCCAGCCGGGCTACCTGCACGCCGTAGCTCTTGTCCGCCCCGCCGGGCACGATCCGGTGCAGGAAGATCACCTCATCGCGATACTCCCGCACCGCCACGTTGAAGTTCTTCACCCCCGCCAGCAGGTCCGACAGCTCGGTCAGCTCGTGATAGTGCGTCGCAAACAGCGTGCGGCATCTGGCTCGCTTGGCCAGATACTCTGTAATTGCCCACGCCAGCGACAGCCCGTCGAACGTGCTCGTGCCTCGGCCGATCTCGTCGAGAATCACCAGGCTGCGGTCCGTCGCGTTGTGCAGGATGTTCGCCGTCTCGACCATCTCCACCATGAACGTCGACTGTCCCCGGCTGATCTCGTCCGACGCCCCCACCCGCGCGAAGATCCGATCGACCAGCCCCAGCCGCATCGATTTGGCCGGCACGAACGACCCCATCTGGGCCATCAGCGCCAATAGTGCCACCTGCCGGATGTACGTACTCTTGCCCGCCATGTTCGGGCCGGTAATGATCATCAGCCGACTGCTCTGCTCGTCGAAGAAGCAGTCATTCGGCACGAACTGTTCCGCCAGCGTCTGATCGAGCACCGGGTGCTTGCCGTCGCGGATGTCCAGCACGTTTTCCTCGACGATCTCCGGCCGGCTATACCGCCGTTCGTTGGCCAGGAATGCCAGGGCACACAGCGTGTCGATCGTCGCCAGCCCCTGCGCCGCCGCCTGAAGTTGTGGCACGAAAGATCGTGCCGCCTCGCGAACCTTGCCGAACAGTTCCAGTTCCAGGTCCTTGGCGCGTTCCTGGGCGGTCAGAATCTCATTCTCATATTCTTTAAGTTGTTCGGTGATGTATCGCTCGGCGTTCTTGACCGTCTGTTTGCGGACATAGTCAGCCGGGGCGCGATCCTTATGCGTATTGGTGATCTCGATGTAATAGCCGAACACCTTGTTGAACCCGACGCGCAGCGAAGGGATCCCCGTCCGTTCGATCTCCTTGGCCTGGTACTCCGCCAGCCAGCTCGTCGCATCGCGCGACAACGTCCGCAGCCGGTCGAGCTCGGCGTTGTAGCCGTCGGCGATGATCGTTCCCTCCCGGGCGATCGTCGACGCGTCCGACCGGATCGCCCGCCCCAGCAGCTGGGCCAGTTCCTCCAGGCCGGCAAGTCTGCACGCCTGTTGTTGGACCAGCGGGCTGTCGATGGTCTCGAGGTGCTTCTCGAGCTGCGGCAGCAATGACAAGGCCTGGCCGAGATTCGCCAGGTCGCGCGGTGTCGCCCGTTCGATGCCGAGCCGCGCGGCGATCCGCTCGATGTCGCCGACATTCGCCAGAACTTGTCGAGCGTACTTGCTGGCGGTCGGGTATTCCAGGAATTGCCGCACCGCCTCCTGCCGCGCCAATATCTCTTCAGCGACCTGCAGCGGATAACAAAGCCACGCGCGCAGTAGCCGGCCGCCCATAGGGTTGACCGTTCGGTCCATCGCGTCCAGCAGCGTGCCCGACCGTCCCTCGCTGCGGATACCCCGTTCGATCTCCAGCGAGCGAAGCGTCGCCCGGTCGATCTGCACGTACTTGCCGGTCGACCGCCGTTGGATCGACGTGATGTGCGACAGCTGCGTCCGCTGGGTCTGCTGAAGGTAATCCAGGATCGCCCCGGCGGCCTGCAGCGAGGCATCCATCCTCTCGAAACCGAAGCCTTCCAGCGTCTTGACCTGAAACTGTTCGTGCAGGCGACGTTCCGCCTGGAACGTCTCGAACTGCCAGTCCGCCAGCCGACTGATCGCGCAGTTGGTCAACTCCTTGACCTGCTTGACGAACCCCTTGAGCCGGCCGTTGATCAGGTCTTCGCCGACAAGCAGTTCCGCCGGCCGGAGTCGCACGAGTTCGTCGATCGCCGCCTGCTCATCGAGGATCTGCGCCAGGAACCGCCCCGACGCCAGTTCCACCCAGGCCAACCCGATCTTGTTGGTTCCCGCCGGGCACACCGCCGCCAGCCAGTTGTCCTGCCGACCCTGGAGCATCGACTCATCGGTAAGCGTGCCCGGCGTGATGATGCGGGTGATCTGCCGCCGAACGACGCCCTTGGCCTGTCGCGGGTCTTCCATCTGCTCGCTGATGGCCACCTTGATGCCCGCCTGGATCAGCCGCACCAGGTACGATTCGATCGCGTGGTAGGGCACCCCCGCCATCGGTACGGCGTTTTCGCCCTTGCTGCGGGCCGTCAGCGTCAGGCCGAGTACCCGGGCGACCGTCTTGGCGTCGTCGTAGAAGGTCTCATAGAAGTCCCCCATGCGGAACAGCAGCACGGCGTCGGGCACCTGGGCCTTTTGCTGGGCGTACTGGCGCATCGCCGGCGTCATGCTGTTGACGTCGGCCTTGCCGAGTACGCTGGGTTGTGGACTCCGATCCTCGCTCATAGGTCGCACATCATATACGCTCATCGCGGTTCTGCGAATACCAGGTGAACCGGGCGTGCCGCGTTCGGCCATGGTGGCAGGGGCAACGGCATTCTACCGCCGAGGCGCAGAGGACGCAGAGGACAGACAAAACCTGGCCGTACGGCGGACTGCCGCAGCAGCTGCCGATGCATCAGAGATTGTCTCGTTGTTCCTGTTCCTTGACTCCCAGCAGGGACGACCGAATCCATGGACCACGCACCACCAGACGCGAAGCCGTACTTGCCCCAAACGGAGATACAGGTCTTGACTCCGGTGCCTACGCTGGGGTGTTTTGCTGTGGCTACCATTATATTATAAGAATCACCGCTGGATCTTCGGCGTAAAAAGCGCGGAACACACCTCGCGTCGCATGTCAAGCGAAAACGCATGTCTTCACGAAAAACCCGCCTTTTGCCTGAAGATATTACGTATGGAAACTTGCTGGATTTCGCTTGTCTAATCGACACGGAGATGCTATAGATAGGCATAGAAATGCAGGGTTCCTGACTCTGACGCTCATGCGGGTCGGGCATACATTGATGAACCGCTAAATCTAACCCGCGGGAGGCCCTGCCCAGGAGTGCTGTGGACGTAGCGCTGGGCCTTCGGGCTGACGGCAGCCGGTTCGCACCTTCGGGGGCCACCCACTTTGATCTCAGCGGGTTACATCAATGCCCCCGGTTTCGTTAGCGTCAGATGCCAGCGGACTCTGCTTTCTTTTTTGCCCTGATCGTCGGACATGCGACGAACTCGCCGCTGGTAGCCACATTCGTTATTGCTTATCATGTTTGCCAATGTCGGTGATGATGCGGCTGACGTGTTGCGCAGTCGTTACGAATCGTCCGTCTCTTCCGGCCGATGCTGTGCCGGAATGACGTTGCTGCAAAGGGAACATTATGCCCATGACTGTTGTCTTCGAGGATGCCGGCTACGTCAACCTGCTTCCGCTGGTCTACTGGCGTACGCCTGCGGAACTGCGACTGGGCTTCGACACCCTTCTCGACAAGATCCGTACCGCCTGGCCCCAGGCGACCCTTCAGATGTTCGTCCGGCACTATCTGGCCGAAGTGACCATGGAACGCCATGGGCCGGAAGTCAACCAGTCGCTGCAGGAGCAGACGCTCTTCATCAACAGCCGGCTGCTGGTCGGCCGGCCCTTCGACGTGCCGGTCAATACCGTCATGGAGATCGACGGCGAACTGGCTGCCCTCTGCCTCGACGCCGAGCGGTCCGGGCAGATGTCGGCCGAACTGTTCCTTACGCCAGCCAGGCTCGATGCCGCCCTTCAGGGTCTGCCGCGCGAGTCTCTAAGAGTCCCCGACGTCAAGCTGCTGCGCTACCCGTGGGATTTCGTCCATGCGAACGAAACCGAACTGAAGCGGCAGTGGCAGACGCTTGTCGGTCGCGGCGGCGTGGAGGGGCATGTCTACGACGGGGCATACCTGCTCAACCGTGAAAACATCCACGTCGGCGCCGGCAGCAGGATCATGCCCTGCGTCGTGCTCGACGCCGAACAGGGACCGATCTTCGTCGGCAGGAACGTTCGTATCAGCCCGCACTCCAGCATCCAGGGTCCCTGCTACATCGGCGACAACACGCTCATCCAGGCCGGCGCGTCCATTCGTGAAAACACCACGATCGGCCCGGTCTGCAAGGTCGGCGGCGAGATCGAAGCGTCGATCATCCATTCCTACTCGAATAAGCAGCACGATGGCTTCCTGGGGCATTCCTACCTCGGCCAATGGATCAACATCGCCGCCGACGCCGTCAACAGCGACCTTAAAAACACCTATGGCAGCATTCGTGTGCCGATCAACGGCATCGAGGTCGACAGCGGCGAGATGTTCGCGGGCCTGACGGTGGGCGATCATTCCAAGTGCGGGATCAACTCGTCGTTCGCGACCGGCTCGGTCGTCGGCTTCAGCGCGAATCTGTTCATGTCGGCGCACATCCCCAAGTTCGTGCCGTCGTTCGCATGGTTTACCGACACCTGCCGCGAGCACTACGACCCGCAGCGCGGCGTCGAGATCGCCCGCAAGGTCATGGCCAGGCGCAAGATCGAAATGACCGCCGCCGAGGAGAAGCTCTACCTGCACGTCGCTGGCCAGGCCGGAGATTATGAGCGTGCGGACCTGTCCTGCGGGACAATCCGCGAATAGCGCAGATTCCAGCGGGAACCTCACACGGCAACGGGCCCAGAGTGAAGCCCCAGGCGTCAGCCGGGGTTGTTTCCGCCGCGCATGCCAGCACAGAGTCCAAACGTAGATCGTATCAGCCCGCGCACGGAGTCCCCGTCTCGGTAGGTGCTCGGTCCTGCCATACATCCACGCCCGTCGCCTCGGCGACAACGCGACACTCCAGCCAGGCAATCTCGATCCCTTCAGCGCCGATGAGTTCTGCCGTATGGTCAGTGAACCGAAGATCAATGCTCATGTTCGCCATCCCGAATTCGCACGTCCGGTCTGCAAGGATCTCCCGCAGATGCCCGTCGAGAAACGCCTTGGCCTCATCGAGGGCGTCAAACTCATAGCGACCCAGTTCGGAATGAACACTGTAACGCTGGCTGACGGTCGGGCAGATCGTCGCCGTGGTGTGGATGGCCAGGCCGGCGATGGCGGCGCCGACGGCGGCCGCCGCTCCAGCCGCCTCGGGCACGAGGGTTCGGGTGGCAAGGCGCTTGCCGGCCTGCGGTACATAACTGCCGGCCGGCGCTCCAATTGCGATAATCGGCTCCTTCAACCGGATCGTCATGTCGACAGGCATATGGTCGGTCCCAGCCAGCGCCGCCCGAATCAGCCCTGCAATATCCCCTTTGCTTACCGCCCGGTCGTCCTTCATGCCGCCGGCCAGCAGCCGAGCCTGCAGGATCGCCAGGCTCAGCGTCTCGATGAACTTCTCGATCACGGCCTCGGCGAAGGCCTGTGGGGTCTTGCCCGCCCGCTTGGCGTACAGGGCCAGCGCTGCCATCGCGGCCGCCTTGTCGCCGAGGTCGGCGCGGTCCAGGGCGACCAGGCAGTCCGTCGGTGTGAGCGATGAAAGAACGATCCGGCTGCCGGTGACCAGATCGCCTGCGCGAATCAGCGACGGATGGACCAGGTTCAGTTTGCGGGCAAGGTGCTTCCGCAGAAGCGGACCGTCGGAGAGGGCCTTCGCGAGTAAGTCGTCTTCGTCCTGTGCGGGCGGCCGGGACGGGTCCGCCAGTGCGAACACATCGGCCGGCTGACAGAGCGTGCTGTTGTCATCTCCGGTCTGCGGGCTCATCAGACTGTTCGATGATCGCGGGGTACTGCCTGGCCAGGATGCTGATGGGGGTCACGCGGCGCGGGCCCAGGACGATGCCGTCACCGGTCATCTGCACGTAACTGTCGCCGCCGAGGGCGACGGTGTATTCCTGAACTGCCCGGACCGCCAGCGTATGGCCGGCCACGACAGCGACCTCGTCGCGTATGGCGGTCGAACCTCCCATGGCCAGGCCGATGTCGGTTGTTGTGCCGCCGATGTCGACGACGACCGCCTCCGGCTTTTTCGCCAGGGCCAGGCCGCCTTCCATCGATGCCGCGGGGCCCGAGAGGATCGTTTCAACCGGGCGCAGCCTGGCTGCGGCGGCGGGCATCGCGGTGCCGTCGGCGCGGTCAGGTCCAGCTGCCGGCAGACATGCTCGACGGCTGTCATGAGCCGGGCAATGTTAGCCAGCAGCCGGGCATTCCAGCCGGCTGTAACAGCGCGGTCGGCGGCGCCGAGACGCATCGACAGCCTGATGCCCCTGGACCACGGGCAGGTCGAACCGCTGCCCGAGGAGTTCAGCCGCCCGGATTTCATGCGCCGGGTTCATCACGCTGGCATAGCCGCTGACAGCCAGGGCAGTCAGACAATGTCGGTCGATGAGTCGTTCGACTTCGCGAAGGAGACGATCCTCATCGAGTGGTTCAAGCGGTTCGCCGGCGATGCTCATCGCTCCGGCCACATTCGCCCGGGGCTCGAACGTGACCTGGCGTTCGGTGATCGTTGGGTAGCCCAGCAGGATCAGCCCGGCCGGTTCCCCGGCGCCGGTCGCGATGGCGTTGGTCGCCAGGGTCGTACTGACGCCGACGCGGACAGCCCGTCGCAGCAGGCTCGGCGGCAGGGACTGCAGGGCGTTGCGGATGCCGACAGAGTAATCGTAATAGGTCGTGGGGGCCTTGGCGCTGGCGAGCACTTCTCGGCTGACAGCATCAACGATCGCGGCGTCAGTATTGGTCCCGCCGGTGTCGATCCCGACCGCCAGGCGGCGTTGCATCTTGGACATCGTTTTCGCTCTTTCCGCTCCGATTGCCTCAATCACCATGAACGAGGGTCAGTATAGATAGAAGGACCGGGAGAGAACAGGGGAGGCCAGCAGACGTGGAAGCGCAAGTTATGGTGGGTGGCATGCGGCGCCTCAAGACGTGGAAGCAGGGCATTTGTCGTATTTGGCCCGTATGCGGCGACAAAGCACGAGTCTCGCCGTATTGCATTCATGCGGTACGGGCCTGATACGCGATCAGCCCCATTCGGCCGGTAAGGGCTTACGGACAGATAACGTCCACACACATTGCGGCGTTGCATGCTACTTGCCATACGATGCGCGTCTCCAGATGCCTGCGGGAAAAACCCGCGAGCGGCACATAGCATTTCGAAACGGAGGATCGGTCCATGGCAACATCCGATGATCTTCGATGCACGACGTTTCCGCTGAATACGGGTTCGGGGGCGATCCCGGCGATGGGGTTCGGGACGTTGATTCCCGATCGGACGGATACCCGGAATGCCGTCAAGGCGGCCATGGAAACCGGATTCCGCGCACTGGATTGTTCTGAACGCTACCGTAACGAACAGGCGGTGGGCCAAGCGTTGCAGGAGGTCCTGCGTGCCGGCACGGTCAAACGGTCGGAGGTATTCGTCGCTACAAAACTGTGGAACAACCATCATCGTCCCGAGTATGTCAGGCCCGCTTTTGAGGCCAGCCTGGCAAGGCTGCATCTCGACTACGTCGATCTGTACCTGGTCCATACCCCCTTTGCCTTCAAGCCGGGAGACGAGCAGGACCCCAGAGACGCCGGCGGCAAGGTGATATACGACACGGGAGTGACCTTGGTGGATACGTGGCGGGCTATGGAACGCCTGCTGGAGCAGACCGAGGGTCGATGCAGGGCCATCGGGCTCTCCGACGTCAGCACGAAACAGCTGGACGAGGTCCTTGTCTCGGCGAAGATCGTCCCGGCTGTCGTCCACGTCGAGTCTCATCCATATTTGCCGCAATGGGACTGTCTCGGCTATTGCAGAGATCACGGGATCGTGATGCAGGCGTTCGCCCCGCTGGGCCACAGCATGCAGCCGCGGCTGTTGGATGACCCCACCATCGTCGATATTGCCCGGCAGGTGGGCAAGACACCGGCCCAGGTTCTGTTGGCCTGGGCGGTGCAGCGCGGCACGGCCTTGCTTACCACCTCCAGGTCTCCTGGCCGGATCAAGGAGAACTTCGAAATCTCTACCTTGCCGGACGACGCCATGGAAGCGATCAAGGAAACGATCCAGACGCGGGTCCGGTACAACCCGGTCACCGAGACAGGAGTACCGGGGTTCATCCCCGGACGCAGGTAGCCCGGCGGTCGGACGTGAAGTAGGGGCCGATGTAGCGCTCGTGGTACCGTTGAACCTTGTCACCGGTCAGTCTGCAGAGGAACCGGGTCATGTGGGCGACGGCCAACTGGGGTTGGCGGCTCGAGTGGCTCGGGATCATACTTCACCGGCCCAGAGTTCAAACCGCACGTGCATTTAGGGCAGACTCGAATTCGGCATGACCAGCTGTGCCCTATGATGTTTTGCTTCTATCTTGGCGGCGATCGTGCTCTGCAATGGCCCAAACGCGGAGGTCTCCGAAGAGTTGCGCAAGAGCGGCGGGCAGGTAGTGAGCGTTGAGTCCACTGGGGTTGGGAAGAACCCAAGCGCGGCTGCCGCCGAAAAGGGGCTTTTGCAGGCCGACGCGGGCGTCTTTGATACCGGAGACGACGCGGTAGGGGTGAATGCTGACAAAGGCGACGACGGTCGGGCGCCAGCGACGGACTTTGCCGCGGAGGCGCCGGGCGCCGGCGCGAAGTTCGTCGTCGGTGAGTTCATCCGCGCGGGCGGTAGCGCGTTCGACGATGTTGGTGATGCCGAACTTGAGGTCAAGAAGAAGCGTTTCTTCAAAGGGGGAAAAGAGACGCGGGGTGAATCCGCCGCCGTGAAGGGCGGGCCAGAAACGATTGCCAGGGCGGCCGAAGTGGTGACCGATGGCGGCGGTGTAGAGGCCAGGGTTGATGCCCGCGAAGAGGACAATAAGGCCTTTGGCCGCGAGATCCGGGATGCGTTTGTTGCGCAGCGAGGATCTGGGTCTTGCTGGGTTTCCAGGAAGTGATCAATCTTCGATGCATACGGCGGCACACTCAAAGGGTATTTGGCGGCAATCAGAGAATTCTATCGAGGCAGTTTCAGGAAGAGAATCCCATTTACCATTTGCCTCTTACGGCATAGTTGTGCACACTTGTGCACAAGCGGGTTCGATGTAAGAGGTTGCTAGTAAAAGACTTGCATTGCTACGCAGAGAGAACGGAGAGGGAGGGATTCGAACCCCCGGAGCCCCGGAGGGCTCAGCGGATTTCAAAATCCGGCGACTCGTCCTGTGCTGACAAGGACTTACAGCAATCTGGTAGCGCCAGCGGTAGCGCTCAGGCGGCAAATGCTGGCAAAATCGACCCCCGCCTACAGGCCCTGATAGATGCATGGGGGGCGGTTGCCAGAGGCCCTCAAGGCTGGCATTGACGCGATGGTTCAGGGGGTGGCACGATGAGCACCCCTCTGGACTTCAATCCGCCGCCGGACGTTGCCCGATCATGTGGGTTTATAGGCAGATCTGTCTGACTACTGGACCCGGCTCTTGCGGAGGTTGAGGATCAGCTCGATCTCGCCGACGGTCTGGCCGGTCTGACGCGCTATCTCGACGGCGTCCTGCCCCCTGTCAGCCATGGCGTAGACCCGGCCGTAACGCGGGTCGCTGGGCGCCTCGGGCTGGCTGGCGCCAGCCGTAGCGGCGGGTACGGACGCGGCAGCTTCCAGCGGGGACATCTTCGGTGTCGCTGCCGGTGAACCGGCGGCCGTTTGCTTCCCGTTGGAGGAGGCCGGCTTGGTCGACTCGGCGGCCGGGGTGTCTCGTCTCGTTGACTTGGCGGTCCTCTTGACGCGTTTCTTGCTGCTGCGCGGCTGGCTGGGCTTCTCGGCGGGCGAAGCGGCGGCCGGCGGAGCCGGTGGCTCGGCCGGGGCTTCATCGCCAACGACGATATCGACGGCCGCGCCGCCGTTGGCTTTTCTCAGCAGGGCCTCCAGCGTTCCGATGCGCTGGTCGGCTTCGGCGAGCATTTGTTCCATCTTGGCGTAACGGGTGTCCATCTGGCCGTTGAGCTGGCGGGCCAGCTCGCTGAGCTGGATCATCAGCGTTTCCATATCCTGCTTGACGCCCTGTTGCTCGCGGATGCGTGCGGCGGCCTCGCGGGTGTAATCGCGCGTGGTCGGTGTACGGGTGGTCTTGCGGCGCAGCAGACCCAGGATCAGCAGACAGCCGCCGATCAGACCAAGCCCCGTCAGGACCGTCGGGTCGGTCAGACTTGTTGCCCTCTGCCAGTATGACTGCGACGATGCTCACTATCACCTCAATCCGCGTCCTGCCGCGCTTGCCAGGCGGCGGTCGCTGCGGCGATCACTTGCCGGACTGGGACGCCGGCCGTCTGGGCGGCCTGGCGACAGTCCTCATACTCCGGTGCGGCTGAAATGACCTTGCCTGAGAGCCGGCCGGTCTTGATCCGGATAGGCCCGAAGGCGGTCTCGACCGGCTGCCAGTCGCGCTGGAGTTGCGCCGCCGGGCCGTATACCGCCGGACGCCGAACGTGGGCGTTTCCTCGAACAGGATCGTCTCTAGTTTATCGGCACTTGGCGGCTCAGCCATGACTGTCAGCATCACGGCGGGCCGGCCCTTCTTCATCGTGATCGGCGTGCAGAAGGCGTCGATGCCCCGGCTTCGAGAAGGCGTTCGACCGTGCGGCCGACGATCTGGCCGGTGGCGTCGTCGAGATTGGCTTCCAGCATTACGACCTCGTCGGTCTCGCCGACGGTGTCGGTCTGGCCCAGCAGCACGCGGAGCAGGTTGGGCCGGGTCTTGCCCTCGCGAGTGCCGGCGCCGTGGCCGGTTGCCCGGATGGTCATCGCCGGCAGCGGCCCGAACTCCGTGGCGAGCGTCGTCAGGATGGCGGCGCCGGTCGGGGTGAGCAGTTCGCCGGGTTCGTCGCAGGCCGCCAAGGGGACGCCCTCGATCAGGCCGGCCGTACCGGGCGCGGGCACCGGCATGATGCCGTGCTCGCACTTGACCGTCCCGCTGCCGGTGACCAGCGGCGAGCAGCGGATTTCCGCGACGCCCAGCAGATCCAGGCAGATTACCGCACCGACGACGTCGACGATCGCGTCAATCGCGCCGACCTCGTGAAAGTGGACCTTCTCGACACTGGTGCCGTGGGCCTTGGCCTCGGCCTCCGCCAGCCGGCGGAAAATGCGGATCGCGCGGTCCTTGACGCCGTCAGCCAGGTGCGAGTCGTCGATGATCTGTTCGATGTGCTTCAGATGCCGGTGCGGCTTGGGCGCGTCCGGGTCCACGGCGACATCAAATTTGGTTGCAGCGAAGCCCTGTTTGCGGACTTTCTCCGCAGCAAGCGTATAGCCAGGCACGTTCAGATCGGCGAGCCGCTTCTGAAGTTCTTCAAATGGCGCTCCGGCATCCAGCAGGGCGGCGACGATCATGTCCCCGGCGGCGCCGCTGAAACAGTCAAAATAGGCGATGTTCATTTTGTTGGTTGTCCGTGGTCCCTTGTCCGTTGAAACGGCGGCTGACGCCCTGCCATGGATCCCTGACGCCTCTTGCGCCTGACAAGACGCCAGGGCGATTGCTCAGATGTCAACTCGTCCTCGATGCTTCCAGTATCTGGGCCAGCCGTATCGAGGCAGTGTGCTCATGCAGTGCTCGATCACGGGCTCGTCCTGTCATTTCGTCGCGCACTGTGTCGTTCCGCAGCATCTGGCGCAGCCGATCCAGCAGCTCCTGCTGACCAGTCCAGCTGACGATCTCCTTACCTGGTGTGAACAGATCCGCAGGATCCGACGCCGGCCAGAGTGTGCGGGCCATTATAACGCTGCCCGCTGCGGCTGCCTCCAGCGCCAGCGACGCCTGACCAGGCTGCATGTCGCCAAGGATGACTGCATGGCTCTGGCCGAGCACATCCAGACGCCGGGCGGGTTCGCCGGCCTGCCCTTGATACAGGTCCTTCGCCCAGTCCAGCTTGTCCCAACCTTGGCCGTAGATCCGCAGCGGCAGTCCGGCGTCATGGATCGCGCGGGCGGCCTGGCTGAGGATTGCTGACGGCGCCAGACGCCTCTGCACCATGTTCAAGAACTGCTCCTGCACCGCAGCATCGGACAGATCGATGCCGGTGGCGGCCTGCGCTGCCAGCAACCACCGTTCCGCTTCCGCCGGTCGCCAGGTATCGGCTTCGCGGCCGAGTCGGTCCCGCAGGGCCTGCCAGAGCACCTTGTGTGAATACAGCGTAACGCCGGCCTGCTCGGCCTCCAGTGGTGTCAGATCGTGCAGAAGGACGATACCTTCCCGCGCCGGCTCCTCGGCAGGCTGCTCGAAGGCCTTCGGGCTGATACACGGCCTGGCGACAAGAACGCGTTCTTTCCGCCAGCCGGCGGATACGAGCCTGCTCGCGCTGTGATTGGCTGGTCGCCACGATCCAGTCGTCGTGGGACGAGTCGGGCTTCATCGTTTCGCCGGGCTGGTCGGGTCGGGTCAGCCGGCTGATGATCGGGTGAGGATAATCCTGCAACGGCCAGTGATTGCGGCACTGATCGACGAGCAGGAGCTGAACGTTTGCCTGCGACTCGGCGAGTTCGGCCGCTGCAGACAGGCCGGCCAGCGGACCCGACCTGCGCGGATTGTCCGGCCAGCAGGCGACGACCTTCAGGCCGGTGGCTGCTGCACCCTCGGCGAGGCTCTGGGCCGCGCAACCGGCCAGCACGTTGGCAGCGGTCGTCAGGACGGCCACGGCGTTCGGCGAGACATCGGGTCTGTGCGCCTTGCCGAGGCAACTCAAGTGTCTTGAGAGACAGTCGTTGCGCTCTTTCCTGATTCGGGCGGCTGCCTCTTCCAGCAGCTCGTTGCCAAGGCTGATTATCAGCCTTGCTGCGCCAGGGCCAGGCGAGCATTCGACTCGGCGGTTCCAGGCCGGCGTTCGACAGGCACAGCTGGACCAATTGCTCGCGCAGGCCTTGCAGGCTGTCGGACAGCAACGGAATGATCTGGCGGTTGCGCAGCGCCCAGCGACATGCCACAACCGCATCGCCAGGGCCAGGTGCAGCGGTTCGGTTTCCAGTACGAAGACGGCGCGGTGCCGACCGAGCCGCTCGGCGAGTAACTTCGCCTCCAGGCCCGAACCAATGCCGGCAAGAGCAACATTACCGGACCCGGCACTGAACTGGGCCAGCAGACCTTCCGCGCTGATCGAGGGCATGCTCGTTCGGCCGAGGTACTCTGTCTGGCCATTTCCACGGTCGATACGGAAGGTGGGATGATCGTCCCGGCCGGTAGCCGGTTCGACCGTTGGCGGGATGGGCAGCCTGCCCAGACGCTCCGCAAGCGCCGGGTCGACCGCCTCTAAAGCCTTGAGATTCTCCTGCCAGATTTCGGACGCCAACTCCGTAGGCACGATCGGATGGACCTCGTCTTTCTAGGCGCCGCCGTCTCCTAGGTGGGCCAGAAGGGCCATTCGTGCCAGCGGATGTACGCCATGGCGATCAGGAAGGCCAGCCACGCACCCCACGCGGCCGCCGCGATCACGATATAGCGGATGGCCAGCGGCTTGTCCGGGTAGCCGATCGGTTCGGTGACGACCTTTTCCTTCTTCTTCTTCTTGGATGGCTCTTTTGCGGCCATAAGTTCAACGCCTCATCGGGTTTCGGTGCAACTGCTCACACGCGGCGGGCCTGCCTCGCGGGCTGCCCAGCCAGGAATGGTATGCTCGCACAAGAGTCGGAGCGATGCAAGCCTGCCGACAGATTGGAGTCGATTCGTCCGGCTTGATCGCGATACGCCGGCGCCTTGCCGGTCAGGAGCATCCTGCTGTTGGCCACTCCCTGCGAGCCCCGTCAACTATCCTTATTGTCTACGTTGTCTACGAACTCGTGTTCCGGGTGGTGCACGGTGAGAACAGGGCAGGGGGCGTGGCGGACGACCTTTTCCGATACGCTGCCCATCAGCATGTGGCTCAGGCCGCCCCGGCCGTGCGTGGCGCTGACGATCATGTCGATCTGCTGGGCCTGGGCGTATTCGATGATGATCGAATACGGGTTGCCGATGAGGACCTTGGTCGTTACCGGGAAGGCGACCTCGGCCAGGTGCTGGCCGGCGAATTCCTGCATCTGGTGACGGGCCAGTTCGAGCAGTTCCTGGACGGTCGGGCCGACGGGGATGGTGTTGGGGCCCATGCTGACCCAGTTCTGGCAGGCCTCGTCGACGACGTGCAGGACGTGCAGATGGGCGGTGAACGTCTCGGCGAAGCCGCAGGCGTACCGTAACGCACACAGGCTGAACTCGGAAAAGTCGGTCGGGTACAGGATTCTTTGCAGGCTGGATCATGGCGATTGTGTCCTCCAGCAGTATCTGAACTGTCCGGCGATGGCCGGGTGCGACGAGCGCAACTTCAGTATACCGCCGCTGTTTCGGCCTCGTCAACGAAAAACGGATGGTGGGCATCGGTTGATTTTCTCCCGGCGTCCCTTTGCTTGACAGCCCGCAGGCATCTGGCGATTCTGGGCATCGCTTGACCAGGTGGTTCACGCGGGCGACGCAGGATGGAGACAGCATGGAATTCCTTGTGAGCCGGCATGCGACAAGTACTGGAGATAGCCCATGAAGGTCACATACGACCCCCAGACCGACGTCTTGCGGATGGTCTTCCGCCCGGTAGCCATCGAGGAGAGCGACGAGGACAAGCCCGGTATCATTCTGGACTATGACAAGGATGGCAACGTGGTCGGGCTGGAGATTCTCGATGCCTCCAGACGGCTGGACGACCCGCGCAGTTGTGAGTATGCGGTGGTGGGATAGTGGCCCAGCAAGAGAACACAAGACATCGCCCTCGCCTGCCCGCCTGGTTTCGCCAGAAACTCCCCAAAGGCGACGGGCTGATCGATACCGGCAAGACCGTCGCCGCCAGCGGGGTGGCTACCGTCTGCCAGTCGGCCAAGTGTCCGAATCGCTGGCAGTGCTGGGAGTGCGGGCACGCTACCTTCATGATCCTCGGCGATACGTGTACCCGGGCGTGCCGCTTCTGCGCGGTTGGGCATGGTAAGCCCGCCCCGCCCGATGCGACCGAGCCGGCGCGGCTGGCGGTTGCGGTTGCGGAGCTCGGGGTCCGCTATGCGGTGATCACCTCGGTTACGCGGGACGATCTGGCGGATGAGGGGGCGGGGCATTTCGCGGCGTGCGTTGCGGCGGTGCGGCAGCGGGTGCCGGAGCTCCTGGTGGAGGTGCTGCCGGCGGATTTGCATGCCCGACCTGAATTGATCGAGCGGATCTGCCAGTCGGGTATCGTTGTTTATAACCATAATATTGAAACGGTCCGGCGGCTGACCCCGCTGGTGCGCAGTGCGGCTGATTACGAGCGTTCGTTGCGGGTCTTCGAGGTATGCAGACGGGTTGCCCCGCAGGTGCTTCGAAAGAGCGGCATCATCATCGGCATGGGCGAGACGCTCGACGAGATCACCGCGACCATGCGCGACCTGCTGGAGGCGGGCTGCCAGATCCTGACGGTAGGGCAGTACCTGCAGCCTGGGCCGGATAACCTCCCTGTCGAAAGGTACTGGACCCCGGACGAATTCGACGAAATCGGCCGGCTCGCCCTCGACCTCGGCTTCGCCGCCGTAGCGTCCGCCCCCCTGGTGCGCAGCAGCACTACCGCGCCGGGTTGCTTTATCAGCAAACCAAGAGCGGACAATAGAGGATCGAGGAGGCTATGGCGTGCCGTTAAGGTGTCGCAGCAGCTACACGCCCCTCGATTTAATGTTCCTAAGAATGAAGTGGACAGTGGCTTGTTCCTTTGGCGGCAGGGCTGAGAGGTCTATGTCTTGACCCAAGACGCTAAACAGCCGACGTCGGTCTGAGTCTTTTCCGAAGAACTCATTGATGAAGATGTCGTCCACATGCGGGGTCGGTAGGCCTGAGCAAACCAGCATTGCCAGTTGAGGGACAACGATTCTAGGATCGTCCTCTGCAGCGGATAGCATTATTGGGATCAGCCACTGCCAGTCGGACGACCTTGTCTTTGCGTTGTCTTTGCGAAGCAAGTCTGCGAATACGTATGGCCATTGTGGGTCCAGGGCTTCGGCGAGGCTCTTGGGGTTACGGAATGCGCACTGCGCCATGGCGATGAATCCGGCCCGAACCTGCTTTTCTTGTTCCCCGGTGAGCATACATCCTCGCATTGACGCCCATTTGTCCTCTATCTCAATGGCAAGGTGGAGGCTGCGGGTCAGCGTCCGCTTTATCAGGATCAACGGGAACCAGACGGGGCCTCGCCAATCTTGTTGAGTCGCGATTTCCTCAAGTGGTTCAAGGCATGGGACCTGTTGATATGAAATGGACGGATCGCATCTTCGAGTTGCGTCCTTGATCGCCCGCCAGACAAGCCGGCGGACGTCCGCTGGTTCCAGACGGTATTCTGCTCTGCAGCTTGGAGAGACGGAAAAGTGGACGACTCTCTTGGCGAACTCTTCGTCTTCAGAGATCAGCCTAATGAAGTCGGCAGTGGAAAGGCTCTGTGTTTTCCATGCTTCGACCTCGCGCAGGATATTCTGGTCGTTGTGCCTGGGGTCGTCGAGTACTGCGTCTGCGGCGATTGGCCAGTAACGGCGATCCGCAGCAATGCCCTGAGGACAGAGAATGCGGTCTTGCCGCGTGGAAACGGGCCAGGCTGGAAACAACTCCTTGACCAGATACTCAACCGACTGTCTGTCGGCATGCATCTTGACCTTCTTCCACTTGCCCTTGAGAGCCTCCGGCTCATTGTTCGAATCCGCTCCTCTCTGGATCTTATAAAAATCAGGAAGGTTTTCTAGTACGTAGTCCCAGGCTTCCGGTGCGCCAGTTCGCAGGACGTTCAGGATTATGAGGTCGTCCAGATCGACCTCCCCATGGACTACCTTCCAGGTTGACCACGTTCGGCGTAACGCAGTTTTCAATGCTCGCGGGGTGTTCAGGAGCCGGCAAATTGCCTCTTCGGTCAAAACCCTTTCGCCGTCGAGGTAGTCATACATGTACCCTTGGTCAGGACGCAGAAAAACCTTGCGGCATTCGTTGGCGGCTGGGTCGATGTCCTGTTCAGATTGGGCGATACATAGATTACGAACCTCGTTGACGATCTCCCGCGAACTGGTGTAGGGAACAGTGGGCATTGTCTCTGTCCACTCGCACAGCCGAGAGAAGTCCACGCGTTCCGCCTTATCGACTGCCAGAATGAACGAAACGTTCTGCAAATCGCGTATTCTGTCCAGCGTCGCGCAAATGTTGCCTAGATGTTCATGGCCGGAATCCCGATCCAAATCTTCGAGGAACACTACAAGTCTTGCGTTTGCTTTATTCAGGACATGATCCAGGCGGTCGAGAACATCTGTGGGATCCGAGGTCCCACTGATAAGGTGAAGGCAACTGGACCAGAAGCCGCCCGCGTTGGCAACCGCCGCCTGATAGTTGCTCGGGAGTTGCGCGAGTGTGAGCGGATCAATATGCTTACCGATCTCCGCAACGGCCTTTCGCAGCAGAAATCCTGCGACAGTCTCCCCGTTGCGGAGTCCCCATCCGCCGATGGTGCAAGTCCAGACGCCGGCGTCATTCTGTTCGCCCAGATGATGGTCGACCAGGCGAAGGACGCTGCTTTTTCCAGATCCCCAAGGCCCGATTATGCCGCCTGTCTGCAACCTAGACTTGGAGTCGCAGAGCCGTTCTGCAATCCGTTCTGCCATGTGACGTAACGACAACATATCTTGGGCCGGATGCCTTATCGGGGCCTCCTCTTCGAGCCATTCGATTAGAAGATGCGGGTTTCTGGCTAGTTCCTTCAAGCCGATGGCCTTCCCATGTCCCGCCTTATGCAGAGAACCGTCGCTCTTGGACGGGTGCCAGAGCTGAAATAGGGCGTCGGCCGCGCACAAAGCGAGAGCGAAGAGTCCCGCCGCTCGGAGGTAGTCTGCGTATACATACCGCCTCCCTAGTCCGTCGAGCCCCAGAGTTAGGACGACGCTTGGGATGACTGCAAGAATCGTCGGGGGCCAGTACTTCAAACTTGTCCTATTCCAATGGGACATTGCGAAGCAGCGGGTGTGCACGAGCGCAAGCGAAAGTAGTGTCAAAACGCAAAACAGGGTGAAGTAGATTGTGAAGCGGGATGTCTCCCACTCTGTATTCCACACCCTGTCAGCAATTGGGGGGAGCACTCTGCGAAGGATGACCATCGCGGCGGCTCCCATCAACGAAAGAACGAAAAGGTCGAACCAGCGTCGTCCACACAAACGCAATAACAAGTCCCGGAGTCGGATCGGCTCCGAAAGAGCGAAACGGTCGAACCAGGGTTGTCTATACAAACGGCGTAGTCTGCTCATGCTCTGACTCCAGGTTGGATAGGCGAAAGCGAGGCGATTCTACTACACCCGCATGGGCGCCACCAACTCAAAGAGGCGTTTCGGTCCGTAAATGTCCAGTGAAGGCGGGTCCGAGCTTGTTGATCGCCGGATTGATGTGGATTAGAATGACTATTAGTATCCACATAGCAGGAGGTGGCCATGCGGACGGTGCAGATGACCCTTGATGAAGACCTCGTTAAGGCGGTGGACAAGGTGTCCAGGCGGCTGGGGACGACGCGGTCGGAGTTTACGCGGAAGGCCCTGCGCAAGGCGCTGACACGATACAGTATCGAGCGCCAGGAACAGCGACATCGGGAAGGCTACCAACGGCATCCGGTTGGGGCGGATGAGTTCTCCGTGTGGGAGTCAGAGCAGGCCTGGGGCGACCAATGAAGCAAGGACAGGTTCGCTGGTACAAGTTCGCGCCGCCGGACAAGAGGCGCCCCGTGCTGATCCTGGCGCGAGACTCCGTGCTGGAGTACCTGGGCGAGGTGACGGTCGCACCGATTACCACTACAGTCCGTGAGATTCCGTCGGAGGTGTTTCTCTCGCAGAGTGACGGGATGCCAAGGGATTGCGCGGTCAACTGCGACCATCTGCAAACCGTGGCCAAGGGAAGGATCGGGGCCCTTATCACCTCGCTGCCGGCGGATAAGATGGCAGCCGTAGGCCGGGCGATAGCCTTTGCCCTGAATCTTCAGGTCGCTTATAAACAGTGACTTACTCGGCGTTGAGTTCTGAGTTCCGACGGCTGTGTTTGCTGTGGCTGGTGTTGTTGCTGTTGCTGTTCCTCAGTCCTCAGCACTCAGCACTCAGTCCTGTTTTGCCCAGCGGGGAAATCTCGAATGCATTGGTTAGACGTAAAAGGTCAGATCCGGGCGATGCGGCTTTTGCAGATGGCGTTTGCTGCCGGGCGGATGCCGCATGCGTGGTTGTTTCATGGGCCGGCTGGCATCGGCAAGGAGATGCTGGCGGTGCGATTTGCGCGGTTGTTGCTTTGTGAACAGCCTGTGACGGTCGAGCCGCCGGCGGCGGCTGGGGTCGAGGGGGCGTGGCAGGATGCCTGCGGGCGGTGCCGGTCTTGCCATCTCGTCGAGTCGGGGACGCATCCGGATCTTCATCTGATCTATCGGGAACTCAACAAGAACCATCCGGACCCGGCGGTGCAGGGACGGAAGGCCCTCGAGATCAGCGTGGACGTGGCCAGGCACTTCCTGCTGGAGCCGGTGCGCGGCAGGGCGGCGATGGGGCGGGCCAAGGTGTACATCGTCCGCGATGCCGAACTGCTGAGCATCCAGGCGCAGAATGCCCTGCTCAAAACCCTGGAAGAACCGCCGGAGGATACGTACATCATCCTGCTGTCGACGGCCAAAGACCGCATGCTGCCGACGACGATCTCACGGTGTCAGTCAGTGGCACTGGCGCCGCTCGTGACTGAGGAGACCCGGCGGATCCTTGTGGGCTGCGGCATGGCGGCTGACGACGCGGGATTTTACGGGTGGCTGTCGCAGGGCCGGCCTGGGTGGGCGATGCGGCTGGCGCAGTATGACCTGCGGAAGGATTATCCGGGGATCGCGGAGGAGCTGGCGCGGATCGGCTCGGCAGACCCGCTGGACGTGGCGGCGCGGTGGGCGGAGACGGCGCAGCGCTGGGCGAAGGGTTCTGCGGAGGAGGAGTCTTCGGCCGATCCTTCGACGGACGCGCAACGGCAGGCGCTGAACGTGCTGTTTGTCGTCCTGAGCAGTCTTTTGCGGGAGGGGCTGCGGACTGGCGCAGCCGGACTGGGACAATCCGGGCCGGCGGAGAGCTCCAAGTCTGTGGCTGATTTGGCACACTGGAACCAGGAGGGCCTTGCTCAGGGCGTGCGCGAGGTCGCTTCGGCGGAATCCGCCATCGCCCGCAATGCCGCGCCGCCATTGACCCTGGAGGCTCTTTCGGTCAAACTG
Organism: uncultured Planctomycetota bacterium; assembly: GCA_963787325.1. Taxonomy (GTDB): domain Bacteria; phylum Planctomycetota; class Phycisphaerae; order UBA1845; family JANYLN01; genus CAWBCK01. The sequence goes on from CAWBCK010000005.1 coordinate 2,057,980, forward strand.
GCACGGATTTGCAGGGGCCGGCCGGCTGGTCCCGTCGATGTTGTTTCCGGTGGCCGATAGCGGCCCCGTCGCCGTTTGTTCCTAACGGGAAGTACAGATATGACGTCACAGGCAACGCCTGTTGAAGATACAAAGCAGCCTCCCCCAACGGCTGCCGTGCGGTACGGGTTTCTCGGCTGGGTGGGGCAGTTTCGTCACGACCCGGCTTTGAAGATCAAGTATACCGACTCCGTCGTGGTCAAGACCGAGCGGGGCATGGAGATCGGCGTGCCGGTCTCGACGTGCAGCGAGTCGTGTCCAAAATTTGTCCGGCCGGAGCAGACGGAATCCTATATCCGTCGCAGCGGCGACGATTACCTGCAGCGGGGCGCCGGGGAGATCGCGCGGGTGGCAACGCCGGAGGATCTGGCGGAGCAGCGTCGCATCGATTCGCAGATCAAGGAGAAGCTGGCGTTCTGTTCGCAGGCGGCAGTCCAGGCGAATCTGAAGATGCGGATGGTCGCGTGCGAGCACCTGCTGGGCGGCGAGCGGATCATCTTCTACTTTACGGCTGAGGGGCGTATCGACTTCCGGCAGCTGGTGCGGGAGCTGGCACGCGAATATCACACGCGGATCGAGATGCGGCAGATCGGCGCACGGGACGAGGCGCGGATCGTGGCGGACCTTGAGATCTGCGGGCGCGAGTGCTGCTGCCGCAACTTCCTGAAGGTATTGCGGCCCGTCAACATGAAGATGGCCAAGATGCAGAAGGCCACGCTGGACCCGACGAAGGTGTCCGGGCGGTGCGGCAGGCTGCGGTGCTGCCTGCGATACGAGCAGGAGACGTACGAGGAGCTCGATGCGAAGTTGCCGGAGATCGGGCTGCGGGTGCGGGTCGAGCAGGGGATCGGCGTGATCCGCGATCGGCAGGTGATCACACAGCTGGTCGTGCTGGACATGGGCGAAGGGCGTCGCGTGGCAGTGCCGGTCGATGAGATTCAGCAAGTGCTTACGGGCAGTGCGGGCGAAGAGGTTCGACCTCGCCGCAGGCCGCGCGAGGAGTCGGATGATACCGGCGCCGCGCCGGCGCCGCGCCGCAGCCGGTCCGACAATGGCGGGGGACGTGATGACGGCCGGGGAGTGAGCAGGGCCGAGCCGCAGAAGCCAGGCGGCGAAGATAACGCGTCGGATGCCCCTGCCGGCGAGGATGTGCAGAATTCGTCTGAAACGGCGGCTTCGCCGCAACAGCGGGAGCGCCGTGGCCGGCGGGGAGGGCGGCGCGGCAGAGGCGGACGCGACGGTCGCCGGTCGCGCGATCGCCAGGGCGGCGGCGAGGCGAAGGGTGAAGGTCGGTCTGGCGAGGGTGGCGGTTCAGGGAGCGCATCTCGCGGTGACGCTGCCGGTGACGGTTCGGCAGCAGCACGGGACAGTGCGGCGGACGGGAGGGCTGGCGCGAACTCGGCGCAAGATACTGGAAAGCAGGATGATGGTGCGTCCGAGGGGCAGCCTCGTCGGCCGGGCCGGCGTCGTCGACGTCGTCGAAAGCCGCGTTCAGAGTAGCCGGTCGGGGCGGGTCGGCTTCACAAAAACATTGCATTCATCGCGGTTGTCGTTAGACTGTTTTAGCACTGTAATACAGATTCGTAATGGGCTCGGCGGGTGGGGTCCATGGAATTCGGGCCAGTATGTATAAGTGGTGGGCAAGGCCATGGCGGCAAGTAAACAGGTCAAGAGCATCGACCAGGTAGTCAGCAGCCTGGGACGGTATCCGATGGACGCCTTTGACTTTCTGCGGGAGGGGCTTTCGCACGCAGTGGTCAAGGTGCACGGCAATCCCAGCCGGATCGAGCAGGTCGTACAGCAGTGGATGGCCCGCAACGATGTCGACCTGGAGCAGTTGAATGACATGCACGCCATGGGCGAACTGCCGGCGCACATCCAGAGCCTTGTCGACAAACTAGGCGGCCCGTCTGCCTTGAATCGCCATGTTTCCGGGCAGCAGCTGTGTACGGGGATCCAGGACCTGGCGACGCAGCGGTGGGGGCTGATGGCGATGACGGTGCTGAATCACTGGCATATCAACACCACCGAGGATTTCGGGAGGATGGTGTTTGCGCTGGTCGAGAGCGGCCATCTGCAGAAGCAGCCGGACGACAACATGGACGATTTCAAGAAGGTCTTTGACTTCCGGTCGGTCTTCGATACGCACTATCGGATCGATCTGCAGGAGACGGTGGAGAAGACCAAGCCGGCACAGAAGGGGCGGGCGAAGTAGGCCGGGCCGGGGGGCTACGGCTGGCAGCGGGTTATAGACGTTGCACTGGCGGGCAAGCCGCCGGGGACATTCCGCGGAGTTTTCAATTCTGAGAGAGTCTGCTGCAGAAGGTCTTTTCGGCAGGGTGAGTCGTCAACCCTTGGTGATGATCCAGGCCATGAACCTGTTGGCCGCGAGGAAGACCAGTCCTATCACTATCACCAGGGCACTTGCGATAAAACTTATCCACGACAGTTTCGAGTAAGAGTTGCGGCGTTCGCCGGCGCTGGAGTACGAGAACCAGAAGGCGCCGCCGGAGAGGACGATGCTGAGCATCGCGATGCCATAGACAATCGGCATCCGTTTTCCATCCTGGGCATAGACGAACGTCCGGGTGGTCGAGTTGAAGTTCTGGAAGGCGAGGGCCAGGCCGACCAGCAGGACTGCCAGGGCCGCGATGACGAGGATGCCGCTGAGTTTGGCTTGGGTTTCGGGGTTTCTGAGCTTCGAAGCCACGTTCAGTCACTCCACAGAACCAGCGTGTTCTCGGTAAACCCGTTGCGCATGCGCAAAAGACAGTACAAGTATGGGGACTGCGGGGAGATTTGGCAACCCCTAAAGGAGATATCCCTGGCCATCCGAGGTTTCCGATTGTTTGCGTCTGCGACGGGTGGTGCGGCTCTGTGACGGCTTCCTGGCGAGGTGGCTGTGGCTGGCGAGCGGGCCGGGGGTGCCGGGCAGCGGCGGCAATGCCGTGTCGCGGCCGAGTTGGTAGAGCTTGGCCAGGACGGCGTCTCGGTCGAATTTGCGACCCGTTCGCTCCTGGAGGCACAGCAGGAAGCAGTTCATGGCTGGTTCGATGGCGTCGAGGCTCTCGACGGAGACCTTGGTATCGCGGTAGAGGGCGATGAGCGATTCTTCGTCGAGGGCCGGCCAGTCGAGAGGATCGCGGCTCTTGTGCTCTAAGGACTTATCTCTGGCGGCCTTGGCTTGCTGGATTCGGCACTGGCACTGTCTGACGTACTCGGGGGATATGTCGATGCCGACGAAGTGTCGGCCGAGTTTGGCGGCTGTGGCGAGTGTCGTACCGGAGCCGGCGAAGGGGTCGAGGACGGTGTCGTCCTCGTTGCTGCAGGTGCGGATGATCCGGGCGAGGAGGGCCTCGGGCATCTGGCAGCCGTGCCAGCCGGCCCGTTCCTTGAAGGTGCCACAGACGCGGGGGAACTCGTCCCAGGTGTCGTTGGGCAGCCGGCCAAGGGGGTGGCCGCGGCGGTCTTTGTAGACGGTATGGCGAGCCGAGGGGTAGCGAATCTGGCTGTCATTGAAGGTGAAATCCTTGGCGTCGCGGGTGAAATAGAAGATGTGGGCGTGCGAGCGGCAGAACTTGGCCTTCATGTTCTGGCCGAAGGTGTAGTACCAGATGATCCAGTTTCGCAGGTGGAGGCCGAGATCCCGGCCGATCATGCGGATCTCGGCGGCGTATTCATCGCCGATGGCGATGTAAAACGAGCCGGTGGGTTTGAGGGCTCGTTGGCAGGCCGCCATCCACTGCCGCGTCCAGTCGACGTAATGGTCGTAGGGCTTTTCGTCGTGGTAGACGTCGTAGGTGAAGCCGATGTTGAACGGCGGGTCGGCGAAGACGAGATCGGCCCATGCTTCGGGCCATGCGTTCAGTTGGACGACCGAGTCGGCCAGGAAGATCGAATCCGGACGGAATTCGTGATCGGATTTGACCGTCGGTTGGTCGCCGTTTCGTTTCGGTTTCGGTTTTCTGCCCATATGCACACACGTACGGATCAGTTATGGGTTCTGCACGCCCGGCAAATCCTTGTGGCGGGGAGCCGGCTCGCGGTAACTCGAGCAGACATTCTAGCAACGTGACGGCAGGGATGAAACTGTCGGCTCGAACCAGGCGGCATGACGGCCGTTGGGCCGCAGATTGTCCGACCGGTTGTCCAGTGCAATCTCTTTCGACGTGGCATGTTACGCGTGCCTTGTCCAGCTGCCTGTCCTTGCGCGTGTCCGCAATCAAGATGGCTTACTGCCTTGTCTGGGCGTGCTGGTCTTCCCACTCGGCGAAGGCTGGGCTGAAATACTGGAGGCGGACCTTCTTGTACTCTTTCGTGCTGTAGACGGCGAGCATGTCTGTCAGGCCGGTTGCGGCTTTCATGCGGCGGATCAGGTCCTGGCATTGCTCGTCGCTGCGACAGTGGACCATTGCGTAGAGGTTATGGGACCAGCCAGGCCAGGTCGGGCGGAGGTAGCAGTGGGTGACTTCCGGGAATTCGGCCAATGTCTGGCCGACCTGCTCAGCGCGGTCGGCAGGGGCATTCCAGACCGTCATGCAGTTGACGGCGAAGCCGACCTTGCGGTGGCGCAGTACGGCGGCGTAGCGGCGCATGACGCCGGCGTCCAGCAGGTCTACAGCCGTTGCGAGCAGGTGATGGACCTCCAGGCCGTGGGCAGTCGCGAGGTGGTCGAAGGGTCTCGGTTCGGCGGGCAGGTCTTCCTGCAGGGCGAGGATGGCGGCCTTGACGGCGGGGGTGATCTGCAGGGGGGCTTCGCTTGCGTGGCAGGTTGCGGCTGCTGGTGACTGGGGCGAATTCGCGGCTTGGCGATCGGTGTCCTCGTCCGACAGGGCCAGCCTCACGCCGATCTTGAAGACGCGGTCGGCTGGCAGGAGGCGGTAATCCTGTGCGCCGGTCCGTTCGGCCAGCTTTGCCGCAGTGCCTTCGAGACCGAGCCGGCTGTCGGGTGGGACGGCCAGGGTGAACCAGAGATTGTAGTCGGCGGTGCGCTGGTAATTGTGCGAGACGCCGGGGTGCTCGTTGATGATCGCGGCGGCGTGGTCGAGATCGGCTGGTGCGTATTTGGCGGCAACCAGGACGGATTCGTAGCCCAGGCTGCGCGTGTCGAAGATGGCGGCGATCCGGCTGATGAGGCCCTGGCTGCGGATGCGCTGGAGGCGCGTTATGACGTCCGCTTCTGTGAGGCCGAGCTGTTTACCGATCGTCCCGAACGGCCGATCGACCAGCGGTATCGACTGCTGGAGCGCATCGAGCAGGCGGCGGTCAGTTTCGTCGAGGGGCGTTGGGCTTGCACTTACGAAATCATTACACATATGTCACACAATCTGTGGTCGCACTTATCTGGTTAGAGGAATACCTGCTGAAGCAGGAACGCCGAACGCCCTGAAGCGGGTCTCCCGCTGTGCCGGCGGCGGCGGGCCGAATAGCCGCCGCTTTCTAACCGGGCGACGCTGTCTGATTCATGCTTTTCCTACGCAATCCATCACATGGGTGACGGAATCGTCCATGTGGCGTTTTTCCGTCTTGCGCCAGTCGATCTGGAGGGTGATCATCATCCGGTTGCAGTCGGAGGCCAGCCTTTCCTGGCATTGCTTGAGGACCTTGCAGACGTCGTCCATCTCACCCTCGATGACGGTCGCCATCGGGCCGACTTTATAATCCAGTCCGCTCTTTTGCACCACTTCGACCGCATGGGCGATGTACTTGCTGTGAGATTCACCTGTCCCTACGGGCACGATTGTCAGTTCTGCTACGACGCTCATCGCTCATCCCCCTTCTTTCGCATCGCCAGTTGATAGATCGACTCGCCCCCCTGGCCGTAGCGTACCGCGAAATTCGTCTGCAGGACGGGCGAAGCCGAATCGGGATCCTGGCTGGCAAAGTCTATGGGTTCGAGCGGCGGCCTGTCCACCGTGACGTTTTTCATCGCCTCAAAGTAATCGGCGTGATCGGTTTGGATATACCATCGGCCCCCCGGCTTGAGCACGCGGATCACGGCTGTGACGAAGTCATCCTGGAACAGCCGGCGTTTGTGGTGGCGCTTCTTGGGCCAGGGGTCGGGATGATACACATGCAGGACACTCACGGATTCGGCTGGCATGCGGTGGATGAACAGGTGTCGGGCGTCGACGCTGAGGACGCGGACGTTGGTCAGGCCGCGGCGGATGATGCGGTCGGCGATGTAGAGGGCGAATTTTTCGACGTATTCGATGCCGAGGAAGTTGTGGTCGGGGCGCAGGGCAGCGGCCTCGACGAGGAAGCCGCCCTTGCCGGAGCCGATTTCCACCTCGACGGGGTGGTCATTGCCGAAGATCTCCGCCATGTCGACCCGTTCGGCGACCTGCTCGGCAGGGACTACTACGTCCGTCATCTGCAATCCTGTTATCGGGGCGCCCGGCTGCTGCGATTTGAGTTTGACACGTCCTCTTGGCATAGGTCTTCCGTATCTTGCGGCTGATTTTGATCAACTTTGTCTTGGCGGCATCAGCGGATTACAATAGTAGCACAAGTTCATGAGCCGGAGTATGACCATTACCAAACTATCCTGGCCCAATCGCGTTACGATCAGCCGGATTCTGCTCGTCGCCCCGTTCGTGGTCTGCCTGCTGCATCTGCAGGATCCCAACTGGGATGCGTGGGCTCGCTATCTGGCATTGACGATTTTCGGCCTGATGGCCATCAGCGATGGCCTCGACGGCTATCTGGCTCGCCGGCTCGCCCAGCGGACCCGGTTGGGGGCCTATCTGGACCCGATGGCTGACAAGATCCTGATCACATGCGCGATGATCATGCTCGGCTACGGGGGCACGTCGGTGCCGGGTATGAAGATCCCCGATTATGTCGTCGTGGCAGCGATTGCCAAAGATGCGACCGTTTTGCTGGGCTTTATGGTCATCTTCTTCATGACGGGCCATGCCTTCGTCAAGGCCCGTCTGCCGGGCAAGGCCTGTACCGCCACGCAACTGCTGACGGTCTTGGCGGTGCTGCTGTCGCCGGATCTGCCGGGTCGGCTGGCGTGGCTGCCGCCGTTCCTGTGGTGGGCGTCGCTGCTGCTGGCGATCGTGGCGACCCTGGATTATGTGCGGGCGGGTGGGCAGTTCCTGAATTCGCAGGGGGCGGTTCGGCAGGCTTGACGACGGGAGACAGGGAGACAAGGAGACAAGGAGACAGGGAGGCAGGGAGACAGGGAGCACGGAGACAGGGAGCACGGAGACACGGACGGGGGGAACGGCTAAGAGGGGGAGACACGGAAAACGGCTGACAAGGTGACGGGGTGACACGGTGACACGGTGAAACTGCCACTGCCGGTTTGGGGGACAGCGTTTTACGGGATTCCTGTGCGACGGGGGTAAGGCGAGACTTGTCTCGGGGGCGGCTACTATCCAATTCTTTCGGGATTTGCTACAATGGGCGGTTTAAAGTTGCTGGGTTGTACGCTCTGGAGGTTTTGTGGTGGCTGAACCCTTTAGTCCTGTGGAAGAACTGATCGCTGAGATTCGGGCCGGGCGGATGGTCATTATTGCCGATGACGCCGGTCGGGAGAATGAGGGCGATTTCATATGCGCGGCGGAAAAGATTACGCCGGAGATGGTCAATTTCATGGTCAAGCACGGCCGGGGCCTGCTGTGCGTGCCGCTGCCGCAGCGCCGTTGCCGCGAGCTGATGCTGCCGCCGCAGACCGTCGATAACCAGGCGACGTTCGGCACGGCGTTTACCGTTTCCGTTGACGGCCATCCGCGTCATGATGTGAGTACCGGTGTTTCGGCCAGCGACCGCGCGGCGACGATTCACCTGCTGGCGGATGAACGAACCACGCCCGGCGACCTGGTTCGGCCCGGTCATATCAATCCGATCATGGCTCGCGAGGGTGGCGTGCTGGTTCGGGCCGGCCATACCGAGGCGTCGGTCGATCTGGCGACGATGGCGGGTCTGAAGGCGGCTGGCGTGCTGATCGAGATCATGAACGATGACGGCACGATGGCCCGCGTTCCGGACCTGATCAAGATTGCCAAACAGCACAACTTCAAAATGGGCACCGTGGCGGATATCGTGGAATATCGCCAGCGCCGAGAGAAGCTTATCCAGCGCATCGAGATGATCCCGATGCCGACCCGCTACGGCGACTTCCAGCTGGTTGCGTATAAGTCGATGGTCGATGTCGAGCCGCACCTGGCTTTGTGCTATGGCGGCATCGGCCAGCTGGACGAGAACGGCAACGCGATCCAGCACTCCGAGGCCGTGCTGGTGCGTGTGCACAGCGAATGTCTGACGGGTGACATCTTCGGCTCGATGCGCTGCGACTGCGGCGATCAACTCCACAGTGCGATGCAGCGGATCGTGGCTGAGGGCAAGGGGGCTGTTATCTATCTCCGCCAGGAAGGGCGCGGGATCGGGCTGCTTCATAAGATCAAGGCGTATGCGCTGCAGGACCAGGGGCTCGATACGGTTGAGGCGAATGTCGAGCTGGGGTTCCCGCCGGATAAGCGTGACTACGGTATCGGCGCCCAGATCATCCGTGACCTGGGGCTGACACGCCTGCGGATCCTTACGAATAACCACAAGAAGGTCAGTCGGCTGAAGGTCTATGGTATCGATGTCGTCGAGCAGGTGCCGCTGCAGGTGCCGTCGAATCCGCACAACCGGCGGTACCTGGCGACAAAGAAAGAAAAGATGGGGCATCAGCTGGCGGATCTATAGAACCCGTGTCAAGACTCTATACTGGCAGACAAACTGCCAGTGGCACCCAACGCCGTAAACGTCCAGGCCGGAGTGGTGGGTGGAAGTCTTTATAAGATAAGGAGATAAGACGACATCGTCGTGCGCATTTTTTGGCCTCCTCTCGTATATTGGTTGTGTTCAATAGCCAATGGAAAGGAGGCCAAAGGTGAATCCTGCTCAATTTGTCCGCCAGTATTACAAGGAATCGTTCCATCAGCAACTGCTGGGGGCCATGGGACGCTGCTTGCCCCACCAGGGCTTGCCGCTGCAGATGGAGAGTCGAAGGCTCTGCTGGGTGCCGCGGCTGCTGGTGATGTGCGCGGTCATGATGTGCTGGGCCCATGGCAAGAGCCTCAAGGATCGCTTCAGCAAGGCACGAGAGGCTACGGTGGGCATGTACTCCAGCCGTCGTCGGCCGGGAAAGAGTTACCAGGGTTTCATGGCGGCGCTGGTTCGACGGTCGGCGGGCTTGCTGGCGGTGGTGTGCCCGGCGTTCCGCAGGGTGGTGGCTCAGATAGCCGAGCCAGCCTGGCGGGTCGAGGGTCGGGTGGTCTTTGGGGTCGATGGTTCACGGATGGACTGTCCGATGACAGCGGCCAACGAAGAAGCCTTCGGCTGTGCGGGCAAGAAAAAGACCGGCCCGCAGCAGTTGGTGACGACGCTGTTTCATGCAGGCACAGGGCTGATCTGGGGCTGGCGACGCGGCGACAGCCGCAGCAGCGAGCGGAGCCATCTGCAAGAGATGCTCGACCTGCTGCCGCCCAAGGCGACGCTGCTGGCGGATGCGGGATATACGGGCTATGGGATGTTACAGGAGTTGCTGTCTCGCCGGATCGATTTCATCATCCGCGTGGGCAGTAACGTGCGGCTGTTAAAGGGCTTGGGGTATGCGGAGCACAAAGGCGAGGGGATCGTGTATCTCTGGCCGTCGCGGGAGCAGAAGAAAGGTCTTGCGCCGCTGGTTTTGCGGCTGATCGTGCTGAGCGACGAGCGAAACAAGCGGGTGTATCTGCTGAGCAATATCCTGGACGAAGAGCCGTTGAGCGACGCCCAGGCAGGCAGACTGTATCGGCTGCGGTGGGGCGTAGAACTGTTGTATCGCGCTTTGAAGCAAACGCTGGAGCGTCGCAAGATGCTCAGCGACAGTCCCCGTCACGCCGAAGTGGAGTTGGATTGGACGATGGTGGGGCTGTGGATGCTGGGTCTGGTGTGCGTGGAAGCGATGCGGCGGGAAGGCCGCCCGCTAAACGCCTGGAGCGTGGCGGCCTCGCTACGAGTGGTTCAGCAGGCGATGGACAAAAGCGCCAAGAGTCACCGGCAGGGCGGGCTGCAGCAGAGCCTGGGCGGCTGCATCAAGGATACGTATGAGCGTCGTGGCGGCAAAAAGGCCCGCAACGCCAAGAACAAGAAGACCGAACGACCGCCCGGAGCCCCGATCTTACGCATGGCCGAGCAATCAGAAATACTGTTGGCGCAGCAGTTACGCGAAAGGAAACCTGCCGCATAGTTTGCGGCGTTGAGTGGCACCCGCAAAGCAGAGTTTTCAGGAACGCTCGTCAGTGCCTTGGTGACTCAGGCAGCATCGTGCCGGTCGGCTCTTTCGGATTCGTGCAGCGTCGCGGGGGTGTGTCTGGTGCGTTTCGTTCCCTCGCGAGCTCGGAGTCGGTCGCGGAGTTTCTGAAGCGGCCGGTGCAATCTCGTGAAGCGATTTTCCATCCAGTGCGCCAGCCGGCTATCCAGGACCCATAGGACGATGTGGCGGAAGAAGGGGATGTCCGCCGCCAGGATCAGCATGCCTGGAATGATGAACACCCACCCCGGTAATATGGGCAGAATCAGCCCCAGGACACCCAGGATTACCAGGACGTTCCCGCCAGAATCCTGGCGATTTTGAGAAGCACATGCCAGGTCAGGTTCATTCGGTGTCGATCTACTCGTCCTCAATTACGTCGATGGATTGGCCGAGATCTTTCTCCAAGCCCTTGAGGATCTCGGCGGCCCGTGGCCGGTCACTTTCGCGGACCAGGATCTTCATCATGGTCATGGTACTGGCGCCGATGCCCCACAAGGCGGCGAAGTTTTCCCCGTCGGTCATGCTGGGGATGCCCTCGGCGTCGAGGGCCTGGCGGATCATGGCTGCCTGCTGATACGGTCCGACATGACACAAAATCACCAACGGCTCATCCTTCTTCACGTCTGCCACGGAAGACTCCTTTCCACGTCAGAAATAACTTCTTGCTTCCATCTGATCTTAGCCGTGCTGCCGGCCGTTATCCGCTGGCCGGCTGGAAGTTTCAGTCTTTCCGCGGTTGGAGTACTCCGTCACGAAGTTCGGCCTGGCCCATGCTGATTTCTTCCAGATTGAACTGCCGGCCGCATTCGGGGCATCGCTGGTCTCTGGCGAAATACAGGATGTAGCCGCACTGTGGGCATTTGGGTTCGCCGGGTCGGGTGTTGATGCGCACCTTCTGTTTGGTCTGCACGATGATGTCGGAGACGATCTCAATAGCCTTGAGCCGGTCTGACTCGCGGACGTGGATCTTGATGGCGGAAAAAGGCGTGGACATGCTGCCGTAGATGGCGTTGAAGTTGTCACCTTCGGTAAAGCAGGGCACCCCTTCGCCTTCGAGGATCTGGCGGATCATGGAGGCCTGCATGTAGTTGCCTGCGCGGCAGAGAATGACAGTCGGCTCCTGCTTCTGTGCGTCCGCCATGGCCGGTCCTTCCTTCAATCCGTTACGCCGAGCAGCGTCGCGCCAGGCGGCAACGTGAAGCCGCTGCGGCGCTGCGTTACCCGAGTATCATCGCCTGTCGGACCGATTTGCACAATCTTTTCCTTACGCCGTGCGGTTGGCAGGGTCAGTCGGATCGGCCGCCAGTTGCGGTTGGGGACGATCCAGCCGATTGCGCTGTATGCCAGGCGCTCCAGGAGGCAGGCTGCCAGATCGGTCGAGGCTGGTGACGTGGCGTGCTCGGGCTGCGGAATGCCGGGCAGTACGATCTTGCAGACGAGTCGATCGGTTTGCGCCTGCCGGGACAAGGGTTCGTCGGCGAAGGCCTGTGGTGCGATGACGATCTCGGTTTCCGGCTGCCAGGCGAGACCCAGGCATCGCTGCAATATTCCGGCTCGGGTCTTGTCCGGCACGAGCATGACCGTGTGTGATTCATCGCCGACCGCCAGATCGATCAGGCCGGCGAGGTTTGCGGGTTCCAGGTCCGGCTGCGGTGCGGTGACGTTCTCGGGGCAATCGTTCCAGTTCTGTGGTTCTGTGATCGGCAAGGCGAGCACGCGCAGTTTCTCGCACAGCCGGTTCGTCGCCGGCTCGTCCGTTCGCAGTTTTGTCGCGATCGCCTTGAGCCAGACGATCAGCCCGTAGATCGCCGGCCAGTCGGCGGCTGAGTAGCCGGTGCGGATCAAAAGGGTTTTGCGGCCAGTGGTGCGGTGGACACGCCGGCTGGGCCAGAGCCACATCGGCGGGGGATTGCCGCGGCGATGCAGGCGGACGGCTGTCGAGAGGTCCTCGATCATGTCGAAGTGTTTGGCCACTTCGACGGCACCTGTCATAACGCCCCGATAGCCCGCCTCGGGGGTAGAAAAGGCGCCGAGGGTAGTGGTGTCACGCCCCAGGGCACTGCGCCATAGATGGTCGAAGACACGGGGGATGTCCTGGCCTGCGGACGCCGCTTCCAGGCCGTCCGGGTCCATAACGACCAGAGCGCCATGCGTGCCGCGCCGGTAGAATGCGACGGGGTGATGGCTGGTGGCCGGCTGGCCGGTGTCGCTGGTCAATGATACTTCCAGGCCCATGTCCGCGATCTGTTTTTTCGTGACCTTGGAGACGACGAGATAGCGCTGGGCAAAATCGTCCTGGCCGTTGTTCCAGCAGTATGGAATCTCATCGGCCAGGGCGAACCCGCGAGTGTGGTAGCCGGCGAAGGTGATCGTTGCGGCGGGCATGTCGGTCCCGCTGATGCGATCCTGCAGCCGAATGCCTCGAATGCCCGACCGTTGGGCTGCGCCGGCGAAGGTTGTCAGTGAGGCGATGACGATTGTCTGGTCGGACAGGGTGAGCAGTTCCTTCAGGGACGGGGCTTGCTCGGCCGGCAGATCCAGGACGATAGCGCTGCGGGAAGCCTGAAAGGGTTCTGCCTGTGGACTTCGGGGGGCGATTGGCTTGCCGGCTCTTGGGATGCCCGCGAGGCTGGCTGCCTGTTTGGCGGTGACGCGGCGAACTGTTTTGTGACTGAATACGCGCCGCAGCCATACGAGCAAGGGGCGGTTGTCCCTTCGGCTGTCCCAGAGCAATACGTCTTCGGGCAGGTATGGCGGCGGTTCTCGCCAGGGCTCGGGCGGGACCGCCAGGGGGTGTCCCTGCGGCATGTAGTCGCCGCACTCGATCAGTCGGACTTGCTTGATAACGATCGGCCGTCGCGCTGAAAGACGCAGGTGTAGCCGGAGTCGTCCGGCTCCTTCCGGGCACTGGAAGTACGTTCGGTGGATCGGCAGTATGCCGGCGCCGACCTGCATTGCAGCCGGTTCGCAGACGCGGATTTCCCTGCCTGCTTTAAGGGCGACGAATCCTGGCTGTATCCGGCCGGCCACGCCCGTGCCGCCGCGACCTGATGCGACTTCGGCGCGGACGTCCAGCCGGTATCGCCGGTTTGGATACGTGCGCATCTCCTGCATGATTTCGACGTGGCCGGCCCGGGTCGGCTTCAGGACCGTGCCGGCTTGCGATGACTCAAAACAGTTGGTGTCGCAGCCTTCGAAGGTGCTGTGCCAGTCGCGGAGGCCTGTTCCTGTCAGACGCAGCGTCGGATTGTCCAGCAGATTGTCTGCCCGTTCGATGATCGGTTTCGCCAGAAGTGGGTTCGCCATGTCAGTCCTTGACCAGAAGGAATCAGCCGGTACGGTTTGAGAAAGGGCCGCCCGCTGTATCGTTTGCCCGCCGCGATTCCATGCTCTCATGGTTACAGCACAGATGTACGCGTGCGCAGGCTATGCAATCAGCCCAGCACGCCTTTCAAAAACGTAATGCCGCTGCGGATATCGCCGATGCGGTCGGGACCGGCCTCGCGCTCGATGATCAGCGGGCCGGTGTAGCCGCGATTCTTCAGCAGGGGAATGATCTCGTCGAGACGGGCCTGCCCTTCGCCGAGCGGCATTTCCCGGCCAAACTTTATGCCCGGTTCGTCGGAGGCGATGGCGTCCTTGCAGTGCATGTGGGCGATATAGGGGGCCAGTTTTTCGGCTGCTTCCAGCGGGTCGCCGATGCCGTAAAGGATGACGTTGCCGGGGTCGAAGTTGACCTTGACGTTGGGGCGATCGATGTCGCCGATGAATCGCAGCAGGACGTCGATGGGTTCCTGGCCGGTTTCCATGGTCAGGGTGATGTCCTTTTCAGCCAGGCAGTCGGCGACGGCCTGGAGGCGCTGACGCATTTTGGCGTAGGCCGGACTGGTCGGGTCGTGCGGCACGAAGCCGATGTGGGTGGTCAGCATCCTGACGCCGAGGCCGGCTGTGATGTCGCGCACTTTGACGGTCCTGGCGAGGCGTGCCTCCCACTGGTCATCGGGCAGGAAGCCGCCGGTCTGGGCGATCGTGGCGATGGTTTTGTAGTTCTCGCCGGGATGGCCGACGCAGGTGGCGGAGACCTCGATGCCGCTGGCCTTGACGGTGTCGATGGTTGCCTGCTGGTTGGCCAGCTGCTGATCGTTCATGAAGCCGAGCTGAATGAGGTTCAGGCCGATCTGGTTCTTGCACGTCTCCAACGCTTCGGCGAACGTCGGGGCCTTGAGTGACCAGCTGCACATGCCGATCTGTAGAGGTTCCATGTATGGACTCCTGCCGGATTAGTTTGTTACGTTCGGGGCGAACCGCGCCTGCATGGTAGGCTACGCGGCTTGGGGGCTGCAGGCAAGGGAACCAGCAGAAACTGAAGGACTGAGTGCTTAGGGCTGAGTGCTGAGGACTGAGTGCTGAGGACTGAGTGCTGAGGACTGAGGACTGAGTGCTGAGTGCTGAGTCACGACCACGACAACGGACCACGACAGGAGTGGCGGTCGCAGCCGGGTCAGCTGCTGGGTTCGTGCATGGCTCGCTGGCGGAGCTGGCCGCAGGCGGCGTCGCCTTCGGCGCCTCGGCTCTTGCGGACCTTTGTCCTTATGCCGGCCTTGCGCAGCACCTCCTGAAACGCGAAGACTTTTTCGGTGCTCGGGCGCTTGTAGGGCAGGCCTTCGACCGGGTTGTAGGGGATCAGGTTGATCGTGCAGCGGAGCTTCCGGGCGAGCTTGGCCAGTTGCTGGGCCTGGGTCATGTGGTCGTTGACGTCTTCGAGCATGACGTATTCCAGGGTGATCTCCCGGCCGGTGATGTCGAAGTAATACTGGGCGGCCTTGAAGATCTGGGCGATCTTGATGTGGGCGGCCCAGGGGACGAGTTCGCGTCGCAGGGCATCGGTCGGGGCGTGCAGGGAGATCGCCAGGTTGAGCTGGAGGTTGTGGTCAGCCAGTTCGCGGATGCGGTCGGGGATGCCGATCGTGCTGACGGTGATGTGCCGGGCGCCCAGGCCGAAGGCCCACTTTTCGTTAATCGTATAGATGGTGTCGATCGTCGCGGCGAAGTTGGCCAGCGGCTCGCCCATGCCCATGATGACCACGTGGGTCATGCGGTTCTGCCAGCCGACGGCGTCCTGCAGGCGGAGCAGTTGCTCGATGATCTCTGACGGCCTGAGACTGCGCTGCAGGCCGTGCAGGCCCGACGCGCAGAAGACGCAGCCCACGGGGCAGCCGGCCTGGGTGGACAGGCAGGCCGTGCGGCGATCATCCTGGGGGATCATGACGCATTCGACCTGGACGGGGGTCGCAGATTGGGTATCCGGAGTCGTGGATTCAGGGAATTCCAGCAGCAGCTTGATCGTGCCATCGACGGCCTGGGTCTTTCTGGCGATCTTGGCCGAATAGACCTGCAGTCTGTCCCGCAATGTCTCGCGCAGGTCCTTGGAGAGGTCCGTCATCTTCTCGACGTCGCTGACGCCCTTCTGGTAGACCCACTTGAGGACCTGATCGGCGCGGTAGGGTTGCAGGCCCTGCTGCTCGAACCAGAGCCGAAGGCTCTCGCGGTTGTGCTCCAGGAGGCATACATTTCCGGCAGGTGCAGAGGGCTCCTGCGGCGGCGTCTGGTTGCCCGCAAGGTCTTGCGTACTGGCTTGAGTGTTTTTCGGCTTCTTGCTCATAGCTCAGCGATTGTATGCGAAGCAGGCGGGGTCGCCAAGCGGGGGGCGAGAGAGCATTCCCCGGACGCGGCCAGAAGCGTTTCAGCAGGGAAACAACTATCCATGCAACCCGAGGCTGCGCGTTGCTGCCCAGAGCAGCAGTCAGTCAAGGACGTTTCGGACGCCGGCGTTTTGAGGCGCCCTCACGCCGAATACCACGAGTTGGTGATCCGTTTGATGAAGCCGTCATGGAAGGCATGGACAGACTGGAGGAATTCCTTTCCATCGTGTTCCGTCTGTATTGCCGCAGGCGTTATGCCGTCAGTCCTTTGCATGGACCCCGCTTTTTCTTGGTTGCCTGGTGAGCCGTTGAGTCGACCGCGTGATCGTCAGCAAAGATCTGAGAGCTTCGTTTACCGAGGCGGAATCGCCGAACGCCTTGGCCACGTCCGGATCCAGGACGGCGATGTTGGCTCCCTTCTGCAGGAGTCGCTTGGCGTACTTGCCCCGAACCGCCTTTGTGTAATCGAAGTCGTACTCCGGGCGAAGATCGTCAGGTTCTTTTTTGGCTCTAGCCTTCATGTCTCCTTCTTTCTTTCGGCGTGGCAACACGTGCGCTGATGAGCCTCATGGCTGCCGCTCTGTCTGTATGGGCCACCACCAGCAGACGTCCTTTGGCAGAAAGGCCAATGGTGACAAATCGCTCTTCCTCCCCGGAATGATCTGGGTCCTCAAAGGTTGCCGATAGCGGATCATAGAAGACGGTCACGGCCTCCTCAAAGGACACCTTGTGTTTCCTGAGGTTCCGTGCTGCCTTTTCTGGGTCCCATTGAAACTGCATCGCCAAACCTGCTGTCTATTGTATCAACAACGGCTTCATTCGGCGGCAAGAGTTCCGGGCGACAAGAAGCCCCTTACAGCAACCCCGCTTCCTTCATCGTCTCCCGCAGTTTTTCCTTGTTGGCCGGGGCCATGTTGCACATCGGCAGGCGGAACTCCTCGGTCAGCATGCCCTTCAGGGCCATGGCGGTCTTGATCGGGATCGGGTTGGTCTCGAGGCTCAGCAGGGCCTTGCTCAGGCTGAACAGGGCGAAGTGCTGCTTGCGGGCGGCCGCCAGATCGCCTGCCAGGGCCGGTTCCGTCAGGGCCTTGACCTCCCTGGGCAGGATGTTGGCGATGACGCTGATGACGCCCTGGCCGCCCAGGGCCACCAGCGGGAACGTCATCGAATCGTCGCCGCTGTAGACCTCGATATCCGGGCAGGCAGCCAGCAACTCGCTGGCGCCGTCGATACTGCCGGTGGCGTGCTTGACGCCGACGATGCTCGGATAGTCCTTGTGCAGCCGGGCGATCGTCGGCACGGCGATCTCGACGCCGCACCGGCCGGGGATGTTGTAGAGGATCAGCGGGAAGTCTGCCGCACGTGGCGGCCACCCCGGCAAAGTGCTGGTAAAGCCCTTCCTGGGTCGGCTTGTTGTAATAAGGCGCGACCTGCAACGAGGCGGATGCCCCCGCGTCGCGGGCATGCTTGGTCAGTTCGACCGCCTCGGCTGTGCTGTTGGAGCCGGTGCCGGCGATCACGGGGATCTTGCCCTTGACCCGCTTGATGGTGCGTTCAATGACCCGTTCGTGCTCTTCATACGACAGCGTCGGCGACTCGCCGGTTGTCCCGCATGGGACAAAGGCGTCCGTGCCCGCCTCCAGATGCATGTCGACGAGCCTGTCGAGACAATCCCAGTCGATGTTTCCGTCCCGGAAGGGGGTTACCAGTGCCACCATCGATCCGCTGAACATGCCTTAGATTCCTTTCGGCGCGTGCCGAATCAAGAGTTCCTTCATTTGCCGTACCGCCTCGCGCACCCCCACGAACATCGCCCGTGCAATAATGGAGTGCCCGATGTGGAATTCCTGCAGCCCCGGCAGGGCTGCGACCTCCGCCACGTTGTAGTAGGTCAGGCCGTGGCCTACGTTCACGTTGAGGTCATACTGCTGTGCAACGATAATCCCTTCCTGCAGGGTGTGCAACCGCAGGCGACGCTCGTTGGCGCCCTTGGCGTTGGCGTAGCCGCCGGACCAGAGTTCGACGGTGTCGAAGCCGACGTCGGCACTGGCCTTGATCTGGTCGGGAATCGGTTCGATGAACGCGCTGCAGGTGCAGCCGGCGTCCTTCAGTGCTTTGACCGCCTGGCCGACCCGCTCTCGCTGGCCGAGGACGTCGAGGCCGCCCTCGGTCGTGATTTCCTGGCGTTTTTCCGGCACGAGGGTGCACTGTTCGGGCTTGAGCGCAACGGCGATCTTGACGATCTCGGGCTCGACGGACATCTCCATGTTGAGCTTGATGGCGACGGTCTGTTTGAGCAGGTGGGCGTCGCGGTCGTTGATGTGCCGGCGATCTTCCCGCAGGTGGAAGGTGATGGCGTCGGCGCCGCCGAGCTGGGCTTCCGCCGCGGCCCAGACCGGGTCCGGTTCGAAGGTCTGCCGGGCCTGACGGACGGTGGCCACGTGGTCGATATTGACCCCGAGCAGCGGCATGGCGGCCTGCTGCACGTGGGTCGGATTCTCTAACTGGTTACGGGCGATCATAGTAGGCTCCATTCGATCAAAGGATATAGCATACCGGGGATGGGGGATGGAAGACAGGAGATAGGAGACAGAAGGCAGGAGACAGGAGTCAGAATGCAGAAGACAGAAGGCAGGAGACAGAAGATAGGAGGCAGGAGGCAATAGGCAGAGGTACAGAACCAAACTTGCTGCTATGGCGTGAAATGGTTTGCCGTGGGTCGGCCGTCCCGGTTTGCCATTCCCATCCTCCACTTGTCGGTCTCCAATGCGTTTTCCTCGCCAACGCTGCTCGGCGGCAATCGCCATGCGCCAAAGCCGCCCCCCTCTCCCACCTTCTCTCTCCTGTCTCCTGTCTCCTGTCTTGTGCCTTCTGCCTTCTGCCTCCTGTCTTCTGACTTCTGCCTTCTGTCTCCTGTCTTCTATTCCGGCACGATTTCCCTGGGTGCGCCGATGTCGATTACCTTGATTCTGCCGACGTAAGCGGTGGCTCCTTCTGCCAGCATGCCGACCTTCGGTGCCACGAACGTGGCTGTCAGGCTGGCTCGGACCGCTGTGCCGCCGACCTCGCCGGTGTCGCAGTCCAGCCCGCTGGGGATGTCGACTGCTACGATCTTGATGGCGTGCCGGCCGGCTGTATTGATCCGCTCGATCAGTTCCTTGATCGGCGAACGGACCTCGCCCCTGAAGCCCGTGCCCAGCAGCGCGTCGACGATCAGGCTGCTGGCCAGCAGCGGCGTGCTGGCGTGTTCGACCTGTTCCGGCGTGGCGCAGGGTACTACCGCCAGGCCCATTGCCTGGACGATCTTGAAGTTTGTGGCTGCCTCGCCTGTCAGGCTGTCGGGGTCGGTCGCGAGCAGGATCTTCACGTCTGCCCCGGCGTTGTGCAGGTGCCGGGCGATGACATAGCCGTCGCCGCCGTTGTTGCCGCCGCCGCAGGCGATCGTAACGGTCTTGCCCTCGACGTTACCGAGCATCTCGATGATGTGTCGGGCGGTGTCCCGGCCGGCGTTCTCCATCAGTACGACACCGGGGATGGCGTACTGCTCGATGGCGGTGCGGTCGACGTCGCGAACTTCCTCACGGGTAAGCGGCCGAGGGTCTTTCATGGGCATCTTGTCTCCTGGCAAGAGAGAAAACGTGGCGGGACCGAATGCAAGGGTGGCAGATCATGCAGGGTCCGCGCCGACCTTGCCGCATTTTACGCCGCCCCTACAATGGACTCTACTATGAAAATCCTTCTGTGCAATGATGATGGTATTACCGCTCCCGGACTTTTGGCGCTGTATCGGGCGATTCGTTCGCTTGGCGATGTCACGGTTGTCGCGCCTTCTACTGCCATGAGTGCCAGTAGCCATGCTGTGACGGTTGGCATCCCGATTACCTGCCAGCGGGTGCGGGTGCACGATGAGTTCTGGGGCTACTCCGTGGCGGGCAGTCCGGCTGATTGTGTCAAACTTGCCTTGGCAGAACTGCTCGACCACCGGCCGGACCTTGTCGTCTCCGGCATGAACCACGGTGCCAACGCCGGTATCGACATCTTCTACTCCGGGACGGTGGCCGCCGCGGCGGAAGGAGCGCTTTACGGCCTGCCGAGCCTGGCGGTCAGCCTGGAGATCGCCGATCAGCCGGCGGACTTTGACGGGGCCGGCCGGATTGCCCGCCTGGTGATCGACAGCATCCTGGCCTGGGGGCTGAAGCCTTCGACGCTATTGAACATCAATATCCCTGCGTTGCGGCCGGGTGTTCCCAAGGGCGTCCGCGTGGCTGCCCAGTCCACCTTGGTCTACGAGGATCGGTTCGAGAAGAAGAACAACGCGGTCAGCGATATCCTCTACCTTCTAGTCGGCGATCGGCTCGATGCGACCCAGCAGCCGGAGACCGACCTTCACGCATTGCGGCAGGGGTATGTCTCAGTCACACCGCTGCGGTTCGAGCTCACCGACCATGCCGCCCTGCCGAAACTGGCAGGCGTTCGGTGGCCGGAAGGGTTCTAGTCTTACCACGGAGGCGCGGAGACACGGAGGTTATACGGGGCCAGACGCTCTTCTAGGGAAACCGTTGCGTCCTTGGGGCCTCTTGCAGTGACACGATCTTCCACCGGCCGTCGATCCGGCTGAACACGATCTTCCATGTGCCGCTGACGATCCCGCCGTAGACCGACGACTCGACCGTGGCGATGCCGGTCACCATTGCCTCGGCTACGTCGCGCGACGGAAATTGTACGTCCAGTCGCTGGATGCTCGCACTGCGGATTTTCGTTCGTTGCAGGGTTCCTTCCAGCCATCTGGCGAACTGCTTCTGCGTGCGGCCTTCCGCCACGAGGCTCTCATCGGTCAGGCTCAGCAGTGTATCGACGTCGGCGTTGTCTACGGCCAGGCAGGCGCGATCGAGTTGGGACCGGATCTGCTCGCGATCGGTTACGACGGCCCACTGCGTCACCTCACAAGCCGCCGTCAGCATGGCGATGATGACGATGGCGTATGCCCAGGGTCTGGCGTTGGTTCCGTCGCGTTTGGCCCACCACCAGCCAGCCAGCGCCACCAGCAAGGCCGCACCGCCGATGATGGTGCGCCACGACGGCGCGGAAAGGAGGCCGTGATGTAGAGGCCGACTGGAAGCAGCCTTGCTGCACAAGAGATGAGGGCAGGTCCCTCGGACTCGGGGTGCAGGCTCAGGGTCCAAACCACCGGATGCTGCTCCGGTCCAATGGCTGGGGTGGTGAGCGAGACGGAAAAGGCGGGACAAACCCGTCAGGTACGTGCCGGGAAGACGAACGTGTGTGAACCGCTGACAACGTGTCGAAAGCGTAGGAACGTCATCGAAACCGGGCTCCAGTCGTTGGCCCGGGACCAAGCGTGGGGGATGCCTGCTGACTGCCCGCGTGATGACCGGCGCCAAGGCGGCGTGAGCCCGGCACAGGCTCTTGTGCGGAACGTGGGAACCTATCGCCTCGATGCCAAGGGAGAACTCCAAACGGAAGACCCGTGAGGAGCCGAGTACCGATGCGAGGCGAAGGGACGGACGAGCCCGTAGTAGCGTCGAAGCCCGGTACCCTGGGTGGAGCGAAGGGGCTCGACTCTCTGGCCGAAGATGCTGGTCAACCAGTAATGGGAGGAACCGGTGCCTGAAGCAAAGCCTTATAGCATTCCGAAGCAACTCGTTTGGGAAGCGTACCAACGGGTTCTGGCGAACCGCGGTGCTGCGGGGGTGGACGGCGAGACATTGGCGGCGTTTGAGAAGGACCTGAAGGACAATCTCTACAAGGTCTGGAATCGGATGTCGTCGGGCTCGTACTTTCCACCGCCCGTGCGGCTTGTCGAGATACCGAAGGATAACGGTGGCATGCGACCGCTGGGGATTCCCACTGTGGCCGATCGAGTGGCGCAGACAGTCGTGAAAATGGTCTTGGAGCCTCTTGTGGAACCCGTGTTCCATGAAGATTCCTATGGCTATCGACCCGGCAAGTCTGCGCTCGACGCGGTGGGGACTGCGCGGAAGCGATGCTGGCAAACCGACTGGGTGATCGACCTGGACATCAAAGCCTTCTTTGATTCCATTCCGCATGACCTGGTCGAGCGTGCCGTGGCACACCACACTGACCTTCCGTGGGTCCGGCTGTACGTTGTGCGGTGGCTTCGAGCTCCCGTGCAGCGGCCCGACGGCACCCTGGAGGAGCGGACGAAAGGCACGCCGCAAGGTGGCGTCATCAGTCCGCTGCTGGCCAACCTCTTCTTGCACTATGCGTTCGACCTCTGGATGCGACGGACCTATCCGCGTATCCAGTTCGAGCGCTATGCGGACGATGGTGCGCCACGACGGCGCGGAAAGGAGGCCGTGATGTAGAGGCCGACTGGAAGCAGCCTTGCTGCACAAGAGATGAGGGCAGGTCCCTCGGACTCGGGGTGCAGGCTCAGGGTCCAAACCACCGGATGCTGCTCCGGTCCAATGGCTGGGGTGGTGAGCGAGACGGAAAAGGCGGGACAAACCCGTCAGGTACGTGCCGGGAAGACGAACGTGTGTGAACCGCTGACAACGTGTCGAAAGCGTAGGAACGTCATCGAAACCGGGTTCCAGTCGTTGGCCCGGGACCAAGCGTGGGGGATGCCTGCTGACTGCCCGCGTGATGACCGGCGCCAAGGCGGCGTGAGCCCGGCACAGGCTCTTGTGCGGAACGTGGGAACCTATCGCCTCGATGCCAAGGGAGAACTCCAAACGGAAGACCCGTGAGGAGCCGAGTACCGATGCGAGGCGAAGGGACGGACGAGCCCGTAGTAGCGTCGAAGCCCGGTACCCTGGGTGGAGCGAAGGGGCTCGACTCTCTGGCCGAAGATGCTGGTCAACCAGTAATGGGAGGAACCGGTGCCTGAAGCAAAGCCTTATAGCATTCCGAAGCAACTCGTTTGGGAAGCGTACCAACGGGTTCTGGCGAACCGCGGTGCTGCGGGGGTGGACGGCGAGACATTGGCGGCGTTTGAGAAGGACCTGAAGGACAATCTCTACAAGGTCTGGAATCGGATGTCGTCGGGCTCGTACTTTCCACCGCCCGTGCGGCTTGTCGAGATACCGAAGGATAACGGTGGCATGCGACCGCTGGGGATTCCCACTGTGGCCGATCGAGTGGCGCAGACAGTCGTGAAAATGGTCTTGGAGCCTCTTGTGGAACCCGTGTTCCATGAAGATTCCTATGGCTATCGACCCGGCAAGTCTGCGCTCGACGCGGTGGGGACTGCGCGGAAGCGATGCTGGCAAACCGACTGGGTGATCGACCTGGACATCAAAGCCTTCTTTGATTCCATTCCGCATGACCTGGTCGAGCGTGCCGTGGCACACCACACTGACCTTCCGTGGGTCCGGCTGTACGTTGTGCGGTGGCTTCGACTCCCGTGCAGCGGCCCGACGGCACCCTGGAGGAGCGGACGAAAGGCACGCCGCAAGGTGGCGTCATCAGTCCGCTGCTGGCCAACCTCTTCTTGCACTATGCGTTCGACCTCTGGATGCGACGGACCTATCCGCGTATCCAGTTCGAGCGCTATGCGGACGATGCCATTGTCCACTGCAGGAACGAGCGACAGGCCCGCGCGGTGTTGGATGCCATCCGAGGTCGGTTTGAGCAGTGTGGATTGGAGCTTCATCCCACGAAGACCAAAATCGTATACTGCAAGGACGACGACCGGCCGGGGAACGCTGAACACCACAAGTTCGACTTCCTCGGGTACACCTTCCAACCTCGATGGGCGAAGAATCGCTGGGGAAAGTTCTTCACGAGCTTCCTGCCGGCGATCAGCACCAAGGCTGCCAAAGCCATCCGTCAGGCCATCCGCCAGTGGCAGATGGCGTCCACCAGGAACAACCAGCGACTGGAGGATCTGGCGAGGCTGACCAACCCGGTAGTACGTGGCTGGATGAACTACTACGGTCGGTTCTACCGGTCGAAGTGTGTTCAGGTCCTTCGCCATCTCAACGTAGCCCTCGCTGCTTGGGCGCGACGGAAGTACAAGCGGTTTCGACGACGAGAGCGTGCGTCGATGCACTGGCTGGGGCGTATCGCGCGGCGGGACCCTAAGCTGTTCGTCCTGTGGGAACTCGGCGTAAGACCGGAGGCTGGAGAGTAAGAGCCGGATGAGGCGAGAGTTTCACGTCCGGTTCTGTGAGGGCGGAGGGGTGCAATCCCCCTCCGCTACTCGACGCTTGCACATAGGGTTGTTCGAAGAGCAGTCTAAGCAGTGGTTCCATGTATGTCCGCCGTCAACCGTTAACCATGGTTTGGGCCACGGTATATACTGCTGTTACCATAGTGTTTAGAAGCGGTTCCAAAACCTCGCACTGGCAGACAAGCTGCCAGTGGCACCCATAATGAGGAGGTTTTGAAATGGGTGCCAGTGAGGGCAACGGCACTCAGCACTCTAGACTCAGCACTCTATTCCTCACCCATAGGCAAAATGTTGTCGGCTGCGTCCGCAGGGTCTGCCGGTGGCAGGTCCGCCGGCTGGCCATCCTTGCCGTACCATTCATCGACGACGGCGTTGTATTCGGCTGCGCTCTTGACGGCCAGGAACGCCAGCCGGACCCGCTTGGCGTTCGGGTGAAATTTGCTGTAATAGATGCCGAACTTCCGCAGATGCCTGCTGGTCCACTCTTCGTTGTGGCTGACCTGCATCGACAGATCGAAATGGTGGCGGATGATCCTGCCCTGCTCCATGTAGTCAGGTGCGTAAGGTTCACGGCCTTCCATCATGTCGCGAACCTGCCGGAAGATCCACGGCTTGCCGATGGCGCCGCGGGCAATGCTGACGCCGTGCACGCCGGAATGGTCCAGCATCCGCAGGACGTCCTTTGCCGTCGTCACGTCGCCGCTGCCCATCAGGCAGACCGAGTCGCCAACGAACTGTCGCACCCGGCCAAGCGCATCCCAATCCGCGTATCCCCTGTAGGCCTGCTTGACGGTCCTGCCGTGCACGGTGATCGCTGCCACGCCGAGTTGCACCGCGCCGTCAACGATTTTGTAAAACATCTTCTCGCTCTCGGCTGTCTCGTCCCAGCCGATCCGCAGTTTTAGGCTCAGCGGTACTTCCAGCGGGATCGCCCTGCGCACCGCCTCGATGTACTGAAGGGCGGAAGTTGGTTCCTGGAGAAATGCACCACCTCTGCCCCTGCGCAACAGTTTACGCACGGGGCAGGCGAAATTCAGTTCGACCGCCTCGTAACCCATCTCGACCAGCGTCTGGGCAGCCAGGACGGAGTTGTCGATGCTGCTGCAGGTGATCTGCGCGGCGATTGGATGATCGTTTTCCCAGAGCCGCATATGCTTGCGGATGGTCTTGCTGATCAGTACCGGCGCGTCGAGGATCATTTCCGCTACGGCATACGGTGCGCCGAAGGATCGGCACAACGTTCGCATGGCGGCATCGCTGTAGCCTGCCAGGGCCGCCAACTGCACGGGTGGCCAGACCCGCATCGAGCCGATCTTCATGGCGGGGTATGTACAAGGTCCGGGTGCGGTACTGGTCGGACCGTTGGCGGTGTTTTCTGTTGGTTGGTCTGTCGGGGTAATGTCCCGCATGTAACTACGTTCCGGGGCAAGAGGGATACCAAATGGGAAACCTGTAACGCTGTTGTCAGCCTACCGGCGGAGGCCTTTGCTGGCAATGGTGCCGCCAGGGAGGGAGAAGACAAGAGGAGCAACGGCTAACGACAACCGCAACAAAGACCCGGCTAAAGCCGGTACTCATACGCGTTTGGAGACATTCCGCCAACTCGTGCCAATCGGTCCCTTCTGCTGTTACTCAGTCCTCATTACGTGTTACTCAGCCCTGTAGTTTCACCTTGTCACCTTGTCACCTGTTCACCTCTTCAGCCGTTCACCGCGGCCAGTCGGCCTTGACGAACTTACCGTTCTTGCTGATGACCTTGCCGTCGACTTCGATGATGCCGCCTTTGCGCAGGTCGCACACCATGTCCCAGTGCAGGCCGCTCTGGTTCTTGCCGCCGGTTTCGGGGTATGCCGCGCCGACCGCCAGGTGGAACGTGCCGCCGATCTTCTCATCGAACAGGGTGTTCTTCGTGAACTGCTTGATGGAGTAGTTGCAGCCGATCGCCAACTCGCCGAGCACCCGCGCCGGGTCGCTGTCGAGCATCTTGATCAGGAAGTCCTCGCCCTTGCTGGCGGAGGCGTCGACGACCTTGCCTGCCTTGAAGCGCAGTACCACGTCCGTCACCTCTCGGCCGCCGTGTACGGCTGGGAAGCTGTACTTGACGATTCCTTCGGTGGCTGTCTCGATGGGCCCGGTGAACACCTCGCCGTCGGGGAAGTTCTCGTGGCCGTCGCAGTTGATCCACTTGCGGCCCTTGACCGTCAGGCTGATGTCCGTGCCCTGCGGCGTGGTGAACCGTACGTGTCTGGCCTTGTTAAGGAAGTCGACCAGCTTCTGCTGGGCCTTGCTGACCTTCTTCCATTCCGCCGCGGGATTGGCCTTGTGCAGCAGGCCGGCCTTGTAGACGAAGTCCTCGTATTCCGCCAGCGACATCTCAGCGTCCTGGGCGTTGGCTGGCGTGGGGTACTGGGTGCCCGACCAGCGGAGTTTGTTCTTGCCCGTCAGTGCCGCGCGTTTGAAGAAGACGTCCATGATCGGCCGGCGAGCACGCTGTGCGATCGCCTGCCGGGCCGGGTCGGTATTGGTCAGGGCCTTGGTGTTCTCGCTGGCCCAGATGCCGATGGAGCAATCGATCTCCTCGACTTCCTTGACCAGAAGGGGATTCAGAAACGCCAGCTGTTCATCCTTGCCCTGCTTGAGCAGCAGCTCGCCGCACTCCTCCGGCGCCATCCGCACAAACGGGTGCCCACCGGCCTTGACGACCTTTTCGTAGAGGGCGACTACCAGCGGCGAAGCCACTGGCGAGCCGCTGATCCGCACGAGGTCGCCTTTCTTGACGGCTACAGAATAGTTGACGATGACATCTGCCAGTTTCTCGAGTCTTTCATCCCGCATTCGCGAATCTTCCTTTATCTGTCAACATGGCCTTATCGGTCTTGTAGCATCGCACTGGCAGGCAAGCTGCCGGTGGCACCCATGAAAGACGCGGCTATGCCCCGTCCTTCGCCCGCCGACGGTTGTTCACCGTTTCAACACCGTGCCGTGCAGAATCAGCAGCGCGGTCGAGAAGTATATGATCAGGCCGGTCACATCGACCAGTGTTGCCACGAACGGCGCTGAACTGGTGGCTGGGTCAAACCCCAGCCTGCGCAGCAGGAACGGCAGCATGCTGCCCATCAGCGTGCCGAAGGTGACGACGCCGATCAGGCTGACCCACACCGTCACGGCTATGAGCACATAGTGGTCTCCATAATTCACCCAGCCCATGTGCTGCCAAAGAAGGACGCGCACGAAGCCGATCAGTCCCAGCCAGGCGCCCAGCGATAGGCCCGACGCCAGTTCCCTGGCGAATACCCGCCACCACTCGCGCAGCCGAAGCTCTCCAAGGGCCAGCACCGGATGATCAGCGTGGCTGCCTGCGAGCCGGAGTTGCCGCCGCTGGAGATGATCAGCGGGATGAATAGTGCCAATACCACCGCGGCCGAGATCTCCGTTTCAAAGTGGGCCATGGCCGAGGCCGTCAGCATCTCGCCGAGAAACAGCGCGCTGAGCCAGCCGCTGCGCTTCTTGATCATCGTAAAGAGGCTGGTCTGCTTGTAGGGCATATCGAGCGGTTCACTGCCGCCGACCCTCTGGATGTCTTCGGTGGCCTCGGCCTCGGCCACGTCCATCACGTCGTCGACGGTGATAATGCCGACCAGCACGTGTTCGGCCGTGACGACCGGAATGGCCAGCAGGTCAAACTTTTCGATCTGGCGGGCGACCTCTTCCTGGTCGTCGGTGACGGTCACGTGCAGGACATTGGTGTCCATGATCTCGCCGACGGTCTGGCGGTGGCGGGCCAGGATCAGGTCTTTGAGGGAGACAAAGCCGATCAGGTGCCGCACGTCATCGATGACGTAGATGTAATAGACGGTGTCCTTGCCGGGGGCCTGTATGCGGATCTGTTCCAGGGCCTCTTCCACACGGGCCGTCGGTCGGAGCACGGCGTAATCGGTGGTCATGATCGACCCAGCCGTGCCCTCTTCGTAGCTGGTCAGCTTGCGGATGTCCTCTCGCTCCGCCCGTGCCACCAGCGGCAGGATCTCATCGCGGACGCTTTCGTCCAATTCCTGAACGAGGTCCGCCCGGTCGTCAGTCGGCATCTCTTCGATCAGGCGGGCCATCTCGCGGCGGTTCTGGCCACCGGCCAGTTCGACCTGCTGATCCATGTCGAAGTGTGCGAAAATCTCGGCCCGCAGGGGCACGGGCAGCGCCTGCAGGATCCGCCAGATCTCCTGCGGCTCGAGGCCGCTGAGCAGTTCGGCGGTTGTCTCGGGATGGCTCTTTTCGCAGAATTCCCGCAGGGTCTTGAGATCATTGTCTGCCAGCAATTCGCGAATCTCAGGCACCAGAAGGATCTGCTTCATGGCTGCCTCCTGAAGTTTGTCAGAGGCCACCATTTCTCATGGTCGCCTTACGTCGATGTCATACACTTTCTACCAGAGGATCGCCGAACCTTGCGGCCAGACCGTGCCAGATCCCCACCTGGGGCGCTATCAGGATACCGTTCGGCGTTTCGAACCGGATATCATACCCGGATTTGCCTTTCGGAGATAGGAGGCCAGAGCCGGATCGTGTGTTGCCATGCAGCAACGCCGGATGAGTTTTCGTACCGCTGCGTCGATTAAGGGTGTGGTCGGACTGGCTATCGGGGACACTGGCACATCAGGGCTCAAAGATGGGGCAGGACGTGTGGGCGGTGGACCGACGGGACCCGGTTTCACGGTGACATGCGGGTTGGGGTATCAGCCGCGTGGCCGGGCAGTTCGGCGGGGTCTCACCCATACCATGCCGCCTGCCAGCAGCATCAGCGCGATCGTGCTCGGTTCGGGCAGGGGAATCTGGCCACGGATCTCACCGGTCGGGTTCTGTGCGGTGTAGAGGTTGACGTACCACTGACCAGCCAGCAGGCTGTGCTTCCTGCGTATCATCAAGCAGGTGGCTGCCCGTCACGAGGCCGGCGGGAGGCAATGGCAGGGTCACGCCGCTGTTGCCGCCGGCGGCATACAGACTGGACTGTGCCCTCACTGCCGATCGAGGCGGGGCCTTCAAATCGCACGCCCGGATCGGCGATCGGCCCGGTCATGCCGGCATAGTAGATCGTCCAGGACAGCAGGTTGGATAGCGGGTCATAGCGGACAAAGCCGACGCCGGCTGGCTCCAGCCCGGGGAGGACGGGGGTGGTTACTTCCTGACTGACGGTGATAGGAAAGGCGGTATCGACGGCCGCTGCCTGCGTGCAGAATGCGAGAATCGCAGTGACAGCCGCCAAGGCCACAAACATGCTTCGTGTGCGCATATCTTCACCTCGCTGTTCGGGGCTGGCCGGGCCGAGCCTGTGCTCGTACCAGTCGAGTTCGGCCGCCTCAAAGGCGCGAACAGGCAGAATATGGATCGGCTGATTTGTCTAATTGGTTTTGCGACATTTTCGATGTCAGGGGTTGGCCGGGCGGACGATGCCCCTCCAACAGGTGGATCGGCCTTGGCACACAAGGTTTACCGGACTGTTGCCAATGGCCGGGCTGGCGGCTATGGTGCCGCCCAGCGTTTGACGGTCACGGATGGCACAAACAAGGGGACGACGAGCATGAGGCGCAGTATTCGTAGCAAGTCTGGCGGTTTCACTGGTAAGTCTGGCGGTTGGCGGCTGTCCTGGTTCGCAGCAGACCGCACCCCAGGGCGGCGTAGTTTCGGTCCTGACGTCGGGTACCTATTCCGGGATCCTGGCCTGTGGGTCGGTCGACGATCAGGGGGTTGAGTCCAACACGCAGCCGATCGCCGCGCAGGTGCTGGTGACGGAAGACGGCGGGTTGCGGCTCTACGCCGACAACATCGCTCCCGGCTCCGTCCTTACGGCCGAGCAGTTGGGCGCGACGATCATCGAGACCGTCGGCCAGATTACCGAGACCGATGACACAGTGACCGTGCCGACGACCGGATCGATTACGGTCGGCAGCGGCAAGATCCTTACTTCGCGCACCGTCACGCTCAGGCAGGTGGATGACGCGTCAATCGAGATGACCGACAGCACCGTCGACAGCAACGAGGCCGGCGACAAGGCGATTACCAATACCTGTACCGGTACGATTACGCAGTAAGGTCGACGCGGTTACGCAGTTTCGGCCTGACTGGTGAGGCGGAAGTCTGCCGAGCAGGAGATCCTTCGCTCTTGCTCAGGATGACAGCCCAAAGGCATTCCGTTCGGCCGCAACCTGCTTCCAGTGTAGTGCTTGCCAATTGCAGCATCCTACGGGACGCCCGCTATGGTTGGTCAGGATGCAGATTTGCAGGACCGCTCCCTTACGGTCGCGGCTCGCGTAAGGCGTCTTTGGGCGCCACGGTCCTGCGGAGCAGGACCATGGCCGCTGGCCGCTGGCAGGTAAACTCAACTTGCTCCAAAACACCAGGTGCTACTGACAGCCCGTCCGCCAGTGCATCACAATGACTGGCCCCATCTGCCGACCAGGACCTGAAGGTCCTCGACGTTGACGTTCGTGTCATCATTAAGGTCGGCGCCGGCGTTCCAGTTGCCGCTGCCTTCGGAAGCTCCCCATGCCGCGATCAGGGTCTGCAAGTCGCCGACGTTGACGTAGCCGTCACTGTTGATGTCGCCTTGCAGCCAGGGCTGCACGTCCATCTGGACATATTCGGTCCGCGGCACCTTGGTGCCGCCGACGTCGATGGTAACCGCAGCGGGGCTGCTGGTCACGTACTTGACCAGGCTCCTGTCGATCGTCCAGCCGGTGCCGTCGAATTCCTTCCACTTGTAGGTCAGCGCGATGCGGGCATTGGCGGCGGCCAGGTCCTGCGGGTTGTCAAAGGTAAACGTCAGGTGGTTCGTGCCCTTGTCAAGGTAGGCCATCGCCCCCTTGTTATGGTCGAAGGTCGTGTTGATATCGAGGTTGCTGACGCCTGCGTCGTTCTTTGCTCCGCCCGGCGCGACCGACAGAACAACCTTAATGTAATATTCCCACGTGCCGTAGACCGAGGTGCGCAGGTTGAAATTCGTAAGCGACATCGTGCCGATTTGCGTGTCGGTCCAGACGGTGTTCCAGGTGGTGCCGTCGGGTGAGACCTGGATCATGGCCACGTCGCCGGGGTTGGTCCGTGTAAAGTCGCCGCTGATATTGGCGTCGGTCAGGTAGAAGGGGATCTTGACGTGGAAGACGGCCTCGGCCTGTGTGTCCGCACTGGCGGGGTGCAGGTCCGGTGACAGCCCGTCGTCGGCGAACGTTGCGATGTTGCTGCTGCTGGCGAGCATCGCCTGGTAGGCCTGGGTGTGGAAATCGGGCTTCATGTCGTAGGTGCCATTGGCCCAGCGGCGATAGGTGTCGTGGGTCGGCGCTGTTGTAGAAGAGCATCGGCACGGTGTACGGTTCCCAGTAGGGATAGTTGACTGTGTCCCGGTAGTCA
Source organism: uncultured Planctomycetota bacterium (assembly GCA_963787325.1). GTDB lineage: Bacteria > Planctomycetota > Phycisphaerae > UBA1845 > JANYLN01 > CAWBCK01. The sequence goes on from CAWBCK010000005.1 coordinate 2,089,562, forward strand.
CGCTGGGCCTCATGATGGAAGGGCGGGTCGCTGCTGGTCGGCGGGTATTGGTTGGCCCAGCTCTCCCAGGTCCGTTTGAACGTCTCGCCGGTGTGCAGGTCCATGTCCATCGACCAGTGGTTGGTCACGACGCCGCCGGGGGTCACGACGTACCCCTGAAGCGCGCCGGCGAACCAATAGGCACTGTCGCCGCACAGCAGATAGCCCGGGCACGCCCGTCCCTCGGCCGCGGCCGAGGTCATCAGCGTCCCATCGGCCTTGATATCATCGCAGGCTGGCGACCTGGCGCGGTGTGCCGCGGTCGTAGACGTACGCGGTCGTCATCGTGTCGAACAGGTGCCACTGGGCGGGCCGGCCTGTCACGCCGTAGTAGGCCTCGTAAATCGTGTGCTGACTGACACCGCCGGACATCAGGTCGATTCGGTGGCCGTCCAGCCCGGCCGCCTTGGCGATCGTTGCGCCCTGCGGGCCGAGGTTGAAACACAGGCCCCAGCCGAAGACGTTCATGCAGTAAACCGGGTCGTTCAGGATGATCCCGTCCGGGCCGTCCGGCGGAATCTGCCCCCAGTGATAAACCCGTCGCTTGTGATTGTTGTAGCAATTGATGGCGATCGTCTGATCGTCAGCCGGCGTGACCACCCCATCGGGTGTGTAGGCATTCTTGAAGGTGGCGCCGACGGTATCGATATTGTGGCAGTCCGCCACGCGGTCATTGACGATCCAGGGATTGTGTACGGTCACAGAAGTGCCAGCCAGGGCGGCACCGGTAAACGCCCCCGCAACACACACCGTCCCCAGCAGAATTGCCATGCCCCTGACCATGCTTCTCTCCCTTCTCCTGAAACAAGACCCCGACGCGATCGCACCGGGGCAAATCTGTTTATATAGCCTACCGCTTTCGTCCAGGCAGGGAAAGGCCTTTTTTGAACCGGTCGGGCTGATACAGATCGGTCGGCTGTCCGTGGGATGCCAGAAACGCCCCACTCTTCCGGCACGAGGGCGCCCCCCCCTGCTACGGACTGGGTGGGTACAGATGCCGCCTCAGCGTGGATATGGCCAGTCTGAATGCGGTTCGTCCCCTGTCGCCGACGGATAATCGCCCAACCGCCCCAAAAACAAAGCCGATCCCCGCAAGATCGCGAGCATCGGCTTTGGTATTTCCATGCTGTCGGCTGACTTGCCCCGGCGGATCGCCGCCGAGGCGCATCACCTTTACGACAGGTTCATCGTCATCAGGAATTCGGCATTGGACTTGGTCTTTTCGAGGCGGGCTCGCAGCAGCTCGACCGACTCGACCGGGTTCATGTCGCTGAGCACGCGACGCAGCCGGAAGACCAGCTCCAGCTCCTTCGGATCCAGCAGCAGCTCTTCCTTCCGCGTGCCGGACTCGCCGATATTGACAGCCGGCCAGACGCGTTTCTCGACCAGGCGGCGGTCCAGGTGCAGTTCGCTGTTGCCGGTGCCCTTGAACTCTTCGAAGATGACCTCGTCCATCTTGCTGCCGGTATCGACCAGGGCCGTGCCGATGATCGTCAGGCTGCCGGCCTCTTCGAGATTACGGGCCGCGCCGAAGAACTTCTTGGGCTTCTGCAGAGCGGTCGAATCAATACCACCGGTCAGGATCTTGCCGGAATGCGGCGCCTCGGTGTTGTACGCACGGGCCAGACGGGTAATCGAGTCGAGCAGGATCACCACGTCCTTGCCGTATTCGACCATCCGCTTGGCCTTCTCGATCACCATCTCGGCGACCTGGATGTGCCGGCTGGCCGGCTCGTCGAACGTGCTGCTGACGACCTCGGCCTTGGTCGCCCGTTCCATTTCCGTCACTTCTTCCGGCCGCTCGTCGATCAGCAGGATGATGACGTAGGTTTCCGGGTGATTCTGTGAAATGGCGTTGGCCATCTTCTGCAGCAGAACGGTCTTGCCGGTACGCGGCGGGGCGACGATCAACATGCGCTGGCCCTTGCCGATCGGCGTGACCATGTCGACGATCCGCATGTTGACTTCCTTGGCATCGGTCTCAAGGAAGAACCGTCCGTCGGGATGCAGCGGCGTGAGGTCCTCGAAGATCGTCTTGTCGGCGACCATGTCCGGGTCTTCGAAGTTGATGGCCTCGACTCGCAGCAGGGCGAAGTAGCGTTCCGATTCCTTGGGCGGACGGATCTGCCCGGCGACGATGTGGCCGGTTCGCAGTCCGAAACGCCGGATCTGCGACGGGCTGACGTAGATGTCATCGGGGCTGGGCAGGTAGTTGTATTCGGGGCTGCGCAGGAAGCCGAAGCCGTCCGGCAGGACCTCGAGTACGCCCTCGCCGTACATCATGCCGTTGGCCTGGATGCGGCGTTTGAGGATCTGGAAGATCAGCTCCTGCTTTTTCAGTGCGGAGTATTCGGTCATCCCGGCGTCTTTGGCGATCTTGTGCAGCTCGGGGACCGTCATCTTCTGCAGCTCGCTCAGGTGCAGCTCGCCGCGCTTGATCTGCTCGTACTTGAGATGGGTCTCATCCTCGAGGGACAGGTCGCTGGCGCCTGCGTCGGGCTCCTTGACGGTGGCGGTTTCCCCGGCCACTGCTTCGGCCTCGTTCTCCTCAGCGGGTGCCGACTCCTGCGGCTCTTCCTGCGCGACGGGTTCTTCGACTTCTGTCGCGGCCGCGCGTTTTCTGCTCTTGGCCTTGGTAGAACTGGCCTTGGCCATGTGAACATCCTCCATACTTATTATGAGTTGTAACTTTGGTTATCCCAGAATGATTGGCTCAGCATTCTGCCTGTTCTATTGCTTCGTTTCCCGTTTGCGTTTGACTGAGAATCCTGGAGAAGACGCGATTGACATTCCGGGCCAGCGCGTCCACGTCGGAATTGTTATCAACAATATAATCGGCGCGATCCCGCCGGAAGTCCAGAGGCAGCTGGTGCGATTCTCTCCGCAACATCTCCTGCTTGTTCCACCCGCGACTCGCCTCAAGTCGTGCCGCCCGGATCTGCGAGCGGCAGTCGACGAACAGGATAAAGTCGCACTCGGTGTCCAGATTCGCCTCGAACAGCAGAGGGCTATCCGCCACGAAGGCCTTGATGTCATCGCGCGCATCCAGCGACGCGACGATCTGCTCGCGACGATGCGCGATCCACGGATGGATCAGCATCTCCAGGCGGCGGAGATCACTCCGACGTGCAAACACCCGCTGCGCAAGCGCCTGCCGGTCCACTTCCCCGTCCGGGCCGAACACTTGCCGTCCCCAGACCGACTGAATCGCAGCCTTGATCGATTCAGCCTTGTACGCTTCGTGGGCCAATTCGTCCGCACTCAGCCATGCCGCGCCCAGATCCGCGAGGATTCTGGCGACCTGGCTCTTGCCGGACCCAATTCCACCAACCACACCGATCAGCGGCTTAAACGATCTCATGGCTTGTCCGGGCGAACCTCTGCAACGAGACACTGTGACGTTGGCCGGATGTCGCCCATGTTTTTGTTTGCCTGCCGGGGAACTGCTCGGCATACCGGTTGGCCATTGGAGGCACTACCATACTAGTCAACGCGTCAAACGATTGCAAGACCTGGACCTGGCGATTTTCCGGGTCCGGCAGCGAAGGTGCCCATCGGTGAAACCTGTCTATGTATCGGCACCACGACCTGGCGACTCCAGCGAGCCGTATATTCGGCCCCCGTCTGGCCGGGCCCTCCTTGCATTGCCACCAATCCTGCTACGGTTGCTGTATGGAGGATTGTTCATGTTGCCATATTCTCGGACCTTGGCGGCGGCCCAGGGGTCGCCGTCAGGTGGTCGTCCATAACCTCTTGATTTCCATTCTGTTACCGGAAGGATCCCACAGGCCGATCCGCTTGTCGGGCCATGTCCAGCCCGTCAGGGTCTGATGCTCGATCTGCTCGTCGAGGAGCCTTTGCCGGACCGTGTCGAGCTGCGGCACTTCCACGATCACCCGCGGGCGGTTGGCCCAGATGGCTGGCTGCCCCGTCAGGCGCACCAGCAGGTCCGGGCCCTCGTTACGGAATACCAGCAGCAGCGTTCCGGCCGGCTCCATCATGCTGGCCGGCAACCCCAGTCCCAGCACCTGACCATAGAACCGCCGGACGGGTTCATACAGGTGCAGGTGGGCCTCGACGGTCACGGCGTGCAGCGCGACAAGGCGCGGGCGGGCCGCTGCCTCATCCTCGGGATGGCGCTCCACCGGCACACCAAAACGGCCGTCGTTTTCGTCTGGTTCGCGCATGCTCATGTGTTCTCTCTCTGGACATGATAACCGGCTGGCTGTCGTTTTGCCTCCTTGGGCCAGCAAAGGATGCGGTCGGCTGGCGACCTGTCCCCGTCGCGTCCTGACATCGCCTTGGGATTACCGGCCGGTCCGGGTCATGATCTCATTCGTGTAATCCCCGCTGGTTGATTAGGAGTCTTTGGGCACCATACGATTCAGCGTCGCCAGAACTGAGTGCAACCAAACGAAATGCCTGACCAGACGGCCCAAACTGGACCCGCTCACGATCGCCCGGCGCCGGAACAGCCCCAGCCGCCGAAGGGCTCGAAGTCCAAGCGCAAATCGATCTGGCGGTCCAAGACGTTCTGGATCATTGTCGTGCTTATCGTTGCGGTCGGGCTGGCCATCGGCATCCCCTGGTATCTCTACTCAAGGCATTACGTCTCGACCGATGACGCCTTCATCGATGGCCACATTATACCGGTCAGCCCTCGGGTGGCCGGCCACGTCGTCAACGTCTACGTCAATGACAATCAGTTCGTTCATCAGGGCGACCTGCTGGTCAGACTCGACCCGCGGGACTTCCAGGTGCGGGTCCAGCAGGCCGAGGCCGCCGTCGAGGCGGCCCACGCGCGGTTTTCTGCTGCTGACAACCAGCACACGCAGACGCGGGTCAAGGTGAACGTTGCCGAGGAGACCTATCGAGAGGCCCTTGCGTCGGTGACTGCAGCCGAGGCCCAATACCAGCGCGACCGGTACGACCTTGAGCGCTATCGTGAGCTATATAAGACCGGGGTCGTCACGCAGCAGCTCTACGAGCATACCCTGACCTCGACGAAGGCTTCCCAGGCCAACGTTCAGGCGGCGCGGCGCAAGGCCGCGGCTGCCAGGGGAGAGGTCGCCGGCGCACAGGCGGCCGTCTTGGCGGCCCGAGACACGTTGCGGCAGCAGCATGCCGGCCTCAACCAGGCCCGCGCCATGCTGGAACAGGTGAAGCTCCAACTGTCGTATATAGAGATTCCCTCGCCCGAGGCCGGCTACGTGACGCACAAAACCGTTCAGACGGGCCAGTATCTTCAGCCGGGCCAGGCGATGCTGACGATCGTCGAGCCGGACATCTGGGTGACGGCCAACTACAAGGAGACGGCCCTGACTCATATGCAGCCGGGCCAGCCCGCCAAGATCAAGGTCGATGCCTATCCGGACAAGACCTTCCACGGTCACATCGAAAGTATCCAGCGCGGCTCGGGGGCCCGCTTCAGCCTCCTGCCGCCGGAGAACGCCACGGGGTATTTCATCAAGGTTGTCCAGCGTGTGCCGGTCAAGATCGTCTTTGACACACCGCCCGACCTGCAGCGCTACCACATGGGGCCCGGCATGTCTGTCGAGCCGACGGTCAACGTTTCGGTCCATCCGAAGTCTCCGCCCGAGTGGCAGCCGCTGCCACCGCCGGTCCCCGTGCCGCCGTTGCCCGCCCTGCCTCTGCTGCCGCCCTTGCCGCCAGTGGCCACGGCGCCGACCTCGCTGCCTGCCCTGCCGCCGTCGACCCTGCCCGCCGGGCCGGCCTTGGGCTCGTCCTCGCGCCGGCTCTGATGGGCTCTGCAACGCTGCCGGTACTGCCCGAGGGGGGAGGTCCATGAGCGGCGAGCCCGTTGAGATCCCCCCTGCCGAAAAGTGGATCATCACCGCCACGGTCATGCTCGGCACGTTCATCGTCGTCATGGACATCACCGTCGTAAACGTGGCCATGCCGCACATGATGGGCAGCTTCAGCCAGGATCTCATCTGCCATCACGTGGGTCGCGACCAGCTACAGCATCGCCGAGATCATCATGGCGACGATGGCCGGCTGGTGGACTACCATGATCGGTCGCAAACGCCTTTACCTTGCATCGCTGATCGTCTTTACGGCCGGCTCCGTTCTGGCGGGAACGTCCACGACCTTCGCCGAGATGGTGCTCTACCGCGTGATCCAGGGCATCGGCGGGGGGAGCCTGATCCCGGTTTCGCAGGCGATTCTGCGCGAAGCCTTCCCCGCAACGTCAGCAGGGCATGGCGATGGCCATCTACGGCATGGGCGTGGTGCTCGCGCCGGCGGCAGGCCCGGTCCTGGGCGGCTGGTTGATCGACAACTACGGCTGGCCGTGGATCTTTTACATCAACGTTCCGATCTGCATCCTGGGCATCCTGCTGGTCGGCGCCTTCGTGATGATCCGGCGTACCTGCGGCGGGGCATCAAGCGGATCGACTGGTTCGGCATCACCCTGCTGACGGTCGGCCTGACCGCCATGCAGGTGGTGCTGGAACGCGGCCAGCAGGAGGACTGGTTCGCCGCAAGTGGATCATCGCCGGCACGATCGTGGCGATCGTCTCGCTTGCTCTGCTGGTCGTGCAGGAACTGTCGTCGGATGAGCCGGTGATCGATCTTCGACTGCTAGCCAACCGGCCGCTGGCGGTGGGCACCGGTCTGGGGATGGCCTTCGGCGTCGCGCTGTACGGCACGACGTTCATCCTGCCGCAGTTTACGCAGCAGCTGCTGGGCTATCCGGCGTACGAGTCGGGCCTGGTGCTTGCGCCGCGGGCCCTGATGGTGCTGGTGTTGATGCCGGTCGTCGGCTGCCTCTACGAGTACGTGGATGCGCGCGTGCTGGTGATCGGCGGCGTGTTCCTGATGGGCTGGGCATACTACGACCTCGCCCATTTGAACCTGCAGGTTGGTTTCTGGAACATGGTGCCGGACATGCTGATTCTCGGGGCGGGCATGCCGTTTATGTTCGTCACGTTGACGACGGTCTCGCTCAGCACCGTGCCGCTGGCCGAGATGACCGTGGCGACCAGCATCTACACGCTCACCCGGCGGATCGGCGGCAATATCGGCTACGCCGTAGTGGCGACACTCCAGTCGAACTATGAGCAGGTGCATCGCGCGTACCTGGTCAAGAACGTCAACGATCTGAACCCGATCTACCAGGCGGCGCACCAGGCGGCTGCAACGCAGTTCTACAGTCAGGGGTTGTCGCCGTCGGCCGCCGCCGAGATGGCCAACGTCCAGATCAATGCCCTGGTGAACAGTCAGGCGACGATGATGGCTTATAATCAGATCTCGCTGGTATTCGGCCTGATGATGCTGGCGATGGTGCCGTTCGTGTTTCTCCTGCCCGGCCGGGGCCGTGAGGGGCAGCCCACCGTTGCGCCAGGCGGGTAAGCAGGCGGGCCTTGTGTTATACTGTCGTGCAAATCGTATATCCGCGACGGAGCCGGCTGACCAAAGGATGGAACGATGGCAAAAAGAAGCGACAAACGACTGACCGAAGAGCAGATCAAGCAGGCCTGAGTTACGAGCAGGCCTATGAGCAGCTCCAGCAGATCGTCGAGCAGATCGAGCAGGGCCAGGTCGGCCTGGAGGAGTCCGTCGCCCGCTACGAGGATTCGATGAAGCTCATCGCCCACTGCCGCAGGATCCTCCAGCAGGCCGAGCAGAAGGTCCTGCAATTGCAGCAGAACGAACACGGCGAGCCCGTCCTCCAACCGCTGGAGGTTCCGCAGGAAAAGGAATCGCAACAGGCAGACGAACAGTAGCGGTTTCAGCGGCCGTGGCTGTGACTGCCCGATCATGATCGTCTCAGGTACGGTTTGCACGCATTCTGGAAACGGCATGCTCGCTGACAGAACGAGAAAGGGGTAATTGATACCGCCATGTCCCCCGTCTTCGCGTGGAATGATCGCAAGAACGCTGAGAATATGCGGAAACACGGCATTTCATTCGAACAGGCACAGGAAGCGTTCCTTGATCCACGACGTCTTATTGCCCGGGATCTGGGCCACAGTAAGGGGGAGGAACGGTTTTTGCTGCATCGGGCGCTGTGCTGACGGAATCCTCACCGTGCGCTTTACAATGCGTGGGTGGCACATAAGGATTATTGGTGCCGGCTATTGGCGAAAAGGACGAAAGGCGTATGAGCAAGCGAACCAAGTACACGGATGAGCCGATGGAATTCTCTCCCTCCGCCGGAAGAACTGCGCCTGGGCATGCGGAAGGTGAAGGTGACATTGGAGGTCGACGCCCCGACTGTTGAGGCTTTTCGCCGAAAGGCTGGACGCCAGCCCGCAGCGTACCGTCGGATGATGGGCCGGCTCCTGGACATCTATGCTGCCAGGGAATTGGCTGGCAGGCACAAGTGGGCACGCTGACGGTGGCTAAGGGGGTCTGCCGATACAGTATCTATGACCCTCAACGACGCCATACACGAGTTCGCCGATTACCTTCGTATCGAATGCGGCCTCGCCGACAACAGTCTCATTGCCTACGCGGGCGATCTGGCCGACCTCGCCCGATTTCTGGCCGGCCGGGACGTTGCCCAGGTCCAGCAGGTCAGCCTGGCGGACGTTCAGGCGTGGCTGCGTGATCTGTCCGATCGCGATTATGCGACATCCAGTATCAGCAGGAAACTGGCCGCGGTGAGGATGTTCTGGAAGTACCTGCACGCCAACAGCCGGGTCGCGACCGACCTGGTACACCTGCTGGAATCCCCCAAACTCTGGCACAGGCTGCCCCGCATCATCGACACAGACCAGGTGACCGCCCTGCTGGAGGCCCCCAACGAGAAAGACTCGCTGTTCCTTCGCGACCGGGCGATCCTGGAGCTGTTCTATGCCTGCGGTCTGCGGGTAAGCGAACTGGCGGGCCTGACCTTGGGCAATGTCAATCTGCAGATCGGTTTCGTCCGCTGCATCGGCAAGGGGCGAAAGGAGCGGATCGTGCCCTTGGGGGGCCCGGCGGCCGATGCGCTGCAGCAGTATCTTGGCCGGCTCAGGCCGAGACTCGCCAAGACCGCCGCACGCGATCTGATCTTCCTGAGCAGGACCGGCAAGCCGCTCGATCGGCACAACATCTACCGGCTGGTCCAGCGGTACGCCAAGCGGGCGGGGATTTCCGTCAAGATGACGCCGCATTCTCTCCGGCACTGCTTCGCCTCGCACCTGCTGGCAGGCGGCGCGGATCTGCGGATCGTGCAGGAGCTGCTCGGCCACGCCAGCGTCTCCACCACTCAGATCTACACCCACGTCGATCGTGCCCGCCTCAAGCGGATCCACAAGCAATTCCATCCGATGGGCTAGTTTTCAGGGCGGTCGGCTCGATAATATGTGTTTGACGCCCAAGACATTGCCGTAGCGGGGCGAACGAGGGGCATTATCATCTAAGTGTCTGGAAATACATGGGTTGTACTTCGGGTTTGGTCGGGTGCATACTGTCAGGTTCCCAGCGCGGCGGTGCCGGGCACTGGTCCGGCCGAGGCAAGCTGCCGATACGATTGGACGAGCCGTTGTGACGGCTCCAAAGGGAGCATGCGTATGAGGCCTCTTTGCAGTGCCGGGCGGGCTGTGGCGACGGTTTGCGTGGCCTTTGTCCTGGCGGGATGCGGCGCGAAGCTGCGCTGGCGCCGGTGCCGCACGTGAAAGCCGGGCCGGACGACATGCGGATTCGTACATATGACTTTGACGGTGACGGAAAACCGGACTACCGGGAGACCCTCGATGCGTCCGGGCAGGTCCGCTACCAGGCCTTCGATCCGGCGGGGGACGGCACATTCTCGGACGTTCTCGACCGCGCTACGCTCGACCTGAATTCAACGAAGCATGTCTTCCTTCTGCTGGACGGCGTTCCTTATTCTCTGATGGATGAGATGTGGCGCCAGGGCCATTTCCGTCTATTCAGTCGCCCCGGCCAGATGATCAGCACCTTCCCCTCGCTGACCGACCCGGCCTACTACCGTATCTTCCATTGCGGCCGGCCATACGGCTATGAGGCCGAGTTCTACGACCGCACCACCGGCAGGCAGACCAGCGGCACGTCGTTTTACCTGTCCGGAAAGAATGAGGCCTGGGTGCACGGTACCGATCACCGCATCAGTCTCATCGAGGACGCAGTGATGTACCTGTGGCCTGCCGGGGTGTTTCACCGGGAACTGGCCGCGTGCCGAAAGGTCTATGAACGTAAAAAGAACGACAATCGCCTCGTTCTCTACCTTCTTTCGACGGACGGGATCTGTCACATGTTCCCGCGCGAGCAGGCCAAGGCCCAGCTGGCTCTGCTCGATCGATGGATCGAGCAGATCGCATACGAGGCTCGCGGCCGGATCGAATTCACCATGCTGGCCGATCATGGCAACAATTTTGCGGGGTGCCGTTATATAAATATCCGTCATGCCCTCAAGCACGATGGCCTGCACGTCGGTAAGACCCTTCGCAAGAAGGGTGATGTTGTGGCCCCGTGGTTCGGCCTGATCAATTTCGGCAGCGTCTGCTGTTACGGCCCCGCAGAACGGGACAGGGCGGTTGCAGCCATCCGTGCGCTGGATGGCGTGGAGGCCGTGGCATGGCGGGCTCGTGACGGCCAGGCCGGCGTGACCAACCGCAAAGGTACTGCCGTGATCCAACGCAAGATCGTCGGCGACGAGCCGTTCTATTCCTATAAGACGAAAAAGGGCGATCCGCTGGGGCTGGCGGATACCTTGGCCGGGCTCCGCGCAAAGGGTCTGGTGCGCAGCGACGGGTTTGTCTCAGACGATGCCTGGTTCGATGCGACCAAGGCGAGCGATCTGCCGTATGCCGTCCCCCGGCTCTACGAATCCCTCTATGGTGACGTACGCAACCCGGCGGATATCGTGATCAGTCTGGCGGACGGGTACTTCTATGGTGATCCGTCGCTGACCAAATGGGTCACGCTGATCGGCACGCACGGCGGGCTCAGTCGGGAAAGTTCGGTGTCGTTCCTGATGTCCTCGGCGTTCGTGGCGCCGCGTTATATTCGGACGGGCAGGATTCTGCCGGTAATCAACGAATATGTAACATGGACACCACATATCCCGTGGACGCAGTATGCCTGGCTGGACAAGTACCGTGCCCTGCAGAACGCTCCGTTTGCCCAAAAAGACGGTCGACCCGTCTGGCCGGATGCCGTTCGGACGGTTGTCCATGCTCCGACCTCGCAGTCGCCTGCATCGCAGCCTGCCGATGGCGTGCGCTCGGTTCGTACCCGGCCGTCGGCCGAATCGGCTGGTCAGGTGGCGGCCGAGCGACGCGTTGGGCAAAATGCCCTCAAGGCTCGGTAATCGCGGCGGGCCTGCAAACCGAACCCGGGCGGTCCTGTTTTCACGGTTTTCATAATCTATGACAGAGTGATATTATCGGACGCGATTGTCGTTGTCTCCCACGGACCTGCTTGCCTCTTGGGGTTGCCCATCTATAATTTTCCCTGAAGCGCTGGCTGGCGGCTTGCTTCTCGTCTTGTTTCCTTCCGGCCGATTTCGCTACTGCGGCAAACGCATCGCAGGCGGTACGGTTAGAGACCGGGGCGGGTGAGCGGCTGGGGCCGGCGGATCGTTCCAGGGGATTGGGCTGGCCGGCCTTGTAAGCGTCGAGCTTGCCATTGGCGCCGGGGATACTAAAGTCTCACTTTTGTGCCTGACTTCAGAAAGGTTAGCCAGTGCGCCAAGAAGGCCCTACAAAGGTTGCGATTGTCCTGGGCAGCGAATCGGACTGGCCGATTATGCAGTCCTGTAAGGATCTACTTGATCGGTTCGGTGTGCCGTGCGACGTTCGTGTGCTCAGTGCGCATCGCAGTCCCGACGAGGTGGCGGAATTCGCCCGATCGGCGGAGAAAGCCGGATATTCGGCCATTATCGCTGCGGCGGGGATGGCGGCGGCGTTGCCAGGGGCGATCGCGGCGCAGACGATCCTGCCGGTCATAGGCGTGCCGATCGCCGGCGGTACCTTGGGTGGTTTTGATGCCCTGCTCAGCATCGCGCAGATGCCGCCGGGAGTGCCCGTCGCGTGCGTGGCCATCAACGGTGCGAGGAACGCCGCCTTGCTGGCGATGCAGATGATCGGGCTGGCGGATCCGGACATGGCGAAAAGACTCCAGGAACATAAGTCATCACTTGCAGCGGAAGTGGCTCAACGGAACCAGTCGCTGCAGGGGCAGTTAACAGGTAAGTAGTATGCCCGTTCAGCCTTTACGATGGGTTTCGGACCTCGACAGCGGTTATGTCGAGATGATCGACCAGACGCAATTGCCCGGCAAAGTGGTCTGGTTGCAGTGTAGAGACGCCGACTGCATGTTTGAGGCGATTCGCAGCCTCAGGGTGCGTGGGGCGCCAGCCATCGGCGTGGCGGCCGGCTTTGGGCTTGTTCTGGCCGTGCGAGAAGCCTGCGATTGTCAGGAAGGGTTCTTCGCGGCACTGAAGAAGGGGCGCGATTACCTCGCATCGAGCAGGCCGACGGCGGTCAATCTTTTCTGGGCTCTCGATCGCATGGTAGCCTGTGCTGAGCAGGTTTCTAATAAACCGGTAGCGGAAATCAAGCAGATCCTGTTGCGTGAGGCCTTGACCATTCAGCAGGAAGATGCAAATATGTGCAAGACCATAGGTGGTCTTGGCGCGGAACTGATTCCTGATTCTGGTATTGTCTTGACGCATTGTAATGCGGGCTCGCTTGCGACGGCTGAGTATGGGACCGCTCTGGCAGCGGTCTATTCGGCAGCCGAACAGGGCAAGAAGGTTCGGGTCTTTGCGGACGAAACCCGGCCTTTGCTGCAGGGAGCCAGGCTGACCAGTTGGGAACTGCACCAGGCGGGCGTGCCGGTAACAGTGATCTGTGACTCGGCCGCAGGCTGGGTGATGCGGCAAGAGAAAATCGACCTGGTGATCGTCGGTGCCGACCGGATCGCTGCCAACGGTGATACGGCCAACAAGATCGGGACGTATTCGCTGGCCGTGTTGGCAAAGCGGCACAATATACCGTTTTACGTGGCGGCGCCGAGCAGTACGTTTGATCTGTCGCTGACGGACGGCTCGCAGATTCCGATCGAGACGCGGTCGGAGGCGGAGATCGGGCGGGCCTTCGGGACCCAGATTGTGCCGGAGGGCGTAGGCTGTCTGAATCCGGCCTTTGATGTGACGCCGGCGGAGCTGATCAGCGGTATCGTGACGGAGCGGGGGGTCATCCGTCCGGTAACACGAGAATGTGTCCGGAAGGTTCTGGGCGGATCGATCGATACATAAATGAAGTCACGAGTGGAATATAACCGATAAGGGTTTGACGAAACGTTAGTTTGATTGTAAATGTTTGGGCTTGCATCCTGGGGATGTCGCCCTCTGCAGTACCTGTCGTGAACAGTTGCGGATGTCGGGATAGGCGCGGTTGCCCGAACCGTGACTGAGTGTTCTGGGTAACGAGCGTTACGAGTCAGGCTGTGCCGGATCTCTTGCAGACCGTTGGGATCTGGTCTAGCCCCAAGGTACGGGTATAGGAGATAAGCAAATGAAGAAGGCTCTATTCGCTGCTCTGCTGATTGGCGCGAGTTTCAGCTGCTTCCCGAACTGCTGCGATCTGAAACTGCCGAACCTTGGCAAGTGCTTCCAGGCACAGCCGTGTGCCCTGCTGGGCGCCCTGCTGGGTCTCTAGGCAGATGTTCGGCCGACAGTTGGTCTTTTGCGATCAAGCAGTTTTGTCTGTCTGATCGACGCAGTGTTGTTGTGCGCAAGTTGATCAACTGGGCGAGAGCCGGATTCCATATGCCGTGAACGAGGGCGGCGAGCGGTATGTCGCCCTCTTGTCTGTTTCTTTTGGGTTATAGCGTAGTGTGCATGGCTGTGCTGGACCTCTTGCACACGGACAAGGTCCCGCCTGGCCGACAGGTACCTGTATAGGAGGTATGTAAATGAAGAAGGCTCTGTTTGCTGCTCTGTTGATTGGTGCGAGTTTCAGCTGCTTCCCGAACTGCTGCGATCTGAAACTGCCGAATCTCGGCAAGTGCTTCCAGGCACAGCCGTGCGCCCTTCTCGCGCGCTGCTCGGTCTGTAAGGCAGCGATCCAGCTGAGTTCTGCTGTACAGACTGGAAGTCGTACCCGTTCCTGCCTGAATGGGTTGGCAATTCGTTGCCAAGCCGGGACAGGTTGGGCGGTTGCAGTACAAGATTTGCGTGCTAAGGGCGGCCGGACCTGGTTCGGCCGCCCTTATCTCATGGCATTTCCCAGTAGTTGATCCGAGTTCGTGAAAGGTCTGGCCCGAGTTGGGTTATAATCAATAAGGCCTTGCAGGACTCGGCCTGCCTGTTGTATAGTAGCCGCCGCTGCAAGGGTATACGCTCTGGTCGTATCGTGAGCATCGCCCTCGGCGTGGGGGGCGTTCACCAGAATATACGGAGATTGCTGGCATGCTGACCAAGAAGCACCGAATCCTGATGTTCGCCGCGGTTACCATCGGTGCCCTCTTCGTGCAGGGCGTGGAGGGTGGCTGTTGGAATATCGACACGCAGGCCTTGATGACCTCGATTCAGCCCTGTGCAATCTTTAATTGCACGACCGGTCTGTTTGGCGGGGCGATCAACCTGTGCGGCCAGCCGGGCAATCCTGCGGATGATGTCGTCACGGGCTGTCCGTAACGAACTCGGGCTGTCGGGCGAGTGCATTAGGGCTGTGTAGAAGATCAGCAAGAGGACATGGCTATGAAGAAATTGTGGATTATGACAGCGATCGGCGCCTTGTCTCTGTGGGGCCAGGGCGGCTTCCTTGGCTGCGATCAGGCGTGGCGCTTCAATCCCTGCGGCACGATCCTGAGCACTGACATCTGCACCCCGGAGTCATGGTATGCTCGGCTGTTTACCGTGCCGCAGTGGAACATCGACCCGAGCTGCCCGATTCCGTACCAGTGCGGCGACACGACGACGCCGTAAAGCGGCCGGTTAGATACCTGCCGGTTCTGCAAGATTCGGCTGCGCTGGCAGTGCGTTCATACAGATAGTCCTACGGGCTTGGCGACAGCGCCAAGCCCGCTTTCGTTGGAGCATCCGGATGTCCCCCCGACCTGATCCTTCCAGCCGCTCTGGGCCCTCTGAGCAATCAGGGACACCGTCGCATTCTGGTTCACTTCGCCCGACATACTCGCCAGGCCTTGGCTCAGCCGAGAGGCATTATGCCTGGGCGGTGGGTTTTCCCGAGCGGCCGGCTGCATATAAGGACGCCTGGCCGCTGGAGGTGGCTATTGCTGCGTGCGGTCGTCAATCCATCCAGGCGATCGAGATCAACTATTCGGTTTTCGAGCCGCTCGATCCGCCGCGTCAGATGGCGGCTCTTGAGATGCTGGCGGCTGTCGGCGTCAAGATAAACTCCATGCATTCGCCGTTCAGCGAACCCCGCGCCCTGGAGATCGCCGACCGCGGCCAGCGCCTCGCGGGGGTCGATCGAACGATCCGGTGCCTGCGGCTCTGCAACCGGTGTCGGATCCGCCGACTGGTCATTCATTCGTCCAACAGCGCCGGCGGCAATACCCAGTCCGAGCGTGACAACCTGTGCCGTAGCATCGAGGAGTTGCTGCCGGTCGCCCGCACAATGAATGTGATCCTGTGTCTGGAGAACATGCCGCCGTATCACGCGTTCGGCTGGCGGCCGGAAGATGTCGCCGGCGTGATCGCGCAGTTCGACGATCCGTACTTGCGGGGCGTGTTTGACAGCGGCCATGCGAATATGGCTGGTCCGGTCCTGGAGATCTTCGAGGCGATGCGGCCGTATATCGTACATACGCACCTGCATGACAATAACCGTGACCGCGATCTTCACCTGCCACCGGGCTACGGGACGGTGCCCTGGCCGACGTTGATGCCCCGCCTGCTGGATCTCGATCTGGATATTCCCCTGTTTATCGAGGCGCTCGCCTTGGCCAAGCGGGGCGGACTTGCTGCGGTTGCAGTTGGAGGCGACGGCGCTGGCGAACGCCTGCGTGTCGCCGGATCTGTTGCCGTCTTTGCGTAAGCCGGGCGACGGCGCGGAGTGGTGTCTTCGTCGTGATCCGACGTCCGGAAGCCTCGTCGTATTTGATGCGCAAGGCCGGGTTTTGTAATTCGATGCGTTAACCTGCAGCCAGTCTGCCTGTATAATGCGCAGGCGGAGCGGATTATGGCGACACTTACACAACAACCTACGGTTCCCTGCTGCCCGGCTCGTCGGCTGATCGGACGGGACGGCGGTGGCAGCGGACGACGAACCTGTTGACGAGCTACGCCTTTCTGGCGCCCAACGCGTTGGGCGTGCTGGTCTTCGTGCTGTTCCCGGTTGTGGCGAGTCTGGCACTGGCGTTTACCTATTGGCAGGGCAATCGTGTCGAGGCGGACGCGGTCGCCTGGGCGGGCCTGGACAACTTCCATCGGTTGCTGGCTGATCCGCAGTTCTGGCAGTCGTTGTGGAACACGCTGGTGCTGATGCTGGGGGTGCCGTTGCGGCTTACGGGCTGCCTTGCCGTCGCACTGGTGCTGAACCAGCGTCTCAAAGAGATCATCGTCTACCGTACGCTGTTCTTTCTGCCGACGATCAGTTCGGCCATCGCGATCTTCATCTTGTGGCAGGCGCCTGTACAACCCGGACGTCGGGTTGATCAACCGCCTGCTGAGTTCGGTGATGATCAGCGGCCCGAACTGGCTCGGTGATCCTGCATGGTCCAAGCCGGCCCTGATCGTTACAGGATTGTGGAGATCCCTTGGCGGCTTGACGATGCTGCTGTACCTGGCCGCCCTGCAGGGCATCCCTGAGCAGTTGTATGAGGCCGCGGACATCGACGGTGCCAATTTCTGGCATCGGTTCTGGAACGTCACGTGGCCGATGCTCGGCCCGACGACTTTCTTCGTTCTGACGATGGGGATCATCCAGGGTTTCCAGGGAGGCTTCCAGCAGGCCTATGTGATGACACGAGGCGGCCCGGCTGGTTCAACCATGACGGTCGATTACTTCATCTACAATGAGGCGTTTTTCCAGAACCAGCGGATGGGCTATGCCTGCGCTGCGGCGTGGTTCCTGTTTGCCATCATTCTGATTGTGACGATCGTCCAGTGGCGGTATGGGCAGAAGAGAGTTCATTATTAGGTCTGAGTACTGAGTACTGAGTACTGAGTGCTGAGTGCTGAGTAACAGCCAAGGCCTTTTTGTGGAGGCGCGATGAGGATCAAGTGGCGGGCATATCGGCGGGGCGAGCCCAGTCTGCTGGGCAAGATGGCGCTGCGCCTGCTGCTGGTGGCCTGCGTCATGACAACGATCCTGCCCTTCGCCTGGATGGTCAGCACCTCGCTGAAAGACGAACGCGCTTTCCAGAGGGACCCGTCCGGGTGGCTGCCACGGATTCCACCGTACAGAACCCACGGCGAGTTGAGCATCGATCGCATTTACGCGACTACCCAGGACTTCGAGGACATCCTGCTTGATGATTTTGAGACACCTCAGGGTCGTCTGAAACGCAGCGCCTCGGCCGCCCGGGCCGGACATATGGGCCTTGTGGTGCCCTACAGACTTCGGTGGGGACAGCAAGTCGTCGGACGTGCAGGTTGATGTGCACGCGGCCAGGCCTGCTAATCAGCTCTCTACCCTGATCGGGTTCTGGCTGAAGGGCGACGGTTCCGGGCACAAGCTGCACCTGCGAATCGACGGGAAGGGGTTTGCCTACGAGTCGGTCGCGCCGCTGGTGGTTACGTTCGAAGGCTGGAAGGAAGTCTATTGCTTCCTGCGGCCCGAGGCGTTCGACCCGCTTGGCCGCGAAATCATCCAGATGAAGCCGGTTTCAGGGGCAGCCGAGCCCATCTCGCCGAACGACCTGCGCAGCGTGACGTTTGATGTCGAACAGACGACGCGTGTGGCGCAGGTGTTCGATCGGCTGAGCGATTCGTTCCGCAAGGCATGGTCGTCGATGCCGTTCGGGCGATTCTACCTGAACAGCCTGTTCGTCGCCGTGGCGATCACGATCGGCCAGGTGATGACCAGTTCGCTGGCGGCGTACGCCTTTGCCCGTTTGGATTTCCCGGGTCGGGATAAGCTGTTCGTGGCATACCTGGCGACGATGATGATTCCGGCCGCGGTCACGATGGTGCCGACCTTCCTTCTGATGCGCTACCTCAACTGGTTTGATACTTACCAGGCCCTGATCGTGCCGGCGATGTGCAGTGCGTATGGCACGTTCATGCTTCGGCAGTTTTTCAAGACGCTGCCTCGCGATCTCGAAGACGCCGCGCGGATCGACGGCTGCGGCAAGCTGCGCGTGTGGTTCCATGTGATCATGCCGCTTTCGAAGGCGGCGATCGCCACGCTGGCGACGTTTACATTCCTTGGCGCGTGGGAGTCGTTCCAGTGGCCGCTGTTTGCGACCAAGAGCATGGATATGCGCGTGTTGCCCGTGGGTCTCAGCGCGTTTCAGGACGAGTTCGGCGTGCAGTACAACCTGTTGATGGCGGCTGCGTTGATCGTCATGATTCCCACGCTGCTGGTGTTCATCTTCAACCAGCGGTTCTTCACGAAGGGCATCGTTCTTAGCGGATTGAAGGAGTAACCGTCGCGTGCGCTACGTCGTGATCGGAGCCATTCTCTGCCTGATCCTGGGTGTTTATCTCCAGGCCACCCGTACCGTGGAGAAGCCCGGGCCCGGCCAGGTGGAGGTTCGCTTTGCCTTTCCGGCGGACGTGACTTCGCTGAGCACGTATGCGCGGATTACGCGGCGTTTCATGGAGCTCAACCCGGACATCCACGTGACGCTCGAGCCGGTTGTCGGGGACTTTCGCCGCGTGATTCAACGCGACCTGGTCGCCAACATCGCTCCGGATGTCTTCATGAGCGACGACGATGACTTCTCCGTTTTTGCCAGCGGCGGCCATTACCTGTCCCTCGACCCGCTTATCAAGCGCGACAAGTTCGACCTCGATGCGTACTACCGCCCGGCCATCGAGTCGTTCCGCTGGCACGAGCATCAGTTCGGTCTGCCGGCGGTCTGGGGTTGCTCTCTGATTATCTATAATAAGGATCTGTTCCGCGAGGCCGGCGTCACGGCCGATCCGTGCAAGTGGACCTGGGCTCAGTTCGTCGATGCGCTGAAGAAGCTGACCCGGCCGATCGAGCGTAACGGCCGGAAGGTTCCCTGCTACGGCTATATTCGCGACAATTCGGCCCACACGATGTGTCATATCTGGCAGTCCGGCGGGACGATCCTGCAGAGGGTGCTGACCTGCAGTCAGTGCGGCTATGCTAACGAGGTCCCGGATGTGGCGCGGGCGTCGGACACGCTCTGCAAGAAGTGCGGCAAGCCTCTGGCAGGGGCCAAGGAGTCGTGGATCTGCAAGATCGATACGCCCGAGGCGATCCGCGGAGTGCAGTTTGCCGTCGACCTTATGAAGTACGCCCCTCGCCAGCAGGCCAACAACGGCTCCGAGCAGTCGATGAACCTGGAGCTGTTCTCCGCTGGCCAGCTTGCCATGCTGAGGGGCGGGCCGTGGATCGCGGCCCAGCTCAAAGACGTTGACGTCAACTGGGACGTCGGCTACTACCCGGCAGGCCCCGGCGGTCGGTGGACCCGCTTCTATACGGACGGTTTTGCGATCTGGTCCAAGACGAAGCATCCGAACGAGGCGTGGCGTCTGATGAAGTTCATCGTCGGCCCGCAGGCCCAGCGTGTTTTTGCCAAGGAGGCCAGGAGCGTTCCGGTGCTCAAGAGCGTGGCTGAGTCGCCTGCCTTCAACCGGCCGGATACGCCGTGGGACGAGTCGAAGTTCCTGCATGCCATCGACCATGCCCGCTTCCAACGCAAGATTCCTCAATGGAACGAGATCGACCAGGAGATCGGCCGTTACATGGATCTGGTAATGATGCCTCCGGGGGCTCCCAGACGGATAAGCGCGGAGCAATTCTGCAAGATCGCCCAGCGGGAGATCGACAGCGTCCTGGCCGACGCATGCCGGGCAGGCGGCAAGGCGAATAGACAGGGCAGGAGTTGCCGATGGCGCTCGATGAACACGTGGATCGCAGTGACCAGCTATTGGACGCATCCGTCCAGCCAGCCAGGGCCCGAGACTGTAGTTTTCGACCATCCCACACCGCTCGATAGCGAGGGGACGCTCGCTCGCACCCTCGCGTCCTTCTGTGATCTGCGGGGCCGGTTCCGGGTGCTGGTCGTCGCGGCTGCGGCGCACCCCAGCCTGGCCGGGGCGGTGCACGAGCGGGTGACCGATCTGATCCGGCCTTACGCGGGCAAACTGGACCTGTACCTCGCTTCACCGGTGCACCTCGATGCCCTCAATACGGCTTTGCCCGAGCCGATCCTTCGGCTGGACAGTTATGGCAACATCCGCAACGTGCAGTTGGTCGTGCCGTTCGCGCTCGGCGCCGACGCCGTCGTCGGTATCGACGATGACGAGATCATCCAGGATGCTGATTACCTCGACCATGTGACCGCCCACATCAACCAGCCTTGCGACGGTACCGTGGTGGGCGGCATGGCGGGTCCCTATTTCGACGCGAAGGGGGACTGGCGCCTGGCAGACGCTCCGCAGCTCGCCGATTGTCCGAATCTCTTCCTCAAGAAGAACTGGTTTATGAACGAGGCGATCGGCGAGGGCATGGCCGGAGCGGGTGCTGACGGCATCGTTCGCTGCAATGTCGCCTTCGGCGGCAACATGGTCATGTCACGATCGACGATCGCGCGCGTCTGCCACGATCCTTATATCCCGCGTGGCGAGGATTACGACTATGTAATCAATGCCGCCATGGACGGCATCATGTGGTACTTCTGTCCGAAGATGTGGATCACGCATCTGCCGCCGGATTCGACGGGCAGCCAGGCCGGCGACAAGGAAAGCAAACTCATCGCCGATATCTACCGGTTCATCTACATGCGGGAGAAGATGCGGTACCAGCGGGCGCACCTGCCGGCCGAATCGGTTGATCTGGACTATCTCAGTCCGTATCCGGCGCCTTACCTGGACGACGCCGCGGATCTGCCGGGCGAAGGTATTCGGGCCCTCGATGCCCAATACCCGGGATTCCGCCAGGCAGGCGGTTTGCCTGAACAGATCGTCTGCAAGGCCGAGACCATCGCCAGGACCAAGGCCGCCGAGTTCTTCGCCTATCGCGCAAAATGGCGGGACGCGCTTGCCGGTCTGCCTGACAGCAGTCGCTTCACCGAACAAGCTGCTCGCTCCGCGTCCACGCTGAATAGATGACGATCGTCACTTGCACAGAGCACTGCGGGGGATGCTTTTACGGACTGCGGCGGCTCCGACGCCGTTTGGGCGGCTGTTGAGGGTCATCGCGGGTGACGTTTGCCGCGCGTCCTGCTTCGTTGACGCCAGCGTCCTGCAGTAACTCAAGGTTCACCGCATCGTACTCCCGGCCGTCGGGTGCGGTGTCTTTCGGCGTTTCCAGGATCATCGGGATGCCTGCCAGTCGCCTGTCGCGTACGATCCGTCGGAAGCCCGTCCAGTCCGATCGTGCCCTGGCCGATGTGTGCATGCCGATCCACGCGGGAATCTGCCGGCTTGAGACTGTCGTTCATGTGAATGCAGTAAACATTCTCGATGCCGATATGTCGCTGCAGCTCCTGCATCATCAGCCTGTAGCCATCCTGGCTGGCAAGGTCATATCCCGCTGCGTGCAGATGGCATGTATCGAGGCATACGCCCAGTCGCTCCCGGGCCAGTCCACCGTCGATACCGGCCATCATGTCGGCCAGATGCTCGAATCGATACCCCAGACTGCCGCCCTGGCCGGCGGTCACCTCCAGCAGGACACGCACATTGCATGCCGATGTTCGGTCAAGGATCTCGCGGAGCGATTCGATGATTCGCTCGATGCCGATGCTCTCACCCTCGCCGCCGTGTGAACCCGGGTGTGTGACTGCGCCTTCGACGCCCAGTGCATCACACCGCCGGATCTCATCGACGAATTCCGTAACGCTTCGCCGGCGGATGATTGGGTCTTTCGCTGCCAGGTTCACGAGGTAGGTGCCGTGCGCTACGATCGGCTGGTATCCCACATCCTGCCGTACCGTTTGCCACTGCTCGATCTGGTCGCGTTTCAGCGGTGGTGCCTGCCATTGACGCTGGTTTTTTACAAAGATCTGAAGACAGTCGCATCCCAGCGACGCCCCTTTCAACAGGGCATTGTGCAGTCCTCCCGCGATCGAAGTGTGCACGCCGAATCTATGTTTCAACAAAGACTCCCGGCTGATGCAACACTCCCCCCCGTTTCATCTGTCTGTGTCAGTGTTTGAAATGCCGGGTGCTGGTCATGATCATCACCGCGTCGGCATCGTCGCAGGCCGCTACGCTTTCGGCGTCACGCTTGCTGCCGCCCGGGTGGATGATCGCGCCGATACCGGCCTGCAAGAGTACATTTGGAGCGTCCTTGAACGGGAAGAAGCCGTCGCTGGCTGCCACCGCGCCAGCCAGCTTGTGTTCGTGTCCGTTTTCCCTGGCCAGCTGCACTGCCAGCCGGCAAGCGGTCAGGCGGCTCGCCTGGCCGGTGCCCACCCCGAGCACCTGTCCTTCCCTGGCGATGACGATCGCGTTGCTTCTGCTGTGCTTGGCGACCAGCCAGGCCAGCTGCAGGTCGCTGAGCTGCTGGGCATCGGGGGCTCGTTGCGTGACGGTCTGCCAGTCGTCCTCATCCAGGCCGGTCAGGTCGCGCTGCTGGACGAGCATCCCGCCGGTGATCCGCCGGAAATCGCGTTCGTCGGAAAGGCGCGGGAAGTTCATGGCGCCGGTGGCAATGCGGCGAACACTCCGCCCCCAGCCCTTGGCCTGTTCGATGTAGGCGGCGGCGTCGGGTTCGAAACTCGGGGCCATCCAGACTTCGAGCATGAAAGCGTGGGCGCCGGCCTCGCGTCCCCAACGGTCCAGGCTGTTGCAGACGGCCTCGGCCAGCGGTCGATCGACCGGCCGATTCACCGCCAGCACGCCGCCCATCGTCGCGACGGGGTCGGTCAGGTAGGCCAGGCGATACGCCTCCAGCGGTTCCCTGGCGATGGCGACACCGCACGGGCTGTTGTGCTTGATGAACACGCACGATGCCGCGTATGGCATGTAATATGACAGGTCTTTGATCATCTCAAGCGCCGCGCTGCCGTCATAATAGTTGTTGAACGACATGTCCTTGTCGCCGGCCGGTTCGTGGTGGATGAGGTTGGCCTCGTTGCTGGCCGGGCCGGGATAGACATGCTCGTAGAGGGCAGCGTGCTGATGCGGGTTCTCACCATAGCGCAGGCAGCGTTTCTGTCGCAGCGGAAGAGGCAGTCTGCTGGGGCAGGACTTCACCTTCGGTCGGCGCGGTGGTGCGCGACAGGTAGTGGGCGATCATCGCGTCGTAACAGCCGGTCCGGGCGAAGACGCGCGCGGCCGATTCCCGGCGAAACTGCAGCGTGCTGGCGCCGTTGTGCTCGCGGAGCTCGGCCAGCAGCCCGTCATAGGTTGGCTCGCACCAGACGAGCACGTATTGATGGTTCTTGGCGGAGGCGCGGATCATGCAGGGGCCGCCGATGTCAATCTCCTCGATGGCCTCCTCCAGGGTGCATTCACCCCGCGAGACGGCCTGCTCGAACGGATAGAGGTTTACGACGACCAGGTCGATCGGGGCGATCTCGGCCTTCTTGAGCTGTTCGAGATGATGGGGCTTGCCGCGGTTGGCCAGGATTCCGCCATGGACGGCGGGGTGCAGCGTCTTGACCCGGCCGTCCAGCATCTCGGCAAAGCCGGTCAGTTTCTCGATCGGCGTGACGGGCACGCCTTCCTGCGTGAGCAGCCGGGCAGTGCCGCCGGTCGAAAGGATCTCTACCCCCCAGTCCAGCAAGGCCCTGGCCAGTTCGACGATCCCCTGTTTGTTGTGCACGCTGAGCACTGCCCGGCGGATCGGCAGGATGTCATTGTTCATATTCGCATTTCCCGTGACAAGGAGATCGCGGCCTGATCCGGCCCGCCTGCCTTGTCGTTTCTTTCAGATGTTCCAGCGGCCGGCCCGATGGCTGCTCGCTGTCCTACGTTCTGCTAGCCAGGTGCGTCTTTGCACCCGCCGTTACTGCGGCTGGGCGGGGGTCGTCGCGTTGCCGGCTACCGGCGGAATGGACGAATTGTCGCGCAGGTAGTCCACGCGGGCCGGACGCTTCGGCCTGGCCGTGCCCTCGTCCGCCGGCTGCGAGCTCGGCGAGGTGGGCAGTCCGGCGGCGGACCTGACATACGTTTTATAATTCAAGAATCCCGCGTCGGCCGGGCGGATACACGCCAGATGGCCCTCGGCGGTGCCGATGAAGATCGCGTCATCGACCGTGTTGGCAATCCACAAGTCGGCCCGGCAGGGGATTTCGTGGAGGATCTTGCCGTCCTTGCGGCTGCAGCCGAGCAGGCTGTAGCGGTTGCTCATCAGCCAGACGAGACTGGCATGCTCGGCCAGCAGGTCCATGCCCTCCGGCACGTCCCAGCGAACGCGGCCGCTTGCAGGGTCGAGACGGTCGACGCCGGAGCCGGGAACGGGCTGATAGACACTTTCGCCGGTTGCCTGAGGGGCCTCGGACAGGGAGGCCGCCATTCTGCGGCGCCAGCGCCGGCTGCCGGTATTGAGATCGAAGCAGTACAGCGACTGGCCCATGGTCGCGACATACAGGTTGTCGCCGTGGTGGGCTGGTCTGTCGCGGACGGGCCCAACCTGCTGGATCGGCCAGAGCCGCGTCTTGTCGCTCTTGGTCATCCCATAGATCTGCGCCGCCTTCGCTGACGGCGAAGACGTTCGCGCCCAAAAGGATCGGCTCCCAGATCTCCAGGCCCTTTGTCATAAGTTCCCAGTTGGTCTGCATGTCCCGAAGGCGAACGGAGACCAGCCGGCCGTCCGTGATGCCCATGTAGATGGATTCGCCGTCGGAGGCCAGGGGGCCTACCGGGGTAAACTCCCCTTTCCATTTCAGCAGCCGTTCGCCGGTGGCGCGGTCATAGCCCTGGAGCCCCTCGACGGTCGTAAAATAGACCATCCGGGGACCGTGGGTCGGGCCATGGATCCGGATGCCGGTTCGGGCGACTTGGGCGTTCCAGCGATCGACGCCCGTGGCGGCCGCAATGGCGATCACCCGTCCCTGATTGGTGATCAGGTAGAGGTTTTCGTCGGCCCGGCGTATCCGCAGGACATGTTCGTCTTTCTGGAGGGCGACGCCGCGCTGCCAGTAGACGGTCATGCCGGCTGCTTCCACTTGCGGGCGATTGACTAACGGCGCCCGCACCGGCGCCGCCAGAAACGAACTTCCCAAGACCAGACTCATCGCTTGGATTATTGCCATGCTGCCCATCATGGGTCTCCTGCCGGACCATCCCCGCCAACGCGACCAGCCCCGCCGGCCAGTTTTCGGCTCGATTTCACCTTCTACGCTCCGGGCCAACAATATACAACCCTTCGCGTCTGGCAACAATAAATGACTGCCCTTGCAAGAACTTGCATACTCACTAAAATCGCGGACAATTGCTGCAATCGAACGGTTGCGGCCTGCGGACCGTTTGACGTGGCCGGCCTATGCGGCATCGGCCAAGCCGACACAGGATTCCGGGCCTCGGCCTTGCCGCCAGCCGCCGGTGGGTGAGGCAGAAGACTCGGCTAGCATGCAAGGAGACGTCCCTTGACTACGGTGGCCAAAGTATTCCTCGTGCTGCTGGTCATTGGCACGATCGCCGTCAGCACGGCCGTCATCACCCAAACAGCCCAAATGCGGAACTGGAAGCAACTTGCCGACGGTTACCGTCAGGACGCACAGGCTGCCTGGGCGTCCAGCGTTGCCGACAGCGCAGAACCGCGTGACGATCGAGCAACTCAACAGCGCCCTGCAGGCCAGTAACAGCCAGCTCGCCAATACCCAGAGCGATCTGGCGGCCCGGCAGAAGGATGTCGGCGATCTGCGCGGTGAGATTCAGCAGCTGAAGGTCAAGTCCACCGGTGACGACGCGGCTGTCGCGAAGCTGACCGCCAGTCTCCAGGTCGAACAGAACCGCGCCAACCAGCTTGAAGATCAGAACAAGCAGGCTTTGGCCCGTGCCCTGGATCTCGAAAAGCGGAATATCGATCTTAACGATCGCGTTGCCGAGCTGACCAGCAACGTCAACGTGCTCGAAAACCAGTCCCGCGTGCTGCAGCAGCAGAATTACAGCCTCAAGGAAACCGTGACGCAGCTTCGTGAGAAGATGTCGCTCGGGCCGCAGCAGGCCGGTACCAGCGTCCAGCCGCCGACGGGTGCGGCCCAGCCGGTCTCGGCACCGGCCCCGTCCACTATCCGCGGCAAGATCGTCGCCCTTGAGGGCAACGTGGTCGGCCTGAGCGTCGGCGCTGCTGACGGCGTGAAGCGCGATATGGCCTTCGTCGTCTACCGTGGCGATAAGTCGCTCGGTCGGCTGACGATCCGCGACGTTGATGCCCAGGCCTCGGCCGGCACCATGGACAAGACGTTCGACAAGATCCAGGTGGGCGATCAGGTCATCAACGAGTCAGGGCTGATGGCGCAGCAGTAAACGTACGGTCGTGAGAAGTTAACCCGCCGGGGTGCCCGCGCCGCCCGGCTGTATCGGGAGCGGATAGACATGACACAGATGAATTCAGGGCCCGTGGCCAGTGAGGGTGGAAGCCGCCGCGACGATCTGTATACCGTGCTGATCATCGTGTCGGCTGCCTTCGTCTGGATTGCAGCAATCTTCTCCATGGTGCGGACCGTATCGATGTTCGGCTCGCTGTTCCCGCCGGCTGGCGGCTGATTCGCCCGGCAGTTCTGCGTGCTCCGTTACTTGCGGGTGTGCGGTGGCGCAAGGGTGAAGGCTCAGGCGACAGGGGCCTGTCGTACTGCAAGGCCGCGTAGCAGTGGTCCTTGCCCTGAACGGTGCTGCCGTGGCTTGGCAGCGGCCGATACTGAAATCCGAACGGGTGTCTTGGTCTTGACTGGCGTGGGGCCATGCTGCACCCGGCATGCTTTTGACGAGATGTTGTTCCGATCCTTGCCTCGGTCCGTTCGGTGCTCGATAATCGTTCCGCCGTTTTGCCTGACAGGAGCACGCGAGTGTGGTTTGACGATTTTGGCAACTGGTTCCGGCTGGATATGGGTATCGACCTGGGTACCTGTAACACGCTGGTCTGCGTTCGTGGCGTTGGCATCGTCCTGAACGAGCCGTCGGTCGTCGCCGTCCGCAAGGGCACCAACGAGGTACTCCAGAACGGAAACGCCGTCGGTATCGTCGCCAAGGAGATGCTCGGCAAGACGCCCGGTTCCATCACCGCCGTTCGGCCCATGAAGGACGGCGTCATCGCCGACTTCGAGGTCACCGAGGCCATGCTGGGCTACTTCATCCGCAAGGCCAAGGCGACTCACGGTGTTTCGGTCATTCGTCCCCGCGTCGTCATCAGCGTGCCCAGCGGGATTACCGCCGTCGAGAAACGCGCCGTTTACAACTCCGCCGAACGGGCCGGTGCACGCCGTGTCTATCTGCTGGAAGAGCCCAAGGCCGCAGCCTTGGGGGCGGGTCTGCCCATCGCCGAGCCGCAGGCCAGTATGATCGTCGACATCGGCGGCGGCACCAGCGAGATCGCGATCATCAGTCTTGGCGACATCGCCGTGTGCGAGTCGGTCCGCGTGGCCGGCGACGACATGGACGAGGGGATCGTCAGCCACATGCGGCGCACCTACAACATGATGATCGGCCCGCAGACCGCCGAACGGATCAAGGTCGAAGTCGGCTCGGCTTCTCAGCTGCCCGAAGAGAAAACGATCGAAGTCCGCGGCCGGGATATGATCAGCGGCCTGCCGCGAAAAGCCGTCATCTCCAGCGAGGAGATTCGCGAGGCCCTCAAAGAGCCGGTCGGCTCGATCATCGAGTCCGTCCTTCGCGTGCTCGAACACGCCGAGCCCGAACTGGCCGCCGACCTGGTCGACAATGGTATCCATCTGGCCGGCGGCAGTGCGCTGCTGCGCGGCCTGGACCGCGTGATGGCGCAGGCGACCGGCCTGGAATGCAGGGTGGTCGATGATCCGCTGACCTGTGTCGCCCGCGGCACCGCGATGTACCTCGAGCACCTCGGTGACTGGAAGGACACGCTCGAGTCCGACGCCGACGTAAGATAAGTTACATTCGTTTGTATTTTGGCGGCTTTGTCATGTCCTCAGCGCAACAACCGTATGTGTCCCGCTCCAAGGTGTTGGCGGGCATGCTGTTGTTCTCGGTCGTGTGCCTGTTCATCCATCTGCTCGTGCCGGGCTGGGGCCATGCGATCAATAACCGGCTCACGCAGTCTGTCCCAGCCGGTGACGCTGCTGGCAGGCGTTGCCAATCACGTCGCCCCGTCCAACGATGTCTCCCCCGTCAGTTCGACGGATATCAAGCGGGATCTTGCCGAAGGGCAGGTGCTCGCCCTGGCCGACGAAGTCCGCGACCTTCGCCGGCGTAACGCCGAACTGACCGGTCTTCGCGGCCCCGGCGGCATTGCGTCCGCGCTTGGGCAGGTTGATCCCCAGCACCGTGATCAGCCGTGACAGCCTTGCCTACCGCAGTGTCGCGACGATCGACCGCGGTTCGCGCGGCGGGGCAACGGTCGGGCAGTTCGTTACTTCGGCGATTTACCTGGATCGCGGCCAGGAGGACGGGGTGACGCTGCAACGCAATGTCTTTTCTCTGGAGAGCCTCATCGGCCAGATCGCCTGGGTCGCTCCATACACGTCACGGGTCCTGCTGCTGACGGATCCGATCAGCCGGCTGCCGGTTCGGATCGCCCGATTTCTTCCGGACGTTCCCAATGCATCCGGTCGCGTATTCGCGTGACACCTATACGCTGGAAGGGGTCGGGCCTGACGGCATGATCATCCATCTGGTCTCCCGCCAGTTGATCGCCTCCGGCGCCATCAAAGTCGGCGACCTGGTCGTCGCCGAGCCATCCGCTGATCTGCCGAAAGGCGCCGCGAGCCTCCGCCGGGTCGGCCGGATCACGGCCATCCATCGCGACAGTCCGCCGGTCACGTGTACGCTGCAGGTCGCTCCCCTCGTTGATGCCGATTCGCTTCGTCATCTGTATGTGTTTGATCCCACGCCGGTCGAGTGATCAGCAGGCTTTGCCTGCGGATTGGCTCGGTGATAGCTTGTGCTCTCGAATACGGGAAAGTGCTCACGCCTGGTGCGCAAGATCAAGGGGCGATTGGCCCTGTAGACGAGGTCCTGATCAGTGGATCCGATTGGTCAGCCTGTGAGGTCGCGAGGTGATGTTGTGTGAAGCAAAGACTTACCTGGCAGGCAGGGTTGCGGGTACCACCGGCGGATTCGCTTCCACGACGACTGGAGTTTCGCCGCCCACTGCCGCCATGGCATCGACCTGCTGCTGCGGGCATTTCAGGTCAAACGGTTCGGGCACGGGCTGCTCGCAACGGAAGAGTCGACCCTGCCATCCAACAGCCGGCGGGTCGGCACGCCGTTGCTGCACATCACCTGCCACGGCGGGATTGAAGACCATGCTGACCGGCAGGGCGACCGTATTGGCCAGCCAACGGGCATCGCTGTAGCCGATGTCGAACCAGTCCACCCAGGTCCAGCCCTGGTTGCATGGGTCCACCGGGCTGCCCACGCTCTCGAACGGGTCCTCAAAGTAGACCGGCAGGTGCTCGACGACCTGCGGGCTGTAGTAACTGTTGGAGGCCGGCCAGGCCCGTTGGTTGATGATGCCCTCGGCGCGGGACTGGTTGATGTATTCAGTGCTGGGGGTCTGCATCATCTCGTCGGTGACAGGCGGGCTGAAGACGACGAGCGTCTTGGGGCATCCGGGCGCAGGTGCGTTGCACGTGATCTTGGCAGGCTTGTTCTGCGAGGAGCATCCCGCCGCGAATATCAGTCCGGCCGTAACGATTCCCAGCCCGATCTTGCCTGTCTGCCGCATCGCTGAGTTCCTTTCAGCCCTTGGCACTTCATTCTGTCGGCGCAACAAATCCATCCCGCCCATGTAAGCCGTCTCGTAACGCAAGCAACTGCCAATCCCGACCCCTAGTCCCCAGCCCTAGTCCCGATCCCTCGACCCCAACCCCAAGGCCCCGACTAAGAGTTCGCATCCGCCTCGGTCGCGTAGTTGGGTGATTCCTTAGTCACGAGGATATCGTGCGGGTGCGATTCTACCACGCCGGCATTCGTCACGCGAACGAATCGGCTCTTGGTCCGCAGCTCCTCGATCGTCGGCGGCCCCGACGTAACCCATGCCCGCCCGCAGGCCGCCGACCAGCTGGTAGACGAACTCGCCGAGCTGGCCGCGGTAGGGCACCCGGCCCTCCACGCCTTCCGGAACCAGTTTGTCTCCGCTGGCTCTGCGCCGTAGCGGTCGCTGCTGCCTTGGACCATGGCCCCGATCGAGCCCATGCCGCGGTATTCCTTGAATCGCCTGCCGCGGTAGATGACCATCTGGCCCGGCGACTCATCCAGGCCCGGCAAACAGCGAGCCGATCATCACGCATCGCGCCCCGGCGGCGATCGCCTTGGTGATGTCGCCGCTGTGGCGGATGCCGCCGTCGGCGATGACCGGCACGCCCTTCCGGCTCGCACACGGCCACCACCTGCATGACGGCCGTGACCTGCGGCACGCCCACGCCGGTGACAACCCGGGTCGTGCAGATCGACCCCGGGCCGATGCCGACTTTCACCCGTCGGCCCCGGCGTCGATCAGGGCCTTGGCGCCCTCCGCCGTGGCGACGTTGCCGGCGATCACATCGATCTCGATACTGCTTCTTGATATTCCGGACGGTCTCGATGACGTTTTTGCTGTGGCCGTGGGCGGTGTCGACGACGATCACGTCGACATCCGCCTTGATCAGCGGCCTCGACCCGCTCGTAGTCGTGCACGCCCACGGCGCGCCCCGACCCGCAGCCGGCCGCGGCTGTCCTTGCAGCGATACGGGATACTGCTGCATCTTCTCGATGTCCCGCATCGTGATCAGGCCCGCCAGCTTGCCGGCCGTTGTTGACCAGCAGCAGCTTCTCCACCTTGGCCTGGTTGAGGATGGCCTCGGCCTGCTTCCAGCGTGGTGTCGGGCGGGGCGGTGACCAGGTTGTTCTTGGTCATCACTTCGTCGATACATTTGTTGTAATCTTCCAGGAACTTCATGTCCCGCCGGGTGAGGATGCCGACCAGCGTGCCGTCCTCGGCGGTGATCGGCACGCCCGAGACGTTGTGCAATTGCATCACTTCCTGGGCCTCGCTGACCGCGTCGTCGGGCGGCAGGGTGATCGGGTCGAGGATGACGCCGTTCTCGCTGCGCTTGACCTTGTATACCTCGCGGGCCTGCGCCTCGGCCGGCAGGTTCTTGTGGATGATGCCGACGCCGCCTTCCTGGGCCAGGGCGATGGCCAGGGCGGCTTCGGTGACGGTGTCCATCGGCGCCGAGATCAGCGGGATGTTGATCTGGATGTGTCGGGTCAGCTGCGAGCGGACGTCCACCTGCCGGGGAACCACCTCGCTGTAGCCCGGCACCAGCAGCACATCGTCGAACGTGACGGCATCGCCAAGAATCTTCTGGCTCGTGGCTCATATGCACATCCCCATAGTCTATAGAGTAATTGGTCTATCTTATGGGTCTCCGGATGGTCGTCAAATGGCGCAGCGGTTGAACCTGTCTGACCCGGCGGTTGGGATCAGGCATTCGGGCACAGGTGCCGCCACCCGCAACCCCTGAAGTTGCGCCTTGGCCGTGCCGCTTGGGGGCGTCTGGGCCTTCCATCACGCATTTACTGGCAAAACACGTTGATTCTGCGCAACGCATGTTGTCTTTTGCAGGCTTCGCGGCAGTTGTTCTGCACGTGCCCGTATAATCTTCCGATTGGAATCCCGGAAGCTGCCGCGGGCAGAGTGTCGACCCCTGATATCGGCAGGTTAGGCTTTGATGAGACTGTCCCCCAGCCCAGATGAAGTGCTGCACAAGCGCCTGGCGGTCATCAAGTCCCTGCTGGGACCCGGCTGGCTTGGGGTCGCGCGGTCCGAGCCAGGGGCTGCCGCGCCTGCGGCCGCCAATAGCAGCTGGCAAGCCTGGCGAGATGCGGAAGATGCCTATGATGGCGTGCTGTCCTGGCTGCTGCCTGGCCTGACCAGCTTGGAACGGGCTTTCGGGGTCAGTCCAGGTACTGACCAGGTTGTTGCTTTTGATCACACCGTCGGGCCGCGTGAGATCCCCGCGGCCGTCCTCCAGATCCTGCGGCAGGGGATGGTCGTTCGTCCAGCCGGTGTTGCAACGTATTGCGATATAACTTCTTATGATCTCTTGCAGTGCGTCGTGCCGCTGCTGGCCGACCTGTACTGTCTGCACGACCGTCGTCTGGCCTTGCCCCTCGATGACAGGCCTGCCCGTTGTCTGGCGGTGTTGGCCGGCATGCCCGGGGCGGGCAAGTCGGTGCTGGCGGCCGTGCTGGAGGTGTTTGCCGGGCTGCTGACCCCATTTCCGCGGATCCAGGCTATCGGTATGGACGGCTGGCACTACCCGGGGCCTATGTTGCGAGCCAAACGGTTCAAGGACGAGGCGGGCAGGGACGTCTGCCTGGCAACCCGGAAAGGCAGCCCGGAGTCCTTTGACACGAACGGGCTTACGGTGGCGCTGCGCCGGCTTCGCGCCGGCGCGGCGCCGTGCCGGTGCCGGTCTACGATCGGCGGCTGCATGAGCCGGTGGCCCGATGCGCTGGTAGTGGATGCGCCGATCGTGCTTATTGAGGGCAACTATCTGCTGATCGGCGGTCAGGGGTGGGAATCGGTCGGTCGGATGATGGACATGGGGATCTGGCTGGAGATGCCTCTGGATGTGGCGAAGGAATCTATTCTATTTCGTCACAGGCACTTAGGTCGTGATGACCAGCAGACCCTTGGTCGGTGGACCGCCAATGACTGGCCCAACAGCCTGCAGGCCCTTCGGGGGCGGCCCAACAGCGACGCCGTGATCAGCGGGGACGACTGGCGCCGGCTGCGGTATGTGCGTCGGCTGTAGGTGCGGGTTGTGCATCCGAACGGGCAAGGCCGCCGCAGGCTCTTGCGACGAACTGGACTGCAGTTATCCGCCTGCTTGCGCCGATAGACTGTCTCAGTGCAGGCAACGACCCGCTGGGATCTTGGATCGCGTGCGTACGGGAACGGAGAAGGTCACGTCACCGTGCGAAATCTGCATGTCCGGACATGGATGTGGATGATGGAGATCCGGCCGGGGCTATTATTGGCTCAGGACGCATTCTTTCCTTCACCGGTGGGTTCAGGCACCGTTTCCGCAATGCAACAGGCCGTTTTTTTTTCGCAACATGGGTGTCGGCATCTTGGCAGGCGCAGTGTCTGAGGGGTGTTTCAAGGCGGGACAGATGGGCCTTGCGCGGGACGTTGCTTTTGGAGCCTTGGTGTGGATTACCCTTGTTTTTGGCCGTGCAGGCCTGTTTCGGTCCGGAAAGATTGGTGATTCTCGGGAAAACTGGCGTCTGCCTGGTAAGTTCTTCGTCGTGTGGCACCGAAATTGCTTGTAACGTTTACCAGTAATGAATAGGGACACAACATGGCCTCGATAACAGCAACAACACGGCAGGAGCGTCGTACGCATCGGCGGCTGGCCATCCGGCTGCCACTGCAGTACTGCCCGGCAGGCGATTCTGGTGACAATGCATGCAGGACGGTGACTCGCAACATCAGTACGGGCGGGCTCTATTTCGAGACGGACGATCCGGAAATTCAACCTGGCATGGTGATCGAGTTGGAACTGACGGTTCCTCCCGGAGAGGGGTATTTTCCATACCAGGGACAAATAAGCAGCAGCGGGGAGGTCGTTCGTGTCGACGACCTGGGGCTGTCGCTGGGGGCTGACAGTCGTCGGGTGGGGGTTGCTACGCGTTTCCGCGATGCGTTGAAGTTGTCCTTCTAGCCTTTTCCCCGCTGATCCGATTTCTCCGACTTGTGTCAAGGGATTCCGTCGCGTTCTGCGGCATTGAACAATCCGCGCCGACCGACCGGACCAATACCGTCGACAAGGGATCTGGGGTCGGGCCATGATTCGATGGCTTGCGAATTCGGCTGACCGGCAAACGCGTGGCTTGCGGGGCAGGTACGCCCCGGGGGCGGCCGACTGTGGCCATCGCAGCCGGCTACATGCCGCTGCGGACCAGTTCTGAAGGTTCGAGCAGTCCGTAGCGTTTCATCTTCTTGTACAAGGTGGTCCGGTTGATCTTGAGGACCTCGGCTGTCGACTGGCTGTTCCAGTTGTTGGCCCGCAAGGCCATCTCGATGATCCGCTTTTCGGGATCTTCCAGGGCACGTTTCAGCGAGACGGGCTTGTAGACTCGTCTCGGTGTCCTTGTCGGTCTGGAGGTGCTCGAGGACCGGGCTCGGAAGGTCGGAAACCTCGATGTACTTGCTCTTGGACAGCACGACCGCCCGCTCGACGACGTTTTCCAGTTCGCGGACGTTGCCCGGCCAGTTGTAGCGCTGGAGGAACTCCATGGCCTGGTCGGTGAAGCCCAATACCTCCCGGCTGTTCTGGGCGTTGTATTTCCGCAGGAAATGCTCGCCGAGCAGGGGGATGTCGCCGATCCGCTCGCGAAGCGGCGGCAGATGGATCGTCACGACGTTGATGCGGTAGTAGAGGTCCTGGCGGAACCGGCCTTCCGCCACGTCCTTGGCCAGGTTGGTGTTGGTCGCCAGGATCACCCGCACATCCACAGCCATGGTATCGTTGCTGCCGACCGGCTCGAACTGGCGTTCCTGCAGCACGCGAAGCAGCTTGATCTGCAGTCCGGGCGTGGCGGTGCTGATCTCGTCCAGGAAGATCGTTCCGGTGTCGGCGGCCTGGAACTTGCCCATCTTGTCGGTAAGAGCGCCGTGAAGGATCCCTTGACGTGGCCGAACAGCTCCGATTCCAGCAGGCTCTCCGGGATCGCCCCGCAGGCCAGTTCGATAAACGGTCTGTCGCTGCGGCGAGAGTGTGCATGAACCGCCCGGGCGACCATGCTCTTGCCCGTTCCGGATTCGCCGAGGATCAGGACGGTTGTCTTGCTGTCGGCTACGGATTCGATCAGGTCGAAGATCTTGAGCATCTTGTAATCCTGGCCGACGATGTTCTGCAGCTGGTAGCGGTGCTCGAGCTGCTGGCGCAGGGTGCGGTTTTCGCGGATCAGGGATTGCTGTTGGAGGGCCCGCTCGACGGCGAGGCGCAGCTCGTCGTCGATGATGGGCTTGGTGAGATAGTCGTAGGCGCCCATCTTGATGGCTTCGACGGCGCTGTCGATCGTGCCGTAGCCGGTGATCATGATCACGACCGTCTCGGGGTGATGCTGGCGACACAGCCGGAGCAATTCGAACCCGCTCGAGCCGGGCATGTTCACGTCGGTGATGGCGACGTTGAAATCCGCACGTTCCAGGGCGTTTACGGCTTCCTCGTAGTTGCGAGCGACCGCGACCTCGTATCCCTCCAGTCGCAGGAACTCCTGGAGCGAATCGAGGATGATGTCGTCATCATCCACGATGAGGACCCGTGCCTTGAATTCGGCCACTTTCGCGACTCCTTTGCTTTCGACGCAATCAGTAACCATGCTGCACTTCGCTTTCTTTTTCCTGTATCGCCCGCCGGGCAGGCCTCGTCCGGACCGCCCCGCAGCGTACACAGCCCCCTACAGTCCCTGCATACAACCTTGCATCCCCCGGCGCACCTGGCCGGTTAACGGGCGGCCGCGACCGGCGCGCTTTCCGTCGGCACGATCACGGTGAACCTGGCCCCGCCGTCGACGCGGTTCTCCGCCAGGATCCGCCCACCATACTTCTCTATAATATCCTTGCAGATCGCCAGCCCCAGCCCCGTTCCCTGTCCGGCCGGCTTGGTCGTGAAAAACGGCTGGAAGATCTGGGCGATGTCCTCGGGCAGTCCGGGGCCTGTATCCTCGAAGCAGACGAGGACGTCGCCGTTGATGATTCGCGTGGTTACCGTCAGGGTTCCGCCGTCGGGCATCGCGTCGATGGCGTTCTTGATCAGGTTACAGAATACCTGGAAGAGGTTGCTGCCGGCCCGCAGGCCGGGCATGACGCCTTCCATGTTGCAGACGAGGTTGATCCCTCTGCGGACGGCCTTATCCTGCATCGCATTGACGGCGTCCTCGACGAACCGGTTGACGTTCGCCTCGTCGTAGGTGCCGTACGAACTGCGGCTGAACTCGAGCAGTTCGCCCAGGATCTGCACCATTCGTCCCAGTCCCTTGCGCGGCTTCGCCGAGGTACCGGACGACCTTCTCTGCGTCCTGGCCCGTTTCACTGACGCGGATCGCCAGGTTGATGTACCGCATGATCCCGTCGAGCGGGTTGTTGCAGCTCGTGGGCGACCTTGGCGGCGAGTTTGCCGACCGCCGCCAGCGCGCTCTGACACCGCCAGTCGCCGCTCCATGCTCAGCCGGGCCGTCACGTCTTCGACGACCAGCAGTCCGCCGATCGTCTTGCCGGTGGCCGTATCATTCAGTGGCGTGCAGACCATATTGAGCATGCGGACTTCCGTGTCGGACAGCCGGCAGGTGATGCCATCGTAGTGGCGTTGGCCGCGGGCCTCGATGGCCTCGCGCAGTTCCAGCCGCCAGTCCTGGTATTTGCTTTCGACGGTGGTCTCGCGGAGCATTTCCGCGATCGATTTGCCCGGGGGCAGCAGGATCGTAGCGGCCTGATTGCGGAGGATCACATTCAGGTCGGGATCGAACACGATGATTCCAAGCGACAAGCTATGGAAAACGTGCTCGGCGATGTTTCGTAGCGACAGTGTCAAAGCGGACGATTGCATAGACCTGTCCCGAAATAACAGCGTCCCTCCCGGCACGTCCAGAGTGCACTGTCCACCCGGCAATGCGGACAATCAATCTCCGGATGCTTCGGTGTCAGGGGCCGCCTCCAGCCTTCCTCGGTTCCCATCGGCCACGGGGCATGTTGAGCAAAATCAACATACAACTGTCAGTGTATATCTACAGATACAGTACAGCAGGCTGTTCTGTCAATGCCAAATGTTGAGAAACGGCAACGTCGCGGTGAGTTTTTGAAACACGATCGCGTAGATCCGTACCAGCGTGTGGGAAAAATGCCATTGTTTGGTGTTCACTTGTGGCAACGCTTGGTAAGGACAAAGTGTGCTTTTTGCCTGACTGCGCTGCATTTCATAGATAGTAAGAAGTCGCGTATTCCCGGCGGATTGCAGCACTTAGCCTGAAGTATATCTGCGAATCGGCTCGGGGCAAGGCAAGTACAACCTTTAGATACCGGGGATCGATCTACGTGGCGGATTTTATAGGACATATTATGGTGGCAATGGGCGTGCTGGACGCTTCACAGGTTGCGCAGATTCTCGAACACCAGAAACTTTCGCGGCAACGGTTCGGGCAGATCGCCGTTTCGTGGGGTTGGGCCAAGCCGCAGGACGTATGGCAGGCCTGGGCACGGCAACTGGCTGCTGACGACCGGTTCGTCGATCTGGAGGATCTGGGAGTCGACACGTCGGCTGTCGAGAGGGTGCCGCCGGCGTTGGCCTGGTATTATCGGGCGGTTGCGGTGCGGGCCTGGGGAGAGCATCTTGTGGTGGCGGTTCCCGAGTCTCTTGTGGCGCTCGCCAGGCGGGAACTGCCGGCGATGTTGCCGGAGCGTCTGTACTTCTGCCTGGCTGATCCGGAGCAGATCGACCGTGCGCTTGCCAAGGCCTACACGATAGTTACGGTATGATGTCCGATTTTCCCGTCCGCCAAGGCTTTGCAGGCCATTGACGGGTTGCCAGTCTTGACAACCTGTCGCTTGCCGCCTACATAAGGGGTGCATTGCACCTGTTTCTGGGGAATGGTGTAACGGTAGCACGGCTGGCTCTGGACCAGTTAGTCTAGGTTCGAATCCTAGTTCCCCAGTTCTTTCCCCTGCTGGCGGGCTTATTACGGGTCGTATTGTCGCGAATCGCAGTCAGGCATGTCTGTTGCGGGTCTCGCTGTTTACGACAATTGCGGATTGTTTTGGTTGCCGTGTATCCCGGGGGTGGACGTGGCGCACGTATTCACTACGTTCTTGCCCTTTTTAAAGTAGCGAAACCGATTGCCGGGGATTGCTCGACTGCCTGCGGGGTGAGACAATGCTGTCTGCGGATTGCGGTGTGTATCGGTGCGGTTGATCTGCGTCCGCCTGCCTGACGAATGCTCCAGGAGCCTCACGTGGAGTTGGACGCGACAACCTCGGTCGCCGAGACCTATCCCCGGCGTGTCTGGGTCACACTATTGGCCCACCGGCGGCTCTTTCTGCTGGCCGCGTTAGTGGGCAGTGCGCTGACGTTGCCATCACTGAAGGCTGGCCTGCTATTCGACGACTATCACGCCAAGCTGCTGATGCAGGGTTCGAACAGCCCGTTTCGCGTGCTGAAGTCTCCGTTGGACATGTTTCGCCTGTTGGACGGTGATCCCGTTCACAACCGGGCTCTTATGGACCGGGGGCTTTTGCCATGGTGGACGGATGTTCGCGTCAAGGCGGCCTTCTGGCGGCCGGTGGCATCGGCGACTCACTGGGTCGATTATCTGCTGTGGCCCAATTGGCCAGCCCTGATGCATGCCCAGAGCGTGCTATGGTATGCGCTGCTCGTAGGGGCCGTGGCGCTGCTCTATCAGCGTCTGATGGGGGTGACAGTAGCGGCGGGGGTGGCGGCGCTGCTGTACTGCATGGATGATGCACACCTGGTGCCGGTGGGCTTTCTGGCGAATCGCAACGCCGTTCTGGCTGCGTTGTTCGGCGTGTTGACGCTGCTGGCGCACAGTCGCTGGCGCCGTGACAACTGGCGGATCGGGGCGATTGTCGCCCCCGTGCTGCTGACTCTGAGCCTGCTGTCGAAGGAGGAGGGGATTGCGACGATCGCATACCTGGTCGCCTTCGCTCTTCTGCTGGACAGTGCGCCATGGCCTCGGCGGATTCTTTCCCTGACGCCTTATGCACTGGTCATCGTGGTGTGGCGAATCTGCTGGTCGCACCTTGGCTACGGCGTATCGCATCTCGGCCTGTACGTCGATCCGCTGGGCGAGCCACTGCGGTTCGTGGCATCGTTGTTGACCAATGCTCCGATCCTGGTGCTCGGGCAGTTGGCGGCGCCGCCGGCGGACATCTCCATGGTGCTGGATCCGACGCTGCTGCGATGCTTGTGCCTGGCTGCCTGGGGGTTCGTGGCCTTGCTGGCCGTGGTGCTGCTGCCGTTGTTGCGGCGGGATCGGGTCGCTCGATTCTGGACCCTCGGGATGGTTCTGTCGCTGATTCCATTGTGCACGACCTTTCCGGCTGACCGCATGCTGCTGTTTGTGGGTGTCGGTGCGATGGGGCTTATGGCGCAGTTTCTGCGGCGGCTGATTGCCGAGCCGGGGGACTGGTCGAAGGCCCGTCGATGGCGGACGATTGTCATGATGCTGGCGTGTGCGTTCGTGATCAAACATGCGATCATTTCGCCGGCGACGCTGGCGCTGCGCTCGGCGAGTCCGACGTGGCCGCGATGGCTCCTGGACCGGATGTCTCTGACGCATCCGCTGGACGCATCCGTCGAGAAGCAGGACCTGATCATCGTCAATGCGCCGAGCATCTTCGTCATCCTGAACAGCCCGCTGATCTGGGCCAGCGAAAACGCGCCGATCCCGCGCCATATCCGGGTGCTTTCGTCGAGCATGTTCCAGCCGGTGAAGGTCCGCCGGGCGGATGTTAATACGCTGGTCGTCCGTCCCAACCCGGGTTTCCTTGCCTATACCGACGACCGGCTGTTTCGTGAGGAAAGCCAGCCGCTGAAGGTCGGCCAGACGGTCCAGTTGACCGGCATGACGGCGGAAGTCAGGGAGTTGACCTGGGACAATCGGCCGGCTGAAGTGGCGTTTCATTTTGATGTGCCGCTGGAGTCCTCATCGCTGCGTTGGTTGCAGTGGAAGGACGGTCGGTTCGAATCGTTCGTGCCGCCGCCGATGGGTTGTTCGGAGATGGTCCAGGCCTCGTGGCGAGACCTGATGTGGTGACCGTTTCGTGAAAAACGGCCCAAGGCTCTTGCCTGCCAGGCTTGGAGTCTATAAAACATCTCTCCGTTGGTGTTGCTGACGCGGGTTGGTCAGAATCAAGGGGTGGCAGAGGGCCTGTATCAGGGCTGTTATGGCCGGCTCTTGACCGTCTGGCCGCGGTGGACTACCCTTGCGCAGTTCGGTCCTCGGTCAGAGTCCAGGCTAAGAGTATTGCATTAGCCTTTAGAAAATCACAGGAGCAAACGAGATGGCAGTGAAGGTTGCAATCAACGGTTTCGGTCGCATCGGCCGGCTGGTTTTCCGCGTGATGGCAAGTCGGCCCGAGCGAGTTCGACGTGGTGGCCATCAACGACATGTTCGACGCCGACATGCTGGCGTACATGCTCAAGTACGACTCCACCCAGGGCAAGTTCCCCGGCAAGGTCGTCGGTCAAGGGCAGTGCGATCGTCGTCAACGGCAAGGAAATCCCGATCCTCTGCGAGAAGGACCCGGCCAAGCTGCCGTGGGGCAAGCTGGGCGTCGATGTCGCTCTCGAGTCGACCGGCCGGTTCACCAGCCGGGCCGCCGACGGCAAGCCCGGCTACGACAGCCACCTGGCCGCCGGCGCCAAGCGCGTGATCCTGTCGGCCCCGGCCAAGGACAAGCCGGATGCCACGATCGTTCTGGGCGTCAATGACGACCATGCTCAACGCCAGCATGAAGATGCGTCTCGAACGCCTCCTGCACGACCAACTCGCTGGCCCCGGTCGCAAGGTCCTCCACGAGAAGATCGGCATCGTCAAGGGCCTGATGACCACGGTCCACGCCTACACCAACGACCAGGCGATCCTGGACATGCCGTACAAGGACAAGCGTCGCGGCCGGGCTGCCGCGATCAACACCGTCCCCACCACCACCGGCGCCGCCAAGGCCCTGGGCGAGGTCGTCCCGGCCCTGAAGGGCAAGCTGCACGGCTACGCCCTGCGGGTGCCGGTGCCGACCGGCTCGATCACGGACCTGACGTTCGTGGCGGCAAGAAGACCCGCGCCGAAGAGATCAACAAGATCATCAAGGAAGCCGCCGAAGGCGCCGATGAAGGGCATCATCGAGTACGTCGACGACCCGATCGTCAGCGGCGACATCGTGCATGATCCCGCCAGCTCGATCTTCGACAGCACCAACACGATCGTCCTGGACGGCGACATGGTCAAGGTCACGATGTGGTACGACAACGAGTGGGGCTACTCGAACCGTACCGCCGACCTGATCAAGAAGGTCGCCTCGCTGTAAGGCGGAGTGATCGAATAGAGCATAAGAATGGGCCTGCCGGCAATGCCGGCGGGCCCATCGCTTTATGCGCGAACAGGTGCATTACAGAGGTTCACGAAATGATCAATGCCCATCTTATCCCGGACTGATCAGCGGTAGTTGAGGGAAATAGGTTCGGTATCGGGCGGCGTCGCGCGTAACAAGCGTCATCCCCGAAACGGCGGCATGGGCACCAATAAAGAAGTCCGGCAGGGGGAGTGTTTGTATCCGCCCCTTCGTTTGTACTTGTAGAAGCATTTGCCTGCCAGGAAGGCCGCATCCAGCGGAATGGGGTGACGCTCCAGCAGCTGTTCGGGCAGAGACGCATTGAGGTCCTCCACGGTATCGAACCCGATGGACACCTCCGCATAGATCACCGGGTTGATGACGAGGATATGCTCCTGCGTGTATTGCTCAAGCGTCCCACTGGACCATGCGAACCATGCGGCATCCTCCGTAAGCACGTCGAGCAGGACGTTGGAGTCCACCATCACATAGGCCATCATTCGCCTCGCGTCAGAGCCATGATCTGATCGGTGGTCATTCGCCGGCTGGCCCGGCCGTGCATCGTGGCGATCAGATCCCTGCCTCGTCGACGAGACCGGGCAGATTTGCGGAGAACGACGTTATCGCCGGAGACGACGAACTCCACCTCCGTATTCGGCAGCAGCCCCATCTTCCTGCGGATGTCGATGATAATCGTTACCTGGCCTTTCTCCGTAATTCGCATCGCTGCCCCTTTACGAGTTATGAATCGTACCGGTATGATTCTTACATTTCAGAGTAAGACCGTCAAGCGTAATCGTGGAGATCTCCGATGCTGCACAGACGCATGCAGTGGTTTGCAGGGGTCGCATTCATCATCTTGCTGGCAGGCTGCACCCGGCCGGAGCGGCAGCCCGCCCTTTACCAGGTGTCGACGCTTCCGGCGCTGATGCAGGGGGCGTACGACGGTGTGGTCAGTTTTGGTGAGTTACGCAGGCACGGTGATATCGGCCTTGGCACGATCAATGCCCTCGACGGCGAGATGATCCTGCTGGATGGGCATGCCTGGCAGGTTCGCGCCGACGGCCGGATCCGGCAGGTGCCGGACGGCCGGACGACGCCCTTCGCGGTTGCGACATTCTTTGATGAGGACCGGATGTTCGACATCGCCGGACCGCTGGATATGCCAGGTCTGGCGGGGGCCCTCGACCGGGAACTTCCCAGCAACAACTTCTTCTACGTCGTCAGGCTCGACGGCCGGTTTGCCTATATCAAGACCCGAAGCGTTCGGCCGCAGAAGCCGCCCTACCCGACGCTGGTTGAAGCCAGCAAGTCGCAGACCGTCTTCGAACGCGAGAATGTGCAGGGAACGCTCGTCGCGGTGCGATGCCCTGCGTTCGCCGCCGGCATCAACATGCCCGGCTGGCACATGCACTTCCTGAGCAAGGATCACAAGATCGGCGGTCACGTGCTGGCCTTGCAGCTCAAGGGCGGCCGGGCTCGCCTGGCGTGCCTGCGGCAGTTTGATCTTGTTCTGCCGTCGAAGGGGCGGTTTGTTACGGCTGACCTGGGGGGGACGCCGCTGCAGACATCAAGAAGGTCGAGCAGTAGGCGATGGCTGTTTCTTACGTTTCCGCAGGAGTGAAGCTTTCGGGGCGTCTTGGTCGTTGCCTCTTGAAGCCCCCGACGATCATCGCCATTCCCGCTACGATGAACATCACCGGCACCAGCACGAGCCAGCCCAATGACGGGGGACGTATGGTCAAGGTAGTGGGTTGCGGATCGTGGACAAACTGGTTGATCTGTTGGGCAGCCATGCTCTTCTGGCGATAATGATGACTGTTGCTGACACCAAGGGGCACCCGTCCGGTATTGGTCTTCAGAACCAGGTTGTACATCAGCCTGCCTTTCGAATCGTGACCTTCTATGACTTCGGCGCCCTGATTCCTTCAATGTTATGGTCGGGAAGATCCATCATGCCCAGCAATGTTCGGTGGAGGACCCCGTTAACCGTGTGCGAACTCGCCCGCCTGCAGACGAGCGTTGAGGACTGGCCCATGATGCACAGGAGAGTAATCCCCGCAAGAGTGAACGATCCCCCGAGGCCCAGGCTGGCAAAGCGTGACCGCCGAGCAGTCTGCAATCTTGTCAGACAGGCATTCTGAGAAGCAGTAACCGTCTTTGCCACGCCACGCAGCAACGTCTCCACGTTGACGACGTCGTCAACGCTGAGGAAACCGAATTCCTCTACCGTCTGGCTTCTGTATGACCGGACGACCTCCCGGGCAAGAATGATGTCGCCTGACCCGTCGCGACGCTGTCGTACCCGCATCTGGCCAATGTCTTCGGGGCTAAACACCCGTATGGCAAGATTCCGCATTCCTTCGATAGCAAAAGCGCGGCGGTTGGTGACGGCATAGAGGATCCTTCTCGCCCTACGTTTCGACCAGAGTGGCAATGACGCCAGGGCCAGCCCGCCGAAGAGTGGCAGCAGGCCGACCAGTGCTAAGATCGTCTGTCCCGGACGATCAGAACTCAGGTGCCAGTTACATATCGTGCCCATCCAGTAGACAGACCCAGCGATCGTCCCCAAGCCGGGTATCACCGCCAACACGGACTTCATGGCCATACGTCTTGCGTTGGGTTGGCCAACCCACAATACGCGTTCCTGTGGTTCGAGCCGGCTGTCGAGGGCTTCCTGCAAATCGTGCGGGATTTGAGACATGGTGTCTGCCTTTCATTCGTGACGATCCGGGAGGATTATCGGCATAAAAATAACCGTTCTTTCGGTTGCCATCCTGATCTGCCTGGTGGCCGACTTTCTTCTGCGCACCACGCGTATGGTTCATCGGCCCGGACCGGCTGTGTCGTTCGCCATACAATCTTCCGGTGACCTCGGAGTTTGGGACGCAATGGCAGGCGAAAGCAGGTGACAGACGATGACCACGTTGGGCCAATACCTTATCGATGCACTGCACGAGCAGGGCGTGGAATATACCTTCGGTGTGCCCGGCGATTTCGTCATCGGGCTCTATGACATCTTCGAGAAGGACGGCCGGATCAAGCCGATCGTCATGACGCACGAGCCCGGGGCAGGCTTTGCGGCTGATGCATATGCGCGCGGCAAGGGTCTGGGCGTGGCGATGGTTACCTACTGCGTGGGTGGGCTGAACTGCGTGAATCCCGTGGCTGGCGCGTATGCCGAGAAGTCGCCCCTGCTGGTTATCAGCGGCGGGCCGGGCATCTCGGAACGCAAGAAGAACGCGCTGCTGCATCACAAGGTCAAAACGTTCGAAACCCAACGCAAGGTGTACGAGGAGGTCTGCTGCCGGGCGTCGATCATCCGCAGTGCCGAGGAAGGCCCGCGAATCATCGCCGATACGATCGCCGCGGTTAGACGCCTCAACCGGCCGGGCTACATCGAGATCCCGCGTGACCTCTACAAGGCGGAAGTCAGCGAAGTGCCCGTATTGCAGAAGCCGTTGCGAATCGACCCGGAGGCCTGGTGCGAGTCGATCGGCGAGGCGACCGCGATGCTCAACAGGGCCGCAGACCCGGTGATCATCGTCGGCATCGAGGTGCATCGT
The DNA here is from genome assembly GCA_963787325.1 of uncultured Planctomycetota bacterium. Lineage (GTDB taxonomy): Bacteria > Planctomycetota > Phycisphaerae > UBA1845 > JANYLN01 > CAWBCK01. Next base: position 2,134,455 of record CAWBCK010000005.1, read on the forward strand.
CTGCGGATCGCCGACAAGATCCGCCAACTGGCTGTCAAGATCGGCGCGCCGCTGGTCAGTACGCTGGAAAGCAAGAGCGTGCTGCCGTCGCACGAGGTGCTTGGCGTTTACGCTGGTGCACTGTCCAGCCACCAGCAGGTTCGCGATCGTGTCGAGAAGAGCGACTGCGTGCTGATGCTCGGGGCGTTCATGACGGAGTTCGACCTGGGCGTTTACACGGCCAAGCTCGATCCGCGTCGCACCGTGGCGGTCTCCACCGAGCGCTGCCAGATCAGCTATCACGAATATCCGTCGGTGCCGCTGGGGCCGTTCGTCGACGCCCTGCTGGCGGACCCGAACATCCGCACCCACGCACCCCGGCCGGGAGTTGGCGAGCCATCACAGCCGGCTCCCCAGTCCCCAAACCCCGACGACAAGATCACAATCAAGTCGCTCTACCGGATGCTCGACGCCCGGCTGCGCGAGGATCACGTCGTTGTGTGCGATGTCGGCGATTGCCTGTTCGCTGCGATCGATCTGTCCGTGCCAGCCGAAGGCGGTCTGATGGCCCTGGCCAACTATACGAGCATGGGGTTCGGTGTGCCCGGGGCTGTCGGCGCGGAACTGGCGACGAAGCGCCGGCCGATCGTGCTGACCGGCGACGGGGCGTTCCAGATGACCGGCATGGAACTGTCGACTGCAGCCAGATATGGTTTGGCCCCGATCGTAATTGTGCTGGACAACGCGCGATACCTGACGCTCAACGATGTGATCCCGGGCGAGTTCAACCAGATCCCGCGGTGGGACTATCAGAAGGTCATGGATGCGATCTGTCCCGGCCGGGGCTTCCGCGTCGAGACGGTCGGGCAGTTTGCCGAGGCATTCGAGGCCGCCCTGGCCGTCCGGCAACCCGCGTTGCTCGACGTGATCCTCGCGCCGGACGATCAGAGCGAGGTGCTCTCGCGCTTCGTGGTCGAACTGGCCAAGCGGGCGACCCGCAACGCCCCGGCTGAAACGGAGCAGGAGCCTTCGCTGCAGGCAAAGTGACGGACAGATCAAGGTCTACAGCCGGTGTCAGGTTGTTACTAACAGCCTGTCGCCGGCGGCCCGACAGCGTTTTGCCAAACGTCATTTCGGTTTTGTGAACCTTGTTTTCTTCGTTCGCCCTCCTGAAGCCTTGTCCCGGAATCTGGTTATCAGACTCAATTATCAGTATTGCCATGGCCGATACGGAGTTTTGACAGGGACATTGCGCCCGCTATTATGCACGCTCCCTTTTGTTTGCAGTGAGGCCTACATGCATAAATCCGTGATTCGTTATCCGTGGTGGGGGGCGTTGCAGGTTCTGGTTGTGGCAGTACTGGCGGCAGGGGCCAGCCGTGCCTCGGCACAGGGTACCCAGCCGGCCGAGCCGCAAACTGCCGCCCAATCGCAGGCCGTGACGCAGGAACCGTCGCAAGCAACCGAGGCACCTTCGGCCGAGACCGCCGTCGAGCCTTCGTCGGCTGCACCGGCAACGCAGCCGGTGCCTGCGCCCGCGCCTGCGACTGAGCCGGCCGTCCCTCAGCCCGCACAAACTTTGGCGCCGGCGCCGGCCATAGCGGCGCCTGCGCCGCAGCCTGCCGTGCCCGGTGAGCAGTCGCCCCGGGGCCGGCTGATCAAGGCGGTCGAGATCGAGGGGCTGCAACGGGTGCCGGAGGCGTTCGTCCGGGCTCGGCTGCGGACGCGGGCTGGTTCCACTTATGACGAAGCGGAGGTCCGCAGCGACCTGCGTCGTCTCATCGAAGCCAACCGCTTTACCGGCGTCGACGCCACCTACCGCATCGACAAGGACGGCCAGGTGACCGTCATCTTCCGCGTTCAGGAGAAGCCGCTGCTGACCGCCGTCGAGTTCGAGGGCAATACCCACGTTTCGACCAAGGACCTGCTGGCTGCGACGGGTCTGACGGCTGGCAAGCCGACCGACGTGTTTACCCTGCGCCAGGCCCTCGATCGCATCGAGCAGAAATATCACGAGTCCGGCTATTACTACGCCAAGGCCACCCTCGACGAGGAGAAACTCCAGACCCAGGGCATCGCGCTGTTCCACGTCGCGGAAGGGCCGCGCGTCAAGGTCCGCAAGATCGTCTTCGAAGGCAACAAGTCCTTCCCGGCCAGCCGGCTGGCGGGGACGCTGGAGACCAAGACTTACATCTGGATCTTCCGCACGGGTGCTTACGATCCGGACGTCATCGCCCGCGACGAGGCGAATATCGCCAACTTCTACCGCGAGCAGGGCTATCTCGACGCCCGCGTCTCGCACCGCCTGGAATTTGCCCCGAACCGCGAGGACCTGACGCTGGTCTTCCTGATCGACGAGGGCAATCAGTACTTCGTCAAGCAACTGGTCTTCGAAGGCAACACGGTCATGAGCGATCCCGAGCTGCTGGGCCTGATGCGGATGCAGGTCGGCTCGCCGTTGCTGCAGGAATATGTCAAGGCCGACATCCGGGCCATCAAGGATGCTTATGGCCAGATCGGCTACATCTACGCCGACGTTACCGCCACGCCGACGTTCCTGCCGGAGCCTGCCCGGGTCCGCCTGACGATCAACATCAAGGAGGGGCCGCGGATTCACGTCGGCGAGGTGCTGGTTCGCGGCAACGAGCGGACGCAGGATCGTGTGATCCGTCGCCAGGTGACGCTGATTCCCGGCGAGGTCTACGATTCGACGCGGCAGGACAAGATCAAGACCCGGCTGCTGGAGACGCAGCTGTTCGAGGACGCCGAGGTCAGCCCGGCCGGCGGCGAGGACGACGTCCGCAACGTGCTGGTGCGCGTGTCCGAAGCGAACACCACGCAGTTTATCGTCGGGGCGGGTGTTACGAGTAACAACGGTCTGCTCGGCAATATCACCCTGGAAAACCGCAATTTCGACATTACCCGCTGGCCGCGGAGCTTCGGCGACTTCTTCCATGGCCAGGCGTTCCGCGGGGCGGGCCAGCTGTTCCGCCTGCAGTTGGAGCCCGGGACCGAGCTGATGCGGTTCCGGTTGTCCTGGCGCGAGCCGTACCTGTTTGACAAGCCCATCAGCCTGGGCACCGGGGCGTACATCTTCGAACGCGGCCGGGATGGCTATACCGAGCAGCGCGGCGGCGGCACGTTCAGTCTGGGCAAGAGGCTTCAGTCGGGCGTTCTCAAGGACTGGAGCGTAGAAGGGGCCGGCCGGTGGGAGTATGTCAACATCACCGATGCCAATGAATGGTACACCGCCCAGGACATCCGCGACGTTCGCGGCGGCAGTTACCTCAGCACGGTCAAGCTCTCGCTGCTTCGCGATCGCACCGACAGCGCCGTGGTTCCCGACGACCGGCGACCGCCTCCTGACGTCGGTGGAGCAGGCCGGCGTTTTCGGCGGCAGATATGGTTTCACGAAAGTGGAAGCCGGCTATAACTGGTACCGGACGCTTCGTACGGATGTCTTCGACCGCAAGACCGTCTGGGGCAATCGCGTCCAGGGCGCCTACGGTTTCGGCGACGTGCCGGTGTTCGAACGCTACTATGCGGGCGGCATCGGCTCGATGCGCGGCTTCGCCTACCGAGGCGTCGGGCCGCGTCAGGGGCCGCATCACCAGATCGTCGGCGGCGACTTCCTGATGCTGGTCAGCAGCGAGGTAAGTTTCCCGCTGTTCGGCAAGGACCTGCGCGGTGTGTTCTTCACCGACATGGGCACGGTCGAGCGGGACTTCACGATCAGCAGCTGGCGTGTCAGCGTCGGCTTCGGCATCAACTTCGTGGTCAAGATGTTCGGCCCGGTTCCGATGTCCTTCAACTTCGGCATCCCGGTCGCCAAGCAAAGCCGCGACGACACGCAGGTGTTCTCGTTCGCCCTGGGCACGACGTTCTGACGGCCTTGTTTCTCGGAGGCATTGGTGATGGCCAGCCCGAATTTGACGCCCGCTGATGTTACCGCCCTCATACCCCAGGCCGGTGATGTGGTACATATTGGGGACGGGGGGCAGAAGCGTGTCTTCCGTGCCGTTATTGACGGGACTGTACTCGCCGTTAAGTTCATGTGCCCGTCCGTCCAGCAATGGGGGATGCAGGATAGTATCGGTGATCCTTCAATTCTAGATGATGTTACCGCCCGCGCCACACGGGAGGTCGAAACAATGAGGAGATGCCGGTCCCCGCATCTTGTTAAGCAGGGGCCGATAGGGCTGACTACGGTGGACTTGCGGGGGGAACGACTACTCTATTTCACCGAGGAATTCGTCGACGGGACCACCCTTTCAGGGCAATTGGCAAATGGAGGAATGCTCGACGTTTCCTCACTGAAGAGGCTCGGCATTCACATTACGCTCGCTCTGCAGGAACTGTGGGGGATGAAGTGCATTCACCGGGATGTGAAGCCCGGAAACATCATGATGCGCGTCGATGGGGCCTTCGTACTTCTCGATATGGGTCTCGTATTTGACCTTGACGATAGATCGTTCTCCCTTGGCCCTGTCGGAACTACGGCCTACTTTTCACCTGAGCAGCTCGACTTTCAGAACCGGCGAAGCGTCCTTGACTTTCGCTCGGATACGTTCTCCCTCGGGATCGTGCTCTACCAAATGGCAACGCGACAGCACCCGTTTGCTGCGGGGCAGCTAATTCGTGGGAAATCCTGACGAATATTCAACGAATTAACCCGGTTCCACCCAAGCAGCTTCGTAATGACCTGCCTGATGAATTGAGTGCGGTGATCCAGCGGCTGCTTGGCAAACGTCCTTCACTTAGCACTACAACGCCACCTGGTACATGATGCAACATCGTAACGTTGGCAACTTGATGCCCTCCTTACGCAGCCACCGCTTGCGGGCTTTGACGTGGCTGCGCTGAGACTTGGCCAGCCGCCGCTGGGTCTCGGTGATGATCGTCGCCTCCTGTTTCAGGAAGCTCTGCCGTACCTGGCCCGTCAGCCACAGCGAACGAACCAAGGCTCCGGCCGCCTGGCGCAATTGGCAGACCGTCAGGTGCGGATTTTTCCCCCCGCCACGTTTCGTGCACCTTGGCCAGGAACAGGTGGCTGACTGCGGTGATCAGCAAGTGCCGTTTGAGCGAGAGATAGTTGCGGACCTCGAAGTGGTCCATCCCCAACTCGTTCTTTTCCTCCTCAAAGCACCGTTCCACCTGGTAGCGGCTGAACGCCACGTGCAGCAGCACCTCCAGCGGCGTGCCGGCCGGGGCATTCGAGACAAAGTACTTCACCTCGTCGAGATCTCGCAGGTTGCGGGCCACGATCAGCCAGTGCGGCCAAGTCGGCAGGCCGTCCCGCTTCAGGTAGATCGGGGCCATCTTGGCCTCCCAGACCTCCGGTCCCTTGGTGGTGTCCTTGATGTGGAATCTCTCCCAGGCCTGCTTGCGGAACGCCTCGCAATATTTGAGCATGTTCCGCACCTCGATCGTCGGCAGGTTCTTGACCTTCAGCCGGGGATAGCGGGGCTGGCGACCGGGTTTGCGGCGTCCGTGATGCTGTTTCTGCAGCACCTCCGGTTGACGCAGCCACCCATGGAAGATGCTGGGAACTTCCACCACGTATCGCTGGCCGCGATCGTCCAGCGCAAACAGGAACGCCGGCACCTCGCCGTAGCCCTCGTCGGCTCCCACCCACTCCAGGCGGACCCCGTTGGCCACCGCCTGATCTCGCAGTTCCAAGGCGATCTGCCACTTGGGGCGGTGGACCATCGCTTCGGGGATGCCCGCCGTCCGGCACCGCTCTCGGTCGTCCGACCACTCCTGCGGCAGGAACAACTCGCCGGCCAGCAGAGTGTGGAAGTCTGCGGCCACATAGCTCAGATGCACGGAGACCACACAGTTGCCGACCTTGCCGCTGGCGCCGCAGTACTGCCGCTTGACGCCGGGGGTCTTGTCGCCCTTCTTGGCATAACTGGTCTCATCGATGATCCCGATAGACATCGGGTGGCTATGATCGCGGGCAACGATCTGCATCAGCCGATCGGCCATCCAGGCCTGATCCCAAGCCGCCCGCGAGAGGAATTGCTGGAGCGTCCGCGGCGGTACGCCCGCCCGGTCGGCGATCGGCTCGATGCTCTTGCGGGGCAAATCGGACAGTTGGCCGTTGACGTAGACCCGCAGGCTGTCGGCCGGTTCCGAGCGGCTGAAACAGTCGTCAAACTCGGCCAGGTACTTGCTCAGCATAGGTTGCAGCTTCCGAATCTGTTGAGCATCCATGCTCTATCTCCTTCCAGGATCAAGGTTCCTGGAAGAATTCATCGTGTTGCCGCTTGAGGTTTCTTGAGCTCATGTGGCGTTGTAGTGTTAGGTACCGGACTCCAAATCTGCTCCTGGATGCCTTCCGGAGCGTTCGAGTCTAAAGGAGACATGCAATGCCACTCCTGGCCCAATGCGGCTTTGGCCGTAGCGACAAGATCGAACAGGGTGCAAGTGCGGGAAGCATTGCTGGTGTCATACTCAGTCCACGTGACGAGAGACGGGAAAGGTTGGAGACGTTCTGTGAAGGGCTGCAGGGCCTGGATGACTTCACTGTACTCTTTGATCCGCAGTTCTACGCAGCCTCTTTAAGCAATGCGCGTGATGGAAACCTTTCTGAATATCCTTACTATGCGAATAATACAGGCCTAAGTCGGAACCAGTTTCGTCCGAAGCAGATCGAGCAATATGTCCGGCTTTGTCTTGATTACCAAACGCAGTGCCTGCCGGGCCTTAAGTATCTTATCTCGCCTTCGGTGGCGTTCGACGATTTTCGCGATTCTTGGAGCCAGATTGCTCTGAACATGGCCGAGGCGGCCATTGACGACTGGTCGGGACGCCGCGCCGCTCCGCCGCTGCTCGTTACGATTGTCGTATCCGAATCGTCCTTGCGTGATGCAAACAGGATGAATGAGTTCCTCGACACTCTGTCGGCGTTGGACGTGGACGGCTTCTACCTCCTCGTACAGCGGACCAGTCGGGCATTAGAGCCAGCCATGGACCCAATCTCGCTTGGGAATATGCTCTTCTTTGTCTATGTGCTGGGTGCTTTGAACAATTACGAGATAGTCATGGGGTACAGCGACTGGATGGGGGGGCTATTCCAGGCTGCGGGGGCCGCCCTGTCGGCGAGTGGCTGGCACAACGGATTGAAGCAGTTCTCTCTTGCAAGGTTCCTGCCACAAAGCGGAGGGCGGCGACCTCGGAAGCGGTACTCATCACTCCCGCTTTTGTCGTGCCCCCTGGTGGTTCCGGAAATGGAGGATATTCATCGGGTCGGTCTTCTCAATGCTGTGCTTACTGGCGGCCCAGACGATCAAGTACTTAGTAGGAGCCCAGCAAGGGGGGAAGCGGAGTGGTCCGATGCCATCAGTTGTCTGGCACACTGGCACTCTCTATCGCAATACTATGCGGCTGTCGAGCGTCCCCGAGCCGTGCCTAGCCGTCTGGATGCAGTGCTTGCTGCGATCCGCTCCGCTGAAGCCCTTTACGCACGACTCCAATCTGCAGGTGTTCAGTTTGAGTCCACGACGGGGCCAGCGCATCTAGAGTCGTGGCGTGATGCAATCGGACGATTCCGGCATGAGGCGGCGATCTAAGCGAAGGCATGGTATGAGAAGAGAGCGGCGAGGAGCGGAGTACACAGAGGATGAGATGGCTGACGCCTTTGAGTCGCGTCTTCGATCACGCAGACCCCTTCGGGGAATTGGGCGGCTCTCCCAGGTGTTTCGGGAAGTTGACTGCCATCGCGGCCGTCCGGACTTTGTCGCAATCGTTTCTCGTGGGAGGCGCCGAACGTTTCCGTACAATAGCGCCCATGGCTTGGCGTCAGCTTAGGTTGCTTTCTCTCCTGAAGAGACATTCGCCCCGTCCTGGAGCCTCTCTCCCGGAGCAGATGGGCATGACTCGAACGACAGTGCGACAAACGCTTCGGCAATTGCAGGCGTGTGGGCTGGTCGAGGAACTTACCGGTGGCTCCTTTGCGTTGTCAGGGGGGGCAAAGATTTTTGAAATCGAGACTATAGCGTTCGAACTTAGACTGAAGAACGCTCGTCGGGCGGTCTTCCAGACGCAACAGTACACACTGTTTGCTCAGCAAGTGTGGATAGTCGTTCCGCCCTGCCAAGGCAAGAGTTATGATGCCTACAGGCCTGTTTTGGCTCGGTGGGGGATCGGCTTGGGAACATTTAATCCGAACAACCATCGGTTTAATCGGATCGTTAATGCACGGCGTAGGCCGCCGGGATCGCGCGAACATCAGGCGTACGCAGTGCTGCGTTTGGTCGGGACGTGATCAGACGACCGGGGTCATCACTCGGCGGAAGAAGGGCGGCGGAAGAAGGGGTCAGGTACATTTCTTCAGTCAAGGCAGGTGGCATGGCCCTGCGCCGTTGCAAGGCCATGGTCGTTCGATGCCACATGTATGACTCCGCATTGAGTCCTGAATCCCAAGCGAGGGCAGGAGTTGGGGTAAGGAGTCGGGCACATCATTCGTTTCTCTCTCCCGAACTGCCGTCACCCACCAAAGGATTCGCCCCCCACTTTTTTCCATCGTCACACCCCCGGCCTGCCAACCTGCGTCCCTACCTGCTGCGACCACCCCCCTCGAAACAAAGGAAACAAAGGGGTCAGGTACATTTTCCGGGCCTTCGTGTCCTTCGGAACACGGCGAAACGTGGCAGCTTCTTGCTCAGGTGCCATCTTCCTGTCGCCATTGCTCGATGCGGGCGACAATACACTTGGCTGTAACGTCGTCGCACTGAAAGTGAAACCGAAACTGGAAATCCAGCGAGTGTGGTGCCCTCTTCTGGTATATCTCGAGCCGGTACACTTTCCTTCGCCATGGCCTCATGGTCAGTTGCATTGCAGTTTCCCATGGGTGAAGAGAACACCGCCCGTAGCCGGTCCTGGCGCCAAGCCCTGCGGGAGATAACCGCAGCAACTCCGGGGATTGCAGTTCGTTCCTTGCCAGCCAGCGTCGGCACCATTGCATTCCGACGATGCTAACCGCGCCGGCAAACAGACCGTAAACAATCCAGAACGGGATATCGAACGAGCATGGCCCTGAGGGAATCGGGGGCATTACTCGTTTCTCTCTCCAACGGACGAAGCAGAGGGGCCAAACAAAGGGGTCAGGTACATTTTCCGGGCCTTCTTGTCCTTCGGAACACGGCGGAACGTGGCGGAACGTGGCGGCTTTTGCTCAGGTTCCATCTTCCTGTCGCCACTGCTCGACGCAAGTGACGACGCGCTTTGCTGTCGCGTCGTCGCACTGAAAGTGAAACCGAAACTGGAAATCCAACGCGTGCGGTGCCCTCTTTTGATATATCTCCAGCCGGTACACCTTCCTTCGCCATGGCCTGATGCTCAGTTGCATCGCAGTTTCCCACGGGTGAAGCGAACACTGCCCGTAGCCGGTTCTGGCGCCAAACCCAGCCGGAGATAATCGCAGCAACTCCGGGGCTTGCAGTTCGTTCCTTGCCAGCCAGCGCCGGCACCACTGCATGCCGACCGCGCTAACCGCGCCGGCAAACAGACCGTAGACAATCCAGAACGGGATGTGGATGTGTAGACGTGCCTGCAACCAGTCTGCGTTGAAAAAGACGATGCCAAGCGCGACTTGCTCGACTGCGAATCGCCACCAGCCCCACGGACCCAAGGCATTCATTCTACTCGTCCACCCGTATAACACGATTAATCGCGGCGTGTCGTATGGGGTGCCGCATTCCGGGCAGATGCCTTGTTCGGGCAGACCCGTCAGCAGATAGCCGCAGTCCGGGCAACGGTCCGGCCGCAGTGGATCGGCGGCTTCGTGTTGGTTGTCTGGGATATTGCCCATGGCTGGCGGGGATTCTACGGCTGTCGTTCTTCCTGTACAACGGGCGGCCACGGCTCGTCATATGAAGGAGTCTGCGCGGCCGCAATATGTGGAGTCATGCACGCGGTATCGGACGACCATGGCCCTGCAACAGCACAGGGCCATGCCACCCGCGACCCGCCACCCGCCTTGGTAAGACAATTCTAGGGACACTCTAACACTACAACGCCACCTGGTACATGATGCAACATCGTAACGTTGGCAACTTGATGCCCTCCTTACGCAGCCACCGCTTGCGGGCTTTGACGTGGCTGCGCTGAGACTTGGCCAGCCGCCGCTGGGTCTCGGTGATGATCGTCGCCTCCTGTTTCAGGAAGCTCTGCCGTACCTGGCCCGTCAGCCACAGCGAACGAACCAAGGCTCCGGCCGCCTGGCGCAATTGGCAGACCGTCAGGTGCGGATTTTTCCCCCCGCCACGTTTCGTGCACCTTGGCCAGGAACAGGTGGCTGACCGCGGTGATCAGCAAGTGCCGTTTGAGCGAGAGATAGTTGCGGACCTCGAAGTGGTCCATCCCCAACTCGTTCTTTTCCTCCTCAAAGCACCGTTCCACCTGGTAGCGGCTGAACGCCACGTGCAGCAGCACCTCCAGCGGCGTGCCGGCCGGGGCATTCGAGACAAAGTACTTCACCTCGTCGAGATCTCGCAGGTTGCGGGCCACGATCAGCCAGTGCGGCCAAGTCGGCAGGCCGTCCCGCTTCAGGTAGATCGGGGCCATCTTGGCCTCCCAGACCTCCGGTCCCTTGGTGGTGTCCTTGATGTGGAATCTCTCCCAGGCCTGCTTGCGGAACGCCTCGCAATATTTGAGCATGTTCCGCACCTCGATCGTCGGCAGGTTCTTGACCTTCAGCCGGGGATAGCGGGGCTGGCGACCGGGTTTGCGGCGTCCGTGATGCTGTTTCTGCAGCACCTCCGGTTGACGCAGCCACCCATGGAAGATGCTGGGAACTTCCACCACGTATCGCTGGCCGCGATCGTCCAGCGCAAACAGGAACGCCGGCACCTCGCCGTAGCCCTCGTCGGCTCCCACCCACTCCAGGCGGACCCCGTTGGCCACCGCCTGATCTCGCAGTTCCAAGGCGATCTGCCACTTGGGGCGGTGGACCATCGCTTCGGGGATGCCCGCCGTCCGGCACCGCTCTCGGTCGTCCGACCACTCCTGCGGCAGGAACAACTCGCCGGCCAGCAGAGTGTGGAAGTCTGCGGCCACATAGCTCAGATGCACGGAGACCACACAGTTGCCGACCTTGCCGCTGGCGCCGCAGTACTGCCGCTTGACGCCGGGGGTCTTGTCGCCCTTCTTGGCATAACTGGTCTCATCGATGATCCCGATAGACATCGGGTGGCTATGATCGCGGGCAACGATCTGCATCAGCCGATCGGCCATCCAGGCCTGATCCCAAGCCGCCCGCGAGAGGAATTGCTGGAGCGTCCGCGGCGGTACGCCCGCCCGGTCGGCGATCGGCTCGATGCTCTTGCGGGGCAAATCGGACAGTTGGCCGTTGACGTAGACCCGCAGGCTGTCGGCCGGTTCCGAGCGGCTGAAACAGTCGTCAAACTCGGCCAGGTACTTGCTCAGCATAGGTTGCAGCTTCCGAATCTGTTGAGCATCCATGCTCTATCTCCTTCCAGGATCAAGGTTCCTGGAAGAATTCATCGTGTTGCCGCTTGAGGTTTCTTGAGCCTCATGTGGCGTTGTAGTGCTAATACACAGGGATGTTATGACGAGATGTAGCCTTGCTTGCAGGCAGGGGTATGAGGCTGGCTATGTGTGGTCCGGCCAGTTTTGTTTGCGTTTGTTGCGGGACGGTGGTGCTGCGATGGAAAGCGGTGTCTTTGCGGCCGGGCTCTATAGTGAGCGACTGAAGGGCTTTGCGAGGGTTGTGCGATGAGGAGGGCCGCTCTGGTCTGAACCAGAATCAGCAGTGCGGCAGCGTCAAAGAGAGCGGCAGTGCAGTCCTTTGACAATGACGCTGTTAACAGTAGAGTGTAGTAAACGACGGAGGCCCATATGAAGGCGATCTACAATTCAGGTGGCAAGCCCGTTCTCACGCAGGCAGAGATACCAAAACCGGCCAAGGGCGAGGTTCTGGTGCGCACCAGGAAGACGGCCATCAGCGCCGCAACAGAATTATTCCTGATGGGCAAGGCCACGCCCCAGACCAACGAGGTGATGGGGTATATCGCCACGGGTGTGGTCGAGCAGGTTAACGATGCCGATTCGCCGGTTCGCGAGGGCCAGCGCGTCTTTGTTACGTGCGGCCATGCTGAATATGGCGTCAAGGATTCCTGTTACGCATTTCCTCTTCCCGACGAGCTGGATTTCAAGGCAGCCTCGGCGTGCTACTGGGCCGTGCCCGCCCTTCGCGGCATCCATCGCCTGCAGCCGCTCGTCTACGACGACGTGGCTGTGATCGGCCAGGGGCCCATCGGCTTGATGGCCATGCAGGTGCTCCGTCATATCGCCAGGACCGTGGTCGTGGCGGATATCAATCCCTTCCGTCTGAAGCGGTCGGCGGAGCTCGGCGCGGACCTTTGCCTGAATCCTCTGGAGCAGGACCCGGTTGTGGAAGTCGGCAGGCTGCTGCCGGAAGGTCCCGCCCGTATCATCGAAGCTTCCGGAACAAGAGCCGGGCTCGAACTGGCCATGAAACTCGCCCGTCCTCGCGGCACCATCGTTACCCTGCGCATCGCCGCGGATCTCAGCGGCCTGAACTTCGAGCAGTACATGTACAGGAAGGACCTTCGCATTATCGCCACCGGCGCGGCCGGCATGCCGCCGTCCAGGCAGCAGATCTTCAACCGTGAGCCCCTGTTCGTCAAAACCGCCACGGATGTCTTTCCAGATTACTGGTATTTCCGCAAGGACGTCGAAACAGCCATCGAGATGCTCCGCCGCGGATATATCCGCTCGGAGTCGGTCATCACGCATGAGATCAAGCCCGAAGACGCAGTGGACATGTATCGCAAGCTCGCAGATAAGAGCGAGTCGCAGTCGATCCTGGGCGTCGTGATCGACTGGGAATGAAAGGGGAACCCTCGTCATGATCAAGTTCGGTATCATCGGCTGCGGCGACATCGCCGAGACACACGTCACGGGCTTCCAGGCAACGGGGCGAGCCCGAGCTGGCAGGCGTCATGAGCCGCAGCGCGGAATCGGCTGACAAGGCGGCCAGGAAATGGAACGTCAAGGCCTACAGTACGGCCGACGCCCTGCTGGAAGCGGTCGATGCCGTCGCGATCTGCACGCCTGGATTCGCTCGGCTGGAGTACATACAAAAGGCCGCGGCCGCCGGCAAGCACATCCTCTGCGAGAAGCCGCTGGCCCTGAACCTCGACGAAGCGCAGGCCATCAAGCAGGCTGTGGACAAGAACGGCGTGACGTTCATGGTGGCCTTCAATCTGCGCCACGAGCCGCGTTTCGGGCTGTTGCGCCAGACGCAGGTGGCCGGGGATATCGGCGGCACGGTTTCCGCCTGGTATCGCATATGGGCCCCGAGCCCTTCGTCTCGCTGGATCCAGATCCAGGAGACCAACCACTGGCGGGCCTCCGCGGAACTGTCCGGCGGGCGCATCAACGAATTCGGCGGCCACGGGATCAACTGGCTGCTCTGGGTCCTTGGCAGGCCCAAGACCGTCTACGGCAAGGCCATGGTCGTGACGGAGGGCTTCACCTTCGACGATGCCGACCATGCGATTATCGAGTGCGAGGGCGGCGTGGGCATCCTGGAGATCAACCGCCATGCAGCCGTGCCAGCCGACCTCGCCGCCGGGATCATCGGTCACGGGGGCAGCGTCGTGCTGAAGGACGGCAAGATCCTCCATACGATCGTGGACAAGCAGACGGCGGAGTTGGCTGTCCCGACAGATATCGTTTCGAAACACGCTCATTTCGTCGATTGCATTGAAAAGGGCGAGAAACCTGAGAACGACGTCGACGCGGGCATCGAGACTCTTCGCGTCTGCCAGGCCTTCAACCGTTCCGTTCAAAGCGGGATGGTTGAAAGCGTCTAATCTTGCGCGTACTTACGGCCTGACCCGCCTGAACCTTGTGCCTGACTCATGGAGGCAACATGCGATTCGACGGCATCCGCAAAGAATTCATCTTCGGGGACCAACGTCCTCATGCATCCTGTCACGCCTCAACCCTCGTGCGTATGCCGGATGGATCCTTTCTGGCTGCATGGTTCGGGGGGCACGCCGAGGGCCGCGACGATGTTTCGATCTGGGGGGCAATCCGCAATTCGAACGGCTGGACTGAGCCGCGGCGGTTGGCTCGCGTGCAGGAATGTGCCCATTGGAATCCCGTCCTCTTCGTGGACGACGACGGTGTGGTTCATCTGTGGTTCAAAGTGGGGCCGACTTTTGAGGAATGGACTACCTGGGTCCAGACGTCAGACGATGCCGGCCGGACATGGAGTCCTGCCAGGCAACTGGTGGCCGGCGATCAAATAGGGCGCGGGCCGGTCAAGAACAAGCCGATCCAACTGGCGGACGGCACGTGGCTGGCTCCGGCGTCCGTTGAAAAGAATCGTGTGTGGGATGTCTTTGTCGACCGTAGCGAGGACCGCGGCCGGACGTGGGTGGCATCGCCGCTGGTGGCTCGCGACAGGACCCTTGTGCCGGACCCCGGCGTGATCCAGCCGACGCTCTGGGAATCTGAGCCGGGCCGTGTGCATATGCTCATGCGGAGCACGCGCGGTGTTATCTGCGCGAGCGATTCGCTCGACGCCGGCCGGACATGGACACATGTTCGCCGCACGAGCCTGCCCAATAACAACAGCGGTATCGACCTGGCGGAGGACGGTCGCGGCATGCTTCTGCTCGCGTGCAATCCTGTGAATGCGCCGAACCTCCGCAGTCCGCTGTCTTTGCTGGCGTCGCTGGACAACGGGGCATCCTGGGATCGCGTTTATGACCTGGAAACAGACCGGGCCGAGTATTCCTATCCGGCAGTGGTCGCCACCCCCCAAGGATTCGCCGGAGTCTATACCTGGAAGCGCGAACGCATCGTCTTCTGGACGGGACGAGCAAAAAGATAGTCCCGAAAGCAGGTCAGGTCCAGCAAGAAGGTGAACTGATGATTCGCTACGCCAGGGATACGTCCAACTGGGAGGATTGGCAGCGGGATTACCGGTTCGGGTTGATCCTGATTATGCCGCCAGAAGAGGTGGCGCGGCAGATCAATCCGCTTCGGGCAAAGTTTGACCCCCGTGCGTTTGCCATCTGTCCGACGCATATCTCTCTTTCGGACCCATTGGGCATGGAACTGACGCCGGACTTGGAGGACGAGATCCGAGGGATTCTCAGCAGAGTCGAGCCGTTCATGCTGTACTACGACAAGCCACATGCATCGACGGAACATGCCGGGGTGGCCTACCCAATCCGGCCGCAGAAGCCCATCGATGATCTCAAGGCCGCGCTGCACACCGCGGCGGTCTTCGGCCCAAAGGTGTATCGAAGACGCGATATACCAGCCCACATGACCATCGCGGAGTTCATCAACATCGAGGATAGTCTCAATCTCTGCCGGGATCTGCAGGCTTCAGCGCCGAGCGGATGCTTCCTGTGTGATAGACTGGAGTTCATCGTTCCGGACGAGCAGTTTCATTTCCAGAGGCAGGGGACATTCCGGCTGGGCAAGGTTGCGTCATGACCCAGACTCGAGCCCGCAGGCACGGTACTGCTGTTGTCGCTGGTCCCCAGCCCCTGAACCCTAACCCCTGGCCACCGACCACTCCCCTTGTGTCCAGCCGCATATTCCCCGACAATATATGCCTTCGTGCAAGGATGCGGTCTTTGGATAGCAGAGGGAGCCAATCATTATGAAGATCAGACGCGGATATCTGGTGCTGGTTCTGGCGGCGGTGGCGGGCGTGTCGTTCTGGGGCGCGAAGGTGACGGTCGGCCAGGCCGGCGCGACCTGGCAGCCGGCTCGCGTGGCGACGGTGGATTTGACGAGGATCTTCGACGGGTTCCAGCAGATCAAGGACCTCAACGAGGTGCTCCAGCAGCGCGGTGACGCCATCGTCAAGGACGGCCAGGACAAGGAAAAGTCCCTGACCAACCGCCAGAAGGAACTCGAGGCCTTCAAGCCCGACAGCCCTGATTTCCAGAAGCGTTACCAGAACCTGATGAAAGAGGTGATCGATTTCCGCGCCTGGCAGCAGTTCATGCGGGAGCAGGTCGAGAACGAGCACCGCGTCTGGCTCAAGAAGACCTATCAGCAGATGATCGAGGCGGTTGGCCAGATCGCCGGCGAACGGGGCATCGACGTGGTGCTCTACAGCGGCGCTCCGCAGATCGAAGGCGACTCCGTGCAGGCGATGCGCGACAAGATCCTCCAGCGCAAGGTCATCTGGCGTGCCGCCCAGGTGGACATCACCGACCAGGTGCTGCAGCGGCTCAATCGCGATTACGACAAGCAGGGCGGCAAGAAGTCCATCAAGCTGCCGTTCTGACGGCTGAGTCAGGCGCAATCCCGGCAGCGGGCCGGCCGGTATGCATTTCTGACGACCGGCCGGCGTAGCCGTATGCAACGAGCGGCAAGCGCCGAGCGTCTGACATCCTACAGGGCATCGCCGGTATGAAGAGTCACACAGTCACGCAGATCGCCGACGCCGTCAAAGGCCGGGTCCAGGGCGATGCTGCCCGGACGATCACCGGGGTCAGCAGCGTTGAGGCGGCCGGACCGGACCAGATCACTTGGGTCGCCCGGGATGCCTTGCTCAAGAAAATCGCTGCCACCGAGGCCGGGGCCGTGCTGATCCGGCCGGACTCGGCTGCTGAAGTGCCCGCGGGTTCGACGGCCATCCTGGTCGATCGGCCCGCCATCGCGATCGTGACCGTACTCGGCATGTTTGAAGATCGGCCGGTCGTGTCGGCGGGCGTGCATCCGACGGCGGTCGTGGACCCGACGGCGACAATCGGAGCCGGGGTATCGATCGGTGCGCATGTGACGGTGGCAGCCGGCGTGAAAGTCGGCGATAACACCGTGCTGCACCCGGGCGTCTTTCTTGGCCAGGACGTTCAGGTCGGAAGCGATTGCATTCTGTGGCCCAACGTTGTCATTCGCGAACGGTGCGTTCTTGGCGATCGGATAATCATCCACCCGAACGCAGCAATCGGCGCTGACGGGTTCGGATATGAATTCGCAGATGGCCGGCACGTCAAAGTCCCGCAGATCGGCAATGTTGTAATCGGCGACGATGTGGAGATCGGGGCGAGTGCCTGTATCGATCGGGCGAAGTTCGGCTCGACGCGGATCGGGCCCGGCAGCAAAATTGATAATCTCGTGCAGATCGCTCATAATGTGGAACTCGGGAAGGGAGTTATCCTGGCCTCAATGGTCGGAATTGCCGGCAGCGCCAGGATTGGCGCGTACAGCGTCCTTGGCGGCCAGGTCGGCGTGACCGATCATTGTCGCATCGGCAGCCAGGTGATTGTCGCGTCAGCCAGTGCGGTGACCGGCGAGATTCCGGACAAAGCGCAGGTGGCGGGTGTGTTCGCGTATGACGTCAAGGAGTGGCGGCGCAGCCAGGTCGCTGTTCGCCGGCTGCCCAAACTGCTCGAACAGGTAAGGCAGCTTGCTCGGCGGGTAGAAGAGCTTGAGTCAGCAAACGACCATCCAGAAGGAAACTGAGGTTCGCGGCCGTGGCCTCTTCGGCGGCGAGGAGGGGTGCGTTCACTTCAAGCCCGCCGAGCCCGATACCGGCATCGTGTTCGTATGCGCCAACGGTCAGGCGCCGGTGACCATCCCGGCCCGCGTGGACTATCTGGCCCCGCGGCCGCGGCGTACGAGTCTGCGCAATGGTACGGCCGGCGTCGAGACCGTCGAGCATTGTCTGGCGGCGGTTGCCGGTTTGGGGATCGACAATCTCCAGATCGAGGTAACCGGCAGTGAGTTGCCCAGCGGCGACGGTTCCAGCCTGCACTTCGTCGAGGCGTTGCGTGAGGCGGGGCTTGTCGAGCAGCAGGCTGAACGGAGTGTAATCAAGGTCACCGAGCCGATCCACGTGACCAGCGGCGACGCGGAGATCGCCGCGTTTCCCTGCGACGAGCCCGGGCTGCACATCATCTATGAACTGGACTATGGCCCGGAAAGCCCGATCGGTCGGCAGGTGCTGGCGGTCGATCTGACGCCGGAGGCATTTACGACGCAGCTGGCGGCGGCCCGGACGTTCGTGCTGGAGATCGAGGCGCAGCAGCTGCGGCAGGCCGGTCTGGGCACGCACCTGACATATGAGGACATCCTGGTGTTCGGGCCTGACGGGCCGATCGAAAACGACATTCGCTGGCCCGACGAGTGCGTCCGGCACAAGATTCAGGATGTCATCGGCGATTTGACGCTGGGCGGCCGGCCGATCCAGGCGCGGGTATACGCCCGCCGGAGCGGCCACAGCCTCAATCACGAACTGGTCAAGAACATCCTGGCCTCGCAGGAGGCCGCCGAGCTGGCGAGACAGCCCAAGCGAGCCGCCGAGCCGCTGGTGGACATTCGGCGGATTCAGCGGATCCTGCCGCATCGCTATCCGTTCCTGATGCTGGACCGGGTGATCGAGATGCAGGAGGACGTTCGCGCGGTTGCGATCAAGAACGTGACGATCAACGAGGAGTTCTTCCAGGGTCACTATCCCGGGCATCCGATCATGCCGGGTGTGCTGATCCTTGAGGCGATGGCGCAGCTTGGCGGTGTGCTGCTGTCTCAGAAACTTGAGCATACCGGCAAGGTTGCGGTGCTGTTGAGCCTCGACAGGGTCAAGTTCCGCCGGCCGGTCGTGCCCGGCGACCAGCTGATCCTGGAAGCCAATGCCGTGCGGGTCAAGAGTCGAACCGGCCATGTCCGGTGTAATGCCCATGTGGAAAACGAGATGGTGGCTGAGGCCGACATCAAGTTCATGATGGTGGATGCGGATCCTGTGTAATTCTGGAACTCCCAGGTCAGTTGGTGTCAGGGGCCCCGGTGTATCGGCGGCTGTCAGGAACCACCGCGAAGGTTGTCGTCCTGAGCGAAACGAAGGATTACGCCTGAGAGACTATGAGTAAGGTTATGCCCGTATGAGAGTCATTCATCCGACAGCGGTAATCGACCCCGGCGCCGAGCTGGCCGACTGTGTGGAAATCGGCCCGCATTGCTATGTCGGCCCCAAGGTGGTGCTCGGGGAAAACTGCTGCCTTCTGCACAACGTTTCGCTCTACGGCAAGACGATCGTCGGCCGTAACAACGCCTTCTATCCCGGTTGCGTTATCGGTGCCTCGCCACAGGACCTGAAGTACCAGGGGGGCGAGACGAAGTTGCTCATTGGGGACAACAACATCTTCCGCGAGCACGTGACGATTCATCCGGGAACGGAAGTCGGCGGGGGTGTTACACGTATCGGCAATCACAACCGCATATTGATCAACGTTCATATCGCCCACGACGTGCGGATGGGCAGCGACTGCGTTGTTACCAATGCCGTTCAGATCGCCGGGCACTGCTGCATCGAGGATCGCTGCCACGTCGGCGGCATGACCGGAATTCAGAGTTTTGTAACGATCGGCCGGCACGCGTATATCGGCGGACTCTCCCGGATTACCGTGGACGTTCCGCCCTACGTGGTCATGCACGGCTACGATGCCGAGGTCCGAGGCATTAACGAGAAGGCCCTCAAGGGGCGATGGGGTTTTACCGACGAGCAGGTCCGCAGGATATGGTCCGCCTACAGGACCCTTTTCGGGAAGAACGGCGCCAAGCGACCGCTGGCCGAGCGCGTCGCGACCCTCGATGCTGAAGGTTCGCACGACGAGCATGTGCAGTATCTGCTCGACTCGGTGCGACGCAGCCTTTACCAGGGTGTCTATGGCCGATACCTCGAATCGCTCCGTCAGGATACGCCGCAGGATCGTCGGCGGTTCTATGAAGAGTCGAATACGTAGCCGGTTCGGGGAGGTCGTCGCATGACAGCACTGCGAGCAGCCGTCGTGGGCCTCGGTCGGATGGGGGGCCATCACGCCCGGATCTATTCTTCACTGAAGGGTGTGCAGTTGGTCGGTCTCGTCGATCATGTTGCCGACAAGGCCGAGCAGACCGCCGGGCAGTATGGCGGCCAGGTTTTCGAGCGGGTAGAAGATCTGATCGGCAAGGTCGATCTTGTTACTGTGGCGGTTCCGACTGTCTATCACCTTGGAGCCGCGAGGCCACTGATCGAGGCGGGTATTCCCGTTCTGATCGAAAAGCCGCTGGCCCCGTCAGTCGAGGAGGCCGAGCAGATTGTCGATCTGGCGGGCCGAAACAAGACGATTGTGCAGGTGGGGCACACCGAGCGGTTTAACCCGGTCGTTCTTGCGATGCAGCGGATGGGGGTGAGGCCGAAGTTTATCGAGGCCCATCGCATCAGTCCGTTTACGTTCCGTTCGGCGGACATCGGCGTTGTGTCTGACATGATGATCCACGACATCGATATCGTGCTCCACATGGTTGCCTCACCACCTGAGCAGGTGGATGCCGTAGGTGTGAGCGTCCTGGGGGCGCACGAGGATGTCGCCAACGCGCGGGTGCGATTCGCCAGTGGCTGCGTGGCCAACCTGACTGCCTCACGCCTGGCGCTCAAGACGGAACGCAAGATCCGCGTGTTTGATGAGACGGCGTACCTGTCAGTCGATTACCAGAAGAAGGCCGGCGTCGCGATCAAGAAGGACGCCAACGCCGATGTGTTGAAACTCGCTCGCGAGCACAATCTGACCGACCTGTCGCAGATTCCGCAGCTGGATTTCTCGAAACTGGTCAAGGTCGAACCGCTGGTCGTCAATGACGTTGAGCCGCTTCGGGCCGAACTGGAGGCCTTCGTCGCGGCAGTGCAGGGGCGTCAGCCGGTCGCGGTTTCGGCGGCGGACGGCATGGCTGCGGTCCGCCTGGCCGCTGACATCGTCGCCGAGATCAAGAAGCACCCGTGGCAGATCCCGACGTAGGCGTCTTGTGACAAACCACGGAGGCACAGAGGCACGGAGAACGACCTCTTGTGGGGTCCAGGACCCTGCCCAACGGTAAATTGGCAGCATTTGGCGTGCCTGCTCGCGGGTAGGGTCGACTCATCGCCCCAACCCTCTACGCCCGGAGTGAATGCGCTCTAATCCTCAGCACCCGTATTCACCGGCTCTTCCGTCTTGGGCGGTTTGTATCCTGGCGGCGGGGCGAGTGTGAACAGGCGGTCCCGGAACGCTTCGTAGCCCTGGATGTCGGCCTTGACAAAGAGTTTGACGAGAAACTCCATGCTCAGGCGGTCGAACATCTGGTCGCGTAATTGCTGTTCCAGGTCCTGCTGGACCTGCTCGAACGTCGTCTTCTTGCCTTCGACCTTGTCTTCGGCCCGCACGATGAAGAACCCGTCCGACGTCTCGATGAGGCCGCTGAACTGATGTGCCTTCAGACCGAACGCGACCTTGGCGGGTTGCGCCATCGTCCGGCCATGCCGGCGTCTTCCCTGATCCAGTCCCACCGGCCGCCATCCTCGGCGTGAATGCCTTTGCTGTATTTCCGCGCGACCTCGGCGAAGTTCTTGCCGGCCTTGAGTTCGGCCATGGCCTTGTCTGCCTGGGTCCTGGCCTTGTCATGGGCCTGCTGCCTGGCGACCGCATCGTCTCTGCCCGGCGGCAGGAATGCGTCGAGCGGGATGTCGATCATCTGCAAGCGGACCTTGGCCGGTGTCTCCAGTCGCTCTTTGCTTTCATTGTAGAACTCGTACAGCCGGCGGCGGCTGATGCGGATCTTCGGGACAATCTCCTCCCGCAGGTACTGGTGCACCGCGATCTGTCGGCCGACCAGTTTCTTGTAGTCTTCCATGGTCATGCCGCGCTGCGACAGGTACCGTTCAAACTTCGCCTGGCTGCCCTCGAAATCGCTGTTGACGCGGTCGCGGACCTGGCCGTCGACGGCCTTTTTCAGTGCCTCTTCCGCTTCGCTGGTGAGCTTCTTCTTGACTTCGCTGTAGACGAGGAATTCGTTGATCGTCTCGCGAACACGGTTATAGACGAGCCTGTGCATCTGCTCGCGGTAGTCGTCGGGCTTTGTGGTATACGCCAGACGTTCCAGCCGTTGCCAGATCGGTTCGAGGACGTCAGGCGGGCGGACCTCCTGGCCGTTAACCAGCATGATGTCGGCGCGAATGACGGGGCCGGTCTCGTCCGGGTCGACCTGGTTGAGCATGCGAGGCCTGAACAGCGGCTGCGAAGCGGTGCCGTGCTGGACGGGGCCGGTTGGTTCCTTGTATTCGCCGCGGGCGATCTTGGTCTGCTTGTCGCGGTAGTTCTGGAAACTCTCACAGCCGACGCATAGCCCGACGACAGCCAGCGACAGGAGCAGGCCATATAACTTCTTCTTCATTGGTAACTCACCAGGTCATGATCAAGAGGACAGGGTGCCAGCGCAGCCGCTTCCGTTACAAGTAAGGAATAACCAGCAACCAATAACTATCAGCCACCTTCCGGCAGTGTAGCCGGCTCGCCCGCCCGCAGCAATATCTGCCGCAGTATCAGAAGCAGCGTGTCCGGTTCGAGGTAGGTTGGCGGCAGACGCCAGTAGATCTCCTTGCCGTCGACCAGCCGGACGGAGCCGGGTACCTTCTGGAATACCTGTTCAGCCAGCCGCATATCCTTCATGGTGATCACGATGTCGGGCTTGTGGAGGATCATCGTTTCGATCTGCCACCGGCCGGCCAGGATGCGACACTCCGCCAGTTGCAGCAGTCGGTCGACCATCTTCGGCATCTTGCCGAACGCGTCGTTCAGGTCGTTGAGCAGACTGCTCGACGTCTTTTGTCGACTGGCAGGTACTGAGGCGGCGATAGATCTCCATCCGCTGCCGGCTGGAAGAGATGTAGCTGGTCGGGATATACGCCGATATTTCGAATTCGATGTGTGCCGGGGTGATCTTCGCGACGGGCTCGGCCTTGAGCCGGTGCACGGCTTCCTCCAGGAGCTGGCAATAGAGCTCGTAGCCGACGGCGGCGATGTGGCCGCTCTGTTCGCTGCCCAGCAGGTTGCCGGCCCCGCGGATTTCCAGATCGCGCATTGCAATATGGAACCCGCGCCGAGTTCGCTGTACTGCTCGATGGCCCGCAGTCGGCGGCGGGCCGTAGGCCTGACGTCGCGATTGGTCGGCAGCAGCAGGTAGCAGTAGGCCCGGTGTTTGTATCGCCCGATCCGGCCTCGCAGCTGGTGCAGATCCGCCAGGCCGAAGATGTCCGCCTGGTCGATGAACATCGTGTTGGCAGTCGGAATGTCGACGCCGTTTTCGATGATGGCGGTCGAGACGAGGATGTCGAGCTGCTTGGTGATAAACTGGTAGATTACCTCTTCCAGTTCGCCCTCTTCCATCTGGCCGTGGCCTACGCCGATCCGCGCCTCGGGCACGAGCCTGCCAAGCCGCGCGGCTGCGCCGTGGATCGTCCGCACGCGGTTGTGCACGAAGTAGATCTGCCCGTCGCGGCCGAGTTCCCGGAGGACCGCATGTCGAATCTGCTGCGGGTCAGGCTCGATCACCTGCGTCTGTACCGCCCGGCGGTCGACCGGTGGTGTCGTCAGGGTGCTGATATCACGAATGCCAAGCAGCCCCATGTGCAGTGTGCGCGGGATCGGTGTGGCGGTCAGCGTCAGTACGTCGATTGTTTCGCGTAGCTGCTTGAGACGCTCCTTTTGCTCGACGCCAAACCGCTGCTCCTCGTCGATGATCGCCAGCCCCAGATCCTTGAAGAACACGTCCTGACTGAGGATGCGGTGCGTGCCGATCAGCACATCCACCTGACCCTTCATCGTGCCGCTTGACGATATCTCGCTGCTCGTTCGGCTGGCGAAACCGGCTGAGGCACTCGACGACGAACGGGAATCCCGCCATGCGCTCGCGGAACGATCGGAGGTGCTGCTCGGCCAGAATCGTCGTCGGCGCCAGTATTGCCACCTGCTTGCCATATTCGGCAGCCTTGAACGCCGCACGGATCGCCATCTCGGTCTTGCCGTAGCCGACGTCGCCGCAGACCAGCCGGTCCATTGGCCGGGGCGTCTGCATGTCCTGCTTGATCTCGCCGGCGATGCGGATCTGGTCGTCGGTCTCCTGGTAGGGGAAGGCTTCTTCGAACTGCCGCTGCCATTCGGTATCGGTCGGATAGGCGACGCCCGGCTTGGCGAGTCGGGCGGCCTGGATGCGGAGCATCTCCTCGGCCAGCTCCTCGATCGCCTCGATGACCTTCTCTTTCGTCTGCTTCCATCGCGTGCCGCCGAGTGCGCTGAGATGCGGACGGATGCCGGCTGCCCCCACGTACTTCTGGACCAGGTGGATCTGGCTGGCCGGCACATGCAGTGTCGCCTTGCCGGCGAACTTCAGGGTCAGGAACTCTTCGGCCCGGTCGTCCTGCTTGAGGGTCTGGAGACCTTCGAACTTGGCAATGCCGTACTGCACGTGCACGACGTAGTCGCCGGGCGACAGATCAAGGAACGACTCGATCGGCCGGGCCGCCGGCATCCGCCGCAGCAACCGGCGTGGCTCAGCCCGGCCGAACAGTTCGTGGTGCGGCACGATCGCGGTATTGGCGGCTGGCCAGGCGAATCCACGATGGACCAGGCCCAGTTGCACCTGGAGATTGGCCGGCACGTTGTTGTCGGTGTGCTGGCGAACCAGGTCGTTCATGCGATCGACTTCGCCGGGCGTGTCACAGAAAACGATAACGTTCGTCTCCTGGGTCATCCGCATCACTTCGTCGAGCGCTTCATTGCTCTTGCTGGAAAACTGCCCCAGCAGCGTGATTCGTATGTGGGTAGTGGGGCCGGCCATGCCCGCGCCGAATCGCTGGATGTGCAGTCTGCCGAACTCGGCTGACTGCCGAATCACCGCTTCCGGCGGATAGAGGCCGGTGTGATCATCCAGTCTCTCCATGACCAGCCGGCCGAGTTCGATGCACTCCAGCGGTTCGCCGATGACTACCAGCGTGCTCTTGGGCAGGTACCGCAGGAAGGGACACGTCTCGTCATGTTCGACGCCGGTCGGAGCCGCGCTGATCTCCATGCGCTTGAGCACGGTGACCGATCGCTGTGAGCCCAGGTCGAATGTGCGGATCGACTCGACCTGGTCGCCAAACAGCTCGATTCGTACCGGCTCGTTCATGCCCGGCGAGTAGATGTCGACGATGCCGCCGCGGATCGCGAAGTGCCCCGGCTCCTCGACCTGGTCCAGCCGTTCGAACTCCCGTTGGACGAGCCAGCCGGCCAGTTCGTCGAGATCGATGGTCTGGCCGACATGCAGCGCCCGTGTTGACGCCTGGAGCAGTTTCGGCGTGGGCACGGCCTGCATGAGGGCCTGGATCGGCGCGACGATGATGGGCGCGGGGCTGTCATTGGCGATCAGCCGGGCACAGACGCGGGCTCGTTCGGCGCCGATCTCGATGGCGGCCGCGCCTTCGCCGGGCCGGGTTTCGAAGGCCGTCAGGATGGAGATATCTCTATCGGTGAAAGTCTGGAGGTCGTCAGCGGCCCGGTCGGCCTCTTCGAGATGGGCGGCGATGTAGAGCAGGGGCCGGTTCAGTCGCAGATTGGCCGCCGCCGCCAATAATGGCGCAGCAGATCCCCCTGGCCCGGCGGCAGTTACAGCCCCCTGGGGCTCTGCCTGCAGCCGGTCGAGTATCTGCTGAACAGCCCGATCGCGTAGTATCTTCTCTGTCACGGCCACGCAGATTCTTGACTATGCCGGTCCCGAGGTCAACACCTTATGGGACATAGCAGATATCATCGGCAGCCGACCCGCCGCCGCTGTAGCCGCCGCCCTCGCCGTCCACAACCACAGTCACTTGGGAGATTCGGGCATGAGCCGCCGCCTCAGGCGTCCAGCCGGCCGGGTCGCCTTCAGGCCACCGCCAGGCTTTCGTCCAGCTGCCGCAGTCTTATGGAATGGACCAGCAGCAGTTCAGGCAGGATATGCAGTCCACCATCCAGAACAGCGACGGTGGAACCATCGACTTCTCCAGGCTCTTCAGGATCTTTCCTGCCGGGTCGGGCTTTGATGCCAGGGCCTGAGTTGACCGCCAAGACAAGAGTGGTCCGGCTGGGGGGGCGGGCCACTCACTCCTGACCCTCGGCAATCACGTGCTTCTGGCACCGCCGAATCCCTGCTTGCCCAGCCATGCCAGGCATGCCGGGCACCAGGTGTCTCTCAGACTCCCCCCGTGCCCGCCGTATGGCCCGCGAATGTAGAGGCACTCCACCCCGGCTCGTTCCAAGGCCGCCGCGTACATGTCCGAGTTGATCGCCGGCACCGCCGTGTCTTCCGTCGAGTGATACAGGAACGTCGGCGGCGTCTGCGGCGTGACGTGTTTCTCGTTGCTGAGCAGTTCGATCAGATCGCCATCCGGCCGATCCCCCAGCAGGTTCTGCCGTGAGCCCGCGTGCGTATGATCACTCATCGTGATTACCGGATACAGCAGTACCTGCACGTCCGGCCGCGACGAGACCCGTTCCACCAGGTCCGGGCTATCAGGATCGCCTGCCGTAAAATGCGTGCTGACGGTGCTGGCCAGATGGCCTCCCGCCGAGAAGCCGAGGATTCCGATTCGCTGCGGGGCCAGCTGCCATCGCTGAGCATGCAGCCGCACATACCGCATGGCCCGCTGGCCATCCATCATCTGCGCCGGGTGGTGGTACGCCGGCCCCAGGCGATATCGCAGCACGAAGCCGGCGATCCCGTTGGCTGCCAGCCACTGGCCGACCGCAGGCCCTTCGTACTCCGCCCGCCGTCCGTAGGCGCCCCCGGCACAGACGATCATTCCCGCTCCGCTGGCAACCTCCGGCGCCGGGACGAATGCCTGGATTGCCGGCACATCCTCCGGCCCTCCGGCCTTGGCTTCGGGAGCCTGGCCAGGCCACAGGTTGATGAACTCCTCGTTCGCCATCGTCGCCAGCCTCCTAAGCCGCCAGGTAATCCAGGCACAGCGCTGCGACCAGGTCTCCATGTTCTCCCGTTCGGCTTGGAGGTCTTCCAGGCTGAGGAAGTCCATCTGGGTGATCATCTGTTCTCGCCGAGTCACCTTCGGTTCCTTCAGCTGCCAATGATGCACCACGCCCAGGTGTACGCTGCCGACTTCGGTCGCATCGTCGTTGATCAGGGCGACGACGCGTTCCGTGTACTCCGTGTCGACGCTGACTTCTTCCGCCACCTCGCGGTGCACCGCATTGAGATAGGCCTCACGCATGTCCCCGAACAGCGGCATGTCGTCGACCGGGTTGATGTGGCCGCCGATGCCGATCGATCGCTTGGCGACCAGCCGGCTTTCGCCGCTTCGCTTGCCGCGGACGTAACTGAGAACCTTGCCTTCATGCTCCATGAGCACGTACGGGATGAGTTGCTTGTGGGTGGGGTCCATCTCCGCTGCCGGCCGGGGCAGGAAGAAGGCGGTGGCTGGGGCGAAGAGGCTTTCCAGGTAGCGATCCACGTCGAACGTCAGGCCCTGGAACATCCCCACGCGTTCTATGACATCTCTCTTGACGACGAGTACCTGTTCTTCTGGCGACATCTGCTTCCCTTATCGGGCAGGACATGGTCCTGCGATCGTGCAGGACCATGTTGCCCGTTTGCTTGCTTCATCTTCTTCACAGTTGGTTCTTGTCCTCTTCGCCGCACGTTCGTGAACCAAAGATACCCTCGCTTACGCTTCGGGCTCGTCGACGGCGCTGACATCCCAACTGCCCACTAACCACCGGCCGCTGACCACCGACCACTACCTCTTGCTCTTAAGCGTCTTCTTGCCGGTCTTGCGGACGACCGAGGCCACCTTCACCGGCAGCGCGAACAGGCGGATGAACCCGTCGCTGTCTTCCGGGCGGAACTCCATGCCCATCTCAAAACTGGCCAGCTTCTCGCTGAACAGCGAATGGGGGCTCTTGACGCCGACGGCGCGGCAATTGCCCTTGTACAGTTTGACCCGCACGCTGCCCGTCACGTACTCCTGCGTCTTGCCGAAGAACGCCGCCATGGCCTCACGCAGCGGACTGAACCACAGGCCGTTGTAGATCAGCTCGGCGTACTTGCATGCCATCACTTCCTTGTAGTGCGCCGTGTCACGGTCGATCGTGATCGTCTCCATCGCCCGGTGCGCTTCGTACAGGATCGTGCCGCCGGGCGTCTCGTATACGCCGCGGCTCTTCATGCCGACGAGGCGGTTCTCAACGAGGTCCACCTGTCCCACGCCATGCTTGCCGCCGAGGATGTTCAGCGTTTCGATAATCTTGACACCATCCATGGCCCGGCCGTTCAGGCCTACGGGAATGCCCTTCTTGAAATCCACCGTTACATAGGCCGGCTTGTTTGGTGCCTTCTCGATCGGCACGCTCATCACCAGCATCTGGTTCTTGGGCTCGGCCCAGGTCGTCTCCAACTCGGCGCCTTCATGGCTGATATGCCAGAAGTTCCGGTCGCGCGAGTAGATACTCTTTTTCGTAACGGGGATGGGAATGCCGCGCTTCTTGGCGAAGGCGATGGCGGCTTCCCGGCTGTGGATGGTCTTGCGGAACCGCTCGTCCTTCCACGGGGCGATGATCTTGAGGCTCGGGTCCAGTGCCATGCACGTCACCTCGAACCGCACCTGGTCGTTGCCCTTGCCGGTGGCGCCGTGCCCGATCGCATCGGCCCCGACCTCATGCGCGACGCGGACCTGTTCGCAGGCGATGAGCGGCCGGGCGATCGACGTGCCCAGCATGTATCGCTGCTCATAGAGGGCGCCGCTCTTGAGCATCGGCCAGAGGTAGTCCTCGACGTACGTCTTGCGCAGGTCGCAGACGATGCACTGGCTCGCGCCGCTGGCTTTGGCCTTCTTTTCGATGCCCTTGAGTTCGTCTTTGCCCTGGCCGACATCCGCCACGAACGCGACGACCTCGCAGTTATAAGTTTCCTTGATCCACGGCAGGATCACGCTGGTGTCCAGCCCGCCGGAGTATGCCAGTACGACTTTCTTAACCTGTGTTTCCGCCATTTCCTTATCTCCCGCAATTATGGATTGCGCCAGTCGTTTCAGTGTGAAGCGAATAGATTACCGTGCAACCAGCCGTTAGGCCAGTCCGCCACGGTACGTCAGGTAGAACTTGGATTTGCAGCCGCGATGAGAAGGCAGACAGTCAAATACGGGCCACTAGCCACTACCCACTGCCGTCCTCACCGCTGCCGCCTCAGACGATCGACGACGACCTGCCGCATCCGGTCGAGGCCGCCGCTGCGCTCGAACCAGTGCTGCATCTGCATGGCCCCCTGGTGAACGAACATCGCCACGCCGTCGACCACCGTGCAGCCGCGTCGCGTCCCGTGCAGCAGCAGCCGGGTCTGCGGCGGGTTATAAACCGTATCGAATACGATCGTTTCCGGCTGGAGCGCCTCTTTGGGCATCGGCTCTTCGTACTGGTTGGGCCACATCCCCAGGCTCGTGCAGTTGACCAGGATGTCCGGCCGGAGCCGCCCCCGGTTTTCCCACTGCTCGACCTCGCAGCCGAACTCCTCGGCCAGTTCCTCCGCCTTATCGAACGTCCGGTTGCAGATCGTCACCTCGCAGCCCGCGTCAACGAGTCCGGCGATCACCGCCCGGGAAACCCCGCCTGCCCCAAGTACCGCCGCGGACTTGCCCGCCAGGTCGTCCTCTTCGAGGTTCGCCCCTTCGCAAAGTGCCCGGATCGCCCCGGCGTAATCGGTGTTGAATGCCTCGATCTTCCAGCCGTCGACAATCCGTAGCGTGTTGGCCGCCCCGATCTTTTCCGCCAGCGGCTCGACCTCGTCTGCCCGTTTGATCGCCGCCAGCTTGTGCGGGATTGTTACGCTCAGACCCGTGACATTCAGCCACGTCGCCGCCAGGATCTCGTCGATGAACCGGTTGAAGGACCGCTCGCCCTCGGCCACCTCGAACGGCAGGTATACCGCATCGATGTGCATCTGTTCATATGCCGCGTTGTGCATCGCCGGGCTCATTGAGTGCGCTACCGGATCGCCGACGACGCCGAGTACGGTCGTCTGCTCGCCGATCTGCCGGAAGCGATACATGCCCAGCATGTCCGCCACGGGCACCTGCCCCGGCGCGGCCTCTTCGCCGTCCTCCAGGCTGCAGAACGTCAGATAGGCTCCGACGCGGCCGGCCAGAATCCGGGTCATCACGCCAGCCGTGCCCATGCACAGCCCGATGGCAGGTTTTGTCACGTACTGTATCGCTTCGAGCATGCGGATCGCGTCGGTAACGTGCCGCGCTGTTGTCGCCAGTTTGATGATGTCCGCCTCGCTGGCTGCCATTTCCGCGAAGATCGTATCGAGATTGCCCGGCGTGCGTTTGAAATCATGCATCGAAAGGATCAGTCGGGTCCTGGCGGCATGACACGCATCGAGCAGTCGCCTGGTTTCTTCCCGGTGCTCCTTCCAGGCGGCATACTCCAGGTCGGCGTATTCGGCACCTGCTGTAACTGCCTCTGTCAGCAGGCCCAGCCGTTCCGTCTCGCTGCCGGCGAACTGTCCGCCTTCCCAGTCTGCGCACGGTTGCGATTACCGGCGCAGGCCGGTCCGCCAGCAGTTCCTGGATCTGCTGTGTGTCCGTCTTGCGGAGATAATCCAGCCGCAGCTCGACGATATCGGCCCCGGCCTTGACCGCCGCTTCCATCTGCCGCCGCATCTCGGGGGCGCTGTTTGCCGCGACCGTCACCGCCACCAGTGTGTTCTTGCTTTCCGTGTCGTTCATACGTGCGCCGCACCCGCCGCAACCGTCACGGCCATCAATGTGCCTTGTGCCAAAGAAACGGAACAGGGATCGTTTGAGGCATGCCCTCAAACGATCCCACGTCTTGTACGAATAAGATCAGCCGCTACCGAACCAGCTGCCAGTCGCTAGCCACTAGCCACTAACCACTGGAGCCTCTCCAATCCAGGCGTAGCGACAAGCCCATGGCCCTGCTGCACAGGGCCATGCCACCCGGGATTTCAGCGGCCCGGCACGCTATATCTGGACTGAGTCCGCTCTAGTCACTGGCCACTGACCGCTGTCGTACTAAAGCGTCGGCGACTGTTCCTTCTGCTGCTCGCTGATCGAGATGATCCGGTTGATCGCGTCGACCAGTGCCGTCGCCGAGGCCTCGATGATGTCGGTGCTGATGCCCCGGCCGCGAACCCGCTTATTGTCGTATTCGACTTCGAGGGTCACTTCGCCCTGGGCGTCCTTGCCGCCGGTGATCGCCTTGAGCTTGTAGTCCCGCAGCCGGATGGTAATGCCGGCGATCCGCTGAATGGCGGAGTATACCGCATCGACCGGCCCGTCGCCCGTCGCCGCGTCCTGCAACACGCTGCCGTCCTGGAGGTTGTGCATGCGGACGGTGGCCGTCGGGATCACGCCGGTGCCAGCCGTGGTCTGTACGCTGTCGATCTGCCAGACCTGTTTGACCTCTCGGCTCATGTCGTCGACGATCGAGACGATGTCCTCGTCGAAGATCTCTTTCTTCTTGTCCGCCAGCGACTTGAAACGATCGAACGCTTCGCCGAGCTGCTGGTCGTCCAGGACGAACCCCAGGTGCTCCAGCCGCTGCCGCAAGGCGTGCCTGCCGCTGTGCTTGCCCAGGACCAGCTTGCTCGTGGAGATGCCCACATCCTGCGGATCCATGATCTCGTAGGTCTGCGGGTTTTCCATGACCCCATGCTGGTGGATGCCCGATTCGTGCGCGAAGGCGTTGTCGCCGACGATCGCTTTGTTCGGCTGGGGCTGGATACCCGTCAGGCTCGAGACCAGCCGGCTGGTCGGGTAGATCTTCTTCGTATCGATCCTCGTGCAGAACGGCAGTATGTCCCGCCGGGTCCGCAGCGTCATAACGAGTTCTTCCAGCGAGGCATTGCCGGCCCGTTCACCCAGGCCATTGAGCGTACATTCGACCTGGCGTGCGCCCGCCTCGACCGCCGCCAGGGAATTCGCCACCGCCAGGCCCAGGTCGTTATGGCAGTGCACGCTGATGATCGTGTCGTTGATGTTCGGCACGTGCTCGAACAGATACCGGATGATATTGCCGAATTCGACCGGGATCGAGTAGCCGACCGTGTCCGGGATGTTTACCGTTCCCGCCCCCGCCTCGATCACGGCCGAGACGACCTCCGCCAGGAAGGGCAGCTCGGTTCGGCTGGCGTCTTCCGGGCTGAATTCGACGTCCTCGACGTAGGATCGGGCCAGTTTCACCCCTTCGACGCTCATCTTGATGATCTCTTCTTCCGCGCTTCGAGCTTGAATTTGCGATGAATCTCGCTGGTTGCGCAGAATACGTGCACTCGCGGCTTCTCGGCGGGCTTGACCGCCTCACCCGCCCGGATGATGTCCTTCTCCATGCACCGTGCCAGACCGGCCACGCTGCACTTCTTCACGATATTGGCGATGTCCTGGACCGCCTGGAAGTCATCAGGGCTGGCGATGGGAAAGCCCGCTTCGATGATGTCGACACCAAGAGCCTCAAGCGCCGCGCGATCTCGATCTTCTCCTTGCGGTTCAGCGACGCGCCGGGGCACTGCTCGCCGTCGCGAAGCGTCGTGTCGAAGATGCGAATGGGCTGCACTTGTTGCTCGCTCGTGTCTTTCGTTTCCTGATGCATGGGACTTTCCTTCCCTGCCGACCGGATGTCCTGTCAGAAGTTCCCGCCGGCCGGCCCGTCGAGAACCCTCGCCTATAAACAAAAAACCCTACGCCTGTTTCGCGTAGGGTTGTCCGTGATTCCCTGTTTGTCTTGCTTACAGCCGGATAGTCCAGGTACTACATCGGAGTCCTACGCGCCTTTAAGGCGCAGTCGAAGGCCCAGCAGGAGGTTTCCCTGCAGTGCGAGAAAGGCATTGGTCCTTCGCTGGGCATTCATTCGATTTCAGACTCCGAGCTAATTGACGCCTGATAGTAACCAGTGCTGCGGTGAGCGTCAATCAATTCCTTCCGTCTCTATTTCGGCTGCTCACGCCACTTTATCTTGCCGGCCCGCGGGAAATTGCGTAACTATCGTAAGGAAAATAGGTTATAGTCGTTTTCCGTGCTTGCTGCAACGGCTTTCGCGGGCCTGGCCGTGTCAGTATTTGCATTTTTCCCTGGCGGCACGTAATATAAGTAGTTATGATGTAACAAGTTAGACCGGCGGTGCCCGGTCTGTTTGTATGGGGTCAGAGGTCAGGAGGCCTGGAGGGCTTCTGGCCGGCAGGGTCTTGTCGAGCCAGTTAAGGGAAAAAGGGCTTGCCGACAGAAGTCTCTTGTATTACCATAACTTGCAGTTGCGGAGGTCCCGGGTGATCTCCGTTTCAAGTGCATGTCATGTAGGTTGGTAAGTCGGGCTGCATCTCTAAGGCTAAGGATTGCCTGTTATCTACGGCAGGCGCAGATGCAAAGGTACAGGGGCTGGCGATGGCAACGATAACCAAAAAAGAGCTGATCGATCGTATTGCCGAGCGCACGGGGAACAAACGCGTTGTCGTCAAACGCATCATCCAGAACTTCCTGGACGAAGTCGTCAATGAACTCGCCCAGAGCAATCGGCTCGAATTCCGCGATTTCGGCGTCTTCGAGGTCAAGGAACGGGCGCCTCGCGTCGCGCAGAATCCGAAGACCATGGAAAAGGTCAAAGTGCCAGCCAAGGCGACCGTGAAGTTCAAGGTCGGCCGGATGATGAAGATCAGCCTGCACGACGGTGAGGTTGAAGGCGATGGCCAGGTTCCCACGCTGGTCAAACTCGCCGCCAAGCCGGCCCAGGGACTTCCCTCACGACAGGCGGGCGCATAAGCAACCCGTTCGTCGTTGGCGCGGTGCCTCACCTTTTAGCCGCACAGGCGGCTGGTCCGCCGTCATCATCAATCATGGCAGCCGGCCCGTTTGCCGGGCCGGCTGGCCTTTGTTCCAGGAATCTCGCCGGTCCAGTGACCGCCAGCCCCCTGCCATAAGATCCGTCGCCTGGTCAGCCTCCCTTTTGTCTTGAACTCGTTTCGTGCTGGGCGATCTGCCCAGCAGTCGTTCCTCCGGCCGTTTGCCTGCCCCTCATCCTTGACGTCCATGGTATCGCCTGTTATTGTGATAGAGACTCGTTCTCAATTGAATGTACAGGAGCAACGGGTCGGCGGGCTGACGGTCGGCATCGGGTTCCAGGGCCAACCGACGAGCCTCGCAAGCCTTAATTGCATTACTGACAAGGGGTAACGTCCTTGACACTGGCGGATATATCGGTCGGTTCGCGTGTGAAGGTTCTAACGGTTCACGGCCTGCCAGCCATCCGGCATCGGCTCCTGGAGATGGGGGTGACGCCCGGTTGTGCGGTGCGCCTGGTTCGCAGGGCTCCCCTGGGGGATCCTTTGGATTTCGAGCTGCGGGGCTATCACCTGAGCCTGCGCCGCGATGAGGCCCGCAATATCCTCGTCGAACGTGCCTGACACGGCCCAGCCGTGCCGCGGACGGATAATGACGCAAACCATAACCTCAGTTGAAGCCAGAACCCTCCGGGTGGCCATTGCCGGCAATCCGAACTCCGGCAAGACCACCATCTTCAACGGTCTGACCGGCATGCGCCTGAAGGTGGGCAACTATGCCGGCGTCACTGTCGAACGGAGAGAGGGCAGGCTCAGCAGCGATCCAGCCGGCAGAACCGTCCTGATCGACATTCCCGGTACCTACAGTCTTGCCGCCCGCTCACTCGATGAACGGATCGCCCGGGATGTTCTTCTGGGCTGGCAGCTCGGCGAGCCGCCGCCGGACGCCGTCATCGTCGTGCTCGACGCGTCGAACCTGGAGCGCAATCTGTATCTGGCCACGCAGATCATCGACCTGAATCTGCCCGTGATCTTTCTGTGTAATATGATGGACGTCGCTCGCCAGCGCGGTCTGACCATCAGCCTGCCCAGGCTGTCGAAGGCATTCGGCGTCCCCGTCATCCCGACGATCGGCAACCGTAGTGAAGGCCTCGATGACGTAGCCTCCACGTTGCTCGACATCCTCGACCGGCCCGGCGTCCACCGGACTACGTGTCCTTTGCCTGACCCGATCGAGCTGCAGGCCGCCCGCCTGGCTGGCGTGCTCGTCAGGCACGGTCTGGCGACGCCGCGTACTGCCCGTGGCGCCGCGCTGCTGCTGTTGCTGCGCCCATCCCAGGTCGAACACGGTATCGATGAACCGCTGCCTGCGGAGGTCGATGACATGCTGGGCGAGGTCCGCCGGGAACTCGCCACAGCCGGCTTCGATGATATACCGTCGTTGCTGGTACAGCGACGCTACGAATGGCTGGATGATCTGCTTGCAGGCGTGATGCGTCGAACCGAGACATCTCGGCAGACCCTCAGCGATCGTATAGATCGCGTGCTGACACACAGGGTATTCGGGCTGGTTTCCTTTGCGGCAATCATGTTCGGCATGTTCGGCGCGACCTTCTGGCTGGCGGAACCGATCATGGGCATTGTGGAAGGTTCCGTGACGTTCGCACAGACGGAAATCCACGCCCACCTGCCAGCCGGAGCCCTCACCGATCTGCTCGCCGATGGCGCGGTCGCCGGCGTGGGCAATGTCGTCGTCTTCTTCCCGCAGATCTGCCTGCTGTTTCTATTTATTGCGGTGCTGGAGGACTCCGGCTACATGGCCCGGGCCGCCTTCCTCATGGACCGGATCATGCGTCGAGTCGGCCTGCACGGAAAGAGTTTCATTCCGCTGTTGTCGAGCATGGCCTGCACCGTGCCCGGCATCATGTCGACGCGTACGATCGAAAGCCGCCGTGACCGTCTGGCGACGATCCTGGTCGCTCCCCTGGTGACATGCTCGGCGCGTCTGCCGGTCTACTTCATCCTGATCGCGTTGATCTTCCCTCCCGACCAGACCTGGACCAAGGCCGGGGTCCTGGCCGGCCTCTATCTGGCCGGGATCTTCCTCGCCCTGGGGATCGCCACGATTCTGAAAAAGACGCTGCTGCGCGGGCCGACGCCCATGTTCGTGATGGAACTGCCGCCGTACCGCCTGCCCAATCCGTGGCCGGTCATCCGCGTCGTCTGGGATCGCGGCTGCTCGTTCCTGGTCCGCGCCGGGACATTCATTTTGGCTTCCAGCATCGTCCTCTGGGCGATCTTCTATTGGCCGCGCCCGGTTGATCTTCGTGTGGCGCCGGAAACGCACGAAATGTTATCACAGGCGTTCGGGGGCCGGCAGTCGGGAAGCGAGAGTCGAGGGCCTGGAGGCGAGGCTCGCGATATCGACGCGCCGGCTGTTGCCGTTACTCAGCACTCCGCCCTCAGTCCTCAGTCCTCTGCCGCAGTCGCTGCATCCCGTCAGATGGAATATTCGCTGGCCGGCCGGCTGGGCAAGCTGATCGAGCCCGCCATCGCCCCGCTGGGGTTCGATTGGCGGATCGGAGTGGGGATCATCGCCAGTTTCACCGGCCGGGAGATATTCGTCAGCACCATGGGCATCGTCTACAGTGCCGACGATGCCGCTGACGGCAGCAACAGTCTGCGCCAACGGATGCAGGCAGCCGCTCGTCCAGACGGCACGCCGGTATTCTCGACCGCTACCTGCCTGAGCCTGCTGGTCTTCTACGCACTGGCCATGCAGTGCATCAGCACCCTGGCCGTCACCTGGCGAGAGAGCGGCTCCTGGCGATGGCCGGCGTTTCTGTGGACGTATATGACGGTGCTGGCCTATGTGGCCGCGCTGGGTACGTATCACCTGGCGGCCGCATTGGGCGGCGCCTGACAGGTACCAGACGAAGCGGCCAGCGGCTTACGGCCGCTGCCGTTACAACGGACAACGGACAACGGACAACTGACATAAACCGGGTGTCACATGCTACAGATAATCATAACGCTTCTTCTGATCGCCGTCGCTACGGCGTATGTCATCCGCTGCCTGACCCGCAGTGCCAGGGGCCGGGGCTGTTGCACGACGGGAACCTGTTCCCTGTCCGGCGACCGCAAAGACACCAGCCTCCCCTGCCAGAACGCCCAGCAAGCCGTCTCTGCCGAATCCCTCGAGGAATCTGCCCGCAATCTTGCAGCCCATGAATCCGCCCACGCGGTCGACGCCGCGCAAGACCATGATTGAACGCGCCCTGTGCGGCATCGGCTCCGCAAGGCGGCCAATGCAGGGGCCGGCCGTTCCTGGCCCGCATATCTCGACTTGCGGGACGAGCTATGCGATGTGGGCCGGGCGAGGCTGGACCGGAAAAAAGTGAATCCTGGTCCTGCCGTTGCCCGTTGTGCTCCATTGTGTTGTGCGGTCCTATGGCCGGTCCGAGGGAATCCGCTGTTTTCCGCGGCAGCCGAACTTGCCCTTGCATGTAAGGGGGCTATTATCCAATGTAGCCTTCAATATTCATCAATACGGTGAATGCTGAAGGTGAGAGCGAGAACCATAACGGCTCAAGCCAATATGGTTCTCGCATTTTTTTGCGCTGCGGACGATTCCATCCCAAGCATCGCCATCGGGACACGTTGCCGGCCATCTCCGTTGAGGACATCGATGGAAATCCGCCGCAGGTGCCAGGCCGGGCATTGTGTCACTGCGGCAGGAAGGCGCCGTACTGGGCGAGCCGCTGGCGCAGCGCATCGGTATCGACCGCATGCACGTCGCACTCGGCATGGTCCCTGGTCATCGCGGCCGCCAGACCGGCTGCTTCACCCATGCAAAGGCATACAGGCATCACCCGAACGCTTCCCTGGACCTCACGGTCGCACGAAATGCTTCGGCCGGCAACCAATACGTTCCGCACCCCTTTCGGTACGAGGCATCTGTACGGCAGCCCGTGTGATTCGCCTTTCGCATAGCGGTGCGTCGTTTGCTCCCAGGAATCGAGATCCCCGCTGACCTTCTGCTTCTTGACCCCAGCCCCGTGGACATCAATGAAATAGCTGTTGCGGCAGATCTCGTCCGGAAAACTGCGCCTGGCCAGATAGTCTTCCAGCGTCAGGCAATAGTCCCCCACGATTCGTCGCGTCTCTCGAATCCCCATCAAGGAACCCGTCACAGCCA
This sequence comes from uncultured Planctomycetota bacterium, assembly GCA_963787325.1. Classification (GTDB taxonomy): domain Bacteria; phylum Planctomycetota; class Phycisphaerae; order UBA1845; family JANYLN01; genus CAWBCK01. The sequence continues at coordinate 2,172,265 of CAWBCK010000005.1, forward strand.
GGAAGGCGTTGCCGAACGCTGCAGGGAAGAACTCCGCCAGGGCATCACGATACGCCGCTGCCATCTTGCGTCCGTGGACAAGGGCATCACTCGTGGTCGTTGGGTCCGTGTTGTCGACCTGCCAAAGGTGCCCCGCATTGAAGCCGACCGCCCGGGGCCCGACCATGTTGTTGCACAGGTGCGTATCCGGGATCAGCGGATACTTATCGCTGGCGAGAATCTCGAAAATCGGGCTGTTCCTGTTCCCGGCATGTAGATGCGGCCCATGCCTATACGCGTACTCATCCACGTTGCTCAGCACGAAGCAGTGCGTTGCAGGCTGAAGATCGCCGGCTTCGTCCCCCTTCTGGAATTCGGCTCCGGCCCACGCTGCCAGATCCGCATCACCGGTGCAGTCCACGTACACCTTCGCGCGATATGCCGACAGGCCTGCCTTGTTCGAGACGATGATCGCTGCCACGTTGCCCTTGCCATCTGTATCAACCGCGCACAGCGACGTGCCGAAAAGGATCTTCGCGCCCGCACTCGTGACCATGTCATCATAGATTCGTTTGAGCAGACTCCGCGTCGATCGGGACCCAGTCGAGCGATTCCGGCCGGATGTGCAGCATCGACACCTTGCCGGCTGCCAGCACCTTCTCCGCCAGCCCCCGGTAGATGATCTTGTCCCCGTCGGAGAACGGACACCAGGCCGGTACAAGCCCAGCCGTGCCCATCCCGCCCAGGCACCCCGTCGATTCGATCAGCAGCGTCCGGGCGCCTTCGCGCGCCGCCGCGGTCGCCGCGGTGCAGCCAGCCGGCCCGCCGCCGACAACGATAACGTCATAGGTGTCATCAAGCGGGATCTGCCGTGCAGCCAGAGTGTATTCACGCATCCGTTGGATCCTCCCGGCTCGGAACAGCCAGTCCTTACGTCGCAACCGCTTATAACCGCCTTCAGCCGAATCGGCGGGCAGGTTGCCATGACAGCATTGCCTGCCCTGTATTATCGATCTGCCGGCTTGCCTTCTGCCGCGGCGTGTCTAGTATGTAAATGTAATCTTCATCAGCCATCGTAATGGTGGCCGGCGAAGGTGAGAGCGAGAACCATAAAGGCTCAGGCCGATATGGTTCTCGCATTTTTATGCGCCACAAGAAAACGCCCCCTGAACATAAGCCCAAGGGGTGTTTTGTAACTCTACAAGGATCTATCGATTACCGGAACCCGTCTACGGCTGCTGCTCCTTGTCTCCTGGTCTGGTTGTCTTAGTTGCCCATCGGCGCCAGCGTCACCGCCTTGACCATCCGGATTGGCGGGGAGTGCCGCATCAGGGCGTCGATGGCTGACTGCGGCGCCGGCGCGTCGATCTTCAGCACCATCAGGGCCTTCTTGTCCTGCCGTGACAGGGTCATGTCCGCGATGTTGACCTTCTGCTCGCCCATCGTCGTACCGACAAGCCCGATGACGCCCGGCTGGTCCTCGTTAAGAATCAGGAGCATCGAGCCGCCCGGTATCATGTCCATCCGGTATCCGTCGATGCCGAGGATTCGCGGGATCTCGCCGTGACCGACCATGCCTTCGATCTCGTGGAACGCGCTCGGCGTCTTGACGATCAGCGTCAGCCGGTCCGGTTCCTCGCTGCTGGACCGCGTCGACACGTTCCGCAGCAGAATGCCCCGTTCCTGCGCGATCTCCGGGATGTTGATCAGGTTCAGTCGGATATCAAAGAACGGCTGGAGCAACCCGACCAGCAGATACCGGCCGAGCATCGGCCCGATGTCGCCGGCGCCGGCGCCTTGTGTGCTGACAGTCACTTCCTGAACGCCTTCGGTGCAAAGCGGGCTGATCAGTGCCCCCATCCGCTCAGCCAGATCGATGTACGCCCGGTCGCGCGGGCTCAGGCTGCTCGGCAGTCCGGCCACGTTTACCGCCGAATGAATCTCGCCCTTCTTCAGGTAATCCAGAAGGATCTTCGCCGCCTCAATACTTACTTCGCCTGCGCCTCGTGCGTGCTGGCGCCGAGATGCGGCGTGCAGACCACGTTGGGCAGATCGATCAGCCGGCGTTCCTTCTCATCCTTCGGCGGCTCCTTTTCGTATACGTCCATAGCCGCCCCAGCCAGTTTTCCATTTTTCAGAGCTTCGTACAGGGCGTCTTCGTCGATAATCCCGCCGCGGGCGCAGTTGAGCACGTATCCGCCATCCTTCATCATCGCCAGCTCTTTCGTACCGACGATCCCGCGCGTCTGATCCGTCAGTGGCGTGTGCACCGTCAGGACGTCGGCTTCCTTCATCATTTCGGCCAGATCCTTCGCCAGCCGTACCCGCCCCTCCAGCGGCGCCTGCCGCTCGTCTTGAACGGGTCGAAGCCAATGACGTTCATCTTCATCGCCAGTGCGCGGGCGGCTACCGCCGTGCCGATCCGCCCCAGGCCGAGCACGCCCAGTGTCTTGCCTGCGACCTGGTGGCCGGTGAACTTGCCCCGCTCCCAATCGCCATTCTTCAGCGATGCCGTGGCTGAAGGTACGTTCCGCAGCATCGACAGCATCAGCGCCAGCGTCAGCTCTGCCGTGCTGAGCGTGTTACCTTCCGGCGTGTTCATAACGAGGATGCCCGCAGCCGTCGCCACCGGTACGTCGACATTGTCGACGCCGACGCCGGCCCGCGCGACCGCTTTGAGTCGGCCGGGATTGGCCAGCACCTTGGCGGTCACTTTCGCGCCGCTGCGGCACGATCATTCCGTCGTAATTGCCCACGACCTCCGCCAGCTGGTCCTCACTAAGGCCGGTCTTGACATCGACCTCTACCTGGTCGTCCGCCTGCAGGATTGCCAGACCATCGGGGGCCAGTTTGTCCGCCGCCAATACCCGTACCTTTTCCATGTGGACCTCCAATTTGGACACGAGGGGCAGAGCCCTCGGCTCTTCGCCAGCCAGAGCCCTTTAAGACACGTTCTACTGTCCGGATTTGCCGGACTTCTCAGGGGCAGACCTCTTCTTCCTGCAAGAGCGTTGGCCCCTGAGTTTCCCAATTCAGAATCGTCGCCGCAACGCTACCTTTCGTCAAGCCGGCTGTTCCCGTGATTTCCAGTTAACTGTAACTGCCGGTCCTGAAGCCAGAAACAGCGGCCAGACTACGGATTTTCACTGATTGTGCCCGGGGCAAATTGCCCGGATTGACCTGTGGGAATTGTGAACCTACCATTAGGCAAAACGCTGATAGCACCATGAGGGAAATTCCTGAGTTCTGTCGTTTACGGGGTGTGGCCGTCGATTACGGCGGCAGGTTTTATCACGATGCAAAGGTGGGTCCGATTGTGAGTTTACCCCTGGAACGGGCTGATGCCCAGCCTCAGCAATCTGCTACGGGTTTCTGCTCCCTGACGGCCAAAGGCCGGCAATTTATCCAAGACATCAAGCCATTCATGACAAGCAGAGATGTAATTGCTCTGGCCCGTCATCTTCGCCGGACGGACTGGAACGAGCCGGCCCTGATCGCCCTGCTGACCTGCTCCGATCTGACCGTGGTTCGGGCTGCTACCTGGGCCCTCGCTCACGTCGGTACCATGCGGTCAAACCTGCCCCTCGCCAGCGTCCTGCACAGCAGCGACGCGGCCACGGCCGACCTGGCGGAAAACGCCCTCTGGGCTATCTGGCTGCGAAATGCCCCCAGCAATCTTCACGCCCGGCTCTGCAAGGCGATTCGATTGCAGGAAAAGGATTGTTGTGAGGAAGCGATTGCCGAGCTCGACGCCATCATCAGCATTTCCCCAACCTATGCCGAAGCGTACAATCAGCGAGCCATCGCTCGCTTCGTCACCGAAGACTACGCAGGCGCCGCTGAAGACTACAAACAGGCATTAACTCTAAATAGTGTCCATTTTGGCGCGATCGCCGGCCTCGGGCACTGCCGGGCCGCACAAGGCCGGGCCATGGATGCCCTGAACGCCTATCGTCGCGCCCTGGAGATTCATCCCAGAATGGAAGGCATGCGGTCTGCCATTGCCCAGATCAAGCAGATTATCGGCTACAAGACTGCCACCAGCCACCCGCACATCCGCTGGGCGATGAGCTGAGTACGGCTGATATTCTGACACGGTGACAAGATAAGAGGTGCCGCCGGTAAAGGAAGATACCGAAAGGGCTTGTTTGCCGGCGTTCGCGCAGGGGCCTGCCGTCCTTTTGCTCTCCCGCAGTTTGTTCGCCGTCTATCCGTAGGGGTCTATCGTCGTCTGGCGCATAAAAATGCCCGGGACTGGAATCGAACCAGCACGGGTTTTACCCCACATGGCCCTCAACCATGCGCGTCTGCCAATTCCGCCACCCGGGCTCAGACTCATTCATGTCTGGTCCCTCACATTACGGCTGCCCGGCGAAACTGTCAATCCCACCAGCCAAACCCGTTGCGGCAAAGTGATTACGGCAGTGACGGGTGACCAGTGACCAGCGGCCAGTAGCCAGTAACGGCATTCGGTACCCGGCACTTGCCGCTGTCGTTTGTCGTTACTGACCACTGAACAGTAGCCACTGTCGCCCGCCCTGTCGTCAGCCGCTAACTGTCTACCCTTTCAGCCGGCGTGCAATCGCCTGGTCGGTCACACCGCGTGCGGTTCCTGCGGCCGCCGGGGACGTATATATTACTTGCGACGGCAAAAGAAGTTACGTCAATAATCGGAGGTTGTATGCCGCAATATATAGGTAATATGGCAATCGCCCGCTTTGCCGGTACAATGCACCCCTTTGCAGCCGGCCCGTATAATGCCCGCAGCGGCACCAGGGCCGGTCGACGGACAGGTGGACAATGACAACCGGCCGACGCCGAAAAGCAGCGCCAAGCCGCGGGGCAAAGGCCGGACGAGTACTAGCGACGAGTGATTACGAGTCACCAGCCACTAGCCTTGACAGGAGTGCACGGATGATGGCAGGTCACGGAACGAACTGGACTCGCCGACACCACAATGCCTTCACGCTGGTCGAACTGATGGTGGTCGTGGTGATCATTCTCCTGCTCGTAGGCCTGCTGATGCCGGTCCTCAACCGTGCCCGTCTCAGTGCCCTCTCAGCCGCCGACGCCGGTCTGATCAACCAGATCGCCATGGGCTGCGAGTCGTATAACGAGGTCTTCCATGAGTACCCGGCAAGCGCGTGGGCCCCTGCTGTGACCAGCACGGACGTCGCCTGGCCGCCGCCGCCAATTGTTGGGACAGGAATTGGGCTTCCCCTGACCGGTGCCGCGAAGGTCTTTGCCGCCATGAGCGGGTTCAACACGCTCGCCGATGCTGGTTGGACGCCTCCGCCGGAAGGGGGCTGTAATGATGCTGACCCGGCCAACTGGGTGTATCCCTGCGGAGAGTTGACGCATCGAGGTATCCTGAAGAGTTTCGACTCCCCATACACCAGCGAAGACAAGGTGTACGGCCCCTATTACGACCCCAGCAGCAAGCAGCAGACACTCACATACTGCAACTGGAACAACGTCCCGGTCGACCAGACGGTCTTTGCCAGTCGGTTTTCGCGGCTGAGTGCCCACAGACTCACTACGGGTGCAGCCGAGCAGGGCGCCCCGATCCTCTACTACCGGGCGAACCTCACGCCGGCGGGCAGTAATTCGTGGCAGATCTTCAGCTATCAGGATAACTTCCCGATTACGGATCCCGCATCTGCCGCGGCGGGGATTGACCCGACAACAATCTATGACAACGCCACGCCGGGCCACCGCCATCCCCTGTACGGCCAGTATCCTGGCAAAGTGGACGTCGACAACGCCATTGCACCAACCGCCCGGATCACGGAGGCAGGCAGTCTCGATTATGGGATTTCCCATCCCCCGGCTGCTGCCGGCCAGACCTGGGCGCACCTACAACGGCAGCACCTTCATCCTGATCAGTCCCGGCCCGGATGGCGAGTACTTTACTGCTGACGACATTACAAACTTCCGGCAATAGCGATCGCCGGCGGAGGGTGAGTTTCAACCGATGCCACGAACCGGCCAACAGGGTGATGAAGTGAAGCGATACCAGATGCAGCCAACTACGCATAGCAGCCCCGGCCCGATGAGCCGCCGGGGCCTCTCGCTTCCCGAGCTGCTGGTGGTCATCGCGATCATCGCCATCCTGGCCGTCATCAGTACCTCCGCCTACATCGCCGTGACCCGCCGTGCCCAGGAGCACGCCGCCAGCGCGATTGTTCAAACGCTGGCAGATGCCACCGATGCCTACTACAACGAGAATCATGACTATCCGCCGATGCGATTGGCTGACCTTGGCTTGACTCCTTCCGTTGCGTTTCCCACGGTGGATGGCCTGCCCAATGCCGATCAGTCCGTCGCTACCCTGATCTACTGCCTGCAATATCGCTCCAGCGCTGGCGACTTGCTGAAGAATCTGCCGGCTAAAGTGCTGGTCCCGCTTACGATAAACGGTGCTTCCTGCACGGTAGAGGATCCGCCAGGAAGCGGCGAATTCCGCCAGATGTACACCGTCCGCGACCCCTGGGGCAACCCGATTCAGTACATTCGTCCGCGCAGTCCCGCGAGTGCCCAGGCGAATTACCCCTTACTGCCACAAAACCTGAACAACCGCGTTCTGCTGATCTCGATGGGCCGGGATGGCCAGCCGGGGCAGGCTTCGGGACGGATGGCGCGTCCTGGCACGATACGGATGACGGGAATCAGTATTATCCTGACCCTGTCACCCTCAAGCAGGGTCATGGCGACGACATTGTTATCCAGGTGGGCACAGCCCAATAGGTGATAGCCAGGCATGCGTAAAGCCCAGTGCACAGAACAGTCAGCAAATCAGGCACGACGGTCTCATTCAGACGGTCGCGGCCGCGCCGTTGCTGTCACTGGCTGCTGGCCACCAGCCACTAGCCACCGCCGTACCGGTCACCATGTCACCTTGTCACCTTGTCACCTTGTCTGCCGTTCCCGCCGTTCCGCCTTTTCCCTGACGGAGTTGCTGGTGACCATCGCGATCATCACAGTGCTGTTGACGGTCGCCGTGCCGTCGTTTACCACGATGGCCAAGGACATCGAGCTGGAGCGAGCCAGGTCCGACATCTTCGCCGCCCTGACCGCCGCCCGGACCCGTGCCGTCCGCGATCGCACCATGGTCGCCCTGCACGTGTTTCGCGATTCCGCTCCCGTGTACCAGAGTTTCTTCCGTTGGGGCCACACGTGGGACCCTACTGCACTTGCCTGGTCCGATCCGACTCATCCGCACATCCCCACGAACAAGATGACCATGCGGCTGGAGGTCGCCCGCTGGAGCGATCCGGCCACCAATGCGGTCGAGTTCGTCTGGCCGAACGACCATGATCCGATCGTCCTGCCGGACAGCATCGGGATCTGTCAGCCGGGCAGTGATCCCGCTTATACGACCTATACCGTGGACGTCAGCAATGAGTTTGTTCCGCCGGCCTCTCCTGCGGCAATGCTGCCGTTTTACCAGGATTTTTACATCGTTTTCAGTCAGGACGGCAAACTCGCCACAGTCCTGGTCGATTACAACTGCCAGTACGATACGACTGGTGCGAATAACAATCTTGTTACAGACCAGGTGTTCGACAGTGGCGGCAATCCTGTCGGCAGCACGTATTCCGCCGGCGGCCTGTGCATCTACGACACGAAGAAGTTCAAGAGCCTCAGCGCCAGCCCCGCCGCCCAGCAAGCGTATGTCAATCGGTCGGACAACCTGCTGATGATCAGTCCCTACACCGGCCTGCCGCTCTCGATGGAGGCCAACCAGTGACTCAACAGCCGACGACAAGGGGTTCAGCGATAAGGGCCCAAGGCCCGGCGACGGACCACAGCCGCCTTGCAGGTGGTCACCATGTCACCATGTCACCATGTCACCGTGTCATCCGTTCCGCCGTCACTAACCACTGGCCACTGGCCACTAACCACTGTCGTTCCCGTCTCCGTGTCTCCTTGTCTCCTTGTCTCCCTGTCTGCCGTAATGCCTTCACCATGGCCGAGGTCATCTTCGCGGTAATGGTGCTGGGGATCGGCCTGATTCTGCTGGCGGCCGCCTTCCCGGTAGGCATCAAGCAGGGCGAGAAGACCCAGGACTCCACCAGCGCCGCCCTGATCGCCCAGCACGCTTTAACGCAGATCACGAAGGTCACAGCCATGTACACCCGGCCCGCTGCCGACTGGTCCCCGACCAATCTGGTCGCGCTCTTCAGCGGCGTGGCCGACCGGTACGCCGGCCAGCCGTTAGTGATGGGTCTGCTCGATGGCAGCATGACCACCGACCCAACCAGCGGCGACCCATGGCCCGACCTGCGGGCGAAACTGATCTACCCGATATCGCAGTACGCCGAGGGGCCGGGCAGCTCGAACCCCACCTATGCCGACGATGCGCCGCAGAACGAGGCGCTGCCACTCGGTCACGCCGCGTATGTCAGCGGCACCCCGGTGTCCTTTACTGACATCTGGGGCTACCGCTTCGACGGCGCCAACGTCTACGAAAACGTTCAGTGGGTCTATCCGGCCGACCGTCGTTACTACTGGTATGCCTTCTACCGCCAGATGTACGACGACCCGGCCAGTGCTTATCCCAGCCCCTTGGGCGGCAGCAGCTGGACGCCCAACCGGCTGGACGCCGTACGCCTCGATCACATCACGCGCAGAACGTACCACGTGCTGATCGTCGCGTGCAAAGTGCCGCAGCAGTTTGCTTATACCTATGACGCCGGAGCCGGCAGTATTACAAGGACGCAGAACCGCATTGAGCCGCCGACATTCTACAAAAGGCAGTTTGATGCGGGCGATACCAACGCTGCTTTGCAGGCTTACACTGGCCAATGGGGGCCCGCCAGCCTTTTGGCTCCGATCCGCATCCCCGCGACAGACAACGCGGGCACACTGCCTATTGCGAATGACACCGCGAAATCCTCCAAGAACGATGTGATTTCTGACAGCAATGGCTCTACGCTGCTGCAGAGTGCAATCACTGCCGGTCGGATCCGGCGCGGCGGTATCGTGGTCGACGCCTGGCAGAACGTCTATCAGATCAAGGACGTCGGCCGGGACTGGGTCCGACTCGACCGGACTCTGTTTCCTTCGCCCAGGTCGACGACCTTTGAATCTTCGCTGCCGCTCTGGTTCAACCCCAACGCGATAGCCGTCTTCCCGACGATTGTCACAAAGCAGGCGGACCTGCCATGACGAACAGCCGGACAATCAGAAGAGGAGACAGGGAGAAGAGGAGACAAGGAGCAACTGCGCGCCGGGGTCGGGAGTCGGGCGTCGGGGGTCAGGAGCCGGGGATCGGTAGCCGTCCCGGTCACCTTGTCACCTTGTCACCTTGTCACCTTGTCAGCCGTTCCCGTTCCGCCTTCACAATGGCCGAGATGCTCGTCGCGGTAACGATCATGGTCATCGTCACCGGCGTCGTAGCCGGCCTGTTCGTGCAGGTTCGCAAGATGATCGGCATCACGAAGTGGTCCGCCGAGACCCGCGCCGAACTGCGGACGACAGTCAACACCCTCGCCGCCGACCTGAACAACATCGACAGCACCGGCTACTTCATCATGCTCAACCGCGACTATGGCACCTATGATCCGGCCAATCCGACTGTCGCCGCAGGCGCACGAGTCTTCGCCGGTCCCAATGATATCAAGCCGGTCGCCAAGCGCCTCTGGGCCGACCGCATCGCCTTCGTCAGCAACGGCCCGTTCGACGGCCTGCAGGGCATCCCGCCGGGCTTCAGCCAGCCAATCAAGGCAGCAAGCGCCCGCATCTATTATGGCCAGTCCCTCTGGACGCACGACGCGCCGGACAAAGCATGGCTTCCGTCTCTGGCAGGGACGAGTTTTGCCTGTCCGTCCACTGCCGGCACGACCAACTGGCCGCAGGCCTTCGACTCACATCCGGCGATAATGTGGGACCTGGCCCGCCAGGCAGTGCTGCACGTGGAGGACGCGGCCGCTGACTACGCGGGACAGACTGGCTTTGCCAATGAGTTTGCCTGGCGCGACGGCATGGACAACGAGTACGCATTACTGCGCAACACAGTATCTGGCGCGCCTTTCAATGTTTACACACTCTCGGACCTGAACCGCTGGCTGGATGCTTCGCTGACCGCGGGCAACCGGAACTGGGCCGCGTTGCTGTGGGCGCCGCGACTCCGTGACAACAGTGCCCGGGCCACCTTCGACACCAAGGTCGCCCGCAGCAGGCTGTTACTGCCGCACTGCGTCCGCATCCGCTTCCAGGTCCGTCTGTCCGACGGCACCATCGTTCCGCAAACGGATGACAGTACCGCCCAAGGCAATCCTTGGCTGCAAGGCGCTAATCGGCCAGGCCACAACCGGTGCCGTCACCGATTTGTCACCGAAGTATGACTACGACCAGGAGCCGGCGCCGCCGACATCGCCCACGTATGGCGTGTCCCCAACGAGGGATCTGGGCATGATCACCCTTGCCTCAGGTCAGCAACTGCCGATGATGCAGTTCGCCTACATCTGGACTGCCAACCGGTCGAACCTGACCCAGGCAACGCCGACGCCGCTGTTGTACCCGGTAGCGTTACGAGTCCGGATCGAGGTATACGACCCGCAGAAGCGTACGCCGGACCCGATTACCGTCGACCAGTGGCTGCCGATCGCATGGCAGGGCTCGTAAGCCCGCTGGCCAGCCACTTGGTTTGCCCGAATACTTGGATGGCCGGGCAAGCCCGAACCGAAACGTGGGCCTTACCCACCATGAGAAGATGAACGGTGATATGAATCGCAGAACCGTCCATAAGAATAATGACTCACAAGGCCCGGTTGGTCGCACGAGCCGGCGGGCATCTGCGAGCGCGGCTCCCGGCGGCGCAGCCAGCCGCCCCCGCATCGCCGTTACTCAGCACTCAACACTCAGCACTCAGCCCCGCCGTAGCCGTGTCAGCGTGTCTAGCCGTAGCCGTGTCACCATGTCACCGTGTCACCATGTCACCTTGTCTAGCCGTTACCGTCGCGGCTCAGCCCTGATGGTCGCCCTGGCGTTGCTGATGATGCTGGCGGTCTTCGCTGCGTTGTTTCTGACCTCCAGCCGGTTCGACCAGGACGCCGCCACCGCGTCGGTCGACTATGTCCGCATGGACCTTTACGCGGAAGGCCTCTCCCAGTACATCCAGAACTGCATGGTCGCCGACCTCTGGGGCTTCGACGACAAGCCGCTGAACTACGATGACGACGGCACGGGCCGTTATACGCTGCGTCCCGGTGCTACCTACACGTATAACGACGCCTCCGGCCAGCACGTTTACATGCCCGGCCCTGATGCCCCCTTCGATTACCCGGGCGGCCGGTACATCCTCAAGGCCGGCACGAGTTCGCCCGATCCGGTCAAAGTCACCGACGTTACGGCCCCGGCCAGCTGGGACACCGCCATCTGTCCGGACTTCTGGCTGACCAGCTCTTCCTATGATTCAACGAACAACCGGTGGGATCACCCGGCCTTCACCCCTTACGGATCGACGGACTATCCGTCCATCCTCGCTGCTAATACCGACACGCAGGTGCCTCGCGATTATGTAAAGGGTGATGCCACCGACCGCACCGCCACCACCCTTGGCAATCCTGTCGGTCCGAATGTAAAGGACACCCCCTGGCAGTTCTGGACCCCGCTGGGCAACGGCCTTTACCTCCGCGCTGCCGTCCGCGTCGAGGACACCTCCAACCGTGTGAACCTCAATGTTGCCCGTAACCCGATCTCCGGGGCGAACAGCCTGACGGACGTCTACCGCGGGTATCCGCCGGGGTACGATTTCAGCCTGGGCAATCTGGCTCTGGGGGATGAAGTCTTCGGCCGGTTTGTTAGCGAGATGAACCTGAAGGCGCTTCTGGGAAATGCAGCTTTTGCCCTGCTGAACAACGGGAACACAACCTATCCCGGCCGATATGGCTTTAGCGGAGTAGACTGGCCCTATGGGCCGTTCATGGGCAAGTATGCCGAGATCATAACCCCGGAGTTGACGGGGCTCCTCGGCTGCGCCGATCACGGTGATCCCAAGACCTGCGGGTACGGCAACGTTGGAAGGCTCAGCAATTCGCTTGCCCTTGAGGTGTCGGGGAAACTGTGGCATCGTGCCTATCCGCCGGATGGCATACCAGACAATGTTTCCACCTTTGACCCTGATGGCCTGGCGCGGCGCCTCATGGCCCCTCCGGCGACGGCCAACCCCACCACCGCCCAGGAGCAGGATCGCCCCTTTGGGGCCGATGCCACTTTCGACTTGATGTCCCCCCGAGGGTTTCCCTCCGCTACTCGTCTGGAGCGTTTGGGTGTCTTCACAAACATTGCGGACTACCGCAATTTCCTGACCACCTATTCCTGGACACTGGACTTCTGCCCGTATGGCGAGCACCCGGCCGGGGACAATGATTACCGGAGATTGGATGTAAACACCGCTTCGCCCGAGCAACTGCGTAATGCCATCGACGCGGCCTTCACGCATGCGCTATACACGACTGTGCCAGACGAAGGGATTGCCGCGTTTGCCGACCAGTATATCGCCAACCTGCAGGGCTTTTGCGGGGAACCGATCACTGTATACGACATCGACAGGTACGTAGTCTCAATTCAACGAACGGGCAAGGATCCGGCCGTTTTGTGCCCCGCCAGATTTCGCCTGGACGAGAAACCCTGGTACGATTACTGGGCAAACGTCCCCGGCGGCGCTCAGGCCTATCTGGCCTATCTGGTGAATCGGCGCAAGGGTGGCAGTACCTTTGATTATGTCTACCTGCCTGCCATCACTGCGTTCGCTTCTGCCGTCACACCCACGTCCAATGTTCCGCGGGTGTTGACGAGTAACCCGGCGAACCAGGGTCTCTGTCCCTGGCTCAGGAGTGATAACAATTGGCCCGGCAAGTATTACTATGGTGTGACGCGCTGTCCGTTCTTTACGGAAGCATGGTGCGACATCAAAGACCAGACCGAAGCGGCCGACACGAACATTCCTCCGCAAAACAACTACGCCATCGAACTGTACAATCCGTGGCAGGATCCGGATAAGCCTACTGTGTCTCTGGATCTGACAAACTGGTACATCCGCGTTCGGAATGGCAGCCAGAGCACTGTTGTGCCGCTTCAGGGTTATCTACAGCCCAAGGCCCGCCTCGTGATCGATCGCCTGCCCGTCGGAGTTGTCTATCCCGACCTGGAGATTACCGACCCGAGCCTTATCTTGGCCAAGGCGACGTCCGATGCCCCCGACCCTGTCGTCGAACTGTGCTACTCGCCTGACAGTGCGGATCTTCTGGGTACCAGCGGTACCGTCGACTTCGCCATCTACGACAACATTCCGACCGGTGTTCTCACGGATTTCGTTGTCGGGGGAACCGGGGAAACGATCCTCGACGTGGCGCGACGCGACGATGATGAAACAGGGTTCTGGTGTTACCAATACTGGCAGAACCGTGTTGACGGTCTCGACACGCTTGGCAGTCCCAATGGCATCCCTGACAGTGATAATCCCTGGACCTATGCTACCTACGGGCCGAATCCCGCGGTCCCGATCGCCGGCTATGGCCAACTTTTGAGCCCGGCAGACCTGGCTCTTATCCCGTATGGCGTGCCTGAGCAAGTCCACAGAGTCAACGGCGACGAGTCGTTCGTGTTCACTGGCGGGCCCGTGCCAGTGGATCGAGGGACTACAACAGGCCATACCTTGGCTGACGCGACGCTTAGCACTGGCCTCAGTGAAGCTGATCGGTTCAAGAATCAGCCCCTTGCCAGACCTGCCCTCTTTAACCGTCGGTGCAACGATCTTACCGGCGGCAATTCAGGTGCCAGTGTCGCCGTGGACAACCAGGCAGAGTTGGCCGGCGTCTTCCAGGCCCTTATGGATTTCGTCACGGTCAACGACTTTACCCAGGACGGGGTAGACAATGACGGCAACGGCGCCATCGACTTTGCAAACGGCGTGCCAGACCCCGCCGAGATCCGCGTGCCCGGCAGACTGAACGTCAACACCATCACGCCGGATGAGGCGAACGATCTCGACAATCTCGCGGATGCCGAAGGGAAGCGAGTGCTCTTGTCTATGGATCCGGTAGCGGGTGTGCCTGCCGATACCACATTCTGGAACCGACTGCTTCAGTACCGCGACAAGACGCCCATGGGCTGGTATCCAAGCGTACCACCGGGTAGCCGGCGCACCGCAGTAGTGCCTGGCGGCATCCCGGTACGCGACTCAGACCCTGGGGTCGGCCATCCAGACGAGACGATGGCCTTCCTGGGCTTCGAGCAACTCGGCGAGCTGTGCAACATTCAGAATGCGGCCGATCCCGGCTTCGGCGGTTTCTGGCAGAACGCCGGCAACGCCCCCCGGATGCCGCAGCAGTACCTGCGCCGCTTCGCCAGCAACATGAACCTGCTGACCACCCGCAGCGATAACTACATGGCCACGATCCGGGTCGAGATCGTCAGACCGATCTACGATGCCGGCGGCGACTGGCAGCGGAATGAGTCCTTCGGCCAGCGCGAATACATGTATCTGATCGACCGATCCTACTGCGCCCACTCGCCGCAGCAGAACGAGGATCCAGTCACCGGCGACCGCACACCCTGGGATTATTCCGACCTCTATCGTAACGGCCACGTAACACCGGACTTCATCTCCCCGCGGGTCTGGCGGATGAGCGTGCCGAACTAGCCCGGCACCGGCCCGGCACCAGCCGGGCATCGGCTCGGTACCCGCCCGGCATCGGCGCAGCACCGGCCCGGCATCGGTTCGGTACCCGCCCGGCATCGGCCCTGCGTCAGCGCGGCATCGGCGCGGCGCCGGCGCGGCGCCGGTTTTTCAGGGCCCCGGGTGCCGCAGCGTTTACCCCGCGCACCGCGCCTAGCATGTGGTATCCGTTGTCAGTCGCAGTTGGTTCGGCTAAATTACCGCCCTGAAGCGATGCTGGCATTTCGCAGCAATTTCAGCCGCAAGGCATTAGCGGGAGAGGACCGTCCGATGCGCGCAAGATTTGCAGCCGGTTTTGTTGCTGTATGGGTCGTCGCTGCCCTCATGGGCTGCGCTTCCGGGGGTCTGCACGACCGCAGGGCCGAGTTCGGCAAGACTTATTACATCGACGGCGCCGGCAACTGGGGCTTCGGCGTTACCACCGTCGGTAAGGGACTTAAGGCCGCTGGCTATCAGGGCAGCTACGAAGCCTACATCTGGACGACTTCCTTTAACCCGGCCATTGATCAGGTTAACCGGCCCGCCGCTCATCTTCGCGCAGCCGTCCTGGCTGACAAGATCCGCAACTACCTTAAGGTCTATCCCGACAACGACGTCAACATCATCGCGCTTTCCGCCGGAACTGGCGTTGCCGTCTGGGCCGTCGAGGCGCTGCCGCCCGGCACCAGGATCAGCAATATGGTCCTTCTCGGCTCCAGTCTGTCGAGTACCTACGACGTGAGTAAGGCCTTCCGTCATATGAAAGGCCGGATTTTCGTTTTCTACAGCAGCAGCGATCCCATCCTCGACGGTGCCGTTCGCCTCCTCGGTACGATCGACGGTACGTTCGACGATTCCGCCGGCCTGGTCGGTCTTGCCGGCGCGGGGTGCCCGGCCGGGTCGTCAATATCCCCTGGCGACCTGAATATGCGGATTATGGCTGGGCAGGCGGCCACACCGACAGCACCAGCGAACCGTTCATCCGTCGGTTCGTCGCCCCCTACATCGTTTCCAGTCGGACCCGCGCCACCTCGCCTCGCGACAGCACGAAGCCCGTCTGGCGGGCCGCGCCGGGCTAGCCGTCAAAGCGGAGGCTCAAGGGAAGCAAGGTACGTTCCGCGCCGCGCAACCGCCTACGGTTAATAGATTTGAACAAAGCACATTTCTGAAAATAACCGGCGGCGTCCGTGGGCCGGTCGGGGGACTTGGGGAGTTGACCCATCAGACGCCGCCAATGTTGTTTACCGCGAAAGCCTTGGAATTCGAAGCCCTCGCAAGTTGCTTTTGAGTCACTACATCTATGGGAGTTGCTGCACTGAAACTGAACCGGCCAATACCGACACTAAGACGGGCCTTAAGGCCCCTGAGGGGCGTCAGGTCCTGTCATTAGGGTTGGGCTAGTGTATATATCGGTTCCTTGCGCGTGGAGGGGATAATGAAACTCCAGGAAAGATGCAAAGTCTTGCAAGGGATGTCAGGTCTTGTCACTAGGGTTTGCCGTAAGAGCCCCGCATGCGGGCAGGGGAACGGATGTGGCCACCGCAAGCGGGGGCGCGGGGGGCCGCTGGTGTCATCATTTGCACCCCCGCCATGTCGGCTGTCGGTAGTGTTCCACGACCGGAAAACGCTGCCTCAGGGATGGCGGTCGTCGACCCAAATCAAATGGCCGACTTTGAGATGCTGTGCCTGAATCACTGCGGGTTTTACCCTGAGTCGAAGGCCCGTTTTGCTGTTCGACATAGGGGATAACCTTACGTAAGTTTGAGGGCCCATTCAGGTTTACGGTTTTGCGAACGCGATGTATAGTTCTCCGTAGAAAATACAGGCAACGAAAGCAAACGCCACATCGAACAAGGCAAGGTTCTGACGGAAAGGGCGGGTAAATCGAGAGATTGAGACAAGGCCGAACGGATTGAGGCCCTAAACAGAACCAAAACGGTACTATTTACGTATAGATACAAGACGAATGAGTGTGGCTGGCGCGTCTTGTTAAGTAATTCGAAGCAAATTGGCAACCGGGCAGTGTGGCCGGTCAGAACAAGCCACGGAGGCGCGAGAAAAATGGCAGCAAATGCGACCAAAGACAAGAAACAGTCCCGCTGCAGGAACTATGACCCGGACCTGGTCAAGCCCACAGAGAGGGAGTTGGCGAAGTTCAGTCCCGAGGATGCTGAATTGCTGATGCGGGCGATGACTGAGCCCGTCGAGTACATCGATCACCCGACCTTCCGCAATCGCGGAACGGAAAAGGCCTTGTTCGGCGAGGATCCGGGTGCGATTCGCCTGGATGCCGGCCACTTCGCCCCGATGCCGACGTTTGTCACCGATTCGGATATCGAAGCGGTGGAGCGGGTGAGCGTAGCGACCTTGACAGCCCAGCAGGAGCAGAAGCTCTTCCAGCGTTTCAACTTCGCCCGGTGCAAGGTGTTCCGTATCGTTAAGGCCCATAAGGCTAAGAAGTTGCCGATCTCCCAGATGCGTCAGCTGTTGATGTGGTTCAAGATCGCCAACGCCGCGCGGGCACAGATCGTGCAGGCGAACCTGCCGCTGGTGCTGGCGATGGCCAAGCGAACCAAACTGACCGGCGTCGACTTCTCCGAACTGATCAGCGAGGGCAACATGGCCCTGCTGCGCAGCGTCGATAAGTTCGATTGCAGCAAGGGGCTTCAAGTTCAGCACCTACGCCTGCCGGGCGATCCTGAAGTCGTTCAGCCGGGTCGCGATCCGTTCGAGCCGCTATCGCAGCCGGTTCCCGACGGAGTTCGACCCCGCTCTCGAAAAGAGCGACTTCATCGAAAGGAAGCGTCAGGAGGTCGAGGAATTTTGTGTGGATGAGCTGCGATCCATCCTCACGGAGAACGTTGCGAACCTCAATGACGTAGAAAAAAGAGTCATTCGTGCAAGATTTGCTCTGGACGCTTTAGATTCGGAGCAGGCTCAGCCGATGACATTAGAGCAGGTAGGTGCGATTATCGGCGTGACCAAGGAACGTGTACGCCAGATTCAGAACAAGGCACTGGAGAAGTTGCGGCAGACGCTTGAAGAAGGTATTCTTGCCGCTTAATGTAGGAAGATAATTCCGAATATACCGAACCTCCCCTCCCTCCCAAGGACGTCTGGGATGCCGAAAGGCAACCTCGGCGTCCTTTTTTGCGCCTTGGGCACCATGCTGATAGGATTCCGCTGTGCCCGTGCCGCATCATCTGCCCGGCTGACGGGGGTAGCCTGCTGCTTGCCGCCTCTGGTATTTCTGGTAGCGTATGGCTTGTATTGGTGTGATGGCGACAGGTTGTGGTTGTTTGACGTCGAGCCCGGGAGCCGTGCGTCCGTGGGAAGTCTCAGTCTCCAGAATATCCAGCCTGCTGCTGACCCCGCAGGGGCGTCAGGTGCTCGCCGCGGCCCGGCAGATGGCCAATCAGCCGGTTCAGCCGGCCACCGTCGAACGGCTCCGCAGTTGCTTCCCGGCTGACCTGGTTTCGGCGGCGCTGGTCTTGAACTCCCTTCGCGTACGAGCCAGGGATCGCTTCAGAAGGGCGGACGGCATGTTCTTCGACTCCGCCGACCTGCTCGAGCAGGCGACCTCCGAGCCGGTGGCGCGGCACAAGGCGAAGCGGTTCGTGGGCTGCGAACTCGTGGCCGACCTATGCTGCGGGGCGGGTGGTGATGGGGTGCCAATCGCCGAGCAGGTCGGTCGCGTACTCGGTGTGGATTGCAGTGCTGCGCGGCTGGCGTGTCTGCGGGCCAATGCCGAAAACGCTGGCCTGCGGCATCGCGTCTGGCACGTTGCCAGCGACATCGAGCAGTGGGTGCCCGACGCGGCGGCGTATCACATTGACCCGCCGCGGCGTGACGGCCGTGGCAGGCGGATGCGCGCGGACGAATGCGACGACTGGGTGCAGGCGGTTGAGGCCTTGACATGTGCAAAGCGACACGTGGCCGGCAAGCTCAGTCCGGCGGTGAACCTCGATCTTCTTGCCTGGGCGGACGAGGTGGAGTTCATCAGCGAAAACGGTACGCTCAAGCAGGCCGTTACCTGGGCTGGTCGGCTCGCGGCTGCTCGCCGCAGCGCGACGGTGATTCGCAGTCTTGCCGGCCAGACGCAGTTCAGCGAGACCCTCGGCAGTGACGAGCCCGTGCGTTCAGCGGAAGTCGGTCCGTCGCTGTCTCCGGGCCGCATCCTGCATGAGCCCGACCCGGCTGTTGTCCGCGCCGGGCTGCTCGGCAACCTGGCTGCGCATCTGGCGCTGAGCTGGTCGATCCGCATCTGCCGCTTCTGAGCAGCGTGACATCCGGCGACGGCACGCTCCTGGCCAGACGCTACGAGGTGCTCGACGTGGTTCCCTGGTCGATCAAGAAGATCAAGCAGCTGCTGCGGACGAAGACCTGGCGCGTGGCGGAGGTCAAAACACGCGCTTTTGCCTGCCGCCCCGAGGAGATCCTCGCCGGTCTGAAGAATGTTAAGATCTCGCCTGATGTCCCCCCTGTTGTCCTTTGGGCTATCCGTCTTGGCAGCCGGCCGACGTGCCTGATCACTCGCCGGATCGTTGCAGAGGCGTAAGGCGATGTTACTTGCGGCGATGTGTGCCTGCGGGGTTGGTTGACGCGGCCCGCAAGCGGGCAGGCTGACCGGGTGCGATGCCTGGTGTGGGTTGGGGGCGTCATGGGTGCCCTTGGAACACCTGCAATCCAGGCGTAGCGGGCAACCCCCATGGTCCTGCCGCGCAGGGCCCACGCCACCCAACGGCGCAAACAGGGATCATACCTCTACGATCGTGTAATGCTGCTTACCCAGCCCGATGGCTTCGCCGTGGGCAAACTGGCTCGGATAGCGGCACTGCTTCCAGTATTGCTCGAAGACATCCTTGCCGCTTTTTTCGCGAAGCAGGTCGGCTGTGGCCTTATCCAGCGCTATCGGGTCGAAACTCGCCAGAATGCCCAGGTCGTCGACGATCCGGGGCGCAGACCTGGCCCATGCAGTCGCAATGCTCGGTGACTTTGATGGCGTAATTGAGATATACCACCCGACCGGGTTTGTCCTTGACGATCGCCAGCGTTGCTTCGGCCATCTTCTCGTTGAAGTCATCGCTGGAGACGTCCCAGTTAAATGAGATCGCGCCGTTGCGGCAGACGGCATAACACTCGCCGCAGCCGAGGCATTTGTCTTGATCGATCGCCGCTTTGCTGGCCACGCTGATCGCCTCGGCCGGGCACCACGGGACGCACCGGCCGCATGCAGTACATTTGCCTTGGTCGACGCTCGGACGTGAATCGCAGTGCATCGTTCTCTTGCCGGCACGGCCGCACAATCCCATCGAGATGTTTTTGATCGTGCCGCCGAAGCCGGCCAGCATGTGTCCCGTCACATGGGTCATGATCACCATCGCTTCGCTGTGGATGGCATCGAGGGCGACGGGCACCTCCTTGAAGTGCTTCTTGTCGATGCGGACCATGGCCTGGCTGCCGCCGATCAGGCCGTCGGCAATAATGATCGGTGCGCCGACTGCCTCCATGGTGAAACCATGTTCCGCCGCGGCATTCATATAGTCTACCGCGTTGGACCGCCTGCCGTTGTAGAGGGTGCACGTATCGGTCAGGAACGGCCGGCTCTTTGCTGCCCTGGCGCGGTCGACCACGGTCTTGACGATTTGTGGGTGCAGGTACTGGGTGTTTGGCTTCTCGCCGAGGTGCAGTTTGATGGCTGTAAGGGCGCCCTCGCCAAAGACCTTATCGCCTCCGCATCCCTCGAACAACAGGTCGGTCTTGCGGCAAAGTGAATCGAGGGGTTCGTCATTGCTGGTCGGGGCGAAGTAGACGGTGCTGGACATAGCGAGCAACCTCCATGGCAAATTCCCGTCCATCTACCACAGGGGGCGGGATATCAGGCCATTGTACAGCCGCTGTCAAGCGATACGAAGCACACCGGCATTTCCCCGAAGACCGGATGCCTCACTGTGCCGAAAAGTTGCTGTTTGCCATTCCCCGGGGCTAGACTTGCATATCAAGGCTTTGCGGCAACCAATCGTATATCGCAATGCAGCGGCGTGTGTTCCCGCCACGGGCATAGGCGCACCATTTCCGTAACAAGGAGCAGGATATGAGCAAGTCAATCCTCTTACTTGGCGTCAACGGGGCATTGTGTGCGATTCTGGCACTTCCGGCGTTTGGCCAGAGGGGTATGGGCGGGCCTGGCATTGCCAGGCAGGGCATTCATCCGCCGATGGAGAAGATCGCCGGCACCATCCAGTCCATCAACCTGATGCGCAGATCCGGGCGCGCCGGGTCGCGGCATGGGGGGTGTCCATCTTGTTCTCGAAACCGACAACGATGAGCAGGTCGAAGTCCATCTTGGACCATCGTGGGCCCTGAGGGACATGGTCGATCATCTTTCCCCCGGCGAACGTGTCGAGGCCACGGTGTTCCGCACGGAAAGGCTTCCGGAATCGCACTACATTGCGGCTTCGGTCGAAGCAGGTGGCCAGGTTTACCCGCTTCGTGATGAGGAAACGCTCCGGCCGTTCTGGGCCGGTCGTGGTCGAGGTGCCGGCGGTGGCCCTGGCGTCCAGCCCGCGCCGATGTCTCCCGCTACTCGGCCTGCTGAAGCGAAGGTGCGATGTCCGTGCTGCGGCCGGCTTCGTCCTGCCGCGGCACCGCCGCGCCGAAGCTGAGCCCGCTTCTCGCCAGCAGATCGGCGAGCTCGAGAAGGAGGTGCGGGACTTGAGCAAGGAGGTTTCCCGGTTGACCAGGCAGGTCGAGAAACTTCGAAAGGCACAGTAGCCGAGCATCCGTAATCCAAGACGTAACAGCCGAGTCCCCATGGTCCTGCTGCGCGGGATCATGCCACCCCGGACCCCTGGCAGCCCGGCAGGCTATGTCTGGGTCTAGTGTAGTGATTCACAATTGCGGCATCCTGCGGGACGCCCGCTACGGTTGGTCAGGATGCAGACTTGCGGGACCGCTCCCTTACGGTCGCGGCTCGCATAAGGCGGCGTTCTTCTGAATCACTACATTAGTACGTTCTGGTCAAGGCAACCGGATTCTTGCCAGACATCTTTACTGAGGTGAGAGCAGAGACCATGCCTTCGTCAGCGGATGAGTGCGACCAGGGCAATAATCACTGCCGCCACCGCCACACACATGCCGGTTGCCCAGGCCAGCCGGAAGGTTCGGGTGTGTTCCTTGAGCATCTGGGAGAAGTCGTTGTCGCGCTTCTGGATCAGAGGAGCCGAGCCCGGCGAAGACCTGGCCGCGTTCCTGTTCGGTCCGCGCCAGGACGTTCATCGCCCCCTTCAGTTCCACCACGACCTCGGCGAGCTGCGGCGTTGGTCTGCGACGATTCGGACAGTTGCCGATGCACGCACGACAGCAGGTCATTCTGGCTCTTCTGGGCGGGGATCAACTGGTCGATTGCGTCGCTGAGCCGGTCGGTGCTTGATGCCGCCTGCACCGCCTGATCGGCGATGCGGTCGAGTGCGCTGGCTGAGCTGGCCCAGCAGGGTCGGCACTTCCTGGATCGACGAACTCAGGCCTGGCTGAGCGATTCGGTCGCCTGCTGCCCCTGCTGACGCTGCGACTGCATGTGGTCTTCGATGTTCTGGCACAGGACGAGCAGCCGATCGTAGCCTGCCTGGAGTTTTTCGACTGCCTGCTGCCGGCCGGCGGTCCAGCGAGTCAGGCCGAAGCCACCCCGGCTACCGAGTCCGATGTTTTCGGCCGCATCTGCGGCATCGTCCGCGGTCGACCCGTTTCCTGAACCCTGCCGCATACGCTTCAACCAGTTTGGCATTCGCATAGATCATACTCCTGCGCCTCTTATGCCAGCCGAAGCGTCCGCTGTCGCAACGCAGGCCCGCAGACGCACCCCATCTCGTCTGTCTGGACTGCGGCGACCCCCACGCCGCTGGCCACCAGCCTCGAGGCCCGTACCGTTTGTTCTATTCCCTGCTCACCAGGCTGGCCGATCCCGATCGCGGCACCGGCTCAAACGCAGGTGCCGTCCGGATGTCGAGGTAGGCTTTGCCGGCATCGATCCTGCCGTAGCGGTAGAGATTGTCTTCCAATACCTTGATCTTGTATGCGGCCGTCAGCTCGACGTCATATTCCTCGCCCGGGGCATGTCCCCAGAAGATCCGGCTGCCGCCGTCACGTGTGATCAGTTTGATATCCGGCGCCTGCGGATCTCGCCTGCCCGTATAGTTGCTGACGTCGATCGCCGCGACCTGCTGCCGGATGACCGACGGCAGAATCGCCGCTTCTTTCAACCCGGCCTGAAGGTCTTGGCCGATCCACGGCTCACCGATCGCAACCGGCTCGGCCGCTACCCCGGAGATGATCGGCATCCTGCTGCCGGCGATCTGCCCGGCCGAATAAACACCCGGCAGACGGTAGCCGCGTTCATCGATGAGATAACATTTCTTGTTCTGCTGGATCCATGCCGTCGGCACGCTATACCGGCAGCGCGCCAAAGGATGCCCTGCCGTGTCATCCTTGTGCGACGCTGACAACCTGCTCGATCCAGTTCGATCCCGCCAGGCTCCTGGCGACTTTGTTCGGCAGCGTGTCGCTGGTGAACCTGTCGCTGCTGGGGTCGAGTTTTACGCGTTGCAGGATCTGGTCGCGGATGTACTGGTGCTTGGGTTGCTCCAGCCAGGCCGGTAGCTGTTCCAGGCGTACCGAGGCCGGCTGCTTGTACTGCGGCATTGACAGGGTCCGCTCCCTGCACCAGCTCAGCCCGTAGATCGTGCCGCCCGCCAGTCCCAGCCACAGGCCGACGTATGTCACCCGCACGAGGGCTGACATCGCCGACGTACACGTCTGCTTCATGTGCTGGAACCGATCAGCCATGGTGCGTCTCGGTTTATCGGTCTTGCGTCGCTTAGCCATAAGATAGCAAATCGCTCCTGTACCCCTGTTATCGGCAGGGCACGGATGAAGCGTTATTACCGGTTGTAAGTCGGGCCACAGCGGGGTTGAGCCTCTCTCCCTGGTCCCTGGACGGCAAGGTTATCGGGCCATCGCCATGTCCACGAGCCTCTGACAGAGGCTCGCGAAATCGATGCCGGCTGCCGCGGCCGCCTTCGGCAGCAGGGAATGGCTCGTGAATCCCGGCATCGTATTGACTTCCAGCAGGTACACCTGGCCTGTAGCCGCCTCGATCCGCCAGTCGACCCGCGACAGATCCCGGCAGCCGATCGTGTTGAACACGGTTACCGACAGGTCCTGCACCTGCTTGAGCAGTTCGGCAGGCAAGGGCGGATTCACGATGTACTGGGTGTCCTCCGCGACGTACTTGGCCTGGTAATCGTAAAAGGTCGCCTTCGGTACGATCTCGATCACCGGCAGGGCCTCGCCGCCCAGCACTCCCACGGTCAGCTCGGTGCCCTCGACGTACCGTTCCACCAGTGCCTGGCCGTACCGGGACAGGAGCCGATCGACCGCCTCGCTCAGCCCGATCGCATCCGGGACGATGTACGTGTCAACGCTGCTGCCCTGGTCGACGGGCTTGATGACGACCCTCTTGCCCGCCCAGTTCTGCAGGGACACCTCGTACTCCTGCCGGAAGACCTGCTGCCACTCGGCTGTCGGTACGCCTGCCCGTGAACACGCTCGCTTCGTGGCCGCCTTGTCCATCGCGAGGGCGGACGCCTCGGGCCCGCAGCCGACATATCGGAGGTTACGTTCTTCGAGGATCTGCTGCAGTTTGCCGTCCTCGCCGAATGTTCCATGCAGTGCGGGAAAGACGACATCCGCGTCGGCATCCAGGGCCGACAGATCCTCAGGTGAGATGTCGCGCAGCTGGACGGTGTGTCCCCGCCCCGAAAGCGCCTGGGCGATCGCCTGGCCACTGGTCAGGCTGATCTCGCGCTCACTGGAAGGCCCGCCTGCCAGTACTGTAATCGTCAGTCTCGTCATGGTTGAAGACGTAGAGTCCTTCCCGGCAGAAACGCTGGCTGCCGTCTCGAGCGTATCCATAGTAACCACCCAAAGCTAATGACACGCCACGAAAGGCAATGACAGGAGGGCTGCCCCATACAAGACCAGTACCTCCCGCACGTCCCTGCGCGTCCTGCCGTTATGAATCACTAATAACCGGTGCCCGTTTCAGGACCCGTGTCTCGGGGTGCCACTGGCAGTTGCCTGCCCGTGTGAGGTCTTGAAACCGCTTCCAGTAACGAATAACTGCCATCTGTCAGGCGCACGACCGTTTCTTGAGCCCCGCCTCAGCCGTCGCCCGGTATGGCCAGATCTCGATCTCCGTTGTCAGCCGTACGCCGAACTTCTCGAAGACCCGGCCCTTTACCATCCTGATCAGTTGCTTCACGTCCGCCGACGTGCAGCCGTCCTCAGCCACGATGAAGTTGGCGTGCATGTTGGAGACCCGTGCCCCGCCACTTCGCAGGTCCTTGCAGCCGGCCTGGTCGATCATCCGCCCGGCTGAGCCGCCCTCCGGATTCCTGAAGACGCATCCCGCCGAAGGCAGCGCGACCGGTTGATTCTGTCGCTTGTAGATCCAGACCTGTCGGTAGCGGTCCAGCAGCACCTTGACGTCTTCATCCACAAGTGCAAACTCACCCGCCAGCACGACCAGGTCACCCAGGCTGCTGCTGCGATAGCGGAAACCCGCGCGGATCTTGTCGATCCAATGGACCCGCCCGTCCGGGCGCATCACGAGAACCCGGCTGACGATCGAGCCGATCTGGCCGAACTGCCCCCCGGCGTTCATCCGCAGAGCGCCACCAACCGTCGCCGGGATGCCCGCCAGGCATTCGAGTCCTTCCAGGCCGTTTCGGACTGCGGATCGCACCGTCGCGCCGAGGTCGGCACCGCCGCCGACGAGCATGCGCGTCAGGTCCGCGCTCTTGTGGATCTCGGTTCGCGTAAAGAATGGGTCGGACAGGCGGATGATCGCCCCGTCGAAGCCGGCGTCGTCAGCCAGCACGTTTGCGCCGCGTCCCAGGATGCGCCACTGCGTACCGCTCTCCTGGCAACGGCGCACCAGGTCCGCCGAGCTCGCTGTGACTGCGCGGCCCGAACACAAACCGTGCAGGGCCCCCCAGCCGGAACGAGGTCAGTTGTGACAGCGGTACGTTCCGCCTGCAGATGGCTTCAAAGTCGCTGGACCAGGGCATCGGCGACTTTCCAGATATTGCCGGGGCCCATGGTCAGCACCAGGTCCCCCGCGTGACAGTTTTCTACCAATGTATCAACGATCCGGTTGAAGTCCGGCACATACGTGACCCGCTTGCCCTTCTGGCGAAGCCGGTCCACCAGATCTTGTGTACATACCGACTGCATATCCTGCTGCGAATCCCGGGCGCAGTAAATGTCCGGCAGCACGATCTCGTCCGCCGCCGCGAAACTTTCGGCGAACTGATCCAGCAGGATTCGCGTCCGGGAGTACTGGTGGGGCTGGAACACCGCCCACAGACACCGGGGCTGATAACGCTGCCGGGCCGCGTCAAGCGTCATGCGGACCTCGGTCGGGTGATGCGCGTAATCATCAACGACCGTCACACCCTTCACCTCGCCTCGCCAGGTCAGCCGGCGCGTTGCCCCGGTAAACTCGCCAAGCAGGCGACAGATGTTCTCGGGTTCGACGCCCGCGGCATGGCAGGCTGCCGCAGCCGCCAGGGCATTGGCCACGTTGTGGATGCCGAGCAGCCGCAGATTCACCCTGCCGAGCACCTGCCCGCGATGCGACAGGTCAAACGAAAACGCTCCCGACGTGCTTTGCCGATCGATCGCCTGCCAGTCGGCGTCGCCGTTTTCGAGGCCGAACGTCTCGACCCGCGCCGCCGTTGCCTCGGCCGCAGTCATTGCCCGCGCATCATCCCCGTTGACGATCAGCAGGCCGTCAGCCGCAAGCAGACCGGCGAAGTCACTGAACGCATCAACGATCTTCTGGATGCTGCCGAAGCAGTCGAAATGATCGCCTTCGACATTCAGGATCACTGACGTCCTGGGGCGGAAGTTCAGGAACGAGCGGTTATACTCGCACGCCTCCGCCACGAAGTGAGGCCCGGCGCCGATGCCGCTGGGGCCGCCGAGCTGTCTGACAT
This sequence comes from uncultured Planctomycetota bacterium, assembly GCA_963787325.1. Taxonomy (GTDB): domain Bacteria; phylum Planctomycetota; class Phycisphaerae; order UBA1845; family JANYLN01; genus CAWBCK01. The sequence goes on from CAWBCK010000005.1 coordinate 2,198,965, forward strand.
CGGCACCGACGATGAAGGTCGGGTCGAGCCCGTTGTTCTTGAGCACGTACGACACCCACGCCGTCGTCGTGCTCTTGCCATGCGTGCCGCTGATGGCGATCCCATGCCGGGTCGCCATGAGCCGCCCGACCATCTCGGCGTAGCGGATGCAGGGGACGTTGCGAGCCATCGCCGCAGCCAGTTCCGCGTTGGCCGGCTTGATGGCCGCGCTGTACACGACGAGGTCGGCATGTTCCGGGATATTCCCGGGTCTCTGGCCGACCGCCACCGCCGCGCCGGCCTGCCTGAGCCGTTCGACGGCGGCACCGTTCTGTTCGTCCGACCCGCTTACGATCGCCCCGCACCGAAGCAGCATCCCGGCCAGGGCCTGCATGCCTGCCCCGCCGATGCCGATCAGGTGAACGGTCTTGCCGACGTACGATGCCGAACTGTCGGCCCTTTCCCCCGCTTGAGACTCTTTGAGTGACGCGATCATATTTTGACCCGACCAAACGACCCGTGTATTGAGAGGCTATGATATACGCTTCGCGGAATGAAGCAACGAGAATTCCCCGATGGATCCTCGTGTCGACCATAGGGTTTATCGACTTGCGTCGGCAACGGTCTTTAGGGGTCCTGGCAAAACGCCGTTGCCGGCCGGTGCTTGTGATAAAAAATTCGGAATGAGCCGCACATGCAGGCGCCCTGATGAGTCTGGTTACCCGGCAGCCCGGTTGTACTTGACCATCCGCACCACGGTGCCCTGCTTGCTGTAGCGCACCTGGTCCATGTACGCCCGCATCAGCATGATCCCCCGGCCGCACGGACGTGACAGGTTCTCCTGCGCGGTGCAGTCCGGGACCTCGCCAGGGCAGAATCCACCCCCCTCGTCCGCAACGACGATTACCACGCGGGATGCATTGACGTCGTAGCGGACGGTGATGTACTTGGCGGGATCGCTTCGATTGCCATGCTTGATCGCATTGACCAGGGCTTCTTCAAGGGACAGCTTGACCGCGAAGACCGCCTGCGCCGGGTATCCCAGACGTTCCAGCTCGCCCAGGATCTCCTCTTCGGGCTGTTTGGCCGCCAGAAGATCCGAGGGGACCTGCAGTTCCCGGATGCAGCCTTCGCTACGCATGCTTGCCAGACTCACATAACTATCTGCCGGCTACCCTCGTCCTCGCCGCTACGACACCTTGCCAGCCTTGTCCAACGCCGCCCCGATCGTATCGCAGATCTCAAACAGCCGGTTGAGCTTCGTGATCTTGAACACCTCGAAGATCCGCGGCCGGATATCCGCCAGCAGCAACTGGCTGCCATTGTTGGCAACCTGCTCCCGCAGTTTGATGAGCATTCCCAACGCCGCGCTCGACAGATGCTCGACATTCTCGAAGCTGATGATCAGTGTCCTGTTAGGCAGCGAGTCGGCTACCTTACCCAGTTCCTCGCCGATCTCGACGATCGACAACTCTTCCAGGATCTTTCGTTCGGCGAATTCTATGACAACTGCCCGGGTCAGGTCATTCACCCGCAGATGCTGGTATGTCTCTGCCATAGGGTTACTCCTGCGCGACGGCCAAGGCCCCCCGCATATCCAAAGGAGGGATATCCGTGATTAGATCGGCTGGGCGCAGGGGTGTCAAGCCAGGCGTGGCCGGGGGAGGTCACGCTGGTTCGACTCGCTGAACCGTTTCGGGCCAATCTCGTTACATATACGTCTGCGCACGTTGTAAATCGTCCGATCGGACCGCGTCGTGCCGATTGCCGCAAGTAACGCTCTCGCCCCCAAGGGAATGAAGCCGAAACCCTCAAGGTCGCCGGCGATCGCTCCCGGTTCCATCCTGTTCGAGGGGTGCAATTCCGTTGTATTCCTCGCCGATAACTGTATCATCATGCGTTTGTACCAGGACTTAGCGAAGGGCATCCAAAAGCGGAAGCAGACAGACTGATGGGCAGTACGAAGGTTTGGTGGCTGGTCGGATTGGCGGTCTTTGTCGTCGCCGTGAGCGCGGACGCCGCCTTTGCCTGGGGGCCCGCTACCCACATCGATCTGGCAAGCCAGTTGCTCAGCGAGGCCAGCCTGGTCGGCGCCGGCATCATGGCCCTGCTCGCCAAGCACGCCAGGCACTTCCTTTACGGGAACATCGCGGCCGACGTCGTCTTTGGTAAACGCCTCAGCAAGGTCAAGCATTCCTGCCACAAGTGGTCCATGGCACGCGGCCTGCTCGAAGCCGCCCGTACCGACCAGCAACGGGCCTTCGCCTATGGATACCTGGCCCACCTGGCGGCTGACGTCGTCGCCCACAACAAGTATGTCCCCCGCCAGCTGCTGCTGACGCGGACGACGATGAACTTTGGCCATGTCTTCTGGGAACTCCGCGCCGAGACCCGTGCCCGGCCGGCCAGTTGGCGACGGCTCCAGTCGACGTTGCTCTGCTCGTTCCCGGAACACGAACAGCTGCTCGAAGACCATCTGGCGGACACGCTGTTCAGTTTTGAGACGAATCTTCGGATCTTCAACCGGATGAATCTGCTCTCCTCGGCCCAGCGCTGGCGCGGCCTGGTCGATCAGTGGGCGCGGATCAGTCGGTGGGAGTTGCCAGCCGAGGACGTACTTGCTTATCACGCCGAGGCCCTGGCGCTCATGCGGCTGGCCATAAGCGAGGTCGAGAACCCCGACCTGACAGCCTTGGACCCCTCCGGGGCAGCCACGCTCAGCCAGATCCGGAGAGATCGGAAGCTCCTTCGTCGGCTTTCCTGGCAGGGCCTCGGCAGCGGACGGCTTGCCGGGAGCCTGGCCGACAAATACGCTCCGACGCCTGTATCAGCGGTTGGCATGCACAGCGTTGCCTGATTGTTTGGCGGACGTATCGAGCCTGCCCGCTTGCGAGCGACGCCAGCCAGATCCGTCTGGCACGCCATGCCTGAAGTGGCGTGGCTGGAGCAGCCATTCCAGACCCCCTGCCTTCAGGGCGTTACGGGCAGCTTGCCTGCCGGTGCGAGGTTTTGAAACCACCGCTAGTCATGAATGTACGACCGAAGCCTGCCACGCAGCCGTTCGCCTACGGATTGGGGCTTGCCCGCCTGCGGATTGAGGTCGACGATCCTCTTGTTGAGGACGCCGGCGAAGGTGGTCCAGGCCAGGTACGGCAACAGCAGAATCGTCGCCTTGCGATCGACCCGCCAGCTGCTGGCGGTCAGGCCCGCGACGGTTGCCCACAGTGCGCCGAGATCGTAGAGCGCCGCCCGCGGCCGATGCAGGCCGAAAAAGATCGGCGACCAGGAGGCGTTCAGGCCGAGCTGGCCGGCATAGAGCCCCAGCGCCGTCTTGCCCCCGGGCTTGTGGCGATTGCGCCGGAGCAGCCACGCCGCCGTACCCATCAGTGTATAGAGTACCATCCAGACCGGCCCGAAGACCCGCGCCGGCGGGCTCCACGACGGACGGTTCAGGGATTTGTAGTAATCCGGCTGCGACCCGCGGGAGAGCGCCCCGCCTATGGCGCCCGCTGCCCAGGCGCTCGCCAGACATGCCCCCAGTTCCAGCCCCGATCGCTTTGCGCTCATATCGTTTGTCCCCCTGCTCTGCATGAGTATAGGCGGGCTGGAGGACAATGTTGACGCTGCAGCGATCAGGTTACGTTTGCTGCTGCCGGCCTTGAGGCCCTCGACGTGCGGATGTTCTGCCTGGCATTCTTCTCTTTCCTGCAGGGTGCCACCCAACGCCGCAAACTATGCGGCAGGTTTCCTTTCGCGTAACTGCTGCGCCAACAGTATTTCTGATTGCTCGGCCATGCGTAAGATCGGGGCTCCGGGCGGTCGTTCGGTCTTCTTGTTCTTGGCGTTGCGGGCCTTTTTGCCGCCACGACGCTCATACGTATCCTTGATGCAGCCGCCCAGGCTCTGCTGCAGCCCGCCCTGCCGGTGACTCTTGGCGCTTTTGTCCATCGCCTGCTGAACCACTCGTAGCGAGGCCGCCACGCTCCAGGCGTTTAGCGGGCGGCCTTCCCGCCGCATCGCTTCCACGCACACCAGACCCAGCATCCACAGCCCCACCATCGTCCAATCCAACTCCACTTCGGCGTGACGGGGACTGTCGCTGAGCATCTTGCGACGCTCCAGCGTTTGCTTCAAGGCGCGATACAACAGTTCTACGCCCCACCGCAGCCGATACAGTCTGCCTGCCTGGGCGTCGCTCAACGGCTCTTCGTCCAGGATATTGCTCAGCAGATACACCCGCTTGTTTCGCTCGTCGCTCAGCACGATCAGCCGCAAAACCAGCGGCGCAAGACCTTTCTTCTGCTCCCGCGACGGCCAGAGATACACGATCCCCTCGCCTTTGTGCTCCGCATACCCCAAGCCCTTTAACAGCCGCACGTTACTGCCCACGCGGATGATGAAATCGATCCGGCGAGACAGCAACTCCTGTAACATCCCATAGCCCGTATATCCCGCATCCGCCAGCAGCGTCGCCTTGGGCGGCAGCAGGTCGAGCATCTCTTGCAGATGGCTCCGCTCGCTGCTGCGGCTGTCGCCGCGTCGCCAGCCCCAGATCAGCCCTGTGCCTGCATGAAACAGCGTCGTCACCAACTGCTGCGGGCCGGTCTTTTTCTTGCCCGCACAGCCGAAGGCTTCTTCGTTGGCCGCTGTCATCGGACAGTCCATCCGTGAACCATCGACCCCAAAGACCACCCGACCCTCGACCCGCCAGGCTGGCTCGGCTATCTGAGCCACCACCCTGCGGAACGCCGGGCACACCACCGCCAGCAAGCCCGCCGACCGTCGAACCAGCGCCGCCATGAAACCCTGGTAACTCTTTCCCGGCCGACGACGGCTGGAGTACATGCCCACCGTAGCCTCTCGTGCCTTGCTGAAGCGATCCTTGAGGCTCTTGCCATGGGCCCAGCACATCATGACCGCGCACATCACCAGCAGCCGCGGCACCCAGCAGAGCCTTCGACTCTCCATCTGCAGCGGCAAGCCCTGGTGGGGCAAGCAGCGTCCCATGGCCCCCAGCAGTTGCTGATGGAACGATTCCTTGTAATACTGGCGGACAAATTGAGCAGGATTCACCTTTGGCCTCCTTTCCATTGGCTATTGAACACAACCAATATACGAGAGGAGGCCAAAAAATGGCGCGACGATGTCGTCTTATCTCCTTATCTTATAAAGACTTCCACCCACCACTCCGGCCTGGACGTTTACGGCGTTGGGTGCCACCGGCAGCTTGCCTGCCAGTGCTGTCTCTTGCGGCTGGTCTATTCCGCCGCGTCGCGAGGCTTGGTTGCCTCGGGTTGTCGTCCGAGGGCCGGCAGCAGTGGATCGATGTTGATATGCCGGATGTTGACATCGCGCTGGGGGAAGGCGATCTCGATCTTGGCCTCGCGGAAGGCCTTGTCGATCGCCATGTGCAGCTCGTGCTGGACGGAAAGCAGACTGGGCCGGGGTAGGTACATAGACGCGCAGCGAGAAGTTGAGGCTGCTGTCCCCGAAACCCAGGAAGAACGCCGCCGGCGCGGGCGTATCCAGCACGTCGGGATGTTCCCTGGCGACCTTCAGCAAGAGTTCCTGGGCCTTGCAGGTGTTCGAGCCATAGGCCACGCCGACGGGCACGACCACGCGCAGGATCTGATCGGAAAGCGTCCAGTTGATCACCTTGCTGGTGATGAATTCCTTGTTGGGGACGATCAGTTCCTTGCGGTCCCAGTCGACGATCGTCGTGGCGCGGATGCGGATCTTCGTGACCGAGCCGCTGATGTCCCCGACGGTGACGATGTCACCCACTCGCACCGGGCGCTCGAACAGAATAATCAGGCCGGAGACAAAGTTGGCGAAGATCTCCTGGAGACCAAAGCCCAGGCCGACGGTTACAGCCGCGATGAGCCATTGCACCTTCGACCAGCCGATGCCGATGGCGCTGAAGGCGAGGATGAGCCCGGCGGCGATGAGGGTATACCGGCTGATCGCATTGATGGCGTATCGCGTGCCGGCCTCCAGCGGCATGAGTCGCAGCACAGTGATTTCCAGCAGGCCGGGGATATTGCGTGCGGCAACGATCGCAGCCAGCATGATGAGACCTGCCAGGGCAACGCTGCCCAGCGTGATCGGAACGATCTTCTGCACCGTCTTGGCGATCTCGCCACCGTCGACGCCCGCAACGCTCTGCGTTGTGTTGACGGTCGTCGACCAGAGTGTAATGCGGTCGAGGATGCCAAGGGCCGGCAGGATGCTCGCCCAGATAACATACAGAGGCCGCCTGCCAGACCGAACAGGATCGCCACGCGGATCAGACGTCGCGTCTGGGTATCAACGGTGGCGACGTCGACGTCGGGTTCCTGTGCGACCGGGGGAGTGCCTGGCGGCGCGGCTTGTGACTCGGCGGGCTGGTCGGCGGCGGCACTGGAGGTCGTCAGTCTGTGCGCCGGATTGGCGGCCTGCCGTTTCCGCGCCTCTTCGATGACCAGCTTACGGCGTCCGACGAACAGCAATCGCAGCAGCAGCGCCTTGACCACAAACGCGCCGAAGATCAACCCGCCGGTCGCCAGCAGCCGGGTCGCCAGCTGCATCGCCGTGTAATAGTAACCGGCTGCTGCCGTCAGGCACAGCGCGACCGGCATGCCCACCGCCAGTGGATACCATATGTAGCGCAGCCGATCCGCCCAGCCGTCCCGGCGATGTTGCAGATACTCCCGCATCATCGCCCCGCCCGGCCGAAGCACCGCGCCCAAAGAACGCCAGCAGCGCCATGCCGGTGATAAAGAGGACCCGGCCGAACGACTCTTTGTACTCCGCCAACGGCTGGCATCGACCATGGCCAGCAACAGGGTCAACGGCACCGCCGCCGGGATCAGCCAGGCCAGATTGCGTCGAAGCAGGTGCATGGATGCCTCGGCCCAGTGGAAGTGCATCCGTCCGAGACCTTTCCTGCTGCAGACCTGCCGGGCGAATTCCAAGGCCAGGTAGAGTGTCCCGGCTGCGCGGAGGCCGGCGGCCAGCGCGGGCACCAGTTCGTTGTCGGTCAGCACGGCCGAAAGACGCCAGCCGATGAACCACATCAGCCCCGGCCAGGCCACCGCCAGCAGCAACGTCAGCAGCATCGCTTCCAAAGTGTGGACGAACGCATCGCTGTACCCCTTCGTGGCCTTGCGTTCGATCTCATCCAGGCGCCGGTAAATACGTTTCCGCCCGAGCAGCAGCACCGCCAGCAGCACGAACCCGGCCAGGTCGGTCAGCGGATCGGTCCGGAGGCTGTCGAGCAAGGCCGTGCCCAGGTCCTGCCACCCGGCCGGATCGGTCAACCAGCCGATGGTCTGCCAGGCGGGCTGAATATACGCCGGCTGCAGCGGACGGGTGCTGCGAACCCACAGTACATGTTCGTCGATGAAGGCGGCATACTTCTCTGTAGCGGAGATCAGCAGGCGGTCTTCCTCTTCCATCTCCAGCCAGTTCTTGGCGCAGGTGTTGTACTCGTCGATCAGGTCGTCGAGGTACTTGCGTTTGGTCAGGAGCAGGTCATGCACCTGCTTGCCGAGCGTCTGCCGCATGCTTTCGCTGGCGGGCATCTTCATATCGGCCAGGACCTGCTGAGTCCGGCTGTCAATGTCGACCAGGGCCGAGCGCTGATCATCGAGGTCGATCAGTTCCATCTCGGCCTTGGAGTATTCGTTCTCGAGACGGCACCAGTTGCGTTGGAGGTGAGCGACGTCGGGTGAGCTGGGCACGGTGGCGACGCAACAAAGCGCTGATGGCCTCGGTCAGACCGACGGCGTTGATGCGTTTGACCATGCTGTCGTAATTATCTGTAACGGTCCGACGCTTCTGACGGATCTGGTCGGCTGACGGCATGGACTGCTGGATCTCGTCGGCCAGGGCCTGCAGACGCTGCACGCGTTTCTGGGCGAGCTGCTTGCACTGCTCGGCGATCTGGTAGACTCGGGACGGTTCTTAAAGGTGATCGATTGCTGGCTGGCCTGGGCGGCGACCTTGGCGGCTTCGGCGGCCGTGCGCTGCTTGAGCGCCAGTCCTGCCAGAGCCCCAGGGCCCGTTGCGTTTCGCGCTGATAGCGATTCGCCAGATCGATCTGGACGGTCAGCAGGTCCTGTCGGGCCTTGTCGGCGGCGCTCTGGCGGTCGAGGGCACGCATCTCGCGCCAGGGCGCGGCGTTTGGCCTGCAGCAGAACCCGGCGTGCCTGGTCGACCTGCGAAGTGGAACCGGAGATCTTCTGCAGTTCATCGTTGATCTGCGCCTGCGACTGGCGGATCGCGGCCTGCCGGGCCGGGATCTCCTGCCGACGATCCAGGATCGCCTGCTGGTCCCTGCTGAGGCTGCTGACATCCATGCGGGCGGCGAGGTCCGTCTCGGCGGCCTGCGTAGCGGCCTGTTCGATCTGGGCGACAGTGGCGTGGTCGGGCACTTGAGGCGTCAGGTCCGCCGCGGGTTTGGCCAGTTTGGCCTTGGCCTCGGCCAGCTGTGCCGGGATCTTCTCGATCGCCTGCTTGTACTGTGCTGCGCGCACCTTCCAGTCGTCGGCGATCTTGGACTGGGCAAGTGCCTGCTTGTATAGATCGAGCGCGGCCTCCTTTTCCTCCTTGGGCACGTCGGCCATCGCCTTAAGACGCGTCTCGTACGTCTCGACCAGCGGGACGGTGACTTCGCCTTCGTAGGGCTGGCTGCTGGGGGCGGTCGTCGGCTGGCTCGCCGGCTGACTGGCGGCCTGGAGGGTAACAGCCGCGCTGCTCGGCCGACTTGTGGCCGCGCACACCGGCTGACTGACTGGCGCAGTCGTCGTGTTTCTTGCTGAACGGCCAGGCCGCCCAGGCATTAGAGACAACGAGCATGGCCGCGAGGACGCTGCAGAGGGTCAGTGACCAGCCGCAGCCGTTCCGGTCGGTTCTTGCAAGACAACGAACGCTCATGCGCTACTCCTGCACACAGGAAAAAGCGGAGATCCTCAAGCAGGGCCGCATCTTAACCGCCACTGGCGGAAACAGCCGGAGCTGACGGCCAAGTCGGCAGAAGTGGAAGGCAGGCAAAGTGTTCGCCTGGCATGGCTGCGGCTGTCGCGAACGGACGTTCGTGTTCATTACGTATACCTACGAGGTCGTCTTTTCGCGGCCGAGCTGTCTGGCAAGCGAGTCTGCGAGGTGCGGCCAATAGAAGTCTGAACCCGGCCTTTACAAGTCTGTCGGGCAGTGCGCACTGGCTGGAAAGCAACGCGTTGTCTGCCATATCGCCCAGCAGCAGCCGCAACAGCGGTCCGGGCATGTTCAGTACGGCCGGTCTGTGAAGGATTTTGCCGAGCGCTGCCGCAAAATCGCGTTGCGTGACCGGGTTGGGTGAGACGGCATTGATCGGCCCGGCGATTTCGTCGGTGAACATGGCGTGCTCGATGATCGCCAGCAGATCGTCGATGTCGATCCAGCTTATGTACTGATAGCCGCTGCCGATCGATCCGCCCAGGCCGAGCTTGAACGGGGTCAGCATCGCCCGCAACGCACCGCCGCGCCCGCTCAGGACGATCCCGAACCGCGGATGCACGACGCGAATGCCCGCCTGGCGTGCCGGTTCCGCGGCCGCCTCCCACGCCTTGCACACCTCCGCCAGGAAGTTGTCGCCGCCGCTGCTGTCCTCGTTGAGAATCTCCGCGGCACGGTCGCCGTAATAGCCCACGGCAGACGCGGAGACGATCACATTCGGCTTGCGTTGCAGCCCGGCCAGTGCCTGGCAGAGAAGACTCGTGCCTGTTACCCGGCTGTTGCGGATCGCCTCCTTTCTCGCCGGAGTCCACCGACCCGCAAGATTCTCCCCCGCCAGATGTACGACAATATCCGCCCCTTCAAGTCCTGAGCTATCGATCTCGCCGGCCGAAGGTTTCCAGCGGATGTCGCTGCTGCCCGGTCGTGGCAGCTTGCGGACAAGGTGGTCGACTCGATGGCCGCCGGTCGTCAGATAGTTGCACAACGCCGAGCCGATCAGGCCGCTCGAGCCGCTGACGACGATCCGCTGAGGCGGCATGCCGGCTGCGACGGCGTGCCGCGCCAGTTCGTGACGAAGCTGCTTATGACGATAGCGGAAGAGCCGTGCTAATATGTTGTCAATGGAATTGCCGGCCAGCGATTCGCCGACGTTGCCGGCTGGCAGTGCGTATTCTATGTGATCGCGAACGATGCAGCCACCCTGCTCGTCCGGCTCGAACCGATGAAGGTGCCGCCACGACTTGAACGGACCGCTGATCTGCTCGTCGGCGAACTGGCGAGGCTCGTCAACGTCCCTGTGCTCCAGCAGCCAGCGCATGCCCACCGGCCCCTTACGCAGCGCAAGTGTAACCCTGCTGCCATTGGCCAGGCCGCCCTTGCGTCTCGATGACCCGAACATCCATCCACGGCGGCGTCAATCGCTCGAACGCCCCGGGTCGCGCATGCCACTTGAACACCTCCGCGGGCGTCACATCAATTCGGCTGGTGTAATCGAACGCAGGCATCCGATCGATCTCCAGTGCCGACAGGGGCGGAAGGAGTCCGTTGCCGTCTGGGCAGCTCTCCGTCTTCCTTAATTGGTCCCACGAAAGTGGAAATGTCAAGCGGGCACGTATTCTTATCCCGGCGGATCGCCCCAGTCCGGCACCTGTAGCAGCTCGCCGTCGCGCTCGGCGGACTTGTGGGCGATGATCCCCGGCGCAAAGTATCGCGCCGCCTGCCATGCATTGACGGCGGGTTGCCGGCTGTGGGCGACCGCGTCGATAAACTCGTTGACGAGATAGGCATGCGAGCCGCCGTGGCCGCCGTAGATATCCTTGGCTTCAGCGCTTGCGGCGCCTTTGCGGAAGGCCGCCTCCACCTCCGGCGGCAACGGATCGCGCATCTGTTCGGTCGTTACCGGCTCGGCCTTCGCCTTGGTCACCCAGTGGCAACCATCCCGTCCTTCGACGAACGACGCGTCGCTGCCGTAGAGGTTGAAGCCTTCATAGCCCACATGGCCGATCTTGCGATATTCGCAGACCCGTGCAACAGCACCGTTGCTCAGGCGACAAAGGGCGGTTTCATTGCCGAAGATATTGCCGCTGATGGTGTCCTTGCGGTGCCAGTCATCGTTGGGGAAGGCGTACCCCATGGCGGACAGTTCCGTGACCCGCGCGCCGGGCATCACCGAGAGGAATCCGCCGAGCGAGTGCGTCGGATAGTGCATCGGTGCGTCGCCGCCCTTGGAATCGTCCCAGTCCTTGCCCCAGCGGTGTCGGCTGACCTCACGAAGGCTGCCGCCCGGTATATCAATATCATGAAAATAAGCGCCCTCGGCATAGACGAACTCGCCGAACGCATGCTCTCGAGCTCGGCGGCGACAGTACATCGCCTGCGGCCGATAGTGGCTCGTCTCGCCCATCATGTAGTGCATGCCGGTCTGGCGGCACGTCTCGATGATCCTGTCGCACCAGTCGAGCATCTCATCGCCGCTGGGCAGGCTGATCATCGGCACCGCGCTGTAGGCGTGCTTGCCCGACTTCATTGCCTGGATCGCCTGCGGAGCGTGCAGCCAGGGCTGGGTGATGATCACCAGTGCGTCCAGATCGCTGCGGCAGATGGCGTCCAGGCTGTCGTAGGTCTCGGTAATCTCGAATTCCTTCGAGGCCGTCGCAACTCGGTCGCCGTCCAGGTCGCACAAGGCGATCCTGTCGACCAGCGGATGATCTCGGAACATGCGGATGAAGCTGGTGCCGAACCAGCCCAGGCCGACTATGCCGACGCTGATACCCATAACCGTCTCCTTTTCAGGAAGGGCCCGTCTTTCGCAGGTATCTCGTGTGATTCACCTGACGCGTCAGGCCGATCTTGTCAAAGTAATCCAGCAGGGGGATGGCGTACTTTCGCGAGGTGTCCAGCAGATACTTGAAACGAACGCTTTCGAGTTTGCCCTCTTTCGTAATCGCTTCGATGACAATCTGGCGGGCCCTGTCGATCGCCTCGCTGTGGAAGACAAGTTGCCTGTCGATGCGGACGATTCGCTGATGCTGCAACAGCAGCCGGACAGCCTTTTCGACCTTTTCCGGCGGCGCCTTGATGTCTGCCAGTACTTCCTGGTAGCTCGGCGGCGCAAACGGCTCCTTCAGAAAGACCGCCTCGATCTGCCGCATGAGCGTCTCGTCTTCCTCGGCGAGATTGGTCTTGTGGCTCGGCAGGGCAAGCCTGCCTGCCCGTTCGACGAGACCGCTTGAGGCCTTCAGATCGGATACGCGGCATCGAAGACACGCTTGTCGAGGCCGGCTGCCTGCTGAAGATCGTCGGGAACGATCCCGGGACTTTCGGGTGATGCACGGTGCGATTCTTCGACGATCCGCAGTATCTGCTGTTGGATATGTCCCAGCCGGTCGCAGTGAACATACAGATCACCCGGCAGTGTGATGACCTTCCGTTGCTCCGCGAGCTTGGCAACGATGGTCGCAGCGCGTGCCGGCGGCAGGCTTAACCCGCACGGCAATCTCAGCCGTATCAGCCAGGCCGGTCTTGGCGCTTCGGACGCAATACTCGACAAATGTCTCTTCGTTGCTGACCGCTGCGGCTCGCTCGGCCAGATCCTTCAGGATCTGCGGCTTGTTTCGCTTGTGTCGCCGCTCATCCGCCTCGACGATGATGCCGCCGCCGATCGTCCGTACCGGCGAGAGAGACCGCACGATAAACCGGTCTGCCGGCCCGGCCACAACGGGCTCCGCGAGATGAAACTGTATGATGGCCTGTTCGCCCGCGGCAACGGTATTGCCCTGCGGCAGATAGACCGTCGCCATGACCTCGCTCGTGCCGGTGTGGAACTTGACCTGGGAGGCGTTCTTGAGAAACACCCCTTCGTGCGGCAGCATCTGAACCTGGCAGGTATAGAAATCCGCTGCGGCGAAATAGCCCGGTACCGTCAAGACGTGGCCGCGGGCAATCGTCTTGTGATCGAGCTGCGGCACGTTCAGTGCGGTGCATTGGCCCGCGCGAACTGCCTCTCCGATATGCTTGTATATCTGGATCGTCTTGATGCGACCGACCGTTCCCTCCGGCAGTAAGACGACCTCATCGCCGGTCTTCGCCGATCCGGAGACCGGAATGCCGGACACGACCGTGCCGTATCCCTTGACCGAAAACGTCCGTTCGACCGGCAGTCGGAACAGTCCGTCGGTGCGTCTGGGCTCGATCGTGCGAACCATTTCCTGCAGCGCCGTTAAGAATGCGTCGTAACCGGTCCCGGTCACATTGGAGACCGGCAGGATCGGGGCATCGCGCAGGAAGGTATCCTTCAGAAGGTCGCTGGTTTCCTGCCTGGCGAGCTCAACCTGGTCTTCGCTGACGCGGTCGCTTTTGGTCAGCGCGACGATGCCGTGCCGCACGCCCAGCAGGGTGAGAATCTCCAGGTGTTCGCGCGTCTGCGGCATCACCCCGTCGTCCGCCGCGACGACAAAGATCACGCCGTCCATGCCGCTGGTGCCCGCCACCATCGTCTTGATGAAATCCTCATGGCCGGGCACGTCAACGATGCCCACCTCCCAGTCGTCGATGACGCAGGGCGCAAAGCCCAGTTCGATCGACATGCCGCGGTCCTTCTCCTGCCGCAGCGTGTCGGTCTCGCAGCCGGTCAGGCAGCGCACCAAGGCGGTCTTGCCGTGATCGACGTGGCCAGCCGTGCCGAGCGTGATGTTGGGTTGGACGTTCAGCATCCCTTTGCCTTCTTGGCACGGTCGAGGACAGCCGTGACCGCCTCGGTGACGACGGGTTCATCGCCGTCCAGCAGCGTCCGCGGGTCGATCAAGACGCGATCGTTCTGTATTCGTGTAACGACCGCCGGCTCGTATTCCCGCAAGTGCCTCGCCATGTCCGCCGCCCCGATCAGCCCGGACTTGATCGACACGAGTTTCGTCGGCAGGTTCTGGCCCGGCAACGAACCGCTGCCCATCTGGGAAAACCCGTCGGTGACGGCCACCTCGGTGTAGGCATTGCTCCGCAGCCCGGCCGCGATCCGCTCCGCCTGTGCTGTCAGATCCTCGGGAGTTCGCTGCAGCATCCGCAGCGTCGGTACCTCGCGCAGGGCCAGCGACTCGTCAAGAAACAGGGTCAGCGTCGCTTCCAGTACCGCCAAAGTGATCTTATCGGGCCTGACGATCCGCGCCAGGGGATTCTTGCGGACCTTCTCGACGAGGTCGGCCCGGCCGAGCACCAGGCCCGCCTGCGATGCACCGATCATCTTATCGCCGCTGCACGTGACGATGTCCGCGCCGGTCTTGATCGAGTCCGCCAGGGTCGGTTCGTAGGTAAAGCCGAATCGCGAGAAATCGATCAGCGCGCCGGCCCCGACGTCATCGATCAGCACCAAGTCGTGTTCGTGGGCGACCCGGACCATATCGGCGAGCGGCACCTCCTCGGTGAACCCGACGATCTGGTAGTTGCTCGGGTGCACGCGCATGATCGCTGCGGTATTGGAGGTGATCGCCCGTTCATAATCGCGCAGGTGTGTCTTGTTTGTCGTGCCGACCTCGACCATCTTGACGCCGCTGGCCGCCATGACGTCCGGCAGCCGGAACGCCCCGCCGATTTCCACTAACTGGCCACGGGAAACGATGACCTCGCGCCCGGCGGCGATGCTGTTGAGCACGATGGCGGTGGCGGCAGCGTTGTTGTTGACGACGGTGGCGGCTGCGGCGCCGGTGAGGCGTCCGAGCAGCCAGGCGATGCGGTCGTCCCGCTTGCCGCGTTGTCCCGTGGCGGTGTCGACCTGGAGTATCGAATATCCGCAAAGTTCTTTAACGATTTGACTTATGGCCCGTTCCGGCAAAACAGCCCTTCCGAGTCCGGTATGCAAAATGATCCCGGTGGCATTGACCGCCCGGCGATAAAAAGGCGCGGCCGCCTGCCGAGCGCCCTTCCGCGCCTGGGCAACGATGCTTTGGCGTATGTCGTTGGCGGCTGTGTCGGGGGTTGCGCCGGCCAGGATCTGGTTTCGGACCTTTTCGATCGCGGTGCGGATGGCTTCTACTACGATCGGTCTGGGTTGGCCGGCGGTCTGGGCCTGGAGGTCTGGATCCTGCAGGAGGGAATCGACCGAGGGGATCTGCCGCAGCAACGTCTGTTTGTCCGAGGCCATGATCTGTTTCCGTCATTATGAAGAGTGAACATCAAAGACTTCGTGACGTCTGCGATTATCCTACCGACAGGGGCGGGGGCTTGCGAGGGGGTCGGCGCAGTGGCCGAGATTCCCAGTCTACTACGTGGTTGACATGTCGCTGTTGAGCCTATTACCATGAGCCATAACTACCAATCGTCTTCAAGCAGGAAGCAACGTCATGCGAAAGTCAGCGATGTTCCTTTCTATCGGGTTGTTCGTTCTGACGGCTGTTTCCCCCGCCTGGTCCCAGAGCACTACCGGCCTGCAGTACAAGATGGTCAGTGGGTCTGTCTTTCAAGATCCGCTCGTGTCGATGATGTCGGTGTATTTCCAGCCGAGTCTTGGTCGGCCTGCCGACGTCAAGGGCGAGCCGGCGGGGGCGACGGGGGAGTTGCGTTACTTTACCGGGCAGCTCGGATCGCGGCAGGTCGTGATGGCGATGGATTCGGGTTCACCGCCGAATCTGTTTGTCGGCAAGGACGGCGGCAATGACTTTTCCGGTGTTAAGCCTGTACGCCGCGAAAAGTCAGATGTCCGATTCTCGGGCGGCCCTTCCTGGCAGTATGGGCCGGTGTCAATCAAGGCACCCGGTGCACCGGAGGGTGCGGCTGCGCGGGTGCTCATTGCCAATCTCCAGGACAGCGCGTTGATGGTCTACCCGGCGGGCTACCTGGTCGGCAAGGTGAAGTTGGGCGACAAGAGTTACAAGATCGCGCTTGTGGATGGCGATTTTGACGGACGGTACACGGTAACGGAGAGCGACGACGCGTCGCCGCGGGGCAGTGATGTCCTTGCGATGGACCTGAACGGCGATGGCAATTTCGTCTATATGGCGAACGGCAAGATGGAGATCCGGCCGCTAACGCCGTTGGTGCGAGTTGCTGATAAGTATTATGAAGTGAAGATCGCGGCCGACGGCACGGGGCTGAGGATGGTGGCCAGTTCGCCGAAGATGGGAACGCTGTCGGTAGGCAACGACGGGGTGAGCCTGGTGGTGTCGGGGACTGGCGGGATGCAGTACCTGGAGTCCGGCAAGGGCGAGTGGAAATTGCCGGCGGGGCGGTACTCGTGTCAGTCGTTGACGTTGACGGCGAAGGATAAGCAGGGTCGGAAGTGGCAGCTGGATGCATCGGGCCAGACGGGCAAGCTCAAGAGTATTGATATCAAGCCGGGGCAGACGCTGAACGTGAAGGTGGGGTCGCCGCTGGTCGTCAAGACGGACGTCCAGCAGCAGGACAGCGGCTGGATCTTCCGTGGCAAGACGGTAACGGTGGGCTTTACGATCGTGGGTGCGGCTGGCGAGGAGTATGCTCCCGGCGCGAAGAAGGACGGCACGCAGGTGTCGGCTCCGAAGATCAAGATTTACAATGATAAAGGCGAAGTGCTCACTACGGGCGACTTCGCCTATGGCTGAGGTGGCACCTGCCGGTACTCGTGGCGAGTACCAAAGAAATTCACGGGGAAGTTCCGGTTGGAGATCACGCCTGAGACGGGCCCGTTCGAGCTCAAGCAGGCCAAGGACAACTGGGGCACGATCGAGTAAGCCGGCTGGCTGTCGGCGCGTTCGCCAGCCGAGGAGTTCGGGCTGCGGAACGAAGGCTGATTTGCCATGCCGGATGGTCTGACGGGCGATCTTTCGTGTGCATCGTCATCGGCGCGTTGTCCGATGTGCGGCAAGGGGGGCGACCCGTTTGCCCACTTTCAGCGGATGATCCCTAACTGCCTGGAATATGCCAATGCCGCCAAAGCGGCGGGCAAGCCGGTTGTGGGGATTACGTGCGAGTTCACGCCGCGGGAGCTGATCCTGGCGGCAGGGGCGGTGCCGGTGTGCCTGTGCGGCGGGTCGGCCAAGACGATCGGGACGGCCGAGCAGGACCTGCCCGCTAACCTCTGCCCGTTGATCAAATCGACGTACGGCTATCACATCCAGCGGTCCAATCCCTTTCTGGAAATGGCGGACCTGATCGTCGCGGAGACGACCTGCGACGGCAAGAAGAAGATGTATGAGCTGATGGCCAAGACGCGGCCGGTCTACGTGCTGGAGCTGCCGCAGAAGCCGCAGGATGGTGATTCGCGGGCGCACTGGCTGGCGGAGGTTCGCAAACTCAAGGAAGAGCTCGAAGCGGCGGTTCGGAAGGCAGATCAGCGATCTGCAGCTTCGCCAGGCGATTGACCTGATGAACCGCGAGCGGGCGCTGCGGCGGCAGCTGGCGGCGTTCATGAAGTATGACGCGCCGCCGCTGACAGGCAGAGAGCTGCTGACGCTCAAGAGCAGCATTTCCGGGATTCCTGGTGATCAGGAGCAATATGAAGAGACATTGCGCGTGCTGCAGGCGAAGAAGGCGGATTGCAGCCTGCGGTCGCGCGTGCGCGTGCTGATGACCGGCGTGCCGATGGTGCATGGGGCGGAGCGGGTGCTGGAGATCATCGAGGGCAGCGGCGGGCTGGTTGTCGCTATGGAAAACTGTACCGGGCTCAAGCCGATCGTGGAGGATGTGGACGAGGATGCGGACGATCCGCTCGAGGCGATTGCGGAGAAGTACTTTCATCTGCCGTGTTCGGTGATGACGCCGAATGTCGCGCGGATGGACCTGCTGCGCGAACTGGCGGAGCAGTACCGGCCGGAATGCGTGGTCGACCTGGTGTGGCAGGCGTGTCTGACGTACGACGTGGAATCGCGGTCGGTGCGGCGGCTGGTCGAAGAAGAGCTGCATCTGCCGTATCTGCGGATCGAGACGGATTATTCGCCGTCGGATTCGGCGCGGATTGCGACGCGGGTCGAGGCGTTGTTCGAGACGGCGAGGGGGCGGTCGGTATGACGGTCCTTGCGGGAATCGACGTCGGGTCGCGGGCGATCAAGGTGGCGCTGCTTTCCGCGAGCGACCTGGAGATCGTCGCGTGCGCGGTGAGCGACCAGGGCGTGCGACAGAACGCGCTGGCGATGGAGACGCTGGGGCGGGCCCTGGAACGCGGCGGGCTTCGACGGAGCGATGTGCGAGGCATCGTGGCTACCGGGTATGGGAGGAACCTTATCGAGGCCGCGGATTCGACGGTGACGGAGATCACCTGTCATGCCCGGGGGGTGCGGCACCTGGTGCCGGACGTGGCGACGGTGGTGGATATCGGGGGGCAGGACAGCAAACTGCTGCGGATCGGGGCGAAGGGGACTGTCCGCGATTTCGAGATGAATGACCGCTGTGCGGCGGGGACGGGGCGGTTCCTGGAGATGGTGGCGGCTCGGCTGGACGTGCGACTGGAAGACCTCGGCGAGTTGGCATGCCGAAGCAGGAATCCGGCGACGATCAGCAGTATGTGCGCGGTGTTTGCGGAGACGGAGATCGTGGGGCTGCTGGCGAGCGGAGTGAGTCCGGCGGATATCGTGGCGGGGGTGCAGGTGTCGATTTGCCGGCGAATCGCGGGGATGGCTGGCCGGGCGATCGATGAGCCGGTGGTCTTTACGGGCGGGGTGGCGATGGTGCCGGGGTTCGATGCGGCGCTTTCGGCGGAGGCTGGGGAAGGAGGTGCGGATTTCGCCGCGGCCGCAGATGACCGGGGCGATTGGGGCGGGGCTTTGCCTGCTTTAGCGGCAGACAAGGAGACTTGGAGAAGAGGAGACAAGGAGTAACGGCGCCAGACAAGGTGACAAGGTGACAAGGCTACGGCGCTAACTACTGGACAAGGAGACATGGGGAGGGGAGAGGCTGAAGAGGTGAAGGGGTGAAGAGGTGAAGGGGTGAAGGGGTGACACTGTGACGGGGGAACGGGTGAGTTGGGGTTGGTTATGAGCAGTCGCAACGAGAAACGACGACGGGTTATGCAGCGGTCTGTCCGGTTGGGACATTGTGTCTGTGACCCTAAACTGGCGTGCCCTTGTGATTTGTTCAAACAGAAGAACGTGTGCCTTTGCGCTGGCGAACGGCTGGAAACGGTGGATGGGCCGGTTCGGCTGACTCGGCTGGTGGAGAAGGCCGGGTGCGCTTCCAAGATCGATCAGGCTGCGCTTAAGGGGGTGTTGGCGGATCTGCCTTTCAGTGACGATCCGCGGATCCTGGTGGGGGCGTGCGCGGGTGATGATGCCGGGGTGTTTCAGATCGATGAGCATCGGGCGCTGGTCCAGACTGTGGATGTGTTCTCGCCATCCGTGGATGATCCCTACACGTTCGGGCAGATCGCGGCGGCTAACTCGCTGAGTGATATCTATGCGATGGGGGGCGAGCCGCTGACGGCGCTGTCGATCGTCGGTTTTCCAATCCGCGAGCTGGCTGATGCGGTGCTGCGGGAGATCCTGCGCGGCGGGATGGACAAGATGGCTGAGGCTGGGGTGGCGGTCATCGGCGGACACAGCATCAAAGACAGCGAGATCAAGGCGGGCTTCGCCGTGACGGGGATTATGGACCCGGCTGGCGTGATCGCGAATGCGGGGGCGCGGCCCGGTGACGTGCTCGTGCTGACCAAGCCGATCGGTACGGGGGTGCTGTCCTTCGGCGGGCAGATCGGCAGGGCGCCGGCCAGTGGTCTGGAGGCGGCTGGGCGGTCGATGGCGACGCTGAACAAGACGGCGTCGCGGATTATGGTAGAGTGCGGGGCTGGGGCGTGTACTGATGTGACGGGGTTCGGGCTGCTGGGGCACCTTGGCGAGATGGCCAGGCAGAGCAGCGTCGAGGTCGAGGTTGTCTTTGACGATATCCCGCTGTTCGACGGGGTGCTTGAACTCGTGGCTGAGGGCGTTGTGCCCGGGGCAGTCGAACGCAATCGTGAGTCGTCGCTGGAACACGTTTGCTTTGGCGATGGGGTGACGGCGGAGATGGTGGACATCTGCTGCGATCCGCAGACTTCGGGTGGGTTGCTGATCTCGATCGGGCAAGAGAAGGCCGGCGACCTGCTGCGGCGACTGCATGCGGCGGGGGTTACGGCGGCTGCGGTGATCGGGCGGGTGACTGGCGAGGGTAGCGGTCGCGTCCGGATTGTGACCACCGGCAGGCGGAAGATTCCTGCAGCTGCGTTAGCGGCGGCTGGTAGTATGGATGACAGCGACAAGAGCGAGGTCGATATGAGCGCATCGGAAGAACAGGCGTGCTGCTCGCATGGCAGCGGTGCGGTCACTACAGCGGGCAGTGAAGGCGTGCCGGCTGTTCAGCAGAAGTTTCAGGAGTTTCTGAAGGCTGCCAGCGCGCGGGGCGCTCGATGCGGCTACCAAGCAAGCGATCGCTATCGCGCTGTCGGTGCTGGCCAAATGCGAGCCGTGTGCGAAGGCCCATATCGCAAAGGCGCGGCAGATGGGATTCACGCAGGCGGAAATCGACGAGGCGGCGTGGATGGGTATTGCATTTGGCGGCTCACCCACGATGATGTTCTATAAGGCGGTGTGTGGGTAGGAACGTTCTTCAGAATTCACACTGGCAGCAAGCTGCCAGTGGCACACTGTGAATGTTCGTTGTCCGTTGTCCGTGGTCCGTTGTTTGTTGTAACGGCAACGACAACTGCAACTGCGGGGTCTGTCGATGGGCGTGTGTTCTGCAACGGACAACCAACAACCAACAACGGACAACGGACAGTTTTTCGGAGGTGACTGGCGTCTGGTGGCGTCCCTGGTCTTCAAAACCAGTGTGGAGTCCGCGAGGGCCCCGGGTGGGTTCGATTCCCATTCGCCTCCGCCAATTTTCGACTGGAGCCTCGCCGCTCGATATGTGGCGTGTCTAGGGGGTTCGATAGGCGCTGCCCGCGAGCGGGCAGGCTAAATGTGGGTGTAGGCATGGCGAGGGTTTAGAATGCCGTCTGAAAGCGGCGATTGGATTCCTCGGGGGTCTTTGGGCGTGGAGATCCTTCGCTTTGCTCAGGATGACAGTTTGGGAGCATACGCATGATGAGCGGGTTTAAGCGAGCGGTCGTGCCGGTGTTGCTCCTGGCGATTGGTGTAACGCTGATCGTCGTTGGCGGCGGGTTCCATTCCCGCGAGGTGCTGGCGCAGGTCGAGCAGAAGGCGCCGAAGATTCCAGACATCAATCTGAATCGGCCGGCGTGGATGCAGGCGCCGGTGCCAGTCGCGTCGGGGCCGCGATATGTGGCGACTTGGCTGCAGGAGTCGGAGCCGGTGCTGATCAAGGAGATCACGGTCGGCGGGCTGGCGCTGGCGTCTGACGGGCGCATCAAACGAACTTACAGTGGCGATATGCCGTCGCTGTGCCCTACCTGAGTACACTAACTGGAGGTCATGGTGGCCATGGCCAAATCATCATCGGGCACGTTTCTTTCGCGATTGGTCCGCCGGCGGTTCTGGGTGCAGGCGGGGTTTCTTCTGGTCTGGCTGGATCCGCTGATGCTGCGGCTGCACACGGTGTGCGGGCCGGTCTTTCACTGCTATTCCTGTCCGCTGGCGGCGTTCGCCTGCCCGATCGGGGTGATGGCGAACTTCAGTGCGATTCATGTGATTCCCTTCCTGGCGATCGGTACGCTGATGGTGGTTGGGGCCGGGGTGGGCAGCCTGTTGTGCGGGTGGGTCTGTCCGTTCGGGTGGTTGCAGGACCTGCTGGGCCGGGTGCCGCTGCCGAAGGTGCAGGCACCACGTTGGTCGGGGTATTTCCGGTACGTGGTGCTGGGTGTGCTGGTGGTCGGCATTCCTTATCTGTATGGCGAAAGCAATCCTTTGTTTTTCTGTAGTGTGTGTCCGGCGGGGGCCCTGGAGGGGTGGCTGCCCAATGCGACGCGGACGGCGATGGCGGGCGGCGGGTTCACCTGGGCGAACCCGGTCAAGGTGACGATCCTGGTGCTGGTGCTGCTGGCGATGCTGGTGAAGTGGCGGCCGTGGTGCAGGATCCTGTGTCCGCTGGGCGGGATCTTCGGGCTGTTCAATCGCGGTTCGCTGCTGATGCTGCGGTACAATCGGCACGTCTGCACGAATTGCGGGGCGTGCGAGAGTCTGTGCAAGTACGGGGTGGTGCCAAGTCAGGGGGTCAACAGTTCGCAGTGCCTGCGATGCCTGGAGTGTACGACGTGCAAGGCGATCTCGGTGGGCAGCGTACTGGGGTCATCCAAGGATGGCGGCGAGCGCGGGGCGGCGGCAGAGGAAACCGTCGTTGATGCGAAGGAGTAGTCGGGGGCTACTTTTCCGGGCTGTAGGCCACGCTGCTGCCGGCGGCGACCGGTCCGCCGGGGATTGGCACCGCTGGGCCGGGCCGGAGCAGGCCGAGGCGGCGATAGATCGGGGCGATCTGCAGGCGGAACTTGCGCAGGTACGTCGTGTAGACGCCTGCGGCGGTGATGCAGCAGATGCCGCTGATCAGCAGGGTGGTGGGCAGGCTGATCCAGTTCGCTATGTTGCCGAAGATCAGCTGGCCCAACGGGCCGATTCCCATGAATGACATTGCGTAGAAGCTCATCACGCGGCCGCGTTTGTCGTCGTCGCAGATGGTCTGGAGCATGGTGTTGCTGGAGGCCATCTGGAGCATCATGCCGAAGCCGACCATCGCCAGCAGGGGCATGGCGACCACCCAGGATCGCGACAGCGAGAAGAGGATCAGGCCGGCGCCGAAGATGGCTGCGGCGAGCGGAATGAGGACTTCCAGGCCGACGGCATTGCGGCGACGGGCGAGGGTCATGGCGCCGATGACGGCGCCGACGCCGACGCTTCCGGTCATGACGCCGAAGATTCGCGGGCCGACGTGCAGCACCTCCTGCGCGAAGGCCGACATGAAATTCTGGTAGGGCATTGCGACGATGCTGACCGCGCAGATCAGCAGGAGTACGGTGCGGATCGGACCGAAGCCGAAGGCGTACCGGAAGCCGTCCTTGAGGTCGCCCAGGATGTGTCGGCCGGCTGACGGTCGTCTGCGGTTCGGGACGTCCATCATGACCAGGGCGAGGATAACGGGGAAGTAGCTGAGGCCGTTGAGCAGGAAGCACCAGCCTTCGCCGACGGCCCAGATCAGGGCGCCGGCGATGGCGGGGCCGACCAGTCGGGCCGCGTTGACCAGGGAGGAGTTCAGGGCGATGGCGTTGCCGAGGTCGTCCTTGTTCTCGACCATGTCGATCAGGAGGCTCTGGCGGATGGGGATATCGAAGGCGGCGATGACGCCGGAGTAGAGGCACAGGACGACGATCTGCCACTTGTTGATCTGGCCGGTGAACATGAGCGCAGCAAGGACGAGCGGCTGGATGGCGGCGAGCATCTGCGTGACGACGACGAGGCGGCGGCGGTCGAGGCGGTCTGCCAGGATGCCAGCGAAGGGGGCGACGAAGAGGATCGAGATGCGGCAGAAGCCGACGACGCCGAGCCAGACGGTCGAGCCGGTCAGGCGGAAGACGAGCCAACTGAGGGCGGCCCACTGCAACCAGTTGCCGGTCACGGAGATACTTTGCCCGGCGAAGAAGAGGCGGTAGTTCCTGGCTCGCAGAGCACGGAACATGCCTCCCGGACGACCACCTGATTGACCCACACCCATGACAGCCCTGCGTTTCACTTTATCTGCGGCCAGCAACGCGCGTACAAACAACACAGTATATCGAACCGGAAGGGCCGGATAAAGCTCAGCTTGCGAAATATCTCGGATGCCAGTGGCGTGGTCAGTCCGCAAGTTCCTCTGGAGGCGTTGCGGCAACAGGTTGTCCTTCATCGGGAACGGGCACCAGATTCAGACGCTCAAGCACGGGCTGGATCTCGCGGCGCAGGGTCGGCAGTTTTGATGCGAACAGGACGGCGCCGCAGGTAACGGCGGCTCCGCCGAGAAGGACGGTATGCGGAGCGCCGAGCCAATGGGCCATCGTGCCGGCCAGCAGGCTGCCGAACGATGCGATACCTACAAAGGACATCGCCCAGAGGGCCATCACGCGGCCTCGCTTGTCATCGTCGACGATCGTCTGGAGCATCGTATTGCTGGCGGCGATCAGGACCATGAGGCCGAATCCATTGAACAGCATAGTGATCAGTGAGATCCACAGGGTTCGCGAGAGGGCAAAGCCGATGAGGCCCATGCCGAGGATCGCGGCGGCGGTCGCGAGCACCTCGGCGAGCCCGACGATGTTGCGTCGGCATGCAAGATAGGCAGCGCCAAAGAGTGAACCGACGCCCGAGAACGCCATGAGGTAGCCCAGCGTTCTGGCGTTGCCGTGGAGGATGTCCCTGGCGAAGATCGGAGCGAGGGCCATGATCGACGTGCCGAGCAGGCTTATGAGGGCCAACAGCATCAGCACCATGCGGATCGGCAGGAATCGCCAGGCGTATGTCAGGCCTTCGCTGAACTCGCGTCCGGCGTGTTTACGGGCTGGCTTGGGTACGGCGGGCGTTGGCGTCATGGCCAACAAGGCGCTGATGACGGCAATGTAGCTGATCGCGTTGACCAAGAAGCAGGGGCCCTCGCCGAAGAGCTCCAGCAGCTTACCTGCCAGAGCCGGGCCGATCATGCGGGCGGCGTTGACCATCGAGGAATTCAGGGCGATGGCGTTGCCCAGGTCTTTCTTGTCCTCGACCATCTCGACGACGAAGGCCTGCCGGCTGGGGACGTCGAAGGCGCCGATCGCACCGAGAACGACGCTGAGGAGGAGGATCTCCCAGATCGTGATGATGTTTGTGATTGTCAGGATGGCGAGGACGAAGGCCTGGACCATCATCAGCGACTGGGTGGTGATGATGGTCTTGCGGCGGTCGAGTCGATCGGCCCAGACGCCGGTGAACGGCGTCAGCACGAGCGTGGGCAGACTGGCCGCAGAACGGTATGAAGCCCAACAGGAAGGCCGAGTCCGTCTTGCGGTAGATCAGCCAGGCGAGGGCGATCATCTGCATCCAGGTGCCGATCAGGGAGATGGTCTGACCTGCAAAGAACAGGCGGTAGTTGCGGTATCCCAGAGAGCGGAAGGCTGTCTTTAGGCTGTCGATCCCCGAATGGAGGGCACGCATTACCTGTTGATCTCCACGTTGCAGCGACAGTCGGCCACCGCAGCCGGCTGGCTGTATTGGGTGCGGGCGCAGTGTGCCGATAATTACTCGGGGCGATCCATGCTGCCTCGCTGTGAACCGGTCCACGATAACGTCCCGTGCCCGGGCAGCAAGCCGGGTTGAACGCGGATCGAGGGCTCTACGTCGCAATTGTATGTACGGCTGGGGTGTGATATGGGTCTCGGCGTGCACTGTCCGTGGGGCTCTGGTCGGAAAGACTGCCAGGCCGAAGCGTTGTCGTGCGGCAACTCTTGGGGGATTTCCGGGCTAGCGTACGCAATCCAAGTGTGGCGTGTCCCGGACCGAACAGACGCTGTCCGCAAGCGGGCAGGCTAAATGCGGCCGGATCGCTCGGCATGATACGCTACACCTGGATTCATCATGCTCAAGAGCAGACCCGTTTGCCTGTAGCGGCCAACTGCCATGGTCCTGCTCCGCAGGGCCATGCCACCGAGAGATGGAGTAGGGATGAGCCCCGCTGCACACGGCGGGTGGCGGATCATGGCAGTACGTGCCTGTTCCAGTTGCCCACCAGTAGTTGCAGGTCGCCGACGTTGACGTAGCCGTTGTTGTTGAGGTCGGCGGCGGGGTTCCAGTTGCTGGTGGCGGTGTCGTTGCTGGCCCAGGCCACTGCGAGCATTTGAAGGTCGCCGACATTGACGTTGTTGTCATGGGTGACGTCGCCCGTCGTATACACCTGCAGGCTGGTGCTGTCGCTTGCGGTGCCGCCAAGGGTGTTGGCGGCTGTTACCTCAAACGTGAGGACGGAGTCGCTGGCGCTGTCGAGGTAGGGGACGATGAAGGATGTCTCGCTGGTGTCGGCGTCCGCGAGGTCGACAGTCTGTGCCGCCGGTCTGGCTCCAGTGGAAGGTCAACGGATTGCCGGCAGGGTCGGCCGCGGTGCAACTGAGGCGGATCAGCCAGTTTTCGTATGCGAAGTCCGCATGGGGGCTGACGTGAACCGTTGGCTGTGGGTAAACGGCGAGTGTGACCTGGCGAGTGGTGTTGCCCTGGCTGCTGGTCATGTTTGTGAATGTAATGGTGTCGCCGTACATGCCGTAGGGCAGGTCATTGGCGGCGCTGCCGACCAGGACGGTCACCTCGCTGATTCGTTGGGCAGCAATGTGCCCGGTGCGGGGCATGTCAGCCAGGGCTCACTTGCCTCGACGGTGTAATCCAGGGCCTGGCCACTGGTATTGGTGAGGGCGAACGCGAGGCTGGCGGGCATGAAGGGGCCGCCGTGTGGCCCGGCGATATCGATTTCACCTGCCGGTGTTACTCGCAGGCCCCATCCCTTGCTGCCGTGCCGGGGGTCGGCCATGAACATTGCCCAGGGGGTGGCGGCCAGCGGCGCGGTTCCCGGGACCGCGTAAAGGCAGTTATCGTTCGAGCCGGCGTAGATCATGGCGTCGGGGCCGATGACCGGGCTGGAGAGGACTTCGCCTCCGGCGGCGAACTGCCACAGCTGCGTGCCATCGGGGTTGACGGCGTAGATATGTTTATCGAGGGAGCCGACGACGACCGTGCCGTCGCTGGCGATGGCGGCTGACGACATGATCGGCGCGTTTGTCGGGAACTGCCACTTGGCGGTGCCGTTCGGGTTGACGGCGTAGAGGCTGTTGTCATACGAGCCGATGTAGACCGTGCCGTCAGCGCCGATCGATGGCGAGGCAGCAATCTGGCCTTGTGTCGGGAACTGCCACTTGGGCGTGCCGTCCGGGTTGACGGCATAGAGGTTGCCGTCGATCGAGCCGACGTAGATCGTTCCGTCGCAATCCGATGGCTGGCGAGGAATCGACACGGTCGGCCGCCTGGAACTGCCATTTGACGGTGCCGTCGGGATTGACGGCGTAGAGGTAGTTGTTGCCGGAACCGATGTAGATGGTTCCGTCGCAGGCAATCGCAGGAGAAGACTGGATCCAGTTGGCGGTGGTCAGACTGCCATTTTTTGGTGCCGTCCGGATTGATGGCGTAGAGCACGGCGCCCAGGGACCCCACATAGACCGTCCCGTCGGGGCCGACGGTGGGGGAGCTGTAGATGTTGCCCACGGCTGTGAACTGCCATTTGGCGGTGCCGTCGGGATTGACGGCGTAAAGGTGGCCGTCCATCGAGCCGAAATAGATCGTTCCGTCGGGGCCAATGGTCGGGGAGGATTCGACCCAGTTGGTTGTGGAGAACTGCCATTTTTTGGTGCCGTCGGGATTGACGGCGTAAAGGTTGCCGTCGTTCGAGCCGACGTAGATGGTCCCGTCAGGGGCGATGGCAGGAGACGACTGGACCCGGCCGGCTGTCTTGAACTGCCACTTGGCGCCGACGGTGAGGCTGACGATGCGGGTGGTGGTCCCGTGATTGTTGGTGGTATTGGTGAAGGTGATGGTGTCGATGAAATCGCCGATCGAGAGGGTGTTGGCGTTACTGTTGATGGAGACGGTGACCGTGTCGCTTTCACCGGGTGCGAGTGTGCCGGCGGTCTTGGAGAGGGTCACCCAGGGCTGCGTTTTACCGGCGGTCCAGTGAAGGGTGTCGCCGCCGTCATTGGTAAGGGTGTAGGTGGTGCTGTCGGGGGTGAAGGGGCCGCCGCCGGTGCCGGAACTGGTCAGGCCTGTTTTGGGCGTTACCGCGAGGTCCGGCAAGGGGATGGTCAGGACGATCGGCCGGGTGGTATCGCCCACGCCGTTGGTGGTATTGGTAAAGGTAACGGTGTCGTTGTATGTGCCGACGGTCATGCTGGCTGCGGTGGCGTTCAGCGACACGATGACGGTATCGGTCTCGCCCGGTGCGAGCGTGCCAGCCGTTTTGGACAGCGACAGCCAGGACTGGGTCTTGCTCGCCGTCCAGTCGATTGGCTCTCCGCCGACGTTGCGGACGGTCCAGGTCATGCTGTCAGGCGTGAAGGGGCCGCCCACGTTGCCCGTGCTGCTGAGGCCGTCAGCGGGGTCGAGGCCCATCGCCGGCCAGGAGGGCGTGCCTTTCAGGTCGACCCAGCGGTTGCCGGTCGCGCTGTAGTCTGTCGACGTGCCGGTTGTAACGGTCTGGGGCTCGAAAGTGTAATCGGCAGCGCTGGGTGTAAAGACAAAACTGGTGGCGGACGGAACCTGGGGCAGGACGTACATCGCCTTGTCATTGGCCGTGATGGACCAGGTGCCGCCGCCGACCTGTTCGACGGTGATCGTTGCGTTGGGGATCGGGTTGCCGACCTGGTCGGTGACGCGGCCGCTGATGATCTCGCCGGTGCCGGTCGGAAAGATGTTGTAGACGCATTCGGTCATGTAGGTGAAGCGATAGCTGCAGTCGACGTTGGGCAGGTTGTACCAGGCATTCTGGGAGCCGCTCCAGCCCATGTTCAGATGGTGGTAAGGGACTCCCAGTTTGTAGCCGTAGCCGTCGATGACAACGGCGTGTCCTACGGTGGCGTTATAGATTGCCAGCAGACAAGGGTGGCCAGCGTCGAGATTGGGATTGACCATGGGGCTGAGCGTTGTCCCGAGGGACGGCCAGCCGGTGATGGCGTTGCCGTAGCCAAGCACATCTCGCATGGCGGAGGTGCAGGCGCTGAGGTAAGAGCCGGAGCTCGTTGAGGTATATTGCATGTGCACCAGGATTCCCGCGTCGGAGCACAGAGCGCCGATCGCCTGTCGCTGGGTGGTCGTGAGGGTGCAATTGGGGTTCAGCGGCATCTCGTCCCAAAGGTAGGGACCGCCCTGGCCGTCGCCGCCGCGAGTGTAGGCAGTCTGGCTGACGCCGCTGACGTAGATCGTGCTGGCGACCACTCCGATTCCCTCGGTGGGGAACTGGAAGTAGCGGAGAACCTGGGCGAAGGCGGTGGCGGTGCAACCATCGACCCAATGGTTCGGGGTGTAGTAGTTGTAGCAGTAGCCCGAACAGACGCTGCCTTGGTCCCATGTGCTGACGACCAGCGGGGCCACGCGTACGTCGGGCAGTGAACTCAGGCCGGCCGGCGGGGGCAGGGCCTCGGCCAGACTCTGCTCAGGTGCCAGTCGATCCCACTGAGCGCGGGATGATGACGTCGCGACCTGAGGTTGGCCGGGGGCTTGCAGTGCCGCGGCCGGCGGTCCGACGACTCTGGCAGCCGCGATACGGGCGGGCAGGTCCTGATCGACCAAGGCACCCAGGGGGTTGTCCGGTGACGGATCGTACGTGTCGCCGTCGACGAAGGCGACAATGGGTTCGACATCGTCGTCCGCCGGAACGACCAGGAAGCCGGTCGGATCGAGATAGACGATGTAATAGGCGGCCTGGTCCTGTTCGTCGGTGAAGGTCTCGACGCGGTTGATGGTCGAGCCGATATTTGCGTTGAGAGGATGAGCGCCGAGCCTGAGCCAACCCTGGGCTGCCCGGCGGGCGCGGGCGGCGCTGACCGGCCGGGCGAGGGCGAGCTGTCCGCAGGTCAACAGCAAGGCTGCCGCCATGCACAGGCGGTATGCCCATCGGCCGGCGACAGTGGTCGATTTGGGTGACGTGCGTGGCGAACATGCCGGACCGCGCCGAGAGGCGATGCTTTTCATTCCCTCTTTCCCTTCCCTGAAACGGCACCTTTGCCCTGGAGACTGCTGCGGTGCGTAATGCCTGCAAAGTGCGTTGTTGATAAACGAAAAAAGCATTGCGGAAGGTTCCCTGGGAACCTTCGCTCATTGCTACTGAGGGATGTTATTATCCTGGAACAAGGGCTGGCGGTCAAGCAAAATCGGACGTTTTGGGCGGGCGTTTGGGAGATTTGCTGCGTGCCAGTGTACCGTGTCGCGCCTTGTGGACGGTATCAGGCGGGTGAGCAGGCGGCGAGGGCCTTTTCGGGCCTGTCGGCGGAACTTGAGGCTTGCTGCTGCGTACTTGTATATGGAAGCACAGATCACGTCGTTGCCGGTCGGATGCTGCAAGGTCGGTGGTGCCCGTTGGTGCTGCGTTGCAGGGAGGTCCGGTCATGAACGAGGCCCGTGTCCAGCCGCGCACTGTCGTTCCTTCCGTTGTCGCTTTTGAGCAACGCCCGTGGTACCTACCAGAAGTTAGTGGGGGTCTGTGGGCGGCGCCCGCCTGCCTGTTTGCTCTTACCTCCGGGGTACTGATGGCGGTGTGTTATCAGCCGTTCAATCTGCACTATCTTGCGTGGTTTGCGCTGGTGCCGTGGCTTGTGGTATTGCCGCGCGTGCCGGTGACGAAGGTGTGGTCGTATGGGCTTCTGGTGGGGCTTGGCTATTACGGGATCAGCCTGGGGTGGTTGTGCCGGCTCAGTTGGGTGATCGGGCCGATGCTTATCCTCTGGTTCGTGCTGCTGCTTGGATTCTCTTTTCGTGTAGCAAGGTTGCTGATGGATCGGTTCGGGCCTGCCGCGATGATCTGGGCGGTGCCGCTGGCGTTTGTCGGGCAGGAGGTGCTGCGCAGCGAGGCGCATGGCCGGATTCGGTTTGCGTTTGCCGCGTGGGGATACAGCCAGACGCACAACCTGTGGATGGCGCAGATCGCTTCGCTCGGCGGCGTGTACATGCTGTCGTTCCTGTTGGTGGCGTTCAATGCGGCGTTGGCATATGCCTTGCTGCGGCGAACGTCTGTTGCGTGGGCAATGGCCTTGGGTGCGGGGGCAGGCATCGTGCTGATGGCCGCGCTTGCCCAGCCGGCTGGTGACACGCAACGGCAAACCGTCGCTGTTGCCGGCGTGCAACAGGAAGTGTTCGGCTACATGCAGTACACAAAGATGGTCGCCATCGCGGCGAACGACAAGACACGTCCCAAGTTCATAGTGATGCCGGAGCATGCGTTGCTGGACATGCAGCCGGGCCGCGATCCGGAACTGCAGGCGTTAGCGGAGCTGGCGAAGGCGAGGCAGACCTATATCTGCGCTGCCGGTGATGCGAGGGTGACGCGTAAGGGGGTGCGATGCCCGTTCGACAACGAGGCGCTGCTTATCGATCCGGCTGGCAAGGTGGTTCTCGAACAGGCTGAAGGTTGCGCCGATTCCGTTCTTTCGGGATGGCAACCCCGCAAGACGTCAGGCTGTTACGCGTACGCCGTACGGAACGGTGGGTATCTGCATCTGCTACGATGGAACGTTTACGGATGTGTCCCGTCGGCTGGTGGATATGGGGGCGGAGCTGCTGCTGGTGCCGGTGATGGATCCGCAGGGCTGGCCCGGCCAGGAATGCCGGGAGCATGCCGACATGGCGATCTTGCGGGCGATCGAGCTTCGTCGTTGCATCGTCCGGGCGGCCAGCTCGGGGATCTCGCAGATCATCGACTCGACGGGGCGAGTGACGGCGCTGCGGACTCGGGGGGATGGGCCCGGTTTGCTGCTGGGGGGTGTGTATCCGGCCAGGGATCGAACCTTGTTTGTACGGGGAGGCTATCTGTTTGCCCCTGTCGTGTGCATGGCATTTCTGGTCATTGTGGCGGTATTGACGGCAGGTGAGTGGGCCGGCCGGCTGCGATGGCGTCAGAGGTCAGAGTGTGGCCGAAGGGGCGTTGGCGCTGCTGCTGTTCGTGCCGTGGGGTTAGTGGCGGATGGTTCCAAAACCTGATAGCAGAATGGGGATTTGCCCCCGGGCCTGTCGGCTGCATAGGATTGCGAGTCGGGAGGCAGAGAATAATGGTCAGCGAATCACCTCAAAACTCGGCAGGTTTGCGAAAGCGGATCTTTCTTGTAGATGATCACCCGGTCGTGCGGCAGGGCCTGCGGGCCCTGATCGGCCAGGCGACGGATATGGAGGTGTGTGGTGAGGCCGCCAATATCCAGGACGCACTGGCGGCGATCGAGCGGCTGGACCCGGACGTGGTGGTCGTCGATGTGAGCCTCAACGGTGAGAGCGGGATCGACCTGATCAAGTACGTGCACATGCGGCGGGAGGATCTGCCGCTGCTGACGCTGTCGATGGGGGAAGAGACCATCTACGCCGAGCGGGCCTGCGGGCGGGGGCGAGCGGCTACCTGACCAAGATGGCACGCCCGGAGCAGGTGCTGGAGGCGCTGCGTACCGTTCTTCGCAAGCAGGTGTTTCTGTCCGATGAAATGGGACCGCGGCTGCTCGCGAGCCTGACTGGCTTGCAGGACGACCCTGGGGCTGTACGGGTTGATCGTTTGAGTGATGTCGAGCTTCAGATTTTTGAGATGATCGGCAAGGGGCGGAGCGTGCGGGATATTTCGGCGGCGCTTCATCTCAGTGCGCATTCAGTGGAGGCTCATCGAGAGGGTACACGGCGCAGGCTAGGGATCGACGATAACGTCGAGCTGTGCGAGTATGCCACACACTGGGTGCATTGTCAGTCCTGAATCTGCTTACGGCGGATTGCTTGGCAGTTGTGTGAGTCACATCCAAAGCGGCGTTGTTCCTGCCGCCATCCACGGAAACACGCTTCTCGACGTGCGTTACTCGTGCCGCAGCGATTCGACCGGGCGCATTCGTGCGGCCCGCCTGGCGGGCAGCAGGCCGAAGATCACTCCGACGCTCATGGCGAAGACCAGCGGCAGGACCAGCAAGCTCGGCGAATAGATTGCCGGCCAGCCGCTCATCTGACTGAGGATTCGACTGCCGGCGATGCCGACAACCACGCCCATGATGCCGCCGAAGCCGGCCATCGTTACCGCTTCGATCATGAACTGGCTCATGATCATCTGTCGGCTGGCGCCGAGGGCCAGGCGGATGCCGATCTCCCGCGTGCGTTCCATGACGGTTACCAGCATGATATTCATGATGCCGATGCCGCCGACCAGCAGGCTGATCGCCGCGATGGCCACCAGCAGGCGGGTCATCACGTTGGAAGTGTCCTCGGCCATCTTGGCGGCCTGTTCGAGGCTTTTGACGGTGAAATCGTTGACGCTGCCGTGAATGTGGTGGCGCTGGCGGAGCAGGTCTGTCATCTGACTCATGGCCAGGTCGATCGTTTCCTTGCTCCTTGCGGATACCACGATCGCCTTGGGGGTGTCGGGCCCGTGCAGGTAGCGGATGGCGGTGCTGATCGGCACGATGATCGTGTCGTCCTGGTCGGTGCCGTTGGGGCTCTGGCCTTTGGCCGCCAGCAGGCCGACGACCATGAAGGGCGTGCCCTTGATGCGGATGCGGTCGCCGACGGGGTCAGAATGGCCGAAGAGTTTTTCGGCGGACGTCGTGCCGAGCATGCAGACTTTGGCGGCGGTGTCGAGGTCCTTGCGGTCGATGCTCCGGCCGGAGGCGACGGGCCAGGCTCGCACATCGAGGTATTGGGGCGCGGCGCCGATGACCTCGGTCGTCCAGTTGGCGTATTCGCTGACAATCTGGGTGATGATGCGCGAGCAGGTGCAGGCGTGGGCGACGGCGGAGCACTCGCGTTCGATCGCATCGCCGTCTTTGACCGAGAGGCTGTTGCCGGTGCCGGCGCCGTTGCGAACGGCGCCTTTGCTGCTGGATTCGGGGACGACGAGGATCATGTTGCTGCCGATGCTGGCGATCTGCTGCTGGATCTGGGTCTTGGCGCCCTGGCTGATCGAGACGACGGCGATGATGGCCCCGACACCGAAGATCACGCCGAGCATGGTCAGGCTGCTGCGGGTCGGGTGGCGACGCATCTGGCGCATCGCGATTCGCATGCTTTCAAGCCAGATTACAGGTTCCAAAATACCTTCTCCGGGGTGCGCTGGCCGGCGCCGCGCCGCGGCGCGGCCTTGGGCTTGGCGGTCTCGTCGGGCAGCACATTGGCGACGGCGCTGTCATCGAGGCCGGCCGGCAGGGCTTCGGTGATGCCGCTGCCGTCGGGGCCGACGGTGAGCGCTTCGGCTTCGGCCTCGTCGAGATCGGCACTGTCGCGGGCGATTGTCTTGAAGTGGGGGATCTCCGGGCCGCCCCAGGACGGCGACAGTTCATTGTAAACGATCCGGCCGTCGTGCAGGATAATGACCCGGTGGGCGAAGGCGGCGATGTCGGGGTCGTGGGTAACCATGATCATCGTCAGTCCGCGTTTTCGTTGCAGGTTGACGAGCAGATCCATCATCTCGGCGCCGGTTCGCGAGTCGAGGTTGCCGGTCGGTTCGTCGGCCAGCAGCAGGCGGGGGCGGGTAACGAGGGCCCTGGCCAGGGCGACACGCTGCTGTTGTCCGCCGGACATCTGAGTGGGCATATGGTCCATACGTTTGGCAAGGCCGACCATCTCGAGGGCGGCCCGGCGCGTTCGGGCGCGTTCCTTGCGGCTGATGCCGAGGTAGACCATCGGCAGTTCGACGTTCTCGACAGCGGTGCTGCGGCTGAGCAGGTTGAAACTCTGGAAGACGAAGCCGAGTTTGTTGCGGCGGATGGCGGCCAGTTCGTCTTCGTCCATCTGATCGACCCGTCGGTCGTCGAGGCGATAGTTGCCGTGGGTTGGGGAATCGAGACAGCCGAGGACGTTGAGCAGGGTGCTCTTGCCGGATCCGCTGGCGCCCATGATGGCGAGGAACTCTCCTTCGGCAACGCGCAGTTCGATGCCGCGGAGGGCATCTACGGAGTTGTCGCCCATCTGGTAGACCTTGCGAACGTCCTGCAACTGCACGATTGTTTTCATGTTTCGTAAAACCTGCTGTTACAGCTTTCTGTTGGCGGGGTTGGCCAGGTAGAAGGCCTGTTCCAGCGAACTCCTGCCGGAGCCCTTCCTGGCGATTTCGGTGACAAAGTCGGTGTCGGGGTTGATGCCGGGGCCGGTGTAGACGGCTGTTTCGCGATTGTCCGTGTAAAGGGTCCAGACGGGAACCGGGTGCCAGTGCCCGTCGATACACTGCCAGAGGGTTCCCTTGGCGGGATCCAGCGGTGGCGGTTCCGTTAGGTGCTGCGTGCTGCGTGCTGCGTGCTGCGTGCCGAGTGCCGAGTGCTGCGTTGCCGTTGCCAAGCGTGCGGAAGCCGAGCCTGATACGTGCAGCGGGGCTGGGGGCTCGGGCCAGGTCAACTGCTCGATCTGGCTGCGGATCACGTCCGGGGGCAAGGGCGGCCGGAACCGCAGGGCGGCGTTGACGATCTTCGTCGCCTTGGGCTGATGGACGATCTGGATGGTTACGTCGGCTGGCATGCCGGGGCGGAACATGCCGTCCTTGTTGGCGACGCTGATGACGACCGTATCACTGACAACATCACCGACCGAGTGCGGCTGGTTGCGGACCTGGCGAACACGACCCTGGAAGGTGCGGTCGCGATAGGCGTTGACCGTGAAGGTTACCGGCTGGCCGGGACAGATGTAGCCGATATCGGCCTCGCTGACGTCAGCCAGAAGGTCCATGCGTGACAGGTCCTCAGCCAGGACGAACAGGACGGGCGTCTGGAGGGTGGCAGCGACGGTCTGGCCGACATCGACGCGGCGGTCGAGGACGACGCCGTCGACGGGCGAGACGATGACCGCTCGCTTGAGTTGGTACTCTGCCAGTTCGACCTTGCTCCGGGCGGCCTGGACGGTCGCCTTGCCCATGGCGACAGCGGCTTTGGCGGAGGCGACAGCGGTCTGTTTGATATCGCATTCGAGGTCGGTGACGGCGCCGGTCTTGCGGAGGCTGGCGATGCGCTGCCATTCGCGCTGGGCCTCCTGGTAGGTCACCTGAAGTTTGTCAAGTTGGGCGGTTGCCTTGGCCAGTTCGGCCTGGGCCTGATCATACTGGGCCTGATAGTATTTCGGGCGGATGCGGGCGATGACCTGGCCCTGGTGGACGCAGTCGTTGTAGTTCGCTCCGAGTTGCTCGACGGTGCCGGAGACCTCGCAGCCGACGAGCACCTGGTTGGTGGGGGCGAGTTTTCCGGTGGCGCTGACCGTCAGGGACAGGGGGCCTTTGAGCAGGTGCGTGGTGGCTATATCGAAACCGGTGGCGGGGGCGAAGGCATGCCAACCAGCCCAGGCGACGCCGGTTACTACCGAAAGCACAAGAAGGCGAACGAACCACCTGGCCACTGGTCACTCCGTTTTACTGCGATTCAGCTTGGGCCACAGGACGTTGTCACTCGTCCCGCCTAAGCGCGAAAGCGGCGATTGTCGCCGTTCGGGCAGGGTCAGGCAAGGCGCGGCACCTACTTGTCTTGCCCAAAAAGAGGCTGGGGCCCTGAAAACCGACTCAGGCCATACGATCTAGCATAAATACGTTGGCTGGCCGTGGATCGTTCGAAGAAAAAATCAGCAAGCTCCCGCTGTTTAACGAGATAACGCCCAACCTCCTATGAGGTATTCCGTGTTTTGTCGGTCGACCTGTCAGCACCTGGCGAACGCCCCCAACGGCTGATTGTTATCAGACGGTCTGGGTTTGAGACAGAAAGCGCGCTGGCAAGATCGATTCTCTCTGGCGATGCGTGCCGAGGTCGGCGGGGTGGCGGGGGAAGAAGGGAGATTGATACCCGGTTTTGTTGTGTTCCTGGCCGGGACAGCCGGTGCGGTCAGGACGGAATATGATGGTATTGGGGTTGCCGATGTGATAATATAGAGGTGGAGTACGGCGGCAGGAGGCCGCTTAAGAACGCCAATCCTTTTCGGGTGTGGCACAAGGAGGAGCCGATGAGCAGCCAGTCAGCTGGCAGCGTTGTGCGGCGAATCCAAAATTTGCTGACCGAGCGGCAGGTGCAATTCGATCTGTCGTCCCACCGCCCCGTCTTTACCAGTGCCGAAGCCGCAGAAGTCCGGGGAGAACCTCTACATAGCGGTGCTAAGGCGCTGATCGTCAAGGCAGACGTGCAGTTTGTAATGCTCGTACTGCCGGGCGACCATCAACTCGACAGCAAGGCAGCCAAACAGGTACTTGAGGTAAAGAGTCTGCGTTTTGCCAGCCGCGAGGAGGTGGCGGCGCTGACGGGTTTGGAGCCGGGAGCGATTCCGCCGTTCGGCAGCCTGTTCGGGCTTAAGACCTATAGCGATGCGGCCCTGGCGGACAATGAGTGGATCAACTTCAACGCCGGCTCGCACAGTGAGTCGGTGCGGATGAAATACGAGGATTACCTGACGGTCGAAGAACCGGAGGTCGAGGGGTTTTCGCGGGCGATCCCGGGCTGACGGCGGTCGGCGGGGACGTCCGTTAGGTATATGCACGTTGAACCGCGAGAAGGCTTCATATGTTGCATGGCCATGGGCTGAAGGAAGGAGGGATTTCGGCGCCGCGGAGATAAATCACCGCCATGGCAGCGCGCACAAGAAATAGACAAGTTCCCGGTTGCCAAACGGCGGCATGTATCCTATGGACTAATAGGCAGTTACCTGTCCCACTGATTCACGGTTATAAGGAGAAGCGGGAATGATTTTTGACATCCGTTCGGGTCACGTGAATCTCAGATCCAATCTCAAGGACTACATTGAGGAGCGGCTTGACCGGTCGCTCGAAAGGGTAAGTAACCGTGTTTCGCATGTCACGGTGCACCTTGACGATGTAAATGGTCCGAAGGGCGGCATCGACAAGCGCTGTCTTGCCGAGGCCCATCTCATCCGGTCGGGCCACATCGTTGCGGACGTAATGGCCGGTGACATTCGTACGGCGGTCGATCTGGCGGCGGATAAGTTGTCGCAACAGATTCGCAAAGAGATCGATCGTCGGCGCGAGACACGGCGTCATGGTCGGCCGAGCGTGCCGACAGCGGCCGTCTGATGCGGTCGGCGTAAGCATGGGATAATTCGGATACGTGACGGAGCGATCCGGCGAGAGCCGGATCGGGCGGGGATGTTGCGTGCCTTGTGCCTGGTCCGCTCGAGCGGTTCGGTTGAACCAGGCATCAGAGTCCCCGGCCGGCAAGCCGATGGGTGCTCCCCATTAGCCGGCTTGCCGGCCGAGGCGCCCCGCCATTCCTTGTCTGGCTGACACACCGTTCGAAAGTGTCATTGTCTGTCACTCAGGAGCGGTCGCATCTTGTTTGCTGTCTGCCGCTGAGGCGCGGGGGCTTGGCGACGGGTGCGTCGGCGGTGCAGTCAGCGCCGGTACGTGACCTGTCCGGCGCAGATCGTCACGTCCACATGGAGCTCACCTGGCGGGGAATCGGCCAGGCTACCCGAGAGGATTACTACGTCGGCGAGCATGTCCGCAGCGATCTGGCCAAGAGTGTTCTCCATGTGCTCTACGATGGCAGTATTCGCGGAGAAGGCGGTCAGGGCCTGAAGTGGCGAGAGGCTCTGGCTGGCGACTTTGGCTGCCCACGGGCGGCGGTCCACCGCGTGTTGAGCGGCCTTGAGGCAGTCGCAGGAGACGATCGGCCAGTCGCTGCCGAATACCAGCGGCGTGCCCGATTCGTAAAGACTCCGCCACAGGAAGGCCCGGTTCCATCTGTCCTGGCCAACCATGCGATGCCACATCGTCCAGGGTTCGCGTTCGTGGAAGGGCTGCATCGACGGTACCACGTCCAGCTCCCGGAAGTTCGCAACGTCGGTCGGGTCACACAGACTCGATGTGCTCGATGCGGTGGCGTACTGCGTGGCCTCGTTCTTCGGTGGTGCTGCGGTTTCCGCTTCGGGCAGCGCGGACCGCGGTGAGCATCGCATGGACAGCGCCGTCGCCGATGCAGTGGGCGGCTACCTGTAGCCCGTAGCGGTCAGCTGCGGTGACAGTTCGCTCGATCTCATCTTGACTGAATGCGGGTATGCCTTCGGCTGGCGGGACGTCCAGGCGGTAGGCCGAGTGCTTCTCCACTACGCCGTCCATGAACGGCTTTATGGCCTGTAGTGCCACCCTGCCCAAAGGGGGGAGCGTGTCGGCATTTCCGGCGGCAACGCGGCTTTCGCGTCGCTTCTGGTGAGGGGCGACGTGGGTCTGGTGGATCAGTGAGCGGACGCTGCTGGAGTGATCGGCCAGCACGTTGCGGTCGGGATGATCCTTGAGCCCCGGCTTTTGTCGAGTCATCTCGGAAAGCGAATCGTCGCGCTTGGTAGCGACATGCTCCAACTGGTCCAGCAGCAGTTCGTGGATCCGGCCGTAGGATTGACCTTGGTGACGGGCATCCATGAGGGCGCGGGCAGCCGAGCCCGCCTGGACGACATCCGTGAGCATGTGTTCGTCGGGAAGCACGGAGTAAGAGCTGAACACTCGCACGGCCAGCCGTCCTGTCTGCTCCAGTTCAAGCAACAGCATGAGCGTTTCGATGTCCTCTTCGGGCGAGCCGAGTCCCATGTTATGGACGCGGGTGATTCCGAACTCGGCCAGGCGGCGGCAGGTCTTTTCGAGGTAGTCGAGTTTCTCTTCGGCCGACAGAGGGAAGCGGTGATTCAGGGGGCCTTCGACCAGGAAGTAGACGGGCGGTTCGCGA
Organism: uncultured Planctomycetota bacterium; assembly: GCA_963787325.1. Taxonomy (GTDB): domain Bacteria; phylum Planctomycetota; class Phycisphaerae; order UBA1845; family JANYLN01; genus CAWBCK01. Next base: position 2,238,200 of record CAWBCK010000005.1, read on the forward strand.
AGCTCGCCGCTGGGCAGGCCGTCGTTGCCGATGACGAGATTGTCCGTCAGGTCCAGAACCTTCAGCAGCGGCGGGTACGGCGGAACCGGTTTGAGCAACCCAGCCATGTCAATGGCCCGCGAGTTTGCCCAGGCGGTGTGCAGGTCGTGCGCGTAGACGAAGAGCGGTCGGTCAGACTCGATTCCGTCGAGCAGGTGCCTGGCGGTTTCGGCCGGGATCAGCGGCGGGTCCGTATAATGCAGGCCATAGACGTAGAAGACCTGTTTGTCAGGATTGTCGCGGACGAACTGCCCCACGCAGTCTTTGAATTCGTCGCTGCTGCGAACGTCCTCGACGTTACAGCCGCGCAGCCGCTCGGCCCCGATCAGCAGGTGTACGTGGGAGTCGCACAGTCCTGGCAAGACGCTGCGGCCGGCGGCGTCGATCTGTTCCGTGTGCTCGCCGATGTGAGCCTGAGCCTGGTGATCGTCGCCGAGGAAGGTGAACACGCCGTCTTTGATCGCGATGGTGACCGGCTTGTCGGGCTCGGACATGAGTCGCGCGTTGCGGATCAGTATGTCAGCCGGGCCGGGAGCGGGCTTTGGCGCCGTAACGGTAAGCGGGCGGGCCGGGATGAGCCGTTCGTCGTCGGCACGGTGAAACTGCTTGGGTTCCCGCGAGAGGCTTAGGGCTCTTTGGTGAAGCGCGGTTCGAACGCTTCCATACGCGCACGAAGAGGAACAGGTCATGATCACACTCCTTTTACGCAAAAGACTAAGGTCAAGATCGCCTGGTGGAGATTGGCCAGCCTTTGGATCTATGCCGCTGAAGCATTTGTCTTCATCATATTATTGGCACTGTTTATACACCGTCAGAATGAATGGAACCAGGGCTTTGATCGGGTGCGGAAGGCGTTTTTGCCGGCGTGGAATTCTTTTTGCGTTAAGAGTGCGATGCCATATACGACGGGATAGCCGGTAGTTGAACGCCTCTCCGGGAGGGAACCGGACGCGCCGCCACGGCCGACCGAGCCCCTCGCAGGATCACTGCCGCATCCAAATGTTTTGGCGGCAGCCTGGACGTTCGCACATATTGCCGTTACGGAGCGGGTGCATGTCGGGATGCTTCTGCAGGGAGTCTATGAGATTTGTTTTTGGGAAATGCAAAGGAGTCAGACCCTCGGATCATCCGAGGAATCTGACTCCAGGGGTTGCGTACGCTTCAGAAGCGATACGTTTGGCTTATAGCCCGTGATGGTGTACGGGCCTTGCCGCCGAGACGACTACGGTTCCACGACCGTGTAGTACTCGATGAACAGAGTCGGCTGGTGCTCTGCGTTCGTCGTCTCGCTAAGAGCCGGATAGAAGTTGCCCGTCGAATCGATGAACAAGCCGTAGTCAGTCGTGCCATCGACCCAGAGTTGCATAATTGGCGTGACATCGATCGTCAGCCATAGATCGCTCGTACCAGCGGTGACGTTCGTGTGGTGGCTGAATCCCTGGACGACCGATACGCCGTCCTTGGGCGGGGCGAAGGGCTGGCCATTGGCCCAGGAGGCGAACCCTGGATCATTGAGCGCAACAGACACGCCGTCGGCCGTCTGGTAGGCGCCGGTATTGTAGCCCATCGGATGGGCACCGCTGACGCCACCGGCGGCGCCAGGGAAGCCTCCGGTCGAGGGGCCTTCGATCCAGTCGCTGAAAGTGATGTAGCCGGTGTTGTACAAGCCTGAGTTGCCGCCGCCCGAGTAGAAGCGAAGTTCGGCCTTGCGGATCCTGCTGCCTGCGAGGTCCGGTACGTTGCTCAGGTCGAACTTCATCAGGATCGGCCGTTGCGAGGCCGCTGTCGTGGAGGCACCGTAGTTCCTGTAGATATCCTGGGGGGCATAGACGGTGTCCGTGTTCAGAGAACCGCAGTCGGCGATCATGTCCTGACCTGTCAGGACCGTGATGGTCCCGTTTGTCACGGCATCGCTGAAGTGCGTGTCCAGGGCCCGGCCGTCGCTCAGGCCGGGATCGCGCTTGGCGGTGAATCGACGGCACCAGCACCGACAGGATCGCGTGCTTGACCGAACCGTCGGGCCAGCGCTGCTTGACGTCCGCCTGGGTCAGGACCGGGTTGCCGTTGATGAGGACCTGCGGATAATCGGCGATCTCGCCCTCCACGAAGGGCCGGCCGAACTGGAGAGGATAGTTGACCTTGTCTGTGCCCGATTTGTCCGTCACCTTCACGAAATCCGTGGCCGGCGGCAGGACTGGGTGAACCGCGAGGGTCGCAGTGTTGCTGGTGACCGTACCACCGGAGTTGCTGACCACACAGACGCAACAGGCACATCAAGTCGAAGAGCAGCCGAAGGCGGGCCAGGAAGCCGTCACGTATCGCATGTTGAGGTAGTTCATGGCTGCGGAGGCGGCGTGGATCTTGTGCATGTCGTTGACGTGCCGCTGGGAGCGGTTGATAGCGGCGAGGGATTTCGCATCACACATGGCGTCGATTCAGTGGTCGATGTGGCCACAGAAGCGGATGGCGCCGCCGGCATAGGGGTTCTGAAGCCGGCCGACGAAACTGTGGCCGGCGTCGAGAGTCTTTTGGGGCAGGCCGTAGCCGGCATAGTCTGCGGTCCGGCGCGTACAGCCGGCCGGATCAAGTCGATGCGCAATCGACGATTGCCTGGCCTCGCTGGGCCATACGAGCGACTGGGCAACCAACCGGCAGCAGGCCAACGAACTGCTGGCCGCCGATACGTACGATCCGATCCCGCTCGATCTGCAGATCCCGTCCCGGCCGGGCGGCAAGGACCTGCCGGAGTTCGGCAAGAACCTGCTCAAGCAGATCCGGGAACGACTGGGCCCGGACGTGCCGGTGATCCTGATGACGGCCCAGTACCAGCACTGCGTCGACTTGATGACGGAACTCCAGGAGATCGGCATCGACGGCAGTATCGCCAAGCCGTTTGCCACCTCCGGCCGGACTCTGGCTGTGGTCATCGCCGAGGTAATGGACAAACACCGACGGTTCCGGCTGGTAAGAGCCGGCCAGGAGCAGCCACTCAAGCCATTCGCCGGCGGCGTCCTGGCGTTCCATTCCCGCCACATCGAACTATGCGGCGAGATCATCGTCCGCCAGAACCAGAAGGGCCACGCTGGCGAATCCTGCATGCGCTGCGAGAAATGAACGACCGAGGTAAGTAAGCGCGACATCTACGTTGATCACTGGCATCATGGGATTTCCGACGATTACGGGAGAAGGCGCATTTCCTTTAGCCACCATAAGTGATTGATCTACCGTGACATACGATAGGAACATACCGCAATGCCATCACGAAGCGCGGGAAGCTTCCTTCCAACTGGCATCTTGGCTGGCGCTGGTTACATACCTGTCCATTGTTTCCCGACAACACGCGCTCGGGATGTCAGTGCGACACAATACAAGGCCGAAAATATACATAACAATTTGGTTGACAAGATGTTGCGGTTGCTATTTGCAGACGCTTCGGGGCACTGCGACTCCTTCTGGCACGCTACTTGCAAAAGGGACATCGTAAGGAACAAGCTGTTCGGGCAGAAGATCAATTCGGGGTAGGGAGGAGTGCCATGGATAAGGAGAAGGGCCATGAATAAGTTTGCTCTCGGATGGGCGGCATGTATTGGTCTGGTGATGACCTCCTGGGCTTCGGCTGTCTCGGTGCATATGGACATCGAGGACGTTACCAGTACGACGGCGGAAGGCTACACACGACTGCTCCTGACCAGTCGCTATGATAACGCGGAATTCATAACGCTGCCGGACGGGATTCAGGTCGGATGGACTGCGCCCGTCAGCGGTTCATTGACTACCCGGACAAGTTCCACCACCGACAATGTGCTGGCAGAGTTCCTTAAGCATGGCCCGGACCAAAGCGACACGCTGCTGATCAAGAACATTCCTGCCGGGCGGTACCAGCTGACAGCATATGGCTACGATGTCACCTGGAAGGACAAGATGTCACAGTATGACCTTGACTGGAACAATGACGGTCTGATTGACAAAAGCTTCACCATTTCGAATCGCGCCCCCGATTTGGAAATCAGCAAGAGCGTGCTGGTCACCGTTTCGCCCGCCGGTATGCTTTCCATCACCGTCCGCCGGTATATTTCGTCGAGCTCGGCCTTCAACGGCTTCGACCTGGTGGATGCACCACCGGATACGACGCCGCCGGCGGCCGTGCAGGACCTGGCTGTCTCGGGACAGACCGCGACGCAACTCATGCTGGCCTGGACCGCGCCGGCCGATGACGACGACGGCAGCCGTTGCCATCTACGATATCCGTTACAGCACAGCGCCGATCACCGAGGCGAACTGGACGACTGCCTCTGAGGTCACGGACGAACCAGCACCGGCCATGCCAGGGCAGCCCGAGACGCTCACCGTCAACGATCTGTCCTCCGAATACGACCTACTATTTTGCTGTCAAGAGCACTGACGTTGCGGGCAATGTCTCGGCTATCTCGAACATCGCTACGGGAACCACGGATCCCGCCGACGCAACACCCCCTGCGCCCATAGCCGACCTGGCCTTGAGCCTTGTCGACGCGAATGATGTGACTCTGACATGGACTGCCACCGGCGATGACGCTACGACCGGCACGGCTACCGCATATGAGATCCGCTATTCGACCGATCCGATTGACGCCGGCAACTGGGCTACTGCGACTGTGGTCAGCACGGTTCCGACGCCGGCTGTTGCCGGTACCGCGGAAAGTACTTTCGTCGATGGCCTTACGCCCAATACCAAGTATTACTTTGCCGTCCAGGTTGCCGACGAAACACCCAACTGGTCGGGTCTGTCCAACGTGGTCTCCGCGACGACGCTTTCTCCGGATGTGACAGCTCCTTCGACAATTCACGATCTTTCGGTAGTACCGGTCGACTCCCATCGCATAGAACTCACTTGGACGGCCCCGGGCGATGATGGGGAGACTGGCCATGCGGCTGTATACGACATTCGGTACTCGACCTCGCCGATTCCCGATGAGGCGGCTTTCGCTGCCGCCTCGCAGTGCACGGGCGAACCTGCCCCACAGTCTTTCGGGACCGCCGAGCATTTCATCGCCGGCAACCTCGAGTGCAACACGCTGTATTACTTCGCGGCCAAGGCGATCGATAACGGCGTTCCTGCGAACGTTTCCGCCATGTCGAACGTGACTTCCGCCGAGACGCTCGACGCTGTGTATGGCATCAGCAACGGCTTCAGCCTCGATCCCAATCCGGCCGGACCTTACGATGCCGCCGTTCCGCTGTCCGGGCCGCTCAGCATTAGCAACATCAACGTCGATCAGGCAGGCATCGTGCGCAAGATCGATCGGGCCGGCCCGCTCTACACCGGGACGATCGCATACGACCTAACCGCGATGGCGACGAGAGTCCATGTCTGGCTGGAACTGTCGGCGGACGGTGGGCAGACCTGGTCCGAGCGACGGATCCAGACCGTCGGTGATGTTGGTACGATCGTTCCCGGAACGGGGAAGGTCGCCAAGTGGCTTGTCGACGGCGATCATGGCAATCAGTGCAAGATCCGTATTCGCGTCAATGATCAGCCCGCGACGTACAGCAACCTGGACCCGGACCACAACAAGATGCCCCGGCCCGTGCCGTGGGTCCACTATCCGCTGCTCGAACGGATGACGGATATCAAGGACTTCGACTTCACCGACACCAGGTTCGAGTTGCCCAAGGTCGACTTCCTGAAGGTTCTCTCGGCCGGGCAGGTCAAGGCTGGCTTCGCCCGCGTTCCCTTCTTCGGCCTGCCTGGTGAAGGCCCCTTCTTCATGCATTGCTGCTACCTCGAGAGCGTGGACGGGCAGCAGAGGTACGTCATCCTGACAGCCGACGCGAAAGATGTGAACACCGACAAATGGCACGGTTACTGCGACCAGATCAACGCTGCCTTCGGTATTCCCGAGGACAACATCATGATGTTCGTCACACATACCCATAACAGCGCTAACAGCGTACCCGGCGTGGAGACCTTCCCGGTGGCTGTCATTCAGCAGGCGATGAACAACGCTGAACCCGTCGAGATCGGCTGGTTCAACAAGGATATGGGTACCAGCTATAACGTCAACCGCCACTTGATGGCGAGTGCTACGAAGGCCTACTCCAGCTTCAATAACAACAAAGACGGCGATGGGCCTCTCCCCGTCCTCCCCATCCTGTGGGAGTACGACCTGACCGGCAAGATCGTCGGGGCTCTGATCGACGGCGCGGGCTACGAGTCGCCCGTCCAGCGCTACTTTGATTGTCCCCTGGATTCCTACCTCCAGATGCTCGTCTTCCGCAACGCCGAGTCCCACGAGATGAAAGGGATTCTGCTGAAATGGACCGGCCACGTTGGCGCGGGTGACTATCCTGGCGGCCCGCCCCGGGCTGTAATGGACTGCATGCAGGAGCGCGTTCGGTTCGAACGTGGAGGTGATGTACTCCTGCGGAACCGGCAGCCATCACCGCCAGGTGGCGGCTACGCATTACGATCCCGTGCTCTATGGTTCCCTTCGCACGGGCAGGGACTTCACCCAGGCCCTGATCGACGCGCTACCGACCATGGAGTTCCGGCCGTTGACCAAGATGGGGATGGTCATGGGATACGACACGTTCGGCATGCCCGTCGACGGCCAGACAGTCCACGTTGGTATCGATCCGGATCGCCTTGGCATTGGTCTGCAGGTATTCCGGTTCAATGACATCTATCTTTCCGCCCTTCCCGGCGAGACCCCGAGTAACCAGGGCTTCTACGTTCGTGCGCGCACCAGCAATCTTAAGCACATGTACAACGGCTATGGCAATGCCTATTACGACTACTATGCATGGGGACGCTGGTTCGATGTCAGTCACTATGAAAGGGGAAGCAAGCCAGGCCGTTACGACTCTTACCGCATGGGGCAGGAACTCATTCGCGGGATTAACATCCTGGAGCAGTCCGTCGATGCCCTTCACTATCCTGGCGACGTCAATGGTGACAACTGCGTCAACGTGGGCGATCTCCAGTCCCTGGTCGTAGCCTGGAGCAGTTCTGAGGGCGACCCCAAGTGGAATCCCAATGCCGACTGCAACAGCGACGGCTACGTCAACGTCGGCGATTTGCAGGCTCTGATATCCCACTGGGGAGACAGTTGGAGTCTTCTGACCTGTGGTTTGAGCCCATTGCCCACAGGACACGGAAGGGCGCCGGTCATAGGCCGGTGCCCTTCTGCTTTTCGCCGTACCTGATCGGCCGACGACACTATCGTCGCAAATGACTGCTCGCCGAGACTGGCAATCCTTCACCCAAAGGGGGCACATGCTATTCCGATCCCGGCAAGGCCGATGCAAACCGCGAAGCTTAACAAAGCTGAAGGGTACGAAGCGACTTCTTCTGGGCTTCTTGAATGCTCGCAGCCAAGATCATCGATGAGTGCCCCAACACGGAATGGGCGCTGCCGTTCGGCTTGGCCAGATATGCAGGGCTCCGCATTCCATCGGAATGCCACTTGCTCACCTGGGCTTCCGTGCGGCTGGCGGAAGGGGAGTTGATCGTCCGGAGCCCAAAGACCGAGCGACACGAAGGCAAGGCTCTCCGAATCGTTCCCATCGACCCGAGGCTTCGGCCGTTGCTGGAGGACCGTTTTGACGTGATGGGGCCGGGGCGCAGCCTTTGGTGACCATCCGAGGCCAGGGGAACATTGCCTGCCATATCGATGCCATCCCGGGCCGGGCTGGCCTTGAGCGGTCGCCTGCTTTCTGGCAAACCCTGCGAGCGTCTCGCGACAAAGAATGGAAGATGCAGGGCCATGCCGGGTTCGCCTTCGACTACTGGATGGGCCACAGTAGCAAGGTCAGTGCAACCAGTTATACAAACGGGAAACCCCCAGCCGAGTTGTACAGCAAGGCCAACGGCATGGCTGCGAACCCGGAGCATAATCCGGAGCACTCACTGCCGGAGAACTGTCGAACGTGCCGGAAGCAAGAAATGGCCCCGGATCAGGCCGAGACGCCTACTTCCACAAAAGATAAGGACTTACAGCAATCTGCCGTAAGTCCTTGCAAACAAAAGAACTTGGAGGCCGAGGGAGCGTACGAAAAAGTGTTCAATATTACTAATTGTTTGGGTGTTCTGGCGTCCGATAGTGCCCGCGTGTCGTATTTACAAGCTCTTACGTAGATCTGAGATACGTCATATTCAATATGAGCCTCATATAAACGATAATGTGACTCGGGTGAGTCCCGGCATGAGCCATGATGTGACGGTTGTGAGTCTCACATGAGGATGGACGTGCGGCAAGTGAGTCTCACAAGTGCTGTTGCTTGGGACGCAGAGTTCACACACTTTTTCGGTATGGCTGTATCTGTGTGCCCGTCCGGCGAACCTTTCGATTACCTGCAGGTCTTCCCTTCGAGGGAGAAACCCGCTTGGATATAGCCAAGCCAGGTGAAGCCATGCCAGACGATCATGGTGCCCGGCGACAGGTCATGGGAGACGCAAAAGGTGAATGACCCTCAGAGAAAAAGCAGGGTATTGCTTTTGTCTGGCTGCCAGCCAGCACACCCTCATCCGGCGGAACCTGATCACAATGCCATGCTAGGGTTCTGTGTCAGGGCCTGCGAGCCAAAGCGAACCGTCCAAGATCCCATACCTGCGGCTCGAGTGGCGGGCCCTGGCCACGGGGAACGATACAGCCTGCGAGGCGCCCGCCACGTTGCCTTCCGGCATCATGGGCTGTTCGGAGTACCCCCGAGCAGGGGACTGTTTGTACGACATTCATAAGTCATCGCAGGCCCATGACATAAGAGATCCGTCAAAATGGGTGCCCTTGCGAAGACCCGGCAAACTCCCTTCCAACTGGTGTCTCGACCAGCAAATTGGTTTAAACCTAGCCGTCGTTTTCTGACAACACTATACCGGCGTGTCAGCGTAACACTACACAATGCTGCAGGCTGACATAACCCATTGTTGGCATGGTTGTTACAAAGGTATGAAAACAGTGCGAGTTCTTTTGGCACGGTACTTGCTTGTTGTTCCAGTGCACTTCATCAGATGATCTCCGTCAGAGCAAACAGGCGCGTTCTTTTCAGGTTCTTCGCTCGCGTCCGGATAACGCGGGTCATGATTACACCAGCGGTCCTGGAGGACGGCTGGTCTTGTCGAGATGCATGGAGGACAGTCGCATGTCGTACGCCCCCCGTTTGCGGACAACTCTTCTTGTTGTCCTGCTGACCACCCTCACGGCCGGAGTTGCTTCGGCCCAAACCCCTGTCACGTCGGTTATCATTTCCGACAAGGCTGGCGTGACTACCACCAACTATCCCATGACGCTCTCAATGATCTTCAAAGAGGGGGATGTTGGGGATCATGTCTACGCCAAGATTGGCACACAGACTCTCACGACGCAGACTGACGCGAAGGTTCACTATTCAGATGGGTCCGTCCGGCATGCGCTGGTGTCGTTCCTGATCCCGACCATGCCGGCCAATGGGCAGGTGACGGTCGATCTGTATGACGGCGGGACCAACGCCAACAGCACTTACCTGACCAAGACGCAGCTGTTGGCAACGGATTTCGACGCGAGGATGACGATCACCCCGGACGGTGGCAGCCCCACCACAATCACCGCTCGCAATCTACTCAACAGCATCACTACGCCGGAATACTGGACCAAGGGCGAGGTATGCAGCGAGTTTCTGATCCGAAACTGGCCCACGAACGTGGTCGTTCTGAACCCGGACCAGTCGATCAGAAACAAACTCAACGTGCAGTACTACGTTCGCTACTACCCGGGCTGGAACGGCTTTAGAATCGACACCGTCGTAGAGAACTGCTGGGCCGAATACCGCAGCAACATTACTACGACTTTGACCTGCTCTTCGGCAACAGCAATCCCCAGAGCGTGTTTTCCAAGACCGATTTCAAACACAACAAATGCGCTCGCTGGCACAAACTTCTCTGGCAGGGCGATGCGCCGCCTGAGGTCGAGATTCGTTATGACGTACCCTATATGATCTCGACAGGGATGGTCCCCAACTACGATCTGACGAGGTCGATGTCCGAAAGCGAGATCGAAACTTTCTATCAGAGCTTCCTTACTAAACCGTCCGACATCATGGAACCCGGTGTAAAGGATCCCAACTTCAAGCAGACAGGCTCCTATGAGGGCCGGCCGATATACCCCAACACGCAGGTTCGGTACCTTCGGACGATGGACAATCGCATGAAGGAAGTAACCTTGAGTGGGGCAATTCATCCGGTGCTGCTCCAATCCATTTCCGAGAGTCTGATGCGACTCGTTCCTTTGTTAACCATGTGCTGAGCATTAATGATCGGCCAACCATCTGGCTTAGCTGGCTAGACTGGGGGAACATTGATCCTGACGACAATCTGCCGCCAGCGACAAGCGACGATACGGAGACTGAGTGGGATATTAATGCGGCGCACACGCCGTCGTTCTGTTATGTTCCGTATCTTGTCACGGGCGACTACTTTTATCTGGAGGAACTGTATTTCTGGGCTGCCTATGAGTTGGCTGACGGAAACTACAGACTACCGGAACTACAGCGATGGTATCATAACTGGCCAAACCCGATCGATGGCTTGGATACTTCGCAATGTTGCCGATGCGGGGATGTTGGCTCCCGAAGGAACGCTTGAAAAAGAGCTACTTCACAGAAAAGGCAGGCAACAGTCTAACGGCCTGGACCAACCAGTATGTAGCAGGTGACTACCCAACAGCTCGCTATTTCCAAGACCAGTGGAGCCCCCCGGCTGAAGATTGGTTCCAGCCAGATTGTGCATACTTTACCAGCCCTTGGCAGGATGACTTTATGCTGATCGTGCTGGCACACATGAAGGACTGTGGGTTCACTGCTGCAGGCCCGATTGCTGATTGGTTTGGCCCTTCCATTATCAACCGCTTTCACAATCCGGACTTTAACTGGTATCGCGGCAGCGACGAATGGATGCCCGTCAAGTACAGGGATGCCGAGGGCAATATCCATCTGTATCCGACCTGGGCGGCAATATCTGCAGCGTACATAGGAACTCATTATCCAGGGCCGACTAGCTATGTTATCAGGGACGACGACAGTCTATCAGTACATCGCGCGCTGCGCCCTGAGCAATGTCACCGGCTTGACCGACGGCCAAGCAGCATGGGATTGGTATGACGACACTCTTCCCGGCAAGGAGGTGTTTAATCTGGATCCTGGCTGGGACTGCGTACCGAGAGGATACGTGCCTGCTGCAGACACGATCCCGCCATCAGCTCCGTATAACATGCAGGTTACCGACCCGACCGTCAACAGTCTGATCGTCCGCTGGACGGCACCGGGTGACAATGGGCTTACCGGTACGGCAACCAGCTACGATCTCCGTTATTCGACAAATCCCATTACTACCTCCAATTGGGGCAGCGCTACCCCTGTCCCGAGCATGCCCACGCCAACCATTGCAGGCTACAACCAGTACAAGGTTGTCTCCGGCCTGGACGACAATACGACCTACTACTTTGCGATGACGGCATCAGACGAGGTGCCGAACGTGTCGGATCTGTCCAGCTGCGTTAGCGGCACAACCATTGAGGGAGTGGACGTAACCGCTCCGGCCACGATCGCTAATCTCAAGGTGGACACCGTGACCACGGACTCCATCACTTTGAGTGGACAACTCCTGGCGACGATGGCATGGATGGCACGGCCACTAGCTATGATATTCGCTACTCCACCGTCATAATCGACGGCAGCAATTGGGACAGCGCCACACAGGTTACCGCGCCTACTCCCGCTGCACCGACCACCTCGCAGAGCGTTACAATCGGCAGCCTGACCAATGGGACGACGTATTACTTCGCCATGAAGACTTCGGACGAAGTGCCCAACACGTCCGCGCTCTCTAACGTTGTCGGCGGCACAACCGTTGCCATTCCGCCTGTCGTTCAATTTACTGCCAGCAGTTCCAATGGATCCGAAGGCACAACGCCAGCGACCATCACCGTCACACTGGACAAGACCTGGCCGCAGACGGTTGTCGTGAACTATGCGGTAACTGGCGGCACTGCAACAGAGGGCAGCGACTATACGATACCGGCCACCGGCGGCAATGCGGTTGTGGCATTGAAGCGCGATGCGACGCTGACAGCTGGCGGCGTTCTTTCCACCCAGTTCACGACGCTGACCGATAGTAACGCCGTACTCACCACGATCAAAGATGCTCGCTTATACCAGACCGGTAACGGTCAGTACATGAACTACGGCACGACTGTTCAGGCTACTGGAGCCCCACCTTATGTGCTTGTTGGTTTTGACCTGTCGGCGTATGCCGGGGCAACCATCAACAAGGCGCAGCTGCGCGTTCGCTGTTCGGCGGGCAATACCTCGATGCTCTGGGCGCCCGTCAAGAGTCACAGCTGGACCGAAGGCACCAAGAATGGCGACTATCCCGGCGCGGATCCCGCCGCCGAAGGCGTCTGCTGGGCCCATCCCAATGGTCTCTACACGACAGCGGCAGGGACACCGGGCTGGGGCAGCGCCAGCGACTCGATGTTCAGCGTCACCAGCGACGGCGATGACATCTATGCTCTCGCCAATTTCGATAGTGCACCCGGCGGTGCCGCATGGTGCGTTACGGACATAACGAGCCTGGTGCAGGATTGGATTGCCACCAGCAAACCCAACTATGGCATTTTCATCAACGCAGGCAACCATCCGGTGTATCTCAGCGAATACGGTGCCGACTATCAGCCGGTCCTGTTCCTTGATGCCGATCTGCCGAACCAGCAATTGCGGTTCGCTCCGGGCGAGACGAGCAAGACGATTAGTCTGCCGATCATCGATGATAGCGCAGCAGAGGCCAATGAGACGATCGAACTGACGCTTTCCAGCCCGGTCAACGCTACGCTCGGCAGCCAGTCCACCTTCACCTACACAATCGTGGACAATGAGAACCAGGCTCCGACGGTCAACGCCGGCAATAACCAGACGATTACCCTGCCGGCGGACGCCACCTTGAGCGGCAGCGCCAACGATGATGGCCTGCCCAACCCGCCAGGTGCCGTGACTACAACCTGGTCGAAGGTGTCTGGTCCTGGTACGGTGACGTTTGCCGATGCCAATGCGGCCAGCACCACGGCCACCTTCAGCGCAGCGGGCACCTACGCTCTGCAACTGCTGGCTGACGACTCGGCTCTGACATCCACTGCCACCTGCACTATCACCGTCAATCCGGGCAATACGGCCCCGACGGTCAATGCGGGCAGCGATCAGGCGATCACACTGCCGACCGACACCGTCAACCTCGACGGCACGGTCAACGACGATGGCCTGCCGAATCCGCCAGCTGCCGTGACTGTAACCTGGTCAAAGGTTTCGGGGCCCGGTACGGTGACCTTCGCCGACGCCAGCGCGGTTGATACGACCGCGACCTTTGGCACGGATGGCACCTATGTCCTGCAACTGGAGGCAAGCGACTCTGCCTTGACAGCGTCTGCCAGTTGCACAGTCACAGTCACTCCGGCGAGCCCGCCGGCTAGCGGAGACATCAGCCTGACTTACCTGGGTGCGTTCGAGGTCGGCAGCGTAACCAACGTCTACGGCGGCGGCCTGACGTTCTATCCGTCGGGCAACAGCGGCGCTGGTTCGCTGTTCATCTCACGAAAGACGACCGGCGGCGACGCCGAGATCTATGAGGTTGCGATCCCGACGCTGGTCAATACGACGGACATCACTCTGCTCAACAGCGTGACGCCGCTGCAGGGATTTGACACGTCAAGCAATCCCAGAGGCCTGGCATGGCGAAGCACCGATGACAAACTCTACTACAGCACCGGCGGGACGTCCCCCGTCTGGCGATCGATTGATCGTGACGGAACGAACGAATCGGCCGCACAGACCTCCAGCGCTGGGGCTATGTCGGTGACGGTCTTTGCCAACTTCCCGACGGTTGGGCCAGCAGCTATGCCGATGGCAAGAACCTGATCGGGGTCGGACGTCTCTATGGAATCTGCATCCGGGCTGGCGATCCTTGGAACAATCCGATGGCGTCGCTCACCTCGCTCGTGTCTTATACGAGCAGCGACACCATGACTGACTACGACTACAATGACGAAGTCTTTGGCGTGGAATGGGTCAGTGTTAATGGCGTCGATAACATCATCGTATCCGGCACAGACGATTCGGCTAGCGCCGCGACGCTGTGGTTCTACGATTCGGCTGACATCGCCGGCGCAACCAACGTGTACGACCCGCAGCCGTACAAGACCCTGTCCGTGCAGGACTGCCTGTTCTCGGCGGACATCGGTGCCGACTCGCTGGACGGCTTGGCCTATGATGCCACGAATCAGATCCTCTATGGCTATGAAGGTGGCTATCTGAAGCCGACCGTCGTTCACGCTTGGGCACTTTCGGTACCGGATGTTACGGCTCCGGCGGATGTTGCGGACTTGGCGGCCGGCAACGCGACGTCTTCGGCAGTTACACTGACCTGGACGGCTCCTGGCGACGACAGTAGCACGGGGACAGCAGCTGCGTATGACATCCGCTACTCGAACAGCACCATCACCGAAGCCAACTGGGATGCAGCCACACAAGTCACCGGTGAGCCGACACCATCAGCAGCCCATAGCAATGAGAGCATGGTCGTATCGGGCCTGAGTCCGAGTACGACCTACTACTTTGCGATAAAGACGGCTGACGAGGTACCGAACTCGTCCGGCCTGTCGAACGTTGCATCAGCGACAACCCTTGAACCCGGCATCAATCTCGCCTATTTGGGTGCCTTCGAGGTTTCCAATGTCGTCAACGTGTACAATGGCGATCTGGCGTACTACCCCTCTGGCAACGGTGGTGCGGGCTCGCTGTTTATTTCACGCGGCACCGCTAATAGCTATGCCGAGATCTATGAACTGGCGATTCCGACGCTGGTCAACACGACGGACATCACCCTGCTCAACAGCGTGACTCCGCTTCAGGAATGTGATACTGCCAACAATACCAGGGGCATGGTCTGGCGCAGCACCGACGACACGCTCTACTACAGCACCGGCGGAACGTCGCCCGTCTGGCGGTCGATCGATCGCGATGGAACCAACGAGTCGGCATCGCAGACCACAAGTTGGTCCTATGTCGGCTTGGGGATGTGCCAACTTCCCGACGCATGGGCCAATAGTTATGCCGGCGGCAAGAACCTGCTGGCTGTCGGCGGTCTCTACGGTATCTGCCTGCGGTCCGTTGATCCGTGGAATAACCCCATGGCCACACCAACGGGTCTGGTGGCGTATAACAGCACCTACCAGATGGACAATTACGACAGCAGCGACACGTACTCCGCAGTCGCCTGGGTCAGTGTCAGCGGTACGGACAACATCATCGTAGCCGGCACGGATGATTCGGCGGCAGCTGCAACGTTGTGGTTCTACGACGCCGCGGATATCGCCGGCGCCACGAACCTCTACGATCCGCAACCCTACAAGACGCTGTCGGTACAGGACTCTCTGTTCTCGACGGACATCGGTTCGGATTCGCTTGACGGCCTGGCCTATGATGCCACCAATCAGATCCTCTATGGCTATGAAGGTGGCTATCTCAAGCCCACCGTCGTACACGCCTGGGCGCTTTTCGGCCCAGTAGCAATTGCCAACGACCTCGGGCTGTACGCCCGCCAGTCGAACTGAACACATCAGCGGGCTCGCCAGCCAATACGATGGGCGAGCCCACTGTCTTTGCACTGGCGTACACGTATCGGGTGCTGTTGTCCTGAAGTCTGGCAAACGTGCAGATCACGTCCCAGCGGGAAACATTATGAAGATGCTGCCGGGCGGATTAACTTCGGCCACCGATGGGCGGGTTAATACCAGCCAGTCCCGTGGGGCTTGATATACCTCATGAGGCCATTTACTGGCAAGCCGGACCGGCCGGCTTGTTGCCCGACCGCCCCTTGAGTCGGCATCTCTTGCCGGTGATTGCGATCGTGTCCGCATGCTGGACGAACCGATCCAGGATGGCCGTGGCTGACGGCGCATCCCCGATCGGTTTGCTTCGGTCCTCCAGCGGCCGGTGGATCGTCATTACGGTCGAGCGATTCTCGCGCCAACGCATGATGATCTCGAACATACTCCCCGGACCGCTTGAGCAACTGCGTGGTTCCCGTTGCGGCTATCTGGCCCGCCATCTTTTCCGCTGTTCCAGCCAGCGCAGCGGTACACCTTCCTGTAGCTGTCGCAGGCTGATCCCCTCGGGCTCCTTGCCGGCAACGATCGCCTCCACGATGTCCGGTGCGAGAGACGTCAGCCGCAGCGTTCGGCCGAGATAGCTGCGGTCCATCTTCAGGTCCTTAGCCAGGTCTTCCAGTTTGTCATACTTGCCGGACTCGAACTGTTCCTGCCAGTGGTAGGCCTTGGCGATGGCTTCGACCAACACCTCGTTGGTATCGCGAGGCTGCTTTGCCTTGCCGGGCTCTTCATCGTCGGTCACGATCAGACGCCGGCCGTTGCGTTTATGGAACTGCACGGGGATGTGCACAATGACGGCCTCGCCCTCCCGCTGGACACGCAGGCCCGGATAGCGTTCCCTCATCTCGTTGTGGATCTGCTTTACCTCATGCATGCACTCGCTCCTCGATGGGCTGGAGTTCCTGAACGATCTGCTCGATCCCGTTGTTGCGGAACCGCATGTCGATGCCAGTCTTGCTGACGGTAATTCTCTCGACCAGCAGTTGTATGATCCGCCGCTTCTCTTCTGGGAAGAGCACCTCCCAGACGGGCTCGACGGCCTTCAGAGCGTCGGTCACACGGCCGAGCTCCATAGGCTCCCCGCCGGCCGGCTGTCTCTCGATCTCGCGGATGCCTTGCTCCAGAGACTTCAGTTCGCCGTTGAGTCGTTTCAACTCGCTGGCCATGAATCCTTCGTCGCCCGGGCCCGCATTGAGAACCGCCCGGATGGACTTCTGGGTCTGTTCCTGCCGCCTGCGCAGGTCCTCCAGTCTGGCTAAGCGGGCCGGATCCGGCCCACGGTCACCCGCCTGGCGGACCTGGCGGTAGGTCCGAGCAATCACCTCCGGGTGACGCAGCAGGGCCTTCAGCTGATCGACGACAGCGGTCTCGATCTGTCCAGCCGGCAGGCAAGGTAGCGAGCAGTTGGCATAGCCGGTGGTGATCTTCTTGCGGCAGGCATAGTAGCGGATCTCCCGGTTGGGCCTCTTCACCCAGGCTGGCTGGATCGGGCTGCCGCAGTGCCCGCACTGAAGCATCCCGCGAAGCAGAGAAAACCTTTTCACCTTGTGCTTGCCCGGGCTGGGCATGTTCGTCCGCATGATGGCCCCGACGCGTTCGAACTGCTCTGTCGCTACGATCGCCGGATGCTCGCCCGGGTAGGCCTTGCCCTTGTGTACGATCATGCCGATGTACATCCGCTGGGTCAGCACGTCGTAGACCTTTCGGTAGTTCCACTCCTTATTGCCACGTGTTACGCCCGTCTCCGGCTGCATCTTCAGCGCTGACGTTTTCAGTCAGAACGAGGTGGAGAACATCGCCGACAGCCCGCAGTCGCAGCTGGAGCTGATCGACAAGTTTGTCGCCGGACAGATAGCCGACATCAACCGGCAGATCGCCGCCGTACGGGGCAAACTCGAGGCGAACGCCAATGCCATCGTCGCCAACCGCCAGCAGTTGGACGGTCTGAACGATGAAGTAGGAACACTGTCGGTCATCGAATCGAAGATCAAGGCCCTCGCCGAGGCCCAAGGCGATCAGAAGACTGATGAGGTCAACATCGCCCACCAGCATCGGGCACTGCGCGGCCGCGAAGAGCAGGCGGTCAAAGAGATTCGTGACCTCATTCGGAAATACGGCCAGTGGATGCGCGACGCAACCGGGGAATTTTCCCGGCAATCAGACGCGGCCTTCGATGAATCGATTCTGGCCGGGCCGAATGCCAAGTGCATGGGTCAAATCCGCGACGTACTCCGGCGTGTTGGCCGGGAATTGGACGACATCTTCGAGCAGGCTCAGCAGACTATCGAGGCAGGGGCGACGGATATCGCGGAACTTGTCGATTCGCTGCAGCGTGCCCACCAGCAGCAGGAGTTGGCCTTCCGGGATCTGATCACCAGGCACAACCAGGCCCGCGGGGTGGCCACCGAACGGGCGGAACTCGAAAAGAAACGCAATGACCTGCTGGCGAAGGATCGCCGCAAAGCGGAGCTGCAGAAGCAACTCGACGCCCTTCTGCGGGAGCGATCGGCCCAGGCCGCACATCTACGGACGCTGTGGACGGAACGGTTCGAACTGCGTCAGAAGGTTGCCGGCTGGATCAACGAGGGCGCCCGTTCGCCGATCCGGGTGCAGATCGATCAGTGTGGGGATCGCTCGACCTATCAGCAGGCCCTGGCTGGCTGGATGAAGGGCCACGTCGGCCAGTACAACCCGGCCGCCAAGAAGATCGCGGACTACATACCGCCGTCGGAACTGCTCAGGATCGTCACCGAAAGACGTGCGGACGATCTACAGGCCCAAGCCGAGCTGGGTGACGCCCAGACGGCCAAGGCGATGGAGGCGCTCAGTCGGCTGGAAGTCAGACTCCAACTGGACACGATCGAACTGGCTGATCTGCCACGGATCGAACTGCTGGACGGCGAGGAATGGAAAAACTCACTGCAGCCTGTCCACCGGGCAGAAGTGCACGACGATCCTGCCGATCCTGCTGCTCGACAGCGACAACCCGCTGCTCGTCGATCAGCCGGAAGACAATCTCGACAACAGGTACATCTACGATACCATCGTCAACGCCATCCACCGCGTCAAGAAGCGGCGCCAGATCATCCTGATCACGCACAATCCGAACATCCCGGTGCTCGGCGAGGCCTCGGCTGTATACGTGCTGACAAGCAACGGCGAGCGGTCCCGGCTGTCGAATCACGGTTCTGTTGATGACTGCAAGACGGAGATCATCAACCTTCTCGAGGGCGGCAAGGAGGCCTTTGTCCGCAGGAAGGAACGGTACAGCTACTCGAGTGCGCCAGGACAAACTGGCAGGGAGCAGCGGATGCAAGAGCCGTACAGTGAAGGCATAGCGAGCCGCACTGGCCCCGAGTCATGCGTCGTCGCCCGCAAGGGTGCCGACGAAGCGTTGACAGGGGTACGAGCGGGCGGAGTATTGAGCCGCGAAAGTGTAGATCAGATCGGGGTGCCGACGCCGTTCAGTAGGTCGGAAGGCAACACCGGCCGCATCGCTACCGCAAGATGCGGAAGGACCCCGCGCGGTCAGAGACCTCACGCACGCTCGGAAGCTCCCCGACCGGGACCTGGGAGATCCCGCA
Organism: uncultured Planctomycetota bacterium; assembly: GCA_963787325.1. Lineage (GTDB taxonomy): Bacteria > Planctomycetota > Phycisphaerae > UBA1845 > JANYLN01 > CAWBCK01. Next base: position 2,257,491 of record CAWBCK010000005.1, read on the forward strand.
TTCGACGGCCACGCGATGGGATGGCCGTCCGCATGGTGAATCCCACGGGAATGCGACCATGATGAACGAAGGCGGGAAGTCGGACAGCCCCATAGTACCGCTGAAATCCCCGAACAAAGGCGGTGATCCACCGGCGGAAGGGATGGAGGGAAGGGGTCTGGCCAAGGAGAATCCTCTACGGCAAAACCAGTCTATCGGACACAGAGCCGCTCCTGACTGGCAAAGTGCGCTGGGGAGGATACGTATGGCTGCTCGGAAGGACAAAGCCGTGCGGTTCACGGCCCTCTGGCACCATGTCTGTCGACATTGAACACCTCCGGGAGGAATACTTTGCCCTCAAGCGCAACAGCGCACCGGGAGTGGACGGGCAGACGTGGAAGCAGTACGGGGAAAACTTGGAGGCGAACCTTCAAGACCTTTCCTCCAGGCTGCACCGTGGGGGCTACCATGCCAAGCCGGTCAAGCGGGCCTGGATTCCCAAGGCCGACGGGCGGCAGCGACCCATCGGGATACCTACGCTGGAGGACAAGATCGTCCAGCGGACGGCGACCAAAGTACTGTCGGCCGTGTACGAGACCGACTTCATGGGTTTCTCGTATGGGTTCCGACCAAGACGAAACGCGCATGATGCGCTGGACGCCCTGGCTGTCGGAATCACCCGGCGGAAAGTGAACTGGGTGCTGGACGCCGACATTCGCGGCTTCTTCGATTCCATCAGCCACGAATGGTTAGTGAAGTTCGTCGAGCACCGGATTGCGGACCCGCGGATGATCCGCCACATGAAGAAGTGGCTAAACGCGGGCGTCATGGAAGACGGGAAGCGAACGCAGATGGAGGACGGAACGCCGCAAGGCGGGAGCATCAGTCCGCTCTTGGCGAACGTTTATCTCCACTATGCGTTCGACCTCTGGGCCGACCACTGGCGGAAGCGGGTGCGCGGACAAGTCATTATCGTGCGCTACGCCGATGACTGTGCGCCACGACGGCGCGGAAAGGAGGCCGTGATGTAGAGGCCGACTGGAAGCAGCCTTGCTGCACAAGAGATGAGGGCAGGTCCCTCGGACTCGGGGTGCAGGCTCAGGGTCCAAACCACCGGATGCTGCTCCGGTCCAATGGCTGGGGTGGTGAGCGAGACGGAAAAGGCGGGACAAACCCGTCAGGTACGTGCCGGGAAGACGAACGTGTGTGAACCGCTGACAACGTGTCGAAAGCGTAGGAACGTCATCGAAACCGGGCTCCAGTCGTTGGCCCGGGACCAAGCGTGGGGGATGCCTGCTGACTGCCCGCGTGATGACCGGCGCCAAGGCGGCGTGAGCCCGGCACAGGCTCTTGTGCGGAACGTGGGAACCTATCGCCTCGATGCCAAGGGAGAACTCCAAACGGAAGACCCGTGAGGAGCCGAGTACCGATGCGAGGCGAAGGGACGGACGAGCCCGTAGTAGCGTCGAAGCCCGGTACCCTGGGTGGAGCGAAGGGGCTCGACTCTCTGGCCGAAGATGCTGGTCAACCAGTAATGGGAGGAACCGGTGCCTGAAGCAAAGCCTTATAGCATTCCGAAGCAACTCGTTTGGGAAGCGTACCAACGGGTTCTGGCGAACCGCGGTGCTGCGGGGGTGGACGGCGAGACATTGGCGGCGTTTGAGAAGGACCTGAAGGACAATCTCTACAAGGTCTGGAATCGGATGTCGTCGGGCTCGTACTTTCCACCGCCCGTGCGGCTTGTCGAGATACCGAAGGATAACGGTGGCATGCGACCGCTGGGGATTCCCACTGTGGCCGATCGAGTGGCGCAGACAGTCGTGAAAATGGTCTTGGAGCCTCTTGTGGAACCCGTGTTCCATGAAGATTCCTATGGCTATCGACCCGGCAAGTCTGCGCTCGACGCGGTGGGGACTGCGCGGAAGCGATGCTGGCAAACCGACTGGGTGATCGACCTGGACATCAAAGCCTTCTTTGATTCCATTCCGCATGACCTGGTCGAGCGTGCCGTGGCACACCACACTGACCTTCCGTGGGTCCGGCTGTACGTTGTGCGGTGGCTTCGACTCCCGTGCAGCGGCCCGACGGCACCCTGGAGGAGCGGACGAAAGGCACGCCGCAAGGTGGCGTCATCAGTCCGCTGCTGGCCAACCTCTTCTTGCACTATGCGTTCGACCTCTGGATGCGACGGACCTATCCGCGTATCCAGTTCGAGCGCTATGCGGACGATGCCATTGTCCACTGCAGGAACGAGCGACAGGCCCGCGCGGTGTTGGATGCCATCCGAGGTCGGTTTGAGCAGTGTGGATTGGAGCTTCATCCCACGAAGACCAAAATCGTATACTGCAAGGACGACGACCGGCCGGGGAACGCTGAACACCACAAGTTCGACTTCCTCGGGTACACCTTCCAACCTCGATGGGCGAAGAATCGCTGGGGAAAGTTCTTCACGAGCTTCCTGCCGGCGATCAGCACCAAGGCTGCCAAAGCCATCCGTCAGGCCATCCGCCAGTGGCAGATGGCGTCCACCAGGAACAACCAGCGACTGGAGGATCTGGCGAGGCTGACCAACCCGGTAGTACGTGGCTGGATGAACTACTACGGTCGGTTCTACCGGTCGAAGTGTGTTCAGGTCCTTCGCCATCTCAACGTAGCCCTCGCTGCTTGGGCGCGACGGAAGTACAAGCGGTTTCGACGACGAGAGCGTGCGTCGATGCACTGGCTGGGGCGTATCGCGCGGCGGGACCCTAAGCTGTTCGTCCTGTGGGAACTCGGCGTAAGACCGGAGGCTGGAGAGTAAGAGCCGGATGAGGCGAGAGTTTCACGTCCGGTTCTGTGAGGGCGGAGGGGTGCAATCCCCCTCCGCTACTCGACTCGTGGTTGGCTTTGAGCATCGGGCAGATGGGGAGCGGTTCTTGCACGACCTGCGGGCTCGATTCCACAGGTTCAAACTGGAACTTCATCCCGACAAGACGCGTTTGATCGAGTTCGGGCGGTTCGCCGCCAGTAATCGAGCCCAACGCGGCTTGGGCAAGCCGCAGACGTTCGACTTCCTGGGCTTCACGCACAGTTGCGCGAAGACCTATACCAACCGGAAGTTCGTCGTGCTGCGGCGCCCGATGAAGAAGCGGATGCGGGCGAAGTTGAAGGCAATCTATCAGGAACTTCGACGGCGTCAGCATCACCCAGTGGCGGCAGTAGGAGCGTGGCTCAAGACGGTTGTCAGCGGATGGTATCGCTATTACGCGGTGCCTCTGACCTCTCCCGCTCTTGCGTCATTCCGGCGAGAAGTTCGATGGCTTTGGCGGCAAGTGTTGAGCCGACGGAGCCAGAGAAGCCGAGTGACGTGGGAACGGATGGACCGGCTTGCCAATCGCTGGCTGCCTGTTCCTCGCATCCTTCACCCTTATCCTTCGGAACGGATTCATGCGTAATCATCCAAGGCAAGAGCCGTATGCGGGAAAACCGCACGTACGGATCTGTGCGGGGGGTGGGTCGCAAGACCCTTCTCTACCGCGACTGGGTGAATGGAAAGATTATTGTTTTGAAGAGATGGCCACAGCCCTTCGGGACGCGCCGGAAGGTATGCCAACGGAACACCGTCGGCGCCTGGCGACGAACATCGCCGACGCGATCCTGTGTCATGACGCAGCCTCGGACCCGGTCATCGCCGAGTTGGTGGCCCGGCTTTCTGGCGATGCGGACTGGACGGTACGGCTGGAAGTCGCACGGTTGATCCATCTGCTGGACGACGAAGCCTGCAGCCGCTACGTGGCGATCTTTCGCACCGACTGCAACAGTTACGTCCGCAGCCACGCTGAACGCAGTCTCGCCCGCCAGCGGAAGGCCAGGCGAACGTCCAGCCGCAAGCGTAGCGATTGCCGAGGCTATGCGGAGCAAGTGGATCAGCTGACACGCCAGTACGGCAAGCGGCTGGCAGGCAAAGTAGTCGCGCTGGCGGATCAGCGCTACTCAATGCTCGCCGCCGCCGTGGCTCATGATATGCGAAGCATCCTGACAACGCTGTCCGCCAACGCGGCCGCGCTGGCAGCGGAACACAGATCAGCCGGCCGGATCAAGTCGATCCGGGAGGATATCGAGTTTCTCAAGAGGACGATAGAAGCCATGGAGCAGTACACCAAGCCCCTGCCCGTCCAGCGGCACCCCGAAGACGTGCGGCAGATGATCCGCCAGGCGATCGAAAAGGCGAAAGAGGCGGTCCACCAGCAGGGCCACAACCCGGCTGCCGTCGATGTCATGATGGTTGATGGGCCGGCGATCCAGTTACGTGTCAGCCGTCGTCTGATCGTCTTTGCGCTGACGAATGTGATCCAGAACGCGCTCGAATCCTTCGCGGATCGTGATGAAGATGAGCTGAAGCCAGGGCGCATCGGCATATTCGTCATCGTAGACGGCTACGAATTGCAGATCGCCATCAACGACAGTGGGCCCGGCATCGAGCCGGAAGTCCTCAAGGAACTGGCATCGTCTGTACCGATCGGGCCGAACAAGGCCAAGCGGAACAGTACGGGCTGGGGCCTGAGCCTGGTACACAAGTACGTCACAGCCCATGGCGGCTCCGTGGCGATCGACAGCAAGGTGAATGAAGGCACAACCGTGGTGATCACGCTTCCGATGCGTGATCAAGCAGAGGGGGACGACGAATGAACGTTCTCGTGGTAGAGGATGACCGCAAGATCAAGGCTGAGGCCATCGACGATTGCCTGGCCTCGCTGGGCCATACAAGCGACTGGGCAACCAACCAGCAGCAGGCCAACGAGCCTGCTGGCCGCCAATACGTACGATCTGATCCTGCTCGATCTGCAGATCCCGTCCCGGCCGGGCGGCAAAGACCTGCCGGAGTTCGGTAAGAATCTGCTTAAACAGATCCGGGAACGACTGGGCCGGGACGTGCCGGTGATCCTGATGACGGCACAGTACCAGCACTGTGTTGACTTGATGACCGAACTTCAGGAGATCGGTATCGACGGCAGTATCGCCAAGCCGTTTGCGACCTCCGGCCGGACCTTGGCCGTGGTGATCGCCGAGGTGATGGACAAGCACAGACGGTTCCGCCTCGCAAAGGCCGGCCAGGAGCAACCATTGAAACCATTTGCCGGCGGCGTCCTGGCCTTCCATGCCCGCCACATCGAACTGTGCGGCGAGATCCTCGTCCGCCAGAACCAGAAGGGCCACGCCTGGCGAATCCTGCAAGTGCTGCGAGGAAAGAACGACCGGGGCAACTACGTTCATATAGACAGCGTAAGACTGGCTCGCAACATACGTCCCAACCTAGCCCAGAACACACTGATCCAGGCCATAAAGGCACTGCGCGACAGGATCACGGCGGCAATGAAGGAACAGTTAGGCTATGACTGCGGTGCGGGGGACGTGATCGCCAACGGCGGGCACGGCTATCACCTTCGCGATTGGATCGTCGTTGAGCAGTCTGATGAAATGGGAACGCTGGCAGGCGAAGGCACTGCCGAATCGCTGCCGGCCAGCCAGTGCGCACCGTCCGATGTAGAGCTCAGCGAGCGACAGCAATGGGTGCTGACAGAATTGACTGCAGGCAGACAGATTACCCGCCAGGCAGTCGAGCAGCAGTTCGGCATCAGCGAGCGGACGGCCAAAAGGGAGCTGGGCCAGCTTTGCGATTGGGGCATGGTTGAATTCGACCGTAGTGAGCAGCCGGGATGCTACCGAACGAGGTAATGAGCCAGTGCCGGCTAGGGATACAACAGAGGCTTGCGGTTATGCTATAGCGCGGAGTGCGACGGTTCAAATTCTATCGCCCCGGTTGAATGACGCACGCTGTCAGTAAATGACAGATTGCGTTTTTCGTTGACAGAGCGAGTACTTACGGCGTTGCCATTCCCGCCCGTCAAACCATTCCCTGCCGTGTCGGCTTTGCCAGCATTTGCCTGTGCGGTTGCGGCCAGATCCAAGCGGCACGTCAAGTAGCGGCCTTCCCGCGACGCAAAGATGCGAAGGGAGTGATGTCCGCGCCCCCTGTGACCGTACAGCTCCCTTGCTTATCGGTATTCTTCGAGCCCTTTTTCTTGACTCGCGCGACAAAGCCTGTCTGTGCGAACACTCAATTCATGGAGGAGATCTTGCGAGCGGGTAACAGCTGCTTGGTCCTCGACGATCTGGGAGGCAAAGTCAAGGACGTGTGCCAGGCCCGTTAGCGCATCTGCGATCGCATGGGGAGCGGCCAGCGGCACCGGACCTAGGTTGAAAGCGTGTTCATCAGGTGTAGGCGCGTAGAAGTCCCTAGTCGCCACGTTCTTCTCGTGTACGTGGCTGCTGCAATAGGCGTAATTGACGAGGTAGGCCTTCTCAATTCCGAAGCGCTTACAGACCTCCCTAACGTTGAGTTTGCCGTGTTTCTTCTGGATCTCGTCCGGATTCAAACCGAGATGCGCTGCGGCATCCCGTAACTGCATCAACTCTTCCTGCAGGGCGCGGAGGTTGCGGGCCAAGTTCCCTGCGTTCATCCCCTCGCCCTGCCGGTACTCAAGCTCGACCTGCATAGTACATATTTCCTCCTGCATCCCTTGAAGGAGGTATCCAAGTGACGCAGCCTGCGGCGCCGCACTCATGTCCAGGAGCCTTACACCGATCTCAAAGACTGTTCTGTCCAGATTTGGTGCTGAATCAGAATATCCTGACAGGATCAGATTGATGGAGGACATGCACAGCCGGAATGCCCGAGCCGTGAGTATGGCAACAACGTAGTCTTGGGGGCGAGGCGATGCCCACGACATACGTCGCTTCAGGATCATCCCAACAACAGCGTCAAACCCCTCGATCATTTCCAGTAGCGGAAGTGTCTTTGCTTCGGAAAGCATCTGGCATTTGAACACTTCCGTTCGGAACCAAGGCCAGCCAAATGCATGCGCAGGGGACATGTGAACGTTCTCCATCATGGAAGAGAACACATACAGCAATACGTTTGGCCTGGGCTGAGCTTACTCCGTTTCCGCAACAAAAACTGGTGAGGATGCAGACGTTTGAGGAGCATAACGCTCTACTTCACCGGCGTCCAGTGCTTGTCATTGACCTTCCACGGTCGGTCTGCCAATTGCTCACCCATATCGAACGGAGTTCTGCCGAGCTGGTCACGAAGCCAGAATCAGGGCCGCGATGCGCAAGTCGAGGCTTGTGGCAGAAGCCGGAAAAAGTCTCTATTCGTGTCCAGTCGCCCCGATTCCCGAAAACTCAGATCCCGCCCGTGGTTGCGAAAGCACCTGCCAGCAGGAGTCGAACCTTCCGGGTGGCCGCTAACATCCCGCTGCATCAGCACTCGAAACATGGCTGGCATGACCCCGCTGCACGAACGATTCTCGGCCAAATCCCATCCCTGAGGAAATGAGTGATGTTCCCGAAGCCCCCTGCTTTCTCGCCTATGCCATGTGGAAGACGCCGGGTGGATGTATGCAGGCCGGTGCCTTGGTGAAGCGTCCCGCCCGCCCGAACGCTGGTGGTGCATTGCGTTAGCCTACTTCTTCGGGCGATTGCGCCCGGCGAGCGCTTTAGCCTTGGCGGGCTGCTCGTAGACCTGATCGAGCAGATGCTCAACGATATCAATGGCATGGCCAACGATCTTGGCCGTGGGGATGTCGAGTCGGGTGCGCGGCGTCGTTCCCGAGGAACCGAATCTGGTGCAGGTGCTCGCTCTGTTTCTTGCTGATGAAACCTTGCTCGGCCAGGCCGTTGATCTTGCCTTCAAGATTCCTAAGGCGCACGGGGCCGCCATTCTTGGCGGTCACGGGCTTGCCGTTGGCGTCGAGTTTCGGGCCGTCCTTCACCTTCTGGTCGATGCAGACTCCTTCAATGAGCAGGCGTACACCGGCACCGGCGAGTGTGAACAGCCCGGCGTTGAACGCGGTGATCGTCTGGCTATATACCTGCGGCAGGTGGTTGTTGTAAGGAACCTCATGCCAGTTGCGGGGCCTCCGGGTGTATCCGCCACGCGCAGGGTACAGAGTCGTAGGCCTCTCCTCGGGCTCCTCGCTGAACCATGAGACGATGCGGTAGGTGCCGCTCGCGCAACCATTGCAGCGTAGGAACTCGTGGGTGGCGCCACCGCTGAAGTCCTGCTCGTCGTTGTACCAGCTCGTCTTGTACGAGGCGAGCACCGTGTGCGCTGTCAGCCGATTGCACTCGGCACATTCAACGTCCTCTTGCTTACCGATTCGTTCTTTCAGGTCCTTCATGTCAGAACTCCGTGGCCGCTGAAGCTATGTTGATCGAGGCAATTATTATCCGCGCCGAAGGCGACCTGGGCAACAGGATAGTCCGTATGGAGGACGTCGGAAGGCCCGGACGACGGGTCAGCAACGGCGACTCCTGAGCCCACCCCCATGACGCTCTGGGCCGGATAGACGGGAACTGTTGCGGCAACGGCACCACCAAGCTGCTTTCCGCAACCCAGAGTATACCGGCCGATCCGCAAGCTCAGCGATCGCCAGCAATGGGTGCTGGCCCAATTGGCAGCCGGAGGGCAGGTTACCCGCCAGGCAGTCGAGCAGCAGTTCGGCATCGGCGAGCGGACGGCCAAACGCGGAGCTCGCTCTGCGAGTGTTGCATGATCACATTCGATCGAAGTGAACAGCCAGGATGCTATCGACTTAAGTGATTTGGTGTGCAGCGCAGACGTGCGCCGCCACGCTTGTAGATGCCGTTTTGGGCCTTACAGATCCGACCACTGCGTCTTGGCCCAACGGATTATCTTCTCTTCACGCTCGTCAATTTCAGCCAAAGTCCAATCATTCTTTGCACACACCTCCTGTACCATCCGGAGATTGTGTCTTGTATACAGGGCCTTCTTCTCTGCGAAAGGTCGTGTTTTGGCTTCCTGGTTAACTCCAAGAGGAAGAAGTATCAGATTTCCGATGCGGCCCACGTTGGCATAGATGCTCTCTTCCGGTCCGTCTCCTCGCCTCATCTTACCTTTCCATCCAACCGCACTGTAGGCATTCTGTGGGAATATGTGCTCGATGGAGTCCGTCGCACGACGCGTCCAAATAGCGGACCGTTCATGCTCGTCGACGATTGCGCCGCGCCGAGGGACTTGGCCAAGTGTTCTTCGTAAAGCCATAATACGTACCGACACATTTCCGGTCTTTCGTAGCAATCCTTGCCTATCAACCCTTCGGCGATGGCATTGTCGATGGGGAACTCCGCTCCCAGGTTCTTGAGGCCCGCCATGATCTGGTTGTAGGTGCGGGTGTTTATATCACTACTGGCGATGTTTGCAGCAAGCCGAACGTAGTCACCAACTTTCGTTCTGGAGTCCTTTGCGTACAGCCCGAAGATGCGAAACGTCACCCGCTCCCATTGGTCAAGAAGCCTTGTCCGTTCCTCGTCATTCACTCCGCCTGCCGCCATAATCGCTACCGCTAACAGTCGGGCATGAAGGATCTCTGTGACTGGGCCTAGGAAGACGTTGCCGTGCAGCGAAGTTAGTTTGCGGGCAACGTCTAGCAGGCGATTGGATATCTGTCGCGGCTCATTGAACGTGTTACACGTCTCTCGGAGCAATTCAAGCGAGTCGTCCGCGGAACGCGGCCTTCCCCCGCCTGGGCCATAGTATAGCGTTGCGGCTACGCGAAGAATCTCGTCGCCGGGCACGTCTTGTTTAGCAATGTCGCGGTAGATCTCCCCCCAGATATTTTGCAGCCCCTGGATCTCTGCTTCGGCTGCAGCAAGCGATTCGGCAAACTCGTACGCTTGACCCATCAGCATACTCTTCGTCTTATCAAGCCAGTCTACAGCCAGGCCACGGCTATTCAGGACTTCGAACACAGTATAAACCGCTCGCTGGTCTTCCGTATCGTGTACCACAAAGCCGAGGCGATGGAGCACGAGGCTCATGAGACTGCCGATATTCCGCTTCTTCTGCCAAGCACTGACAAATTTCTTGCAGTCGCTGATGGCATGGTACAAGTTGATATCCGAGTAGGTTTGGATGTCGTTCGTCTCCGGAGGCACTCCCTCGCGGATGAACCGGTTGAAGATTCGTTCGTTGGCATTGTTCGTTTGCAGGAGGATCAGGTGGCCATCACGTTTGACCAGAATCTTCGCCAGGTCGTTGCGGTCTTCTGTGTCTGCAGGTAATGCAAGTTCTATACACTTGAGAAGCAGGATCAGCGTTGTGAGCCGTTGTTGCCCGTCTACCACGTCGTATATGCGGTACTGGTTCGCTCCGACTGCTCTGGTCTCCGGGGTACGGTAGCAGACAAGCGTCGCCATGAAATGATGCTGCTCTTCTTCTTGATCGGCAAGTTTCGTCAGGTCAGAGAATAGATCCTGCCGTTGACGATTCTGCCAACTGTAAAACCGCTGATAGTGTGGAATTCTGAAGACGCGGTCGGCAAAGAGAGTCTGCAACACGGCGTATACTGGCTGAATCATGCCTGGATCTCCATCGACCACTGTCGCAAAGGTCAGGTTGGCTGATAGTACACAGTCTACGGTTCTGCGTAAACCTTTCAGGCCCTTACGGCTGTGTCAAAGAGTGTCGGGTCTTCGGCGTCGGAGGCATCCAATCCCATCTGTGGCGACACGATGGTGCCAAACCCTCGGGGCAATGTCGTTGCAGTGCCACGACAAGTGGCATCGCAGTGCCATCAGAGTGCCAGTGTCTGATGTCACCGTGCCAAATCGAGCATGGCACAGTGCCATTCACGGTGCCATCGGAGTGCCATCGTCGGATGTCACCGTGCCAAATTGCCCGTGGCACAGTGCCATCGGAGTGCCATCGTCGGATGTCACCGTGCCATTACGGTGCCAAAATCGTCGCGGGACGCAGGTTTCTATCCCTCGGCCTCCATGTCATTTTCGTGAAAACGGCCAAAATGCTGGTATAGCCGTAACCGCAAGAGTTACAGATTCTTAATGACAACCGGGACTCACTTGGGCGAGTCCCGGCAGTCTCAGAGTTCTGGCCGTTCTCAGAGCGTTTTGACCCCGTTTTGAGGGTGGGTGCGTCCCGGAATCCGGGAGCCCGCCTAGCCAGTCCGAACGCGCAAAGGTCTTTGTTCCATAGGGATATACGGAAGGCCCGCTGCCGGCAGGGCAGCGGGCCTTCTGGTAGAGTCAGACTGGTTGTCAAAACCAGCGACTGGAGGCCGAGGGAGCGTACGAAAAAGTGTTCAATATTAGCTGAATTGTTTGGGTGTTCTGGCGTCCGATAGTGCCCGCGTGTCGTATTTACAAGCTCTTACGTAGCTCTGAGATACGTCATATTCAATATGAGCCTCATATAAACGATAATGTGACTCAGGTGAGTCCCGGCATGAGCCCTACATGAGGCATAGTGCGACGGCTGTGAGCCTCACATGAGGATCGACGTGAGGCAAGCGAGTCTCACATGCGTTGTCGTCTGGGGCACACGAAGTTCGCCGACTTGTTCGGTATAAGTAAAGATGCAAGGCCGCAGGTTACTTGGGTACCACCAAGTGTATCGTGAATACCCCAGGTCGTGCGTTTTCACTGCCAGAACATGTGTGGCAATATGCCGCACGCAACGGTATACTTACTCATGGTTTCTAATGCTTCGCAGTGGAGGTTCCCATGGTCAGGGCCACGCAGGATACACGATTGGATGTCCGTCTGCCGGAAGACAACAAGAAGTTGATCGAGCAGGCCGCCGGCCTGCTCGGCCAGACGGTCAGTGCCTTTACCGTCTCCACCTTGGTTCGTGAAGCGCAGGAAGTCGTGGAACATTTTGCTATGCTTCGTTTGAGCAACCGTGACCGCGATGCCTTCCTGGCTGCCCTGGATAGTCCGCCCGAGCCGAATGTACGGCTTCGCAAGGCTGCACGGCGACATGACAGGAAGGTCGCCCAGTGAGCCAGTGGCAGATTAAGCTCCTGGACAAGCAGCACGAACGGGCCGGTTTTGACTGCGGGGAGGAAAGTCTAAACGCGTTCCTTCGCAACCATGCCGGCCAGAATGCGCGCCGCGACATCTCCCGCACATATGTTGTTACCGCTGACGGATCGCCTCTTATTGCAGGCTACTATACGCTTTCCAGCGGTAGTGTGATGTTTGCCGACCTGCCTGACGAATTGTCCCGGCGACTGCCGAAATACCCGGTTCCAACAGCCCACCTAGGCCGTCTGGCAGTTGACTGCCGGTACCAGGGCCAGGGACTTGGGGGAATCTTGCTGGTCGATGCCCTCAATCGTGCATGCAGCCTGGCAGACAGGATCGGCATTCACGCAGTTACTGTCCACGCACTGAATACCAGCGCCAAGAGGTTCTATGAGGCCCACGGGTTCCTGCCTCTTCGCGACGATTCCTTCCACCTGTTCCTGCCAATGGCGACGATTCGGAAACTATAGGCTCTTCGAGCAGGAAACTGCTGCGTCGTTTTTCGGATCTACTGCGGCTCATGGCCCCTCGCCTTTCTAGCGAACGATGTCTAGGAGACTGTCCGAGTAACAGTTGACAGATATGTTATAATGGGCGGTTCAGGTAAGGAGAGATCCTTTCAGATCGAGGCTCAAGGATGAGTAAGACCTACCGCCCCTGGAATCCGGATCAAAGTTGGCTATTGCCGCCATCGCCGCGAGAGTGGCTGCCGGAAAACGACCTTGTCTTTTTCGTGCTCGACGTGGTCAAGGAACTGGATCTGTCGGCCATTTTCGGCAAGTACGAGCGAGAGCAGCGCGGCTATCCGCCGTACCACCCGCGGATGATGACCACGCTGCTGCTGTACAGTTACACGCAGGGCGTATTCAGTTCGCGACGAATCATGCAGCGGTGTCAGCGAGATGCGGCCTGGCGGGTGATCGTGCAGGAGGATGTGCCGGACTTCCGGACGATCAGCGACTTTCGCAAGCAGCACCTGACAGAACTGGAAGGGCTGTTCGTAGAGGTGCTGCGGCTGTGCCAGCAGGCGGGGCTGGTGAAGCTGGGGCACGTGGCATTGGATGGCACGAAGATCCGGGCGAATGCCTCGCGACACAAGGCGATGAGTTACGGAAGGATGAAAGAGGAGGAGGCCCGGTTGCGCAAGGAGATCCGTCAGTTGCTGTCGCAGGCCAAATCTGCGGATGAGGCGGAAGATCGGGCCTACGGCGTGGATCGTCGCGGGGACGAACTGCCGGAGGCCCTGGCCCGGCGGCAGAGCCGCCTGGCGAAGATCCGGGAGGCGCGAAAGGCGCTGGAAGCACAGGCCAAGGCTGCCGCCGAAGAGGAATGCAAGCGTCAGGAAGAAGAGCCTGACAAGCCAGGCAACAAGCCTAAGGGTGGCCGTCGGAGCAAGCCGGAAAAGGCGGTACCGCCCGCGAAGGCCCAGTACAACTTCACGGATCCGACGACGAAAATCATGAAGGTCAGCAACAAGGGGTTCGACCAGTGCGGCAACGCGCAGGCGGTGGTGGATCGCCAACACCAGATCATCGTGGCGGCGGATGTGACGAACGAGGCGAACGACAAGCAACAGTTCCAGCCGATGGCCCAACAGGCTCGCACGAATGTGGGGCGAGGGCATCGGATTGGGAAGATCTCTTCGGACAGCGGCTACTTCAGTGAGCAGAACGTGCAGTGGGCCGAGCGGAACCATCTGGATGCGTACATCGCCACGGGCCGGCTCAAGCATGGCGAAAGGATGCCAGCCAGTCCGCGAGGTCGGCCGCCGGCGGGGCTGACGACGAAGGAGCGGATGGCCCGCAAGTTGCGAACGAAGCGCGGGCGGGAAACGTATGCCCAGCGGAAATGGATCGTCGAACCGATCTTCGGCTGGATCAAGCGAGGGTTGGGCTTCCGGCAGTTTTTGTTGAACGGCATGGAGCGGATGCGTAGCGAGTGGCGTCTGGTCTGTATGGCCTGCAATCTGAGGAAACTATGGTCAGCCGGGTGAAACGGCGACCGGCAATCGCGTCAGGTGGGGCCGCACCGGCCTGAAACGAGAGTTTTTGCTTCGGCGCCCCCGAGCGCCGGCGCAATAGCAACGAGCAAGACCGCCGAGTACCCCCCAAACCGAAAAGAGATGGGGGTTTGGGTGTTTACTCAGACGGTCTCCTAGCCCGAATATTTCATCAAAATTAGTGGATTGGCTATGGCGCGAAGCCCTTACTGTCGGGTATAAAAGGAGTTACGAAGGCTTCTTCCTACCCAACAATAAGGGACTTCACATGACAGACTGTACCACAGAACCACTGCTGTTTTCCAGCCTGCCGCGCCAGCGAGTTGTCGCCGACTTCGCCGGGGGCACCCTTACCAGCGACAGCGGCTTGTTGCTGCTGCGAGAGGTCAATCGGCGCACCCGGCTCATCGAGGCCATTACCGCAGCCCTGGCGGATCCGCGCGACCCAGCCCGGATCACCCACCAGATGCAGACGCTGCTGACCCAGCGGATCTTCGGCCTGGCTGGCGGCTACGAGGATCTCAACGATCAACAGACCCTGCGGCACGACCCGTTGCTGGCGGTGCTGGCTGAGCAGCGGCCCGACGCGGACCAACCTCTGGCGAGTCCGCCGACACTCTGTCGCCTGGAGAACACCATCGACCGGGCCAGTCTCTGGCGCTTTGCCGACGTGCTCGTCGAACAGTTCATCGCCTCACACGAGACGCCGCCTACGGAACTGGTCCTGGACTTCGATGCCACCGACGCCCGGCTGCACGGCATGCAGGAAGGCCGCTTCTTCCACGGCTACTATGGCGACTACTGCTACCTGCCGCTGTACGTCTTCTGCGGGGATCAACTGCTGGCCGCGTACCTGCGGCCGTCCAAGATCGACGCCGCCAGGCACAGCCGGGCGATCTTGCGGCTGCTGGTAAACCGGTTGCGGCGGGTGTGGCCGAAGGTCAAGATCGTCTTTCGTGCCGACAGCGGCTTTTGTCGTTGGAAACTGCTGCGTTGGTGCGATCGGCACGATGTACAGTACGTCGTCGGCCTGGCCAGAAACAGCGTTTTGCAGGGGCTGCTGGCCGATACGATGGACAAGGCCGCCGAGCAGTTTGAGGCGACCCAACGCAAGCAGCGGCTCTTCTGCGAGTTCCAGTACGCCGCCGGCACCTGGGACAGGCCCCGCCGGGTCATCGGCAAGGCCGAGCACAGCAGCCGGGGCGCCAATCCTCGTTTTATTGTAACGAATCGACCGGGCGATCCCCAGGCGTTGTACGACGAGGTGTACTGCCAGCGGGGCGAGATGGAGAACCGCATCAAGGAACAGCAACTGGACCTGTTCGCCGATCGGGTCAGTTGCCGGAAGTTCCAGGCCAACCAGTTCCGCCTGCTGCTGGCCGCGGCGGGCTATGTCCTGGTCGAGAGCCTTCGCCGTCTGGGCCTGGCGGAAACGGAGTTGGCCCAGGCCCAGGCCGGCACGATCCGGCTGAAACTGTTCAAGGTGGCGGCGCGGGTGGTGGTCAGTGTGCGACGGGTGGTACTGCATCTGGCCAGCGGCTATCCGTTGCAGGACCTGTTTCGCCAGATCCTGCGTCGGCTGCAACGCCGCGAGCCTGCCACCACTTCCAGCGGATAACCCGTCGGGAACCCGGCGGCCGGCTGTGGGGGAAAGGGCAGTCCGCGCCGCAGGAGGCCCCATGCCTTCGGCGACCGCCATCGACCGGTCAATATGCTGCCCGATCAAACCTCATCGTGCTGATGAAATATCCGGGATAGACCCGTCGTCGCCGTTCTGTCCCCCTCTCGATCACGGTCGGTTCCCCCGACGTAGTTCTGCTTTTCCATCGGCATCGCACCGTCTTGATCTGGCTGATGGGGTCATAGGAGAACGCCTCATCCGTTGAAGCCAGTTTCCGCTGCGGAGTAGTGAAACTGAGAAAGGCCCGGCCGTCCTCTGCGAGGTGATTGCACGTGCGTGACAGGCAGGCCAGCTGATCCTGTTGATCCAGCAGGTAGACGAATCCATCATCTTCCAGAATGACAATATCAAACCACCTTGTTAGCAATGTTCCCGTGGCGATGCCCGGATCCGTTTCGCCGTGCGTGCTTCCTTACTTTGGACGCACGCATCTCGACATCACCGGTCCGCGGCAGCCAGATGGGGCTGGGTTAGCGGACACGTCCTCTGACGCGGCATGCAAAGGCTGACCGACATCCACCTCGGCTTCAGCCTAGCCAGATGTCGGTAATTGAAGGGTTGGGCTACACACCCAGATCAGGACTTCGGAGGCGACAAGACAGCGGACTCGCAAGCCGTATCGGCCCGCGAGCCCGCTATCGTTTTAGGCTGAGACTGTCAGGGCGCAATGGGCCCGACAGTCGTCGCGATCTCTACTGCGCTGACAATGCCCAGGCATGTACGACGGTCGGTGCGCCATAGGCCCCTTCATAGCCATAGAGGATCTGGTTCGTAGCGTCGTAGGCCAGGCCGGAAAGCACCTGCGAGTTAAACATGTGGTCCTGCACGGCCAGGGTCTTGTAGGGCTGGGGATCGTAGAGATTCGCGGCGCCGGCGACATCCGCGGCGTTATAGAACCACAACGTCGCAGCCGGTGCGGAAGCATCCTTGCCCGATACGATGATGTTATCCTGGCCGCTGACGCTGACCCAGGCAATGCCGCTGAAGGTGTCGTTGGAGGCGTAGCCATTCATCGGGTAGTTGGAGTTATACTCAACCAGTGGCGTTGGCGTTGTCATCGAGTTGTTCCACGGATCTGCAGATCGTATGCAGATGCCATACAGGTTGCCTACCGCCAGAAGGTTCTTGCCGCCGGCATAACTGTTGGCCCAGGCATCGGGAATCTGACAAATACCGACACCGACGCGGCCCCATTGGGTGGTTTGGGCGGCCGACTCACTGCTTCCGTCCCGGTTGATCGAACGCCAGGCCGGGTCCGTGCCGCCATTGCTGTAGTAGAGTTTGTCATCGGTGCTGCGCCAGACCATGCCCGCAGGGTTGGTAGAGCAGTCAAATCCATGCAATGGCGCGACGCTGTTGAGGCTGTTGATGTCGGACGTATCAACCAGTGTCGGGATCGCAACTTCGTAGATGTCCGGATCGTTGTTGACCGTTCCTCGCGAAATAAACAGCGAGCCGGCGCCGTTGTCGCCTGACGGGTAGAACGTCAGGTCGCCGCCGTACACGTTGGTCGCGCCTGAGATCTTAAACGCACCGAGGTAGGCCAGGTTGACAGCCGGTTCCAGGGTTGTCGCTGATGCAACGTTTGACAGGCTCGACCAGTTGGATGCTTCGTCAACCGTTTTGATCGCAAAGTAATAGGTCGTACTTGGACTGAGGCCCGACACGACCATGCTCTCGTTACTGCTGGCTGCTGCCGGTGTTGGCTCACTGGTGACTTGCGTGGCGGCGTCCCAGTTCGCTTGGGTGATGGTGCTGGTCGAGTAGCGGATGTCGTACGCAGTAGCGGTGCCCGTGTTGTCATCGTCGCCAGGGGCTGTCCAACTCAGCGTAACTGCGGCAGACGTCTCGCTGCCCTCTGCCAGATCTGCCACAGCCGCCGGTGCCGTGACATCAGCAGTGGAAAGCGCCCAGGCGTGTACGACGGTCGGCGCGCCATAGGCCCCTTCGTAGCCGTAGAGGATCTGGTTCGTAGCGTCGTAGGCCAGGCCGGAAAGCACCTGCGAGTTAAACATGTGGTCCTGCACGGCCAGGGTCTTGTAGGGCTGGGGATCGTAGAGATTCGCGGCGCCGGCGACATCCGCGGCGTTATAGAACCACAACGTCGCAGCCGGTGCGGAAGCATCCTTGCCCGATACGATGATGTTATCCTGGCCGCTGACGCTGACCCAGGCAATGCCGCTGAAGGTGTCGTTGGAGGCGTAGCCATTCATCGGGTAGTTGGAGTTATACTCAACCAGTGGCGTTGGCGTTGTCATCGAGTTGTTCCACGGATCTGCAGATCGTATGCAGATGCCATACAGGTTGCCTACCGCCAGAAGGTTCTTGCCGCCGGCATAACTGTTGGCCCAGGCATCGGGAATCTGACAAATACCGACACCGACGCGGCCCCATTGGGTGGTTTGGGCGGCCGACTCACTGCTTCCGTCCCGGTTGATCGAACGCCAGGCCGGGTCCGTGCCGCCATTGCTGTAGTAGAGTTTGTCATCGGTGCTGCGCCAGACCATGCCCGCAGGGTTGGTAGAGCAGTCAAATCCATGCAATGGCGCGACGCTGTTGAGGCTGTTGATGTCGGACGTATCAACCAGTGTCGGGATCGCAACTTCGTAGATGTCCGGATCGTTGTTGACCGTTCCTCGCGAAATAAACAGCGAGCCGGCGCCGTTGTCGCCTGACGGGTAGAACGTCAGGTCGCCGCCGTACACGTTGGTCGCGCCTGAGATCTTAAACGCACCGAGGTAGGTCAGCTGGACGTCGTTGGCAGGAGGCGGGCTGGCCGGGTTGACGGTTACGGTGCAGGTATCAGTGGCCGTTAGGGCGTAGTCATCCGCCAGAAGTTGCAGGACGTAAGTACCGTCCGTGCTGAACGTGGCTGTCGTGTCAGTTGCGCTGGCATCGCCGAAGGTCACCGTTCCGGGGCCCGAGACTTTGGACCAGGTCACGGTCACGGCAGCCGGCGGATTGGGCCAACCGTCGTCGTTTACCATACCATCAAGATTGACGGTGTCGGTCGGCAGGGTGATCGTCTGATTCTGGCCCGCATCGACCGTCGGGGCCGTGTTGGCCGGATTGACGGTGATGACCATGGTGTCAGTGGCTGTCAGGGCCGAGTCGTCGGCCAGCAGTTGCAGAGTGTAGGTGCCAGCCACGCTGAAGGTAGCGGTGGTGCTGGCGGCGTTGGCATCGGCGAACGTCACGGTACCTGGACCGGACTGCATCGACCACGTCACGGTTACGGCGCCTGGCGGGTTGGGCAGGCCATCGTCGCTAACCGTGCCGCTTAAGGTGGCGCCATCCGGCAGGGTGATCGTCTGATCGCCGCCCGCATTGACCGTCGGAGCCGTATTGACCGGATTGACGGTGATCGTGCAGGCATCGGTGGCTGTCAGTGCCGAGTCGTCGGCCAACAGTTGCAGGGTATAGGTGCCAGCCACGCTGAATGTGGCGGTAGTGCTAGCGGCATTGGCATCGGCGAACGTCACCGTGCCAGGGCCGGAGACCATCGACCAGGTTGCGGTCACGGCAGCCGGCGGGTTGGGCAGGCCATCATCGCTGACGGTGCCGCTGAGCGTCGCTCCATCCGGCAGGGTAATCGTCTGATCGGCGCCCGCATCGATCGTCGCGCCTCGTTCGTAGCGTTAGCGGTAATCGTGCAAGTGTCGGTGATCTGTGCCGCACCGTCGTCTGCCTGCAGTTGCAGGATGTAGACGCCGGCGTCGCTGAAGGTCGCGGTGGTGGTCAGAGCGTTGGCGTCAGCGAAGGTGACTGTGCCCGGACCGGAAACCTTTGACCAGGTGGTGGCCAGAATCCCTGGCGGGTTCGGCCGGCCGTCGTCAGATGCCGTACCAGCGAGAGTGACGCTGTCAACCGGCAACTCGATCGTCTGATCACCACCGGCATCTACCACCGGCACGCCGTTGGGAATCGTGTATACGATGGATGTCACGCCGTACGAGCCAGTGACCGACCCAATCTGAGTCCAAACATTACTGATACGGAATCCGTACACCGGATCCTGCGTCTTGTCGAAACCGCCGATGCTGTCGATCATGACCGGGAAGGTCTTCGTCTGCCCGGACGTCCACGCACCGGGTCCGGCACTGAGGATCTGTACCGTTGCCGGCGCTGCCGCACTGGTGTCATAGTAGTACATCGTTACGATGAACGACGTACCCGTTGCGCCGCTTGCCGCAATGTCCAAATTCACACTGAACCGCAGGCTACCTGCCTCCGCCAGGCTGATAGCCTCGCTTTGCTGCGAGGCATCCCAGGCTGGTTGGTACTCCGCGTCGAGCAGTATAAGTTTTATGCCAAGGTCGTAGCCGCCGTAAGCATACGTGGCACTCATGATCCGATCGGCACCGACATCCTTGAATTGGAAGTACCGGCCGCCGATCTCCCAACCGGGTAGATATGCCGAGCCGGCGGGAGCAACACCCCCGTGATAATCGGTATACGACGCGACCGCGCAATTGCTGAAGTCTTCGATGGTCACCACAAGCGTCGTGCTCGGGTCGATCTGCGTCGTACCGATGGCCACATTGGACAGTGCCGCCGTGTTGGGTACCTCGTCGCTGGCCTTGATCGCGAAGTAGTAGGTCGTGTCATCGCCCAGGCCGCTGACCGTCATGGTCTCGGCAGTACCTGCAATAGATGGGGTCGGCTCGCCAGTAACCTGCGTCGCGGCATCCCAGTTGGCATCGGTAATCGTACTGGTCCAGTACCGGATATCGTAACTCGTGGCCAAACCGGTGGTGCCGTCATCGCCGGGGGCAGTCCAGGTCAACGTAACGCTGTCCGGCGTGGAGGTGCTGACAGCTAGATTCGTAATCGCCGCCGGGGCGACCGAATCTGGCTGATACAGCGTAGTACCGCTGGCGGACATGGATAGCTCCGAAGTGTTGGGTACTTCGTCCGAAGCCTTCATGGCGAAGTAGTAGGTCGTGTCGTCCAGCAGGCCGCTGACGACCTTCGACTGGGTAGTACCGGACATAGCCGGCGCCGGCACATTGGCCACGAGCGTCGCGCCTCCCCAGCTGATGTTGTCGATCGGGTGGGTAGAGTATCGCAACTGGTAGCTTGTCGCCTGTCCGTTCAAGCCGTCGTCGCCTGGAGCGGTCCAGCTGAAGCGTCAAACTGGTGTAGGTCGCATCGCTTACCTGCAGGTTGTACGGCGGGTAGGGCGGTGCGATGTCGGAGGGAGGAAGGTAACCGGCTGGCACAATGGCCCAGCCGGGCGCACTGTTGAATCCTTCCTTGCCGGGTAGATTCACATCGTACCAGTCCCATGCGGTCTGCCCGCCCGGCAGGTCCGCCACCTGACTCAAAGCGGCGCGGGCAATGTACGGGTAGGTATCTATAGGAGCCGAATCGAAATGGTCCGGTCCAGGTTGGTCCACGTAGCCGGCGTTGAGATGCGCCCAACTCGTATACCTGTGCCAAACGCCGTTTGCGTCTGCATACTGCGCAGCTATTTGATAGGGCGCGGCCCGATACGGGTTCAAGTCGGGATTGGTGAATCGTTGGATTATGCTGTCGCCGACCCAGTCGACAAGTGCCTGGCTGTTGAAGCCGATATCTCGCAGATGGCTCAGGACGATCAGCATGAAATCATCCTGCCAGGTGGGACTACAAATTACGACTTCGGGTATGAACAAATAGCGTACCCCCTCGGCATCCCCTTCAAAGAAGTAATGGAGAGTCGGGTAATCACCATTGGTGATATAATGGTCGGTCCAACCATTTAGGCAGTTGTTCACTTTTTCGGTGAAATAGCTCTTTTCAAATGTATCAGCGTCAGGAGCCAGGCTAGCCACATCAGCAATATTGCGTATTGCCCACGCCATGCCGCGCGTCTGACTGTAGATGACACCTGTGCTAAGATTATGGTTGGGGTAAGCCAGATCCCATGCACCCCAGAAGTACATTTCTTCCAGGTAGAAGTAGTCGCCGGTGATCAGGTACGGAATGCATGCGAATGAGCCTTGATGTGCCAGATCCGGGGTCCATACCGTGTCTACAGACTCGCCGTTGATCGGTGGCGGCAGCATGTCCTGTGTGGCGGTATTGCTAGGACTCAAGAGAAAGATCGTTGGGCGGTCATCGATGGTCATGATGTGGTTGTGAGCTGCACGAGCCGGATCAGACTCTCGATAGTGGATAGGGGGGCTGCCAGAGGTGTCGCCGTAGGTTACTGTACCTTCCTGCATCCGAATGTCGCCGGTCAACAGGTAACGAACCGCATTTTCCGGGTATATGGGCCTCTCGGGATAGCCGGATGTCGTAGGAAAGTAGGTTCTGATTAGGCCGGGCTCCATAATGTCGTGATTGGAGGCAAGATAGGCCCCGTAAGCACTGCTGATAACTGATTCCGGCACAACAAGCGTTGTGTCGTAGTTTGGAAGGATCTTGGTCGAGATCATATACGGCAGGTCGTAGCCAATCACCATCGAAGGTGGCGTGTTGTTCTGCCAGAAGACCTTGTGCCAGCGTGAGCAGGTGATGTGCCACAGACCGTTCATGGTCTTGACGATCTGCGGATTCAACTGTCCCAAAGCCAGCGAGAAGTCGTACTGCAGGTTGCCGCGATACTCAGTCCAACAGTTCTCGACGACCGTATCGACCCGGATACCGTCGTGGCCGCTGAAGACCCGCACGCGGTACTGCACATTCAGCCTGGCTGCCAATATTCCTGTCCCAATCCCGAATGAGGAATTCATTGCAAATATCGCCGGCAATCCAGCGTTCGACCGTCGCCTGGTGCCGGAACATCTCCCGCGCGCTGACGACCGTCGGGACGCCGTTGAGCGTGATAGTCAAGCGAGCGTCGAAATCCTTCGCCAGCAACTGATCACGGGTCATCGGCTGCTGATTGGCGTTTGGACCGCCCGCAAGAATATCAACATTGACCGCCTGGTTGGCCTCAAGGGTTGGCAGAATGAATGAGATCAAGGCATGTTTGACCGAGTTGTCCGCCGGATAGCGAACCTTCACATCCGTCTGCGTCGCCAGGTACTGGCCGTTTACGCGAACGATAACGTTGTTGGCCACGTCGCCCTGCTTAAAGACGTGCGAGACCATCACCGGATAGCCATTCGTTGTTACGCCAGCCTTCTCGGTGATCGTGATCGAAGTTACGAGTGGTAACAGCGGATCCGCTGATGTCGTCCACGTTTGGACGTTCGAGATCGGTGAAACGTTACCGGTCTCGTCCTTGACCTTCATTGCCAGATAGTAGGTCGTACCCGGCTGGAGACCGCTGACGGCAAACTGTTCCGCGTTGCCAGCCGCCTGCGGCGAGATCGCATTGGGCATCGCGGCAGCGCCGTCGAAATTGCTGGCGTCGATCGGACTGGTCGAGTAACGGATATCGTAAACACTGGCCGTACCGTTCGTGCCGTCATCCCCGCTGGCCGTCCAGGTCAGGTTTGCGCTGAAGGCGTCGCCACCGCTGACTGCCAGGTTGGAGACCGCCGCCGGGGCCGTCTGGTCATTGGGCGTCGTCACCGCGATGATTGTCGGCGCCGACCAGTTGTAGATCTCATCACCGACCTTGATCGCGAACCAATAGGTTGTGCCTGGAGTCAGGCCGTTGACGAAGACGCTTTCCGGCGTCCCTGGTTCTCTGGGTACGATGTCCTGCTGGACCTCCGTTGCCGAATCGAAGTTGGCCGCGGTAATCTGGCTGGTACTCATGCGGACATCATAATAGGTCGCCAGGCCAGTCGTGCCGTCGTCGCCGGTCGCCGTCCAGTTCAACGTCAGATTGCTGGCACGGACATCGACGGCACAGAAATCGCTCGCATCTGCCGGGGGAACGAATTCTTCCGGATACGTGTCCCCGGACGCACAATTCGAGATCGCGCTGGTATTACTGGCCTGGTCGATACTCTTAATTGCGAAGTAATAAGTCGTACCAGGCGCCAATCCATCGACATCCATAGATTGCGGGGTCGCCGGTGTGGCCGGGACGGGTTCACCCGTAGCCGGGGTAGCATTCGCCCAGTTGGACTCGTCAATGGGAGATGTGGAATATCGAACATCGTAGGCCGCCGCAGCGTTGCCCGTGCCGTTGTCGTCGAACGGCGCCAGCCAGTTAACTCCCAGGCTATGGAGATGGCGATTGCTCGTCGTCAGGCTGGTAATTGCCAACGGGGCCATGTCGAAGCCAGGATCGAACTCCACAAACAACGCCGGGCGGTCGCTGATGGCGGTATTCTCGCTGGTTAGAATAGTGGGAGTGCTATAAATGTACCAACCATAGTTTGGCGTCTGGCCGTTCACGAACGCTTGCACGTCCGCCGTGACGTCCTTGACCATGAAGCCCTCCGTGCCACTGGGGACCGATTCGAAGCTTACCGCCGTTTCATAATCGGCCGCGCTGAAGAGCGAGTCGCTGCTCGGTCCCCAGGTCATGGCAGGGCTGACCGGAGCGTCGGGTCCAGCCATGCAAGCCGTATCTTCCGACCAGTCATGAGTGATGACAGACTCCACACGTGACCGTGCCGTTACCGCCATACAGGCGCAACTGCGCCTTGCTTACGGTTGATCCAGGCGGGATAGACGACAGATCAAACTTGAACAGACATGCTACCCTGGCGGTCGTCTTCTGGCCAAAGGCATAGTAGTACGTTGCCGGGTTGCTGTCGAAATACGTGTCATCGACGCCGGTCGTCACGACATTGGCCGTCGATGCGCCGGCGAACACGCTATCCACTCCCCCTCCAGCCCTGAAGTCTTGGCCTTCTTTCAATATGAGTATGACGTTTGTACCGGAAGCAATCGATCCACTTCCCAAGAGCACCAAGCCTATTACAACCAGACCCATCCTGCGCATCACCATGATTCAGTCCTCCACGCCTATACGTACCCCGACTGCCGCCCTTCGGGGCAGCAAGTCCGAAATGATGACTCGCGCGATCCACACGCGAGGCTCCAGTCTTTAGCCTTTCAAAACCGTTCCGTTGCCGAACATTGCTACACGGGGCAATGCGTGCATTGCTAACAGGTCGTTCCATCGGGATTCAATGGTGCGCCAGCCCGACATTAGATGTTGATGACATAGGTGGCTGCGTGAACGGCGAACGGATACACGTGCTGCGGACGTCCTGAAACAAGAATGAGGAGATCAGCCATGCTGAATGAAGTTGGTTTTCAAGATACTGCCTCGCCGCTGCTACTACAGGCAAGATATATCAGGCGTCGCAACGATGTCAACGTCAAATTCTAAAAAACTGGTCTATTTGGGGGCGAGTAACCTGATAGCATGTCAATGGTTATGACAATTGCCGCCGCTATTGGTATGTCGAATACTCAAAGGACTGCGTACAAGGGAATCTTCGCGTTATAATAGCCGATGTCGGTGATCAGTCCGGACGTACATGACCGAATCCTGGGCGAGTGACTTAATATGGCTGACGGGAAGCGAAAGCAGAACAAAAGACAAATGACCCAGTACGAACTGGTGGCCAATATCTTAAGGTCGCGAATATGTGAGGGCGACTGTTCGGAGCCACATCGACTGCCGACGGAGCAGCAATTATGTTCTATCCACAAGGTCTCTCGGATAACGATCAGAAAGGCCTTGGAGGTTCTTTCGCGGGAAGGTCTTGTAGAACGTTCGCCTCGCCGGGGAACACGAACCGTTCCTGAGGCAATACACAAGTGGAAGCGTCTACGACACACCCGAGTGATCTTCGTATGCATGGGCTGGGAAAACCTGGAAGCCGACCCGAATGACTATTATGGCCAGATATATCAGGGAATCATCTCCGCCGGTGAAAAGGCCGGCTATCTGCTGTCGAACTGGCACGTGTATCTGTCGCGTGCTTGTAGGGAGCCAGTCCCCTATTTGCCCGACCCGGAATTGTGTCTGGGCATAATTTTCGTCGGTATGATGAACGAGCCGACTGTCCAGTTCTACTCGCGCAGGTTATCAGGTGACATGCGTAGACTATTGGCCGACCACTGATGCCGCCGACGCGATCGTGGTTGATTGTTATAGTGAAGGCCAAAAGGCTGCCCGATACCTTTTGGAACGAGGGCATCGAGATCTATTCTTCTTGGGCAATCTAGCAAAGCGTGAGCCGCCTACTGAGAAAGAATCCGATGCCGAGCTGTTCCTGGCGGGCATGCAACGAGGACTCGAGTTGGCGGGACAGCCGCCCCTGGACTCCGACAGAATACGCTTCCTTGCCTATTCTCCTGATTGTACGAAAGATGTCGTCCAATGGCTGCTTTCGCTCAATCGGCGGCCGACGGCAGGCGTGGTCTTCAGGCAACAGACCTGCGATCAGCTAATCGAGCAGCTGGAAGCGCAGGGTGTACGCTGTCCTGAAGACATCTCGCTGATGACCAAACTGCACCGTGCTGACTACAGCCGCACCAGTAGCATGCGGTCCGACCCGTACAGAATGGGAGAACTGGCTGTCGAGATGCTCTTGGATCGTATTCGCAAGCCGAGGCCAGCCGGGTTGCGAGTCGCTGTCGGCAGCCATCTCTATCCGGGAAGCACGGTCCGTACCATCAGGCCTCACGCGATATGATCAGACAGTTGTAGCGATGCATGGAACATCGATTAGGGTGACACTCGTGTGGCAGCTCAATCATGGATCGGCGAGCAAGAATCGGAATCATGTATTGCGGTTCGACTGCTATTCCATTTCTGCTTCTGCTCCATCCAGGGCAGGGGCACGCCGTCATGCAATTGTCGGAGGCTGATCCCTTCGGGCTCCTTGCCGGCAAAGATCGCCTCCACGATGTCCGGTGCGAGAGACGTCAGCCGCAGCGTTCGGCCGAGATAGCTGCGGTCCATCTTCAGGTCCTTAGCCAGGTCTTCCAGTTTGTCATACTTGCCGGACTCGAACTGTTCCTGCCAGTGGTAGGCCTTGGCGATGGCTTCGACCAACACCTCGTTGGTATCGCGAGGCTGCTTTGCCTTGCCGGGCTCCTCATCGTCGGTCACGATCAGACGCCGGCCGTTACGTTTGTGGAACTGCACAGGAATGTGCACGACGACCGCATCGCCTTCCCGCTGGACACGCAGGCCCGGGTAGCGTTCCCTCATCTCGTTGTGGATCCGTTTCACCTCATGCATGCACTCGCTCCTCGACGGGCTGGAGTTCCTGAACGATCTGCTCGATCCCGTTGTTGCGGAACCGCATGTCGATGCCAGTCTTGCTGACGGTAATTCTCTCGACCAGCAGTTGTATGATCCGCCGCTTCTCCTCCGGGAACAGCACCTCCCAGACGGGTTCGACGGCCTTCAGAGCGTCGGTCAAGCGGTTAAGCTCTATGGGCTCCCCGCCGGCCGGCTGGCTCTCGATCTCCCGTATGCTTTGCTCCAGAGACTTCAGTTCGTCGTTGAGTCGCTTTATCTCGCTGGCCATGAATCCTTCGTCGCCGTTGCCGGCACTGAGAACTGCCCGGATGGACCTCTGCGTCTGTTCCTGCCGCCTGCGCAGGTCCTCCAGTCTGGCCAAGCGGGCCGGATCCGGTCCACGGTCGCCCGCCTGGCGGACCTGGCGGTAGGTCCGAGCAATCACCTCCGGGTGACGCAGCAGGGCCTTCATCTGATCGACGACAGCGGTCTCGATCTGTCCAGCCGGCAGGCAAGGCAACGAGCAGTTGGCATAGCCGGTTGTGATCTTCTTGCGGCAGGCGTAGTAGCGAATCTCGCGATTGGGCCTCTTCACCCAGGTTGGCTGGATCGCGCTGCCGCAGTGCCCGCACTGAAGCATCCCGCGAAGCAGAGAAAACCTCTTCACCTTGTACTTGCCCGGGCTGGGCATATTCGTCCGCATGATGGCGGCGACCTGTTCGAACTGCTCTGTCGCTACGATCGCCGGGTGCTCGCCCGGGTAGGCCTTGCCCTTGTGCACGATGATGCCGATGTACATCCGCTGGGTGAGCACGTCGTAGACCTTCCGGTAGTTCCACTCCTTATTGCCGCGGGTCACGCCCGTCTTCGTCACGTATGCCTTCGTGCGTAGGCCTTCAGCATTCAGCGTATCGGCAACCTTCCGGCACGATTCGAGTTTCTCGAACAGCGAGAAGATCCGTCGGACCTGCTTGGCTTCAGCCTGGTTGACCATGTATTTCTTGTTGACGATATCCAGCCCGAGGATCGGCTGGCCGCCGATGTATTTGCCCTGCTGGGCGGTGGCGAGTTTCTTGTCGCGGATCCGTTCGCCGATGATCTCCCGCTCGAACTGGGCGAACGACAGCAGGATGTTCAGCGTCAGCCGGCCCATCGGGGTTGTCGTATTGAACTGCTGGGTGACCGAGACGAAGCTGACCTCATATTCGTCGAATAGGCCGATCAGCTGCGCAAAATCCAGCAGCGACCGGCTCAGGCGGTCGACCTTGTAGACAACCACGCAGTCGATTTGGCGAGAGCGGATATCATCCAGCAGCTCGGCCAGTGCCGGACGCTCCAGACTGCCCCCGGAAAAGCCTCCATCGTCGTATCGCTTGCGAATGCACTGCCAGCCTTCGTGTTGCTGAGAGGCGACGTAGGCCTCCCCCGCCTGCCGCTGGGCGTCCAGGGAGTTGAACTCCTGGTCCAGCCCTTCCTCGTGACTCTTTCTCGTATAGATCGCACAGCGAATCGTCTTCTTAGCTGCACTCATTGCTTACCTCCTGCCCATCATCGATCCGGCGATACGCCAAACCACCGCCGGCCATTCCAGACAGCCCCGGTGATCTGCTTGGCGATCGCCGAGAGGCTGCCGTACACCTTGCCTTCAAAGAGAAAGCCATCCTCCTGGACGATCACCTCGTATTCCTGGCCGTGCCACTCACGCAGCAGCCGCGTGCCGGCCTGGAGCTGATGCCCGGCACGCCGCCTGCGGCGTTTGCGTGTTTTTGCCTGTGCTTCCGCCGCTTGCGCTTGGGTGGCGATCGTCGTCAGCTGCTTTCGCACGTTTGCGCTCAGGCCGCCGAAGGCCAGTTCCTGGATGCGATAGGCCAGTCGGCGGATCAGGTAGGCCCGCCCGAGCCGGCCCGGCTCCGTTCCCATCAAGTCGCGCCAGCGTTTGCGAAGCTGATCCAGCGACATGCGGTTCAATTCCTCGATCTGCGTCAACACCGTTTTCTGCATTCGTCACCTCTCAATGCCCCGGACGCCCGGGAAGCCGTGACACTGAGCCTCGTTTCCGCGAGGAACTCAAGTCCCTTCGCCGGTCAAAACCGCTCTTTTGCGTCTCCAGGCGAAGCAGGCCCCGGGCGAGGATTTCAGCCAGTTCATCGAGGCGTCTGTCGCGCGACGGCGGTACGGGGGCATCGATGGTTACGCCTGCCATGGATTGATCCCCCACCTGAGGAAGGCATGGCGGATGTGGTAGACGTGGTACTGGATGGTCGTCCACGTCGAGCCGGTACGTTTGGCGATATGCAGCAGGGTCTCGCCATTTAGCAGGCCCTTGCAGATCTCCTGCTGAAAGGCCGGCAACTGGCGGATGAGCTCGTGCAGCTCCTTGTCGGCCGCAGCGTCTTCCGGCATGTACGTCTCCTGGGTGGGGTGGGCCATCTTGCACAGGCGAGTCTGCTGGGCCTGGTACCGGACATTGGCCCTGGCCAGTTCGCGGATGCGATTGTCCATCGCCCGGCACAGGATCGTCTCTTCGCTGGCAGCGCCAGCCTTGGCCGGATCGAAACGGAACTGACTGACCAGGATGGCCAGTTCCTGCATCACGTCGTCCCATGCATCCTGCGGCAGGCCGAACTGCCGCATCCTGGCGATCGCAAGTCTGACCTTCCATTCCTCCATCACGTCGATGTACTGCTCGTACAGCTCCCGGATTCGGCTTTTCTTCATGATCCGATTCTCCGCAATCATCAGCCCGTCTTTCACTGTGCCCTTTGCTCAGCGATGCGGGCAGATGATGGCGGCCACCCCGGTGCCACGTATCTACGGATCGATGTGATGCCATGCGGTCACATGACGAGCACTGTGAAGCACACGTGGAGAAGGCTGCGGCGCCGGAACCGGTCACGTGAGTCTCATGTGATTTTGCGTGGCACCACTGAATTGAGGGCCTCTGCGGCAATAAGCACTGCGGACGGCGGGCGAGATCGCCAGCCGAAAGCAAGGGAGTCCAAACGTGCCGCAGACCAGTGAATCCGACGTTGCTATTGACCTGAAAGTGTTGCTGACAGAACCGGCGGAAGTCTATCACGCCAAGGCCGGCGAGTACCTGTCCAGTCACCAGTTGCTCGACTTCATGGCCTGCCCCTGGCTGTACCGCAAGAAGCAGCTGGGCCTGATCGCCGACGGCGATACGCAGGCGCTGCTGGTCGGCCGGGCGACCCACTGCCGGATCCTGGAAGGCCGCAACGTCTACGAATCGCAGTTCGCTATGGGCGGCCCGATCAATCCGAAGACCAACCGTCCCTTCGGCTCAGACTACGAAGGCGTTCGCCGAATGGGCAGCCGCACAGAACCGGCCCGTGCTTTCCTTGGAGCAGGTGGAGCTGATCGAGCAGATGGCGGCCGGCGTCGCCATGAACGATGAGGCGGTCGATCTGCTTCTGCACGGGCGGGCCGAAGGTGTGATTCGCACGACCTACTGCGGTACGCCCTGCCAGATCCGTATGGACTGGGTGCATCCCTTCCGTGGCATCGTTGATCTCAAGACCACAGCAGACCTTACCTGGTTCGAGAACGATGCCAGACGCCGTCGCTACCACAACCAACTCGCCTTCTATCAGGCTGTCTTCGCCAAGATGACGGGGCGGTACGTTCCCGTCTACCTCATCGCCATTGAAAAGGCCGAGCCGTTTCGCTGCGGCGTGTGGCGGATAAGCGACAACACCCTGGCGATTGCCCGGCAGGAGAATGAAGCGGCCATCCGCCGGCTTCAGCGTGCCAGGGAGATTGACGCCTTTCCCACTGGCTATGAGCAGATCCGCGTCTTCGATGTGACCTGACCCCTTCCATCGCGCCCGGGCGAAGACTGCGTGCTGCAACGGCATGCTCGGACTCCCTCTTTGCGCCGGGCGTCTCTCGGCAGGGCTGGACACTCTGGCAGCCAGGCACGGGCGGCCAGATGCGGGTTCGACTCCCGCACCTGCCTTCGAAGCGCAAACGGCAACTGTAACCAGAAAGGAACCCTGATGGCCCTATTGGAGCAGATCCACACAGGCAGACGGCATTCGCCGCCCAGGCTGCTGATTTACGGTACGGAAGGCATCGGCAAATCGACGACAGCGGCGCAGGCGCCGAGTCCCATCTTCATCCCCACCGAAGACGGCCTCGACCAGATCGACTGCAGCAGCTTCCCGCTGGCCAACAAGCTGGCGGACGTGGAGGCGGCGATGCAGGCGCTGCTGCACGAGCCGCACGACTTCGAGACCGTCGTGCTCGATTCAGCCGACTGGCTGGAGCGTCTGATCTGGGATGACCTGTGCGTCCAGTACGGCGTCGGCAGCATCGAAAAGGTCGACGGCGGCTATGCCAAGGGTTACACGCACGCATTGACGCCGTGGCGCAAGATCCTCGACGCGCTGAACACGCTTCGCATCCGACGCGGGATGTGCGTGATCCTGCTGGCTCACGCGAAGGTCGAGAAGTTCGAGGACCCCGAGCATTCTGCATACGATCGCTACTCGCCGCGGCTTCACAAGCACGCCACGGCGTTGATCACCGAGTGGTCGGATGCGGTCCTGTTCGCCACCCGCAAGATCATCACCAAGACCGAGGACTCCGGCTTCAACCGCGAGCGAACGATCGCCGCCGGCCTGGGTAGAGATGGCGGGGAGCGCATCCTGCGCACCGTCGGCAGCCCGGCGTGCGTGGCCAAGAACCGTTACAACCTGCCGGCGGAGCTTCCGCTCTCGTGGCCTGCGTTGATGCAGGCCCTCGTCGGCGGTGCCAGCACATCGACCGAAACCCCTGTCAATCCAAGTGCCACCCAAACCAAGGAGAACTGATTCATGGCAGATCTAAACGGATTCAATGCGCACGAAGTGGACCCGAATGCCTCATTCGAACCCATTCCGGCCGGCAAGTATCTGGCCGCGATCACCGAGTCGGAGATGAAGCCGACCAAGAGTGGCAGCGGCAGCTATTTGCAGATGACCTTCACGATCCTGGAGGGCGAGTACAAGAATCGCATCCTGTGGGCACGGCTGAATCTCAAGAACCTCAATGATACGGCCGTCAAGATGGCCCGCAGTGAACTGTCGGCGATCTGCCACGCCGTCGGCGTCATGCAGCCGCGCGACAGTGTCGAACTGCACAACATCCCTCTGGTGATCACGGTCAAGCTCAAGAAACGCGACGACAACGATGAGCTGACCAACGAGATCAAGGGCTACGAGCCCAAGGCCGCTGCCGCAGGCCAGCCCCAGCAGACTCCCGTAGCAGACAACACCCCGCCCTGGAAGCGATAGGAGGTTCGCGTGGGCCACGTAGGGAAAGAGCACTCGCGGAACAGCAAATGCGTTGTCTGTGGCCGCAAGTACGCCGGTGGAAACCACAAATGCCCCAAGCGAGTCGAGGCTGCCATCGAGGCTGCTCACCGCCGAGCAGGGGACATCAACCAAGATGAATCCGACTGGATACCACCGGAGCACGATCCAAGAACCTACTCATTCGACAGGCGGCTTGCCGACGGCTTCGCCCTGATGGGGAGAGCGTAGTGATGCTGCTGAATCTGCCCTGGCCACCGAGCATCAACCACTACTGGCGACACGTGGGCTATCGCACGCTGATCAGTCGGGAGGGCCGGACGTTCCGAAAGGACGTCTGCGCCCTCCTGGGCGGGGGCGGACCCCGCAAACCGCCAATGGGCGGACGCATTGCCCTGGCGATGGATGCGTTTCCGCCGGATCGGCGCCGGCGAGACCTCGACAACATCCAGAAGCCTGTGCTCGATGCGATGCAGCATGCGGGGGTGTACCTGGATGACAGCCAGATCGACCTGTTGGTGACCCGACGGCGTGAAGTGACAGCAGGCGGATGGCTGGGAATCGCTTTGATGGATATGCCGCTGCAGCGGTGTCCGCTGTGCGGGGCTGCGATGAACGGGTTCGACCCATCGATGAACTGAAGACGGAGAAAAACACGTTGATGAAAGCAATGCGGATCTACATATCGGGACCGATGACGGGCATGCCGGAGCACAACTTTCCAGCCTTCCATGCGGCCGCTCGACGACTGCGAGCGGCTGGCTGGCGACGTGGTCAACCCGGCCGAGAACTTCGGCGGCCGTACGGACCTGCCACGGACGCTTTACATGCGCGTTGACGCGCTGCTTCTTGCGACGTGCGATGCCATCGCCTTACTGCCCGGCTGGCAGAACTCGCGTGGCGCACGAGTCGAGTACCTGCTGGCCCGTGAGATCGGCCTGGCCGTCCTGGATGCCAGGACGCTGTTGCCAACGATGGACGCACCGCAGGCAGTTGTCCAGATAGGCGATGCCCAGGACGTCGTCGAAGAGTCTGTCCTGGCAGAGGCCCAGCGGCTTACCAGCGGAGCCCGTCAGAGCAGCTATGGCCATCCCCGCGACGATTTTGGCCGGACTGCCCTGATGTGGACCGGCATCCTGCGTCACAAGCTGCGCGACGGGGCTGAGGTTGAAGCCGGGGACGTGCCCCTCTGCATGATCGCCGTCAAGCTCGCCCGCCAGGCACACCGGCACAAGCGGGACAACCTGGTCGATATCGCCGGCTATGCCCGCACCGCATCCATGGTTGTCGGAGACGAATAGTGGAACTCCGTCCGTATCAGCATGAGGCTGTGCAGGCAGTTTACCAACATCTGCGCAGCCGCGATGACAATCCGTGCGTGGTGATTCCCACCGCAGGCGGCAAGACGCCCGTCATGGCGACCATCTGCCGGGACGCTGTCATGCAGTGGAATGGTCGCGTTCTTATCCTCGCCCATGTAAAGGAACTTCTCGAGCAGGCGGTCGAGAAGCTGCACACCATGGCTCCCGATCTTTGGATGCAGATCGGTGTCTATTCGGCTGGCCTGCGCCAGCGCGACACCGACCATTCGATCATCGTGGCCGGCATCCAGAGCATCTACAAGCGGGCAGCGGAACTCGACAGGTTCGATCTGATCCTTGTCGACGAATGCTTTGTTAGTGGCACAATGGTATCGACTCCGAGCGGACAGATCCCCATTGAACAGATTCAGCCGGGCATGACCGTCCACAACGCCTCTGGCGTCGGCAGAGTCGTCGCCATATCGGCAAGGCCCGCCCAGGATCTTGTGACCTTGGAGTACTCTGATGGCACTACCGTCACCTGCACCGTCAACCATCCAATCTTCACGGAACGGGGCTGGCGGCGTGCCGGGAAGCTGGAACTCGGATCGCTGGCGTTCGGCATTGAAGATATGCGAATGCTGCGGGGCAGAATTCCGGCCGTGGTCGAAGCAACTGCCCACCGGCCGCGTAAGAGTGCAGAAGGAACGTCTCTGGCAGAAGCAGAGATTCTGTTCTCGCAGATGCGCGAAGCTGCAGGAAAACTGCATGCGATCCAAGGAAGTCAGGAGAAAGGTCAGCGATACGTTGCGGGCGAGAGGGCACTGCCCAATGTCCAGAGGTGGCAACGGGGCGCTGACGCAGCCTCAGAGGCGACTTCTTCAGGCCTTGGGTCGCGGCTGGGTGTCGGAATTGGCTGTGACGGTTCGCAACCACCGCTGCGCGGTTACTTCCGAGACATCTGAAGATCGATCTGGCGCACCCGCTCTTGATGATAGCGATAGAGTTGGATGGCATCAGCCACCGCTCGCCAAGGCGCCGAGATGCGGACACGCGCAAGAACACCTACTTGGCAGAAGAAGGCTGGTCCGTATATCGCTTTACGAACGAGCGGGCCAGCGAGTTGTGTTCAACCTGCACGTCAGCGGACACCCTTCTTACTTCGCTAATGGAATTCTCGTCCACAACTGCCACATGATCCCGCCCGATGGCGAGGGCATGTACCAGACGTTTCTGTCCGAGGCCAAGGTCGTCAATCCGCATGTCCGCCTGATCGGCCTGACCGCGACACCGTACCGGATGAGCTCGGGCACGATCTGCGGGCCGGACAATCTGCTCAACGAGATCTGCTACGAAGTCGGTGTGCGCGAGCTGATCGTGCAGGGCTACCTCTGTCCGCTCAAGAGCAAGGCGGGCATTCATAAGGTCGACACGTCCAGCCTGCATGTCCGTGGTGGGGAGTTTGTTGCTGGCGAGGTCGAGCAACTGATGGATACTGACTCGCTGGTATTCTCCGCCTGTAAAGAGATCGTCGGCCACTCACAGGACCGTCACAGCTGCCTGATCTTCGCCGCCGGGGTGCAGCATGCCCTCCACGTTCAGCGCGTTCTCGGTGAGATGGGGCAGGAGTGCGGATTCGTGTGCGGCGATACATTGCCCTTCGAGCGAACCGAAACCCTCCAACAGTTCCGCGACGGCAAACTCAAGTACCTGGTTAATGTCAACGTGCTGACCACAGGGTTCGATGCGCCGAACATCGACTGCGTGGTTTTGCTGCGGCCGACGAACTCGCCGGGACTGTTCTACCAGTGCGTGGGACGGGGCTTTCGCCTGCACCCAGACAAGACGGATTGCCTGGTGCTCGACTTCGGCGGCAATATCCTGCGGCACGGACCTGTCGATTCGCTGCGCATCAAGGATAAGCGGGCCGGCAACGGTGAGGCGCCGGCCAAAGAGTGCCCGCAGTGCCATGCGGTTGTCCATGCCGCATATTCCCTCTGCCCCGAATGCGGCTATCCGTTCCCCGAGCCGGAGAGACAGAAGCACGATCGGCATGCATCGGACGCCGGCGTTCTTTCCGGAGAGATCACGGATACGCGCTATGAGGTGCAGCAGGCACGCTTCAGCATCCACTTCAAGCGCAACGCCGGGCCGGAGCACCCACCGACGATGCGCGTGGACTACCAGACGGGTTTCAACGACTACCACAGCGAGTGGGTCTGCTTCGAGCACGGCGGCTACGCCCGCCAGAAGGCCGAAGCCTGGTGGCGGATGCGCTGCAAGGAGCCCGTACCCGACACGATCGAGCAGGCTATATCGATCTGCAACACCGGCGGCATCGCCAGCACAACCGCCGTCACCGTCCGCTCCGTCTCTGGCGAGAAGTACGACCGCATCCTCAAGCATGAACTGGGGCCGATACCCGAGCCCGAGGTGTTCACGCCGGGCGGCGAGCAGGAGGACGACGGCATGCAGCCGGTTGGCTGGATCCCCGATGAGGATATCCCGTTTTGAGTGAGACCATCCTGAAAGATACTGCATTGGCGTATCTGGCCACCGGCCTGAGCGTGCTGCCAGCAAGGCGCGAGCGTAAATCCCCGGCGACCGGCAGTCTGGAAGGCCTATCAGACTCGCCTGCCGTCGCAGGCGGAGGTAGAGGCGTGGTTTGCCAATCGCCAGGATGCACTGTGCATCGTGACGGGGGCCGTCTCCGGCAACACCGAGATACTCGACTTCGATGCGGCGGGCGCGTTGTTCGATGAATGGGCCCAGATCGTTACCAGTCAGGCATCGGGCCTGCTGGACCGGCTGGTCATCGAACGCACGCCGTCAAGCGGCTTTCATGCGGGCTATCGCTGCAGTGAGCCGATCTGCGGCAATATGAAGTCTGGCGCAGCGCCGCGGGGCCGACGGCAAGCTGCAGACGATGATCGAAACCCGTGGCGAAGGCGGGCTGTTTTTGTGTGCGCCGACACCAGGCTACGAACTGATCCAGGGCTCGCTGACGGACCTGCCCGTACTGACGGCCACAGAGCGGGATATCCTGCTTTCGGCTGCCTGGTCTCTCAACGAGTACGTACCGGAGGTCGTAAATGGCCCGAAGAGTGGCCAGAGTTCCGCCCACGTGGCGACCTCTGGCGGCCTGGCGAGCACGCTTCGCCCGGGCGACGATTTCAACGCACGTGGCGACGTACGCGAACTGCTCGTCGCCCACGGCTGGGCCTTGGTCAAACCCGGCGAGAACGAATACTGGCGCCGGCCGGGCAAGGCCGGCGGCTGGTCCGCTACGCTCAAGGACGGCGTCTTCTACGTCTTCAGTTCAAACGCAGCGCCGTTCGAACCGCACAAGAGCTATAGCCCCTTTGCCGTCTATACGTGGTTGGAGCACAACGGGGACTTTGCTGTAGCTGCTGCCAAACTGCGCGAACGGGGATTCGGCGAGGAGACCGTTTCGGATAACAATGTCGACTTGTCGGCCTTCCATATCGGCGAGGACGAAGCGCCCGAGGGGCCGCCTGCCGTCGAGGATCCAGGGCCGCTACCGGACATGATGCTGTCCATCCCGGGCTTTATCAACGAAGTCCTGGACTACGCGATGCGGACGGCGCCGTACCCGAATCTCGTGATGGCGTTCTGTGGAGCGCTGTCGCTACAGGCGTTCCTGGCTGGACGAAAAGTCTGCGATCCCGGTGACAACCGCACGAATCTGTACGTCCTGGCGCTCGCCAACAGCGGCGCGGGCAAGGACCACCCGCGCAAGGTCAACCAGCGGATCTGTATCGAGGCCGGACTCCAGACAGCCCTCGGTGATAACTTCGCCAGCGGGGAAGGAATCGAGGACCGGCTGTTCCTCACGCCATCCATGCTGTTCCAGACCGACGAAATCGACGGCCTAATGAACTCAATCAACAAGGCAGGCGATTCGCGGCATGAGAGCATCATGAACGTGCTGCTGAAGATGTACACCGCCAGCAACGCCATGTACCCAATGCGGGTCAAGGCCGGAAAGCAGGTCTCCGGCGTGATCGATCAGCCGTCACTGTGCCTGCTGGGAACTGCGGTGCCCAAATACTACTACCAGGCCCTGTCCACCCGCATGCTCAACAACGGCTTCTTTGCCCGAATGATCATCCTGGATACCGGCAAGCGCTCGCGGGGCCAGCGGCCCAGGACGCTGCCCATCCCACCGGCGATCCTGGCTACAGCGCGCGACTGGTCCCAGCTGGGCCCAGGACCGGGGGATCTGGCAAGCTCGGCATCCCGCGCCCGCTATCGTGGAACAGGACGAGAAGGCGGCCTGTGCACTCGATGACTTCCGCGCCTACGCCGACGATCGTTACGCGGAGGCGGAAGAGAAGGACGATCTGGCCGCCATGGCGGTATGGGCCCGGGCCTATGAGAAGGCCTGCAAGCTGGCACTGGTCTATGCGGTGAGCGAGCACGCCCTGCAACCCCGCATCCGGCAGCCTGCGACGCGTTGGGCCTGCCAGTTCGTGGCTCACCAGACTCGCCAGATGCTGTTCATGGCCGGCCAGCACGTAGCGGATGGTGAGTTCGATGCCCAGTGCAAGCGGATGCTCGAAGTACTCACCAAATGGCGGGCCAAGCGGCGAGATGCGTGGATGCCGCACTGGCACCTGTCGCGTTCGTTGAACTGGAGCGATCGGAACCTCGAGGAGGTCGTCACCGCCCTTCTCGGCCAGCAGAAGGTCGAGTGTACGGAAGGCTCGACAGCCGGTGGCGGTCCACGTGCCCGGCGGTACCGACTTCGAGTTGCCACGCAGGTTACCGCAGAAAAAAGCGGTAACTGGCCTGCCGCCGGGGGAGTTGCCGCAGGTTAGCGCATAGTTGCCGCGCGGCCAAAAGCGGTAACTCGGAAATCGTAAGTATTGGTATATAAAGAAGATAGAAAGAGAGAGTAGTAGTTACCGTATTAAATACCCCCCCCCGCACGCGACACGCGTACGGGTGTGTACGCGAGAGGGGGGCCTGCGGCGCGGCGGTAACTGCTCAAGGCAAGGAGGGAGGCTGTGATGTTCCCATACTGCTTCGACTGTCGGTTTTTCTGCCCTGAGAAGACCGGGTGCCTGTCGGCAGGGGACCTGAAGGAATCCGACTGGGACGAGTCGCTGACTGGCGAGTGCCGCCGCCATGCACCGCAGGTAGGTCGCTTCCGCGGTGAACAAGAGCCTTTGCAGTATGACTACGGCCAATGGCCGCTCGTCCTGGCATGCAACTGGTGCGGGGAATTTCAACCATGCGATCGCGCCAGGGCCACGGCCAGCCAGAAGAAGCGAACCATCTCGAATTACACGCTGGTAGAACGATAGATGCGGCCACTGCGGCCATTTCGGACATAGGTACTTCCGGCCGCAGCGGCCCGAGATGGCACGGGAACGCATCAGATCCCAACAGACAGTTTGTTGCCGTTGTCCGGTATTTTTTTGTGAATCCCGATCCCTTTGAAGGAGCACGTATGACCACTACGACGTTCGACATCGAGATCCGCGACATCGACAGTATCCGCCCCTATGATCGCAACCCGCGTCTGAATGACCAGGCCGTTGACGCAGTGGCGGCCAGCCTGGAGCAGTTCGGCTTCCGTCAGCCGATCGTCGTTGACACTGACAACGTGATCGTCGCCGGCCATACCCGCTGGAAGGCCGCGAAGAAGCTGGGCCTAACCAAAGTGCCCGTGCATGTGGCCAAGGATCTGACGGCCGAACAGATCCGCGCGTACCGCATCGCCGACAACAAGACGGGCGAGCTGGCGGACTGGGACCTGGATATCCTGCCGATCGAACTGAGCGAGCTCAAAGGTGCAGGTGTCGAGCTGCAGATGCTCGGTTTCGACGAGGAGGAACTGGCGAAGCTGCTTACAGCCGATCTGCAGCAGGGTCTGACCGATCCGGACGCGATCCCCGAGCCGCCCGATGAGGCGATCACCAAACGCGGCGATATATGGGTGTTGGGCAACCACCGACTGATGTGCGGTGACAGTGCCAGCCAGCCGGACCTCGATCGCCTGCTGGACGGCGGGGTGATCCATCTGGTCAATATGGATCCGCCGTATAACGTTAAAGTCGAGCCGCGCAGCAACAACGCCATCGCAGCCGGGCTGTCGAGTTTCAGCAACACCCACCACCAGGACCTGGACCTAGCACGCCATCCAGGAAAATCGCAGGCCACGCACAAGAAACTCCGCGCCAAAGACCGGCCTTTGGAGAATGACTTTGTCAGCGAAGAGGCGTTCGACGGCATGCTGCTGGCGTGGTTTGCGAACGCCTCACGCGTGCTTCAGCCAGGCGGCTCGTTCTTCGTATGGGGCGGCTACGCCAATCTCGGCAACTATCCCGAGCCGCTCAAGCAGGCGGGTCTGTACTTCAGTCAGGGCATTGTCTGGGACAAGCAGCACCCGGTGCTGACCCGCAAGGACTTTATGGGCGCGTTTGAGATCTGCTTCTACGGCTGGAAGGAAGGAGCCGGCCATCGCTTCTTCGGGCCGAACAACGCCACCGACCTGTGGCACGTCAAGAAGGTCAATCCCCAGAGCATGGTGCACTTGACGGAAAAGCCCGTCGAACTGGCGGTGCGGGCGATCCAGTACTCATCGCTGCCGGGTGAGAACGTCCTGGACCTGTTCGGCGGTAGTGGCTCGACGCTGATGGGCTGCGAGCAGACTGGCCGGCACGCGTTCCTGATGGAGATCGATCCGCTCTACTGCGATGTGATCGTGCAGCGCTGGGAGCAGTTTACCGGCAAGAAGGTCGAGCGGATCGCGGCGGCATCGCTGCAGCCATTGGTAAAGGGTGCTTAACCAGTAAGGGACGCTGGTAAAGGCGTCTTTACCAACCCACGTGGCGCATGCAGTCAAAGGCGGCGAATGATCTGCTCGACCTCACAACGCAATCTCTCGAAAGAACGGTGCGACCTCGGCCTTGCCCAGGTTGCCTTGGGCAACGGCCATGGTCGTGTCGAACAGCCTCTGCTCGTCCGCTTGGACCTTCGCCTCGTTGTCGTAGAGGGCTATCTGGTTTCGGTGGATGTGCAGGACGTCGTCGAGATTCAAAAAGAAGATTGCCATAGGTCAGTCGGCCAGCCTCTTGAGAGCGCCTCCGAACTTCCGGTTGATCTTGGCGAGGGTCTTGTCCAGGCGCTTCTGGCGGGCCTTGTCGCGCACAGGCGAAACCACAAGGCTGTCGCCGTTGGTTGTCAGTTCCAGCGGGGTATCCGGTGTTACCTGGAGCAACTGCAGGATGGGTTTGTCGATCACCAACGCGTCACTATTGCCATGCTTGATCAGGGTCTTACGCATAGAACCAGCCTCCAGAACTCGTATACACATAGTGTATCCGTCTCGCCGAGGCGAGACAAGGGGAAACTTCGGTCAGAGGAAAACCCCGGGCGGTGCCGGGGTTCAGGGATGAGACGTTACGTGGGGTGTCGATCAGATACTGGTATTCAGCAGGAACTTGCCGCGTTCGGCCTTGCGGAATCGGCTGGCGTCCGCCTTGGTGTTGATCTCTCGCAGGATGGCGGAGTACAGGGTGTTGGCTGGGGTCTTGCCGCCCTTGCGGGGTTGCCAGTAACCCTTGGCCTGCATCTCGCCGACCATGTCACTGCAGTTCATGGGCGTCTCGTTCTGGTGATCTTCGAGGACGCGAACCGCAGCCCCCAGGATGCCCATCGGCTTGACGTCCTTGGTAGCGGTTTCGCGTTTCGTGGCGGCGGGGGCCGCGATCGGGGCGGTCTCCGTAACCGTGGTCGCCTCGACGGCGTCGGCCGCGACCGTGGCGACGTCCGCGGGTTCGGCGGCTTTGGCCGCACGGCCTTTCTGGGTTTTGCTACCCTTGGCATTCTTACTGGCGGTGCTCTTGGTGACCTTCTTGCTTGTGCTCTTCTTCATGACCTGCTCCTTGATAATGCGTCCGGCTGGGACGCGGCCTTACAGACCCAACTCATCCATCAAACGGCCGACCTGCTCGTGTCCGCCGAGCGCGTCGACCAACTGTTCGCCGAACCAGGCGACCTGCTGGTTGACCTTCAGGTCGCGGGTGGCGACCGGCTGCAGGTAGGCGACGATCGCCGCTACCGCCTGCGGGCTTAGGTTCTCCCGGATCGCGGCAGCGAGATCTGTTTCCCTGCGTGGGTTCTTCATTGCCGTCTCCTTTCCTTTGGTTGCCATGACCCCATGTGAGCCACATTTCGCAGAGAACCTCAAGGCCATTTATCTCGAATTCTGACAGGAACTTACGATTCATGGCGAAGACGCATGAAGATAGGCAAACCCTGCGTATAACCGCGCATTCCGCTGGCCGACGTGGCCAGGATCCTGTCCGCCGCCTACAGCCGGCGGATCACGGAGGAGCAGGTGCAGCACATCGCCGAAGCGGCCGGGCTGATCCGGCCCGACGGTACGATCAACCTGCTGGAATACACCGCATACCTGCTGAAGGAGCTGGCCCATGGAAGCGATTAATCCTCGCCGGCTCAAACCTGCTGTCCTGGCGCGATTGCTGAACTCCGCCGGCCGGGGCGAGGTGATCAGCGAGCGGCAGCTCCGCCGGCACCGCAACCGGGCCGGCTACACCATCGGCGACGCGCGGACGGTCGACCTGTTCCGTTACGCCGCCTGGCTGACGCTGGAGTACTTCAAGCCGAAGGACGAGCCGCTGCAGCTACGAGGAGGCAGAAGGCGCCGCCAGGCCGAGCGCAACGCCGAGGCGGTCCGCGCCGCGCAGGACATCGGCGAGATGCCGGCCGTGGTCGATCCCGCAGCGGAAGGCCAGGCGCGAGGCATCGTTCCGCGTTCTTCTGCGAGACGTACTTCCCCGAGGTGTTCTACCTGCCGTGGTCGGCCGACCACCTGCAGGTGATCGACAAGATCGAGCGGGCCGTGCCGCACGGGCGGGCTGTTCGCCATGGCCATGCCGCGCGGCAGCGGCAAGACGGTGCTGTTGCCAGACGGCCGTGCTGTGGGCGGCGCTGATCGGCGCGACGCCCTTCGTCTGCCTGATCGCCGCCAGCGCCGAACGGGCCCAGGACCTGCTGGAGAACATCAAGATCTGGCTGGAGACCAACCCGCTGCTGCAGGAGGACTTCCCCGAGGTGACGTACCCGATCCAGTGCCTGGAGCGGATCACCAACCGCCAGAAGGGCCAGAAGTACAAGGGCGAGCCGACGCGCATCGACTGGGCGTCCGACAAGATCGTGCTGCCGACCATCGCGGGCTCGCAAGGCCTCCGGCGTGGTCATCTCCTGCTCGCGGCATGAAGGGCAGCGACATCCGCGGGCAGAACTACGCCCGGGCCGACGGCCAGGTCGTGCGCCCGCAGCTGGTGACTGGTGGACGACCCGCAGACGACCGAGTCGGCCTGGTCGCCGTCGCAGAGCCAGCGGCGCGAGGCGATCCTGGCCGGCGACGTGCTGGGCATGGCCGGCCCGGGCAGGAAGATCGCCGGGCTGATGGCCTGCACCGTCATCCGGCCCGGCGACATGGCCGACCGCATCCTCGACCGCGAGAAGCACCCCGAGTGGCAGGGCGAGCGGACGAAGATGGTCTACGCCTTTCCCGACCAACGAGAAGCTCTGGGCCAAGTACGCCGAGATCCGGGCCGACTCGCTGCGCAACGACGGCGACGGCTCGCGAGGCGACCGAGTTCTACCGCGCAGAACCGCGAGGCGATGGACGCCGGCGCCGATCGTCGCCTGGCCGCAGCGGCACAACGAGGACGAGCTGTCGGCCATCCAGCACGCGATGAACCTGAGGCTCCGGGACGAGGCGGCGTTCTTCGCCGAGTACCAGAACGAGCCGATCGTCGAGGCCGATCGGCGAGGAGATGCTCACCGCCGAGCAGATCGCCGCCAAGACTCAACGGCTATCGCCGCGGGCGAGATCCCGCTCGGCTGCAACCACCTGACGATGTTCATCGACGTCCAGCAGAAGGCGCTGTTCTGGATGCTCTGCGGCGTGGGAGGAGGACTTCACCGGCTACGTCGTGGACTACGGCACCTGGCCGGACCAGCAGCGGGCGTACTTCACGCTGCGCGACGTGCGGGCGACGCTCGCCCGGGCGATGCCCGGCGCCGGGCCTGGAGGGCGCGATCTACGCCGGCTCTGGAGAAGCTCTGACGACCGAGCGGCTGTCCCGCGTCTACCGCCGCGAGGACGGGGCCGAGATGCGGATCGACCGCTGCCTGATCGACGCCAACTGGGGCCAGATCGACCGACGTGGTCTACCAGTTCTGCCGGCAGAGCAGCTTCGCCGGCATCCTGCTGCCCAGCCACGGCAAGTACGTCGGGGCGTCCGAGCATCCCGTTCAGCGAGTACAAGCGCAAGCGCGGCGACCGCGTCGGCCTGCACTGGCGCATTCCCAACACCATCGGCAAGCGCCAGGTGCGCCACGTGCTGATCGACACCAACTACTGGAAGAGCTTCGTCCACGCCCGCCTGGCCGTGGCCATGGGCGATCCGGGCTGCCTGTCGCTGTTCGGCCGCGACGAGAAGGCCCACCGGCTGCTGGCCGAGCACCTGACGGCCGAGTACCGCGTGAAGACGCTGGCCCAGGGCCGGACGGTGGACGAATGGAAGCTGCGCGCCACCCGCCCGGACAACCACTGGCTGGACTGCCTGGTCGGCTGCGCCGTGGCGGCGTCCATGCAGGGGCAGTGCTGGCGGGTATCGAGTCGCGTGCGGCACAGCCACGCCAACGGGTAAGGCTGTCGGAACTACGAGGAAAACGCTTGTAACGAATGCCAGTCAATGTCTGATGCCTGGGACCCTCGGTGGCCGAGTACAATGGTAGAGGTGACAATGACTCTTTTGGGCGATATCTTACATGGGAGAGACGATGTTAGCGCTCCGGATGAATCGGCTTCGTCGGCCAAGGACTCAAGCGTACAGCGGAAAGGATGCCCACGGATGTTCCATAGACAACGCGTCATCCTAGCTCTGCTCGCAGATGCGGGGGGATCGGCGACGCGCCTGGAAGTCATGAAGTGGGCATTCTTGCTACGCGAGGAGATGCCGTCCGGCGGCGGGAACGCTTTTTTTCAGTTTCTGCCCTATAAGTATGGCCCTTTCTCATTCTGTCTCTACCAGGAAGCAGCAGCCCTAGCACGCAACGGTTATCTGCGTGAGATTGATGATCGCAGGTGGGGGTTGCAGCAGTTAGG
Organism: uncultured Planctomycetota bacterium; assembly: GCA_963787325.1. GTDB lineage: Bacteria > Planctomycetota > Phycisphaerae > UBA1845 > JANYLN01 > CAWBCK01. Next base: position 2,301,923 of record CAWBCK010000005.1, read on the forward strand.
GACAGAGGCCGTCGCCTCGCTGGATCAAACGGTACGCAAAGATGCTAGCCGGGTAGTAAGCCGTTTCCGAAAACAGTCGACAAATGATCTGTTCGAGTACGTCTATAGCCACTATGAATGGTTCACGATCAATAGCGTAAGAGATGTACGGGCGCAGCGGACACGGGCGGACTCAGCAGTCTATACCGCTGGCTACGAAGGGCTGTCAGTGGATGGGTTTCTCAACGCGATGTTGCGGGCGGGAATGCATATGCTCATCGACGTACGCAACAACCCGGTGTCACGACGTTATGGGTTTCACAAAAGCACTTTGTCGCGCCTCTGCGGTAACATCGGGATTACCTATAAGCACTTCCCCGAGTTAGGGATCGAATCTGGGCAGCGTCAGCATCTGGACGACCCCACGTCATGGTTACGGTTGTTCGACCGCTATGAACAGGATGTTCTTCCTGCCCAAACCGCTTCGGTTCATCAAGTAGCTGACTCTGCTTAGAGATGCCCCCGGAACTCTAATGTGTATGGAAGCCTGACTACCGCCGTTGCCACCGTTTCAGGCTCGCCAAGGCAGTCTCCAGAACGTCTGGTTTGCCAATAAAGCACCTGGAGGCTGTCTTTATGACAAGTCCCTTCGAGAGAACGCGGGTTCTTATTGTAGTCATGACCTACCCGCACCCGAGCGAAAAGTATACAGAGTTGGTTTGTACAGCGGGTGTAACGGAGGATGGGGAATGGGTTCGCCTGTACCCTGTCGACTATCGCTACCGGCCCCGGCAGCAACAATTCCACAAGTACCAGTGGATAGATGTAGATTTGTCACCGCGCGGAGCGGGTAGCGATAATCGAAAAGAAAGCCGCCGTCCTGATTTGGATAGCATTCAGGTTGTCGGGGAGCCGCTGTCAACCAGAGATAACTGGGCAGCACGACGTGCAGTGATCGATGTCCTACCGCACCACACGATCGGTGAACTCGAATCTCTGCATCGTACGGACCACGTGTCGCTGGGTATAGTGCGGCCAAAGGCTGTATTGGACCTGGAGATCCGCAAAGTCTCCCCAGAGTGGAAGCCTGGGTGGCAAGCCACGCTTCAACAACTCAACCTTTTCGAGGGTGCTCCAAAGAAACTCAGGAAGATACCTTATTCCTTCCACTACGTCTTTGAATGTGAGGATGATGCCAAGCCAAGGACCGCGATGATTGAAGATTGGGAACTGGGAGTACTGTTCCTTAACGAGGCTGAGCGTCTTGGATCAGACGAACTCGCTGTGCAGAGCGTCAAGAAGAAATTCCTCGGAGAGATTTGCCGTCGAGACAAAGACGTTCGATTCTTTGTTGGCACTCGATTCCCATACAACACATGGCTGGTAATAGGCACTTTTTGGCCACCCAAAACGACGCAAGGCATGCTATTCTAATCTAACAACAAGCAAGCCGTTCAAGTCTGGTCATGTCCCCCTAAGTGCTCATCAGTACCCACGTACGGTCCACACCAATCGACCCCATTGTTGTTATTCTTTGTATACATCAGGAGGAGAACAGAATGCCCCAGACGACCCGGGAAAAAGGCCTGTCCTGCCCGAAGTGTGGCTGCCGCGATCTGCGTACGTACTACACCCGCCCGAAAGAAGACTACATCCTTCGTAAACGCATTTGCCGCAATTGCGGCCGTGAAGTGATGACCCGGGAACGCCTCGGAAGCTAAAAAGTTCCAGTATTGGAACTTTTTTCGCCTCTTCGCTCGGGGCTGTACTGAATTTGGGGCCCTCTGCGGCAATTAGCACTACGGACACGCGAGACACCAGCCGCGGAGCGATATTTTGAGCGACAGTATCGAAGACACGATCAAGACCAACGCCGAAGGCCCGAAGGCGCGCCTCGGCGATTCCGGCAGTGTGGAGCAGCACCCGCTGGCCGACCAGATCGCCGCGGACAAGTATCTGGAGTCGAAGAAGGCCAGCCGGGCCAAGGGACTCGGCATCAAGCTGGCCAAGATCGCACCGGGAGGGACGGTCTGATGTGGCCGTTCCGCAGCAAAACAGGAAGGCCCGCCGTTCCCTCCCGGCGGTGCGTCACGGGCCCGCTACGACGCGGCGCAGACCACCGCCGACAACGCCCGGCACTGGGCGATGGCCGACGCCCTGTCGGCCGATGCCGCCGGCTCGGCCGATGTTCGCAAGCGGCTGCGGGAGCGAGCCGCTACGAGGTGGCGAACAACTCGCTATGCCAAGGGCATCGTGCTGACGCTGGCCAATGACTGCATCGGCACGGGGCCGCGGCTGCAGATGCTGCTCAGCGATGCCAACGACCAACCGCCGCGTCGAGGCGGCATTCGCATAGTGGGCCAGGCGGTCGGACTGGCTGGCAAGCTCCGCACCATGCGGATGGCCAAGAGCCACCGACGGCGAGGCGTTCGCCGTGCTGACGGCCAACCCGATGATCGACTCGCCGGTGCATGCTCGACGTGCAGCTTGTCGAGGCCGATCGCGTGACTTCGCCGCTGGCACTACCAGGGTGCCTGTCGACGGACAGCAGCATCGACGGGATCGTCCTGGACGCCTACGGCAATCCGCAGACCTACAGCATCCTAGCGCCAGCATCCGGGCGACCTGGCCATCTGGCTGACGGGATTCGACCTGGATCGACGCCGACGCGGTGATCCACTGGTTCCGGGCCGACCGGCCCGGCCAGCACCGGGGCATCCCGGAGATCACGCCGGCCCTGCCGCTGTTCGCCCAGCTGCGGCGGTACACGCTGGCGGTGATCGCGGCGGCCGAGACCGCCGCCGACTTCGCGGCGGTGCTGTTCACCGACGCCCCGGCCAACGGCGAGGCGCAGCCGTCGAGCCGATGGACGTGGTCGAGCTCGAGAAGCGCATGGCCACGGTGCTGCCCGACGGCTGGAAGACTGGGGCAGATCGAGGCCCAGCAGCCGACGACCACCTACGGCGAGTTCAAGCGGGAGATCCTCAACGAGATCGCCCGCTGCCTGAACATGCCGTACAACATCGCCGCCTGCAACTGCGTCGGGCTACAACTACGCCTCCGGCCGGCTGGACCACCAGACCTACTACAAGTCCATCCGCGTCGAGCAGGCGCACCTGGCCGAGGCGGTCCTGGACCGCATCCTCGCCGCCTGGCTGGCCGAGGCGGAGCTCGCTGAGCGGAGCTTCGCCTATCCTCCGCGACTGACGTGCAGCATGCCGCACCAGTGGTTCTGCGACGGCACCGAGCACGTCGACCCGGCCAAGGAGGCCAACGCCCAGGCGACGCGCCTGGCCAGCAACACCACCACGCTGGCGGCTGAGTACGCCCGGGCAGGGCAAGGACTGGGAGACCGAGCTTCGCCAGCGGGCCAAGGAAAAGACGCTGATGAAGGAGCTGGGGCTGACGACATGGCAGGCCCAGCCACGGCAACCGCACGGACGACCAAGAGGAGACGACACGGATGTCGAGCAAGACGCCAAGCAGCCTGAGTACCTGACCTTCCTCTGCCCGCTGACCGTCGAGGCGGCGGACGACGGCGAGAAGCAGATGCCCCGCTTCCGCATGGTCGCCTACACCGGCGGCGTGATGCGGATCGCCGGCTTCCCGCACCCGGTGGTGGTCGACCTGGAGGGCCTGGCCATCGACCGCCAGGACATCCCGGTCCGCCTGGACCACAACCCGCGCCAGGGCGTCGGCCACACGCAGCGCGTGGTCGATCGAGAACGGCCAGGTCGTCGCCGAGGGGCTGGTCAGCCGCGACACCTCCTGGGCCCGGGACGTGGCCAAGAGCGGCGTCAACGGCTTCCCCTGGCAGGCCAGCATCGGCGCTGCCGTCGTGGACGCCGAGTTCGTCCCCAACGGCCAGAGCATCACCGTCAACGGAAGGACCTTCGACCGGGCCCGCTGCACGTGGTCCGCAAGGCCATCCTCAAGGAGATCTCGTTCGTCGACAGCGGCGCCGACGCCGAGCCACGCGGCACGGGTCGCCGCCACAGTCAAAGGAGCACGATGCCATGGAAGACACCGACACCAGCACCACCACCGAGGACACCGCCAGCGCCGATACCGGAGCAGACCGCCGACGGACGACGGCCGCCGAAGGCAGACGCGACCGAGGCCAACGCCGGCCGCGCTGCCGCGACCGCCGGCAACGCCGGCGACGGTCAACGCCTCGGCCGCAGGCGACGACCCGGTCACGCGCGATGCGCCAGCGGATGGCCGCCGAGACGCGCCGCGTCGAGGCGATCCGCAAGCTCTGCGCCGGCAAGCACCCCGACATCGAGGCCCAGGCCATCGAGGAGGGCTGGGACGAGACGCCGCACCGAGCTGCACGTCCTCCGCGCCAGCCGGCCGCAAGGTGCCGGCCGTCGTCACGCCCGCAGCGGCCTGCCAGCCCGCAGGTCTTCGAGGCCGTCGCCCTGATGGCCGCCGGCATGCCGACCAGCCGGCATCGAGGCGATCCTACGCCGAGCCGGTCCTGGAGGCCGCCGACAAGCTGCGCGGCGTGGGCATCCAGGAGTTCTGCGAGCTGGCCTGCGGCCAGCAGCTGCCGCGCTTCCGGCGCGACGCGTCCGGCTGGCTCCAGGCCGCCTTCAGCACCACCAGCCTGCCGGGCATCCTCTCGCAACATCGCCAACAAGATGCTGCTGGAGGGCTACAACTACATCGAGGACGCCTGGCGGCAGATCGCCAAGATCGCCAGCGTCAACGACTTCAAGGAGCACAGCCGCTACCGGATGACCGGCACGCTTCAAGTTCGAGCAGGTCGGCCCGGACGGCGAGCTCAAGCACGGCAAGCTCGACGAGCAGAAGTTCGGCCAGAAGGCCGACACGCACGGGATCATGTTCGCCCTGACGCGCCAGATGATCATCAACGACGACATGGGCGCGTTCACCGACATCCCGCGCCAGATCGGCATGGGCGCGGCCGAGGCCATCGCCGACGCCGTGTGGGGCCTGTGGCTCTCGCAACCCGACCCAGTCCGACGGCAAGGCGTTCTTCCACGCCGACCACAAGAACTACGCCGAGGGCGCGGACACCGCCCTGACCGTCGACGGCCTGACCGCCGCCGAGGTGCTCTTCGGCGAGCAGACCAAGCCCAACGGCCGGCCGCTGGGCATCCCGGCGAGCATCCTGCTGGTGCCGACGGCGCTGAAGGTCCCGGCCGAGATGCTGATGAAGAGCGATCCAGCTCAACGAGACCACCACGGCCAACAAGGCCAAGCCCTCGGCCAACCCGCACGTCGGCAAGTTCGACGTCGTCTCTCGGCGCTACCTGTCCAACGCGAGCTTCACCGGCAACTCGCAGCAAGGCGTGGTACCTGCTGGCCGACCCCAACCGCCTGCCGGCGATCGAGGTCGCGTTCCTCAACGGCGTGGACCGGCCGACGGTGGAGAAGACCGACGCGGACTTCAACACGCTCGGCATCCAGTTCCGCGGGTACATCGACTTCGGCGTCCGCGAGCAGGACTACCGCGGGGCGCTGAAGATGAAGGGCGAGGCGTAAGCCGACCTGTAACGTGCGGGTGAGCGGGCAGATCCTGCTCGCCCGCTTGCCAGACCTAACCAATTCTCTTAAGCAAGGGTAAGCAGATATGGCAATCGCAACGTTCGTTCATGACGGCAAGAGCCATCGACTACACGCCCGCCGCGGATGTGGCCGCCGGCGACGTGGTGGTCCAGGGCGACCTGGTGGGCGTCGCCAAGCTGGACATCGCCGCCAATACCCTCGGGGCACTGGCGGTCGACGGGGTGTTCGACGTGCCCAAGGCCAGCGGGGGCGGCACGGCGATCGCCGCCGGCGCGAAGGTCTACTGGGACGCGACCAACAAGCAGGCCACCGCGACGGCGGACGCCAACAAGTACATGGGCAAGACCGTCAAGGCAGCCGCCGACGCCGACACGACCGTCCGCGTCCGGCTCGAGCAGTGACCGACCTTCTGCGATGCGGGGGCCGACTGGCTGGAGCGGATGCGGACGGCGCACTGCTCCAGCCCGGTCGAGTATCGCCGAGACGGCCAGACGCAGATGGTAAGCGCGACCTACGGCAAAACGGAGTGCAGGTGGCGGACGAATCGGGCATGACGATTGGCTCGTACGTCTGGGACTTCCTGGTCCTGGCCGATGAACTCGCCTTCGAGCCGAAGCCCGGAGACGTGATCGTTGCCGACGGCCGGCTCTACGAGGTGCTCGATCTGGCCGGCGAGCGATGCTGGCGATGGAGCGACCCGTACCGCCAGACCTATCGGATTCACACGAAGGACATTGGTAACACATAAGGAGAGGAACCATGTTTGATTGGCTGACCGTGCTGACGCAGATCTTCCAGTGGCTGCTGTGCAGCGTCTTCGGGATCTGCGCATGAGCGGGTGTCCTACGCAGCCCGGGTGCCAGGCGGAGTTCGCCGCGATTCACCACAAGCTGGATCAACTCGATGAAGCGATTCGCGGCAACGGAAAGCCTGGCATCCAGCTGCGGCTGGATCGGCTGGAGCAGGCCGACCGGTCCCGCAGTCGGGCACTGTGGCTGATCGTCGGCAGCGCGACGACGATCGCCGCCAACCAGATGTTTCACAGACTCTTCGGAGGGTAGTCCATGTCCCTGGCAACCGATATCGCCGATGCCGTCGCAGCTGAACTGAACGCGGCCGAGCCGGATACGTTCGGCCAGACGTTTACCGCTGTGCGTCGCGTGCTGCCCGCCTTCGAACTGGCGGACTTGGCCGACCTGAAGGTAACGGTCGTGCCGAAGGCGGTTCAGACGTCCGGCGCGTCGCGGTCGCTGACGCAACTGGATGTCAGTATCGACATCGGCATCCAGAAGAAGCTCGGCAGCGATCTGGATACCGAAGTCGCGACCCTCGGCGCACTCGTCGACACGATCGGCGACTATCTGCGGCGGAGGCCACTGGCCGCTGCCAGGTATGCCGTCTGGGCCGGGGCAAAGAACGAACCGGTCTATGCCCCGGAGCACCTGGCCGAGCAGCGGGTCTTTACCAGCGTCCTGACCGTCACGTATCGCATGTTGAGGTAGTCCATGCCGACGAAACCCTCCGGAAAACCGACGATGGACACGGCGCACCCGTTGGCGGCACACCTCGTCCTGTCGCTGGACATGTGCGATGGGACAGCGCCGAACTTCGACACGGTGTCGCAGGCCCCGGTCGGCACGCTGCTGTCCGGTTGTCTTACGCCCACAGAGACACCCTACGGTCCAGGCTATCACTGGAATCATGACACCTCGAACACGGCCGCGCTGAGCATACCGACGGTCTGGCTGGGTGGGCAGAATGTCGCCATAGAGATGATTGCCCGCTTTACGTCGGCGTCCCAGCCATACGGGCAGTTTGTAGTAATCGGTGGAAGTTCCAGTGGAATCGTGTTCAATCGATTCGTGGGCGATGGCCGATGGCGGTTTGGCAGCGACCTCGACGGGGTGGACGACATAACCGCGACCAGTGGCCAGTGGCTCCACATGATTGCCACCGGCACTTACTGGAATGACTATGAGCAGGGTCCCATGCAGGAGCTTTCCCTGTACAGGGATGGCGAGTTGATCGGAACAGACCGGTGGGCCCAGGACGGCCAGCTCAGCGTGGATCGGTTGATCCAGTCCAATTCAATCGTAACGTTCACCGGCGACGTGGCCTTAGCGCATCTGGACTGGCTGGGCACCCACTGGCGCGGATGACCCGTTGCTCCAGGCGATGTTTGCCGATCCGTGGTGCTGGTATCTGAAGCCGTCCAAACCGCTGCGTTCAATGGCCGCCTCTGTCATGGCCGCCGCCCGCTGTCGCCGCATGACCCGAAGGAGTTTCCGATGAACAACCTGATCGCTCGAACACTGACTCTCAGCGGGGACTACCAGGCCTTCGCGTCAAACCGCCTGCCGGCCAGTGGCCTGTTCTATCCGCTGCCAGAGAACCAGGGCACCGTCTACATCGCCGGCGACGACGGCTCGGATGTGCCGGTACCGGCATTGGGCTTTGCCGTCTTCGACGTAGACCTGCAGGACTTCCGCTTCAAGGGCAGCACGTCCGGCGACGGCGTGGTCTTCCTCGGCGGGACGTGGTGAATCTGTGCTACGGCTGAAGGCCAAGGACTTCTTTTTCGACCGCCAGGCGATCATCGGCAAGGTCGACGCGGCAACCAGGCAGATCCTCAGCCGGTTCGGGGCGTTCGTTCGGCGGACGGCCAGAAGCAGTATCCGCTCCCGCCGCCAACCATCATCGCCAGGCTCACCGCCCAGCAGTCATACGGGGCTGCTCAAGCGGCTGATCTTCTTCGGGTATGACCCGGACCGCAAATCGGTCGTCATCGGGCCGGCGGCATTGCGATCGACGGTTGAAGCCCCGCCGCTGCTGGAGTTCGGCGGTTCGGTTAGACGCAAGGGACGCCACGGCAAGCAGGTGACCGCAATGTATCCGGCGAGGCCGTTCATGAAGCCGGCCTTTACAAAGGAACTTAAGAGTCTTCCCCCGCTGTGGCGGGATTCTGTGCGGTAGACGCCTGGATGCCGGGCCTGCGGACGGTCAGCAGATACAGGTAGCGGGTCAGGATGATTGCAGGCACGTTGAACACGAGTTCGAAGACAGTCATGCCCAAAGCCCAGCGGTAGCAGCTGGCGGCAGCGTTTCCCATGGCGAGGGCACCCTCGCTACCTGAAGGAACTGATCGGCCGGCCGCAGACTGAGTTGTGTGCCGCCCAGAGAAAGAAGGCGATCTCCAGCAAAACAACAGCCGAGCAGATCGCATGGGTGTTACAGGCAAACCTGTGTCTTCGCTGGTCAAAGCCTTTGTTCTTCGTCCACGAGTTGATGGTTGGGTTCCAGAACCGCTTTCGCCAGAGGTCACACAACAGAAAACGAAACGTCCGTCGCAGGCGGCGATTCCGCGAGAAGCCCAAATTGGCGATCGGCCAATAGATGGATGGGACGAGCAGTGCCATTGGCTCATGGTATGCGTTCCTATCGCGGCACACAAGAGAGCCAGTACAAGGGGAGAACTGAATGGCTGAAGAGACCTATCTGCTTGGCATGAATGCCAAGATCTATCAGGGCCCTGCCGGCAGCGAACTGACTGCGCTGACGGAGATGGCCAACGTCAAGGACGTGACCGTCACGCTGCAGGCCGGCGAGGCGGATGTTACGACCCGCGCCAACTCCGGCTGGCGGGCGACGGCGGCCACGCTAAAGGAGTGCACCGTCGAGTTCGAGATGCTCTGGCTTCCGGGCGACGCGGGATTCGAGGCGGTAAAGACCGCGTATCTGACCTCCGGCAAGGTGCGCCTGGCTGCACTGACCGGGGCCAAGGACAACACGGCCTCCGAAGGGCCGATGGGCGACTTCAGCATCCCGTCCTTCAGCCGGAAGGAACCGCTGGAGGACGGCGTGACTGTCGCCGTCACCGCCAAACTCGCCAAGTGGGATAGCTGGGTCGGGGGGAGCCAATCGTGAGAACCTTCAAGGATGGAGCCGGGCGCAACTGGGATCTGCGGATAACCGTCGATGACATGCGGCGCGTCCGGCAGGCACTGGACATCACGCTCTCCGACGTCCGCGAGGGCAACCCGCCGCTGCTTCTGCGGCTGGACCTGGATCTGACGCTGCTGGGCGCGGTGGTCTTCGAACTGGTCCGCAAGCAGGCCGAAAACCTCGGCGTTTCGCAGGAACAGTTCGAATCGTCGCTGGACGGCGATGCGACGGCGCGGATGGCGGAGGCGTTCTGGGGGGAACTGTCGGATTTTTTCCGGCCGTTCAAGCCGCTGCACGCCGAACTGATCGAAGACCTTCGCGCACCGCCTGGCAGATCATCCACGAACTCGCCGGGGTCATCGGGCTAGATCCCGGCCCGTATACCCTGCGGCAACTGGTCTGGATGGCCGAGGGGCTTGATCAGCAGCAGTGGCGACATACGTCGAGCGTCTGCGCGATCCTCGCCAACGCCAATCGCCCGGTCAGCCGGCGGGCCTACCGACCGGACGACTTCGATCCCTATGCAAAGGGTGAGAGTAAGCCTGGTGTCATCGAAGTCAATTCCGAGAATGTTGGACAATTCCGCGAGGCCTTCATCGGGCAGAAAGGCCGTAGCAAGTGAGGCAATCAGTGAACGCGAAGAAGCCGGCAGACGAGTTTCTCTTGGAGAGGGTGCGCAATTCTCCGCGCGGAGTGAACACGGAGGTCCGTTTGGATATCGTCATAGCTTTGGGTGTAGGAATATCTGTTTTCGTTTTCATCGTATCGTTCGTAAACCAGGATAAGGAATCTGTGCTGGACAGCCTGGTGGGGACAACAGGCGAGTTTCTCCAGGCATTCGCTGAACTCCCCCTCGTTCTTGGGCCCTGGCCCACCCTTCCAGTTGCCGGGGGTGCCGTCCAGCGCAAGCGTGCGCCGCCTGACGTAAAACTTGAATTCAATCAGTGCGTTCTGGCCGTCTACTTGAGCCAGAAGATCGTACCGATGCCACTCAGTCTGGCATCTTATTTCTCGACATCGTCGCTTGAGTGCAGCCAAGACAAAAGATCGAAACGTTGCCTCGTCTGTGTTTGGCAAGCCCACAAGCCGTGCATGGCGGCCAAACTCTTTCAGTGCCGTAGTCAGTGCGTCTGCAAGTATGTCTTCCATGCCCTCCAAGATAATCACGGACAAACCTGGCACGCAAGGGGGCTAAGCGTCCATAACCATAAAGGAGGTGTAGATTGAGGCGATTGAGTCTACTTCTGTTGTTCCTGTCATGCTCCGCAAGCTCCGCTGGCTGCGTCCGGCCACAGTACGACACCCAGATGGGGGCGGCGAATCTGCTGGCAGCGGATGCCTTCGATGCCAGCATCGGCGATCTGGCGAGCGACAACTCCAAACTCCGCGACATCAAGATCGACGCGGCGTTTGCGTTGGTCGAGGCCAAGGCGGCTGCCAGCCAGCCGGTTGGTCTTAGCGAACTGGAGAAACTGCACCAGGGCGTCAGGACCGATCAGGCGGAACGGGCGGTGATCGCCGAGATCGTCCGCAAGGCCCACGCCGCCAGTAACGCCGTGCGGACACTGGGCCAGCGGAGCCAGGCGATCGGGGAAAAGGAAAAGAGTTTTCTGGGCAGTATTGGACTTAACAGTGGAGGTGCACAGTGACCGTTGATCCCATGGACATTCTGACCGGTGGCAGCCATCCGCAGTCGACTGCCATGGACCTGACGAACCATCCCGTCGTGCAGGCGGCCATCGAGGCCGACTACAAACAGGAAAGCGAGATCGCCGCCGCGCAGTGGGTGGTCGGTGTCGTCAGCCGGGCGCTGGCCCTGGCGGGTCCGTTCGGCGTGGCGGCCAGTCACGTGCTGACCGGCACGGCGATTCCCGCCGACGTGATGGCGCAGCTGCAGCAGTCCAAGACGGCGACGTCTGCGAGTACGGCCGATGAAAAGCCGTGTCCGCTGACGACGCTGCTGGAGGGCGCGGTGCCGCAGCTTCTGTCGCAACTGTTGACCAAAGGAGGGTGAAGGATGGACTGGGAACTGATTCGGCGCAGGGCTGCGGCTGGCGCTGGCGACGGTGACGGGCGTACTGGCGGTCGCCTGGCACCTGGATGCAACGACCGCCAGCCAGCTGGCGGACAAGGGCGGTCTGGCGATGGACGGTGTGCTCGCTGCCATCACGGCCGTCGTCGAGGTCGTCCGGCTGGTGCAGACGATTCGAGAACGGCGAGCACAGGGCGCGTAAGCAATGGCCAACAACCAGGGAATCCGAGCCGGCCAGGCGTATGTCGAGCTCACGGCGGACAGTCGTGGGCTCGATCGCGCCATGGCCCAGGCCGAGGCCCGGGTCCGCCAGTATGCCGACCAGGTCAAGCAACTGGACAAGCGGATCAAGGCGGCGGGTACGGGGCCAGCCGCCAGCAACCTGCAGCGGGTCCGCTCCGGAATGGCCGAACGACAGGCCACCGCCATGCAGGAGAGAGAAGGTCGTCGTGCACTGCAGGATCGACTGGCCTTGTACAAGGCCGAGCAGGCCGCCAAGAAGGCGGCGATCGAACAGGACGTTACCGACCGGATCAACCTGGAACGTGCCCTGTTCGAGGCCACGCGCTCCGCCCGGGATATCGAACTGCGGGATACCGACGAATACTTCGCCAAGCTCAAGGCCAAGTGGGCGGGCAACGCCGAGGTCATCACCGAGATCGAGGCCGCCCACGCCCGCAAGCGCAAGCAGATCCTCCAGAAGAGCGCCGGTGGCGTTGCCTCCGGCGGCAGCAGACGGCTGGAAGGCAGCCTGCGGGCGATCCTCGGCGAGGGGGCCGAGAAGGTCAGCCAGATCGCCGGCGGCTTCGGCAAGGCGGTCATCGCTGCTGCGGCCTTCAAGGCGTCACTGGTCGCAACCCAGGCCGTGCAGGACCGGCTGCTCTATTCGATCAACCAGTCGGCTGGCCGGCTGGATGAATGTCGCCCGGATCAGCCAGACCTGGGTCGATCAGCTGTCCAACCTGCCGATCATCGGCCAGTACTTCAGTCTGCTGCTGAGCAACATCGCGGCCAAAAACAAGAAGATCATTGCCGACTTCCAGCAGATGCGGCAACTGGGCGAGAAGCTCTGGCAGTCGCGCAACCAGGACCTGTTCACCGTAAAGACCGCCGGGATGACCGACAGCCAGCGGCGGCAGGCCGAGATCGATCGCGACTACCGCAAGCGGCTGGAGGATGCCGCCCAGCTCGATCGGCTGGCCAACAACTATGCTGCCGACTCACCGGAGGCCGCCGGCTACAAGCAGCAGGCCGCCGAGTACCGCCGCATTGCTGAGCAGGTCAAACAGGTCGAGCAGACCAAACTCGCCGGCGAGCAGGCCGCGGCCAAGGCCGCCCAGCAGGCCGACACCGAGCGGGCGCGGATCTCGGCCGAACTGGACGGCGCTGCCCAGAAGCGGGCCGCCCTGGAACTGCAGCAGGTGCAGGAACTGCGCGAGGCGAGACTCAAGGGTGATGTCGATCTGGATGAACTCCGCAAGAAGCACGCCTACGAACGGCTGGCCCTGGAAAAGGAGATCACCAAGGAGGCCCAGCAGCAGGCCGAAAGCGAGGCGGAGAAGGCCAAGCAGGAGGCCGAACGGCTGGCGGCAGTCCAGAAGCAGAAGGACGAGATCAAGCAGGAGCTGCAGGACGAACTGAAGGCCGCCCAGACCGGCGAGGATCCGGAAAAGGACTGGCGGCCGATCGAGAAGCGTCTTGAGGGATTGGATGCCAGTCCGCAGGAGACGGAGCAGTATAAGAAGCTCTGGCAGCAGGTGGACGAGGCCAAGAAGCAGCGCAAGAAGCTCGACGACCTGAAGGCCTGGTCGGATCAGCAGGCAGAGAACATCAAAAGCCCCGAAGAGAAACTCGACGAGTACATGAAGAAACTCGATGAGGCCGGCAAGGCCGGCTATCTGTCCGACGAGCAGCGGGCCCGGCTCCAGGAGGCCGCCCGCTCGAAGTTCCAGGTGGAGAATGCCGCGACGGTCACGGCCCACGGCACGTTCAACGCCGCGGCGCTACGTGGCCTGGAGGCCGGGGACGCCTCCAGCCGGATCGTGAAAGCTACCGAGGAGACCGCCCGGCAGACCAGGATCATGGCGGATGCGATCCGCCGCAGCGATGGTCTGACCTTTGTGAATTAAGCCTATGCCTATCAGAGTGGATGAAAAGTTCGGCAGCCGCAGGGGGGATGGTGTCACCAGCCAGGAGCGGCTCTATACCGTCGAGGGCACGACCGATGAGGTCGAGGCGCTCAACGCCGCCTATGCCGTCGTGCCGCTGTATGTCGGCACGCTGCGGCGAAGGCCCCCGACGATCGAGCAGGTGGGCGAGAACCTCTGGGAGATCCGCGTCCAGTTCTGCATCCTGGACGACGTCTTTACCTTCGATACCTCCGGCGGCAGCCAGCACATCACCCAGTCGCTGGAGACCCTCGGGCGCTACGGAACGTCCGCCCCCGACTTCCAAGGCGCGATCGGCGTCACCCGGGACAACGTCGACGGCACGGACATCACCGTGCCGGTCTTTCAGTTCGGGGTCACCAAGGTCGAGCCGGTCGAGAATGTGCCATCCAACTACGTCCAGTTCCTGTATGGGCTAACTGGCCGGATCAACTCGGCGGCCTATACGCTGACCGTCGACAACGTCGTCATGACGTTCCAGGCGGGGGAGTTGCTCTTCCTCGGTGCCAGCGGCAACAAGCGCATCCGCGAGCATTGGGAGTTCAACTACCGCTTCGCCGCCAGCCCGAACGTCAGCAATACCTCCCTCGGGGGGATCAGCGGCATTACCAAACGCGGATGGGATTACCTGTGGGTCCGCTACGCCGATGATGAGGACCAGACCGCCGGGGCGATCGTCAAGCGGCCGGTCGCCGTCTACGTCGAGAGAGTCTATGAGTCCGCCGACTTTGCTACACTGAGGATCTGATCATGAACCCTCGAAAGGTCACCGCCGGCCAGCCGATGCGGATCGCCGCCGATGCGTGGAATACCCTCGTCGATACCGCGACCGACTATCAGGCCCGGGTCAACTTCAAGGGCAGCGTTCTGTCGGCCGATCGTAGCGACTTCGGGATCGCGCTGGTCAAGAACACGACGGCTGCCGACTGCCGGCAGTACGCCATCCTGGGCATCGACCCCGACACCGTGATCCTCGATCCGGATACCAGTGAACGCGAGTTCCGCCAGCGGGTCGTCCTGGCTGGCGTCACGCCGGCTGACGAACACAAGGACTGCTTCTGCATCCTGACCGAGCCGATCAAGGCCGGCAAACTCGGCCGGGCGATGCTGGTCGGCGTTACCCAGTGCTGGGTGGATATCAAGAACGAATCCGACACCTGCGCTACGCCGGAGTCGGACAACGCCGACAACCTGGTCTCGACGTCGAGCGGGATTGCCCGGATCCTCTGGAAGCAGGCCGGCACGGGCGTGAAAGTCGCGATCGTCCGCCTGGATGGTGGCGGCGGCCGGACGTCGTTCATCGGCAGGGTCAAGCAGGACAGCCATACCGAGAACCACTGCATCGTCCAGCCGTGTCTGGGAACAACGGACAAGGCGCGGGACGTAGCCTACCCGGAGGTCGACACATCCGAGGATGCCGAGGTGGACAACGTCCTGCTGGGCGGTATGGGGCTGGACAATATCTTCGTCCAGTGCGATCCCGTCGCCGACCTCGGTGACGAGCTATGTCTGGCAGGCGACGCCGCTGGATATCCCGATGGCCAGGGTCAAGCAGGGTACCCACGCGGACAACGTCTGTACGGTGAACCTGGTCGGCTACGGCGATCGGTCCGAATCGGCCACGCTGGCCGGCGGGCTCGTCTACAACGCTGCGGACATCCCCGGCGTGGTGCTGCGGTCGACAGTCGATCTATCCGGATTCCTAGTCTACCTTGGCCCGTGCTTTGACGGGGTTCATAACTTCCAGGCTTGGCTGTGCGATCCAGCCGATGCCCTGCCTTCCGGGAGCTGCGTATGAGTATTCCGTGTTATGTCGGTGAATGGGACCAGTCCAAGAAACGCGGCTGCGTGACGATCGACGGCCAGGACTTCTGCATCCTGATCGATCGTGAGACGATGCGGCCCTACATCTACAAGGACGGGGTACGGTTCGACGGCCACTGGACGTACAAGGAACTCGGCCGCAAGAAGCCGGCGATCCCGGTCGGCTGCCGGCGCGGCCTGCTGCGGACACCCATGAACTCGACGTTCGTCGATGGTCCGGCTGAAGCGCCGCTGATCTCCTTCATGCGCCGCAAGATCCTGACGGCAATCCTGTCATCGACCGGCGTGTTCACCTACTTCCTGTTTACAGGGACATCGCTGGTCTCCAGGAAGTTCCAGTTCTGGTTCGCCAAGCAGGACTACAAGGACATCGACGCCAACGTCGGCACCGATCTGGGGATGTACATCCCGGTCTGGATCGAACTGGAGCTGACCACGCCAACGCAGGTGAAAGTCCGCGTCTACTGGGAAGGGCCCTACGGTACCCAGGAACTGCTGCTGGCGGATGAAGGAACGAGCGTCACCGATCCGATGACGGATACATGGACGGCGACCTTCACCTATCATCCGTTCGTCCAACCCGGTTCCGATGCCTTCGGTTCGGATGTCACCTGCCAGATGGGCCTGGCCGCATGCCCGGACTGGTACTATGGCTATCCGACGATCTCGACGCTGATGCTCTACCAGAACGCCTTCAACGTGCCGTCGCTGCATATCAGCGGCGCACCGACCGAGATGGACTGGCTCAACGGCGTCTGGCCGGCCACGCATCTGTACCGCCCACCGTCCGGCCCGCAGTGGAGCGAGCAGAGCACCGCCCCGATGCAGTGGGAATATACGTACCTCATCGATACCGGCCAGTGCGGATCGTCGCACTCCTACAAGGGCTTCTCGGTCAGCGCGATGTACTACCTCGACAGGTTCGGCCTGACGCTGGCCATGGGCATGCGCCTCTGGTACTGGCCGACGGACACGACGAAGCGGACCCCGCTGCGGGGAGCCCTGCAGCAGTACTGTTACAACCAGTCGATGCCAGCCACAGACTACACCCTCTATCCCCAGGCCGGCTGGCCGTACATCCTCACGACCGACTCGGCCTTCGACACCGGCACGCCGCCGACGGTCTACAACGACGGCAACACCTGGTGCGGCACGACCGGCCTGCAGATGCTCCGCGACGAGATTGAATACGCCTACACGATCCCGGTACCAACCGGTTACTGGTGGTCAGGTACTCGGGCCTGCGTCTGCCGGGTCAAGCCGAGGGATCAGGTTACCGAAAACGACTTCCGGGCCCTCTACGCCAACGCCGACGGCCAGGAAAGCACAGGTGTCGGCTTCAACTGGTGCTTCATCCTGACAGGCAAGACCGGTCAGACGATCCGAACTGGCGAACTCACAACGAACCTGGTCTACCCCGTACCATGAAAGTGATCACCGAACAGCAACTCGAAAAGATGCGAGCCAGGCAGGCCGGCGTCAAGTACGGCCTGCCGGCTGCGATGCGGACCGTCCGCACCGTCGCCCACGCCGCTGGCCAGATCGCGGAAAACGTGGTCGGCATCGATCAGCGGCCAGCCGACCAAATCGAAACCATTCGGCAGATCTGCCAGTCCAACCAGTGCGGCCAGTGGCTGCCCGGGGCAGGCGGGCGCTGCCGGATCTGCGGTTGCCTGCTGGGCCAGAAGATACGGAATGCTAGCGAGCAGTGTCCTGCGGGGCATTGGTAATCACGCTGCGACTTCCCCCTATTCAAGGAGCCATCCGTGCGTGTTGGAACGAAGGTCGTAATCATCCGTAACCCACATGATTCGCTGGCAACTGACGTTGTTGGCGTTGTACGTTCACGCCGTAGGGCCGCCGGGTTTGGCGGCTGCAATCTGGTAGATGTAGAGTTCCGGCACCCAGTTAGCAATCTACAACAAATCCTGCCCTTCACCCAAGAGTGCCTGGAGCCGGTGACACAATGCGGCCTCGGCAGATCCTGACGCCACCTTCCTGATACGTTACGGCCGGTTTTGCCATCCTACCGCAGCGGTCCATGCCGCATTGACGCCATCACTTACACTTGTATCCTGTAATCTGGGTCAAACAGTCCGGGAAGCAGGCCGCAAGCTTCTCACCTGAGCGGAGTCATGTGGATGAGTGTCAAGAAAGCAGCATTACAGGTACTCCAAGAGGCCGGCCAACCACTAACTGCCCGGGAGATCACCCGCCGCGTGCAAGAACGGGGTCTTTGGAAGACCAACGGCAAGACGCCGGAAGCCACAGTCGCGGCCCAACTCCACACTGACATAAACGCACGCAAAAACGATTCGCCATTCGTTCATGTGGGTCCCAACACCTTCGGCCTTCGCGATGCAGCGGTCGATCCCACGCCTGTCACCAAGCCGTTGTCGAAGCCGGTCGCCAAATACTCGTTCACGGACGCGGCCGAAAAGGTGCTGGACGAGCTGTGGCGACAAGAAGCCGATGCACTATCGGAACATCACACAGAAGGCACTTGAACTCGAATGGATAGCAACAGAGGGAAAGACGCCCGAAGCAACCATGTACGCCCAGATTCTGACCGAAGTGCGACGTTATCAGAAACGCGGCGAACAGCCGCGATTTGTCCGGCACGCAAGGGGCTACGTGAGCCTTTCACGTTGGACGGGCAAAGGATTAGCCTTCGAGATCGAGCAACACAACAAACGAATCCGCCAAGAACTGCACAAGCGGCTATTGGCGATGGACCCAACGGAATTTGAGGAGTTGATCGCCCGGCTTCTCGCTGAGATTGGTTTCGATGATATTGAAGTCACGCAGCGAAGTAAGGACGGCGGCATCGACGTTCGGGGGACACTCGTCGTCGGCGAAGTCATTCGGACGCGAATGGCTGTTCAGGTCAAGCGGTGGAAGCCATCCAATCGTGTTCAAGCCCCCGTGGTCCAGCAAGTACGTGGCAGCCTGGGCACACATGAACAAGGGCTCATCATCACTACGAGTGATTTCTCCGCGGGCGCACGAACTGAGGCTGCCCGGCAGAATGCAGTTCCCGTCGCGCTGATGAATGGAGATCAGCTCGTGGCGGTTGTGATTCACTGCGACATCGGTGTGACGCGACAAACTCACGCGATATTTGACCTAGACGACAGATCTTCGTTGGTAAACATTAACGATGCGTAAGTTCAGAACGTGCATCGCCAGGAGATTCACGGCCTATGATGCTCTCAGTCGGGCATGCCAGCGTCAAGTACGGCTTGCCTGCCGAACTGAGGCTACGTGCTGCCGTTCGCACTGCCGCTAAGGTTGCCAGCCAGATAGAAGAACAATGTGGTCGGCGTCGACCGGCGACCAGCAGAGCAGATCGAAACCATCCGGCACATCTACCAGTCCAACCAGTGCGGCCAGTGGCTGGCCGTGGCCGGTGGGCGCTGCCGCCTCTGCGGCCGCCTGCTGGCCCAGAAGGTACGGAATGCCAGTGAGCACTGCCCACTCGAGAATTGGTAATCGCACGGTAGTCAGTCAACCTTCAGGAACCGAGCCTAGCTTCAAAACGTAGAAATCTGCCGGACGACACCGACTCGAATCTGTGGGAGGCACTGCTTCAATGGGGCCGCGTCTGTGAAGACGCGGAAATCCGAGGCCAACGACCGAACGCACGGCCGGTCTACGGGCTTCAATGGGGCCGCGTCTGTGAAGACGCGGAAATGATCTCCGGCTGCACGCCGGCCAGCGAAGGGTGCCGGCTTCAATGGGGCCGCGTCTGTGAAGACGCGGAAATCTGCCGCCCCTGGCCGTGTTGCGGGTGGCGCAGGTGTTGCTTCAATGGGGCCGCGTCTGTGAAGACGCGGAAATGCCACGGCTATCGCTTCGGGCACGTTCAACGAAGCAGTGCTTCAATGGGGCCGCGTCTGTGAAGACGCGGAAATGTCTTGATCGCCTCGAGCGCCGCGACTGCCCGGGCGGCTTCAATGGGGCCGCGTCTGTGAAGACGCGGAAATTGCGCCCGGCCGGTGCTGGCGGAGATCCGGGAAACCGCTTCAATGGGGCCGCGTCTGTGAAGACGCGGAAATGTCTGACCCAGCCAACGACCAGTCGCAGCCGAACCGGGCTTCAATGGGGCCGCGTCTGTGAAGACGCGGAAATCCTAGTGTGAGTTGTGGGCAGTGGGTGGAGGGCCGGCTTCAATGGGGCCGCGTCTGTGAAGACGCGGAAATTTGTCGTTGGGCTTTGTACAAACAGGCGCATTTGGAGCTTCAATGGGGCCGCGTCTGTGAAGACGCGGAAATCGCCTGCAGCGGGTCGCCGTCATCCGGATTGACCTGGCTTCAATGGGGCCGCGTCTGTGAAGACGCGGAAATAAGGGCCTGGCCCGCGAATACGCTCCGCTGGCCGTGCTTCAATGGGGCCGCGTCTGTGAAGACGCGGAAATAAAACCTGAGGAGCCGGGCCGGATGGCCGCGGCAAAGCTTCAATGGGGCCGCGTCTGTGAAGACGCGGAAATATCTGCGGCAGAACTGCGGCACCCTGTGCGACCTGCTTCAATGGGGCCGCGTCTGTGAAGACGCGGAAATTCGTCTACTATAGTGTACGCTGTTCCGCGTACATGTGCTTCAATGGGGCCGCGTCTGTGAAGACGCGGAAATGACGGCAATCCTGTTGCTGTGCCGCTGACCAACGCGCTTCAATGGGGCCGCGTCTGTGAAGACGCGGAAATCAACCCGATCATCCTCCTGGCGCACTCCATGCCCATGCTTCAATGGGGCCGCGTCTGTGAAGACGCGGAAATGCGTTCGTGGATGGCCGCGGACGGTGAGACGGGTAGGCTTCAATGGGGCCGCGTCTGTGAAGACGCGGAAATTGTTAGGGGAAACATCCTCGGCCATATCGCCGCACTGGCTTCAATGGGGCCGCGTCTGTGAAGACGCGGAAATTATGGCATCGGCTACATGACTGGCCACCGCTCCCGAGCGCTTCAATGGGGCCGCGTCTGTGAAGACGCGGAAATAGTGGATAGTCAGTGGGTGAAGACGGACGAGGCCAAGGGCTTCAATGGGGCCGCGTCTGTGAAGACGCGGAAATCTTGCCCGAGCGGGTCTGGTCCGACCCGCCGCCGGTCATGCTTCAATGGGGCCGCGTCTGTGAAGACGCGGAAATGACCATCCCTGCGCTACTTCTCCGTACCCTCTGCGACCTGCTTCAATGGGGCCGCGTCTGTGAAGACGCGGAAATGAACCTGGTCAACCACCTCGCGGCGATCCACCACCACGCTTCAATGGGGCCGCGTCTGTGAAGACGCGGAAATCATGTTCACCAGCTGTCAGCTTGACCGTCCTTACCAGCAGGCTTCAATGGGGCCGCGTCTGTGAAGACGCGGAAATACCATTGCCACGCCTCAATCACCACCGGTTTCTTCCTGCTTCAATGGGGCCGCGTCTGTGAAGACGCGGAAATGCCTGGCTCGCGATAGCACACCGCACCACACACCACAGCTTCAATGGGGCCGCGTCTGTGAAGACGCGGAAATCGCAGCATCATCCGGCAGTGCGATGCGGCTGGCGTGCTTCAATGGGGCCGCGTCTGTGAAGACGCGGAAATGAGTTGCAGGCGGCCGTGGGGATGGGTGCGGTTTCCGCTTCAATGGGGCCGCGTCTGTGAAGACGCGGAAATGGCTTCGCGTCTTCGCGGGCCCTACCGGCTGACCTACGCTTCAATGGGGCCGCGTCTGTGAAGACGCGGAAATGGATCTGGCCGAACAAGCATTCGAGTCGCTTGATTTGCTTCAATGGGGCCGCGTCTGTGAAGACGCGGAAATAGCGCAGGGCAGTGTGGGCAAGGCTCGACAACGACCGCTTCAATGGGGCCGCGTCTGTGAAGACGCGGAAATGATAGGTGCTGGCCGTCGTGTGGTGGGCTTCGTCGAGCTTCAATGGGGCCGCGTCTGTGAAGACGCGGAAATATACTTGCCCGGAACGTCATCATGGTCGCTTTGTCGCGCTTCAATGGGGCCGCGTCTGTGAAGACGCGGAAATCCCTCTACGTCCAGCAATGGCATCTCGACCGTGCTGCTTCAATGGGGCCGCGTCTGTGAAGACGCGGAAATGGCATCTATCGGAGGGTCCGCCCTTTCGTCGATCACGCTTCAATGGGGCCGCGTCTGTGAAGACGCGGAAATATGATTGGTACACTCCGCAGACGCTTGAGGTCATCGGCTTCAATGGGGCCGCGTCTGTGAAGACGCGGAAATCACCCGCAGGGATCTGGTCGACCAGGTTGGCCAGATGCTTCAATGGGGCCGCGTCTGTGAAGACGCGGAAATGTCCAGGATCTGGCTGAGCGACTCAGGTCCGTGGTGCTTCAATGGGGCCGCGTCTGTGAAGACGCGGAAATGTGCGGCCGACGCATTTCGCCTGATGCGCGTTCTTCGCTTCAATGGGGCCGCGTCTGTGAAGACGCGGAAATTGGCCTGCTGCAGCCAGGTTCGGCATTCAGCCAGAGCTTCAATGGGGCCGCGTCTGTGAAGACGCGGAAATTACGGAATCCTGTTGGTATGGTCGTAAGATCATTTAGCTTCAATGGGGCCGCGTCTGTGAAGACGCGGAAATGGAAGGACGGCAGGGCGTCGCAGGGTACTTACAGCGGGCTTCAATGGGGCCGCGTCTGTGAAGACGCGGAAATCTGGGGTCCGGCCGGCTTCGGCGGCAAGGGCACCGCGCTTCAATGGGGCCGCGTCTGTGAAGACGCGGAAATGGTCACCGCCGCAAGTGCAGTGACTATAGCAGATTACAGGGCTGTTTTCGAGCGGTGCATGTCGAAACGCAATCAGACGCAAATGAACGGCCATCATATCGTCTCCAACTATTTACTTGTCAAAGACTTCGAGCGGCACCCGCGAATCCGGAATCACCTGGCCGCTCGAACGTCAAATCACATTTACTCGCGCCGATGGTGTGTACACTTTTCCAAGGCACTGCAAGTGTGACGCCCACTCTCCTGCTGCCGGCCCGAGATTCAAGATGATTACCTGGTCTTCGCGGTGGTGGATTGTCTGCGCCAAATCCCCTTTGACCCGAGCCAATTCTACCCGGTTCAACTGGCAGACGAACACGCTGAACTGTACATGATCGCCATTGCCCATTAGCGTCTTGAATACAGTATTTCGCCGCTTGTCGTCGGAGATGTCGTATGTGATCAGGTAGCTGTTTCGCATAGCGTCACCGAGTCACCATTCCAGTATAAGCCGGCACGTCGCCAGTAAGCCACCGTGCCAGCAGACGGACCTGCAATCTGATGATGCTCCGCCAAGAGCAGCGATAATCGAACACGGGATGGGTTACCATCTGGTCGAGTCGGCCTTCGTATGCCCGGATTAGCCCCTTCCTGCCGGCGTCCGTTAACAGGCAGCCCGCAGCCGACACGGTGAAGTCTTTGGCGGTTACCATCCCCGTGTTGATCGCCGTGATCACGGCGCTGTCCACTACAAGCGGGCGGAACTCCTCCATCAGATCCAACGCCAGTGAAGGACGGCCATGGCGGGGTTTGTGGTAGAATCCCCACCATGGATCCAACCCTTCTGCCATGGCCGCAACGGTGACTTCCTTTGCCAGCAACGCGTATCCAAAGGAAAGCATTGCGTTGACTGGGTCTTTCGGGGGCCGGCGATTACGGTTCTTGAAATCCCACGTAGAGTCGAAATCTCGTGGCGAGAGCATGGCTGCAAAGTTTGCGTAATACCGGGCAGCGAGGTTTCCTTCGAATCCAAGCAGCTGCTCAGCGGATACCGCTTCGTCCACACGCCGAATAAGGTCCGCCATATCCGCCAGTGCCGCAACAGGCGACGGGGAAACATTCCTCCGCAGCATGGTTCGCTGGTTCGTGCCCTTCGCGATGACAATCGCCTGGGCCAGTCTGCAGGCATCGTGATGGATCATTAGCTGACGGCGAACTGGGCTGACCTTGTGAAGGCGTTACGCAGGCTGATGCCAGCCGTAAGCCCGCAAAACCAGTGCCCCGTCGTAAGGTGCACGACCGGCACGTCTTCCTGGTTAAGAAGGTGCAAAGTCTGTGGCGTGACAGATACGTTGCCACACAGTACGAGTTGGCTTACGTCCTTGAGGGGTGCGTTGCCAATCATTTGGCCGCTCTTTCGGACTGTCAGCAATTGGCCGGTCTTGCCGACGACGGCCCCCTGTTCTTGTACATATAGAGGCAACGCGTCATCCCGAGCAGGAAAGAGGCGGCGTATGTCGATCGGGGCAGGCTGCGGCTCTGGATCGGATAAGGCCTGTGTTTCGTCAGGCAGACATACGCCAGCGAGGGAACATCCCCAGCACTTTGGACTGTCATCCAAAGGCGGCGGCATCGTCGTCTTGACTGCAGCAAGTCGTGCGTGACTAGCCAGCTGCAGTGTCAGGAATTCCAGTTCTCCGGTGAAGGGCACGTCGACCCGCGTCCGCGAGCCTGCGAAGTAAAGTACGCCATGGTCGCATTGATAGCCGTGCTCACGTAGAAGCAGGCCTTGGGCCATCAGTTGCACCCGCTCCGGCTCGTAGGACCGCTGCTCGTTGTTGGGTACCCGGCCGCGTTTAGTCTCGACCGGTACGGCAAAGCCATCTGCCGTGCTCACCAGATCAAGCTTGGCTGTCAGCCCCAGATCGTCACTACCCAGGACGACCGAACGGGTGATTGTCGGGGGCTCATCGCCGATCGGCGCATTCTGCTGCTTGCCAGTCGTCGTTGTCTCACTCTGACTGCTCCACTGTGCGTCCGGGTCCGGCAAGACATGGTCCAACTGATCGACCCGGCGATGGACATTGCGTCCCTCGACAGTGTAGCCGTTGTCGGCCCATCGTCCCTGGACGTACATCAGGTGAAACAGCCGTGGGCAGTAGGCGTACTCGTTCAGCATGCGAACCGGAAGTAGGTCCGGCTCTTCAGACTATTTGGACTCCTTGCTCGCTCATTGTTTCCCTCCCGTTCTGCTGCAAATAGCCCCAAACCGCAGTGCCGGCCGGCACCGATTGCCAGCGGCCCCCGGATTGGATGCTCAAACATGATGCGCACGTGAACAGCGGTAAGGTCTTTGAGGTGTGCCGGCCGGTGGTACCCGGTGTGCCGGCCGTCGCGGTCGTACTTGTGGGCGCGAAGACAATTCCTTACGAAAGGGATCGCCTGCCAGATAAACTTGCACGGCGTTTGGATGCCGCCGCGCTGGAGTGCCTTGCAGATCAGCTTCTCCGTTTGGCGGGCGATGGCCTCCGGCATATCGTTCTTGGACTTCTTATTGTGTCCGTCGAGGATGACTGGGGTAACGGAATGCCAAATGTGCGACGTGCCGAGGTAACACATGTCGATGAACTTGCCGTGCGGCGGCGTGAAACGATTGAGATAGACCGGCTCAAGACTGCCTGCTCGCCGTTTCGGCCGTCACAGAGCTGGCTTCGTTTTCGGACTCAAGCCATTCCCCATCGAGTCGCTGGGCAACGTACTCCAGTTCGCGTTCGCAGCCGATCGGTGTAATGAGCATGACGTTTCGGATCATCGCGTCGGCATGTTCATGCCCAATGGAAGGCAGCGGCACATAGGAGACCTGCTGATGTTGCTCCGCGTCCCCGCGATGGCCGCAAACAAACGTTTCGAGCCACTTCGCGCGATCGTTTTCGGGAATGAAAGAAGGCAAGTCTCCCTTAATCCGTTCGATGGCCACGTGCCGTACCATACCGGCGATGTGGATGAGCGTGGCGTGGGGGTAGCGGGCGAGGTTGCCGTTGTCGTCACGGAGCTCGAAGACGACGTGGGGACGTGGAGCGGGACGGTCGGCAGAGGTGTAGATATATCGGTCGAAGATCTTTGGCCATTGTTTTCTGCGTCGTTGTGTTTGATCGGAGAAGGAGACGCGGTTGATGGCATGGCGGCGTTCAAGATCGACCGTGCTTCCTGGCTTGGCAACACGAAGGGAACCGTCGGTTCGCGTCGTCTTTGAAATAGGTTGGAATCGACACAACGGATTGCCGGGCAGCTCTTCGGAATCAAACAGTTCTACTGACGCCAGCGTCGCAGTTGCACAAGCAGAGTCGATGGCCCAGCCGAGCCACCCGAGCGTGGCCGCGAGATCGTCGAGCGCTTCAACTGGTGGCTGATCTGCGGGATTGATCGACCACACGTAGTGTACCAAAGGTCGATCCTCGTGTAGAACTGGCCTGAATTTACGAATGGATCCCTTCCGATGCGTGATAAGATTGTCATTGTCGGGGACCCAATGATCGACAATCACTCCAGTGGCTGGATCTGAAACCGCGAGCAACTCTGGGGCATTCTGTTGCCGTTCAAGCCACGCAAGCGCTTGTCGCCTGCCTCCGGTCATCCCATGGCGGTGAGCACTCGCCAAGAGGCTCTGGAAAAGTCGGTACGGCGAAGGCGGCCATTCGATGGACTCGGTTCCGTCGATAAACCCATGGAATCGGTCGCCGATCCATCGCACGGTTATACAGAGGTGAGTTGACATGATTATTCTGCCTCATCTGCGTCATCGGTTGTTCCTTTGATCGCCGCCTTCATTTTGGAGGCGTCGAACAGAATCGACAGTTCGCTTTGGTCGATCTTCACCTTCTCTGCCGCGGCCCCGGCAAACGTCGTTGCCTCACCATAGGAAATATTGAGAGGAACTTCCGTCCCGTCACGTTTGACTATCGCAAGTCGATGGAAACCGTAGTTTCGTCCCGCATCCCTTGCCTGCTTCGCACGCTCCTTGCTACGATCTGCATCGAGTACAAGTTGGCAGTCCTGGCGCAGGCTGAACTCCTGATCGTATAGAAGTGTCGTAAGAGCAAGTCCAAAAATGTATGCGCGAAGGTCTTCGGAAGTGCATTCCTTCAATTGCCCGGTTCGCAACGCGCGAAGATTTACGAGATTAATTGAAGCATCGCGGCGGATATCGCCACGTACAAGAATGCCGCCGTGGACTCGAAATGCCAGGTCTTTGTTCTTTTCCTTGGTGGGCATCGTGACAACTGGAACGGCCAAGAGGCCTTGCTTTGAAAGCTTGTCGTCTTTGGTCTTTGGGTCGATCAGGGGCTTCTCGTTCTCATCAAGAAGTTCCTTATAGTTAAAGGGCGGCACGTACTGCGACGCCCGCGTCAAGGGCTCTACGTTAGTCGCACGGATTGTTGACTGGAATGTGCGGGGAACCTTCTCGCCAGCGTTGCGCGAGTTCCAAGCACCAAACACAAGGGATGTTCCGAAGTCGCGAGCGAGTGCTAGTGAGTTTCCCGAGTCGTGTTCGCTTAACGCAACAGCAATGTCGTCTGCTTTGTCCGAGAAGCGAACGACTGCATCTGCAACACGGTGGCCGACTTCAAGCAGACTGCGTGAGCTCTCGGTCTTATTCTTACCGGAGACGACTTTGACAATCACTTTCCGAACGATGCGCGGCGTGAACGTGTCGAAGATGGGCTCGAGTCGATTGGATTGAGATGCGATGCTGTCGATCAAGCAAATATTGTCGCCATTGCGTAGGGTATCGATGTTGTACGGGTGGCGCTGCAACGTAGGTCGCATCGCAAAGGTGGGCGGGAAGATTGGGGTGTCGTAGCCGTTGATTGGACGTAAGTATTCTCGAAGGACAATCGCCACAACGTCCCGGTCTGTGAACCACGATGGATTGATGCTTGTCTCGCTCATTTCAATATCTCCATTCAGTAAGGGTTGCTTGTTGAAACGCCTTATATCGATTGCCGCTATCGCGGCCAGCCAGCCGGAATCGTCCTTGACAGCCAACGAGTTGAGGAAACTGCCCTTTCGCTGCAAGTGCTGCAACAGATGGCGGAAGCGGCTCACGCCATGCGTGAAACGTGAAGAATGCTTGGAGATCAGGTTGAAGCGCGAACCGCTGGAGCGCGATCAAGGTCAGAAACTCAGTCCACACGCAACAGACTAATCGGCTGACCGATCTTGTCCGAGGAATAACCGATGTCCTGCGCTGTGCCGGCGCGCCTGACTCAAAACTGAGCGGAGCGACCGCCTCTCCATCTCGCATGACAAGTGCTTCGCGATCGAACAGTCGATCCGAACGGACCAATGATAGCGACTCGTGAATCGCCTTGCCGATGCTGGCGATGGCCTGTTGTCCAGCCCATGTCTTGAGATGGTCTCCGTCGCAGTTTTCGACCAGCCACCAGTCTATGCGGATGTCAAAGGGCGATCCGAGGGTGAATCCAGAAACGATTCGTTTAGAATTCAGCCGCTTTCGCTCCTTTTCCTCCTCCTTTGGGAGCGATTTCTTCTGTCGGTTCAAAGCTGCTTTCCGTTCAGTGAGTTCAGCCAAGGAAGCACGGTCTTCAGGCGGTAGTAGGCATGTGAAGTCTCCTTTCGTGATCTTTGAGCACAACTGGTCGAGTGCAATCGGGCCGAGTCTTTCGTTGCGGATCGTGAATTGATCGGCCTTTTCAAACCACCCCTCCGCCCCTGGCCAGAGTCGGTCGGCGAGTTCCAGCAGACCGCAGCAGGCGAAGAACTGGCCCGGGTTGTTCAGGTCGACGGGGATCCTGATGGTGGGTTCTTTATTGCTCATTGACCAGCCTCCGCTTCGTCGTCCTGGTTCTCGTCGTCGTGCTGGGTGCTGGCTAGGGCGTCGGCGAAGCGGAGCAGGTTCTCCAGCCAGGCCAGGTACCACCACCCATACTTCCGCTGCAATCGTGCGAATCGGCGGATGACGTCGGTGTGGATTTCATCCGATTGGGCTTCGCAGTCGGGGTCGAAGCCGCCCTTGGGGAAATGTGGTCTCCCCCGGCCGTGGTGCGTCGCAATGAGGTGCATTGCGAGGTCAAAGACATCCTGGCTGATCGGCGTGCCGTCTTCGTCGAGTAATTTGCCGGCCTTGAATGCGTCAGTAAACTCGCGGAGCGAGCCAAACTCATGACGGTAGCCTCGCGGGTCGCGCTTCATCTCTCCGTCGGATTTGCCCAGCGTATGTTCAAGCCAGTCCTGTCCAGGGGGCGTCGTCTTGCCGCCGACGAGGCGTTCCCAACGTCCCCGGTTCTTGCCATGGTCGTGGTAGTCGGCGGCCAACTGCGCGGCACGTGTGATAGCCTGCTCGCCCTCTTTGGGGAGTGATAGGCGAGACAGGATGTGATCGATGGCCGTACGAACTGCACCGACGTGCTGCTTCAACGTCTGCTTCTGGGATCCGTACTCCGGCTTCTCGCGGCGCAGGGTGTAGACTGACGAGGCGGACGGTCCTATCATCGTCGGACTCCAGTTCGACACGAAACGCGACAGAACTCGGCGGGCCTGCATGCCGCCGATGGAACGCCCCTCCTGTTGGCCTTCTTCGGTGATAGTGATGATCTCGCGAGATCGCGTTCGGCCAGGCGCGAGATCGGCAACATCGGGGGCGATCAAGCGTGTCTCCGCGTTATCGGCCCCCGCCGAGTCCTGCGGCTTCACAGGTCCTTTGGCATCGAGCAGGCCCTCCCCCCGCTCGATCCCGCCGAACGACGCGGGAAGGATGAGCTCGGCGTTGCGGATTGCGGAGGCATTGTCGGAGCCTTTGGCGGACAACCGGTCGATCAGGCTCTTGACGGTAGTCAGTGTCATACCAACTCGATCCACAATGATCGGACGGTTGACAAGTTGCGATTGTTGCTCATCAGCCAACTTGCTCCAGCGGTTCACGAACCACTTTGCGGCAACATGGGTCGGCACCGATAGCGTCTCGTGCGTAAGGATTCGATGGGAGTCGAACCATTCCTCAATGTCTTCGACGTCAAGATCGGCAAACGCTGGTTCATCGAGTTCCGCCCGCCAGGCAATTGTTGTTTGCGGCAATTCCTCGTCGATCCCGCGCAGCCAGGGACCGACCGCAGGCCGGCCAGGCATTGGCTCAGTGATGCTGGTTATGCTCCACGCATCGAGAAGGATGTCGGTGAGTTCGACGGTGGCCGGCGAAGGTGAGAGTGCTTCTTCGGGTTTGGGTAGATTACCTAGTGCGTGCGGGCTTGCGTCCAGAATCGGGCCGGGACGCTTGTCGATATCAAGCGGTCCGGCCGCGGGCAGTTGTCTCAGCATTTCGATTGCCTTGATGGATGCGGATGCGATCGTATGTTTGGCGGAGGAGCCTTCCTTTGTTGTCTTGGCGGCAGATTCGACGAGTACTTCAACGATTGCCGTTCCCTTGCCCCGTCGCCTAACCCGGCCTAAACGCTGAATCCACGAGTCAAGTGGGGCGGCGTCGCCGACGAGGTGGTCGGCGTTGAGATCGAAGCCGACCTCGCCCGCACTGGTGGATACCAGGAAGACAGGCTGCTGATTCATCGGATGAGCCGGGTCGAGATTCCCATTAAGCCATCGATCTTTGAAGACAGATTTGTCAACAAGCTCGTCGCGTTCCAAGCCACGCATCGTCCCAGTGAGCACTTCGACGCAATCGGCGAAGGGCGTGCTCTTGATCATCTTCGGTTTCGGTTCTGAAGCATCAACGGATTCAATGACGTGTTTTCGGATCAAGTCCGCGATCGCTATAGCGCCTTCTGGACTACGGACGAAGACAACGATCCGCTTGCCGGTCACAATGGAGTCCCTTGCGAGTTCGATGGCGGCATCGGTGAGTTGTCTGTTGAGATCGTCCTTTTCGACAAGAGTCCTGATCCTCAGGCGTTTCCTTGCGTAGAATCTCTCCAGGGTGGTCGCGTCTCTCGCATCTTCGCCCACAAGATTCCCACTCTCGTCGAGATGCAGCGTCAATGGCGGCTCCGGGTCGGTCGAATCGCCGCTTGTCGCCGACATGCGCATGATGCGCGTCGGCGATCCGTGGCCTGACTGGAACTGCTCGATTCCATTCCTTCGGCTTTTCTCGTCATGATTTCGTCCGACGAGCAATTGCTCGAACGGCTTGGACAGATGGACCTCATCCAGTACTAGCAGCGAATCCTGTCCAAGCAGGCCAGCTTCGAGAGGGCGGCACTACGCTGGAGCGGTAGCCGGAGAAGAGCAGGGCCGAGCCGATCAGATCGACGGTGCCGATGATGACCGCCGGCCGGGTTGGGTCGGTGGACCACTCCCTATTGTCTGCGAACCGCCCCCGTAGCGTGCTGATCGCCAGCGGCTGATCATGCTTAACCGCACACAGTTTCGCCAGACCTGATTTCAGCTCAGGAATCCTGCCAAGGCTGTCTCGAACATGTTCGGCCTGCGCATCGTCGCCTGATCGACGACGGTGCGCCGGTCGACGACGTAGACCAGCCGCCGGGGCAACCTGCCTTCGGTGCAAGCCAAGGCGATCAGCCAGATGGGAATTACCGCCGTCTTGCCAAGGCCTGTTGGGATCGAGCAAATAGATGGGACTTGTCCATCCACAAATGAATCGTAAAGCCGCTGCTGCCAAGGAAAAGGCTCATGTTCGGTCAGAAGCCTGAATGCAGTAGAAAGCGCGCTCATTAGTCGTTCCTCATTGTCGTCAGCCCGGCCCTGCGAAAGGCATGTTGATCGAATCCGCCATCTTCACCTCGTACTCTACCACTTGGCGCCGTGCCACGCATCTCTTTCGGACTCCCTAAATCGCTCTGGTACTAGGCGTATCGCCTGCGGCTATTTCAGTATTGCAGAAGGGTATGACAAGTATGGTCGCACCTTGTCCAGAATTAGCAGGCCGGGAGGATGTATAGCAAATCTGGCCCCAACGTTCTGGGGCCGCCTAGCGAAGGCCTTGACACCCTAACAAATACCGACTAAATTCTAATCATAATCGTGCCTGATGGCACCATCACACTACGACATGTAATGCTAACTTGTGAATTTAACGCTAGTTACAGGAGGGGATACTATGCGCAGTACCAGCCGATCTGTCACCGAACGAGAAGCCAACCAACGCTGCCATAGGCTGAAATCATTAGCCGTGATCGGCGGCTTTCTGGATGGCATGCATATCGAATTTGCCGACGGATTGAACTGCATGATCGGCCATCGCGGTACGGGCAAGACCACGTTGCTCGAATTCATCCGATACGCGTTGGATGACTTTCCCCGCGACGATGGTGGGCTGACCCGCAAACGCGTCGAGGTGCTGGTCAAAAGCAATCTCGGTGACGGGCGGATTCGGCTGGCCCTAGAGACAAAGGACGGGCTGGAATACATCGTCGATCGAACCGCCAGCGGCGAGCCGATGGTGCTGACGGCGGACGAGGAGCCGACGGATATCCGCATCAACTCCGCCTGCATCTTCAGCGCCGACATCTTCAGCCAGAACGAGGTGGAGAACATCGCCGACAGCCCGCAGTCGCAGCTGGAGCTGATCGATAAGTTCGCCGCCGGACAGATAGCCGACATCAATCGGCAGATCGCTGGCATACGCGGCAAACTCGAAGCGAATGCCAACGCCATCGTCGCGAACCGCCAGCAGTTGGACGGCTTGAACGATGAAGTGGGGACACTGTCTGTCGTCGAATCGAAGATCAAGGCCCTCGCCGAGGCCCAAGGTGATCAGAAGACTGACGAGGTCAATATCGCCCACCAGCATCGGGCACTTCGTGGCCGTGAGGAACAGGCGGTCAAAGAGATTCGTGACCTCATTCGGCAATACGGCCAGTGGATGCGCGACGCAACCGGGGGATTCTCTCAGCAATCAGACTCCGCCTTCGATGAATCGATCCTGACCGGGTTGAATGCCAAGTGCATGGGTGAAATCCGCGACGTACTCCGGCGCGTAGGTAGGGAATTGGACGCCATCTTCGAGCAGGCACAGCAGACCATCGAGGCTGGGGGGACGGATGTCGCCGAGCTGGTTGAATCCCTGCAGCGTGCCCACCAGCAGCAGGAGTTGGCCTTCCGGGATCTGATCACCAGGCACAACCAGGCCCGCGGGGTGGCCACCGAACGGGCCGAACTCGAAAAGAAACGCAATGACCTGCTGGCGAAGGATCGCCGGAAGGCGGAGTTGCAGAAGCAACTCGATAGCCTTATGCGGGAGCGAGCGGCCCAAGCCGCACATCTGCGGAAGCTGTGGGCGGAACGGTTCGAATTGCGTCAGAAGGTGGCCAACTGGATCAATGAGGGAGCCCGTTCACCCATCCGGGTGCAGATTGATCAGTGCGGCGATCGCTCGGCCTACCAGCAGGCCCTGGCTGGCTGGATGAAGGGCCACGTCGGCCAATACAACCCGGCCGCTAAGAAGATCGCGGACTATATACCGCCGTCGGAACTGCTCAGGATCGTCACCGAAGGACGCGCAGATGATCTGCAAGCCCAGGCCGAGCTGGGCGATGCCCAAACGGCCAAGGCGATGGAGGCGCTCAGTCGGCTGGAAGTCAGACTCCAACTCGACACGATCGAACTGGCCGATCTGCCGCGGATCGAATTGCTAGACGGCGAGGAATGGAAGAACTCGCTGCAGCTGTCTACCGGCCAGAAGTGCACGACGATTCTGCCGATCCTGCTGCTCGACAGCGACAACCCGCTGCTCGTTGATCAGCCGGAAGACAATCTCGACAACAGGTACATCTACGATACCGTCGTCAACGCCATCCACCGGGTCAAGAAGCGGCGCCAGATCATCCTGATCACGCACAATCCGAACATCCCGGTGCTCGGCGAGGCCTCGGCTGTATACGTGCTGACCAGCAACGGCGAGCGGTCCCGGCTGTCGAATCACGGCTCCGTCGATGACTGCAAGACGGAAATCATCAACCTTCTCGAGGGCGGCAAGGAGGCCTTTGTCCGCAGGAAGGAACGGTACAGTTACTGATGGCTGAATGGGGTGATTATCACTTTGAAGAAATGGTCACCGCCCTTCGCGATGGGCCGGAGGCCATTCCAACGGAACACCGTCGGCGTCTGGCAACGAACATCGCTGACGCGATCCTCTGCCATGACGCCGGCTCCGACCCGGTCATCGCCGACTTGGTGGCCCTGCTTTCTGGCGATCCGGACTGGACGGTGCGGCTGGAAGTCGCACGGCTGATCCACATGCTGGACGACGAAGCCTGCAGTCGATACGTGGCCCTGTTCCGCACCGACTGCAACAGCTACGTCCGCAGCCATGCCGAACGGAGTCTCGCCCGCCAACGGAAGGCCAGGCGAACGTCCAGCCGCAAGCGTAGCGATTGCCGAGGCTATGCGGAGCAAGTGGATCAGCTGACACGCCAGTACGGCAAGCGGCTGGCAGGCAAAGTCAGTCGCGCTGGCGGATCAGCGCTACTCAATGCTCGCCGCCGCCGTGGCTCATGATATGCGAAGCATCCTGACAACGCTGTCCGCCAACGCGGCCGCGCTGGCAGCGGAAGACAGATCAGCCAGCCGGATCAAGTCGATCCGGGAGGATATCGAGTTTCTCAAGAGGACGATAGAAGCCATGGAGCAGTACACCAAGCCCCTGCCCGTCCAGCGGCACCCCGAAGACGTGCGGCAGATGATCCGCCAGGCGATCGAAAAGGCGAAAGAGGCGGTCCACCAGCAGGGCCACAACCCGGCAGCCGTCAATATCATGATGGCTGATGGGCCGGCAATTCAGCTGCGCGTCAGCCGCCGGCTGATCGTCTTTGCACTGACGAATGTCATCCAGAACGCGATCGAATCCTTCGCGGATCGTGACGAGGATGAGCTGAAGCCCGGCCGCATCGGCATATTTGTCATTGTTGATGGCTATGAAGTGCAGATCGCCATCAACGACAGCGGCCCCGGTATCGAACCGGAGGTCCTGAAGGAACTGGCATCGTCTGTACCGATCGGGCCGAACAAGGCCAAGCGGAACAGCACGGGCTGGGGCCTGAGCTTGGTACACAAGTATGTCACAGCCCATGGCGGCTCTGTGGCGATCGACAGCAAGGTAAATGAAGGCACAACCGTGGTGATCACGCTTCCGATGCGTGATCAGGCAGAGGGGGACGACGAATGAACGTTCTCGTGGTAGAGGATGACCGCAAGATCAAGGTTGAGGCTATCGACGATTGCCTGGCCTCGCTGGGCCATACAAGCGACTGGGCAACCAACCAGCAGGAGGCCAACGAACTGCTGGCCGCCAATACGTACGATCTGATCCTGCTCGATCTGCAGATCCCGTCCCGGCCGGGCGGCAAGGACCTGCCGGAGTTCGGCAAGAATCTGCTTAAACAGATTCGGGAACGGCTGGGCAGGGACGTGCCGGTGATCCTGATGACGGCACAGTACCAGCACTGCGTCGACTTGATGACGGAACTCCAGGAGATCGGCACCGACGGCAGTATCGCCAAGCCGTTTGCAACGTCTGGCCGCACATTAGCCGTGGTCATCGCCGAGGTAATGGACAAGCACCGACGGTTCCGCCTGGCAAAGACCAGCCAGGAGCAGCCACTCAAACCATTTGCCGGCGGCGTCCTGGCTTTCCACGCCCGCCATATCGAACTGTGCGGCGAGATCATCGTCCGCCAGAACCAGAAGGGCCATGCCTGGCGAATCCTGCAATCGCTGCGAGAAAAGAGCGACAGAGGCAACTACGTCCATATAGACAGCGTAAGACTGGCCCGCAAGATACATCCCAACCTCGCCCAGAACACACTGATCCAAGCCATTAAGGCACTGCGCGACAAGATAACGGCGGTCATGAAGGAACAGTTAGGCTACGACTGCGGTGCTGGGGACGTGATCGCCAATGGGGGGCACGGCTATCACCTTCGCCATTGGATCGTCGTCGAGCAGTTTGACGAAACAGGAACGCTGTCAGGCGATGGCAGCCCCCAATCGCTACCGGCCAGGCAGTGCGCACCGTCCGAAGCAGAGTTCAGCGAGCGACAGCAATGGGTGCTGAGCCAATTGACAGCCGCCCGACAGATCACTCGTCAGGACTTGGAGCAGCAGTTCGGCATCAGCGAGCGGACGGCCAAGCGGGAGTTGAGCGAGCTCTGCGAGGTTGGGATCATCGAGTTTGATCGCAGCGAGCAGCCTGGACGCTACAGACTCAAGTAGGCTAGACCAGTTGGAGTTGGTCAGATGTTGAAAGTTTGTAGAATCCTAAGGATCATGGATGTGGTTGTCGGCTCATTGTCGACTGTGGGAGTCGGCTGTCTACTGTCAAACGGTAGGAATAAGCAACGGGCTTGGTATCTCGCCCAGGAGAATCCAGAATATGCCATCCATTGATGAGTTTGCACGGCAGGCCACGGACCGATTCGTTGATTCTCAGCGCCATATACAAGCGAAGTTCAACCTTGGGCTTCCGCGACAGGAAGTCGAAGAGTTCATCAAGTCGGTCTTTCACGCTAGCCTTATTCCGGATGAGGGCCGGTACCCGTCCGTCTGCCTACTGTGTTACCGAAGAGTAGCGACACTAGACTGCCACATTGCCCTAAATGCTCCAATTGAACCTTCCGCACAGCAAATAGCCAAACTGGCTTACGCCACCGATCCAGGCAGTCACATTTGCTGTATCTGTGACGGCGGCAAGATTGCACTGGGTGGCATTCAGGTGACCGCGCTAAACAAGCTGCGAGATTTTGGCTATAGTTCCCATCGTGCTGCCAATCCATTGAAACTCTTGATTAGGGGGCCAGGGCACATTGAGACGTCCTTCGGCGGCATCGCGATGATTTACAGAGAAGGCGAGATCGCTCAAGAAAAACTATTGCAGCACAGTTATCTTATGAATAAGTTGACATGCGCTGTCTCGCAGGCGCTCAGAAACTCTGTTGCTGGCACCATTGAGTCACTCGACGATATCTTTAACGACCTCGCCGAAGCTATCGTGAAGATGGAGCATGGGGGAATTCTCATCGTTGATAAAAAGACTGAAGGCTAGACAGTTCGCATCCCTCAGACAAACTAACAGCTCCTTCTTACAAGATTTGTTGATCAACTACTGGAATGACGTCAAAGCCCTTGTAGAAAGAGCCGATGGTGTTGGCAATCTGCTTAAAGGGAAGATGGCAATCGTCGGCCCAGAGACGCGGGCCGTCGCCTCTGATACCACGATGCTAGAAAGCTGCATCACTTCGATTGCTCACTTGGCCGGGGTGGACGGTGCGATCGTAATGACCTACGACTGCAAAGTCGTAAGCTTTCAACGCCATAATCAAGAAAACATCACGAAGAGGTCCATGCCTCGTAGATAAGGATGGCAAGCGTCTGCAATTGGCGGATGTGATGCGGAATCGAGGCTCACGGCATCAGTCCGCTTTGGCCTATGCAATGCGGGTACCCCATTCATTCGCCCTCGTCATCTCTCAGGACGGTGGTGTTTCCGCATTCCACAACCGCGCTGACGGGACGGTTGTATGCGAGATGGGGATGCGTGTGCTAGATTGAGTCCTCCCGTTTCTCGTGCTCCAACCTGATTTCACCCTTGCGCTGGCAATCCAGTCTTGCTATGCCAGCGCGAAACGCTGTTCGGCAGGTAATTGGATTTGGCACTCGGGCCCCAGCAGTGCCATCCGAGTGCCACCGTCCGATGTCACCGTGCCAAATCGAGCATGGCACGGTGCCATGCCGGTGCCATCAGAGTGCCATTGTCGCATGTCACCGTGCCATCGCAGTGCCAAAATCATGCCGGGACGCAGGTTTTCATACGCCGGCCTGCATGCGTTTTTCGTGAAAACAGCCAAAATCGACCGCACGCGTAACCGCAAGATATATAAGAGGTTAATGCTTTCCGGGGCGCACTTGGGTGCGTCCCGGAGTTCTCAGAGTTCCGGCCAGTCTCAGAGCGTTTTCGGCCCCTTTTGGGGGAGGGTGCGTCCCGGAATCTGGGCTGCCGCTGAGCCACCGGCAACGCGCAAAGGTCTTTGTACCATAGGGATATACGAAAGGCCCGCTGCCGGTGGGGCAACGGGCCTTGTCGTGGATTCAGACGGGTTGTCCAACCCGAAGACTGGAGGCGGCGGGAGTCGAACCCGCGTCCCGGAACATTTCAAGCAAGGCCTCTACGTGTGTAGTCCGTCTGTTGATCTCGACGCCTGGGACGCCAACGGACAAACTTCCCAGACATCCAGCCCGATCTCGATTTGTCGCCAGCCCGCATCGGGCGGATCAGGCCGGCCTAGCCTGCTGCTTTCGCTCCGCCGCGCTAGCAGACATCACGCGGGGAACGGGCTGTTATTTACGCAGCCATGCGCAACGGTTGGTTGGCATTTAAAGTGTTTTGCCACGCTTTTTTACGAGGCTGCATGACGTCCTCGACACGCCGCCTTACCCTCAACCTGTCCGGTCGAGCCCGTTTCGCCCCCAAATGTCCGATCTGGAGACCGGCGGTACGGCATAACATTTGTCTATCGACTGACTTATGATCTCAGTCGCCCTAAAAATCCCTCTCTTGCGCCCCATGTGGTCAACCCGTCTGTCGTCGGCGCCAAACGGCGCGGATTCGCGCGGCGCCGGATCAGAACCCTTTCGCGCCGAACCGCCAGGCGCCGGATCAAAGCCCTTCGGGGCTGCAGGCGCAAACGGCGCGGCGCCGGGTGGCGCGGAACGGCGCAGGCGCCAAATCAGAACCGTCCCACGGCGGCTCGGGCCATGTCTCTCTTCTGGTCCCTCTCCTTCATGTCCTGTCGGCGGTCGGCGCCGGTCTTGCCCCGCGCCAGGGCTACCTCGACCTTGATCAGGCCGCGTTCGGTGAAGTAGATCCGCGTGGGGATCAACGTCAGGCCGCGTTCCACGACCCGCGTGGTCAGTTTTTTGATCTCCCGGCGGTGCAGCAGCAGTTTGCGCGGCCGCTTGGGCTCGTGGTTCATCAGGTTGCCCGCTTCGTAGGGGCTGATGTCGCAGTTGATGAGCCAGACCTCACCCTTGTCGATCCGGGCGTAGGCGCCTTCGAGGCTTGCCCGTCCTCGGCGCAAGCTCTTGACCTCCGTGCCGGTCAGGGCCACGCCGGCCTCGTAGCGGTCCAGGGTGATGTAATCGAACCTGGCCTTCTTGTTGAGGATCGCCGGCGTCTGTTTTGTCTGGGTCTTGGTCATCGCACCTGATTTTACCACATCGCGATGGGCATATCCATGGAATTGGCTGGCTTAGAGGCGTCGTTTTGATTATACTGGACGTCCGTTGGTATGTGCTGACAAGCACAGAAGTTATGAACGGGGGACACGGCTGGAGCCGACGCAACCCGCAGGTGCCGATACAGATTGTGCATCCTGGGTGGGAGGCTTTCTGTATAATGAGTTCGGAATGAGTACCACACTGCCACAGGATGGTACGGAAGTCCTCAGGGAGAGGGCCCTTATCAAGCAAGCCCAGAAGGGTGATCCTGACGCTGCGCCAACTTGTTGAGAGCCATCAACAGCGGCTGTTCGCCTTCATCTGGCGGCTGGTCCGCAACTGGCACGAGGCGGAGGAGATCTGCCAGGAGGCCTTTCTACGGGCGTTCGCCAACATCGAGCGGTTCGACGAGTCGTTCCGGTTCAGCACGTGGCTGTTTACGATCGGCTATCGTCTGAGTCTCAACCGGATGCGCAAGGTTGTGCCGATTGCCACGGAACTGGACGCCAACCGGCTGTCCTCGGAAGAGCAGCCGGGGCCGGAGGTCGTGGCCCAGACGGAAGAGGCCGCCCATCTGAAGCGGATGGTCTGGGACTGCGTCGACAAGCTGTCGTCGACGCAGAGAGCCGCGACACTTCTATATTACCGTGAGGGTATGTCGTGCCAGGAGATCGCCGAGGTGATGGAGTTGCCGGCGGCGACGGTGAAGAGTCATCTGCATCGCGGCCGGGCGAAGCTGCGGCAGCTTCTGGCAGACGTGGCGGAGGCAGATTGGCAATCGTTGCGACTGGCGTAGGGAGTACCGGTATAAGAAGTAGAACGACAGTGCTGAGTGCTGAGGACTGAGGACTGAGGACTGAGTTACTACTAGCGACGAGGACTGGGGTTGTCGCAGGCGTTTCTGGTTGGCCCTGCTGATAAGGGGCATGGACAGTAACATGAATTGCGGGCGGTTTGGCAAGTTAATCGACTCTTACCTGGACGGGCGGCTCAGCGGCTCCCTGCTGGCGGAGTTTCACGCACACCGGCTGGCTTGCCGACGTTGCATGCGGGTGGTGAGCATGTTGCAGGCGGCGGGTGACGTGATCGCCTACGATCGCAGCGGCGAGCCGAAGATCGGCGCGGACTTTACGGACCGCGTGATGCTGGCGTTGCCGCCGGTCATGCAGAAGGCGAATCGCAGCGTGTGGCTGGTTCGCTTGACGGCTGGTGCCGCTTCCCTGGCGGCTGCGGCTGCGATCTCGATGGCGGTTATGCTCGCAGGGCAAGCCCCGGTAGCCCCGTCGACTCACAGGTCCATATACGCCGATGCGACTGCCGGTCGCATGGGTGGCTCGATGAAGGATACGGCTGTCCTTCCGGCTGTGGCGATCTGGGAAGGCGCGGGCATCCAGGCCCCGAAGAACGCGGAGATGGTCCTTCACCGGCTCGTGCTCAGCCAGAGCGGATTGATCCCTGATGATAATGATCTGCTGACCGGCAATGCCGTTCGCAAGGTTGTCGATCGGGTGGCCGGCTATACGGAATACAGACTTGCAGGCAGTCATCGGCCGCGGTAGGCCGGTTTCTGCTCTGACGATACTCTCCCTTTCCTGTGATCGAGACGCGCCGCGATGAAATCGCGGCGCGTCTTGTTTTTTTCCTAAAGCAGATTCAGTTCCCTTGCAGCGGCGAAGGACCAGGGCCCCGCACCCAACGCCGGGAATCATGCGGCAGGCTGTGGGTCTCGTAGGTACTGTGCCATCGGCTACTTGTGGCGGATCGGCCATGCGGCGGTTCGGCACGCCCGGGGGGCGATCCTTCTTATCCTTTCGCTGACGCGACTGCTTGCTGGAGGTGCGTTCATGCACGTCCTTGCGCCACGATTTTGGTACCTGCGGTGGCGTGGTGCGCCGGACAATGGCTTGCTCAGGACTGTGTCATTCCTGATCCGGCACCCTGTCATTGGACGTTAATACGTAGCCAAGCCAGTCGCCACTGTCTATACTCACGGTCTCTTTGCCTCATCCGGCGCGTGCCAGCGGGCACTTTCGTGCACAACGAAAGTCTCAGGAGAATCGCCAAATGGCAATGAACAGGCGAGCAAAGCCAACGCCCCGTAAGGGCGGCCAGAAGAAACGGCCAGGAAACCCTTCCCGCGAAAAAGAAGAACCTGAGTTTTCGCTCGCCAAGGCCCCTACAGGCATCACAGGCCTTGATGAGATCACGGTGGGAGGATTGCCGAAGGGCCGGCCGACACTGATCTGCGGCAGCGCCGGCTCGGGCAAGACGTTGTTCGGCATAGAGTTCCTGGTCAAGGGTGCAACGCAGTATGGCGAACCCGGTGTATTCGTCTCGTTTGAAGAACTGCCAGAGGAACTGACGCGTAACGTGACCAGCCTGGGCTTCGACCTGGAGAAGCTGCAGCAGCAGAAGATGCTGAGCATGGACTATGTACGGGTGGAGCGCCGCGAGATCGAGGAGACCGGCGAATACGACCTGGAAGGGTTGTTCGTGCGGCTGGGCTACGCCATCGATTCAATCGGCGCCAAGCGGGTAGTTCTCGATACGATCGAATCGCTCTTCGCAGGATTGTCGAACTTCGGCATTCTTCGGGCGGAGCTTCGGCGATTGTTCCGCTGGCTGAAGGAAAAAGGCGTCACCGCGATCGTCACCGGCGAGCG
Source organism: uncultured Planctomycetota bacterium (assembly GCA_963787325.1). Taxonomy (GTDB): domain Bacteria; phylum Planctomycetota; class Phycisphaerae; order UBA1845; family JANYLN01; genus CAWBCK01. The sequence continues at coordinate 2,342,980 of CAWBCK010000005.1, forward strand.
AGGCGGGGGACAGTTGACGCGTCACGGCCTGGAGGAATACGTGTCCGACTGCGTGATCCTGCTGGACCATCGGGTGGAAGAGCAGATATCGACGCGTCGGCTGCGGGTGATCAAGTACCGTGGCAGCACGCATGGGCCCAATGAGTATCCGTTTCTGATTGACGCGGACGGGATCGTAGTGCTGCCGATCACCTCGCTGGGCCTGGCGCACAGAGTGCTGGCCGAACGGGTCCCCACCGGGATTGCTGATCTGGACGAGATGCTGGGCGGTGACGGGTTCTACCGGGGCAGCAGCATACTTATTTCCGGAACGGCGGGGACCGGCAAGACCAGCATTGCCAACCATTTTGCGGAGGCGGCGTGCCGCAGGGGCGAGAGGGTGATCTACTTCGGATTCGAGGAGAGCCCGGACCAGATCATCCGCAACATGCGGTCGATCGGGCTGAACCTCGAGCCATACGTCAAGAAAGGGCTGCTGGTCTACCACACAAGCCGGCCGGCGGTCCTCGGCCTGGAGACGCATCTGGCACTGATGTACAAGATTATTCGGGCCTCAGCCCCCTCAGCAGTGGTGATCGATCCAGCGAGTTCGCTGCTAGGGGCCGGAGTCAGACCGGACGTGACGGCCATGTTGACCCGACTGATCGATTTCCTGAAGACGGAGGGAATTACGGCGATGCTTACGAGCCTGACGTCGGGTGGCTCTGAGAGTCAAGAGGCCACGCGGGTCAACGTGTCGTCTCTCATGGATACATGGCTGCTACTGCGGGACATCGAGATCGGCGGTGAACGGAATCGCGGAATTCACGTGCTCAAGAGCCGGGGGATGGCCCATTCCAACCAGATCCGCGAATTTCGGTTGACTGACACCGGGGTTCAGCTTGTCCCGGTCTATGTCGGGCCCGAGGGAGTGTTAACCGGTTCATCGCGGCTGAGCCAGGAGGCCAGAGAGCAGGATGCCAGGGTCGGCGGCGAGCAGGCGATCGAACGACTCAACCGCGAGATGCGGCGGAAGCGCCAACTACTTGACGCACAGATAGCGACGCTCAAGATGGAATTCGATGCCGAGGAGGACAAGCTGCGTACGCTGATCAGCCAGGAGAAGGACCGCCAGTCTATAATTGGGTCTCGACGCCAGGACATGGCCCGCAGCCGCCGGTCCCGTCAGGATATTCACAGAGGGGCCAGACAACGAGGAAGGAGCGGGAAATCGTGAGTGTCGGGAAAAAGAACAGCGGGTCCCCGGGTGCGGTGGATGCTCCGGCTGCAGGATACTGGGACCTACGGTTGTACGTGGCGGGCAAGACGCCGAAGTCGGTGGCAGCATTCGGCAACCTCAAGAAGATCTGCGAAGAGCATCTGCAAGGCCGGTACCGCATCGAGGTGATCGACCTTCTGGAAAAACCGCAGCTGGCGAGAGGGGACCAGATTCTGGCAATCCCCACGCTCGTGCGCAAACTTCCTGAGCCGGTGCGGAAGATCATCGGTGACCTGTCCAATGCCGAACGTGTGCTGGTGGGGCTGGATCTGCGGCCTCGGGGGAACGGCTAACGGCAGACAAGGAGAAGAGGAGATCGGGAGAGGGGGAGAAACGACCTTAACGGCAGACACGGATAGAGGAGAGTGCGAGGGCCGGATGGCTAAGAGAGTTAAGAGTACGAAAGAGCAGTTGCAAGAGATGCTGGGGCGTCCTGCTCGTGAGACGTACGTATTGCGGCTATATGTGACCGGGATGACGCCGCGCAGCCAGAAGGCGATCGCCAACATCAAGAAGATCTGCGAGGAGCATCTGGCTGGCCGCTACGAGTTGCAGATCATCGACGTTTACCAGCAGCCGGTGCTTGCCAAGGGCGAGCAGATCGTCGCGGCGCCGACGCTGATTAAGAAGCTGCCGTTGCCGCTTCGGCGGTTTATCGGGGATATGGCTGACACGGAGAAGATTCTGCTGGGGTTGGATCTGCGGGCCAAGGAGTGAGCGCAGGAACGTTGTTCTAAAGACGAGCTATAGTTGCATAGAGATTGACTCCAAGTGCCAGACAGTTGGAGGCGCGTCGTGGCCAAGACGGCCGATGAGTATCGGCGAGAGATCGAGGATCTTCGTGCCAGATTGCAGGAGGCGGAAGACACCCTTGATGCCATCCGTGGCGGCGAGGTCGACGCGATCGTTGTCTCGCAGGGCCAGCAGGAGCAGATCTTCACCCTTCAAGGTGCCGAGTCCGGCTACCGCATCATGCTGGACAACATGAGCGAGGGGGCCGCAACTCTCACCGCCGAGGGCACGATCGTCTACTGTAACGCACGATTCGCCGAGATGCTCGGTGGAACCCTGGAAGATGTTCTGGGCAGTCAGATCGAAAGCCACATTGTGGCAGATAGCTGGCCGAAACCTGGCGAGCCCTTGGAGCAGGCAGGGCGGGCAGGCTATCGGGGGGAAGCGAGGTCTCGTCGGCGGGATCTGACGGAAGTTCCTGTCTTCGTGTCGTTGAATGCATTGCCGGGAGGCCAGGCCGGAACAGTCAGCCTGGTCGCTACGGACCTGACCGAACAGAAACGGCATGAAGAGGTCCGGGCTGCGGAGGAGCTGGCGCGGTCGATCCTGGAGCAGGCAGCGGAGCCGATCGTGGTGTGCAATCCGGACGGGATTATCATGCGGGCCAGCCAGGCCGCGCACGAGCTATGCGGAGAACCCGCCATTTGGCAGCCGTTCCAAAAGGTCTTTCCCCTCCGCCCCGCGCCGAAGCGCTTCATCGCAGAGGAAGATCGTCCGCCGCTCGATGCCGAAGGCCTGTTTTCCGTCGAGCAGATCACCTCGGGGCGGATCTGCCGACGAGCGGAGATGACCTTCCTGCGAGCTGATGGGCGCCAGTACGATCTGTTAGTCAGTGGGGTGCCCCTGGTCAAACGCCAGGATGAAAAAGTCGGCTGCATGATCGGGCTTGTGGATGTTACCGAACGTAAACGCGTGGCCGAGCAGCTGCGGGAACAGGCCGAGCTGCTGAACCTGGTCTACGACGCGGTTCTGGTGCGGGATATGGAAGGCCGGATCCGTTACTGGAACCGTGGAGCGGAGGACCTGTACGGCTGGGGGAAGGAAGAGGCGATCGGCCGGATATCGCACGAGCTTCTGCGGACGCAGTATCCGCAGCCGCTGGAGACGATCGCTGCGGCGGTCAAGGAGAGGGGCCGATGGCAGGGGGAACTGCTACAGGCCCGCCGCGACGGGAGGGTGGCAGTTGTCGACAGCCGATGGGCCTTGCAGCGTAACGAGAACGGCGAGGCGACGGGCATTTTGGAGATCAACCGCGACATCAGTGAGTACAAGGCATCAGAGGATCATCTTAAAGCTCTCAATGACACACTGGAACAACGGGTGGCCAGGCGGACAGCGGAAGTCCATGAGCGGATGAAACAGTTGCAGCGGCTCACGTCGCAGTTGACCCAGACGGAGCAACGGGAGCGTCGTCACCTGGCTGAATTGCTGCACGACCATCTGCAACAGCTGCTCGTCGGGGCGAAGTTCGGCGTGGGGTCGGTGAGGGGGCAGGTCCACGATGACCATCTGCTCCAGTCGTTGCGGCAGGTAGACGAACTGCTGGACCAGTCGATCCAGGCATCGAGAAGCCTGACCCTGGAGCTGAGCCCACCAGTGCTGTACAGCGGCGGGCTGAGCCAGGCCCTGCAGTGGCTGGGTTCGTGGATGCGGGAGAAGCACGGGCTTGTTGTGGAGATGCAAACGGATGGGCAGGCTAACCCCGGGGACGAGGACGTTCGCGTGCTGCTGTTCCAATCGGTCCGGGAACTGCTGTTCAACGTGGTCAAACATGCGGGGGTCAAGAAGGCCAGGGTGGTAATGAGCCTGCTGGATCCCGATCGACTGCAGATCGTCGTCAGCGACCCGGGCAAAGGATTTGACCCAGGCAAACAAGGGCGCAGGACGAATCAGGCGGCGGATTTGGCGTTTTCAGTATTCGCGAACGGCTCTATCTGGCTGACGGGCAGATGGAGATCGATAGCGCTCCGGGCCGTGGGACAAAGGTAACACTGGTAGCGCCGCTTCGACCGGGCCGGGCAGACGCTGAGATGCCTGATCGGGCAGGCGAATCGGGGCGGGACGTCGATGATGCAATCCAGCCGCCGCGCGTCCGCGTCCTCGTGGCGGACGACCATGCGATCGTGCGAGAGAGCCTGGCACGTTTGTTGCGGATGGAGAAGGACATGGAGGTCGTCGGCCAGGCCTCCGACGGACAGACGGTGGTCGAGCAGGTCGGCCGATTGGCACCGGATGTCGTTGTCATGGACGTGGATATGCCGGTGTTAAGTGGAATTGAGGCGACTCGTCAGATCCTGGCGGAGAGGCCGCAGACGAGCGTGATCGGGTTGTCAATTCACCTCGAACCCCACGTGGCTGAGCAGATGCGCGAGGCGGGTGCGACGAACTACCTGACCAAGACCGGTCGCTGCGAAGAACTGGTTGCGGCGATTCGTGCGTGCTGCAGCGCAACTGCTGACTGCCCGACTCGTGGCACTTCCAGCGAGAGAGCCGCGAGACCTTCCTGTGCCGGATAGACAGGCCTTGGCTACGTCTGGGCGATGGCTGACAAGGCCGGAGGCGGTATCGGCTATTTGAGCCGGTTACGCCCAGGCGGCTCACTCCGGTCAACTCGGTCTTGCCTCGTTCGCAAAGCTCTGCCGTCTCCCGCTTGGTTGAGGGCCATCAGCGGTGTTGCTTGCCAAGCAAGGAAGTTGGGCGTCTGACGCGCAGGAGATCCTTCGCTTTGCTCAGGATGACAGATCTCGTTCAGGATGACAGGTCTTGCTCAGGATGACAGATCTCGTACAGGAGGACGACTCTTGCTCGGGGCGAGATTACTGCGTCAGGCTTTCATGCCTGTCAAGGTGATTCCCTGGACGAAGTACTTCTGGGCGAAGAAGAAGACGGCGATCACCGGCATTGTCATCATGATCGAGCCGGCCATCATCATCGGATAGTTGGTGCCGAGCAGGGTCTGCAACTGGAACAGGCCCAGCGACAGCGGGATAGAGCCGCTGATCGTTGAGATAGATCAGCGGGGTCAGGAAGTCGTTCCAGCTGGCGATGAAGGTGAAGACGGCGATGGCTGCCAGTGTCGGCTTGACCAGCGGCATCATGATGTGCCACCAGATCCGCAGGAAGCCGCAGCCGTCGATTCGCGCGGCGTCTTCCAGGTCCGTCGGGATGCCTTTCATGAACTGCCGTAGCAGGAAGATACTGAACGCACTGCCGAAGGCTGCGCCGATCCACAAAGGTGTTAGCGTGTTGTACCAGCCGAGCCACTTCATGATGATGAAGCCGGGGATCAGCGTGACCTGCTGCGGGATCATCAGCGTGCCCAGCAGCAGGATGAACATGAAGTCCCGGCCGGGCCACTTGAGCCGGGCGAAGGCATACGCCGCCAGGCTGCTGGACAGGACCATCAGTACGATGTTGAGCATGACCAGGGCGAAGCTGGTGGCGGCGTACCGCCACATCGGCACGTACTTGGCGGCCTGCTTGTAGTTGTAGAGGGCCTTGCCGTACCAGGCCGCCAGGGGCGTGCTCTTGCGGATCGTCAGGACGACGCGCACCTTGCCGGGCTGGTTGAAGGTGCTGCCGGCAGGATCCCGTTTCAGCCATACCCACGGGTGCGATTCGTATGGGCTGTATGTCTGGGGGTCGGGCTTTTTCAGGATGATCTGCTGCCACTGCCAGCCGCCGAGATAGAGTGGCTCGGCTGGTACCCATCGCTGGTTGGCGTATTCGATGGCGATGTCGAGGTGATGCCACGTCTCGTCCTGATGCATGGCCAGGGTGAACGTATTGACCGTATCCAGCGGGACCGGCGAGGCCATCGTCGCTGAAAGTTGTTCCCGATCGGTCTGGCCGAGATCGTAGTGGACGAGCGGCGTATTTCTGCCCTTCGTCGGTAATCTCCTGAAGGGAGGTGCTATCGCTCTGTGGTTGCCAGATGGCTGCTGGCGAGCGGTCGCCGGCAAGCTCCACCTGGCGATAGTCGCTTGTGCGGATGCCGAGCCGGCCGAGGCACAGGCGCCGGCGGACCTTGCCCAGGGCCGCGTCGACCATTTCCTGGTTGACGTTGCCGTCGACGATTGTCTGGTAGTTGCTGATGTCGCACCAGAAGTTGGGATCAACGGTGTGCAGGAGTTGCTGCCAGACGCCCTTGACCACCTCGGTTGTCAGCGCCGCGTTGTTGAAGCCCTCCGGGTTGTCGATCTTCAGTGTGTCGACCTTTTCACGGACCAGTCGCAAGGCCTCGGTATGGTGTTCGCCCCAGAACTCGTCGGTGTAGCGCTCGGGCTTCTGGGGCATGGGGAATTCCTGGTCGTCGAGGAACGGTGAACGGAGCGCGGGGTTGTGGCGGCTGGGGCAGGATGTGCACGCCCGGCCGGACAGCTCGTGCTCGCTCATCATGCTGGTGCCGACCATCCAGACGAAGGGCAGGCTGAAGAGCACCGCGCCGCCGATCAGCACGGCGTGGAGGAAGAGTCTCTTGATTCTGGATTGGCGGTAGTACATTCGTTATTCATTTGCCTCGTCCTGCTCGCCATCACCTCGCTTGTCAGTACCAGGTTTTTACGGTGTTTCGTAATGCACCCATCTTTTGCTGGTCCGCAGTCTGGATCAGCGTCAGCACCATAATGACTGCGAAGAGCATCCACGCCAGGGCCGACGCGTAGCCCATCCGCAGGTAGCGGAACGCCTGGTTGAACAGGTTGTAGGCGTAGAACATCGTTGCGTCGTTCGGGCCGCCTTCGGTCATGATGTAGGCCTGGGTGAAGATCTGGAACACGCCGATCGTGCCCATGATCAGGTTGAAGAAGATATACGGCGTGAGCATCGGCAGCGTGATATGGCGGAATCGCCGCAGCGGCCCCGGCCCCGTCCATGCGCGCCGCCTCGTACAGTTCCTCGGGAACGCTCTTGAGGCCAGCCAGCCAGATGAGCATGCCCGCCCCCGCCCTCCACAGGCCCATGAGGATCAGGGCGGGCTTGGCCGTACCCTCCGATGGAGCCACTTGATCGGCGCATCATAGCCGTGGATAGCAAGCCAGTGGTTGAGCCGGTGGCGCCAAGCATCGAATTGATCAGCCCGCCCGTCGGATGGAAGACCCAGATCCACAGGATGCTTGCCGCCACGGCGGGAACGATCGCCGGGAGATAGAACAGTGTTCGATAGGCACTGAGGCCGCGCACGCCGGCGTCCAGCAGGATCGCCAGGCCCAGCCCCACGATAATGCCCAGCGGTACGCCCAGGGCCATATACGCCGTATTGTAGAACGATTTGTAGAACAGCGGATCTGTTGCCAGTTCTTTGTAATTGCTCAGGCCGGCCCAGTGGGCGTTGTTGATCACGTCATACTGCGTGAAGCTCATGATCAGCGAGAAGATCATCGGGCCGCCGACGAACACGACGAAGCCGATCATCCACGGTGCCGCTGCTGCCCAGCCGGCATACCATTGCCGACGGAAATAGCCCTTTGTCTGGCGTCTGCGTTGAGCGTAAAGGACCAGGCCCATGCCCGTCAGGGCGATGCCGGCGGCCGTACGCGGCGATAATCCATCCCCAGGCGACGACAGGTCCCGGCGGCGGTGCGAGCGTACGGTCGAGTTGGGCCTGTACGGCGTGCGTGCCGCGGCGCAGGGCCTCAGTTGGCGATGCATCGTGCGAGAGGGCCTGCTCCGTTGCCCGGCGATGCTCGTTCCACAGCAACTGGCCGACGGGCGTGACGGGCCGGTACAGCGAACGCGGCAGCAGGTTCACGAAGACGTCGTAGGCCTTGGCGAAACGGGCAGGGACCTGCGGATTGCCCGTAATGAACGCGCGGTAGCATGCCTTCGTGATGCTTCGCCGGGCCGCCAGTTCAGGCATGAAGAGTTGTCCCTGGCTGGTGGCGATGTCGCGTTGCTGGTTCTGCTGGAGCATGTTGGCGTCCAGCGAGCACATCCACTTGATGAACCGCCAGGCGGCCTCTTTGTGTCTGGCGGTCGAGGGGATCGCGTAGGACCAGCCGCCCAGCCAGGAGATCGGCTGGCGACCTTTTGCCAGATGGTCAGCCGGCATCGGCGCCGGCGCGACGCCCAGCGGCATGTCCTTGCGGTACTTGGCCGCCAGGGCGAGAAAGCCGCTGCCGTCGACCCGCATGCACACCTTGTCAGTCAGGAAGGGATCGAGCCAGCCGCTCTGGTAGGAGGACTCCAATGCGCTGACGGCCTTGTATCCGCCGAGGGCGTCGTAGCAATCGGTCAGCCACTGCAGTGCGGCGACGACCTTCGGGTCGTCCATGGTGCAGGTCTTGCCGTCGGGGCTCATGAAGCGCCCGCCGTTCTGCCAGGCGTACAGGTATAGCCAGGAATTGCCCGCGACCCACGAGACCGGTGCGATGCCGATCCGCCATAGCGTCCCGCTGGTGTCCCACCGGCTGAGTTTGGGCAGGTAGCCCGAGCCGTCGAAGATCTTGAACCAGACGCCTGGCTGGTCGCCCCACAAGCCATAGCCCTTTGGAAGGAGTTTCAACTTGTGGGCAGAGATATCCTCGGCCACGTTCGCCAGCCGGGTCAGCCCGTCACACCGCATGCTGATCAGGTCACCGGGTTTGACGCCGGCTTTAACGAAGTCGACCGACTCGCTCGTCAGCCACCCGTCTTTGACATGGCCATCCCTGGAATCGGACCGTTTGGTGAGGACCTCCTGCCAGGTGCGGGGCGGCCGGGCGTTGCCGTCGCTGTCGACAAAGCCGGCTTTGATCAGGGCCGATTCGTTGTAATACAGCGCGCGATCGCTGGCGCCGGCTGGGATGCCATATTGTTCGGGCTTGCCGTCGTGATTGCGGTCGTACCGGGCCTCGTCCCAGCAAGCAGGGTAGAAGTCTTTCGGGTCGATGCGGGTCTTCTGCAAGTGTGCGAGCCTTCCTGGCGAGGCTGGCTGTCTGTGCCGTATCGCCTTGTTGCCTTGCCTGCTGCAATTGTCTTTCGATCTGGTGACAGATCCTTCGCGTCCTTGGCCAGGAAATGGTCGAGGGGTTCGAACTGCGCCCGCGATGCCCATTCGGCCAGGGCGTAGCGGTCGAAGTAGATGACATCGGGCGGCACGCCGCCAGCCACACCGGTCAGGAACCTCTGAGGGTCATCGGTGGCGTTGCGGATTGCGGCGTTGCCGACGATGACTTCCAGGTCAGGATTGGCCTTTTCGAACTGGCGGATGGCGTCGCGGTACGTTGCGTCCAGGCCGGACGCACGCCAGAAGACAAGCGATGTCTTGTAGGCCGGGCGATGGGTCTCCGGCCGGGGCCACAGGACCAGCAGCACTACCACCAGGGCGGTCAGGCCCGCGACGAGTCGAAGTCGTTCGTTGTCGATAAGTTGGCGGATTCGATGCATTGTGTATCGTTAGCGGCCTCAGGGGGCGTCGTCTGTCTTCGAAAAAGTGCCCGCTGAAGCGGCACCTATGAACGCCCGCCGCAGCGGGAACTCCAAACACCTGCAGCGTGACTCCCTACTGGTCTTGCTGACTTATTGCGTTTGCGGCGCAGCGTTGGGGCATGGGGCCTGGTCACCGGCTGCTGTGCCGGTCAGTTCGCTTATGCGTTGGCAGCCCTTGGCCTTCAACCACTTGCCGAGGCCGTCGGCCACCGCGGCTGGGATCGTCGGGTCCAGGAACGTTGCCGTGCCGACGACCACCGCGCTGGCGCCGGCCAGCACGAACTCAGCGGCATCCCGCCAGGAGACGATCCCGCCCATGCCAAAGAGCGGGATGCCGGCTGGCTGTGCCACCTGTTTGTATACCTTATATACGGCGTAGACCGCCAATGGTTTGATGGCCGGGCCGCTCAGCCCACCGGTGCAGTTCGACAGGATCGGCCGGTCCAGATCGATGTTGATCGCCATGCCCACGAAGGTGTTGACGAGGGAGAGGGCGTCGGCGCCGGCGTCGACAGCCGCCTTGGCGGTCGCGAGATATCGGTCACGTTGGGGGAGAGCTTCACGATCAGCCGGCCGCGTCGCACGCTGCGGCGGACCTGCTGCGACCAGCTGGCCCAGGAGGGCTGGGTTGGTGCCGAAGGTCAGGCCGTCAGATACGTTCGGGCAGGAGACGTTCAGCTCGATGCCGCTCAGTTCGGCCTGTTCGTCGAGTCGCCGGCATACCTTGACGTATTCGTCGACGGAGTGGCCGGCGACGTTGGCGAAGACGCGGAAGTCGGTGTTGCCCTTTTCTCGGACGGCCTGGAGCAGGTCGCGAATCTCGGGGATCTTGTCGCGGCAGAAGGCGTCGAGCCCGACGTTGGCCAGGCCGATGGCGTTGAGCATGCCGGCTGAGGTTTCGACGGTTCGCGGCGGGGCGTTTCCCTTGCGCGGTTCGAGGGTTACCGACTTGGTGAACAGCCCGCCGATGCGGGTAAAGTCGAGCAGGTCACTGTATTCGACCCCGTAGCCACAGGTGCCCGAGGCCAGCAGCACCGGTCTGGGCAGACGGGTCTTGCCGATCTGGACGGACAGATCGGGGGCGGTCTGTTGTTCAACGTCCTGCTTCTTTGCTGCCGCATTGCTCATCGTGTGCTCCCAGTTATCGGGGGCATAGGATACAGGATACTTGTTACAGGATACAGGGGGGCTGGGGATCGGGGACTGCCTGAGCGTTTACGTTTGTTTATGTCTTGCGTAGATGGCGGGTGCGAACTTCAGATAGTTTTCGGACGTTGGCGCAGCCAGCGCCGCGCAGATTTGCCATGACCGTTATGCCGATCGGCAGGGCATCGTCGTTGAAATCGTACCTGGCGTTGTGCAGCGGGTATTGGGGACGGTTCGGGGCGTCCACTCCGAGGCGGAACATCATCCCCGGTACCTTTTGCAGGTAGAACGCGAAGTCTTCGCCGCCCATGCTTGGGCCGACCTGGACGGCAGAGCCTGGGCCGAGCAGGCTCGGTTGCGGTGGAAGCCAGAAAGTCGCACGCCTGGGGATCGTTATGGACGGCTGGGTAGGCTTCGCGCGTGCTGATTTCTGCCTCGGCGCCGAAGGCCTGGGCCGTGTGGGTGGCGATCTGGACGATGTTTTCCAGTACGCGGGCCCGCACGCTGTCTTCTGCGGCGCGTACCGTCCCGGACATCTCAACCGTGCTGGGGATGATGTTGATGGCCGTGCCGCCGTGGATTGTTCCGACGGTTACGACGACCGGCTGCAACGGGGGGGTCATTCGCGAGGCGATCTGTTGCAGGTTTTCGATGATCCGTGCGGCGATAACGATCGGGTCGGGGCTGTCCTGCGGTGATGCGCCGTGGGCCCCGCGAGCCTTGACGACGATCGTGAATCCACCCGTGGCCGCCATCGCCCAGCCCGGGCAGAAACCGACCTGCCCGATTCGCAGCATCGGCCAGCCGTGCAGGGCAAACGCGATCCCCACGGGCGGCTCATCGAGAATGCCGGCCTGGACGAGAAGCCCGCCGCCGCCGAGGGATTCTTCCGCCGGCTGAAAGATGAACACGACCGGGCCAGGCAGTTGCTCGGCGATGCGTGAAAGGACCATGGCCGTGCCGACCAGACAGGCGGTGTGGCCGTCATGCCCGCAGGCGTGCATCATGCCGGGGACCTGCGACCTGTAGTGCAGGTCGTTGTCTTCCTGGATGGGCAGGGCATCCAGATCGGCGCGGAGAAGGATGGCCGGGCCGGGCTTATCGGCGTTCAGAACGGCCTTGATGCCCGGGGTGCCGCCGATGCCGGTTTCGATCTTCAGGTTGTCCGCTTTGGCAAGGTGTTCGGCGACGCACCTGGCTGTGCGGTGCTCCGCCAGGGATGCTTCGGGGTGGGCGTGGAGGTCATGACGCAGCTGCACGACCGACGGCAGGATTTGCGGAATCAGGTTCTCGATCAGGTCCATAGTATTCGATCCTGTTGGCGACAGGATCGACCTTGGGGGAGACACTCCTCGTGGCCCTGCCCACTCTACGGTTTGGTCATGATCCGCAGCACAGCGAACCTGTCGTCGCGGTTATTGGTCAGTATATGGTCTGTTCCCGGTTCTACCATGGCCATGGCCGAAATACCGAGTTGTCGCTGCTTATCGGCGATGGTGAGTTCGCCCTGTCCTTGCAGGACGATGTAGACCAGTTGGTGTCCGTCGGAGTGGCCGGAATACTCCTGTCCGGGTTCGAGGCAGAGGATCTGGCTGTCCGGCAGGTCTGAGAAGACGGGCAGGCTGGTGGCCGATCCGGCGGAGAACTGTCTGAGGCTGGACAGATCAGCAATTCTGATGGGCATGGTCGCAGTCCCTCCAGGAGCCGCGGGGGTGCAACAGGCCGCAGCCCGACGAATCACACGACTCGACTCGCCGTTGTTGCACCGAATCGCTTGCGGCTCCTGGATATATCTACGATACTGCCGGTCGCCGGGTTTTGGCCCATAGAATAATGCGGTGTTTGCAGCGAGGTAGTTGATGGCTAAGGAATCGAACAAGGAAACGACCAAGTTTGAGCGAATCGAGCCGGTGGGCAAGCGCGTGGTCATTCGCAAGGACGAGGACCGCAAGCAGACCAAGGGCGGCATCCAGCTGCCGGACAACCTGGAGATTCCTACGATCACGGGACGCATCGTTGCCATTTCGGCGGAGGTGGAAAACGACGAGAACCTGCCGCTGCGCCAGTATGACAAGATCCTGTTCAATCCCAAGCACGCCATTCCGGTCGAGCTGGAACCGGGCAATCAGCTTCTTCGTCGTGGCCGTCGAGGACGTCGTGGCTGTTTTTCGTCGCGATTGATCTTTTCCGGGCATTTTCTCCAAGGAAATTGTAAGTTCAACCAGAGAACAAAGCACCTGCGGACTTATGTTGCCGCAAGGCGTGTCGATTGGCGCGTTGTATGTAAAGAGATACGGCCCGGCAACCGATTTAAAGAGCGTCGGGGACGCAGCTGGTTTGATAACGTGCTCCGTTTCAGCCTGCCGCTTGCTCCATGGGATATACCGGACGCAGAGACCTGAGCCTCGACCGATGATCGGCTGACGCTCGATCCCGGTTTTGGTCACCACGCCGATAATCACCGCCAGCATTGTGTCGCGGATGCGGGGATCATGCGGAGCTGCCGTACCTGTTGGCCGGCGCCAACAGGAGCACCGCCACAGCGGACGGTATAGGGCGAACTCAAGCAACATTTGGCCTACAGGGAGTGATGAAAACAGATGCAGCAAGCCGAGCGTCCTGAATCTGAATCCACCGGCCTTTTGCAGAAGATCTGCGATGCGGAGAATCTGCCTTCCTTGCCGGCAGTTGCCCTTCGCGTCCTTCAGATGACGCAGACCGACGATGTGTCGGTCAGCGACCTGGCCGAGGTGGTCGGCCAGGACCCCGTTCTGACTGCCAAGATGCTCAAGATGGTCAACAGCCCGCTTTTCGGCGTGGCCCGCAAGATTGTTTCGCTTCCGCAGGCGATGGTTGTTCTCGGACTTCGGACCGTCAAGGTTCTGACGCTGAGTTTCACCCTTGTAGAGAGTTATGGCCGGAAACGTGTGGAATGGTTCGATTATAAGACCTATTGGCGGCGATCGCTGACGCAGGCCGTGGCCGCAAGGTTGCTTGCCGAGGCGACTTCTCCAGGCATTCGCGATGAGGCCTTCGTGGGGGGGCTGCTGAGCAACCTGGGTATCCTTGCGATGGCGCAGGTGGCCCGTGACAAATACGCAGAACCCTATCGGCAGGCCGCCGGCAAGCACGATGCCCTTCTGGCCGCCGAACGGGCTTGCCTTGGTTTTACCCATGCGGATGTGGGCAGGGCGTTGTTCGAGCAATGGAACCTTCCGTCGGAGATCTGTCAGGCGGTGGCGCGGCATCACGCAGGCAACGATGCGGAAGTTGATGGTCAGACGGCCCGCATCAGCGATACCGTCTTTGTCGCTGCCCGTATCGCCGATCTGTTCTGTGACGGGGCCACGCAGGCCAACCTCGACGATCTGTACAAGATGGCCGGTGATCGCCTCAACATCCAGAAGCTCCCCTTGAGCGCATCCTCGATGCCCTGCACCGGCGGGTCAAGGAGAGCACTGCGCTGATGAGCGTCGACATCGGCCAGGCAATCAGGCTATGAGCAGCTGCGAGAGCAGGCACTGCTGCAACTGGCGAAACTGTCGGTTTCCAGCGAGGTCGATCTGGCGGCGGCGCAGCAGCGAGAGGTCATCAGCCGCAAACGCCAGAAGGAACTGGAGAGGGCGGCAACTACGGACAGCCTCTCGGGGCTTGCCAACCGCAATGCGTTTGATCTGCACGTCCAGGAAGTCGTCGAAAAGGCGATTGCCAGTCGCAAGCCCGTTGGATTGATCCTGTGCGATATCGATTTCTTCAAGAAGATCAACGATACCTATGGGCATCCGATTGGCGATCTGGTCATCGCGGCGACAGGTGATCTGCTGTCGGCATATAAGGCGGATGATGTTCTCGTCGCACGCTATGGCGGCGAGGAGTTCGCGGTGGTGATCAGCAACTGCGCGTATCCTCGCCTGGTGAGTCTGACTCAGGCGATTTCCGGCGAATTCCGGCGGGCTTCGGTAGTCTGCTCGCAGGGGACGGTGTCATTCAATGCCAGCCTTGGTGCCGCCTCGACCGAGGCGCTGTCGCAACCGTCGCCGGCCACCCTGATCGCCCTGGCAGACAAGTTTTTGTATCTGGCCAAGAAACGAGGACGGGCACGTGCGTGTGTCGCGGCGCCGCCCAAGAAGGGGTGTCCCGCGTAAGCCTTGCAGACAGATTTGTAGCCACGCGAAACCGGGCACCCGGACGTGCAAGCGTCCTGGTTGCCCGGCTCCTTTTGGGCTGGACCGTCCTTGTGCCGATTGCAGGTGGTCGCGAAGGTATTGCTGTCCTGAGGATTGAGGCGCCGCCTCGGACCCGGCTGAACGGGCCCTACGCGGTTACGTCCGTCGGCAATACGTGCCGATGGCAGTAGCTCGGTGACCGCCTCGATGATGCGATCGCCATAGACCTCGCGTTTGCGTTGGCCCACCCCGTGAATGCTCAACAGTACGTCCTGGTTCGTGGGCCGCACCCTTGCCAGATCGAGCAACGTACGATCGTGCAGCACGACAAACGGCGGCACGCCCTGCTCGCCGGCGATCTGCCTGCGCATCTGTCGCAGGTGCTCGAACAGGCCATGATCGACGCCGACCCATGGGTCTGACATGTCCTCGCCGCTCAGTGCTCCGGCCCGTGATCTGTCGCGGCCCTTACGGGAACTGGCCTTGGGCCTGACGAGGATTACCTTTCGCTGGCCGCGCATCACCTGCCAGGAGGCCTCGTTCAGCTGGAGCACCGGGTATTCGCCGTCGCTGCGAGCCAGCACCTCCTGCTCCAGCAGTTGATAGACGTAGCTCTGGAGGGTCTTGCGAGGTGTGTCGTGCAGCAGGCCGTGAGTGGAAAGGGTGTCGTGTCCGAGCTGGCAGATGCGTTCGGTCTTCGCGCCGGCGAGCACGTCAACGACGTGGCCGATACCGAACCGTTCTTCGACGCGTGCGACACAGGAGAGGATCTTCTGGGCGACGACGGTGGAGTCTTCAATGCCTTCCACCTCACCGAGGCATACGTCGCAGGTGTCGCATTTGTCCTTATCGTAGCTTTGCCCGAAATACTCGGACAGAAGCCTGTGGCGGCAGACTGCGGTGCTGGCGAACCTCTGCATCCGCTTGAGCAGCTGCATCTGCACTTCGACGTTTGCGGTCGCGGCTTCGCTGTCTGGTGCGTCCTCCGCGCCCTTGCGGATCAGCCGTTCCAGCCGGATGACGTCGCCCTGGGAGTAGAACAACACGCATTCGGACGGCAGCCCGTCGCGGCCGGCCCGGCCGGTCTCCTGTTGATAGTTTTCGACGCTCTTGGGCAGGCAGGCGTGGATGACCGCCCGGACGTTGCTGCGATCGACGCCCATGCCGAAGGCGATCGTGGCGACGATGACGTCGGTCTGCTCGGCTGCGAACCGCTCCTGCGTGGCCCGCCGTTCGTTGGCTGCCATTCCGGCGTGATAGTGTTCTGCTGAGATTTCGGCGCAGCGCAGGGCCTGCGCCAGCGATTCGGTGTCGCGCCGGGACAGGCAATAGACGATGGCTGCCTCGCCCTTGTGCCGCCGCAATACCTCGATGACCTGCTGCTGGCGATCGACCTGCGGCAGGATGCGGTACGTCAGGTTGGGTCGGTCGAACCTGCCGACGAGCGTCAGGGGATCGCGCAGCCGCAACTGGGCAATGATGTCGTCGCGCATGCGCGGTGTGGCGGTGGCCGTATAGGCATGGATGCTGGCCCGTGGGAATCGCTGCCGCAGGATAGCCAGCTGGCGATATTCGGGGCGGAAGTCGTGTCCCCACTGGCTGATGCAGTGGGCCTCGTCGACGGCGAACGCGTCGATGCCGAGTCGTTGGCAGGTGGCCAGGAACCAGGGGGTGACCGCCCGTTCGGCGCGACGTAGATCAGACGGTACTCGCCGGCGCAGACGGCGTGTTCTATT
Organism: uncultured Planctomycetota bacterium; assembly: GCA_963787325.1. Taxonomy (GTDB): domain Bacteria; phylum Planctomycetota; class Phycisphaerae; order UBA1845; family JANYLN01; genus CAWBCK01. The sequence continues at coordinate 2,359,485 of CAWBCK010000005.1, forward strand.
CGCTGCCGTTCGGGGCCGGTCAGGTTCGAATGCAATGCCGCTGCCGGATAGCCCAGTTCGCGCAAGCCATCGACCTGGTCCTTCATCAGGGCGATCAGCGGGGAGATCACGACATCGGTGCGGCCCGCCACGAGTGGCGGTACCTGGTAGCAGAGGCTCTTGCCCCCGCCGGTGGGCATGACGACCAGTGCGTCGCGCCGGCTGAGCCCGGCGGCGATGGCCTCGGCCTGCAGGGGCCGGAGTTTGTCATACCCCCAGACCTTTCGTAAGGCCTCAAGTACGCGAGGGTCATCCTGTCTGCCTTGAGATTGCGGTTTTCCGATCATGCGGAACGAGTATAACGTGGAGGATTGTGACGATCCATCGTGGGCAGGGAAATGGTGGCCCTAGCGGCGCTCCAATTGCGATCGGGCTGAGGCCAGGGCTCGCTCGGGAATGTCGAGGCACGTCTGACAAAGGCTGCGGTCTGGCATCGCACTCGGCATGGCCGAGTCGGGCGGGTATTTTGACGGCAGATAGACGGAGTCGATCAGCTCGCAATCATCGTCAGTCAGTCCCATGTCACAGCCTGACTGTTTCAGATCCCTGGCCAGTTCCCGCGTGTTGTGCGAGCGTCTGACCGGGCAATTGCGGCTGATCATTACCGCTTTAAGCGGCTTTTCCGTCGCCTGCTGCGTATTCTGAAGACAGGCGCTGAGCCAGCCGCCATGCAGAGAAGCCTTCGCCACCTCGAGATTCTCCGCGGCATATGCCAACCAACCGGCCGGGTCGCTGCTACCTCTCATAGACGACCTCGCCGTGCAGAATCTCATCGCGGACGAACCAGCCTGCCGGTGCTTCGCTTCGCAGGGGCAAAACGTCAAGCGGAATCCGGTCGGCAACCGGTCGCAACAGACTTTCGATATTTCAGCGCCAGCGGCAGGTACGTTTCGTCGCTGTCCTGGAATATCGCCAGATCCAGATCATTGGGTTCGGCGCTCTTCAAAAACGAACCAAAAACCTCAACCTTGCGTACTTCCGCCTCGGCGCAAGCACTCGACTACCTGGCCTTTGATCTGCTGTTTGTCCTGTTCCGTAAATCGCATGGTTTGTTACACGATTACTGCGGGATCGTCCGGTGATGTCCATTGCCTATGCTGCTGGCTATTCTCCATGACACACCTTTACAAACCGCTCCAGTTTGGCTTTGGCTGCGCCGCTGTCGAGCGATGCCTCTGCCTTGCGGATGCCTTCGTCGAGACTTGCCGCCTGGCCGCCGACGCAGATCGCCGCACCGGCATTGAGGACCGCGATATCGCGGCAGGGGCCGCATTTGCCTGCCAGGATCGCCTTGATCGTCTCGGCGCTTCTGGCCGGCGATTCGACGAGGATCTCTTTCAAATCCGCCTGACGCAGGCCAAGTTCCTCCGGCGAGATATGAGACTCCCGGACACCTTCGGGCTTGATTTCGAGCACCCGGGACCGGCCCGTGATCGTCATGTCGCACAGGCCGCCGCCGTGAACGACCATCGCATGCTTTGCACCAAGTTTGTGTAATGTCTCGGCGATCTTGTCCATCAGATCCAGCCGGCTGACGCCGAGGACCTGGCGCTGCGCCCCGGCGGGGTTGGTCAGCGGGCCGAGGATGTTGAAGATCGTCTTGATGCCGAGCGTGCGGCGGACCGGGGCGGCGTACTTCATCGCCGGGTGCAGCCGGACTGCATAGAGGAACCCGAGGCCGACCTCGCTCAGGCACCGCTCGACCGTTTCCACCGAGGCGTCAACATCGACGCCGAGCGCCGCCATCGCCTCGGCGGAGCCGCTGACCCGTGTATTGGTGCGATTGCCGTGTTTGGCGACGATCGTGCCGGCGCCGGCCGCGATGATCGCCGCCGCGGTCGAGACGTTGAAGGTGCTCGTGCCGTCGCCGCCGGTGCCGCAGGTATCGACCGGTTCCCCGGGACAGCGGACCCGCGTGACGAGTTTCCGCATGACGCGGGCCGCACCGACCAGTTCGTCGACCGACTCGCCCTTGATCGACCATGCCACCAGCACGCCCGCCAGCAGTTCCGGTTCGACCTGGCCGGTCATGATCTGTTCGAAGACCTGTTCCGCTTGCTCGGCCGCCATGTCGCGGCGAGCCATGAGCTGCTTGAGTACGTCCTGGACTAGTCGATCCGCCATACCTTGGCTCCATCGCTGGGCCGTGTCAGGATGATCCTGGCCGGCTTCGGCTCGCCTGCATTATACTCGCTGGCGACAGCCGCCTGGAGTTTTTCCGCACCTTCGGCCGTAGCGATGGCTACCGCGCAGCCCCCGAATCCGCCGCCGGTCATCCGTGCCCCATGGACGCCTTCGACCTTTGATGCGATATCCACGAGCAGATCCAGCTCGCGGCAGGAGACCTGGTAGTCATCACGCAGCGACGCATGTGACGCATACATCAGTGTACCAGCCCGTTGGGCGTCCGCCTGACGAAACGCCTCGCCCGCCGCAAGCACTCGGGCGTTTTCCGTCACGACGTGCCGGGCCCGCTTGAGGGCGATTTCATCAAGACTGGCGGCGATCTTCTGCAAGGCGGTTTCATCCAGATCGCGCAGGCTCTTGAGATCACAGCCGAGTGCCTTTGCGGCCTGCTGCACCGCCCGCCGGCAGTCCTGCTGCCGCGCTGCGTATTCGCCCGATGCCAGCGCGTGCTTGACCTGCGTATCGATGATGACGACCTGCCAGTCGGCCGGCAGGGGAATCAGTTCGTGACAGATCCCACGGCAGTCGAGCAGGATCGCGTGATCGTCCTGGCCCATCAGGCAGGCATATTGATCCATGATGCCGCACGGCACGCCGGCGTATTCGTGTTCGGCCTGGCGGCAGGCGAATGCCAGGTCTACTCGGTCGCCGGCCCGCGCTGCTACGTCATGCGCCGTCAACAGCGCGATCGCCACGCCGACTTCCAGCGCTGCACTGCTGGACAGGCCCGAGCCGATCGGCAGATCGCCGCCGATATACAGGTCGGTACCGCCGATCGGGATTCCCTTGCCGCGCAGCACCGCGGCGACTCCGCGGACATAGCTGCTCCAGAGCCCTTTGTCCTGCGGCACGGGTTCGGACAGGTTCCAGTATCCTTCCTGGTCGAGAACTTCGCTGCGGGCGACGAGCAGATCGTCGCTGCGCCGGCCGGCCACCACCCAGAAACCCTGCTCGGTGGCCATGGGCATTACGAAGCCTTCGTTGTAGTCGGTATGTTCGCCGATGAGATTGACTCGGCCCGGCGAGCGTACAACCACTTGGGGTTGCCGGCCGAACCGCGCCGCAAACGAATCCACAAGGGTATCCGGGACATTGACCATGCGATTTAGTGCTCCGATAATGGTTGGCGGCAACGTAGCCGCACCTTGGAGCTGTGTCAAACCGTCATGCTTGCAGGAGCGGTCATTATGCCGCTGCCCATCCTGATTGATACGGACATGGGCGTCGATGACGCCATTGCCGTCTCGTTGGCGCTTCTGAGCAACAGTGTTGCGGTCGATGCTCTTGTGGCTGTGGGGGGCAACGTACCGCTGTTGCAGGCCACGCAAAACCTTGGCAGGCTGCTGCGAGCCCTTCAGATCAGTTCCGTTCCGACGGTGGGTGTTGGTCTCGATCAGCAGGGTGGCCTTGCCGATGCGCGGCACGTATTCGGCCGGGACGGTCTGGGTGAGACCCCCTGGCCCGTCATGGAGCCGTTCGAGCCGTTGCCGTTCACGCAGGTCTACCGGTCGTTCGTCGAGGAGCACGGTCGGGAGGGTATCATCGTCTGCATCGGTCCGCTGACGAACCTGGCGGAGATATATCGGACCAATCCGTCGCTGCTGCGGCAGGTCAGTCGCATCGTCATCATGGGTGGGGCGATCTGGTGCAAGGGCAACGTCGAGGGCGTAGCTGAGTTCAACTTCTATCGGGACCCGGCTGCGGCGGAGCTGATTCTTTCATCCGGTCTGCCGGTATCGCTGGTTCCGCTGGACCTGACGAAGTTCCTGCAGATGGACGAGTCCCACGTGGCTCGGCTGGCGGCCTGCGATCACCCGGCCGGCACGTTTCTTTCCAGTGTTCTCGAATGGCCGATGCAGAGCGGTGCCGGCGACGCGCCGGCGGGCCGGTTCGTCGTACACGACGCCGCGGCGATCGGGGCGATCATCTGGCCGGAGCTGTTTCGAGGGGTGCAGGCGGCCCTTCGAGTTTCGACGGAGGGTCCGACACGCGGCAAGTGTCAGCCGGCCCCGCGGCGTGATACCGCCCGCAAACCCATCTCGATTCTGACGGCCGTTGCTGCGATCGACTTCCTTGAAAACTTGCTGGAGACGCTCTGCAGCCAGCGGTTTGTTGTTTGACGGGCGACAGGATTGCGTCTGCGGGCCCGCCAGAACCGGGGCAAGTCGTCGTTCCGGGGTGGGTCTGCTCGTTGCCCGCGTCGTTCTGGCCGCCAGCCTTGGCGGTCGCCGCTTCCAGGTGTATCATCAGCCGCGCGTAGGCGCTGGCAGGCAATCTGCCAGTGGTACCTGCAAACACAGCGGTCATGATCTTAAACACGATCGGGAGATATTGAATGATAAAGCACAACGGGCTGCCGTTTCCGGCCATGTCGGATCTGGACAAGCTGATTACGAACGTACCCGACTATCCCAAGCCTGGCGTCGTCTTCAAGGACATCACGCCGTTGCTGCGGAATCCGGCCGGGCTGAGCCTGGCGGTCGAGTATCTCGCCCAGCCCTATCGCGGCAAGCACATTGACGCTGTCGCCAGCGCCGAGTCCCGCGGGTTCATCTTTGGCGTGGCCGTGGCCCAGAACATCTCCGCCGGTTTCGTGCCGATCCGCAAGCCGGGCAAGCTGCCCCGCAAGGCCCTGACAGAGGAATACGCCCTGGAATACGGTACGGACAAGTTGCAGATTCACGCCGACGCCCTCTGTCCCGGCGACAAGGTCCTGCTCGTCGATGACGTCCTGGCGACCGGCGGTACGATGGCGGCCTCGTGCAAACTCGTCGAAGAACTCGGTGCCGAGGTCGCGGGCGTGGCTGTCCTGATCGAGTTGGGCTTCCTGCACGGCCGGGAGCAGCTGTCCAAGTACAATATCCACTCGGTCATCTATGTTGAGTAGATAGTGGCTGGGGCTGCCAGTCGCGCGGCGGTGGGCGCGGCGGGGCATTCGGCGACGCCGTTGCTGCCTTGAAGTCGTAAGAGGTCATTGAAGAGTTCCCACTGGCAGGCGGGCTGCCAGTGGGACAGATTCTGAGGGGGGCTAGAGCATCGCCAATCCAGACGTAGCGGCAGGCCCATAACCCTGCTGCTCAGGGCCATGCCACCTGGAATTTTAGCAGCCCGGCACGCTATATCTGGATTGAGTGCGTTCTAGCCGTTGCCCGGTGCCGGCAGGCGTCTGGCCAGTTCCACCCACTCCGGCACTGCCAGTTCCTCCGGCCGGCGGCGCCAATCTATTGTTATAACTTCCTTAAGGTCGTTTGCCTGGGTTTGATAGGCGAGTCGAAGGTTCTGCCAGAGCGTCTTGCGCCGGTGCAGAAACAGCCGGTGCGTGACATTCGCCAGATGGTGCGCGTCGCCGACGGATGCCCTGCGAGCCGGGTCGGCCTCGATCTTGACGATGGCGGACTCGACGTCCGGGGCCGGCCAGAACGCGCGCTGGCAGGCACGCGGGCGATGCGTCTGGCCGTCGCCAGGGCCTGGATGACCACGGTCAGCGGCCCGAAATCGCTGGTGCGAGGGTTGGCGGTCATACGATCCGCCACCTCTTTCTGCACGGTGAAGCACAGCGTCTGCACCTGCGGCACTTCCAGGAGCAGGTCCGCCACGATGGGGGAAGCGGCGTTATATGGCAGATTGGCGACGAGCAGGGCCCGGCCGGCCGTCTGGCGATGTGCGTGCAGGAACGTATCGAGGACTTCGCCGCTTAAGTGATTCTTGCCGGCCAGGGCGTCGGTCACCAGCAAGGTAACGTTATCGTGATGGGCCAGGTGCTGCCGGGCCAGTTCCGCGATGCGGGCGTCGATCTCGACGCTGACGACCCGGGCCGCCCGCTCCGCCAGCATGTTCGTCAGGCTGCCTGTCCCCGGGCCGATCTCCAGTACGACGTCATCCTGGCTGATCTCTGCGGATTCGACCAGTTTGAGCATGAGGTTGCGGTCGACCAGAAAATGCTGGCCGTGCTTGTGCTGCGGCCGCATATCCGCCTGCTTCAGGATGTCCCTGATCTCGTTTTGTGTCTGAAAAGGCATTCGCAGGTTATATCCGCGGCGAAAACCGGTCGCCAGCGCCGGCTGTGGGGAACGTCCTTTGATGACCAGGATTGGCATGGTATGCTGTTTCCGTCATGCCGCCAGACGGATGGACGGAGGAAGGTTCTTGCCCCGCAGCCACAGCAAGCATGTGCCGTACTACGAGCAGGTAGCCGACGCCCTGCGGGCTCGGATTACAACAGAGGGCACGGACCAGCCGGTGCGTCTGCCCTCGCAGCGCGATCTTTGCCGGATTCACCACGTCTCACGCATCACGATTACCCAGGCCCTGGACCTCCTGGAACGGGAGGGGCTTGTCCGAGCTGTCCACGGCGTGGGGACCCTTACGGTTCCCGAGGCCATTTGGCGCTGGCGCCGTTTGCGCCCCGGGCAAGTCATTCACGTGGTCAGCCAGTCCTACGGCGCAACGGGGGCCTTGGACAGTTACTACGGCCAGATCTATGAGGGAATCCGTGGTGCGCGCCGAGGCGGCGGGATATCGGGTCGCATTGCGGAGTTTCGGCCAGCGGGCCGCCCTGGCGGACCGCATGCAGATGCCGGACGCGCAAAGAACGCTTGGCGTTATCTGTGTGGGTCTGATGCACGAGCCGTCCATCAAGGTTTATACAGATGCCGGCCATCCCACCATTTGCGTGGACTACTGGACGACCAACCGCAAGGCGGACGCCATCGTCGTCGACTGCTATAGTGAAGGGCAGGATGCCGTCGAATTGCTACTGCGGCACGGCCACCGGGATCTGTTCTACATCGGACACGCCCTGATCGCCGGGCATGATGTTCCCCAGGCGGAATCGGACGCTGAACTTCTTCTTTCGGGCATGCAGCGGGGTCTGAAACTGGCCGGCCAGGCAGAACTGAGTGCCGACCGCATATGCTTCTGCGCGTCGAACGAACAAGCCATCAATGTATTGACTCCCGCACAGGTCGCCGAGTGGTTTCTTTCGCTGCGGCCTCGTCCGACCGCCGGTGTTATCTTCAATCTTTACACCGGGCAGCTGTTTGTCGAGCACCTCAAGCAACACGGTCTGCGCTGTCCCGAGGATGTCTCCCTGATCGTCAAGGGCATAGAGCCACCGCCGGCCAATCCCTTTGCCACGCTCAAGTCCAATCCCAGCCTGCTCGGCCGGCTGGCCGTCGATGCGCTGCTCGATCGCCTCAGCGGCCGGCGAACGACTCTGCTGCGTATGGCGGTGCCCAGTGAGCTGGTTCGCGGCCGAACCGTGCGTCAGATGATGTGAACCCTGCCCGTTTCCAAGGCTGGCGACATCGGGTGTCGTGTTGTGTGTGCCAGCTGGTACCTTGAAGTGGCTATAGCCACGTGTTGATTTACGTACTGTTCTGGTCTCCTTATGGCTCCTCGTCCAGACGTACTGTCCTGTTGTGAGCCAATCATGTAACTCGTTCGTGTGAAACATTTTACGAATACGGGTTGCCGTGTGGGGCATGAAATCAGGCTTTTGGCACGCCGATTGCTCCATAACCCATCAGGTGAGCATCGACTTGATCGATTGCCAGGGACGGCACCAGGACGTTCCTGGTCGTGCGGCTCCTAGTGATTTGTGTATCAAGGAGTTATGGTCGATGAGGCGGTTTGGCCGGCAGGTGGTGCTGCCCGTGGCCTGTTTCTGATCGGTGATGCGTGGGGGCAACACATCCCCGCAACCACGGCCGGTGGCCGGAGTGCCCTTGTGAGCGCAACGGAGTTCAGGGAAAGACGAGAGGAGTGGCTGTTCATGAGAAAGACGAGATTCGTATTGGGTAGCCTGCTGATGCTAGGCCTGCTGGCGACGGCTGCGCGGGCCGAGACGATCAACTGGATCGGTGGGGTGTCCTGGAATAACTGGACCGTCGGCGGTAACTGGAGTGGTGGTGCTCTGCCGAGCACGGGCGACACCGCTGTGATCGCGACCGGCTCTGCGTCCATGGCTGCCGATTTGTCCCCGGCTCCGGACGTCATCCAGATTGACGCGGGCGGCCGCACCGTGGCAACAGGCAGTTCCATCACGAATGACCTTGTGCTCAACGGCGGTATCATCGACATGTCTGGTGATGCGAATCCCACCATGTCCGGTACGATCACGCTGACTGCCAACTCGACCATTCAGAATACTCGCGGCAACAGCAACCGCAGTTTCAAGGTCAACGGCAACATCATTGAAGATGGTACGCCGCGCAAGCTCTTCCTCAGCGGCAACCCGACTGTCGGCGGCAGCCTTTCGGATACTACGAACATCGGTGGAACCAATACCTACAGCGGCGGTACTGAGGTGCTCGGTGCGACCAACTCTCTGAATAATGTTGCTGCATTGGGGACTGGGCCCGTTACGGTGACCGCCGGGCGACTCGCGTTCAAGACTGCCGGCGACTATACGCACGGTAAGGTTACAGTGACCGGCGGTACGGTGATAGTCGGTACTAACGGCATCGAAAATGAGGTCTGGGAGTTTCAGGGGGGCACGCTGACATACGACCACCAGCCTCGTACCCTCGATGTGACTAACAATATCACAATCACCGACACAACTGATATTATTGCCGGCGGTGGTTACTACAACAACCCCTTCAACATCAATACGCCCATTGGCGGAACGGGCAAGGCTGTGCTCAACACCGGCGGCGGCGGCAGCGTTCTGATCTTCGGCATCGAGCAGCAGTGGACCGGCGGTACCGACGTCAAGGGTATCGTTACTGTCACCGACGGCAGTAAACTGCCGGCTGGGACTGTCACCGTGTATCCCGTCGCCTACAACGCTGGAACGGGGCTGCTGCGGATCAGCGGTGCTGCCGGGCTCGATCCGGCTACGGACCTGGTCCTTCTGCATGATGCGGGAAGCGGCGTAAGCGGCACAATTGCGGTCGCTGGCGATCAGATCGTTCACAGCCTTACGATCGACGGCCAGGTCATCGACGCCGGCTTCTACAGCAATGTTGATTTCCCCGACTACATCCTGGGTACCGGCACGATCCGCGTCATGACGCCTGATGTCGGTCCGAATGCGATCATGGACCTTGCTGGCACTTCGCCCGACTGGTTCAAGGTTGCGCTGACCTGGACGGCGCCGGCGGACAACATCGACCCAATCGCCAGTGCTTATGACATCCGCTATTCCACCAGCACGATCGACGACAGCAACTGGGATGCCGCCACGCCTGTGGCCAACCCGCCTGTTCCCCAGGCACCCGGCCTGCAGGAGAGCCTGACCGTCCTGGGTCTCCAGGGCAATACGACGTACTACTTTGCCGTCAAGTCTTCCGACGCGGGCGACAACTGGGGTACTCTCTCGAATATCGCCGCAGTCACTACGATTGCGACCGACGCCGTGCAGCCGAACGCAGTGACGGATTTGGCCGTCGTCGACACCAAGCCCAATCGTCTGACCGTCCGTTGGACCGCCACTGGCGATGACGGCAGCACCGGGACAGCCAGCGTCTATGACCTGCGTTACAGCACCTCCCCGATCAGTACGGAGGCCGACTTCAGCAGCGCCAACCAGGTAACAGGCCTGCCGATCCCGCAGGCTGCGGGCGCCGTGGAAAACGCAACCGTTTCCGGTCTGAACGCCAGTACGACTTATTACTTCGCCGTGAAAGTCGGTGATGAGGTGCCCAACTGGTCGGCGCTGTCGAACGTCGCCAGCGGCACGACAAGCCCGCCGGATTATGATCCGCCTGTTGCGGTGGCCGATCTGGCCGCCAAGGGGGTCGGCATCCATGATGTTACGCTGGGTTGGACGGCCCCGGCCGACGTAGGTTCCGCCGGTACCGACAATACGATCTGCGTTATTCGACCAGCCCGATAACTACCGACGCCGAGTTCGACGCCGCCATAGCTGTTGCCGGTCTGCCGGCGCCTGCGGCGCGGGGACGGCCCAGCAGTTCTCCGTGCCTGGCCTCGACCCCAGTACCTTGTACTACTTCGCGATGAAGACCGCCGACGCCGCCGAGCCGGCCAACGTCTCGGCCCTGTCGAATGTTCCTTCCGTCACTACGCGGCCTCCGCTCGTGCCGGTGACGGTCCACAATCCCTGGCTGGTCAACGATCGTGTCGCCGATACGCACAACCTCGATACGATGGCGGCTACGTACGTCAACGAGTACACGCCCGACGGCGTTGTGGTCTCGACCAGGGATGAGCAGAAGGCCGTTGCTATCTACAACAACCAGAAACGCCGCCTCTATCACTGGGCCGACGAACCACCGAGTGTCGGCGGCAACGATATCAACGACCCCACCTACAACCAGAACGTCTTCGGCTGGGGCCTGTGCGGCCGGCATGCCAGTCAGGCCTGTACGATCGCCGGTGCGGCTGGTTTCGGAGAGCGCAAGACCAACGTGCCGGGTGACTGGCAGTACGAGGTCAACTATGACGGCCGCTGGCACCTGTTCCACACCATGATGACCTTCTATGTTTACACCCGCGACAACCCGCCGCACATCGCCAGTTCGGATGAGATCAAAGCGGACAACACGGTCTGCACCCAGGCTGAGGCGGAAGGCCGCGTTTGCCCCGGCTTCCTGCTGTGCGGTGATACGGCTACCTGGGAAGCCGACGCGTGCAATCACTACAGCGTCGCCGGCACCGGTCAGGTTACGACTCGCTGGACGGGCAATATGGATCTGCGGCTCGGCCAGACATTCAAGCGGACCTGGGAGGCGTGGGAAGACGAACATCCCAACCCCAGGACCAACGCCGATTCCATGGCCGGCCTGGACCCGCCGTATCACCACGAATGCCAGCATGACAATGAGGATTACGTTAACTGGCCCTACTGGGAGCCTTATGGCCAGAGAATCCCGTACGTCGTTGATTACAAGACCACGTATCGCCGCTGGTCCAACGGTACCGACACGCTTGCTCCGGACTTCCGCAGCGCGGCCTGTCAGGCGCTGCTCGATTCGAGCAGCCATGACATCGCCACGTATGACCAGGACGCCATTACGCCGGACCTGCATGCTGCGGCGGTCGGCGTGCAGGGTGAGGCCGTCTTTAAGGTTGATGTGCCCTTCTACATTACTGATGCAACCATCAGCGGCGACTTCACGCGAACCGGTACCAACGACGGCGCCAGCGTGCTGGTGTCTGACAATGGTGTGACCTGGACCACGGTCTATACGGCTGGTCTCGGCACGACGCACGTGGACAACCAGTCACTGCGGCCGAACGTCTTCGCCCACTGGCAGACTTACTGGATCAAGATCCAGGTCAAGGCGACGACTGCTCTGACCGACGCCGGTGTGTCCAACTTCGTCCTTACGACCATCTTCGAGCACAACAAGGGTGCGATGGCTTATCTCGACAAGGGTGTCAACCACATCACCGTCACCTTTGACAATCCTGCTGAGCTGGCCGCCAGCGGCAACGTCCTGCACATCGTATACAAGTGGAAGGAGTATGACGGGGCCGGCTGGACCATCGACAAGCAGTTCGAAACGACCACTGCAACCAGTCCCACGACCTTCACTATCACCACCGGTGGTGACAAGGTTCCGCGGACCGAGTACATCCTGATGGACATCACCCAGCCCGACGTCATGGCACCGTCTTCCATTGCCGATCTTGCGGCCCCGGCCGGCGAGATCGGCAGGGACAGCGTCGTGCTGAACTGGACGGCTCCCGGCGATGACGGCCTGTCTGGTCAGGCGAGCAGATATGACATCCGCTACAGTACCGATCCGATCGTAGACCAGGCATCCTTTGACGCCGCGACGCAGGTTGCCGGTGTGCCTGCTCCGCAGCCGCTCGGCAGCAGCGAGAGTTTCACGGTGAGCGGCCTGCAGTCGTCGACGACCTACTACTTTGCCGTCATAGCCTACGACGACGGCAACAACAGCTCGGGCCTGTCCAACGTAGTCTCAGCCACGACGGGTGCCGATACGCCGCCGGCGGCTGTAACGGACCTGATGGCCTGCCATTCGTGCATCACTCGCGACAGCATGCTGCTGAACTGGACGGCGACGGGCGAAGACGGCACGATCGGCACGGCAACCAGTTACGACCTGCGTTACAGCACGGGCGCGATTACGGACATGGCCTCGTTCAACGCTGCTACGCCGATAGCGGGCGTTTCGGCCCCGCAGCCGGCCGGCAGCACGGAGGCCTTCACGCTGAGCGGGCTTACGGCCGGAACGACCTACAACTTCGCCCTGGTAGTTTATGACGCCGTCGGTCAGGCCTCGCCGCTGTCGAACGTGGCGGTAGCAACCACGCTTCCGCCCCGCAAGACGGGCGACGTTAACGATGACGGGTATGTCAACGTGGGCGATTTGCAGCGAGTGGTGTCCGCCTGGGGCAGCAACGACCAGGGCGGCTGGTATAACTGGGATCCGGACTGCGACTTTGACAGCAGCGGAAGCATCGATGTTGGCGATCTGCTGATCCTGGCGACCCACTGGAACTCATAGGCCTCTGGCCGACACCGTTGCCCCGCGTCGTTGCGTGGCCAACGTGATCAACAACCAATGCCGCAGGCTCACTTTGGGGGCCTGCGGCATTGCCTATTCTTTGGAGCGGGCTCAGTTTGCCTGTAGCGGCCGACTACGATGGCCCTGCTTCCCAGGGCCATGCCACCGACCGGGGAGTCAGGCTCACGCTGTATCTGAAGTTACAGTACTCTGGATGCAGCGTGCGGCTGTTCGATACTCGGGGCTGGGCACGGTCGGGGCGTCCGAGCCCGCGCAAGGGATGGCCAGAAGGGGCGTACCAGCGATGGGTCGATCCGGCTCATCCTCGCTCCTTCATGTTGGATTCGGTAAACATCGCTCATTTGGCTGGTCCAATCATGATCATCCTATCCCTTTGCAAGAGCCAGTGTTGTAAGGGGTTACATCTCATTTGCGATTGGTGTACACCTGTCGTTTACCGCAGGCAGCATGCCTTGTCCGTGTCGGAATGGTGCTCTGCCGGCGGGGCTACTTTGGTTCGATTTCTGTAATTCATGCTTTGGCAAGCAGTTACAGTTCCGGCTGAACGGCGACCCTTGTTGTCGGCGTGTCTTGTGGCACGCAAGTTGCTCTTTTTTTCCGAATGGAAGGGCGTGTGCCGTTTTGAGGTAGGTCCTGCGATGAGCCCAGATTCTCTTGCAGGCCTACGGGACACCGAATTGTGTTGCTGGGCCGCAGGGTCGGTCATTGGTTCAGACAAGGGGAGTACCAGATGAAGACTTTATCACGGGTGGTTGCGATTTGCGTGGCGCTGTTGTGCACTGCGGCGTATGCTGACATCACCCTGGAGTATCTAGGCGCTTTCCGGGTGAGCGGTTCGATCTATGGGGGGGACCTCTGCTTCAACCCGGATGGCAACGGTGGTGAAGGCTCATTGCTGATCTCTCGGAACACCACCAGCGGTAGTGGCGACATCCAGGAAATCACGATTCCGGCTCCGATCATCACCACAGATGTCAGTTCGCTAAGCACCGCCACGACCCTGCGCAGCATCGAAGTCAACACCACGCCGACCGGCCTGGCCCTCCGCTCGACGGACGGTTTGCTCTACTATTCCTACGGCGTCGCCGGCTCGCCCCAGGTGCCCTTCCGTTACTGCAATCTCGACGGTACCGGTGAATCCAGTGTTCGCTACGGTCCGGCCTGGACGGCAGGCGGCTGGGGCCTTTGCCAGATTCCGAACGATTGGGCCAACACCTGGGCCGGCGGCAAGAATCTGCTGACCGTCGGCAACTGGTACGGTGCAACGATCTACGCCTGCAATCCCTGGGACAGCGCCGTGACCTGGACCCCCTTAGTCGCTTACGACTCAGGTCACCTGATGACCGACTACGACTATAACGACCAGATCGTCGCCATCTGTTGGGTCAGCGTAGGTGGGGAAGCCAATGCCGTGGTCGGCGGCAGGGACAGTTCCGCAAGTGCTGCCAATCTCTGGTTCTATCGGGCTGCTGACCTCCAGGCCCCGACCAATGCCTATACGCCTCAACCTTACCAGACCCTGTCTGTGCAAGACAGAATGTTTGCCTCCAGCGGTGGCACGATATTCGGCCTGGCGTATGACACGCAGCATTGCATCATGTACGGGTACCAAGGCAGCTACCAGCAGGCGACCGTTGTGCATGCCTGGCGGGTTGTCAACGCGCCGCCCTCCGCGGTAACCAACTTGGGGGCCGTACCGGTCGATTGGTTCAGCGTCAAACTTACCTGGACGGCGCCCAGTGATGATCACGGGTTGGATGGCGCTGCCAGCAGCTACGACGTCCGTTACAGCACGGTACCGATCGACGAGACCAACTGGGATTCCGCCACACAGGCAACAGGCGAACCTGCTCCGCTGGCCGCAGGGCAGCCGCAATCCTTTACCGTCACCGGTCTTCAGGCCGATACTCAGTATTATTTTGCGATCAGGACGCTGGACGCGGAGGGCAACGTCAGCGACTTTTCCAACGTGCCTTCTGCCACGACGAACCTGCTGGACGGCATCGCTCCCGATGCTGTCGACGATCTGTCGACGTCCGCGGTCAAGCCGAATCGCGTGACGTTCTCCTGGACGGCTACCGGTGACGACGGCAGGCAAGGCCAGGCAAGCATCTGCGATCTGCGATACAGCACTGCTGCGATTACCGACGATGCCTCCTTCAATGCGGCGACCCCGGCGGCGGGCATCCCCGTGCCTGGGGCTGTCGGCTCTGCGGAGACCTTTGTCCTTGCCGGCTTGAGCCCCTCGACAACGTATTACGCCGCAGTCAAGATTGGTGATGAGGTGCCGAACTTCTCGGCGGTCAGCAACGTGGTGACGTTCACCACCTCCGCGGTGGACGTGACACCACCGCCTGCGATCGAGGACCTGCATGTCGTGCCGGACATCCACGCGGCCTACCTGTCGTGGACCGTCCCGGTGGACATTGGTACCGCCGGTCTGGACGGCTACGACATCCGTTACTCGACCAGCCCCATCGACGAGGGTAGTTGGGATGCGGCGATCCAGTGTCCGGGTGAACCGGTCCCCGGTGCGGCCGGTGCGCAGGACCGTTATACCGTGACGGGCCTCGATTCGAGCACGACCTATTACTTCGCCATCAAATCCTTCGACAGTGCTGAGCCTGCGAACATTTCTGCCCTTTCCAATGTCGCCGCGGGCGAGACGCGTCCGCCGGTTGTCCCCGTGGTCGTTCACAACCCGTGGCTGGTCAACGATCGCGTCGCCGATACGCACAATGTCGACACCATGGCGGCGTGCTATGTCAATGCCTATACCCCCGACGGCGTGGTTCTGCCGATGACTGACGAGGAAAAGGCGATCAATATTTACAATAATCAAAAACGGCGTCTCTATCACTGGGCAGATGAACCGCCGTCTCTCGGCGGCAATGACATCAACGACCCGACGTACAACCAGAACGTCTTCGGCTGGGCCCTCTGCGGGCGTCATGCAAGCCAGGCCTGCACGATCGCCGCCGCAGCCGGCTTCGGGCAGCGCAAGACCATCGTGCCGGGCGACTGGCAGTACGAGCTCAACTATGACGGCCGCTGGCACCTGTTCCACACCATGATGACTTTCTACGTCTTCACCCGCGACAACCCGCCGCACGTCGCCAGCTCGGATGAAATCGCCGCGGACAACACAATCTGCACCCAGGCAGCTGCCGAAGGCCGTGCCTGCCCCGGTTTCCTGCTGTGCGGTGACACGGCCGCCTGGGAGGCGGATGCGTGCAACAATTACAGCCCGCAAGGCAGCGGCCAGGTCACGACCCGCTGGAGCGGCGATATGGACCTGCGAATCGGCCAGACGTTCGATCGCACGTGCCAGTCCTGGGCGAATGAGCATCCGCCGGCCAAGACGTTCGGTGACCCGCCGTTCCACCACGAGGCGTCCCGTGACAACCGCGATTACGTCAACTATCCGTATTGGGAGCCGTATCGCCTGACTTCGGCCGAGAGTTCAGCCTATCGACATCGGCTATACTCCGACCTTCCGTCGCTGGGCCAACGGCACGGACACGCTGGCTCCCGATTTCCGCAGTGCGGCCTGCCAGGTGCTGCTGGATCCGCTGAGCC
Organism: uncultured Planctomycetota bacterium; assembly: GCA_963787325.1. Classification (GTDB taxonomy): domain Bacteria; phylum Planctomycetota; class Phycisphaerae; order UBA1845; family JANYLN01; genus CAWBCK01. The sequence continues at coordinate 2,375,753 of CAWBCK010000005.1, forward strand.
ATGACATCGCCACGTTCTACGACGACGCCATTACGCCCGACCTGCACCCTGCGACAGTCGGCACGATGGCCGAAGCTGTCTTCAAGGTCAACGTGCCGTTCTACATCACTGATGCGAGCTTCAGCGGGGACTTTGTCAAAGCCCATACCGCCGATGTCTGCAACGTGTTTGTTTCCACCAACGGCGCCACGTGGACGCAGGTCTGGACCGGTGCCGTGGGGACCAACCACGTTACCAACCAGCCATTGCGCAACAACGTCTTCGGTACGTGGGCCACCTGGTACGTCAAGGTACAGCTCCAGGCGACCGCCGACGTGAGCGATGTCGGCGTCTCCAACTTCGTCATCACGACGATCTTTGAGCACAACAAGGGTGCGATGGCCTATCTCGACAAGGGTGTCAACCACATTACCCTCACGTTCGACAATCCGGCCGAACTGGCTGCCAGCGGCAACGTCCTGCGCGTTGTTTACAAGTGGAAGGAGTTCGACGGTGTCGGCTGGAACGTCTCCAGGGAGTTCGACACAACTACCGACACCAGCCCGTGCAGTTTCACGATCACCACGGGTGGCAGCAAGGTGCCCAGGACCGAGTCGATCCAGATGCAGATTGTTCAGCCAGACCTTCTGGCTCCCTCGCCGATCACGGATCTTGTTGCCCCGCCAGCCGGGGTCGGCCGTGATCGCGTTGTATTGAATTGGACGGCTACGGGTGACGATGGCGAACTCGGTCAAGCCAGCCGCTACGACGTGCGCTACAGCACGAGCCCGATCACGGATCTGGCTTCCTTCAACGCGGCGACGCAGGTCTCCAATGCGCCGTCTCCTCAGGTGGCCGGCAGCAGCGAGAGTTTCACCGTGACCGGCCTTGCTGCTGAAAACACCTACTACCTGGCCGTCATGGCCTACGACGACGGCAACAACAGTTCGGGCCTGTCCAACGTGGTCTCCGCGACGACCACGCAGGATGTACCCCCGGCGGCTGTCACTGATCTGTCGGCCCCGGCTGGCAGCATCAGCAAGACCAGCGTGCAGATAGCATGGACGGCCACGGGCGAAGACGGCACCAACGGCACGGCGTCCAGTTACGACCTGCGTTACAGCACCAGCCCGATCGTCGACATGACGGCCTTTGGTGCCGCCACGCCGGTAACGGGTCTTCCGGCTCCGCAAGGCTCCGGTACAGCCGAGCAGGTGACGGTCAGTGGCCTGACCGCTGGAAGCACTTACAACTTTGCGTTGGTCGTTTACGATGCCGCCAACCAGGCATCCGGTCTGTCCAACGTAGTCAGTGTGCAGACGCTGGTGGACTCGGTCCCGGCGGCCGTGACGGACCTGATGGCGTGCAGTTCGTGCATCACTCGCGAGAGCCTGCAGTTGAACTGGACGGCGACGGGCGAAGACGGCACGATCGGTATGGCGACGAGTTACGACCTGCGTTACAGCACGGGCGAGATCACGGACATGGCGTCGTTCAACGCCGCGACGCCGGTAACTGGCGTCTCGAGCCCACAGCCGGCCGGCAGCACGGAGGCCTTCACGCTGACGGGTCTCACGGCTGGCACCACCTACAACTTCGCGTTGGTGGTCTATGACGCTATCGGCCAGGCCTCGCCGCTGTCGAACGTGGCGGTGGCGACGACGCTTGCACCTCGCAAGACCGGCGACGTCAACGACGACGGGTATATCAACGTCGGCGACCTGCAGCGAGTGATCACTGCCTGGGGCAGTGACGACCAGGGCGGCTGGTGGACTTGGGATCCGGATTGCGACTTCGACGGTGACGGCTCCATCAACATTGGCGACCTGCAGATCCTGGTGGCTCACTGGAACTCGTAGTTTTCGGGCATTGCTGTACTGTCTCGGGCATCTGGTGACCTCCCTAGGCATCCCGTGTGGGAATGCCTGATAAGAACGAGCGCCGCGGGCCTGAAAAGACCTGCGGCGTTGTCCTCTGTTCGGCCTGCTGCGCCGTCCAGCCACGCGGCAGGGATGTGCCATCTGGTCAACGCATGTTCTCTGCGCCGACATGGCCACGGGCGGGCTGTCATTTCTAACGTATTTGCTGTAAAGGTCTTACGTATCTTATCCGGCTTGGTATATGCCAAATGTTTCTTAGGGAAATGCTGGCGCTATATCAGGTACGGGTGACGCTGCTTGGCACTGTAAATTCCTTGTATGAACGTAAGTGGCTTCTGCTACAGGCGTTATGTCTGCAACGGGCGTCCGTTTCTGCGCCGCGATGCGGTTGCTGGCACGCGAGTTGCTACTTATGGCCGTCGGCGTCAGTTGGCGCCTCTTTCTGCGACGCATCGCAGAGCGAACTTGTTGCGAGAGGGAAGGGAGTTGTGGCTTCACGTTGGGCCTCAGGGGCCCGCCGGGTTTATCAGTGCATGGGGAGCGTTATCTATGAAGATTGTGTCGCGTGTCTTGGCAGGCAGTCTCTTGCTCTTGGGCTTGTGCGCTACCGCTCAGGCCGATATCAGCCTTGAGTATCTGGGGGCATTTCGAGTTACAAAGGGAGTCTACAACGGCGATCTGACGTTCAGGCCGACTGGCGACGGGGGCAACGGCTCCCTCTACTATTCTTCGTCAACGGGGAATGTCTATGAAGTTGCGATTCCGTCCCTGCTTGATACCGGGGATCCGAGCACGCTGAATTCCGGGACGACGCTGAACCACTTCACGCTCAACGGTTCAGCAACCGGCATGTGCCTTCGTTCCACCGACAATCGGCTCTACTACTGCAATGCGGCTTCCGGAGGCGCTCAGGCGGCTTTTCACTCCTGCAATCCCGACGGAACGGACCAGTCCGCCGCCAATCTTGCTCCTCCGTGGAGCAATGTCGGCTCCGGCCTCTGCGAGGTTCCGACCGCATGGGCCAATGACTACGCCAACGGCAGGAATATTATTTCCGCTGGCTACCAGTATGGCATTCGGCTTCACTCGCTGGATCCGTGGAATACTCCCATAACGCGAGGCGATCTGCTCGCCTACACCAACGACAATCCCATGGATGGCTACAACTATGGTGACCCCGTAGGCTCGGTTGCCTGGGTCAGGGTCGGCGGTGAGGCAGACTTCGTGGTCGGCGGCAAACCTGCGGCCACGTCTGAGGCTACTCTCTGGTTCATTAATGCGGCTGATCTCGAGAATCCCGTCGCTCCCTACGACCCGCAACCCTACAAGACGTTGTCCGTTCAAAACAAACTGCTCGTGGCCCAGATGCTTTATGGTCTGGCCTATGACCCCGGCCATCAGATCCTGTATGGCGTTGAAGGCGCCTACATGCAGCCGACCGTCATTCATGCATGGAAGATCGTCGATGAGGCCCCGACGGCCGTGACGGATCTCGCCGGGTCGCCTGCCGACTGGTTCAGTGTGGCACTCTCCTGGACCGCGCCCACCGATGACCATGGTCTGCAAGGGGCCGCCGTCGGCTATGACATTCGTTACAGTACTTCCTCCATCGACGATACCAACTGGGACAGCGCTACCCAGGTCAGCGACGAACCCGCGCCACTGGCCGCCGGCCAGACGCAGGACTTTACCGTTACGGGCCTGGAGGCCAACACCGGCTACTACTTTGCTCTCAAGGCCGTCGATGCCTACGGCAACGTCGCCCCCTTGTCCAACATCGCGTTTGTGACCACCAACCTGCTTGATACCGTTGCTCCCGCTGCCGTCGGCGATCTTGCTGCCGGAAACATCAAGCCGAATCGCGTGACCTTCTCCTGGTCGGCTACGGGTGACGACGGGATGACCGATCTGGCCACAACCTACGACCTTCGCTACGGCGAGTCGCCGATCGTCGATGACGCATCCTTTGCCGCTGCGACGCCCGTGTCCGGCCTGCCGATGCCGAGCACGGCCGGTTCGCCGGAGACCGTGATTGTGACGGGTCTGAGTCCCTCGACCACCTACTATGCGGCGATCAAGGTCGGCGATGAAGTCCCCAACTTCTCGGTTCTATCCAACGTGGTCAGTTTCACGACGTCCGCCGAAGATACGATGGCGCCCGTGGCTGTCACGGATCTGCACGTTGTTCCTGACATCCACGTAGCCTACCTGTCCTGGACGGTTCCTGCCGATGTCGGCACTGCCGGCCTGGACGGCTACGATATCCGCTACTCTGTAAACCCGATCACCGAAGCCAATTGGGACAGCGCTACCCAGGTCGACAGCGAACCGGTTCCCGGTGCCGCAGGCACGACGGATCGCTACGTGCTTACCGGCCTTGACGCCAGTACCACCTATTACTTTGCCATCCGCTCCTACGACTGTGCCGAGCCGACCAACGTGTCGGATCTGTCGAATGTTGTAACCGAAACCACCCGACCGCCCATCGTGCCCGTCACGGTTCACAATCCATGGCTCGTCAACGACCGCGTCGCGGATACGCACACCCTCGATACGATGGGGGCTACCTACGTCAATGCTTATACACCAGACGGGGTTGTCCTTCCCACCAACGACGAGCAAAAGGCTATCAACATCTATAACAATCAGAAGCGACGCCTGTATCACTGGGCCGTCGAACCGCCCGGCATTGGCGGCGACATTGGCGATGCTTCGTACAACCAGAACGTCTTTGGCTGGTCTCTGTGCGGCAGGCATGCTTCTCAGGCCCGCCAGATCGCCCAGGCCGCAGGCTTCACGCAGCGCGTAATCAACCTGCCGGGCCACTGGGTCTATGAGCTGCAGTACGACGGCGGTTGGCACCTCTTCGACACAATGACCACGATGTATGTTTACAACTTGGGTACCCCGCGCACGATCGCAAGTTGCGAGGACATTACTTCGAGTGATCACGTGCTGGCCGACGCCGTGGCTGATGGTCGTGCCTGCCCGGGCTTCCTGCTTTGCGGTGACGACATTCCCTGGTACCAGGATGCCGTCAACCATTACAGCGCGATGGGAAGCAGTGTCCCGGATGGGACCTGGACCGGCGATATGGATCTGCGCATCGGCCAGACCTTCGACCGCACCTGGGAAGCCTGGCAGAATCAGCGCCCCACCTCCAACAACGATGCCGATTCCATGCCTGGCGCCGATCCTCCCTATCACCACGAGTGCCAGAACGACTGGAAGGATTACGTCAACTGGCCCTATTGGGAGCCCTATGGCGCATCGCTGTCCTACATTATTAATAAGGCGACCTACCGCCGTTGGGCCAACGGCACCGACACCCTTGCTCCTGACTTCCACAGTGCCGCCTACCAGGAGTCTGCTCGATCCGGCCAGCCACGACATCGCGGCCTATCAGGACGACGCGATCACGCCCGATCTGCACCCTGCTACTGTCGGTGTCGAAGGAGAGGCAGTGTTCAAGATCTCCGTGCCGTTCTATATCACTGATGCCAATTTCAGCGGCGACTTCGTCAAGAACACCTCCAGCGATTACTGCAATGTGCTCGTTTCCAAGGACGGGGCGGCCTGGACGCAGGCCTGGTCGGCCACGAGTGTGGGTACTACGCACGTCGCCAACCGCTCGCTTCGAGCCAATGTCTTCGGCTTGTGGCAGACCTGGTATATCAAGGTGCAGATGAAGGCCGCGAGTGCCTTAGGCGATGCCGGCGTCTCGAACTTTGTCGTCACGACGATCTTCGAGCACAACAAGGGCGCCATGGCCTATCTGGACAAGGGCGTCAACCATATCACGGTGACCTTCGACAATCCGGCCGAGCTGGCCGCCAGCGGCAATGTCCTGCGCGTTGTCTACAAGTGGAAGGAGTATGACGGCGGCGGCTGGACCATCCCGAAGCAGTTCGATATGACTACTGCTACCAGCCCGAGTACCTTCACTATCACCACCGGCGGCGACAAGGTGCCCAGGACGGAGTCGATCGTCATGCAGATCGTTCAGCCGGATGCGGAGCGCCCGCGCCGATTACGGATCTTGCTGCCGGTATTCCCGGAAGAAACAGCATGCCGCTCTCCTGGACTGCCACCGGCGATGACGGGGTGTTTGGCCAGGCCAGCCGCTATGACCTGCGCTACAGCATGAGCCCGATTACGGATGAATCCTCATTCAATGCGGCCACGTCGGTTGAGAGCCTGCCCGTTCCGCAGGCTGCTGGCAACGCCGAACAGTTCACCGTCTCCGGCCTGACCGCCGGGCAGACTTACTGCTTTGCCATCATGGCCTACGATGAAAGCGGCAACCCGTCAGGCCTGTCCAATGTCGTTACCGCGCAGACGCTGACTGACACCCCGCCGGCAGCGGTAATGGACCTGATGGTCTGCCATTCGTGCATTGCCCGCGAGAGTCTACAACTGAACTGGACGGCTACGGGCGAAGACGGCGCAATTGGCACGGCAACCAGTTACGACCTGCGTTACAGCACGGGCGAGATCACGGACATGGCGTCGTTCAATGCTGCTACGCCGATAGCGGGTGTTTCATCTCCGCAGCCGGCCGGCAGTACGGAGGCGTTTACCCTGAGCGGGCTTACAGCGGGTACGACCTACAGTTTTGCCCTCGTTGTTTACGATGCCATCGACCAGGCGTCGCCGCTGTCGAACGTGGCGGTGGCCACAACGCTTCCGCCTCGCAAGATAGCGGATGTCAACGACGACGGGTACGTCAACGTAGGCGACCTTCAACGGCTGGTCGCCGCCTGGGGCAGCGACGGCGGGGGCGGCTGGTGGAACTGGGACCCGGAGTGTGACTTCGACAGCAACGGCACTGTCAACGTCGGGGATCTGCTGATCCTGGCAACCCACTGGAACTCGTAGCCCGAATCGGGTTTCGTTGAATCAGGTTTCCTCCCTGGGCTTCCCCTGCGGGAACGCCTGTTAAGAACCGGCGCCGCGGACCTCAAAAGGTCCGCGGCGCTGTTGGTTTCCGGTGCTGAGCGCCGATGTTCGCTTCTGGTCGAAGGCGGGCGGTTGTAGTACGACGCAATCGCCCGTGTAGACGGTACGGACCTGGCCACACAGACGGATGTGAAGGTCCGCTGGTCGGACCGTTCTGTCCGCCACGCGCTGGTTTCGTTCATGCTGTCGAGCCTGCAGGCCAATGGCCAGGTGACCGTCGATCTGCTTGCCGGCGGCGACGGCAGCACCTGCAATACCACGCGGATGACGAAGGACCAGCTGCTCGCCAGCGACTTCGAGGCGAACATGGCGATCACCCGGTGATCTGTGTAGACGCCGGGCCGGGCGTCTACATCCGTGCCATCAATGTAACATCTGGCAGTGTAAGGTGTTATGGCTGAAACGGCCAGCCGGTGTACACCAGACGTTCACATTGCGGAGCATGCCTCGTTTTCGACATCCCCAGGATGCGATCCCGTTCATGTGCCGGGGGAGCGTGTGTAAGTGTTTATTGTGGAGACACTTGCGCGCATGGCGATGGAGTACCCCTTTCTGGGTTGCCGTCGCTGGCATCCAACTTGCTTATCCCTTCATGAAAGGCCGGGAAGTGCTTGTCGTCTGGCCTGTCAGTTGCGCCATGAGGGGAAAAAGACAGATGAAGCGTATGAGTATTGGCTGGTCGGGATTGGTTCTTGCGGTCTGGCTGCTGGCGGTCCCGCTGCAGGCGGCCGGGATCACATGGGGCGGCGGCACCGGTAACTGGGATGTCGCGGCAAACTGGCTGGGAGGGGTATTACCCGTCGCGGGTGATATGGCTGTTATCGATTCCGGCAGGCCCAGCATTAATGTCACTTTATCTCCTGCCCCGGATGTCATCCGCGTGGACGCTGGCGGCACGGCCTTTTTCACTGCGTCCAATGCCAACGATTTTGTGCTGAACGGCGGGACAATCGCTTCTCTGGGCGATCCAAACCCCGTCGTGTCTGGCGATGTCCTGCTGACCGCGGACTCGGTTATTCAGAACACCCACGGCAACAGCAATCGCAGTTTCACCATGAGTGGCGCGGTTTCCGAGGACACAACGCCGCGCAAGCTGACTCTCACCGGCTATCCCGCCACTGCCGGCGGCAGTGCGCTGGACAGAACCAATATCTCCGCGGCCAACACCTACAGCGGCGGTACCGACGTCCTCGGCGCCACGAACTACATCACCAATCTCGGCGGCCTCGGCACCGGGCCGGTGAATATCCCGAGCGGTCGGCTCGTGCTCAGTGTCTCCGGAGACTACACGCATGGCACGATCAGCGTTACGGGCGGCTCGTTGATCGTGGGCAGCACGGTGACAAACGAGGTGTGGGACCTTTGCGGCGGCTCACTGACGTATGACCACTCGCCTCGCAAGGTCGATGCAACCAACACGATCACGATCTCCAGCACGTCGAATATCGTGGCTGGCGGCGGTTATTACGGCAATGCGTTTTCGATCAATACCGGCATCACGGGGCCCGGCAAGGCGGTGTTGAACGATGCCGGCAGCACGAGCAACAGTATCCTAAGCTTCGGGGCAGTGCAGAACTGGACCGGCGGAACCGACGTCAAAGGCATCGTCTCGGTGACTTCCGGCGGGCAGCTGCCGGCCGGTACACTATCGGTCTATCCAGCAGGCTACAGCGCAGGCTCCGGACTGTTACGGCTCAGCACCGGCACGTCTTTGAACATCGGTACCGACCTGGTTCTGCTTCGCGATGCTGGCAGCGGGACATGTGGGACGATCATGATGGCTGCAAACCAGATGGTTAACAGCCTGACGATTGACGGGGCCGTGATTCCGGCGGGTGTTTACACGCAGGCCGATTTCCCCGACTACGTCGTCGGTTCCGGCAGTTACACCCTGACCGTGCTGAACCCGGATACGCCGCCGAGTGCCATCGCGGATCTCGTTGCCGGCAACCCGCAGCTGACCTCAGTTGCGCTGACCTGGTCTGCTCCGCGTGATGCGATGAACCCCGGCAACGCCGCCACGAGCTACGATATCCGCTATTCCACCGATCCGGTCAGCGACGCCAGCTTCGCTGCCGCCACACCGGTTCCCCAAAACCTGGTGCCCGCGGCCCCCGATAGCGCCGAGAGCTTCACCGTTACCGGCCTGAATCCGGCGACGACATACTATTTCGCGATCAAGTCGGTGGACCTCGGGAGCAATATCAGCGGGCTGTCCAACCTGGTTACGGCTGATACGCTGATCCCTGACGTCACCGCCCCCGCAGCTGTGACGGACCTCCGCGTTGTCGATATCAACAACCGCTCGCTGACGCTCGCATGGACAACTACCGGTGACGATGGCACAACAGGTACGGCCAGCACCTATGACATTCGCATGAGCACCGATCCCATCGACGATGCGAACTTCGCCTCAGCCGCTGTCGTGGCCCAAGGCCTGGCACCCAGTCCCGCCGGCCAGACAGAGACGTTTGTTGTCACCGGTCTGACGCCTGGTACGACCTACCATTTTGCGATGAAGGTCGCCGATGAGACGCCCAACTGGTCGGCGCTGTCCAACGTGGTCGAACAGGCGACCCTGCCGCCGGACGTGACCGCGCCGGCCAGCGTTACAGACCTCACCGCCGGCGGCAGTGACGCATTCAGTGCGACGCTGACCTGGACCTCCAGCGGGGACGATGCCAATACCGGGACGGCCACCCTCTACGAAGTTCGCTACAGCACCGCCATGATCGACGAGGCCGGTTGGAGCTCCGCCAATGTTGTTCTCAACGTGCCGACCCCGCAAGTCGCTGGCTCAACGGAAACGTTTGTCGTCCCGGCCCTCCAACCGAGCATGACCTACTACTTCGCCCTGAAGGTGGCCGACGAGGAAGGCAATACGAGCGGCCTGTCCAATGTCGCCAGTTTCACAACCGCCCCGCTGCCGCCGCTGCCGGTCGTGACCTCGTTGACGATCGTCGAAAAGGCCGGCGTTACAACAACCAACTACCCTGTGACGCTGTCGATGGTTTTCAGGAAGGGCGACGTGGCCGACAACGTCATCGCTCGGGTGGATGGCGCTGCCTTTGCAACCCAGACCGACGTGAAGGTCCGCTGGCCGGACGGCTCCGTTCGCCACGCCTTGGTCTCGTTCATCCTGCCGAGCCTTCAGGCCGACAGCCAGGTAACGGTCGAGCTGCTCGCCGGCGGGCTTGGCTGCAACACCACAGGGATGACAAAGGACCAGCTGCTCGCCAGTGACTTCGAGGCCAATATGGCGATCACGGTGGCAGGAACCACGACCAACGTCTCCGCCCGCCAGATCCTGCAGAACACAGCCGACCCGCGCTATTGGGCCAAGGGCGCGATCGTCAGCGAGTTCGTCCTTCGCGACTGGAACACGAATGTCGCTGGCCAGCTGAACGTCTCCTACCGCGTGCGGGTCTACCCGACAGCCGGCTACATCCGCGTCTCCACCGTCGTTGACAACGACTGGGTCGATGCCCGCGGCAACATCACCTATGACTTCACGCTGTCGCTGGGCCTGTCGAATCCGCAGGTGGTCTTCAGCAAGACCGACTTTACGCAATGGCACGATTCGCGCTGGCACAAGGTCTTCTGGCAGGGACTGACCCCGCCGCAGATCGAGGTCCGCTACGACCTGCCCTATCTGGCCAGCACCGGCGCTGTGCCCAACTACGACAGCTCGCTGGTCGTCTCCGCTACCGCTATCACCAATCAGTACAACACATGGAACGCCACGGCCCACGACATCATGGATGGCGGCGGTTTGACCAAGTACTTCCCGACGACCGGTGGCCGCGACGAGATCGGTCCCTACCCGCGCTTCGCCAGCCTCTATCTGTGCAGCATGGACTACCGGATGGCGGAAGTGACAATCAATTATGGCGACCTGTCGGGTACGTGTCCGATGCACTTCCGCGAGTCCGATCCAGCCCGCTCCTTCTACCAGCACCCGATAAAGGTGGACGACCGTCCGACGATCTGGACTACCCAGGTGGACGTGGGCTACATCAAAGACCAGTTCATCGCCAAGCAAGACCAGTTCCCGCCGGCGGTCGGCGATCTGACAGACCCCTGGACGGTGGAATTGCCCCACCAGCCGTCACTGGCCTACATCCCCTACCTTATGACCGGCGACCTCTATTATCTTGAAGAGATGCAGTTCTGGGCCTGTTTCGACTTGGGTGCCAGTAACTGGCAGTATCGCGGCGGCACGAAATGCTGGATCGTTGAGCAGATCCGCGGTAACGCCTGGGCCTTCCGCAATATCGTCGACGCGGCTGCGATGACCCCCGCGGACATGCCGGAAAGGGCCTACCTTGAAGAAAAGATTGCCAACAACATCGAGCGGTGGAAGACAGTCTACATTGCCAACGCCAACTGGCCGACCGTGCGCAGCTATTCCTCCGGCGGCTATACGGGCGAGTCGTCGATCGATCAGACTGCGTGCGGAGGCGCCTCGGGCATTTGGCAGGACGACTATCTGACCTGGTCCTTCCTCCATGCCTTGCAGCAGGGCTATCCGGCCCTGGACCTGGCCCATTGGGGTGGCAAGGGCGTCATCGATCGCTTCACCGACTGGCGGGGCTGGGACCGCTTCCGCGGCGCCCCCTATGCCATGCCCGTTCGGGGCAAGGATGCCGAAGGCAACCCTGCGCCGTATCTGACCTGGGCGGACGTACACAATGGGTTTTCAGACAAGACGTTCCACACCAGTTTCGGCGGCGATGGCACGAACCCGAACAGCTATACAGCGGCCGCTCGCGGTCTGATCTGTCTGGTTTCGAACATCGGCAATGGCCCGGCGGTATCCGGCTGGTTCCGTGAGCAGATGCCTGTCAGCGTCTTTGCCGGCGATCCCCGCTGGGCCTTTGCTCCGCAATACAAGGCCGGGGACGCCGACCTCGATGGTTATGTCAACGTCGGCGACCTCCAGGCTCTGGCTGCTGCGTGGGGCTCAGGCTACGGCAGCGCTGGCTTCATCGCGGCCGCCGATCTCAACGCCGATCTGCATGTCAACGTGGGCGACCTGCAGACGCTGGTTGCGAACTGGGATCAGTAGCGAAGGAGCGCTTCAGCGGATGGCCGTTGTCATTACGGCGATGCCAGCTTCGACACGGCCGCGGATGTTACTGGCGATACGTACATCAACGTCGGCGACCTTCAGATGCTCGTCGCCAACTGGGAGCAACAGGGGCTGTTCGGCAGCGCCGAATGTTGAAGACCGTAATCATCCTGTCGCCGACGAGGGTGAACGGTTATGCGCGTAACATGCTATAAAACCAAGGGTTGCGCTGCGATTCCGTATGGTGTATACCAAGTGTTCCCCAGGGGGATCGCCATATCCGAAGGGAACTCGCCGCGCATCTACCTCTATCTATGGATGGTTTTGCACGGTAACCTTTTGCCGTAACAATAGTTACAGTCTTGTGTTCCTGTGGCACTGTTTTTGTGGCATGCCGCTGGCATGGAAAATGCAGGGATGTTGCCTTAATGGTCTGATATCGGATCGATTCTGTGGCTGCCTCCGCAGTTGCAGAGATGTGCCGGTCCTCGCTGCGGTCAAGCGGGGGCTGTTATTTGAGGAAGGGGCTTTTTCAGATGATCGTACTCTTACGCCAGTTGGGCCTTGTAGACCGCATCAGAGGTTTGCGGCTGATGTTCGCCGCAGTGGCTGCCTTTGTTGTCATGTTGCCGAATTTCGCTGCCGGCCAGACCTCCAGGGAGGTCACGTTGCCGGTGGTCGCTGATTCGGGTTTATACGGCGCGAATGGCCGAGACAATCGCGGCGCCGGCGGGCGTTTTGACATTGGCGCGGCGGAGACAGCGCTGCTGAAGTTTGATCTGACTGGGGTGCTCGGTCCCCACGAAACGATCCAGAGTGCCGTCCTGCAGATCAAGGAAGGCAACAGCCGTCTCTACTCTTTTGATTTCCATGTCGTCGCCTATCCGATGGCCGGCCCCTGGCAGGAAGGCATCGGCACCTATGACGGACTCGTCGGCAGCGGGGCCTTCCCCTGGGGGCCGGCCTCGATAGGCGATGCCGTCTATCTCTTCAAGGAGGTCACGGCGGTCGGACTGGCCGACCAGTATCCGGACCTTGTCAGTACCGGCTGGACTGGCGTCACCGTTGCCACGGATGGCGTGCCTTGGGACCAGCCCGGCGCCAGGGGGATTGGGACGGATGTCCTGGACCGGCTCATGGTCGACCAGGATTGGTCCAAGCCTCTGGAGATTTACTCGTTAGGGACGCCTCTGGCTCGGTTGAACTTCACAGCGGAAGGTGTTGCCATACTCAACGGATGGGCCGACGGCAGCCTCGAAAACGATGGGATGGCCGTCTGGACTCCTACAGACACGCTTCAAACTGCTCGCTGCGGCGCCCGGGAGCGTCTCGAAACCGACCCCGACCATAGCCCCGAGCTTATCCTGACGATCGTTCCCAACGTCAATGTCGTTGACCTTGTTGCTTCCGATCCCCAGTGGGACCGTGTTACCCTTACATGGACTGCCCCGCCAGCCAATCCTGAGACAGGTGACACGGCTGCCAGCTATGACATCCGCTATTCCACGGACCCGATCACCGAGAGCAACTGGGATGCCGCGACCTCCGTTGCCAATCCTCCCGTGCCAGGCGCACCCGGCGCGTCGGAAACATTGCTCGTCACCGGGCTGTCCGAGGACACTACGTTCTACTTCGCCCTCAAGAGCACCGATACCGCCAGCCAGGTCAGCAACCTGTCTAACGTTGCCAGTGCAACGACGCCCGTGCATGACGTGACCGCGCCGTCTGGAGTCACGGACCTTTCGGTTGCCGCACGCCAGCCTGACCGCCTGGACCTGCAATGGTCGGCTACCGGCGATGACGCCATGGCAGGCTCTGCCAGCCGGTATGAAGTCCGTTACTCGACCTCGCCGTTGACGGACGCCAACTTCGCAGAGGCGACCCTGGTGGACCAATCGCTCTCGCCGCAGCCGCCAATGTATATGGAAACGCTTCCTGTTACCGGCCTGAGTCCGGAAACGACGTATTACTTCGGCGTGAAGGTCTACGACGACTTTGACAACGTCTCCGCCCTGTCCAATATCGCCTCCGGAACCACCCTCTCCGTGGACAACTCCGCGCCAGGCACGATTACGGATCTGGCAATCTCAGGCAACGATGCCCTCAGCGTCCGTCTTGCCTGGACGGCGCCTGGAAACGACGGCAATACGGGCACGGCTGCGGCCTACGACGTTCGCTATTCGACGGCCCCGATCACGGACGCAAACTGGTCTGACGCTACTCACGTTCCCTGCCTGGTCCCGCCGCAGGCGGCAGCGGCTGCCGAGAACCTGACGGTATACGACCTGCAGCCGGATACCCAATACTATTTCGCGGTCAAGACGGCCGACGCGCAGGGGAATATCTCCGAATTATCGAATGTGGCCTCCTGTACGACCGACACCTTCCCTGATCTTCCGGTCGTCACCACCATGAGCATCGTCGAGAAGGCCGGCGTAACCACCAGCAACTACCCGATCACCCTGTCGATGGTCTTCTGCAAGGGCGACGTGACAGGCAATGTCACTGTCCGCGCCGGCGGCCTCATTCTGCCCACACAGACCGACGTCAAGGTACTCTGGCCGGACGGCAGTATCCGTCACGCACTGGTCTCGTTCGTCATTCCGGAATTGCAGGCGGACGAGTCGCTTCCCATTGATATCCTGGCTGGTGGCCCGAATTATAACGCCGGCTCGGTTACCAAAGACCAATTGCTCGCCAGCGACTTCGAGGCCTCTCTTCGGTTCACGATCAATGATACCCATACAAGCGTCTCCGCCCGGCAATTGCTGGAGGGCATCGCCAGTCCCGAATATTGGATGAAGGGCGATATCGCAACGGAATTCATTATCCGGGACTGGGACGTGAACGTGGCCAACCAGCTCAACGTCTCCTATCGCGTCCGGGTCTATCCAGCCGCCGCCGCAATCCGTATCGACACCGTGGTTGAGAACTGCTGGATCAATGCCCGGGGCAACATTACCTATGACGCCGCCCTGGATCTCGGCCGGATCGATCCGGTGACCGTGTTCCAGAAGACTGATCTGGAGCAGTACGCGAGTACCCGCTGGCGCAAGGTCTTCTGGCAGCATCCATACTTGCCGCAGATCGAGATCCGTTACAATCGGTCTTATATGAGCAGGACGGGGCTTATCCCCAACTACGATCCATCTATTACCGTCCCCGCCACCACCGTCGATAGCGCATATACAGTCTGGAGTCATTCACAACATGACGTCATGGACGCGGGATCCGTAACGCTATACTTCCCGACAACCGGCGGCCGGCAGGAGATCGGCCCGTACCCGATGTGGACCAGCCAGTACCTGTGCAGCATGGATTACCGGCTGGCTGAGATTACCTGCACACAGGGCGATCTGTCCGGTTCCATCCCGGTTCACTATCGTGAGACCGATCCGGCCCGATCTTTCTACCGCCACCCCGTCTCGATCGACGACCGTCCGACGATCTGGTTTGACTGGTTCGACTATTCGGGCACTTGGCCGGCCGACAGATTCCCCGCCGCGATCGGCGCCACGGCCACCCCATGGTATGTCGATCGGGCGCACCAGCCGTCCTTGGCCTACGTACCGTATCTGCTTGCCGGCGACCTCTATTATTTGGAGGAGATGCACTTCTGGGCATGTTACGATGTGGGCTGCAGCAACCACGAGTACCGCGGTGGCACGAAGGGTTGGATTCTCGGCCAGGTCCGGGGCAATGCCTGGGCCTTGCGCAACCTGGTTGATGCGGCTGTCTTGACCCCGGTCAGCATGCCAGAGAAGTCCTACCTGGACGACAAGATCGCCAACAACATCGAGAAATACGAGTCCATGTATTATGGGATGGACTATCCGACCGTCCGCACCTACGGTACGAGCAACTACGTGGACCAATCGACCATAGATCAAACGACCTGCAGCTATGCCTCGGGCCCCTGGCAGGATGATTTCCTTACGTGGTCATTCGTTCATGCCTTCCGGCTGGGCTATCCCACATTGGATCTGGTCCACTGGGGCGGCAAGGGGCTGATCGACCGCTTCACGGACTGGCCCGGCTGGAATCGTTTCCGTGGCATGCCCTACGCCCTGCCCGTCAAAGGGAAGGATGCCAGCGGCAACGCCGTCCCCTACCTGACCTGGGCTGACGTCAACAATGGCTTCGTCGATAAGGTCGGACCGACCGGCTGGGATGGTGGTATCGGTAGTGACGACAACAGGTACCACGCTCGTGGGGTGCTGGCCCTGGTCTCCAATTTCGGGAATGGCCCGGCTGCGTTCGGCTGGATCGACTCCCAGGTACCGGTCAGTTCAGGATCGTCTGATCCTCGCTGGGCCTTTGCGCCGGTTTTTAAGGCGGCTGACATCGACTTTGACGGCAACGTCAACGTCGGCGACCTGCAGGCGCTCGCCGTAGCCTGGGCCACCCACCACGGCGACGCCGGCTACAATGCCGCCGCCGATCTGACGGCTGATACCTACGTCAACGTCGGCGATCTGCAGATGCTGGTGGCTAACTGGGACCAGTAGCATGGGGTTTCCTCGGCGGCGTGGCAAGCAAGCCACCGCGCCGGTGCCGGCTGTTGCTCGCAGGCTCGGGCGGAGAGTTGGCCGAAGCGGCCCGCCTCCGCCCGCCAGGCAGGGGATCCGCACGCCGAAAAGCCGCCTGGCAAGACTGTAGCCGCCGACTGGTCCAATCATTGCATCTGCGGCTTAGCGACCCCTTGCGTCCCCGGGGGCACATGCAAGGCCGCCATGCCCGAAGTCCCAAGAGCGCGCGCATTTGCCGCCACCCGCCGTTTTCCTCTATACTCTCCGTTCTTGCTGGCCGGTGTGCCTCAGGGGCCCCTGTTCGTCGCTCCAGCTAGTGAGACAATGCAGGAAGACTGAAAGCGGTCTGATTATCGGACATGAAGAAGCAGGAGCGAACCCGAATGTCGATCAACGATATAGCGGTCTCCCGGGCTATCGTCGAGACCTACAACGCCAAACTCCTCGACGCCCTTGACGTCGACGTCCTTATCGCCGGGGCAGGGCCCTCCGGCATGGTCGCCGCGGCGATTCTCGCCGAGCAGGGCTTCAAAGTTTCGATCATCGAAAAACGTCTGAGTATCGGCGGCGGCATCTGGGGCGGCGGCCTGATGATGCCGATCGTCGTCATCCAGCCGGAAGCCCGCCACGTTCTCGACAAGTTCGGCATCCGGTACCAGTCGACTGCTGACGGCCTGCTTACCGTGGAGGCCACGGAACTGGCCTGTGCGTTGTGCGTCGGCGCCGTTCGCGCCGGCGCGCACCTGCTTACGCTGATGAATATAGAAGACGTTCGCGTCCAGAAGGACCGCGTGACCGGCCTGGTCGTCAACCGTACCCACTTTGGTGCCGTTCCGTTGCCGGTCGATCCGATCACGCTGGGCGCCAAGGTCGTCATCGACCAGACCGGCCACGACATGGTCGTCGCCGCTGCTTTGCAGAAACGCGGGCTCAGACTTCAACACGAGTACCGGCAAGCTGATCGGCGAAGGCCCCATGGATGCCGACCTCGGCGAGCAGTTTGTCGTCGAGAAGACCGGCTTGGTTTACCCCGGCCTTTACGCCGCCGGAATGTCCGTTTGTGCAGCGTTCGGCGGCCCGCGCATGGGCCCGATCTTCGGCGGTATGTTGCTCTCGGGTGAGAAGGTGGCTGACTTGATTGCCAAGGACCTCCGTTCCAGCTAGATCGCTGGAAACCGAGCGAGAATCTCGCAATAATCTGCTCGGTGTGCAGTGCCGGTCCTTGCTCTTGCCGTTACTCCCCATAGGGGCGATTGAAATGTTCGGCGGTGGGATCAGACTGATTATACATGTGCTAACTGTGGTGCGATGATTATGACCAGTAGAGAAATACGTCAGGCCTTCATCGACTTTTTCGTCCAGCGCGGGCACTCCTATGTCCCGTCGAGCTCGTCGGTTCCGACCGACGATCCGACGCTGATGTTCACCAACGCCGGGATGAACCAGTTCAAGGATGTCTTCCTCGGAGCCGGCAGCCGGCCCTACACCCGCGCAGTCGACACCCAGAAGTGCATCCGCGTTTCCGGCAAGCACAATGACCTGGAGGAGGTCGGCCGGGACGGTTACCACCACACCTTCTTCGAGATGCTCGGCAACTGGTCGTTCGGCGATTATTTCAAGAAGGAAGCCATCGAGTGGGCATGGGAGCTGCTCACTACCGTCTACGGCATCGACAAGAGCCGCCTGCACGTTACCGTCTTCGGCGGGGACGAGCACGAAGGCCTGGCGGCCGATGACGAGGCCCGGCGAGCTCTGGTGCGACCATACGGATATCGACCCCTCGCACATCCACGCCGGCTCCAAGAAGGACAACTTCTGGGAGATGGGCGCCACCGGTCCCTGCGGTCCATGCAGTGAGATTCACATCGACACCACGCCTGACAAGTCGGGCCACAGCCTGGTCAACGCCGGTGATGCCCGTGTTATGGAATTGTGGAATCTCGTGTTCATGCAGTACAACCGCAATCTTGACGGCAAACTCTCGCCGCTGCCCGCCAGGCATATTGACACCGGTGCCGGTCTTGAACGCATCTGCCGCATCCTTCAGGGCAAGGAAAGCAACTACGACACCGACCTGTTTACCCCGATCATCGAACATGCCGCCCGGCTGACGGGGCAGAAATATACCGCCGATTTCGATCGTGTCGTCGACACCGCTTTCCGTGTTATTGCCGACCATGTCCGCATGCTGACGATCTCGATCACTGACGGCGCCCGGCCCAGCAACGAAGGACGCGGCTATGTTCTCCGTCGCATCCTGCGCCGTGCTGCCCGCTTCGGCCGGCAGCATCTCGGCATGAGCAAGCCCTTCATCTACGAGTTGGTTCCGACCGTGGCGGACGTCCTCGGCGGCGCCTTCCCTGACGTCCCGAAGGCTGTCACACGCGTCAGCGATATCATCAAGGACGAAGAGGCCAGTTTCGGCCGGACGCTCGATCGGGGCATGAAACTGTTCTTCGACGCCGTCGATGCCACAAGGTCGGCCAATGCCCGCCTCATCAGCGGCGCCGTGGCATTCCGTCTCTATGACGAAGCCGGCTTCCCCGTCGATCTTACCCGTCAGATGGCGGAAGAGAACAAACTGGATGTCGACGAGGCCGAGTTCAATCGTCTCATGCAGGCCAAGCGGCAGAGAGATCGTGCTGCCACCAAGGGCAAGACCGCCGCGATGCAGGCCTTTGACGTGCAGCACTGCCGGCTACCGACGATCGCGAGAAATGGTCGACGCGCGTTTCCGAAGGCAGAACTATCGGGTGGGCCGAGGAAGGCAAATTCATCACTACGGGCAACCTCGACGAGAGCAAAGGGCAGGTCGGCCTCGTCCTCGACCGCACCTGTTTCTACGCTGAGGCGGGTGGCCAGATCGGGGACATCGGTACGATCACCAGCCCGACGGGTACTTTCGAGGTCGATGATACCGCCAAGATCGGCGACGCCGTCGTTCATCTTGGCAAGGTGACGGATGGTTCCATCGAGCCCGCGAGCTTTGCCCACTGCAGGTCGAGCCTATCCGCCAGCAGACGGCGCGACACCACACGACTACACATTTGCTGCACTGGGCGGTACGCAAGGTTCTTGGCGAGCACGTGGTCCAAAAGGGCTCGCTGGTCGATCCCGAGCGGCTGCGGTTCGACTTCGAGCATCCTCAGGCCCTTACGGCTGAGGAGATTGCCGAGGTGGAGCGTCTCGTCAATGACAGCATTTACGAGGACCTGCCCGTTGCCTGGCGGGAGATGCCGATCGCTGATGCCAAGGAACTGCCGGGTTTGCGTGCCCTCTTCGGCGAGAAGTACGGCGATGTTGTCCGTGTCGTTGAGGTCGGCGACGGCCTGAGCAGGGAGTGTGCGGGGGCACGCATCTGGAGCGCACTGGCCAGGCTGGTCCCTTTGTAATCACCGCCGAGGAAGCTGTCGGGAAGGGCATCCGTCGAGTTACCGCCCTGGCAGGTGACGTCGCCGTAAGCTACATCCAGGCGACTCGGGACATCGTTACCAAGACCGCCAGCGACTTGCGCTGCACTCCCGACGAGATTCCCGCCCGTATCAAGGGCCTTCAGGACCAGATACAGACCCTGCGCAAGCAGTTGGCCAAGGGCGCAACGCAGGACCTGAAATCCGTCACGGACGATCTGTTGGCCAATGCCGAGAAGATCGACGGTGCGTCCATCATTGTGGGCGAACTGCCCAACGCCGACCCGGCTCGGCTACGCGAGGTACTGGACGTCATTCGCAAGAAGGCCGGCTCGGCTGCGATCCTCGTAGGCGTCAAAGCCGACGAAGGCAAGGTCATCCTCCTGGCCGCCATGACCGACGACCTGATCAAGAAGGGCCTTCACGCGGGGCAACTGGTCAAAGCCACCGCCGAGATCGTAGGTGGCCGAGGCGGCGGCAAGCCCGACATGGCCCAGGCCGGCGGCAACGCACCCGACAAGCTCTCCGAAGCCCTCGAAACCGCCAGGAGAGCGATCCAGGAGAAACTTGCCGGCTAGAGCTGCTGGACTTAAGGCATAGCGTTAGCCTGACCCCACCCCTCAAACAACGTGCAATCGTGGCCATCCGTGGCCTCCTTGTGTTGGCCCGGAACAACACCATCAGCACAGGAGACCTCGCTTTGTGCGATGGATTGTATCTTGTTGCCCTATAACGCGTTATAGATCGCCATGGTCCCTGCCAAAAGGTTGCGACGACCCGTGCAGGCACCTCAGGTGCACACCTGGATGTTGACTTTGCGTTTCAGGCGACAAATCAGGGGATCGTACGATTGCTCTTTTTCTGCACGTTAACAAACGCTTTAAGGCCTTATCAGAGCGTGTGTTGCAAGTATTACCCATTCCTTCAGGCCTGTTTGGCTGCGTCTTTGGCACGCCGATTGCTCCAACGTACATATCAGAGTTTTTTGGGGCTACGTTGAACAGGCAGCATGTTGCGTAGTGATATCCGAATGGTTGCTGATAGCAAACATCTTCCCGTTCCTCGCCCAG
The DNA here is from genome assembly GCA_963787325.1 of uncultured Planctomycetota bacterium. Classification (GTDB taxonomy): domain Bacteria; phylum Planctomycetota; class Phycisphaerae; order UBA1845; family JANYLN01; genus CAWBCK01. Next base: position 2,396,651 of record CAWBCK010000005.1, read on the forward strand.
CCATTATGGAGAATAGTGCGATGCTGTATCGCAAGCGTGCTCAGGCAAGTCGCCTGATCGTCGTTCTGGCCCTGGCAGCGGTCGTTTTCACTTTTGCGGTACCATCCCGAACCTATGGCGACGGATCGGAGTTTTATACCGGCGTCAAACGCAGTCTGATCAGTGACGTCTCCAACTTGGCCGGTCCACAGGTGCTGCCTGCCAGCGGCAGTAGCGGCACTGCTATGATTGTCGAAGAGCACAACGGTATCGCGCGCGGCGGCGAAGTCCTCAGCGGCGGCGTGCCCTTTGCCGTGGGGAAACTCGCAAGTCTGTCCGGCCTGTGCGTCAAGGACAGCAGCGGCAACGCTGTACCTGCGCAGTTCTCCGTGCTTAATCGCTGGTGGAGCCCCAACTACGACGACAGCATCAAATGGCTGCAAGTCGTCTTCCCGGCTGACGTGGCTGCTGGCGGCAGCAGCACTTACTACCTGACAACAGGCACGAATCCTGCGCGGCGCACCCGGCCAGCGTCAGCATCGACGGCGATCTCTATACCGTCACAACCGGGCCGATCAAGGCGGTGATCAACGAAGCCTCGTTTAAACTCTTCGACGGGGTCTACTATGACGCCAACAGCGACGGGCATTACGACGCGAGCGAGAAGATCATCTCGGCTGGTGCCGACGATGGTCTTGTCATTACCAGCGGCGACTGGAGCGAACTGGGTATCTCGGCTGGCGATCAGTTCGGCTCGTCGAATGGCAGTGCAACGGTGACTGTTGAAGAGAACGGCCCGGTCCGCGTGGTGCTGTGCGTCAAAGGCACAATGCAGCGCACCGGCCAGCCCGTCGTCAATCCCTATTATGAGTACACCATCCGACTTTGCTTTGCAGGCTGGTTCGGCGTGCGTCCGCTGCAATGCGACGCTGAAGAACAACCGGATCGTCAATCATACGGTCTACTCGTGGCCGATCGAGGATATGAGTCTCCGTTCGACGCTGGCTCTTGCCGGCACGAAGAACTACGCGATGCTCGGCCAGAGTTCGCCGATTCGCGGCACAGTCGGAGCGAATGTTGTCAAACTCTACCAGGACTCCAACGGTACGGATGAGTGGCAGACGACCCGCGGCAAGGCGATTCCCGGTGTGACGTTCCGTGGCTACAGGATGTACGATGGCACGACGGAATTGGAGGCCAACAACCAGGCCCGCGGCTGGATGGAACTCAACAACGGCACGCTGGGCGTAGCAGCCAGCGTCCGGGAATTCTGGCAACAGTGTCCCAAGGCCATGCGGATCAGTGGAAACCAGTTGCAGGTGGCGCTGCTGCCGGGTGAGTTCTCCGAGGTATTCTCGCTCTATGACGGCTCGCGGAAGCGGCATGACGTGATCTATGACTTCCATGCCGGCGCCTTGACCGATCAACAACTGAGCAATGATTACCTTCTGGCCGAGCGTCAATTGCACATGCGTTGTGAGCCCTCAACGTACATAGCGAGCAACGCGTGGGACTTCGGCCTGGGACTGGCGCCAAGTCCCGGGATGAGCAGCTACGATCGCTATGCCACGACCGGAAAGTACATCGGCGACAAACTCGGCTGGGAATGGTTCGGCGGCAAATATACGGCCTGGGGTTCAGGCGGCCTGCACGACAACCAGGGTTCGATGTTCATGAGGTACGTGCTTTGGGGTGACTGGCGCAGTTTCGAACAGAGCGAGGACCGCACGCTCTGGACGGAAGACCTGGTTCCCGGGGTCGTGTACGACGATGTGGACTGGAGTTCGATCGAGGATACCCAGTACCTGTATATCTTGAGAACCGACCAGTACGTCACGGCGAAGCGTTACCCAGGGTGGACCGACTACTCCTTTGGTGGCGGATTCTGGGGTCGACCGGACAAGGGCCACTGCGGCATGCTGATGAACCTTGAATACTGGTACCTGACGGGCGACCGGCACGCTTACGAGGCCACCCAGTACTACGGCCAGATGGCGAGGGGTTTCTACGTACCGCAATTCGAGTGGAATCCTCCCAACCCTTATTCCCCCTATCACGGCGACCCGGATGATCCCAGTTTTATGGTATCCACCCGCTACTGGGGCTGGCCGACCTTCGTTTTGGTCCAGGCCTATGAAGCCAGCGGCGACGCGTCCTGGCTGGCCGACGCCGCGATAGCCGTCAAGGGATTCCGTAACGCCATGCGCATCAGCCCGCTGAAGTTTACCAGCGAGGCCCTCCACCCTCTCGGCGATGATTCTACTAATCCTGGCTATGCCAGAAACTTCCCCATTGAGCAAAGGAACCTCGGTGCCGGCCAGGCATGGGGCGTCTTCCAGATTGCCATCACAGCCAGGGCCGCAGCGCAGTACTGGCTGGCAACAGGCGACATGGATGCCTTCGATGTGATGACAGCCTGTGGCGAGTTCCTTAACGAGAGTTGTGCCGCCCGTGACGCAAACGGCCACGTCACGCTGTACCCGTATTCCTGGGGTGACTACTGGGGCGGAGACGCGTATCCGGCAACCATCACGCCCATCGTCAAGAGCGCGGTGGGAATGGCGGCCCTGTATTGCCGTCGACCACAGCTCCAGTCCGACGCTCAAGACGTTTGGGCGAATGTCAAGGCCGAGCATTATCCACAGATGGGCTACCTTCTCCAGGCCGTATTCAATCCATCTGGCGACCAGACACCACCAGCCGCGATAACCACTCTGGCGGCATCGCAGAGTGGTGGCGGCAAGGTCAATCTTGTCTGGAGTGTCCCCGGCGATGATGGCGGTTCAGGTATGGCCTGGCGCTATCAGATCAAGTACAGCACCGCGCCGATCGTCGAAAAGGTTACCGGCTGGCCCGACTGGACGCCGCCCGCTCTGCAAACCGTCCAGGACTGGTGGGACCGTTCGTCGGCGCTGCTGGCTACGCAACGGCCGTTCGTCTCGGCGATCAACGTACTGGATCTGCCGTCTCCGTCTGCACCCGGTACGCAGCAGTCCAAGACGGTCACCGGCCTGACGACCGGTACGACCTACTATTTTGCGATCAAGACGCTTGACCTTGCGGGCAACCTCTCCGACCTGTCGAATGTGTGCGAGGTTACAATCACGGACCGGCCACAACTCGTCGGTGACGTCAACAAGGATGGTCACGTAAACGTCGGGGATCTTCAGTCCCTGGCAACGGCATGGGGCGGCCAGGCAGATCCGCCCAGCCTCAACTGGAACGCGAATGCCGATGTCGACCCTGACGGGCACATCAACGTAGGCGACCTGCAGGTTCTGGTGTCCCACTGGGGCGAAAGTCTCAACTGAACAACCGGCCACGTTCCGCTGGTGCACGCAAGCAAAGGCACTGTCGTTTGGCCGCATGAGCAGGATATTTCGTTCGACAGCCCCTGTCTTGATTTGCGGAAATTCGTGTCCCACCAGGTTGACAATCGCCCCGCCGTAAGCACAATTCAGACACGAGGCTGCACCTGTCTCGGCAGCTGTATTAACAATACGTCCTCTACCGGTTAATCCGCGGGAGCATACGATGGCTAACGAAGCACGCGGCGTTGAGAAGAAGGGTTCGTGGCTGACCTACCGCCCGGACATCAAGGTACTCGACTGTACCGTCCGCGATGGCGGTCTCATGAACAATTCCCGATTTGAGGACGATTTCGTCCGGGCCGTTTTCCAGACCTGCATTGCTGCCGGCGTCGACTATATGGAAGTCGGCTATAAGGGCTCCAGGCGGATCTTCTCTGCCGACGAATACGGTGCCTGGAAGTTCTCTACTGAGGATGACATCCGCCGCATCGTCGGCGATACCGAGACGACGCTGAAACTCTCTGTCATGGCTGACGTCGACCGCACCGATTACCACGAGGACATCCTGCCAAAGGATCAGAGCGTCCTGTCGATGATCCGCGTCGCCACCTACATTCATCAGATCCCTGGTGCGGTCGATCTGATCAAGGATGCCCACGACAAGGGGTACGAGACGACCGTCAATGTCATGGCGATTTCGGTCGTGCAGGAAAACGAGTTGGATGAAGCTCTCGAGGTGCTCTGCCAGACGCCGGTCGACACGATCTACCTGGTCGACAGTTACGGCTCGCTCTACTCCGAAGAGATCCAGAACCTGGCCCGCAAATACCTCAAGGTCGCCTACCAGTACGGCAAGAAGGTCGGCATCCACGCTCACAACAATCAACAGCTCGCCTATGCCAACACCATCGAGGCCCTTATTCTTGGAGCCAGCTATCTCGATTGCACGATGGGCGGCCTGGGCCGTGGTGCCGGCAATTGCCCGACCGAGCTGCTGCTCGGCTTCCTGAAGAATCCCAAGTTCCGGCTTCGTCCGGTCCTCCAGTGCCTCCAGGACCATGTTGTCCCCTTGCGCAAGAAGATCAACTGGGGCTTCGATGTGCCGTACATGCTGACCGGGCAGATGAACATGCATCCCCGCAGTGCGATGGCCCATCTGGACGGCGAAAACCGCGCCGACTACGTAGGCTTCTACGATTCGATTATCGAGGAAGATTAGAGCGAGCTTCGCTGCATGCGAAGTCCGGGGAACGATCTGCAATGGCATGGTCCCGTACAATCGCGGGACCATGCCATCGCTGTTTGCACTGTCATCCTCTGGTCGCGGTCGGCACGCTCGATGGCGTTACCACGTACACTGGGGCCGAAGAGTCTCTACACGGAAAATCGAACGAAAGGGGAGCAGAGCAAGGGCCCGCCGATCCAGGCTTCCTGAATGCGATCGAGTCCCGCAAGGCGCGAACGACCGGCACAGAAAAAGCGGTGTCAGCTGCGATAGTCACGCCACGCCAGCCTGGCCCTTCTCAAACAAACAGAACACGCCGGGCGGCACCTTTCGCAGCGTCTCCTGGGCGACCACCTGCAACCCGGCTGCGGCCGCCTCGGCGAAAAACTGCGGCATTGTCGCCGGCTTGCTGTCCTTGCCGGCCAGTCCGACCAGGCTTCTGGCCCGCCACTTGATCCTGCTGCGAAAACCCGCTGCGTAGTACGACACGATCACGTACCGCCGCGAAACCCGCGCCATCTCCGCGAAGATCTTCTTCCGCAGTTGCGGCTGATTGATATGGTGAAGAAACCGATGGCAGAACACCAGGTCCACCGCCCCATCCGGCAGGTCGATCTTCTCGGCACTGGTCAGCAGGTACATCGCCGGCAGCGTCGGGTTATCCTCCTTCGCCACCTCCAGCATCACGTCGCTGGCATCCGCCAGGATCACCTTCCGGGCATTTTCGGCCAGCACCGGCGTCAGCCGGCCGGTCCCCGCCGGCAGATCCATCGCCACCTCGAGTTTGCCCGCCTGCGCCAGCAGATTCCGCAGGATTCCCACCTCTTTGTGGTGCATCTGCTCTCGCTTGCCGCCGGGCCGGAACCGGTCGCGATACCGGATCGCCTGCTGCCGCTGGTGAAAGCGAGTCTGGAACCTCGCCGAATCGTTGGTCGCCTGCTCTGCCATTTTCCATATCTCCGCCGGCAGCGGTCATTTCCGCCGAGCATGATATTTGCGATTAACAGTCTTCTTTTCGAGAATCCGCAGTGCTAGACTAGCCGACTTTCATACCCGCTGCAACTTGTCGCAAGGCCCTCGGTTGGGGGCGGTGGCACGGCTTGTTTTGCCCCTGCCGCACGTGAATGCCGCATTCCAGGTCCCTGCACACCCGCCTCTTGCCGTTTCCGTCGTAAGCCCTTCCGGTCGTAGTGTGCCATCTTCTGGCAGTGTGGCCGCCAGGGGCCTTGGGGAGTGGACCGTGTCACACTGGCCGGACGGTCTGTCCCGGATGGAGGCTGCTGCCGATGGCTACCCGCAGGCCGGCCGTCCTGCGGCTGCGCACACGATTCAACAGGGTCTCGACGGCCAGTTCGCCCATCTTTCGTGGGTCCGATTGCAGGCTGGTGATATGACCTGATGCTCCTTCCGGCAATTTCGTCATGATGCTGACATCCGCCGGACAGTGAACACCTTCCCGCTCGAAACAGTCGAGTATGCCCTGGCAAAGCGTGCTACCGAAGACAATCCCGGCCGTAGGCCGCGGTCGCAAAGACAGCAACTCCTTCGTGACTTCCTGCGAACAACTCTGCAGGCCTTCGGAAAACAGGATCCGTTCGGGCCGCATCGGTGGTTCCCCCGACAGCTCCAAGGCCCTCTGCATGCCCGCCAGAAACAGTACCGCATCGGACTCCTTTTCCGGGGGAGGTCGGAAGGTCAGCATATTCCCGACATAGAAGAGATCCCGGTGTCCCTGGCTCAGCAGAAACCGCACCGCTGTCTGGCCTTCGCTGTAGCAGTCCACGACTACGCCATCGGCACCGGGTGTCGTCGGCCAGTAGTCGACGCATACGACCTGGTAGCCTGCCTGTGTATAGATCTGCAGGGTTGGCTCGTTCATTATCCCGACAAAGATGATCCCAAGACAGGCTTCCGGTTCGGGCAGATAAGGGTTCCGTTCTATGTCCGTTCGGTAAGCGTGGACTCGCTTCACCGAAACCCGGTATCCGGCGAGTTCGCTGGCTCCAAGGATGCCTTGGTAGATCTGGCCGTAGTAGCTGCCTGGGGCGGCCTCGAGGTTCTCTGACCCGACGACGACGAAGATCACGCGACTCTGGCGCAGGCGCTTCCACTGGCCGATCGCTTCGGGCACGGTACGCGTCCCGCGGCCGGGCGCTCGCTCCACGAGCCCCTCCTGCTCCAGGATGCTCAGGGCCCTGCTGATCGTGATACGCGACACCTTGTGGATCAGGCAGAGGTCGCGCTCCGTCGGCAACCGAACCGATCGCGTCGTATCGCTCTCGCTGATCCGCGTTCGCAGGATGTTCGCCACCTGCTCATAGTAGGGTACTGACGTTCTTGTCTGACCGTCTGTCTTGCCTGCCATCGGCTTTCCTGCCCGGCCTTGCGGCCCGCAAAACGCAACGCGTTTCATCCGCCTACACCGGCAGTATACCGCCCGGTTAAGCCCACGGCCATAGATCGGACTGAGTTGGCTATAGCCAACTCGACAGCTTGGCCATACCAATAGGGTGACGGCCACTACATCTCACGAATTGTTACACATATATAGTTTTCTATTTGACGAGTCTTCTGGCTCGGTGTAATCTTTGGGGTATCATTTGGGCACCGGTCGAAGGCGTTTCTGTGAAGATTGCATTCCGGCGCTTCGGCTGCATCCTTTCTGCTACGTGCCCGGTTGCACCCGTATAAGCAGGCGCGGATGGCATCTGCGGCCGTCTTCACGATCAAAGCATCTTCTGCTCTTATTGCAGGCTATGTCGTTGATGTTCTGACTCATTGTCTCCGTCAGGATGTTCTGTTGCTGTAGACACTACAACCGCGCGATCGGTTCGCGCAAGGGTTGCGCAGTGACTATGCTCGCGGCTGCCGCTGGCCGGGCCGCATATCAAGGTTCCTTTTACAAGGAGAAGATGACTATGCGCAGGAGATCCAGGTACGTATCCGTATTGCTTGCCTTGGCAACTGTCGGACTGTGTGCCGCCGGTGCCGCAGGCCAAACGGTGACCAGCATCACTGTCATTGACAAGGCTGGCGTCACCACCACCAATTATCCGCTGACGGTATCCCTGATCTTCTGCGAGGGGGACGTGGCTTCTCATGTCACCGCGAGGATCGGCGGGCAGAATCTGACCACTCAGACCGACGTCAAGATCCGCTGGCCCGACAACTCCGTGAAGCATGCCCTGGTATCATTTGTTATTCCCTCCATGCCTGCCAACGGGTCCGTGACAGTCGACTTCGTCAGCGGCGGCACCAACGCCAACAGCACCTACATGACAAAGACGCAGCTGCTCGCCACCGACTTCGAGGCCCTGATGGGCCTTGTCGTGGGCGGCAACAATTACAGCGTCTCAGCCCGTACGCTGCTGAACGGCATCGCGACGCCGGAATACTGGATCAAGGGCGACGTCTGCACGGAATTTCTCATCCGCGACTTCAGCCAGAACATCGACAATCGAGCTGAACGTGCAGTATTACGTTCGCTATTACCCCGGCTGGAGCGGTTTCCGCGTCGATACCGTTGTCGAGAACTGCTGGGCGCAGTATCGAGGCAACCTGACGTACGATTTCAACCTCCTGCTTGGCTACAGCAATCCCCAGTCGGTCTTCAGCAAGTCGAGCTTCACCCACAACTGTAACGCTCGCTGGCACAGGACATTCTGGCAGGGCGATACGCCCCCGGAAGTTGAGATCCGCTATGACGTGCCCTACATGATCTCCACGAAGATCCTGCCCTATTACGACGTCGGCCTGGCTGCGTCGGAGAGTACGATTGCTTCCGCCTATTCCAGTTGGCAAAGCAGTCCCCACGACATCATGCAGCATGGCATTATCACGACGTACTTCCCCCAGACGGGCGGCCGGCAGGAAATCGGCCTTTACCCGACGTGGGCCGCTCGCTACCTGCTGAACATGGACAACCGTCTCAAGGAGATCACTCTCAACTGCGGCGACTTGTCGGGCGGTATCCCGATACACGTGCGCGAATCGGACTCCGCCCGCTCGGCCTACACGCATATCCTGACGATCGACGATCGTCCCACGATCTGGATCGGCTGGTGGGATTATTCCGGTACTTACGCTGCCGACCGCCTGCCGGCCCCCGTCGGCAGTATGGCGACGGAATGGACCGTCGACGGCTCGCATCAGACTTCCTTTGCCTGCATCCCCTACCTGGTTACCGGCGACTTCTTCTACCTTGAAGAGATGTATTTCTGGGCGGGCTGGGACCTGGCCAGCGGCAACTGGTCATACCGCGGCGGCTCCACAGGTCTCATCATCGAACAGACTCGCGGGGTAGCCTGGGTGGCACGTAACGTCGCCGACGCCGCCAACATGGCGCCCGACGTTGACACGTTCGAGAAGAGTTACTTTGCTCAGAAGATCAACAACAACCTCGCGTCCTGGACTATCACCTACATCACCAATGGCAATTATCCCAGCGTTCACTACTGGGAGGACCAGAGCAACTACGACTATGACGGCGGCCGACCGGACTCCACCCTCGTCTCTACGTGCCGTGCTTATACCAGCCCCTGGATGGACGATTTCCTGTTGTGCTCGTTGTCCCACCTGCAGGATATCGGGTTCTCCAGTCAGAACCTCGTCGACTGGCTGGGCGTTTCGCTGATCAACCGGTTCCATCATCCAGACTACAACTGGTACCGGGGGGCACCGTACCACATTCCCGTCAAGTACGATGACGGCCAGGGCGGCGGCATCCGCTATGCCACCTGGGCTGATGTAGACGCCGCGTTTGTCGCCCAGCCAGGCCCTACCGACTTTCCCGATCCTGATGGTGTCAACGATTACAGGTACCACGCCCGTGCCGCCATGACCCACGTTCTGCATTTGACCGACGGTTCGGATACGTGGGACTGGCTGGACAGCCACGTTCATTCCAAGGCCTCGCTGCTCGTTGACCCGACGTGGGGATTCCTGCCGCGCGGCTATCCGCCCAGCGATCTGGTTGCCCCTTCGGGCGTCACCGACCTGGCGGCTTCCAATCCCGGCTATACAACGGTCGATCTGACATGGACCGCACCGGGCGACGACGGCACCGCCGGCACTGCCACCTCCTACGACATTCGCTACTCCACCTACCCGATCGGCTCGGACGCCGACTTCGCTGCGGCGACGCAGATCACCGGCACGCCGGCCCCATCCGTAGGGGGCACTGCCGAGAGCATGACCGTCATCGGCCTGCAGGCCTTCCAGACCTATTACTTCGCCATCAAGGCGGTCGACGACGGCTATAACGCAGGCCCGCTGTCCAATATGGCTGGCGTAACGACCCTTTCCGGCACCCCCGCCGTCCAGTTTGTTGTCACCGGGGGTAGCGGCCCTGAAACCGCCTCCCCGGCCAATGTCGAGGTGACGCTGGACAATCGCACCAGCAACGTCGTCATGGTCAGTTACGCCGTCACCGGCGGGACCGCCACGAATGGCACCGACTACTCCCTGCCTGCCGCCCGGACGGTCCTGGCTGCCCTCAAACGCGATGCCGGCTTGGTTTCCGGCGGTGCGCTGGCCAGCCAGTTCGCCTCACTGACCGGCAGCGATGTCATTGCCACTACTGTCGCCGATGCCACGGCCGGAAGCTCCGCCAACGGCCGGTACATGAACTACGGCACCGCGACCACGGCCGGGGTGTACATCTTCATCAAGTTCGATCTGTCCGCCTATACCGGCGCCACCGTCAGCAACGCCCAACTACGACTGCGTACCCTTCAGGGTAATACCGCGATGCAGTGGGCGGCCGTCAAGAGTCACGACTGGTCCGAAGGCAATAAGAGCGGCAACTATCCTGGCATCGACCCAGCGGCTCCGGGCGTCTGCTGGGCACATCCCGCCGGGCTGTTCACGACGGCCGCCGGTTATCTCGGCTGGGGCCCTGGCACCAATGCCATGTTCGACCCGACGGGCAACGGCGATGACCTTTACACCTTGACCAACTTCACCAGCACCCGGGCGGCGTTAACTGGTGCGTCGCCGACCTGACCAGCATCGTGCAGGAGTGGGTCTCCGGCGATAAGCCCAACTACGGACTCTACATCAACGTCGGCAACCACACTTCGTATCTAAGCGAAGCCGGCACCGACAACGAGCCGGTCCTGTTCCTGGATTGCTCCGTCCCGGCTGGCAAACTGCAGTTCCAGCCCGGCGAGACGAGCAAGTCGATCCCGATCACGGTCATCGACGACGGAATCCAGGAGGATGACGAGACGATCCGGCTGACCATCAGCAATCCTCTCCACGCCACGCTTGGCAATAACACCGTCTATACCTACACCATTGGCAACAACACCAACCAGGCGCCCACGGTCGATGCCGGCTCGGACCAGACGATCACCCTTCCGGCGGTCGCCAGTCTTTCCGGCAGCGCCAGCGATGACGGCCAGCCGAACCCGCCCGCTGCCTTAATCTACACCTGGAGCAAGGTCAGCGGTCCCGGAACGGTTACCTTCGGCGATGCCGCTGCCCTCAGCACGAACGCGACGTTCAGCGAGGCAGGCACGTATGTCCTGCAGCTGCAGGCCAGCGACAGCATACTCTCAGCGACTGACACCGTGACGGTCACGGTCAACGCAATGCCCACCGTTGCCTTCAGCACGACCAGTTCCAGCGGCAGCGAGTCAGCGACATCCGTGAATCTTACCGTTAACCTCTCCGCAGCCTCGTCGAACACCGTGACCGTTGACTACGCGGCCACGGGCACAGCGACCAGCGGCACCGATTACACCCTCAGCGGCAGCCAGCTGACGTTCGCCCCGGGTGTCACCAGCCAGACGATCCCCGTCACGGTTATCAACGACAGCCTCGATGAAAACGACGAGACGATCGTCGTTACCCTGAGCAGCCCGGCGAATGCGGGCCCTCGGGACGAACACTTCCTACACGTACACGATCACCGACGACGATCCGGCACCGACGGTCGCCTTCACCGCGACCAGTTCGTCCGGCGATGAATCGACGGCGACAGTCAACCTGGCGGTCTCGCTGTCGGCCGCGTCCGGAAAGACGGTGACCGTCGATTACGCCGTCACCGGCGGCTCCGCCACGTCTCCGGATGACTTCACGATCGCCGGCACGCAGCTGACGTTCGCCGCTGGTGATACGGCCAAGAACATCGTCCTGACCATCGTCGATGACACCCTCGGCGAGGCGGCCGAGACGATCCAGGTGACGCTGAGCAATCCGACCGGCGCAGCGCTTGGGACGAACACGGTCTACACCTACACCATCCTGGCCAGCGACAACCAGGCCCCCACGGTTGACGCAGGCAGCGATCAGACGATCACCCTGCCGGCCTCAGCCACCCTGGACGGCACCGCCAGCGACGACGGCCTGCCGAATCCGCCCGGTGCCCTGACTTATACCTGGAGCAAGGTCAGCGGTCCCGGCACAGTGACGTTCGCCGATGCCAGTGCGATCGACACCACTGCCACCTTCAGCACCGACGGCACGTACATTCTGCAACTGCAGGCGGACGACGGCGTCCTTCAGGCGACCGACACCCTAACCGTCACCGTCAACCCTGCGATCACTGTGCAGTTCGCCACCACCAGTTCCAGCGGCGACGAGTCCACAGGTACGGCCAATCTGACGGTCACACTTAGTGCCGCCTCTGGCAGCCAGATTACCGTCGACTACGCTGTCACCGGCGGTACCGCCACCGAAGGCAGCGACTATGCCCTCGTGGCCACCGGCACCACGGCCATTGCTCTGAAACGTGACGCAGGCCTTGTCGCAGGCGGCGCTCTCGACAGTGCGTTCAGTAATCTCACCAGCAACGACGTCGTCCAGACCACCGTCAAGGACGCCTGGATGTACGGCTCAGGCGACAGCCGTTACATGAACTATGGCACGGTCACCCAAGTCGAAGGGTACATCATCATGGGATTCGACCTTTCCGCCTACGCTGGCGCCACCGTAACCAAGGCGCAGCTGCGCCTGCGTTCGTCGCAGGGAAACAGCACGATGCAGATCGCACCGGTCAAGAGTCATGACTGGGACGAGGGCAACAAGAGCGGCGCCTTCCCGGCGCAGGCGCCGGCAGCCTCCGGGGTCACCTGGGCCAATCCCACGGCGACCAACACGGGCCTGTATGGTCCTCTCGGCTGGGGCAGCAACTCCGACGCGATGTTCAGTGCGACCAGTGACGGTGAAGATCTCTACACGCTCGTGAACTTCACCAGCATGCCCGGCGGCGTTGCCTGGTGCGTGGCGGAAATGACCAGTTACGTGCAGGACTGGGTCGGCGGCACCAAGCCCAACTACGGCGTCTACATCATCACAGGCAACCACAAGCCCTACCTGTGCGAGGCCGGCTCTGACAACGAGCCCGTCCTGTTCCTTGAGGTGAACCTCGGCGAGCACAAGGTTGCCTTCGCTCCCGGCGAAACCTCCAAGACCATCCCCATCACCATCGTGGACGACGCCACTTCCGAGTCGGACGAGACCATCGAGATCACTCTCAACAATCCCACCAATGCGGGCCTCGGTACCAACACCGTCCATACGTACACCATCGTCGATAACGACAACCAGGCCCCGACGGTCGAGGCCGGCGATGATCAGACGATCACCATGCCGACCGACACCGTCGATCTGGATGGCACGGTCTCTGACGACGGCCTGCCCAACCCGCCGGGCGCTGTCACCGTTACGTGGAGTAAGGTCTCCGGCGCTGGAACTGTAACCTTCGGCGATGCCAACGCCGTGGATACGACGGCGACCTTCAGCACCGACGGTACTTACGTCCTCCAACTGCATGCCACCGACGGCGACCGGTCCGTCGATGATACCGTCACCATCACCATCCGACCCGTACCGCAGGTCGAGTTCTCGCTGACCAGCTCCGACGACTATGAGTCCGTCACGCCAGCCAGCCTGGCGGTGACGCTCAACTATGAGGGCTCTACCGCGGTCACGGTCGACTATTCTGTAACCGCCGGCACGGCCGCCCCAGGTGCCGACTTCGCGGTCTCCGGTGCCGCCAACACCGTCATCGTCCTGAAGCGCGATGCCACGCTGACGCAAGGTGGAGTGATCGCTTCGCAGTTTACCACGCTGGGCGACAACGACGTTGTGCTTGCGGACATCAAGGATGCGCGGTTGCCTGCAGGCGGGGATTCTCGCTACATGAACTATGGTACGACCCCGCAAGCCCCCAGCAGCTTCCGGCAGCAACTACTTCGTCATCGCCTTTGACCTGTCGGACTACGCGATGGCTGCCATCAACTCTGCCCAAGTGCGTCTGCGCAGTGGCCAAGGCAATACGGCCATGCAATACGCCGGCATCAAGAGCCACGACTGGGCCGAAGGCAATAAGAACAATGACTATCCCGGCAACACGCCATATGCACCGGGCGTGTGCTGGGCTCACCCGGCCGGCACCTACACCAGTCCCTGGGGCGATTGCGGCTGGGGTACCAACTCCGATTCCATGTTCAACGTGACCAGCGATGGCCCGGATATCTACGCCCTGACCAACTTCAGCAGTGCTCCCGGCGGCCTGGCCTGGTGTGTCGCTGACATCACCAGCCTTGCCCAGGATTGGGTGACCGGCGCCAAGCCCAACTACGGCATGCTCATCTCGTATGGCAATCACAGCCCGTATCTGAGCGAGTCCAATGCCGCGGACGAGCCTGTCCTGTTCCTGGACTACACGTTGCAGCAAGGACAGCTTGCCTTCAGTCCGGGCACCACCACGCAGAACGTCCTGCTGAACATCGTCGATGACGCCGTCGCCGAAGGCAACGAGACCATCGTCATCACCTTGTCCAATCCGACAGGCGCCACGCTTGGTACCAACACGAGCCTGCACCTACACGATCGACGACAACGACTGACGCGTGCTGTGTGTCGTCGGGGCCCCTTGAAGGGGTTTCTCATGACCTCCCTCCCGCGGCGGCCTTCGGTCTTGTACCGGGGGCCGTCGCTTGCTTTAGCGCCCGCAGGAAGATGATCGTTTCGTCAGCCGCTTACCTCGACCGTAGCCTCGTGATATGCTCTGTCTTCGCTGACTGGTTGACCAAAGGAGGACCACATGCGGCAGGCAGTCATGGCTGGGCCCGGCCGGCAGGGTTCGCAAACATGCCGCCGTGCTTTGTCATCTTGAGGCCCCCGGCCGCACGTTCCCAGTGATACCCCGCTTTCTCGGGGGTCACAGAGTCTCTACGCTAACCCGGATATTTCACGGGGTTTTTCAGTTGGGCAGTGACTAAAAGGCCTTACTTCCTGTAATGTCGGGAGTTGTAAAAGACAACCGTCACTACAAGGAGGTAAGGCCACGTGACAGAGTGTAACCGATCCCCCATCCGCTTTTCCAGTCTGGGCAGACGCAAGGTCGTCGCTGATTTCGACGGCGGTACGATCACCAGCGACGGCGGTGTGCTCCTGCTGCGCCAGATCGAACGGCGGCTCCGCCTCATCGAGCGTATGGATGCAGCCATTCCCGATCCCCGCAACCAAAGTCTGATCACCCACAGCCAAGTCAGCATGCTTCGCCAACGCATCTTCGCCATCGCCTTGGGCCAGGAGGATCTCAATGATCATCAGACCCTGCGGGCGGATCCACTGGTGCAACTGGCTTGCGAGCGGAAGGTGGACCACGACCAGCCTTTGGCCTCGCCCCCGACGCTGTGTCGCCTGGAGAACCGCGCGATGCGTCAACCCCTGGCCGAGGCCAGCAAGGTGCTGCTCGAAGCCTTCGTCGAGTCGCAGAAGACCCCGCCGACCGAACTGATCCTGGACTTCGATGCCACTAACGATTCCGTCCACGGCCACCAGGTCGGCCGCTTCTTCCACGGCTACTACGACGAGTACTGCTTCCTGCCGCTGTATGTCTTCTGCGGCAGCCAACTGCTGGTGGCCTACCTGCGGTCGGCCGACCAGGATGGGGCAACGCACGCCTGGGCTATCCTCTCGCTGCTGGTCAAGCGGTTCCGCCAGGTCTGGCCCGGCGTGAAGATCCTCTTTCGCGGCGATAGTGGCTTTTGTCGCTGGAAGATGCTCCGCTGGTGCGACCGGCACGATGTGTCCTACCTGGTGGGTCTGGCCAAGAACTCGCGACTGGAAGCCTTGGCCCGCCCGCTGATGGTGCAGGCCCAGGCGCTGGCGGTCGACCCGAAGGACCGGCCCCGCGTCTTCGGCGAGTTCTCCTACGCCGCGGCCACCTGGGACAAGGCCCGCCGGATCCTCGCCAAGGCCGAGTACCTGCCGCCCCAGCGTCCGGACGACGAGGCGAAGGAGAACTTCCGCTTCCTGGTGACGAATTGGCCGGGGGACGCCCAACTCCTGTACGAGCAGACCTACTGCCAGCGCGGCGAGGTCGAGAACCGCATCAAGGAGCAGCAACTGGGTCTGTTCGCCGACCGCACCAGTTGCCACGACTTTGAGGCCAACCAACTGCGGGTGCTGCTGTCGGCGGCCGCCTACGTGCTGATCGAGCATCTGCGTCGGACGGAACTGGCCGGCACGGAACTGGAGAAGGCCCAAGTCCGCACGCTGCGGCTGAAGTTGCTCAAGATCGGCGGACGGGTTCTGGTGTCGGCCAGGCGGATCGTGCTGCACCTGGCCAGTTCGTTTCCGCTGCAGGATCTGTTTCGCCGACTGGCCGCCCGCCTCTTGGCCCCGGCCAGCGTGACCTGACTTCCTCGCAACCCCGTGCCGCCGCCCCTGATCGGCCATGGGGGAAAGGGGGTGGTTTGCGCCCGGGGGGCCGTTACCCATCCAATCCAAGCCTGAGTGCTCGAATCTGTCGCCTCGCCGCTCTCACTGGCTCTGTCTGGTATCACCGTGAAATATCCGGGCTAAGAGACTCGCGAACCATGTCGACCACCAGCGTCCCGGCGTCAGTCATCACCCGTGCACCCTCATTCAGCCATACCATCCTCGCCGTGTGTGCAGTAAACTGACGTGGCCAGTGTTTTTCAGGAGTCGGACAGACCATGAAGATTGGCGTTATCAGCGATACGCATGGTGACGTTCCTCGCACCAGACAAGCCGTCGACGTTTTCGATCGTCATCACATTGACACGATCCTCCATTGCGGCGACGTCGGCAGCCTTGCGATATTCGAGCTGTTCGTCGGCAAGCAGTTGCGGTTCGTCTGGGGCAATACGGATCGGCCCACGGCGTCGTGGCGAAGCGCGCTGGAAACCTGGGACTTCCCCTGGCCGGATCATGCCCCCCTGACCTTTGATCTGGCGGATAAACGCATCATCCTCGCCCACGGTTACGAACCGGCCTTCCGCCAGACCATTCGCAATCCCGACGCCGACTTCCTCTTCTTCGGCCACTCGCACAGCCGGCTCAGCGTTCATACCAGCCGATGCACCATCGTTAACCCCGGCGCGATTCACCGGAGTTCCCTGCCGACCGTCGCGATCGTGGATCTGCTCTCGGCCGAGGCGCAGTTTCTGGATCTTCAGGGCCAGCAGGTTGAGCCAGAGTGAAGGCTTCGGGCCCCCAAATCGCAAATGCTGCTTCGACGATTGCCCTAGCCGTTCCCAGTCACCAGTCCCTAGTCCCTAGCCCCTAACGTCTAGCCCCTGCCGTTGCAGTTGTTCCTTCCCCTTCGGCGCGGTATCGTACAAACAGTGCCCGAATACGAAGAGGTGAAGTATGACCAGCCAGCCGCGTCCCACCGGTTCGTCCCTGGAGAAGCTCAGCAAGGATGTCACCCAGTACCGCCAGGCCCATACACCCGGCAAGCAGCCTCCCCGTCGCGCCATGGTGGCGGCGCCCAACCGCAGTCGGCTGAGGGGCCAGGCTGGACCAAACTCGACAGCAACCTCTCTTCGCAGATCGTCGCCGGCCTGCTGATCGCCGGCTACGCCCTGGCGATGATCGCCGCCAGTCTGGCGGTGATCATGCTGATCCCGTCGGCGTCGCTGCTGCTCTGGCCGGTCATGGCCATTGGGGTCATCGTCGCGATGATCGCCTACCACAAGGGCCGGCCGCCACTGCTGTGGTTCATGTACGGCAGCGTATTGCCGATCGCGCCGCTGGTTCACGCCGCGCTGATGGGCAAGGTCGGGGCCATGGCTTCAGGCGGGATGCAGGGGCAGGGGGCTCTCGGTCTTGGTGCGCTGTCGCAGGCCCTCGCCAGCCCGCCGCAGGCCTCCTCGGGAACCGGCATGGATCTGTTCGCCCTGGTCTGCATACTCGGTGCGGTGCCCCTTGTGCACGCGCTGCTGGCCCCGCAGGACCCGGCAACCTTCGAGGCCCGTCAACTGGCGGCTGGCATGAAAAAATGTGCGTCCTGCGCTGAACTGGTCAGGCAGGACGCAAAGGTCTGTCACTATTGTGGAAACGATCTATCCGCCGAGAAGGCTGCTTAGCCTTCCGCCAGCACCTGCTGGGCCGCCGCCAGGCCGGAGCCCAGTTTGAACTGGTGCCCCATCTCCTTCAGCGTCAATTCCAGCGAACCGATCGCGCCGAGCGTCTCGTATTCGTCGACCGCGCCCATGTGGCTGATACGGACAACCTTGCCCTTGAGCTGCTCCTGGCCGTCAGCAACATGCACGCCGTACTTGTTCTGCAGGGTCTTGCACAGCGCCGACACATTGATGCTCTCCGGCACGAGGATGGCTGTCAGTGAGTCGACCGGGTCCTTCGGGAAGATCGACAGGCCCATTGCTTCCGCCGCCGACCGTGTGGCGCGAGCCGAGCTTGCCCACCCGGCACCAGACCTTCTCGATGCCCTCGGCCTTGATTATCTCCAACGCCTTGTGAGTCGAGCGGACGAGGGTGATCGCCGGCGTGTACGGTGCGTCGTTCTTCTGCAGGCTCTTCAGGTACGCCTTGTAGGAAAGATAGAAAGCCCTGGGCTTGACCGACTCGATGACATCCTGCGCCTTCTTGCTGACCGCCGCATAGGCCAGCCCCGGAGGCTGCATCATCGCCTTCTGCGAACCGGTCACGACGACGTCCACGCCCCATTCATCGGTCTTGAGCGGAATGGCACCCGCTGCGGTGATCGCATCGGTGACCAGCAGCACGTCGGTGTCCTTGGTCAGCTTGGCGATCTTCTCGATCTCGCTGACCGCCGCTGTGCTCGTCTCGCTGTAGACGACCACGACCATGCCGATCGACTTATCCTTGGCCAGGTACTCGGCGATCTTGTCCGCCTTCGCGCCGCAGCCCCATTCGATCTGGTACGTCTCGCGCTCGATGCCGTACGCATCGCACACCTTGCCCCAGCGCTCGCCGAACTTGCCGCCGTCGCAGACCAGGGCCTTCCTGCCGGGCCGGGCACACGAGACGATCGCGCCCTCCATACCAGCGGTCCCCGAGCCCGCGATAACGATACACGGATTGCTCGTCTGGAAGACGTACTGCAGGCCCTCGGTGACCTCCTTGAGAAGGTTCTGGTAGACCTGCGTGCGATGATGCTCGATCGGCTGGGCCGCTTCGAGCAATACTTCGTCCGGAATCATTACCGGACCTGGCGTAAACAGTCTGATCCTTGGCATAGTAAGGGCCTCCTGGCTCCACAGCGGGGTCTGTCTAACCTCCACCGACCGATTATACCACTCCCGTGAGTTCGTGCAATATATCACAAACTAAGACCGGGGCCGCGAAAAACGCCCCTGCCGCGACTGCAGCCGACGCATCGTATCACACCCCTCATTCCTTGCCCATACTAAGCCCGAAACTTATAGTGACGAGTGCGAAACGCGCACTTTCCTGGCGTTTGCGAGAGCGGCTGTTCTAATTGCGATCCCTGTCAGAGCATTCGAGGCCCACAATATGGGAGTGATCGTTCAGAAGTTCGGTGGGACCAGCATGGCCGACTCCGAGCGGATCTTCGGGGCGGCCCGCCGGGCCATCAAGGCCAAGCTCGAGGGCAACCAGGTCGTCGTTGTCGTCAGTGCCTCGGCCGAGACCACCGACAAGCTCGTCGAACTGGCATGCCAGATCAGCAGCAGCCCGCCTCGCCGCGAGATGGACATGCTCCTTTCCACCGGCGAGCAGATGAGCATTTCGATGATGGCCATGGCCGATCCAGGAACTGGGGCACGAGGCGATCAGTCTGACCGGCGGCCAGGTCGGCCTCATCACCGACAACATCCACACCAGGGCTCGCATCCGCAGGATCCAGGTCGACCGCCTGCAGAAGTACCTCAAGGAGGACAAGATCGTCATCGTCGCCGGATTGCAGGGCGTCGACGAGGATCTCAACATCACCACCCTCGGCCGAGGCGGTTCGGACACGACCGCCGTAGCACTGGCCTCCGTGCTCAAGGCCGACATCTGCGAGATTTACACCGACGTTGACGGCGTATACACGGCCGATCCGCGAATCGTGCCCGAGGCCCGCAAGATCGACATGATCTCTTACGACGGCATGCTGGAACTGGCCGGCTTAGGCGCCAGGGTCATCCACAGCCGGTCGATTGAGTTCGCCAAGAAATTCAACGTAATCGTGCACGTCAGGAGCAACCTGACGGACGCACCGGGGACCCTGATCATGGCTGATTATCCCGGAATGGAAGACGTGGTGGTGCGTGGCGCGACGGTGCGCAAGGATCTGGCCAGCGTATTGCTCGTGGGCGTACCGAATCGTCCCGGCGTGGCCGCCGACATCTTCGCCCGGCTCGCCAGCCGGCACATCATCATCGACGACATCATCCAGAACGTCTATTACGAGCATGACGTGACCGCGACCATCGGCTTTACCGTTGACGTCGACGCTATCGATGTCGTCAAGGACGTCTGCCGCGAGCTGGTCAGCCGGTACGGCGTACAGTCGTTTGAGATTGATGAAAAGGTCGCCAGGGTAAGCGTTGTCGGCGTGGGCATGCGGAGTCATAGCGGCGTTGCGACCAGAATGTTCCGGGCGCTGGCCGATGCCCGCGTAAACATCGAGAACATTACAACGAGCGAGATCGTGGTCGGCTGCATCATTGACCGCGACGATGCCGAAAAGGCCCTCCGTGCCGTCCATGAAGCCTTCGAACTGGACAAGGCCCCGCAAGACCAGACCATCTCAAAGACGCTGCAGAAGAAACCCGTCGCTAAGAAGAAACGGGTCGCCACACGCAAAAAGGCGAAGTAGCGGCCAATTGTCCGTCGTCCGTTGCCGGTTGTCCGTTGAACGCTGGGTGACATGTTACGGGATTGAGCGAACGGTGTGACCAGACGTGCGAATACACGGAATCTTAAGAACGTGATCCGCTGGCCCGGCCAGTCGCGAAAGCCTGAGATCCTCTTTCGACGACGGCGGCAATACGTGATCGCGCCTGCTCGTCCTCCTGGCCGTTCTTTCGGTGCTCGACCATCTTCGTCAGGGACGCCCTTCCCCCGATTCCCGCACGGCGGCCGTTGATGATCTATCGCGGTACAACAATCACACTTTTCATGTAACAAAAGTTGTTGACGGCGACACGTTGCACGTGGACACGCCCGACGGCGCCGCAAAGGAAACCATTATCCGGCTCTGGGGCGTCGATACGCCGGAGGTCCATAACGTGCCGGCCCCGGCGTTCTACGGTCCGGAGGCGTCTGCCTTCACGCACGCGGTCGCGGACGGCCGGGCCGTGCGTCTGGAACTGGTCCCCGGCAAGACACGCGGCTATTACGGCCGACTGCTGGCCTACGTCTACCTGCCCGACGGCTCGATGCTCAATGAGCGACTCATCCAGCAGGGCTATGCCTATGCGGACCCGCGTTTCGCTCATCCGCGGAAGAAGAGTTTCATCGCGATGGAGAAACGTGCCCGCAAGCAGCGTGCGGGCCTCTGGGCCAGGATCACAACTGAAAAGATGCCTGCCTGGCGCCAAAGACGTCTCCGCTCTGCGGCGAGCCCGGCTCTGGCTCGCGCCATAGAGGTACCTTGGCTTCAGCCTTCAAGGAGAGTGCATTGAAAAGCAAGACAGGCCGGTTAAGCTCTTAGATGTACTGACTGTCATTCGGGACGGCCGTTTGTACGTTGATAGCAGTGTCGCGTTACGGAGAACCCTTCGATGATGGTACGCGAACCCGCCGCGGCGGGCATGTTTTACCCGGCAAGCGAGCTGACCTGTCGCCGGCAGCTGCAAGAGCTCGTCCCCCAGGCCGCCGACGTCTCGTCGCTGCCGCAGGCCATCTACGGCGGCATAGCCCCGCACGCGGGCTGGGCATACAGCGGCCAGGTCTGCGGGACAGTGCTGGCCGCGATCGCCGCGAGAACGAAGCCCTCTACGTTCGTCCTGTTTGGCGCGGCACACCGGCGAGCCGGCAAATATGCCGCCCTGTTCTCCAACGGCGCCTGGCAGACGCCTCTCGGTCTCGTGCAAATCGATGCGCGCCTTGCCGAACGCGTCCTCGCCGGCACGTCTCTCATCGAGGCCGATCCGTACCCTCACGAGGCCGAACACAGCATCGAAGTGCAGGTCCCGTTCATCCAGTACCTGTTCCCGGAGATCAGCATCCTGCCTATCATGGTGGAACCTTCTGCCAAGGCGGTGGAAGTCGGCCAGGCCGTCGCCAGGACAGTAACAGCCAGCGGCGCGAACGTTGTATATCTTGGCTCGACCGACCTGACGCACTACGGCCCGAGTTACGGCTTCACGCCGGAAGGCCTCGGTGAGGCCGGCCTGAAATGGGCCAAACAGGTCAACGACCGCCGCATCATAGAGGCCATGCAGCAGATGCGCAGCAGCGACGTCGTCCGCGAGGCCGGAGAAAACCAGAACGCCTGTGGGGCCGGTGCCATCGCCGCTACGATGGCAGCCTGCCAGATGCGCGGTGCCACTCGCGGCGTGCTCCTGGCGCATGTAACCAGTGCTGAAGTCGTCCGCGAGGATATCGCACAGGTCGCCGGCGACTCTGTCGGCTACGCCGGCATCGTGTTCGGTTCATAGCCCGCCTGGACCAGGCTTGGGAGAGAAACGTGTCCCGTCGCAAAGAGTCGAATATCGAGATGACCGTCGAGGAGTACCTCACCGCTGTTGTCGTCCGCAACCCCAAGGCCAACGCCACCAGCCTCGACAATGGCAGGGTGGAGGCTGACGCTGCCTTACAAAAGGCCGTGGGCCCTGCGGCTGTTCACACCGACGAGAAGCACCTTTCTGCGTAAGTTCGAGCTGGACGAAACCGGCAGCGACCTGTGGCGGCAGATCGACGACAAACGAACGGTCGCCAATCTCGTCGATTACCTTGAGACCTCCCGCAAGGTGGCCCACCAACAGGCTATCGACTCCATGCTCGCCTATTTGCAGATGCTCATGGTGCGGAGCCTTGTCGGGCTTGTGGTCCCGCCTGTTGCCTCTGGCGCGCCGAAGTCGTAGCATACCGCGATTCGGATTGAAGTGCCGTTACCTGGAGGTGTTGGGCAATGCCTGACTTTAATGCCCGTCGGTACCTGGCCAATTTTGACTATCGACGGCTGCCGCATGTGATGACGGAAGTACTGGTGATCGGCAGTGGCGTGGGAGGCCTGCGGGCTGCCATCGAGGCCGCCAAGTACGGCCATGTGCTCGTGCTGACCAAAACCACCCCTGAGGACAGTGGCACTGCCATGGCCCAGGGCGGCGTGGCCGCGGCCGTCGGTGCCGGCGATACCACCGAATCGCACCTGGCGGATACCCTTCGCGTCGGCTGCGGCCTGTGCGACGTCGGTGCGGTTACGAAACTCGTCCAGGATGCCCCCGAGTGCATCCGTGAACTGATCGACTGGGGCGCGGAGTTCGACCGCGACGGCCAGCGCCTCCTGCTGGGCCTCGAAGGCGGCCACAGCCGACCGCGCATCCTCCATTCTCACGGCGATGCCACAGGAGCGGAAATCGCGCGCGCCCTGATCGCCAAGGCCACCAACACAGAAAACATCCTCCTTTACAACGATTGCTATGTAATCGACCTGCTGACGACCGAGGCCGGCTGTGCCGGCGCCGTCACGTACAACCCTCGTTTCGGCATCCAGCTCTTCTGGGCCCGCCAGACGATCCTGGCTACCGGCGGCATCGGCCGAGTCTTCCGCGAGACTACCAACAACCAGCTGGCGACGGGGGACGGCTACGCCCTGGCCTTCCGCGCCGGAGCGCGTTTACGGGCCATGGAGATGGTTCAGTTCCACCCGACAACCCTTTACGTCGCTGGTGCCACCCGCGCCCTTATCAGCGAAGCGGTCCGCGGTGAAGGGGCATACCTGACGGACAAAAACGGCGTCCGATTCATGCCGGATTACCATGCCGACGCCGAACTCGCCCCGCGCGACGTCGTCAGCCGGGCCATCATCAGCCAGATGGTCAAGACAAACTCCACCCACGTCTTCCTCGACGTCCGCCATATCGGCTCCGACAAGTTCCACAGACGATTCCCCTACATCAGCAAACTCTGCGAACAGTTCGGTGTCGATGTTGGCAAGGACCTGATTCCCGTTCGGCCGGCCGCGCACTACATGGTCGGCGGGGTGGCTGTCGATACCAGCGGACGTACCAGCATCGACAACCTCTACGCCGTCGGCGAAGTCGCCAACACCGGCGTGCACGGGGCCAACCGGCTGGCCTCCAACAGCCTGCTTGAAGGTCTGGTATTCGGCCGGGAGGCAGGCCGGACCGCCGGCGAGGTCCAGGTCGCCATCGGCAATATGAACAAGCCTCTGCCGCTGACGCACGATTTCCCCCCGTCCTACCGCCGCGGTCTGGATATCGCCGACGTAGCCAACTCCCTGCGGTCGCTGATGTGGCGTAACGTGGGCATCGAACGCAACGCCGAACTGCTCACGGACGCCGTGGAGGTCATCAAGTTCTGGGGCCGCTACGTTATGGACAAGGCCTTCGAACATCCCGGCGAATGGCAGGCCCAGGACATGCTCACCGCCGGTATGCTGGTCGCGCAATCTGCCCTGGCCCGCCCCGAGAGCCGCGGCGTTCACTATCGTACCGATTTCCCGCAACCGGATGACCAGCATTGGCTTCGCAACATCGTCCTGCGCCGCGGCGAGTCGCAGCTGGTCGTAGAGACTGAAACGATAGGTGAATAGTACGGTTTTTTCCCCGAATCTCCTGGGGCTGCTTTGCCTGCACAACCTTTCTGGCTCGGCTTGCCGCAGAGGCCGAGCATTTCATATTCCTATGGGGCACACAGGCTGATTTCAACGCAGAACTCAGCCCTGCGAGAGCAAGACCGACAGCCCTCCCTCCCTGCTGCCAGGCCCCCTGGCAAGCCTTGTGCATGTTTTCTCTTGAAATGGATGGCGATTGCCCGGTACACTATGTTAATCCGACAGCCGCTGTGGGTTGTCGTCAGGGCGTTGCGAGGCGTGGGTGTAATGCAGGATACGGTAAAGTGCAGGTTGCTGAGTCTGGCCCGGCGAACCATAGAGGCCGAGACGCAAAACCTGCCTTATCCTCCGATCCAGAACGGCGACTGGCCCCCACTGGATCATTCCGGGGCGTTTGTCACCTTGCGGACGCGCGGCCGGCTCCGCGGCTGCATCGGCACCTTCAAGCCGCTTGACTCGCTCGCTCTTACGGTCCGAGAGATGTCGGCCTCGGCCTGCCGCGACCCGCGGTTCCTCACATGCCCGGTCATGCCTCAGGAGCTGCCCGATCTGCGGATAGAGATCTCGGTCCTTTCCCCGCTGGAGCGAACGCTCGACCCGTGGTCGCTCGAACTGGGCAAACACGGCGTCTACATGCGTCGCGGCGAACAGGCCGGCTGCTTCCTGCCGCAGGTGGCGACGGAAATGGGCTGGGACAAGGACACGTTTCTCTCACAATGCTGCGCCGGCAAGGCCGGCCTGCCCAGCTACGCCTGGCAGGACCGCGATACCGAGGTCTACCTGT
This sequence comes from uncultured Planctomycetota bacterium, assembly GCA_963787325.1. Classification (GTDB taxonomy): domain Bacteria; phylum Planctomycetota; class Phycisphaerae; order UBA1845; family JANYLN01; genus CAWBCK01. Next base: position 2,421,949 of record CAWBCK010000005.1, read on the forward strand.
TCACGACCGAATGCTTCAGCGAGGCCGAATTGCTCCCCCGGCCGAAACATGCCACTTGGCCGCCAACGGCATAGGGCGCGGGTGTCGGACGCTGGGTGCCACTGGCAGCTTGTCTGCCAGTGCGAGATCCTGGTAAGCCGCTTCTACGGAAGATCGATCTGGCCACCGCCCGCCGGCAACGGCCATTCCTTTCCCTGCCAGACAAACGTCCCCGTGACATCGCGTCCCAGTTCCACACGAGCAAGACCCGGCCGAACCTCGACACGAATCGAACCGTGCGGACTCGGGATCGATCCGCGTACTCCCGTCAGCCGGCCCAGATGCGGCTCAATCCGCACCGAGGCAAACCCCGGTTCCGCCGGCTCAATGCCCAACACTGTCGTCAGGAACAGGACATTCGGTGAAGATCCCCAGGCGTGACAATCGCTGCGGGCCCTGCCAAAGGCCTCCGCGCACGTCGTCAGTCCCTCGTCGAGCATCCCCTGCCATGGCCCCATCATGTCAAGGAACCGATCCGCCAGCCCCACCTCTTTCATTGCCAGGAAAAGGTAATAGTACCAGTATGGCGTACCCAGCGGGGTGAACCCCTCGCCGCCGAGGTCGGCTACCGACCGCAAAAGCAGTTGCCGGCCCGCCTCCGCCGTCTTCAAGCCGTTCAAGACCGCCTGGATCTGCACGTGCTCGCTGAACGTCTTATGCTCCGGTGTGTCGGCGTACGCCTGGAGTGAGGCATCCCAACAGGCCTTTTCGACAGCCTGCTCGATCCGCCGCCGTCCATCGCGCATCTCTTCAGCCCGGTTCTGCCGGCCGCACGCTTCGTGCAGATCGCTCGCCCAGCCAAGTGCCTGTGCAAACAGCAAGGTGAGCGGAGCGCAGCCGCCTTCGTCAGCACCCGGCGGAACACCATGGGCCCATTGCGGCGTCCAGTCGCAGAATGCCCAGTGCGGCAGCGGCCCCAGCAGTTCGTCCCTGCCGAGATGAGGCTCAAACCAGTCCAGCACGCTGCGCACCGTAGGCAGATACTGCCCGACGAAATCCAGGTCCCCCCGATACCGCCAGAAATCATGGAGCATGCCGATCCAGTACAGGCTGAATGGTGGTATCACCTGCCGCAGCCGGCAGGGCCACCGGCTCGCCGTCAGCCCGTTGGGCAGTCTCGAACTCGCGAAATCCTCGATCGCCTTCTTCGCCAGCCGATCGTCGCCGCTCTCGAGATATGTAATGATGGCCGTGATCCGCGTGTCACCCACGTACTGAAGCTGCTCGTAGTGTGGGCAGTCGTAGAATGTCTCGTGCGCACAGCCGCAACGTATGCCACCCAAGCCTGCGGATAGCCGGCAACCCCAGGTCGACACCTTGTGTCTCGAAGGTTGCCACTTGCTCGAACGGATACCCCGCAAAGTGCAGATCGAATCGCTCGACGGTCAGCGGCTCATCCGCCGTCTCGATCGTCATCTCACAAAACCGGAATGGCCGGAACCAGTATGTCTCGAACGCCCGGCGCTCGCCGCCGTCCGGCAGAAACCGGTCCTGATGACCGACGATCTTCTTGCCGGCGATCTCATTGCGGTTGCCCTTGTGTCCCTGTTCATCAACCGCCGCCTCGGACCATGTCGCATCGATCCGGCAGCCCTTGCCGCCGGATACCACCAGCATCGGGTACGCGTTGGTCAACTGCCCGCGATCCAGGACGACGGTAACTCGCTGCCTCGCCGGCACGACCAGCGCCTTGCTGTCTGCGACAAGGGATTGCCAGGCGACGGCATTCCCGCCTTCGATCCTTGCGATCTTCTCGAAGCTCTCACGCCGGTACTCCATCTCCGGCAGCGGATCGGGCGCCAGCCACCACGGCCCGCCAGGATCCATCGCACCCAGCGGTTCGCCGGGACGGGTGATTCGCGGCTCGACCCAACCCGCCGGGTCGCACTGCGGCGCCGCAAAATCCCATGTCGCCCGCTCACCGTCGATCGTCTCGGTAACAACCGCCCGGAAGAAGGCCCCGCCGTAGAACTGCGGCCCGGGCAGACGGCAGGTATCCTGCTTGCAGACCCACCGCTGTGGTTTCACCCCGGTATCGAAAATCGAATCGAAAGGCGCGTCCGCCGCTACGAGGAACCCGCCCGCCATGCCGATCTGCCCGACTTCAGCCTGCGACCCGAGATGTCGCACTACGGCCGCCAGAACGTGTCGTCCCGCAGATAGTGCCCCCGTATCGATCGTACGATAGCGCCAGCGAAACCGGTCACTTCGCGACGGTCCCCGGCTGATCGGCTCACCGTCCAGGTACAGCACGTATCGCTCATCAGCCGAGACCCGCAGGCCGATGTTCCCGACGGGCTCAGCCAGGGTGAATTCATTACGGAACAGCACATACGCCGGACTCGACAGCGGGATCTCCGGATGCCAGATCCAATGCGCGCGCCAGTTACGCGGTCTTTCGCATTCGCTCGCGGCCATATCACCCTCCCAGTAAGAACTAATGGCAGCATACTATCAACATGTCTGTCCTTGGAGGCAAGGGCTGTGAGGATCTACGTGTAAACACTAAGATGACGTCGCCAGTATGATTTGTGGCGGAAGAACCATCGCCGACCCGAAACGCTACGGCCCCATCTATGCGATCCTGTTGGGCACGGCCTGCCGAAGTTGCAGCCTGCCGGTGGTGCCGCGGGGCCTGAACGAAAGCAGCCGCAAAGACAAGGTCATGCGAAAGGCGCCCCGATAAGTCCCGAAGGGACGGCAGACAGTAGCCCAGGACGCCAGTCCCGGGATCCACGCGACACAAAGAACTGAGTTTGTTTGGTTTTACTGTTAAGTCCCATCAGCGACGGCCGAGCGCAACGGAACTCGAAGAAGAACTGAACAGCCAAACCCCACTCGCCATTCTGCCGTTGCCGTTCACTGACCACTGACCACTGACCACTGACCACTGTCTTCTGCCTTCTGTCTCCTGACTTCTGCCTTCTGCCTTCTGCCTTCTGACTTCTGTCTCCTCTCAATACGCATACAAATTCCCATAAGGCCGCGTACTGACCGGCAGGATCTTGCAGTATTGACTGAAGTCAAAGACATCCAGGTCCATCTTGTACGTGCCGACGAAGTCGCGCAGGATCGGCGTCAGATACTGAATATCCTGCTCTTCGAGTTTGAAGACGCGGACCTCCTTGCCCAGCCGGTCCGCCCGCGGCTCGCCGCGCAGATAGATCCGCCCGCCGTGCATGCCTGCCGCGCAGTAATCGCCGACGATCGGCCGATCATCCTGCGTCGTCGCACCAAGCACCACCAGGCACCCACCCGCCATATATTCACCGAGGAAGTCGCCCGCCTTGCCGCCGACCACGATCACCGGCTGCTTGTCGAGGAAGCCCTTCATATGGATGCCGACCCGATAGCCGACATTGTCACGGACATAGATCTGCCCGCCGCGCATGCCGTAACCGATCACGTCGCCCGCCAGACCGTGCACGACGATCTTACCTTCGTTCATCGTGTTGCCCATGGCGTTCTGCGCGTTGCCGAAGACCGTGATCTTCGGCCCGTTCATGAACACCGCCATGTCCTCGCCCGGCGTGCCGTGGATGTCCACTGTGATCTCGTCCGACATCCCGGCGCAGATATACCGCTGCCCCTTGATGTTCGTCAGCACGAACCGCTTGACCCCTTCACCGGCGAACTTTCGCACCAGGCTGTTCAGCTGCCGATAGTACAGCCGGCCGGCGTCGATTACCCACGGCTCCATTGTTTCCAGGGGCTGCTCTTGTACCTTTGTTTCCGTCGTCATGGCTATATCCCATCTGTCGCAATCGCGACTCGCTCGCACGTTCCTCAGGCCAGGGCCGTCGCCTTCTCCAGCGGCACGACAAACGGCTTGCCCGCCGGCGGCGCGAAGATCTCATCCAACTGCGGCTCGACTACGCGAATCGCCGATTCCTCGCTGCTCATATACCATGTCTTATCTTTCCGGCCGACCACCAGCGGCCGCAGCTTCACCCGATCGTTCAGACCGATCAGCCCGCCGCTATGCGCCAGCAGGAATGCGAACGGCCCGTTCAGTGACGCCGCCGCATAGATCATCCGCATCTTCTTGTACTCTTCTCTCCTGGCCGCAGGCATTGCATCGATGTCGGTCCATAACGGCGGTGCGAGCACGGTTGTCGCCTGCTCGAAGGAAAGCCCATGTCGCCGCACCAGCAGGTCCAGCAGATACGCCACAACCTCCGTGTCGGTCTGCAGCGTGCACACGTAGCCGAACATCTCCAGGTACCGGCGGTTGATGCCATCAGCTGGAAATCTCGCCGTTGTGCACGATTGACCAGTCCAGCAGACTGAACGGGTGCGCGCCGCCCCACCAGCCGGGCGTGTTCGTCGGGAACCGGTTATGCGCCGTCCACAGATAGCCCTCGTAGCTGTCCAGGCGGAAGAAGTCGTAGATCTCCTCGGGGAAGCCGGCGCCTTTGAATACGCCCATGTTCTTGCCGCTGGAGATGACAAACGCCCCGTTGTCGGCCTGGTTGATCTGCATGACCGCTTCGACCATGAACGTATCCGCCTCGCTCTCGTCATTGCTGGGCGGAGCGACGAAGTACCGGCGGAAATACGGATGCTTGCGGATCTTGTTGCCAGCCACGGGGATCTCCTCCACGTGGTCGACCTGCAACTCGTCGTAGAGAAATGTTTCCAGTCCGCCGATCCTGGACTGGTCCTCGTACATCACGTGCATGCAGTAATGGTCCTGCCAGTCCGGGTAGATCCCGTACGCGGCAAAGCCGCCGCCCAGCCCATTGCCGCGATCGTGCATATTCGCCATCGCGTCGCGGATCGGCCCGCCCGGTACCCGCCGACCATCCGTATTGATCAGCCCGATGATCCCACAAGAGGAGATATCCTTCTCATGCGGATAAGGCCGCTTGATAAACCAGTTCTTTTCCATGCTTGATCTTTCCTGAAACATCCCAAGCCGTTTGACGGCTGACCACTGGCCACCGTCGCCTCTCGCAAGGGCGTCACTGGCAGCAAGCCCGCCGGTGGTCAGCCCGCGAAATACACTAGATGCTACTCTCTAGTCCCCAGTCCCCAGTCCCTAGCCCCTAGCCCCTGCCGTCTTCTCTGCCGGGCTCCTGGCGAATAACTCGTCACGCATCTCCGCCGGCAGATCCCCGACGTTAAAGTCCAGTGCGGTCAGCCGGCCATGAATCGACGAAACATCGATCCCCTTGTTGATGATCTGTCGGTAGAGCCCCGCGTTGTCGATTGCCCGCAGCAGCAGCGCCCCGGTCATCCGGCCGTCTTTCAGGACCACCTTGCGGTAGATGCGGTTGCCTTCGTCCAGCAGGCTGAGCACCTCGTGCTCGGCCGTCTCCTGCACGAAACCGTAACTGACGACCTGAATCGCCCCGAACTGCAAAGCGTTCAGCGGAATCTCGCCGTCGTACGTCTTGGCAACACCCGCCATGTTGTAACCGGCGACAAGGCCATGCCGGTTGGCCACGGGAATCGTCGCCAGCACCATCGGCTTGCCCGTGATCTTTTCCATGCCCTGCGCACAGTCACCAGCCGCGTACACGTCCGGCACATTCGTCTGCATGTGCTCGTCGACAAGAATGCCCCGGTCGGTCTTGACGCCGCTGTCTTTGAGCCACCCCGTGTTCGGCCGGACACCCACAGCGATGACGACCGCCTTGCACGCCAGTTTCTCACCGCTCTTGAGCTGGACGAACTCGACATCCTCGCCCGCCCCGCCGATCTCGCTGATGCTGTTGGACAGGTGCAGCGTGATGCCTTCATCCGTCAGGGTCCGCTCCAGCATCGTCGCCGCCGTGCGGTCCACCGCCAGCGGCAGGACCATATCCGCCAGCTCGACCACGTGGACGTCGCAGCCCATATGCCGCAGACCTTCCGCACACTGAAGCCCGATCAGGCCTGCCCCGAGTACCGCGACGGCCCCGCCGTCCTGGCCGATCTTCTGCAACTCGATCGCGTCGCTCATCTGGGTGAAGTTGTAGATCTGCTTAAACTGGCCGTATCCCTTGATCCCCGGCGGTATAAACGGCTTGCCGCCGCACGCGATCAGCAGCTTGTCGTAAGTCACTTCCCGGCCATCTTCGGTCGTAACCACCTTCTTGCCGGCGTCGAGTTTGACAGCCGTCGTACCCGTCAGCAGGTCGACGTTGTACCGGTTCGCCCAATCGGGCTTGCGAAGCCAGCAGAACTCCTCGCCCACCATACCCGCCAGAAACTCATGCAGCATAGCCCGGCTGTAAAGGCGGTGCGGCTCGTCGCCGATCACCGTAATGCGGCTCTTCTTGTCGATCCTGCGAATCGTCTCGACGGCGAAGGTGCTGGCGAAGGAATGACCAATCATTACATAGTGCATGGATGTCACCTCACCACACTTTCAGAAGTCTCTTGTTGCTGCGATTCCTGTCCCGCCGGACCATCGCCGTCGCGGTCCTCGAAGACCAAGGCCGCCACCGGGCAGATCTGCACGCACGCGGGCGTCTCGACGTTCAGGTCGACGCACAGGTCGCAGTGAAGGTTGATGCCGTTGTTCTCGACCGCCGGCACGTTGCCCTTGTTGGCATTGCGTCGAATAGACCCGGACGGGCACGCCATCACGCACATCCAGCAGCCCACGCACTTGGCCTCGTCCAGAAGCACGCGCCCCTGCTCGTCCTTGTAAAGGGCCCCGTTCTTGCACGCCATGACGCATTCGGCGTCATCGCAGTGCCGGCAGCGGATCGAGATCCGGTAAGGCTGCGACGGGTTCACCGTACAGCGAGCCGTCGAACGTCCTCTGCCCGCCTTGCGAGCATCGCCCGGGTCGACGAACCCCTTGGCCCGTTCGTTGTTGAAGACCAGCCCTTCCAGGCGAAAGGCGTTGATGGCGTCCTTCGTCTTGGAATGGGCGGCAACGCACGCCACCTCGCACAGCCGGCAGCCGATGCATCGCGATTCTATCGGGTAAACACGCTTCATCTGTTACTCCACGTCAGTCATTCGTCGTCGGTTATCAGCAGTCCGTTGCAGTCCGGCACCAGCAGGAGGCCCACTACCGCCAGCTACTGACGCCTGGCCACCAGCCTCTAGTCCCCAGCCCTCAGCACTCGTCACTCAGCACTCAGCACTCAGTCCTCAGTCCTCAGCACTCAGATCCCCGCCTGCTGGATCCCCAAAACGTTCAGTTCATGTTCGCTCAGACCAACGCCCGCGAAGCTTCAGCCGGTTGCCGCGAAGGCTTTCGATGCTGTTAATGCCCATCAGCCCCAGCATCTCCTTGATCTCGTGGCTCCAGCCGCGAAGCAGGTTGCTCAGCCGCTCGAAGGCGATATCCGCCGGCAGCCGCGGCAGCAGATCCTGCCGGTTCGACGTGATGCCCCACGCACACTTGCCGCGATGGCACTGCTGGCACACGGTGCATCCGACCGCCACCATCGCGGATGTGCCGAGGTAAACGGCGTCCGCTCCGAGCGCCACCGCCTTGACGACGTCGGCGCTGCTGCGGATACCACCTGCCGCGATGACCGACGCGCGGTGACGAATCCCTTCTTCGCGCAGCCGCTGGTCGACCTGGGCGATAGCCACCTCGATCGGGATACCGACATGGTCGCGGATGATCATCGGCGCAGCCCCGGTCCCGCCGCGGAAACCATCGACGACAACGATATCCGCACCCGCGCGGACGATACCGCTGGCGATCGCGCTGACGTTGTGGACCGCCGCGATCTTCACGCTGACCGGCTTGGAATAGTTGGTTGCTTCCTTGATCGCGTAGATCAGCAGCCGAAGGTCTTCGATGGAGTAGATGTCGTGCTGCGGCGCCGGACTGATCGCGTCAGCCCCTGCCGGAATCATTCGCGCCCGACTGATCTCCCGGGTGACCTTCTCGCCGGGAAGATGGCCGCCGATGCCCGGCTTGGCTCCCTGGCCGATCTTGATCTCGACTGCCGACGCGGCTTCGAGGTAGTCCGCCGAGACGCCGAAGCGTCCGCTGGCGACCTGTACGATGGCGTTGTCCTTGAACTCGTAGAAATCAGGATGCAGCCCGCCCTCGCCGGTGTTGAAGAAGGTCCCCATGGCCTTGGCCGCCATCGCCAGGCCTTTCTGAAAATTGTAACTGATCGCCCCGAACGACATCGGTGCGAAAATGATCGGCAGCTCGCACTGGAGGTTCGGCGGGATCGGCCCGTATTCGCCGTTGGTCGTCGCGATCCCCGGCTTGAGGTCGTACCCTTCCGGCTTCGACCCGATGAACGTCCGCAGTTCCATCGGCTCGCGCAGCGGATCGATCGACGGATTGGTCACCTGGCTGGCGTCGATGACCATCCGATCGAAGTAGGTCGAATAGGCCTTGTCATTGCCGCAGCCGGTCAGCACGACCCCGCCCGTATCGCCCTGCTTGTGGCCGATGCGGATCAGATGCGGCTGCCAGTGGTTATTGGGCCGGAAAGTGCTTCGCGGTGTAATCGCGATACATTTAGTCGGGCACATCGCCTCGCACCGGCGGCAGGCGACGCAGTTGGCCTCGATGTTCCACACGATGTCGCGCTCTTCATCGTAAGACGTACACTCATATGGACACTGCTGAAGGCACACCAGGCAGCGGATGCAGCGATCCTGGTCCCGCATCACGGCAAACTCGGGCAGGTTATGGGACATATCCCGCATATTCAAACGGCTGCAGCCCCAGGAAGGGGACTGCCGAACCGTTGGGGCCGGCGGCCTGTTGCGCACTGTTGTCTGCCAACTGATTAGGCATGGTGAAAATATCTCCGCTTAGTGCTAAATTTCACTTGCATCCTAACACGCATCGGCTGTATAAGATAAATCGAAATCAGTCATACTAATCATTAGCCCTCGCTAATTGATTCGAGTAGGAGACAATGGATTTCGAACTGCTGCAGTTATTCGTGGACATTTGCGATCTTGGTTCATTCAGCAAGGCGGCCGCCCGGCACATCGTCAGCCAGTCCGCCGTCAGCCAGCGGATCGCCCAACTGGAGCGACGGCTCAATCAGTCTCTCTTCGACCGTAAGGCACGGCCGCTGACGCTGACCCCGGCCGGGCAGATCGTTTACGACTCGGCGCGGCAGCTTCTGGCGATTCACGCCCAGATGCAGGCGCACCTGGAAGATCTTCAGCCGATGTCTCGGGCCGGTGCGCCTGGGCTGCATATTCAGCCTGGCGCTGGGGCCGCTGCGCCAGATGCTGCGGCAGTTCCTGCGCGACGCGGCGTCGGTCGAACTCGCATGTGACCCATGGGGAGACGTACGAGCTGGCCCAGGACGTGCTTAACGGGCTGATCGACCTGGCGTTGGTGGCCTATGGCGAGAAAGTCCGAGGGCATCCAGATCGAAGACGTCGGCAGCGAGCCGATGATCCTCGTCGTTCCGCCCTCCTGGGACGATATCCCGCCTGCGGATGCCCAGGTACGTGGATGAATCAGCGGCCGCTTGTGACGTTCCCACAGCACAGCCCGACCCGCCGGGCCATCGACGAAACGTTCGCCAAGGTCGAGGTAACGCCCAGCATCGTGCTGGAGGTGGCCAACCCGGTGGTGCTGGACGAGGCGGTGGCAGCCGGCCGAGGGGCAGCGCTCATGCCGTTTTCCTCGGCAATCCAGGCCCTGCAGCAAGGCGAGATCACGTACGTACCCTGTCCCGACCTTGAGTTCGAACGGCCGATCTGCCTGATGCTCCACCGTCGCAGGCCGCGGACCCGGGCGGTGCGTGCCCTCGCCGATTTCCTGGCGTCCCAGATGCCCGGCCTGCAGGGGGCATGGCGGGATGCACTGGAGCGGATGACGCTCGTAAAGCGATGAAAGGCGCGATCTGCTGGCTGGGTTTCAGGACTGTTCTTCACTTATGTAATGGAGTCGCCATGCCTCATTCGTGAGTTACGGTATGAATTCGATCCTGATTGCAGGCGGTAGGCTCCTGGCGGAAGGAGCCTTCCACGACGATTGGGCGATTGTCGCCGAAAATGGCAGGATCAGCTACGTTGGGTCCAGCCGGGAAGGCGCCGAAGGCCGCAGGAAACGATCGATGCGCAAGGACTGGCCATCGTGCCCGGCTTCATCGACCTGCACGTGCACGGCGCAGTCGGCAGCGACTTCATGGATGCGACGCCAGCCGATTACTCGCAGGATCGCCGCATACCATGCAGCCGGCGGCACGACCGCGTGGATGCCGACCATGGCCACCGATCACCACGAAAAAATGATGATTGCGCTGAAGGCCATGCGTCAGGCTAGACAGGACGATCTGGTCGGCCCGGAGATCCTCGGCGTCCACAGCGAAGGCCCCTTCCTCACGGTAAACAAGTGTGGCTGCCACGACCCGAATCTCGTTCGCCCGCCAGTACCACTGGAGGTTCGCGACTATCTCGATAACGCGGACATCCTCGCGCGAATGACGATCGCGCCGGACCTGCCGGGGGCACTGCCGTTCATCAGGCAACTGGCCGACCATGGCGTACTGGTCAGCGGCGGGCACGGTGAGGCGACATACTCGTTAATGATGGAGGCGGTCGAGGCCGGCATGCGAATGGTGACGCACCTTTTCAGTGCCATGAGCAGCATTCTGAAGGACGGCCCCTATCGTACCGGTGGCATGCTGGAGGCGACGATGCTGGACGATCGGCTGAGCACCGAGGTGATCGCCGACGGCAGGCACCTGCCCGGCGAGCTGCTTCGGCTTGCCCTTAAGGTCAAGCATCCCGACACCGTAGCATTCACAACCGACGCCATGCGCGGCGCCGGTGCCCCCGACGGCATTTATACCTTCGGCAGCAAGACCGGTACAAAGGCGATCGTCGAGAACGGCGTCGCCCGCAACCTGCAGAACACTGGCTTTGCCAGCAGCACCGCCAGCATGGTCGATATGGTCCGCGTCGGCGTGCAGATGGCCGGCCTGTCGGTGGCCGAATCCGTCCGCCGCTGTAGCGAGGTGCCCGCAAAGATCGCGGGGGTATTCGATCGCAAAGGGTCGCTCGCCGCAGGAAAGGACGCCGACATCGTTCTGCTCGACGAGACAACCTGGCAAGTCACCAGGACGTTCGTGCGAGGCGAGGGCATCGCTTCAGGCTGAGCAGCCGGGTCATTCCCCCGCGTGTCAACGAACATCGCAAATCCGTCACCCAGATGAATTGTGCTGCCCCGGAGCAATCACATGTCGTGCCCCCGGGGCAGGCCTCGTGGCCAAAACTTTCGATACAGGACCGTGTTCCCGCTTGGCCATTCTCCAACTGAACAGTCGTTGCAAGATCTGACCCCTTCGCATTTTTTCCGGGCGAGATGCGAGTGCCCCGTTTGCCGCGATCCATGCATGCAAATGTTGACAAGCCCAGAGCCTTGCCTGATCCTGTGGCCTCTCGCATGCAGTGTTCCCGACGTGTGTTGGCGGAGTCAATTGCGTGAACCGCTTGTATGTGCTCGGACAGGTCCTGGCAGGCTTGGCGATCGTACTGATCGCCGGGTGCATGACGCCCCGCGCGGGTATCACATTGCATCCGGCGCCAGCCATGGTGCATATCGGCGGGGCCGGCGGCGACGCCGTGCCGCTCGCCGCCGATGCCTATCGGCTGGACATGGTCCGCAACGAGCGGGAAGGGTTCCAGTTCGCGGTATTGCCTGCCGGGGGCAGACAGGTCCCGATCCTCCGCGCCGAGATACGCTGCCAGACCCCGGACGCGCCGCCGGCAACGCTCTACCAGGTACTGCCGGTCCATCATGTTGCCCCACCGACAACCGGTCGGTTCATCGTGCCGCCTCGCAGACTTGGGCATGATCCCCGATGTGCTGATGCCGGTGGCCGGCCGCCAGTCAGTCGCTGCCGCACAGGCGGTGCAACCCGGGGCCGTGCCGCTGACCTACTATGCAGAGTTTCATACCACGCCCAGGACGCGACCCGGCCAATACTCCTACCGCGTCCAGTGCTTCACAGGCAGGCGCCGATGCAGCACCCTGCGTATCCGGCTCACCGTGCACAAGCCCGTCATCCCGACCCGCTCTGCCCTTCCGCACGGCCACGATGTGGAACTGGTCCCTGTCGGATTACTACGGCCGGCCGCTGACCCTGCCCGAAAAACAGGCCTTCTGGGACTTCTTCCTGGACCAGCGGCTCAGCCCCAACGACTTTTTCGGCAAGGTGCCGGACCCGTCCCCGGCCGAGGCCCAACAAGCCGGTCTTAAGCAACGCGGCCTGTCGGTGATGAACCTCGCATTCCTCGGCGGCAGCCACGCCCGGCTGCTTTCGCGGAAAGACAAGGACAGACTCGCCCCGCAGTTGCGGCAGTGGCGAGAGCAACTGCGCGAGGCGGGTCTTCTGGATACGGCGGTGATCCTGCTGGCGGACGAACCCAAGCCGGCCGCCGCGCCGATCTGCCGCCAGAACGCCGGGTGGCTCAAGGAGCAGATGCCCGAGGTGAAGATCTGGGTGGCGACCCGGCCCGATCCCCAATGGGACTTCGCCGACATCTTCGACGTGGTAACGGCCCATTCGACCGATCTCTACAAGATGCACAGCCATAGCGACGAAACGATGCAGTGGTTGCGAAGGACCCACCCGGACAAGGAATACTGGTGGTTCCATTCCGTTGAGCCATATGCGCCGTACACGAACATCCGACTGGACGATCTGCCGATCGAGGCCCGCGTGGCCGGCTGGCAGAGCGCGCCTGTATGGCGTGGACGGCTACGAGTACTTCTGGATGACCGACTGGGCGGCCAATAAGGACACGCGCGACATGCCATGGCCGCAACGTGCCGCAGTGTGGAAGACAGCAGCGTCCGGTGCTGGTACTCTGTGCTACCCGGACGAGAAGATGCGGCCGATGCCGAGTCTGCGACTGGTAAACCTGCGGGACGGGCTGGAGGACTGGGCGCTCGTCGAGATGGCGAGCAGGCGGGACGCCGGGACGTCTCGTCGGACACTGGTTTCGGCGGTTTGCAGGGACCTGTCGCACTGGACGACGGACCCTTCCATAGTGTTCGGTCGCGCGAAGCAGGCTTATCGCCCTGCTCGAATGCTGATTCAACAGCCGGCGAACCTTCAGTGCCGGCGAAGGTGCGATAGATAGAGCCATACGGGACACCTCGTCCCGAAGCAACCGGTTACGCTGAGTAACAATTGTGCCGGGACAGGTCCGGTGCCGGGGGACGGCCCCCCGAATAGCCGGTGAATGCGGACAAACAGTAGTGAATGATCGAATGACGGACAAACCGACATCTTTAGTGGGTCGAGATGAGGCGAGTTCTGCTGGGCAAGGCCCGCAGTCCCACCGATCCGCACGTATTCCACAAACTGTCGCTGGTGGCGTTTCTAGCCTGGGTCGGACTGGGCAGCGACGGGATCTCCTCCTCCTGCTATGGTCCCGAAGAGGCGTTTCGCGCCCTTGGCCAGCACACGGCGCTGGCGATCTTCCTCGCGCTGATGACGGCCGTCACCGTCTTTGTCATCAGTGCCAGCTACTCCCAGATCATCGAACAGTTTCCGGGTGGCGGCGGGGCGTACATCGTCGCCTCGAAGCTGCTCAGCCCGACGGTTGGGATGGTGGCCGGCAGTGCCCTGGTGGTCGACTATGTCCTGACGATCACGGTCTCGGTCGCCAGCGGTGCATCGGCCGTCTTCAGTTTTCTGCCAGCCAACTGGGCGGAGGGCCGATTATCTGTCGCCTTTGTCGCCCTGATTGTGCTTGACCGTGCTGAACCTGCGCGGGTGAAGGAATCGGTCTTGCCGATCATCCCGCTGTTCGTGGTTTTCATGCTGACGCACATCTTCGTCATTCTCTATGCCGATCCTCTCGCACAGTGGTGATTTTGCGGGGCTCTACAATAGCACCCTAGCCGAGACGCATCGTTCGGTCGCGCAACTGGGGCTGTGCGGTACGCTGTTCCTGCTGCTTGCACGCCTATAGCATGGGCGGTGGTACATACACCGGTATCGAAGCCGTCTGCAACAGCATGAACATCCTGCACGAGCCTCGTGTGGCCACGGGCAAGCGGACCATGGCCTACATGGCCTTCAGCCTGGCCTTCATCGCGGGCGGGTTGATCCTGGCGTACCTCTTCTTCCACGTCCGGCCCGAGCAGGATCGCACACTCAATGCCGTCCTGTTCGATCAGCTGACCCAGCGATGGGGTGCGGCCGGCGACATCTTCGTGACTCATCACGCTGATCAGCGAGGCGATGATCCTGATGGTCGCGGCCCAGACGGGTTTTCTGGGCGGCCCGGCCGTGCTGGCGAACATGGCGATCGACGGCTGGATGCCGCGGCAGTTCGGGATGCTCAGTGATCGGCTGGTTACCCAGAACGGCATCCTGCTGATGGGCATCGCGTCGATCGTGCTGCTCTGGATCACCAGCGGCAATGTCACGCTGCTGGTCATCCTTTACAGTATCAACGTCTTCTTGACCTTCACGCTCTCGCAGCTGGGCATGGTTCGCCACTGGTGGAACGTTCGCGGAAAGGACCGTCGCTGGCCCCGCGGCCTGCTGTTCAATGGCGTGGGCCTGACCCTGACGAGTGTGATTCTCGTCACCGTGGTCATCGTCAAGTTCGCCGAGGGTGGCTGGATCACCATCCTCGTCGACAGCCGCGCTGATCGCGCTGGCCTTGAGCATAAAGCGACACTACAACGAGACGAGCAAGCTCCTCCGCCGCCTCGACGTGCTGTTTACAGCCAATCTGCCCGTCAAATCCGTCGAGGCGCGCACCGAGCCCGACCGAGGAGGCACCGCCGGAGGCCAATACTGCCGTGTTGCTGGTCAGCGGATTCAACGGCCTGGGCTTGCACACGCTGTTTAACATCCTGCGGATCTTCCGCCGCCACTTTACGAATTTCGTCTTCATCCAGGTGGGGGTCGTCGACGCGGGCAAGTTCAAGGGGGCTCAAGAGATCGAACACCTCGGCGCCAGCGTCGCCGCGGACGTGCAGCGCTATGTCGATTACATGCGAGGCAACGGGTTCTATGCCGAGAGCATTTACACCGTCGGTACCGATGTCGTCAGCGAGGTTACGACACTCGCCAAGGAAGTCGTCGGGCAGTACCCGCATGCCGTGGTCTTTACGGGCCAGTTGATCTTCCCCGGCGACACGATTGCCACGCGCGTACTGCACAACTATATGTCATTTGCGATTCAGCGACGGCTGTATTACGAGAGCATCCCCGTACTGGTGCTGCCGATACGAATGTAAGAATCGAGACCGGAGGAGTGATATGCCCGAGGCGATCCGCTGGCGGGGAATCCACGTGGACCTCAAAGGCGCACCGCTGCCGGTCGACACGCTCATCGACGAGATCCGTCAGATGGCCGCATGGGGCATCAACGTATTGCTGATGGAATACGAGGATGCGTTCCCCTACGCGTTCGACAAGGACGTGCCGGCCCCCAACGCATATGCCCCCCACGAAATCACCCGAATCCTCAGCACGTGCGCTTCGCTGAACGTCGAGGTCATGCCGCTCGTGCAGACCTTCGGGCATATGGAGTTCGTCCTCAAGCATCCGACATATTCGCGGCTGGCCCAGACCGCCAGTGCCTTCTCCCTCGACCCGACGCTCCCCGAATCACGCCCGACTCGTCCTGCGGATGATCGACGAAATGCTGGATGCCCATCCGCAAACCCGCTGGCTGCACATCGGCGGCGATGAAGTCTGGGACCTCGGCCGCGGCCAGCGCAGCGGTCAGCGGGCCGAACAGATCGGTAAGGATGCGCCTCTACCTCGAGCACATGATGCCCATCATCGATCACGTCCTGCAGCGCGGTGTTCGGCCGATCCTGTGGGACGACATGCTGCGCAAATGGCCGATGTCGCTGCTGGAAACGATCGCCCCGAAGGTCGATCTGATGTGCTGGAGCTATAAGGCCAATCCGTTCGAGTGGCTGCGACAGGAGCCGCTCGACAATTTCCAGGCGGCCGGCATCCACCTCTGGGCGGGTGCCGCCTTCAAAGGCGCCGACGGCATCACCGCCGATCTGCCCGACGATCGTCAACGCATGAGCAACATGCAGGCGTGGGCCCAATACGCCGTGGACAACAATTGGGAGGGTATGATCGCGACGGGCTGGTCCAGGTACAACGGCCTGGCGACCTATTGCGAACTCTGGCAGGCCGCCCCGATGGCACTGTACCTGGCCGCCGAGGTCATGCGTAATGGCTCTTACGAGTCGGGCGATTGGGACAAGGCCTGCCGCGAGACGATCGGCGTCACGGATCTGCCGGTGGACTGGTCGAAGGGCCGCACGCCCCGTGCCACCTTGGATGCCGCAGCCGGTAAGACGGAAAACAATCGCCTGGCAGGTCTGAAGGCAATCGCCGCGGTTGCCCAATGGCAGCAGATCGCCCGGCACATCTGCAACGAGGGGCAATCGTTCGCCTACCCGGAAGATCCCGGGCGTTACAATGAAGAGCAGATCGCCCGGCTTCGCCAGGGGGCGAGAAACCATGCGGCTGACTGGGAGAACATCCGGCAGGAATTCGAGCAGGCGATCGGCCAGGGTATGTATCCCCGCGACGTTACGGATTATCTGGCCAGCCGCAGACGCATGGGCATGCAATCTCTCCAGCCGATGCTTGACGAGCACTAAGGAGCGGGCGGTGGCGAAGATCGATCAGATTCGCAAAATGCTGGCGTCCGACCCGGACGACCTGCTGCTCAACTATGCCCTGGCGATGGAACTCTTGAACGCAGGCGAAGCCGACGAGTCGCTGGCCCGGTTCGACAGGGTCATCCAGATCGACCCGGCCTACAGTGCCGCACACATGCAGAAGGCCAAAGCCCTGATCGACCTTGGCAGACGCGATGAGGCGCGCACGGTCCTGGAAAAGGGTATCACCGCCGCCGAGCAGCGAGGGGACCTGCACGCCAGGGACAAGATGGCGGAACTGCTCCGGGCAGTGCGCTAACCCGTCCACCCAGGCGAGGAGCAGTTGCTTGTGCGGTCCATTTGCCAGGGGGTTGTATTGGCCGGCCTTTGGCTGAAGCTCGTCACTGACTGCCCGCTACGCGCATTCCGCACACTCCTTGAGGAACTGGTTGAGCGTTTCGCGCGGCTTGTTCAGTGACCGGCTGTGGCGATGCATGTCTTTCCAGGGGTCGGTCTTGGTGCCGAGGCGGCGGAAGATGTTCTTGATCGTGTAGGTCTGCGGTCCCAGTTTCGCGTCGGACAGTTCGTCCCAATCAAGAGGGGTGGCTACCGGCGCGCCGGGTCTTGCGCGGACGGCGTAGGGGGGCACCGCCGTCTGGCCGGCCGCATTGCGGAGATAGTCGAGAAACAGACGGCCCTTTCGCTTGTTCTTTCGCTGTTCGATTGTCAGGTCTTCAGGATGGCGGCGGGAAAGCAGGTCGGCGAGGTCGTGGGCGAAATCGCGGACGGTGTCGAACGTCTGGCTGCGATCGAGCGGCGCGATCACATGCAGGCCTCGTGAGCCGGTGGTCTGTACATACGGGCAAAGGCCGACTTCAGTCAGCATGTCTCCAAGCATCCTGGCGATATCAATAACCCGACCGAAGTCGCCGGCGGTCGGGTCCAGGTCGAAGATCATCTTGTCAGGCATGTCCAGGCGATCGGCCCGGCTGAGCCGGGCATGGGGGGTGATGCAGGCCTGGTCGGCGAGGTAGACAAGGGTGGCGGCGTTGGCGACGACGACCTGCTTCTGGCTGCGCCCTTCGTTCAAGGGGACTGAGACAGAGTCGATCCAGTCAGGGAAGTGGCTGGGGAGCCTCTTTTCGTAGAAATGCTGCTTGTCGATCCCGTCGGGATACCGGTGCATCGAGATAGGGTGGCCTTTCAGGTGCGGCACAAGAGTCTCGGCGATCCGGCGGTAGTAGCGGATAAGCTCAGCCTTGGTATAACCCTCGTCGGGAAAGAGAACCTTGTCCTCATTGGACGTTTCTATCGTGTGCGGACCGATTCTGATCTTGCCCATGTTGGCGTGTCCTCAGTGTTCCAGGTGGACCTTGTGCGGCGGCTTGTCACGGCGGAGGCCCATGAAGCGCGGGTGGCGCAGACGGTTTTCGCGGGTCAGTTCCGTATAGGCGAACTCGCCGACGAGCCTGGGCTTGACCCAGTGGATGTCCTTGCGAGGCAGCTTCCGGTCGGCGAAGGCGGGCCGGCTCGTTTCGATGCGGGCGAGTTTCCTGTGCAGGTCCCGTAGCGCCTGCTCGTCGTAGCCTGTGCCGACCTTGCCGGCGTATTTCAGGTCGTCGTGGTCGTAGTAGCCGATCAGCAGGGCGCCGAAACCGACACGCTCGCCCTGCGGGTCGGTGAATCCACCGATGACGAATTCCTGTTGGTGGGCGCACTTGAACTTCAGCCAGCTGCTGCTCCGGCTGTGGGCGTAAGTGCTGCGGGCGTCTTTGGCGATGAGGCCTTCCCAGTCTTTGCGACAGGCGTCTTTAAAGAGTCTCAGTCCGTCGGTGTTGGTGTGCGTGGTGAAGCGAAGGGGGTCGTCGAAGGGGAGGGTCGCCTTGAGCAGTTGCTTTCGCTGGCGCAGGCGAACCTTTGCCGTGTCGTACCGGCCGTAGTGAAGAACATCAAAAACATAGTAATAGACCGCCACATTGCTTTGGCGCACCTGTTCGGGATCCTTGATCTTCATCCGTTGCTGCAGCCGTTCGAAACTGGTGGTCCGGCCGGCAAAGGCGACGATCTCACCGTCGAGGATCATGTCGGTACTGACCTTCTCAGCCAGGGCTTCGACGATCTCCGGGTAGGTGTCGTTGAGCTTCTTGCGGTTGCGACTTAAGAGAGTGACCTGGCCGTCGTGACAGAAGGCCAGACATCGTTCGCCGTCCAACTTGCGCTCGTAGATCCAGCTCGCGTCGGAGAACGCCTCATGGGTCAGCCTGGCGAGCATCGGGCCGGTCCAGGCCGGCATGTCCTTCGCTCGCGAGCTGCTGCCGGGCGTTCCTATCGAGGCTATTGAGAGGGTCACTCATTCGTCAGATTCTCGTCTCTTGCCGCCTTTCTCCTTCGTTTCATTTTTGGCGATCTGCTCGATCGTCTTGCCGGACAGGACGCTGCGGGGCTGTGTGCTGGTAGGGTTGCGCCGGGCATCGGCCCCGTCGTCTTTCATCTTGACCAGGAGCCAGCGCGGCTTGTCGCTACGGCCCGGGCCTGTGCGGGTCAGGGCGTAGCCGCCGGCAAGTTTCTTTCCATCGAGCCAGATCTCGACGTGGCCGGACTATTGCCCGTCGCTCCTGCGGGACTGATCGTATCCTTCGTGGCAGCGTTGCAGTTTTGGTGGCAAAAGACCGCGCCAGTCTCGTGATTCATAGGAATCGCGTCTTATACGAGCCGCGACCGTGAGGGAGCGCTCATGGACACCTGCGTCCTGCGAGAGACGCAGCCTGGGTGCCATACGATGCTGCGGTACGCTATCTGCTGGAAAGTGATGGTTTGCGCAGGAAAAACAGGTTGATCGGGATCGTCTGGCCGGTGGGCTGGCGGTCGGCCCAATGGTCCAGCGATACCTCGAAACCGGCCTGGCGGGCGGAGTCGGCGAAGCCTCTGGCGCCGTCGCGGCGAGGGTCGGCCAGCAGGGCTACGCCGCTGTCACCCAGAATCGCCCACATGCACCGAAGAAGCGCCTTGCGCCGTTTCGGTTCGTACATGACGTCTGCCGCGATGACGAGGTCGGCCTGAAGGTCGACGGGCGGCTGTCGCCAGTCCAGGAGCCTGGCAGAGAAAGCGGATACATTGTTGGTCGCCGCATTGTAGGCTGCGTAGGCCAAGGCGTCGGTATCGTAGTCGGTGAGCACGATATTCCAGCCGAGCATCCCGGCGGCTACTCCTGCCAGGCCAAGTCCGCAGCCCAACTCGACCGCCAGGCGGTGCCGGCCGGCTGGGCGGAGTTCGCTGGCAAGCAGATAGTCGGCCATGCCTGCCGAGGCCGGCCAGATGTCGGACCAGTAGGGCATGTATTCGTCCTCGTCGAAACGCTCTTCGACGCGGGGTTCGGCCAGAAGGGCATTGGGGTCGGCCGGGCCGCTAAGGACCAGGTCCCGGCCGGCGAAATGCATGCGGTAGCTGCGAAGGCGATAGCCTCGCAGGTGGCGGAGGGCAAGGGGCAGGATACCGCAGGCGGCAGGGTGATGGGCGTGTTGCTGGCCGGCGGCTTTACACTGTCCCCCGCATGTGCATGGGGCTGAATCTGACAAACAAAAGTCCCTTCCATAAGGAAAACGCGGTTCGCGCATCGCCAACCTTGCTTATAATGGTATAGTTGACGCAGGTGCTGTGCAGCTGAGAAACTATATACCTTTGGGGCTGGAAAAGCACGCGATGACCACTCGGCCCTTAATACTTCGGCTCAGGCAGTTCGATCCCCTCTACTCCGCTCAGGTGGCTGGATGGGTCCAGACGCCCGAAGAGACTCAATCTGCTCGCGCCGGCGACGCCGCCGCCCCTTACGGCTGCCCGCATCCGCGCCTGGCACAAAAAGGGCGTCCATCCGTTCCTCGGCTGGCTGGACGAGGGGGACGAGCCAGTCGGCTACGGCGAGATCAACGCGATGCCCTATACCGACGGGCAGATGTGGCTGGGGCATATCCTGGTCGCGCCGCGATACCGACATCTGGGGCTGGGCCGGCGGTTGGTCAGCGGGCTGTTGCAGATCGCCTTTGACGAGTTCGGCGCGACCAACGTCTGTCTGATCGTCTTTCCGGACAACGCAGTAGCTATTCATTGTTACGAGGCGGTAGGCATGATCGAGGTCGGCCCGGAGCGCTGGCGACACCCGGATACGGGGCATGTCAGCGTCCTGCTGCGGATGGAGATCAGCAAAAAAAGATATCGGGCACTGCTGGCTGAGCAACGCCCGATGTCAGAGTGAGGAGGCCGCCGAATGTTTGCGTGGTCGGGTTCGCCGGCTCCTTGCGTCGTGTCCCATCTTCAGGACGATCGTTAAGACGACCCCGCTTCGCGAGGTTGTCTGATTGCCCAATCACTTTCGCAGGCTCTGACCGTCTGTTGCGCTGCTTGTAATAAGCGATAACAGTTATAGGGGATGAATGGGTCAGGAGTGCAGCCGTCCGTCGCGTCCTGCGATTACTTCCTGGACATCCATGCCCTTCGGTCTCGCCAGAGGAAAGTATCGGCAGGGACCAGGTGATTCTTCAGTGGTATTATGGGATTCTCGCCCGGCGACGCCGCTATCGCGGGAAGTTCCTCCGGCATTGCCCATCCGTCTGACGCGAATAAGAAAAGGCCGACGCCCCCCCGGAACAAGGGTTCGCCGGCCTTCATTGAATCGCGCGGATGTCTCACGAATCGACGTCCGCCGGTCAACTCAAAGTCATTTGCCGCGGGCTTACTGGCCCAGCGAGGCGTCGGGCGTCGCGGCCGCGACTGCGCCCTGGATGGCGGCATCGATAATTGCCTGGAGGCCGCTCTGCAGTCCGGGCATGAACAACGTGCGGAATGCCTTCTCCTGATCGTCCGAGCAGCCGGTGTTGAGCGTCAGGATCGGCAGGAACATGAACACAGCCAGGATCGCGGCCGTTACTCGCTTCATAACAATACTCCTGATTCTGCAACCTTTGCGACGGGCGATTTCAGAACCCGTTTGTGTGTGCAGCCCGGCAGGCACAGGCAGCCGAGATTACACCTGAAACCGCTCTTGATACCCAAAAGGCCTATCGGCAGGAGCGGAGGGTGGCTCAAGTTGTCTTGGCAGGGATCGGGGCGGCATCGGGAGTTATCGGAAGAGCAGGGGCGGTCTGGGGCGGTTCGACGGGTTGGGAAGGAGTAACGCGCATCAGGAGTTTGCAGCCGGCATAGAGCATCAGGCACGCGAAGACGATCCGCAGCCAGCCGAGGGGCATGCTGTGAGTCAGCCGCGCGCCGACCCAGGCGCCGGCGAAGGCGGTCGGGATCAGGATGCCGGCGATCAGCAGCGACTGGGTCACCGCGAAGGGAACCCCGTTGGGGCCGACGTGCTGGCTGAGTGTCCAGTTCTTGGTGATGGCGCCGAAGGTCGCCACGAACACGATGGTCATCGACGAATCGGCGATGGATCGCTGGAGGGGGATGCGCAGGGCGATCTGCTGCAAGGGCACCGCGACGACACCACCGCCGATGCCCAGAAGGCCGCCGCCGAGTCCGACGGGCAGTCCCACCAGGGCGGACTTCCAGCCGGCGATCCGGCCGGCCGGTTCCATGACCATGTCAGCCGTCTTGGCCGGGCGAAGCACGCCCCAGAGGTTATAGAGCATGACGTAGAGCACGAAGAGGCCGAAGATCCGACTGAGCCAGATCGTGCCGTGTCCCGAAAACGCCGGCAGATTGCTGATGTACACGCCGGCGACGGAGCCGATGATTGCCGCCGGGATCATCATCTTCAGTACCGGCCAGACCATCTTGCCGGCCTTCATGTGGCGGTAGGCGGCGGAGGAGGCGACGAAAAAGTTGACGATCATCGCGGCGGCCTGATAGAGGTGCTGGCTTTCAACGCCGTGGCGGTTGCCGAACAGCAGTAGCATGGCGGGGATCATGACGATGCTGCCACCGATGCCCAGCAGTCCGCCCAGGACGCCGGCGACGCTGCCGGTCGCCGCGAGTATGACTATTTCCAGGGTTGATATTACCACTGCCTGCTGCTTCCCGGCCGGTTTGCCTGGATGAGTCCGGCCCTGGGCGGAGGATAGCGGCAATGCCGCGCCGGGGGAAGGGGCCGGCAGACTGGACCACGACCCGAAAAGGGGCCGCCGACGGGACAAAGGGACCGGAGGGGGTGGCCGGCAGGACCGTGGCCGGGGGGAAAATCTGGTGAAACGGCGCGGCGCCGCGCCGGCGCCGCGCCACCCGAAGCCATGGATGCGCCGCTGCCGATGGTTGGCTGCCACGGGCGGCAGCGTCTATGATTGCCTGTAGAATCACATACGAAATCACTTGGGTGACATGATCATGAGTATTACGTTCGACGTTGTCAGCATCGGCGCGCTGGCCCGCAATCGGTTCTGGGGCGAGGACAAACCCGTCCGCACGGAACACGCGACGACTACACTGGTCCGCGATGGGGACGCGACGGTGCTGGTCGACCCGTCGGTTTCGGCCAATGTGCTGGAGCCTCGACTATCGGAGCGCACGGGACTGAAGCCCGCGCAGGTTCAGCTGGTGTTTCTGACGACGTGGCAGCCGATTCATCGGCGGGCTCTGCACCTGTTCGATCATGCGGAGTGGCTGATCTGGCAGCAGGAGAAGGATGCGGTCCTCAAGCATCTGGACAAGCTGCTTGATGACCCGAAGACAAAAGGGACGCCGGCGGAGCGACTGATCCAGGATGAGCGCGCGCTGTTGCAGCGATGCAAGCCGGCGCCGGAGAAGCTGACGCCTTCGATTCATCTGTATCCGGCACCGGGCGTGACGCCGGGGTCGGCTGGATTGCTGCTGGCGGCGCCGCTGAGCACGGTTGTCATCGCCGGCGATGCCGTGATCAGCCGGGAGTACCTGGAGCGTGGGCAGGTGTATGAAGAGGCGTACAACGAAGCGGAGGCGGCGGAGTCGCTGATGGATATCGTGCAGGTGGCGGATCAGATCGTGCCGGGGCACGATAATCTGGTCGTGCCTGGTGGGCGGGGGAGAGGGGCTGATGGCTAGGGGCTAGGGGCTAGGGACTAGGGGCTAGGGGCTGGGGAACTGGGGGGCTGGGGACTGGGGACTGGGGACTGGGGACTGGGGAGTGGGGGGGCATCTTTCGGTGGGATGTGAAAAACGGGGTTCCTGGTGCTGATAACTGCATCTCGTCCGATAAGGGCCTAAAGTTTGTCCGGCGGTGCTTCCGATATCGCTGAACAGGGCTTGGGCCCGGCCGACAGCATTGCCGGGTGTGCTTGTCACCCGATTTGGCCACGGATGGCCGATCGGCGAACAGAGTTTTTGGACCAGCAAACTGGTCGGGGGCGCCGAGGGTATCAGGGATGCGTGTCATAGCGGTGGCAAATCAGAAGGGTGGCGTCGGCAAGACCACGGTAGCGATCAACCTCTCAGCATGTCTGGCGAAGAACGGCAGCAGGACGCTGCTGGTCGATCTGGATCCCCAGTCACATTGTGCGGTTGGCCTGGCAGTGCCGGAAGATCAGATCGAGCAATCGATCGCCGAGGTACTGATGCCGGAAGAGTCCGGCAAGAGCGTGCAGATCTCCGAGGTGACCTGGGAGATCGGCTCGCGCCTGGAACTGGCACCGAGCCGGCTGGATCTGGCGGCGTTCGAGCCGAGGATGGCCGAGGCGCCGGATCGTGATGCCCGGCTGCTGATGGCGCTTCACCGCGTCAAGGAGCAGTATGACTTCTGCATCATCGACTGTCCGCCGCATATCGGGTTGCTCACGTTCAATGCGCTTCAGGCGGCGGACGAGGTGATCATCCCGGTCGACACCGGCTACTTCGCGATGCAGGGGCTCGGCAAGCAGATCGAGACGGTCGAGCATCTTCGCAAGCAGACCGGCAAGAACCTGAAGATCCGCATCCTCTCGAACATGTACGACGTGCGAACGAAGTATGCCCGCGAGGCCCTGGCTGAGCTGCGGCGGCACTTCGGCACGCTGATGCTCTCTACGTTCATCAACTTCAATACGAAGCTGCGCGAGGCGTCGAGTCTCGGCCAGCCGATCGTGGATTACGAGCCCACTAGCATGGGCAGCAAGGACTTCACGAAGCTGGCCCGCGAGGTCGTCAGCCTGGCAGAGCCGAACCGCGCGGCGGTCAACAGTGCGTTCCTGCAGCAGGCCGACGATCTGGCAGCCAAGGCGGAGAAGCTGCTGGCCACGAGCAAGACGCTGCTCGGACCGGACCTCCTGAAGGGGAGAGAGACAGCAGAAACGGCTGGGGCTGCGACTGCGGTCGCGGACCCGGCGACCGAGGAGCAGATCGATCGGAAGATCGAGAGAATTTACGGCGTCCGCCAGACGGCCGAGGGCATTGTTTTTGCCGCGCATGCTCCCGGCGCTGAAAGCGTCAGTATCGCCGGCGATTTTAACAAGTGGTCGGCCGACGAGCACATGATGAATGCCAGTGGTCATGACGGTGACTTTGAGTTGCTGGTACCGCTGGCGCCCGGTCGGTACACCTATCGACTGGTTGTAGATGGTCGTTGGCAGCATGACCCTGCCAATGAAGCCGTCGAAACAAATCCCTACGGTGAATTGAATAGCGTCGTCGAGGTGTGCTAAATGGCCGATAGCCGCTCCAGCGGCATCGAGAAGATCGCGCATCTGTTTATTGCCGGCCATGGCGCGTCCGCGCCTGCATGTGCGGGAGAATTCGCCATTGCATTGGGCTAAGCCGGCGAGTCCGCCTGCCGGCGGCAAGGGGCAGGCGGCGGGCAGCAGGGCGGCCTCACCTGCTCAGCAGGATGCCGCCGTAAATCCCGATGTGCGTGAGGCAGACGGTGAATCTCCCGGCCAGGGTGCCGGCGAGCAGCCTGTTGCCGTCGCGCAGAATCACCGGTTGAGAACGAGTCGAAGTCGGCCGCGCCGGATACGGCTAAGATCACGGCCCAGTTGCAGAGCCTTTTGGCGAGGGCCCGGGTTGTTGGCGTACTGAGCGGGCACATGGGGCCGCTGGCGGGACCAGCGGCCGAGGCGTGCGCCAAGGCGATTGCCCGTGAGCATGCCCGGGTGGCCATGCTGTACGGGCCAGCGGAGTACTCCTGCCTGCATCAGTTTACGTCGGTGCCTGCGGGGAACGGCAACGGCAGTGGTCAGTGGCCAGTGGCCAGTGGCCAGTCTGACGGCAAGGCCCCTTCATCTGGCAACGGCAATGGTAAGGGGCATGCGTTTCGCGATGCACCTGTTACCCAGACCTGTGATATGCTCCTCTTGCCTGACTGGGTGTTTCAGTTTGATTTATGGCCGGCTGGCAAGGGTCTTTGGTCGATTATCCTGGGGTGCGGACGGGGCAGTGAAGGGCTGATGGCTGCCTACGGGGCCTTGAAGGGGTTGATTGCGCGGTTTGGTCGGCCGGAGGAAGTGCTTGTCCTGCCGTTCGGCTGTGACGAACGGGAGGAGGCGTGGGCGGCGGAACGGCTGACGGAGATGTGCCGGCGGTTTTTGGATATTACGCCCCGGATGATGGGCGAGGGACACCCGGACCTGCGTGTCCAGTCCAGCCAGTTGCTGCCGGTCGTCGGCGGCGTGGATGGTATCAAGGAACTGCTGGAATCGATCGGCAAGGTTCGCCTGGCGGTGATCAATCATCCGAAGGTGGAATCGGCTGAATCGCGGCCGTCGCCGCACGTTGCGCATGTGGATACCCATGAGGCGGCTGAGGCACCAGCGCCCGCCGAGCAGCAGCGGGCGATTGAGGCGTGCGAGCTGGACGAGTCGGCTGAGGTGACGGCGCTCGTGCCCATAGCAGGGGTGCCGGGGCACGGACAGGACGTCTTGCAGGCACTGCTGGAGCACCGCGGGGCCGGCCTGGACGGTTTCTTCGATGTCTGGCGGCGAAGCAGCGTGGCTGGCACGATTACAGGTTCGGAGGGGCTGGTCGGGGCTGTGCACGCGACAGGTGATGTGCTGGCCTTTGCGCTGTGGATGTGCCGGCAGGCGCAGACCGGGCAGATCGACGAGCTTGCATCGATTACGATCGCGGTGCGCGATCCGGATGACTGGCTGATCGAGGCGGCGCAGGCGATGCCGATCCCGGTACACTGGCTCCGCTGGCATGCCTACCAGATCCAGGATGTCTACGGGCTGTCGTTCACGGGGGTGTGAGAGACGGAACGACAGTTTCACCGCAGAGACGCAGAGGACGCGGAGATTCCTGTAGATAACGGCGGACTGCTTCGGCAAATCACGATGCACCCCTTCCGGCACGGTAGGCTGCTCCATTTCTTCGAGTAATCAGATATTCCTGGGTTCGATCGTTGTGTGGGCGTGTCTGCCCTGGAGTGACGACGATCCAAACGTAGTATTCCAGCAGCGGGCGTGGCGTTCGTTACCAATGGATCAGACGCTGCCCGCAAGCGGGCAGCCTGAATGCCGGACAGGGTGCGTATCACGTTTGCGGTGGCTGAGCTTCCTGCTTTGGTTCTTTGTTCGGCCGCGGATCCTGGAAATGCCGGCGGTCCATGAAGAATGTGATGCGGCTCAAGTCGTCCTTGCTGAGCTGGGCCTTTAACACCTTTCTAGCCATCCCCATCGACGTGCGCCTGGAGATGTGCGAGACGATCACGTGGTCGGTCTTGAGGCGGCGCATGGCTTCGGGCATGTCGATGGCGTGCATGTGCCGGCCGGCGCGGGCTCGCTGGATATGGTCCGGGTCGAAGAAGGTGCACTCCATGATGACGACCTTGGCTTGTGAGACCCAAGGCAAATCGAGATAGTCGCCGAGGCCGGCGTCGGCGCAGTAGGCCAGCATCGCGACCTCGGTGTCATCCTCGATCTTTGTGCCCTTGCGCTTCAGGTCGGCCAACTCTCTACCTGAGTACGAGGCGAACTCCGGCTTGAGCTTGTGGCGCTTCTCGATGATCGAAAACCCCAGCGACGGGGCGCCGTGCGGCACGATGAACGTGCGGGCGACGAGGTTTCGTCGGAGCACATAATCCTGTCCTGCCTCGGCGGCCACGATGTTGGCGGGTGAGGGGTGCCCCTCGATTTCTCCCCAGACCTGCATGAGTCGTTTCAGGGGGCCGGCAAGTGGACGCGGGGCGATCACGGTGCCGGCGGGGTTGCCGAGGAAGTTTCGCTGGCTGAAGTAATAGGCGATGCCGGCCGCGTGGTCCATGTGGCCGTGACTGAGCAGGACATAGTCGAGGTTGATGATGTCCTGGGGGGCCCGGCCGATGTCGAAGATGACGTTGAAGGCGGGCGCGGCGATGACGTTTTCCTCGCCCGCCATGCTATAGCCGGTGAGTTCAATGTTCTCGACTTCGAATCTCGCTAAATATCGCTGTGGCATAACACTCCGTGCCTGCTGATGCAGCCAGATATCAACCTGTTGATGTCGGTCTTTGTTGACACACAAGATACTGGTCAATAGTTTAGTGGGCGACCGAGATCTAGGAAAGGCGGAAAGTCATGCGGTGTCCGTTCTGTCGAAGCGACGAGGACAAGGTGATCGACTCGCGCAGCAGCGAGGGCGGGACGGTGATTCGACGGCGCCGCGAATGTCTCAGCTGCAAGCGGCGATATACGACGTATGAACGCGTCGAGGAAGCCATCAAACTGGCGGTGATCAAACGGGGTGGGGCTCGCGTCGCCTATGACCGTGCCAAGCTCATTGCAAGCTTGCAGCGGGCGGCGTGGAAGCGGCCAATCAGTTTGGATGAACTGACGCATATTGTGGAGCTGGTCGAGGAGGAGACGTTCCGCCAGTTCGATAAGGAAGTGCCGAGTCGTTTTCTGGCGGAAGAGGCCGGGCGGCGTCTGCGGCAGGCGGACCTGGTGGCGTACGTTCGTTATGCCAGTGTCTACCGGCAGTTCCAGGATGTGGGGGAATTCATCGAGCAGGCCGAGAGGGCGAAGGAACTGGCCCTGCAGGATACGCCTGGCCAGAAGGAGTTGTTTGGCCCGGAGGCGGCTGGCGGCGAAAACGCCGGGCCGGGGCCGAATCTTCCGTCCAAAGATCGTAAGTAGGTTCTCAGGCTCCGGCAGGTTGGACAACTGTGTCGATTTGCACGTGCGATTCATGCAATGGCATGTTTACACTTCTCGACACTGCGTCGTATTTCCATGCTGCAAACTCGATGCCAGGGCCAGCCGGACGGCTTGGCGCCGATTGGCGGCCCGGTCGAGAAGGAGCCCGACAGCCCGCTGTCCGAGGACGAACGAATCGTTCAGCAGGCAAGTGGCGTGATAGTCGTTCATAGGCTGTGTTTTGGAGATGAGGGAGACATCGTCAGGACATGTCAGGCCGTAGTCCGGCAGATGGCTGCGGAACGCGTCCAAGACGTTGTTGCTGAAAATGACGCCGGCGGTAGGCCGTGGGCGAAGGCCCGCAAACCATGCCAAGGCCTCCAGGCCATCCTGCTGCCTGCAGAACAGGACATGCTCGGGAGGCAGTGACAATCCGGCCTCGAGCAGTGCGCGGCGACAGCCGGCTTCCATCAGGTCCGCATCGCTTTCATGGTGCGACTCCTGCGTCAGATCGATATGGCTGTTGCCGACGTAGAAAATGCTGCGGTGGCCAAGACTCAGCAAGTGGTTGACCGCCATGAGCCCTTCACCGAAGCAGTCAAAGGTAACGGCGTCAGCCTCGGCGTTGGCGGGCCAGCAGTCTGTACAGACGACGGGATAGCCAGCCCGGGTGTGCAGGTCAAGCATCGGCTCTCCCGTCAGGCCAATCGTGATCAGGCCCACGAGACGATCCGGATCCTCTGCCTCGTGGGGCGGCTGGATTTCCGGAAAATGGCCGCCCACCGTGCGATCCAGCACCACCCGGTATCCGGCCTCCTGCGCCGCGACTACTATGCCCTGGTAGATCTGGCCGTAGAACTCTGTGGGGATCTCCGGTCGGGTGTGTTGGCTGCAAATCGCCTTGATGACGCGGGACTTGTGCAGACGACGCCAGGTGTCGACGCCGGTCGGAATGGTGACGGTTCCGCGGCCGTGGGACCGCTCGATCAAACCTTCTTCAGCGAGAAGGCGCAGCGCCTGCCGGATCGTGCCCCGCGATACACCGTGCCTGATGGCCAGCTCATCCTCGTTGGGCAAGCGGAAGGGGCAGTTATCTTCGATGCCCGCAATCTGCGACCGCAGGACATTCGCTACTTGCTGGTACAGAGGCAGGTTCGGGTTTGTCTGATCGTGGCGGTTCATGGCTCGCTGGTTCGCCTTATCTCCTTCGGTCCGGTTCATGGCTGCTGAGCATTATACCGGAAGAGGACGCGACGGGCGAAGCCGCGGTGCCACGGAAGAATCGGTGTTTCTCCTGACAAGCCGGTCCATATTGTTTTCCTCGGGCGGGTCCGCACGATATAAGGAGTACGCTATTATTCGGACGGATCCGAGCGGCTCGAACGTGTTGACGGCGAGCTGCCGGTCTTTCAGATGGACAGGGACGAGTGTCTTCGATGATGAATTTGATCGATAAGCGGGTGCTGGTCATGGGGCTGGGCCGGTTTGGGGGAGGGGTCGGTGTTACGCGGTGGCTGGCCAGGCAAGGGGCGCTGGTGACGGTGACCGACATGGCGCCGGCGGAGAAACTGCAGGAATCGCTCGCCCGAATCGAAGGCCTGCCGGTGACGCTGCGACTTGGCGAGCATCGGGAAAAGGATTTCCGCGAGACGGACCTTATCGTGGCCAGTCCGGCGGTGCCGTTCGAGTCGCCTTTCCTCAAGATCGCGGCGGACAGCGGGGTGCCGATTACCAGCGAGATCTGCCTGTTTGCCGAGCGGTGTCCGGCGCAAGGTGGTCGGGATCACGGGGTCGGTGGGCAAGAGCACGACTTCGGCGATGACACATCATGTGCTCGATGCGGCGGCCAGGAAGGGGCTGGGTTGGTGGAAGCGGGCGTGGCTGGGCGGCAACATCGGCAAGAGTCTGCTGGACAGATTGGAGGTGATCGGCAAGGACGACGTCGTCATTCTGGAGTTGAGCAGCTTCCAGTTGGAGTATCTGGGGCGGGTTCACTGGAGTCCGCATATTGCGCTGCTGACCAACCTGGCGCCGAATCATCTCGATCGTCATGGCACGTTTGCTTCGTACGTGGCTGCGAAGATGAACATCCTTCGATTCCAGAATACTGGGGTCGACCATGTGATCATCTGCGAGCAAGATAAGGCCCTTCGGGATGAGATCGCAGCCCTGTTCGGCGACCTGACGCTGGTGTGGCGATATCGGGTGAATGACGAGGGTCTGCCGGAGGTCGTCCGCGAGTTTTCGGATGAGCCGTCTTCGCATGATGTGGCGGCGACATGGAAGGGTTTTCGGCCTCCGCTGCCCGGCAGGCACAACGTGCTCAACGCGGCGGCGGCGTACGCGGTCGGTCTTGCGTTGGGATCGCCGAAGGATGCCTTCTGCGGGCTTCTGGATGGGTTTGAGGGATTGCCGCACCGGCTGGAGTTCGTTGGCGAGGTCGGTGGCGTTCGCTATTACAACGACAGCAAGGCGACGACGCCTGAGGCGGCGCGGATGGCGTTCGAGTCGTTTGAGGGCAACGTCATCGGTATCGTCGGTGGCTACGACAAGAAGATCGACCTTGGGCCATTCGCCCAATTGCTTGTTGAGCGCACCAAGGCGGTGGTGTGCATCGGGCAGATCAGGGATATGCTGGTCAGGGAGATCGCGGCTCGGGCCGACACGCTGGGTCGACCCGTCATCAAGACGGCGGACGATTTTGCCGCCGCGGTCCGCACCGCCCGTGATCTGGCCAAGCCCGGCGATGTCGTGGTTTTGAGCCCGGGGTGTGCAAGTTACGACATGTTTACGAACTATGAGCAGCGCGGCGAGATGTTTCGGGAGACGGTAAAGGGATTCTGAGTAGTAGACGCCTCTTTGTGCCGCTGATATTTGGCATCTGCCCTGCAAAGATCTTTGCCTGGGATTGGGTACTGACCGGCCCTTGCAGATGCGGTATAATCTTTGTCGGGAAGCACGTTGAGCGGTTATGAGTGAACGCCCGATCGGGGGGCTCTGAGGTGACGTCATGAGCACTGGGATCGACAAGATTATCTCGGAAGCGTTGGCTCTGCCGCCAGAAGCCCGAGCGTTTGTGGCAGAGAAACTCATTGAGAGCCTTGATGTCGAACCGGCTGCGGCGATCTCTCCTGCCTGGCGGGAAGAAGTCCGAAAGCGCTGCCGCGAGATCGAGGAGCGGTCGGTTCAGTTGCGGGATGCTCGGGATGTGTTTGGCAGAGCGTATTCGTCACTCGCATGAAGCCAGTTCGATTCCATCCTGATGCCGAGGCCGAGATGATCGAGGCCGCGGCCTACTATGAGTCTCAGCAGCAAGACCTGGGGCGGCGCTTTCTGGCGTCTGTTCAGGATTCCATCAACCGCGTACAGGTTAATCCTCTTTTGTACCCCGAGGTAGAGCAGGACGTTCGCCGCTGTCTGACGAAGACCTTTCCTTACGGTGTTCTCTTCCGTATTGCGTCGGACGAGCTTGTTGTTATTGCTGTAATGCATCTGCGCCGCGATCCGGGCTATTGGAAAGAGCGACCGCAGACGGATTGATCCTCGCGGGTAAGAGCCGATCTCAATGTGCGTATGAAAAAGGGGCCACCGAACGGTGGCCCCTTAGCATCCGTGCAAGTTTGGCGGCGAGACTGAGCCCTCACCGCCGCACGCGTCCTACGCGTTATCCGCTACAGCCCACGGGGGCACGTGCTTGCTGATCGATTGTATGGCGTCGCTCCCTTTGCTGCTGGTCTTGCGCCAAGGTCTTGCTCACTCTTCTTCCGACAGGCTACGCATTGTATGTGCCGGCGGTTACGTTGCCGCCTGTGCCGGTCCAGTTGGTGTGGAAGAACTGGCCGCGGGGCTTGTCGACGCGCTCGTAGGTGTGGGCGCCGAAGTAGTCGCGCTGGGCCTGGAGCAGGTTGGCCGGCAGGCGCTCGGCCGCGGTAGCCGTCGAAGTAGGCCAGGGCGGTGGTGAAGGCCGGCGTCGGGGATGCCCATCTTGACGGCCTTGGCTGATCACGTGCGGCGCCAGGCGAAGCCTGGCTCTTGTTGACGGCCTTCTTGAAGTACGGCGTCGAGCAGCAGGTTGACCAGGTTCGGGCTTCTTGTCGAAGGCTTCCTTGATGTCGCCGAGGAACTGGCTGCGGATGATGCAGCCGCCGCGCCACATCAGGGCGATGCCGCCGTAGTTGAGGTTCCAGCCGTACTCCTTGGCCGCCGCCCGCATCAGCTGGAAGCCCTGGGCGTAGGAGACGATCTTGCTGGCGTAGAGGGCCTGGCGGATGTCCTCGACGAATGCCTTGCGGTCGCCGGTGAACTTCGGCTTGGGGCCCTTGAGGACCTTGGCTGGCGGCGACGCGCTCGTCCTTGATGGCCGACAGGCAGCGGGCGAAGACGGCCTCGCCGATCAGCGTCACCGGCACGCCGAGGTCGGCAGCGGTGATGACCGTCCACTTGCCGGTGCCCTTCTGGCCGGCGGTGTCGAGGATCACGTCCACCATCGGCTTGCCGGTCTCGTCGTCCTTCTTGGCCAGGATGTCTCGCGGTGATCTCGATGAGGTAGCTGTCGAGCTCGCCCTCGTTCCACTCGGCGAAGACCTCGTGCATCTCGTCGGGCGTCATGCCGCAGCGGCCTGCATCAGGTCGTAGGCCTCGCAGATGAGCTGCATGTCGCCGTACTCGATGCCGTTGTGGACCATCTTGACGAAGTGGCCGGCGCCGTTCTCGCCGACCCAGTCGCAGCAGGGCTGCTGCCGTCGTCGACCTTGGCGGCGATGGCCTGGAAGATCGGCTTGACGTGCGGCCAGGCCGCCGGGCGAGCCGCCGGGCATGATGCGACGGGCCGTTGCGGGCGCCCTCCTCGCCGCCGGAGACGCCGGTGCCGATGTACAGCAGGCCCTTGCTCTCGACGTACTTCGGTGCGGCGGGTGGTGTCGTGGAAGTTGCTGTTGCCGCCGTCGATGATGATGTCGCCCGGCTCGAGGTGCGGCAGGAGCTGCTCGATGAAGTCGTCGACGGCGTCGCCGGCCTTGACCATCAGCATGACCCGGCGGGGCTTTTTGAGCAGGGCGACGAACTCCTGCAGCGAGTGGGCGCCGATAGATCGTCCGCGCCCTTGGCGTCGCCGTCGACGAAGTCGTCGACCTTGCTGACGGTGCGGTTGAAGACCGCCACCGTGAAGCCGTGGTCGTTCATGTTCAGGACCAGGTTCTGGCCCATGACCGCCAGGCCGATCAGGCCGATATCCGCCTTTGCTTCCGACATATGCAGACTCCTGTCTGCCACATGCTTTGTGTATTGTGGATGTCGATTACCGGTGCAGCCGAAGAGGCTATCTTAGGAGTCCGCGGGCCGGATGCAAGGATGACGGCTGGTCTCGGACGACGGGATTACCGACAGAAGGGTGCTACAAGATCGCGCTCGTGTAAAAATGCAATGCTTTGGTACACAAGAGGATATGTGTCCAATCTGGGGCCAGTGGGTGGCGGCTCTCCCCGTTGGTCAGGCGGCTGTCACAGTCTTGATGCCCGTCGCCAGCGGAAGAAGCCTGTCAGCAGCAGGACCGCTCCGATGGCGGCCAGCAGGGCCAGGACGCGGATCAGGTCGGCCTTGGCGGTCGCCCACGCAAAGCCGGTTACGGCCCATGCTACCAGGCTTGCCAGGAGCCACAGGGCGCCGGAGATCATCAGGACCATGGCGGTCCGGCGGCGGGTCATCTTTATCGCGCTGCGGACCTGGCCGTAGATGATCGCGGCGGTTGCCGCATCGAGTCCGATCGAGGCCACATGCTGGATGCTCTGCGGGGCGGGGACATCGCGGGTGATGTCCTTGAAGGCCTGATCCATGGCGGCGCGGACGATCTCCGGGGAGTACTCGTGGGAGGTTGGCCTGGCTCCGTTTTCGGGCATATTCATCTTTTCCTGCTTTGCCATGGGATTATCCCTGGTTGCTCAGGTCATGCCAACTCGCCAGATGCTCACCGTTGTCACGTTCACTGCATGCGGATGAGTCGCCGCCAGCGAAGGTACGTCAGGATCATGAGAATAAAGCCGACGCCCACAAAGACCAGTCCGACGATCGGCAGGTGCCAGGGCTTTTCTTTTCCGGGCCAGTTCTGGAGGGCGGCGATCAGCGCGCCGATCAGCAGCAGGACGCCCCCGACGATCATCAGGATGCCGATGCCCCGTCGCCGCGTGACCTTCACCTGGTCGCGCGGCACGAGAGTAGATGATCGAGGCTGCCTTGCTGTTGAGGCCCATGGCCCGCAGCCGGCCCATGGTCCTGGACGGGTGTTCGTTCTTGAGGATGTCCTTGACTGCCGCCTTTGTGGCCTGGTCGAGCTGCTCCTCGGAATACGGCCGGTAGGGCTCGCCCGGGCGATGTCGGCCCGGCCGGCCGGGAACCTGGCGTCTGCCGGGCTGGCTGGCGCCGGCGTGCCGGCCCGGGCGGCGATCTTTGCGGCTGGCCCGGCGGTCCTTGCGGTCGTCGGACTGGTCCGGCCGGCCTTTCCGGTCTCTTCTGCCCTTGCGGTCCCGTCTGGCTGGGCTCATGTGGGCCTCACTTCCTGCACGGTTTGTATGTTCCGTATCCTGAAACGATGGTTCGCACCGCTACCACAATCGTAGGGGGCTGCAAGGCAGCGTACTGCGAATACGCCGGACCGCCAGGCTTCGATGGCCTTGAGCCCTAATTCTTGCCCTCGCCCCGTCGGTTGGCCGATGAATGTACTGTACATGCATATTCACCGTTGCCTGCGGTCTTGCAGCCGCCGAGGAGGATCGACACCATGTTGCAGCGCTACAGTTCGATTGGGACAGTTTCTTTTGTTGTGCTCGCGAGCCTTGCCCTCAGCACTGTCGTGCATGCCGCCACGATCATGCTGAAGCCTGACGGTATGGGGGAGTACCCAACGATTCAGGCTGCCATTGATGCGGCTTCCGCCGGCGATGAGATCGTCCTGACGCCTGGAAGGTACACGGAAATGTGGATCTCTTTCGAAGGCAAGGCGATCACCATTCGCAGTGTGGATCCTGAGGATCCGGCTGTTGTTGCTGCGACCGTAGTTTGTCCCCCCGATTTACCCGGGCTCTTAGACTTCAGTGTCTTTGTGTTCATGGATGGTGAGGGACGCGACTCGGTGCTTGCGGGCCTTGGCATTACCGGGGCGGGGGCAGACTTGATGTATTCTGACCCGCTTCACGACGCAGCGATAGTGTGCTCTGATTGCCCTGCGCCAACGATCCGCAACTGCGTAATCACCGACAATACCACTTCGGGCATTTGGGGGGCAGGGGCGGCTCTCGTGGAAAACTGTCTCATTGCCCGGAATCTGTACGCTGGGATTCTTGTGGGGGGAGCAGAATCGCCGGCTGTGATACGCAACTGCACTTTTCGCGAAAATGATTGCGGCTTTGGGAGTCTCGCTTGCATTTCTATGCATGCTGTGGTTACTAACTGCCGCTTCGAGAACAACAGCGGTAATGCAATTGGCGTGAGCGGTTATGCGGCTGTTGACATTAGCAACTGTGTATTTGTGAACAACCAACCGGAATATCCTGATCGTCTGGACGGAACCATTAAGGTTTCTCAGTCGAATGCGACGATCCGAAACTGCACGATCTCAGGGAACCCCATCGGTGGTGTGACTGAATCGCCTGTAATGGGTGACGAATCTCCAGCAACCGTCACCGTGTACAATACCATCATCTGGGGCAATGGCGGACCGGCCTTGCCAGACCCGGTGGCGACAGGCACGGCTGTCGACGTGTCGTATTGCGTGGTAGAAGGATGCTGGCCAGAGGGCACGAACGTGCTTGATGTCGATCCGTTGCTGCTTCCCAATGGCCGGCTCAGTCCGGCGTCTCCCTGCATCAACGCGGGCGACCCGGCGTTTGCGCCGGACCCGGATGAAACGGATATTGACGGCCAACCTCGCGTGCTTGCCGGCTGCGTGGATATCGGCGCCGATGAGTTCACTCACCTTGGTGACATCAACGCCGACGGGCTTGTTAACATCGCCGACCTTCAGATTCTGGCCGCGCAGTGGGGCACAAGCACTCGCGATTACGCATGGGATTCTCGCGGCGATTTCGACGGTAATGGCCAGATCAATGTCGGCGACCTGCAGATGGTCATTGCCCACTGGGGCTCGGATTGAAAGGGCAGTCGAGTCTCCCTGCTCAGTGCAGGTCCATCTGCACATCGCCCATGTAGCCTTGCTGCTGGAAGTATTTGACGGCCTGGTCGGTTGACGTGAAGACTTCGGTGGCCGTCTCTGTCACGAACGGGGACGGCTCGCTCTCGCTCTTCCATATTACATAAACTTCTTTCGTTGACTCGTGGGCGTGCTGGAGCTCG
This sequence comes from uncultured Planctomycetota bacterium, assembly GCA_963787325.1. GTDB lineage: Bacteria > Planctomycetota > Phycisphaerae > UBA1845 > JANYLN01 > CAWBCK01. The sequence continues at coordinate 2,458,870 of CAWBCK010000005.1, forward strand.
CGTTCCACGCCGCTGCTGATGATCGGCCGGCCGGTCGGGCCTGCCGGGATGTAGCTGATGATCATGTCGGATTGTTCGATCAGCTTGAAATCGCGGGCGTAGATCTGGCCGTCGATGTCGCCGGCTACCGAAAGGATCTCGTCCACGTCGAGGCCGATCTTCTTGCCGTTGATCTCCCACTGCAGGGCCTTCTGCCCGGCCTTCTGGGCGATGCCCGCCTTGATCAGCATGTTCTTCTCGTCGACGTCGCCGGGATCGAACGTGATGAAGTGCTCGGCCAGAAGCATGCGGAAATCGTCGATCTCGGCCAGGGTGGCCGGCATGTCCATCACGTGCGTCATGGGGAAGGACGGGTACACTTTCTTGCGATGCGGCTCGAACATCAGCCGGTAGAAGGTCTCGGCGGCGCGGCGGACCGATTGCCCCCGGGCCAGCACGAAGAAATGTCCCCAGCCGCGGATGATCGAGGCCAGCACCTCCGTCGCCAGGATCTCTTCTTCGCGCCAGACCAGTACGTCCTTGAGGGAGTGGTTGACATCATGATGCTCCCGGCCCAGCCGCTCGTGCACGGCGTCGACGTTCTCCAGGAGGTTGATGAACAGGTCCGGGTCGAGCTGGAGCATCTGGTCGTGGTCGAAGGCGGGGAAGAGTCCGTGCCGCCAGCGGAAGGTTGCGTGGGTGTTGACGATCACGTGGGGGTGTCTGCTGATCTGGCTGACGATGTCCTTGAACACCGCGCGCAGAGAGTTCAGCCGGCCGAGGGGCAGATCGAGAATGCGGCCGGGCACGACGTCCGGGGCCTCGGCGTACATCATCTCGCCGACATTACAGAGCAGGACCTCGTGGCCGTGCTCGGCGGCGATCTTTACGGTCTCGTCAAGGAACGGTCCCTTGTCGACGCCGACCTGGCCGGTCACGACAACCCTGCCGCCGGGTTTGAGAGGCCGACGGCCGAACGGCAACATATCTTCAGAGTAACTCGTTGGGGTCATAGACTATTCGCCTGCGTAGAGTATCGAAAACACACCATATGCCCTGCGACCCTGCCGTTTGGGGCACAAAGGACAAAGGGCCGACGTCAGGCCCCTCGCGACAGACTTCGGCAGTGTACCACGGTCGAGCGATTCCGGCCCGGCGCCACATTGCCTGCCCTGCTGAGCCAATCATACAAGGCGCCGCGCGACAAGTGCGGTCACCCCTGGCTCTATCAGCGCATCCCTTTGTAGCCGAGGCGGCCTGGGTACGGGCAGTCGAACGCCAGGGGCGGCTCATCCGGGCAATCGCTCGCATGCCTGCTGGACCGTCAAGCCGGTCACGAGGATTCGCTTTCTTGGGGTTGAGCCGCCGGCTACGACCTGCACATCCTGGGGTCTGACGCCTAGGGTTTCTGCCAGCAACCGGCAGATGGCCTTGTTTGCCTTGCCGCCTTCGGGGGGGCGGCGACGGCCACCTTCAGGTGGTCGCCGAGCCAGCCGACTATGCGGGTGCGGCTGGCGCCGGGGACGGCCTTGACGCTGATCTGGACGCCGCCTGGCACTGCGGTTATAGGACCGTCGGCCGGCTGCATGGTATCTGTCCTTTCCGGGTTTTGGGGCCCTGCATCCTCGCGTAACTCTTTATACGGCAAGGTCCAAGCCGATTATAGCAAACTTTTTGCCTTTTGCCGCCGGAGCCATTGACGCCGCCCAGGCATCTCTCTATAGTTACTCGCTCTTCGGCAGTGACGTACTTGATCTTTGATTTGATGAGTGTACCGAGACGACGGGTTTCGGCGTAACTTGACGGTGCCGGTGAGGGTGTTACATTAACCTTCACCGTCTGCCCAGCCGATCCTGATGATCTGGCCTGCGGGATTCGGGCTCGTAGCTCAGTTGGTCAGAGCGTGCCCCTGATAAGGGCAAGGTCGTTGGTTCGACTCCAACCGGGCCCATTAGCCTTCCTGCGGGAAGGCGGCCGGGAGGTCTGAACGGGCGGCTCTGAGCGGGCAGATTCCCGGGTAACGGGGGCCGTAGCTCAATTGGGAGAGCGCTAGCTTTGCAAGCTAGAGGTCACGGGTTCGACCCCCGTCGGCTCCATTGGTTTCGGGACGTTAAGCCTGATTTCAAAAGATGTTAGAAAAAGGCTTCGAGCAGGCTTGACAGGCATCCGGGATCAGGTACAATTTTACCTCGCGTCACAGATGTGGATGCGACGGCAAAAACGGCCCGAATCGTCCGCCGGGTGCGGTGGACGGCGAAGGTGGCGCCGCCAGTCCCAAGGCATCTTTTGGGTGTCTTCGGACCGGCGACGAGTCTTCGACAGACTTGTTGTCGGTTTTTGTTTTGAGGCTCTTTGACAATCGAATAGGCGAGATGCGGTTAAGACGTAATGACAATGTCATTGCGATCCAATGGTGCCGTGTAAGATGAATGCGAATACTGACATGCAGTAATGTGTGTCTAGTTCGGATCGAGCGCCGGCGGTGGCTGGTCATGCCTGGATCGTTGCCTCAGGCGAGTCGAAAGGCTCGAGGCGGGCAATTGTTCATAGGTGTGGTCAAGCTACTAAGGGTGCATGGTGGATGCCTAGGCGCCTAGAGGCGATGAAGGACGTTACAGCCTGCGATAAGCTCGGGGGAGTCGGCAAATAGGCCTTGATCCCGAGATGTCCGAATGGGGAAACCCGGTATCACTGGGCAACCAGATGGTATCATCCCAGGATGAATGCATAGTCCTGGGAAGCTAACCCAGGGAACTGAAACATCTCAGTACCTGGAGGAAAGGAAATCGAAGAGACTCCGTCAGTAGCGGCGAGCGAACGCGGATTAGCCCAAACCGATGGCTACGGCTGTCGGGGTTGTAGGACCCTTTGAGGAGTCTTTCATTTCGAACTGAATGGTCTGGAAAGGCCAGCCACAGAAGGTGACAGCCCTGTAAGTAAAAGGAATGAGAGCCCGTTGACAAGGAGTTCCTGAGTAGCGCGAGGCTCGTGGAACCTTGCGTGAACCTGGGGAGACCACTCTCCAAGGCTAAGTACTCCTAGGCGACCGATAGTGGACCAGTAAGGTGACTGAACGGTGAAAAGAACCCCTACAAGGGGAGTTAAAAGAACCTGAAACCATGCACTTACATGCACTCAGAGACCTATACCCCGCAAGGGGGATGGTTGATGGGGTACCTTTTGCATAATGGGCCGGCGAGTTAGCCCTCAGTGGCAAGGCTAAGTCACTCAGTGACGCAGCCGAAGCGAAAGCGAGTCTGAATAGGGCGATTGAGTCGCTGGGGCTACACCCGAAACCGGGTGATCTACCCATGGGCAGGTTGAAGCGACCGTAACAGGTCGCGAAGGACCGAACCGGTTAACGTTGAAAAGTTATCGGATGACCTGTGGGTTGGAGTGAAAAGCTAACCGAACTCGGAGATAGCTGGTTCTCCCCGAAATGCCTTTAGGGGCAGCCTCAGGACAACTACGTCGTGGGGGTAGAGTTACTGAATGAAGAGTGGAGCTCACAAGGCTACCACCTTCGACCAAACTCCGAATACCATGACGACTATCCTGGGAGTGAGCTTGCGGGCGATAATGTTCGTAAACGAGAGGCAAACAAGCCAGACCATCAGCTAAGGCCCCTAATTTCCGCTAAGTGCTTAAGGATGTCTAGTTTCCCGGACAACGGGGATGTTGGCTTAGAAGCAGCCACCATTTAAAAAGTGCGTAATAGCTTACCCGTCGAGAAACTGGGCGCCAAAAATGATCGGGACTCAAGCGGAAAGCCGAAGCTATGGGTTCAACAGACTTGCTGCTGTTGAGCGGTAGGGGAGCGTTCCAAGGCAGATACGTGCCGTACCGGAAGGAGCGGTTTTGGGCCTTGGAAGTGCGTATGCCGGCATAAGTAACGATAAAGAGGGTGAAAATCCCTCTCGCCGAAAGCCTAAGGTTTCCTGGGGAAGGTAAATCCGCCCAGGGTTAGGCGGGAGCTAAGGTGAGGCCGAAAGGCGTAACTGATGCACAGCCGGTTAATATTCCGGCCCCCCGTATGGCGGTTGACCCGTTGGTGCACCGTCGGAATCAGTAGCCCACCATGAGAAGCGTGGGTGCCCGAAAGGGCGAGGCCGATTTTGAGCTGAAGTACTGTGCACGACGGTCGAGAAAAGCCAATGGTGACAAAGTGCGGGCCCGTACCACAAACTGACACAGGTAGGCGAGGTGAGTATCCAAAGGCGCTCGAGAAAACGGTCCTTAAGGAACTAGGCAAAATTTCCCCGTAACTTCGGGATAAGGGGTCCCTACTTCGCAAGAAGAGGCGCAGAGAAATGGCTCTGGCGACTGTTTATCAAAAACACAGGACACTGCCAAGTCCAAAAGACGACGTATAGTGTCTGACGCCTGCCCGGTGCGGGAATGTTAAGGAAGGCGGTCAGGGGGTAACTCCGAAGCTTGTCAACCGAAGCACCCGTAAACGGCGGCCCTAACTATGAGGGTCCTAAGGTAGCGAAATTCCTTGTCGGGTAAGTTCCGACGCGCATGAAAGGCGTAACGACTGGAGCTCTGTCTCAAGGACCGACTCGGTGAAATTGGAATCGCGGTGATGATACCGCGTCCCCGCGGCAAGACGGAAAGACCCCATGAAGCTTTACTGTATCCTGGTATGGGCCACGGTCTACGCATGCGTAGGATAGGTGGGAGGCGATGAAGAGCCGGTTCTGGCCGGTTCCGAGCCAACGGTGAAATACCACCCTTGTGTCGTTCGTGACCTCACTCTGCTTCCATGAATCTGGACAGAGGACAGTGCTAGGTGGGCAGTTTGACTGGGGCGGTCTCCTCCCAAATGGTAACGGAGGAGCGCAACGGTCGGTTCAGCGCGGTTGGCAATCGCGCGTCGAATGTAAGGGTATAAGCCGGCTTAACTGTGAGACAGACATGTCGAACAGATGCGAAAGCAGGCCCTAGTGACCCTGTGGTTCCGTGTGGAAGGGCCATAGATCAACGGATAAAAGCTTACTCTGGGGATAACAGGCTGATCTCTCCCGAGCGCCCGTAGCGGCGGGGAGGTTTGGCACCTCGATGTCGGCCCATCGCATCCTGGGGCTGAAAGCGGTCCCAAGGGTTCGGCTGTTCGCCGATTAAAGCGGTACGCGAGCTGGGTTCAGACCGGCGTGAGCCAGGTCGGTCCCTATCTGCCGTGGGCGTACGAGATTTGAGAGGACTTCTTCCTAGTACGAGAGGATTGGAAGGATCGGGCCTCTGGTGTACCAGTTGTTCTGCTAAGAGCACCGCTGGGTGAGCTAAGCCCGGAAAGGTTAAGCGCTGAAGGCATCTAAGTGCGAAACCCTCCTCAAGATAAGATCTCGGTGCCTCTTCGGAGGCTGAAGGCCCCTGGAAGACTACCAGGTTGATAGGCCAGGCATGTAAGGCGTGAGAGCGCTTCAGTGGACTGGTACTAATGGCCGAAGGCTTGACCATGCTTATGAATGGTTGCCCAAATCCTGTAGCAAGGGATGCGGGTGTTTTATGACAAAGTCATCGTCGCATCGATCCGATCGCGACACGACACCGTTGCCGCACTCGTCTGTTCGATTGTCAAGGAGCCTTGAAACGGCTCTTTGACTCGTTAGAGAACCAGCGGTCGGGGCCTTTGGGCCTCGATCGGTTCATGATTGTGTTGGTGGCCATACGTGCGGGGCCACACCCGTTCCCATTCCGAACACGGTAGTAAAGTCCGTACGGCCGATGGTAGTCGCAAGGCGAGAGTAGGTTGCTGCCAGCACTTAATATTGAAAGCCCGGTCCCGAAAGGATCGGGCTTTTTTTATGCGCGGATGTCCGATAGGATAAATGTGTTGAGCATGTCCCTGGCGTTGGGAGGCAATGGCTATGGTTGCATTGTCTGATATCGAAGAGGTCGTCGGCCGGATTGCGGCAGAGTTTCGGCCCGAGCGGATCATCCTTTTCGGCTCGTATGCCCGTGGCGTTGCGACTGCCGATTCCGATGTTGATCTGCTTGTAATCCTGCCGTTCGAGGGTAAGCCGTTCTGGAAGGCCGTGGAGATCATGAACCGAGTGGACGCGCCGTTTCCGCTCGATCTCCTCGTGCGATTGCCGGATGATACGGCTCGGCGGTACGCCCTTGGTGACCCGCTGATTCACGATGCCCTGGACCACGGGAGGGTGCTCTATGAACGAACTGGTCAGTGAATGGGTTGCCAAGGCCGAAGGAGACTGGGCTACCGCGGGTCGCGAAATCGTGGCTACCGAGAATACCAACTATGACGCTGTGTGTTTCCACGCGCAGCAATGCATCGAAAAGTACATGAAGGCACTGCTGATCGCGGCGGGCAAGATACCGTTGAAAACGCATGACCTTGTGGAGTTGCACCGCCTGTTGGCAGATGCGCGATCCGACTGGAGTTTCCCTGCGGAGGAGCTACGGGTATTAAGCCGTTCTGCCGTTGCGTTCAGGTATCCCGGGGAGGCGGCTGGACATGAAGAGGCCGCAGTCGCGATGAATGTCTGTGAACACGCCCGACGGAAACTCCGTAAGGCGATCGGGCTGGCCCGGTGAGGCATGTCTTCCGTCTTGCAGATCTTGTTGGAGGGATGTGCCGCCCCGCTCACAGCGGGAGCGAAAAGCACAAAACGGGTGTTAGGGAACGTGGTACTGGTATTCAGGTAACGGGTAGGCGGATCGTGAACGAATGGTAATTGCTCTGACAAAGGCGAGGCCCAGACAGTCTGAGATGGGCGGGGCTTTGTGGCAGTCGATCGTGCAGGTGATCTTAAATCATGCCTGCGTTGCCCTAGAGACCAGGCGATGGCCGCAGTGATCGTGCTCGTCGCCGTGAACGCTGGCTTGGCCGTCGGACTGGGACTGGCGTTGGCAAGGCACCTGGCGGCATGGCCGGAGGCTCAGCGGTCCGCTGGCCTGTGGCTGCTGGTGCTGCTGGGCGTTTATGTTGCCGAATGCGTGGCTTTCAGCGCCAGCATGGCGACCAATATCTTGGGATACTGTCTGGCGTTCATCTGGGGTATTGTGTTCAGGCGCCGAAGACTGCATCTGGCGAGATGCTGCTCGTGTCACTCTACACGTGCCTGCCGGCGATTTCGTTTCTCTCGCTACTAATCCCGTTAGCCATTGGCGGGTGGCCGCTGCTGTCCATGGAAGGCGGGAGGCGTTTTGGCATTCCGGCCTTGGTCCCCTGGCCGTTCTGCACACTGCTGGGCTTCGTGGTGACTGTGTCCGTCTCTGCGACGATCGGCAAGACGGCGATCACAACCATCACCGGCAGGATTCTTCGCAAGGCGGAGGGGCTCCCATCTTAGCCGTTGGGGGCGAGCGGGGACGCTTCTGATTTCGCGGGGCAGTGACGTACGGTGTGCTGCCCACGCCAAAGGAAATCGATACATGAACATCGATCTTCAGGAGGCCGACGATCCCCAGCTCCCGCTGATCCGGAACCTCATACCCTATTAAACCTATGACATGTCCGAGTACATGGGCTGGGACTGCAACCAGCAAGGCCGGTACGACGGCGTCGATGATCTGGCCGACTACTGGGAGAAGCCTGGCTACTGCCCGTACCTGATCCGTGTGGACGGCAGGATTGGCGGCTTTGCTATGGTCCGGCCGTACCCCGGGGAGCCGGCCAGGACGGAGATCGGTGAGTTCTTCATCCTCCGCAAGTTTCACGGTCAGGGCATCGGCCGGCAGTGCGCGTTCTGGCTGTTCGACGCCCATGTGGGAGATTGGCTCATCCGCGTGCTCGATGGCAACACCGGTGCCCGTGCCTTCTGGCAGCGAGTGATCGACCAGTACACGGTCGGTGCGTTCGAGCGCACCTCGCAGGTGTACGAATGTCCCCGCTTCGGCCGCTGGCCGATGCAGTTCTACCGGTTTGTCAGCCGCTTGTATTCTGATCCGTCGTTGGCCGGTTCGGTTGTGCCGCCCCTTCAGGGCGGGACGGTAAAAAGCGAAAAGAAGGAGTAATGAAGGTCGTCTACCCACGGCTGCGTGGAGTCGCGGAACGGCACGACGTGGAACGGCAACGACGCGACTCCCCTTGCCCTGGGACGACTTGTAGCGTGCCTTCGGCACGGTGGATCATGGCGATCTGCTTAGGTAAACGTTCTCGGCAGGGTGTCTGCGGTGGGATCGTCTGACAAGAATCGCAGAACGGATACCCTCGCTGACGCTTCGGGCTCGTTGGAGCGGTCGCCGCTGACATAGTGCATGACGCATTCGGCAGGTATACTGGTTTTGGTGAGGCCCAGATTATTGGGCCTTTGGCGTGTCTGGAAAGCAAGAGATTTCTAGGAGTAGTGCATATGGCGCGGCGTTTTGGGTTGGGGTTGGTGGCGGTCGTGGTGTTGGCGTTTTCGGTGCAGGCGGTGCGGGCGGCGACGCTGGCGGAGGTCAAGCAGAAGGTCAACGACAGGATCCAGAAGTGTAAGACGCTTCGCCAGACGACCCACATGACCATGACCATACCGGGGCAGACGGGCCAGATGGTCGCTACCAGCAAGATGGAGTTCGCCCGACGTGGCAAGGACAAATGGGTCACCCGTACGGACATGGTCATGAAGCCGGCGAAAGAAGGCGGCCCGGCAGGGATGGGCGAGATGAAAATGACCATGATCTACGACGGCCAGTTCGTCTACCACATCACCCAGCAGGGCGGCCAGAAGATGGCGATGAAGATGCGGCCGAACCAGGGCCGGCAGAAGATCACCATGGAGCCCAACGGCCTGGACCAGATGGAAAAGGACTACGATCTGACCCTGCTGCCGGACGAAAAGGTCCACGGCAAGAAGGTCTGGGTCATGCAGGCGAAACTCAAGAAAGGCCAGGCCGAAGCCGGCGCGTTCGATCGTATGGTTGTCTACTGCGACCAGGCGACGGGTATGCTCGTCAAGACGGTCAGCTACGACAAGTCGGGCAAGGTTGTGGCGACGATGGAAGTTACGGACGTAGCGGAAAACGTGAAGATTCCGGATAGCCAGTTCAAGGTACCGGCTGGCGTGCAGGTGATGGATATGACTCGCGGTATGCCCTCGATGCCAATGGATGAGCACGGCGGCGAGTAGATCGTTCCGTGGGGAAGACGGCACTGGCAGGCGAGCTGCCAGCGACACCCTGATATGTGACCTTTTCGCAAGCAGCCCGTGCCGACCCGGCGCGGGCTGCGTTGTATTGTGCGCCGGGTATGGCGCGATGACTTGGAGGTGAAAGTCCTCTACGGGCTCCGATAGCGGGAACCGTTAGCCGAACCGCAAGGGCTGTCGCCGCGAGGCGGGGTCTGAAGAAAGCGGTAAGCAAAACTCCGGCCTGACCAACAGCAACCGCATACGAGGCGGCAGACGAAGGGCGAGAGGGCAATAAGACTCAAAGCCCACAGCTATCCGGATTCGTCTGACGTAGATGCGGCGGGTATATGGAGCGAAGGTCACGCATCTTACCCCGGGAGACCTGCCGGTCTGCTGCAATCGGCTAGTCGTCCAGCGATGGATGACGAAGGACCGGCAGGAGTCAGCCGAGGCCATAGTACCCGATGCTCACGGCGGCGGGGAAGGGCCGAACATCAGGAGCCAACCGGCACCGAGAGTGCGATGCACGAGGCAGACGCAGAGAAGACGGCTGAGAAGCCCGAGCCATCCGCGAAGGTAGGCGGCGGAACCGCCGAGGTACGCGGGCCGGCGCGTCAAGCGTGCGCGGGACCGACGGATTGCGCCGGGACACAGACGCAGGAGCTCCTCCAGAAGGTCGTGAGCCGTGAGAACCTGTTGTTGGCGCATCGGCGAGTGGTGCAGAACGGCGGAGCCCCCGGCGTGGATGGAATGACGACCGGGGAATTGCTGCCGTACTGTCGTCAGCACTGGCCGGCCATTCGGGAGCAGCTGCTAAAGGGCACGTACCAACCTCAGCCGGTGCGGAAGGTTCCAATCCCCAAGCCGGCCGGAGGCATGCGGACCCTGGGCATCCCGACGGTGCTGGACCGCCTGATCCAGCAGGCGATCAGCCAGGTCCTGACGCCTATCTTTGACCCGACGTTCTCGGACGGGAGTTTTGGCTTCCGGCCGGGGCGTTCGACGCACCAGGCGGTGCAGCGGGCACGCCAGCACATGGCGGCGGGGCATCGATGGGTGGTGGATTTGGACCTGGAGAAGTTCTTTGACCGCGTCAATCACGACGTGCTTCTGGCACGACTGAGAAGACGGGTCAAGGACAGTCGGCTGCTGGGCCTGATTCACCGCTACCTGACGGCGGGGATGATGGCAGGCGGGCTGGTCAGTCCCCGGACCGAGGGTACGCCGCAAGGCAGTCCTCTGTCGCCCTTGCTCAGTAACGTGATGTTGGACGAACTGGACAAGGAATTGGAGCATCGTGGGCATCGCTTCGTCCGCTACGCCGATGACTGTGCGCCACGACGGCGCGGAAAGGAGGCCGTGATGTAGAGGCCGACTGGAAGCAGCCTTGCTGCACAAGAGATGAGGGCAGGTCCCTCGGACTCGGGGTGCAGGCTCAGGGTCCAAACCACCGGATGCTGCTCCGGTCCAATGGCTGGGGTGGTGAGCGAGACGGAAAAGGCGGGACAAACCCGTCAGGTACGTGCCGGGAAGACGAACGTGTGTGAACCGCTGACAACGTGTCGAAAGCGTAGGAACGTCATCGAAACCGGGCTCCAGTCGTTGGCCCGGGACCAAGCGTGGGGGATGCCTGCTGACTGCCCGCGTGATGACCGGCGCCAAGGCGGCGTGAGCCCGGCACAGGCTCTTGTGCGGAACGTGGGAACCTATCGCCTCGATGCCAAGGGAGAACTCCAAACGGAAGACCCGTGAGGAGCCGAGTACCGATGCGAGGCGAAGGGACGGACGAGCCCGTAGTAGCGTCGAAGCCCGGTACCCTGGGTGGAGCGAAGGGGCTCGACTCTCTGGCCGAAGATGCTGGTCAACCAGTAATGGGAGGAACCGGTGCCTGAAGCAAAGCCTTATAGCATTCCGAAGCAACTCGTTTGGGAAGCGTACCAACGGGTTCTGGCGAACCGCGGTGCTGCGGGGGTGGACGGCGAGACATTGGCGGCGTTTGAGAAGGACCTGAAGGACAATCTCTACAAGGTCTGGAATCGGATGTCGTCGGGCTCGTACTTTCCACCGCCCGTGCGGCTTGTCGAGATACCGAAGGATAACGGTGGCATGCGACCGCTGGGGATTCCCACTGTGGCCGATCGAGTGGCGCAGACAGTCGTGAAAATGGTCTTGGAGCCTCTTGTGGAACCCGTGTTCCATGAAGATTCCTATGGCTATCGACCCGGCAAGTCTGCGCTCGACGCGGTGGGGACTGCGCGGAAGCGATGCTGGCAAACCGACTGGGTGATCGACCTGGACATCAAAGCCTTCTTTGATTCCATTCCGCATGACCTGGTCGAGCGTGCCGTGGCACACCACACTGACCTTCCGTGGGTCCGGCTGTACGTTGTGCGGTGGCTTCGACTCCCGTGCAGCGGCCCGACGGCACCCTGGAGGAGCGGACGAAAGGCACGCCGCAAGGTGGCGTCATCAGTCCGCTGCTGGCCAACCTCTTCTTGCACTATGCGTTCGACCTCTGGATGCGACGGACCTATCCGCGTATCCAGTTCGAGCGCTATGCGGACGATGCCATTGTCCACTGCAGGAACGAGCGACAGGCCCGCGCGGTGTTGGATGCCATCCGAGGTCGGTTTGAGCAGTGTGGATTGGAGACTTCATCCCACGAAGACCAAAATCGTATACTGCAAGGACGACGACCGGCCGGGGAACGCTGAACACCACAAGTTCGACTTCCTCGGGTACACCTTCCAACCTCGATGGGCGAAGAATCGCTGGGGAAAGTTCTTCACGAGCTTCCTGCCGGCGATCAGCACCAAGGCTGCCAAAGCCATCCGTCAGGCCATCCGCCAGTGGCAGATGGCGTCCACCAGGAACAACCAGCGACTGGAGGATCTGGCGAGGCTGACCAACCCGGTAGTACGTGGCTGGATGAACTACTACGGTCGGTTCTACCGGTCGAAGTGTGTTCAGGTCCTTCGCCATCTCAACGTAGCCCTCGCTGCTTGGGCGCGACGGAAGTACAAGCGGTTTCGACGACGAGAGCGTGCGTCGATGCACTGGCTGGGGCGTATCGCGCGGCGGGACCCTAAGCTGTTCGTCCTGTGGGAACTCGGCGTAAGACCGGAGGCTGGAGAGTAAGAGCCGGATGAGGCGAGAGTTTCACGTCCGGTTCTGTGAGGGCGGAGGGGTGCAATCCCCCTCCGCTACTCGACGCAATGTGTATGTGCGGTCTAAGGCAGCAGGCCAGCGGGTGATGGACTCCCTGGAGCAGTTCCTTCAGGAGAAGTTGCGTCTGAAGGTCAACCGGGCCAAGAGTGCGGTGGCCAGGCCCTGGGAACGCAAGTTCCTGGGCTATGGCGTCACCAACCATCAAACGCCCAAGTTGAAGGTGGCCGGCGAATCAGTCAAACGATTCAAGGCCAAACTTCGACAATGGTTCCACAAGGGACGCAGCCGTTCATTGCGGACCGTCGTGCAGGATCTGGCCCCGGTGATGCGAGGCTGGATGGGCTACTACCGGATGGTGGAAGTCAAAAGGGTGTTCGAGGACTTGGACCAGTGGATTCGGCGGAAGTTGCGTGGAATCCTCTGGCGTCAGTGGAAACGCTGGCGGACCCGGTTCGGCGAACTGTGTCGTCGTGGCATCGACCGGACCGGTGCGGCCCGTTCGGCGTGCAACGGCCATGGTCCCTGGTGGAATGCCGGGGCCAGCCACATGAACGAGGCGGTACCGACCTCTGCCCTGCGTCAACTGGGTCTCGTGAGCCTTCTGGAAGAACACCGACGTCTGGCGTGTTCCTGGTGAACCGCCGTATACGGAACCGTACGTACGGTGGTGTGGGAGGCCGGGGCCGAAAGGCCCCTGCCTACCCGATCCGGCCGAGGCGCAGTGTGTTGGGGCATTCGAACTAACGCTGCCCGCAAGCGGGCAGGCTGAATGCGGCCGGATCGCTCGGCATGATACGCTACACCTGGATTCATCGTGCTCTATGGCAGACTCACTTTTCCTCCAGCGGGCAACGACCATGGCCCTGCTCGCAGGGCCATGCCACCCCGAATCGGCTGATTGAGTGTTCTTTAGGGTGCATCAGTCGAACGGCAGTCCGCCTGGCCGGCCGTGGGCCTTAAGCCAGTTGAGCATCTCGCGGATGCTGCCGGTGGCCAGGCATACACTCGTGTCGGCTGCGCCGTAGTAGACGTTGATCGTGTCGCCGTCGTCACCGACGGTGTGGCCGCAGGGGAAGACGACGCCGCCGACGTCGCCGATCTGCTCATAGTCGGTCTCGGGGCTCATGATGTATTCATCGCCACGCAGCAGGACCTTCAGCGGATTCTCCAGATCGACCAGGGCCAGACCCGCGCGATAGATGGCGCCGGAGGCCGTCGTGCGGACGCCGTGATAGATGATCATCCAGCCCTCGGCGGTCTCGATGGGCGGGCCGCCGAGACCGACCTTCAGGGCATCCCACCATGCGCCGTGACGCCGTTCCAGAAGAATAGAGTGATCGCCCCAGTGGCGCAGGTCGGGCGACCAGCTGGCCCAGATGTGCGCCCTGCCTGCGGTCGGAACCGGGCGGTGGACCAGCAGCCATCGGCCGTCGAAGCGGCGAGGGAACAGGGCCGAGTCCTTATCTTCCGGCGGCATGATGACGCCGCGCCGGTCGAAGGTACGGAAATCCCGTGTGGAGGCCATGGCCACGCCAGGGCCGCCGCGGGAGTAGGTGGTATAGGTGATCACGTAGCGTTCCATTTCCTCGACCCAGACCACGCGTGGATCTTCAAGGCCCCAAACGCTTTCAGGGTGATTGATCGGGTCGGGGGCCAGGGTGGGCTCCGGATCGATCTGCCAGTTGCTCACGCCGTCCTTGCTGCGCGCGATGGTCAGGTGAGAGATGCCGCGGCGGTCCTCGCACCGGACGAGCAGGATCGTCTGGCCATCCGGTAGCCGGATGGCGCCGGGATTAAAGACGGAATTGACCGGGTAGGGCCAGTCCTTGGCAGTCAACAGCGGGTTATCGGGCGATCGGCGGAGCAGTTCTCCGTGTCCCTTTTGGGTCGAGGTCGTCGGGTTCATACACTCACTCTCCTGTCGAGACGGTCACCTCGTCTCAGATAATCCTATTCTGCAATTCTATCGGCGTTTGAGGCCGTGGCGGCGAAAAAAGGGCCTCGCTGGCCTGGAGCTTGTGTACCAGCAGCAGGGTTGTCAGCCAGGCGAGGGTCGATTCGGCCCCCTGGTTGACGTTGACGCCGCCGGCGTTGAGCCCGTCCCGGCTGCCGCCAGTGCTGGAATCGTAGAGTGGCACGCCAAGGTCATTGCGGCCGAGGAACCATTCCAGGCATCGCCGGATCTCAGCCAGCCAGGAACGGTCGCGGGTGATGTTATAGGCGGCGGCGCAGGCCTCGGCCAGGACGGCGACCTCGATAGGCTGCTGATCCCAGTGTGCACAATCGCCGCCCCGCGGATACCAGCCCTGGTTGCCGATGATCGTGAGATGGCCGGCCGGTGCCGTCTGAATCTCCAGCAGCCACTGGAGGGCGCGCAGGCCGGTATCGAGCATCTGAGCCGAATCCAACCAGTTGGACGCCAGCAGCAGGGCATGCGGAATACGTGCGTTCCCCCAGGTCAGCAGGTCTTCCAGCCAGGGCCAGTCGTCGGTGGCGTTGTCGACAAAGCCCTTGAGCAATGGTTCGGCGAGATGGCGGAGCATGCGTTGGGCGGCTGTGTGCCCGGGAAAACGGGTCAGGTATGAATCGATGCCGACGATCGCCAGGGAGTTGGCCCGTACGGAGGTGAATGTCTCCAGGGCGGGCAGGGCTTCGTTGAAAAGTCGTATGCACGGGCCCAGAGCCGATTCGTGCGGCAGGATCGCGATCGCGCCGCCCATGCCGAGGATCGCGCGGGAATGGCTGTCGTCGCTGCCGATGTCTTCGAGCCACTCACGCGAGTACGACATGAAATTCCGGAAGCGGTGCGGTCCTTCGTTGAAGGCATGAACGAGAAAGGCCAGGTACGTCGAGATCAGCGGCCAGACCTCAGGATCCTGCCGCAGCTCCCAATGCCACAGCGCGGCGATCAGGGCTCGCGCATTGTCGTCCGTGCAGTAGCCGTGGCGACGGTCCGGGACGCCGTAGATCGCGTGCTGGGCGAGGCCGACATCATCGGTCATGATCTTCAGGTGCCGCAGGTCCAGCTCCGGGACGATCTCGCTCCAGACCATGGGGTCGGAAAAGGTAAATGCCCGGCGGCCCGATCGGCCATGGTCGGCGATGGCTTCCTCGGTGACCTGGAGATAGCGGCCGGCGACGTTCGGCCAGATCATCGGGCGGGTGAAGGCGTATGCATTGCGGCCGAGCTGGGCCGCGCTCGGCCTCGCTATCGAGCAGCCCGTTTACGCTTTCGGCGAGGGCGTCAGGCTCGGCGGCAGGAACCAGGCAGCCTCGCTGGTCGGCGAGCATTTCCCTGGCATAGCGGAACGGTGTGGAGACAACGGCGGCGCCGGCGCCATGGCGTAGGCAAGCGTGCCGGAGGTGGTCTGCGACGGGTTCAAATAGGGCGTTACGCACACGTCGGCCGTCGACAGATGCTGGCTCGAGCTCCTCGGGCCCGACGAACCGGCCGCGGAAGGTGACGTGCTCTTCGAGGTCCAGTTCGCGGACGAGGTGATAGAGGTTCTGGCGATATTCCTGGCCGCGGGCAAGTTTGACGTGCGGGTGGGTGATTCCCAGGATCACATAGATGGCTTGGGGGTGGCGCTCGACAACGGCGGGCATGGCGCGAATCATGTTCTCAATGCCTTTGTTCGGCGAGAGCAGGCCGAATGACAGGATGACCTGGCGATCGGCCAGGCCGAGATCCTCTCGGTGAAGGTCTCTGTCGACCAAGGGCATATCAGGAATTCCGTAGGGGATGAAACTGGTCCGCTCGGGATCGATTCCGTAGACCTCGGCAAGGATCGGGCCGGCACTTTGAGCCGTCACGACAAAGCGGTCGACCAGCTGGGCCATTCGATGGATCGTGGCCCGCTGCTCAGCGGACGGTGCGTCCGGCACGTTGTGAAGCGTGACGACGACCGGCATTCGCAACTCGCGGAGCAGCCGCAGGATGTTGGAGCCGGCCGGGCCGCCGTAGATGCCGAACTCGTGTTGAACGACAGCGGCATCGACCTCATGCATGTTCAGGAATTCCGCGGCGAAACGGTAGTCGGCCGGCTCGTTGGCGGCGATCTGGAACCGGACGCGGGGCGGATAATGGTAACCGACGGCGGTATCGTTGGCGGCGACGGCGCTGACCTGACAGTCGGGGCCGATGAGCCTGTCGACTGCGTCGCAGAGGTCGGCGGTGAAAACGGCGATGCCACACCTGCGGGGTAGATGCGAACCGATAAGGGCGATCGATTTTACTGCTTGCTGACATTTGGACTGGAGCATCAGCCGGACTCCCTGACTGCCAGTAGTTAGTGACTAGCGGCTGGTGACCATCGCGGCCGGCCTTGAGGCCAAAGGTCCGCAGTGTCACCATCGGCGATATATCGCAGGAGCGCTAGCAAAAAACCTTGCCACACCCTGCATTGTCCCGCCCATTTCCGTAGGTGGGCGTCAACCGATTGTAGAACAGCCGGCTCGCGCCGGCGTGCACCGAGTCCATCATGTGCAGGAGACGCGCGCTGACTGCGCACGGATAAGAACCCGGTTGACAGGCCGATTGCTGCTTCCTGGCGGATCGTTTCAGTCATTACCTATTATATGCCAATTACTTAGGTCGGCAAGAACCCGTTCGCCGATGGCAGTCGACCTGCGGCGGTGTTATTCGCTTGGGGTCTGGGGGGAGCATATCCACACCTCGTTGATCACGATATGACGTATCTGTTGCTTGGAGACGCTGTAGACGATGTGGATGAGGCCGTCCGGGGCCTGAACGGCTGCTGGGTAGGCGTAGTCGTCGTCGCCGGACAGGAGCACCTTTGTGGCGGGCCAGGTCCGGCCCTTGTCGGCGGACAGGCTGATCGACAACGGGCTGCGGGTCGTGTTGCTGTCATTGAAGATCATCGCGAGATCGCCGGACTGGAGGCGCAGCAGCGCGGTCGGGCTGGCCGGGTTGGGAAAGCCGCTGTCGGTGGGGGCCTGCCAAGACCGGCCCGAATCGTCGGAGACGCTGAACCAGAGCCAGCCGGCTGCCTTGTTCCGCATGACGGCGAGGATCTGGCCGGAGTCCAGCTGCACGATCGAGGGTTGGATGCATGCGGGCTCGGTCGTGATGGAGGACAGCTCGCTCCAGGTATCGCCGTCGGAACTGATGAAAAACAGCGATCGCGACAGGAGGTCATCATAGGCGGGCAACAGCAGCATGCCGCATGGCAGCCGGATTGGCGGGAAGCGCGTGTTGGAGCCGGGCCAGGCGGAAAGTGTTTTCGCGGCGGACCATGTATGGCCGCGATCGTCGGACTGCTGGACGAGAATGTTGGCGGTGCTCCAGCCAAAGGGCACAACCGCCTGGAAGAACCAGACATGGTCGCCTTCGCTGTAGAGGACGGGGTTGCCGTCGCCTTCGGGGTGATCGGTGTGCAGCCAAGGTGTCTGCCAGGGCTCACCGGGCAGTTTGCGCGACATGTAGATAGCAGAGCCGTCCAGTTCGTGTGGGCCGGCAAACGAGAACCATGACGCCAGCAGCTCGCCGTCGGGAAAGACGGTGATCGTGGGGGCGTGATGGCCCGACTTGCCGGGGATCTCGTTGAATATCGGTTCGTCGAGGAAGACTGGATCGCCGGCCGATTGTACCGGCGTCGGCGATGCGTCGGGGACGAACAGGGCGAGCTGATCGGCTGGGTCGACGGTGGGGAGCATGAGGGAGTCCAGGCTCCGGGCATCGCAGCCAAGAAGGACACATGTCAAGAGCATGGCCGGCAGCTGCAGTTTGATTGTCATGGGCGGCATGGTATCAGGGCTGATATGCCGTGCAAGTGGGTATTGGGGGTAGCAGTCAGGGCGGCGTCGCTGTTGGTTACTGCTTGCATACGTTAGACTGTCGAACCGACGATGGCTGGAGCCGATGAGTCCATGCGAAAAGAGGCAGTGAATCTGGATGGCCAGTGCGGTGCGTCAAGCGGCGGCGGTATGCAGCCGAGACGCAGCGTGCTGGGCAACTTCTCGTGGCTGGGGTTGGGTGTGACTGTAAGCCGGCTGCTTCAGCTGGCGGTCGTCGTGTACCTGACGCGCGTGCTGGGGGATGCGGCGTGGGGGCGATTCGCCTTCGTGCAGGCATTCCTGTGGTTCGGGGTGATCCTGTCGGACTTCGGGCTGTCGCAGATCGGTACGCGGGAGGTGGCGAAAAATCCGCGGCGGGTCGGGACGCTTGCTTCGGTGATCATGTTCGGCCGACTGGCGGTGTTCGTCGCGGAGATGGTGCTGATCCTGCTGATCCTGCCTGTCGCGCGGGTCGAGTCGCAGATGTTCTGGCTGTTCCTGTTTTCGTTTGCGTCCTTGGCGGCGTACGCGGTGAACATGGACTGGGTCTTCCGCGGCATGGAGCGGATGGAGTACGTGGCGCTTTGGGAGGCGCTGCCGCGGGTGGTCTGGCTGGTCGGGATCGTGCTGTTTGTGCACAGGCCTGAGGATCTGCTGAGGGTGCCGCTGCTGCGGCTGGCAGGGGAGCTGGTGACAGCCGGGCTGCTGGTGGCGACTGCATGGCGACGGTACCCCAAGAGCCGGCCGAGCCTGTCGCTGGTGCATCCGCTCAACGTCAAACTCATCATGAAGGAGGCGGCGCCGATCGGGCTGGCAGCGCTGCTCGCACAGGTATATTACAATTTTGATGTCATCTGGCTGGGGTTCGTCAAGACCGATGCGATGGTGGGGCAATACAGTGCGGCGTATCGGATTGTGACGCTGCTGCTGACGGGCAGTTTCCTGCTGGCGGCGACATACCAGCCCGTGCTGGCGAGGGTGTGGGCAGCAGAGAAGGAAGGGTTTGCCCGACATCTGGCGAGGCTTTCGGGGACGGCGCTGGTGTTCGCGGTGACGCTGCCGGCAGTGGTGGCAGTGGGGGCGATGCCGGTGGTAAGGGTGCTGTATGGCGGACAGTACGCTGCTGCTGCGGTGCCACTGGCGATCCTTATGGGGGCAATGCCGTTCGCCTACATGGCGATGGCGTATACGACCGCGCTGGTGGCGACAGGCAAGCAGAAGCAGATGATGATCGCGACGGGGATCGGGGCCGCTGTTAACGTGATCGCCAACGTGCTGCTGATCCCGCCGCTGGGCATGACGGGGGCAGCGATCGCCACGGTCATTTCGTATGCGGCGGCCTGGGGGATGCTGTGGTGGTACGTCAGCCGGCTGGTCGGCTGGACGGAGCCGGTGCCATTGCGTGCGGCGGTGCAGACGATTTGGGAGGTGCCGAGGCGGCTGCTGGGGAAGAGACTGTAGAGAAGGGCGTTTTCTTATAGCGGCTGTTGGGATCTACAGCCCACCATACACAGCCAGCAACGACGACGACCACAACCACAACCCCCGCTGACGCTGAGGGCTTATTTGCGGCGACGACGGCCGGTGCCTCTGATCCGAATGCCTGTCAGTCCTCGAGCACGGTGTCGGGCAAGCCTTTGACGTCGATGTTTTCGGCCTTGGCGTAGTTGCGGATCAGGTGGCTTAGCTGCGTGCGGAACTGCGGCAGGTTCATTCGCTGTTCGGGGGCGATCATGTAGTCGAGACCCACACGGCGATCGGCGAAGTGGTCCTTTACGTCGTCCATGATGTGCAGGTATGCCTTTCCATCCACCGTGCGATTCTTGGGGAACATCGACTGCTCCCATACGGCCGTGACGTCCGCGAAGGTCTTGTCGCCGTCCTCAACGATGCGATCGAGTGTGGTATGCGCCTTGACCAGCAGGCCCATGGCGCGGTCTTTGTCAGTGCCGGACGCCTGCGAGGCGGTCAGCAGGTCCTGCTCGATGTCTGCCATGCCGATCATCATGTCGACGTGATGGCGCTGCAGTTCGGCCAGGGCGAGAAGTACCTGAAGATTGTAACGGTTGTGGTGGACCTTGGGCAGATAGGATTGCAGGGTGTAGCGAAGATGCTCATTTCGCAGTGCTTCCTTGCGGGCCTTGGCGACGCGATCGGCATAGCGAGTCTTCCAGACGAGGTGCTCGATGTCCATTTGCAGGGGTGGTTCATCCGAGCCGGCATTCTTTGTGACGGTCGGCATCTGCGGCAGCTGCAGGGTGGCATCGTGACGATTGATCTGCTGCTTGCCTCGTGAATTGCCGTAGCCGGGGCCGCGTTCCTTCGAAACTACCTTGTCCCAGGAGGATTCATAGAACCGGGCACCGGACTCGAGGTCGCGATACGCGTCCGCCAGGCCCGCGCAGTCCGGACCGTAGTAGATGTCGAAGAACTCCGTGGCGGTCTCGGCGATACTCGCGCCGCCGGGGTGCCAGCCGTAGGAACTGGCGGTTACCCAGCCGAGCCAGAAGGTTTCGTTGTGCAGGCCGGAATCGTCCCAGGCCGCGGTGATCGTGCCAAGCGGGTGCGTCTGGATCGCCCGGCCGTAGATCGGCGTGTTGTAGGCATTCTGGAGGTGGCCGGGGTGGATGTGCCCGTTGTCATCCTGCCAGTCGAAGTAGTTGGGAAAGAGCCATTCGGCGCCCTGAATGGGGGTATAGCAGAGGGCCTGCATGCCCATCTTTTTTTCGGTGGCCACATAGTCGGCGTTGCCGATGACGCCGTCGATGATGTCGGCCGGCAGCTTGGCGACGTCCTTGGGCAGCAGCGGATACTCGCACCAGACAACAATCTTCCGGTTGTGTCTGGCGGCGAAGTCGCGGGCCTTCTGCACGAACTCAACCCACCAGAGGCTGCGGCTTTCCGGGGTGTATGGGCGGACCTTCTGGTCAGCCGGATCGATGCCGGCGTAGTAGACTTCATCCGTGCTTACGAAAATGTAATGGACGCCGGGCGTCGCGTCGAAGACGTCCTTGTACATGTCGAAGATCAGCTTGTACGTCCCGGGGTCGCTGAATTTGGCCATGTAATTCGAGCCGTCGCTGCGGAGGTCCTTGAATTCTTCGTGCTTGAGGACATAACCCATGTGGGCCGGGGCCTGGATGTCCGGGATGATCTGGATGTGGCGGGCAAGGGCATAGCGGGTCAGGTCGCGGAAGCTGCTCCGGTGTGAACGCGCCCGGCCTGGCCGATCACCGGGTGCGACGGGTAAGCGAACTTGTCTTCGAGTTCGAAGCAGACGGCATTGATCTTGAAGGCGGCGTACCAGTCGAGGTATCGCTTGAGGGTTTCGATGCGGTCCTGGTGATGCTTGGTGTCCCAGTGGCAGATGCGCAGTTCGAGGGCAGGCCAGTCGCGGATCGTGCACTTGGGGACGATCCACCCGCCGACAGGATCGCGCTTGACCAGCTGCAGCAGCGTCTGAACGCCGTAGAACAGGCCGGCCGACGCATTGCCCGTGATGTCGATACGCTTGTCGCTGATCGCCAGCAGGTAGGCTTGGCGGGCCCGGCCGTCGTCGAGTCTGGGGTCGACGGTGCCCGGCTGGACCGCGAGGCGGATGACCCTGTCAGGCCTGTCAGCGATGGTCAAGTTGAGACCGGCTTTCTCGCGGAGGCCCTTGGAGAGGGTGATCACGGCCATGTCGTCTTTGGGCAGATCCTGTGGGGCGATCTGCCAGGCGTCATCGAGTTTCACGTCACCGGGTGCCAGTTCGACCTGCTGAGGAGTCGGCAGGACCGTGTAGCCGCGGGCCCGCAGGGGACTCGCCACGCCGTACGCTTGTGGCTGTGTCATGATCGTCACCATCGAGATTGCCAGGAGGACAGGAAAATGGCTGTTGAAAGTTGCCGCCGCATGAGACACCTGCCGATTGCGAGGAAGCACGTCCGCGACCACAGCGGTTGCGGGACACAAGGTGAATGTACCGGCGCGGCTGAAGTAGGGCAAGAATGCTTCGAGAGACGGCCAAGGGCAGGACGCATCGCCTGACTGGCAAGGAGCGTGTTTCGCGGGCGGTGGCACGGGCGCCCTGAAAAAGGGGCATGGAGGGCGGGGAGATTTCTTTGTTTCGGTGCTGCTGCCAAATAGCATGTATTAGAGCGGATAATGACGCGGAGGTGGTTGGTTTCATGCAGATTGATGGCCTGCATCATGTGACGGCGATTACGGCGGACGCCCAGACGAACATAGATTTTTATACCGGCGTTCTGGGGTTGCGGCTGGTCAAGTCTGACGGTCGATTTTGATAACGTCGGCACATATCACCTGTATTACGGTGATAAGCTGGGGCTGCCGGGGACGATCATCGAGCTTCTTCGCGTGGCCCAGGACATTTCCCGGGCGGCCGGGCTCGGCGGAGGTGACCACAACGGCGTTCAGTGTGCCACCGGGGTCGCTGGACTATTGGGTGCAGAGGGTTCGACAGTGCGGGCCTTGATATCGAAGGGCCGTTTTGCCGGTTCGACGAGAAGGTGCTGCGCTGGCGGACTTCGATGATGTTCAACTGGAACTGGTCGAAGCGCCAGGAGGCGATCCGCGAGCGCCATGGGGGGGCGGGACAGTGCCGCTGGCCTATGCCATTCGCGGCCTGTACGGGGTGACGATCAGCCAGCAGCACCAGGAAGTGACAGCCGGACCGCTGGTGGACCTGCTGGGCTTTCGGGCTGTGGCCAACGACGGCAACCGGTTCCGGTACGTGACAGGCGCGGGCGGGGCCGGGGCGATTGTTGACGTGCTGCATATGCCGGGGACATTGCCGGGAACGATGGGGGCCGGGGCAGTACATCATGTCGCCTGGCGAACGCCCAACGAAACGCAGCAGGTGGTGTGGCGTCGACTCATCGAGAAGGCCGACGTGAGCGTCACGTCGTCGCGAAACCGGCTGTACTTTGAGAGCGTATACTTCCGTGAGCCGGGTGGCGTCTTGTTCGAGATCGCGACCGACGGGCCGGGATTCACGATCGACGAGCCCGTCGGACGACTTGGCAGCCGGCTGCAATTGCCGCCGTGGCTGGAGCCGTTGCGATGGGAGCTCGAACACGGACTGCCCTCGGTGTATCTCGTGGGCGAGCGGGAACGATCAGAACAGGTCAGCCGGCAAGGACAACAACACGGCATCGCTGACCAGTATTTCTAATCTGGACGCGAGCCGTTCCGTTCTGGCGAGAGAAATTCCGTAAAACATGCCCCGGAAGGTCTTGCACTCCGATTGGAGTGTTGTTAGGCTCTTATTGGAGTGTCACTGGAGTTCTGTATGGCTAAGGAGCGGTCGCAAGGCCATAAGAAGGTTACTCTGAAGATCCCGGCGGAATTGTACGAGAACCTGGCCCAGATCATTGAAGGGACCGGGTTCGGCAGCGTGACGGAGTTCGCCGTCTGGGTGCTGCGCGACGTGGCAGCCGGCGGCAAACTGGAGCAGGAGAGGCCAGTGGGGCTCAAGCCCGAAGAAATCGAGATCATCCGCAAACGGCTGCAGACGCTGGGATACATCGAATAACCGTCAGTTAGGGCAGAGGCATACGCAGGAGAGCCGGCACCGGCCAAACGGGTCTGGCGGTCGGTCCGGAGGAGGTGCTGCGCGTGTCAAACGAGCCGAGAGGCACAAGGCTGGACGTGCTGGTGACGGATGATTCGCCGGATGTCGGCCAGTTGCTTCGACAAGCGTTGCGGCACCGGCGCGTGTGGGGGTGCATGGCGGCGGTCCTGGCCGTGGCGGTGGCCATGGGGGTGCAGGCATGGCAGCCGAAAACTGCGCGCTGCTGGCCAGCGTGCGTGTGGACATGCCGCCGGCGATGGTGCTCTTTCTGTTTCTGCTGGCGATGGGGTGCGAGTTCGTCGATTCGAGTCTGGGCATGGGCTACGGCACGATCCTGACGCCGCTGCTGATGCTGGCCGGTTTCTCGCCGCTGCAGATCGTTCCCGCGGTTCTGTGCAGTGAATGCCTGACAGGCTTTACGGCGGGGCTGCTGCACCATCGCGATGGCAACATCGATTTCCTGAGGGACTCGCGGGCACGGATGGTGACGGCCGGGCTGCTGGCCCTGACCCTGGCAGGCGTCTCGATGGCCGTCGTGGTGGCCGGGCGCGTGCCTAAGTTCTACGTCTCGGTGTTTATTACGATCATGGTAACGTCGATCGGGCTGTTCATTGTGGCAACGGCAGGCCGGCGACTGCGCTTCCGGGGCGTGCATCTGCTGATCCTCGGGATTGTCGCTGCGTTCAATAAAGGCGTCAGCGGCGGCGGGTATGGCCCCTTGGTAACGGGTGGCCAGGTGGTGGGCGGCCTGTCGCCGAAGCATGCCGTGGCAATCACTTCGCTCGGCGAGGCAGTCACGTGTCTGCTGGGGGTCATCATGTATTTCTGGTCCGGCCACCAACTGGCCTGGTCGTTAGCGGTTCCGATGACGTGTGGTGCGATGCTGGGCGTTCCGCTGGCGACGCTGGCGGTGCGGTGGTGGTCGGAAGAGAAGATGCGTCGGGGCGTTGGGGCGATCACATTTATGATCGGGCTCATTGCGATGGCGAACCTGCTGTAACCATCTGGGAAGCGTCAAACCGCAATCGAACACCCGCATCCTTGGCGAAGCGCAGTCAACGGATTGCCCTGTCGAGCCTGGTCTCCGGCCCTGTAACGTCTGCTCTGGCCCTGGTGCAGGCCGAGGGATAGCGGCCGACGGCGCACATGATGTGCATCAATGCCTCAGCCTGTCATGCGCTCGCGGATTTCGGCACGGGCTGGTTCCGCGTAGAGATTGTGCAACTCCAGCGGATCTTCCGCCAGATGGTACAGCTCACCCGACAGGCGATCGTAGTGGTGGTAGGCCTCGCCGAGTTTCCCGGGCAGATAGAGGATGACTTGTACTCCGCTGTGCGCCACATGACGGCGGGGGCTCGCTGGTACTCCTCGTAGCCGCGGCCGTGCATCTCCGCGAACGACCCGCGGCGGGAGAAGTCCGACAGCAGACTGAAGCCCGGCAGCGTCTCGGGGATCTGCACTCCGGCGACGTCCAGCAACGTGGGGACCACGTCCACCAGTTCCGCCGGTCGTTCATCCACGGTCCCTGACCGATTCGCGCGGGGTCCGGCCAGGATCATCGGCACTCGAACGCTTCCTTCGTAGAGGCAGTATTTCGAGACCCTGCCCCTGTCGCCCAGCATGTCGCCGTGGTCGGAAGTAAAGAGGATGAAGGTGTTGTCCAGTTCGCCGATCGATTGCAGCTTGTCGATCACCTGCCCGAAGAGGCTGTCGACGTAACTGCATAGCGCTGCGTACCGCAGCCGGGAGCGCCGCCGCTGCTCGGCTGTCATGTTCGGCCAGCGGTCTTCCATGTAGCCCCACGGATCGCGCTCGTTGCCGCCGTAGCGATGCCCCGGCGGAATCGCTTCGGGTGGTGGATTGTCGGCGAAATCGCTGATGTCATAGAGATCCTCAAAGCCCGGCGGTACATGGAACCCGGCATGGGGGAAGTCCAGGCTCAGGTAGAGGAAGAACGGTCGGGCCGGATCCCGTCCACGATCGAGAAAGTCCATGGCCTTGCGTGTCAGCCAGCCTTCGCCCGTGTGATCGGGCGGGATGTTGCTGGCCTCGCCGATGTAGCCTGTGATCGTTTCGCCGCCCGGACCGCCCTTGGCATACTCCTCGCCCATTCGGGTGTGCCACTGCGGCTCGTCGTCAGCCATGTAGAGTGCGCCTGTTTCGTCATTGCCGGGTTGCCGGCTACCCCGAATGGCTCGCACCTCGAAGCCCCGACAGGAACCTTCCACGGGCACATCGGGCATGGCGCCTGCGCCGATGTACCAGTGTGTCTTGCCGAAGCCAGCAGCCTGGTACCCCGCGGCTGCCAGTCGCTGGGCCAGCATCGGCACGGGCAGGTCCTCATCGCGCGTGATCATCTGCGTGTTATGTTTGACACCGACCTGGAAGCCATAGAGGCCGCTCATCATCGAATAGCGGCTCGGCACGCACATAGGTACGTTGCAGACCGTCTGGGAGAAGCGGACGCCGCGCCCGCGATGGCGTCGAGGTTGGGCGTCCGGATGACCGGATTGACGCATCCCAGCGCATCATGGCGCTGCTGGTCGGTCATCAGGAACAGGATGTTCGGTCTCTTCGGCATCGTTTGCGCTCCGTGCGGAATATGGCTTCAAGCCTGCGCACCAGGTTTTTCGCTGTGTCCTGTCTGAAGGCCGCGTCGTGCCGGGCAGGCCGCCTCTCTTATACCTTGCTTTGGTTCTTGTCGCACCTTTGCCGGAAAAGACAAGGCCCGGGATCTGATCCCGGGCCTTGTCTAGGTTATGGAGCATCTTGCGCCAGGCATATGCGGTATGCGAGGCGAGTTTCAACTTGGCAGTTTCACCGTGCGTGGCGACGGCGAAGCAACAGGCCAATCCCTCCGAGGGCCAGCAGGCCCAATGTTGCCGGCTCCGGCGTCAGGACCGTCAGACTGTAATTGCCAGGACCTACCAGGTAGTTGCTCAGATCCGTGCCCTGCTGGTAGGTTCCAGCAGGCATATACTGCCCGTTGACCATGAGACTGTTGACGGTGATATTGGCACCGAGGACGACCGTCCCGTAGTACTGTTGGCCATGTCGTTCAGCAGGACCAGATCATTCAGGCTGGTCATCGCACCGTCCCAGTTCAGGCGGAGAAGACCATAGCCGTACCCGGGAGTCGGGCCGGCATCGACCGTTACGAGCCCGGCGGGTAGCGAGCCACCACTGTCGACTTCGACTATGCCCTTAACCTCTGTTCCTCCCGTCCAATCCTGGGGTGCCTGGATGTGAAGCCGCGCTCCTGCAGGATTATCGTTAAGTACGGCTTTGCCGGAACCACTGATGCTGGTCCGGACGTTCAGGAAATGACTGTTGTAGTTGTAGCCGGCGGCGGCAATATTGACGGTGTTGCTGATCGTGACGATGTTGGTGTAATCGAGCGTAACGGCGTTAGAGCCCGAGCACAGCCAGCCGCCCTGGAGGTCCATGTTCAAGTCGGTGGGGCTGGCCACGAGCATGACATTGCCGCTTGTCATGGTGACCGGGCCAAAGGTATAGGAGCCGGCGGAAGCAAGCATCAGGCGTCCGCCTTGCACGCTGACCGGACCGGTGCCGAGCGCCCCACCCGCTGTCGCCTTGACGGCTGAACCCGTTACAAGCGTACCGCCGCTGTAATTGTTGCTGTTGTTGGTTACGGTGCTGGTATCCACGGTGGCCAACCCGATGACGGGATATCCGCCGAAGGTCAGCGTGCGCGACGTCCCATCCTCGGTGATCTGGCCATCGTAGCTGATCGAGCGGTTCGTGTTATGACGGTTGTTGTTGATTGTTGAATTCGCTGTAAGCTGAATCGAGCCACTGGCGCTGATGACCCCGCCGTTGAAGTCGAACGTCCCGCCGTTGAGCACCCAGTCATTACTGTTTGCGGCTACGAACGTAGCCTGACCGCCTGAATCAACGCGGATCTCATCCGGGGCCGGGAACAGGGTGCTGTCGACGCTTGCGGTACCCGAACCGATCACCGCCGTCTGTCCGGTCGTCGGCAACGCCCCGCCTTCCCAGTTGCCGGCAACGCTCCAGCTGTTTCCGGACAACCCGCCGATCCAATTGACGACCTCAGCATGGGCGCCTGCAGCCGTAACGCCGACTAAGGCACAGGCCAACCCCACGTATCCAAGTGCTCTCATGCTCCTGGTCCTCCTTCCCATTTCGCCTGTTCAGGCTGATAGCCCCTCGGGCTCCGCCGCGAACGGCATCGGATTGCAGATGGACTGTATCCGGTACGAGTGCACACTACACTGCCGTGAGGTCTATCAAGCAAGAAGCATGCCATGACTGAGAAGCTTCGGATCTTTCGGGCTTGTCTTCGTTATAACGTGCCTACAGTGTTCAAGTTGTATCTGACGCCCGTCATCGGGGCATAATGAAGGAGACAGGACGGCAATGTTTATATTTGTAAACACCGTTGCCCGAGGGCAACGCCAGGGCGCGAGACAGGCAGCAAAACGGGCTGGTCTGGCTCTTGAACGCTGTCAGCCGGGCTGCGAACTCGGGGCAAGAAAGCGATGAGCCGGCCTGTCGTGTTCAGAGTCTGAAGGCCGGGGCTTCGCGGGGGCTTGCCGTCGCTGGTTGTTGCCCCAACGGGCCGGGCTGAAGATGCTCCGCCAGATTCGCTCGCGGTCAGCCTGTCTAGCCCTATCCTGTCGCTCGCGCCAGTTCCTGCTGCCGTTCGACAAACTGGCGGGCACCGGCGGGGATTGCGGGCCGGACGGAGATAATCCTGCTCTGGTCGAGCGGCTGGTTGGCGGGCTGCTGGCAACCTGTCACCACCGTGGCCATGGCGAGCAGGGGGATGAGCATCTTTGGGTTCACGTCAAAACTTCTCCGCAATCTGGTCGACAGAGCCCATGCCATGGCGGACCAGGCAGTCCCTTGTACCGGGGCAGCGCCACCCATACAAGCTAGTGGTCGGAGTTGCCGGTGATGGGTTGACGAACGGCCGGAAGATTGCAAGAATAGCCGGTTCGACGGATCTGGTTAGCGTGATCATAGGGGTAAACGAACGTGTACGCGATTATTGAAACCGGCAGCAAACAGTACCGGGTGCAGCCCGGGGATACGCTCGATATCGAACTGCTCGATTTGGCGGAGGGCCAGGAGAAGGTGGAATTCGACCGCGTTCTGCTGGTCGGTGACGGCGAGGACGTGAAGATCGGCACGCCCGTCGTCGACGGGGCGAAGGTGGTCGGCAAGTCGCTGGGGCAGCTTCGCGGTCCGAAGATCGAGATCGTCAAGTACAAGCGCCGCAAAGGCTATCGCCTTCACACCGGGCATCGCCAGGAACTGCTCCGGGTGCAGATCGACGAGATCGTCTTGCCGTAAGACTCCCGGCACACCGGCAGGGTGCCGGCGATTAGGATATGATGAGCCGAACCGGTTCCCCGCGAGCCGGTTCGGCTTGTTCATTAAGGCGTGGCAAAAGCGGGCGAGGCCCCTACAGTTGTGTAAGGGATGGGGGCGCCGGCGGTTGACTGGTTGCCAGCAGAGGCTTGCGACGCAGGCTGGAGGCGATTGTCGTTGACGGCTGGCAGATAACGGGTGGACAGATAATGACGCAGCTTCAGGCAGCGCGCAAACGGATCATTACACCGCAGATGCGGCGTGTCGCGGAACGTGAGGGCGTTACGCCCGAGTTCATTATGGAGCAGGTCGCCAAGGGGCACCTGGTCATCCCGGCCAACACCCAGCATCTGGCAGGCGCGGGGCCTGCCCAGACGCGGCTCGATCCAATCGGAATCGGGCGTGCGGTCACCACGAAGATCAATGCGAATATCGGCGCCTCGCCGGTGGCGTCCGACAAACAGTTGGAACTCGACAAACTGCAGTGGGCCGTTCGCTGGGGGGCTGACACGGTCATGGACCTCTCGACCGGCGGCGATCTCGACGAGACGCGCGAATATCTGCTCGGCCACTGCACCGTACCGATCGGTACCGTGCCGATCTACCAGACCATTTGGGGCAGGAACGTCGAGGACCTGACGTACAAGGACTTCATGGCGACGATCGAGAAGCAGGCCCGCCAGGGCGTCGATTACTTCACGATCCATGCGGGTATTCTCAAGGAGCACCTGCCGCTGGCCGGCCGTCGGACGGCGGGCATCGTCAGCAAGGGCGGCAGCCTGCTGGCGCGGTGGATGGTCTATCATAATCGCCAGAACCCGTTGTACGAGATGTTCGACGACATCAGCGGCCTGCTGCACGATTACGATGTGTGCTATTCACTCGGCGATGGTCTGCGGCCGGGCTGCCTGGCGGACGCGACGGACGAGGCGCAGATTGCGGAACTGGAGACGCTGGGTGAGCTGGTGCACCGGGCGCGGGAGGCTGGCGTGCAGGTCATGGTCGAAGGGCCGGGTCACGTGCCGTTCGACCAGATCCAGCGGAACATGGAGATGCAGAGGGAGATCTGCGACGGGGCACCGTTCTACGTGCTGGGCCCGGTCGTGACGGACATCTTCCCGGGCTACGACCATATTACGTCGGCGATCGGAGCGACAGCGGCGGCGTTCTGCGGCGCTTCGTTTCTATGTTATGTAACACCGAAGGAGCACCTGGGGCTGCCGAACAAGGATGACGTCAAGCAGGGAGTGATCGCCTATAAGATCGCCGCACATGCGGCCGACGTGGCATTGAACCTGCCTGGCGCGCGCCAAAGAGACGACCAGATCGCTATGGCCCGTGCGGCGTTGAACTGGGAGAAGCACTTCGAACTGGCGTTTGACGGTGCCACAGCGCGGGCCCTGCATGATGAGGACCTGCAGGAGAACGCGGACTACTGCGCGATGTGCGGGCGCGAGTGGTGCGCCGAGCGGATCAGCAAGGAGATGCCCGGTTTCGCGGCGGGCAAGGATCCGGCGTCGCAGCCGGCGGAAGGCGGCAACCCGCGTCGCGACTTGAACGCCGAGGAACTGGAGATCCTCTCCAGACGCGGAACGCTGCCGGCTTGTCATAAGGCAGCGAAGGGCCAGCCGGGTGCGTAGATCGGCGGCCGGCAGTATAACCCCGCTTCAGGCGATGCCACTGACGACCGGATACGCGTCTTCCAGAGAAGCCCCGTACGCTTCGTCGCCCCTCTGATCGTTCCTCAATAGACGCTGTCCGCCCAGCATGCTGCGAGCGTTTGCAGGTCACTGACGTTGACCTGGCCGTCGCGGTTCAGATCGGCATAGGGGTCCCAGTTGCCGCTTGCCGGTGGGCCTGCCTGACTGCCCCATGCTGCGATCAGGGCCTGGAGGTCGCCGACGTTGACGTAGCCATCGACGTCGACGTCACCCGGAAGCAGAAACTCGTCGGCGCCGATGTCCACCCGGCCGTAAAGCTTGCGGTCCTGGCCATCGCTGTCCGTTCGCCCGGCGACCGGATCGCAGGCTGGATCGCCCCCGCCAAAGCATGGCGAGGCCAACCGAATGTGATAGTCACCGCCAATTCCGTCCACGAACAGCGGGTCGGCGGATAAGCAGACTGCCTGCAATGTTCAGCGTCCAGTTGCCTGAGTATACGGCGTGCCCGGTCTGCATGTCGCTATAGTCTGCCGTGAATGTCATCCCCGGCAGATTCAGCCCACCGTCATCGAGAACGAACGCCGGGCCGCTATATGCGTCGTTGCCCCATACGATCGAATGCGTGACCGTCACGGTCATCGTGTACGGACCGCTGCGCAAGTACATCCCGCCACCCGCGTTCGCCCAGTTGTCGGCGACTGTGCAGTTGCTGATGATGATGTTACTGTCCGCGCAGTAGATGCCACCGCCAGAAGTAACACAATCATTGCCTACGATCAGGCTGTCGCGAATGACGTTCGTATAGACGCAGCTGTACATCCAGATGCCGCTGGAACCGTTTCCGGCGATCAGCGAGGCCTCGACGTTGAGGGTGCTGTTGAGATGAGGCGCGGATGCCGCAACTGTAATTGTTGATCACCCAGCAGAATGAGACGGTTGTCGTACCCGAGCCATATTGCATCTCCACTCCTGTCCCGTAGTTTCCCTGGATCAGGCACTTGTAGATCGCGGCGCTGCTGCTGGGCCAGACAGTGACGCCCTCGGATCCTTCCTGAATGGTGAGGCCTTTGAGCGTAGTACCATGGGATGCGACGGTAACAGCAGGATCAGCCCCGTTACCGCTGATTACGGTGAATAACGAAACCAGGGGATTCTCGGGGTTCAAACCCGTAATAGTGACGGCTCGGTTGACCGTCACGGCCTCGTTGTACAAACCAGGAGAGACGACGATCTCATCGCCGTTCGTCGAGGCGTTGATGGCGGCCTGGATCGTCCCGTATTGAGACGGCACCAGCCGCTGGGTGGCCAGAGCGTTCATGCCTGCGGCGGCGACGCAGGTGAACGCCACAGCCGCAGGCAGAACACGACAACAGTGCAACCGGAACATGAACCAGTCCTCCCGGGCTTGTATGACTCGCGCATCCCGCGAGCCAGTATCCAGATGGTCAAGCGGTCGGATCGCTGCCGGATCCCGACCCTGGACGATGGACTACCCCAGGCTGCCCGCCCAGTTGGCGGCAAGAATCTGCAGGTCTGCTACATTGACGTAGCCGTCCCTGTTGAGATCCGCGTTGGTGTTCCAGTTGCTGCTGGGCGGCGGACCGGCCTGGCTGGACCATGCCGCAATCAGCGCCTGCAGGTCGCCGACGTTGACGTAGGCGTCAAGGTTCGCGTCGCCCGTAAGAACGAATTCATCTGCGCCCATGTCGATCCGGCCGTACCGCACGCGCGGCTGGCCGTCGACGTCGGTCTCTCCGACGCATGGCACGTATGCTGGGTTACCTGCATTGATACAGGGCGAGTCCGCCAGCAGGTGATAATCGTTGTCGGCCCAGGTGGCAGGGTCATTGTCCGGCCCGGCGGGGTCTGCGAAGAGCGGGTCGGCGGAGATATTGCCGGTGCCCCCGCCGCTGAGATCCTCGATGCGGCTATACGTGGGTACCGAGCAGGAGACGATCTGGCCATCACCGGCATCTGAGATGTTTCCTGCGACGACGCAGTTGCTGATCGGCCCGGTGCAGTTGTAGAGCCCCCCCGCATGCCCGCTGGCCGGCGGAAGGACGGGGCTTAGCTGCGACCGATTGGCTGCAATCGTGCAGTTGCGGATCGGCCCGGTGCAGTCGGCCAAGCCCCCGCCGGCTTCGCCCCAGAAGATTGTAGCGGTATTGCCGACAACCAGGCAGTCTTCAATGTTCCCTTCGCTGCCATAGATGCCACCACCCGCGCCGCCAGACGTGTTACCCGCGATCGTGCAGGCCGTGATGGAAGCGACCGACAGGGCGATGCCTCCGCCCCACCAGCCGGCCTGGTTGCCTGTAATAGTGCACCCGCGGATGGTACCGCCGCAGCCGTAGAGCCCGCCGCCATCCGCTTCCGAGCCCGCCGCGTCGTTGTTGGTGATGATGCAGTTGACGATGTCGCCGTCACAGTCGTAGAGGCCGGCCCCTCTTTGGGCGCAGGAATTACCGCTGATCGTGCAGTTGTTGATAGTGCCGTCCAGACCGGCGATGCCCCCGCCGGAGCCAAAAGGCGATACATTGCCGGTAATGACGCATCGTCTGACTGTCGCATGGCACCCATAGCCGTTGAGGCCCGCACCATTATAGTGGTACCCGAAGCCGTTGGTGATCGTCAGGCCGTCGAGAACGGCCCCGGGGCCTTCGCTTCCAGCAAATGCAATAACAGTGTCTTCGCCGCCCCCGTCGATGATCGTGGCCGCGACCACCGCCGGATCTTCGGGGCTCTTGCTGCGGAGCGTGATCTCTCTGCCGTCGATAACCACATTTTCAGAATAGACCTTTGCATCGAGGACCATCTCATCGCCTTCGTTCGCGGCGTCGATCGCCGCCTGGACGGACAGATATCGAATATCGCGAGTGATGTTGTGCACCGGTCCGGATACCTGAAAGTTGGAAACCGTGTGCGTACCGACTTCGCAGACGATGCCCCAGTTGGCCAGGTAAGTCGCGCCAGCCTGTTCAGTGCGGAAAGCATAGCCATCAGCCAATGTGATCTCCTGCCCGCCAGGCGGGGTTACATAGACGCTGTAACTGCGGGCAGAGACGTCGATATCCATGCGCAAGTGATAAGACCCGCCGGTGGTGTAGTGGATGGGCGAATCGGCCTGGTAGTGCCGGCGTTACGGGCGTCGATATAGCCGGCATCATTGAACCGGACGATCGGGCCGACGTTTACGTAGCTTCGGCCGGGACCGGCTGACAAACCGCTGACCCCATCGATCATCGAGCCGTTAGGGGTTGCGTCGAACTCCACCCGGAACCGGCCGCGCTGGACGGGTATTGCCCAGTTCTGCCAGGCTGCCGAACTCGTATGCGTGCCCGTGCCCGAACGGCGGAGGTATTGATAGCGGTCGATGGCCTGGAGGAAATAGTAATCGCCCCAGATCATCGAGGCATCTACCCCGGTCCCGGTGACGTAGTTGTATGTGCCGTGCAGCAGGATGCCCTGGCTGTCCGTGCCATCGCTCAGATAGGTCGACGAACAGAGCGAGATCAGCATGTTGCAGGCCGCATCCCAGTATCGCTGGCTGTCGACCGTATCCGGCACCAGTCGACTCAGGTCCAGCAGGGCCGAGGCGACGATGGCTGCAGAGGACGTGTCTTTGGGGGCGTTGGGATCGCCGGTGTCGAAATCCCACGGCGGCACCAGGTCGGCCGGCAGCCGGGAAAGGTAATAGTCGGCCAGTCGCCTGGCCGTCGCCAGAAATGCAGAGTCGCCGGTCTCCCGATAGCACATGGTATAGCCGTAGATGCCCCACGCCTGGCCGCGAGCCCACGTGGAGGTGCTGCTGAAGCCTTGCAGCGTCCCTTGTTCGAGGATCGCGCCGTTGGCCGGATCGAACCAGACGACGTGATACGTCCCGTCGTTATACGAATGCAGAAACGCCTCGGCTGTTCGTTGGGCGTGACTGACGGCCATATCGCGCCACGCGGCCAGGCCGCCATTGCGTGCCGCCCAGAAGAGTATCTCCAACGTCGGCATATTGTCGATCTCGACGGGAAACTGTCCGGCATGAGCGGGTGACGGTTCAAAACTCTTGATACAGCCGACCACGCTGCTGTATCGCTGCGTTATGGACTCGGCGGCGGTAAGGATCGTATCGCGGTAGGTGCCGTCGCCGGTCAGGCGGTAGCCATTTTCAAAAGGTGGGAAGATCTTGTAGCCGACATCGTGGGTGGTGGTATCGTTCTTCTGCGACTCGACGCCGTTGGTCCAGGGCTTAGCCTGGGTGGGCCATGCCGCATCGCCGGTCAGTTCGGCTGCCAGCCACAGTTCTCCGGGCCAGAACCCGCTGGACCAGTACCACGCGCCGGCCGTCGCCCAATCGCCCCAAGGTTCGGTGTAGATGGGATAATCCGGCGGGTTCACCGACAACTGCTGCCAGGCCCTCGACAGGGCGGCAGGCACCAAGGCATCGAGCTGCGAATTGGGGCTGGCGGCATCGGCCTGCGGCGGTGCAAAGGCCAGCAACGTGGAGGCCACGGCAACGGTGCCGAGCGCATTGCCAATGCCGACCGAGAACCTCTTTGCCAGGTCCATAGCACACGCCTCCATGTTGTCGAAGGGCTGCCACACGGGCCAGGCCGAAATCCTGGCAGACGGAGCTGATTGCAGCGAGTGAAAGAAGCCGGTCCCCTTCGGGTCCGCCGCCCCCGGTTGACCCGAGCCCGGCTCGTTTGATGATATGCACGGAAACAGCCTTCTTATCAAGGCGGAAGGAAAACTTGTTTCCCACGATTTCAGGACGGCAATGTTCTTTTTCGCCGCCTCAATCGATGAACCATTACGACGGATTGGCCAGCCGCTGGCCCTATCCTGGCGGACGTCAGGCCGGCCGGGCTGCGCCTACAATGTTTGTCGTAGGAACTCGCGGAAGGTCGCCACAGGCATTACGGACTGGCGCGGACGGCTCAGGAGAAACAGCAGTGAGCGGGAATTCGACACGGGGCAAGCCTGTCGCAGCGTTTGTTGTCAGCCTGATTGCAGGACTGTGGATGACAGCCGTGGGCGGCATGATGGGCTGGGGCGGACAGATGATGCGCGGCCCGGGGCAGGGGGGCAACGGTTCGTACGAGTGGATGTGGCAGCATCACAGGATGATGCACGCTTACGCCGGCGGACCGTGGTCCTGGATTGGCATTGCAGCAGGAATCGTTGTTCTCATTGGGGCCGTCGCCCTCTATTCCAGGCCGTCCACAGCCAAGGCCTGGGGCATCGTGATTCTCGCAGCGTCTGTTGCAGATCTGCTGGCGGGGGCAGGTGGCCTGCTTGCCGGTATCCTGGGGATGGTCGGCGGCATACTGGCGATGACGTGGCAACGGTAAGGTTGCCAAACTGCGTCGGCTGGGCAGTCCGGCGGAACAAAACGCCACCTGGAGCCGAGCATCAACGACGCCTTGAACCAGCCGCCCGGGACAATCCCTGTCCTGGGCGGCTGGCTTCAGGAAGCGCCGTCACTAGTGTAGCGAAACAGTAGCGGGCGTCCCGTAGGATGCTGCAATTGTGAATCACTCCACTAAAAGCCAAACAGGCCTGTCAGATCGATGCCATGCCCCTTCAATGCTGCCAATGCCCAGGCTACGACAATGCAGCCAAGCAACGCCACCATACAAGCGATCTCCTTCTGTTCGAGTCACCCGGACTTACCACCTCATGTGGAGCATCCATACGGATTGGCCGGAGACGAAATCAGCCGGCTGGTATCCGCGCCATGCCTATCAGAACGACGACGGGATCCTGTGGCGTTCAACGCCTTGTGTTTTTCCTTGCCGGATTCAGATGTGCAGGTTGTCGGTCAATACCCCCCCCGGGAAGCGGCGGAACGTCGTGCTCTACGTGCTGCTTACAGCAAGGCGGCCTTGGCCACGTTTGTGGTACCAGGACCACAAGGCAACCACGTGTCCATCATATTGAGAAACGGCACACCTGTGCCACCCGTTCGACAAGGCTGCCCTGTACGCGGGAGATCCCGCCATCGTGGCTGGAACCGGTGCGCGAACCGAAGCGAACAAGGCTCAAGTCAGGCCGTCACGACATGAACGTTATGGATACCCATGGACGTTTGGAAAAACAGATATGCGCGATGACAGGTCTTACAAGAGGCACATCGTGGCAACGAATGGCAATAGAAGGGAGGTAGAACATGCGACATCTATTCCTGGCACTGCTGATCACCGTCACTTTGTCCGGCATCGCGCTGTTACAGTCTGGTTGTGCCCAATCCGAAGCATCACATCAATGTGCTGCCACCAATGCGAGGCATCAAACCGCCAGCAGCAGCCAGATGGCAAAGTACAACGAGTGGGAAGAACAGTGGGCTCCAATCGACTAGCGGTACCCCTGCTTCTGTGCCCTGTCACGGGGCTTCGCATCCGTCACGGCCAGGGATTCCTGGCAATGCACCCCGCCTGATGCCCAGCAACATCCTTCGAAGCCCCAGCAGGCGCAGCCAAGAGACGACGGATATGGCGATGCGGTCGTTTGCGGCGCCCAGCATTCCTTGTTGGCATCCCCGTTGACCGCGACGGCATTCCCTGGCAAACTTGCCGCCATGGCCGGCCGGCTTGGCGATTTCGCGGCCCGGCGACCCGCCGTTGCCGAGACTCCTGGCGTGCAGCCGGCTGAAGTGCGGGTCGAAAGAACACAACGAGCGGCAATCAGGAGCGATCCATGGCGTTCAAGTATCGGATTCACTATGCGCCGTCCACCTATGCGCTGGAGCAGGCGGCCCGCGTGGGCTCGAACATGGCTGTCATCTACTCGGTCGGGCCGTGTTCGCACCTGTGGTTTGCCAAAGATCCCATGACCGGCCGGGAAATGGATGAGTTTCCGATTTACTTCGATGCCTATCCCAAAGTGGCTGCCGTCCGCCGCAATGCCGATGCCGGCTGGATCGAGCCGCTCCGCCGCCACATCCACGCCATGTGCGACCGCTCCGTCGAACTCGGCATGAAGCCGGTCATCCACCTTTACGAGCCGATGCTGCCGCTGCTGTTCGAGCGGGAATACCCGGACCTGGTCACCGCCTTCAAGCGACCCACGCAGGAAGGCACCATCGACGTCCATACGAAACTGGACCCGGACAACCCGGCCACATGGGACCTGATGAAGTCGAAGTATCGCGAACTGGCCGGCGCATTTCCCAAAGTCGCCATGTACATCATCACCACCGGGGACACCGCCAGTACGTACTGGTGCGTGCCGCGAGGCCAAGAATGCCGATTGCACCAGCGGCTGGCCCATAATGTTCAGGCCGCCCGAGACGGCATCCGGGAAGCCGGGGCCGACGCGCAGGTGTGCTGCCGGCTCTGGTGGCGGAATTTCCCGGATGAGTATTACCGCGACGGCCATCGCATGACGGAGGAGATAACCGGCCTTAAGAACGCCACGGACTACATGTGCCGCATCGGCAAGCCTCACAACGATCCGTCCGTGGTGCTGCCGGCGCTGTTCAAGGAACTGCCGGCCGATGTGCCGGTGATGTACAAGTCCACGCGGATGGATATCCACGACAACAGCCCGATTACCCACGTGCTCGGCAAGTATCCCAAGGAGCGAGAGCAGATCATCGAGATCTCGTTCGAGCTGTATCACATGAAGGACTGGCCCTGGTGCAAGATCAAGCATATCCGCCAGGGCTACGAGGCGGCCCGCGACTACAACCTGGCCGGCTACGTGTCGCTGCCGATCAACGTCGAGAACAACCGGCGCGACACCGACCCGGAGTCAGGCAACCTCGGGCGCATGAATACCTGGCTGGTCGAGCAACTGGTCGAGCGGCGACACGCGGTCGGATGCGGAACTGGTGGCGGCCTGGCTGGAGAAGGAATTCGGCGGGCCGCAGCCGCACGTGGTCGTCGACGCGCTTCTCGAGGCCGACCGTCTGGCCAGCGAAGGAATCCAGTGGGGCCGGGGCATCAACAACCGCATGCAGTTTGCGTCGCTGCACACGACCAAGCTGTTCTGGATGTTCGACGGATTCATCCAGCCGGACTTCCCGTACAAGATGCTCCAGCCGACGCGAGAGTTCCTGGATGGGCTGATCCAGATGAAGCAGGATGCCTTCACCAGTGCCGATATGCACCTCAAGAGGCTGGAAGCGGCACGGGCCGGCATGCATCCGGGACTCTATGAGGAGATCCGCACCGGCTACACCAACTTCGTCGAGTACATCACTGCTGGTGCGCGACTGGAGCTGCTACCTGCTGATGCAGTATGGCATCGAGAAGGGCGTCTATCCGGCGGATCGGTTGTCGCTGGGCCGGATGTCCCGCTACGTCGAGACGTTCATCCGGAACCTGACGCGGCTCAAGGACCACCCGGCGGGTCAGAAGGCAATGGCCCGGATCTCGTTCCCCGACGCGTTCGCGTTGACTTGATGGGCGTCGACCACAGATGCGTAACGACGCTTCTGGGCCGGAAGGCGCGATTGCGGTGCGTTACGGCTACCGCAGGTCCTCGTCGGTCTCTTCCATGTCGCTGAAGATATGAATGTCGTGATCCGGGTCGGGAGACGGCGGTTCTCCCTGATCCCGACGGCGCGGCAGCCGAATCTCAAAGACCGCGCCGCCGCCAGGACCGGACTGTACGGATGCGGTACCGCCCATGTCACTGATGAGCCCGTGGACGACCGCCAGACCGAGACCGGGATTGCGCGCCCGGCCGCCGGCCAGTTCGCCCTTGGTCGTAAAGAACGGTTCGAAGACGCGGTCGATCAGTTCGGGTGGGATGCCCGGGCCGTTGTCGCGGATCCGCAGGACGAGGTCGCGTTCGGTCTGGCGCAGGGTGACCCGCAGCACCCCGCCATGGTTCATCGCCTCGCCGCGCGTTGGCCGCCAAACGATTGAGTACTTCGAGCATCGACTGGCGAGGAACGGCGTACACGTCGACCGGCTGAGAGCTCGACATCCAGGCGGATGTTCGCCTCGGCCAGTTCGTGCTCGATCGCTTCGGTGAAGAACAGGACGACCTCCGTCAGATCGGCCATGTCCGTGTCCTTGCGTTGGGCGAGGGCGAATACCTGGAGCTGCCGGATGAGTTCGCCGGCCCGGCTGACGCTGGCGCCGATCCGTTCGAGGGCTCGGCGATGGATCGACGCGTCATTCGAGACCAGGGCGAAATCGATGCTGGTCAGCATACCGCCGATCAGATTGCTGAAATGGTGCGACATTGCCCCGGCCAGCTCCCGCAAGGCCGTCATCTCGACGCTGCGCAGGTCGAGCTCCCGATCGAGCGCCTCGCGCTGGATGGCCTGCAGGATCCAGGCGGCCACGCCGATGGGCTTGCCGTCAGGACCATGCAACGGCTTGAGATGCACAGCCACCTTCGTCGCGCCTTGCTCGCCACGTCCCAGCGTAAGCGAGAGGCGGTGCTCGTGGTCGCAGTCCAGCACATGCTTTAAGAGTCGCTCGAAAAGGTCTCGCCGATTATCCGGCACGAGATCGAGGCACGACGAGCCTTTCCATGCATTGTTGCGAAGGTCGAACAGCTCGCCGCAGCGCGGTTGGCCAGCGTCACGTTCAGGTCGCGATCCAGCATGAGCATCGCGACCGCCGACTCCTCGATCGCCTGGGGCAACTGGTCCGTCCAATCCGGTTCTGTCATTTCCCTGAAACCGTCGCTTTCTGATCGATGCCGTCCGCCTGCTGCGACAGGTCGAGCATCTCCGGCACGATCACCAGCATCGACTCATACGGCTCGCCGTCGATCTGCGTGACCAGGAATTCCTTGCCGAGCAGGCCGGCATGATAGACATCCGGGCCCGGCCCGATCACGATGTACCCGCCCGGCGAAACCACCAGGCGGCACGCCAGTTCGTCGAACACCTTGCCCCCGTAGATCGGCACCGGTGCCGCCCCCAGCAGCGTTGCCTGAAACGCCAGGCCCTTCTTCTCCTGGCGGATCTCGGGTGTAACGTATACGACTACCTGTTCAATGTTATCAGTATAGAAGTCCCATGTAATCCGCAAGACGTCCGTGGCCTCGGTGTAGTAGTTGCCGGCCATCGTGCCGTCCGGCCGGTAGAAGAAGACCGTCTGGTCAACCGGCTTGCCGGTCAGCTGCAATGTGACCGACAGGCTGTTGGGCATGCTCGGAGGCAATTGGCGGACCGTCCGTTTGGCGATCGTGTCGAGGATGGCCTTGACCGGTGGCCACGACTCGGGTGTGCCGATGGCGACACGCAGGCCATTGCGTTGCAAAACCATCTGTGTCTCGGTGCCGACAGCCTGCTCGTCGAGATGGTCCCAGATCTTCTGGGACCGGCTGAATTCGCCCAGCGGTGCCTGCACCTGGATCACGCGGAACTGCACCGCCTTCCGGCTGATTCCCGGCACGACGACCGGTCCGCCCGGGGCCAGCCGGACCAGGAACGGATTGTCCTCCGGAGCCAGCCCGCCTGGCGAGGGCCGCATTGCATCGGTAACGTCGCCGCTGCCGGCCAGCAGGGACGAAGACCGGTCCGTCTGCGATACGCAGCCGGAAGTCAGAACGATCCCCAGGACGGGTACCAGCAAAACGCTCAGCACCTTAACAACTGGGCCCGCCTGAATCATTCCCGGCCTGTACATAAGCCTCAAAACCTCAGTCTTCTCTCTCGTGGTCGCTGCCGCACGGCGTGCCCATCCCGGACAAAAAGGGGAATGGCTCCCCCATCGTCTGGCATTATCGCCCCAGCGACGTCAGCACCAGGTTGTCCCGGTGCACCGCTTCGTCATAGGGGGCCTGCCCCAGCACCTGGGCGATCTTTGTGCTGCGAACCCCTTTGATCTTGTCCAATTCGTCTGCCGAGTAGTTCACCAGCCCGCGTGCCAGCTCTTCGCCCTGCGTGCCGACGATCTGCACAACATCGCCGCGATCGAACCGGCCCGTTACCCCGACCACCCCGATGGGCAGCAGGCTTCTGCCCGCCGTGCACAACACCTTGGCAGCGCCGGCGTCAACGCGGATCTTTCCCGCCGGCCGGGCGACCATGCGGATCCAGCGGTCGCGAGCCGGCATCCTGCTGCTGGCCGGTACGAAGATCGTTCCCAGACGCTCGCCGTCCAGCAGCCGCAGAATCACCTCCCGGACCTGGCCGTTGGCGATCACCGCAGCCGCACCGGCGTCGGTGACCATCCGCATAGCCTCCAGTTTGGTCATCATGCCGCCCGAGCCGAGCTGACTCTTGCCGCCGGTTACCAGCCGCAGGACTTTCTCATCGACAGCATCAACCAGTTCGACGAGCTGGCCGTCGGCAAGCAGTCCGTCGACAACGGTCAAAATGACGAGGGCATCCGCCTCCACCAGGTTGCACACCAGGGCGGAAAGAACGTCGTTCTCGCCGAAGCGGATCTCGTCGACAGCCACCGGGTCGTTTTCGTTGATAATGGGTACGGCGTTCAGTTCATGCAGATTGGCCAGCGTGTTGCGGATATTGAGGTAACGGACGCGGTTGTCCACGTCGCTGCGGGTCAGCAGCGAGCTGTGCGGCATGCAGGTCGTATCGCGAGAGGGCCTTCTCATAGACCTGCATGAGGGCTGCCTGGCCGGTCGCCGCCAGGGCCTGCAGCTTGGCCACGTCGCGGGGCCGCTTTTTCGTGCCGGTCAGGCCCATGCCCGCGCCGATTGCGCCTGCAGCTTACGATCGTTACCTCGCAGCCTCTCTTGCGCAACTCGACCACCTGGCGAACCAGCCCGTTGATGCGGGCGGTATCAAGCGTGCCGCCGTCTTTGGTCAGCAGCGCGGTCCCGACCTTGACGACGATTCGCCGGGCTGTCTTGAGGACCTCCTGCCTGAGTTTCATGCTGGGCATTACAATAATCCATTATGGTCGAGCACTTCGCGCAGCAGGTCCAGCGTCTTGGCGCTGGCACCCTTGTTCGCCCGGATCGCCTCCTGGCCGCACCGACCCATGCTCGCCGCCCTGGCCGGCTCTGCCAGCAGTTCAACGACCCGCCCTGCCAGGTCCTCACTGCCGTGAACGACGGCTGCGGCGCCGGCCTGCGTCAGGATCTTCATCGGCTCGACGAAGTTGTCCGTGTACGGTCCGACCAGCACCGGCTTGCCGAGCCCGGCGGCCTCCATCATGTCCGAGCCGCCCATGGGCACCAGCGACCGTCCGACAAAGGCCACCTTAGCCAGGCTGTAGAACTTCCGCAATTCCCCCATCGTATCGCCGAGAATCACCTGGTCGCGGGCGATCGTCTGATGGGCGGCCTGTCTGCATCGGCTGCGGCGAATGCAGCGGAAGCCCATGCGGCCGATCGTCTCGGCCACCTCGTCGAATCGTTCCGGCTTGCGAGGCACGATCGCCAGACGGGCGCCCGGGTGCTTCTGCTGGACGCGGCGATGCGCGTCGAGAATCGCCCGTTCCTCGTCGTTGCCGGTCCCGCCGGCCACCCACAGGTCGATCTCCGGGGTGATTCCAAGCAGTGCCGCCAGATCGGCCGCGCCGTCGACACCGTCTGCCACCTCCGCGGTATCAAACTTCATCGACGGCAGGATACGGACGCGGTTGGCCGGTGTACCCAAGGCGATGAAGCGATCGGCGACGGCCTCGTCCTGCGCGACTACGACTGTCAGATCCCGGAACATGGGCCGCACCAAAGGACGCAGCCGTTTGTACCGGCGAAAGGAACGTTCAGTCAGCCGGCCGTTGACAACTGCTACGGGGATGCCACGCTTCCGCGCCAGGGCCAGCAGATTGGGCCACGTCTCCAGTTCCACCAGGACGATCAGGCTGGGGTTCAGGCGATCGAGCGCACGTCCCATCCACCAGCTCAGATCCAGCGGGAAACGGAATACCGTGCCGATCTCGCCGTACAGTCTGGCCGCGCGGTCTGAGCCGGTATCGGTCGTACTGCTGATCAGCACGTCGAACTTCGGCAGGGTTTCACGAATCTCTTTGACAAACGAACGGACGAGGTTGGCCTCACCGAGTGAGACGCAGTGCACCCAGATGGCCGGGCGCACGACGTTGCGTTTGGGCACGTAGCCCATGCGCTCCCGCCAGCCTGGAGCGGTCCTTGCCCTTGACCAGGATCCGGTAGGCCAGGACCGGCAGCCCAACTGCCAGGTATCCAGCGTTCGCAAGCCAGATTCGCGCCTTACTCATTGCAGGTCCAACTATGGTGGCCGGTGGTCGGCGGCGGGGGGCTGCGAGAAAACCGCGGCAACCGTACCGGCGCTCTCCCTCGGACTGTCAGCCCTTGTTTTCCTTATCCTTGCCGCAGCATTTCTTGTACTTGTAGCCCGAGCCGCACGGGCAGGGCTCATTGCGCTTCGGTTCCTTTTCCGTCGTCCGGATCGGGTCGACCGGCTTGGGCAGCGCCGGCTCGTCTGCGCCGGGCATCGACTGGGCGTGACGCTTTTCCTCTTCCTGCTTGCGGAAGAATTTACTGAAGAAGCCATCTTTGGCCATGAACGTTCATCCTTCTTTGGAGTCCCTATCGGAGAGGCCCGGCAACGCAGCCGCGTTTGCCGGCCATTCCCGTCCCAGGGTATGCAAAACGCACCCCTATGTGGAGATATTGTACCGTTGCGCAGGGCGGGAGGGAATGACCGTCGACCGGCTCCTGCTGGACGGTCGATGGCCGGCGTAAGCCGCGCAAGAGAAGCGGCACACATGCCTTCGAATATCGGATCAGACCCTCGCCGGCCGCATCAGGCAAGATTCTTGCCATGGCACTTCTTGTACTTCTTGCCCGAGCCGCACGGGCAGGGATCATTCCTGCCGACACGTGCCACCTCACGCCGGATTGGCTGGGCGACGGGCTGGCCGCCCTGGGCCTGCAATGCGCCCTGTTGTTCCAGCGTCGGCGCGGAAAGGCCGGCACCGGTCGCATCGGCGTGCT
Organism: uncultured Planctomycetota bacterium; assembly: GCA_963787325.1. GTDB lineage: Bacteria > Planctomycetota > Phycisphaerae > UBA1845 > JANYLN01 > CAWBCK01. The sequence continues at coordinate 2,503,338 of CAWBCK010000005.1, forward strand.
GGGTCTGCGAGACGCGATAGACGCTCCTGGCGGACGACTCGTCGACCATCTGCACCTTGAAGATGATGTCGGTCACATTCTCCCGGATGCTGCCCATCATCTCCTGGAACATGCGGAAGCCTTCGCGCTTGTATTCGATCTTGGGATCGCGCTCGGCATAGCCGCGCAGGCCGATACCTTCCTTCAACCGGTCCATCGCATAGAGATGGCCCTGCCAGGCCTGGTCGTAGATCCGCAGCAGCACGACCTGTTCGAGCATCGTCAGCTCGTGCCGCAACATCTCCCTGCCGGCTCGCTGAAGAACGCTGCTGGCGTCTTCGCCGTCAACGGCCTCTTCCTTGAAGTGCGGCCCGAATCGCTGCTGGGCCCAGGTGAGCCATTCCTGCCGCAGCTGGTGAAGCTGCCGGTCGATCTCCTCGGCCAGCTTGCCGTCAGTCAGGTACTCGGTATTCAGTTTGACGAGCGTGTCATAGAGCTGCTGGCCGTTACGGCTGCTGACGTCCTCGTCCGTCCAGTCGATATTGAACTTGCCCTTGACCCACTGGCGCAGGCGTTCGATGGCGTAGGCGTCGGGCATCTGCCCCTGGGCCGCCTGCCCGATCGTCGTCTGCAGGATGTATTCGACCGGATAGCGGATCTCGCGCTGGCGGTAGGCCTCCCGAACCCGGCCGCTCAGCAGATCTTGGAGTTCCTTGCGTTCCAGATGGGCCAGTTCGTCGGCGTCGACCGTAATGGCGAACTTGCTGCGGGCCCAGTCCGCCAGGGCGACCCTGGCGACCATCGGGTCCAGCCAGCGTTTGATCGGGGCGAGATCGGCGTTGTTGATCCGCTGCGCTGGCAGCTTCGACGATCGCATCGCTGATCGCGGGATGGTCCATCTTGCGAAGCTGGTTCTGCGAGATGTTCACGCCCCATCGCGTCTCGGCCCAGCGGCTCAGGCCCCGGAGGTCCCAATCCTCAGGTTCGGTATCCTCGGGGACGTACTCGTTCAGGGTGATGTCGATCTGCTCGCGGGCCGCATCCATCGCATAGTCGCGGATATTGTTGGCCAGGAAGTCGTACTCCGTCTCGCGAAGCTTCGCTGGCGGAATGGTTACCTCCAGCGCCGTGCGGCACCAGTCCGAGATGCACTCAGCCGGATACGTCGGCGCGAGGAACTTGTTGATCGCCTGTTCGGTCGAATTGTCGATCATGTCCCAGATCAGTGTGGGCAGATCCCGGCCTTCAAGGATCTGCTGACGCTGGCCGTAAAAGATCCGCCGCTGATGGTCCATGACCTCGTCATATTCCAGCAGGTTCTTTCGGGCGGCGAAGTTGCGCTCCTCGACCTTCTTCTGCGGCACGTTCGATACCCTTGGAGACGCTGCGGGCCTCGATCGCCATGCCCTCCTCGAAGCCCATCGCGTTGAGCATCTTCAGCGTCCACTCGCCCATGAACATCTTGAGCAGCTCGTCCTGCAACGACAGGAAGAACCGGCTGGCCCCAGGGTCGCCCTGCCGGCCGGACCGGCCTCGCAGCTGGTTGTCGATACGCCGCGACTCGTGACGTTCGGTGCCGACGATGTGCAAGCCGCACGGCACGATCAGCGGACAGATGTTGCGGCCCATGGCCGGGAATCGCGGGTCGAGCTTCGGTTTCCAGCAGTGGGCGCAGTCGGTCTTGGGGTCGTAGTCGGGGCAGTGGATACAGCACTTCGTGCCGACGATGTCGGACTCCTGCCAGCCGCGACGCCTCTGCTGCTCGGGCGTGCCGGTGCCCGGCCCCAGATCGCCGATGCACTTGGGATAGACCACACCCGGTCCGAGTTTAATGTCGGTACCACGACCGGCCATGTTCGTTGCGATCGTCACATTGCCGAACAGTTTGCTGTCCCGGCCGGGCTTGGTGTGCTGGTGACCGGCCTTGGCGACGATCTCAGCCTCGCGGGCATGAAACTTGGCGTTAAGAACCTCGTGCTCGATGCCGTAAGTGCGCGTAAGCATCGCCGAGATCTTCTCGCTCTTTTCGATACTGGTCGTGCCGACGAGCACCGGCCGGCCGATCACGACGTCGCCGGCGGCCTTCAGATAGGCAGGCCACAGATTCTCGCCCGTCCCCTTGCCGTCGTTCCACTCGTCGAGGGCCTCGTCGATATACGAAACATCCTGTTTCAGCCCGCGATAGATGCTGCGGAAATGACCGAGTCCCTTGGCGGCCAGCTCGTTGTCAGCCGCGGCCTCTCCGCTGTGGACGGCGTGAATCTCCTCGACGATGGCCGTCAACTTGTCTTCGCTCGTCTTGTAGATCTTGTCGTTGTGATCGACCCGGTTGACGGGCCGGTTCGTCGGAATCGCCAGTACTTCCAGTTTGTAAATCTTTGCGAACTCGTCCGCCTCGGTCATGGCGGTACCGGTCATGCCGGCCAGTTCCCTATAGAGCTTGAAGAAGTTCTGGATGGTGATCGTGGCGACCGTCTGGGTTTCTTCCTTGACCCGGACGTTTTCCTTCGCTTCGACCGCCTGGTGCAGGCCGTCGGACCATTGCCGCCCGTGCATCAGACGCCCGGTGAACTCGTCGACGATGATCACCTCGCCTTCGACGACGGCATAGTCCCGGTCTCGCTCGTAGACGGCATGGGCGCGAAGGGCATTCTCCAGAAGGTGTGGCCAGTCCATGTTCGCGCCGCTGTAGATGCTGCCGATTCCCAGCTCCGCCTGGGCCACGTCCACCCCGTCGTGCGTCAGATGCGCGGCCTTGCGATCGCGCTCTACGACGAAATGCTGGGTGTGCTGGATCGCCTCGGCCTCATCCTCGTTCAGCCAGAGCGGGTCGAGGCTGAATTTCTCCACAGCCCCGTGGTAGTGCTGACTGGCGGTCGCTTCGCGCGGGCGCCGTTCTTTTCCCATTCGTGAAGCCTGCGAGCCGTCTCGTTGTTGGCCTCGTTCTGATGACGCACCAGCACGCGGGCGACGTGATCGGCGGTCTTGTACCGGCTGACGTCATCCGCCGCCAGACCCGAGATGATCAGCGGCGTACGGGCTTCGTCGATTAGCAGACTGTCGACCTCGTCGACGACCGAATAGTCGAGGCGGCCCTGCACCTGATCCGCGGCCCGCATCTTCATGTTGTCGCGCAGATAGTCGAAACCGAACTCGCTGTTCGTGCCGTAGGTGATGTCCGCGTCGTAAGACTCCCGCCGCACGCCCTCGACGCCGCCCGGGTCGACCTGCGACTGGATATAGCCGACCCGCAGGCCGAGCAGCTCGAAGATCGGCATGGCAAATTCGGCGTCGCGGCGGACGAGATAGTCGTTGTGCGTGATGATGTGGACCTTCTCGCCTTGCAGCGACTTCATGTACGCCGACAGGTGGCAGACGATCGTCTTGCCCTCGCCGGTCTTCATCTCGGCGATGTCGTCGTGATAAAGCACCATGCCGCCGACGAGCTGCACCTTGAAATGCCGGTGCTGGCGGGCACGCCGGGAGGCCTCCCTCAACGTCGCGAATGCTGCCGGCAGAACGTCCCACGACTGGGCGCTGTCGCGCAGCCGGCCGCGCAACTCCGCCGTCATCGCCATCAGGTCTTCGGGGCTCTTGGCTCGCATCTCCGGTTCGAGCTCGTTCGATCTCATCGGCCACGGTGCGGTAGCGGCGGATGATCCGCTCGTTGCGACTGCCGAACAGGCCCGTCAGAAACTTGCTTATTACCTTGTCTATTTCCATGTGCGACAACTCGCCTTTAGCTTGTACGATATATTGACAAACGCAATTATACGAAGGCCAACCGCAGGCAGCGCCTTATCACAGCAAGACTCGGACCCGGCGGCCGGTCAGCCTGGACGAACCTGTATATTACGCTATTGCATGTCTTTACGCCAATGCGATGGGAAAGGATCGTGCGGCGCACGATCTTAAATCCCGGCAGGACCGGTCGCAGACTCGTAAGCCAATGCGAGGGCTTGGCGCAGCAACTCCCCGGGCATGTTTCGCACAAGGGCGAGGCGGCGAAATCAATCCAGCCACACCGCCACGATCTGGCCCACGAAACCAAGCGTATCGATGATCTGTCCGGCCAGATCGCAGCCGCCCACGGCGGGAAGAACACCGATGCCCAATGCGAACATCAGCTTGCGGGTGAAACGTTCCATGGCCTCTGCCTCCAGATGCGTTCGAACACGGTCGCTTAACGCGCGTACTGACGATCTGCTCGATGATACGTACAAAACGACACCTGCGGCCCGATTCCGAAGCCGGGCATGCCCTGGAATTATCGAGAAGAGCGCGGCGTCCCGCTGGCATGTTGTCCGCCAGCGCCATACTGCAAAGCATCCCCGCCGGCAGAAAACTTCAGGCCCGTTTCTTTTCGGAAGGCAGCGACCTGCGAGGCCCTTTAGTGCAGCCAGACCTGGACGATATTGCCCGCCAGGCCGATCGTATCCAGCACCTGCTGCGTGGCATCGCAGCCGGAGCCAGCCAGAAGAGTAACGACGCCAAACACCACCATCATCGCGCGACTGAAACGCTGCATCCCTGGAACCTCCAACATACGCCAGACCACAGCCGGTTCCACGCCCCTCTTTGGGGGGCCACTGGCATCTTGCCTGCCAGTGCAAGTGGCCCGGAACTTCCTGATAGACCTTCGCCAGACAACGGCGTTACGACCGTCAAATGGTACAGCACGCCAACGGTCTTCGCCAGAGCCTGCTTTGGCGCAAGCGGCCTCCGGGGGCGGAGCTTCCAGGGTCAGACCTTTTCGGTTGTTCAAGAGGCTGACCCCTTCGCCTAAGATTCATCCCACAGCCGCGCCCGATTCCGACAACCCACAGCGAACGCCGGTCGCCGAATTTCACAAACCCGCCCGCAGCCCCTTGCCAAACCGGCTTATAATTGGAAACTGGGTGTTAGGAAAAAGGTAGGTATGAAGAGATGAGTCCGACAGACATCGGACGGCGCAGCCTCCGTCAGGCAGCCTCCGGTATCTTTCGCCTCGCCAATCCGTCGAGGCATATGTGGGCAAAGTAAACGCCGATGCAGCGCGACGAAATCATAGTTAAGGGCGCCAAGGTTCATAACCTCAGGAACGTTTCGCTCTCTCTGCCGCGCAACCGGCTGATCTGCATGACCGGTGTATCCGGCTCGGGCAAGAGCAGCATGGCCTTCGATACGATCTACGCCGAAGGCCAGCGCCGCTACATGGAGTCGCTCTCCGTCCATGCCCGCCAGTACTTCAACCAGATGCCCCGCCCCGAGGTCGACAGCATCGACGGCCTGGCCCCGGCCATCGCCATCGGCCAGCAGACTACCGGCTGGAACCCCCGTTCAACCGTCGGCACGATCACCGGCATCTATGACCTGCTCCGCGTGCTGTTCGCTAGGGTCGGCGAGCCGTTCTGCCCGAAGTGCGGCACCCGCATCACCAGTCAGAGCCAGGACCAGATCGTCGTCGTGATTGGCCAGTTGCTGAGCGCAGGCCCGCTGGCGGTGCTGGGCCCCGTCGTCAAAGGGCAACGCGGCCACTGGAAAGACATGTTCGAACAGCTCCGCCGCGACGGCTACATGCGCGCCCGCGTCGATGGCCACATCCTGCCGACCGACCCGCCGCCAGACCTCGAACGCAATCGGCCGGCATGATATCGAGGCCGTCGTCGACCGGCTGCCCGTCGGAGCCGGACGAGGCCGTATCGCCGAGGCCGTCGAGCAGGCCCTGAAACTTGGCCAGGGGCAGATCATCGTTACCCCGATCACCCCCAAAAGCAGACAAGGAGAAGAGGAGACAAGGAGCAACGGCAACGACAGGTCCGCGGACAGACAACGCGCATCGGGAGAGACGGATAGAAGACAGGACCAGATACTCAGCACGCTGAATGCCTGCCCCAAGTGCGGCATCGGCCTGCCCGCCCTCTCGCCGCAACTGTTCAGTTTCAACTCGCCGCAGGGCATGTGCCCCGAATGTGACGGCCTCGGCGAACGGCACGACTTCGACCCGCAGCTGCTCGTGGCCGAACCCGACAAAACGCTGCTGAAAGGGGCGATTCCCGTGCTTCGGCCGCCCATCGGCCGGTGGCGAAGGCACATCTACCGCGGCGTGGCGAAACAGTTCGGCTTCGACCTTTCTCGGCGATGGCGCGATCTGCCTGCCAAGGCCCGGAAGATCCTGCTCTACGGGGCAGGCAATGCCGAGATCGACATGGAGTGGCGAGGCTTCCGCGGCACCTGGCGGCACGCCGAGCCCTTCGAGGGGATCATCCCCGAACTGCGAGAGAAATATAAAACGACCAACAGCGGCATCGCTCGGCTGTTTTATGAGAAAGTTCATGACGCACGGCCATTGCGCCGCCTGCAATGGCAATAGGCTGAACGAGCACGCCCTGGCCGTCCGCATCGCCGGCAGCAACATCGCCGATCTGTGCGAGATGTCGATCGACGGCGTGCACCGCTGGCTGAGCGATCTGCGGCTCGAAGGCTCTGCCGTCCTCGTGGCTGAAGATCTTCTCAAGGAACTGCGCAGCCGGCTGACCTTCCTGCTGGACGTGGGTCTGGGTTACCTCGCACTGGGCAGACGCGCCCCGAGCCTCTCCGGCGGAGAAGCGCAGCGCGTGCGTCTTGCGGGCCAGATCGGCGGCGGCCTGGTCGGGGCGGTCTACGTGCTCGACGAACCCTCGATCGGCCTGCACCATCGCGACAACATCCAGTTGCTCAAGACCCTCGCCCGCCTGCGCAATACGGGCAATACGGTCGTCGTCGTCGAGCATGACGAGGCGACGATCCGCGCGGCCGACTATATCGTCGACTTCGGACCGGGCGCCGGCTCGCAAGGTGGCAAGATCACCGCCGAGGGCGATGTGAAGGCCCTGCTCGACACGCCCGACTCGCTGACCGGCCAGTACCTTGCGGGCAAGCAGCGTATCGACATCCCGGAGATCCGCCGGTCGCCGAAGCGAAGCGAATGGATCGAGATCCGCGGTGCCCAGCACAACAACTTGAAGAACGTTGACGTCAAGATCCCGCTGGGGTGCTTCGTCGTGGTGACCGGCGTGTCCGGTTCCGGAAAGAGCAGCCTGGTTAACGATACGCTGGCGATCGCCCTGCACAACGCGATCAATGAAACCGACGTCGAGCAGCCCGGCAAACACAAGTCCCTCCGCGGCGTCAACAAGATCGACAAGGTGCTGCTGATCGACCAGAGTGCGATCGGCCGGACCCCTCGCTCCAACCCCGCCACCTACATCAAGGTCTTCGACCTGATTCGCGACCTCTACGCCAGGCTGCCCGACAGCAAGGTCCGCGGCTACAAGCCCGGACGCTTCAGTTTCAACGTGCCGGCCGAAGAAGGTGGAGGCCGATGCGAGGCCTGTCAGGGTCACGGTGCCAAGAAGCTCGAGATGGACTTCCTGGCCGACATGTGGATCACCTGTCCCGTGTGCGAGGGCAAACGGTTCGCCAGCGAGACGCTCCAGATCTTTTACAAGACCAAAACGATCAGCGACGTGCTCAATATGACCGTCCAGGAGGCGGCGGAGCACTTCGAGAACATCCCCAAGATCAAGCACATGCTCGATTGCCTCCTCCATGTCGGGCTCGGATACATGGAACTGGGCCAGTCCAGCACAACCCTCTCGGGCGGCGAGGCCCAGCGCATCAAACTCGCCCGCGAACTGGTCAAGCGGTCCACCGGCAAGACCTTCTACATCCTCGATGAGCCGACGACCGGCCTGCACTTCGAGGACGTCCGCAAGCTGCTCCAGATCCTGCACGGCTTCGTCGATGCCGGCAACACGGTGCTCGTCGTCGAACACAACATGGACGTCATCAAGACCGCCGACTGGCTGATCGACCTCGGCCCCGAAGGCGGCCAGGAAGGTGGCTACATCGTCGCCGCCGGCCCGCCCGAGCAGCTGGCTGCGACAAAAGACAACTACACAGGTCAGGCCCTCACCGAAGTGCTGCCCGACAAACACGGCCACTTCCCGCCGCCGATCGACTGGAACGGCAAACTCAAGGCCGCAGCCGACGTGATCAGCGGCAACGACCACATCCGCGTGGTCGGTGCCCGCCAGAACAACCTCAAGGACATTACCGTCGACGTGCCGCGTCATCGCATGACCGTCTGCACGGGCGTCTCCGGCAGCGGCAAGAGTTCCTTCGCCCTGGACACCATCTACAGCGAAGGCCAGCGCCGTTACGTCGAGTCCATGTCGACCTACGCCCGCCAGTTCGTCGGCAAACTGGCCAAGCCCAGGGTCGAGCGGATCGAGGGACTCTCCCCGTCCATCGCCATCGAGCAGAAGGGCACCGCCCGTTCACCGCGCAGCACCGTCGCGACCATTACGGAAATATATGACTACATGCGGCTGCTCTGGGCCCGGCTGGGTGTGCCATACTGCCCGGACTGCCAGGTGCCGATCCAGCGAATGACCGTAGATGAGATCGCCGATGACATAGCCAAACGCCTCGCAGAGGAGACGGTGATTCTCTACGCCCCGGTCCAGCCCAAGGACACCCAGCGCTGGTCCGACCTCTGGGAGCGACTCCGCGGCGCCGGGTTCATTCGGGCGAGGGTCGACGGCACGCTCGGCCGGATCGAGGAGATGCCCGCGCCAGCCGAAGGTCGCCATCACGTGATCGAAGTCGCAATCGACCGATTGACGATGCACCGGGTCAAGCGCAGCAGACTCATCGACAGCATCGAACAGGCGATCGGCCTGAGCGGCGGCCTGGTACTCGCCGAACCAGTGACCGATGACCACGGTCCGAAGCGTCAGCGAGGGGGTGTAGAAGTCGGAACCAGACGGAAGGCGAATCACAAACGAGCCCGAAGCGTCAGCGAGGGGGCCGTATAAAAAGCCTTCGAACGCCAGGAACAAACCCCAGAACATAGCCTTGCGTTACAGCATCAACCGCACCTGCCGCTCCTGCGGCCGGGCCTTCGAGGAACTCTCCCCGCACAACTTCTCCTACAACAGTCCGCTAGGCTGGTGCCCAACGTGCGAAGGCCTCGGCACCCAGCAGGGCACCGACATCGAATCGATCGTCGTCCGCCCGACAAAGAGCCTGCTGGACGGCGCGGTGACTAGGCTGCGCCGGCTCGGAAAGAACAGTGCCCAGGGCATCCTGCTGTCGGTGGTCGCCGAGCAAATCGGCTTCGATATCAACGAACCCTGGCAGGACCTGACAACCGAGCAGCAAAACGCGGTCCTCTACGGCCTGCCCGGCAAATGGATCGACGGCTCCGCGATCGCCGCCGGCGTACGATTCGAATGGAAGGGCCTCTTCCCCGCCATCGAGGAAGCCAGCCGCATCTCCTGGCATTACCGCAAGCGCCTGGAGGATATGACCCAGGAAGTGCCCTGTCGCCACTGCAAGGCCAGCAGGCTCCGACCTGACGCCGGCGCCGTCCGTTTGGCCGACAGGACGATCGGCGAAGTCTCTGCGATGAGCCTCGCTGACGCCAGCCGGTTCTTCCGCAACCTCAAACTGCCGCGCCACCAGAAACGCATCGGCGGCGAACTGCTCCGGGAGATCAACAACCGGCTGACGTTCCTGCTGGACGTCGGGCTCGACTACCTGACGCTCGGCCGATCCGGCCCTACGCTCTCCGGCGGCGAAGCCCAGCGGATTCGACTGGCCTGTCAGCTCGGCAGCGGCCTGACCGGCGTGCTCTACGTGCTGGACGAACCGACAATCGGCCTGCACCCGATCGACAACAGCCGGCTGCTCGCCGCACTGCGCCACCTGCGCGACCTCGGCAACACACTGCTGCTGGTCGAGCATGACCGCGAGGTGATCGGCGCGGCCGACCACGTACTGGATTTCGGCCCCGGCGCGGGCCGAGCAGGCGGTCGAATCGTCGGCCAGTGGGACAATGGCCAGCGGCCAGGGACCAGTGGTCAGCGGAAAAAGGGCAACCGGCGGTCGCGCGAAGATTCGCAGCCAGACACCGACAACAGCGAGTCCCTGACGGCCCAGTACCTCGCAAACAGCCAGGCCATCGCCGTGCCGACGAATCGCCGACCCGTCACGCCGTACAACCCCGATACCGATCAGGACTGGCTGATCGTCCGCGGTGCCCGCCGCAACAATCTCAAGAATATAGACATTGCCTTCCCGCTCAGCCGGTTCGTTGCGGTCACCGGCGTCAGTGGCTCCGGCAAGAGCTCGCTGATCACCGAAACGCTCTGGCCCGCCTTGGCCCGAAGACTCCAAGGCGCCAAGACCACGCCCGGCGAACACGACACGATCGACGGCCTGAAACTCATCGACAAGGTCATCAGCGTCGACCAGTCGCCGATCGGCCAGACCCCCATGAGCAACGCCGCCACCTACACCGGCCTGTTCGACGAGGTCCGCAAGCTCTTCGCCCGCCTGCCCGGCAGCAAGATGCGCGGCTTCAAACCGGGCCGGTTCAGTTTCAACCGTCCGGGCGGCCGGTGCGAGGACTGCGAGGGCATGGGCTCCAAGTGCGTCCAGATGCACTTCCTGCCCGACGTCTGGATCACCTGCGACACCTGCGGCGGCAAGCGGTTCAACGCCGCGACGCTGGAGGTCACCTTCCACGGCAAGAACATCAACGACGTGCTCGATATGTCCGTGGCAGAAGCTGCCAGTCTCTTCGCCGACGTGCCGAAACTGCGTCGAATCCTCCAGACGCTGCTGGACGTCGGCCTCGACTACCTGCCGCTGGGCCAGTCCGGCACGACGCTGTCCGGCGGCGAGGCCCAGCGGATCAAACTCGCAGCCGAACTCGCCCGCCCCCAGACCGGCCGAACGCTCTACATCCTCGACGAACCGACGACCGGCCTGCATTTCGACGACATCCGCAAGCTGCTGCTCGTAGTCCACCGACTCGTCGACCAGGGCAATACCGCCATCTGCATCGAGCACAATCTCGATCTGATCAAGCAGGCCGACTGGGTGATCGACCTCGGTCCCGGCCCAGCCGATAAGGGCGGCGAGATCGTAGTCGAAGGCACCCCGGAAACGGTGGCCCGCTGCAAGGCGTCATTGACCGGCAAGGTGCTCAAGCCAATCCTCGACGCCGGCCCCGATAGCGAACGCGAGCCGTTCGACCCGAACAAGGCCGCCAGGCAGGCCCTCGGCAAATCCGGCAGGACACGATCTCAGCCAGACAAGCCAGCCCGCAATCCACGGATATCGCCCGGCAAGACCAGGACGCGCCGCAACAAGTTTGACGACGACGAGATCACCGATGAAGACTTGCGCGATGCCGAAGAGCCGAACGCCGCCGCAACAGTCGCGACCGAGCCCAAGGACCGCCGCACCTGGCACCTTGCCGGCAAAGCCATCGAGTCCGGCCGGAAACCCAAATGGTCCGCCACCGTATTGCTGGGCCTCTGCGGCCTGCTGACCAAGCACGTACCCGGCATCAATTTCGAGTGGACGCACAAGACCGGCGCGACCCTGCGCAGCCAGACCGGCCAGCGACTCGCCCGCATCATCACCAACAAGCCCGAGGCGATCGAGCTGTGGCTGTTCGCGCCCGCCGGCACGTTCAACAAGGACGACGTCCACCCGATCGGCGCCGGCGGCCGCATTCACAGCGCAACCGGCAATACCCTCCATCTCCGTCTCAAGCTGATCAACGAAGCGCACCTGACCAACGGCACCACCGACTTGATCAAGCGTTGGGCCAAGGCAACGCTCGGCACCAACGACGCCTCCGCGCGTGAAGATAGCCGGGAGACAGCCGAATATGCCGAGGATTACGAGGAATAAACGCCATGCCATACGATGGTGACGGCCCGCTGGTACCGTTCCGCATGCTCGTGCGGCTGGAGATCGCCCTGCACAAGCTCGACAAGCCCCTGCGCATCGACGCCAATCTCCGCAAGTGGACCGACAGATACCTGATCCCCCAGACCCACGATCTCGACAGTAGCCCCTCCGTCGGCACCGTCTGGGCGGCCTGGCACGAGACCGGCCTGTACGTCGCCTGCCGGGTCCGCGGCAAGCGCCGCCGATTGCAGTGCAAACCGCGCTGGTTCTGGCGATCGGACAACCTGCGGATCATGACCGACACGCGTGATACCAAGGATACCCACCGCGCCACCCGCTTCTGCCAGCAGTTCTACTTCATGCCAGCCGGCGGCGGTCCCCACGAGGACGAACCTGCCGCCGGCGCCGCCAAGATCCACCGCGCCCGCCAGGACGCCCCCTTGCCCGAAGAAGACGCCATCCAGGTAGCCGCCAAGATCGTCTCCGACGGCTACGACCTCGAAGGGCACATCCCCGCCGAGATTCTCGCCGGCTACGAACCGGTCCCTGGCCGGCGGATCGGCTTCTACTACATGCTCGAAGATCAGGAACTCGGCCAGCAATACCTCACCGTCGGCGACGATCTCTACTGGTACGTCGACCCGACCGTCTGGGCGACAGCCCTGCTTGCGGAGTAGCAGTTCCTGGGCGGGCAGCGTTTTTGCGAACGATCCGCAGGCGCGGCATAATCCACCCCTGACCAAACCGCCACACACGTAATCTCAGGAGTTGTCGGGAATGCGTAAAGACGATCGATCGGATGGCGAGTCGCAAGATGCGTTTGCCTGTGATGTACCCACCGCGTTCCGACTGCCCCCACCGGGTGAAGAGTTCGACCTGGACAAATACCCGGTGGCAGCGCCGCTGCCGGCCTTTCCAGCAACTCTGCCACCCCGGCCGCGATTGATCCTCACCCCCGACCGACTTGCCGCTATCCACGCAGATCTCGAACACGGCTTCCTGCAAACAGTCTGGCCCACTCTCTGGGACGAACACTTGCAGTATGGCCCTCAGCGGCCCGCCGAAGGAACCGCCCCATTGCGCGAATACGGCTACGCCCTGACCTGGCGGGCGCTTCGATTCGCCGTGACCCGCCAGGATGCCGCTCTGCAGGAAGCGACAGACTGGCTCCGTGCGGTCACCCGCTGCGCCATCACCAGCCACCGTGACAGCCTTGTACCTACAGATGTCGTCTCTGCCGTGGCGCTGGCCCTCGATTGGTTGCACGACGACCTGCCGCCCGATCTGGCAGCGGAGGCGCGGCGATGGATGGCCGTGCAGGCGGCGCAGAGTGCTCGTGCCGCTGCAAGTGGTGCCGTCTGGTGGGCCGATACCTGGCTCCAGAACCACACCATCGTCAACGAATGCGGCATTGTCCTGGCCGGTATGGCCTTGGCCGATGCCCCGGAAGAATCGCTCCGTCGCACCGGTCTGCAGCTCTATCAGCACGCGTTGACCGCCCTGCGCAAGGCAGTCTTCTATCAGCCGCCGGACGGCTCAACCCCGGAGCTGTGCCGCTACGCTTACTTCATGGCGGAGGCCCAGTTCATCGCCTTCGAGGCACTGCGAACCTTCAGCAGCGAGGACCTCTATGGCTCGTTCGCCCGCCGGCGGATCGATTACATCCTCCACCAGATCATCCCCGCTCCAACGGGTCAGGCCGACATCCTCAACTGGGGCGACAACGACCGGTCCTGCTGGCCGCATCCGCCGACGAACTTGCTCTACTGCCTGGCTCGCCGATTCAACGACCCCGTTGCACAGAGGCGCAGCAGACTGGCTGCTCTCGCGAGGCGTCGGCGCCGGGCGCAACAAGTCCTGGCTGGTCCCGCTGATGCGCGACCCGTCCTTATCGCCGGCGGACTTCCCGCCGCGTGGTAAGCCCTTGCCCGCAAGCTACCACGCCGAGGACCAGGGCCTGGTAACGCTTCGCAGTGCCTGGACGGACAACGCGACGATGATTGGCATGCTCTGCGGGCCGTTCCAGGGGCATCGACTTGGCCACCTGGTCACCAAGGACATGGGGGCCGCGCATCGTCACCCAGACAACGCGTCGTTACAGATATGTGTAGGTAACACATATCTGACCGTCGACCCCGGCTACGAGCTGCTGAAAAGCACCGCCAACCATAACACGATCCTCATCGACGGTCGCGGCCAGACCGGCGAAGGCAACACCTGGCTGAACGTCAACAATTGCCTCAACCGTGAAGGACAGCCCTTGCGCATCGAGCACTTCGAGGACACCGGTGACCTCTGTCACGTCGTCGCCGAGGCAGCCGGCGCCTACGACCCCGACCTGCACATAAGCGCATTCCGTCGTCGGCTGATCTTCCTGCGCCCGGATCTGCTGATCGTCCACGACCGCCTCGAAAGCAGCCAGCCGCACGAGTACCGCTGGCTTTTCCACACGGATCCGAACCGCCCCTTCACGGAAATCCGATCAGCGCACTGGCGTCTGGATGCCGGCGAGGCCGGCCTGGATATCTGTGTCCTGCTGCCGGGGCCGGACCTGCTGACCCACGAGGTCCGTCTGCATCGCATCACACGCAGCCGGTTCGTCAGCGAAACTCGCAGGCTGGACCTCTACGCCGCTCGTCCGGACCCCTGCGGCGAGTTCGTGGTCCTGCTGAAGATCCTGCGGTCGGGCAGCTCGCAAGAGCTTACCTGTGACGAACGCCACCCTGTGGCAGGAAGGCGACAGCCTCGTTGTAACCGCGGATGATGTGCAGGTGATTTGGTCGCGACAGGGCCTCGACACCCCGCGCATCGTAAGCACCTAGGAATCCAGTGCAGTTTCAGACGACGTATTGAACCACTTATGGCTGGGTCGGTATAATCGCACAGATGGGAAACGGCAGGGCTCACATATGGTCGCACTGAATGAAATAAGGGCCAAACGGCAGCAAATCCTTGAACTGGCGGCAGACTCACGGCGCCAGTCACGTGCGAGTCTTCGGTTCCGTCGTGCGCAGGCCAGGAAGGGCCCCGCAGCGATCTCGATCTGCTGGTGCATATGGACGAAGATCGGTCGCTGGTCGACCACATTGCGCTGATGCAGGATCTGGGGGATCTGCTTGGATGTCGCGTCGATGTTGTCAGTGAAAGGGCACTGTGCCGGACGATCCGTGATCGCGTAATGGCTGAGGCCGTCCCACTATGAAGGACGATCGGCTCTATCTCGAACACATCAACGAAGCCATACAAAAGATCGTAACATACGCCGAATGCGGGCGCCAAGAGTTTCTGCGTAATCCCATGGTCCTCGATGCCATAGTACGCAACTTCCAGGTTATCGGCGAAGCCACAAAACGGCTGAGCAATCAGGCGAAGGATCGGCACCCGGAGATTCCATGGCGACGCATAGCCGGCTTTCGCGACGTGCTCATTCATGACTACATGGAAGTGGACAGCAACGAGGTCTGGAACGTTATCGACCAGCAATTGCCTACGCTCCGCGCCGCCGTTGAAAACCTGCTTTCTTGAGCGAGCTGATATGCTTTCCCCGCTGCAGTCGCTCATTAGATGACCTCCCATTGCACTGAGAGCTTGCCACAAGGCCAGCCAATCCCCACAATAGCCCGGTCCAATAAAAGCGCGGCCTACGAGATAACTATAAAGATATTGCGGAAGGAGATTCCTATGTTGCGAATCGGATTCATCGGCGCAGGCTTCGTCGCCAACTTCCATGCCCGGGCCTTGCAGCAGGTCCGTGGGGCGAATCTTGCCGCCATCTACGCCAAGAAGGGCGCCGAGGAACTGGCCAAAAAGGCCCGCCAGACCGGCATCGGCGACACCGTCGTCGTCAACAGCATCGCCGAACTGTGCAAGGCTGTCGACGTCGTCTGCCTCTTCCTGCCGAACTTCGCTCGCCTCGAAGCTATGCGTGAGGTCAAGCAGCACGGCACACCTCAAGGGCGTCGTCGCCGAAAAGCCCCTCGCCCGCAACGTCAAGGAAGCGACCGAAATGGTCAACCTGGCGGCCGGCCTGCACACCGCCTACTTCGAGAACCAGCTCTTCATGCCGTCGGTCATCCATGCTCGCCAGCAGCTCGCTGCCGTCGAGAAGCAGATGGGCACCGCCCACCTGATCCGCACCGCCGAAGAGCACGGCGGCCCGCACGAGTCCTGGTTCTGGGATCCCACCCGCCAGGGCGGCGGCGTCTGGTGCGATATGGGCTGCCACAGCGTGGCGATCGGCGAGGCCATGGGCACCCCCATCGGCAAGAAGATCGGCTACCTCGAGCCGGTCTCCGTCACCGCCAACATGGCCCTGCTCAAGTGGGGCAAGGAGCCCTGGCTGAGCCAGACTTAAGGCCCGCGGCGTCGACTACACCAAGACCCCCGCGGAAGACTATGCCTGCGTCTCCTACATCTTCAGAGATCCCGAGACCGAAGTGAAGCTGGTCGTCCAGGCCACCGACTCCTGGATGTACGAGGCGCCGGGCCTGCGTCTGGCCATGGAGAGCATGGGACCGGGCTACGCCATCAACGTCAACACCCTCCAGTCGCCCTCCAGCATCTTCATCAGCGACAACGCCGCGGCCGCGGTCTCCGACGCCGAACTGGCCCTGGAAAAATCCCAGGCCTCACGAGGCCAGCTGATCGTCCAGCCGAACGAGCCGGACCTCTACGGCTACGTCGGCGAATGGCTCGACGCACTGGAGGCCTTCGAGCACGGCCGCGACGCCACACTGAACCTCGCCTACGGCAAGCGCATCATGGAACTGGTCATGGCCGGCTACCTCAGCCACGAAAAGGGCGTGACCGTCAAGTTCGACAAATCGCTCGATCTGACGGATTACGTGCCAGCCATCCAGAAGGGCGAAGGCGGCAAGGTTCTCTAGCACCCGTTTGACGGCCTGCGTCTTGCAGGGTGCCACTGGCAGCTTGCCTGCCAGTGTGAAGGTTCGCAACAGGAGCCAAGCCCCGCAACGCTTCTGCCGCATACACGTTGAAACGAAGAACGCCCACGGAAGATATCTCCGTGGGCGTTTATCTACTTCGTAGTTTTCTGCGGGCTTGACAGCCCCGCAGGGGCGTCAGTGAGCAGCCCATGACGCAAGTCTTGGGAACCAGGGCACCCCAACAATCTCTTGTTGGGTTTCTTTCTTGCTTTGCCAGTCCCGTCAGGGACGGCAGAATCTCACGAGGATCTCGATTTCTTCAAACGAGATCCTATTCGCCGTGATCCGACGCCGGGGCACTCGTCGCCGCCGGCTGGCTCTGTGGCTGAGACGCAGCCGCCTCATCGTCTTCTTCCGCCGGCTGCGACGCCGCAGCCAGCTGGGCACGCCGTGTCGCTTCCACCACATCCGCCGCCGGCAGGATCAACCCCGCCCTGACTTCCTGCACGGTCGATGCCTGCGTTGACATGCCACCGGCTCCCTCGTCGGCATCCGCATCGGTCGGCATCTGCACCACGCGCACCCCCAGAACCTTTCCGTCCTCCGCAAACAGCGGCAACCCAAGGTCGCTCGCCAGAATCTGCATCGGAACATACAGCCGGCGCGGCTTCTTCGTCACGCCGCCGATCAGGCTCTCACAGACAACCGCCTGCCGGTCGAAATACTTGCCCATCCGACGAATACCGATCATCCGCTCTCCGACGGCCCCCTCCTTCGACCCGGCCATATCGACATAAGCAAACTTCCTGGTGCCCGGCTCCTTGATCTTCACCCACGCCAGGTCCAGCTCACTGTCGCGAGCCACCAGCCGGGCGTCGATTCCCTCAGTATCCTCGCCGATCAACACCTTCAGATTGGTCGGCACGGTGCTGACATCTCGACCCATGCTTCGCATCAGCGCCGAGACCGCCCATCTCCGTATTGGAGCAGAGGATCAGCCCTTTCGGATCGATCATGACCCCCGTCGTCTCCGACTCGCTTTCCTTGGACTTGCCAGCCACCTTGATCTTCATCACGAACTTGATCGTCACGATCGCCGGGGAATTGTCCTTGAGGATCCTCTGATAGTCCGCCGCCGTCTGGCCGACGGCCTTCAACGACCCACCAGTTATCATGGCCACAACGACTGCCCCGAAGAGAATGCCTTTGACGGAACCGAACATGAAGTTACTCCCGTGCTAGAGCCTTAGGTTTTTGGTTGCTGCCGACAGCAGCGAGGCCCAGTGTACCAGCTGGATTGGTCGCTGTCGTGCAGGTCTTTCGCCGCAGAGTCAAGACCTTGCCTCCCAGGCAAAAAGTCGGGCCGGCTGGAGGAGGAAGCCAGCCGGCCCATGTGGAACCCTGTATTTCCTGTGAAATCGCAGTTCGAAAAATAGCCCGGATATCAAACTGCCAGTTCGTCTTGATCTGTCATCCTGAGCGAAGCGAAGGATCTCCTGCCCGACAGATGCTCATATCGTTTGCAGAAATCAACGTAATATAACCTTGTCACAGGACAGCCTAGATCACCGCCCCGACAACATCCATCGAAGGCCGGCGACGACGGCGACGCTTCGGTCCGGGAACCAGGCTCGAAGGATCACGCGGCTCGGCGCCGCAGACGATCTCAATCGTCTCGCGAAGGTCGCTGGCGTGCAGATCAGCCTTCACCTCGCTCCACAAGCCGTCCGTCCGTCCGAAGATCCCGCCGGTCAGCATGATGTTCATCTCGGGGCACGGGTCGACATGCCGAATGTTATCGATCAGGCTGCGAACGGCAGGCGTCTCTTCCGGCCGCGTACCGTAAACGATCAGCACTTCCGGCCGATGCAACCCGACCAGCATCAGCACCTCGTCATCAGGCACGCCGCCGCCCAGGAAATAAACCTCCCAGCCGCGCGCCTCCAGGATGTCGCAGATCATCTGGGCGCCGAGCTCTTCCGGCTCATGCGGAGCGCACAGCAGCAGGGCCTTCTTGCCGTTGGGGGCCTCGACCGTCAGCAGCGCCTGCAGCTGATCGGCGATCATGCGGTTGATCCGTGTCGCCAGTTGCTGCGTGGCCCGGTTGATCCGGTCGTCCTTCCACAGCTTCTCGATCTCCGTCATCGCGGTCCACAGAAGATCCTCATACAGCTCAGCCGGAGCACAGTACGCCAACGCCTCCTGGACGACCTGCCGGCATGCCCGGCGATTTCCCGCCAAAAGGTTCTCCGTGTACAGTTTTGCGAGAGTTTCGATCTGCATCTGAGTTCTCCTGACGACCGTTTGGTTTACCTGCCTTACCATCCGCAAGGCTTGCAGGTGTCAAGATTGGTAGTCTTGGTAAGATAGGCAACCTTGGCATATTCATCTTCGGCGACGGGCGCGGAAATTCTTTAGCCGGCAGGCAAGTTCTTCAGCCATTCGCAGATGATCTTCGCAGCAACGTCTCGATAACCCCCATAGCCGGCCGTTATCGGATCTCTAAAACGCCTCCAGCGGCGATCATCGTCGAAATCCGGGCGGCGAGTTTGCTCGGAGATGCCGGCCTTGCGCCGCCCGATCATCCCGGATCTTTGATTCCGGTAGCGGAACTGATCGTTATTGGACGATGACTGGAACAGGTTTGCATATGTCATTACTCATTCGCCGGCTGACAGGAGTGACACAGCCGGCGGGCAACTTGGGAGACGAAGACGAGATGCCCCGCAAAGTATGGACGAACAGGGACGGTTTCGATATCACACCGGCGGTCCGCAAACGCGTGCTCAAGGCCCTGCGCGACGCCTGCCAGTGGTGCGCCGAAAATCAGGTCCGGCACGAATGGCCCAACTGGGACAACAACCACGGCCGGCTGCCTGGTGCTGTTTCCACCCGCAACGGCAAGATCGGCTGGTCAATCTCGTGGAACGTCGCCCGCACCGCGCAGGGGCTGCTCGCCGCCTCCAAGGTGCTCGGAAAGGACGTCACCGCCTTTGAAGAGACCGCCGAACTCGGCCTCTACCACGATACCCGCCTGCAGATCTACGATCCCGAATATCCCCAGCTTCGCGGCGCGATCCGCGAAGAGACAGTCAACTGCTTCCACATCAACCCGCGCGACGGCATCGAATGCTCGCAGGGCTGGATCGCCAAAACCCTCTACGACGGCAGGAAAGCAGACCCCATCTGGCTCAGCCGCGCCTGCGACCACCTCAACTGGACCGTCAACTTCCTGATGCAGCAGCCGGCCTGGCCGATGGAATACGTCTTCTTCGGCCGGGACTACGCAAAGGACATGCCGCCGGTCCCCCGCCCATACAGCGATGATCGGCTGCGCATGCGCAATCCAAACCACCCGATCGCATTCTGCTTCGCCGGCCTGCCGATCCCGATCTGCCAGTACGTGTCACTGACGGGCGAAAAGAAACTCGTCCGCAAAGGGGCCGTGCCCATGGCAGACTGGCTCCTCGATACGTTCTTCGATGCCGGCACCGGCGCCTTGCGATTGCCCGAAGGCTCGGTGGGCCATCACAGCGACATGATCGGCGGCCTGCAGCGCGCGATAGGCAACGACGACGGCGCGATGATTGCCCTGCTCTGTCTTCACCGTCTCGATCCCAAGAGAAAATGGCTCGACCCGGTCATCGCCAACGCCGACTGGTGGTCCGGGATAACCAGCAGGCTTCACCTTTTCTCGGCAGTTCCGGCCGCGATGCTGCTCATGCTCGATACCGCCAGGCTCACAGGCAAGCGTGAGTATCTCGACTGGGTACTCGCCAGACTGGACGAAGTACTGGCGCTGCAATGCCAGAAGCCGGATCCACGAATGCACGGCGGCTTCATGGGCGAGGACATCGAGCGGATGAGCACCTGGCTAGGCTGCGCCCAGGCAAGACGATCAGCCTGCGGATGGTCGAGCTACCTGCTGATCGGCCTGAGCAAACTCGTCGCCAACGCGAAAACCTGGTCCCCGGCCTATTCGTGCTTCGGCTGGTAATACGGATTCCCGTTGAACTCTGAGCGACGGGGGGCCAGGGAAGCCCCAGGCGTCAGCCGGGGTTGTGGTTGTTGTCGTTAGAGCCCCAAACGTCAGCCGGGGTTGTTGATCCCGCCTCGCGTGCCACCGCAAAGGTCAAACGTAGATCGTATAAGACATCAGCACCTGACAAGCTTCGTCACCCGGCCGCCAAGGAGACCTTCAACGACGTAAAGGTTCCCATCCTTGTCAGCCGCGGCGGCATGTGGACTGTAGAACTTGCCCGGTTCGAGCATGTAACCGGGCAGGTTCGGCCACCCTCGGATTCTGCACGCAGCCTCATTCGCACCGAGATAGCAGACCAGATCGTCATACCCGTCGAACACCGCAATCCGCGCCTGCAGTTCGGCGACCAACAGGTATTGCCCGTTCCAGGCAAATCCACACGGACTGGTGAGGGCATCAGAACCGAGGGTTCGTTTGAACCGGCCGTCGGCGTCACAGATCTGTACACGACCACTGACACGGTCTGCCACGTACAGACTCCCCCTGACCGTGACGCCAATCGAACGCGATGCTGTGCGGACACTTGAACCCGCCCGTCTTGGCCTCGACGCTGGCCACCGTCCCGAGGTACCGCCCCGCCTTGTCATAATGGTGGAGGCAGCACGCGCCGTACCCGTCGGCCACCCAGATATCCCCGTTCCCGCCGCATCGCTCTTCATTCACAGCCACCGCCGTCGGCGCATACTTCGTCTTGTGATAGACCGGCAGGCCCGGCCGCTGAATCGACTGCACGGTCTCGCCTGCCAGCGTCGTTTTGACGACCTCGCCGGACCGCTCGTCGGTTAGCCACAGGTACTCCGTCGTGCCTTCTCTGACGAGCGTCATCCCGCGCGCCCGGCGAACCGCTCCCCCCAACTGTGCAGCAACCCGCCGCCCGGGCAGAAGTGCAGTACCGCGGGATTGGCCTGGTGAAAGATCAGCACCGTGCCAGCCTCCGTGACAACCACACCGTGCGTACGCCCGCTGGCCCGGCTGCTTTCCGTGTCGGGGATCTTCACCCAGTCCTCGACCCAGTCGTACGCGAGACGCTCACAGCCGGTCTGGACAGCCTGCATGATAGGGTTCTCCGGGGAAATGCTCCGCCTGGTTTCGATCTGCTCCGACTCCCTACACTATGCCCGCCAATGTCGATCTGCATCATTTCGTAAGAAAGGGATGCTCGCGGGTGTCTCGCCCGAAGAACAGATCCGCCGACCCTGCCTGACCCTAGACAAGCGGCATCGGCCTGCAAGTCGTGAGCCCGTCGGAAAATGCATCACTGCCTGGCATCTGTGCCACCGGCAGTTTCTCTAATAGTGGGTCTTGTGACCTCTGGCGGCATCGACGCCCCTATGGCCTGCGATCAGGTGCATCCTGATCCCGGCGGCGAGGGTGGCGCCTCCCTGTGACCCCTTTGTATTCTCTGCGTCCTCTGCGCCTCTGCGGTGGATTTCCCGCTTCCACTGGCCGGTAAGGTCCTGGGCTTGCAGGACCATGATCTTTCCGAACACACGATTGCCCTGAGCCACCGATCCCTCGGGGGATCCCAACCCTTGAACTGCCCCGCAACCCCGCGCATACTCTGCGGATGCCGATTATTGACATGCACACACACGCGTTTCCCGATTCCCTGGCTCCCCGAGCCATGGCCGCCTTGCAGGATGGCATCGACTGGAAGGGCGTCGGCGACGGCACGATCGCCGATCTGTTGCAGTCGATGGATGCCGCCGGCGTGGATGTTTCGGTCATCTGCAACATCGCCACCAAGCCGACCCAGGTCCAGCCGATCTTCGACTGGTGCCGCCGGATCGCCTCGGACAGGATCGTGCCGTTCGCCTCGGTCCACCCGGACACGCCCGACATCGCCGACTGGCTGAAGCGCTTCGTCGACGCCGGCCTGCGTGGTATCAAGATGCACCCGATGTACCAGGAATTCGCCTTCGACGAGCCGCGCATGGACCCGTTCTACGCAGCCGTCGCCGAATCCGGCCTGCTGCTGGAACCGCACTGCGGCTACGACATCGCATTCCCCGGCGACGATCGCAGCGACCCCGACCGCATCGCCCGCGTCATCGAGCGGCACCCCTCACTGAAGCTGATCTGCACCCACCTCGGCGCCTGGGAGCAGTGGTCAGACGTGGAAAGGTACCTGGCTGGCAAAAAAGTCTGGCTGGAGACCTCGATGAGCGTAAGCCTGCTGGGCACGCAAGCCACCTCCGAACTCATCCGTGCCCACGGCCCGGACCGCGTCATGTTCGGCACGGACTGGCCCTGGACCAATCAGACCGACCAGATAAACCTCCTGAAAATGCTGGACCTGGAGCGCAAGCAGATCGAAGCCGTCCTGGGCGGTAACGCAGCAAAACTCCTCGGCCTGTAGAACCGCGAGGTGGCAACACCCGCCTGTTGTATCGCTTGTCGTAATGACCTGTCGTACGCAAGTCAGGTACGCGTTTCACGAAAAGTGTCTTCCGTCGTGTCGTTCTTATGCGCCTTATGTGGTTCCTCTCGTCGTCGTAGTTGTTGTAGTCGTTGCCTTCCCTATGCGCCTTCTGCGCCTTATGTGGTTCCTCTCGTCGTTGTAGTTGTTGTAGTCGTTGCCTTCCCTATGCGCCTTCTGTGCCTTATGTGGTTCCTCTCGTCGTTGTAGTTGTTGTAGTCGTTGCCTTCCCTATGCGCTTTTCTCGCCTTACGTGGTACCTCCCGTCGTAGTAGTTGTTGTACTCGTTGCCTTCCCTATGCGCCTTCTGCGCCTTATGTGGTTCCTCTCGTCGTTGTAGTTGTTGTGGTCGTTGCCTTCCCTATGCGCTTTCTGCGCCTTATGTGGTACCTCCCGTCGTAGTAGTTGTTACATTCGTTGCCTTCCCTATGCGCCTTATGTGGTTCCTCTCGTCGTTGTAGTTGTTGTGGCTCTTGTTGTTACTTAGATATCCCGTTTCAGCCCTATGCGGCCACTCCTTGTCTTTCGATCGTGAATGGATGCACGATCTGCCAGCCAAACACCGCCGAAGGCACATTCCTTTATTCCGCCGCACGCCACCGCTATACTTCCGGAGTTGTCGAAGTCCGACACTGTCGCCAACCCATTGAGTGTAACGGAATTGCAGGAGTTACCATGGCAAAGACCCTGACCTATAAGATCCTCGAAAACCACCTCGTCGAAGGCAATCTCGTCCCCGGCCAGGAAATCGGCATCCGCATCGACCAGACCCTCACCCAGGACGCCACCGGCACCACAGCCTTCCTGCTGTTCGAATCCATGGGCGTGCCGCGCGTCCGCGACGAACTGGCCGTCTCCTACATCGACCACAACATGTCCATGTTCGGCCCGGAAAACCATACCGACCACCTGTACCTCCAGACGATCGCCCCCAAGGTCGGTGCCTACCACAGCCGGCCCGGCAACGGCATCTGCCACCAGGTGCACCTGGAGCGTTTCGCCGCACCCGGCAAGACCCTGCTCGGCAGCGACAGCCACACCCCGACCGCCGGCGGCATGGGCACGCTGGCCATCGGCGCCGGCGGGCTGGACGTGGCGGTCGCGATGGGCGGCGGGCCGTTCTATATGACCGCGCCGAAGGTCATCGGCATCGAACTGACCGGCAAGCTGAATCCCTGGGTCGCGCCCAAGGACGTCATCTTCCGCGTCCTGAGCATCCTGACGACAAAAGGCAACGTAGGCTGCATCGCCGAATACTTCGGCCCTGGCGTCAAGACCCTGGCTGTACCCGACCGTTCGACGATCACCAACATGGGCGCCGAGCTCGGCGTGACCACCAGCGTCTTCCCCGCCGATGCTATGACGAAAAAGTACCTGAAAGCCCAGGGCCGCGAAGACCAGTTCACCCCAATAGCCGCCGACCGTGGTGCCAGGTACGATCGCATCACCAAGAAGATGCACGCCGAAAAGGACGCCGCCGCGATCGAGAACATCCGCAAGTACTGCAAGGGCGTTGAGATCACCGCTGCCGACAAGGACGGCTACGTCACCGCGTCGTTCGACCGGATTATAATTAACCTGTCGCAGCTGGAGCCGCTCGTCGCCGCCCCCGGCAGTCCCGAGAACATCGAGACGGTCCGCTCAAACGCCGGCAAGAAGGTCAACCAGGTCATCGTCGGGTCGTGTACCAACAGCAGTTTCCACGACCTGATGGTGGTTGCAAAGGTCCTGGCCGGAAAAACGGTACATCCGTCGGTCGAATTCAGCGTCGCGCCAGGCAGCCGGCAGGTATTCAATATGTTGGCGCGGAACGGCGCTCTGGCGCTGTTAATTGGCGCCGGCGCCAAAATCCTGGAGAGTGCGTGCGGGCCGTGCATCGGACAGGGCCAGAGTCCTGCCGAGGGAGTCGTGAGTGTCAGGTCCTTTAACCGCAATTTTACCGGACGTAGCGGAACACTGGACGACAAAGTCTACTTGGCGAGTCCGGAAACCTGCGCCGCGGCCGCCATCACCAGCACCCTGACCGACCCCCGCGATCTTTCATCTCAGGGTATCGAGTATCCGAAAGTAACCTGGCCAGCCAAGTTCGTTGTCGACGATTCCCTGATCCTGAAGCCGGCGGCGGACCCGGCGGCCATTGAAGTCTTCCGCGGGCCGACCATCGTGACGCCGCCTGCGGCCGAGGTGCCGCCGGCGGACCTGGCGGGGCCGGTGCTGCTGCGGCTGGGCGACAAGATCACGACCGACGACATCATGCCGGCCGGTTCGTTCCTGAAGCATCGCAGCAACGTGCCGGAGTATGCCAAGGCGGTCTTCTTCCGGTTCAACAAGCAGGGCGAGCCGACGTTCGCCCAGCGGGCGCTGGAAGCGAAGAAGGCCGGCAAGCATGGCATCGTTGTCGCGGCGGATTCCTATGGGCAGGGGTCCAGCAGGGAGCACGCGGCGCTGTGCCCGATGTATCTGGGTATCAAGGCGGTGATCGCTAAGAGCATCGAGCGGATTCACAAGGCCAACCTGGTCAACTTCGCGATCGTGCCGCTGCTGTTTGTCGATCCGGCGGACTATGACAAGATCTCGCAGGGGGATGACCTGGCGGTTCCCGGCCTGCTGGCGGCGATCGAGAGCGGGGCGGAGACGGTTACCGTGGAGGATCGCACCAACGGGGCGACGCTGCAGTGCTCGCTGCCGCTTACGGCTCGCGAGCGGGAGATCCTCAAGGCGGGTGGTAAACTCAATCACACTCGGTTGATGGCGGCAGCGCAGTAGCAATTATCTGGAATAACAACGGGATCCGTGTCGTCTGGTGCGGCATGGATCCCTTTCGTTTATCCCCATTTTCGATAGGATCAGTCGTGCCTGCGGAGTCTACAGCCCGAGAAAGACAACGAAGGGTGGGGCCTTGCGGGACGAACAGTCACGTCAACGGCCTTAACAACAACCAATAAATAGTATGGTGTCCGCTTCGCCGCGAAGGCAGCCGATGTTCAGCGGGTGCGAGTCCCGCCCGGGAACTGGATCGCTCCACCCGGTAGCACCTGGAGCCGTCGGGGAGGCAACGAACCGGCGGAAGCCTTCAGGGTAGAAGGTCGCAAGGCGACCTGGCGAGCGAGCAGGCCGTAACGTGAGTGAACGCTGAGCAGGTCCCGAAACCTATAACGCAGGAGCCGACCCTTCGGACACCGGGGGAAGGCCGCTGTCGATGTCAGCCACAACGAGCGATCCGAAGGCTGCATCGGTCCCGCCGGGATAGTGGCGACGGCATGCTCGTACAGGGAGATCGAGCGCAACACGGGAAGCCCCAGCGGTGGCAGGCGAGGAGTCTGCCAACCGGCGGCCCGCGAGGGTCAAGGCCGGGCCGGCTGGGGTGGCGGATGGGCCCGTAGTACCGACAAAGCCGGGTAATGCCGGCCGAGGGAAGGGGCCCTGGTTCAGGAGGCAGCGCAGCAAGCGACGAAGGACAGGAAGATTGGCGATGAGCCTAACAACTCCCCCGAGCGTCCAGAAGTTGCAGACGGCGCTGCACGCCAAAGCGAAGGGATCGCCCGACTGCCGATTCCACGCGCTGTACGACAAGGTGTACCGGGCCGATGTGCTGGCCCATGCCTATGCCTGCTGCCGGGCCAACGGCGGGGCCGAAGGCGTGGACGGCCAGCGGTTCGAGGACATCGAGGCGTACGGGCGGCAACGGTGGCTGAGCGAACTGACGCAAGCATTGAAGGATCGGACGTATCGTTCGCTGCCGGTCCGTCGGGTGTGGATTGCCAAGCCCGATGGCAAGCAGCGGCCGTTGGGAATCCCGACGGTCCGGGATCGCGTGGTCCAGATGGCGGCGGTGCTGGTCTTGGAGCCGATCTTCGAGGCCGACCTGCCGTCCGAGCAGTATGCCTATCGCCCCAACCGCAGCGCGCTGGATGCCGTGCAGGAGGTCCGGCGGCTGTTGGTGCAAGGGCATGTGCAGGTGGTGGACGCAGATCTGAGCGGGTACTTCGATAGCATTCCCCACGCCGAGTTGATGAAGTGTCTGGCGCGGCGGATCGTCGACGGCGCGATGCTGCATCTGATCAAGATGTGGCTGGAGACGCCGGTGGAAGAGACGGACGATCGGGGGAACACGCATCGCACGACCCGCAACCAGGACGAGGGACGTGGGACGCCGCAAGGCGCCCCGATCTCCCCGCTGCTATCGAACCTCTACATGCGTCGGTTCGTGCTGGGGTGGAAGATGCTGGGCCATCAGCAGCGTCTGGCGGCGCAAATCGTCAACTATGCCGATGACCGTGCGCCACGACGGCGCGGAAAGGAGGCCGTGATGTAGAGGCCGACTGGAAGCAGCCTTGCTGCACAAGAGATGAGGGCAGGTCCCTCGGACTCGGGGTGCAGGCTCAGGGTCCAAACCACCGGATGCTGCTCCGGTCCAATGGCTGGGGTGGTGAGCGAGACGGAAAAGGCGGGACAAACCCGTCAGGTACGTGCCGGGAAGACGAACGTGTGTGAACCGCTGACAACGTGTCGAAAGCGTAGGAACGTCATCGAAACCGGGCTCCAGTCGTTGGCCCGGGACCAAGCGTGGGGGATGCCTGCTGACTGCCCGCGTGATGACCGGCGCCAAGGCGGCGTGAGCCCGGCACAGGCTCTTGTGCGGAACGTGGGAACCTATCGCCTCGATGCCAAGGGAGAACTCCAAACGGAAGACCCGTGAGGAGCCGAGTACCGATGCGAGGCGAAGGGACGGACGAGCCCGTAGTAGCGTCGAAGCCCGGTACCCTGGGTGGAGCGAAGGGGCTCGACTCTCTGGCCGAAGATGCTGGTCAACCAGTAATGGGAGGAACCGGTGCCTGAAGCAAAGCCTTATAGCATTCCGAAGCAACTCGTTTGGGAAGCGTACCAACGGGTTCTGGCGAACCGCGGTGCTGCGGGGGTGGACGGCGAGACATTGGCGGCGTTTGAGAAGGACCTGAAGGACAATCTCTACAAGGTCTGGAATCGGATGTCGTCGGGCTCGTACTTTCCACCGCCCGTGCGGCTTGTCGAGATACCGAAGGATAACGGTGGCATGCGACCGCTGGGGATTCCCACTGTGGCCGATCGAGTGGCGCAGACAGTCGTGAAAATGGTCTTGGAGCCTCTTGTGGAACCCGTGTTCCATGAAGATTCCTATGGCTATCGACCCGGCAAGTCTGCGCTCGACGCGGTGGGGACTGCGCGGAAGCGATGCTGGCAAACCGACTGGGTGATCGACCTGGACATCAAAGCCTTCTTTGATTCCATTCCGCATGACCTGGTCGAGCGTGCCGTGGCACACCACACTGACCTTCCGTGGGTCCGGCTGTACGTTGTGCGGTGGCTTCGAGCTCCCGTGCAGCGGCCCGACGGCACCCTGGAGGAGCGGACGAAAGGCACGCCGCAAGGTGGCGTCATCAGTCCGCTGCTGGCCAACCTCTTCTTGCACTATGCGTTCGACCTCTGGATGCGACGGACCTATCCGCGTATCCAGTTCGAGCGCTATGCGGACGATGCCATTGTCCACTGCAGGAACGAGCGACAGGCCCGCGCGGTGTTGGATGCCATCCGAGGTCGGTTTGAGCAGTGTGGATTGGAGCTTCATCCCACGAAGACCAAAATCGTATACTGCAAGGACGACGACCGGCCGGGGAACGCTGAACACCACAAGTTCGACTTCCTCGGGTACACCTTCCAACCTCGATGGGCGAAGAATCGCTGGGGAAAGTTCTTCACGAGCTTCCTGCCGGCGATCAGCACCAAGGCTGCCAAAGCCATCCGTCAGGCCATCCGCCAGTGGCAGATGGCGTCCACCAGGAACAACCAGCGACTGGAGGATCTGGCGAGGCTGACCAACCCGGTAGTACGTGGCTGGATGAACTACTACGGTCGGTTCTACCGGTCGAAGTGTGTTCAGGTCCTTCGCCATCTCAACGTAGCCCTCGCTGCTTGGGTGCGACGGAAGTACAAGCGGTTTCGACGACGAGAGCGTGCGTCGATGCACTGGCTGGGGCGTATCGCGCGGCGGGACCCTAAGCCTGTTCGTCCTGTGGGAACTCGGCGTAAGACCGGAGGCTGGAGAGTAAGAGCCGGATGAGGCGAGAGTTTCACGTCCGGTTCTGTGAGGGCGGAGGGGTGCAATCCCCCTCCGCTACTCGACTCGTGATCTGCTGTCGGGGTAGAGCCCAAGAGGCCATGGCCGCGATGCAGGACATGATGGGGCGGCTGAAACTGACGGCAAACGAGGCCAAGACACGGGTGTGCCGGTTTCCGGCCGAGACGTTCGATTTCCTGGGGTACACGTTCCGGCGGTGCTGGTCGCCGAAGACGGGACGCAGTTACATCGGCATGGCGCCTGCCAAGAAGCGGGTCCAGCGGGTGTGCAAGTCGGTCAGTGAACTGACTGGCCGGAACCAGGTGCTCCAGGAGGCAGAGGCAGTGGTGGCGAGGCTCAATCGTCTGTTGCGTGGGTGGTCGAACTACTTCTGCCTGGGCTCGGTCAGTGCGGCCTACAAAGCCGTGGACAGCCACGTGCGGCGGAGGCTGCGTCAGTGGTTGTGCGTCAAGCATGGTCTGCGCTGGCCGGGGACGCAGCGGTTCCCGCACGCGTACATCAACGATGGACTGGGGCTGGTGCGGCTGCCCCGGCTGACGCGCAACTTTCCGTGGGCGAAAGCGTGACTCTCCTGGACGAGAGCCGGATGCGGGAGAACCGCACGTCCGGTTCGATGAGCGGGCGATGGAAACGGAGCACGGGTGAGGACATTGAGGCCCCGGCAACCGAAAGGGCCGGCCAACACGCTATGCCTTGTCTGCGGCTACCGCGCCACCGTTCGACTCTACCCAGATAGTTTAGTATGGTGTCCCCAGATAGTTCAGATAGTTGGACGAAGTATCTAACGTTTTCGGCTTCAGGCTTTCCGTGATGAACAACACCCACAGACTGACTACGGAGTGCGCCATCGAAGTAGCGCTTTGTGTGTCGTCTTGCGTGAGCAAATCCAGGACGATGGATTGACGCAAGAGACATTCGGTGAAGGGCTCGGGCCTGAGGGTTTCAGACATGCAATACCGCCCTGGTAAGGGAATTGTACGACCGAGCGATTGAGCGGGATGGCACAGGCGGGAGCCGGTCATGTAACGAGCGTAACTGGTTGCCAACCAAGCGGCCGCGTTTTTGGTCGAACATTGTCGCCAAATTCATCTTGACACGATCGAAGTCCGACATATGCTCTAGATGCGAACTTATCATTGCTGGCAATCGTATTAACTGATGATAAGTTTGAAAAGGAGGAAGGATCGTGGCTGAAAGACCAGCCTTCGCGGTTAACATTGAGAGGATTCGGAACAGTAAGGGGCTGACTCAACAGGAGTCAGCTGGCTTCTCCGGTCTGTCCCGCATCGGTCTGCGGGACATCGAACACGGCAAAACCAAGGAACCACGGGTGAGCAACCTGCAGAGCATAGCGAATGCGCTTGACGTTGGGCTTCAGGACTTGTTGGCCGAACCGCCTTACGTCAAGACTGCCCGTTTTCGGTCACAGAAGCTGCGCAGCAAGAAAAATTTGGCTCAGCGGGAAGAAATCGTTTCGCGTTCAGCCCGCTGGCTGAAGGACTTCGTTGACCTTGAAAGGCGACTCGAAGATCAGCCGGCCTACGCACTCGCCACGGTCGCCAGGAAGGTCGCAAGACTGGCTTCATATGATCGCGCATGCAAAGCCGCAGCGATGGTACGTGACGCCCTTGGTATCGAAGGTAGCGAGCCCATACGCGATATCTGCGGGCTGCTGGAATCGGCTGGCATAAAGATTCACGTGGAGAAATCCCAATTAGCCGGCTTCTTCGGCATGTCAATCGATAAGGAAGACGGAGGCCCGGCGATAGTCGTGAATACCGCCGAGCCTATCACGGTTGAACGACAGATATTCACCGCCGCGCATGAGCTTGGGCACCTACTACTACACCCTGGCGCCTTCGACACCACCAAGGTTGATGAGAACAAGCAGGAAGAAGATGAATCAGATGCTTTTGCCAGCTGATTTCCTCATGCCGCAAGACGCGTTCATGAAGCAATGGAAGGAATCTAGCGGGCAGATCTTCGTTAAGCGGGTGTTGCACGTCAAGCGGCTATTCAGGGTCAGTTACAAGACCGTTCTCTACCGGCTGATTGAGATGGGTGTTGTCTCGGATCAGATCTGGAAGCGATTTGCGTTCGAATATAAACGTCTATATGGCAAGTTCCTTCGTGGAAAACAGGAGCCGATGCCAATGGCGCCCGTAGACTTCCTGGAAGATCGGCTCAGCCGTATTGTCCGCGAAGCTGTCGAGAACCAAGTTATTTCCCTTAGCCGCGCTGCTGAGATTCTTGGCGTAGATCTGCAAGACATGCGTGATCGGGTCGCTTCGTGGGAAATTGCAGAATGAGTTCAGCACCTACAGCCCCGGCCGGACTCGTACCCGATGCCAATGTCTTGATCGACTATGCCAACACGGAGCCAGAGATACTTTCGCTGATCGCCAAGCGACTGGGTGATATCTATATTCCCTCGCCGGTCCTGGCAGAGGTTAGGCAGATGTCGTTGAGGCACGCTCGACGGCTGAATCTCAATATCCTAGAGCCATCGTTTGCTCAAGCCGCCGAAGCCGCCAATATGACGGACAGCACTATTTCATTCGAGGATCGGCTATGTTTGATCGTGGCCAGAGATAACGGATGGTCCTGTCTGACCAATGACAAGCGGCTACGCCGTGCATGCCGCAATGTAGGCGTTTCGATCATGTGGGGAATGGAATCGATGCGCCTTCTCGTGACAGCCGGGCACATGCGAGCGGATCGGGCAGCCAACACAGCGAAACAAATGGCACAGACCAATCCATGCATCACAGATGCAATTCTCAAGCGATTCCTAAAACAGATCGGCTGTTGAACCAATCGCTACCGCAAGCCTGCAAACCACAGGCAGAATAGCCAGGCGGGGCCGTAAGCAACAGAGCCAGCAAGAGCAACCAAAGCGAACACGTAACCGGCCTCTGCCCCCTACCAGCAAAAAAACCTCCTGCGCCCCAATCCTGTTCGGCACTCAGATTGCCTGTACGTGAGGTGGATTTAACAGTTTCCTAACTTGCGCTTTCGCCGGAGCTTGGGTTTGATGTGTCCATGGCTGGCAAGAAACGTGACAAGGTCAAGGAACGCGACCTTCAGGGCTTCAAGTATTTCAGAGTCCTGGCGGACATCCTCGAAACGCTGCATACCGCAGCGTGTGCACCGCGACCGCGCCCACAACCGCATCCTCCACATGGACCAGTACGTCACCCTCCTGCTGATGTACATGTTCAACCCGATCTGCTCCAGCCTGCGGGCCATCCAGGAGGCCAGCGACCTGGCTAAGGTCCAGCGAGTCCTCAAGGTGCCGCGGGCGGCTCTGGGTAGTCTGTCCGAGGCCGCACGCGTCTTCGACAGCGATCTGCTGACCGACGTGATCGGCCAACTCGTCCACCAACTCCGGCCGATCCGCCACGACGCCAGACTCTCCGACCTCGATCAGATCATCACGCTGGTGGACGGTTCCTGGCTCACGGCCCTCTCCAAGATGACCTGGGCGCTGTTCCGCAACGATAACACCCATCGCGCCATCAAGACTCACGTCCACCTGGAGTTGCTCAAAGGGGTACCCGTGGCAGCAACTGTCACCGACGCCAACTCGGCCGAGCAGGCGGTGCTGGCCCAGCATCTGCAGGCTGGCCGGCTGTACGTGCTCGACCGCGGCTATGCCGGCTACGGCCTGCTGCAGGGCATTCTGGACGCCGGCAGCAGTTTCGTCTGCCGGCTTGGGGACAACGCCGTCTTCGAGGTTGTCGAGGAACGCGAACTGGACGGCGACGCATTGGCCGCCGGCCTGGTCCGCGATGCGGTGGTCCGCCTGGGCTGCAAGACCACTCGCGGCAAGGTCGCGCGTCCGCTGCGAATCGTTCAGATCGAATGCAGGCCGCATCGCAAGCCTTCCGGCAAGACGGCTCGCGGCGGCCCCGAGCAGGGCGATACGATCCTGATTGTGACCGACCGGGTGGATCTGCCAGCCGACGTAGTGGCACTGCTGTACAAGCGGCGCTGGCAGATCGAGATCTTCTTCCGGTTCTTCAAGCACGTGCTGGGCTGCCGGCACCTTCTGAGCACGAGCCGCAACGGCATCGAACTGGAGACCTACGCCGCGATCATCGCCTGCCTGCTGATCGCGTTGTGGACGGGCCGCAAGCCGACGATGAGCACCTATCGGATGCTGTGCTGGCACTTCAGCGGCTGGGCGACCGAAGAAGAGTTGCTGCGACACATCGGCAAACTGAAAAGGCAGGACGTGAAAACACCGATCCTCTAAGCCCGCCAGGCCGGTCCCGACACGAACCGCCGCCGCGGCTGTCGCTGCGCCCTTCTGATCGCCGGCCGTCCATCGCCCCACGTTCGATCACGCCGGAACCAGCCCGCCGACGATGATGTCTTGCCCTTCCGGTCACTCTACATCATTATGCAATCTGAGTGCCGAACAGGATTGGGACAGCATACTATTTCCCGGAGGACTATTCCGGAGGAATCCCCAGAACAATCAGTCGCCGCCCTTTACTTCTTCGACTTCGATCTCCAGCCGTGGCCGCAATGTCACAATCGGACAGCGGCTCCCCTTGGCCGACATGTTGTAGTTCCTCCCTGCCATCGGCGAGAAGACCAGCCCGTGGTTGCTCGCTGGGTTCCGCAGCCATCCCTCGATCCGCCTCTTCAGCGGCGTCAGATCGATGACCACTTCCTTCGGGGGAACGATCTGCTGCCGGCCACCGAGATATGGCCAAGCCTCCTCTCAGCGTTGGCTGTGGCTCCGGTTGCGTTGCTGCCGCCCATGCTGGGCTGGCGGGCCGTTGCACAAACGTCATCTCCGGCGACCAGCCTTCCTGCAGCGCCGCCACGCCATAGGCACACGCCTTGCCTGCAACATCAACGTGATTCTGTCTGCTGCCGTATAGCGTCAGCGTTGCCCGTTTGATCTTCGCCCCCGCGGGTATGCCGCACCTGGACAGGCCGAAACGAATGTAGAATTCATTGAACTCCCGCAGTTGCCCGCTCGACGTTTTGTACACCCAGCACTCCAGGTCGCTTGCGTACCCGTCCTCTCCCGCCGGGCCCTTCATCTCCTCAACCATCCGGACGGTCGCATCCTGGCAGCCGTCGTAGCCATTGCGACCCTGCTGAAGCCGGAACACCGACTTGCCCGGCGACACGTTCTCCACCAGAAACAGCACATTGCCCATCTGAATCGACGCTTGAGCAGCCGTATCGATCGCGCGCACTCGCACTATATGGTGCGTATCCCCCAGCGTGTGTGTATCCACCGCAAAGTGCCAGTGGCCTTTGGGGGCCAGGTCGGCTTTCTGCCACTGCCCCAAGTCCACGCTGTACTGCACCGCCGCCACGCCATGATCATCTGCCGCTGTCCCACTGAACGTCGCCACGCCTTTCAGGACGCTGCCATCCGACGGCGTCTGGATCTGCACCGTCGGCACATGGTCCGCGGGCTCACGCATCCTCAGTTTCGCCACATCCCGCTCATCCAGTCGCACCGCCCCGGCCGCTGTCGTCTCGAAAAGATAGTACTTTGCCGGATCCTTCGCATCGTTCGTGAAGAAGCAGTTATCCAGCACTTCACACCGGATTCGCCCCACAGGGTACGTCGCTCTCCGGTGTTCGTGTCCCGTAAGTGCGGTCTTCACATTGGCTGACTTGGCTACCTCGCCCCACGGCTCCGGCAGATCTTCATTCTGGCCAGGCTTGAGCATCTTCGGCGGATAGTGCTGGCAGAAGATTACGGGCCGACCTGCCGGCTGCGAAGCCAACTCCTTCCGCACCCACGCGAGCACCTTCGGATCCTTCGCATCCAGGAGCAACTGACTGTCGCTCATGACAAAATGCCACCCCTTATGGTCGAAGGAATAGTACGATTGCGGCCACGCGGCCCCGTACCATTCAGGATTCCTGGCATAGTTGTCGTCGTGATTGCCAGGAATCGTATAGACGGTAAGGCCGCTATGGTCGATAACTTCTTTGATCTGCGGCAGATATTCCGGCGCATGGCCGCACAAATCCCCGAGTATCAGCAAAAAGTCCGGCTTCTCATCCTGGATTGTGTACAGAAATTCCCGGAACCTCGCCAGTTCCGCCGGGGCCGCTATGTGTGTATCGGTGATCGCGGCAAACCGGAAGCCCTGCGCGGCCGCCCGCTCATCTGATGCTGCCCGAACAGGCCGTGCGGCTACCGACCCCCAAGCTACTCCGGAAAAGACAGACACAGCCAGGACCGCCACCCACGTCCGCCGCCATTCGATACGCATGGCGTTTCGCTCCAGTTTCACTGCCGGGACTGCCGATACGGCGAGTCTTTGATCCAGCCCGGCAATATAGTCCGCAACCGTGCCGCACTGCAATATGCAGTATCATGCATTCTGTATTCATTTTCCGGGGACACATTCTCCAGCACACCTTAATGTTTGTGGGTTCGAAAAGAATTCCTGCCTCTTCGCTGGTGATTCCGTAGGTACGAGCGACAATCACAAAAAAAGCCCCGGCAAACGCCGGGGCTTTAGTCGCAACAGCCAGAGGCTAGATCTCCTTGGCGTTGATCCATTTCATCATCTTGCGCAAGACGCCGGCCGACTACTTCCAGCGGGTGGTTGCGGTCGGCTTTTTCCAGGGCGGTGAACATCGGCTTGTTGACCTGGCACTCCGGCAGCCATTCCTTGGCGAACTGGCCGGTCTGGATCTCCTTGAGGATCTTGGCCATCTCCTTGCGGGTCTCGTCGGTGACGATACGCGGGCCGCGGGTGAGGTCGCCGTATTCGGCCGTGTTCGAGACGCTGTAACGCATGTAGCTCGATGCCGCCCTGGTAGAAGAGGTCGACGATCAGCTTCATCTCGTGCATGCACTCGAAGTAAGCCAGTTCCTCCGGGTAGCCGGCGTTGACGAGGGTTTCGAAGGCGGACTTGATCAGGGCGGAGACGCCGCCGCACAGGACGACCTGCTCGCCGAAGAGGTCGGTTTCCGTCTCATCCTTGAACGTGGTCTCGATGACGCCGGCGCGGGTGCCGCCGATGCCCATGGCCCAGGCCAGGGCGAGCTGCTTGGCTTGGCCGCTGGCGTCCTGGTAGACGGCCATGAGGTTCGGTACGCCGCCGCCGCGTTCGAATTCGCTGCGGACGAGGTGGCCGGGGCCTTTGGGGGCGATCATGATGACATCAATGTCGTCGGAGGGGACGATCTGGCCGAAATGGATGTTGAAGCCGTGGGTGAAGCCGAGGGCGGCGCCTTTTCTGAGGTTGGCGCGGATCTCGTTGTTGTAGATGGCTCCCTGGGTCTCGTCGGGCAGGGTGAGGATGACGAGGTCGGCGTTGCGG
Source organism: uncultured Planctomycetota bacterium (assembly GCA_963787325.1). Taxonomy (GTDB): domain Bacteria; phylum Planctomycetota; class Phycisphaerae; order UBA1845; family JANYLN01; genus CAWBCK01. The sequence goes on from CAWBCK010000005.1 coordinate 2,539,829, forward strand.
ACGGCCTCGGAGATGCTCAGCGGCTCGAAGCCGTGCTGTTTGGCGAGATCGTAATTCTTGGAGCCCGGTCGCTGACCGACGATGACTTTCAGGCCGCTGTCGCGCATGTTGAGCGAGTGGGCATGGCCCTGGCTGCCGTAGCCGAGTACGGCGATGGTCTTGCCCTTGAGGGGTTCGAGGGAGGCGTCGTTTTCGTAATAGATGGTCACAGGCATTTTCATTTCTCCAAAATTCGTGCCTACCAGCGTGAAAATGTATCTATCGCCCGGTGCGCGTCCGCGCGGTGCGCCCGGTGCGGTGGCGGTCTTGCGGCTGCCGTTATCGGCAAAGCCGGCCAGCCGGAGCAACAATTGGAATTCCCCAGTATAGCCATCGGACAAAGCGGGGCCAAGGTGATGCCTGGAGGGCAAGGACTTTGGCGTGCGGGAACGGCATGTTCGGCATGTGAGGTACTACCGGTGTTGCACAGGCCTGAGCGAAGGGGGCAGACCCCTGGACGACCTGGAGGGGCTGACCCCGGCGGCTTCGTACCGATGTATAGGGTTTGTGTCGGCTGTCTGCTCGCCTGGCCACGTGCACGGTTGCAGGCAGCGTCCGCGTCAGGCGAAATGGTGGCGGCCGCATAATACGGAGCAAGTCCGGTACACTCACTGACAGCGGGGGGCTTGGCAGCCAATGGAATATGCATAAACTGTCGTGCATTCAGGACTTTTGCGATTCTTTGAGAAGTGGTTCCGGTAAGTTGACCCGCCAGCGGGACGGCAGTAGCATCGAGGGCTACAATTGGGTCGTGCATTCTGGCGTAGAGTGCGGTACCCCGACTGCGGTGCTTCCGTAAAGGCTGGACCTGCCTGAACATGGAGCCATGCCGATGTGTCCCTCGCAGCCCGATTCGCCGCAGCGTATGACGCGACTGGCGGGCATGGGGTTCCAATTTGGTGCGTCCCTGGCTGTGTGTACGCTTGTGGGCTGGTGGGTCGATCACCACTGGAACACCAAGCCGTGGGGGATGCTGATCGGCGTGTTTATCGGGCTGATCGGCGGCGGCTACAACTTTATCCGGGATGCATTGGAAGCGATTCGCGAGAGCGACCAGGAGGCAAAGAGACGACGGGAGCGAGCGGGGTCGGAAAGGGCGGATGAGCGGCGGTCGCCGCGGCCAGAAGAGTCGCCACCCGACGGTGGGATTGATAAGGCCGGTGGCGACGAGTCGAGTAAAGACGATTAATGAAGATGCAAAGCGACCCAATAGGATGACAGAAGCTCGCAGGAGTTTGTCGATAAGGATTCAGGCATTGTCGTCCGGCGGTTTCTGGGCGACGGCGGTGGCGGCATCGGGCCTGGTAGTGCTGGCAGCCTCGTTGGCGGCTGGCGCGGCGTTGTATGGATCGGGCCTGTGGGTTGGCTGGCTGCCAGTATTGGTAGCGGTGGCGGTGGCGTTGGTCGTTCCGGCGATCGGGTTGCTGCCGCTATTGCGGGTAGACCGGTCGGAGCCGGTTCGGACGGCCCAGGCGGCGCAGATGGCGACGGCGGTCCGGCTGGGCGCGGCGGCGGTGGCGGCGCTGGTCGTCCTGCTGTTGTTGCCGAGCAGGTCGACGAAGATTGCGTTCGGCCTGTGGATGGTGGGTCTGTACCTGGTTTCGCTGGTAGTGGAGATGTCGGTGCTGGCTACGTGGCTTAAGGCCGGCGGCCGGCCCAAATAACGTGAGTTAAGGATATGCCTCCATTGTTGTTCCTGGCTGCGCTTGATCCGCTCGAGCACGTTGTGCAGCATCCGTGGGTGCAGTCTCGCTTCGAGATTGCGGGCCATCCGTTCACGTTTACGTGGATGAGCAACCAGATCTGCATGGAGATCGCGGCGGCGGCACTGCTTCTGCTGACGCTGGTGCCGATGTTCGCGAGGTTGCGGTCCCGGCTGGAAGAACCTGAGGAGTTGGTGCCGCACGGCGTTCCGAACTTCGTGGAGGCGGTTTGCCAGTTCTTCCGGGAGAATCTCGGCAGGCCGCAGTTGGGCGAGCATACTGACCGTCTGATGCCGCTGATCTGGACGGTCTTTTTCTTCATATTGACATGCAACCTGCTGGGCTTGCTTCCGCTGGCGGCGTTTACCAAACCGGTCATGCAGAGTTATGCGGCGGGCGGTACGCCGACGGCCAATATCTGGATGAATGGTACGCTGGCGGTTTTCGCGCTGCTGGCGATTCTGGCGAACGGGTTTCGCGTGCAGGGCCTGGCCTATTTCAAGCACTTTCTGCCCGGCCCGCTGTGGCTGGCGCCGCTGCTGATCCCCGTGGAGATCATGGGGCTGATCGCCAAGATCTTCGCGCTGGCGGTTCGTTTGTTTGCGAACATGCTGGCTGGCCACCTGCTGCTGGCGATCCTGCTGGCGTTGATCGGGATGTCGTATGTGGGTGTCGGTGCGGCGGGGGCGTCGGCGATCGGCGGGCTGGTGGTGATCGGGAGCGTGGCGATCAACCTGCTGGAGCTGTTCGTGGCGTTCCTGCAGGCGTTTATCTTTACCTTCCTGGTGATCGTGTTCATCGGGCAGGCGATACAGCATGAAGGCCATGAACACGAGCACGAGGAGGCCGCTGTCGCGGCATAACAGCCAGTGCAGAACGCCGAGTGCTGAACCTGGTTGAAAACGAGTTGTGGCTCGGGAGCGTGGTTTCGATTGCAGACATTTGCCGTGGCCGGATGGCGGGTATCCGGCCCGAGGCCGACTTGAGTAGGCATCGGCATAGAAGAGCGCCTAAGACCCCGCAGGCGCATGCAAACGAAAGAGGAGACGCAGTGATGAGCAGGTTTTCCGCTAAGATGTTGCTGGTTGTGATCGTGGTCGGCTATGCCCTGATGTTCACCAGCAGTACGGCGATGGCGGCAGAGACGGCTCCCGACGCGGCTGGCGCAGTGAGCGCACCGCGGGCGACGTTCCTGGATACGGCTGGGGCGAAGGGCCTTGGCGGCGCGATCGGTGCGGGCCTGGTGATCATCGGCGGGGCCAAGGGCATCGGCCAGATCGGCGGATCGGCGGTTGAGAGCATCGCGCGGCAGCCTGAGGTGGCTGGGCAGATCAATACGTCGATGATTATTACCGCGGCGATGATCGAAGGTGCGACGCTGTTCGGCGTGATCGTGGGCCTTCTGGCGGTGGTGGCCTAGGGGGTCTGCAGTCACCGTGCCCCCATGCATGGGTAGATTGCCTGGGGGCGGCGCGTGACGAGACGGGGACTGCGGCACGGGGTGCACGGATGTTCGTGTGGCCGCGATCGGGCCGGGTTCCGGGCGGCGTCTGTGATGGACTGGAGAAGCAGAGTGATGGGCCGTTCCGTTAAATCCATAAAGTGGATGTTCGTCGGCGGGCTGCTGGCGATGTGGCCGGCGGTGGCGTCAGCGGCTGAGCATGCTGGCGAGGCTGCCGAACAGAAATCGCTTTTCAGCGGGGATCTGGGCAACGTCTTCTGGACGGGGCTGATCTTCGTGGGGCTCCTCGTGGTGCTGGGCAAGTATGCGTGGCGGCCGATGATCGACGCGCTGAACCGTCGCGAGGGGTTTATCCGTGAGACGGTGGAGAAGGCGCGGCAGGAGCGTGCGGAGGCCGAGCACATGCTGGCGGAGTATCGCCAGATGATGTCGCGAGCCAAGCAGGAGGCCCAGGCGCTGATCGACCAGGGCAAGCATGACGCCGAGACGGTCCGCCAGAAGCCTGCACCAGCAGGCTCAGACGGAGGCGGAGCAGATCATCGCGCGGGCGAAACAGGAGATCTCCCTGACCAAACAGGCGGCGCTGCAGGAACTGCAGGGCGTGGCGGCGGATCTGTCGGTGGAGGTCGCGGGCAAGATTCTGCGGCGGGACCTGTCGGCCAGCGACCAGCAGCGTCTGGTGGAGGAATCGCTGGCGCAGCTGGTTCAGAGCGGCAGCAGTAACGGGGACGGAACGAGAGTAAGTTCTGAGTGTCGAGTGGTGAGTCCTGAGTGACTGCGTGGAAGGTTATGGCGGAGCAGACTAGCAAGAGAATTGCGGAAGTTTACGCCGAGTCCCTGTATGACGCTGCTTGCGGGCGCAGGTGGCGGCCGGCGTGCGCGGATGTCGAGTCGCTGCAGGAGACGCTGCAGCAGTTTCCGGCGTTCGCAGAGGTGCTGGCGGCGCCGGAGATCGACCAGGATGAGCGCGAACGGGTCCTGCGGCGGACGTTCGAAGGGCACGTCGCGCAACTGACGCTGAATTTCCTGCTGGTGCTGAACCAGCGGTGGCGCCTGGCCTCGCTGAAGGCTATCCTCGACGAATACATCCGTATGGATAACGACCGGCGGATGGGACGGCAGGACGTGTGCGTCATCAGTGCGGTCGAACTGGACGAACTGATGCTCGGCAAGATCCGCCAGACGATCGCGGCGTGGGGCGGCTTCCAACCTGTGCTGCACGTCGAGCAGGATCCGTCGCTGCTGGCGGGGCTGGTGATTCAGGTCGGCGACCGCCAGATCGACGCTTCCGTTCAGGGGCAGTTGGAACGGCTGCGCGAGCAGATCAAGAAGACATTTGCGGCGAAGGTTGCAGCCAGTGACTAGTGGCCAGAGAACGACGAATAGCGGCCAGTGCACGATCTGCACGGGCAGGCAAGCTGCCAGTGGCACCCCGTAACAGTGGGGTTTTTGATCTGTCGGTGGCGGCGGATATGCAGACGACTACGACGGTGACGGTGATACTGGGTTTCGCAGACGCATAGGAGATACGCATGGCTGGCGGGTTTCGCATTGACGACATTGCTTCGGTCATCCGCGAGCAGATCGAGAATTACAGGCCGCAGGTCGAGGTGGCGGAGATCGGCCGGATCATCGAGGTCGGCGACGGCATCGCGCGGGCGTACGGGCTGAGTCATGCCAAGGCAGCGGAGATGATCCATTTCCCGCGGACTGATACGTACGGCGTGGCGCTGAACCTGGAAGAAGACTCGGTCGGTATCGCGATCATGGGCGACTGGCGCGGGCTGTCGGAGGGTGATGAGGCTCGCTGCACGGGGACGTTGCTTTCGGTGCCTGTGGGTGACTCGCTGGTCGGGCGTGTTGTCGATCCGCTGGGCCGGCCTCTCGATGGGCATGGCCCCATCCAGTCCAATGAGCGGCGGCCGCTGGAGAGCCAGGCGCCGGGCATCGCCGGACGTCAGCCGGTCACCGAGCCGTTGCAGACGGGCATCAAGGCGATCGACTCGATGATTCCGATCGGCCGAGGCCAGCGTGAACTGATCATCGGTGACCGCAAGACGGGCAAAAGCGCGATCGCGGTCGATACGATCATCAATCAGAAGGGCCAGGGCGTTATCTGCGTGTATGTGGCGGTCGGCCAGAAGGAAAGCACGGTCGCTTCGCTGGTTGAGGTGCTCCGGGAGCATGGGGCGATGGATTACACGATCGTGGTAATGGCTGGTTCGAGCGACCCGGCTCCGCTTCAGTACATCGCCCCGTACGCGGGCTGTGCGATGGCTGAGTACTTCATGTACGAGCGGGGCATGGCGACGCTGTGTGTTTACGACGACCTGTCGAAGCAGGCGGCGGCGTATCGTCAGCTCGTCGCTGCTGCTGCGTCGCCCGCCCGGTCGTGAGGCATACCCCGGCGACGTGTTCTATCTGCACAGCCGGCTGCTGGAGCGTGCGGCGAAGCTGGCCGAGCGGTACGTGATCGTCGACAAAAGTGCCGGCGGCGACGTGAAGGAAGGCGTCAACGGCAAGGAGTACGTCGGCGTTCCGGGAAAGCACGAGGTAGCCGAAGACCTCAAGAAGATGGCCAATGCCGGGTCGCTGGAGGTGCGGAAGGTGGCGAGCAGCGGCGGGTCTCTGACGGCGCTGCCGATCGTCGAGACGCTCGAAGGCGAGGTGTCGGCGTACATCCCGACGAACGTGATTTCGATTACGGACGGGCAGATCTACCTGGAGCCGGAACTGTTCTTCTCGGGTGTTCGGCCGGCGGTCAACGTCGGTATCAGCGTCAGTCGGGTCGGCAAGAACGCCCAGAACAAGGCGATGGCGAAGGTGTCGGGTTCGTTGCGTCTGGACCTGGCGACGTACCGTGAGTTGGAAGCGTTCGCGCAGCTCGGCACGGACCTGGATCAGGCGACGTTGCGGCAGCTGGAGCGCGGGCGGCGACTCGTGGAACTGCTCAAACAGCCGCAGTACCGGCCGTACAACGTGACCGATGAGGTGATCAGTATTTTCGCCGGTACGAGCGGTTTCATGGACGATGTGCCGGTTTCGGCCGTGGCGGACTTCGAGGAGAAGATGCTGGAGTTCATGCACGCCCGGCAGAAGGATCTTTGGGATGAGCTGGTCAAGCAGGCGGTGATGACGGATGAACTGCGTGGCAGACTGACCGATGCGCTGCGCAAGTTCAAGGAAACGTATGCGGCGCCTTCGGCTGGTCGGTCATAAGACCAGTGCTGAGTGCTGAGGACTGAGTGCTGAGTAACGGCAACGGCTACAGTAACGGCTACAGTACCGGCAACAACTACAGCAACGGCAACAGCAACAACCCCGGCTGACGCCTGGGGCTTTAACAGCAACGACAACGACAACGACGACCGCAACAGCAACAACCGCGGCGACAATCGTCCGGTGGCTATTTGGATCTGAGGATGCTTGATGGCTAGAGCAAGAGCCATTGTCAAACGGCGCAAGGCGGTTCGCAATATCCGCAAGATTACGCGGACGATGCAGCGCGATCGCTACGGCGCGCTTCCAGCAGGCGCACAACCGCACGGCTGCGGGCAAGCCGTACGTCAGCAAGATCCGGCACCTGGTGGGGCAGCTTTCCCAGGGGGTCGACCTGGATCATCCGCTGCTGAAAACCAACCCGGATACGGCGCCGGAACTGGTGCTGGTGTTGACAAGCAATCGCGGGCTGTGCGGTGGTTACAACGCCAACATCCTGCGCACGGCGGTCAGTCTGATCGACCGGCTGCGCGGCGAAGGGCGCGAAGTGCTCGTGCACATGGTCGGCAAGAAGGGGATCAGTTACTTCAAGTTCCTCGGCCGGCCGATGGAGAAGGCGCATCTGGAGTTCGGGGACCGGCCGACGTACGAGCAGGTGGCGGTGCTGGCAGAGGAGTTCATGCAGCGGTACGGAGCGGTGCAGCTTCATGCGGTGCACGTGGTGTATATGCACTTCGTTTCGGCGGGTGCGCAGCGGCCTGAGGTGATGCACCTGCTGCCGATGGAGCATCCGACGTTGCTGGAGGAGGCGGTGGGGCTGCATCATTCCGTGCAGTGGGAGTTCTCGCCGGACCCGTCGTCGATTCTGGCGGACCTGCTGCCGGAGGCGGTGAAGGTGAGCCTGTACCAGTGCTTCCTGGAGGCGGTGGTCAGCGAGCAGGTGGCGCGAATGGTGGCGATGAAGGCGGCGACGGACGCGGCGGGCGATATGATCAAGTTCCTGTCACTGCAGTACAACCGCGCCCGGCAGACGCAGATTACGCTGGAACTGCTGGATATCGTGGGCGGGGCGAACGCCCTGCAGTAACGCGTATCCAGAGGGATTCCAGAGCCAGACACTGGCAGGCGAGCTGCCAGTGGCACCCATAAGAAGCACGTGAATGGGTATTATTTATTTACAGCGGCAAGAGCGATGGCCGGTACGCCGGCGACGCAACAGATGGTTGTTTGAGGTGATAGATAATGGCTGATGGCAACGACAAGAACGTCGGCAGGGTTACGGAAGTCATCGGGTCGGTTCTCGACGTCGAGTTCAGTGAAAATCATATGCCGCATGTTTATAACGCGCTGAAGATCGAGGTGCCGCCTGCGGAAGGGATGCTCGGCGAAGGGCACGAGCTGTGGTGCGAGGTGGCGCAGCATCTGGGCGGCGGGCGCGTCTGCGCGGTTGCCCTTGGTTCGACGGACGGCCTGGAACGCGGCATGGACGTGCAGGATACCGGCGAGCCGATCTCGGTGCCGGTCGGCCACGAGACGCTGGGGCGGGTGTTCAACCTGCTGGGCCAGCCCGTGGACGGACGCGGGCCTGTCGTCGCCAACCTCAAGCGGCCGATCCACCATGATCCGCCGGAGTTTGTCGATCTGACGCCGAAGACGGAACAGATGGTGACGGGCATTAAGGTGTTCGACCTGCTGGCCCCGTTCGTACGCGGCGGCAAGATCGGATTGTTCGGTGGGGCGGGCCTCGGAAAGACCGTTATCGTGCAGGAACTAATCGCGCGCATCGCCCGCGAGCATCACGGCTATTCGGTGTTTGCCGGCGTGGGTGAGCGGACGCGCGAAGGCAACGATATGTGGCTGGAGATGCAGGACGCCGAGTTTAAGGATGCCGACGGCACGGTCAGGAAGGTCATCGAGCATACGGCGATGATCTTCGGCCAGATGAACGAGCCGCCGGGTGCTCGTCTGCGTGCCGCCCTGACGGCCCTGACGATGGCGGAATGGTTCCGCGATGACAGCGGAGCCGAGACGATGTTGTTCATCGACAACATTTTCCGGTTCAGCCAGGCGGGCAGCGAGGTGTCGGCGCTGCTTGGTCGTATGCCGTCGGCGGTGGGCTATCAGCCGACGCTGGCGACGGAGATGGGGCAGCTGCAGGAGCGGATCACGTCGACCAAGCACGGTGCGATTACGTCGGTGCAGGCGGTATACGTGCCGGCGGACGACCTGACGGACCCGGCTCCGGCCGCGACGTTTGCGCACCTCGATGCGTTCATCGTGCTGGAGCGGAGCATCTCGGAGAAGGGCATTTATCCGGCCGTGGATCCGCTGGGGTCGTCGAGCCGGCTGCTCGATCCGGGGTATGTGGGCGAGCGTCACTACGCATGTGCGCGGCGCGTGCAGGAGATCCTGCAACGCTACCGCGATCTGCAGGACATCATCGCGATTCTGGGTGTAGAGGAATTGTCGGAAGAGGACAAACTGGTGGTGGCGAGGGCCCGGAAGATCGAGCGGTTCTTGAGCCAGCCGTTCTACGTGGCCGAGCAGTTCATCGGCATTCCGGGCAATTACACGACGCTGGAAGATACGATCCGCAGTTTCGAGGAGATCTGCGACGGCAAGTGGGACCATCTGCCGGAGCAGGCGTTCATGTACGTCGGCAGCGTCGAGGAGGCGGCTGCGAAGGCCGAGAAACTGGCGGAGCAGGCGGCGTAGTCGTCATTGAGCGCTTGAGCGTCTGACGCGCAGGAGATCCTTCGCTTCGCTCAGGATGACAGCCGAAGGCTGACAGTCTCGGCGAAGTGCAGGGAATGTCGGTCGGCAATCGTTGGTGAGTTTTTTTCGGGACCGGTGAGCATGGCGGAAGGCAGATACTTCAGTTTTTCGATCGTCACGCCCGAGAAGGTCGAGGCCGAGGGCAAGGCGGACTTTCTGACGCTGCCCGGTTTCGACGGCGAATTCGGCGTCATGTATGACCGCGCACCGTTGCTGGTGCGTCTGTCGCCGGGGCTGGTTCGCCTGCGAGCGGACGATCACGAGCGGTGGTACTTTGTGGCTGGCGGGTTCGCCCAGGTGATCCATAACGAGGTGACGATCCTGACACCGCGATCTGCTACCCGCAAGGAAATCCAGGCGGGCGACATTGACGCTGCCAGAGAAAGGGCGCGGGGGCTGAAGGCCCCGGATGACGCAGGGCTGCGGCGCATGCACGACGCGCATGCCGAGGTCCACGCCCTGCAGCGGCTCAGCGCACACGGGAATATCTGATCTGCGATGGGCAAGATTGTCGTCTATGGCGGCGGTGATTGGGAGCAGGTGGGGGCAGTGCACCGCAGGATCTTCGCGATGGCCGGACGCAGCCGGCCGAACGTTCTTTTCGTCCCGACAGCCAGCAAGGATAACGAGGATTCGTGCGAGCGGTTCGGTAAGGTTTACGGCCGGCTGGGAGCAAGAGTCGACCTGCTGCTTTGCATACGGCAGAAGCCGTCATTTCGCGAGATCAAGGAAAAGATCGGCTGGGCGGACGTCGTCTTTGTCGGCGGCGGCAATACGCTGATGATGATGCGCCGGTGGAAGTTCCTCGGCGTCGACAGGGAACTGCTCAAGGCGTATCGGCGGGGGACGGTGCTGGCGGGGGCGAGCGCCGGGTCGATCTGCTGGTTCGAGTCGGGGCACAGCGATTCGATGCGGGGGTACGGACACGATCCATGGGATTACATCCAGGTGAGCGGGTTCGGCCTGATCAAGGGGTTTCACTGCCCGCATTATCACTATGAGGACCGCGAGCAGAAGTTCAAGGAGATGGTCCTGCGGCGCGGCGGCTACGGCATTGCGATGAACGACGGGGCGGGCATGGAGGTGGTCGACGGGCGGTACCGCGTGATTCACGCCATGCGCGGCTCGAAGATCTTTTCCGTGCGACGCTGTCGGGGGCGGATCGTCGAGGCGGAGATCCCGAGGCGTTCAGGATTCCGGCCTGTCGAAGAGATGTATCGGTATTAGGCCCGGACGTGGCTGGCGCTGCGCAGCGGCAGAGGCTGTGCATTCCATAAGCCCGGGTCGTCAAGTGCGATTCGGCTTCGTTGGCGAAACCGGTCCGGTGGGGGTAGACTTTTCACTGTGGTTGGCCGGTCGGCGGCGGTCCCGGCGGTTTCGGTTTGTTGGCACTGTTCTTTACGAAAGAGATACGGATCATGTTGAAAATGGCGGTGGTCGGCGTTGGCATGGGCGGGGCACATGGGGCGAACGTTCATCAGAACAGCGGCGGCGTGGCTGATCTTGTCGCCGTGTGCGACATCAACCCGGAACGGGTCAAATGGCGCGTCGAGACCTACGCCAAGGAGATCGGCCTCAACGTTCGCGGCTATACCGACATCGAGGAGATGCTCGACAAGGAACATCTCGACGGCATGATCATCAGCACGCCCAGCGGCGTGCACCACCAACAGGCGGTGGCGGCGGCGCGCCATGGTGTGAACATGCTGATCGACAAGCCGATCGACATCACGATGGAGCACATCGATCAGATCGAGCAGGCGGTCAGCAAGGCGGGCGTGCTGTGCGGGGTGAACTACGGCCTGCGGCTCAGGGCGGCTCACTGGAACGTCAAGCAGGCGATCGAACGCGGCGAGTTCGGCAAGATGCTGCAGGTCGACGTCCGCATGAAGTGGCATCGCGAGCAGGCCTACTATGACAAGGGCGGCTGGCGCGGGACCTGGGCGATGGACGGCGGCGGGTCGCTGATGAACCAGGGCGCTCATGCGATGGATTATCTGACCTGGCTGGCCGGCAAGCCGAGGAAGGTTATGGGGGATTTCGGGGCACTGAACCATAAGATCGAGACGGAAGACTGGGCCGGCGGCATTATTGAATTCGAGAACGGCATCCGGTCGGTGGTCAATACGACGATGAACGTGTTCCCCAAGGTCGATCGGACGTATGTGGAGGTGCATGGCACGAAGGGTTCGGCGTATATCGTTGACGACAAGATCGTCGAGACGAACATCGAGTCGCTGCAGCCGGACAAACTCGGGCCGTCGCCGTATCCGGACGCGGTGATCGATTTCGTTCATGCGGTCAAGGACAAGCGGAGCCCGCTGTGCGATATCAAGCAGGGGCGCTGGTCGGTGCAGCTGATCCTGTCGGTGTATGAGTCGGCGCGGCAGGGCAAGGCGATCACGCTGGCCTAGCGAGGCCCGCACTAGCGGTAACGGCGGCCCCGGCTGACGCCTGGGACTTTAACGGCAGCGATGACAGCGACACCAACCCCGGCTGACGTTCGGGGCTTGAGGAGTCGACTATGACACAAGGCGATGTGCCGGTCGCGGGGTTGCAGCGGATCGCTCTTGTCGAGGGCGACATCACACGGCAGAAGGTCGATGCGATCGTCAATGCCGCCAACCAGTCGCTGCTGGGCGGCGGTGGTGTTGATGGAGCGATTCATCGGGCGGCCGGGCCGCAGCTGCTGGCGGAGTGCCGGACACTGCAGGGGTGTCCGACGGGGCAGGCGAAGATCACCAGAGGGTACGATCTGCCGGCCATGTTCGTCATTCATGCCGTCGGGCCGGTCTACCAGGGCGGCAACCGGGGCGAGGCCGACCTTCTGCGGTCCTGCTACGAGACGTCGCTGCGGCTGGCGGCGGAGAACCACTGCCGGACGGTCGCCTTTCCGGCGATTTCGTGCGGGATATACGGTTATCCGATGGCCTCGGCTGCGCGGATCGCGCTGGCCGCGACTGCCCGATGGTTGGCGTCGCACGAACTGCCGGAGAAGGTTTCGTTCGTGCTGTTCGGGGCGGCGGCGCATGATGCGTGGCGAAAGGTTTACGACGAACTGCGCGGCGGCTGATCAGGGCGTCTCGTCGAGATGCCTGGCTGGTTCCTGTTTGATCTGGACGTCCACGTCCTGCTCTTCCCACGCCTCATCGTCCTGCGACGGCAAGGGCTTGGCCAGTTCGGCCTGGCGGCGCTGACGTCTGTGCCTGCCACTCATCAGCCACCAAAGCACGACCATCGCCATGGCCAGCAGCACGATCAGCAGCACCGTGTGTTCGGCCCAGGTGAAGCCGGTGATCAGGCGGTCGATGTGGTTGGCGGCGAAGTACCCGATGAACACGCTCACCGGCACGGTGATGGCCGCAGCCGTGGCGTCCACCAGGACGAAGTGCAGCAGGCTCACGCCGGTCAGCCCGGCAGTGAGGCACACCGCCGACCGCAGCGCCGGCAGCCATCGGGCGATGACCACGATCTTGAGGCCATGACTGTGGAACTGCTCACGAGCCTTGACCAGGTGGCGGGGGCGGATCGTCGCGCGGATCCATCGCAGGCGGAAGATATGGCTGCGCCAACGCCTCGCGGCGGAAAAGAGCATGACATCGGCTATGAGTACGCCGATCAGTCCGATCGGGACCAGCAGATAGAGGCTGGCGCTGCCGTGCCACGCCTTGTAGCCGGCCAGCAATAGCGGGATTTCTTCCGGTATCGGTACGCCAAGGCCGCTGAGCACCAGGACCGCCAACAGCAGAATGTAGACCATGGTGCCGTTGGTCTGTTCGGCCCGTTCGCGGATATGGGCCGCCGGGTTGTAGATGCTCGAGTGGTCGGCTGTCTTGCTGTCGGGCGACGGGGCGGCCTGCACTGCCTGGCTGCCGGGCGACGGGTCGGCAGCCAGTGAGACCGCGGCGACGGCATCTGTTTTCTTGTGCGACCGGCCGATCAGGTGGGGTGCGGCGGCGCACAGGGCCCCTGAGACAGTGATGGCAGCGAGCAGGGCTATCAGGGCTCTACGATTCACTCAGGGGCACTCGTCCTGGTATTGTCTTTCGATCGTCGATGGTGGCTCCTGTCCGGGTGCAAACCGACGGCCTGATCCGCGGCCCATCGCCCCCGCAGGAGTTCATGTACTTTATACCGTTTACCGCCTTTGTCGGTTTCTGCCGCGTTCCGCGCTAACGACAAGGCTCTCAAACCGCTGGTGATCCAAGTCCTTCCGCCGGTTCACCATCCGTCCGGCGCGCATTTTCGCATGAAACGCCCCGTCTGCCAATGTTCGGCGGCAAGTCTTATATCCTATCTTGAGAAAGGCGATAACGTAAGGGGTGAAGTCGTCCTGTTGCCGGCTGTTGTCCGGGCCTGTGTGGGCTGCCGCAGGTTCGTCCGTGGGCGCCAATGACCTGCGGCCTTGCGGCGCTCATCAGCAGGCCAGACCTGGCGTTTCGTCAAATTGAATGCGCACTGCCCGGAAGCACCTTCAAAACCGGGCACGGGCAGACAGGCTGCCGTGTTGCCTATCAGGCACGGGGTTCTGAAATGGTTGTCAATAGTTGACCGGCCAGCCGGCGGGGTCGGCGGAGTCCGCGAAGGCTCGAATCATCGCGGCGCAGTCGTCGACGTAGTCGCGGGCGCGAAGCAGGCTGCGACGGCGAAGGGCGTTGATCACGATGTACTTCTGGTGCTCGTACAGGAGGTAGAACCAGCGGCGGCACGAGAAACGTTTCGCTCAGGTGCGGCTTGTGGCCGTAGCCGGCCCAGAAGCCGGGCCTGGTCAGACCGCAGTATTCGGCGATGGCCAGTTCGATGCCCGGCTCGGCCCAGCAGGCGCGGTCGAAGTCGATCAGGCCGGTCAGTCTGCCGTTGTCCACAAGGACGTTCTCCGACCAGAGGTCCATGTGGCACAGGCAGGGGGCGAAGGGGCCTTCAAATGCCCGGCGATGACGGGGATAGAGCGAAATCGCCAGATCGTACAGATCCTGGCTGTACAGGCCTGTAGCGCGAACATCATCCAAAAGCTTTTTCCACATGATGCCGAAGGCGTCCGGCCAGGTTTTCTGCGGCGACATGGGATGGTGTCTTCCGCGGTAGCCGAAGGTTCGGCCGGTGATGGTGTGCAGCTGTGCGACGTGACGACCAAGAGCGGCCAGCACGGTTTCGACATCCTCGGCCGAAAGCGGCGAGCGAGCAGCGGTGAGCGGTTCGCCGGGCAGGCGGTCCATGATCAGCCAGTCGCGATCGATGTGGCGGCGCGAGAAATCGTAAGCGACGATCCTTGGGGCGGGGACCTGCGTGCAGCGACGGATCATGCGGTGCAGGGCAGGTTCCTGACGCATCATTCGGTATTCGTAGAACAGGAATCCCGCGTCGTCGGGCGGTGCGACTCGCAGGACGTACTGGCCGGGCAGGTCGGTCTGTCGGCAGGCTGGGTCGTCATCCTGGACGGTGACATACCAGCTGGTGCTGAACCGGCCGGTGCCGATGGGGGCGAGGCTGATCGATTGTACTGGGACGCTGAGGGCGCGGCTGGTGAGTTCTCTGGCTGTGACAGTATCGATGTTATCGGAAGTTGGCGATGCCATCTTGTGCGCCTCGATTCCAAGACCCCAATATGCGGCTGCCATGGTGTTATTTGCCCGCCGGGCGGTCCGACAATAGAGTAATCGTTTTCCTGGACCGGGGCGAGGCAGCCTGTCGGGCGGCGGATTGATGGGAGCGGGGTACAAGAAGCGGGGTATAATATCGATCCGCGGAGGCACGAAGATAGATGGCTCTGATGCAGGGCAAAAAGGGTGTTGTGTTCGGCGTGGCCAACGATCGCAGCCTGGCCTGGCAGATCGCGGAGCAGCTGCATGTCCAAGGGGCGGAACTGGGGTTCAACTTTCTGCCCAACGAGAAGATGGAACGGCGCGTCCGCAGGCTTGTCGAGCCGATCGGCGCCAAGCTCATCGCGCCGTGCGACGTTTCCAGCGATACGCAGATCGAAGAGTTCTTCGCCGCGACCAGAGAGGTTTTCGGCCAGATCGATTTTCTCGTCCATGCCGTCGCCTATGCCAGCAGGGATGCGTTGAGCCAGCCATTCTTCAAGACGAAACGCGCGGACTTCGCCCAGGCGATGGATATCAGCGTGTATTCGCTGGTGGCGTTGTGTCAGGCGGCGATGGCGGCGGAGGTGCTGGCGCCTGGGGCGGCCGTACTGACGCTGACCTACCTGGGCAGCGTGGCCGTGATCCCGGGTTACAATGTTATGGGCGTGTGCAAGGCGGCCCTGGAGAGCAGTACACGGTACCTGGCGGCGGAACTCGGCCGGGCCCGGAACGTGCGGGTCAACGCGCTGTCGGCAGGGCCGGTCCGGACGCTCAGTGCCAGCGGTGTGGCGGATTTCGATAAGATGCTGGACCATTATCCGACGAAGGCGCCGCTGGCGCGCAACGTCGAATATGACGAGGTGGGCAAGGCCGGTGTGTACCTGCTGAGCAACCTGTCCAGCGGCGTGACCGGTACCGTGCATTACGTGGATGCTGGTTATAACATTATGGGGTGGTAGATTTGTCCGTTGTCCGTCGCAGGTGGTCCGTTGCAACGACGAAGAGCGCGTGGCATCCGGGCTGAGATTGTCATACTGTGCAACGGACAACTGACCACCAACAACGGACTACGGACCACGGACCACGGACTACGGACAAAACGACCCTATGGTTTCTGAGCGAGAAACTGGCGGGGGGGAGACGGCGGGCGACGGTCGGCTGGCAGCTGAGCGGGCGCGGCTGGAGATCCTGTCTACGTTCGGGCCTCGCGTGATGAAGATGCCGGGGCCGTTCACCGGGCTGTTTCGTCTTGACTATGACGAAAAGATCTTCCAGCGGAATTACCGTAAGGCAGTGCTCGTGGCGGCGTGCAACGATGCGGAGCCGGACCGGGCGGCGCTGGCTGTGCGGACGGGCCGGCTGGCGGACCTGGCGATGGATGTGGCGGCGCTGGGCATGAACGATGTGCTGATGGTTGGGGCGGAGCCGCTGTTCCTGTTGCATCATGTCTCGGGCGATCCTGGTCCAGAAGAACAGGTGCAGCTTATCGAGGGGCTGGCGGAGGCCTGTCGGCGGACGGGGTGTGCCTTGTTGTCGAGCGGGCGGATTGCCGGGGCAGGGGCCGGGACGTCGGGGACGATGGGGCTGGCGGCATTCGTCGTCGGGGTGGTCGATCATCGGCGCATGATTACCGGACAGCAGATCGATATCGATGATGAGGTGATCGGTGTGGCGGGCACGGGCCTGCACGGTCCGGCGTATCACATCGTTCGCGACGCACTGCACCAGCACTGCCAGCAGCCCCCCGAGGAGGCCGTTCATGCGCTTGACGCGATGCTGGCCAGGGAGCTTCTCGAGCCGGCTACGGCGTACGCGGGGGCGGTGCTTCGGGTTCTGCGCTACTATCGGCGCAAGCGGGTGATCGCGGGGATCGTGCACGTTCGCGAGGGGCGCCTGGCGGAGGATATCTCGCGGATTCTGCCGGAGGGACGGCGGGTACGGATCGATCCGAAGGCGTGGCCGAAACCGGCGATCTGCCAGCTTCTTCAGCAGGCGGGGATGCCGGAGAAGACGGGCTGGCCCTGGGCAGGGGCGGGGATCGGGCTGGCGATGATCGTCCGGCCGACCTTCAGTCACAGTATTATGAAGCAGTTGCAGCGGCGGGATCTCCAGTGCTGGCAGATCGGGAAGGTGGTCAAGGGAGAGGTCGGGGTGGAGATTGCGCGGGGCGGTTGAGGGGGGCCGTATCGGACGCAGTTTAGTGTTGCACAGTGTGTGATATGCGATTAGGCTAATAAAGAGGCTTCCTTTCGACTTGTGTTGTCCCAATATCAACGTCCTGCGCCCAAGCAGGGCAAGCAAGAATTCCTACTCGGCTGCAAAGGGAACAGATACATGTCTGTGACTTACCGACTTAAGCGCAGAGACGGGTCGATCCGAGAGGGCCTGACCGCAAACGATCTCCTGTCACTGGGGAAGATCGGGGAAATCCGCCGTTCGGACTTCATTGCTAAGGGCGGTACTGACAATTGGACGCCGGCCGGTATGGTGAAGGGCTTGGTGGTGACTGAGGACCTCGAGCGATGCGCTGCAATATCCGGGTCTGCGAGACAGAATAATCTTATGGCGAGGGGGGGATGGCGCGAGATCATTCACGAATGCCGTGCTTTCGTTCCGCTCATCGAGTCTTCGGCTGGGCAAGGATCCGGGCTCCTTATTTCCCACAACGGGCTGATTGTTACCAATCGGCACGTGGTTGAGGGAGCCGGGGTATTGCGGGTTACGCTCTCTGACGGCACAAAGGCTAAGGCCCTTGTTCTGCACAGAGATCACAGATTGGATTTGGCTGTCATCAGGGCCGCGATGAGAGGTAGAGCGTTTTATAGGCTGCCGGAACGTGTTTCCACCGGATGCGAGGCTGGCGATGAGGTGATAGCTATTGGGCATCCTCACGGCCTGACTTTTACGTCTACACAAGGCATTATCAGTGAGCCCCGTCGTCATCTGATGGACCAGGAATTCGTTCAGACGGATGTCGCTATTAACCCGGGTAACAGCGGGGGGCCTCTTCTTGACCTGGAAGGGCGCCTAGTCGGGCTCAACACGTTGATTGAGCGCGATTCCCAAGGGATTGGATTTGCCATTCCAGGAGATCACGTAGTAACCTACCTTGCGGATTTTGAACAGCGCGTGCGATTCGGGAAGGTCTGTATTCCATCAGACGAAGAGGTGAATCTGGAAGAAGAGGAACTCTCGCCCAGAGAGCTCTTGCTGGCGACCCTCAAGACGACTGGTCTGACGTATGAAGTAGACAACGATGGAAATGTGATTATAGCAACGCCCGGTGGTGAACGATTTATCGCATGTGTGGATAACGACCTATTCTTCCTGTTCCATCACATCGCTGATCTTACGGCGGAGCAAGAAGACGACCCTGTGTTGCCTTATCAGATGCTGCGATGGCAAAGCAAGTTGCCATTGGTGCGGTTCGAGATCCACA
The DNA here is from genome assembly GCA_963787325.1 of uncultured Planctomycetota bacterium. Lineage (GTDB taxonomy): Bacteria > Planctomycetota > Phycisphaerae > UBA1845 > JANYLN01 > CAWBCK01. The sequence goes on from CAWBCK010000005.1 coordinate 2,558,048, forward strand.
ATGACAATAGCCTGGCCTTGGCGATAAGTCGGTCGGCGATGGATCTTGACATGTCTGAGATTCGTTCCTCTCTGTTAAGGATGTGTGACGCTCTTGACTCTGTCTCCGGGATGCTGCGGGCGTATCTGCTTGGCTGAGGCGAAAGCGTGGCATCCCGGTGATGCTGAGTCTTCCGCAGTCACGGTTCCATTCAGTGGACTGCGTGCTGCGATGCCGTCTCGTGCCAGCGGTGGAGGAAGTCCAGCAGCTCCCCGCGGGGGCCGCAGCCAGACGTCGGCGGCGGTGGGGCGCGGTTCCGGGCGGACCAGGATGCTCAGGCCGCGGCCTGCCAGGGCCTCGAAGCCTTCCTCGTCGCGGTGGTCTTCGCCCAAAAAGGCGATCGCGGCGCCGGCAGGCATCTCGCTCACGATGCGGCGGACGACGCCGCCCTTCGTTCGGCCAGGGACGCGGAGCTCGACGCCGTTGTCCGATTCCAGCAGGTCCAGGCCGTACCGCCATGCGATATCTTGCCACTGTTCCAAAACCAACGCTCGCAGATCGGCGGTCTCCTGGGAGTCGAGCCCCGTCAAATGCAGGGCCAGGCAGCCGGGCTTGACCTCGCGGCGGTCTTCCAGGAGGTTGGCCTCGACCCAATCGTCGGCTTCTGCCAGGCCCTGGAGGGCCCTGGGAGGCATCCTGCCGATTTCGGTCCGGCCGTCCATCTGCCGTCGTTCCCAGCCGTAGGAACCCCAGATCTCGGGCGGGTCCTGCATGCCGAGCAGGGGCAGAAGGTCCCGGGTATAGCGGCCTGTGATGATGACAAGGCGGGTGTGGCCGGCGGCGTGCAGTTCATCGAGCTGCGGGCGGAGGCCGGGGTAGGGCATGGCCCGTTTCGGTTCGACATGACGGGGGGCGAGAGCGCCGTCGTAGTCGAGCAGCAGGGCGCGCTGCGGGGCGTCGGCGAGTCGTGCGAAGAATGTGTCCAACTGACGATATGTCGCGATCCCGTTGACGGGGCGATTCATCGGTCTTCCTCCGGCCAGTCTCTATTGCAATCATAGAGGAGGTGTCCGGGGAGGTCGCGCCGCACTCGCGGTCGATACGCGTAAGGCAAGCCGGTTCAAGTCGTTCGGATAGCGATTGACTACCGATAGCGATTGACTACCGATAGCGTTGACGCGTCGAAGACGGGCGTTTCCTTACGTCGACGTTGCGTTACGCTGAGCTGAGGGGGCTGGGTTGCGGGCAGAGGAGATTGCCTTCGCTGACGCTGGTTCGCGGACCGCGCGATTGGACAGGACCGCTCCGGCGGTGACCAGTCCGCATGCGATCCACAGGCTTGCGCCCATCGGGACGGACAGGTAATAGCAGCTGACGATTGTTGCCAGCAGCGGTGTGAAGTAGGAGACCGGCACGATCAGCGAGAGTCTGCCGTGACGCATCGCGATCTCCCAGAACGAATACGCCAGCAAACTCGGCAGCAGGGCGGCGTAGGCCAGTTCCAGCAGCGTTCGCGTCGTCCAGTGAGGCTGTTCGGCAGAGAGCAGATGCAGCAGGGCGAGGATCGCCCCGGATACCAACAGGAATACGGGCACGCCGCTGATGTGGCCCGGTCCGGCGAGCCGGCGGCTGAGGTTGGAATAGAGGGCCCAGGCCAGCGCGGCGACCGTGCCGAGCACGTAAGGGGTCGGGTAGGCGCCAAGATTGGCCAGGGCCGTGTGCAGGGACAGGCCTGCCCCGTAGAGCACACCAAGCGCCACGCCGATCATGCCGAGAATCACGCCTGGCACGAGATACCATTTCGCGCGCCTTCCCAGCAGCGGTACCGAAAGGGCCATCGTCAGGCCCGGCCAGAGATAGTTGGCGACGATGACGCCGACAGCCTGGCGGTGATCCGGCGCAAAGCCGATGCCGACCTGGACCGTGACGATATAGAGTACGAACAGGCCGCCGCAGATCAGCAGGTAGATGCACGCAGCGCCCCAGAGCGGGCCGGCCTGGTCCTGGATGCTCCGGGCGAAGGCGAACGACGTGCTCCAGATCAGTATCGCGAGGATGCCCAGGCTGGTGCTCAGGGCGTTTGGTCTGGGATGGCCGACGGTCATGCTTCGTGTTACCTGTCCTTCGGGGTCCGGCATTGTCACTACAGTGCAGTGAATGTAGAGAGCACTGCAACCACAACCCCGGCTGACGCTCGGGGCTTCAGAGTTTCACGGCCTTGAGGGCAACGAATACCGGGAACTCCTGTCGGCTGCGGTTCTCACCCCGGCTGTGGCCGCCTGGTTCGCTTTTGTGGTGCGAGAGCAATTCCTCGCAGGCGACGATTGCCATTCCGGCTGCGCCGATCGCGTTGATGTACGCTGAGACGGGTCGGTGGAAGAAGAGCGTCTTGATGCCGGGGTCGCTGCCGGGGTGCGTGGCGATGGGGATGGTCATGGGCGAGTAATAGCGATCGAGGCGGCGGTACTGCATCTTCTTCTCGTCGTCCCAGGCCCAGCTGGACTGGCGGGGGATGCGAAAGCACGGGTGCATGAAGATGACGACGGCCCGGCCGGCGGGTCGCAGGGCGGCGGCAAGGCTCCGGAAGGTGGCATCGATGTCGTCGAGGTCGTGGACAGCCATCAGGCACGCGGCGGCGTCGAAGGACGCGTCGGCGATCGGGCCGAGATTGCGGGCGTCGGCGACGGCGTAGCGGACCTTGGGGTGCTGGCTGCGTTGCTCGGCGGCTCGGATGAGGGCCTGGCTGGCGTCGACGCCGACGATTCCCTTGACGGGCATCTCGGCGAGCTGGCGGCAGAAGACGCCCTGGCCGCAGCAGAGGTCCAGGATCCGTTCGCCGGGTTGCGGGTCGAGCATGCGCATGGCGGCGGGCAAGACGACGTGCTTGTGATAATCGCTGCCTTCGTCGCCGACGAGTTTGTCATACCAGGAGGCGACGTGTTCCCAACTGGTGGACGCGCCGCGGCCTGGAGCTGGCCGGTGGCCGGGGGCTGGTGCGCGGCGACGCGGCCCGCCGTGGCGCACCGGGCCGCGTCGCTTGTCGCGCCTGTCCTTGGGGTGTCTGCTCATGTCATGACAATAGCATAAACCGCATTATGAGGACAGCCTCTCGATGCCTTGCGAGACTACACTGGCAAGCAAGCTGCCAGTGGCACCCAGGACGAAGAGGCTTTGAAGTGGTTACCACGGGCTTTGTGCCATGCTGGTGCGCTGGAGTAAGATCAGGTGGGTATCCGAGGTGAAGTCTTCATGAGTGATGAGGCACAACACGAAGGGCGACAAGAGGGGCGTCATCCGCACGGCGGGCATGATCATGGCGATCATCCTGGGCGAGAGGCGTTGCAGGGACGCGGTCTGACGATCACGCTGGTGCTGGTGGCGGGGTACATGGTGGCTGAGGGGGTTGGTGGCTGGCTGACCAATTCACTGGCACTGCTGGCCGATGCGGGACACATGCTGTCGGACGTGGCGGCACTGGGGCTGAGCCTGTTCGCCATTCGTCTGGCGCGGCAGCCTGCCACGCGGCGCCGCAGTTACGGGTACTACCGGGCGGAGATTTTGGCGGCACTGGCGAACGGGACGGTTCTGGTCGCCCTGTCGATCTTCATCTTCGTCGAGGCGATTAATCGGTTTGTCCAGCCATCGCAGGTCATGGGCAGCGCGATGCTGTGGATCGCCGTCGGCGGGCTGGTGATCAACATCGTCGGGCTGTGGCTGCTGCATGGCGGGCGAGAGCAGAGCCTGAACATTCACGGTGCGTGGCTGCATGTCCTGGGCGACGCGCTGGGCAGTATCGGGACGATCGTCGCGGCGATCTTCATCTGGACGCTGGGTTGGTACTGGACCGACCCGGTGGCGTCGATACTGATCGGCATGCTGATCATCTGGTCGTCCTGGTCGCTGCTGAAGGAGGCGGTTTCGGTGCTGATGGAAAGTGCCCCGCGGGGCATCGACCCGGACACGGTCCATGCGGCTGTGCTCCAGCTGGAAGGGGTGCGGGCGGCGCACGATCTGCATATCTGGTCAATCACCAGCGGGATCTACTCCCTGTCGATCCATGTGACGGTGGCTGAGAGGGCCGACTATGATATGGTGCTGGCGGACATCCGGGCCATGCTGCACAAGCGGTTCGGGATCGATCATATCACGGTTCAGTGCGAGCCGGAGGGGTTCCAGGAGCGGCAGCGCCAATTCTGAAAAGGTGCGACCGGGTACGGGACAGGCGGCGGGGGATGACCCCTTGCCTGCGTGACGGCGTCGAGTAGGATTATCCGCATGTTAACCGACAATATTCTCGACTTGATCGGAAATACGCCCCTGGTCCGGCTGCGGGGCGAGAAGATCTTCGCCAAGGCGGAGTTTCTCAACCCGGGCGGCAGCATCAAGGACCGCGTGGCGCTGGCGATGATCGAAGGCGCCCAGCGCGACGGCAAACTCCAGCCCGATTCGATTATCGTCGAGCCGACCAGTGGCAACACGGGCATCGGCGTGGCGCTGGTCGGCAGGCTCAAGGGCTACCCGGTGCGGATCGTCATGCCCGAGGGGATGAGCGAAGAACGCAAGAAACTCATCCGCACGCTCGGCGCGGAACTCATTCTGACGCCGGACAAAGACAGCATCGGCGGCGCGGTGGCATGCGTGCAGGAGATGGCCAGGCAGGACCCGCGGGTCTTCGTGCCGCAGCAGTTCGAGAACCCGGACAACCCGCGCTGTCATTACGAGCAGACCGCCAGGGAACTGTGGCGGCAGATGGGCGGCGAGATCGACTGCTTCGTCAGCGGCGTCGGCAGCGGCGGTACGCTCCAGGGCGTCGGCAAGTATCTGCGCGAGCACAAGCCGGACGTGCGGATCGTGGCGGTCGAGCCGAAGGGAGTCTCGGCCCTGCTTGGCCAGGAGCCGGGTCTGCATCAGATCCAGGGCATCGGTGACGGATTCATCCCAGCCATCCTGGATGTCAACTTGATCGATGAAGTGGTCGAGGTCGAGGACTGCGACGCGATCGATACCGCACGGCAGCTCGGCAGGCAGTTCGGGTTGCTGGTGGGGATCTCCAGCGGTGCGAATGTCTGGGCGGCTCGACAGCTGGCGCGCACACGTCAAGGGCAACATCGCGACGGTCCTGCCGGATCGGGTGGAGCGGTATTTCAGCACGTCGCTGCTGTAGGTTCTTTTGTCCGTGGTCCGTTGTTTGTAGCACGATACGTCTTCATCACCCCTTATTTGCCTGTGTGCTCAATTCTGGTTGGGAGGCGGGTGCTTTTCTTGTTTCGACACGGTGGTGCCAGGCGGGGATGCGGATCCTGGCGGAGTCCGTACCAGCGGCAGATCGAGGATGGGACCTGCCGCCACGTCGGGCGCCTCCGCGTACATCCGGTCACCGACATTCAGCAGCAGGACCTCCCTGCCGTGCTGGGCCGCGACCTCGACGACCTCGTCCAGCCTCTTGCTCCCACTGGCCGAGGGAATGCTAAGGGCCGGCTGCAAGAGGCGTATTAGCGCCCGGCTTGTTTATCGATAAATGGGCAGGGCGATAACCGGCTGCTACTGATGCCCGATTTGTGGACAGCACGCGTTTGCGAGGACAGGGCACTATGGTATCCTGGCGCACCAGTTCTGCGCGGAAACCCTGTGTAGAGCGGAGATCTCCTATGAACGGCTTTGGCGGCGGTATGCTGAGCAATCTGGCCAAGGTGCGCGGTGCGCGGGCCTTACGGGCGAGCAGCTGGGATCGTAGCGGCCGCAATCGGGACAACTGGCAGATCCTGCCCGGTGCGGCGGTCGTGCTGGCGGACATCGACGGTCCTGGCGCGATCACGCACATCTGGATGACCGGCTCGATGCGGATGGTCCGTATGGCTGACACGATGGTGCAAGACCCCGATATGTACCGCAAACTCGTCCTGCGGATCTACTGGGACGGCGAGAAGAACCCCAGCATCAACGTGCCGCTGGGCGACTTCTTCTGCCTGGGGCATTCGATCGCGTCGAACTTCTGCAGCCTGCCGTTCAGCTCCAGCACGGCTCGCCACGGCGAGTTCGGCGGAGGGACAGCCCTCAACTGCTACCTGCCGATGCCCTTTGCCAGCCACGCGAAGGTCGAACTGGTCAATGAAGGCGAATGGCCGGCCGGCTGGTATTTCTACATCGATTATGAAACTTACGACGAACCGCTGGAGACCGATGTCGCCTACCTCCACGCCCAATGGCGTCGCGAGAATCCGACCGCCGGCTGGGGCCACGGCATCCGCGTCAACACGCCCGATGTCGATATCCCCAATCTCGACGGCAAGGACAACTACGTGTTTCTCGACGCCAGGGGCCGCGGCCACTACATCGGCTGCAATCTGTCCGTGACGAACCTGCAGAAGACCTGGTGGGGTGAAGGCGACGACATGATCTGGGTCGATGGCTACAAGTGGCCGCCGGACCTGCACGGCACCGGCTCGGAGGATTACTTCAACCAGGCGTGGGGCATGCAGAAGAACGCGTTTCTGTTCAACGGGTCGAGCCTGTTCGAGCACGACGTGCCCGGCTATCAGACCGAGCTACAATTTCCACCTGACCAACCCGGTCCACTTCCGCAAGTCGATCCTGGTGACGATGGAGCACGGCCACGCCAATCACCTGGCCAACGACTGGGCGAGCACGGCCTACTGGTACCAGATCGAACCGCATAAGCCGTTTGGTCTGCAGCCGGTGGACCAGCGTCTGCCGATCCGTGGCGATATCGGTGTGATCGCAGCAGGGCCGGAGAAGATGCCGCGCGTCCGCGAGACCGATGCGACGCGCCGGGCGAAGGCCCAGGCCGAGCGCAAGCAGCAGCGCCAGACCCGGCAGCACATGGCCGAGAGCCGCAAGCGGGCCGCCCAGGAGCAGCAGTGGCTCAAACAGGAAAAGAGCGGCGGCAGCAAGGCAAAGGCCACTACGCGCCGCAAGAAGGCCAGGTAATAGGGGACGTTTCAAAGCGTTGCAAAGTGGTCTGAAGACCTCTCACCGGCAGACAAGCTGCCAGCGGCCACCATAGGGCAGAGTCTTGGAACTGGCTAATACTGCTCGCGGGCATGTCCCTGCAAGACAATTGCAGGGCCGTGTTACGCGTTACGAGTGCTTGGGCTTGAAATAGTCCTTCATGACCTGCTCGATCATCGATTGCGGCAGCAACCACGGCTTGTCGTAGATGTCGATCGTGGCAGTGCTGCCGGCGATCTCATAGACGCCGCGGATCATGCCCGCCGGGGTCATCCCCTCGAACGACCCGGTGCTGGCATCGCCCTGAAGGACGCCGCCGTGCTGGGAGATGAGGTTCTTGAGGTTATCGATGACGGCCTGCGGGTCGTCCTCCAACTGCACGCTGAATTTCGCCATCGCTCTGACCCTGACGGTTACAGGTCACTCCAGCCGGTTCCGCCCGGCACGGTCGCATCACTCGCGATAATGATATACGCGGCGCTATCCAATGTCCCGGATGTTGCGCCCCGTCTTTTCGGGGCTCACGCGAGCCGGTAAGATGCAGCCTTTCGGCAGAGACGGTTTCACGGGTACCGGCCGGCATGTGGATCGCCGGCGATACACAAGGGAAAGAAGCCGTAACGCCGGCGTTGGCTCCTCGAAGGCGGGACATGGATGTCACTTGACCTTTGCGTACTGGGTAGCGGTTCGGCAGGCAACAGCACGCTCGTTCGCGGCAGATGCGGTACTATCTTGATCGACATAGGGTTCGGCCCGCGGGCGACGGCGGCCCGGCTGGCCGGAAGCGGCGCAGGTGTCGACGATATTGCCGCCATCTGCCTGACGCATATCGACCGCGACCACTTCAATCCCAACTGGATCAATACGATTCTTCGGCGGAATATCCGGCTGCACTGCCATGCCGGGCTCGTCGAGCCGATCCTTGCCATCGTGCGTCGCAATGGCTTGAAGAACGACCGCGTTGAGATGCTGCAGCCGCTCATCCGGCCGTTCGAGGGCGATGCGTTCCAGCCGGTCGATGGCGTTGACGTCCAGCCGATCGGCCTGCCGCACGACCAGGCGGGTTCGCACGGTTTCCTGATCTGCCAGGAGGGTTGTCGTGTCGGCTATGCGACAGACTTGGGCAGTGTGCCGCCGGGCCTTTTCGAACTGTTCGAAGATCTCGACGTGCTGGCCATGGAGAGCAATTACGACCCACAGATGCAGATGGACAGCGACCGCCCCTGGGTACTCAAGCATCGCGTGATGGGCGGATCGGGCCACTTGTCCAACCAGCAGTCGTTTGCGGCGGTGCGCCATATTCTCAACCGCTGCGAAAAGAAGGGTTCGCCGCTGCCATCGCACATCGTGCTCCTGCACCGCAGCCGGCAGTGCAATTGCCCTGACCTGGTTCGCGACATGTTCCGCCAGGATGCACGGATCGCCGAGAGGCTGATCCTTACCGAGCAAGACGAGCGGACCGGCTGGATCCGGGCCAGACGTGATTTTGGCGAGCAAGCGAGGGCGGCTTCGCACGCCGGCTAGCTCTTGCGCACGCAAACAGGGACAGGAAAGCGCAGCGGTGACGCGGCAGGCGTCGCCGATCATCCGTCGCGCGGCTCGTGCCGTGCCGTTACGGCTGCTATGATAGTAACCAGAGACGAAAGGAGTGACATATGCGTCATACACAGATGCTCGCGGAGGCGTTTGAGAGCAACCTGGGAATGGTCAAGATGACAGTGGCTGACTTCTCCGATGACGACATGATGCGGCGCCCTGTCCCTGGCGCGAACCATGCCATGTGGCAGCTCGGCCACATCGTCGAGACCGAGGCCCGCATGATCGGGAAGGTCGCCCCGAACGTCGCGGTGACATTGCCGGCGAACTTCGACAAGACCTTCGGCCATGACATGACATGCTGCGATGATCCGGCGAAGTTTCCCAAGAAGGACGAACTGCTGGACCTTCTCACCAAAGTTCGCGCGGCTACGGTTCGCTGGATCATGGAGGTCAATCTGGCGGAGCTGGATGCGCCTCTGCCTGACTCGTTCCCCGACCGGCTCCGCAAGCGCTGTCCGACGCAGGGGCATCTGGCGATGCTCATCCCCAGCCATGCGACGATGCACGTTGGCCAGATGCAGGTGATCCGGCGGGCCTTGGACAAGCCGGTGCTGTTCTGACAGATGTCCGTTGTCCGTGGTTTGTTGTCCGTTGCAGGTCAACGAGCATTGTTTCGCCGGCTAGATCGCTGTGCGTGATTCCGCGCCGCAAGCAGTGTCCGGCCACCTTGACGTGGGTGGCATGGCCCTGCGCCGTTGCAGGGCCATGGTTGTTGCCAGGCGCGTGATCGTGCACGGTTATCTAGACGGCGAAACGGTGCACCGTGACGTGGCTGTAATGCTCGTGCGGCCTCAGGATGATGGAGGGCCAGTCCGGCTTGTTGGCCGAGTCCGGGAAGTGCTGCGTTTCCAGGCACAGACCGGCGTACTTGGTATACGCGCCGCCGAGGCCCTCGATTGACCCGTCCAGGAAGTTGCCGGTGTACAACTGAATGCTCGGCTCGGTGGTCAGGATGGTCATCGTCCGGCCGGACTTCGGGTCGCGGACGCGAGCCGCCAGAGCAAGGGCGCCGCCGCCGCTGTCGAGCACGTAGGTGACGTCGTAGCCCGGGGGGATCTCGGAGATTCGCTCGCCGATCGGCGTGGGCTTCGTGAAGTCGAACGGTGTGCCAGCCACGCGGGCGATCTGCCCGGTGGGGATCAATTCTTCGTCGGCTGGGGTATAGCGATCGGCTTCGATCATCAGCTCGATGGTCGAGAATGTCGCCGCTGCCAGCCCCCGACAGGTTGAAGTAACTGTGGTTCGTCAGGTTGACGGGCGTTGGCTTGTCGCAGGTGGCGGTATACTCGATCTTCAATTCATTTGAATCGTTCAGCGTGTAGATTACCGTAACATCGAGATTGCCGGGATAGCCTTCCTCGCCGTCGGGGCTGCGATAGGTCAGGATTACACCGGCATCGCCCGCATCTGCGAACGGTTCCGCGTGCCAAAGCGCCTTATCGAAACCCTTGGTCCCGCCGTGAAGGTGGTGCACGCCGTGATCATTCTGCGCGAGCTGGTACGCCTTGCCGTCGAGGGCGAACCGGCCGTGGTCGATGCGGTTGGCGACCCGGCCAACGGTGGTGCCCAGGTAGGGGTGGTCGGCTACGTATTGCTGGAGGTTGTCGAAGCCGAGGACGACGTTGGCCAGCCGGCCCGCCTTGTCCGGCACGTGCAGCTGCGTGAGGATCGCGCCGAAGTTGGTCAGCCTGGCGGTCATGCCCGCCGGGTTGGTCAGCGTGAAGAGGTCGACGGGCTCGCCCGCGGGCAAGGTTCCGAACACTGTTTTCTGTAGAGTAGCCATAGTAGGAGGATTTTAGTGCTGGCCAGCCCCGCTGTCACGTTCAGGGCGGCTGTCAGTGGACGCGCATCATTCCTGCACGCCCGAAGAACGTGGCCCCATATGATTGGTTGGGGACCGAGGCGGGTTCAGCCGCTGCTGGCGACACGTCCCCGAAAGGAGACGCACGATGAATCGCTGGCGAAGCCTCTTTGCAATTACCGGCCTGGTTCTGCTGGTTGTCGGCGTTGCGGTTGTCTGGGCGCAATCCCGGCGTTCGATTGCCGTCAAAACGTTCACACCGACCGTTGTGCCGGGCGGATCGCTGGTCGTGGTCGTCTCGCCGAACAATCGTGACGTGTGGGCCTACAGCAAGTTCACCGGCCAGTGGTACTTGCAGTCCCTGGCGGCCGCTGCCAGGCAGCCGATCCAGCCGTTCACCGGCGATATCGTAGCGCTGTTTCAGGCGAATCGCCGCATCTATGCCTTCAGTGCGCCGCGGGGGACATGGGACGTGCTCGATCTGCCCGAAGGCGTGCAGGCCCGGCCGGAAGTGATGGAAGACTGGTGCTATGTCACAGCCGGCACGGACGTCTACGGCTTCATGCGCACTGACCGGCAAGTGGGCGATGCAGTCGCTTGCCTCGCAATGAGCCACTACTTCGTCTGCCTTCTGAGGCGAAGGTTGCCCGCGTGAAACTCCAGCGCCTCCTGGATATGCGTGTCCCAGTAATCCCATATGTGCGTGCCGGGGTATTCGGCGTATTCGTGGGGAACCTTCATCTGCTTGAGTATTGCGTGAAACTGCCGATTGTCTTCGAGCAGGAAATCCTCGGTGCCGCAGTCGATGCGGATCTTCGGCAGCTTGCCTGCGCGTTTGGCCTTCTGAGCGAGATACGTCAGGTCATGAGAGGTGCCTTTGGGTCGAGCCCCGAAGATGCGGCGGAACTCTGCCACATCCGTGGTCTCGCACCGGTCCGCGGTCCGTCCATGCATCAGTGCGCCGCTATGGCTATTGACACTGGCGAACGTGCCCGGATAACCCAGACCCAGCCGCAGAGCCCCATAGCCGCCCATGGACAGACCGCCGATGCAGCGGGCAGTTGGAGATCGCCGGGCAGGGAAGTTCCGCTCGACAAAGTCGACCAGTTCCTCCGCCATGTACCTGGCATATGCGGGGCCGGTCTCGTTGTCGGTATAGAAGCCGCGGTAGCCGTCGGGCATGACCACCATCAGCGGCAGGTCGCGGACGTACCATTCGATGCGCGTTCGCCGCAGCCACATGGTGTAATCGTCGCTCAGCCCGTGCAGAAGGTAGAACGTGGCGTACGGTGGTTTGCCTACGTCAGGCAGAAGAATGTTCGTTCCGACGGCCTTACCCAGTACCTGGCTGAACCACTGAACCTGACACAGTGCCATGGCGATCGCTCCTTGAAAAGATGATACAAGCGTGTACAGACCGCTCGTTTGTGTCAAGGAGCCCGTCACCGTCATTTGCAGGTTGGGGACGATGGCTTTCCCGGTTTGTCATCCTGATCGCAGCGAAGGATCTCCTGCTCGACAGACGTTCGCATTCCGTTGAACTCGCGGCGACGTCTTGAAGACAATGCCCTGTCGCTCGGCGATAGCCCTCAGTGTGGGGATGTTACTTGCCCCCGAATTCCTTCTTGAGGATGCTGGCTGCCTTCCTGGCATCGGCATCGCTGTCAAAGGCGAAGTAAACGACCGCCTTGCTGTCGATCGCCGCCGCGGAAAGGCCTCGCATGTTGATGCCGGCCTCGGCGATGACCCTGCTGATGTGTGCCCCCATGCCGGGCTTATTCCGGCCGACCAGACGCACGGAGTGGAGCGTATCGCTCTTGGCCAGCCCCGCATCGCCAGCCGCCCGCGCCTGCTTGACGCCCTTCAGCGGCGCCACGAACACCAACCCCTTGCCGCCTTTCTCGTGCTGCTGGTGTTGCCGCCTGGCGATGACGAACTCCAGGTCTGCCCCGGCGTCCGACAGTCGCTGGAGCGTCTCAGCCAGCCCGCCCGGCCGATCCTCGATCTCGCCCGCCCACACGTCGACCTTAGTGATCTCAAGAGCCATTTCCGGAATCCTCCTTTTCCCTGAACAGGCCTGTGACACATGATTGTAGGTCACCCGTTCAGAAAAGTGAGTTCCAGGTCGAACCGAGCTGGCCGTGACAAGCACTCTACCGTTACACCACGCGTCGCCGCCCCCGCAAGCGCAGCCATCCCCCGTCTCGTCCCCACTGTCCCCTGCCTCCTGGCTCCCGTCTTCTGTCTCCTGTCTCCTGTCTTCTGTCTTCTGCCTTCTGTCTTCTGCCTTCTTACCCTACCGCAGGAAGTACCCCAGCAGCACCAGCCCGATGATGATTCGATACACGCCGAACGGCATCAGCCCGCGCCGGGTCAGGAAGCGGACGAACCACTTGACCGCCAATGCAGCTACGATGCCGCTGACAATCAAGCCCACCAGCAGGCCGCCGATGCCCGTACACTGCATCAGCTCGTGCCAGTGCTTATATCCCGAAAACAGCGTCGCCGCCCCCAGCGTCGGCAGCGCCAAAAGGAAGCTGAATTCCGCCGCCGCCATCATGTCGAGCCCGACCACCAGCGCCGCCAGGATCGTGATCATGCTGCGGGACGTCCCCGGCCACATCGCCAGACACTGGGCGCAGCCGATGAACAGCGCCTGGCCCACCAGCATCGTATCGACCTTCGTGAAGCGTGCGATGGCCGGCTCAGTCGATAGCGTGTTAACCATCGGCCCGGTCGAATTCGCCCGGGAGGTACCGACCGGTGTGAGCGGCCGTGTCTGCAAGGCGGCATGAATGCGGTCCTTGCGACGTGTCCAGAAGTAATGTTCCACCACGATCATCAGGATGCCGCCGACGACCAGGGCGATGACCACCGGCATCGGCCCGAACAGGTGCTCTTCGATCTTCTTGTGAAGCGCCAGCCCGACGACCGCCGCCGGCAGAAACGCCACGAACAGCAGCATCGCCAGTCGCAGACCATCACTGCTCTTTCCGGCCAGGCCGTGGACCATCTGGCCGACGCGTTTGCGGTACAGGCCGAGCACCGCCAGGATAGCGCCGAGTTGGATGACGATCTCAAAGGCATCGACCGCCGGCGACGAGTCGATCCTGTGACCGCCGAACGCGCCCGGCTGGTCCGTTTCCTTTGACAGCCCCATCCAGTAGCTGGTCAGGATGAGGTGGCCGGTCGACGAAACGGGCAGATACTCGGTCAGTCCTTCGACGATGCCCAGTACGGTCGCCTTGCCGGGGCCGATCTTCTGGCCGGCCAGGTCGCCGTCGGCGCCGCCAGCCGCCTGGGTTAGCTGCCGGGCGCTCGGGGTCGCCATGCTGCCCGACGGTACTGCGGCCTCGTGAGTCGGCGAAGGCACCTGGGCGGCGGCCGACGACGGGGTGCTTTGAGCCGGGCGCCAAGCCAGGGCAAGAGCGCCGATTACCGCCACCGTCAAGAGGGCCCAACCGCTTACCACTGGCCTGCGATGCATGAACTGTTCTCCCGTCAGCGCCGTCGGACGCGAGCCGGCACCTTGTCGAAGGTGCTTCGGCGTGTCGCTCGGCCGCCAATAGCCTGTGCGGGCAGTCTATTGCACCTTACTGGCTCGTCAAGCCGGGGCCCCGTAGCCGGTCGCGATCGCCTGTGGTAACATCGTTGCCTATCCGTCTGTCGTGCAAAGGCTGCAGGCAGATTGCCTGGGATATTGCGGCCTTTCAGACGCAGTGGCGACGATACGTGCCAGGAGGAATATATGTCTCGAACGGTGCCCGATCTTACTCGCGATGTTCCCGTCTATGCCGACGTTGATGTATTGGTCTGTGGCGGCGGGCCCGCTGGTTTCTGTGCCGCGATCGCCGCTGCCCGCGCCGGCGCCAAGGTCCTGCTTATCGAGCAGACCAACTGCCTGGGCGGTATCGCTACCGCGGGCGGCCACAACCACCTCTGTCTGTATACTTCCTGGGGCACCGACGAGCGCGTCGTCGGTGGCGTGCCCTTCGAGATGGCTGGCCGCGTCGTCAAGATGGGCTACGGCGTCTACCGCCGCGGCAACTGCGACTTCGAACTGGATGGGCTGAAACTGGCCCTGGAGCAGATCGCGGCCGAGGCGGGCGTCCGCCTGCTTTACCACACCCTCTTCGCCGATGCGATTGTTAAGGACGGTGTGTGCGTCGGCGCATATATCCAGAACAAGTCGGGCCGGCAGGCGGTGCTCGCCAAACGCGTGGTTGATGCTACCGGTGATGCCGACGTGGCCGCCTCTGCCGGCGCACCGTTCGAGATGGGTCGGCCGGGTGACGGCGCGGTCCAGCCCTGCACATTGATGTTCACGATCGGCGGCGTCGACTGGCAGAAGGTCCAGGCCTTTCGTCACGGTCAGGACCACAGACTCCAACCGGTCTGGGCGAAGGCGCAGGCCAATGGCGACATGGAGCCCTTCCAGAGCCAGATCATGGGCTGGTGGTGGACACCCACCCGGCCGGACCAGGTTGGTCAGAACTTCACGCACATCGTCGCTTGCAATCCGACCAGTGCCGAGAGCATCACCAACGCGACGATCGAGGGCAGGCGTCAGGCCTTCCACATGATCCCCGTCTTCCGCAAGTACATCCCCGGCATGGAAGACTGCTACCTCATCTCAACAGCGTCGCTGCTCGGCACGCGGGAGAGCCGCCGCATCGTCGGCGAGTACGTCCTGACCGATGAGGATATCCTGGCGGAAAAGGACTGGCCCGACTCCATCGGCTACGGCTCGTTCTTCATCGACGTCCACAACTGCACCGGCCCCGGCATGGACGCGGAAACGTACCGGCCGCATCCCGGCTTCAAATACCAGATGCCCTATCGCTGCATCGTGCCTAAGAAAATCGATAATCTGCTCGTTGCGGGCCGGTGCATCAGCGTAACGCATCGTGCCCTCGGCAGCACACGGGTCATGCCGCAGTGCGGCGTCCTTGGTGAAGCCGCCGGTGTGGCTGCGGCGCTGAGCATTCAGGCAAACTGCCCGCCGCGAAGCCTCGATACCGGCACGTTACAGGACCACCTCCGCGCAGCCGGCGCGATCATCGATGCGGCCGGTGTCGTGCCCGAGCCGGCGCCGGCCAAATAACCGCGACTTTGGGGTTGAGGAGGCTGGCTGAGGATCCGCCTACTGGTGCATCTGCACGGCCGCAGCCCGGCCGGCCTCCGGCAACCTGACCTTCTGCGGGCTACCCTGCCAGGTCACGGCGACCTCCTCGCCCTTGTGAGTCGGGTCGCAAAGGCGCATCTCCGTCTGCGACCACATCGCCAGGCATGGCTTGCTGACAGCGATGCTCGGATCGTGCCCTCGGTACCCCTTGTAGAAGCCGGCCATGGTCAGATCCTTGCCGAAGCGGATGCACTGGCATGCGTCATCGTTGTGCAGGATCTGCCACGTAGGCTTGCTGGTCAGCTTTTCCAGCGAGGCCTTGTTGGCCCCGAGCATGATGATGAACCCCGTTGGCTTCGGCGCCTTGTCATGTTGCATTTCGATACGCAGCACCGGCTCGTGTACCTTCTCGTCGGGGTATTGCCGGTTGATCTGGTGCCATGAACCCGTAGCCTCTCCGAGGGACACATTGACCAGGCAGTGTCCCAGCGGGATGTAGCCGATGCCGTTATGCAGAATCCATCGCACGTCCCCCAGTTGGTGTTTGCCTTTCGTCAATGTCTTGACGTGTCCATCAGCCGTCGCTGTCTGCACGTTGCCGCGTAGTCTGCATTGCTCGATCGCGGTAGTCACCTGGCTCGCCGGACTGACCCGCCAGCCAGCCAGCAGGCAAACGACCAGGTCGCCGTGAAACGCCCACAGTTTGCGAACCTTCAGGGCCCCCTTCTCGCCGCCACGGACATAATCCATCGCGGTCAAACCGCTCTGGCCGTCGCCAAGGCCCCCGACAAACTCGCATCGCTGCTGGTCCGTATCGAACGCCGGCAGCGTCAGCCCGGGCAGTCGTTTATAGTCCCACACTGGCGGCAGGTCGAAATACTCCTGGCCGTCGCGCAGCACGTAATGGTCGCTGCAGTTGAGATAGGCAGCACCTTTAAGGTTCTCCCCGTTGATCGATTCGGTAAACCGCGTGCGCGAGGAGATGGTCTTGAGGAACACGCTGCATTCGGGACGGTGGTACGCGGTGAAATCCGCATCGGGGAAATACTTGAACCCGCACAGCGGCTCGCCCTGGCCGTTCTGCCGGGCCAGGAACCGGTCGATTGCCTCGCGTCGCTGCGGGTCGACCTCGCGCCACAGCGAAAGGATGGTTCGCAGGTCGGCTGACCGCAGACTGTTCTGGCGACTGCTCGCCCGGTCCATGGTGCCGGGGCAGGTATAGATGCCCTGGCACATCCACTGCGGGCCTTCCAGGATGTACCTGCTGAGGATATCACGCTTGTCCGCCGGAATGCTCCAGGGCGTCTGCCGGTTCTGCCATGCGAGCTTGGCGACGACGTCCAGGAAGGCGTGCCCATAGTGAAACGTCTGGAGCCGCTGGTGATGCTGAAAAAAACTGTAATCGTTCTGGATGCCCTCGGGCTGCCCGATCGTGACCTCGTTCCAGATCCGTTTCGCGGCCTCTGCCACCTGCGGGGCATTACCGGTAAGACAGCCCTGGTGCAGGGCCAGTTCCGCCGTCCATACAAGGTTCGCCCCGGTCCCGCTGACGCGATACTGGCCGATGACCTCGATGGCCGCCTGCCTGCGTGGGCCGTTCAGGTCGTTGTTCAGCAGAACGACGATGTCGCGCATGGCCCGCGGCACGCCGATCTCGTTCCACCACCAGTTGGGTGCCTGGTATCGTTTCGCGAACCAGTGATCCAGCGCCCTGTCGATCGCCTGGTGGAGTGCTTCGGTCTCGGGGCCTGTCTGTCGGCCAGCTGCCAGGCGCATCGCCATCACCCGGACCCGCGTCAGGTGCGAGGCCGGCTGCCATCCGGCCCGGTGGCGACTACCATAGTCGATGTCCGCCCACGTGCCATCCTTTGATAGACTGGCGGCGTACTGCTCTGCATGGTCCTCGCTGGGTTTGTAACTCTGGACCAGGAATGAACGATACCGCTGCACGATACGGTTCATGGCGGCAGCCTCCTGTGACGGCTGTTCTCCGAAGGCGGCCAGTGACGCTGCACACATGGCCGCAACAACAGATAGATAACACATTGTGAATAACCCACTCTTTCGGCAGTGTTGATGCCGTCGGCAGTCTTGCGCCACACACAGCACTCCCGGCCTAACAACCGCCGCCGTCTCTTTCCTGCATTATGCCCGCAGCACCGGGGCCTTCAAGGTGCCGCGGGTACGACGGCGGCAGCATCCTTGCTGTCGTTCTCTGTCGTGGATAGCATTGGTCGGCGTTGCGGTCGCATAATGCAGGACGCATAGTGCCAGGGAGGAAAGGGTGCGATGAAGGGCAAAACAGCCATAGTCACCGGCGGCGGCCAAGGCATCGGCAAGGCGATCGTCCAGGCGTTTCTCAAGGCGGGGGCCGGCGTTGTTATCGCCGAAGTCGACGAAGAGGCCGGCCGGCAGACCGAAACCGAGTTCGCCAGTCTCGGCGAGGCGAAGTTCGTTCACTGCGACGCGGGCGATGAAGAGTCCGTCCGCGCATGTGTCGATGCCGCCGTCGGTGCCTTCGGTCATATCGACTTCGTCATCAACAACGCGGGCATCGGCATCTGGAAACCCGTGCAGGATCTCACGCTCGAAGAATGGAACCGCGTCCTGGCGACCAATCTGACCAGCATCTTCCTGTTCGCCAGGTACACCGCCGGGCACCTGCGATCCGCCGGCGGGGCGATCGTCAATATCGCCTCGACCCGTGCCTTCATGTCCGAGCCGAACACCGAGTCGTACTCGGCCTCCAAGGGCGGCATCGTCAGCCTGACGCACTCTCTGGCCATCAGCCTCGGGCCCGACGTACGGGTCAACTGCATCAGTCCCGGCTGGATCGACGTATCCGGCTGGAAGAAGACTCCGCGCGAGTCGGACGTCCGCGATCTTGACGACCGGTTCCACCCGGCAGGCCGGGTGGGCAAGCCTGAAGACATTGCCGCGGTGGTCCTGTTCCTTTGCTCGAACGAGGCCGGCTTCATTACTGGCCAGAACGTCATCATCGACGGCGGCGTCACCCGCAAGATGATCTACCCGGACTAGAGCGAACTGAATCCAGGTGCAGCGTGCGGGGCTGCTGGGATTCAGGGTGCCACTCAACGCCGTAAACGTCCAGGCCGGAGTGGTGGGTGGAAGTCTTTATAAGATAAGGAGATAAGACGACATCGTCGGCGCATTTTTTGGCCTCCTCTCGTATATTGGTTGTGTTCAATAGCCAATGGAAAGGAGGCCAAAGGTGAATCCTGCTCAATTTGTCCGCCAGTATTACAAGGAATCGTTCCATCAGCAACTGCTGGGGGCCATGGGACGCTGCTTGCCCCACCAGGGCTTGCCGCTGCAGATGGAGAGTCGAAGGCTCTGCTGGGTGCCGCGGCTGCTGGTGATGTGCGCGGTCATGATGTGCTGGGCCCATGGCAAGAGCCTCAAGGATCGCTTCAGCAAGGCACGAGAGGCTACGGTGGGCATGTACTCCAGCCGTCGTCGGCCGGGAAAGAGTTACCAGGGTTTCATGGCGGCGCTGGTTCGACGGTCGGCGGGCTTGCTGGCGGTGGTGTGCCCGGCGTTCCGCAGGGTGGTGGCTCAGATAGCCGAGCCAGCCTGGCGGGTCGAGGGTCGGGTGGTCTTTGGGGTCGATGGTTCACGGATGGACTGTCCGATGACAGCGGCCAACGAAGAAGCCTTCGGCTGTGCGGGCAAGAAAAAGACCGGCCCGCAGCAGTTGGTGACGACGCTGTTTCATGCAGGCACAGGGCTGATCTGGGGCTGGCGACGCGGCGACAGCCGCAGCAGCGAGCGGAGCCATCTGCAAGAGATGCTCGACCTGCTGCCGCCCAAGGCGACGCTGCTGGCGGATGCGGGATATACGGGCTATGGGATGTTACAGGAGTTGCTGTCTCGCCGGATCGATTTCATCATCCGCGTGGGCAGTAACGTGCGGCTGTTAAAGGGCTTGGGGTATGCGGAGCACAAAGGCGAGGGGATCGTGTATCTCTGGCCGTCGCGGGAGCAGAAGAAAGGTCTTGCGCCGCTGGTTTTGCGGCTGATCGTGCTGAGCGACGAGCGAAACAAGCGGGTGTATCTGCTGAGCAATATCCTGGACGAAGAGCCGTTGAGCGACGCCCAGGCAGGCAGACTGTATCGGCTGCGGTGGGGCGTAGAACTGTTGTATCGCGCCTTGAAGCAAACGCTGGAGCGTCGCAAGATGCTCAGCGACAGTCCCCGTCACGCCGAAGTGGAGTTGGATTGGACGATGGTGGGGCTGTGGATGCTGGGTCTGGTGTGCGTGGAAGCGATGCGGCGGGAAGGCCGCCCGCTAAACGCCTGGAGCGTGGCGGCCTCGCTACGAGTGGTTCAGCAGGCGATGGACAAAGGCGCCAAGAGTCACCGGCAGGGCGGGCTGCAGCAGAGCCTGGGCGGCTGCATCAAGGATACGTATGAGCGTCGTGGCGGCAAAAAGGCCCGCAACGCCAAGAACAAGAAGACCGAACGACCGCCCGGAGCCCCGATCTTACGCATGGCCGAGCAATCAGAAATACTGTTGGCGCAGCAGTTACGCGAAAGGAAACCTGCCGCATAGTTTGCGGCGTTGGGTGGCATGGCCCTGCGCAGCAGGACCATGGTCGTTGGCCGCTACGTCTGGATTAGGGATTCTCTAAGGCTTACTGATCACGCTGTGTCGCCAGGTATTCGTCTCGGGTCAGCGTATAGTACTTGGCCGTCACACCGTCCCTGTCGACAGACTTGCGGTAGATCATGCCGAGCTTGTTGATCACGCGGTCCGAGGCCACGTTGTCCTTCTTGACGATGGCGACGATCTGCGGCAACTGCAGTTCCTCAAACCCCCATTTCAGCATGGCGGCACCGGCCTCGGTCGCATAGCCGTTGCCCCAGAACCGCCGGACGTAGCGGTACCCCAGTTCGATCTGCGGGCCGACCTCCAGGGCCGTGCACCATTTCTCCCCCAACGGCGCGACAAAACACACGCCGACGAACGCGCCGTCTTCCTTGCGCGTGACGGCATACCATTCCAGATCCTTGTCGCGGTAGTTCTGCATGATCTGCGGAATGACCTGCCTGGCGCGGTCGGCCGGCCACACCCCGCCGAGGAATCGCATGGCCTCCGGATCGGTCTGCATCTCGCTGAAGCCGCCAGCGTCCTCTTCGCGGAATTCCCGGATGATCAGGCGTGGCGTATGCCATTCATGCCGGAGTGGCATATGAGTGTCTCCGAATAAGGTGCTATTATGATATCCGGCCCCGTCAGAGCACGGCAACAAGCGTCACGAAGCAGATCACCCCCGCCGCCAGCACGAGACCGCCGGCCATTCGCCGCTGCCGACTCCTCCACCAGATATACAGCCCCGTTACGCGCCCACGCGACCACGGCCAGCCCGACCAGGTCGACGATCACCCCCCACGCCTTGGTCAACCAGCCCGGCTGCTCAAAGCCGCCGCGTTCGTGCATGCCAGCCAGGAAGCGGTTCCACCGGAAATCCCGGTCTCTAACCTCCGCCCGGTTCTGATCGATGTGATAGACGACCTCCGTCGCGGAAAGAAACTTGTACGCGTGGACGAGCAGACTCGCTGCGGCCAGGCTTGTAGCACCAGAACGACCAGCCGTCGAGCCCGAAGTCGTGCAGGATCGCCTGCCCCGCCGGCCGAAGATCGCCATGTTTCGGCACGGGGCGTTGATATGCCCGCTCGTGCCGAACCGTCCAGAGGGGCTGGTCCGACTTGCACAGGTCCTCGAAGAACTGGCCGTGGTTGAGGATCATCGCCCCGATGGCATACATGAAAAACCACGGCACCAGGGCCATGCCCAGGTACAGGTGCAGTCGTCGCAAAAAAAGCGAAACGCTCATGGCCATACTCGCAGGCTGGAGCACGATGAATCCAGGTGCAGCGTATCATGCCCAGCGATCCGGCCGCATTTAGCCTGCCCGCTTGCGGGCAGCGTCTGTTCGATCCGGGACACGTTACACCTGAATTACGTACGCTCTAGATCGTTACCAGGAAAACAGCAAACAGAACACACCCGACCGCAGCGCACAACGCGCCCCATGTTCGCGTCTTCTTCATCTTGTACCAGGTCCACAACCCGGTCCCGCCCCATGCCAGCGCGGCTGCGATGAACAGGTCTACCACCAGGGCCCATACGTTATCAGCCAGGTAGCCCGTCCCATAGCCTCGTCGAACGTGCAGCCTGCGGAGAAACAGCGGCCACTGGAAGACCTGGCGTTCAATGATGATCCTGCCGTCTGCCGGGCTATAGGTGATCCGGCGCGGATAGATCACGCCGTTGCGGTGAATCGTGATCCGGCTGCCGTTGCGCCTGGCGTTGATCCAGTGCGCGCCGTCCAGATTCAGGTCCTGCAAAATGGCGGAGGCTACGGCCTGGGCGTCGGCGCCGGCTGGCAAGGGATTGTCCCAGGTCGTTTGGTTGTCGACGACGAACCGACCCCAGTCCTTGCCGTACCAGTCCCGGAAAAAGGGCAGGTGATTCATGACAATCGCGCTGAGACCGTAAACGATCACCCAAGGCATGAGAAACAGGCCGAGATACATGTGGATCCGGCGCAGGAGGATCGTTAGCCTCTTGCTGCCAACTGGTGAGGTATTGGCCGACGGGCTGGCTGTGGTTGCCAGCGGGCTATCTTGTGTCTCGGGCCGCGCTGCGCCGGTCCGTTGCTCGTCTGGAGCCGCAACGGCATCGCTCATGAAAGCAGCCTCGCCGCCTCAGCCAGACGATCGATGATCGGCACGTCGTTCGGGCACTTCGGCAGACATTGGCCGCACTGGACGCACGAGTGGCCGCTCTTGTCATGGTTGATCAGCCACTTGTATTGCCGCTTGGCGTACTCCGTCAGGCCGAAGTACGTCGCGCTGTGCAGCAGGCGGAAACTCGCGGGGATGTCGACACCGGACGGGCACGGCCCGCAATAGCCGCACGACGTGCAAAACGCGTCCAGGTCCTTCTTGGCGGCCGCCAGGCGTTTCGTCATCGCCGTGCGCTGCAGTTCGCTAAGCGGTGTTTTCTTGCTGGCGACGCGGACGTTCTCGTCGATCTGCTCGGTCTCATTCATCCCTGAAAGGGCTGCCGCCACGCCCGGCGTACCCAGCACGAACCGCAGGCCGACCTCGGCTGCTGATTTGCGCCGGGCAGCAGCCGCAGAATCTGCGGGTGCGACATGGACAGCTGCCCCCCGCCGATCGGGTTCATGATCGACACGCCCATCCCGCGCTCGGCCCCGTAGCCGATGCACTCTGCCATGTTGCGGTTCAGCCAGTTGTAGCTCAGCAGCATCGCCGAGAACTCACCGGTGTCGACGAACTGCTTGATATGCTCGACCGAATCGTGCGAGCTGAACCCCCGATGGCGGATCAGCCCCTGCTTGATCGCCCAGTCGGTGAAACGAAGGAACTGTTTGCCGCGCTTCTTGAACATGGTCATGTTCATCGAGTGGAACAGCAGGTAGTCGATCGGCGCGACGCCGAGTTTCTCGATCGCCTCATCCAGCAGCCGCTTGAAATGGTCGACCGGCTTGTCCTGGTAGAAAGGCGTCTTGGTCTGGATGACCAGCGGCCGGGGCCCTTTGAAGCCCCTGATCGCCCGGCCGATCGCCACCTCGCTGAGGCTGTTCTGGTAGAGGTGATGGCTGTCGAGGAAGTTTACGCCGAGTTTCAGAGCCCGGCGGAGCAACCGCTGCGACTTGCTGGCGTTGAGCTTGTCCTTGCGCATTGGCAGGCGCATCACGCCATGGCCCAAAGCCGACACTTCTGGTCCGTTACTGCCGTATCGGCGATACTGCATACTGCCGCACTCCTGCATCTCAGTTTGGCCAAAGTACATATGATGCCGAGAACGGCAGGCAGGGGCAAGTTAGATACGCTGTCGCAATGCACTGGGCGTCCGGCCCGTCGGGCGCAAAACCAGCGCAGGACCGGAACAGAACCAACCCGAAACCGACGCAGAACCGGCCAGAAACCGGCGCAGAACCGGCGCAGAACCGGCGCCGCGCCGGCGCCGGCGCCAATTCCTGCCTCTCGCCGGAGAAAGAATTCCGCTACGGCGGCTCCCCGGCCGTCGCCGCATCAACTTCCGCTCAATACAGCGACATGTGGTAGTCCATCATCAGCAGCGACGGGTACGTGCCGATCCGCGAGTTATACAGGCTGATCCCGTTGCTGATCTCCGGCAGCGCGTCGCGGGGGAACCAGTCCACGAACTCGTCGACCGTGTCAAGATTATCGTTGGGCTCGCCGGTGACTTCCGGGATGCGGAAGTGCATGGGCAACACGTAATGCACGTAAAACTGATCGACGATCTGTGCGGCCGTCTGGCCGTCGATCGTCATATCGGCCCCGCCCACCGGAATCAGCAGGAAGTCCGGTTCGTTGCCGATCGCCGCCAGCTGGGTCTCGTCCAGCTGGTCCTGCCCGAAATGGCCCATATGCACGATGCGGAAGCCGTCCACGTCGATCACGAAGATCGCGTTGGCTGCGGGTGTCTCGCCAGCCGGCACCCGTGCAGCGACGGCACCGCCGTCACGTGAAACGCACCATAGTCCCGGTCGATGCTCGCCACGCTGCCCGCCTCATCCACACCCCGCACGATGGTCGGGCTGTTCTTCCACCAATGGGTCGTGTCCGAGACGTCCGCATCGTTGCTGGTCATCAGCACCAGGTCCGGTGCGATGGTATAACTCGGCAGGCCGGCCGTCTGCGGATTGAACGGGTCGATCAGCAGGATCTGGCCGGTGTGGCTCGTAATCGTGAATGTCGAATTGCCATACCAGAACAAGATGTCGCGCGAACTCGACAGGTCCAGAAGATCCCCGGACGAATATGAGTTGTTGATGATCGGCTGGCAGCCGCTCATGCCCATCGACAGGCTTAGCAGCACGCACGCCCCGGCCAGTATGATGACACCTGTAAACCGCATGATTCGCGCCCTTTCGATAACGGTACAGTCCCCCTGCAACTGACCTGCGAAAAAAGCAGTATACCGGGTATCGGAATCCGTCTGCAACCCCGTGCCGCCCAAGTAATTCTCTTTTCAGGACGATTGCACTCACCACCCGCGAGGAAGGACGGTGTGCGCCCCGGGGCAGATCCCCTTCGCATTTTCCACCCGCAAGAGCGGCAGCCTCATATGGTCCTCACATTCGTTGGCACAATGCAGCCCAAGCCGGTAGTCTACTGAAACCGGTCCTTGACCGACATTTGGTCTGTATTGCCTCAGTAAGGAGAGTCTGATGCGCAGGTTCGGCACGCATGTTTGCCTGGCAATCGGTTTGGCGCTCTGCTATGGCTTCGGCTGTGGCTGTGCTGCGGCCACGCGTCCGGCCCCGACGCCGCCGAAAAACGTCATCCTCATGATCGGCGACGGTATGGGCTTCCAGCAGGTCAAGGCTGCCGGGCTATACGCCAACGGCCGGTCCGGCTCGTTGTTCCTCCAGACCCTGCCGTACAAGGGCAATGTGCAGACGATCTCCGTCTTTCCGGCACACCTCAAAAGAGGCCGAGTGCACGTGACCGATTCAGCCGCCGCGGCAACCGCCATGGCGACCGGCCACAAGGTCTTTAACGGCGTGATCAGCCTCGCCTTGCCGGGTGACGGCCACCCATACAAGACGGTGCTGGAGTCGTTCGCAGCCGACGGCAAGCGGACCGGGCTCGTTACCACCGCCTACATCACCGATGCCACGCCCGCCGGCTTCGGCGCCCATAGCAAAGCCCGGGGCAATGCCGCCGAGATCCTCGACTGTTATCTCAAGACGGTCCGGCCGGATGTCATCCTGGGTGGCGGGTATACCAAGTGGCCGCTCATGCTGACGCCCGGTATGGTCGAGGCGGCCGGCTACAAAGCTGTAACGGACCGCGAACAGCTATTGGCCCTGAAGCCGGGCCAGTTTGGCCACGTCTTCGGCATCTTCGGCCTGAGCAACATGCCCTACGAGGCGGACAAGGCCGCCGCCGCTACCCAACCCGCCGAGGCCAACATGCTCGCCATGCCCAGCCTGTCGCAGATGACCGCTGTCGCCCTGCGGATGCTCTCGACGGACCATAAGGGCTTTTTCCTGATGGTCGAAGGCGGCCTGATCGACAAGGCTGCGCATAAGAATGATCTGGCCCGCTCCGTTCCCGAAACGGTCGAGTTCGACAAGGCTGTCAAGGTCGCCATGGACTGGGCCCGCAATCGCAAGGACACGCTCGTGCTGGTTACCGCCGACCATGAGACCGGCGGCCTGAAGGTCATCGAAGGTCGCGGCAAGGGCAACCTGCCTGAAGTTACCTGGTCGTCCAACGGCCACACCAACGCCCGTGTGCCGCTGTATGCCTGGGGCGTCGGCGCCGACAAGATCCAAGGCACGCTGGACAACACTGATATCTATCGCCTGATGATGGGCACGTTCGACAAGTCCTCGGCAAGGGCCCAGGCCATCGCCGTCAAACACGCCGCCGTTATGACGCCCCAATCCGCAGCGGTCCCGGCCAACGCCGATTGACGGGCTGGCCACGACCCCAGGCAAAGTGAACCTCGATGGCCCTGCTTCCCCTGGCGGGATCAGCACCGTGGCGCTTGATGAAGACGCGTCCGGGTTGACTCCGGCTGACAGCCGGTCTTGACTATAGAAAGTGTTGACGCAGGTCTCTGATGCAGAGAATGCATATACAAAGGGCACGGCTATGCAGAATCATTTCGAGACGCACGGGGCGTTTAGCTGGATGGAGTTGTTGACCACCGACCAGAAGGCCGCGGAGCAGTTCTACTCGCAATTGCTCGGCTGGCAGCTCGAACCGATGTCGATGGGCGATCAGACCTACACGGTAGTAAAGGTGCAGGGCGAGCCGGTCGGCGGCATCATGAACATGCCGAAGGAAGTCCCGCCGGGCGTACCGCCGCACTGGGGCACATATATCACGGTGACGGACATTGAAGCGACGGTCAAGAAAGCCGCCGAGCTCGGCGCCAAGATCCAGGTCCCCCCTCGCGACATCCCCGACGTAGGCCGCTTCGCGGTCCTGGCCGACCCGCAGGGCGCCTACTTTTCTGTGATTCAGTACAAGATGAAGAAGGGATGAGAGTATGGGGTTGGTGACAACCTGGGTGTCGGACAACACTGGTGATGGGGGTGCCACTGGCAGCTTGTCTGCCAGTGCTGTCGTTCTTTCCCTTCAGTAATCAGGCCAAAGGGATCCGCTTGACCTCTGGCAGGTCGCGGTCACCCCGGTATCCGGGATCATTGTAGAATCCCCAGCTCGACCACTTCCACTGTTGTGGCAGGCGACAGAGTCCGCGACGAATCGGATTATTGTGAATATAGTCAAGGGCCTCCAATGCTGTGCTGGATCAGATGAGATTCCGGTCGTAGCCCGGTCCTTCCTGCCAGAACCGAAAACTCGATTTCCCAGGCCGTTCCTTGACCGTTAACGCTATAAGCAACGGATCATTCCTGGCTATCAGGTCCATTTTGATTCTATAGGACAGTGGCCGTTTGATAGCATAGAGGAGTCTGGCAACAGCAATGCCTTTGATACGCGGGGCAACTAGCAGGTGTACATGATCCGGCATGAAGACAAACCCCGCCAGATCGAAGCCGTGGCGGTAAGTGGCGGCATCCACGCTTTTTGCCAGCATTGCGAGCCACTTCGGTTTTGTCAGGAGAGGCATTTGCTTGTAGCAGGAGAAGGTCAATTCTCGGAGTTGTCCGGGGTCGTCGTAATGCTTAACCTGCTTGCGATGTGGTAGAGGCGGGACCATCCCTTTTCTCTCATCTTGGCGGAGGCCGTCGGCAATCTGGGCGGATGCAGCACTGGCGGACAAGCCGCCAGTGGCACCCCTTTTGTACGTCATCAGCATAATGGCGTCTACTTCTTCCCCGCCTGCGCCCTCGCCGCTGCCCGCCGTCTCAGTTCATCATCAATGAACCCTTGAATCTCACCATCGAGCACCCCTTCCGTATCGCTGGTCTCGTGGCTGGTCCGGTGGTCCTTGACCATCTGGTAGGGGTAGAGCACATACGAGCGGATCTGGCTGCCGAAGGCGATATCGCCCTTCTCCCCGTAGAGACGGGCGAGCTCCGTGTTCCGCTTGGCTTCCTCCATCCGATACAGTTTCGCCATCAGCATCTTGCGGGCAAGCGCCCGGTTCTGGTGCTGGCTGCGCTCATTTTGACAGGCGACCACCGCGCCCGTCGGCAGGTGCGTCAGGCGCACCGCGCTGGAGGTCTTGTTGACATGCTGGCCACCCGCCCCGCCGCTGCGATAGACGTCCTCGCGAACGTCCTTGTCCCAGTCGATGTCGATCTCGATATCGTCGAACTCCGGCAGCACGTCCACGCTGGCAAACGACGTATGCCGCCGGCCAGCCGCATCAAATGGGCTCACCCGCACCAGCCGGTGTACGCCCATCTCGCACGAAAGGTAGCCGGAGGCGAACGGCCCTTTCACGTAGAGCTGGGTGTTCTGGATGCCAGCCTCTTCGCCCTCGCGCCGGCTGATCTCCTCGACCGCATAGCCGACCCGTTCGAAGTAGCGGAGGTACATCCGCAACAGCATCTCCGCCCAGTCGCACGACTCGGTGCCGCCGGCCCCGGCCTGGATGGTGAAATAGCAGTTCTTCGGATCGGACGGCTCCGACAGCAGGCTCATCATCTCGAGGCGGTCCAGCGCGGTCGCAGTCCGGTCGGACTCGGCCTCCAGTTCCGCCACGACCTCTTCGTCGCCGTCGGATTCCTTCGCCAGATCGACCAGGGCCTGCAGGTCGTCGACCTTCCTGAGCAGGTCCTGCAGCGGCTCGACGATCGCGGTCAGCCCCTTGAGTTCACTGATAAAGACGTTGGCCCGCTCGCGGTTCTCGTAGAAACCGGGCTTGCCCATCTCGTCCTGGATTTGCTGCATGCGGGATTGTTTGCCCGGCAAGTCAAAGACTGTCCCGGAGAGAGGTAGTCCGGGCCTCGTATGTGGCGACTCGTTCGGTCAGTTCGGGCATCGTGGCCATCTGGTTTGCGTACCTCCTTGGCTGGCAAAAGAATGCATTTGCCAGTGATTTCTGATTTCACAACGCCATTCTAGGCGGACATCGCCCAAACAACAACAGCCGGCAGGTACGACGCCCGCAGTCGGCCTGGCCCCAAGTGATTCCGTCACGGTCGACGGGGGACACGACTGCGCGCAAAAAGCAGGCCCGGCGCCTTGCATCGCCGGGCCCACAGGTCCTGTCTTCCAGAGGGCTACTGGTACAGGTATAGGCGTTCTTTTCTGTGTACGCGTAGCCCAAAGAACGGTTCGTGTCGACTCTGACAGCGTTGTCGCAAATCCGCTACAGGTTGCACTGGCCGCCGCAACACGTCCGCTGCGACGTCGGCACGGGGCACGCGCCGCTCTGACACGGAGAAGCTGCCGGGGCGGCATGCACGGCAATGGTGCTCAGCGCCTTGGACATTTTTTTGCTGCCGCACTTGCCGCACTTCAGATCGCTCGGCTTCCCGTCGATCCTGCTGACCAGGAACTCGCTGACACTGCCGCAGTCCTGGCAACGATATTCGTAGATCGGCACTGCTCGCTCCTTCTGCTTTATTTCGGGGGCCCGGCCGAACCGGACCGGTCCCTGCTATTTCGATTTAGCGGCGGCGGCCTGCTCGATCGCAGCCACATAATCTCCCTTGGACCGCACGCCGACCCACACCTTCACCTGCTTGCCGCCGTCGAACAGCATGACGGTCGGTACGCCCTGGATGCGATATCGTGCCGCCAGCGGTCCCACCTTGTCAACATCCACCTTCACGACCTCCACCTTGTCGGGATGCTCGGTCGCGATCTGGTCGAGAACCGGCGACAGGAAACGGCACGGGCCGCACCACGTTGCATAGAAATCCACCAGCACGGGCTTGGTCGCGCCGGCTACTTCCTGGTCGAACTCTGCTACGGAATTGATCT
This sequence comes from uncultured Planctomycetota bacterium, assembly GCA_963787325.1. Classification (GTDB taxonomy): domain Bacteria; phylum Planctomycetota; class Phycisphaerae; order UBA1845; family JANYLN01; genus CAWBCK01. The sequence continues at coordinate 2,587,459 of CAWBCK010000005.1, forward strand.
GCTTGACCATCACTTTCTCTCCTTGGGGCCGAGTCGCGGCTGGCTGACTCTGCGAGGCCGGGGCCTTGTCCGCTGCGGCCGCCGGTGCCGCCGATGAACCCGCACTACTCATCATGACAAACATTCCCAGGGCTGCGCCGTAAAGCCCGGCCAGCCACCAATTGCTCGTAAGGGGGCACGTTCCCGTCCGGCAGCGGTTCAGCCTGCTGTAGCCGATACCGATCGCCGCGCCGATGACGATGCCTAACACCACCTTCATGTTGAAAAACGCCAACATGTTCGATCTCCTTCCTCTGTCCGACTGGCCGGCAAAGGCCTTCAGTCCTGCCTGGCTTCGTGCCGGCAATGATCGCGGATGCAGTCGATCACCCGCAGCAGGTCGGGATTGGTCAGCCGGTAATAAACCTTGTTGCCATCCCGCCGGCAGGTAACGACGCCTCGATCCTTCAGCAGGCCAAGCTGCTGCGACGTGATCGCCGGCTTGGCCTCCAGGGCCGTCACCAGATCGCCCACGCACATCTCGCAGTTGCGTCCCAGCAGATCTACGATTCGCAGCCGTACCGGGTGCGCGACCGCCTTAAGGGTTTCAGCGGCCTTTTCGAGGATCGCCGGGGGGATCGGCGAGCCGGTCCTGGCGGGCCGCACCTTCGTATCGAGTTTCTCCGTCGCGTTCATTGTCCGTCCACCTGTCGTATCGACCTTCCTTTACGTGCAGTTTAGTATATCGCTATATGCTAAAGTTGTCAAACGGCTTCCCCCTACCCACCCGCAGATATTCCAATCATAGGGGCCGGCTGCGGGTGGTCTGTGACTTTTGTCAGGTCAGGGGCTATTCGGCAGGGTGCATGGCGCTCGTCATGCTGGTTGGGGCCGAGGCTGCCGCCTGCCGGGTCGCAGCCATCTGTTTTGATGCTGAAGCAGCCTGTCCGATCCTTGATGCCTGTTGGGTCCGCGGCGCCTTCTGCGAGGCCGCCGCCAACTGCTTCTCAATCGCACGGCACCAGTAGTAGCAGAGCCATGGGGCATCGCCCCCAGTGCTCGATCTGGCACCGGTCTCGTAAGCCTTGAGGGCTGCCGGCAGGTCGTGCCGGGCCTCGGCCTCCATGCCGCGTAGCCAGAAGGCGTAGACTGCGCGTGTACTCGGAATTCGTGCCGTCGAGCAGCTGCTGCCAGGTGACTTTGCCAAGCACATACTGAACGTGCGCGTGGATGTCGATCTTGTCGCCGTAGATGGGCAGTCGCGCCTTGACCTCCTTGAAACGCGCGGTCCTGCCGGTCAGCTGCATCGCCTGCAGCAGCCACATGCGCTGATAGACCGTCAAGTGCTTCGCATCATGCAGTGCCAGGCCATATTCGACAGCCTTCTCGAAATTGCGTGAATAGACCGCTGATCCCAGAAGCTGGACCAGCCGGTCGTTCTGGGCCACGAACGCCAGCGGGCCGGCGTAGAACCCTTCCAGCACTTGCGGATCGACGGCCGCACTGTAGCAGGCCGTGCCGACATAGCCGGCGATGGAATCCTTGAACTGCGAGTACTCCGCCAGCAGCCCCCTGATCTCTTTGGCGATGTATGCCGGGTCTTTCTTGTGCTTCAGCAGAAACTGGATGTATTCCTCGGTCCCGTTGTCATAGCGGAATGCCAGCTTGCGATAGACATCTTCGGCCTCGGCATCCTTGTGGTTCGCTGCCAGGGCGACTGCCAGGCCCTGAAGCCCCCGGTAGCGTGTCGCTGCTGTGCTCTTTCTGCCGAACTGGAGCGCCTCCTCAGGACGCTTCATACGGACAAGCCAGCAGGCGCCCTGGCCCAGCAGGTTGCTCAGCTGGATGGAGAAGTCGCACTTCTTGTCGGCCTGCCGGACGATCTCGATCGCCTTGTCGTATTTGCCGACGTCAGCGTATTGGTTCGCAAGTCGCGCGTAGCCCCCGCTGTCGCGCGGCATCAGGTCGACGATCTGCCGGTCGATCTCGATAGCCCTGTCCGGCCGGTCGTGATTGAAGGCTGCAGCCGATGCCTCTGTCAGCACGTGCAGGTTGTACGGCAGCCTCGCCAGAAACGATTCGGCGATGTCGGGCACCGTCTTCCAGTTCCAGAGCAGTACGTCCAGCGGCCGGTTGTTGCAGGCGTCCACCGAAAGAGTCCGCCAGGCGAGGATATCGCTGGCGTAGCTGCCATCGTACATCGCCCCCAGCGAGCAGGTGGACCAGTCCCACGCCCCCCGGCCGGGCCAGAGCTCATGCTTGCCCTTGCCATAATCGGGCGTTGCCTCCCTGGACCAGGCCATCACGATCATCCCTCGTCCCCAAAGGCTCTGCCCAAAGGTGGAGTTGAGGAACTTCCTGGCCTCCTCCTTGGCCGCGTCATACCGCCGGATCAAGATCAGGCCGGACCCCCGGAAATAAGCGTCAATACCCGCGAGCCGGCCCAGGCCGTTGGCCACCGCTTCGCACAGCTCGTACGTCTGTTGGGGGACACCCAGGCAGTATCCCATCGAGCGTATCTGCGTCAGAAGGCTTACCAGCAGCAGGCCGCGCTGCACCTCCGCGAAATCGTGCGGGCACAGGCACTGCCACCGCGACCCGTCTTTGCCGTATGTCGGACCGGTCGGGGTGGCCATAGCGGCTGCGTACAGGTCGACCATGTCGCCGATCACATCGGTCAGTGCCTTGCCCGGCCGGGCTTGCAGGGCGTAGCCCTGTTCATTGATCTTCCACGCAATGGCCCGTCCCAGATTGACCGGGTCGGGGTCGTCCTGCACGTACAGCGCCTTCGCCAGCGGCTTGCCCGCCTGAAGCCGTTCCTCTGCGGGAATGCGATCGTCGCCAAGGATGTCGTTGGCATCCCGCGCCAGCGCCATGCTGATCGCCTCCGCCGGGCGCTGAAATCCGCCAATTGATAGAGCGTAGAAAACGCCGGGCTGTGCGTCTCTTCGAGCAACTGGCTGCAGGCCCCCGTCAGCAGATCGGTTCGCTGACACTGCTGCGTTGCCCACAGCAACGCGAGACTTTCGATGTTGGACGGCTCGCCGGAACCGGCCGCGAGCATCGGCCGGTAGTCCCGCGTGACGAACATCCGGATCGCGTTCGCCTCAGGCGTCTGTCTCTGTTTGCCGGACAACTCTGCCAGGCCGGCCAGCGCCGCATCCGGATAGCCACAGGCCAATTTGACCCACGCCTCGCTTAGCAGGTCCTGCGGCCTGGCCGGCGCCCTAAGATGCCTTGCATAAAAATAGTGTGACACCGGACCGGCAAGAAACCGGCTGCGATCCTGGAACCGGCCGAACAGGTCCTGGCAGGCGAGAATCGAGCCGCACAGCGCAGCCGTGTAGTGGGCCTCGGGGCATAGAGGGCTTTCGTCCAGGACGCCATCCACCTGCTGCGAACCCTTCAGCACGTCGCGCGAACAGACCTTCAAGACCTGCTCCCGAGCCTTGTCCAGCATCGCCAGTTGCTGCGGCGAGGCCGGTGCCCCCACTGCCTTCTCGTTGGAAAGCCTGAGCTCCTTCGTCAGCTCGGCCTCGATCTCTGATGCAAATCGCTCCGTCGTCCCAAGCACGGTCTGCCAATCATCGTATGAGACCGCCGCCGTGGCGATTCGCCGGCTGCTGCTCGGGTTCATCCGCAGATCGGCATGCAGCAGATGTAGTTCAAGGGCCAGATGCTTCCGCGGACACGGGTAAGGCTTGACCCGCGAGATTGGCCACGGACTGTCCGGACAGCAGGCGACGGCGACCATCGGCGAATCGAGGTCGAATCCGTCGCGGCACATGAGCGTCCCGGCGCGGGCACCGGATTTCAGATCGGCGACGCTCATCTTGGCTGTCAGTTCAAAATCACCCTTCGCGGGCACATAAAGAAACTCGCCGCGTTCCCGGTCGTCATCATCAGGCGGCGCCTTCATGCCGCAGGTATCGACCGTCCAACTCGCTTCGGCGATATTCACGGTGCTGGGCCCAAGTGGCTCACCGACAGTGACTCGTTGGGGCCGACCTACGGGCTGGCCGTTAAGGCGGCACGTTGCTGATCGTCGTATGGTTCGATCGTCCGTGTGGGTCGAATGTCCCCCACAGACCGACCTTGATCTCCTTGGCCATCGGCACCTTCACATGGCTGATCTGTACGTAGTCCCGGCCGTCCACACTGGCCAGAAACACGAAAGTGTCGCCCTTGCGGACGATCTTGTTGAAAGGCATCGTCGGCATCATCTCATCGCGGATGATCACGCGGGGATACGCGTCCGGCGGCACCTTGCGAAGTCTGATCGACCGGCCAGAACCGCACGAACTTGCCGCAGCGCGCCGCCAGGTCGATGGCCGTCAGCCGCAGCGCGGCCTCAGGGATCAGGCAGTCATAGCGGTCACCATAGCGAGCCGACGGGGCCAGCAGATTTACGATTGGCTGGCCCTTTCGGGGGACAGGGGGAGGCTGACGGACAGCCTGTCCGGTCGTGGCCGGCTTCAGATACAGCCTCTCCCACAGAACGGCGGCACAAACGATTACAGCCAACAAGCCCAGCAGAACAGCGAGGCGTCGAGTGATCATGGTATCTCCCTGGCTCGAAAGGAATCGTTGAGCGCCAATCAGTATGACCGTTTGCCGGACGGATTCAAGATGACGCGAATCTTTCGTCACCGTCAGGCAGGGCCTGTCTGTCCCTGCGGAACTCGATGCTCTCAGAGGCCTCTGCCCCTTGTCGCCGTCGTCCCCAAGGCATATGCTCGTTCCCATTCTTCGCCGGGACGTACGTGTCCGGACGGGCACGCCGGCGGAGCAGGTCAGAAACAGTCGAGCCGCGGGTACATTGGCGGCTCGGGATGAGGTCGCTGTCGGACATGGCTACCAGAAAGATCCGTATCGGTCTGATCGGTTGCGGCAGGAATATGCGGAATGCCCACGTGCCCCGGCTGCTGGCGGACAAGGCCGCTCAGGTCGTCAGCGTCGCCGATCCGGACGAGGCCGGTGTGGCTGCTATGTACGAGAAACTCGGCGCAAAGGTTCCCGCCTACACCGACTGGCGCCGCATGACCGCCGAACAGCCGCTCGACGCCGTCCTTATCAGCACGCCCCACAACCAGCATTACGACCAGACCTGCGAATGTCTCAACAAGGGCCTGCACGTGCTGATCGAAAAGCCGCTGACCCCCTCCGCCAAGGATAACCAGGCCCTCATCGATCTGGCAGCCAGGACCGGCAAGATCCTCGACGTGGCCTACCAGCGCTGCTTCGCTCGCGAATTTGAGTACGGCCGGCGGATCCTGATCGCCGGCAGGATCGGCCAGATCCGCGGCATCGTCGCCTACGTGACGCAAGCCTGGTACAAGGCCGGCGGCTGGCGCAAGGATCCGGTCCAGGCCGGCGGCGGCATGATGATGGACACCGGCAGCCACCTCGTTGCCATCGTCCTGTGGATGACGGGCCTTCGCCCGGTCGAGGTCTCCGCGATGATCGACAACTGCGGCGAGCCGGTCGACATTACCTCCGTCGTCAGCGTTCGCTTCGACAGCGGCGCCGTCGGCACGCTCAACTTTATTGGTAACGCCGAGCGCCACGACGAGCGGCTGGCGATCCATGGTGACAAGGGCTGCCTCGTCTATCACCAGCACCAGTGGCGTATGCAGTCGATGCTGCTCAATGACGACCAGGTGACCATCCCCGCCAGGTTCAAGGAAACGACTCCAGACGCCGCCTTCCTGAAACACATTCGTACGGGCAAGGGGTACGAACCGCCGGCCTACGCCGTAGAAGTCGCCCGACTGACCGAAGCCGCCTACAAGTCCGCCAGAGTCGGCGGCAAACCGGTCAAACTCGCATAACAGCGCTGTACTCGTGCTTGCGCCAGAATGCACGCACGGCGTATGAGTACCGGCTTTAGCCGGGCTTTTCTGTCGTGCCCCGCGAGTTACCGACCATACGCCGCCGTGACACGATCAAACCAAACCTGCCCGGGCCCATACATCTGCAGCCCGATGCTGACGGTCTTCGTCCCCGCCGGGATCGTCACGGTTCCCGAATACTCCGTCCACTCGTGATTAACCGGCGGCTTGGCCGGGTCCCCCGCGATCCGTGCGGCCCACTGATGCCGACTGTGCCCCAGGGCATCCTCGAATGAAACATCCAGGATTGCCTTCCTCACGTCCTTTGCTTTGACCATGGTGCTGACCGTAATGGTCGCAGCCTTGCCGTCGTACGCCACCGGGTGGCTCCACTCGGCAATCGGAAAGTACCGGTTGGCAGTCTTCCTGATGGAAAGGCTGGCACTGCCGTCAAACCCGCTATGCCTGTCCCAGATGTAGCTGACTCCTGGGATAGCGAGACCCTGCTGCCACCCCGTTGGTGCGACCGAATCACCGCTTCAAAACTGTCACGCAAGGCATCGGCCGAGGTGCCGGAGTCTTTCTTGGCAGGTGCCGGGGCTGCCTGCTCCTCCGGCGTCGGGGCCTTCTGCGTTTCGGCCGATGCCACGGGTGGCGGTTCGATCTTCTGGCGCAGCACCGGGTCCAGATGCTTTGCCTTGGCCGCTGCGAGCAGTTGTTCCGCCTCCGGGTTGTTTGGCTCCTGCGTTACAATCGTCTGTGCCCAGTTCGCCGCCTGCTGCCATTTGCCCTGCAGCAGGTATACCCGAGCCAGTCCCCAGTATGCTGCTGTCGCATGGAAGTTGGCTGCACGCAGCAGGTACCTTTCTGCCAGACCGTACTGCCGCCGCATCAGCGCCAGCTGCCCCAGACCGTTCAACGCCGCAGGATGATTCGGCACGAGTTGCAGGCACCTCAGCCAGGCCTTCTGTGCCTCGTCACCGGACCCGCTGTTGAAGCAGACCCAGCCCATGCCGTTCCATGCATTGGCGTTCTTGGGGTCGAGTTTCACCGCCTCGCGGAACTTCTCCAGGGCCGCTGCCATGTCACGGCGCTGCCAGAGCTGCCATCCCTCCGTGCTCAGCGCATTGGAACGGACAGGGTCCAGCGCAACATTCGTCTTGGGCGCAGTGGCCGCGCCTCTGTGAACCGGTTGCGACGGCGTGGCAGCCACGCCGCCTGTAAGCAGACTGACTGCAACGGTACTGACGATGGCCAACATGATCAGACCTCCTGAAAGGCCCAGCACAATCCGCCGCCGGCGCTTCTCGTCGCGCCGCAGCGATTGCACAAGCAACGGGTCGGGGTTTGACAAGATACGATCCAGCTTCTCCTGGTCCTGCTCCATGGGAGGCCTCTTTCTGCGCGGACAAATACCCTCACAACCGGGACGTCTCCCGGCGAGCCACGACACAAAAATGTAATATAGAAAAGCAGGCGATAGACATCGCGCCGCCCGCGAACTGCCCTGTGAATCTCACCGACCCGTCAGATGCTCTTGATAAGCCTGGCCATCTGCTCAGGCGTCAGTCTGTCAGCCGCTGTGGGATCGACAGCACCTTCCTTGGAGGCGGGCGCCTTGGCGATCTCCGCCCGCAGTGCCTCGATCACCTTATCCAGCCGGCTGCGTACCGTCGGGTACGACACGCCCGTCTGCTCGGCGATCTGCTTGAGGCTGCCGCTGGCCAGCACGAACATTTCGATGAACCGCTGATGCTCGACCGGTAGCCGGCTAAGCCGTGCCGGCGGAAACGCCGCCTCGACCGACACCTGACAGTGCTCGCATGTCATCCGAGTCACCGCCATCGGCCGTTCGCAATATGGGCATTCGTTGCCAACGGGACGTTTGCTCATGAATCCTCGTTTCTATAGGAAATGTACCTGCTGTCGTTAATTTGGTCAATAAACCACTGACGTTAAGTGAATTTTATTTATTTATTTCCGCCGCCCGCCAGTGTCGGGAAAGACATGCCGGACAGCGCCGTGCCGGCTCGTCCGGCCAGCCCAACCGGTTGCAGCCCACAAACACGCTCCTAGAATGTATTTTTCCGTTGAACAGGCAGTCGAAGGCCGACCCTTCGCCTGCCGCCGAATAACGAGAGGTTTTTGTATGGCTGGTCACAAAGGCAGGCTGGCGGTTTATCCGGGTACGTTCGATCCGATCACGCTGGGGCATATCGATCTCATCGAGCGAGGCAAGCAGACTGTTTCCCGAGCTGATCGTCGGCGTCGGTGTCAACCCGGACAAGCGCGACGAGATGTTCAGCCAGGACGAGCGGGTCGAGATGATCCGCGAACTCGTCGGCAAATGGTCGAACGTCCGTGTCGAAAAGTATAAGGGCCTGACCTACAAATTCGTCCGCGACGTCGGCGGCATGGTCATCCTTCGCGGCATCCGTGACAGTGTCGATCTTCGGCTCGAACTCCTCCAGGCCAATACCAACCTGCTGCTTGGCGGCGTCGAGACGGTCTTCCTCATGGGCAGCCACGACCACGCCCTGACCAGCAGCACCCTGATCAAGCAGATCGTCGCCCTCGGCGGTGAACTCCAGACCCTCACCCGCCTGGTGCCACCCGCTGTAGCCGAAAGACTCCTCGAAAAGATCCAGTCGGGCAAGGTCCGCGTCGAACCGAACCCGGCGTACTGATACAAGGCAGAAGGCAGGAGACAGAAGGCAGGAGACAGGAGGGAGGAGACAGAAGGAGGGCAATCGCATGTTCACGCACAGGACCATACCTGCACGTATGGCTCTTTGGGCTCGGCCGCTCGCAGAAGTCGGGTGGAATGGTCCTGCGGAGCAGGGCCATGGTCTTTCCGAGCACGCGATTGCCTTGAAGGCACAGGCCGGCACACGGAAGATGGGAGGCTGCGGCCTGCGGGTCATGACTGGTATTTCCGTGTATTCAGTATAGGCAATAGCCTGAGACGGAAACACAGCAGAAGGCCCGGCCGGAAGCTCACCTGAACTCCCCGTCCTCAGTAGTCTGTTTCTGTCTCCTGTTATCTGCCTCCTGCTTCCCACCTGCCGTCCTCTGTCTCCTGCCTCCTGCCTCCTGCCTCCCGTCTTCTGTCTCCCGTCTTCTTTCTTCTGAGTTTTTTGGCGTTGACGCGTGGAGGCCATCAACTATAATGGCTATCCGGATAATGGCTTGCGCGAGCCTGTCTGGTTGGAAGAAACGGAACGCGGGTACACATGGCAAGAGTCGTCCTTGAGGACGTCGTAAAGATTTATCAGAACGGGGTTAAGGCCGTCGATGGCGTCAGCCTGGAGATCGCCGACCGGGAGTTCGTCGTCCTGGTGGGCCCGTCCGGCTGCGGCAAGAGCACCTCGTTGCGGATGGTCGCCGGACTGGAGGAGATCACCTCCGGCACGATCACCATCGGCGATCGCGTCGTTAACGACGTGGCACCCAAGGACCGCGATATCGCCATGGTCTTTCAGAACTATGCCCTCTACCCGCACATGACTGTCTATAAGAATATGGCCTTCGGGCTGAAGCTTCGCCGGGTTCCCAGGGCCGAGATCGACGAGAAGGTCCGCCAGGCCGCCCAGATGCTTGGCATCGCCGACCTGCTGGACCGCAAGCCCAAGCAGTTGTCCGGCGGTCAGCGCCAGAGGGTTGCGGTCGGCCGGGCAATCGTTCGCGAGCCTAAGGCCTTCCTGTTCGACGAGCCGTTGTCGAACCTCGACGCCAAGCTGCGCGTCGAGATGCGTGCGGAACTCAAGCGGTTGCATCGCCGCCTGCAGACAACGACGATCTACGTCACCCACGACCAGGAAGAGGCGATGACGCTCGGTGATCGCATCGTCGTGATGAAGGACGGGGTCGTTCAGCAGGTGGCGAATTCCCTGACGATCTACGAAAAGCCGACCAATCGATTCGTGGCCGGCTTTATCGGGACGCCGCCCATGAACTTCCTGACCGGCAAGGTCTTTTTAAAGGACGGACACGTGTACTTTGATGAGGGCGCGTGTACAATTCTGCTGCCCGACCGGCATGTGAGTGGTCTGGCGGCCTTTGACCAGCAGCAGGTGGTGTTGGGCGTTCGGCCGGAGAATCTTTCATTCCGGGCGGACGAATCGTGGGCGGATAAGCAGAACGCCTTGCCGGTTCGCGTGTTGGTCGCGGAGCCGCTGGGCGATCGAATGGACGTTTACGTTTCGACCAAGGCGCATGACAAGATCGTCTGCCGGGTCGATGCGCATACACGGTTAAGCGAAGGGCAGGAGTTGCCCTTGTATATCGATGTGGAGAGCGTGCACATGTTCCAGACCGGACAGACCGGAACGAACATTACGCTGTTGGGAGATCAAGCCGGTGCGCGCGTTGCTGTTTAGGCATTGGCGCCACACCCGCTGGTCGATTGGCTGCGCCCGTCGCAGGAGGTCGCAAATGGCCTAGCTGGTCGGCATGCATTTGCGGGTCTCGCCCGAGGCCGTGTCGCAAGGCGGCGCGAAGACGGGCATGAAAGTGGGCGTCAATCGACCCACTTTTTTGTTTGTCGGTGTGGTGAGTCTTGGTCGTGCGGCCGGCGGCTGTGCGGATCCGTCAACGGTGGTTTGCAGTAAGAGGACGCAGCATGAATCAGGAACTGCTCAGGATAGTCGATGCGATCGCTCGCGAAAAGCGGGTCGAGAAGGAGGTCATCTTTGCCGACCTCGAGTCCGCGATGATCTCCGCCATGCGCAAAGCCTACGGCGCCACGGAAGAAGTCGAAGTCCGCATCGAACGGGTCACGGGCGATATCTCCGCGACACGCAACGGCGTGCCCCTGGAAATGCGCGAACTCGGCCGGATCGCCGCCCAGACTGCCAAGCAGGTCATGATCCAGAAGATCCGCGAGGCCGAACGCACCAGTATTTATGATGAATATGTCGACCGCAAAGGCGCCGTCGTCAGTGGCGTCGTCAGCCGGGTCGAAGGCGGCACGCTGATTATCGGTCTCGGCCGGGCCGAGGCGATCCTGCCGCGAAGCGAGCAGATCCCCGGCGAGGCCCACGAGGCCGGCGACCGCGTCCGCGCGATGATCGTCGAGGTCCGCGAGCAGGGCAGCCAGGTCCGCATCATCCTGAGCCGTTCGCATCCAGAGTTCATCCGCCGGCTGTTCGAACTGGAAGTGCCCGAGGTCGCCGAGCGCGTCATCGAGATTAAGGCCCTCTCCCGCGAGGCCGGCTATCGGACCAAGATCGCCGTCAGCAGTATTGACAGCCGGGTCGATGCGGTCGGCGCGTGCGTGGGCGTTCGCGGCAGCCGGATCAAGAACATCGTCGAGGAGCTCGGCGGCGAGAAGATCGACATCGTCCGCTGGAACGAGTCGAGTCAGATCCTGATCGCCAACTCGCTCCGCCCGGCCGAAGTCCAGGAAATCGCCTTGTGCTTCGAACTGAACAAGGCGACGGTGGTCGTCGCCGACGACCAGCTGTCCCTGGCGATCGGCAAGCGTGGCCAGAACGTGCGTCTGGCCGCCCGGCTGACCGGCTGGGATATCGATATACTTACGCCCGCCGAGTACAACCGCGGGCTGGATGAGATGGAGCAGGCGCTGCGGACGATCGAGGGCGTCGATGATGTGATGCTCGACAAGATCGTGGCGATGGGCATCGTGACGCTCGGCGACTTGTCGAATGTCGGCCGTGACCCGCTGGTCCAAACGCTGGAGATGCCGGTGGAACTGGCCCAGAAGATCATCGATACCGCGACGCAACTGGCCAGCCAGCAGAAGGTGGCGGCCTCTGCGCATGCCGCGGCCCAGGCAGCGGAGGCGGCCCAGGCCGCTGAGGCCGCCCGAGCGGACGACAGTACAAGCCCCGTTGCGACGGAAGAAGAAGCCGACGCCGCGGGGGAAGATTCGGAATCTGTGGAATCGGCCTCGTCCGAGGATCCGCCCGCGCAGGATGGTTCAGAAGAGTCCGATGAGTCGGCGGAAGAGCAGTCCTAGGCGCAGTCGCCGGGAGATGCGTTGCCGCCGGAGTTTTGTGGATGTTCATAGATGGAGGTAGACCTTGGCGAAACAGCTGCGGGTACACCAACTAGCCAAGGAACTTGGTGTAAACAGTAAGGCCATCATCGCCAAATGCCAGGCGGAAGATGTCACCGTCATTACCAATCACATGAGTGTTGTCTCGGCCGGTCTGGCCGCCAGCATTCGTGAGTGGTTCAGCGAAGGCGATCACGGCACCACTGTCGAAACGGCCGACAAGGTCGACCTGAAGAAGGTGCCGCCGCCGGCCTCGCCGTAAGACGGCCGCGGCCTCTTCCAGCGTCGCCGTTGCCGAGGAGCAGGAGACCAAGGCTGCCGAGCCCAGCGATGGGCAGCAGACCGAGGCCCAGCAGGATCAAGAGGACGCCGAAGCGGCGGCCGTTGAGGAACAGGCTGGACCGGCAGCGCCCGCCGCCGCGCCGCCCGAGACCGAGCAGCCTTCGGTCGCCGAGCCGACGGCTCCTGCCGAACCGGCTGTCCCGGCGGCAGAAGCGGCCCCGGCGGCAGAGCCTGAAGCGCCGCCCGCCGAAGAGACGCCCGCTGAGCCTGACACGCAGCTCGACGCCGGCTGCTGAGGCCCCGACTGCCCCGGCCGCGGAAGAACCGGCTGAAGAAGCGCCTCCTGAGGGCGAAGCCCCTGCCGAACCCGCGCCCGGCCGCGCCGTCGCAGAGGCTGAAGAACAGGTGGAAATGCCGGCTGCGCCGACCGAGGAGCCCAAAGCGCCTCGCCCGCAGATGGTCGTGCCGGCCCCCGCGCAGATTCAGGGCCCCAAGGTCATCCGCGTCGAAAGGCCGGAACCGGTCAGGCCCTACCGTCCCGGGCCCAGGCCTCCCTATAGGGGGCCGTCTTCCAGTCCGCAAGGCGGTCCGACCGTCCCGGAGATCGTGCCGGAAGGCGGCAGAAAGCCCAAAGGCAGGGGGCGTGTTCCGACTGCCGACGAAGAAGAGGAACGTAAGAAGAAGGCCGCCAAGGCCAAGGCCAAGAAGGGCACCGGCAAGCAGGACGACCGGACAATCGAACACCTTCGCGAGTGGCGCGACCGCGATCTGCTGGAACGCCAGGAGCGCCTGGCCGGGGCGTCCGGCCGAGGCCTGCACGCCCGGAGGGCCACGGAGGCCCGCCGATCCGCCGGTGGTCGCCGCGAGGCCCCGGCCCGAAAGACCCAGGCCCAGATTACCGAACCGATCTATATCAAGGATCTTTGTGCGGCGATCGGTCAGCCGTTCAACGCCGTCTTCCAGAATCTCTCGAGCAAGGGCATGCTCGTGCGGATCAATGACACGCTCGATTCCGAGACGGCTCAGCTGGTCTCGGTGGAACTGGGCGTCGAGTTGGAAGTCATCCCCCGGCCCACGGAAGCACAACGCTTGCAAGAGGAATTTGGAAACATCGAGCGCAAGAACCTCGTTCGCCGCAACCCCGTCGTGACCTTCCTGGGGCACGTCGACCACGGCAAGACGTCGCTTCTTGACCGCATCCGCAATGCCCGTGTTGCCGAAGGCGAAACCGGTGGCATCACCCAGCACATCGGTGCCTATCGCCTGGAGCGCGGCGGCCAGGCCGTTACATTCCTGGATACGCCGGGCCACGCGGCCTTTACCGCCCTGCGTGCCCGCGGTGCGAACATGACCGATATCGCGGTTCTCGTGGTGGCCGCCGATGACGGCGTGATGCCACAGACGGTCGAGGCGCTCAATCACGCCAAGGCCGCCAAGGTGCCCATCGTCGTTGCCCTGAACAAGATCGATCTGCCCGGTATCGACATCAACCGCATCTTCAGCGAACTCAGCGAACGCGAACTGATCCCCAGTGAATGGGGCGGCGATACAGACATCATCCGCACCTCGGCCATGACCGGCGAGGGCATTGACCGCCTCGTCGAGCACCTGCATACCCTTGGCGAACTGATGGACGTCAAGGCAGACCCGACCATCCCGGCCACCGGTGCGGTGATCGAGACGGCCATGCAGGAAGGTACCGGCCCGGTCGCCAGCGTGCTCGTCCAGGACGGTACGCTGCACGTCGGCGATGTGGTCGCCTGCGGCACGGCGTTCGGCCGGGTCCGCGCGATGATCGACGATCTGGGTCGCCGGCTGGAAGAGGCTGGCCCGAGCGTGCCGGTGCGGCTGGTCGGTCTGGACGAGCTGCCGCAGCCGGGCGAGAAGTTCTACGTGGTCGAATCGCTTCAGCGGGCCAAACAGGTCAGCGAAGAACGCCGTCAGCAGGTTCGTGACGAGCAGATTGCCACAACGCAGAAGCCGACCACACTGGAAGATATGCTGTTGCATCAGCAGGCAGGCGAGTTGCCTGAGCTGAACGTCATCGTCAAGGCCGACGTCGTCGGTAGTGTCGAGGCCCTGCGCAAGACCCTCGGCGAGATCCCGAGCGACAAGGCGCGCCTGCGAATCCTGCATGCAGCCGTCGGCGGCATCAGCGAAAGTGACATCTTGCTCGCCGATGCCAGCCGGGCCGTGATCGTCGGCTTTAACGTCACGACCGATCCGGCGGCGCAGCGTCTGGCCGAGCAGAAGGGCGTTGCGGTTCGCCTCTACCGGATCATCTACGACCTGACCGACGCGCTGCGCAAGAGCCTCCAGGGCCTGCTCGAGCCGGAAAAACGGCTGGAGATTCGTGGCCGGATCGAGGTTCGCGAGGTCTTCAAGGTCAGCAAGGTCGGTACCGTTGCCGGCTGCTACGTGACCGACGGGCTGGTCGGCCGGAACATGAAGCTGCGTGTCACTCGCGGCGGCATCGTCGTTCGCGACGAGAATGCGATCGATTCGCTGCGTCGCTTCAAGGACGACGTCCGCGAGGTCCGCCAAGGCATGGAGTGCGGCATCCGGCTGGCCAACTTCGACGATATCAAGGTCGGTGACATTCTCGAATCGTACGAGATCGTCGAGGTCCAGCGACTGTTGTAAAAGGGCGCGTACCTGACCCGCTGTGGAGTGCGGCGGTCTTGACCGTCGCTCTGGCGACGTACCGCGACTCTGTGGCCTGACCGTCGTGTGAAAAACGGGACTCTGGGCGAAGGGTATGTTGTTCCTGTCTCGCTGGAAACGGCCGATTCGGCCAACGGTGCCGCAATGGTTGTAGGAGTGTTGGAGGCGAGTCTGGCGATCTACGGGGCTGCCAGCCTCAAGGATAAGCGGCGGGTGGTCCGCAGCGTCAAGGACCGCATCGCGCACCGCTTCAATGTCTCGGTAGCCGAGGTCGACGAACTGGATTTCTGCCAGAAGGCGGTGCTCGGCTTTGCCATGGTCGGCAACGACCAGCGGTATATCGAAGGAGCCCTGAGCAAGATCGTCGAGCACTTGAAGTGGGTCAGCGACGCAACGTTGACGGACTTTCATATGGAATGGTACTAGGCGGTTTCGGGCCGGCGGCGTATCTGCCGATCCGATCCCTGAAACGCCGGTGACAGACATGAGATTTCGACCCGAACGGATAGCCAGTGTCGTGCAGCAGGTCGTGGCCGAGGCGATCACACAGCGCCTCTCCGATCCGCGCATCAGCCACTTTGCCAGCGTTACGCGCGTGCAGGTCAGCAGGGATCTGCAGTACGCCGACGTCTATATCAGCGTAATGGGGGCCGAATCCGATGCGCGCACGACCCTTCGCGGTCTCGAAGCGGCCCACGGAAAGATCCAGGGCATGGTGGCCGACGCCCTGCCGATCCGGACAGTGCCGATCGTCCGTATCCACCTCGACGAGTCCATCAAGCGAAGCTTCGAGACCATCCAGCTGATCGAAAAGTCCATGGAGGAGATCCGCCGGCGCGAGGCGGAGCGACAGGGGCAGGCCCCGCCGGCCGCGTCTTCTGACGACTCGGCCGATAAGCCCGGACAAGCCGGGCCCGAGGAGCCGAAATGACATTGAATGCCACTCAGTTCGAGGCACGGCTGAAAGACCTGGTAACGCGTCTGCACGCCGAATTCGGGGACCCCAAGGACGATCTGGCCAACTGCGATACGGTCGAGGAGATCCTGCTGGGCATCTTCGGCCGGGACACGAGCGAAGCCAGGGCGCGCGAGGCCCTGGCGCGTCTGCGGACCGACATGGTTGACTACAACGAGATGCGCGTCGCCGCCCCGGTCGACGTGATCGATCTGCTGGGCACAAACTTTCCGGCCGTCCGCGAAAAGGCCATGGCGATGGTCCGCGTCCTGTCGGCTATCTACAACCAGCTCGAAACGCTCGACATGAGCGAGCTTGAAGACCAGGCCCAAACGCGAAGTGCAGAAGTGGCTCTCGGAACTGCCCGGTATGGAGCCCTATGCCCTCGCCCGGGTGATGCTGCTGTGTTTCGCTGCGCATGCGGTCCCGGTCAATACGGCTATCCTGGCGAACCTTCAGGAGGCCGGCCTGTTCGAACCGTCCGTCACTCCCGCCGAGGCCCAGGGAGTCCTGGAACGCCACGTTCGTGCCGGCGATTCCCTGCAGGCCTTCTGGTTGCTGCACCGCTGGGCGGAAAAACACCACGCGGCGGCGCCGAAGGCCTCCGCTCGCAAAAAGAAGACGACCAGGCGTACGACGCGCAAAACTGCGCCTGCGGCCAAACCCAAGGCCAAGACCAAGGCGAAGACCAGGACCGCAGCAACGAGCAAGGCCAGGAGCGCAAAGAAGTAGTTGTCGTTGATATTTGTGTAATTGAAATCAGTAGCAAGTCCGCCGTCTTGGGCGGCGGTGTCGGAGGTAGAGATTTGCCAACGCTGAAATTCGGTATCCCCAAGGGCAGTCTGCAGGAATCTACGTTTGACCTGTTCAGAAGGGCCGGCTTCGACATCGGCCTGTCGTCGTCCCGCAGCTACCATCCCAGCATCGACGATCCGGAGCTCTCGTGCGTGATGTTCCGCGCCCAGGAAATGAGCCGCTACGTCGAGCAGGGCATCGTCGACGTCGGCCTTACCGGCTACGACTGGATCCAGGAAAATCAGTCCGACGTCGTGGATATCTGCGAGCTCGTCTACTCCAAGGCGACCGCCAGGCCGTCCCGCTGGGTCCTGGCCGTGCCCAAGGACAGCAAGGTCCAGAAGCCCGAAGACTTGAACGGCGGCCACGTCGCTACCGAACTGGTCGGGGTGACCCGGCGGTTCTTCGAGAGCCATAACGTCGACGTCCACGTCGAGTTCAGCTGGGGCGCCACCGAGGTCAAGGCCAAGTTCCTCGATGGCATCGTGGATATCACCGAGACCGGCAGCAGCCTCGCCGCCAACAACCTCCGCATCGTCGCCGACATCATGGTCACCGCGCCGCGCCTCATCGCCAACAAGCAGGCCTGGGCCGACCCCTGGAAGAAGGCCAAGGCCGAAAGCATCGCCATGCTCCTGCACAGTGCGATCGACGGCCGCAACAAGGTCGGTATGAAGATGAACGTTGCCCGCAAGGATCTCGACGCCGTCGTCAAGGTCCTGCCGGCGGAAAAGTCGCCGACGGTCTCCGCCCTGGCTGACAATGACTACGTCGCGGTCGAAGTGATCATGGAAGAGCGGGCCGCTCGGGGCATCATCCCGTGCCTGTGTCGCGCCGGCGCGTCGGGCATCTTTACGTACCCGCTGAACACCGTGATCCCGTAACGAGGCGAATACGGCCAACACCTCTCCCGGCGATTGGCTCGCAGGCGAGCCCGGTCGCCGGGCGTTGTGCGCCTGAGGATGGTTCTTTGCCGCTCAGTGAGGGTCTGTGCTGCTGCACGATGCACAGCTGTCCGAGGATCTCACCTGGGCAGGCAACTTTGACTGAGGGCCTCTGCCATGACAGTGCATCGATCTACCGTCGCGTTCATGTCAGGTTCCCTTGCGCTCTTCGGTGTGGCCGCCTTGGTTGGCTGCGGTATGCAGACGGCCGCAATGACGACCTCATCATCCGCCGCGACGCAGAAAGCCCCCTCCGACGCACTGGACGCCAAGGCTACTATCCCGTTCGATCAACTGGATCCGCTGCCACCGTTGGCTGCGGCGAGCCAGCCTTCGGCGGCCCCGCTTCAGGGCGCGGCTCTCAGGCACTACAAGGCCGGCCTCGAAGCCACCGCATCCGGCCAGTATACCGACGCGATCGACGAGTTCGAAGCCGCAGTCAAGGCTGCCCCCGATGCCTTCCAGCCGCGTCTGGAACTCGGCCGGGCCGCCCTGCAGTCGGGCATGTTCGACCAGGCCCAGACGGCCCTCGAAGCCGCCGTCCGCCTTTCGCCGCGTGACGGCCGGGCCCACTACCTGCTGGGCCTGCTCAGCCACCTTCGCGAGAATGACAAGGCCGCTGTGCCGCAGCTGCGCTATGCCCTCGCACTCTTCGACCGCGACGGCGATCGCATCAAGCCGCTGTTTTACCTGACGCTCGCGCTTGAGCGCCAAGGTTGCTACCAGGCCGCCGCCGACGCGGCTGCACGCTTCGAGGCCCTCCTGCCGGCACATCCCACAGGACGCTACGATGACCCGCGATGGCGGCAGGTCTTCGCCACCCAGGCGTGGAAGATTCCCGCTGCGCGGGGCAACTGCCTCCGCAGACTCGGCCACCTGCATGCCGCCGTCGCGGCCTACGACGCCGCCCTGAAACTCGATCCTGACAGACCGGAGATCCAGCTTGCACTGGCGACGACCCTGGTTGACCTCGGCGATACCAGCCGCACCGTGCAACTGGCCGAATCCGTACTTGCCAAGGATCGCCATAACAGCGATGCTCTGGCGGTTCTGGCTGCCACGCTCGTTTCCCAGAACCGCATGGACGAATTGCAGGACCGCCTGTTGGCGATGGTCCGCGCCAAGCCGTCCGACCTGCTGGTCGTCCAGCGTGTCACAACAGTGCTGCTGAAGTTCGACCGGCAGGACGCTGCGCTCGACTGCGCTTTTGCTGGCCTATGATGCCGCCGATGAACCCGCGTCGCTGCATAGTGCATTATTGCAGGTCGTCGTCGCGCAACCCGGACTTTGCCTCCGCTTGGCAGTCGCTGACCAAGGTGCTCGGCCACGTGCCGCCGGAACGGCAGGAGCAGTTCCTTGCCGTGCGTGATACGCTTCAGATTAATCCTGCCCTGCGGGTCGACCCGCCGGCGGCCAGGAGGCTGCTGGCCAAGGCCGGCAATGACCGCGTCAAGCTGCTCGCTCTGGCCACGCTGGCCGAAATGACCGAACGCCCCGTGCTCGGCGAGCAGGCCCTGCGCCGCATTCTCAAGGATCATCCCGATGATGTGCCGGTCGCTGTGATGCTCGGCGAACGACTCGCCGACCAGTGCCGCTGGGACGATCTGATCGCCTTCGCCAAGGCCCAGATCGACAAGCACCCGCAGGAAGGGGCTTTTCATCGACTGCTGGGCACCGCCTATGACGGCCTCGATGACCTCAAGCCCGCCATGAACAGCCTCTACGACTCCCTGCGACTCAACAAGCGGGACGTCAAAGCCATGTGGCAGGCGGCCCAGATCAACGACCGCCTCAACCAGCGAGAGCCGGCCGTGACCATCTACCAGGTGATCGTCGCAACGCGGCCGGACTTCTGGCCCGCGCACATCGCCCTCGTCCGCGCGTATCTTCAGACCGGCCAGCAGTCGCTCGCCATCCAGCACGCCCGCAAACTCAAGGAACTGCTGCCCGACGTGCCCGCCGTCGACCTGTGCCTGGCCATCGCCGAGTCCGGCCGGCCGGTGCCGCCATCCGACAGGATCATCCCGTTGCTGAACCGCTACGGCCCTGATCCCGAGCTGCTCCACGCCGCCGCCCAGGCTTTATTCCAGGAAAACAAAATACCCCAGACGATCGAGGTGCTGAACAAGTTCCTGGCCGAGAAGCCCGACGATGAAGATGGCCGGTTGCTGCTGGCAACCGCCCTTTCGCAACAGATGGATTACGACCTGGCCCGCCAGGTCCTCCACTCGCTGCTGGTCGAGCACCCCAACAGGCGTATCTGGCAACTGGCCGATGCCGAACTGCTCCTGCAGGACGGCAAGCCGGAGCAGGCCGTGCCGATCCTGCGTCGCCTGATGACTAGCCGGTGGGATACCGACCAGAAACTCGCCCTGCTCGACCGTCTGGTCTTCGCCTGGGAGCTGCGCCGGCCAGTATGACGCAGCGATTGATTATCTCCGTGGTGCCCTGGCCGAGTCGCCGAAGGACCGCGCCCTCCAGACGCGTCTGCTCAGCGTGCTGGTCTCTGCCGAACCGGCGCGACCGGGCGATCGAGGCCGTACGTTCTTGGCGCAAGGCCGAACCGAACGATCCGTTGTTGGCCCGCCTCGAAGGCCGATTGCTCGTGGCCGCACCCGGTGGCCAGCCCGCGGCCGATGCCATCGCCCTGGAAAACTGGCCCGCGTCAGCAAGCGGGTCAAAGCCCGTGCAGGACGAATCGAAGAAGCCGTCGACTGGAACGACTCTGCCGAATCGCGACCTCGCCCTCCTGGCCGCCTCGCTTGGCAGGGCCGATGCCGCTGCCTGGCTGACCAACCGTGCCTCCCTTGGCCAGGATAAGATTACCGCCGCCGGCCTGTCTGCCGTCGTCGCCAGCCAGGGACATGCCGAAGAGGCGATCGAGTTGCAGCGACTCGTGCCCTCCGACGATGCGGAGGATATGGCCCAACTGGTCCAGGAGCTCTTCCTGGCCGGCCGACGCGCCGAGGCCGAACTGCTGGTCATGCCGCGTATCCAGCAGAAGAGCCCCGATCTCTATGGCCGGCTCAAACGAATGACTTCGGCGTACTACAAGCGTTACGGTCTCGACCGGCTGTCGATTGCCGCTGCCGCTGCCGCCTTTGCAGGCAATCACGACCCCAGCCGGACGAACGAGTTCGCCAACGACCTGTCTTATGTCTGGTCGGACAGCGACGTCAATCTGCCGCAGGCCCTCGACCTGGCCCGCATCGCCGTGGCCAGCGACCCGACCAGCGCCGCTTATCTCGATACCTACGGCTGGGTATATTACAAGATGGGTCGCTTCGACGAGGCCCTGTCGTGGCTGCAGCGGGCGACCTCGATCCCGACTGAAGGAGCCGACCCCGTCCTCTTCAGTCACCTGGGCGATACGCTGTGGCGTTGCGGCAAGCATGGCGAGGCGATTTCAGCCTGGCAACGTTCGGTCGAACTTTATGGCGAGCAGCTCAGCGACGGCGTCGCAACGGCCCGATCTGTCTGCCGAGGCGCAAAGCCGTCCAGCGCAGGATCCAGGATGCCCAGAACCACAAGCAGCCGAAAGTCGCCTTTTCGGTTATAATGGACCGGTAGTGCGAAAGATCTGCCGTGCGGCTCGCCGCGCGGGCCTTAGTTTCGATAGGAGTGCAAGACATGGCAGGCCATTCACATTGGGCACAAATCCGCCGCAAGAAGTCGGTTGTCGACAAGAAACGCGGCGCCCTCTGGTCCAAGCTCGTTCGTGCGGTCATCATGGCCGCCCGCAGCGGCGGACCCAACCCCGATATGAACTTCCGTCTCCGGCTGGCGATCGACAAGGCCAAGGCGGCCAACGTCCCCCGTGAAACCCTCGAACGCGCGATCGGCAAGGGTTCCGGTGAGGACGGCACGAAGTATCGAGGAGATCAGCTACGAAGGCTACGGCCCCGGCGGCGTCGCCATGCTATTGAGGATTCTCACGGACAATCGCAATCGCACCGCCCCTGAGATCCGCAAGATCTTCGAGCGTCACAACGGAAACCTCGGCGCACCCAATTCGGTTGCCTGGCAGTTCAATCGCCTGGGCCTCTTTACGTTCCCGGTCGAGTGCATCACCGAGGACAAACTCATGGAGATCGCCCTGGATGCCGGTGCCGAGGACATCCAGCGGCAGGACAAGATCTGGCAGGTCACCTGTTCGCCGGACAACTTCCAGGCCGTCAAGGAGGCATTCTCCGCCGCGGGCCTGGAGCCCGATGTAGCGGAGATCTCGATGATCCCGCAGCAGACCGTGCCGGTCGACGCCGAGACCGGCCGCAAGGTCATGTCACTGCTGGAGGAACTGGACGACCACGAGGACGTGCAGGAGGTTTACGCCAATTTCGAGATGCCGGACGAGGTCATGGCCCAGATCAGTGAGGAGAAGTAGCGAAGACCAGCACCGACTGGAATATTCCGGCCTGGGCCTCAGAGTCCCATCGGGGACGACAGAATCGAAGCCGCCATAATGGTCGCGTCTCCTGAGCAGGTGTCATGATGACTCAGCACTCAGCACCCAGCACTCAGCACTCTCGTTCCTCGGACCTCGCCGGCCGAACCGCCTTGATCACCGGCGCAGGCAAACGTCTCGGCCGGGCCATGGCCGAGGCCCTGGCGCAGGCCGGCGTCAACATCCTCGTGCATTACAACACCTCGGACGACGAAGCCGACGGAACTCGCCGGCCGGATCCGCCGAAAAGGCCGACAGGCCTGGACCCTCCAGGCCGACCTCGCCGATCCCGCGCAAGTCACGGGCCTGGCAACCCGGGCTGCTGATCTGGCCGGCCGTCTCGACATCCTCATCAACAGCGCCTCGATCTTCCCAAGTGACACGCTGGCGGACGCCACCCTCGACTCTATCGCCCGCAATGAGCAGATCAACGCCCTCGCTCCGCTCATCTTGTCGCGGGAATTCGCCGCTCCTGACCTCAGCCGGCGACATCATCAACATGCTCGACAGCCGCGCCTTCGATCACGACCCCCAACATTTCGCCTATCACCTGAGCAAGCGGACACTCTTCGCCGTCACGCGGATCATGGCCATGGAACTGGCCCCGAAGGTTCGGGTCAACGCCATCGCCCCCGGCCTGGTCCTGCCGCCGGCCGGCAAGGATGAGTCCTACCTCGCCAGACTCGCGCACACGAACCCACTGCAGTCTTACGGCGGTCCGCAGGATGTCGTGGATGCCCTGCTGTTCCTCCTGCGCAGCCGGTTCATCACCGGCCAGGTGCTCTACATCGACGGCGGCCGGCATCTTAAAGGAGCGTTCTATGGCAGCTGAACCGCCGCTCGACAACATCTACATCCGCGACCTCGTCGTCCGCTGCATCATCGGCATCGCCCCGCACGAGCGCGAGCACCGTCAGGACGTCGTGATCAACGTCACACTGCATGCAGATCTCCGTCAAGCCGCCGCCAGCGACAACATCGACGACACCGTCAACTACAAGACGATCAAGGACCGCATCGTCGAGATGGTCGAAGGCTCGCATTGCTATCTGATCGAGCACCTCGCCCAGCGCATCGCCGACCTGTGCCTCGCCGACCCCGCGTCCGCAAGGTCGAAGTCACCTGGACAAGCCCGGCGCCCTGCGATACGCCCGCAGTGTCGCCGTCCAGATCACCCGCTGCCGCCAGGACTGACATACCGTTGAATACCTCCGAACCGGCCGTTCCCAACTCGGATCCGACCGGAGCTCTTTTCGTCTCATTGAGCCTGCCCGCTTGCACGCACCGTGCGCTCGACGCTATCGGCCCGTTGCCCTGGAAAACATCACGCTAACGCAACCCCCCGCCCCTGCCCGTCGATAACCCAAGGGTGGCGCTCGCCAGTACAGCGCCAGCAGACATTATCAGACCAGGGGAGGTGTTCATGGCCACCAACGACGTCAATGACAGACAGCCCAACGTTTCGCAGCCGACGGACAAACCCAAGCCGAAGACCCAGCCAGCCTCATCGCACGAAGACAACGAAGCCGTCATCCAGGGGTACGACCCCCAGGATTGGCCGATGGCCGACGACGACGAACTGATGTACCTGCAGTTCTGATACTCGTCGCGACAGACCGCAACCAGGCCCTTACCCATACGGCCGGCATGCTGTGAGGCATGCCGTCGCCGACCCATCCCCTCGTGCGCGGCGTGCACATGCTTGACGTGCAGCGACAACCAGCAAACGTCCCTTCGCAATCCGCAGTTCTCTGCGTCCTCTGCGTCTCTGCGGTTCCATCGCCGTTGCCCGCGTTGCCCCTGTCCCGCCCCCGCCAGCCATGCTAAAATACCCGTTTCGTGACAAAGGCCATCGCGCAAAGGTATAGACCCAAAGCCATGACTACCAATATCAATCACTGGCGTATCGACATTGCCAACAAGGCCGGCGTCACCGACGCCCACGGCCAGGGCGTCCTCGGCGACATCCGCGACCTCGGCATCACCACGGTCAAGACGGTCCAGTCCAGCCGGATCTTCCTGCTCGACGGCCCGCTCTCACGCGAGCAGGTGACCCGTGTCGCCAGCCAGCTCTTATCGGACCCTGTCTGCGAGCAGTTCGACGTCCACGCTACCGGCCAGCAGGTCGACACCCCCAAGGGCAGCGCCGCCATCGAGATCTACTTCAAGACCGGCGTGATGGACCCGGTCGCCCTCTCGACGGTCGCCGCCATCGCCGACTTCGGCCTTACCGCCGGAGTCCGTACCGGGAAGCGCTACATTATCGGCCCGACCCCCGACGATGAAGCCGTTCAGCTCATCGTCCGGCGCGTGCTGACCAACGGTTCGATCGAAGACGCCGTAATCGGCTGCCGCCCGGCTGGCCCCGCCCCCGAGCCGAAACCCTACAAGTTCGACCTTCGCACAATCGCGCTGCGAGATCTCGATGAAGCAGGCTTGGCAGAACTCAGCCGACAGGGCCACCTGTTCCTCTCGGTCGAGGAAATGAAGGCCATCCAGGACCACTACAAGGCCGCCGGCCGGGATCCCACCGACATCGAGTTGGAGATGTTCGCCCAGACCTGGTCCGAGCACTGCGTGCACAAGACCTTCCGCAGCGCCGTCACCTACAAGGGCGAGCCCATGCCCGCGGGCCCGTCCGCCGGCAGGGGACAGGTGCAACCTACGGCAGGTATGCCGAAGGCGGAGTACCATTACAGTAATCTATTAAAAGACACCGTCGCCGCCGCCACGAAAGAGGTCAACAAACCCTGGTGCCTGTCCGTCTTCGTCGACAACGCCGGCATTATCGATTTCGCCGACGGCTTCGGAGTCGCTTTCAAGGTCGAGACGCACAACCACCCCTCCGCCATCGAGCCCTACGGCGGCGCCGCAACCGGCATCGGCGGCGTAATCCGCGACATCGTCGGCTGCGGCCTCGCCGCCAAGCCCGTCGCCAATACCGACGTCTTCTGCTTCGCCATGCCCGACCTGCCGCTCGAAAAGATCCCGCGCGGCATCCTCCATCCTCGCCGCGTCGCCAAGGGCGTTGTCTCCGGCGTCCGCGACTACGGCAACCGCATGGGCATCCCCACGGTCAACGGCGCCCTCTACTTCGACCCGCGGTACCTCGGCAACCCGCTCGTCTACTGCGGCTGCCTCGGCCTCATTCCCAAGGACAAGATCGAAAAAGCCGCCCACCCGGGTGATATTGTCTTGGTAGTCGGCGGCCGGACCGGCCGTGACGGCATCCACGGCGCGACTTTCTCGAGTGCGGGAGCTGACAGATACGCATCACGAGGAATTCGCCCACGCCGTCCAGATCGGCAACGCCATTACAGAAAAAACGTTTACCGACGTCATCCTCCAGGCTCGCGACCATGCCGATGGCTGCCTCTACAGCGCGATTACCGATTGCGGTGCCGGCGGCCTGTCCTCCGCCGTTGGTGAGATGGCGGAAAAGATCGGCGCAGAGGTCGATCTCGAAAAAGTCCCCCTCAAATACGCCGGCCTCCGCTACGACGAGATCTGGATCAGCGAGGCCCAGGAACGCATGGTCCTCTCCGTGCCGCCTGAGAACCTCGACACCATCCTCGCCCTCTTCGCCGCCGAGGACGTCGAAGCCACCGTCATCGGCAAGTTCCGTGACGATGGCAAACTGCTCCTGCGCTACGCCGGCCAGCAGGTAGGCCAGATCGACTGCGACTTCCTGCACAATGGCGTGCCCGGCATGTCCAAGACCGCCACCTGGACCCGCAAGGCCCCCCAGCCGCCCAGGACCAGCCACGTAACCATCTACACCGAAAAAACCGGTCTGTCTGACAAGTTATTGAAGTTGCTCGCCCATCCGACCCTTGCCTCCAAGCACTGGGTCATTCGCCAGTACGACCACGAGGTCCAGGGCGGCAGTGCCGTCAAGCCTCTCACAGGAAAACAGAACGACGGCCCCAGTGACGCCGCCGTCATTCGCCCGCTGCTCAGCAATCGCAAGGGCGTCGCCATCGCCAACGGCCTCTGCCCACACTGGTCCGATTGGGATCCCTACTGGATGGCCGTCGCCTCCGTCGACGAGGCGATCCGCAACGTCATCTGCGGCGGCGCCGCCCCCGACAAAATCGCCATCCTCGACAACTTCTGTTGGGGCAAGACGGACGATCCCGAGATGCTCGGCTCGCTCGTCCGCGCCGCCCAGGGCGCCCACGATGCCGCCGTCGCCTTCGACGCCCCCTTCATCAGCGGCAAGGACTCCCTCAATAACGAATTCGCCCTGGACCCAGCCGACGCGGCAAAACTCGGCTTCCCCAAGCCGCGCATCAGCATCCCCGGCACCTTGCTCATCAGCGCCATCGGCATCGTCGAAGACGTCGCCCAGGCCGCCAGCATGGACCTCAAGGCCGCCGGCAACCTGCTCCTGCTGGTCGGCCCGAACTGGTCCTGGCCCGACCCCGCCGGCAATCTCCCGTTCGACTGGCACACCGCCCGCGCGGTGCACCTGGCCGTTTCTTCGCTGATCCGCAACAAGCAGGTCACCAGCGTTCACGACTGTAGTGAAGGCGGCATCCTTACCGCCGTGGCGGAGATGTGCCTGGCCGGCCGTCGTGGTGCCAAGATCGATCTTACAACATCGGAGGCAAAATCCTTCCTCCCGGCTGGCGCGTCCTCAGGATTTGACGTTGAAACCTGGCTGCTCGCCGAAGCCCCGAGCCGTTATATCCTCGAAGTCTCCCCGGCACAGTTGAAGACTGTTGCCGCGACGCTGACATCCGTCCCCTGGGCGACAATCGGCCGGACTGGCGAAACCAATGATCCGCTGACGGTCCAGACAACGCCGAGCCAGTCCGTCGCACTGACCGTAGACGACCTGCACAGCGCATGGCACACGACGTTGGATTGGTGACCGTGACTCCGCGGCTGGCCTGAGACGCTGTTCGCCCGAGGAGGGATGAGGATCTGTCGTTGCCGCTCATCGTCTGGCGATGATATAGATCGCGTGTACCAGCCCGGGGATGTACCCCAGCAACGTCAGCAGGATGTTCAGCCAGAACTGCGCGCCGATCCCGACCTCCAGAAAGACCCCCAGAGGCGGCAACAGGATCGCTACAATGATGCGCAGAATATCGGTTGTTCGTGGATCGTCAGGCGTGCGGCTCATATCTTGCTTGCCCCCTTACTGCTTCAATTAAAGCCTGCCGATGCTTTGCGGACAATACCCGGCAAACCCCGGTTGCAGCATGGGCATCCGCCCGAAACAGGCGAGTGGCTTTCCGGGTCGCGGTACCTTCGCGTGCCTGGCGTCGGTGGCAGTTCCGCTGCTCCATTGCCTTGGTACTTGGCCTTGGGTTAGCCCGGATATTTCACGGTGATACCAGACAGAGCCAGTGAGAGCGGCGAGGCGACAGATTCGAGCACTCAGGCTTGGATTGGATGGGTAACGGCCCCCCGGCGCAAACCACCCCCTTTCCCCCATGGCCGATCAGGGGCGGCGGCACGGGGTTGCGAGGAAGTCAGGTCACGCTGGCCGGGGCCAAGAGGCGGGCGGCCAGTCGGCGAAACAGATCCTGCAGCGGAAACGAACTGGCCAGGTGCAGCACGATCCGCCTGGCCGACACCAGAACCCGTCCGCCGATCTTGAGCAACTTCAGCCGCAGCGTGCGGACTTGGGCCTTCTCCAGTTCCGTGCCGGCCAGTTCCGTCCGACGCAGATGCTCGATCAGCACGTAGGCGGCCGCCGACAGCAGCACCCGCAGTTGGTTGGCCTCAAAGTCGTGGCAACTGGTGCGGTCGGCGAACAGACCCAGTTGCTGCTCCTTGATGCGGTTCTCGACCTCGCCGCGCTGGCAGTAGGTCTGCTCGTACAGGAGTTGGGCGTCCCCCGGCCAATTCGTCACCAGGAAGCGGAAGTTCTCCTTCGCCTCGTCGTCCGGACGCTGGGGCGGCAGGTACTCGGCCTTGGCGAGGATCCGGCGGGCCTTGTCCCAGGTGGCCGCGGCGTAGGAGAACTCGCCGAAGACGCGGGGCCGGTCCTTCGGGTCGACCGCCAGCGCCTGGGCCTGCACCATCAGCGGGCGGGCCAAGGCTTCCAGTCGCGAGTTCTTGGCCAGACCCACCAGGTAGGACACATCGTGCCGGTCGCACCAGCGGAGCATCTTCCAGCGACAAAAGCCACTATCGCCGCGAAAGAGGATCTTCACGCCGGGCCAGACCTGGCGGAACCGCTTGACCAGCAGCGAGAGGATAGCCCAGGCGTGCGTTGCCCCATCCTGGTCGGCCGACCGCAGGTAGGCCACCAGCATTTGGCTGCCGCAGAAGACATACAGCGGCAGGAAGCAGTACTCGTCGTAGTAGCCGTGGAAGAAGCGGCCGACCTGGTGGCCGTGGACGGAATCGTTAGTGGCATCGAAGTCCAGGATCAGTTCGGTCGGCGGGGTCTTCTGCGACTCGACGAAGGCTTCGAGCAGCACCTTGCTGGCCTCGGCCAGGGGTTGACGCATGCGCGGTTCTCCAGGCGACACAGCGTCGGGGGCGAGGCCAAAGGCTGGTCGTGGTCCACCTTCCGCTCGCAAGCCAGTTGCACCAGTGGATCCGCCCGCAGGGTCTGATGATCATTGAGATCCTCCTGGCCCAAGGCGATGGCGAAGATGCGTTGGCGAAGCATGCTGACTTGGCTGTGGGTGATCAGACTTTGGTTGCGGGGATCGGGAATGGCTGCATCCATACGCTCGATGAGGCGGAGCCGCCGTTCGATCTGGCGCAGCAGGAGCACACCGCCGTCGCTGGTGATCGTACCGCCGTCGAAATCAGCGACGACCTTGCGTCTGCCCAGACTGGAAAAGCGGATGGGGGATCGGTTACACTCTGTCACGTGGCCTTACCTCCTTGTAGTGACGGTTGTCTTTTACAACTCCCGACATTACAGGAAGTAAGGCCTTTTAGCTACTGCCCAACTGAAAAACCCCGTGAAATATCCGGGTTAAGATGCGTCCTGATCGTTTTCGAGAGGAGATGAAACTGATGCCAGAGTCTGGATTTTCCGAGTTCCGCAAAGTCCTTTTGCGGCAAGGTCAGCCGAGCCATCTGCCCGCCTACGAGCACGTTGCCAGCCCCGGCTTCATATCCGACCGATTGGGCTGCGATATCCGCAAGGTCAAAGGCCGCGACTACTGGAAACTCTACGTCGACTTCTGGCTGGGCATGGGCTTCGACTGTATCCCCATGGAAATCGCCTTTAACCTCGGCCCGCGCCGCAGCCTGCCGCCCGACCATCCGGCCTATCAGAGCGAGGAAGACGCCCGCGTCTTCTGCCGAGACGATTTCGACAAGGTTAAATGGCCGGACGTCGATCGTCCGATCAATTTCGAGCCCTTCGAGATCGTCGCCAGCCTGATACCCGACAATATCAAGATCGTCGGCGGCGTCGGAGCCGGCCCGTTCGAGATCGCCTCCCAACAGATATTCGGCGTGATGGGCCTCAGTCTCATGCTGGTGGACGATCCGGACCTGGTGCGAATGGTCTTCGAGAAACTCCAGGCCCTCTATGTCAGCGCCAATCGCATCCTGGCCTCCATGGATGCCGTCGGCGCCTGCCGCCAGGGCGATGACCTCGGCTTCAAGACCTCCACGTTCCTGCCGCCAGCCATTCTTCGGGAGCATGTCTTCCCGATCTACAAGGGCATGGCCGAAGCCGCGCACGCCCAGGACAAGCCCTTCGTCCTGCACTCCTGCGGCAATCTGCACGAGGTCTACGAAGACCTCATCGCCTGCGGCATCGACGCCAAGCACTCTTTCGAAGACCAGATCCTGCCTGTTGCCGAGTTCAAGAAGCAGTATGGCAAGCGGATCACCCCCCTCGGCGGCCTCGATGTCGACGTCATCTGCCGCAGCGACGAAAAGACCCTGCGAGCCTACACCCGCAAGGCTGTTGAAGACTGCTGGACCGATGGTCACTGGGCAGTCGGCACCGGCAATTCATTGCCGGACTACATGCCGGTGAAAAACTACATGATTGTCCTGGATGAGGCCCGAAAGATTACAGGATAATGGCAACGAAAAAACCGAATATCTTGTTCCTGATGACCGACCAGCACCGTCACGATGCTCTGGGTTGCGTGAACCCAGTCATTCAGACGCCGAACCTCGATGCCCTGGCCAGCCGGGGCGTCCGCTTCAGCAACGCCGTCTGCAACGTGCCCATGTGCGTGCCCAGCCGGTATTCGATGATGACCGGCTACTACGGCTGCCAGATCGGCGTCAAACACAATACACAAATGTATACCCGCGACTGCGAACTGCCCGCCCCGACGCTCCCGCAGCGATTGCACCAGGCCGGCTACCAGACCGCCGGTATCGGCAAAACGCACTGGTACATCGGCATGGGCATCATGCCTGGCGTGCCCGTCGAGCCGTCCACACGCGGCTTCGAAACGCGCGCAATCGTCGATGCCCGTCAGCCGATCAACCTCGAGCCCGGCAGTCTCTATCAGGCTGAGGATGACTCGGCGTGGTGGAAGCGACTTCGTCAGGAGGTGGAACCCGCGGGAGGGGGCGGCGAGTCGGTCTACGGTTACGTGGGCCGGACCAGCCAGATCCCGGCCGACCATCATCGCGAAGGCTGGCTCGCTCGCCAGGCCTTGCGTTTTCTGGAGACCGGCCGCGACCCGGATCGCCCTTTCCTGCTCTATCTGAGTTTCGACTATCCCCACGCTGGCTTCTTCGTCCCGGCTGGATTTGAGGAGTTGTATAATATCGACGATTTCCCCGATAATCCGCCGCCCGAACCCATCCCCGGTGGCCACGCCGGATCAACCCATACCGATCGCTGGTGCAGGATGACACCCGACCAGCGCCGCCGGTCGCGCCTGCGCTATGCCGCGCTGTGCACGTATGTCGACAGCCTCTTCGGCCGGGTCCTCTCCAGACTGGAGGAAATGGGGGAGCTCGACAACACCTTCATCTTCTTTACCGCCGACCATGGCGAGATGCTCGGCGATCGCGGCCGCATATCAAAATATTGCCTTTACGAAGGCAGCATACGCATCCCGATGATCATGGCTGGCGCCGGTGTCGGTGGAAGGGGCCACGTCGATGATCGCTATGCCGAGCTTGTCGATGTCATGCCCACTCTGCTTCAGATCGTCGGCGACGAAGTGCCCGCTTCAATGCCAGGCATGAGCCTGCTGTCCAGCCACCTCCGCAGCGGTACATTCACCGAGATGCACGGCCTCGGATACGAGGAATATCAGAAGGCTCCGGCGGTCACCTGGCGAACAAAAGACTGGAAGCTGATCATCAGCGTCCCGGGGCATGTGGGTGAGATATTCGGCTGTTACGATCAGCTCCAGGGCGAGCTCTATAACCTCCATGACGATCCGCGCGAGCTGACCAATCTCTACGATGACCCACGACACGCGACCATCCGCCAGGACCTGACGGCCAAACTGCTCATGCACGTGATGTCGTCACTGGGGAAATTCCCGTTCGCGACATCGCGGGCGAAGGTGGGAGCCGCCGGCACCGTGCATAGGCCATCCTCCTGACAGCCGCCTGAAAAACGCGAATGATATCGCCTGTCGCAAATTGCAGGTCCATGGCCCCCGCAACCATGCGGTCAGATCGCTGTCTTTGCCCGCTTCGCACATTTCCGCGAACAACACCCACGAAAATATCGTAAAATACACGTAGGTGCCAGGCGGTTGTTTTTAGTCTCACAGGAGGTGTGCAGTGCGGAACCTCTTGATCCTGCTGGTCGTGGCGTCTGGCATGGGAGGGTGGACCAAAGCTCCAGCCCAGTCGCCTGCCGATACGACCAGGCTAACACCGGAACAGTTTGCCATCCTTCCGTGGGGCCAGACGCCCGGCGATCCGGATGTGCTCCAGACGATCTACGACTGCGGCTTCAACCTCGCAGGCTTTGTGGAACCACAGGATCTTAACCTGGTCCAGCAGGCTGGCCTCAAGTGCATCGTCATCGACAAGGACCAGCACCCATGCGAGCCGCAGTTCGACCAGATGAGTGAAACGCAGATCCGCGCGCACGTAGCCGCTTTGGTCAAGCGAGTGGGGCAATCCGCAGCGGTGTTCGGCTACTACGTGCTCGATGAGCCCAGTGCCCGTCTCTTCGATCAGTTGCAGATCTGGGTCGATGCCTATCGCAACCTGGCCCCGGGCACCATGCCGTATATCAACCTCCTCGGCAGCCATGCCACACCTCGCCAGATGGGCGCGTCCACCTATGCCGACTACCTCGATTCCTACATCCAGGCGGTTCACCCGGCATTTCTCAGTTTCGACCACTACTCGCTGATGTCCGACGGGACCGTCCGCGATGGCTACTTCACGAATCTGGAAGCCATGCGTGCTGCCGCCCTCAAGCATAATCTGCCGTTCTGGAATATCGTGCTTTCGACCGCGCACTATAACTACGCCGTTCCCAGCGACGCCGGCCTGCGGTTTCAGCTCTATACGTCCCTTGCCTACGGCGCCCGAGGAATCAGCTACTTCACCTATTTCACGCCGAACATCGGCAACTATCGCCTCGGCCCGATCGACCAGTATGGTCACAAGACAGCCACTTGGGACATGCTGCGCAACGTCAACCTCCAACTGCACCACATCGGTCCCACATACATAAAACTTAAAAGCCTGGACGTGTTCCACTATCCCAATGTGCCCGAGGGCTGCAAGGGCATCGAAAGCAGCCGCTGGATCGACCGGATCGACGGGGGGGACCTGCTCGTCGGCGAGTTCGAGGGCCCGGGTGGCCAGCCGTTCGCACTGGTGGTCAACAAGAGCTTGCGAAGCTCCGCACAGATCGCCGTACAGTTCCGTGACCCCGGCAAGATCCAGTTCGTCAGCCCCTATACCGGCCAGCTCGACGATTGGCGCCCGACAACAACTGGCTCGCCCCGGGCCAGGGCCTGCTGCTCTGCCTGGCAAAGTGAGACATGCTATAGGGGCTTGCGTCAGAGCAAATAGCGTGTCACATGCAAGAAAGTGCCTTGGCGCACAGAAACACATCTGCATGGCACGCTGTTGCCCGTTTGTTCGTCCCGAAGGAACAGAATAATGGTAGCCCATCAGCACTTCAGTGCTGGGATCAGATGGCATGACATCCTGATTGGGCTGCTGCTATTATCTTGGCAAGTGACGCAGGCACGATTGAAACGGCTGATCTGCAGGGGGCGCGTTTGGCCAGCCCGCTCGCGGGCAGCGTCCCTTCTCCCCCCCCCCGACACACTACGCCCGCAGTGACAGTGCTCCAAGCGAACGCATGACCCCAGCCGGGACAGGTCTTCCCGCCCCGGCTGGTGCCATGAGATGGACCCCGCTGCCGGCGGCCGCCACGGCTGCGACATGCGCCGCGGCATGTGACGGTCCGCCACAGGCATCGCATTGTGTCGCTACTGTGTGGCTAGATACGCCTGCAGATCAGCGATCTGCTGATCCGTCAGCGTGAGCCCGCTCATCGCCGCGTTCAAGGTGCCCAGGTCGTTGACAATCGCACTGGCTGACGGCGCCAGGCCCGCCGCCGTGTGACAGGCGGAGCATTCATCGTCAAAGAGGGTCTCGCCAGCGGCCGCATCGCCGGTCACCACCGTCACCGTGGCCAGATACGCCTGCAGGTCGGCGACCTGCTGATCCGTCAGAGTCAGCCCGTCCATTGCCGCATTGATCGTGCCCAGGTCGTTGACGATCAGATTGGCCGACGGTGCCAGATCCTCCGCCGTATGACAGGCGGAGCATTCGTCGTCAAACAGTGTCTCACCGGCCGCCGCGTCACCGGTTACCGTTGAAACCGTCGCCAGATAGGCCTGCAGATCCAGGATCTGCTGATCCGTCAGTTCGATGCCATCCATCGCCGCGTTGATCGTCCCCAGATCATTGACGATCAGATCCGCCGATGGGGCCAGCCCCGCCGCCGTGTGACACGCAGCGCATTCGTCGTTAAACAGGGTCTCTCCTGCCGCGGCATTGCCGACCGGTATCACTCCCTTGGTCAGCGTGGCTGCGCCCAATGGGAATGTCACCGTCGTTGTACTGCTGATAACAAGCGTGAATTTTGCCTGCCCCGTAATCACGGTGTTGTCAGAGTTGAGTGTCCCGGTGAAGTCAAGAGAACTGTTCCCGCTCGGACCGAACGTCGAACTGATTGTCACGTTCTGACCACTGACGGTCGTCGTCGACGTCAGCTCCGCTTTCGTCGATGTCACCGTCTTGTTGTTGTATACATACGTTACTGTGGTCAGATTGCCGGTGCTGTCGAAAGTCAGCAGCACCTGCGTCAGGTTCGCATCCGGAGGTGCCCCCTCCGTGAGGGTCCACGTACCTTCCAGCACCGATGTCGTCGTCGGCGGACAGCCTGGCACACAGATCATCACACCGACCGCTACCATAGACAGCAAGGCATACCATCTCAATGACAGCATTTCGTAACCCCCCTTGTGGTTAGTGACCAGAACAGCCAGAGATTTCCTGTGACCAAAGGTACAACAAAGTATAGCTGGCAAGTCGAAGTGGACAAGCTACCGCCGGCTCCGTCTCCGCACCTGCGCAACAAAGGCATGGTCGTGATTGCGGCGGGGATGCTGCTGGGCGTTCGAAAGCGCAGCTCGCCGTCGCTGTGCCGGTCGAGCGCGAAGCGCCGTGTGCGATCCGGGCGGCGCTTCCGCCGCCAGTGTATCAGTTGCGGACCGCTCTGCAGAGGTCCAAGCTGTCGCCGCCAGTCCAGAAGCCTTAGGCGTCAGCCGGGTTGCGGTTGCGCCGCTGCAGGGAAAGCCCCTGGCGTCAGCCGGAGTGGCTGTCGTTGCAGTTGCCGTAAGCTCCCGCCAGAGCCATAGATGTTGCTGCCGGCCTTATCCCTAAGCAGTTACGCGTTTCCAAAAAAAGAGAGCGGAACCCGTCAAGGGTCCCGCTCAAGCATCTCTACAGACTCAATCTGACCGTCTCTGAGTTGTCATCCTGAGCGAGGCGAAGCATCTCCTGCTCGCCATACGCTCCTTCACAACGACATCGTCCGCAGCCTGCTTCGGTACCGCTGGTTACGAACAGTTCACCTCAGATCAGTCGGAGTGCTAATGCCCAGAAACTATGCGCTGCCGCCGCCGGCAATCATCGGCAGGATCTGCTGCGCCATCTTCGCCAGCCCGGAAACGTCAAAACCCAGGAATTGCAGAACCAACAGCACTACCCATACCATCTGTACCATATCTCTCTCCTCTATCGATAATCCGAAAACCATGAACGCCAGTCGAATCAGACAGGCCGCATGGTAAGGACGTGCGCTTCGCCATGTCAAGACATATCCGGAGCGAATCCGTGGCGAAGCGTGTTCTCTGTCGCGACACGAGGATTGACGAAGTGTAGGAGGTATTCGGGGCCGCCCGCCTTGGTTCCCGCCCCTGACAGGCCGAACCCGCCAAACGGCTGCCGACCGACCAGCGCCCCGGTAATCCCCCGGTTCAGGTACAGATTGCCCACCCGCAGCTCCCGCCGGGCCTGCTCCAGATGAGAAGGCGTTCGGCTGTAGCAGCCACCCGTCAGTCGATACGAAGTGCTGTTGGCGATCCGAACGGCCTCGTCGAAATCCGCCGCCCGCATGACCGCCAGCACCGGCCCGAATACCTCTTCCTGCGCCAGCCGGTGTTCCGGACGAATCCCCGAAAAGATGTGCGGGGCGATGAAAGGACTCCCGACGCGATTTTGCATCGTACTGTCGACCGGCCCACCAATCTCCAGCTCGCCCTTCCGCCCTGCCGATCTCGATATACCGCTCGATCTTCTCCGCCGCCTCACGGTCGATTACCGCACCGACGTCAGTGTCCGCCGCCATCGGATCGCCGATCTTCAGCGAGCGAGTCGCCTCGACGAGTCTTAACAGAAAAGTGTCATAGACCGCATCCAGCACGATTACGCGACTGCACGCCGAACACTTCTGCCCGGCATACCCGAAAGCCGATTGCCGCACGCCCAGCACCGCCTCATCGAGATCCGCCGACGCGTCAACGATAATCGCGTTCTTGCCCCCCATCTCGCAGATCACATGCTTGACGTGAGGCTGGCCCTCCGGGGTTACGCCGGCTGCCTGCAGGATATCCAGCCCCACCGCCCTGGACCCCGTAAACGCGATGATCGCCACCCTGGCGTCGCGCACCAGCGCCGCCCCGACCGTCTCCCCGACACCGGGCACGAACTGCAATACACCGCGCGGCACACCGGCCTGCCACAGAATCTCGCACATGACCTTGGCGATGCCCGGCGTCTGTTCCGCCGGCTTGACAAGGGCCGGATTGCCTGTCACCAGCGCCGCCGTCGTCATGCCCGTGCAGATCGAAAGAGGGAAGTTCCACGGGCTGATGATCACAGCCGGTCCCCGCGGCTCGTGCCACTGCTGGTTGAACTCCCCGACAAACGCACCAAGCCGCTGCCGTTCGAAGAGCCCCACCGACTGCCGCGCGTAGTATTCCAGAAAATCGATCGCCTCACAGACGTCCGCATCCGCCTCACCCCATGTCTTGCCGCTCTCGCGAATGACGATGCCGCTGACCTCATCCCGCCGGCTGCGGCATGATCCGCCCGGCCTTGATGAGAACCCCCGCCCGCTTGACAGCCGGCGTGTCCCGCCAGCGAGAAAACGCATCTGCCGCCCGACTGACCGCATCCCGTGCCTGCTCTACAGTCGTATCATTGCTCACCTCCGGCACAGCCGATCTCTTGATCGCATTGGCAAACCGTACGCGGGCGGTAGCATTCGAAAAATCCCGCAGAGGTTCATTGAGAAACGGCTGCCCATCACCGACACCTCTGGTGCCGGCCGAAGCTCGATGACGTCGCGCCATCGCCGCTCCGTCCGCGGGTGTCGAT
Organism: uncultured Planctomycetota bacterium; assembly: GCA_963787325.1. GTDB lineage: Bacteria > Planctomycetota > Phycisphaerae > UBA1845 > JANYLN01 > CAWBCK01. Next base: position 2,624,207 of record CAWBCK010000005.1, read on the forward strand.
CGCGGCCCGGTCTTCTCCAACGCAGCCCCGCGTACATCGTCCCGGAAACCTTCCTCTGGCGTTACCGACGTCCACGTACGATCCCCATGCGGCGAAGCCAGCAGTACTTCTGCCGGCGCATCCTCCGCAAACCCGGCCCGCAGCCACGATTCATTGGATGTGTTCTCCAGCAGCCGCCGCACCAGGTACGCCATCCCCGGGATCATCTCACCAACCGGTGCATACACCCGCACGCGACGACCCTTCTCCGCGAGAACGTCCTTCAAGGCATCCGCCATCCCGTACAGCATCTGAATCTCGATCGCATTGGCCGGCAGACCCCGCTGCTCCGCCATCGCCATCACCGCCGCGATCGATCGAACATTGTGCGAGCCGATCGCCAGCTTCACACCCCCTTCGCCCTTTCGCTGCGGCATCTGTGAAAGGAATATCTCCGCCATCCGCTCAAAGCACGCGTCCGTCTCACGCTTGCGTCCCCACACCGGACAGGGCCATCCCATCATCTCCGCATGAATCGTTTCATAGTCCCAGTATGCTCCTTTGATCAGTCGGACCGTTACCTCCCGGCCCGATCGCTGCGCCCAGTCGATCAGCCGCCGCGCATCCGCCTCGCCGCTCCGCAGATACGCCTGCATCGCCAGCCCCGCCGCAAAGTCGTATCGTTCACAGCACCGCTGGAACAGCTCGATCGTCAGGTCCTTGAGCTCGTACTGCTCCATGTCGAAGTTGACGAGAACGTCGTTCGCCCGCGCCGCCAGAAGAATCGGCTCCAGCGCCGCAACCAGCCGTTCGATCGACCCCGCCGTATCCGCCGGCCGGATCCGCGCCGACAGCGAACTGACCTTCACCGAAACGTTCACCCGCGGGATCGGCCCAAGCGAATCGGTATCGACGTTCGGCCGAGTCGTCCAACTCGCCGCTTCTTTCGATAACGTCTCGATCAGATCAAGATACGCGCCGCTGATACGCCCGAGCCTCTGCATCGCTGACGCACACCTCCCCCAGCAGATCCACACTGAACCCCATCCCCCGCGACCGCAGGTCCCCAAGCGGCCCCATCGCCCCAGCCGTATCCGCCGCCAGGATGAACCGCTCCCCCATCGCCAGAATTCGCGACCGGACGCTGGCCGCCAGCGTATCCTTCAGAACCGATCCGATCGCCAGCCCCAGCGAACTGCCCGCAGGCAGCCGAACCCCAGGCTGCGACAGATACTCCCGCAACGTCTCATCGATCTGCCGCGAACCGCGCAGCATCGGAAACACGTCGACAAACCGCAGCATCTGCACCTTGAACGCCGGGTCGTGCATCGCCCACTGCATGAGCCGATCAGACAACGATCGCCGCGACAGCCCGCCCGCTCTGCGGTCTCTCGCCGCCGTCAGGATCTCCCGACCGATACGTTGGATGGATGCCTCCAGGGATGCACCCGGCTGGCCGCGTTCAGTCCCCTCAGCCCCGCGGGCCGTTCCGCCGCCTGCACGCCCTTCCTCTCCCTGGCCAGCCGGCCGCACAGCCGCACGATCATCACGTCGCCAGAACACCATACTCATCACCCCCATACCATTATACGCGAGCCCCTGCGGACCCCGATTCTTCGCAATGCAGGCATACCGGCCCACGCAGAGCGTCGAACCGTATTCAGCCTGCCCGCTTGCGGGCATGCCCGTCTACCCGCCCGACCGGCTACGTCTGGACGGTCGCCCCGCATACTGGAGTAACGCAAACTGACCGCGCCCCACGCCGTCATTCCGAAGCGAGGGATCTCTACGCCAAATGATCTTCGGGGAATCCAAATGCCGTCCTGCCGAGCCTCCGAGCCAAAACGCCCCACCCCTGCAAAAAAGGAGCCCGGCATTGGGTAACCGGGCTCCAGATAACTCTCTTGCTGATGTCATCGACGGGCCGTCGCCCGTCCGCTGGCTGCCTACTCCTCCTCCTTCGGCTTGAACTTCTCAACCAGCGACTGCTGTACCTGCGGCGGCACCTGCTCGTAGTGGCTGAACTCGATCACGTACGACCCCTGGCCGCCCGTGATGCTGCTCAGCCGGCCGCTGTAATCGCTGATCTCCGCCAGCGGCACCGTACCCGTCAGGATCGCCATGTTGCCCGGCAGCGTCTCCTGGCCCTGCGGCCTGCCGCGCCGGCTCGCCAGGTCGCCCGTGATATCGCCGACCTTGTCGATCGGGCAGGTCACTTCCAGTTTGACGATCGGCTCCAGCAGTACCGGCTTGGCCTTGCTGACCGCGTCACGCAGCGCCAACTTGCCCGCGATGCGGAAAGCCACTTCCTTGCTGTCTACCGGGTGATGCTTGCCGTCCGTGATGACGACTTTAAGATCCTGAAGCGGGTACCCCGCGATCGCGCCTTGTCGCAGCAGATCGTCTACACCCTTGCGGACCGCCGGTTCGAACTGCCCCGGGATCGTCCCGCCGAAGATCGCCCAGTCCCATTCCATCGCCGGCTGGCTGCCGCGCTCGATCGGCTCGACCCGCAGGTACACCTCGCCGAACTGGCCCGCGCCGCCCGTCTGCTTCTTGTGGCGATAGTGCCCGTCGGCCTTCGCCGTGATCGTCTCCTTATAGGGGATCTTCGGCGGCTTGGTGTTGACCTCGACCTTGCTGAACCGGTTCATCCGGCTGAGCATCACGCGCAGGTGCAGATCGCCCATGCCGCTGATGATCATCTCTGCCGTCTGCGGCGTCCCGCCCCGTCTTGAAGCACGGGTCCATGTCCGCCAGCTTGCCGAGGGCCTCGTTGATCTTCACCTCGTCGCCGCGGGCCTTCGGCTCGACCGCCACACTGTTCATCGGGCTCGGGAACTTCGGCAGGTCGATCTTGCCCGGCGTGCCGGCATGCAGCATCTGGCCGATGTGCAGATCGAGCTTGGCGACCGCACACAGATCGCCTGCCACCGCCGCGTCGACGTCCTCGTGCTCGCTGCCCTTGAACTTCAGGATATGCCCGAGACGCTGCCCCTTGCGTTCCTCGTCGACCTGCACCGCAAGGTCCGCCCCAGCCGTGCCGCTGTGTACGCGGAAGAACGAATACTTGATATTGCTCTTCGGCTCGATCCACACCTTGAAGACCTGCGCGACGAACGGCCCAGCCGGGTCTTCCTTGACTTCCTGCTTCGCCTCTGCCGTGACCAGCAGCACGCTGCTTGCCGCTCGTCGGCGACGGCAGAAACTCCGCCACTACGTCCAGGAACTCGCGGACGCCCACCTCCGTCTTGCGTCGCGGTGAACATCACCGGGATGAGCTTGCCCGTCGACGATGGCCTTCGATACGGCCGGCAGCAGCTTCTCTATCGCGATCTCGCCGGTCTCGAGATACTGCTCCATCAGCTCTTCGTCGGTCTCGACGACGGCATCGACGAGCTTCGCGTGCGGCGTCGCCCACGTCTTCGAAATCGACGTCGCCGCTGTCGCTCCGCAGACAGTCCACCACGCTTCTTGCCGCCGTCAGCCGGCAGGTTGATCGGCACCACCGCCGTGCCGTACATCTCCCGCAGCATCGACAGCAGCGCCTCGAGGTTGATGTTCTCGCGAATCGATGTGCGTAATGACGATCGCCCGGCCCACTCCGGAGTTCGCCGCATACTGCATCATCCGGCGGCGTGTTCACGCCGATGCCTTCGCTGGCCGAGATCACGCACACCGCCGTCTCCACCGCTGCCAGCGACGCAATCGCCGTACCGGTAAAGTCCGGCGCGCCTGGCGTATCGATGATGTTGATGGTCTTGCCATTGTGGCTGACGGTCGCCACCGACGAGTCCACGGAGTAGCCCCGGTCCTTCTCCTCGTCCTCGAAGTCCATCAGGCTCGTCTTGTCGTTGACACTGCCCTTGCGGTTGGTGGCCCCGGTGACGTGCAGGATCACATCGGCAAGCGTGGTCTTGCCGCTCGACCCATGCCCGATCAGGCTAATGTTTCGGATATCTTCCGTCTTGTAAGTTGGCATTCGTTCCTCCGTCGACTCTAAATATGTTCGGCGACAGGGCGTGTCAGGTACTCTGTCGCGGCGAAAGGATAATTGTAGCCGGATGACCGTACAGAACAAGCCCGCCAAGGCCGTCGGGCTGCGGGTTCCATCTTCACGACGGTCCCCTGAGTTGTGGTTCTGGACGAAAATGCCGGCAACGCTTGCCCTGCAGACAGGCGCATCCTCGTAAGCCCTTGGAAAGGGTGCCACTGGCAGATTGCCTGCCAGTGCTCATCCCCTCACACGAACAGCCACATCACTATACCAAGCAGCGCCAGAACCGCCGCGACGATCAGCCACCGCGCCTTAGCCGCCCGGCTCGCCCCCATCACCACATAATGACCGCAGTAAGGGCACCGCTGCGCCTCTTCATAGATCTCCTGGCCGCAGTGCGGACACGCCGACGTCTCCGTCAGATCATCCCCGTCGTCCAGATCCGATTCGTCCGGCCCCTCCAGCTCATCCAGATCTTCTTCTTCTTCTTCTTCTTCTTCTTCTTCGCTCTGCCACCGGCTCATGCCCGCTCCTTGTCCAGGCCTCCATTACTGCCAACACCTATTATCCGCCCCACGCGCACGAAAGGAAACACACTGCTGCCCTTTTCACCCCATCCTCACGCCGACATCTTTTTCTCCCACGTGCCCTTGAGGTGTCTAAAGCTTCATAGTGTATACTCCCCGCCAGTGATGGGAAAACCAGACATGCCCCGAACCAACGCTATGACCATCAGCCAGTTGGCACGCCGCAGCGGCCTGAGTCGCTCAGCCCTGCTCTATTACGACCGTCTCGGCCTGCTCCGCCCAGCCGCCCGGTCTTCCGGCAACTATCGCCTCTACGGTCCAGCCGACGTCGCCCGGCTCGACCAGATCCGCCTCTATCGCTCCATGGGCATCCCCCTCAAGCAGATCGTCCCGCTCCTCGATCAGTCCACCCGGCCCGGCAGTACCGAAGCCATCCTCCAGCGTCGCCTCCTGACCCTCGATGCCCAGATCGAATCAATGCAGAACCAGCAGCGCCAGATCCTCCGTCTGCTGGACCAGCTAAGTTCCCATGCGGCTGCGGCGCCGCCGCCGCAACGCCCAACGAGCCACGGGCCGCTCGGCGGGCAACAATACACACCGGCCCCGTTACAAGGAGAAGGACGTGATCAGCAAGAAACGCTGGGTGGAAATCATGACCGCCGCCGGACTCACCGAGCAGGACAAGCACAACTGGCACCGCCAGTTCGAGAAGATGGAGCCGGACGCCCACCAGGAATTCCTCGAGTCTCTGGGCATTGACCCTGACGAAATCGCCAGGATCCGAACCTGGTCCAGGAGTTAGGCGGCTCCGCGTTACGTCTGAAATGTTGCGCGGGGCGGGAACGTCGCCCCATTTAGCCTGCCCCGCTTGCGGGCACCGTCTATTGCTTCTTCTCTGCCAGTCCAGAGGCTCCAAGGCTGCTTGTGGTTCAGTGACAGGCGAGGCGCCGCCTGTCATTCCCCCGCTGCCTCCGCCGGATGCCCGCCTACTTCATCCGGCATACGCACCGGCGTAACAATCGTCATGCGCGTGCCCCGTCCCGCCGCGCTGTCGATCTGAAGCTCACCCCCCAGCAGCTCCAGCCGTTCGCGGATGCTGAACAGGCCGAACCCGCCGCCAACCCCGTCCTGCCCCCCGCCCGCCGGGTCGAAACCGATGCCGTCATCCATTACGACCAGCTCCAGCCGATCATCCTTCCGGCCTACCCGGATCGCCGCCTCTTTCACCTGTGCATGTTTGACCACGTTGAACAGCAGCTCTCGTACCGTATGAAACAGCAGGCCTCGCACTTCCCGCGACTCGACCTCCGCCGCATCGTCCCCCACCACGCAGACAGCCAGTCCATGCCGCTTCTCGACCCACTCCCCAAGCCAGCGCAGAATGTCCCGCATGCTCGTCCTGCGCAGCACTGGCGGGCTCAGCTCCGCCGTCAGGTTGCGAGACGCCTCCACCGCCGCAACAAGCATGTCATTCACCCGACCAAGCCCTTCCCGCGTCGATCGGTTGCGGGTCCGCCGAAGCAGGCTGCCCACGTTCAGACTTCGCCGCCACCAGCAGACTGCTGCAGATGATCGTGCATTACCTCCGCCAGCCGAAGACGTTCCCGTTGCTCCGTCCGCGTCAGCTCACCCGCCAGCCGGCTCAACTGCTTCGCCCGCTGCAAAGCCTCCGCCGTCCGCTCCGCCACCCGCTGCTCCAGCGTCTCGTTGAGCACGGTCAGCTGTTGCTCCGCCTGCTTGCGCACCGTGATGTCCGTTCCAAAAAATACAATACCCTGAAATGTCGGCCCGGTGCGAAACTCCAGCCACCGCCCCGGCCGTAGCGTTGCCGCGACTTCAAAATGCGCGGTTTCCCCGTCCTCCATGGCCCGGTGTGCTGTGTGATAGAAGATCGTCCCTACCAGCGGCGGGAATGCCTCCCAGGCACTCCGCCCGAGCAATTCGCTGGCGGGCACGCCGTAGTACCGTTCCGCCTGCGGATTCAGATAGGTAAACCGCCACTGCCGATCGACCGCCACGCACAGATCGTTGATCCCCCGCAGGATGTCCGCCATCAGATCGCGTTCCCGCCGCAGGGCCAAAACGTCCGCGTCGTCCTCCGCTCTCGCGGCCTCATCCGGCTGAGACGTTACCTGCCCCGAAGCTGCCGCCGCCTGGTCTCGCAGCGCGGCCTCCAGCTCTGAAATGCGGGCCAGCGCCTGCGACAGATCCTTTTGCAGCTGACTGCAAGTCTTGCATTGATCCGCCATCCAACGCCCTCTTCCAGGCTGACATGCAACGCGCTTCTCAGATCTGGTCCATCCGCACGGCCGGCCGTAGTCCCGCAGGGACAGCAGGAAATAACCCAGGAAGCAAGTCCTGGGAACCCGGCATCCGCAGTATCTCGTCAGTCCCGTCAGGAACGGCAGACAATAGCCCGGGACGCAAGTCCTGCGAACCCGGTGTTCATACGCATCAGGCGATCAGTCCCGTCAGGGACGACAGGACCTCTGGCGACCAACACGCTTCACCGGCTATGCCTGCACCCTCACCAGATCGCTATTCCTCGTCGCCGTCCAGATCATCCACCTCGGAATCGAGCTCATCATGGTCGTGGCTGATGGCCGGCCCGGTATCGATGGCCATCTCGCTCTCCGATTGCTCGCCGGCTGCCATCCCTGCCTGCGGGTTGATCTGCGTGTTAAGGCTGATCGATCCATCGAGGAAGCCCATCGAGCTTGCGGGCCCGCACCGGGTGCTGCAGTTTGCGGATCGCCTTGGCTTCCACCTGCCGCACGCGCTCGCGCGTCACCTTGAAGATCTTGCCGACCTCTTCCAGCGTGTACGTGTAACCGTCGCCGATCCCGTACCGCAGCTTGATGATCTCCCGCTCGCGGTACGTCAGCGTCTTGAGCACCTGCTCGATCCGGTCGCGCAGCATCTCCTTGTTGGCAACGCCCGCCGGAGCCTCGGCCGTGTCGTCCTCGATGAAGTCGCCGAAGTAGCTGTCCTCGCTCTCGCCGACCGGCCGATCCAGGCTGATCGGGTGCTTGGCCATCTTCATGACCCGGCGCGACCTCCGACGGCGTCATCTTCGCCGCCCTCGACGATCTCCTCGATCGTCGGCTCCCTGCCCAGATCCTGCAGCAGCTGCTTGCCGATGTTGCGCAGCTTGCTCATCGTCTCGATCATGTGCACCGGGATGCGGATCGTCCGGGCATGATCGGCGATAGCCCGCGTGATCGCCTGGCGGATCCACCACGTCGCATACGTGCTGAACTTGTAGCCGCGCTTGTATTCGTACTTGTCGACCGCCCGCATCAGACCGGTATTGCCCTCCTGGATCAGGTCCAGGAACGACAGCCCCCGGTTGCGGTATTTCTTGGCGATCGACACGACCAGCCGCAGGTTCGCCCCCGAAAGCTTCTTCTTGGCGTCTTCATACTCGGCATACACCCGGCGGATGTCTTCGACCCGGCTTTCCAGGTCCTCCAGCGGCTCGAGTACCAGATCCTCGATGCCCTGCAACTCCTCCTTCATTACCAGGACGTCTTCCGCCGGAAGAATCGCCTTCTTCTTGTCCTGTTTGACCCGGTCGCGCAGCTCCCGCATCTTGTTTGCCAGCGAGCCGATCCGCCGCATCATCGGCGTGATCTTGCTGGTGCGAAGGCTCAGCTCCTCCAGCAGTTTCACCGCCCGGCGCCGCCGCGACGTGATCTGCTTCTGAATCTCCTTACGCTGCGCAGCCGGCGTCTTCGGCATCGCGCATCACCTCCCAGTCTTCCTGGTTCCGTTGCAGAATCTTGCGAACGGTGTCCAGGTTCCCGGGCAGCCGCTTGACGATGATCGTCTTGGCCAGGTTCTCGCCCGTGCTGATCCGCATGTTCCGGTCGAACGGCAGCTGCCCCTGATGCACCTGCTCCAGGATCTCCACCGCCTGCTGCAGGCAGTAGTCGTTCTCCAGCACGTTCCGCCGGAACGCCAGCCGCGTCAGCTCGATCTTCTTTGCCAGGAAGATCTCTTCGTCGCGCGTCAGCAGCGGGATCTCGCCCATCTGCTGAAGATACATCCGCACCGGATCATCGATCCGTTTGGTCGTCGCCTCGACGAGTTCCTCTTCGAGCTGCTTCAGCTCCGCCTCCAGGTCCTCTTCCTCGTCGACCGCGATCGGCTTGCCGGCGCTGGCTTCCTTATCAAGCCGCTCCGCCTCGACCTCATCCACCAGCCTCGATGCCTTCCTCTTCCAGCCGGGTCAGCACCATGTCGATCTTGTCGGTCGAAACAGCCTCGTCGGGCACGATATAGTTCAGATCCTCATACGTGAGGTACTTCTGACGTTTACCGCGTTCGATCAGTTCCTGGATGCTCGCTTCAATCTTGTCGGCGACCACGCCTGCGCGTGACATATAAGGCCTCCACAAATACGGTTCTGCGCTACCGTCGTGTATCTATACATCTATCATCCGTTCCGCCGCCGGCCATCAAACCGGTCCCGCATATCCAAAACGGATGACTCGCAATCCTTATCGGACACTCCTGCCAAGCCCCCAGCCGTTGCCGTTACCAGTCCCCAGTCCCCAGTCCCCAGTCCCGAGTCCCTAGTCCCGAGTCCCTAGTCCCGAGTCCCTAGTCCCGAGTCCCTAGTCCCGAGTCCCTAGTCCCGAGTCCCTAGCCCCTAGCCCCTGCCGTTGCCGTCACCCGCTCAACCACTTAGGCGGCACAAAATGGCTCCGTTTGCCGGTTTCAGCCGAAAGCCTGCGCAGACGCTCATCGACGCCATCACTATCAGCCTGCATTGATCCTTTACGCTGCCCGGATTTCAGCCTGTTCGACCGTCCGGGCCCGCTCACGCAAAATCGCGGCATCATGCAGGCAGTGGATCGCCCCGTCAAGCGTCCTGTCCGGCTGGCCCCGGCGCTGGTCAGCCATCTGCATGTCCGTAACCAGTTGCCCGAACCGCGCCTCCGGCAGCCTTGCCAGCAGGTCCGTCAGCTCCCACGGCAACCCCGATTCGCAAAGATCCCGCAACACCATCGCTACCTGGCGCAAATCGGCATCCCCGATCGCCTCGATCTCCAACACCTCCCGGATCATGTCGTAATAACCCGGCTCGTTCAGCAATACCTCAACAATCTGGCGAAGCGCCACCTGCTCGGGCCGACTCCGCCGCGTCCCATTGTCCCCGCCAGCCCCCGTAGAACCTTCCGGTCCCGAAGATTCATCGCCGGACGAACTATTATAAGTGTCGTCGCCGGCACCACTTGCAGATTGTATGCCGGGTGCCGTCCCAGCCCCGGTGCTGTCCTGCCGAGCCGTCGGTGCCCTGCGCCGCTGCATCCGGCGCAATGTCTGCGTAACCTCCTGCACCTCAAGCCCCAGCAGCTTCGCCACCCGGACCGACCATATCCCTCGCTGCAGGGCATCCGCCGTGCTCAGCGTCGGCATCTGCGCCAGAAACTGCAAAAACGCCTCCGTCGCCCGCCTGCCTGCCGGCCCCGTCCCGTCCGTCCCGGAAAACGACTGCATGAACCGCTGCCAACGGAACTCCAGTGCATCCGTCGCCGACGCCAGCGCCGCCTCGAACTCCGCCTTACGCCCCGCCACCAGCAGATCCGCCGGATCGCAACCTTCCGGCAGGATCGCCAGCCGCACGTCGAGCTGCCCGTTCAGAACAATCTCCAGCGCCCGGTCTGCCGCCCGGTACCCCGCCTCATCACCGTCGAAAACCAGGATGACGCTGTCCACCTGCCGCCGCAGAACCTGCACGTGCAGATCCGTAAGCGCCGTCCCCAGCACCGCCACCGTCTCCCCATAGCCGTACTGGTGACACATCACGCAGTCGACGTACCCTTCAACGACCAGCACGCGCTTGGCCGGCTGGGCGAAGTTGCGCGCGACATCCAGCCCGTACAGCGTCTTGCTCTTGTTGAACAGGGCCGTCTCCGGGCTGTTGATGTACTTGGCAGGACTATCGTCCAGGGCCCGGCCGCCAAAGCCGATCACATGCCCCGAGATATCACGAATGGGGAACATCAGCCGATTGCGGAACGCATCGTAGTAGCCCGTTCCCTTCTCCCGCGGTTTGATCAGGCCGGCCTCGAACAGCTGCTCGTCACTGATGCCGTTTCGACGGGCCGCCACCAGCAGACCGTCCCAACCTTCCGGCGCCAGCCCGACCAGAAAAGTCTCGCAGGTCTGGGCGTCAATTCCCCTCTTTTCGATATATTCGCGCGTCGCCTGGCCCTGCGGCCCCAGCAGGTTATTACGGAACCAGCCCGCCGCCCACGCCTGGATCTTCGTCAAATCCTGCCGCTGGAACCGCTGACCCGGGCTGCTGCGCTCGATACGGATGCCCAGCTGCTCCGCCAGCATCGCCCGCGCCTCCAGGAACGACATGTTCTCCTTCGAGCTGCAGGAACTTGATGACATCGCCACCCGCCCCGCACGCAAAGCACTTGAACAGCTGCTTGCCCGGCACGACGAACATCGACGGATGCCGGTCATCGTGGAACGGACACAAGCCCTTGTAATCTTTACCGGACCTGTGCAGGTTCACATACCGGCTGACGATCTCGACGATATCAGCGGCCTGCAGAATCTGCTGTGTCAGGGAGTAATCGAGAGGGGCGTTGCCCACGATACACGCGCAAAATCAGGACAACCAGCCATGAAAATAACGATGGCTTTCGGATACGAACTATTTATCGCGGCAACGACTTACGCACGCGATAAGACGTTGTAGGATCCGGCGAACCTCGTGCTTCGCAGGTGGCACCGCCATCGGCACGAAGCCGGCGGCCACACGCACAGGTTAGTACGCCGAACCTGTAGGTAATTACGCAAATATAGCCCGCGTTCGGGATTCGGTCAAGCAGACATGGCCCGGCCCCAAATCATGGCACGATCAGGCCACCCCCGAAAGACAATTCCGTGCCGCCCCGCCCATTCAGCCTGCTCGCTTGCGAGCAGCGCGTATCCGGCGCTCCAGCACGCTGCGTCGGCAACAAATGTCCTGTCACCCTCGCCGTCAGGCCACCCGGGCCCGTACAGGCTGCCGGAACTCCTTGGCCGCCTTGTCGACAGACCAGTACTCGTCCACAGCACGACGGACCAGCGTCGGCGGCACGCCGTCGCCGCCCATGGCCAGGATAGCCAGGACCCGATCCTGTTCGCTCGGCGTCGCGTAACGGAACGCAGGCGCCTCCGCATGATGATCTTCCGTGGATTCTTCATGCCCCTGGGAATGCAGCCGATACTGGCTGGCAGTGGGCACGCCCCTTGTTGTACACTTCATGCTGACTCATCCTCTTCTTCGCTGGCTGCCAATCTCCCGCAAGAGCGCGACCTGCGGGCTGCAACCGCTTCTTCCTGCACTTTTCCTCTTCTTTTCTCTACCTATTGTACGGCCTGGCCCGGCAGAAAGGTGTGTGAATTCGGTTAAAAACGCATTGATTCACAAAAGCAGGACGAGTCAAGCGCCAAAACCCCTTGGGCGCCAAGGCGTGCACACCGGACAATTATGGGTCGTTGTCCGCAAGACGCATAGTCGCCCCCGTCTGAATCGCCGTCAGATGATGCAAGCAAACCGCGACCCGACCCATCCCCGCTCCCCAATCCCCCGATCAGAAAACATCCACCATCTGATTCAGCACCCGCGGCCCGTTGATCTCCCGCAGATTCACCCGCACTTGCGACTGCCCCGCCAGCTGCTCCCGCGGAATCACATACTCCTTGACCATCGTCTGCCCGGGCCGCACGTGCAGGAACAGCCGCTCTCGCCGGCTCGCCCTCGGCAGCAGTACCGACCCTACGAAGCTCATCTCCTCGTGCGTCCGATTGGTCAGCGCGTGCCGGATCACCACTTCCGTCTTCGTCACATCCGCGAACGCATACGTATCAATGCCCGGCAGTTGCAGATCCAGCGTCACCGGGATCGTCATCTTGTAGAACCGCCGCGAATCGATGCTCAACTCCGCCGTCAGCGTCTTCGCCCCGACCGCTTCGTTATACGGGATCCGCACATCCACCTGCTCTGCCATCTCCTTGCCCGGCAGCAGGCTGAAGGTCAGCCGGCTCGGCGAGATCTCCCACCCCGCAGGTCCGTGCAGCCGAACGATCCCGTTGATCGGCTCGTTGTAAGGATTGACCAGCCTGACCGTCTCTTCATGCGTCCGTACAGCCGAGGCAACCTGCCGCGGCTGTACGTCAAACAGGCTTCGCAGCTTCGACAGCCGATAGTTCGCCCCCGTGATGACGATCGGCTCGGGCCCCACCATCACACTCTGGGGATCGTTGCCTTGCATCGAAACCCGCCGGCCGCGCAGATCAAATGCCTCCGCCTCGCTGCCGAGCTCCAGGCTCACCGGCTCAAACGTCTCGCCGGGCGCAAGCGGCTCCTGCTTCCACGCCACCAGCGTCGCGTCCTCCCCGCTGGCAAAAATGTGGAACACCGTCCCCCCCGTCCACTCGAACTTGCCGGCGTAATGCTTGCCCGCCAGCGCTCGCGAAAGCGTCGCCACCGCCGTGTATTCCACCGTCGGAGCCAGCAGAGTCTGCCGCCCCGCATCCTGCTGAACCCATGGCTGCGGCACGAACACGGCGTCCGCCCCCCCGCCATCGCAAACACGATTCGCCGCGCGATATCCCCTCGGCGCGTCGACACGCTGTACGGCCGGTTCCCTAACGGCTGTAGCGTCGCCGTGACGATCGACGCGTCCTGGCGATGCTCCGACAGATACGCCGGGATCTGCTCCGGCCGAACCGCGTCCGGAATGTTCACCGCCACCCGCTTGACGTACGACAGACTTGCCATCGAGCATCTCCGGAGCCGGACACGCAATCGCCACCTGCGCCCCGTCGATCAACGCCGTGATCTGTCGCGCAGCCAGATCCGCCGCCGTTTCGTAGCGTACGTCTGCCGCAAGCGCATCATCGCCGTCCATCCCGATCTGCCACAGACGCATCACGTCCGCATAGTGCGTCAGCGACAACGCAAGATACGGCTGCCACGCCTTCTGCCTGCCGGCAAACAGGTCCACCAGGTCCCCATGCGTCGGCAGCAGTCGACCCGCCATGCCGCCCGGTGGCGCCGCGATCACGCCGATCGGTTCGAGCCCCCGCGCCAGCACTCGTTTCAACAGGTCTTCCGCGCCCGGCCGGCCCTGGGCGATCTCCGCATCGGTAATGTCCTTCGTCCAGACCGGGATCTTCACGCTGCCGGCCCGCAAACCCGCAATACACGCCATCGTCGCCTGCGGGGCCTCAAGCGTCCCCTCTTCCAGACACACGCCGATCTTCCCCGGCACCATCCGCACCAGCTCCGGCAGCTTCACAAACCGGATCCGCTGCTCCGTGATCTGCCGCTCCTGCGAAAACACCTGCAGCCGCCCGGTATACAACCCGCTGGGCAGAGAAGGCAGCACGATCCGCGCCGGCGGAGCGTCCCCCAGCCGCCGCGGATCCGTCCGATCCTCGTAGTAAATCCTTCCCCCCTCATCGAAAACCGTGATCCGGCATCCCAGCCCGAAATGCCCGGGGTTGATACGCGGTCCCAACAGCCGTACAGGCTGATTGGCCGGCACCACCGGGATATCCCCTTCCGTCCGGATCGACGGCAACGGCAGCAGATGCGTCACCTCGATATCATCAAACCACGCCGATACATCCGCGTCCTGCTTGGCGATCGACCGCGGCCCTTCCTGGCTTGCCCCCGGCCGCAGACTCCGGCTGCGTCAGCCACACCGTGATCTGCAGGAACCTTGCCTGTCGCGGCGATTCGCTCGTTGCGATCTCCACCCTGTGCCATTGCCCGTCCGACTCATCCGCCCCGATCGCCCCGCTGAAAACCTCCGTGCCGGGCAGGACCTCCATGCCGCGCGACATGTACGCCGCAGAGATATACGCCTCGTCCTGGCACAGACCCTGGGCCCGGATATATGCCGTCACCTGGTACCGGTTGCCCGGCTCGACGGGGATATCGTTCCGTCCGTTAGCTAAACGCGACACTTTCGGTGGTCGCATGCAACTTGAACGACGGCACCCTCTCGCACCGACCTGCCAGTCAAAGCCGCCATCGTTGTAGTACGGCAGACTCGGCCCCTCTCGACGCGACCAGTACATCGGCGTCTGTTCGTAATTGCCGTCCGCACGCTCGTCGAAGTCGAATCGCTTCAGGATGTGTCGCGGCAGCGCCCTGCTCGTCGGCGCCTCGACCGCCTGCTGACTGCCCGCAGGTTCACTGGCGACCGCGTGACTGACCATTGGCTGACTCGCCGCCACTTCGCCGGCAGACTGCCCCCGTCGTCGCCGGCCCTACGTTGCCGCCCGAAACCGCACCAGCGCCCTGGCATAGCGCCCCGCAAGTATTGCCGACGCCGTCCACCCGAACGCAACTGATGTTCTTCGTTTCTGGAATTCCGTGATACGTCGCTCCAGCGTGCCTGAAAGTCATCCTGCCGTCATCTGTCGTCCTGCGATCATCTATGACCCTGCGATCCGCCGTGACCTTGCGATCAGCTGCTATCCTGCGACCAACCGCCGCCCTGCGATCAACTGTCACCCTGCGATCACCTGTCAGCCCGCGATCGTCTTTCATCCCGCCACCCATTGTCATCCTGAGCGAAGCGAAGGATCTCCTGCGCGACAGACATCCGGGTTTCCTGACAGTCCCAAAGCAGCCACTTTCAAGCAGTGGGTTGATCCAGCCAGCAAAATCGCACGGTCAGAAGTGTTATCGGCACATCAGGAATAGTGTTTGAGTCGACCGCCGGCCGACATTGGGATTGGTTATCGGTCCTGCAACAGGAAAGCACGGAAAATCAACCATCGAAGAGCACCCGATCAGACGCCCCTTTATGCCTCAAACGGCGCCCGCAGCCGTTCGGCGCACTGCCGCATGTCGTCCCGCAGCTTGGCCGCCTTCTCGAAGTCCTCCGCCGCCACCGCATCCATCAGCTGTTCCTGCAGCGTTCGACCGATCGAGTATTCCTTGCGCAGCTGCTCCGACAGCCGTACCAGCCGTCCCGCCGTCGGGTCCCGCCGCATGACGTCCGTATCTCCCCGGGCCTCGTACGCACGCTGGAGACGCTTTAGCCCGATCAGAATCGCGTCCAGAGCCGCCTCCGGCTCGTCCCGGCAGATCCAGTACAGTCCCGCCCCAAGCGTCCGATGCCCCAGCACGAAGGCCCGGTACTGTTCGTGTGCGCCGACGTACTCGCTGTCGTCGCTCTGGTCCCTGATAAAGTCCATCACCGACAGATTATGGTCGGCGTCAGCCACGACGTGCGCATAATCCTTTGCCGCTTCAGCAACATTCCTCTCCCGCCGCTCATCCTCAGCCAGTTGCAGCAGGGCGATCCGCCGGTGATAGTATTGCATGACCTCCCGGTCCAGATCGAACCACTGTTCGCTGGTAGGGGCCTTATGTTCCTGCTCAGCCAGATGCCGCAGAACGTCCAGCATCGAATCAAATCCGTCAGGCCGTGAGCCGTCCGGCCGGCCATCGACGTTCATCTGCAGCAGTCCCATGGGGATTCGCAGCTGGATCTGCTCAAGCCCGTCCTCGCCCACGATCCGTTCCGCAGTGATTGCGGTAGGGTCCAGGCTCCACCCTTCGAGAATGGGCAGAATATCCCGAGGA
The DNA here is from genome assembly GCA_963787325.1 of uncultured Planctomycetota bacterium. Taxonomy (GTDB): domain Bacteria; phylum Planctomycetota; class Phycisphaerae; order UBA1845; family JANYLN01; genus CAWBCK01. Next base: position 2,640,327 of record CAWBCK010000005.1, read on the forward strand.
TCAGCCTTGGCCCCGCCAGACATTTCAGACTCATCACTCACGCGCATCTCCTCTGGAGTCGTTACTCAGCCCTCAGCCCTCAGTCCTGTCGTTCAGAGTCGTTACTCAGTCCTCAGTCCTCAGCCCTCAGTCCTGTCGTTCACTCAGTCCTGCCGTTTAGGCGGCACAGGATCATAGCCCCAGCCGCCGCCAGGCCGGCATCGCATGATTCGTTTGAATCCGAGCCATCCCCCCTTGATCGGCCCATGCGTCCGAACTGCTTCGATAAAATAGTCACTGCATCCGGGCACATACCGGCAGGAGCCCGCCAGCAATGGCCGGCCGATCATCTGGTACACGCGCACCGCCGCGACCAAGCACAACACTATGAACTGCCTGACAATCCGCATACGGGTCCTCATACGTTCCTATTATCATTGTTGCCGCCAAGTTCCCGCAAGCAACGCCGGCCGCAGCACTCAGCACTATTGTTACGCGTCGTTGCCGTTACTCAGCCCTCAGCCCTCAGCCCTCAGCCCTCAGTCCTGTCGTTCAGAGTCGTTACTCAGTCCTCAGTCCTCAGTCCTGTCGTTTAAGGTCGTTACTCAGTCCTCAGCACTCAGTCCTCAGTCCTGGTAGTTAAGAGAAACCATCGCTATCATACCCTGCACCATGTTTGCATTCCGGATTACAGACCGCTGCAAAACGACCGCTGCCCGTACCGGCTGGCTCTCCACGCCGCACGGCGTCGTCCAGACGCCCGGCCTTCATGCCCGTCGGCACGCGGGCGCCGTCAAGGGAATTACCGCCCGCCAGCTCCGCGAAGTCGGCACCGAGATCATGCTCGCCAACACCTACCACCTCGCCCTCCGTCCCGGCGAGGCCCTCGTCGAGCATCTCGGCGGCCTGCACAAATTCACCGGCTGGGACGGCCCGATCCTCACCGACAGCGGCGGCTTCCAGGTATTCTCGCTGGATGAACTCCGTCGCATCGAGGATGCCGGCGTTACCTTCCGTTCGACGATCGACGGCTCCTGGCTGCGTCTGACCCCCGAACGCGCCATCCAGATCCAGAACAGCCTCGGCGCCGACATCATCATGGTGCTCGACGTCTGCCCGCCAGCCAACGCCGATACCCCCCAAATGCTCCGCGCGATCCGTCGCACACTGCTCTGGGCCGAAAAGTGCAAGAACGCCCACCGCCGTCCCGACCAGTGGCTCTTCGCCATCGTCCAGGGCGGCCTCGACGACAACCTCCGCTGGGAATGCCTCCGCGAACTGGTCCCCCTCGACTTCCCAGGCTACGCTATCGGCGGATTATCGGTCGGTGAACCCCCGGCCCAGATGCACCGCATCCTCCAGTGGCTCGGCCCAGCCCTGCCGGCAGCCAAGCCACGTTACCTCATGGGCGTAGGCCGGCCCATCGACATCGCCGAGGCCGTCGCCTGCGGAATCGACATGTTCGACTGCGTGATGCCGACGAGAAATGGCCGAAATGGCTACGCCTTCACCTCCGCCGGCCCGATCCGCCTGAGAAACAGAAAATGGGCCGCCGCGGCCGAGCCTCTCGATCCCGCTTGCGGCTGTTACACTTGTACCCGCTTCGCGAAGGCCTACTTGCGACATTTGATCATCGCGGGTGAAATGTTAGGCCCGATCCTGGTTTCTCTACACAACTTGTATTATTATCAGGAGTTCATGGCCGGGATGCGGGAAGCGATCCGCGCTGGCAATTTCGCGGCATGGCTGGCCGAGTTCCGCCAGAGCCCCGCCGCCAGCGACGGCCCGAACGCGGACGGGAACTAGAGACGAACCCGAAGCGCAAGCGTGAACATGAAGCGTAGGCATGAACCCGAAGTGTAGGTGTAAGGACAAGCGCAACACAAACGAGCCCGAAGCGTAAGCGAGGGGATCCGTTGCTGTTGCCGTTGTTGTTGTCGTTGATGTCGTTGAAGCCCCGAGCGTCAGCCGGGGTTGTAGTAGTGGCCGTGGCAGTAGTAGTTGCTTGTAGCAGTAGCAGTTGGTTGTTGCTGTGGCCGTGATAGTAGTAGCGAGTTGTTGTCGCCGTAAGCCCCGAAGGGGCGATAGAAGTCAGCCCAGGACGAGGTCCTGGGTGTACGAGCCCGCATAAACCTTGTTCGTTTTTTATCGGTTTCCAGTCCCGCGGGGACGACAGAAACCACCGTATTGCCAGAGGAACCGTATATGCTCGAAACGCTCACGCTCAGTAACTTAGGTCTACTTGCAGCCGGCAACGCCCCCTCGGGCGGCTCCACCGGCGGTGGCGGCGGCCTCCTCAGCCTGCTGCCGATGATCGTCATCATGATCGCGATCTTCTACTTCGTCGTGTTTCGCGATCAGCGCAAGAAAACCAGCCAGCGCAAGGAAATGCTCGCGAACCTCGGTAAAGGCGACAAAGTATTGACAATCGGCGGCATGGTGGGGACTATCGTCAACATTAAGGAAAACGAGGTGGTCGTGAAGGTCGACGAGTCGACCAACACCAGGATCACCTTCGTCCGCAGCGCCGTTGATCGCGTCCTCAACACCCGCGAAGGCCTGAAGCAGGAGGCGGCATGATATATCGGCCGGTCAGGCTGATCACAACCCGGGCCACGGCTCGTGCCATCCGCACGCGCCTCGCCTTCCTTGCGCCCCGCGTGCTCGTCATCTCGATGGTCGCCATCCTGTTCGGCATCGACACGCTGCGCCCGGTTGTCTCGCTGACCGATCGTGCTGCCGACAAGGCAGCCACCCGCAAAGCCGTCGATAAGGCAGACAGCAACAAGCAGACCTCCAAGCCCCAGAACGATCCAACCCTGCCCGCCTGGACCACCCCCTGGTTGCCCCCAATTGCCGAGGTCGCCGCCAGGCTGCCTCTCGAACTGGCCCTGCAGCCGCCCCGGGCAACAGCCCTGCCGCCTTCGCCGCCGACAGCGTCTTGCCGGTCTGGAACGCCCCGGCCGTCAATAGCCCCTGGCACCACCAGTCTGACTCCCGCCGCGGACGACGTGGCCACTGCGGCCCGCACGCGGATCTTCTCCCTGCTCGCCTGCCGACAGATCTGCCCCGTCGGCCCCCCGGCCGCCTAGCCGGTTCCGTCGTGTCTTTCCGGATGATTTTCCTGATTGGTCCCTATTGAGCCTGTTGAACCGGCGACGCGCTTAACCCAAGGCCTTGGCGTGCCGATTTGAGTTCCACAGACGCAATAATCTGACAAGGGGTCTGACTTTATGACTAGAACGAATCTCTGGTTGAAATTGGCAGGCGTAGCACTGCTCTGTGGTTTGGCCGGCTTTTATCTCTATCCGCCCGGCCGCAGCCTCAAACTCGGTATCGACCTCGACGGCGGCTACAGCCTCCTCTACGAGATCGACGAGAAGGGGCTCGATGAGGCACAGAAGGTCAACCTTGCCGACAACGTCATCGGCATCCTCAAAAAGCGTGTCGACCCGGACAACGTCCGAAATCTCGTCTGGCGCACGATCGGCAACAACCGCATCGAGATCCAGATGCCTCGGCCCTCCGCCGAGATCCAGGTCAACCGCGCCAAATTCAACGACGCCTACAAAAACCTGGCGGCCACCAACGTCACGGTGGAGAAACTCTATGCGATCCTCCGCCAGGAGCCCGCGGCCAGGGATAAGTCCCTCAACCAGCTGGCCAAGTACGCCCCCGGTCGCGAGAAACTGATCGCCTCCCTCGAAAACTCCTACGACGCGCGAATCAAGGCCCAGCAGGAGGTCGCCGCCGCCCAGAGCCTGGCCGGTACGGGCGCAGCCGGTTCCCAACCCCTCAAGCAGGCCCAGGCCGACCTCACCAAGGCCAAGGCCGAACTTGACCGCGCCATCGACGCCATGCTCGCCACCAACTTCCCCATGCAGAAGTTGATGGACGGCCTCGAGAGCGGGCCGGCCGGCACCAGGACTATTAACCAACTCACAGAGAAGTTTCCTGAGCGCAAGCCCCTGGTCGAGCCCCTCGCTGCCGCCTACGGCAACTGGGCCAAGGTCAAGAGCGGTCTGGACGATCCGACCGACCTCGAACGTCTCCTCCGTGGTGCCGGCGTCCTCGAGTTCCGTATCCTCGTCGACCCGTCCGCCCCGGACGTCGCCCAGTACGTCGACCAGCTCAAGGAACGCGGTCCGCGCATCCATCGTGGCGATGCCTACGGCTGGTTCCCGGTCTCCCGGCCGGACGAGTTCGCCAAGTCCCGCACCTATGTCACCCAGAAGTACGGCGACAAGACCTACGTCCTGGCCGACCTCTCGCCCGAAAAGGGCCTGACGAACGGCGGCACGCACCCCTGGAAACTCGTTGGTGCCCGCGTCCACTATGACCTTCAGAACGCCGGCTTCGCCGTCTCCTTCCAACTCGACGACTGGGGCGGCCAGCTCTTCAGCGACCTGACAGCCCGCAACATCGGCAAGCACCTGTGCATCCTGCTCGACAACGAGGCCATCAGCGCCCCGGTCATCCGCAGCCGCATCGGCTCCCAGGGCGAGATCACCGGCAACTTCACCAACGACAAGGCCACCCAGCTGTCCCAGGTGCTCAACGCCGGTGCCCTGCCTGCCCGTCTCAAAGAGCCCCCGCTGTCCATCCGCAGCATCGGCTCGACCCTCGGCGAAACCAACCGAAACATGGGTCTGTATGCCTCCTACCTCGGTTTTGCCATGGTCGTCCTCTTCATGGCTGTCTACTACCTCTTCGGCGGCGTCATCGCCGACGTGGCGGTCTTCATCAACCTGCTGTTCACATTGGGTATCATGGCCGCCCTCGATGCGACCTTCACCCTGCCCGGCGTCGCGGCCTTGATCCTGTCCGTAGGTATGGCCGTCGACTCGAACGTGCTGATCTTCGAACGCCTGCGGGAGGAGGCCAAGCGAGGCCATCCCTTCCGATTGGCGTTGCGTTACGGCTACGAACGGGCATGGCGGACCATTCTTGACGCCAACGTCACCACGTTGATCTCTTGCGTGATCCTCTACTACTTCGGCAGCGAGGAAATCCGCGGCTTCGCCTTGGTGCTGGGCCTCGGCCTGGTGGCCAACGTCTTCACTGCGGTGTTCGTTACCCGCTGGATCTTCGAACTGCTGCTGTCGTACAACCTGATCAACCGCCTGCCGATGCTGCACCTGGTCCGTCACGCCAACATCGACTGGTGTCGTCTGACCCGCTACTTCATCCCGGTCTCGGCCGTCGTGGTGGCCTCCAGCCTCGTGCTCTACTTCTCGCGCAACCCCAAAACCCTCTACGACATCGAGTTCCTCGGCGGTACCAGCTCCCAGATCGAGCTCAAGACCCCGGGATCGATGAATGACGAACAGGTCCGCGCAGCCGTGACCGGCAGAAAGGGAGACACCGCCGTGCAGTGGCTCGAGTCCGCTGCCGACAGCCTCGATCAGGCTGACGTCACCCAGGTCGGTGCCGATACCTACACGCTTTCGGTCCCGGCTGGTGCCCCGGTCCCGCTCAGCGCCAAGCAGATCCAGACCTTCCTTGAGGCCACCGGATCGCCCCTGCTCGAGAAGAACGGCATCCGCGATGCCGGCGAACACGCCGTCACCGTCTCCGTCCAGCCCAGTGCCAACATCCAGATGGACGGCATGAAGACCCTCGTTGCCGACGCCGGTAAATACCTGCGCACCGCGGCCAACAAACTCGCCGCCGCCCAGGTCCAGGTCGTCCGCGAGGAAGACACCAACATGGAAAAGCCCAGGTTCTTCGAGATCGTCACCACCGAGACGAACGAGTACGTCGTCCGTGACGCCCTCGTGGCCGTGCTGGGCGACAAGCTCAGCGTCGAACGCGCCATCCAGTTCCAGACGCGCCTCGACAAGCAGGACAACGACACCCCCTACTTCCCGGTCACCAGCAAGGACCTGACCCAGGTCCTGCATGACAATACCGTGCCGCCGACCGACGTGCGCGAGTACATGGGCGGTGTGGCCCTGGTCGTCGACCACCTCCAGCCGGCCATCACCACCAAAGACCTCCACACACGCCTGGCCAACATGCGGCTCCAGCCCGACTACGAGCACTATGCCTGGCGGCAGTTCGAGGTCGTCGGCCTCAAAAAGTCAGGCGTCGACGCCCAGTCCCACGAGCCGATGTACAGACTCGATGGCCGTCGTCGTCACCGACCCCAACACCCCTTATGACGAAGGACGGCAGCAGTGGGAAGACCAGCTGGCCCAGCCCGAACTGCAGCTGACCAAGTCGGCCCTCGGCACCGAACGCACCTTGCGCAAGGTCGTCCAGTTCGCACAGCAGATCGGTCAGCAGACGCAGGAGAAGGCCTTCGTCGCCCTCTTCCTCGCCCTGCTGGCGATTTCGATCTACATCTGGGTCCGGTTCGGTACCATCCGCTACGGCCTCGGTGCCGCCCTGTCCCTCTTCCACGACGTCTCGATCGGTATGGGCTTCGTCGCCGCCTCCGGCTACCTTGCCTACACCGCCTTTGGACACGCGTTACTGATCGGTGACTACAAGGTCAACCTGACCATCATGGCCGCCTTGCTCACCCTGATCGGTTACTCCTTGAACGACACGATCGTCGTGTTCGACCGCATTCGTGAGAATCGCGGCCGGCTGCGGGACATCACGCCGGATATCGTCAACGCCTCGGTCAATCAGACGCTCTCGCGTACGATCCTGACCTCCTTGACGGTTCTGATGTGCGTCGTGATCATGTACGTCGTCGGCGGCCCTGGCATTCAAGGTTTCGCCTACGTCATGACGATTGGTACGATAGTGGGAACCTACAGCTCGATCGCCATTGCATCGCCGCTGCTGTTCCTCTTTACGAAGGGTCGTCAAGCCAACAACTCGTCTCAGTCAAAAAAACTCCAGAAGGCTGAGGTCAACTAGAGGCTATCCCGGTCGGGTGGTGCGGGCAGTGACCCTGCTCGCCCACCCCGACTGATTTCCGCCGAGGCCACCGGGCCGAGGCGCCGGAATGATGACGTGATACGGATTCGGGTTGAACCGCGCGGGACAACCCGCTCGGAACAAGCCCCAGGCGTCAGCCGGGGTCATGCGTCCCGCAGGGACGCAATGACAGTAGCCCGGCACTTCAGTGCTGGGAGGACCAGGCGGGCCAGAACAAGCCCCGAGCGTCAGCCGGGGTTGTGGCGTCCCATAGGGACGCAATGATAGTAGCCCGGCACTTCAGTGCTGGGAGGACCAGGCGGGCCAGAACAAGCCCCGAGCGTCAGCCGGGGTTGTGGCGTCCCATAGGGACGCAATGATAGTAGCCCAGCACTTCAGTGCTGGGACGACGACCTGGCCCAGCAGGATGTATTTTGATTTGTTTTTCTGTTAGAGTCCCGTCAGGGACGAATGAACCGCAACCTGCGGAGTTGTGTTTGCACCGACCCTGAGTGGATTACCGCGGGCAGCCATGTCCTCAGCGGAGCTGAACCGGACACCTGCTCGCTCGACGCAACGCCTCGGCGAGGATGCCGAGGCCGGATAAAGGACTGCTCCCATGCGCACGGATGTCAAGGCCGGTCTGTTTCTCGGTGTGGTTGTAATGCTCCTGGCGGCGTGGTTCTTCTGGCCACCTGCCCCGACCGAAAAGCCGACCGCCGTGCCCGTGGGCGGCCGCAACGCCATAACCCCCGAGCCGCCCGTAGTGCGCCCCGACCGCCCCCTCGCCAACCGCTCGGCAACCAGTCGAGCGGCAACCCGAGCCCACCCCGGCCCCCACGGTTGCTGACAAAGACGTCCCTCTCCTGCCGCCAGGCCCGGCAGCCAGACCCGCTGCCAACCAGCCAGCCGAACAGATTGCCGATCGCGCGCCGCAGAAGCCGCAACAGACCGCCGCGGCCCCGACGCCCTCGGTCCCCGTTCCAGCCCTGTCGCCCGCGCCCGCCGGCGCCGCCGTAGGTCGGGAACCCCTCATCCACGTAGTCCGTTCCGGCGACACGCTCAAGACGATCGCCGCCAAGTACTATGGCGACGCGACGCTGGCCGACGCCCTGCGCAAAGCCAACCCGCAGGTGAACGGCGCACACTTGGCCGCCGGCACGAAGGTAACGATTCCCGACAAGGCCGACCTGCCCGGCCGGAAGCCTGCGTCGCAAGCCCTGCTCCAGCCGCAGCGTGTCAGTACCCCGGCGTCGCCTGACGCCGCCGCGGCATCCGCCACGCCCAATACCGCCCCGGAATCAACCGCCACAACCGACACGAGCAAGCCCGCCGAGACCGCACAGGAATACACGGTCAAGAAGGGCGACACGCTCTACTCGATCGCCAAAGCCCACCTGGGCAGCGGCACCCGCTGGCCGGAGTTGCTCCGGCTGAACAGCGCCATCCTCCACGGCAACCCAAGATCCCTGCGTCCAGGCCAGGTCCTCCATCTGGCCGCCAGGTAACCCGACATTGACGCAGCAGTGCCAGCCCAGGGCAGAAGCAGTTTGACTTCGTCGGCTGACGCGGCCAAGCCACACCCCCCAGAGTGCCATGGCCCTGCTGCGCAGGGCCACGGTCGTTGGCGTATACAGGAAAACCGAATCTCCTCCGGAACACGATGAATCCAGGTGTAGCATAATAAACCGACCGATCCAGCCGCATGTAGCCTGCCCGCTTGCGGGCCGCGTCTGTTCGAGCCGCAACACGCTACACCTGGATTACGTGCGGTTTGGAACCCAACATCAGCCGTTGCTCTTGCTGCACTGGCCGCCAAAGCCCCGAGCCTGAGCCGGGGTGGCTGTTGCTGTTTGTGGTTGGCTTTGTTGTTGTCGTGCCCGTTAAGGCCCCGAGCGTCAGCCGGGGTTGTTTTCGGCACCGGTCTGACAACTCGCCTTCTCCGGGTGCCACTGGCAGCCTTGTCTGCCAGTGTGAGCCTTTGGAAGCCCTTCTGAACAAGGCCGTTGTTATTGTCCGTCGTTGGCTTTGTTGTTGTCGTGGCCGTTAAAGCCCCGAGCGTCAGCCGGGGTTGTTTTCGGCACCGGTCTGACAACTCGCCTTCTCCGAGTGCCACTGGCAGCTTGTCTGCCGGTGTGAGCTTTTGGAAGCCCTTCTGAACAAGGCCGTTGTTGTTGTTCGTCGTTGGCTTTGTTGTTGTCGTGGCCGTTAAAGCCTCGAGCGTCAGCCGGGGTTGTTTTCGGCACCGGTCTGACAACTCGCCTTCTCCGAGTGCCACTGGCAGGCTTGTCTGCCGGTGTGAGCTTTTGGAAGCCCTTCTGAACAAGGCCGTTGTTGTTGTTCGGGCTTGCAGCAATTGTTATCTAAGCCCCGTCAGGGGCGAAAGACAATAGCCCAGGACGCAAGTCCTGGGACCCGCCGGAACAACAATATGTGTTGTAGTTTCTTTTGTCGGAGAGTCCCGTCAGGGACGATAGAATCTCACGAAACAAAGAGAGCCTGCCATTCCGCCCTGCCGCCTACGGTGCGTCATTGCGCATACAAACGACACTGCCGGCATGGCGACTTGCCTGCCGTATAATGCGAAAGCCCGCCTCTGTCAGCTCACGGCCAAGCGATTCCCCTCGCAGATGGCGGCGGTACGGCAGGTACCATCCCCCGGCGATCTGCCGCGCTTCCGGAAATCGCCGCCAGTCTTCTGTCAACGGCTGCAGCACGATCCCTGTCGCCAGGTCGATCAGGTCGCCACTGTACCCTGTATAGACCGTGCCCGTAGCCGCATCGGAAACGGTCTCGTCAGCCTGGATCCGCGATTCGTGTTCGGCGTCGAGTATAGCCGTACTCACCAGATAATACCCACCAGCGGCCAAACGACCCAAACAACGCCTGCCGCTCCTCATCAAAGACGATGCATTGCAGGCAGTAGGCTATCGACGATCATGTCGTACGTTACACCTGAGGGACTGAGGCGACAGACATCCTGCACCTCGTACCGGATGTCCAGGCCTCGTCGCGAAGCAATCTGCCGTGCAAGCTCAATGGCCTCCGGAATCAAGTCGAAACCTGTTACCCGGAAGCCGCGTTCTGCCAGATAGCAGGCATCCGGACCTGTGCCGCAGCCAAGGACCAGTGCGCTCGGCGCACCACCGGGGAAGGACAACTCGGGTATGACTTCCTCGAAGAACAGTCGAGCCGAAAAGTTCTCAAACCCGCAACCCCGTGGGTTTCGCCCCACGCCGTCTTGCCTTCAGCCAGAATCTGCCGATAGCCTGCAACATGCTCAGGGTAATAGTACTTCACGCGAATAGTCCTCATATGCAATCCATATCAAAACATAGAGTTAAGATAGATAGGCAGCTCCCATTACCTTTGACCAGACGCTACAATAGCAGCCAGTCTGACGCAGTAGAAGCCCTCACCAGTGCCGGTCGTTGGTGTCCCTACCTTCAGCACCATCCATCGCCAGAAGGAAGCACTGCCCACGAGGACAGCCTGCATAGCAGAGGAGCGTCACCCATCGCCTTTTCATGCAGACGCCTTTGACATCGCCCGGATCGTTCGCCTGGCTGCTCTTCCGCCGTTGTGGACCACTTGCTTCTACCGGGAGAGTGGCCTCCCGCTGGCCGGCAAGTAAGGCATACAACCCACTCACAATAACACCAAGAAACCTCGGGGGACATCACTCGTTTCCTGTCCCGCTCGAGGGCAGCCTCGGGGGACATCACTCGTTTCCTGCCCCGCTCGACTATCGCATCCCCACTGGCCGTCGCCTCGCCCGGGGCGATCACGTTGCAGTCGCCGTCCTGGCAGTAGAAGAACCGCCGGGCCCCGCCGTTGCTGTTCGTCTCGGTGTCGTCAAAGTCCATGCAGTCACCGTCGCCCAGGTCCGTCCGGGTCTCCAGCAGCAGCCAGCCGGCACAGCAGCAGGACTCGTCCCAGCCGCGATCACCGCCGTTCTGGGACAATTCCTCCAACCCGCCCGCCGAGCCCGTCATACCCGTCACCCACTATATCCCATCTGGTGCCGGCACAACATACCGGCCTCATTCACTTCGTCTGCAAGTCCGGATGCACCCTGATAAGGTGGCAAGGCGTCCCGCAAGGCGTCCCTCTGATCCCTCAGTATTCCCGGCGTCCTCAACGTCACCGCCGTGGAAAAAGCTGTTGGAAAAGCAATTGCAGTTCTCAGCGTCCTCAGCGTCTCCGTGGTGAAAAATGCCGTTTGAAAGGATCAATCGGGGATCAATCGGGGGGTCAATCGGGCACATCACTCGTGTCCTGCCCCGCTCGACGATCGCATCCCCACTGGCCGTCGCCTCGCCCAGGGCGATCACGCTGCAGTCGGTGTCCTGGCAGAAGAAGAACCGCCGGGCCCCGCTGTCGCTGTTCGTCTCGGTGTCGTTGAATTCCATGCAGTCACCGTCGCCCAAATCCGTCCGGGTCTCCAGCAGCAGCCAGCCGGCACAGCAGCAGAACTCGTCCCAGCCGAGATCGCCGCCGTTCTGGGACAATCTTGCCAATCCGGCCGCCGAGCCCGTCATACCCGTCACCCACTATATCCCATCTGGTGCCGGCACAACATACCGGCCTCATTCACTTCGTCTGCAAGTCCGGATGCACCCTGATAAGGTGGCAAGGCGTCCCGCAAGGCGTCCCTCTGATCCCTCAGTATTCCCGGCGTCCTCAACGTCACCGCCGTGGAAAAAGCTGTTGGAAAAGCAATTGCAGTTCTCCGTGTCCTCCGCGCCTCTGCGGTGGAAAAATGTCGTTTGAAAAGGAGTCGCAGTTCTCAGCGTCCTCTGCGTCTCTGCGGTGGAAAAAGCTGTTGGAAAAGGAGTTGCAGTTCTCCGTGTCCTCAGTGCCTCTGCGGTGAAAAATGCCGTTTGAAAAGGAATCGCAGTTCTCAACGTCTCCGCGGTGGATATCGCCGCTTTCCATAGCACTCCACTAACCACTAGCCACTAGCCCCTAGCCCCTAGCCTCTAGCCCCTAGCCTCTGCTACAATCCAACCGGAGGCCAAAAATGCAAGACCGAGCCCCAACGTTGCAGATCGAAGGCAAACCCCTCTACATCGGCCCAGCCGGCTGGTCCTACGCCGACTCCCCCGGCATCGTCTACCCAAAGAACCTCCCCCAGTCGAAGGTCCTCGAATACGTAAGCCGCTATTACAACACGGTGGAAATCAACGTCTCCTTCTACCGGTTCCTGTCGCCGCGAATGAGCGATTCCTGGGTCCGCAAGGTCGCCGACCCAGATGCTTTCCAATTCACCTGCAAGCTAAACCAGCGTTTCACCCACCAGCGGGGCGAACCCTACACGCAAAAGGAAGTCGACGAATTCAAAACCGGCCTCGCCCCGATAGCGGCTGCCGGCATGCTCGGCGCGTTGCTCGCCCAGTTCCCCTGGTCCTTCCGCTACAACGACGATTCGATGGACTACCTGAAGCGAGTCACCGCCGACTTCGCCGACTACCCGGTGGCCGTCGAAGTCCGCCACAAGGCCTGGGAGCAGCCCGAAGCCATAGACCGCCTGCGGAAATTCGGCGTCACCCTCTGCGCGATCGACCAGCCCCAGATCTCCGCCAACATGCGCCCGATGGACACCGTAACCGGCTCCTTCGCCTACGTAAGGCTTCACGGCCGCAACGCCGAAAAATGGTTCGCCGAAGACATCGAAGGCTGGGAGCGTTACGACTACATGTACGACGAGCCCGAACTGCAGGACTGGTCCACAAGGATCCGCACGATGGCCGAATCCGCCGACCGAATCTTCGTGATCGCCAACAACCACTACAAAGGCCAAGGCGCCGCCAACGCCCTTCAGCTCAGGCACATGTTGACCGGCGTCCCCGTAGACGCCCCCCCAACGATGCAGGAGCACTACCCAGCGTTGGACAAGATCGCCCGCCCCCAATCCCCTGGCCACCAGGCCAGGCTGTTCTGAAATGCAATCCCGGATCGGCAGCAGTTGCAGTAGGAGTAGCAGAAGCAGTTGCGGTTGTAGTTGTAACAGCAGGAATTGTTGTTGTTCTCAGCGTTCTCTGCGTCTCCGCGGTGAAAAATGCCGTGTGTTGTTGCCGTGTGTGTCCCCTTTTCCGCTGTTGCTCCAGTCCCCGCTTTGCGGTAGCCTGTTGTCCGTGATAGGTCGTTATATCCTGGAGGCTGACCGATGCGTTGCTCATCAGGGTCCCTTACCGGTCGCACAACTCGCCTGGCCGCACTGCCGGCCCTGGCGCTCATGGTCCTGGGAACGCTCAACCTGGCCGGCTGTCCCCAGCCGTCCTACCAGCAGATGTTCCCCGACGCCACGCTCAAGAGCATCACGAACATCACCAGCGACAGCAGTCTGACAACCGACCAGAAGACCCAACAACTCCAGGACCTGGGCATCGACGACGACCAGGTAATCTTCCTGCTGATCAACGGCCCCAAGCCAACGAGCTCCTAGCCAGAACCTGCCCTTTTGGGGTGCCACTGGCAGCTTGCCTGCCAGTGCAAGGTTTTGGATCTGCGTCAACTCAAAACCTCTCGGCCGTCCGCCGCACCCCTGTTCGGCGCCTGCCGAGCGCCTGTTGGCCGCCTGCGGCCGCCTATCGGCCGCCTATTGGCGCCTACGGCCGCCTGTTAGGCGCCTGCCGAAGCCCTGTTGTGCCGCCACACGCAGCGTTTCGTACCGCCCCCTTTTTACAGGGAGCCCACGCCGATGCCGATGACACGAGTAACAGGCGACAAACGCGGCCCCCCCGCGTTTCTCATGTTTTCCGACTGGTTGTGATCGCCATGCTTAAAGGAGCCAAAGGATGCTTTCGACACTCGGTAAGGTGACCGCACTGTGCTGCACGCTGTTCGTCCTGGTTTCTGTCGTCGGTTGCGGCCAGGTATCCCCGGAAGTTACGGCCATGACAAAGGTTGCGACCGGCCAGATCGACAAGCTCACAGGAACCGAAATCCAGGCCCTGGTAGACAAGTTCGTCCCCGGCGTCACCCTCACCGACGACCAGGCGACCCTCATCTCCGAAATCCTTGCCGAAGCCCAGATCAAGACACTGAATGACTTCATTCCGGTAGTCAAGGTCGCGACGGGCCAGATGGATACCCTCAGCCCGGCCGAGGTCCAGACCCTCGCCGCCAAGTTCGCCCCCGACGTAACGCTGACTGACCAGCAGGCCACCGAGATCGTTAACTTCCTGGCAACAAACAACGTAAAGACAGTGGACGACCTGCAGCAGGCTGATTGACGACGCGCTGGCCGACCCCGGCAGCGTAACCCTGCCCGAAGGCCTCCAGGATCTGCTGGACGGCTTCGACGCCTCGATGTTGCCGTCGAGCCTGGGCGCCTGATCACCAGCCGAGCTTCGCAGGCCGTGATCAGCCGACGTTTCCCGGTATAATCATCCGAGCGTCGCTGGTAACGATCTGTCGAATGTGAGGTTGGAACGAATAATGCCGAGTCGCAATCGCATCGTCATTGGCACCCGTAAGTCGCGACTCGCCCTTGCGCAAACGCAAATGGTCGCCGACGCCATTCGCCGCGTCCGGCCGGACATAACGGTGGATCTCCACCGCGTCGTCACACAAGGTGATATCAAACTCGACAGGCCCTTGCCCGAAATCGGTGGCAAGGGCTTGTTTACTATGGAGTTGGAGCAGGCCCTGCTCTCCGGCCAGGTCGATCTGGCCGTCCATTCCGCCAAAGACCTGCCGACCGGCCCAGTCGACGTAGCCATGCCCTCAGGAAGGGGCTTGCCGACCGATCCAGCCAACCGTCTCGACATCCTGTGCGTCCCGCCGCGCGCACCCGTCAATGACGTCCTCGTCTCCCCATCCGGCCACGGCTTATCGGACTTGCCCCCGGGCTCCCGCATCGGCACCAGCAGCCTCCGCCGGCAGTTGCAGCTGAAGGCAGTCCGCAGCGACCTGCAGTTTCTCGACATCCGCGGCAACATCGACACCCGGATCAACAAGGCCATGACCGGCCAGTACGACGCCGTCGTGCTCGCCGAGGCCGGCCTGATCCGTGCCGGCATGACCGACGTCCCCTACGCCCCCTTACCAGTCGATCAAATCCTCCCGGCCCCAGGCCAGGCCGCCTTCGCCATCCAGGGCCGGACCGACGACGACTGGCTGCGCGACGTATTATCGGACATCAACGATCCGACGTCAGCCGAATGCCTCGCCGCCGAACGCGCCCTTGTAGAGCAGTTAGGTCTGGATTGTCAGATGCCCTTCGCAGCGTTGTGCGAGAGGCTCGACTCTGGTTATCGGCTCCGAACCTGGCTGGCCGACCCGGCGTCCGCCCGGTCCATCCGTACCGACGTGACCGCCGCGACATGGACCGCCGCGGTCAGCGACGCCGGCGCCAAAATCGAAGCCGAAGGCGGCCGCCAAATCATCCAGGCCTTCAAAAAGCCCACCTGACCCCAGACCGCTCGCCCTCTTGCCTCGATTCCCAGCCAATACCGCCGGCAGGCTTGACAGCCCGCAGGCCGCACCCGCAAACTCTCGCCGTGGGGAAATATCCAGGGAGATTCGAGATGAAACATCTGTGCAGTGTCGCGGTGATCGTGTGTGCAGGACTTGTTTTTGCCGCCAATAGCGTCGGCGCCGAGAAGCAGTCAGCCAAACCCGTCATTACTCTTACGTATGCCAATTTCCCCCCGGCCTCGACGTTTCCCTGCGTGCAGATGGAGCACTGGAAGCAGGAGGTCGAAAAACGCACCGCCGGCCAGGTGCAGGTCAAGACCTTCCCGGGCGGCACTCTCCTTGGCGCCAAGAACATGTACGACGGCGTCGAATCGGGCATGGCGGACATCGGCTGCTTCGCGATGAGCTATCAGCCGGGCCGGTTTCCCGTTTCCGAGGCGGTCGACCTGCCGATCGGCTTTACCAGTTCGAAGGTGGCCTCGCTGACGCTCTTTGACCTGCTGGCCAAGTATCAGCCGAAGGAATTCAAGAAGGTCCATATCATCACGACGTTTACCTGTCCGCCGGTCAACCTGATGACGAGCAAGCCGGTCAAGACGCTGACGGACCTGAAGGGCAGGCAGCTCCGTGCAGCCGGCACCGGTGTCGAGGCCCTCAAGATCCTCGGCGCGACGCCGGTGGCGATGCCGCAGTCGGACGTGCCCGACGCTATTCAGAAGGGCGTCGTCAGCGGCCTGGCCTCGTCGCTGGAAGTCCTCAAGGACATGAACTACGCGGCCTATTGCCCCTATTCGACGCGGGTCAACATCAACGTCGTGACCTTCGCCGTCGTGATGAACAAGGACCGGTGGGACAGCCTGCCCAAGGACGTCCAGAAGGTCATTACGGACCTGGCGCGCCCGCAGGCCGAGTGGACGGGGCGGTACGTCGACGATCACGTCCAGGAGGCCCTGATCGTGGGCGAAGAAGAATCGCAACCACCAGACGTTCGACCTGTCCGCCGCCGAGCAGAAGCAACTGCACAAGATGCTCCAGCCGATGGTTGAGGAATACATCAAGAGAGTGACGGCCACAGGGCTGAACGGCCGCAAGATCGTCGACGACGTAGTGACGATCAAGGAGCACCTGGAGCAGGCCCCGGCCGGCAGCCACTAAGGCAGATTCCGTTTTCCTGTAGTGGCCAACGACCATGGCCCTGCAACAGCGCAGGGCCATGCCACCCTGACGCTGCAGCAGGTTCAGTGACGTTGTAGCGGCAACGACCATGGTCCTGCTTTGCAGGGCCGCCCTGAGACGGTGTGCCTTTGCTCGCTACAGACAAGATTAGATTGCTCCAGTTCGAGGCGTTCATGAAGTTTCTTGAGAAGGCCATCGACATCCTCAACACGATCCTGATCGTGCTGGCTGGTGCGGCGTTGCTGGCGGTGATGGCCCTTTCGGTGGCCAATGTCGTGCTGCGCCTGTATGGGGCCCGGTTCGGGGGCGCGTACGAGCTGGTCGGCTTTGCCGGTGCGATCGTCATCGCCGCCTCGCTCGGCCAGACGCAGCGGAAGAAGGATCATGTGCCGGTCGACATCATCACGCGTCGGCTGCCGCTATGGTTGAACCGGGGCATCGATGTCCTCAAGTACTGCCTGAAACTGGCCTTCGCCGTCATCGTGGCCTGGAAGATGGCTGCCTACGGCGCCAAGATCGCCCACTCCGGCGAGGTCTCCGAGACCCTCAAGATGGAGTACTACCCGTTCATCTTCGCCGTGGCGGGCGGGTTCGCCGTGTTGGCGTGCACCGTCTTGCTGGACATCGTGCGAACGGTCATGCCTGGTTCTGCCCAGACGGACGCTAGCGCCGGCTGGCGATCACCCCCGAGGAAATGGCATCGAAGAAGAGGTGCCCCTGCCATGAGCGGTGAGATGCTGGGAATATGGGGCATCGGGGTGCTCATTGCGGCGATGATGCTGCTGAAGCTGCCGCCCGGCTACGCCATGGCGATCGTCGGTTTCGCCGGCCTGGTCGCCCAGCGATGCTGGGTCTTCGGCGGCAGCCTCTCGACGTCCTTCTCGCAGGCTACGACCCTGCTGACCACCGACCTGTGGGGCAGCTTCAGCAATTACGGCCTTACCGTTATCCCCATGTTCATCCTCATGGGCGAGCTGATCTTCTACGCCGGCTACAGTGACACGTTATACCAGACGGCCTATCGGTGGGTCGGCCACCGTCGCGGCGGGCTGGCGATTACGTCGATCCTGGCCTGTGCCGGTTTCTCCGCCATCTGCGGGTCCAACACGGCCACGGCGGCGACCATGGGCGCGGTCGCCATCCCCTCGATGCGAAAGTACAAGTATCATCCGACGCTGATGACCGGCGCCGTTGCGGCCGGCTCGACCCTTGGCGTGATGATCCCCCCGAGCATCGTGCTCGTCGTATACGCGCTCTACCAGTATCAATCCATCGGCAAGCTCTTCATCGGCGTTCTGATCCCGGGGATGCTGCTGACGGCGTTGCTGGCGGGGACCGTCGTTGTCATCTGCGTGCGCCATCCCGAATGGGGCCCGGCAGGGGAGCGTTCGACCTGGGGCCAGCGGCTGCGCAGCCTCGTGTCGGTACTGGACGTGCTGATCCTTTTCGCCGCGATCATGGTCGCGATGTTCAGCGGGCTGGTCACCGCCACCGAGGCCGCCGCGGCGGGCTGCTTCCTCGCCCTGGTGATCTGTCTGCTTCGCGGCAAGCTGCGCATCGCCAGGATGAAGGCCGCCATGCACAACACCCTCCGCATCACGTGCATGGTCTTCATGATCGTCGCCGGGGCGGTCATCTTCGGCCGGTTCATGACGATCAGCGGCCTGCCTCAGGCGGCAGCCGAGTGGATCGGTTCGCTGAGCCTGCCCGGCTGGAGCATCGTGGCGATCATGCTGGCGATCTATGCCCTGGGCGGCTGCCTGATGGACGCGCTGGCGTTCCTGCTGATCTCGCTGCCGATCTTCTTCCCCCTGGCCGAGCGACTCGGCTATGACCCGGTCTGGTTCGGCGTCGTGCTGTGCCTCGTGACGACGCTCGGGGCGATTACCCCGCCGGTCGGCATCTGCTGTTTCGTGATCGCGGGCATGAATAAGGACATCCCGATGGAGCAGGTCTTCCGCGGCGCGGTGTATTACATGCCGGCGTACATCCTGACGGTCGTGCTCATGTTCCTGCTGCCCTACTGGATGGTCACGATGCTGGCCAACCTGGTCCGCTGAATGCACCCCTCTTGCTCCGAAAGCCGCTTTCGCGCATCATAGACCGTCTGGAATCTATCTGCGGAGGACGTTTACGTGTCGTCGAAATCTGGACAACTGGCGGCGTATCAGAAGTGCATCAACCCGGACTGCGGGGCGACCTACGATGCGCTGGAGGTCATCTTCAACTGCACGAAATGCGGCAGCCTGCTGGACGTCCGGTATGACTGGGACAAGGTGGCCGTGCCGACGCAGCTGTCCTGGTTCGAGAAGCGCTGGGCGAGCCGGAGGAACCCGGTCGACTTTTCCGGCGTCTGGCGATTCCGCGAGCTGCTGCCGTTCGCCACGGATGACGAGATCGTCACGATCGGCGAAGGCCAGACGATCCTGCAGAAGGCGGACCTGCTCGGCCGGCAGATCGGCATGAAGCCGGGCAAACTCTTCCTCGAATATGAGGGGCTGAATCCCTCGGGCAGTTTCAAAGACAACGGCATGACCGCCGCGTTTACGCTGGCGCGGAAGCTCGGCCGGACACGCGTTGCCTGTGCATCCACCGGCAATACCAGCGCGTCGCTGGCCATGTACGCCTCGCTGACACCGTGTGAGGACGGCTCGCCGATGCAGGCCGTCGTCTTCGTCGGCTCGGGCAAGATCGCCTACGGCAAGCTGAGTCAGGCCCTCGACTATGGTGCGCTGACTCTGCAGATCGAAGGCGACTTCGACGCGTGTCTGCGTCGCGTGCGCCAGGTGGCCGAGCCGCTGTCGATTTACCTGATGAACTCGGTCAACCCGTTCCGACTCGAAGGACAGAAGGCGATCATGTATCGCATCCTGGAGGGCCTCGGCTGGCAGGTGCCCGACTGGATCGTTGTGCCCGGCGGCAACCTTGGCAACTGCTCGGCCTTCGGCAAGGCCTTCATGGAACTGAAGGAACTCGGCATGGTTGACCGTGTGCCGCGCCTGGCGGTGATCAACGCGACCGGCGCGAACACGCTCTACGATGTCTATACAAACAAGGGCTGCCGGTGGAACGGCGGCCGCTACGACCGCGACGCCGTTACCGGCTATCTCAAGCATCTCGACGAGATTGACTACAAGCCGCATACGGTGGCCAGTGCGATCGAGATCAGCCGGCCGGTCAACCTGGTCAAGGCGCTGCGTGCGCTGGAGGTCATGAACGACGGCGTCGTGCGGCAGATGACCGATGAGGTGATCCTCGAACACCGGGCGCTGGTCGCCAGGACGGGCTTCGGCTGCGAACCGGCCAGTGCCGCCAGTGTCGCCGGTCTGCACACGCTGCTGGAAGAAGGAGTGATCTCGCCCGGCGAGACCGTTGTCTGCATCTTGACCGGCCACGAACTCAAGGACCCCGACGCGACGGTCAAGTATCACACCGGCATCGACATGAAGGCCGCGAAGGTGCCGCCGGCTGGGCCGATGCACGGCAAGCATGCCAACAAGCCTGTTCGTGTGGCGGATGATCTGGCGGCGATCTGTAAGGCCCTCGGTGTGGATATTGAAAAGACCCCGCTGGCGGGACTGGCCGAGGTCAAGGGGTAGGACGAACGGCAGTGGCTAGTGGTCAGTGGCTGGTGACTGGTGCCTGTCCCAAATCGGGGGCCACTGGCAGCTTGCCTGTTAGTGCGAAGTCCTGAAACCAGTGAGCCCGGTGCGGGCTGGCGCTACGCACCGGATCAGGTCCAACACTGCTTTGCTGGCACGGATGGTCGGGGCACGTGTCTGTCGGCGACCAGTGGTCTATAATGCATAGATTGGTGCGGGCCCAGACTGTCCTTCGGAGATACTCGAATTCATGGAAACTCAGGATCGCAATGCCTGCGAGGCCCTGCCTGCGTATGTGCAGGACTGGCTGAGGGAAAACCCGGTAAACGGCAACGGACACGCTACGGTTGCATCGGGCCAGGCGGCTGAAGAGACGCTACGTTTCCGCGAGCAGATACGCCGCTTCGAGCAGCCGGCCATGGCGCTGCCGTACGATACCCAGTCGCAGTGCCTCACCTGCGGCGAGGTGGTCCCGGCGTGTTTCGTCATGGATGGCGGCAAGGTCGTCCTGCAGCGCGACTGTCCAACCTGCGGCCAGACGCGCGAGGCCCATCACGATGCGGTCTTTGTAAAGTGTAAGTCGGACCGGCCCGGCTCTAGTAGCGAGACGCTCACCGGCGCACCGATCCGACCGATCGTCCGTGGCCTGCCGCGGACGGTGCGCACGCTCTGTCCCGAATGCTGCGCGATCCTGCTGGGTCGCTATTACATAAAAGATAACGCGGTATGGATCGAGAAGACCTGCCCCGAGCACGGCTACTTCCGCGACAAGATCAACAGCAACGCCGAACTGTTCCTCAAGTGCGCCCAGTGGTCTTTCAGCGAAGGGACCGGCCTGCTCAATCCGCAGGTCCATGATGCCAGCCATTGCCCCAGCGACTGCGGCCTGTGCAACCAGCACCAGTCCGTGGCGGTCCTGGCCCAGATCGACCTGACCAACCGCTGCGACCTGACCTGCCCGATCTGCTTCGCCAACGCCAATGCGTCCGGCTATACGTATGAGCCGACCTTCGAGCAGATCGTCGCGATGCTGCAGCAACTGCTCGACAGTCGGCCGACCCCGTGCACCAGCGTGCAGTTCACCGGCGGCGAGCCGACGGTGCATCCGCGTTTTCACGAGATCGTCCGCACCGCCGCCAAGATGGGTTTTACAAATATCCAGATCGCCACCAACGGCATCAACCACGCCGACCTGGACTTCGCCCGCAAGAGCCGCCAGGCCGGCCTGCACACGCTTTATCTGCAGTTCGACGGCCTCGACGACGCGCTCTACCGCAAGATCCGCGGCCAGAACCTGCTGGCGATCAAGAAGAAGGTCGTGGAGAACTGCCGGCAGGTCGGCCTGAAGATCTGCCTGGTCCCCACGATCGTCAAGGGCCAGAACGACGACCAGGTCGGCAAGATCATCGAGTTCGCCGTCGATAACATCGACGTGATCAGCGCCATCAGCTTCCAGCCGGTCTGCTTTACCGGCCGGATCAGCCGGCAGGACCTGGAAGCCAAGCGCTACACCCTCGGCGATCTGGCCAAGGACATCGCCGACGCGACCGGCGCGGACCTTCAGCGGGACTTCTGGCCGCTCAGCACGGTTGCCCCGTTGTGCGACCTGATGTCCGCCCTGGAGCGCAAGCCGAAGATCAAGCCGTCGTGTCATCCGGACTGCGCGGAGGGCACGTATTTCCTGGTTTCGCCGCAGACGCGCCCGGGCCAGTCGATCAAGGAACGCCTGACGCCGATCCCGAAGGTCTTCGACATCGGCAAACTCTTCAGCGATATGAAAACGCTGGCCGACGACCTCAGCGGCAAGCGGAAGATCGGCCTGCTGGACAAACTCCGCGTGGCGGTGCTGTTCGGCCGGCACTTCAACCGCAAGACCGCGCCGAAGGGCCTGACGCTGCTGAAGTGGCTGCAGTCGCTGCAGGGCATGCTGGATAAGAAAAAGAGTCGCGGCCCCGAGCAGGCCAAACATTACAAGACGCTGATGTGCGCCGGCATGCACTTCATGGACCGCTACAACTACGACGCCGAGCGCGTACGCCGCTGCGTCATTCACTATTCGACGCCCGACGGCGTGTTCCCGTTCTGCGCGTACAACAGCGGGCCCTGCTACCGCGAGCACGTGGAACGGCGGCATAGTTCGAAGTAGAGGCCTCGTGTTGGCCCTTGGGCCGTGGCAGGAAGTTGTCATCCTGAGGCCCCAGGTGGTATGTGCCGTGGGTGCCGCGAGTTCGTTGGGGCCGAAGGATCTCCACGCGGCAGGAGTCTCGAACGCGGACGCGCGGGAAGAGGTCTTCCCGGCGTTCAGATAAACGGAGTTCGATGTGAGCGGATCCAACGGTGACAAGGTTGCCCCCCAGATGCCATCGTCTGAGCCCGGCCACGTCTGGCCTTACGGCGGCGCGTCGCCCGGCGACCTCGACGCCCAGCGTCACTGGATGGAAACTCTCCTGGAACGCTACGCGATGCGCAAGGTTCTCGGCTGGCTCGCCCGGGCCCGACCAGACGGCATGACCATCGCCGAGCGGATCATCTATTCCTACCGCAACCCCGAGTGGTCTGCCGTCTCGCGACTGAAATACTGGCCCGCCCACAAGCTGATCGACAAGATCCGCGGCGGCGCGTCGGTCGAATCGTTCCACCAGCGTATCGCCGAGCATCGCCCGACCGTCCGCGGCATCGTCGCCACCATGCGGGCCGTCTCCGAGCTGGGCCTGTCCCGGCCGCAGCGCTGGCTGGTGCCGCTGTTCGCCGTCTGGAACTTCACGCAGCGGTGCAATCTCAAGTGCCGCCACTGCTACCAGTCCGCCACGGGCGAGACGATGGCCGACGAACTCACGCTGGATGAGAAACTGCGGGTCATCGACGAACTCGGCTCGTACTATATGCCGATGATCGCCTTTGCCGGCGGCGAGCCGACGCTGTCGAAGGACCTCTTGCCGATCCTGCGACGCTGTCAACATCACGGCATGCACACCAGCATCGCTACGCACGGCGGCACAATGACGCCGAAGCTCGCCGCCGATCTGGCCGACGCCGGCGCCAAGTATATCGAGATCTCGCTCGACTCCGTCCACCCGGAGAAGCACGACGCCTTCCGCGGCGTGCCCGGCATGTGGCAGCGGACGGTCGAGGGGATGAAGTGCGTCGTGGCGGAACCGCGGCTGCGTCTCGGCATCGCCATGTGCGTGCACCGCGACAACTTCGACGAAGTCGAGGACATGCTGAAGTTCTGCGAGCAGATCGGCGCCGGCTCCTTCGCCCATTTCAATTTCATACCCGTAGGCCGGGGCAAGGGCATGACCGCCCAGGACCTGACGCCCAGCCAGCGTCAGCAGCTGCTGGAGCTGCTCCAGTGCTGGATGCAGAAGGGCACGCTCGGGGTGATCTCCACCGCGCCGCAGCTCGGCCGGGTCTGCCTCACCCACGCCGGCATCGACGGCAAGGTCACCTGCAGTCACGCCGGCAGCGGCAGCGGCTTCAAGGCCCGCGTCGTCGCGCGGTACTTAGGCGGCTGCGGAGCCGGCCGGACCTACATGTGCATCCAGCCCAACGGCGACATCACCCCGTGCGTCTACCTGCCGCACCGGGTAGTAGGCAACGTCCGCGAAGGCTCGATCCGCGAGATCTGGCGAAACAGCGAGGAATGGCAGCTGCTGAACGATCGCAGCCATCGCTACGGCGGCTGCAAGACCTGCAAGTACAAGGATTACTGCGGCGGCTGCCGAGCCCGCAGCGACGCCTACTACGGCGACCTGATCGGGCCTGATCCCGGCTGCGTCTTTAACCAGAAGCACTGGGACCAGATTGTCAAGGCAGATCAGATCAACACCTCACAACCGCGCGTCGTCATCGCTCGGCAGTGAGCTTGGTCAGTCTGTGCCGTGCAGATCATTCTTGTCGATTATCTTCTTGGGGCTGAGTTCCCGCAGCCATAAGCTGGTCGGCGATGAGAAAGCCTTCATACGTTACCTCAAATACGCTTCCCCTCCCCAAGTCTCGAATAGCACGGACTGTCTGCAACTGAGTTACGGCCTGTTGGTATCGTGCGCATTCACGGGGAACGTTGCCGCTATAGACTTTGTCTCTGTCGGCCTGAAACACTATGCCATTGAGGTGCCTTATCATTAGCACCCGCCCATTTCCATTTGCGGCCCTAAGCAGCAGGTCGCTGGCTTCCGGAAGCAGACGAGCGATGGCAGTAGTGTCTCCCGCTCGCTCGAACCACTCCTCAGCATGGGCAATCAGTGCAGGAGTATCGAGTGGTTGCCTATCGTGCGGGAGTCTTCCCTCTGCGCACAGCATTATACACGGCGTTCCGGTGCAGTTTGAGTTCCTGGACGGTGAAACGGCGAGTCAGTCTTGGTTTGCGTATGAGCGTCGCTGTGGCATGTTAAGCAGACTGCTATCAGATTATCTTCATCATCAGTTCCGCCTTCGTTCCGCTCTTGGATATGATGAACCTGCAAATGGAGTGGATCGAACCGGCGGCAAATGCAGCAGCGTCGGGCACACCTCGCCATGACTCGATCAACCACTGTTTGCGGGATGGACATATGTTGCCTCCTCCTAGCGGCCCCTTCTCCCTGCTGCTCGGCGCTTCTGTGCAGGGAGAAGCAGGCGCACTCTGAACTTGATACGGCTAACTGATTGATTGTTGATAGACGACTGTCCCTTAGCGCCCAATCCCACAGGACCGACAAAAATCCCGACCCCTCCCTTAGCTTGGACACCCTCCGCCGCCGTCACCGCAATGTCAAACTCGACGTCTTCGCCCCAGCGGGTTCGTCTGTTTCTTCGCCCTCCTGTCCTTGGCGGAAGGCAGCCATGCTGAGCGGCTTACGCCCTGCAGGATTAATAACAGCGCCCTTGCTGAACGCGTGTGTCTGCGCCTCAGCGACTCCGTCGATGATCTGTGTCAGTGCTCCTGCAACAAATGCCTGCAACTCCATGGTCTGTTCCTTTGCGATATCACGCATACTCGGTCAACTCCAGGCAGTCCTCCAAGCTGCGGTAGTCCTCCTAACTGAGTGTCCCGTCCGCATCCCGGTAAAACACCCGTTTCGCCTTGCCTTCCTGCCGAGGCAGTTCGCCGATCTTGAAGACATCGCCTTTGGGGCTGAAGCCTAAGGCTTCCTTTAACGCTTTTTCCACCATGTACCCGGTTACCGACGGCTCGGCCTCGACGTTGATCCGCACGTCCTTTACGCCGTCGATCTCCTCGATAATGATCTGGTAATTCGAGCCGACGCCGGGGATGGCCATCAGGGCGTGCTCGACCTGCGCGGGAAGAAGTTGACGCCCTTGACGATCAGCATGTCGTCCAGCCGGCCGACGATCGGGGCGATCCGCACGTGCGTCCTGCCGCACGCGCATTTGTCGCGAGAGAGGATGCGGGTCAGGTCGCCGGTCCGGAAGCGGATCACCGGCAGGGCCTCGCGGGTCAGGGAGGTTACCACCAGCTCGCCGATCTGGCCGTCGGGCACCTGCTTGCCGGTTTCCTGGTCGATGATCTCAATAATGTAATGATCTTCCCAGACGTGAATGCCGTCATGGGCGCAGCAGTCCAGGCCCAGCGTGCCGACGCCGCCCGTCTCGGTCATTCCGTAGATGTCGAAGACCTCGATGCCCAGGCCGTCGGCGAGTTTCTTTTTGAGCGAGTCGCTGAAGGTCTCGGCCCCGAAAATGCCGATCTTCAGGTCCGGCAGGGATTCCTTCTGTTCCGCCAGCACCTCCATGATCCGGATGCCGTAGGAGACCACGCCGGTCAGCACGCGCGTGCCCAAGTCCCTGGCCAGTTTGATCTGCCGCGGTGTATTGCCCGCCCCGGTCGGGATCACGAACAGTCCCGCCTGCTGGGCCCCGTGGTAGAACCCGAACCCGCCGTTGAAGAGGCCGAACGACGGCGTGATCTGCACGACGTCGCCCGGCTGGGCGCCGGCCATCCGGAAGCAGCGGGCCATGCACTCGCCCCACTGGTCGATATCGGCCCGGGTGTAGGGCATGACGACCGGCGTGCCGGTCGAGCCGCTGGACATGTGCATCTCGACGATCTGCCGCCGGTCGACGCAGCACATCGCCAGCGGATAGCCGTTGCGGAAGTCCTCCTTGCTCATCGTCGGCAGGCTGGGCAGGTCATCGAGCCCACGGAAGTTGCACGCATCGACGCCGGCCTTTTCAATCTTGCGACGAAGGACGGGGCTCTTCTCCCAAACGTACCGGACGATACGACGAAGCCGGCCATCCTGCACAGACCGCAGTTCATCCGGCGAGGCCGTCTCGATGTTCTCGTTATGAAAGCCGTATGCCATTTGAGGATCTCCGTACGACTTAGGGGCTATAGGGGCTAGGGGCTAGGGGCTGGGGGCTAGGGGCTAGGGGCTGGGGGCTAGGGGCTAGTAACGGCTACGACAAGGGCACGGCCCCTCGCACTCAGGACTCAGCACTCAGCCCTGGCCGTTACTCAGTCCTCAGTCCTCAGTCCTCAGTCCTGAAGTTCAGCACTGATCTCGTCCTTCTTCGAACGCCCGCAGGTTGATGTCTCTGTGTTTGGGCTTTACCGAGCGGCACACCGCCTCCTGCCACGCTTCAAGGGGCAGATCCAGCCCGGTTGACAGGGCGCCGAGGATGACGACGTTCGATGCGCGGATATTGCCGATCCGCATGGCGATCGTAGCCGCATCGACGTAAATCAGCCGGGGCAGAACCTTGTGCAGGCGTTCCTCCGCATCGACCGGATACGCCGCCGCGCCGCTGGACACCGTCACCGGCACGATGGCCTGGCTGGACACCACCGCCAGGCCGTCCGGCGCGAGGTAATGCGCGAAGCGGATGCCCTCGATTCGCTCGAGCGCCACCGAGCACCCGTGCGGTGCCTTCTGCCACCAGCGGGCTGAAGACCTCTTTGCCGTAGCGGATCTGGGCCAGCACCGACCCGCCGCGCTGCGCCATGCCGTGCACCTCGTTGGTCTTGACCTGGTGACCGGCGATCATGGCCGCCCGCGCGACGATCTCGCTAGCCAGCAGAATTCCCTGGCCGCCCACGCCCGCCAGGACCACGCTCGTTGTAGTCGAATCATCAAAAGCCATTCAATCCTCTCCAACCATCACATTTCAGTAGTAAGCGATGTCGCATGCGTCGTTGCAGTCAACTCAGCCCTCAGCCCTGGCCGTCACTCAGTCGTTGCCGTCACTCAGTCGTTGCCGTTACTCAGCACTCAGCACTCAGCCCTCAGTCCTGGCCGTCACTCAGTCGTTGCCGTCG
Source organism: uncultured Planctomycetota bacterium (assembly GCA_963787325.1). Lineage (GTDB taxonomy): Bacteria > Planctomycetota > Phycisphaerae > UBA1845 > JANYLN01 > CAWBCK01. The sequence goes on from CAWBCK010000005.1 coordinate 2,667,642, forward strand.
TGGCTGTTACTCAGCACTCAGCACTCAGCACTCAGTCCTGGCCGTTACTCAGTCCTGTTGTTGAGCAACCACCGCCGCGAACTTGCAGACCTGCTGACACAAGCCGCATCCCGCGCAGAGCATCTGGTTGACCTGCGGCGGCTGGCCGTCTCTGCCTTCCATCGCCGGGCAGCCCAGCCGCAGGCACAGCCGGCACTTCTTGCACAGGTCTTCCTGTACGAGCCGCCGATTGCCGACGGGTTTCTTTTCCTTGAGTGGGCAGGGATAGCGCGACACGATCAGCGAAGGTTCGTCGGCCTCCAGTTCCTCGCCGAGCAGTTTGACCACATTGTCGATCTCGTAGGGGTTGATCGTATGCACCCGCTTGATGCCGCACGCCCTGCCGATCCCCTCGATGCTGACTTCCACGGTCGGCTCGCCCATCAGCGTCTTGCCCGTGCCCGGATGGTCCTGGTGGCCGGTCATGGCCGTGGTGCGGTTATCGACGACGATGATGACCGAGGTGCCCTTGTTGTAGGCGATGTCGAGCAGGCCGGTGATGCCGCTGTGGAAGAACGTGGAGTCGCCGACGATGCCGACGACCTTGCGTTTCTCGCCGGCCTTCTGGATGCCGTGGGCCATGCTGACCCCGCCGCCCATGCACAGGATCGTGTCCAGGCGCGAAAGCGGCGGCAGCGTGCCGAGGCTGTAGCAGCCGATGTCGCCGGTGACGATTACGTCATACTTGCCGAGGGCGTAGAACACGCCGCGATGCGGACAGCCGGGGCAGAGCACCGGTGGCCTGCCGGGCAGGTCCTTGCTCTGCTTCGACCGGTTTGGCCTGCCGGAACTGCCGACCTTCGATCGCGGCCCGGCTGGCCTGCAGACGCGGCACGGAGAGTTCGCCGATACCGGGCACAAGTTTTTGCCGTCGCAGGCGATGCCCAGCGCCTTGACGTGCTCTTCCAGGATGTCGTCCAGCTCCTCGACGATCAGCAGCCGTTTGACGCCGGCCGCAAACTGGCGGATCAGTCCATCCGCGAACGGCCAGGACCAGCCGAGCTTCAGCACGGACGCTTCCGGCCACACCTCGCGAACGTACTGGTAGGCGATACTGTGCGTGATGATGCCCAGCGACCGGTCTCGCCACTCGATGCGGTTGGCGGCGGCACCGGCCCCAGCCCGTACCCTTGCCTCGGGTGCTGCGATAGTCTCAGGTGCTGCACTTGCCCCGGGTGCCACGCCCGCGCTGTTTGCGGGCGTGCTCGTCTCGCCAGCCGCAATCCCCGCCGCCTCCAGCCTCATCCGCCCGATCTTCTCTTCCAGCTTCACCCGCATCACCCGCGCATGCGCCGGGATCGGCACGAATCGCTGCGGGTTCTTCTCGAAGGGCGCTGTCGACCCGGTCGCATCGCGGCCCGATCGTCACCAGGCTGCGCGAGTGGCTGACCCGCGTGGTCGTCCGCAGGATGGCCGGCGTGCGGAACTTCTCGCTGACCTCCAGGGCGAGGCGCAGGAAGTCCTTGCCGCCTCCTGCGAGTCGCTCGGCTCGAAGAGCGGCACCTTGGCGAAGCGCGCGTACTGCCGCGTGTCCTGCTCGTTCTGAGACGAGTGCATGCCGGGGTCGTCGGCCACGATCGCCACGAACCCGCCCGTAATGCCGATGTATGCCAGAGTCATCAGCGGGTCGGCCGCGACGTTCAGGCCGACGTGCTTCATCGTGACGATCGCCGCGTGCCCCGGCGATCGGCCGCCCCCGCCGCGACCTCGAAGGCTACCTTCTCGTTCGGCGCCCACTCGCAGTAGATCTCGTCCTTGTAGTTGACGACGTTCTCGAGGATCTCCGTCGACGGCGTGCCGGGATAGCCGCACGCCACAGTCACCCCCGCCTCGTAGGCCCCGCGGGCGATGGCCTCATTTCCCGAAAGCAATTCGATCAACGCATGTCCTCCGATCCATCTGTTACAGAAGAAGTTCATGCTACCTTTTATCTGTCGCTTCTTCAATCTGTTGCGATGCCCGGGCCGGTCCGGGACGAACCCCCTCTGGCTGTTCGGATTGACCCGTCAGGGCCGAAGGTCTTGCGGCATGGCTGGATGGGCGAGTCTCTTCCGCGACGTGCCGGATCGCTTTGTGCAGACCCTGTTGGCCCGAACCGCCCGAGTGAATACAATGGCCGTTTCGGACGGCAAAGGAACCTTGATTGGCGTAATCAGAATCCGCAGGAGTGACAATGGCGATCCGCGTGTTGGTATTGCGTGCGGCGGGAACAAACTGCGACGTCGAGACGGCATATGCCTGGCAACTGGCTGGCGCCCAGGCCGATCGGCTGCATATCAATGCCCTCGTCCGCGAGCCTTCGCTGCTGCGGCAGTACCAGGTGCTGACGATCCCCGGCGGGTTCTCCTACGGCGACGACATCGCCGCCGGCAAGATTTTCGCCAACCCAGCTCGTCCATCATGTGCGCACGCGCAGCCAGAGGCCTTCCGCGACCGCGGCGGGCTGATCCTCGGCATCTGCAACGGCTTCCAGGTACTCACCAAGGCCGGCCTGTTGCCGAACCTGCCGGTGCCGGCCCTGGCCGGGGCGACGAAAGGCGCGGCAGGCGAGGCGGAAGCAGCCAGCCCGGTTGTTCAACAGGCAACACTCACATGGAACGATACCGGCCGCTACCAGGACCTCTGGGTGCACCTGAAGGTCGCGACGGACCGTTGTGCATTCCTCCAGGCTGACCAGATGCTCTATCTGCCTGTCGCCCACGCCGAAGGGAAGGTTCTGCTGGCTGATGAGCCGACCCGCCAGGCTGTCCACGCCAACAACCTTGTCGCCCTGCAATACGTCGACGAGACCGGCAGTTTCGGCGGCTGGCCCGTCAATCCGAACGGCAGCACCGACCATATCGCCGGCCTGACCGACCCCACAGGCAGGATCCTCGGCCTCATGCCGCACCCGGAGGCACTTTGTCGACCCGACGCAGCATCCGCACTGGGGCGCACTGGCAAACGAGCCGAGGCCAGACGGCCGGACCATCTTCGAAAACGCCGTGAGATATCTGAAGCAGGCCTGATCGCGTTGACGTGCGTCGTGCAGTTGACGCTGCCTAAACAGTAGAGTGCTCCTGCAGCCATGCAATCGTCTGCCGCACGCCCTCCTTATGCGGCGTGAACTTGAACGCCGCAAACGCCTTCGCGAATTTGCTGCCGTCCAGCAGCAGCGGCTCTTCGTACATGTACATCAGTTCCGCCAGCTCCGGCGTATCCGCCATCGCCCCGCCCGAAAACTCCAGCGCGCGTTCCCCGACCGGCTCGATCCGCGCCTCGGTACCAGCTGCGGCATAGACCATCTGCACGAACTGCCTGCCGGTCAGCGGCCCCGCCCCGGGCACATGCCAGGCCTGCCCATACGCCGACTCCGTTTCAGCCAGCAGCACACACGCCCTGGCGGCATCATCAATATAGATCAGGTCGTGCGGCACATCAGCCCTGCCGGGCCACGTTGCCGCCGCACCGGACAGTGCGGTCCGGAAGATGGGCAGCATCAGTCCGGCCGTTACGTTGGGTCCATAGAAATGCGGGAAACGTGGAATGACCGCGCGAATGCGGCCAGCCGCGTGCGCGTCCATCAACTGCTGTTCGATCTGGTTGCGAAGGCGGCCCTTCTTGCTCGTCGCGGCCCGGGGATGATCTTCAGTAACCGGCTTCTTGCCGAGCGGCCCGTAACCATAGACATTGCCCGGAAAGACAAGGACCGCCTTGGCATTGTGGGCAGAGGCCAGAATATTGCCGGTGACTTCGGGCAGCACCGTCGCCCATTCATCGAAGGGCACGTTGATGCAATGGTAGATCACCGCTGCCTCCCGGCAGGCCTTATGGGTACTCCTGGCATCGGTGGCATCGGCGACCTCGATACGGGCCGCCGGCGGCAATACGGCGCGGGCACGCTCGGCGTCGCGAACGACCGCCCGTACGACCTGACCTTGTCCGACGAGATGCCGGACAATGGCTGACCCAAGACCGCCCGCCCCGCCGAAGACAACGTGCACATGGCCCATGACGCGATCCTCGCGATTGGGAGAAACCTCTATGACCAGGAACGGTATCGAACGTCAGCACTGGCAGACAAGCTGCCAGTGGCACCCCTCCAGGAAGAGCGCCTCGATCCCGGCTACGTAATCCTAGGAGACCGTCTGAGTAAACGCCCAAAGCCCCAGTTCTCTTCGGTTTTTGGGGTACTCGGCGGTCTTGCTCGTTGCTATTGCGCCGGCGCTCGGGGGCGCCGAAGCAAAAACTCCCGTTTCAGGCCGGTGCGGCCCCACCTGACGCGATTGCCGATGGCTGTCTCACCCGGCTGACCATAGTTTCCTCAGATTGCAGGCCATACAGACCAGACGCCACTCGCTACGCATCCGCTCCATGCCGTTCAACAAAAACTGCCGGAAGCCCAACCCTCGCTTGATCCAGCCGAAGATCGGTTCGACGATCCATTTCCGCTGGGCATACGTTTCCCGCCCGCGCTTCGTTCGCAACTTGCGGGCCATCCGCTCCTTCGTCGTCAGCCCCGCCGGCGGCCGACCTCGCGGACTGGCTGGCATCCTTTCGCCATGCTTGAGCCGGCCCGTGGCGATGTACGCATCCAGAAGGTTCCGCTCGGCCCACTGCACGTTCTGCTCACTGAAGTAGCCGCTGTCCGAAGATATCTTCCCAATCCGATGCCCTCGCCCCACATTCGTGCGAGCCTGTTGGGCCATCGGCTGGAACTGTTGCTTGTCGTTCGCCTCGTTCGTCACATCCGCCGCCACGATGATCTGGTGTTGGCGATCCACCACCGCCTGCGCGTTGCCGCACTGGTCGAACCCCTTGTTGCTGACCTTCATGATTTTCGTCGTCGGATCCGTGAAGTTGTACTGGGCCTTCGCGGGCGGTACCGCCTTTTCCGGCTTGCTCCGACGGCCACCCTTAGGCTTGTCGCCTGGCTTGTCAGGCTCTTCTTCCTGACGCTTGCATTCCTCTTCGGCGGCAGCCTTGGCCTGTGCTTCCAGCGCCTTTCGCGCCTCCCGGATCTTCGCCAGGCGGCTCTGCCGCCGGGCCAGGGCCTCCGGCAGTTCGTCCCCGCGACGATCCACGCCGTAGGCCCGATCTTCCGCCTCATCCGCAGATTTGGCCTGCGACAGCAACTGACGGATCTCCTTGCGCAACCGGGCCTCCTCCTCTTTCATCCTTCCGTAACTCATCGCCTTGTGTCGCGAGGCATTCGCCCGGATCTTCGTGCCATCCAATGCCACGTGCCCCAGCTTCACCAGCCCCGCCTGCTGGCACAGCCGCAGCACCTCTACGAACAGCCCTTCCAGTTCTGTCAGGTGCTGCTTGCGAAAGTCGCTGATCGTCCGGAAGTCCGGCACATCCTCCTGCACGATCACCCGCCAGGCCGCATCTCGCTGACACCGCTGCATGATTCGTCGCGAACTGAATACGCCCTGCGTGTAACTGTACAGCAGCAGCGTGGTCATCATCCGCGGGTGGTACGGCGGATAGCCGCGCTGCTCTCGCTCGTACTTGCCGAAAATGGCCGACAGATCCAGTTCCTTGACCACGTCGAGCACGAAAAAGACAAGGTCGTTTTCCGGCAGCCACTCTCGCGGCGATGGCGGCAATAGCCAACTTTGATCCGGATTCCAGGGGCGGTAGGTCTTACTCATCCTTGAGCCTCGATCGGAAAGACTTATCCCTTGCCTGACCCACCCATTATAACATGTCTGTCAACTGTTACTCGGACAGTCTCCTAGACATGACGTACGGTGCAGACCAGACGCCTTCTCGCGTCCATTGCGGTCTATGCGTCGGCACGTCGTCAGCGGGTAGGGCGGTCGATGACCGGTCGGACAAACCGCATGCTGTATCGCCCGTCTCCCCGCACGGGGAAGATGCGGAATCGGCTGTAGCCGTTGGCTGCGACGTCCGGGGGCACCTCGATGATGCGGACAACCTGCCCGGGCCTGTTCGACTCCGCCGGGATGGATTGCTCCACGGGCCGGTGCCCCCGCTGCGGATAGTTGATCTGGTAATTATCGTTACCGTCGAGGCTGATCAGCAGCTGCCGCACGTGGATCGTTCGTGGCAGGATCACGATCAGCCCTGCCGGCGGCAACGGGATGTTTCCGTCCCTGTCCCGGGCGAGGTTGCGCGCGATGCCGCGCGGCTTCGGGCCGCCGTAGACTTCAGCCATCCACACCCGCAGCGGCGGATGCCGATAGAAGTCGCGGTTGATCAGGTCATTGTACCTGCCCAGGTTCATGTTCCAGATCGTCTTCCACCGCTGCCACGTAAACAACGGTCCCCGTGTGATAACACATAAATCATTATAAAACAGCTCAAGGTTCGGATCGGCGAAGTGGTCTTCCACGGGCCCAGACGAAACGCCGGCCTGGTTCGGTTCGCCGCGGGCGGCCTCCTTCTTCTTGAGGTACTCCAGCCGCTCGATATAACCTTCCGGTACGTGGCGGATGAAATGGCCGACGCGCCAGTCCGGTGTTTCCCTCATGGGCAGCCGGGCCAGCAGGGGGTCGGACAGGGCGAAGATGTCGATCACGTGCACTCTGGGGCCGATGTAGTAGCCGTAGAAGCCGATCGTGCCCATGCCGGTAACGGGCACGTCCTGGTTGCGCCGCTCGCGGGCCGTATCGATGACCTCCTGGGACGGCTTCCTGATGCCCATCGGGTCGGCAAACAGGCCGGTTACCGAGTAGTAGTACGCCCGCTCGTCCGCGACCGGATTCTCGTCGAAATTCCAGTTCCACGACAGGCCATAGCCACTGCCGGTAAACAGCGACGGGTACGACGCGCACAACCCGAGACAGACGACCAGCAATCCCGCGCTCAGCCAGCGGATCGGCGACATCCGCAGCGGAAGACTCCCCAGCAGGATGACAGCCGCCAGCAGCGGCGCGGTGAGGAATCGCCCGCTCATGAAGTCACCGCCGATTCTCACGACGTAGAGCAGATACAGGGCGATGCCAACAGCCAGGGCGATCCGTCGGCGGTCACGCCACAGGACCGTCAGCAGCAATGCCCCCGCAATCGTCGTCAGCGTGAGCGGGTCCGTCTGGATGGAATTCCAGAGGTAACCGAGGCCCTTGTATACGAGATCCATCGCGGGGATGCCGGTGTCGAGTTTGGCGTAAGCGGTATTCGGGAACGGGAAGCCATAGTAGATAACCGCGAAGATCTCCCAGGCGATGAAGGGGGCGAAGCCGAGAACGACAGTGGCTAGTGGCCAGTGGCTAGTGGCTGGTGAACAGCCGGAGTCTTTGTCCGTCAACTCGTTCTTATCGGACCGTGTTTTCTGCCGCGTGCCGGTCTTCCGGCTGCGCCACATCGCCTCCAGCAGGGCTGGCGCAAACAGCAGCAGCGTGTCCATCCGGTTCACTACCGCCAGCGACGCCAGGAGCGACAGGCTGAACAGCCGCCTGCGGGTGATCCTGCAGTCGCCCAGGTAGACTGCCAGAAAGCCCGCCAGCAGCAGGTAGGTCAGCGGATTCTCCAGGCCGGACGTGCTGTAATCGACGAACGCCTTGGAAAAGACCAGGATCAGCACGCCCACGATCGCCTGCTGGATCGTCCGGGCGACCCCGAAGCAGTACACGAGCACCGCCGCCAGCGACAGCCCCAGCGAGACCAGGGGTACCGTGTAGTGCACATCGCGCGTCAGCCAGTAGAACCCGCTGATCAGCAGCATCCACAGGGGATGGGTATAGGACTGGACCCGCTCGTCGACATTCCAGCGCAGGCCATACCCATGGATGAAGTTGTCCACCGTGCGGAAGGTGATATACGAGTCGTCGCAAAGCCACGCCGTTCGCAGCACGGCGTACACGTACGCCAGAATCAGCAGGCCCAGCAGAACGATCGCAGGCTTGCTGTGCGGCGGACCACCAGGCCTGTTCGGCGCACAGCGATGACTTGTCGGGCAAGCCAGGCTGTATCTGTCTGTTGTCCGGTCTGTCGCACCGATGTTTCCAAGGTAAGGGCTTCGTCCCGAGTGATTGCCGCCGATGTCACAAGGGGGGCATGCAGGTTCTCGGACGTTCAGGGCCTGGCGTTCCCGCCCTGGTTTCGTACCCGGTCCAGCAGGGCCTTGCTGCCGCCATGCTCGACCCACCACTCCAGGTCGAGATCCTCCAGCCGCACATCCGGCTCATTGGCCAGCACGGCCACCACCTCTTTTTCTACGGAATTGATCCCGGCCTGTTCTTCCGCGTCCGGTACGTTGGCAGGCCAGGCCGGAAGCTGGGCATTGTGCCGCCGGCCGAAGTACTCGGGCATGTGATAGTTGGGCAGGTCGTCGCCGATCGGCACCGGGCCGTGCTTGCGCTCCCATTCGATGAGCCGGCGGCGAAATTCGTCGCGGACGCATCGTTGCTCGTCGGTCATGCCTTCGACAACAAGATTATGCAGCTCATCGGGATCGGCCTTCAGGTCCCACAACTGCTCATGCCCATCATGGAACCAGCAGGTGTACTTGTACCGCCGGTCGCGCAGGCTGACCCATCTTGCCGGCCCCTGATGACATTCGGTGAACTGGCACGAGCGGTCGCGGTGGCCTCTTGGCTGCAGCAGGCTGTCGCCGGCAAAGCTCCGCTCGCAGGGCAGGGCGGCCCCCGCCGCGTCTGCGATCGTCGGTAACAGGTCCAGCAGGTCGACGAAATCGTCGCAGACACTCCCCGCAGCCAGTCTGCCGTCAAACCGGGCAATCATCGGCACCTGCACGACAGGCTCGTACGAGCATTGCTTCTGCCAGGCCCAGTGGTCGCCCAGCAACTCGCCATGATCGGACGTGAAGATCACGAGCGTGTTGTCAGCCAGGCCCAGCGCCTCCAGTTCAGCCAGGACCCGCCCGATCTGCTCGTCGACGAAGCTGATCTGGGCGTAATACGCCTGGGTCGACCGGCGCAGCCGTTCCGGCGACGCGTTGTGCATGTCCGCGAACCAGTTCATGTTGCGATGGAACTGGGCCAGATGCTCCTCCTTGCTGCGGTTGGGCGAAGGTACCTGCCTGTCGCGATAGAACTCTGCCCAGCGAGGCGCCGCGTTAAGCGGCGGATGCGGCGCGATCCAACTGGACCAGCAGAACCACGGCCGGTTGCGGTTGCCGCGAAGGAACTCGATCGTCCGGTCCGCCACCCATCGCGTGCCATGATGCTCTTCCGGCAGGATCGACTGCTGCGGCTGGTGATAGAGCAGGTGTCGCACGCCGTGGGCATGGCGCACGTGTCCGAACCCGACCGACTTTAAATACATCAGATAATCGTCGTCCTGGCGGTAGTGCGGCGTCTCTTCCATCAGCCTGCATGCGATGAAAGCCGTGGTGCTGCCGAGCGGGCTGAAAGTGCATCTTGCCGATGACCTCGGTGTGATAGCCCGCATCGCCAAGGATCCGCGGCAGCGTCGGTATAGCCGGATCGAGATGGTGGCTCTGGTTCTGGTAATAGCGGTGTACGACGCTTCGCTGGCCTGTCAGCAGGCAATACCGGGCGGGGATACACACGGGGTTGGGTGTATGGGCGTAGCGGTACAGGCAGCCCTGCGCCGCCAGACGGTCGAGATTCGGCGTGACGATGTATGGATTGCCCATGCAGCCCAACGTGTCGTAGCGCTGCTGGTCGGTAAACAGGAGCAGGACGTTCGGCTGTTGTTCGGCCATGACAACCTCGCACGATAGAGGCACAGCGGATTAGTGTTCGTTCCGCCGCCGCCCGAAGGCGAATCCGACATTCTTCAGACCGTAGCGGATGGACTGGGTGGACGCAACAGCTTCCAGGCCGGGTAGACGCCGCGAAAAGGGCCGCAGGATCAAATTGGGCAGCAACTGTCGCGGCAAGACGTTGACTCTTTCGGCTGAATCTATATCCTTATGTCGAAATGGCTTTCAGCCAGGCCGACTTGACTCAGTGGTAGAGCGGTGCTTTCGTAAAGCACAGGTCGTGGGTTCAACCCCCACAGTCGGCTTTTCTTTTTGCGCCCCAGCGGGTAGCCATTCCTGGTCATTCTTCCGCGGCAGATATTGGATGGACTCGCCCCGAAACGACTGTGCCCCGCAGGCACTGCCGGGCATTACGTGCACCGACCTCGCCAATCGGTGAATCGGCGAGGTCGGGTGTAAGTCGTCCCGCAGAGCAGCCGGGCCGCGGCTATGCGTCATCCTCGGGCGGCTTGATCTCTTCCGGGGCGTCGCCGACTTCTTTTCGCCGTCCGGCAGAACCTTGCCCGCCTGCTCGTCATAATCGTAGTAGGTCCGGTACATTTCCTTGAAGTAGCCGCCGGCCTGAACCTCGGCGGCGTTCAGCACCGCGCCAAGCACGTGGGCCCCGACGCGGTCGAGCGTGTCCCGCAGACGCCGCAGGGCCCCACGACTGGTCGATCCGCCTCGCGTGACGACGATCACCCCGTCGACGGCGGTTGCGGCGATCAGGGCATCACTGACCAGCAGGCCGGGCGGCCCATCCAGCAGGACCTGGTCGTATATCGCGGCGGCCTCGGACAGGAACGCCTTGAAATAGGTCGAACCGAGCAGTTCCGCCGGATTGGGCGGGGTCGGGCCCGCAGCCATTACATCCAAGGTAGGGATGTCCGTGTTGGTGACCAGGTCTTTCAACTCGCACTGGCCGATCAGCAGGTTGCTCAGACCGCTCTTGCCCAGCTGCGGGAACGTCTGGTGCAGGCATGGCCGGCGGAAGTTGCAGTCGACCAGCAGTACCTTGCGGCCGCTCTGGGCGCTGGCGACGGCGAGGTTCACCGCCACGGCCGTCTTGCCTTCCTCCGGCTGGGCGCTGGTGATCAGGACGGTCCGCTGGCGGTCAGGCGGGCAGCTGAACAGCAGGTTCGTGCGCGTCCGCCGGAAGCACTCGGCGATCATCGATCGCGGTGCCAGGCGGGTAACCTGTTCGACGTTGTCGATGCGGACTTCCTCGTCGTCCAGGAGCGGCACCATTCCCAGGACGGGCATGGCGGCGTGACGAGCCACGTCCTGCGGCGTGCGGACGGTGGTATTCATGAACTCCAGCAGCATCGCCACGCCTGCGCTCAGCAGGAGCCCCAGCACGAAACCGGCCGGCAAAGTGACCTTCCACTTGGGACGAGACCGTTCGAGCGGCCGGACGGCCTCCTGCATCGTGCGAATCCGTACGAGCTCGCGGCGGCTGCTGACATAGTTAGCGTCGTCGAGGGCCTTGCGGGCCTTGTCGAGTCGCTCCTCGGCGCGTTTCTGTTCTTCCATGAGGTTGTCGAGGTGTGGCGCGTTTGCGGTCGAGATCCGTCTGAGCGCTTTCGGCCTGGCTGTATTCCTGGTCGATCTGCGTGACCTGGTCGATCGCGGCCAGCATGTCCATGCGGACCTGTTCCATGCGCATTCGCTTGTAATCGTCCAGCTTGGTCTCGCGTCGCTGTTGCAGGTCCTGGTCGACCGCCTCGATCCGCGCGTCAAGATCGCGAACGCTGCGGTGTCCTTCGCCAAGGCGTGCGGCCAGCGCCTTTCGTTGCTCCCGCAATCCGCTCAGACGCATCTGCTGCGAGGAAACCTGAGGGTCTGCCTCGACCGCCATGACGATCTCGGGCGTCAGGGGTACGTTGGCCAGGCCGTTCTTCTCGTAGGCCTCGTATTGATTCTTGAGCACCTCCATGCGGGCCTTGGCCTCTGTCCGCATGCGGCCCAGCGTCAGGAGGTTTTCCGTGACAGCGGTCATCTGGCCCATGATCCCGGGGATGGCCGCGTCATTCGCGCGATAGGTCTGGATCTCGGCGATCTTGGCCTGGAGCTGGGCCTGGGCATCTTCCACTTCTGTCTGCAGCCCCTGCAGCTCTTCACGCAGTTGCCCGCGGAGGATTTCGTTGCGCCGGTTATGGTAATTCTGCAAGGCCGTATTGACGATGACCGGGGCGTCATCCGGCATCCGCGTGGAGAAGCTGACGGCCACGATACTTGAATCCCGGACGGAGTAAGCGCCCAGCCCGTCCTTCATCTCGAGCATTGCCTTGTCGGGATCCTTAGAGCCGTTAACTTCATGCTGCCACCAATACGTGGCCCGGACACGCGGATCGGTCAGCGTCCGCTGCAACACCTCCTGGCTGGTGATCAGCATCGCCTGGTCGCGCATGGCCCGCTCGACCTGGTCCTTTACGAAGACCGGGTTGTCCCAGGGGCCCTCATACGGTTTGTCCGGATTGGCGGATTCCACGCTGACATACGCCGTCGCCGAATACAGCGGGAAGTACTTGGCCCATATGTAGGTGCCGCCGACCGTCAGGCCGATGCAAACGACCCATAGGAAAATGATCAGTCCTAGCCGACGGCGAATGATGCGCAAGACATCCGTGGCCGTCAGGCCGGTAGCGGCTGCCATCCGTTGCGGAGAGACAGCCGTGGAAGCCGCCAGTACGGTATGTTCACGCACTGTAGCAGGAAGAGTAGTCATCTATGTATCCTCTGGGATCTTGCCAATTCATTTTCCAGCCACTTCATCGCCATGGCCTGACAACTCCGTCAGCCCTTTGCGAACAAGCGGTTCAAACATCTTCGATATCTGGTCATCTGGATTGTTCTTGATCAGGTCGAGGGCCCGTTTAAACTCGCGCTCCGCCTGATCCGCCTCCGCTTTCTTCTTATAGACCATACCCACGTGGTAGCGGGCGGCAATGTTGTTCGGGGACAGCTGCAAGGCTGATACCAGTGTCCCTAATGCCGCGTCCGTATCGCCAGCCAGGTACTGTACCCAGCCGAGCGTATCGAGAACTTCCGCCGACTGCGGGCGAAGTTCAACAGCCCGGCGGGCGTAAGGCAGCGCTTCCGGCGGGACGATTCAGGTTCTCCGCATAGATGTATGCCACATTGTTGAGGCTGTCGGCATCGTTCGGCGCCAAAGAGAGCAACTGCTCCCAGGCCTTGGTCGCCGGCTGCGTATTTGCCTGCCTCGTACAGAAGCGAGCCGCGCTGACGGAGAATGAGAATCCTGTCGGTGTCCGTCTTGGCCGCCGCCAGCATCTGGTCGTTCAGCGGAGGCGCCTCGTCATACTTTCCCTGCTGGATGAGTTCGGACGACAGCAGGAACCTGGTGCCCTGGTCATCGGGCTTGGCGGCCAATTGCTTGCGGAGCATCTCGATCGCGGCCTGAGGCTTAAGCGTGGCCGAGATACTTCGTAGTACCAGTACGCTGGCACCGTAGCTGCCGGCGGACTCCTGCAGCGCCTCGCTGTAGATCGTGCGGGCTTTGTCCTTCTGTCCCTTGTAGAAGTATGCCTCCGCCAGTCGCGCCTTGGCAGGCCCGACCCGCTTGGCCTCCGGCATCTGCTTTTCGACGTAGTCGATTACCTGGTTGTAGTTCTTGCGGGCAATCTGCAAACGCAGCAGATTGTCGACGGGCTCGAGGTTCCAGCCACTCGCCTGTATGGCTTGGCCATAGGCCCTGGCAGCCTTGCCCATGTTGCCGGCTGTCTCGCAGTATTGGCCCAGTGCCATGGGCCAGCTCCAGTCCTTGGGGAACTGCGAGATGAACGACTCTGCCAGCGCCTCGAAGTCCTGCCCACGCCCCGTCCGCTGGTACAGCGTCGCAAGGGCCTTCGCCGCGGTCGTGCTCTGCGGATAGTTCTGCGGCGGATACGATCGCAGGATGTCTTTGAGCTCGGCGACCGCACGATCCGGCTGTTTGTTGGCTTCGAGAGCCTGGGCCAATGCAATCCGGTGCTGGAAGCCGAATCCGTCAGGGCTCAGCGACTTGGCGGAGGTAAGATCGTCGATCGCCTGCGGCAGCTGATTCATCGCCAGATACAGCATCCCGCGACGATAGAAGCCGGCAGCACTCTTGCGGTTGTTCTGAAGGAAGGCCGAAAGGCTGCTGACCGCTGCATCCGTCTGACCTTGCAGCGCCAGAAGCGTGCCCCGCATGAGCAGGTAATTCTGATCGTCAGGCGCAGCCTTGTGATAGGCCTCGATCTCCGTGGCGGCTTCCTTCAGTTTCTGGGTCTGGAGGAGCAGCTCGATCAGCTTCTGCCGGATAGCGCCCTGAATCGTCGCATCCGTGCCTGCGGCGATGGCCTGGCGGTACGCGCCAGCGGCGTCGTTGCCGCGGCCGACGTTGCGATAAAAGTCTCCGAGCTGCGCCTTGATCTGTGGGTTGGTACTGATCTTGGCCGCGACCTTGTAGGCCTGCTCTGCCTTCTCCGGCTTCTGATCCTGCATATAGAGCTGACCAAGCAGCGCGTTGGCTGCGGCCTTGCTGTCGCCCGTGGCGCCCTGTTCGTAGCCCACCAGCATGTTTTCGGCGCGGGCCGCGTCGCCGCGGCGCTGCCAGTATTCGGCGGCCGTCCAGATCACCTGGAGATTCTTCGCAGCAGCCGTGGCAGCACGATCGAGCAGGCTGCCCGCCTCCTTGTACTGTTCCTTCTTTTCAAGCAGAAGGGCCAGACGAATCATGTTCTCCGTATCATCAGGGTTGCTGGCCAGCGCCTTCCTGCGAATCTCGATCGCCCGATCGGGATCCTCCTGTTCACGCAGGTCGATGCCCCTTTCTGCTACCCAGGGGTCGCGTGGCAGGTACTGCATCGCCTTCTTGAGATTGGTGCGATAGGCATCTTCGTTCCCCTGTTGCTCGGCGATGTATGCCAGGTCCTTATAGGCTTCGCCCTTGGTCGGGTTCAATTCCAAAGCCTTGTTGACCAGTACGTCGCGCGCCTGGTCGTACTGCTTGGATTGCATGAGCACTTCGCCAAGCCACACCCAGCCGTTAGGATGGCTGGGATATCGGGTCAGGGCCTGTCGCAGCTCGGACTGGGCCTTGACCAGGTCGCCGCGCCGCATCGCCACTTGCGCCCGCAGGAAGCCGCCTTCGGCCCCGTCCAGGTCTCTCTGGCCGGCCTCGTCGGCGCATTTCAATGCGGCATCCCAGTTCTGGCGAGCCATGGCCAGGGAGAACTGCATATAGACGACCCGATCGCTGTCGGGCTGCTTGGCCTTCAGGACTTCTACGGCCTTGGCGGCGTCATCGTACTTTTGCCGAGCAAAGTAGAATGCAAAGAGCTGTGTATTGCGGACGATTGGGTCCGGTTCGGCCTTGACCAGTTCGAGGATCTTCTGGTCGCGCTGCTCGGCAGGAACATTGCCCATGAACAGGAATTGCAGCCCACGGATGTTGGGGTTATTCGGCGCGGCGGCCTTGGCCTTGTTGAACAGCTCGCGGGCATCGCTGGTCCGGTTCGAACGGATCAGCATCTCCAGCAGCATGCGAAGCGCCGTTATGTTCGTCGGCTCCTGATCCAGCACCTCTTGATAAAGGGCTTCGGCCTGTTCGGGCTCTTGCTCGGCGATCTTGAGAGTCGCCTGCCGCAATTTGTCAGCGACCGAAGAGCCGCCCGCCTCGACCTCCTTGGCAATTTGCTCGGCTTCCTTGCCCGTCTTGCCGAGCGTCTTCAGCACCAGCAACTTGAGCTGCAACATGTCCTTGTCGCCGGGGCTCAGACGTAGACCCTTGTCCAAAAGCGTCAGGGCCTTGTTGGAATCGTTCATCTGCGCGGCAATCAGCGCCTGCAGGTAGTAGCCCCGCGCATAGGTCGGCGCAACCAGCGCCAGTTCGGTCAGAAGCTTTCGTGCGGCCCCGAGATTGCCATCTTGACGATAGAGCTCGGCCAGCCGGATCTTGACGTCGGCGCTCGGCTGTCCCATCGAGGTGAAGGCCGTGTCTGCCTTTTCGAGCAGTTTGATCGCCTGGATATGCTGGCCGCGGATCCGTTCGATGTCCGCCCGCGTCAACAGCACCATCGGCGCGTCCTTGCCGGTTTCCTTTTCCACATCCGCTACGAAGCCTTCGGCTTCCTTAAGCATGTTCTCATCTGGACTGCCATCCCTCGTCTTCGGCGCGGCCAGGACGGTTGCGGTATTGGCCGCCTGAAGCAGCATGCCGCACGCGACGGTTTCGATATTGGTTGGACTTGAACCCGTGGAACACCGCCGGCCTGGCCAGCCACTGCTTGGCTACCTTGAGGCCTTCGGCTGGCTTGCCTTCGCCCACAAGCATCGCCGAGCGAAGCCAGTAGGCGTCGAAGGTGTCCGGATCTGTCTTGATCGCCTTGACCAGCAGTTCGTCCGCCTTGGCGTTGTTCTTCTGGGCCTGGTAAGCCCTGGCCAGGACTTCCAGCGTCTTTGCAGTTCCCTTCGACAAATCGACCGCCTTACTCAGCGGCGCGATGGCCTCGTCAACCTTGTTCTGTGCCAGCAGCAGTCTGCCCGAGCATCAGGTAGCCCGTCGGATTCTTCGGTTCCTGCTTGATGAGATGCTCGTACAGTTTCCTTGCTTCCTCAGGTTGCTTCTTGTCGCCAACGTAGTACGTGCCGAGCACGGTCAGGACCCGTTCGTCATCGGGATGCATCGACAGGGCCGCCTTCAAATCCTCAACGGCCGGTTTCTCCAGTTCGGGCTTGTCCTTGCTCAAGGCCAGTTGGCTGATGCCGCGAGCGAATCGGCCGTTGAAGTCGTCGGGATGTGTCTTCAGCAGCGCGTCGGCATATTCTGACACACGTGTGGCGGTGTCGCCGGGGGCCCGCCAGTTGTTGAGCTCGAGCAGGTCTATCCACAACGCCACATAGTGCTGCCGGGCGGCGGTAAACGACGGATCCTTCATGATCGCCGTCTGCCATAAGCCGAAGGCGTCGCCGGCCTCACCGGCTTCCTGTGCGGCATTGCCCGCCTCAACCAGCCACTTGGCATCCTGGCTGCGGCTGTAGGCCGTCTTGTACAGGTTCTCTGCCGCGCGGTAATCGCCCTTGTCCATGGCCTTCTTGGCATTGTTGACCATGGGAGTGACGTCTCTTGATGGTACGGACTTGACCAACAGCACACCCACCGCCGTCAAAACGAGCATCAAGGTGATCGTCAGGGCGGCCACCGCCGGTTTGTTTACGCGTCTTGCCATGTGTAACCTTTCACAACCGTTCAGGGCCGGCTACTGCTCGGCCGGGGCCTTCGTCGCCGTTAACTCCTCGACGCGCGGCCAGTGCTCGCGCATCAGTACGGGCAGAACGACCCGCATGAGGTCCTCTGCCGCTTTGGCCGCCTTCTGGGGGTCGGCACCGGGGGAACCGTCCCGGCCGCCCGCAAAGGAGATCTCAACCTTGCTGAAGAATGACTTGGGAATCCCCAGTTTATTTACGGCCATGCGAATGTATTCGCCTTCACAGGCGTAGTCGCAATTGGCATAGAACGTGTAGACAACCGTATGATTCGTATTGCCCAGCAGTCCTGCCTTGGTGAACATGAGATTCTTGACCGTCACGTCCTTGGGCGGGGCCGCCGCATCGACGTCCGGGACGGTGAAGTGACTCGTCCAACTGTTCGCCAACTCGAAGTTCGCCCCCAGGAAGCACCGCTCGGGCGTGTGAGGCACTCGCGACCTGCCCCCGGTGTAATACGTGATGAACAGGATCGGATGCCGCAGCGGATCGCTGGGCCCGCGGCGAGGATCATCGAGCACCCACTGGATGTAATCCTTTGTACCCAGCGCCTCCACCACCTCATCGCTCAGAGGCAAAGACTGCACGAACTGGTACGGTGCCAGTTCCGCCTTATCCAGCCGATCCAGTGACTTGTGCAGTGGTATGGGGTCCTTCTCGAGGTAGACGTTCAGCGTCGTCTGCAGCGCTACGATGGCCGAAAACGTCATTACCAGGAGCCCCGCGCAAATGCCAAACGCGACCCATGGCGGCAGGCCCCGACGCGCCTGCGCTGTCGTCTCCACTTCTACTCGTTGCGTCAGGCTCATTTGCTTTCCTCGGCGGATTCCTGCTCGTACGGCTCGTCATCGCCTTCGGTTACGAGGCTCGACAGGCTCCAGTTTGCCACCCAGAACAGCCCCAGGGCGAGCACCATCATCAGCAGGCCCAACAGCGCGTGCGAGCCGCCCTGGGCCAGCGTGTGATAGCCATACACCTGCAGCAGGCCAGTTGTTGTCACCCGAACAAAGTTGCAGAAGATCGCAATCGGTACGCACAGGCCCAGCAGCACCAGGCGGTGCCACACCGGCTTGTCACGCATCAGGTACGCCATGATCGCGCCCATCGCCAGAAAGGCCATCAGCAGACGCATGCCGCTGCAGGCCTCGGCGATGTCCAGCGTGCCATGGGTCGAACCGTGCCAATAGTCGATTACCGTCGCCTCTACCTTGGCCGTGACGTTCGGCAACGAGTTGAGTACCCCGCCGGACAGCCGCGTCACGATCTTGCGCAGCGGAAACGTCATCTCCGTGTACTTCACCGACGGCAGCGGAATCGCAAAGACCAGCAGGGTAATCGGAAACCATACCGCCAGCGCCAGCCGCCACCCCCCCATCAGCACCACGACGCCCGCCAGCATGATCAACAGGGAGAACGTCCGGGGGTAGCCGAACAGGTGAATGATGCTCCAGATGTACATTCCCGACGCGGCCAATATGATCGGAACGCCCAGCAGAGCTGGGCTGCCGCGGGATCTTCGCCAGACGGTCGCGATTGACGTGAATGATGTACAGGCTCATCAGCGGGATCAGATAGCCGTGCGTCCAGTCCGGCTGGAGCCAGGCAGAGAAAAGCAGGTTTCGCAGTTCGCTCCAATAGCATGTGATCAGCAGCAGCGAGATCACACCGATCTGTATCCACGCCGCCGGGCTTACCATGTCCGTCCAGGCGGGCAGACGGTTGCGTCGAAGCGAAATCTGGCGTCCTATCTGTGCGTTTTCACTCATGTGCACCCCGCCTGGCTGGTCTCGACAGCGTTACCTCAACAATGCCCCGAACATCGATGCTCGCTGCGAACGCCGGACATCAGCCGGGTTGGCCTTGGCGCCATACGAATCGATGTCGGCGTAGTTCCTGTCATACACGAATCCGAACCCGTACGTCATCCGGAATGCGTTGCGGACGGTCGCCATGAACGGTGCGATTGCGCTGGTGCCGACGTTCAGCACGTCATTCGGCTTGAGCACAACGTCCGGCTGCGTGCCCGCAAAGATCGCGTCAAGGTTGAGCTGGATGATCTCTTCCTGGCTGTCGTTGTACCGGCGGACCAGTTCGCAACGATCAGGCCACGCCAGCGGTGCCAGTCCGCCCGCCGCGCCGATCGCCTGCCGCACGGTTACCCGCCGTCCCGTCAGGCTGAAAACGCCAGGCCGGTACACATTGCCCAGTACATAGAATTCGCCCACCGGCCCGAGCCAGGCATATACCTTGTCTTCCGGCCGGATCACGACGTTGTAGCGAGGATCGCCGTGCATCAGATCGCGCACGGGAATCCGCAGGATCCGTTGACGCCCTGCTTCGCTGATGGCCGCGGTCCAGTCCGCCGCCGTCATGGTCTGTGACGCGACGCCCTCCGCCGTGGCCGGCGCGATCATACGGGCTGCCGGCGATGTGGCCGCCGGTGCCGTCTCTGGCGCTACGGGCACCTCGACCCACTGGTCGCCGATCGCGATCAGCTTACGGGCCGGCGCCTTGGCGGGCCGCGTTCCGGGCGTGACGCCGCTTCCGGGCATGACGCCTTGTATCTCCGCTTCCGTCGGTACGGCCTGGCTCGCTGCGGCCGCCAGTTCACCAGGGGCAGTCGCCGGACTCTCGACCGCGGCGGCAGAGGGAACCTCAGCAGGGAAGCCCGGTGCGGCCACCGCGCCAGGTTCCGCCGCTGGCTCAGCACCTGGCGTCGCCGAGGGGATGGCCTCGGCTGCGGCGCCGGGAATGGCGCCGGGCAAGGGGCCGGCGGCGCAGACAGGCGCGGCAGCCGATTGCCGACTGGTTCATCGCCGAGGATTCCAGGGTGTCACGCCCGCGGATTACGTATACGGTCTCGATGCCGGGCTGCAGATCGCCTGCCAGACTGACAGCGTCCATCAAGCGGAAATTCGGACGGGGAACCTGGTAGGTGCCCGGGCGGATAAACCCGCCGAGTGCCTGGAAATTCTGATGCCTTCGCTCGATGATCAGAACGGCGACGCGAGGATTGCGCAGGATATCCGCCTGTTCCAGCAGATTCGCCACGTGCTTTTCGGCTTCAGGCGAGGTCAGACCGCCGACTTTGATCTGGCCCAACTCGGGCAGGCTGACATACCCGGTCTCACTGACCTGGCGGAGAAACGGCGATTCCGTGCCTTCGGCCAGCAGTTCGTAGATGGTGACGTTAACGGTGTCGCCGGCGCCGATGACATAGTCCTTGTAGACGGGCGTCAGATCCTGCGGTGCCGGATCTCGCGCCGATTCGATATCCAGCGGCTCGTCCTTGATGCTAAGGACGTTCTGGATGTTCTGCGGCGTGCTCGGGCCTGCGAAACGCCCTACCTGCGACGGGTCGAGAAACCCGTTCTTAGGCCACTGCTGACAACCAACCGCCAATACAATCACTCCCGCCAGCAAGCCCGCCAGCCTGACTTTGCCGCTTGCCATCAATCGCCCTCGCTGTTTGTTCGCAGCTACGCCCAGTGTGACGGCGAACCGCCGCTGCTGTCAGACCCGGAGGTTTCCAGATTGGGAATGTTTGGATTAGATACAACCCCAATCGACAGCCGCAGTTAGTCCGCGATTGTAAATGTGCCTAAGGTAGTCGTCAACACGTCTATACTTGGAGTGTCCCAAATCTACCCTGGCATCCGCGCACGATCCCGCCAACTCTTCATCGGCTATCGGCAGCGGCCTATAAAACAAATAGGCGGCAGATCTTGCGCAAAATGCGAACACGACAACGGCTGTGAGGAATCTCCCGGGTCTATGGCGTCCGTGCACCTCTATCGTAGATACGCCATGCGAAGCGTCGTGTTCGCCGAAAGTACGGTTATTAGCACTGATATCAGGCTGGCCGCTTCGTCGGCGGGCCATTGTGTAGACGCTGGCGGTTGACTAGCATAGAAGCATGAGCGGAAACTTGTCAGTCCATACTAGCATCGCGACATTGCGAAAGCGAAAACAGGCAGCCCAAAGGTTCTCGGTGCTAACGTGTTACGATGCGGCCACGGCGGGCATTCTCTACGAGGCCGGCGTCGACATCCTGCTCGTCGGCGACAGCTACGGGCAGGTGGTCCTCGGCCTGGACTCCACGCTGCCGGTCACTATAGACATGATGGTCGCCGTCTGCGCAGCTGTCCGTCGGGGGGCTCCCAATGCGCTGGTTATAGGCGATATGCCGTATCTGTCGTATCAGATAAGTAAAGAGGAGGCCGTCCGCAACGCAGGCAGACTTGTCGTCGAGGCTGGCTGCGACTGTGTGAAGATCGAGGTCGATCGATGCCTCGTTGACGTCGTGGAGGCCCTGAGTCGCGCAAGC
Source organism: uncultured Planctomycetota bacterium (assembly GCA_963787325.1). Taxonomy (GTDB): domain Bacteria; phylum Planctomycetota; class Phycisphaerae; order UBA1845; family JANYLN01; genus CAWBCK01. The sequence goes on from CAWBCK010000005.1 coordinate 2,688,935, forward strand.
ATCCCCGTAATGGCCCATCTCGGCCTGCGCCCGCAGTCCGTTCGTGAGATCGGCGGCTACAAGGTCCAGGGCAAAGACGCCGATGCGGCTCTGGAACTCATCGAAGAAGCGAAACTCATGGAGCAGGCTGGCGCCGCCGCATTCCTGCTGGAGGCTGTTCCGCCAGAGCCTGCTCGCATCATCACCCGCAATACCCAGTTGCCTGTGGTCGGCTGTGGGGCGGGGCCATACTGTGACGGGCAGGTTCTCGTGTTGCACGACGTTGTCGGCTGGACGGCCGGGCGAGCTCCGAAATTTGCGAAGCGCTATGGTGACATTCGGACGGTCATTGCCGATGCAGCCAAGGCGTACGCCCAGGAGGTGGCCAGCGGGACGTACCCCGCGCCTGAGCATTTCTACGAGATGTCCCCCCAGGAGGCTGAACGTCTCCAGAGCCTTACCGGCGATCAGGGCTGAACGAAGGTGATCCCGGACCGCCGCACGCATGGCGTGCGACGGCCCAGGATACGTTTTACGCTACTACAGATGACTGCCCCAGTTGGCGGCGAGCAGCAGCAGATCGCCGACATTGATGTAGCCATCGCTGTTCAGATCCGCAAGGGCGTTCCAGTTGCCGGTGGGCGGCGTTCCCTGACTGCCCCAGGCAATAACGAGCGCCTGCAGGTCGCCGACGTTGACATAGCCATCGCCATTGATGTCAGCCGACATGTGCAGATCGTCCACCGACTGCTCCAGGATATCCACACCGCGCACGACCTCTTGCGCCATGCGGAATGTCTCCTGACGTTTCGGCGACTGCTGGTCTTCGTAAGCCTGGACATCGAACATCCGACCGAAGGTGTAGTAGTCGTAGTAGGTGTTGCCGTAGCCGGTGTACATGTGCTTCAGGTCGCTGGTACGGGCACGGATGTAAAGACCCTGTTGCGACGGCGCCTCGCCCGGCAGGGTCGACAGATAGATATCGTTGAACCGCCAGACCTGCACGCCGGTGCCGAGACGATCGGGATCGGTGCCGTTTTCCTGGATGCTCGTATTGGGTTGGCCAAACACGTCATAGCCCATGACCATGCCGAGTTTCGTCAGCGGCTTGAACTCCATCGTCGGCAGGGCCTGCTGCAGAGCATCCGCAAGGGCATTGGCAACGCGCGGGGAGCCAAGTTCCGGCGGGTAGTGTTCGGCCGCCAACATACGGTGATTGCCGCCGAAGCCGCAGGAATACATGATCTCGACGTTGCTGCCGAAGCGGTCCTGCATCTTGTCCATCACGCAGCGCGGCAGGTCGCCCGGATAATCATATTCGACCGGGTGCCCTGTGAATTTGACCAGTACGCCGTCCATTGCATGGGTCTCGGCGTTGCGGAAGACGATCATCTGGAGGTACGAATCCTGCGGGCCATCGAAGTACTTCTGGCCTGGCAGGTTCAGCGCCGTGCCATCGAGGAGACCACCGATGATATTACCCTGGTCGTCATAGTTCCATATAATTGACAGCACTGCGGGGGCTGTGTCTGGGTCATACACGCCGTTAGAGAAGCTGCTTGTCGCATGAGTGGCGTCTTTGAGAAGATTACGATTCATGTTGTAGCTGGTGCCCATGTCCTTGTTGAGGAACCCGACCTCCACCGGCTGCACGTTGGCCATCGCCTGTTGCAGCACCGTCATCGGGAAGGTGCTCACGCCCGGGGCGCCGCTGCCGCCGTTATGAACGTGCGTAAACAGCATCATGATGTGGTCCTTGGGGATGCCGGTCGCAGCGTTGATCTGGTCGCGATAGCCATGGATGATGTCGGTCGTCACATAGATCGTGTCGCCCTGCAGGATGACGTACCGCTGCTGGCCGTCCTGGCTCTCCAGGTAGCAGCAATGCATGAAATACTGATCGCCGCCTGTCTTGTTGAAGAACAGCGTGCGCGCGAAGCCGGCCTTGACCTGCCCGAGCGTCAGGCTCTTGTAGAAGTCGATCTTCGGCAGTTCATAGATCGGATTGGTCAGATCGAAGTCTTTCGTATCGGTCAAGCGTTCCAGAAGCGGATAATGCACCCACGGCACCGGCCGGGGCATCTTGTTGTTGTCTGCATCGAGGTCGCTGTATGTCGCCCGGTTGTCGTCGATACGAACGCGAATGCGGCAGTTGTTGGCATGGTCGCCATCGACGAGCCACTCTACTGCCTTGTTCGGACCGGGACTGATCGTTCCGACTGCACCCACTGCCTGGATGCGCCGTTCCGACCAGGTGGCCCCGCCGTCGGTCGACAGTTCCAGCCACGCGTGGACCAACGGCGAAGGAGCCGTTACGTCATAGTGAAGCACACCTTTGTAGACAGGCCCGCTGCGGTCGACGCGGCGGACGATCATGGCGGGATCCGCGAAGATGTTGGTGACCGAGATGTCGCCGTTGGTCGCGACCGCCGGCGCGTAGGAGTCGACGCCCGTTGATGCCAGGCTCAACTCGTTGGTGACGCCGTAGGCGACACTGCTGGCCGCAGTTGTGCTTACGCTGGCAACGTTCGATATCGCCGAGACGTTGACCGGCACACCGTTATCGCTGGTCTTGATCGCGAAATAGTAGGTCGTGTTCGGCAGCAGATTGCCGATCATGGCGGTCTGCGTGCTGCCAGCCTGCTCCGGGGCGTGCACGAAGGCTGCTGATTGCGCCGTCGCAAAACCGGCATCCGTGATCGGCGACGTCGAGTAGCGCACGTCATAGGCTACAGCCGTGCCGACCTTGCCATCATCACCTGGCGAGGTCCATTCGAGGGTGACCATCGTCGACTGGACGTCTGCGACGGCCAGGTTGTCGATTGCTGCCGGGGCCGTCACGTCCGGGGGCAGGGTGGTTACCTGCAGGACGTTCGAAAGGCCGGACCAGTTCGGCATCTCGTCCGCCGACCTGATCGCAAACCAGTACGTCGTGCTGCCGCTCAGGCCGGTGACAGTAAACGACTCCGATTCACCAGCTGACTTTGGCGTGTCGACCTCCGCCAGCGGCAGTGCCGCGTCAAAGGTTGCCTGGTCTGTGATCGCTGTCGTCGAGTACCGCAGGTTGTACGCCGTTGCGGTCCCGGTGTCGCCGTCATCGCCCGGCGCTGTCCATTTGAGTGTCAGCTGGTTGGCATCAACGGCGGTTGCCTCCAGATCACTGATCGCCGCTGGTGCGACGGCGTCCGCAGCCTGTGTCGTTCCTTCAGCGACGTTCGACACTGGCGAGATGTTGCTCTCGATATCCGCCGATTTGACAGCGAAGTAGTACTTCGTCGCGGGCGACAGATCGGTAACCTTGAACGTCTGCACCTGGCCAGGAGCCAGCGGCGTCGGTTCGCCCATCGCCTGCATGGCTGACGACCAGTTCGTCTCATCGATCTGCGACGTCGAATACCGCACGTCGTAGCTGGCGACGGTTCCGGCATTGCCATTGTCGTCAGCAGGTGTGGTCCATCGAAGTGTTGCCTGCGTCGAGTTTGTTGTTGGCACCGACAGGTCGGCTACACTGCCGGGTGCGAACGTGTCCGGCACGGCTGTCAGGTCCAGGCCGTTGAAGACGCCTTCCCGGCCGCTAATCGGCGAACTGCATGCGATCGACAGAATGCCGTCCATCGAGACGGTCACTTGCACCGTTTTGATCTTCTCGCCGGACGTCGTCAGAATCGATACGGAAACGTCCGGCGTACCGTCGTTGTTCTGGTCAATGTTGAACTGTGTCTGCTTGTCAGAATAGGGCGGATCGAATGCGTAGAGCTTCAAATCATACGTGCCAGGCCGGATCCCGCGCAGCTGTAGAATCTGAGCCGGGTTCCCGTATTCGAACAAGAGGAAATCGCGTGTCAGGGCGTCGGCTGTGCCACGGTCCCGGCTGTTGCCGGCAAAGGCCGTCGTCCAGGCAGCCTGTGCCCCGTCGCCAAGATCCATATAACTGCCGGTATCCCAGCGGTTCTTGTTCGTCACAGCAATGTAACCAGCCGCGGTAGTGCAGTTCTCGGCTTGCACGTCGACATGCACTTCGGAGTGCAGCGCCTGTGCCAGCGTCTCGCTCCATACCACGTTCGACAGGGCTGAGACATTGCCGCTGCTGTCCGTCGACTTGACGGCGAAATAGTAGGTCGTGCTGAATGACAGGCCAGCGACGCTGAAAGCCTCCGGCTCGCCCGGTGCAGCCGGGTTCGGTTCGCCGCTCGCCTGACTTGCTGACGCCCAGTTGGCTTCCGTGATGGGACTGGTCGAGTAACGGACATCGTACGCCGCGGCATCGCCACCGACACCGTTGTCATCCGCCGGGGCAATCCACGAGAGCGACACGGCTGAAGACGTTGCCGCCGTCACCGCCAGCGTGTCGACCGCAGCTGGCGGGGTGGTATCGGGCGGCAGCGTCGTAGTCTCGGCTACGTTGGACAAAGCCGACACGTTGCCGGCGTCGTCCGTTACTTCCATGGCAAAGTAGTACGTCGTGTCAGGTGTCAGACTCGTTACCTGCAGGGTCTGGGCTGTTCCCGCCGCCAGGGGGGCAGGCGTTCCGGGGACCGGCTGTGCTGCGGCGAATGTCGCTTCGTCGACGATCGCGGTCGTGGAATAGCGGATGTCATAGGCGACTGCGGTGCCGCTGTTGCCGTCATCACCGGTGGCGGTCCAGGCAAGCGTCAGACTGGTAGGTGTGATGTCCCATGTTGCCAGATCGGTTACCGCTGCGGGTGCTGTCAGATCGGGCGCAGCCGTCGTGACGTTCAATACATTGGAGAGATCCGACACATTGCCGGCCGAGTCGCTGCTGACCAGCGCGAAGTAGTAGGCGGTACTGGCGGACAGTCCGCTCACCTGGAGACTCTCGGTCTGGCCGGGCTGCAAGGGCGTGTTCGTTGCGACCGGCGTCGCCAGTGACCAGTTGCCGGCATCGATGAGATCGGTTGAATAGCGCAGATCGTAAGAAGTTACCGCACCACCAGCGCCCAGATCGTCCGCCGGCGCAGTCCAGTGCAGTGTTACGGCGTTGCTCTCGACCGCTGGGGCCGCCAGATCGGCCACCGCTGCGGGGGCCGTGGTATCGGGCTCCGCCGGCCCGATGTCGAAACCGTTAAAGGCTGCGTTGTTGCCGGAAAGTTCACGTTGCGCTGTGATGGCCAGAACGCCGTCTGCGGAAACGTCCAGGCTTACCGTTGCGCTGCTCTGATCACCGCTGCGGTTGTTGATCACCGCGCTGACGTCGGGCGTGCCATCGCCATTGCCGTCCAGGTCGAAGTGCGTGACCTTGTCCTTGTAATGCGTGTCATACCCGTAAAGCGTAACGCTGTACCGCCCGGCGGGAAGGTTCTTGACCAGGACAGTGCTGACGGCGCCCGCCCCGTACGTGACGGCGTCCATCAAAAGCGCATCGGTGCTGTCCGTACGTACATACGTCGACGTGACCGAACCATCTTGCCAGCCGACCTGCAGACCGTCGGTCAGTGTGATGTACGTGCCAATGTCGAATCGGCTGGTAGGTAAGAGTCTGCGTGTAGCCGGCCGCGGTCGTGCCGGACGTTGGTTCAATATCGACATGTACCGAAACCGCCGCCGCCGCGTTCACCAGAACCAGTGCAGTCCATACGCAAATTCCGCATCGAACCATCTTCACTCCTCCTCCTCCCGATGCCCCGTCGGTTTCCCGAGAGCCGACAGATCGGCATCATCGTCCTTGAACAACGGTGATTGTTACCACTGTGCCTGGATAGCAGTTTCTCGTTCAATTACCCTTACCGGTATGACGTGATGGGCAGGCGGTGCAGCCGGTTCGGCCAGACGCTGCTGCAGCTGCTCACGGCCGTCTGGCCGATGCGCTCTGGATTCAGGCCTACCGTCGTCAAGTTGACCTTTGCCGCGCTGGGGGCTGCATCTCCGATGCCGATGAAACTGACGTCCTCCGGTACCTGAAGTCCCCGTTGCCTGGCCGCGTCGATGCCGCCCAGGGCGACTCTGTCATCGACGCATACGAACGCCGTCGGATGATCCGGTCCTGCAAAGGCTGCGGTGATCATCCGATAGGCGTTCTTCCCTGACCCGTGAGTGTCAAACTGCAGGTCCTCGCCGGGCCACAGAGTCGCGTCCTGCATCGCCGTCAGGTAGCCTTCATGACGTTGAATGTGCGAGGGGTCGGGCGCCTCCATGCCACCGGCTACGACCTCCCCGACGAATCCGATACGCCGGTGCCCCAGGTCCAGCAGGTGTTCCGTTGCCAGCCGGCCCGCCTCGAAGTTGTCCGCAACGACGCTGTCGCAGAACGGAAAAGGCCCGCCGCCGTCGACGGCCACCGTCGGCATGCGGCGCGACAGCGTATCGAGGGCATCCATCTTCAAAACCCCCACCGCCATCCCTGCCACCGCTTCGTCCAGCCGGGCGACGTGCTCTCGCCAGTCAAACCGGAACTCGGTGAGTTTCGGATCGTGCGTGAACAGGCTCACGCTGAAATTGGCTTGCACTGCCCGGTTGCAGATCTCCCCGATCATCTTGCTGTAGAACGGTTGAAGGAACATCTGCCCGGCCGAGGAGAAGAAGACCAGTCCCAGTTCGCCGGTTCGCGGCCGAGACGAAGGCCCGGCTGCGACCACAGTGCCTATGCCCGGGCGGCGTTCGATAAGACCTTCCGCCTCCAGGCCGCGTAGGCTGCCCGCACCGTATTACGCGATACATTCATCTGACGTGCCAAGGCCGGTTCGGACGGCATCGTGCTGCCCGCAGGACAACGATAAAGGACTTCCGTCTTAAGGATCTTGACGACCTGGTCACGCAACAAGGCGGGTCGAGTAATATTGTCCATAATTAGCCCCGAAGCAGTCTAACAAGCACAGGGATAAGCCAGGCCACCCTAAGTACCTCACTGTCCTGTTCTGTCGAGGTACAGGGGTAGCAATTCGCGTGCCAACACTGAAGTGCTCTTCGGATACGCGATGGGATGTGTGCTGTAACATGATTATGAGTAAATGGTTACGTGTCATATGGCCTGCTGGTGAGTTGCTTCTCGCCACTGGCAGAGGGGCCGGGATGATGCTCGCGACTGCGTAGTGTTTACAAATCGCAACGTGGCAGTATTGCTGCGGGTATTTGGTCGTTGCTGCCGCTACAGGCGGTTGGATCCCGTCGGCGAGGTTCGGAAGATCGGTCGCGGCAAGACGACGTGACCTGCCATCTAACAGATATTGTTTCGAGCCGGCGGCTGGCAGTGGCCCGGCAATGCAGGCGGGACGATTGGGCCGGTCCCCAGCCGATTTGATCACACCGTGTATCGTCCCTTATCCTGTCGCCGAGGTCGATCCCCGCTGGCACGCCGCTAGGACCAGTTCACCGGGCCGGTCGTATCTTGCTCCAACAGCTCCACCGGGATACCTCGTGGGCCAGAGACGAGGAGGGGTCTTTCAGTCGCCGCAGCGGACTTCCACGGCTTTCTGGCCGATCCTCTCGGGGTGAAGGCCTATCGTTGTAAGTCTGACTCTGGTCGAACTGGGCGCTGCTTCGCCCACACCGACGAAGCTGACATCCTCCGGCACGCGCAGTCCCCGTGCCTTCGCCGCATCGATGCCGCTCAGGGCGTCATGTCATCGACGCAGACAAACGCCGTCGGGGATAGGTGCGCGGCACCGCGCTGACCGTTCGATACGCCGCGTCATTGCCGCTCGTATCCAGCAGGAGATCGTCGTCGCGATACATCTGGGCCTCCTGCATGCCGGCCAGATACCCTTCGTATCGTCGCACGTGCGCCGGGTCCGACATGTTGTTCGTGGCGGGTAACGTCCCCGAGGAAGCCGATGCGTCTATGGCCCAACGCCAGAAGATGCGCCGTCGCCAGCCGACCACCTTCGAAATCGTCCGCCACGACGCTGTCACAGAAGGGAAACGGGCCGCCGGTATCAACTGCCACCAAAGGCATTTCTGCCAACGTCTTCGCGCTTTAGGTTGGAACACGCCCACCGTCAGTGCTTCGCTCATCTCTTCCAGGCGGGCGCATGTTCCTGCCAGTCATACCGGAACTCACTCCGTTTGGGGTCGTGGGTCAGCAGGCTTACGATGCAGTTGGCCGCCGTCGCGTGACCGCAGATCTCGCCGATCAACCGGCTGTAGAACGGCACCAGGAACATCTGACGCGCGGACGCGTAAAAGATGACGCCGATGTCCCCGGTGTGCTGCCGTCGCGGAGTCTTGGCAATTACGAATGTGCCCCTGCCTTGCTGCCGCTTGATAAGGCCTTGGGCCTCCAACTCCGCATAGGCGGCGCGGACCGTGTTGCGGGACACCTTTAACTGACGCACGAGATCCGGTTCGGAGGGCATGCTTCCGCCCACCGGGCACCGGTGGAGAATCTCGTCCCTCAGAATTTCGACAACCTGATCCGCAGCAATGCTGGTCGAGGAGCTAATCTCCATGACGACTCCGAACCCTCCAACAATTCGGCACGGCAAAGGATGGCTTATTGCGACATACACAATCAAAAGCACATTTGTAGCAATTCTCGTGCCTGCATGCAAATTTCCGACGTTTCGCCGCGACAGAAGAACTCGCAACGAATCCAACCAAAGACAACAGTTAGGCTCTATGCACATTTGCCAGTCGCATTGCGGGCTGGCCGGCAAACGTGCCGCCGATGTTGCCTTCCGGCAACTTGGTGTCGGCAAATCGCAACGCGGGGCCGATCGATCTGCCTGTTGCTGGCCTGCTACGATGATTGCGTCCCCTTGCGATACGTCGTGATAGCCATGCTCATCATGTACCCCTTTTGAGTCTGAGGCCTTGCCCGTACCGGCGAAATCCTGCATGATCCTGCTGCTGGCAAGCGGGAAGGTCCGGCTCTTTCGGTCGCACAGCCTGTTTGCTGCGCCGGTGTAACATGGCTGGTGCCGACGGATATCATCATAAGGCCGGAGGCGGGATATGGCTGGTTGAACTCATGGCATTCGGAGCCGAACGTGTTTCTCAAGCAAACACTGATCGAGATTCTGAACGATCAGGTGCCGCGGGGTGGTTTCCGCTTCGTACTGTTCGACTTCGACGGCACGATCTCTCCTCATCCGCGAGGGCTGGCAGCAAGGTGATGATCCCCATGATGGTCGACTCTCCTGGCCGAATGCCCCGAGGCGGAAGATCGTTCGATGCTCTGGGAGCACCTGGTCAATGCCTACGTCTTCGCCTCCGTTCCCACCGGCGTCCAGACCGTGTATCAGATGATCTGGCTGGCTGACGAAATCAACCATACGCGGCGGCAAGGTGCTCGATGCCCCTTTCGTCTACAAGGACCATGTATCAACGAACTCCCTCGACGAGCGGATCCGCGAGCGGATCGAGTCGCTGCAATCTCCACCAGGTCGATCCCGGACGAAGTGGACGGTCCCCCTCGCAAGGCAAGTGCTCGAAGGCTCTCCGCCGGGGGCGACTTGCTCACTGCTCTGTGTGCCAGCGGCACTGATCGTGAAGTACATGGAACGCAAAGGCGGAGTTGCTCGGCGTCGACAAGTTCTTCAACGGCGGCATCTACGTGCGCCACCGACGATTACAGGCACTTCTCCAAGAAAGATCCTCTTCATCGACCGTATCATCGAGGATAACCAGGTCGTCCCGGTGGCGACTTCCTCTGACCTTCGGCGACGGCTACGTCGAGATCGAGGATGCCAAAGAGCGTCAGCGGCGTTGCCGTCGGTGTAGCCTCCGACGAAGTGCGTCGCCACGGTATCAACCAGACGAACTGCTAGAGGCTCATCGAGGCCTGTGCCGACATCATCATCCCCGACTTCCGCGAGCAGGCAACTGCTTCTGGCATGGCTGTTCCCGCAAGAGTAGACCGGTCCGCATGGACGGAGAAATCCGCATGACCCCCCAGCGTCTCGACGAAATCCTGGCAAAGGTTCCTACCGCCAGAATCGCCGTCATCGGCGATGTCTTTCTCGATAAGTATTTCGACATCGACCAGACCCTCGCGGAGACCTCCCTCGAAGCCGGCCGGCCGGCCCACCAGGTCACCAACGTCCGCTGCTATCCCGGTGCCGGCGGGTTGGTCGCCCGTAAAACCTGGCGGCCCTGGGCACAGGTTGGGTGCCGGCCATCACCGTCATCGGGACCGACGGCCAGGGCGTCGATCTCAAGCAGGCCCTCCAGCGCCATCGTATCGACATCGATTGCGTGGTCGAGTCGCCGGACCGCTGGACCGGCACGTACATGAAGCCCATGTTGCACGAGCCCGGCAAGCCGGCGGCCGAACTCGATCGCCTCGATATTAAGAACTACAAGCCCCTCGGCCTGCAGGAAGCTCGAAAGCCGCGTCATGGTGATGCTCAACGAGCGCCTCGATCAGCTCGACGGCGTGGTCGTCATCGACCAGGTCCCGGAGGCCGATTGCGGCGTCATCACCGCTCGCGTCCGCCGGTTCATCGCGAATGCCGCCGCGACGCATCCCGACAAGATCTTCTTCGCGGACAGCCGCTGCCGCATCGGCCAGTGCCGTCACATGATTGCCAAACCCAACCTCGCCGAACTCGCCGAGGCCGTCAGCCTCCGCATGCCGCCGTCGCCAGCCGCGACGAGATCCTGCTGGCAGGCCAGAAGCTCGTGCAGGCTCGACTGGCAAGCCCGCCATCGTGACGATGGGCCCGGACGGCCTGTTGGTGTTGGATGCCGAGACCGACACCCATATCCCCAGTTACCATGCCGAAGGCTTGATCGACATCGTCGGCGCCGGCGACAGCGTTACCGCCGGAACGGTCGCCGCCCTCTGTGTCGGCGCGACCCTGGCCGAGGCCGCCCTCATCGGCAATTTGGCTGCCTCGATCACCATCCAGCAGATCGGCGTAACCGGCACCGCCAGCCCCCACCAGTCCGCGGAGCCGCCTGGCCCAGAAGCCGCGAACAGACCCGTTCTGCCACTTGATCCGCCTTCGCCTGTATAATCCTACTGATCGACACGACCTATGGAGAACGGATGATGCTCGCAGCCTTTACCTTGTGGACAATCATGCTGAACCTGCTGATCCTCGTGGCAGTGATTGCCGGGGCCGTGGCAGCCATGCTCTACGCCTCGCTTCATCGGCTCAGTCACGTCAAGGTCCAGCCCTGCCCGTCAGAGGGGGAGCCAAGGGCTCCGACGCCCCCGCCCGGCAAGACCACCATCTGGGCCGATGCCGGTAAGTTCCGCTTCCTCGGCAACTACGAACTGGCCGGCACGAGCATCGCCGCCTGGCAACACACGGCCAAGCCGGCCCTCTTCTGCGAGTACACCACCAAGGGCAAGACAACCTGCGATTTCGTCACGGCCTTCGCCGATGGCGTCTGGCTGACGACCTCCAGTGCCCCGGACAGCGAGTCGTTCCCCAAACCGGCCGGCAAGTACAGCCAGACCTATCCCGGCCTCGACCTGGCCGACCTCTGGCACGCGCCATACCGACATGGAGACCTACCTCACCCAGCACGGCAGCCGGCCCAGCCAGATCAGCCAGCCCCTCGAAGAGATCATGAACCAGGCGATGCTGGAGCAGATCGGCCACGTCCAGTCGCTGTCTCCGGCCCGTCCGCGCGGTCTGGTGGTACTTCGTCCGCCAGCATCAGCGAGCCGGCCTGTCGATCATGGACCAGCATCATCTCCGCTGGATCAGCCTGCCGAACGAGTTGCCAGCCGGAGCCCACAGCCCTGCGGCGTGAACCTGGCAGGTGGCAATTCAAGCATTCGACCAGGCCCGGCCTTGTGACGGTACCTCACCAGCACACTGGACGAAGCCCTGGTTATGGCGAAAGAGGCCATCGAATTGCATCTTGAGGGTCTCATCGAGGACGGCACCTACCCAATGTCCGTAAGTAGTGCCCCGACCTGGCGATACTTCATCCCCCAGGCCGTCAGTTTCGGATTGCGATGCTTGCGAAGCATTCCCAGGAGCTGATTATTCATCCGGCAGCGGGCCTCCACTGCATCGATTTTTCGCTGATCGGATGGGTGAACTTCAGCCGCCATGCATGCAGGGCCTGTCGTTTAGAAAAACGGCTCTTGGCCCCTCCCCGGTAATGTCATATTCGCTGGTCGGCTTGCCCCCATAGGCGGCGTCGCCCACACAAGGGTGCCCGAGGTAGGACATATGCACGCGCAGCTGGTGCGTCCGGCCGGTCTTGGGCAGCAGCTCACCAGGGTATAGCCGTCGAACCGCTCCAGCACCCGGTAGCGGGTGACCGCGCTCTTGGTCACCATGTTATAGTAATGCGTACCCGGCACCAGGTACTTGTCCTTGATCACCGGATGCTGGCCCGAGCGGCATGTCGATCACATCCTCGTCCAGCTCCATCACCTGGTGCACGATCGCCAGGTAGGTCTTACCCATCGTCCGCTGCTCGAACTGCCAGCCCAGCCGGAAATGGGCCTCGTCAACTTGGCCGTGATCAGCACGCCGGTCGTATTCTTGTCCAGCCGGTGGACGATGCCCGGCCGGGCCGGGTCCCCGACATCCGAGAGGTCTGGCTGTGGTAGGCCAGGGCGTTGGCGATCGTGCCGGTCTGGCTCGGCCGGGCCGGATGGCAGACGATGCGGCCGCCTTGTTCAGCACGATGATGCAGTCGTCCTCGAAGAGGATGTGCAGCGGGATCGGCTCGGGGACGATCTCTGCCGACTCCGGCGCAGGAAAGACCAGGTCGACCGCGTCGCCCTCCTTCAGAGCATAACTGGGCTTGCTCGGTCTTGTCATTGATCGTGATGGCGCCCTTCGTCGATCATCCGCTGAATCGTGGTGCGGACCACTTGCGAAAACGGCCCGACGACGTACTTGTCGAGCCGCTTGGCCTTCCCGCCGCGACCGACCTTCAGCCGGACGCGCTCGAGCGACGCCTCCTGGTCGTCCGCCGCTACCGTTTCAATAATGTCATCAACAAAATCAGCATAGTGCCAGCTAAGACGCATGATTATAGCATCTCAAGACCCGGCATGAAAACACCTCCGATTTCTGACATCCAGGCGACCGGGGCTTGTCGTTCGTGATCCATACCGGCGACAAGTACAGAAGCCTGCCTTTCAAGGCGGGGTCTCTGGCGGCCAAGACCTTGGGTTGTCGTCCTTGTTGTTAGAGTCCCGCCAGGACGACTGAAACCTGCCGGTGTGTGCCCCATCCCTATACATGGCTCGGCCCGAACCGGGTGCACTCCTGCGGCTGTCGGCAGGTGTCCGCCGGCCTTGCAAAAGAAAACGCCCCACCGATCGTCTCCGGCGGGGCGTCTGGTGATTTCGGTCGGAGCCGGCTGCAGGCGTCGACTTCGCGATGCCCAGCTTCTTGGCCAGTTCGACCGCCGAGGCGGCATCGGGCGCGTAGCCGTCGGCGCCGATCTCGTCGGCGAAGCTCTGGGTGACCGGGGCGCCGCCGATCATCGTCTTGACCTGCAGGCCGGCGGCCTTGACGGCCTCGACCACGTCCGCCATCTGCGGCATGGTCGTGGTCAGCAGGGCTGAGCATGCCGATGAGGTCGGCCTTGTTCTCCTGGCAGGCTGCGACGAACTTCTCCGGCGCCACGTCGATGCCGAGGTCGACGACCTTCAAGCCGCCGCCCGTGAGCATCATCGCCACCAGGTTCTTGCCGATGTCGTGCAGGTCGCCCTTGACCGTGCCGATGACGACCGTCGCCGAGCGGCTTGACGCCGCTCGGCCAGCAGCGGCTCGAGGATGTCCATGCCGGCCTTCATCGCGCGGGCGGCGATCAGCACCTCGGGCACGTAGACCTCGTTGTCCTGAACGCTCGCCGATCACGGACATGCCGGCGATCAGGCCCTTGTTCAGGATGTCGCCCGGATGGACCTTTTCGTCCACGGCCTGCTGCACCTTCTGCGTCACAACGTCCCGCTTGCCCTCGATTACGGCCGAAGCAATCCCTTCCAGGTCTGCCATCCTCTATCTCCTAGGCGAATCCACTGTTATGAGTCAGGCACGGCCTAAGTACATACGTGCCAGACGCTATCAACGCTGCCGAGCCCCTGTCAAGCATGCGCGATCCCCCGGTCTTGCGGAAAGCGCCGGTCTCCGCGCGGGGCCACGGCCCGAGATAGGGCGAAACCCACGCAGAGCGACTGCGTGGGTCTTTGCCGGTGGTATGCTCTCTTGCCACGCGGGCTTGCCGCCGACCGATCAGCCGTCGCTCGGGCTGGGTGGCCGGGGCCGCCTCAGCGGCCGCCGGCTGACTGCTCGCCGCCAGGGGCGGCAGTTTGGCCGCTGCATCCAGCGCGCGCCAGCCCGCGCTCGCCTGCGACGGATACGGCAGTACCAGTCAGGTTCGGCATTGCTGCGAACCGCCTCGTAGTATTCCCGGGCTGCCGTGGCGTCGCCGTTGTCACGCCGCAATGGCCGCCAGGCCGAGCCGCGAGATCGCCCCAGCCTCCGGGCGTCTTCGCCGACGTGCTCAGCGACGCATTGAAATGCCGCCTTCGCGCGGTCCTGCAGTCTGTCTGGACCTGCTCGGCCGAGCTCGCCGCGCGAACACCGCCTGTCGCCAGCAGCTCATTGCCGACCTGGGCATATGCCATGGCCCGCAGGTTCGGATCGCGGGCCGACGCGGCAACCTCTTCCCAGCTTGTCTATATACTGAGGATCCTCCCTGGCTGGTCGTGCCCACAAGGGCGAGCATGTCCTGCCAGCCTTGGGCCCGTCGTGCCGCCGCCGCATACTGCCAATACCAGATTCCACCGATGATCAGCAGCACCGCAACGATCCCGACAACGATCGCTAAGAGGTACTGGGTTTTGAGGTACTCCAGCGTTTCCGCCAGGTTGTCAGCCAGCGTATTTGTCTGAAGGTCGTGCCGTCTCTGTGACTTCATTCACTGTGTCCTTTTCACCAGGTCGCCGGTCGTTGGCCGGCGTCATGCAACTCATCAGTCCGGGGCTCACTGGCCGCCCCGACCGGTTTGACTCTCACCATCACCAGTGCCCCGGCCCGGAAGCCTCGCGTCTGGCGCGAAATCTGCACCGTCGCCATCTCGCTGCCCTTGGCGTACACAAGGTGATAGACGCCCTCGGCACTGCTCTCACTCAAGGCCCGCCAGCCGCTGTGCGGCATCTGCTCGCGATAGAACGCGTATACCGTAATCGGCTCAGCCTGCCCGAAATAGGCGTGCCGCAGCGACCCGCTCGGCCTGCGTCCGGTAGGACTGGCTCAGGTCGTCCACCAACTCGAACGACATCGGCACGGGAATGTCCCGCACGAACGGCGTCCTGCTGGCTGTCAGCGGGACCGTCCGCAACTCGCTCGTGCCGCAACCACATGCCAGCACGGCGATCGCCGCCGTCAGCACTATCTGCCACACCCATCTGCCGGACCGTACATCCCTGCACCGTCTCATGATCCCGCCTCTTTGGCCTTGGCCGACTGCCTCAAGTACCGGATCCACCGCACATCGTGCCATGCTGCAGGCGAAGCGTCTAACAGTAAACCCGCCCGCCCGTTCGTGCAATAGATCCAGTACGCCGTTTCTTGTCAATGCCGAGTCAGACCCTCGCGTTACCTTCCCAAGTCATTATCGGCAAAGGAGATGGCTTCCTGCCAACGGTTCCTTGCGGCAAGTATTCTAGCGTGGCATCGAGATTCAGGCAACAGCGGTCGGCTTTGCGGGCCCGGCCGGCTATTGTTGCGTCAGTGTGCCGCGACGAGGTGCTGGCCGTGCCGATGGCCAGCGAGTCGCTGCCGGATAGCAAGGTTCGCCTGAGTGTCCCAGGCCAAGGTGCCGTCATCCTGAAGCACGGCGGAAAGGTTGTACGTGCCGACCAGCGGCTGATCGAGCAGGCCGCTCTGATAGCTGACGTCCAGCGTCAGGCCGTACTCCGTATCGGCGTTGTTCACCTCAACGACGGTGAAGGTGGCCGACTTCTGTTCGCCCTGCTCGTCGACCGTGACGGTCGTCGTATCGCCGACCTGCGTCAAATCAGTCAGCGGCACCTCTGCCAGGACGGCAGGCGATTCGAGCAGCGGGACAATCACCTTGTCCGGCGTGCCGCTGTCATCGAAAACGACCGTCGTCGCCAGCGTCTCATTCGTTGTGCCGATCGTGTCGCTGCCCAGCGTCGTCCTCAGTACGTAATCGACGTCACCCGACCATGTCCCCGTCAGGCTGCTTGTCGTACCGCCGCCATTGTTGACCGGCGGACATCCTCCCAGCGAAAGCACGACCAGCCCGGAAAGGCAGGACAGAAGACCCCACGTGGCAAGCGAACGACCGTTGACAAATCGTGTTTTCATGGCGATTGTTCCCAATCTGAGAGACGCTGGTTAGCCCAGACAGTTCACCATCCCCAAAAGCACGGGTTACTATATCATATTTATCGGGGGATGTCGCCAACCTTTCATGCGTCCTGCGGCGGCAGGGCAGTGGCATGTGTGTCAGACTGCACGACGCCTGTCGGAGTTGTTTACGCTCATGCGCGGCCAAAGCGGCGTCGATGCCGCAGTTCATAAGGCAGCATCCGATCCTGCCGGAGCGGAATGCCTGTTTGAATGCGACCGGAAGTATCGTGGATTAGTGTTTCAGTACGCCGGCTGAGGTAACGCCCACGCCCAGTCCCAGCACTGGATCGCCAATAGCCAGGTCGCTCGAACTTGCCCAGTCCAGGGTGCCGTCCGAGTAGGCGGCCGCCTGCAGACTATAGGTTCCTGACAGGCTGCCGGTGGTGCCGCCGCTGTAGGTGACTTCGACGCCCAGTTCCATGTCGCAGGTCGCCTCGGTTGTCGAAATAGAATTGGCGGTGATCTCGACGGAAGCTGTCGTGGTTTCTCCGGTATTGGGATTGGTACTGTCAAACGTCGCCTGCGTAGCGTCCCCTTCCTGGGTCGAGCGCGGTTATCGGTACTTGTAGAACCTCGTCGCCGTTACCGAGGGCCAGGTCGATCTTGTCGGGTATGCCGTCCGCCGAGAAAGTTACCGCAAACGATCGGGTGAAGGAGTAGCTCGTTCCCTGCCTGGCCGTCTACAAGCACGGAGACGGTGTAGCCCAGATCGCCTGTCCATGTTCCCGCCAGGACACCGTCAGGCGTCTTGGATGGATTTGGATTCGGGCACCCGCCGACGGCAAACGGCATTGCGACCGCCAGCACGGCCAGGGCTGCCCGAGTGTGCACACCGCGACTTCCCGGATACTAGAGCATCCATGCATGTCTCCCTGACAGGAATTCCTCTTGCGTTCCAAGCAACCAGCGGGACTGCGCCGCACGCCAATCGTATACCAGCATATCCGTCTGGCCGCCAGAAGGCATTTGTGCGTGGAAGGGCAGGGCATCGATCCAGTACGCTGCTCGACCAGGCTGCCAGGCGATAATGCACAGCAGCAACAAGACACGGCGCCCTTGCCTGGGTACTGCCTGGCAAGGCCTGTCCTGCCGTGCCCGGAGGCGCCACTCTTCGATCGAGTTTCACTGAACGTGCGCAAAAAAAAGACCCTGCCGTACGAGACGACAGGGTCTTTCGTATATCGTCAACAGTTTGCCTCATCGGGTGAGCGAATCGCTTCACTCACACACCCGTTTTCCGATCCGAAGACCATCAAACAGGCTTCAAATGCGCTGACCTCATCTTGACTCCATTCGCCCCGAAGGGCCGACCCGTAAATACGAGAAACCTCATACTTGTTAGGGCCAAGAGTCGAGATCTAGGTTATCCCCTAGAAAGGAGGTGATCCAGCCGCAGGTTCCCGTACGGCTACCTTGTTACGACTTAGTCCCAGTCACCAGGCTCGCCGTAGACCGCCGCCTCCTTACGGTTGGCTAAACGGGCTTCGGGCGCTCCCGGCTTCCATGACTTGACGGGCGGTGTGTACAAGGCTCAGGAACACATTCACCGCGTCATGGCTGATACGCGATTACGAGCCATTCCGGCTTCATGTGGTCGGGTTGCAGACCACAATCCGAACTGAGGCCACTTTTTATCGATTTGCTCCACCTTACGGTCTTGCGTCGCTTTGTAGTGGCCATTGTAGCACGTGTGACGCCCCGGACATAAAGGCCATGATGACTTGACGTTGTCCCCGCCTTCCTCCGGCTTGACGCCGGCAGTCTCGTTAGAGTGCCCTGGCATGACCCGATGGCAACTAACGACAGGGGTTTCGCTCGTTATAGGACTTAACCGAACACGTCACCGCACGAGTCGACAATAGCTGATGCAGCTAAAAAATACGTTTCACTCCGAAGAGCAAACCGGCTTCTGCTTTCACAGACGGCATCCGTGCATGTCAAACCCGGGTAAGGTTAAACTTCGAATTTATCTAAATAAAGCCCCCGTCAATTCCTTTGAGTTTTAACCTCTGCGGCCGTACTCCCCCCAGAGCACTTAATGTTTTCACTTTGACCCAGAAACCGTCAGAGGCTCCTGAATCGAGTGCGCATTGTTTAGGGCGTGGACTACCCGGGTATCTAATCCGGTTCGCTCCCCACGCTTTCGGGTCTGAGTGTCAGGACAAGCCCAGCCAGCCGTCTTCACCACTGGCGTTCCGTTTGATATCTACGCATTTCACCGCTACACCAAACGTTCCACTGGCCCCTGCTTGCCTCAAGCCTTGCAGTTTCCAAAGCAATTCCCCGGTTGAGCCGAGGGCTTTCACTCCGGACTTGCAAAGCCACCTGCACCCGCTCTAAGCCCAGTGATTCCGAGTAACGCTTGCCACCTCCGTCTTACCGCGGCTGCTGGCACGGAGTTAGCCGTGGCTTCCTCTGGGATAGCTCATTTTTTTGCTTAACCCTGACAGTGGTTTACACCCCGAAGGGCTTCATCCCCCATGCGGCGTCGCTCCGTTTTTACTTTCGTCCATTGCGGAATATTCGTTGCTGCAGCCACCCGTAGGTGTCCGGGCAGTGTCTCAGTCCCGATGAGGCGGGTCAACCTCTCAGCCCCGCTACCCCGCAGGCTTGGTAAGCCGTTACCTCACCAACTACCTGATAGGACATAAGCCGATCCAAGGCCAAAATTCTTTGGTCAGGAAGCCATTCGGTTTCCTGACGTTATCGGGTATTAACGGCACTTTCGCAAAGGGTGTTACCACCCGCCGTTATCCCCCTGAAGCCTAGGGTACGTTACCTATGTATTACTCTCCCGTTCGCCACTAACCCCAAACCAGATTACTCCAATCTGAGGTTCGTTCGACTTGCATGCCTTAGCCACGCCGCCAGCGTTCACTCTGAGCCAGGATCAAACCCTGCAGTTTAATCCTGTTAAACTCCCCCACTACCGGCTAAGGATAGTGGGTGAATTTGACTTAGTAAAAGGCTCAAAAACATCTTTCGCTGCGTCGAAGAATGCCTTGAGATCCCTGCCCATGCCGCCGAAGCGGAGCCCGGTGTACAAATCCGGACCGACTCTCGCATCCACAGGAGGAATCATGAATCAAGGATCTCCCCCGGCCCCTTTCGCAGAGTGTCGGAGGCACATTCTCTCGACTTGGCAAACTGTTAACTTGTCAAAGATCAAACCGTCGACAGGAAAAGACTTCCCTTCGCCGGCATCGGATATCTTAGCATCCCCTGGCTACCTGTCAAGCGTCCTGAATCACTTTCTGAACATCTTTTTTACCCAGGACTTACGGCCGAACCTCACCCGGAAAAAACCGGTACCGTCCGAAGACTGGGGAGGCCGCCCTGTGCTCGGCAACAGCACAGCGAATGAGCATCCTCAATAGTCAAAATACGATTCACCCTTGGAGATTTGTCATCCCCATGTCAGGGTGGAGCGGCCATAGAAGCGACGGTTGGAAACCTGTCAACCCTGCCCGAAAGAATATTTTTCTAGCCGTTGGCGCCCTGCTCGACTTAGGGCGAAAGGGCGACTGTCGATGTCGCCAAGGCCCGTTCAAAACCTTCCTGTCGGGTGGGTGCCCCTGGGACTTGCCTGCCAGTGACGAGGTCTAAGAGCCGCTTCCAGGCAGTGGAAGCCTGCGCGAGGCCGCGCGGCCGGCCGCCTGCGGTTCTTATCTGGCCGTTCAGCGGCTTGGCTACCGTGGCCTTAACCATAAACGCAACGCCATCCCCGATAAGACGCAGCGTCCGCCCGGTGCCCCGTGCCGGCTTCCTGTCGTGCGGCCTCGCACCGTTCCGCCGCTTCAAGATCGCTGCCATCGGTGCTGGCCATCAGCTCTCGCCGCCATGCCCGTTCTGAGCCTCCTGACCAGCAACGCGGGGCGAAACAGTGATCCTGCTCATGCTGCCGGCCTTAGCCGCCTATCTCTGGTTCGCTTGGCCGGCTGTGCGGCGCATCCCCTGGTGGAAGCACGCCCAGTACCTGCTGTCCATAATCCCCTACCTGGCTGTGGCCGAGTACTTCGTTGCCGACTCTCGCCCGCGGCCCATCGCTCTGGCCGGAAGTCTTCTGGGCCCTGTACTTCACAATTGCCTGGCGATTGGCCTGGTCCGTCTGGCGACTGCACCGCCGGACGGCTCGGCGAGCGCTATTGTTGTTGGGGCCGGCGGACCCGGAATCGGCCGGCGACAGGTTGCAGGGCGGGGCAAAGCCTCCGGCGGAATCAGCGGTGCTTGCCAGGGCGACGATGTTCATCCGACCCGGCCGCCTGCTGCTCACGCTGTTTGTTTTCGCACCGCTGGCCTTCGGGTCATTGGTTCATCGCATCAACAATCGGCAATCCTGCCCGGATCACCGAATACCCCAGCCTCCGCCTCGAATCTGTCTCTTTCGCCAGCAAGACGGCCCGACGCCGTCCGGCTGGTCTCCTGCCCGAGCCGAACAGCGATTCAACCGTCGTCATCTGCCACGTGCCGGCGCCAATAAGTATAATTTCCTGGAATTCATGCTGCTGTTTTGCTACCAGGGCTACAACAGCTTCATCTTCGACTTCCGCGGCCACGCGCGCCAGCCAGGGCCACACCTCCACCTTCGGCCTCGACGAAGACGCCGATGTTAAGGAGGCTGTCGATTTGGCGCCGAAGAAGAACCGTCCCTATCAATCTCGCCGATGTCGACGGCCTGGGCTCGTCGACTGGCGGCGCCATGGCCCTCGTCCTCGCTGCCGCCAGCGACCCTCGTATCGAGGCTGTCATCCTCGACAGTTGCTTCGTCTCCGCCCCTGGGCTGGCCCGCGAGCACCTCGGCAAAATCCCCTTGCTGGGCCGGCCCCTGGAAACTGAGGACGGTCGCCGCCTCGATGTCGCTCCACGCCGGCCGGAGTTTCTGGTCGCTGGACGCCACCCAGGCCATCCACGCCATCGCGCTGCGCCCCGTCCTGCTGATCCACGGCAAGGACGACACGCTGATCCCCCCGGTCAACATGGAAATCCTCTACAGCCGTGCCCGCCAGCCGAAGGACAAATGGCTCGGCCCCGGCCCTCACAGCAACATCATGACCTCGGATTTCCTCGGCTATCAGCGACGCGTCATCGCGTTCCTGGACAAGGCGAAAGCCTGTGCCCATGATAGATGATCGGACTGGGGTACGGAGCCCGCTTCCCATGAGTTCCGTTAGCGATGTGCCATCAGGCCAGGGAAACTGTCATGACCAGCCGAGAAATCGTAAAACTCGCCATCCTCTTCCAGAATCCAGAGCGTCTGCCGTTCGACCTGCCCGACCCCCACGGCACTGACTTTGCGCATGTCGGCATGAGCCCCTCGCCGGACAGCCGTCCCAAGGGCCGAAACAGCGTCGACGAATGGGGCGCCGTTCTTGGGACAACATCGGTGTTTGCAACCTCGGCGAGGTCCAGGAATTCCCCCTCAAGGACTGGGCGGAGTTCGACAAACTCACCATTCCGAATATCCGCGACCCCAAATGCTGGGGCAACCTTCCCGCCGCCCGCGAGAAGGCCGGCGATAAGTTCCTCCTCGCCTCGGGCATCTCGATCTACGAACGCGTCCACTTCATCCGCGGCCTCGAAAACACCTGGATGGACATTTACGATAACCCGGAGGAGCTCGGCCGCCTGATCGATATCCTCGTAGACATGAACCTCTACGCCATCGAGCAGTACGCCAAGGCCGGTGCCGACGGCCTGATCTTCTGCGACGATTGGGGCCTCCAGAACCGCCTGATGATCTCCCCGGCCAAGTGGTGCGGCGCGACAATCTGGAAACCCCGCTACGCCCCGGACTCCACGATGCTGCCCACAAGGCCGGCCTGCTCACCTTCCTGCATTCCTGCGGCTACATCGTCGATATCCTCGATGACCTCATCGAGATCGGCCTGAACGTCATCCACATGGACCAGCAGGAAAACATGGGCCTGGACTGCCTCGGCGACGCTCGCCGGCCGGCTCACCTTCTGGGCCCCGGTCGATATCCAGATGACCATGGCACACGGCACCCTGGACGACATCCGCGCCTACTGCCACAAACTCAACGAATCCTTCAACCGCGACAACGGCGGCTTCATCCCCCGCTGGTACACCGACCCCACCGGTGCCGGCCACCGCCCCGAAGCCCTGGCCGCCATGAGCGAGGAGTTCGTCAAGATCGTCGAAGCCACGGGCAAGAATTCCTGAGACGATCAGTCGTCAGACGCCGTTGCATATTGAGAAAAGTCGTTCTCCGTGTCTCCGCGGCTCCGTGGTTAGCCGGATTTGCCGCCAGCCGCGCCATCTGCTATCTTGCCTCGTTCAACACACGCAGGTTGCGTTTGCAAGGAGATAACCATGGCAGCAGCCAAGATAGCCGTAATCCCCGGCGACGGGACCGGTCCGGAAGTCGTCCGCGAGGGCCTCAAGGTCATGGCGGCGGTCGCCGGGAAGAAGGGCTTCAAGTACGAACGGCCGAATTACGATTTCGGCGGCGAGCGATACCGCAGACCGGCGAGGTCCTGCCCGAAACGGCGGTCGACGAGCTGCGGAAGTTCGACACCATCTACCTCGGCGCGATCGGCCACCCGGACGTCAAGCCGGGCATCCTCGAGAAGGGGATGCTCCTGCGCCTGCGCTTCGAACTCGACCAGTACATCAACCTGCGCCCGGTCAAGCTCTACCCCGGCGTGGAGTCTCCGCTGAAGGACAAAAACCCGGAGGACATCGACTTCATCGTCATCCGTGAGAACACCGAGGACTTCTACATCGGCACGGGCGGGTCCATCAAGGGCACGCCCCAGGAAATCGCCACCCAGATCGGACAGCACCACCCGAAACGGCGTCGAGCGGGCCTCCGCTACGCCTTCGACCTCTGCCGGCGCCGCAACAAGCCGAAGAAGACGCTCACCCTCGTCCACAAGACGAATGTGCTGACCTACGCCGGCGACACCTGGTGGCGCGCCTTCAACGAGATCGGCGAGGCGGACTACCCCGATATCAAGCGCGACTACGACCACGTCGACGCCTGCTGCATGTGGTTCGTGAAGAACCCCGAGTTCTTCGACGTGATCGTGACGGAGAACATCTTCGGCGACATCATCACCGACCTCGGCGCGATGATCCAGGGCGGGATGGGCATCGCCGCCGGCGGCAACATCAATCCGCAAGGCGTCTCGATGTTCGAGCCTATGGGCGGCAGCGCCCCGAAGTATACCGGCAAGAACGTCATCAACCCGCTGGCCGCGATCTGCGCGATGGGCATGATGCTCACCGAGCTCGGCCAGAAGAAGAAAGATGCCGCCTTCACCAGGGGCGCCGAGATGGTCGAAAAGGCCCTCATGGCCACCACCCCCAAGATGAAGAGCCAGGCCGCCGGCAACATGGGCTACGGCACCAGCGAAGTCGGCGACCTCGTCTGCCAGGCGCTGTAACGAAAGTGATTGACTCCGGGCGGGCAACGTCCCGCAACGACCCGACGTTGGACCCGGCTGGAGCGCACATTGCGATGAGCACTCCAGCCGGTTTCTTCACATACCGTCCAAGTACCCCCCGCGTATGAGTACCGGCTTTAGCCGGGCCTTGTTCCGCCGTTACCACCGACGTAGCCCCGCGCGGCGGTTGCCACCAGCCAAATAACATCGCGTCGGCATCTCTACTTCGAGCAGACATCTGTTCGGAGTCCCGGCTTCAGCCGGTGCTATCTCCAGATGCCGCGCGGCCCGCGTGTGGACGGACAAGACCTGTTGCCATAGCATGACATCCGTGCTATCATGCTACGATGATCGATTCGTTCAAAGACGCCGGTACCGAGGACGTCTTCAACGGCAAGAACACCGGAGTCTGCGCGAAGGGCTTGTCCGGAAGCGTTGCGAAAGATCGCAGCGAGGAAACTCGATCAATTGGACTCGGCGGTATACCTGGGCGATCTGCGAATCCCTCCAGGGAATCGGCTGGAAGCACTTGCCGGTGGCCGCGCCGGCCAGCATAGCATCCGCATTAACGACCAGTACCGCATATGCTTCACATGGTCGCAAACGGGTCCGGCCAACGTAGAGATTGTTGACTATCATTGACTGCGGAAGAGAGTGATACATGGTTCGCATTCCAACAGACCGTCCTCCCACTCGTCCAGGTGAAATGCTCCTGCACGAGTTCCTCGTGCCGATGGACATCACGCAGCGCCAGCTCGCCGACGCCGTCCACGTGCCATACCAGCGCATCAACGAGATAATCAACGGCAAACGCGGCATTACCCCCGCCACCGCACTGCGTCTTGCCAGGTTTCTCGGTACCTCCGCGGACTTCTGGATGAACCTTCAACTGCGTTGTGACATCTACGAAGCCGAGCGGTCGGAGAAGGACGCGCTGAGGACCATCCGGCCGCATGTGCCGACCTGATGTCTGTATTTGTCGCGAAGATGCCCCCCCTCTACCTGCCCGACTTTCCTCCCTCCAGATCCCCAAACCAACCCACCAAATCCTTTCCGACAGGTGAACACCCATTACCATATAAGAGAGAGAGGAAGGAGTCGGCGTACGGCTGCTTCGGCCCTCGTTCGCTCGGGTCACGACAGGTACCACGTGGCCTGAAGGACCGCAGGCAGCCCGTCCGCCAGTGGAGGCGACCGTAAAACAAGGTGTTGCCACCGCCATATGCCCGGTGGTATAGGCCAAACCTGTGGCCGGGAGCAGGAGAGATAGTCCCGGGCCTACTGTACAGTGCCATACGTACAGCCGGATCCGACGACCGGTTATCGCGGGCCAGGCCAGTCCCTGGACAACTGGCCGCCCTCCCGCAGGGGCGTAATCCCGCGGGCGTCGCCGCGGCAAGTCTTGTGACGTGCCGCGCGGCGAAGCGCCGCACTGCCGCACGACCGCCCGACGGCAAGGGCGGCTGGCCGCTGGCGGGCCCAGCGTCAGGCCTGATTCGCCGACTCCGACCTCTTTTTTCTGTTGACGAACCTGACCCGAAGGAGCACAACGGACAAGAAAAGGAAGCAAGGAACCCCAACGGACAACGGACAACGGACAACGGACAACGGACAACGGACAACGGACAACGGACAATGATCCTCCTTGACACGCCGCCAGCCGGGCAAGACCATGACTGCCGGACATGATAAGACGAGGTGACTCATGACCACGTCCCGGCAGCCGGCCGAAACAATGCAGTTGGCGATAAGCGGCGGGCCCAGGGTCCGCACTGCGCCGTTCGAGAAGCAAGGCAACCGCTACGCCTACGGCGAGCTCCAGCAGCTCAAGGAGGCCCTCGACCAGGGCACCCTCTTCTACTGGCAAGGCCGGAAGGTCAAGACCATGTGCGAGCGGTTCGCCGGGATGCTCGGGCATGAAACACGCCGTAGCCGGCAGCTCCTGCACAGCCGTTATCCACGCCGCCGTCGCTGCCCTCGGCATTGAACCCGGCGACGAAGTCATCACCAGCCCGATCACCGACGCCGGCTCCGTCATCGGCGTGCTCTACCAGCATGGCATCCCGGTCTTCGCCGACGTCGACCCCGGCACATACACGATCACAGCCGACACCATCGCCGCGAAGATCACCCCGCGGACAAGGGGCATCGTCGCCGTACACCTCTGGGGCAACCCCTGCCCGATGGACGAGATCCTCCAACTGGCCAGGGCCAGGAACCTCTGGGTCATCGAAGACTGCGCCCAGGCCATCTGGGCCAGGTACAACGGCAAGCTCGTCGGCACGATGGCCGACGCCGGCGCCTTCTCCTTCAACGAGTTCAAGCACCTCGCCTGCGGCGACGGCGGCGTGGTCGTCACCAATAACGAAGAGACGTATCGCCGCTGCCACCTCTACGCCGACAAGGCCTACGACCGCCTCGGCGGCCAGCGTGCCCCGGAGTTTCTCGCCCCCAACTACCGCATGACGGAGCTGCGAAGGCGCGGTCATCCACGCCCAGCTCGACCGCGTCGAACAGATCACCGCCGGCTACCGCAACTACGCGCGACATCCTCCGCGATGGCCTGAAGGACCTGCCCGCCATCGCCGTCCCAAAGGAGACCGAAGGCAGCGACCCGGTCTACTGGTTCTACCTGCCCCGCCTGCGTTCTGAGCAGCCTCTCCTGCACCCGCGACGAATTCGCCGCCGCCGCAGCCGCCGAAGGCGTTCCGTGCGGCGCAGGCTACGTGCCCTCGACGATCTATAAGCAGCCCTACCTAGGCCAGCACAAGGCATTCGGCCAGTCCGGCCTGCCATGGTCGCTCGGCAACGATGTGCAGTACAAGGATGGCGACTGCCCCAACGCCGAAGCGATCATCGCCGATTGCATCTACCTGCCCGTCAGCGAGCGATTCGACGAGCAGCAGGCCCGTGACACGGTAACGGCCGTTCGCAAGGTGCATGACTACTATTACAAGAAATAGAACATGAATCAGATCGACAGGAACCGTTGGTTCTCCATGGCCCGGGCATACGACCAGATGGCCCCATACCTGGTCCCCAACTACGACTGGCTGCAGGATGAACTACTGCGTCTCTTGCCGCTGGATGGCCTCAAGCCGGTAACAATCGTCGATCTCGGCGGCGGTTCCGGCCGGCTGATCGAAAAGATCCTGCGGAGGGCCCCGCAGGCCACCTGCATCTACGTGGACTATTCGCAGGACTTCCTCGATGTCGCCAGGGAGCGTCTCGTCGCGTTCACAGACCGCGTGCAGTTCGTCACAGCATCCTTCGAAGACGCCTGGGAGTCGCATCTGCCAGCCGCCCCCGACGCGATCGTCTCGATGTCCGCCATTCACCACCTCGACACCCAGGGCAAAAAGAACCTGTACGGCCGGTGTCTCGCTACGTTGCAGCCAGCCGGCTGGTTCTTCAACGTGGACGAGATGAAGACGATCAGCCATGCGGCCTATCTGAATTCGCTGCACTTCTGGCTGCGATGGGTGGAGGATGCCCGCGACGCCATCCCCGAGCAGTATCGCCAGACCTACGACCAGTGGAAGCAGCATTTCGACAAGTGGAAGATTCGCAACGTGGACAACGCGGACCAGCCAAAGGTCAAAGGCGACGATATCCACGAAGGTTTCATCGAGCAGGCCCAGTGGCTGACGGAAGCCGGCTTCACCAACGTCGACGTGTTCTTCAAATACCACGTGTGGGCAGCAATAGGCGGCCAGAAACCAGCCTGAAAGATCGGGCCGCCCAGACCACAATAAGTGGCAGATGCGTGCAGGCACGATCCACGGAGAAGAACACATGAAAAAGATCGCCGGGCCCCTGTTGATATTCCTCGCTGGCCTTGTTGTGGGCGGGGCAATCGGCTACGTGTACGAGGGTAGGGTGGCGCACAAAGTCCTGGCCCTGTGGGACGGGACAGCAGTGATGGAGATGGCAGTCAATGCCAGGGACATCCGATTGGGCCAGACGACAAGAATGCTCGCCCGACTGGACAGCGCCTTGCCACGGGCAGCCATGGACTACAATCGACTGTTCAAGTCGAGCGAAATGTACAACGGCGTGATGTGGTCAGTGCAGCGATACTATGAGGATTGCCCAGAAGCGAAGGCACCGGCAGACCTGAAGGCGATCCTAGCCGAGTTGCCTTCCCGCCCGCGCACCAAGTGTGAATCAGAGCAGCCGGTATCAACCCAGCCGGCCCTCGCCCCGCAAAGGGTCGACAAACAGTAGACTAAAAGGATAATGCGAAGAGGACAGGCCGGCCATCTGCAGGCTGTCTCCCGCTTCCTACCTTCTGTCTCCTGTCTCCTGCCGTTATTCTCCTGTAATACGCTCGATCTTCCTGAGTTCCTCGTCAGTGAAGGCCCCGTTCTTCAAGGCTCCGAGGTTCTCGGCGATCTGTTCGACCTTGCTCGCCCCGATCAGCACGCTGGTGATCCGCTCGTCGTGCAGCAGCCACGCCAGCGCCATCTGCGGCAGCGTCTGCCCGCGGGCCTTCGCCATCTCGTTGAGTTTCGCCACCTTGTCCCAGATCCCCGCCGCCTTCTGCTGTTCGTACCATTTCCGGGCATCCTCCCGCTTAGCCATCCGGCTGTCTTCCGGGATGCCGCCAAGGTACTTGTCGGTAAGCCGCCCCTGCGCCAGCGGGCAGAACGCGATCACGCCGCATCCCCACGCCGCCGTATGCGTCAGCAGGTCGAACTGAAGGTTCCGTTCCAGCATGTTGATCTTCGGCTGGTGGATCGTGATCGGCGTCCAGTCATGATCGCGAACGGTCTTGACTGCTTCGGCGAACTGCCTGCCGTTGTAGCTGCTCACCCCGGCGTAAAGCGCCTTGCCCTGCTTGACGATCAGATCCAGCGCCCCAGCGTTTCTTCAAGCGGCGTATCGGGGTCCGGCCGGTGATGGTAGAAGATGTCGACATAGTCCAGCTTCATTCGCTTGAGCGACTGGTCGAGGCTGGCCACCAGATACTTCTTGCTGCCCCACTCGCCGTAAGGCCCCGGCCACATGTAGTACCCCGCCTTCGTCGAAATGATCAGCTCATCGCGAGGCATCCCCTTGAGTACCTCGCCCATGACCTCTTCGCTATGACCCGCTGGAATGCCATAGTTGTTCGCCAGGTCGAAGTGGGTGATGCCATGATCGAACGCGAAATACGCACTCTTGCGAAGCGTCTCTTCCTGCCCCTTATCCCCGAGACTCTGCCAGAGCCCCAGGCTGATAGCCGGCAGTTTCAGCCCGCTCCTGCCGCACCGGCGATAGGACATCTCCGCATAACGACTTTCCGAAGGGCGATACGTCATGGCTACAAGCTCCTCCAGTTCATGACGAATGGTTAATACTCTCTTATAGACCATCAGGCAGCGGATGACAAATCCCCGAATCCATCTCCTTGTACAAGGGCGTTTCCCTCCTATGATGGTGTTCAATGGACACATAAGGAGAGGCCAATGCCCGCCAGTCTCTACTGGAAGAAAGACGCCGTCGATGCGAAACTCGCCGACGCCCTCAAGACGCTCGGCCAGGAATATCCCCTTCGTGAAGGAGACGGCTCTCCGACGGTTGCCCTTACCGGCGGCGCCCCCGCCGGCACGCTCGAAGTCAGCCGTGACGGCGAGACCTACTCCGTCCGCTATGGCAGCGTCGCCGACGCCCTGCGCGGTCTCGGCCTGGTGCTGGCGGACCTGCCGGAAGAGCCGGGCCAGGTCATCAAGGAGTCATGCCCCTTCACCACGCTGGGCATCATGCTCGACTGCAGCCGAAACGCCGTCATGACCGTCGACTACGCCAAACGCTGGCTGCGCCGTCTGGCCCTGCTCGGCTACAACATGGTCATGCTGTACACCGAGGATACCTACAAACTGCCGGGCGAGCCGATGTTCGGTTTCATGCGCGGGGCGTACACGCCGCAGGAACTCCGCAGCCTCGACGACTACGCCGCCAGCCTGGGCATCGAGCTGATCGGCTGCATCCAGACGCTCGCCCACCTCGAACAGATCCTCAAGTGGAACGTCTACAAAGGCATCCAGGACACCAGCAGCGTTATGCTCGTCGACGAGCCTGCCACCTACGATCTCGTCACCAAGATGATCGAAACCTACGCAACCAACCTCCGCAGCCGGCGCATCCACATCGGCATGGACGAGGCCTGGGACCTGGCTCGCGGCCAGTACATCAACCGGTTTGGCTATCGCCGCGAGTTCGATGTCTTCAACGATCATCTCAACAAGGTCGTCGCCATCTGCGACAAGGCCGGCGTCAAGCCGATGATCTGGTCGGATATGTATTTCCGCCTCGGCAGCAAGACGCACGACTATTACGATACATCCGCCGTGATCCCTGACGATGTCGTCAAGCAGATCCCCCAGCAGGCGGAGTTGGTCTACTGGGACTACTACCATGACGACGAAGACACCTATCTCAAAATGATCGACATCCACCGCAAGATGGGCCACGAGCCGCTTATGGCCTCCGGCGTCTGGACCTGGTCGCACCTCTGGTATGGCCAGGGCATAACCGAGCGTACGGCCGGCGCTGCGTCCGCGCCTGCCGCAAGGCCAAACTCAAGGAAGTGTTCTTCACCATGTGGGGCGACAACGGCGGCTACTGCGAATACGACTCGGCCCTGGCCGGCCTGGCCTGGGCAGCCGAAATCGCCTACGGTGGCGAGGACGGCCAGAACCTCCACGAACGCTACGACGCGATCTGCGGCATTGATTACGAAGACACCCTGGCAGGCTGCCAGATTCACGACCAGACGCTCGGCGGCCGGGTGCAGGTCTCTGAATGCCCGGTGGATCTGCCGACCATGATCCTCTGGGACGACCCGCTGCTGGCCATGCATCATCTGACCGCCAAGGCGGCCAAACCCGATTTCTGGAAACTGGCCCGCGAGCATTACTTCGCCGTCGCCGACGACCTCGATCGTCACGTAGGCCAGGTCGAGCCGGTCGATCTCGATCACGTCGCCACCATCGCCAAGTTCCTCGCCGCCAAGATCGACTTCCGTATGAATCTCGAAGAGATGTATGCCGCCAGGGACCGCAGCCAGTTGCAGCGTCTTATGCCCGAGATCGGCAAACTCGAAGGCCTGATCGATCAGTTGCAGGGCACCTTCCGCCGGCAGTGGTACCGCAAGAACAAGCCGTTCGGTTTTGAAGTGATCCAGATTCGCCTCGCCGGCCTGCGCGAGCGCTATCGCGAGGTCGGCAGATTGCTGTCGGAGCTGCTCCAGTCCAAGCGTGACCGCATCCCCGAACTCGACGAGGGACTGGCCTTTGCCGGGGCGGATCTCGCTGGCGTGCGCACGACCTCCAGATACAGCAGGCTTGCCACGGCGTCATACATCCTGTAAGAATGGATCCTGCATGGTGAGTGAACAGTCGGCAGTGGCCCTCAGGTAGTAAAACCTGCGAGGCGGTCATTGTCGGCAATGTATAAATGAGTACCCGCTCGGCCGTTGGCGCGGCGATCGAGCGGCCTGGATGCAAGGCGACGGCCACGGTTCGGAGGAATCGTGGCCGTCGCTGCTTTTGCCTTGAAGACCTATGAAGCGTCGGCAGCGTCGCGGATGATCCGCCAAGCCCTCTCCACATGTCGCTGCTGCGTATGCGTCTGTCCGATCGACATTCGCAATGTCAGTTTGCCGTCCAGCTTCGTATGCGTCAGGTAGATCTTTCCCGAGCCGTTTACCCGGTCCATGATCCGCTGATTAGCCGTTTCCCCACCGACATGCCGGAAGGTCACCAGGTTCAGCGGTGCCGGCGCCGCCCGTTCAAACCGTTCATCCGCCTTCACCCACGAAGCGAACTCCTGGGCCAGTCTGACATGCTCCCGCACATGATGCTGCAATCCCTCCACCCCATAGTGCCGGATGACGAACCACAGTTTCAGTGCCCGCAGCCGACGGCCGAGCGGAATCTGCCAGTCGCGGTAGTCGATCACCGCCCCGCTTTCGGTCGCCTTGTTCTTGAGGTACTCAGGCAGGATACTCAGAGCATTGATGAGCGATGCTTTGTCCGCCACGAAAAAGCAGTCGCAGTCGAAATTGGTGAACATCCACTTATGCGGGTTGAAGCAGTAACTATCCGCCAGTTCGAGCCCGTCATTGACCCAGCGGAACTCCGGGCACAGCGCCGCGGTGCCGCTCATTGCCCCATCGACATGCAGCCAGATCTTGTGGCGTCTGCAAATCTCGCCGATCGCCCGCACCGGGTCCATCGCGTTGGAACTGGTTGTCCCGACGGTCGCGCAGGCGAAGCATGGGGTCAGCCCCGACGCCTCATCGCGCACGATCGCCGCCTCCAGCGATTCGGGTTTCATCGCAAAGGTCTCATCGACGTCGATCACTCGCATCATTGCCCGCCCGAGTCCCGCGATCTTGATGTCCTTCTCGATCGACGAATGCGTCTGCGACGAGACATACGCTACCAGTTTTCCCGTCGCCCCATGTTCGTTACTCGCAAACCGCGTCACCCGTTCGCGAGCCGCCAGAAGCGCACACAGTCCGGCCGACGACGCCGAATCCTCGATCACGCCGCCGCCGGTCGAACTGCTCGCAAAGTGCTTTGGCAGATCAAGCATCTCGACCAGCCAATCCATCACGTGCGTTTCGAGTTCCGTACATGCCGGGCTCGTCGCCCACAGCATCCCCTGCACACCCAGCCCCGCCGACAGCAGTTCCCCCAGCACCGACGGCCCGGAGTTGTTGGCAGGAAAGAACGCGAAGAAGTTGGGGCTCTGCCAGTGCGTAAGTCCGGGCAGGATGATCTCACTGACATCGCGGAGCATGGCCTCAAACGGTTCGCCGCAGGCCGGCGCGTGTAGCGGCAGTTTCGCCCGCACCTCGCCAGGCTTGACCTTCGAAAGCACCGGCAGGTTCTCAACGTTTCGCATGTAGTCAGCGATCCAGTCGACCGCCGCATATCCGCACCTGCGAAACTCATCCGGACTCATATGATAGGTCGTTTCTGCCATCACGCTTCCCAACGATCCTATTCAGCCTGCCCGCTTGGGAGCAGTGTGTTGTAGCGTTGCACCATGTCGCCATGTCACCATGTCACATGTCACCTTGTCACCTTGTCACCTTGTCACCTCTTCACCTCTTCACCCCTTCAACCCCCGGAACCCCCGCTTGACGACATCATACGCCAGTTTAGGCCGGCGATACTCATCGACCACGCCCTTGTTGTTGAATCCTCGCGGCCGCCTCATGATCGGAGACGGTACGGTCGGCATGGTCCTGCCGTCGCAGAATTGCCAGATTGCCAGTCCCACCGTGCGATCGCGTTCGACAAACAGGTCGCGGATCACCGCCTCGAGCAGTCGCGCCTGGTATTCCTCGCTCCAGCGGTCCGCGTTCCAGTCCCGGAAGCCGTACACCGCCCCCGCCCCTATCTCGCTCACGATAAAGGGCTTATCGCCCTGGCCTATCTCGTCGATCCTGGCCAGACACTTGTCGATGTGCGCTCCAATCGTTTCGATCGAGTCGTGGTACCACCCCGGATATTGATTGATCGCAACGATGTCAACCAGGTCCAGGCAGACGTCATCAAGCGGATGGCTGCATGCGTACGTGACCGGCCGACTGACATCCAGCGAGCGAACGCACCCGATCAGCCGCTCGCAACCAGCCCGACATTCCTGCACGTGGCTGGCGAACTCATTCAGCACGCCCCACATGATGACGCTCGGCCGATTGCACGCCATCGCGATCATCTCTTCAACGTGTGCCTCTGAGGCCTTGATGTATTTTTCGTCGGTCAGATGTTCCGGCTTCTGATTCCAGCCGATCGCCTCGTTCCATACGCACATGCCCATCTCGTCGCACAGGTCCAGGAACCGCGGGTCCTGAGGATAATGGCTGCCGCGCACAAAGTTGCAGCCCATGTCCCGCAGCAGTTGCAGGTCTGTCAGCATGATGTGCTCCGGCACGGCATGGCCGAACTGCGGATGCGCTTCGTGGCGATTGAAGCCCAGCAGGCGGACCGGCTTTCCGTTGATAAGGATCTGCCGATCGCGGCATTCAACCTGCCGGATGCCGATCCTCTCGCGATAATCATCCTCGCCCAGGGTTACATACAGTTCGTGGAGATTCGGTTCCTCGGGTGACCACAATGCTGCGTCGGGCAGCTCCATCCTCAGTTCGATCTGCCCTGCCTGCTCATCGTCCGGTTCTACGCTATGCGTGATGGTCTTTCCCGCGCACGTGACCGTCACATCGATCCGGTCGGGCGAGGGAGCCGCACTGGCCCAATCGATCTCGATCGTCAGCCGGCGATTCTTATAGTCCTCCGTCACGACGCGGACCGCATCGATCCAGACGTACCCCAGCCGGTGCAGTTCAACGCCCCTGCTGATCCCGCCGAAGTGATACCAGTCGAAGTAATCCAGGTGCAGCGGGCACCGCTGGTAGTCCATCCGGTTATCGACAAGGATGATGATCTCTGCCTCGCCCGGCCCGACCCCGCGAACATCTGTCTCGAACCGGGTAAAGCCGCCGACGTGCTCGCGGACCATCGTCCCGTTGACGAAGATCCGACCCCAGTGATGCAGCCCGTCGACGACGAGTTCGTGTGGTGTGTTGTCGGCTAACTCCACCTTTGTGCGATACGCCGCCAGCCCGCGTTTGCCCGCGTAGGCCGGCGTCGCGTCGAAGCACCCGGGTACCGCCATCAGGTCGTCGAATCGGATCGCCCGCAGGTCCACATGATCGGGGTCGACGTCCCCTAGAAACGCGAAATCCCACACCCCGCTCAGATCACGAACCGACCGCCGGTCATGCTCACGAAATCGCCGTGGCATCTGCCATCTCCTCTGCAAGTGCCGCTCATGTGAAAAGATCGAACCATGCGTCCATCCATCTCGGATGCGCATGATTCGATCAGGATACGCCGCCCCGGCTGATCCGCAAGAGTACCGGGTGTCTGCTCCGGAGCCTGCCAAACGCATTTCTTCGTGCCGATGCTTCGCAGAGTATTTCGTTCCGGTTTTCCGTTCGTTGCCTTTTTTTTGGGGGCGGCGCCCTTGCGTTCCTTCGTCTTTCATACGACCCACTCGCTTACGCTTCGTGCTCGCAAACGACGAGGGTTTTCCTTCGCTATCAGTAGGGTCTGCTACTCGTACGCTTCGGTTGGCACGATACGTAAGACCTCCTCGAGAGTCGTAATCCCCTTCGCAGCCTTGTCCAGGCCGTCTTCCAGCATCGTCTTCATGCCGCTACGGAGGGCTGCCTCTCGGATCTGCCCGATCGAGGCGTCGGCGGTCACCATCTGCCGGATCCCGTCGTCCACAACGAGAATCTCATACAGGCCGGTCCGGCCAACGTACCCGGTCTGGCTGCATGATGGGCATCCCCTGGCCTTGTACAATGTCCTCTCCTTGTACCGCGAGAGGATCTCCCTGGCTTGTTGCGGCACCTTCGCCAGATCGGGTCCCGCCTGCTCCCTGCAGTCGGGGCAGACCTTCCTCGCCAGCCGCATGGAGATAACCCCTGCCAGTGACGAATTCACCATGAATGGCGGCAATCCGATATCCAGCATCCGTCGGATTGCACCCGGCGAGGTCGCCGCATGCAGCGTCGTCAGCACGAGATGCCCCGTCATAGCACACTGCACGCAGATCTCAAGAATCTCGCGATCCCGGATCTCGCCGACCATGATCACGTCCGGCCCCTGCCGAAGAATGCTGCGGATGGCACGGGGAAACGTCAACCCGATCTCCGGCCGGATCTGCGTCTGGCTGATCTTCTCAATGGACAGTTCCACCGGGTCCTCTACCGTAAGGATGGCCTGACAGTCCTGGTTCATCTCCTGGATCATCGAGTAGAGCAGCGTGGTCTTGCCGCAGCCCGTCGGCCCGTTGACGATGACAATCCCCGCCGGCAGATCACAGAATCGGCGGACGGTCGCCAGGTGCTCGTCGTTCAGGCCGAGCCTGTCCAGGCCGAGCAGCACCTCCTGCCGCCGCAAAAGCCGCAGACATGCCCTCTCCCCGTAGAATGCCGGCAGCACGCTTATGCGTATGTCGACATCCTCTCCTTCCATCTGCATCATAATCCTGCCGTCCTGGGGCAGTCGGCGCTCCGCAAGGTTCAAGCTTGCCATCGCCTTGAGCCGATCGATGACCGGCAGCGCGGCCCCGTCCGGCAGCACTCGCGTCTCGTGCATGACGCCGTCGATCCGCTGGCGGACCCGCAGCCTGCCGCGCTCCAGTACCTCTAGGGCAACGTCGGATGCCCGGCTGCGCATGGCCTCCAGGATGATCTCATTGACCTGCCGTGCTGCCTCGTCGCTGCCAGCGCCTCGCGACTCACCCGACGCAGATGCCGGCAGGTCTTCCAGATCCCCTCTCTCGAGTGCCGCGGCGATCCGCGTGGCGACTTCTGCAAGGTTGCCGGTCTCCTCTCCCGCTTCTATGGCCGCGACGATCTTCGCATCGAAGAGCTCGGCATGACCTCTCATGGCGGCTGACAGTTTTTTGCCTGCCTGGATGTCTTGGATCATCCCCAGCGTGACCTGCTCGAGTCTGACCGCCCTGGACGTACGGAACCATCTGCTTGAGCGTCGCCAGAGGGTCCTTCGTCATCTGCAGACCTCTCGCCAGGGCCTGCCAGAACTTCTGTTGCGGTGTGCTTGCCATCATGCCACTCCTTTCTGAACGTTCGCCGCTCGAATTCGCGCCATCGCGCTGGCGGTCGTCGAGAGGCGAAATTCCCGTTCGCGCTGCTCGACCCATTCCACCAGCCGGCATCGTCGTACCCGGATCTGTCCGCCCAGTTCGAACGCAGGCAGCTCCAATACGAACGACTGCAGCTCTTCCGGTTCGATCCGCAGAAACGCCGCCACCTCGTCCATCGTCAGGATCTCCGGCTCTGCTCTCGGCCGCGTCTCCTCTGCTATGAACCGTCGAGCCGCCAGGATTGTTTCAGCCGAAGGCCGTACGGCAGGCATGTGCTTCAACGTCGTATCCACGGTCTTGAGTGTCGCCAGCCGCCCCCGACAGTCATCGCAGGTGGCGACGTGCTGCTCGATGACCGCGTGCCGTTCTGCCGACAGGTCGCCCGCCCCGAATGCCGCCAGTTCCTCGTATGAGATCTCGCAAGTCATCACTCGTCTC
Source organism: uncultured Planctomycetota bacterium (assembly GCA_963787325.1). GTDB lineage: Bacteria > Planctomycetota > Phycisphaerae > UBA1845 > JANYLN01 > CAWBCK01. The sequence goes on from CAWBCK010000005.1 coordinate 2,725,701, forward strand.
GCTTTCTTTCAGTCACTACGGTTCATCTCTTTCATGCCCTGAGACAACTCAGTAGCAGATGGTCAGCAACAGCACGCGGCCCTCAGCCCTCAGCACTGCCGTTTTCTGGCCAAAGCAGCCCGCCCCCGGTGAATCAGCGTCTTGACGGTGTTGACAGGCAGGTCGAGCACCTCGGCGATCTGCTGATACGTCATCTCCTCGAACGCATAGAGCGTAATGACTTCTCGTTGCCGGTCCGGCAGGTCCAGCAGTGCCTTTTGGAGCAGGTCCATCTGCTCATCCGCCAGGATTCGTTCCAGGGGTACGGCCTCTCGCGAGGGATACTGCACGATGACCCCGGCGTCCTCATCGACGAGGATCTCCCGCCGCGTCCGTTGCGATTCCAGCCGGTTCAGGCATCGGTTGCGCGCGATCCGCATCAGCCAGGTCCGGAAGGTCCCCCGCGGCTCGTACGCCTTCGCTGATCGAGCCACCGCCAGGAATGTTTCTTGCAGAACCTCCTCCGCCCCGGTCGCCTCCCGCACCATCATCCGCGCGAAGTTGTAGACAGACACGTAGTAGCGGTCGAACAGGACATCAAACGCCTCAGCCTGCCCTTCCCGATACATCAGGACCAGGTCGTCGTCCGATACCGCTGGCTGGATGTCCTCCGGTTCGCTTAGCAAGCAGCCACCTCTATCCTTATAAACAGCAGGTTCGACGGATTGTTTCAGCCGGGCACCGGGTCGAATCTGCAGGGCTTGGATGACCGCACCCGTTTGCGTCACAAAAATGCGCCGCGCGCCCCTCCAGGTACAGGGCGCCCTGCGGTCATGGCACTCTACACTCCTTATGATGGCTTGCCGGTCAACGCCGCCGGCAGACTCTGGCGCGTCTGCGCATGAACTGGGATCTGGACCCTGCTCGTCGCATCTGGTACGATACAGGCGCGTTTTCCGACGCGAAAGTCGCGGCACAGAAGAAACGTAGATGCTCAACCAGGAGCCGGCACTATGCACCGCTTCCGCCGTGCAATGTCTGAATCGTGGCAGAGCTTCCCGGAGTTCTGGCTTCCGGCCATCTACGCATGCGCGGCTTGCATATACATCTATTATTCCGATCGAGTCATAATCCTGCTTGCCGGCGACATGAGGCACGCCTTGCGGTGGTCCATCCTGAAAGGGTGGTTCTTCGTGGCGGCGACAGCTGTGTTGCTGTGCATCGTGCTCCGGCGGGTCTTCGTTCGAATCCGTCGGGCCGAATCCCAACTCCGTGCCTGGAACGAGACCCTGGAGCAACAGGTCGCCCAGCGTACGGCCCTGGCCGAGCAGCGTGCGGCCCAGCTGCGCGACATGGCCCTCCAGCTCACCCGGGCCGAGCAGCAGGAACGCCGCCGCGTTGCCCAGGTCCTGCACGAGAATTTCCAGCAGCTGCTCGTGGCCGCCAAATTCAACATCAGTCTCTTGCAGCGCCATCCGGACCGTCCCAGCCACGAGCCGCTTGAGCACATCGACGAGGCGATCAATGAGGCCGTCCGCGTCTCCCGCCTGCTGACCGTCGAACTCAGTCCGCCCATCATCTACGATGTCGGCCTGCTCGGCGCCCTGCGTTGGCTGGCCCGATGGATGCACGAACGCTATGGGTTGGATGTGGTGGTAGACATCTCCCCGGGCGTGCCCGAGCCCAGGGAGGAGGACCTCCGCGTCATGCTCTTCCAGGTCGCCCGCGAGTTGCTTCTCAACGTCGTCAAACACGCCGGCACCCAATGCGCCCGGATGCAGATGAACGCAGCCGACAGCCAGTTTCACCTGTACATCACGGATGACGGGGCAGGCTTCGACCCGGGGGACAGGGGGGATACCGGGACCCGGCGGCTGGCTACGGGCTGTTCAGTATTCGCGAGCGGATCGAGCAGGTTGGTGGGTGTCTCGTCGTCGATTCCGCCGTCGGTCGCGGCACACGGGTCAGCCTGATCGTGCCGGCCGGCCAGCCCGGCGGCTCGCATGCGGATGAAGAGCCTGATGCGTTGTCCGGCTGATCACGTCCGACATTCGCCCGCGGCGTCGACCCCTATACGGGGCATGGTTCCAGATCCTGGGCGTGTTGCTTGTGCTGCAGAAACGCCGCCATCAGGATGTGCCGCAGTTGCTCCGTGCTCTGGTGAGCCAGATACTCCGACGTGAAATCCAGGGGGAAAGGATCGTGGAACGTGTGGATCTGCGTCAGCAGTCCCGGCCGGTCCATAACCGCGATCTTCGTCAGCACCAGATCGATCTCTTTGGTTGTCATGACATTAATTCCACCGCCACCGGCCTTGAACGGCTCCACTGTCTATCCGTAGGATGCTTGTACATCGGCCAACCAGCCGTACTGGTTTTGCTAACAGTATCGGCAACAAGAAATGAGCCACGGAGACAGTGCCGTCCATGAACAAGGCAGACCTGCGTTTTGACCTGCCCCAGGAACTGATCGCCCAGCAACCCTGTGCCGACCGCTCCCACTGTCGCCTCATGGTCCTTGACCGCAGTTCTCGGACCATCGACCATCGAGCCTTCGGTGATCTGCCTGGGCTGTTGCGGCCGGGGGACCTGCTCGTCCTCAATCGCTCCAAGGTCCTGCCTGCTCGCTTCGAGGCCTACAGGCAGACGGGCGGCCGGATCGATGGCCTCTTCGTTCGCCAGCTCGACCAGTCCACCTGGCAGGTCCTGTTGCGGGGCAAAGGCCGGCTCCAGCCCGGCGACCGGCTTGGTCTGGCGGCAGGCCGCTGGGCGATGACCCTCCAGACGCGCGGCCAGCGCGGCCTCTGGACCACTAGCGTCGAGCCGGCCGAATCCCCCGAGAAGATCCTCCAGCAGATCGGCCAGATGCCGCTGCCGCCATATATCCATCGTGACAGGCAGGATCCCCGAAGGCCCCTGGACCGCGACTGGTACCAGACCGTCTACGCTCGCGAGCCTGGCAGCGTCGCCGCCCCGACCGCCGGTCTTCACTTTACGGAGGAGCTGCTCCGTCGTCTCCAGGAGCTCGGCATCGGTGTGGCTTACGTAACCCTGCACGTCGGCCTGGGAACCTTCCATCCCGTCCAGACCGACTCGTTGGCGGAACACAAGATGCACTCGGAAGACTTCGAGCTCTCCGAAGAAATCGTCGAGCAGATCGATCGTACCAGGACCGGAAAGGGGCGCGTTGTCGCCGTCGGCACGACATCCGTCCGCGTTCTGGAAACCTGTAGCGACGAGTCAGGCCGGCTCAGTCCGCAGAACGGCTCGACGGATATTTTCATCTATCCGCCGTATCGATTCCGATGTGTCGACGCCCTGATCACCAACTTCCACCTGCCGGAAAGTACCCTCCTGGCTCTGGTCTTCGCCTTCGCCGGTCGCGACTTCGTCCTCGATGCCTATCACCAGGCCGTCCGCCAGCAGTACCGCTTCTTCTCATATGGTGACGCGATGCTGATTCTGTAGGATATGATGCTCAATTGCGGGTTCGCCCCAAGCCACGCTTTGCCAGGCCTACGGGATCCGGGCCTCAACGGAAGCTCGCCGCCTGCATTGGCGCCAGCAGCTTGATCCTCGTGCCGTGGCCAGGCTGACTATCCAGATCAACCCGTCCGCCAGCCAGGCTCAATCGCTCGCGAATGCTGAACAGGCCGAACCCGGCAGGCCGTTCCCCCTCGCGGGCACGCGCCGCCGGATCAAAACCGACCCCCTCATCCGCCACCAGGATCTCCACGTATCGCTCATCTTTTCGGCTCATCCTTACCGTCGCTGATTTCACGCCAGCGTGCTTGACCACGTTAAAGAGCAGCTCTCGCGTCGCGTGAAACAGCAGCACGTTGATGTCTTCGGCCTCCGGGTTGGCCTGCGGATCCGCCTTCACATCGACCTTCAGATGGTACCTGTCGTCCATCCACCGACCGAGCCATTGAAGCGCGGCGGCCAACCCCATGTCGTACAGGACGGGCGGACACAACTCGACGGTCAGTGATCGTGATGTTCGGATCGACTCGTCGATGGCATCCTCGGCCTGCTGGAGCGGCTCATCCGCACTGGCTGCCTGGGCCCTCCTCCTCACCACGCTCAGGTTGATCTTGGCGCTGGCCAGCAGCTGCTGGAAATGCTCGTGCAGAATATGGGCCACGCGTCGCCGCTCCTGATGCTCGGCCATCGTGAGCCGGCTGGCCAGCATCCGCAACTGGTCGGCTCGTTCCTCGGCGACAGCGGTTCGCTCCCGGACGCGTTGTTCAAGCTCGGCGTTGATCTCCTGCAGCTGCTTGAGCAACTGCCGTCGCTCCGTGGTCTCCATCACCGTAAACGTCATGCCCGCGGACCAGTCGCTGACGTCCAGCGGCGCAGGAGCTCAGGAATACGTCAATGATGGTCCCGTCCTTGCGCCGCCATTGGGCTTCTACCGTGCCGCGACCCTTCTCCCTTATCTGCCGATATGTCTCCTGTCTGACGTATTCCAAGTCCTGGACTGTTGGATAGAGGAGTCTGGTGTCTTGTCCAACAAGAGCCTCATACGCATAACCCGTCATCTGGCAGAGCCGGTCATTGGCTTGCCGGATTACCCCGTCGGCCAGCATTCCGATGCCGACGGGAGCGGCCAGGAAGATGCTCCGCAGCCGGGCCTCGCTTTCCCGCAGGGTAACCTCCGCGCGCTTTCGCTCGGTGATATCGCGCACGACCGCTTGCAGAAACGGTTCGCCGTCCAGGTCGACCTTGTTCATACTGACCTCGGCATCGAACTCGGTCCCGTCAAGCCTCCTGTACCGCCATTCGAAGAGCTTCGAAATGCCTGACAGGGCGGCATGCATATGCTCCAGTGCTGCTTCGCTCGAATCACGGCCGTCCGGTTGCTGGACCGGCGAGAAACGCGAAGGTTCCTGCCCGACCATGTCCTCCCGCCGGCAGCCGAACATCTTCAGACCCGAAGGGTTGCATTCGATGAAGTGGCCTGCCTCGATCATAAAAACCGCGTCACGGGCCGAGTTGAAGCACGTCCGGTAGCGAGCCTCGCTTCTTCTCATGGCCGCCTCGGCCCGCTTGCGCTCGGTGACCTCGGTGCTTACCGTCACCATCGCTTCGATCCTGCCCTGCTCGTCTTTGACCGGATAGCCCCGGATGGCCCAGCTCCGGCCGTCCGGCGCGGTGATCTCCTGCTCGTACGGCTCCTCAGTGAGCATCACCTTACGCAGCGGGCAGTAGTCACACTCATGCTCTGCTTGCCCCCAAAGAGTAAAGCAGTAGCGTCCTTTCAGCTCCTCCGGCTTGAGACCCACTGAATCGGCCGCCGCCTTGTTCGCCCAGAGGATCCTGTGGTCGGGGGTTTGATAGTAGAAGTGCTCGCGGATCGTGCCAAGCACGAGCGACATCGTGCCTTCCGCTTCCCTCAGTTCTTCCTCGGCCTGCTTTCGTTCCGTTATATCCCGCGCGGCAATATAGACCAGGCCTTCATCGTACGGGTTGAAACTCCATTCGATCCAGCGATATGAACCGTCCAGGCACCGGAAACGGTTGATGAAACTGAGAACTTTCTTTCCGGACGACAACTCACCCATCGTCCGGCGCGTGGCTTCGGCATCGTCCGGATGGACAAACTCCAGGAATTGCTGCCCTTCCAGTTTGCACTCGTCGTATCCACACGTCTGCTGCCATGCGGGGTTGAGCTTGACGAAATGGCCGTCCATGTCGACTGTGCACAGCAGATCCAACGACAGACTGAATATGCGATCTAATTCCTCACGGTTTCGCTGGCTTTCCTGCAGACTCTGCAGCAGTCTCCTGATGATGTATTGCTGCGGAAGGAACGCCGCCAGTGCCAGCAGTACGAATCCGAAGCTCTGGTCCAGCCACCAGGCGATGCCCCTCCCTCCCGGATGCGTCGTATGGAAAAACTCAAGGCCATACCCGCCGGTAATCACAAAGACAGTGAGGACGATCCCCGCACAGCTCAGAAATGCAGCCCACTTGTCCAGTAGAAGACCGGCCAGAATCACCGCTGCAAACAGCAGCACCAATCCGTAACCAAGCGGAATGCCCCACAGCGCCTCCGTGGCTCCCCACGCATAGCACAGCAGCACCACCAGTGGCGCACGAAGGTGCGCCACCCTGGACCCGGCCAACAGCATGGCTGCCGCTGCCAGATACACGCCCGTAACGGCGCCGACGCCGGCCCAATCGCCGAGGCTGTCAGCTTCTCGCCAGCGATATCGCGATCGCAACCGGCCCGACCCACAACAGAATCCGCAGAATCCGCGATGCAACCGCTTGACGCCACGCAGCCATCTGCTGCCTGATGGAAGACTGGACGTCGCTCGCCATGGCTCTGCCTGCCTTGATACGATTTGTTACCGACCGGGCTTTGCCCTTGTGGCCCCGGCGGCCTGCGCCGAGTCGAGATTCAACGGGCTCCTTCGCCAAACCCTATGTGCGACAAAGGGTGTTCGGCGGCCCGGCTGCGCTGCAGGCGGAGGTGAATAACCATGATGGAAAGTAGTTGGCAGGCCCATCCCCTCCGGCGGCTCTTCGCCGGCCTCATCGAGCATGTGTTTTATACGGACGTAGGCATGTGCGATCCGCGGGTCACCGAATACCTGGCTGATCTGCTCATGGACTTCATCCACATCGATCAGATCTTCGCCCTCCACGATGCCGCAGGCCGGCGTATCGAGGACGTCGCCGAGATGGCTACCGAGGCCTACCTGGGTCCGGACATCACCACCCGCGAGCGAGATCGTCGTGTACACAGGCACATCGGCGATTTCACCCTCTTCTGGACCGGCGTCTATCCGGAAGGCCTGCGTCATCTGCGGCATCCGCTCAAGAAGGACCACCTGGTCGACTATCTTCAGCAGGGCAAACGCTCTTACGCGATCGCCGCCGCCATGTACAGCCGGCAGGACGACCCGCCAGGCCAGCTGCTCCGTCGCCTGAGCGACAACTTCGAATTCTGCGTCTACGGCCTCAGCCAGGTCCGCAAGGGCTGGCAGCGCCGCGATCCAACCTCCTTCCAGCAGAGCCGCCGCCTCTGGCGGGCGTGAGCCCGGCAGCACCAGCCGACGCATGTGTATCAAGGCTTGGTTTCTTGCTGGCCCAGACGGCCGAGAAGGGCATCGACTGCTTGCGTCGACTCCAGCTCGTCGTGCTGCCGCCACCTCAGTATGCTGACCGCCCCCAGTTGGCCGCTAGCGCTTGCAGATCACCGACGTCGATCGACCCACTATTGTCGAAGTCCGCATCACGGTTCCATGTGGACCACAGGCCGTCATTCCGGCTTCCCCACGCCGATATGAGCTTCTGCAGATCTCCGACATTGACGTACTCGTTCCCGTCGGCATCCCCGGAAAGTCGCTGAAGCGTTGTAAACGACCAGACGGGGCCGGGGGTTCGCCCGCCACCGTCGATGGCAACGACCCTCCAGTAGTACGTGGTCTCGCCTGCCAGCAGATACTTCCGGAACATCGCCGCTGACTGGCCCGAGGATACTCTCACTGCGGGCGGGTTGACGGTATCAAGGTATACATCGTACCTCTCTCCCGCCGTTTCTTGGCCCGAATTCCAGGAAAGTGCTACACCGACTGCAACGTCTGCCTGACTGGGGGCAGGACAGCACTCACCGGGGGCCTCTGGTGGCAGCAGATTCTGGAACGACCAATTATAGCCGGCCAGCGGTCTGTTGTCTTCGCCTGTGATGTCCCTACCGAGGGTCGCCGTGATGGCAGTCTCCGGGAGTCCTGTTACAGCGAACACATATGGCCCCTTGCCGGTCCCCTCGACTCCCGTGACGGTCCCGGCAGAGAGCATCAGATCGTCGGCAGAGACGTTGTGGACAGTATGATCGAACGCAACGACAATACGCTGGACGTCTTGTTCGTCGTTCCCATCAGCCGGCCAAGTGCCCAGCAGATGCGACGTCTGCAGAACCTCCCCTTGCGTTGAAAGATACAGACTGTACGCTTCGCCGCCAGCCACGCCCAGCAAACTGGACATGCCCGAAAGCGTATCGGGCCAGTTCCACTGTATCCGCGATCCGTCGCCCAGTTGGCCGTCCTTATTATCGCCCCAGACCCAGACCGATCCGTTGTGCGTCACCGCCAGGCTGTGCTCGCTGCCCGCTGCCACGGCAGTTGCGTTACTGACATAGGAAACCTGGACAGGGCTGGTACGCTGGATGTTCGTTCCGTCGCCCAACTTCCACGAACTGTTGTCCCCCCAGGCATAGACGGTTCCGTCCGTCTTGAGTGCAAGGCTGTGGGATGTCCCGGCAGACTACCGCTATCACATCGGACAATCCCGTGACCTGGACAGGGCTGGGACGGTCAATCGTCGTGTCATCGCCTAACTGGCCGCGCAGGTTGTAGCCCCACGCCCATACGCTGCCGTCGGCCATGGCCGCCAGACTGTGGTTTCCGCCGGCTGCTATGGCTACAGCATCTGTCAGGCCGGGCACCGGTGCGGCGTTCCGGTGCGCATCCCAATCTGCCGTGCCAGTGCCAAGCTGGCCGTTCGCGTTCCTCCCCCAGGCCCACACCGTGCCGTCGTTTTTCAGTGCCAGGCTGTGGGCAGAGCCGGCCGCCACGACGGCCACGTCCGTCAGCCCCAAGACCTGGACCGGCCTGTTTCGCTGCACGGTCGTTCCATCACCGAGCTCACCATGGTAGTTTGTACCCCAGGCCCAAACGGTTGCATCGCCCTTCACTCCGAGGCTGTGGTACGACCCCGCGGCCACGGAAGTTACATCCGCGAGGTCAAGGACCTGCACAGGACCATCGCGCTCGATCATCGTCCCATCGCCCAACTCGCCATACTGGTTGTTACCCCAGGCGTGGACAAATCCATCAATCCCGACGGCCAGGCTGTGGCTGCTACCCGCGGCGATAGCGGTCACTCCTGCCAGGTCCGAGACACGCATCGGACTCGTGCCCCAGGTCGTCCTCGTTCCGTCGCCCAACTCGCCATACCAGTTGCTGCCCCACGCCCAGACGGTACCATCCTTTTTGACTGCCACCGCATGGAGCAGCTCGTCGCTGTAATACCGGTCTGCTGATATCCCCACGGCCCCCTCAAGGGCCGAGACACGCACCGGCGTACTGCGATCCTTTTCGGTCCCGTCTGCCAGCTGTCCATAGTCATTGCGACCCCACGCCCAGACCGTCCCATCGGCCGTGATCGCGAAACAGCAGGAGCGCCCCCCCTCCACACTGACCGCGCCGTCTATGCCCGGAATACGCGCGGGGGCACCGCTTGTATTCCATTGCCCCCAATACCAAAGCGTTCCGTCGCGTTTGATCGCCAGGCTCTGGTGTTCGCGTGCAGTGACCGCCACGGCATCTGCCAGACCTGTAACCTGGACGGGCGTTGATCGACGCGTGGTCGTTCCATCGCCTAACTGGCCATAATCGTTTATCCCCCAGCCCCAGACCGTCCCATCCGCCTTGACCGCCAGACTGACACCGTCGCCTGCAGCCACGGCGACTACGCCGGACAGGTCCGTTACCTGAACGGGCGAATACCTGTAAGTGGTCGTCCCGTCGCCTAACTGGCCATAGAAGTTCTGCCCCCACGCCCAGACTGACCCGTCGCCCTTGACTGCAAGGCTGTGTGATTCTCCTGCGGCCACGGCTACTACGTCTGACAATCCGGGGACCTGTGCGGGGCTTTCTCGTCTCGTAATCGTGCCATCGCCCAACTGGCCGGCGATATTATCGCCCCAGGTCCAGACCGTCCCGTCACTTTTAAGGGCCATACTATGCATCCTGCCTGCGGCAACTGCTACGACATCCGACATGCCGGGCACCCTTATTGGTGTGGAATGCCAGGACAAGGTTCCGTCCCCCAACTGGCCGGAACCGCCGCCGCCCCACGCCCAGACAGTCCCGTCCTTCTTAAGCGCCAGACTGAAGCCGTGGCCTGCTGCTACCTGAATGGCATTGCCGATCATCACTGGGGCAGGAGGGGGATAGCTCGCAGCGATGCCGAGCTGTCCGCACACATTGGAGCCTGTTGCGTATAGGTTGCCGATCAGCCCGAGCCTTACCGGCCTGCTGAGGACGGACCCTCCCGCGTTGCTGATAATCACGTCATACCAGCCGATATCCCCGATATCCACGTTGCTGATCGTCAGAGTTGCCGTTGCTGCCCCCGTGATCCTGCCGTCATCAGCAATGTTGCTCCCGCGTCTGCGCCACTGGTAAGAAAGCGGCTCGTCGCCCGTGGCTGTTACGGTAAAGGAGGTTGTTGCTCCTCCTGCAATCGAGGCCGGTTGAGGCTGACTCGTTATGTCCGGGCCGCTCTGCGCCGAGGCAACCGATGCTCCGACCACGTAGAAAATGCCGACCGCCCGGCAGATTGCCCTCATCATATGCTGAGTCTCCCTCATGATGACCCCTGAGTACACTGCAGAAGCGCAGCAATGAGCAAAAAGATCCGAAAACGAGTCTACCCGACAGAATTGATGCCCTCAAGAGAATTGTTGCCCAAACACATACAGCGTTCCGGGGCGCCATCCTCTCAGATTTCCGCCAGATCTGCGAAGGCTGCTTAGCACCTTCCGCTCAGCCTGTACCTGTCGCGGCAATGGTCGCGCCCGACTTCAAAGGTCGTTTCGCCCTGAACGCAGCTGAAACCTTGCGCCTCTGGCTCTTGAATCGGCAAGAGCTTATGATTCGCAGGTCTGCAGGTCGTACGAATAGGAGTGGTATTTGGCGTGCACTGGACCGTACCTGTTGCACGGCATGTGAGGTCTTCGGCCGTTACGGCGCCAACATGACGGACCGAGGATGCGAAACGTGCGGGACGGGATGGCCGCGTCAGTCGGCCCTCATGGGATGACACGGTATGGTTCAGACAGGCAACCCGCCAGTCGTTACGCGCGACGATATTGTGGCCGGTCTGGCAAAGTTAGGCCTGTCCGCCGGTGACCAGGTTATGGTCCACTCGTCGCTGAAGAGTTTCGGCCGTGTCGAGGGCGGACCCGAGACGGTTATCCAGGCGCTTATGGAAGTCGTCACGCCGAACGGTACCCTGATGATGCCCTCGTTCAACCACGGCAAAGCCTTTGCGTCAGACGGTCCCGGCCTGTTCGATCCCAGCACCACGCCCACGACGAACGGCGCGATCGCTCAGGCATTCTGGCAGATGCCGGATGTCTTCCGCAGTCTGCATCCAACCCACTCGTTCGCAGCCTGGGGCAAAAACGCACGCGACTACATCCGCTATCACCATCAGACGCTGACCTGTGGACCCGAGTCGCCGCTGGGCCTGCTCGGCCGGGCCGGCGGTTACGGCCTGCTGCTTGGCGTCGACTGCCGGGCCAACACGTTCCATCACGTCGTCGAAATGACACTGCGCACACCATGCCTTGGCCTGCGGACAGTGGCCCTGCCGATGCGATTGGCGGACGGCAGGCTGGTCCAGGGCCGAACTTGGGGATGGCGCCAGCGCGGGTGCCCGATTACGGACAGCGGCTGCTACGGGGGCCTGATGGACCAGCGCCGGCTGCAGCGCCAGACCCAAATAGGACACAGCACGGCAACCCTGTTTCGGCTGAATGACTGCTATACGGTCGTGGCAGAGCTTCTCACCAACGGGCTGAACGAGTTGCCGCCATGTTCCGAGTGCCCGATCCGTCCTGCCAGAACAGACAGAGATGTCACCTCCGACTGGGACGAAGCCAACGCCTGCCTCACGCCCGACTCCGCCGCCCGGCTCTATTGAAGCGTCTGCCCGGCAACTCGTCTGCTGCCATGGCATTGCATTCCACCAGAGATTCCCGCGTGGGGGAGAATACGGGGTTCCGGGCAGTATGGCCTTATGTTCTCCGAACTGCCGGATGATCTTGCCAGAGGGCGCGGGCATCGACAACCAGCCGCTTTTCTGGCATCCTGAAGGAGGACTCTTGGTAGGAACAACCGACTGCAAGGGAGTATCGCATGCATCACTCACGGCTGATAGCGAGCATGGCACTGGCGGCACTGACAATCTTGTCCAGCGGTTCACTGGCCGAAAAGACCGCCTCGCCAGCAAGCGCAGCAGCCGAAACGCGCACCGGTGCGCCAAGCCGGTGACGGCGACCGCGCTTTGGCTCCGGCAACCCAGCGCAGTCCGGAGGTCGGCATCACCCGCCGGCTGGCCGCTCGCGTCGCCGCTACCCGCAAGGCGGAAAAGGCCGGCGAAAACGCCACCGTCAGCAAGACCCATCAGATTGCCTTCTTCCGCCTCAGTGGCGAGATCCCCGAGACGTCCGAGGATTTATCGCTTTTCACGGGCAGGCAGCATACCACCATGCAGAAATGGCTCCGCAAGATCGCCAAGGCTCGCAATGACGCCAATGTCGACTCCATTGTTTTGGATCTCGGCCAGATCGACGCCGGCTGGGCCCAGATCGAAGAACTCTGCGACGCCATCCATCGCGTACGCAAAGCCGACAAGCCTGTCTACGGCTTCATCACCGATGGCGATCTGAAGAACTACACCCTCGCCAGCGCCTGCAGCCAGGTCGTCATCGCCCCGGCAGGCCACCTCATCATTCCGGGCCTTCACCTGCAGCTGTGGTTCTACAAAGACCTGATGGACAAGCTCGGGATCACCGCCGACATCCTTCACATCGGGGCCTATAAGGGTGCGGGCCAGCCTTACACCCGCAGCAGTCCCACCCCCGAACTCCAGGCCGAGTACACCGGCCTGACCGACGATCTCTATCACCAGATTCTCAAACAGATCGCCGATGCCCGCGACATGAAGCAACCCCAGGTTGCCAAATGTATTGACACCGCCCTGTTCAACCCCAACGAAGCGATCCGTGCCGGCCTCGTCGACATCTGCATGCAGCTCGACGATTTATTCAGTGCCCTCGAATTCCAGCAGAAGGCTACCGTCAACGAGGACTACGGCAAGAAGACGCAGGAAGTTCCCGATCTCGAAAACCCGTTCGCCTTCTTCAAGATCTTCGCCCAGATGGTCAATCCCCAGGCCGGGTCCTCCAAGGCAGTCAAACCGGTTGTCGGCCTGATCCTCATGGAGGGTCTGATCGTCGACAAGCGGAATGACGGTGCCTTCGAGACCGGCGTCATCGCGCCCGCGGATGTTCGTAAAGCCGTCGATGCCGCGCTCGACGATGACAATGTCAAGGCGGTCGTCCTGCGCATCGATTCGCCCGGCGGTTCCGCCCTGGCCAGCGATATCATGTACAGTTACATCCGCGAACTGGCTAAGAAGAAGCCTCTGATCGTGTCCATGGGGAACGTGGCCGCCAGTGGCGGCTACTATGTCGCCTCCGCCTCGCCCACCATTATGGCTGACCCTGCTACAATCACCGGTAGCATCGGCGTACTCGGCGGCAAGGTCATCATCAGCGGCCTGCTGGACAAGATCGGCATCAAGACATGGTCGGTAAAACGCGGCGAGATGGCCGGCGTATTCGATATGACCACCGGCTTCACCCCCCCCGAGCGCGAGAAAGTCTTCACTTTGATGAAAGACATTTACGGCCTCTTCCTGAGCCGCGTGCTCGAGACACGCCATGCTAAACTGACCAAGCCGATCGAGAAGATCGCGGGTGGCCGGGTCTACACGGGCCGTCAGGCGCTGGATCTCGGCCTCGTCGACCACCTGGGCGGCCTGACCGAAGCTATCTATCTCGCCGCCGGAAAGGCCAATATCACCGACTACGATATCCGGGTCATCCCCAAGCCCAAGAATTTCCTCGAGTCGCTTATGGAGGACATGTTCTCGGATGCCGACGTCCAGGCGGATGTCATCAGCTCCTACGCCGGCGCCTTGTTGCCGCACGGCAACGATCGCGCCTCGCGTCAGATCCGCAGCATCGTCACGCATGCCGTGATGCGGATCCGCCTGCTGCAGACTCAGTCGATTCTGACGGTTCTGCCGTTCGACACAAACCTGTTGCCCTGACGTGCGCAGCAGCAGCCGGAAGGGCTGGCACCGTCGAGCATGCTGACTGGCCACGGACCCCTGGTCACTGCTGTTGGACTTGCAGCCCCCCCGCATTGGGCACTAGAATCGCCAGCGGCCAGTCGGTAAGTTGTTGGCCCCGACGGCCGGAAGTTCGCGCAAACCCTTGTGGAGCAAGGCACGCAGATGACAAAAATCAGCATCATCCTCGTCACGATCGTCCTGGGCCTTTTGGCGACCGCCGCAACGTTCGCTGGCGCCGGCGCCGCGCCGGTTGGCGCCGCGCCGATTGGCGCCGCTTCACAGCCTGCCGCAACCACCCAGCCGACCCCGCCCTCAGCCGAGCAGGTCCTCAAGGGCGTCCTGGAAAGTCATCCGACCGCCGAGCCGCTTTTGCCGGTCGAGCCCGGCCGTCCCGTCCGGTCCGTCGCCAGCAGCGCTGCCAACCCCATCCAGGCCGAACAGGGCCACCAGGAGTTGCTTGAAGACGGCGCCCCCTGAAGCGGACAGGTCGCCTCGTTTATGACGGCACGTGGTGGATGCTCGTTCCGGAAGGGGTCGGGCAGTCAGCCGAACCCGAGCGCCCGATTCGTCTCCTGCCCGATCGGCTCCTTGAGACGATGGAGGCGACCAGCGTCGGCGGTACCCGCCCGATGATGTTCACGGTTATCGGTCGTGTGACTGAATACCGCGGCATGAATTACCTGCTCGTCGAGAACGTGACGATCAAACGCGACCACGGAAACCTGAGCAAATAACCCGCCAACGCGACTTGCCGGCCGTCCCCAAATACGTCCCACTCCCTGTGCGCAAATCTTTCTGAACCTTTTGAAAGCCCCTCCGGTCGTGCTACAGTTAAGAGGGCCAAGGGAGTCCGATTTTTTTCTGCTAGTTCCGCTTGGGACGTCGTGACTGGCGGTTAGGTATCCGCCGGCCGGAGACCGCGGGTGAAAGACGGTCAGAACATCCTGGACGAAGCCAAGGCAGCCATGATCCGTTGCTGGGGGGAGATGGCGCCATACTGGGGCATCAGCAGGACGATGGCTGAAGTCCATGCGTTGCTCTTTGTCTGTGCCAAGGCCCTCTGCACCGACGAGATTATGCAGGAGCTGTCGATCAGCAGGGGCAACGCCAGCATGACCCTCCGCAGCCTGCTGGACTGGGGCCTGATCCGCCGCGTTCACCAGCGGGGTGACCGCAAGGACTATTACGCCTGCGACGCCAGCGTCTGGGAGATCTTCGAGAGCATCGCCCGCCAGCGCAAACGCCGCGAGGTCGAGCCAATCCTCGACACCGTCTCCAAGTGCCGCGAACTGGCGGCCAAGGCCGAGGCATGCAGCCAGGACCCCGAAGCCACGCAGGAAGCCGGCCAGTGCAAGGCCCGGCTGGAAGAGATGCTCGACTTTCTCCAAATCCTTGGCAGACTGTTTGAATCGTTCCTTCAGGCCGGCCCGGCTGCATTGCGGGATCTGGCGGCCGCGCTTACATCCGTGGATCGTTCGTCATAAGTGACCCGCCCACGGGTGCGGCAAATCGACTTCTCGAAAGTATGACGTTCACACTGGCTAAGGTCCGAAGCGTCGCGGTTTTCGGGTTGCCCTCCATGCGGAAAGGTTGTCGGGGGAACCTTGCCGATACAAGGGCAGTATAAGGAGTGGGACCAGCCGGTAGCGGATGCCAGGTCGCGGGATTATACTGCCGGTGGTTTGAAATACATGGGACACGAAACGTGATAGGCAGTTGGTCTGACTGGTCGGCCTGGTACGAGCGCGCGGCCCATTCAGGGTATGGGCCGCTCAACGTGCTGCTGGAATGGTTTCTGATTGGGTCGGTCGTTTATGTCTGTGTCCGCTTCCTGCGGGGCACGCGCGGCTCACGCGTGTTTACGGGTGTGGTATTCGTGCTGGTGGCAGCCACACTGCTGGTCCATCTGGTCGCCGAACAGCTGGGGCTTGAACGGGTCAAAGTGCTATATGGGCCGTTCGTGACCGGCATGTTTCTTGTCGCCCTCGTGGTCTTCCAACCAGAGCTGCGGCGCGGCCTGATGCGCCTTGGCGAGACGCGCTGGTTTGCGGGCCTCGGCCGGGATGTCGACAGGCACGCCGACGAGATCTGCCGTGCTGTGGCGTATCTGGCGAAGAACAAGATTGGCGCGCTGATCGCCGTGGAGCGTGACGTCCCCCTCGGGGCTGTTGCCGTCGGCGGTACCCGGCTGGACGCCGAGATCAGTGCCGAGTTATTGACGACGATCTTCTGGCCTGGTTCGGCCCTGCACGATCTCGGCGTGATCATCCAGGCTGGGCGTCTGTCGGCGGCCGGGTGCCAGTTTCCGCTGGTTGAGTCTGAAGAGTTGGATCAGGCGTTCGGCAGTCGTCATCGTGCGGCTGTTGGCCTGAGCCAGGAATCGGACGCTGTCGTAGTGGTTGTCAGTGAAGAGACCGGGATCATCTCGGTCGCCGAACGTGGCCGGCTCCTTCGTCCTCTGACGCTTGATGCGCTGCGTCGCACGCTGGGGGAGATGCTGGCTGGTCGCAAGACCTCGCCAGCGCCGGAATCGCCTGTAACAACAGCCTGAGGCCAGACCTGATCATCGTGGAGCACACTTTTTCGTGTGGCATGAGAAACTTACAACTGCCCTGATCGTCATCTGCCTGACCGGTCTGATCTGGTACTTCGCCGATCGCGCCAACAAGGATACCAAGGAGATCAAGGTCGAACTGCTGCTGCAACCGGCGCCCAATGTGGTTGTGCTGGGTCAGCAGCCGGCGTCCCTGGAGTTTCGCGTGATGGTGTCCGCCCCGCGCGGCGTGGTCAGCGACGTCGTCAACGAGACGCAGGTCAGGCCCCTTCGGTGCAATTTTGTCCTGGGCGAGAACGTCGGCACCGGGCTGCAGGAATTCAACTCGGCCGCGGTCCTGTCCCAGCTGGCAGAAATTCAGCAGAGAGGTCTGGCTGTCGATTCGGATCGCGTCGACCCCAAAACCTTCACGCTGGATATCGACAAGATGGTTCGTCGGCCCGCCATCCGTATCAAGCCCGAGTTCCGCGACCTGGTTGTCGAGACGGAAGAGCCGAATCCGAGCACGTGCAGCGTCTACTTGCCCCAGCGACTGGCTGAGCAGCTCGCTGGAGAGGTGCTTCCCGTGGACGTCAGCCGGTATGTTGACCCGACCCAGTCAGGTGTGTGGCAGCAGCGGACGGTCGATCTTCGCTGGCCTGCGGACGTGCCCGGCTCGCAGTACGTGCGGTTCGATCCGAGTTCCTTCAGCCTTAAGTTCCGGCTTAAGGATGCGACAGGCAAGCGGACCTTCGATGTCGTTCAGGTCTACTACTACGGCATGCCCGACGTGCTGGATCGGTATCGCATCGAGCGGCTCGACAAGAGCACCTGGCGGCCGACGATTACCGTTTCGGGTCCCAAACAGCGTGTAGAGAACATGCAGAAGGACGACGTCATGCTGTTCGTCAAGATCGTCCCTGACGACGAGAACAGCGTCGGCAAGCGGATCCGTCGCAGCGTCAGCGTCATCCTGCCGCCCGGCATCACGATGGAAGGTCAGCCGCCGGAGGTCGACTTCAAACTGGTGGACCGTGCAGAGAGTACGGTTGCGGGCGGGTGAGGGGTTGCAGTCTACGCTTGGCGGATCGAGGTGCGCTGCCCGTAAGCGGGCAGGCTGAATAACGCGGCAGGGCCGCGTGCTCGCCTTCGGCGAATGCTCTGTATCCTGGAGCGGAACGCCCCTATCATGCCGCGAATCTCAGCGAAACGGCATGCTCGAGGAAAGGAGATACACACATGACGACACAATCACAAGACCTTACCGGTTACGCTGTGGACGTTGCCAAGCGGGCCCGGCAGGCCGGCTATACTATGGCCCAGGTCCGGGGACGGGTCCGCGATGAGGCCCTGCATCTGGCTGCCGAACTTCTTCGCCAGCGGGCCAATCAGATCATCTCCGAGAATGCCAAGGACCTGGAGGCCGGCCGAGAGGCGGGGCTGTCCAAGGCGATGCTCGATCGGCTGACCCTTGATGAGAAGCGCATCGCGGGCATGGCCAGTGACGTCGAGAACATTGCTGCCCAGGTCGACCCGGTGGGGCAGGTTCTGGACGGCTGGGTCCGGCCCAACGGCCTGCGGATCGAGAAGGTCCGTGTGCCGATCGGGTCGGTGCTGATCATCTACGAGGCCCGGCCGAACGTGACCAGCGACGCGGCTGCCCTGTGCATCAAGAGCGGCAATGCGTGCATTCTGCGCGGCGGCAAGGAGGCCCTTCACAGCAACATGGCCCTGGCGACAGTGTTCCGCGATGCGATCGCTGATGCGGCCCTGCCGGCCGACGCCGTGCAGGTCGTCGAGACGACGGATCGGGCGCTGGTGCCGATTCTGTTGAAACAGAACGAGTATATCGACCTGGTGGTTCCCCGCGGCGGGGAGAGCCTGATTCGGGCGGTCGTCGCGGAATCGACCATTCCCGTCATCAAGCACTATACGGGCAATTGTCATGTGTACGTCGATGCCGGCACCGAATCGATCGCCGACAAGGTCCGGGACGTATGCGTAAACGCCAAGGTCCAGCGGCCCGGCGTGTGCAATGCGGCTGAGACCTTCCTGTTTCACAAGGATGTAACGACGACTGTGTTGCCGGCTGTCTGTCAGGCGCTGGTTGATAAGGGCGTCGAGGTGCGCGGCTGTGAGCAGACGAGGAAGGCCTTTCCTTCCGCCAAGCCGGCCAGCGAGGACGACTGGTACAAGGAATACCTGGACCTGGTGGCGGCCGTGAAGGTCGTCGATTCGATCGACGGAGCCATCGAGCATATCAACCGGTACGGCTCGCATCACACCGACGCGATCCTGACCCTGAACATCGAGGCCGCTGACCGGTTCGTTGCAGCTGTCGATTCCGCCAGTGTGATGGTGAACGCGACGACGCGGCTGAGCGACGGGGGTGTTTACGGGTTGGGGGCCGAGGTTGGTATCAGTACGGACAAGCTGCACGCCCGCGGGCCGATGGGGGCGGCGGATCTGACGACGTATAAGTACGTGGTGCGCGGCGACTGGCATGTGAGGACGTAGGACTGTCCGTTGTCCGTGGTCGGTTGTCCGTTGCGAGATCGTGCGCCGGACATCATATGTCTGCGTGGCTGGCGAGACTGCCAGCGTGGCGCATGTTTTCCTTGTGACTCATTCTGGCCTGGGAATCCCCGTCTATCGCGGACGGATGATGCCGTCCTTGTCGATGGTGGCGCGTTCGAGGTTGAGCTCGCTGATGTCAAAGGGCTGGCCGCATTCGGGACAGCGGCCTCCTGCGGCGTGATAGAGGATGTAGCCGCAATTGCTGCACTTGGGGTCATTCTCCCGTCGCTTCCGCACTTCCTTGTACGTGCTGGCGGCGAGCCAGGCGAGATGGGAGCCGACTATGCCGAAGAAGCCGATGCCGGCGAAGGCGAGTTGCCAGCGTACATCCCAGTGGTAGCGATCCGCAAGATACCAAAGCCAGCCGAGCAGCGTCATGCCGGCCATGACCAGGGTTGTTACGGGGAGAACCTGGCCGACCTGCCGCCATTTGCCGGTGGGTGCGCGGCGTCGCACGATGAGGGTCACGACGATCAGGCCGGCAGTAATGGCTGATCCGAACAGACTCTGGAGCAGCTGGTTGGACAGGACCTCCTGGACGGGCTCCGGCCACTTGAGCCAGACAAGGCACGCGGCAGTGAGGACTGCCAGGAAACTGTAAAGGCTTCTTCCCTGGGGGCGTAGTACCTCCAGGAGTTTTCTACGGTGGGGTTGCTGTCGAGGAACGCCTGTCTCTTTGCGTTTTTGTCGGCGAGTGGCGTAGAGAAACATGCTTGCCATTATGAGGGAGACAAACAGGCCTGTGATGATCGGCAGCAGACAGCCTACGGCATGTATGGTGACGAACGTCGGGTCGTCATTTACGTCAATGCTAAGCAGTTGATACATGGCCAGAACCGTGCCAGCGAGGGTCGGCAGTGCTATGGCTGTAACGCTGGCGTATACAGGCAGTGTTAATCGGCGAACCCGGCGAGATGCGAACCAAAGGCCAATCCACACGCCGGCCCAGAGTAGGGCGAGCAGGTACAGAACCGCTTCAACATCGATTCCGGCCATGTGTTCTCGGGCCCCTTGTCCTGGTTGGCGGTTCCTGCAGCGGGCCGCCAATCTATCATCGCTCTATAGGCATGCGGCCGAAGTCTGCTCGCTGTCTTCCTATTGTGGGTAGCCTCTATGCCTCCCTGCAAGCCACATGCACGGCGTGGCCGGACATACTGATCACGGCCGGGTCGGAAGCCGTGGCTTCAATTGCGGCAAGGATCTGCGCATGTAACTGCGGGTTCTGTGCATGGACGGCACGCAGTCTGCGTTTCGAGCATGTTGGCAATACCCCGAAGCGAAACAGTTTCGATGATCCTGAGATCAGCCTGCCGGAGCAGCTCGGCCATCTCTTCGGGATGCGGGTAGTAACCTTCCTGAAACCCGTGGACGCTCTGGTTGCGGAACACGCCGTCTGCCCTGGTCTCACTAAACGAGGCCACGCTAATCTGATCCGGCGATTGGGCGGCACGGAAGATGAGGCCGGCCAAGCCGCTGAGGCGGGGGATGAACGAAACGAATGCCAAGCCATCAGTCTTCAGCACCCGCGCGAGTTCACGGGCGGCGTCTATTCGCTGGGTCGCCTGTGTCAGATGATAGAACGGCCCGAAGGCTATGACCGCGTCAAAGGACGCATCAGGCCATTGGTGCAAATCGGTGGCGTTGGCCTGAACCACAGCCTCAACATGGCCCTCGAGGTGAGCGTCACGGATCTTCTGTCTGGCTATGTCCAGCAGGCGAGGCGACAGATCTGCAAGAACGACGCGATGGCCTCTTTGCGCAAGGGTGATCGTGTACCTGCCAGGTCCGCCTCCCAGGTCGAGCACGCGGCACGGCCGGGAAAGATGCCGATCCAGCACGACCAATGCCCGGTCGTATTCCAAGCGACCTGCCGGCGTATCGAGGCGCACCCATTCATCAAACTGATCGTAATAAGTCTCGATTCTGGAGAAATCCGTCATAGGACTTTCTGCCTGGTTTGCACCGGCACGTCCGGGATCTGCACGATCGCGTTCTTTTCAATGCTTTCCTCGGCGGCGATTGCCAGGACGGTGCACCATCGGCCGGCGACAATGTCGGTGATCGGCTGGCGTTTCTCGCGGATGGCCGCCAGGAACTCGTGCACCACGCCGGGGTCGCCGCCGCTGTGGCCGCCCGCGCGCTTGCCGGGATAGATCGTTTCGACCCGGCCGGCTGCATGCCGCCGGCGGATTTCGATCCGGCCGTCCAGCGTATTGGCGTAGAGCTGGCCCTTGTCGCCGACAAAGGTCATCTCGCGGGAATAGTGCGGCGTGAAATGAATCTCGCTGTAAGTCATTCGCACGCCGTTGGCGTAGGTGGTGATCATCGTGCTGTTATCCGGTACGTCGATCTCACGGGCATAGCAGCAGAGGTGTTTGCGGCCAGCCATCGTGCCGAAGTCGGTGTCGACGACGTCGGGCATGCGCTCGGCGCAGTCGAACCGATCGCATTTCCCGCAGGTCAGGTCGTTGGGCATATCGCCGCCGAAGACCGCCAGCCGACCCGAGCCGTACACCTGTCGCGGCACCGAGCCGATACACCAGTTGAGGATGTCCAGCGTGTGACAGCCCTTCTGCACCAGCAGGCTGCAGACGTTCTTGCGCAGGCGGTGCCAGTCGTGATAGTAGTACTGCCCGCCGGGTGCGACCGAGTCGACCGCGTGGACAATCTTGACTTGCCCGATGGCCCCGTCGGTGATCAGCTGATGCATCGTCTGGCAGATCGGGGTGAACCGCAGGCACAGGCCGACGCCGAAGACCAAATCCGGCCGGGCGGCATGGGCCCGCAGCATGTCGTCGCAATCGTTGACGTTTATCGCCAGGGGCTTCTCGCAGAAGATGTGTTTGCCGGCGGCGACGGCTTCGGTCACGTTTTCGCAGTGGGCGAAGTCGGGCGTGGCGATCAGTACGGCGTCGACGTCCGGGCTTTCGAGCATCTTGCGGTAGTCGGTGTAGGGTTTGGCAGAGATCTTCACGCCTTCGAGACGCTCGCAAACCTGGCTGCACCGCTCGGCCACAGGATCGGCAACGGCGGTGCAGGTGGCCCAGGGATGCTGGCAGAACAGCGAGATCATACCGCCGCCGCGGCCACCGGCGCCGATCAGGCCGATCCGCAGCGGGTTGCTGTCCTTGGGCATCGGCGGGAACACATAGTCACGCGGGGTCAGCGAGGGTTCATAGTTTCGCGGGGGCCATTCCACAAACGCCATGGTCAAATCTCCTTGGTCAGGCACAACCCGCATAGGTTAACACCATCAGCCGATCATGGAAATCCGAGGCGGGCCGGCCCGCTGCCAATGCTGCCTTTGCCTCGGCCATGACCTCGGGTGGTGAATCCCCCTGGGCCCAGCGAGGCATGGCATTCGGCGAGGCGGGGTCATCGGCGGCAGAGAATCCCAGCCTGGCATAGGTCGTCCATGGCAAGTGTCCCGTCCATTGCGCGAATTCGAACAGGCCGGCGGGAGCCCCTGGGGCGACGACAGCGGCATAGCCATGCTCTCGTGCCCAATCAACGGATGCCGCGCACAGGGCGGTACCGATGCCCCGGCCGAAATAACGAGGGTCGGGATCGTCAGACTTTTCAGTCTGCTTGCAGTGTACGGCCCACATGACAGCAGGCATGTGCCCATGCCAGTCCGTTCAGGCCCAAGTCGCGCTTGGCTGCGGATTCCGGTTGGAAGCCTGGCAGCCACCAGGCATTCCATTCGGGCCAATCGTCATTGCGCCACTGCGGCATGGCGATCGCATAGCAGTGCAGGACTCCCACGCACTTGTCGCCTTCCCAGGCTGCCATGCCGATCGTCTGCTGGGTTTCAAAGAGCCGCTCGATTGCCGGCGGCTCCGGCCAGCATCTGAGCACAATACGATCATGATCTTTGCGTGTAACGGGCCGGACGTCGATGCCCTTCAGGGAATACTTCATGATGATCTGTCCCCACCTGCTGCGGCGGGTTTGTGGGCGACAAGATGGAACATCTCCGGCAGGTCGACCCTGGTTGCGTTCGGCGTTTCCTCCAACTCGTCGATGACCAGGCCGGTGCGGGCAAAGGCGGTGATGATCTCGCCGAGGGTCCAGTGCCGCACTTCGCATTTGGGGAACGTCAGACTGCTCGATGATCGAGAGGAAGTTTACCAGCGGCAGGTTGCTCCTGTGCGTCGCCCGGTCGAAATAGTCGCCCTCCAGCCTGGCCCGGTCTTCGACCACCTGCACGCACTTGCGGATCGGGTGGAAGTCGCCCAGGATCATCCGGCCGGCTGGCTTCAGCAGGTCGTGGATGATGCCGGCGAAACGGGGCAGGTCCAGGAAGTAGTGCAGAACGCCGCCTTCCATGAAGACGATGTCGAACTGCCCCGCCAGCCGCTGCAGGTCGACCTCCATGACATCGCCGACGATGTACTCGATATCCACACCGACGTACCCGGCGAGCTCACGGGCGTAGCGGGCACTGACCTCGGAGATGTCGATAACCGTCACGCATGCCCCGAGCTGGGCAAGCGGCACTGCCTTCCGTCCGATCGAACCCAGAAGGTTGGCGACACGTTTGCCTCGCACCTCCCCCAGGTACTTGCGATATCGCTTCAGGGCTGCCCACGGCTCGCCACGAAAGTCCTCCGCCAGCGTGCGCGGACTGCCATAGTACCGGCACCAGGCGTCGTAGTAGCCGCTGTACGACCATGCGCGGCGGTTGATCTGACTGAGCGTCTTCTGTTCCACGTTCGCACCTGCCGAGTGTCAGATTTGTTGAGAGTTGACCGTAAGCAGAGTATACCACGCCGGGCAGGTCTTGCCAGCGAAAACACAAAGGAGACGGTAACGATACGTATCTACGGTGGTACGGGAAGGCGGGCCGAAAGGCCTCTGTCTGCCCGATGGGCTATGTGCCTAGTACGAGGAAGCCGCAGCTGCAGACCAGGACCAGCATGCCTGCCAGGAGGACCAGGTCGCCGGCGAGCTGGAATCTGGTCCAGGGGCCTTTGAACCGCAGGCGGGCCGAGATGAAACTGCAGATCGCGGCGATGACGAACAGCAGAGAGTCGCCGGCCAGCAGCTCGTCGGTGAGGGTCTCGACGCCGGTGCTGTGCTCGACGAGTTTGACTACCCCGATGGCGGTGAGGCTGGCACCAATCATGCCGGTAGCCACAGCGAAGGTGGCCAGGGCGTGAGTGAAGGCGAGTTCCTTCGCCTTGGGGAGAGTCTCTTCAATTTCAGTGATCGTGCTTGATCCCAAGGCAACAAACCTCCGGGCCGCAAGCGGTCTGTGGGTCGGGTTTCGACGCCGGTCCATTGATCCGTACTGCTGACTGCATCAGCGGTCCGCGTAGGTGTATATCGACGGGATCCCGGTGTGATATTGCCTGTGCGAAGAGTTTTCTATCGGCCAGGGCGTGGGGAGCTTCGCCCGGAAACTACTTTTGCTGGTGTGTGGGCGGCTTGTAGTGGCCCGGTTCGGAGCGGAAGGCGACGCCCAGGCGGTTCCAGAGGTTGATCGCCGCAATCGCCCACGTGAGGTCGACGATCTCTTCTTCGTTGAAGTATTCTCGGACACGCTCGTAGGTCTGGTCGTCGGCATGGCTTCTGCTGATCAGGGTTACCGCTTCAGTCCATTCCAGGGCGGCGCGTTCTCGCTCGCTGTAGAACGTTGATTCGCGCCAGGCTTCCAGGCCGAGGATGCGGTCCAGGTCCTCGCCCGCTGCCAGCAGGTCTTTGCTGTGGCGGTCGATGCAGTAGGCGCAGCCGTTGAGTGGGAGGCGCGGAGTTTGACCATATGCAGGAGCTTCGGGTCCATCGTCGAAGATGCCAGATACTTGTCGAGGTCGGCTGCGATCTTGAGGGGCTCGCGGGCAATATGCGTGTAACGGAGTCTAGACGGCATAATGTTTTCCTTTCGACAAACGCCTATTCGACTTTAGGTCGTCCTACGGAAGGTAGTCAAAGCAGTCCTGGGGACGGTGATGCGAAAGAGACCAAAAGAAAACCGCCGGGTGGAGCCTTGTGACTCCGCCCGGCGATTCTTTCGGCACATTTGTCGCTCTGGTACTGGGAGGCAGCCAGAGCCGCGTGTTCTATCGTTTGATGCGAGCGCCGGCACCGCCCATCACTGAGGTGACCTCTTCCAGCGTCAGCATGCTGGTGTCGCCGCGGGTGGTCTGGGCCAGGGCGCCGTGGGCTGCGCCGAAGTTGACGGCGCCGTCCGGGCCGAGGTCGTTCAGGAAGCCGTAGACCAGGCCGGTGGCAAAGCCGTCGCCGCCGCCTACGCGGTCTTCGATTTCCAGCTTCTCATACTTGCGGCTCTCGTGGAACTTGCCGTCGTAGTAGAGGATCGCGGCCCAGTTGTTGATCAGGCCGGACAGCACCTCGCGAAGGGTCGTGCCGACGCCGGCGATGTTGGTGTTGTCGGCGACGACACGCTCCACCATCTTCTTATAGTTTTCGACCGGCAGCTTGGTCAGGTTTTCGTCAGTGCCTTCGACCTTGTAGCCGAGCACCTTCTGGAAGTCCTCTTCGTTGCCGATGAGGATGTCGATGTAGGGCAGCGAGCTGCTTGGTGGTGGCGATGGCCTGCTCACTGGTCCACAGTTTCGAGCGGAAGTTCAGGTCGTAGCTGGTGATGGCGCCGTTCTTGTGGGCGATCTCCAGGGCCTTCTTGCAGGTTTCGGCGCAGTTGGGGCCCAGCGCCGTGAAGATGCCGCCGGTGTGCAGCCAGCGAGCCCCTTCTTTCTCGAAGACCTTGGCGAAGTCGACGTCGTCGGGCTGCATGTGGCTGCAGGCCGAGTGGCCGCGGTCGTACATGGTGACGCTGGCGCGCGGGCCGATGCCGACTTCCGTCCAGTTGAGGCCGACGCGGTCTTTCTTGCCGACGCCGTCGTACTTGACCATCTTGACGTTGCTGACGTCGACGCCGACCGAGCGGGCGTGGTTCATGATCAGCCGGCCGAGGGGGTTGTCGACGTTCCGGCTGAGCCATGCGGTCTTGAGGCCCAGACGCGAGCAGGCGTAGGAGACGTTGTATTCGCCGCCGCCGACCCAGACGTCCATGTAATTGGCATATTCGATCCGGCCGTGCCCCAGCGGGCTGATGCGGATCATGCATTCGCCGAGAGTGACCAGATCGTGCTGCGCCGAACCAGCGGGTTTGACCTTAATAGTGGCCATTTGGGAAATTCCTCCGTTTCGTTTCGTGGCCAGTAACAGCAACGGCCGTCGCTGTTATTGCTTTTGCTTTCTTGTTTCTCTGTGTCCTCTGCGTCTCTGCGGTGAAACAGCGTTGTTGTTATTGTTTTACAGTTCCACTTTCTTAAGTGAGGACGGATCCCACTGGATACCGGCCTCTTCGAACTCGCGTTTGAATTCCTTGATCTCGTTTTCGGTGAACAGCAGCCCGCCGAACTTCTCGCTCTTCTTGGCGCCCTCGGCCTCGATCTGACCGGGCAGCATGCACTTGTCGTTGCCGTCGCAGAGGATGTCCTTGAGGACCTTGGCGACGTTCTCTTCCATTTCCTTGCGGTCCTTGAACGTGCCGACGCCCAGGGCCTCGGGGTGGATGGCCTGGAAGAAGAAGGACATCGTCCGCTTGTGCGGGCCACCTTCCTGCGGCTTGCCGCGCAGGCTCGGGACATTGCCGCCGACATACGCGCCGTACATTTCGATCAGCAGGCCCAGGCCGTAACCCTTGTGGGCACCGAAGGGCAGCAGGGCGGCGACCGCGTTGGGATCGGTCGTCATGTTGCCGTTCTTGTCGACCGCGCAGTTCGGCGGAAGCTGCTTGCCTTCGCGGGCCAGCTGCTGGACGCGACCCATGGCGACGGCACTGGTCGCCCAGTCGATGACGATCGGGTAGCCGATCGCAGAGGTCGTCGGCAGGCCCCACGAGTGCGGGTTGGTGCCGATACGGGCGACCTTGCCCATGAACGGTACGACTTCCGCCAGGCCGGCCGTGCAGTTGGTGTAGGCGATGTAGCCCTTCTTGGCGGCTTCCATCACGTAGCCGCCGCCCCAGAGGTAGTGGAAGGCGTTATCGACGGCCACGATGCCGACGCCGTACTTGTCTGCCAGTTCGCAGCAGCGGGTCATCGCCTCGTGGGCGACGGCCTGGCCGAGTTTCTTCTGCCCATCCCACTTTTCGACTGCGCCGAACTTGCTGTCGATCTTCTTGATCTTGGCCTTGGGGACGGCGCCGCCGACCTTGCTGCCGATGATCTCGTCGAGGTGCAAGGCCTTCAGGCCGCCGTGGGTCTTGATGCCATGCCAGGACGCCAGGCCGCAGTACTTGGCGGCGATGGCGGCCTCGTCGGCGTCGTAGCCGCGTTTCTCGTAAACAGCCGCGATCAGTTTGTTGTGGTCTTCAACCGGGAAGACATATGCGACATCAGCCATGAGTCAACTCCTCTAAAGTTCCTCATTAAGCAGGAAATTCACTCGCAACAGCCTTCGCTACACTGGGAGAGGCTCGCGGCTGGATATTGACCCCGCTGCGTCCTGCGAGTATTGATGAGCAACGTGTATAGTGTAAGGACCGCTCGGTTGCAAGTCCCGCCGGCTGTTTGGCAGAGGGGTTACCACAGCGGTAAACGCATGGATTAGCCGTCATATACGGAGCCCAAAAAGCATGAAGGTATTGATCACGACGACGTCGTTTATGGACACCCCGGGTGCACATCACGATCTGTTGAAAGAGTCCGGCTGGGAGATCGAGACGGCCCGCGGCCCGCTGCCGGAGGCAGAGATCCTCAAACTCGTCGGTGATTGCGACGGGATCATTTGCGGCGACGATGCCTATACGAGGGCGGTCCTCCAGAAATGCCTGCCCAAGCTGAAGGTTCTTTCGAAGTACGGCATCGGCATCGACAAGATCGACCTGAAAGCAGCGACCGAGCTGGGTATCCCCGTCTGCTTCACGCCGGGCGTCAATCATACCGCTGTCGCCGAGCACGTCTTCGGCCTGCTGCTGGTCATGACCCGCAACCTCGTCAATGAGCAGAACTTCGTCAAGGCGGCGACGTGGAAGCGGACGACCGGCCATGAGATCTGGCAGAAGACCATCGGTATTATCGGTCTTGGCCGGATCGGCAAGGAAGTCGCCAAACGCGCCAAGGGCTTCGAGATGGACGTGATCGGCTATGACGTCTACTGGGACGAGGCGTTCGCCAAGCAGTATGGCGTCAAAAAGGCGGCCAGTGCAGACGAGGTCGCCGAGAATTGCGATGTACTGAGCTTGAATATGAACCTGACGGCCGAGAACAAGCAGTGGCTCAACGCCGCCCGGATCGCCAAGATGCGCGACGGGGCATACGTGATCAACTGTGCCCGGGCCGGCCTGGTCAACGAGAAGGATATCGCCGAGGCGCTCAAGGCCAAGAAGCTGGGCGGCTATGGTGCGGACGTGTTCGAGCCGGAGCCGATCACCAAGGATCATCCGTTGCTGGCTGCCGACGTGCCGTCGGAGCGGGTGGCCTTCAGCCCGCACATCGCCAGCCGGACGTACGAAAGCGTCGTCCGCCAGGCGACGATGGCGTGCCAGAACCTCATGCGGGCGCTCAAGGGCGAGAAGCCGCTTGCCCAGGCCAATCCGGACGTGCCGCTAAGAAAATAACGACAGTGCTGAGTCGCGGATAATTTCAATGTCATCGTGAAAGGGGCTGCCTGCGGGTGGCCCCTTTTTTTATTAGACGTTGCGATTCTGCTTGGTGGGGGTTGGCTTCATGGGATGTAAAGCGGCTGCCTTGCACCTCTTTTGCCAGCCCAGCCAGATCAACGGAAAGCCGAGGCCGAAGCCGCAGATGCCCAGTTTGAGCTCCTGGAGGCCGCCTCGTATGAGCAAGGAGGCGGCCGCCGCCAGCCAGAGGAGGCCCATGCCCAGCAGGACGGTACCGCTCCGCAGCAGCGACCGTTGATGGTGTCGGCGGGCACGCTCCTCGATGCCGGCGGCGACGAGGTCGTCGATGCCCATCCGGCGGAGATCGTCCAGAATCTCTCGCGGAGCACGGCCCAGGCGGACGCCCTCTGCGGCGGTATGGGCGGCGGTGTTCAGCAGCTCGACCTCGCGGGCGTACTGGACCAGCCGGCGGGCCTGCGGCTCGAGTATTCCCGCCTGCTGAAGTTGGGTGACGATCTGGTCTTCTGGCTCACCCTGCCGGACGCCTTCCAGGGCGGTCTGTGCTATCGCACGGACCTGGCGGCGATCCCGGTTGCCGGCTGGATTGCTCACATGTTCCTCGCTATGCGGTCGGCTTCAGCGACTACCTCTTGCCTTTTATCGGTCGGATACGGAGGGCCCGTCGGCGTCGCTGCCAGCCATAGGCCCACTGCAGAAGCGCGGCGATAAAGATCGCCCAGGAATATCGCGTGGCATTGGGGCTCGGGATCAGTACCGGTACAGCGAATGCGGCGACCAGCCAGAGGACAGCCGAGACCATAAGCATCGTCCCGATCCGTATCTGGGAGCGCTGGTAGGCAACGCGGGCGTGGTCTTCGATACCCTCGGCCTCGCGGTAAGTCAGGCCCGTCTGGCGCAGCCTGGCGATGATCTCGGCCGGGGGCTTGCCCAGTCGGAGTCCCTGGGCGGCGATCCTGGCTGCATTACGGATTTCGGCTACGCTGCGTTTGTGCTGGCCCTTTTCCTTTTGATCCTTTCCCTTGTTGTCCGGATCTGGCTGATTCATCCGTTCGCTTTCTGTCAACATTGGTTTCTGCCGTTTGATATGCCTATAAACTACTGCCAAGAGGATGCGACGGCAATTCGACTCATACGGGATGGTACGCATATGGTTCGGACGCGGGGGTAGGCCGATCAGCAGAAGGAGGCTCGCGATGAAGCGGATTGCGATGGACGGGTGGCTGACCGCGGGGGCGCTGGATGTATGCCTGGTAATGGGCATGGGGCTCAATGCGGGCTGCAGTACGCTTGCACACCCGTCGGATGCGATGCCGGTTGCCAGCACCGCGACCAGCTCCCCGGCTGCCGAACAGCTATCCGCCCGGCAGGCCTGGCACCGGTTGATGGCGGGCAACGCACGGTTCGTCGAGGGCCGGCTCGAGCACCCGGAGCAGTCGGTGAAGCGGCGCGAGCAGGTCGCCAGGGGCCAGCGTCCATTTGCTGTGGTGCTGGCCTGTTCGGATTCGCGGGTGCCACCGGAGATCGTGTTTGACACCGGGCTCGGCGATGTCTTCGTCGTTCGCGTGGCGGGCAATACGGCCGACGACGCGGCGATCGGTAGCATCGAGTATGCCGTCGAGCAATTGCACGTGCCGCTGATCGTCGTGCTTGGCCATGAGCGGTGCGGGGCGGTCCAAGCCGCCGTGGCGACGGTCGAGACAAAGGAGCGTCCCGAAGCGCACCTCGGAGCGATCATCGACCCCATCGTGCCGGCGGTCGAGGCCGTCGAGGGGCAGGGCGGCGATGTGGTCGAGCATGCGATGAAGGAGAACGTGCGGCGCGTTGTCCAGCAACTCAAAACGAGCCGACCAGTCCTGTCCGAGGCGTTGCACAGGCAAGAAGTGTCGATCGTCGGGGCGAGCTATGACCTGGACACAGGGAAAGTCAGCACCGTCGAGTCAGCCAGTGCCGTGAAGGCGAGCACCGAACCGTAGCAGCAGTGGCTTGGTCTTTCGGCCATACGGACCTTGATGAGTTGCCCGCTTCCAACACCCCGTTACCCGACCGTTTTGGCGATCAGGTCGACGGCTTCATCTGGGGCCATAGCACTCTGAACGCAGTGCATGCAACGTGGATCGTCTCGCGAGACGATGTCTATGATCGGCTGCCAGAAATCGCCCAGCAGTATGATCGGTGCGCCCTTGAGAAACTTCTTATTGACCAGTTCCCATACCAGCGACAGTTCAAGAAGCGTACCGGTGCCGCCGGGCAGCACGATATATGCGCTACTCAAATCGACGAGCGTGCGAACACGTTCATAAAGGTTGTCGGTGCAGATCTCGCGGTCGAGGCAGGCGTTGACGCCGGATCGGCTCCAGATGCTGCATGTGACGCCGATCACCTGGCCGCCGGCGTCTTTTGCCCCTTTGGCGCTGGCTTCCATGGTGCCGCGGTAGCCGCCGTTACAGAGGGTCCAGCCCCGGCTGGCGATCTGCCCGCCCAACTGGTAGGCGAGGTCATAGGCGTCGCTGCCGGGTTTGGGGCGACTGCTGCCGAAGACGGCGATTGTGGTCTCTTGTGACATGATCTTTCCAGTACCCGATCCCGTCGCGAAAAGCAACGAGGGCGATCCGCAAGAGGAATCGCCCTCGGCAGGTCTCGATTGACAAGTTATCAGTGTTCGGCTCACCAAATCGTCAGCCGTTGTTGTTTCACCTAGTCACCCAGTCACCGTGTCACCTTGTCAGCCGTTCACTCCGCCCACTTGAAGAGCACGCCGCAGGTTTCCGCCGGCTTCTCGACCATCATGCGGTAGAGTTCGGGTGCCTGTTCGACGGGGGCAATGTGGGTCGTGGCCTTCTCGACCGGCATCTGGCCGGAGGCGATCAGGTCGAGGCAGAGTTTGCGGTTTTCCGACTCAGTGCCTGTGCCCTGTTCCGGGCTGGCATAGCCGGCGCCGACGAGGGTGAGGTTGCGCTTCTGGAAGTGGGTATACAGGTCGAGGGTGACCGGCTTATGCACGCCGCCCAGGACGACAGCCGTGCCGTTATCCCTGGTCAGTTCGAAGGTGCTGGCGATGACGGCAGGGGTGCCGGTGGCATCGAGGACCGCATCCGCCCGATCGCCCAGGGCGCCCTTAAGCGTCTCCAGCATGTTGGCGCCGGGGTCGAGGGCGGCGTCGGCGCCAAAGTCCCTGGAGCGGGCCAGCCGGCTGGGGAGTTTGTCAAAAGCGACCACCTTGTCCGCGCCGTAGTATTTACACCACCAGGTGGCGAACAGGCCGATCGGGCCCTGGCCGATCACCAGGGCTGTCTTGCCCGTCTTGATCCGGGCGCACAACGCGCCGCGCATCGGGATGCTGACCAGGCCGCTGTAGACCGCCCTTTCGAGCGGCACGTCGTCCGGCACTTTGACGAGGTTGCCCGGCTGCGTAGCGTCGACCAGGCCGTAGACTCATGTGGCCGAACGGCGCGAGCACGCGGTCGCCGACCTTCCAGCCGGTCGCGCCGGCACCGACGGCGACGATCCGTCCCGACGAGAGGTAACCGAACGCGCTGGGAAAGCCACGGCTGACCATGTGGGTGTCATGGATGCGGCTAAGCTCGGTGCCAGCCGAGACGAGGCTGATGAGTGACTGGACGACGACCTGCCCCTCGCCCGGCTCGTCGACCTTCCACGGGGTCAGTTCGACCTTGCCCTTTTCGGTCGCCATCAACCGGTAGCCGGTGAATTCCTTCGCCATCGTATCGCTCCTGGTTCTGGGGAATTGTAGGTACATCGCGGGCCGCGTCCCCGCAATTGTGTCGATTGTATTGTTTTTGCCGCCAAGGACAAACACCGCCATCATGCCGGCGTCAGGATGTCCGAGTACAATAGCCTGGATGATAACCTGAGGAAAAGGGTTCATAATGTATCGTCGCACGGCACAGTTACCTTTGCATGGCGGCGCCGCGCCGCCGTGGCTGTTCAAGCGGATGACCCGCCTGGCTGGCTCGATTACCCAGATCGTCGTCATGGAATTCGGGCCAGGGGAGATGCTGCGCCGCCTGAGCGACCCGCTGTGGTTCCAGGCATTCGGCTGCGTGCTGGGGTTCGACTGGCATTCCAGCGGGCTGACGACCGTGACATGTGGGGCACTGCGCCAGGCGTATTTGCGGATGGGGACTGAACTTGGCATCCATGTGGCCGGGGGCAAAGGAGGTACCAGTCGCCAGACGCCGCTGCAAATTGAGACCATTGCGTCGACCGCCGGCCTGCCCGATGCTGCCAGTCGGCTGATCTACGCGAGCAGGATGGCGGCCAAGGTCGATTCTGCCGCGGTTCAGGATGGTTACGATCTATATCATCATTCGTTCTTCTTCGACGACGCCATGGACTGGTGCGTCGTGCAGCAGGGCATGAACGATCAGAACAACTACGCCCGGCGGTATCACTGGCTCGGTGAGAAGGTGTCGGACTTTGTCTGCGAGCCGCACGCCGCCATCGCCGCCCAAGCCAGGGCGAACCAGCAACTCATGCTGAACTTCGTAGCCAGCGAAAGCGGCGAGGCCCGCGCGGCGACGGTCGAAGTCTCGCACATCCAGCCGGACAAACTGCTTAAGGAGATTCCAAGATCGGCCGAGCCCGACCTTTTCCTGCCCCGCCATCACCCGGTGCTGCCGGCGGATGTGAACCCGCGGCAACTGGAGAAGATCTCTCGGTTGATCAACGAGAACCCGCCCGAGACCTTCGAGCAGTTGCTGGGCATGCAGGGGGTTGGGGCAGCGACGCTGCGAAGTCTGTCGCTTGTGGCGGACCTGATCTATGCCAGGCCGGTCAGCAAGCGAGATCCGGCTACATTTTCTTATGCGCACGGCGGCAAGGATGGGCACCCGTTTCCGGTCGATCGGCCGACATACGACAAGAACATCGCCCTGTTGGAGGAGATGGTCGCCAAGGCACGAGTGGAGCCGGTAGAGAAGGACAACGCCCTCAGGCGGTTACGAAAATTCGCCGCCAGATGAGGGGGAATTGCCAGGGGAACGGCCGGGCAAACGGGGCGCCTGCCGATCCGGGCGGCGGGGCTTGCGGCAAAGATTGTAACATTTGTCGCAACCCCTTGCGGTGCCTCGTGACTGGCGTAGCAATGTCGGCGCGATTCTGCAGCAGTGCCGGGGCGCCAGGCCAGAATGCCTTTCATTTCCGTATAGCTTCGAAACCGGCGTACTCCGTATAATGCACATAAGCAGGGTTACTGCCAGGCTCGGCGTCTTTTGGGAATGATTCTTGTGCAAAGATTCACGAGGGCTGGCCAGTTTGCGGTGTGTGCTTCTATTACCATTATGACAAACTTGAGAAATCCTTCACGGCTGGGTAACGTGAGTTTTTCCAGGATAGCGGTCGCCGCGAAAGACGACAGTTCTGGATGGAGGCAAGTCGATGTCGTGCAGAGAGCCGCTGTTTGAAGGACCAGATTGGAGGCGGTATGGTTGATTTCGTTGTGCGAGTAGCCGGCGAGGCAGGTGAAGGGCCGACGACGATTGGCGACTTTCTGGCGCGTTCGGCCGCTCGAAGCGGCTACAGCATCTACACTTTCCAGACGTTTCCCGCAGAGATCCGGGGCGGGCACGCCTATCTTCAGACGCGCATTACCGAGGATACGACGCTCAGTTACGGCGACCAGCCGGATGTGCTGCTGGCGCTCAACGAGGAGGCGTATACGCGGTGGGCGGAGATGGTCAAGCCGGACGGGCT
Source organism: uncultured Planctomycetota bacterium (assembly GCA_963787325.1). Classification (GTDB taxonomy): domain Bacteria; phylum Planctomycetota; class Phycisphaerae; order UBA1845; family JANYLN01; genus CAWBCK01. The sequence goes on from CAWBCK010000005.1 coordinate 2,760,055, forward strand.
GATCGTGTACGACTCGTCCCGGTTTTCCGTCAACGAAGATAAGAGGCGGACGATCGGTGTGCCGGGAGAAGATCTGGCTGTGCAGCAGGTCGGTAGCAAGATCGCCCAGAATGTTGTGATGTTCGGGGCGTTCGCCAGCCTGGTAAACCTGGATCGGGACTTGTGTCGGCAGCTGATCCGAGGGCGGTGGAAGCACAAGGGCGAGGCTGTTATCGACTCGAACCTTAAGGCGCTGGACGTCGGCATGGAGTACATGCAGCAGCAGGACGTGCGTCCGACGCGTCTTCAGCTGCCCCGTCGTAGCGAGATCGTCGATCGCGTGATCCTGACGGGATACCAGGCGATCGGACTGGGGGCGGTGGCGGCCGGGCTGAAGTATTTCGGCGGCTACCCGATCACGCCGGCCACGCAGATCATGGAATGGCTCAGTACCTATCTGCCGGCCTTCGGCGGGGCGGTTGTTCAACTCGAGGATGAGATCGGGGCGATGGGCTCGGTGCTGGGGGCAAGCCAGACCGGTTCCAAGGCGATGACCTCGACGAGCGGGCCGGGCCTGGCGCTGATGGTCGAGATGATCGGGCTGGGCACGATGGCGGAAATCCCCGCGGTGATCGTCGACGTGCAGCGTGGTGGACCATCGACGGGCCTGCCGACCAAGACCGAGCAAAGCGATTTGAATCTGGCGCTGTACGGTGCCCATGGCGATGCGCCACGCGTTGTGATGGCGCTGGCCAGCGTCGAGGATAGCTTCTACACGATGATCCGGGCGTTCAATCTGGCGGAACGGCTGCAGGTACCGGTGATCGTCCTGTCGGATCAGGCATTGATTACGCGGATCTCGACGGTGCCGAAACTCGACCTGAACAAGGTGAAGATTGAGAACCGGGCGACGTTCCAGCCCGGCGATAAACCATTCCTGCGGTTCGCTGCTTCGGAAACCGGCGTAAGTCCGATGGCGATCCCGGGTACACCAGGCGGGACCTATTCGACGACCGGTCTGGAACACAGCGAGCGCGGCCTGCCAAGCACGGACATCAAGAACCGCCGGGCGATGATGGCGCGGCGGGCGAAGAAGATGGAACTGGCACTGACGGACCAGGATGAGATGGTTCGCTGGTGGGGCGACCCGAAGGGCTCAATTGGCGTGCTGGGCTGGGGCAGCACGGAGGGCGTCATCCGTGAAGCTGTGGCCCGTGCGTGCGAGAACGGGATTCCGGTTGTGGCGATGCACCCACGGTTGCTGCAGCCCTTGCCGATGCGGCACATCCAGCGAATGCTGCGACAGTGCCGGCGGATTCTCGTGCCCGAGTGCAACCATGGCGGGCAGTTTGCCCAGTATCTCAAGTCGCAGACGTTCGGGCAGTGGGATGGGCAGTTTGTATCGTGGACCAAGTGCGACGGGACGCCGTTTACCCCAGAGGAGATTTATAATGGAATCCGCAGCATCGCGGACTGACAGGAATATCGTGCATAAGGCGGAGGCCGTTACGGGAACGGTTCCGGCGTCAACAGCCACGGCGTCATCCTCGCCGTTCGTCACGCCCGGTATCAAGCCGGTATGGTGTCCGGGGTGCGGCAGTTACGGCATCCTGGGGACACTGCGCAAGGTGCTCCAGGCGCAGAACATCGCGCCGGAGAACGTCATGCTGACCAGCGGTATCGGCTGTTCGTCCCGGCTGGCGGCGTACATGGGAACATACGGGTTCCATACGGTGCACGGCCGGGCGATCCCGGTGGCACTGGGCGGCTATGTCGCCAATCCCGAACTGACACACGTGGTGGTCGGCGGCGATGGCGATATCTTCAGTATCGGCGGCGGGCACCTGCCGCATGCTGCTCGCCGTAACCCCAAGATGCTGGTGCTGGTTCTCGATAACGAGATCTACGGCCTGACCAAAGGGCAAGCTTCGCCGACGACGCCGCCCGGGACGCGGTCCAAGTCGATGCCGAACCGGTTGCCGGAGCGGCCGCTTAACCCGGCGCTGATGTGCCTGGCATACGACGTGTCGTTCTTCGCGCGGGCATATGCCCTGAAGATCCCGCAGCTGCTCGACATCATGACGCAGGCGATCGAGCATCCAGGCCTGGCAGTCATTCAGATTCTCAACCCGTGCGTTACCTTCAACAACATGAAGGAAACATGGGATCAGCGGGTGCAGCCGATTCCGGCTGAGCATGTGACCTCCAACCGGCTGGCGGCGATGTCGCTGGCGATGGATGAGGAGCATCTGTACACCGGCGTGTTCTACCAGAACATCCGGCCGACATTGATGGACATCATCCGCGAGACTCGTGAGCGAACAGCGGCGAAGGTCGGCTCGGACCTGAACAAGCTGATCGAGCAGTATGCGTAAACTGACGAAGTGAGGCTGGCACCGGCAGTTATGGCATAACGCAGAAGAATCGCAAGGCGGCCGATCCTTGGGACTTGTCCGAGGACAGGTCGCCTTCTCTCTTTCAGGCCTGCTGGGCCCGGTCGATCAGATCGGCAATACGGCTGGCATTCAGATCGGTCAGGCGGTCGACCACCAGGTCGGCTTCGTGGAGGGCCTGGCGACTGACGGTGCCGGTCAGGCCGATCGCCTTCATGTCGGCGCCGGGCGGCGGTGATGCCGTGGACGGCGTCTTCGACAACCGCGCAGCATTGCGGGGCCACCCCCATCTTCTCGGCGGTCAGCAGGAATACCTGCGGGTCGGGTTTGCCTCGCGTTACATGCTTGGCGTTGGTCACGCCGGTGAGTTTGCCCACCAGGCCCATCTGCTCCGTAACGAGTCGGACGTTTTCGGCGGGACCCGATGAGCCGATGCCGATCTTAAAGCCGCTGGCCAGCAGGTCGTCGATCAGTTCGAGGGCGCCGGGCATGACGGGCAGATGCTCCTGGAGCAGGTCGCGGAAGATGGCTTCCTTGCGATCGTCCATCTGGCGGATCTGCTCGTCGGTGACATTGTCGCCCCAGAAGGTGCGGATGATGTCACGACTGGTCTTGCCGAAGGTGGTGGCGAACTGGTCGTCCGTCATCTCGACATCATGCTCTTTGGCCATACGCTGCCAGGAGACACGGTGCTGCTCGTAGGAGTCGATCAGCACGCCGTCCATGTCGAAGATAACGCCGCAGCGGGTTTTGTTCATTTTGTCGTGCAAACCTTTCCGTCAGTTGCGTCTATCTTGTGACTAAGTGGTCCGTTGTTTGTTGTCCGTTGTGTGCTGAGCAGGCATCTCCCCTGAACTGCGATTGTAACGGACTGCGGATTCCCAACAACGGACTATGGACTACGGACAAAAAACCGATACTTCAGGATCGCCCAAAGGCCGTGCAGTCCGTCGTGCCACTTGATCTTCTTGCCTTGCTGCTTGTTGCGACCCTCGTAGGTGATCGGAACTTCGACGATTCTGTGGCCGGTGCGGAGCAGCTTGATCGTGATCTCGGGCTCGATATCGAACCTGGCGGCCGTCAACGGCAAGGCCTCGATTGCCTCGCGGCGGAAGGCCTTGTAGCAGGTCTCCATGTCCGTCAGGTTCGAACGGCATAGCAGGTTGGTCAGGCCTGTCAAAATGCGATTGGCGATCCACTGTCCCCGGCTGATCCAGTTTGGCCGGCTGTGCGGCGCCATTCGCGAGCCGTAGACGACGGTTGCCTCGCCGGCGACAATCGGTTCGAGCAGCGCGGGATAGTCGCTGGGGTGATATTCAAGGTCGGCGTCCTGGATCAGCACGATATCGCCGGCGGCGGCGGCGATGCCGGTGCGGACGGCCGTGCCCTTGCCCGCGTTGACCCGCTGGCGGATCAGTCGGGCATCGATTGCGGGATTGCGGGTCAGCCACTCGTCGACGCGGCGGCATGTCTCGTCCCGGCTGCCGTCGTCGACGATGATGATCTGCCTGGTCGAAGGCCAGCGGCACGCCGGCGACCTTGTCCAGCAACTGCTGGATCGTGCCCGCCTCGTTATAGGCGGGGATGATGATGCTGACGACAAGGCTTCTGTTTGATGGCATCGGGTCACTTCAGTAAATGAGAGGTGGGGGCGATACGGCCTGTGCCTGGCCCGTGATCTGCCGGCCGATGGCTTCGAGGGTTCCGCCATAGTAGACGATTACGATGGCGACGACCGCCCAGAGGGCGACCGTGATCAGGAACGGCTTGTCAGCCAGCAGGATCTCGTTCGGGCCGCTGACCCGGCCGCCTTGCACCAGCATCGTGTAACGGAAAACGCCGTAGAACACCAGCGGGGTCGTGAAGATGAACAGCTTGCCGTGGAACTTCGCCTGGGTCTGCGGGTCGAGCGTGTAGAACAGGAACGTCAGCACCGCAATGCCCGCCGAGATCGTCAGCAGGTGCGACAGCAGGTACGGGCGTATAGTGGATCAGCGTGGAGCGGTGGTTGGCGGCTTCGGCGGGCGAGCCGAACGCCCCCAGCTCGCACTGCCGCTTGCCGAACCCCAGGAACAGGCACAGGGTAAACGTGCAGACCAGCAGCCACGGCGAGATGATCGGATCGCTGGCGGCGGCGAACGCGCCGGCGGTCGCCCGCAGGACGAATCCGATGGCGATCGCCATCACGTCCAGAATCACCTGGTGCTTGAGGAAGGCGTTGTAGGCCAGCATGAGGCCCACATAGACAATGCCGATCACCAGTACACCCCGGTGGGCGACCGTGCCGTTGCCTGCAAGGCCGCAGACGATCAGGCCGGCGGCCAGCAGGCCGATGGCCAGTATCATCGCGGTGCGCACGCTGACACGGCCGGCAGCGACAGGGCGGTTGCGTTTCTTCGGATGGAGGCGGTCCTCTTCGCGGTCGAAGACGTCGTTGAGGGCGTAAATGCCGCTGCTCAGCAGGCAGAAAGCGACGAACGTCAGACCGACGCGCGTCACCGCCGCCGCATCGCCCATCTTCATCCCGAAGACAAGGGCCGGAAAGACGAAGACGTTCTTGACCCACTGATGCGGGCGAGCCAGTTTCAAAAAGTCCGCCAGCGGATGACGGCCGGACGGCGCGGTGTGCTGGTCCGGCTGCGGTGTATGCGACTGTAACTGGCGGGTGCTCATGGTTGCCTCATGGCGCGGCCGGCGGAGGCCCTGCCGATGCCCGGCCCACGCTATGGTATTCAAACCCTTCCGTCTGTAATTCGGCAGGCTCGTAAAGGTTACGGCCGTCGAAGATTACGGGTGTCTTCATTGCTGACCGCATTCTACCAAAATCCGGCGAACGGAATGTATTCCATTCAGTAATGATTAGCAACCCGTCGGCGGCGTCGAGGGCGGCGTACGGGTCGGCTTGGTAGCAGACCTGCGGGCCATAGCGGCATTCGAGGTTGGTCAGGCCTTCGGGGTCGTGCGAACAACTTGGCGCCAGCCTTCAGGAGGCTGTCGATCAGCGGCAGGGCGGGCGACTCGCGGATGTCGTCGGTCTTGGCCTTGAAGGTCACGCCCCACAAAGTGAATCGCCTGCCGGCCAGGTCCTGCCCGAACCGCCGGCTCACCTTTTCGAACAGCAGGCCCTTCTGACGCTGGTTGACGCGATGGGTCGCCTCGACGAGTGAGGCCTCGGCGCCGCTGTCGCGAGCGACGTGGGCAAGGGCCTGCACGTCCTTGGGAAAGCACGAGCCGCCGTAGCCGGGACCCGGGTAGAGAAAATGGTTCCCGATCCGGCTGTCGGTTCCGATGCCCCGGCGGACCTCGTCGACGTCGACGCCCAGTTTCTCGCAGATGCCGGCAATTTCGTTGATGAAGCTGATCCGCATGGCCAGGTAGGCGTTGGCGGCGTACTTGCTCATCTCGGCCGCCCTGCGGCTCATCAGCAGGATCGGCTTTGCGTTGCGGACGAACGGCAGATAAAGGCGGCGAAGTACCTCGCCGGTATCCCGGTCCGCAATACCGATGATAACCCGGTCCGGGCGAAGGAAGTCGTCCAGGGCGGTGCCTTCCTTGAGAAACTCGGGATTGCTGGCGACCGTGACCGTCTGCGGTGTGAGCCGCGCGACCATCTCCTGCAGCCGGTCGCCCGTGCCGACCGGTACCGTCGACTTGATGACCAGCACCTTGGGCTCGCGAATGTGCTGGCAGATGGCTGTGACGACCTGCTCAATGCCGGAAAGGTCGGCCGAACCATCCGGCTGAGACGGCGTGCCGACAGCCAGGAAGATGAGCCGGCCGTGCTCGATTGCTTCCTCCTCGCTGGTGGTAAAGCGGATCCGGCCGGCGTGCAGGTTTACGCGGAGCAGGTCGGAGACGCCCGGCTCGTAGATCGGCAGATCGCCGGCCTGCAACATCGCAACCTTTTTGGCGTCAACGTCGTAACCGACGACGTCATTGCCGTTGTCAGCCAGACAGACGGCCGTGACAAGACCGACATATCCTGTTCCAATGACGGTAATCCGCATACTATGGTCCTTCCAGATTCAGACTCGTGTAGTCTACCAAGGATGGCCGGCGGGTTCCATTGCAGCGAGGCAGAGGGCCGGCAGGTCGAATAGCGGTATGCGAAGGCTTTCATGGTCCTGCAATGGCGCAAGGCTGTGGTAACCATCGATCGTAACGGAGTCAGTCATGGCAATCGTCGTCAGCGGTGCCGCGGGGTTCGTGGGATTCCACCTGTGCGAGCGACTCCTTGAACAGGGTGAAAACGTTATCGGGATCGACAACCTCGCGTCTGGCCAGCGGGGCCATGCGGCTGCGTTGCAGGAGCATGCCAACTTCACGTGGCTCGAGGCGGACATCAGCCAGCCGATCGACGTGCAGGTCCCGGTGTACGGCGGTCTTCAACCTGGCGTGCCCGGCGTCGCCGGAGGATTTTGAGCGGTTGTCACTGGAGATCATGCTGACGTGCAGCCAGGGGATATTGAACATGCTGAACCTCGCTCTGGCGAAAGGGGCGACGTTTCTGCAGACATCGACAAGCGAGTGCTATGGCGATCCGCTGGTGCATCCCCAGATCGAAACGTACTGGGGCAACGTCAATCCGATCGGCATTCGCAGCCCGTACGACGAAGGCAAACGATTCGGCGAGGCGCATGATCACCGCATTTCATCGTCGGCACGGACTGCCCATCAGGATCGCGAGAGTATTTAATACCTACGGACCGGGTATGCGGGCCGACGACGGGCGAGTGATCTCCAACTTCGCCATGCAGGCACTGGCGGGTGAACCTCTTGACCGTCCAGGGCGAGGGCAAGCAGACGCGGTCATTCTGCTACGTGGATGACCTGGTCGAGGGGCTGCTGCGTCTGGCGGCAAGCGATTACACGCAGCCGGTCAACGTCGGCAATCCGGATGAGGTGTCGATCAGACAGGTCGCCGAAGAGGTCATCGAACTGACCGGCTCGAAGTCGCGGATCGAGCATGTACCCGGCCGCGAGGGCGACCCGAACGTCCGGTGCCCGGATATCACGCTGGCCAGGAAACTGCTCGGCTGGGAACCACGGGTATCACGGCGCGAGGGGCTTGCCAGGACGATCGAGTATTTTCGAGCCAAAAGAGCAAGAGCGTAGGTCGCAGGCGCAGCCTACGCTCCTGTCCGAAGATTCAGCGGCCGACACTCCTGGCAGCCGACCGGCGACGACGCTGAGGCCGACGCGGCCTGCCACCCTGGCCTGCGGGCCTGTCAGATGACTGGCTCGGCGAGTGGTCGGCTGGCCCTCGGGCGTCGCGGCCTGGCCGTCTGCTCGACGACGACGACGGGCGAGCGGACCCGCTGCGCGAGAAATCTGCGATGCGAGGGTCGGGTTGACGGCCTGCGAGGGGCCTGGCCTTGCGATTCGCTGGTCTGCGAAGCAGCCGGATATTCCGGATGATCGTCGCACACGGGGATCTGCCGGCGCAGAAGTCTCTCGATCGCGCGAAGATTGGACATCTCGTCGCGGTCGCAGAACGCGATCGCCGTGCCGGACGCTCCGGCCCGAGCGGTCCGGCCGATACGGTGCACGTAGGTTTCCGGCTCGTGCGTCAGGTCGTAGTTGACGACGTGGGTAACGCCGTCGACGTCCAGGCCGCGCGAGGCGATGTCGGTGGCGACCAGCACGGGTGTCTTGTTGTTACGGAAATTGTCCAGTGTGCGGTCCCGGTTGTTCTGGCTCTTGTTGCCGTGGATCGCTTCGGCCCGGATATCACATTTGTGCAGATGGCGTACGACCTTGTCGGCACCGTGCTTTGTCCGCGTAAAAACGATCGCCCGGATCATCGGCAGGTTGTCCACGAGGTGTGCCAGCAGGAACGGCTTGTTGCGCTTCTCGACGAAGTAGACGGCCTCTTCCACGAGGTCGACCGTGGCGACCTCCGGAGTGACACGAACCGTTACGGGCTCCTTCAGCATCGAACTGGCCAGCTGCTGGATCTCATTCGGGATCGTCGCCGAGAACAGCAGCGTCTGACGCTCAGCAGGCACCTTGCGGATAATCTTGCGGATGTCATTGATGAAGCCCATGTCGAGCATGCGGTCGGCTTCGTCCAGGACGAGCACTTCGACGCTACGCAGATCCACATGCCCCTGCTTCATCAGGTCCAGCAGGCGTCCCGGCGTGGCCACGAGGATGTCGACCCCGCGGCGAAGGGCCCGAACCTGCGGGTTCTGGTTGACCCCGCCGAAGATGACGGTGTTTCGCAGCGGCAGGTGACGACCATAGGTGGTGAAGCTGCCGGCGATCTGGGTCGCCAGTTCCCGGGTCGGACAGAGCACCAGGCAGCGAATCCGTCCGGCCTCGCCAGCCGGTGCCGCGAACAGTCGGTGCAGGACCGGCAGCGCGAACGCAGCCGTCTTGCCCGTGCCCGTCTGGGCACAGCCCAACAGGTCTCGTCCTTCGAGGATCGGACCAATGGCCTTGGCTTGAATGGGGGTGGGGGTGGTGTAGCCTTCAGCGGCAACGGCGACAAAATCGGATCACAAAGATCCAGGTTGGAAAACTTCAAGGAATATCCTCTCTTAACAGTACAGTGCGTACCCAGACGGCCACGGCACAGTACCGGGGAGAGCCGAACGATACGCTGCAACTGGGAGATGCGATCAGGAAAGTGCTCTATAGCAGGCCTTCATGAAGGATCAATATCACAGTTGAATTCGCCACTATACGGAAAGCGTCGCCGGCAATGCAAGGGGCAGGAAAAACGCCGGGCAAGTGGAGGTCTTCGCGCCGTGGCGTACAATCGGTTCAGTGTCCTGGATGTGTTTGGGCTTGTCGATGATGTCGAGGTGCGAAAATGGAACAGATACAGTGGAAGGTCGCGAAGGTAATCGATGCGCACGTGCACTACAGGTACAGGATGCCTGTCGAGCATTACAACAAGATCCTGGAACTGGTGAACTACACCAAGGCGAACATCCTGACCGGCCGGGAACCGGAAGGTCTGGACCGCAAACGCGAGGCGCCGCAGAAGTTCTACACATTCGGAATGCTCCCGCACGATCCGGCGAAACTGGAAAGCGGCGACGGGGCGTATCGCGTGCAACTGCTCGAGGATCTGATCGCCAGAGGCTACGACGGCGTCAAGATGATGGAAGGCAAGCCCGGCTGGTGCGTGCAATGGAAGACGCCGCCAATCGACCACGATTATTTCCGGCCGTTCTGGGCCAGGGCTGAAGAGATGGACGTGCCGATCACACTGCACATGGCGGACCCGTTGGACTACTGGTGGGCTGATCGTGAAGGGTCATACAGCCAACCTGCCGCCGCAGGAGGAATGTTTCCGCCAGACCGAAGCGGTTCTCGCACGGCATCCGAATTTGCGAATCGCGTTCGCGCATTTCCTGTTCCTCTCGCCGGACCTGGACCGACTGGGCCGGCTGTTTGCGCGGTTCCCCAAGATGCGCGTCGATATGGCGATTGCCGATGAGTACCTGTATTACTGCTCGGACGATCCGGACAAGTCCCGAGAGTTCTTCATCAAATGGCAGGACCGGATCCTCTACGGGACGGACATCTCCGATGACAACTCGTTGCGGCTGGCCCGCGCCAAGGCCGAGATGATCCGGCTGTTCCTGGAGACCGACGAGACCTTCACCAGCCTGCGGCGATGCCGGCGTCGACCAGCCGCCGCAACCTGGCTCGAACGGCCGGACCGAGCTGCACGGCCTGCAGCTGCCGCAGGAGGTGCTCGACAAGGTGCTCTGGCAGAATTTCGAAGCGTTCGCCGGCGAGATGCCTAAGCCGATCCCGCAGGCGTGACATAGCCGCAAATGCAATTAAAACACGGAGAAGGTTCCTGCTATAAGCGGAAGCCTTCTCCGTGTGTTCTTATCTATGGCCACCCGACTCCAACCGCTGAGATCGGCGTCAAAATGTCATCCTGAGCGAAGCGAAGGATCTCTACGCGACAGACGCGCGAACCCATGGCTGTAATTGGCGAGATCTCCGCCCTCAGGCAGCCAAAAGACCCCTCTATTCCCTAAGAGCCGGAATCTTCCCGAGCCTCTCCAGCAGTTCGATCAGCATGACCGCCGCTTCCTGCACGGTGCACTTGTCCGAGTGAATCACCAGTTCTGGCTTTTCGGGCGCCTCGTAGGGGGCACTGACGCCAGTAAACTGCTTGATCTCGCCCGCCATGGCCTTCTTGTAGAGGCCTTTGGGGTCGCGCTCGGAGCAGACATCGACCGGGCAGTCGACGAGCACCTCGATGAAGTCGCCGTCCGCCATCAGCTCGCGGACCTTGTCGCGGTCAGCCTTGTAGGGGCTGATGAAGCTGGTAATGGCGATCACCCCGGCATCGGTGAACAGCCTGGCGACCTCGCCGATACGGCGGATGTTCTCCTCGCGGTCCTCCGGCGAAAAGCCGAGGTTCTTGTTGAGGCCGTGACGGATGTTGTCACCGTCGAGCACGTACGCCAGCCGGCCGCGTTCGGCCAGGGCATGTTCAAGTGTGAAGGCAATGGTGCTCTTGCCGCTGGACGGCAGGCCGGTCAGCCACACCGTTACACCTTTCTGGCAGAGGAGTTTTTCGCGGCCGGGCCGGTCGACGTGCCCGTGGTGCCAGGTGATATTCGTCGCGCGAACCTTGGTCATGGTCAAGATTCCTTCCTGTAAGGTCCAGTTAATCTCTGCAAAGTGCGCCGATGGTACCCGCAAATGCCGTGACGACAAGGCCGAAGTCGCCAGCCCGGCCGGCGCGGAGGGCACGTCGCCATCGACGCTGCTTCTTGCCAGCCAGCGGGGCCGTCGGTCCCCCCGCTGCATGGGCTGTGGAATGCCTGCCATGTCTCATTTTCGGAATCGCGAAAGATTTCCTTTACAAGCCGACAAAAATCCTTAATATCGTGTGCGTCGGCACCTTAGGTAGATTCGCATGCTGCACTGACCGAGTCGTTTTCCGCGACTGCCCGGGTGTCAGGCGGGAAGGGCTAGCAGCATGTGTTACTACCTCAACAGCTGCGCCGACTTCATTCCTGTTCACGATCCTTTTTGTCCGAGGACCCGGCAGCAGGTGCCGCTTCGCTGCGCCCGTAGTGCCGGTGGCCAGCATTTTGTCCGCTTAATCGCTGTATTTCATGCCAAGGAGGATAGTTTATGGGACGTCTTAAGCGGTGCGACCAGGTTGGGAGTGTGTGCTGGGGCAGCCATAGTCCTGCTGATGGCGGGTCTGCCTGCCCAGGGGCAGTGGCAGATTCATTCGATCACCGCGGTGCCCCCCAGGTAGCGCCAGACGCACCGTTTCATGTATCTCCGGCCATGACCTTTGACGGGCAGGACCGGCCGCACACGTGTATTCAGTACCGGTGTGGACGTGACGCATGCCTGCGGCCATGCGGCGGGGCCCGGCGGCCAGTGGACGGTGGGGAGCGCCGGCGAGGGTCAGCACTTCGGGGGTGCCGGAGACCGTCCATCTGGCGACGTCTGGCGGGATTGGTGTACATGGCCGGACCTTCCTCTGGCCTGTTATGAGGAAATGCCCCCATGGCGGTCTTCGATGGGACGGCCTGGCAGACGTATGAAGTGCCGGGGTACTACAACATCAGCGGTGAGATCTGCGGAATGGCTGTTGATACGGCCGGCCATGTCAACTGGGTTTTCAACTGCGGCTGGTCCTCTCGACTTGACGCCAGTATGCAGGTCGGCTACAACCTGCTGCGGCAAGCCGGGCCGGATAGTGCCGCCGACGATCTGATTGCCTCCGGCCTGTTTATGCAGATGCTGCTTGATAGCTTCTCCTGCCGGGACCGATATCTTGCGTCTTGACGGCGACGCCGTTTTTGACAGCGATGGCCAACTGCAGACGATCCAATACTATGAGAGCGGCAGCTGGGGCACGCTGATGTATGCCAAGGGACCGGCAGGAGGGCCGTTCGTTGTCGATGATTGATGTGGACCAGGGGGTGGTGGGTAAAGACCGGCAGGCCCAGCATCGCCGTGGACGCCGAATGCCAGCCGCACATCGTTTACACCACGCTGTGGCCATATTACAGGCTGAACTACCTGACGCGGTCGGGCAACGGCTGGCAACGCCAGACGATCGACGGCGGCGGTACATCCACCGGCTATGTCGGTACGTTCCCGAGGATCCTGATCGATGCAGCCGGAGTGGTGCACGTGATCTACGCTGACGGTCTGCACGGTCAGCTCGAAACATGCCAGACTGGTTGCGGGCCAATGGCAGATCGAGGTCATCGACACGATCGGCACCCAGGCGATGTGTATCGGATGCAGGCCGGCGCGCTGGCGGGGGCGATGGATTCAACAGGCGGCATCGGCGTGGTGTACTGGGACGGCGATGACGGCATGCTGAAGTACGCGTATCTGGCCGAGCCAGAGTCGGATGTGGATCCGATCCCAGGGGGACAGTGGCAATCCGAGTAGGGAACGAAGGATGACAATGAGATACTTATTAAAACATCATAGTTCGAATCTCGGGTTCGCGATCAGGGACTTGCTGGTCGCGATGACCTGCACGTTGGTCATCGCGGTGGGATTGCTGTCGTCCCTGGCCGGGGCCAATCGCGATCTGAGTCAGGCGAGCATGTGCACGTCGAATCTGGAGATGCTCTTTGACGGGCTGACGGCGTACGTGAACGCCTACAATTCATTTCCGCCCAACAGCCCCTTTCCCGACTATTTTCCGTCGCATAGTGAATATCGGACACTTTGACCCCAGCATCGGATGGATTTTGACGTACGGGTTGAGCCTGAACCCCGCCGAATACGCGCAGCAACGGGCATTTTGACTGGACGGCGATTGGATGAGGATGAATTGCCTGACGTTGTTGTCTGTCCGGCTGCCAATTACGGCAATCTCTTCGATCTGCCTAACGCCGAGACCGATCCGGGCAATCCTGAGAGTACCCTCTACAAGTATGCCGCCTTCTACCAGGCGTCATGTACGTGCCGTGCTGCAACGCCTGTGGTTTCCGTCTATGCTGGGTCGACGAGTCGTGGTGGCAGGAACGCACCGGTCCCTTCGCCAGCGGCCTTATATAAGCAGCTTGTCTCAGCCTGCTGATAACGTGTGGCCGGAATCTGGCAGCCAGCAGCATGTTCCGGGGGTCTGGCTCTATGCAAAGGCAGGAGAGCCGACAGATCCCGTCGCTCACGCCCAGGAACACTACTGCTGGGTCCAGGCCGTGCATCCTGCCGAGGTGCAGGACCCGAGCCGTCTGTTCTACATGGCGGACACGCGAGACTATCGCCCTTACGCAGATGGCTGGCCCGGTGCGGCCAATTCCGACGGATGGTACGTAAGCCTTGGCAACAAGTTGCTGCTGGGATCGCGTCACTATGGCTGTTCCAATGTGATGTATCTGGACGGCCAGGTCAATCGGGACAACCAGACTCATCCCGATGAGCGTTGGAACATGGCTTACGACGGTACGGCCGGGTCCGGCGTGAGCAACGAGTGGCGATGCGCTACCTTCGCGGATGATATCCCACTTGCGTACATACACGGTCAGAGTCACATCATGCCCGTGCTGTGCGCGAAGGGCTGGGAGTATTTCTTCAACGCGGACGGGTTTGCGGCCCGGTGAACCGGGGGTGGAAAGTGTCGTCGGCAATGACGGCAAGAAACCCCGGCCAAGGCTGAGACGAAACGGTGGCATTTGGAAAGGAGGGACCAAGGATTCACTCAATCGTGCGTACGCAAGTGAACAGGGAGACAAGAGCAGAGAGTCTTACAGCGAGGGACCGGCAATGAGAATGCTTGGGATCGGTCGAAGAGGCGGCTTTACGATCAGGGACGTGGCGGTGTCGCTGACATGTGTGCTGGTGGCGGTATCGCTGCTGCTTTCGGCAGCCGGCGCCAACCGCGATCTGAGCCGGGCAAGCGCATGTACGTCACACCTGGAGATGCTTTTTGACGGCTTGATGGGGTACACAAATGTGTACGGTTCGTTTGCGCCCATAATCCGTATCCGGCATACCAGAATGCGCCGCCGGGCACCAACCACATTGATCCCAACATCGGTTGGATCATGGCGTACGGCCTGGCGATGAGACCGCCGGCATACGATGCTCAGGGCCATTTCATCTGGTATGTGCTGGATGACGACAATTTGCCGGATGTATGCGTCTGTCCGGCCGCCAACCGGGAGAACCTCTTTACCGATAACCCGGAGGTGAACTTCGCGACCCAGCCAGAATGCATCTTCTACAAGTATGCGGCGTTCTATCAGACCAGCGGAACGCTACGATCTGCGACGAGAATGATAAGCGAGGCCACCATGCTTCAGCAAGGCTACGGGGGGCTCAATCCGGCGGTACCCCATCCGTCTCGGTACCTACCGGTGTCTATGCCGCAGCGTAACATGCTTGGCGCGGAGGTCCGGCTATGGTTGTGCCAGAAGACGGGTGATCCGGAGGACGCCAGCCAGTACGGCTACGAGTGGGGCTGCTTTGTCCAGGCAACCAACCCCAGTCAGATCGACGACCCGAGCCGGGTCTATTACATGGCGGACAGCCGGGACTATCGGCCAAGTGCCTACTACGTCGAACAAGGTATTTTCCCGGCGGGGATCAATGATGGCTGGCACAGCGGATACGGCAATCTTGTCTTTATGAGCACGCGCCACCACGGATACGCGAATGTGATGTATATGGACGGACAAGTCAACCGGGATGGCCAGGCGCACCTGAGGGAGGAATGGAACATGGCCTGCGACGGAACGCAGGGCTCCGGCACGAGCAACGAGTGGCGCTGCTCGACGTTTTCTTCGAGAATGACCCTGGCCGGTATCGGGACGCAATCGCATATCATGCCGGTGCTCAATATCGTCGGCTGGGAGTATTTTTTTAACGCGAACGGGCAGGTTCCCAGGTAATCGCTGCAGGCGGATATGAACTTCATTGATGTAACAGGGAGAACAGAACAATGAAGACGAGCATGACAAGATGGATGTGGAGTGTGGCCCTGATGGTCGGCGGACTTTGCGTGACAGCAGCCAGCACGCAGGCGGCGTGGCATGTCGGCAGCGCTGTTCTCGGGACCGTGGTGTTGCCCCTGCGGGCCAGTGGAATGGTCCTGGCGGACTTCAACGGGGATGGGCAACTCGAGGCGGCTGTGCCAGGGCTGTATGTCGCGGGTGTGGCGGTCATGAGCAATTCCGGCACTGCCTGGTACGACGCCGGTAAGTGGCCGATCGGGCTGGCTGCGGGCGATTTCGACAGCGACGGCGACGTCGACCTGGCGGTGGTACTCAAAGGCGAAGGCGGTATCGCCATCCTGACCAACGACGGCAGCGGTTCGTTCACCCGGACGGCCTTCTACGACACCGGCGCCGGCACGATCGCGGCTGCAGCCGTCGATCTGAACAATAACGGCCTGCCCGATTTGGTGGTGGCCAATCACCTCGAAGGCACCGTTATCCGGATGATCAACACCGGCAGCGGTGCGTTCGCGGTCCAGCCGGATCTGTATCTGCCGGCCGTGCTGCTGCCGGGAAGCCCGGAAGTCTCCAGCGAGCCGAACGCGTTTGCCATCGGGGACTTTAACGGCGACAACTGGCTCGACGTGGCGGTGGCCTGCAGCGGCGATGACTCGGTGAAAGTGCTGCGGAATCGCTACGGCATGCTGACGCTGGCGGCGACGTATGATGCCGGGCCCCGGCCGGTGGCGGTTGCGGCGGGTGATCTGAACTGGGACGGCCTGGCGGACCTGGTGGTGGCCGATGCCGAGGCACCGCAGGTGACGGTGCTGTTGCGCGACGCAACGGGTCTGTTCTCCTCGCAGGATGTTTTCTTTGTCCCGGTGCCCTATGGTGCCTTCAACCCGCCGACGGACGTCGCGCTGGTCGACACGGCCGGGTACGGGACGCTGGACATCCGTTGCGATGGCTACCTGCTCACCAATAACCGCGTGGGCCAGTTCACGCCGGCCCCTTCGGGCAGCGCGACAGAGTCCGTCTACGCCGCTGCGACCTTGCCGGGTGACGCCGGCACGTACCTGGCTGTCTATGACAGCGGGGCTGTGGATGTTGAGTTTCTGCCCAGTCTCGGCCGGCGTCCCGCGGGCGACGTCAACGACGATGGCCACGTCAACGTCGGCGATCTTCAGGGACTGGTCGCCCTATGGGGCCTGTGCGACGGGGACGCGGGCTTCCTGGCTGCCGCGGACCTCAACAGTGATGGCTGCATCAACGTTTCCGATCTACAGCTGCTTGCCGGCAACTGGGGCAAGAGTTGAGTATTTTCGAATAGAACTTTTGGCCGCGCGCACGTGGCAGGCAAGCCGCGTGTGCGCGTGTCTTGCGTCTCGTGCAAGGGGCATCCTCAAGGGTCGTCGGAGGGCTGGACGTGGAACGCTGCAGACTTTGCGTTGGTCTGGTGGTTCTGGCGTGTTGCGTTTCCTATGTTAGCGCTTTGGAGGCAGCGCCTCCGCCGCCTATTTATGTTATTGCTCCAGCCTTTGTCTATGAGGGCTGGACGGCTCCGCTGACCAACATGACTTGCGTTGTTTGTGACCCCGAGTACCAGGTTGCTTATTACTCATGGAATCAGGTAAGCGGTAAGTGCGTCGGCTCCATCCTTCTGGCTGAGGTTGGTAGTTCGGCATCCTTTACCGTGCCGACGCTGACACTGTGTTCGGATCAGCCGCTGGTCTTCGAAGTCTTCACCACGGACTGGCACGGGCAGAGTTTCACCGTCACGGTCGCCGTGCCTGCCTACATGATGGGCGATATCACCCACGACAGCCAGGTCAATGTCGGTGACCTTCAATCGCTGGTAGCCGACTGGGGTACTCATGCAACCGGCCACGCGGCGGATCTGGATGGCGACGGGTACGTCAACGTCGGCGACCTCCAGGCCCTGATTGCCAACTGGGGGAAAGTTCTGTTCTAGCAACGCTGCCGGAATCTGCCAGATGCTATCGCCAGCGGCGTCGCGGGGATCATCGGTTTACGCGACGCCGTTGTTCTTCATAACGACTTCAGCCTATATGCAGCGCCCCTGAGCCGTGCCCTTCCCGGTGGCAGGCTCCGCCTGGTGCCAGTGCAAGGATTGCCTTCTTCCCCTACGCTACACGTACCTCCAGTAAGCCTCTTGAACGCGCAATGTTTGCCCCCATACGGCAGGAGCTGCGCGTCCCCCGAAAACTCGGCCCCGAGTTCCGTGACGCCCCCGACAGAACGCAAAGACTCCGAGGCGTGCCGTAAGTTGCCTTCCGGGCGACTGTTATGCGCCAGGGAGGATCCGTTGCCCGCGAAATCTGCTGCCGAACCCATCTTTGGCACGCCACCTGCTATAGCAGTGAGGCAGATGCTGGTGTGTCTGTCAGGTACAAGGAACCGTGCGCCATGAGACATCCTTCTCTCACACGCGGGTCGGCAACGGAGGCCGCAGAATACACGCCCACGGATTGGGCAACGCTGGGCGCACGGATCCTTGCAACTGCCAGGCAGGCGGCGGCCGCCTACATGACGCAGGTGGCGGCATGCGAGACCCGCGACTCGCGGGCGTCGCAAGCAGCAAGGCCGGACAAGGCTGTCCGGCAGGGAAATTCGCCGGAGCCGAAGGCGTGATTTACGGACTGTACCAATCTGCCGCGGGAATGCTGGTCAACCAGTATCGCCAGGACGTGATTGCCAACAACCTGGCGAACGTGGATACGGCCGGCTACAAGCGCGACGTGGCTACCTTCAGTGAACGCCTCGTTGAGGCGAGCACACGCAGCGGCGCCACCCGCAACCCTCTCCTCGATGACATGACCGGTGGTGTGTGGGTCAATCGTACCGCGACCGACTGGTCGACCGGTGCGGCTGACGTCACCGGCAACGGTTTGGATGCCATGATCGACGGCAAGGGGTTCTTCGCGGTCGATGCGGCTGACGGCGTTCGCTACACCCGCGACGGCCAGTTCTCGCTCGATGCACAAGGCCGGCTGGTCACGGTCAACGAGGGCCTGCCTGTGCTCGACGAGCAGGGCAGTCCCATTTACGTCCCCGACGATGCCAGGGACGTGCGTCTGACATCCGACGGCAGGGTGTTGGCCGACAACCAGTCGATCGCCAATCTGAAGGTCGTCGAGTTCGATGATCCGGCCACCTTCCGCAAGATCGGCAAGGGGCTGGTCGAAGCGGACAGCGAACCGCGGACGATCAGTCAGCCGAATCTGCGGCCCGGGGCGGTCGAACGCAGCAACGTCGAGCCCATGGGCGAACTGGTTACGATGATCGAGGCCAGCCGGGCTTACCAGCTCAATGCCCAGATGATCTCGATGCAGGACGCCTCGCTGGGCCGGCTGGTCAATGAAGTGGCCAAGCCGGTTTGACGGCGA
Source organism: uncultured Planctomycetota bacterium (assembly GCA_963787325.1). Classification (GTDB taxonomy): domain Bacteria; phylum Planctomycetota; class Phycisphaerae; order UBA1845; family JANYLN01; genus CAWBCK01. The sequence goes on from CAWBCK010000005.1 coordinate 2,778,736, forward strand.
GTGCTGAGTGCTGAGTGCTGAGTCCTGAGTGCTGAGTAACGGCAAAAGCCAGACAGGGTTCAGCGGCGGCTGAGAGTCAAGCAGGCGGGTGATGGTAGCCCGCTTTGAGGAACGGATATGGCAATTACAGCATTATACGCATCCGCAACAGGTATGAGGGCCCTGGACACGAAGCTCAACGTCCTGGCCAACAACCTTGCCAATATCAACACGACCGCCTTCAAGCGCTCGCGGACCAACTTCGAGGATCTCTTCTACCAGACACGCGTCGAGCCGGGCACGCAGAACGCAGCCGGCAACAATCCGATTCCTACCGGCATCCAGATGGGCCTGGGCACGAATGCCTCGGGGACGCAGATCAACTTCACCCAGGGCTCGATCGACGTGACCAACCAGAAGTTTGATCTGGCCATCCAGGGCGACGGGTTCTTCCAGGTCAAGACCTGGGACGGCGGCCAGGAAGTCACCGCTTACACGCGGGCCGGCAATTTCACGCTCAACGCCAACGGCCAACTCGTCTTGGCCAACAGCGAAGGCTCGATGCTGGACCCGGCGATTACGATCGGGCAGGACGTGCAGGATGTGCAGATCAACTCGGCTGGTCAGATCTTGGTCCGTCAGCAGGGCCAGACGAACTTCTCGCAGGCCGGGCAGATCCAGCTGGCCAGGTTCATCAACCCAGCCGGCCTGATGACGATCGGCAAGAACCTCTACATGGGAACGGATGCGTCGGGCGACGCGATCGTCGCCAATCCGACGGAGAGCGGCCTGGGGCAGATCCAGCAGGGCGCGGTTGAACTGAGCAATGTCGACCCTGTCCGCGAACTGGTGGACCTGATTCAGACGCAACGATACTTCGAACTGAACAGTCAGGCGGTGCAGACGGCTGATCAGACTCTCCAGTTGATCAGCAACCTGCGAAGGTAGTCAGAGGTCAATAGGTAACAGTAAACGGTAACGGCAATCGAGCAATGAAAGCACGCATGCACAGCACGGCAAAGAACCTCAAGCGACTGGTGGTGGCCCTGGCGGCGATCTGCGTGGCGCGGATCGCGACAGCGGCCCCCAGCGTCCAGGTCTGGCCGGAAGCCGTCGTGCGGGCCGAGCGGGTGCACGTTGCGGATCTGGCGAGTGTGATCGAGGCTGGGGCAGACCGAAGCCAAGGACGTCTTGGCGGTCGAGATCTGCGATGCGCCTGAGGCCGGCAACTTCGAGAATATTGATATCGAGCAGATCCGCAAGGCATTGGGCACGGCCGGGGTAAACCTGGCACGCCTGTGTATTACCGGCTCCGCTGAGTGCAGGGTGTTCCGCCCGGCAGAGCCTGTTGAGTCGGCTGAGTCACCGCGGGTTGGCGCCGCCGCACAATCAGCACAGAGCGGCCCGGCTGAAGCGCGGCCGGTGACGCTTGAATCGTCCGTACGCAAGTTCCTCGACGAGCGGCTGGCGAACCTGCGAGGCCGGGTGGAAGTTCGCTTCGGCGCCGCCAACAGGAACGTCCTTGGGCTGGCCGGTGAAGACATGACCTTTGTGGTGCGACCTCGCGGCAGCAGCCTGCTCGGTCTGATCACGATGGATGTGGATGTCGTCAAGGCGGGCAAGGTTATCCGGTCTATTCCCGTGCTGGCTGAGGTGGGACTCTATAAGGACGTAGTCGTCAGCAGCAGGCCGATCAACTCCGGCGGGGCGATCGGCGCCGACGACATTACGCTCCAGGAACGGCGGTTCACTCGGGCCGAAGACATCGGCCTCGACAGTATTTCATTGGCGATCAACCGCCAGGCTCGGCATTACATCGAACCGGGGCGGATGATCGGCGTGCGGGACGTGCGCGACCTGCCGCTGGTGAAACGGGGCGATGCGGTGACGGTGTGGTTCCGCAAGGGTGGTCTCAGTGCCCGTGGCAGTGCCAAGGCCATGCGGGACGGCGTGCAGGGCGACCGTATCGAAGTCAAGGCTGAGCCCGGCGGGCAGACGTACTCGGTTGTTGTAACAGGGCCCAAGACGGTTGAAGCACAGGGGGCGTGAGGATGATGATGGCAAGTAAGGGCATGTTATCTGCGATCGTGCTGGCGGCTCTGGTGAGCCCGGCAGCGGCGCAGAGCAACTCGCTCTTCCTGGCTGCCAACCAGGGGCAGCAGTCGGCCGCCGCCGCCCCGGCCGGTCAGAACGGCTGGCCGACCGCGAGCGTTCCGATCGTTTATGGCATGAGCGGCCAGGCAAATGAGGGGTTCCAGAGTGCCTCTCGGATCGCCGTCGAGTTACCGCCGCCACGGGTCTTCCAGATGCACGATCTGGTTACGATTATCATCAAGGAAGAGAAACAATACACCCATGATGCCAACATGGAGTCCAAGAAGGACTTCGATCTCAACGCCAAGCTCAACTACTGGTTCCGGATCCATGACGGCTGGCAGCAGCAGACGTTTCCCAAGGGCAATCCCCAGATCGGCGGCACGATCGCCAGCGATCTGAAGGATACGGGCACCTCGGCCAGGACCGATGCCCTGACCGAGCGTGTGACGGTCGAGATCATCGATATCAAGCCGAACGGCACGCTCTCGCTTAAGGGGTCTAAGAGCATCAAGACGGATGAAGAGGTCCAGACGCTGACGCTGACCGGCACGTGCCGGGCTGAAGACGTCGGGCCGGATAACACGATTCTCAGTACGCAGATCTACGATCTGAACCTCAACGTTCAGAGCAAGGGCGCGGTCAAGGATGCGACCAGCCGGGGATGGCTGCAGAAACTGTTGGATCTAGGAAAACCGTTCTAGCGGGTAAGGACACTGGAAATGGAGTTCCAGGCAGACAACTTCAGGAGGAAGGCCTTGCGGGCGGCCGCGATTCTGGCGGCGATCGTCCTTTGTGCCGCGCCGGCATCCGCCGTGCGCATTGGCGATATCACCCACCTCCAGGGACAGCGAACCAACCAGTTGACGGGCATGGGCCTGGTGGTTGGGCTTAACGGTACGGGCGACGGCGGGCAGTACATGCCGGCGATCCGGCCGTTGGCGGCAATGCTCACCCAGTTTTCCAATCCCGTCCTGTCGATGGACGAGCTCAAGAACGCCAAGAACGTTGCCATCGTCATGGTCGATGCCACCCTGCCGGAGTACGGCGCCCGCGAAGGCGACGAAATCGACGTGCAGGTTTCCAGCATCGGGGCCGCAAAGAGCCTGCTGGGGGGCCGGCTGCTGATTACCCCGCTGCAGGGGCCCAACAAGGCCGACAAACGCATCTATGCCTTGGCCAGTGGTCCGCTTCATGTCGAAAGTCTTCAGACGCCGACCGTGGCCGTCATCACGCAGGGGGCGACGTTCGAGTCAGACGTTGTCTACCACTGGATCGACAATATAAACCACCAGATCACGCTGGTCGTCGACGATTCCCACGCCAGTTGGGCCATGACGCATGCGATTGCCCAGATGATCAGCGAGGTCTCCAGCGACTGGGGCCGGGTAAGCGGTATCGCCAAGGCGGTAGATCCCAAGAACGTTATGGTTACGATCCCACTGGCGGACCGGTCGAACCCCGCGGCGTTCATCGCCCGCATCGAAGGACTGGATCTGCTGATGCCGCAGGCCGAGGCCCGCGTCACGATCAATCGTCGAGCGGGCACCATCATCGTCAGTGGCGACGTGGAGATCTCGCCGGCTGCGATCAGTATCAAGGGCCTGACGATCAATACCGCCAGCACCGTCCCACAGCAGGGGCAGGCCAGCGACGAAGGATTCGTCGCAGTCGATCCAGCCAGAAAGGGCGGCACGAAGATGGCCGACCTGATCGACGCCCTCAACCAGCTCAAGGTGCCGATCGACGACCGGATCACGATCATCGAGGAACTGTACAAGACGGGCAAACTGCACGCCCGGCTGGTAGAGGAGGAGTGAGCATGAAGATCCTCGGTATCGATGCCAAGTACCTGCTGAACCTCGCCAAACAGAGCGGGGCAGCCTGTCCTGACGGCAACTGTGATTTCGCGCAGATGCTGCAGAATGCGGCCCAGGACATGATCCAAAAGGCGGCCGGGACTGACACGGATGCTACGGCAGATAACGAGACGGTGGCCGCAACCGGAACGGATTCCGGTAACGGCAGCAGCGCGGCCTCCGCAACGCCGGACACCAGCAGCACTGCCAATCAGGTGGAGTTGAAGCTCAACCAGGCCATCGCCGAGGCGTTCATCGCCCCGCTGCTGGCTCAGACAGCGATTCAGGTGCAACAGCGGTACTTCCTGCACAGCCCGGCCGAGAAGGCCTACGCGCAGCAGATGTACACGCAGATCGCCAGCCAGATCGGCAAATCCGGCAAGATGCCGCTGGCCAAGACGATCGCCAAGGCGGTGCTCCAGCAGATGGGCAACGCCAGTCAGTGGGACACGCAGACGTCGGCAGCCTAGGTACACGGTATTGGTAAAAAGTGAGCAGGTCGGGACACGTCCGGCCAAATGAAGAACAGACGATGACACAGGACCTGGAACAACTATTCGCGATGATGGACCGGCTGGTGCAGATGCACGATCTGCTGATCGCCACGCTGGATCGCCAGCTCGCGGCTGTCCGCGCCGCCGACGGTGGCATGATGCACCAGTGCCAGCAACAGACCGAGGATCTGGCGCGTCAGATCGCCCAGACGGAGGCCCAGCGGCGTGTTCTGGTCAGGTCGGTTGCAACGCGGGCAAATATGGTCGGCGCGGTCCAGGGCCGTGGCGTGACCGCCACGCGGCTTGCCGGTGCGCTGCCCGAGCCGAGCCGCTCGCGACTGCTGCAACAGGCATCGCATCTGCGGGATCGACTGGCCGAGGCGGATCGTCTCAACAAACTGCTCGCGGAGGTCAGCAAGCGGGTCTTGCTGCATCTGAAGGGTGCGTATGACGCGGTTACGGAGCTCGCGGGCAACACGGGCATGTACGCTGCCAACGGCAGGCTGAGCCAGGCCAAGCGGCCGACTCTGTTCGAGGTGGTGGGATAACCATGGGATTGACGACCGGAGCGTTACAGTTGGGCAAGACGGCGCTGCTGAGCTACCAAAGCGCTCTGCAGGTCATCGGCAACAACATTGCCAATGCCGGCGTCGACGGCTATTCACGTCAGACCCCGCTACTGACGAGTCTGCAGGGTCAGCCGCTTCCGGAAGGCCTGCTGGCCGGCGGCGGTGTCGGCTTGACCGCTCTTCAGCGGCATCTTGACGAGGCCCTTGAAGCCCAGCTGCGGTCAGCCGGCGGGGACGAGCAGAGTGCCAATGCCCAAGAGCAGACGCTTGCGGGGATCGAGTCGATTTACAACGAACTGACCGATTCGGACCTGTCCAGCCAGCTCGGCGCCTTTTTCAACGCGTTCTCCGCTGTCCAGAACACGCCACAGGATACGACCGTTCGCGGCCAGGCGATTACGACCGGCCAGACCCTGGCTCAGGCATTGCAGAATCTGCGGTCCGAACTGATGCGGATGCACGATCAGCTCAATACACAGATCGGCGACTCCGTCAACCAGGCGAACGACCTCGCCCAGCAGGTGGCAGATCTGAATCTGCAGATCGTCAAGGCCGAAAGTACGGGGCAGGGCGCAGCGGCATCGCTTCGTGACCAGCGGGACGGCGTACTCAAGCAGCTGGCCGGCCTGATGGACATTCAGACAGTCGAGACGTCGGACGGCGCGGTCAACGTGTACGTCGGAAACGAGCCGCTGGTTGACTACACCCGATCGCGCGGCCTGAAGATCGACAGCGAGAAGACCGGCGATCGCACGGTCGCCAGCGTGCATTTCGCAGACAACGACGGTACGGTAAAGATCTCGAGTGGTCAGATCGCCGGGCAGATAATCGGCCGGGACGAGTACGTCTACGGGCAGGTCCAGCAGATCGACACTCTGGCGGCCAACCTGATCAACCAGGTTAACCGGCTGCACAGTCAGGGGCAGGGTCTGACCGACTACACCTCGATCACGTCGGGTGCGGTGCTTGATGCGGGCGTGGCGCTCAACAGCAGTGCCGCCGGGCTATCCTCGTCGCCGACCACTGGTACGTTTACTCTGACCGTGACCGAGGGCAGCACCGGCCAGCCGACGCAATATGAGATCCCTGTAACGCTGCCCAGCAGCGGGACGGGCACGTCGCTGACCGATCTGGCGAATTATATTGAAGCAAACGTGGACGGTCTGTCGGCCAGCATTACAGCGGATAACCGGTTGCAGATCGATGCGGATGCGAACAACACGTTTGCCTTCGGCGAAGACTCCGGCGGCGTCGTTGCGGCGCTGGGGCTCAATACGTTCTTCACCGGTACCGATGCGACGAACATCGCGGTGCGGTCTGACCTGGTGGGCCATCCGGAACTTCTGGCTGCCAGCAGCAACGGCCAGCCCGGCGACGGAAGCAATGCCGGCGCGATTGCCGCTTTGGCGGACGATCAGAACGCACCTGTTGGTACGCTGAGCATCCCGGCGCAGTGGCGGGCCATCGTCAGCACCCTGGCAACGACGAGTGCTACGGCGAAAAACTCCAATGACGCCGCCCACAACGTGTCGGAATCTTTGAAGGCCCAGCGCGAATCCGTCAGCGGCGTAAATACGGATGAGGAGGCGGTACACCTGATGAACTACCAGCGTTCCTTCCAGGCGACCGCCAGGTATATCACGATCATCGATCAGTTGGTCAACGAAATGTTGCAGATGGTGCAATAGGCGAGGCGATTACGTCATGAGCATCATATCGATACGAGGCATGAGAGTCAGCACGACGATGCAGTCGCAGATGCTGCTCGAGCAGATGCGCCTCAATCAGCTGTCGATGTTCAACAACCAGCAGCAGATGGCCAGCGGCCAGCGGATGCTCTTGCCCAGCGATGATCCGGCGGGGGCGACCCAGGCCCTCCGCCTCTCCGATCTCCTTACACGTTATACACAGTTGCAGAGCAACGTTTCGTATGCAGATACGTTCGGTGCGGCCACCGAGACCGCCTTGAGTGACGTTCGCGATGCCCTCAACCAGGCCAATACGATCGCCAGCCAGAGCGCCGGCAGCCTGGTGACTGCCGACCAGCGATCTGCCAACGCCACCGTCGTTGACGGCCTGATCGACACGCTTCTCAGTGTCGCCAATCGCCAGCAGAGCGGCGTATACCTGTTCGCAGGCCAACAGACCGATCGTCAGCCGTTCATCGAAGACCTCGACGGGATTCTTTACCAGGGCGACACGAACGAGTCTCGCCTCAACCTCGATGGCAATGGCACAACAGCCGTCAGCCTGCGAGGCGACCAGGTCTTCGGCGGAATCAGCGCCGAGGTCGGCGGCACGACGGACCTGACGCCTCGCGTTTATGCGATTACGCGATTGACCGACGTACGCGGAGCGGAGGGGGATGGTATCAGTCCCGGCAGGATCACGATTGGTGAATTGGGCGGGGCCGGCTCATTCACAGTGGATCTTTCTGACGCTCCGACGCTCGGAAGTATTGTCAGCAAGATCAACGCTGCCTGCACTGCGGCCGGTGCGGATATTGTCGCTTTGCTGACCGCGAACGGTATCAGTCTTACGCAAGGGAGCGGTCTGTCCTTCTCAGTCACGGAGGCAGGTTCAGGAAGGACTGCTGCCGACCTGGGGATTCTGACCAGTGGCTGGCAGACGGGGACCTTCGATGGCAAGTCTCTGCAACCAGTCCTGAGTCTGACGACCCCGCTCAGTTGGCTTCGCGGCGGTGCCGGGATCGATAAACTCAGCGGCATCGTCCTGACCAACGGCGGAAAGAGCAAAACACTGAAATTCGATTCCGCTACAACGTTGCAGGATGTCATCAATAAGATCAACGCCACTGATCTGGGCGTTCATGCCGGTATCAATGACGCCGGCACAGGAATAGACGTCGTCAGTCGGCTGTCCGGCAGCAATCTGACGATCGGCGAAAACGGCGGTACGACGGCAGCGGATCTGGGTATTCGCAGTTTTACCACGGCTACGAGCCTTGCCTCGCTCAATGACGGGCAAGGCGTCGCTACGGTGACAGGCGATGATATGCGGATTGTCGCCAAAGATGGCAGCACGGTTGATATTGATCTGGATGGCTGCCAGACGATCCAGGACGCGATCGACAAGATCAATACAGCGGCGACCGCGGCGGGCGTCGCCGTTGCGGCAGACCTGGTCGGTACCGGCAATGGTATTCGTCTGACGGACACGACCGGCGGTGCCGGCCCGCTGCAAGTGCAATCGCTGAACGCGTCTTCCGCGGCGGCGGATCTTGGCCTGCTCAAAGACACCAGCGGCGCGGTGCTTTCCGGCGATGACGTTAACCCGATCCGAACGAACGGCATTTTCACGGTATTGAACGATCTTCGTGAAGCGCTGCGGAGCAACGATACGGCAGGCATCACGCGAGCGGGCGAGAGGATCGGCGATCTCCTGCAGGCGGTAGGCCTTTACCAGGGCCAGGCCGCGGCCCGATCGAAATCGATCCTGGCGCAGCTGACCCAGATCGGCGACGCGTCGCTTTCCGCCAAGTCGATGCTCAGCGACGTCAAGGACGTCGATCTGACGGAAGCGATCACCCGCTTTACACAGGCGCAGACGACGTTGCAGGCGAATCTGATGACCGGATCGAAACTGATGCAGATGTCGTTGCTTGATTTTCTGCAGTGACAAAGAAGTATAGTCTTTTATACAAGTATTATTATGGGCAGTGCCGATAACAAATGAGACGCCGTGCATGCGGCGCAGTGGCAGGCTCGCAGTCGGACCGAGGGAAGTGGCCGCCTCGGGCATCGGCCGCGGGTGACGGCGGGGCCTGGGCGAGTTGATCTGGGTCAGGCTTTCCGTGAATGGAGCGTCGGCCACGCAGGCAAGGAGTAAGCTGGCATGATGATGATCGAAACGACGCGGTTCGGGCAGGTGGAAGTGGACGAAAGCAAGCTCATCGTGTTCCCTCGGGGGCTTCTGGGGTTTCCGTTTCAGAAGCATTACGCCCTGATCCAGATGGGGGCAAACAGCGCGTTCTACTGGCTGCAGTCAGCCGACCGGCCGGAACTGGCTTTTGTGGTCACGGACCCGCGGCTGTTCCTGGCCGACTACAAGGTGCCGGCCAAGGGCGAGGATCTCAAGCAGCTGAGCCTGGCTGAGGTCGACGAGGCCCAGGCCTTTGTGGTTGTCAACAAGGTCGACGGCCTGTTGACCGGCAACCTTCAGGGGCCGCTGCTGATCAATGCCGAGACACGCGTCGGCAAGCAGCTGGTGCTGTCGGATCGGAAGTTTTCGACGCGGTACCCGCTGATGCAATTGCCGGCGGCGCAACAGCAGGCGGTGAGCCAGACGGCCTAGAACGGTCGCGAATGCCTCACCGGTTGTCACCGCCGCCGCAACGGGCGTAGCATTAACAGAGCGAGTGACACGGATCCGCGCCCTTGCTGGCAGGCGCGTACGCATCGGGCCTGGAGTCGGAGGCGGCTGCTTGCAGCAAGTGCGTATCCGGCTGTCGTCGAGGGCTAGGAAGGAGCCGAAGATGTTGGTACTGTCACGACAGCGCGATGAGACCGTAGTGATCGGCGACGATATCGAAATCAAAGTCGTCGATATCCGGGGGGACAAGGTTCGCCTGGGCATTACGGCACCACCGCATATTTCGGTGCACCGCAAGGAAGTGTATGAGGCGATCCAGAAAGAGAACCAGTCCGCCGCTTGCGTAAATCCGCAGGACCTGGCGGGCCTGTCGGCCCTGCCGGGCAAGACCCCGGCGGCGGGCAATGAAAGACGCGGTAACAAAGGAACGGGCAGCTCTCGATAGTGCGGATCGCGCGGCTCGATGTGAATCGCCGGTCGATCCCCCGGGACACTGGAGGTTCCCGGATCTGGTTGCCTGGGACTGTCAAGGAGGATGGTCATGGGTCGTATTAACACAAACGTGGCGGCGCTGATTTCCCAACACCGCTTGGGACAGTCGCAAAAGGAGTTGTCCGCCACACTGGAACGCTTGAGCAGTGGCTTGCGGATCAACCGCGGAGCGGATGACCCATCAGGCCTGATAGCCTCCGAAAACCTGCGCAGTGAGATCGCCGGCGTTCAACAGGCCATCGACAATTCGCAGCGGGCTACCAATGTCATCGCTACGGCTGAAGGTGCGCTTAACGAAGTTTCGTCCCTGCTGGTGGATATCCAGTCCCTGGTCGTCCAGGCGGCGAACAAAGGGGCCCTCAGCGACGACGAGATCCGTGCGAATCAGCTGCAGATCGATTCGGCTATCGATTCCATCACGCGTATCGCCAACACGACGTCCTTCGCGGGACTGAAGCTGCTGGATGGCTCGCTCGACTACGTCACCAGCGGCGTCGATGCGACCGCCGCAAACGCCCTTCAGATCCATCGCGCAAACTTCGGCACCCGCAGCTACATTCCGGTCAACGTCGATGTAACGCAGTCGGCGCAGCGGGCTATGCTTTTCTTTGCTACCAGCGGCATCACCTCGGCGACAACCATCGAGGTCACGGGCAAGAACGGCGTGGTGCCGATGTCGTTCAACGACAATACAAAAGCCAGCGCTATCCTGGCTGCCATCAACAACCAGTCTGATGTCACCGGCGTGCAGGCCGAATACATCAACTCCGCCAATACCAGCAGCGGGATCGTCCTGGAATCCGTCGACTACGGCAGCAGGGCATTCGTCAGCATCGATGCCCTCTCAGGCGGCCCGTTTGCCACAACGGACAAGGAGGTCGGCGGTACTGGCAAGACACGCATCGAGGGCCAGGATGCCGAGGCCACGATCAACGGCCATCGCACGGTCGGTAACGGTCTGGAGCTGAATCTGAATACGACCACACTGGACATGACCCTGGATTTGTCGGAGTCCTTTGGTATGGGCAGCACAACGTTCGCTATCACCGGTGGCGGGGCGCTCTTCCAACTCGGCCCGTCTGTGGATGCCAACCAGCAGGTCAATATCGGGCTGCAGTCCATGGCGGCCAGCCACCTCGGCAACGGAGCCATCGGATACCTCTCTGATATCACAACCGAAGGCGCCTACTCTCTGGAATCGGGAGGTGCCGGCCAGGCCTCGCTGATCGTCAAGGAGGCGATCCGCCAGGTGTCGGTCCTGCGAGGCAGACTTGGCGCATTCGAGCGTAACACTCTCCAGACCAACGTCAACGCACTCAGCATCACCATGGAGAACCTCAGCAGTTCCGAGTCTAACATCCGCGATGCCGATTTCGCCGAGGAAACCTCCAATCTCACTCGCGACCAGATCCTCGTTCAGGCGGGAACCAGCGTCCTGAGCATGGCCAACAGCACGCCCCAGTCGGTGTTGAGCCTGCTGGGTGGCCGATAGAGACTGGAGCGACGCGCCGGCGGCCCGAAGCCGTTGGCATGAGCCTGTGTAACCGCCAAAGATAGGCCTGCGATCTACGGTCGACGGGCCGACCCATTCGCGATAGACGCGTGTCGACAGCCAGCAGGTGCCAGCAACGGCTCGCCCGCCGGGCGACGCCGGTGCTCGGGGTACGTGTGCTTTTTCCGTGCGCGAAGGGTTGCTCTTTCCCTCCGCCAGTCAACAATCATTCGAGACTGTTGCTCCAAGGAATTTTGGGGCCGCTTAGCTCTTTTGGGTGTCAGCAGCGTCCGAACATGCCTGGCATGGTCTTGGGGCCGCCTGCAGGGAATGAATGAATGGATGTAAACTCTTCCGGGTGTTGCGATCGCTGTCACAAGATTGAGACTGACAGCGCCAATGCACTGGCTGCCAGTGAGATCTGTGTCATCGGGCTGGACTGCGCGAACGAAGCCCGGCCGATCCGAAAGGCACTTCTCGCCACGCATGGCGTCAAGGAGGTTCTTTTTGATCTGGTGACAGGCCGTGTTACCGTCACGCACGATCCAGCTGTTGTCGATGAGCAGCGGCTTGTGAAGGTTGTTCGTCAGATCGGCTTTGATGCAGAGCCGGTCCAATCGCTCGTGTCAACGGAGGAACGGCCTGCTCACCTGGAAGAGGCGACGATCGGGGGCGCCGCCGCCCTGCTGGTCTTCGCCATGGCCTGGTGCGGATTCGCGGAACGATCCGTCCTGGCGGCCCTGGTGTGCCGCGCATCGCCGACGACACACCTGCCTGCCTTCGTTGCAATCATCGGCGCGATCGTGCTGAGCTGGTGGTTCGTCTTGCCAAGAGCATGGCGGTCCGCCAAGGCGCTGCGGCCCGATTTGCACCTGCTGATGACGATCGCCGTCATCGGCGCAATGGCCTTGGGAGACTGGTTCGAGGCGGCGACAGTTGCAGTGCTGTTCGGCCTGGCGAACCTGCTGGAGTCCTGGAGCGTCGAGCGCGTACGCAGGGCCGTCTCGTCACTGGTAACGCAGATACCCGCACAGGCACGCCTTAAGACCGTCGGCGGCGAGATGCTTATTCCCGCCGCCGAACTCCAGCCGGGGCAGACGGTTGTTGTCCTGCCTGGAGAGAAGATCCCGGCGGACGGCCGGGTCGTTGCCGGCACCGGGTATGTCGATCAGTCCGCGATTACCGGCGAGGCGAAGCTGGTCGAAAAAACCGTCAGCGGCGAGGTCTACGCCGGCAGCCTCAACCAGGACGCCGCGCTGGAGATCGAGGTAACTCGGCTGGCGTCACAGAGCGTCTTGGCACAAGTCATCCGGCTGGTCCGGCAAGGCCAGGCTAACAAGAGTCGCAGCGAACAGATCGTCGACCGCTTCGCCCGCTACTACACGCCCGCCGTGATCGTCGGGGCGGTGATTGTCGCAGTATTGCCCCCGTTGCTCGGGCTTCTGGCCTGGCGCGAGTCGATCTTTCGCGCGCTTGTGCTGCTGGTCATTTCGTGTCCGTGCGCCCTTGTCATTTCGACCCCTGTGGCCGTGGTCAGTGCGATGACCGCACTGGCCCGCGCGGCGCACTCGTCAAGGCCGGACGATTCCTTGAAATCCTCGCCGGCACACGGACTGTGGCCCTCGATAAAACCGGCACGCTGACGCAAGGCAAGCCGGCCATCGACGGAGTCATTCCACTGAACGGCTATGGTCCTGACGATATTCTGCGAATCGCCGCATCGGTCGAGATGCGCAGCGAACACAGTCTCGCCAGGTCGATTCTTGTCGCAGCCAGCGAGAGAGGGCTGAACGTAGAGCCTTGTGACGATTTCACCGCCCTGCCCGGCATGGGGGCGAAGGGGCGCATTGGCAGCGATACGTTTTTTGTCGGCAATCCCCGCCTGATGCGACAACGGGGCATTCCTCTGGAGACAGCCGATGGCCCGCTCGCCGAACACGAGGATTGCCATCATACGGCCATGGTCGTTGCTACAGCCAGCCAGCCCATCGGGGTGCTTCTGGCAGCCGACCAGATCCGGCCCGAAGCACAACGGGCGATTCGCAGCCTGCATGCCGACGGTATCCGTACGATCATGCTGACCGGCGACAACGAAGGTACCGCCAGCCGCATCGCCAGGCTGGTCGGCATGGACGACGTGCGCGCCGAGCTGTTGCCGGCCGAGAAGGTGGCGGCGATCAAGGCCGTTCGCGACCGGTATGGCCCGGTGGTGATGATCGGCGACGGGATCAACGATGCCCCCGCTCTGGCCACCGCCGATGTCGGTATTGCCATGGGCACGATCGGCACCGATGCCGCAATCCAGACTGCCGACGTCGCCCTGATGTCCGACGATCTCTCTCATGTTCCCTGGCTGATCGGACACGCTCGCAGGACCCGGCGCACGATCTTCACCAACGTTGCTGTCGCGGTCGCTATGAAGGCAGGGTTCCTGACACTGGCCGTACTCGGCCTGGCGAACCTGTGGATGGCGATCCTGGCCGACATGGGGGCCTCCCTGATCGTGACGTTCAACGGCATGCGCATGCTTCGCCGTTGATGATCACTGCCTGCCACGCTATCCTTGGCCGAGCGCGGGAATGCATGGCCGGTTTGGAGGGGCCTACGTACTGCGGATGTCATTGCAGCTTGTCTGCCAGTGCGGGGTTGCAGTCTTCCACATCGGCCCGGCCGTTGTCTTCTTCCATTCTCGCAACCGAGGCTCACTAATGTTGTTGTTCTTGCAACGAACAACGGACCACTGGCAACGGATCACTGCCAACGGACACGCCCGTTCTCAGCAGGGAGACTGATATAGCATGACCGAGGTGCAGGCCATCCAAGATCGGGCACAGGATGAATCTGTCCAATCCGCATGGGCCATCCGTACATCTACCGCCCTGAAGTACGTCCTGCTGTTCATGGCGGCATTGGCCGTGATCCTCTACGTGGTCATCGCCTGCATCCGCATGCCCTACCCCTATGAGCTGGAATGGATGGAAGGCGGCATGGTCGACCACATGCGGTGGATCCTGGCCGGGCATCCGCTCTATGTCCAGCCGTCCCTGGAGTTCATTCCGAATATCTACGGGCCGCTCTATCCGTATCTGGGCGCTGCGCTGTGTAAGGTAATGGGCGTGGGGTTTCTGGCGCCCCGGTTGATCTCGTTTGTCTCGTCGCTGGGCTGTTTTGGCCTGATCGCGCTGTTTGTGTGGAAGGAAACGCGCAGTTCGCTATGGGCACTGGTTTCGGTCGGGGTGTTCGCCGCCTCATACCGCGCTACCGGGGCATGGATGGATATCGCTCGCGTGGATTCGCTCCAGTTGCTGCTCGTTCTCGGTGCGGTCTGCCTGCTGCGATTTCGTAACGATACGCCGTCGATATTCTCAGCGGGGCTGCTGATGGGGCTGGCATTTCTGGCCAAGCAGACCGCCCTGTTCATCGCCCTTCCGCTCATCCTCTATACTCTTTGGGTTTACAGGGGGCGGTCGCGCTACGTCTTTGTCGCGACGTTCGTCGCCTTTGTGGTGCTGACGACGATCGCCTTCGATGTCGCGACGCATGGTTGGTATACGTACTACCTGTTCGACCTTCCAGCCGAACACCGGTTTATCAGGATCATGTGGTTCGGCTTCTGGTGGAACGACATCGGCAAAAACATCGCGGTCGCCTTGGCCGTGACGGTTTTCGCCTTGGCCCTTCGTTCACGGCAGCCGGGCATTGGCTTGTATGTTGCGGCGATGCTGGGGATGGTCGGTTCATCGTGGCTGTCGCGTTTGCATGTCGGTGGCTATGACAATGTGCTGTTGCCGGCCTTTGCAATCCTCGCCATCGGCTTTGGTCTGGGGGCGTCGGCATTGCAGTCCGCCCTGACGGGCGTACCGGATACCGCCGGACATTTCGCCGCAGGTCGCGCCTTGCGCGCGCGCCGCTGGCAGCCGTCTACCTGCTGGGCATCTGGCAACTGATGCTGTTGGCGTATCCGCCGGACCTCCAGGTGCCGCGCTGCCGTGACCGCCGCAGCGGCGACGAGATGATCAAGACGCTCGCCAGCCTCAAGGGCAACATCTACATGATGGAACACGGATTCCTGCCCGTTCTGGCTGGCCGCAAGGGCTTTCACGCGCACGGAAGTGCCTTGTGGGACGTGCTGCAATGCTCGGATGACACCAGCAGGAAACTCCGCGACGAGCCTCCGCCAGGCGATCATCCAGCGGAAGTTCGATGTCATCATCGTCGATGCGCCCCACCCCAGCGAGGCAGGCTTCTGGGAGTACATGGCCCGCAAGGTGGGCTTCGATCATCGCGAGCTGACGCGTGAGACCCTGCTGGATGTATGTCAAAAGGAAATCAAGGCAAACTATCGCCGGGTCGGCCGGATGTTCGGCCGCGACGATGTCCAGTGGCCGGTTACGGGGGTCGCCCTGCGTCCCGATGCCATCTACGTGCCCAAAGGCAGCATCCTCGCACGGCATGGGCTCACTGCCCTGCGCCTCCACAACCGAACGGTAGGCCTTGCTGCTCGTTGCCGATCCGGCCTCAGGAGCGAGAGGGGACACCGCCAAGGGTGTCCGCGCGTACCGCCGGCAGCTTGTCCGCCAGTGCTGGATTCCAGGATGCCCCTCAGGGCGAGCCCATCTGTCACGACCTCTCGGCTGGCGCGGCATGTCACGTAGACACTATGGCATGCGCAAGGCGAACCCCTCACGCGTCCCTCTTTCCTGAGGAATTGCCGCCGAGCATAGCGTTAAGAGCGCCAAAGGGAATCAACGACATCGGCCGGTTCGCTGAAGGTCGTCCCTGTCCTTTCCGCTACCCACCGGGCTAGTATTTGCAGGTGGCTGGTACCGTCTCGCCGGCAGCGTGTCGGCGAGGGGAGCCATATAGGCTGGCAGTCAAAGGTAGATATAGGGGAACTGCGCATGAGCGAAAGAACCCGAACCACTGTCAAGGATCCGGTCTGCGGCATGATGCTCGAAAAGACGGGTGCACCCGCCCAGATCCAGCACCAGGGACAGACCTATTACTTCTGCTCGGTCCAGTGCCGCGATGAGTTCGTCTCCAACCCCGAGCAGTACGAAGAACTCGAACCCGGCCAGCAGGAAGAGGAGGACTACTAGCCCATTTGACCGTGTTCTGTTCAAGTACGCGTGATTGATATGCGGCGGCCTGGCCCTTCCGGAAAGAGCCGGGCCGTTCTGTTTCCAGTTCAAGGGTTCTCCCCGGCGTCGCGGGCATATCCTTGTTGCTGCGCCTTGTCCTCCCCCGAAAACCCCATCGGTGCCAGCACCTCGACCCGAGTGCCGTGACCCGGCTTGCTGTCAATGGTCAGCTCACCCCCCAGCCATGACAGCCGTTCTCGAATGCTGAAGAGCCCGAGCCCCGTGTCATTCTTGGTGTCAGACCGGCTCGCCCGGGGATCAAAGCCGGCCCCCCTGTCCTCGACGACGATGTGCACTTTGTCTTCCAGCCGATGCATTCGCAGCGATGCCTGGTACGTATTGGCATGCTTGACGACGTTGAACAGCAATTCCCGGACTATCTGGAACAGCAGCTCGGCAATCTTCACGTGCGGCCTGACGGCCCCGTCAGCCTGCACCTCGACCATGAGCCCATGTCTGTCGCGCATCCAGGCGCCGAGCCATTCCAGTGCTGGCCCCAGGCCCTGGACATGAAGTACCTGCGGGCTGAGTTCCGCCGTCAGTGACCGTGATGTGGCGATCGATTCGCCAAGCAACTCGTCCATCTGTTGGGCGACATCGCGCTGCCCCTGGTCGGTTCAGCTGCCGCATCAACGCGCTGAGACTTATCCGCGTCCCGACCAGCAATTGTTGCAGATGGTCGTGCAGCACCCGGGCCAGCCGCTGCCGCTCCCGTTGCTCGGCCTGTGCCAATTCCCCAGCCAGCCGGCCCAGTTGCCCGGCGCAGTTCCTCTGCCTGGGCCGTCCGCTCCGCCACACGCCCTTCCAGTGTCTTGTTCAGGTCTTGCAGCTGCTGTTCCCACTGCTTGCGTTCGCTGATATCCTCGATCGTGCCGATGTACCGCAACAGGCGTCCCGCAGGGTCCCTTACGGCCGAGACCGTCTCGCGGGCCCATAGCGGCGAACCATCGCCCCGTCGGTAGCGTTTCTCGTAGTCAAGAGAGGGTCGGCTTCCCGCGTGCAGTTGGGCATTTAACTCGTCGCTGAGCGCCTGATCCTGCGGCGCGGTCAGCTCGTGCACCGTCATACGCAGCAGTTGCTCACGCCGATAGCCCAGGATCTGGCACGCACGATCGTTCACTGCCAGCAGACTGGCCCTCACTATCGCTTTCGACGATGCCGATGTTGACACTGTCCAGCGTTGCCTGCAGCCGCGCTTCGCTCTCGCGCAGTGCTGCCTCGGTCTGCTTCTGTCGAGTGATATCATTGACGATGCCGATGAATTCGCCCTCGCGCGGGCTGTACAGGTGAACAAAATGCCAGCGGTTTGTCTGCGAGTGCTGAAACTCGAACTGCGCTTCCTCGCCTGTGGTCAGCTACGCGGGCACAGATGGGTATAGGGTTAAAGCACGCGTATCGCGCGTCTGCGATGATGTCACGATACTGCCGGCCTGTAATCGCCTGCTTTCGTAATCCCGTCATACGCTCGAAGGCGTCGTTCGCCGCCAGAAACTCGATATCGACGGGTTGACCCTGCTCGTTGACGATGATCCGCCCGTGGACCATGCCGTTAAGCTTGTTGTTGAACAGTCGCCGGTATACGTGTTCGCTCTGGCGGGCGGACTGCTGCTCCGCCTTGTGCTTGTGAATGTCTCGCGAGCAGATCAGCAGTCCTTCCGGGGACGGATGAAGGCTTACCTCGCACCAGCGCCTGCTTGTCGGGCACACGCCCGTCATCTCTCCCGCTGTCCGCTCGCGCATGGCCTTGCGGGCATGCGACTCGAAGACCGTTCCTTTCAGTCCGGGTATCGCATCCCAGACCACCTGCCCGGTCAGATCATTCCCCCTCGCCAGGTAGTGCCGAGCATAGCGGTTCATGTAGACCACCCGCCACTGCTCGTCCACCACCATGATCTGCACAACCGTCTTTTCGACGTCCTTCTTGATCTGTCGAGTCCGTTCGCGCAGTTCCTCCAGGGCCCTGTCCGTGATGGTAAACACCCGAGCCTCTCGCGAGACCTCCGCCGGGATCTCCTGCACTGCGGCTATGTCCTTGGCCGAAAGGCCGGCATCAATGAGGATCTGCCGGACCAGCTGGTCGGCGCCGGCTGTCGGTGTTGCTATCCAGACGCACGCTCGCTGCTGCGCATCGCCCAGCACCGTCTTCTTCCTTACCGATGATCCCCTCGTTTGTCTGTTTTTCTAAGGAGCACATGCCATGATCAGGCGTCTGCTGCCGCTTCTCTGTTGTGCGCCAATGCCATTCATGTCCCTCAACCGCAGGCGCGCTTACTGCCGCCTGGGTTGCAGGCGTCCGCGAACCGACGTGCAACTGCTTTGTCCGCGCCAACAAAACTAATCATATAACCCAGTCATGCCGTTTGCCCGGATCACCAACATTTGCCTTATACCCCTGCGCTTCGCGACGGACACGCGGTCGCTCGACCGGCGTGCGGGACACGATGTTGTGTCGCACATCTTCGCATGACGGGCGCTTCACGCGAGTTCTTCCTGGCCATAGAAGGCTTCTCGCACCGCAGCCAGATAAGCCGTTCCATGGACCGTGTCCGGCTCAAGGTAACTGCCTTCGGTCCACTCGTTCCATGCGTTGATCGTGAAGATCCGCTGCTCCGCTGGTCGGCGCTCCAGCAAGGTCTTCATCTGGACCAGCGCCTCGCCGAAGGCTACGGGCGTGCTGCCCGAGAGGATCGGGGTGAACGGATAACCGGCATTGACATACCGGTCGGATTGCACGGTTCTTGGGCTGGGATCCCAGCCCATGGTAACGTTCGGGTGATACGGTACGGAAAACTCCCGCTCAAAATGGCGCCATTTCTGAAGGACCTTGGTGAGCACCTGCCGGTATTCCGTGAAAGGAAAATCCTCCAGAGTCAGGTAGTGGATCCAGGTATAGGACGTAACACTGTCCAGGCCCACGAACATCGCCATCTCGTTGGACGTTTTGACAGCGGGGTCATCCGCAGGTGGCTGCAGGCCCCGGATTACGGCCGTAAGGTGCAGGTCCCGGTGGCCTGCGGCGCGGGCCTTGCGGCGAAACCGTTCGAGGGCATCGCGCAGCAGCGCCAAGGCTGCCTAACCCCGCAACGAGTTTGGACATGTCATAGATCGAGAAATAGGGCATGCCGTCAATCTTCCAGTACGACGGATGGCTGAAGTATCGCTGGATGACGTCATCGGTGATCTTCTCGAAAACGCTCGGCGAAACCTTGCCCGGAAAGACCAGCGGCGCACTACAGTGCAACTTGGCAGGGTGAATGTCCAGCCAGTCGTGATTTGCCCACATCAGACCGAACTTGATCCGATCGTTGCTCCGCGCCCGCAGAAAGCCTCGATCGATCGCCCCTTCCAGGAAGGGCCCGTCGTACCAGTACCAGTCGAAGATGAACGCATCGATCCCATGGTCGGCAGCCGTATGAATCTTGCGCACCATGACCGCCGGGTCGGCTTCGTCCTGATATCCCCATAGAGGCACATTCGGCTGGGCATGGGTCTCAAAACGCGGCTGGGCCCGACGTACCAGGTCCCATTCCGTCCAGCCCGGGCCGTGCCTGGCATCGTTGCGCGGGTCGTGGTGGTAGCCCGGATAGTAATAGCAGGCAATGGTGTATTCCGAGGACATAGCCATCTCGCCCTGGAAAGTGTCCCCCGATTGATCCCCTCGCGAGCAGACATCGCCGCGACGATGCAACATGCTGCACCTTATTATTCCCCGGCAATGACTTGGGGAGCAGAAAAATGCCTGCCGACTTCCAAAAAGCCCGCGCGCCGGCATCTGACCGTATCCAGGTATTCGCGCCGGCGCTACCGGCGGCCGCGTGAATCACGCCGTCTCCGCCTGCACTCCTACAACCGCCGGTGACCATTCCCCGAGCTGTTGCCCGTGGCCCCCGCCTGTGAGACGTCCTGCGTAGCCGCCTTGGCCGCTCGCAGCAGCCGGCCATATTCGTCGCGGATCCTTTCAGCGCCGTACATCCTTTCCAGCCGGCGAACGATGAAATGGCCCCGGGCGACATCCTGAAAGTGGTCGATGAAGATCGTGTTGACGAGCGATCCGCCGGCAGCGCCGACAACCGGCACCGCCTCTGCCGCAACCTTATCTGCCACCACGGCCCCGAAGCGATTGGCAATCAACCCGATCAACCGCACGAGCACCGGCGCACCCTCCTCGGCGAGCCCACGTTCCGTGATGTACTGGGCTGCTTGCGAGATCGTCCTGGCAAGCAAACTGCGGATCGTGAAGTAACTGGTCTCGTTTGCATCGTCGATGCTGGTTCTGCTGCCCAGCGCGAATACCTCCAGGCATGCCAGACGTGCATCGATCTGTTCCAGAGATTCCCCTTCGCTGCGGGCGATGTCCGCGATGGACCGGAGCATGATCGCCGTCGAAACCGGCAGCTCAACCGGCAGGGCGATCAGCCCGAACGCGCCGCCCAGTGCCCCGGTCGCCGCCACGGCCGCCTTGTGCAGGGTGTCGTGCGAGCGACCTTTGGCTTGCGGCTCAATGGTCTTGACCGCAATCCTCATCGCCCGGCCCAGCGCTACATGTACCGCCCGGCTGATCGCGTTGGCCCACGCCGGCGGCAGCATTTCAAAACCCTTTTCGACCGGCAGGCCGATCTTGCCGGTTATCCGCGCAGCCAGACTCGGATTCTCCAACAGACGGTGCGCTCGCCTCAGATCCTCAAGATCCTCCGGACTCAGGTCCATGGCAGACAACCTTTCTCACTTCACCACACCACGCCCGCCGTCATTCCTGACCTGACGGTCGGGTCCATGACTATCCTAATCATATGTGCGACCGCTCACCGACTTTGTCTCTGCATTGCGGCTTTCATCCGGCCAAGCGCCTCGCTGAGCAGCGCCCGCGGGCACCCGAAATTGAGGCGAACGTATCCCCGTCCGGCAAAATCCTTCCCATCCGACAGGCCCAGCCCGGCCTCCTCAAAGAACTGCGCCGGGTGGCCAATCCCGGCGTCCCTCGCGTTGACCCACGCCAGATACGTCGCTTCCACGTGCGTCATCGACAGCCCCGGCATTTGGGCCACTTCACGTTCCAGCAGGTCCCGGTTGCCCCGCAGATAGTCCAGCAGGGCGGCGTGCCACTCCTGACCGTGCTGGTATGCCGCCAGCGCAGCCGTATAGCCGAAAACGTTGATGTGCGGGACGATGCCCGCCATGGCCTTCTTAAAGGCCGTCCGCAGCCGTCTGTCGCTGATAACGCCGTACGAGCAGCCCAGCCCCGGCAGGTTGAAGGTCTTGCTCGGCGCGCGAAGCGTGATCGTCGTGGCCGCGATCTCCGGTGACAGCGATGCAATGGGAATATGCCGCTTATCCTCGTCGAGTACCAGGCCCGCGTGGATCTCGTCCGAGCAGATGATGATATCGTGACGTGTGCAGATCTCGCCGACAGCAGCCAGTTCCTCGCGTGTATAGGCCCGGCCCAGCGGGTTGTGAGGATTACACAACAGTAGCAGCCGGGTCTGTGGGGTTACGGCCTCAGCGAGGCGATCAAAATCAAACGCCCATTGACCGCCTTCCAACACCATGGGTGCCGCGACCAGCTTGCGATGCATATGGCCCGGCGCCGAAAGAAACGGCGGGTACACGGGCACGGTCGTCAGCACGTCGTCGCCGTCCCGCCCCACGGCCCGGCACGCGACATTCAGCCCGCACACGAGTCCCGGCAGCCAGACGATCCACTCCGGCTCGATTGACCAGTTGTCAAGACGCTGCAGTGCCGCCTGAATCGCCTCGGGCAGTTCATCCGGCGGCATCGTATACCCGTAAACGCCGTGCTCGACACGCTCACGCAGTGCACTCGACAACCGCCGGCGGTGCGGCGAAGTCCATATCCGCTACCCACAGCGGTATGATATCCCTGCCCCTGTACCTGTCCCATTTGACGCTGCCGCTGTTGCGGCGATCGATGATCTTGTCGAAGTCGAAGATGGCACCACTCCTCGGCGTACGGCCCCCACCAATAAGGGGGCAAGAAAAAGCACCAGGCCTCCCGGCTGCCCGGTAGCGCCCTGGCCGGACGTCTTCTTCCTGTGTGCTTGCGGTTTATCCCCAACGGATGGCGATGTCAAACGACCATGGCTTCCTGCGGCTCGATGATCTCATCCGGCTCGCCCGTGTCCGGCTTGGTCAGGATAAACTCGCCTTCGTCCTGACTTGGCGGTGCCATCTGAAAATGAACACGCAGCCGGCCGTCATCCAGTTCTTTCATATCCAGGTTCGAGTAGCTCGACAGGTCCAGCGGAAGGTCGAATTTGCGGGCGATATCCTGAAGATCGTTGGCCGTGCTGGGCCAGCGGTCATTCTGGAGGTAATACAGGTACATCGGCGTCGCCAGCGAAAAGACGGTCCCAAAGCGATCGTCCGCCGTCTGTGCGGTAGCGGCCGCGTTTTGGCGGGGCTTCGGTTCGACGAATGCCTGGCCCTGCAAACCCGTCGTCGAGCTGCACGAGGTGAGCATCAGGCAGCCGATGGCCCCAGCCAGCAGGCAAACCCTGAACGCATGTGCGTGGTATATCATGATCATCCTCTCGTGTCAGCCGACCAACTGCTGCACTGCCCCCGGAACGAATTGCAGAACGGATGTACACAAAAGGCTAGGACGATACCGTTACAGGGTCAACGTGGACGCCGCCCCTTGCCACGCAATGACCGTGAAGTGACGATCTTACTACTTGGCGCACACAGCGATGCCGCCTTATTCGGTGGGAAGCGGCGCCGGAGGGGAGATCGTGAAGGGCGTTTCGTTTCGCAGCCGACGGGCAATGTCCGCGATGATCCGGGGGTCGCGCATGGCTCCGGTGTGGGCCGGCTGTACGGGCAGATCGGGCAGCCACCATGGCGTCATGCCGGGCGGCGCGGCATTGGCGGCACCGACGATCGCATCATGCAACCATACATACGGGATAATGTCATATCCAAAGGCAATCGGCGGCGTATTGAGCCGATGAAGAAATGCCGAGCCGGGCCGCATGGCATACGCGAGCGCCCCACCGGCAACAGATCGCTCTTTGCGCCACGGTTGGGCGTGGCGATGGTAAACAGCCTCGCCAGTCGCATCTGCCGCGTACTGCCCGTTACTGGCCGGGCTGCGTATCGCGCAACGAGTCCCCCCATCGAAACGCCGATGGCGTCGACCTCCGCGGTATAGCGCTCGCTGCCGCCGGGCAAATCGTCCCGCACGAGATCGATCACCTTGCGGCGGCACTGGTCGAAATCGCTGCAATCCAGAAATGTGACGTCCAGGATGATCCCGGCCTTAACCACGCTGCGCAGCTGTGACCTCATGTACGTCGTCGAAATGCCCGGGTCCAAATATCCTTGTAACACTACTACTGGACGGACCAGCGGCTTGGGATTCAGACGCATCGAGTGCAGTGCCGCTTTGGCCTGTTCGACGGTCAGAGGAAACGTCGGATTGACCGGCCCGGGATTCATGCAGCCCGCCGTCAGGCCGATCGACGCCAGCAGTGCAGCCATACATCCGCGAATCATCTGGAAGTCTCCGGATCGCCAGCAGCATAGCCCTTAGAAGTCTATAGTATTGCGTCTCCGGGTCAAATACCGGGTCTTCGCCGTGAGAAGACGTGTCGTGGCGCAGGCCGACATTCCTTGACCGCCGACAAACGTTGGAGGCTTCTCCTGTCGGCAACTGGAGTGCCGCTGTCGTCCAGGCGGTTGGCCTTGGCCGTTGTTCGCGGGCAACTTGCCTCCTGCCCTTTGGATCGCTAGATTGTCGCGGTACTGTCAGATATGTGCGGCGAGCCGCCAGGAAGGCCGATACCGAATGAACGCTGCCGAAAACCCGGACAAGGCGACCGAACCTTCCTGCGACGGCCAGACCGGGGCAGACACGCCGCTGGGCACTTCACCCGGCAAAGTGGAGCGTATCTGGCGCAATGAGGCGGGCCAGCTCATAGTCCATCTTGCGGGCCGGCAAGATCCTGTCGTTAACGTCAAGATCGCCCGGTGCTTCCCCTGGTCGATGCCCCAAACGTACATCTCGATCCGCAACAAGGACGGCAAGGAGGTCGTCCTGCTCGAAACGCTTGATCATCTCGATGCTGCCAGCCGGCAGGTCGTCCTCCAGGAATTGCACGACCGCGTCTTCAGCCCAAGGATCCTGCGGATAGTCGAACACAAAAGCGAATTCGGCATTACGTCGGTCAAGGCCGAAACCGATCGCGGCCAGGTGACCTTTCAGATCCGCAGCCGCGACGACATCCGCGTCCTCTCCGCGACCCGGCTGCTCTTTCGCGACGCGGACGGTAACACCTACGAAGTCGCCGACGCCGCCACGCTTGACCCGACCAGCCGAAAGTTCCTGGAAACCTATTTCTAAGCCCCTGTTGCGGTCAAAGCCCCAGCCATACGGTTCCAGTCGAGCCATGCGCTGCGAGGTGGCAAGAAGGAAGCCTCTGGCGTCCGCTGGGGATGGTTCCGCCGTACATGCCAGCGCACCGTTCCAACGTAAATCGTAGCCGGCAGCGAATGCTGGCAGGCGGGAATTGTGTCGGTGCCAATGCTTGCGGCCCCGTTTGCCGTGCGCCCCGTCAGGCCTGACCTGGCAAACCGCCGGGCGAGTCGTCCGAACCATCGCTCGCATCGTGAAGCGCCGGCGATCTGTAAAGCGGTGCCCAAAGTATGAACCGGCTGCCCTGCCCCGGAGCGCTTTCGATCTCGATCCGCCCACCCAGCAGGTCCAGTCGTTCGCGGATACTCAACAGCCCGAAGCCCCCCGCCTCACCCCCTCTCGTCCGCAACTGCGCCGGTTCGAAGCCCGCGCCCTTGTCGCTGACAGCCACGCGAATCTGATCACCCGCCCGCCGGACATCGACAACTGCGGCCTTGACCCCCGCATGCTTGACCGTGTTAAACAGAAGTTCGCGGATCGACTGGAACAGCAGCAGCCGAAGGTCTTCGCTGCTGGGGCACGCCGATTCGTCGGCCTGGAGTGTCACCGTCAGGCCGTGCTTCTGCTCCATCCACTCGGCCAGCCACGCCAGGGCAGGAACCAGCCCTGCCTCACGAAGAACCGGCGGGCTGAGTTCCGCGGTCAGATTGCGTGATGCCTCGATCGCCTGATCAATTAGCTCTTCGGCAGCCAGGGACGCGAGCCGAACGTCCTCGTCGGCATCGTGAAACAGCGCTGCTATGCGGAATTTGGCGCTGACCAGCAACTGCTGCAGATGGTCGTGCAATACCTCAGCCAGCCGCTGCCGCTCTCGCTGCTCAGCTGCTGTCAGTCTGCGACGCAAGGACCTGCAACTGCGCGCTGCGGTGTTCCAGGGCAGCGAAGGCCTGCTTGAGCTGTTCCTGTGCCTGCCGCCGCTCCGTAACGTTCCAGTGGGAGATCACCACGCCCCCTTCGGGCAGTCGCAGCGGAACCACCAGCATCGCAAACCATCGCTGCTCGGTAGGGGAATGGCAGGGGTATTCATATTCAAAACGAGGCAACCTGCCCTCCATCACGGACCGGATCCCTTCGATCGCCTCTTTGGCCCCCGCATCGTCGGTCTCTGCTGCCCGTGTCACGGCATCATAATAGTCTGCGCCAACCCCGATAGCGGCCTCGTCGCCGCCGTTGTTCCGCGCGAACTCATGCCACGCGTCGTTGGCGGCAATAATCATCCCATCCCGGTCAAGCACGGCCACATGCGTCACTAACGAAGAAAGGATCGCTCCCTTCAGCGTTTCGCTGCGAGCCAGCTTCTCCGCCGACCGCTTGCGATCAGTAATGTCCCGCACGGCGTGGATGTAACCGGTTACCTTGCCCGATGCGTCCACGATCGGCCCAGCCGAGGCCAACAGCCACCTGTCCTTGGGTGTATGGTAAAGCTCGCTTTCGCACGCCCGACGACATTCCTTTACCTGGCGGAACGGACACCCCTCGATCGGCTCCTGCGTGCCGTGCATTAATGCGAAACACTTCTTGCCGATGATCTGATCCGGCGGAAGCTCAAGAAAGGCAGCGGTGGCCGTATTTGCCCGTCTGACCGTGTAATCCTCGTCCAGTATCATGACGGGGTCTGCGACCGAGTCGAAGGTCATTTGCCACTCGTCAATGGATTGCTGGAGTTCTGCCTCCATCTTCTTGCGTTCGGTGATATCCCTGTCCATGCCTCGGTACCCCCGGAAACGCCCGTCCCGGTCCAGCACCGGGACCCCGTTGGTCTCCAGGATGACCAGTCTTCCGTCTTTGCGCCGATTGACGTTTTCCATTCCACGAAATGCCGAGTGCTGTTCGGCGATCGACCCGAACGCTTCCTGTACCCGCCGCGCCTCATCTGGCGGCATCAGGTCGAACGGCGTCTTGCCGATTATCTCCTCCGGCGTGTAGCCAAGGACCTCATACGCCTTCGGACTGGCGAATGTGTACACGAGATGTTCGTCCACTTCCCACACCCAATCGTGCGAAGATTCCACCAGATGACGGTACCGCTCTTCGCTTTCAAGCAGTGCCCTTTGGGTGCGTTCGAGATCGGCAATAATCGGCCGAGCCTGGGCATGCCTTGCGCAAAGCGCCGACTCTACGTGCGCCACCACCTGTTCCTCGCTGGCTGGCCGCGCAACGTAAGCGTCCGCGCTGGCCTGGCGTGCTTGCGGTCCAGTCTCAATGGCCGGGAGCTGCTCGCCGACCAGAACGACAAGCGTATCTCGCAGGGCCGGATGGGCCTTGATATGGCGGCACAGTTCCTCTCCCTCCAGATCCCCCAGCGAGGTTTCAAGCAACGCCAGATGTGGGTGGTGCTCCCGGGCCTTCGCCAGCCCCTCCCTGCCGGTGGTCGCTTCCAGGACGCTATAGCCCGCACTGCGCAGGGCCCTCGCCTTTGCCAAAAGCCGGCCGGCCTCGCTGTCCGCAACGAGTATCTTGATCGCCTCGTTCATTCGGCACTTCCCCGTGGAAAGGCATCCCGGGATGGACGTGCTACCCAGTTGTCTATATGCGCCTAATATTATAGCCGCTGGCATCGATCGGCTCGCTTACGCCGTGAAGGCTTTGCAAGCCCACGAAGTCATGCTGAACGCAAGTCACTCCGCTTGCCGGCTCATATGCCACTGATCTGACAGTCAAATACGCGACTTAGTTTAGCGGATATGATGGCGGCGTCAAGTTTCGATCCTGCCGTACTGGCGCGCAAGTGCGACTCTGCGGGTACCGACTCAGTCGTCCTGACGCGCGCCGGCAATAAACATCCCCCCGACCGTTCGGATCCGTACCGCGCCCTCAGTATCAAGCCGCTCCTGCAGATACGCGCGGAACGCCTCCAGCCGGCGGCCCCGCAGAATCTCCCCGCTGTTGTTCATACCGCTGAGTACGTACGCGACCAGCGGTTCTATCTCCGTGACACATAGCTCCCCGTTCATAGGAACGTGCCTTACGGCTCCAAAGAACTCCGCCAGCCTCGCGCCGCCGGACTCCACAGTGAACGACCGCGTGGCCCGGTTGTGGCCGAACCGGATCGCCGGATCGAACGCCACCACCAGCTCATCCAGGTCGTGCATGTGCCGCTCCCCGACCGTCGTAGCGTAAAGGCGCCCGTGCGGCTGAAGCACCCGCCGGATCTCCCCCAATGCCCTACGCAGGTTGGGCACGTGTCAGAGCATGTGGTTGGCGATGACGGCGTCGAACGAGGCATCCCCGAAGGGAATCGCCTGCGCATCGATCACAGCCGCAAGCATATGTTGGCCGGCGTCGCAAAAACTCTGCCGAGCCTCCCTGATCATCCCCTCCGACAGATCCGACAGCACGATCTGCCAGTCACTCTTGATCCGGTCGCGGTTGGCGACCCACTGTCCTGCAGTCCCACAGCCAATCTCCAGGATCTGGGCGTTGTCGCCGAAGGCATACTTATCAAACACGGTTCGCGCGAAGTTTTCTTTGCCGGTCTTGAAGTGCTGATGCAGAGCCATCCGTGCGTGCAGATTTGACGAGGTCTTGTATTGTTCGAGCACGCCAGCCGCGTCCACCCGGTCTTTGTGCCCTGCCATCGTCAGGATATCCTTTGCGTACAACAATTCCCCGTGCCAGCCGGCCCATGCTCCCGCCTTCTGCCTCCCGCCTCCTGCCTCCTGTCTTCTGTCTCCCGTCTTCTGTCTCCTGCCTCCCTTGTTTACTCAGAAGAGAGGATCGCCCGGGCATATCCATCAAGCATTCTGCCGACCTCGTCCAGCGATTGGAGAAGTGGTGTTGTATTGGCATATCCAAGGTCATTAGCCAGGAGAAGGTAATAGCGGGATTCCTCCAGCGACCCCTGTCCGGTGTTCATGAACCGTGCCTTATCGGGTCGCCCTCTTTTCTTGAATCCTTCGGCGATATTAGCCGGGATCGACACTGCGGACCGACGCAGTTGTGACGTGAGCCCATAGGTTTCGCTTTTGGGAAACGCTTCTGTCATGCGGTAGACGTCCAGAACAAAGCGGTGTGCCTTTTGCCAGACCATCAGATCCCGAAACGTCTTAGCCGGCTCTCCGGCTCCACGCTGCACGTCCTCCATTGCGAACCTCCAATTGCCTGATGTATGACTCCTGCCTCCTGCTGTTGCGTCTTCTGTCTCCTGTTGTTGTGTCTTCTGCCTCCTGCCTTCTGACTTCTGTCTCCTGTCTTCTGTCTCCTGTCTTCTGTCTTCTGTCTTCTCATCCTCCGATCGCCATAATCGACTGCATCTCGCTCTGCATCCGCACGAGTTTGGCGTACACGCCGCCATCCTTCTCCTGAAGTTCTTCGTGCGTGCCTTCCTCGACGATCTCGCCTTTGTCGAGGATGACCAGCCGGTCCGCCTTGCGCAGCGTCGAGAGCCGGTGGGCGATGGCGATCGTCGTCCGGTCGGCGATCAGCCGGTCCAGGGCCTCCTGGATGAGTTTTTCCGTCTCGGTGTCCACGCTGCTGGTCGCCTCGTCCAGGATCAGGATCTTCGGATTGTTAAGAATCGCCCGAGCGATGCTGATCCGCTGGCGTTCCCCGCCGGAGAGCGTATGACCGCGCTCCCCGACCATCGTGTCATACCCGTCCGGGAAACCGACGATAAAGTCGTGCGCGTTAGCTGCCCTGGCCGCCGCGAGGATCCGTTCGACCGTCGCGTCCGGATGGCCGTACGCGATGTTGCTCGCCACCGTGCCGTGAAACAGGAACGGCTCCTGAAGCACCACGCCGACGTGCCGCCGCAGGCTCTCGACGTCGTATTCGCGCACGTCGACCCCGTCGATGAGAATCTGTCCTTCCAGCACGTCATAGAACCGGCAGATCAGGTTGATCAGCGTGCTCTTGCCGCCGCCGGACGGCCCAGCCAGCCCGATCATCTGTCCCGGCTCGATCTTGAGATTGACTGCCTTGAGCACCTTGCGAATGCCGTCGTAGCTGAAGCTCACGTCGCGAAGTTCGATCGCCCCGGCCAGCCGCCGTGCCGCCACCGCCCCCGCCTTGCTGAAGATCGCCGGCTCGGTATCCAGGATCTCGAAGATCCGCTGCACGCTCGCCGCCGCGCGGTTGAGCATCCGGTCGATATGCGCCACCATGTGGATCGGCCCGTAGAACATCCACATATACCCGGTAAACGCCACCAGCGTGCCCGGCGTGATCCTGCCGTAAACCGCCCAGTATCCGCCGACCAGCCACACCAGGATCGTGCCGATCTGCATGCAGAACATCGTCAGCGGACCAAACAGCGTCCACAGGTTGACCATGCCGACTTCCCTGCCGTAAAAGTCGGTGTTCTGCTGCCAGAACCGGCTGACTTCGCGCTTCTCCTGCCCGAACGCCTTGATCACACGCACCCCGGGAAGTGCGTCGGCTATGATCGCCGTCAGGATCGACCACCGATGAAACATCTGTTCGAAGCCGCTGTGCAGCCGCTTATGGAAGTAAATCGTCAGGGCGATCACCAGCGGGATCGGCAGCAGCACGATGCACGCCAGCCGCCAGTCCAGCAAAAACAGCGCAACGCCCACGCCGACGATCGTCAAGACCGACGTGCTCGCCTCGATGACGGTAAATGCCACAAAGTCCCACACGCGATCGCTGTCGCTGGTAATCCGCGTGACCAGCGAACCAGTCGGTTTCTTCGAAAAGTAACTCAAGCTGAGCTTGTGCAGGTGCTCGTACGCGCGATCGCGGATGTCCCTGCTGATCTTCGAGCCAAGCGTTCCCATCAGCCGCTGGCGCATGGCCCCAGCCACCGCCGCGAAGACGATCAGCACCGTCAGCAGCCCGGCGTACCCCACAACCACGCGGTAGTCGCCATGACCCACGCCTCCTCTGCCCAGACCCAGACCCTGGTCCAGCAGAGGCTTGGTCAAGTACGGCCGAATGATCTGGCTGATCGTCACCAGGACCGCCAGTGCGAAGCCCGTAATCGCCTGCCACTTATACGGCCGGACGAAGTCGGTCAGCCGGCTGAGTACCTGCCGCTTCGACACGCACGCCGGGCACGTCTCGCTCCACGGAGGAATGACCTGCCCGCACTTCTCGCACCGGACCTTCTTCTCCTCGGGCCCTTTGTGCTCCGGCGGCAGGTCGCTCTCGCTCTTGCCCGTGATCCGCCGCTCCAACTGCCGCTGGAGCTTGGCGATCTCCCGCGCATGCCGCAGGCTGAACCGATACTCCGCCACAAGCCTGCCCGTCGGAGCATCACCGTTTGCCGTACCAGCCGCCTTCTCTGTCTGGCCATCAGCCAGCCCCTCAAGAACTTCAGCAGATGTACTGCTGTTCCGGCCGTCCCCCGACGGCTCTTCGTCCGCTGCGGCAAGCAGCCGGAGCGACCCCATGCCGAGCCCTTCGTCGATAGTGGCTGCAGCAATCCCGTCGAGCGGCTGCCAGTGTGCATTCCAGGTCCCGTCGACATGCACCATCTGCCCAAGCCGGTCTTCTGCAAGTACAAGGTAGGCATGGCAGTATCTGCCTGCCGAGTCCAGGTCGTACGCCGCAACCGCCGCGACGGACTCCAGATCCATCTGCGTCCGCAGAGCCGCCAGCAGGTCTTGAGGAACATGGCCCAGCCGATTGTCTGTCGAGGATTGTTGTGAAATCATATCGCCCTACCTGAAAAGTGGTTAACGATTGTAGCAAGACCCGGCAGGTTTGGCGACAGGAACCCAGCCATAGGCTTGCGTGGCAAAATAAGACCTTCCCGATACACATCACAGTACCAGAAGAGAGATCTGCCCCGATCCCCAGTCCCCGATCCCCAGTCCCCAGTCCCCAGTCCCTACTCCCTGGCCCCTAGCCCTTGACCCCTGATTGATTTAGAATGCCTTCCCTGACCTCAAACAGGCACAGACTCTTGTGCAGATAGGAGATGCCATGGCGGAATTGTCAGTAGCTCCTTCGGGCGAGAAGTTTGATATCCCGAAAAAGGAAGAATATGCGGCCGAGCTGGCGCGGGTCGAGAAACTCGCCGCCGCCGCGCGGACTGAAGGCAAGGAAGTCGTAGTGGTAATGGGCGTCGGCTTCGTCGGGGCCGTCATGGCCGCTATCGTCGCCGACACCGTCGACAAGAAAACCGGCAAGAGCACCAAGTTCGTGATCGGCTGCCAGCGCCCCAGTGCCCGCTCCTACTGGAAGATCCCGATGCTCAACCGTGGCCAGTCCCCGGTCAAGGCCGAAGACCCCGAAGTCGATCCCATGATCGAGCGCTGCGTCAACCAGAAGAAGACGCTCATCGCCACCTACAACAGCGACGTCCTCAAACTCGCCGATTGCGTTGTCGTCGACGTGCAGTGCGACTACAGCAAGCACGAACTCGGCAACATGCGCAACGGCACCGCCGACATGGCCGCCCTGGAAGTCACAATGAAGACCATCGGCGAAAAGATCCAGCCGAATTGCCTCGTGCTTATCGAAACAACCGTCGCCCCGGGCACGACCGAATTCGTCGCCTACCCGATCATGAAGAAGGCATTCGCCGCCCGCGGCATCGACTCCACCCCGCTGCTGAGCCACTCATTCGAACGCGTAATGCCCGGCCGGCAGTACGTCTCCAGCATCCGCGATTTCTGGCGGGTCTGCTCCGGCTGTAACGACGAGGCTCGCCGCCGCGTCGTCAAGTTCCTGTCCGAGGTACTCAACGTCGAGAAGTTCCCGTTGACCGTCATGGACCGCCCGATCGAAAGCGAAACCACCAAGATCGTCGAGAACAGCTACCGCGCGACAATCCTGGCCTTCCTCAACGAATGGAGCCTCTTCGCCGAGCGAAACGGCGTCGACCTGATCAAGGTGATCAACGCGATCAAGATGCGGCCGACTCACAGCAACATGATCTTCCCCGGTCCCGGCATCGGTGGCTACTGTCTGCCGAAGGACGGCGGCCTGGGCTACTGGGCCTACAAGCACATCCTCGGCTTCGAGGATGGCGACACGGTCTTCAAGATTACGCCCCAGGCCATCGACACGAACGATACGCGCGGCCTGCATGCCGCCGAACTCGTCCGCGATGCCCTGCGGAACATGGGCCGCTACATCGCCGGTTCGAAGGTCCTCGTAGCCGGTGCCAGCTACCGCGAGGACGTCGGCGATACGCGTTACAGCGGCAGTGAGATGGTCGTCCGCAAGCTCACCGAGATGAATGCCGAGGTAGAGGTGCACGACCCCTACGTCGACCACTGGTACGAACTGGAAAGCCAGGATGACTACCCGGCCCCGGGCCATTCCTGGTCGCGTTTCTTCCATAACCAGGACGACCTGGTCAACATCCGCATCGAGAAGGATTTCGCTGCAGCCGTCAAAGGTTGCGAGGCCTTGGTGCTCGCCGTCAAGCACGCCCCTTACCTCGATCTGGATCCAGTCAAGGTGGTCGAGTGGGCAGGCCAGCCCCTGGCCGTCATCGACTGCTTCGGCATCCTGACCGACGAAAAGATCAAGTGCTACCTGAAGCTGGGCTGCGAAGTAAAAGGCCTCGGCCGCGGCCACATCAAGCGCCTGAAGGACGAGGTATCCGCCCGAAAGTAGATAGGCAAGCAGCATGAACGGCCGTGCCCGTCAGGTCATGGTCGTAACTCTTAAAGCCCCGAGCCTCAGCCGGGTTTGTGGTTGTAGTTATTGCAGCTGCAACTGTGCAGTTGCAGTCGTGGCCGCTGGCAGCTTCTTGTACCTGTGCGCCTTCTGGGGCTGCCGTTTTGTGGTTGCTGTAGTACTCGCATATGTTGGCTGTTGGAGAGGATGTCCCATGTTGCGCTTCGTGTGCATCGTTGCAGCCTTGGCGGGCTGTCTGGCGGTGGGTCCGGCGATCCGTCCCGCTGGCCCGTATACAGCAAACGTCGCCGACCTCGCGGTCGATCCAGCCAACATCAGCCGTCGCTGGGTGGCCCGCCCCGCGCTCATCATTGAAGACCCCCGCAATCCCCCCAAGGTCGCCCAGGATCAAGCCGAACTCCTGACCAGCACGCTCGAGATGATGGACGCAGGCAAGATCGCCTCCGCCGCCATCTTCTCTTACGGCACTGCCCGCGAGAAGGCCTTCGACGTCCTGACCCTCAGCGTCTATGTGTTCCCGTCAGACTCTACCGCCCGGCAGTGGTGGACTCGGTCGTACCGCTTCCACGGCTGGCAGAAGCACTACCGCCCGGTCGATGGTTACGGCGACGAATCGATAGATAGCCTGCGGACAAACACACGCATCGTCCGTCAAGGGAATGTCGTTCTCGTCTGCGGCCAGACGATCGGCTGGGACGCATCACACCGTGTTCTGGGCCTCGAATGCGAGAAGCTCCGCAGCCTCTGCCAGATCGCTGCCCCGACCACGCAACCGGAAGAAGCAGCGATGCCGGAGGAATGATCTTCCCGGTCAGGCTTCTTCGCGGCAGCCGTCGCTACGCGCACGCCGCCACCGTGTACTCCCCCAGCAATCGCAGGTACACCCGATACTCCTCAAGCGACACCCCGGGCGGCGTCTGATGATCGACGCTGGGGATAAAACCGCCCTGGCGCATCACAGGCAGCAGCCGCTCAAACTCCGCCCGCATCGCCTCCTCCCCGCGCGTCATAACCATCTTGTCATAATGGCCGATCATCAGAAATCCCGGGCATGCCTCGCGAAGCCGCCCCGCATCAACCCCCGCCTGGCGTTCCAGCGGCAGTGCACCCTCGATGCCCACGCTGGTAAGCCACGGGACCATCTCGGTAATATCGCCATCGCTGTCCACCAGCACCCGGATCCCCATCTCCTTCAGTCGCGGAATCACCCGCAGGTAATACGGAGCCAGGAATTCCTCAAACAGCGCCCGCGAAAGCATCGGCCCGTGGTTGTAGGACATATCCTCGGCAAATGTCATAAAAGCCGGCCGGCACACGGATGCCAGCTGTTCCAGCAGTGAGACGTTATATTCGGCAAGATCCCGGTTGATCCGGTGCATCAATTCCGGCTGGTCATAGAACGCGTACAAATGCTCCTCGATGCCCAGCAGCGTCCGCGGGAACCAGAAAAACCCCTCCAGCGTCATCCATACGACAGCCGTCCCTGCCTCTTGCCTCGCTTGCCACGATTCGAGCAATTCCAGCGCCTGCGGCTGCGGCGGATACAGATGCGGCCGCAACGCCATATACTCGTCCATGTTGCGAATGATCGCCCCGCCATGCTGTTGCGGCGCAGGAACCGAATCGCCCCGTGCCCTCAGCCACGTCTGGAAATAAGGGTCCAGCCCGAAGTACTCATACAGCCCGTAGCGGCCCCGAACAGGCAGCCCTTCACCGCACCAGCGGTCAATTGTCCTGTTCCACCAGTTTGCCCATTCGATACGGGGAAGACGGTCAACAGGCTGCTGACACATGACGGCGCGAAATCGTTCGAGGTGGCTCAACGGTTCACGGATCATCGGGCAATCTCCTAATTTACCGGTAGTGATATATACGACCGCTCAGACCGGGCCGCAACCTTCTTGCACGCTCATGAAGCCACGCCCCGAAACCATCTATAATTACATGTAAGCGTGCCTGGGGGTACGCATGTTGGAGGGCAGTTTATGATATACCGTGCAATGTTACTCAGTGGCGCTCTGATGCTTGGCATCCTCGCGCCGCCGGCCTTCGGCCAGACATCTGACCAGCCGGCTGCGCCATCGCCCGAGGTGGCCCAACCGGCTGGGCAGATCGGCTCACTCGTCCAGGCGATTGAGTCAGCGGCCGATCCCTCCCAGGTCGTGGCCGCCTACGCACGCAGCTCTGCTGCCGGCTATGGAACCAACCCCGAACTCCTCTCCGCCTACGTCAACAAAATGATCACGTTTGGCCTGCCTGACGCCGCATACATTCAGGCCCAGACACTGGTCGATGTAGACCCCAAGAACGGCGTCGCCTGGGGCGTCCTGAGCTACATGGCCGCCAGGCAAGGCCAAATGGCCGAAGCCTTGGCGGATCTTGCCCAGGCCGGCAACCGTGCCCCGGACGACAAGTTCATCCAGGCCACCGCCGGCCAACTCCTCGCCTGGTACGACATGAACAAACCGACCGTGTCCGACTCGCTCAAGAACTCGCTGGACAAAGTGCGAAAGATGATGAGCAGCCAGAAGGCCTTCAAAGACGCCTACCAGCAGGCCCAGCAGGATCTCAAGAAAACCGGCGCTGCACAGCCCCCACCCACCGGCCCGAAGTACGCTTCGACAGACCAACTCTGGCCCCCGCCGCAGATGATCTATCCCAGTAACTATGCCTACACGCCTCTGCCCGTCGAGTACCAGGGCGGCTATGTCGGCCTTGGTTACGGTTACGGCTACGGCGGCTATCCATACGCACCGTACGGCCTCGGGCTTGGCTATGCATACTCACCTTACTCTTACCTCGGCTACGGTTACTCGCCCTACTCGTACCTCGGTTACGGCTACGGATCCTATCCTTATTATTATGGCTACTATCCTGCAACCGGCACGTTCGGTCCGTACGGTTATGGCTATGGCTATCCGTACGCTTACCCGTTCGGGCTGTACTACCCGACGTATCAGCCCTTCTACGCCCAGCCATACTTCTGGGACTATGGCTTCTGGCCGTATGGCCCGTTCTACGGCGGCAACCGATTCTTCTTCGGAGGCAAGGAACGATACAAGATCAACGCGGCCGACCTGCTCCGCCGTGCCCTCTATGGTGAGCGGTTCGAACATGGCAAGGGACCGTTCGGACACGGCAAAGAGTTCGGACACGGCACAGAGTTCGGACACAATCGCGCCTTTGGCGCCAGCCGCTTTGCTGCCCGCACCGAAGGGCAAACCTTCGGCCTGCAAGCCAGTCGCCAACACTCGCTCTTTGCAGCCGGCCGGGGGGGCGAACGAGGCCAGGCCCCGGCAATCTTCCGCTCGGGTGAAAGGACCAACCTGACCTTCCGCCAGCCCATCAGCAGGCTGAACACCGGCCGGGCGTATACGTTCTCCAATCGCACGGGAACACGCACCAATGCATTCTCGGCACGGTCGCTGCCGGGTACGACCGGGCGAGCACTTGCGGGTCGCGAAGGTGTCTACCGGGGGGGCATCTTCGGACGTGGCCTGACAAGCCCAAGCGTCGGCCGGACAGAAGCACTGCGCGGCGGCCGGCTGGAAATAACGCCGCGCACCTACACGAACAGGGGTCTGTCTGCCACGCCGCGGACGTGGTCGGCCCCCCGAAGTTCCTTCACCCCGAGATCCTACTCGGCGGGACCCTATGGTGGCCGCCAGGCGTTTACTCCGCGATCCTATTCTTACGGCCGGAGCATGTCCGGCTACAGGGCCCCGATGCGCTCCTACAGTGGCTTCAACCGCGCGTATGGTGGCGGATTCCGTTCAAGTCCTGCGATTCGCAGTGGTGGGGGATTCCGCAGTGGTTTCGGCGGCGGCGCCATTCGTAGCGGCGGCGGTTTCCGTGGTGGTGGCGGCGGCTTCCACGGAGGCGGCATGCGCGGTACCGGACACCGCTAAAATCATGTGAGCAGGAAGGACAGGCAGACACGTCCGGCACGGATTGGCCGGGGGTGTCTGCTCTTATATGGTAACCATCAGTCATCCAGCGGCACGCGATATACACGCGTGCTCAGCGACCGAACGAAGTCGGTCCAGTTGGAGTCCTCGGCGCAGCCGTCCAGGGCCGTGCAGAACGCCTGGATCTTCGCATCCATCACATCGAGGTAGTGGACCATGGCGGCCTCCGGCGTGGCGGGCAGCTTGGGGCTCCCATATTCGTACTCACCGTGGTGCGCCAGAACGATGTGCTGCAAAGCAGCCTTCAGCGGTGCGGGGAACGGCTTGCCGGTCTCCTTTTCGGTCTCGCCTGCCTTCTGTTCGATCCAGATGGCGGTCTGGACTATGTGCCCGAGCAACTGCCCCTCATCGGTATATTCGAAGGCCGGATTGCTCGCCAGCTCCTTGATCTTGCCGATATCATGCATGAACAGCCCGGCCAGAACGAGATCCCCGTTAACCGCCGGGTAGAGCGGCAGAATAGCCGCCGCCGCCTCCAGCAGATTCAGCGTATGCTCCATCAGGCCACCGATGTACGCATGATGAAACGACACCGCCGCCGGCGACCGCTTGTAATTCTCGACAAACTCGCTGTCGCTGACGAACACCTTGATCAGCGCCAGCACATCCTTGTTCTTGATGGTCCGCAGGATCTCCAGCGTCCGCTTCCACATCTGCTCGATGTCGCGCGTCGTGGTCGGCAGCAGGTCCGCCAGGTTGACGCTCGTCGGGTCGACCGGCCGGATCCCCTCGATGATCATCTGCGGCTCGCCACGATATTCATCAAATCGGCCCCGCAGACGCAAGAACCCGCTCTGCGGGATCGTCTTGAACATCCCCTCGTTCGCCTGCCAGATCTTGGCGCTCACGCGGGCGGTCTTGTCCGAAACCTGCAGGGAGATGAACATCGAGCCGTTCTGGCTCTGGCGGAGTTCCTTCCGGCTGACGACGAAAACCTCGTCGTCGATCTGATCGCCCGATTTCATGTCACCAAGGAATCGTCTGGCCATTGTTGCCCTCGCTGTTCAAACAAGACACCGCAAGAAGGATAGCAGGATGCCCCTTGCCACGTTCGACGTATCGGCCATTTATCCTCGCTTCGATGCATTGTTGCAAGTCGGGGTGACAAAACTGGTCACACCTTGCAAAGAAACGCCCATCCGTGGTTAATAGGCACCATGAAATGGACCCGATACTTTCTGCCGACCGGCCGGGACGTCCCCGCCGAAGCCGTCGCCGCATCACACAGGCTGATGGTCCGCGCAGGCATGATCCGCCAGCTTGCCGCCGGCGTCTACATCTACCTGCCGCTGGGCCTGCGGGCCATCCAGAAGGTCGAACAGATCATCCGCCAGGAGATGGACGCCGCCGGCGCCGTCGAACTGCTCATGCCCGCCATGCAGCCCATCGAGCTCTGGCAGGAGTCCGGCCGGGTCGAGACGATGGGCAGCACCCTCATCCGCCTCCTCGACCAGCCATGGCGAAAGGGCACCGTCCTCGGCACCACCCACGAGGAAGTAATCACCGATATTGCAAGGTCTTATATCCAGTCCTACAAACAGCTGCCCGCGACTTTCTACCAGATCCAGACGAAGTTCCGCGATGAGCAGCGGCCCAAGAGCGGTGTCCTGCGAACCCGCGAGTTCATCATGAAGGACGCCTACTCCTTCGATGCCGACCCCGCCGGCCTCGCCGCATCCTACGACCGCATGTACAAGGCCTATCGCCGCATCTTCGCACGCTGCGGCCTGCCGTACCTGGCGGTCGAGGCCGAGTCCGGCCCCATCGGCGGCGATGTCTCCCACGAGTTCATGGTCCCGACCGAGGCGGGTGAAGACGTGGCCGTCCGCTGTCCGGGCTGCAGCTATGCAGCCAACCTCGAACGGGCCGCAGTCGCACCTATGCCATCGGAACCGCCGGAAGAACCCGTCCCGGCGATCGAGGAGGTCCACACCCCGGCCCAGCGGACGATTGACGAGGTCTGCGCATTCCTCAAGCGAACGCCGCGCCAAATGATCAAGACCCTGATTTATCGGACAGCCGAGGACAAGGTGGTCATCGCCCTGGTTCGCGGCGACCACGAAGTCAACGCAAACAAACTCGCCCGCGCGATCGGCAGTGCCGGCGTCGAACTCGCCGACGTCGAAACGATCCGCAAGGTCACCGGCGCCGAAGTAGGCTTCGCCGGCCCCCACGGGCTGCTCGCCAAGGATATCAAGATCATCGCCGACCACGCCGTTATGGCCATGCACGACGCCGCCACCGGCGCCAACCGCACCGACTACCACGTCGTCCACCTCGAACCCACCCGCGACTTCGCCGCCGACATCACAGCCGACATCCGCATGGCGGTCGAAGGCGATCGCTGCACACGCTGCGAGGCCAAACTCCGATTCGAAACGTGCATCGAGGTGGGCCACGTCTTCAAACTCGGCACGAAGTACTCTGCTGCGATGAACGCCTGCTACGTCGACGAGCAGGGCGCTAGCACGCCGCTGGTCATGGGCTGCTACGGCATCGGCGTCAATCGCGTGGTGGCCGCCGCCATCGAGGCCAACCATGACGACAGGGGCCTGATCTGGCCGATGACGATCGCCCCCTTCCAGGTCCTGCTGGTCAACGTCGAGCCCAAGGACGAGACGATCGCCCAGGCCTGCGATAAACTCTATGAAAAGCTCGTTGGCCTTGGTGTCGACGTGCTGTACGACGATCGGCCAATGCGCCCCGGCCCCAAGTTCATCGATGCCGACCTTGTTGGCATTCCCTTGCGGATCGCCGTCGGCAAGCGGTCGTTCGCCCAGGGCCGGGCGGAGCTCAAATGGCGTGACCGCGAAACGGTCGAACTGCTGCCGATCGAGGCCGCCGCGGAAGTCGCCGCCCAGCGTGTTCGCGAGAAACTGGCCCAATTGAATCACGTGGAGGATCAGCGGTAACCATCATGGGCAGAATCAAACCACCACGACCAGCCAAACTGATCTGCGGCCTGATCTGCGGCGATCCCGACCTGATGGCCCGGGCCCGCGGCCTGCTGGACAAGCAGGTGGGCAAGATAGAAGCCGTCAGTGACATCTGGCCCTTCGACCAGACGGACTACTACAAAGAGGAAATGGGCGGCGATCTGAAGAGGCAGTTCGTTTCATTCGCCGGCCTGGTCCAGGTCGACCGTCTGCCGGACATCAAGCGTCTGACCAACCAGCTCGAGCAGCGGATCGCCGACGAAGTGCTCGACCCCGAGATCCCCCGCCCGATCAACCTCGACCCGGGATACCTCACCCTTTCGAAACTGGTCCTGGCCACGACCAAGGACTACTCCCATCGCCTCTACCTCGAAGGCGGCATCTACGGCGAAGTCACCCTGCACTACGAATCGGCCGGCTGGCAGGTCTGGCCCTGGACATACCCCGACTACGCCGCACCGACCTATCACACTTTCTTGACACAGGTCCGCGAGGCCCTGAAGGAGCAGCTGAACGCAGGCCCCGCGGCCGACAACCCCACTTGACCCACACATGCGCGTTGGAAAGCACCCATAGCTGTCATCCTGAGCGAAGCGAAGGATCTCCTGCGCGACAGGCCAGCGAATCTCGCTGGGCCCGAGACGTCGCTCCAGTCCCACAAGGGACGGGAGAATCGTCCAAATGGCGTCCCCCGCCCTCATACGCGGAATCCACCGGCGGTGCATCACGCCGGCGATTCTTACTCACATGACCGCCACAGACTTGTCCACGGGCCCCCCGGCCGTTTGACCTGATGTCGTACAATTATTGAAAGGATGGCGCAGGATCAAAGACGGTCTGACCACACTGCAGAGCATCTGGAGGTGGGACTATGATCCGAATCGTGGCGACCCTTTTCACCGCCATGGTAAGCATGTTGGCCGCGGTCGGCGCGATCAGAATGTTTCAGATGCCAGGGGCCGATACGACGATTTCCTGGGCCTTCCTGGGCTGCGCCGCACTGCTGGCGGTCATCTGCGTGGTACTCGTCAGCCAGGGCATGGGAGTTCGCGCACCGGCCAGGCCCGGCGATAGCCTTGGCGCCCGGCTGCCGACATCAGGCCGCCGCCCTGCCGCCAAGCCAACAGCGCACAAGAAGCCAGCGAACGCCCAACATGGCAATCGGCCTCGTCCCGCCCGGCACGAGCCCGACGTCTTCAGGACAAAGACCCAGGACAGCGAGAGCCTGTTCGACGCCATGCCGGACGACACCGAGCCTCAGTTCGACGAGAGCTGATACTCGATGTGTCAGGCGAGGCGGCAGTAGTTGCAGTTGGTTGTTGTTGCTGTTGTTGTTGCTGTTGTTGTTGTTGTTGTTGTCCTTTGCGCTTCTGCGCCTTTTGTGGTTA
This sequence comes from uncultured Planctomycetota bacterium, assembly GCA_963787325.1. GTDB lineage: Bacteria > Planctomycetota > Phycisphaerae > UBA1845 > JANYLN01 > CAWBCK01. The sequence goes on from CAWBCK010000005.1 coordinate 2,820,464, forward strand.
TGATTTGCTTTGCAGTTGCCGTTGTCGTGTGTTGCGTTTTTTGCACCTTCTGTGGTTACCGTGTTTGGTTGTGGCTATTGCAGTGGCGGTCAAGGTCGTGGTTGGTTACCGCTATGGCATCTTGCGTCCTTTGTGGTTACCATTTGTACGCGGATGGCCTGGTCGGCGAAGTCCGTGGGAGCATTCGGCACGAAGACTGCGCCGTAACAGTTCCTCGCTGCATGACGGAAACGGAATGCCTGAGCCCGAAGTGACAAACCCGGCCGTCCTCGACCGCTGCCCCGATTGCGGCTATCTGCTTGCAGGCCTGCCAATCGAAGGCCTTTGCCCCGAATGTGGCTTCTCCTACGATTCGAACATGATCGTTCTCTATGGCTGGCGTGACAAGGCTCCAAGAAGTCTCTGGTTCTCGCTGCTCAGCGGGATCGTGCTGGCTGGCGGCGTGGGATGGTGGCTGAGCAGTCTGACGCTCTGGGTCTTCCACTTGCCGGCGCTGGGCCTCGGGCAGTTCGAACCAATTCTTCAGCTGTTTTTGGTCGCATTAGCGGTGGCACTTGCCGTTATCAGTGTTATTCAACAGCACCGCGGCCCGCCGCCCATCCAGGTTCGTTTCACACCAGCCGGCCTGGGCCAGCGAGATGGCTTCGGAAAAATGAAACTGACGCCATGGGATCCTCGAATTCGAATCGATACGCGGCTCGTCACACGCAGATTCTGTCAGATTACGGCCCATTACACGGGCTTCGTCCCCGACAAGGTCAATTCGACCATTATCAGAGTCTGCGTTCCTGATGGTATTTCCGCCGCCGCACTAGCACTACAACGCCACCTGGTACATGATGCAACATCGTAACGTTGGCAACTTGATGCCCTCCTTACGCAGCCACCGCTTGCGGGCTTTGACGTGGCTGCGCTGAGACTTGGCCAGCCGCCGCTGGGTCTCGGTGATGATCGTCGCCTCCTGTTTCAGGAAGCTCTGCCGTACCTGGCCCGTCAGCCACAGCGAACGAACCAAGGCTCCGGCCGCCTGGCGAAATTGGCAGACCGTCAGGTGCGGATTTTTCCCCCCGCCACGTTTCGTGCACCTTGGCCAGGAACAGGTGGCTGACCGCGGTGATCAGCAAGTGCCGTTTGAGCGAGAGATAGTTGCGGACCTCGAAGTGGTCCATCCCCAACTCGTTCTTTTCCTCCTCAAAGCACCGTTCCACCTGGTAGCGGCTGAACGCCACGTGCAGCAGCACCTCCAGCGGCGTGCCGGCCGGGGCATTCGAGACAAAGTACTTCACCTCGTCGAGATCTCGCAGGTTGCGGGCCACGATCAGCCAGTGCGGCCAAGTCGGCAGGCCGTCCCGCTTCAGGTAGATCGGGGCCATCTTGGCCTCCCAGACCTCCGGTCCCTTGGTGGTGTCCTTGATGTGGAATCTCTCCCAGGCCTGCTTGCGGAACGCCTCGCAATATTTGAGCATGTTCCGCACCTCGATCGTCGGCAGGTTCTTGACCTTCAGCCGGGGATAGCGGGGCTGGCGACCGGGTTTGCGGCGTCCGTGATGCTGTTTCTGCAGCACCTCCGGTTGACGCAGCCACCCATGGAAGATGCTGGGAACTTCCACCACGTATCGCTGGCCGCGATCGTCCAGCGCAAACAGGAACGCCGGCACCTCGCCGTAGCCCTCGTCGGCTCCCACCCACTCCAGGCGGACCCCGTTGGCCACCGCCTGATCTCGCAGTTCCAAGGCGATCTGCCACTTGGGGCGGTGGACCATCGCTTCGGGGATGCCCGCCGTCCGGCACCGCTCTCGGTCGTCCGACCACTCCTGCGGCAGGAACAACTCGCCGGCCAGCAGAGTGTGGAAGTCTGCGGCCACATAGCTCAGATGCACGGAGACCACACAGTTGCCGACCTTGCCGCTGGCGCCGCAGTACTGCCGCTTGACGCCGGGGGTCTTGTCGCCCTTCTTGGCATAACTGGTCTCATCGATGATCCCGATAGACATCGGGTGGCTATGATCGCGGGCAACGATCTGCATCAGCCGATCGGCCATCCAGGCCTGATCCCAAGCCGCCCGCGAGAGGAATTGCTGGAGCGTCCGCGGCGGTACGCCCGCCCGGTCGGCGATCGGCTCGATGCTCTTGCGGGGCAAATCGGACAGTTGGCCGTTGACGTAGACCCGCAGGCTGTCGGCCGGTTCCGAGCGGCTGAAACAGTCGTCAAACTCGGCCAGGTACTTGCTCAGCATAGGTTGCAGCTTCCGAATCTGTTGAGCATCCATGCTCTATCTCCTTCCAGGATCAAGGTTCCTGGAAGAATTCATCGTGTTGCCGCTTGAGGTTTCTTGAGCTCATGTGGCGTTGTAGTGCTAGTGCGCCGGCGCATCCACCAATGGCGGGCAGCGTGCGAAAACGCAATCGATACGAGGAACACAGTAGAGCATTCACGAGCCAACTGCAGCGGGCCTTGTCATCCTGAGCGAAGCGAAGGATCTCCACGCCGAAAGACCTCCGAGGAATCCTCAAAGCATTCGTGAGTATGAACAATTCCTTCCGCTTGGCCGTAATACAGATACGCAGAGCGTGTGTGCTGTGCAGGATCAGGGACACCTTGCCTGACGAAGTGGCGGGGCGGTACGGAGGTGACCATGATTCGAATAATTGCTGCGATCTGGGCGGGCCTCGCCGGCGCTGTTACCGCGTTATTGGCGACGTACATGATGACCCTGCCGGCTGGCGATGTAGGCCCAAGTATCTTACTGCTTATCGGTGGCGTGTTGTTGCTGGTTGTATCCGTCGCACTGATTATCGAACACCGGCGACTCAGCCCATCCCGCGATATCTTGCACCAGGTGTACATCGAACGCCCGTTATCCAATCGCCGTCCAACTGACGCTGCCGTACGAACCGGCCGCACGCCGACCAGGCCAGGCAGCCGACCATCTCCCCGCACGGCATCAAACAGACCACGGCCGAAGGCTCATCCTCAACAGCCATCTCAACCAGTTGGCCGTCATAAGGAATAGCCAACGTCAGTCGGGCCGATGTGCAGAACAACGCCGTTGCCGTCACTGTTCGTCCCGGAGGGACGGTCTTCCAGCCGTATGATGATGGGCTGCAGGGCAGGGATACCGTCGTTGCCGTAGCCGTTCGTCCCGGAGGGACAGAATGATAGTAGCCCAGCACTTCAGTGCTGGGACCAGGGAGCACCCGGCACCTTTTCTTGTTGTTGTTTTTCGTCGTCGAGTGCCGTAGGCACGGCTGAAACGCACCTGATGTTCGAGTCTCCAAGAACGTCCCTCGTTCCCGGTCCGTACTGTCTAAGGGCAAAGACCCGCATTCAGATGCGATTGTCGCCGTACCGCTATGGCCGGGTCTTGCCGATCCCGTTGATATAGACGATGATTGGCATTGTGACTGTCTACCGACGGAAATATGAGGGTTAGTACTTGATCGGGCACAACTTCTCACCGGCCTTGGCAATCGGCGTCTCGCTGGGCTGCCTCTTTGCGGCCTTCGGTGCAGGGGCACTGCTGACCGCCGGCGTGCGCGACCTGGTCGCGCAAATGGGGATTCCTGGACACACCGGGCGGCTACAAGGCCCACGAGGCACCCGTGGCCCTCGGCGGCGGCGTCGCTATTATCTGGGCCTTCCTGCTCGTCGTGGCCATGGGCGTAGCCGTAATGGCCATGCCGGCCCACATCACGGGCTTAAACTGGCTGACACCCCATCGAGGCGGCGTGCTCGCCAAATTGCCTTCGCTGCTGGTCATCATCGGGGCGGCCCTGATCCTGCATGTCGTCGGCCTGATCGACGACGTGCGACCCTTAAGGCCGTGGCAGAAACTGACGGCCCAGACCTTCGCCGCCGGACTGGTCGTCTTCGGAGCGAACGTGCGTGCAGCCGAAATGCTCGGCACCGTGCCCAGCATACTCATCACGATCCTCTGGCTGGTCGGCATCAGCAACTCGATCAATCTGCTGGATAACTCCGACGGGCTGTGCGCTGGGGTCGTGGCGATCGCCGCGGTCTTCCTGGCGGCGTCCGCGGCCCTGGTGGGTCAGGTCTTCGTCCCGGCGCTGGGCTGTGTCTTGGCAGGCGCAGCCTTGGGCTATCTGCTGTTCAACTTTCCGCCCGCGTCGATCTTCATGGGCGATGCGGGCAGCCTGCCGCTGGGCTTCCTGCTGGCGGTGCTGACCGTCCTGACGACGTATTACAACCCGCATCTCAGAACGCAGCCCTATGGCGTCGCGGCCCCGCTCTTCATCCTGGCCGTGCCCCTCTATGACACGATCACGGTGCTGGTGCATCGCTATCGGCTGGGCGTGCCGCTGCTGAAAGGCGATCGCCGGCACTTTTCGCATCGGCTGATGCGACGAGGCATGTCGTCCGGGGCGATGGTGCTGACGATCTATCTGGCGACGGCGACGACGGGCCTGTCGGCCCTGCTGCTGCCGTGGGTGACCTGGCCGGCCGCGGTGCTGCTGTTGGCCCAGTGCGTCTGCGTCTTGAGCGTGGTAGCGATCCTGGAAGGTATCGGCGGGTATGAAAAAAGCCCGAAGTAAGCCGGGGCAGTCCGAAACCCGGGCCGCCGACGAACCGACGCCGGAGGTGGCACGAAGTGGCCGGCCGGGACCGGCGCGGGGGTGGCGGCCGGAGGCGGCCGCAGGCGCGGCCGCCTATTCCGAGGGGATGGCTCCTAAGGCATATGACACAATTCTGGCAACGGCAGCGTTCTTTCTGCTGGCGGCATCACTGGTGGTTCGACCCCTCCTGGGCGAATACTGGACGATTCGTGTCAATGACCTCGTGAGCCCCTCGCCGCTGTGGTGGAACAACAGTCCCGGCGTAATGTACGTAGTGCACATTCTGGGCGGAATCGGGCTTCTGCTGGGCACCGCATGGATGATTATCGGTCGCAGAAGATGGCGCTTCTGCGGCCTGGAACTGGGCGCGCTATTGATGACACTGGCAGCCCTGATCTCCGTGCCAGGCGCATCAGACCGCCGGCTGGCGATCAACGTAGCCGTCGGAACGATCCTCCCGCTGGCAATCGCCGCGGTACTCTACCAATTCCTGATAACCAGAGGCGTTTGGCGCCGCGCCGTCTTGGCCGCCTTGATCGCCGCCGCCGCCGCCAACTCCTACGTCTCCTGGCGCCAGAAAACCGTCGAGCAGGCTGATACCGTCAAGCAGTACATGGCCAACAAGGCGGCGTACTGGGCCGCGCGGGGCAAGACGGTGAACGACCCGGATGTGGCGATCTTCGAGGCGAGGCTGAAGGCGGGGCAGCCTACCGGGTTCTTCTATCATCCGAATGTGATGGCGTCAGTGCTGCTGCTGGGGCTGTTCGGGTCGGCCGCCGGGCTCGTGGGCCTCCGCTTACACCGCAAAGGAAGTCACGATCCTGTTCTGGGACAGCAACAACCACATCAACGACCACAGCAACAGCAACAACAAATTAGCCGCAAAAGAGCGCAAAAGGCGCAAAAGATACAGCGACAACAGCAACAGCAGATTAACCACAAAGGGCCACAGAAGGCGCAAAAGATACAACTGCAACAACAAGACCGACGGATACGGCAGAGGGGTCGGTGGGAACTTACCTTGGTCATTGCGGCTGGGGTCGGGCTGGTTGGGTTGGCTTGCTGGCAACTTGTGGTGATCCGGTGGGTTGGCACGCGGGGGCGACGGTCGGGTTGCTGGCTGGAGTGGTCGCGGCGTCTGGTGTGTGGTTGCTGCGACGGCGGCCCTTGGTGGCGGGGGTCGTGTGCCTGGTGGTGCTTGTGGGGCTGGAGGGGACGCTGATCGGGCTGGGGGCGGATGCGGCGGCGCTTTACCCCCGATGGGGCAAGACCGACAGCAAGGTCAAGAGTATGGCGGTGCGGCTGAATTACTGGCGTGGGGCGGAGGATCTGTTCGCCGAGCATCCGATTGCCGGGGTCGGGCCGGGACAATTCGGCAAGGCGTACCTGGCCGTAAAGCCGGTGTTCGCGGCCGAAGAGGTGGCGCATTGCCATAACTGGTTGTTGAATATTGCGGCGGAATGGGGAGTTCTCGGGCTGTTGGGGATGATCGTGGCGATCGGTGTGCCGGGGTGGCAGATTCTCAAGGGATTGGGGGAACGCGATTCGCGGTCGGGTGATTCTGTCGTCCCTGACGGGACTGGGAGAGACGAGAGCGAAGGTCAAGAGAAGTCTGGTGTGGCGGGGTCCCAGGACTTGCGTCCTGGGCTATTGTCTGACGCCCCTGCGGGGCTGACGACTGAACAGAGGGTTGCGCTTGCTTCTAGTAGTGACGGGTGTGATGCCTCCGGGCGGGGGCTGACGGCGGCGCTGCTGCCGGCCGTTGGGGTGGTGCTTGTTTGCGGGCTGATCTATCTGCCGGGGATCGTTGGCGCCGGCGCGGCGGTGCTTGACTATATGAGCGTGCCGCTGCGGTGGATGCTGGCAGTAGCGATGGTGGCGAGTCTGTCGCCGCTTCTGGGACGCGGGGCAGTTGCGGTGCTGTTTGGGGGGCTCGTTGCGTTCTTCGTGCATAGTACCGTCGAGATCAGCGCCGGCGTAGCGGCGGCGATGTGGCCTGCCTGGGGCTTGTTGGCTGTCGCCCTGGCGATGGTTGCCGACCACGGCGGGGGTTTGGGGCTGGGGATCGGGGATCGGGGACCGGAGACTGGAACGGCAGCGGTCGGTGGTCCAGCGGCCAGTGGTTCAAAGGCGGAGGGATTGGTTCGCGGGTTCGGGGCTCAGATTGCAGGGCGGAGAACCAGTGCAGGGGCTGCGGGTTCGTCTGGTAGCTATCTTGTGCTGATCGGGTGCGTGGCGGCTGGATTCGTTGCGATCTGGCTTTCTGTGACGCCTTTGCGGTCGATTGTGGCTATGGGGCGGGCTCGGGCGGCCATGTGGGAGATCGGGCAACTGAAGACCCAAGGCGCTGCAGTGGTTGGTGGGCAGGCGAGGGAGATCGCGCTATTCGAGCAGGCCTGGTCTCGTCTGGAAGATGCTGCTCGTATCGATCCGGTTGATCCGGGGCCCTGTGAATCGCTGGGGGTGGTGTGTCAGCGGGCTGCGACGGCGGACGCCGGGCATAAGCGGCTGTGGCTGACGCGGGCGGCAGCGGCGTGCGACGAGGCGGTGGCTCGCGATCCGGGAGATAACGTGCTTTGGAGCGATGCGGCGGGCAGCCATGCGCGGCTGGCGGCGGTGACCGGCGGTCGGGCGGAGATGGACAAGGCCGTCGAGGCGATGCAGCGGGCCGTGGAGTTGTACCCGCGGTGGCCGCGCGGGCGATTGTGGCTGGCGGGGATGCTGGCTACGGCGAGCGGGATGGGGGATGGCCGGCCGGAGCTGGCGAGGCGGGCGGTGCAGGAGATGGATGCAGCGCTGCAGTTGAATGCGGGCTGGCCGGCTGAGGATGCGCGGCGGTTCAGCGATAAGGAGATTGCAGAGATCAAGGCGCGGCGGGCGGCGATGCAACGGCAGAGGGGGAGACAAGGAGACTGGGAGACAAGGAGGGAGCGTGGAAAGCAATAGGAGTGGAGACTTGTTGAGGTTGTTGGGCGTCCCGAGTTTGATAATAGGGACGGCGATAGTGGCAATGGCGCAGGGCTTGCGTGGTTCCGTTGAATTTGCCAACAAAATGTACCTGACCCCTTTTTCTGATGATCGAAGCGATACGTATTCATCCCGCGGATAACGTTGCCGTTGCCTTGGCCCCCTTGTCGGCGGGCGACAGGGTGCGGGCAGGAGGGGTTTGCGCTGTTGCGCGACAGCCGGTTCCGGGCGGACATAAGATCGCACTGGTTGACGTGCCGGCGGGGGGCAACGTGATCAAGTACGGCGAGCCGATCGGACACGCCACCCAAGCGATATCTGTCGGCGACTGGCTGCACCTGCATAACCTGGCAACGAATCTGGGGCAGGAACAGGAGTACCGTTATTCCCCTGGAGTGTCGGCGCCGCTTGATGCACCGTCTCAGACCACTTTCCTTGGGTACCAGCGCCCTGACGGCCTGGTGGGTACGCGTAACGAGATATGGATCATTCCTACCGTTGCGTGTGTGAATGGCATAGCCGAAACGTTGGCTGAGTCCTGCGAGGGGTTGAACGGCGAGAATCTGGATGGAGTGATGGCGTTTCCGCATCCGTACGGCTGCTCGCAGCTTGGCGAGGACTACGAGGTTACCCGGCGTGTCCTGGCCAGTCTGGTATGTCATCCCAATGCGGGAGGAGTTCTCATAGTCGGCTTGGGGTGTGAGAACAACCATATCGCCGCTTTCAGGGAGGCTCTGGCGCCGTATGATGCGGCGCGAATCCGTTTTCTCAACTGCCAGGATGTGGCGGATGAGCAGACGGAGGGTCGGCGTCTGCTGGCTGAACTGGCTGAGCAGGCGCGCGTTTGCAGGCGGCAGCCCACTGATCTCTCCCATCTATGCCTGGGTCTCAAGTGCGGGGGATCGGATGCCTTTTCCGGGATCACCGCCAACCCGCTGGCTGGACGGGTGGCGGACAAGGTCGTCGGGGCTGGCGGGTCGGTCCTGCTTACGGAAGTGCCTGAGATGTTCGGGGCCGAGGCGTTGCTGCTGAACCGCTGCGTCAGCAGGCAGGTGTTCGATGATGCGGCTGGATTCCTGAACGGGATGAAGGCCTATTACCGGCGGCACGGGCAGGTGATCTACGAGAATCCCTCTCCCGGCAACAAGGAGGGCGGCATCACCACGCTTGAAGAGAAATCGCTGGGCTGCACGCAGAAGGCCGGGCAGGGGCCGGTGGTGGATGCCCTTCGCTACGGCGATCGCGTACGGAAAGCAGGCGTTACGTTGATAGAGGGACCGGGCAACGATCCGGTGGCAGTCACTGCGCTGGCGGCGGCTGGTGCACAGGTGATTCTGTTTACTACCGGACGCGGGACACCACTGGGCAGCCCGGTGCCTACCCTCAAGATCGCCTCCAATTCCCGGCTGGCTGCGCTCAAGCCGCACTGGATCGACTTCGATGCCGGCTGTCTGCTGGAAAGAGCGGCAATGGATCGGCTGGCAGAGGAATTGCTCACTCGGTTGCTGGAGACCGCTTCGGGCATGACGACCTGTCAGGAGCGTTCGGGCCAGCGCGGCATTGCCATCTGGAAGGATGGCGTGACCTTATAACACGAATATGAAGCTCAGGAGAGACGATGAATTCGTTACAGGGGAAGAAGGCACTGGTAACCGGCGGCGCCTCGGGTATCGGCAAGGCCATTGTTGAGGAGCTTATCGCACAAGGCGCCGAGGTCGCGATCCATTATTTCAGCAGCAGGGATAGCGCGGAGACGCTGGCCCAATCAATCAACTCTCGGGGTGGCAAGGCAATCGCTGTAGGCGGTGACTTGACGCAGGAAGAGGCGGTTCGGGGCATGCTGTCTTCTGTCGGCGAAGCCCTGGGCGGGCTGGACGTGCTGGTTAACAACGCCGGCGACATGGTGCGGCGGCAGGGGGTAGGCGACATGTCCCTGGCGCACTACCGTGAGGTGATGGCTGTGAACATGGAGTCGATGTTCCTGGTCACTCGTGAGGCGCTTGGGCTGATGAAGGATCGGTCTGACGGTGCCAGTATCGTCAACCTGTCGTCGCTGGCCGGGCGGCAGGCGGGCCGGGCAGGATCAACGGTTTATGCGACGGCGAAAGGGGCGGTTCTGGCGTGGACCCGCTCGTTGGCGCTGGAGATGGCTCCGTTCAACATCCGTGTCAACGCGGTGGCGCCCGGCCTGATCCTGGGGTCGCGTTTTCATGCCACGCATACGGCTCCCGAGGCGCAGCGGCAGACGATCGCCGGCATCCCACTCGGGCGGGCCGGCACCTGCGAGGATGTTGCCCGGGCGATTGCCTTTCTGGCGAGCGAGTACAATGGGTTTATCACCGGCGCGACGTTGGACATTAACGGGGGAGTGGCGTTCGGATGACATCCGGATGAAGGGGCCGGCCGAGGCAAATAAATGTACCTGACCCCTTTTCTTTTCCCTTTTCTTTTGCGAATCGCGCCGATACGGTTGCGTCGATTTGAGAAACGGGTATACTTTGCCTATTGTGTCGCATGAGGAGACTGGGCAGATGATCACCTACAATCCGAAAGTATTTATTCGGGGACGCCGTTAACGGCGAGTGGGTGTCAGTCTCTGCTTTTTTTGTAAAGTAAAGATCGAGAAGCCCGCTTGCTGAACCGGTGAGCGGGCTTTTTTTTCCTCTTTTCCAGGGCCCGCAATTCCTTTGCGGGCTTTTTTCTCCGCTACTTCAGCCAGGGCTACGGGTGCATCTATGTCGGGTAAATGGAAGACACTGCAGGACTTCATGCAGGGGCAACGGCTGCGCTACGGCGGGGCTATCCTCGTCATGCTGGTCGCTTCGATCGTCTCGTTCGGGGTGCCGCTGGTCAGTCGCACCGCGATCGATCACGTCATCCAGGGCAGGCCCCTGCATGCGCCGGCGCTGGTCGCGAGGGCGATCGAACGGGTGGGCGGCAGGACGGTGCTCGGCAGGAACCTGTGGATCGCGGCGCTGTGCATCATCGCGCTGACTTCGGTGGCTGGGGTGCTTAACTACCTGCGCAGCAGGTGGGCGAACATTGCCGCAGAGTCGACGGCCCGGCGAATGCGCGACCGGCTGTACGATCATCTGCAGCATCTGCCATGCGTCTATCACGACAAGGCGGAGACCGGCGACCTTGTGCAGCGGTGCACCAGTGACGTCGAGACCATCCGGTCCTTTCTGAGCATGCAGGTCGTCGAGATTGGCAGGGCGGTCCTCATGACGCTTTCGGTGCTGCCGATCATGTACTGGCTGAGCCCGCGGATGACGCTGGTGGCGATGTGCATGATTCCGGTGATCTGCGTCTTTTCGGGGGTGTTCTTCGCCAAGGTCAAGTACGGGTTCAAACTGTCGGATGAGGCGGAAGGGGCGATGACGACCGTCCTGCAGGAGAACCTGACCGGAATTCGCGTAGTGCGAGCGTTCGCGCGACAAGACTTCGAGTGTGAGAAATTCGCGGCCAGCAACGCTACCTATCGGGACCGGACGTTCGAACTGATCTACCTGCTGGCCTGGTACTGGTCCTGCTCGGATTTTGTCTGCAACCTGCAGAACTGCATCGTGCTGGTTGTCGGCGGGCTGTGGGTGGTTACGGGAACGCTTACTGTCGGGACGCTGTTCGCCTTCATTACCTACGTGAACATGCTGCTGTGGCCTGTGCGGCAGATGGGGCGGATCCTGACGGATCTGGGCAAGGCGACGGTCAGCCTGCAGCGTGTGCATGAGATTCTGGCGGCACCCGAGGAGGAGTCGGCGGGGAAGCCGGACGCCCCTGCGGCAGATTCAAGTGCGTCCGGTTCTGCTGTGGCTGCTATGGACGGACAGGCAACGGCCTTGCCGACGCGCAAGGCCATGCTTGGGCATGTGGTGTTTCATGACATCGTGTTCGGCTACGAGGCGGACAAGCCGGTGCTGCATGGTGTGTCGTTCGAGGCGCGGCCTGGGCAGACGGTGGCGATCCTCGGACCGTCAGGCGCCGGCAAGAGCACGCTGATGCACCTGTTGATGCGGCTGTATGACTATTCGGCTTGGTCGATCACGATCGACGGCTTCGACATCCGCAGCGTGCCGCGAAAGGAGCTGCGGTCGCGGATCGGGGCGGTCATGCAGGAGCCGTTTCTGTATTCGAAGACCGTTCGCGAGAACATCCGAATGGGTGTGCCGGGCGCGGAGGACGAGGAGATTGCGCAGGCGGCCCAGATGGCGTGCATTCACGAATCGATCGAGCAGTTCGAGGGCCGGTATGACACGCTGGTCGGCGAACGGGGCGTGACGCTTTCCGGTGGCCAGCGTCAGCGGATGGCGCTGGCGAGGGCGATCCTGAGCGACCCGCCGGTCCTGCTGCTGGACGATGCGCTCAGTGCCGTCGATACGCGGACCGAATCTATGATCATCGAGGCGCTGCGGCGGCGCAAGGGGCATTACACGACACTGATCATCGCGCACCGGCTGAGCACGCTGATGCAGGCTGACAGGATCCTCGTGCTCGAAGCCGGTCGGATCGTGCAGTCCGGGGCGCATGCCGACCTGATCGAACAGGACGGGCTCTACGGCAGGCTCTGGAAGATCCAGAGCTCGCTGGAAGAAGACCTTGACCAGGAACTGGACGACAGGACCAGACGATCGGTGGCCAGCGGTAATGTGTAAGGGGCGTTTACCCCGCACTGGCAAACAAGCCGCCAGGGCACCCATAAGGCCAGAGGTACTGGGATCGGTGGGAGCCAGCGGACGGCGAACGCGACGGACAACAAACAACGGACAACGGACCCACTGACATGGCTGATCATGGATTTGAGGAAGAGGATTTCAGCGAGGCGATCAACCTTCGCATGTGGAAGGGTGTGGCTCGTTTTGCGCTGGGTTACAAGAGGGAGCTGATTCCGCTGGCGGTGGTTGCGCTGGTGTGTGCGGCGTGTGACGCGTCGTTCAACCTGATCGTTCGCAAGGTGATCGACTCGGCGGATGCCGGCAGGCGGGATGTGCTGCTGAACTACGGGCTGGCCTTTGCCGGGGTGATCGTGGTGCTGTCGGTGTGCATCTGGCTGTTCATCTACCTGGCGGGCAAGTGCTCGACCGGCATCAGTCACGATATCCGCAGGGAGGCGTTTGCCCGGCTGCAGTCGCTGGAGTTCGCGTATTTTGACGAGCGGCCGGTCGGCTGGCTTATGGCCCGGCTGACGACGGACTGTCAGCGGTTGTCACGCATTCTGTCGTGGGGCGTGCTGGACGTCGTGTGGGGCGTGACGCTGACTCTCAGCATCGCGGTGATCCTGTTCATCCTGAACTGGAAGCTGGCGCTGGTCGTCTTCTCGGTTTTGCCGCCGCTGGCGTGGATCAGCGTGCATTTCCAGCGGGCGATCCTCAAGAGCAGCAGACAGGCCCGCAAGGTCAACTCGCAGATCACGGCGGCGTACAACGAGTCGATCATGGCGGTGCGGACGACCAAGAGCCTCGTGCGCGAACAGCAGAACCTGCACGAGTTCCAGGACCAGTCGGTCGAGATGTTCAACGCATCGGTGAAAAACGCCCTTCAGTCGGCGATGTACTGGCCACTGGTGACGCTGATCGGCAGCGTGGGGACGGGCCTGGCACTGTGGTTCGGCGGCGTGCGGGCGATGCACGACGCGATCTCGCTGGGTACGATGATCGCCTTTATCGGCTACGCGGGGCAGTTCTTCGACCCGATTCACATGCTGGCGATGCGGTTGACCGAACTTCAGGGGGCGCAGGCCGCCGCGGAGCGGATCGTCAGCCTGTTGGAGACTGAGCCGAAGATCAAGGATTCTCCGGAGGTGGCGGCGGCAATCCAACGGCAGACAACGAGACTGGGAGACACGGAGACTTGGAGCAACTGCAACAACAGAGACAACAACAGCGACGACAACGTCAGTATCACCGCAGAGACGCAGAGGGCGCAGAGAACGGCAATTGTTAACAACCATGCCAGCGGGGCGGCTGTTGCGCTGGATGGGCTTGAGGACCGCATCGAGACTATCGAGTTTCGGGATGTGTCCTTTGCGTATAAGGCTAACCAGGCGGTGCTTGAGAACTTCAGCCTTACGATCCGGGCGGGGCAGAGTGTTGCGCGGTTGGGCCTACCGGCGGTGGGAAGACGACGATCGTGGCCCTGCTTTGCCGGTTCTATGAGCCTACGGCTGGGCAGATCCTTATCAATGGCGTCGACTATCGCAAACGGAGTCTGCACTGGTTGCAGTCGCATCTGGGGATCGTGCTGCAACAGCCGCACCTGTTCAGTGGTACCGTGCAGGAGAATATCCGCTACGGCAGACTTACGGCTACCGATGATGAGGTGGTCTGGGCGGCTCAGCTCGTCAATGCCGAGCCGTTTATCCTGGGTATGGACAAGGGCTATGAGGGCGAAGTGGGGCAGGGCGGCAATCGGCTCAGCGTCGGGCAGAAGCAGCTGATTTCCTTTGCCTGCGCCGTACTGGCTGACCCGCAGGTCTTCGTCATGGACGAGGCGACGTCGTCGGTCGATACGGAGACCGAACGACTGATCCAGCGCGGCGTCGAAACGATGCTCAAGGGACGGACGAGCTTCGTGATCGCGCACCGGCTCTCGACGATCCGCTCGGCGGACCTGATCCTGGTGATCGATAGGGGTCGGATCGTCGAACAGGGCAATCACCATAGGCTTATCCAGCAACGCGGCAGATACTTCGAACTGTACTCGAACCAGTTTACGCACGAGGCGGAGGAGCACCTGCTGGCGGCTGGTCAGCAACGACGGTAACCGCAAACAACAACAACTGTGGCCGCAAAAGGCATAACAACAGCCACAGGTACTACAACAGCAAGAGTAACCGCAGAAGGCGCAATAGCGCAAAGGTACGGCTACGGCAACTGCACAAAGTGCACGAGAGGCAAAGGCGCGGTGTTGATCGGCTGGGTGGTATCTATTTGTGCGGGGGTGTCCTGATGAGGGCTATACCCATTCTGTATGGCAGCCTTGCCGGGATGCTATAGTCGTGCGCTGCTTCAGGTTATGCGGTTGATGGACGGAGAGCCTGCCATGGCTGGACCGGGTGTCACCAATTCACGGTGTTCGGGCAAGGTCCGATCGTTTCGCAAGAGGGATTATCCGGTCTCGGATATTCGTCGGTGCCTGGAGCCCGGGCCGATCGTGCTTGTCAGCTCCGCCTGGCGCGGCAAGATGAACATCATGACGATGGGCTGGCACATGATCATGGAGACGTCACCCTCACTGTTCGGCTGCTATATCTGGGACAGGAACTACAGCCAGGGGATGGTCCGCAAGAGCAGAGAATGCGTGATCAACCTTCCTACAACCGACTTGACGGACGAGGTGGTGGGTATCGGCAACTGCAGCGGGGCGGAGGTCGACAAGTTCAAAGAATTTGGGCTTACGCCGGTTGCGGCAGAGAAGGTTGGCGCCCCGCTGATCAAGGAGTGTTACGCGAACTTCGAGTGTCGTCTGGCTGATGGGCGACAGATCTCGCGATATAACCTGTTTATCTGGGAGGTGGTCCAGGCGCATGTGGCTGTTTCGCCGAGATGGCCTGAGACGCTTCATTATCGCGGTGACGGCGTATTTATGATTGCCGGGCGGTCAGTCAGTCTGCGCCGCAAGTTCAAGCCTGAGAATCTGTGAGATGGTACCGGGTTCTGTTGTTGCATATGCCCTCGCTTATGCTTCGGGCTGGCCGGGTTGTATCCTCTCTGAAATACCTTTTATATTTTATACATATAGAACTAACATAATCGCGAGATGCAGCCGCTTTCCACGCTGGCAGATGTCTTCTTCTTTGCGCATTTGCGATATTCGGGCGTTTCCGCGATTCTTTGGACTCAGTTCTGCAGGTTGTTTCTGGGGGTGCGGATACCCTCGCTTATGTTTCAGGCTGGTTGTTGCATCGTAGCGGTTATCGGACAGGGCGCGGCAGGGAGCCATACTTGCAGTTATGGGACACTAACGGGGTTTTTGGCGGTCACGGCGGACAGGTGCAAAATGGGCCCAAGATTTTGGGGGTGGACGGGCCGATGGGTACCATTCGTAGGGCCGAGAGGGATGGGGCGAAGAAGATTAAAGTTCCAGGTGCGGCCTTGACGTTAGGAAAAAGGTAGGGTATAACCAGTAGCGTAAGGGCCGCCCGTCCGGGGCGGACGAACCGGCAGGAGGCCTGTGATGCCAAGGCGGTTGACGAGGCTGTTTGGCGCTGGCAACGAGGTGGCGGAGCGACGAGAGCAGGATGGGTCGGTGCCGGTTTGTCTGTTCGGGCCGGGTGGATCGTACGTGCAGCCGTGGCCGGCAGGATGTGTATGGGCCGGAGCGGCGAGTCAGGACACCGCGGCGGAGTATGGCAGGCGTTTGCGGGCGCGGGCGCTGGAGGCGATCGGGCTGATGCCGCCGGTGGTTCTGGGCCCGGAAGGTTTGGACGGGCTTGCGGCGGAATGGTTAAACCCAAAGGAGACGGTCGATGCCGAAGGCAGCGGTACGTCGAGACGCACGGGAGCGCGGGCGGCTGGTGGTTACGCCCCGGCAGCTGGAGATCTTGCGATTCATCCGGGACTATCGCGGCAGTCACGGCTATTCCCCGACTATGCAGGAGATCGCCGAGGCGCTCGGCGTCAACAAGGTTACCGTGTTCGAGCACGTCGAAAGCCTGGTCAAGAAAGGGCTGCTGAGGAGGCTGCCGTTCAAGGCACGCTCTTTGGTCCTTGCTGATCAGGTGCAGTTCGATGATGAGCAGCCGACGCAGTTGCCGCTGGCGGGGTATATCGCGGCGGGGGCTCCGGTCGAGGCGGTAGAGACGCCGGAGACGGTGGATATCGGGGAGATGTTCACCGGCCGGCCTGGGACGTTCGTGCTGAAGGTGCGCGGCAACAGCATGATCGACGAGCAGATTCGGGACGGGGACTATGTGATCGTCGAACAGCGGAACCAGGTGCGCGACGGCGAGACGGTGGTGGCGCTGCTGGAAGACGGGGAGGCGACGCTCAAGAAGTTCTACCGGGAAAAGGGAGGTAAGGTAAGGCTGCAGCCGGCCAATCCTGCGTTTGCACCCATCTATCGTGACCGCGTGAAGGTGCAGGGAGTTGTAGTCGGGGTCATACGGAAGATGTAGTTATTGCTTGCAGGAAGTGGTTTCAGAGCCTTGCACTGGCGGACAAGCGGCCAGTGGCGCCCTGAATCCGGGGGCTTTCAAATCGCCTTTCGTTGACAGTAACGGCAAGGGCGTCGTTGGTTGTTTTTTTGTTGCCAGATCTCCTGTGTTCGCCTCATATCTCGCTCCTGTTCGGTGCTCTTGGCGGTTTGTCGCTGCTCTATACGCCTGGGATTTGTCTGTCAGGATACGCCGGTCTGTCCTGGACGTCGTGCCTACTATTTGGAAACGGTTGTTATTCCTTATGGAGGGTCTGGCGTATGGATCTGTTCGAGGCGATTGAGAAGCGGCGGAGTGTGCGCGATTATCTTACCAAGCCGGTTGCCCGGGAAGACCTGGAGAAGATCATCGATGCGGGGAGGCGAGCGCCAAGCGGCCGGGATGAGCAGCCGTGGCAGTTCGTCGTCGTGGTCGATATGTACACGCGGCAGCGGATCGCGGAGCTGACGACGTACGGCAAGTATATCGCGGACGCGGGAGCGTGTGTCGCGGTGTTCTGCCGGGCGGACACTCGGTACTACGTCGAAGACGGCTGCGTGGCGACGATGAATATGCTGCTGGCGGCGACGGCGCTGGGGCTGGGCAGTTGCTGGGTGGCGGCGAACAATGCGCCGTATGCGCAGAATGTGGCGGAACTGCTCGGGGCGCCGGAGACGCAGCGGCTCATCAGCCTTGTTGCGATCGGATATGCCAGCGAGATGCCGGCTCGCAGGGCGAAGCGTGAGTTGTCGGATGTGGTGCATTGGGAGAGCTGGTAGGGGAGACGGAAGACAGAAGACGGAAGACGGAAGACAGGAGACAGAAGTCAGGAGACAGAAGTCAGGAGATAGAAGTCAGGAGATAGAAGTCAGGAGGTAGGGCGGGGGACTTGTATGGCTACGATGACTATAACTCTAACAAGGACCAAGACCGCGGTTACAATGTTTGCTGACGCTGGGGGCTTGCTTCAGGTCGCGGGGGTCTCTTGGACGGCGGGGGCATGTGCGCTGGCCATGGCAGACTGACTGCTGGATTCGCTGGCCAGTTTCAGCAAGAGCAGAGTCATCAAGATCGGCGAGAGTTGGATGTGCGTGATGGCGGCGAGGGGAACGCCAACGATCAGCCATGCGAAGATTGCGGCTAGAATCGTGCTTATGGCCGGGCTCCCGGCTAACACCTTTGGCGTCAGGTCCTGAGTGCTGAGTCCTGAGTGCGGAGTACCGATTCGCCATGGCCGCCTGTTGTGGCCTGGGTGACAGCTGCTCGCCATAGAATGACCGGCAACGCCAACAGCAGCATGTCGTAGTGGAACAGGTGGGGGCACGTCACGGCAGTGGCGATCAACAGCCCGGCTAGCTGCAGGGGGAGCATCGCCGGGTTGTGGCGCGTTCGTCGCCAGATTGCGGCCAATGGAATCAGGCAGGCGAGCGAGGCCAGAAGCGCCAGCGGGCGGATCAGCCACGGCGGCATCCAGCCGAGGCCCAGCAGGGCGACGAAACCATACCAGGAATGCTGCTTGTAGACGTCGAAGCCGGTAAAGAGCATCAAGCTGGCTGAGACGCGCGGCGAACTTCATGTAATCGACAACAGCCTGCGGTCCCATCACGATAATGGTCAGTGCCAGTGTCAGCGCTGCGCCGAGCAGCAGGCCGGTGAAAGCACGCCAGCGGCGGGTCAGCAGCAGTGCGCCGGCAGGGAGTATCAGAAACTGGAACTTGTAGGCCAGCAGGGACAGAACCAGGCCGGCCAGGAGGTAGTGCTTTCGCATCAGCAGGTGGCAAAAGCCGGTGAGGATCAGCAGTGAGAAGAAGGTGTTCTGGCCGCCGGCCAGAGCGAAGAACCAGGCGGGAAGGCAGACGGTCAGCAGGACGGCCAGAGGGAAATCCTGCCGGGGCAGCCATTGCCGCCAGATTGCCGCGGTTGTGGCGAAGCAGAGGAGGGAGAGGGTCCACCAGGCAATAAGCGCACGGCCGTAACTGAGACGGGCGAGCCAGGACATCGCCCATGCGTAATACGGCGGATTGAGATATAGACAGAGCCTGTCGCGTCGGCTGTTGTGTCTGGCCTGCATGAATCGCTTCTGCCAGTCGAACTGGCCCGTGCCACGGTAGAGGTCGGCGGTTTGGCCGTGGTTGACCATGTCGCCGGCCATGTAGAAGGCGAGAAAGTCGTGACCTATGACCTCGCCGGATGGCTCGATCCAGTTGGTCGAGCGGGCGAGGGTGATTCCATAGGCGAGAAGGGTGAACAACAAGAGGGCAACGGGGTAACGGGTGAGCCGGCGACGGGTGAGCGCGGTGTCGATGCGTGTGACCAGATTTGAGACGCGTGACTCTACCATACGGTGCGAGAGTATATCGGAAGGTATAATGACTTGCGATGTGCGCAGCAAGGCCGGAAATACGTGAGGTGCAGTGCAAGAGCATTCTGGTCAAGAGCGGCATCTGCGACTATGCGCTGAATTGCTATGTCGGGTGCCAGAATGCGTGTGTGTATTGCTACGCGCGGTTTGCGTCTCGGTTTCAGCATGGCCAGCAAGCCTGGGGGAGCTTCGTCGACGTCAAGGTCAATGCGCCGGGGGTGTTGCGGAAGCAGCTGGGCAGGCCGAGGACGTACCCGGGGACGGTGTTCGTCAGCAGCGTGTGCGATGGGTGGCAGCGGCTGGAGGAGAAGTATCGGCTGACGCGGGCGTGTCTGGGGCCGTTGCTGGATGCGGGGTTTGAACTGCATATCCTGACGAAGAGGACACTGGTGGAGCGGGACTTTGATATGCTCGCGGGGCGGGAACGGGTGGAACTCGGGCTGACGGTGACGTGTGCGGATGAGACGCTGCGGCGGTTGATCGAGCCGGATGCGTCGCCGACGGCTGATCGCATCGAGACGTTACGGCGGGCGGCCAGGGCGGGGATTGCGACGTATGCGTTTGTCGGGCCGCTTCTGCCCGGGATCACCGACACGGCGGACAATATCGAGTTGCTGTTGGCGGGGGTGGCGACGACGGATGCGCGGTATGTGTATGTCGACCGGGTGAATCTGCGGTGGGGGGTGTGGCCGGCGATGAATGCCTGGCTGCGGCGATATCGGCCTGAAGTGCTGCCGGCGGTAAAGGGGGCGTTATGGAGCCGGGAGGGGCAGCAGGAGTATGAAGGGCGGATACGAGAGAGGGTGGCTGCGGCGGTGAAGAAGGTGCGGTTGAAGGCGAAGGTCGTGGGGTGTTTGGGGGGCGGAGAGTAGGGTTTGACCACGGAGGCACGGGGATGCAGAGTTTTCTTGAGGGTGTGTGCAAACGCCGGCGCCTATCAGAACCGGACTGACGCGGCCCGCGAGCGGGCCGGCTAAATGGATTCCTGACGATCTGGCGTTCTGTTGCGTTACTCTGTCCGGCGCTGGTCCAAAGTGGTGAAAATGTCTTCGTATTGGGTGCGGAGCCAGGCCTTATCGGGGCCTTCTATGTGGTCCCAGGGGAAGATCTCGTCGGCGCTGCGCGGCCGGTTGGCGTACCAGGCAGCGTCGATGTTCTCGGCTGCGAAGGCGTGCTGCCATTTCTCGAAGTCGAAGCATTCGTCCCAGGCGTCGAAACGGGCTCCATCTCGCCAGGCGCGTTCTATCGCCTTTGCCAGCCGGCGGTCGCCTCGTGCGAAGACGGCCTCCAGCCAGGAGCGCGCGAAGCCATGCGTTTTGACCTTTACGGGCATACGGCGCGTCGATTTCTCCAGATTCTTCAGGGTGTAGTGCACGCGGCGGAAATACTCCGCGTCGTGCTGGGCGGCCCACTGCATGGGAGTAAACGGCTTGGGGACCAGCCAGGAGACGCTGGCGTTGACGGCGGCGGGTGGCTTGCCGATCTCGCGCCGGGCTTCGCTGACGCGGCAGGCCAGCCGCCAGATGCCCTTGATGTCCTCTTCGGTTTCGCCGGGAAAGCCGGCCATGAAATAGAGCTTGATGGATCGCCAGCCCGCCTTGTAGGCCTCGACGACGGCGGCCATGAGGTTTTCGTCCGTGACCTTCTTGCGGATGGCGCGGCGCATGATGTCATCGGCGGCTTCGACGGCGATGGTCATGCCCGCCTTGCGGACGGACCGGGTCAGGGCTGGGATGTTCTGGAGCATCTTGTCGACGCGGAGACTGGGCATCGCGATGCTGACCATGCGCGGGGTGAACTGCTGGTCGATCCGTTCGGCGAGCTCGGCGAAATCGGGGTAATCGGCGGTCGAGAGGGACAAAAGGCCGATCTCGTCCTGGCCCGTGGCTTTCCAGGCGTTTTCGGCGATATCAAGGATGCGGTCGACCGAACGGGCGCGAAGGGGCTTTTTTGTAGCGCCGGCGTGACAGAATCGGCAGATCTGTGGGCAGCCCCGCATGATCTCGATGCTGATACGATCGTGGACACTCTGCGTCCAGGGGACCAGCGGCTGGTCGGGGACGGGCGTGTTTTCGAAATCGCGAACGCAGGAGCGGCGGATCTTCTGCGGCAGGCCGGCGATCTTCGGTTGCATTGCCTCGATCGTGGCGTCTGTGTTATAGGTGACGTCGTAGAGGTTGGGGGCGTAGAGCCAGTCGAACTGGCGGGCGAGCTCGGCGATGATCTCGCTGCGTTTGCCGCCGGCCTGCTTTAGCCGACGGTAGCCAGTGAGCATCTGCGGCAGGGCTTCCTCGCCGTCACCGATGATGACGAAATCGACGAAGGGGGCTATCGGCTCGGGATTGTCGATCTGGGGGCCGCCAACCAGGACGATCGGGTGTTCGTCGCTGCGCTGGTTGCTGCGGAGCGGGATGGCTGCGAGGTCGAGCATGGTGAGCAGGTTGGTGAAGGCCATTTCGTACTGGATGGATACGGCGAGGATGTCCGCTGTGCTGACACGGTTGCGATTGTCCCAGGTAAACAGGGGGATATTCTCGCGACGCATAATCTGTTCGGCATCGAGCCAGGGGGTGTAGACGCGTTCGGCGCAGGCCCAGTCGATATGGTTACAGATCCAGTAGAGGATCTGGGTGCCGATGTGACTCATTCCGACGTTGTAGGTATCGGCGAAGCCAAGGGCGACGCGCACGTCGGCGTTTTGCCAACGGTCGCGAGCGGGGAGCTGGTTGACTTCACCGCCGATGTACTGGGCCGGCTGTTTGACATAGGGCAACAGGTCGTGCGAGATTGTTTGGCAGAGGTCACTCATGGTGGGGGAGTATAGGCGGGGGGTACGGTTGCGACAATACGGGCGCCGTGGGCCGATCTGGCCGGGTGACAGCCCCGTTTGACTGCGGAAAGGAAGGAACGCCCGCGTCACGTGTCGCCCGCAGCCCCCGAAAGGCGGCATCTGGCTGACCAGGGGGCAAAAAACAAACCGAGCGGCTCGATCGTTCGAACCGCTCGGCAACTTCTCTGGCTAGCAGGCCGTGGCGCACTGAGAAAGACGGTCGTCCTTGACCTACAGGGCCGCTAGCGCCGGCAGAAGTCTAGAGGTCCTGGGGGCGAAGGGTCTTGCGTTTGTTCTCGGCGGTCCGCTTGACGGCCTTGTCGAGCAGTCTGCTGCACCTGGCAGTTGAGGGCTTCGATGACGTCGCCGCTCATGTTGACGTCGTGGGCGCGAACGTAGTGACGGACTTTGCTGGCTACGACCAGCACTTCGCCCTTGTCGACGGCTGCCTTCTTGGCTGCCTTCTTGCCCGCTGCCTTCTTTCCTGCCTTCTTCCCAGCCTTCTTAGCCTTAGCCTTTGCCATGCGAAATGCCTCCTTTTAAGAGATCTGGCCTAAGCCGTAGCGCCTGTTATAGGCCCTATTCCTGGCAAATTTTACATGACAAATTGTGGTCGTGCAAGGGGAAAACCACAAAATATAGGGTGTATGGGCCTATTTTATGGGGTTTTAGGGGTCGAGAGCGGAGAGTGTCGGCCGCTCTTTCGAGGGGGCTGCGGGGTGTTTTGGGGCCCGGCGGGGAGGGAGGAGGTGCCGCGGGGGGCGGCTGCCTGCAGCGAGGCGAAACGGGGGCAAGAGGGGCGGGGAAGGTGCCTAAATCCCGATTTGTCCTGCACATAGCCGGTTTCCAGGTCTTGCGAGGGATTGCCTGTCCGTGGTTTTTTCAGGCTGATGAACCGGTCTCTACAGGATATCTCAAGTGGCGTTGGCGCTGGCCGATATCACCCCAAGAAGGCTTAAGGAGAGAGCAATGGACGTCAGGTACATCAATCCGTTTATGCGAGCGATCAAGAACGTTTTTTCGACGATGCTGAACCTTGATGTTGGCCTGAGAAAACCTCACATCAAGACAGACGGGACGGCCAGCGCTGACGTCTCCGGTGTGATTGGGTTTTCGGGGGACGCAGCGGGGTGCGTGGTGTTGTCCTTCCCGAATGACGTGGCCTGCAAGATCGCGACGCGGTTCGCCGGGATGCCGATCACTCCGGAAAGCCCGGACATGGTGGATGCGATCGGCGAGCTGGCGAATATGGTGGCGGGCAACGCCAAGAAGGACTTCGAGGGGGTACAGATTCAGATCTCACTGCCGAGCGTGGTCATCGGCAAGGACCACGTGATCGGGCAGAGCCGGATGTCGCCGCGTCTTGTCATCCCCTGTGGCAGTCCGCTGGGGGACTTTTACGTGGAGGTGGCGATGAGGGTTGAGAAGCCGGTGGTGGTTGCGCAAGGAGCCAGCACATGAAAATATTACTCGTCGACGATTCACGGACGATCCGCAACATCCAGAAGAACGTACTCGGGCAGTTGGGCCATACCGAGACGCTGGAGGCCGGTGACGGGGTCGAGGCATTGGCGGTGCTCAAAGACACCACGCCAGACCTGATGCTGGTTGACTGGAACATGCCGAACATGGACGGGCTGAGCCTGGTGAAGGCGGTCCGGGAGACGGATACGAACCTACCCATCATCATGTGTACGACGGAGGCGGAAAAGAGCCGCGTGCTGGAGGCGATCAAGGCCGGCGTGAACAACTATGTGGTCAAGCCGTTCACTGCTGAAACGATGGCCGAGAAGATCGAGCAGACGCTGGCAAAGATTGCCGCTGCCAAAACGGCCTGACGCTCAAGGATGGTGGGTAAGGGCTGAACACATCGCCGTGTGGAGCCCAGGACATGTCGACGACTGCGGGAGTCTGCAAGGTCAACGTTTCGCCAGACCGGCGGAAGGCGTGGATGTGGGTCAATGCGAAGGTCGAGCCGTCGCAGGTGTCGGCTGAGCGGCTGATGCAGGCGGTGGAGGCTGCGCCTTGCGCGGACGGAGGCGGTTCGGGCACGACTTGAAGAATTGACGCGGCTGCTGGCGTCGGGCACATTTCCTGACGGGGATTTTCTGCTGGCAGAGTGCCGCGCCGCCTGGCGAGTCGGTTGATGCGCGATTCAACCTGGATGAGGCGTTGCGGCCACCGTCGGAGGTGTCTGAGGATTCGGCAGAGCGGGTCAATTACTACGACCGCCACACGGTGATCGCCGCTACAGCGGGGCAGGTGATCGGCCGGATCATCCCTGCGCGGTGCGGGGAGCCGGGTGTCGACGTCTACGGCAATTCCGTGGCGGCGAAGACGCCGGCGAACATCGTTTTGAAGGGCAACGTGGAATTGGCGGCAGACGGCCAGACGGTGACGGCGGCCTGCGACGGGCAGGTGGTGCTGGAGGAGAATCGTCTGTCGATCACGCCGGTTCTTGAGATTCGCGGCGACGTGGATTTCAGCACGGGGCATATCGATTCGGCAGGCGACGTCGTCGTTCATGGCAGCGTCAAGGACCTGTTCCGGGTCCGTACGACAAAGAATCTTATAGTGGACAGTCATGTTGAAGCGGCCCATCTGGAGGCGGGCGGCGATATTGCCGTGCGCGGCGGCATACACGGTCACGAGAAGGCGACGCTGAAGGCCGGCCGGTCATTGGATGCGCGGCTGTGCGACGGGGCACGCATCGAGGTGGGCGATACGTTTACGGTGCAGAAGGAATGCATCAACAGCGAAGTGCGGGCGCAGAACAAGGTGCAGTGTCCGGCCGGGACGATCATCGGCGGGCATGTCTGGGGCCGCAATTCCGTCGAGGTGCAGAACCTCGGGAGTCCGGCGTATGTGCGTACGCTGGTGTCGGCCGGGGTTCCGGTGCACGTGATCGAAGAGGCGGGGCGACTGCAGGCGGAGGCACGCAAACGGCAGGAGGCGGCAGGGAAGATCCGCGAGACGATCGGGCCGTTAACACAGGAGATGCGCCGACTGTCGCCGGAGCAACGTGAGCGGGCGACCGAGCTGATGTTCAAGGCGGATGAGCTGGAGCAGGATGTGCGGGAAATGCAGCAGAAGGGCAAGGATCTGCTGCTTGCGGCCTGCGCCGGAGGGGGAACCGTACGTCGAGGTTACAGGTCGGGTGTATACGGCTGTGACGATCATTATCTCGGGGCGTAGCACGACGATTGACCAGGATGTGCGAGGGCCTGTGCGTATCGTCGAGCGGAAGATCGAGGGGGTCACCACGCTGGTGATGGTCGATCAGCTGACCGGCAGTGCGCGGATCCTTGCTACCGGCCGGGCTGGCAGCGAGGTTGAAGGACAGACGTGCGAAGTCGGTGGGAGCAGGGGCGTAGGCACATCGAGATTGGTGGCGGGGAAGATGCGGTCGGCCAGGCCTGCAAGGGGCGGCACGTTAACGACGTGACCCCGGCTGGTGCTCGGCGTTTCAATTCTGATGGCGACGACTGTCCTGCCGGCTGCCGTTCGGACCAGATCTGCATGGCGGCGGGTGGACTTGCCTCTGATTCATGGCGATGACCGATCCCCGATATCTTGTCGATTGCGGGTTGCGGAGATACCTTGGTTATGTGCCGGGTTGCGTGATGAATCCGGTATGGTGTCTGCCGGTTGGTGGAACTGGTGGTGCCTTGGCGGCTATGGCTGGCACGGCTACACGTGCTATTTCCGCAAGGGATTTGCAGAGGAGATGCTTTCATGGCGGGTGAAGGTCCGAGTCTGGAGTCATTGTGTCAGATCGCGATCGTAGTCAAGGATATCGAGGCTGCGGCCAGGCGTTGGGCGGAGGTATTCAGCGTGCCGGTGCCTGAGGCTCGACTGACGGATGCCGCGGACAAGACGAATATTCGCTATCACGGGGAGCCGACTGAGGCGCAGGGCGAAGCTGGCGTTCTTTAGTATGGGCCAGATCTCGCTGGAACTGATCGAGCCGGTCGGCGGGCCGAGCACATGGAAGGAATATCTCGATGCGCATGGCGAGGGCGTGCATCATATCGCCTTCCGGATTAAAGGGACGGACAAGGTTCTGGCGTATCTGGACGGTAAAGGTCTGCCGACGGCGCAGCGCGGAAACTATACAGGCGGATGCTATGCGTACGTGGACGCGATGAAGGCGCTGGGCGTGAACCTGGAGACTGCTGGAGCATTTCTAGGCTGGCGTTTTCTACCGGGGAAACGGCGACGGCGACAACCGTCGCTGGCACTAAGGGCTGGAACAGCGGACCGTGCGCGGTGGGTCTGCTGGTTGTCCGTGGTTGCTCTTGTCAGGACTGCAGCGAGTGCATGGTGTGGCAGATGGTTGTGACAGGTCAGGCAGTAGTACCGGCCTGCAGTGCCCGGGATGATTACTGCCGGCCGGGAACAACGGTCGCAGCGCGGCGGCTGCTGGACGTAGGCGCTGGCGTACCGGATGTTCGTGCGAGGCTGACGCCCGGGGAGGGTGGCGACGTCGGTATCAACTGCGTCTGAAGCGAAACCGGTACGGATTGGCGAGCGGCCGGAGGGCGGACTGTTCCTGACGGTGACAAGGTCGCGCGGGACGGAGTTGGTCCAGGTGTCCTCGGCGGGCCTCGTCATCGATGCCGGCGACGATGCGGCTGAACTGGCTGCGGATCCACGTCTCGAACGAGGCCTGTTCCTTGTGGGTGGCTGGCATGGGACGGACGGCAAGGGTCCAGCGGAACTCGGCGACCGTCTTGCCGTGCGCAGTGGGAGTATTTGATCGAAAGATCGACAGGCGCGTCGGACCAGTGGCCGCCATTGAGCGCCCAGGATATTTCTTGAGGACGCCGCCGCGGTCGAACATCTGCCTCGTGCTGTTGAATGTTAACAGGTCGTACCCTTCGGCTAAGACGTGGGGCAGTATCCTGTCCGACAGGTCCGCGATGTGTCCAGTAGTAGCCCACTGTGCCCAGTACGCTGTTGCCATCGGTACGATCTCCTTTCATCCGTGAACATCAGGCGTTGAGGCTCGCATCAGATGTGGCCGCACTGTACACGTGACGCCTTTCTGGTCCGGCCGCGACGGGCGGCCGATTTTTGCACTTCGTGGGGCATCGTGCCTGTGACCTGAAAGCGTCGGCCAGCGACAGGGGTATCTAAACGGAAAGGCGGCATCGTGCAATTGGCGCTTTCCCTGCATTACGGGCCGGTGGCGTGCCTAGGGTTGGGTAGGGGCTGACCCTTAGCGGCTGAGCCGTGGGTCTAGGTAGGCCATTGCAGAGAGGGGGGTAGGATAAGCGGTTCAGGTCTGCGTCTGAAGCCAGTGGATGGCCTGCTGAAGGAGGCTCGGTGGCGCTGTCGATCTGGAGTTTCTCCTTGATGTTGGCGCGATGCGACTCGACGGTCTTGATGCTCAGGTGGAGCGTCTCGGCGATCATGCGGGTGCTCAAGCCGCGGCCGATGCAGCTCGAAGACTTGCAGTTCGCGATCGCTGAGTCGGTCGATGGAGAGTCCCTGGCTTTCGGTGCGGCCGCCGACGAGTTTGGAGAGCATCTTGGCGCTCATTCGCTCGCTGAGGAAGATCTGGCCGTTAAGGACCTGGCGGATGGCGTTTAGGACGTTTTCGGCGGCTTCTTCCTTGGTGACATATCCGCGGGCACCGGCGCAGAGGACGCGTTCGGCGTAGATGGCCTCATCGTACATGGACAAGGTCAGCACGGGCAGGTCCGGGTAGCGGATGCGGACGTCCTTGATGAGGTCGACGCCGCTTTCGCCCTTGAGGGAGATATCGACGACGATGATGTCGGGCTTGAGCTGCTCGATAGCCTTGAGGGCGTCAAAGATGGTCTCGGCCTCGCCGCAGACGATCAGGTCCGTCGCCTGGGAGATCAGGCCCTTGAGGCCCTGTCGCACGATAGGGTGATCGTCAACAATCAGGACTCGGTTGTTGGTCTTGTCGCTGGTTTCTTCTTCCGCTGTCATAGTCGGATTTTACCTCTGCCTCCGCGATATTGCCAGACAAGCCGCAAGAGCAACGGCGCGAGCCGCAGGGCCGTGCCAGTGCGTCTCGACGCGAGCCTGACAGCCCGAGGATGTGCAAGTCAATCGTGTTTACATGGTCTCGGATAGAGAGTCAAGCGCTGCGCGACTTCCCTATTGTAGCCACAAATATGGCTGGTGCACAGAGAAGTAAGTCGTTTGGTGGGCAGTCGGTAGGGTTGGCGCAGCCCGGGGGTCGCCTGGACCCGGGGAACGTCGGAGGCTCTGGGGGCCTGGCCGGACTGAGGCCTGCCTCGGGGGATGATCTGGCTGGCGGACTACGGAAGAGTGTTCGGCCTCCCTGATGCTGTTATGGGACGTGTTGATGGCGTGCGAGAAAAAGGATGAAGGAAGGATCAAAGCGTGACAATTTGGTAACAGGGGGCTGGTAGAAATATGGCGTGCGGCGCGTTACCCGGACAAGTACGATAGGCCAGGAAAGGAAGGCACGTCATGCAGAGAGGACTGATCGCGGGAGCATTCTTGATTGTCGTCATGAGTTGTCCTGTTGTGCGGGCGGAATCGACCTCGACGTTGCTGGAGCAGGGGGTGTATTACCAGGATACGGCCGGGGATCTGGATGCGGCGATTCAGACGTACCAGAAGATCCTGGCGGACGCGAAGGCGAACCGGCAGTACTTAGCGGAGGCGCAGTATCGTTTGGGCGTGTGCCTGCTGAAGAAGGGGGAGCCAGACAAGGCGATTGAAGCGTTTCAGAAGGTCGTCGAGCAGTATGGGGACCAGAAACGCGAGGTGGGCCAGGCTAAGGAGCAGATCCAGCAGCAGCGGCAGAAACTGGCTGGGCCGGAGGTGGCTCGGATCGTCGAGAAGGCGGTCATAACAATCTCGCAGTCAGCGGAGGGCCAGCCGCAGGTGGCGAAGGCGTTTCAGTCTCTCAAGGGGCTGGATCAGACGGCAGTGGTGACGCAACTCGTGACCTATTTGGGGTCGGACGAGCCGAACGTGCGTCGGGCGGCGATTTATGTCCTTTGGAAGGGTGGCGGTAGTTTCAACGACAGTATCAGGCTTGCAGTGCCGGCACTGCAGGGCCTGCTCGATAATCCGGAGGATTTCACCCGGGGGATGGCAGCCCTTGCCCTGGCCAGCAACCACATCGAGTCGAGTTACGATGCGCTTGCGAATATGGCCCTTAAAGACGACAGCGGCTTCGCGGGCGCTGTGCGGTATATGCCCTGGGGGTTCTTGGCGATGCCAAGGCCCGGCTGGTGCTTGAGAAGGCAATGAAGGATTCCGAGGCGATGGTGCGGGCCAACGCGCAGGCGGCGTTGCAGATGCTGGCAACTGCCGCTGGTGAAGGCAAGGCTGGCGCGGCGGCTCAGAAGGGTCGCATCGTGCGGCCGGGCGTGGTGAGTACGAACCCGCAGGCGTTTGCGGATGATGTCGATCCGTCGCTGGACAAGATTACAGTCACGTTCAACTATCCGATGCAGGATCGCAGCTGGTCGTGGACCGGCGGCGGCGACACGTATCCTGAGACTACGGGGCATCCCTATTACGACGACACGCGGCGGATCTGCACACTGCCGGTCAAACTCCAGCCGGGCAAGGTGTACTGGGTCGGGATCAATAGCAGAGTCCTATCACAACTTTCAGACGGCGGCGGGTACGCCCGTGCCTTGGTACGTGATTCTGTTTGCGACGAAGTCAGCGGACGGCAAGCCGACGGCCATTCCCGAGGACATGTTGCGGCAAGCCAAGGCGATCAACCAGATTGCCACGGCCCAGGTTTCGAAGTCGCCCAAGGCGCAGCCAAGGGTGATGCGGACCGTTCCGAAGGCATTTGCCGACAACGTGCCGGCTTCGCTGGGGCGGATCTGTGCGATGTTCGATCAGACCATGCTCGACGGCGACTGGTCGTGGACGGGCGGCGGCGATACATTTCCCAAGAGCGCGGGTAAGGTCTTCTATGACGCCACGCGGCGGACGTGTACGATGCCGGTCAAGCTGGAGCCGGGCCATGTCTACTGGGTCGGGATCAACAGCCCGAGTCATCAAAACTTCAAGGCGACCGACGGCACCCCGGCGGAACGGTACGTGATCCTTTTCGCAACGGCTTCAGCGGATGGCAAGCCAACGCCGATCCCGGAAGATCTGCTGCAACAGGCCAAGGCGATAAACGGCCTTGCCGTGAAATCGGTTTCGCATTCGCCTTCTGATGGATGATCGCATGAAAAGAGTCGTAAACAGGCATGCTTCAGGCACGGGTCACGGCTTGCGCTGTGGCCCGTGCTGGTGGTGCTTCTGGTGGCGGTGGCAGTGCCGGCGGGGTGCGTGCTGTGGTTTATGACGGCCGCGATGCGTAACGAGAGCCTGGCGGTGCGGCAGCGGCTGGCGGATGTGTATCGCGACAAGATGCTGGCGGCCAGGCAGGAACTGGATGATGCGTGGAAGGAGCAACTGGCGGTGCTTGGGCGGTCGCACGGTGACAAGTCGCCGGCGAGCCTGTTCGCGGCTTTCGTGCGACAGGGTGTGGCCGAGAGCGTCGTCCTTTTCGACTCAAAGCACAAAAGGGTTTACCCTGTTGATTTAGCGGCTGAGAGGACGCCGACGCCGGATGGTGATGCCCTTTGGGACGAGGCCGTGCAACTCGAGCAGCAGGACGGGCGACTGGCCGATGCCGCCAGGGCCTATGCGGATTTGGCCGCGAAGACGAAGTCGGCTGACTATCAGGCGCAGACGCTGCGGGCGCAGGCGCGATGCCTGCTGAGATCCGGCGACAAGGAAGCGGCCGTGGCGGTGCTGGTCGGCCTGATAGCACGGGACGATCTGCGGCGGGCGGTGGACTCGTCGGGCAGGGCTATTGTGCCAGCCGCGGAGTTGCTGGCGTTACGGCTTATGGCCGATGCGCAGGACGGACGATCTGAGGCAATTCGCAGCAGGCTTATCAAGCAACTCCGTGATTATGCAGTGTCGATGTCGGCCTCGCAGCGGCGTTTCCTGATGCGGATGCTCGTGGAGTCTGGGCAGCCTGCCTCGACACTGGATACGCTGGCGGCGGAGGATCTGGCGGCTGAGTACCTGGCGGTCGAGCAGCCGGAGCCGGAGTCCGAGCGTCTGAGCAGGAGCAAGGCGCCGGGATTGTGGCATATCAGGCAGGGTGACCGGATCGGCCTGTATCGGCAGCAGTGGATCGTTCGGCATCTTGAGCCGCTGCTTGCGCGGCATGCGGCGACGGGGATGTCGCTGGTGCTTCGGCCGGCGGAATCGCGGTCGTCTGACGTCCAGCCGATCCTTTCCATGTGGGCGACGGATTATCTACCGGGCTGGCGGCTGGAGACGCGGCTGACGGGGCCGGATCCGTTTGCCGCTGCGGCGGGGCGGCAGCGCGATGTGTATTTGTGGACCGGTGGCCTTGGGGTGGTGCTGATCGCGGCCCTGGCGTTGACGGTGGCGGGGTTTGTCAGCCGGCAGATGCGACTGACCCGGCTCAAGAACGATCTGATTGCGACGGTCTCGCACGAATTGAAGACGCCGCTGGCATCGATGCGGATGCTGGTTGATACGCTGCTGGAAGGGCGGTATCGCGATCAAAGGCAGGTGGAGGAGTATCTCGGGCTGATCGCGCGGGAGAACCAGCGGCTCAGCAGGTTGATCGACAACTTTCTGACGTTCTCGCGCATGGAGCGGAACAAGCAGGCATATGCGTCAGCGCCGGTACGCGTCCGGGAGATCGTGGACACGGCCGTGGCGGCCGTGGGCGAACGGTTCCGTGGGCCCGGCTGTCGGCTGGACGTAACGGTGCCGGATGATTTGCCCGAATTGACGGGCGACCGTGACGCGCTGACGACCGTCGTCGTGAACCTGCTGGACAACGCGTGGAAATACACCGGTGACGAAAAGCACGTTATCGTTCGGGGGTACCAGCAGGATGGCCAGATCGTCCTGGAGGTGCAGGACAACGGGGTGGGGATTCCTCGCCGGGCGCAGCGACGAATCTTCAACCGGTTCTACCAGGTAGACCGCAGCCTGTCGCGCAGGGCTGGCGGGTGCGGGCTGGGGTTGAGCATTGTGCGATTTATCGTGGCGGCACACGGGGGGACGGTGACGGCATCGAGCGAGCCGGGCAAGGGCAGTGTCTTTCGAGTGACGCTGCCGATCCGGCCAGGGGGATGGCGCGGCTCGGCGGAGGATGGCGTGTAATGGCAGCAGAGAGCATTCTGATTGTCGAGGACGACCCGACGATGCTGCGCGGGCTCAAGGACAACTTCGAATATGAAGGTTACGGGGTAACGACTGCGGCCGACGGCGAAGCCGGGCTGCAACTGGCGATCGACGGCAAGCCGGACCTGATCGTGCTGGACATCATGCTGCCGAAGGTAAACGGCTACGAGATCTGCAGGCTGATCCGCCAGGAACAGATCGACGTGCCGATCATTATGCTGACAGCCAAGGGGCAGGAGTCTGACGTCATCCTCGGCTTGAATATCGGCGCGGATGACTATGTGACAAAGCCATTCAGTATCAAGGAGCTGCTGGCCAGGGCTGCGGCGCTGCTTCGACGGCGCCGGCAGGAACAGTGCAAGGCCTACCGCTTCGGCGATTTCGAGCTGAATCTGGTCTCGAGGCGGCTGATGCGCGGCCGGCGAGAGATTGAATTGACCCCGAAAGAGTACAGCCTGCTGGTGCTGCTGGCGGGGCATTCGGGGCGGGCGTTCACGCGCGACGAGATCCTGCGGCGGGTGTGGGGATACGACGTAATCGTTACGTCGCGAAGCGTGGATCGCTGCATCAACACGTTGCGAAATAAGATTGAAGATAATCCTGGCCAGCCGAGATTGATCCGGACGGTTCGGGATATGGGATACCGTTTTGAAGAAGTCGAACCGCCGTAACTATGCAAGGATTCTATGCTTAGGCTATGCTTGTGCCTTTGGGGGCTTAGGCTACAGCGACTGTCGTTTGAGGGGAGGGACGGGGGCGGTACGGAGGGGTCGCCGCCTAATTTCTATGGCCCGAAGGACTAGCGTTAGCCGATAAAGCGGCTATACTAAGCGAAGTTGCGGGAAGATTTGTTGAGGCGCGGCAACAAACAATGCCGATCTTCCGCAAGGTTAAAGGTATAGTCTTTCGACAAGAGGGGCGTCTTTAGGCGCAGCGGTGCAGGTTGACGGTGGCCGAGGTCACACCTATATTGTGATTCAGGTCACGCAGGAGGATGTGCATCTTGCTCTTGCGGCCTCGTCTCTGCTGCTGAGTTTCTGGCAGAGCAGTATAGGGTCTACGCGAGTTTTTTGAGCCCGTTTGGCCGTATGTGTGCTGTGTCGGAGGATTGGCGGTTCGTACGATTTCCCGTTGTGTATTTGCAGGCTAGCGAATACGGGCCCAGGATTGTCTGGTGCCCGGGAACCTTGTAACTGTTACTGTGATAGGAGGAGTAACAATGGGTGGCATTTTGAATCTGGTGCTGTGGGCGGTCGTTCTGTTTGCGGTTCTCGGTGGTGGTCTCACCACGAACCTGACTGACCTGCTGGGCAGCCTGGGTCTGTAAGGTTGTAAGTAGTACGCAGCAGGGCGGCAGGTGCTGCACTTTGGTTTTGGTGCGATCCTTTTTTTTCTGTCTTGCTGTTGCAGTATTGGTTGTACATAAGGCTTGATCGGAAGTGATCGACAGGCTTGAATGCGCAGGGCCGAAGGTGGCGAGTTGGTCCATTTAGTTTCGGGCTGACCGTCACGTTCGGCAATGCGCATTTTATGTTCGTAGCGCATAGCCGGGATGCTGAGGCTGCTTGATGCCGGTTCGTTTCCCCGGGATTGCGCATGCGGGCTCAATTCTTTAGGTATTTCAGATTTTCATCTCTTGAAGTGCTGCGCGAGCTCGGACACGCAGGAATTACGTTTTTTTGATGCCGGACAGGTTGTGATCGTAATGGATCATTTGTTCTTTGCAGCCGATGATCCGGGACGTCGCACATTTGGTGTGCAACGCCAGGTGCCGGGCCTGGTTGTGCGAGGCACGGGTCATTGGGTGCGACTGTGCCGGGCTCCTGTACGGACACGGCCAAGTGGCGTTTGGTCCGCGCAGGCAATGATAATGAAGGGTAGTCACGTTGCTGCGGCGGGTGTTTCGGATGCAGACGAGTTGTTTGACGCCGTCGGATGTGCAAGGTGGCTATAATCTTCAGTAATCGGAATCCGTGTGTCACCGGCCGGATGAAGTGGCGGGCGGGCAGGCGGATAATTGGAAGGCAGTGACGGTAGGGTTCTGGCCGTACAGAGGAGGAAGGCTAATGGGTTGGGTTTGGTTGATCCTGATCGGCGCCGCATTGTTGTTCCTCGGCGGTGGTTCTATCGGCACCGGCATCGTGGAACAGATCCTGGATTTGCTGAGCGGCACAACGTAGAGAAGCGAAGGGCTGAAGAGTATTGTGTGAGGAGGCTCCTTAACCGGGGCTCCTTTTTTTTGCTCGTTCGTGGTGGTGACTGCGGCCTAATGATGGGCGGCCAGGCGTGAGGCCGGTGGGGCGTGCGGGCCGCTGCGGATTGCGCTGCTTAAGGGGTGTAGGAGTCGGCGCTGAGAATATCGGCGTTTTCTGTTGGGGCGGGGGCTTCGGTACGGATGTCGCGGAGGTCTTCCAGGTTTACGAGGCTGTTAAACTTCAAACCGATCTCGTGAATCATCCCGCGGATGTGTCGGCAGCGGACTACGGTGCCTTCGACGGTCAGCCAATTGCCGTCATTGGCCGCGAGGTCAACGACGCACTGCTGGCCGATGTGCATCATCTGCCCGTGGAGGAAGGACATCCCGCCTCGGGAGATGTTGCGTGTGGGGACGATGAAGGCGACGTCACGTTCAGTCTGTTTTGTGTACAGGATCACCTGCCGGCCGCGATAGGCGAGCCGTTCATGGCGCCGCTTGTTGAGTTCAAAGCCGGCACCGGAGTTGTCCAGGGCGTCGAGGATACGACGCAGCAACGCCTTGTCGACGCGCACGGACTTGATATTGAGTGCGTCTGGAAGCCACCCGTTCATCTAACCTGCCCTCACCCGAAAACTTGCCTTAGACATCAACTACGTAACATACAACCGGTCGCCCGGCAAAGTCCCCTCCGCAAAGTCGCCAAGCACGTGGCGGCCGCCGTGGCCATGGCTGCGGTGTCAGCGCCGGGTGATGCTTGAACGCGCCTGTGGCCAAACTGCAGAACGGCCCCAATGGATTATCGTCGAGATAGGTACTGTCCTGAATGAACTCGGGAAGGGGGTGAGAAGGTTGATCTCGGAAGATTTGTCAGCCGTGAGGCCTTGGGGAGCGTACGCGGGGGAACCTAACAACAACAGGGACACCGTGTTAGGCGAAGGCGGCGAAACGCGCATAATTCCCGTCAGAAAAATACTTTATGGCGATAGGAGGGGGGTATAATGAAATGCCGGTTGTGTCGGGTTCTGACCTCCCTCTCTCCCTCCCCTGGGCCCGATACAATCGGCTTTTTTTCTTGCTATCTGAGACGGCGTGTCAGTACTGCTCCGCAGGTGGTTACCGGACGGAATGGCTGCAGCATGCCTGGCCATCTGGCCGGATGCGGCTTGGCCTGGACGGGTTTTTCGCCCGGGGGGCTGTCAGGCCGGTATTTCGCCCGCGTCGGCGAGACGCTGCTTAGCCTGCTCGTAGAGGTCAAGGGGCAGGGGGCCGGCCGTGGCGGCCAGCAGATTGTCCTTAAGGTGGTCCGGGTTGGTTGTACCTACGATGGTCGTGTCCATGTCCGGATGGGATATGGTGTATCGCAGAAGGAAGGTGGTGCGAGTCTGGCCGGAGGGGACTAACTCGTCCATTTTGGCCTTGTCCCAGACTTCCCAGCGGTCTTTGCGTCCGAGGCCTTTCATCTGGGGGTCACCGCGGGCGACGCCACCGCGGATGATGATGCCGGCGCCGGTGGCGGCGGCCTGGCTGATGGTGTTCTCGTGAGTGCGTTCCAGGGCGGAGTAGGGGATCTGAAAGGTGTCGAAGACGCCCCAGCTGATGTAGGTGGCGATATGGGGCATGGTGGACGAGATGCCGATCCATCGGGTCTTGCCTTCCTTGCGGGCATGTTCCATGACTTCGACGAGGTGTTCGGCCTGGACGGCATCGACCGGGGGATTGTGCAGCTGCCAGAGGTCGAGGTGGTCGGTCTTGAGTCGGCCGAGACTGGTTTCGAGATTGTGGCGGAGCTGGTCGGCGGTCCAGATGTGGGTGACGTTGTCCTTGGCGCCGGCGGGCGTGACGGCGCAGCCGCACTTGGTGGCCAGGTAATAATCGTTGCGACGGCTGCTGATGTAGCGGCCGATGAACTCCTCGCTGAGGCCGTAGTCGTAGGCGGTATCGACGAAGTTGATGCCGGCATCAAGGACGGCGTTGAGGATGACTTCGGCCTGGTGGGGTTCGACCGGCCGGCCGCCCCATATACGCGGGCCTCGAAGTCTCCATGGAACCGTAACCGAGGACGGTGACTTCGAGACCGGTTCTACCGAGGGTTCGCCGCTGCATGAGATCCACGCTCCTTTCTCGTGCGTGCATTATGCGCAATGGAGACTCATACGCCAACATCATAGGCGGCGCGACCGGCGATCGCGCAATGTGTCGGATTGGCCGGTTTGGGCTGCGGATGATAGCATGGGATCGATGCTGGGTTCGATGGAGGGCTGACTGTGGCAGGTAGTTCGAGGCAGCATGACAAAGTTGCTGAGATTGCGGCGCTGGCAAGCGAAAGGGCATTGACGCAGGAGCACATGCACGCGCTGCGTGAGGCGATCGGCAGCGGCCGCGGTTTGCTGGTCGCGGCGGCTGCGAAGGTGGCGCGCAAACGCATGCTGACTGATCTTTCCCCCGATCTTATCCGTGCGTTCGACGGGCTGCTGCGTCGGCCGGCCAGGGCCGACAAGGGATGCCTGGCCAAAGCGGCAGTGGTTGCGGCGCTGAACGCTTTCGATGCTCATGACGAGCAGCCGTTCCTGCAAGGGGTCAAGTATAAGCAGCCGGAACCGGCATACGGCGGGATGGTCGATACGGCCGCGATGGTGCGGGCGGAGTGTGCGATCGGTCTGGCGAGAATGGGGCATCCGCAGGCGGCCAAAGAGATTCTGCCGCTGCTGGTCGACAGCGAGCCCGAGGCGAGGGCGGCGGGGGCGAGGGCACTGGCATACCTCGGCGGGCAGACGGGGGAGTTGCTCCTGCGAATGAAGGCGCTGGTGGGGGACGAGTATCCCGCTGTCGTGGGCGAGTGCTTGTCAGGGCTGGTGAAAATGGACCCGGCAGGGTCTGCGGAGTTTGTCGCCGACTTCCTGGAATCTCCGGATGCGGCAATCGTGGAAGAGGCCGCGATGGCGGTGGCGGGCCTGCAGGACGGCCGGGCCGCGCAGCTTCTATGGCGATGCCGGAGGGGGCGGACGGATCAGGCCTTTCGCGAGATGCTGCTGGTGCCGATGGCGATGACGCGGTGCGATGAGGCGATGGAGTCGCTGTGCGAGGTTATCATGGATGAGCCGATGGACAGTGCGATCGCGGCGGTTAAGGCGGCGGCAATGAACCGATATGATCCTCGGTGGCACGGCCGGATTGGCGAGGCGGTTCGGCTGCGAGAGGATGCGGCGGTGGCAGGGGCGTATGAGAACGAGTTTGGTGAAGGGGAGAAGAGGTGAGGGGCCGCAGCCTTTGCAGCAGACACAATTCAGGCGTTGCCAGTCGAGCAAGCGCTGCCGGCACAAGCAGGCAGGCCAAATGCGGACCTCGGCGGGAGCCGCTACGCCTGCACCGAACGTGCTCCAGGACGTGACAACAACGAATCGTCACAGTATTGCAGGCCGCCAGGCAAGAGGTCTGTTACTTGGCTGCCCAGAGCATGCCGCGGCGCTGAATCTCGCGGGCCTGCGGTACGTCGAAGTCCTTGGCGGTGTGGCCGAGCGATGAGTAGAAGACCTTTCCCTGGTTGTACACTCTCTTCCACACGACGGGCATGACGCACCCGTCGATCCATGGGGCGGACTTGGGGTGGAAGGTGGTTTTGGCGAGGACCTTGTTGGACGGGTCGACGTGCATGTAATACTGCTCGCTGACCATTTTGAAGTCTTCGAGGCCCTTGGTGATGGGGTCGGTGTGGCTGGTGATGTTGACGGTGAACTCGGTGATGTTGTCAGGATGCGCGACCCATTGGCCGCCGACCATGAACTGGTAGTCGGAGTCGTGACGGAAGGAATCGCCCATGCCGCCGTGGAAGCCGGCGATGCCTACTCCGCCAGCAACGGCATCGAGCAGGCCGACTGCGCTGGTCCTTGGCGATCTGGCCCATCGTCCAGCAGGGTACGATCAGGCTGAGGCTGTCCATAAAGGCCTTGTCGAGGTAGGAGTCGAGGCTTGTGGACATCGTAACGTCGAAGCCCTCGTCCTTGAGAATCTCACGCATGATCTCGGACGATTCCTTAGGGGTATGGCCTTCCCAGCCGCCGTAGACGATGAGGGCGCGTTTCATGACTTGACTCCTTTCAGACGCAAGTGTTCTTCTTGTTTGTTGTCCGTGGTCCGTTGCCCGTGGACGTCATTTCAGACGTTCCCTGGATCTCTCCTGCAGTTGAGCAACTGACAACGGACCACGGACTACGTACGTCGTTTCATCCGTCCAGCATTCCGGCTGGCAGGTTCAGCGGCAGCGGGTTGGGCTGCTTGACCGTGCTCTTGATCGCGATGTGCTGGCCGGTCTTGCTTGCCTGGTCGAAACTGCTCATGACCTCCAGAACATGGTAGGCCAGTTCGGCGCTGGGTCGGGTCGGTCGCTTGCAGCGAACTGCGTATGCCAGGTCGGCGACGCCGATGCCCCGGCCGACGGTATCGCTGTGGCTTAGCGGGATGGGGGACCATTCCTTGGTCCGGGCGCGCTTGACGAGGACTTGGCCGTCGAAGCGGTTGGGGTCGGGGACGACCATGGAGCCTTCGGTGCCGTAGATCTCGATGCGGGGCAGGTTATGGCCCCAGACGTCGAAGCTCATGAGGATTGAGCCGACGGCGCCGCTGGCGAAGTCCATGACGCCTGCAACGAAAGTCGGCACTTCAACCTTCATCATCGTCCCGTAGAGCGGCTGGCTGCCGATCATGCGTTCGGGGAAGGTGATGCGGGTCGAGCCGGTGATCCTCTTGACCGGGCCCATGAGGTTGACGAGGGCGGTGATGTAATACGGGCCCATGTCCATCATCGGCCCGCCGCCGACGGCGTAGAGGAACCCGGGGTTGGGGTGCCAGTCTTCGGGGCCGTGCGAGGCCATGAACGCTGTCGCACCGATCGGCTGGCCGATCCAGCCGTCGTCGATGACTTTGCGGGCGGTCTGGCCGCCGCCGCCCAGGAAGGTGTCCGGGGCGCAGGTGACCAGCAGGTTCTTGCGTTTGGCGACGTCCACGACCTTTTGGGCCTCGTCGCAGGTCACGGCCAGCGGCTTTTCGGAGTGGACATGCTTGCCGGCTTCGAGTGCGGCGATGTCGACCTCAGCGTGGACCTTGGGGATGGTCAGGTTGACGACGATCTCGATTTCAGGGTCGGCCAGCAGTTGGTCCACGGTGACGGCCTTGCAGCCGTATTCGGTGGCGGCTGCCTGTGCGGCGTCCATGTTGATGTCGGCGCAGGCGACGACATCGAGGATGTGGAACGCCTTGCAGCCTTTGAAATAGGCGGCACTGATCTTGCCGCAGCCGATGATGCCGACTTTGACTTTCGGAGACACGGTGAACTTCCTTTCAGTTTCCTGTCAAACCCGCGCCCAAACGGCTGGGCGCAGCACCACGAAGGTCTTATCTGTCCAACTGCCCCGCGGGCAGATCTACCGGCAGGGCTGCCGGTTTGTCTACCGTGCTGTTGATCGTTATGTGCCTGCCGGTGGTCGAGGCCTCCTCAAACGAGCACATGACGTCGAGCACGTGGCAGGCCAGGTCGCCGCTGACGCGGTTCTTCCGGCCGTAACGCAACGCATAGGCCATGTCCGCTACACCGATGCCGCGTCCGACGTCGTCCGGGTGGGTCAGCGGGAGGCTGCTCCATTCCTTATCGCGGCTGCGTCTGATCATCACGGGGCCGGTGAACGCATTAGGGTCAGGAACGACGAGGGAGCCCTGCGTACCGTAGATCTCGATGCGCGGCAGGTTGTGGCTCCACACGTCGAAGCTCTGGATGATCGTGCCGATCGCGCCGCTGGCGAAATCCATGACGCCGGCCAGGTGCGTCGGGGTCTCGACCTTAACGCGCTTGCCGAATTTCGGCTGGCTGGTGATCAGACGTTCGGGGAAGGTTGCCCGGGCCGAGCCGGTAACGCGGCTGATCGGTCCGATCAGGTTGACCAGGGCGGTCAGGTAGTAGGGCCCCATGTCGAGCATCGGACCGCCGCCGACCTCGTAGTAGAACTCCGGGCTGGGGTGCCAGGACTCGTGGCCGTGGCAGAGCATGAAGGCGGTGGCGGCGATCGGCTCGCCGATCCAGCCGTCATCGATGATCTTGCGGCAGGTCTGGGCGCCGCCGCCCAGGAAGGTGTCCGGCGCGCAGCCCAGCAGAACCCCTTTCGCCTTGGCGGCATCGAGGGTCTTGCGGCCGTCGTCGCGGTTGATCGCCAGCGGCTTTTCGCAGTAGACGTTCTTGCCGGCGGCGATGGCGGCCATGTTGACTTCGGCGTGGGCCTTGGGGACGGTCAGGTTCAGGACGATATCGATGGCCTTGTCGGCCAGCAGCTCCTGGACGGACATCGCCTTGATATCGTTTTCGTCGGCTTTGGTCACGGCGCGGCTGTGATCGAGATCAGCGCATGCAACCACGTCGAGGATAGGGAACATCCGCATGTACTTGAAATAGGCACCGCAGATGTTTCCGCAGCCGATGATCCCGACTTTTACCTTATTTTCCACGGCCCAGTCCTTTGCTTACGAGGTACTTCACGCTCTTGTCGACGGCTTCAATCATGTCGGTGGCGCACTGGTCGAGTTCGACGATGAGCCATTCGACGTTATTGCCTCCGGACTCGACGATGGGGCCAAAGTCCATGACGCCTTCGCCGACGGCGGTCATCGGCTCGCCCTGCTTGGCGGGGCCGTCCTTGATATGGAGCAAGGGAGCACGCTTGCCGAGTTCCTTTACGACCTCGGCGGCATTCTGGCCGGCGGTCTGGACCCAGTACGTGTCGATTTCGAAGAAGATGTCGGGGTTGAGGCGTTCCAGAAGGATCTTGTAGACGAGCTGGCCGTCAACAGGCTGGAATTCCCACCAGTGGTTGTGTATGCCGAATTCAAGCCCCGCCGCCTTGCAGTTGTCGCAGGCTTCGTTGAACTTGTCGCAGGTGCTCCTGACGAGGTCAAGGGTGGCGTAATCCTTGGGGCCGAAACCGCCGATGGCGCGCCTGGAGCCGAGGGTCTTCATCTGGTCGATGACCTTGTTCTTATTATCGCCGACGGGCACCCCGACGTGAGCATGGGAACGGCTAAGCCGAGGTCCTGGAAGAGTTTCGCGGCTTCGGCGGCGTTGGAGCCGGGATAGCCGGCCGGTTCGACGCCGGCGTAACCCATGGCGGCGACCTTCTTGACGACGGTGGCGTAACCTTCCTTTTGGGCGACTTCGCGAACGCTGTACAGCTGGAGTCCTATGGGGGCGGGCATGTTCGGTCCTTTCCTGTGCCTTGGGATATCTTCCCGTTACGTATGGCCTGTATTGTGACGGATTGGACTCGGGATGCAATGGCAGCCGGGCCACGCATTTCACGTGATGTCGGTTGCGATGGGGTAAGGTGTGCCGTGGCCGTGAATCGCCACGGCACAGGTACGGTCCTTGCGACTGGATGTTCGACTCGGGCGCTACTCCACTCGCAGGGTGACGATCTGGAATGGCCGGAGACGCAAGGCGACCTTGCTCGCATCGGTCATGAGGGCGATGTCCTCGTCGTGCCGCTGTTCCAGCAGGTTTACGTGTTCGACGGTCTTGGGGGGAACGGCGAAGGTCAGAGTGGCCTGGGCATGCGAGCCGTGGGACTCATAGAGCCGCAGGATCGTGCCGTTTCCGTCTTCGGCCGGCTTGATCGTTTCGATCACCACGGCCGGGTTGTCGCATGCGACGTAGCGGAAAGTGGCGGGTAACTTTCCTGACTGGTCCTTAACGGGCACGGCGATCACCGGCACGTTGAGCTCGGCGGCGGCGCGGATGACGCCGGCGTCCTGGAACGAGCCGGCATGCGGCAGCAGGGAGTAGGTGAACTCGTG
The DNA here is from genome assembly GCA_963787325.1 of uncultured Planctomycetota bacterium. Classification (GTDB taxonomy): domain Bacteria; phylum Planctomycetota; class Phycisphaerae; order UBA1845; family JANYLN01; genus CAWBCK01. The sequence goes on from CAWBCK010000005.1 coordinate 2,862,555, forward strand.
GAAGCCCTGGTCGGCGAAGGCGTGCGGAGCGGTGGGGCTTCGCAGCAGGGTCAGACGCATGAGGTTGCCCTCGATGTGGTAGCCGTACTTGCAGTCGTTCATCAGGGCGACGCCGTAGCCGTGCTCGCCAAGGTCGGCGAAGCGGTGGCCGCAGACCTCGAAGCGGGCGGCGTCCCAACTGGTGTTGGAGTGGGTCGGTCGGGTCAGGTGGCCCCATTGGACCTGGTAGGTGGCCTCGGTTGCGCGGACATCCACGGGGAATGCGGCCTTCAGGACGACATGGTGGTCGTGCCAGTCGACTTCGGTGGCGAAGTCGATGCGGGGGTTATCGGCGTAGACGATCATTCGCTGGGTGATGGTCGACTGCGGACCCTTGCCGACGATCGGCATGGCATAATGCATCTCAACGGTAACGTGCGTGGCGTCGTGCTCGACGACCTTGAGGCTGTCCAGGGCCGGGCCGGGCAGGGGATGTTCGGTATAGTAGTGGGGTATATCCCATGCGTCCCAGTTGGCGGAGCGATCCTCAAAAACTTCCAGAAGATTGGCAACGTGGCCCTCGGGCAGGACCTGGCGGTTGCTGCGGCGGTCGAAGAGGCTGGTGATGTGGCCTTTCTTGCCGAGTTCGATCTGCCAGAACGGCGTTTCCAACAACAGTGCTGAGTGCTGAGTGCTGAGTGCCGAGTCCGAACTGCTGAGTGCTGAGTGCTGAGTGCCTGGCGGTAAGTTCTTAACAACAAGTTCCTTGTTTTTGGCGGCGGCGGCCTGCTTGGCGGCGTCAATCACCGTCCAGCCTGCGGCGGGGACTGTTACACCTGTTACGCACGTGCCGTCCGGCAGGCGGATCGGGATCGGTTCGGTCCCAGGAGAGGGTGTTGAACAGCACGACCGGCTTTTCCATGCCGGACGGTGTCGATCTGGCTGGCGAGTGCCTTCGCCGCGGCGGCGGCCAGTTCGTCCGCCTTGGCAGCGAGTCGCTCGTGCATGGCTTTGGTTTCGTCGTACAGCTCGCCGACGGACGAGCCGGGGAGGATGTCGTGGAACTGCATGAGCATCAAGTCTTCCCAGAGGGCGTCTACGGCTGGTTTGTCGAACTTGTAGCCAGTGCGGGCCGGCGAGAGAACTTAGCCATTCCAGGTTGTGCAGGCGGGTCTCGTTCTTGCGGTTGGCGCGCTTGGTCCAGCCCTGGGTGGTATAGGTGCCGCGGTGCAATTCGAGGTAGAGTTCGCCGTCCCAGACGGGCAGGTGCGGGGCCTTCTCTCTTGAGCCCTGCGACCATATCGCGGACGGTGCCGTAGCGGAGTTTGGGCAGGCCGGCTGGTGTGGGTTCGGCCGGCCAGACGCAGGCCGGTCTCGAGCATCGTCTCCGTGGGCCCGCCGCCGCCGTCGCCGTGGCCGAAGGACAGCAGTGATCGGCCGGTCAGGCCCTTCTGCTGGTAGTTTCGCCAGTTGCCCTGGACTTCTTCGACAGATCAGGACGCTGTTGTAGGTGAAGAAAAACTGACTGCATGCGGTGGTGATGAACTGGACGGGGATTTCCGAGCCATCAAGGCCGCGCCAGCGGAAGGTGTCGTAGGGAAAGCGGTTGAACTCGTTCCAGGAAATCTTGCTGGTGATGAAGGCGTCGCAATCGGCCAGTTTCAGCAGCTGGGGCAGGGCGGCGGAGTAGCCGAACACGTCCGGCAGCCAGAGGTATCGGCTGTTTACGTCGAGTTTTTCGGCGAAGTAGCGTTTGCCGTAGAGCAGCTGGCGCACGAGGGATTCGGCGCCGGTGACGTTCATGTCGCACTCGCACCAGGTGGCGCCATCGGCTTCCCATCGGCCGGCCTTGATGAGCTGCTTGATCTCGGCCAGCAGGTCGGGTGCGTCGGTTTCCAGCCATTTGTAGGCCTGGGGGCTGGATTGCTGGAAGACCCAGTCGGGGTATTGCTTGAGCAGGCGGACCTGCGTGGCGAAGGTGCGAACACACTTGTGATGTGTGATACGGATCGGCCATAGCCAGCCGAGATCGATGTGGGCGTGGCCCACGGCGAGAACTTCCGGGCGCCTGGGCAATCGTCGATCTGGCTGCGGATCTTATCGAAGGCACGCTGTGCGGCTGGGACGGAGGCATAGAAGCCGTCGCCTTCGAGGTCGCGACGGGCTTCGGCGGGGATCAAGGCGCCGCCGATGGCGTCGCGGGTGTCGAGGGCCTTTATGGCGGCGTCGAGGGCATCCAGCAGGCGGCTCGGTCTAGGGATTCTGCGGGCAGGTTCTGGACCATCTCAAGGGCCAGACGCATATCGTGGTACAGCTTCTCTGTGGCGGCGTCGACCAAAGCCAGGCCGTAGGTCTGGAGGGTGTGGCGACAGGGAGGCCGGCCGGCGAAGATGACCGCGCGGACGTCGTAGGTCTGGCCGGGCTGGAAGGGGTAGCGAGCGCTATTGTGACGCCTGTCGATGGCACCGATTCGTTGGCCGTTTATGAAGGCCTGCCCTTCCGGGCCGACGGGGGTGTTGTCATCATGGATTGGGGCGAGAAAGTTGATGTTATGGATGATCCGCAGGTCGATGGGGTTGTCTTTCCAGTGGGCGGGGATGGTGAACGTGCCGCGGAAGTACGCGTACTGTTGCTTTCCGCCCCACGGGCAGCCTGGTTGGATGTTCTGCCACGGGCCGGCATCCGGCGGGCAGTCGAAGCGCATGTCGGCTGGCTCGAGCAATTGGAGGTTTTCCGCGGCGGTCGTCTGGCGGATGAGGTACGGCGGGATGAGGCGGTTGACATAGTGGCGAATCTTGTTGAGACGCAGGTTTTCGAGCGGTTGCATGGTATTGGGCTCCGTATGGGCTCGTTTAACCACGGAGGCACGGAGAAAGACGAATCCTGGTTGCTCTGGCCAGCCGTGCCGGGTTTTCCTGTTTTTGAGCCCGGGGTTTACTAGAGCCTGAGGCAAACAGGGTGTCAAGGTGATGATGGGAAACGGTGGCGTGGCCCGGGCCGGCCGGCGAGCGACAGGACTTCTTCGTTACCGGAGGAGCAGGCCCGTGGTCCGAACCACTGCGGCGTACGGCAGGGACGGTTGGAATCAGAGAATTGAGATTACTAAAGGGGTTTACAGGGTGGGCGGGCCGCGGTAGCCTGCGGACTATCTCATGTAACAAGCGGCCGAGGCGCTAGCGCGATCGGCCTGTCCGGTTTGGCCTGAAGGGAGAGTGATCATGCAAACCATGTACCGAATATCGTGTCTGGTAGCGCTGGCGGGGATGCTGCTGGTATTGCCGGGGGCTACGTGCATCCCCGTTTTTACCTTAACGCCCACGGGCAATGGTGGGTCCGGGGATGATAACACACCCGTCGATATCACCGGGTTCAATGACCAGCTGGTCGAACTGGTCAACTCGGAGCGAACGGCCAATGGCGTGGCGGCGGTGGTCAAGAACGCTGCGCTGACGCAGGCTGCCCAGGACTACGCCGAGCGGATGGCGGAGAAGGGGTTTGTGGCTGATACCGATCCTTACAACGGTTCGAAGCCGGAAGACCGGGCGACGCAGGCGGGCTATGTCTACGGCTATCTGGCGGAGAATGTAGGGTCTGGTTTCACGTCGCCGCAGGATGTGCTGGACGACTGGATGAGCAGTACATCGCACAGTGATAACGTTCTCTGGTCGAAGGTGACCGAGACCGGGGTGGGGGTGGCTCAGGATAGTGCGACGGGGAAGGTTTACTGGGTGGAGATGTTTGGGAGTCCGGAGTAGGCGGCAGGCGTCTGATTGTCGCCCAGTCGATGCTCGCGGCGCGATACCTGCCTTCGGAAGGGCTTGGCGAGAGGTGAGGTTGTCCTGAATGTGGTACGGCGGATGATTAGCCTATGAGCAAGACCTTCGAGCGGATCCTGCGACTGGTCCATGCGGGGGAGGTCAGGATCCCGGAACATGGATACGATGAATTGGCGGCTGATGGGCTTGCGGTTCGTGATATCATGGCGGCAACGAGAGACGTTGTGATTGTTGAAGATTATCCCGGCTACCCCCAAGAGGCCGTGCGTGCTCGTTCTGGTTAGAGATCGCGATGGCGGGCCGTGGGGAGATAATGAAGGCGAAGCATAGAGTCAAGATCATCCGCGAGGGGCAGTATGTGGCAGAGGTCGATGTCGACCTGGTCGAAGCGGAAACTGAGTGGTCGCCGCATTTGTCCCTTGAGGGCGCATACAAGCTCGATGACGTGCGGGATGCTCTGTGCCGCGGCGATATCGAGGGCGCGCTGAAGCTGGCTCGGGTTTACACCTTGAAGCCGGTGACTGGGTAGGGATCTACCGGGTCGTGCGGCCGTAGGATGATAGCGCCCTGTAGCGGGAACCGGAGAAGAACCTATGAAGATACCGGACAGGATAACTTTTGATCCACAGGTGATGGGCGGGAAGCCTTGCATTCGAGGCATGCGCGTTACGGTCGGAATGGTAGTTGGCATGCTTGGCAGTGGCCATAGCAGGGAGGACATCCTGAAGCTCTATCCATACCTGGAGCCGCAGGATATCGACGCAGCGCTTCAGTACGCGGCCTGGCGATCCGAAGAGATTGAGTTTACCGTTTTACCATGAGCCAATGAGAATCCTGATCGATATGAATCTGGCTCCGGCGTGGGAAGAGATGCTGCAGAACGCCGGTTATGATGCCACTCACTGGTCTCGGATCGGCTCGGCCGATGCGAAAGATGACGACCTGTTGAAGTGGGCGAAGGATCACGACCACGTCCTCTTCACACATGACCTGGACTTCGGGGCGATCCTGGCAGCGTCACGGGCCGAAAGTCCCAGCGTTCTACAAATCCGTACCCAGGATGTTGCGCCTGCTCACTTGGGGCGGCTGGTTCTATCCGTCTTTGAACGGTTCGGTCATCAGCTCACCCAGGGTGCGATCGTGTCCGTCGACGATAGATCAGCAAGGGTTCGGATCTTGCCTTTGTGAGCGGGAGTAGGAATCTTGTCGTTCCTGATGGGCGTGACTCTGTGGTATCCTGTCTGATTTGCGACGCGGCTAGCGGAAATCTTGCGGGGGTGGTTGACAAGTCGCTCGCTTTGGGCGATGGGCTGGATATACTATTTCGTTCTGTTTGGCCCGGCGGGGAGGTCCGCGGGCTTTTTTTGCATAGGCAGGAGCGATCATGGGTATCAAGGTTGCCAAGTTCGGCGGTACGTCGCTGGCGGATGCCAGGCAGGTCCGCAAGGTCAAAGCAATCATCGAGGCTGACGATCAGCGGCGGTATGTCGTGCCGTCGGCTCCGGGCAAACGCAAGCCCGACGATAAAAAGATTACGGATCTGCTGTACCTGTGCCAGGAAAACGCCAGGCAGGGGATGCCCTTCGAGGATGTCTTCAAGGTCATCGCCGAACGGTACCTGGAGATCATCAGAGACCTGGGGCTCAAGATCGACCTGGGGCCGGCCCTGGACGAGGTCCGCAAGAAGGTGGCGGGCGGGGCCAGTGCCGATTATACCGCCAGTCGGGGCGAGTATCTCAACGGCCTGATCATGGCGGACATGCTGGGATATGACTTCGTCGACGCGGCGGAGATCATCTTCTTCAACGAGAAGGGGCGGTTCGATCCGGAGCGCACGCAGGGGGCGGTCAGCAAGCGGCTCAAGAAGCACGAGCGGGCTGTGGTGCCGGGCTTCTACGGTTCGCTGCCGAACGGCGAAGTCAAGACGTTCAGCCGGGGCGGGTCGGACATTACCGGGGCGATCGTCGCGCGCGGTGTGGCTGCGGAGGTGTATGAGAACTGGACGGACGTGTCCGGTCTGCTGATGGCGGACCCGCGGATCGTCAAGAATGCCCGGCCTATGGAGATGGTTACGTACAGTGAGCTTCGCGAGCTTGCGTATATGGGCGCGAGCGTGCTGCACGACGAGGCGATCTTCCCGGTGCGGCAGGCGGGGATTCCGGTGAATATCCGCAATACGGACCGGCCTGGCGACCCCGGTACGATGATCGTCAAGGACGCGTCACCGGTGACGCACAAGGGGATGATCACGGGGCTGGCCGGCAAGAAGGACTTCACCGTCATCGCGGTGGAGAAGGCGCTGATGAACCAGGAGCTGGGGTTTGCCCGCCGGCTGCTTTCGGTGCTGGAGGTCAACGGGATTTCGTTCGAACACATGCCGAGCGGGATTGATACGCTCAGCGTGGTTGTTGCCGCCAGGGATATCCAGGACAAGATGGAGCGGATCCTCGCGGAGATCCGCACGGAGTGTCAGCCGGACTCGGTCAGCGTTTCGCAGGGTCTGGCGCTCATTGCGACGGTTGGCCGGGGCATGGCGTACACACCGGGCATCGCCTCGCGGATCTTCGGGGCCTTGGGCGAAGCGGCGGTGAACATCCGCATGCTTGATCAGGGATCCAGTGAGATCAACATCATCGTGGGCGTCAGCAACGAGGACTTCGAGCGGGCGGTTACGGCGATCTATGAGGCGTTTGTGAAGTGATACGGCTCGAGCCAGCCGCCTGGGGAGGCGACTTACCAATAACGTCGTTGTGAGCAGGGCGAAGATCTGACTGTCAGGAAGGGCTTCGCTTGGCTCATGATGATCGCAGCAGCCGTCAACTCAGTTGGCCTGCGGCAAGCGGTAGGGCATGCCCTGGCGAAACAGGGTGATCTCCTTTTCGAGGAAGCGGGCGAGGGATGTCTTGCCGGCGCGGGTGGCCAAATCGAGGCCCCCGGTTGCCGTGGCGATGGCTGCGTCGAATCGGCCGGCTTCGGCGTAGGCGGCGGCGAGGACCGACACGTGTGAAGGGTCCGTGTAGCGGTCGATTTGGCATGCCTGTTCGGCCCAGCGGACGGCCTCGGGGCCGTTGCGGATCTTGTCGTCGGGGCAGGTGGCCAACAACCAGCCTGCATTGTTGGCGGGAACGGGGTTCTGCGGCTGCAAGGCCGCGGCCCGGCGGAAGGCCTCGATTGCTTCAGGGTATCGGTGGTCGTGGGCGAGCAGCTCGCCGAAGACCTCGTGAGCGTAATAGTAGTTGGGGGCGAGGTTGGCGGCTTCTGCGCAGAACAGCAGGGCCCGCCTGATGTCACCTTTTCTCTGGAGCGCGGCGGCGTCCTCCAGGATACTGTCAACAGTGCTGTTGAGCAGGGCCGGGCCGGCGGGGTCAAGCTGTGCCGCTTTGGCGGCGAGCGTGTAAGCCTCCTTCAATTGGCCTCGGCGGTGCAGGAGGATCGCCTGCGTGGCGAGTTTCTCGGCCTGAACGGCGGGTGCCAGTTTCTGTCGCAGGGCGTCGATGGCTGATCGTTCGGCAGGGCCCTGAGCCAGGAAGGACAGATCGGCGGCTCGATAGCGGTTCAGGTCTTCGCCGAGCCGCAGGGCCGGGTCCGGTCGATAAAGGGCTCGGGGGGCGGCGTATTCTAGCAGGGCGTTATCATCCGTAGCCCTGCCGGCGCCGCGGACATATTCGGCAACATTGCCGGTCATGATGATACATCGCAAGAGGTCGACGGGGGTGGCGATGTTGAGGCGGTGGAGGTCGGTCTGGACTCTGGGAGCGGCCAGACGTCTGGTGAGCGTTGCGACGGGCAAATCCAGGGGAGCGGCGCTTCCGATGAGCATGTAATCTCCGAAGGGCCGGGCCTCGAAGAGGATCGTGTTGGGGAAGACGTCCTGGAACGTGGCGAGGACGCTGCGAAAGACGGACGGCTCGATCTGGTAGGCCTGGAGCCAGACGCAGGCCACGCCCTGCGGGGTGAGGCGGTGGCGAAGCAAGTCGAAAAACTGCCGGGTGAAGAGGTCGGCCACGCCGGCGATCCAGGGATTCGATGGTTCTGAGATGATTACGTCGTAGCGCCTGGAGGTCATCGCCAGGTAGTTTCGGCCGTCCGCGATGGTCAGGTGCACCCGGGGATCGGATAGGGGACGGCCGTTGAAATTATCAAATAAATGGGACGCCTCGACGACGGCCGGGGAGATCTCGACGCAGTCGATGCGCTGGACGTCGTGCTGGGCGACGGCCCCGAGGGTCATGCCGCTGGCCAGGCCGATGACACAGGCGGTGCGCGGGTGGGGGGCCAGCAGCGGGGGCACGTGGCCGAGCATCAGCTGCGTCGGGACGTCGTCGCCGGTGGAGGCATCCGCTTTGCCGTCGACGGCGAGCACGCGGCTGCCGTCAGGGTAGTCGCGGACGGTGACGTCGGTGCAGATATCCTCTTTGTGGAAGAGCAGCTTGCCGCTGCGCATCCAGTTGCGGAGGGCGGTTGGATTGCCCTGCGGGGCCAGGTTGATCGCGTAGAGGTAGGCTCCGCAGGTCATGACGGACGGGTCCCACGCGGGTAGCCACAGCAGGGCGGTCATGGCGTAGGCGGCTACCGCGAGCCCGCCGATCGCGCGTCGCCGCCACGTCGTCGCCGGCAGCAGCCACAGGAGGGCGGCTGCGATCAGCACGTTAGCTGCGACGGCAGCGAGGATGGTGTTCTGCGTGCCGATGTGCGGGATCAGGAGGAAACTGGCGGCGAACGCGCCGGCGATGCCGCCGATCGTGTTGGCTGCATAGACTCCGCCTACGGATCTGGCGATCCGGTCAGGGCCTTTTGCGCAGGCGCGAACGACCAGGGGGAAGGCCGCGCCCATCAGGGTTGTGGGGACCACCATCACCAGCAGGATCAGGCCGAACTCGAGAAGTTGCAGGACGGCCCAGGAGTCGCGGTGATGCTGGACGATGTTGGCGATCCAGATGGGCATGTGCCCGAAGAAAGGCAGGGCTGCCATAGCGGAAAGGCCGATGCCCAGCTCGACCAGGGCGAACCAGAACACGCGGTTGGACAGGCGGTCGATCAGCCGGCCGACGATCGCGCTGCCGACTGCCAGGCCAATAATGAAGGCGGCGAGCATCAGGCTGAAGGCGTATGTGGTCGAGCCGATCACCAGGGCCAGTGCGCGTGTCCAACCGACCTCGTAGACGAGGGCGGCGGCGCCGGACAGGCCGTACATCACCAACAGGCTGGAGCGCCAGGCGGTGGACGGCAGATCGGGCTTCTCCCTTGCGGCAGCAGCTTGGGCATTGGGGGCATCCTCGAGAGAGGGTGTATCGAGGCGCCGGTCGAGCAGAAGCATTAGCAGGCAGACGGCGATGGCCGTGCCGCAGGCGATCCGCAGCGTCCACGTCAGGCCTGCTTCGGGCAGCAGTACGAACCCGCAGGCCAGCGCGCCGGCGCCCGCGCCGAGGCTGTTGACGGCGTATAGGCTGGCGACGGGCCGGCCGATCCGCCCGGCGGCTGCGCATACCACCGGCTGAGCACCGGGAGCGTTGCGCCCATGAAGGTCGAAGGTATCAGCAGCAGGATGCCGCACAGGGCGAACCTCGCCGCACCGAGCGCCAGGGGATAGCCGACCAGATGGGCGTACAGCGATCGGTAGACCGGCTGGAGCAGGTCGATGCATGTGGGAAGGAGCAGGCAGCTCGACGCCGACTGCGCCTTCCAGCAGGCCGTACGCCCGCAGCAGTCGGCCACGGCGGTCGCACAGCCGGCCTGCGACGTAGCTGCCGAGGGCCAGGCCGGCCATGAACGCGCAGAGGACTGTGGTGACGGCGAGGGTGGTGTTGCCGAGGACGAAGCGCAAGAGGCGGGTGAGGGCGCCTTCGAGGATCAGGCTGGTCGCGCCGGACAGGGCGAAGCAGGCCAGGACGATGCCGGTCAGCCAGGCGCCGTGGCGATCCGTGTGTATGGCGGGTTTCAGTAATGTCGCGGAAGAACGTGATGGCACGATGTATCGCCTTGTTTCGCGAGAAGACATCAAGCCACAAATGATACGGCAAGGTTAGTTCGGGCACAACGTGGGCGGGTCGGTGTGGCGATGTCCATCGGGGCAATCGCATGTGGGGGAAAGCCATGGCCCTGCTATGTAGAAGGCTGTCAAGAGCGTCACTGTCGCCAGGATCAGGCCAACACCGATTCCGTGCAACCTGCTATTCGGTCGTCCACCTATGCTAGCCGGCGGAGATCATTATACGAGTACGCCAGGGACCGAGCATTCTGCAACTCGGGTTTTGCTCCCAAGGGCCAAGCGGTCGGGTCCCTCAGAATCGGCAACGGATCGTGCGTGCCCGTCCAGTCATCTCAGGCCGCCAGGGCCTTGTGCCACATCGTGATGCCCAGATCACGCATCAGCGCCACGATGCCTTTCTTCTTGTGCTTGGGATTCTTTTGGGCGATTCGATCATACTTGGCCCGCGACTGCTCATCCGTCCGTACCCGCACCCAGACCGCCTGGCACAACGCCATCCGCACGCGGGCCGGCCCTTCCCGGGTGATGTGCCCCTTGCGGTCGTCCGCTTCCCCGCTCTCCAGGCTCTTGGGCGTTAGCCCCAGGAACGAGCCCACCTGGTAGCGGTTGGCAAAACGACGCAGGTCGCCCATCTCGCTCAGGAACACCATCGCCGTCAGGATGCCCACTCCCTTGAGGCCTTCGACCAAGGTCGCCACCCGTCGGGCGTAGCGATCGGTTCGACTCAACGCCTCCACCTGCCTGGACACCACGGCGATCTCGGTATCCAACGATTCCAACTGCCGTAGCAGGCTCGCCAGGGCCAGGCCGGCTCCCGAGGGCAGCCCGCTTTTGGCCTGATGGTCCAACCAGAGTCGGTAATCACCCGTCCAGGTCTTCATCGGGGAGCGGGCCGCATTGTTGCGTTTGAGCAGGCAACGGATCTGGATCTTGCAGCGAGTCCGTTTGGCGGCCAGTCCCAGCCGCATGCGGACCACCTCCCGATCGTCCCGCGTCTGGCGGTCGGGGATCCAGACGTCCGGCAAGGAATTGCCTGCCAGCAGCCAGGCCCGCAGCAGGCCCAGAATCCGTTCGGCGTCGCGTTCGTCGGTCTTGCGATGGACCTGCTTGACCGACCGTTCGATGAGGGTCGGGGCCAGTACGTGGCATTCGATCCCGGCGGCCTGCAGTTCATCATAGAGGCAAAAGCCCAACCCCGAGGCCTCATACGCAAAGATCATGCGAGGGCTTCCAGCTGCGGCCGCCCGCCGCTTGAGGTCGGCGATCATGGCGACCCGGCCCGCCGGATCGTTGGACCAACTCTGCTTGACGGATGGTTCACGTCCCACCGCAATCTTGAGCAGCATGTTACGGTCGTGCAAATCGCATCCGATCAGGATACACTTTTCCATGGCCAGCCTCCTGTAAGGGAAAAGGGAAACCGCACGCTTCCAACCATTGTGCGTTTGCCTTATCCTGGCAGGGACTGGCCTCTTTTTCTACATGGTATCTGCAACAGCCCCAGGACCATGTTACCCATTGCTTTGGCTGAACATGCGATTGCCCTATTGGGCCTGTCGCAGGGGGCCGTGCTCGGCTACAATCGTTGGAGGTGACCAATCGGCCTATGGAGAGGACCTATGTCAGGGATTCGTGAGCAGGTGCGGGATGTTCCTGTTGCTTTTGAGTGCGACATTTGTGTTGTGGGCGGCAGCTGTACCGGCGTGTTTGCGGCGGTGGCGGCGGCGCGGCTCGGGGCGAAGGTTGCGCTTATCGAGCGAAACGGGTTTTTCGGCGGGGTGGCTACGGCGAGCCTGGTGAATATCTGGCATTCGATGTTCGATACGGCCGGGGATCAGCAGATCATCGCGGGGCTGACGGGGGAGGTGGCCGAACGGCTTTGCCGTCAGCAGGCGGCTGTCGTCATGGACAAGGCGCCCCGCTACATCACACTGAATACCGAGGTGCTGAAGATCGAGCTCGATGAGTTGGTGACGGAGGCTGGGGTCCGGCCGTTTCTGCATGCGTTCTTTGCCGCGCCGATCGTCGAGGACGGCAAGATCGTGGCGGTGGCGATCGAGGACAAGTCGGGCCGGCGGGCGATCAAGGCTTCGTACTTTATCGATGCGACGGGCGATGGCGACGTGGCGTTTCGTGCGGGGCTGGCCTGTTACAGGCACGAGGCGATTCAGCCGCCGACCATGTGTGCGGTCATTCGGGGCCTGAAGGCGATCAAAGAGGCCCATCCGGACTTCGCCCTCAACGAGGCGGTGTTCGATACGAAGTACGCCAATGCCCTCAAGAAGGGGTTTATTTGGGATGCGCCGGTGCCGTACGCGGGCGATGAGACGATGGTGGCAGGCACCCGGGTGCCGGGGACGGATGCCAGCGATGCGGACCAGCTGACGCGGGCGGAAATCGAGGGGCGGCGACAGGTGCGTAATATCTGTAATATCCTGCGCGAGCATTTCCTGGCGGGCGGGATGCATCCGCTGGTGACGCTGCCGGCTGTGATCGGGATTCGCGATTCGCGTCATGTCAAGTGCCGGCACTGCCTGACGGAGCAGGAGGTGCTAAGCGGCGAGCGGTTCGAGGACGCGATCGCCAACGGGAGCTACCGGGTGGACGTGCATTACAACGACCAGGCGGGGATCATCTTCCGGTATCTCGACGGCACGGAGGTGTACGTGTTGGAGGACGGCAGGGAGGAGAAGAGACGTTGGCGGGCCGAGAGCGCGACGTCGCCGACATTCTATCAGGTTCCGTATCGGTCCATGGTGCCGGCGGAGGGGTCGAATCTGCTGGTGGCGGGCCGGATGCTGGATGCCGACCGTGGGGCCTACGGGGCGGCCCGCGTTATGGTGAATTGTAACCAGATGGGGCAGGCGGCCGGCGTCGCCAGTTACCTGGCGCTGCAGGGTAGCGCTGCGGTCCAGGACGTGGATATTGCCCGGCTGCGCCAGACGTTGTCGCAGCAAGGGGCGTTGATCATATAGAGGCACTGACGTGGATGAACTGAAGAGAGCGGCGGCGCTGGCGGCGGTGGATCTGTTGCCGACGAAGGGGATTATCGGCATCGGGTCGGGTACGACGCTGGCGTATGCGATCGAGGAGATCGGGCGGCGGGTGCGGGTCGGGCAGATGCAGATTGTCGGGGTGCCGACCTCGTACCAGGCGCGGATGCTGGGGCGTGAATATGGAATTCCGCTGCAGGATTCGATGGACGTCAGCCGGATCGACGTGACGATCGACGGGGCGGACGAGGTCGATCCGCATGGCAATCTGATCAAGGGGGCAGGGGCGGCGCACTGTATCGAGAAGGTGGTGGCGTCGTCGTCGAAGCGGATGATCGTTGTGGTCGACGAGTCGAAGATCGTCGAGCGGCTGGGGCGGAGGTTCCCTGTGCCGGTCGATGTGTTTCCGGCGGGGCTGTCCTATGCGATGCGGTGTCTGCGCGACCTGGGCGGGGAGGTGGCTGTCCGCGAGAGCAAGGGCAAGATCGGGCCGGTTGTCTCCGATCTGGGCAATGTGGTGGTCGATGTGAAGTTTGACGAGATTGAGGACGCGGCTGCGCTTGACCGGCGGTTGAACGCGATCGCCGGGGTGGTGGGGCACGGCCTGTTTCTTGGCCTGGCGAGTGAGGCGGTGGTGGCGAAGATGTCGCGGGGCGAGCCGGCGGTGGAGATCCTGCAGTTCAAGCGGATGGACGCGGAGGCCGAATAGGGGGGGCAGGGGCGGCCTTCGGGATCTGATGACGCGGAGGGCGGACCTATCAACATCGATCATATCGTTATCCTGGTGGACGATCTGGCGACTGCAACGGCCGACTATAGGAAATTGGGATTTACGGTCGTGCCGGGCGGCAGGCACCCTGCGTGGGGTAGTGCCAACGCGCTGATCGGTCTGGCCGATGGCGTATACCTGGAGCTGATCGCGTTTGCGAACCGATCGAGCGCCGATGAGCGAGGCGCCAAGGAGGCTTGGGGAAAGCGGCTCGCGACGAATGGTCGGTCAGCGGTGGAGAGTCGGGTGCTTGCATGGCAGGGGCCTTCGGAGGGGCTGGTCGATTTTGCCTTGTTACCGGAGGATATGGCAACGGACGTCAAGAGAGCCAGGCAGGGCGGCCTGGCGATCGAGGGGCCTTTTGACGGCGGAAGAACTCGTCCGGACGGCCAGATGGTCCGCTGGCAGCTGGCGATTCCCGAGACGTTTGACGTCCCGTTTGTGTGCGGTGATGTGACGGACCGGTCATTGCGGGTGCCTGGCGGTGAGGCGGTGCGGCACGCGAACGGCGTGGTGGGGGTGAATCGGTTGGTGGTGGCAGTCGCTGACCTGGAGGCGGCCAAACTGCATTATCGGGCGTTGATCGGCGCGGCGCCGCAGGACATTGCGTCCGAGTGGCAGGGGACTGTTACGGCGGCGGTAAACGTCGGGGCCGTTCAGGTGGTGCTGGCGGCGGTGGGGGATTCGTCCAGCATCGTGCACAGTATTCTTGAGCAGCGTGGGGAGGGGGCATTCCTGTTGGATCTGCAGACGAGCGGCAACCAGCACGTCGGGCGGCTCGATCCGGAATTGGCGCATGGGGCGCAGATCCGGCTGCTGTAGCGCGGGAGACTTTTTGCCCTAACCCGACATGTAAACAGAAGCATACGATCCTGTCGGCCCTGGTCCCGGAAACAACAACACCGTAAGATTTCGCCTCTGGTGACAAGACCGTCTTGGGGGTTGCTAAGTGTCGCTTTATAAGCCGGTTATCGATCTTCTTGTCTTCTGGCACGCTACTTGCTGAAACTCCGGCGTTTGCGAGAAAGGGAGATTCATGAAGACCGGCTACCTGATCGACATGGACGGCGTCATCTATCGCGGGCCCGAACTGATCCCCGGCGCGGCTGAATTCGTCAAGCAACTGACCGCCACGCGTACGCCGTTTCTGTTCCTGACCAACAACAGCCAGCGGACACGGCGGGATGTTTCCACTCGTCTGAACCGCATGGGCATCCCGGTCGAAGAGCGGCACATCTACACCTGTGCCATGGCCACCGCCCGCTTCCTGGCCGAGCAGAAGCCCAACGGCACCGCCTACGTGATCGGCGAGGGCGGGCTGCTCAACGCCCTGCACATCAATCACTACTCGATCGTCGATCACGACCCGGACTATGTGATCGTGGGCGAAGGACGCATGCTCTCCTTCGAGGTCATTGAAAGGGCCGTCCAGTTCGTCGCCAACGGCGCCAGGTTGATCGCCACGAACCCGGACCCGAATTGCCCTACGGCTGGCGGCATTCGACCTGGCTGCGGGGCCATTGTGGCGATGATTGAGAAGGCGACCGGCCGGAGGGCGTTTTCTCTCGGCAAGCCGAGTCCCGTCATGATGCGGGCGGCCCGAAAGGAATTGGACCTCGATACGGCCAGTACTACCATGATCGGCGACACGATGAAAACCGACATCCTTGGTGGTGTGCAGATGGGGTACCGTACTGTGCTGGTTCTATCCGGCAGCACGCGGCGCGAGGATCTGGCCCGGTATGCCTATCAACCCGATCTGGTCGTCGGCTCTGTCGGCGAGTTGTGCGCGGAACTGCCGCGGCAGCTCGAGCCGCAGGCTCTCTAGATGCGGCTATAAGACCCGCTGTGCGATGGTGAGCCGTAGCGAAGTTCGAATGCCTGGCTGCATTCTTCACCACATCCTAACTTGCGTGTGTTGTCATATGCGCGAAAGGGGGACTATACTGGCACGAGCGGGTATGTAGTGACTCTGTCATGGATGGCGGGTCCGGCCTGCAGTTTTTGGTGTTTGACAATCTGAAGAGTCTGGCGGTGTTGCGATACCGCAAGAGGTTAACAGTGCCTGCGATTTCCTTGTATTTCTACGGAGTGACTGCCATCACGCCTTACCGGCAGGAGTCGGACGCGGCCATGGTGGTCGAAGACGGAAAGATCATCCAGTTCGGCCCACACAGCGAAGTCGAGCCGCCTGCCGGCGCGCTGCGAATCGACCTCCAGGGGCGTTACATGTTGCCCGGCTTTATCGACTGCCACGTGCACGGCGGCCTTGGCGAGGACTTTTCCACGGCGGATCAGGCCGGCATTGAAAAGATCGAACGCTTCTACGCCGCCCACGGTACGACTTCGCTTCTGGCGACCGTATATCCCCAGCCGGAAAAGCCCTATTTCGAAACGCTTGATCGGCTGGTTTCAGCCTGCTGGCCCGGGCGTCCGGGTCGCATTCTTGAAGGTATCCACCTGGAAGGCCCGTTCATGAATCCCAAGATGCACGGGGCCATCCGGGCCGACTACATGTGGAAGCCGACGCTCAAGGACTGGCGTCGAATCTACGACCGTGGCGGCGAGACCATTCGCGCCATGACGATCTCTCCGGAGATGCCCGGCGCCCTTGAGGTCACGCGCGATGCCGCCATGCGCGGCGTGCATCTGGCAATCGGCCATAGCGATGCCTTGTACGAGCAGGTGGCCGAGGCGATCGACAACGGCCTGGAAGGCGTCACGCATATTTTCAATGCCATGCGGCCGATGCACCATCGCAAGCCGGGCGTTCTGGTGGGCACGTTGCTGCGCGACGAGCTGTTCGTCGAGGTCATCGCCGATGCGGTTCACGTGCATCCCGCGGTGCTGCAGCTGCTGCTGAAGGTCAAGACGCATGACAAGATCATCCTGGTAACCGATGCCATCTGTGCGGCCGGCATGGCCGAAGGGCAGTATGAGTTTTCCGGCCAGCCGGTCGTCGTCAGCGACGGACGGGCGTATTTGACCGACCCTGCCAGTGAGACCGGCCGATCGGACACGCTGGCCGGCAGTACGCTGACGATGGACAAGGCGGTCTGGACGATGGTCCGCGAGGCAGGGGCGACGCTGCCCCAGGCGGTCCAGATGGCCTCGTTGAATCCCGCGCGTATCCTGCGCATGAAGTACCGTCGCGGCATTCTGGCCGTAGGCAAGGACGCCGACATGGTCGTCATGGATAAGGATCTGCGTGTGCAGGCCACGCTCAAGGCCGGCCGGGTCCTCTACTGCGACCCTGCCAGCGAATTGAACCTCTGGCCTGCGGCTGCCCTGCAAGCAACGGAAGCCTGAGTCAGTAGCAGCAGTGCAGCCATCTGTGGTACAATGCCCCGATGCGAGTGATCCTCGATCCCAAGATTCCCGGCGCTGCCAACATGGGCCGCGATGAAGCCCTTCTGGATTCCGTCCGTTGCGGCCGCAGCCCGATGACGTTGCGTCTGTATGGCTGGACCGCCCCGACCATCTCACTGGGCGCGTCGCAGCCCTGGCAGCAGTACCTTGATCTGACCGGTCCCGTGGCCGGCCTGTCTGTAGTGCGCCGTCGTACCGGTGGCGGTGCCATCCTCCACGATGCCGAACTGACCTATAGCCTGACGATCAGCAGGGCCGACTATCCCGACGGCTCACCGACAGAGGTCTACAGGTTGGGTCAGGAGGCGATCGTCGCGACGTTGTGCGAACTCGGCCTGGCCGCATCATTGCGTCCTCGCGGCGAAGCTCCGGGGCCTGTCTTCGAACGCGAGATCTTCTGGTGTTTCAACCGCAAGTATGACTATGACATCATGGTCGCCGGCCAGAAGATGGGCGGCAGCGCCCAGCGTCGGCTGCCGGACGCGCTTCTGCAGCACGGTTCGATCATGATGCGTCGCACGTTCGCCCAGCACCCGGGCACGACGATGGACGCCTTCATGTCTCCGCCGACGATAGAGGAACTCGCCGAACGTTTCACCAGGCAGATCGCCGTCCGCTTTGCCGTCACGGCGGAGGCTGGTTCCTGGCACGATGAAGAGCTCAAGGCCGCCGAGCCGCTCACGCACGCCCACGACTCAGAAGACTGGCTTCAACGCTGATACGCCAGCAGGCTCCTATACCCTGTTGAAGCTGTGTTCGCCGCTTCTGTCTCCTGTCTTCTGCCTCCTGTCTTCTGTTTCCTAACTTCTGTTTCCTGACTTCTGCCTTCAGACTCCTATCCACTTGTCACTCGTACAGCGACCTCCGCTCGCCACTGATGCTTGTGGAGAGGCACTCGAACCAATCCAACGGCATACTCCGGCGTTTCCAGATACGTCGGCGGCCGATATGGATTCCACGGCACGTGCGGCCATAACAGCGATGTTCCCGCCGGCAAGGTCATCTGCCAGCCGTTCGGCGATCCGATCGTTTTGGCAAGTGGATACTCCGCGGCCGGCTGTCCCTCCCGCGGCCTTGCCAGCGTCAATTCCTTACGCCCGTTCCGCAGCACAATTGGCGTCTGAAGCGGCAATTGCAGAACCAGCCAGATTTCGGGCTGCGTCTGCGACGTCCACGTGCCAAGCCCCACCCGCAGCAGACGGGTATTCTCCACCCGGACCTCCAGGTCCGCTCGCGCCGACCCGTAGTCAAACTCGATTCGGTCGCAGGTGCCGTCACCCGACAGGACCTTCGCCCGCACGCCCACCCGCAGTTTGCCGCGTACCGCCGGGAAATAGTGACAGTCGCCGCCTTCAAGAATGTGAATCGTCGTGTTGTGGTAGGCGCGTTTGTCGTTCCCGCCGCCAACGATCAGGCCGGTCGACTGATGATACACACTCAGGGCCTGCGTTCGCTCTAACTGGTACGGATTGCCTTGCTCGTTCGGGTGTGCCCATGCACTGAGTGCATAGACCCACGGACCTTCCTTACGGACCAGTCCCTTGTCGTCCAGCCGCCAGCACAGTCTCTCCCGGTCGATCGGCAGCCGGGCTGCCGAACGCAAAGGCGCGGTTGCCGTGGCATGTTCAGAGGTGCGGAAGCCCGCTCCAATAATCTCCCACTCTTGCCGGCCCGTCAGCGACTTTGCCGCTTGGCGTTTTCTCGAGATGCTGTCGATACTGGGCAATCTGTCGAGCCAGCAGCGTGCGACCTTCCGGCCCCCAGCATAGCCCCGGCACAAACATCATGAGTCCGAAGCAGCCGATTACGCTCGTCAAAGGTCTCGATGGTGTGCAGGTCCGGGTACATTATCCTGGCGAGATATGCCACCCCGCGCCGCACCGCCGACAGGGTCTCCTTGCCCGGCCGCAATCGGTGAAACTCCGCCAGTCCGCCCAGGCTTATCTGGTGATACACTGCCACCGGGCCGATATGCTCGGGGAAATAGCCGGCCGGCGCCTGGATCTTCATGTGTCGTCGCATCGCCCGGGCGATCTTCGTTGCCAGCGACGCCTCGCCCAGCAGCCTTCGCCTGGCGATACCCGACCGCAAACCAGCCGAAGAAGTGGTTCGGCCCCGTGCCGGACCACGGCCCCGGTTTGCCGAGATTCTCCCATGTCCGATCGATCAACGCGTCAACAGCCTTGAGATTCCGGGCCATCAGATCGCGCCACTGCGTCAGCCGCTTTCTGTCCGCATGCTCGGCCACCTGTTCGTACAGCTGTGCCAGAGGATAGAGAGTGAAATGGTTGGGCTTGGCCTTGGGGGTAATGTGGGCATGGTCGATCAGCAGCCGGTCGCCCGCTTCCATTGCCAGCCGTACCAGTTGCTCGCTCGCGTGGAACGGGTTGCCCTCGAACGGAGTCGCCGCCAGGTATGCTGCCGCAGGCCCCACGAACCCGCCCCACTGCGAGAGGACCCTCTTGCCGTGCTGGCGGACATAGAGCCCTTTGAGCGGCCGTCCCTTGGCGTCGACGACTCTTTTGCTGAAGACGTCTACCAGGTACCCCAGCATCTCGCCTGCCAGATCCACCGCCATAGCACACAACTCCTCGCCAAGTATGTATGAATCCGCGAGAGTCTGCATCTGCTGTCTTTCCGCGTCAAGCTTACCGGGGGCTGTGCGCCGCCCGTCTTTCGACTAGAATGACCGCAAAGGAATGAAACGGCCGACCGCCATGCATTAGCCGGTTGTGCGTCCGCAGCAGCGCCGGGTTCCGGTGCAGCGCAAAGGAGCATCTGCAATGCCAGTAGATAAGGACTCTCGCAGAAGTCTGCTCTATTCCCTGCTTGGCGATCTGCCGGACCGTGAGTACCCTATCAGCGCTACGAAGGTTGGCCAGGAGCAACGGGATTCCTTCGTGCTCGAAACGCTCATGCTGGATCTCAACGGCATCGAACCCGTGCCCGCCTTTTTCATCAGACCTAATGGTCCCGCGGCCCGCCGGCCCACGGTCATCTACAATCACGCCCACGGCGGGGCCTTCGAAATCGGCAAGAAGGAATTGCTCGAATACCGGCCCGGCATTCAGTCGCCGCCGTACGCCCAGGTTTTGAGCGGCATGGGCTATAACGCCATCTGCATCGATTGCTGGAACTTCGGCGAGCGCCGCGGACGAACGGAGTCGGAGCTCTTCAAGGAGATGCTCTGGAAGGGGCAGGTCCTCTGGGGCATGATGCTCTACGATACGATCCGGGCCGTCGATTATGTTGTCTCACGTCCAGATGTCGATGGTAGCCGGCTGGCGACGATGGGCATATCGCTCGGCAGTACGATGGCCTGGTGGCTCGCCGCGATGGATGAGCGCATCAAGGTCTGCGTGGATATCTGCTGCCTGACGGATTTCCAGGCCCTCATCGAAACCAGGGGGCTGGACGGCCACGGTATCTACTACTACGTCCCTGGCCTGCTGAAACACTGTACTGCCGCCGACATCAACGCCGCTTATTGCGCCTCGGGCCCATCTGAGTCTGGCGGGCAATTACGACCCCCTGACCCCGCCTTCCGGCCTGGACCGCATTGACGCCGAACTGAAAAAGGTCTATGCGGCTGAAGATGCCTCCGACGCCTGGAAGCTGCTCCGTTATAATATCGGTCACTTCGAGACCGCCGCCATGCGGGCTGAGATCGTCGCGTTCCTTCAGAAATGGTTGTAGGAAAGGGGAGATCCGGAATGGCTTTGATCGTCGATACTCAGGTACCTTACGGTAATGCCTGCGATCTGTCCGTGGTCCGGGATTCAGCCGGCTGGACCGTTCAGCTTCGCCGCCGATCCCCACGGCGGGCCGGAGACGCTATGGTTCTGTTTCCGCCTGCGTCACGAGGACAAGGCCGCTGGACCGCTCGGCAAGGTCAGGCTCGTCCTCAAGCATATCGAAAACATGCTCGGCGCGCGTGCTCCAGAACGGATCTGGCCGGTTGCCCGCCAGGCCGACGGCGATTGGTTCCGCCTGCCGCCCGGCCAGCCGGATGCTTTGCCGGATGGCCGATGCCGTGCCACCTGGACGGTGGACGTGACGTCCTCATACGTCGATATTGCCGCCTGCTACCCTTATGGCATGCCCGAGGTCGAGACCCTCGCGCGTGACACTGCCGGCTACTGGCAGATCGACACGATCGGTGTCAGCCAGGCTGGCCGGCCTCTGGTCCGGCTGAGCAACGCTCCTGGTGCCGTCGACAGCGACCGGCCCGGTTTGTATCTGATTGCACGCCAGCATTCCGCCGAAACGCCGGGCTCCTGGGTCTTGGATGGCGTTCTCCGGGAATGCGCCTTCATCGGCGACAAGGCCCCGCTGATCTGGGCTGTGCCGCTGACGAACATCGACGGCATCGAGCAGGGTGACTACGGCAAGGACAACTTCCCCTACGACCTGAACCGTGCCTGGGGCGGCCCCCCGATGCGCCATGAGGTCCAGGTCTTCCAGGCCGACATCCAGCGATGGCGGAAACGTTGCAGGCCGGTCCTCGGCATCGACTTCCACGCGCCGGGCCTGTGCGAGGCCGAAGGCTGTTACGCTTACCTGCCCAACCCTCGCCCATGGCAGGCCATCTCTGAAGCCTCGCGGCAGTGGGCCGAATGGATCGCTGAGTCCCTGACGGCGGATTATGCCGCACCCTCTTTCCCTCGCGTGATCAATTACGCCTCCCGCTGGGAAACCCCGTCGTTCAGTTCGTACATGGCCTCCTTGGGCATCTGCTGCCTGTCCCCGGAGACGCCCTACGGCGCGACTGCCAAGGGCCTTCTGGCTCCGGAGGACTATCGCCATATCGGCCAGCGTTTCTGCCGGTGCCTGATGGAGCACCTGGGTACGTAGAGGCCCTTTCAACGCCCGGCGCTGGCAGGCAATCCGCAGGCGGCACCCGTAGACAAAACACGTCTCGGCTTGGCGCAAACCAGCAGTCGGGCGCCTCCACATATGCGCCCGGTTCTGGCTATACTGTATCGTAAGTTACGGCTCGATAAGGTACCGACAAAGGAATCTTCCAATGCGATACCCTGCCCGGTTCTGGATTCGATGGCAAATCGCGTGCGTGGGCTTGTTGCTGGCTGTTTCCGGCTGCGCCCGCGGGTATTGAGCGTTGATGATACCGTCGTCATGGACGGTCAACCTGCTCACCTGGTCGCCTATGTTGAGCATCAGCACGTCCTTGGCCTGCGAACGGAGATTGAGCGTGTGCCGGTCAGCCTCTACCTTGGGGGCCGGAAGGTCGGCGAGAACCTGGCGGGGGATGGCGGCCGGGCCGCGGTGACCGTCTCATCGCCTGCTGGTCGTCCGCCTGTGTTCACCGTCAAGACCGGCGGGTCTGGCCGGCACCTTATTGCGACGGGGCGCATCTTTTACTGGCATACCGGGCAGGTGATTATTGCTGTCGATATCGACAATACGATTTCCCGGACCGACTACGACAAACTCCTGCTGACGAACATCCCCCAGAAGTCTCCGCCGGTGCCAGGCGCTCGTGACACGCTCGATGCCCTGTCGAGACATTATAATATACTATACTTGACGGCCCGGCCGCACTTTCTGTTGGAGAAGACCCGATACTGGCTGGGCACCTACAGGTTCCCCGCGGGTCCTGTCGTAACAGCCCCCCGTTTGAAGGACGCCGCTCGGCCTGCCCGATGGAAGGCTCGCGCGCTGGATGGTCTTCGGGTGCGCTGGCCGGATCTGCTGATCGGCATCGGCAACCACAATGCCGACGCGGCCGCCTATGCATATAACAATATGCTGCCCGTCATCATTTATACCACGGGCGAGGAACTGCACTATTCCAACGAGGTCGTGCTTCAGGACTGGAAGAACATCGCAGAGTTTTTCAAGGTCAACCGTGAGAAGCTGAGCGATCCGTCGATCTTGCGGAAGGTGGTCGAGGGCAAGAAATGGTTGCTGCAGCCGATCATTCCCTGGCAGGAGGCTGCGGCCAGCCCGCGACAGAAGCCTCGCCCCGAGAGTGTGCTGGAGCGTCTGCTGGGCCCGCGATAGCGGGGCCGCCGAGCGCCCAATCGATAAGGCACGCCGACGGTGGCGGGGCCGCCGGCCGCGGCATGCTGATAGCGGAGGTTCAGTTGCCAGGAAACTCCAGCTGGGTCGTGCGGTCGATGACGAGGGTGGAGACAGAGCCGTCTTCCTTTTGCAGCCGGATCTTTACCGTCCACATCTCATCGTGCAGCCAGCGATAAACCGGCGGGCTGGTCGGTACGAGCAGGGCGTCCACGAGCACACCACTTACGTCTGCATACTGTGGATCGGGGGCGTGGCCGACGAACGTTCGCAGGCGCAGTTGCTGTCCGATCCTCTTCTTAAGATCCTGCCATTGCTGCAGTTTTGGCGAATCGTCCGGCAGCGGCGGCCTGGCGGCGTCACTGGCTGAGTAACCCTGCGGCTGGACATCCTGTTCTACCACGGTCATATCCTTCCTTCCGGTCCAACGGACGTCATGATTCATCAAGCCCGATCAGACAGATTATATTGTCGAGTGCGCTGCACGCCATAGCAGTGCGGGGGGCTTTCGCGGCCGGTTCCCGTTTCTGGCACGCATTTTGCATGCAAAACACCGCATATCAGGCGCATCCGGCGGCGCGCTGCATCGCTGCAACCTGCATAACCTGCCGCTTATCACAGGTACTGGATGGCGGTGCCGGGTTTTTGGGCATACCCGAAGCGGCCCGCGCGGGCAATTGCGTCGTGTGTTTTTGCGCAGGTGCCGGGCGATATTCCGCGTCGGGCAATTTGGAGAAACAGCACGCGACAGGTTATGCGGCGTTGCTGTTAGGTGGCTATGCGCCTGAGGGTTACGTTCATCGTGAAACGCCGCACAAATCCGGCGGCGGCGCTTGACTTTTGGGTGTCGCTGTCGTTTACTGCGCCGTTTTAAGGCGACGGCAAGGCGCTGACTGCAGCGTTGCAGGCATTCCAGATTTCGTGCGGTAACTTTCCTGCAAGGTTTAAGGATACTGTAATGGCCGACAAAATTATGATCACCGTTGATGCCAATGAGGCGGCGGCCTCCGTTGCGCATCGTGTCAGCGAAGTCATTGCGATCTACCCGATTACGCCCTCTTCGACGATGGGCGAGTTCGCCGATGAGTGGTCCGCCCGCGGCAAGAAGAACATCTGGGGTACGATCCCGCTGGTGCAGGAGATGCAGTCGGAGGGCGGGGCGTCCGGTGCCGTGCACGGTGCCGTGCAGGCCGGTGCGCTGAGCACGACCTTCACTGCCAGCCAGGGCCTGCTCCTGATGATTCCGAACATGTACAAGATCGCCGGCGAGCTAACGCCGTTCGTCATGCACGTTTCGGCGCGTACCCTGGCGACGCACGCCTTGTCGATTTTCGGCGATCACAGCGACGTGATGGCCTGCCGGCAGACCGGTTTCGCCATGCTGTGTTCCAACAGCGTGCAAGAGGCGCACGACCTTGCGGCGGTCGCTCATGGTGCCAGCCTGAGGGCTCGCCTGCCGTTGCTGCATTTCTTTGACGGATGGCGGACCAGCAGCGAAGTTGCCAAGATCGAGCAGCTGGGTGATGACGTACTGGGGCAGATGATCGATGATGAACTCGTCAAGGCACACCGCGAGCGGGCGTTGAATCCGGATCGGCCGCTGCTTCGCGGAACTGCCCAGAATCCTGATACATTCTTCCAGCAGCGCGAGGCTGCCAATCCGTTCTTTGATGCCGCGCCCGCCATCGTCCAGGAATACATGGACCGGTTCGCGAAGCTGACCGGCCGGCAGTACAAGTTGTATGAATACGAGGGGCATCCGCAGGCGGAATCGGTGATCATTGCGATGGGCTCCGGTTGCGAGACGATCGGCGAGTACGTCGAGTGGGCCAATGCCAACGGCGGCAAAGGTCGGCTTGCTGAAGGTGCGCCTGTACCGGCCGTTCAGCATGAAGGATTTCCTGGCCGCGCTGCCGAAGACGGTCAAGACGATCGCCGTTCTCGATCGCACCAAGGAGCCGGGCTGCGCCGGCGAGCCACTCTATCAGGACGTTGTTACGGCTATCGCCGAGGCACGCAACGAGGGCACCAGCCCGCTTGCGGTCGAGCCCAAGATTGTTGGCGGCCGGTACGGCCTGTCGAGCAAGGAATTCACGCCGGCGATGGTCAAGGCGGTTTTTGAGAACCTGGCCGTAGCCAAGGCGAAGAACCACTTTACGGTCGGCATTAACGATGATGTAACTCACACGTCGCTGTCGTACGATGCGAACTTCGATATCGAGCCGGACAACGTGGTCCGGGCGATGTTCTTCGGACTGGGTGCGGACGGCACGGTCGGCGCCAACAAGAACTCGATCAAGATCATCGGCGAAGAGACGTCCAACTACGCCCAGGGCTACTTCGTCTATGACTCGAAGAAGTCCGGCGCGATTACGATCTCGCACCTGCGGTTCGGGCCCAAGCCGATCCGTAGCGAATACCTGATCCACCAGGCCAACTTCATCGGCTGCCATCAGTTCACGTTTATCGAGAAGTATGACGTGTTGGATGCGGCGGCCCCGGGCTCGGTGTTCCTGCTTAACAGTCCGTATCCGGCGGCGGAGACATGGGACCATCTGCCGGTGGAGATGCAGCAGCAGATTATTGACAGGAAACTGAAGTTCTACGTGATCGACGCGTATGAGGTGGCTGGCAAGACGGGGATGGGCCAGCGGATCAATACGATCATGCAGACGTGCTTCTTTGCGATTTCGGGCGTGCTGCCGCGCGAAGAGGCGATCGAGCAGATCAAGAAGGCGATCAAGAAGACGTACGGCAAGAAGGGCGAGGAGATCGTCCGGCGGAACTTCCAGGCCGTCGACGACACCCTGGCGAATCTCCACGAGGTCAAGGTGCCTGGCAAGGTGACCGCCACGACCAAGCGGCCGCCAACGGTCAGCGACAAGGCGCCGGCGATCGTGCGGGACGTGTTGGGGGTGATGATGGCCAACAAGGGCGATCAGTTGCCCGTGTCGGTCTTCCCGGCAGACGGCACGTGGCCGACGGGCACGACGAAATGGGAGAAGCGCAACGTCGCGCTGGAGATTCCCGTCTGGGACCCGGCGATCTGCATCCAGTGCAACAAGTGCTCGATGGTGTGCCCGCATGCGACGATCCGGCCGAACGTGATCGATCCGACGCTGGCTGCCAAGGCGCCTGAAGGCTTCCAGATGGCGGACTACAAGGCCCCGGACTTCAAGGGGATGAAGTTCACGATTCAGGTCGCCCCGGAAGATTGCACGGGCTGCGGTTTGTGCGTTTCGGCATGTCCGGCCAAGGACAAGGCCAATCCGAAGCACAAGGCGATCAACATGGAGCCGAAGCTGCCGATCTTCGAGCAGCAGAAGGCCAACTGGGCGTTCTTCGAGACGATCCCCGTGGTCGACCGCACGAAGATCACGCGGGTCGACGTGAAGAATTCGCAGATGTTTGAGCCGCTCTTTGAGTTCAGCGGCGCGTGCGGCGGCTGCGGCGAGACGCCTTATGTCAAACTGCTCAGCCAGTCTGTTCGGCGACCGCGCATTGATCGCCAACGCGACCGGCTGCTCGTCGATCTACGGTGCGAACCTGCCGACGACGCCGTATACGTTCAACAAGGACGGCCGGGGCCCGGCGTGGAACAACTCCCTGTTTGAGGACTGTGCCGAGTTCGGTTTCGGCTTCCGGCTGGCGGTTGACAAGCACAAGGAACAGGCTGCGGAAATGCTGCAGGAGATGGGCTCGCAGCTCGGCGATGACCTCGTCAGCGGATTGCTGAACGCCGATCAGTCGAGCGAGGCCGGCATTGCCGCCCAGCGCGAACGCGTTGCGGCTTTGCGGGGCAAGCTTGCCAAGATCGACGATCCGAAGGCCGCTCGTCTGTCGATGCTGGCGGACTACCTGGCCAAGAAGTCGGTGTGGCTGGTCGGTGGCGACGGTTGGGCGTATGACATCGGTTTCGGCGGTCTGGATCATGTGCTGGCGATGAACCGCGACGTCAACATCCTCGTGCTGGATACCGAGGTATATTCCAATACGGGTGGCCAGCAGTCGAAGGCGACGCCGCTTGGTGCGGCCGCCAAGTTCGCCGCCGCCGGCAAGGGCATCGCCAAGAAGGATCTGGGCATGATCGCGATGTCGTACGGACATTGCTACGTCGCCCGGGTTGCCTTCGGTGCCAAGGATGCCCAGACGGTTCAGGCGTTCCAGGAGGCGGACAGTTATCCGGGTACGTCGATCATCATCGCATATGCTCATTGCATCGCGCATGGCTACGACCTGAAGTTCGGTCTGCAGCAGCAGAAGCTGGCGGTCGATTCGGGGCAGTGGCCGCTTTACCGGTATGATCCGCGTCGTGCGGCGGCTGGCGAGAGCCCGCTGAAGCTCGACAGCGGCGCACCGAAGATTCCGGTTTCGGACTACATGCAGAATGAGACCCGTTTCCGGATGGTCGAGAAGATCGACGCCAAACGGTTCCACACCCTGGCTGCCGCCGCGCAGGCCGAGACAGCCAAGCGGGTCGCTTACTACGAGCAGACTGGCTGCGGTGAATGTGTCCAAGGCAAACGGCGATGCCGTCAAGGAAGCGAAGTAACCAGGAGAATAGATACATGGATCTGTCCACTACGTACCTTGGTTTGAACCTGCCGCACCCGATCATGCCGGGGGCATCGCCCTGGGGACTGGACCTTGACAAGGTTCGGCAGATGGAAGATGCCGGCGCGGCGGCGATCGTGATGCCCTCGCTGTTCGAGGAGCAGATCATCAAGGAAGGGCTGGCGACGACCGAAGCGATGGACACGCCGGCTGAATCGTTCGCCGAGGCGTTAAGCTACTTTCCCAATGTCGAGGAATTCCGCATCGGGCCGGATGCCTACCTTGATACGATCCGCAAGATCAAGGCGGCAGTGAAGGTGCCGGTCATCGCGAGCCTCAACGGCGTGACCACAGGCGGCTGGCTGGAATATGCCGGCCTGATGGCCCAGGCCGGGGCAGATGCGCTCGAACTGAACGTCTATTACCTCCCAACCGACACGGACGAATGCAGCCGGGACGTTGACAATCGGGCGGTCGAGTTGCTGACGGCGGTCAAGGGCACGGTCAAGATTCCGGTGGCGGTCAAGCTCTCGCCGTTCTACAGTTCGGTTCCGTGCATCGCGGCCCAGTTGGACAAGGCCAAGGCCGACGGCCTGGTGTTGTTCAACCGGTTCTACCAGCCGGACATCAACATCGAGACGCTGGAGACCGACCGGGTGCTGCATCTGTCGACCTCGGAAGAGCTGCTGCTACGGCTTCGCTGGTTGGCGATCCTTTCCGGTCGGGTAAATGCTTCGCTGGCCTGTTCCGGCGGCGTGCACAAGACAGCCGACGTGGTCAAGGCGATAATGACCGGCGCCAACGCGGTGCAGGTTGTCAGCGAGATGCTGCACAACGGCCCGCAGGTCATCAAGACCCTGCGGACCGAACTGGCTGAGTGGCTCGAAAAGCACGAGTATGAAAGCCTCAAGCAGATGCAGGGGTCGATGAACCTGAGCCGCTCGCCCGATCCGAGCGCGTACGAACGGGCCAATTACGTACATATCCTGCAGACCTGGAAGGCTTAGGCGCCCTGCAGGTATGCAGCGAATAGCGAAAGATGTCGGGGCACGCCTTTGGGTGTGCCCCATTTTCTATTGAGGCTCAGATGCGGTGGTCCCGTGGCCGGCGATCGCTGGCTGGCCGCCGCGTCGAGATCTCTCGCCAGATCGCGCAGGGGCTGCTGGCTGACCCGGACCATCCCCCGCAGGGGCCGGTCCAGGTCGACGATGATCACCGTGACAGCTGCCAGCATCAGCACGAACATCGTTGTTGCCCCGCGTCGGTACCGGCCCGCCGCGCCCTGGATAAAACCTGTAACGCCCAGCGAAAGGGCCGCGATAAACAGGACCATCAGCAACACGGAACTGGGCAGACGGTCAAAACCGGCGGCGAGCCGGCGCGTGTGCATGTCGATCACCTCGTTGAGAGACTGGTAAAGGATGGCATCGATTGGATTGGGAGGCCGGTTGCGAGCCAGCGGCACGGCGGCCGGCCAGAGTTGGCGCTGTACGGCACTCGATCGGTCGAGTGCCGCCTGCCATTTTTCCGGGGTGTTGATAAGCTCGGCGGAGATCAGGCGTGTGTGAACGTAGCTATGCAGGAGTTTCTTGAGTTCGCTGCGGGTGGGCTCGGGTACCAGTTCGGCGCGAAGGTAGGCGGTGCCGATGGCGTTGGCCTCTTCGATCACCGCATGCTTGCGGTTATCCTGCCGTGTGACGACGAACGAGTAAGTAAAGGCCAGCACAAGCGCCAGCAGCCCGAGCATTGCTCCTTGAAGTGAGCCAAGGCCTTTGGACACGTCCGCCCCACGATGGCGGCGCATCCACCAACCCGTCCATCGCCCCAGTTCGACAGCTGCCAGCAGCAGGAGGACGATCAGCAACGCCATTGCCCGGAACGGTACCATTTGCAGAGCATCCACGGTTCGCAGCCCCCCGGTTGTCCGAGAGATTATACCCATCGTGCCGGGGACACGTTGACGGGCGGATAGATCAGATGCCCGGTCCAGGTCGATCAGACGTCGTTGCACCGAGCCGACCCGAGCCATCGCTTCGGGCCTGCCGACTGTCACGACGATCGGTCGCTGGCCCGGGCGGATAGACATTGTTGTGCGCGCAGTTGCCCGCAGGCGGCGTTGACATCGTCGCCTCGGCGGTCCCTGCGGTGGGCGACAATCTTGCGGTCACGGAGGATCTGCAGGAAACGGGCGATCCGCTGGGGCGGACTGGGCCGATAGACCGTGCCGCTCAGGCCCGGGCCGATTTGGTTGTATGGAATCAGATTCACATGGACGCGGAAGCCTTCCACAAGATCGGCCAGGCGGCGGGCGTGCTCGTTCGAATCGTTGATGCCGTCCAGCAGGCAATAGGCAATGTTGGGGAAGAGCCCTGATACGGCCAGGAATCGTCTGGCGGCCACGATGATGTCCGATATGGGGTAACGCTGGGCCGTCGGGATGATCCTGGCGCGGGTCTGGTCGTCCGGGGCGTGCAGCGAGACCGTCAGGTTGACGTTCAGATCGGCATCGATGAAACGGTGGATGGCTGGCGCGACGCCTACGGTTGAGACCGTGGTGTTTCTCCAGCCGATGGCGCCCAGCAAGGGGTCGGCAATCCGGCGGATGCCACCAATGACGTTGGCGAGATTCAGCATCGGCTCCCCCATGCCCATGAAAACGATGGTCTGCAACTTGCGGTGTTGCTGCGAGGCGAGGGCCTTGAGGTGCAGGAATTGCTCGGCCATCTCGCCCGGGGTCAAATTGCGGACCAGGCCGGCCTGGGTCGTGGCACAGAAGTCACAGCCCATCGCGCAGCCGATCTGGCTGGAGATACATCCTGCCGCGCGATTGCTATGCCGGTCGGGCATGAGCACCGCTTCGACGGCTCCGCCGGCATCGAACTCGATGAGCAGGCTTCGTGGTTCCGTCGGCAGCGTCGGATCGGGCGACGACTTGCGACTGGCGCCAGCGGACCTCGTCTCCAAGGCGTCGCTGGAGGCGGCGGGGGACCAGCAGGCGGTCGAAGTCGATTTGGCCCTCGTGCCGATAGAAGGAGCCGAGAAGGCGAGCGGCGTGGGACGGCTTATAGCCCCACTGCTCCAACAGAGCGGCCAGTGAGGGGATGTCATGGTCGGTCAGGGTGTCCATAGACCCGCATTGTAAAAGACGGCAGGCCTTGCGGCCAGATCTGTCGGGCTCGCACCGGGTCCGACTGGAGACCGTATGATTCCGCGTTGGCAGGCAATCTGGCAGAAGCAGTCGTCTGTCCTTGCGCTTTCAGCCGTGACAGGTTGCGCCAGTCCACGGTCTTGAAATCGGGAACCTGACCGCGCCAAAAAAAGGCCGTGTCCGCGTGCCCATGAGAACACGCGGGCACGGCATCTATGTACTCCGGCTGGGAGACTTCTGCCAGCCGGGTTACGACCGGATGGATCATTCGTCACTTTCCGGCTGCGTATCACTTCGTGGAAGGCACACGCCGTGCATGTGAAACCGCTACGGTTGGCAAATTGGAAAGACCCCCCGCACAAACATAAACGATAAGAAAAACGCCAGCTCTGTACACTTCTAGGTTGGCGCGGCGGGAATTGTCAACCGGCAGGCCCTTTAGGCCGGGGTGGATCTGGGCTGTACGAGTCTCGCGTGCAAGGTTTTCAGGGGCGGCATGAGGAGGCTCTCGGGGTGCCTTGGGTGCCATCATACCGGGGGGCGTCGGGTCTTCTGCCCAGAAGTCCGAGTGCCAGCCGGATGAGTTGCTACGTATAGAGATAGGTCGCCTTTGCCGGTTCATGACGGCGTGGCTGGTCGGTGGTACACTGGATCGGCCAGTTCCGTCCGGTCCGCTGATGTCCATGGAAAGGGAACTCTTGATGGCAGTTCACAGAGATCGTGGGGGGCATCATATTGGGCATATACTGCCACTGCTCGCCGTGGCTGCGCTGCTGACAGCGGCGGCTGCGTCAAAAGGGGCACCAGACCCGGCCAGCGGCAGCCCTGGCCGCCTTGCCAATCCGACAGGCGAGAACCCGGCATACGTACCGTTCGAGCGGCGTGCGGATGCGCCTTATACCGGCACGGTGCAGACACCGGTCGCCTGGAAGGCAAAGCCCTTGCCTGGCGGTCCCGTCAGGCTCTTCGCCATCCCGAGCGTGCAGTATGGCAGGGAACTCGTCGAACTCGCCCAGCGGCTGGACATCCGGTACGGCGTGGTGACCTGGGATCGGCAGTGGGACCAGAATACCTGGGGATTGGGTGACCACTACGGGCAGCGAGGCCATCGATTCGACTTTGCAAAGATGCAGCAGTACCTGACCATGGAGTTGGCCGGGCCGAACAAGTACGACGTGTACCTGATCCGCACGCCGCTGGGCTGGAAATGGTTTCCTGAGGCGGCGCGGTCGGCGCTGCTGCAACGGGTGAAGGACGGAGCGGGGCTGGTGCTTGTTCAGCCGTTCGCCGGCGATGACAAAGCGGACGTGTCGGACCTCTGGTCGATCAGTCCACTGGTGGATTGCGCGAGCGATACCATGGATCCAGCCAGTGGGTATATGAAGCCGGCAAGCCAGGGTCTGGTAAAGGGCGAGAAATGGCAGGTTGCCCAGCCCGACCACTATATTACTAAGAATCTGCCGCTGGACCTGCTGCCCTTCGCGGCGATGTCGTACCAGAAATACAGCATATCGCCGCATGCCGAGGTGCTGATCCAGAGCCAGAGCGGCGACCCGATCGTTGCGGTGGGACACTATGGGAAGGGCCGGGTGGTCACGCTGGCATACCGCGCGTTTGACATGACACCGTACGTCGATCAGCCCGAGGGCAGTCCGCCGCCGGTGGATTACGCGTACTGGGAGGTGGGCTATGCCCTGGTCGGCCGGTGTGTGCTTTGGGCGGCTGGACGGGATACGCCGATCCGTATTCCCGAGGAGTTCGTGCAGCAGGCAAAAGCGGGCAGGATCAACCCGATCGTATTGCGCGTCCGCGATACGGTGCAATATGGCCAGAAGATCCGCGTACGAGCGTATCTGAAGGATGAGAAACGCGATTGGCATCTGGAATCTGCTGAACTGCGCGATGGCTACGGACGGACGATCGAACACGTCGACCTGACGAGGGAGACGACGGCATACCTGCCGACCAGTCGGGTCAGCACACTGGCCGCCAAGGTGGTCGTCAACGCCGCGAACGGGCAGGGCCAACGTATCAGCAGGTCCAGCCCGGTGATCCTGAAACGGCTGAGTGCGTCCTGGGATGATTACCAGGTGATCATGTGGCCGAATGATCGGCTGCCGTGGCAGCGCCCGATGATGTACGACCAGATGCGCAGGTGGGGATGCACGGCGACGTTGGATCCGCACTGGTCCAACGATGCGCTGATGCGCGAGCGGCTGATCAACAACATGCAGATTGTTCCGCACGGCCTGCGTCGGCAGGTGCTGCACCAGAATCCGGACGCCTTTGCGAAACAGAAGCAACAGTACGACGAGACCGGTGACAAGAAGTATCTGCAGCGGTTCGTCTGCATCAGCGATTCCAGCGTTCGGGAACGGGAGGGACTGTCCCTTTGGAAGATCGCGGTGCGTCTGGCGCATGCTCAGGCCGCTGGCTTACTGCATCGGCGAGGAGGATTCGCTGACGAGCTATCGCGGCCAGCTGGATCTGGGCTTTGCCCCGGCTGCGCTTCGCAGCTTTCGAAAGTACCTCAGGAAGGAGTACAACGACAGCCTCGATGCCCTGAACAAGCATTGGGACACGAAATTCACCAACTGGGAGAAGGTGATGCCCATGACCGGCCAGGAGGTCAAAGGCCGAGGCAACTTCGCCCCCTGGGCTGAACACCGTACGTTCATGGACAGTGAGTGGGCCAGTCTTTACTCCTACTATCACGATGTCCTGAGCAGGGCGGACAATCCGAAGGTCCTGATGGGCACCAGCGGTACCCAGGTTCCTACGCCCTTCGATGGGCAGGACTGGTACAGGCTGATGCCCTCGTTCGGCTGGCTGAGCAGCTATACCTACGGGCATCAGGATGAGATGCACGTGGACTTCGCCAAGGGCAAATCGCACATCACCGGGGCGACGGGCTATGGCATTAGCGGCGACAAGGCCCGCTATCAGCTCTGGCGCCGGCTGTTTCACGGCAACGCCGGCGCGGTGGTCTTCTGGTGGCTGTCGATCCAGAACCCGGACCTGAGCTTCTCGCAGGCGGGATACGACCTGGGCCAGGTGATCAGGGAGCTGAAATGCGGCATAGGTAAACTCGTCTTCGACGCCGACCGCCAGCACGATCCGATCGCCGTTGAATATTCGATCCCCTCGATGCAGGCCGGCTGGATTACGACGGGCAAGACGAAGGCCTACGCCGATGCCGTCGATGCATGGTGGACGGCCTTGGAGGGGCTCGGCTACCAGCCGATGTTTGTCGCCAGCGGGCAGATCGAACAGGGTCAGCTCCAGAAGGCAGGCTACAAGGTGCTGGTCATGCCGCGCAGCGTTGCCCTGTCCCGGAAGGAAATGGACCAGATCGATGCGTTCGTCAGGGCCGGTGGTATTGTCCTGGGGAGTCGGTGCGACGTGGGTAAGTATGACGCCGACTTGGCGCCGAATGTAGTGCCCCTCATGCCTGCCAAATATGAAACCCTCGACCCGGCCAACGATACTGAGGCCCTGGCGGCGACGCTGGCCAAGGCGGGTGTATGCCCGGAGGTGACGGTTACTACGCCTTCAGGGGGCAATATTGATGGTTTGGAGATCGTCCGCTACAGGCTCGATGACATGCGCCTGATCGGCATCCTCCGCGCGCGATCGGCGACAAGCAGGTCGTCGGCAAGGACGGGGTCGCTCGGCATGAACCGGATGCAGAGACGGCCAGTGGGATTGAACCGGTGCGCATTAGCACGTCGCCGGGCACAGAACTGCTGGATAGCGGAGTGCCGAACGTCTACGACGTCCGCGCGCACGAGCGGCTGAAGGTCGATCGCGAGAATGGGCGGCTGGTTGTCCAGGCGAAACTGCCGGCCGGCGCGGGGACGCTTCTGGCGGTCGTACGAGCGGCGCCGAAGATCGGCCTGAAGACGCCAGCCGCGGTGCGACAGGGCGATAGCGTGAAGATCATCCTGACGGCTAACGCGCCGAGCCGGCGTGTTGTCCGGCTGAAGGTCCGGCAGCCGGATGGAAGTGACGCGCCGTGGCTGACACGCAATCTCCTGCTTCATGGCGAACAGACGATTACAGCAGCTGTTGCACTAAATGACAAGCCCGGCAAGTGGACCGCTACGGCTACAGACGTTGCCACGGGCGCCCGTACCGCGGGCGAATTCGTCGTGCTGGACAGGATCGGCAGCATGGAAACGTTGGCCAGATAGTTTCGAGGCCATTTACTGGCAGACAATCTGCCAGTAGTACCCAAAGATGCATGACTGGCCCGCAAGGCGGAGGTTTGGCGCCAGCCACTAAACCACCTGAAGATCGTCCTCTTCGTCGCCTTCGACCGCTCCGCGGCGCTGGAGGTACTTGGTGACCGTCCAGCACAGTGCCGCCCAGGCCAGCCCGGCAGCCCAGCCCGCCAGCACGTCCGTGGGATAGTGCACCCCGAGATAGACACGGCTGATGCCGATCAGGCCGCTGAGTGTCAGCGCCGACCAACATGAAGTAGATCTTCAGCCGTTTGCGTGACACGATCCGCGCCAGCAGCGTCCCCAGCGTCGGATACACGATGGCCGAGAGCATCGAGTGGCCGCTCGGGAAGCTCGACATGGTTACCGCTGCCAGTTGCTCGACGTTTGGACGCGGCCTGCCGATCGCCTCTTTCAGAAGAAATGCCAGGATCACCCCGCCGACCGTCGCCATGGTCACCAGGAGCATCGCGTTATAGCGCCGATCCCATAGCAGAAAAATGATGATCGCCGAGGTCATCAGCAACAGCACCGTCGGGCCGCCCAACGCGCTGATGTCCAGGAACGATTGCTTGACGGTTTCGGCGGTGAACGGCGCGTGGCTGTCGATCATGTGCCGGAATGAGTGCACCGCCCACTTGTCAAATTCCTGCGTGCCCCCTGCCATTACCGTGCTGGCCAGGGTGATGAACCCCCACGTACCCAATACGACGATCAGCAGGGCTACGAGCATCAACAGTTCGTTGGCCGTAAGGCGCACAGCCAGATCCTGGGCCTGACGGAGGCGATGGCGACGCTCGTGTTGGGTCTGGGGCGACACTCGTTCTTCCTTAAGCGTTTGACTATCTGGGCCGTTATTGTCCGGGGCCTTGCTGTGGCGGCACAGGCGAATCAGGCCGACGCACGGTCGCTGCGCCGTTGGAGCAATCTCTACATCCGCGTCATCCCCTTGGTCTTGGCCCGGCCGTCATTGATGGCATACGTACCATCGGAACGGATGACGCTGATCTCCAGTCCGCCGCCATAGACGCACTTCTGCACATTACCGTCGGCGCTGAGGACCTGGTGGTCGGTCATTTCCAGGAACGCGGCGTCATTATGGAACGCCAGCACCGTCTTCTTGTGGCGCAGCTCGTCCAGTGGAATCGACTGCCCCGACAGACGGAAGTGCGGTGCCTGGGCGTACAGAATCGCCTCGACCTGCTCGCCGCCGGGGCTTGGCAGGTGCACGGCGTCGTGAAACACCAGGTGCCACAAGGGTACCGGAATGCCCACGTGCCGATAGTTGACCTCGCCCGAGGCAGTTTGCACGCCGGCTGTAAAGTGTCGGTTGCTCCACGCACTGTCGATATGCGGGATGGCGAAATCCATCGGGCGCTCGACAGCCAGTACCGACCGCTGGCCCGCCTGTCCTGCCCTGGCTGCCTGGAAGCATTCAATTTGTTGCTGGCGGCTCTGAGACCGGCTCATCGGATGTTTGTCCGACCAGCACTCAACGGTGCGGCAGAAGCCATGCAGGTAATAGGCGGTCGGGGCGGCGATACTCCAGACGCTCGGCGAGTTATGGTGCGCCGGGTAGGCCTGGTGAATGCCCTCGAAGAGATTGCGCCGGATGAATCGCGGGATCTGCGTGTGGCACATATGGCTGCACAGGCCGCCTGCCCAGCGGTTGATCCTTACGGGCCTGCCGTCCTGCATCACAATCGCCAGGTCCGTGTCATACGAAGGTGCATGGGCATACATGTCGACGTACTGGTCGTGCAGGGCGAACAGGTAGCCCTGTGCCTTGACGCGTCTGGCCAGGTCCGCCAGCCCTTCCGCGCCGCCGCAATCGGGGTTTGGCGGCAGGACGTCCGGGTGCATCGAGTCATAGCCCCAATAACCCCAGCCGTCGATGTGTACGAGGGCGGTTTCGATCCGGCTCTGTTTGTGGAAATCCTCGACCCAGCGGGCGAGCTCGCTGAAGTCGTTGACCTCGTACGTAAAGGTCTTCTCCCGGCGGATGCTGGCCAGGGCCGTCACCAGCGGTGCACCGACGAGTTTCGCGACGTTGGGGTTCTCCTCGGCCTTGTCCGCCAGCGTGCGGAAGATGCCGATCTTCTTGCAGTGTTCGCGATAAACCTTGGCCTGCTTGACGTAGGTCAGTCCCGGCGCGAAGTGATAACGCGCCCGGCGGGCATACCGCAACTGGCCATGCGAGCCTTGCCAGTGGAAAAAGATGCTGGCGGGTTGACCCGGCGGGTTGTCGACGGCCTGGTAGAGATCGTCCGGGGTCTCTGCGATGCCGCAGTAGCCCACCTTGCCGGTATAGCCGCCGAGCCAGTGGACGCACGCCTCCGCATATCCCTCCCGGTGATGAAACGTAGTCGTCTCCGTGGCAGGGATGATGCTTCCCTGGCCGAGCGGGAAGGTCGCGTACGCATGCTGATCTTGCGGCAGCAGGAAATGTCGCGGATAGAGAACATCGCAGGCGAACATGCCCTCCCGATTGGGCAAGGGTGCCACCTCGAAGATGACGTCGGACTCGTCAACGCTGATCCGCACAGCCAGGGCCGCTCCGGGCAATTCCGCCACGATCTGGCGGTCGCCGGCCTTACGCATATTGATGGGCGAATCGGCAAAACTCCGCCACTGTTGGGTATCGCCCCGGACGACCAGCACGTCGTCGGGCTGGGCGCCTGCCATGCGGAGAGTCTCGCCCTCGCTGCGAACGGTGACGTGAGCGGCCAGGTCTTTCGGGTCGACCTCGACACGCAGGGCTGTACTTTCGATGATCAGCGGTAGGCTCTGTGCCACAATAACCTCCTGGCATCAGCAATACTCTGCCATCATGGTCAGGGATAATCGGTGTCTGGTCAAGGGCTGCGCAAAGGCAGATGCCGGCGGGAGTTGGCCTCCTAAGGCGGTGCCGCCCATGTCTCTCTTGCCTCCTGTGCGGCAAGCCGCAACTGCTTGCGGTACCGCTCGAACAGAAAGACCACCCAGAAGGTGAAAATCAGGTTGATGCCCGGGATGACCAGGCCCCACATGATGATGCGAGTAGAGCGGGCCAGCTTGGGATCAGGAATCCTGAATGCAATGGACCTTGCGTAGATCAGGATCGCGAACTGCCAGACGAGACCA
This sequence comes from uncultured Planctomycetota bacterium, assembly GCA_963787325.1. GTDB lineage: Bacteria > Planctomycetota > Phycisphaerae > UBA1845 > JANYLN01 > CAWBCK01. Next base: position 2,900,520 of record CAWBCK010000005.1, read on the forward strand.
ACGATCCACCCGGCGATGAAAACAGGGACCATCACGATGGGCCAACTGCTACTACAGTAGGGAGAAGTGCTTCCAACGATGTCAAAGCGAGGCTGACCAGAAGTGCAGTCCTGGCGACGCTTCGTGCCTTTCGGTCGTGGTCGGTATCGGCTATGGCGGGGTCGGGGGTCGTGACCTTCCAGTAGCCGACGATGCCGACCAGTTGGAACATGATCTGTACGACCATACCAGAAGGCATGGCCGTGACTGTGCCCAAGGCGGGCTGCCAATGGCACCACCCGTATGACTGGCATCAGGACACACGAGAACAGCACGTACAACGCGATACTGGCGACGATCCAGTTCATGCCGCTGACGAGCGTGTCCAGCCAGGCCGAATCCCGAAATCGCAGCAGATCGCCTCAAAGGCTTCGGCCGACGGGGATGCCGCATTCGGGGCAGATGGTTTCCGGATCGAGCCCTCGCAGGTTATAGCCGCACGTGACGCAGTTCAAATCGAGCGCCAGTCGACCGGCTTCGTCGAGCGGGGCAGGGGTTGTGGTGGTACCGTCCATGGTAGTTCCTTTTCGGAGCGCCTATGCCTCTGTTGTCTGTGGCCCAACTGACGCCGGCGCATTGGATTCGTGCTGGGGCATCTCTGCTTGCCGCCGTCGTAGCATGCCATACATAAGCACGGCTGCCGCGATCACCACCAGCCGCCAGCCAAACCATAGCGTCTGGCTTACCAGGGGGTGACGGGGCTGGTAGACCACAAGATCCGGACGACCCGCGAACTGTGGTCTTGTTATCGCTGCTGTGTCCAGGGAAAACGCCAGCCACAGAAGGCCGACGCCGAACACAATGACTGCTGCGACCCGCGTCCAGCGGGCAATGCGCGGGGCCTTCATCTCCCTCGCCAAATGAGGCATATAGGCCGCCAGGGCCGACCATCCGACCAGTGCCAGAATGCCGGATAATGCGCTTAATGGCACGAACACGTCCTGCATGGCGAATCCGGGGGCAACGTGAAGCACAACGACAAACAGTGCGCACGTCACCAGTGATGCGCGGGCAAGCATGCGGACAGTGCGCCTGCGCCCGCTGTTTCTGCTTTCCGATATCGGCCGTGTCGTCCGCGCAGTGCACCACATATGGCTGCCAACGCGGCAATCGTCTGTAACGCGTTCACCAACGGACCCACGAAATTCGAAGCGATGGATGACATCTGCGGCAGCAGTTCTGTATGCAGCGTCCCGGCCAGCACCAACTGCACAGCCGAACCGGCGATGATCCACATGAACCCGTAGGTCACTTCCCGCAACCACGGACTCGCTGACAGGGGCGGATCACCCTGGCCGGCGGTCTCATGCGTCCTCGCCTGGGCAGCCTCCCGTACGATCGCAGAGACGTGCTTGCGGAATCGACCAAGCAAGACCAGGTACCAGATAATTACGACAAGAGAACCCAGCGACACAATGCCCGCGCAGACACTCATCGCCAGTTGAATAGTGTCATTGACAGAGCCGGGGTTATATCGGAGCAGGCCAAGCTGATCTGCCGTTACGCTTGCCAGAAGGGCCAGGCCCGAGAGGATCATCAGCCAGATCACCGCCCGGCTGACAATGGCCAGCCTCCTTGACAGGGCCCTGACCCGAATCCTGCCCGCCAGTTCGCTCATTACCCTTGCCACGGCTGCCCATGCGATCAGACTCGTGGCAATCGCAAGCATCGCCGGACCGGCCTGTGTCCAGCCGGGCAACAGGTAAGACGGAAACAGCCCCACAGACAACCAGACAATCCCGGCGGCGACGACCGCCGGTCGGGCGATTCGGTTGGCAAGTGACCTTCGCTGCCCTTCAGGGAGATCACCAGGCTCCTTCCCAGCCACCAGCCAAAGGCCGGCCAGATTCATCCCGGCCAGTCCGATCAGGATTAGCGGCACCAGGATCAGCAGCGATTGCTCAACGATCGTTGGGGGATGAAATACCCCCAGACTCACGATCATCAGGGGGTAAATCACAAACGGCATCACGGCTAACCACAAGCCCCCGTGAAACGCCATACGGGCGCCAAAGGCCAGACGGCTAAGCCACCACCCATCCGCCAGACGCAACAATCGAAGTTCCAGGGATTCCTCGATGGCTCGGCCGCACTCCGGACACTGCCCCGCCGGTATCAACCCCCTCAGGTTGTAGTCACAGCTTATGCAAATGGCATCCTGTTCAATCCGGCCGTCTGAGTCCAGCGTAATGCTCGATCCGACTGTTCGCTGCTGCATGATTGGCCTCGCTGCTCTCCGCACAGGTACATACAGAATATCGAGTCCTGCGCTCGGGCAACTGTCCAGTATCCGCTCCGAAACCTTTCTCTCGTGGGTGCCACTCAACGCCGCAAACTATGCGGCAGGTTTCCTTTCGCGTAACTGCTGCGCCAACAGTATTTCTGATTGCTCGGCCATGCGTAAGATCGGGGCTCCGGGCGGTCGTTCGGTCTTCTTGTTCTTGGCGTTGCGGGCCTTTTTGCCGCCAATACGCTCATACGTATCCTTGATGCAGCCGCCCAGGCTCTGCTGCAGCCCGCCCTGCCGGTGACTCTTGGCGCCTTTGTCCATCGCCTGCTGAACCACTCGTAGCGAGGCCGCCACGCTCCAGGCGTTTAGCGGGCGGCCTTCCCGCCGCATCGCTTCCACGCACACCAGACCCAGCATCCACAGCCCCACCATCGTCCAATCCAACTCCACTTCGGCGTGACGGGGACTGTCGCTGAGCATCTTGCGACGCTCCAGCGTTTGCTTCAAGGCGCGATACAACAGTTCTACGCCCCACCGCAGCCGATACAGTCTGCCTGCCTGGGCGTCGCTCAACGGCTCTTCGTCCAGGATATTGCTCAGCAGATACACCCGCTTGTTTCGCTCGTCGCTCAGCACGATCAGCCGCAAAACCAGCGGCGCAAGACCTTTCTTCTGCTCCCGCGACGGCCAGAGATACACGATCCCCTCGCCTTTGTGCTCCGCATACCCCAAGCCCTTTAACAGCCGCACGTTACTGCCCACGCGGATGATGAAATCGATCCGGCGAGACAGCAACTCCTGTAACATCCCATAGCCCGTATATCCCGCATCCGCCAGCAGCGTCGCCTTGGGCGGCAGCAGGTCGAGCATCTCTTGCAGATGGCTCCGCTCGCTGCTGCGGCTGTCGCCGCGTCGCCAGCCCCAGATCAGCCCTGTGCCTGCATGAAACAGCGTCGTCACCAACTGCTGCGGGCCGGTCTTTTTCTTGCCCGCACAGCCGAAGGCTTCTTCGTTGGCCGCTGTCATCGGACAGTCCATCCGTGAACCATCGACCCCAAAGACCACCCGACCCTCGACCCGCCAGGCTGGCTCGGCTATCTGAGCCACCACCCTGCGGAACGCCGGGCACACCACCGCCAGCAAGCCCGCCGACCGTCGAACCAGCGCCGCCATGAAACCCTGGTAACTCTTTCCCGGCCGACGACGGCTGGAGTACATGCCCACCGTAGCCTCTCGTGCCTTGCTGAAGCGATCCTTGAGGCTCTTGCCATGGGCCCAGCACATCATGACCGCGCACATCACCAGCAGCCGCGGCACCCAGCAGAGCCTTCGACTCTCCATCTGCAGCGGCAAGCCCTGGTGGGGCAAGCAGCGTCCCATGGCCCCCAGCAGTTGCTGATGGAACGATTCCTTGTAATACTGGCGGACAAATTGAGCAGGATTCACCTTTGGCCTCCTTTCCATTGGCTATTGAACACAACCAATATACGAGAGGAGGCCAAAAAATGCGCGACGATGTCGTCTTATCTCCTTATCTTATAAAGACTTCCACCCACCACTCCGGCCTGGACGTTTACGGCGTTGGGTGCCACTGGCAGCTTGTCTGCCAGTGCGAGGTCTTGAAGCCAATAGAGTCTTGTCAAACAGCAATAGAAAACAAAAGAGCTGTCAAAGGCTGATATTTACGCGATCTCACGATAGAACGCCAGTGTCTGCCTGGCCATTTCATCAGCGCTGAACCTGGCAGCCTGGTGCTTGCTGCGATCGCGCAATTCCTCACGTCTGTCAGTTTGCCTCGTCATTGCTCGCAGGGCCTCGGCAAACATGTCGACGTCCGCCGGTTGCACGTAGACGGCCGCGTTGTTGGCCGTCTCACGAATGGCTGGCAGATCGTTGACAATCGCCGCCGTGCCGAACGTCATCGCTTCCAGCAGCGCCAGGCCAAAGCCTTCCCGCACCGACGGCAATGCGAAGATGTCCAGCGACCGGACGATGTCCAGCGCATCGCTTCGCCATCCCAACAGGTGCACCCGGCTGGCGATGCCGAGTTGTTCAGCCAGTTGCTCCAGAGGCTGCCGCTGCGGCCCGTCCCCGGCAATGACGATATGCCAGTCCGCCAGCTCCGGCTGCGCGCGTTTGTACGCTTCCAGCAGGTAAGACAGCCCCTTGTCCGGCGAAAGCCTGGCAGCCGTTCCGATCAACGGATGGCCTTCGATGCCCAATTCCTTGCGGATGTCCGTGCCGACAAGCCGGCCCCGGAGCAGTTCCGGGGCGATACCGTGGCGGATCACGCGAATGGGCACGTTCCGACCAGTAATGGCCGTGCGGCTGACATCTGCAACCGCGTCACTGACCGCAATCATGCCGCGTGCGCGTCGTTGAACGATAGTCCGAAGCAACAGGCGTTGCCAGACTGACAGGTTCTGCCAGTCGAGACTGTGTCGTGTAATGACCATCGGTACGCGGAGCACGCGCGATGCCATCGCGGCGACCATCTCGCCCTTGAACAGGTGTGCATGAATAAGGTCATAGCCTTCGCCCTTCAGCGACAGCATCTTGGCAGGCGAACGCAGTGCAAAAGGCTCGAAGCCGTGCCGCCGCCACGCATCCTGCGCGTCAGCCGTACCAGCCAGCACGTATGCCACCTCGACCTGCACCCCCATCTTTTGCAGCGACCAGGCCAGGTTAAGAACATGCCACTCCGCCCCGCCTCCCCATAGATAGCCGGTTACCATCAGCACCCGGCGAGGGAACCCGCTGGCTGGTGTTGCCGACCCTGCTTGTGAGGAAGGCTGGTCGTTCAAGGCTGATATCCTCCCCCTGTCGGCAGGTTTCGCGATGCCCACCATGCCAGCGAAAGCAGCGAAAAGAGGATCTGGCTGTTATCCTGCCGCCCGGTACGGTGTTCGTCGAGCAGGTTCACCGCCGCGCTGGATGATACGCCGCACCGTTCCAGGGATCTGCCCGCCAGCACGTCCCGCGTCATGTCATACCACAGGCTGCGGAAGAACTCCGCCACGGGAACCTCAAAGCCTTGTTTGGGCCGATTAAACACAAAGCCGGGCAGATCCTGCACAAATGCCGCCCGCAGCAGCCGCTTGGACGCACCGTCATGCAGTTTATACTGTAGCGGCAGCCCCATGGCGAATTCGGCAATCCGGTGATCCAGCAGCGGCACCCGTACCTCCAGCGCCACCCGCATCGACCCGCGATCCACCTTGTGCAGTATGTCGTCCGGCAGCAGCGTGAACAGGTCTGCCGTGAGGATAGTGCTCAATGGCTGTAGGTCAGGCAAGATCGCCGCTACGCGTTCGACCTGTCGTCGATATGCCTGCTCGATCCGTTGATGGGCTTGTGACGCAGCGTCATCATTGAGAACCAGGCCGTTCACGGCTCGAGAATCGGCGATGCGTGCCCAGGCAAGGTGTCGCACTATGGGATCGCTGCTGTCCGTGGCGAGGAGTTTGCGAAGCTTGCCGGACCTTGTTGCGCCAGCCGGTTGCCCGCCCGGTCGGCATTAACTCCGCGATGCCCAGCGCAGTGTGACGAATGATTGACGGTATCCGCATCGCCCTGCGCCAGGCCTCGTGGCCGCGATATCGCCAATACCCTGCAAACAGCTCATCCCCGCCGTCGCCGGACAGCGCGACCGTGACATGCTGCCGGGTGATCTGCGACAGCAACGTCGTCGGCAGGTAACTGCTGTCGCCGAACGGTTCGTCCAGCGCATCCAGAAGGTCCATCAGTTCCGCATGAATGTCCGCCAGGGTCAGATGCAATGCCGTATGCTCGCAGTCGAGATGTCCGGCGACCGCCGCGGCATATTCCGCCTCGTCATAGGCCGGCTGATCGGCGAAACCCACGGAGAACGTGCGGACATTGTGGCCGGCAGCGCGTACCGCCGCCGCTGCAACGATCGACGAATCCACCCCGCCGGACAGCAGCACGCCGACAGGGACGTCCGCCACCAGATGATCGCGGACGACCTCTTCCATCAGCGAACGAAACTGCGCGACGCTCGCCCCGAAATCGTCCGGCACGGCTCCCGTCTCCACCGGCGAAGGCGCCGGCTGATACCAGTCGTACGTTTCAATCCGGCCGGCGGCGTCGATGCGCAACGCGGTACCCGGCGGCAGCTTCCGTACCCCCTTAAGTACCGTGCCCGGCGAAAACGTCATCCCCAGGGTCAGATACTCCGCCACACCCGTCGGGTTCATTTCGATCGGCCGATCGAGGATCTTCAGCAAGGCAGGCAGCTCGCTGGCAAAGACGAGTTCATCCGTGGTCCGGGCATACCACAGCGGTTTGATGCCGAACCGATCCCGCGAAAGATGCAGTTCATTGCGCCCAGATCGACCAGGCCAAGCCCCCACATGCCCGTCAATCGTTCCCAGGCCTTCGGTCCCCATGCGTCGTACGCCGCCAGGATGGACTCTGTATCGCACTGTGTGCGAAAGGCGAATCGATCGGCCAGTGTCGCACGCAGCTTCTGGAAGTTGTAGATCTCCCCGTTGAACACCACCGCCAGTTTGCCAGTCGGGTCCCACATCGGCTGGGCCGCTTCCGGCCGCAGGTCGATCACTGCCAGTCGCCGATGCACCAGCCCGACGGCCGCGCTTCCCATCATCCCCGTCCACGATCCGCGATCATCGGGCCCGCGATGCGCCAGCGCGCGATCTGCCTCCGCCAGCCGGGAAGGGCTGACCGGTCGTCCCGCAAAATTGATGATCCCGGCGATTCCGCACATTATCGCCAGATTATCGAGGGATTGCCCTTGCCGGGCAAGGCATAAGTAGTCTACATCCTTCGCCGGGCGGCAAGCTGCTTCAGGTGCCGCAACGACGTGATGCGGAAGTAGTACCACCACAGCGGCCCGCCAAAGGCGTCGGTGCTCGCGCCGAAGCCGATCGTCTGTCCCCGGCCGATCGGCAGAACTGCGTCGGCCTGGGTAATGATTCGACTCGCGAGAATTCTCTGTGCCAGAACGGTGGGCTGGTCGCCAAGGTGCCTGTAGAAGAGCGTATTGCCGTCAAAGATGATCGCGCCGTGCAGGTCGGCCACGTCGACGTGCTTGCCAGCCATGCGGTCGGTCATGCTGGCCATACGGTCCTGGACCTCGTCCGGCAACACCAGATGTACATGTTTCGACCGGGTCCTGACGTCGCTACATGGTTTCCTGCCGAACGTCACCGTTGTCGGCTCGCTTAACGGCACCGCCATGATGCCTTCCGGCGCGTAGTACGTGAAGTTGTGCGACACGATCAGCACCGGGTCTTCGATGATGTACTCGTGATGTTCGCGCGGGTGAATCCCGAACGACTCTGCCAAACGAGGGACCGCAGCATGTGCACTTGCAGCCATGACCGAAGCTACCATTTCTGATTTCCGTGGCATCAATCCGATGGAAACAAAAAAACACCGCCTCGTCCGTGCCTCGAAGCGGCGTGGTCCATGTGCATCGGTCAGAGTACGGCGCGGGTTAAGTTAACGGCTGAAAAAGAGAGGGTAGCCGATCATTCCAGTTGCTGATTGTTATGGGACGAAAAAATCAGGCGGCCGGTTGTGCACGGAACTGTGCCGGGTTACTGTGAAAGCATCTGGCGCCGTACATAGCGTTCCCCGGGCAGGGCGAGTACCGCCGGCGCAGCCTTTCGGCCTGTCTCCTGTGCCCGGCGTCGCTTAACCTTTTGCTTCTGACTATCAAAGGAGATGCATCATGGTGCGCAGAACCGGTCAATCCCGCCGTCATATGGCAGCCGTTGTCACTTGCTGGATGCTTGTATTGCCGCTGCCTGCCTTGGCTCAGACGACTCACGCCGTTTCAACAAGGCCTGCGATCCACTGTGCATCGAAGCCCGCCGCGACCCGGCCGGCCCACGCTGCCCTCAAGCCGGGCACGGTCAAGTGGGTCTTTCGCCCGCCAATCTTCGGCAGTGCCACGCAGGCGATCAGTCGGGACGGGACCATCTACATCCGTGGCGGCGACGTCATCACTGCGCTGCATCCGGACGGCACCGTCAAATGGCGCTCGCATATCAGCCAAGGCTACTGGGCATGGTCTTCCCCTTCAGTCGGCCCGGATGGCACGATCTACGCCGGAGCCTGGGTTCATAATGTCCTTGCGGCGATAGGCCCGGACGGCAGCTACAAGTGGGAATTCGTCGGCGGCAAGAAATTCGATGCCCCTGCAGCCATCGCCCCGGACGGCACGGTCTACGCCGGCTGCGATGACGGCAATCTCTATGCCATCGCCCCCGACGGTACACAGGAGTGGGCCTTTCATACGGACGGCCCGGTCCGATCAGGCCCGGCAATCGCACGCGATGGCACGGTCTACGCGGGCTCATCGGACAAGTGTCTGTACGCGATCAACCCGGATGGCACGCGCAAGTGGGTCTTCAAGACCGGCGGCGAAATCGCCTCATCGCCTGCTATCGATGCCGACGGCACGATCTATGTCGGTTCCGGCGACAGGAACGTCTATGCCGTCAACCCGGACGGTAGGCGCAAGTGGGCATTCGCGACAGGCAAGACGATCCGTTCGTGTCCAGCCGTTGGCCCGGACGGCACGGTCTACTGCGGCTCCAATGACGAGAATCTCTATGCGATCGACCCTCACGGCCATGCCAGGTGGGCATTCCAGACGACTGGTGTGGTCCGTTCCTCTCCTGCTATCGCCGCCGATGGCACGGTCTACATCGCTTCGAACGGCGGCTGTCTCTATGCCCTCGGCCCCGATGGTTCCCAGCGTTGGGTATTCCAAGCGGAAGGATCGATCAATGCCTCACCGACCATCGCCGCCGACGGTACGGTCTACATCGGTGACTCCAGTCACCATTTCTACGCCTTGCAGGGTAGTGCCCCTCCTGCGGACGGTCCCTGGTCGCAGTTTCGTCACGATAGGCTGCACACCGGCATCGCCAGCGGCAAGTTCATCGGCGATCTTCGCCCGACGGTAAGCGATGCCCGGCTTGGCGGCTCGCTCGTCGGAACGGGGGCGAAGGAGATAACAGTGTCCTGTAATGTCGTCGATCCAGATGGCAAGGTGGTATCGGTTACGGCGGACCTGTCGAACATCGGCGGGCCCGAATCGCAGAAACTTGCCCGGGCGAAGGGCGACCAGTGGCAATGGGCCGGTCCGGTTAGGCCTGCCGGCCAGGGGCTCCAGTGCATCCGCATCGTTGCGACCGATGACAAGGGGCTGACCCGGTCTGCCACCGTCAAGATCACCGTTGCTTCGGCACCGCCCAAGCCCGGAGATGTTAAGTGGACGTTCCGGACGGGCGGCCCTGTGACCGCCTCACCTGCCCTCGGCCCGGATGGCACGGTCTACATTGGCTCGCGCGACTTCAAGGTCTATGCAATCAGGCCGGATGGCTCGCGCAAATGGTCCTTTCTGACGGGCGATGCGGTTTTTGGTTCCCCGGCTGTCGGCGGTGACGGTACGGTCTATGTCGGCTCGCACGACAAGAACCTCTACGCCTTCTCGCCTGATGGCAAACTGCTATGGCGATTCGCCACGGCCGGCAAGATCGACACGACCCCAGCCATTGCCGGCAACGGTACGATCTACCTGGCTTCCCACGACGGCAACCTTTATGCGCTCAGTCGGGAAGGTCACAAGAAGTGGGCCCTGAAGATCGGCGAATCCGTGTTCTCTTCGCCGGCTGTCGGTCGCGACGGCACGATCTACATCGGCTCCGCCGAAGGTGTTCTCTGGGCTGTCAAGCCGGATGGTACCCAGCGCTGGCAACGGGGCACGGACGATGTGATCGCCTCTTCGCCTGCTATCGGTGCCGACGACACAATCTACGTCGGCTCGAGTGACGGGCATCTGTATGCCTTCTCGCCCGACGGCCAGCACAAGTGGCGATTGCCGCTGGCCGGCCCGGTCGACAGTTCGCCGGCGGTCAGCCCGGACGGCAGGATCTTCGTCGGTGCCCAAGGCGGCTTCTACGCGATTCGGTCGAACGGCAGCAAACAGGCCGTCCTCGTCCATGCTCAAACCGTTTATTCGTCCCCCGCCATTGCCGCCGATGGCACGGTCTACGTTGGGTGCAAGGAGAACGCCTTACGGGCAATCAGGGACGGCCGGACGATATGGCAGGTCACCGCGCAAGGATGCCGTACATTCTTCCCCTGCCATCGGTCCCGACGGTACAGTGTATGTTGGTTCATCGGACGGCAACATCTATGCGATCTTCGGCTCCTCACCGCCCGCTGGGCCCTGGCCGATGTTCCACGGCAATGTCCGGCGGACGGGGCAGGTGCATCTGCCCTGATTCGCAGACGCGCCCGCGTTCCCAAAGCCTGGGCAACCGGCCGCGCTATCAGGCGGCCTGGCCCGACTGGTCCAGTTGCCCCTGGAGCGTCTTGGTCTGCGGCAAGGCCGAACGATCCGGGAACAGGCCCGGGAACGTGCGGATCCCCCGACTGCGACGACTGTCACTCCAGCGGACGATCAGACGTAACGCATGGATTGCCAGCAGCACCGCCACCAGACTGCCCAGCGACATCAGGATCGACATGCCAGCCAGAATCCGGTATTTCCCAAGCACAATGCCCAGGTAATCGGCGATGGCGGTGACGATTCGCGTCAGCGCCCACGCCTCGAACCATGTCGCTACGATAATGCCGGCTGTAATCGACAGAAAAAAGGAGATGTCGCGCCACCGCTTGAGACTGCTTCGGCCGCGCATGAGCAGATACAGCTCGTGACACGGCATCCAGAACACCAGCAGGAGGTAGAAGAGGCCACCTATACCCGTTCCCGGCAGACCTGCGGTCATGACTAATGTCCTTTCTCGTAAACGGTCAGTGGCTTGCGCATGATGATTTCTGACCAGAATGCCTTCAGCATAAACACGCCGTTGACGATCCGCAGAACGAAAAAACTCGGCAGGCTCGCCATGGCCTTCGCCATTTCCTTGCGTTGCATCCCTTTAACCAGCACGGGGATCACCACGGCTGGTGCGTCGATGAGATATCCCAGCAGGAACAGAGGGCTGATGAGGACGGCCAGAAGGGGCAGTAGGAACAGATAGCAGAAGGAGGCGATCGTCGCGTCCCACATGGCCACGCCGACCGTCGAGCGGAGATAGGGAACTTCCAGAATGCCACGCCAGTGCACCCGCACGTTCTGGATGAACCCGTGCGACCAGCGCTTCAATTGCTTCGCCATGAAGTTGTAATCGTGAGGCTCGATCGGATAGCACACCGCCTTCGGAACGAACCGCACCTTATGGCCGGCCTGATAGAAACTCCAGGTCAGGTCCATGTCCTCGGCCATCGTCCGCATGGACCAGCCGCCCTGGGCCTTCAACAGGTCGGTCCGGTACGCCGAAAAACAGCCGGAAGAGATCAGCGGTTTCTCATAGTAGTCCTGGATCGGCTTGAAGAACGTGAAGGCGAACATGTATTCAACATACCGGCCCCGTTCCCAGACGGTCTTGACGTGCGCGCGGCAGGACAAAGCCGCAGACGGCCGCGATCCGTTCGTCTTCCTTGATCGCCGCCAGCAGCAGTTCCGTAGCGTCGAGGGACAGGGTCGTATCCGCGTCGATGGCCATGGTAAAGGGGGTATGCACGTAGTCGAGGGCGAAGTTCTGAGCCCCCGCCTTCGAGCCGGTGTTCTTGGGCGGTCGCAAGACGGTTACACCCATCCCTCGTGCGATGTCGCCAGTGTTATCCTTGGAAAAGTCATCGATGACGATGATCTCTTCAGGAGGGACCGTCTGCTCCTGAATGCTGCGGATTGTGTCGGCGATGGACTCGGCCTCATTGTACGCAGGCACCAGCACCGTCAGGCCGCTTCCATTGGCCTTCAGTGTTCTGGAACTTGCTGGTTGCACGTCCTGTGCCACGGTCATGTAGGTCTCTCCGCAAGGCCGTTCCCCTACGCGTACCAAGTTGGCCTGCTGCTTGCACTTAACTAGTGTCCCCCCTGGGGACACGAAGAGACGGATTATCAATACCGATAACCGCCAAGTCAAGAGAAATCGTAGGAGGGCAAATCCGACATGTCACGATATTTGTAGTAAGATGCCGGTTATCGTGTTGCTCTACCGACCGAAAATAAGACGCCTGATGGTACTGGGCGAAGCTTGATGGGGCGCTATGCGACAGAAGGTCATTTGTTCCATACAAATGGAACTATACTGGGTGCCCGCTCGAAACGGCTTCTTTTCTGCCACGCAGCGGACCCGCCCTGCTGAGTTGATGATGCCACCGCTGTGACAGCCGGCGACATAGGCAAATACCTGCAAGCCGTCTGGAAGTGACTGTGTCTGCATGACTTATCTTTTCGGGTGCCACCCGCCGAGCTGAACGCGGTAGCATGGTCGAGGCAGCCCGGCCGGTAATGGGCGATGCCTGGCACACTCCGCTCGCCGGCGGTACAACTGCGAACCCCGTCCGGCCGTGAAGCTGCCGAGGGGGTGCGTCGCCAGGGGCATCTGAACCGTTTGCCTCCCGCTCAGCCGTCGAACCGGCCACGAAGAGCTGCCGCCGCCACGGCCGAAATGCCCAGCATACCGGACGAGCACAGAACGATTACAGCCCCGATGGGCAGGTCCGCCGCGGCGGCGACCAAAAACCCTCCTAGCCCACAAGACGCCGCCCAGCACCGCCGAGACGACCAGCACCCGTCCATGGGTGCGGATCAGAAGGAACGCCGCGGCGGCCGGGTTGACCAGCAGGCTGTAGAGCAAAAGGCCGCCCACTGTTTGAAAGTGCAGCGACAGGACGAGACTCGTCAGCACCAGAAAGCCGATCCAGATCCCGGTCACCGGAATGCCCATGGCTGATGCCTCGGACCGGCTGAACAGGGCCGCACGCAATTCCTTGGCGAATACCCCGACGAATGCTATCTGCAAGACCAGTACGATCAGCATGCGCCGTACGTCGCTCCAACGGCAGAATGCCAGGTTGCCCCACAGCAGGTTGCGCACGTCGCTGTCCGGCTTGCCGAGAATGGAGAACAAGCCGATGCCCAAAAATGCCAGGCCCATGGACAAGGCGAACAGGACGGCTATGAGGACATTCGTGTCGATCCGGATGCCTCGGCTGTCCGCCAGGCCGAGCAGAAGGGCGACCGTGACAGCCGCCGCCAGGGCGGGCCACTGCAGCTGCTCGGGGCTGATACCCGCCAGGGCGCCGAACACTGCCCCAGCCAGGGCTGCGTGCGAGATGCACACCGCTACAAACGGGATCCGCATACCGACCACATGCACGCCGAGCAGGCCGCACGAGCCTCCCGCAATCGCTCCGGCAGCCATCACCGGCAGCCAGTTGAGCCAGTCGATCATCGCGCCCCTCCGCCAGCCGGCCATACCGCGTGGCGCCCGGCCTCATGATGCACGCGGAAACGCCCTCCATAAAACGCCGAGACGGCTGCGTCCGTCAGGATCTCTTCCGGCGAGCCGCACTCCGCGATTGTGCCATCGGTCAACAGGATGACTCGCCGGCACGCGGTCGGCAGCACCTCCAGTTCATGGCAGACCAGGACCGCCGTTACGCCGGTCTGCTGGTGCAGTTGCCCGAGCAACTGCACGATCTGCTCGCGCCAGCCGGGGTCGAGATAGGCTGTCGGCTCGTCCAGCAACAGGATTTCGGGCTCTTGAACCATCGTTCTGGCAAGAACCGTCTTTCGCTGTTCGCCGCCGGAAACTTCGCGGAACCGCCGGTTGGACAGTCTGGCCAGATCGAGCCGCTCCAGCCACGCATCGACGATTCGCCAATCGGCCCGGCGCAGTCGGCGAAGAAGCCCCGCCCGCGCGGTCCGACCCATCGCCACAACCTCGCGGATCGTCAGCATTACCTCGCTGCCGGCCGCCGTCGCCTGCGGAACGTAGCCGATCCGCCTTCGCAGCCGCAACCGGTCTCGCCAGGACATTGCCCCTACGTCCTGGCCGAGGACATGCAGTTGCCCGCTGGCCGGCAGGTGAAGCCCCAGGCATGCTCGTAGCAGAGTCGTCTTGCCGGCTCCGTTGCGACCGAGTACCGCCAGGACCTCACCTTGTCCGACCGACAGGTTCAGCTGTCGCAGGACGGTTCGTCGGCCGAAGGTCAGGTGCAGGTTCTGGGCTGTAATGATCGGGGTCTTCATGGCTGGCTGGCCTGCACAAGACGCCTGACGTTCGTTCGCACCATGTCCTGGTAGGTCCCTGCCGCTTGGGGCGACGGCGGGAAATTGTCGAACATGACAACACGACAGCCAAGTCGTTCGGCTAGGGCATCGGCGGCGCTGCGTCCCTCCGGCTGATTGCCGATGATGAATCGTGCCTTCTGACTTCCGCCGGCGCGAATCGCGCTGTCGATCTGGCCGAGCGACGCGGAATCACTGCCGGAGAAGACCGCCGCGACATTCAATCCCAGCCATCGACAGAAGCCTGCCTGGTGGCTGCTGCACAGGACCGGGCGGTGATCCAGGCCTGCCTGCTGGATCTGTTGCCGGGCCTGATCGGCCAGTGCGTTCAGTTGCGTTTCGATCCGGAGGAACTGTTGTTCTAGAACGGCAGGGTCGGTTACATGGTTGGCCGCCAGCGTTTCGCCCGCTTGTTTGCACGCTGCCAGGTAGCTGGCTGGCTCGCAAAGCGCACCGGCGATCTCAATGCTGCGAATCTGCAGGCCGTTTCCTGCCAGGTCCCGCAGCTTGGCGTCGATGGATCGCTGGAAGTCGAATCGCAACAGGACGCTGCAGTGCCGCAGCTGATCTACCTGGCTTGGTCGGATGTCGAAATGTCCCGGACAGGTGCCGGGCGGGGCGAGGCTGATGATCGGCACGTCAGGACCGGCAACGTCGCGTACGGCGCTGGCGAGATAACTGTTGCTCGTCGCCACGGCCCGTGCCAGAGGTTCTCGCGGTGCTCGCCGGCAGCCTGCCATGGCTAAGAGCACTGCCGACAGTGCCACTGCGATCAGCGCTGGATTGGTGCGCCTCGCCACATGGTACGGGGCTTTCTTGCGCACTGTTGTGATCTCTCTGTCGTCGGTCATCATCCGCATATTCCTCCGCGTCTTGCGGCGTCAGCCCGGTTGCCGCCAGCCGATCTGTTCGCCGTTGAGGGGCCCGATCCTGGGGATCACGCCGCTGGTACCGGCCCCGCGATACCACGAACTGCGTGGGATCGGCGCGCGAGCCGGCGAACCGGCGCGCGGGTCGTATCGCGGCCCCAGGCTCCACACGACCCAAGTGACCGGGCAGGGCTTCGGCTTGCTGCCGGACTCCGCCGGCCGGGAGACATTGTCATAGACGCGACCCGGCAATGTTTGCGGGTCGGCGTCCGGGTCATCCAGCGGAAATGCGTCCGGTACCCAGAGGCTTTTGGGCACTGATACACCGTTGTGATAACCCCAGCCCGGTGCCATGTACTTGTAGGTATGACCGGGGTTGAACACGTCTTCCATGACCGAAGACAGCCGTCCGTCGGGCGAGCCGGCCGGCAACCAGTGCAGTTCGACCAGCTCCGTCGGCAGGTCGCTCCATTCATCCGCCTTCTCACTGTTGCAGTACGTCCGGCCGGGCGGCACGTGCCCGCGATGACTGCGAGCATACCCCTCCATCGCAATCCCGATGCTCCGCAGGCTCCGCGCAGGCCTTGACGACGCGTGCCTGTTCCCGGCCGGCGCTGGCAGCCGGAAGAATCATCGCCAGCAACAGGCTGATGATCGCGATGACCACCAGCAGTTCGATCAGGCTGAACGCCGGCCTCGCCGGGCTCACGTCCATTTCAGAACCTCTTTCTCAGGGTGCCACTGGCAGCTTGCCTGCAGTGTAGGGGCTCAATGCGGCTTCTACTCGCCCCAGTGCGCAACCAGCAGCTGCAGATCGCCGACGTTTACGTAGCCATCGCCGTTGATATCCTCGGGTCCTGCGAAACCGGGCCCGCCGTTCCACGCTGCCACGAGCTGCTGCAGGTCGCCCACGTTGACGTACGAATCGCCATTGATGTCGCCGACGAGTATCGGCAGCGTGCCGAGCAGATCGCTGCCGCCGTTATAGCCCATGACCCACACTTGATAGCCGGCGGTGCAGGCGTCCTCCTGGTTCATGATGCCCACGATGTCGAAGGTCGTCGCCAGATTGCTCGGCTGCGAAAAGACCGGGTTGATGCCCAGTTCGACGGGGAAGGTGCGTCCGGTGTCATCGGCGATCGTCAGCATCTGGCCCGGCCCCCATGTGCCGTCCTGGATATGGACGTTGTTGATGCGAATCAGGCGGCCCTGGTAGTATTCCCCGCCGACCAGTCGGGACGCATCGAAGATGTCGGTATCGGCCGCGTCCCTGACATCCGCCAGAGAAATGACCTCAGGCCGGGGCAGCCCCGGGGTGCTGCCGAGCCATTCGACGGTAAAGTCCATCAGCGGGCTCGTGCTGTGGCGCTCGTTGATATTGACCTTGCCGTTGTGGTCCATTCCATAACCGGTCATCCGGATGCGGTCGCCGGCGCGAAGGGTGTGGCCGTCGAGGTCGTTCAGCCGCTGCATTTCGTCCGCCCATTCGCCTTCCGTGTAGTCGACATCGCCCATCTTGCTGTATTTCTGGCCGATCCAGATGGCGGTTCCGCCGTGATCGTCTCCTTCTCCCTGCACGAAGATCTGCCACTGTGCGCCCATGAATCCCGGGGCGTTGTAGGTGGAATCCAGCATGTCCTCCGGATTGTTCAGCACAATCCCTTCGAGTACGATCAGGTTCTCCGGTGAGACGATGCCGCCCCCGATCACCTTCCAATACGTCGCGTAGCCCGCGCTGTCCACTGCCTGCACCTGCCGGTGCGTGTCCGCCCGGCTGGCCGAGACAATTGCTACCGCCGCCAGCAACCCAAGACCTGCGATACGCGTGTGCATCTCAACTCCCTCCTGCACGGTCTGCCGGTGTGTTTCCCGCATCGTCGGCAGACCGCCAGCCGAGACGACGCGGGTAGCACGAAAATAATAAGCGTGCCACTACTCTAGTCGGTGGCACGAAACTGTCAAGCGTGCTACGATGGGCGGCGTGGATTTTCCAGAAGGAGACGTTACATGGCCACGGACAGACACGGACAGGACGACATTCCTGATCCTCGTCGAGACTTCTTTGATGACCAGGCCCCCACATGGGACTCCCAGGGCCCTGATGCCGGCGAAGTCCTCCGTCGACTGACGGATCTTCGCGATCGTCTGGGCTTCAAGCCAAGTGAGGCCGTCGTCGAGATCGGCTGTGGCACGGGGCAGGTCACACCCTGGCTGGCGCAGCAGATTTGTCCGGGCCGCGTCGTTGGCGTCGATTTCTCCAGTGAGATGATCGCGCATGCGCGCAGCAGGAACCCTCAGCTGGCCTTTCGCCTGGCCGACGTGTGCCGGGATGACCTCGGGACGGAATGCTTCGACGCGGCGTTATGCTTTCATAGTTTTCCGCATTTCCGCGACCAGCCTTCGGCTGTCCGCTTCATTGCAAGGGCACTCGTTCCCGGTGGACGGTTGATCGTGGTGCATCTGGCGGGACGCGAGCATATCAACGCGTTTCATACGGGCGTGGGCGGTGCAGTAGCGCAGGATCATCTGCCCGGCGCGGATGACTGGCAGGGTTTAGTGCAGCCATGTGGGCTTACGCTTGTCGAGCTGATCGACAGGGAGGATCTCTTTCTGATGCGGGCGGTGAAGCGATCGGACGATGCGGATTTGGGGTGAGCAGGCGAGTCAGATGGTTGCCATGCATTGACGCAGCACGGCCGGGTCGCTGCTGCCGGCGGCTTGCTTCAACACCTCGATGTGGGGGCCGAACGAGCCGACCTCTCGCAGTTCGTGGGCGTCCGAGCCGAAGCTGATCTTCGCACCCTTTTCCAGGCACATGGCGAAGAAGGCCGGGTCGGACCAGTTGCCGTGAAAGTTGATCTCCGCCGCGACGCCGTGCGCAGCGAGCATGCCAGCCAGACTCTGCGTACAGGTCTGTCGGTACGCGTCTCTTCGCCCAGGCGAATATGCGCAAGGGTGCGCCAGGACCTTGGCCCCGCCAGCCATCAGCTTCTCGCATGTCCACAGGAACAATCTGCCCATCTGCGCGTCCGACAGATCCCGCGGATCGGTCTTGAGCCAGTGGACTGCCCCCACCAGCAGGTCCACCCAGCGGTCGTCGTCGTGAAGGGTAACCTGGCCATCCGCGTCGAGCTCGATCTCCAGCCCTATTCGTACGAACTCGTCGCGACGGGCGAGCATCGTCGAGCGGAAGGCGTTCATCCGGCTATGCTCGTTGCTTCGCCAGAGGGACGGGTTGCGGACGTGGTTGCCGGTCCAGAAATCGTCTCGCAGGCAGTAAAGTCTGCGGCGCGTGCTCGATCAGCCGGAGGCCGGCCAGGCCGATCGTGCGGGCGCGGGCGATCGCGCCGTCGGCCGACATGTTTTGGCCGCAGTAGGCGAACTCCGTGTGTGTATGGCCGTCGATTAGAGCGAGATCCGCGGGCAGCGTCAAAGAGCGTGTCTCGATGGAAACGTCCCGACCGTGAAGCGTTACGAGCGCGTAGGGCAAGCTGCCTTCGCATACGGCGGGTGCGGTGAAGTACGTCACCCCGTCGACCGTGGTGGCAGGTTGTCCCTTGTGATAGTGGCCGCTCAGTGACAGGAGCACGCCCGCGCTGGAGTAATCCGTCATGACCTGCCGGCGATTGGTCAGCATGTAGGGATATGGGTCGTCGATGACCGGGTTCATCGGATTGTGTTGCAGGACGATCAACGGCGCGGTCGTCCTGCGGGCGTACTCAACGAAGACCTGCTCATCCGCCGGCGACCGCGTACACGTATCGTTTTTGGTATACCGATCAGCGAAGACGAAGAACTGGTAGCCGGCGATCTCATGGGCGCCTGGCGTTGCATCAAATGCAGCGAGCAGGCGGTCCGGATTGCCGTCATGATTGCCGGGTACGACCAGAAGGGGAACGTCCCCCGCAGCTCGTCGCATCATATGAGCGACCGCCTTGATGGTTTCAGCGGCATCGGGGGAATCGCCGTCGTTGACGATGTCGCCCATGATGGCGATTGCATCAAAGCCCCCGCGGTTACGGGCATCGTCGATCGCCCGGCGGAGCAGCTCCAGACCGAGACCGGGGCGGCGTGTTTCGGGCATGGCGGCCATGTCTTCAGAGGCCAATGCGACGTGCGGATCAGCAAGCACGAGCAGGCGCAATTCTGCAAAGTCGGTCATAAGCATCTATGCGAAATCATCGGGTCGGCGACGAAGGTCCGACCGGCGCGTTCCCACTTCTATTGGGCGGCCTCTTGCGCCTGATTGGATTGCTCCGTCTTCGGCTTCTGCCGGCTACTGCTGGAACGAGGGCTTTGAGGGCGCCGTTGCCTGCGATACCGCCTTCGGCCTTCCTCTTCCCCGACAATGCAGTCAGGACCGTCCGCACACCGGTCGAGGATGACGACGCAGCCTTCGTCTTCGTCACTGGTACGACGGCGCGGCTTGCGAGGTTGGGCGGGTTTGGAGGCAACCGGTTTCTTGGCCGGTGGGCTACTTGCCGCTTCGGAAGTCTCAGCGACCGGCGTCTGCGCACGGCGCCCATTGTGACTGTTGTGCGGCCGGCGGGCGTCCAGTTCGCCACCCTTGCCGTCGGGCTCGGCGCGAGTGCTGCCGGGTTCCCCGGCAGCCACGGCGATCGGCGTGTCCCGCCGGGCGCTGCGGCGACGACGGCCCCGATTGCGCGAGTCATCCCGTTTCTGGCGGTCAGCCGATTCATTGCGAGGTTCATCGTTTCGGGGGGGGGCATCATCGCGGGCCTCGTTGCCGAGACTGGCATCACCATTTCCACCCTGTCGGGCGCGGTCGGAGGTCTCGTGAGTCGAACGCGCCTGGCCCTGCCGGCGACCGCTGGTACGCCCGGACTGGCCGCGGCTGTTCCGGCTGGAGTCGCCGCGACCCGATCGGCTGCTGCTGCGCCGGGCGCGTGAGCCGAGTAGGTCCTTAAGGTCGTCAGTCAGGGGAGCTTGTCGCCGAGAAGCTTATGGGCGTCGAGCAGGAAGCGGCGGTCGTCGCCGGTGACGAAACTCGTGGCGACGCCGGTCGCCTTCTGGCGGGCCGTCCGGCCGATCCGGTGTACGTAGTCCTCGGCGCTGAAGTGGAAAATCGTAGTTGACCACATGCTCAATATCGGCGACGTCGAGGCCGCGAGCGGCGATGTCCGTGGCGATCAGAATACGATAGCGCCCTTCGCGGAAGCCGTTCATCGCCTCGTCGCGGTCGCACTGCTCCCGGTCACCATGAAGACGGGCGGCGCTGAACCGCCGGCTGACAATGCGATGGAGCTTGTCGCAGCCACGCTTGGTACGAACGAATACGAGCACCCGCCCCTGGTCTTCCTCTTCCAAAAGCTTGACCAGCAGGCCGCCTTTCTCCTCATCGTGGACGCGGAAGAGCTGCTGGCGAGCGCCGTCGACCGGAGCCTGAATGCCGATCTGGATCCGTACCGGATCCTTCATGCTCATGCGGGCGATGCGCTCGACGTCGCGGGGCATCGTGGCGGTGAACATGAGCGTCTGACGATTATCGGGTAGATTGTCGAGAATGCGGCGAATCTGCGGGATAAAGCCCATATCGTGCATCCGGTCGGCCTCGTCGACAACCAGAACCTGAATCTCCTTGAGGGAGATCGAGCCGTAAGTCAGATGGTCGATAAGCCGGCCGGGAGTGGCAACCAGAACGTTAGGCCACGAACGAAGCGCTTTGTAATCGTTGTCCATGGGGATGCCGCCGACGATGGTGGCCACGCGGATGCCGCTGGAGGCGCCGAGCATGCTGAACACGCCGGTGACCTGCATGGCCAGCTCTCGCGTCGGGGTAAGCACCAGCGCACCAAGGTCTACGCTCTGGGCCAACTTCTGGATGATCGGCAGGGCGAAGGCAGCCGTCTTTCCGGTTCCCGTCTGAGCCAGGCCGATCACGTCCTTGCCTTCCAGGGCGGTTGGGATGCAAGCGGCCTGGATCGGGGTCGGACGCTCATAGCCGGCTGCGGTGATGTCCTGGAAGATCGACTCGGCGAAGGGATAGTCGCTGAATTTCGTTTCTGGTTCGTCGGGCGTTTCGAGTTGTGATTGTACTACGGGTTCCTGAACGTCTTGCACGTCAGCCAAGGTTATCTCTCTTTACATGTACCCACATCTTTTTTGGATAGGCTCAGGGCGGCGGGAGGTGCTTTGAAGCGACTCCTCGTGGGATGCCGCGCCGGGCTCTTGTGGCTGAGCGTCCACGACCGATTCGTGTTGACTGGTCAGCCATTGCGCCCGACGGATCTCTGCGGGCGCCCCAACAAGGTTGCAACTCTTTGTGGCCGGCGGTCTTACGCCGCAGCAAGCAAGGCGGCCGGTGACAGGGGCGTCTGCCCCATCTGGGTGGCCTGGTATGGCCGAGAACACCGGCGGTCCTGCGAGGCAACCGTGCTACGTTGACAAGCATTATACCACAGGAGTTTATCGGATGATATGGGAAAGTTGTTAAATTCGCGCTGCAACTGTCCGGAGCGGTCACAGGATTCGGCACCGCGCCAGCTGGGCGGCAAGATGCGGCGCCGCGCCGGCCGGGCGCCGATCTGGCCCTGGCGCCGCGCCGGCCGGGCGCCGATCTGGCTTCGCGCGGCGCCGGCTGGGCGCCGATCTAGCCTTGGCGCGGCGCCGGCTGGGCGCCGGCAGGCCGATCAGCCAGAAAACACCAACCACACACCAGGACTGTTGGAACACCTGCCAACGCTGGCAGGCTTCGGCCTGCTTCTAGCGGGAAGCGGTCATGCCGGGGCTGGTTATCGGGCCTGCGCCGGGGTGGAATGTCCTGGACATCGGACGCGGGGCGTTTTCCAGGATGATGCCGTGCATCCGCACCGGCTTGACCGGCTGGCTCTTCTCGCCGAACGTGTTGCGCGTCAACTCCACCTGCTCGATCTTGGCCAGCGTGTCGAACGATTCGGTCCCGACCAGTTCGCCGAAGGCTGTGTAGTGCCTGTCAAACTCCGGCAGCCTCGACAGCGCGATGAAGAACTGGCAGGAGGCGGAATCCGGATCGCTACCAGCCAGGGCCATCGCGACCGTGCCACGCTGGAACTCCGTATTGTTGAACTCGGCCTTGAGCCGTACGTGGTCGCTGCATACGCCCGTGCCGTCACCGGTGGGGGAGCCACCCTGGATGATAAAACCGGGCAAAATGCGGTGGAACGTCCTGTTGTCGTAGAAGCCCTGATGCACGAGGTCCAGGAACCGCTCGACCGTCTTGGGGGCCTTGCTGTAGAACAAGCGGATCCGCATGTCGCCGAAATCCGTCTTGATGATGGCGTCCTTCCACTGCATCACTTTGATCTTCAACGCATTGCTCGTCAGGGCGCCGTCGTAGGGCTTCCACTCGATGCTGTAGTCGCCCGCCTGGCGAAGCGACGGGTAGAACTGCCGGGCATCGATCTGGATGCCGACAGATCCGAACGGCGCCAGAACCACTGGAGCGACCATGACGCCTGGCTTGCGCAGCACGGGGGCCATCGTGGTTCCGTCTGTCTCGCGCGTCACGGTTAGGCCGGCAAAGTTGACCCCACTGAAGACATGGGCGATCGGCAGGCCCATGGCAGGGGGGCCAGCCTCGGTCGTCAGGGTGTTTGGTACAGGCTAGAACAACCGGCTCGCCGGTGAGATTCCGCAGGACGCATTCGATCCAGACGGGGTCACCAACCTGAAAAACGGTCTGCGTCGCGCGAAGCTCGGCTTCGACCTGCTGCGGCACCGGGGCCCGGAAGTGACTCACTGGCCTGGTCGCGGGAGACTGCATCGTTGCGGGCACGGCCAAGGCGCTGGCCGCTGCTGTCATAGTCACCATTACTGCCGCCACAAACCGCCATTTTGTCATGAGGACAAACCTCGTATGCATACATCAATCACTGTCGGTCAGCATGAAAGCCACTATATATATCGCGCATGTCCGGATCGGCAAGGTTGCCTGTCGCAGATCTCGCATAACCATCGGCCGGACAGACGCTACCAGAGTTCTATCGGCCCGGCCAGTCGGTGCGCTTGTGTACTGCCTTTCGGCTCGCTCCCGTTTGAGTACCTTGTCCCGTCGGGCCGCTGGGAGCTGTATGTCAGTGTGACGGCAAGATGCCGCCTTTGCACAAAGGGTCCGGACCCTGGCGCAGGGACCAGCCCTAAGACAGTACCGATGCGGCCCCTGCCGGTTGCAGGGCGTCCGCAAGATCGACGACAAAGCAAACATAGCACCTCTATATCCTATACCTTGGGCCGGATGCCGTTAGAATGCAACGACAGGATTGTGCAGACGGCGCGGGCCGGCAGCGAGCGCATACTGCCGATAGCCGGTGCGGCAAGGATGCCGCCGCAATCCATAGATTTGACATCGGCTGGCAGATCAGGAGTATCCGTCATGGCAGACATAAAGCGTCGGGTGGCGATCCTCGGGGCGGGAAACATGGCCGAGGGCATCCTCGCCGGGGCCCTGGATAAGGGTGTGCTTGCGGCGGGGCAGGTGCGGGCGAGCGATCCGGTCGAGGAGCGTCGGCGCGTTTTCGCGGAGAAGTTCGGCGTGGCGGTTACCGCGGACAACGCCGAGGCAGCCAGGGACGCGGATGTGCTGCTGCTGTCGATCAAGCCGCAGACGTTCCACGCGGAGGCGGCGACGCTGGCGGCTGGCGTGTGCAAGGAATGCCTGATCATCAGCATTATGGCGGGCATTCCCGCCGGGGTTATCGAAGAGAAGCTCGGTGCAGGGGCGCGGGTCGTCCGGGTGATGCCGAATCTGCCGATCCGGGTGGGGGCTGGTGTGGCTGGCGTGTACAAGGGCAAGTATGCTACGCAGGACGATATTGCCTTCGCGCTGCGACTCTTTGAAGCGGGCGGCAGCGCGATTGCGCTGAAGGACGAAGCGCTGATCGATGCGGTCACGGCTGTATCGGGAAGCGGTCCGGCGTATTTTTACTATTTCGTAGAGGCGATGGTGGAGGCGGGTGTCCAGCTGGGGCTGAGCCGCCAGGAGGCCCTGATCCTGGCGGAGTATACTTGTCTGGGTGCCGGCAGGATGATGATCGAGACGGGGGAGGATCCGGCGGTTCTTCGGCAGAAGGTATCCAGCAAGGGCGGTACGACGCTGGCGGCGCTGGAGGTCATGGAAAAGGCGGACGTCAAAGGCAAGATCGAGGCGGCTGTGCGGCGAGCGTGTGAACGGGCAAAGGAGCTGGCCAAGTGAAGATCCATGAGTATCAGGCAAGAGAGTTGCTGGAACAGGCGGGTGTGGCGGTACCGAAAGGGGTCGTCATCGACAGTCCCGAGCAGGCCCGCGAGGCATACGCCCAGATCGGCGGCAAGGTGGTCGTCAAGGCCCAGGTGCATGCCGGCGGCCGGGGCAAGGCCGGCTACGTCAAACTGTGTGATACAGCCGAGCAGGTCGAAGAGGCGTGCCGGTTCATGTTTTCCAAGCCGATGGTCTCCGTGCAGACGGGGCCGGCTGGCGTGGTGGTCCGCAAGATCCTGATTGCCCAGGCGGTCGATATCGTGCACGAGTATTACCTGGGGATCGTGGTCGACCGGTCACGGCGATGCCCCGTGGTGATGGCCAGCAGGGAAGGCGGCGTGGAGATCGAGCAGGTCGCGCATGAGAACCCCGAGGCGATCGTCAAACACTGGCTGCACCCGCATCTGGGCCTGCTGGATTTCCAGGTTCGCATGCTGGTGGACGCACTCGGATTTGAGGGCGATCAGGCGAAGCAGGCCAGCGTCATTATTCGTCGGCTCACGCGTCTGTTCCTGGCCAAGGATTGCAGCCTGGCTGAGATAAACCCGCTGGTGCTCACAACGCAGGGCAACGTGCTGGCGATCGACGCCAAGATGAATTTCGATGACAACGCCGTCTTCCGTCATGCAGACCTCAAGAAGCTCTATGATGCGACGGAGGAGAACCCCAAGGAAATCCGCGCCAAAGAGGCGAACCTGACGTACATTGCGCTGGACGGCCAGATCGGCTGTCTCGTGAATGGGGCGGGCCTGGCGATGGCGACGATGGACATTATCAAGCTGCACGGCGGCGAGCCGGCGAACTTCCTCGACGTAGGCGGTGGTGTGACGAAGGATGGTGCGATCGAGGCGTTTCGTATTCTGCTCTCCGACGAGAAGGTCCAGGCGGTGCTGGTGAACATCTTCGGCGGGATCGCCAAGTGCGACACGATCGCCGAGGCGCTGATCGCGGCCGGGCAGGAGGTGGGCTTCAAGGTGCCGGTCGTCGTGCGACTCGAGGGCACCAACGTCGAGCAGGCTCGTAAGCTCCTTCAAGATGCACACAAGGCGTTGCCGATGCTGATCACGGCAACGAATCTGACCGATGCGGCCAAGAAGGCGGTGCAGGCGGCCAAGGCGGCGTAGCCAGGACGACAATCCCTGATTGCATGCGACGCCGGTCTCGAAGGATGAGCCGGCGTTGCTGGAACCCTCCCCATGAATATCCATAAGAACGAGAGTGATCTGGCCAATGGTGCCGGCGGGCTTCTGATCGGCAAGGACAACGGCGCCACCAGTGGTTTCTGCATGGGCGTGTCGTACTACGCCTCGACGGCGTACGGCGAGCCGGGCGTGCACGACGATCAGGAAGGTTTTTATATTTTAGAAGGCCGAGGGATGGCGAAGGTCGGCGAGCAGGAGTTTGCGGTAGAGCCCGGGACGGCGTTTATCGCCAACAGGCATGTTCCGCACACTCTGAAACGCAATGCCGACAGTTGCCCGATCAAGGTCCTCTGGTGTCACGGAGCCGTGTGATGTCGAAGCAGCGCAGTGCCCGTAAACTCCGTATTGGCGTCGCGGGGCTCGGCCGGATCGGATGGCAGTTCCACTGCAAAACGCTTGGATCTCATCCAGACTGGCAACTGGTGGCGGCGGCGGATCCGGCGCCGGAGCGTCGCGCGGATGCCGAACAGGCGTATGGCTGCCGTACCTTTGCCAAGGTCGAGGAGATGTTCGACGCGGCGGCCCTTGATGCCGTAACCATTGCGACCCCGACTCACCTGCACAGGCAGCATGCCCTGGCCGCGATGAAGCACGGCCTGCACGTAATGCTCGAAAAGCCCATGGCGGCTGATTTTAAGGATGCCCAGGCGATCGTGCGAGCTGCGACCAAATCAGGGCGTATCCTCACGGTTTACCAGCCACACCGGGCCTACGCTTATTTCCAGCATATCAAGAGAATCATCGACTCCGGCAAGATCGGCCAGGTCTACCATATTCGCCGGGGTACGTTCCGGTTCGTGCGGCGTGATGACTGGCAGAGCCTGACTAAGTTCGGCGGCGGCATGCTCAATAACTATGGTGCCCACGCACTGGATCAACTGCTCGCTCTGACGGGCTACGATGTCGCCAAGGTGTTCTGCAATCTGCGGCGTGTCGCGTCACTGGGCGACGCGGAGGACGTCGTCAAGATCGTCTACCAGACGCGGCAGGGCGTTATCGGCGAGGCCGACGTCAACCAGGCGACTCCGGCCAATCCGTTCGATATCGAAGTGTACGGCACGCGGGGCACCATCACGCGGAAGGGGAATGAGCTGACAGTGCGTTACATCTCGCCCGGTAGACTCAAGGCCAAGAAGCTCAATACCAGCCTTGCCAGTGCCAACCGCGCTTATCCCAGCGACGACGACGTTCGTTTCAATACGAAGGTCATTCCCGTGAATCGCAAGTACGAGGTCGATGTATACGGGGATCTGGCCCGAGCCATACGGACCGGCGCTGAGCCGCTTGTCCCTGCGCGACAGACGCTTGAGGTCATGCGCCTGATGGACCGGTGCCGCAAGGAAAGCGGGCCGGTTGTCGTGACGCCGCTGGCTTAGTGTAGTGATTCACAATTGCAGCATCCTACGGGACGCCCGCTACGGTTGGCCAGGATGGAGATTCGCAGGACCGTTCTGCTTACGGTCGCGGCTCGCATAAGGCGCCCTTCTTTTGAATCACTACACTAGAATGTCTCCAATCCAGGCGTGGCGGCCAGGACCATGGTCCTGCTGCGCAGGGCCATGCCACGCAACATGCCAGCATCCGGGATTCGACTACGCTTGCGGATTGTTTTAGACTGTCCTACAAGCTGTTGCCTGGAGAACAAGAGATGCCTGAGACACATTGGCGATGCCGGCCGACGGAATCGATGGAGTATTTTCCCAATCCTCACAAGGGTTGCGCGACCTTCCAGCACTTTGCAGGCGATCCGCTGTATGAAGGCACGCACTGGTCCGAGGAGGGGCCTGCCACCTTTCCGCCGCGTCAGTATCCTGATGTGACACCGGGGTACCTGCCTTCGACAGTCGCGTACTGCCGCTGGTTCTGGAAGCGGTTTCAACCCGCCAAAGACAAGTTCGACTGGACGCTGATCGACCAGGCGCTCCAAACGGCCCCTGATCGTGGCCAGACTTTGCAGGTCCGCCTGATGCCGTACGGTTCCGCCAGGCAGCCTTGTCTTCCCGACTGGTATACCGACGTCGCCAAGGTGATCGTCACCGATCATAAGGGCAACAAGCCTGACGACGCCCGACCATTGCGGGGACGATTTCTTCGAGCTCTGGGGCAATGTCATCAGGGAGTTCGCCGACCGGTACGACGGCCATCCCGACCTCGAAACCTTTGATATCTCGCATGTTGGTCCCTGGGGGGAAGGGGCGGCGTACTGTTCGGAGTTCGCCATGAAGCGGATGGCTGAACGTTACGTCTCCTGTTTCGCCAAGACGCCGTTATTGGCGATGATCGGACCGCAGATGAAACCGGCGGCTGCCATCGGCACCGGCTGGCGGTGCGATTGTTTCGGCGACCAGCGGGAAAAGGGCAATGCGGAGATCCCGCATCATGCGGCCTGGAACCACACGTACGACGTCTACCCGTGGCTCGTAGCTGAAAACGGTGCGGCTGACGCCTGGCGTAACGGCCCCGTGGTTTTCGAGACCTGCGGCGTGCCCTTGGGCTGGTACTGGCAACGCGAATACCCGTACAACCTGGACTTCAATCTCCAGCAGGGCCTGAAGTATCATGGATCGATCTTCATGCCCAAGTCGACGCGGATCCCCGACGAATGGCAGAAGCCCATCCTCGACTGGTGCCGTTATCTCGGCTATCGGTTCGTCTTGCGGCAGGCGCGGTACGAAGTAACCCTCACACGCGGCAACCAGTTCGATTGTGACATCTGGATCGAAAACGTCGGCGTCGCGCCGCCGTACCATCCGTACGAGTTGGTTCTGCGCAGTCGCCCAGGATGACCGTCAACAGATCGTGAGGGTCGCGACGGATCTGAAGAAGTGGCTGCCCGGGGACACCTGCCTGCGCAACAGGCTTGACGTACCTGATGGCCTGAAGCCGGGTGCAGCAACGCTGTCGGCGGGCATCGTCCGACCGGGCGGTGATGGACCTGCTGTTCGCTTTGCGGTGAAGGAGCAGGATCCGTGTGGGTGGGTGCAGCTCGGCAAGATCACCGTCGCGTAGCGGCAGGGGCATCTGCGGGCATGCTGGTGCTTGCTGCCTGGGCTTCGATTCCGGCCCTTTTCCTTGCCCGGCGAGGCGGTCTCTTTGCTTCGTTTATTGGAGCAGGGTGACTCGCTGCTACCTTCGCCGCCTGTCTTTGCCTGCGGCGTCTTGCCTTTCGTCTGTGTCGACGAGCATCCTTTTCGGCCTGGGCGCCGTTTGACATATCGAGCAGATAAAGCGTATGGCTGCCGCCGGTCTCCGTGTGCAATATCCTGCCATATCGCCACTGGCCGCGTTGGAGTCTTGGCCATATATCGGGGCACCATATGGGCCCCCGTGCATCGACGAGGATCACCGCCGCCGAAACCTGGTTCGCCCGCAGTGCCATGGCCATCGGCGTCAGTCGGCTCGGCTTGAAGATCGGCAGGTTCACCTTGACTGCCTGTCCATACCATGGGGCGATGGGGTCCATCGCCATGATCCGCGTCCCTGGCGGGAAGTTGGCGGCGATCCACTCGCCCATACGACGGTCCGCCAGCGAGGGTGCATGCAACCGGCGTGCCGCCCAGGGCAATTGGAGACAGGCGATGATGAGGCCTGCCGTAACCGGCAATCGCCGCATTCTTCCAGGATGCCATTTCAAACCTTCTGGCTTGCGCGTGCCACTGGCAGCGTGGCTGCCGGTGCGTCTTGCCAGAAGGACTCGGACGCGAAGGAATAGCAGCACGATGCCGATTGCCGTCCAGACCTGCCACATCGCTGCAGGCCCCAGGAGATACCGTTTGCTGATGCGGTTGCCGACAAGGATCAGCACGTAGCCATAAAGAACAAACAGCACAATGACCATCGCAGCCCGGCGTCGTCGCAGTCGGCGAGCAGCGAAAAGCCCGTAGATACCGAAAAGCAGGCCAGCCGGCCCGAAGGCGGCGCCGGTTGCCTCGATCGTCCTGCCCGCGGCATCAAGTCCCCCCTTGCTCCAGATCCGCCACTGGCCATAGGAAGGTTCACCGGTCCGCAGGGCCTTAAGGATTCTGGCGCTCCACGTTCGCTGGCGCGTGTCCAGTGCCCACGTGCCGGTCTTACGATGTACCGAAATCAGCCGCGGCACACACAAACCCAGGAGAATCAGCACGAGCAGACCGACATGCCTGGTGCGTCGAGCAAAGAACGATCTGCCGCCAATTTCTCGATGGGCAGCCGGCTGTCCTCCCACCGTCTCCTTGTCTCCTTGTCTCCGTGTCTCCTTGTCTGCCGTTCTGTCTGGCGTGGCAGTCGGCCAGAACAGCATTACGAGCAGTGCGATCGGCGCATAGGCGAATCCTTCGGGCCTGGTCAGCGCCAGTCCAGCCAGCATCGCTGCCGCCAGCAGCACATTCCAGAAGGAGAACGTGACGAGATACGCGCACACCCCGTAGACGGTCCCGACAAGGAAGCCCGCCGCCAGGCTGTCCGTCCCGACATCCGCTGCATGCTCGCACAGGTACGGGTGAAATGCCACCAGGGCCAGCGCGATCAGCGCCGTCCGCCGGCCAGCCAGCCGATAGGCTAAAAGGAATACGAACAGCAAGACAAGCATGCCGCCGACGATCGAGACGATTCGACCAGCCGGCTCTACGTTGCCGACAATCCGCGCAAGATAGCCGGTCAGTATCGGGTAGAGGGGGGGGATGCCGCCGGCGAAGGCCTTGCTTGCGACACCATGCTGCCAGTGCCGGGCCAGCGGCAGATAGTCAGCAGCCGCGTCGCGCGAGACCGCCACGGCTGCCATCGCCAGCAGAACGCGCGTCGTCAGGCCAGCCAGCGCGACCAGGGTGACCGACAACCAATAGAGCATGTCTTTTCGCTGGCCGGACATGGGGCTCCTGTATTGATGTCCGCGTTAGCGATCGGCCTGTGCGTCTCTTTCCCGACGATTGAGCGGCGATTATATCTTGCGTCGCAGCCGGCTGCACGTTGGTTACGAAAGGTGGCTTCAAGACCTCGCACCGGCAGACAAGCTGCCAGTTGCATCCTTGGCCGGTCCGTTCGCGTTCTGTGTGGGCCCCGCGGTAAGTGGCGGCGCTGCGCGAAGCGGAGTCAACTTGTCCCGTCCGGCGACAATCTGTAGGATGTGTCGAGACAGCCGACCGGTCGGCCTGTTTTCGGACAGAAGCGTCATGGGCTCGCGCGAGTCCGCACAACTTTACGCATATAGACCAGGCCTCTAGCCACAGTGCTTCGCTTGCCCGACGCCCGGATCGGCGGGCGACCGCAGCAGAGTTGTCCTAAATGCAACAGCCTACTGGCCAACAACAGACTCCCTCCTCGCCAAACTGGCGAAACTGCCTGTGGCTGGCTGGCATTTTCGCGCTTGTTTACGGAATGCTGCTGAGCACGCACTGGGTTGAGGGTACGCCCGACTCGGAGTATTACCTCGCTATCGCTCGCAATCTCAGTGCCGGGATGGGCTTTGTCTGGGACGGCCGGCCTGTCCTGATGGTCCCACCGGGCTGGCCTCTGTTTCTGGCCGGCGCGATTCGGATCTGCAGCTGGATGCTGTTTCTGAACCTGGTGCCGTTCGTGCTGGCGATCGTCGGGCTGGTCCTGTGGTACCTGGTGCTGGAGAAGATCACCTCGCCTCGCAGGGCGTTCGTGGTGACGCTGGTGTTCGGGATCCTGTTCAACTATCACCGCTTTGCCCAGCATTTTTACAGCGAATCGCTGTTCGTGCCGCTGCTGGCTGCCACGTTGCTGCTCGCCCTGCGTATACGTCGCGGTCCGGTTCGCATCTGGCACGGAGCGGCGATATTCGCCCTGTGTGGCTCTCTGGTGCTGGTTCGCTGGGCCGGTGTCCTTTTCTGTCCCCTGATTGTAGCGTTCTGTTTCTCGTGGCGACCCTGGCGCGAGCAGAAAGGTCCGCTGATCGTTGCGGCAGTCTGCTGTGTGGCGCTGGCGGCAACATTTCTGGCTACACGAAAGGGCATGTCCATCTATGCCCGCGACAAATTGGCTACGGAAGGTGAAACGCAGGCCGTGGTTGAGACCGTTGGCCCGGACAACGGCGAGATGCAGGCGGCAGATGAAACGCCCGACCTGCAGTGGCACTCCAACCGCACATATACGGCTCTGAGTCGCGCCAGGCACAACTGGCTGAAGCGTCTGATCGGCTGCGGGCTCTGGCCGACGGAGTCTATTGGCCGCCTGCCCAGATCGCCCAGTCGGTCAAGTCTCTGGCAGGGGTGGTCAACGGCATCGGCTGGGCTGTCTGGGTGCTGATCCTTGTTGGGACCGTCCCCAGGATTCGCGCCGGCCAGTGGATCTGGGCGGGCACGCTGGCCTTTTGCCTGGCGATGATTCTCTTTTCCGGCGTTCGCGGCCGATACATGACACCGGCTGCTCCGCTGCTGCTGCTGGCGACGTTTGAGGGAATTCTCGCCTTGAAGGCTCCAGCCCGGTCGCCGTTCTGGAGGCGGACCGCTTCGGTAGCCCTGTACGGCGGGCTGGCCAGTATCGTCCTGTGTAACGGTCTGATCTGGGGGTCGGCCGTCTGGATGTTCCACAGCAGCCGCTTTCCGCGAGACTGGTGCGGCGGCGACTACGCGGCGATCGTGAGTATTTCTGATTTCCTTGATAAGCAGGCGATTGGCGATAACCAGATCGCCGTTGATCGATGCATGAATAATTTCGGCCGGTCGACCGTCTCGCAGGAGTCGGCTCGGCTTGTGCACCTGCTGACCAGGCGCACGGTGCGTTACAGCCCTGTGGAGCTCAGTCAGCAGCCTCCCGATGAACGACTGTCACAATGGGCTATGCAGAACGGGATTCGCTATTACGTGTACCGGCCACCGATCGTACCCTGGCGGCTGTCGCATTTTCGTCTGACGTGGCTTCAGGAAAAGATGACGGGCCAGCCCGTGACAACGCGGAATCCCAGCTTCATACTCTATGAACTGGTTGGCGACCAGTTGCGAAAAGTCGATGTGCCGCGTGCGCTTACGAGCGTAACGTCTGTTCCAGGCCTGCCGCGATTGTAGGCGAGGCCGGAGCCTGCCGGAGAAAGCGTCCGTGCGAGTGTTGTTCGACATTACACATCCTGCCGACGTTCATCTGTTCAAGAACGTCATCCGACTCCTGCAGGGGGCAGGGGATCAGATCGTTGTTGCCTCGCGATCGAAGGAGGTAACGACCGACCTGCTCGCCTCGCTGAACATCCCGCACGAATGCATCAGCAGGCTTTCCGGCGGCATCGTTTCGATGGGCGCCGAACTCCTGCAGCGCTATGCCCGTCTGGCGATGTTGTGCCGCAGGTTCAAGCCGGATGTCCTGGTCGCGCGAATCGGCCTGTCCATCGGCCTGGTCGGGGCCATCCTTCGCATCCCCCGTGTCGTCATCGAGGACACCGAGCATGCGAAACTGCAACTGGCGCTTTCGATGCCCTTTGCCACGCATATCTGCACCGGCACCGGCTATCTGAAGAGCTATGGCTCTCGCCAGACCTGCTTTCGCGGCTATCCTGTGATGGCCTACCTCGCCCCCCGGTATTTCCAGCCCAGCGACGAGCCGTTTCGCACGGCGGGCCTCGACCCGGCCAAGCCGTACGTTCTCCTTCGGCTTGTCTCATGGCAGGCCG
The DNA here is from genome assembly GCA_963787325.1 of uncultured Planctomycetota bacterium. Classification (GTDB taxonomy): domain Bacteria; phylum Planctomycetota; class Phycisphaerae; order UBA1845; family JANYLN01; genus CAWBCK01. The sequence continues at coordinate 2,933,840 of CAWBCK010000005.1, forward strand.
TTCACGACCGCGGCCTCAAGGGTATGAGCGATGATGCCATCCTCGCCAGCATCGAGAAACTGTCGTGTTTTGGTCGGGTGCTGATCTCCTCTGAGCGGCCGCTTCCGGCGACGCTCCAACGATACCAGTGCCCGGTGCAGCCCAACGACATCCACCATCTGCTCGCCAGGGCGAGGATCTTCATCAGCGAGGGCGGTACGATGGCAGCCGAGGCGGCGGTGCTCGGGACTCCGAGCATCTTCTGCAATCCGCTGAGGACCGGCTACCTGCTGTCGCTGGAAAAGGATTACGGCCTGGTCCACAATGTCGATTCGATCCCCGAAGGTGTTACGCTGGCCCAGCGGTTGCTCGCCCAGCAGAATCTGTCCGAGATCTGGCAGCAGCGGCGAAAGGTCATGCTGGCTGCGTCGGAGGATGTGACCGTATTTTTCCGCCGCATGATCGAGCATGCTGCTCGCGGCGTTGCAGTCAGGAGAGCGATGGATGGAACCGGCCGCGACTAGCCAGACTTGTGACAAGCCTGTCAACGTTATGATCAGCGGCGGCGCCCTTTCCGGCAACAAGGGCGCGATGGCCATGACGCTGGTCGCCGTTGAGCAGATCCGCAAGATCGTTCCTGGCTGTCGAATTCATCTTCTCAGCAAATATCCCTGGCAGGATGCCGACCAGGCCCGTCAGCACGATATCGAGCTGGCGTCGGCGCCGCCTTCGCGCCTGGTAACCGTCACGCTGGCCCGGTCCGTCCTTTGCCGGCTGCTGCACTGCCGGCCGTTCGGTCCGTTGAACGATCCGATCCTCGAGGCCTATCGCCGGGCGGATGTGCTCGTGGATCTCGGTGGCGACACCTTCACCGAAGATCGCGATTGGCGAGGACTGCTTCTGAGCGTCGGCTGGCTCATGCCCGGCGTGGCAGCCGGCACGCGCATGGTCAAACTGTCCCAGGCGATCGGTCCTTTCAGACGCTTCACCAATCGTTTCTGGGCCAGATACCTGCTGCCGCGATGTGCTGCCATCTATGCCCGCGGTGCCAAGACGGAGAGCATGCTGCGTGAGTTGCTTGGCGATCGTCTGGAGATTCCAATCTGTGCCGATGTTGCCTTTCTGATGGCTCCTGCCTGCGCTGAGGATGTCGACGCCGTTTTCGACCGGCAGTCGCTGCCGCGCAGCGGTTTCGTTGCGGTGAGCGTTTCGGCCGTAGTCGACCGTAACGTGTCGAGAGTCTCTCAGGGCTGTTATCGCACGACGATTACGCGTCTGGTCGAACACGTCCGGCGCTCCACCGGCAGGCCCGTGCTGTTGATCCCCCATGCCGCCCCGCAAGGCAACACGCCCTCCGAAGACGAAGAGATCTGCCAGGACATCCGGCAACGGCTGACTGACGGCAGCGACGTGTACGTCCTGGAAGGCGATCTTTCGGCGCCCCTGCTCAAGGGCATCATCCAGCGAGCCGACGCCATGGTTGCATGCCGGTTTCACGCGATGGTGGCAGCGCTGGGTACGGCCGTCCCGGCGATGGTCATTGGCTGGGGCCACAAGTATGGCGAGGTCATGGACATGTTCGACATGGGGCAGTTTACCCATGATTTCGCGCCCATGACGGTTACCGATGCGGAATTGAAGGACTCTTTTGATCGACTGTGGTCAGGGCGTGAGCAGCTCAAGGCACAGCCTGCTGGGTCGCAGTGAATGCGTCATCGAGTCATCACGTGATAATTTCCGGCGCTTGCGGGACCTGCTCGAGCACGAGGGTCTGCTGTGGACTCCAGCCAGCAGGTCGAGTCTGTCCGGCAAAACGTCGAATGGGTGCGACGCGCGGGGCTGTGCTGTTCCTGCGGAGCGTGCAGTTCGCTGTGCCCCGCGGACTGCATCGGCTGGGACGAAACGGGGACCTTCCCGCAACCTGCTGTTGACGCGGACAGATGTGTCGATTGCGGCCTGTGCGTGAAGATATGCCCGGGCGTTGGAGTCGATTTCCGCAGTTTGTCCGTCTCCGGCCTGTCTCGCCCATACGAAGACGACATCCTCGGTCCTGCCAGCGGCTTCTACTTCGGCTATGCTGCGAATGAAGACCTCCGCGCTCGACGCACATCCGGTGGCCTGGTGACTGCTCTTGCCGCCTGGGGGCTTGCGGCCGGCCGTTGGGAAGCCGTGGCTGTCAGCCGGCTGAAGCCGGCCGGTTTTCTCGCTTCAGAAACCGTTCTGGCGACGACCCGCCAGCAGATCGAGGCGGCGGCCAACAGTCTCTATTGCCCTGTACCCGCGGCTCGGATCTTCGGCGACATGCGTGCCTTCGACGGCCGCGTGTGTTTCATAGGCCTGCCCTGCCATGTCCACGCTCTGCGCAAAGCACAGCAGGAAATCCCGGCGTTACGGGAGAGAGTCGTCCTGGCCGTAGGTCTCTTCTGCAGCGGCACCTTCTCCAGATGCGCAACCGAGACATTCCTGAAGATGCACGGTATCGAGCGATGTGATAGTGACGTCGTCAACTATCGCAACCGCGGCAGTATCAGCGTCGCGCACGCCGATACCGGCCAGACTCATCGTTTCGCCCGAGGTTCCGCCGACGGTTTTCGGTCAGCGGTGAGGTTCGGCGTGTGCTATGGCCGCCGCGGTGGCTTCACGCACCCGAGATGTCTTGTCTGTCCCGATCAGACGGCCGAGCTGGCCGATCTGAGCGTTGGTGATGCGTGGGGTAGAAGGCCCGTCAGCCTGCTGGGCATCAGTACTGCGATAGAACGGTCTGCCCGTGCGGCGGAGATCCTGCGGACGGCCGCCCAGGACGGCTGTATCGAGTTGGAGCCAGCGACCCGGCAGGAGGTGATCGCGACACAGCGCCAGTGCCTGGCAACCAAGAAACGGCTGGGTCCCGCTCTGCGGCGGTTCGCCGCCGGCAACGAGGCCGTCCCCGTTTTTACTGGCCAGCCGGAACTGCCCCTTCGCCGGTCGGACCGTTGGACAGCCCGGCTGGAGTGGGTCCAGCAGCGACTCGCTCGCCGCCGTCCGACGTCGGCCCTGCTCAAAATCCTTTTTCTGGTGATGTCGCTGCTGCGCCGGTTCAACAGCAAGGGCCTGGAGGCTGCACCGTCCAACAGCGATCGTGCGGTCGCCTCGCCGGGTATGTCGTCTACTACGGAGGCGATACCTGCATCGCAGGACCCCCCCCAGCCAGCCAGCACTGGTACCAGCGACACCGCAATCTATTTACCTGGATCATCGCCCTGCTCCTGTTGGGAGGCATGGCGCTGTTCTTGCGTCATCACCAGCAGGACCTCCAGGTGCTGCGACGATTGCAGGTTGGCCGTATGGCATCGCTGGTGGCCGTCCTTGCAGCCTTCGTGATCGTAAACTCCCTGCGAATGTTCATCGTGGTTGGTCCTTTTTCTGGCCGTCCGATCCCCCTGGTTCAGTGGATACGAACGTTTGTCTACGGCCAGTTCCTCAACATGTTCGTTCTTCAACTCGGCAATGTGTACCGCGCCGTCACCCTCAAGTCGCGATGGGGGTTGTCTCACACGCACTATGCCGGAACCTGGCTGTTCTTCGCCTGGCTTGACACGATACTCAACTGTCTGATTGCGATAGCGGCGCTGCTGGTCAGCGGCAGCGACCTGCGTCTCTGGAATGTGCCCGCCTGGCTCGTCGTGATTGCGTTTCTGGCGATTTGGGTCGGCCTGCCCGTGATCGCCGTTCGCTGGCTGAGGCGTCACGAACCGCGCGTCGGTATCCTGCAGAAGATTCGCACACGCCTGCTGGTCGTGGCCGATGCCTATTCCCGGCTCCTTGTTTCCGCAAGGGTGTGGATTGCGTTTGTCCTCAGCGGCATTGTATCCTTCTCGCTGATGGTCGCTGCCTTCCATCTGTCCTTCCTGGCGGTCGACACCAACGTTTCCCCCGTCGATCTGGCCGTGCTGCAGGTCTTCAGCAAACTGTCCTTCCTGCTTATCATCACGCCTGGCAACCTGGGGATACGAGAGGTGATGATGGCCGTAGTGTGTCAGGGTATGGGCATCAGTGTCGCCCTCGCCATGCTGGCCTCTCTGATCATGCGATTGGCGCACTGTATTGCGATGGCGTGCGAATGTATCCTGTTCGCTGGTGCCGACGCGTGCGCAGCAATGAGCAGCCGGGGCAAGCGGGACTATAGCGACTGAGTCTTGCGTGGGGTTGCGAGCGGCATTCCTACAAAGCGCTGTCCGGCACCCACCGCAGCCACTGCCGGTCCTTCGGTGGGATAACCCGCACCGGCTGCTTGCGTCTGGCGTCCCACACGTAAAGCCCCCACCAGCTCCGTGGCTTCGCCTTGTGCCCGGAAAGATCGAAATGCCACTCCGGATATTTCGCGTCCTCGAAGTGGATGATCGCGCAAGTCGCCCCCGTATGCAGGAAGAAGTTCCGAATCCTCACCTTGGCGTCCGGTCCGCCGATCTTCATCGGTTTGTAGATCGCTATCGCCCGGCCGGTCATGAGGTAGATCTCCCGCCGGCGGATGAAATCATTCGTGCAGACCACCACGTCCTTCGGGAACGTCTTGCGTATGTACGCCGCCGCGTCCACCATCTCGCCCGTCGCTCCCTGGCGGATCGTATCGTAAAACGCCCCTTTGTGGCCGGCGTAGATCTCCCCGGCCAGGACTGGGAGGTTACATAAGAGTACTACCGTCGGCACCGCGACAATGGCTGCTCGCCGCAAGCTGCTGACGGCGCCCGCACGGCCGCCCAGCAAGGATGCCGCCTTCGCGACGATCGCCCCTGTGCCGGTCGCCAGCCACAGCAGGATTATCGGCGTAACCGGTACCATGTACGCGCGGAATGTACCGTATTCCCCATAGCGCCACAAAGGCCAGCACGTACACAATCGGCAGCACCAGCCACCAGTTCCTGTCTCGCACCTGTTGCCAGACCCCGACCATCGCGGCGATGGCGATCAGCCCACCCAGGATCGCCTCCCACTGCCAGCCCATCCACTCGAATGCCGCACGGCTCGGCGCGACCAGCGATTCCGCCAGCCACCGCCCCAGGATGCCAGGCGATCGGTGAAAGCCGCTTACCAGAATCCGTAGTCGCGGGATGTACCGAATAATCTGAGACTTTCGCGTGGTCGTCGGCTTGGCCGTGACCGCCGGCAGCCGCCTGGGCTGCCGCACATACTCGCGTGGGCGCGGCCGGGCGTGCAGTTGCCAGGCATCATACGCCATACCCGCCATTACCATCGGCAGGATGACCCCGCCAGCCAGCAGCAGCCGGTGCCACCGGGTTACCAGTCCCTTATAATCCAGCCACAGGGCCAACCCGATTGTCGGGATCATCAGCAGTCCCGCTGCACGAAATCCTACCCCCAGCAGCAGGCTCGCCGCCCCTAGTCCGAGCCAAAGCAACCGGCGTTGCGGCTGTCGGTGTCCCCGTGCCAGCAGATATAGCCCCGCCCAGAACATCAGCACGAACGGCGGATCGCTCATGATCGTCGTGGCCAGCCGGAACTGCCAGTAGGTCAGCGCCGATACCACCGTCAGCCCCAGCGCCGCCCGCCTATCCAGCCATTCCTTCAGCGTGAGGTACATGAAGACGAAACTGCCGAGCATGCATGCGACCATCGATGCATTCAGCAGACCGAACGATCGCGAGATCTTCATCAGCCCCCACAGCATCGCAGGCGTCAGCGGCATGACCATCCGGTGCGCTCGACCCATGTAGGTGTAACCGCGACCTTCGGCCATGTTGCGCAACGGATAAGTACAGAGAACTGTCGGAAAGCGGATACCAGTGCGGCGACCACAGCAACAGGTATGCCGCGGCAATCAAACCAAAGCCGGCAATCAGCGTCAGCAGCCATCGCCGCCTGCCGCGGGCCTGGTCGACACGGGAGAGATGTGCCGTCGCGATCTGACCAGCCACTTCGTTTGACGGCTCGGAAGCGTCCTGTGTGTCTTCTCCGGCCGCACTGCCCGCTACACGCATTCCCGCTCACCCTCCGCGATAGGCGCCGGCTGGCCGGCAGACGAATACGATCGGTTCAACCAGTGTGCCAGGGTCGCCCCCAGCACCACTACCGTTACAACCGTTACCAGCCCGACGATGAACGTGGCCGTGCCGACGTGCTTGGGGTCCAGCCCGAGCACGTAGCCCATGATCCCCGCGGAGATCTCGCGAAAGCCGAAACCGCCGGGCAGCACGCTGTAGACCTGCACGACGATCGGCAGCACGCTGATAAAAAGCGTCTTGGCGAACGAGATCTCCATACCGATCGACCGCAGCGCCAGCCAGATCCCCCACGCGCTCGTTGTCACAAATATGAGCTGCAACGTGAACGTCTGCGCCAGCATTCGCCGCGCCCGCCAGAATACGGCCCACGCATCGAGGAACGCCGGTCCGATCCGCCGGATCCGCAGCCAGCCGATCCGCGGCAACAGCAGACATATCGCCGGCAGCAGCAGCGCCATCGTCCCCGAGACGACCCACAGCCACAAGGGCAAGCCGCGCGGCCCGCCGGTGTAGACGAGCCAGGCCATCGATACCAGCCCGCAGATCACCGCCGCCTCGACCTGCACGAAGTAGTTCGCCACCAGCGTCACGCTGTAATCTGAATATGACAGACCGCGAACGCGCTTCAGGTATACCCCCCTGGCCACCGCGCCGACCGGCAGCGGTTTGAGGTAGTTGCCCATCGCGTTGACCACGGACAGCCCGAACCATTCCAGCGGCTCCTGCACCACGCCGAATACCGCAATCATCTGCCGGGCGATAAACCCGTTGACCGCCAGCAGAATCACTGCCGAGACGACCACCCACGGCACATACGACCAGTCGAAACGTCCAAGAAGGGCTGCGAACTGCTCGTGACTTTTCCAGACATAGCCGCCGCACGCCGCACAGCACCGCGGCCGCCAGCACCAGCTTGTGCCACCGGACGAAGCCTTGCCAGATTGCTTTCGCTGTTTTCTGAATCATCTGAGGTCAGCCATGGCCCCTGGTTGTCATCGCGCCGCCCCCGCCTGAGCGTTCCTGATGTTATGCTTTCTGGTGGCGACGCATCCCTGAGCAAGCCGTCACCGCGAGTCCATCTTTATATCGATGCACCCAAGGATACACTCGAATCAAAGGGGTGTCGCGGCCATTACCCGGGAGGCGTTACGCCCTCACGTTTTCCTGTTCCTGCCGCTGACTCGCCAGGTCCAACAGCCCGTCGGCCGACCGATCCAGCTGCGCCGGTTCAGATGAACCGTTCAGCAACTCCAACCTGCGAAGCTCATGTCGCCGCTGCCGTTCGTAATACAGCAACTTGTCCATGCTCATACGGTTGCGCGCGAACATGTCCGCCAGCAGGCCGGTCAGACACGTCAGGGATCCCAGTATATAGAGGAATCCGGCCAGCAGCCCGACCGACAGGTACGGCGTGAACTTGCCGGTGCGCAGGTAGTGCAGCCCGAAGAACCCGCCCAGCCCCGTCGCGGCGATCGCCTCCACCAGAGCCAGCAACCCGAAGAAGTGCAGCGGCTTATAGTCGCGGTACACCCGTGCGATGATCGTTGACGCCGAGACCGCATATTTCAGCAGGTTCCGCGCGACCCGGCTCTTGCCGTGCCGCCGGGTGCCCCTGACTCGCACCGGCACCTCCAGGATCCGAAACCGTTTGAATGCGATGTCCAGGATCGTCTCCTGCGTGTAGGTGAACCGCCCGGTGAGGTTCATGTTCATCACGACCTCGCCGGAGTACGCCCGGAACCCGCACGCCGCGTCACAGATCCGCCGGCCGATCAACCAGCTGATCAGACGTGACATTCCCCAGTTTCCCATCCGCTTGGCAAGGGTCTGCCGCTGTGGCGGAGAGTCCTCGTGATAGCGCAACGCGCTGACGAAGTCCGCTTCGTTATCCAGAATCGGCCCGATTACCTTCGGAATATCCGCGGCGTTGAACTGCCCGTCGCCGTCGATGAACACCAGTACGTCAGCCGCCTCTTCGATCACCAGTTCCAGCGCCCGATGGAACACCGTCCCAACCCCTTGGGGCGTCTGATGCCGGACGACCCTCGCCCCGGCCTGCCGCGCCACGTCTGCCGTTCCGTCGGTCGAGCCGTCGTCGATCACCACGATCAGGACGTCGCCGACACCGGGTATACACCGCGGCACCGTCCGCACGACCCGCCCGACTGTGGCGGCCTCGTCCAGCGCCGGTATGACGACAAGAAGTCTCTTCGGTGTCCCAGCCATCCGCTCTGCCCTTCCGCGCGGCTAAAATGTGGCGTGCAACGTAGGAAAACAATCCAGAGATATGCTATGCTCTGCCACGGCAGGATATCTGTCAAGCCGATGGGCGACATCCGGCTTGTGCACGGACGCTGCCGCCTGGCCGGTTCGGTTGCTCATAAGCGGGCGTATGCGACCGTCTGCAGGCCCCGTCGGCGGCCGGGAACTTGGGTGAGGGGGCATTTGAAGTGAATCTGCGTAAGTTATGTCAAAATGGTTGGATAATCTGAACCCCTCCCAGCGCCAAGCCGTCCTCCACGGCCCCGGACCGCTGTTGATCGTCGCCGGCGCCGGCACCGGCAAGACCCGCACGCTCGTCGCCCGCCTTGCCCACCTGATCGACCAGGGCGTGCCCCCCGACCGCATCCTCCTGCTGACCTTCACCCGCCGGGCCGCCTCGGAAATGCTCAGCCGGGCAGGCCGTATGACCGACCCCACCGTCGCCGCCAAGGTCTGGGGCGGGACGTTCCACTCGGTCGCCAATCGTCTGCTGCGGATCTACGGCCGGGCCATCGGCCTGTCCCAGGACTTCACCGTCATGGACCAGTCCGATGCGGCTGACATGATGAATCTCGTCCGCAGCGACCTCGGCGTCGCCAAAGGCGAGCGTCGCTTCCCTCGCAAGCAGACCCTCGCCGCCATCTATAGCCGGGTCGTCAACGCCCAGGAGAAGCTTTCCCAGGTCCTCGAATCATATTTCCCCTGGTGCCAGGACGATATCGAGGGCATCCAGCAGATCTTCCCCGAGTACGTCCGCCGCAAACGCCAGCGCAACGTCCTGGACTATGACGACCTGCTGCTGCTGTGGAACAGCCTCTGCAGGACGCCGGGGACGGGCCAGACCATCGCTGACCGCTTCGATCATATCCTTGTCGACGAGTACCAGGACACCAACGCCCTTCAGGCCGAAATCCTCAAGGGCATGCGCCAGACTCACAAGAACATCACCGTCGTCGGCGACGACGCCCAGTCGATCTACTCGTTCCGCGCCGCCACTGTCCGCAACATACTGGACTTCCCGAAGCAGTTCGAAGGCGCCGACATTGTTACACTGGAGCAGAATTATCGTTCCACCGAGCCGATCCTGGCAGCGTCGAATACCATAATGTCTCACGCCGCCGAGCGATTCACCAAGAACCTCTGGTCGAGTCGACTGTCCAACCAGAAGCCGGTCCTGACGACGTGTCTCGACGAGGCCAACCAGGTCGAAGCCGTCTGCGCGAATATCCTTGCCCATCATGAACGCGGCATCCCGCTGACGCACCAGGCCGTTCTGTTTCGGGCCAGCCATCACAGCGATATGCTCGAAGTCGAGCTCGCGCGCCGCAACATCCCGTTCCACAAGTACGGCGGCCTGAAGTTCATTGAAGCCGCGCATATCAAGGACATGCTGGCATTTTTGCGGATCCTGGAGAACCCGTCGGATGAGATCTCCTGGTTCCGGATCCTGCAGATGTTTGAGGGTGTTGGTCCCAGAACCGCCCAAAAAATGTTGCAGGACCTGGGCGTCCGCGCTCAAGACTCAGGACTCAGCACTCAGGACTCGCCACTAAGTAGTTATGACTCAGCACTGTCTTCCCCGTTGAAGCGGCTGTTCACGAACAGAGCGGTCCCGCCAGCCGCTGCTGCCGAGGAGTTCAGCGAGTTCCGGCAGGCTTTGGCGGATTGCACGGGCGCCAAGATCACGGGCGACCGAGTCGTTGCCCCAGCCGACACCGAAGAGAAGGCTCCGCCGTTGACCTCCCAGGTCGAGAGGCTCCGCCGTTTCTATGAGCCGATCTTCGAGAGGCTGTATGAGAATCCGAACATCCGCCTGCGGGACATCGAGCAGCTCGAGCAGATCGCGTCGCGGTATCGTTCCCGCAGCCGATTCATCACGGACCTGACGCTCGATCCGCCGACTTCCACGAGCGACTTTGCCCAGCCGCCGCATCTGGAAGAGGACTGGATGACCCTCAGCACGATCCATAGCGCCAAGGGCTGCGAATGGGACATCGTGCACGTGCTGCATGCCGCGGACGGCATGATTCCTTCGGACATGTCGACCGGCAGCAGCGAGGAGGTCGAGGAGGAGCGCAGGCTCTTTTACGTCGCCCTGACCCGTGCCAAGGATTGGCTCTACGTGTACTTCCCCTTGCGCTATTATCATAAGAAGGGCGGCCCGTTCCACGACCGCCACTCATACGCCCAGTTAACCCGGTTCATCACACCTGACGTCCGTCCGCTCTTCGAAGAGCGATGTGCCTATACGCCGGTCGAGGACACGGCCCAGCGGGTCGACCAGCCAACAACGATCCAGCAGGTCGACGACAGTCTGAAGGGCCTATGGGAGGGCTAGAGATACACTTAGGGCTTTGACGTTTTCGATGTGTCGGCCTCTCCCCTTTTCCTTGTCTCCGTGTCTCCCTGTCTGCGCGTCTCCCCCTCTTTCCGTTCCCCGGGTTCCTCCATCGGTCCGCCCGTCGACGTATCCGAGCAGTCCTCCTGGTAGCCGCAGTTGGGACACGCCAACCGGCACAAGTAATCGTCCAGCGGGTACCCGCAAACCGGGCATTCGTTCGGGCCAGCCGCATATGGATCTTCTGGCTCGGCCATTGCCGGACTCCTTGCCTCGCGACCAACACAGTGGGAACCTGTGAGTGTTCGCACTATTCCGGATTGTGCCTGTACTATTATACGGGGCGCAAATGCCTATCTGCGGTCAGGGCAGTCTGCTTGATCGCGTGGCAAGACATTGCGTCTTGAAGGGAGTGCTGCTTTGTCGCTGCACGGACCGGACCTGTTTGTCGTCACAGGCGCTTGCATGCCCGGGTTTTCGCAGCATAATAGTGGTTTACGATTTTGTCCTGCCCGGCTATGCCGGACCTCGGTACAGAAGGGAACTGACGACAAATGGGCTTGACCCTTGATGCACTTCATAGACTTCAGGATGTGGAACGAGAGATTGTCCGTCTGCGGAGCGAAAAGGCCGAAAAGGAACGCGCGATCAAGGCCAGCCAGAGGCTTCTTAAGCAACTCGACGACCAGATCGCAACAAAGAAGGCTGAAACCCAACAGCATCAGCTGACCGCGCAGCGGCTCGAAAGCGAAATCCGCCAGCGGGAAGAGCAGGTCGCCAAACTGCGACACCAGCTCAACACCACGCGCACCACCCGCGAATATGCCGCCATCCTCACCGAGATCAATACGGAAAAGGCCGACTCCAGCAAGATCGAAGAACAGGCCCTTCAGGCGTTGCAAACCGTCGACCAGTTCAATGCCGAAGTCGAGCAGCTCGCCGGTCAACGTGGCTCTCTCGTCGAGCGGGTCGAAAAAGCAAAAGCCAACCTCGATGCCTTCACCCAGCGGACGCGCCAGCCCTGGGAGCAGCTGGAACAGCAGAAGCAGGAGTTCGCCAGGAACATCCCGCCCCGTATCCTCACCCAGTTCGAACGCGTCGCCGAATACCACGAAGGCGACGCCATGGCCCCCGTCCATAAGACCCATCCCAAACGGGACGAGTATGTCTGCGGGGGCTGTCACATGAACCTCACCGCCGAACTCGTCAACTCCTTGATGACCAAGGACGATCTGCAAACCTGCAACAGTTGCGGCCGGATCCTCTACCTCGATACCTCCCCCGAAGGCGCCGGCGCCGACTGAGGGGCGTGGCAATTCGACCTGCGCTTGTCGAATGACCATGCTCGCCTAGCAATTTGCGCCACACTCAGAAGGCGGCGTGTCTCATTATCTGCAAATCGCTCGTAAGCCTCGGGTAGCCAAATAGATAAAAATATGCTGCTTATCGAGGATTCTCGCGGAAAATCGCCCCTTCAGGGTTCACCTTTCCGAAGGGGCATGGTAGAATCACGCACTGGCCGTGCTAGGCGGGGAACTCCCGGTTCCTTCGCTTCGCCCTTCGGGGTGGAGTGCCCGAAATCCGGGTTATGCGGGGCTTATGGTCCTGGCAAGGGCCGGAGACTCTGAGTCTCTGTAGCGGCTGGCTGTGGTGATGGTTCGGGTCCCATGCAATGGGCCTTCAGGACAACGGGTCAGATCTTGACGGAAGCAGCCCATCCGCGGAGGAACATGTGCCTTGGGGTCACCTGGCCGGAGCGGGCAGTCGCTACATACTCAGCCTATCTGGTTCGAGCGGGGCCGCACGGCCAGTATTTTTTTTGTCGAACGTCAGTAGTCGGTTGTCCGTTGTCCGTGGCAACGACGGTTGAGATTGCCAGCTGACAGTTGGCTACCGGCTCTTGTTGGCGGTGTTGCTGTTACAACCACGGAACCTCCGACCGGCTATGTCCTATACCGTTCTGGCACGTAAATACCGAAGCAAAACCTTCGACGATGTCGTGGGCCAGGCCCCGATCGCCACGACGCTCAAGAACGCGATCGGGTCGGGCCGCATCCACCATGGCTACCTCTTCACCGGCACCCGCGGGGTCGGCAAGACCAGCATGGCTCGCATCCTCGCCAAGGCCCTCAACTGCTTGAAGGCGGATGGCCCTACAGTGCAGCCGTGCAATGACTGCGAATCCTGTCGGGCAATCGCTGCCGGCGAGGATATCGACGTCATCGAGATCGATGCGGCCAGCAATACCGGCGTGGACAACATCCGCGAACTGCGGTCCAACGCCATCTACCGGCCGGCCCGCAGTCGCTACAAGGTCTACATCATCGACGAAGTTCATATGCTCAGCACGGGTGCGTTCAACGCCCTGCTCAAGACCCTGGAAGAGCCGCCCGAGCACGTCAAGTTCATCATGGCTACGACCGAGCCGCAGAAGGTCCCCGCCACGATCCAGTCCCGGGTGCAGCGGTTCGATTTCCGGCCGATTCCCACCCAGGGCATCGCTGAGCAGCTCGAACGCATCTGCAAGGCTGAGCAGCTTGACGCCGATCAGGCGGCACTCCGGCGGATCGCCCGACTGGCCAACGGTTCGATGCGCGACGCGATATCGCTGTTGGACCAGCTGTTGTCGATCGGGGCCAAGAACCTGACGCTGGAGTTGCTCGAGCAGGTGCTGCCGCGACCGGGCGATGAGCACATCTGCGAACTTGTGGGCAAGCTGATCGAGCAGAATGCCGGCGCATCACTGATGGTGCTCGATCAGATCGCCGCCTCAGGCCACGCCCTGGAGTCACTGGTCGTCAGCCTCATGGAACACCTGCGGGGGCTGATGTTGCTGCGAATATGCGGTCCGGATACCGAGATGGTCGACGCGGCGGAGTCCTTACGGCAGCGGATGATCGAGCAGTCGAAGGCCTTCGATGAGCCGACCTACGTATTCATGCTGACGCTGCTGGAGGAACTGCGGCGCAGCGTTCGCTATAGCGGCTCGGGCCGCGCGCTGGTCGATGCGGCAATCGTCCGTCTGTGCATGCTCGACGCGTTTACGTCGCTGCGGGCGTCGGCGCTGCGCCGGCCCAGTCGGCCACCGCAGCCAGGGCTGGCAGCCCACCCGCGGCACGACCAACAGTGGGCGGTCCTGGAGCCAGCGGTCGACCGGGCTACATTCCGGGGCGAGCGGCCCCCCCAAAAAAAGCCGATAGCCCGTCCAGTGCCGTAGCGGCTGAGGCGGGCCACACGGTATCGCCGTCCGCCGAAACGCCTCGGCCGGCCGCCAGCAGGGTCAGCCCGTCGCCCGGGCCGGCTCGGCCGCAGCTGCGTCGCGCACCTTTGCCGTCCAGTGAACCGGCCCGAGCCGCCGATGCCCTGCAAACGGGCTCAGTGCGAAACAGGTCCGCGGTGGCCGGCGACAGTCAATCCACGCCGCCGCAACCGGCCGGCCGGCCGAGCGTGCGAGGGCCCAGCAGTCAGGATATTCACAAGGTCACGACCGACCCTGTCGTGCGCCGGGTTATCGAATTGTTTGAAGGAACGCTGGTGGGAGTTCGGTCTGTCCGGCCCCCCGTCGCCGATGCGACCCCCCAAGACGGTGGCGGCAGGGAACCGGCTGAGTACGTGCCCGATCCGGACGAAACCGATCGGGAAGACGACTAAAATAGATGGAATGCAAAAGGTTCATGGAACCGGGAGCAACGGAATGTTCGGACAGCTCGGAAACATGGCGTCGCTGCTGAAGCAGGCCCAGGAAATCCCGAAGATGCTCAAGGAAATGCAGGAACGCCTCGGGCAGATGGTCTTCATGGCCGACGCCGGCGCCGGCGCCGTCAGCGCCACCGTAAACGGCAAGCTCGAACTGGTGAAGGTCCAGATCCAGCCTGAATCAGTCAAGCCGGAAGACCGCGAGATGTTGGAGGATCTGATCGTTGCAGCCGTGGCGGCCGCCCAGGCCAAGGCCCGCCAGGCCGTGCAGGAAGAAACCGCTAAGATCACCGGCGGCATGAACCTGCCCGGGCTCCAAGGCCTGCTCGGCGGGTAACGGCAGGCGTGAGCGCTGAGTGCCGAGTGCCGAGTTCAGGGCCTTTGGCAGGCCGTTGGCTCCGGGGTGCCACTGGCAGCTTGTCTGCCAGTGCGAGCTGTGGAATGGGCCATAGAGCAACAACGAGTAACGCATGAACGGTAAAGGACCGGAACCGCTGAGCAGGCTGGTGGAACAGCTGTCGAAGCTGCCCGGGATCGGTCCGCGCACCGCCGAACGGCTTGTGTTTCATATGCTCAAGGCCCCCAAAGAGGAGATCATGGGCCTGGCCGACGCGATTACCGCCCTGAAGACCCAGCTGCGATACTGCGCGATCTGCTTCAACCTGACCGATACCGACCCGTGCGCGATCTGCCAGGATCCGCGGCGCGACCACAGCCAGATCGTGGTCGTCGAGCAGCCCAAGGACCTGATGGCCTTGGAAGAGACGGGACTGGTCAAAGGTGTCTATCACGTGCTGATGGGCCAGCTGAGCCCGCTGGAGGGGGTAGAACCTGGGCACCTGACAATTGACGCCCTTTTGGATCGGGTACGCAAAGGCGGCATTACAGAGGTCGTACTGGCCCTGAGCCCGACACTTGAAGGTGACGGCACATGCTTGTACCTGCTTGAGTCGTTGAAACAGTTGGGCGTCAGGGTCACGCGGCTGGCCAGGGGGCTTCCCAGCGGGGGCCAGTTGGAATACGCGACGCGAGCGATGCTGGTGGATGCGATTTCCGGCCGCCAGGAGATTAAATGATAGGGCAAGTGACGGTTTCTTTGGGCCGATCTGACTATCAGGAATCGCTCGCCGAGGGCGAAAAGGTTTGACTTTTGAGCCCCGAGCGATGTTAATGTAAGAAGTACAAAGTAGTTATGTTACTGGCGGTAAGGCCAGGTAGTTATGTCTCAGTCGATGTCACAGGTGATTTCGCAGGTCCTCCGGCAGGAACAGCGGCTCACGCCGCAGCTGATCCAGTCGATGGATATCCTGCAGCTGCCGCTGACAGCCCTGGAAACGCGAATTAACGAGGAGATGGAGCAGAATCCTGTCCTGGAGTATGTCCGCCCGACAGGAGAGGCCCAGGCCCCCGCCGAGACCCCCCAGCAAACCAGCGACGAAACGCCCCGTAACGACGATCCCATCGAGTCCATCGAGGCGATGGTTGACCGCAGCCGGTTCGGAAGCGACGGATATGAGAGCCGGCCACGCGGCTCTTTCGTTGCCTACGGCGAGATCGATCCGAAGATAGAAGCGCTGGCCAATACGGCGGCCCGGCCGGTCAGCCTGCAGGAATATCTCCAGCAGCAGTGGCGCCTGGTCGAGGCGACGCCGGAGATCAAACGGGCCGGCGAGGCGATCGTTGGTTTCATCGAGGAAGACGGCTATCTGCGAACGAATTTCGAGACAGTCAGCGCGGCGGTCCGCCCGACTCTGGAGCGGGCGCAACTCGATGAAGCGCTGCGCCTGGTCCAGAAGATGGAACCGCCGGGTGTCGGCGGCGGGATCTTCATGAATGCCTCCTGCTGCAGCTGGATGCCTTGTATCCTGAGCAGGACCTGGCCAAGCAGATCGTCCGGACGTACTTGCTGGACGTCGCGAGAAAACGCCTGCCCATGATTGCCAAGGCGACCGGCGCGACGATCGAACAGATCAAAGCCGCGGTGGAGGTCATCAGCCGGCTGCAGATGCGGCCCGGTACGGCGCTGCTGAGTCGTCCGGTTGCGCGGATCGTTCCCGATATCCTGGTCGATTACGAAGACGAGGGCGACGAGTACAAGGTCCGGCTGGCCAAGGGGAACAACCCCCGGCTGCGGCTCTCGCCGTACTACGTCGAACTCTATCGCCAGAACGGTTCGGATCGGGCGACGCGGGACTTCCTGCGGAAGAAGATCGAGGCGGCGCGGGCAATTCAGGACGCCATCGAATATCGCCGGCAGCGGCTGGTGCAGGTCGCCAAGACGGTCGTTGAGCGTCAGCGGGCCTTCTTCGAATACGGGCCGGAGCATCTGAAGATCCTGCGGATGTGCGACCTGGCCGCGGAGTTCGGGTGCGATCCGTCGACGATCAGCCGAACCGTCGACGACAAGTACATGCAGACGCCCAGGGGCATCTTCCCGCTGCGGTATTTCTTCACTGGCGGTACCGAGACGGACCAGGGCGATTCGGTCAGTTGGGATGCCGTCAAGGCTCGCGTCCAACAGATCGTCGATTCGGAAGCCAAGGATCACCCGCTGTCCGATGAAGACATCGCCAAGGCCCTGGAGAAGGAAGGGGTCACGGTATCGCGTAGAACAATCGCCAAGTACCGCATGCAGCTCGAACATCCCCTCTGCCCGGCAGCGAAGAGAAGTGTAACACGGCCGCACCTCCAGATCGCCCGTCCGATCGCCTCAACACAAGCGTCACTCCATACAGTGCTGTGCCGCCGCGATGACGTAAAGTTGTGTGCTGTGCCCGCCTCGATTACGTAAAATTGTCATCCTGAGCAAAGCGAAGGATCTCCGGCGCCACAGACAGCCACAGCAGCGTGTTCCAAGACCTGCGTAAGCGATTGCGGCCAGCGCAAGCCATTGAAGCCGCCCCTTCCCATACTGCCAAAACGCCGGTCAACTGCGACTTGCCCCCCAGTTGGCCACGACCAATTGCAGGTCCCCGACGTTCACGTAGCCGTCATTGTTGATGTCGGCATCAGGGTCCCAGTTCGGACTGGTCGGGGCGAATCGGCTGGCCCACGCCGCCGCGAGTGCCTGCAGGTCGCTCACGTTGACATAGCCGTCTCGGTTGACATCTCCTGTCAGAGATCCGGAACCGGCGTCGCCGATCCGGCCTGTGTGTTTGGCGCTGTTGTGAAACATCGGCCAACTGCTGGCGTCCGGCCCGCAGACTGTTGATTTTGTGTAGACCGAGCCATCCCATGACCCTATGCAGACATTGCCGTCGGCTGCGATTGCCGGTGAGGACCAGATTGGCTGCCCGGTGCCTAATCGCCATTTGAGGCCCCCGGCGGCGCTCAACGCGTATAGCCCGCCGTCGTACGAGCCGAAGTAAACCGTGCCGTTGGCAGCCACCGCCGGAGACGAATGGACGTATCCCTCAGTGGCGAATCGCCACTTTCGCGTGCCGTCGGGATTGACGGCGTAAAGGTAGCCGTCATCACAGCCGATGTAAATCGTCCCGTTCGAAGCCAGCGCGGGAGACGACCCGATCGTATCGGCCACGTCCGCAAGCTGAAGATGCCACTTCTCACTGCCGTTCGGATTCAGGGCGTACAGGTAGCCATCGTACGAGCCGAAATAGACCGTGCCGTCATCGCCGATAGCCGGGCTGGACACCACGTGCAAGCCTGTCACAAACTGCCAGTTCAGACCGCCGTCGGAATTGAGGGCATAGACGCTGCCGTCGAAAGAGCCGAAGTAGACCGTACCGTCGTCGGCGACAGCGGCAGATGAATAGATCGGACCGCCTGCGCTGAACTGCCACTGCTGGCTGCCGCTCGAATCGACCGCATAGAGGCTTCCGTCGTGGCTGCCGATGTAGATGGTCTGGTCGGCTGCGATGGCCGGGGACGAGCAGATCCAGTCGCTGGTGGGGAATTGCCATTTCTGCCGACCGTCGGGGTAGAGGGCGTAAAGCCCCTGGTCATAGGAGCCGACATAGATGGTCCCATCGGAGCCGATCGCCGGCGACGAGTATACCTGCGGGCCGATCTGCAATCGCCATTGCTCCGCTCCTCGTGAGTCGAAGGCATACAAGTAGCCGTCCTCGCAGCCAATGTAGATCGTCCCGTCCGCGGCGACAGCGGGCGACGAATACACCGGCGCGCCCAGGCTCATCTTATGATCATAATCGACTATGACCGAGTGGCCTGAGTAGTATCTGTTCCCGCGAAAGACCGACCATGGGGCGTCGAGCAGAGGACCCGTGCCGAAGACGGCGTAGACTCGTCCGTCTGCCGAACCGACGACCACGGTGCCATCCGACATGACAGCAGGCGACGATTCGATGGAGCCGCCTGTCATTAATTGCCACCGGACTGTCCCGTCGCGGGCAATCGCGTAAAGGCTGCCATTGGTGGACCCGACGTAGATGGTCCCATCTTCACAGATGGCCGGGGTGGATACTATAGGCGCGCCCGTCGGGAAAGACCATTCCAGCGACCCGTTCGCAGACACCGCATAGACGCTGCCGTCATTGCAGCCGAAGTAGACCGTGCCGTCGGTGTCGATCACCGGAGAAGAGTCGATCGTGCCCCCGGCGGAGAACTGCCAGGCAGCCGCGCCGTCGCGGTTGATCGCATAGAGCCGGTCGGACGTGACATAGATTTTGCCGTCGCCACCGATGCCTGGCGACGAGCGGATGCTGCGCCCGGTTGCATATTGCCATGCGAGCGATCCGTCGGGCCTGATGGCGTAGAGGCTGCCGTTATCGCAGCCGGCATAGATCATACCTTCCGTGTCGATGGCAATTGGTGCCCATATGGCAGAGCCCGCGTCAAACTGCCAGGCCGGCGACCCGTTGGGACGGATCGCATAAACGTAGCCGTCGAGCGACCCGATGACGACGGTGTCGTCAATAGCGATGGCGGGGCAGGAACGGACGGCCGAGCCCGTCGGGAATTGCCAATGCAGGGTGCCGCCGGGATCGAACGCGTAGAGGTTCCCGTCATCCGAGCCGATGTAAACGGACTGGTCCGAGGCAATGGCGGCGGAGGAACGGATCGTGCTGCCTGTGGCATAATCCCATCGATAGGTGCCGTCCGGCCAGATGGCGGTAATCGTCCCGTCGTCGCAGCCGATGTAGATCGTGCCATCCTCCGCGATGGCAGGCGAAGACGCGATGCTCGTGCCGATCGTGTAATGCCATCGCTCAAGCCCGGGGACGTCGGCATGGCTGGCCGAAGCCAAGGCGAGCAGCGCCGCTGCCGCGAGGCAAAATGTCACCACGTGCTGTTTCACGGATAAACCCCTCCCATCTTCAGAGGCTTCCGCGTCCAGGGCAAAGAAATGGACGAAAGAGTATAGCCGCGCGCGAAGGCTGCGTCGGCTAGGCGGGCTTGAGCTCGTCGGGCAGCGCGGCCAGCTGGCCAGTGTGCAGGACCCCCCAAAGACCGACCAGGATCGCTTCAGCCGCATCGTGCCGCAGTGAGGTGGCCCGCGGGGCGTCAGCCCATTCGATGACGCGTCGGGCCATGGCGTCAGCGCTGTGCTTGGCCTGAGGACCGCTGCGGTGCTGACGCGGATAGAACAGCTCCTCGCGCCAGGTGTCCGCACTCGTCTGTATGGTCCGGATATTGCGACGATGGGCCTCGCGGATCCAGATGGTTGCCAGGTGGCCGCCACCCTCCAATACGACGTCGCTGAGACCGGGGATTTCCCCGAGGATCCGGGGCACGGCCTGACGCAGGCGGGCAGCGGAGCCGAAGTTGCGAGACCGGTACCACTGAAGCCGGCCGTCGGGCCCGTACACGGCCAGCCCCGTCCTGACGCCCAGGTCGACAGCGAGTAGTGTACCCATCGAAAAGATCCCGGCCCTCGCTCGCGGCCTCAGTTGCAGAAGCTCTCGCCTCGTCGGCGCCACTGGCAGCTTGCCTGCCAGTGCACAGTCTTGAAAGACGCTCCTGGGTTTCCTACGAGGCCAGCACCGCCTCGGCGACCTTCGCCCCTTGCTGACGACAGCGTTCCAGGTCGTCCGGGGTCGGCTGCCACTTTATATTCACAGACTCAGCCGCCAGGGGGAACTTGCAGTCAGTCAGCCGTTGCTCGATCACCTTGACCGACTCGCCGCTCCAACCATACGAACCGAACGCAGCCCCGATCTTGTTCTTGAAACCCAGATGCTGCAGATCTTCCAGGATCGGCGAGATTGTCGGCAGCACGCTGCGGTTGACCGTCGGCGAGCCGATCACGACCGCCCTGGCCTTGAAAACCTCGACCAGAATGTCGTTGCGGTCGGTGACAGCCATGTGGAGCAGCTTGTGAGGGACATTGGCCGCAGCCAGCCCGTCCGCGACGGCCTCGGCCATGCGACGGGTAGCGTTCCACATCGTGTCATAGAGTACGACGGCGCTCTTTTCCGGCGTCTGACTGGCCCACTCCTGGTACTTCTTAACGATCTGCATCGGCTCCGTTCGCCAGAGGACGCCGTGGCTCGGGGCGATCATGGAGATCGGCAGGTTCATCCCGAGCAGACTCCTGGATCTTCTTGCTGACCATCGGGCTGAAGGGCGTGATGATATTGACGTAGTACTTCAGCGCCTCCTGGTAGAGCTCGTCATTGTCGACCTGATCGTTGAAGCGGAAGCCGGTGGAGTAGTGCTGGCCGAACGCGTCGTTCGGGAACAGGATGTTGTCGCCGGTGACGTAGGTGAACATGCTGTCGGGCCAGTGGATCATCGGGGCCTCGACGAACACCAGTTCCCTGCTGCCGATATTGAGCCGGTCGCCGGTCTTGACGACCTTGAGGTTCCAGGGCTGGTGATAGTGGCCCTGAATGCTCTCCTCGCCCTTGCGCGAAACAACGACCGTGGCGTTCGGCGCCAGGCTCATGACAGCCGGCAGCGCGCCGCTGTGGTCGACCTCGCTGTGGTTGGTGACGACGATGTCGATCTTGGCCGGGTCGATGACCTGGCGAAGGTTCTCCAGAAACTCCCTGGTAAATGGGGTCCAGACGGTGTCGATCAGCACGACCTTCTCGTCGACGATCAGGTACGCGTTATAGGACGAACCGCGATGGGTAGACAGTTCGTGGCCGTGGAAGTGGCGCAGGCCCCAATCGACAACGCCGACCCAGTAGATTCCTTTGGCCAGTTCGGTGACCATGTGATTGCTCCTTGGCGGAAAGCATCGCGGCGAGCGAAGCCCAGGCAGGACCATAGAAGCCGGCTCGCCTCGCAGTTTAACGACTCTCTGTATCGCCGAACCTAAGTGGTCCTGCGACAACACAATCGGAGTATAGCGGGCCACTGCGGCGTTGTCTCGACAGACCGTAAAGTGCCCGGCGCAGCGCCAGGACATAATTTCGGACGAAACTGGCAGGAAACACGAAAGTCGGGTATCATAGGCGGTTCGGCTGGCCGGCGTCGCGTGCTGTACGCGGTGTCCCCGCCGGCACGAGAGGCGGCTCGTATCGGGCCCACGAAATGTAGGTAGTTAGACCGCATGAGGATATCGCGAAGTCGACATGATGCCGACGCTGACGGACAGACCCGCGTAGCGATGGTCTCGCTGGGCTGCTCCAAGAACCTCGTCGACAGCGAGAAGATGCTGGCGGGACTGGTCGAGGCGGGCTGCGTCCTCGTGGGTGATCCGGCAGGGGCTGACGTCCTGCTCGTCAATACCTGCGGTTTTCTCCAGGCGGCCAAGGATGAGGCCTTCGATGTCCTGTCGGAATTGAAGCAGCTCAAAGATGCCGACCCTCACAAGCGAATCGTAGTGGCAGGTTGCCTCGTGCAGCGTGAAGAATCGTCGCTGCTGACGGATCTGCCGTATATCGATGCGATTGTCGGGGTCCATGGCCGGCAAAATGTGACCGAGACAGTACTTGAGGTGGCAGGCAGGCCGACAGCGGCCGGCGAGATCGTCGATCTGCCGGCCTTCGACCCGGCAGCCGGCTGGAGCGACCGCGGAAGACTGCGCCTGACGCCCCGCCATTACGCCTACCTGCGGATCAGCGAGGGGTGCGACCAGTGCTGCACATTCTGCACGATCCCCGCGATTCGCGGACCCTTCCGCAGCAAAAGGCCGGAGGAGGTTCTGGCAGAAGCAAAGGAACTCCTCGCGGACGGCGCGAGCGAACTCGTGCTCATCGGCCAGGATACAACCGGCTACGGCAGGGATATCGGCTATGAGGCCGGACTGGCGGGCCTTCTGCGGCAGTTGAACGACCTGCCTGGCGTCAACTGGATCCGGGTCATGTACACCTATCCGCGCCAGTTCGACGAGAAGATCATCGCGGCGATCGCTGAGTGTGACCGGGTCGCCAAGTACGTCGACATCCCTCTGCAGCATATCAGCGACCCCGTCCTGCGGCGGATGGGCCGGCGGACGACGCGTGGCCAGGTTGAGGATCTGTTGAATAAGTTGCGGGCAACTGTGCCGGGTATTGCGGTCCGCACGACCTTCATAGTAGGATTCCCCGGAGAAACGCAGGCGCAATCGGATGAACTGCTTGCGTTTGTGCAGCAACAACGTTTTGATGCTGTCGGCGCGTTCGCGTACAGCTGCGAGCCGGGCACCCCGGCTGCCGGGCTTGACGGGCAACTCGACGAGCAGACGAAGCAGCACCGGCTGGACGAGTTGATGCTTGCCCAGCAGGAAATCGCCCTGGCTGCTGCCAAGGCCACCAAGGGGCAGATCCTCGAGGTGGTGATCGACGGGCCAGCCGCAGGGCAGCCTGCGCTCTACGAAGCGCGCCACAGCAGGCAGGCCCCCGAAGTGGACAGCATCACGCTCGTGCGATCGAAACGAGTGCTGCGACCCGGTGATCTCATGCAGGTGCAGTGCACGGGCAGCAAGGACTATGACCTGCTGGCCGAGCCGGTGCGGTCAGGCAAACACGGCAAGAAAACGGTAAGACGCTAAATGAGGATGAATCTGGCAAATAAGATCACGCTGAGCCGGCTGGTGCTGGCAGGGGTCTTTTTCGGCGTGCTCTCATTCTTCGATGCGAGCGGGGGCCGGCCCCAGGCGGCCCTGCTTTACTGGGCGCTGGGCCTGTACGTCCTGGCGTGCATTACTGATGTGATCGACGGCGAACTGGCCCGGCGATACAGCGGCATTACGACGTTCGGCCGGGTAATCGACCCCTTCGTCGACAAGGTGCTGGTGGTCGGTACGTTCGTGTTTTTCGCCAGCAGCCATTTCGCACTGGACGGCAGGAGCATCACCGGCGTGCAGGCATGGATGGTCGTGATCATCCTGATCCGTGAACTGCTCGTGACGGACCTGCGCATGGTCAGCGAAAGCCAGGGGGGCAGTTTCGCCGCGACCTATGCCGGCAAGATGAAGATGCTGGTACAGTCGGTGACGATCGGGTGGGTGATACTGAGTCTGGCGATCGGTGGCCCGACATATCAGGGCGACTGGTATATCAGCCGGTACGTGGCGGCGTGGGTCGCGGTAGGCGTTACCGTGCTGAGCCTCGTCATGTACCTGAAGCGTGCGGAGTTTCTCTTCAAGGAGCGATAGGCCGGCGTGCGAAAAATCCTTCTGAGTGGACTGGGGACGGGGTACATGCCGGGGGCGCGGGGACGTGGGGGTCGCTGCTGGCCGTGGCGTTATGGCTGATCGCAGCATGGATCTTCCCGCCGCAGATCTACGGCCCGTGGTGGACGGTGCTGGAGACCCTGGTCGGCGTTATCGCAGCCTCAGCCATCTGCATCGGGTTCGGCGAGTACGCAATAGAGGTCTGGCACCGCAAGGACCCCAGTCACGTGGTGATCGACGAGGTGGCGGGCCAGTGGGTGACGCTGTTACCGGTGGCATTCGTGCCGACATGGCGCGGGCAGGTCATTTGTGCGGTTGCGGCGTTTTTCTTCTTCCGAGTGGCCGACATCATCAAGCCCCCGCCGGCCAGACAGGCCGAAGCTCTGCCTGCCGGCATAGGAATCCTGACGGATGACCTGCTGGCAGGAGTGTACGCAGCCATAGCAACTGCAATCGTTGCATTGTTGCTGTAATCGTAGCCCTGCTGTCTGCCATCCTGGACAAACGGACTCTCACCGTCAGGCTGCCGGCTCTCATCCTGAGCGAAGCGAAGGATCTCCTGCGCGTTAGACATTCGGGGTCAGCCGGCACTGGTCAGCGACCCGCGTGCCTCCACTCCCATCGCCCAACCCTTCTCAAACGCAGCCCGATTGATCGCAACGGCCTTTTCACCCTTGCGGGCATCGTGGCGGCAACAGCATCAAGGGCCTTGTCGTGCCCGACGATCTGTTCGTATCCCAGCATCCCGCCGAACATCACGACGTTGGCGGCCTGCACGTCGCCGAACTCCAGGGCGATTTCGTTGGCGGGGATCTCAACGACTCCGCTGCACTCGGCCGAAGCCATCGACGAGTTGACGAAGGCGATCTTGCCGGGCTTCAGGCGCGGCAGAAAGCGGTCGACGCTCGGCTGGTTCATCAGGATCATGATGTCGGGGAAATCGACCACCGGCGTGGGGATCGACTCATCAGACAGTTTTACATTACAATAAGACGTCCCGCTGCGCACCTCCGCGCCGTACGTCGGCAGGAACGTGATGTGAGGATATTCGTCGATCGCCAGGCGCACCAGCAGTTTGCCGATGAACATGAGTCCCTGGCCGCCCGAACCGCTAAAGATCATTTCATAGTGTTTCATGGCTACTCCAGTTCCGGCTCGCGGAAGACCTTGACGGGGAAGTACGCGCTGACGGTCTTGCGAACATGCTCCATGGCGGCCTTCGGCTCCATCCGCATGTACACCGGGCAGGGCGACAGTACTTCAATAAGACTGAACCCCTTGCCCTGCAACTGTGCCTGAAACGCCTTGCGAAGCAGGTTCTTCGTCTTGCGGACGCCAGCCGGGCCATCGATCATCGTCCGGGCGATCAGCGACGGCGCCTGCAACGTGTCGAGCATCTCGCAGATGCGGATCGGATGGCCCATCGTGGCCGGGTCCCGGCCGTTTGGACAGGTCGACGCCTTCTGGCCATCCAGCGTCGTCGGCGCCATCTGGCCGCCGGTCATGCCGTAGACAGTGTTATTGATGAAGATCGTGGTGTAGTTCTCTCCGCGATTGGCGGCGTGGATGATCTCCGCCGTACCGATCGACGCCAGATCGCCGTCACCCTGGTAGGCCAGCACGAACGCATCCGGCCGGGACCGCTTGATGCCCGTGGCGACAGCCGGGGCCCGCCCGTGGGCTGCCTCGGAGAAATCGACGTCAAGATAGTCGTATGCCGTTACCGAACAGCCCACCGGAGCAACGCCGATCGTCCGGCTGCGAAGGTCGAACTCGTCGATCAGCTCGGCCAGCAGCTTGTGGACGATCCCGTGCCCGCAGCCCGGGCAGTAGAACATATCCATCTCGAGCAGGCTCTTGGGCCTGGTATAAACAGCAGTTTCGGCCATGAGCGACCTCCCTACAAATTGGCCGCGATCTCGCGGATCTTCTCAAGACATCGTTGATCGTCGGTACGCCGCCGCCGACCCGGCCGAGGAAATGCACAGGCAGCCGACCATTGACCGCCAGCCGGACGTCCTCGCACATCTGCCCGGCACTCAGTTCGACAACCAGCACCGCCTTGATACGCGGCACATACGATTCGATCCGCTTGGTCGGGAACGGCCACAGCGTCATCGGGCCGGAGCATGCCGACGGGGATGTCTTCCTTGCGGGCCAGGTTCACGGCACCGCTGCCGAGCCGCGCACTCGTGCCGTAGGCGACGACCATGATCTGGGCATCGTCGAGAGCCGGTCTCCTCCGTGCGGACCTCGTTCCTCTCGATCTCGGCGTACTTCTCCAGCAGATGCTTGTTATGCACCTCCAGCAGGCCCGCCCGCGGCAGATACGAACGGACGATGTTGTGCGGCCGGCCGTTGGCGCCCGACAGGGCCCAAGGCTTGGCCGGCGGGTTGGGCGTCTTCTCCGAAAGGGCCACCGGCTCCATCGTCTGGCCGAGCTGCCCGTCTGCAAGGATCATCACCGGCATGCGGTACTTGTCAGCCAGGTCGAACGCCAGACCGGCGAAATCGTGCATCTCCTGGGCGGTGTACGGCGCCAGCACGATCGTGCGATAGTCGCCGTGGCCGCCGCCGCGCGTTGCCTGGTAATAATCGGCCTGCGACGGTTCGATGCTGCCCAGTCCCGGGCCGGCCCGCTGGACGTTGACGATCAGGGCCGGCAGTTCGGCCCCGGCGATGTAGGAGATGCCTTCCTGTTTCAGGCTGATGCCAGGCGAGGACGACGAGGTCATGACGCGTTTGCCGGCCGCGGCCGCGCCGTAGACCATGTTGATCGCGGCGACCTCGCTTTCCGCCTGGACGAACGCCCGACCCAGTCGCGGCATGTTCACCGCCATGTACGTAATCAGTTCGTTCTGCGGGGTGATCGGATAGCCGAAGTAGGCGTCGCAGCCGGCGCGAATGGCGCCTTCGGCCAGGGCCTCGTTTCCGCTGGTGAGCACTCGCTTGGGCATGGCTGGCTAATCCTCTATCTTGTACAACTCGACGGCGGCGTCGGGACACATCAGGGTGCACGACATGCAGCCGGTGCACTCGTCGGGGCGAACGCACTCGGCGTAGGTCACGCCCTTGGCGTTGAGCCGATCGGTGGTCATGTCCAGGACCTTCTTGGGACAGAAGTCGACGCACAGCCGGCAACTCTTGCAGCGGTCAGCATCGATCGCGACCCGGTATTTCACTTGTTTGCTTTGGGTAGTAGCCATATCAATACGTCTTCACTTCCTGCTCGCCGAGATGCGCGCCTGGGCCGCGGAAGCGAGCGCCTCCATCTCACTGTTCTTGACGATCGCCAGGACGGGCGCGATGAACCGGATCATGGCCTTGAGCTTCCGCAGGAAGATCGGGCCCCGGACGACACCACCTGTCAGCACTACGGCGTCCACTTTGCCTGACAGCGCCGCTGCCATCGCACCGATTGCCTTGGCAACCTGGTAAATGAACGCATTATACACGAGCGAAAACTTTTCATCGCCGGCCGTAACCTTCTCTTCGATCAGCCGGCAATCGTTGGTGCCCAGATGCGCCAACAGGCCGCCGTTTCGCGTAAGGAAACGCATCGCCTCCTGGCTGGTCATGTTTCTTTCCGACGCATACCGATAGAACGGCAGAACGGGCACGCCGCCGGCACGCTCCGGTGTGAAGGGCCCCTCGCCGTCCAGCGCATTGTTGACGTCGATGACCCGGCCCTTTTCATGCGCACCGATAGTCAAGCCGCCGCCCAGATGGGCGACGATAAGATTACACTTTTCATAAGGCTTGCCCAGTTTGTTCGCGGCCTTGGCAGCCACGGCCTTATGACTCAGGGCATGGAAGATCGTTCGTCGGGGCAGGTCGGGATGGCCCGAAACGCCGGGCGACGTCGCGACAGCTCGTCGACCACCACCGGGTTGGCGATGTAAGCGCCCTTGCCCAAAGGCCGCGCCAGTTCAACCGCCAGGATCGCGCCGAGATTCGAGGCGTGTTCGCCGTAGCGGCAGTTCTGCAGGTCCGCGATCATCTTGCCATTGACCTGATACACGCCGCTGGTCAGTGGCCGCAGGAGCCCGCCGCGACCAATGAACACATCGATGTCGCCCTGGCCGAACTTGTGCTCCTCCAGAAACTGGCTGATGGCCTCGCGCCGGAGGGCCTTCTGGGCGATGACGCCGTCGACAGCCGCCAGCGCCTTCGGGTCGTGCTTCAGTTCCGACTCGCAGCGGCACCTCAGGCCGACAAACAGCGCAATCTTCGTACTGGTGCTGCCCGGATTGATCACCAGGATGATCGGCGACTGTTTGGTCTTGCCTGCCATTACTTGTGCTCTCGTCTGTGCTGACTGGTCAGAATGCCCAAGGCGATCGAGTTGAGCTTCGTCTTCTCGCTGTCAGCCCGGCTGGTTACGATCAGCGGGATCTTGGCGCCCATGACCACGGCTGCCAGAACCGGGTTACACCACAAAAGCAGGGTCTTATACAGGACATTGCCCATCCCGATATCGTGCATGACCACGATGTCGGCCCGGCCGGCTACTTCGCCCTTGACGCCTTTGATCGCAGCCGCTTCGGGCGACATCGCCACGTCCAGCGAAAGCGGACCCTCGACGATGCAATTTGAGATCTCGCCGTTCCTGCACATCTCGGCGACCGTTTTGGCCTCGGCCGTCGAACGGACCTTCGGATCGGACGCCTCCTCGACGAACGACAGCATCGCGACGCGCGGGCAGGGATTGCCGAGTATGTGGGCCAGATCGACGGCGTTCAGGAGGATGTGTTTCTTCTTTTCGATGTCCGGATCGACGTTTACGCCCGCGTCGGTAATGATCATTACGCGATCCTGCCCCGGGACGTTGAAAACGCCGAGGTGGCTGAGGATGCGGTCGGTGCGGAAGTCGAATTCCTTGCTGAGGACGCCCTTAAGGAAGATGCGGGTGCTGATGCTGCCCTTGAAGAGGAAATCAGCCTTGCCGTCGGTGACGAGCTGGCAAGACTTGGTCATGGCTTCGGCGGGGTCGGTTATCGGATGGAACTCGAACTTGTCTAGGTTGACGTTGAGTTCCTTGGCGGCACAGCGGACCTTCTCAGGGTCGCCGACCAGCACGCTTTCGATCAGGCCGGTCCGAGCCGCCACGTCGACCGTTTCCATGGCCGAATGGCTTTCCGCCCCTACAACGACCATCCGATGTTTCCTGCCCGTGTCCTTGGCGAGCGACAGGATATCTTCCACGCGCGTGATCATAGGAGCCCCTGGTTCATAACTGCTGATTCCACCTGAGGTTCGCTCAGATGGACAGTCGATTGTTGCCGTGTGCCGGCCGGTCTAGCGCCCGAGGGTCACTCGATACGATAACCTGTCCCTATACTAGTGATAATCTTCACGTCTGGCAATCGGTTAGGGCCGCAAGTCAGCCGAATCGCACGCCAGGAGCCTTTGCGGTCCGAAGGAGTTTTGCGACCAGAAGCAGTCTCGGGGCGGAGGGAGTTCCCGGGGTTGCCCGGCGAATGTTCAAAATGGCGATAGGTCGTGATGCGGATGGGGCTGCTATAGAGTGCCCGCGAGCGAGTGCAAAGGGAACTTGATGGTCCTGTGACTGGACAATATATTAATTGTCGGCTTTCGAAGGACGCCACCCCGGCCTGCGGAAAGAACCGAGTTCGCCTTCCACGGAAGATAATCTGAACCTTCTTCCTGCCCGATATTGCAGGCTACGGGCGCGATAAGGAAGGAAGGTCTGCCATGTCACGTACGTTGCCTCCCCGCCCGGATTTCACCCAACTCAAGCACCAGGCCAAGGACCTGATCCGCGCACACGAGCGGAAAGACGCCTCCGCCTGTGGTGTACTGAGGCGGTTGAGACAATTCGCCACAGTCGATGATGCGGCAATCCTCGCAAAGCCGCTTGCGCTGCATGAGGCCCAGTACGCATTGGCGATGGAGTATGGCTTCACCAGTTGGAACGCGATGAAGCGGTACGTCGAGAAGGTCACGGGTCGGCCCAGCCTTGTCCGGCGCGAGAAAGATCGAACGTATGTTACGGGCTTGGAGCGACACGGCGTCGGCTGCAAGGACGCTCACGACAACTCGATGATAGCCTGCATAGCGGGCGTCATGGCGGCAATAGGCGAGGACGATCTAACCTACGACTACCTGATGGGAGCCAGTGGCGCCGCCTTTCGTGTGCAGATGATGGCTCAGCCGACCTGGTGTCCCAGCGCTGCATGTGCTCCATGCGGCTATAACTGCCTGCCTGGGGCGATGGCTGTCACAGGCTACCGCTTCACGTGGATCGACACGCAGCGCGACGGCAAGTGGCTGGACGACGGTGTGAAGAAAGCCCTTCAGGCCGTGCCCGCCAGCATTGATCGCGGCGTGCCTGTCATTCAAGCCGGTAAGGAAACCAGCCTGATTGTCGGCTATCGCCAGGACGGCCAATTGATCGCCCGCCCCTACGAACTGGACAAGGACGGGTATCAGGACATCGAGGTGTTCGACACAAGCGGTGCTCCCAAATGGGTCTTTGGAAGTGGCAAATGGGACGATTATGTCTGGGCTGTCGGAGTCGTTGAACCGCAGGACGAACCTATGGATCGCCGTGAAGTCGTTGTTGACTCCCTTCGCCTGGCGATCAAGCTCGCCAGGACTGAACGGTTCGGCCGATACTTGAGCGGATTTGCGGCACTTGAAAACTGGATTGACGGGCTGCTGGACGATGCGCGGTTTCAAGCACTCAACGAGGGCAACTGGTTTGGCATGGCCCATGGCAACGGATTCTGCTATCCAAGTTTGTGGTCAGCAAGATTCAACGCGGAAAAGTACCTTCGCCGTGCGGCGACGGATTTCGAGGAGCCCATTCGTTCGCGGATGGTTGAACTGGCCGGGCTTTATCATCGCATGCACCAAGCCCTTTCCCGCACAAAGCCGGAGTTTGAATGCATCTGGTCTCTTCAGCCGTGGATGCTGAAGTCACCGGCAAATTGGACGCGTGCGATCCGACAGAAAGAGTCGGCCCTGCTGAAAGAGGTGTTGGAGATCGAGCGTCAGGCAATGTCCAAGATCGAGTCGGTGCTTGCCCTGCTGAAGCCGGCAACGGAGTCATGACGTTGCGGAATGAGCTTATAGGAATCGCCGGGGTCAGCCCCTTCCCTTTCCTACGGATGCCGCAAACGGCTGCCCAACCATAACAATTCGGGCGGCCCGCGTTTTTCTGCGGGCCGCCCGGGTGATCCAGGCGCTTATCCGAGATGCGTAGCTATTGGGTCGGTGCGGCCTGACTCGCCGCGGGCTTGTAGCGTTCAGCCGGCGGCGCGAACCAGATATCGTCCACCGGCATGCCGGCTACGATCCGCAGTCGCCCCTCCTTCGTTGCCTGTCGGCGTGAGCTTCCGGGATGCGGGCACCTTCGGGGTGTTTTTCGCAGGTGCAACGCGAGATGGCTGATCTGTGGGCGCTCTGACGCAGCCGAAGCACGCCTCGGGCGAGGATCGCGGCGATCTCCTGGCGGCGCTCGTGCGGGGTCATCGCGGCCGGGTCGGCGATGGGTTCTTCCCTTGCGGGCTCCTTGCGGATGCGCCGATAACGGCCTTCGCCTGGCGACCGGCTCGCCGCATGGCTGGGTTGCTGTTGCTCGTCCTTCTCTTACTTACCCGGCGCCAGTGCGAACTGGCGGTGGGGTCCGGGACGAACGGGTCTGTTAGCTGGGCGAGGGCGACGGTTCTGTTTGTAAGGCTTGGGCAAGATAGGCATCTTTCGCCGCTTAGACAGGCGGCGCTTCGCGTCACACGCGGTGGGAATTCGCATGCACAAATCGCAAGTGTGGGGTATATTCATAAGGGTTGCCTGGCACACCGCCTGCTGGTGGAGGTCCGCATCGGAAAGGATCGCATGATTATGTCCGGAAGAATCTCTTGGTTGGGCCGTGCAGTCTGCGCCACCGTGGCATGTGTGTCTGTGGTCTCTGCGGCGTCGGCGGTGAACATTGAGACCGTCCCCGTGGGCGATCCGGGCAATGCGGCCGACACGGCGTCGCACAGCGGGAATCCCGCGGGGCAAGGCTCGGTGGCCTACGCTTACAACATCGGCAAGTACGAGGTGACGGCCGGGCAGTACACGGCCTTCCTGAATGCCGTGGCCTTCCGCGGCGATCCCTACGGCCTGTACAACCCGGCGATGCAGGATTCGCCGGGGTGCGGCATTACCCAGACGATTGACTGGGTGTCGAGGGAATACGCCTACGTGGCCCTCAATCCAGATCTGCCGGTGAACTGCGTCAGTTGGGGCGACGCGGCCCGTTTCGCCAACTGGATGACCAACGGCCAGCCCACCGGGGCGCCGCTTTCCTCGACGACGGAAGATGGCTCGTACTTTCTGAGTGGTAGGACCAGCGCCGCGGAACTTCTGGCCGTGACGCGGAAGGCCAGCGGCACTTGGTTCATCCCCACCGAAGATGAGTGGTACAAGGCGGCGTACTACAAGGGCGGCTCGACGAACGCGGGATACTGGAATTACCCGACGAGCAGCGACAGCGTCCCGAGCAATGACCTGACGAATCCCGACCCGGGAAACAACGCCAACTTCTACGACAGCAGCGGCTACACCGTGGGGTTCCCGGACTATACGACACCGGTCGGCACCTTCAATAATTCTGAGAGCCCCTATGGGACGTTCGACCAGGGCGGGAACGTCTGGGAGTGGAACGAGGCGCTGATTGGCGGTTCGGATCGTGGCGCGCGGGGCGGGTCATTCGACAAGCTCGGTAACGGCCTGTCCGCGTCGTACCGCTACTACGGCAACGACCCGACGTACGAGGACTTCAACATCGGGTTCCGTGTCGCCGAGGTCCCTGAGCCAGCTGCAATGAGTTTGCTAGCCCTCGGCGGGCTGGCTTTGTGCCGCCGTCGCCGCATGGCTTGATTCCAGAACTTCACACGACGCATTCCGCGGGCGGGCCTTCGGGGTCGCCCGCTGTTTTTGCGCCGAGGTTCAAAACCACTCATGGTCCCGGTGCGAACGGGTCTGCTAACTGGGTGAGGGCTGTTCAAGAGAGAGACCGAGGGTTTGCGAAAGTCCTGAACAGAAACGTTCCACGTTGCCGGATACCACTGTCCCGAAGGCATCTGAGCGAAGGTGAGGTACTTCGTGGTCTTATCCTTCAAGTGCGCCCCCGATGTGGGAAGCCAGCCGATCACGCCGGGGGCGGATGGGGCAGAGCGAGAAGCCGTCCCGGCAGGCCAAGATATGGAACATGGCCCGCCGGCATCGTACGTTGAACACCGGCGAGCCGTGCCCGAGCCTGGTGGGCCAGTTAGAATCCGCCGTCGACTACGTAGCGTTTGGCTGGATTGTCGTTCCGTACGGCCAGGTTGAATTTCTTTGTGTGCCCGTCGCGAAAGCGGATTTCGTAAGGTACGAACAAGCCGGGATATTGCCCGGACTTGAAGGCCGTTCCGATGCTGATGATCTCCAGGCCCGTCAGGTAGTCTTTGGTCTTCTGCGGCAACTGCATGCCTTGGGCAAGTTTGTCGACTTCATCCCAGTCGCCGCCTGACATGGCCTGGAAGAAGGCCCGGGCGGTCTGTTCGGGGCTCATCTGCTCATATCGCCAGTTGTCCGGCAATACCTGCGGCGGCTGATACCAATGCACGTCGTCCGGTAGCTTCAGATCGAACACGGCCGGATCGATCGGCTTGTTGTACTCTATCTGCACGACGTCCAACACCAGTACGTCCTTGTCCGGTTTGTGGACGTACACCTGCAGGCCTTCCAGCAGTTTTGTTTCGGCGTCAAAGTGATAGACACGGCGATTGTCCGAGTCGCTGATCGATTTGTTTTTCGTCCAGTCCTTTGCATAGTCGCCCTGGGCCTTCGCCTCGACGGTTAGCAGGATCTTCTCGCGGGCGTCCTGCCCGACTTCGTAAGCGATCGTAACAGGCCAGTTGTTTTGCTGCGATGACTGCATCTGGGCGTCCAGGAGTCTGTCGGGTGTCAGCAGGCATCGGAGCCACTGAACAAGACCTGAGCCTGGCCGACCTTTCACGGCCATATTGGGTCTGATGAGCATCTTCATCTGTGTGCCGTCCATCACTACGACCCGGCCGGGCTTTTCGATTCGCCACTTCGGGGGATCGGTAAACTGCTCCCAGAGTTCATGGGGTACGAAATCGCGGTCGAGCCCGATGTACTCGAAGTTGTCGCGCGGCAACGTGCGGATGTTGACTTTCATATAGACGGACTGAAGGTGAGAGATGGCCTCGATTGCCTGGGCCATGATCTCGGCCGCCGAGGCGCGGTGTGGTATCAGGCCCCATAGCAGCAGTACCGCAACGAGCAGGGACGCCGCGATTGTTGTGAATCCTGCGGCGACTTTTCCGTATCTCCGGATCATGCTGATGCTCCTTATAGATCTCGTTGGTTGCTGAGCGATCCGGTTCATGACACGGTCTTCCAGCGACGTTCGCTGGAAGGTACTGCCTGCTGCAAGCAACTGATCGCGAAGATGGGAGAACTCGTCTGCGATAGTCTGACAATCCGCGCACGTCGCAAGGTGTTGTTCGACCTCGTTGCGTGTCGCGTCGTCCAGAGTCCGCTCGATATAGCCAGCCAGGAGTTCCTGGCAATTCGTGCATTTCATGGCAACACCTCCGAGCGTTGCGAATCATCTTGGTTCCGCAGGGAATCCCGCAGCATCACGTACGCGCGAGACAGGTACTTGGTCACGGTGCCCAGGGGCATCTGCATGTGGCTGGCCACCTCCGCGCAGGTCCGGCCGCCGAAATACCGCAGCAGCACAATCTGGCGATGCGGCTCCGGCAGGTCTGAAACCACCCGCTCCAGGGTGCAATCGGCAGGCGCCGCGCCTGTTCGCGCCGCCCGGCCGCCCACACCTTCGCAACCAGCCGGCGCTGATACTGATGCCTCTGCTCCTCTTTCGAGCGCCCGCAAGGCGATGCCCATCAGCCACGCCAGGAACGACTCCGGCTTTTTCATCTTGGCCAGGTTGCAGTAGGCTCGGACAAACGTTTCCTGCGCAACCTCTTCGGCCTGCTCCCGGTTACCGAGCCTGCCAGCCAGGAACGATGTAAGCGGTCCCTGGTATCGTGTTACCAGGTGCCGGAACGTTTCCGGCTGGCCAGCCAGGCACAGCTCGATGCATCTCGTGTCATCCAAGCACATAGGTTGCCTCGCGGTCCGACGGGTGGATTCGAATCCTCACCATATAGTGACGCTCTTCCGAGGTTTGCGACAACAGATTCGGCGCAGATTCGTTTTTCCTGGCGGGGCACCCATGACAGGTAATGGCGATCGGGGCGAATCTTCAATGGGGAGATAGCGGCAGGGCATGGCGGGACGCTCCACTGTGCCGGAAACGAGAAATTGGATCCAATGGGTCGTGTTTGTGTTGCTGCGTTTATTCGGTATGGGCTTGCTGGCGGTTATGCGGATTATTACAGTGGGTATTGGAAATCGAACCCCTCTATGGGCCTGACGTAGAGGAGGGGGAGGGTCCTCTTATCGGACCCGCGGGCGGAATGCCTGCATGCGCGTGCCGTCCTGCTGTCCCTCCTGCATAGAAGGAGAACACGATGAAGTCCCGGTTGGGCTGGTGCTGGCTGGTGTGCGTGTCGGTTCTTGTCGTCGCGGGCCATGCATGGGCGATGCGGCTGACCGACGAGTCGGTGACCAAGGCCAAGACCGGGATCGTCGCAAATCCGACGGAAGTGTACGACGCGATCCGCGCGGCACCGGCTGACTATGCGGCATGGCAGGCGCGGAATGCCAATCCTGTGGGCAAGCCGAAACTGCAGCAGCCTGTCGCGGCGACGAAGACGGCAGCGCTGCAAGCGCCGACGCCGGCTTCCAGCCTCACGTCGCTGGTTCCCGACCTGAAGGTGCGTTACGACGCCAAGACGGGCGCGGCGTGCTTCATCCGATCGAAGAACCTCGATGCGGCTGGGGCGGGGCAGGTGGGCAAGCTCATGGCGCCATCGACGGGGGCGAGCACGCCGCTGGCGAGGGTGCGGCCTTACCAGGGGATGCTCAAGATCAGGAATGTCGATCAGGAGTTCACGCCGAAGTATACGCATGCCGACCGGCTGGGGCTGACGCACTACAAGTATCAGCAGACCTACAAGGGCGTGCCGATCTGGGCCAAGGAACTGTGGGTGCACACCGACTCAAAGGGTGATACGTACCTGATCGAGGGGAAGGTGCAGCCCACGCCTTCGATCGATGTGCAGCCGAAGCTGACGTCCGATCGGGCGATTCAGGTGGCGCAGCAGGACATGCCAGGTGTCACGGGGCCGACCGCGGCGCTGATGATTTACGTGGACGATGTGAGCGTTCCGCATCTAGCGTGGTATGTCACGGCTACCCAGAGCTACAACCGGTGGCACTGGTTCATCGATGCGCAGGACGGGACGGTTCTGCATAAGTTCAACGACACGCGATATGACGCTGTCGCAGGCAGCGGGGCAGATCTGTCTGGTGCAACGGACGATTTCAGCACGTGGTACCAGGGCAGCACCTATTACATGATCGATACGACGCTGCCGATGCACGGGGCGAACCCGAACCCTCCCAATTCGCTGGGTAGCGGCAACCTGGTCGTCTTTGACGCCAAGAACCAGGATCCCAACAGCAATATCACGGGGTATTTTCTCGAGGCGTCGGCGCCTGACAGCGGCTGGGATACAGCGGGCGTCAGCGCGATGGACAACCTGCGGACCGTGACAAACTATTACAAGAACACGTTCGGCAGGAATGGCATTGACAACAAGACCCTCAACACGATCAGCTTCGTACACGTCGGGCAGTCGTGGGACAACGCGTGCTGGACGGGACAGGTGATCCTGATCGGCGACGGGGGGCAGCATTTCGTGCGACTGGCCGGGGGGCTGGACGTTCTGGCGCATGAGTACACGCATGCGGTGATCGACTATACGGCGTCGTTTGAATACCAGTATCAGTCCGGGGCGCTGCACGAGGGAATCGCGGACATCTTCGGTTGCATGGTCGACCGGTCGAACTGGACGGTGGGCGAGACGATCACGCGCAGTGGGCAGCCGCTTCGCGACCTGGCCAACCCTCACAACGACATGGACGGGCCGGATCCGGCGACGATGGACGAGTACAGGAATGTGCCCTATTCCAATGATTACGGCGGGGTCCATCTTAACGCGACGATCATCGGCCATGCGGCGTATCTGATGGCGGACGGGCTGGCGGACGCGATCGGCCGGGACAAGACAGCGCAGGTTTTCTACCGGGCGATTACGACGCACATGACTTCGCAGAGCAACTTTGTCGACTGCCGTAACGCGACGGTCCAGAGCGCCGAGGAGCTGTATGGTGCGGATTCGCGCGAGGTGCAGGCGGTGACGGATGCCTGGGATGCGGTCAAGGTGGGCAGTTCCGGGGGCACGGGTACCGGTGGCGGGACCGGCGGGTCGGTCCCGCCGGCGACGGGGCCGGACAGCCTGGTGTTTGTTTACTACAACGGTTCCAGTGCGTATCTGGGTATGCGGACGAGTACGGGCGATGCCTACCAGGTGAGTCCCACGCCGGTCTCGGCGGTGCGACCCGTGATTACGACGGGCGGTACCGAGGTGCTATTCGTCGATGCAAACAACAACCTGCGGGTGGCCAGCCTGAATCCCAATGACACCTATGAAAACGTGGTGATCGGTGACGGAACAATACGGACGATCGGGGGCTCGCGGGACGGCAGGTACTTTGCTTACAGCGACATGAGCTGACGACAACAAACTGTACATCATGGATCTGGTCAACTCGGCGAACAACAAGACGTTTGATCTTTACCTGCCGTCGGTGGATGCCGGCGACGGGGCGAGCCTGCTGGCGTATGCGGATGTGCTGGATTTCGACGTTTCGAACGAGCATGTGATCTTCGATGCGCTCAGCAGATTCAATGTGCCGGGCACGTCGACGACACAGGACTTCTGGAGCGTCGGTATACTGGACGCCAGTACGGGGCAGGTGTCGAACCTGGTGCCGACGCAGTCGCCGGGCGTGGATATCGGCAATCCATGTGCGTCAAGTACTCGCGATTGGGTTATAGCCGTCGACGTTGTTGACTCCAATGCCGGTACGTGCCAGGCGCGGGCGATCAATACGATCAACGGCAACACGGGGCTGCTGTCGGAGGATACTCCGGAAACCAATTATGGCTGGCCCAGTTTTAACGGCGACGATACGGCGGTGGCGGTCGAGTACCAGGGTACGATCACCAAGGTACCGGTAACGACGCAGGATGATGGTACGGTCGAAGGCGATCCTTCCAGCAGGGAGTTGCTCGAAGACTTCGGTTCGTATCCGCGATACTACCGGGCCGGCCAGACCGGGGGCTCGCCTGAGATTGCGCTATCAGATACGTCGCTGGATTTCGGCCAGGTGTCGGTCGGCGGCTCGCTGAACCAGTTGCTCACGATAGCCAATACCGGGGGCGCGATGCTGACCATCAGCGGGTATGGGCTGTCGGACAACACGCAATTCCAGCATAACGGGCGGGCCATCCAATTGGAGCCGGGCTACCAGACGGATGTGACAGTAACGTTCACCCCCGCTGCCCAGGGCGCACAGACGGCGGTGTTGACGATCAATTCGGATGATCCGGTGACGCCGCAGGCGACGGTGCAGTTGGCCGGTCAGGGGGTGACAGGGGCCAGTTCGGGCGGTGGAAGTGACACCAGCGGCGCGACGGTGCCTCGCAGCCCGTGCTTTATCGCGACGGCGGCATATGGCAGTTATCTTGACTCGCACGTGGCGGCGCTGCGGCTTTTCCGTGATCGGCACCTGCTGACCAACGCGCCGGGGCGTGCGTTTGTGGCGGCGTATTACCGGTATTCGCCGCCGATTGCCGCGGTGATCGCCAGGCATGAGAGTTTGCGTACGGCGACGCGGCTGGCCCTGACGCCGCTGGTGCTGGCGGTGGAGTATCCGGACCCGGCGCTGCTGTGCGTGCTGGTGGCTGGGGGCTGAACGGCAGTGGGCAGTAACGACAAGGGCATTCAGGCCTCGGCAAGGGTTATCACCGCAGAGGCGCTGAGGCCGCAGAGAGGACTGGGAACGCCAACGGCAGAACGACGTTCATCAGATGGGCCGACGGCGAGAAATGAAACAAGCGGCGTAGCCGAGCATGATGGCGAGGAAGGCCTGGCCGAGCCCGGCGCCGCAGGTGCCGCATTGTTCGCCCATGACGACGGTGGTGCCCGGCTGGTTGACGGCGTCGCCGTGAATGGTGCCCTGGATCCAGCCGAGGATGTCGGGGCTGATGTAGCATCCGACGCCCTGGATGGTGGCATGGCCTGTCGAGTCGATGGTCTGCCGGGTTCCTATCAGGGTGGCCACAACCGTGATGTCGCCGCCTTCCTGAAGCCAGATGGGCGAGCCGCTCTGGCCGGGCTCGGTGTCGATTTCCTCAAGGAGCATGTTGCCCTCGATGCCGAGATAGGGACCGGGGGCGGAATACATGGAGTTGCCGTTATCGAGGTCGCTCGGGTAGCCGGCCGACTGGAGGGTATGGCCGGCGAGCGTGGAATCGGATACGACGCCGTAGGGGAGTGTGCCGGTTTCGTCCGCGATAGCGGTGGCGATTGTAAGGACGCCGATGTCGAAGTTCTCGTTGCCGCTCTGGATCCATTGCTGGGGGACGGAGGAGGCGATGACGGTGATGGTGCCGAAGGGCTTGTCGGTACCGTTTCTTGCGGGGATGAAGTCCATGGAGTCCGGGTAGCCGAGGGTCTGGTCATAGACGATGTGTGCGGCGGTGATTACGGTGTTATTGCCGATCATCGCGCCGGTACCGCTGTGGATCTCCGTACCGTAGTAGGCAAGGATCTGGCCGACGGCGGAGAACGGATAGGTCGTCGTATCGGCGATGGCGGTGCGGTTGTCGACGCCGAAGATCTGAGCCTTGCCGAGGGCGACCTGCACCTGGTCCTGGCCAGGCTGGGCCGGGCCGGCTGCCCCGACGGCGAAGAGGATGAGCAGGCATGCCAGATAGACGATTCGGCGCATGCGGCGCAGTGTCCCCCGAGTTCATGAGTATGACCTCGCCAGGAGGGAACACTCACTCCCGAGTTGTAAGTAAGGCACCCCGTTCCAATACAGAGAGATTGCCAAAGTCTATGCAGGATTCGGCCGGTTGGCAATGTGAGGGGGTGCCGGAGGCCTTTGCCGGAACAGCACTTCGCATGGGGTGCCTTGTGATATCCGGCGCCGCGCGGTGGCTGTGCAGCAGGGCAGGATCGCGCTGCCGGAAGAGATGCGGTGCTGGATGCTTCATATAGATTGTAATTGCCTGCCCCGGGTGACGGCCGCTGTCAGGTGATCAGCGCGAAAGTGGCGTTGCTGTGGCGAAGTGACCCTATCGCTTCGCAGCCGGTAGATGGTAGAATGGTGGCCATGTTTTCAGGCAGAGTAAGTCGCGGTAGCGTTTGGGCCGGTCTGGTTGCGGGGTTGGTCGCGATCCTGGTCGTGCCGCGGGTCAGCGGGGGTAATCGGCGGCTACGAGTGGCTGGCGAAGTGGAACGATCTGCCACGGGCCAGGGCGGGTATGCGGGCCGGCCTGGCGAGCAGTTACGATCGGTCGGGCAATGATGACGACTACGGCAACTACCAGATTCCCGCGGGGCGTTACATTGGCCAGAAGCCGGCGGTCGTTCTGGACGTTCCGGGACCTGGTGTGCTGACGCGGTTCTGGATGCCGCACGCAGTTGCCTCGCAGGGGGTGAAGATCCGGGTTCTCGTCGACGGCCAGACACGCCTGGATACTACCAGCGATGCGTGGCTGGGCGGTCGATGCGGCTATTTCCAGGAGCCGCTGGTCGAGACGCTCGTGGGTGGGCAAGTCAGCTATGAGCCGATCGTCTTCGGCAAGAGTCTGCGGATTGTTACCGAAACGCCGAAGGGGGTGGATCATTACTACCAGTATAACTATCTCCGCTTGCCAAAGGGGACCGATGTTACGCCATTTACTGCCAGGCTGAATGAGGGGCGGCACAGGGTTCGGGACGCTGTGGTCAGAATGATGAGCAAGGTCGGACAGAACCCCGCGGGGTCGTGTCCGAGGGCGAAGTCGCTGACGGTTGCGGAACGGGTGGTGCCGGCAGGGGCAGGCTGCCGTGTTATGGCAGTTGGAAGGGGACGGAACGATCCGGGCCCTGCACCTGAAGATGCCAGATAGGGTGACGGATGCGGAGCTGGATGGGTTGCGTCTCGAGGTGCGGTACGGCGCAGAGGCGGAGTCAGCGATTGACGTGCCGGTGTCCCACTTCTTTGGGGCTGGGCATAAACGCGTGCCATACCGTTCTCTTCCGCTGGGGACGGATGGGCCGGAGGGCTACTACTGCTACTGGCCGATGCCGTATCGCAGTGGCGTGACGGTGGCGCTGCGGAATACGACGCGTGGGAAGATCGCGATCGCATCCGGGCGGCTTGAATACGATCCGGCGTCGCCGGCGACGGATGCCGGCTATCTGCACGCTGTTTACCGTCAGGAGCATACGAATCCGCAGTTGCGGTATCATGTGTTGCTGGATGCGGCGGGCAGCGGGCATTACGTAGGGAACCTGCTGTATTTCTCGACGGTGGCAGGGGGAGCACCCCTGCTGGAGGGCGATGATGTAATCGTGGTCAATCCGGGGAAATCGTCGCAGCGGGTGCTGAATGGTACGGGGATGGAGGATGCCTATAACGGGGGGTATTACTACAACAATTCATCGCTTGTGCCCGAGGTGTCTGTTCCTGCGGATCCGCCGTTTCCTGCTTCGGGCATCGGGCCGTTCCATGGACTCCTGCGGATTCATCTGTCGACTGACATCCTTAGCGATCCGACGCGCGTGGATCAGTACCGGTGGATGATCGGCGATTTTGTGCCGTTTGCTGATGGTATCGCTGTCAAGATCGAGATCTTTGCGCCGCGGGTGAAGGCCCTGTTCGGGTCGACGGCCTTTTACTACGCTACGCCGAACGCCAGCGGGCAGGGGGATGGGGCGTCGGTATCGGGGGAACGTATCGCTCATTAACGCCCGGCGAAGGCAAGTATATGCATCTGCCGGGCTTGCATGCCTGAGATGGGATCTGTCGGATCCAAGATCGTTGTTTGGCAGCCACGTCTGATTGACATGCGCCGCTTCGGCTTATAGTCTGGATAAAACAAGTCGTGATGCCGCAAGTGCTGGTGTTGTTCCATGTGCAAAGAGGGTCGCTTTGCGCGCCCGATCGTCAAGCCGACAGGTGACTGTCGGCAGGGTCAGACGCAGGTGGAGCGTCTCTTCCGGGAATCACCGTGCGCGTGCTGCGTTAGAGAGAGATTGCGGCTCGGAGACTGCCGATTGCCGGGAAATCATCGCACGTCCTGGCGACTCGTGGTCTGATGGTTTCATCACAAAGCAGACGTCAATGGAGGCCATCTGGTGAAATACTTCAGCCTGGTTGTTCTGATCGGTGCGGCTTTGTTCGGTATCCATGCGTTCACGGCCGGTCTGTGTCCGGACCATTCGTGCGGCGAAAAAGTTGGCGAGCTGCGCGTGTTTGGTCAGCATGGGGACGTGTGGGAGGGGGCGCTGATTACGAATACATGGACCATGCACAAACGGCTGGGGGATGCTCCAGAAATGTGGGAGTTCTCGGTAACTGACGAGAGCGTGGCCAGCCGGATCAAGGAGACGCTGGAGCGAAGTCACATGCTGCGGGTTCGTTACAGCGAGTGGTTCA
Source organism: uncultured Planctomycetota bacterium (assembly GCA_963787325.1). Taxonomy (GTDB): domain Bacteria; phylum Planctomycetota; class Phycisphaerae; order UBA1845; family JANYLN01; genus CAWBCK01. The sequence goes on from CAWBCK010000005.1 coordinate 2,976,348, forward strand.
TCAAGCCGTATGGTCAGAAGAGCGCGTTTGTGGCGACGGGTGTTCAGGAGGCATACTGACAACCTCTCTGGGACCGCTTTGTGCTCATTCTCCTGCCGACCGGCGCTGCCGGAACCTTTGGGGCGTGCCTGCTCCGCATGTCCTCAAATCCAGGGTCGGGGCGGTTCTGTAACCCGTTTGTCTCTCCTGGCTGTTACAGCGAGCGATTCCAGTTGCTCACGAGCAGCTGCAGGTCGCCGATGTTGATGTGGCCGTCGTCATTGAAATCTGCATTGACGTTCCAGTTGCCGCCGGCTGTCGAGCTTGACCATGCCGCGGCAAGTGACTGAAGGTCGCCGATATTGACGCGGTTGTCGTGGTTTGCGTCACCGGCCATGTAGGCCTGCAAGGTGACGGTTTCGCTGGCCCGGCCGCCGTTGTCGGTGGAGACCGTGGCCTGGAAGGTCAGGAGGGCGTCATCGGCACTGGGAATGTACGGGACGGTGAGCGTGGCGGTCGGCGTGGTGGCGTCGGACATTGCCGCAGGCGCGCCGGCGGTCTGCGTCCAGAGCCATGTCATCGGGCGAAGATCGGGGTCGATCCCTGTTGTCGCAGAGTGACCTGGCGGCCTTCGTAGACGAAGGCCGGGGGCGCGTTCGACCTGGACGGCGGGCGGCGGATTGACCGCAATCATGACGGTGTCAGTGGCGGTCAGTTCGGTGTCGGAGGCCAGCAGTTGCAGGGTGTACGTGCCGGCGACGCTGAAGTTGGCGCTGGTGACCAGTGAGTGGGAGTCCTGGAACGTGACCGTGCCTGGACCATCGATCGTCGTCCACACGTGCATCAGGTGCTGCAGGGGGTTGGGCAGGCCGTCGTCGCTGGCTGAGCCAGCCAGTTGAGCAGAACCGGGTAATTCGATGACCTGGTCGGTGCCCGCCTCAACAAGCGGGGCGCTATTGCTGGTCTGGTTGACCGTGATCGTGACGTTCTTGTCGGTGGCCAGAGCGCCGTCGTAGGCGTGAAGCTGGACGAGGTAGGTGCCGGGTGCGCCGAAGGTCACCATGGGGTAGCGCGAATTGGCCCAGGTAACGACAGCACCGGGCGGACCGCTGATTACGCTCCAACTGTAAACCGGCTGCGGCGCCGGGACCTCGTCGGGGTCGACGATCAGCCCGTTGATGTACGCTTCGACCGGCAAGGTGGTGGTTGCGACTACCTGGTCCGGGCTTACTGTGACAACGGGCGGGATGTCGTATGCGACTGTCGTGTAGTCGATGCTGCTGAGGACGCCATCGGAAGCGGTCAGCTGGAACTCGTAGACGCCGGATACAGTGAAAGTGGCCGTCGTGCTGAGGGCGTGGGGATCGGCTAAGGCGGCGGTTCCGCCCGAAGGCCCCCCGACGAGGGTCCAGCTGGTTGTCAGGGTGCCGGGTGCAGTGCCCAGGCCGTCATCGGTAACCGTACCCGCCAGCGTTGCCGTGCCGGGCACTTCGACGACCTGATCGGGGCCGGCATCCACCACGGGCGGCTGGTTGGCCGTACCAGTCTCAAAGGCGCCGATGTCGATGGAGCCGTCCGCCGGGCGTGCCTCACAGCCGCACGGGGCGCTGTACTGCAGCGTCGCTACGAGACTGGTGCCGTCGATGCCCGTCGCGGGATCGGGGAGGGTGCCGGCGTTCAGGGCGCCGGTTGAGGCGGCGGTCAGTCGGTAGTCATAACTGGCCGGATTGAGCAGGGAGGCATTGTTGGTCGCCCAGTTGTTGAGGGAAACGATCTGGCCGATAGTAGCGGTGCCGGGCCCCTGGAAGATGTTGTTCTGCACGAGTGCCAGGGTCGATTTGCGGTTGACGACGAAGTTGGCGCCGGAAACCGCGTTGACGATCGTGTTGTTGAGGACATAGAGGTGCTGGTCTGGATTGACGGGGGCCTCTTCGCCGTAGGTAATGATGGTCTTATTGCCTGTACCGCCCTGGTAGATGGCATTGCCGATGATGTAGTCGGTGCCGGCCTGGGGGATGTCGATCTCGTAGCTGCCGCTGCCGTTGTCGTCGGAGATCAGGTTGCAGTAGATGTAATTTCTTTTCGCACGGGTTTTGACCTGGTGGCCGACCACGGCGTCATGGCTGTAACAGAAACGCATGGTGAAGGAATCGCAGGCGCCGACGTAGATGTTGTGGCTGTAACCGTCTCCGAAGCCGTTGTGCTCGAATTCGCAGTTTTCGAAGGTCTGCGGGCCGCCCGTGCCGCTGAGGATGCCGTTATCGCAATCGTGGATGTAGCAGTTGCGGACGGTAAGTTTGCCACCCTGGCCACGAATGCCCGCGCCATTCGCGCCGAAATCATCCGGGACGCGTGCATTGCAGATCTCAAGGTTTTCGAAGGTGACGTTGTCCGAGTTGACGAGGTAAATGCCCTTGAGGTTGAGGGTGCCGTCGCCGCCGTCGATGACGGGCCGGGTGGGGCCGACACCGCGGAAGGTGAGGTTGTCTTTACTGATAACGCACCAGCCGGCCGGCTTGTAGTACGTTCCCGAGATAATCTCGATGGTGTCACCGCTTTGGGCGGCGTTATACGCCTGTTGGACTGTCGCGAAGGCTCGATCAGGGCCGACTTGCAGGACTGTGGCCCTGGCGGCCACGGGATGGCCGGCTGCCAAGAGCAGGCCGAGTGCGGCCAATATGAATATCTTGCACATATACCTCTCTCCCAAAAAATCAGGCTGGATTTTCAGTCTATCACCTTTCTTTTCGGACTACAACAGGATTGTTCAAGTGGGCGGACTCCGGGATGGCGGGGTGGCTTTGCCGGCAGGCGTTCCCGGCGGTCCTTGCTTGCCGCAACATTATCGGTCTCTGTGCGGCAATTACCTAAACCCTTCTGGCCGATGGTCGATGGTCTCAAAGGGCTTGGAGTCGAACGGACAATGCGATTATGCGTCGTGACTGGCCGTCAGCGGCGGTCGTGTTGCATATGGGAAGGATCTAATGCCAGCGGAAGACAACACAATTCAGGCGAAGATCGAGGCTGTGGCTGAGGCGATCGTGTTGGTCGAACCGACGGATCTTCAGGCCTTGGCGGAACTGCACACACGATTCACCGAGATCAGTCGGCAGGCGACGGAAGACGGGCAGCCGACCGTGGTCGTGCGGGCGACGGCCGCGGCGATGGAGGTGATCGAGAAGGTCATCCTCAACGACGTGGCGGATCCGCCGGCGGCACTGGAGATCGTGACGCAGACGGTATGCGCGTTGCAGGAGATCCTTCGGGACGGGCGGCCGGCCGACGAGGGCAGCTTCCCGCCGGAACTCTGGCTGGCCGAGCCGCAATCGAGCGGTTCACCATCCGCTTTGGCGGAACAAGAGGCGGAGAAGGCGGGCGCGGTGCCGGCAGAGACGGGATCGGCGAGCCGACCGTTGCCGGTCAATGTGGATGCAAAACTTTACAGCGAATTCCTGACGCGACAGGACAGCGTCCTGGACGAGATGGAGCGGATGATCCTGTCGCTGGAAAAGACGGAGGACATGGATGGCCTGCAGGCCCTCCAGCGGTTGCTGCATACGCTGAAGGGCGAAGCGGCCATCATGGGGCTGGACGACGTGGAAAAGATGTGTCATGCCACGGAAGATGCCCTGGGGCTGTCGACGCCGAGCGACCTGGTCGACGGGTTGTTGCAGGTGAAGGATTGGCTTGCCCAGACGTTCCAGGCGTGTGCGGGCAAATGCCCGATGCCGGCGTCGGTTGAGCAGGCGCTGGCGGTATTGCCCAGCGAGCCCGCGCCCAGGGAGAATACGCCCTCGCGGTGCCAAAGTCGGATGCATCCGCTAAGACGAGTCCGGCCGGCAGCGAACCGGATGCCGGTGCCTCGGGCGGTGCGGCGGAGACGGGCAATGCTTTCCCCGGTGGCGCGGTTGGGCAGGTTGACATCAGCCTGTTACAGGACTTCGTGTGTGAGGCGGCGGAGCATCTGGAGGCGGCTGACGTTCATCTGCTGACGTTGGAGACCAGCCCGCAGGATGCAGAGGCGATCAACGCGGTGTTCCGGGCGTTCCATACCATCAAGGGTGTGGCAGGATGCCTGGGGCTTGATGAGATCCGTGGACTGGCTCACGAGGCGGAGAACCTGCTGGACAAGGGGCGCAAGGGCGAGATGGTGCTGGCAGGACCGGCGATCGACGCCGCATTTGACGCGGTCGATGCGCTGCGCCGCCTGGTGCAGGGGGTACGCCACGGCCTTGAGACCGGCAGAGCCCCGGCAGCGGATGCGACAATACCGCCTCTGCTGAAGCGTATTGCGGCAGTGGCGTCCGGGAAGGTTCCAGACCCGTCCGAGGGCAGAGAAGGCACGGTGCGGACGGGCCAGCGGCTGACCGGCGAGATCCTGGTCGATCAAGGGGCGGTCAGTCCCGAGGTGATCGACGAGGCGGTGCGGCGGCAGTCGCAGGGGCAGGTTGAGGGCAAGATCGGGCAGGTTCTCGTCAACGAGGGCCGGGTGCAGGCCAGGGAGGTTGCCCATGCACTTCGGTCGCAGGCGGCAGCAGGCAGCTCGCAGGCGGCCGTGGCCGTCAAGGAAGTCGTCAAGATCGACGCGGAAAGGCTCGATCGGCTGCTGGACACGATCGGGGAACTGGTGATCGCCGAGTCGATGGTCAGTCAGAGTCCGGCGCTGCGGACCGTGGCTTCGCAGGACCTGATACGGCAGCTGACGCAGCTGGACAAGATCACCCGGGAACTGCAGGAGACCGGCACATCGCTGCGGATGGTGCCGATTCGCGCGACGTTCCAGAAGATGGCCCGTCTGGTCCGGGACCTGGGCAAGAAGTTCGGCAAGCAGATCGACTTCGTCACGACGGGCGATGATACCGAACTGGACAAAACGGTTGTCGACCGCATCGGCGATCCGCTGGTGCATATGGTCCGTAACTCGGTCGATCACGGGCTGGAGGCGACGGCTGACGAGCGGCGAGCGGCGGGCAAGCCGGAGACCGGGCGCGTGGAGACTGCGTGCCTTCCACAAGGGCGGCAGCATCTACATCGAGATCGCCGACGACGGTCGGGGTCTGAACCGCGAATCGATCCTGGCCAAGGCGATCGATCGCGGGCTTGTGGCGCCGGATGCGAAACTGACGGATGCGGAGGTCTGGAACCTGGTCTTCTCGCCGGGCCTGTCGACCGCCAAGGCCGTGACGGATGTGTCCGGCCGGGGCGTCGGAATGGATGTGGTCAAACGCAATATCGAGCAACTCCACGGGCAGATCGAGATCCAGAGCACACCCGGCAAGGGGACGACTTTCAGTATCAAACTGCCGCTGACGCTTGCCATCATCGACGGCATGGTAATCCGTGTGGCGGACCGGCGGTATGTCATCCCAACGTTGTCGGTGGTGCGTTCGGTCCGGCCGCAGGAGCAGGACCTGTCGACGGTGCTAGGCCAGGGCGAGATGATGGACATGGAAGGACGACTCGTGCCACTGTTCCGGCTGGACAGGCTGTTTGAGATCTCCGGGGCCGAGCAGGATGCGACGAAGGGCATCGTGACGGTGGTGGAGGATGAAGGCCGGCAGGTAGGTCTGCTGATCGACGATCTGCTCGGGCAGCAGCAGATTGTGATCAAGAGCCTTGGCGAGTGCATGCAGGGGACGCAGGGCGTATCGGGCGGGGCGATCATGGCTGATGGGACTGTGGGGCTGATCCTCGATGTTGGGGGGCTGGTGAAGCTGGCGCAGGGTGAGAATGTCACTGAGAGGTGACACTGCTTACGGGGAGTTGGTTTACCTTCGGAAGATATTCCGAATGGGCGAGAACACAAACTAACAGCCGCGACCACAACCACAACTTTTACAGCCACAACTGTTACAACTACAACCCCGGCTGACGCTCGGGGCTTTCAGGGCAACGGCCACTTCAGGAAATGGCAGCGGGCTGGGGGGTGGCGCACTCGCGGATCTTTTCCACCAGGGCGGACGGGGGGCAGGCCTTATTGAGGTAGGCGTCGGCGCCGGCCTCGTGCATCTGCTGGGCCATTACGGCATCTTCATGCATCGACAGCCCGATGATCCTTACAGCGGGGGACTGGGCCTTGATGCGGCGGGTGGCTTCGATGCCATCCATTCCGGGCATGCTCACGTCCATGGTGACCACATCGGGGACTAGCTCCCGACACATGGCAATAGACGTCGGGCCGTCGGACGCCTGGCCTATCACCTCCATGTCCGACTCATTGCCGACGAGAGTGGCCAGTCCCCGACGCATCACTTCGTGGTCGTCGACCAGCAGGACGCGGATCCTGCGGACGGAGGGTCTCGACAGCCCCGGCAGGGGGTGCAGCGGCCGCGACCTGCGGCGCCAGGGCTGGTGGCGGAGGTTTGATCTTTTCGGTCGGTTCCACATGGGGCACAGTGAGACTGACGGAAGTGCCTTGCCCTTCAGCGCTGGTGACCTCCATGGTGCCGCCGAGCCATTCGATATGTTCACGGATATTGAACATGCCGAAGCTGGTCAGGGTTGCTTGTTCCGGCTGGGGCGTGGCGACGGCAAAGCCGACGCCGCGATCGGAGACGGTGATGCGGGCTCGGCCGTCGGGGAGGCCTTCGAGGTGGACCTCCGCGCGGTTGACCATAGCGTGTTTGACGACGTTGAACAACAATTCGCGAGTGGCCTGGAACAGGAAGACACGGACGTCCATGCTGGGCATCTGCTGCCATCGTCACTTGTTACGCGGACCACCAGGCCGTACTTGTCGTGCATCTGGCGGCCGAGCCACTCGATGGCTCCGCGCAGGCCGATTTCGTAGAGACTTGGCGGCGCCAATTCGTAGACGAGATTTCGTGAGGCATCAAGTGCCTGTTTCAGCAGCATCTCGACCCTGACGATCGAGTCTTTCGATTTGGGGTCGGTCAGGCGATTGCAGCGGTATCTGGATCTGGAGGTTGGCGGCCGCGAGCGTCTGCTGGAGGTGGTCATGGAGCATCTGGGAGATCCGGCGGCGTTCCTGTTCTTCGGCGCGAGTGAGCTGCCCGGCGAGGGCCTGCAGCTGTTTGGCGCGGCGTTCGACTTCGGCGGTGCGTTCGGCGACGCGTTGTTCGAGTTTTTCGTTGGCGGCTTTGAGCCCGAGCCTCGCGCACGTTTGAGGTCGGTGACATCGTGAGCAAGTGATGACGAAACGGGCTCCGGGGATCCTCCAGGTCGTCCTGGGCGGCGATGGATAACTCAAACCAGCGGAGGCCGGCGGGGGTTGACAGTGGATAGACCGATCCCTGGTGCGCGGCCGCCATGGGCGACGGCGTCAGCAATTGCGGCGTCGATGATCGCGGCGGCTGGAGGCGGGAGCACGTCGGCCATCCGGCGGCCAATGAACTTTTCCGGGGGGGCATAAAGCAGTTCGGGATGCGGGGCGCGGTAATCATAGATGCGTCCCTCTTGGTCAAGAATAAACAGCAGGTCCGGGAAGGGCGTCGAGGGTGGCCATCAGTCGGCTATGTGTTTCACGCAGGGTATCTTCGGCACGCTTGCGGTCGGTGATGTCATTGTCATGCCGCGGTATCCCAGGAGGTTGCCATCGGGATCGAAAAAGGGCACACCGTTGGTGGTGAGCCAGACTGTTCGCCCATCTTTGGTCAGGGCGGGGTTGGGCAGGTCACGGAACGTGCCTCTCCTGGCGAAGACGGCTTGCGTTGTCTTGCCTGAACTCATCGCGGCCGGCAGACGGGATGGAGATCGTAATAATGCATCTTGCCGACCAGTTCGTCGGGGTGGTAGCCGAGGATCGCTTCGGAAGCGTTGCTGACATAGGTGTAGAGTCCTTCGGCATCGACTTCCCAGACCATGGAGCTTCGTTCGGCGATCTGGTCGAAGCGTTGCCGGCTGATGCGGAGGGCCTCTTCCGTGTGTTTCTTATCGGTGATGTCCTCGTACGATCCGAATAATCCGACGATCCTGCCTCCGACATCACGAAGAGGGATCTTGCTGGTGCGCAGCCAAATGACTGGCCGTCGGGCGCCGTTTGCGGTTCTTCGTAGTTGAGTCTTGCCTCGCCGGAGGAGATGACGCTCTAGTCATCGGCGCGGTAGCGGTCTGCCTGGTCGTGCCAGGCCATGTCGTAGTCGGTCGGCCGATAACGTCTTCAGGGGATTTTTGGCCGGCGTCCTCGGCGAAGCGGGTATTGCAGCCTAGATAGTGCAGGTCGTGTCCTTCCAGAAAACACGGACGGGGATGGTGTCCATGACGAGTCGGAGCATGTTTCGCGACTCGGACAGATCGTCGACGTTTTCGTGCAGGGCCTCTGCGGTCTTCGTGCGATCCAGGAGGATCTGTGCATTTTCCAGGGCCACGGCGGCGGTGGCTGCCAGGTCCGTCAACATGTCGACATCGTTTTGGGTGAAAGGCCCGCCGGCCTTGTCGTGGATCTGGAAACAGCCCAGTAGCGTTCCCGCGGGGCTGATAATAGGAACATTGGCAAGGGTGCGGAATCTGAGGATCTGGTGGATCTCCGGGATTACGTGGGGGTCATGAGCGGCGTCGTCCGTCGTGTAGGGGGCACGAGTCTGGATGATCAATCCGGGAATGCCGTAGCCGGCAGGGCACCTGCACTCGACCGGTATGAGGTGACCGTGGTCGTTGTATTCGGTAAAGACCATGCAGTCGCCGGTCATAAGGCCTGCAGCCGCCGCTGACAGCCCCGGTCAGTTCCATGGCTGCGGCGACCAGGCTGCGCATGACGACAGGGATGTCCAGGACCGTATTGACTTGCTGTACGGCCGGTGAGAGGGCTCTTAGTCTCTGGTCGTCATCTGTCATGGCGCTGGCCTTCAAGGTCGGGGCACGGAAAACCCTGCTCTCTGGATACCAAGATCTGTTCGGTTCGATTATAAGACAGAAATGCCGAAAGTGTCCATCTTTAGGTTACGGAACGGGTGGGGGCGAAAGCCAGCGGTATGCCGCGGCCATATGGTGCTGATAGCGCGCCAAGATTCAGCTGAGGCGTCGGGCATAACTGAAAGGGCGGGCCAGACGGGCCGATACACATTAGTATCATGGATACAGCGACATTCGAAAAATTCCGACGGATCGTCTACGACAAAAGCGGCATCACCCTAGGGCCCGAGCAAAGAGGCCCTGGTGGCGGCCCGCGTCGGCAAGCGGATGCGCAGCCTGGGGATGGCTGACTACCGGCAGTACCTGCGACACGTGATGGAGGACAACAGCGGTGACGAGACGGTGCAGCTGCTCGATGCGATCTCCACGAATGTGACGAGTTTCTTCCGTGAGCCGGAGCATTTCCAGTTCCTGTCGGAAACCGTGGGCAAGTGGATCGCCAAGGGGCAGCGTCGGGTGCGGGTCTGGTCGGCGGCGAGTTCGACGGGCGAGGAGCCGTATACGATCGCGATGACGCTTCTGGAGACGATCAAGGAGCCGGGGATCGATGCGAAGATCCTGGCGACGGATATCTCGACACGTGTTCTGCGCGAGTGCGTGGCGGGCGTCTACCCGGCGGCGAAAATGAAGGGGGTGCCAGGGGACCTGCTGAAGCGGTACTTCGAAATGCGTCGGCGGGACGACGAGGTGCATATGCGGTCAGGCGAGCAGGTGAAAGGGCCTGGTGACGTTCGGGCGACTTAACCTGGCCGAGCCGCCATACCCGATGCGCGGGCCTTTCGACATCGTGTTCTGCCGGAACGTCATGATCTATTTCGATAATGACGTACGCCGCAGGCTTCTGGGGGAGATCGGGCGATTGCTGCGGCCGGGCGGCTACCTGATGGTGGGGCATGCCGAGAGTCTGACGGGGATGCTGATGGACCTCAAGGTGGTCCGGCCATCGATTTACATGAAGCCGTAACAGGCAGCTGGAGTCGCGCAGGGAGAATCGGGGACAGCCGGGCGTGGCGACGGTTTGATGGAGTTTGAACCGTGCAACATGTTATCGGGATCGCAGAGATGCAGGTGTCCAACCGTTACGAGGACGTCCTGGTGACGTATTCGCTGGGCTCGTGCGTCGGGCTGAGCCTGTATGACCCGGTTGCTAACGTGGGCGGCATGATTCACTGCATGCTGCCGCTATCGAAAATCGATCCTGCCAAGGCGCAGGGCAATCCGTGCATGTTTACCGATACGGGGGTGGCAAAGCTGCTGCAGGCGGTGTTCGATCTGGGGGCTGACCGGCGGCGACTGGTGGCGAAGGTGGCGGGCGGGGCGAATCTGCTGGATGAGAAGGGACTGTTCAAGATCGGCGAACGCAATCACACCGTTGTACGCAAAATGCTCTGGAAGAACAACGTGATGGTCGGTGCCGAAGACGTCGGAGGCAGTGCGTCGCGAACGATGCATCTGTACATGGACTCCGGACGCACGACGATCAAGTCGGGCGGGAAGGAAGTGGATCTGTAAGCGGCGGGTGGCTGGAAACGGCAGTGGCCAGTGGTCCGTTGCACCTGGAGAAGGCAGAACGGTCAGGAAGATGGCAAGCAGCCAGTGGTCAGTGGTCCGTCAGATGGCGATTGCGGTCTGAGAGCGGGCAGATAGGGGCGGTACTATGGCACTGAATATCCTGGTAGTGGACGACTCGCAGATTGTTCGAGCCGTCATCATCAAGTCGCTGGAGCTGGCGAACGTCCCGGTGAAGGAACTCTTCGAGGCCGGCAACGGCAAAGAGGCTCTGGAGGTGCTCGGCCGGGAGTGGGTGGACCTGGTGTTTGCGGACATCAACATGCCGGTAATGGGCGGTGTGGAGATGGTCGAGCAGATGAGCCAGGACGGTATGCTGGCGACGATCCCTGTTGTGATCGTTTCGACCGAGGGCAGCGCCACGCGGATCGGCAATCTCAAGGCTAAGGGGGCGCGGGCCTATCTGCGAAAACCTTTCAAGCCAGAAGAGATCCGCGAGGTCGTCGAGCAAGTGATCGAGGTGCCTCATGCAAGCCAATTGTAAAGACGTGGTCACCGAGGTGTTCGTCAGCGTGATGGAAAAGACGGCCTTTATGTTCGGGGAGCCGGCCGAAAAGGAGGATCTGCCGCTTTCGGGCCAGGCGTTCGTGCAGGCGACGATGTCGTTTTCCGGGCCGCTGCGCGGGCAGCTGGTGATGGCGGTACCAAAGGATTCCTGCGTAGAGATCGCAGCCAACGTGCTCGGAATGGACGCGGAGGAGGGGTTCGTAGCGGAACGGGCGATGGACTCCCTCAAAGAGATTCTGAACGTGACGTGCGGGCACATCCTGACGGCGATGGCGGGCGAGGAACCGGTGTTCGACCTGTCGATTCCGGAGGTTCAGGATGCGGACGAAGCGTCGGTGAAAGCACTGGCGAGGGATGAGCGGACGCTCGGCTTCGTGGCGGATGACTGCCTGGTGCTGCTGCGGCTGACGATGGACGTGGGGGCAACATGATTCGTGTACTGATCGTGGACGATTCGGCGGTTGTGCGAAGTGTTCTTTCGCAGGAGCTGTCACGAGATCCGCTGATCGAGGTGATCGGGACCGCGCCGGACCCGTATGTGGCTCGCGACATGATCGTGCAGATGAAGCCGGATGTCATCACGCTGGACATCGAGATGCCGCGGATGGATGGCATTGCGTTTCTGCGAAAGCTCATGTGCTACCATCCGCTGCCGGTAGTGGTGATCTCATCTCTTACGGCAGCGAGGGGGCCAGTGGCGCTGGAGGCGCTGGAGGCGGGAGCGATCGAAGTGCTGTGTAAGCCGGGTTCGGCCTACAGCGTAGGCGACATGTCCGTAGAACTGGTCGACAAGATCAAGGCCGCGGCGAGTGCAAGGGTGGGCAGGCGTTGCGATACTCTGCAGGAAGCGGGGCCGATCATGCGGTGTCGGGCGATGACGCGGACGACGGACACGGTACTGGCGATCGGGGCATCGACCGGCGGTACGCAGGCGTTGCAGCAAGTTCTTACTGCCATGCCAGCCAACTGTCCCGGCACCGTGATCGTTCAGCACATGCCGGAGCATTTCACCCGATCGTTCGCCGATCGGCTGAACGGTCTGTGCGCAATGGAGGTGAAGGAGGCGCAGGACGGCGACTCGGTGATACCTGGACGGGTGCTGATTGCGCCGGGCAACTATCATACGCTGCTGCGGCGAAGCGGTGCCCGGTACAAGGTGCAGGTCAAGACCGGCCCGCTTGTGTGTCGACACCGGCCGAGCGTGGATGTGCTGTTCAAGTCGGTGGCACGATACGCCGGGGCGAATGCGGTGGGGGTGATCCTGACGGGGATGGGCAATGACGGGGCTGCGGGGATGCGCCAGATGAAGGAGGCGGGGGCGCAGACGATCGCCCAGGACGAGGCGAGTTGCGTGGTATTCGGCATGCCGAAAGAGGCGATCCTGCACGGCGGCGTCGATCATACGTTATCACTGGAGAAGATCCCGCAGAGGATTCTCGACCTGGTGGCCAGCCGAGAGGAAGTCGCCGCCGGCAAGTAGTACGGCAGCGTAGGGGCCCTGGGGGGCGCCGGCGGATACGGCTGGCCCGGATTTTGCATCGAACGTCTGTTTCATGCCTGTTCTGCAACTTGCCCTCCAATTCGAGTAAACCGGTCGTTGGTGGCCAAATCGAAACCAGCCGCTAAAATGAGCGGTTTCCTGGTCGGCCGGGCGGCCTGTTATGGGACTGCCGGCGGACCGGGGTTCCAGCGACAGGACCGTCCAATGAGGCAGACGATTGCGGTTATCGATTTCGGGTCGCAGTACACACAGACTGATCGCGCGGCGGGTCCGCGAGAATCATGTGTACAGCGTTATTGTGCCGCCTACGGTTACTCCGGACCGGCTGCGCGAGATGAACGCGGCGGGGATCATCTTCTCCGGCGGGCCGGCCAGCGTGTACGAGCCGGGGGCGCCGCGGTGCGACAAGGCGCTGCTGGAGATGGGGCTGCCGGTGCTGGGGATCTGCTATGGTCTGCAGCTGGCCTGCCTGCTGCTGGGCGGCAAAGTGGCCAGTGCCAAGGCGCGGGAGTATGGCAGGACCCACCTGTCGATCGTCAATCCGGACGAGTTGTTGGCGCATGTGCCCGAACAGATGACCGTCTGGATGAGCCATGGAGACGTGGTCAACGAGCTGTCGGCGGAGTTTGTGCCGCTGGCCCAGACGCCGAGCTGCCCGATTGCGGCTGTCAAGCACGCCAGCAGGCCCGTCTATGGTGTGCAGTTCCACCCGGAGGTTACCCATACGCCTCACGGGTCGCAGATCCTGCGGAATTTCCTGTATGAAGTTTGCGCCTGCAGCGGCGACTGGAAGATCGGCTCGTTCATCGACGAAACGGTCGAAGGTGTCCGCCAGCGGGTCCAGCCGGATGAGCGGGTGATCTGCGGGCTCAGCGGCGGCGTTGATTCGTCGGTGGCGGCGGTGCTGCTGCACAAGGCGCTGGGCGACCGGCTGACATGCATCTTCGTCGACAACGGTCTGCTGCGGCTCAAAGAGGCGCAGGTGGTCGAGGCGACGTTCCGCGGGCACTTCCATATGGACCTGCGGGTAGTGGACGCGGCGGAGCGTTTCCTGTCCCGGCTGCGCGGCGTCAAGAACCCACAGGAGAAACGCAAGATCATCGGCCATGAGTTCATCGAGGTATTCAAGGCCCAGGCTCGAAGCATTCCCAATGCCAGGTTCCTCGCACAGGGAACGTTGTATCCCGACGTTATCGAGTCTGGCCATAACGTCGCGGGAACGGCAGCGAATATCAAACTGCATCACAACGTCGGGGGGCTGCCGGCGGAGCTGGGGTTCGAACTGATCGAGCCGTTCCGCGAACTGTTCAAGGACGAGGTGCGGCAGGTCGGTGAGCAGCTGGGGCTGCCGGACGAGATCGTCTGGCGGCACCCGTTCCCGGGGCCGGGATTGGCGGTGCGGGTGATCGGGGATATTACTCCGGAGCGGCTGGAGATATTGCGCGAGGCGGATGCGATTCTGCTGGAGGAGATTCGCGCGGCCGGCTGGTACCGCAAGATCGCGCAGGCTTTTGTCGTGCTGCTGCCGGTTTCGAGCGTCGGGGTGATGGGCGACGCGCGGGCCTACGAGGGGCAGAACGTCGCGGCGATCCGCTGCGTCGATACGACCGACTTCATGACGGCGGACTGGACCCGGGTCGATTACGAGCTGCTGGCGCAGGCGTCCAACCGGATCATTAACGAGGTCAAGGGCGTCAACCGGGTGGTCTACGATATCTCCAGCAAGCCGCCCAGTACGATCGAGTGGGAGTAGTGTGACAGGGAGGGCGTCACGCGTAACGCTCGCCGCGCCAAGCGACTCAGCACTCTTACTGGCAAGGCTCGGCGGTCAGTTGAACCGTGCCGGCCAGTTGGGTGAAGGTCTTGACCGATTCCTGCGGCATGGCAGAGTCTGACAGGTCGGTAATGCCCAGGGCGATATGCGTCGCATCGGGGCGCGGCTGATCGAGTGCGGCGTCGAAATCCAGCCAGCAGTTGTTTACGTAGATTTGCGTCCACATGTGATAGCCGAACGTAATCTCGCCGCCGCCGTAGCTGGCAGGCAATGCCACCATGCCCAGGACGCCCCGGCTCGGCAGGCCGGCGGCGCGGGCCAGGGCGGCCAGCAGGACGGCATGCTCGGTGCAGTCGCCTTCGAGGGTACGAGCCGCTTCGCTGGCGGTGGCGAAGGCGACGTCAAGATTCTTGTGCTTCATCGCGTGGAAAACGTACTGCGTGAGACGTTGGGCGACGTGTAGCGGATTCGTTTCCTTTCCGGCTGCAGCCACCGCCATCTTTTTGATGACCGGGTCGTCGCTGTTGGCATAGGCGGAGGCCTTCCGGTAGATCGCCAGCTGTTCCGAAGACAGAGGGGCGGCCGGCGGCTCGTGAACGGATTGGTCACGGCGAGTGACCCGCAGCCGGATACCGCGCGGCTGCCGGCTGATCACCTTCTGCATGCCGGTCGGAATGATGTCGATCAGTTTTGCTTCGTCTTTCGTCTTCATCGTGTAGACGACGGACGGCGCCTGGCCGGGATTGATATCCCCCTTGACGCGGGCGCGCAGCATAAGGCTCTCAAACAGTTCGGCCGGCGGGCCATTGTCTGCAGCCGTCGCCTGCTGTCGCGAGGCGATCGTGGCAGTCAGGACCATCGAACTGATGACGGGCACATCGAGCTTGAGGGGGACCAGCAGCCGCAGGCTCGCAGATCGCCTCGCCGGGACTGGCCAAGCCTGGATTCTTAACGGCATAGCGAAGGGCCGGAACCGTTCGGCCTGTCGGCAAGGTGAAGCTCTGTCTTGCCCTTGTACTGGTTGTCGACCTCGACGGGTTTGGTGTCCGAAACAAATGAGTAGGTCCGTTCGACGAAACTCTCGCCGGGCCTCGGCTGGCCGTGCAGGATGCCCAGTGTCTTGCCCCAGGGAAGGGTGGTATCGGGGTCGGCCGGGATACGCCTGTCGATCGTATTGCCGCTCTGGGTGATGCGCAGGTCGATCGTCTTGTCGTCATGGAAGACGGCGTCATAGCGCATCGGCTGGCTGCCCATGACCTGCTCGGTATGCATCTCGACCGGCCGCCCATCAACGGTTTCGATCGCGACGGTCTTGACAATCACCTTGATTGTGATGGGGCCTCGTGAGATGCGGATCTGGGTATAGTCGAGCGATTCGATGCGGTCGCCCTTGCGCTGCATGGCGGTACGCATGTACCCCATCGGCTGGTCGCCCAGTTGCAGGCGGTACCAGGCGTCCACCAGCAGACCCTGCGGCGGATCGGCACTGATCCGGGGATTGATGAACGGCAGATCACGTTCGGCGGGTTGACTGGAGGCCGCGGCGAGCAGCACCGCGGGCAGCGACAGTGTCACAAGCGTAACAGCAGCAAGCGGTACATACCGACTATTAAATGCAAACAAACACTCGCGGATACGTTTTGTCTTCATACGCGCATTGTATCCGCTGTTGGTGGCGTGGGAAGATCGGTACAGCCGATTTGATTCCGAGGAAAGCGTGTCGGCCGACGGCGACCCGTCGGCCGATCAACAACCGAAGACCATCAACCAAGGCACAACAACAGCCGGGACGTTCGGGCGAGCCAGATGCAGTCCAGGCTGCTTTTCTTGCTCCTGATGTACGCGTGAGGGATCAGTGCTACTCTGGCGACTCATGCTGAGGCATCAGGAAAAAATCGTTCGCCTGATCGTCCTTGGGCTTATAGCCGGGCTGCTTGGATTCCTGCAGCTCGTTGTTGTACGCATCGAGGATCTGTTGCTCGAGGCGTTGGCGGCAGGCCGAATCGATCGGGTGGGCGATGTCGATGTTGAGCTTGGGCTTTCCCTGGTCGTCGCGCAGGATGCGGTTTTCCGCCAGTTTGGCGCCGCATTCATTGCAGAACCGAGCCCGCAGGTGGTTCTTGGCGCCGCACTTATTGCAGCGGTCGGCAAGTTTGCGGGAAGGCATGGCGACAAACAGCCCGTTGTTGCCCTCAATGATTTTCAGATTGCGCACCACGAACTCGCTGTCGAGGGTAACGGTGCAGTATGCCTTGAGCCTCTGACCATTATCCGGGACGAGCCTTACACGAACTTCCGTGATCTGCATGTTGCACCTCCGGCAACTTCTTGCCTGCCCTTGTTTCTAAAAGGCACGACGAGAGTACGTACATCCAGTTTCTCAAGAATACGCCTGGCCATTCGATTGGCGAGGGCGGCGTCATCGAAGGCCGTAAACATCGCACTACCGCTGCCGGTCAGGATGACCGGCCGGGCGCAGATGTCCTTTGCTTTATCAAGTATATCTGCGATCCGCGGAAACAAGCGGATTGCAGCCGGCTGCAGGTCATTAAAGCAGCTCGCCAGCCACTCTTCGGGGGCTGCACCGGTTCCAGGCCAGGCGACTGCCGATGCCGCACTGGAAGTCGGCTCGGTGTCCCACGCGGCATACACAGCCGGTGTCGACGCGTGCAGGTCCGGCAGCAGCAGAAGGCAGTAGCCACTCGGCGAAAAATCCAACGCCTCGACGTTCTCGCCGCGTCCGGTGATCCGGCACGAGCCATAGCCGGCAGTCACGAACATGGCCACGTCCGAGCCGATGCTCGCGCCGACCTGTCGCAGCTGTTCGATGTCGATCTCCAGGCCGTGCAGGCTCGGCCAGACCCAGCAGGGTCGTGGCGGCGTCGCTGCTGCCGCCGCCCAGGCCGGCACCGGCGGGAATCTGCTTATCGAGCACCGCGCTGAAGGGCAGATCGCGACCTGTAAAGTCTGTCAGCGCCGCCGCCGCCCGGAGTACGAGGTTCGTGTCGTCCGCCGGGATCGAGCCCGTCTGTCCCGTGATGTGCAACTCCTGCGTGCCAGGCGAGGCATGTGACAGCAGCAGCGAGTCGCAGAGATCCAGGAACACAACGGTGCTGTCAATATCGTGAAAGCCGTCGGCACGACGACCGACCACGCGCAGCGACACATTGATTTTCGCGGGCGCCAACCCTGCGATAATGCTCATTTTGCCGGTGCCTTCCTCACGTTGCGGTCACTGTTTGCCTGAGAAACCGATTCGTTACCGACTGGATACGCGTGCCAAAACGTACGGCCAGGCTTCAGATCGCCCGGTCGCATCCCGAAGCCGGGATCGTCCAGGTTTTCGAGAAATCGCTCTTAGAACTCCGAGAAAAGAGTACCCTTACACCACGGTCGCCAACATGCCTATTTTACTAGGGACAGAAGCCGGGCACAATCAGGAGATTACCTTAGAGCCTACCGGGGCAGGATACTAAACGTCAGGCAAAAATCAGCTGACAGGCATCGGTCTATGACAGCAGATCTACCCTTCGAAGAATGTTGATGCCGGCCTGCTGGAGCACTTCGATGGCCGCATCGACATCCGTCAGGCGGAACACCAGCACCGCCCGGTCCTTGTTGCTCTGCGCGAAGGCGTAGATGTACTCGATGTTGATCTGGCCGGCATCGAGCACTTCGAGGATTTCGCTGAGGCCGCCGGGTCGATCCGGCACCTCGATCGCCAGAACATCGTTTACCGTTGCGATGAAGCTATTGGCCTTGAGCACCTCGACGGCCTTGTTCGGCTCGGCCACGATGATCCGCATGACACCGAAATCAGCCGTATCGGCAAGAGACAATGTGATCAGGTTAACCTGGGCCTTGGTAAGAATCTGGCACGCCTCGTGCAGCCGGCCGCGACGATTCTCCAGGAACACGGACACTTGCGGTACTTTCATCCCAGTGACTCCGACGCCAGAGGCCAAACAAGTTCGAGGCACAATACGCGACTCGCCGCAAAGTAGCAACAACAAAGGGCCCTCAGGCCCGAGGGGGCCTCACATGTTCCGCTGGTCGATCACGCGTTTGGCCTTGCCCTCGCTGCGCTGGAGGGTCTTCGGCTCGACCAGCTTGATATGGGCGTGCAGGCCCACCGTGCTGGCGATCTTCTGCTGGACGGTTGCCTGCAGGTTCTCCAGGCTGCGGATCTCGTCGCTGAAGAACCGCTCGGTTACTTCGACCTGCACCGTCATGTTATCCAGGGCGCCGTCGCGCGTCAGGATAATCTGATAGTGCGGGAGCGTCCCTTCGACCTCCAGCAGCGCCGCCTCGATCTGCGACGGAAAGACGTTGACCCCGCGGATGATGAACATGTCATCGCTCCGGCGGCGCACGCGTTCCATGCGGACGATCGTCCGGCCGCACTCGCATCGCTCGCGATGCAGTCGGCTGATATCCCGCGTCCGGTAGCGCAAGACCGGGAAGGCCTGCTTGGTCAGGGTCGTAAAGACGATCTCGCCTTCCTCGCCGTCAGGCAACGGCTCGCCACTGTCCGGGTCGATGATCTCTGCCAGGAAGTGGTCCTCGAAAACATGCAAGCCGCAGTGCGTCGGACACTCGATCGAGACGCCCGGGCCGATGATCTCCGACAGGCCGTAGATGTCGAAGGCCTCGATGCCGCTGCGCTCTTCGATCGCCTTGCGCATAGGTTCGGACCATGGCTCCGCCCCGAAGATGCCCGCACGGAGTTTGAGATCCTTGAAGTCGACGCCCATCTCCTCAGCCTTGTCGATCAGGTGGAGGAAGTACGACGGCGTGCACGTGATGACGGTCACGCCGAAGTCCTTCATTACCATGATCTGCCGTTCGGTGTTGCCGCCGCTGAGCGGAATGACGGTCGCGCCGAGGGCCTCGGCACCGTAGTGCACGCCCAGGCCGCCGGTGAACAGGCCGTAGCCGTAGGAGTTCTGGACCATGTCATGGGCTGTCACCCCGGCGGCTGCGAGGCTGCGCAGCATCACCTGTGACCAGACCTCGATGTCGTCCTTTGTGTAGGCGACGACGATCGGTTTGCCGGTCGTGCCGCTGCA
The DNA here is from genome assembly GCA_963787325.1 of uncultured Planctomycetota bacterium. Classification (GTDB taxonomy): domain Bacteria; phylum Planctomycetota; class Phycisphaerae; order UBA1845; family JANYLN01; genus CAWBCK01. Next base: position 2,995,618 of record CAWBCK010000005.1, read on the forward strand.
GGCATGCAGACGCACGATCTCGGCCATCGGCGCGGCAAACAGGCCGAACGGGTAATTGTCGCGAAGGTCATTCTTGTAGGTGAAGGGCAGCCGGGCGATGTCCTTGAGCGTGCAGATATCCTCGGGCTTGACGCCAGACTCGTCCATGCGGTCACGGTAGCAGGCGACATGGTCGTAGACGCGCCGGACCAGGGCTTGCAGGCGGACCAGTTGCAGTTCACGCAGGTGATCGGCGGGCATAAAGTCAAGGGCCGAAACGTCATGCCATGTCGACATTTTTGTCAGCGTCTGCATATGCGGTACTCCAAAGAGGGGCGTCCGTCATGGACCAGCATGTGAATCGGGACACCACTTCGCTTGCCAGACCTAGGCTGTTCTTATACTCCCTTGCCGGTACCCTTGCCAAGCATATTGCCCTACAAAGTTCTCCCCACGGTTTGCCCGGTTCGCCGGTGACGAAGGCGGGCTGACATCAACGGGGGCCAAAGAAGCAAGTTACGAGTCTGCAACGGGTAATGGCGAAACGCCTCGGCATCCGACGTCCAGTGCGTCTGCTCGGCGGTGGCAATTGGATTTGGGCTGTCTATCATTATGGCAACGCACGATCTTTGGGGGCCAAGACACTGAATGCGGTAGCCGGGTTCAACGGCGCATTGCGTTCACGTATCTATCGGCATCGGGAGCACAAGGGGAGGATGCCGTCCTACTGTGTCCGGGTTCCTGGCGGTCAGGAGCCTGCTTTCATAGGGTCAGGAGGAAAAGCGATGAGTCTGTTAACTCTTTTGCTCGTGGGGGCGTTGATTGCGTTCAGCGGCATGTCTCTCAACGAGGTGCTTCTTCTTCTGCTGAGGTGACAGGGCCAAGGCGTATGGTTTTTACGGAAGGCCCCGGCCCCCGGTCGCCGGGGCCTCCTCTTACAGCCTGCTGGATCAGCGTCCGGCCATTTCACCGGAGTGATCGCCGGCCAGCAGATCGCGGAACCGGCGAACCAGATTAGCCGCCGGCCGAGCGAGACTGCCGTCGACGTTGACAAAAGCGTGCGACGTCCAGCCCGACAGTACCCTTTCGTTTTGTCCGTCGCCGACGAGGCAGGCCTGATAGTCGAACTGAATCGACGCCCGGCCTACCTGGCTAAGGCGCGTCGTCAGCACGATCGGGTCATCGAAGCGCACGCGCCGTTGGTACCGACAGTTGGCTTCGACGACGGGCAGAAACACCCCATCCTGCTCCATCCGGCTGTACGGCAGGCCCGCTGCTCGCAGCCATTCCGTCCGGCCAAGCTCAAACCATTCCAGTGCCCGCGGGCTGCTGAGGGCCCCCATCTGATCTGTTTCTGTGTAGCGAACGCGGAATTCAAGTGTATGAATGAGTGACATTGCAGAGATCCGTTGGCCATGGGCTTTGACGGCGGCGATCGCGCTGCCGCCAGAGGCAGCATCATACCAGTCCCTGCTATGCTGACCAACTGCCCCAACGTTCCTGAAGATATCGGCAGCTGCCATGTCTGTTGCAGCCTCGCGATAGTCGTGCGGTTCACAGGAGTCGCCTGAGACTGTATACTCCGCCGCATCCAGCCCGGCGATACGTTGCCGGACTCAACCATGTTCACTGGCGCAGGGCCCAAAGCAACATGAATATTATCCACGAACCATCCGTATACCTCGTTGGCAGGCAGACGATCAACGAGGCGGAGATCGAACGCTTCCTGGCTGACCACAAAGCCTCGTGGGAGACCGATACGGAAATCGGCGCCGAGCAGCTCTGCGAGGTGGCCGGCCGGCTCTGCTATATGTCCTTCGGCAAAGGGCGAAAGACCAACAATGAGTACCTGGGCCACATCCTGGAGGTCGGCCACGGCAGCGTGCTGGAACACGCTACATGGAACCTGCTGATCACCGGGGTCAGCCGGTCATTCACTCACGAACTGGTGCGCCACAGGGCGGGCTGGGCGTATTCCCAGCTCAGCCAGCGTTACGTCGACGAGTCGGAGGCGGATTTCGTCGAGCCGGACGTCATCGCTGGCGATCCTGCCTTGCACGAGATGTGGCTGGAGGCGATCGAGGCATCGCATGCGGCGTACGTCAAACTCGTCGAAAAACTGGCTGAAAAGTACGCCGAATACCCCGACAAGACAATGCGGCGTAAACTCGCCCGCCAGGCCGCCCGGTCGGTCCTGCCGAATGCTACGGAGACCAGGATCTTCGTAAGCGCCAATGCCCGTGCTCTGCGCCATTTCATCGAGATGCGTTGCAGCGAATTCGCCGACATCGAGATCCGCAAGGTTGCCGGCTAGATCCTCCAGATCATGCAGAAGGAAGCTCCCGAACATCTTCGGGGACTACCAGTGGGTCGACGTGCCGGACGGCGTGAAGGCGGCAACGACACTGCATAAGAAAGTGTGAACCGAACACACGACATCTGATGTGCCGTCAATCACAACGGCAGGTAGACCACGCGAGTAGCCCATTCAACCTGCTCAGTATGCTCTGCAATCAGCAGGATCTCCCTGATGGCTTGGGAGACTGGAAAACGATCATTCAAGAGAAAGACCCCAGGCATTGGCTGCCCGGCAGCGATGCGTTCGCAGGCAAAAAACAGGCATGGTCGCTCGGTCATGAGTCAGTACGATACGTCCATCGCCCGCGGCCCAGGCCAGAACCTCCGGTCGCCTGCTCCGCCAAGCCCGACATCCTGGAGGCGAACGATGTCCATGTTGCCGCGCTGCAGAAGTAACCCACGCACAATCTGACTGTTGAAGTTTTCATCCGCGACGAATCGGAGCATCGCTTATCCCTGAGCCTGTCGATAAGACAGTAACCGGGCGCGGATCGCAGTCAGATCCCCCTGTTGGGCCTGGACCCGCCTGCCGGTCGCCTGGACTTGGTCCTCCCTCGCGGAAAGATACGCTCTGATCTCGTCACTGTGGCGCAAATAGTAAGCGACGACCGCATAGACATCAGCCAACGCCAGCGTCGGGTACTGCTGCACGATCGCCTCGGGAGTCGCCCCGTCTTCAAAAGCACGGATTACCAGTTCCAACAGCACACGGGACTCGCCAACGCGCAACGCACCAGCAGCATCTTCATGAAGAGGCGGCGATTCGGGTTGAGCAGCGAAACTCATCGTTCCGTTCTCCCACTATACATGCTTCGCGATCCGCGTCAGCTACATTGGTTGGTCGTCAGCCGCACGGCGATGGTCAGTTCGTGTTGACACCGCTTAGACGCTTGCGGATCAGCTCGGCCCTGGCGATCGACCGCTCTTCGCCGCTGAGGCGCTTGCCGGCCATCTTCTGGAGGTGCGCCGGCTGGATCATCAGGAACATGTCATTGAGCGTCTCGAGCTTCATCTTGTCGATCCGGCCGAGACTGACTCCCATCCGTACGTGCGACAGCAGGAACAACGCTTCTTCCGTGCTGATCGTTCGCGCGTTCATCAGAATGCCGTATGCCCGCCAGATCTTGTCGTCCAAGGCAACGGGGCGTTCTCGCGTCAGCGCCTGCCGGGCCCGCTTCTCGTACTCGACAATCCTTGGGATGATCAGGTGCTTGAACTCGCTGATGATCTCTTCTTCGCTCTTGCCGAGCGTCGTCTGGTTGGAGATCTGGTAGAGATCGCCGGTCGCCTCGGTCCCCTCGCCATGCAGGCCGCGAATCGCCAGGTGCATGTCCTTGGCGGCGCGGAACGCACGTTCCATCTCGCCGGTCAGTTTCAACGCCGGCAGGTGCAACATCGCGCTGACGCGAATGCCCGTGCCAACGTTGGTCGGGCAGGCCGTCAGGTAGCCGAACCGCGTGTGATAGGCGAAGTCGACTAACTTCTCGATGGCGTTGTCGATCCGGCTGATGACCGCCCAGCATTCGTCCATCTGGAGGCCGCTGCGGAGGACCTGCATACGCAGGTGGTCTTCCTCATTGATCATGAGGCTGACCGTCTCTTCCGGGCTGAAGGCCACGGCCCGGGTCCCTTCGCCCTCGGCATGCTGCCTGCTGATCAGATGGCGCTCGACGAGTACCTGCAGATCCAGCTCATCGAGCAGTTCCATGTCGATAAACGTCAGGTCGTCCGCCACGTGGGCCCGGTCGATGCTGTCGCGCAGCAGCCGATAGATCTCCCGCCGCTGCACGTTATCGGCCTTCGGCAGAAACGGGAAACCCGCCAGATTACGTGCCAGGCGGATGCGCGAGGAGATGACGATGTCTGCCATCGGCATATCGGCTCGCAACCAGGCACTTCGGTTTCGCGTCAGCTCGTCAATGGTCATGCGGCTCATGCCTTTTCCAGGGTTTTGATCTGGTCCCGCAGTTTGGCTGCCAGTTCGTAATCCTCACGCTCGATCGCGGCTGCCAGCTCCCGCCGCGCCCGCATCAGCTCGTGCTGACGCTCCTGGGCGATGCCAGCCCGCTGCGGCACCTTGCCTACGTGCTGCGAGCCGTTCTCGTGGGCCCGCTTGATCAAGGGGGTAAGGGCCTTGTCGAACGCGTCGTAGTCGTACGGGCAACCCAGCAGCCCGCCGCTGCGGAACTCGGCAAAGGTCATGCCGCACGCCTGGCAGGTGATATTGGCGACCTCGCTGGCGGCCGACTGGCTCTTGACGAAGTTTGCCAGCAGTTCGTTGAGTTGCGGCTGCTTGATGGTAATCCCGTCCTCGGCCGCACACTGCTCGCAGAGGTGCTTTTCCTGCTTCTCGCCGTGAACGATCTCCGTCAGATGCACGGTGGCTTCGCGTTTCTTGCATCGGTGACAAATCATTGCGCACTCCTTATCGGCGCGGCCAAGCCGGACTACAGCTCGTGCCGCCAAATGGTAGAGCCACGCAGAGGCACCGTCAAGTAACCGCATCTGCCGCCAGAGTCCCAACTTACCGTCATTTCAGCGGTTGCGCGACAGCCCTGGTACGCCCCTGTCCTTATCGTCCAATCCGCCGGCCTCGTTCATCAGATTGACGGAACAGCCGCCCAAATCTACCATGCCGCTCATGTTAACCATATATCCCAGCATAGAACAGGTCACACGGCAGGCTCAGGACGGTGCGACCCTCGTGCCCGTCTACTGCGAACTGCTATCCGATAACCTTACGCCCGTGATGGCCTTTGCCAAACTGGATACCGCTGCTGACCACGCCTTTATTCTCGAAAGCGTTGTTGGCGGCGAGAAAATCGCCAGATATTCCTTCCTGGCGGCCAATCCCCGGGAGGTGTTCGTCGCCAAGGGCAAACACACCCAGGTGCTGGCTGGCGGCAAGGTGATCCGCGAAATGGACTGCGACGATCCTCTGGCTGAACTCCAGCGGATGATGGGTAACTACCATGCGCCGCACCATCTTCCGGGGATGCCTCGGTTTCTTGGCGGCGCGGTCGGGTATGCCTCTTACGACCTGGTGAGGTTTTACGAGCCGCTGCCGGATGCCCCGCCTGACGATCGGCACCTGCCGGACCTGCTGTTCGGCCTGTACGACACGATGGTCATCTTCGACCATGTATTCAAGACGGTTAAAGTCGTCAGTCATGTCGATGTGGCTGGTATTGGCGTTGACGCCGGTTACCGCCAGGCGCAAGAGAATATCTGCCGGACGGTTGAGGCCCTGAGTACCCCGGCCCTGACCGTCGTCAGCAGCCTCGATACGTCGCAGAGTTTTCCGGGGGATTTTGAGAGCAACCTGACCCGCGAGCAGTTCGAGCGATCGGTCGAAGGATGTCTGGAGTACATCCGGGCCGGCGACATCTTCCAGGTGGTCCTTTCACAGCGGCTGCACACACTGACCAAGGCCGAGCCGTTCAATATCTACCGCGCGCTGCGGGCGGTCAATCCATCGCCGTTCATGTTCTATCTCAAGAGCCCGCAGGCCCGCCTTGTCGGCTCCTCGCCGGAGATCATGTGCCGCGTCGAGGATGGCGTGATCACCAACCGGCCGCTGGCAGGCACCCGCCGGCGGGGCAAGAGCGAAGCCGAGGACAAGCAGCCTCGAGCAGGAACTGCTGGCCGATCCCAAGGAGCGGGCCGAACACGTCATGCTGGTCGACCTTGGCCGCAACGACGTTGGCCGGGTTGCCGAACTGTCGTCGGTGAAGCTCGACGGAGGTCATGACGGTCGAGCGGTACAGCCATGTCATGCACATCTCGAGCGAGGTCATCGGCAACCTGGCGGCTGGCAAGACCGCCTTTGACGCACTGCGAGCGACGTTGCCGGTCGGCACGGTCACCGGCGCGCCGAAGGTTCGCGCGATGCAGATCATCGACGAGTTCGAACCAACGCTACGCGGGCCGTACGCCGGAGCCGTCGGTTATTTCGACTTCGCCGGCAACATGGATACCTGTATCGCCCTGAGAACGATGGTGGTGACACCGACGGAAGACGGCCAATGGAACGCCTACGCCCAGGCCGGCGCGGGCATCGTGGCTGATTCGATTCCAGCCAACGAATACGAAGAAACGATGAACAAGGCGGCCGTCATGTTCAAGGCGATCCGGCTGGCGGAAAAGAGTCTCTGACGGGACTCTTGCCGCAAATGGCAGGAAATGCCCGGCTGACACAACGCCCCCCCCAACTTCACGTCGACCTTGCGCCGCCGCGTTACTGCTGGTCCGCCTCGTCGTCCCCGGTCGGCAAAAAGCCCGGTGAGCGTTTTTCCCACTCATGCCGCAAGGTGTCGACCTTCTTCCAGTCCTCGGGCTTGTCGTAGCGCCAGGTGACATAGTCTTTCAGGAGCTGCCGTGTCACGTGCTGTCGCCACCAGGCATGCACGGAATCCAGATCACTGGTCGACCATCGTCCGGCCCGCCCATCCGGCACCGGCGCCGGCGCACCGATCATTTCGCCCATCGGCCTGACCAGCCATAGCAGTTCCCGCTGCGCATCGCGCCGCTTGAACCGGTCGTGGCCGGCTGCGAAGCGGAACAGATCCTCAGCCGGCGCAAAACAGCCCAGGTGCAGCAATCCCCTGACGACGGCTAATCGGACGTAGGCGTCTTTTGAGTTGGCAAGCTGCCGCAGGTTCTTTTCGCTCGCCCGGCCGACCAACTGCGACCAGTCGACGATCAGGTTCGAACGCACCCGACTGTTTTTTTCGTGTTGTGCCGCTGCCCACAGATCGTCCGCCAGATCGCTGAATCTGCCAAGAAAGATCGCATGGCCGGCCGAGGATCGGGCGAGGGGAATCGGATCACGCAGGGCCTGGAGGATTACACGCCGGGTCCGAGCGGTCGGGTACCGGCTGATCGCCCGCAGGGTTGCCCGCTTGGCATCGCCGTCGCCCTTTCGATAGGCGCCCTCGAGCCGCCAGGCCTCGTATTGGTCATAGGCAGGCGCGGCCGCCAGGCATGCGCCCGCAAGCACTACGCCCAGAAGCCACAGGTATTTCGCTCGATTGCCGTCAGACATAAGGCGCTTTCACTATTTCCGACAAGACATCGAATCCAAAAACGCCATTGTAACGCACGCTGGCCCATCAGCCAGCCGCATTTGTTCGCAGCGCTGGTCGAAAATCCGCAAACGCATATAATCCGCCTTCAGTAGAAACTTGCCCCGGCTCTGCGTCTTGAGCCGGTGCGGACGTCAAAGAGAGAACCTGAGGTGTCGGATGCAGACTGCGGTATGGAGGCGATTGGGCGGATGGACCGGGGTGGGCATGATGGCTCTGGCCCTGCTTACACCAGCCTTGTCCGGTAGCGCCCAGGCGGACTTTGCCTACATCGACGGCAGCTTCGGCCTGGCGATCACCTTTCCCGACGGCACCGCCGTGACCCGTACGACCAGTCCGGCAGGGGAAACCGGCACGGAGATCAGCCAGTTCACCTTGCCTGGCGGCAACACCGTCGGCCGGCTGGTCGTCAGTGACCTTCCGGTCGACTGGACCCTCGCCAAGGCGACGGACCTTGTCCGCAGTCAATTTGCCCAGGATGCAAAGGTCAAACCCAGTCAGATCACCTCGGGAACGGTGAAGGTCAAAGGCGAGTACAAAAGCGCGACGCTTCTCCAGGCCTGGGACGCCGCCGGCAAGCAGCACAACGCCATCCTCATCGTTCAGGGTCCGTCCGATCAGATGTTCATTCTTTACATTGCCACGCGCAAGACCAGCAGGGCGGATGGTCAGAAGATCGCCCTGCAGCATCGCGCGGAACTTCGAGGTGCTGCTGCGTGCCGAAGATGAGCAAACCTACAGGCAGGCCGTCACCCGGGGCTCGGCCATGCTGCTCGGTATTGCCGCGCCCGTACCGAAGCCCGAGACTCTCTGGCACAGCCGATATTTCCTGATCCAATGCGATAACAAGACCACCGGTTACATCGGTGTAAGCGAGACAGCCGAGAGCCGACGGGGCCATCCCGGCGTAAGCATGAAATGCGAGAAATGGATCTTCATGCCGGGCAGGGCAGAATATGAGGTGCAGAACGCGTATGCCAGCTGGGACCTGCGCGAAGATGAATGGGCCAGCCACACCGAGACGGTCGTCGATCCGGGCCTTACACCGCCGGGGCAACCCGCCCGGCGAGCCAATCTGGTTACCTTCGACCAGAAGACCCGTCGGCTGGGCAGGCAACTGCTCATGGAGGTCACAAACCCCAAGAACCGCTCGAAGCCGATCAACTGCGTCGTGCCGTGTCCGCGCAACTTCATGCCGGCTGCGTGGCAGTGGGTTCTTCCGCGACTGATGTTCAAGCGGCTGGAAAGCAGCCCGAAGGCGGCGGGTCAGTGGCTGGCGGTGGTCAATTACAGCCCCGCGAGGCAGGGTCTGCAGATCATGATGCTCTCGCGAGCGGTCTACGGGAAGATCCGTCAGATCGTGCAGAGGGACGGTTTATACGGCGACAGCGAAACCTGGCAGTTCGATGTCGATGGCAAGGTCAGCCAGATAAGCACGGTCGATTTTCGACTGGTACCCACGACCAAGGCAGAAGTCGACAGGCGATTTGCCGGCGAGATCGCCCTCTGGCGGCACAAGGTCAATCCGACCCAAAAGACGGCCGCGGCACACAAGCCCTAATATGACTATTACCTGCGTCGGCGCTTCTGCCGGCAGAGCAACAGCCACAACGGGAGCACGTGAATGGACAACACGATGCACGACGTCATTATCGTAGGTGGAGGTCCCGCTGGACTGGCCTCGGCCCTGTATACGGCACGCGATGGCTACAAGACGCTTATTCTCGAAAAGTTCGCGCCGGGCGGCCAGATCGCCACGACTGACCGCATCGAGAATTACCCTGGGTTCGACAGCATCAGCGGCCCGGATCTGATCGAGCGAATGTACAACCAGGCGACCAAATTCGGCGCCGAGATGCAGATGGGTTATCCCGCTTCGGGTCTAAAGCGCAATGACGATGGGTCCCTGACGGTTGCCGCCAACGACGGCCAGGACGAGTTCCACGCTCGCGCGGTGATTTTGGCCATGGGCAGCGACTATCGTCACCTTGGTGTACCCGGCGAGGAGGAGTTTCGCAACGCCGGCGCCGGCGTGTCTTACTGCGGGACGTGCGATGCGCCGTTCTTCAAGGGCAAGACGGTCGTGGCGGTCGGCGGCGGCAATACGGCGGTTGAAGAAACCCTGCACCTCGCCAAGTTCGCCAAGAAGGTCTACCTGGTCCACCGTCGGGAGGAGTTCCGCGCGACCATGGTGCTCGTCCAGGAACTTATGGAAAGTGCGGACAAGGCCAATATCGAACTGGTACTGGCCACGGTCGTCGAGTCGATCGAGGGCAACGGCAAGGTCGAGCGGATTCGTACCCGCAAGGTGCAGTCCGACGAGCCCGGAACGATCGAGGCTGACGGCATCTTCATCTTCATTGGCCATGTCCCCAACACCGGCTGGCTCGAAGGCAGTGGTGTTAAGGTGGACGAGCGCGGCTTCATCATCTGCGATCCCGCGTGGCTCCGTACCGCCGTACCCGGCGTGTTCGTGGCAGGTGACTGCCGGATCGCCGCAGCCATGCAGCTGGCCACAGCCTGCGGTGACGGTGTCGTGGCTGCCCTCATGATCAAGAACTGGTTCGCCGACCCGGCCTGGTGGCACAAGCCGGCGCATGCGGTCAAACCGCTGCAGACATGGTGAACCGATAGGGCGGCTTGGCGCAAGAGGGGAGGGAGGCAGCCCGCGTCGGGAAGGTTGGTGGCCGTTTCCGCCGTGGGCCCCGTACAGTCGTGTGCACCAGATCGTTCATGGGAGGCGACGCCATGTTGCGTTCAGGCAACGCGACGGCGTGGCCTCGCCAGACAGCCCCCTTTGCCCGCCATGAACCTTTCGATATTGCAACGCCTTTTCCAGTAATCTCTTCAGGTGCGCGGTCACGCTTCGCCGGCGGCGGTTGTCCGCTAATGGAACGGAACTTGCCAATCACGGCACATGTAGGCGAGGCCTGCGCAGTGCGTCGTGAGAATGTTGTGGTAAACGAGGGTTATTGTGGGAAAGTTCAGGCAGGCCCCAAGCGTTTTTTGCTGGGGCCTGTTCATTTGCAGAAAGTCTGAGTCGGATTGCAGGGGTGGAAAGGGAGATGGCGGAAATGTTGCGTCGAATCATCGTCGCAGGTTTGGCATGCATGGCAGCTTTGACCGTGGCCACATCAGCGTTGGCCGTGCAGGATTCGGTTACCGTCACGGACAAATCGGGCACGGCCCAGACGAACTATCCGCTTCAGCCTCGCCCGGCCTTTTGTCGAGGGTGAGATCGCCAACTTTCCGCAGGTGCTGATCGACGGGACACCGGTGGCGACGCAGGCGGACGTCAAGCAGCGGTGGCCGGACGGTTCGGTCAAGCATGCCATTCTGTCCGTACTGGTGCCCACGATTCCTGCCAACGGTTCAGTGACGCTGACCTTCCAGAACCAGGCCGACGGTAACAATACGCCGCTAAGCCAGAGCGACATGCTGGCTTCGAACTTCGATTTTGACGCCGTCCTGCAGATCGCTTCGGGAACCGATACGCGAAGCGCATCCGCGCGGACGATGCTGACGGACGGCAGCTTCACCTGCTGGACGTCCGGCCCGATCGCCACGACGGTCATCCTGGCCGATCACAGCGCCGCACGGGCCTACGACATGGGCTTTGACGATCTTCGGTCGATCCGGCCGATCTTCGAGGCGACGTTCTGGCCCGGCATCAACAAGGTACGCGTGCGATTCATCGGGGAGAACACCGACAGTGAGGCGCTGGAGGATGTGGCGTACGATATCACGCTGAAGACGGGTCTGGCCAGTCCCCAGACCGTTTACACGAAGACCGGCTACGTGCACAAGGCGGCCACACGGTGGACGAAGGTGTTCTGGATCGGCGGGACGCCGGAATCCAGGATCAACATCGACAACAACCTTGCCTACCTGGTTCAAACGCGTTTCTTGCCGAACTACGATACATCGCTGGTCGTGCCGGAATCGGTCATCGCCGACCGCTACACGGCGTGGCAGACAGCCGATCCGGATATCCAGGATGGTGGGTGGTGGTGCAAGTATATGCCGACAACGGGCGGCCGGCGGGACATCGGTCATATGCCGGACTGGGTCGTGCAATGGCTATACACCGGCGATTATCGCATGAAGGAGGCCACGCTGGGCAACGCCGATCTGGCGGCCAACTGGACTGTGCAGGTGCGTGAAGGCGATCCCGGACGGTTCTATGATCGGGCCCAGACGATCCCAGCGATCGGCAAGCCGGTGTCGATCTGTGCCAGACCGCAGTTATGGATCTTTGATGGTCGCGGCGGTACCGACCCTTCCTACTGGATCCCCGTTAACGGTACTCGGCTCGATACGCCGGGGGGCGAGTGGACATACGACAATGCGCACCAGGCAGACCCATTCAGCGCGGCGTATATGCTGACCGGCGATCACTGGTATCTGGAGGAGCTGCAGATGTGGGCGTCCTACAGCGTCCTGAACATCTGGCCGGCCCCGCGCGGCCCGACCGGGTATGCCGGTCTCGTCGACCAGGTGCGGGGCGATGCCTGGGCCTTCCGCAACCGCGTCAATGCGGCGTTCCTTTCGCCGGACAACACGCCCGAGAAGGGGTACTTCCAGACGGTCCTCGATGACGCAATCGCCGAGTGGGAGGGTTGGCATAATGTACCTGGTACCTTTTCGCAGTCGCGGATGTGGCAGTGGGCCAGAAGCCACGCCGGGGTCCCTTACGGGCTGAACGGCGTTTCGCCGCTGCATGTGTTCGACTACCAGAACTCGCCCCATGTGACGGCCCCGTGGCAGAACCATTTTGTGATGATGGAACTGGGCATCACGCGGGAAAAGGGATTCCCGGTCAACGGCATCGATGAGTGGTTAAGCGAGATGCTGACCGATCAGTTCTACGTGCCCGGTTACTGCGTCTATCGCATTGGGAGTTACTGGATCCCGATCAGCTACGCTGACGGTACCTGGATGACCAGCTGGTTAGAGAGCCAGGATGCCATGAATCAGCAGGGCTACACCGATGATAAGGCCACGTCTGACTTTACTCATGGGATCCAGGATACCCAGCATGGGTATCCGGTCATCGCTTCGGCGGCTGCGGCGCTTAACGCGTGTTATCCAGGCGCCGATGTCGTCTGGGACTTTGTAGAGACCAACGTGCGAGATGCGAATGTCTCGGGTTTCAGCGCCAATCCGAAATGGGCGATCAATCCGCGCGGGCAGATCCGCAAGGTCGGGCCCGGCCAGACCTATGCCACGGTCCAGGCTGCGGTCGATGCCGCCAACGACTTCGACGTTATCCAGATCTTCCCGGGGACCTATACAAAGGACGCCGGCTGGGCCGATATCGCGAAGAACAACCTGACGTTCATCGGCATGGGATCATCCCGGCCGGTGCTCGATGCCGCTGGTTCCAGTCTTTCCGGCAAGGGCATCTTCGTGATCAGCGGCCATGACACGATCGTCCAGAATATCGAGTTTGCCAACGCTCGCGATGCTGCGACCGGCAGTGCGGCAGGGCTTGTCCTGCAGGGCCGGAATCTTACCGTCAGCGGCTGCTGCTTCCGCGATAATGATAACGGTGTCGTGGCCGATGCTATGAGCAGCAGCTCCGTGACGATCGACGGCAGCGAGTTCAACCACAACGGCTCCGGCAACGGCTTGAGCCACAACATCAACATCGGGCCGGTCGACGCCTTCTCGATGAAGTACTGCTGGGTCCACAATGCCAATGCGGGCTGCGAGGTCAGGACGCTCGCCAGGAGCAACATGATCCTTTACAGCCGGATCGGCAACGAGGGCGGCACCGGCACCTTCGAGATCCAGGCCCCCAACGGCGGCACGACGTACGTTCTCGGCAACCAGATCGAACAGGGCGCGACCGGCACGAATCCAACGATCATCGACTACGGCAGCGAAGGTACCGACCCCGACATGCACCTTTGCGTCGCGAGCAACACGATCGTTAACAACAACGCAAGTGCAGGCACCTTCGTCAACAATGCATCTGGGACGGATGCTGTTGTGCAGAACAACATCTTCCAGGGAACCGGCACTGTCCTGACAGGGCCCGGCACCCCGACGAGCAACTGGGCGACGGCCGATGCCAAGCTCGCGATCCGGCCAACTACGACTACCATCTGATGCCCGATTCGACCGGTGCGATCAACACGGGGACGATTCCCGCGCTGGTCAACGATGTGTCGCTGGTGCCGTCATATCAGTATGTGCATCCGTGCAGCTACGAGAACCGGGTGACCTCCAGCACTATCGACATCGGGGCATTTAGGAGCACGCCGCCCATCGTGGTCAATGCCGGCAGCGATCAACAGGTCTTCCGGCCAGATGCAGCGACCTTGAACGGTTCCGCTACAGGCGGAGACGGAACGTTGACGTTTAGCTGGAGCCAGGTCAGTGGTCCTGGTACTGCGACCTTTGCCGACCCGGCTGCGGTTGTTACCACCGTTACCTTCAGCGAGGGGGGGATGTACGTGCTGCAACTGGCGGCGACCGACGGGCTGCTGTCTGGAACCGACACAATAACGGTCAGTGTTGATCCACCGTGCGAGGTTGCGGACCTGGCTGCCAGCGACCCGACGCCGACGAGCCTGATGCTTACCTGGACGGCGCCCGGGGACAGTGGCAACACGGGGACTGCGGCCAGCTACGAGATTCGCTATTCCACTTCGGCCATTACTGCGGCGAATTTCTCCAATGCTGCCGTACTTGGGGATGCACCGGCCCCTGCTGCTGCGGGTAAGAGCCAATACGTAACGGTTTCCGGGTTGTCGCAAGGCACAACCTATTACTTTGCACTCAAGACGACCAATCACGCGGCGATCGTCTCCGGCATCTCGAACATTGCCAATGGGCAGACCGGTGCGGTACAGACGGAGATTGCCGCGATCAAACGCAATCCGGGGCTGACGGACGGCCGTGACGTTGACGCGGTCTTTACCAACACCGTCACCGACGGGACGCTTCCGATCTATACGGGCCTGGACGTTATCGCCGATGCCTCATATCTCTATAGCAATATGGGCTGGGCTCAGAGTGACATGTATCTCAACAGCGGCGGAGCCGTGACAGCGCAACCGCTCGTACCCATGGTAATCAAGTTCCGTCTGAATGAGGTACCCGATCTGGCTGGCTCGACGATTGCCAAGGCCCAGGTGCGTTTTTACAGCGGCGGCGGTAACTACGGTAGCCTGACGGCTGGCCTGGTCAGCACAAGCGACTGGACCGAGGGGACCTGCGTCAAGGGTTACCCTGGGTCGGCTGGCGGGGTCAGCGCCGCTTTCCCGACGGGTTATAATACGGGTCCCTATCAGACGGCTGACGGCACGCCGATCCCCGGGGTCGGCTACCCGCCGAACATGAGCCTGTGCACGTTCGGCTGGGCTGACGACTTGCCTTTCTCCATCAGCAAGGATTGCACGTCGACCGCCAGCCTCAGCGTCAAGGGGCTGTATGGCGTCACCAGCGGCCAAGGTGATCAGTATATAACGCTGGATATTACGACGTTCGTGCAGGCCTGGGTTGACGGTGCGGCGAACTACGGCATGGCCGTGAATCCGGGGAATTACGGATTCTTCCTGAGCGAAAACATGACCAATCCGGATTGGCAGCCGATTCTGTTTGTCCAGTACATCAAGGCTTTGCCGACGGCTTCGGTGCCCTCGGCGCCGCGATTGGGTCTGCAGACCGGCGACACGGTCAAGATCCTCGGGCTGGGCAGTGAGAACGATGCCGCGACCGCCTATCTGGTTCAGGAGGCCACCACAGGCCTATACGTCGGCCCGGACGGGCATCTGGAGCCGATCCCGTTCTGGCAGGCCCGCGATGCGTGGGCCGGCACAGCTGTTTCGGGCCTCAGCAGCCTTATGACCTGCCAGTTCCAGAGCAAGGCTCGAAACAGGATAGGCCTTGAAAGTGATTACGGTCCTTTGGCGACCCCCCTGGCAGGTTCGGCGGATATCAATGGCGACGGATACGTGAACGTAGGCGATCTTCAGGCGTTGGCTGCAGCCTGGGGCACTCTAGAGACTGACACCGCCTGGAATGCCAGTGCCGACTGCAACGGGGACGGCTACATCAACGTCGGCGATCTTCAGGTCGTGATCGACAACTGGGCCGACACTGTCCCTTGAGTTCAAGGTTCGCTTTTCCGGTTCACTCCCCGCCGGGGTGAACGGGAACGAGCGTTCATCTTTGCCTGCCATAAACCCGAAGGCGGCGTCCTGCCGGCACCATTTTTCCTGCTCACCACCAGCGCCCCCCGGTCCGTCGCAACCTGTATGAGCATGCCGTCCTGTCATTTCTCTATCGCCGTCCTGCTGCTATGGCGTGGGTCCGAACCTGCCCGCAGCGCTGCGGATCGACTGCAATAAGATGATCGGTATGCCGCCCAACCTGTTGAATTCGTATGATCGGTTGGTAGAGTCAAAAACATTGCGTGTCCTGCTTACCGAGTTGCTTTCAGGAGCGGAAAGTCTATGGCAGCCGGCGTGAGCCTTGCCGTCAAGCGGTTGGAA
This sequence comes from uncultured Planctomycetota bacterium, assembly GCA_963787325.1. Lineage (GTDB taxonomy): Bacteria > Planctomycetota > Phycisphaerae > UBA1845 > JANYLN01 > CAWBCK01. The sequence continues at coordinate 3,011,543 of CAWBCK010000005.1, forward strand.
ATCCCCACGTACGTCCTCGGTCCGGAGAATCCCTACCCGTCGCTGATGCTGCGGTGGGAGCACGGGTTCTACCCGTATGCATCGAGGCTGGATATTCGTACGGAGAAGCGGCCTGTTCAGCATCGCGCGGTGGTGCTGGAGAATGACTATGTCGAGGCGGTGATCCTGCCGGACATGGGGGGGCGGCTGTTCAGCCTGTTCGATAAGGTGGCCGGGCAGCACACGTTCATGGTGTCGCCGACGGTCAAGTACCAGAACATCTCGATGCGCGGCGCGTGGATCGCCGGCGGCATTGAGTGGAACTACGGACACCGCGGGCACAATGTCAGTACCGTCACTCCAGTTTCGTGGACTACGCGACAGGAGAGTGACGGGAGCGTGTCGGTGTTTGTCGGGGCGACGGTTCGGCCATCGGAGGCCCGCTGGTCGGTTCGCTACAACCTTCAGCCGGGGCGTAGTGCTCTGGACATCCGCATCCTGACGATGGCGCCGCAGGTACTGCCGGGGTTGATGTACTGGTGGAGCAATTCGGCGGTCGAGGTTACCGACCAGAGCCGGTTCTACTATTTCGGTCATAAGGCCAACGGGCATGCGCTGCATTCGTGGCCGATGACCGACGGGCTGGACTACCGGTGGTATCGTAACCGGGTGTTCGGGTCGGATATGTTCCTTTCGGAGGCGCAGCGGGATTACCTCGGGTTTTATGATTTCGGGCGGCATCACGGTCTGGCGCAGATCGCGTGCCGGTACCTGGCACCGGGGCAGAAGTACTTTACGTGGGGGTGCGACTCGCGCGGCAAGTTCTGGGATCTGCTGCTGTCGGACAGCGAGCAGAGCTATTGCGAGATCCAGCGCGGCCGGCTTGAGACGCAGGGCATGACGGAACCGCACCCGCCGATGTCGGTGGACGGCTGGACGGAGACGTGGCTGCCGATCAACAAGACGGAGGGCTTCAGCGGTCTGCAGAACGACCTTGTCGTGTCGGTGACGACGGAGGGCGAGTCGGCGGCGACGGTTCGGCTGCTTCGCGCGGTGGTCCGTCACGATCTGCGGGCAGAGGCATTGGGCGGCGAGGGGTTGATCGACAGCTGGACCATCGAGCAGATCAATCCCGGGGAGCCGGCGGTGCACCGGGTCGAGCTCGGGAAGGGCCAGACGTGCAAGCGGGTGAGGGTGACCGGGCCGGACGGCGCGGTCGTGATGGACTGGACTGAGTTCGAATACAAGGACGAGGATTTTACCAGCCAGCACAAGCCATATGACGAGATAGACTGCCAGCCTGGAAGAGCAGTTTATCGAGGCTCAGCGCCGGCGGTTTGAGGCGTGGCCGTATTACTTCGATCATGCGATGCCGCTGTACGAGAAGATCCTGGCGACGGACCCGGGGCATACCGGCGCGCTGCGGGCGATGGCGGAGATCGAGATCTGGCGGGGGCGGTTCAATGAGGCGGAAGGGCGGCTGCGCGGGCGCTGAAGCGAAGGCCTATGGACGCCGCATTGCAGATGCTGCTGGGCTGGGCGCTGGTGTATCAGGGTAAGCCTGCTGAGGCCGTCGAAGCGTTTATGATCGCCAGCCGGTATGAGGCGGATCGGCGAAATGGGTTGGTGGGGGCGGTTTCGGTGCATCTGCAGGCGGGGCAGTTAGGCGAGGCGGATCGGCTGGCGGACGAACTGATCGGCCGGTATCCGAACGATCGCTGGGCGGTCCTGATGAAGGCGATGACCGGCGCAAGACGGGCGACCGCGAGCGGGCGGTGAAACTGGTGGCGGCGCTGCTGGAGGTCGATCCGTTGTGGAGCCGGGCGACAGCCGAGGCCTTGCTGCTGGGTATGCCGGCATCGCTGGCGGAGGGCGAGCGGAGCCTGGCGGACGATAGCATTACCTCAGCCGGGCCGTACCTGGAACTCGGCCTGTGGGACGATGCCGCGAAGATCCTCCAGCGGGATGAGTCCGATGAGGGGTTCAGCCCGGCGCTGCGACTGTCGCACCTGTTGTACGCGCAGCACATGCTGGATGACAAGGCTGCGGTCGAGGCGACACTCGAGCAGATGCGGGCGGCGCCGGTGGAGTTGGCGCATCCATGGTCGGCGGCGTCGCTGATCGTGATGAGCGAGTTGGCGGCGGCGTTTCCGAAGGAGGCGATCGTCCAGCATTTGCTGGGCAATATTCTGGCCAGCCGGAAGCGGGTCGTCGACGCCAAGGCGGCGTGGAAAAAGGCGTTGGATCTCGGGTTGGCCCATTCGGTCGTCTATCGCAATCTGGCGGTGGCGGAGGCCCATCTGGAGCAGAACGAGGCGGCGGTCGGGTACTACCGTAAGGCCTGGGATCTGTCCAAGGGCAGCCTGAACCTGTTCTCGGAGATGGATCGTTTCCTGGCGGGGCAGGGTCTGCATGAGGAGCGTGACAGGATCTATCAACAGTTGCCGGCCGGAGCGAGGGCCCATTCGCTGGTGGCGCTGCGCCGGATCCCGCAGCTCCTGGATCTGGAGCGCTGACGACGAGGCCCTGGAGGAACTGGCGAGCCGGGAGTTGCTGGCAGGTGAAGGCGGCGAGCGGCTGCCGCGGAATCTACTATCTTGAAGCGCTGCAGGGCAAGGCGGTGGACCTGCTGAACGCGGGGCAGTGGAGCGAGGCGGCGGAGGTCCTGAACAGAGCTTTCGTTTATCCGCGGAACCTCAATTTCGGGCGGCAGTTCGTGCATCCGAGCGAGGCCATGCCGCACTATATGCTGGGTCTGATTGCCGAACACGAGGGCCGGAGGCAGGAGGCCCGCGAACACTGGCTTGCGGCGGTGGCGGAGATGCAGCACGAAGGCGAGCCGGCGCAGGCGTTCACGATGCTCGCATGGCTGGCGCTGGGCAACTGGCCCAAGGCGATGGAGGTGGCGCACAAGTTTGAGCGGATCGGTCGTGGTGAGGCGAAGGCTAACGAGTTTACGCTGTGGGCCAACGGCAAGAGCAGCCCGCAACTGGGCGTTGGGTTTGCCTGGTTGGTGAAGGGACGGGCGGATGATGCGCGGGCGGTCTGGGCGAAGGTTGTCGAGGAGGACGACAAGGGTGCGCGGTGGATTCGGCCGGTGCTGCGGATGTCCGATGCACTGCTGAGCCTGATATCCCGAGGCAACGGGTTCTTCCTGGAACAGGTGCGGCAGGATGTTGCTCGGCACGTCGAACGGTTTACCGGGCCGAAGACCTGCCACGGCGGCGGCAACGGCGAATGCGACCATAACTGCGGCAGCAATGGGGATGACGGGGTCCAGAGCCCCAAGAAGGTAAGAGGATAGCGTTGCCGTATGCCTGCAAACGGTGAGGGCGTTGCGTGACGCGGCTGTTCGTTGGGAACCGGCCCGCGATCTGTAAGAATCGTTGGCCGAGGGAGGCTACTAGCCATGGCGGCGAGCGTTTCGAACCCATCTGGCGAGGCCGGTGGCCAGCAGGAGCGGATGCCGACGATCGACCTGTGCGGCAAGGCCGTGACGCGACTGATCTGCGGGGGTAATCCGCTCAGCGGGTATTCGCACGTCAGCGAAGCGCTCGACTGGGAGATGATCCAGTACTATTCGATGCCTCGGCTGCAGGCGCTGCTCGACGAATGCCTGCGCTGCGGGATCAACACCTTTCAGTCGCGGGGCGACCGTCATCAGATGCGGATGTACCTGGAACACCGGCTGGCAGGCGGCCGGATCCAGTGGATTGCCCAGACCGCCAGCGAGTTCGGCGATCACAGGTCGCATATCCAGGAGATCGTCCGGTACGAGCCGATTGCCATCTATCATCACGGTACGCATACTGACAACTCATGGCACACGGGCAAGATCGACCAGGTGGGCGACCTGGTCAAGTTCATCAAGGACCAGGGCATGCCCGCCGGCATCGGCAGCCATATTCCCGAGGTCATCGAATACGCCGAGGAGAAGGGCTGGGAGACGGACTTCTACATGGGGTGTTTCTATAACCTTGCCCGGCAATACAAGTCGGCGCCGGCGGTCGATCGGGATGCGTACCAGCGCGACAAGTTCCCGGCGGATGACCCCGCACGGATGTGCCGGACGCTGCGCCAGGTGAAGAAGCCGTGCCTGGGTTTCAAGGTCATGGCAGCCAGCAGAAACTGTGCAACGGAGGACAAGACGGAAGCGGCGTTGCGGTTCGCCTTCGAGAATCTCAAGAGCAATGACGCGATCGTTGTGGGCATGTTCCAAAAGCATAAGAACCAGGTGGCAGAGAATGCGTGCCTGGTACGAAAGATCCTGAGATCATGACTTATTCTGAAGGCCATGGGGGCGTGGCTTCGCCACCACCGCGGACAGAAGTTACGGATCGCGTCTACCGCGTGTTCACGTACCAGCCGGTCGACCGTGTGCCGGATGTGGAATTCGGCTACTGGCCGCAGACCATACGTCGTTGGTTGAGGGAAGGCTTGCCGGCGGAGTTCGAGACCCAGAAGGACCGGATGTTCAGCGAGCAGCTCGACAACTGGTTCGGGTTCGAGAACGAGGGGGTCGGTATCGACCTGCGGCTGGGGATGGACCCGGCGTTTGAGGAAGAGATCCTCGAGCGCGGGGAGCGTTCCGTCGTGATGCGCGATACCAGCGGCGTGGTCGCCGAGCGATACCTCAACGACGTGGAGGAGTCTTCGATACCGCGGTACATCCGTTTTCCGGTTGAGACGCCGGAGGACTGGAAATTGCTCAAACAGCGGTACGGCTTCGACGGGCCGACTCGCCAGTTGGATGCCGAGGCAGTGACAAAGTGCATGGCGGCTGCTCGGCAGGGAAGGATGGTCCGGATCGGGCTGGTCGGCTTCTACGGCCAGCTGCGCAACTGGATGGGCACGGAGAACCTCTCGCTGGCCTTCTATGACTACCCCGAGATGATCCACGACATGGTCGAGCACTGGGCGGAACTGATCGTTCGCCAGATCGCCCGGTTGCCGCGGAGTTTCCCATCGACAAGGTTTCCTGGTGGGAGGATATGGCCTGCAAGAACGGCCCGCTGGTGAGCCCTCGCGTCTTCCGTGAGTTTCTCCAGCCTGGGTATCGCCGGGTCATGCAGGTTGCCCGCCGCCACGGGGCCGTCATCGGTGTCGTCGACTGTGACGGCAACCCGCACGATATCGTCGCCAACTGGCTCGAAGAGGGTGTGAACATCATGTTTCCGCTGGAAGTGGCGGCGGGCGTGGACCCGTATGCATGGCGAAAGGAGTTCGGAATGCAGCTGCGTCTGCGCGGCGGCATCGCCAAGGCGCCGCTCGTCGCTGGTGGCTCGGCCATCGACAGGGAACTGGAGCGAATAAGGCCGCTGCTCGAGCAGGGCGGTTTGATCCCGCACCTGGACCATCTCGTGCCGCCGGATATTCCATTCCGCCACTATATGGATTACCTTGAAAAGAAGCGGACGCTGATCAGCAAGATCTGAAGGAGTGCCAGAAGGCGGCGAGTCGCCGCACGTTCTCGTGCGCGTGCTGAAGGAGCCTGCGATGTCCGAAGGGAAGTTATGGCCGTCCGAAGTCCGCTCTTTCACCGATGCTGCATCGGGTGTCACGGTCCGTCAACTGACGAACTACAAGGGGCACAGCCATCATCTGTACTTCACCAATCCAGGCTGGTACGACAGCGGCCGGCGGATGCTGTTCGGTTCCGACCGGGTCAACCGCACCAACCTTTTCAGTATCGAACTGGCGACAGGCAGGATCACGCAGCTGACCGACCTCGAGCCGCTGTCGCCGCCGTATGAGATCCAGTTTCTGAACGTGTGCGTCAACCCGCTGCGCGACGAGGCGTATTTCCGGTACGGCAGCAAGATGGTCGCTATCGACCTGCAGACGTTGCGGCAGCGGGTACTCTATGAGATCCCGGCCGGGTTCGTGCACTCGATGGCCAACGTCACCGCCGACGGCATGTTCGTCTGCGAGGGGATCTATGAGGACTTGTCGGACCGCATCCGCATGGATCTTCTCCGCGGCTACGTCGGCTTTGCGGAGGTCTGTGCCGCGCGGCCGCAAAGTCGCATTCTGCGTGCAGCGGTCGATGGTTCGGGCGCTGAGACGGTCTGGCAGGAGAAGTGCTGGATTGGCCATATCAATACCTCGCCCACCCAGCCGCACCTGTTGACCTTCTGCCACGAAGGGCCATGGCAAAAGGTTGATAACCGCATCTGGTGCCTCGACCTGACCACCAGGCAGGCGTGGAAGGTCAGGCCGCGCGACGGGAATGAGATCGTCGGCCATGAATACTGGCACGCCGACGGGCTGCACATCGGCTATCACGGCGGCTGGCCTGACGGGCGCAAGTTCTTCGGCAGGATCCTCTACGACAATACACAGCGCCAGGAGGTGGACTTCCCGCATACAACGGGCCACATCCACTCGAATGACTTTTCGCTGATCGTCGGCGACGGCGGCAAGCATATCCGCCTGTGGAAATGGACGGGCGAGGGCTTTGCCGGCCCGCGCATTCTGTGCGAGCACTACAGTAGCATGAATATCCAGCAGGCCCATCCGCACCCGCGTTTTACACCAGACGGTAAGCAAGTGGTCTTTACCAGCGACCGTAGCGGCTACTGCAACGTGCACGTGGTGGACGTACCGGAGTTCCACTCGCTGCCCGAACTGAAGGAGTAGCGATCGCCGGGCTGATTGGCATAATGAGGCACTGATCCAGGTTGCGAGAGATCTCGCAGGTAATCGGATAGGGAGGCTGTCATGGCTGTCGTAGCGAAAAACACTGAGAAGGTTCAGGCCGTTCGGCTGCAGAACCCGGATGCGTATTTGGACGTTGAGGCGAAGACCGGGCTGATCCGGTCGCTGGTGTTCAAGAGCAAAAACGTCGACCTGTTCGCCCAGCGCCGGCAGAATATCCCGCCGTATGCGGCTGGGCTGCGCGTCTACGACGAACTGGACGGCCGGCTGTATGACGACCTGACGAGCCCGTTTACCGTACGCGACGTCAAGCAAGGCCGCAACTCGCTGACGTTCACGAAACAGTACAAGGACGCGCCATTCTCGCTGGTCGTTACGATGAAGATGGACAAGGACGCGTTTCACTGGGAGGTCGAGGCGGCCAAGAAGGGCAAGAAGGTCGCGGACCGATCGCTGCGGGTGTACTTTACCATGCCGTTGATCGCGGGCTGGCAGGTGTGGGGGCCGTGCCAGGCGGGCGAGTTCGTCTTCGACGGCATGACGCCCTTTGCCTTCACGCACCTGCAGGTTTCGTATGTGAGCCCGTATGACATCTGCATGCCGATGGTCAGCCATTTCAACAAGGATCTGGACGTCGGCTTTTCGATGATGGAGCCGATGGACGCCAAGGTGCCCGCGGCGAAGTTCCAGTTTCTCAATGATCGGGTGTTTACCTGGGGCTGCATGGAAAAGCCGCAGCCGAAGGTGCCGATGCTGGAGGCGATGAATTACTATATCGGGCTGGTCGGCGATCAGCCGATGAAGACCAAGATCATGATGATGTTCCACGAGGGCGACTGGCGGCCGGGCGTGGGCAAGGTGTTCAAGCGGTGGAATGAGTATTTCGTGCCGGCTAACCCCACGATGTACAAGCACGAGGGCTACTTCGCCGGCTGCCACATGGGACCGTTGGGCCGGCGGCAGAAGGGGCAGGACTTTGCCGGCTTCAGTGTGGATCGGTGGGTCAAGGGCAAGGCAAAGACGTTCGAGTGTCACGTCCACTTCGAGTATTACTGCGATTACTTCCAGCATGGCAAGGACAGGTGGTTGGACCTGGGTGTGTATGAGGGGCTCTACCGCAAGTGGGGCAGCAAAAACACCGCCCAGGAAGTGTATGACTGGGTGCACAGCCATACTCCGCAGGAGATCCTGGCGGAAATCGACGGCAAGAGACCAGAAGATTACACCAAGCAAGAGGCCGAGGCAGCGATCTACACCACGCGCAAGGCGATGAAGGAGCAGGTCAACAGCCTCGCGGATGCCGGCATTTCGCCATTCTGGTATTTCAACTATACCGATGGTTTCCGGCCGATCGTCGAGAAGCGATGGCCCGACGCCCTGTCGAGGAACGAGGACGGAAGTATCATGCCGTCCGGCTGGATGATGTGCCACAACATGAACGCCGACCCGCAGTGGTCGTTCGGCAAGTTCGCCCTGAAGTCCGCCAGGCAGATCGTCGAGGAGTACCCGCGGATCGCCGGGTTCTTCCTGGACTGCTTCCGGCATTTCGAGGTGGAGTTCGGCCATCACGACGGCGTGACGGTGTGCAATAACAAGCCGGCCTATAGCGTCAACTTCTCGTACGATGCGATCGAGCCGCTGGTCAAGAAGGTGTTGCACAAGCACGATATGTGCACGTTCGCCAACAAGCCGCAGACCATCCGGACGATGCGCTGGGTCGACGGCATGATGCTGGAAGGTAACGGCGACATCCCCGAGGAGAAGTACTTCTGGACGGCGCTGGCCAAGCCGCTGTGCTTCCTGTGGACGACCAACGAGAACAGCGACGATGAGAACTGCCGGCGGAGCGTGCTGCACGGCTGTTTCCCGAAGTTCGAGTATAGCGACGAGGCCGATCGGCGCGGCGGGAGAAATACCACGCGATGTACGAGGCGTTCCGCCGGCGGGTATTCTGCTTCGAGCCGGACCCGATGCGCGTACCCAAGGGTTGCCGCGGCAAACTCTATACCGTCGGCGACGATTACATCGCGGGCATCGTCAATCTGCACATCGAAGAGGGCCAGCACGTCTCGTACGACAAGCCGCCGCATGCGATGTTCCGCGTCAAACGCGGCTGCGACATCGGCAAGGTCGGCATGCTGCTGCCGGGCGACAAGGAATTCCGCGAGGTGCCCTTCAAGTTCAACGGCACGTTCATCGCGGTGCCGATGGAAGGCTTTACCAACTGCGCGACGGTCAAACTGTTCGTCACGAAGGACACCGGCAAGGCTATCGGTGCGGACAAGTTCAAAGGCACCGTCGATTCCTGCGGCGACCCGGACAGTTCGTTCGATGCGAGGAATGAGATCTGAAGACGGCTGTGGGCTGCAAGAACGACGGGTGCAACCGCTGCTGACGGGTCGATGGAAGGATCACACAGGATCCAGGCAGGCTCCTGTGCGCGTTGCGTAACGATGGGAGCCCGGGGCTAGCCCTGTTTTGTCACTTGACGACCGGGCAGGCAAGGGGATATCCTGAGTCTGGAGACCATGTATGATCCAGATTCACTTGCCAGCGGAAGTAGAAGCTCGGCTCCGCGAGAGTCTCGGTGACGCAGACCGCGTGGCGGAAGAAGCCGCGCTCGTCGAGCTCTTATCGGCAAGGCCATATTACGCATCACGAACTTGGCGAGGCGTTGGGCCTGTCGCGGTTTGAGACCGATGGGCTGCTGAAGCGACACAGGGTTACGGACGACCTGCCGACGACGGATGAGTACAAGGCCGACGTCGATTCCGCTCGTAGGCTCTTGGACAAGTAATGATAGTCATATCAGATTCCTCGCCCCTGCATTACCTGATTCTGATTGGCTGCGAGGGGCTGCTTCCCAAACTATTTGAACGGATAGTCATACCGCCTGCGATACTTGCAGAGTTGAGCCACGCGCGGGCGCCGCAGCCGGTGAGGCGGTGGGTGGAAACCTTGCCTTCTTGGATAAGTGTCCGTGGGCCGAGCCAGGTGCCAGAGGGCCTGCGACTTGGTCCTGGTGAGACGGAGGCGATAGCCTTGGCGGCAGAGCTTTCGGCGGATCTTCTGCTCATCGACGAGCGCCGCGGTACGGCGGTTGCGAAGGCTATGGGGTTGCATGTTATTGGTGTTGTGGGCGTACTTGACCTGGCGGCGGACCGTGGCTGGGTTGCGTTGCCGGATGCTGTTACGGCGTTGCAGCAGACGACGTGTCGGCTGTCGGAATCTGTTGTCAGGGAAGTGCTTGCCCGCGATCGTGCCCGCAGGCAATCGAGCGAATAGTGGTGATTGTGTCGGGGATGGGCATCTGCGGCGACCAGCCCAACGCCGCGTCTGTCTAAGACTGTTCAATATCTTCCATACTTCTGAATGGCGTGCATGACGGCGCGAATGCTCGTCGAGCTTTGTGCCGTTGTTGACGACCCCGGCGGTGCAGACATTCAGGCCGCGGGTTGCTCGTGCCTGGGCACAGTCGCGTTTGACCTGGGCGATGATCTCGACCTCGTCATTGCGCATCATCGCCATTGGGTCCAGTACGCCGTCGACGCGGGTGCGCGGCATGTGCCGGCGGATGTGGTCGAAGCTCACCTTGGGGCCGAAGTTGCAGCCCGTCAGGTCCAATCTGGCCAGCACGGGTACCAGGTGCCCCATGTCCGAGTCGGAATGCTGAAAGCGGGGGTCGCCGGGGTCGGGACTGAAATGCTCGAAGATCCGCTTGAGGACCGGCAGGCCGAACAGCTCGTACATCTCCGGGGTCATCAGGTAGCAGTCATCATCGTTGAACTTGAAGCCGGGTGATGCCTCGCCGGGCGCGTAGCCGGCCTCTTCGTCCATGATTGTGGCGATGTCGAAGATCACGTCGGATATGACTCGGCTGAAGCGGCGGGCGAGGTCCGGCTCGTCAACGATCAGATACACCATGTTCTCCCCGCCATACAGCGAGGACGCCAGCGTGATCGGCCCGCGAACCATGCGCCACTGCGCAGGCCTTCGGCCGTACGTCTCGTAGATCCGCCTCTTTTCGCTGTCCCAGTTCGGCGGGAGGATGAACCGTCGCAGGTCGATCCTTTCGACCCGATCGAGGACTTGCTCCAGTTCCTTGGGCGTGTCGCAGCATCTTTCCAGCCAGAGGGAATGACCGTTCCGCACGTAGCGGCCTCCGAAGACCTGGCCGATCTGACGGACGGCTGGAAAGGTGGCGTCAGGCGCGGGGATGTCCTCGTACATCAGTCGCCGGCCGATGATCGCCTCGGCCTTGTCGTTGTACCGGCGGTTGAGGTCCAGACGGACATGGTAAGGCAGGGTCTCCTGATCGGCGCCGGGTGCGTCGAGCTCGCCGAAGACCACGTCGTCCATCAGCCAGATGCCGAAGGCGGCCTGCGGGCGGCGCGGGCTGAAGCAGTTGTACTCGTGGGCGAGGATATCATCCTTCCAGAACTGCTCGATATCGACTGGCAGCATTGGCGTCTCCTACGGTCTTTCCGTCGTCTGCCCGAGACGGGACCGCCTTTCAGGGTTCGTAAGGTTTCATCCATTCGATAGTCTCACGCCCGCAAACAGCGCGGGCGTGGTACCCGGAGTTCAGTCCTTTGCGCGGGTCATTGTTGGACTCAAAGAGTTTTGAGGCAGATATGCGCCGGCCTTGCGCAGGGTCTCGACGAGGGTCTGGGTGTTGAGGTCGCAGGCGGGTTGACCCGTTCGCAGCGACTGGACCGCGGCGGTACCGGCAGCCTGACCCATCATGGTCGCAGCCGGCTGTACGCGGACGGATCCGTGCACCTCAACGTCGCTGCACGCGCATCGCCCGGCGACCCACAGGTTCGTCCAGGCTTTCGGTACGATCATGCTGTATGGCAAGCCGTAGCATTCGCCCGGTTGGAGGTTGAGCTCCTTGAACTCCCGCTGGCAGCGCTGCCATTCTTCCAGGGAAGTGTCCATCGGGTGGATGTCGACGTACTTGTTGAATACCCCGATCTGATCGGGAAATTGCCGTCGGGCGAGGTAATCGTCGAGGCACAGTTCATACTCGCCAACGATCCGCCGACTTTCGCGAACACCCATCAGCGAGGCCGTCGTGACATGCTCTATGTTCTCGCAGCCGGGGACGTACTTGCGGTAATAGTCGGTGTACTCGACGGCGATCTTGCGACCGAGGATCATGCCGTCGGTCAGGTCCTTGCATCGCAGGGCGTTGAGGTCGAATACGTGACCGCCGTTCAGATAGCCGAGCGTCTGGCCAATGCGGCTCATGCCTGGCAGGTGGCGGTCGGTTTGGGTGAAATGGCCGTCTTCGATCGCCTGCGGCAGGAGTTCTCGTTGCAGTTTCCGGCCGAAACGATCCCAGTCGATGCCGGCAAACAGGCTCGTCAGCGTGGCGGGCATAATGCGCGGCGTATCGCGTCCGGCCTCGCGGCAGACAACGCCGCAGAGGTCGGCGAGGACGGCGTCGCCGGTAGCGTCGACAAAGGTACGGGCAGGAACGTAGCGATAGCCTTCGATATTGTGAAGGATGACGCCGCGGACGTTCCTGCCTTCTTCGTCAGCATCGGCGTCGATCAGCCGGGTAAAGAAACGGATCTCGACGCCGGCCTCCATCGCCAGTTCGTCCAGGAGACGCTTGAGGGGTTCGGGTTGGAAGTGGGTCCAGGTGAGGTAACTGGACTGCCACCGGGCGGGGGTGGTTTCCGGATCGAGTCCGCCACGCTGGTAGAGCGTCTCGACGATCTCCTTCATGAGGCCGCGGACGAGCATCCTCTGGCCGTCGGACATCGGATCGAAGGCGGTGACCAGGCCGGAGGTGGCCATGCCGCCGAGGCAGCCGGTCGCTTCGATCAGCAGCACCTTGGAGCCCAGGCGGGCGGCCGAGATGGCGGCCGCGGCCCCGGCCGGGCCGCCGCCTGCCACAATGAGATCATACTCTTCGTCAATAGGGATCTCCCGCTTCAGTCTGTATGTTGCCACGGCGCATCCTCCTCAAGATGGCTGTTATCATACCGCCGGTACCGGCCATGCCGCATGTCGCGGCGTGCTGCAAAAGTGACTTTTTCTGCTATACTCCAGGGATGGACGATTTTAAAACGCCCGAGCAAGCGATCCAATGCTTCGAAAAGATCCACGATCTGCGTGTGACCGTTCACGACCTGCGAGGATCTTTGTGGCCGTTTCTGCTGCCAGACCGGTGGTATCACATTCAGCCGTATTGCCAGGCGGTAAAGCATCGCCGGGCGGACAGACTCGCCTGGACTTTGAGGTCGGTCGCTTGCGACAGGATCTGGCGTTCCATCCCGAAGGGCGAGTCCATGTCTGTCACGCCGGCCTGGTCGAGTGGGTGGCGCCGGTATTTCGCGGAACAGCCCTGGAATGGGTGCTCTTTGCGGGTGTGCGGACACCGGCGTCGCGATTGACCATGGCGCGAAGAGCGCCGCGCGCTTCCTGGGACAAGCCGCCGTGGTCGGCGCGTCTGAAGATGCCTGCTTCCGTAGACGATGATCATGCCATGCTGATCCTGGAACACCTGCGCCAGGTGGCCGCCAGGTTGTGGCAATGGATTTTGGCGCCCGGTCACGCCCATTCGGGCAGCCAGGGGGCCGGGCAGAACGATCTGGTTGCACGTCGTGTTCTGATCCAGCGTTTTGTGCAGCTGCACCATACCGAGCAGATCACTCTGGCGGATCTGGCGGAGGAACTTGATCTGAGCCTGGGCCGCACCAGTCACGTGGTCAGGGCCAGCTGCGGCACGACCTTCAAGGATCTGCTGATCCGCACGCGCCTGCACACAGCCATGGGGCGGCTTCGTCATTCCACCCTGTCTGTCCTGGAGGTGGCCATGCGCAGCGGGTTCCAGGAAGTCGCCCATTTTCACCGGTTGTTCCGCCGCCGGATTGGCACGACACCTCGCCGATATCGCCAGACGGCGCAGTCATAGGCCCGCCTTGGCGATAGGGGTACGGCGGGGGATGCGGCGACCTCTCTTCAGGCTATGCGACATCCCGACGTAAAATTATTTACGATTTGACATCGACGGCTTCTGCCCGGGTGGGTAATTCGGAGCAATGGTGCGCTTGGTATTGGGACGAAGTCCATCCTGCCGGCGTTTGAAAGCCGATGATCGGGGGACCGCAGAGGCGAGAGCGGAAATCTGTTGTTTTATTGCTAGGCATACAGACGGAGGCGTTTATATCGAGTATATTCCAAGGTCGGCGCGAGAAGATGGTCAACGCGGCCAGGATGAGATGACCGGGTTTGTAGCAACGAGTCTGTCTCGTTTTGAGGCGCACGCCGCTCAATGTTGGCGACACGGAACATCATGTATTCCCTTGATCGGGCCACTGGCGTTCATCGCACGGGACCAGTATACTTTTCGCCTTTAATGCGCAGTTTGTGCAATATGTCACTAATAAGGGTTCTTGTAAGAGGGAAGTATATCGTATGAAGCGAGTACCGAGGTGGATGTTCGCTCTTGGGGTCGTCGGCCTTGTGGCGGCGACTTGTCTGACGGCGCAGGCCGCGGAGCCGGTGGCCAGCCATGCGGGGCCGGCGGTTGAGCAGGTCAAGCTGTGGCAGCCTTTGATCGGCGAGAAGTTCAACATCGGCGAGAAGATCGCGCTGTGTATGAACGTGCTGATCGCCATTGCGGGTCTGGTGTACGCCGGTACGCTGGTCAAGCAGGTCAAGCGTGCTGATCAGGGGACACCGCGGATGCAGGAGATCGCCCTGGCGGTTCGCGAGGGGGCGAATGCTTACCTGTATCGGCAGTTCCGCGTAGTGGGTGTGCTGATCATATTAATCACGGTCGCGTTGTTCTACGCGGCGAAGGCCTCGAATGCAGTGCCGTCGATCGCCTGGGGCCGGGCCTTGGCGTTCCTGCTGGGTTCAGTGTTCTCGGCGCTGGTCGGGTTCGTCGGTATGCGGCTGGCGACGACAGGCAACCTCCGCGTCGCGGCGGCAGCCCGCAAGTCCTTCGGCAATGCTCTTCAACTCGGCTATCGCACGGGCACCATCACGGGCATGCTGACGGACGGCTTGGGGCTTCTGGGCGGTTCGATCATCTTCCTGGTCTACGGCGAGCACGCGTATGAGGCGTTGCTGGGCTTCGGCTTCGGCGGCACGCTGCTGGCCCTGTTCATGCGAGTCGGCGGCGGTATTTACACCAAGGCCGCGGACGTCGGTGCGGACCTGGTCGGTAAGATCGAGGCCGGCATTCCTGAAGACGACCCCCGTAATGCGGCGACGATCGCTGACAACGTTGGGGACAACGTCGGCGACTGTGCCGGTATGGCGGCCGACATCTTCGAGTCCTATGAAGTGACGATCGTGGCGGCGATGATCCTCGGTATCGCGTCGTTCGGTCATAAGGGTGTTATCTTCCCGCTGCTCGTCCGGGCGATTGGTGTTATCGCGTCGATCATCAGCACGTACAGTGTACGAGCTGGCGATAAGGGGTCGGTCGGCGAGGCCATGAAGAGCGTCAACAAGGGCTTCGTGGTGGGCTCGGTTATCAGTATCGTCGGCTTCCTGCTTCTTGGGCTTGTGTACCTTCACTTCTCGCCGGAGTACCTGGCGGCCTATCCGCAGGCCGTGGCGGGCTTCCCGGGCGGCCATCCGGATGGATTGGCGTGGTGGCAGAACTTCGGGTGGGCCGGCCTGGACATGCGGCCTGCATGGACGTGTTTGGTTGGCATTGTGCTTGCGGTGTGCCTGAACAAGGTGACCGAATACTTCACCGGGACGGAGTTCGCCCCGGTCAAGAGTCTGGCCAGATCCTGCCAGACCGGTCATGCGACCAACATCATCCAGGGTTTCGCGGTTGGTTATGAGAGCAGCGTGGCGGCGGTGCTGGTGATCGCAGCGGCGATTCTGGCCTCGGCCGTCATCTACACGGGCACGAATGCGACGTTCGTGGCGTTCGGCGTGGCCATGTGCGGCATCGGGATGCTGACCCTGACGGGCAACACCATCTCGATGGACGTGTTCGGGCCGGTGGCGGACAACGCCAACGGCATCGGCGAGATGGGCTATGACGAGCAGGAGATGGGCGAGGAACAGTACAAGAACGCCCGTCAAATCCTGGCGGATCTCGACGCCGTGGGCAACACCACCAAGGCGATCACCAAAGGTATCGCGATCGGCTCCGCTGTTATCGCGGCGGTTTCGCTGTTCAACTCGTATATCGTGTCGGTCGGCTCCGGCGGGCAGGGCGAGAACGCCCAGATTACCCGCGACGTGTACAACAGTGTGGCCTCGCTGCTGACGATCAGCGATCCGAAGCTGTTCATTGGTATGCTGATCGGTGGTGCCGTGCCGTTCCTGTTCAGTTCGATGACGATTCGCGCGGTCGGTCGCGCGGCCTTCCTGATCGTTAAGGAAGTCCGCATCCAGTTCCGCGACAAGGCGATCTGGGAAGGTACGAAGAAGCCGAACTACGGCCGCGTGGTCGATATCTGCACCGCGGCGGCTCAGAAGGAACTGGTCGGGCCGGGGCTGTTGGCACTGCTGGTTCCGGTGCTGGTGGGCTTTACACTGGGTGTGATTCCGCTGGCCGGCTTCCTGGGCGGCATGATCGTCTCGGGGCAGCTGCTGGCCGTGTTCATGTCGAACGCCGGCGGTGCGTGGGACAACGCCAAGAAGATGATCGAGGATGAGCCGACAGACTTGGAAGCCAACACCGGCAAGGGCTCGGAGAAGCACAAGGCCGCCGTTACCGGCGATACGGTCGGCGATCCGCTGAAGGATACGGCCGGTCCCGCCATCAACCCGCTGATCAAGGTGATGAACATGGTCAGCCTGCTGATCATCGGCCTGATCCTTCCGTACGACAAGACGGTGGTCCAGGCCCTGGATCGCGTCGGCGTCAACGTCAACCTCAAGCCGTTGGATCTGACGTTCTGGATCATCGTGGCGGTGGCTGTGCTCGGTCTCGGCTGGGCCCAGTGGCAGTCCAAGCGCGAGAGCAAGGAACTGCGCGAGATGGAAAATGAGTCTTCCCATACCGAAATGGTTGGCGCGGGCAAGTAACAGGCCGCGGCTAATGGCTGGTCGCTAGTGGCTGGCAAAGAGAAAACCAAAGGGTTCGCCTGCTTCACAGTGGGCGAACCCTTTCTTCTTTAGCAGCCATTTCAAAGCCCTGCCTTCAAGGGTGCCACTGGCAGCTTGCCTGCCAGTGCGATGTCTTGAAACCGTTTTCAGTTGTTATGGGGTAAAGACTACGGAGATCTGATCGGGCACACCGCATGAGATTGGTTCGAGTTGCTGGAGCGCCCGCCGCTGCCGCGGCTGTTCCTTTTGCGCTTCTGCGCCTTTTGTGGTGAATCGTCGTTGTCGTTGTTTATCAGGCCTTCCGTCCGTGAAGCAGATAGTTTTGGGCTGCAGCGACTTCGTCCGAGCCCCCCAGGATGCCGATTACGTCGCCGGCTTGTAACTGGAAGTCCGGGTGGGGGGTGCCGATGATCTGCTGGCCGCGACTGATGCCCATAACCGACGCGCCGGTCTGGCCACGCAGGTCCACCTTCTGCAGGGTCTGGCCAACCAGGGGCGAGTCCGCCGGCAGGGTGACTTCGGCGAAGTCGGCCCGGGCAAGCATCTCGCGCAGGGCCGGGCTTCGCAGGGCACGCGGGGCTTCAGCACGCAAGGCTTCGTAGTGTTCGCTGCGCAGCATCTCTTCCTGCTGCTCGATCATCTTCTCCGATGCGCCATAGATAGCCATGACGCGGGCCACGAGGGCGATGGACGTTTCAAACTCCTCGGGCACGACAACGCTGGCCCCCAGTTCTTCCAGTTTGTCGACTTCCGCCACGTAGCGCGTGCGGACGATGATCGTCAGGTCGGGGTGCATGCTGCGGGCGACCGCCACGATCTGCCGCGCGGCCCGCGGATCCGGAATGGCGACGATCAGCACCCGGGCATCGGCGATCCTCGCGCGGTCGAGGATCTCGTGCTGGGTGGCGTCGCCGTAGATGACCGGCTCGTCCTGCTTGCGGATCGACCGGACGGTGACCGGGTTGAGTTCAAGAACGACGAAGCGGACCTGCATCTGGCGCAGGACGCGGGCTACGTTCCGGCCGTTGACGCCGTAACCGACGATGATGACGTGGCGGGTCAGCTGCTGTGGCGAAGGTTGTTCCACGGAGGGGATCCCCGCCGGGTGAACCTGTTTCTGGCGGAAGAGCGGACGTAACCAGACCGGCCACCGACGGCGAGCGCCTGCTTGCGTTGTGCGGGGCCAGCGGGGCAACCAGCGACTTGCCCAAAGGAGCTTGTCGGACATGGCGGGGGCCGCCAGTTCCGCCAGCGGGGTCAGCGTCATCGTTACGACCAGCACGGAGAGGAACTGCTGATAGGCAATGGGTTCCAGTAGGTTATAGGGCCTTGCGGCGCCGACCAGGACGAATGAGAACTCGCCGATCTGGGCCAAACCGAGGCCCGCCAGCACCGCCACCCGTGGGCCCAGGCCCAGCAGCAGGGCGATGGCCACGACGATCAGCGTCTTGAGACCGATCACCCCGGCGACCATGCCGGCTGACAACAGGGGATGGGCGATCCAGGTTTGGGGGTTAAAGAGCATGCCGATCGAGACGAAGAACAGGCTGGCCAGCGCGTCGCGGATCGCGCCGATCTCGGCCAGCACCTGATGGGAGTAAGACGATTCGCTGATGACCAGGCCGGCGACGAATGCGCCCAGGGCCAGTGACAGGCCGGCCTGTTCGGACAGGTACGCGGTGCCCAGGGCGATCAGGATGGCGGTGAAGGTAAAGATCTCGCGGTTGCGGGTGGCGGCGATGTGTTCCAGAAGCCAGGGGATGACAAACCGGGCGACGAAGATGATCAGCACGACCATCGCCAGGGATTTGAGCAGGGTGAGCATGGCAGCCAGCCACGATATATGCTCGGCGCTGCCGAGGACGGGGATCAACAGCATCAGGGGGATGACCGCCAGGTCCTGAAAGATGCAGACGCTCAGCATGAGGCGGGCGTGCGGGCTGGAAGTCTCGCCGTGCGCGTCAATGATCTTCAGAATGACCGTCGTCGAGCTCTGGGCGACGAGAAACCCGAGGAAGATCGCCTGCGGGGGTGGCAGGCCGGCCAGGCGGGTGATGATCGCGGTGGCCAGGATGGTCAGGCCCACCTGCAGGGAGCCGGCGCCGAGGACCATCCAGCGGAGATGGAAAAACTCCTGGAGGCTGAAGCGCAGGCCGATCGCGAACAGCAGGAAGATGATGCCGATCTCGGCCATGATCTGGATGCTGCGCGGGTTCTCGATGATGTTCAGCGCCCCGGGGCCCACGATCACCCCAGCCAGGATAAAGGCGACAAAGGCGGGGATGCCAAGGCGGCGCAAGGGATAGAACGCGATCAGGCAGATCGCGATGACTAGGACCAGGTCGCGAAGGATCGGAATCTCGGACATCGATGTCTCTGGGCAAAGGGCAACAATGCCTGACCACAGAAGGCACAAAGACGCGCAGCAACCACGGCAACGGCCGTTCACCACAAAAAGCGCAAAAAGGCGCAAAGTAACGGCAACTGCCAACGGCATCGGCGGCAGCGGTTAGCCGTACACGTTACAGCAAACGCGGGGCGACCATAATGACGGCACCGGTGGCTGCCAGCAATGCCCCTCTACAACAGCGTCAACTGCAAGATATGCCACAGCTTACGCCGAACGGCGGCCTGGTGCAACTATCCGCTGACCGTGAAGGCTGGGGTCTGCGACAGGCTGCATCTGGTTGGCCGCAGAGTTGCAGTTGGGCCAGAACCGCAGTGCTGGAACCAGGACGCGACATTCATAAGGCAGTGAGGGAGGCAACGCCAGGCCGATCTCGACGCATCCGCCAGAAAGAGAAACGCCCGGTTCTCGGCGAACCGGGCGTGCGTATAAGGGCTTGTAATAATTGTGAGAAAGTTATGCGACGCGCCGGCGGAAGAATGCAAGGCCACCGAGCGCCAGCAGAGCAAGCGTGGCCGGCTCGGGTGCGGCCGCTGTGTAGCTCGATGAACAAGGCCGGCCGGTTCCCGTCGTCCGCGTTTTCGCTGGGGAAGTAATAGTGCTGGCCATAGTTGAGAGTGGTGGAGTCAGTCCCCGCGTTGAAGACGGCCCAGCCGTAATTGGGCGTTGTGCCACTGACCATGGCCTGGACCATGGCCGTGACATCTTCGACGGAGTAGGCTGGACCAGCGGGGCAGGAATCGAAGTTGGAGGAGGTTCCCAAGTCAGCCGCGGTGAAGATTGCGTCACTGCTCGGGCCCCAGTCCGGGGTGGAGCTACCAACGGGGCTGGCTGTAGTCGCCACGGCCTCGGTCCAGTCGTGGGTGACGATGGGGGCGAGGGCTGCAGTACCGTTGCCGCCGTTCTCATAGAGGCGGAGCTGCGCTTTTTCGATCGTCGCGCCGGCGAGGCTGGAGAGGTCGAACTTGAACGCAGCGGCGTATAGGCCGGTACCGCCCATCGAGTCAATGGTCCCGTAGTTCTTGTAGTAGTAAGTAGCCGGGTTGTTACGGAAACCAGTGTCGTCGACGTTGACCTGAACGACATTGGCGTCGGTGGCGGTACTGAAGGCTGCGTCCAGGGTACCCCCCTGGGTCAGAGCACTGCCTTCTTTCAGTACGACGACGTTTGCGTGGGCCGTTGAGCCGGCGACCAGCGACACTGCTACAGCCATCGCTGCTAACCAAGAAACACGAATAGTCATAAAACCTCCTCCTCTTCAAAGAAAGGTGTCTTCCTACTTTTGACAGAAGTACAAGCAAATTCCGTGCCAGAAGACAGAGGAAGGAGAGTGTTGTCCTTAAGATGTGTGGTGGCAGTAGGTTACGAGTTGTATATACGACTTCTTTCCGGCGGAACGGTGTCCGCCGGTGGCATCATCGTCTTGCGTGTGTCGTCAGCAATGAACATCACAAACGAAGGCCTCACGCCGGGCAGTTGCTCTTGGAATGCCTGCTGCGCGTACTTCGGGGCATTGTTGATGCTGAAGGTCTGCTGTGTCGGCAAATGTTTACAGACTCTCTGGGCCGTCGCAGATGATGGTAACCGGCAGCCGCAAAAGAGGCAGAGCGGACGACTAGCGACCAAGATGAGTGGCAAAAGCCAAACGCCCGGTTCATAAAGAACCGGGCGTGGGTATGGGGGATGCATGAGGTTGTACGCAATACCTAAGCGGTCCGACGGCGGAAGAATGCCAGGCCACCGAGCGCCAGCAGAGCAAGCGTGGCCGGCTCGGGTGTGGCGGCTGTGTAGCTGATGAACAGGGCCGGGGTGTTACCGACGTCCGCGTTTTCGCTGGGCAGGTAATAGCGATTGCCAACGTTCATGGTGGGCGTTCTCGTCAGGTTGGAGACGGCCCAGCCGTAATTGGGCGTGCCATTGACCATGGCCTGGACGTCGGCCGTGACATTGGTGACGGAGTAGCCTGCGCCGGCGGGCTGTGAATCGAACGCGGAGATGGCTCCCAAATCAGACGTGGTGAAGATTGCGTCACTGTTCGGGCCCCAGTCCTCAGTGGGCTTGGCAGCACCTTCGGGGCTGGCTGTGCTCGCCAAGGCCTCGGTCCAATCGTGGGTAACGATGGGAGCGATCTGTACGGTACCATTGCCGCCGGTCTCGTAGAGGCGGAGCTGCGCTGTTTCGATCGTCGCACCTGCCGGAATGCTCGAGAGGTCGAACTTGTACAGGAGGGCGAATTGGCCGCTACCGCCGTCCGTCGTGGCGTTCCCGTAGGTGTACCAGTAAGCGTTTGCATTGTTCGTCAAACTAGTGTCGTCGACGTTGACCTGGACGACATTGGTGGCGTCGGCGGTACTGAAGGCTGCGTCCAGGGCCCCCCCCTGGGTCAGAGCACTGCCTTCTTTCAGTACGATGACGTTCGCGTGGGCCATCGAGCCGGCTACCAAAGACACCGCTACGGCGGTTGCTGCCAACCAAGAGACACGAATACTCATAAGTCCTCCTCCTCTATGGAAAAAAAGGTTTCTTCTACGTTCGACAGAAGTACAGGCAAATTCCGTGCCAGAAGACGGAGGAAGGGGCGGTGTGTTCCTAAGCCGTGTTGTGACGGGATGTTACGAGTCGTATATACGTGTTGTTTCCCGCGGAAATATGTCCACCGGTGGCATCATCGTGTTAGAATTGGTCATCGTGGGGCGGCCAGTTTCACTGCGCTGGCGGTCTATTGCATGGGCTTTGCGTAGCTGCCTTTGGAGATACAGATCCCTTCTTCGTCCAGGATGTAACCCCATGCACCGGCCTGTTGCTCGGCGGGGCAGAAGGCGTCCTTGCGATCAGCCAGCTTGCGTTGCAGGATTGCTTCGAGGTCGGCCTGCAAGGCTGCGTGGGCCGGATCATCGCACAAGTTATTTATCTGGAACGGATCGGCCTGGTTGTCGTAGAGCAGCCAAGGGCCTTCCAATGTGCGGGCATACGTATAGCGGCGAGTGCGCAGACCGCGATATTCCCGGCCGCCGTGCGCCCGTGACCATGTGGCGAATGGTACATAACAGGCCAGAAGCGCGGCGTCGGTTTCGGGATCGGGCTCGTCTGTCGTCAGAACGTCACGACCTTCCACCGATTCCGGGATCTCCACGCCGCAGAGGTTCAGCAGCGTCGGCATCAGGTCCGGTGCGTCGACCAGGCGCTTGCGCGTCGGCCCTTGCCAGCCAAACCGATCCGGGTAACGCAGCAGCAGCGGGACGCGGATGGACTCTTCGTAGGGACGCTGCTTATCCCATCCGCGGCGCGATCCGACCATGTCGCCGTGATCGCTGGTCAGGACGAAGGCGGTCTTCTCCTCGACTCCAGCCTCTTGGAGGGCGGCGCAAAGCATGGCGACGCAATCGTCCATGGCGGTTATGTGCGCGTAGTAGCCAGCCAGCATGCTGCGTGCTTTCTTCTCGTAATCAGCCGGCACGTTGTCGCGAAGAATGAGCGCGGCAGGGTCATACATCGCGCGGTAACGCGCAGGGGCCGTCTCATAGGGGTTATGCGGCGGACCCCATGACAGGAACAGCGCGAAATGCTTGTCCTGGCCGGCGTGATCGCGGATGTAGCGGCAGGCGTCCTCGGTTTGTGCGATCAGGTCGTAACCTTGCCAGTAGCGAGGGGTGGGATCGTCGTCGGCATAGTAGCGGGAGTTGTTGTATTGGTGCGTGCATTCCAGGACACGCCAGTAGTGAAAACCGTGCTGCCGATCAGCCGGGATGGGCGCTTCGCGACCGTGTCCGTCCACGTGCCATTTGCCAACGTAGCCGGTGTCGTAGCCGGCCTGGTCGAGACATTTGCCGATGGTCTGCGCCGGGATCGAGAGGCAGATCGTTCAGGAACAGCCCGTGCGTGAGCGGATACTGGCCGGTCAGCAGGCTGGCGCGGTAGGGGGTACACACGGGGCAGCCTGAAACGGCGTTGGTGAAGTTGACATTCTGGCCGGCGAGCCGGTCGATGTTCGGGGTCCGGGCGTTGGGATCCCCGGCGTAGCCTGCAGCCTGGGCGCGCCACTGATCTGCGAAGACGAATAGCAAGTTAGGTTTGTCTGCCATAGGTCCGATTCTACTGCCGGTCGCGGTGGCGCAAAGCGATACGGACACTCGCTGCGGCCTGCAGGTGCTCGGCAGGCCGCTCAAGGTTGCGCAGCGAACAGGCTTCTCAGGCTGACTCGCTTCAGGAGGTCGTTGTCAGCCGTCGCCTGCAATTGGGCGAGGAACTCCTCGAAGGGGCCGATTGTCCAGCAGTCTTCGACGGGAATATCTTCAATTGGCCCTGCCGTATCATTCTGCGGGCAGACGTCTCGCAGTTCGACGATCGTGCCGTCAGCGTTCTCGTCCAGCCAGCGTAAGGGATAGCCTTGCGTGCGGCAGACGTACGGTCTACTGTCGTAGATCCGGCAGGCGCCGGCCTCGTCGAGGAAGGCGCAGGCTCCGGTGGCATGGGGGGCCTCGGATTGCAGCAGGCCGCTGTGATTCCGACGGATGTTTTCGGCCTCGATCTCAAAGACGGTGATGTCATCGACGCAGCAGGAGAAGCACCGTTTGCCGCAATGCAACCGGCCGGCGTGCACTTCGTCGAGTCGCCCAGTCAGCTCCGCCAACTGCTCGTACATGGCTTGGAGTGTGGGCAGCAGAGCATCCCATGACGGGCTGTTCTGCGATGCAGATGGATCGGGATGCATAGCGTTCGTGACACAGACTCCTACCGACGGACCGGGATGCACAGACATTCCGATCCCAGTCCCCGATCCCCAATCCCCAGTCCCCAGTCCCCAGTCCCCAGTCCCCAGTCCCCAGTCCCCAATCCCTGGCCTCTAGCCCCTAGCCTCTAGACCCTAGCCCCTACTCTTCCGCCTTGCTGAGGTTCAGTGCCTTCGCGATATTGCGGATGGCCTGCCGGATGCGGTGCTCGTTTTCGACCATGGCGATGCGGACGTATCCCTGGCCGCCGGGACCGAAGGCGTCGCCGGGCGAGACCGCCACCTCGGCCTTGTCGATCAGCCACATGGTGAACTCCATGCTGGTGCGTCCCTGCAGCTGCGATTCGGGGATCTTCGCCCAGATGAACATGCCCGCCTTGGGCGGTTCGGCCTGCCAGCCAAGCCGCTTGAGCCCGCGCATCAGCACGTCCCTTCGGAACTCGTAGCGTCGGATCTGCGTGGCGATATGCTCATCACCCTGGCGCATCGTCACGATGCTGGCGATCTGGATCGGGGTGAAGATGCCGTAGTCGACGTAGTGCTTGATCGTCGAGAGCGACTCGATCATCTGCTCGTTGCCTGCCAGGAAGCCGACCCGCCAGCCAGGCATGTTATACGTCTTGGACATGCTGGACGTCTCGACGCCGACCTCCCTGGCGCCCGGTACAGCCAGAAAACTCGGGCACTTGTACCCGTCGAAGCCCAGCCACCCGTAGGCCAGGTCGATGACGACGATCAGGTTGCAGCTGCGGGCGAGGTCCACTACTTTTTCGTAGAATCCCGGGCCGACCACAGCCGTCGTCGGGTTATGGGGAAAATTCAGCACCAGCATCTTCTGGCGAGCCGGCACGCTGCGAGCCGCCGCCTCAACGTTCCGCAGGAACTCATCATCGGTGCCGATCGGTACGTAGATCACCTGCGCACCAGCCAGCATCGGACCATAGATGTGTGCCGGATAGGCCGGCTCGGGCACAATGGCCACGTCCCCCGGCTCGAGCATGGCCCAGCACAAATGTGTGAAGCCTTCCTTGCTGCCGACCGTGACAAGCGTTTCCTTGTCGGCATCCAGCTGTACGCCCCATCGCTTGCGATATTGCTTGGCGATCTCGCGGCGCAACTGCTCGATGCCGCGCGACGGGCTGTAGCGATGATTTCGCTTGTCCCGGGCCGACTCCGCCAGTTTCTCGATCGTGAAGTCTTCGGGCGGGTCGGTCGGGTTGCCCATGCCGAGGTCGATCAGGTCAATGCCCTGCCGGCGACGCTCCGCCCGCAGCGCGTTGATCCTGGCGAAGGGGTAGGGCGGCAACAGCCGGAGGCGACGGGCCGGTTCGATCTGAAACGCATGTTTATCGGTGTTCGTGGTACTCATGGCAAACCTTGCGTACTGTTCAAACAGAAATATCTGCTATCGGTAGACGTCCATCTTGGCGTTATCGGCTGATTGTCCTGGTGTCCTTACCGTTGCTGCTTTGCAGCCTGAAACTCGCGGCTTAGATTCGGATCTTCGATCTGGATTACAGCCGATTGCAGCATATTCCGCAAGAGCTTCTGCATCTCGAGCAGCACCGAGCTGCTCTTTCAAAGACTGTCTCACATGGGTTGCGACCTTGGCATATTGGACGTCCTGAGCGGGAATCCGCGATTCGACCTTGATGATGTGCGACCAGCCGTCGACTCGAACCGGTCCGGCGACCTTGCCAATGGCTGTCGCAAAGGCGAGCTCGCGGAGCCCCGCCGGTACCGCCGGGTCGGTGCTGCTGAATGGCGGCAGCCGGCCGCCATTGGCCGCCGTGTCGAGGTTCTGGCTGAACATTCTGGCGGCCTGCGCAAAATCCATCCCGTCGGATAACGCCTGCATGACCCTCTGGACGGCCGTGCTGTCGGACAGCTGGATGTGACGGATCTGTACGCGCTCGCCATAGAGCCGCCCGAATTCCGCCTTCAGCGCGTCTTGGGTGATGCTTCGCTCGACGATCGGCTCGACGATTTGGCGCAGATAGGCGTTGCGCCGACTGAGCAGCCGGAACTCGTCCATCGTGATACCGCGCCGGGCGAGCACGGCCTTAAGAATACGCTGCTGCTGGGCTGGGTCATGATTGCTGCCAGCCACCTCGGCGATCTCCTGCTTGAGGGCCTGCTCCAACTGATCTTCCGTCAGCACGATGCCCTTGGCCTGGGCCGCTTGCCTCGCCAGTTCCACCCCAAGGATATACTGGAAGGCAGCCAGCCCATGCGACCGCTTGAGAAGATTGATCCAGATGTTGTATGTGATCGCGTGGCCGTTGACGGTCGCGATGGCGGGCATGGCTGCGGGGGCGCTGGGGATCGCCACGGCAGCACGCCGGCCTTGCGCTGCGGACATCTGATTGAGCATCTGTGGCGTCAGGTTGCCGCCGGCCTGCGACGCCGATCGCCTGGTGACCTCTTGCATCATCGTCTGGCGAGAAGACGCTCTGTCTGTGGTACTCGCGCAACCGGCAATCAGTATGTTGCCGACGGCCAGAGCCAGAACAGAGCCCAGGATCATCCCGCTTCCAGCGGATCTGTACGGCCGATGCGTCGGCTGAAGTAGGGTTCGTTGCATGGTTCGCTCCTGTAACCTTGCCGGCAAGTGTAATCGAGGCGGTGCTGGAATCCTACCCTATGGTCGTGATACAGTTATCACGCCTGGGGCACTTTGTGAGTCGGGCCGTTCCGCTGCTGGCGGCGAAAGGAGGCACTCTTGGGATTCGACGCGGTCGTATTCGATTCCGGCGGGACGCTTTTTGAGAATCCGGCCCAGCGCAGGCTGCACGACGAACCCACCTGCACCGAGGTCTGGCAGACACGCTTGAGCCGGGTGACCGGCTGCCTTCAGGGACTCAGGCTGCCGTTCGATCCCTGGCAGGTCGAGGAGATTCTTAAGGAACTCGAGGAGTCGCTGCCGAAACAGCATGGACCGCTGTACTCTTACGATACTCTTATGGGCGCCATGCTTAGACGACTCGACTACCCCGCCAAAGGCGCGTGGACCTGCCTGCTGGCCGATGCCTACGCCGGCCCGCGATATGCCTCGTGGCTCTTCGATGGTGTGCCCGAGATGCTCGCTGCGATCGAACAGATGGGCATAGAGATGCATCTTGCGGTCAACACCCACTGGTGCGGCTTCTCGATGAAGCGGGCGCTGGCAGGCGTCGGCCTTCTGGGGTACTTCCGCAGTCGCACCTATTCCAGCGACGCCCAACTCGCCAAGCCCGATCCGCGTTTCTTCCGACTCACCGAACGCCGCGCTCACCTCGAAGGCAAACGCGCCGTCTACGTTGGCGACCGCATCGAAGAAGACGTCCAGGGCCCCAAAGCGATCGGCTGGGCAGCCGCCCTTCGTCTCAATGACGAAAACCGGTCCCAGGCCCATCTGGCCGACTACACCTTCGAGCACAGCAGCGAACTGGTCGCCTGGTTGCTGGAAGAGTAACACGTCTGAAAAGAACAAGCAGGAATGGGCTGCGGCCCGGTCATGGGCATGTGCTTCCTCTAAGCCAAGTCTTGAACCCCCCAACCAGCAAGCCATTCGCTCGACGCTGCAGTTCCTTATCCGGCTATGTGATGTGCGCTTGATATGAAGTAAAGTATGGATTACATTATGTAGTGTTACGTTGACATTGTGCCGAAGCGCCACGCGGATAGAGGGCAGAACTATGTCTCAGCTGCAGAAATACGCTTGGTATAACCTTGCGGTCTTCGCCGTCGGGCTTCTCGCGTACCTGTCCCTGTTGCCACTCCTGGGGCCGCTTGCGCGCTGAGTGGCTTCGCGGTGTGCGGGTTGTGGGGGCTTGGGGTAGTGTTCCTGCGGGGACAATGGCGCGGTAAGACCGTATGGGATGAGCGGGAACAACTGATCTGGCAACGGTCTCTGTTTGCAGCACACATCACCTGGTGGGGTGTTTTTGTGATAGCCTGCATGACGCCCTGGGCAGTTCTTGGGTCAAAAGCGACGATTCCCGTCGATGTCCTGCCCAACTACGTGTTTGCCGGCATGGTCTGGATCGTGGTCGTGCAGTCGCTGGCGATCCTGGGGCAGTACGGCTGGAGATCCCATGCCGGCGAATGAACTGACGAATCGGATCCGTCGACTGCGCTTTGATCATGGCGAGATGACCCAGCAGCAGCTCGCCGAACGCGCGGGCGTCACTCGTCAGACGATCATCGCGCTGGAGGCTGGCAAATATGTGCCCTCGCTTCTTCTGGCATTTCGGATCGCAGGCGTTTTCGGCGTGAAGGTCGAGGATGTATTCCAATATGCAGGGTCGAATTCAGGACCGTGAGCGTTTTGTGCTGGCATTATGCTCTACTGGGGGGTGTCAGACGGGCTCGCCGCCAGCCGAATGCGGCTGCGTTTCCGAGTAGTGCGGACCTACTTGTTGTTTAATTGTATCGTTGTCGGATGCGTGGTACGGACCACGGCGCTAAGTATCGTTGCTAGCGTTAGATGAAAGAATCGCAGGCGTTTAGTGCAGGGCTGCTTGACACAAAGATGCCATCCCGTATCATGTCCCGCGCTCGGTGCAGCTGAGGCTATGTAGAGGGAGTCGTCTCGTGCAGAGCGAAACTCTAGCTCACAAAACCGATGCTAACGCGCGGCTCGACGAGCAGGCAGTCATCGTCGAGGGTGCCAAGAAGCATTATCATATGGGTACCGAGGCCGTGAAGGCCCTTGACGGTATCGATTTGCAGATCCGGAAGGGCGAATACGTCAGTATTATGGGTCCTTCCGGCTCCGGAAAGACCACCCTTTTCAATGTCGTCGGCGGCCTGACCCAGCCCACCGAAGGGCAGGTCTTTATCGACAAGACGGACATTTCCAAACTCGACGCCAATGAACTGGCCTGGCTGCGCTGCCGCAAGATCGGCTACATCTTTCAGACCTTCAACCTTATCCCGATCATGACCGCGTTGCAGAATGTGACTCTGCCGATGATTTTCGCCGGTATTTCCAAGGCCGAGCGGGATGAGCGGGCTTATCAGCTGCTCAAGATGGTCAGTCTGGATTACAGGGCCAACCACAAGCCGACCGAGCTTTCAGGCGGCCAGCAGCAGCGTGTCGCCATTGCTCGTGCATTCGCCAACGATCCCGCGATCGTTCTGGCGGATGAGCCCACCGGCAACCTCGACCTGAAGACCGGCCTGGAGATCATCAACCTCATGGTCGACATGAACCGCAGGAAGGGTATTACCATCATGTGCAATACCCACGACCTGAAGATTATTAACGCCTCTGACCGCATCGTCTGGATTCGCGATGGCCGGGTCGACCGCATCGAGACCAAGGAGCAGATCAAGATCGATGTCGGCTCCATGAAGGACAGCACGGGCAAAGACGCTTCGCATGCGTAGGTGATGGCGCCCTCGCTGACATGGGTGTGCTTTTTGTTTTTCCGCTGGGTTCAGGGTGCCGAGCCCAATCGCCCTGCCGCCAACAGGCAGTATGTATGATAGAGCAGGCTGAGCCAAAACTCGTTCGTTCCCACGAATCGGATTCGTTCACATCCAGCCAGTTTCCGATTGGAGCGGCATTCCTGTTTGCACTGCAGGGCATTCGTCTGCGCCTCGGGCGGATGGTACTGGTGTTTGCGGGGATCTCCCTGTCCATGGCCTTTACCGGCTCGCTTCTGGCGACCGACGTCCTTTACCGTCATCTGCCAGCCGACGTTGCCGGCCAGGGACAGGGCTCTGCCAGCGCTTTCCGTTGGATGTGGGTCGCGGTGGCACTGCTGATCAGTACCAGCGGCACGCTCAATGCCATCCTTATGAGCGTTACCGAACGGATCAAGGAAATCGGTACGCTGAAGTGCCTTGGTGCCAAGAGCATTCACGTCGTGGAGATCTTCATCTTCGAATGTTGCCTGTTGGGCCTGCTGGGTGGTCTTGTCGGGGGCGTGCTGGGCTACCTGTTTGCGGTCCTGAGCTTCGCTGTCAACATTTCGAGCAAATACCTGACCGGCGCTGCTCTGCTGCAGACCAGCCAGGTCATCCTGTGGTGTCTGGGCATAAGCATGTCGCTGGCGCTGCTGGCCAGCGTGATTCCGGTACTGGCAGCTTCGAAGATCGAGCCGGCCAGCGCGATGAGGTATGAGGTCTAAATGAGTCAGCTCCAGGCCCCACAAGTCGAGATCCCCTCCGCCGCGCAGCAGCCACCGCAACGGGCCATCACAGCCAGAAGCCTTTTTACCGGTCTGGCACTGTCGGTCATCTGGATTCTGGCAATCTGTTACATGGTCGTGTACATATCCACGTACACGTACCAGCTCCTCATGATCCTTGGCTTCGGCGGGTTGCTGACCATTTTCCTCCTTCAGTACCCGCGATTGTACCTGGGGACGCTGGTGGGCTGTTGGGCGGGGACGGCGGCCTTGGCATGGAGTATCAGCACGCCGGTGCAGCAGGATGTTCTGGCGTGGGGGTTACTGCGCTCACTGCCG
This sequence comes from uncultured Planctomycetota bacterium, assembly GCA_963787325.1. GTDB lineage: Bacteria > Planctomycetota > Phycisphaerae > UBA1845 > JANYLN01 > CAWBCK01. The sequence continues at coordinate 3,041,811 of CAWBCK010000005.1, forward strand.
GTGCTGGCGGTGTTGGTGCTGATCGGCGTGATGCAGGCTGCGGCGCAGGTTGACCAAGGCGGAATCGGCCCTGGTATATGCCATGGTGGCGATTGCCATCCCCTGGTCCGTCTCGATCAAGGCGTGTATCGAAAGCTCGATCTCCAATCTGTTTGAAGCAAATCGGCGCCAGGAAAAGCAGGCCTACGAATGGGCGCGAGACATGCCCTGGTGGGCTCCAACACTGCAGGCGCCTGTCGGTCAGGCGGACAACGAGGCGAGGGTGCTGTCGGCTCTTGCCCAGGCAATCCAGAATAACGACGAGGGGACACGCTCCGCCATCCTGAGCCTTCCCCCAACTGCCTTTTACTATATCGACCACCGGGATATTTTCAGTCATATGGCGGCGATGGCACCGGCCACTGAGGCGTGGCAGCGGGACCGTTACCGGCCCCAGTTCGGGATGATGGATGCGCGGATCCGTTGGGGACAGGTGCGTCCGGCGTCGCTGCTGGAGCTGCCGCTGGAACCCAATGCCCTCGACAGTTCCATCTCGTTGCTCCGCAGCCGTGCGCCCCAGTGGGCCGAACTCGATCAGGCGGTCCACGGCTTTTCCTATGGATCGCCGGGGGGCCGGGTGCCATGGTACCTCTGGTGGCGTCCTATCCTGTATTGGGTCGGTATCTGCGGCAGTTACGTTGCGATGCTGTTCGGCCTGCTGCTGATGTTCCGGCGACGGTGGATCGAACAGGAACGGCTTACGTTTCCGTGGGCCCAGCCGGCGCTGGCGGCGATTCAACAGAAAGGTATCGGCCGGCGCCAATGGATTGCCTGGTTGATCGGGTTGGGGCTGTGCGTTCCGGGTATTACGTACGCCTCTCTGCAGGTCGGCGCGATGGCGCCGATCCCGATGCTGCCGTGGGCGGGGCACGTGGATACGATCTTCGGCGGCTTTGACCTCTCGAGCCTGGGCGTGCTCTATAAGACGCCGCTTCTTCTTTACTGGGGTCCGCTGGTCCTGGCCATGTACCTGCTGTTTCCCACGGACGTGCTGCTGACCATCGTGGTTACGTACGTACTGGTGAATCTGCTAGGTCAGTCGCTGCTGCTGTCCCTGGGGATGGGCGTAGGCAAGGGGATGCTCGCCAATTTCAGCTACTGGGGCATCCGGACCGGCGGTGCGGCGGGCCTGTTGATCTGGGGGGTGTTTTTCAACAGAAAGGCGATCTGGGGATATCTCAAGAGTCTTGTCGGCGCCGGGCGCGATACCCCACCGGAACAGAAGGATGAATTGGGGCGGTGGCTGGTCGCCGGGATGTTTGTGGTGGGCCTTCTCGGCTTCTTCTGGCTGGGCTGCTATGCGACGAGCTGGCCGATGATGCTCTTCCTGCTGTTCTGGGTGTTCGCATATTCCTTCGCCCAGGTGCGCGAGCGTGCCGAGGGTTTGCTGTTTACGTTTGAGAATAATGTCACATCGCACCAGATGGTCAGCGTGCAGCGGGACTTCCTGCATGATCACCCGACGCTCGTGGGGAATCCCGAGTATCCCGGGGCAGTCGCCACGGGCAACTCGTGGGGGGCACACTGGCTGGCCTGGGGGTTTGCCGGGCAGCTCGAAGACATTCGGTCCGCAGAATGTGCTCATGGAGATCTTCAAGATCGCCCACGAGGTCCGCGCGAACATCCGGCAGATCGGTATCGGCATTCTGCTCACGCTGGCCCTGGGGGCGGTCCTGACTCCGCCGCTGTACGTGAAATTGGCCTACACCTACGGCTTCGAGAACACCTACCAGCAGGGCTGGTCTCCTTACGAGAGTTTTACGCAGTGGTCCGAGCGGGCCTGTGCCTACGGCATTCACAGCACCAGCCGGGTGTACATCAATCCCGGCGCCGGCAATTGGTTCATGGTGTACGAGAAGCCGATCTGGATGGTCGTGGGGATCTGCTGTGTCGGGCTGCTGATGTATATGCGGCGAGAGTATGTCTGGTTCCCGTTCTCGGCGGTGGGCTTCGTCATCGCATCGGAGAACATCGGTACGCGCGTGATGTACCTGACGCCCGATACGATGTGGTTTACTGTGCTTGTGGCGTGGATGCTCAAGAAGCTGATCTTCCGCTGGCTCGGTGTGCGCTACTATAACGAGCGGTTATTGCCAACGATCTTATATTTCCTGATGGGAATCATGTTCGGCATGTTCCTTTTCCTGCTCCGCTATGTCTCGCTGGGTAAGGGGTTCCTGTCATGACGAAGGCAACCATAGACGCCCGGCGAAGCCATTGCAGGGGCACGCAGACAGATCGACTGGCCGGCGGCAAGTCCCAGCGTGCGCATCTGCGCGGTGCGCAGGGTCAGTGGAAGCGCTTGTATTTCGTCCCCGTACTCGTTTTGCTGGCGGGGATCCTGGCGGGCTGCTCGCCCAGTAACCGTCCGGTCGAAAAGGACGCCGCCAAGTCGACACTGTCCTTCAAGCAGGTTCGTGCGGCTGCCAGCCAGATGGCCGGCGCGATCCGCAAAAGCGCAAAAACGATCGCATCGTTCGGGCCGCGGCAGACGGGGCAGGTCGGCTGTCAGCGAACCTACGAGCTCGTCCGGTCGACATTCGCGGACCTCGATGCGGCTGTAAACCCCGATCATCCGTCCCTTCGCGACTTCAGCAGCGAGGTGACGGTCCCGCTCGACCGTCACACTGGCGACGACACTGGCGACCATACGAGCCTGACGCTGGGCGGCCTTGACGGGGGCCGTCAGGTCTGGCCGGTCTCGGCGTTCTATCCCAACAACGTGCAGGACTGTTTGACCCGGCCGGAGGATGAGACGCCGCGTCGGCTGGTGGACCTGGGGCAGGGTCGATGGGAGGACTTTGACAGCAAGAGCGTTGCTCATGCGGTGGTGCTACTTGATTATAACAGTGCTGACGCCTGGCTTCGCGCCAGACAACTCGGTGCCTATGGCGCCATTTTCATTCAGCCGGAGTGGACCAACTGGCGCCAAAGCGACCTGAAGTACCTGGCCATGGTCCCGTTGTATATGCCGCGCGTCTATGTGGACGCGGATCGCGGGCATCAGCTGCGCGCCGCCCTGCAGGATGGCCGGGACATCCGCGTCACGCTGCGGTCACGGCTTCGTTGGCGGAACGTCGATGCGCCGTGCGTCGAGTTCACCATTCCCGGCAAGGACCCGAAGCGCACCTTTATCCTTGTTACCCACTTCGATGCTCGCAGCATCGTGCCGGACCTCGCCTACGGCGGCGACGAGATCTGGGGTGTCGCGGCGATGATGGAGATGGCGAAGTTCTATGCCCGGCCCGAAAACAGGCCGAGTGTGAACCTTCGCTTCATTGCCGTAAGCGGCCTCTACCAGGCGCAGCGCACCACCCGAGACTATGTGGCGCTGGGCACGCGAGGCTATAACGAGATCGGCAAGACTGTACAGCTGGTCATGGGGCTCGACTATTCGACCGAGGGCGCCGATCTTAACCTTATCGGCGAGACCGCCTGGGCCGGCATGAGTCAGCAGAACTACCTCTGGATCAAGAAGGTAATGTTCAGCGAGGGCGGCTGGTACCAGCAGATCCAAAAGGGTCTGAACCTGCAGCGACGCGATGTCGAGTTCTACGCCGGAGGCCGGCCCTTTATGATCGGCGGTGGCGATAGCGCCATGGCTCCGGCCAGATATAACTGTCCTTTCACATACGCTCCGAAGTTTCCAACCGCGAATGAGGTCTGGGCAGCCGTAAATGCGCCGACCTTTGCCTTCCAGACGGCCCGGCTGTACCGCCTTACGCACAATAGTCCGCTCGACCGGTTCGCAGCCAGCAACACGTCAGAGCGATTCGCCAACCTCGAACCGCAGCTGGAAATCACGCTCGCCCTGCTCGACCGATTCCTGCAATATCCCAGCCGAAGAATCCCACACAGCCAGCCCTTGCTCAAACGCCGGGCAGGCTACAATGCGTACGTCCAGATGCGGGGTCGGATCCAGGCCTGGGATCCCCAGACCGGCTGGTTCAGCGAGAAGATGCCCGAGGCGCCGGCGCCGCCAGCTGATGCAGACGCCACCGCGACAGGAACTGCCGAAACGGCCTCTGCCGGCACTACTGCCTCCGATGGCCGCGAAAAACTTCGCACGTTTGTCTACGCCGTCAGCAGCGATGCCAAGTTCTACCAGAACGGCTCGGCCCGAGAGCGCGCGTATCTTGGCTGGCCCCTGGCCCCGAGTCGCCGCGGCCACCGCGAACTGCAATCGTTCATGTTCGACGAACTGCGCATGCTGGACAAGCCCCAGTTCAGCATTAACGCCTTGTACAATTCCGGCCCGAAGGTCCAGGTGGATGTGCTCGGCTATGCCCTCGACGACCAGGGCCACATCCTTTATGCCACCGACTATGGTGTCCACGGTGACGGCGATCCCGCCTTCCAGTGCACCGACGTCCATGCCGACTATTGGGACCTGTTCGTGCCGGTTACGCTCTTCCCCTGCGGCAGCGTGGAGCTGTACGATCTCACTGACATCGAGCGTCATGCCGCCGCCAGCTGGGTCTTCGGGCAGTTCTACATCTCCTGGTCCGGCGACACTGAGGATCGGGGCATTCAGCCCTTCGTGCGGGTCACCGCGGTGAAGAATGCCGACAGCCACACGGATATGCGAAGTTGGGGCTGCGTGCAGTACGGACCAACGGCGATGGTCTTTCTGCCGGCCAGCAAACCCAGCGACGTCGACGCTCTACGGGCTGAAATCCTCCTGGGCTCTCGTCTGGGCAAGTTCACGCCGTTGCTCGATACCGACAAGAACGGCGTCTCACACGGCTATGCCGTCAGCCAGGGCGAAACGATTCGCGTCAATGCCGACGACCAGCTGGCAGCCGCCGCCTATGCGCAGCAGACTGTACTGGTTCGACTCTCGCCGCCTTGCCGATTATGCCTTGCAGGAGGTCGCCAGTCCTCTGGCCAGCAAGTATCACAATGCGGCCAAGGACTTTCTGGACCAGGGCAAGGCCCAGGTACGTGACAAAGCCTGGGGCTCCGCCTTTTCCAGCTATACCTGGGCGTGGAATGAAGAGGTCAAGGGCTATCAGCAGGCGTTGCGACTGTTGCTTGACGTCGTCAGCACGACCGTCCTCTATTTCACGTTGTTGATACCGTTCGCGTTCCTGGTCGAGCGACTGCTGTTCCCGCAGACCAACATCGTCAAGACGTGCCTGGTTGCAGTTGCCGTGTTCGCCGTGTTTGTCGGGCTGTTATACATCTTCCATCCAGGTTTCAAACTGGCCAGCAACATCCTGGTCACGATCATCTCGTTCCTGATTGTGGTGATGACCATCCCCGCGCTGATCTTGCTGCTGGTCCGTGGCGTGGGCATGCTCAAGGCAATGGGCAGCCGGGCCATCCTGCTGCAGCGAAGCGAGGCCGAAAAGGCAGGCGTTCTCTCCGCCAGCTTGTCGCTGAGCGTCTCGAACATGCGCCGCCGGAAGCTTCGCACAGGGTTGACCCTTTCGACGATCACCACGCTGGTTGTTGCCCTCGTGCTGCTGACGACCTCAACGGCATTCGAGTTCAGCCTGGTCGAACCGCAGGAGCTCAGCGCCACCAGCTTCTATGGCATTCAGTTATACAATAGCATCGATCGTCGCAACGCCCTGCTGCCGGAAACCGTCCAGGCTGTCGAGGGACTCGTGGCGGACAAGGCCACCGTCCTGCGCCGCGAATACGTGAACTACGGCAGTAACGGCACGACCGAAAACGCCAGCTTGTCGGTTTCCGCCAACGGCCAGACTGCAATGGTGCCTTACCTGCAGTCTGTTCTCCCCCGAAGATGGCCAGGTCAAGTACCAGCTACCAGGTACGGGCGAACGAGCAGGAAGCAGCGTTACAGATCTTAAAGATTTGATGCGAGACAAGGACGGCAAGTCCGTATGGTTCAGCAAGGATGACGTCAATGTCTGCATGCTGCCCAGTAACATCGCCGAGCAGCTCGGCGTGCAGGCCGGCGACACGATCTGGTTCATGGAGACGCCGCTGAAGGTCCTGGGCATATGGCAGTCACGCATCGTCAAACGCGACAAGCAGGGCCGGCTGGTGCTTGACAGGAAAGGCCAGCCGATCTCCTCGCCCGGTCCCTTGGACCGTCTGACTGATCTCGATGGCCAGCCGATTACCCCGCTCAAGTTCGCCGTGGTCAGCCAGGGCGATCAGAACCGTCCGCTGCACGTCGGCAGCTCGGATATCCTCGTTCTGCCGCGCCGCTACCAGGAAGTCCATCGGATTCTGCCAGCCAACACCTGGTCGCTGATCGTGATTCCGCACGATCCGAGCCAGACCCCCGAGATGGCGGGCATGCTGAGCAGGGATGTGCTTAACACCGATGTATTCTACCGCTATAAGAGCGGCGGCAAGGATCGCATCGAGATGATTTCGCTCCGCCAGTCGACCAAGGTCAAGGGCAGCGGCATGATGATGTTCATGCTCGTGATCGCCGTGCTGATGATCCTGTCGATCATGATGGGAACCGTGCATGAGCGGATGCGTGAGATCAGCATCTTTTCGAGCGTCGGTCTGTCGCCCGGCCATGTGGCCGGCATGTTCCTCATCGAATCGTTGGTCTATGCCGGGCTGGCGAGCGTGTTGGGTTATTTCATCGGTATCGCCGCGCTGTGGTTCCTGGGCAGGGGCGGGTTGCTACCGACCGACTTCTATCCGAACTACCTGGGCGTCTATGTTCTTTATGCTATTGGCGTGGCCATGTTCGCGACGATCGCCAGCAGTCTCTATCCGATCCGCGTTGCCGCCAGACTGGTGAATCCGTCCCTCGAACGCAGCTGGCAGATCGGCACGGATCCCCAGGATGGCCGGTGGCGGATCTTCCTGCCGTTCATCGCGACCAGCCGGGAAGAACTCGCAGGCATGATGACATATGCGTACGAGTTCCTTGCCGTCCACCAGGGCGAACGCGCAGGTACCTTTGTCTGCCGGCAGCAGCCGAAGGCGCTCTTCGAGGACGGCAGTTTCGGCGTGCAAATGGATGTCTGGCTGGCCCCCTTCGAACGCAACATTACGCAGGCCGTCAGGCTCGGGGCCCTGGAGGGCGATCGCCCCGGCCGGTGGGTCTTCGTTCTGGACCTGCGGCACCTTAGCGGGCCGGAGTATCTGTGGGAGCGCAGCAACCGTGCCTTCGTCGACGCCATGCGCAAGCATCTGCTGAACTGGTGCGCGATGAGCAGCGCCCAGATCGAGCAGTTCGCCAGCCAGGCCGACGAACTGTTCGGCGCAGCGGTGGCTGGAGGTTAGTGGTGGGTTATTTTCTTGTGATCGAGATACTATGAGCGTTGTTGCCGAAACAAGACCCGAACCCGCACTGGTCGGCCAGATGGAAAGCGGCCTGACCGCGCGTACCTGGCCCGTTATCCTCTACGGCGCGTTCATCCTGATGCCCGCCAACATTTACTTGATGTTGGTCGCGGGCCAATCTCTCCTGGGTCCGATCTCGTTCATCGCACTGATCCTCTGGGTCGAGGCTGCTCGCCTCTCGCGCAAGCCCCTTTCGACAGCCGAGGCATTCATCGTCTATTCCGTTTCGGCGGTTGCAGCCGGCCAGATGCTCTTTTACATGTATGCCCTCAACCCGGCATACTTCCGTATCAGCGAGATCAGCAATTCGGCACTGTTCAGTTTCAAAGATCCTGCGACGGGCGCCTTGAAGACGTTCGGCGAAGCGGCCCCGAAGTGGTGGGTGCCGCCGCGCGATATCGTCATGCAGCGATCCTTCCTCCACAAAGAGTGGATCGTCCCGCTTCTTGTCGGCGCTGCCAGCTGGATCTGCCACATGCTGGCCGACCTGTCGATGGGTGTGCTCGGCCGGGAACTGTTTATCAAGGTCGAGAAGTTGCCCTTCCCGTTTGCCCATCCGCCGGCCGAGGCCTGTAAGGCCCTTACGTGCGACGCGCCCGAGCCCAAGAAGGTTTTCACGATTTGCGGGCTGATCGGCACGGTCTGGGGGCTGGTCATCTACTTCCCGATCGCCCTTGGCAAGAAGATCGTCGACTTCCCGATCCCGTGGGCGGACTTCAACCGGTCGTTGCATACGGTGCTGCGCGGGGCGTCGTTTGGGATTGGCACGGACATCCTCGCCTTTACCGGCGGTTTCATCGTGCCGCTGCGCGTCATCGTGAGCATGTTGATCGGCGCCATGGCGATACAGTTCGTCGGCAATGCGTGGGCGACGGGCGGTCTGGCGGATCTGCTCGGGCGGCTCGGCTTCGCAGGTCTGGCTGCATCGCCCCTCTGGCAGGGTATCAACCCGGCAACGGGTCAGCACTATTTCAACCGTTTCGTCGAAGGAATGAGCATCAGTCAGGTTCTGCCGAATCAGATCTTCGTCTGGATGCCCGTGTTCATCGGCGGCATGGTCGCGGCGGGGATGCTGCATATCGTATCAAGCCCGCGCGAACTCGTCCGGACCTTCAAAGGCCTTCTTCAGACCGGCCGTGTCACTCGCGAGCAGAAGGAAGAGGCTACGATCTCGATTCTTCCGCTGGCGATTATCTTTGTCTCAAGCGTTGTCGGGGCGATCATCCTGTTCCGCATCCTGATCCCCGACTTCCCCTGGTATATCATCGGGCCGTTCGCTTTGTTCTGGTCTTTGCTGTTCAGTCTGATCGATATTCGCGCCATAGGCACAACGGGCTACCGGGTCGATCCGCCGTACGTTCGCGAGGGGCTGATCATCGGGATGAAGCCTTCGAATATCAACGTCTGGTTCGCCCCCTGGCCAGTCGCCCTTGGGGCCAGCGGCTGGGTGCAGAACTTCAAGACCGCTGAACTGGTCAACTGCCGGCCGCGCAGTCTGATCGTGGCGTATCTGCTGGCCTATCCCGTCGGTATGATCGCCAACCTGCTGTTCGTCAGCATTTTCTGGTCGATCGCTCCGATCCCCTCGGCGGTCTACCCGTTCTCTGAGATCGTGCTGCCCGTCTGGGCCAACAGTTTGTGTATCTGGATCTCTGCGAGCCTGCCGAACGCCAGCGCCGCGACGAAGGAGCTGAATCGGGCAGTTGTTCAACCTCTGGTGGATGTTCGGCACGTTCGCCGTCTTTACGGGAGTCTTTGTATTCGGCAAGTTCTTCCACCGATATCGGCTGTCGGTGATCGGTCTGGCCGTCGGCATGGTCATGCCGCTGCCGTTCGCGGTCTCGCTGTTCATCGGCGGGATGATCGCCCTTTACATCCGAAAGCGCACGAGCCCCGAGTGGTTCGCCGTTAACCGCAACATCATCGTCGCGGGTCTGGCGGTTGGTGAGGGTGTCGTCATCGGCCTGTTCGCGGCCATCGCGGCCCTGCAGAATTCACTGATTTCCCTGCCGTACTGACCACCGGATGAAACAGACGGAAAACTGCTTTCCTGGCCCGCTGAGTCGCTGAAGCACTCCGCGGAGGGCACGCCCGCGACATGCGATCAATGCCCAGCCGACTACATGCAATGTCGGGCTTGACGTTGCGCTTGGCGGTGACTTATGCTCACATATCGGGTGCAGCGCTGGCCCGGAGCCCAAGGTGAGCGCGATATGATCCATGCGGAAGCGAAACGCCGGCTGCGGCTGCGACTGATCAACCCGTCCAGCCCTCTGTCAACCATCACCATGCCGGGCATCATCCGGCAGATGACCTTTACGCGCAAGGCCCTCTGGACCCCGCTGTCACTGACGTGCCTGGCCTCGGCCGTGCCCGCCGACTGGGACGTCGAGATTATCGACGAGTGTACGCGGCAACAGCCGCACCAGGCCGCCGCCGGCCCGGACGTCGTCGGCATTACCGCCATGACAGCCCAGGCCGAACGGGCCTACGCACTGGCGGACGAATACCGCCGGCTGGGCGTGACCGTGCTGATGGGGGGCATCCATCCGTCGGCTCTGCCTTCTGAGGCACTGATGCACTGCGACGCCGTATGCTCCGGCGATGGCGAGCCGTGCCTGCCACATATGCTGACGGACTGGCAGGCTGGCCAGCTCAAGAGGATCTATCACTGGGCCGACTACCCCGAAACGAAAATATCCACGCCGCGCAAGGACTTGCTTGCCCCAGCCGACTACCTGGTCTTCAACCCGATCCAGACGACACGCGGCTGCCCACATGGCTGTAAGTTCTGCACGACCAGTGCGATCTTCGGCCGCAAATATCGGATGCGTCCAGTGGCCGACGTCGTCGAGGAGATCAAGCACGCCCGCGAGGTTTACGGCAGCCGAACGTTCATGTTCAGCGACGACAACTTCGCTGGCAATCAGGCATGGGCGATGGAACTGTGCAGCGCCCTCGAGCCATTGAATGTGCGATGGGCTAGCCAGTGCGACATCCTGATCGCACGCAATGAAAAACTCCTGGCGGCCATGCGGCGCAGCGGATGTCTGGGCCTGATCCTCGGCCTGGAAAGCCCCAGCGCCGATACCCTGCGCGAGGCAGGCAAGCGGTTCGTCCGGCCGGACGAATACATCGAGCGCATCCGCCGGATTCAGGCCCACCGGATCAACCTGTGGGGGGCATTCATCTTCGGGTTCGATCACGATGACTGGCGGCGATGCCGCGACGTCGTCCGCTTTGGGGAGCGGGCAGGGCTCGTCATGGCGTGCTTCCCGATCCTGACGCCGTATCCGGGGACGGAGGTCTGGGCGGACCTTCGCCGCCAAGGCAGGCTCCTTACCGAAAGATGGCAGTTGTATAATGGGGCGAACGTCGTCTTCGAGCCAAAGAACTTCACCCAGGCTCAGCTGCGCCATGCCCAGATGGCCGGCTTTTCGGAGTTCTATTCGCTGCCGTCGATCGTACGACGAATGAAACTGTGGCCGCCCAAGCCGCGCAGTATGGCTGCGAACCTGGCGATCTGGAAGGGCATCCGCTACTACTACGCAAAGGCATGTCGGGAGGTGCCGCGTTGGCGCCATTTCGCCGATGCAGATAGACTCGAAAGACTGTACAAGCCCGTAACGAGGGAAGATTCCGCGGAGATGATGATCTGCGGCGAGGCGTGCGAGATGGCAGGCAGCATGCACTGACCCTTGGCAAACGCGACGAGAGGGAAGAGAACCTGACTGGAAGCAGGACAGCCAGGGCCTGGCGGAGACAAACATGCAATATACCAAACTCGGTCGGACGGGTGTGCAGGTGTCAAAACTATGTTTCGGGACGATGTCCTTCGGCGGTGACGCCGACGAGAGCACGTCCGCCCATATGTACCATCGCTGCCGTGAGGCGGGCATCAACTTTTTCGATACCGCCAACGTCTACAGCCAAGGCAAAAGCGAGGAGATCCTCGGCACGCTGATCCGCGGACACCGTGATGAACTGGTCATCACCAGCAAGGTATACGGCCAGATGGGCAAGGATCCCAATCGCAAGGGACTGTCCCGTCGCAACATCATGCTGAGCGTCGAGCATTCGCTTCGCCGCCTCGAGACGGATCGATTGGATGTCTATTTCTGTCACATGTTTGACGCGAACGTGCCGATGGAAGAAACCCTGAGGGCCATGGACGACCTCGTCCGCCAGGGAAAGGTGGTTTATCCAGGGGTGAGTAACTGGTCTGCCTGGCAGATCGCCAAGGGCCTGGGCATGGCTGAGATGCTCAGACTCACCTCGATTTACGTAATTCAGCCGATGTACAACCTGGTCAAGCGCGTGGCCGAGATCGAGATCCTGCCGCTGGCAGTCGATGCGAAACTCGGCGTCATTACCTACAGTCCCCTGGGTGGCGGCTTGCTGACCGGCAAGTACACCTCCAGGCAGCGCGACAAGGAAGGCCGACTGGTCAAGAACAAGAACTACAGTATTCGGTACGGAGACGAACGCTATTACACGATCGCCGAGGACTTCACCATCTACGCCCGAAGGGCAGGGGTGGAGCCTGCGACGCTGGCGGTTGCCTGGGTAAAAGCCAATCCCGCCGTGACCGCCCCGATCATTGGCGCTCGAAACCTGGAGCAGTTGGACGCTTCGCTGGCAGCAGCCGACTATCAAATGTCGCAGGAGCAGTACGCCGAGATCGCAGCCCTGACCCCGCCTGTGCCCCTCGCGACGGACCGAACAGAAGAAGCCGCCGGCCTGCGTATGCACGAGCAGCGATAAGGCAGTAACCGCCGCACAGCGCTTGTGATGCTCCTGTTGCTGTCTTTCTGAAGCCCCGATCAGTCAGCCGGGGTTGTTGTTGCTGTTGTTGGTTGTTGAACTCTGGGCCTTTTGTGGTTCTGAGCTGTACCGTTGATGTTTCAGTTCTATTCCTGTGCCTTCGGGGCCGGCGCCGTGGTCGTGGAAATCGTCTGCGTGCCGTCTTTGTTGACGTCGATCACTGCCCTGCCTTCGGTCGACGTGGCTGAAATGGTGCATGTACCGTTGGGTTGCGCCACAATAACTGCCTTTGCGCCTGTTTTCGTATCCGCGGCTTCGATAACGCAATTGTCCCCCTGTTTCGTAATGATAACAGTGTTCCCCTCGTCAGCCACGACAATGTTGTTCCCCTTCTGGTGATAGCGCGGACCGGCGCACCCGATGGTCGTCGCACCGATCAATCCCAGAAGAACCGAAAATGTCCGCGCTGCTTCAGACAGCAGGGGCAGGCTGAACCGCATCTGCGCCGAGTTCCTTTTGTTGCTGGGGGTATTACGGATATATCTCAGGCTGCCTCACTCGACTGGCCGCCATCATGACTTGACTCGGCGACAGCCGGCACGACCGAAGACGACTCGGGAGTCTGTCGACAGGCGCGGGCAGCCGCCCATTGGCCGTAAATGCTGTTAATGCCTACGTACCAATAGCCAACCATAAACAGCAACAGGAACGGCAGGCCGATCGTCACGCGCTCGGGTGCATAGATCAGGCACACGGCCGCGCAAACGGTCAGGTACACCGCCATCAGCATTTCCAGCAGAATCTGCACCCGTCCCTTATGCCCGAAAAAACCGACCTTGCCCTGCCACTTGTCGGTCTGGCCCTGTACGCCGAATTTGGGTGTCCGGACGAACTCGCCGCACTCGCCGAAGAAACCTTTGACCGCCGCAATCGCGTTGTTCAGCGCGATGCCGACGCCAAGCGCCATCAGAAACGGCAGGTACTTCAGGCTGTCCGACCACGACTTCGCCAGTTCCCGCTCGCAGAAAACGTAGAACGAACTGGCCGAGCACGTCGCCACGATGAACAGCGACGCATCGAACAGCACCCGGCCGAAGATGTGGTCCTTGAACATGGTGAACTTGAACCACAGGGCCGGAAACAGCAGCAGCGTCATCGCCACCATGAAGATATAGACCGTGCAGCTGGTCAGATGGAAGAACGCCTCCAGCTTGATCCGCCACGGCAGCTTCGAGCCCAGGATCTTCGGCAGCAGTTTCTTGCAGGTCTGGGCTCCGCCCTTGGCCCAGCGGTGCTGCTGGGCTTTGAACGCATTCATCTCCGGCGGCAGCTCCGCCGGACTGGTCAGTTCCGGCAAGAAGACGAACTTCCAGCCCTTCATCTGTGCCCGGTACGAAAGGTCGAGATCTTCCGTGAGCGTGTCATGCTCCCAGCCGCCGGCATCGTCGATCGTCTCGCGACGCCAGAACCCAGCCGTCCCGTTGAAACTCATAAACCGACCGGAGCGGTTCCGCGCACCGTGCTCGATGACGAAATGCCCGTCCAGCAGAATTGCCTGCGTCTTGGTCAGCAGGCTGTGCTGGCGGTTGATATGCTCCCATCGGGCCTGCACCATGCCGACGCGCGGGCTGGTGAAGTAGTGGATCGAGTCATGGATGATGTTCGCCGGCGGAATGAAGTCCGCGTCGAAGATCCCCACGAACTGCCCCCTGGCCGTCTTCAAACCCTCCGCCAGTGCGCCAGCCTTGTAACCCTCGCGGTTAGTCCGGTGCAGGTATTCGATATCGAACCCCTGTGCCTTCATGGCCGCGACAGCCTCGCTGGCGATCTCCACTGTGTCATCCGTCGAATCGTCGAGAACCTGGATCTGCAGCCGGTCCTTTGGATAGTCGATACGGCAGGTCTGCTCGATGATCCGTTTGGCGACGAACTGCTCGTTGTACATCGGCAGCTGAATCGTCACGAGCGGCAGGTCGTCGAACTGGCTGTCCAGCCGCGGCAGGTTCTTGCGATGTTTGAAATACAGGTACACCAGCGCCCAGCGGTGCATGCCGTAGGTGCACACCACAAACATGATAAACAGCCACGCCACAAGGAACGTGGTGACCACCGGGCCGAACGAACCGGTCACTGCATCCGTCGACGCACCAGTCGCAAGCAACCCGTTAAATGCTGAGAATTCCATAAGCCGCAACCGTTGCCTTCTCTGACACAGCCCAGACGCGCCCTCGCGACACACCCCTGCCAGCCCGGAACGGACGCTCAAAGTCCGGATTCTAACGGCCCCATTGTGTTAGTGTCAACGCAAAGATACCAGCCCCGGCAGGTCCGCAGCCATGCCCCCTCCGTGCACCGCTGCTCGACAAACGCATCTGGCAGCGATCTGGCTTACGTCCTGCTCTCGAATCCTAGCGCCACCGGGCCCGCCCGGCCACCTCCAATCTGCTTGGGGTGGAGTCGAGGGCCATGCCAGAGCGATTCAAAGCCAGACATGGGTCCCACGCAAACCGTCGAAGTCACATTCAGCCTGCCCGCTTTCGGGCAGCGTTCGCAAATCCGCCCGATCCGCTACGCCTGGACTGTTGCCGCTCTAATTGGAGAGAATCAGTCGTTTTTACTCGCCCACCTGTTCCGTGAGCACCTCCATCATCGCGACGAGATTCTCCGGCGGCACATCCGGCGGAACGGCGTGGCTCGGCGACAGCACGTACCCGCCTTCCCTGCCGGCCTCGATGAGTTTCCGCGTCAGATCCTTGACTTCCCCAGGCGTGCCGAACGGCAGGGTCTTCTGGATACTCAGCCCCCCATGAAATGCTAACTTGCCCTGATAACGCCGCTTATACTCGAAGACGTCCATTACTTCCGGCTGGAACGGGTTGAACATGTTCAATCCCATCTCCACCAGGTCGTCAAAGAGTTCCTGGACGTGCCCGCAGGAGTGCTGCGAGACATACTTGCCGGCGTCCCTGGCAGCCTTATACATCCTCACCAGCCTCGGCTTGATAAACCGCCGCCACAGCGACAACCCCATGATCAGCCCCCGCTGCGAGCCATAGTCATCCCCGAAATGAACACAATCTACCCCCAGATCGATCGCCTTGCGGATCAGTACCATGTTGTGCTCGCAGATCGCATCGAGCAGCTCGTCGACAAACTCCGGCCTCTCGATCATGTCCATCAGCAGATTTTCGGTGCCGCGCAGACACCATGCCCGTTCGTACAGGCTGAATCCGATCCCGAAGCGGGTGAATCTGCCGTCGGCTTTGGCGAGCGTTTCGGGCAACCCGACAAACCACTCGGGGTCATTGGGGTCGGGGAAAGTGTACCCGGTGAGCGTCGGCTCCTTCAGGGGCCAGTCAACCGGGATGCCGATGTCCTTGTCGACCTCGCGGTTCCATGTGGTCCCGTAGTGGTCGCGGAACAGGTACTCGCCAACCTTTTCAAAATCGTGGATCTTCGCCCCGACCGAAAGAAAGTGCGGCTCCAGAAACGGCTCCAGGTCATCGCAGCCAAGATGGGCCCGCAAATGCCCGGCACATTCGATCGTCAGGTCGACGTCCCAGGGCACGTAAGCCGGCCGGCGAAACTCCAGGGCATCGATTACAACGTCTCGCTTCGTCATGAGAATGGACTCCACGTGGGCCTCAACGGCATCGTAGGAACACAATCCGGCCAGCCAACCACTCGGCTGCTGCGTCCTGCCCAGGACACTATCAGTTGGGGACTACTGGTCGAAATCTGTCATCCCGAGCGAAGCGAAGGATCTCCTGGTCGTCAGGACTTCTGACCTCTGCCGTGCCAGGATGATCATGCCAGCCATCATCGCTCGCGATGATAATCGCCATCCATTCGCCCGCAATACCCCTCAGTTCGAGAGTCGCCTTCAACCTGAGGATCTTACCGGTGCCAAATGCGGCCTCTCATCTGCCACGCCCTGATTCTCAGGCCGCTTCCTGCTCATCCCTGCGACTTGATCAACCGGATCGAACGATCGCGATCGTTATATCCCCTGCTGCGCGTCTCACCCTCGGCCGTCACATACACCCCGCGCCGATCACCGACGATCGGGCAGACATTTTCGCACAGCCCGCAGCCGATGCACCGCGACAGGTCGATCCGCGGCACCTTGATCTCGTTCATCAGCGCGACCATCTCCCGGGCTCGCGGCACCTGGCCGAAAGCCCCGTCGATCTGCACCGTGTCGACGCCGTTGCCGATGATCCGATGCGTCTCTTCCATCCCGTCAGGCCGCAGTACCTTCACATAGAAATGCTGACTGTCGTCGCCCTGCAGCGAGCCCGGCCGCAGTACCACCGGCTCCGGTCGCACCTGTCCGCCCTTCGGAAACTCCGCCAGCGTAACGGTGTTACCTGTCGCGGCAGTCACCATCTTCTTGCCTTCGCGCAGGACGAACCGTTGCCACTCGGTATAGATCGCCTTCGGCGAAACCGGGCACACCTCCTCGCACACCACGCACGGCGTCGCCTTTGCCCACGGCAGACATCTGCCGAGGGCATAGTTCGCCATGCCCAGTCGGATCGGCCCGACCGCGGCGTATTTGCCCAGCCCGAGTTTCTCCTCGACGCCGATCCGCTGAATCGCCGCCGGTCGGACACACCTGCCCGCACGCCGTGCAGTTTAGCTGGCAGAAGCCCACGCGGAAGTTCATGATCGGCGTCCACATGCCCTCAACGCCCGCCTCCATCATGGCCGGCTGCAGCACGTTCGTCGGGCAGATCCGCATACACTGGCCGCACTTGAGGCACCGAGCGAGAAACTCCTGCTCCTCGACGCTGCCGGGCGGCCGGATGACCGAACTGGAGAAGGCCTTACCGCTCTTGCCGGCCGATTTGATCAGCGGGATAAACGCCAGCCCCGCCAGGCCCGCTACCAGCACCTGTCGCCTGCCGATGTCGGCGTCTGTGACCTCAGTCTGTCGCGGCGGCAGCCAGCCGAAACTCAGCGCCCCGTGCGGACAGTCCTCGATGCAGTTGAAGCACACGGTGCATTCGCTCTTGCGCAGCGACGTATCAGGCGAACACGCCCCTTCGCAATGCGTCAGGCACAGGCCACAGTTGGTGCACTTGTCCGTATCGCGTTGAATGCGCCACAGGCTGAACCGGCTCAGTACGCCCAGCAATGCCCCCAAGGGACAGAGCACCCGGCAGAAGAACCGTGGGATCACCACGCTCAATCCCACCAGCACCAGCAGCATGATGCCGATCACCCAGGCGACCTCGTACAGGCGCACGTCGCCGAATCGTCCGGGGTCGCTGCTCTGCAGGGCCGGCATCACCCCGACCGTGAAGCTTGCGATGGATCGTGGCGATTGGGTCGAGCAGCCCGATCTGCAGGCTGCCGAACACAGCCGCCACAAGCATGCCGATCAGGATCATGTATTTGACCGCGTACATCGGGCGGTACCGGTTGACCTCGATCCGCCGTTTGAGGCTGTGTTTGCCGAACGCCCAGCCGACGAAATGAATCAGCGCCCCGAACGGGCACACCCAGTTGCAGAAGACCCGCCCGAGCAGGACGGTCAGCACGATCGTGATCAACGAGAAGACCAGGCCGCTGTAGATCGTCCGCGTCGACAGCGCCGTCGACACCCCGACCAGCGGATCGACCTCCAGGTACTTGCTGATCCAGTGCACCAGCGCCGGCCGGCTGTCGATCAGGGCATATGTTGCCGCGGCGAACAGGCCAAGGAAGCCCGCAAAAAAGAACACCTGCGAGACGATCCGAGCCGTCGTAATCCGCAGCAACCCGCCGCCCGTCGCCTGGCTGTCCCTGGTCGTCGTCGGTTTGCGATTCGTCATTCCCCGCTGGGCCATCCTCTACAACTCCATATATCCTGGCGGGATGGTATGATACCGGCAGCCGTCAAGCCGGTCGACCCAGCCAGATCGCACGTTCCTGGCTGGAAGACAATGCTCTATCACGAAACGCCTTATGGGACTCAGTCTGTCATCTTTCACAAGCCCTGCCATCCCATCGGGTATAGACGCCTGCGTAGTAAAAGGTAGAGGGGACAAGGAGTCCTAACGATGCCAACACGCGAGGCTGCTGACGTGAACGATCGGGACGTTGTCGCCAAACTTCGCGAAATCGTCTTTTGCGATAAGATACCACGCTCGGCATGATCGATTACGTACGGCAGGGAGCGTGCAGATGGGTTCGCCAAGACGACGCAGGAATAAAGGCGGCAACGTACAGAAATACCACGACCGCGTAGCAGGTCGCTACGACGCCATCTACGATGACGTCTACTGGCGTTGGCACGACCTGGTTACCTGGGACCACGTCAAGCGATTCCTGCCGCGCGATCTGAGCGCACCGGTCGCCGACCTCGGCTGCGGCACCGGCAAGTGGGGCCTGAAGTTACTCAAGAGCGGCTTTCGGGTCACGTTCATCGACATCTCGATCAAGATGCTCGAACAGGCCCGCCGCAAGGTCGAGGAAACCGGCGGGTCCGCCCGGGCGGACTTTCTGCAGGTCGATCTTGCCGATCCGACCCCATTGCCAACCGATCAATTCGCGCTGATTCTGGCCATGGGCGATCCGCTCAGCTGCGTGCCGTCGTTGACAAAAAGCCTGGCAGGCGTCGCCCGCTCGCTGACCTCAGACGGCATCCTGATTGCCACGCTCGATCACATGCCGCCAGCCATCGACTTCTTCATGCAAAGCGGTGACGTCGAAGGCCTGTCGAAATTCATCCGTACCGGCCGGACACACTGGCTGACCCGGGACGAAGGTGAGCAGTTCCAGACGGTCCAGTACACGGTCGAGGACGTAACCGGCGCCCTCCGCAAGGCCGGCCTGGAGATGGTCGACCTGATCGGCAAGACCGTCCTGCCGATGCGCCAGTACCGCCAGTTGCTCGACGACCCGGAAATGGGAAGGCGCCTGGCGAAGATCGAAGCCCAACTGCACCGCAACCCGTCGATGCTCGGCCGGTGCAGCCACCTCCAGTTCGTCGCCCGACGGGAACAGCAAGACCCTGCGTGACAGACCCGGCAGGGCGGGCGAATAATCCCAAACCTCTATCTTTGTCCTGTTTATCCCGTCCGCCCGTGTGAAATGTACCGTTCCTGCCGCTATCATGTCCGACACGGAAGATCATGAGGCGGCCAGATGACCGCCTGACGGAGTGGCGGGACGTGCTCCAGATACGCACATTGACATTATCGGACGTGCCATTCGCCATGCGATTGGTCGAGATCGTCGGTTGGAACCAACTCCCTGCCGACTGGCACCGGCTGATTCGGATCGCTCCGCAGGGCTGTTTCCTGGCGGAATGGGACGGCCAGCCTGCCGCCACGGCCACGGCAGTCGCCTACGGTACCGATTGCGCCTGGGTCGGCATGGTACTGGTGCACCCGGACTTCCGTCGGCGGGGCATCGCCGCAGGCGCTGATCAGCCACTGCCTCAATTACCTGAAGTCGCTGGGTGTCAGGACGATAAAGCTTGATGCAACTGACGAAGGCAAGGCCGTCTACGGCAAGCAGGGCTTTGTCGGCGAATATGAGACGCTAAGATGCGTCGGCCATTTATCGCCGCAAGATTATCGGTCTGACCGTTACGAGGTGTCCGCGATTACAGCCGATGACTGGCCGGTGTTGGCGGACATGGATCGCAAGGCCTTCGGCGCCGATCGCCGGAAGCTGCTGTTGACCTTGGCCGAAACGCAGCCCAACCTGTCGCTGGTCGCTCGGCAGGGCCAGGCGATCAAGGGCGTCGGATTTGCCCGGCCCGGTCGGCGGCACGATTACATCGGCCCGATCGTCGCCGAGTCCATGGACGTCGCGCAAGGCCTGCTAATGGAATTGGCCCAGCGAATCGGCCCCAAGGAGGTGATGGTCGACACGATGGCCCTCGACGCCGCCTGGTGCAGTTGGCTGTCCGACGTCGGCCTGCTGGTGCAGCGACGCCTGACGCGGATGTACTCCGGTACAAACGATTCGCCCGGTGAAACCGGTTTGGTATATGCCCTCAGTGGATTTGAGACGGGATGAACAGATGAACAATCACAAGATCGCATTGCTCGGCTGCGGGACCGTCGGTTCCGGTGTTTTCAAACTGATCCATGGGTGGGGCGACGAACTCGCCGCCCGCACCGGCCAGTGCTTCGAGCCCGCCGTCATCGCCATCAAATCGCTTGACGAGCATGTCCCGGCGGAGGTGCCGAAAGACCGGCTGACGACGGATGCGATGGCCGCCGCGCAGCATCCCGATGCCTCGATCGTCGTCGAGCTGATGGGCGGTGTGGAGTTCCCGTATAAGGTCGTGATGGCCGCTATCGAGGCCGGCAAGCACGTCGTCACCGCCAACAAGGCTCTGCTGGCCCATAAGGGCCCGGAGATCTTCGCCGCCGCCCGTCGCAAGGGCGTCGTCGTCGGTTTCGAAGCCAGCTGCATGGGCGGCGTGCCGATCATCGGGGCGCTGCGTCTGGGCCTGATCGCCAATCGCATCGACGCCTTCTTCGGCATCGTCAACGGCACGTGCAATTACGTCCTGACCGAGATGACCCAGAAGAAGCGGTCCTATCAGCAGGCCCTGGCGGACGCCCAGCGTCTCGGCTTTGCCGAGGCCAACCCGACGCTCGATGTCAGCGGCATGGACTCTGCCCACAAACTGGCCATCATGGCGTCGCTGGCCTTCGGCATCCAGGTCGACTTCGACCAGATCAGCGTCGAGGGCATCGATACCCTCAGACTCTCCGACATCAACGCCGCCGGCGAACTCGGCTACGTGGTCAAACTCCTGGCGATCGGCCAGCGCGAGCGAGATGGCATCAGCCTTGGCGTTCACCCGGTCTTCATCCCGAAGAACCACCCGCTCGCCAGCATCACCGGCCCGTTCAACGCGATCAGCGTCTACGGCCATGCCGTCGGCCACGTGTTGTTCTCCGGCCGGGGCGCGGGCCAGATGCCCACCGGTTCAGCGGTCGTGTCCGATCTGGTCGACGTTGCAACGGGCAATGCCCAGCGTTCCTTCGAGAATCTGCAGATCTGGCCCGACCAGCACCCCGTGACCGCCCTCAAACCGACGGACGATATCGAATCACGTTATTACGTCCGGCTCACGATGTTCGATCGGCCCGGTGCGATGGCTGCCGTGACGCGCATCCTCGGCGAGCATAACATCTCACTCAGTGCGGTGATCCAGCACGAGGTGCCGGAAGATGCCGGCGACAAGACGGTCGTGCCCGTGGTGGTCATGACGCACCGCGCCACGGAAGGCAACATGAAGGCCGCCCTGCTCCAGGCGGAGAAGACCGCCGTCGTTAAGGGCAAGCCCGTGCGGATCCGCGTAGTGGAGCAGTATGCCGAACCGAAAGAGCTGAACGTATTACAGGTTTCATGAATATAGCCAGTATGGTGTCGAACATGAAATATGCGATTATCCTGCCCGACGGTGCCGCTGACGAACCCGTCGAGGCCCTGAAGGGCCAGACCCCGCTGGCCGCCGCCAGAACGCCCGAATCTCGACTGGATCGCCTCGCATGGCCAGGTCGGCACCGCCCGAACCGTGCCGGCCGGCTATACGCCCGGTTCCGATGTCGCGACGCTTTCGGTGATCGGTTATTCGCCCAAAGAATGCTATACGGGTCGGGCACCGATCGAGGCGGCCGCCCGGGGGCTGAAAGTCGGCCCTGACGATGTGGTCTTTCGCTGCAACCTTGTGACGATCGCCGACGGGAGGATGGCGGACTTTTCCGCCGGCCATATCCGCAACGAGGAATCGCATCGCATCATCCACGACATCAACAAGCAGCTCGGCTCCGACGAGATCGAGTTTTACTGCGGCGTCTCCTATCGCCACCTGATGATCTGGCGCGGCGCAAGGTCCTTGCTGAAGCTCAAGACCACGCCCGCCGCACGATATCCACAACCAGTCGATCGCGAAGTATCTGCCGACCGGCGCCGGCAGCGAGCAGCTGCGGGCCCTTATGACCCGGTCCCAGGAGATCCTCGCCGATCACGAGGTCAACCAGGTCCGCCGCGATCTGGACGAGAACCCCGCCACCAGCATCTGGCTGTGGGGCGAGGGCACGATGCCCAACCTGCCGTCCTTCGTCGATCAGTTCGGCGTAAACGGCGCCTGGTGGCTGCGGTCGATCTCGTCCGCGGCCTGGGCAACCTGGTCGGCTGGAAGATCATCGACGTACCCGGTGCCACCGGCTATCTCGACACTAACTACGCCGGCAAGGGCGAGCACGGCGTC
Organism: uncultured Planctomycetota bacterium; assembly: GCA_963787325.1. Classification (GTDB taxonomy): domain Bacteria; phylum Planctomycetota; class Phycisphaerae; order UBA1845; family JANYLN01; genus CAWBCK01. The sequence goes on from CAWBCK010000005.1 coordinate 3,064,126, forward strand.
AAGGCGCTGGACGCGTTTGATATCGTCGCGGTCCATGTTGAGGCGCCGGATGAGGCTGGGCACAATGGCGACCCGGCCGCGAAGGTCACCGCCATCGAGCAGGTCGACAAGCACATCGTCGGGCCGGTGCTCGCCAAGCTGCGGACCTTCCCGGACTGGCGAATCCTGGTCATTCCCGACCACCCGACGCCGATCAACAAACGCACGCACACGATGGACCCGCCGCCGTTCTGCATGGCGGGCAGCAATGTGACGCGCCGGCGGCATCTCGCGTTTCGTCGAGCGGCTGGCCAACCAGTCGCCGCTGAAGATCGACCCCGGTTTCGAGCTGATGGAGTACTTCATAAAAGGAAGATAGAGACGCCGTTGCTGTAGTGATGCCCCATGCCAGACCCAAATGAATTGAAACCGCGACTCCGCCCGGTGGAGGCCTTCCCGGTCGAGCAGAACGGCCGGCAATGGATCGCCCTGCATCGATCCGAGCGGCACCACCGCCGCCCAGGTGGCCCTCACGCCGCACGCATTTTTCGTCGTTTCCCTCTTCGACGGCCAGCACGACCTGGCGGATATCCAGGCCGCCTTCGTGCATCGGTTCAGCCAGGTCGTGCCGAAGCAGCAGATCATGGACCTCGTCGCCCAGGCTCGACGAGGCCCTGATGCTCGATTCGCCGCACTTCGCCGAAACGTTCCAGGCGCAGGTCGACGCCTACGTTGCCAGCGACGTGCGCGAATTCCACCGCGAAACCCTGCCGCCGGATGACGTCCTCGACCCGCTGCTGGATGAGATCGTCGCGCCGGCCGACCGCGACGATCGGCGACGGCGCCGGAGACCCGGCTCGCCGGCCTGGTCGCCCCGCACCTGGACTACCCGCGGGGCCTGCCGTGCTATACCACCGCCTATGGTGCCCTGGCCCGTAACGTGCAGAGCTGGTGCCGCGCCGGAGCTGGTCGTCGTCCTCGGCACGAACCACTACGGCATGAAGCCCGGGCCCGTCGCCACCGACAAGGACTTCGAAACGCCGTTCGGCCGAGTCGCCACCGACCGTCAGGCCCTCCAGCAACTCGCCGACCTCTACGAAGGCGACCTCCTCCAGGGCCAGTACGATCATGCCCGCGAGCACTCCGTGGAACTGCAGGTGACGGTGCTGGCCAGGCTGCTGGGGCCGGACGCTTCAAGATCGTCAGCCTGATCCTGCCCGACGCATGCGAACCGGCCAGCCAGGCCCAGCTCGACCGTCTGGCCGCCGGCCTGTCGCACCTGGCGAGCGAGCGAGACGGCGCCATGCTGATGATCGCCGGCGCGGACCTCAGTCACGTCGGCCCGCGATTCGGCGACGACCGGCCGCTGGAAGACGCCTGGCTCAAGCACATCGCCGACAGCGACAAGGCGGTGGTCAAACTGCTCCAGGCCGCCCAGCCCGAAGGCTTCGTCGACGCCCTTCGCGACAACAGCAACATCACGCGCATCTGCAGCACCGGCAGCCTGTATGTATTGCGTCACGCCCTGCGCCACGCCACCTGGCAGGATCTGGGCTATCACCAGGCCAGCGACCCCGACAGCGGCACCTGCGTAACGTGCATCGCCGCCGCGCTGTGGCGATAGATCGAGGTCACCAGCCGCGGCAACCTCTTTGGGTGCCACTGGCAGCCTGCCTGCCGGTGCGAGGTCTTCAAAGCGCTTCAAGTGATAAGATATAAAGCACCGACGCGCAGCGTGCTCAAGATGCCGGATGCTCAAACGGACCATCGCAGGCTGTCATCCTGAGCGAAGCGAAGGATCTCCGCGCGACAGACATACGCACAAGGCCAGATACGTTCTGACCTGCGAGATCTGGCCAGGCACAAACGGATACCGACATCGTGTCGATCACGATCTCCATCCCGCAGCACTCCCTGGTCGTCCTGATCGGCCTGCCGGCCTGCGGCAAGACCACCTTCGCCCGCCGGCACTTCCAGGACTCGTCCGTCATCAGTTCCGACGCCTGCCGCCGGCTCGTCAGCGATGACGAAGGCAACCAGGTCGCCAGCCCGCAGGCCTTCGCCCTTATGGAGACGATCATCGATAAACGCATGGAACTGCACCGGCTGTCGGTCGCCGACGCCATGAACCTCCAGATCGCCACCCGTCGCCCCTGGCTGGACCTCGCCCGCCGGCACGATTACCCCGCCTACGCGATCGCCTTCGACGTACCGCCAGCCGTATGCATCGAGCGCGACACCCATCGGCCAAGGCGAGTCGGCGCAGCCGTGATAGTAAACAACGTCCGCCGGATGCTCTTCGACACCGCGGACCTGCTGGCCGAAGGCTTCAGCGGCGCCTGGCGATTGGGCATGGCCGTCATCGACGAGACGAAGGTAGAAGTCCGCCCACCCCCTCGCCGCACCAGACGCAGCTCGCACTAAGCCGGCTGGCTCGCATGAGCCGGGTGGCATGCCGCATGATTCGCGGCGTTGGGTGGCATGGCCATGCGCCGTTTGCATGGCCATGGTCGTTCAACCGCCGCCCGCTCAACGAAGACCCGTCAACTGCAACGTCGCGAGCAGTCGTTACTCAGCACTCAGTCCTCAGCACTCAGCCCTGTTTACGCCGTTGCATGGCCATGGTTGTTCAACCGCCGCCCGCTCAACGAAGACCCGTCAACTGCAACGTCGCGAGCAGTCGTTACTCAGCACTCAGTCCTCAGCACTCAGCCCTGTTTACGCCGTTTGCATGGCCATGGTCGTTCAACCGCCGCCCGCTCAACGAAGACCCCTCAACTGCAACGTCGCGAGCAGTCGTCACTCAGCACTCAGCACTCACCAGTCGGCACGGCTACTCATGGCCGGCACGGGGGTTGGCATGCCTGGGAGGTTCTGAGTGAGAAAAAGTTTGGGTGGGAAATGCCTGATCGCTGGGTGCGGTGATCAGGGGCACTCTGGCAGGCGCATGGAGAGGGATTCAGCCTGTTGGAGAGAGAAAGAAACGAGTGATGACCCCGATTCTTCCCCGATTCTTCCTCGCTGTGCAAAAAGATCAGCGGCGCTCTGGAAGGCGAATGGAGAGGCATTCGGCCCGTTGAAGAGAGAAATGAGTGATGACCCCGATTCCCCCACCCGGAATGCCCCCGTTCGACTCTACCCTGAATGCCCCGGTCCCCGGCATACGTGGTCCCCGGAATACGTGTCCGGAATACGGAATAGCTCCGTACGGAATACAGGCGAAGACCCCCGCTAGTCCGTGCTTCCTGCTTTGGAGTCATTACTGTGCATTCCAGGATTCTCAATACGATCGGTTGTGCGTGAATACGTCCGTCCCATCACCCTGGTTAGTTCTTCCCAGTAGTCTGACTTGGAACGGAAGAACTTTAGTTCAGGTGTCTGCGCCCCTTTGACTCCGCAGATACCGAGATCGCTTTTCAGCGCAAACTCTAGCATGCCGATCCTATCGAGGAAATTCCGGTCGACCTTTGCCAACTCAGCCACAAGCGTCGGGATGACTTGCCGGATAAAGGCCCTGAACTCGTAACAAGTGGACGCTGTATGGAGACTCATGAACAACGAGTTACGAGAATCCCAGTCGTCCACCTTAGCAATGAAAGCCTCGAGCATGTCGTTAGAAAACCCTGAACGTCGCGTTGTCTTCGCAAGGTCGCTCAAGAGAAAATAGAGTTGGGGATATGTCGATATTCTTGATTCCAGGACCTTACTATCATACGCTCTTTGAGCCTCGATCCGCAGCTTTCGAAGTTCGTTGTCGATAGATCGCTTTGAAGCGAGGTACGAAAACAGAACCGAGAGTATAACACCGCCAAGTGCGACAAGCGGGGCGAAAAGGTCGTGTACCATTGTCATTCCATGCTCCTCCCAGGTATTGAACACACAGACCCTATAACACCTCAGAAGCACTCAGTGGTCCGTATACCGTACCCACGAATACGGGAAGTACAAGTCCTTGAGAAGGCACGGTCCTTCACGTGTCAGTTCCAGTTTGCTTGCGTATTCAGGCGAACCCACATAGAGCTCTCGCTCACAGGTTGTCCACTCGACTCTGCACCCTCGAAATGCCGCGCTGCAGCAACTGTCGTTGCCCAAGATGAGCCATAACTATCGGAGTGTATCTGATAGAGAGCGAGGATGCAAGCGGAGGCGTGTGGCAGGGCGCATGCGCCGTTACAGGGCCATGGGTGAAACGGATGCTTCTCCTTGGTAGGCAGGGCCATATTAGGCAGCCGTCTGTAGGAGCCGTCGCGCAACAGGAATGGCTGGCCATGGAAACAGGAAAACGTCAGATAGTGCGCATGGCCGGTGATGTCGTAGCGTTTGCATCGCTTGCGATGTGGCCGATCGGACGTGGACGACCTTCCGACGGTCTTTATGTTCTAGATAGCATCGGCAAGTTCAACATGCATCGCTTCATGAACCTCCTAACTTGTCTTGGCGTGTCGCATGCCGTGATGTATGATAACGACAATAACAAGGAGGAGCACGCCGACGTAAACCAACTCATCGAGGACTCAAAGAGTAGCCTTACGTATAAGCTGGTGGCAATTGCTGGGGATTTGGAGCAGTTACTGTCCATACCGAAGCCGATCTCCGACCACCGAAAGCCGCAACACCTGCTCTATCTCTATGAGAATGGTAAGATCGCCCACAAGAATCTGCAAGGATTCTGTGCTACCGTGCAGGCCTGCTTGCCAAGAGCAGCCAAGATCTAGGAAGCCGTCGCCCTGTGATCCCAAACCACCCTACGACGCGGAGCCCCAACCGGTTTATTCCGGCGACACCATTCGTACTTCTTGCCTCGTCAGATTCCTCTTGCTTCCGCTGGCCCTTCAACGCCTCCGCTGCAAGGCTACAAACCGGGCCGACGCCAGGGGCTTCACTGGCCACGAATCGGACCCACGGGAAGCATATACGAGTTGCGAACGTCCAAGCCGACCTTTACAGTATCCACGGACTGCCCTCCTGTCTTTGGCTTGCGATCGGTACCCGATCAAGAAGGCCGCTTCCTCAATACAGGTTTGGTGAGGGTGGCCTGCTCATGATGTCCGGGACGCCTTAATCGACCGCGGGCGTCGGCCGGAGAACTTACGAAAAGGCCATAACTTGAAACGACAGCCTCCCAGATGGTGGTGGATCGAAAAGCCTGTACGGTCGTCGCTTCGGCTGGCGCCGGTCTGGCCGATCTGCCGCCGGCTGAATTCGGGTATTCGGCTGGCATCTCCGTCCGGAATCACTCCTACGACACGAAACTGGAGGCGCGGCGAAGTGGCTGTGCCGGCGCTGCCGGTTATCAGCGTCGGTAATATCACCGTCGGCGGCTCCGGCAAGACGCCGGTGGCGATCTGGCTGGCTCAACTGCTGCATGCTCGCGGGCTCAAGCCGGCGGTCATCGCGCGGGGCTATGGTGCGGCGGACGGGGCCTTGAACGATGAGATGCTGCTGGCTGCCCGGAAGTGTCCCTATGCGGTCGTGCTGGCTAACCCGGACCGTGTGGCGGGTATCGACGAGGCGGCCTTTCACGGGGCCCGGCTGGCGATCCTGGACGACGCGTTTCAGCATCGCCGGGTGCGGCGAAACGTTGATATCGTGCTGGTGGACGCTACCCGGGGGTTCGGCAATGGGCACATGCTGCCGGCTGGGCCGCTTCGCGAGCCGATCGGTTCACTCAAACGCGCGGATATCGTCCTGCTGACGCGGGTCGAACAGGTGGGGCCGGAGCGCCTGGCGAAACTCTGCGAGCAGATCCGCCGCTGGGCCGGTGAGGCCGTGTCGATCGGGCGGATCTCGTTTCGGCAGAGCAGTCTTACCGATCTGAAGTTCGCCCCGGCTGACGGACCCGCCGGCCCGGCTGGGGTGTTCGCGGGTATCGGCAACTTCGGGGCGTTCGTCGAGACGTGTCGCCAGGCGGGCGTAGAGGTGGCGGGGCAGATGGCGCTGCCGGATCATTGCCGGTATGACGAGGCCCTCTGTCGGCGGATCGCTGACTGGGCGGCCGGGAGCCATCTGGCGTGCCTCGTGACGACCGAGAAGGATGCCGCTAAGTTGTCGCGGATCGAGTGGCGGTGGCCGGTGCCGGTGCGGGTGCTCGGCATCGAGGCCGTGCCCGACGAGACCGCCCAAACCTTCGTGGAGAACGCACTGGATGCGATACAAGCAATACGAACCGACGGCCCCGTCACACCTCAGGACGACTGACCTGGCCAGCCGGGGGGGCCTGGTCCATATCGCCGACTTCGCCAAACTGCCTGCCAAGGGCTGCTCCTTCGCCGAGTGGCTCGATACGCTGCCGAACTTTCTGGCTGTGAAGGACTTGAAGGGTCTGGCGGGGGCGATCGTGGCTGCCCGGCAGGCGGGCCGGCCGGTCATCTGGGCGATGGGTGGGCACGTGGTCAAGGTGGGCTGCGGGCCTGTCGTGTGCGATCTGATGCGGCGGGGGATTGTGACAGCCATTGCCATGAATGGGGCGACCGCCACGCACGACAGCGAACTGGCGATCTGTGGGCAGACCAGCGAGGACGTCGGTAAGGCCTTGGCGGAAGGCATGTTCGGTATGGCCAAAGAAGCACCGGAAGTCTTCGCCGAGGCCGCCGACAGCGGCCCGGGAGAACGGCGCCGGCCTGGGCGGCTCGATCGGGCGGGTGCTGCTGGATCGCCACGCCCCGAACGCCAATCTCAGTATCCTCGCGACCGCCGCCGAGCTCGGCCTGCCCGCCACCGTTCACGTCGCCTTGGGGGCGGATGTGGTGCACATGCATCCGAATATCGACCCGGCCCGGCTGGGCGGCGTCAGCCTGTGGGACTTTCGGCTGCTTTGCAGTATCAGTAAACGATTTGGGTGCGGCCTCGCCGGACGCGGCAGGCGGGCTGTGGGTGAACATCGGTTCGGCCGTCTTGCTGCCGGAGGTGTTTCTCAAGACCGTGGCCGTGGCCAGAACCTCGGCATGAGCCTCAGGGCATGGTCACGGCCAATCTGGACATGCTGCGGCACTATCGGACGCGGCAGAATGTCCTGAATCGCCCGGTCGCTGGGGCTGGCAGAAGCTACGAGCTGGTCGGTCAGCACGAGATCCTGTTGCCTTTGCTTCGACAAGTGATTGTGGAGATGGTCGGTGACGGCAGGGGCGGCTGCACCGGCGATATTCCTGGATCGTGACGACACGATCATCGAGGACCCCGGCTACCTGCGGGACTGCTCGCAGGTGAAATTGCTGCCGGGAGTCGGCGAGGCGATCCGGTCGTTTCGTGCGGCGGGATATCGCGTGGTCGTGGTGACCAACCAGAGCGGTGTGCGCGCGGGTATTTTACCGAGGCGGACCTGGCAGCGATCCACCAGCACCTGCGGCGGATGCTGCTGGCTGACGGGGCCTCGCTCGACGGGATTTATTACTGTCCGTACCACCCGGAAGGGACGGTCGAGGCGTATCGCAGGGACAGCGACTGGCGGAAGCCGCAGTGCGGAATGTTGAAAGCCGCGGCCGACGATCTTGAGGTCGACCTGCAGAACAGACTGGATGATCGGTGATTCGTTGCGGGATGTCGAGGCCGGCAGGCGGGCCGGGTGTCGCACCGTGTTGCTCAACCGCTGCGACCGGCGCGGAGCAGATAAGGCGGCACCCGCTGGCGTGGCACCGACAATCGAGGCGGATATCGTCGCAGGCTGACCTGGCCGAGGCCAGCCGGCGAATCCTGGAAATCTGTAGCGGGCACCGAGTCCGGACGGAGAGCCATGGAACCTGATAACCTTACATCAAAAGCGGAAGCAGCCGGGCAGCACCCGGCTGGCGACAGTGTTGCCGCCAGAACAGGCGACGGCCATGGCGATGTGGCCATCGAGCAGAGCCGCGCCGTTGCTGGACAGCCTGACGCGGATCGAGAAGACACTGGACCGGATCGGCGATCACCTTCAGCAGGCCGAGCGGCTCGAACACGTTCGCGAGTTCAGCCTGCTGGACCTGACGGGCTCGTTGTTCCTGGTCGTAGCGATCGTGTTCGTGATAGCAGCCGTGTTGGCCCTTCTGCAGGCCAACGCGAATCTCGGTCGGGGATGGGCAGCCGTGGCCCTGCTCGGCTCGATTGCCATGCAGGGCCTGTCACTGACGATGTTCACGCTGTCGCGGCGCAAATAGGCAGCCGCCCCGTGAAATAAGGAAATCCTTCGAATGAGCAAAACTGACGTCGTTCTTACTCCAACCAATACAAAACGCCTGCTGATCGTCCTGCCCAACTGGGTCGGGGACGTGGCGCTGGCCACGCCGACCCTTCGGGCGATCCGCGAGCGTTACAAAGAGGCTCACATCGCCTATCTCATGCGGCCGTACGTTCGCGACGTGCTGGAACCGTGCAGCTGGTGCGACGAAACCTTCTTCTGGGGACAGTCCAAGAGCAAGGCCGGCCGACAGGAAGCCTTTTTGAAACTCGCCAGGCGGCTGCGCCAGTCGAAGTTCGACGTGGCCCTGCTGTTCAGCAATTCCTTCCGGGCGGCGCTGGTGGCGAGGCTGGCGAAGATCCCGCACCGCGTCGGTTATACCCGCGACGGCCGGAGCATGCTGCTTACGATCAAGATGATGCCCGACCGGCTGCACGGCAAGTACATCCCCGCCCCGATGGTCAAATACTACGGGGCGATGGGGCGACTGCTCGGGCTGCGCCGTGGATGAGGATCGCCTGGAACTGCCGCGTTCGGCCGAGGACCGTGAGGCGGCTGGACGCCCTCCTGGCCTGGCACAAGATCGGCCCGGAAGAGCGGTTCGCGGTGATCAACCCCGGGCGCGCCTTCGGCTCGGCCAAGTGCTGGTCGCCCGAGCGTTTCGCCGAGGTCGCGGATAGCCTGCACAAGGAATCGAACCTGCGGTCGTTCGTGGTGTACGGTCCTGGCGAGGAGGAGATCGCCAACCGCATCTTGCAGTTCGCCTCGCCCGATGCCGCAATCGTGCCTTCGCAGATGGTCAGTCTCGGCGTGCTCAAGGGCATCCTCCAGCGATGCGAGGTGGTCGTGACCAATGACACCGGCCCGCGGCATTTCGCCCGGGCGTTCGGCAAGCCGGTCATCACGATCTTCGGCTCGACCGACCCGCGCTGGACCGAGATGCGGTATCCCGGCGAGCGGAAGGTGTCCGTGCAGGTGCCGTGCGGGCCGTGCATGCTGAAACGCTGCCCGCTGGATCATCGCTGCATGCAGCTCGGTGACCGCCGAGATGGTCTCGACCGCGACGCTGAACCTGCTGGGCCAAGCAAAGAGAAATGTAATGAGTCAGTGGCGTAAGGTCGATCCCGAAGAGGCGCCGCTCTACACTGCTGGAACGGGTCCACTGTCTGCCCAAGGCCCGTGTCGGTGTCGTCGGCGACGTGGCGGCCGACCTTTACTTGAGCGGCCAGACCGACCGTGTCTCCCGCGAGGCGCCGGTCATCGTCGTCAAGTACGAGCAGCAGTGGCTGCGGCCCGGCTGCGCGGCGAACGTGGCTGCGAGTGTTGCTCGCGCTGGGTGCGAACGTAACGATGCTCGGTCTGATCGGGCAGGACGAGGCCGGCCTGAGCCTGTTGGAGTATCTGGGCGGCTGCGAGGTGGACGTCTCGGGCATGCTGGTGATGCCTGACTACCAGACGGCCACCAAGACGCGGATCATGGCCGGGGCCAGCAGCACGACGCGTCAGCAGGTCCTTCGCGTCGACCGGATGACCCAGGGTTATCCGAGCAAAGGGGCGCGATTCCCTGCTGCTGGAACGGCTCGACCGCCTCAGCGAGCAGGTCGACGTGTGGATCGTCAGCGACTACGGCGCGGGGCTGATCGATGTGGCCGTGCGGGACAAACTTCCGCCAGATCAGCAGGCACAAGATTGTCCTGGCGGATTCGCGCTACAACCTGCCGCAGTACCGCGGCATGACGCTGGTAAAGCCGAACCAGGACGAGGCCCTGGCGGCTCTCGGCGACGAGGACAGCAGCAAGAATCTCGATACGATGGCGAATGTGGCCAGCCGGCTCCGCAAGGTGCTCGAGTCCAGGGCCGCGCTGGTGACGCTGGGCAACCGCGGCATGATGCTGGCTGATGAGAAGGACGAGCGCTGGCACATCCCGCCGGCCGGCGGCGATGATATCGTCGATCTGACCGGGGCGGGCGATACCGCCGTGGCGGTGCTGGCGGCGGCGCTGGCAGCGGGCGGCGATTTCCTTGAGTCCGCGTGTCTGGCCAATGCCGCCGGCGGCGTGGTTGTGATGCGTCACGGCGCTGCCACCGCCAGCCTCGATGATATTACAAAAGCCGTGCAGGAGTGGTCCGCCTGATGGGCAAGGTAATCAACGACAGACAGGAACTCGCGGAGATAGTGGCCCGTCATCAGGCGGCCGGCCGGCAGGTCGTCATGGCCAACGGCGGCTTCGACCTGCTGCACGTCGGGCATATCCGTTACCTGCAGGGCGCCGCCGCCGAAGGGCACGTCCTCATCGTCGCGCTCAACAGCGACCGCAGCGTGCGTCATAACAAGGGACCCGAGCGTCCGCTGATGCCCCTGGCCGAGCGGATGGAGATTATCAGCGCGATCGAGGGCGTTACCTACGTAACAAGTTTTGATGACCCAACCTGCGACGACCTGCTGGAAACCCTTCGGCCGAACGTCCACGCCAAGGGCCCCGATTACACGCCGGAGAATCTGCCTGAGCGGGCGACGCTGAAGCGGCTGGGCATCCGCCTGGCGATCGTCGGCGATCCGAAAGACCATGCGTCGACGGCCTTGCTGAACAAGATGAAGGGGGCGTCTGCCCAGCCTGGATAGTCGAGACAACGGGATCTCAGGGGTTGCCGTGACCAACGCAGCCAGTGATAGGTTCGTTCACATCGGTCTCGCACGGGTCGACCGCGAGTATGTCGATCTGCTTACCCCCTTGCCCTTACGCGACTTTCCGAAGTCGATGGCCGTCGACGTCGGCGATCGCCTCGACAAACCCGGCCTTCAGACCTGGCCGCCGCGACCGCATCCGTCTGAAGGACCAAACCGGCGGCGAGCGAGTCCTCTACCTCAAGCGGTTCCGCCAGCCTCCGATGCGTGATCAGTCTTCGCGGATGCTGTCCGGGCGTGTGTTTCACAGCACGGCCTGGGTGGAGTGGCACAACATCCGCCGGTTGAATGCGCTGAATGTGCCGACGATGCGACCCGTCATCTTCGCCGAGAGCATGCTCGGTCTGTGGGAGCGGGCCAGTCTCCTGTGCACCGAGCAAGTAATGGGCGAGTCATTGGAACGCTGGATCCCCGCCAACTGGGCGAAGGCGGTCGAAACGTTCGGCTTCTGCTGGCGAAAGCAGACGGTCACGCAACTGGCTGATCTGGTCGCACGGCTGCATGCCGGCTGCCTCTGTCATCGCGATTTGTATACGTCACATATCTTTATTGACGTCGCAAAGGATGGCAAAGTCCGCTTCTGCCTGATCGATCTGCAGCGGATGATCCGCCCCTGGCTGCGAAGACGTCGCTGGTGGGTAAAGGATCTGGCGGCGCTGGCCGCCTCCGCGCGAACCATGGCGGCGCCGACTGGCGCCGCGCCAATTTGGCGCCGGCGCCGCTCGGCGCCGGAAATATCACGCGTACGGACCGCCTGCGGTTCCTGCTGAGATACCTCCGCCGCGATCGGCTCGACCCCTGGACCAAACGTTGGTGGCGAGACATCCAGGCAAAGGCCGACCGTATGATGCGGCATCACAAGGCCAGGATGGAAAGGCTTGCGAGGAAGGCGTCTGCAACGCGATAGTTCCAGAGCGCGCAGATGTGGCCGGTGGGAAGTTTAGAGGGTGTTGGGGACGTTGAAACGCACCGAAAAAGGGGCTACTGCTCCTGGCCGTCGTCGTTGGGCATGCGAAGATCCTCCAGAAACAGGACCCGTCGCTGGCGCACACACTCGGCTGCGTAGATGTACATGGCGGCCGACCACGTCTGCCAATCCTGTCCCGCCGGCTGGCCCGTCTGGGCCTTGATCCACTCGTTGAACCCGTACTTGACCTTATGTTTGCAGGCGGGTTTGACCAGTTCGGTCAGGGCCTCGAGTTTGCGTTCGGCCAGGCGCCACCGCCCGGTGGCCGCGATGGCGACAATGTAGAAACCGCACACGAAAGGCCAGATGCCGCCGTTGTGATAATCACCGGGCTTGTTGAATCGCTCGTATCGAGGACGCCAGTCGTCATCGCCGGGCATAATGTAGGGGAACAGGCACGGCGGGAGGTCGACAGCCAGTTGCCCCCTGGCCCGCAGGGCGTCGCATTCCGCTTCGATCCACGAGACCATGTTGTTGGCCCGGCAGCTGGACGCGACGCCCGAAATGATCGCCAGGCTGTTGCCCAGCATGTCCAGCCGCTCGCTGTTGAGCACCTTGTAGGCCCAGCAGGCGCGAAGTACGGCTTCTGCCGGACCACCAGGCCTTCGCAGGCGTGCTTTTGTCTACCGTCGCCGCGGATGTCCAGGCGGTTGGTCGTTTTCCGCAGTGTTGCGGCCCGATGGTCGAGGTGGAACAGCCGCAGATACGTGTGAACCAGCGCGTTGACGTACAGCCCATAGCCCAGGACCCACTGTTCGTCACGCCAGTCGGAGGTCGGCATCTGGGCGACGAGCACTTTGTCGTCAGGGCTCTGGTATTCCATCCAGGTAAGGGCCTTGCGAATCGCCTCTTCGAGGAAGTGTGGTTGGTTGGTGTAGCGACGGTACAGGGCGACGGCGATGAGAAACAGCGGCGTGGTGTCGCTGGCGCCGAGGTCAGTGGGGTCGTGAGCGAGTGACGGGATGTGGCCGCGTCTCGTCTGGTTGCAGGCGAGCGTCTCCAGTGTGCGTCGCAGCGCGTCGATCAACTGCTCGTTGCCGCTGGCGAGAATGCCCAGCGAGGAGATCATCAGATCACGGGTGTATGGTTCTGGATAGCCCCAGCCGGCGGTTCGTGGCAGGCGGTCGTGGGGACCATGAGCGTTGTGAAGGAGCACCTCCAGGGCCGCGTTTCTGGCCTCTTCGACCTGTGCGTACAAGGAAGCCTTCATCGGCAACGCGTTCGGGCCGTGCCCGTTCATTGCTGCCCTGGTCGGGTCGCTGGTCATTTGCGCCTCGTTCGCTTTAGCATCAGCTACGCAGGTTTCTGCCGTCCCTGACGGGACTCACGACGACACATAAACAGAGGACTGTTTTGCGCCCCGTGTCCCAGGACTTGCGTCCTGGGCTATTCTCTGCCGCCCCTGACGGGGCTTGTGTCACACCGCGCTATTGCCATTTCGCCCAGCAACGTTTTGCCCGGCGCCTTCTTGCCCTGCTGCCGTTCCGCCCTGTTGCCGTCGCGTGGCCTTCTCGCCGGCGTTCAGTCGATGCCGAGACGGTCCTGAAGGATCTGGATCAGCCGGGCAGCCACTACACGATAATCGTAGCACTCGACGGCCCGTTTGCGACCGGCCTGGCCCATCCGCTGGCGCAGGGCCGGGTCACTCATCAGGTCCATCAGATAGTTGGCGATGTCGTGGACGCTGGCGCGATAGTCGGCGGTGCGCGGTGTCTCGAAGACGATGCGGTGGCCGTTTGTGAAGCCGGACTCCTCGCCCGAGGACCGTCTCGCCGATGCGGATCTCCTGGCGATGCCGGCCAGGAAGGCCGTCTGGCCGTGGACCATCGTGTCGAGCATCGCCATCGCCTTGATGCCGAGCACCGGCTTGCCGCAGGCGCCGGCCTCGACCTGGGGCATGCCGAAGCCTTCCAGTCGGCAGGGAGCGGCGTAGATGTCGCAGGCGGCCATCAGGTAGGGCATGAAGTTCGCGCGAGACGATGCTGGTGGTGTAGACGACGCTTCTTATCGATGCCCAGGTGCGTGGCGAGCTGGAGGTCCTCGAGGTTCTGGCGGACGGTGCGAGGCTGCGGCCAGACCTTGCAGACGTACTTCCAGTCGGGGGCCTTCTGGTCGATGATCGCCAGGGCCTGCATGACCTCCTGGGCGCCCTTGCTGGCCGCGTCGCCGCCGACCGTCAGGATCATGCACTGGTCGGGCGAGACGCCAAGGGCCTCGCGCACGGCGATGACCTTGGGGTCGGTCGGGTCGCGGGGGACGAACGCGTCGGTGTCGCAGCCGACGGGCAGCACCTCGATGATGTCTGTTGTCGAGGCCGTCGCGGCTGTAGACGTCCTTGACCCAACTGGAGGTCACCAGGATCAGGGGCAGCGCGTTGAGCACCTCGCGGTAGTTGGCGATGTAGCCGTCGGCCACCAGCCAGGGCACGGCCGTGATCGCCGTAGCGCTGTGGATGCAGCACCAGGTGCGGCGTGTGGCCCCAGTAGCCGATGCCGACCACCACGTCCGGCTCGAACCAGCGGTAGTACCACTCCTTCTCCTGGGCGGATTCGAAGTGGACGGAGTGAACGTCCACGCCGAGGCATTGGAGGCCCCTGTAGAGCAGGTCTCCCTGCGTCGCCAGGCCGCCGGGCGTCGGCGGGTACTCGTAGAAGATAAGAATCTTCAAGGACAGTTCCCCCGTCCCTCTGTTGATGGCATGGTCCTGCGGCTTTCGCCGGGTTCGGCCAACGGGCATCGTCGACTGTCGACCGGGCATTGGACACCGGGGTTCCCGACATGTCTGAAGAACCGGCCGGTTCGACCTGGTGACGGGCGGCCCAGCGTCGGGCCTGCTCGGGCGAGTCGAATTGCCAGAAGGCCTCCTGGCGAGGCGTTGTCCGCGCCTCCCAACTGTCGGCGGCAAAGCCGTAGACATCCGTTATCAACCGGTACTTGGCCCGCCAGAGGGAGAGGGCGGGGGTTTCCCGGAAATGAGCATCGGGTCGGGCGCGGGGCAGGTATCGGCCCCGGCCGTCTTCGTAGGCGAACATCCACAGCTGGCGGGCTGTGAGTATCCGGCTGAGCCAGAGCACAACGACGGCCTGGCAGACCTCTTCGTGTCGGCGGTGCCGGGTGTATTCGCCAGCCGGTCCGTGCGTGATGACCAGGTCGAAGGCCTGTTCTGGAAGATGATCGAGGACGGTCTGTCGGACGAGGGCGGGCGGCAGCGGCAACTGGTCCGGGCCGTCGTCGAGGTCAGCCATGGCACCCTCGGCGTGTAGGGCGGTCAGGACGCGGCGCGAACTTCGGCGCCCGGTCCGGGTCGCCGGCTCGGCACAGCGTGACGATGAACCAGTCCACGCCGGGTCGAGCGAGAATGACGCCGCCCGCCCAGAGGGTCTCATCGTCAGGATGAGCCACGATCACGGCCGCTCGCCGGCCTGCCGGATGCAATTCCTCTGCCCCCATCACAAAATTTTCTCGGAAGGTCTATTGAAATAAACCGCGGACCTCGATATGAGAATTATAGGTTTGATCGCGCGACGGGCACGGCCAGTGCCCGGCAGGGACGCCGGACGGATTGGCGGAAGGTCAGACCGAAGCGCTGGCGGTTTCGAAAGAGGACGTGTACGTCGGGTTCGATCAGTCGGGCCGGCGATAAGGACGGGTTCGAAACGGCCAACCGGAGATCCATGATCATGGATAGTCCTCCCCACGCCTGGTAAAGACCCCCGGGGCTCACCAGGGCCTCCTGGCGTCGGCCGGAAGGGACGGCGGACGCCTGTACAACTCCCGAAACGAGCAGGCTGACCTGGCCTAAGTGACCGGCTGCGCAGACGTTGCAGGCGAGCCGAGGCCGCGAGCGGCAAGGGGATGACCTGCTGGACATAGCCGTAGGTGTGTTGCGCCCGCCCTGCACGCGGTGCAGGATGTGTTAGAGGCTGGGACACACGGTATTCAGCCATAAAGGTCACTGCAAAATGGGAAAGAAAACCGCTACAACCAACGGCGCGCCGAAAACGGTCGGACCCGTCGCCGACCTGGAACGCCACCTGCCCAGCGACTGGTGGCGGACGCTGTTCAACTCCATCTATCTCAAGACAGACGGCGATGTCGTCGAGAACGACAAGAACACGGCCCACGAGATCGACCTGGTCTGCCGGCACGCCGGGCTGCGAACACAACGACCGGATCCTGGACCTCTGTTGCGGCCAGGGCCGGCACTGCCTGGAGCTTGCGCCGCGGGGGTTCAAGAACGTCACAGGCGTCGACCGCTCGCGGTACCTGATCCGCCTGGCCAAGAAGCGGGCCCGCCGGGAGAACGTCAACGTGACGTTCCACGAGGGCGACGCCCGCAAGTTCCGCCTGCCGGAAAATGCGTTCCACTGCGTCGCGCTTGATGGGCAACTCCTTCGGCTACTTCGACCGCGAAGAGGACGACGTGCAGGTGCTCGAGGCGGTCAAGCGGGTCCTCGTGCCCAGCGGGATGGTCGTCATGGACCTGGTGGACGGCGAGTGGATCAGGTCGCACTTCGAGCCGGCGGTCGTGGGAGTGGATCGACGAGGACCACTTCGTCTGCCGCGAGCGGTCGCTGTCGGCTGACGGCGCGCGCCTGATCAGCCGCGAAGTGGTGGTGCACGCGGAGAAGGGCGTGATCGCCGACCAGTTCTACGCCGAGCGGCTCTACACGCGCGAGCAGATCAAGGACCTGCTCGAGCAGGTGGGGTTCTCGCAGATTCGCTTCTTTCGATTCGAACCCGACCGATTCGACCCGCGACCAGGACCTGGGCATGATGGCCCACCGGATGTTCCTGACCAGCCCGGGCACCGCGGGAGATGAGTCTGCCGGCGAGGGCGAGCCGGGCGCTCGTGTTCCCCGAGGTGACGGTCATCATGGGCGACCCGGAGCTGCCCGACACCGTCAAGCTCGACGGCCAGTTCAATGCCGAGGACTATCGAGACGATCGACAAGCTCAAGAGCGCCCTGAACGAACTGCCGGCGTACAAGTGCGACGTACCTGACACACGCACGCGAATCTGCTGGACACGCTACGCAGCAACCCGCCGCAAGTTCGTCCTGAACCTCTGCGACGAAGGGTTCATGAACGACCCGTTCATGGAGCTGCACGTGCCGGCCATGCTGGAGATGCTGGGCATTCCCTACACCGGCGCCGGGCCTGCCTGCCTGGGGCTCTGCTACAACAAGGCCCTGGTCAACGCCATCGCCCAGAAGCTGGACATCCCCGTGCCGCTGGAGACGTTCTTCAACCCGGACGACCAGTCGGCCACGTTGCCGTCGCGTCTTGCCGGCCCTGGTCAAGCCGAACGCCGGCGACAGCAGCATGGGCATCACACAGAAGGCGGTCGTCTACTCGGCCGAGGAACTGATCGCTTACATCGACGATCTGCGGGCGACGCTGCCCGGCCGGGCCTTGCTGATCCAGGAGTTCCTGAACGGGCCGGAGTACAGCGTGGGCATCGTGGGCAACCCGGGCCTGACCAGCCACGTGCTGCCGGTGCTGGAGGTCGATTACAGCGGCCTGCACGTCGGACCTGCCGCGGATCCTCTCGTATGAGTCGAAGTGGCAGCCTGATTCGCCCTACTGGACGCAGATCAAGTATCACGAGGCGCGGATCGACGACGAAACGCGGCGGCAAGCTGGTCGATTATTCGAGCCTGCTGTTCGAGCGGCTGGGCTGCCGCGACTACGCCCGGTTCGATTTCCGTGCCGACGACCAGGGCGAGGTCAAGCTGCTGGAGGTCAATCCCAACCCCGGCTGGTGCTGGGACGGCAAACTCAATTACATGGCCGGCTACGAGGACCTGCGATACGCCGACCTGCTGCGGATGATCGTGGAAGCGGCCCAGGAGCGGATCGCCGCACAGAACCACAAGGCCGCGGCGGTGCCGGCGCCGGCTGCAGCGTTGCTGTTGGCGTAAGCGGCCTGGCTTGAATGGCGCAGGCGACATTGAATGATTGGCGTGGGGCCGCAGGGCAAACTTGCGGCCCCGCACGCTTTTCGATCCTTCGGGGTTCTCTCGTGGGACGGTGCTGGCGCGGGGCCCTTGCATCGTATGGGTCGACGGGACTGGAGCGTGCGAATGAACGCTGAGCCTCGTATGGTGATTGATCCCGCTCACGCCGCCAGCTCCTGACTAGGTGCACGCTCGGCCGTCAGGGAGATGATCTCCCCGGTGTGGCCAGCGGCGATTGCCTGTTGCGGTCACCCGTCGCTCATTGCGATCCAGACGACAAAGACCTAAAATGTGCCCGTTGCCGTGCGGGTACATTTGGGTCTTTTTTCTTATGCGCATTGAACGCGAACATCTTTGGTGGCCGGGCGATGGGGCGTCTGCCTGGTTGGCGTGCTGCTGCTCGTGACTGGCCGGACCCCTGGCCGCGACCGTGGCGACGAATGCGACCTCTGCCGAGCCGGCCGCTGTTGATGCCGAACCAGCCTGCCGCCAGCCGGCCTGCTGCCAGGGCCTACAAACTCGGCGTGATCATCCCCATCGACACCGAGATCAGCGATGTCACGCTCGATAGCGTCAAACGCCGGCTCGACGAGGCCGAAGAAACTCGGCGCCGACCTGATCATTTTCAGATGGACACCCCCGGCGGGCAGGTCAGCAGCACGCTGAAGATCTGCGATGCGATCAAGAACCTTTCGGCCCACACCGTCGCCTGGGTCAACACCAAGGCCTACAGCGGCGGGGCGATCGTCTCGCTTGTCGTGCGACGAGATCCTCATGAGCAAGCGCAGCACGATCGGCGACGCCCAGCCGATCATGATCGGTGCCGGCGGACCCATGGCTGTGCCAGAGGATGTCGAAGCCAAGGTGACCAGCCCCCTGCTGGAGGAACTGCGCGATTCCGCCCAGCGAAACGGCCACAACATGCTGTTGTGCGAGGCGATGATCCGGCCGGACCATGGAGGTCTTCTGGGTCCGCAATACCAAGACGGGCGAAAAACGGTTCGTCACACGCCAGCAGCGCAACGAGCTGTTTGGCATTACGACGACCCTGCCGGCCGGCAGTACCCAGCCGGTGGAAACCAGCCAGATCAGCCACACCGACTGGCAGTACGTCACCTCGACGCCGCTGATCCCGCACGTAACGCAGCCGATCGTCGACAAGGACGAGCTGCTGACCATGACGCAGAACGAGGCCATCGCCTACGGCTTCGCCCAGCCGGAGATGATCTCCAGCGTGGCAAGCATTGCAGAAGTACTATGGCCTGCCAGCCGCCGCCGCAGCGAACTGGAGTCGAACTGGAGCGAAGGGTTGGTGGCCTGGTTGACTTCGCCGCTGATTCGCAGCGGTCTGCTGATCATCGCGCTGCTGGCAGGCTATATCGAGATGAATCATCCCGGGCGTGCTGCTGCCGGGGATCGTGGCGGTCGTGTTTCTGGCGCTGTTCCTCGGTGCGCCGTACCTGACGGGCCTGGCGGATATCTGGGACATCGTGCTGGTCGTCGTCGGACTGATTCTGATTGCGCTGGAGATCTTCGTGATCCCCGGCTTCGGGATCGCCGGGATAGCCGGGATCGCCCTGCTGATTGTGGGGCTGATCGCTTCGTTCGTGCCGCCGGAGTGGCCGGACCAGAGCCCGTTCCACCTGCCCGCGACGGAATATGCGTGGATGGCACTGCAAAGCGGGATACTGGCGGTGATGCGCGTCGCTGGTGATCTCGCTGATCGGGATGGTCCTGCTGTCGCGCCTGTTCCCGCACATGCCTTACCTGCGGCGATTCGTGCTGGCCAACCCGCAGCCCCAAGCAGATCAGCATCGAGGACTGGTTCGGCAGCCTGCCGCAGACCGGCGGCGATGGGGGTAACGATCGGTCCGCTGCGCCCGGCCGGCAAGGCACGTTTCGGCGAGAAAGTGGCGGATGTTGTCACCGAGGGGGAGTTCATCGAACCGAGCCAGCCCGTGGAGGTGCTCGCAGCGCGTGGGCAACCGCGTGGTCGTGACGGCGCGTGGCGAGCAAGGCGGACACGCGTGACGCGTAGCGCGTCTTAGTCGATGCCGAAAGCCGTTCAGCCGGATACGGTTTTCGCCGGCCGTTGGACTTATGACTATCTGATTGCTGCTATGAACGACGCACTGACTATCGCGATCATCCTCGAGGCCGTAGGCCTGGTTCTGCTGGTCGGCGATCTGTTTGTGCCCAGCCACGGAGTCATGACTCTCGGTGGCCTGGCCTGCCTGGCCGGCGGCATCTACGAAGCGTTCCGCTATAATGAAATCGCCGGGGCGATCGCGCTGGTCGCCGTGCTCGTGCTGTTGCCGATCTTCGCCTCGACCGCCGTGCGGATCTGGCCGAAGACCTTCGTGGGCCGTCGTTTCGCGCCGCCGAACAAGGCGGTCGATCGCTTGGAAAGTCCGGCGTATGGTCGGGACCTGTGCACCCTCGTAGGCCAGACTGGGGTCGTGCCTGACGTCGCTCCGGCCGGTCGGCGAGTGTAATTTTGGTGGCGCACGGGTGGAATGCATCGCCGAGAGCGGTATGATAGACCGCGATACGAAGGTGGTGGCGTTGGCGGTGCAGGGTCAGGCGCTGATCGTGCGTGTCGCGCAAGAAGCGTGACCCCCTGAGCCATGGCGCGGTGCTCGGCGATGTAGACGGCGTGTGCCAGTCCTTTGCTTCGGCTGACCTCGTCCCGCTTTTCATGTGTCAGTATGCTTACACCGCAGCCGACAGATGGCCTTTTTCTGGTTATAGGCTGCTGGAAAGGACGATCGATATGGTAGATATGATTGCTGCTGCAGCGATTAACCCCATCTGGTGGATTCTTATTGGTATCGGCGGGCTGATCGCCCTGACCATCTTTCTGATCGCCGCGCAGTTTCTTGGGCCTGTGGGTGCAGGCACTGTTCGCCAACGCCAACGTCAGCATCTTCGACCTGATCGGCATGAAGGTCCGGCGCGTGACGCCGCGCGTGGTGGTTGAGAGCAAGATCCAGGCCGTCAAGGCGGGCCTGCTGAATATCTCCACCAATGACATCGAGAGTCATTACCTCGCGGGCGGGCACGTCATCAAGGTCGTCCGCGCGATGATCGCCGCCAACCGCGCCAGCATCCCCCTGGACTGGAGGCAGGCCTGCGCGATCGACCTGGCAGGCAGGGATATCTTCGACGCCGTCCAGACATCGGTCAATCCGAAGGTCATCGACGTGCCGCAACCTGCGGCCGGCCGGACCACGATCGACGCCGTGGCCAAGGACGGCATCCAGCTCAAGGCCAAGGCCCGCGTCACGGTCCGCACGAACATGCAGCGGCTGATCGGCGGTGCCACCGAAGAGACCATCATTGCCCGTGTCGGCGAGGGCATCGTCACGACGATCGGCTCTGCCGGCACGTACAAGGAAGTTCTCGAAAACCCCGACCGCATCAGCAAACTCGTGCTGCAGAAGGGCCTCGATGCCGGTTCGGCGTTTGAGATCCTTTCGATCGACATCGCGGACATCGACGTCGGCGATAACATCGGCGCCAAGCTCCAGGCCGACCAGGCCGAGGCGGACAAACGGCGCTTCCAGGCCGAGGCCGAGAAGCGCCGCGCCCTGGCGATTGCCCAGGAAGCGGAAATGCGGGCCCGCACGCAGGAGAACCGCGCCAAGGTCGTCGAGGCGGAGGCCCAGATCCCCATGGCGATGGCGGAGGCGTTCCGCTCCGGCAACCTGGGCATCATGGACTACTACCGCATGCGGAACATCCAGGCCGATACGCAGATGCGCGAAGGCATCAGCGGCGGCCACGAGTCCAATTCGCACCAGCACGAAGGTGGCGAAGGAAGATAGGCGAAGGGTTCTTCGTGTGCCTCGAGTCATGGGTGGTGTCCGGTTCGAGACGCGCTCCTGCGGTGCCGCCTCCTGGAACCTGCCTCGTCTGGGTGCCACTGGCAGCTCGTCTGCCAGTGCGAGGTGGTGAGACCGGACCAAGTTGCAGTGCCGTAGGTTTTGGTAAGGCCGATTGCGGCGTATTGAGATAGACAGAATGATTGCAGCAGCCTCGTCTATAATAGCCGTTTTCGCGTTGGCAGCGGATTCGGAGCGCGGCGCGCGAACTGGTGCAACTGATCATTTTTGTGATCGTTGCAGCAGCCGCCGGTATCGCCAGTTGGATCGCCAAAAGGGAGCAGGAAAAGGAGCAGCGGTCTGGCAAGACGGGCCAGTCTCACCGGCCGCCGGCCGGGACCAGTTCGGGAACGACGGTGCCAACGGCGCGACGGGCGCCGCCGGCTCGCCCGGGCAGCGGTACCGCGACCCGCGAACCGGTCGACTGGCGGATACCACAGACGCCCCCAACGCCCGAAGACGATCCGTTCCGGACAAAAGTCGAGCAGGTGGAAGCCGAGATGCGGCGCCGCGCCGAAGAGATGCAGCGGCAGCTGCGAGACCAGGATCGCCGTCGCCGGGCTGAGGCAGCCAAGGCGGCTGAAGCGGCACGTGCCGCAGGGAGCAGTGCACGGCCGGCCGCCTACGCCGGTTCAGTTCTGATTGCCGAAGAGGCGGTTCGCCGGATCGTAACCGATGACCTCGTGACCACGCCGACCGAAGTGCCGCAGCATATCTGTCGCATGCTCAAGCACCCCAATTGGCGCAGCGCCATCATCATGGCGGAGATTCTTGGGCCGCCGATCGCCTTGCGTGACCCGCAAGCCCAGAGCGCCACTGCGCCGCCCTGTTTCGGGCCATAGAGTGCTCTCAAGCCAGGTCCCACCAAAACGTCGAAGTCACATTCAGCCTGCCCGCTTGCGGGCAGCGTCTGTCAATTTGCCCCACCCCTATGTCTGGACTCGGTGCTTCAGCATGGCCAGTCGAAGCAAGTTCAGGGCGACCTTGGCCGCGCGGTCGCGGATTTGCCAGCGCTGCAGATGCTCGCCGAAGCTCAGCCTGTGCACCTCGGTACCTTCCGGGCCGGACAGGGCGATATAGACCAGCCCGACGGGCTTTTCGGCTGTTCCGCCCGTGGGGCCGGCGATCCCCGTGATGCTGATCGCATAGTGAACGCCAGCCCGCGCCTTACAGCCCATCGCCATCGCCCGCGCGACCTCTTCGCTTACCGCGCCGAATTGGCCGATCATCGCGGCCGGCACGCCCAGCAACTCGGTTTTCGACTGGTTGGAGTAGGTCACATAGCCGCGCAGGAAGTATGCGCTGCTGCCGGAAAGATCCGTCAGGCTCTTGGCGAGCAGGCCGCCCGTACAGGACTCGGCGGTAGCGACAGTCAGACGGCGGTCGATGAGCATGCGGCCGACGGTGTCCGCCAGCGTCTGCTCATCCTCGCCGTACACAAGATCGCCCAGTCGGCGACGGATCTCTGCGGTGTCCTCGTCCAGCAGGTCCTTCGCCTCCCGCGGCGATTGCCCGGTCGCGACGATGCGGATGCCGATGATCATCTCGTGCGGGGTCGTGCCGACGAGGGGGTTCCTGCCGCGCTGCATCAAATCCGCGATCCGGCTGGCAATGTCGCTTTCGCCCGCGCCGAAACAGAGGAGTTTTCTCGCCTGCACGCTTCGGCCGGCTGCCTTGGCGGTGATCTCCGGCTGGATCGACCGGCGGAACATCTCCTCCATCTCTCGCGGCACGCCCGGAACCGCATAGATTGTTGCCTGCCCGAACTCGGCCCGGATCCCGGGGGCAGTGCCGCATGTGTTGGTGATCGGCTGGGCGCCGACAGGCACGAGGGCCTGAACGCGGTTGGCGTCCGGCATGGTCCGGCCGCGACTGGCGAAGAAGGCTTTCACGCGTTCGAGGCATGCAGCGTCTTCCTGAAGCTCGACCCCAAGGGCCTTGGCGATCGCCTGGCGCGTGACGTCGTCGAGGGTCGGCCCGAGCCCGCCGCTGACGATGACGGTATGGGCCTTCGACGCGGCCTGCGCGATCGCCCTGCTGATATCACCTTCGTCGTCGGGAACGGTAATGTGCAGGGCAGTGGTGATACCCAGTCTGCGAAAGTTGCCCGGCCAGCCAGGCCGTGTTCGTGTCGACGACCTGGCCGAGTATCAGTTCGTTACCGCAGGAAATAATGGCTGCTGCACTGCTGGACATATCAACAATCTTCCGAAATCACCGGGATATTCTTAATGGCTTCTCGTCTCGATAGCGTACTGACCAATTATCATCCTATCGGGTTTGAGCGACGGCGTGGATCGCGGCGCACTTGCGCAGCAGAGGCTCCAACTGGTCGACCGGCCAGACCGTTGCGGCGTCGCTCTTGGCCTGTGGCGGATTGTCATGAATCTCCAGGAAAAGGGCGTCGCAGCCTGTGGCTACGGCCGCCTGCGCCAGCGCCGGTACGAAGTGCGGGTTGCCGCCGCTTTTGCCGCCGGCGGTGCCGGGCTGCTGGGTGGAGTGGGTGGCGTCGAAGACGACGGGGGCCCACTGTCGCATGACGGCCAGTCCGGTAAAATCGTTGACCAGCCTGCCGTAGCCGAAGAAAGTGCCTCGTTCGCACAGAAGGATCCTGCTCTTGTCGGGATCTGTGACGCCGGCGGCCTGCTCGGCCTTGGCGACGGCGAACTGCATCTCCTCGGGGGATACGAATTGTCCTTTTTTGATATTAACGGCGCCGGCGCCGGCGCCGGCGGCCGCCACTATCAGATCGGTCTGGCGACACAGAAACGCCGGGATCTGGAGGCAGTCGAGGACCTGGGCAGCGGGGGCGGCCTGACTCGGTTCATGGATATCGCTTATGACCGGGACGCCGATACGGGCGCGGACCTGTTCGAGGATGCAGAGGCCTTCTTGAAGGCCCGGGCCACGGTAGCTGGTGAGGCTGGTGCGGTTGGCCTTGTCGAAACTGGCCTTAAAGATGTAGGGCAGGTTCAGTCGGCGGCAGACGGTCGCGGCCTGTTCCGCGAGGCGCAGGCAGTGATCGAGCGACTCGATGACGCAGGGGCCGGCCATGATGGCGAGCGGCTTGCCTGGGCCGATCGGGATGTCTCGGATTGAGACGGTTTTATTGGTTATGGGCAGGGGGTGGGGCATCCGGTTTGTCCTTTGTTCGTTGTCCGTTGTCCGTTGTCCGTCGTGCGTTGTTCGGTGCTTCCTTCGCCGGTCTACTGGGTGCCGTTGTCGCGTCTGTGTAAGAGTTTGGTTCGTTCGCTTCGGAAACACAGCAGTGATGCTGCGCGGGGTACTACCTCCATCTGGGCCGGCAGCAGGCCGGCGGGGTCGCCGTCTACTTCCACCGGGATCTTGATCTTGCCGACTGCATCGATGTTGATCTTGCGGGCTCGTACGTAGATCGCCTGCGGCAGGTATTTGTGCAGGCGGGCGGCTACGAAGGTCGTCCAGGCTAAGAGCCGCCAGCGATTATCGCACGGCATGATGAAAAGGTCGAGCATGCCGTCGGTCGGGGAGGCATCACTGCAGATTGCCAGGCCGAGGGCGTAGCGGCTGATGTTGCCGATGATGATCATGCCGCGGCCGTGGAAGACCTCGCGGTCGTCGGCGGAGACGGTCAGGACGGGCCAGTCGTATTGCCAGAACTGCCGCCAGAGCGGCCAGAAGTAGTCTGAAGTGGGTGATATTGCCGGCGCGTTCGGCGTGGAGGGCGTGGACGATGGCGGCGTCGAAGCCGACGCTGGCGAGCATGGAGAAGCGTCGGTTGCCGGTCTGGCCGAGGTCGAAGCGGACGGTGTAGCCGTCCTGGATGACCTGCAAGATGCGCCGCGGGTCGGTACTGAGGCCAAGGTACTTCGCGAGGACGTTTTCGGTGCCAGCGGGGACGATCAGCAGAGGGGGCTGGTCCGGGGAAGCGGCCTGGAGGATTTCGTTAACGGTGCCGTCGCCGCCGATGACGACCAGAAGGTCGACCTTGCTGCCGGCGGAGGAGGCGAGCTTGGTGGCGTGGCCCGGCTCGCCGGTGAGGGCGACGGTCGAGTGAATGCCGCTCTGGCGGAACATCTCTGAGAGGCGGTTGATCAGGCCCATGGACCTGCCGCGGCCGGCATGGGGATTGGCGATGAGCATCGCCCTCTGCGGCAGATGCCCTTCCCAGGCCTTGAATATGCGGCATCGGTTCTGCATGGTCGGTCCGTATCGTGGTCCTGCGACGTTCAGCCGTGCCTACGGCACTAAGAACAGACAACAACAAATACATCCGGGCCGTGGCGGACCCAGCACTGAAGTGCTGGGCTACTATCATCCTGTCCCTACGGGACGAACAGCCAAGCCTGCGGTTAGTCTGGCTCCTACGGGACGAACAGCCGAGCCTGCGATTAGTCTGGCTCCTACGGGACGAACAGCAAGGCCTGCGCCCTCAGCCAAGCCCGCGATCAGTCTGTCCTTGCACGACGAACGGTCCGGGTGTCGGCGAGCTGTGGCTGGGCTCGGTGCCGCCTCCTTCTTTGTACGTCATTCGGGGGCCGCGGGTGCTTGCAGGGAACCTGCTAGCCTTTGCGCAGGCTTGGCCTTGGCGTATAAGGTCGTTATATTCCCTGTTCCTGCGAAGGCAACTTCAGGATACAGCAAGGGTAGGGATCACGATAGGCCCCGGTGACAAGGACCAGATCATGCAAGCCGATCAGGCGTTTGTGTCGCAATTGGCCAGGACCGTTGAGTTTGCGGCCAGGCAGGTCAGGAATGTCGTCGAGAAGTATCCCGGCTTCTTTCCGATGTATACCGTCGGGGGCAAGTGGAAGCATGCCGGGGAGGCCTGGACCAGCTGGTGCGAGGGGTTCCTGCCGGGGCAGATGTGGCTGATTCACCAGGTGACCGGCGACAAGTGGATGCGGGACAAGGCAGAAGAGTACAGCAGGCACATCGAGCCGCGCAAGGATGACCGGGACGTGCACGATCTGGGCTTCCTGTTCTATCACGGCACGTACAAGCGGTGGTACGAGGCGACGGTGCGGGACGGGCAGCCGGACAAGGCGCTGCAGGATGTGGTGGTCCATGCGGGTCGGACGCTGGCGATGCGGTTCAAGGAGAAGGGGCAGTACCTGCGGTCGTTCATCTCGGATGAGTCTCTGTTTGTCGACATCATGATGAACGTGCCGGTGATCTTCTATGCGGCGATTCAAAGCCGCGATAAGGACCTGTATCGCGTTGCGATGCAGCACTGCCTGACGAGTCGGCGGTACCTGGTTCGCGGGGACGGGTCGACCAGCCATGAGGGGATCTTCGACCTGGAGACCGGGGAGTTTCTGCGGCAGACGACGCATCAGGGGTATCGCGGGGATTCGTGCTGGGCGCGCGGGCTGACGTGGGCGCTGTATGGGTTCGGCACGGTGTATACGCAGACGCAGGATGCACGGTTCCTGCAGACGGCGGAGGCGTGCGCGGACTTCTATATGGCGCATACGCCCGAGTCCGGCGTGGCGCCGTGGGATTACGATGCGCCGGCGGAATCGCGCGAGCAGCCGGACAGCAGCGCGGCGGCGATCGCGGCGATGGGGCTGTGGCAATTGTCGAAGATCAGCGGGGACTGCACGCGGCGGCGGTTGTACCGGCAGTATGCCATTACAATCCTTAAGAGCCTGATGGGGGATGACTACCTGGCGATCCATACGCCCGGCTGGGAGGGGATTCTCAAACGCGGGGTTTATCACATCCATAAGAAGCTTGGCGTGGATGAGTCGGTCATGTGGGGAGAATACTTCTTTGTCGAGGCGGTTTGTACCGTCCTGGGCGAAATGCGTAGGGCTGAGGACTGAGGGCTGAGGACTGAGGACTGAGGACTGGGGACTGGGGACTGGGGACTGGGGACTGGGGACTGGGGACTGGGGACTGGGGACTGGGGACTGGGGACTGGGGACTGGGGACTTGTTCTGTTCGGCAAGTTTCTGCAGCTTTTGTGTTTATGTCCTCAGTCGCATTCTGCCGCCGTTGCTTCTGCATGGGGTGGGGCTGTGTTTCTGGTTGCGCCCGTTGCGTGGGGTGGTTGGGGCTGTATACTCATAATAGCTTTCCATGCGGGCTGCTAGAGGCTCGCACACTGTCTTGCTGTCTTATCTGTTCGATTCCAGCTGTGGCTTGCCGTGCCGCAGAGATGTGTTTTCTGCCATCTCGCGGCTTAGGGCGCCGTTACGCACGATTCTGGGAAAGGGGTCTGCCATGAAGGCGACGTCGTGTCTGTGGGCTGTTGTTGTGTCGGTATGCGCTTGCATCTTTGGGACGCTCCGTGCGGCGGGGCAAACCGCGACGCAACCCGCGAATTCGGAGCGGTCGGCAGTCGTGATCCCGGCCCAGGGGCCTATCGAGTGGCAGCTGGCTGTCGACAGGTTCGAGAAAATGGTCAACGTGGCGCGGGCGATCGAGCCGCAGGTCATTGTGTTTCAGATCAACAGTCCCGGCGGCGTGGTCGACTACACGTGGCACATGATCAGCGAGTTCAAGAACCTTCCCAAGAGCCAGACCGTCGCCTGGATAAACGGGGAGCATAACGGGGCGTTTTCTTCCGGGGCCATATTCGCCCTGGCGTGCGACAAGATCTATATGGCGCAGGGGCAGGCGATTGGGGCCGCCGTGCCGTTCGCGCTGAATGACGACGGCATCCCGCGTGAGGTGTCGTTGAAGTGGCGATCCGCGTGGAATGCACAGGTGCGGGCTTTGTGCCAAATGAAGCACCGGCCGTGGCCGGTCGTGTATGCCCTGATGAACAGCGGGGCGGGTCTGTACAAGATCAAGACGGCGAAGGGGTGTGAGTATGTCAACTACGAGAAGATCCGGCCGATGTTAAGGCCGGAGCTGGTTAAAGAGATGGATATCGTGGTGAAGACGCAGACGGAGGAGTTGGAGAACGGTACGAGCGAACACAAGAACATAACGGTTCGGGAGGGGATTCACTTCAAGGAAGGGATGCCGAAGAATGTGGAAGTGATCTGCCATGTCGGTGAGGTGCTGACGCTGACGGCGCAGGAGGCGGTGGCGTGCGGATTGTGCGATGGCATTGCCGATTCGCTTGAGGAGGCACTCAAGAAGGTGGACGTGCCGGCTGAGCCGCGGCCGATGATTCTGGCAGATCCCTTTCAGCAATCGAACAAGCAGATGGAAGGCGTTGTCAGGATGTTCCGGGCGTCGCTGCTGGCGGTCGGTGCCTCGGCAGAAACGGGCAGGGGACGCGGCTACAGGTTCAGGCGGCCCGACCGGGCAGATGCCCAGACGGTTACCCAGTGCCGCAGGATCAGGGCGTTGCTGGAGAAGTACCCGGATCTGGTGACGAGTTCGGATGTGCGGCTGAAGATAGAGGCTCAGGTGACAAGCATCGAGGCCCAAATCGAGAAGGCCAAGGCGCAGGATCGCAGGTACAACCGTGGAGAGCTGCCGCGGGTGGGATTCCGCGTGAATGGGCGGTAGCGAAGTGAGGAGGGTTCTGTCGTCCCTGACGGGACTTTAAGACGAGGAATGGCCCGCTATCTTATTTCAGCCCATGCCGATGGCGACGATGTCGTGCTGGCGGACTATGCCTATCGGCTGATTATGGGGGTCGGTGACGACCAGGGCGGTGATCTTGCTGTCGCGCATGATCTGGCGGCAGTCGATCAGGGGCGTTTCGGGGGTGATTACGCTGCGCGACACGTGAATGCGGCTGGCGGAGGGGCGGCTCTGGCGGATCGCTTCGTCGATCGACAGCGTCATGGGGTTCGGGCAGCGGCGGATCAGGCGACGCAGGTCGCCGTCGGTGAAGACGCCGGCAAAGGCGCCGTCGGCATCCACGATGCATGTCATGCCCAGCGACTTCTCATCAATCGTCCGCAGCAGATCCTCGAACGACTGATCCGACCGGACGACCGGCAACTCTTCCCCTGAATGCATCAGATCCTTGGCACGCAGCAGCAGCCTCTTGCCCAGGCTGCCTTCCGGGTGCAGGCGGGCGAAGTCCTCCGGCTTGAAGCCGCGGGCTTCGACCAGGGCGATGGCGAGGGCGTCGCCCAAGGCGAGCATGAGCGAGGTGCTGGTGGTCGGGGCGAGGTTGAAGGGGCAGGCCTCGGGCAGATCGGGCAGGAGGATGGTCACGGCGGCCAACTCGGCCATTCGGCTGCGCGGGTCGCTGGTCACGGCGATGACGGCGCCGCCGAGACGGCGATAGTGGACGATGAACTTTACGATCTCGTCGGTGTTACCGCTCTTGGAGAAGGCGATGAGGGCATCGTCGGGGCTGACCAGGCCGATGTCGCCGTGGAGGGCCTCGACGGGGTGCATGTGGGTCGCGGGGGTGCCGGTGCTGGTGAGGGTGGCGGCGACTTTGCGGGCGATCAGGCCGCTCTTGCCCAGACCGGTGACGACGAGCTGGCCGGGCAGGGCCTTGATGAGGTTGACGGCCTCGGCGAAGGATTGGCCCAGCGACTCGGCGAGGCAGCGCAGGGCACCGGCCTCGGCCTGAACCGTACGCTGGCCGATCTCGATCAGTTCGTTTTCCGAGAGACAGTCGCTCATTTGTGGCCTCCTGGGGGGTATTGTATCGCGGGATGACTGGAGGGACAGGGGCTAGGGGACAGGGGCTAGGGGACAGGGGCTAGGGGACAGGGGCTAGGGGACAGGGGCTAGGGGACAGGGGCTAGGGGACAGGGGCTAGGGGACAGGGGCTAGGGGACAGGGGCTAGGGGACAGGGGCTAGGGGACAGGGGCTAGGGGACAGGGGCTAGGGGACAGGGGCTAGGGGTTAGGGGCTAGGGGCTAGGGACTGGGGATTGGGGATTGGGGATCGGGGAACAACAGCTGGGATTGGGGATTGGGGACTCGGGAACAACAGCTGGGACTGAGGATTGGCAGCTGGGGATCAGGGGGCGGGGCTGACGCGGTGGCTGTGGGCGCGGGATTGCACCCCTATCGGGTCTTTATCCTAGGGTGGTTGTTAATGGGGGGACGGGCGGGGTCGATATATCTGCCATGGTGCGGTTTGCGCCGCTGCGCCGGGAGAGGGTTCCGGCGGGGGGGCGGACGACTGCAAGAAGGCGCGTCGTGCCCGGGAATGGCAGGGGCGGTGCCGGAGAGGATCGAAGGCGCAGAGGCGTATGGCTGAAACGAAGCGAAACTGGTGGACCGTCGTGAAGGATCTGTGGCGGCGGTACTACGTGCTGCTGCTGCTTGGCTTCGGGTGCGGCTCGTCGCTGCTGCTGTTCACGGTGGTCCGAGAATGGCAAGGGTATCTGCTTGCGCGACAGTTCGAGGGGGCGGCCGGCGAGCGGGTTGAGGCTATACGGCAACAGGTGGGGCAGGATCTGGCTACGCTGGAGGCGGTGGCGGCGTTCTTCAGTAACAGCGATGTCGCTGACAGTGGCTCCCTGCGAAGGGCATTCTCCGGGTATGTCCGGCCGCTCCTGTCGCGCGGCCGGTCGATCCAGGCGCTGGAGTGGGTGGCGTACGTACGGGGGGATGAACGGGCGGTCTACGAGGCGCAGGGGGCGGCTGACGGGCTGAAAAACTTCCAGATTACACATATCGATAAGTCCGGGAAGGTGGTGCGGTGCCCGGACGAAAAGGAATATGTATCGGTTTTTTGCGTGGAGCCGGTGGCGGGCAATGCGTCGGCGCTGGGGCTAAATTCGTTGACAGACCCGGTGCGGGGCGCGGCGATCCGCTGCTCGCAGGAAACCGGCCATATGCGGGCGACGGCGGCGGTTACGCTGGTGCAGGAGACCGGGCATCAGAGCGGCGTGGTCGTGTACGCGCCGGTCTACCGTCATGGCCTGGCGGTGAGGGACGGAGAAGGGGACGCAGGGGGGCTGGATGCTGGCGGATGTGGCGCGGCCTGCGGTCATCATCGGATCACTGGGCAGGGGAGCCTTCGGGGCTTCGCGGTGGCGGTGTTCCGGGTCGGCGATCTCGTGGAAAGCGCCTTGAGGGAACTGGTGCCGGCTGGCATTGACGTGCACGTCTACGAGCAGACGGATGGTGCACCAAGGCATATGTACTCGCACTGGTCTCGCAAACGGGCGAAGGCGCCGGTAGAGCCGCCCCGTCTCGATGAGATCTGCGCGGGGTTGCACAGCAATATTGTGATGGACATCGCCGGGCGCAGGTGGCTGGTGGTGTGTTCGCCTTCGCCGCAGTTCCTTCTGCCGGGCGTGGCGTGGCATCCGTGGGTGGTGCTGCTTGGGATTCTGCTGCTGACGTTCGTATCCACGGGGCTGTTGTGGCGGGCCGGCAGGATCAACCATCGGCTCCGGCGGGAGATTGCGGGGCGGCGGCATGCGGAGTCGCGGCTGGTGCTGGCGGGCAAGCTGTTCGACAGCAGCGGTGAGGCGATCGTCATCTGCGACGTGCAGAAGAACATTGTCTCGGTGAACCAGGCGTTCACCTCGCTGATGGGATATACGCAGGAAGAGGTGCTGGGCAAGAATCCGCGGCTGCTGAAGTCCGGCAGGCAGGATGCGGCGTTTTACGAGGCGATGTGGAAGTCGATTGCCGGCAGCGGGGTGTGGCAGGGAGAGATCTGGAACCGTAACAAGAACGGGCAGGATATCCCGCTGTGGATGGCGATCAACGCGATCAAGGATGAAGAGGGGCAGACGACGCATTATATCGCCGTGGCGTCGGACATGACGCAGCGGCGGGCGGCTGAGGAGCGGATCCAGTTCCTGGCGTATTACGATGCGCTGACGGGGCTGCCGAACCGGATCCTTCTGCGGGATCGGCTGCAGCATGCGATGGCGCACGCGAGGCGGTATGGGACGAAAGTGGCGATGATGTTCCTGGACCTGGACCGGTTCAAGAATATCAACGATTCGCTGGGACACAGTACGGGCGACCTGCTGCTTCAGGAGGCGGCCAAGCGGCTGCAGGAAGTGGTCCGCGAGTCGGATACCGTGGCGCGGATGGGCGGGGATGAGTTCATGGTGGTGCTGTCGCACTGCCGCGGCCGGGAAGATGCGGCGGCGGTGGCGGAACGAATTCAGCAGGATCTGTCGATGCCGTTCGCCATCGATGGCAGGGAGCTGAGCATCGAGGTGAGCATCGGGATCAGCATGTATCCTAGCGACGGGCAGGATATCGACTTCCTTATGAGCAGCGCCGACGCGGCGATGTACCAGTGCAAACGCAACCGGGAAGGGGCGTATCAGTTCTTTACCGCGGACATCAGCGAGCGGACTACGCGACGGCTTGTCGTGGAAAATGGGCCTGCGCCGGGCGCTGGATCATGGCGAGCTGGAGCTATACTTCCAGCCGCAGGTCAAGGCGGCGACGGGGCGGATCATCGGGGCGGAGGCGCTGATCCGGTGGCAGCATCCGAAGCGGGGGCTGGTCGGGCCGGGCGACTTCATTCCAATCGCAGAAGAGAGCGGGCTGATCGTGCCGATCGGCGAATGGGTATTGCGGGAGGCGTGCCGGCTGAACGCTCAGTGGCAGCGGAACGGATCGCGCCAGGCGGTGCCGGTGGCGGTGAATGTCTCGGCGGTGCAGTTCCGGCAGAAGGGGTTCAAGGAGACGGTGCTGCGGGCGCTGTCGGACAGCGGGTTGCGGCCTGAGTTCCTGGAGCTGGAGTTGACGGAAAGCGCGTTCGTGGAGGATGCGGACGGGGCGGAGGAGATGCTGGAGGCCCTGAAGGGGATCGGGGTTCGGCTGGCGGTGGATGATTTCGGGACGGGGTATTCCAGTCTTGTGTACTTGAAGCGGTTCCCGCTGGATAAGCTGAAGATCTGCCAGGTGTTCGTGCGGAATCTGGCGGCGGACGGCGATGACGCAGCGATCGTGACGGCGACGATTCGGATGGGCAAGAGCCTGGGGCTGCGGCTGATCGCTGAGGGGGTCGAGACCCCCGAGCAGACTGGCGTTTCTGCGCGAGAACGGGTGCGATGAGATTCAGGGGTACCTGTTTGCGCGGCCGATGCCGGCGAAGGCATACGGAGAGATCCTGCAGGGCGAGGGTGTGCTTGGGGGCGGGGCGCTGGCGGCAGTCAACAATTAGGGGCTAGGGACTAGGGGCTGGGGACTGGGGATCGCGGACTGGTGAGGACGCCAATTGAGACGTGCACGCATGGCGAATCGCTCGACGCCGCCCGCAAGCGGGCAGGCTGAATGCGGTTGGAACGCCTGCTGTTCGGCGCACGCCTGATGCTCGGTAAGAACGGTTTCATGGATTCCCCGACGGTCTTTCGGTGCGGAGATCCTTCGCTTTGCTCAGGATGACGACCCGGTGGTGGGCGGCTTAGTCGTCAGGCGTGCAGGGCGGCTTGACGCTTGAAGTGGTCTTCGAGCGTTATGGCGGCCATAGCTTCTACTACCGGGACGATCCGCGGGCAGATACAGGGGTCGTGACGGCCTTCGATCGTGATCTGCTGGGCATTGCCCTGGATGTCGATCGTGTGCTGGGGCTTGCTGATCGAAGACGTCGGCTTGACGGCGACGCGGAAGACGATCTCGGCGCCGGTGGAGATGCCGCCGAGTATGCCGCCGGCGTGGTTGGTTACGAAACGGGGGCCTTCCGCCATGGCGTCGTTGTGCTCGCTGCCGTGCATGTCAACCGCGCCGAAGCCGGTGCCGAATTCGATGCCCTTGGTGGCGCCGATCGAGAGGATGGCTTTGGCCAGTTCGGCGTCGAGCTTGTCAAACACGGGTTCGCCGAGGCCAACGGGGACGCCCTGGATGCGGCATTCGATGATGCCGCCGACGCTGTCGCCGGCTTCCTTGGCGGCTTCCACTCGCTTGATCATTTCTTCGGCTGCGACGGGGTCGCAGGCGCGCATCAGGTTCTTTTCGATCTGGTCGACATCGATGGTCTGACACTGGACACCGGCGGCCCGCCATGTATAGGCGGTAATCGTGACACCGCGGCGGGCGAGGAGTTTGCGGGCGATCGCGCCGGCGGCGACTCGGCCGGCGGTTTCGCGACCCGAAGCCCGGCCTGACCCGCAATAGTCCCTGATGCCGTATTTCTTCAGGAACGTGTAATCGGCGTGGCCGGGGCGGTAGACGTCCTTGATCGCATCGTAGGCACTGGGGCGGGCGTCCTTGTTGAAGAGGATCAGCAGGATGGGGGTGCCGGTGGTTTTGCCTTCGAAGAGGCCGGAGCGGATCTGCACGATGTCGGGTTCGCTGCGCGGGGTGGTGACGGAGGACTGGCCGGGCTTGCGGCGGTCGAGCTGGGCCTGGATGTCGGCTTCGCTAAGTTCGAGACCGGGGGTGGCGCCGTCGACGACGACGCCTACGGCGCCGCCGTGGGACTCGCCGAAGGTCGTGATCCGGAATAACTGGCCTATTGTGCTGCCTGGCATCGTGGTCCTCGCAATCGTGTCGCCGGCTGTTCGATAATCAGGTCAGCGATTCTAGCGGATTGGGGGTGGAGGCTCAATCTTGACGACTGGGGATGAAGGATAGGAGACAGGAGACAGGAGACAGGAGACAGAAGACAGAAGACAGAAGACAGGAGACAGGAGACAGGAGACAGAAGACAGGAGACAGGAGACGGAAGGCAGAAGGCAGAAGGCAGAAGGCACAAGGCACAAGGCGGGAGGTAGGAGACGGAAGGCGGGAGACCGGCGGATGGGGGAGAGAGGATGTGGCGGAACTGCCGGGCTGGGACTGGGGACTGGGAACGACAACGGCGGGATTGGCGACCTGGGGACGGCTGGGGGTGGTTGGCGTCTTGCCGGTCGTGGTCAAGGCGGACCGTGGGGGCTAGACTTCTTCATATGCTGCGCCCGTGGGCAGCGATACAGGACAGAAAGGTTGGAAGCGTATGAGCGTGGGACAGGTTGGGGCTGGAAGCAGGCAGACGTCTGACTTGAATCAGACTTCATTGGAGATTCAGGGGACTTGCGACAGATACGAGCCGGCAGCCTGTACGCTGGTGATTTTCGGGGCGTCCGGAGATCTGACCAGCCGCAAACTCATCCCGGCGGTGTATCGGCTTGAAGCGGAGGGGCTGTTATCGGACCGCTTTCAGGTCGTCGGGTTTGGCAGGCGAGACTGGGACACGAAGCAGTTTCGCGAGGAGATGCATACGGCGCTGAAAGAGCATGCTGACGGCGACGGGCCCGATGACGAGGTGATGGGGCGGCTGTGCGGCCGGCTGCATTATGTTCGCGGTGATTATGACGCCAGCGAATCGTTTCGGCGGCTTGAGGGGTTTGTTCGCGAGCAGGGCGAGGACCGGGCGGCCAAGCAGGTGTTTTACATGGCGGTGCCGCCTTCGGTGGCTGAGTCGATCCTGGGGTGTATGAAGGAGGTCGGGCTTCAAGGGCCGGCGGATGATCGGACGTGGCCGAAGGTGGTCATGGAAAAGCCCTTCGGCGTGGATGTGGAGACGGCTCGGCAGTTGAACGCACGGCTGGCGGAGGTGTTCACCGAGTACCAGACGTATCGGATCGATCACTATCTGGCCAAGAACACCGTGCAGAACCTGATGGTCTTTCGGTTCGGCAATGCGATCTGGGAGCCGCTGTGGAGCAATCATTACGTCGATCATGTGCAGATCACCGCGGCGGAAGAGATCGGCGTCGAGGATCGCGGCGGGTACTACGAGGAGGCGGGGGTCGTCCGCGATATGCTTCAGAATCATGTAATGCAGGTATTGGCGCTGATCGCAATGGAGCCGCCGGTACCGAACGATTTCGAGTCGGTTCATGATAAAAAGGTGGAGGTGTTCCGGTCGCTGCAGCCGCTGGTGGCGGGGGATTTCGTCTTCGGGCAGTACGACGGGTATCGCGATGCGCCGCATGTGGACAAGCGGTCGGCGACGCCGACGTTTGCGGCTATCCGGTGGCAGGTGAACAACTGGCGGTGGCGAGGGGTGCCGTTCTATGTGCGGTCCGGCAAGGCGCTGGCGCGGAAGGTGACGGAGGTGGCGATTCGCTTCAAAAGCGTGCCGCTGTGCGTGCTGAGTGAGGAGGCGTGTCAGAACGTCAGTCCGAATACCTTGTATCTGCGGATCCAGCCGGACGAGGGGATTCGGCTGTGTTTCGTGGTCAAGACGCCGGGGCGTGGCGAAGAGGTGACGACGGCGAGTCTGGACTTTCGGTATTCGCAGTTCAAGACGGCGCTGCCGGAGGCGTATGAGCAGATCATCCTGGATTCGTTGTGTGATAACTGTAATTGCGGGCGGGAGACCCGGCTGTGGCGGGCGGATGCGATCGAGGAGGCGTGGAAGGTGGTGACGCCGCTGCTGGACGTGCCGAAAGAGACGCTGGCGAGCGCGTTTCCGAATTATGAGCCGGGGTCGTGGGGGCCGAAGGAGGCGGAGCAGCTGTTGCGGCACGATGGAAGGCGGTGGATGGTGTCGCAGTGAACGACAGAAGAGGAGACAGGGAGACAAGGAGACACGGAGCAACGGCGACACCTCGCAAACAGTGCTGAGTGCTGAGTCACGACAACGACAGACACGGAGACAAGGAGACTTGGAGACACGGAGCAACGGCGACACCTCGCAAACAGTGCATGAGTGCTGAGTCACGACAACGACAGACACGGAGACAAGGAGACTTGGAGACACGGAGCAACGGCGACACCTCGCAAACAGTGCTGAGTGCTGAGTCACGGCAACGACAGACACGGAGACAACGAGACTTGGAGACATGGAGCAACGGCGACGCCTCGCAAACAGTGCTGAGTGCTGAGTCACGACAACGACAGACACGGAGACACGGAGACGGGGAGAGGGGGGAGATGAGGCAAACTTCGAAGGGGGTCTGGTATGATGCGGGTCTATGACGACCTTGGGGCGCTGAGTGATGCGGCTGCTGAATATATCGCGGCGTATGCGCGGCGGTGCGTCGAGGAACGCGGGGCCTTTACCTGGCTGCTTTGCGGGGGGAGTTCGCCGGTGCCGACGTATCGGTTGCTGGCGGGCAATCCCTACGGCAGAGAGGAATTCTGGTTGAAGACGCATGTCTATTGGGGAGACGAGCGGTGCGTGCCGCCCAGCAGTGAGCAGAGCAACTATCATTTCGCGCGGGTGAATATGCTGGACATCGTTGCGGTGCCGGATTCGCAGATTCACCGGATGCGCGGTGAGGCGGCGGACCGTGATGGGGCGGCGGGGGAGTATGCAAGTATCCTGCCCCAGAAGCCGGACCTGGTGCTGCTGGGCATGGGGCCGGAAGGGCATACGGCGTCGTTGTTTCCGGGGTCGGCGGCGCTGCGCGAGACCTCGCGGCGGGTGACGGCGGTCGAGGGGCCGGACTATGTCGAGCCTCGATGGCGACTGACGATCACGCCGGCGGTGATCCATGCTGCCAGGAAGGTGCTGCAACTGGTGGCGGGCCAGGAAAAGGCCGAGGCGATGGAGAAGGTGTTTGCGCCGGAGGGGGATTTTGCGAAGACGCCGGCTCGCCTGGTGCGCGACGCGACGTGGTTTGTGGACCGGGCTGCGGCTGAACGAGTGCTGAAGATGAATGTCGGGGAGGTTCAGCAGGTGCGGACGCGGTGACGTAAGTTGCGTAAACTGGTGGTTCATAGGATGATGGGTGTCAATTTGCCAGGGATGTTGGTATGACGAGGGCGCTGCGGCATGGCGGTGCTTCGACTTCTTTGAGGCGAGTATCGAGAAGTGTCGCGGCGGACGGCTCTGTTGGAGGCTGCAGATGAACAAGATCGAACGCGTGCAGGCGGTGCTGGCGGGGCAAAAGCCTGATCAGACGCCCGTCAGTTTCTGGTATCACTTTTCGCCGGAGCAGGTGCGGGGCCAGGCGGCGATTGATGCGCACCTGGAGCACCTTGCGAAGTGGGACCTGGATTATCTGAAGGTGATGAACGATACGGGGTATCCGCGCGACGTCGAGGCGATCAGTAACGTCGACGACCTGCTGGATTTGAAGGTGCATAAGCCCGATGCGGCGCCGTTTGCGGCGCAGGCTGGGGGTGATCGAGGGGTTGGCTGGCAGGCTCAAGGGGCAGGTGCTGATGAGCACGACGGTGTTCAATCCGTGGGCGGTCCTGCGGAACCTGACTGCGGCTCCGAAGAAGGTGCACGGGCCGCCCGTGCTCGGCAACGTCGAGACGGATCGGGATGAGGCGGTCTCGAACCTGCTTGAGCTCAACCGGGAGGGGGTCGGCAAGACGCTGAAGACGATCGGCAAGACGCTGGCGGAGTTCACGCGGGCGTGCATCAAGGCGGGGGCTGATGGTATCTTCCTGTCGGTTCGCGACGACTGGGTTGACACGGAACGCAACGGCGTGGGGACCTACGACGAACTCGTCGCGTCGGTCGATCGGATGATCCTGGAAGCGGCTGCGGACGGACGATTCAACATGCTGCACGTTTGCGGCAAGGCGCTGAACTTCAAGCGGTTCGCCGGTTATCCGAACGTCCACGTGATCAACTGGGCGGATCGGGCGGCGGGACCGAGCATCGCCGAGGTCCGCGACTGGGTCAAGCCGGCGATCAGTGGCGGGGTTGACAATCTTGGCAGTCTGCCGACGGGGACGCCGGAGGATGTGGCTGGGGAGGTCCGCGATGCGCTCGCGCAGGCGGGCAGTCGGCCGATCATGATCTCGCCGGGCTGTACGTACGATCCGGCGAAGGTGGCGGAGGAGAATCTTGCGGCTATGGTTCGAGCGGTAAGAGAGGACTGAGTGCTGAGTCACGACCACGACAGACACGGAGAAGAGGAGAAGAGGAGACAAGGAGCAACGGCAACGGCTTCCAACAGTGCTGAGTGCCGTTCCTGTTGACTGGCCACTACGTTTCCAGGGCTGAGTGTCCCATCGCGTGACGGTTTTTGTTCCGCGTAGGCATTGCTTACGCTGATGGTGCTTTGGTCGCGTCGTTGACGCGTTCTTCTTTTTTTTATAGGCAGGAGGTTGGTGTCTTGGAGCAGACGCTCATTATTCTTAAGCCGGATGCGGTGCAGCGACGGCTGATCGGTAAGATCATTCAGCGGTTCGAAGACAAAGGGCTGCGGATCGCGGCGATGAAGTTTATGCAGATCTCGCGGGAGCTGGCGGAACGGCACTATGCGGTGCACAAGGGCAAGCCATTTTATCCGAACCTTATCGAATACATCACGTCCGGGCCGGTGGCGGTGATGGTGCTGGCTGGACCCAAGGCGATCGAGGTGAGCCGCAAGATGATGGGTAAGACGTTCGGCTATGAGGCTGAGCCGGGGACCATTCGCGGGGATTTCGGCAACAGCAGAACACTCAATCTGATCCATGGCAGTGACGGGCTGGAGACGGCTAAAGAGGAGATCTCGCTGTACTTCAGCAAGGACGAGATTGTTGACTATGCGATGGCGGATGAGGCTTGGGTGGTTCAGGCCGAGAATGTGTGAAGGCGGAAGACGGAAGACGGAAGACAGAAGGCAGAAGATAACGAGAGTCGGGCGGCCGATTGATCTCTTTCGGCGGCCCGACTTTTTCAAGTTTTGTAGCTCATTTGAGCCTGTTTCTCGACTGCGGTCAGTTGCTTGGTGGGTTGCTGATCAGTTCTTTTACCTGCTTGGCGATCAGTGCGTAGACGCTGGATGGGATTACGTCTACTCGCAGGATCTGGGCCAGTTCCTCGATGTCAGCTTCGATCTTCTCGAGCAAGCCGGCAAGGACCGACAGCTCCAGGCCGATCAGGTCCATGGCGTGCTGGCAGACGCCGGCCACCTGGTCGAGATGGGGCTTTTCGCAAAGGAGTTTGCCGAGCCTGCTGCTGCCGTCGATGATGCGGGCCAGGCAGGCGAGATCGTCGGGCAGTTGCTGGTCATCGGACCAACCATGGTGGTAACGGACGCCGCTGGCGATCATCTCGGGTAATTGCCAGTGCTCCAGGACCATCGCCGAGACCTGGGCGTGCGTGACGCCGAGAATCTGAGTCTCGAGGTCTGTCAGGTCGTACGCGTCACACGGCTGGTAATGCTCGGCGACCGGCTGGTAACGATGCGACATGCAATCACCAAGGATGACGATGCCGATGTCAGCCAGCAGCGAGCCGATAAACCCTTCTTCCCGTTTGCCGGGCAGCAGTACGTCGCAGAATCTGGCTGCCAGGACGGACGAGGCCAGCGACCGTCGCCAGAGGTAGCTCATGTCGATGCCGCCGCGGATGCCGGTGCCGACGCTCTGGACCATGTACCGGCTGAGGACCAGCGAACGAATCCGCTTAAGGCCGAGCAGGGTGAGGGCCTGACGCAGGTTGGTCACCTGGCGGGCCACGCCGAAGAGGGCGGAGTTGGCCAGACGCAGTACCTCGCTGGCGATGCCGGGATCGGTGCTGAGCAGTTCGGCCAGATCGTCGTAACGGAACTCCGGCTCCTGGGTGATCTCCAGAAAGCGGGTGACCACGTGCGGTACGGACGGCACGGCGGCGGAACGCTTGACCAGTTCCAGGGTTTCGCAGGACATCACCGTCTGGTTCGGCATTTCAATATACCTCGGGTGCCTCGGGGGCAGTGCAGGTTCCTGGGCCGGCGCCGCGATGCGATCTCGCTGCGCGCTGGGCCGGCATTTCGGCTGCTATTACCATCAGATAGGACATCGGCCCAGGCAAGGCGCGGCTTTTGGAGTGTCTTTCGGTTCGGGGAAGGCGGTTGGCGGACAGCGGAAGGGAAGACGACGGCAGGTAAGCCTTTCCGCTGGAGCAAAAGCAATCGTATCCGCGTAAGGCCTTTGTGCAGTGAAAGTTAGGCAATTGCCTGTGCGATCTGGTTGGCACTATACTGGTGGATGTTGCAGACTGGCGTCGGGGTAAGAAGCGGCAATGCTGGCGTGGTTAAGGCGACAGTTATCGGACGGCGCGTGAGTCATGAGGCTTCTTCGCCGTACGGGCGGCGATGCAGCAAGGGGTGTTACCTGCGACGCGACTCTTGCCGACGGGGCATGCTTGGAATACAGTCGCGTGCTTGGATGAAACTTTCAGGAGGTGCTTGCGGACATGGCCAAGCGGATAGAAGGCAACGTGGTTGTCGGGCCGAAGCAGATGTACGCCTTGGTGATCAGCCGGTTCAACGATTTCTTTACGAGCAAGCTGGTCGGCGGGGCGACGGATGCGCTGAAGCGGCACGGGGCGACGGACGACCAGATTCACGAGGTGCTGGTGCCGGGGGCGTTTGAGATCCCGCTGGTGGCGAGCCGGCTGGCCAAGAGCGGCAAGTATAGCGCGGTCATCTGCCTGGGGTGCGTGATCCGCGGACATACGCCGCACTTTGAGTACGTCAGTTCGCAGGCGGCTCGGGGTATTGCCCAGGCGTCGCTGCAGAGCGATGTGCCGGTGATCTTCGGGGTGGTCACGGCGGACAACCTGGAACAGGCGATCGAGCGGGCGGGCAGCAAGGCGGGCAACCGCGGTGCGGATGCCGCACTGACGGCGATCGAGATGGTCAACCTGCTTCAACAGGTGCAAGAGGCGGGTGCATGACAACCAGGACGCGCGAACACCCGCGCCGCCGGGCACGGATCCTGGCGATGCAGGCGGTGTATCAGTTTGATGTGCGGGGGGATGAGTTCGATCGCGAACTCGATACGTTCCTGCTGGAAAACGAAGATGATTATGGCACGCGCGAATATGCGCGGCAGCTGGCCCGCGGGGTCTGGGAGAACCGCGAGTGGCTGGACGGTCTGATCGGCGAGGTCAGCACGAACTGGGACCTGACGCGGATCGGGGCGGTGGAACGGGCAATTATCCGTTTGGCGGCCAGAGAGATGCTCGTTCAGCCTGAGCCGCCGGCACAGGTGGCGATCAACGAGGCGATCGAACTGGCCAAGGCCTACGGCGACAAGGCCAGCGGCGGGTTCGTCAATGGTGTGCTCGATGCGCTTTGGCGACGGCATCGGGAGCTGAAGCCGAAAGCGGGGATTGGGGACTAGGGACTGGGGACTGGGGACTAGGGACTAGGGACTGGGGACTCGGGACTGGGGAGTTAGTGGGGCGATCCGAAGGTGTTGTCAGGTCGTAGGAACAGGAGTCCGTTGGCAGGGAACCGGTTTTTGTTATGGGACTATTTGACAGAATCAAAAGCAGTCTGACCAAGAGTCGGGCGAAGCTCATCGGCGGGCTGCGGTCTGTCCTGCCGTTTGGCGGCAAGATCGACGACGGCGTGCTGGACAAGATCTGGGAGGCCATGGTCCAGGGGGATATCGGTCCGACGCTGGCGGGCCGGCTGACCGAGGAACTGCACACGGCGTGGAAGGCCGGGAAGATCGTCGAGACGCAGGAGATCATCCCTTACATGCAGAAATACCTGATCAGCCTGTGGCCGGCCAGCAACCGCGAGTTGTGCATTGCCGAGTCCGGGCCGACGGTGATCCTGATTGCGGGCATCAATGGTTCGGGCAAGACGACCAGTGTCGCGAAGATCACCTGGTGGCTGCGACAGCAGAACAAGACGGTCATGATCGCGGCGTGCGATACGTTCCGGGCGGCGGCGGTCGAGCAGTCTGACGGTGTGGGCGGAACGGCTGGATGTGCCGATCGTCAAGCACGCCAGCGGGGCGGACCCGGCGGCCGTTGCATACGATGCGGCGGAAGCGGCGCTGAAACGCAAGGTGGACTTTCTGGTGGTCGATACGGCTGGGCGGCTGCACACGCAGGATCACCTGATGCGGGAGCTCAACAAGATCGAGCGCGTCGTGGGCAAGAGGATTACGGGGGCGCCGCACGAGGTGCTGCTGGTGCTGGATGCGACGATCGGGCAGAACGCGATCAACCAGGCGAAGATGTTCAGCCAGCATGTGACGGTGACGGGGCTGATCCTGGCGAAACTGGACGGTTCGGCCAAGGGCGGCGCGGTGGTGGGCATTCGCGATGAGCTGGACGTGCCGGTCAAGTTCGTCGGGCTGGGCGAGCAGTATACCGATATCGAGCCGTTCGACCCGGCGACGTTTGTGGAGGCCCTGCTGAGCGAGGAGGGCGCGGCGCAAAAGACGTGACCAACCATCGCCTTAAATCCGTGTCCTGGCTGCTGCTGCGCGTGGTGTTGTGCGCGGCGGCGCTGGGGTACGTGTTCTATCGCACCGATTTCTATGACAAGGTACAGATCGAAGGTCAGAAACAGGCGGTCCGGCTGGTCGGCCTGGACGGTCCACGTGCGCTGGTGATGGAAGACGGCCAGCAAGAGAGTGTGCCCGTCGATTCGCTGGCGAAAGACAAGGACGGCAGCGTTCACATTCAGTGGGGTCTGCTGAGCCTGGCCCGGCGAAGCGACGGGGAGCTGTTGCTGCTGGCGATCGTTCTGTTCGGGATTCAGCCTTTGCTGCAGGTGGTGCGATTCCGGTGGATGCTCCGGCTGCAGGATCTGCCGACGGA
The DNA here is from genome assembly GCA_963787325.1 of uncultured Planctomycetota bacterium. Lineage (GTDB taxonomy): Bacteria > Planctomycetota > Phycisphaerae > UBA1845 > JANYLN01 > CAWBCK01. Next base: position 3,108,012 of record CAWBCK010000005.1, read on the forward strand.
CTGGTCGATGGCGGCAGGGGTCTGCTTTATCGGCAATTTCTACTGTTATGTGATACCCGGGACGACAGGAGGGGACCTGGTCCGGGCGGGGTATCTGATGCGCGGGCAACCCAACCGGCACGGGGCGCTGGCGGCGATCGGACTGGACCGGATGACGGGACTGGCCGGCATGCTGACGCTGGCGGCCATGGCCGGAATGATCCTGCCGGCGCAGCCGATCGTGCGGCACGTGGCGATGGCAGCGGCGGTGATCGTGCTGATAATGGTCGGGGGGTTCCTGGGGATCCGAGCGGTTCCGGGGATCGGCCGATTGCTGCAGCGGCTGCCGTTGGGCAGTCACCTTCATCTGCTCTACGAGGCCGTGTCGGTGAAGCGGGGCGGGCTGCGATGGCTTGCGGCGGCGGTCGGGCTGACGATCGTGTTGCAGGCGGGGTCGATGGCGGCGTTTTCCTTGGCGGCGGTGGCGCTGGGGATGAAGGCGGCGTGGTCGACGTACTTCGTGTGCCTGCCGATTTCGTTGGTGGTGGCGGCGATTCCGATCACGCCGATGGGGTTGGGGACGATGGAAGCGGCGATGATCACGCTGCTGGCGGGGCAGGTCGGTTCGGCGGGGCAGGTGCTGGGCCTGGCATTCGCGATGCGGATCATTCAATTGTTATGGGCCCTTCCGGGCGGGCTGCTGCCGTTTGTATGGTCTGTAACGCCTGTAGCAGAGACTTCGGGCCGATAAGTCGTCGGCACATTTCCTGTAAACGTTACAATATTCCTTGCCTTTCCATGAAATAGTTTGCACGGTTAAGGGAAGCATCTCAAAGGCCGAAACACCAGAGGCTGTCAGAGGGTCGGTTCTGCCTGCGCCGCGGGATGGCGCAGCCGGCGTCCGTAACGCCGCGCGGGATGGCAGTGGCCGGAGGAGCCAGAGACGATGCAGTTCTGTTACGAGTTGAGTGATCGTCAGTCGGCGAGGGTCATCGAAGGGGCCATCGCGGAGGAGGTGACGATCCGCCTGGATCCGCACTATTCGTCGGGGCTGGAACCGTTCGCGGTTCAACTGGTCGGCGAAGATGCGGAATGTCTGACGTTTCGCATCCTGGAAGACCAGGGCGACGCGGGCGCGGGGCTGATGCCGGGGCAGTACTGTCAGGCACAGTTCAGTCTGGGCGAGTCGGTATATCTTCTGAGCGTGTATGTGGTGGAGCTCGAAGCAGGAGGAGCTCTTCCTGCGGACGGGTCGTCCCAAGCTGGTGCAGATCCTCGAGCGCCGCAAGTTCATTCGCAGCAACGTGAGCCCTTCAACGGTCCTGACGCTTCGCTGGCAGAACGAAGATCGGAAGACGCCGGCGACGCTGTTCAATATCGGGGGAGGCGGGCTGGCCTTTCGGGTGCCGACGGACGTAGGCGATACGATTTCGATCGGCGACGTCCTGATGGTCGGTTTTGAATTGCAGGGGCTGACGCGGCATTTTGAGTTTCAAATCGATATCTGCAACAAGACGCTCGCCAGCGATGAAAAGAGTGTCATCGTCGGTGCGCAATTTTCTGAAATGCCCGAGGACGGGCAGCTGGGCGACCTGGACGAACTGCGCCGGTTCCTGGCGGTTCAACAGCAGGCGTCGTTAGCGAGGTAATACTGATGGGACAGATGGTGACGTTTACTCCGCAGGTGCGGGACGAATCGATCCTGGAAGCCGCGCAGAGCCAGACGCAGGCGGTACTGACCGTGCCGGTCGGCGGGCGTTGGATTACGCTTAAGACGCGGATCACGGCGGCCGACCAGGATAATGGCTTTGTCGCGTTGGCGCCGACCCACGCCGGAAGAGGGGATGCCGGAGCCGGCGTTCGTTCCCGGGCAGTGCGTCAGCCTGACATTCCGGCGCGGGCATCGCAAGTGCATGTGCGTGTGCCTGTTCGTGCGGATCGACGAGTCGATGCCGGAGCAGGGGATGTGGCTGAAATGGCCGGAAGAGGTGCTGGCGGTGCAACGCCGGGCGTACTTCCGGGCGCCGGTGCCGGCCGACCTGGATGTGTCTGTCAGATTGTGGCGCGGCGGACGGACGAAGCGGCGTCTGGTGGCGATCGGGCAGTGGCCGAGCGTGATGGGCGTTTTGACCGACTGCAGTGCCGGCGGGATGCGGATGGATATCGACGCCATTGATGACCCACACATTCCGATGGGCGAGCCGGTGGCGGTGGAATTCGCTCCCCTGCGAGAAGTCGGGCAGATCTGCCTTGACGCGAATTTCCGGTATACCTTACCATTGTCTCCGGGCAAGGTGGCCTTGGGCCTACAGTTCGTCGGACTTGAGAGCAGTGCGCCGGGTCGACAGATGCTGCTGGTGCTGGGGCAGGTGTCCGCGGAGTACCTGAAACGTGGTCGTCGCGAACAGGAACATGGAAGACACGGCGAGGGGTCGGACGAGACGCCGGCAAGGCAGCGCGAAAGTGCACGTGAGCCGGCCCGATCCTTCCATTGATGCATACGCGATCGTGGATACGCCCTTGGGGCCGATGGCATTGGGGCGCGCGGGCAGAGGCTGCGAGGGGTGATTCTGCCGCGGCCACAGGAAGCCAGGCCTATAGAGGCCATCGTCGAGGATGTCTGGCCGAACGCGAAAATGAATCGTCGCGTCCTGGCGGGGGTTGTTTCGCAGGTTCGCGACTATTGGAACGGGAAACAAACGAAAGCCTTTCAGGTTGAAGTGGACCTGGAAGGCTTTTCGCCTTTTTACCGGCGGGTGTGGCGAGCGACGATGCGGATTCCGGCGGGTGAGGTTCGGACGTATAAGGAGATCGCAACGGCGGTCGGCTCGCCCAAGGCTTGCCGCGCGGTTGGCGGGGCGATGGCGGCGAACCCGATGCCGCTGATTGTGCCGTGCCATCGCGTGGTAGCGACGAGCGGGGTGGGCGGGTTCTCGGCGCCTGGCGGGATTAATCTCAAGGAAACATTGCTGCAGTTCGAGAAGGAGGCGAAGTGATCGCATTGCTCGTCGGGCTCATCTGGCCGGCAGTGTTGCTGGGTACGGCTGGAACACCCATTACACTGCGTCCACCGGTCATACCGCTGCCGAATCTGCGGCTGTCTCCGATCGTCGCGGTCGTGGAGGTGAAAGGGGCGGAAGCGTTCGTGGTCAGACGGCCGGACGACAGCTACCTGACGGTCCGGCTGGCGAGCGTGCTGGTGGATCGGGGTGATCCTGTTCGGCGGGGGATGGCTACGAGGTTTTTGCACGACGTGCTGGCCGGCGAGCATGTGTGGATCATACACGCCAACGCGGCCAAGTCGGATCTTGAGGATACGTACTACGTTTACCGGTGGCCTGACGGGTTGCTGGTGAATCTGGAGATGGTTCGGCTGGGCTATATCGATGCGGCGCCGGAGAAGAACGCCCCGGAAGTGGTGGCCAAGGCGTTTGTGTATTGGCGGGACCAGGCACGGTTGCTGAACAAGGGGATATGGGCGGCTGGCCCGCAGACGGCGCCTGCTTCGCAGCCGGCTGTTCGTGCGGCGGCCTCGCAGGGAGTCGTGCGGCCGGCGGCAGCGGTTCATAGAAACGTCCAGGCTGGCAGCCGGACGGTCGGTGAAAAGACGAGGGTGTATATCACGCCTTCGGGAAGGAAATACCATCGGGCGGATTGCCCCTTCCTTCGCAGTTCAAAGAAGGCGATCTCACTGGAGGAGGCGCGCAAGAAGTACGAGCCGTGCAGGCAGTGCAGGCCACCTTCCTAGCGGTCTGAGGGTTAGAGCGGTGACAGTCCAGGCATGGCGGATCAACGGACGCTGCCCGCAAGCGGGCAGGCTAAAGGCGGACGGAACGCTTGGGAGGAACCGCCACGCCTGTCCTTGGAGCGCTCCAGCAGGTGCGGGTCAGCTCCGTTGCTGATGACCGTGCCCACGCTTTCGCCGCGCACCGCTCGCAGGAGATTGCCGGGGGCGAAGACATTGAAGACTACGATCGGGATCTTCTTCTGGCGGCACATGTCGAAGGCGGAGATGTCCATGATGCCCAGGCGCTGATCGAGGGCCTGGTCGTACGTCAGGCGATCGTACCGCTTGGCGTCGGGGTGCTTGTGCGGGTCGGCAGTATAGACGCCGTCGACCTTGGTGGCTTTCAGGAGGGCGTCGGCGCCGATCTCCATGGATCGCAGTGCGGCGCACGTGTCGGTTGTCACGAAAGGATTGCCGGTGCCGCCAGCAAGGACGACCACACGCTTCTTTTCGAGGTGGCGGATGCAGCGGCGGCGGATGTACGGTTCGGCGACCTGGGCGACGTTGATGGCGCTCTGGACGCGGGTGGGCGTGCCCTTCGATTCGATCGTGTCCTGGAGGGCCAGTGCGTTAATGACGGTAGCCAGCATGCCCATGTAGTGGGCGGTGGCCTCGTGGACGTGAGCGGTCTTGGCGATCTGGCTGCCGCGCATCAGGTTGCCGCCGCCGACCACCACGGCGATCTCCGCGCCTGTGCCGGCTGCCTCGACAATGCTGCTGGCCAGGCTGTCGATGGCATCTCCATCGAGGCCGGTCTGGCCGGGCTTGCCCAACGCTTCTCCGGAGACCTTCAGGACGATCCGACGGCACTTGGATTGTGTCATGGTCATTGCTCTTGCGTATCTGGGGTTTTGCGAACCGGTACATACCTGACATCGGACACCCGGCCGGGTCACCCCAGTCGGCGTCGAGATTCTGACGGCTTAATGCTCGCTCTCGTTCGGTGCATTCATGATAACAAGGGTGCGTTGTAATACAACGCGCATAGAAAGAGCCGCCCGAAGGCGGCTCTGGTTTGCTCGAAATAGGCGTCAGAAGTCAGAAGATTCTTGCTGTTACTCGGTTTCGCCGACTTCCAGGCGGATGAACTCGCCGATCTTGATGTCGCCGGCGTTCTTGAGGATATCAGCAACGCTGGACTTGCCGGAGGGGTCCTTAACGAAGGCCTGCTCGATCAGCACGCGCTCGTTGAACCACTTGTTGATCTTGCCTTCGACGATCTTGGCCTTGATCTGCTCGGGCTTCTTGTCGCCTTCGAGCTGGGCAAGCATGATCTCGCGCTCCTTCTCGACCATCTCGACCGGGACGTCCTCGCGACGGACCGCCATCGGCCGCATCGCCGTGACCTGCATGCAGACATCCGACAGGACGGATTGGTCGGCATCCGCCGGCTGGGCGGAGACCAGCACGGCCACGCGGCCATTGAAGTGCTGGTAGGCGCCGATCGTCTCGCCGGTCAATTTCTGGAACCGGGCGACCTGCATGTTCTCGCGGGTCTTATTGACGGCATCGGTGATGAAGTCGCGAGCGGTCGCGTCGGGGGTGTCGACCTGCGGAAGGGCGAGCAGTTCCTCCGGCGTACTGATAGCCTTGTCGGTCAATGCGACCTGCCTGGCGAGCATGTCAGCGGCCTTTCTGAAGACCTCGTTGCCGGCGACCTGGGCGGTCTCGCAGCGCAGTTCGATGAGGGCACCAACCTTGCGGTCGGGGCTGACGAACATGCCGATGCTTCCTTCCTTGGTCTCTCGGCCGACCTTCTTTTCGGCGGCGGCGGCGCCGCGTTTGCGCAGGATCTCGACGGCCTTGTCGGCATCGCCATCGGTCTCGGTCAGCGCCTGCTTGCAGTCCATCATCGGTAAGCCGGTGCGTTCGCGCAGGGCCTTAACATCCGCTGCAGATATATTTGCCATGGTTTTGACATCCTCCTGGTCTTCTCTGAGACAAACACAGCACGGTCCGCCCTCAGGCGAGAGACCGTGCCGGCTTGCAGATTTCCATTATCCTGAAATGGCCGGCGTCGGACCGGCCCTATGCATCGCTAGGACTGCGCATCGGGACCGGACGATTCCGCCGGCTTTTCCGGAGCGGCCTCTTCAGCGGGCTGCGGCCATGCAGGCTGCTGATCCGCTGCCGGCTGTTCGGCTGGCTCGGGAGCAGGCGCCGCTTCCTCGCCGCCACGCCGCACGCGCCGGCGCGAACCACCGGAGGCTGCGGCCGCGGCTGCCGCGACGGCTTCTTCCGCCGGCGCCTCGCGTGTGACGATGCGTCCCCGCTTGCCCTGTTCGGCGGCATCGGCTATCTCGCGCAGGATGACGTCGATCGAACGGATCGCGTCGTCATTGCCGGGGATGGGGATGTCGGCGTAGTCAGGGTCGGCGTCGGTATCGAGCAGACAGATCGTGGGGATATTAAGTTTTCGGGCCTCCTTGGCGGCAATGTGTTCCTTGCGAGGGTCGATCAGGAACAGCACGCCCGGAAGGCGCGTCATATTGCGGATGCCTTCGAGGTTGCGGGAGATCTTCTTCTTCTCGCGCGTCAGAGAGGCGATTCGCTTTTTACTGAAGTCCTGGATGGCACCGGTGGTCTCGAGCCCTTCGAGCTCGACGAGCCGGCCCAGCCGGGAGCGAATCGTGCGGAAATTGGTGAGTGTGCCACCCAGCCAGCGCTCGGATACATAGTGCATGCCGCACTTGCTCGCATAATCCTGCACCAGCTGCTTCGCCTGGCGTTTCGTGCCGACGAAGAGCACGTCCTGGCCGTTTGCAACCACTTGCGTGACGAATTTCCTGGCACGCAGAAGGCCCTTTACGGTTTCGCGGATATCAATAATGTGGATATTGTTCCGCTTGCCGAAGATATAAGGACCCATCTTGGGGTTCCAACGGCTTGTACGATGTCCAAAGTGAATGCCCGCGTTTACGAGTTCGCGGACCAGTACCGATGCCACGTACACCTCCTTAATAGTCACGTGACCATCACGAAACACATTAGGCGCCAGAAGCCTAATAGAGCAGAGTAGGGTACGTATTCAACGGATAAATGTCAAGGTTTCCGGTGCCGGCTTGTCAGTCTTCCAGCCTGGCCGCCGGGGGAAAAGGCAACGCCCTCATCTTGTCCAATCGCCCCGGGCATTATACAGTCAGGTCCGTTTGTCCGGCCGGCTTTGCCACGGGCGATGTCCGGTTGTCGTATCCTGCGGCGTGCAAAGGACTTGTATGTATGCGCATCTTCGTAAGCGCCCTTGAGCACAGTGCCGATCTGTACCTGGCCGACCTGGCCCGGGCGATCACCGCCCTTCGCCCGGATGCCGAACTGTTTGGTCTGGGCGGGCCTGCGGCCATCGCCGCAGGGGTACGGTCGATCCGGGACATGACTGGCTCGGCTGCGATGCTCAACCATGCCGCCGCGCAGGGGCCCAAGGCCCTTAAGACGATCTGCGAGCTCGATCGAGCATTTTCGTACGACCCGCCGGACCTGGCGATCCTGCTGGACTCCCCCACGTTCCACCTGCCGCTGGCCAGGCGACTCAAGAGCCGGGGCATCGGCGTGCTGTATTACATCGCGCCGCAAGTCTGGGCGTGGGCGAAGTTTCGTATCGGCAAGGTCCGCCGGCGCACCGACCGGTTGGCGTGCATCCTGCCGTTCGAGGAGGAGTATTTTCGCACACGCGGGGTCGATGCGACCTTCGTGGGGCACCCGTTGCTGGACCGGTTGCGGGCCTGCCCACCGGAACCGGAAGGAGTCCGACGCCTTCAGTGCCTGGGTAAGCCAATCGTCGCCATGCTGCCGGGGTCTCGGAGGCACGTCATTGAGAGTATGTTGGCTGATATGCTGTACTGCGCCCGGCGGATCCGGCGGCAGCATCCGACGACGCAGTTTGTGATCCCCGTCGCCCGGCCCGACCTCATGCCGCTGATCGAAGGGATCTGCCGCAAGGCGGGTGTCGAACCGATCGCCGATCCCGGGAAGTTGCGTCGTCGGATGCCTGTCGACGCCCAGCCGGGAAGCGCCACGTCGTCAACGATCCCAAATACGGATCTGCAGGTGCTGCTGGCTCAGGGGCAGAATGCCGAGATCCTTACGGCTGCAGATTTGGTGCTGGTGGCTTCCGGTACCGCGACGCTGGAAGTGGCCCACTACAACAAGCCGATGGTCGTCTGTTACAAGGGCAACAAGCTGCTGTACTGGCTGATCGCACGCTGGCTGATCGCCATCCCGCGCCTGTCGCTGGTGAACATCCTGGCGGGCGAAAGGCTGGTGCCGGAGTTCATGCCCTATTATACAAATCCGGAGGCGATCGCGCAGGAGGCGATCGAACTGCTGGCCAACGAGCCGCGACGTGAGCGGATGAAGGCCCGGCTGGCGGAGATCATGGCGACCTTGGACAAACCTGGGGTGGCGGAGCGGGTGGTGCAGATGGCGATGGAACTGGAAAAGGCACGGAAACGGCCGTTGGGCAAGCCGACGGGAAGCATTGCGGGGTTATGGTAACGTTCTGTGCGAGCGGCGAGATTGCTGATTACAGCGTGTTCCCAATGAGTGCGGCACATCCGTCGTTTGGAGGGGCTGAATACAATGACCTCTAAGGATCGTGTAATCGCCGCCTTGAAGCACGTCCAGCCCGACCGGGTGCCGATGGGCGAAATGGCATTCGATCATAAGCTCATCGAGCACTACACGGGCAAGCCGTCGTTCTGGCGGCCGTTTTCCAACGCGAATGCACAGATCGCCATCTGGCAGGGCCGGCGGGACGAGGTTGTCGAATCGTGGAAAGAGGCGATCGTCTTCCTGGCTGAAGAGATGGAGCACGACATCCTGGCTGTGCAGATGGCACCCAGCAAACACAAGCCTGTGCGGGCTCCGAGGCAGGTCTCGCCGGACACCTGGGAGGATGCCGCCGGTAATCGGTTCAAGTATTCCGCCGAGACGCACGCCATCATGCGGGTCCATGAACCGGCTGCAGATCGCGACTACAGCGAGGCCGATTTCCCGCTGGTTGATGTGGCCGAGCCGGATGACAGCGAATGGGAACTGGTCCGCTTCGCCGTCGAACGGTACGGCAAAACGCACTTCATCGTTGGCGCAGCGATGATGGCTCGTGGGAGTGGCCGGGCGGGATGGAAAACGGCATGATGCTCCTGCTGGAGAAGCCGCAGGTGATCGAGGCGGCCATCCGTGCCCTGACGCATCGTGCGATCCAGACCGACCGGATGTTCGCCCGCGAGGGCTGTCACGGCCTGGTGCCGGCGGTGGATTATGCGATGAACGCCGGGCCTCTGTTTCATCCGAAGTACTTCCGCGAGCTATCGCTGCCGTACGTCAAACAGCAAACCAAGGCTGCGCACAATCTCGACCTTTACGTCCTCAAGCACGCGTGCGGCAACAACTGGGCGTTTATGGATATGTTCGTCGAGGCGGGCTACGACGCGTATCAATCAATCCAGGCATCGGCCACGATGGACATCAGCCGACTGAAGCGCGAGTACGGCGACAAGATCGCATTGTGGGGCGGCGTGCAGGTCGAAACGCTGGTGCGCGGTACGCCGGATCAGGTAAGGGACGAGGTCCTCCGGGCGATAAGAGACGCTGCGCCCGGCGGCGGGTTCATATTGGGGGCGTCCCATTCCGTGGTCAACGCAACCAGTCCCCGCAACTACGAGGCTCTCTTAGAGACATGGGGCCAGTGGCGCGCCTATCCAATCAGGGCAAACATATGAATCATATAATCGAACGGATCTACCGTGAGCAGCGAGTCATCGGGCCCAAGGGGGAGCCGGTCAACATATTCCCCGATTCCATCAGACAGCCTGAAGGCGAGGCTATCTACAAGGTGGTGCGGGAAGAGAACGCCCGATCGACCCTGGAAGTCGGCATGGCCTGGGGGTTGTCAACACTGTATATGTGCCAGGCCCTCAAAGATAACGGCGGCGGCCGGCACGTCGCTATCGACCCGTTCCAGGCGAAAGGATACGGCTGCGCAGGCGTAAGGCACGTGCAGGAGGCCGGCCTTGGCGAGATCCTGGAATTCCACGAAGAGCCGTCGCAATTGCTCTTGCCGCAGGCTTGCCAAAGAGGGCCGCCGATTCGACGTGATCTTCATTGACGGTTCGCACCGGTTCGACAGTGTGCTCCAGGACTTCTACTTTGCGGACCTTCTGATCGGCGTCGGCGGTTGCCTGATATTTGATGACCTGTGGATGCCAGCCGTTCGCAAGGCTCTGCACTTTATCCTGCGGAATCGCCACTACCGGATCGTCGAAGAATACCTGGGGCCCCAGCCCCCGCTGCTGGGCAGCCGCCTGCAGAACCTGCGTTATCAGGCCAGAAAGATCATGCGCAAACGGTGGAACAAGGGGGCACCTCTGGAGACACGGTTTCACCGCTATCGCAACGTGAACTGGACGGTCCTGCGAAAGGTCGCCGAAGATGACCGGGCCTGGGACCATTTTGCAGGATTCTGAGTGAATGTTGCCGTCGCTGCGTTGTGTGAGCTGATAAGGGAGATCCTGTCTTTGTCAGGGATTGTCGACCGTTACGTGCCGGTTGCTACCATTTCAGAAAGTTAGCAAGCAGCTTCGGTCCTTCGTCGGTGAGGAAGCTTTCCGGGTGGTACTGAACGCCTTCGATCGGCCAGGTCTTGTGGCGGATGCCCATCAACTCGTCCTGGTCCGTCCAGGCGGTGACGATGAAGTCGTTGCTGAGGCTCTGGCGGTCGATCGTCAGGGAATGGTAACGCGTCGCGATGAACGGATTGCTCACGCCTTCGTAGATGCCCCGGCCGTCATGGTGGATCGGGCAGGTCTTGCCGTGCATGAGGCGGTCCGCGCGGACGATCTTCGCCCCGAAGACATGGCCCATGCACTGGTGGCCCAGGCAAACGCCGAGGATCGGAATCTTGCCGGCAAAGTAGCGAATCATATCGTTGCTGACGCCGGCCTCATTGGGGGTGCACGGGCCGGGCGAGATGATCAGGTGGGTGGGCTTGTCCTCAGCCACCTGATCGGGGGTGACCTTGTCGTTGCGGTAGACCTTGGTGGTGAGCCGGCTGTCCAACTCACCGATCCGCTGGACGAGGTTATAGGTGAACGAGTCGTAATTGTCGATGAGTACGATCATGATGTTACCGGACACTCCAAAGCGACGGACGAACATGGGCCATCAGGACATTGCCAAGAGGATATTCGCCGAGGGGTAGGTCACGCAAGGGCTGCAGCGAGAGGAGCATAGGAACTGGGGAGCCCGAGCGGGTTGACAGGAAGGGCAGTTTGGCCAAGAATCTTGCTGCCGAGTCGCAAGAGGCATGGCGGTGTAGTCAGCTGGTTAGAGCGTGGGCTTCATAATCCCAAGGTCGTCGGTTCGAGTCCGACCGCCGCCAGTTTTCGTAAATACTGCCGAACGATAGAGTTGTGCACCTTCCGATGGTCGGCAGGGCGGCCCGTGAGTCCGATGTCAAAACGGTATGTACCGTTTTGCGTCACGCAAGGGCCGTTGCCTGTGCCATCCCTTACCAGATCGATTCCGGCCTACCGGCATCACAAGTCCAGCGGCCAGCCGGTTGTTACTCGGAGCGGTCGCGATTGACTCCCCCAGTCCCCAAGAGTCCAAGGCCAGCGATCGTGAGTGTGACCGTCTGGTAGGGGCGCTGGCCGGCGGAGAACCGGCCTGGACCGGATTGGTTCGACTGCAGGGCATTACGGGCAACCAGGCTCGGGGGGGGGTACTGTCCCTGGACCGCCGCACGCATAGCGCGCGACGGCCCGGGGTACATGTGTGTCGTTACTACAGATGATTGCCCCAGTTGGCGATGAGGACCTGCAGATCGCCGACGTTGATGTAGCCGTCGCTGTTGAGATCTGCGCTGGCATTCCAACTGGCGTCGGGCGGAGTCGCTTGGCTGCCCCATGCGGCTGCCAAGCCCTGCAGATCGCCGACGTTGACGTATCCATCGCCATTGACATCGCCGGGCATGCGAGTCGTCTCGAAGGAATCTTCGAGGATGTCGACGCCACGGACGACCTCCTGGGCCATGCGGAACGTTTCCTTACGGTTCGGGGGGCTCACGTTTTCGTAGGCCTGAACGCTGTAGTTCCGGCCGAATCCGAAGTAGTCGTAGAAGGTATTGCCATAGGCCGTGTACATGTGCTTCAGATCGCAGGTACGGGCGCGAATGTAGAGGCCTTGCTCCGACGGGGCCTCGTCCGGCAGGGTCGACAGATAGATATCGTTGAACCGCCAGACCTGCACCCCGGTGCCGAGGCGATCCGGATCCGTACCGTTGGACTTCGCCCTTTCGTCGGGCATGCCGAACACGTCATAGCCCATGACCATACCGAGTTTGGTCACAGGTGTGATCTCCATCGTCGGCAGCGCCTCTTCCAGAGCGTCCCCAAAGGCATTGGCAATGCGGGGGAGCCGAGTTCCGGCGGGTAGTTTTGGGCCGCCAGCATACGATGATTGCCACCGAAGCCGCACGAATACATAACCTCGACGTTGCTGCCGAAGCGATCCTGTAAGGTGTCCATGACGCATCGCGGCAGGTCGCCCGGATAATCACGATCGACCGGGTGGCCCGTAAACTTAACAAGTATGCCGGCCATCGCATGGGTCTCAGCGTTGCGGAAGACGATCATCTGCAGGTACGAATCCAGCGGGCAGTCGAAGTATTTCTGCACGGAGGAGTTGGCCGCGCTGCCATCGAGGATACCGCCGATGATATTGCCCTGGTTGTCATAGTCCCACAGGACATGATACTCGTACGGGCCTGTGTCATACACGCCGTTAGAGAAGCTGCTTGTGGCGTGCGTGGCGTCCAGTAGAAGGTTGCGGTGCATGTTGTAGCTGGTGCCCATGTCCTTGTTGAGGAACCCAACCTCGACGGGCTGCACGTTGGCCATCGCTTGCTGTAACACCTGCATGGGGAAGTCCCGTGTATCGCTGCCGCCGTTATGGACGTGGGTGTAGAGCACCATGATGTGATCCTTGGGGATGCCGGTGGCGGCGTTGATCTGGTCGCGATAGCCATGGACGATATCAGTGGTGACATAGATAGCATCGCCCTGAAGGATCACGTACTTCTGCTGGCCGTTCGCGCTCTCCAGGTAGCAACAATGCATGAAGTAGAGGTTCTCGCCCACTTTGTTGAAGAATGGGACACGCGCGAAGCCCGCCTTGACCTGCCCGAGTGTTAGGCTCTTGTAGAAGTCGATTTTCGGCAGTTCATACTTCGGGTCGGTCAGATCGAAGTCCGGGGTATCAGTCAAGCGTTCCAGAAGCGGATAATGCGCCCATGGCGTCGGCCGAGGCATCTTGTTGTGGTAGGCATCGAGGTTGCTATAGGTCGCCCGACTATCGTTAATACGGATACGGATCCGGCAGTGGTTACCGTGGTTACCATCGACGAGCCATTCGACAGATTTGTTCGGGCCAGGACTAATCGTCCCGACTGCACCCACTGCATGGATACGGCGTTCCGACCACGTCGCTCCGCCGTCCGTCGACAGTTCCAGCCACGCATGCACCAAGGCCGTCGGCGCGGCCAGGTCATAATGGAGCACGCCCCTGTAGACCGGGCCGCTGCGGTCGGTCTGCCGGGTGATCATGCTGCGATCGAGTGAGATGTTTGTCACGGCGATATCGGTCGTCGTTGAGATGGCCGGAGCGTATGTTTCGACGCCGGTCGCTTCCAGGCTGAATTCGTTTGTGACACCGTAGTCGGCATTGCCCGCGGGCAGGGTACGCACGCTGACAACGTTCGAAATGGCCGAGACGTTAGCCGGCACACCATTGTCGGTCGTTTTGATGGCGAAGCAGTAGGTTGTGTCGGGCGACAAACCACCGATCATGGCAGCCTGCGTGCGGCCTGTTGTGAGAGGAGCGTGCACGAAGGTTGCAGCTCCTGATGCCGCAAAAGTGCCTTCAGTTAGCGGCGAAGTCGAGTAGCGAAGATCATACGCCACAGCCGTGCCGACATTGCCGTCGTCACCAGGTGCCGTCCACTGCAACGTCACCATTGTCGACTGTACATTCGGCGCAGCCAGATCACCGATCGCCGACGGTGGTGTCACGTCCGGCGGCAGTGTCGTTACGTTCAAAACGTTCGACAGCGACGACCAGTTTGGCATCTCGTCGGCTGTCTTGATGGCAAACCAGTATGTCGTACTGCCGACAAGTCCCGTGACCGTAAATGACTCAGCGCTACCGGCAGTCTTCGGGGCGTCAACTGCCATCAAGCGCGTTGCCGCCGCGAACGTTGCTTCATCAATGATCGCCGACGTGGCATATCGCAGGTCATATGCTGTTGCGGTTCCAGTATCGCCGTCATCGCCTGGGGCCGTCCATGTCAGCGTCATCTGGTTGGCATCGATAGCCGTTGCCCCCAGATCGTTGACGGCCGCAGGAGAAACGGTATCCACATCCTGCGTCGTGCCGTCAGCACTGTTTGAGATCGGCGAGACATTGTTTTCAACATCTGCCGATTTGACAGCGAAGTAATACGTGGCTGCCGGCGACAGGCCGCTTACCGTGAACGTCTGCACCTGGCCGGGATCCATCGGTGAGGACTCGTCCGCCACCTGCACAGCCGCAGCCCAATTCGTCTCATCGATCGGACTGGTGGAATACCGCACGTCATAACTCGCGACGGGGCCGGCGCCACCACTGTCATCAGCCGGAGCGGTCCATTGCAGTGTCGCCTGCGTCGAATTCGTCACTGTCACCGACAGGTCGGTCACGCTGGCAGGGGCGAACGTGTCATCTACGGGCGTCAGGTCCAAACCGTTGAAAATGCCTTCCCGGCCGGTAGTCGGCGTGCAGGCAATGGAAAGAATCCCGTCCATCGAGATCGTCACTTGCACGGTCTTAACATGTTCACCGGCTGTTGTAAGGATCGATAACGAGACATCCGCGGTGCCATCGTTGTTCTGATCGATCGCGAATGCCGTTTCCTTGTCATGATAGGGAGGATCAACTGCGTAAATCTCTAGATCGTACGTGCCGGGGCGAATGCCGCGAAGCTGCAGAACCTGGGCTGGATTGCCATATGTAAAGAGGAGGAAATCGCGGGTCAGATTGTCAGCCGTGGCGCGGTCCCGACTGCTGCCAAAAAAGGCAGTCTTCCACGCACCCTTAACTCCGCCACCAAGATTCACATAGCTGCCGGTATCCCAACGGTTGTTGTTCGTTATCGCTACGTAACCAGCCGCCGTAACGCAGCCTTCGGCCTGCAGGTCGACATGCGCCTCCGAGTGCAAGGGCTGTGCCAGTGTTGTCGCCGACACTACATTCGACAACATTGAGAGATTGCCGCTGGCATCGGTTGATTTTGCTGCGAAGTAATATGTTGTGCTCAACGAGAGACCGGCAACGGAGAACGTCTCCGTCTGGCCAGGATCCGCCGGACTCGGCTCGCCCGTCGCCTGACTGGCTGCAGACCAGTTGACATCCGTAATCGGGCTCGTGGAGTATCGCACATCATAAGACGCTGCCGAACCACCCGCACCGTTATCATCGGCCGGAGCCACCCAGGAAAGCGATACAGATGAAGACGTGGCGGCGCTGACCGCCAGCGTGTCAACTGCCGCCGGCGGCGTCGTATCTGGCGGCAACGTCGTCAACATAATTACGTTCGACAGAGCTGAAGCATTGCCAGCATCGTCGATCACTTCCATTGCGAAGTAGTAGATTGTAATCGGCGTCAGACTCACTGACCAGCAGGTTCTGTGTCGTACCAGCAGCAAAGGGGACTGGTGCGCCCTCTACTGGCTGGGCCGCGGCGAACGTTGCCTCATCGGTAATGAGGCTGGCGGAATAGCGGATATCGTACGCAGCAGCCGTGCCGCTGTTGTCATCGTCGCCGGTGGCGGTCCAGGTCAATGTAAGGGCATTCGACCCAACGCCAATCGCAGCGAGGTCGTCCACTGCGGCAGGTGGCGTCAGATCCGGCGCCGCGGTCGTGACCTGCAGCACATCAGACAAATCCGACACATTGCCAGCCGAGTCATCGCTCGTCAAAGCAAAGTAATAGGTCGTTCCAGGCGACAACTCAGTGACGGTGACCGTGTCTGTCTGGCCGGGCTGTGACGGGGTACCTGTTGTGACGGGAGTTGCCAGCGACCAACTGCTGGTATCGATGGGATCAGTGGAATAGCGAAGATCGTACGAGGTGACCGCACCGCCAGTGCCGAGATCATCCCCTGGCGCGGTCCATGTCAAGGTGACACTCGTTTCACCAGAATTACTTACGGCCAGATCGGTTACAGCAGCTGGCGCTATCGTATTGTCGCCCCCACCGGCAGATGAGTGCTCGATTACCAGTTGCGGCCTGTTGGCGGCCGTCGAGTCGTTTTCTGGCGAGAAGCGCATCTCGCCGCTTGTCTCGTCAGTGACCTTCAGCAACACACCGTTGTTGCTGATCGTGCCATCGACCCAGCCCTGTACCAGCGACGCCGGAAGGGATATCTCGATCCAGGAATCGGCGGCGGCCGTGGGGACAGTAAGGCTTGCCGCCGATGTACTTGCACGGTCGGTGCCGCTACCTCCACAGCCTGATGTGCCCCATGCGTTGCCGCCGTCGTAGCTGTTCCAGGTAGTGCCCAGCCGGGTCCAAGGCAGCAGAACCTGGTATGCCTCCAGTGTTCGTTCGGCCTCAACCTTGCTCATATGCAGCCGCAGCACAGCGGACGACACGGTTGCCTGGGAGGAGATATCACTGACGTCAAACCTGATCAGACTGCGTTTGACCCCGGTATAATATCCCATTCCATCACCCCAGGTATTTGTGCCGTAGTTGTCATCGGGGTTATGGGTGAACATCCACGCGTCCTCGCAGCCGGCATAGTTGCTGTCCGGCGAGACGCCGTTCTGGAATATCGTGGTGACGAGTGATTCCGTATAGGCTGCTACCGTTGTGCTGCTCGGCGGCTTGATATCGACGTGAACCGAAACGGAAGCCGCCGCGTTTGTCAAGACCAGCAAACTCCATCCCAGAATTCCGAATCGCAACATGTGTGCTTCTCCTCTCCACTCACAAGGCTAGGTCACTCTTCTATGATGCGAGCAGCATGCCGAACCATGGTGCTGTTCTTATGCTAGTACTGCGGCACGCGTACTACAGGAACAACATAACGCGGGCCTTTATAGGGGCCCGCGTTACAAGAGATACGGGCGACTTCGTCCCATCGCAAGGTGTTACGCCGTACGCCTGCGAAGCAGCCCAAGGCCGCCCAGTATCGCCAGCAGGAGCGTCGCAGGCTCGGGAACCTGCGTGTAGGAAATCGAAGTCAGCCCCAATGCGTTCCCCGTATTTGCGATTTTGGCATCCATGATATCCAAGCGGAAGCCGTATACCAAATCGGCAGTTCTGTCGAAGCCGGGGATGTCGTCCACTGAAACCGAAAACGTCCTCATTTCGTCCGCAGCCCAGTTGTCTGGTACCGATACCTGAATGTATATTGCATTGACATTTGCAGTCGTTCCTGTACTGGTGTCGTAATAGAACATTTGGAGGTTTACTCCCTTGTTCTGCGGGCCCGACAGGCCGGTCATGTTGCGAATCTGTACTTCCAGGGCCTCCGCCGGCCAAGCTGATGGCTTCGGAGGCCTGGGCCGCATCCCAGACGGGCTGGTATTCGGAACTGCTCGCAGCCAGAGCGACACCGAGGTCATACTTTGCGTAGGCGTTGTTGGGGCTCAGTAAGCGATCCGTCCCCACATCTACAACGTCAGCCCGCCGGCATCCTATCTCCCAACCCGTCAAATGTGCCGACCCTGATGGTACCATGCTGCCGGTGTAGCCCGAGTACGACGCCAGCGGAACATTGCTGAAATCCTCGATGATCACGTTTGCGGCTGCCGAGCCGGCGATTAAACCGCAGGCGATAAAACCGAGGATGGCTGTCCCATACATCCTTCTTGAGATTGTCATTGTTTACGCCCTCCAAACTCCTGAGTTATGAAAACGTCCGAGCCCGTGCCCGGATAACCATTGCCCGCCGAGCCCTATGGCCAGCCAACCAGGGATCAGCCGGTGCTCTTGCCCGGCGGCACACGAGAATCTGCAGGTCGTCGGTGCTTACAGAGCCATCGCGGTCGAGGTCGCAGTCAGCGTTCCAGCAGCTCTGACCATCAGGTGCCGCACTATGAGAGGCTGCAGATTCAACGTGGCACCGGAAACTCCAATGGACCTGACTGAGCAATCGGCGTGCCAAACACGGCCAAACACTTGGAGATGGGTGACGTATATTTCACAACTGATGTTGCTGTCAGGCTTTATAGGCTGCTGAGATATTCCATCCGCCGGAAACGGCAGGCAAGAATACAAAACTCCGTGGCAACAGTCAGGTCTTAACCAATCAGGCATAAGGTGCATGCCGTAGCAGAACGTAAGTATTTCGTGGCCAAAGACTTGGGATGCTTGTGGATGGGGTTCTGCAAACAATGATGCGAAGCGGTGACATGCTGACATCATTATCTCCACGATGTAGCAGGCCCTACGCAAACTGGAGTCCTCAAGAATAGCGCCGCAGTCGACGCCAGACCGGGGCAATCACGCTTCGGCTGAACCTGAGGCATCCTAACGAAACCGGTATTTCGGGCCTGGAGATAGCCGAAGAAAAGTACGCGTCAAGGCGGACACGCTCATGGCTAAGCCCTTGCCCACGGGCGAACTATGGGAAACTAAGGCAAGGCGTCATTAATGGAGACAACTTGCGGGGGGCCTGCCCAGTTGCCTTATCTGCCAGGCTATCCGCGTTTCGACGACGTCCAGCCGGTTGGGTTTGTCAGATGCCCGGGACTTCCTTGGAAGTTGACCATACAAAATACGGGGCACCGCAGATCTTGTGACCTACGGTGCCCCGGGTATTTGTCGCGAGCGTATTACGCTCGAATCCGCTCCTACGGCGCTTCAATGCTGACTACGTTGCTGATGTCTGAAAGGTTGTACGCGTCGTCGAGCGTCTTGATCGCGAAGTAGTAGGTCGTACCGCTCGTCAGGCCGGTGACCGTCTTGGTCTGCTGCGTGCCGGCTGACGCCGGGGCGGGCAGATTCAAAACATTGATCGCCGAGACGAACGGCCGTTGCGTAGCCAGGAAGGCCGCTGAACGATCCCACCAGTCCTGCTCTGTCACAAGGGTCGGCGGGGTCCAATCGGGCCAGTCGGCGTCGTCGACTTTTTGGACGATCGGTGAGGTACTGTACTTGATCTGATACAGCTTAGCCGTACCTGATGTACCATCGTCGCCAGGGGCGTTCCAGGTGAGATCGACCTCGCCGGCACCACCACCCTGTGATGCCGTCAGGCCGCTTACCGCGGCCGGTGCCGTCTGGTCAAGTGATGGGTTGTACACAGCCTGCCACAGGTAGCCGCATTGCTCCATGGTAAAACTACCAACTGTTGCAAGGTCTTCAGCATCGGTCTGCAGTTGCGGGCGACGGGAGTATATGGCCGCTATTCCTACTGCGGCGGCATCGATAGCAGAGGTGAGATGGTCCAGTTGGTTCGGCCCCCAGTAGTCTCCCCAGGCATAGGGATAATTGAGAACGTGGTCACTCGCATCACGGACAGCGCAACTCTCGCTAAGGTACTCACCTTGGGCCGTCATCACATCGAAGGCATCCATATCGCCTGTGGCCAGCCAGTACTCACCAGCGTTCCTGGCTGAAATCGATATCTGAAAGACGCCATACTCCTGGCTGGCGCTCGAGTCCAGCGTCTCCGCTGTGAATTTTGAGGAATAGGTATAGCCATGGTCAGTGTCGCCACCCTGTTGGTCAACATATTTACAGGCGAACTTCAGCGGGCTGATCCGCAACGCGTTGCGGATTCCCTTGACGGCAATCCCAGCGTCACCCAGCCACGCATCATCGCCACTGGCCTCGTAAGCCTGGACCAAGGGGAATATTGGCCAGCCCCAGTAGCGGTCGGAGAGCATGAATCTAGGATCGTCAGGACCTTCTAGGCCGTAGAGAGGAGAATCGGTGGAAACCGGATCCCACTCAAACATTGGTGCATAGTAATACCTCGCCAATTGGCCGAAGTACTGAGTAGCCTCATATGCATGCCGGTCGCCCGTCAGACACCAGTATTCCATGTTCCCCGTCATACCGATGTGGCCCTTGTCTGGACGGCCCCAGGTTTGCCACTTATACCACCCAGGGTAGCGCATCGCCGTAACAGACTGGTCGGTTCTCATGGAATACAGGTACTGAGTATCGGCCCTCGAGCTCCAGTCAACGCCATCATATACAATCCCAGGAACCACATCTTCGGTCCAGAGCGTCCGATCTTCGTTTTGCTCGAAAACGTGCCAGTCGCCGTAAAGCACGTACCTCATGAACATCGAACCTTGTTGCGGGTGAAGGCCGCCGGAACCCCAAACAGTATACTTGCCGCCGAACCACTTCCAGCCGAGTACGTCGCCGATGTTCGTTCCGGTTGTGGCGTACCTGTCATAAACAGGGTTAGCTGGGCCAGGATTCGGCGCCAGTCCGAGACCAAAGTCCCATGCGTTGCTCGCTATGTACGTGGAAGGCGCACACCGCATGTGCAACGGTCGCTCGCCTAGAAGGTAATCGTTGGTTACCTGCTGATCGGTCAAGGCACCAGCATGGAAGTCATAGATCACGTCGTGCCGCTTCTGCGAGCCATCATAGAGCGAGGATACCTCCGAGAACTCGCCTGGCAGCAGCGCGACCTGTAGCTGGTCGCCGCTGATTCGCATAGCCTTGGGATATTGCTGCCAGAACTCGCGGACGCCGGCTGCTACGCCGAGCGTGCCGTTGTTGAGCTCCATCCAGCCCCGGGCCTGGTTGCCGCTATCCTTTACCGTCGCGCCGTCGTACATCTTGTAGCCGCGGAAGGTCACGCCAGGGATCGCTTCGCCTCTGGTCGTCTGCCATTCATCCGTACCGTTGGAGTCCTGGTAGACCTTCACAACGTTGGCACCAACCGTACCGCGGACCGGAGTCCCTTGCCCGAGCATCGCGTAGCTCTTTGTGCCGGTAAGGGCCAATGTTGAACGGAGGCTCATATCCTCGATCGGCCAGATGTAAACCGTATGGTCGGTGATCCGGGTATTTTTCAGGGTCGCGTCACAACGGATGCTAGCCGAGCCCGTCGTGAAGTACAGCCGGACCGTGTACTCATAGAAGGGGATGGCGGTCTGCCCGCTGCGCTGCAGTGTGCCCTTGATGCACAGCACCACGCGGACCGGGCCGTTCTCTTCCACTGTCACGGTCGCATTGCCGGCCGATGAGCGGAACTGATCACCCGCTGAGATGCCCAGTGCGGTCCATTCGCCACTGGTGATGACAAAGCCGTCGTCGGCGCGTAGCTCGAGATGATCTTCTCGCCCGTTTCGTACTGGCCGTCGTCGTCGGCGTCGTAGTAGACCTCATCGAAGAGTTTGAACGCCGCCGCGTTGATCACCGCCTTGATCGGGCCGGTCGTGACCGTGTAGACATCGCCACTGACGGTCAGGTTTGCCGGGTCCGTTGGCGTAGGATTGGTACCGGTCGTCAGATAGTAGACGCTGGTGCCGTTGACACCTACATCAGCCGGAAAGACGACTTGCAGCCACTTGATGCTGTCGTCGTAGTGCGGGCTCCACCAGCGATTAAGCACGGAGAACTGGGCCGGTATGGGGGTACCGCTGCTGTCCTTGACGCACAGGCTCGAGGTGCTGTTGAGATCGCCGACGCCAAACGGCACGCCGCCGCTGAGAACTTCGCCGCTACGTGCGATGCCGTTGTGCTCCTCGACGATCATAGCAATGCCATTACCGCCACTGCCGGCCAGTGTCTGCTCACCGGCGGAGTTCGATACTTGCGACACATTCGGGATCTCGTCCGACGTCTTGATCGCGAAGTAGTAGGTGGTTTGCGGCGCCAGACCGGTGACCTCCATGCTCTCGGGGGTACCTGCTACCGCCGGAGTGGGTACGCCCGTCGTTACCGACGTTGCTGCATCCCAGTTGGCCTCGTTGATGACACCCATCGCGTAACGAACCTCGTAGCTGGCCGCCGTGCCGGTATTGCCGTCATCGCCCGGCGCAGTACCAGGTGAGGGTCACGGTTGAGTCCGTCGCACTGCTGCACGCCAGAGTTGTGATCATGCCTGGCGGCGTGACGTCGTTGGCTTCCGGGGTCGTTGCGCTGACCACGTTGGACAGTCCGGAGCTGTTGGGCACTTCGTCCGAGGTCTTCATCGCGAAGTAATACGTGGTCTCGGGCGTCAGGTTGTTGACGGTATAGGTCTCGGGGGTACTCGGTGCCGAAGGGGTCGCTTGGGGATTGACCGGCGTAGAATTGAGCCAACTGGTGTCATCGATAGGGCTCGTCGAGTAGCGGATGTCATAGGTGCTGGCGGTCCCGAGAGTGCCATCGTCGCCCGGTGCCGTCCAGGTCAACTCTACAGAAGACGATGTCACCGTCCCCTTGGCCAGAGTCGATACCGTAGCGGGTGGCGTCACGTCGGCGCCGGGGGCCGTGTAATTTACGACCAGTTTCGGCCTGTTGACGGCTGTCGAGTCGTTTTCTGGCGCGAATCGCATCTCGCCGCTTGTCTCGTCCGTCACCTTTAGCAGGAGACCATTGTTGGTGCTCGAGTCGGCGATCCAGCCCTGAACCAGTGACGTATCAAGCGTGATCTCGATCCAATCGTTGAGGTCGGAGGTGGTGACTGCCAGGCTACCAGCCGTTGTGGTCGCACGATCCGTGCCGCTGCCGCCGCAGCCAACGGCGTTCCAGTCGTTGGTGCCATCGTAGGTATTCCACGTGCTGTCATACTTGGTCCACGGCTGCAGAACCTGATACGCCTCCAATGTCCGGTTCGCCTCCACCTTACTCATGTACAGTTTAAGCGTCGCCGAGTTGACTGTGGCAATCGTAGGAATGGAAGTGAGATCAAACTTGATCAGACTGCGTTTGATACCGGTGTAGTAGCCCATGCCGTTGCCGTAGGTGTTGTTTCCCTCATTCTCATCGTACAGACGGGAAAACAGCCAGTTGTCCTCACAGCCGACATAGGAACCGTCCGGCGAGACACCGTTCTGAAATGTCCTTTCGATGGGCACTGCGACCGTCGTTTCGCTGGGGACGTTCGACAAGGCCGATACGTTTGGCACCTCGTCAGAAGTCTTCAGCGCGAAGTAATACGTCATGCCCGACATCAGGCCGGAGACGGTCAGCGTTTCGGGATTACCCGCCGCAGCCGGCGTCGGCACGCTCGCAACCGGCGTCGCATTAGCCCAATTGCTCTCGTCGATCGTGCTCGTCGAGTAGCGGATGTCGTAACTGCTCGCCGTCCCCGTCGAGCCATCATCGCCCGGCGCGGTCCAGGTCAGTTCGATCGAGTCGGTAGTCGGATTGCCCGCCGCCAGGGTCACCGCAGCCGGAGCCACGATGTCAGCAGCGATCGTTGTTTCGTGGGCCACGGCCGACAGCGCCGATACGTTCGCTGCCTCATCGGAGGTCTTCAGTGCGAAGTAATACGTCGTGCCCGGTGTCAGATTGGAGACGGTAAAGGTCTCGGGATTCGTTGCCGCAGCCGGCGTCGGTGGGTTCTGTACCGGCGTCGCATTGGCCCAGTTGCTTTCCGTGATCGTGCTCGTCGAGTAGCGAATGTCGTAGCTGGTCGCCGTCCCGGTATTGCCGTCGTCGCCGGGGGCGGTCCAGGTCAGATCGATGCTTGTCGCGGTCGGATTGCTCGCCGCCAGGTTGCTCACTGCGGCTGGCGCCGTCACGTCAAGCGTCGTTCCAGGGACGCAATTGGACAAGGCCGCTACGTTCGGCACCTCGTCGGAGGTCTTCATCGCGAAATAATACGTCGTATCCGACGTCAGATTGGAGACGGTAAAGGTCTCGGGATTCGTTGCCGCACCCGGCGTCGGTACGTTCGGCACCGGCGTTGCACCGGCCCAGTTGCTGTCGTCGATCGTGCTCATCGAATAGCGGATGTCATAACTTGTCGCCGTCCCACTATTGCCGTCATCGCCAGGGGCGGTCCAGGTCAAGGTAATGCTGCTGCCGGAAGGATTGCTGGTGGCCAGGTCGGTCACCGCAGCCGGAGCGGTTGTATCCGGTGTAACCGTCGTTCCAGGCTCGCAATTGGACAAGGCCGATACGTTCGGCACCTCGTCCGAGGTCTTCAGCGCGAAGTAGTACGTCGTGCCCGGCGTCAGATTGGAGACGGTAAAGGTCTCGCTACTTAACGCTGCACCCGGCGTCGGTGGGTTCTGTGCCGGCGTCGCGTTGGCCCAGTTGCTCTCCGTGATCGTGCTCGTCGAATAGCGGATGTCGTAACTGCTCGCCGTCCCCGTCGAGCCATCATCGCCCGGCGCGGTCCACGTCAGATCGATGGTTGTTGCGGTCGGATTGCTCGTCGCCAGATTCGTCACTGCAGCCGGGGCGGTCGTATCGCCGCCACCACCGCTGGCACTGTGTTCGACCACCAGTTCCGGCCGGAAACTCGTAGTTGAACAGTTTTCCGGCTCAAATCGCATCTCGTCGCTGGTCTCGTCAGTAACCTTCAGCAAGACACCGTTATTGCTGTTCGCATCATCGACCCAGCCCTGGACCAGCGACGTGGGAAGAGTGATTTCGATCCAGTCATCTTCGTCGGCGGTGGTAACAGCAAGGCTCGCAGCCGACGTGCTTGCGTGATCGACACCGCTGGTGCCACAGCCCGCCGTGTCCCAGCCATTGCTGCCGTCGTATGTGTTCCAGGTAACCCCTAACTTGGTCCACGGCTGCAGGACTTCGTAGGCCTCCACTGTCCGATCCGCGCTGACCTTGCTCATATACAGCCGCAGGACGGCGGATGACACGGTCGCCTGGGAAGAGATGTCGCTTACGTCAAACTTGATCAGGCTGCGTTTGACTCCAGCGTACGCCCCAATCCCGTTGCCCCAGGTATTCGTGCCGTAGTTGTCATCGGGGTTACGGGTGTATATCCAGGCGTCTTCACAGCCACCATAGTTGCTGTCCGGCGATACGCCGTTCTGGAATGTCGTCGTGATAGTCGTCGTGTATTCGACGACCAATTGCGGTTGATAACCGTCCGCCGTGACGTTCTCCGGCACGAAACGCATCTCGCCGCTGTCTTCATTGTCGACTTTCAGCAGCACACCGTTGTTCGTGATCGTGCCGTCGACCCAACCCTGCACCAGGGACGCGCCAAGAGAGATCTCGACCCACGAACCTTCGTCGGAGGTAGTGACAGCCGTACTACCCGCCAGTGTGCTCGGATGGTCCGTGCCGACTCCGTCGCAGCCCGCGGTGTTCCATGTGTTGCTGCTGTCATAGTTGTTCCATGTACTGCCCATCTGCGTCCACGGCTGAAGAGCCTGGTAGGCCTCCAGGGTCCTGTCCGCATCGACTTGGCTCATATGCAGACGGAGCACGGCGGATAACACGATCGCCTCGGAGGGAATATCGCTCACGTCAAACTTGATCAGACTGCGTTTGGTCCCGACATAATGCCCCATCCCATCACCCCAGGTATTTGTTCCGTAGTTGTCATCGGGGTTGTGGGAGAATATCCACGCGTCCTTGCAGCCGACGTAGTTGCTGTCCGGCGACACGCCATTCTGAAATGTCATCGTCTCGCCTCCGGATGGCGCCGCGAAGGCGAGAATTACAGCCAGTGGAGTCAGCAGGGCAACCAGGCGAGTTGCCTGGGAACGCTTGTGGTATAGCATGTGACTATCCTCCATAACAATAACCATGATCGGCCGCCTTGCCCGGACAGCCGACGACACTAACGGCCCCGCGTGATCCGCGCGCGGAACAGAAACGTTGTAAGAGTTTGTGGATCCGGCCAAACAAGGAGGAAGAACTTGTATCTGATACACCTGATGAAAGAGGCAGCCAAACGTCCAAATTCGGGCGTATGCTGGCTAGCGTGGCGCGTATCGATACAAGCGCCATCCGCCAGGCGCTGTTGCCCCGAATCGCCACAGCTGTCAGTATCAAATGGTTGCTGAAAGATGCTGCCTGTTCAACGTAAAGCCGGATACTCTGACAAACACGTTCTAGCAATCCGCGTGCCAAAATCTCGTCCCATGCAAAGACGGAACGCCAAGTATCGTGCAACAGTTGACGTTACAAGGCATTAAGTGCAGCTGGAAACTTGCATATCCTGGATGCTATGGATAAGACAGAAACTGTGCCGCATCAATCAGGTCTTAACCAATAACTGTGCCGTACTTGCTGTGGTGCGCGTAACGTTAGGTCTGGAAATACGTTACAAGAGAAGCGGCTGTGTTTGCGGCCAATGATGACAACTGGTAACATACGAGTATCATTATCTCGCGACGCAACAGGGAAAACGTAGACTGGAGTTCTGAAACATGGCACCGCAGTCGACGCCAGAGCGAGACGGCAATTGCGCTTTGCCCGAACCGAAGTACCATCAACTGGCAAGGCATCTGGCAAGCCGGATCGCCGCAGGTGAGTTTGCGGTAGACAGGAAGATGCCCGATGAGCGGGAACTGGCTGCTCAGTGTGGCGTAAGCCGTGTAACGATCCGCGAGACGTTGAGAGTCCTCGAAAGCCGAGGCCTAATTCAGCGGACTAGGGGTAAGGGGACATTCGTTCATCAAGACTATCGTGGCTCGCAGTGGTTTAGTCCTGCCACGACCATATTGCTTGTGCAGATCCAGGGCAATGAGCCAAGAATAGCTGCTCCCGGAACCTTCTACGGTCGAATTCACACTGGTGTACGCCGGATGGCGCGTAGACTTGGCCTGGCAGTCAAGCAGCGACAAGTGCGGGGCTACGTACGTGTACCGTTAAGGGACTATAGCCCACCATCTCCCAGCGAAGTGGGTGGAGTTGTCCTATCGGGCGTCTTCGACGAACACTACATTCGAATGTATCAGTCCGAAGGCATTCCCGTTGTAGTCTGTAGATTACTGGTGTGATGACTTGGTTACCGATTGTGTAACGGTCGATGTGGAAGCCGAGGCAAGGGCTGTAGTGGACTTGCTGGCGACGCGAGGACATACCACGCTCGGATTTCTATCTCGCGGCCGACGTCAGGCTGACAACCTGACATGGACTCTCGATCCCGATAGTCTGCACTTGGTAACCCATTTGAGACAGGCCGCCCAGCATCGCGGATTACAGATCCGAGACGAGTGGGTCATTTTCGCATCAGGAGACCTGTCACTTCCTTCGGCTGCGAATCAGCTTTTGCAACTACGTACCAGGCCAAGCGCCGTTCTCTGCTTTAGTGCCTGGGTGGCTACTACACTCCTCCAAGCGGCTCAAAGCAGTGGTCTGCGCTGCCCGGAGGACATATCGATCATCACCCGGGGAACTCCCGATACAGAGGAAAGGGTGGTGGCAAGCTGTGTCAGTGACCCCGAAATGATGGGCGAGCAAGCGGTCAAGTTGCTAGCTGAACGCATGCAAGGCCAGCGCACGCGAGCGATGAAGGTTGCCATCGCATCATCAGTGGTTCAGGGCACCACGCTGGGCCCGGCTCCGCGCCGTGACCCCAGAATGGCCACCAATCCTGGCCGGTAGCCTCCCCAACTCCTTGCTTTCTACAAGAGCCCAGCCCTACCCTGCATGCAAGGCCCGCCTTGCCTCCGCAACGCGGCATCCAGCCCCCCGGTGGTTGCCATCTTCGCCGCACCGTAACGATCGCTACGAGCAGCGCAGCCGATCGCGAACAGGTCACTTGTCCATGGCCTGTTTGGTTACAGCGCCCTATGACTCGCAAGACCTCTCATTACGTCCGATCTCAAATCGCGTTCGTGAGCAAAGCAACGCGGGTATCGCTTCCCGAGCCGTTGTTGCCTCTGTTGCGGAACTTGGTAGATCCTGCCGGCTCCTACCAGTTTGCCCTCAGTAGCTCAGCAGCCGGTTCGAAGTCATCATCGTCGGATGTGTCTCATATCGCCGCAGGATGATCTCGAACGGGTACTCGGCCGATCGCTTTCGGCAGTTTTTTCACTATTGAATATCTAACCGGCGATGGCCAGGAACAGGCCAGCGCCGGATACGTCATTATTATGCAACTCCCTGTAACAGGCCCGAATCGGCCTGAACTGTGCCGATCGATAGTTCATCGGTCAGCAGGTTGATCGTCACGTCCGGCTCGATCGGAAAGCGTCGGAGCCAGCGGGCCAGACGGGAGACCATCAGGCCGGCGGCGATGTTGGCCGTAAAGATCGTGGACCGGGCGGTGCAGGCCCCGACGTACGCCTCCTGCGGCGAAAACAGCGTCGTCGGATAATGCCGGGCGGAGGCCAGGTCGCAGACCGTCAGGATCCGCACGATCTCGGCGGCCATCCGCCCGTCGACAAACAGCGAGGCGCGGTTGCGAACTGCGTCCCAGATGATCTTCCGCCCGGCGATCGTATCGACGCAGCAGAAGACGAGGTTGCCGATCACCAGGCTGCGGCGGAACCGCTCCGGCACGGCCTGGACGTCCAGACCGGTGTTCAGCTCGGCGGCACAGCTCGGCGGTCGCCTCGACCTTGAACCGGCCGAGGTCTTTCTCCAGGTAGGCCTGGGTCGCCAGGTTGACTTGTTCGACAATGTCGAAGTCCACGAGCTGGATCTTCGGCACGCCCATCGCGGCCAGTTGCAGGGCGACTTGCCGGCCGATGGCGCCGACACCGATGACCGTCGCATGGCAACCGGCAAGTCTGTCCGGCGGGACGATATCCCGCTGACGCAGGTCACGGTCTTGAATGGTCATGAGCATTCTCCTTGTGTTTGGGGGTAGTTCTCTTCCGGCAACAGAATGGTTCGAACGGGCTGGCCGGTATCT
The DNA here is from genome assembly GCA_963787325.1 of uncultured Planctomycetota bacterium. Classification (GTDB taxonomy): domain Bacteria; phylum Planctomycetota; class Phycisphaerae; order UBA1845; family JANYLN01; genus CAWBCK01. The sequence continues at coordinate 3,136,560 of CAWBCK010000005.1, forward strand.
CCCGGTCCGTAGAGCACCTTGAAGCGGACCTTGTGCTCCTGTTCGTCATCCATGCGAAGGATGACTTCGAACAGGTACTGGCGGGCCCTGGGGATGCCCTTGCCGATCGCGGCATACAAGGCCAGCAGGATCGCTATGGCCCGCCCCTGTTCAAACTGCCGGTACAAGGCGCGCAGGCCGACGTTCGGGACGACGTAGCGGTTCCAGACGGCAGCCGAGCAGGCGACCGGCTTCTTGAATCCGCACCATTTGGCCCACAGGCCCAGATCGACCAGGCGCCCTTCGGCAATGGCCCGGGCACGGGAAAGCGGCAGGTTCTCCGATTCTTCGGGGGTCTTCATAGCCATGACTCCGGTTCGGAGAGACCGCATTCCCGCAGCTGCCAGTCCTCCAGGTCCTCAAAGCCCAGGTCCTGGAGACCGAAGGCATCGGCAGGACCCAGGCTGAATCCGTTGACCATGGCCGGCAGCTCCGGCTGGACATCGGCAGCGTACTCCTGCTTCCAGCCCTCGTGGTCACTGGCGGCGAAGGGCAGGTGATAGTCGACCTCGACGGGGATCTGCATCTGGCCGCCCGGACCGGTGTTGAACCGCAGGCGGGCATACGTCTTGCCGCTTTTTGCCAGGATGAACATCACGGCCCAGTCGGACTTCTCGAAGACACGCGCAAAGGTCTCTTCGTCCGTGCCGCTGGGATGGGCAGAGTCGCCCGGATGGGTATGGATCCAGATCCGCATGAACTGCTGGGGCGTTCGGCCCGCGTCGATCTGCTGGTCCAGGAAGTCCGCTACGGCATCATCCTCGAAGCGTACACTGACCATGGTCACCTTCTGGCGGACCGTCAGGAAGTCGTCGACCAGCAGCAGGTCGCTGGCAGGGGTGATCGCAAAGCCGCCGACCTCCAGTGGTCGCCGGTCGCGCAGGTAGAGCAGCTTGGCCCATGCGGTCGGGTTGAACCGCAGGACCGGTGGTGCCGGCAGGCTGATCCGGCGGGTTTCGGGCGGTTCAGCGGCGGGGGCTGGACGCTTCTGCTGCCTGTTGTTGTGTGCGCCGGGTTTGCGGTATTTCCGTATGATCTAGCGTTCCGGATGGGCTTGATTCATAATCCCAAGGTTGTCGGTTCGAGTCCGACCGCCGCCAGTTGTTGTAAGTAGTGCCGAACGCTAGAGTGGCGTACCTTCCGATGGTCGGCAGGGCGGCCCGTGAGTCCCGTGCCAAAACGGTACCATACCGTTTTGCGCAAGGCAGGAGCTGTGCCCTATGCCCACTCTTACCCGATCTGTGCCGGCTTACCGGCATCACAAGTCCAGCGGCCAGCCGGTTGTTACTCGGAGCGGTCGCGATTGACTCCCCCGGTCCCCAAGAGTCCAAGGCCAGCGATCGTGAGTGTGACCGTCTGGTAGGGGCGCTGGCCGGCGGAGAACCAGCCTGGACCGGATTGGTTCGTCTGCAGGGCCTTACGGGCAACCAGGCTCGGGGGGGTACTGTCCCTGGACCGCCGCACGCATAGTGCGCGACGGCCCGGGGTACATGTGTGTCGTTACTACAGATGATTGCCCCAGTTGGCGATGAGGACCTGCAGATCGCCGACGTTGATGTATCCGTCGCTGTTGAGATCCGCATTGGTATTCCAACTGGGGTCGGGTGGGGTAGCCTGGCTGCCCCATGCGGCTACCAGGCCCTGGAGATCGCCGACGTTGACACATCCGTCGCTGTTGACATCGCCGGGCAGGTAAGTCGTCGTGAAGGAATCTTCCAGGATGTCGACGCCACGCACGAGCTCCTGGGCCATGCGGAACGTCTCCTCGCGCTTCGGATTCGCCACGTTCTCGTAGGACTGAACGTTGAAGTTCCGGCCGAAGGCGTAGTAGTCGTACATGGTATTGCCATAGGCCGTGTACATGTGCTTGAGATCGCTGGTACGGGCACGAATGTAGAGGCCTTGTTCCGATGGGGCTTCGTCCGGCAGGGTTGACAGATAGATATCGTTGAACCGCCAGACCTGCACGCCTGTGCCCAGCCGATCCGGATCCGTACCGTTTGCTACCGGCCGTTCGTCGGGCATACCGAACACGTCATAGCCCATGACCATGCCGAGTTTCGTCAGAGGTTTGATCTCCATCGTCGGCAAGGCCTCTTCCAGAGCATCCGCAAAGGCATTGGCCGTGCGCTGGGAACCAAGGTCAGCGGGGTAGTGCTGGGCCGCCAGCATGCGATGATTGCCACCATAGCCACAACTGTACATGATCTCGGCGTTGCTGCCGAAGCGATCCTGCAAGGTGTCCATAACGCAGCGCGGCATGTCGCCCGGATAATCGCGATCGACCGGGTGTCCCGTAAACTTAACAAGTATGCCGGCCATCGCATGGGTATCCGCATTGCGGAAGACGATCATCTGAAGGTAGGAGTCCAGCGGGCAGTCGAAGTATTTCTGCACGGGCGAGTTGGCCGCGCTGCCATCGAGGATACCACCGATGATATTGCCCTGGTTGTCATAGTCCCACAGGATATGGTACTCGTACGGGGCTGTGTCATACACGCCGTTAGAGAAGCTGCTTGTGGCGTGCGTGGCGTCCAGGAGGAGGTTCCGGTGCATGTTGTAGCTGGTACCCATATCCTTGTTGAGGAATCCGACCTCGACGGGTTGCACGTTGGCCATCGCTTGCTGCAACACCCCCATGGGGAAGGTCGCATAAGCCGGATTGCCGCCTGTGCCGTTATGCACGTGGGTGTAGATCATCATGATGTGATCCTTGGGAATGCCGGTGGCGGCGTTGATCTGGTCGCGGTAGCCATGCACGAAATCGGTAGTCGCATAAATCGTATCGCCCTGAAGGATGACGTACTTCTGCTGGCCGTCCGCGCTTTCCAGGTAGCAGCAGTGCATAAAGTAGAGGAACTGGCCATCTTTGTTGAAGAACGGCGTGCGTGCGAAGCCCGCCTTGACCTGGCCGAGCGCCAGGCTCTTATAGAAGTCGATCTTCGGCAGTTCATACTTCGGGTCGGTCAGATCGAAATCCGGGGTGTCAGTCAAGCGTTCCAGAAGCGGATAACGCACCCACGGCGTCGGCCGAGGCATCTTGTTGTGGTCGGCATCGAGGTTGCTGTAGGTGGCGCGGTTGTCGTTGATACGAATACGGATCCGGCAGTGGTTACCGTGGTCACCGTCGACCAGCCATTCGACCGACTTGCTCGGCCCCGGAGCGATCGTCCCGACGGCGCCGACAGCCTGGATGCGACGTTCCGACCAGGTCGCGCCGCCATCTGTTGACAGTTCCAGCCACGCATGGACCAGCGGCGACGGCGCATCCAGATCGTAATGAATCACGCCCTTATAGACCGGCCCACTGCGGTCGATCTGGCGCGTGATCATGCTGCGATCAAGAGAAATATTCGTAACGGAGATGTCGCCGGTGGTTGAGATCGCCGGGGCGTATGTGTCAACGCCGGTCGCTTCCAGGCTGAATTCGTTCGTAACGCCATAGTCGACACTGCTCGCTGCCAGCGTACGCACGCTGACGACGTTCGATAGGTCGGAGACGTTAGCCGGCACCCCATTGTCGGTCGCCTTAATGGCGAAGTAGTACGTCGTATCCGGCGATAGACTGCCGATCATGGCTGTTTGCGTGCTGCCTGCTGCAAGAGGAGCATGCCCGACGTTTACGGCTCCCGAAGATGCAAAGTCTGCTTTCGGTAATCGGCGAGGTCGCGTAACGCAGGTCATACGATACCGCGGTGCCAACGTTGCCATCATCGCCCGGGGCCGTCCATTGCACCGTTACCATCGTCGACTGCACATTCGGTGCAGCCAGATCGTCGATCGCTGCCGGGGCGGTCACGTCCGGCGGCAGTGTTGTTACTTCGAGCACATTCGACAGGGCCGACCAGTTCGGCATCTCGTCAGCCGTTTCGATCGCAAACCAGTACGTTGTGCCGCCAGTCAGGTTGGTGACAGTGAACGATTCAGATGCACCCGCGGCCTTCGGAGCGTCAACGCCTGTCAGCGGTGTCGCCGCAGCAAACGTCGCTTCGTCGGTAATCGCGGTCATCGAATACCGGACATTGTAGGCCGTCGCTGTTGCGGTATTGCCGTCGTCACCGGGCGCGGTCCACGTCAGCGTCAGTTGGTTGGCATCGATATCTGTGGCCGCCAAGTCGCTGATCGCCGCCGGCGCTGTCGGGTCCGCGGCCAGCGTCGTCCCTTCGGCAATATTCGACAGCGGCGCGATGTTGTTTCCGGCGTCCGCTGCCTTCACGGCAAAGTAGTACTTCGTTGCCGACGAAAGGCAGTCTGACCTTCAGCGTCTGCATCTGGCCGGGATTCAGCGGCGTCGGATCATTCGTAACCTGCGTAGCCGCTGCCCAGGTTATCTCATCGATTGGTTGCGTCGAATAGCGCACATCGTAACTGGCAACCGTTCCGGCACCACCGTTGTCATCAGCCGGTGCGGTCCATTGCAGCGTCGCCTGTGTCGAATTGGTTGCCGTCACGTACAGATCAGTTACGCTGGCCGGCGCGAACGTGTCATCTGCGGCGGTCAGGTCCAGGCCATCAAAGACGCCTTCTCGGCCGCTCGTCGGCGCACTGCACGCCAGGGAGAGAATCCCGTCCATCGAGATCGTCACCTGCACAGTCTTGGTCGACTCGCCGGCCGTTGTAAGGATCGTCAACGAAACATCCGCAGTACCATCATTGTTCTGATCGATTGCGAACGCCGTCTCCTTGTCATGATAGGGAGGATCGACTGCGTAAAGATTCAGATTGTACGTGCCAGGCCGGATACCACGAAGCTGCAGAGTCTGAGCCGGATTGCCATATGCCAATAGAACGAAATCCCGGGTCAGATCGTCAGCCGTAGCACGGTCCCGACTGTTGCCAAGAAAGGCCGTCTTCCACGCGCCGCCAACCCCGTCGCCAAGGTTCACGTAGCTGCCGGCATCCCAGCGGTTGTTGTTCGTTATCGCAACGTAACCAGCAGCGGTAACGCCGCCCTCAGCCTGCACGTCGACGTGCACCTCCGAGTGCAACGCCTGCGCCAGCGTTGTTGCCGAAACCACGTTCGACAATGCGGAGACATTGCCGCTGGCATCGATTGATTTCACTGCGACGTAATAGGTCGTACTATAAGAGAGGCCCGCCACGGAGAACGTTTCCGAATCGCCAGGAGTTGCCGGGCTCGGTTCGCCGCTTGCCTGGCTGGCTGCCGACCAGTTGGCGTCCGTAATCGGGTTCGTCGAATAGCGCACGTCATAGGAGACAGCCGCACCACCTGCGCCGTTGTCATCTGCCGGAGCAACCCAGGAAAGCGATATGACTGATGACGTCGCAGACGTGACCGCCGCCAGCGTGTCGACCGCAGCCGGCGGCGTTGTATCCGGCGGCAGCGTCATCGCAGGCTAACACATTCGATAGAGCGGAAACATTGCCGGCGTCGTCGGTCACTTCGATCGCAAAGTAATACTGTGTGTCTGGCGTCAGGCTCGGAACCTGTACGGTCTGTACGCCGCCGGCTGGTACGGGGACGGGTACTCCCGCCACTGGCTGCGCTGCTGCGAACGAAGCCTCGTCAACGATGGCGCCTGTGGAGTAGCGAATATCATAGGCCGCCGCGGTGCCCGTGGTACCGTCGTCGCCGGTAGCGGTCCAAGTCAGGGTAAGAGCGGTCGGCCCGATGTCACTTGCCGACAGATCGTTCACGGCTGCCGGCGCTGTCAGATCGGGCGCCGCCGTCGTCACGTCCAACACGTTGGACAGGTCTGAGACATTGCCGGCGGAATCACTGCTGACCATCGCGAAGTAGTAGGTCGTGCTCGCCGACAAGCCACTGACAGTGCGTGTCTCTGTCTGACCGGGCTGCGACGGGGTACCGGTGGTGACGGGAGTCGCCAATGACCAGCTGCCGGCGTCAATAGCACTGGTCGAATAGCGTAAGTCGTACGACGCGACCGCACCGCCAGCGCCGAGATCATCAGCGGCGCCGTCCAGTGCAGGCTTACGGATTGGCTGTCTACTGCTGCCGTCGCCAGATCAGTCACCGCCGCCGGAGCGGTGGTATCGGGCTCGGCTGGCCCGATGTCGAGGCCGTTGAATGCGGCGAATCTGCTGCTGCCATCCGGACGTTTCGCTGAAATCGCCAGAACGCCTGCCGAGGATACGTCTACACTGACCGTCGCGCTGCTCTGGTTGCTGTTATGGTTGTCAATCGTCGCGCTGACGTCCGGCGTGCCGTCGCCATTGCCGTCAAAGTCGAACTGGGTGAGCTTGTCCTTGTAAGTCGTGTCGTATCCATAGACGGTAACACTGTATTGGCCGGCCGGCAGGTTCTTGACCAGGACAGTTCCCACGACGCCCACCCCATATTGGGTGGCATCCATCAGAAGGGCGTCGGTGGAGTCCGTACGCACATACGTCTGCGTAACTGAACCGTCCTTCCAGCCGACCTGAATCGCATCCGTCGTAAGGATGAACGTGCCGGTGTCGAAGCGGTTGGTAGTAAGAAGTCGATCATAGCCGGCTGCCGTCGTGCCTGACGTCGGCTCGATATCAACATGTACTGAGACTGCTGCTGCTATGTTCGTCAATAGCAATGCGCTGCACACAAAAACTCCAGATCGCAACATATGTGCTTCCTTTCTCCCTCGTAATGCCGTATCGGCCTTCTATGATCCTCGTGCCGTCCGGATACAGTACCGGAGTCTTGATGATTCTGGCTACATGTACGTAATACTGTCCATGGCAAACTGGGGCAGTGGAATGAGTGCTACCGGCTGCGAGAGCAAGACCAGTCTCTCACGCATTTGTCCCCCAGTACAAAGTAATGGGTGACGCGGGCCTTTGCAGGGGGCCGCGTCACAACAGATACGGGCAACTTCCTCCTATCGCGAAGTCTTACGCACGCCGGCGAAGCAAACCGAGGCCGCCCAATGCGATCAGCAGCAGCGTTGCAGGCTCGGGAACCTGCGTGTAGGAGATAGAATCCAATCCCAATGCATAAGCGGTGTTTGCGATTTTGGCGTTGTTGGTATCCAGGCGGAAGCCGTATACCAGATCGGCAGACTTGTCGAATCCGGGAATGTCGTCCACAGCAACAGAGAACGTCCTCGTTTCATCGGCAGCCCAACTGTCCGGCACTTTCACGAAGATGTTCATTGCGTTGACGTTCGCAGCCGCGCCGGCGCTGGTGTCATAGTAGAACATCTGGAAGTTTACTCCTGCGCTCTCTGCGCCCGACAGGCCGGTCATGTTGTGGAGTTGGACTTCCAGGGCATCCGCATTGGCCAGACTGATGGCTTCGGAGGCCTGGGCTGCATCCCAGGTGGGCTGATAGTCGGCAGTACTCGAGACATACGCCAACGCCATGCCGACGTCATATTTGGAATAGCCGTTCTTACTGGAGTCGGGGGACAATACGCGGTCTGTGCCGATATCCACGACGTCAAAAAACCGGCCGCCGATATCCCAGCCCGCCAGGTGTGCTGACCCTGCCGGGACCATGTCGCCACCGTATGTGGTGTACGATGCCAGCGCGGCATTGCTGAAATCCTCGATGATCACGTTCGCGGCAGCCGAGCCCGCGAGTAGACCGCAGGCGATCGACCCCAGCACGACTGTCCAGAGAATCCGTTTTACGATTGTCATGGCTATACGCCCTCCAAACTCCTGAGTTATGAAAACGTCCGAGCCCGTGCCCGGATAGCAATTACCTGCCAGGCCGTGCGATCGGGTCGTTCACCGAGAGCCCCATTCCACCGCAGGTGCCTGTCGTTAGCCCGGCTTGGGAAGCAGGGCTCAGGCCGGCGATTATCGACGCTGCGGTTACGGCGCCTGACGCAGGGGCCTCAAGCGTGTCGGTTGGCAACCCATTCTGTTGAAGCACAGGTAGCAAGCTCCATGCCAGTCACGAAATATCTGCTGGCTGCAACGATGGCGAAGGCTTGTAACGTGTTGGGATATAAAGAGTTGAATGACTGCGGTTGCACGAACAGTAGGGGCGTCCAGTCGAAAGCGAGATTGTCACCTTGATCCCAAACTCAACATCCAGGTGCGCACCTGGCCTGTCAGGACGGATTCCCGCGGCGCAGTTGCCTCCGTCGCGGGTCCGGGATCGGCGTACCGGAGCCTGGGCCTTGTGCTGTAGGCGGTTAGTGGACAAGGAGTTACGCTGAGTCAAGTGTGAGTGCCCAGCGATGGCAAGATGCCAGTGCAGTCGAGATATTGCTTGCCAGTGGATGATGAAAGACAGCAACATGCATGATGGCAGACCTGGCCGTACTTGCATATGGAAAACCGCTCAAGAAGCCGGGAAGATCAGGATTTCCCGGTTGGTCATCCCACCGATGGTCATTGAGCAGCGAAGGCCCCGCTCGACCATGGCCGTCAGCCTCTGGCCAAACGGAGTCCGGCCTCGATGTCGGGGCTGCTGGCCTTAATCGCGGCGTCATTAGTAGAGAGAGATTCCGAGGGGGCCGGCCCAGTTGCTTTATCTGCCAGACTAGCCGCGCTTCGGCGACGTCCGACCGGTCCTGTTCGGCGGTGTGTACCGGATTTCTTTAGAAGGCAATGCTAGAAGAGACGGGGCACCGCAGATCCTTCGACCTGCGGTGCCCCGGGTGTTGGTTGCGAGCGTATTACGGCTCGAATCCGCTGCTACGGCGCTTCAATGCTGACCTGGTTGCTGATGGCGGAGAGGTTGTACGCGTCGTCGAGCGTCTTCATTCGGAAGTAGTAGGTCTTACCGCTCTCCAGGCCGGCGACCGTCTTGGACTGCTGCGTGTTGGCTGCTGCCGGGGTCGGCAGATCCAGTACGTTGATCGCCGACACGAACGGCCGCTGTGTGGTCAGGAAGGCTGAGGAACGATCCCACCAGTCCTGCTCAGTCTGCAGGGTCGGCGGGGTCCAATCCGGCCAGCCGGTAACCTTCTCGACGATCGGTGCAGTGCTGTACTTGATCTGATAGCGCCAGGCCGTGCCTGACGTACCGTCGTCGCCTGGGGCATTCCAGGTGAGATCTACCTCACCGGCACTACTGCCCTGCGATGCCGCCAAAGTGGTTATCGCGGCAGGGGCCGTGTTGTCCGGGTTGGGGTTAAAGACAGCCTGCATCACGAAGCCGAGTTGGTCAAAGGAAGACTGCTCGACTATTGACCAGGCGTCTTCAGCGTCAGCCTCCAGTTGCGGGCGACGAGCGTAGACGGCCGCCATTGCTGCCCCGCTGCAAGTGACGGCAGAGCTGTTACCCGTTGTTTCACTGGGGCCCCAGTAGTCTCCCCACGCATAGGGATAATACGTAACGTGGTCGTTCGCATCACGGACAGCACCACTCTCGTTGAAGAACTCACCACAAGCAGCCATCACATCGAAGGCATCCATATCGCCTGTGGCCAGCCAGTACAAACCTGCAGCCCTGGCGTTAATCGCTGCGTGAAAGACGCCGTACTCTTGGCTGGCGCTCAAATCCCTGACCGCTTGGGGGAATGTGCCGCCATCAGCTCTCGGTAGAATCGCCACCGAGTTGGTCAACATATATATCGGTGAACTTCAACGGGCTGATCCGCAAAGCGTTGCGGGATCCCTTGACGGCAATGCGGGCGTCATCCAGCCACGAATCATCGCCGCTGGCCTCATAAGCCTGCACCAGGTTGAAGGTCGACCAACTCCAATAGCGGTTGGAAACCATGAAGTCAGGATCGTCGACGTCACCGTCGTAGGGGGAATACGGCTCAGGCGGATCCCACTCGAATTCTGGTGCATAGTAACCCCTTCCGAGTTGGCCGTAGTACAGACAAGCCTCATATGCGTGCCGGTCACCCGTCAGGTACCAGTATTCCAGGTTCTGCAGCATACCGCAGTGGCCCGGGTCCGGTCGGCCCCAGTATCCGCTGCCCCTCTGCCAGTCATACCACCCTGGGTAGCGTAACGCGGTAACGTACTGATCGGTCCTCAAAACGTACAGGTACTGAGTTTCCGCATGCGAGTTCCAGTCCACGTCGTCATAGGCGATGCCGGGAACCAGATCTGCGGTCCAGAGCGTGCGGTCCTCGCTCCGCTCGAAATAGCGCCAGTCGCCCCACAGCACGTACGCCATGAACATGGAACCTTGGTTCTGATGCAGACCGCCGGCATTCCAGGACGTATACTTGCCGCCGAACCATTTCCAGCCGAGCTTATCGCCGATGTTCGTTCCGGTCGTGGCATACCGGTCGTAGTTAAGCGGGGAAGGAGCAGGTGCCAATCCCAAGCCCAAGTCCCATGCGTTGCTCGTGATATACGTGGAAGGCGTACAACGCATGTGCAGGGGACGCTCGCCCAGAAGGTAATCATTGGTTACCTGCTGATCGGTCAAGGCACCGGCATGGAAGTCATAGATGACGTCGTGCCGCTTCTGTGAGCCGTCATAGAGCGAGGATACTTCGGAGAACTCGCCCGGCAGCAAGGCCACTTGTAGCTGGTTGACGTCGATGCGCATGGCCTTGGGGTACTGCTGCCAGAACTCGCGGACACCGGCTGCTACCCCCAAGGTCCCGTTGTTGAGTTCCATCCAGCCCCGGGCCTGGTTGTTGGTCTCCTTCACCGTGGTGCCGTCATACATCTTGTAGCCGCGGAAGGTTACGCCCGGGATGGCCTCGCCGAGAGTTGTCTGCCATTCATCCGTACCGTTGGAATCCTGGTAGACCTTCACGACATTGGCGCCAACCGTACCGCTAACGGGAGTACCCTGTCCGAGCATCTTGTCACTCTTCGTACCGGTAAGAGCCAATGTCGAACGGAGGCTCATGTCCTCGATCGGCCAGGAGTAGACTGTATCGTCGACGATCCGGTTGTTCTTCAGCGTGGCATTGCAACGGACCATGGCCGAACCGGCGGTGAAGTAAAGCCGGACCTGATACCCATAGTAGGAGTCAAGAGCGGCCTGCCCGCTGCGCTGGAATATGCCTTCGATGCACAATACTACGCGAACCGGGCCGTTCTCTTCCACTGTAACGGTCGCATTGTCAACCGACGAGCGGAACTGATCGCCAGCCGAGATGCCCAGTGCGCTCCAGGCACCACTGGTGATGACAAAGCCATCGTCGGTGCTAGCCGAGATGATCTTCTCGCCCGTTTCGTACTGGCCGTCGTCGTCGGCGTCGTAGTAGACCTCATCGAAGAGTTTGAACGCCGCCGCGTTGATCACCGCTTTGATCGGGCCGGTCGTGACCGTGTAGACATCGCCATTGACGGTCAGGCTTGCCGGGTCCGTCGGCGTCGGGTTCGTGCCGGTTGTCAGGTAGTAGGTACTGTTGCCATTGGCAGCCACGTCCGCAGGGAAAACGACTTGCAGCCACTTGATGCTGTCGTCGTAGTTGGGGCTCCACCAGCGATTGAGCACGGAGAACTGTGCCGGTACGGGGTTACCGCTTCCGTCCTTGATGCACAGGCCCGAGGTGCTCGTGAGATGTCCTACGGCAAAGGGCACGCCGCCGCTGAGGACTTCGCCGCTGCGTGCGATGCCGTTATGCTCCTCGACGATCATAGCCGTGCCGTTACCGCCACTGCCTGCCAGTGTCTGCTTACCGGCGGAGTTCGATACCAGCGACACATTCGGGATCTCGTCCGACGTCTTGATCGCGAAGTAGTAGGTCGTTTCCGGCGCCAGACCGGTGACCTCCATGCTCTCGGGGGTACCTGCTGCCGCCGGAGTGGGTACGCCTGTCGTTACCGACGTTGCAGCACCCCAGTTGGCCTCGTTGATGACACCCATCGCGTAACGGACCTCGTAGCTGGCTGCTGTGCCCGTATTGTCATCATCGCCCGGCGCGTTCCAAGTCAGAGTCACGCTTGAGGCAGTTGCACTGCCACACGCCAGACTTGTGATCCTGCCTGGCGGCGTGACGTCATTGGCTTCCGGGGTTGTTGCGCTGACCACGTTGGACAGGCCGGAGCTGTTGGGCACTTCGTCCGAGGTCTTCATCGCGAAGTAATATGTGGTCTGGGGCGTCAGGTTGCTGACCGTAAAGTTCTCGGTGCTGTTCGCTATCGCCGGCGTCGGTTCACCCGTTGCCGGTGTCGCACTAGCCCAGTTGCTCTCATTGATCGGATTCGTCGAGTAGCGGACGTCATAGACGCTGGCAGTCCCGCTGGTCCCGTCGTCGCCCGGTGCCGTCCAGCTCAAGGCTACCGAAGACGATGTCACCGTGCCCTTGGTCAAGTCTGATACCGTAGCGGGTGGCGTCACGTCGGTGCCGGAAGCTGTGTAGTTTATGACCAGTTTCGGCCTGTTGGCGGCTGTCGAGTCGTTTTCTGGCGCGAATCGTATCTCGCCGCTTGTCTCGTCCGTCACCTTCAGCAAGAGACCATTGTTGGTGCTCGAGTTGGCGATCCAGCCCTCGACCAGGGACGTCGGAAGAGTGATCGTAATAGAGGAGTTGAGGTCGGAAGTGGTGACAGCGAGGCTCGCAGCCGCTGTGCTTGCATGGTCCGTGCCGCTGCCGCCGCAGCCGGCGGTGTTCCAGGCGTTAGTGCCATCGTAGGTAATCCACGTGCTGCCATACCTGGTCCACGGCTGCAGAACCTGATACGCTTCTACTGTTCGATTCGTGTCGACTTTGCTGATGTACAGTTCAAGTGTCGCCGAGTTGACTGTGGCAATCGTGGGGATGGAACTGAGATCAAACTTGATCAGGCTACGTTTGATATTGCTGTTATAGTAGCCCATGCCGTTGCCGTAGGTATTGTCTCCGAAGTTCCCAGTGGGCAGATAGGCCCACACCCAAGTGTCTTCACAGCCGGCGTAGGAACCGTCCGGCGATACACCGTTCTGGAACGTCCTGTCGACGGGCACGGCCACCGTTGTTTCGCTGGGAACGTTCGACAAGGCCGATACATTCGGCACCTCGTCGGAGGTCTTCAGCGCGAAGTAATACGTCGTGCCGGACGTCAGACCGGAGACGGTCATACTTTCGTTGGAATTTGCCGCGGACGGCGTCGGCTCGTTCGTTACCGGCGTCGCGCTGGCCCAGTTACTTTCGTCAATCGTGCTCGTCGAGTAACGAATGTCGTAACTGGTTGCTGTCCCGGTCGAACCATCATCGCCTGGCGCGGTCCACGTTAACGTAAGACTGGTTTCGGAAGGATTGCCCACTGCCAGGTCCGTCACCGCAGCCGGCGCCGTGATGTCAGCCGCAACCGTGGTTTCGCTGGCCACGTTGGACAGTGCCGATATGTTCGGTACCTCGTCGGAGGTCTTCATCGCGAAGTAATACGTCGTACCGGGCGTCAGACCAGAGACGTCTACAGTATCCGTGTTACCCGCCGCAGACGGCGTTGGTGGGTTCGATACCGACGTCGTGCTTGCCCAGTTGCCCTCGTTGATCGTGCTCGTCGAGTAGCGGATGTCGTAACTGGTCGCCGTTCCGGTCGAGCCATCATCGCCGGGGGCGGTCCAGGTCAGGGTGATGCCTGTCGTGGTCGGACTGACCGCCGCCAGGTTGCTCACTGCGGTTGGAGCCGTCACGTCGAGCGTCGTTCCAGGGACGCAATTGGACAAGGCCGATACGTTCGGCACCTCATCGGAAGTCTTCATCGCGAAGTAATAAGTTGTATCCGACGTCAAGCCAGAAACAGTCACGGTATCCGTGTTACCCGCTGCAGACGGCGTCGGTTCGTTCGATACCGGCGTCGCACTGGCCCAGTTGTTCTCGTCGATCGTGCTCGTCGAGTAGCGGATGTCATAGCTGGTCGCCGTTCCGGTCGAGCCGTCATCGCCCGGCGCGGTCCAGGTCAAGGCAATACTGCTGCCGGAGGGATTGCTGGTTGCCAGGTCGGCCACCGCCGCCGGAGCGGTTGTATCCGGTGTGGCAGTCGTTCCAGACTCGCAATTCGACAAGGCGGATACGTTCGGCACCTCGTCGGAGGTCTTGATCGCGAAGTAGTACGTCGTGCCCGACGTCAGGCCGGAGACGGTCACAGTATCCGTGTTACCCGCCGCAGATGGCGTCGGTTCGTTCGTTACCAGCGTTGCGCTGGCCCAATTGTTCTCGTCGATCGTGCTCGTCGAGTAACGGATGTCATAACTGCTCGCCGTCCCGGTATTGCCGTCATCGCCCGGCGCGGTCCACGTCAGATCGATGCTTGTTGTGGTCGGATTGGTCGTCGCCAGGTCAGTCACCGCAGCCGGAGCGGTCGTATCGCCACCTCCACCGCCGGCACTATGCTCGATCACCAATTCCGGCCGGTCGCTGGCCGTCGTATAGTTCTCTGCCCGGTAGCGCATCTCGCCGCTTTGTTCATTGGTGGCCTTCAGCAGCACGCCGTTGTTGGTGATCGTGCCATCGACCCAGCCCTGCACCAGCGACGTGTCCAGATCGATCTCGATCCAGGTACCGGCCTGGCTCGTGGTGACAGCCACACTTCCAGTTGCCGTGCTGGCGCGGTCTGTTCCGCTGCCATCGCAGCCTGCCGTGTCCCAGGCATTATTGGCGTCGTAGTTATTCCATGTACTGCCCATCTGGGTCCAAGGCTGCAGGATCTGGTAGGCTTCCACCGTTCGGTCCGCGCCAATGGTGTACATCATCAACCGAAGTTTCGCCGAACTGACCGTGTCACTCGAAGAGATGGAACTGATGTCGAACTTGATCGGAGTCCGCTTAATACCACTGTAAAAGCCGATGCCATTGCCATAGGTATTCGTTCCCTCATTAAGAGTGGGCTGCCACGAGAAGATCCAGTTGTCCTCGCAGCCGGCGTAGTTGCTGTCCGGCGACACGCCGTTCTGGAACGTTGTTGTGACGGTTGTCGAATATTCGATAACCAGTTGCGGCCGGAGGGTCGAAGTCGAATAGTTCTCCGGCTGGAACCGCATCTCACCGCTGGTTTCATTGTCAACCTTCAGCAAGACGCCGTTGTTGGTGATTGTGCCGTCGACCCAGCCCTGGACCAGCGACGCGTCAAGAGAGATCTCGATCCAGTCATCTTCGTCGGCGGTAGTGACAGCCAGACTGCCCGCCAGTGCACTCGCATGGTCCGTACCCACCCCGTCGCAACCGTCGCTGTTCCAGTCGCTGCCGGTGTCATAAATTTCCCACGTACTGCCCATTTGGGTCCACGGCTGCAGAACCTGGTAAGCTTGCACCGTCCTGTCAGCGCTGACCTTGCTCATATACAGCCGCAGGACAGCGGACGTCACAATCGCCTCGGAGGGGACATCGCTTACGTCGAACTTGATCAGGCTGCGTTTGGTATCGGAGTAAAACCCCATCCCATTGCCATAGGTATTTGTTCCGTAGTTGTTCGTGGGCTGCCACTCGAAGATCCAGTTGTCCTGACAGCCACTGTAATTGCTGTCTGGCGACACGCCATTCTGAAACGTGATCGTGTCGCCTCCGGATGGCGCCGCGAAGGCGAGAATGACCGCCAGTGGACTTAGCAGGGCAACCAGGCGAGTTGCCTGCGAACGCTTGCGATACGACATGTTACTATCCTCCATAATAGTAGCCAGCACCTGCTGCCATGCCCGGCGAGCCGGTGTAACTTACAGCCCCGCGTGATCCGCGCGCGGAGCAGAAAAGTCTTGAGATCTGGTGGATCCGGCTAAACCAGGAGGAAGAACTCTGATATCTGATAGATCTATGATGTGAGGGGCAGCCAAACGTCTGACCAGGGGCGTGTGCTGGGGCAGCAGGCCGGCTATCGATGCATGCGCCATCATGCAAGATGCGGCTTGTCCCAAATCGCCCGAGTTTTAACCATCAGATGCCACTGCCTATTCAACGTAGTGCCGGAAACTCCGAATGAACTTGTCCAAGCAAGTGGCGTGCCAAACACGCGGACAGGCATGTCGAAAAGAGTGAACGATATTGGTAACGCATGCTGCAGCAAGCCTTTAACATCTTTCAAGGCTTTGGCGAAAGAAAGGATGGCCTGATTGCCGCGATTGGTCGCCTCAAACCCAAAGTCAACGTCCAGGTGCGCACCTGAACCATCAACATAAGCCCCCGTACCGTTTTTGCCGGCGCCGCCGACCCGGCGCAAATACACGGAGCCCCATGCCAAACGTTGCAGGTATCGCAGTCACAAGTGGTTACGGCATTCCAGGGTGTGTGGCGCAAGCGACGTAAAATACCCGCATCCAGCAGATACCACTTGCCGTCCAATGATGCAAAACAGTAACATGCACAACAGCAGACCTGGCCTTACTTGAATACAAGAAGTCAAACGAGGAATCGTTACCGTCATGGTGCACACGCCTGAAGACAAGCGGTCGCAAACCCGATCGACCGAGCCTGAGTACAAGCAACTCGCCAGGCGACTCGCCCAACGCATCCGCGCTCGCGAGTTCGCTGCGGAAGGACGCTTGCCTTATGAACGCGACCTTGTCGTGCAATGTGGTCTTAGCCGGCACACCGTTCGGGCAGCTCCTCCGAATCCTTGAGAACCAGGGCCTCATTCGCCGTGTCAAGGGCAAAGGTACATTCATACCGCCAGGTTTCGGCGGCTCCCGATGGTTCAGCACCGCCTCCGCCATCCAGCTGGTCCAGGTCCGCAACAACGACGATACTGCCGATGCCCCGGGTACCTTCTATGGCCGGATCCACACAGGCATATACCGAATGGCGCGAACGCTCGGCCTCACTGTCAAACGCAGGATGGTCGACGGGTACGTACGGGTGGTGCTCAGCGAATACCGGCCGCCTGCGCCAGAAGAGGTTGGCGGGGTCATTCTCTGCGGCACGTTTGACGAACACTTTATTCAAATGTACAAATCCGAAGGCATTCCCGTCGTGGTCGTCGATCACTGGGGAGAAGACCTGGTAACCGACTGTGTTGCGGTCGATGTCGAAGCGGAGGCGAAAGTCGTAGCGGAGCTGTTGGCTGGCCAGGGACATACGTCGCTCGGATTTCTGGCTCGCGGCCGGCGTCAGGCAAATAACCTGACATGGGCCTTGGCCCCCGATATTCAACGCCTGGCAATACATCTGCGTCAGGCGGCCCAGCATTGCGGATTGCAGATGCGCGACGAATGGGTGGTCTTTGCCTCCGAAGACCTGCCGCTTCCCTCAGCCGCCAGCCATCTTCTGCAGTTGCGGAATCGGCCAAGCGCCATACTCTGCTTCGATACCCGCGTAGCCGAATTGCTGCTCGCCGCTGCGAAGAATAGCAATCTGCGATGCCCGGAAGACGTTTCAGTCGTCAGCCGAGGCAATCCGGAAGTTGGCGGTCTACAGGTAACATGCTTTGCCAGCGATCCCGAAATGATGGGCGAGCAGGCGGTGAAGTTGCTGGCCGAACGCATGCGCGGCCAGCGTACGCGAGCCCTTAAGATCGCCGTTCCGTCCTCACTGGTACACGGCACAACAGTCGGCCCGGCCCCGGGCCGCGTCCACGCAATGATCACAAATCCTGATGGGGCGCCTGCGTCCAGACTCTCTGCGATCCCTGAGACTCCCGTCTAGCCGTGTGTATGGCGAAAGTCTGCCTTGTGCTCTGCAATGTCATCCGGCCTCGGACCGTGCCACCTTTGTGGCACGGTCGCAGTCGCCACCACCAACAGCGCCAGCCGCTGTTTGACACCGAAGGCAAGGTGGACCCCAACGGCCGGATCATTTCTCGAACGTGCCACCTGTCGCACGGCAGGCTGGGCCTGCTGAAGGCGTCTGCCTGCCAGCGAGCCCTCGATGTTGGCGGCCGCCGAGCAGGCGACCAAGCTGCAGGTCCGCCCGTTTGTCACAGCGAACCTGTGCATGTAGTGCAACGGCGCGGACGCTCGGCGAAGGTTCCTGTTCTTCCCCGATCCTGACAGCCGTAAGATGGCTAACGGCTAGACCCGCGCTGTTGCAGACGGGACACGGATATCAGGTCGCGTTTGTGCGGCGCCCCTATCTGACAAGAAACGATTCGTAAGGCGGTGCGCCTGGCGAGGTCGGGTCGAACTGAATGTCAATGTTGACATTGCCCTGGATATCCAGCGAGCCCACGATCAGACGATTCCCGAAGGTTCCGATGTCTCCCCGTGCATATACCTGTGCCGTCGGAATGTAGATGGTGCCCGTGATGTCAAACGCCCCTGTTCCGTGGAATGTCGCATCGCTTGTGTTGCTGGCCGGCTGCCAGATGCTGATCCCGTGGTATGTCGATGCGTCGGGTATGGGCTGGCCGGGGTCTGCACGAGGATCGAGCGGCCGGATGTTGACGGTGCGGTTTCCGGTCATGTTGATGCTTCCGCTTCTGACGTACAGCAGGACACCGCCGCTGTCTTCGGCAAGGGTGATGCCGTCGGGATGCACTCCGCCGTCGATGATGTAGATGCCGGTCGTGAGTGTAAGCGTGCCCGTCATGCCATTGGCGAAGTAATGATAATTGTCGTACTGCAACGGGGCTGACATTATCCCGTCGGCTGGTGTATCGTCGTGCAGTCTGCCGGCAGCGATCGCTTCGTCTACAGAAAGTCCACCCACTTCCAGGGCCGGCAGGTATCTCTGCGGGTCCGGCACGGGTTCTGCTATCTTTATGAAGGACTGGTCCGGGCCGGTGCCATACCGCGAGGCATTACTGCCGGGACTCTTGATATAGGGCGTGTCGATGGTCGGGTTGCCGTTAGACGTGACGGCACTGCCGCTGCTGGAGTTGACTACCCCTCCGCCGTCGTACGAGTTGAAGGTGATGCTTCCGCCGAAATGCGCCCCCGTCCCGGTCTCATTCAGTGCGTACCACGCCGCACCGGGCTGCATCATCGCGGTTGCTTCGCGCTGGATGTTGACGCTGTCTACGCCGAAGATCGGGCCGAAGAGCAGGCCCAGCGGGCCATCACCTACGCCGTCGATACGGTGCGTCTTTACCCGTACCGCATTCGGCTTGGTCAGTGTGGCCGTAAACCCAGTGTTTCCGGTAAGCTCGTTCTTTCCCCATCGTCCGATTACGATGTCGCCGTCTTCGCCGTTTCCCGGGTTGTCCCGCACCTTGACTGTCAGGCCGGCCGCCTTGTTTGCCAGTGCTACACTGGACGCCTTGTCGCGGGACCGTTCGCCAGTCTGATCGATCGAAAGGACCTGCGCTCCGGCCAGCGCCGCCATGTCAGCGGCTGTCTGCAACTGCCGGGCGGTCACCAGGCTGTAGCCCACGTCGAGCACCAGGCCGGTCATCGCTATGAATACAAGCATCATCAACATACTCCAGATGAGGCTGATTCCGCGGCGCCGAGATCCTCTCGCGAGAAATGTTCTTGACCGCGGCATTCCTGGCTGTTGCCGCATCATGGGCCTCCTTCTCTATATATCAGTCTGCCAGCAAGGCAGGTGAAGGATCTTGTAGTCTCATGCACTTGGACGAAATGTCGCTGGTTGACGGCACGTGTCATTTCTGGCAAATGCCAGCGCCATCTTGCGAATGTGTCTGGCGCGAAGCAACGAACTCCCCTTACAGGCGTTGCCGCAATTGTGCTGGAAGAGCCTTCCTCACCAGGTGACGCTCTATGATAGGCACCGTATCAGGCGATCAGTCAAGCCGCCATGACATCCTGAACGCAGCGCACGAGCAGGACTTGGATGGCCTTCAATGGGCCTGGCCCTGCCGCCAGGGTGCATTCGCCTGTTGCCTCTGGGGGGATCGCGTGGTTGTGTCACATGGCAAACCTAGTGGTATGGGGCCCATGCAAACAAGACAATATGCCATTTGCCTTCGCGCTCGCTATGGCTATGCTTGTCAGTGTGGTTGCTGTCAGGGGAGTTGGCCACCACGATCATTTCTGTTCCAGCATCACTTGAGACGCTGCCAGGTCGTCAGTCGCGGCTGCGGAGATTCCGCAGGCATCGACCGGGCCTGGTATCGGTTAAGCGCTAAAGGGGTATATCTGCGGCCGGGGGGCTTCCGGTCTTGCCCGTTGGGGGCGTGCGGATAGATGGCGGCACACATTTCCATGAAAGGAGCGCACTATGTCTTTGTGGAAGCGATTTGTTCGGGAGGAAGAGGGGCTTGAAACCGTCGAATATGCGATCATCACCGGCCTGATTGTAGCAGGTGTTGTTCTTACCATTGGCAACATCGGGACATGGGTGAAAGGCAAGTTCGATGGGCTGGCGACTGACCTGGGAGCCAACTGATAACTAGCACATGGCCGGCGGCATGTTCATGGTCGCCGGCCATGTGTCTACTGGAAACCCAGCATGCCAACCGAATTATACCATGTGAATAGCGGCTTCCTGTCGTGGAGCGTTGTCATCGCGGTATCACTGGTGGCTGCCTTGTGGGATGCAGCGCAGCACCGTATCCCGAATCGCCTGACGGGCCCTGTCTGGCTGGGGGGATTGATCGCTGGCGTCTGCACGGCCGGGCTGACTGGTCTTGGCAGTGGCCTGGTCGGCAGCGTGCTCTTGAGCGGGCCCTTTCTCGTGTTATTCGTGTTCGCAGGAGGCGGTGCCGGCGATGCCAGCCTGACAGCGGCGATCGGCGCCTGGCTCGGCGTGAGCAACAGCCTGCTCGTCCTGGTGGCAGTATGTGTCGCCGGGGTGGTTGTTGGCCTGGCGTTTGCGCTGGCTCGGGGGCGATTCCTCGTTGTGATGGCCAGAACAGGCCTTACGCTGCGTGCGTTTGTTCTGCGGGCTGTCGGGGTCCGCGGTGCCCTTCAAATCCGCGTGCACCATGAGCCGGCTGCCCGTACGGACCCGCACACGTTTCCGTATGCAATCGCGGTCTTTGCCGGCGTTGTCGCAGCGGCGGGGGTGACACTATGGCACGGCTGACGCGAAAGGCAGGCCCTGGCAGGCGCACTATGGCGATCGTGGAATCCGCCTTGGTATTGCCGCTCGTGCTGTTATTGTCCTTCGCGATTCTGGAATACGGCTGGATGTTCGTTCAGTACGAACACGTCACGGGCATCGCCCAGCGCGCGGCACGTCTGGCGTCTTTGCCTGGCACTACCAGCGGGGACA
This sequence comes from uncultured Planctomycetota bacterium, assembly GCA_963787325.1. Taxonomy (GTDB): domain Bacteria; phylum Planctomycetota; class Phycisphaerae; order UBA1845; family JANYLN01; genus CAWBCK01. The sequence goes on from CAWBCK010000005.1 coordinate 3,157,460, forward strand.
AGGTCGAGTCGGACGCCATCGGGTGGGTGAACGAGATTCGTGCCGGCGCGGCGGCGCAGGTGACAGTCTCCGACGTAAACGTCAGTCCCGGCAACGATATTCGCGTTACCATCCGCGTGCCGTATGGAACAGAAGGGTCCTTGACGCATTTCTCATTATTACCGGTGCCCACCGCGTTCAGCGCCACCGTAACGGCGGCGAAAGAGGGTTGATGAGTCGGCGCGTGAGGCGCCCAAGGAGGCGATCATGAAGTGGTCTGTAGCCCTGCTGTTGGTTGTCGGCGTCCTGGCGGCTGGCGCTTCCGCCGTTCTGCTTGCGGCCCTCGGAACCCGTGCGCCTGCCGGCACGGCCATGGAGGCAGCCTCTCCTGACGTACAGATCATTGTGGCCAGCAGATCCCTCGAACCCTATACCGTTGTTACGGCCGATTGCGTGGCGACGCGGAAGGTCTCTCAGACTGCCGCGCCCGAGGGTTATCTCGGCGATCCGGCCCACGCTATCGGCAAGGCCCTCCGTCTGTCGCTTGCCAAGGGGCAACTGTTTACAAGGGGTTGCTTTGCCACCGATGATTCTCCCCAGAGCGTGGCCTCGCGCACTGCTTCCCCCCGGAAAACGCGCCAAGACGATCGCGCTTTCGGATGACGCTGCTATGGACGGCCTGCTCTATCCCGGGTGTCTTGTGGACGTTCTCTGGTGCTTCAACGGTAAGATCGCTCGTGACAATCCCATGTCCAAGATCGTCCTGGAGAACATTCCGGTGCTGGCCATCGGCAAGCAGACCGTGCTGACACCCGAAGAGAACTTGGCCAGCAACCTTACACATCCGGCCAGTGTTCGGAAGGGGAATCTCGTCACCCTGCTGCTCGACGCCAAACAGGCCGAAATCCTGCAACTTGCCCGCGATCAGGGGAGCATCGCCCTGGTCATGCGCAACCCCACCGACATTGACGCGGCTGCGCCGCGGCTTCTGTCTCTCAGTTCCCTGGCCCGGGAGTATCTGCCCGGTGCCGTCGGCGCGGACGGCTCGCAGGGCTTTCTCGCCGCCCTCCGTGATTTTGGCCAGGCGGTCAACGAGCAATTGAGCAAATCACGACCGGCTGTCGCCGCGGAGGCGCCAACCGCCGGCCATGAGTGGGAGACGATCATCATTCGGGGCCAGAAGCTCGAAAAGGCCCGGTTCATCGTCTCAACTGCAGATGGACAGATGTGATCAGTGCTGCGGTTATGGGCATGGTGGTATCTTTGCGGCAGCGGCGCCAGCCAGTCCGCTGGCACGACTCTGCCGCCTATCAGGGGCAGACAGACTCACATGAACACGATCCGAAACTCAGCGGGCTGGCTCGCATGCCTGGGTAGTGTTGTTGTCCTGACGATCGGGACGCGCGCATGGGGCCAGCGGGAAGGGGCGACGCAGCCGCAGCCGGCACCCAAGACCATCGCCGTCTCCCTGAACGAGTCCAGGACGATCACACCTCCCTGGCCCGTCAAACGCGTGGCTGTGACTAACCCCGCTATTGCCGACGTCCAGGTCCTCAACCCCCGGCTGGTTCTGGTCCAGGCCAAGGGGGTGGGCGTTACGGATCTGCTTATGTGGAGTGAGAACGAACAGGTCCGACAAACACGCATCGACGTCGACATGGACGTGCAACACCTCGGCCAGGATCTCCAGACGCTCTTCCCGGACTCCAGGCTTCACGTCAGGCAGACACGCGACGTGCTGACGGTCTCCGGCAAACTTCGCGGGCCGAGCAGGCCGAGCAACTGCACAGGTTCCTTACTGCCCAAGGACTCAAGTTTGTTGACATGACGACTCTTGCCGGGGCCCAGCAGGTGAATCTGCAGGTGCGGATTGCCGAAGTCAGCCGGACAGCCATCCGCGCGCTCGGGATCAACTACTTCGGCACGGGCACGGACTTCTTCGGCGGACAGGTCCTCGGGCCGGCCGGAGGCACCGCTCTCAATCCCGTCAGCATCGGGCCTCCAGCCGGGGCTAACGCCGGCGCGCCCAGCCTTCCCTTCGTCTTTAGCGGCAACGTGGCGGTTAGCCCGGCTGTAACGCTGTTTGCGGGCTTTCCCCGCGCGCCTTTCGAATTCTTCCTGGAGGCCCTGGCTGAAAACCAGTACCTGCGCATTCTGGCCGAGCCGAATCTTGTCGCCCTCAGCGGCGAACAGGCGTCGTTCCTGGCTGGCGGTGAGTTCCCCATTCCCATCGTTCAGGGCGGGGTGCTTTCGGCGGCGTCGGTGACAATCGAATGGAAGCAGTTCGGCGTACGCCTGAATTTCAAAGCGGTCGTGCTCGGTGATAACACGATCCGCCTGTTTGTGGCTCCGGAGGTCTCCGAACTGTCGGATGTCGGGGCCGTCGTCATTCAGGGGTTCCGCGTGCCGAGCCTTACGATGCGTCGCGCGGAAACGACTCTCGAACTTAAGAGCGGCCAGACCTTCGTTATGGCCGGCCTGATCCAACGCCAATCGATTGCCCGGGCGTCGCGCATTCCTGGTGCCGGCGATCTGCCCGTCATCGGCGCGCTGTTTCGGTCCGTGCGATACCAGGAAGGCGAAACAGAGGTAGTCGTGCTGGTCCGCGCCACGCTGGCCGAGCCAGTGTCGCTCAGCAAGATGCCGCCATCGCCAGGCATGTCGCACGTCGTGCCGAACGACTGGGAGCTCTACGGCCTCGGCCAACTCGAGGGCGGGGCGTCCAGGGCCATCGCGACCTCTCAGGCCGATTGGATTCGTGACATGGGCTTCGAACATCTCCGGGGGCCCGGGGCGTGGCAGACATACGACAGGACGGCCCCGCTGACTGGCCAGACGCCTGCCGTGGCGCCTGCAACGGTGCCGGCGGCGAAAGACTAGGAGCGGTTTCAGAACCCTGCACTGGCGAGCTGCCAGAGGCACCCAAAGGCGGAGGTTTGAAGTCGGCGTCGGTGGCCGGAGATGAAATGACACGAGGGATGCGGAAAGAACGAGTTGCTGCTGTAAGGCTGTAGGGGCATTGTCATGAGCAGTGATGATAGTGGCATGATTCTGGTTATGGCGAGCGAGGCGCAGACAGCGGATCGCGTGCGATCCGCCCTGGTCGCTGATCCGCGATTCAAGACTATACGCTCCTGTGCGACGCTGCCCGATTTGGTCGCCCACCTCGAGCGTTACCGGGGTGTTGCTGCGATCGTCGACATCGATCCCAATCCTACAAGGCAGCTCGCTGAACTGGATCCGGTTATCGTGCGATTTCCCGATACTCGTTTCGTGCTTCTGACGCAGCGCCCCCAGCCGAACTGATCGTTCAGGCTATGCAGATCGGCGCCCGGCAGCTGCTCTGCAAGGACGCCGTCAACCGACAATTGACGCACGTGCTGGCTCGCCTATTCCCGGCCCGCGGCGACGACCTTCGCGTCGGCGGTTCCATGGTCACGGTGCTGTCCTGCAGCGGGGGGTGCGGGGCGAGTTCCATCGCTATCAACATGGCTGCGGAGCTGGAGCAGGCAGGGGATGGTCCCACGCTGCTCGTGGACCTTGACCTCGCCTGCGGCGGCATCGCGCTGGCCCTGGGGTTGCATGGCCAATATGGCATCGCCGATGTGCTTGCTCGCGGCAACGCAGCCGATTCGCAGATCGTTCGTTCCAGTGCGGTGTCAGCCGGGCCGCTGAATGTGCTGCTTAGCCCGGCCAGCATCCAGTTCACAGCCAGCCCCACTCTGTGTTGGCAGAACCTGTCATCCGTGCTCGTCGCCTGCAAACTGGCCTACCCGCATACGATCGTTGACGCTCCGCGGTTACCGGTCCCGGTGGCGGCAACGCTTGCCGCGGCCAGCAACGCCACGATCATTCTCATGCAGCTGTGTGTCAAAGACGTTCAGATCGCCCGCGAACTTCGCCAGGGGCTCATCGATCATGGCATCGCTCCGGAGCGTCTCGTCACCGTCGTTAATCGGTACAACCGGCGTAACACGCTCGTTACGATCGAACAGGCCCAGCGCGTCTTGCAGAGCAATCACTTTGAGTTGATCGGCAATGATTTTGACGCTGTCAGTCGCGCGATCAATTACGGTAAGCCCCTCGCCGATGCGGCACCCCGCTCATCGGTCAGAAAGGACGTCCGTCGTCTGCTCGCACGCCTGGCCGTGCCAGCCGGGGAGTCCGAAGGAAAAGAACCATGCAAGAGGTAGACAGCGATATGGTAGCCGCAGGGAAGCAGACGACAGAGGACCTGAGGGGCATCGTGCACCGCCGGCTTCTGGAAACCATGGACCTCAATGAGGCCCAGCGCATCCCGCTTGAGCAGCTGCGAAGCGAATGCTCGCGCCGTGTGGATCTGCTGCTGAATGAACAGCGACGCCCTCTCTCCTCCCAGGAGAAACGTGAACTCGTCCAGCAGGTGCTCGACGAGATATTCGGCCTCGGTCCGCTCGAGGAATTCCTCCGGGATCCCTTTATCAGCGACGTTCTCGTCAATGGCCCGCGACAGATCTACATCGAACGGCAAGGCAGGCTCGAAGAAACCGCAGCCTCCTTCCGAGACACCAGTCACCTTCTGCAGGTGATTCAGCGAATCGGAAATCGGGTCGGCCGGCGAATCGACGAGAGCTGCCCCATGCTCGACGCACGGCTGGCTGACGGCAGCCGGGTGAATGCGATTATTCCCCCGTTGGCCTTGGACGGTCCTTCGTTGAGCGTCCGCCGGTTCGGCACGATCGCTATCAGCGTTGATCAGCTCGTCGAACTTGACTCGATTACGCATGAAATCGCCGACTTCCTCGAAGCGGCGGTCCGCTGCCGGCTGAACGTTGTGATCTCAGGGGGGACCGGCTCCGGCAAGACCACCATGCTCAACGTCCTGAGCCGCTGGATTCCCGACGACCAGCGGGTGATCACGATCGAAGACGCAGCGGAGCTCAAACTCCAGCGAAAACACGTTGTGCGTCTCGAGACACGTCCGCCCAACATCGAGGGCAAGGGCCAGGTCACGCAGCGCGATCTCCTGCGAAACAGTCTGCGCATGCGGCCGGATCGCATCATCATCGGTGAAGTCCGCGGCAGTGAAGCCCTCGACATGCTTCAAGCCATGAATACGGGGCACGAAGGCTCCATGACCACGGTGCATGCTAACAACGCGCGAGACGCCCTGCGCCGCATTGAAAACATGGTCAGCATGGCCGGCCTGAACTACCCCGTGCATGCCATCCGCCAGCAGATGGCCAGCGCGCTCAATATCCTCGTTCACCTGTCGCGCATGACCGGCGGCAAGCGGCGCGTCGTCAGCGTTAGTGAGATCACCGGGACGGAAGGTGACATCATCTGCCTACATGAGCTGTTCCGTTTCGTTCAAACGGGTGTCGACCAAGAGGGGCACGCTACCGGGCACTTTGAAGCCTGCGGCGTCCGGCCGCGAATCCTCAACCGCCTCGAAGCCGAAGGCGTTCACTTCCCAGCCGAGTTCTTCAAGCGACGCCGCCTGGACTCTGATATCGAGGGGAGGCTGACGCATGTTTGAGAGGCTTTCATCCCCAAGTATCGTGCAGGTGGCCGTCGCGGTGGCAGCGTTCGTCCTCCTGCTGGCCCTATGGATAGCCGCGATCATCGTCTGGCAAATGCGCCTGTCTGTACGTCGCCGCCGTGTAGACGTTCGGCTTGGACTTGCCGGCGAACGGGACATCCCCAGCCGGACGCTGCGCCTGTGGCACGATGGGCAGGAAGCTATGGTCAATGTGCCCGGCGCTGGTCCGCGACTGTCTCTGTTTGGCCGGCTCGACCGGATCTTGCGCGAGGCCGGCTGGCAGGTTCCGGCCGAGCGTCTCCTGCTGATGATGGTGGGCATCGCGGCCATCGTGTTTGTCTTGAGCTATGCCTGGACAGGTTACATTCTGGCAGGCCTGATGGCTGCTGTGGCCGTGCCTCTCGTTGCGTGGGTTTATCTCAAACACGCCGTTGCGAAGCGCACCGTCCTGTTCGAGAATCAGTTTCTCGACGCGTTGAGCCTGGCGGCGCGTTCCCTCCGGGCAGGCCATCCCCTCACGGCTGCCTTCCGCCTGATCTCTGAGGAACTGCCCGCACCGGTGGGCATGCTGTTCGGCCGGATCTGCCAGCAGCAGGGCTTCGGCATGGATCTTCAGGAAGCTCTGCAGCTTACTGCCGCCGAATATGACAACAGTGAATTGTCGCTGTTTGCTGCCTCCGTTTCGATCCAACTGCGTACAGGCGGCAACCTGGCGGACCTTATGGATCGCCTGGCGGATGTCATCCGTGACCGCATGCGCCTGTTGCGCCGCGTGCGTGTCCTGACCGCCCAGACACAGTTCAGCAAGCGCGTCCTGATGATCCTGCCGTTCGTCGCCTTCGCTGTTCTCAACGTGCTCACTCCTCAATACATGTCACCTTTGTACTCGACGCGCGGGGCAGATGATGCTGGTCTTGGGCGGCATCATGCTGGTGATTGGCGGGTGGATTATGAACCGTATAGCGGTATTGCGTTATTGAGGTGATGTCCATGTACGACATCCTTATCCCGTCGCTGGCCTTCCTGTCGACCGTGACTATCGGTGCGGCCGTGCTGATCGTCCGCGCTGCGCGGGTCAAGCCGATTGAGGATCGCATCCGCGCGATGGACGCTTTGGCAACAGTCCGCGTGCAATCATCGCCGTGGGTGGAACGGTTGCTGGGACGGCTCGGTCGAGTTGTCGCCTCCGAAGGCGCATCGAGAACGCTGCGGGAACAAATGGCCCGAGCAGGCTTCCACGGCGAGACCGCGCCGATGGTCTACCTTGGCGCGAAGATCCTCCTGGCAGCCGCAGGATTAGGAGGCACGGCACTTCTGGTCATGCGGGCAGACCTGGCTCCCGGCTTCAAGACGTCGATAATGATGATTGGGGCGGGCGTGCCGTTTTTCCTGCCGAATGTATTTCTCAGTTCGCGGCGTCGCAGACGCCGAATGAAGCTCTGCCTTGCTCTGCCCGATGCTGTCGATCTGCTGGAGATCTGTGTTACTGCGGGGATGGGTCTCGATATGGCGTGGAACGTTGTTACCGACGACATTCGCCGCGTCTCGCCGACCCTGGCTGACGAAATGGCCCTGACGAATCTGGAGATTCACCTCGGCGCACCGCGTGTTGAGGCCATGCGTCACCTTTGCGAACGTACTGGTGTCGAGCAGATCGGCTCTCTCGTCGCTGTGCTCGTCCAGTCCGAACGCTTCGGCACCAGCGTCCGCGACGCTCTCCGCAGTTTCACCGTCACCATGCGCGAAACACGAAGCTCTACTGCCGAGGAGGCCGCCGAGCGAATGAGCGTTCGGCTGCTCTTCCCGATGGTCCTGTTCGTCTTCCCGGTGATCTTCATCGTAACAGTGGGGCCTGCGGCTCTGACACTTATTGACCTGTTCAGCAGGAGATAAAAAATGCGAATCAAGACCGGAGTCACCGACGTCAGCCTGATCGGCGTTGCCGTCATGTTCGTGCTAGCAGGCTGCCAGAAGCCGTCGCATCACAATGCCACGGCTGAGTCGCCGCCTGTCTGCTTCAAGCCCGATACTGTCGATGTCTGGCTCGTCGAAACCTTGCGGGACCTGACAACTGAGCAGGCTGTGTTGTGCGAGCATACGCTCTGTCCTTATCATTTCGTGGAGTACGGTGCTACCCTGAACGAACTCGGCCGGCAAAACCTGGATATCCTCATCCGCCACTACCGTGAGTATCCCGGCCCGCTGAGCATCCGCCGGGGCGATGTTCCCGCGTCGCTCTACCGTGCGCGGGTGAGAGCCGTGCGCGATGCGCTGCACGCCGGCGGCGTCGATGTCCGGCAGGTGCCGATCAGCGATTCGCTGCCAGGCGGTGAAGGACTCGGCGGCGATCGGGTCGCGCGCATCATGGCCTCGCCGATGCAGCCGGGCGCCCCGGAGCAGCCGATCTCCATCGGCAATCTCAATATCGAGCGAGGCGCAAAACTACTCGGGGGGAACGCCATGATCCGTGTTGCTCCCGGTTACCTGACGAGCTGTGCTGCGCTCGTGCTGGTGTGGCTTGCTGGCTGCGCTCATCCGAAGCCGCAGCCGTCGATCCATTACGCCGGCGACAAGACCGTAACGAATGATGCCTGGCAGACTCGGTGCCGACAAACCGCCTACACCCAGGACGCTCTACGCCATGGCCCGCGTCCTCGCTGCGGAGCGCCGCGGCCCGGAGGCTGCTAGCCTGTTGCAGCAGGTGCTTCGCCAGTGCCCGAATTTCCTGAACGCCTATGTGGACCTGGCGGATATCTACCTGCGGGAAAATCAGCCGGCCCAGGCCATACAGACACTGAGAGCCGGCCTGAAGAAAACCCCCAACGACCCGGTGATGCTCAATGACCTGGCCATTGCCTACCTGGGGGCACGCCAGCCCGCCGAGGCACTGGAAGTTGCCCGGCAGGCTGCGGCAAGGGCAGCGGCTGCGACGCAGTCAGCGTGTCCGCCGCGATATCTCACGAATGTCGCCCTGTGCCTGGCATCCTCGGCCGCTACGATGATGCCCTGGGTACGTATGAACGTGTAATGTCTCCCGCCAACGCGCATCACAACGTCGGTGTGATTGCCGAATCCCGCAATGATCAGCAGCGGGCGACCATCGAGTATACCCGTGCCGCCATGCTTACGGCCTGCGGCGAGCAGACGCCGTGCCGGTCGCACGGCAATGCTGTAACCAGTCGTCCCGGCGAGGCCGAGGCTATCGGTTCCACCGGCGCCAGTGCTCGCGGGACTGTCTTCCTTCCTGCCCACGAGCAGGCCGCCCCATCACCGGATCAGCGCGCCTGCACGCAGGGCAGTTCCTGGGAGGGCCGCTGGTGGTTCGAGGTATGCGGCCCGCTGCATAGGCTGGAGTTCCTGGCTGCCTCGCCGACGACCAGTTCCTCCGCCATCGCCAGCCGATGACATTTGCTCTCAGGAAGACGGCGACCCTCAGCAAGCCTTCACAGAGTAATCGACCCCCCTGGGCATGGTCGATTACTCTTTGTGAAAGATGGCCTTTTCTCTACTGTCCTTGTCTGGTACTATACGGAAGTGCGCGAAAGGGGCATGCTGCACTGTCTGATCGTGCGGTCCCGTGTCGGCGACCTGCAGGTGCTGATAGCGGCCTGGGGCAGCCAGGCCGACTCGCCTGGCAGCCTCAACTGGAACCCGAACGCCGACTGCAACCGCGACGGCCGCGTCAACGTCGAGGATCTGCAGATCCTGGCCGCCAACTGGGGTCGATCAATGTAGTGGTCGTATGACAGCCAGACTCCCGTGTGCTGCTTCGCATGGGGAGCCGCAGGCGTAGAAGAACCGTTGTGACGTACTGGCCGGGTGTGTCCCGGCGGCGTGGTCGGGCAAGCGGATCTGAGGAATACAGGCTGACCGTACACCGGGAGAGAGAGCATGCTGAATCACATTATCCTCTGCGTCGCCGTGGCGGGCTGCACGCTACTGATGAAAGACGCTGCTGCTCAGGTTCCCATCCTGACCGTCGCCCTTAGCGGGCAGCAGGCTCCTGGCGTCGAGCCAGGCCTGACGTTTGGCGCTATCCTGGGGCCTCCGACGATCAACAATGCCGGCCAGGTCGCGTTTAACGCGGTCATCATGCATGGCAATACTAGTTCCTTTGACAGGGCAATCTGGGTCGGGACCCAGGGCAGCCTGTCCGTCGTGCGCGCCTCGGCCAAGAAGCCCCAGGCTGCGGAGGGGCTCAGTACCTGGATATCTATCAGAATCGGCCACTCGCGTTGGCCAGCGACGGGCAGGTTGCGTTCTGGGCCAGGCTGACGGGGACAGGCGTAACGTCATCAAACATGGCGGGAGTATGGTCTGGCTGTCCAGGATCTGTCTCACTTGTAGCTCGTGGTGGAGATCCGGCGCCGGAGATTCCGGGTGATGCCTGTTTCAAACCGTACGTCACCGCCACTTCTCAATACCCTCCCGACATCCGGATCAATAGCACAGGCCAGGTGGCTTTCAGGGCCGGCCTGACCGGCGGCAGCGTTCAGGTGGATCAGAATGATTGGGGCATCTGGTCGGGAAGCACTGGAAGCTCCCACCTTGTTGCTCGACGGGGCGATCCTGCGCCTGGTGCAGGTTTCGGAGCCACCTATTCAGCCCTGTATGCCGGCACGATGGCACTGAATGACCCTGGCGAAGTCAGCTATGTCGGCTATCTGGAGGGGCCGGGCGTCAGCCGCGATTTCCCGGAGACCAATTCCGGCATCTGGCTCGGCCAGCCGGGCAGCCAGAGCCTGGTGGTCCGAGCAGGGGAGGCTGCACCTGGTGCCGCGGCCAGCGCTAGGTACAGGTTTTTTGAGACGAACGGGTACGTTTGCCTGAACAATGCGGGGCAGGTAGCCTTTGAGGCATCCCTCACTTCGGATGCAAACGGTATTTGGGCGGGCAAGCCGGGGCATCTGGCTGCCGTCGCCCAGGATGGTGACCTGGCGCCCGGGACAGACGGGGCACAGATTTACTTTCCCGAGGAGCCGGTCCTCAACCATGCCGGGCAGGTGGCGTTCAGGAGCTATCTCGGCGGTCCCGGTGTGCAGCCACAGGTTAATAACGAGGCACTCTGGTTGTGGTCGCCGGACGGCCTGTCGCTCATCTGTCGCGCCGGTGATCATGCCCCGGGAACATCGGAAGGAGTCGTATTCCGGACTATGATCTCGCCTGCCCTCAATTCCGTCGGCCAAGTGGCGTTCTACGCATCTCTCGTGGGAACTGGTGTAGCGGGCGACAACATCAGTGGTATCTGGGCCACGAATAGAGACGGTTCAGTATGCCTGGTCGCCAGGGACGGGGATCTCCTTCAGGTAGGCCCCGGCGACTTCCGCAGAATTGCCGAACTGGATTTTCTCTCAAGCAGCGGTGGCGAGGATGGACGGCCCATGGCCATAAACGATCTCGGCCAGGTCGTCTTCCGAGCCCATTTCGACGACGGGTCATACGGTGTCTTCATTGCTGACGTGCCAGAACCCGCGACGGTGATGCTTCTGGGGGTCGGCGGACTCGTGGCCCTGAGGCGACGGGGTCGGAAAGAATCCAGATGAGTGTGGGTTGGCTGGGGGGGAATCGGGGACATCCCGAATGGCATTTACTTAAGCCGTTACATTTCCTATAACGTTTGTAACTCCGCGCCAGCAGCGCACTCACAGCGGCCTGCGCAAGGCATGGCCTCCTGCGATGATGGTGTTGTCTATCCACATCAACACAAGGAGGCCACGGATGGCGACTGTATCACGCACCCTGCGGCGGATCAAGGAAGATCTGGCCCCGTTCCTCGACGACGCCGCACATCCTCAAGGCCTGTGACCAGGCTGGGCACGACTGGCCGGACACGACCAGATCGTCGAATGGCAAAGGCCCAAGATCAGGGCCCGTTGGATGAGTCAGAGCCAGCATGATGCCCTGCCAACAGGCCTACAGGTGCGAGAAGTGCGGTACGATCTGGCCAGGAAGGGACAACGAACGCGACAGGTGAAAGTCGTGACGACCTTGCTGGATCCGCTGCGCTATCCCTACGAAATGATTGTGCGGCTTTATGGTGTTCACTGGAACGTGGAAACCCACTTCGGCCAGATCAAGACCACGCTCAAGACGCGCAAGATCAAGTGCACGACGCCGCAAGGCGTCAAGAAGGAACTGGCCATCTACTGCCTGGTGTACAACCTGGTGCATGCGGTGATGCTGAAGGCGGCTGCGCAACAGGCGGTCGATGCGCAACGGATCAGTTTCCTGGGCACGGTGCGATGGCTGACGTCTGCGGCGCCCGGGGAGGCCCTGCCCGCCCTGTTGGTCAATCCGCACCGGCCGGGCCGGCATGACCCGCGTGTGATCAAGGATCTCAACGACACGTACCGCAAGATGATCAAGCTCCGCCGCAAACTCAAACAGGAGCTCCACTTGTGGGGAGGCCGGCCCAAATGAGATATCTAATTACACAAACGTATCAGGCTAAAGTAAACGCCATTCGTGATGTCCCCGTTTCCCCTTATTGTTGGGTAGGAAGAAGCTTTCGCAACTCCTCTTATACCCGACAGTAAGGGCTTCGCGCTATAGCCCATCCACTGATCGTGATGAAATATTCGGGTTAGGCCGGTCAAGTACAGTTCCTGGACCGCCGCACGCAAAGCGCGCGACGGCCCAGGGTACATGTGTGTCGTTACTACAGATGATTGCCCCAGTGGGACGCGAGGATCTGCAGATCGGCAATGTTGACAGCGCCGTCGCCGTCGAGGTCGGCATCGGCATTCCACTGGCTGCCAGGCAGATCGTCCCGGCTGCCCCATGCCGCCACCAGCAGACTGCAGGTCGCCAACGTTGACGTAGCCGTCGCTGTTGATGTCACCGATGACCGCTGGCGGCAGATCCGCTGGAGCAATCAACAGGACCAACCGTGGATGATAGGCGATTGTCGGGTACTCGCGGGTAGCGACACAGGTAGACCCGATAGCGCCATTCAGCGGGAAGAGACTAAGGCCGTAGTTCGCCCGGCGCCGGTTGCCCACTGGTTCAGCACACGGACACCTGCGGCGGTGAACTCCAGACTGCAGAGCTCTGGCCAAGGAAGTAGCCCGTCCCGGAGAGGTTCTGGCTGATCATCAGGTCATCGGATACGTCCGTACCGATGCCCCGAGCACCCGGAACGGTCCACGGAACACCATCGGTGGCTACGACACCCCAAGAGTCCACGCCAACGGCAGTGACCTCACGATAGCTGATAGACTGCGTCGCCAACCGTCGCCGGACCCCACGGGGAGTCCGTACTGCCGACGACACCGTCAGTAGTGCCCACGCCTTCGACCCAGTCGAACAACAACGGATAGGCCCTGAGTTCCATGTTGTACGACGCAGTGGCGACCGTCTTCGGGGGATACAGGTCAAGCGTGGCGCTGACGATCTCTTCACTGGAGCCCACGATATCCGTCAGGTCGAACTGCAGCAGCGCCGAGTTGACAGCACTCGAATCTGTACCGTTCAGATCGAACCGGCCACCATACCCGCGGTTGCTGTTGCCGTCGGCAACGGCAATACCGTACATCGGGCCATCCTTGGCCGGTTCGAGCGCGACCGTGCGCGGGCCAGGCTTCAGATACACATAGACTACGTTGGAGAGGCCCGACGTGTTAGGCGTTTCATCGGCAACCTTCAAGGCGAAGTAGTAGCCCTGATTGCCGGACAGACTGGTCACTGCGTAGGTCTCTGCCGTTCCGGCCGGGCTCGGCGTAGAGACGCCTGATATCACGTGCGCCGCATCCCAGTTGTCTGTGGTGATCGGGCCTTCGCTCTCGGTGGTGTAGCGCAAATCGTACTGCCAGGCTGTACCTTCCTGGCCGTCGTCACCGCTGGCGGTCCAGGACAGTACGATGCTGCCATCGCCGCCGTCGCTCGCCAGGAGGTCGGTCACCGCGGCCGGCGGTACAGTATCCTCCTGACTCATGTCGGTGATGACGAGTTTTGGCCGATACTGCGCTTCGCTGGAATCCGTCGAGGCGAACTCGTCCTGGTTGTGGGCGTTCTCATCGGTGGACTTGACGAGCCAGCCATAGTTAGGCTGCCCATCGATCCAACCCTGTACACGGCTGGTAACGTCCCACTTATACCAGCACGGCGCGGCCGCCGACGCCTGCTTGGGTGCTTCAGCATCGGCGGTGGGGTTGAAGTCACCACCAGGCGTGGCCCAGGGGGAGTTCCATGTGCTGGTACTCTCGCTCCAATCCCTGGTGAGCGCATGAAGACCGTAGGCGCCAGTGGAACCTTTCACCTGCAGTGGATTGTTGCTATAGAGCCACAAGGTTGCACGGGTGATCTGCAAGCCCGCTGGAATACCCGAGACGTCGAACTTGACGATCGGTCGCTGCACTTCCGTGCTGCCCAGATCGGCATAACCGCACACTCGCATCAAATAGCTGGTCCCATAGTTGCGGGTGACATTACCGGCGTACATGTAATTGTCCCGGCAACCGAAGTAGCCGTTGTTGCCGCCCTGGAGGACAACTTCGCCAAGGGCACTGGCTTGGCATAACGGAGAGTTCGAGACGTCCGAGAGGTTCGGCACCTCGTCTTTGGTGCGGACTGCGAAGTAGTATGAGGCCTTTATGTCCAGTCCACCTACCGTAAAGGTCTCGGCGGAGCCGGCCGCCTTCGGCGCGGGCACGTCAGCCACCAGTGTTGCGCTGCTCCAGTTGGCTGCGGTGATCGGCCCGGCCGACTCCGGCTGATAGCTGATCTCATAGGCCTTGGCCCTGCCGGTCATGCCGTCATCACCGGGGGCTGTCCATGCCAGTTTGACCGAACCCATCTGGGTACCTGGCTCGCCAGCCAGATCGGTGATCGCTGCCGGGGCTGTCTGATCCGGCGGGGGCATCGTCACCTGCAGGACATTGGACAGATCAGACATGTTGCCGCCTTCGTCACGAACCTTGATCGCGAAGTAGTAGGTTGCGTCGGGGGTCAGGTCGGTAAGTTTGAAACTCTCGCGCTTCCAGCCTCCAAGGGCGACGGTACGTTTGTTATCGGCGTTGCGCCCGACCAGTTGTCCTCGGTGATTGGTGAGTTGCTGGTTCGCAGGTCATAGGCTATAGCCTGGCCAATGTTGCCGTCGTCGCCCGTTGCCGTCCAGGTCAGGGTCAACTCGGTTGAATCCATACCGGTGTAGGACAGGTCGGAAACAGCCCCCGGGTTCTCGGGATCAGGCAAGGGAGGGGGAATGACTTCCATGACGATGGACTCAGTCCGCGGAACCTTGTCGCCGCCGGTAGCAATCGAGAAGGTAGCAGGACTGCCGGTAATATACTGTTCGCTCAAGCGGTCGATCGTCCAGTCGTGGCCGTCGTATTCCTTCCACTTGTAAACGACATGGAGCACGTTGTGGCTGGCCTGCAGCTCTGCGGGGTTGTCGAACGTGACCGTGATGTGGTTGAGGCCCTTGTCCAGGTAAGCCATACCGCCCTTATTGTGCTCGTATATCGTCGTGATGACAAGGTTGCTGACGCCGGCATCCGTTGTTGCACCGGCGGCCTGCAGCTCGACCTTGACCCAGAATCCAAACTTCTGCGTGACCAGAGACTGGATATTGAACTGGGACAGTTGCGTCGTACCGGTTTCATCGTTGGTCCAGACCGTGGTCCAGGTCGTTCCGTTGGACGAAACATAGATGCGATTGATGTCACTGGTGGTCTTGCGGTAGAAGGTGCCGTCGATGTTGGCATCAGTGATCAGATACGGCAAGGCAATGTGGAAGATGGCAGTAGCAGGCGTACCGGTAGCGGCGACGTGAAGGTCGGGCGTCATACCATCGTCATTGACCGTTGCCAGATTGGTGCTGGCCGGCTCCAGGACCGCCTGGTAGCCCGCGGTAGTGAAATCGGGCGCCAGTACGAAGGTACCATTGGCCCAGCGGCGATAGGTTGGCATCATGCTGATGCCGAGCTCGGAGCTCTGGGCGCTGGTCAATGAGTAGGGTTCCCAGTACGGGAGGTTCACCGTGTCCTTCCAGTCGCGGCTGGCCTCGTGGTGATAGGGCGGCGTCGAAGATTTAGTCGTATGCTGGTGGGGCCAGGATTCCCACGTTCGATTGAGTGTTTCACCAAGCCGCAGATTCATGTTCATAGACCACGAGGTCGGCGAGTCACCGGGATCTTTCAGAATAGTCCAGGAGTCCGAGCCATTCGCGAAGTAGGTGGGGGTATCGCCGCACAGGAGGAAGCCCGGGCAGGTCCGGCCTTCGGCAACGGCATTGAGCACCAGGCTCTTGTCCTTCTTAACCTGGTCCATGCTGACGATGTAGCGAGGTGTTGTGCGACTCCAGACATAATAGGTGGTCATCGTGTCGAGGCAGTGCCATTGGCCGTCATATTCCACCTCGAAGATGGTGTGGCCGCCGTGATCGATCGAGATAACCCGGGGGTGCAGCCCCATGGCCTTGAGGACGGCGGCGTTCATGGCCGCCTGGCTGCCGCAAAGGGCCCAGCCGAAGACATTCATCTGTTCGACGACGTCCCGATTGCTGGGAGGCATATATCCCCAGTGATACCAGCGTCGCTTGAAGTTATTGTACTCATTGATCACGGTCTGTTCGATGGAGGTCGGGGCAATCACGCCATCGGGGGTGTAGGCATTGCCGAAGGTCTCGGCCATTGTCTGCAGTGACCGAACATCGGCCACGCGGTCGTTGGTAATCCACGGGTTGACAACGGCAACCGGCGTTACGGCGGCCGGCGGCGTGCCAGCAGTAATGCCGGGCTGGAAATCAGGATTGGCCGTCGAAAGCCCGACGGCAAATGGGGCTACCAGGATGACCAATACGCACGCGATTGCCAGCATCTGCCTTCCCATGGAACTCCTCCTTTTTTACTGGAAACAGGCCCTGCAACCAAGAACGAGGCTCCAATTCCGAACCGGTAAAACGGCATGCTCGTGTACAGACGTATCCGCCCTCACGCAAATGCTGCCCATCCAACGCAGCACCGGAAGCTCGGACAAATTCTCTCCTGCAATTGTTGTGCCAAAGACGCAAAGCGACAGGTCTGGAGGAATGAACAGCATCTGTAACGAATGTCTTGACAAGGCCTTAACACCTCTTATGACGTCTAGACAAGGGATTGTGCGCTTGGTGCCGTGATTTGCCTTCGTGAACGCGTGGGTCACTCTCACCGGGGATCTCCTGTCTGTCGATATGCTAACAACCGCACAGCCGCAGTACAAGCTATTTCTTGCACGGCAATACTAGGATATTATAACGATCTCAGAGGGCGGATGTGCTCAATATCGTGCTCGGGACGGCTATCGACGGGTGTTGGCGGCAGGTCTGATACCTACCTGTTGCCCCAGATCATCATCATTCCCGGGCCGCGTCTTCCTCAACAAGGGAATGCCCGTGGCCTGCCAGCAAAAAGGAAGGAATGACCCCGTAACCCACGTGTTCCAACCCAGTCCGGCCAACGGAACTCGCGGGTTCCGATCCTCGCGGGACAATCCGGCTTCATGTTGTCTTATGGCGGAAGGCTGGTGTCGAACCTGCCTGTTGATATAAGGCATCAATGCAGCGCAATGCGCAGATGCGATTGGCACAGCAAGTGGCTCCAGTCTGGGAAAGTTTCTGCCGTGAGAGACTCTCGCTTGCCGTATCAACGAGGCGCGAACCCCGTCGTGCTTCCCTTGATCAAGGTCGAGACCATCGCTACCCTTGCCGGCTCCTGGCGATCGCCCCCGCATCCTCTCCGTCAAAAGCCTCACCGCCGGCCGCCCCATCATTCCTGGATTGACACGGAAAGACGTGATCCTGCCCTTGCCAAGATCTCCTCCGCCACGCCCGATGATCGAGATATCCTCAGGGCATCGGACCGTACAGGCCTTTACCTCCCGGAGCACCTTGCAGGCGATCCAATCATCAAAACACAGCACCGCTGTTGGTCGCTGGCGCAACCCGAGCAGTTCGCGGACAAGACTGCGGAACCTGTACGCCCTGCGAGGCCAGCAGGATCCATTCATCACGCATCTCGACTCCTCGCCGCTGGGCTGCCATCCGCAAGTATCCCAGGAGCCGAGGAATATCCGGCTCGTATCCCCGCAACTCAGAAGTCGGCTCCCGCCGCCCCGAGGCGATAAAACCCAGCGTCTGATGGCCGTGATCCGCCAGGGTAATCGACGGCCGCGTGTGCCTCCGCTTCCAGATCGACCGCTGCGCAGTCCGTCTGCTGATCATGTATCCAGCAATCCGCGATAACGAGGGGCACTCCTTCCGACTGATACATTCCGATATACTGCGGGTCGGACGTGCCGCACAAGATCACCCCGCCGACCTCCTCAGGCTTCGGCAAGTGGTACTCCGCCAGCGGCACGCGACGATAGCCGGATATATCCGGGGACGATATGTCCGGGGACGCCTCCAATCCTGTTCGGCACTCGGATTGCATAATGATGTAAAGTGAACGAAAGGGTAAGACGAGATCGTCGGCGGGCTGGTTCTGGCGTGATCGAACATAGAGCACCGGACATCGGGCGATCAGATCGGCGCAGCAACAGCTCCGGCGGCGGTTGGCGTCGGGACCGGCCTGGCGGGCTCAGAGGATTGGCGTTGTCGCGTCCTGCCTCTGCAGTTTGCGGATGTGTCGCAGCAATTCTTCTTCGGTCGCCCAGCCGCTAAAGTGCCAGCACAGTATACGATACGTGCTCAGCGTCGGCTTGCGGCCCGTCTACAACGCGATCAGCAGGGAGGGAATCGGGGACATCACGAATGGCATTTACTTGAGCCGTTACATTTCCTATAACGTTTCAGCGCGGCTACCGTCGCGAGACGATCCGGCTGCCCAAGATGTCGCGCCGGCAGGCCGAGGTAATCCGACATCACATTGACGCGCTGGTCGTCGCGGTTGAAGTCGGCCAGCCGCCCGAGACGCCGCAACGGCTTTGGCTGCAGCAGATAGGCGAGGATTTGGCCAAAAGTCTGGCTCGGGTTGGTCTGATCGATCAGCCGGCGGCTGTGTATCTCGGGGAATGGTTGGAAAATTACTTTCGTCAGCGTAAAAACGACATCAAGCCAGCCATCTTGGCTAAATGGCGACAAACTAAGGATAGATTGATTGCCGCATTCGGCGCCGACAAGCGAATTCGTGAAATTACAGTTGCAGACGCTGCTGAGTGGTGGTCCAGAATGCGGGCAACCTTATCGGAAGCATCATGCGAAATTCATGGCGGCAACGCGAAACAGTTTGGCAACGAGTGGGTCCGTAGGGGGATGGTTGACAAAAATCCGTTTTCGCATGTCAAATCCGGGCCGACGGCCAGCAAGGTTTTCCGCTTCGTAACGTCGCATGAAATCGCTAAGATCCTGCCGAAATGTCCCAACCAAGAGACACGCCTGGCCCTGGCTCTTACCCGTTACGCCGGCTTGCGGTTCATGACGGAGCAAACGCGTTGTCGGTAAAGCGGTTATGCCGGAAGAAGGGGAGGAAAAGGCGCTGCAAAATGCGCTGCAGAAGGGTCAGGAAAGCACCGGAAACGACGGGAAAGCCGAAAACGCGACATCTGAAGGGGAGTGGGTTAAATCCCTGACTTGCACGAACTTACCCGAACTTTCCGCTTCCGCTTCGGGTGTTTCGGACTGGAGACGAGGGGATTCGAACCCCTGACCTACGCATTGCGAACGCGTCGCTCTCCCAGCTCGAGCTACGTCCCCATGACGCCCTGAAGTATATCGGCTTGGGCCGAGTTGGACAAGATGGCTACTCGACTTGCCCCCCGTAATCTCTTGTGGCCGCCAGATCCTCTTGAGACGGCCTTGGCCGGTTCTTGGGCGATGACGCTCAAGCGGTCTTGAACCCGGATCATTCGCCGGGGGGTTGCATCGAGCGGCGTAGCAGTTCGGCTGGGGAAGCCTGCGGTTGGTCCGAACGGTCGGATTCCGAAGGCCGTGGCGACGGGGACCCTTGCGGCGGAGCAGCCGCTGCAAGGCCTGCTGGGGGCTGTTCGGCTGGGCCATCCGCTGACGATGTCGCAGGAACGCCTGGGTGTGCGGCGTCGATCTCGCGGCTGGGCCTGATTATCGAGCCATCCGCTGCTGATTGCAGGACTTGCAGCGGTTCGCGGAAGCTGGCCAAGTCGGTCTCGACTTCGCTGCGGTATGTTTTCAGCCATCTGGCGATTGTGTCGGTGATTGTCTGGTCCAGGGACTGGCGGGCGATCGTGCTGCGGGCGAAGACGGCGCGGCTGGCCAGGACGGCGCCGGTCAGCATGTGCAGCAGCAGGTATGACAGGATCAGCAGGGCAACGAAGTTCCACAGGATGCTGGCGCCGGCGGGGGGAGTCGCCAGGAAGCGATTCAGAGTGGCGTTGTCTCCTGCGATGCCGGCAAGCGGGCCGGCGAAGAACTCGCGGAGCAGGTCCAGAAATGCGAAGACCACCAAAGCGGCGGGCAGGAGCCAGCCGATGATGCTCACGGTCCAGATAAACAGGCGCCCGCGCTGAATGCGCTGGCGGCCGCCGCCTCAAATCGCGCCTCGATGCGGCGGGTCAGGTCGGTGAGGCTCTGCCGGCCGTCGACGTCGGCGGTGATGACCTGCCAGTGTTCGACGGGCAGGCCGGCGGTGTAGCAGTGGTCCTGGATGTCGTGGGCGGCCTTGCGGAGGGCGTCGCCGGCCTGGTCGGCGTGGTCGGCCAGTGCGCTGGCGGCCGAGCCTGCTGCCTGGCTGGGCAGGACGCGGAGCTGGCGGACCAAACGCGGCAGGCCATATCTCAAAAAGTCGCCAATGGCCAGCCATGTCCGAAACGGGCCCCAGAAGCGCTGGTGGCGGCGGAGGATGACGAGCGGGGCGAGGTCGGCTTCGACCGTCAGCAGGGGGTCGTGGAGCTGTTCGGCTAACTGCTGGGCCGTGTCTCGGGTAATTGTCGTGGCTTTGTTCTGGAGCGCGTCGAGTTTCGTTTCGGCATCGGTTGGCAGGACACGGTTTACTTCGGTCTGGAGGTTTTCGAGAACGGCGCGGCGCTGCTGGCGGATCATCCGGGCCATGTCGCCGGCCTGGAGTTCGTGTTCGATATAGGCTTTCAGCGTGATGAATTCGTCGATGGTGTCAGGGGCGGCTGTGCCCGGCAGGTGGCCAGCGGAGTCGGTCACGTGGGAGGCGGCGCTGATGCAGAGCAGACGGAGGTCCGGCTTGCCCATCTCGGTGAAACGGTGGCGGATCTCGTCGGCGATCTTCTGGAGGACGTCGGGGTCGACGGTGTCGGCCTTGTTGATGACGGCCAGACAGGCGCTGAAGCGATGCTCCTCGCGGATGACGGACCAGGCGCGTTCTTCCAGGTAACGCTCGGGGGAGAAGACGTAGATGACCAGGCCGGCGGCCTTGAGGAGGGCGCGGGTAGCGGCGCGGTTGTGCGTGTGGAAGGTGTCGAGGTCGGGGGTGTCGACGATAACCTTGTAACGCAGTTCGGGGCGGTCGTGTGTGACGAATTCGGCCTGGTCGGCGAGGTCCTGGGGCAGGCCGCCTGCGGGGACGGTGCGGTGGTGGTATACGCGCGTCTGCATGGTGCACGGGCGCCGGTCGCTGGATTCGGCGATGGTGGAGCCTGCCAGGGCATTGATCAAAGTGCTCTTGCCGGAGCCGGTGCAGCCTGCCAGAGCGATGGTGAGTACGGCGTCGGCCTGGCCCAATAGCTGGGCGTGGCCGCGGTCGATGGCCTGATGGAGGGCGGCCTGGTTGTTGGGGGCGATGGTCAGGGCACGCGGGGAGTCGACGGCGCATTCGAGGCGCAGGAGGGCCTGCTCGATCTGGTTCTGGGTGACGATCTTGTTTTCCGTCAGTCCTTTTGCCACAGGAGCTCCATTGCGATTCGGCGGTTTCTGTCGTGCCTACGGCATTCTACAACAAAAACAAAACCAATGTGTCTGCGATCCCAGTACTGACGTGCCGGGCTATTATCATTCTGTCCCTACGGGACGTATGGCCTGTTGCACCGGCAGGCAAGCTGCCAGTGGCACCCCAATTGCTCGGAACGTCTGTTATACGCTCTGTAGTTGAAACTCGATCCTGGCCCCATGGTCCTGCCGCCTTACAACCGGCGGCAGGGCCATGCCACCCCGCGGCGGTAGGCCTATGCCACCCCGGGGCGACTGGGCCATGGCG
Source organism: uncultured Planctomycetota bacterium (assembly GCA_963787325.1). Taxonomy (GTDB): domain Bacteria; phylum Planctomycetota; class Phycisphaerae; order UBA1845; family JANYLN01; genus CAWBCK01. The sequence continues at coordinate 3,179,075 of CAWBCK010000005.1, forward strand.
CCCGAGGTCAGAGGACAAGATACGAGTAGAAGCCTTATCTGTCGTCATGAGGTCACCTTGGCGATTGCTTTTGCCACGGTGTTGAAGTCTTCGTGGGCCTGTGCCATTTCCCTGGGGCTTACCGCGCCTACGAAGAGTTGGCGGATCGGGGTGACCATGTGCGTTTCGATCATTTCGCGTAAGGCCTTGAACTGCTCTTCCTTCAATTTGGCTTTCTGCACGTCCATGTATCTTTCGACACCGAACTCCAGCAGCAGGCGCTGCACGGGGATCACCAGCGGGCCGACTATGGCATCGGTCCAGTTGAGGCCGTGGCTGGCTACGATGAGGCTGGTGGTGCCGGCGTCGAGGACGAGTTTGAGGCCGCGAAGCGAGTGGAGCAGGGCCGGGTTCTTCTGGACCACTTCGTAGAGGGCGCGGGCCCGCTTGTCGGTGATGGCGTCCATCTCCTGGCGGTATTCCAGGTAGGCGGTGCCGACCTTCCTGGCGAGGTCCATGATGTAGTCGTAATCGGAGAGCTTCCTGGCGATCGCGGGCCAGGCAGGGTGCTCGCCGCGTTCGGCCTGGATCTGGGCCTCGCTACGGAGGGTGTGCAGCCATCGTTCAAAGGCGACTGCGACGACGTCTTTTTCGGGAGTGCCGGTGTTGGGCTGGCCCTTGCTGAAGAAGCCGCGGACGATGCTGACGGCTGGGCCGAATACGATCGAAGAGATTGTGCGCAGGCCTTTGCTGGCGGCGGAGATGATGGGGCCGATGCCGGGGACCTCGAGCATGTCCAGCAGTTTCACCAGCGTCTGGTTGAAGTCGACGTACTTTTCGCCGTCGAGATAGTCGCGCTGGTAGCGGTCGTAGAAGTCGTTGCGGGTGATGCGGTCGACGAGCCAGTGCCAGTGTTCGGTGGCGGACAGCTCGGCCTGCAGCGGGGCGAGCAGGTCGTCGAGGCGACTGCGGAGAAAGCCGATGGCGCCGGTGAGGGCCTGTTTCTTCAAGGTTGGGCCCTGGGCGATATCGGCGGCGATGGCCTGGCGCAGCTGGGCGGCGGCGGGGCCGGTGGCCAGGTGATGCAGCCGGCCGAGCTCGTCGGTGTCGGCGACATAGGGCAGGGGGTGGAGCCTGTCCGGCGGGATGCGGCAGGTGCCGTTGTTGCTGTCGGCGAGTTTCATGCGGATGTCGTCGAGCAGGCGGCTGCCGTCTTCCAGTTTGTTGGCAACAACGCGCATGGGGACGCCGGAGGCGCAGATCATCGCGCGAAGCAGGTTGCCGCGGTGGTCGGCGTAGTTTTCCTTGGTGACGGTCATGACGACGAGGTCGGCGAGGCCGACGGTGTCGAGCACGGCGGGCATGTAGGCCAGGGCTTCCTCGGTGGAGAAATCGGGGATGTCCCAGAAGACTGCGGCTGAGGCGTTGGTTGTGGTCGGGTTGGTGCGGCGTGTGTCGGGGTCGATTATCGCGACTGCATATCGGTAGCCTTGTTCGCGCAGCTGCCTGTCCGTGCGCTGCGGCGGGTCTTCGTCGGTGAAACGCTCGTAGTCCGGGAAGCGCGTGGGGTAGGCTTCGAGGAACGCGTTGCCAATGCCGGCGGGGCGGAAGGCTTCCGGGTGCTGGCTGAAGCGGGCGCGGTAACTCATCCCGGCGGCCGGACCGTCCAGCAGGACGTTCAGTACGGTCGACTTGCCGCTGTTGGTACCGCCGAACATTACGACGTGTACGGGATCGGCTTCCAGCCAGCCGGGGGTCAGGGCCGGGCAGATCCGCTGGCGCAACTGGGCGAGGGCGTAGCGGAGCCAGGGCACACGGATGGCGCTGTCGCCGGCGGGGCGGGCGGTGCGCTCCATCTCCAGCGATCGTTGGATTGTCGCGATCAGGCGGTTGCAGGCGGCCATGGCTGGCGGCTGCGTATCTGTATGGGCCATCGGTACCTCGGTGTCAGTCCGCGCGGCCATTCGCGGCTGGCGGTGATGATTAGTATTGGTGGGCTTGGGGGGTGTGTCAAATCAGGACTGAGGACTGAGTAACGGCCAGGACTGAGTGCTGAGGACTGAGTGCTGAGGACTGGGGACTGAGTCCTGGGTGCTGAGTGGTGAGTGGTCATGGGCCTGCTGGGCAGGCCCATGACTGACTTGGTTCTGTTGGGAACTTGGGCGGTTACGGCTGCGCCTGGTTGTACTGTACTGTGCTCAGGATATTGCTCATGTCTGCTGTTGCGGCGGATTGGGCGCTTAGGTTTGAGATCGCGTAGACGTTGTCGCCGATGAATACGCCGCGGGTCCAGGCGTTGTAGCCAAACCACTGGTAGGGGTCGGACCATTCTACCGTGGCGATGCGGCCTACGAGGGTGAAGCCGTCGTCGACGTTCATCTTGTAAACATAGAGGCCGCTGAAGGTGTGGTAGCCGTAAGCCCATTGGCTGGTCGGGTCGCCTTCGTACAGGTCTACGGGCAGGGCGACCATGTCGTTGTAGAAGACGAGGGCCTTGGGATTGTCGAGGGCTTCCGAATCGGTGCCGCGGACACCGAGCACTACCTGCTGGTCCAGTGCGGGATTGGCGAAGTCTGTCACGTCATAAATCGACAGCGTCAGGCCGTCGTAGAGGGCGAAGGTGCCGGTGCCCTCCTGAATCGGTTCGCCGGCCTTGCCGACCGTGAAGAGGTGGTTTTCGTCGAGTGGGCGGATATATGTCGAATAGCCCGGGACTTCGAGCTCGCCGACTTTCTTCGGGTTGCTCGGGTCGGACAGGTCGATCGTGAAGAGTGGGTCGACCTGGTAATATGTAACGAGAAAACCGCGATCGCCGACGAAGCGGGCGGCGTAGAGCTGTTCGCCGGGGGCGATGCCGTCGAGCTGGCCGGCAATGTCGAGGCTGGAACCGTTTTGCTGGAGCACTACGACGTGGTTTCCGGATTGGTTCGAGTTGCTTGTGCTCGCGGTGCCCAGGATTGCACCGAGAATGCCGCCAGCTGGGACTGCGCCGCCGCCACCGGCCCAGCCGGTTGTCGTGGCGGTGCGGAGGTAGCCGTCCTTCTCGTCGAGGCTGTACTGGTTCAGCAGGCAGCCCGGGATATTGCCGCTGGCCACGTACGTGGCGGAATCGCCGGTCAGGTCGAACTTGTGGACCTCGGTGAACTCGCGCGCGGCGCCGGTCCAGTCGTAGTTGGTGCTGGTGACGTAGAGAGAGTCGGGGGTGGCATAGACGGTGCCGTGGTCGGCCATGATGCCGGTGGAGGCAGGGGCGGTGTCGAGGTTGGCGAGGTCGATCGTGACGATTGTAGTGAGATTGTAGCCGTCGGGGTTGGCCGGGTGGAGTACGTCATTCCACGTGACCAGGGGGTTAGTGGTTTCCTGGCCTGCGGCGACGGTTCGGTATCTGGGCAGGATGTCTTCGACGTTTGTCTTGTTGACACCGTTGAACTGGAGGACGCCGGAGGTGTCCAGCCAGGTGTCGGTGACCAGGAAGAGTTTGTTGCCAATGAGGCGGGAGGTTTCCAGGCCGCCTTCGAAGCTGAACTTTTTGGTGAGGGTCGGGTTGGCGGGATCAGTTATGTCGATGACGTAGACGTCGAAGGTCGGGGCGCTGGTGAGCCAGGGGGCGGGTTGCGGGCCGGACGCAGAGCCGGAGTCGCCTTCGGCTGCGCCGGTAGGGGCGCCGGTTGCTACGACAGGGACGGCACCGCCTACGAAGTACGGGTAGAAGTATCCGTAGCCACCGTCGGTCTGGCTGAGGACGATCGCCTGTTTGCCGAGCAGGTACATGTCACGGGCGGGCAGGTCGAGGGCCAGTTGGCCCGGTAGGCTCATCTGGTCGGCGGGGACGGCCGCGAGGATGTTGAAGGTCATGTTGTTGACGCTGTAGACGTAGGTGCCGTCGGTCTTGACCATGTCGCTTTCATCGACGCCTTCGACCTGGACGTTAGTGCTGGAGAAGGAGCCGCTGGCGCTATTGTTACCGGTGTCAGCCTCGCCAGCCGAGGTAGGAAGTGCGACGCCGCCCAGGAGGCCGCCAAGGCCGGCGGATCGCTGCATGTCGTTCCTGTACTGGTCGACGAGATATTGCTTGAGTTCGGTGGCGGAGGTGAAGAGCTTGAGCTCGGCTGGGCCGAGTTGAGCGTTCTTGTTCGGGCAACCAGCGATGGCGACCAGTAGTGGCAGTAGGATGAGCGCTCGTTTCATGGTTAACGTTCCTCCTGGGTTTCCGGGTAGCTGCGCCATGATTGTCGCTGGGCGACGAACCCGCTGCCAGGGGACGGGTTCTCTCCCCACTATATAAGCAATTCGGGGCCAAGGGGAAGGACCTTTCAGGGCATAGGCGTGCAACTACGCACCCTGCGACCGCGATGATAACAGCCACAATGACGGCAACAACGTACGACTACGGCCGCAGCCACAACTACAGCAACAACCCCGGCTGACGCCTGGGGCTTATGCTGCAACGAGTTACGACGTATGAACCCGGGCTGCGTCTGCGACCGCCGGTGCGCTCGAGTCATCGGCGATGCTGGAGAAGACGACGCCGCGGGAGACGTCCAGGCCGGCCAGGTGGCCGCTCTTGGGGCAGTCCAGGAGGACGCCCCGGCTGACGGAGGCGGCGTGGATCTTGCGCATGTCATTGAGGTGTGGCTGGGAGGGGTTGATTGCCCGCAGCCATTTAGAGTCGCACATTGCATCGATGCAGTGGTCGACGTGGCCGCAGAAGTGGATCGCGCCGCCGGCGAAGCTTTCCATGACCCGCTCGTCATAGGGCTTCACGAACTGCCTGTACATGTCCTCGGAGAGGTTGACGATGGAGTCGTCGCGAAGCAGCACGTGGCCCTTCCAGAGCCGACCCCAGTGGACCATGTATTCGCCTTGGTCCGGGCCGACGACTTCGAACCAGCGCCGCAAGAAGCGGATATAGGTTTCGGTGACGAGTTCGGTGATGGCCTGAATCTTTTCGGGCTTGTCGTAGAAGGCGTAGAACATGTCGCTGCCCCAAAGGAGTTCGACGACGTCGATGGGGCCTTGCAGGTCGGGGTGATAGAGGCGGACGGCCTGGCGGATCTTCGGGTACGGGGCCAGGGTTTCCTTGAAGTATTCGGCGGTTTCGAAGACCTTTCGGCCGAGCCCGGCGCTGAGGTCGGGCATGCCGGCGTCGAGGATGCGGTCGATAGCGGCCTCGCCCATCGGCTTGTTGGTGGGCAGGGTGTCGAGTTCGTCGGCCATCCAGAACATCTCGGCGCCGAACAGCGAGGGCAGGATGGCCGTGCCATAGTTGCAGCGGATGTTGGGGATGGACCAGGTCTTCTGGCAGATCACCGTGTATGCGGGCCAGAGCTCGCGAAGGAGCATTAACGGCAAGTCCTTCATCGCATCGTTGATGGGGATCGTCGGCCAGTCGCTGGTGGTGTCGGTGTAGCGCGGCTGGCAGGCGATGAAGCCGCCTTCGGTGGGCTCGAAGTCGAGGACGCGTTTCCATGTGTCCATTTTTGTGCGTTCGGCGTCGAGGTCGATGGCGTTTTCGAGTTTGTCGAGGTAGGGGGTGACATCGATCGTGGCGGGCTTCATACGACAGGGCCTCGTGCTCGCGGCTGGAGCGCGCGAATGGTCTTGCGAAGCATGTCGCCGACCATTTCGTAACTGGGGGCTGGTTGCCAGGTAATCGCTCGGACATCAGATCGCGCGCATTGGCCTCGCGCTCGGAAAGGATCGCCTGCACGCGTGCGGCCTGCTCGGCCGGGCAGGAGCACCGATCAGCTCCGTTATGTCGTCGTGCGGCAGGACACGGAGAACAGGTCCGCCAGCTGCGGCACGGACATCTCGGAGAGGATCGTTGCGGGCTCGCTCCTTGCGAAGATTGGCGATGATCTGGCGCTGGGCGCGCGGCTCGGCTTCGATGAGCGTCTCGGCGGCCTTTTCGGAGTCCAGCGCGGAAAAGACGGCTTGCTGTTCCTGGCCGGAGAGCTCCTCGAGGGCGTCGGCGAGGTCCTCGCTGGGCAGTTCGGCAACTGGTTGCGGGTGACGGAGAGGCGACACCTGTGCTCGGTGGTGACGGCGTCTTCGAGCGATGAGCGGCTGGACGTAATCGCCAGGAGATGAACTGGTCCTTGATCCAGTGGAGCCCGCCGAGACCCCATTTGCGCAGAAAGCCGTTGAAGAGAGATATCGACGTGGACGATGATCACCGCCCCTTGGCACTCGAGCAGGTGGACATCGTTGACGACCTCGATCCGCCGGCCGTCCATGTCGAGGATCGTCTTGCCCATGAGATGTTCGTTGACGATGATCCAGCCGGGCTGATCGACGAAGGGCGGGTATGTTCGCCCTTCGGGAGGCGGTGCACGAAGATGGCGTCGTTTTCGATCTTGACGACCTTGTCCCAGGGGATGAACTCGGTGGGTTTGCCCCAGCCGTGCTCGATGTAGATGCCGACAGCCTCGGGGTAAGGTTCGCTGAGCTTAAAGACGAGGTCGGTAAGCTTGCCGATGCGGTCTTGATCTTGCCGGCGCAGACCGGCCGCTTGAGCAGCTCGGAGAAGAAAGAGAAACCGTAGTTCGTCGAGCCGTAGAGCGTCGGGATTGCGCGTCTTTGACGGTTAGCCATGCATGCACCATCCTAACCTGCCTGGAACCGAACAGCGTCGGGGAACAACCGGGAAACGCCGAACAGGGTCGAGATGACAATGACGAAGATGATAATGGTCCAGTTGGCTATATTCTGCCAACGGGTGTTTACGTGCTGGCCCATGAGGGGCTCATCGTTCAACAGAGGATCAGGAAGATGAGCGCGCGGGCAGCAGGGTAACGGCCACCACCTGCACGAAGATGGTGATCGTGATCGAGCGGGGCACCGGGGATGAGCACGACGGCGCCGGCCGGCGACGAGCATGCGAGGTAGATGACGTAGAACGAGGGCGCTCGCGGACGCTCTTGTTGAGCGAGTGGGCCCAACCGAAGACCTCGCCACCGCCCAAGAGGTGGACAGCGAAATGCACAGCGCCCGAGGAACCCGGCATCGAAGAGGCCGATGGCGAACAGCGCCCGCGCCCAATAGCCCCTTGCCGTGCGGGCATGACCGGGCATCAGGGCCTCGGCAGTCTGGTTGGCGTATTCGACCGGCGATCGGCGGGTGATGATAATAGAAGGCGGCCCCGGTGGCGACGATGATGAAGACGGCGACGACGCAGGTGCAGCAGCGAGCCCGACAAGAGTGTCGATCTTGCCGAACTTGACGTCCTTGATGTCGATGACCCTTGTCCACGACGGCGCACTGCTGGAAGAATATCTGCCACGGCGTGATGGTGGTGCCGATGTTGGCCATGATGACCGAAGAGCAGGTCGGCGGTGAAGCCCCCTGGCCGAAGTCTGGGTGATAGAAGCCCTTGAGCGACGGCGCTCCAGCCTCGGCGCACGTTGGCGGTCTTCATAGCCCAGATGGCGGCGGGTATGTAGACTAGGTTGAAGACGCAGAACAACAGCGTGATCTTTCGAAGGTCCAATACTTGCCGGTATATGACGATGCCAGCAGAATGGCTGTGACGCACGATAAAGGTAACCAGGGGGGATACCGAAATGTCATGCTCCGTCATGCCGATGTACTCGTAAAGATGGGTTGTCCTCTGTCTGTAATCTCGGACTGACTGCATCGTGTCGGGGCGCAAGACGGTCTGGCATTATAGCAGCATTTCTATTTGTGGGGCAGGGCCTTGCGGGGCGAATTCCGATGCGAAGGGGCCGGACCCCATCGCGATCCGGCGCACCGTGGGAAATCGGCGGGCTGGGTGTGTCGGTAGTGCTTTCGAGGGTTTTGCAGAAGGGGTCTGATCCGGGCGTCTAAGGGGGACCAGGATTGTCGGTTTGCATGTTTTCGGGCGTCGAGATTAAAATCATCGATTATGGAGCAACACAGCCTTGAGAAGTTGGAGTTTGGGCGCATCTGCCAGATCGTCGCCAGGTTCGCCCGCACGAGCCTGGGGCGGGACATGGCGGAGCGTGTCCGACCATCGAATAAGCCTGAGCAGGTTGGTTATTGGCTGGAGCAGGTCCGGCAGATGTCCAGCTGGATCACGCGCAAAGGGCAGCCCCCCTTTGGCGGCATGGTCGACGTGCGCGAACTGGTCGAAAAGGCGGTGCCGCCGCACGTTCTGGAGCCGCCGCAGCTGGTGGATGTTCGCGGGGCGCTGCGCGTGACGGGCATGATGGTTCTCTGGCTGGCGGACCTGCCGGAGGAGTTCGGTGCGCTGCGGGCCGTGGCGGAGCGAATCGGCGACTATACCGCTATCGCGGACCGCATCGATAAAGTCATCGACGACCGGGGGACGGTCAAGGACGATGCGACGCCTCGGCTTGCGAAGGTCCGCCGGCAGATCTGTGACGGCGAGGGGTCGATCAAGAAGGTCTACGACCGGTTGTTGCGGTCGATGGACGTCCAGCGGCTGCTGCAATACCCCTCTACGACCTTCCACGGTGATCGGCTGGTGCTGCCGGTCAAGGCAGAGTATCGCGGCCGGATGCCCGGTATCGTCCATCGCAGCAGCGACAGCGGGGCTACGCTGTTCATCGAGCCGGCGGAGGTGGTCGAGCTGAACAATACCATCGTTGCCTTGCGGCAGGATGAAGGCGAGGAGGTCGGCCGGATCCTGTGGGATCTGACGTACCTGGTCAACGCCAACCGCGAGGGCATTCTGCGGACGATGCAGGCGCTTGCGCTGTTGGATCTGATCACCGCCAAGGCGCTGCTCAGCCGGCAACCGGGATGGGTCGTGCCGACGGTCAGCCCGGACGCAACGCTGAACCTGCACGAGGTGCGTCACCCGTTGCTGATGGAGATGCACAAGGATGAGAAGCCCGCGCGGATGCTCGAGGAGATCGTGCCGATCGACGTCCGCCTCGGTGATGATTTCGACATGCTGATCGTTACCGGGCCGAACACCGGGGGTAAGACGGTCACACTGAAGACGATCGGGCTTGCGGCGACGATGGCCCAGGCGGGCATGCCCATTGCCGCGGCCGCAGGCGCAGTTGCCCATCTACCGGGATATTCTTATCGATATCGGTGACGAGCAGAGCCTGCAGCAGTCGCTGAGCACCTTCAGTGCCCATCTCAAGCAGATCCTGCACATTCTCGGCCATGCGGACGAGCGGACGCTGGTTCTGCTGGATGAACTGGGCAGCGGTACCGACCCGGACGAAGGGGCGGCGATCGGGCAGGCGGTTATGGATGAACTCCGCCAGTGTCGCAGTCCGACGATCATTACGACGCACCTCGGCGTGCTGAAGGGCTATGCCTATCGGCAGCAGCGGGTGGATAACGCGGCAGTCGAATTCGACGTGGCGACGCTTCGGCCGACGTACCGCCTGATTATCGGCGAACCGGGCAACAGCAATGCGATCGAGATCGCGCGGCGGATGGGCATGCCCGAGCCGCTCCTTCAGGTGGCTTCGCAACATCTGGCGGGTCGGCACCGGGCGTTGAAGCAGGCGATCCGGGGGACGCTGAAGAGCCGGCGCAAGGCGGAGGCGGCCAGACTGGAGGCCCAACGCGCCCGCGTCGCCGCAGTCGAAGCGGAGGCCCGTTATCAGCAGGAGAGCGAATCGCTCAAGGCGCGGCAGGTGGCCTTCGATCGGTGGATGCAGCGGGTGACGAGTTTGCGGCCGGGCGAGAAGGTGATGTCCAAGCGCTTCGGCAGAGAGGCGAGCGTCGTTCGCGTGCTGCTGCAGAAGCAGGCCGTGGTGATCAACAACCGTGGCATCGATATGGAAGTCCCGCTGACTGACATCGAACTGCCTGATGCTCAGGAGGGGGTGAAAGGCTGAAGAGGTGAAGAGGTGAAGAGGTGAGGTGAACCAGAGATTAGGGGCCAGGGCGACAAGGAGACACGGAGACAAGGCGAGGGGGAGAAGAGGAGTTGCGGAGAGGGGGGCCGGGCTTGTGTGCGGCAGGTGCGCTCGGGCCATAGGGTTGGCGCGGTTCTGCGTACTTGCGGTGCTATCGCGTGTTCCGGTAAGATACCTCGCGAAGGTTATGGGAACACCCGCGACAACGGTCACCTGATGATCTTTTGATGGGGATGCAATCATGCCACAGTCCCTGGACAGACCCCCGCTTTCGTCACAACCAGTTGGCAGCGCTCTCGTTAACAGTCTCTACGCCATGGCGTTTATCGTCGGGGCGACGTCGCTGGTGGTCGTGCTCTTTCAGACTGAGCGTGGCCTTGAGTCGCCAGGATCCGCCGGCCAAGCCGGACGAGATCATCTTCATCATTGCTGGTGGAGTGGCAGGCGTGGCTGTGGGGCTGCTGATGGGGGCGATCGGTTCGCTGCTCAATTCGATGCAGGCGCAGATGCAGATGATGCACCGGCTGGTTCGCAGTCAGGAAGATGCCGCAGCCTGCCTGTCTCGGATGAATGTTGCGACGAAAGAGCCGTCGCTGGCAATGCCGGCTGCCCCCGCTGAAGCCGCGTCGGCACCGCAGGCGGCCTGGCCCGATTCGCAACGATTCGAGCAGATCCTCGAGATCCTCACCGATATGAGCGAGAATCTGCTGCTGACGCCGGAACAGCGTCAGGCGAAGCGCAGCCAGGCCCTCAAGGACATGCAGCGAAACCTGGCTGGATCGATCGGTCGGTTGCTGGCGTCGGGTAACTTTGTCGAGGCCCAGGCCCGTGTCGACCAGCATGGCAGGTTGTTTCCGGAAGACCATGCGACTGTCGAGCGTCTTCAGCAGCAGATCGACGAGGCGCACGGCCAGGTGGAGGAGAACGAATACGAGCAGGCGGCGGCCAAGGTTCGCGACCTGATGGCGACCGCGGCCTGGCAGCGGGCCGATGAGGTCGCGCAGGTTCTGCTGAAACGGCATCCCAAGAGCCAGCGGGTGCGGGATCTGGCAGACGGGGTTCGCCAGGAACAGGCGCGGTTCCAGCAGCAGCACTGTCAGCACGTGCTCTCACAGATCGAACAATGCGGGGCACAGCGCCAGTGGCGTGAGGCGTACCGGCTGGGGGTCGAGCTTGTCAATCAGTTTGGCAGTTGCACCGAAGCGCAGATCATCAGAGACAAACTCGACACGCTTCGGGAGAACGCCGAGATCGAGGTGCGTAAGGATCTCGAACTGCAGTACAAGGAATTGTACCAATCACACCGCTATATTGAGGCACTTGCACTGGCGCAGGACGTTATCTCGCGATATCCAAACAGTCCGCAAGCCAAGGCCCTTCGTGAACAGCTGCCCCAGCTGATGAGCAAGGCCAAACTGCAGATGGACCAGGCCGGGCGGACGGCATGAGGCTATTGCATGCGCGGCGCGCTGGCGTAACTCAGCAGCAGCTGCGGGTCGGCGACGACGTTCTTAAGGGCGGGGCTGTTTTCGGACTGGCCGTACGCGCACTGGCAGATCGTTTCGATCACCGTTTCCGGGTCGGCGCTCTTGCTGAGATAGGCGGCCGCACCGGCGGCGCACATCGCCCGGGCCATATCTGATTCAGGGTGCATGCTCAAGCCGATGATCCGTACGCGGGGCACCTCGGCGACGATTCGGGCGGTGGCTTCGACGCCGTTGAGACGCGGCATGCTTACATCCATGAGTACGATATCCGGGTTGAGCTGCCTGGTCATCTCAACGGCCATCTGGCCGTCACAGGCTTCGGCGACGACTTCGATCTGCGGCTGTGTGCGAAGAAGGCTTGCCAGCCCCTCGCGGACGATCTTGTGATCGTCGGCCAGAAGCACACGGATGGAGCCTCCGTGGCCATCCTGCTGGGGGCCTGTTCGGCAGGGGCTCGACGGTCGGCGGGAGTTTCTGGATGGGCGCTAGGCGGGCCGTTTTGCGGGCGGGGGCTCCGCCTGCTCGCCATGGATCGGGGCGATCAGCGTTACCTGCGTGCCTTCACCGGGGGTGCTGGTGATGTCCAGGCGGCCCTCCAGCATTTCCAGTCGCTCGCGGATGCTAAAGAGGCCGTAGCCGCCACCTTTGGTTTCGGCGGCCGCCAGCCTTGAGGCTTCGAAACCCGAGCCTGCATCGGCGACGACGATCCGCACGCGGTCGTTGTTGAGTCGGCTCATGAGCAGGTCAGCCTGCTTGACGCCTGCGTGCTTGACGATGTTGAAAAGAAGTTCGCGGGCGGCCTGGAAGAGCAGGACGCGGATGTCCTCGCGTTCGGGTTCGGCCTGTTGGTCGACGGTGACGTTGACACGCAGCTCGTACTTTTCGCGGACCCAGCCGGCCAGCCACTGAAGCCCGGCCGAAAGGCCGCCGTCATAAAGGATCGGCGGGCTCAATTCCATCGTCAGCGAGCGGGAGACCTTGATGGACTGATCGAGCATGTCGTTGACCTGCTTGAGCGAGTGGAGGATGGCCTCGTCCTTGGCCTGGCCTTTGGCGATGCCGATGCCGAACTTGGCGCCGACGAGCAGCTGCTGGAGATGGTCGTGAAGCAACTGGGCCAGGCGGCGGCGTTCGCCCTGCTCGACCTGGGTTAGCTGCGAGGCGAGGCGGCGCAGCTGCAGTGCGCGGCGTTCGGCCTCGGCGGTTCGTTCGGCAACTCGCTGTTCGAGTGTCTCGTTGAGGGTGTGCAATTGGGCCTCGGTGCGTTTGCGGTCGGTGATGTCCAGGACGGTACCGACGACGCGCGTGGCTTGCTCGGGCTGGCCGGGCATGCGCTCGGCTTGGACGAGGAGCATCCGCGTTGCGCCGTCGGGACGATTGATCCGCAGTTCCTGGCAGAATGGCGTGCCATTGCGAACGGCATGCAGGGTGGCCACCATGAAGGAATGCTTGTCGTCGGGATGGATATAGGGTAGCAACGCATCGACGGTCGGGGCAAAGTGATCGCGTTGGAGCCCGAAGATGCGGTACATCTGGTCGGACCAGATTACACGGCGCGGCTCGACCTGGATTTCCCAACTGCCGATATTGGCGATCCGCTGGGCGCGGGCGAGCATGATCTCCTGTTCGCGCAGGGCTTCGAGTGTATGGTTAAGGTTGGTGATATCGACGGCTGCGCAGGTGATGCCCGTGATCTGGCCATCTTCATCGCGGAGTGGCTCGATCGTAATGTCGTAAAACCGGGGTTTGCCGAAGAGTCGGACGCATGCCTCCTGCCGGACCCCGGCGCCCGTTTCCAGTACCCAGCGTTTCATTGCCAGGACCTTTGCCAGGTCGTCCGGATCGTCGATGATGTCGGAGTCGAATTTGCCGAGGATGGCGTCGGCCGGGATGTCCGGCGCGGAGCTGCTGAACCATGTGTATTGCAGATTGCGGTTCTGGCTGAAGACGGTGATCGGTGCCGCTCGCAGGGCTGTCCTAAACCGTTCTTCACTGAGACGGGCGGCTTCGGCGGCGGCGCCGGCGATAGCCTCGCGCCGCCGGCCGAGATCGCGCAGGTGGAGTATTTCGGCCAGGAAGGCGGCGGCGATGGTGACGATCATCATTCGTATGAAATGGACAGGGCTGGCCAGGATATTGGAAGATATTGCGGCGTCGTAGCCTTTCAGCAGGTAGAAGACCGCCAGCAATCCCGCGGAGACGCCCGAGGCCCAGCCGCAAAGGAGCGTCGCCAGGACCGGAACCAGAAGCAGCCAGGCCGGTTCTGCCGGGACGTATCCGCCATGGACCTTGACCCATTCCGTCGCTACGATGACGGCCAAGGTGGCTATGACTCCGACGAGTTCGTGCGGAAAGGGACAGCACCGTCCTACCCTTTGCGCGATCTTCCAGACTATTGCCAGCATCCGTGCCCCCATCTTCAGCAAGATACGACCAAAAGCGTCCCGGGGGTAATGCCTGAACTGATGGACGTCGTTTGCAGCGTACGAACAAAAAAACCGGAACCACGGAAAGGAATCTTGGAATCTTTGTCTGACATGATTACCGGTTGCCGGCAATTCTGTCAAGGTTTCGGCGGTGGAATTTCCGAGGCAATCATCGGCGTACCTGCGGGGCTCATACTGCCTCAGTCAAGGGGGCAAGAACCATGCGTTGTTTGCCTTACGTTCCTACAGGCAACGCCCTAGGTGGTTCCGCAAACATCGGCGCTGCCGGTTGTTGCCGCCGTCAGCACTCGGTATCGTTAACATCGTTGGTGCAGGAGAAATCCGTATGTTGATCGTAATGAAACAAGGGGCGTCGCCCGAGCAGATCGAGGCTGTGTGCAAGCGCATCAGCGAGATGGGGTTTGTGCCCCATGAGATTCCCGGATCGATGCGGACGGCCATCGGGATTACCGGCAACAAGGGTCCGGTGTCGAGCGAGAGTTTTCAGGATCTGGCGGGCATCAGTGATTGCGTGCCGGTCTCCAAGCCGTACAAGCTTGTCAGCCGGGAGGTCAAACCCGAGCCGACGGTCGTCGACGTGCGCGGCGCTCGCATTGGGGACGGTTCGCTGAGTATTGTGGCGGGACCGTGTTCGGTCGAGTCGCACGATCAGGTCATGCGGACGGCTGAGGCGGTGGCGGCCAGCGGCGCGAAGTTCTTTCGGGGCGGGGCGTTCAAGCCGCGGACGAGCCCGTATGTCTTTCAGGGATTGAAGGAGGAGGGACTGCGGCTGCTGGAAGAGGTCAAGAAGAACTTCGATCTGCGAATCGTTACGGAAGTAAAGGATACCGAGACGCTGCCGGCGGTCGAGGCGTGCGCGGACGTGCTGCAGATCGGCGCCGGAATATGCAGAATTTCTCGCTGCTGGAGGCGGCTGGGCGGCATCGCAAGCCGGTCGTTTTGAAACGGGGGATGAGCGCGACGCTGACGGAGCTGTTCATGGCGGCGGAGTATCTGCTGTCGCTGGGCAACTATAACGTCATCCTGTGCGAGCGGGGCATCCGGACGTTTGAGACGTTCACGCGGAATACGTTCGACCTGTCGGCGGTGGTAGTAATAAAGAAACTTTCGCATCTGCCGGTGATGGCGGACCCATCGCATGGTGTGGGGATCAACTGGGCGGTGGGGCCGCTGGCGCGGGCGTCGGTGGTGGCCGGGGCGGATTGTGTGATGATCGAGACGCACCCGGACCCGGCGCATGCCTTATCGGACGGTCAGCAGTCCTTGACGTTGGAGGAATATGGGAGGCTGGCCAAGGAACTCAATGCGCTGGCGGCGTGGCAGGGGACGGCGCGCTGACAGGCAAGCCGCCGGCTAGGTGCGCGCGAGACCGGGGATGTCTATTTGGGGCGAGCACGTAGCCCGATCTCTCCGTGAAACCGCATCTACACCTAACGACCCTGAACCGCCGATCGATTGGTTTCTATACGGCCCTCTCGCTTACGCTTCATGCTCGTTAATGTAACAACAAAAGTAACGGCAAACGATGACAAACTCCTGCAGCACAGTCTACTGCCCGGTTCGTTCATGTTGAATCTCCTTCTGATTTCGGTCAATAACAAAAAAAGACTGCGGATTATGCCCCGCGGCCTTTGGGCAGACGTAGAAAGGATCGCGGCTGCCTCCTGAGGCAGCCGCGTTTCATATCTAAGCGATCACCGGACTGAATGGCCAAGTTCCTGCTCGTTAGATCTTGCCGACCAGCTCGATGCCGGGTTTGAGTGTTTTCTTGCCCGGGTGCCAACTGGCGGGGCAGACTTCGCCGCCGTTTTCGCGGACGAACTTTGCGGCCTGGACCTTGCGGAGCAGCTCGCAGCGCTGCGGCCGATGCTGTTGTCGTGGATCTCGGCGGCTTTGAGGTGGCCGTCCGGGTCGATCACGAAACTGCCGCGCAGCGACAGGCCTTCGGCGTCGATATAGGTGCCGAACATGCGAGAAAGCGAGCCGGTGGGGTCGCCGGCCATCGGGAAGTCGATCTTCTTGATGGTCGGGGAGGTGTCGTGCCAGGCTTTGTGCGTGAAGACGGTGTCGGTGCTGACGCTGATGACTTCTGCGCCTTCGGCTTTGAACTCCGCATAGGTGTCGGCCAGTTCGGAAGTTCCGTCGGACAGACGAAGGTGAAGTCGGCCGGGTAGAAGAACAGCACGACCCATTTGCCCTTGTAATCGGCCAGTTGAACCTTACGGAACTCCTCGTTGTGATAGACGTTCAGTTCGACATCGGGGACACGGTCATTGATCTTAATCATCGGAAATCCTCTCCTTCGCCCAAGGGACGTAGAGTGTTATGCCGCCGACGGGCGCCAGTCAACCGGTCGTCACGATTTTGCGGCATAGCGCCCCGGTCCGGGAGCAGCCGGGCCGTGGGGCTGGGGAAGGGCGCGGCGATTCGCGGTGTCATGAACTTGGTGGCTCAGCCTCCTAGAGTCATATATGCACCGTAATGTCTGCGGGAGCAGGTCGGGGGGGGCAGATGAGAAAGCGAGGCGGGATCATGGAGATGCGGAAAATCGGATCGCTGGATGTATCCGTCGTCGGGCTCGGCTGCAACAACTTCGGTTGGTATGTGGACGAGGACGCCAGCCGGCAGGTGGTGCATGCCGCCCTGGAGGCGGGCATCAATTTCTTCGATACGGCGGATACGTATGGGGAGACGCACAGCGAGGAGTTCTTGGGCAGGGCACTGGGCAGCGCCGGCGGGACGTGATCGTGGCGACGAAGTTCGGCTGGAAGATTGACGAGAAGCGCCAGGAGGCCGACCGGAGTATGTGCGGCAGGCCGTGCAGGACAGTCTTCGCAGGCTCAACACGGATTATATTGATTTATATCAGCTGCACCGGCCCGATCCGGAAACGCCGATTGCCGATACGCTGGGGGCGCTCGATGAACTGGTCAAGGCGGGCCTGGTGCGGGAGATCGGGTGCTCGAACTTTTCGGCTGAGCAGCTGCGGGAGGCGGCGGGCGCGGTAAAACCGGGGGCAGCCAGGTTCGTCAGTGTGCAGAACAAGTTGAGCATGCTCGAGCGAGGGGCCGTGCATGAGGTGCTTCCGGAATGCGTTCGGTTGAACATGGCCTTTATTCCCTTCTTCCCGCTGGCGAGCGGGCTGCTTACGGGCAAGTACCGCAAAGGCAAGTCTCTGCCGGAAGGTACACGCCTGCAGTCTGAACGGTTCAAGGGCTTGCTCTCGGAGCAGAATCCCGATTTGGTTGAATCGCTGATCGAGTTTGCCAGCAGTCGCGATCACACACTTCTGGAGCTGGCGTTCTCGTGGCTGGCTGCGCAGCCGGCGGTGGCATCGGTGATCGCGGGGGCAACCAAGCCGTCGCAGGTGATGCTGAACAGTCATGCGGCGGAGTGGGAACTGACGCGGGAAGAGTTGGCGGAGGTACAGGCGATCCTGGAGCGTAAGGAGAAGGCGACGTCGGGCAAAGGGTGAACTGAGTGTGACGGGCCGGATGGCGCTGCGAAAAGCGACCATGCGGCCAAACAGGGGGCAGGACGATGAAATATCGTCGGTTCGGCAAGTCGGGCGTGTATGTCTCGGAGATTGTGTTTCGGGACGATGACGTTCGGGGGCAAAGGGCTGTTCGAGGTGATCGGCAAGCTGGGGGCGGCTGAGGCGGAGCAACTGGTCGGCATATCGCTGGATGCCGGGATCAATTTCATCGATACGGCTGACATCTATTCGGCCGGCGAGTCGGAACGGCTGTTGGGGGAGGCACTCAAATCGCTGAAGCATCCGCGTGACAGACTCGTTCTGGCGACGAAGGTACGCGGCAGGATGGGGCCCGATCCGAATGACGTCGGCCTGTCGCGCAAGCATATCCTGGAGTCGATCGATAACAGTTTGCACCGGCTGCAGACGGATTATGTGGACCTCTACCAGGTACATGGCATCGACACGTACACGCCGATGGAGGAGACGTTGCGAGCGCTGGACGATGTCGTCCGGGCGGGCAAGGCGAGGTACGTGGGCTTCTGCAACCTGTCAGCCTGGGAGGCGATGAAGGCCCTGGACTATGCGAGGGCGCATGATCTGGCACCGTATGTCAGTGCGCAGGTGTACTACTCGATCGCCGGGCGCAACATTGAGCGCGAGATCGTGCCGATGGCCCAGGACCAGGGATTGGCGATCCTGCCGTGGAGTCCGCTGGCTGGCGGGTTGCTATCGGGCAAGTTTGACCTGGAGAAGCCGGGGCCGGAAGAGGCGCGGCGAACGAAATTCGACTTTCCGCCGGTGGACCATGAACGGGCCAAGGCGGTATTGAAGGTGATGCGGCGGGTATCGGACGAGACGGGGCTGTCGGTTGCCAGGATTGCGCTGGCGTGGCTGCTGACCCGGCCGTTCGTCACCAGCGTCATCATCGGGGCGAGGAACAAGGAGCAGCTTCAGGACAACATCGCGGCCAGCGACGTGACGCTTGCCGACGAGCATGTTGAGATGCTTGACAAGGTCAGCGCGCTGCCGCGGGAATATCCGGGATGGATGTTCATCTGGCAGATGCGCGACCGCCGGCCGGAAGATATTGCTCCCACGCCACCAAGTGTCATATCCGAAGAATCTGAGAAGGAGATCATCATGTCAGAATCAGAACGAGTGATTCTTGTAACGGGCGCCACCGGCAAGCAGGGGGGAGCGGTGGCGAGGCATCTGATCAACAAGGGCTTCCTGGTGCGCGGGCATGACCCGCAAGCCGGAGAGTCCGGCGGCTGGGAAACTGTCTCAGTTAGGTGTGGAGGTCGTCAAGGCTGACCTGGACGATCCGGAGTCGCTGGGCCGGGCGCTCAACGGTGTCTGGGGGGTCTTCAGTGTGCAGGCGGCCGGCGAGACCGGCGTGGCGGGCGAGATCCGTCAGGGCGCCGGCTAGCCCAGCTTGCTCACGAGAAGGGCGTTCAGTGTTTCGTGTATACCAGCGTCGGTTCGGCGAACAAGCAGACGGGAATTCCGCACTTTGACAGCAAATGGCAGATCGAGGAGACGGTGCGGTCGCTGAAGTTCCCGAACTGTACGATCATCCGGCCGGTGTTCTTCATGGAGAATCTTCTGACGCAGTGGGTGCTGCAGGGCGATACGCTGGTGCTGCCGCTGGCGCCGACGACGGTCCTGCAGATGATCGCAGTCGATGACATCGGGAAGTTCGGGGCGATAGCCTTCGAGCGGCTGGAGCAGATGAACGGGGCCGAGATCGACATAGCAGGCGACGCGATGACGATGCCACAGGCCGCATCGATCATGAGCGAGGCGCTGGGCCGCAAGATCAACTTCTCGCGTATGCCCATCGAACAGGTCCGCAGCAGCAAGCCAGAGATGGCCCAGATGTTCGAGTGGTTCGAGCGGGTGGGCTACAGCGTGGATATCGCGGCGCTGGAGAGCCAGTACGAAGTGCAGATGACCAAACTGCCGGAGTGGGCGCGTCAGCATGCGACTGTTCGGTAGGCTTCGTTTTGACCACGGAGGCACGGAGACACGGAGGACGACCTTTACAGGGGGGCGGGGTCAATCCTCGTGTCTTCGTCGCAGGCGGGGGGAGAGGCGCAGGCATCGAGCTGGACCCGTTCGAATTCGTCCAGCCATTCCTGGATCTGGGCCTTCTGCAACGTGCCGTCGCAAGCCAGGCCCGTGGGACAGGCGGCGCCGGTGAGATTGGCGGCCATGACGCGATAGGTGCTGAGCGTGCGGTCGCCCATGCGCGAGCACTCGTAGAAATCCTCGGACAAGAAGACGACGATCGGCACACGCTTGCCGCCGCAGATGGACAGTTCGGCCTGAAGGTCCGGGTGTTCGTCGCGGTCGAGAAAACGCAGGTCGATGCAGTGCGAGGCGCCTTGGGCAATCCTCTGCAACATTGGACCCTGCTGGATGCAGTCTCCGCACCATGCGCCGAATACGCACAGCACGTTCATATGCCTCGTAAAGCCGGATAGCAGGGTGCACTGGTCCGGTCCTAGTGCGACCTGCTCGTGAATGCGCTGCCAACGGGGCCTGCTGCTGCGCGGGTCGGCGTATTTGTCGAGAAACGCGGCATAAGGCAGCGCCTGCTGGAACTTCGAATTCCAATCGATCATGTTTGTGCTCCAACTATGTCAACAAACTGCAATTGTACTCCTTGGAATGCGACAAGCCAGTATTGCACATCTATGCGGCCAGCCGGACAATGTGCCGCCGTGGTTACATTTGTGCGTCAGGGGGACAAGGGAGACGGATATGTCTTACCGCCATGGTGTTGCGGGAATGGGCCGCAAGATGAGGATAGCAGTGGCCGGCGCAGGACTGTTGCTGGTGGCTGGTGTGCTCGCGGCGACGGCCGTGGCAAGGGCAGACGAGGCGGCGCCAGCGGGAGAGATGACGGTCCGGCTGGAATGCACCGCGGACACCGGCGTGTTCCATTTCAAAGGGCTGGACCGCAGCAGCATGTATGACGTCAACTACGGGGCGGCGAAGGTTGTGCCGTTCCATGGCATTCACTATCTGCCTGAGTTTCACGATAGCTCGTTCCTCTACCTGGCGGACTTTGATGTGGCCAAGGCGCGCGGCCTGAAGGCCAGCGGAGCGACGCTCCATCTGCGGCTGGTCGACGCGCCGGATGCCGACAATCTCCGGCTCGTGAGCGTCTCGACCGTCTCAACGGCGTGGAACGAGGGTAAGGGCACGGGCGAGAAGGCGGAGACGAAGGGCGGCGGGGCGACGTCGAACTGGGCGGTCTTTGGCGAACGTCGCTGGGCGGACCCGCAGAGCGAATTGAACGATGTCATTCTCGGCGGCGATAACTCCTTGTATCAGACGGAGCCCGTGCGGCATGAGAAGGATGGCTGGGTCGCGGTCGACGTGCCGGCGGACATCGTGCAGGCGATGATCAGCGGGGGAAGCAGCGGGCTGGCGCTGTTCGAGGAGAAGGGGCAGACGAATATCGACTATCACGTCTATACGCGTGAGTCGGAGAGCAAGCCGTATCTGGTCGTTCGTGGGATGGATGGGCCGACAGAGCCTCCGCCGGCGGTGAGCAACCTGAAGGTCGAGCCGGCCAGCGATGCTGCGACGCTGCGGTCCGGGGCGGTCCGGCTGAGGATGGCGGTGGCGGACGGGACCAATCGGCTGGCGGTGGCGTGGCGGATCGGCGATGGGCTTTCGCAAGAGTTGGCTCGCTGGCGGACGCCATGGCCGAAGACCGGCGCGATGTCGATGGTGATTGACGACCTGCCGGCCGGCGAGCCGATCGAGGTGATCGTTACAGCGATCGGGCCGGATGGAAAGGCGTCGGCGGTCTGCCGGGCGAAGGGGACGGTTTCGCCGGCCAAGCCGTTGCCCGCTGCGCTGGCGTTCGGTCGCAAGGCGAACGCAACCGGTGAGCCAAAGACGTACGACGGCAAGGTGCGGATATGGGCGTATGACCAGTGCCAGGCTGCCAACCCCGTCAGTGGGAATCTGCTGGAGGAGGTCGGGATCCAGGACTATTCCGGCAAGCCTGCGGGCGAGTATCGTCGCGGAAACGATGTGTGGGATGGCAAAGACGGGGTGATCGTGCTGGCGGGCGGCCGGAACGAGGTCGTTGCATTCAACCTGGCGATCGAGGCGGTCAAGCCGCCGCTGGAGGGGGTCGAGGTCAAGACTGCCGATATTAAGGGGCCCGACGGGTTCGAGATCCCGGCGACGAATGTGCGGGGCTATCGGCTGTGGTATTTGAAGGACACGGTGTGGAAGGGCGAGGTGTGTTTGCCGTTGCAGGCGGGCAAGTCCTTCAGCATTCCTGCGGCGGACAACGAGGTGCCGGGTCAGCGGAACCAGTCGGTGCTTGTCGATGTGTGGATTCCGAAGGATGCGCCGGCTGGCAGCTATCAAGGAACTGTGACGGTTTCGGCGGCCGGCGTCGGACCGGTTGCGGTGCCGGTACAGTTGCGGGTGTGGCCGGTGACGTTGCCGGACAAACTGTCATTCAACTGTGAACTGAATGCGTATTCGTCTGCGGCGCTGACGAAGGATTATGCGTGGTACCGGATCGCACATGCGCACCGTACGACGCTGAACGTTCTGCCGTATTCCCAGAACGGCAGTCTCAAGTCGATCTTCGAGATGCCGCTGGCGGGGGACGGCGCGAAGATGCACGTGGCGGATTGGAGCAAGTATGACTCGTACTTTGCGCCGCTGCTGGATGGTTCGGCGTTCAAGAACATGCCCGGAGCGGGCGTGCCGCTGGCCAGCCAGTATCTGCCGTTCAACGAGGCCTGGCCAGTCAATTTCCGCGATCACTATGCGTTCAAGTCGACGAGCCTCGAGGAGCACTACCTCAAGGCCGGGCCGATCGAATCATTGATGGATAAAGAGTATGCCCCGACGGTGGAGGCGGTAATCCGGGACTGGATCGAGCACTTCCAGAAAATGGGGTGGACGCGGACGCAGATGGAGTTCTTCCTGAACGCCAAGCAGGGCTTTACCAAGGGCAAGCTTGGTTTCTGGGCGCTGGATGAGCCGCAGCATCGTGACGACTACCTGGCCCTGCGGTATTGGGCCCGGCTGTTCAAGGCGGCGGCGGTGGATCAGCGCGATACGAAGTTCCTGTTCCGTCTCGACATCAGCCGGCCGTACATGCAGCGCGAATGGTTTGACAAGGTGGTTGATATGGAAGTGGTCGGGGCAGGTGCGTTCTTCGGCAAGAGCCGGTGCCGTGAGGATCTGTTGCGACGAGGGTTTGAGTTCTATCCGTATGGCGCGTTGAACCCGGTCCGGAACAGCAATCTGAATGCGGAGGCCTGGCCGGTAGCGGTTTACCTGCTGGGTGGCGACGGGCTGGTGCCGTGGGATACGATCGGCAGTAAGGCCAATTACCGCGAGCCGCTTGATACGGCGGTATTGCTGCCGGCGCCGGCGGGGTCGCCTGCCGATGAACCGGTCGTCTGCAGCGTGCGGCTGAAGGCGCTGCGGCGCGGCCAGCAGGATGTGGAGTACCTGGCGCTGCTGGCGCGGAAGATGGGCTACGATCGTGAGCAGATAAACGGCCTGCTGGCAGGCCTGCTCGATCTGCACGGGACGACAGCCGAGCGGTTCACCGACGAGGCCGGCGAGACGATTTTCAACAACCTGACGGCGGAGCAGTTTGCCCAGCTGCGGGCGGCGGTGGCGGCGCGGCTGGCGTCGGCACCTTCCGGGAAGTGAGGTTTGATCTCACCACGGAGGCACGGAGACACGGAGGCGAAAGATAGGGAAAGGCAGCGCGGCACGACGTGTTGTTGTTGCGTCAGTGCCTGGCATTGGCCTTTTCCCTGCCATGCGCCGACTGTCCACAGAAGTCTTCCTCTTGGCATTTGCATGTGTGACGGAGCCTGAAGCCGATTGGGCATGTCTTGATGTCCTGCGTGCTTATCGGACCTACTGAAATAGTCCTGCCTTCCCTGCGACTATCCCTGTGTGTGGCCGGAGGTCCGGCCATGGCAGGTAATCTGGCTACTTGTTGCGCAGGAGACAGGATCATGATCTTCAAGTGGATGAAGTATACGGCGATCGGGGCGGGTGGGGCGTTGCTGGTCGGGGGGCTGCTCTTCGGCAGCGACCTGTTCAGCTGCGTGCGCAGCCT
This sequence comes from uncultured Planctomycetota bacterium, assembly GCA_963787325.1. Classification (GTDB taxonomy): domain Bacteria; phylum Planctomycetota; class Phycisphaerae; order UBA1845; family JANYLN01; genus CAWBCK01. The sequence continues at coordinate 3,202,420 of CAWBCK010000005.1, forward strand.
CGGCAAAGTCCGTGCGGACGGCGGTCAAGGACGCTGTGCCCTTGGAGTTTGAACTCAAAAGGGCACGGGACATGCTCGACGACATCATTCCCGAGATGCATGCCAATGTTCGGCTGATCGCCCAGGAAGAGGTTGCGATCGCCGACCTCAAGGGCGACATCCAGAAGCAGCAGCAGGCGATGACTGTAGAGAAGGTGCGGATCACGAAGCTGCGTGACGCTGTGACCGCGGAGAAGGCCAGCTACACTTTCGGCGGGATGGAGTTCAGCCGGCAGCAGGTCAAAACCGATCTGGCGCGGCGGTTCGAGAATTTCAAGGAGAGCCAGGTCGTTCTGGCGGGCAAGGAGCGGCTGCTGACCAGTCGCGAGAAGTCGCTGCAGGCAGCCGTGCAGATGCTCGACCGGGCGAAGGAGCAGAAGATCCGGCTGGCGGATCGTATCGCCGGCCTGGAGAGCCAGTATCGGCTGATCAAGGCGGCGTCGGTCGGTTCGCAGTTCCAGATGGACAATTCGAAACTTGCGCAGACCGAGAAGGTTATCAACGAGATCAAGAATCGGCTGGACGTGGCGGAGCGCGTGCTTGCGCATGAGAGTACGTTCGTGCAGGAAGTGCCGGTCGATACGATCAATGAGAAGGACCTGGTGCAGCAGGTTGATGATTACTTCGCGCCGAAGCCGGCGGCCAGTCCGCAGGCACAGAAGAGCGAGGGGCCGGTGGACGACGAGCAGTACAGCCAGGCGGAGCCGGATGCGGTGACGGTGCCGCAGTAGCGGGTGATAGGCGGTTGAGTGGGCGTTTGCCTGCCGCGGGATGGTTCGTGGGCAGGCATTCGCCCCGCACGATGGTGTGCACAATGTCGGCAAGGATAAGCGCAACCCCGGCTGACGCCAAGGCTTCAAACGACAACTGTAACAACCTTTAGCGGCAATGACTCCTGGTGGTATACTGGTATCGGTAACGTTCATGGAGCCCGTCTCGTGCTGATCTTGCGGATCAAACAAGCTGAAATCGCCCTGGCGGACGGCCGGCTGGAAGAGGCCTGCGAGCTTGTCGAGGCTGACGAGGTGCGGCGGCACCGCAGGGGGCAGGATCTGCTGAACCGACTGGTCACGGCGTTTGTGCAGCGAGGCCGGGAGCATCTGGCGGCGGGGAGACACCAGCAGGCCTTCGGCGACGCACAGAAGGCGTTTCGTCTGGGCGGCGGTCGGCCGGAGGTGGCGGCGCTTCAGGCGAGCGCGGCGTCGGCATTGATGGCGAGCCGCCAGTCCCAGCAGCATAAGGCGGAGGCGGTTGCGGCGGCTCGGCAGCAGGTGGACAACGGGCGGCTGAGCGTGGCGGAGGATCTGCTCGGGGTAGACGGGTCGCAGAGGATTCATGATACAAGGCTTCTACGAGAGGTGGCGATGCGGCGTGGCCAGGCGGAATCGCTGATTGCCCAAGCCAGGGCCGCATTGGAGCGGCAGGATTGGGATGCGGCGATCCGGCTCGTGTTGGATGCGCGGCAGCAACATGCGTCCAACGCTGAACTGGTCCAACTGGCGGCGCGGCTGACTGAGGAGGCGACCGGCGAGATTCGCAAGGCCCTGGTCTCAGGGCGTGTCGATCTGGCGGACATGTTGCTGCAACGGCTTACCCCGTTGGCGGGGCAAGCCGTGGGCGTGCAGGAGATGGGGCGGATCGTCGAGCAGTGTCGGTCGGCGGGGCAACTGGTGGAGTCGGGCCGGCTGCGCGAGGCGGAGCAGACATTGCGGCAGCTGTCGTCGATCCTTCCGGAGGCGAAGTGGCTGGCTAACGCGGTCGAGGCGGCAGGGCAGGCGGCAGAGGCGATCAGCTGTCTGGCTAGTGGGCCTTTGGGGCTGATCGCATCGCGGCCTGCTACCTCAACTGAAAGATTCGCGTCCTTGAAGCAGGATGATGTAGTGAAGCCGGTTGGTGGGGGGCGTGTACGAATGGATGGTGCCAGTGATAGAGGACTGCCGGATAGATTCATGCTGCACGTCGATGGGGTGGGCAGCTACCTCGTCGTGCGGGGCAAGCATGTGACGGTGGGGCCGGCTCGTTCGTCAGATGCGGCTGACGTGCCGTTGCTGGCGGAATCCGGGCTGGCCTTGGTGACGATCGAACGGTCGGAAGAGGATTACTTCCTGCGGTCGGCTGAGGAGGTGCTTGTTAACGACCGGGCGGTAACGCGACGGTTGCTCGCGGATGGCGACAGTATTGCGCTTTCGGCGCGGTGCCGAGTGAAATTCACCGTGCCGAACGCAGCCAGTACGTCGGCGGTGCTGCAGCTGGCGGGCACCCGGCTGCCGAAGACCGATGCGAGACGGGTGATCCTGCTGGATCGGGAGATGATCGTCGGGCCGGGGTCGGCATGTCACGTGCGGGCGGATGCGCTGGCGGAGCCGATCGTGCTGTACGTGCGAGACGGCTGGCTGTGTGCCCAGACGAAGGAGGCGATAGAGGTCGGCGATCAGAGGCTTGAGGCGTCGGCAGCCTTGCCGCTGGATACGAGTATAAGGATTGGGGCGGTGTCGATGGTTGTTACTGGTGTGTAGTCGGTTGTCCGTGGTCCGTTGTCCGTTGCAACGGAAGGGAAACGGTCTTCGCCACGGAGGCGCCGCGGCACGGAGGAAGACGTTCTGGACAGTGGTTGGGCTGGTTTAATCCAGTGACGTTTCGCGGATGGGATGGTTCAGGCAACAAACGACGGACAACCAACAACGGACAACTGACAAAGAACAACGGACAACTGACAAGTCGTTTCGCTGTTTCGCGAGGCCTATGACGATGCAGGGATACACCTACAAGCATGGCGATCGGCCCCTGGAGGGCTTTACGATTCAGGCGCGGCTGGGCGGGGCGGCTTCGGAGAAGTCTACTATGCGCTGTCCGACAGCGGCCGGGAGGTGGCGCTGAAGGTCGTGCAGGGCCATGAGGCTATCGAACTGCGCGGCATCAGCCAGTGCATGAACCTTAAGAGCCCGCACCTGGTCACGATCTTCGACGTCAGATACAACGAGCAGGGCAGGCCTTTCGTGATCATGGAGTTCGTGGCGGGGCCGTCTTTGCGGCAGTTGATCGATGAATCGCCGGCTGGTCTGGGGACGCAGAAGACGGCGTTCTTTCTCCGGGAGATGGCCAAGGGGCTGACCTATCTCCACGATCGCGGCATCGTTCATCGCGATCTCAAGCCGGGCAACGTGTTCTACGAGGACGGTTACGTCAAGATCGGCGACTACGGGCTGAGCAAGGCGATCAGCGAGAGCAAACATTCCGGTCAGACAATCACCGTCGGTACGGTGCATTACATGGCGCCGGAGATCGGGCAGGGCAACTACGATCGCGGCATCGATATCTATGCGCTGGGCTGCATGACCTATGAGATGCTCACGGGCCAGACGCCGTACCTGGGGGCGAGTCCCGGCGAGATCCTCATGAAGCATATGGTCGACGAGCCGGACCTTGCGGGTATCGAGGAGCCGTTTGCTACCGCGATCCGCAAGGCGATTGCCAAAGACCCGAAAGATCGCTTTCAGACGGCGCAGCAGATGGTCGAGGCGGTGTTCGGCGCGGCGCACATCCAGCAGAGCGTCTCGTGCTTTTCCCCGGACAGTCTAACGATGGTGGCGGACCGGGTGGCCCGGAAGGTTTCGGCTGGCGGGCCGGGGTCGTCGGGGAATGTGGGTCTTGGCGAGGAGCGGAGTGTGCCCGATGCCGCCGATGATCGACAGAATGACTGGGCGGATCGGCTTGACCGGAAGATGGACCGCGTTGAGCAGAGGCTCGAGAAGGCAGGCGAGAAAATCAGCAAGCGATTTGAGCGGGCCAGGGAGCGGATGCGAGAGAAGGCCGCACGCAAGAAAGGACAGACTGCGGCGGACAGCCCGCAGCAGGCAGGGTCGGCCGTGCAGGAGGGACCGCCCGTCGATCCGAAGCGGGATCCGCTTGGAAGATTGCAGAGGGTAGTGCTGTGCATTGCTGGCACGGCGGCGCTGGGAGTTGGTACAGGGGCAATCATCGGCAATACGCCGGGCTGGTCGGGGCGTTCCGTTGTATCGGGCTTTGCTGTTTTCGTCATCAGTCTGTACGCCTGCGGCGGATTGGCGCTGGCGGAACGAGTCTTCGGCAGGCAGGTGCGATCCGAACCCGGCGTCGTGCAGCACCTGGCTTATGGTGGCCTTTCGGCAATCATGGCGGGGCTGTGGCGCGGCGATTTACGATACCGCTTTTCAAGGCATTGTCCATTGGCCCGCAGTATATCATTGGCTATGGAAGTGTGGCGGGGACGATTCTGGCTATTGTTATCCCCTTGTTCTTAATGGATTGGTCGCACATCGTAGACCCGCGCGGCGGGAACAGGATCAGGCTTGGGCATGCAATCAAGGCTATCTTATTGGGTATGGTTGCCAATTTGATGCCTCGATGGCAATCTGCCCTTCGTGGTCGGCGTTCTGGCGGCGATATCCCTTGGCGCTGCAGGTCGGATGTCCGTTCGATCCGTTTGCCAGACGAGGTCGACGGTTATCAGGGGCGATGGAAGGGATCAAGGACGTCGTGGTTGGGGCACATGAGCTTCGCGAGGGGGTTCGTGCCTGGCACGAGCAGCGTAAGCAGCCAGAGGATCGACACGCACGAAGGCAAGGCTGGCAGGCTGATTACGCGCATGGTAGCAAGCCGGTCGGCGTGTGGACGGCGGACGGTTACCGGCTGTTGCCGCCGGGCGTGTCGCCGCACAAGCGACTGGTGGCGCTGTTGCTGACGGTGTTTGGGGGCGTGTTCGGGCTGCAACGGTTCTACGTGGGCAAGGTGGCTACCGGACTGCTGTGGCTCGTAACGAGCGGGTTGTTCGGCATCGGGGCGTTAATCGACCTGATCATGATCGCCTCTGGAGGCTTCTATGATCGGCAGGGGCGCCGGCTGGTTGTCTGGCGGAGTTACGAGGAACTGCCGAATATGGCGGCGGCCGGACCTGTCGGCTGGCAGGAAGAGCAAGTTCGGCGGCGAGAGGAGACGGCAGGGACTCAAGTGACGATGCAAGCGGCGTCAGATGATGATGGTCAGCAGGAACCGCGTGCGGCAACTCGCGATGACGCTGCAGCCGGGCTTGAGGGCGTAAGTGCCGCGTTGACGAATTCGCAGGTCGGCAGTTGGCGCGATCCGACGAACCCGGTGCTGGCATTTTTCGGCGGGAGCATGCTGCTGTTTGCCATGGTGGTTGGGGTTGCCGGGGCGCTGCTTGTGCCGGGGTTGACGGTTGCCGGGGCGGTCCATCCGGAGATCGCCCGGACGCCGTTGTTCAAGCTGGCTGTTGATGGCTATCCGTCGGATATGGTCAATGGGATCTACCTGGTGGCGACCGGGGCGGCTGCGCTGGCGGCGGCTTCGTTGCTGGCGTTCGCTCGTGGCCGGGCCGGCGGCGCTCACATGATGCGCGCAGTGGTCGGCTGCATCGGCACGGTTGTGTCGACGTACCTGTTCTGGATGGCTGTAACGCCCGACAATCCCCCTTATCTGAGCATGGCTTTGCACCAGATGCGAGAAGGGCATGTGCTGGAAACGGTGCAGATGCTGTGGAAAGGTGCTGAGCGTCCCGGGCTGTTCTTCGCCGGGTTGGTGCTGCTAGGATCGGTCCTCGTGCTGGCGTGGCCTGCGCGAAGGCCGCAGGAACCCTTGGCATCAACGGGCAAAGGAGTCTAAGCCATGTTGGACGGATTTGCCTGGGCGATATTCGGGATTGCGATCGGGTTGCTGGCGGGGCTCTTTGGGCTCGTCGTGGGCCTGGCGGGAGCGGTTTTCGGGGTGGTCTTTGGGTTGATCGGCGGGCTGGTGGGGCTAGCATCGGGCACGATTGGGGTGGTGTGGCGTGTTGTTGCGCACGTGGTACGGCCGGCTGTTGTGGTCTTGGTCGTGTTGCTGGTCGCGGGTATCCTGTTCCTGGGGATGTTTACCGTTCATCAAATGCCGGACGGATCCGTGGACGCCGAGCGGGTGATGAGAGATTCTGCCGTGCCTACGGCACTGGAATACGAAGAACCAGCAAAACAAGATCCTGGGCCTGGCGGTTCCCAGGACTTGCGTCCTGGGCTATTGCCTGCCGTCCCTGCGGGACTGAACGACGAGACCGGCGACGTTGCGCCAGATACTGCAGCGGCTGACAGGCGCCGGAGGAATTGCCGGTACGGCAGCAGCTGTTCAGTGATGTCGTTGATACGTGGCGGGCCAATGTTTATCCCTCGGACACGTCGGCTGTCCAGGCGGTATTGCTTCGTGCGGACAGCAAGTGGATGGCGTCGGCTGGTTACACGAGAGCCGAAAGAGATTCAGGTGCAGGGGAAGGTGCGGCCGGAGCTGTTAACGCTGGCTGTGGAAACGCTCCACAAGACGCATCCTGACGCAACGATCGGCTTCGTGCAGGCGGACAAGGAGGACATCGGGATCCAGGACGGTGTCGTACTGGTTCGCCTGTACAGCCCGCCGCCAAGCACGGTTGTCTTCAACTGGGCGCGAGTCGACGTTTTCGCGCCGAAGGGTATCATCTCCGAACAGGCGCAGTTCAAGGACGTGCCTTGGCTGAGCAACTTCGCTGCGTTCGCGAATCAGAATCGCAAGAAGACGTACATGGTGGCGATCTCGCAACGGCCGGCGACCAGCGAGCAGGAGTCGCGGCAGGAGGCGATGCGCCTGGCTGTGGCCGATATCGAACCGCTCGTTCGTGCAGAAGATGCGGACCCGGCTTTCGGGTATGGATGAAAGCCTGGCGGGCGCGAACGGCCAGTGGCTGCGGCAGCGGATCGCCGCCTCGCTCGATGATTGCCAGGTGATTGCCGACCGCTTCACACAGTGTCTGACGGCCCCGTATGGGCAGATCTGGCAGACGTCGTTGCTTGTAGACGCCTCGCCTCGCAGGGTCGCGGTGCTGGCCAGCAAACTGGACAAGGAGTTTGTTTCGCTGCAGCGGCATGGCAGGCGGACGCTCCTATCGATGCTCGGCGTGCTGGCACTGGTATGTCTGGTGTACGCGTTCCTGAATGCGGTGACGCGAGGGTATTTCGTGTGGTCGCTGCGGGCGATGGCGCTGGCGGTGCTGGCGGGTGGGATCTTTCTGGTGTTGCTGCTTCGCGGTTAGAAATGTCCGTTGTTCGTGGTTCGTTGTCCGTTGCAGGGATAGCAAGGCCCGGTTCTTGGCAGAGGCTCCGGTGGAAGTGAATTGAGTCAAAGAGCGGGATTACGGATAACGAACGGCTGACGACAAACAACGGACAACGGACGACAGACAACGGACAGTTGTTCAGCGAACATGAGCGAACTGACACAGGCGGATCGGTACCTTATCGAACAGATCCGGCAAGGCAGTAGCGAGGGTTGGACGCAACTGGTCAACCGCTACTCCGGCCGGCTGGTGGCCTTTGCGCGCTCCAAGGTGGGCAAGGCGGCGGATGCCGAAGATATCGTGCAGGAGACGTTCATCAGTTTCTTGAAGGGGCTGGAGGGCTACCGCGAGCAGGCGAGTGTCGAGACCTACCTGTTCGGGATCCTGCGGCGGCGGATTATTGACTGGTATCGCGGCCGAAAGGCGAACGTCTGTCTGCTGCAGGATCTGTATCGCGCGGCGGACGATGATGAGGGCACTGACGCTGAGCAGGGCCTGATGTCGCCGGGAGCGACAGCCAGCTGGTACGTCCGGCAGGATGAACAGGTGGACCTACAGCGGGCGGCGATGACGCGCGGGCTGGCGCGTCTTATCAATGATCTGAAGCAGTCGGTGAAACTGCGCGATCTGAAGGTCATCGAGATGATCTTCTACTGCCAGCTGCGCAACAAGGACATTGCTGCCGTGGCGGCGGTCGCTGAGGGACAGGTGGCGCTGCTGAAGCACCGGTACCTCAAGCAGCTGCAGGAGTATGTACGGGACGGCGGCGACGCAGGGGGAGATGGTATCGCCGATTCTCTTACGCAGTCTGCCGGAGCAGCTCGATGCAGCCGTGGCGGAGATCTGGCAGGAGCAGCGTTTGAGCTGCCCGAAGCGCAGTACGATCGGTGCCCATCTGCTGGGAACGCTGGAGGCGGACTGGGACAATTACGTGACGTTTCACCTGGAGCATCTTGGCTGTGTGTTCTGCCGGGCGAACCTGGAGGACCTCAAGAAGCAGAACCAGGCCGGGCAGGCGTCGGCGATCCGCGGGCGGATACTGAACTCGACAGTCGGCTTCCTGCGGCGACCCTGATTCGTGCGGCGGGTATCCGTGTCACCATGGTTTGACCGCAAGACCGCGGCCGCGAAACTTGGGAACAAGTATGTTTTCTCGTGGAAGCCGAATCCCACGATGATCTGCGGCCCCACGGTCGATTGGGATGCCGTCGAAGAGACGACACGCCAGACGCTGGAGATCGCAAGAGGCTGCTGCCTCGAGATGATCATGAAGGATACGCACACGTTTCACGGCCAGCCGGAACGAATCGGCAAGTGGGTGCAGATCGCCTCCAGGTTGGTGCGGGACGCCAGCGAGGGGTAAGGTCAAATAAGAAGCGACTGCGGGGCGGGCATGGCATACGTATAGATATCGCTACAAGTCCGCATGCTGCCTGCATGGCAGCCTCGTTAAGGTTCTCAGGCAGGTCCGCAATCTCAGCCCCCCAGGCGTCTGTGGCCTGGAGGGCTGGATGTTATTGATTATGCAGAACCTGAAACGGCTCTACTCGATCTCTACAAACTTCTCGCCGGCTGTCCCGCAGATCGGGCAGCGGTCGGGCACGCCATCTTTGACCGTGTTGCCGCAGACAGGGCAGATGTGGATGGTGGCGGCGGGCAGGTCGTTGCCGGCCTGGAGCGTCTTGAGGGCCTCGCTATAGAGGTCGTGGTGGATCTTCTCGACAGCCATGGCGTGGCGGAAGGAGGTCTGGGCCGGCTTGTTTTCGTCCTTTTCGGCCTCTTCGAGGAACTGCGGGTACATCTGCTGGAATTCGTAGCCCTCGCCGTCAATGGCGGCCTGGAGGTTGTCGGCGGTCGACTTGATGCCGTCCATGACGCGAAGGTGGGCGAGGGCGTGCACCGTCTCGGCCTCGGCGGCGGCGCGGAAGAGCTTGGCGATCTGGGGATAGCCGTCGGCCTCGGCCTTGCGTGCGAAGGCGACGTACTTGCGGTTGGCCTGGCTTTCACCTGCGAATGCATCCTGCAGATTATCCGTGGTTCCCATGTGTTTCGTTCCTTTCCTGATTCCGTGGGATCGACGTCTGAACCTGTCTGCTGCCGTCGGGCAAATGCTGCGACGCCTGAGACATTATAACGCCAGGTGACGCGTTGGCGACCGAACACGCTGCGATTCATTGTCTTGGGTGCAACAACGGCGGGTGTACCGCAGAGACGCGGAGGGTGCAGAGGAAATGCAGGAATCTCTTCAATACCTTGCACAGGCAGACAGGCTGCCAGCAGCACACACATGGGGGCTATTTCATCTTGAGCACGCTGCGGAAGGTGGACTGTCGGGCGGCGGCCAGGGCGACGTTCGATGAGTAGCGGATGGTATCGACGGTATAGAAGCAGGCCTCGTCGCTGCGGCGGGCCGTAGCGGTGACGCGTGGGGTGTCTCTGCGGCGGGTCTTGACGAACAGGACGTCGATCCGGCCGTCTCGCCCTTCGCCCTGCAGTTGGGTCACTCCCACGCCCAGGCAGCGAATCTGGCGGGCGACTTCGGGGCCGCAGCGCGTGAAGATGCGGACGACCTGCTCACCGCGAGCCAGTTTCTTTTCGACGGTAATGCCGACGTAGTTGCCGGTAGCGAAGCCCAGGGCATAGGCGACCGCCAGAAGGGGCGATTCCAGAGCGCCTTGAAGCGTGGCGGAGACGGCATAGATCCAGATTAGCACCTCGAAGAAGCCCAGGCACCAGGCGAGGGTTCGCTGGCTGTTAACGATCGCCATGGTGCGGATCGTGCCCAAGGTGACATCACTGATCCTGGCCAGGAAGATCAGCAAGCATATAAGAAAAGTGTGCAACATCCTTTCGGCTCCGGTCGAGTGCAGACTCTGGGTCTTGGAATCCGTCCAATATCCAAACTCTAATCGGAGTACGTGCCGGCTTCAATGATAGTGCGGCGTGCGTCGGTGCACAAACATGGCGGGTTCCGTAGCGATTGGTTCAGCGGCACGTGTTGTGGCACGACGTTTCTAGTTCCTGGCACGGCCGCGCCCGCGGACGGGGCGGGCGCGTTACCTTGGAATGTATCTGTTTGGTCGTGCGGCCTGGTCTACCGCTTGTTCCACATAATGATGTCCTGGAGGGTCAGGAAGGCGAAGGCGCCAAGGATCATCGCCAGGCCGATCACCTGTGTGACCATCTGCACGCGGACCGACAGGGGCTTGCCCTTGATCTTCTCGATCAGCAGGAACATGAAGTGCCCGCCATCGACGATCGGGAAGGGCAGGAAGTTGACCACGGCGAAGTTGGCCGACAAAAACGCCAGGAAGTAGAGCAGTCTGCGGAATGCCTGCTTCGGCGACCTGCGTGCCGATGCGCACGATGCCGACCGGGCCGGAGAGGTTCTCCACGCCGATCTGCTGGGTGAAGAGCATCTGCTTGATCGTGATGTAGGTGTTGATCAAGAGGTACCAGGTTCGCCGGACGCCCCAGTCCAGAGCGACAAGCGGGTTGCTGGTCTGCAGTTCGGTCTGCTCGTTGTAGGTCATAAACGACTGAACGAACTGGATCTGCATGAACCACGGGTCGACCAGGTTCGGCGTGACCTTGACGTCGGCGGTCTTGACCTGGTCGCCGACCTGGTACTCGATCGCGATGGTCTTGCCGACATTCTGCTGGAGGGCGATATGGATACCCTCGGGAATGCTGACGCTGTACTCGCGGATGGAGCCGTCAGGCTGGGTGGCCTGGACGCTCTTTTCGCCGTTGATGGCGATGATAACACTGTTCGGCCAGGGGCTCAGGCCAAGTTCGGCATAGAGGCTGCGTGGAATGGCCAGCTGGCCCGTTTGCGCCTGGTTATCCTGATTGACATAGGTGATGGACACCGTTTTGCCGGCGTTCTGCTTGAGGTGGTTGATCAGCTCGTACCAGTTGGCGACCTTCTGACCAGCCAGGGCGGTGATGCGGTCGCCGGCAGTCAGGCCGGCCTCGCCCATGGGGCTGTCCTTCTCGACCCTGGCCAGGACGAGATGCCACTCGTCAATCTCGCCGCGATAGCCGATGCCGACACTGGGCTTGCTGCCGCCAGTCAAACGGAACGGGGTCTGCGGGCGAACGAGGAGCATCTGGGGCTTCGACTCGCCGTCGCGCAGGATCCAGACGGGCTGGTCTGCGTCGGGATATTTTCTGATGTCTTTCTGGATCTGGGTGTACACCGGGTTGACGATGCCGTCCCAGTTGACGATGACGTCGCCGGCACGCAGGCCCGCCGCTGCGGCCGCGCCTTTGGCGCGAGACATCGCTGATCCGCATACGTGGCGTGGCACCGAGGAGGCTGGGATCTTCGCCTGAAACCAGCGCGATGCGGGCGCGGCGCTGGACGTTGACGTCTTCGGTCTTACCGTCGGGCAGGGTTCGTTTGACGGTCAAAGGTACCGGGCGACCTTCGGCGCTGGCGATGGCCAGCATCACGTCACTGACGTTCTTGAAGGGCTTGCCTCGCAGGGCGATGATCTCGTCATTGGGTTGCAGCTGGTTGGAGCCGGTCGTTTCGCTGCCGCCGGTGTTGGCGACGATGCGACTTTCGGGGCCGAAAATGCCGATCTGCCGTAAGCGGTCCGTCGGGTTGTATTCGGGTTCGACCGCGACCATGCGGATCTTGCCATCGGTGCCGCGGACCTTCATATTGAGCGTCTGGCCGGGATCGGACAGGGCGACCTGCATGGTCACGTCGGACCACTCGCGAGTGGTATGGTCCCCGATTGACAGGATCTGGTCGCCGGGACGCAAACCCGCACGGAAGCCGGGCCGGCCCGGCATGACGGTGCCGACCTTGGCTGGGATGACACTGAGGCCGACCATGAAGGCGATCATGAAGAAGATGGCTGCGAAGATGACGTTCATGACGACGCCGGCAGAGACGATCATCATTCGCTGGCTGACCGGCTTGGCGACGTAGGAACGCGGATCGTCTTTGACGGCCAGTTCGCCTTCCTTGTCGACGGTGAAGTCCTCCTGGCCGAGCATCTTGACGTAGCCGCCTAAGGGGATGATGCGGAATGAATATCGTGTCTCGCCCCTGGTGAAGCCGAACAGTTCCGGCCCGAATCCGATGGCGAAGTTAGAGACGCGGACATCGCACCACTTGGCGACGAGGAAGTGTCCCAACTCGTGGACGAACACGACCAGCGACAGCCCGACGAAAAAGGCCAGGAACGGTCCGATGGAACTGAGTGATTCCAAGGAAAACAGCCCCAAGGCCATGGGGGAGAACATATCTGCTGACAAGACGATCTCTCCTGCCACGTTGTCCGGAAGAAGTTTACTGCGTAACCCTAACTTACTGGTGGCGCAAAAGGCAACGGTACTGTGCCAGTTGCCATCGGCTGCCTGCCCGTCTGAATCAAGCAGATTCAGCCCGGTGGCCCCAGCGGACGAGCACTGGCGATGATGTCCGCCAACGAGTAATGCCTGTTTCAAACGTCCTGTTTGTCTGATGCTGCCGGCCCCCGGCCTGTCATCAGGTCCTGGAACCGCTACTACTAACGAATAATATCCGCCGCTGGTTCGTCTATGGCAGTACCATGCCGCCGAGCTTGTCGTCCTGGCTGGTCAGGCCGAGAATATCGGCCGCTTCCTGCCTGGCCCAGCGATCCGCATCAAATATCACCTTGAGGTCGTCTGCAGGCTTCAACTCGTGCGACGACATCACCTGCCGTATGGTAGAGACGATCTTGCCGAAGGCAATTCGCCCAGCGAGGAAGGCCTCTACCGCCACTTCGTTGGCGGCATTGAGCACGGCGCCCGAGGTGCCGCCCGTTCGGACGACCTCGTAGCCGAGATCGATGGCAGGGAAGCGCTGCCAGTCCGGCGGCTCGAAGTTCAACTGTCGCAGGGCATAAAGATCAAGCACGGTTGCGGGGCCGGCCAGTCGCTCGGGGTAGGTCAACGCATAGGATATCGGGACTCGCATGTCCGGGGACGACATCTGCGCCAGGAAAGACCCGTCACGGAACTGGACGATCGAATGGATTACCGACTCCGGATGGACCAGGACCTGCACCGAATCCGGGGCCAGATGAAACAGACGGCATGCCTCGACAATCTCCAGCGCCTTATTGACCATCGTGGCAGAATCGACGGTGATCTTTCGCCCCATCTGCCATGTCGGATGGGCCAGGGCCTGCTCGACCGTCGCGTATTCCATCTGCTGAGCCGTCCACTGCCGGAACGGGCCGCCGCTGGCGGTCAGATAGACGCGGACGATCTCGTCCTTTCTGCCGCCCAGCATGGCCTGCCAGACGGCCGAATGTTCGCTGTCGATGGGTGTCAGTTCGGTGTTGTGTTTGGCGGCCTCGGCCAGGATGAGCGGGCCTGCGACGACGAGCGGTTCCTTATTGGCAATGGCGACGCGTTTGACCCGGCGAACGGCTTCAAGGGTGGCGGTCAGGCCGGCGACGCCGACGACGGCGTTGACGACAATATCGGCCTCCAGTGCCTGGACGAGCTGCGGTGGTCGCGGTTTGACCGGCCAATACCTCGCAGCCCGGGAAGGGCCTGGCCGAAGTGCTCCGCGGCATCGGGATCGAGGATGGAGACGGCCTTCGGTTCGTGCTTGCGGGCCTGCTCGATGAGGCGGATATGATTACGCCCGGCAGCCAGGCCGGCGACGGTGAATCGCCCCGGCAGCGCGGCGATGACGTCCAGCGTCGAGCAGCCGATCGAGCCCGTCGAACCAAGAATCACAACGCGTTTGGGTTCCATAGTCTCTCTTGTCCAGCGATGTCCGGAAATCAAGCGCCGCACTATAGGGCCGCTGGCGGGGCGCTGACAAGGACGGCGGGAACGGCAGGGGGGTGACAAGAGGTGCGGAGACAAGACAAGGGGACACGCCGGAAAAGGCCACTGTGACAGACGGTGGTGGGCGGTCCTGCACGCGGGGTCGTCGGCAGAGCCCTCGCTCGTGTTTGTTTGTGGCTTGGCCCGTGGCGGTGAGCATTCTATAATCGGCTGGAAGAGGTGCGTGCCGACATGAGCAGACAGGACTCCTGCAGACCAAAGTCTTTGACGTGGTTGAGGAAACGCGCGCACTGCCCGACGGCCGAGAGGTGAACGGAAAGCCTACGTGCGACACCCGGGAGGAGTGGTGTTGCTGCCGTTGCTGGACGATAAGACCGTTGTCATGATCCGGAACTTCCGGGTTACGATCGGCAAGTGGTTATGGGAACTGGCGGCGGGGACACTGGAGCCGCCGGAGTTGCCGGCCGCGTGCGCGGCGAGGGAACTGCGGGAGGAAACCGGCTATGAGGCGGGAGTCTGCTGGAGCCGTTGTTTGGCTTTTACACGGCGCCGGGCTTCTCCAATGAGTTTCTGCATGTGTTTGTGGCGCAAGGGGCTCAAGCAGGTCGGCCAGGACCTGATGCCCGACGAGCAAGTAAAGGTCGAGGCGGTATCGCTCGACGAGGCGCTGGCTGGCGTGGCGCGGGTGAGATCCAGGACGCGAAAACCATAGCGACGTTGTGTGCGTGGTCGTGCAGGCAGAGGTAGTTTATGACTTGGCGTGACAGGCCATATGCGCAGGAAGGCGAAGGGGGCTTCGGCGGCTTCGGCGGCGGAGGACTCGGGTTCCTGAAGCCCACGCGGGCCGTGCTGGCGATTATTCTCGTCTGCCTCGCGGTATTCCTGGTTACGTCCCTGACGCAGATCGCATGGCAATCCGCTGCTTAAGTGGGGAGCCCTGCTCCTTCCGCCGGAAGCGCCGGCGTGGCAGGTATGGCGGTGGGTAACGTATCAATACCTGCATGGCGGCGTCGGGCATATCTTCTGGAACATGTTGGGCCTGTTCTTCTTCGGTCCGCCGCTGGAGCGGTACTGGGGCAGCAGGAAATTCTTCGCGTTCTATACGACTTGCGGGATCGTGGCGGGTGTCGGGTTTGCCTTCCTCAATTATGCCATTGGCAACGGGGCGAATCTGCTGATCGGGGCGAGCGGCAGTATTCTTGGCTGCCTGGCGGCATGTCGCCGTGCTGTTTCCGAGCATGGTGGTGATCCTGATCCTGTTTCCGGTGCCGATCCGCGTGGTGGCTGTCCTGTTTGCGGTGCTGTTCTCCCTGTACGTGATCTCTGAACGGGATCTGGCGCAGGCGGCACATCTGGCCGGGATGGCGGCGGGCGTGGCCTGGATCTGGGCGGAGCGTCGCTGGCCAACCATGGGGGCTGCGTTTGCTCCCCGGCGCCGCGCACGGGCGAAGGCGCGTGGCAGCGGAAGATTCGTGAGTTGCAGGGCGACGAGGAAAAGGTCGACCGCATCTTGGACAAGATTCGCAGCCAGGGGATGGGGAGCCTGACGTGGTGGGAGAAACGGTTCCTCAAAAAGGCGTCGGAACGTCGCCGCGAGTTCGACGAACAGCAGAGCCGACGTCTTTAGTCCATCGCTGAGTACTGAGTTTCCGGACGCTGGTCCGGCCGACAATGGTCACATCTGAAATAGTGCTCGGACACAGAACCAGGATGACATGCGCGTTTATGCGCCGGGCAGGCCACTATAGCCTGTAAAGACGCCGAAACCGGCGGTTTCATGCAGTTTGGCGGGCCGTATCGGCTGCGGCTGATGCGAGGGCATGAGAATCTTTTCACTTCGGTCATCGATCTGGCGGCGCACGTCCTGCAGCCGGTGTTTTCTGCGAAGCATGGACTGCTGATTGATCTGTTCGCGGATCGTGTTGCGATAGCGGGCCGCAAGCGCGCGACTCAGGGCGCCGGCCTTGGTTGCCTGGCGGATCGTGACGATGGCTTCTTCGTACTTGCCGAGCATCACGAAGGTGGTCGCAAGGTTGATCCATGCGGTGGTCAGGCCGGGGAATGCGGCACAGGCGCGGCGGAAGCATCTGCGCCGCCATCTGCTGCTTGCCGGTGCTAAGCAGCCAGATGCCGTGGTTGTTCAGTTCATTCGCGAACTGCTCACGACTGACCGCCGGCTTATCGCCGGCAGTATCATCCTGGTGCGCCGCAGTGCGCTCCAGGCCGTCGGGCTGATCGGATGGATCGTTGAACACTCTCTCGCTCCCCAATTACAAACAAGGCATAACTTACTATACGCCAGCATACGCGCTTGACGGCAACTGTGCAACCGGCGAATCGCTGGAGCATGCTGTCCGGCGCATGCGAAAGCGGGAAGGCTTGGGTCCGTTAACCTTGCGAGCGGTACTACCTCAAAAAAATGGGCATGTTATCGGGCAGGCAAGTGGCGACCGGCCAGCCCAACCGGTACACTTCCTGTCGCTGGCGTGCTTTTTCAGCGTAACTGTAACCATAAGGGTCCGAAAGATGAAAACTGTTCACCTGGTTTTCAACGCGCATCTCGATCCGGTCTGGTTGTGGCCGTGGCAAGCGGGGCTGGACTGCGCTGCTTGCAACGTGTCGCAGTGCGTGTGACCGCCTCGATGCCCATCCGGATCTTATGTTTACGCGTGGTGAAGCGTGGGCGTACGAGCAGATCGAGAGGGTCGATCCGACATTATTTGACCGGATTCGCAAGCATGTCGAGGCCGGACGATGGTCGATCGTGGGCGGGTGGTGGATCCAACCGGACTGTAACCTGCCCAGCGACTTTGCGATGCGCAAACAGATCGAACTGGGTAAGGAGTATTTCACAGGCCGGTTCGGGATGTTTCCACGTGTGGCCTATAACGTCGATTCGTTCGGGCATGCAGCCGGCTTGCCGGCGCTGATGCGCGAAGCAGGGCAGGATTGCTACGTGATGATGCGGCCGCAGGAGCACGAGATGAAGCTGCCGGCCAGGTTGTTTCGCTGGCGCGGTTTCGAAGGCGGCGCGGAAGTGGTCACGTTTCGCATTGCCCGTGCCTATACAACGTGGTCGGCCGAGGTGAGGCGGCATATCGAGGCGTCACTGACGGAACTGCCCGAGGGAATTGATCATACGATGTGCTTCCTCGGGGTGGGAGACCATGGCGGTGGGCCGACCGAGGCAGCAGATCGCCTGGCTGAAGGACAACTGGGAGCGTTTTGACGGCTGCAAGCTGGAGTTCTCCTGCCCGCAGCGGTTCTTTGAGACGATCCGGCCGCAGATCGAGAGCCTGCCGTTGGTGACCGGCGAGTTGCAGCATCATGCTATCGGGTGTTACACGGTATACCGGCCGATCAAGGTCGGTGTCAGGCGAAGCGAGCATCTTCTGCGGCAGGCGGAGCTGATGCAGGACGATTCGGCAGGCGGAGCGGAAGCAGCGGCGACGGATTTGCGGCCGGCATGGCGGCAGGTCGTGTTCAATCATTTCCATGACACGCTCGGCGGGTCGTGCATTCCTTCGGCGTACGAACAGATGCACGCTCAACTGGGCCATGCCCTGGCGGTGGCCGACGAGGTCATCCAGTATGGCCTGCGAGAGCGGATATTACGGTTACCGGACGATCCGATGCAGCGTGTCGTTTTGTACAACGCTTCGGACCGGCCGTATGCGGGCTATGCAGAGATTGCGCCGTGGTTGGTGTGGCGCGGCTGGTCGTCCCATTTGCGCCTGGTGGACGAAAAGGGGCAGGCTGTGCCGTGCCAGGCGATCACGCCGGAACCCGTGGTCAACGGGCAGGTCCGGCTGGTTGTGGATGTTCGACTCGAACCGGGGCAGATGCAGGTGTTGCGGATCGACGAGACCGGGCAGGCGGTCTGCGGGCGTTCAGTGATGCAGACAGACGTCGAACAGATCGGCAACGGCCAGGTGGCGGTAAACGTTCGCGACGGACAGATGGTCTTCGGCGATGCGAGGCTTTCGCTGCCCCGGCTGGATCTGATCGAAGACCTTACCGACACGTGGTCGCACAGGGCCGATCGCTACGGGGAAGTGCCTGTGACGTCGGTCGCGTGGACTGCGCCGAGCGTGGTGGAGTCCGGGCCTGTGATGTCAGCGATCGTTCAGACGGGCCGGCTGAGCCAGTCATGGGTCATGGCGGAATATCGCGTGTATGCGGGCGAGCCATTTGTCGAGTTGCGACTCCGCATTCATTGGGCCGAGCAACTGAAACTGTTGAAACTGGTGATGCCGTTGGATGGTGGAGCAAGCGACCGGCGAGACGGCGTAATGGGCGGCGGCCTGGCGCGGCCGCTGGACGGCGCGGAACGGCCGATCTGCGACTGGACGATGCTGCAGCGAGAGGACGGACAGGTAGTGGCTGTAGTCGCTCCGGATGTGTTTGCAGTGGACGTGCTGCCGCGGCGGGTGCGGTTTACGTTGCTGCGCAGCCCGCGGATGGTACATCACGAGCCGTGCGTGCGGAGCGACCCGCGAGACAGATTCAGCGACCAGGGCGAGCATGACTTCCGTTTTCGGTTCTATGCCGGCGGCCAGGTGACAGAGCGATACCTGGAGGATCAGGCGTTGATGCTTCATCGGCCGGTACTGTCGGCCGATCTGACGCGCGGGATGAAGGTGTAAGCGAAAGGCGTCGACAGATGAAGAAGGTTGTACTGATTGGTGATTCCATTCGGATGGGATACCAGCAGGTCGTTCGCGAGCAGACTGGTTGGCGCAGCGGATGTGGTCTGGGCCGAGCAGAACGGGGGCGATAGCAGAAATGTGCTGGTCCGGCTGGACGAGTGGGCGATCTCCCTACAGCCGGCCGTCATACATGTCAACGCGGGCCTTCACGATCTCAAGAGGGATCGTCGCACGGGAGCCTTCCAGGTGCCGCTGGATGAGTATGCGGCCAACGTCGAGCGGATCCTGGGCGCGTTACAGGGCCAGACGGAGGCAAAAGTCCTGTGGGCCGCGACCACACCGGTCAACGAGCGTCGTCACCAGGCGCAAAAACCCTTTGATCGCTATGAGTCCGATGTGGTGGCTTACAATCAGAAGGCACTCGAGGTTTGCACCCGACTGGGCGTGGCGGTCGACGATCTGTATGCAACGGTAATGGCGGCGGGTGCCGATCGATGTCTGTTGCCGGATGGCGTTCATTTCGATGAGGCCGGCTACCGGTTGCTGGGTCGACACGTGGCGGCGTTCATTCAAGAGGCCTTGGGTTGATGGAAGCGGCTGCAGGGCCTGCCCCTTGCGGACAGTCTGCCAGAGGCCCCCGCCAGACAGGGCATTGAAAAAGGCTGCAGCGGGTTCGACGGGCAGTGCGTAGAGGTCGTGCGATGGAAGGGATTACCCACTGGATAGCACAATACGGCTATGTCGGGCTGTTTTCCCTGCTGGTGCTGGGGATCGTGGGGATTCCACTGCCCGATGAAATGCTGCTGACGCTCATGGGATATCTCGTGTACAAGGGCGAGATGAGCGGACCGGCCGTGCTGGGGACCGTGCTGGCTGGCAGCATGTGCGGGATCACGCTGAGTTACCTGCTGGGGCGGTCGCTGGGCCACTGGCTGATCGTCCGCTATGGGATGTGGGTACGCATCACGCCGGCCCGGCTGGACATGGTTCACGACTGGTTCGCGCGGTACGGCAAGTGGACGTTGACGCTGGGCTACTACCTGCCGGGGATCCGGCACGTGACGGCCTACACGGCTGGCATGACGGAGATGCGCTACAAGACCTTCGCGCTGTTCGCATACTCGGGTGCGTTGCTCTGGACGTGTACGTTCGTGCTGCTCGGCTACGTTTTGGGGCCAAGCTGGCGCCGGGTGCGCGAATGGCTTCCGGCGGAGAGAGGCATAGGATTTGGTCTGGTGGCTGTTGCGGTCGTCTTATACGTGGTGCTGCTGCGGCTTCGGAGGCGCCGGCGGCAGATGGAACAGGCGGCGATGGTAGAGTAACAGCGAAGGCGGCGCCGTCCAGGCGCGGGATTATGCAGGTCGGGGCGTCGAAAAAGAACCGGCCGAGCGACGCCCTCTTGGACAGGTTTTCAGCAGACAGGCAGGCGATGGATATCGTCACGCATTGGATTGTAAACTATGGTTACTTCGGCCTGTTCTCGCTTCTGATGGTGGGCATTGTCGGGGTTCCGGTTCCCGACGAAACACTGCTGACGTTTTCGGGGTTTCTCATCTACAAGGGGGAGTTTCATTGGCCGGCGGCACTGGCGACAGCCTACCTCGGCAGCGCGTGCGGGATTACGCTCAGTTACGTGCTGGGCTGCACGTTTGGCTGGTGGCTGATCCGCAAGGTCGGACCGTGGCTGCATTTGACCGAAGAACGGATGGCGAAGGTACACGCCTGGTTTGAGCGGTACGGCCGATGGACGCTGGTGTTTGGCTATTTCATTCCTGGGATACGCCATGCGATTGCCTACGCAGCCGGGATGAGCCGGATGCGGTACGGCAATTTCGCACTTTTCGCGTACAGCGGGGCGATCATCTGGGGGACGACGTTTCTGTCGCTGGGGTACTTCCTGGGGCCGGCGTGGCGGGATGTGCTGGCGTGGGCGAAGCGTGGGCACTGGATCCTGTTGGGGCTGATGGGACTTATCATTGTGGTGGCCATAGCGACATGGCTGCTGCGCAGGTACAGGGGCGGATCGGGGGATGGGGGGTGATGGCTGACGTCGTGGCAGTTGTGCCGATTGCGGAGTCGATCGCGAGAAAGCGTGCAAAGGATGGAGTCGACATGACGCGCGACGCCTGCTGCCGGGCGTAGAATCAAATGGCGGTGGCTGGACACGCCGCCGTTGACGAAAACACCAGGTGGTGAAGGAGGTCGGTCATGATTCAGGCGGCTTCGTCTCGAACGAGTTCGACGACCTGTGATGCTACCCACGAGGAAATAGTGCGGGAGATGGAGCAGCGGATCAGCTTCTATGCTGCTCATCCGGACCAGATCAGCCAGCGGCTGTGGGAGTTGGATAACGAGTGGGATATCGATCGCATGCTGAGCGCGGGGATCTCCGGGTTGGGGCTGCTGGGGATCCTGCTGGGGACGGTGCGGGCAAAGCGGTGGTTCCTGCTGCCTGCCGTGCTAGGCGGCCTGGGCCTCCAATACACGTTGCAGGGGTGGAGCCCGATTGTGTCTGTGCTGCGGCAGATGGGCGTTCGTACCCGGACCGAGGTCGAGGAGGAGCGGTACGCGCTGAAGGTGTTGCGAGGGGACTTTGCCTTCGACCACATGGAGGGCCAAGGCGAGTTGGAACGCATCGCGGCAATTCTGGCATCGGTCCTGAGACGATAGCTTCGCGCATAGGAAGAGGGCCGCAGCTTCCCCACTACGGCCCTGATCCCTCACTGAAAAACTTGAGCTGCCGCAATCGCCGCTCAAAAGCGACGATGCGAGGCGAGTCAAGAACGTTTACTTTTTCTTGCGAGTGCCACGGTGAGCCCGCCAAGAGCCAGCAGGCAGAGCGTTGCCGGCTCGGGAGTGAAGGTGATCGTGTCGACCATCAGGTTTGCCCCGCCAACCTGGAAAGAACTGATTGGGCCGGCGATGGACAGGGTGCCCGTGTCGAATCCGCCGGCGCTGGCTGCACCGGAGACGCTGAGCGTGACACCGCCGAGGCTCAAGCCGTTCAGTTCCAGCGGATCGCTCTGATAGCGGAAGACCTGTCCATTGACCAGCAGAGCGCCTTCTGTCCCGTCGATGGCGGCATATTCGAAGGAAGTGTGGGCTGGTGACGGGGTGGCAACCGGAACGCTTACCTGGGTGCTGGTTAGCGCGAGGGCGCTGCCGGACAGGCCGTAGGGATCGCCGTTGACGATCGCGGCCAGGCTGGCAGGCCACGTTGCCCCGTTCGCGTATACGTAGTTGCTTACCGGCAGCGTCATTCCGCCAGTAATGATACCTTGTCCAGGGAAGTAATAGGTTACAGGGGTGACGTCGTCAAAGTCTACAACGGATGCACGGACCGTGCCGGCCCCCGCCAGCATAATCGACAGCGCAACCGCAGCCAGTGTGGTTCTCCTGAGCCACATAGTGCTTCTCCCTCTTAGCACAGACATCCAAAAGCGGCGGGCGTATCAAAGGCCTGTGCGCGAAGGCGAGGTCGAGCACAGCCAGGAACCGATAAACCCGCGACAATTCGCTGCATATATTCATCAGCTCGTCAACGCGTGAAGGCGAGTTACACGTCGTGACAAACTGGTGGTAGGCGCAAAATCAAATAATACAAACTAACCGCGGAAACAAAATCTGATGAGTTGTTAGGTGTAGTACGCGTCCTCCTACGGCGATACTGACGTGATTATAATCGCCCGTAAGTCAAAAGTAAACAGAAAAATCAGCCTCTTTCCCGGGGGGCTTGGGGCCGGCGCACGACCATTTGCGGCTTACCTGGAACCAGGGGATACCGTGGTGACGCGGGGACGGATGGCTCGCGGGGGCGTCAGGCCTGTAAGGCATGTCAGAAAGGGGATTTACCTGCGACTCAAGGTGATTGCGTCTGGGGGACTGCTGGCTGAGCCGGCCGCGATGGCCCAGAGGGCCCGCACCCGGCCGTCGGACAGCAACAGCGTGCCCGGCATGTCCATGGGACGGCCGGGAAGCCTGAAACGATACAGCAGTGCCGGGCGATTGTGCAACACCGTCAGAAGACGATGGAGGAAACAAGGCGCCTGATGAGGGACTGCCAGTGCCAGGTCAAGGCAATACACGAGGCGACGGGCCTGGCACACCGCGCGAGCTGGGGTATGAGGCAATGCCAGGCTGCGCAGCCGTCGCCGAGCAACTGGGACGGCTGCCACGGCTTGCAGCAGCATCGCTCTGAGGTATCCGTACTGTCTAGATGCGAGGCCGCGCTTCAGTCCAGATCGAACATCGCCGCCAGGTCGAAGTTGCTGAACTGCCGGAAGGCGATCAGGGTTTCTGTGTGGGCGATTCCTTCCACCGTTAGCATCTCGTCCGTGACCAGCCGGGCCAGTTCGTCGTTCTGACGGACCCTGGCTACAGCGACGATGTCATACTCACCTGCAACGCTGTAGACTTCTGTAATGCCCTTCAGTTTCAAGAGGCGCTGCGACGCCTTCTCGATACCTCCCCGGTCCGCCTTCATCAGGATAATCGCCGTTACCATTACCTCAGTCTCCCTTGCCGTATGGTTGAAACTCATGTGACCCGGGAATTCTACCGCGAGAAGACGGGCGGTATCAACGCTTCGGGATTAAGGGTAACGGAAGGCCGGAGACCAAGGGACCGGAGTCACAAGACAGAACGTGGCCCACAACTCAGAAGGTGCAGGTCTGCGGGACTGTCGTGTGTGCGGGGGGGATCGACCGTCGTGGTTTGGTAATACGCCTACGGCGTGAGTTCGTCCGTGCTGCGGTTGTCTACCTGGCGGGCGGGCTCAGACATGCCGCCGAATTCCTGGTCCGGGCCCGCTGACTGGAAGACCGGCCAGCCGCCGTTGTCGGCACTGCGATGAGACGAATCGCCGTCATGGTATAGATAGCGGTAGGGCTGTTGCCATGGATCGGCCGGTCCGTCTGCCGAGAGATTGCCGGGCGTCGGCCAGCCAGCCAGAACCTTGGCTGAGGGGGCAGCGGACCCAAGGGCGTGCCATGTGTGCGCGGAAGACTGATCGCCGCAGCCCGGCGGAAACGTCCCCTGGTTGAGGAAATACACCAGGGTTGCCTCCTGCAAGAGGGCGAGTTGCCGCGTCGCGAGATGCTCGCGCAGAACCGTTCTCACGCCCTCGACCCGGCCTGCCAGCAGTGCCAAGGCTGCCGCGACGATCAGAAACAGCAAAACCGCCTCAAGGGCGGTGAGCCCTCGGGCGGTTGTGCGCGTTCTGGCCGAGGCGGGCCGCTTCATTACCGCTGGCCCATGACCGCTGTGATCAGCGAGACGAGGGGCATGAACAGGGCGATGACGATAAAGCCGACGATAATACCAAGCGAAATCACCATGATCGGCTCGAGCAGCGATACGAGGGAGTTGACGAGTACCTCGACTTCCTCGTCGTAGTTGTCGGCGATCTTCAGGAGCATCTTGTCCAGGTCGCCCGTTTCCTCGCCGACGTCGATCATGTTGACGACCAGGGCGTCGACGACCTTGGAGGCCCGCAGCGGATTGGCGAACGTATCGCCCTCGCGGATGGCGTCATGCACGCGGTTGAGGGCCCGGGCATAGATCTCGTTGCCGGCGGTATCGCGGGTGATGTTGATCGCCTCGAGGATCGGCACGCCCGCGCTGATGAGCGTGCCGAGCGTCCGTGTGAACCGGGCGATGGAACCCTTGCTGGCGATCATTCCCATCACCGGCAGGTGAATCTTTACCCAATCGAGCGCAAACCGGCCGGCTGAAAACTGTTTGACGATCTTGACGAAAATCATGAACGCGATGGGCGAGCCAAGGATGATCAGCCATCCGTACCCGTAGATCAGCCAATCGCTCATCGTCAGCAGCAGTTCGGTGACGGCGGGGAGTTTGGCGCCGAAGTCCTTGAAGATCATCTTGAACTTTGGCACGACGAGCCACATGATCATGAAGACGATGCCGCCGGCGAAGGTGAGCACGGCGACGGGATAGATCATCGCGCCGATGACCTTCTTCTTGAGCTTCTGGCTCTTCTCCATGAAGTCCGCCAGACGCTGGAGAATGATTTCCAGAACACCGCCCGCCTCGCCGGCCTGGACCATGTTGACGAACAGGCGGTCGAAGGCCTTGCGGGTGCTTGCCCATGGCCTCCGACAGCGTCGAACCGCCTTCAACGTCGTCGCCTACCTGGCGGATGATGCTCTTGAGCAGGCCGGCCTTCTGCTGCTGCTCGAGGATCCGCAGCGAACGAAGGATCGGCAGGCCCGCGTCCTGCAGTGTGGACAGCTGCCGCGCGAACTGGCAGGAGCTGCTTGCTCTTGACCCGGCCGATCGAGATGCCGGCGCCGGAACTCTTCTTTTTCTTGGTGCCATCGATGGCCTTGGCAGGGCCCCGTCTTGCGGCCGCCCTTTTCCTTGACCTTGGTGGGGAAGTACCCCATGGCGCGGATCTTGGAGACGGCTTCGGTGCTGTCGGTGGCCTCCATCTCGGCCTTGACCGCCTGGCCGGCGGAATCCATCGCTTCGTACTGGAAGGTTGCCATCGCTTAGCCCTCTTCAATGATCGTCTCGCGGACGATCTCTTCGATCGTGGTCATGCCGTCGTAGATCGCCAGCAGGCCGGACTCGCGCAGCGACCGCATGCCGCGCTTGCGGCATTCGCTGCGCAAGACGTTTGTCGAGGCCTGGTTCATGATCAGCTCGCGCAGTTCTTCGTCCATGACCATGATCTCGTAGATGCCCATCCGGCCGCGGTAGCCGGTGTTGTTGCAGTAGTCGCAGCCCCGGCCGTAGAAGAAACGCCTGCCCTTGACGTCCTCGGGCCGAATGTTCAGCTCCAGGAGCATTTCCTCGGTTGGTTCGTATTCCTCCTTGCAGTGCTCGCAGATGCGCCGGACCAGCCGCTGGGCGACGATGGCTTCGAGCGTGGCGGTGACCAGGAACGGCTCGAGCCCAGGTCCAGCAGACGGGCGATCGACGACGGCGCGTCGTTGGTGTGCAGCGTGGAGAAGACCAGGTGGCCGGTCAGCGACGACTGGACGGCGATCTCGGCGGTCTCCAGGTCGCGCATCTCGCCGACCAGGATGATGTCCGGGTCCTGACGCAGGAAGCGACCGCAGGGCCCGCTGCGAACGTCAGCCCGATGTCGGCGTTCGATCTGCACCTGGATCAGGCCGTCGATGTCGTACTCGACCGGGTCTTCCGCGGTGAGGATCTTGACGTCGACGCTGTTCAGCTCGCGCAGGGCCGCGTAGAGCGTGGTCGTCTTGCCCGAGCCGGTGGGGCCGGTGACAGATGATGATGCCGTGGGGCTTGGTCATCATGGTGCGGAAGGTCCGCAGGTCGTCCTCGCGCATGCCGAGTTTCTCGAGGTCGAGACTGACCTGGGCACGGTCCAGCACACGAAGCACGACGCTCTCGCCGAACATCGTCGGCAGCACGCTCACGCGCAGGTCGACCGGGTTGCCGGCGACGACCAGCTGGATGCGGCCGTCCTGCGGCATGCGTCGCTCGGCGATGTCGAGATTGGCCATGACCTTGATTCGGGAGCTGATGGCGTAGGCGATGTGCCGCGGCGGCGGCACCATCTCGTACAGCACGCCGTCGATGCGGTAGCGCATCTTGAACTCGTCCTCGAAGGGCTCGAAGTGGATGTCGCTGGCCTTGTCCTTGATCGCCTGCAGCAGCACAAGGTTGAGCAGCTTCTTGACCGGGTTGGAGTCGGCGATCTGGCGGAGTTCGTCGAGGTCGATACTGTCGCCGCGGCCTTCGAACTGCGACAGCCCTTCGTCCCGCTCGATCTCCTGGAGGATTTCTGTAACGGACGCACCTTCCTCTTCGGGATAGTATCGCTGCAGGGCGCTGTTCGAGCTGGTCGGTGGGGACGATGACGGCCTTGACGTTGAACCCCATGAGCGTCTTGAGGTCGTCGGTCGCCTGGAAGTTATCGGGCGTATCGACCGCGATGGTCAGCAGGTTGGCCTCCTTGCTGTAGTCGACCGGCACGACGCGGTAGGTATGGGCGACCTGGGCGGGCAGCATCGCCAGAATCGCCTTCTCGACATCGACCTTGCTCAGGTCGCTCGATTCCATGCCGATCTGGAAGGCCAGGGCCAGTTGCAGGTCGGCGTCGTCGACATAGCCGAGGTCCTGCATGATCTGGCCAAGGGGCCGGCGCTGCTGCTTCTGCAGTTGCAGGGCCTCGTGGACCTGGGCGCGGCTGACCTTGCCCATCTTCATGAGGACCCGGCCGAGGGGCCGGCCCTTCAGTTGCTCGATGGGAGGGTATTTTACGTCCTCTGCCATAGCGTTACGGCTCCTAACTGCCCTGCATTCGCGTGTATTGTACGTGTGGCCCAAGTGGCCGGCCAGCCGGGGTCCGCTCGACAGGCATCAGCGGGCAGCCTCGGCCTCACCGCTGCCGCCGCCGTCCTCCCTGCCCGTGCCTTTTCGGCGGTGGTAGGCCTCCAGCTTCTCCTGTAACTCTCCGGGATGACGAGACTTATCGATCATCTCCTCCGACGAGATGATGCCTTGCGTATAGAGGTTCCACAGGTGCTCGTCGAGCAACTGCATGCCCCACTTCTTACCGGTCTGGATGCTCGAATCGATACGGAACGTCTTGTTTTCGCGGATCAGGTTCGCGATAGCTGGTGTCACGACCATGAACTCGTAGGCGGCCACCATGCCCGGCGAATTGGCCGCGCGGCAGCAGGGCCTGGCTCAGCACCGCGATCAGGTTGAATGCCAACTGCACGCGGATCTGTTCCTGCTGGTCTACGGGGAACTGGTCGATGATACGGTTGATCGTACCGGCGGCACTGGTGGTGTGCAGGGTGCCGAACACCAGGTGGCCGGTCTCCGCCGAGGCAATGGCGGCCTCCATGGTTTCCAGGTCGCGCAACTCGCCGACCAGGATCACATCCGGGTCCTGACGGAGCACGCGGCGGAGGGCCTCGCTGAAACTCGGCACGTCGATGCCGACTTCGCGCTGGTTGACCAGCGATTTCTTGTGGGTGTGGTAGTACTCGATCGGGTCTTCGACCGTGACGATGTGGCGGTCGAAGTTGTCGTTGATGTAGTTGATCATCGTCGCCAGGGTCGTGGTCTTGCCGGAGCCGGTCGGGCCGGTAACCAGGAACAGGCCGCGCGGCCGGCGGCACAGCGCCTTGACGATCGGCGGCAGGCCGATCTCCTCGAAGGTCAGGAACTTGTTGGGGATCCGCCGCAGGACGATGGCGACGTTGCCCTTCTGGCGGAAGACTGCGACGCGGAAGCGGGCCTTGTCGCCGAAGGCGAAGCCGAAGTCGGTGCCGCCGTCCTCCTGCAGTTCCTGCTGGTTGCGGTCCGGGGTGATCTGCTTCATCAGCGACATCGTATCGTCGGGCTCGAGAACCTTGGTTTCGAGGCTGCGGAGCTGGCCGTGGAGCCGCAAGACAGGCGGCCGGCCTACGGTGATGTGGATATCGCTGGCGCTTTGCCGGATGCAGGTCTCCAGCAGCCTGTCAATATGGATCATTGCCATCGTAACGTCTCTCTTCTGTGTTAGGCTTCGCCCGGCTGCAGTGGCTCAGGCGATGAACATTGTGTAGGCAAACGTATCTGTGATGGTAGAGCACTACTCCGGTGCTACGCCCGCAACCTGGGTGACACGGGCGATCTCATCCGGGGTGGTTACGCCCTTGAGAATCTTGATCTTGCCGTCACCGACCAGAGGTTTCATGCCCGCCATGACCGGCCGCCGCCGCAATTGCCCGGTCGGTGCACGGTTGAACGCCAGTTCGCGGACCTCGTTGTTCATGAGCATCATCTCGAATATACCGAGCCGGCCGCGGTAGCCCGATCCGTGGCAGGCCTTGCAACCTACGGCCTTGTAGATGCGTGTTGGCTGGCCTCTTCGTCGGTGATCCCGCACAGGCGAAGGAGGAATCGATCCGGGGCGGGATCGGCCTGCTTGCATTCCTTGCAGAGCACGCGGATGAGCCGCTGGGCCATGATCGCCTGGATCGAACTGGCCACCAGGAACGGCTTGACCCCCATGTCGATCAGACGGGTGATTGCGCCGGGGGCGTCGTTGGTGTGCAGCGTGCTGAAGACCAGGTGGCCGGTCAGGGCCGCCTGGATGGCGATCTCGGCGATTTCCCGGTCGCGAATTTCGCCGACGAGGATGATTTCGGGAGCCTGACGCAGCATGGCGCGCAGGATCTTCGCGAAGGTCAGGCCGATGTCTTCGTTTACCTGGCACTGGTTGATGCCGGTGAAGTTGTATTCGACCGGGTCTTCCGCGGTGATGATCTTGCGGTCCGGGCGGTTGAGTTCCTGGAGGGCGGCGTAGAGCGTGGTGGTCTTGCCGGAACCGGTCGGCCCGGTCACCAGGAAGATCCCGTTGGGCCGCTTGATGATCTGCTGGAAGGTCTGGTAGTCCTCTTCCTCGAATCCAAGGTTGCGAATACCGATGCGGACGCTGTCGGGCCGCAGAATACGCAGCACGACGCTCTCGCCGTGATAGGCCGGGCAGGAAACTGACACGGAAGTCGATGTCCGCCCCGTCGATGTGCATCTTGATACGGCCGTCCTGGGGCAAGCGCCGTTCCGCGATGTCGATGCCGGCCATGATCTTGAGACGGGCGATGACGGGGCCCTGCATGTTCTTGGGGATGTTGTCCCGCTCGAGGCAGACGCCGTCGATGCGGTAGCGGACGCGGACGCGGTCGGCCATGGGCTCGACGTGGATATCGCTCGCCCGGCCGCGGACCGCCTCGTCGATGATCAGGTTGATCAGGCGGATGATCGGGGCGTCCTCGCCGGCCTCGACGCCGGCCTCGCCGTCTTCGTGCTCGTCGGGCAGCTCGCGTTTCAGTTCGCCCATGGTCTCGTCGATGGACCGGCCGATTTCACTGACGAACTGCTCGATATAGCGTTCGATCTTGCTCTTGGGGGCGAGCATGGTATCCAGCTCGACGTTGAGCCGGAAACGGAGCATGTCCTGGGTTTCCAGGTCCAGCGGGTCGTGAATGACGATCTTCAGCCGGCCGTTCTCCTGGGAGACGGGCAGGATCTTGTGCCGCCGGATCAGGTCGGTGGGGATGAGGTGCAAGACTCGGCGGGGATGGGGCTCTTGTCCAGGTCGACGTATTCCATGTCGAACTGGGTGGCCAGGGCCTTGGTGACGTCCTCCTCGCTGGCCAGTTGCAGTTCGACCAGGGCCTCGCCGAGTTTGCGTCGGTTCTTCTGTGCGTAGTCGGCGGCCTTGTCGAGGTCTTCCTGCTTGATGAACTCCCACGCTACAAGGATATCGCCAAGTTTTTTCCTGCGGCGAGCCATTCCAACGCCCTCTCTATGCCGGTCGTCTCCAGTCTCGGGCCGGGCAGGGCCGTCTCTATCCGGCCGTGCACAGCGGTACAGGTATGCGGCCTCGGTGGGCAGGCACAACCTGGCCAGCCCGGATTGTAAAGGAAGACGGCAAAAGCGCCAACGGCATTGTTGACCCTTTGTATAGTCTTGGAGGGCGATTGACATGGCGCAGGGGCATCCTTATAGTCGCTCAGACTTCAAGGCAGCCCGGCGGCGTAGGTCTGGGTCTTTTCCCTTGTTAACTGAGTGATGCATGCAGGTTGAAGCGGCCCTGGCCGCAAGATATAGGCATTTTTTTCAAGATATGGAGCCACGGTGATGACGAAATGGTGTTACTTCTTCGGCAAGACGCAGGATGGCAAGAACCTCACTGAGGGCGGCGCCAAGATGCGTGACCTTCTGGGCGGCAAGGGCGCCAACCTTGCGGAGATGGCCACCATCGGGTTGCCGGTCCCCCCGGGCTTTACGGTGACGACCGAGGCCTGCCGGGCCTACTACGAATCCGGCGAGAAGTGGCCGGAGGGGCTCGAAGGAGAATTCGAGAAGTACATCCAGAAGCTCGAGAAGGTGACCGGCAAGAAACTGGGCGATCCGAAGAACCCGCTGCTGGTGTCGGTGCGTTCAGGCGCGGCCGTGTCGATGCCCGGCATGATGGACACGGTGCTGAACCTGGGCCTGAATGACAACTCGGTCAAGGGGATGATCGAGCGGACCGGCAATCCCCGCTTCGCCTGGGACTGCTACCGCCGCTTCATCGACATGTTCGGCGACGTCGTTGCCGGCGTCGGGCACGAGCATTTCGAGGAAGTCATCCACGCGATGAAGGAGAAGAAGAAGGTCAAGTTCGACACCGAGCTGAACGCCGAGGATCTGGAAGAACTCTGCAAGCGCTACAAGAAAGTCTATCGCAAGCACAAAGGCGAGCTCTTCCCGCAGGACCCGCGCAAGCAACTGGTGCTGGCGATCAACGCCGTCTTCGGCTCGTGGAACAGCGACCGCGCCATCAAGTATCGCGCAGATCAACCAGATCGGCGGTCTGATCGGTACGGCGGTCAACGTCTGCACGATGGTCTTCGGCAACATGGGCGATGACAGCGGCACGGGCGTGTGCTTCACGCGCAATCCGTCGACCGGCAAGAGAGAGTTCTACGGCGAGTTCCTGATGAACGCCCAGGGCGAGGACGTCGTGGCCGGTATCCGCACCCCCATGCCGCTGGTCGAGATGAAGAAGAACAACGCGCCGATCTACAACCAGCTCGAAGAGATCCGCGAGACGCTCGAGCAGCACTACAAGGACATGCAGGATATCGAGTTCACCATCGAGAAGGGCACGCTGTATCATGCTGCAGACGCGCAACGGCAAGCGCACCGCTCAGGCGGCTGTCAAGATCGCCGTCGATATGGTCAAGGAAGGGCTGCTCGAACGAGTCCGAGGCCGTCTGCAAGCGTCGAACCGGGCCAGCTCGACCGACTCGCTGCACCCGTACTTCGAGCCCAAGGCCAAGAAGGCCGCCAAGGTGATCGGACGTGGTCTGCCGGCCAGCCCCGGTGCCGCTGTCGGCCAGGTCGTCTTCAATGCCGAGGACGCCGAGGCGTGGTTCAAGAAGGGCAAGAAGGTCGTTCTCGTTCGCATTGAAACCAGCCCGGAAGACGTCGGCGGCATGCACGCCTCTGCGGGCATTCTCACCAGCCGCGGCGGCATGACCAGCCATGCGGCGGTGGTTGCACGCGGCTGGGGCAAGTCCTGCGTCGCCGGCTGCGACGATGTGAGCATCGACTACAAGAAGAAGGTCTTTGTTACCAAGACCGGCGCGAAGGTCAAAGAAGGCGACTGGATCAGTCTCGACGGCAGCACGGGCGAGGTCATGCTGGGTCAGGTCGCGACCGAAGAAGCCAAGGAAGCCGGGGACTTCAAGAAGTTCATGGCTTGGGCGGACAAGATCCGCTGCCTGGCAGTTCGCACCAATGCCGACACCCCGGCTGACGCCAAGCGGGCCCGCGAGTTCGGCGCCCAGGGCATCGGCCTGTGCCGGACCGAGCACATGTTCTTCGAGGGCGAGCGGATCTGGGCGATGCGCCAGATGATTCTGGCGGAGACCACCGAGGACCGTCGCAAGGCTTTGGCGAAGCTGCTGCCGTATCAGAAGAAGGATTTCGTCGGCATCTTCGAGGCGATGGACGGCCTGCCGGTGACCATCCGCCTGCTGGACCCGCCGTTGCATGAGTTCCTCCCGCAGGATGCCGCGGGCCAGAAGGAAATGGCCGAGCGTCTAAAGGTTACGCCGGCGAAGGTAAAGGCCCGCGTGCAGCAGCTGCACGAAGCCAATCCGATGCTGGGGCACCGTGGCTGCCGTCTGCCGATCACGTTCCCGGAGATCGGGGAGATGCAGGCCCGGGCAATCATCGAGGCGGCCATCGACTGCAAGAAGCAGCAAAATCAAGGTGCTGCCGGAGATAATGGTGCCGCTGGTGGGTATTATCCGCGAGCTGGGCTTCATGAAGAAGCTGATCGTCGAGACGGCAGAGAAGGTCATGAAGGAGAACAAGACCAAGGTCG
Organism: uncultured Planctomycetota bacterium; assembly: GCA_963787325.1. Classification (GTDB taxonomy): domain Bacteria; phylum Planctomycetota; class Phycisphaerae; order UBA1845; family JANYLN01; genus CAWBCK01. Next base: position 3,234,881 of record CAWBCK010000005.1, read on the forward strand.
ACTACATGGTCGGCACGATGATCGAGATGCCCGCGGGCCGCCCTGATCGCCGATCAGATCGCCAAGGAAGCCGAGTTCTTCTCCTTCGGCACCAACGACCTGACGCAGATGACCTACGGCTTCAGCCGGGACGACATCGGTTCGTTCCTGCCCAGACTACCTGCAAGCCGGCATCGTCGAGGCGGACCCGGCTGCCACGCTGGACCAGGAAGGCGTCGGCCAGTTGATCGAGACGGGCGTCAAGAAAGGCCGCGAGACCCGCAACAATCTCAAGATCGGGATCTGCGGCGAGCACGGCGGCGATCCGAAGTCGGTCATGTTCTGCCACAAGGTCGGCATGAACTACGTATCCTGCTCGCCGTTCCGCGTGCCGATCGCGCGCCTGGCAGCGGCTCAGGCGGCTGTGAAGTTCGGGCCGTCGGCGGTTGCCAAGGCCGGTAAGTAGACCGGTAGGAAGAACGCCGGGTCGCGATGCGATTGCGGCCCGTAGGCGTATAATATGCAAGTACATCGGGCAGCCGGGTGATCCGGCTGCCCGATTTATTTATTATCTGGCACCCAGCCCGGCCTTCGTGACGGCCATGGATGGGCTATGGATGCCATCTGCTGGTTGGATGAGGGTGGAACCGCCGATCCGCCCCAGCCGTAAAGAGCTGCGATGAAAGTCCGTGCCCGCACAGAGATGTCCGGTGTTATCCTGGCCCTGGTGGCTGTGGTGTGCTGGTGCACCGTTCCCCTGTTTATCAAGTATTTCACTCACTTCTTCGACAAGTTCACGCAGAACGGCATGCGCTACAGCCTGGCGGCAATGTTCTGGCTGCCGTCTCTGGTGATCCTCCTGCGGTCGGGCCGGGTTGACCGGGGCATCTGGCGGGCGGCCATCCTGCCGGCGGCAGTCAACACCATCGCCCAGACGACGTGGGCATGGGCGTTATATTACATGGACCCGGCGGTGGTGGCCTTCAGCGCGGAGATCAACGCGGTCTGGGCGAGCATTCTGGCGCTGTACTTCTTCAGTGAAGAGCGGGGCCTGCTGCGCAGCCCGTGTTCTGGGCAGGGGTCGTAACATGCGCCGTCGGATTCGTATTGATGGTGGGCGGCCTGCCGAATCTGTGGTCGCACGGCACGCTGGTCGGTCTGACGATCATGATCGTCGGCAGTGTTCCCTGGGGCATGTACCCGGTGAGCGTGCGGATGAAGGTGTCGAAGTATCCGCCGGTGGCGGCATTTGCCGTAATCGCCCTGTATACGGCGATCGGCTGCGATGTGCTGATGCTGACGCTGGGTGAGCCGAGTGGCATCATGAGGGCATCCTGGCCGGTGCTGGGATGGGTGGTGCTATCGGCGATTCTCGGGATCGGTCTGGCGCATGTGCTGTATTATGCGGCGCTGAACCGGCTGGGGGTTTCGGTGACGGCAGGCATCCTGCTGCTGACGCCGTTCTGCACGGCGATCCTGAGCGTGATCCTGGGCATCGAGCATGTGGGGATGTTCCAGTGGCTTGGCGGGGCGGGACTGGTTGCAGGTGCAGGGTGCCTGGTGTTTGGCAAGCAGCGAGCCCGCAGGCGAACCGCGGCGGAGCCTGCGATCGCCGTAACCCCCTGTGTTCAGGGGAGCGCTACTGGCAAGCGGGCAGATACCTCGCGATGATCGTTTCCGCCGTGCGAAGGCCGTCGACCGCCGCTGAGGTGATGCCGCCGGCATAGCCGGCTCCCTCGCCCGCGGGGTAGAGGTTGGGGGCTGAAGGACTCGCCCGGCTGGCGGGATCGCGGAGGATGCGGACGGGCGAGGAGGCCCGCGTTTCCGGGCCCGCCAGAATCGCCTCGGGATGGTCAAAGTCTTTCAGTTTGCGGGCAAGCATGCCGATGGCCCTGGTCAGCGCCTCGGCGACCTCTTCCGGCAGGACGGCATGCAGGTCAGCGGGTGCTGCGCCGATCGGATGATCCAGTTCGATGCCCCCTTCGCTGGCACGTGCCGCCAGGAAATCCGGAACACGCTGGGCCGGGGCGGCATAGCCGTTGCTGATCGAGTAGCCGGCCTCTTCCCATTTTCGCTGGAATGCGATACCCGTCATTGGATCACTGCCAAATCGCTCAGGCGGTAGCGTCACGACGAGGGCGCTGTTGGCGAACGGTCGAGCCCGTTTCGACCCGCTGGCTCCGTTGGTCACGATGAGGCCGCGTGATTCGTTGGCTGGCAGGACGATGCCCCCGGGACACATGCAGAACGAGAAGGCGTCCCCGAGAGACCCCCGCCTTGTTCGCAACCAGACGGTACTCCGCCGGCGGTAACTTCGGGTGTCCTGCAAGTGTTCCGTATTGCCAGCGGTCGACGAGCTGTTGAGGGTGCTGGATTCGCAGGCCCATCTGGAAGGGCTTGGCTTGCAGTTCGATGTGACGGTTGTGCAGAAGTTGATACACGTCGCGGGCACTGTGGCCCGTTGCCAGGATGACCGCGTCTGTTTCAATTTGCGTACCGTCCGCCAGGATGACCATGGCGATCCGGCCGTCTTCAGATCGCGCCAGATCGGTCACCTTCGCGCCGAAACGGATTTCGCCGCCCAGCCGCTCGATCTTTTCGCGGATGCGGGTGCAGATCAGCGGCAGCCGGTCCGACCCGATGTGCGGCTTGCCGTCGATAAGGATCTGCGGATCGGCGCCAGCCGTGCACAGCTCCGAGTAAACCCTTTCTGTTCGTGGATCGCCGATTCTGCTGTAGAGTTTGCCGTCACTGTAGGTGCCCGCGCCGCCTTCGCCGAACAGCAGGTTGCTTTCAGGGTCAAACTGCTCTTCCTGGTAGAACCGCTGGTAGACGTCTTTATGACGCTGGTGCACGGGTTGGCCGCGTTCCAGCACGATCGGGCTGTAGCCGCACTCCGCCAGATGGAGGGCGGCGAACATGCCAGCCGGACCAAAGCCGACGATCACCGGCCGGTGACGCAGCGGCTCGCTGCCCGGCTGAATGTCCACAGGTTGTTGTGGTTTGATCAGGGCAATGTCCTGGCGACCCAGACGGCGGACGAGGTTCTGTTCTCTCTTCGGTCCGTCGACCAGCGTCAGGCCGATGTTATGCACGAAGGCGATGTTCGGTTTCTCGCGGGCATCGAGGCTGCGGCGGAGGACGGCCCAGGTGCGAATGGCGCTTGTGGGGACCTTCAGCCGCGCACGATCTTCTCGATGAGCCGGTCTTCGGGCTCGTCGAGTTGCAGCGAGATGTTTCGGATCAGAATGGGCATGCGTTTTGAGGGATTCCGTTGTCCGTGGTCCGTTGTCCATGGTCCGTTGCAACAGCAACGGCGTTGCTGACGCTCGCGTCAGAGTGTTATAGACATTCAACTTTTCATTGTTTCGGCTGTCTCTTCCGCCGGCCTGGTCTTCCATCGGCGGTGGACCCAAAGGTACTGGCTGGGGTCCTTGCGAACGAACTGCTCGATGGCCCTGGTGTATTCCTGGGTGATCCAGAGTACTTCGTTTTCCTTGCCCTTCCATTCCTCGGGCCAGATGATCCGCGTGACCTCTGCCTCGTACTCGAACTTGTTAGACAGCCGTCGGGCGCAGCCGACCATAATCGGCACATTGTATTCACGAGCCAGCAGGCCGATGGACTTGTAGGTGCTCGCTTTTCTGTTGAAAAAATCGATGAAGAGTCCCTTGCGGCCGGCGTTCTGATCGGCGATGAAGCCGACGCAGCCACCCTTGGCGAGGATGTCCTCGGCGATTTCGGTCATCCCCTTCTTGTAGATCAATTTGAGCCCGCCGGCGGCTCGCGTCTGAACGGTGTAGTCATTGAGATACGGGTTGTCGAGCGGCCGCATGACCGCCGATATGTCCAGGCCGACACACGCCATGGCGTAGCCGAGCAGCTCCCAGTTGCCGTAGTGCCCCGTGACCATGATCACACCGCTCTTGTTTTCGAGCATGTAGCGGATGGGGGCGGTGATCTCCGGTGGCACGCGGATATACCGGGCCCAGGTCCAGGGGGTGATGACTTTCGGTGAGAGGAGTAACTCCATAGCCATCATCGCCATCTGCTGACACGACCGCAGGGCGAGCCGTTGCATCTCATCATCGCCGAGGCTGTCGCCATAGGCGAATCGGAGGTGCTCGATGGCTCGCTCGCGATGGCGTTTGAGCAACCGGTACCACAGCCAGCCGAACAGCCGGGCGGTGCGCAGGTTCCAGTTGATCGGAAAAAGATAGAAGATAAACGCCAGCCCGCGGAAGGCGAGATATGCGAGATATTGGACTTTCCTGTTCGACCGTTTTGGCATAATGCCGCGATTTTACGCGGGTCTGGCAGGCTGGGGCAAGTCAGGATCGAAAGCGGATACAAATGATACTTTGACGACGGATTAGCCGGACGCCTTTGACGCAAAAGCCGGGAGCCAACGACATCGCGCAGCAGGGTGCATAACATAAGTCGAGGGATTTCCGTGTGGTATGAGTGAAGTGCGCCGGGGGGTTCCGGCGTTATGTGGCCGTTAGAGTGCGCAGTGGCGCACGGTGGCGAAAGGGGGTACACCTCATGAAAACTACCCTTCACATGCTCGTCCTCCTTGGCACAACGATAGTGGCGGCAACCGGAGCCAGAGGGGAAGTCGACGTGACGGGGCAATGGTCTCTGACAGGTACAGACACCGCGGGAACGACGTGGATGGCGATCCTGGATATCGGGCAGGGCTTCGAGCAGGACGGCGTATACCCGCTGACCGGTTCGATCCTGTGGAAGGCGACCGGCGGACCGATCGACGGAACGGTCTCCGCCTACGAGGACTTCCGTGACGGTGTCTTTGGCACGCAGTCGTACTTTGACCCGGCCACGATGCTGATTCACATCGAGGGAACCAGGATCAGGGACGTCTCCGCCGGGGACTGGATCGGCGTAGCTGACAACCGAGGCGACGGTCAGTGCTGATGGCAAAACGTTGACCGACGGGACCGGCAGCGGTAAGGACGTAGTGCCTGGTACATGGGAAGGAGAACGCCTGGGCCAAGTCGTCTCTCTGACGATGGAGGATGCGACTGCCTCCGGGGACTCCGTAGTCTTCACGGCGGTGCTTTCCGGCGGCCAACGATGTGGCAGTTACTGTCGACTACGAAACAGTTGATGGCACGGCCATCGGTGGGACGGACTATCGCTATCTGCGCGATACGCTGACGATCCCCGCGGGCCAGACCAGCGGAACCATCACCATCCCGATACTGAGCGGTGTATCGGCCGACCGGACGTTCTACCTGAATCTGTACAATCCCTCCAACGTGATCCTGACGACGCAGCAGGCCGCCGGCATTATTCCTGCGGATTTTGTTCCGCCTGCCAGCGGCAGTTCTTCCCCCGGAACGACGCAAGGCCGCGGCATTTGCGGGCAGGGGGTCGGGGCCGGCAATCTTATCGGGTTCTACGCCGTCTGCTGGCTGGGCCTGATCGGCATGAAGTGGCGGCGAGCAGGCTGAATCGGCGGCGGGCAAAGGGCAATCATGAAGCAGGCCCGGGATCCTGAGATCCCGGGCCTGTCGGTTTTCTGCCAAAGGGTGGGATGGTGAGCCATCCCTTGAGCGTCTACTTGCCGCCTTTGTACTTGGCGTACAGCTCCGGGCAGGTATTCCTTCGTCTGAACTTCGAGCTCGTCCTCACTGATCGAGGTCAAACGGCCGTTGACGTTGTACTGCTCCATGACCCACTTCTGGATCTTGAAGACGTCGAGCTTGCCGACCTCGTCCTTCGTGCCCTTGATGCCCAGGAACTTGTTCACCCAGACGACGATGCCGTCGACGCCGGTCTTGTCGGTGATGCCGACCTGGCAGGCCGGCCGAGCAGGGCTTCCGTGTCAAAGATATTGTAAATCCGCTCGCCACGACGCAGACCATCGGCGTGGATGCCGGCCTTGGTGGTGAAGCAGTCCCGGCCGACGAACGGATAGTTGTCCGGGATCGGGAAGTTGATCGACCGCATGTAGTTGGCGATCTCGGTGATCATGCGGAGTGTTCATGCCCATCGTGTCGCCGCGCAGGCTGACCAGTTCGATCACCGCGCCTTCCAGCGGCGGGTTGCCGGTCCGCTCGCCATAGCCGAACAGCGTGCCGTTGGCGGCGTTGCAGCCGTAGAGCCAGCCGGTCGCAGGCGTTGATCAGCACCTTGTGGAAGTCGTTATGGCCGTGCCACTCCAGCCGCTCCGGCGGCACGCCGCACTCGTTGTTCATGTACCAGATCAGCTTGGCGATCGACCGCGGGCGCTCTGGCGCCGGGGTAGGTGATGCCGAAGCCCATCGTGTCGCACAGGCGGATCTTCGGCTTGAGTTCGGCCGGGCACCTGCTCGCCGAGCTTCATGACCTTCTGCACGAACGGGAAGACGAAGCCTTCCCAGTCGGCGCGGGTGACGTCTTCCAGGTGGCAGCGCGGCCGGACGCCGGCCTCAAAGGCCGCCTCGACGACCTCGACATACTGGTCGAAGGCCTGCTGGCGCGTCTGGCTGCTGCTTGTGGAAGATGTGATAATCGCTGGAGGAGGTCAGCATGCCGGTTTCCTTCAGGCCGGCCTCCTTGACCAGGCGGAAGTCGCCCTTGTTCGCGCGGATCCAGCCGGTGACCTCGGGGAACTTGTAGCCGAGAGCGCGGCATGCGTCGAGGGCCGCGCGGTCGTTCTTCGTGTAGAGGAAGAACTCGGTCTGGCGGATGACGTTGCTCGTGCCGTTGAGCTTGGCGATCATCTCGTAGAGTTTGACCTGCTGCTCGACGCTGTAGGGCGGGCGAGCCTGCTGGCCGTCGCGGAAGGTCGTGTCGGTGACGCACAGGTCGCGTTTGACGGCGGCCTGCGGGTCGAACTCGACGCGTTTGCCGTCGATCTCCTCGACGATCGTGCCGTCGAACATGATTCGCGGGGGCAGGCTGTGCGGGAACATGTCCTCGATCAGGTTGGGCTGGTCAACGTTCTTCAGCGGGTACTCTTTCATTTTCAGGGCCTCCTGCGGCTGTGATCCTGCTCAGGCGGCGGGGGACCAGCCGACACACCAGTTGGATAAACTACGCGGACCAATACGGCAGCGCAATCATAACGCCTGCCGCACGCGGGGTTTGGCCGCATGCGGCAGGACGGTTTCCTATTATAGGCAGCCTGGAACAGCAGTCAGGCGGCCCGGGCGGGCAGTGCCCACTCAGTCGTTGCCGTGCTGCTTGACGCAGACGTCGTAAATATAGTCGATCGCCTTGCCGACGTTGGTGACCGACAGGGCCTCGTCTTCGTCCATCTCGATCTCGAACTCTTCCTCGAAGGCCGCGACCAGTTCGATCGACTGGATGCTCTCGGCACCGAGGTCACCGGCGAACGTGTCCTTCGGCTGAATCTTGCCGGCGTCGACGTTCAGAACACGAGCGGTTACTGCCTTGACTCTGCGAGTAACATCATCCTTGCTGATTGCCATCTTGGACATCTCCTCAACGTTCAGTGTCTATGTGAATGTCAGTGCATCTGTCTTTTTGCAGGGTTCGCAGGCCGATCCGTGGCGTGGCCATGCAGGTCGGCCCGATGCCTCCATCCGCTACTTGCGGACCATCTGCTTGCGGCCCTTCTTGATCGCCGCGTTGCGCTCCTCGGCCGTGATCTCATAGATCTTTTCCCACAGGTCGAGATCGTCCTGGGTCCATTCGACCTTGCGCCGGCTGGTTGCGGTCTTGGCGGTCTCGTACAGCTTCTTGTGACCGAATCCCTTGGTGACAACGCCGTTGATGAACCAGGAGAACGACGGGATCGACTTGGGCAGCGGCTGGCCAGTCGCCATGATCAGGCCCATCGCACCGATGATCGAGCCAGTGTTGAACAGCGTGGCGATCGAGGTCTTCGTGTGGTCGCCGATGATGCTGCCGACCTTGGTCGAATGGGTGTTGACCTTCTGGCCGTTCAGAATGACCTCGACGTCGGTGTAGTCGTTCTTCAGGTCGCTGTTGGTCGTCAGCGCGCCGAGGTTGACAAACTCGCCGACGTAGGCATGGCCGAGGAAGCCGTCATGATACTTGTTGGAGTACGCATGCATGATCGACTCTTCGACTTCGCCGCCGACGCGGCAGACCGGGCCGATCGAGCAGCCTTCACGCAGCTTCGTACCCAGCAGCAGGCTCTTGTTGCCTACGAAGGCCGGGCCTTCGATCCGCGTGAACGGATGCACCTCGACGTCTTCGCTCAGGTAGACCGGCCCGTTCGATGCATCGATGACGACCATCGGATGAACCGTCGCCCCGGCTGCGATGTAGACGTCGCCCTTTGAGCCGCGGATGGCGCTGGGCTCTTCGACCGAGCCTTCGATCCCGCTCTTGCCGAGAAGTTTGAAATCGTGCGCGATCTCGTGCGGGCTGTCGAGCATGATGTCCCACGAATAGTCGTAGAACTTCACGTCCTCAGTCAGCCTGCTTGACCGGGATGTCGTGCCCGTCGACCAACGGCAGCGGTCTCGACGCCGATCTTGGCGGCATCGATCTTGGCCGTGTCCGCATCCGCCAGGCGAACGTACACGACCTGCTCGCCCTTCATGCCGATCTCGCTCGGGCCGTTGCCAACTACGTTCAGGCTGCACGCCTTGACCTGGCCGTTGACCATCAGCACGGTGTCATTCTTGACGCCCGCCAGGTCGTTAACAGCCACGGTGCCGGTGCGCCGCTTGAAGGTCGTCGTCAGGTAGCTGCGGCACAGATACGCCGACGGACTGGTCTGCAGGCGCCGGGCGATCTTTTCCGCCAGGCTGAAGATCCCGCAACGCATTTCGAACACGGGGCGCGACAGCGAAATCGGGTAGAAATTCGCCGCGGCCGCAATATCTTCAAAGATAACCAACTTCATAGAACCGGGGCTCCTTATGCCTTCTCGTAGCCTTCGAGGGTCAATTTGGTGGCAGCGGCCTCGTCGATGACGTACGTGCAGTACTGGTGCAACTGCAATACGCTGGCCGGGCAACTGCTGGTGACAGCACCTTCGCACGAGGCCTTGACCGCGTCCGCCTTGCCCTTGCCGGTTGCCATCAGGACGACCTTCTTGGCCTTCATGATCGTGCCGATACCCATCGTGATGGCGTACTTGGGCACCTTGTTGATGTCATTGTCGAAGAAGCGGGCGTTGTCCTTGCGGGTGCGGTCGGTGAGGGTCTTGATGCGGGTCACGCTGCCGAGGCTGCTGCCGGGCTCGTCGAAGCCGATGTGGCCGTTGGAGCCGATGCCGAGCACCTGGTAGTCGACGCCGCCGACGTGAGCGATCTGGGCCTCGTACCACTCGCAGAACTTCTCGATCTCCGCCATGTCCTCGATGGTGCCGTCGGGCACGAAGGTCGAGCTTCTTGTTGATGTTGATATGGTCGAAGAGGTTCTCGTTCATAAACCGGCGATAGCTCTCGGGGTGATCGACCGGCAGACCGACGTACTCGTCGAGGTTAAACGTAATGACATTGGAGAAGTCCAGGTCTTCCTCGCGGTGCCGGCGAATGAGTTCCTTGTACAACGGCAGGGGCGTGCTGCCCGTCGCAAGACCGAGGATATAGACTGCCCGCTTTTTCATGTCATTGACGACCAGATCCGCAGCGATTCGCCCTGCCTGTTGGGCGTCTTTTGCGATAATAACTCTCATGGTATTTGCTCCTGTACGTTTGGTTAGTCCGCGCCCCGCGCTCCAGGGACGACGTGCGCAGTCCTCTCGCAGCAGATCTGTTAAACGGGTAGCCACTGCAAGGCAAAGGCGGACATCCCGCAAGTCGACCCTAATACGGGTCGGGGCATTATAGCGGATTTAAGTTGCGAAAAAAGCGCCGCGCGGCGCAAGTCAATAAGAAACTTGGTTATTAATACTGCCTGATGGGGTGGATGAGCCAAAATGGATGACATACGCAGGTGTTAATAGGGACTCGTCATAAGGCGGGGCTTAAGTTGCGAGGTCGGCGAACGGTGCTGATGGCCGCTGCACATGATCATCATATCTGTATTGAAACCGAGGGGCGGCACATTGCGGGTTCAGATCCGTACGGTGGCGGCGACTACGGTTGTACCTGGCTCGCCGCAGTCTTCGCCCGCTGCTTCAAGAAATGCGTTGCGCTGCGCAGCCAGCCTGCACGCCAGCTCGATCGCCGCCTTCATGCTGCCCGGCTTGGCGAGGTTTCGCCCGGCGATGTCGAAGGCGGTGCCGTGATCCGGACTGGTGCGGACCGTCGGCAGGCCCAGCGTCACGTTGACCGCTTCGTCAAAAGCAACCATCTTGACCGGGATCAGGCCCTGGTCGTGGTACATCGCGACGATGCCGTCGTAATAGTGCCGCCGGCGAGCCTTCCAGAAAAGTGTATCCGCCGGGAAGGGTCCCTCGACGATGACACCGCCCTCCCGGGCCATGAGCATTGCGGGCTTGATGATCCGGTCTTCCTCGTCGCCGAACTGCCCCTCTTCGCCGGCGTGGGGGTTCAGGCCGCACACGGCGATCCGCGGCTGGTCAATGCCCCACCACTGCCGCAGGGCCTGGTCCAGCAAGTCGATCGGCTGAAAGACCTTACCGATGCTGAAACTGTCCTCCAGGGCGAACAGCGGTTCGTGGGTACTGGCCAAGGCGACCTTGAACGGGCCGCCGGCGAACATCATCGTGACGCGCCGCGCGTTGAAGGCCTTGGCGAGATACTCAGTGTGGCCGGGGTACTTATAGCCCGCCATCCGCCACGACTGCTTGCAGATCGGCGCGGTGACGATCGCGTGGGTCAGGCCGGACTTGACCGAGTCGATCGCCGCGTTCAGAAACCGCACCGAGGCATCGCCGCCGGAGGCGGTGGCGGCGTGGATATTCAGCGGGTACTCCAACTCGTCAAAGTCCGCGACGATCACGCCGCTCTCGATGCGATCGACCTGCTCATGCGGGATCCGCCACCAGAACGGATTGACCTCCGCCCGGCCGGCCGCGTACCCCAGCAGCTCCTCCAGGCCATAGATGATGAACCGTCCCATCCGGCGGACAGTCGGGTCCGCCAGGGCCTTGACGATCACCTCGGCGCCAACGCCGCAGGGATCGCCCATGGAAATGGCGATGACCGGTTTGCCCGGCTTGAAGGGCTCATGTGCGACCGAATTGTTATCGGACTGATCCATCAGGTTAACCAACCAGCCTCTCGCAGTGTCTCTATGGTGATGTTGCCAGACTGGCCCGTGTCCTGTCCCTGGACGCGTCGCAGGTAGATGACGACGATCTTTGCGAGCATATCCGTCTCGATGTTGACCCTGTCGCCGACCTTGCGGACGTTGAGGGTCGTCTTGGCCAGCGTCGTCGGGATGAGGGCGACGCTGAACGTCGCATCGTGTGTGTCGACCACGGTCAGCGAGACGCCGCTGATCGCGATCGAGCCTTTGGGGGTGATGTAGATCGCCAGGTCCGGGGTGTCCAACTGGAACGCCAGGCGGACCTCCTGGGCCGTGCGGGTCACCTGGGCAACGGTGGCGGTGGTGTCGACGTGCCCCTGGACGAAGTGGCCGTCCAGCCGGCCCGCTGCCGCCAGGGCCCGTTCGAGGTTGACGGGGTCGTTGGGCTTGAGGACTCCGAGGGTCGACCGGGACAGGGTCTCGAGGATGACATCGAACTCCGCCCACTGGGCCGCCGAGTCCGCCACGGTCAGGCAGACCCCGTCGACCGCCACGCTCGCGCCGTGGGGTATTCCCTGTGCGAGGGGCCCCAGGTCGATGCGCAACCTTCGGCCGGTCGAGGTGGTCCTGACAGCCAGCACTGTGCCTACATGTTCAACGATTCCGGTAAACATATCTCTGGAAGATGCTAGTCTTTAGCGGCCTGCGGAGCAAGGTCGAAATCCGTCTTGCCCGGCGGGGCAGGTACGGCTAGAATGATCCGCGCGTCGTGCGAGCGGCCGGGTCGTACGGACGGTTGCCCGCCGCAGCCGCGGGTGTAGACTCAGTTGGTAGAGCGTCAGCTTCCCAAGCTGAATGTCGAGGGTTCGAACCCCTTCACCCGCTTTTCTTTTTGCGCCTTGTCTGCGGTTGCCAGCCTATCACTACTACTGACCTTGCAAGCGTTTGCGCTAACCCCCGAAATACCCGTTGCTATGAGACTGTAATTCGCCGAATTGCCAGCATTTGCCCCGCTTGTACCAGAATGGGCGGGAGCTGGTACAAGCATTGGTCCAAGCGGAGAAGCGTCGGCCGTGCCGGTTGCAGCGTGCGGTTGCCCTTCGGGTCGGCTGTCCAGCGGCAGCGCCGGCAGCGCGTTCAGCGCCCCGGCCACGTCCAGCAAGCGCGGGTCGGTGTAGGTGTTCATCGTCAGATCCAGCGATCCATGCCGCATGGCGGCTTGGGCGGTTCGCGGTGCAACCCCGCCCTTGCTCAAGTGGGTGCCGAAGGTATGCCGCATGGCGTGAACGTCTACCGTCCGGCCACGGTCGTCAGCTTTGGCGATCCCCGCCGCTGCCAAGTCTCGGTCAAGAATCCGCCCCAAGCCATCCGGTATGTCGAACAGCGGCGTATCCGACGGCAGCCGCATCGGCACGGCCTGCCCGATCTTTCGGCGTGCCGCATCCTGCAGGGCAGCGAGCTTGTCCGCCAGCCACGCCCGAAGATCCGCAGTCAGGTCCGCCCGTAGCGGAATCTCTGCCCCGCGTCCGGCCTTTTCGTCTGCCGCGTCCAGCACGGCGAAGGCAACCGGCCCGTCCAGGTCCAGGTGCCCGACGGTCAAGGATGCCAGCTCGCCCTTGCGAAGCCCGGTCAGGACCAGCGCCTTGTAGATCAATGCCCGTTCCCTGCCCCGGTGCTCCAGTCTGGCCAGCAGGTCCGGTTTCTTGGCCAGACGTTTGCGGGTGGCTCGCTCGGCAGCTTCCAGCCCTTCCCAAGTCAGCGGGTTGTAGGTCCAGGTCCGGCGGCGGGTGCCTTCCTTGCGGTCGCACTTATCTATGATCGTCACTGCATCCCGGCCATGCTCCGCCAGCGGGCGAAGCCTCGCTACGGTGAGCAACCGCCGAAGCTCATCTTCGGTCAGCGCCCGGCGGGTCCGCCGGCGGTTGGCTTTTTCATCGCGTTTGGGCGGACGGGCGAAGGGGTTGCCGATCAACCGGCCCGTTTCCACACACCAATTGCCGAAGGCGGTCAGGGCGATCAGGTGCGCGTTGATTGTGCGGGCGGATAGGCTCTTGCGGCCTTCGGTGGCGGCCTGCACGGCTTCGGCGTCCCGCTGGTCTGCCCAGCGTTCGGCGGCTGCGCGGTTCAAGTCGCGTAGGAGCTTCCAGCCGCAATCGGTCGTGATACGGGTTAGGACATGCTCTACGTTGGCGACATGATGCGCCGATACCTTCGGCTTGCCGCCCTTGCCCCGCTTGTTGCGCAGCTGCTCTACATAGGCGGCAACGTGCTTAGATACCGGCGTTGTCTGGTAGTCCAACACGGAATCTTCGGCGGCAGTCCACTTGCCCGAACGTACCTTGTCGGCCCGCGTTTCCAGGTCCACCAGCACAGCCTTTGCCGCGTCCAGTGTTCGGCAGCCGGTCGTTTGCTTGACGATGCACCCGGTCCCGTCGCGGTACTTGGCGGTGTAGGTGGCGGCTTCGAACAGCAGCCGGTCCTGTCCCGCTTCGGTCGTTATCACTTTGGTCGTCCGCGTCCGGCCCTTGCCGTCCGTCCACCGTGCAAACCGCTCGCCCTTGCGGACGAACAGCTCCGCGCCCGGCGGTATCGGCTTGGTGAAGGTTTCCTTGTAGACTGTACTCATTGCCTTCTTCCTTCAGACCGTTTCAGGTTCGGTCAAGCCTTCACCGGGCGGTTGCTCCTGTCAGCTCCCGCAGTTCCTCTTTCACTTTCCTGAGCTTACTAGCCCAGTACTTGTTTGGCGGGCGTGACAATTCAATCTGCTGAAGCTTGGCCTCAAGTTGCTGCCTGCCTGTTAGGATGGACTTGGCGAATGAGACGATACCCGAAAACTGCGGGGGCACTTCGCCTAGATCCTTGGGGTCCTTTACGGCAGCGACTTCTTCATTGTAGAACAACATAGCAAATTCAATCTGCAACGTTAACGTTTCGAACGGTTCCAGCCGAAGTAAGCCAATCCATCTAAAGTAGAGTCCCTGTTCTTCGGTCATAGATGCCTCCACTAATGACAGTTGCCGATACGCAAGAGACTGGTCCCTCTTCTCACAGATGCGATCCCGAAGTAAGCTGCCAGCCGGTCGGCCATGTCCAGCCGCAACGATTGCTTGCCTTGCAGGAAACGTACTAGGAGACTGTCCGAGTAACAGTTGACAGATATGTTATAATGGGCGAGTCAGGTAAGGAGAGATCCTTTCAGATCGAGGCTCAAGGATGAGTAAGACCTACCGCCCCTGGAATCCGGATCAAAGTTGGCTGTTGCCGCCGTCGCCGCGAGACTGGCTGCCAGAAAACGACCTTGTCTTTTTCGTGCTGGACGTGGTCAAGGAACTGGATCTGTCAGCCATTTTCGGCAAGTACGAGCGAGAGCAGCGCGGCTATCCGCCGTACCACCCGCGGATGATGACCACGCTGCTGCTGTACAGTTACACGCAGGGCGTATTCAGTTCGCGACGCATCATGCAGCGGTGTCAGCGAGATGCGGCCTGGCGGGTGATCGTGCAGGAGGATGTGCCGGACTTCCGGACGATCAGCGACTTTCGCAAGCAGCACCTGACAGAACTGGAAGGGCTGTTCGTACAGGTGCTGCGACTGTGCCAGCAGGCGGGGCTGGTGAAGCTGGGGCACGTGGCATTGGATGGCACGAAGATCCGGGCGAATGCCTCGCGACACAAGGCGATGAGTTACGGAAGGATGAAAGAGGAAGAGGTCCGGTTGCGCAAGGAGATCCGTCAGTTGCTGTCGCAGGCCAAATCTGCGGATGAGGCGGAAGATCGGGCCTACGGCGTGGATCGTCGCGGGGACGAACTGCCGGAGGCCCTGGCCCGGCGGCAGAGCCGCCTGGCGAAGATCCGGGAGGCGCGAAGGCGCTGGAAGCACAGGCCAAGGCTGCCGCCGAAGAGGAATGCAAGCGTCAGGAAGAAGAGCCTGACAAGCCAGGCGACAAGCCCAAGGGTGGCCGTCGGAGCAAGCCGGAAAAGGCGGTACCGCCCGCGAAGGCCCAGTACAACTTCACGGATCCGACGACGAAAATCATGAAGGTCAGCAACAAGGGGTTCGACCAGTGCGGCAACGCGCAGGCGGTGGTGGATCGCCAACACCAGATCATCGTGGCGGCGGATGTGACGAACGAGGCGAACGACAAGCAACAGTTCCAGCCGATGGCCCAACAGGCTCGCACGAATGTGGGGCGAGGGCATCGGATTGGGAAGATATCTTCGGACAGCGGCTACTTCAGTGAGCAGAACGTGCAGTGGGCCGAGCGGAACCTTCTGGATGCGTACATCGCCACGGGCCGGCTCAAGCATGGCGAAAGGATGCCAGCCAGTCCGCGAGGTCGGCCGCCGGCGGGGCTGACGACGCAGGAGCGGATGGCCCGCAAGTTGCGAACGAAGCGCGGGCGGGAAACGTATGCCCAGCGGAAATGGATCGTCGAACCGATCTTCGGCTGGATCAAGCGAGGGTTGGGCTTCCGGCAGTTTTTGTTGAACGGCATGGAGCGGATGCGTAGCGAGTGGCGTCTGGTCTGTATGGCCTGCAATCTGAGGAAACTATGGTCAGCCGGGTGAGACAGCCATCGGCAATCGCGTCAGACGGGCCTGCACCGGCCTGAAACGGGAGTTTCTGCCTCGCCGGCCCCGAGCGCCGGCGCAATAGCAACGAGCAAGACCGCCGAGTACCCCCCAAACCGAAAAGAGACGGGGGTTTGGGCGTTTACTCAGACGGTCTCCTAGGCTTGGATGCTTGGTATCGGTGGCGCGGGCAACCGCTCGCAGCGATTCCGCTTCGCTCAGGGCTTGCTTCAGCAGCTCCGTCATCGTCTTGTGTCCCTTGCTCATGGTAATATCTAATACCGTATCCGTTGCTTGCCGTCAACTTCTTTCTGTTCTTGCGGCTTGGCATCTTCGCCAGCCGCGTACTGGTATCCATTCTGGATAGTGTGCAATAGCTGTTGCACCGCTCATAACATGAAAATCGTACAAGCACGTGTGCAACAGCTCTTGCACACGTTAGGGCGGTCTGGCGGTGGCTCGGATGCGGTAGGTGGATATCAGCACCTTGAGTGTTACACGGAAGGCGTCTTCGACACCTTGATCTTCTCGCCCTGCAAAGGCCGAGAGATGAGTCTTCAATTGCTGCAGGAAGTGTGCCATCGCTGCCAACAGATCACGAATGATCCGAAGTTCGTATCGGGATACATTGATCTTCTGGCCCAAATGGCGAGAGCGTCAGACACGACCGAGTTGCCCGCAGGAATGCAGAGAATAATCGAGGAGAACTGGGAGCCAGCGGCGGGACTGCGCCAGTGGTACAGATTGCACGACTGACTGGCTGAAGGCGTCAGCAGGCTGGTGGACGTTAACAGATCGCCACGATCCGCTGACGGGACGCGGCTGTTCAGGCCACTGGGGCGAGACGTTGAAGCGAACCGGCTGGAGGGCGAGAAGTACCGATGACCTCCCCGCAAGAGTGAGGGCGCAAGACAACGCTGCCGTTATGGTGCTGCCTTTCGGCGGGATACACAAGTGCTGATAGTGCAGGTACTTAACCATACAATCAACGTGTGGTGTATACCAAGTGTGGATCAGGAGCTACTTTGGGTTGAAGATTTGCCCTCCGCGGGCGGCGCGCATTGCTGGTTCGTGCAAGGTTGCTAAGTGCATATGATATAGCCGGTTATGGGCATTGGCAGGTGGGTGTGATCTGCGTGAGGGCCTGTTTGGCACACGGATTGCCTATGATGGCAGTCATTCGTGCCTCGCCGTGCGTGATTCAGGGATGGCTGGCGGAGGGAGGCCTGCAATGACATCACGGCACCAACGTCGGTTCTGAGGATGGGAGGCGTCATCAGGCGTGGCACTTGGCGTATGGCCCTGACGCTGTCGGCCGGGCTGGGATTGGTTCTATCTGGCGGACATCATCGCGTGATGCTTCGGTGACCGATCCTGGTTCCGCACCGGCCGCGCCTGGGCCCGCCACTTATCCGGCCGAAGCGGATATCGACCTGACTGGCATGTTCTTGTGTGAATCGTGCTTTACCCTCGATCCGCTCTTCCGACGGCAAAACCAGATATCACCAGCGTCGGCGCCCAGGTATGCGAGCCGGTGACATCGGCCTTGCTCAGACCAGCGGGGGCCTTAGCGAGATTCGACGAAGGCGCTAGACGCGAGTCAGTCACCCATGTTTTTTCCCCTCTATAGAACACCGGGGTTTGGTATGCGAGCTTCGGGCGTCTCCAACTATGACAGGCCGGGCCAGGGTAAAGCGGCAATCCCAGATGACGTGGTAGCGCTGCGTGTTCCAGGCCAACGACCCGTTTGTCATGGGTCAGTTCGCGATCGATCTCCTGCTGGAACGCGCCGCCGGCAAACGAAGCCGGACCGTTCGGATGGCCATAAAACCCACCTGCACCGCGGAAAAACGGTACGAAGCCTGCTGCCGTAAGCTCTCCCCCGCCTCGTGCTCAGATTCTGCCTCAACAGGCTGCCGAAGGTGTTGTTCTTGGGGGGTGCCATAAGTTCCATCCATAAAAGTGCTTATGTTGCGCCTGGCAGTTAGTGTACACTAAGTGTCGACCAAGATCACTCGGGTGGTTCCATCTTACTCTTGTGGCTTGCTTGCCTGTGCGGTTCTTGCCGGATTTTCTAAGTCTTGTCCTAGTCATTATTTATGAGCCTGGTGCGTACGGACTGCTCGGGGCCCGACCAACTGTGGCACGCTGCTTGCCGGTACTGGCTGACAGGTACCGATGTTGTCGCCGCCTGATGCGCCGAGGGCTTGCGGATGGTAGACTCTCGGCGTGACACGGCATCCGATGCGCTACGCGGTGTAGCGCATGCAGTGAAGTAAGGTTTGTGTAGATGGGAGGCGTAACATGAGCAAAGTCTGTGTCAGCTGCACTCGCAGCCGGGCTGATCATCGGTCTGCTGGGTCCACCGGCCTCGGCCGCGATCAGCTTGAACTATCAGGGCTCGTTCAAAGCGGGCGTTACCGGTGTGTACGATGGTGATCTGGTCTATGATCCGTCCCTCGACGGCGGCAACGGGGGACTGGTCCTGTCCGGTGACCACAGCAAGCAGATGTTCCAGTTGTCGATCCCGGCCCTGGTGCAGCCCACGAGCTTTACCGGCGCGAGTCTGAGCGAGCTCAACGTGGCAACCAGGACCAGCAGTGCATCGAGTTTCAGCTTCTGGGGACTGGACTATGCTGCCGACGGCAGCGTCTATTGGGCAAGCGTCGATGGTGGCAACAACCAGGGTTTCATTGTCGGAACGATCAACGACGACGGCACCAATAAGGCCACGCTTGTGACCAAGAACTATCAGCAGATGGGTGCACACGCTGCACTTGTGGATACGTCGTACTTTGCTGGCTACGACAAGGTGGTGGTGGGCACGGCCGCTGGCATCACCGGTGCAGCCGACCTGAGGATGGTCGCGGTCAATACTTCCACCGGCGCAACCCAGACGATCATGCAGTATACCACGGCGAGCAATCGCACGGATGCCCTGGCTGGTGACACGCCCCTGGCGGCGGTGCTCCTGCCGGATGGCGGCCAGGACTCTCTCGCTGTGCTGGTCGAGAGTGCCAAGACAGACACTCCCGCCAGTGCCAACAGGATTCTGCTCTATCACCTCAGCGACATCGCCGACAACATCGTGCCCGGGCACAATCTCTCTGACGCCCAGCCGTACCAGACGATCGACCTGCAGGGCACTGTCTTCTCAGGCAACGCCAACTATCCTCATGGGGTCTTCGGTCTGGCCTTCGACAGCGCGAACAACATGCTTTACACCGCCGAGTCCAACTACAGCGAGCCGGACATCATCAGTGCGTATTCGGTAGTCCCTGAGCCGGCAACGCTGGCACTGCTCGGACTGGCTGGCTTGAGCCTGATTCCCCGCAGGCGCTAGAGGCCGGTCCGTAATCAGGGTCTTCCCCTGCCTGGACACCGAGGTTCGCAACGCGAGCGATCGTGCGAACCTCGGTGCTTCCAATTACAGGGGCGAAGAAGAACGGTAACTGCCCGTCGCCTCGTACAAGCTGGCATGTTCCGGACGCTGATTTCTGGTATACTGCCCGGCAATTGGTGGTGGGGGGCGTATACGAGGTGATAAGCGCTGACCATGGCTGCGTCGCGGCGGACATCCGAGTCGGTATATCAACAGGTGGCAAACATCCTGCGCTCGCAGGTGGTCGGCTGTACGGAGGATCGTCCGGTTCGCCTGCCCACCGAGGAGGAACTGGCGCGGACGCACGCCGTCAGCCGCGTCACGATTCATCGAGCCCTGCGGGTCCTCAGTCAGGAAGGCTTGATCGAGCAGACGCCGGGGCGGGGCACCGTTACCGTTCCGGATGGCGTCCTGGCCTGGCGGCGCCTGCACAAGGGCCGCAAGATCAATGTCATTTCCACATGGAGCGCCGAACCCGATGTGCCCATGAATTTCTACGGCCAGATCTACCAGGGCGTCCTGGTAGGAGGACGAGAGGCTGGCTATCAGGTCTTACTTGAGAAGATGGGCAGCCGCTTCCCAAAGATGAGCAAGGCATACGTCAAGCCGGCCGATCCTGAACAGACGGTCGGGGTGATACTCATTGGCGTTTACGGTGAGGACATCATCCAGATGCACGTGGACTCGGGTTACCCCGTCGTTTGCACCGACTATTGGACGGTCAATTCCCAGGCGGACGCCGTCCTTTTCGACTGTTTCGCCGAAGGCTATAAGGTGGCAGAATTCCTGCACAGCCTGGGACATAAACACCTGTTTTACATAGGCAACTGCAGCACGGATGAGGACCGGAGATCACGTCGCGAGTGTGACGCGGACCTGATGGAGGCCGGCTTTCTCCGGGCCCTTCGTGAGGTCGGTTTCGCGACGCCCCCCTACAATGTGTTGTTCAGCACGGAGTACGAAATGCAACAGGCCATAGAATGGTATCTCTCGTTGCGTCCCCGTCCGACCGCCGGCCTCATCTTCGGCGCCAGTGGCATGCGAAACTTTCTCGAAGCCCTCCCGGAGTATGGCCTGCGCTGTCCTGATGATGTGTCCCTGGTCTGCAAGGCCATACCCGGTAGCGAGCCGGATTTCGCTGCGGTTCGTAACGACCCCTTCGCCATGGGCCGATTCGCGCTCAACCTGCTGATGGAACGCGCCGCCGGCAAGCGAAATCTGCCCGTTCGGATTGCCATCGAATCCACGCTGCACCGCGGCAAGACGGTTCGAAACCTCCACGCGTAAGTTATATGCCGCATATCTCGCCTTGGACTTCATCCCCTGTTGGCACAATAATCTGGGGTGACCGATTTCCGCGGGAGATACTACATGTCTACTGGCCGAACGATGCGTGCCATGGTGCTGGAGAAGCAGAAGCAGCCGCTGCAATTGCGCAACGATGTGCCTGTGCCGCAACCTGATGACGCGCAGATACTCCTTCGCGTGCGGGCGTGCGGCGTGTGCCGGACCGACCTGCACATTGTCGACGGTGATCTGGCCGAGCCGAAGCTGCCGCTGATCCTGGGGCATCAGATCGCCGGGGAAGTTGTCGAGACCGGATCGAAGGTCCAAGGGCTTGAGCCCGGCGACAGGGTCGGCGCACCGTGGCTGGGCTACACTGACGGTACGTGCAAGTACTGTCGACGCGGCCAGGAGAACCTCTGCGACAACCCCCAGTTCACCGGCTACACGATCGACGGCGGCTTTGCCGAATACGCCGTTGCGGATCACCGGTATTGCTTTCCCCTGCCGGAGGGGTACGACGATTCGCAGGTCGCACCACTCCTGTGCGCCGGACTCATCGGCTATCGGACGTACCGCATGGCAGGCAAACACGCCGAGCGTCTGGGCATCTACGGTTTCGGCGCTGCCGCGCACATCATCGCGCAGATCGCCGTGCACGAAGGAAGAAAGGTCTACGCATTCACTTGCGAGGGAGACGAAGAGACGCAGGCGTTCGCTCGCCAGCTTGGCGCGGTCTGGGCAGGCAGTTCCAAGGTGATGCCGCCGGATACGCTGGACGCTGCCCTGGTCTTTGCCCCGGTCGGGCCGCTGATGACGCAGGCGCTTCGTGCGGTCGGTAAAGGGGGTGTGGTCGTCTCCGGCGGGATTCATATGAGCGATATCCCGTCATTTCCTTACAGCATTTTGTGGCAAGAGCGTGTTATGCGGTCGGTCGCCAACCTCACCCGTCGTGATGGTGAACAACTGCTCGGCATTGCTCCAAAGGTGCCCGTCCGAACGAAGGTGACGGTCTTTCCCCTGGCCAAGGCCAACGAGGCGATCGACGCAATCCGCAGCGGAGCTCTCGAAGGGGCAGCTGTGCTGAATGTGGCGATGTAAGTCAACGTGCCTTACAATGCATGCTATCGTATGCAGTTGCACTGGAGGCACCATGACACGGAATGCCTTGAATTTCCTCGTCGATGTATTGTCCGTTTTGCTTTTCCTGTGGCTCTTGACGACGGGGACGATCCTGCGGTTTATCCTTCCGCCGGGCAGCGGGCCACGGACCCTCGGCGGACTGCGGCGGCATGACTGGGGCAGCGTTCATTTCTGGTCGGCTGTCGGGCTTGTTTCGATTCTTGTCGTGCATGTGGCACTTCACTGGCAGTGGGTCTGCACCAATATCCTGCGTTATGGTTCGTTGGGGCGGTCAACCGGCGCACGGGGCAGCAAGTTCGCGCGAAATGCGGCCGGGGTTGTTTTCCTGCTGGTGGTGGCGGCGTGGCTGATCGTGTTCGCGTTTGCCGGGCGTCACTCGGTGCAGGGGCCTGTCCGGCCGGCCGAAAAGGCGGCAGCAGTACGAGGGTCGGCGACGCTCGCTGAGGTTGCCGACGCCAACGGCCTTTCTGTGGATGAACTGAAAGCAGGACTTGGCCTGCCCGCGGACGTCCCTGGCGATGAGCGACTCAGCCAGCCTCCACAAGCCGTACCGAATCTCATCAGGACAAGTGAAGCGGGTTGTGGAGGACCTGAAGTCGCGGAAGGCTGAGGCGGGTGGAACGAGCACCCGGAATGTCCAATCGCGCGGCAATGGCGGTTAGTCATCCTCTGCCGGCGATGGCGTGCCGCGATCCTCCTCGACAGGCTGTATCTTTCGCGAGCCGGCGCGGACAACCTTGCCGACTACATCGCTGGGCAGGACGGTCGTTTCGACCGGGCCGTCCTGTACCAGGACGAAACGTTCGTTGACCTGCAACACACGGCCCAGCGTCATCTGGTCATCCTCTTCGAAGGCAACGATGTCGCCGGGTACGATCCCGTCGCCGAGGTAAGCGCTTCTGCGGATCATGATGGTTTCGCCGCGATGAATCGCCGGCGCCAGGTCATCGCTGCTCGCCGTGCAGAACGTGTACCGGCTGAAGCCTGTCACCACGAACGCGCCGACGACTGCGGCCGTGGCTGCCAGACCGCCGGCTGTCCACTTGACGACTGGCGACAGACGCGCGGGTACGGAGATCAAAGGACTCGGCCGAGGGCGCAGCGTTCGGGTATGACCAAGGAACTCCAGGAATACAGGCACGAACAGCACTGCCAGGAACAGGACACCAAGGCCCAGTAGCATCGCTGTTGCCTGCGAAGGGTTGGCGGGGTCCTCGCCGCCGGCCAGGAGCACTTTCATGCCGGCAAAGGCCAGCAGGTTGTTGCAGGCGTGGGCGACCATCGCGGGCAGCAGCGATCCGGTCCGCACGACGATCAGGCCGAACATCACCCCGAGAAACAGGATCGGCACGAACTCCCAGGGGTTCAGGTGAAATGCGGCGAAGAGAATGGCTGTGTAGATGACCGCTCGTCGCGGCCCCTTCCGTTCCAGGGTGCCTTGGATCGCGCCGCGAAACAGGCTCTCCTCGCAGATCCCCGCCATGACCGTCGCCAGGATTACGAATACCGCAAAGCCAGCCCCCGACGTCGGCAGGTCCCTTGTGATCGCCTTCATGGTCGGGTTGGGGCCGAGTTGGCGGAGCAGGAGCATGCTGATGCCGGCAACGATCTTCGCCATGCCCCAGCCGGTGCATCCCAGCAGTGCTCCGCGGAGCATCAGGCCCGCGGGCACGCGTCGCCATCGCAGCCCCTCAGCCAGCGGTACGCGTTTCCGCCGCACATAGAGCACCGCGGGCAACAGGACTACAAAGAGTTCTGTCCCAGCCAGCCCCCCAGGCAGCGAGAGCACCTGTAGCGTCGCGCCGACGGTGACCAGCAGCAACAGGCAGATCGCATAGAGCACATAGACGCTGCCGCAGCCGCTGCGTTTGACGGGTCTGGCGGTCGGGATGTAAGACGCGGCGTCCATTTTGCTCCGTTGGTGCAGTGCCAATGCCAAAACGACGGGCGGCCCGCTCAAAGTCCTGCGCTACCAGTCGTAGCCAAGGGCCAGGCAAGGCCTTCACCTGGTTGCCAAGTGCTCCAGTCGCTATACCCTACTCATCGCCAACATTCACAATCGTCGCTCCCGGCACCTTCACGCCCTCCAGGCTGCCATAGAGGACGTAGACCTTCTTCTCCATCTTACCCTTCTTGGTTGCCTTCTGGGTATAAGTGCCCCATGCCCTGCCGGTGCTCCAGAGGCATTGGAAGTTGCTTTTGTTGATAACGGGATCGAAACGCATCGTGCCGTTGACCATGTCGAACTGGAAGCCCGACAGGGCCGTCAGCACCGACCAGCTCGCCATCGACCGGGCATAGTGATGGCCGCACTCAACCTCGTTCCACGGGTTGCGGCGAATGCCGTCGTGCCGGTCGCGGCAGGCCTTGACGATGGTCAGCCCTTCGTCCACCAGCCCCTCATAGATCAGGTGCGCCGCCACCTGGTATTCGATGCCCGTCCAGACCTCGTCAGCATACGGGAACGGAATGCCAGGCCGGCCGCCCTTGGGCCACGTGCACAACAGCAGCCCCATTTCGTCATTCAGTGCGTAGGTCCGCTGAACGCTGTCATGCTTGACAAGGGAATCGCGGAAGTTGTTCTGGAAGACCGCCTTGATCGCCTTCTTTACATGCTGTTTGGGCAGGATATGGCCCAGGCCCACGACGTGCGCCATGTATTGACCGAGCAACTGGTCCGCCAGACAGCCTTTGCCGTACTGGTACCGCATGGCATCGACGTCGTCGATCCGCTGCACGTAGTATGACCCGTCCCAGAGCAGCTCGTCCATCTTCGCGCTGCCGGCCTCCAGGGCATGGCGGTACCGGGTAGCGCGTTCCGCGTCACCAACGTGCTCCGCCATTTCGGCGCCGGCCTTCAATGCCGCGAAGAACATCGAGTTGCACAGCGAGTTGGGCCCGTAGAACTCGATGTCGTAGGTGTTGTGCTGCTGGCTGTCGAGCACGAAATCCTTGTCGCTATCCCAGTAGTCGAAGGCGAAGTCCAGCGCCTTGGACGCTGCGGGCCACAGCTCCCGCAGGAACTGCTCGTCCCCGGTCAGTCTCCACTCACGATACAGGCGGACGATGGTCCCCATCTGACCATCCGCCGCCGGATGGGCGAACTTCCACGGCTCCTTGTCGAATACACGTTCGGTGCGGAACCGCATCCTGCCCTGTTCGTCGGTCTCGAGTTGAAACTCCACCCGTCGCATCGTCTGTTCGAGCTGCGGAAACAGGAAGGCAAGCGTCTGCGCGTAGTTCCATACGTGCGTGCACGAGCCGAGGCAGCAGCCGCTGTTGTCGTGGCACCCTTCCCATGCGGCAAAGGTGCCGTTGGCCAGATGGAAGCAAGTCGGACTGCGTAGCACCGTGATGTTCGCCTGGAGCCGCATCGATCACATAGCCGGGCAAGGTGCCGCCAAAGAGGGCCTTGTGGAAATCGCGCGACGCCTTCTCCAGCCGGGGCAGGTTCTCCTGGACGTACTTGCCCGCGGCCCAGGCATCGGCGAAAAGATTGGCGTAATACATGGTTGTCGTACCGCACTGGCAGTTGCCCCCACAGTCTTCCGCCCATTGTTTGGCCCGGTTGGGGAAATGCCAGGTCAGGTAGAACTCGAAGACCGTTTCCTCGCCCGGCTTGATCGTCTGGTAGATGCCCAGAGACCCGATGTGAATCTTCGCTGGCCGCGAACTGGCATCGCCGATGTCGATCCCGCCGTAATCGGGTTCCGGTTCCAGCCGACCATCGTCACGGAAGTCATCCCAGAAGTCATGCGCCCCGTCCCACCAGGAATCGTTGAGCCATTTGCGCTTGTAGGTAACGCTAGGATTGGCCGTCATCAGGGCCATTGTCCCGCCGGAGATCGCACCAAAGGGGATTTTGTTGTTGGAGAAAAGCAGGCCGCGCAGGACGCCGTCTTCTTTATACTCGTTATTGAGCCCGTCGCGGTCTCGCTGCTTGTTGAAGTCGCCCGTGCCGCTGTAGCCGACAGCGTTGGGCAGCGTGCCGGCGATCGTGACCTCGGCCGGCTTGCTGGTGGTATTCTTAACGTAGTAGCGGATCACCGCACCGGGAATACTCGAGTCGTCAACGTTCAGCGGGATAAACGGCGTAAAGGCTTCGAGCCTGACCTGCACCGGCAAGTCGCCGTCGGCAAAGCCGACCCGTACAAACGGGTATTCGCCGTGCATTGTGGAACTCGTCAGCCGGGGCAGTCCCCCCAGACGCGACGCCGGCATGCCGCAGGCATCGGTGAAAGGTGGCTGGAGAAGGCTCTCGAGCACCTTGGCGACCGGTCTGGTGCCGGCCCGTTTCGCCCGGATGGCGAAGAAGCTGTAGGGCAGCGTAACGCCCTTGCCCGGCCGATTGAAGATCTCCCAGTCGCGCAGCTGCCCTCGCGACCCGATCGAAACATTTCCCGTACCGATGCCGCCCAGAAGGAACGCAGCCTCTCTGGCATCGCCGGCATACTTCCGCTGCTTGTTCGACGTGTGCCAGCTGCCTCTTCGAATACGGATTCTTCATATCGGCTCACACTCCTGATTGCATCGTCAACCGTTACCGCGCCAACGGCAGGTGCCACATTGTACGGGGGCCCGGCTTGTCGAGGCAAACGGGCGCCGGCCCGTTGATCTGTACAAGCCAGCCGGCGCAAGACCCGATCCCCGCTGTCAACCGCTTGTCGGCCGCAGTACCTTGCCCATGGCTACCTGCTGGGTATAGTGACCTCCTGTCAGTGCGAGGTTCCGAAACCGCAAGAGCGGAGAACAGATACTATGATCCTTCGTCCCGCACATATGGCGGCACTGGTGGTCCTGACAGCCGGTCTGACCTGCTTCGCCGACACCCTTGCATCGGTCGAAAAGAAGATCGTCGAGCAGACAGCAAAATGCCGATCCGTCGATATGACCAGCCGGCAGACGTCACAGGCCAGCTCCGCCGGCATATCGATGGTTACGCAGATGGACAACCGTTTCGAGTGCGCTCGCATGCCGGACGATAAAGTCATGTCGCGACAGGAATCCACGGTCAAGCGGACGATCAGACTGGCTGGCCGGCCGGACCATACCGAGCAGGGCACGACGCTGGTTATCTGCGACAGCCGGTACATCTATGTGTTGACGCATGCCAGCGATCAACAGACCGCTACCAAAAGCAGGGTGAAATCCCGCATTGAGGCCGATCCCTTCGACGCTCGCTCGTCCTTCGAGCACCTGCACAAGTACTACGATCTGAAGCTTCTTCCGGATACCACGCTGGACGGGCGTGACACCTACGTCATCGAAGCCACTCTGAAGAAGGGTGGCACAGCCGGCATGTTCGCACGGGTAGTCACCTATTACGATAAGCAGACCGGCCTGCCGCTCAAATCAGTCTCTTATGACGAGGCCGGCAAGACCCGTCAGACCCTGGTTGTCACCGCCATTAAGGCCAATGTCGATATCCCCGCAAAGCGATTCATCTTCAAGACGCCGCCCGGAGTAGAGCTGCTGGACATGACGAAATTCGAGAGTCCTGGTACGCAGCAGGCCGGCTCCGCGGCGCAGCCGGAGCTGCCGGATGAATAGCCGCACCGACCGAGCAGTCTGGTTTCCACTGCCGACGAATGCCTCAGGGGGACTGGGTCTCCGGACTACGTCTGCTTGCGCAGCGTAAAGTCGAAGTTCTTAACCATGCCCAGGTACCCTTGCCATACCCCGACAAGGATTGCCGCCGAACCGACCGCCGCAATCGCCAGGATCTCGATCGCCTGACCGAGAACGTCGGGCCTGCTACCGTTGCCGCCAAAGGCCGTCTGTGGGTCCACGCACGTCAGGATGAACATGATCGGGTTGAGACTGGCGAAGATCGACAGGCTCTTGCTGACACCCCAGCAGGCCAGCGTCAGCGGCAGGTAAACAAGCAGCACCGTGCCCACGCTCATCAGCACCGCCTTGGTCGTGTTCCTATTCCGCAGCGAGATATGCATGCCGATGATCGCCACCACCGCGATATGCGTCAGCAGGACGATCGGGATCGCGATGACGCTCGCCGGGTTCAGCAGCCCCTTGCTGCTTGACACCATCTCCGCCAGCACGAACAGCAGGGCCGTCAGCGTCGGCACGACCACCATCGGTGCCGCCAGCGTGACCAGGCCGCGCAGCTTCCCCGCCAGGATATACTGGCTCGTAAGCGGCGTCGTCTGCATCAGCTCGAATGTGCCGTTTTCGCGATCGCGGGCGATGGACGTGCCCGCCGCGCTGGCCGCCGCGACCATCGCCACGACCGCCTCGATGATCAAGGTCGCCTCCAGGATCTGCTGCATCCGCGGCAGCATCGCCTTGCGACTGGCGACGGGAACCCCGAACCAGTACACCAGCAGCCAGATGGCCGCGCCCGTCCCCGCGATGAAGATGAACCACCGCATCGCCCGCTGACTCGGCGTGGACGCCCTGGCGACCGCCTCTCGCCATGCCACGGGATTGGCCCAGACGTGCCGCACCCGCCGCCGCTGTTGCCCATTGGACCGCAGTTTCGCCGGCAACAGGCCACCGGCCAGACGCCCCCACAATGTCTGCTCGCCGAGTCGGCTCTGCCGGCGCACGGCGAACATCGCCGCCACCGTCAGCCCGACGCTCACCAGCAGCGCCATCGCGACAAACCCCTCAGCCGGCCGGCTGAGCAGGAACCCCATTGGCCACGGCAGGTGCGCCGACGGCGTCGTAAGTGGGCGGCGGCGTCACCCCCAGCACCGCCATCAGCGCCAGCACCGGGTGTGCCCACGCATACACCGGCATACGTTCGATGTTCATATACGTCGAGGTCAGCCCGACCTTCGGCGCTGCCGTAAGCGGGAAGAACTGTGCCAAGGCAAGTCCCGCCACCAGGTAGAACCCGATCACTATGTAGAAAGAGAATACACCCTGCCGCGTACCCGTCCCGAACATACCCACGCAGATCGCGATCGAGGCCATCATCAGCCCGGCACTGGCCGCCAGGCTGAAACTCAGGATGATCTCCGGCAGGGTCACACCGCCATAAAGCATTGTCAGCAAAAACACCGGCAGGCCGCTGATCAGCAAGGTCAGCACGAAGAACATACGCCCCAGCAACGTACCGAGCACGATCTGCCCGTTGGTCAGGGGCGTCGTAAGCAGTACATTAAAGGTCTCAGCGTCACGCTGCTGCGAGACGGCCCCAGCCGCAAAGATCGGCGCCAGCAGGCACATCATCAGCAGTTGGGCGAACGATACGACAGCGAACGTATTGCTGTTCAGTTTCGCCAGGTCAGCCAGCCCCGCCTGCCGACCAGCCACCTGCATGAAGTTGACGCTCATGATCAGCAGCAGCACGCCGACGTAAGCCAGCCGGATATAGAAGTGCCGGACGCGTTTGCTGGCCGTACTGACGGTACGATCCGCGATAGGGTTTCCAGGCCCGAGCCGCCAGAGCACCCCAAGCACATCCTGCCAAAGGCTGCGCAGTGCCATGGACAGCGCAGAAGGCGGTGTAGTTTTACTTGACGCAGACTGTACTCACGGAGCAAGTTCCTCCAAGGACTCCAGGCCAGGATCGGCATTAGAACCTTTCCAGTGTGGGCGCCATGCGCATTCGTCAGCCGTGTACCCGTTCAAAAAGCGCCTGCGATCAGCTACTGACTGCCAACTCCTACCGTCTGTCTCCCATTCTGCCTTCCGTCTCCTGACTTCTGCCTTCTGTCTTCTCTCTTCTGTCTCCTGTCTTCTGTCTCCTGACTCCTCTACTGTTTCTCCACAAACGCCGACTCGATCAGTCCCCGATCGAGCCCTGGCGGCAGGTCTCGTCCGGTTGCGAAGCAATACACGCTCGCCTGGTAGATCGCCTTCAGGGTCTGCGACAGGATCGCGATGGCGATCCAGAACGGGACGAGCAGGACTCCCGCTCCTATGGGCCCGCCAAGCAAGAAGCCGATACCTGCCAGCACGATCGTGCCTAGAAATCCGACGATGCCGAAGAACGCGCCCAGCCCGACATTGCCGATGATCTGTTCGCCCCAGGTCTGGCGCAGCAGCGACGCGCTGCGTTTGAGGGCCTGCCACGGCCCCAGCCCTTCCGCCACCAGTACCGGCACCGTCAGGTACGTCATGACCGACCAGGCAACGCCCAGGATGCCCGCGATGATCTTAGCCGGCAGCGACCCCCTCTTACCCTCCATGGCGTGCAGGAGTACACCGACGGTTGCGCTGACCGCCGACCAGCCGAGGATCGGCCCGATCCGCTGCCGGGCCGCCCGCAGCCCGTCCGCGACCGTTGGGTCCCCGCCGTCGAGTCGGATCATCACCGCCCCGATCAGCGCCGCGTTGCAGAAGATGGTCACGAAGTACGTGCAGAAGTAGAACGCGAACGTCCACGGGATAAGCCACACCTGTCCGGCCCAGTCAGGCCGGTGCAAAGCCTGTTGCACTTCTTTGAACCCATAGTGCGAAAGCACCGGCCCAACAAAACTGGCCACGACCAGGAGGGATGCGATTCCAGACAGAACAGGAAACAGCATCAGCTCCTTATCTTTGCGGAGTACGCCAAAGTCTCTGTCGAGCAAGGTTCCAGCTATTCTCAATCCTATCAAACATGCGCCCGCCTCCAACGCAGCCTGCTGTTACTCCGTCCTCATCCCTCAGTCTTGGCCGTTACTCAGCACTCAGCACTCAGTCCTAGCCGTTACTCAGTCTTGGCCGTTACTCAGCACTCAGCACTCAGCCCTCAGTCCTGGTCGTTATTGGACCAGCCCCTTAGTAAGCCGCATAAACGCCGTCTCCAGGTTGACCTCTTCCTCGTGGATCTCCCGGATCGGCACCTGGGCATTGACCAGCGCCGCGACCAGGAAATTGTAATCCTT
The DNA here is from genome assembly GCA_963787325.1 of uncultured Planctomycetota bacterium. Classification (GTDB taxonomy): domain Bacteria; phylum Planctomycetota; class Phycisphaerae; order UBA1845; family JANYLN01; genus CAWBCK01. Next base: position 3,265,183 of record CAWBCK010000005.1, read on the forward strand.
GCACTCGCTCTTCAGTTCGACCATGAGCCTGCCGTTATGCGCCTGCACGTTGTCCACCTGCGGTAGGGTCCGAAGGACCTGGTCTGCCCGGTCCGAATGTCCCGACACGCCCACGCACAGCCGCATGCCCAGCCGGGCCTGCTGCAGGATCTGGGCGATCGGCCCGGAAAAAAGAATCTTGCCCTGCTCGATGATCCCCACGCTGCTGCACAGTTCCGCCAGCTCGTGCAGGATATGGCTGGAGATAATGATCGTCTTGCCCATGCGGTGCAGTTCTTTCAGCAGTTCGCGGATCTCGATGCGGGCGCGGGGGTCCAGCCCGCTGGCCGGCTCGTCCAGCAGCAGCACCTTCGGGTTATGCAGCAGCACGCGGGCGATCGCCAGCCGCTGCTTCATGCCCCGGCTGAGGCTGTCGACCATGTCATCGCGTTTGCCAGCCAGGTCCGTCAGTTCCAGCACGTCTCCAACGATCTTGCGCCGCTGCATGCCGGTGATGTTGTACGCCGCCGCAAAGAACTCGAGGTACTCCTGAACGACCATATCCTCGTACGCTACCCATGAAGTCGGGTACATAGCCGATAAGCGGCCGGATCTTCCGCGACTGGAACCCCACCAGGTTGCCGCACACCTTCGCCTCACCCCAAGTAGGCCGCAGCAGGGTAGCCAGGATCTTGATAGTAGTAGTCTTGCCAGCCCCGTTAGGCCCGATATAGCCAAAGCACTCACCCTCCTCGATCTTGATAGAGAGGTTATTAAGGGCGATGAGCTTATTATACCGTTTCGTAAGATTGAGCGTTTCGATGATAGCCATATGCAAGATCCCAAAAGTAACCGACTCAGCACGCCCAACTCAAGACTCAGCCCTCAGTCCTAGCCGTTACTCAGACCTGGTTGTTACTCAGTCGTAGCCGTTACTCAGTCCTCAGCACTCAGCCCTCAGTCCTGGCCGTTACTCAGCACTCAGCACTCAGTCCTAGCCGTTGCTCAGTCCTGGTCGTTACTCAGCACTCAGCACTCAGCCCTAGCCGTTGCTCAGTCCTGGCCGTTACTCAGTCCTGCCGTAAAGGAAGAATAGCCCGCACGACGCACCGTCCCGAAGACGGCTCGACCGCCTGCCCTTCCACCTTCAGCCGTACCGGCCCAGGATTGTCCGTAAGCCCGATCAGGATCGCCGTCTTCCCATCCAGTACGTACCGCAGATCGAGCCATTTGCTGCCGCTGCGGGGCATCTGCACGAAGGGAATCAGGTACCCGTCATTGTTTCCGAACGGGTTATATCCCGTGTCCTTCCGACTGGGCAGGTCGGACAGCAGCGTCATCATCGCCGCCGCCTGAACCTCCATCAGGTCCGACCTGACGACACGCTGCCGGCGTTCCTGGTCAGGCCCGTACACCGGCACGTCGGGCAGGGCCAGGTTCGCCAGCCACCCAGCCCCCACCTTGTCCAGCCCATACTCAGCCCCGACCGTGCCCGACTCCCCATAGCTCGGGCTCAGCGCCGCCTGCAGGTCATTGCGGACCTTTCCTTCCGGCAGGTCTCCGATCCGCATGACCGTCACCATCGCATCGCGAAACTTCGCACTGAACGTCTGCGTCCGCGAGAAGATCAGGATGCAGTCGCGCAGCGGCATATTCGTCTGGTTGCCGATCCACGATCTGCCGGACAGTTGTCGCCCTCCGCTTTCCAGCACGATCGTCCCCTGCACCGAGCCGCCCAGGGGACCATACCAGTATGACTCGAACTGCTTCGCCGTCGCCCGGATCGGCACGTCCTTTCAGCTCATGCTGCCCGTAACGGATCGTATAATCCCGCCGTACCGCGAAAGTCCCGCCGGTGCCTGCCCGCAGGTCGCTCGCCGGGCGGACATAGGCCTCCTTCGCCTCATCCGGCGGCAGATCGTCCTGCCAGGACGTCGTCAGCGCAACGTCCACCGTGGCATCATACGGGACCCGCAGCCCGTAAAACGTGTGCACGCTCGCCATGCCCGTGGCCGCGTCGAGATCGATGATAGACTGCTGCTTGACCTCCGCCCGGATCCCCCTGGCCGCCTGCACGAGGAACCCCGCACCAAGGCTGCCGACCACCGCCACCGTTCCGAAGACCAGCCACGAATGCTGCGTCATCTTCCGCCTTCGCAGCACCAGCCATGTCCCCGCCGTCGCCGCCAACCCATACGCGATCGTCAGGAACATCAGCACGACCGCCAGTACCGTGCCCGCGGCCCGGAAGCCGGCATCGCCGGTAATCAGGTCAGCCGGGCTGAACAGGTTCGGCCACGACATCGACCAGTTCATGCTCATCTGGCCGCTCTGCTTCTCCGGCGTGTCGAGTGTTCGAATCCCGAAGATCTCCGGTTTGACCCGCGTGCCGGTCCCCGGCGCCAACCCCTCGCGTACCGCGGCCGACAGCAGCAGGTTCAGGCTGATCGCCGACTGAACGATCGACCCCGCATCCAGCCGGCGCCGCACGATGACCGGCCAGTCACCCCTGGTCAGCGGCAGCCGCAAGAGGACAGCCGAATTGTTTCGCGGCTTGAACTGCCACACCCCGATCTCGCTCGTCGCAGGTAGCGCCAGATACGACGAGCCCAGCCCCTCGGCCCGCATCTCGCCGGACCGCAGCTCATCCTGCCGGAAGTCTCCAGCCGAGATCTTCGCCATCGTCACGGAGGTTGCCGGCAGACTGCTTCGCCAGTTCGGTCTGACCCAGCGACTGAAGTGAACCCGGCCCCAGTACCAGCAGCCCGCCCTGTCTTACCCATTGCAGCAACGCCGCCGCCTGATCGCTGCCGATCCGCGCATCGTCCGGCTGGTCGCACACGATCACGTCCGCCGCCTCCAGGTCGTACCACGAAGTCGGCAGATCTCCAGCCGGCAGGTAAGCCGTTTGCACCTTGCCCCGGTACCACAGGTCGGGATCGTCCCGCAGCACGCTCTGGATCCGGCCCTTGATGGTCTTCGGCGAGATATCGACGATCAGGTATTCGTTGTCCCCAGCCAGGTCCGTCGGCACCTCCAGGGAGTCGACCAGCCGGCCGTCCCTGTCCAGCAGCCGGACGGTGATGTCCGTGCCGCCGCTGGTCCCGGGATCGCGGGCGAAATAGGACATCACGATATCCGCTGCGTCGGAAGGCTTGATGCCGATGCCGGGTCGTTCGTAGATGACCGTTTCCCCGTCGCGGTCATGGCCGATGATCTGGACGGTGCCGGTAAAGATCGCTCCGGAGCGGTTGACAATTGAGACGCGGACCGGGGCGAAACAGTCGCTGCGGACCAGGCTTTTGCCTGCATCGGCGAACCCGGCTTGTACGTTGGCGATGTAGACTGGGCCTCGCGTTTTTTGGCGCCGCGCGGCGCCGGCGCCAAATCACCAGCCATCGGAGCCGGAATCGCGGGATTGTCTGGAACCTGTGCCGACACGGTCGTGCTGTATGTGGCCCGGGCAAAAGCAGGGTTTGCGGTCGCAGCCAGGATCGGCAGCAGGTAGAAGATGACCAGCCCGACGATGCGGGATCGGCTGCAACGCCTCCGGGTGTGGGACAAGGCGTCCATATTCGTGCCAACTCCAATGATGAGCAGCTGTTGACGAGACCTTGGCGGGCCATTCTACCCGACCCGCCGCGCCAACGCACGCCGCCAAAGATCACGGTGACAATCCGCCGGCCATCATAAGGTATACAAGATATCGTACGGTCAGGTGACAGATCTTTCCCGAGCGGCAAGGTGTCGTATCTCTTCCGACCGGGCCACCGGGTACGACCGGCAGCCACCGGGTACGAGCGGGCCACCTGGTACGACCGGCAGCCACCGTCGCAAAGCCGGCCTGCTGATTGCCGGCCGGCTGTTTGCCTTTCCGCATGGTGACGCTATCTTTAGAAATCCGTGAGCCTGTGTCGCCAGCCGTATCGTGATATCAGATATCCGGTGCGAATGGCCTTGCCTGATTTATCGGTCCCATGGTGAAAGATGAGTTTGAGAGACGAATACTTGTTGATCCTCGACGGCGCCTGCGGCAGCAACATCCAGCAGATGCATCTGCCGGTTTCGGCCTGGGGTGCGTACGAAGGGTGCAACGAGTATCTGAACATTTCGGCGCCGGCTGCCATTGTTGAGCTGCATCGCTCATTTGTTGAGGCCGGCTCGTGCGTGATCGAGACTAACACGTTCGGCGCCAACGAGGTCGTCCTGGCGGAGTACGATCTGCAGGACCAGGTCGAGAGGATCAACCTGGCGGCTGTGGACAATGCCCGCGAGGCGATCGCCGGGCGCCGGGTCGGTACATCGCCGGGTCGATCGGGCCTACGACGAAGATGCCGTCGCTTGGGCATATCTCGTTTGAGGCGCTGTCGCAGGCGTACGCCGGGCAGGTGCGTGTGCTGCTGGAGGGCGGTGTCGACCTGCTGATCTTTGAGACCTGCCAGGATCTGCTTCAGGTGAAGATTGCGCTGGTGACGTGCCAGGAGGTCTTCGCGCAGATCGGGCGGGATGTTCCGGTCATGATCTCGGTGACGATCGAGAGTACCGGGACGATGCTGGGCGGGTCGGATGTGCCGGCGGCTGCGGCGGCGATCGAGCCGTTCGGCGTGTTCTCGCTCGGGCTGAACTGCGCGACGGGGCCGGCGAAGATGGCATCGCACGTTCGCTGGCTGAGCGGCAACTGGCCCGGGCGGATTTCGTGCGTCCCCAATGCGGGCATGCCGAATATTGTCGATGGCAAGACGGTGTATCCGCTGAGTCCGGCGGACTACGCGGCGCACCTCAAGCAATTTGTGATCGAAGACGGGGTGAGCATCGTCGGGGGCTGCTGCGGCACGACGCCCGAGCACATTCGGGAGCTGGTCAAGGGGTTGGACGGCGTCCGTCCGGCCAAACGTGACGTGCAGTACAAGCCAAGCATCTCCAGCGTGTACCAGGCCGTGGAGATCGCCCAGGACATCCCGCCGCTGCTGGTCGGTGAACGGGCGAATGCCAACGGTTCGAAGCGATTCCGCGAGGCCCTGCTGGCGGACGATTTCCAGGCAGGGCTACGGATCGGGCTGGAGCAGCAGGAGAAGGCGGGCGCATGCGGCTGACCTGTGTACCGCTTATGCCGGACGCGATGAGAAGGCCGACATGGCGGCGATGATCAAGCTGTTCGCCGAGTCGGTGCGGCTGCCGGTCGTGATCGATTCGACTATTCCGGATGTGGTCGAAACCGCCTTGCGGATGCATCCTGGCCGGTGCCTGATCAACTCGATCAACCTGGAGGACGGCGGCAAGAATCTCGAAAGACTGTGCCGGCTGGCGAAGAAGTACGGGGCTGGGTGCGTTGCCCTTACGATCAACGAGAAGGGCATGGCGATGTCGGCTGACGAGAAGGTCGCGACTGCCCGGGCGATCCATGACCTGGCGGTCGGCAAGTATGGGCTGCGGCCTGGCGACCTGTTGTTCGATGCGCTGACGTTTACGATCGGGGCGGGCGACGAGACGCTTACGACGGCTGCGATGGAGACGATCGAGGCGATCCGCAGGATCAAGCAGGAACTGCCGGGCGTGTTCACGCTGCTTGGCGTGAGCAATATCTCGTTCGGTCTGATGGCCAAGGCCAGGCGTATTCTGAACAGTGTTTTTCTGCATGAGGCGGTTGAGGCCGGGCTGGACGCGGCGATTATAGACGCCGCCAAGGTGATGTCGCTGGCGCAGATTCCCGAGGCGGACCGGGCAGTGTGCCTTGACCTGATCTACAACCGCCAAAGGCCTGATACCGACAAGACGGCGCTGGCGCCGTTTATCGAGCATTTCTCGGCGCATAAGGACGAGGCGGAAACCACCGCGGAGGAAGAGGCGCACAAGCCGGCGGAGCAGCAGCTGGCCGACAAGATCGTGGCTGGCGACAAGGAGGGGCTGGAGGACCTGCTGGCGATTCTGCTGCAGCGGCGCAACGCGACGGCGATCATCAACGAGGTTCTCGTGCCGGCCATGCGGTACGTCGGGGAGCTGTTCGGCAAGGGGCGAGATGCTGCTGCCGTTCGTGCTGCAGTCGGCCGAGGCGATGAAACGCAGCGTGAGTTTCCTGGAGCCGTACATGTCGAAGGCGGACCAGGAGTCGAGCACGAAGGTGCTGCTGGCGACGGTGCAGGGTGACGTGCACGATATCGGCAAGAACCTGGTCGACATCATTCTTTCGAACAACGGCTACAAGGTGTACAACATCGGCATCAAGGTGCCGGCGGAGACGATCATCGAGAAGGCTCGAGAGTATGAGGTCGACGTGATCGGTCTGTCGGGCCTGCTGGTCAAGTCGGCGATCGTGATGCAGGAGAAGATGCCGCAGTTCAGGGACGCCGGGCTGACGCAGCCGATCCTGCTTGGCGGGGCGGCGCTGACGCCGAAGTTCGTCGCCGAGTCGTGCGTGCCGGGTTATGACCAGCCGGTGGTGTATTGTCCGGATGCGTTCGCGGGCCTGAAGGCACTGCGGGATTTCGAGGCAGGGACGCTCAAGCCGACCGTGTGGGTGCCGGGCGGCGGCAGGCAGCAAGATGAAGCCGGGGCCGCGGGAAGCGGCGGTCGCCAGGGACAACCCTGTGCCGAAGCCGCCGTTTCTCGGCAAGCGGCACGTGACGGACATCGATGCGACGCGGCTGTTTTCCGTATATCAACGAGCAGGCGCTGTTCCGCGGGCGGTGGGGGTACCGCCGGGCGAAGATGAGTGCCGAGGAGTATCAGGAGCTGATCGATACGAAGGTCCGGCCGATGTACGAGGATCTGAAGCGGCGCAGCGTGGAGGAAGGGTTGATCGAGCCGAAGGCGGCGTACGGGTACTTCCGCTGCTACAGCGAAGGCGACAGCCTGATCGTTGAGGATGACAGCCGGGCGTATACGTTCGGGTTTCCGCGTCAGTCGGCGGGACGCCGCATCTTTGCATCGCCGACTACTTCAAGACTGGCGAGGAGGGCGGCGATATTGCCGGGTTCTTCGTGGTGACGATCGGCGAACGGATCAGCGAGATTACGCGGGAGCTGTTCGAGGGGGACAAGTATCACGATTACCTGGTGCTGCATGCCTTCAGCGTTGAGGTTACCGACGCCCTGGCGGAATACTGGCACGAGGTGATGCGGCGAAGAGATGGGCATCGCGGGGAAGAAGCCGGACGATCTGACGGGCTACGTCGTACAGGATTACCAGGGGTCGCGGTACGGGTTCGGCTATCCGGCGTGCCCGGACCTGGAGGCTCACAAGCCGGTGTTTGATCTGCTTAAGCCGGAGTGAGATCGGCGTAACGTTGACAGAGAACATGGAGATGGTGCCGGAGCAGAGTACGTCGGCGCTGGTGGCCCATCACCCGCAGGCAAAGTATTTTGCTGTCTAGCAGCATACGCAGTCCAGATGTAGTGTGTTGCCTGTCGAGCAAACGCTGCCGGCAAGCGGGCAGGCTGAATGCGGATGGAAGGCTTGGCGGGAACCGGTTGAAGGTTCACACTGGCAGACAAGCTGCCAGTGGCACCCTGCGGAGTACTGCTCGGTATAGCGATTGGTGGTTTGGATATGGAAACAGATACGGCGACGCAACGGTACATCTGTACACAGTGCGGGTATGTTTATGATCCGAGTCACGGCGATCCGATGAACAACATTCCGCCGGGGGTGGCCTTTGAAGATCTTCCCGACGAATGGGTCTGCCCCATGTGCTACGCGAGCAAGGGTGCGTTTGATCTCCTGGACTGAGGCGCGTATGCTCCGCGCGGCTGAGATGTAAGGGGTAAGACGTCATGGCGAAAACTGACGAGGCAATAACGGCATTTGATGCCGGCTGCAATTGTGCCCAGTCCGTTCTAATCCCCTTCGCGCAAGATTTGGGCATGATGCGCGAAACCGCCATGAAACTCGCGGCAGGCTTCGGCGGTGGCATGTGCCATCTCGACCAGACCTGCGGGGCTGTGACTGGGGCAATCATGGCGTTGGGCCTCAAGTTCGGCTGGACGGACAGAGCAGATCGGCCGAAGAGAGATCGTCTGAACCAGATGGTCAACGAACTTGCACAACGATTCTGTGAGAAACATAAAGCATTGCGTTGTTTTGAACTGTTAGGGTGTGACCTGCGAACCGAGCAAGGCAAGAAGCGAGTCAGGGACGAGAATCTTCGGGCGAAACTGTGTATGGCGTTCGTACGGGATGCCGCTGAGATCGTTGAGGGAATGGTTTCGTCCGGCGCGGTTGAGAAGCAGTGAGATTTGCATAGGTCAGGAGCAATTATCCGTGCCTCATACGCAGAATGTGTTGGAGAGACTCAAGAAGACGCCGCTGATCTTTGACGGCGCGATGGGAACGATGCTCTATCAGCGGGGCGTGTTCCTGAATACGTGCTACGACGAGCTGATGTCTGACCAATCCCAAGCTCGTGCAAGAGGTGCACGAGGAATATGTGCGGGCGGGGGCCGAGGCGATCGAGACGAATACGTTCGGGGCCAACAGCATCAAGCTGCAGGCGTTCGGCATCGGCGACAAGACTGAGCAGATCAACCGCCAGGCTGCCCGGATCGCTCGCCAGGCGGTGGGCGAGGATGGGTACGTCATCGGGTCGGTCGGGGCGTGTACCCGGCCGGACCAGGTGTTTACGGACGAGTATGCGGCTGAGGTCGAAGCGGCGTTTGCTGAGCAGATTGCGCGCCTGACGGCTGAGGGTGTCGACGCGATCATCCTTGAGACGTTCAGCAATCTGCCGGAACTGCTGCTGGGGGCGAAGGTGGCGAAGGCGGCAGGGGCAATCGTGATCGCTTCGTTTACGGTGAATCAGGAGGGTGTGACGGCGGTCGGTACGCCGGCCAGGACCATGGTCGACGGTCTGCATGCCTGCGATGATGTCGACGTTATCGGGGTGAACTGCGGGACGGGGCCGGCTGGCATGTACGATGTTCTGGGGCAGGTTCTGCCGCGGACGAACAAGCCGGCTGTCGCCATGCCGAACGCGGGCTTGCCGCGGCAGGTGGCAGGGCGGATGCTCTACCTGACCAGTCCCGAGTATTTCACGACGTATTCGAAGTACTTCGTGGAAATGGGGGTGCGCGGGGTTGGCGGCTGCTGCGGGACGACGCCGGACCACATTCGCATGATGAGCAAGGCGATTCGCACGCTGCCGGATGTCAAGAAGTACGTGGAGATTCGCGTTCACAAGCCGCCGGCTGAGCATAAGGTGAACGTGATCCCGGCGGAGAAGAAGTCGCGCCTGGCGGCGAAGCTGCATGCGGGGCAGAAGGTCACGATGGTCGAGTTGCTGCCGCCGAAGTCGGTGGATATGTCGAAGATGCTGGCGAAGGTGCGTTTGTGCAGCGAGGCCGGCATCGACTGTGTGAATATTCCGGACGGGCCGCGGGCGAGTGGCGGATCAGCCCGATGATCGCCGCGCTGCTGATCCAGGAGCAGGGCGGTATCGAGCCGATCCTGCATTATTGCTGTCGCGATCGCAACCTGATCGGCATGCAGTCGGATCTGCTGGGCGGGTATGCGGCGGGGCTTCGCAACTTCCTGATCATTACCGGTGATCCGCCCAAGCTGGGCGACTATCCGGATGCGACGGGCGTGTTCGACGTCGATGCGATCGGCCTGACGCGGATGGCGAGTAATCTCAATCATGGCTGTGACGTTGGCGGCAACCCGATCGATCCGCCTACGGGTATCTTTATCGGTGTCGGGGCCAACCCTTGTGCGGTCGACATGGAGCGGGAGATCGATCGTTACTTCAAGAAACTGGAGGCCGGTGCGGAATATGCGATTACGCAGCCGGTCTTCGATGTTGAGGCGCTGTTCCGCTTCCTGGACGAGGTAGAGAAGTATCCCAAGCATGTGCCGATTATCGCTGGTGTGTGGCCGCTTCTGAGCTTCAAGAATGCCGAGTTCATGAGCAACGAGGTGCCGGGCGTGGTTGTGCCGCAGGAGATCCTGGAGCGGATGGCGCGGTGCCAGACCAAGGAGGAAGGTCGGGCGGAAGGTGTGCGGATTGCGCGCGAGACGATGGCCAAGATCCGCGATCGGGTGAACGGCTTCCAGGTTTCGGCGCCGCTGGGGATTGTGGAGTTGGCGCTGGCAAGTGCTGAAAGACAGGGGCTAGGGGCTGGGACTAGGGGCTCGGGAACAGCGGAAGACCTAACGGTGGTGGCTAGTGGTTGTGTAGTCATTCACAATTGCGGCATCCTACGGGACGGCCGCTACGGTTGGTCAGGATGCGGATTTGCAGGACCGCTCCCTTACGGTCGCGGCTTGCATGAGAGCCCGTGACATTTTGGGCATGCCGGGGGGACTGCTCCCTTACGGTCGCGGCTCGCATGAGGCGCCATTGTTTTTGAATCACTACATTAGTGGCCAGTGAGGGGGCGCGGTATGGCGAACGGTGTAGTACGGGGTGCGGTTTCTCGCGAAGACACTGCGCTGCCGGTTTGGCTTTTGATGATCGGGCTTGTTGTGCTGGGGTGGTCGGCTTATGGGCCGCATGACTACTTTACGTGGTTTCTCGAGGTGGTGCCGGCTTTGATCGGTGGTGGTGTACTCGTCGCTACCTGGCAGCGGTTCAGATTCACAAATCTTGTCTACGTACTGATCCTTGCTCATGCGGTCGTCCTGATGGTCGGGGGGCATTACACCTATGCCGAGGTGCCTGTCGGGAACTGGCTTCGTGATGTGCTGCACCTGTCCCGCAACCACTACGATCGGCTGGGGCATTTCTTCCAGGGGTTCGTGCCGGCGATGATCGTTCGCGAACTGCTGGTGAGGACGTCGCCGCTGCGAAGCGGGAAATGGCTTTTTGCCGTTGTCGCGTCCATCTGCATGGCTATCAGTGCGATGTACGAGCTGTTTGAATGGGCGGTAGCGGAGGCGACGGGGCAGGGGGCGGCTGCCTTTCTCGGGACCCAGGGCGACCCATGGGATACCCAGTGGGACATGTTCATGTGTCTATGCGGAGCCCTGTTGTCGCTCTTGCTCTTGAGCCGGTTGCAGGACAGGCGGCTGGCTTTGCGGTAAAATCACTTCCTGTCGAGGCGCGTTTCTGATGTCGCGAAGGACAGGAGGATGTGACGTGGACGCTGCATTTTCGCCGCGAGTGGTCGGCCGGTTCCGGCCGGATTTCCATAGTCTTGAGGCCATGCTCGGATCGCCCGGAGTTTGCTGGCAAGGAAGGCGAGGACTGGTACTGGCGATCTACAACCACATGACCAATCCCGTCGATGGTACGTATCACTGGTGGCCCAGCCAGGAAGGCGAGGGGCAGCCGCGGATCCGTCGCGTCCAACGCCGACCCGATCAAGATCATCAACGGCTACGGCTGGGCGATCTGCGGGCAGATGTCGCTCATGCTGCTGGCGATTTACAAGCGGCTGGGCTGAGGCCCGGACTTACGGGCTGCCCGGCCACGCGCTGTGCGAGGTGTTCTTCGACGGGCGGATGGCACCATATCGACTGTCGACATGTGGACGTGGTTCCGCACGCCGCAGGGGCATATCGCCAGCGCGTTCGAACTGGCCAAAGATGCTCATGCCTTGATCCTGGAGAACAAGGACAAGACCAGTCCGTGCAACCTGCCCGACCGCGACCTGGAAGGTTACGCGGACATGTACTCGAGGGCTGACGTCGGCGAGGACGACATCAACTCCGTCCGGCCGGACTGGCTCGATCGTTCGCACAATATGGATTTTTATTTGCGGCCGGGTGAGACGATCCTGCGGACTCAGGAGAACCAGGGGCGGTTCCATCTGTCGGCTGGCTGGCTTTCGTTCAAGAAGAACTTCGGGAAAGAATGGCATGGTACGCCGCGAGAGCGCTACGGGCTGCTGCGGACGTTTGGGAATGGCCGATGGATTTACGAGCCGCAGCTTGGTGAAGAGTACAGCGACTTTGCGGCTGGTGTCTGGGAGAAAGAGGGGGTGCGGCAGAATGGATCGGGACTGGTCGGCGCGGGCTTTGCGACGTTCCGCATGCAGTCGCCGTATCCGTTTGCGGGTGTGCCTAACCTGGACGGCGATAATATCAGCACGTCGAACGGTGTGTGGCTGGACCTGGCGGGCAACGGGGATGTCCGCGTTGAGGTCACCAATCCGGAAGGGCAGTGGCAGAGTGTTTATGCGTGCAACCGGGAGTTTGATGAGCGGGTCGATATTACGACGCTCTGGTGCCGCGGTATGAGTGTCTGATTCGCTTTACGCTTGGTGCCGGCGCGGTGCTGAAGCGATTCCGGTTCGAGGGGTTCTTCATGGTGGCGCCGATCAGCCTGCCGCGTCTGTCGGCTGGCGAGAATACCATGGAAGTTCGCTGCTGCGACAAGCATGGCATGAACACGGTGCCGTTCAGCGAGATCGTTGATTTTCGCGAGGCCGCAGATGTGGCTGGGTGGTGGGAATCTGCCAAAAATGAGAAGATCGTGCCCCATGTGGCTGGGTGGAAGATGATTGCCGCGGCTGAGGCGTCGATGCCTGTGCAGGTGGTGTATCGCTTCGACTGCGCCCGGGGACCGGAAGTTCGGGTGGGCGTACATCCTGACCTCGCACAAGGAAGGCCCGCAGGGCGAACCGCTACGGCAGGCGTTTGTCGAATGGAGCGTTGACGGCCAGGACTGGATGCCGCTGGCCGAGCGCGATATTTCGAATACCCCGTCGCAATGGGACTGCACGCTGGACAGTGAGATTCTTTTGCCTGATGGTGCTTGCAGCGTCTATCTTCGCATCAGCAGCGGGACGGCTATCTGCAATGTGGAGTTCTACGGTCATCTGCTGGTCGAGGAGGCGGTCGAGGGCACGCTGGAAATCACACATTACTGGAAAGAGGGGGGTGAGGTCCGGGAGTTCGTCGCGCCGGCTGGTGAGAGCGAGTATGTTATTTCGTGCGGCGACCAGCCGTACGCCCATGCGATCAGGATGGCGGTGCCGAGCGTGCCTGCGAAGGCATAGGAACGGCCAGACCGCGATGTGCCAGGTTCCCGGCGGTCGACTCTACGCTCTTGTGATGAATGCAGGGGATGCCGAGGTTCTCGGCGGCCTCGATTGAGAGGCTCCGGTCCTCTATATAGACGACCTCCATTGCGCGTACCTGCGCGAGATCGAGGGCGAGTGTGTACATCTCCGGGTCGGGCTTGCGCAGGTGGACGAAGCTGGAGACGACGAAGCTGTCGATGAAGTCGCCCAGTTTGAAGCGGTTTACGCGGTAGAGTGTCAATTCGCGACCTTCGTTGCTGACCGCGATCATCCGCAGGTTGTACTGCGCCTTGAGCCGGCGGAGCAGGTCGAGCATTTCAGGCAGCGGCTGCGACTGCTGGTACATGAACGCCTTGAAGTCGTCGCGAGAGAATTCCCTGTCCTTGTAGAAGTAGACGTGTGTCAGGTAGTTGTCGAGGCTTTGCTTGCCGAGCTCGTAGACGCCGAAGAATGCTTCGTGGCGGACTGCGATGTCTTCGTGTTCGGCCTGAAGGTTGAACGTCTCCTCGGCCTGGCGTCTGCTGTGGCGGTCCCACCCGTTGGTCAGCATTACTCCGCCTATGTCGAGGAACAGGGTGGTCGGTCGTATGCCGTGCATGATCATGATTGTTCGCCTCCTGCTACTGGTATTGTAGACCGTCTCATACCATTCATGATTCAACCTCGCGCGGCACCAGGTAGGGCACGTGGCAGACGGATTTGATGAGTTCAGCATTCAGGCAGGTGGCCTGCCAGGCGTCACAGGCCGCTTCCCGCAGGGCGTCATAGTCGGCGAAGGCTCGGTTGGACCAATGATGGCTACGCAGGTAATGCCAGAGGTTCTCGACCGGATTCAGTTCCGGGGAATACGGCGGTAGCGGCAGGATCGTCATGTTGGCCGGGATCTGCAGGTCCTTGGCTACGTGGAAGCCTGCCTGGTCCCAGATCATGACCACATGCACATCGGGATTGGCCTCGGCGGCAAACTGCTTCAGGAACCGATTCACTATCACCGTGTTTAGTTGCGGGCTGAGCAGGCCTATGCTCTGGCCGGTCGCCGGGCAAACCGCCCCCAGCACCCAGAGCCAGTCGTACTGGGTCTGCTTGATGGCCGCCGGCCGCGAACCGGTCCTGGCCCACTTGCGGCTCAGGGTGCCTTGCTGGCCGAAGCGGGCCTCGTCCTGGAACCAGACCTCGATCTGCTTTCCCGGATGCTCCCGGGCGATCTGCTGAACCTGCTCCAAGGCTTTTTTTTAAAAGCCTCCCGGGCGGCCGGATCGGCCTTGTGGTGCCGTGGACGGGGCATCAGGCAGCTGTAGCCCAGCCGGTGCAGCAAGTTGTAAAGCCCCGGCAGGCTGTAGAGGACACCAAACTGCCGCTGAATCCAGGCCGGCAGATCCTCGGCCCGTCGCAGGCCTGCTTGTGGATCGGCCGCCTGCTGGTCCAGGTGGTCCTGGATCTGCTGCTCTTGCGCATCGCTGAGGCGGCGTTGGTTGCCGCCCCGGCGACGATCCGCCAGACCGTCCAATCCCTGCAGGTTGTACTGACGCACCCAATGCTGCAGTTGCCGGCGAGAGACGCTTAAGAGTTGGCTGATCTGGGGGGCGGTCTGGCCTTGGCGGGCCAACCGGACTACCTGCAGGCGCAGCAACAGACGAGTGTCTTTCTGCCGACGGATCAGCCGCTGGAGTTCCTCCAGGCTGTGATGTTCGACCACATGCATGGTCCACCTCCTTGTGGAAAACCAGCATGCCACAGCCTTGGTTCGGGCGCAACCCTAACAGGTGCCTAATAGCGCGGACTTCAAGCAGAAAGCGTGTGACAGGCGAGAAAAGATCAGGCAGTCTTGGCCAGCGTCCTGTCACAGGCTTGTGCGTACAGTCCTGCGTAAGCGGCGGCAACATCAGCCGCAGCGCAATCGCGCTCGGCCGTGTGCCCGGCTGAGACCTCGAGGGCGTGCGCGGCCTGGCGATCCTCCCAGGCGCGAAGGACCGTCCGCGCCAGCGAAAGAGGTTGGTCGTCGACCGTCAGCCAGCATGTTTGCTCCGAAAGCAGCCGATCGCCGGCCTCTTCTGTCGGTGGCTTGCTCGCTTCTTGCCGTGGCGATCCACCTGATTCCTCTTGCGGCGGGACTTCGGCTTGGTCGGCGGCGGCGCACGACAACGGGTCGGCCCGAGGCGAGCGCCCATCCCGCGACGATCGGATCGGTCCTCGATCGGTCGGGCAGGATCACGATGTCAGCGACGCGGAGCAGATCAAGCCAACTGGTTCCTGCCGGGCAGACCACGACGCCATCCCGATCGTTGCATGCGGTTGCGAACCGCTCGATTCGTGTCGACTCGCGCCCGGGATGCGGCAGCAGCAGCTGTGCTCGAATGCCGCCGCGCCGAAGCAGAAACGTGGCCCACGCCGCCTCAAAGTGTCCGGACGTGCGGTCCATCAGCGGCGGGGTCACCAGAACCGGCTGTGTTGCCGGGTCGATCTTTACCCTTCGGCCCGCTTCTCCGGACAGGCCGGGTAGCGAATCGGAAGCCAGCAGATGCTTGTCCACCGCTGGAGGCAGCAGGCGGATTCGGCCAGCCGGCACGCCTGCCCGTGCCATGCTTGTGCTGCAGCCCGAATGGTGGCAGATAATCACGTCAGCGGAACGCAGGATGCCAGCGGCGCTGTGCCTGCTGGCTGCTTGCCCCGTCGTATGGTCCGCCGTCACGCACAGGCGCGCATCTCGACCCGCAATCCGTCGGGCCACAGCAGCCGCTTCGAGGTCCCAGGCATGTACCAGTTGCGGCGAACCAGCCAGCCGCGGCCGCAACAGCAAGCCCAGGCCGGCAAGTCCGACCGAGCACCGCTGGACCGGCTGGCCGAACCGTTCAGCCAAATACGTGGCTGCGGGCTTTGACAGGGCGGCCGTCTGGACGTCCCATCCGTTCAGGCGCAGCTGGCTGGCGACAACCTGCGCCTGCAGGATCGCCCGCTCAGCGGGTCTGCGTCCGAAGAGAAACAGGATTGTCCGAGTCGGCCTGCTGCACATAGACCGGCTATTATGCCCTGTGACGGCCGTGCCTTCCAGCTTCGGCGGCGCCCTTGCTCAAAGCCGTCTTATCGGGAACAATCGGGTATTGTCTGGCGCGGTATGTTTCTGTTTAACCTGATGACTGACCAATTCGAGGCAAGGATTATGCAGCAGCCGGCGAAGGTTTCGGAGGCCGAATTTCCGCAGGAATTTGTTTGGGGTGCAGCCACAGCAAGCTACCAGGTGGAAGGGGCCGCCACGGATGACGGGCGCGGCCCCAGCGTTTGGGACATGTTTTCGCGAACGCCCGGTGCCGTCTTCGAGGGACATACCGGCAGCGTCGCCTGCGATCACTATCATCGCTGGCAGGAAGACGTCGGCATCATGCAGCAGATCGGGCTGCAGGGCTACCGCTTCAGCGTTGCCTGGCCGCGCGTCCAGCCCGCCGGCACCGGCAAGCCGAACGCTAAGGGCCTGGACTTCTACGACAAGCTTGTCGACCAGCTTCTCAAGGCTGATATCATCCCGTTTGTTACGCTGTTTCACTGGGATCTGCCCTACGAAGTGCACTGCCGCGGGGGCTGGCTCAATCGCGACATCGCCGACTGGTTTGCCGACTATACCCGCATCGTTGTCGAGAAGCTCGGCGACCGGGTAAAGTATTGGATGACGTTGAACGAGCCGGCGGTATTCGGCGTGCTGGGCTATCGAACCGGCACACATGCACCCGGCGAAAAGCACGATCTGCCGGAAGTGCTGCGGATCATCCACCACATCCTGCTGGCCCACGGCAAGAGCGCCCAGGCCATCCGCGCGACCGCGAAGAACGAATGTCAGATCGGCTGGGCTCATGCCGGCGGTGTGCGCATTCCCGCCAGCAGCGATGCCAGTGATATCGCAGCCGCCAGCAGGGCAATGTTCTCGATCACCACAACCGACCTGTGGAGCAATACCTGGTGGTTGGACCCGGTGATGCTCGGCAAGTATCCCGACGATGGCCTGAAGGTTTTCGGACCTTATCTTCAGGCCTACCCGGCTGGTGATCTGAAGATCATCAATCAGAAGATGGATTTCATCGGCTGCAACATTTATCAGGGCAAGATCATCAAGGCCGGCCCAAGGGCGAGCCGGAGGTCGTTCCGCTGCCGGTCGGCCATCCGATCACGGCGCTCAAGTGGCCCGTCACGCCGGAGGCCCTTTACTGGGGGCCGCGTTTCTTCCAGGAACGTTACAATCTGCCGATTTACATCACCGAAAACGGCCTGTCGAACCAGGACTGGATAGCGCTGGACGGCAAGGTTCACGACCCGCAGCGGATCGATTACACCCGCCGGCACCTGATCGAGTTGTCCCGGGCGATCACCGACGGTGTGGACGTTCGCGGCTACCTGCACTGGTCGCTGCTGGACAACTTCGAGTGGGCAGAGGGCTACAAGGAGCGCTTCGGCATGGTCTATGTGGATTACCCGACCGGCAAGCGGATCCTGAAGGACAGCGCCTACTGGTACAGCCAGGTGATCGCAACGAACGGCAAGAGCCTCTCGACGCCGGATTACGCCGTGGACGAGACCTAGCCGGCTTCGTTTCTGGCGGGAGATTTCCTATGGATTACGCGCCGCTGATGGAGGCCGCGTACCGGCAGGCCTTCGAAGGCTACAAAGAAGGGGGCCTGCCGATCGGCAGCGTGCTGGCTGATCGAAACGGCCAGGTGCTGGCAGCGGGTCATAACATGCGGGTTCAGACGGGTGACCCGACCGCGCACGCCGAGGTCGTATGCATCCGCAACGCAGGTCGGCGCAGGGACTGGCCAGGACTGATCCTCGTCAGCACGCTGTCGCCATGCATCATGTGCAGCGGGACGGCGATACTCTACCGTATCGGCACGGTGGTCATTGGCGAAAATGAGAACTTCCAGGGCGCCGAGGATCTGCTCGGCCAGCACGGCTGCGAGGTTATCAACCTGCGACATCAAGGCTGTATCGAACTGATGCGGCGGTTCGTTCGCGAGAAGCCCGACCTGTGGAATGAGGACATCGGCATCGGGCCGGAAGAGTCGTAGGGGCAAAGTCAGAGCCGCCGGAAACAGGTCGTTGTCTGGAAAAAGCCCAGGTGTCAGCCGGGGTTGTTGCCGCATGCACCGGTCCTTCGCCGCAGCCATTGCTTCTGGCCGGTTCCCGCGAAAAGGGCTCTCATGTGATACCACGAGCCTGCTGCACTCACTGAAACTGCTGTCTCCTGCGCCGTTGCATGATTCGCCCCACCGATCTGTCGGCCTCCGCAGAAAGCAATTGTAAATCGCGGGATCAGCCTGTATAAGAGGATTTAACAGTTTCACTTTTGTTGGGAGGCGGAGAGGCAGGCATGACGTACCGGTTGTGCTTGATTGCGATCTTTGTGACAGGCTTGGCCTGTTCGTCCGGCCTGGGTGTCCAAGCCACCCTCGTGCTGCACGGCTCGGCTACGGATGACGGCCTGCCCAATCCGCCTGGCATGCTGTTTTTCAGTTGGACACAGATCAGCGGTCCCGCGAGGGTAGATTTCGCAGACCCGGGTGCTGTCGTTACCGGCGCGATCCTTCAGCGCAGCCGGCGTATACGTGCTGCAACTGCAGGCTTTCGACGGGGAGCTTAGTGCGGCCGATACGGTCACGATCACGGTCAATACTGCGCCAGCCGTCGAGATCGTGCCATACAGCAGTTGGGCCTATGAGGGCGGGCCGATCCAGTCTGCACTGCAAGGCTTCAGACGCCGACGGCGATTCGCTGGCTTATTCATGGTGCAATACAGCCGGCACAGTCTGCTGTCTTGGGCGATACTGCAGCCGATACGCTCGCATTTGTCGCACCGGTTGTCGACAGTATCGCCGATTCGTCGCTGCATCTTGCGGTTACGGTTAACGATGGCAGGACAGGCACTGCGACCGCCGCGGCGACGGTTCGAGTCTACGTCATGGGCGACGTGAACCAGGACAGCTCCGTCAATGTCGGCGACCTCCAGATGCTCATCGCCAGCTGGGGCAGCAGCAAGGCTTCCCCCGCCAGTGACTACAGCGTGCCAGCCGATTTGAATGCTGACGGCTACATCAACGTCGGCGACCTGCAGTTGGTGGTTTCGAACTGGGGTAGATCTCTGGAGTGACCCCAACCGGCCGAGCTGTCACAACGATCAGCTGCGCCGACCGTTTTTGCGGTATGCCAGATCCGCCGCTCCCTTGGCTGTGAGCCGCCGAGTGTGAGGTGCTCATGCTGACTGATGTGTACATAGTCCTGGGAGCACTGCTGATCGTACTGTTCGTGCCAGGGGTTCTGGGATTGATCCCGCCGAACAGGTGGTTCGGCATCAAGTTGATGGGCTTTGCAGCGCCGGAGAAGTGGTACCCGCTTCAGCGGCGCGGCGGGATATGGTCCATAGTGGTAGGCACATTCTGTCTGCTTATCGGGGTACTGCTGCACTGGTTTGCCCCACCGATTTCCCATCGTACTGAGATCCTTGTATCGGTCATGGTGATCCCGGTTTTCTATGTGGCCATGATCGGGATGATAATCATTGGCCAGCGCATCGGTCCCGACTAGTCGATCGGGGCAAAGGGAGCTTGCAGGGCAGCGATCTGGCAACCTGTGAAGTCGCTTTCTGCTGCCCCCAGGTGAGTGTCGCCAGGGACGACTGAATTGCTAGGGCACGACAATCGCGTCGCGGACGACCATCCTTACCCGGTCGAGGTTCCTGCGGGCGTCGGTGTATGTGGGGTACTGGCCGACCAGCACGTAGTACTGCGGAGCCGTGCCGATGACCATCTCCTGGCGGGCATCGAGCCCCAGGCCTCGCAGGCGGTTGACCCGGCTCATCGCGTTCTTGGGCTGGCTGAATACCCCCGACTGGATCGAGAAGTACCGCCATTGCCAGTTGAGCTGCTTGCGGGCGTACCGGGCCCAGCGGGTCTGCGGATAGCCGTCGACCACTCGCGCCAGGCAGGGGCGGGCCTCGTCCCATTTGCCCGTGCGGCGCAAGGCCACCGCGTAGCGATAGTAGACCTCGGCCTTTGCATCGCCTTCGGGTAGATCCTTGATCGCTTCGCGGAAGTGCGGTACGGCTGCGGCGGAGTCGCCATGATCCATGGCCAGACGTCCCAGCATCCAGTGCGCCTTGGCGTTAAGGTCCCCGCGTCTTGAATTCTCAATCGCCAGTTTGAAGTCTGCTTCGGCTCCGGCGTATTGCTGCTGGTGGTAGCGGGCCATGCCGCGAACGTAATAGGCCTCGGCAACGACCGGGCTGCCATGGTATCTCTGAATGAACAGGGCCGCTTGCGTTTCCGCCTGGTTGAACCGGTTGCCCTCGTAGTCGGCATTGGCGGATTTCAGCAGGGTAATGCCTTCCGGCGAGATCGTCACGCACCCGGCGCAAAGGGACAGCACGGCCGAGCCGATCAGCACGGACACGACACAAGCCCCCGAGCGAGCTGCAGTAAATAACTGGCGGTTCAAGGTCGTAAAAGCCGGCCTTGGAGTCTTCATAGGGATCCTCGCGGCAAACGCATTTGCTTTCATTTAGTTCGACGTATACGGGCCACAAACTTGAGGCCGTCAGATCCGCGCCCGGCCCACAGTCGCGACGATATCTCGGTTGCCTGCCCCTTGCGGAGGCATCGGATCTCAGGTGCCGGCCACGCACCGGGCACGCCATCCGCTGCCGTAACGCTCGGCTCGCCATTGCGATACGCTTTCCGGCTGCGACGCCGCCCTGCCTTGCGGGTATACTGAACCGGAACGTGTCCCAAGGTCGCGATATCCGCGAAGAACACTGCCGACCGGGGCCTCTACGGCCGGTAGAATATTTATATGATGCGCGTCATTGAGGAAAGCTCATGCTTCTCGATGCCTTGCTTGAGACGGCCGGCAGAGTCCCCCGCAAGCCGGCTGTTGCCGATCCGTTCGTGCGGTGGGAGTATCGCCGATTCGTTCTGATGGCTGCGACGGTGCGGGACCTTATCGGCGCCAGTAGCGGTGCACGCAATGTGGGGCTGCTGATGCCATCTACGAGCCTCTTCGCCGCCAGCTACTTCGGCTGTTTGTGGGCGAACCGCACGCCCGTCCCGCTGAACTTCCTCCTGACACAGCGCGAACTCGAGGCTGTCATCGCCGACGCGGGATTGGACCTGGTTCTCAGTCTGCGGCCCCTCAAGGAACAGGCCGAGACGTGCAGCTGCAAGGTGATTTACCTTGACGAGGCGAACCTCAAGACGCGGGCCATCTGGCGGAGTCTGAGACGCCTGCCCCCGCGGCCGCAACTGCACGACGATGATGTGGCTGCGCTGATCTATACGTCTGGAACGTCCGGTGAGCCCAAGGGGGTAATGCTGACGCATCAGAACCTTTATGCAGACAGCCGTGCCTGCATCGAACATGTCCGGATCGATCCTGACCGTCGCTTCATCGGCGTGCTGCCGCTGTTTCACTCCTTCGGGCTGATGAGCACGTGCGTACTGCCGCTGATACTGGGGGCGAGCGTCTACTATCTGCCACGTTTTCTGCCCACCCAGGTCGTCAAGAGCATCGTTGAAGAGAAGATCGACATCATGATGGCGATCCCCAGCATGTACGCGGCTCTGGCCAGAATGAGAGACATCAAACACACCGGTGCACTTCGGTCGATGTACCTGGCGATCAGCGGCGGTGAGCCGCTGCCCGCCAATGTGACCGAGGCCGTCCGCGAGAATCTCGGTCTGACGATCTACGAGGGCTACGGCATGACCGAGACCAGCCCGGTCGTCAGCATCAACACGCCCTGGAAGTACAGACCGGGCACCGTGGGTGCGGCGTTGCCGGGGGTCGAGATCCGGGTCGTCAGCGATGGGGATACGCCTCAGCCGCCCGGCGCGACGGGCAACATCCAGGTCCGCGGCCCGATCGTCATGAAGGGTTACTATAAAAAGCTGATGCAACGCGCCGAGCGATAGACAAAAGCGGCTGGCTCCACACCGGCGACGTCGGCCGGATCGACCCCGACGGTTTCCTGACGATCTCCGGCCGGAAGAAGGACATCATCATTATCAGCGGGGAAAACGTCTTTCCCGGCGAGATCGAGCGGGTCCTGGAGATGCATGCGGGGGTGGCCCAGGCCGCGGTGATCGGTGCGCCGGACGAGGCTCGCGGTGAAGTGCCCATCGCTTACGTCCTGCCGCATGACGATGTGAAGATCAGCGAAATCGAGCTGCGGCTTCTGCCGCAACTATCTTGCTGTTTACAAGATCCCGCGGGAGATCCACCTGACAACGGAGCTGCCACGCGGGCCGACAGGCAAGATCCACAAGCGCAAGTTGCGGGAAGCTCTTACCAAGGCTGCCAAGGCAACCCACGGCAGCTGAGGATCGCAAGACGAAGGTGCACGCGGCAAGATGCGGGTGCCTCCGCGGCTCTTTCTGTCTGCCTGTTTCTCGTTGTCTGCGGGTCTGCGTCAGTCCTCGCTCGGCGCTTTCTTGCTGCCACGGCGGGTCGTGCGGAACTTGCTGCCGAGGTTCTTCGGCGGCGGATACGAAGGCAGGCCGCGTTTGCCGGGCGTTGCGATCACCGGCAGCGTATAGCGGAGCGGAATCGCCGGATAGTCACGATGGCTGGTCATCGGTCCGACCGGCCGGGGTTTGGGCGGTTCCGGCGGTGCAGCCGGAGGCGGCATCTGGCCCGCGGCTTCGGGTGCTTCACGGCGGTTGCGCTCCTCGGCCGCCTTCTCTACGGCCCCGGCCGCCACGATCGCGCCCGCCTTGTCGATCCCGGGGGCCTGCTCTTCGCTCGCCCCGTTCGCGCCCTCGTCCTTCGTGGGTACGGGTGGGCTCAAAGGCGACTTCTTCTTCCTGCTCACCTTCGGGCACCTGGACCTCGGTAATCTCCGGCTGGAGATTGACCGCGGCGAACAGTTCTTCCAGCCGGCCCCGTTGCGGTGGTTCGACCAGCGTAACGACCCGCTGAAGATCGGCCCCCAGACGCACCAGTCGGCAGACATAATCGGCGTAGACCTCGGGGCCGGGCGGCGGCCCGAAGTGCGCCAGGATTCCCACGTGCGGCAGGTCGATAGCCCGCGTCACCATTTCCGACGCGACCCAGACCACCGAGTCCTGCTGCGGCGGTTTGGCGGGGGCGCGCGACCGACCGGATCGGCCGCGTCGTTGCAGTTTCGCCGCCTCGCTATCCATGTTCATCACGGTCAGGTCGGCCCTGCGGAGCGCATCACTGAGATTGTGGGCGTCGTCGCGCCGGCTGGTGATGACGATTGCGGCCGCCGGCTGGATCTCCCGGATCCGATCGCGCAGTGTAGCCACCTGTCCGCGTTGCGGGCCGAGCACCAGTTCGTGTACGGGCCGGCCCAGTCGCGTCTCCGGCTTGTCCCATTCGGCGCGTAGCGGTTCGACGAGGTATTTGCTCGCCAGCAGCTCGATCTCTTCGTCAATTGCGCTGGCGATCCAGATCAGCTGCCGTCCGTGTGCCAGCTCGTGCATCAGCCGGCGCATCGGCTCGAGGTGGCCGCTGTTCAAGAGCCGATCGAGTTCGTCGAAGACAACAAACTTGATGGTCTTGGTCGTCAGTACCTGGCGCTCGATCATGTCCAGCAGCCGTCCAGGCGTGCCGGTGACGAGTTGCACCTGTTTTTCCAGAAGACCGGCCTGTTCCTCGGTATCCGCTCCCGGGTGCAGTGCAAGGGAACGCAACCCTGCTTGCCCCATGAGCTTTTGCGATACCCGGCAGATGTCGATCGCCAGTTCCCGCGTCGGCGACACGATGACAGCCTGAACGCCGTCTTCAAGATCGATCTGGTGGAGGATCGGCATGAGGTAGCTGAGCGTTTTGCCTTGGCCGCGCCGGGCCTTGGCAACCATATCATGGCCCTGCATGAGCGGGCCGACCATCTTCTTCTGCAACTCGGTGGGTTTCTCGTACCCACCTTTGATCAGTGAGTCGACCAGTACCTCGTTGAGCCCAAGATCCGCAAAACTCTCGATGCCGCTGTTTTGTTCTTCCGTCATCTGTGCTATACCTGCATTTCGTCGAAGGTGTCCGAACACAAAACGTTAGAGGCATTCTATTTTGCGCGCGAAGAATGCCAGTCTCACCGGCAATTCTGCCGATATAAGACAAAGGTTTTGCTGTACTCGGACATTCCCGGTAACCAAAATACGATAGGTCAGGATGGCCGTTATGTATAGCAACAGGGATGTCGTTGCCCAAGTCAACCTTGACGCCCTGCGTCATAACGTGGAGGTTCTGCGTGGGCAGTGCCGCCCCGGCGTGCGAATCTGTGCCGCCCTGAAGGCAAATGCCTACGGCCACAGCGTGCGTATCGTCGCGCCCGTCCTGGCGCAGACGGCGGTCAGTATGGCCGCGGTGGCCACGATCAGCGAGGCGATCGAGCTTCGCGAACTCGGTTGGGCGAAACCCGTTCTCCTGTTCGGCCCGATCTTCGCCGGCGGCAACGGTGCGGGTCGCAAGGAGCGCCTCCGGGCGGTGCTGGAATACGATTTGACCGCGACCATCGTCGACTTTTACGGTGCGCGAGACCTGGCTATCGAGGCCCAGAGGCGCGGCAAGATTGCCCGCTGCCATGTCAAGATCGACAGCGGCATGGGCCGAATGGGCATCAGTCCCAGCGGGGCGGTCCAACTGGCCCAGCGATTGCAGGAATTGCCAAGTGTCGCCATTGAAGGCGTTTACACGCATTTCGCTACCGCTGACGAGATAGACAAGACTCATTGCCTGGAACAACTCCGGGTCTTCCGCGAGACGATCGATGCCCTCCAGGCCGCCGGTTTGCGACCATGGATGGTTCATGCTGCGGCGACTGGCGCCCTGTTGGATTTGCCGCAGAGCCATTTCGACATGGTGCGTCCGGGCATCGGCCTGTATGGATTGCTGCCGGGCGACCAGATCGAGAACCGGCCCGGTCTTCGCCCGGTGCTTAAGGTGACCAGCCGGCTCGTCCTGGTCAAAAAGATCGCCGCTGGTAAGTCGGTCGGTTACGGTCGGACCTGGACTGCCGGGCGCGACTCGATCGTCGGCATCGTGCCGATCGGCTATCACGACGGCTACCTTCGAAGCCTCAGCAACCGGGCCGTGATGACGGTTCGCGGGTATGTGGCGCCGGTGGTGGGTCGGATCAGCATGGACCAGACAGTGATCGACCTGACGGACGTACCCGGTGCGATCGTCGGGGACGAGGTGGTCGTCATCGACGAGGATCCGGCTGCTCCGAATAGCGTCGCCAGCCTGGCGGCGATTATGCAGACGATTCCGTACGAGGTCGTGGCGCTGTTGGGCAATCGCGTGGCGCGCGTGGCTCGTTCGCAGGACCGGATTGTCATCGACGAGCCATCAGAGGATCAGATCGACTTCGACCTGGCCGCGGAAGACACACCGGATTCGTGCCCGGCTGGGGCGTCCGCTGCGATGGACGATTCCTCGTTGGTGAGCACGTCATCCCCGCTTGGCGATACCCGGCTGCCGGGCAATCTGCCCCCAGCAGCCAGGCGTCTGCGAGATCACAAGACACGCCATCTGGCCGGCGGCGCACTCAAGAGCGAAAACGCTGTAGGGCACACCCGCAATGCCCCAAGCGGACCGACGACCGCATGACGCCTGCGGTGAGAGCAGACGGCAGATAGTGTTTATCAGTGATTTTCTGTCTGATTTTCATTTGTCAGACAGCCGCACATAACGACCATCTCCCTCTTGTGTTTCTGTTAGGGCCTGGAGCCATCCTATCGCGGGGACATGCCGTTTGCGTCCATCTCAGCCGAGCAGTGGACAGTTAGCGATGCGTATACTTGCAAAAGATGCTGGTGACCTGATGTGATGCCGCGGGATCTGCCTGTGGGAGTGTGCGGCTGCGGGGTCGGCTCCTTCCGAGTCGGGACGCTGAGACAGGCGTTTCTGACTTACTATATCAGGGCTCGTGAATACTATGGGGCGAGTGCACACCTTGAAGACTGATGAATTTACACGAACGGTGATGGAACAAGTGATTAACTTGCGGTAAACTGTGTCCGCCACGCTTGGGTGCAACATGTTTTGCCTCGCGGGCTATATCGGATATCGGATAACTGGAGGAGGTCGTGCTATGAAGAAGGGTAAACCTGCCTTTACCCTCATCGAGTTGCTGGTTGTCGTGGCGATTATCGCCCTGCTGGTTTCGATCCTGTTGCCCAGTCTGGCCAAGGCCCGCGAGCAGGCCAAGAAGGTCTACTGCTCGAACAACCTGGCTCAGTTCGCACGGGCCGTCAACATCTACGGCGGTGAGTACGGGTACTTCCCGCCACACAACCCGTATCCGACGGTCTACAGCAACAAGATCGTCCTGGATGACGGGACGGTCTTCACGTTGCCGAATAACATGGCCCGGATCGATCCGAACATCGGCTGGTTGATGACATACGGCATGCGGATGAAGTCGCCGGGCAAGGATGATAACGGCCAGTTCCAGTGGTGGCGGCTGGATGAGGACGAGCTGCCGGACATCTGTGTATGTCCGTCCGCCCCGCGGGAGACGCTGTT
Source organism: uncultured Planctomycetota bacterium (assembly GCA_963787325.1). Lineage (GTDB taxonomy): Bacteria > Planctomycetota > Phycisphaerae > UBA1845 > JANYLN01 > CAWBCK01. Next base: position 3,291,642 of record CAWBCK010000005.1, read on the forward strand.
CAGCCCGAATCCGGAGATCGACTTCGCCAGTCAGTGCGAGGCTGTCCTCTATAAGTACGCTGCTTTCTACCAGACGTCCGGGACCGTTCGGTCTGCAGTACGCGAGCTGAGCCACGCTAGCATGCTGAGCCAGGGCTACGGTGGGGTGAACCCGCCTATCGCAGTGCCAAACAAAATCCAGGCCATCTCGATGCCACAGCGCAATCAGAAGGGCGGCGAAACACGCGTATGGCTTTACCAGAAGACCGGGGACCCGAACAACGCTATGGACTATGGTGAGGAATGGCCCTGCTTTGTCCAGGCCACGAACGCCAGCCAGATCGACAGTCCGGGCCGGGTCTATTTCATGGCGGACAGCCTGGATCACAGGCCAGCGTTGAATTACAATGTGCCTGCTGGTACCAATGATGGGTGGGCGTCTGGCTTTGGAAACTATGTCTTTATGAGCGCGAGGCACGGCGGCGTCGCCAATACATGCTATATGGACGGCCATGCCGGCAGCGCCGGCTTCGGTCACCCGCGGGAAGAGTGGAATCTGGGATATAACGGCACCGCGGGCTCCGGCAACAGCAACGACTGGCGTTGCTGCAGTTGGAACGACAAGATCCAGATCGCAAATATCGGTACCCAGAACCACATCATGCCGATCATGATGATCAGCGGTTGGGAGCAGGTGCTCAGGAGCAAGTAGACGCAACTGCAACTCATAAGACGTGACTGCTACGGGCGGCGAGACACTGTTCTCGCCGCCCTTTTTCATCCCTTCTGGATGCCGGTGCCAGCGGCGCCTACAGTCTGGTGTGAGTTTTCGCCTTGGTCGTTCGGGGCCTGCCGTGCGGGGGCTGTTGGCTTTCGGAAGTGTCTGACAAACTTGCTGAACGCTCTGCCATGCGTAGGGGGCATCCGGCATTTACCCTGGTCGAATTGCTGGTGGTGGTGGCGATCATCGCCCTGCTGGTCGCCCTCCTGCTGCCCAGCCTGGCCTCTGTGCGCAATCAGGCCGGGAAGGTCTTTTGCGCGAACAACCTCGCCCAGTTCGGCCGGGCCATCAGCACCTACGCCGGAGAATATGGGTACTTCTGCCCCCACAGTCCCGCTCCTGACTATCACGACCCTGATGGTCCGCTGCACGCTGCAAGCGGTGCCTTCGACCCGAACATCGGCTGGCTGCTGACCTACGCCATGCGGATGTCGCCGCCACGCACCGAGGCGAACGGCCACTTCCTCTGGACGGACCTTGTTGAGGAGGATCTGCCGGAGATTGTGACCTGTCCCGCGGCAGAGCGGGACCGGCTGTTTCGTCTCAATCCCGAGATCGACATCAACAGCGAGGAGAGTTTCGTGTTCTTGTACGCCGCGTTCTACCAGACCAGTGGCACGATCCGCTGCGGTACGCCGATCAGCGTCCGTCGAACCAATGCCACCAGCGACGGCGGCACCAATCCGCCGATTCCCGACCCGTCCCAGCCCACCTCCGGCCATGTCATCCCCGGCAAGCTCTGCAGCAATTCCTATCAGATGCCGTATGTGCAGGTGTCGCAGAAGACGGGGGATCCCGTGGACGCGGCTGGTTTCGGCTCGGCCCGCGTCTGTTGGATCCAGGCGGCAGACCCCAGCCAGATCGACAGCCCCAGCCGGGTCTACTACATGGCGGACAGTCGCGACTACCGGCCAACCGCTACTGACGGGATGCTGAAGAAGTTTTCCGCCGGCAGCAATGACGGCTGGCAGACTTCGAGCGACTATTATGTGTTCATGAGCGCCCGTCATGGGGGCCTGCCCAACGCCGTCTACATGGACGGCCACGCTGCAAGCGACAGCTTCCATCACACGAAACTGGAATGGAACCTGGCGTACGATGCCCGCTCAAAGACCGCCCGCGGCGACCGCTGGCGCTGCAGCACCTGGGTCGACGACATCCCCATCGCCAGAATCCACACCCAGCACCACATCATGCCGATCCTGCGGATCGCCGGCTGGGAGGCCGTCTTGAAATAAGACGCTGTCGCTATACGGCAGTGGTTTGTCACCGCAGAGGCGCAGAGAACGCAGAGAGGAAGTCAGAACAACAGCGGCATTTCCCAAAAAAAGCAAAGTGCCTGGACGGTAGAGTCTGCCGGCTTTTTTTCTTCTTTATGGTTCCGTCTTAAGAGGGATGACTGCGAATTCCTGCACCCTGTTGCTGCGTCTTGTAGAGTCTGTCGTTGTTCTCTGTAGCCTCTGCGCTCTGTGGTGAGCACCTGTCGGTCTGGGTGGGGCGCTTTGCGCTGCGACTCGGAAACGATAGGTTATAACCAAATGTTGGTCGCGGATACATGCTTGCGAGCCGCCTGTGGGCATCAGTTGTAAGTATTGGATGTGTAAGGTGTTACTGCTACAGAAGGCGCGGGGCGATTCGAGGGACGGGGGCGGGATCCTGTTGCTTGCCAGGGCCAATCCCCATCGTTTCGCGTTGCATCGCCGCTCGGACACCGGCTGACGCCTGGCCCGACCTCACTCCGACGCACGCTTCTGGCAGTATGTAAGTGCTGTCGCGGCCAAGAGATAGGCCTATATCCCGCTTTTCGTGTTCTCTGGTACGCCACTTGCTTGCACTTCCCTTTTGGGAGGAAGGTCTCCCGCACGCTTGGCCGACAGGAGGATAGAAAGCGATGAGGATTTCCGCTGTACGTAGTGCGGTTCTGATGATGGCAGTTGCCTTGGGCATGGCGGCGGTGTCGCAGGCGGCTTCTTACGAATGGGTCGGGCCAGCGAACGGTGACTGGCTGATACCGGGCAACTGGTCCGGGGATACGACGTTTGTCGATGACGCGGCGAACGTCTGCGATATTAACGATGGCGGGATCGCGAGGATTACGACCTCGAATGCGACGTTTTCCGGGCAGTTGAGCGTCAATGTCGGGGGAGTTCTCAACCAGAACAGCTCCATGGGGACGTCGACCGTCGGCAGCCTGCATCTCAACGGCGGCACGGTGAATATGGGCGATACTTCCACGCTCAAGACGACCGGCGGTATCAGTATCGACGCCGATTCGACGATGACCATGAACGGCTGGAACAACAACTCTATTGCTTCGACCTTCACCGGTACCGCCAATCTGACGATCGTCAATAACCAGCCGAGCGGCAGGCAGCCTTCGATGAACGTCGGCGACAGCTCCGATTTCAACGGTGCCTTGACGATGGACGGCACCGGTTTTACTTCCATCGTCGGCGATTTGGGTACGGCGACCGTCTACGTCAACTCAACCGTCAACTACAACTGCTACCCGAACGTGGGAACAACCAACTGGGTATTGGACGGTTCCAAACTGACGTTCGGCTATCAAGGGAATGTCGAAGCCGGGCAGATCACTGTTCTGTCGGATTCGACCATTGGGTCGTCCGTGGACTATTGGGGCAAGACAACGACCCTTAACGGCAAGATCACCGGGCCGGGCGTCGTGACGCTGAACAGACTTCATGAATCGCGGCTATGACATGACGCTGATCATCAACAACAGTGAGAATGACTACGCAGGCGGCACGAAGGTCACCGGTTACAGCACTACAGCGAAGGTGTCTCATGCACTGGGGACGGGCAATGTACTTGTCGCAGCCGGGGCCACATTGGTTGTCAGCGCCTCGGACGTGATGAACAGAGGTGCGGATCTCTACCTCAACTATAACGCCACGTCTGCCACCTACGCGCAGCTGAATCTGGCTGCCGGCACGACGACGGTCGCGGCCAATGTCTACGTCGATGGTACGGGCGGCTGGACCAGCCCCACTGGCTATACGGCCCTTGAGAAAGGTCAGATCTATACCAGCGATAACCTGCCCAACTACATCACGGGAACCGGTTCGCTGATGATTCTCGGCACACCGACGGCTGTCACGGACCTCGCGGCGGGCAATCCTGACTGGTTCAAGCTCGACCTGACCTGGACTGCTCCCGGTGCGATGCCGGTCGGTTCCGTTGCCAGCTACGATTTGCGTTACAGCACCGAAGAGATCACGGCTGACAATTTTGCGGACGCAACGCCTGTGACCGGTCTGCCGACTCCGCAGGATCCGGGCGCCCGGAGACGTTCACCGTAACCGGGCTCTCGGCGAACACGACCTACTATTTTGCCGTCGAATCGAAGGACCCGGCGGGTACGGTCAGCAGCATTTCGAATATTGCCACGGCTACGACAAACGTGCTGGATACCGTGCCACCGGCACAGATCACCGATCTGACGGTCAATACCGTCAAGCCGAATTACGTCGACCTGTCATGGACAGCCGTCGGCGACGATGGTATGACCGGCCTGGCCTCCGGGTACGACCTGCGTTACAGCAACACGCCGATCAATACCGATGAGGACTTCGCGGCCGCGACGCCGGTGACGGGGCTTGCGGTTCCACAGGCGCCGGTGCAACCGAGATGCTGACAGTCCACGGTCTGACGCCGAGCATGCCGTACTACTTTGCGATCAAGGCCAAGGACGAAGTGCCGAACTGGTCGGGCCTCTCCAACGTGCCTTCGGTTACGACGCTCCAGGAGGACACATCGGCCCCGAACCCCGTGACGGACCTGAAGGTAACGGCGGCGCAGATCAAGGTTGCCTATCTCAGACTGGACCGCCCCTGCAGACGTCGGTACAGCCGGGCTGGACAAATACGATCTGCGTTATTCGACCAGCCCGATCGACGACAGCAATTGGGACGCGGCGACCGCGATCGAGGGTGTGCCGACTCCTGCCGGTTCCGGCACGACTGAAACATTCACGGTCCTTCATCTCGATCCGGATACAACCTATTACTTCGCGATCAAGAGCATCGACTGGGCAGAGCCGGCCAACGTCTCGGCCATCTCGAATGTTGTCTCCTGTCATACCATGCCGCCGGTTCAGCCGGTGACGGTGCACAACCCCTGGCTGGTAAACGACCGTGTCGCGGACCCGCACAACATTAACACGATGGCGGCGACGTACGTCAACGCCTACGCTCCCGACGGCGTGATTTTGCCGAGCAGTAACGAAGAGAAGGCGATCAACATCTATAACAACCAGAAGCGTCGCCTCTATCATTGGGCCGCCGAGCCGCCTGGCAATATCAGCGACCCGACGTACAACCAGAACATCTTTGGCTGGGGTCTTTGCGGTCGGCATGCATCGCAGGCCTGCACGATTGCCAAGGCCGCCGGGTTCATCACGCACCAGATGCTCATCAGCAACCCATATGGCCACTGGATTTACCAGCTGGAATATGATGGGGCCCTGCATGCATTCGATACGATGACGACGATGTACGTGTACGACAGGTCAACCCCTCGCAAGATCGCCAGCTGCCAGCAGCTGGGCTCGGACCCGACGTTGATGCACGATGCCGTAGCCGAGGGGCGGGCATGCCCAGGCCTGCTGCTGTGCGGCGATAACATGGATGCCTACATTCAGGCGATGCACAATGCCAGCGACACGGGCCTTGGCGGCACGAGTGCGACATGGAATGGCAACATGGATCTGCGGATCGGCGAGTCGTTCGACCGGACATGGGAATCGTGGCTGAACCAATGTCCGCCATTGGTCACGAATGCCGATAGTGCTCCCGGCAATGACCCGCCATACCACCACGAGGCAAGCAAGGACTGGAAAGACACGTACAACTTCCCGTACTGGGAGCCTTACGCTCTGTCGTCCGCACAGACAACTGAGCTGAACATTCCGATGGTGTCCTACCGCCGCTGGGCGAACGGCACGGAGACGCTGGCTCCGGACTTCCGCAGCGCCGCTTACCAGGCGATGCTCCAGAATGCCAGCCATGACCTCGCCACCTACAACGACGATCAGCTCGAGCCTGATCTGCACACCGCTTCGGTGGGCAAGATCGCTGAGGCGGTCTTCAAGATCAGCCTGCCCTTCTACATCACGGATGCCAATTTCAGCGGCGATTTCGTCAAGACCAATGCCGGCGACATCGTCACCGTGTTCGTCTCCAAGGATGGCACCAACTGGACGCAGGTGTGGTCGGACAACAGTGTCGGCACGACGCACATGGAGAACTATTCATTGCGGAGCAATGTGTTCGGCACAACCGGCAGCTACTATATCAAGATCCAGCTCAAGAGCCTCAATGCCGTCAACGACGCCGGCGTGAACAACTTCGTTGTGACGACCGTTTTCGAACATAACAAGGGTGCGATGGCTTACCTCGACAAGGGCGTCAACATCATCACGCTGACGTTTGACAACCCGGCCGAACTTCAGGCGAGCGGCAACGTCATCCACGTGGTCTACAAGTGGAAGGAGTATGACGGCAGCGACTGGACGATCGAGAAGCAATTCGAGACGTACGCCGCTGCCAGCCCGACCAACTTCACGATCGTTACCGGCGGCGACAAGGTGCCACGGACCGAATCGATCAAGATGGAAGTCGTCTCGCTGCCGTACGACCCGGTGGCTCCGGCCCAGATCACCGATCTTGCCGCCGGCGCCCCCGGTTCAGCCACTGTTCCGCTGACCTGGACCGCCACCGGCGACGACGGCGATACCGGCACGGCGATGGCCTATGACCTGCGGTATAGCACGAGCCCGATCAGCGACGACACTGCGTTTGATGCTGCCACCCCGGCGATCGGCGTACCTTCGCCGAAACCGGCCGGCACGGCTGAATCCTTCATGGTCAAGTACCTGCCGTCGGACACCACGCTTTACTTCGCCATGAAGGCAATCGACAAGGGCGGCAACCGGTCGTCTCAGTCGAACGTTGTTACGGCAACTACGACAGTGTCCATGCACGTGAGTGATCTGACTGTCGGTGCGGTTACCTCGGCGAAGGTCGGCCTGGCCTGGACCGCTATCGATGATGGCGTGTCGGGCCAGTACGCCTCCTATGACCTTCGTTACAGTACCGACCCCATCACCGACCAGGCGTCCTTCGAGGCCGCTACGCAGGTTACGGGTCTGTCCCTGCCCAAGATGGTCGGCAGCAGCGAGACCTTTACGGTCACGTACCTGCAGGGCGAGACCACCTACTACGTCGCCATCGAAGGCGTCGACGCGGCCGGCAATCATTCGCCGCTGTCGAATGTTGTCAGTGTGACAACGGCGCCTTCGACCTACGTTAACGATCTGGCGGCCGGGAACCCCGGTTCCAACAAGATTCCGCTGACATGGACCGCCATCGATGATGGCGTCGTCACTACGGAGGCCTCTTACGACCTGCGCTACAGTACCACTGAGATTACTGATGATGCCTCTTTTGAAGCCGCTACGCAGGTGACCGGTCTGACTTCACCGCAGCCGTCCGGCAGCCACGAGTCCTTCCTCGTCTACGGCCTCGATCCCAGCACGACCTACTACTTCGCGATCAAGGCCATAGACGTCCAGGGCGACAGCAGCCCGCTGTCGAACGTTGTCAGCGCTACCACGACCGAACCGGACGTTATCGCCCCGCATTGGATCGGCAATCTGAAGGCCACGAAGTCGGCGACCACCGGCGGCGTCGATCTGACCTGGACGGCCCCGGCGGACTTTGGTCCGAACAACTCGGGTCCGTTCGAGCTGCGCAGCTTACGAACTGCGTTACAGCGGCAGCCCGATCCTCTACGATGACAACGATGCGACATGGGATGCGGCGACGCCGGTGGCCGGCATGCCGCTGCCCAAGGCTCCGGGGGCAACGGAGACGCTTACCGTCGACGGTCTGTCGCCCGATACGACCTATTACTTCGCCATCAAGGTCAGCGACGACGCGATTCCAGCCAACACCTCGGAAGTCTCCAACTGCGCCGCAGGCGTACCGTCTGCGGTCGGCAGCATGGTCTTGCAGAACGGCGTGAATGGCTACGCGGGAACCAAGGATTCCTATTATATCTACAACAGCGGCACCAACTATGCGGGGCAGGAACGCATGGTGGTCTGCGGCTACGGCTTGACTGCTGCGCAGCGTCCCATCATCAAATTCGACCTCAGCAGCCTTGCCGGCATCAACGTCACCAGTGCCACACTGAGCCTCTATTCCTACTATCCGGACAACACGAAGGGTTCTACGGGCTACTACGGACTCTATCACGTCACCACTGACTGGATCGACAACCAGGTCAACTGGACGGCTGCCGGCGGCGGTGTGAACTGGACGACGCCCGGCGGCGACTTCCTGCCGGACGCGGACGCCCAGGCGCCCAAGCAGTCTGCCAGCGCTTTGCCCGCCTGGTACACATGGGACGTGACGGACTGCGTACGCGGCTGGCTGAACGGCCAAAGCCCCAACTACGGCTGGATCGTCAAATGCATCAATGACGGCGACCGCAACCAGGACTACTTCTACCAGTCGAATACGGGCAACGCTTCGCTACGGCCGAAACTGGTCATCAGCGATCTGCAGCCGCGAAAGACCGGCGACGCCAACGACGATGGTCTGGTCAACGTGGGCGACCTGCTGTCGCTGGTGTCCAGTTGGGGCAAGTCTGCAAACAACCGCGGTTATGAGCCGTGGACCGACTTCAACGGCGATGGCTATATCAACGTGGGCGATCTGCAGATCCTCATCACCAACTGGAACCAGTAGCGGTCAGAGATGATCTGGCCATTGACCGGCACCCGGGGCCGTCGCCTTGAATCAAGGTGACGGTCCCTGCTCATTAACACTACAACGCCACCTGGTACATGATGCAACATCGTAACGTTGGCAACTTGATGCCCTCCTTACGCAGCCACCGCTTGCGGGCTTTGACGTGGCTGCGCTGAGACTTGGCCAGCCGCCGCTGGGTCTCGGTGATGATCGTCGCCTCCTGTTTCAGGAAGCTCTGCCGTACCTGGCCCGTCAGCCACAGCGAACGAACCAAGGCTCCGGCCGCCTGGCGCAATTGGCAGACCGTCAGGTGCGGATTTTTCCCCCCGCCACGTTTCGTGCACCTTGGCCAGGAACAGGTGGCTGACCGCGGTGATCAGCAAGTGCCGTTTGAGCGAGAGATAGTTGCGGACCTCGAAGTGGTCCATCCCCAACTCGTTCTTTTCCTCCTCAAAGCACCGTTCCACCTGGTAGCGGCTGAACGCCACGTGCAGCAGCACCTCCAGCGGCGTGCCGGCCGGGGCATTCGAGACAAAGTACTTCACCTCGTCGAGATCTCGCAGGTTGCGGGCCACGATCAGCCAGTGCGGCCAAGTCGGCAGGCCGTCCCGCTTCAGGTAGATCGGGGCCATCTTGGCCTCCCAGACCTCCGGTCCCTTGGTGGTGTCCTTGATGTGGAATCTCTCCCAGGCCTGCTTGCGGAACGCCTCGCAATATTTGAGCATGTTCCGCACCTCGATCGTCGGCAGGTTCTTGACCTTCAGCCGGGGATAGCGGGGCTGGCGACCGGGTTTGCGGCGTCCGTGATGCTGTTTCTGCAGCACCTCCGGTTGACGCAGCCACCCATGGAAGATGCTGGGAACTTCCACCACGTATCGCTGGCCGCGATCGTCCAGCGCAAACAGGAACGCCGGCACCTCGCCGTAGCCCTCGTCGGCTCCCACCCACTCCAGGCGGACCCCGTTGGCCACCGCCTGATCTCGCAGTTCCAAGGCGATCTGCCACTTGGGGCGGTGGACCATCGCTTCGGGGATGCCCGCCGTCCGGCACCGCTCTCGGTCGTCCGACCACTCCTGCGGCAGGAACAACTCGCCGGCCAGCAGAGTGTGGAAGTCTGCGGCCACATCGCTCAGATGCACGGAGACCACACAGTTGCCGACCTTGCCGCTGGCGCCGCAGTACTGCCGCTTGACGCCGGGGGTCTTGTCGCCCTTCTTGGCATAACTGGTCTCATCGATGATCCCGATAGACATCGGGTGGCTATGATCGCGGGCAACGATCTGCATCAGCCGATCGGCCATCCAGGCCTGATCCCAAGCCGCCCGCGAGAGGAATTGCTGGAGCGTCCGCGGCGGTACGCCCGCCCGGTCGGCGATCGGCTCGATGCTCTTGCGGGGCAAATCGGACAGTTGGCCGTTGACGTAGACCCGCAGGCTGTCGGCCGGTTCCGAGCGGCTGAAACAGTCGTCAAACTCGGCCAGGTACTTGCTCAGCATAGGTTGCAGCTTCCGAATCTGTTGAGCATCCATGCTCTATCTCCTTCCAGGATCAAGGTTCCTGGAAGAATTCATCGTGTTGCCGCTTGAGGTTTCTTGAGCTCATGTGGCGTTGTAGTGTTAATGAGCTACGGCTATGATCTGTGGCTAAGAAATGTCGGGATCGAGGGCGTCACCACGCGCTCAAGTTCCGTTGCGAAAGAGCCACCATCGACAGTTTCCGCATCTCCCGCCGGGCGTGCCTGCCAGTGGGGTTTGAGTACGGCACCAAACGCTTAGGAATCCGGCATAGACTCGCAGCCTTTTCCACCGAGGGCAATCGCTGATATACTGACGTTGCGGTTTGTCAGCCCAGATAGCCGGAGCAGGCGTTGATGAATGATCGAACCCAGCAGGACCTCCCCCTGTACCAGCAGATTGCCAATTTGCTGCGTGCCGATCTGGTAAGTCGCTCCAGTACGCAACCCGAGATGCTGCCTCCCGAACGACAGTTGGCGGAATCACACGGCGTCGCACGCAGCACCATCCGTCTGGCCCTGGCGGCTCTGGAGGCCGAGGGTCTTGTGGAGCGAAAAGCCGGCTGGGCCACCGTCACCAATCCCGAGGGCATCGCTACGTATAAGCGGATGCGTCCTACTCGGCGCATCATGATCATCGCCGGTCGAATGGGCCTGCCCGATCAGACGATCTCCTACCTGGGGCAGATCTACCAGGGCATCCTGACGGCAAGCGAACAGGCCGGGTATGCCTGCGGACTGCGCCAGACAATGGTCCGATTTCCCACGCCGGGGGTGACCGCCGTGCCCGAGAATCCGGACGAGGTTCTCGGCGTCATTCTGACTTACATTCTGAACGATCAGGCCATTGCCATGCATTGCGAGGCGGGCTACCCGGTTGTCTGTGTGGACCACTGGCCGTTCCACCCGCTGGCCGACAGTGTGATGGTGGACTGCTTCGCCGAAGCGCATCAGGCCGTCGAGTTCCTGATCAGCCAGGGACACCGGGGAGCTGTTCTACGTCGGTCACTCGATCGGTCACGGCCAATTCCGCCGCCCGGAGACCGATGCGCTCATCATGGAGGCCGGCTATCGCCGCGCCACCAAACTGGCGGGCCTGGAGGCTTCGTCAGAGCGGGTCGCCTTTGTCCATACCGACGGTGCGGAGATGCCCAGTGTTATCGAGTGGATCCTGGCGCAACGGCTGCGGCCGACAGCAGGCATCGTCTTTTACAGCACGGCGATGTTTGACGCCAAGCGGATGCTGCTGGAAAGGGGCATCCGTTGTCCTGAAGACATCTCGCTGATCACGAAAAGCCACGAGGCGGAGCCGGCGGACGCGGCTTTTCTGGAGACCGACGCCTTCGAATTGGGCCAGATCGCCGTAGAGACTTTGCTGGCCCGGGCTGCCGGCAAAAGGCGTGCGGGGCAACGCGTCGTCGTGGCTTCGCATCTGCGGCGCGGGCCGACAGTTGGTGTTGCCCCGTCGCCCGGGGTGTTGTCTGGCAAGGCGGGACAACAAGACACATAACGCCTGTGTCCTCCGTATGTTACATGGATGACGTCTTTCCGGTACGTACCGCGCTGTTGATATCCGAAGAAAATGCACAGGAACTGCCGGAGCCGCACCACGAGGCGGTTCCAGTCAGGTCTATTAGTGTAAGTCCTTTCTTGTAAAAAGGTTACGCTTACTGCGTCTCGCCTCCTCCGGTTGATTCCTTCTTCCTGGCATGCAACTTGCTGTGTCTTATTCCCAAGGAGTGTCCTTCGGGCACCTTCAGACATCGGCGGCCAGGGATTGCTGCCATGCAATTTGTGAAACATTCTGTGCCATCTGTCATTTTAGGAGGTTGGAGAGCATGAAGAAGGCATTTGTTTCCGTAGTAGTCGTAACACTGGCCATCTCGCCCGCCCTGGCAGGGGTATTCACTTGGGACGGTACCGACGGGGCCCTCTGGACGGATGCCAGTCACTGGCTGGATGCCGGCGGCAATCCGGGCACCATGCCGATCGCCGGGGATATTGCCAATGTGAACTCGGGGACGGTCTATACCAACACGACCAAGATCAACGCCCAGTTGAACATCAACACCGGCGGCCAACTCGGCATCGGCACCGGGTGGCCCTGGACGACCGACCTCCACATCAACGGCGGCACGCTGGTCAACGGCCCCAGCCCCAGCGGCCTCAATGGCGCGATGTTCATTGACAGCCACTCGTACATCAACGGCAGCCTGGGCGCCGGGCTCTACACGACGCTGAAGGGAAGTGGGGATCTCGAGAAGATCGACGGGAGTACAACAACTCTCGTCAAGGCCAATCCTGACTATGCCGGTCGGTACATCGTTTCGGGCGGGACCCTGCGGTTTACCAATCTCGGTGGTCCTGGCAATGCTCCGATCATCGTCCACAATAATGCTATTGTCTCGTTGTATGACGACAAGCCTTGGGTCTTGACCGGTGACGTCAGCGGGACGGGCAGCCTGCAGTACGGCCATCAAAATGCTCTAAGCGGGGTAACCTTCAGCGGCTCCAGCGTCAATCCCGGCGAGGATGCCGCGGCAATCCTGAAGTGCAAGCCCTTCAACGCGTGGGGCTGGGGTGATGTCGTCTTCGCGGCCAACGGCGCCAAGCATTCACAACTGGCGATCGATGTGATCTCGGCTGGCGGTGTGGCGGGTACAGACTATGACCAGCTCGCCATCTCAAGTAACCGAAACCTCCCAGCCAACCAGAAGGTCAGTCTCGATCTCGGCACCGACGCGACGGATCTGCTTGTACGTGTCGCTGACGGCCTGACCACGACCGATATGGCGGGTCAGACGCTGACCATCGCTACGGTCGCTGATGGCGGAACGGTTAAAGGCATGTTTGCCAATGTCAGTTTCACCGGGGCGCTCATGGCTCAGACCGTCACCTACAACGCAACCAGCATCACCCTGTCGGACTGGGTAGCCGTGCCGGAACCGGCCACGTTGGCCCTGCTGGCGATGACCGGCCTGGTCTGGCTGCGCCGCCGGCCTGTTTGAGAACGTGAAGAACGGTGCTGTCGGGATACTGTACCTCCTCGTCCCGGCAGCACCATCCTGCATCTTTGTGTAACGCGGGCCTTGCCGGCCACGAGATCGCCCGAACGGGTAAACGGTCTGAGCATAACGTCTCCGGCCCGCCGCACGCAACGATGGTCGCAATACATCAGCATTCGGGGAGTGGGACGCGGCCCGGGCTGACGAACATTGCTCTGGCTACTGCCTGCAAGATGTGCGTTTTTGATGGCCTCGGTATGATCCAATTAGGAGAGGACAGATGCCTTCGCTGAAGTCTGGCGCGGTTGTGTTTGGTGCTTGTGGCCTTGGCCATTTCGCCGGCCCTGGCAGCGGTTTTCACCTGGGACGGTACCGACGGGGCCCTCTGGAATGATGCCAGCCACTGGCTGGATGCCAACGGCAACCCGGGCACGATGCCCGTGGCCGGCGACGTAGCCAATGTCAACAGCGGCACCGTCTATACCAACACGACCGCGATCAACGCTCAGCTGAACATCAACACCGGCGGCCAGCTCGGCATCGGCGGCGGGTGGCCCTGGACGACCGATCTCCACATCAATGGTGGCATGTTGGTCAACGCGCCCAGCCCCAGTGGCCTCAATGGCGCGATGTTCATTGACAGCCACTCGTACATCAACGCCAGCCTGGGCGCCGGGCTCTATACGACGCTGAAGGGAAGTGGAGATATCGAGAAGATCGACGCGAGCGCCACGGCTCTCGTCAAGGCCAATCCGGACTTCGCCGGCAGGTACATCGTCTCGAGCGGCACCCTGCGGTTCACCGATCTCGGCGGGCCGGGCAACGCTCCGATTATCTTGCGCAACAACTCCCAGGTTACCCTGTACAAGGACGACAGATGGGTTCTGACCGGTGATGTGAGTGGCACCGGCAGCCTGACGTACGGCCATCAGAACGCTCTAAGCGGCGTAACCTTCAGTGGCTGCAGCGTCAATCCCGGCGAAGATGCGGCGGGGATCCTGACTTGCGAGCCCTTCAACGGGTGGGGCTGGGGGGATGTCGTCTTCGCGGCCAATGGCGACAAGCATTCGCAACTGGTGATCGATGTGATCTCGTCCGGCGGTGTGGCCGGTACCGACTATGATCAACTCGCCATTTCCAGTAACCAGAACCTTCCAGCCAACAACAAGGTCAGTCTCGATCCCGGCGCCGACTCGGCCGACCTGCTGATCCGCGTCGCTGATAGCCTGACCGCTGCGGACATGGCCGGCCAGACCCTGACCATCGCTAAGGTCGCTGATGGCGGAACGGTTAAGGGTACGTTCGCCAATGTCACCTGGACCGGCCCGATCCGCGCCCTCATCACGTACAACGCGACCACTATCACCCTGTCGGACTGGCACGTCCAGGGACCACCCGCCGCCGTGACGGATCTGGCGGCAACAGCGACCGATTGGTCAGCCTTGCAGACTGACCTGGACCGCTCCGGCCGACTCGCTGCCCGTGGCCGTCGCCTCCTATGACCTGCGATACAGCGAGCAACCCATTACCGAGGAGAACTTCGACGCCGCCACACCGCTGCCGAATCCACCGGCGCCGGCTGATCCTGGTACCACGGAGACCTACTCCCTCAACGACAGGACGATCTTCCAGGCTGCCACGACGTACTACTTCGCCATCAGGAGCAACGGCCTTGATGACCTGACCAGCACCATTTCGAACATCGCCACAGCTCACCACCCTCCCCCTCGACACCACGGCGCCGGCTACCATCAGCCTCACCGCCAGCGAAATCCGCGCCAGCCGCCTGACGCTGTCCTGGAGCGACAGCGGCGATGACGGCGTCACCGGCCAGGCCGCCGGTTACGAACTCCGCTACAGTGAAAGTGCGATCGATGAACTCAGTTGGAGCAGTGCCAACCTGGTAGCGGACACACCTGCGGTCGCCGCGCCGGGAACCGTCCACACCATGACCGTCCCGGGCCTGACGCCATCCACAACCTATTACTTCGCCGTTCGCTATAAGGATGAAGTTCCCAACTGGTCCGCTATCGATCAACTGACGCTGCAGACGCCGGCCCCGGATCTTATCGCGCCGACAACCATCGATGACCTCCAGATCTGCGACATCAGCAGCAGCGCGGTCGGCCTGACGTGGACGGCCCCCGCCGATTACGCCGCCGACAACGTCGGGCCTTTTGCCGCCGCCGGCTATGACATTCGCTACAGCACCTCGCCGATCAACGACGACACATCCTTCGCCAACGCCACACCCGTGAGCAATCCGCCTGCCCCCGCCGCTCCGGGCAACACCGAGACCTATGGCGTCAGCGGCCTCTCACCCCGCACGACCTATTACTTCGCAATCAAGGCCATGGATTACGCGGAACCGGTCAATACATCCGCCATGTCGAACGTGCTGACGGTCACCACCCGGGTGCCGATCGTTCCGGTCGTTGTGCACAATCCGTGGATCGCCAACGATCGCGTGGCTGACACGCACAACATCGACACTATGGCGGCAACCTACGTCAACGGCTATACTCCTGACGGCGTCATCCCGCCGAGCAATGACGAACAGAGGGCGGTCAATATCTACGACAACCAGAAGCGACGCCTCTACCACTGGGCCAACGAGCCGCCCAGCATTGGCGGCAATGACATCAACGATCCGACATACAACCAGAACGTTTTCGGCTGGTCCCTCTGCGGACGGCACGCCAGCCAGGCCTGCACGATTGTCAATGCGGTGGACGGCCTGACGCCCCGCAAGATCTCCTTCCCCGGTCACTGGACCTACGAGGTGTTCTTCGACG
Source organism: uncultured Planctomycetota bacterium (assembly GCA_963787325.1). Lineage (GTDB taxonomy): Bacteria > Planctomycetota > Phycisphaerae > UBA1845 > JANYLN01 > CAWBCK01. The sequence goes on from CAWBCK010000005.1 coordinate 3,307,490, forward strand.
GCGGCTGGCATCAGTTCGACACCATGAGCACCCACTACATCTATACCCGAGACAACCCGCCGCACATCGCCAGTTGCCAGGAGATCAAGAACGACAACTCCCTGGAACTCAGCGCCGCGGCCGAGGGCCGGGCATGTCCCGGCTACCTGCTGTGCGGGGATACGCCGTCGCTGTACGTCACATATTGCCAGAGTTGGAGCAGCCCCGGCCTTGGCGCCGCTACACCAAGATGGACCGGCGATATGGATCTGCGTCTCGGCCAGGTTTTCGACCGGACCTGCGAGTCCTGGACCAACGAACATCCGACCCCGCCGCAGAGTCTGCCCGATCCGCCGTTCCACCACGAAGCCAACAAGGACTACAAAGACCCTGTCAACTATCCCTACTGGGAGCCCTACCCGGTCAACCTGCCCTACTACGGCGGCACCGCCCGGGTGACCTATCGCCGCTGGTCCAACGGCACCGACACCCTGGCCCCGGACTTCCGCAGCGCCGGCTACCAGGCGTTGCTCGAGCCGGCCAGCCACGACATCGCCACGTATAATGATGACGCCATCACGCCCGACCTGCATGCCGCAATCGTCGGTACGCAGGGCGAGGCCATCTTCAAGATCGGCATCCCCTTCTACCTGACCGATGCCAGTTTCAGCGGCGACTTCGTCAAGAACACGGCCGGCGATGTCTGCAAGGTCTTCTACTCCGCCAATGGGACCAGCTGGACCCAGGTCTACGACGCCCCCGTCGGCACCACGCAAGTAACCAACCAGTCGCTGCGCACCAAAATCTTCGGCACGTGGTCGACCTGGTATGTCAAGGTCCAGATCAAGGGTACGACGGCAAAGGCCGACGCCGGCGTATCGAACTTCGTCGTCACGACGATCTTCGAGCACAACAAAGGCGCGATGGCCTATCTCGACAAGGGCGTCAACAATCTGACACTGACCTTTGACAACGCGGCGGAACTGGCCGCTAGCGGCAACGTTCTGCACGTCGTCTACAACTGGAAGGAGTACGACGGCAGTGACTGGACGATCGCCAAGCAGTATGAAACCTATGCCGCCGCCAGCCCAACGCACTTTACGGTCGTCACCGGGGGCGACAAGGTCCCGCGGACCGAGTCGATCGTGATGGAAGTCGTCCCGCTGCCGTTCGACCCGGTGGCGCCGGGACAGGTCACCGACCTGACAGCTGGCACCACTACCTCCGCCACCGTCGCACTGACATGGACTGCCACTGGCGATGACGGCGACACCGGTACTGCCATGGCCTACGATCTGCGATACAGCAGAAGCCCGATCAGCGACGATGCTGCCTTCGATGCGGCCACGCCGGTCATCGGCGTTCCGTCACCCAAGGCCCCCGGCACGCCGGAATCGTTTACGGCGGCCTATCTGCCGACCGATACAACGCTCTACTTCGCCATCAAGGTCGTCGACAAGGGCGGCAACCGTTCGGATCTGTCCAACACTGTGACGGCGACAACTCTGCCCGGCGCACAGATTACGGACCTGGCGGCCGGCACGCCGACCTCCGCCCAGGTGCCGCTGACCTGGACCGCCATCGACGACGGTGTGACCGGTCAGTACGCTTCGTATGACCTGCGTTACAGCACCGATCCGATCACCGACCAGGCCTCCTTCGACGGTGCCGCGCAGGTCACGGGTCTCAACCTGCCGAAGATGGTCGGCAACAGCGAGTCGTTCGTCGTCACCTATCTCGACGGCAGCACCACCTATTACTTCGCCCTCCAAGCCATTGACAAGGCCGGCAACCGTTCGCCAATCTCCAACGTCGTTGTCGCAACCACCACGGCGCCTGCCCGCATCAACGATCTGACCGCCGGCGCCGCCGGTGCCAACAAGATCCCGCTGACCTGGACCGCCATCGGCGACGGTGTGATCGACACCGAGGCCTCCTACAACCTGCGCCTACAGCACCAACCCCATCATCGATGACGCCTCCTTCGCCGCCGCCACGCAGATCACAGGTCTGCCGGCCCCGAAGGCCGCCGGCTCGAGCGAGTCGCTGCTGGTCTACGGCTTCGACCCCGGCACGACCTACTACCTCGCGATCAAGGCGATCGACGTAAAGGGCCGGGCATCGCCCCTGTCCAATGTCATCATCGTGACTACCACCGAAGCGGACACCGTTGCCCCGCACTGGGTCGGCAATCTGAAGGCGTTACGGTCCGGCACGACCGGCGGTGTCGATCTGACCTGCAGCGCCCCGGCGGACTTCGGCCCGAACAACTCCGGCCCGTTCACCTGTGCGGCCTACCAGTTGCGGTACAGCACCAGCCTGATCCTCTACGATGACGGCGACGCCACCTGGAATGCCGCCACGGCAGTTACCGGCCTGCCAAAGCCGCAAGCCCCCGGCAGCGTCGAAAGCTTCACCGTCTCCGGCCTGGACGCCAACACGACCTACTACTTCGCGATCAAGGCGGTCGACGATGCGATGCCCGCCAATAACTCCGAGGTCTGCAACTGTGCGGCCGGCGTTCCTTCCGCCGTTGGCAATCTCGTTCTGCAAAACGGCGTCAACGGCTACGGCGGGACGGAGGATTCGTACTACGTCTCCTACGGTACGAGCAGTTACCCGGGCAACGAGCGGATGATCATTACCGGCTTCGGCACAGGCAACATCCAGCGCGGCATTATCAAGTTCGACTTCAGCAGCCTGCCGGACATCAACATCACCAGCGCTACGCTGAGCCTCTACTCTTACTATCCGGACAATACCAAGGGTACGACGGGAGCATACGGCCTCTACGCGGTCACCACCGACTGGGTGTGCGGGGAAGCCAACTGGAACAGTGCGATGAGCGGCGTCAGCTCGGGCCACGCCTGGCGGGGATACCCTTCTGGATCCGGACGTCGAATGCCCCAAGAAGGCCGCCGCCGCCCTGCCCGCCTGGTACAGCTGGGACGTGACCGACCGCGTGCAGTCCTGGCTGGCCGGCTCCAGCACAAACTATGGCTGGATCCTCAGGTGCACAGACGAAAACCTGCGTAACCAGGACTACTTCTATCAGGCCAACACCGGCAATGCCGCATACCGGCCGAAGCTCGTACTCAGCGACCTGGCGCCGCGCAAGATCGGCGACGCCAACGGCGACAACAGTGTCAACGTCGGCGACCTGCTGTCGCTGGTGTCCAGTTGGGGCAAGGCCACAGACAACCGCGGCTACGAGCCGTGGACCGACTTCAACAGTGATGGCTACGTCAACGTGGGTGACCTGCAGATTCTTATCGCCCACTGGGGCCAGTAGCCGTCTACCATCTGACTGCGGATCGGTCGTTCCTCCAAATAGGCCGTCGCCTTGTATCAGGGCGGCGGCCCTTTTTGCGATTGCAGTTCTTGTATCAACCCAAGCCCCTGGCGTTGGGCGGAGATGCGGTTGTTGCCGTTGTGGCTGTAGTCATCGCAGACTGCCGTACGGGTTATGGCTGCGGTTGCGGCAAAGGCAACTACAGATGTGAGGTGGATTCAGGGGGACAAGCAAGGGGCAAAACGCTCGGCAAGAGAAGTCGAAGCCCCTTCAGCGAAATCGGAGAGGGTGGGATTCGAACCCACGGTACCCCTTTCGGGGCACACACGCTTTCCAAGCGTGCTCCTTAAGCCACTCGGACACCTCTCCAGACAAACCCATCCGTCCGGCCGACCCGGCATGACCGCCAAGCCGGACGGAATCTGTGAATACTACCCCAACTCCCTGTTTTCGCAAACGCCCTGAGCCACAAAACCTGGTGAGCAATCTTTGCGCCGCCTTGCTGCGTTATCGGAATCATCGCATGATGTCATTTGGGGGTCGCCTCGGCGGAACCCATGGAAGAACCGGCCGGACAGTCGGCACCGGGCGTTCCCGGCAGCAGGCCGTATGCCGAGGATTGCACGGTAAAGATTGCCGTTCTGGTCGCCGGGAGTTGTTCCCCCGGTAGATCTGAAATGTCGGCGTGCATTTATCCGAAAAACCAGCTGCATTCGCATCATCGTCTTCCGGTATATATAGTAGTACAGCCGGTGTTGAGCCTTGCAGGTTGCGTCGGATCCTTGAGGGTGAGGTTGCTATCATGATGCTTAAGCGTGCAACAGCCGTATGCGTCGCTGTGACGGTCAGTCTGTCTCTTGCTGCATCCGCTTCTGCCCAGACGAGTACGTCGAACCTGTCTGACGTGCTGAACAGCCTGACCCCGGACCAGCTCAGCCAGCTGACTAGTCTGTTGGGCAGCGGGGCGCTGAGCGGGCTTACCGGCACGGGCACCAGCACCGGCACCACTACCGGCACGAGTACCGGCAGCACCGACTCCACTACCTCTCAATCGGCGGTTGCCAAACGCGTTGGCTCGCCGTCCTACATGATCAGCCAGGCCATTCAGCAGCACCTGACCTTCAACAGTACCGCCTTCGCAACGGGCCCCGCCAGCCAGCCTGCGACGACCACGACCACGACCAACAAGATTCCGATCATCTACCTCTTCCGTGCGTTGGTGACCGTCGGCGCCAGGTACATCCCCAGCTCGACGGCCTGGCAAGCCTGCTGGACAGCCTCATTGGCAGCAGCACCAGCGGAGGCGGAACCACCAGCGCCACGCCGCCGACGCCCGTAACCGATCTCGGGCCCGTCGTTTACCTCACGGCCGACAGCACAACGCTGAACGTGGGCGACACGACGACAGGCTACATCTGGGCCCAGCAGACCAGCCCCAACGCTACAAACGATAACGGCCTTTACAGCGTGGCCGTGAATGTTGAAGTATCCGCCGACGACATCGTCCAATGCCTTGTTCCCGTGACCTTCGTCTCGCCTTGGGACGCGGCGATTCCGAGCGTTGTGACGGGTACGGCGGTTTCAGGCGGCAGCATCTCCCAGATCGCTACGGACCTCGGGGTTTCGACAGCCAAGGATGTGGGCATTGGCGATCCCGTTCTGGTGGCCAGTTTCATGATCAAGGCTGTCGCCGCCGGCACGGTCACGCTGACCCCCACCAACTGGGATGACCCCAGCGCCGGCTGGACGGGCGTAACAGCCTTTGGCGGTTCCGCTGACGGTGACGAAGCCAACTACGTGTCCGTGGACATCACGGTGAATTAGCCAGCTTGGCTCACAGCGGCTTGTTGCAGAACGACTTCCATAAGAGCAATCACCTCGCAGGCCGGAGCAGGCTGAAGCGACCCTGGCCGGCCTTGCCGAAACGTCCGCCATGGACCTGAGACCACGCAGGATCCAGGCGGCTGTACCGGCTCCTTCCGTCAAGGTCCTTGCCACGCAGAACTGGTCGAGCAGACTGCATCGCGGTAGTTCCCGGACGTTTTGCGTTCGAGCCCTCCCAAGCCCATGATCGCCAGCTGCAGAAGGGCCGTCGATCCCCTCGTGTGCCATCCGATGCGTACAAAGTTTGGCATTGGTGCAACGGGCATTTCGGGCTATAATGCTACTTGTGCCATCGCACTTGGTACGTGTGCGGTTCCAGGTACATCGCTGCAGGCATATGGGGTTGAGGGAGAGAGGTATGCGTTCTGAGCGTCCGTTTTTCATCGGCGTTTTATCGGCCGTCGGCATCGTCGTTGCCCTTGTCGCGGCCCCGTGTCTGGCGACCGTCGGCGATCTCAGCATCACATTGGACGCGACCCCCATCGACAAGACGCAGCCCATCTGCGGCCAGGTCTACCTCGAGACCTCGCATGCCGGCTACCTCCAAGTAGCTATCGATTGGCTTGATAGTCATGGCCGCATGATGGATCACAAGGTCGAATATGTGACAACACCCGACACGACAGCCGTCAGTTTTTCGTTTCCGACCGACGCAGGTATAACGATGCGCAATCTGATCAGCGCCACGGCCTTATATGTCCACACCGGCGACACACTCACGTCCACTTCCATGGCCTGGGACCTGATCCCCGATCCGCTCGACTACGAGGATTACCACGCCAACGTCTGGGGCGACGGAGGTACGGCCAATGCGAACTATTTCTCCTCGCTTGCCGAGGGCGGCATCGATCTCGGCCACATCTACGGCCAGACGGGTTTTAACGGGGCCTGGTTCAACCTTCGCCCGAACCACGACTTCATCGAGGACAAGCGTTGGTTCGAGATGACCGACACTGTGCACCTCCCGAAGTACAACATTTACAGCAATGCCCTCGCTGACGGGACGTACAACACTCCGACGGCCCGCGCCGCCCTGATTCGTCCCAGGAGTTTGAGTTCCAATAGCAGCCTGAACTCGCTTGTCTCCGCGATCACGCCCCGTATGCAATACTCGAGCAAGTGGCGGCCCATGCAGTGGAATATCGCGGACGAGTATGGTTTGGGCCGGCGAGACGCCCCGTTCGATTACGACCTGGGCGCCGCCTGCATCAGCCAGTTCATTACCTGGCTGCAGGCCGAATACGGCACGATTGACGCCCTCAACGCCGAATGGAACACCCACTTTACGGACTGGACTGACCTGTCCGATCCCATCAACGCCCCGCCCGGCGGCGAGGCGGCGCTGATCATCACGCAGGAGATCGACGATCGCGAGTTTCCGCTACGAGCCGATTCGACGGCGGCCAAGGATTTTGCACCGTGGTCGGACTTCCGCCGGCACATGGAACTGACCATGGCCAACGCCATGCAGCGCTGCGTTGATGCCGCGCGGGCGATCGATCCGGCCGTGCGGATCGGCTGGGAAGGCGGCGAGACCGTCACGCCGCTGAACGGCTACGACTACTGGCTTCAGATGCGCAAGATGGGGAGTTTCGAGGCGTATGACCATGGCAATTCGCCGGAATACGCCCGGTCGTTCCGGGTGAATCAGTACGGCCAGACACTCTTTCGCTGGATCACCCTCTTCCAGGGCTGGCTGCAGTCCAATGGCTACACGCTGTGGTTTGACCTGATTCACTATGGCCAGCGTAGTAGCGTCATCTGGTCGAGCGATTCCTACTTCACGTCGGATTTCTCCCTGACTTACTGGGCCCAGGTGATGGCTCCTACGTATGTCGAGCTTCACAATGGCCTGGCGAAGCTGCTCAGCCAGGGCGAACGCGATGACAACGAGGTGGCTATCTACTACTCCCAGCGTTCCTTCCATATCGAGCTGGGTGTACGACAACGAACCGGCGGGACAGACGTGGCTGAGAGTCGTCTCGGGCGCCCAGCCGATCGACCGCGGGATCATGACCAGCCATTACATCGAAGCCGGCTGGCTGAAGGCCCTGGAAGACAACGGCGTCAAGGGGCGTTTTGTCAGTTACGAGCAGATTGCCAACGGCGAGCTGATCTCCAAGGGCTACAAAGTCTTGATCATGGACCGCACGATGGCGATGAGTCCCGAGGAGATCGCCGCGGTCAAGGCCTTCGCCGACGCCGGCGGCGTGGTCATCGCCGACAACCAGACCGCCATCTACGACGGCCACTGCAAGCGTCGCAGCATCGCCGACGGCGGTGGGCTGATGGACTCGTGGTTCGGGATCCAACGGGCGGATTATCTTTCGACAGAGTATCGTGGCGAGACAGCGGACGCCTACACCGGCGACGTCGTTCTCCAGACGCCACCGGCCGGCTTCGAGGCCTTGACGCAGGGGCTTGGCAGCACGGTCAGTGCCGGCTGGCATGCGGCGGAGACGGGCCTGCGGGTCGGTGACGGCACGGCGGTTGGCAGTTTCGATGGCGATCCCGACAAGCCGGTTCTGATCGTCAAGAACCACGGCGCGGGCAAGAGCGTCTATATGAGCCTTTCGCTGATGCGTTATGCGTGGACGCCTTCCGGCAACGCTCCTGCCGACCGCGGCGATCCAGACGGCGACGCGGCGGTGAACGTCCGCAGACTCGTCAAGAATCTCATCGCCCTTGCCGGCGTTACGTCCAAGGTTCGCGTTCTCCAGGGACATGACGCACCCGATTCCGCCCCGGAAGTCTACAACCTGGAGAAGGCCCGCTATGTCGATGGATCGATCGTCTACCTCGGTTGCGTCGTCAACAGCCATATAGAGGACCAGAACTGGAGCACGACGTACTCCATGCCGTCGACGCTCTTTGGCGATCAATGGAGCGGACAGGATGGTATGGTCACGCTGGTGCTGGAGAAACCTTACTACGTTTACGACGTTCGCAAGAAGACCTATCTGGGCTACGGTACACGAATCAACGCCCTGGAGCCGATGTACCAAGCCGGCGTTTTCGCGCTGATGCCCTACAAGGTCGCGAGCCTTCACGTCGACGAGCTCATTCTAGACGCAAAGCAACGGGCCACGATCCGGGTATCGGTGCGTCCAGAGGGCGATGTCGCTTGCGGCCGGCATGTGTTCCACGTCGTCGTTCTCGACGCCGACGGCAACGAAGTTCCGGGCCTGACCCGGAATGTGGTGGCCCCCGGCGGCGTATGGGAGGACATGATCCCCTTCGCCATGAGTGACGATCTGACGGGCTGGCATGTTAGCGTTACCGACGTAGCCACGGGCATCACAACGGAGGTCACCGCTGCCAACCATTGTTACAGTGACATTAACGAGGATGGTTGCGTTAACGTGGCCGACCTGATGTTACTTGCGGCCGGGTGGGGCGCCTCCGAAGGCAGCCCGTCTTATACGCGAGCGACCGACATCAACGGCGACGGCTATGTCAACGTCGGCGACCTCCAGCTCCTGATAGCCGACTGGGACAAGTCTTAGAATTGGCACGATCGACCGATGCAGATCGAGTAATGCGCAGGCTCCGAATTGCTGGTGGAATCCGGCATACAGAGTGTCCCGGATCGCCTTGGGGTATGTTTTCCCCAAAGACAGTCGATTTGCGGCCAGGACGGGCCGTACCGGAGTGAATGGCGGCCTTTTTGCTCTTGGTCCGTTCGACGCCAAGGGGTATAATGCCGATTTGTGGCGTCGCCCTTTGCATGGGCCAGTTCGAGGCGGGTCGTTCGACGCGATAAGGGATGAGGGAGAGAGGCTATGCCGTCTGCGCGTTCGCTTTCCATCCGTAACGTATGGGCCGTTGGCATCATGGTCGTGCTTGGTACGACGCCGTGTCTGGCAGGGGTCGTCGGTTCGACCAGTGTCACGGTGGATGCAACCCCCATCGACAAACCGCAGGCTGTCTCCGGCCAAGTCAACATCGCGACGTCCCAGGCCGGCGAACTACAGGTGACGATCAATTGGGTTGATAATTACGGCCGGACGGCGGATCGCAAGGTTGCTCTGGTATCGACACCCGGTACGACAGCCGTCAGCCTATTCGTTCGTAACGGACGTGGGCCTGACGATGCTCAATACGATCAGCGTCAGTGCGGTATTTCCATCTACGGGCGATACGCTTACGTCGTCCAGCGCGTCGTGGGAACTGGTGCCCGATCCCATCGATCACGAAGACTATCACGCCAACGTCTGGGGCGACGGGGCTACGTCAGACCCGGCGTACTTTGCTTCGATCGCGCAGGCCGGGGTTGATCTCGGGCACATCTACCGTCAGGCGTCCTTTTATGGACCGTTATACAACGTCCGGCCCAACCACGACTTCATTGAGAACAAGTTCTGGTTCGAGATGACCGACGCGATGCACAGCCCGCTTTACAACATTTATAGCAGTGCCCTCGCCGACGGGACGTACAATACTCCTGCCGCCCGCACCGCTCTGATTCGTCCCGCGAGCCTCAGTTCCGAAAGCAGCCTTGCCGACCTTGTTGCCACGATCACCCCGCGAATGGAGTCCTCGCGCAAGTGGCGACCCATGCAGTGGAATATCGCAGACGAATACGGAATCGGCCGGCGGGACTATCCGTTCGACTACGATCTCGGCCCCGATTCGATCAGCCATTTCATCACCTGGTTGCAGGGCGAATACGGCACGATCGGCGCCCTCAATGCCGAGTGGAATACCCACTTTTCCGACTGGGCCGACCTGTCCGATCCGATCGACGCGGCGCCGGGCGGCGAGGCCGGCGCTGATCGTTACCCAGGAGATGGCGGACCGCGAGTTCCCTCTTCGCACCGACCCGACCGCGGCCAAGGACTTCGCCCCCTGGTCCGACTTCCGCCGGCACATGGAGTTGACCATGGCCAACGCCATGCAGCGCTGCGTTGACGCTGCGCGGGCGATCGATCCGACCGTGCCGATCGGATGGGAAGGCGGCGAGACGGCCGAGCCGCTGAACGGTTACGACTACTGGCTGCAGATGCGCAAGATGGGCAGCTTCGAGGCGTATGACCTGAGCAACTCGCCGGAATACGCCCGGTCGTTCCGCGTCAATCAGCACGGCGAGAAACTGTTCCGCTGGATAACCCTGTTCCAAAGCAGCAAGCAGGCCAACGTCTATTCTCTCTGGTTCGATCTGATTCACTACGGCCAGCGCGCCAGCATCATCTGGTGGTACCAGGACTTCTTCTGGTCGAACTATAGCCTCTCTACCTACGCGCAGAACGTTGCCCCCACCTACAAGCAGTTCCGCGGCGGACTGGCCAAACTGCTTAGCCAGGGTGAACGTGATGACAACCAGGTCGCCCTCTACTACTCGCAACGCTCCATTCATATCGGATGGATGTACGACAACGAGCCCAAGGGCGTCACGTGGTTGCCCGTCGTCACCGGATATCAGCCTGTCGACCGCAGGATTGTCACGACCCATTACATTGAGGCCGGTTGGCTCAAGGCGCTGGAGGATATCGGCCTCAAAGGCCGGTTTGTTTCCTACGAGCAGGTCGCCAACGGCGAACTCATCTCCAAGGGTTACAAAGTCCTGATCATGGACCGCACCATGGCCATGAGTCCCGAGGAGATCGCCGCGGTCGAGGCCTTCGCCCAGGCTGGTGGAGTCGTTATTGCCGACAGCCAGACGGCGATCTACGACGGCCACTGCAAGCGTCGCTCGATTGCCGACGGCGGCGGCCTCATGGATTCCTGGTTCGGCATCGAGAGGACCAGCTATCTGTCGACCGAGTACAACGCGCGATCGTCAGATGCCTATACCGGCAGCGTTACTCTCTCGACGCCACCGGGTGGCTTTGAGGCCCTGACGCAGGGGCTGGGTACGACGGTCAGTGCCGGCTGGCATGCTGTCGAAGATGGTGTGAGGGCGGGCGACGGTACAGCCTGTCGGTACGTTCGATGGTGATCCGAACAAGCCGGTGCTCATCGTCAAGAATCATGGCGCCGGCAAGAGCGTCTATATGAACCTGACGCTCATGCGCTACGCCCGGAGCGGTGGCAATTACACAGACGACCGTAGCGACCCGGCCGGCAATGCGGCCGTGGCTGTCCGGCAGCTCGTCCGCAACCTCGTTGCCCTTGCGAATGTTGCACCCAAGGTTCGCGTACTCCAGGGCTTCTACGCGCCGGATTCCGGTCCCGAGGTCTATAACTTCGAAAAGGCCCGCTTCGTTGACGGCCAGAATGTTTATCTGGCTTGCGTCGTCAACAGCCAGCTCCGAAAACCAGAACTGGAGCACTACGGGCAATATGGCCCAGACCCTGTTTGGGCAGTGGGACGGCTCGGACGGGTTGGTCACGCTGCTTTTTGATCAGCCGTACCACGTCTATAACGTCCGCACGAAGACGTACCTGGGTTATGGTGCTCGCATGAATGCCCGACAGCCGTTGTACGAGGGCGGCCTCTTCGCCTTGCTGCCGTACAAGGTGGCCGGCCTCCATGTTGACTCCCTGATCTTGGATGCCAGCCAGCGCGCCACGATCCGGGTATCGGTTCGTCCGGAGGGGGATGTCGCTTGCGGGCGGCACGTCTTCCACGTCGTCGTTCTTGACGCCGCTGGCAACGAAGTCCCGGGCCTGACTCGCAATGTCATAGCCCCCGGCGGCGTCTGGGAGGATATGATTCCCTTCGCCGTCAGCGACGATCTGACGGGCTGGCACGTCAGCGTTACCGACGTGGCTACGGGCATCGCCACGGAGGTCACCGCTGCCAACCACTATAGCGCGGACATCAATGGCGATGGTTACGTCAACGTGGCCGACCTGTTGGCGCTTGCGGCGGGCTGGGGCGCCTCCGAAGGCAGTCCGTCTTATGCGCGCGCGACCGACATCAACGCCGACGGCTATGTCAACGTCGGCGACCTCCAACTGCTGATAGCCAACTGGGGCAGACGGTAAGACTGGCCCCGATTGCTTTGTTGCCTCATACAGACCGGCAGTACCACAAACCTTGAAATCCAGGTGCAATGCCGAACTTGCCCGTTACGAGCCGATGACAGTGCGGCAGTTCCCGGACGTTTACCGTTCCAGCCTTTGCAAAGTCCATGAACGCGAGTCGCAGCAGGCTGATTCGCACATGCCCCATCTGCGCGGGTAGAAAGTTTGTTATTGGCGTATCCGACGGGTTCGGCTACAATGCTACTCGTGCTATCGCACTTGGTACGTGTGCGGTTCCAGGTACATCGTTGCAGGCTTAAGGGGTTGAGGGAGAGAGGCTATGCGTTCTGGGCGTCCGTTTTTCATCGGCGTCTTATCGGCTGTCGGCATCGTGATTGCCTTTGTCGCGACGCCGTGTCTTGCAAACACCGTCGGTAGTCTCAGCGTCATCATCGATGCCAGTCCGATCGAGAAGACGCAGCCCCTTTCCGGCCAGATCAACATTACCACCTCTCGTACCGGCTATGCGGAACTGACCATCGAATGGCGTGACAACTACAACCGTCTGATAGATCGCCAGGTCGCCTATGCATTAACACCCGGTACAAAATCCGTCAGTTTCTCGTTTCCGGTCGACGCAGGCATAACGATGCTCAATATGATCAACGTTAGCGCGGTCTATCCGGACAACGGCGATACCCTCTCGTCCGGCGCGGCCGCCTGGGAACTGATTCCCGATCCGATGGACTGCGAGGATTACCACGCCAACGTCTGGGGCGACGGCACTACGTCGAGTCCGGACTACTTTGCCTCGATCGCGCAGGCCGGCGTTGATCTGGGCCATATCTACCGCCTGGCGGCTTTCAGCGGGCCTTTGTATAACGTCCGGCCCAACCACGACTTCATTGAGAACAAAGTCTGGTTCGAGATGACCGACACTGTGCACCTCCCGAAGTACAACATCTACAGCAATGCCCTCGCTGACGGGACGTACAACACTCCGGCCGCCCGCGCTGCCCTGATCCGTCCCGCGAGCCTCAGTTCTGAAGGCAGCCTTCACTCGCTCGTCTCTACGATCACCCCCCGTATGCAATACTCGAGCAAGTGGCGCCCCATGCAGTGGAACATTGCGGACGAGTATGGCCTGGGCCGGCGTGATGCGCCGTTCGACTATGACCTGGGTGCCGATTCGATCAGCCAGTTCATCACGTGGTTGCAGGGCGAATACGGCGCGATTGACGCCCTCAACGCCGAATGGAACACCCACTTTACCGACTGGGCTGACCTGTCCGATCCCATCAACGCCCCGCCCGGCGGCGAGGCGGCGCTGATCATCACGCAGGAGATCGACGATCGCGAGTTCCCGCTGCGGACCGATTCGACGGCGGCCAAGGACTTCGCTCCCTGGTCCGACTTCCGCCGGCACATGGAACTGACCATGGCCAACGCCATGCAGCGCTGCGTTGATGCCGCGCGGGCGATCGATCCGGCCGTGCGGATCGGCTGGGAAGGCGGCGAGACCGTCACGCCGCTGAACGGCTACGACTACTGGCTTCAGATGCGCAAGATGGGGAGTTTCGAGGCGTATGACCATGGTAATTCGCCGGAGTACGCCCGGTCGTTCCGGGTGAATCAGTACGGCCAGACACTCCTTCGTTGGATCACTCTCTTCCAGTCAAATCCTGCGCCGATCGTTACAAACTGTGGTTTGACCTGATTCACTATGGCCAACGTGCCAGCATCATCTGGTCGAGCGACTCGTTTTTCGCATGGGGGAGTTTCTCCCTTTCATCTTTGTCGCAACAGATCGCGCCTGCGTACATAGAGTTCCGCAGCGGCCTGGCGAAGCTGCTCAGCCAGGGCGAACGCGATGACAACGAGGTGGCTATCTACTACTCCCAGCGTTCCTTCCACATCGAGCTGGGTGTACGACAACGAACCGGCGGGACAGACGTGGCTGAGAGTCGTCTCGGGCGCCCAGCCGATCGACCGCGGGATTATGACCAGTCATTACATTGAAGCCGGCTGGCTGAAGGCCCTGGAGGACAACGGCGTCAAGGGTCGTTTTGTCAGTTACGAGCAGATTGCTGGCGGCGAACTGATCTCCAAGGGCTATAAAGTCTTGATCATGGATCGCACGATGGCGATGAGTCCCGAGGAGATCGCGGCGGTCGAGGCCTTCGCCGACGCCGGCGGCGTGGTGATCGCTGACAACCAGACGGCGATCTACGATGGCCACTGCAAGCGTCGCAGCATCGCCGACGGCGGCGGGCTGATGGACTCGTGGTTCGGGATCCAGCGGGCGGATTATCTTTCGACGGAGTATCGCGGCGAGACGGCGGACGCGTACACGGGAGACGTCGTTCTCCAGACGCCGCCGGCTGGCTTCGAGGTCTTGACGCAAGGGCTTGGCAGCACCGTCAGTGCCGGCTGGCATGCGGCGGAGACGGGTCTTCGGGCCGGTGACGGCACGCCGGTCGGCCACTTTGGCGGCGATCCCGACAAGCCGGTTCTGATCGTCAAGAGCCACGGCGCGGGCAAGAGCGTCTACATGAACCTTTCGCTGATGCGTTATGCCTGGACGCCTTCCGGCGACGCTCCCGCCGACCGCAGCGATCCGGACAGCGACGCGGCGGTCAACGTCCGCAAACTCGTCAGGAACCTTATCGCCCTTGCCGGTGTTACGGGCAAGGTCCGCGTTCTCCGGGGATACGATGCAGCGGATTCCACCGAGGAAGTCTACAACCTGGAGAAAGCCCGTTATGTCGACGGGGCGATCGTTTACCTCGCTTGTGTCGTCAACAGCCACCTGGAAGACCAGAACTGGAGTATGACGCAGTATATGCCGTTGACGATCTTTGGCGATCAGTATAGCGGACCCGACGCCGACAGCATGGTCACGCTGGTACTGGAGAAACCTTACTACGTTTACGACGTTCGCAAGAAGACCTATCTGGGCTACGGCGCACGCATCAACGCTCAGCAGCCGATCTACCAAGGCGGCGTCTTCGCGCTGATGCCCTACAAGGTCGACAGTCTTCACGTCGACGAGCTTACCCTGGATGCCAGGCAGCGGGCCACGATCCGGGTGTCGGTCCGTCCGGAGGGCGATGTCGCTTGCGGCCGACACGTCTTCCGCGTCGTCGTTCTTGACGCCGACGGCAACGAGGTCCCGGGCCTGACTCGCAATGTGGTTGCCCCCGGCGGCATGTGGGAGGACGTGATCCCCTTCGCCATGAGCGACGATCTGACGGGCTGGCATGTTAGCGTTACCGACGTAGCCACGGGCATCACGACGGAGGTCACCGCTGCCAACCACTATGCCGGCGACATTAACGGTGATGGTTCCATCAACGTGGGCGACCTGATGGCACTGGCCGCTGGCTGGGGTGCTTCGGAAGGCAGCCCGTCTTATACGCGAGTGACCGACATTAACGGCGATGGCTACGTCAACGTCGGCGACCTCCAACTGCTGATAGCCAACTGGGGCAGGCTGTAAGGCCGGCCCGGATCAGCATCCGTCCTTACACTTTTGCCGCAGGGTCAGCAGGGCGATCTCCGGCGGGCAGCGGAATCGCACCGGAACCGGTCCCGACTCGCCCAGCCCCGCCGTCACGTACATCTGTGCCGGTCCGACCCTATGCAAGCCCCATGCCATGTGCCTCGGCAAATCGTCGTGCGTCCATACGCAGCCCCATCGCCAGAACCGCCACTGGCCCGCGTGCGTGTGGCCAGCCAGCAGCAGGCTCACCCGCTCGCGAGGCAGGTGCCATATCGTTGACGGCAGGTGTGCCAGCACAATGTTCGGCCCGACCTCCGGCAGCAGCTGCACCGAGCTTCCGCGCAGCCGCTACGTTATCGCCACCTCGCGGGGTATAGACACCACACACGTTAAGCGTCTGGTCATTGCGTCCGACCTGCACGCAACGGTTCAGAAGCAGGTTGATTCCCAGTTCCTTCTGCACGGCCGCGACAGCCAGATTGTCGTGATTGCCGAGCGTCCCGTAGATCCCCAAGGCAGGATGCAGGCCATCCAGCAGCACCGGCAGATACCGCCTGGCCGCTGAAAGCCAGTGCGGGTGATCCACCAGGTCGCCAGTAGAGAGCAGCAGGTCCGGATTGAGCTCATGCAGCATCCTGTTGGTCTGCCTGACAAACGCCATCGACTTGGGAATGTGCAAGTCGCCTATGTGGACGATCCGCAGGCCATCCAGGCCGGCTGGCAAGCCATCGATCTCGACACGATGGTCGGCAGTATGAATGCGATACACTTTGTTCAAATCAACCTCTCTGATAATCCTGACGGATGCTCAAGGCCCGTCGACAGGCCCAAGCGGCCGCCCGCTTCGCCGGGTCAACCCGGTTTGGCAGAGGCGGGTAACGCGCCGGACTTGCCATTATTCAAGGGTACGGCCCCCGCGACAACCACCAGTGTTTCCGCACAGAGATTGTGTAATTTTTCGCAAACTCAGGCATTTGCCACGAGGCGTCGAAACAGTCTAGCCGTAACCTTTTAAAACGCAATGTGTTGCATCATAATGGAGAACGGCGTTCATGTGGTACGCAGCTTGCTGGTAGGTCGTGCGTGCATACGCAGGGGGTACTTCCGGGTGAATGCCTCCAGCGAAGTCGTCCTCTGCCGGGTCGCCAGCCGGCCGGGTGAATATAGCAGATACTGGCTGTAGAGAACACGATGCGATTAAGCTTGCACCACAGGCTGTTGCTGGCCTTCCTGCTGAGCACCTTGGCGGTGTTCGGGGTCGTGTACGCCATGGGGTTGATCTCCGCCAGGGCCCTCTGGCTCCAATTGCTGGGGATCGCGTTCAGCGCCCTGGTGATCACCGTTGTCAGCCGGAAATTCAGCGAGCGAATCGGGTTGATCCTCCATGCCGCCGAGAGGATCGCCAGAGGCGATCTCGACAAGCCGGTGGTACTGGATACGGAGCTGCCCGAGGTAAACGCTTTGGCCGCCAAGATCGAGCAGATGCGTCAGTCGCTGCTGCAACGCGACGGGCAGTTGCAGCGGCGAAACGTCGAACTGCGCGAGGCGCTGCATCATCTGCGCCAGGTCAATCGCGGCTATGTCGAAATGCTCGGCTTTGTCACCCATGAACTGAAAAGCCCGGTCGCCAGCATGTATGCCGCAGACTGTCAGTCTTCAGGACGGTATGGTCGGTGAGATGAACCAGGCCCAGCAGCGTCTGGCCGGGACGATCGTCCGCAACTGCGAGTACCTGGAGGACATGGTCAAGAACTACCTCGACCTGTCCCGCATCGAAAAGGGCGAGCTCGAGGTCCACCCCGAGGAAGTCGACCTGCTCGAAGCGATCGTCGCTCCTTGCGTTCAGCAACTCAGCCAGCAGGCCGACAATCGTCGCGTGCATGTCTGCTGCGACGTGCCAGCCGGCGTGCTGGTCAAAGTGGACCCCGAACTGGCCCGGATCGCCCTGAGTAACTACCTCAACAACGCGATCAAGTACGGCCGGGAGGATGGCCAGGTGCGGGTCATGGCTCGGGGTGCCGGCTCCATGGTGAGGATGAGCGTCTGGAACGAAGGAACGGGTTTCGATGCGGCGCAGCGGGAGAGGCTCTTCCGCAAGTTCTGCCGCCTGAGTGATACGCAGACCCGGCGCCACAAAGGCAGCGGTCTGGGGTTGTATCTGGTACGAGAGATAGTCGAGAGGCATGGTGGCCAAGTCGGCGCCCTGAGCGAACCGGAGCGTTGGGCCGAATTCTGGATGACATTGCCTCTAACCGAACAGGCAAAGGGATATCTGATGAGTGATTTGCGCAACGTTCTGCTTGTAGATGACGATGTGGATCTGGTTGAGACGCTCAGGACCGTCCTGGAGGGCGAAGGGTTCCTCGTCAGCACCGCCAACAGCGGGGCCGAGGGTCTTGCCAAGGCCCGCAACAATCCGCCCGAGGTCATCGTCCTGGACGTCAAGATGGAGACGCTTGGGGAAGGTTTCGGCGTAGCTCGCGAGGCTGCGGACCGACGAGCGGACGCGATCGATCCCGATCATCATGCTCAGCAGCGTCAACCAGGAGAACGTGGGCTTCCGCTACGATGCCGATGAGCAGTGGAACCCCGTAGACGTGTTCCTGGATAAGCCGATCAAACCGGCCAGACTGATTGAGGAAATCCGCAAACTCGGCGCAGCCGAGGTGCAGTAGCGGTCTTGCCTTTGCGTCATGCGACGGCAAGAGAGGCACGCAGACGCAGAGCCGCGCCGCGGCAATCCGGCGTCCCTCGGTGTCTGTGTGCCTCAGCGGTTGGCAGGAGTCTTCGCGGGTCAGTCGCGGCGGATACCCGACCGGAACTGTTCCAGCCAGGCGAGCCAGCGGTCCAGTCCCTCGCCCGTCCGGCTGGACGTTTCGATCACGGGCACGTCGCTGTTGACCTGCCGCAGATCCTTATAGAAGCTGTCCCTGTCGAATCCGGATGCCGCCACCAGGTCGATCTTCGTCAGCACGACGCAGACCGCCTTGGCGAACAGCGTCGGGTATTTGACCGGCTTATCCTCGCCCTCCACCACGCTGATCAGCGCGATCTTGCCATGTTCACCAAGGTCAAACTCGGTGGGGCACACCATGTTGCCGACATTTTCGATGAAGAGCCAGTCGAGCGATTCGATCGGCAGACTCTTGAGTGACATTTCTACCTGCGCCGCATCGAGATGGCAGCCTTTGCCCGTGTTGATCTGTACGACGTTGGGGCAGTGCTGGCCCAGCCGTTCGGCGTCGCGCGTCGTCGCCAGATCGCCGACGAGTACCGCGCACTGCATGGCCCGCAGTCCCGCGAGGGTCCGTTCCAGCAGGGCCGTCTTGCCTGAGCCCGGGGCGCTGATGAGGTTCAGTACCGGCAGGCCGATTTCCTGAAATCGCCGATGATTCTGTGCCGCAATGGCATCGTTGGCACGAAGAACGTTCTGAACAACCTGTATCTTCACAAGAAGAACTCCATATGAGCCCGAGCAACCAGGGCCTGTCAACCCTGTAGTTTATCCGACACGTAGGCGACAGTCACGCACTGAAATCAATTAAGGGAAAGTCGGAACCTGTCTCAGCACCTGGGTTCGCTGCCGGCCGAATCTTCCCATTGATCGGCAGGTCATGCGCGGATTCGCCGGCAGGTAACTACCGCAACGGCCTGAGCGGGCGATTACAGTTTCGCTTTGAAGACACGCCATGTCGCCAGCTGCCGATCTGACAAATATTGTATATGCGACACACTTATCTCTTTTAGTCTATGGACATTTGTCGTTCATCCGTCAAAAGTAAGGGGGCAACCTGCTGCCTGAAAGCGGAGGAGTTCTCACATGGGTTCATCGTCGGCGTCGCCCGAAGGAAGCGCTGGGGCGTCCCCCGAGCAGATAAACGGAAGATACCGCTGCGGTAGTCTGACGTACACCAAGTTCGGCCTGTTCATGCTGTTCGGCTGGATGATCTGGGGCAATATCTGCTTCAATCTCTTTGAGGGCATGGGCGGCCCCACCATCCTGAATCTGTATCTGCAGGACAATTTTCATGTCAGCAATCTGACAGTCAGTTTCCTGCTGTTCGTGATTCCGATGGGCATCGGTACGATCATGACGCCCATCATCAGTTTCAAGTCAGACCGCACGCGCACGCGATGGGGCCGGCGCATCCCGTATATCTTGTTCACTGCGCCTTTCCTGTCCCTGTTTGCGATTGGTGTCGGTTGTTCCGACGACATCATTCGTTACTGCAAGGACCATTTCACCGCCAGTTCGCCGATCGGTCCGTTTACCGCCGCCATTCTGGTGATCGCGTTTATGACGATCGGCTTTTCCTTTTTCAATGAGTTCGTGGGGACGGTCTACTACTACCTCCTTCCGGACGTCATGCCGCGCAGTTTATCGGTCGTTTTGAGGGTATTGGCCGAATGGCGGGGACCGCCACCGGCATCATCACGAATCTTTATATCGTTCCCTATCAGTTGACGCACCTCAAAGCGATTCACGTTGGTATCGCGATACTCTATTTCGTTGGGTTCGGCCTGGTGTGCTGGAACGTCAAGGAAGGCGAATATCCGCCTCCCGAGGACGTGGACGAGAAGACGAAGTTTAGCGATCAGGTCAAGCTGTACTTCCGGGAGTGTTTCGTCCACCCGATCTTCATCCTGTTCTATCTTTCGACCGCGTGCATGGTATTGACCAAGGGGCTGAACCCGGCCGGCGTGTTCGGTCTGCATTTGAGCGAACACAAGAGCATGGTGGATGCTTATCCTGACGCGGAAAGGCCAGCCGCCGAGCCGCCAGACAAGAAAAAGGCCGTGCCACTCAAGAAGGCCCATCTGCTTGAGATGGCGATGGCGATGACGCCGGACGGCAAGTTCCTGGCGACTGCAGGCAAGGATGGTAAGGTCGAGTTCTGGGACGATTCCGGCAAGAAGCCGAAGATGCTTCGGACTGCGGGCACCAACGATGGCGCGGGCTTGGCGGTCGCCCTTACGCGTGACGGCAAGACGGCGGTCACCGGATCGTTGGGAGGCGCCATCGAGTGGTGGGACACGGCTAGAGCGAAATGCGTCCGCCGTGTGGAAGCGCCACCCAGGGGGCGTCCGCAGCCTTGCCTTGTCGCCGGACGCCACCCTGCTGGCCTCGGGAGGCGCCGACAAGACGGTCAAGATCTGGAACATGGCTGATGGCAAGTGCGTTGAGACGTTGTCAGGCCACACGGATCGGGTCAACTGCGTAGCCTTTTCATCTGACGGCAGCCGGGTGGTCTCGGGCGGACGCGACAAGAACATCATCGTTTGGGATGTTGCGAAGGGTAGTCCGGTCGAGACGTTGGAGGGCAGTCCAGGGCCGGTCTATTCCGTGTGCTTCTGTCCGGTGGTCGTAGCACGGACGGCTCACGAATTGAAGCGGGGCCTTATTGGCCAGACCCTGCACGACGTGCTGTTCTTCCTGAAGCAGGTGTTTACCAACGAGTCGCTCTACGATGTTCCAGGCTGACGAAACCAGTGAGATTCTCGCTAAGGACGGCTGGGTGCTCAGCGGCGGCCGGGACGGCGCCGTAGACAATGAATATACCCGCCTTCGTATCTGGGATGTGGCCAAGGCCAAGCTCGTTCGGGCACTCAAGGGGCACAAAGAGGCAATCACTAGCATTACGTACAAACCCGACCTCCGGGTGATTCTCAGCGGCAGCCTCGACCAGCGCGTTCTTCTCTGGCAGCCGTGGGACATCAGCAACTTTGCGGCGGACGACCAGTCGTACAAGACGTTCTCTGGCTACACGTTCGGGGTGACCGACTTTGGTGTGACGGCCAAAGGCGTCAAGATGGTCTCGGCCAGCGAGGACGGGTACATCCACGTCTGGGATATCGACCAGGGCATCAGTCTGGCCAAAGGCGGCATCAGGGGCGTATTCTTCGCGATCGTCGGGCTGATTGTCGCTTATCCGCTGGGGGCCCTGATCGACCGCTGGAATCCTCTTCGGACGATCTTGTGTGCGAGCCTTATCGGACTGCCGGCCCCGATCTTGTTCTATTTCTTCTACCATGACTACGTGACTGGCTTCTATTTGACCATTTTGTATTGGCCCTTCAACGTGCTTGCCGGCATGGCGATGGTGCCGATGCTCGTTATGCTCTTGCCCAGGGCCAAGTACGGTCAGTTCTGCTCCGCCAATGCCCTGGTGCGGCAGGCTGTCGGGGCCGTTGCCGCGCCGTCGGGCGCTGTGGTGATGGACTACCTGACGAGAAAATCGTTGAACACAGACGCTTTCCGCTATGGGTACCTCTGCCAGTTTGTCGCCCACGTATTGAGCCTGCTATGCCTGCTGGGCGTGTACTACTACTGGAAGAAACTCGGCGGCAAGAATTACACGGCACCTGAGGCCGAAGGCCTGCCGAAGGGAGAGCCTGACGCACTGCCGGAGCCTGCAAACTGACAAGACCGCCTGATGCCGGTCATTGCGGCATAGTCACGCACTTGGGTCCCCCGGCGTTGTAATCACCGAGTCCCCGGTCACGGCCTCAATCCAATGCCGGTCCGTGGCCATGAGGTCGCTGCGCGGCCACCGTCCCGACCGACTACCGCTGCGCACTTCGGGATGTCCTGCGAGCACGAACGCGCCGCAGACTGCTCGCCACCCGGACAGGCGATCAATTGGCCGTCCGACATGCTGCCTGTCTGGGCTTGGCCGCGACGGCCGAATCGAGCCCCCCTGACCCGCCGTGATTCGAGGACCATAGTCTTCGTCGGACATCGTGGAATCGCTGTATCGTCCGACGCGTGGATACGTCATTACTATCCGCAGCGATTGCAGTTCTGGTATTGCGACACGTCACATCGTCAACTATCTGGTGATCGTCCGTAAGCCACCCTTTTTTTATTGTCTCCGGCTATGGACATTTGCCCAAAGAGCGTCAAAAGTATGGGCTCTATCAGCGGCCTCCCGGCCGCCAGAAAGCGGAGATTTTCCTATGAGTTCATCGTCGGCCTCGCCCGAAGTAAAGGCACAGGTAACCACCGAGCAGATCGACGAGCGATATCGCTGCGGTTCCCTCCAATACACTAAGATCAGTCTGTTTGTCCTGTTCAGCTGGATGATCTGGGGCAATATCTGCTTCAATCTGTTCGAAAGCATGGGGGGGCCGACGATTCTGGGCCTTTACCTGCAGGACAATTTTCACGTCAGCAACCTGACGGTGAACATCCTGTTTAATGTTATCCCGATGGCCATCGGGACGGTCATGACCCCGATCATCAGTTTCAAATCTGACCGGACACGTACGCGGTTTGGCCGGCGCATTCCTTACATCATGTTCACCGCGCCGTTCCTGGTTTTCTTTGCCGCATCGATTGGTTTTTCGGATGACATTATCGGCTACTGCAAGGCCTCATTCCCTGAAACGGCTTTGATCAATCCATTTACGGCAGCACTGGTGGTGATCGGCTTTCTGACGATTGGCTTCTCGTTCTTCAATGAGTTCGTCGGTACGGTCTATTACTATCTCTTGCCGGACGTCATGCCGAGGCACTTTCTGGGTCGGTTTCAGGGTGTCTCCAGCATGGTCGGTACGTTTACCGGCATTGCGACCAACCTGTGGATCGTTCCCTATCAATTGACTCACCTCAAGGCGATCCACGTGGGCATCGCGACCTTATACTTCGTTGGTTTCGGGCTGGTGTGCTGGCGGGTCAAGGAGGGCCAGTATCCTCCTGTTGAAGATGTAAGCGAGAAGACCACAAAGAGAGACCAGATCAGACTCTACTTCAGGGAGTGTTTCGTCCACCCCATCTTCATCCTGTTCTACCTCTCGACGGCCTGTATGGTGCTGACGAAAGGGCTCAACCCTGCCGGAATCTTCAGTCTGCACCTTAGCGAGCACCGGGGCAAGATCTCAGCCTACGCCGATGCCGCGGATGCCGCCGTACCAGCCCCGGGCGAAACGGGGGTAGGTCAGCATACCATGGCGGTCGCCGAGATGGACATGGCAATGACCCCCGACGGCAAGCGGCTGGTGACGGCCGGTAAGGACGGCCAGGTCAAGTTCTGGGACTATACCGCCAAGAAGCCTGCACTGGTCAAGACCGCGCCCGACCGACGATGGCGCCGGGCTGGCTGCCGCCATCACCGGCGACGGCAATACGGCGGTTACCGGGTCGCTTGGAGGGGCTATTCAGATCTGGGACACCACGGATGGTTATTGCCGCCATCGCCTGGCTGATGCTCATCCGGGCGGCGTCCGGACGGTGGCCCTGTCCAACGATGGAACACTGCTGGCCTCTGGTGGCGCGGATCATACGGTGAAGATCTGGGATCCGGGTACGGGCAACCATCTGCACACCCTGACCGGCCACACGGAAGAGGTCAACAGCGTAGCTTTTTCCAGTGACGGCAACCGGCTGGTCTCGGGGGCTTCGGACGGCAAGATCCTTGTCTGGGATACAAAAGAAGGCAGTCTGCTGAATACCCTGGAAGGCAGTCCGGGCCCCGTCTACGCGGTCTGCTTCTCCCCGTCGATGACGTCGCGGCCGGCGCACGAACTGACCGAAAGGAGCTGGCTGGGCCAGAAGCTGCACGACATCGGCTTTTTCTTCAAACAGGTGTTCACGAACGAGTCCCTCTATGACATTCCCGCCGAGGAGACCAGCAAGATTCTGAAGGAAAACGGCTGGGTGATCTCAGGCGGCCGGGATGGCGAAAAGGACGACGAGTATTCCCATCTCCGCATCTGGGACACGAGCGAAGGAAAGCTGGTCAGGAGTCTTAAGGGCCACAAACAGGCGATTTCAACGGTCCTTTACAAGCCGGATCTGCGCGTCATTCTCAGCGGCAGCCCTGATGGGAGTATCCGCCTGTGGCAGCCCTGGGCAATCAGCGAAACCGCTGACGACCAGTCTTACAAGACGTTCTCGGGGTACACGCGAGGGGTAACGGCCATGGCTGCGACGCACGGCGGCACCATGCTGGTTACCGCCAGCAATCTGGGATACATGCATGTTTGGGACATGGACCAGGGCATCAGTCTGGCCAAGGGTGGCCTGCGCGGGGTCTTTCTATCAATTTTTGCGTTGGTCCTTTCGTACCCGATCGGCGCGTTGATCGATCGCTTCAATCCGATCCGGCTGTTCATCTGGACGGCCGCTATTGCGCTGCCGTTCCCGCTGCTGTTCTTCTTCTTTTTCCACACGTACACGTTCGGCCTGTACATGGAGATCCTGCAGAGGCCCTGCAGCATGCTGCACGGCATGGCTACCCTGCCCATGCTGATCATGATCCTGCCCAAGAGCAAATACGGGCAGTTCTGTTCCGCCAATGCGATGGTCAGGCAGTCAGTCGCCGCGGTTGCCGGACCACTCGGCGCGGTCGTCATGGACTACCTGACGACAAACTCCCTGGAAACCGACTATTTCCGCTATGGCTATCTCTGCCAGTTCGTCGCGCATGCACTCAGCCTGTTCTGCATGATCGGCGTCTATTATTATTGGAGGAGGCTTGGCGGCGATAACTACGTGGCGCCGGAAGCATAGTCCGGTCTGCGGCCTCTTGCCGGCAACCTGGTTTCGCGCGGGAGGCTCGGTCGCGCGCCGGACCCTGCCACATAGCTCCGCCACTACATGGGGCCTTGCTGGAAGTCCCAACGGGAGACGGTGCTCCGAGTCCCCGCCTTAGCGGCTATTCGGAGCTCCGGCCTTAGCCGGCCCTTGCAGACAACTTCCTTCCTGTGCCCGGTTGCGAAGCGACATAGCGGGGGGCTTGTCATGACACATGCGGTTCGGCTCTGGGCCATCGTTCTGGCGCTGACTGTACTGTCGCTCAGCACAGGCTGCAGCGTGCCGGGCCCTCGAAAGCCTGCTGATACGTTCCGCCTCGATTTCTCGCTGCCCGCGGGTGCCACAACTGGCGGCATCATCCTGTTTGTCGTCGACGGCCTTAACGCAACCACCTTCCAGGAACTTCTTACCGCTGGCCAGTTGCCGTCCATCGACAAATACTTCGTCAAACGAGGCCTGTATGTG
Organism: uncultured Planctomycetota bacterium; assembly: GCA_963787325.1. GTDB lineage: Bacteria > Planctomycetota > Phycisphaerae > UBA1845 > JANYLN01 > CAWBCK01. Next base: position 3,333,056 of record CAWBCK010000005.1, read on the forward strand.
CCCCAGGCTGTCGCCAGCCATCCTTCCCTGACGATGGACAATCTTATGAGCATCGTCACCGGCCGGTTTCCCGGCCATCACGGCCTGCCAGCCGCCAAATGGTTCGACCGCAACCGGCTCGTCTTCCGCAACTACGAGACCATTCGCGACAAGAACCGGCTCGACGAGGACTGCACCGCTGCGTCCCTCTACCAGCAGTTCCCCGGCAGACTTACCTTTTCCCTGTTCCTCCAGGCTCACCAGGGTGCAACGCATTTCTTCGAAAACCGGCTCACCGCCGGGCCGGCGATCGCCTTCGGCATGGACGGCCTCGTCGATCGGCTGGCACTCTATCGGCTGGGCCAGGCCATGGCCGTCGCCCGGCAGTACCGGCAGTTTCCGGCGCTGACGACGGTCTACTTGCTGTCGGTCAATTTCACCGCCTACAACTATGGAGCAACCTCACCGCAGTACCGTCAGGCCATGCACGAGATGGACCACCAGTTGGGCAGAGTCCTGGCCGACCTCGAGCGCTGCGGCGCTCTGGACAAGGTGATCCTGGCACTGGTCAGCGATCACGGCCACTGTGACACGCCAAACCACGGCAAGATCCGAGAGTACGTCGAGTCGCTGGGCATCCCGCTGGCTCAAGCGACCCCCATAGGTCGCGAAGTGCCCTTCCACGAGAGGCTGCGGCGTTTCGACCGTGTCGTCGGTGTGCCATACGGTCCTGGCGATCGCTACTGGGTGCTCTACCTGCGCAAACCCCTGCCTGGATCGTCCCCGGGCAGGCATACCTTCGCGCCCTGGCTCGATCGCCCCAGCGCCCAGAACCTTCGCAGTTATCCGGCCGGCAAAGGTAACGCGGATCTGCCAGCCGAACTTGCTGATCTGCCCTACGTGGACGCAACGGCGTACCGGGTGAGCCCAGGTTGCGTCCGCATTGTGTGCAAAGGCGGAGAAATCGAACTTCGCCGAGTCGACCGACGCATGGCAGCCGAGCCGTCGGCGGCCTCACAGGACGTTATCACCTGCCACGTGATCCGCGGCGCCGATCCACTCGGCTGGGTCTCGTCGCTGCCCGCATCCGCCCTCAACGGCCAGCCCCTCACCAGCCGGCAATGGCTCGAAGCTACCGCCCATACGGAGTTCCCCGACCTGCCGACCGGCCTTCTCTCTTACTTCGACTGCCCCCTGGCAGCCGACCTCGTCGTCTTCCCCGCGCCGCAGTGGGATTTTGACGGCTGGCGTAAGGCCGGCCACGGCGGCATCCGCGCCGCGGAGGTCTTCGCCCCGATGCTGCTTGCCGGGCCGGGTGTCCCGCATGGCCAGATCGCTGTAGCCAGAACGGTAGACCTCATGCCCACGCTCCTGACGCTGACAGGAAAGCCGATACCAGCAGGCGTCGATGGCGAGTCGCTTCTACCCCTGACAACCCGTCAACTGGCCAGCGATGACGATTAGTGCTGCCCAGGCTTGCCTGCCGACGGGCAGCAGGTTCCATGGGTGTCACGGCTGCGCACAGGAAATATCGCAATTGCAGACCCATCACCCACGCAGCCCTTTTGGCGTGCCTATCCTATTAGCGGGGAAACCTTTCAGCACCTGTCTTGCGGAGAAACACGATGAACCAGTCAGCACCGTCTGCCGAACAGACGATGAGCGCATCGTGGGCACAGTGCTATGAAATGCCCGGCCCGGATATCTTCACGAAGGTGCATGCCTTCGGTGCACTGTGTGCCGCGCGGCGAAGCACGGGCCTTAACTGTTTCCGTCGACCGCTCTTGTCTGCCAATGTCCCTTGCAGTGTGATGCTGGACGAGGCCACGGGCCAGGCCCGCAAGGTCATCATGATGGGGTCGAACTCCTACCTGGCCCTGACGACCGATCGGCGCGTCGTCGAGGCCTCCGCGGCCGCCGCGCGCAAGTACGGCTACGGCATGGGCTCTGTCTCCCTCTATGCCGGCACGACAGATCTGCACGTACGCCTCGAGGAGCGACTGGCCGGATGGTACCGCTGCCAGGCCGCGGTGATCTTCCCCAGCGGCTATGCCGCCAACGTCGGTACGATCTCCGCACTGCTCCGCCCGGGCGATGCCGCCGTCAATGACCTGTTCAACCACGCGTCGATCTACGATGGCTGCCGCCTCGCCGACGCTGCCATACACACATACGCCCATGCCAACACCAGGCACCTGGAACGCATCCTGCGAAACGTCACAGCCGACGACCACGGCACGATGGTCATCACCGACGGCGTCTTCTCCATGGAGGGAGACATCGCGCCGCTTGACGCAATCCTCCCAGTCGCCCGCAGATATGGCGCCAGGGTGATGCTCGACGATGCCCATGCCCTCGGCGTGATCGGCCCGAAGGGCAGAGGTACCGCGGAACTGTTCGGCCTGGAAGGCCAGGTTGACGTAACCGTCGCCGCCCTCAGCAAGTGTCTTGGCGGAATCGGTGGCTGTGTCGCCGGCAGCGCCGGCCTGATCGATTACCTGCGCTTCTATGGCCGGCCCTATTTCTTCTCCGGCGCAATCCCTGCCCCGGTTGCCGCCGGCGCCCTTGCCGCCCTCGACATCATGGAGACCGAGCCGGAGCACCTTGATAACCTGTGGCGCGGCGTCCGGTACATGACGAGCAATCTCGAGGCGCTCGGCTTGGACATCGGCCACACCCGCTCGCCGATCATTCCCGTAATCATCGGCGACGAGGAGAAACTCCAGAGGATCCTGCTCGAACTCATCGAATGCGGCATTTACATGAATTATGTGGCCTTCCCGGCCGTTCCGAAACATCGCAGCCGCCTGCGGATGAGCATGATGGCGGGCATCAGCCAGAAGGACATGGACTACGTCCTGGAGACACTGCATCGGCTGGCCCGCAAGTACGGCGTGATTGACTGAGAAAGGGCAAGTGCCATCGTTGCCAGACGCGTACTGGTTACGGGAGCAGCAGGCTTCCTGGGCAATGTCTGCGCCCGCGAGTTCCTCAGCCGGGGCTGGTGCGTAACGGCCTTGATCCATCGTCGCAGCCCACAGAACCTTTTCGCTGCTGCGATAGTCCACGCAGACGTGACGGACCGCGCCGCCCTGGCAGGTCTCTTTGCCCGATCCGGACCGTTTGATGCCGTGCTCAACTGCGCCGGTATCGCTTCGGACGTCGTCAGGACTTCTCTGCTGTTGGCGACAAATTATGTCGGCGCCGAGAACATTGCCCGCTGCGTGGCGTCCCAGTCCTTCGGCCGACTCGTCCATGTTTCCACGACCGACGTTTACGGCATCCGCGATTTCATCGACGCCGATGAGGACACACCCCTGGCCGGCAACCCCCGGAACGGCTATCCACGTTCTAAAATATTAGCCGAAGGTGCCGTCGCCTCTATCCTGCCCCCAGACCGGTATGTCCTGCTTCGACCGGGAGCGGTCTGCGGCCCCGAAGACACGACCATTCTGCCTCGCGTCATCGGCTTCCTGCGTCACAGCCCTTGGGTGGTCCACTTCGGCCCGTGGCGCAGGCCGAAACCGCTGGCCGCTGACACACGTGCGGAACGTCGCCAAGGCCGCCTTTCTGGCTGCCATCGACGAGCACGCCGCCGGCCAGGCATACAACGTGGTAGACCCGACTCGGACGAGCCTCGAGGAGTATTACCGTTGGGTGCTGCGGACCTTCCTGCCGGCCCGCCGGGGTATCAGAAGCGTTTCGGTTCCGGTATGGCTGGCGCGCCTCTACGCGCAAAGCAGTTCGCTCTTGTCGCGGGCACTGGGGCGATCGACGCCGCTGGCCGACCCCACCGAATACGCACTGCACTGCCTGACAAGCAACCTTGACTTCAGCAGCCGAAAGTTGCAGGCGCTGTTCGCGCGCCATCGTGAGGATTTCGTGCCCAGCCTTTGAGGGCGGCAAAAAACCGTCATAAGTCAAGGGCCAAACGCGTCTTGGGAGCTATTCCAGGTAGACCTTCGCGCCGGCTTCGATAACCGGCGCGTCCTTGAGCCGTTCGCGCAGTTGCTCGGCATCCAGGGCGAACAGCGGACTGATCTCGATTGTCGCATCCGGCTCACCGTCCTTGGTGCGAGGAACCTTTACGCCGGCTTGCTCCAGCCAGCGGGCGAAGCGGCGGTTCTGGTCGCGACGGCTGGTTTCGACACTGTCGACGCCGGTGGCGTTCTTGACCGGGCTGAATTCGTCCTCCCGGAGCGTCTGGAGGATCAACGGGTTCGCCGCCATCGGGATCGCGTCGAAGATAAACGTCTCGAGTTTGACGGCGTTCGGCTCCGTTGGCTCGACCTGCTGGCCGGTCTCGCTGTCCACGTATGGCACCTTCTTGACCGCGCGGTGCCATGGGAGCTTGAAGCGGGCCTCGTCAGCCGTCAGGTCCTCGACGAACTGCCTGCTGATGACGTGAATGGCGATGCTGCCGCCGTTGAACTTTCTGCTGCCGTCCGGGTTCTTTGCGACCGCCAGTTCCTTCGGCAGGTCGCTGTACTCGACGACCGTCATCTTGCCGTCCGCCAGAGCGAAGTTGCCGACCCGCTCGAAGTCATCCGCCTTGAAGAGCATCTTGCTTGACATCTGCGACTTTCTGGCGGCATGCAGCCCGATGAACAGCGGGTCGAGACACTTGACCAGCGGATTGTCCACCTGGAAATACGACATGTGCTCGATGCCTGCCTCTGCCATCTCCTCCAGGCATCCCGTCCGCCGCAGTGCCAGCAATGTCCCGCCGTGGCCGTCCGGCGACATCGCCAGCCGATCCATGCCTGCCAGCAGCATCTTGCCCTCCGGCGAGAAGGCCGGCATGACACCCTGGGTGAAGAACCGCACTTGTGGACTCGTCAGGCCGAAGTAATCGTTTTCGGCGAAGAACTGCCGGGTCTGTTCGTCGTTGGCCGGGCTGGTCATGATAAACCAGCGGATTGGCGGCGTTCCATAGCGCAGTTCCGTACCGCGGATGAACTCGGCAAACAGCTGAAAGAGCGGTTTGCTCTTCATCGGGCTGATGGGAAAGACGCCCTTGGGGCCGGCGAAACCGAGGCGCGTGCCCTGACCGCCCGCCACGGTGAGCGCCGCGACCTTTCCCTGCTCCATCAGGCGGACGCCGAGGCGGATTGCGTCGGCGTACTGGCCTGCCAGGTCGATATCGGGCACCGCCGGGCAGTAGGGCGCCGGTTCCAGTTGGCCGACCTTGGGCAGCTCGTAGTGCCGGACGTAGTTTTCAACGAGTTGGCTTACGGCCGCGGGGGAAGGCAGCTGTTGCAGATCAGCCAGCAGGTCGACACGCTGCGCGTCGGTCAGTTCCTCCCAGAAGGTCAGCAGGTGCTGCTGGCCGATGGCCGCAAGCTTGTCTTGCCAGTACGCGAGGGTCTGATCTGGGTTGCCAGCGTCTGTCATAACGGGCTCCAACTTATGAGCGAGCAATAGCCTGACCGATATCACCCAATAAGGCGCGGCCCGGAGGCCGGACCGTTGCGGTCGTAATTCGGCCGGCATTCGGGGCTGGCGTCGTCTCGTACGGCGCGAGCCGGGCCGAACTGCCATGGTACATATATGGATTCGTCAAACAGCGGAAAAGTCTATAGACCAAACGAGGCACTGTCCAGGAGAGTCACTCGCCGGCAGTTACTGAAGGCGGCGGCTGTTACGGCGGCCGGGGTGCTCGCTGGCAGGACGGTTGCTGCGCTAGGTGCGACCGAGGCTGGCGGTGTGGCGGGAAGCGCTGTCGGAACGGGGGATGGACGGGTTTTTTCGGCGGTGACCAGCAACAAGGTGCGACGGAGTCGGGTTGCACTGCTGGAGAATCCCCGGGTGCTTACGGAACTTGGCGTGCGCCGGAGCATCGTTGCGGACATGCTCGAGGAGGGGCTGTGCATTGCGCTGGACAAAAAGACGTCCGCTGCGGCCTGGCAGAGCCTCCTGCGACGGGATGACCGGATTCTGCTGAAATTCAACCGTTCCGATGCCGACCGGCTGAACACCAGCGAGATGATGGCTACGGTGCTGATCGAATCGCTGATGTCGGCCGGGTTTGAGGCCGGGCAGATCACGCTGCTGGAGGCGAAGACGGATGCGGACTGGGCGGGCGACCTGAAGAAGGCAGAGTGGGGCTGGGGTGAACGCTCGCACGATTTCGGCAGCGGCAAGGAGCAACTGGTCAAGGCGGCGGAAGAGGCGACGGCGATCATCAATGTGCCGTTCATTAAGGCGCACCGGATCGCTGGCATGAGCGGCTGTCTGAAGAACCTTTCGCACGGTCTGATCCGCCGGCCCGCGCTGTACCACGCCAACCAATGCTGCCCGTACATTCCTGACATTGTGGGCATGCCGGCGATACGGGGGAAGTTACGCCTGAATATTACGAATGGGCTGCGGCTGGTTTATGACACCCGGGCGGATTCGGTGCGCGATCCGCTTGACATTGCTTCGACGCTGTTGATCAGCACGGATCCGGTCGCGGCGGACACAGTGGGGCAGGGGGTGCTTGATGCGATACGCCGAGAAAAAGGGCTCAAGCCGATCACGCAGGAGCCCGGCCTCTTGCAGCAACACCGGCTGGCAGCGCAGAAGGGGCTAGGCGTGAACAACGTCGAATACATCAACATCATCCGACCTATGGTCATGTAATTCAGGACTGAGTGCTGAGTGATCGGGGGCTTGCGTGCTGGCGGAGATGCTGCGCATCGCGCGTCTACCTGGCGATGAGCGCCGGCTATTTGTGTTGCCCCATATCCGGTACCTGACGCTAACGCGTGTGGTTGATATTTCTTCCGTCGGACTCTAGAAAAAAACGCAAATCGGTGCAACCATCAGTCCGGGGGCGGGTATTACTTGGTAGCCAGACAATGGCGATACGTCCGGGGAGGTGGTTTGCGTCTTGCAGCGGCGGCGTCCGCTGGGACCACGAAACAAATGAGACAATAAGGGTGCGGGTGCGCGCGTGCGCCTGCAGGTTTTCCGGGTGGTCGGGCCGCCATCTTTTTACCTTGCCTGCCTGCTGGCCGTAAGGCCGGGGTCGGCTGATAAAATGGAGGGGCCTATGATCGAGGTTGGAGCGGTCTCGTCGAATCTTCATGAAAATTACCCCAATGTCCGTTATCTGACGCAGCCGAGGCATCTGGACGGTCTGTCCGAGGCCCGCAAGCGTCAGTCGAACCCGTGATACGCCGGTTCGCATTTCGTGCGACTGATTATTATCTTACTTTAATAGATTGGGACGATCCGTCTGATCCGATTCGGCGTCTGATCGTGCCGCATACGGACGAACTGGACGGGTGGGGCCGGCTCGATGCGAGCAATGAGGCCTCCAATACGGTGGTTCCCGGCTTGCAGCATAAGTACCCTGATACGGTGGTAATGCTGTGCAATAAGATCTGCGCGGGTTTCTGCCGCTATTGCTTCCGCAAGCGGTTGTTCATGAACGGCAACGATGAGGCCGGCTTCGACACGTCCCTGGCTGTTGATTACATCCTGCGCACCCGGAGGTGACCAACGTGCTGCTGACCGGGGGCGATCCTCTGCTGCTGAGCACTCGCCGCCTGGCGGAGTCTGCTGGCCGAACTGCGGTCGATTCCGCATTTGAAGATCATCCGGATCGGCACGAAGGTGCCGGCGTTCAATCCGTACAGGGTTCTTCAGGATGATTCGCTGGTGGAACTGCTGGGGCAGTGCAGCAACGCCAATGCGCGGATTTATGTGATGACGCATTTCGATCATCCTCGCGAGCTGACGGAGGAGGCAGTAGCGTGTATCGACCGGTTGATCGGGGCCGGGGTGATCTGCACGAATCAGTGTCCATTGATCCGCGGCGTGAATGATGATCCGGCGGTGCTGTCGGAACTGTATCGGCGTCTGTCGTGGATCGGCTGTCCGCCATATTATCTTTTCCAGATGCGGCCGACCGTGGGCAATGCGCCATACGCGGTGCCCATTACCGAAGGCTGGGAGATCTTCCGGCAGGCGCTGCGGTTTGGCAGCGGTCTGTCGAGGCGGGCGCGGTTTGCGATGTCGCACGCCACGGGCAAGATCGAGATTCTGGCGGTGGATGAGAGGTACATCTATCTGCGCTATCAGCGGGCCAAGGATCCGGAGCTGCGCGGCAGCTTCCTGGTGTATAACCGGGACGACAGCGCCTACTGGTTGGATGACCTGGAGCCGGCTGAAGGGTTTGACGCTCCGGCGTTCGACTGCAGTTCGCTGCAGGAGGTTGGCGAAGGGCCGGAATAGGCCTGGTTCGGTTTCCTGCGTCGTGAAAAGACTTTAAAGGTCCTGAGCCGGTTGATGGTATGACTGCGGTTCAGGACCTCGTTCTTTTTTGGGCATGTGGGAGCGGGTCGGGTTCAACAACAACCATGACAACAACAACCATCGAGAACGAGTACTAAAACCCGCGCTGACGCCGGGCGGCTTTAACAGCAACAAGCACAACGCATTGGTGTGCTTGTCGGCCGGGGGACGCAGTGCGCGGGCTGCGCTGCGGCATGGGGTGTCGGCGTTGCAGTCCGTCCGTTGTGGCTATAATTCACCAATACCTCATTGCGAACATTCTGTTGACGTGTCGGCGTGGGAGTGTCCTCGCTGAGATTACGACCAGGTTGCCTTGTTGCCGGGATATCTGGTGTATAAGGCCAGTCTGTGGCCGGGATGGGGGCATTCCGGCAAAACACGGGTTCAATCGGGATCGAATCACTATCAGGGGGCAGGCATGGTTGCATTCAAGGAATACAAGCGCGGCGCGGCGTTTCCGGGGGTCATCGGGCGGACGGTGGGCGAGAGCGAGCCGGCATGGCCGGAGCCGGTTCGTCCGAAGCAGGACGCGCCGAACGTCTTATTCATCGTGTTGGACGATACGGGGTTCGGGCAGCTGGGCTGCTATGGTTCGCCCATCAATACGCCAAATATCGACAAGCTGGCGAGGCAGGGGCTGCGTTACAATAACATGCATACGACGGCGCTGTGTTCGCCGACGCGTTCGTGTGTATTGACCGGGCGGAACCATCATTCCAACGCTATGTCGTGCATTACGGAAGGGTCGATCGGCTTTCCGGGCTCCAACGGCTATATCCCGTTCGAGAACGGCTTTCTTTCGGAAATCCTGCAGGAAAGCGGCTACAACACCTATGCGGTCGGCAAGTGGCATCTGACGCCGGCGGAGCAGGGCAGCGCAGCCGGGCCGTACGATCGGTGGCCGCTCGGTCGGGGGTTTGACCGCTTCTACGGCTTCCTGGGCGGCGATACGCACCAGTACTATCCCGACCTTGTCGAGGATAATCACCAGGTGGAACCGCCTAAGACGCCGGAGCAGGGGTACCACTTGACTGAAGACCTGGTCGACAAGGCTATCCAGTTTGTAAGCGATTCAAAGCAGGTGGCGCCGGAGAAGCCATTCTTCCTGTACTTCTGCCCCGGGGCGATGCACGCGCCGCATCACGTACCGCGGGAATGGGCAGACAAGTACAAGGGTGTGTTTGACGACGGGTACGAGGCATATCGCCAGAGGGTGCTCAAACGGCAGATCGAACTGGGCATTGTGCCGCCCAATACGCAGCTGACGCGTCAGGATCCCGATGTTGCACCATGGGACAATCTGTCGCCGGACGAGAAACGACTCTATGCCCGGATGATGGAAGTCTTCGCCGGGTTCCTTGAACACACGGATCACCATATCGGCCGACTGATCGACTTCCTGGAGAATGGTGGGTTGCTGGATAACACGCTGGTAATGTTGATCAGCGACAATGGGGCGAGCTCCGAAGGCGGGCCGACGGGTTCGGTCAACGAGAACAAGTTCTTCAACAATGTGCCCGAGCCGCTGGAGGAGAATCTCAAGGCGATTGACGATCTGGGCGGGCCCAGGTACTTCAACCACTATCACTGGGGCTGGGCGTGGGCCGGCAATACGCCGTTTAAGCGATGGAAGCGCGAGACCTATCGCGGCGGCACGGGTGACCCGTTTATCGTTCACTGGCCCAAGGGCATTCAGGCTCGCGGCGAGATCCGCAGCCAGTACTGCCATGCGATCGACATGGTGCCTACGGTGCTGCAATGCCTGGACATTGAACCACCGACTGAGATCCGCGGCGTAACGCAGTCGCCTATCCAGGGGGTGACGTTCGCCCATACCCTGCACGATCCGCACATTCCCAGCAAGCGGCACACGCAATATTTCGAGATGTTCGGGCATCGTGCAATTTACCATGACGGCTGGCGAGCAGTTTGCCCTGTGCCTGGACCATCCTTCAGGGAGGCGGGGGCGTTCTTCGGGCAGATGGCGTTGACGGAGGAGAAACTTCGCGAGCTCGATGCCCACGGCTGGGAACTCTACCACGTGGCGGAGGATTTCTCGGAGAGCAACAACGTGGCTGAGGAGCATCGGGACAAGCTGATCGAGATGATCGCGATGTGGTATGTGGAGGCGGGCAAGTATAACGTGCTGCCGATCGACAGTCGGGGGGTGCAGCGGATGGTCGAGCCCCGGCCGCAGCTCAGCAGGGACCGCAGGGTTTATATCTACTTCCCCGGTACGGCGGCAGTGCCGGAAAACGCGGCGGTGAAGGTGCTGAACCGGCCCCACAGCATTACGGCTGAGGTCGATTATCGTGACGGCCAGGAAGGGGTGTTGCTGAGCCAGGGCAGCGGGGCGGGAGGCTATTCGCTGTTTGTCCAGTACGGGCGGTTGCATTACGTTCACAACTATGTGGCGGTACAGGAGTTCCATATTGAGTCGAGTGAGCATGTGCCGCAGGGGCGAGTGCAGCTGCGGTTTGAGTTTGAGCCGACGGGAGCGCCGGATATCGCGCATGGCAAGGGTACGCCAGGCAGGGGGCAACTCTACTTCAACGGCAGACTGGTGGCCCAGGCGGACCTTCCCGTGACGGTGCCGCTGGGGTTGGGGCTTTCCGGGGGCCTGACCTGCGGACGTAGCGGGGCGTGGCCGGTCAGTTCGATGTACCAGGCGCCGTTCGCCTTTACGGGCACGTTGCACCAGGTGACGCTGGATGTGTCCGGGCAGCTGATCGAGGACAAGGAAAAGCAGATGCACGTTGTGCTGGCCCGGGAGTGAACAGGGGCTGGTGCGACACGGGGGATGCCATGGTGACGACGTTCGGCAGGGCAGCGATTGTGCTGGTTGCGGCGGTAATCATGGCTTGTGGTCCGCCGAGTGCCTGGGCACAGACTGCGCCGATATGACACAGGGCAGCACGCCGCAATCTGCTGCCGCACCGCCGGTTTCGTTTCCCGCCGGACAGCAGCCGGCTGCGGTGACGGGGCCGGCTGCCCCCGATCAGGAGGAGGGGGGCGGTCTGACGCAGGACGAGTTGAAAGATCTTCTCGGGCCGATCGCCCTGTATCCGGACGTGTTGCTGGCACAGATTCTGCCGGCCTCGACGTTTCCTACGGAAATCGTGATGGCTGCCCGGTGGCTGCGGACCAAGCCGGACATGTCCAAACTGACGGATCAGCCGTGGGACCCCTCAGTGCTGGCGCTGTGCAACTATCCATCCGTGATTGAGATGATGGACAAGGATCTGGACTGGACGAACGCGCTGGGGGCGGCGTTTCTGTCGCAGCAACAGGATGTCATGAACACGATCCAGGACCTGCGGCGAGAGGCCCAGGCCAGCGGTGCGCGCTGCACGATACGTCCGAGCAGACGGTGGTGGCTGACGAGGGCGCTATCCGCATCGTGCCGGCACAGGAAAATGTGATCTACGTCCCGCAGTACAATCCTCAGGTTGTCTATGCCGAACCTTCAGGTGTATCTACAGGGGCAGCGGTTGCCGCCTCGGCGATCAGTTTCGGTACGGGCCTGGCGATGGGCGCGTGGCTGAACCACGACTGCAACTGGTACGGCGGTAGCGTGGTCTGGTGCCAACCGGGCTACTGGGGGGGATGGCGATACGCTGGGGCGGTGCATTATCCAGCCGGGCGATGGGCTGCCTATGGACCGGCTCGCGGCGCGTACGTCGGACCGCACGGGGCGGCCGTCTGGGGCGATAATGGCCGGGGCGCCGTGTGGCGACGTTCCGGTACATACGGGAGGCCCGCCTACACCGGCCGGTATTCCTCCTATAACCGTGTGGGCGGCAGGAACACGGCGATATCCGGCAATCGCATTACCGCCGGCAACCAGGTCAATATCAATAGAAATACCGCCAATATCGATCGCGGTCGGACGAACATTCAAGGCGGCGGTCGGACGAACATCCAGGGGGGCGGGCGTACCAACATCCAGGGCGGTACGCGCAGCAACATTCAGGGAGGCACGCGGGCGGTCGACCGGGGCACGCGCTCCGGTGCGTTTGGCGGTACGGGCACACCGTCGCAGACCCGACAGTACAGCGAGCGAGGCAGCGCCAGCCGGTCACAGCTTGGCGGTACATCATCAGGCCTTCAAGGACGCCAATCGGCGGTGGGCGGCCGGGGCGGTTCGCGAACGAATTCGTTCGGGGATGCCACCAGCCGTACGCAAACGCGATCCTATAGCAGTCGCGGCGCTTCCAGCCGTAGCGGTGGCCGGAGTCTTGGCGGGGGTGGCGGGATGCGAGGCGGCGGCGGAGGTGGCGGGATGAGAGGTGGAGGCGGCGGCGGAATGCGGGGCGGTGGGCGCCGCTGACACCGGCGGTGCCCCGTGGCCTTCGGCGGGCGCTTCGGTTGAGATGTCAAGCATCGGTTCCAATATCTGCAGGGGATTCGCCATGAGGACAAGTGTCACAGGCTTCCTGATCGTGGGTGTTCTGGCTCTGTTGCCACAGGCGCGGGCTGCTTCGCCGCAGCAGGAGACCTTTGATTCTCCCCAGGCTGCGGTCGATGCCCTCAAGGCGGCTGCGAAGGCCGACGACAAAGACGCGTATAGGAACATCTTCGGCCCGCAGGTTGATGAGCTCAGATCCGGTGACCCGGTGCAGGACGCCGCCGCTGCCAGGGCCTTCGCACACCGGCTGGGCAATGGGGCCAGACTCGAACCGGCCGGCCCCGGCCGGATGACTCTCCTTGTCGGGGCGACCGAACATCCTTTCGCGGTGCCGATCGTACTGAGGGACGGCAAATGGTTCTTCGACACCGCCGCGGGCAAAGATGAGATTCTCAATCGCCGGATCGGCAGGAATGAGCTGGATGCGATAAGCGTCTGCCGCGGATACGTTGCGGCCCAGAGGGAGTACTATCTTTCCGATCCGCAGGAAAGCGGCCTGCCCGAATATGCGCAGCGTCTGGTCAGTACGCCCGGTACGCACGACGGTCTCTATTGGCGCACTGCGGCGGACGAACCGCCGAGCCCCCTTGGTCCGCTGGTTGCAGAGGCCCGGGCCGAAGGTTATGGCAACGGGGAGGATAACGGCAACGTCAACGGTGGGTCCGGCAAGGTGCATCAGTCCCGACCGTACCACGGCTATGTCTACAAGGTTCTTACACGCCAAGGCAGGTCAGCCCCGGGCGGAAAATTCAGCTATATTATCAACGGGCACATGGTCGGCGGCTTTGCGCTGATTGCCTGGCCGGTCAACTGGGGCTCTTCCGGCGTGATGACGTTCCTGGTCGGCCCGAGTGGGCAGATCTACCAGAAAGACCTGGGCAAGAAGACAGCGGAGATCGCCGCGGGGATCAAGGACTTTTCGCCGGACGACAGCTGGACGCCTGTGAGCGACTAGTAGCTATTTCAAAGACCTTTGTTTCGAGGGTGCCACTGGCAGCGTGCCTGCCAGTGAGAGGTTTTGAAACCTCTTCTAGCAGACGAGAACAGCCGGATGCCGGTTGATGCAGAAAAGGGGGACACATGATCCAGGAAAGCGGCAAGGGCGACGAGAGCCGTGGGGCTACGCGGGCGGCGGGACGCGAGATCCTCCCGATTCCGGACCAGCCTTACGCAGGTGCGGTGACGTACGATGCCAAGGACCCCGATACACAGTTTCCGCCGATTCAGCCGCTTCGTCCGCCCAAGGACGCACCGAACGTGTTGATCGTCCTGCTGGACGATGTGGGGTTCGGGGCATCCAGCGCTTTCGGCGGCCCGGTCCATACGCCGACCGCTGAGCGACTCGCTGCCGGCGGGCTGAAGTACAACCGCTTCCACACGACGGCACTGTGCTCGCCCACGCGCCAGGCGCTGCTGACCGGCCGCAATCACCACTCGGCCGGGATGGCGGGCATTACGGAAATGGCTACGTCCGCGCCCGGGGCGAGCTCCATACGGCCGAATACCTGTGCCCCCCTGGCGGAGATCCTCAAACTCAACGGTTACTCGACGGCCCAGTTCGGAAAGTGTCATGAAGTGCCAGTGTGGGAGACGAGCCCGATGGGGCCCTTCGACGCCTGGCCGACGGGGGGCGGCGGCTTCGAGTACTTCTATGGCTTCATCGGCGGCGAGACCAACCAGTACTACCCGGCCATCTATGAGGGGACCACGCCCATCGAGCCGCCGAAGACGCCGGAGGAAGGCTACCACTTTACCGAGGATTTGACCGAAAAGGCCATGAAGTGGGTGCGGCAGCAGAAGGCGCTGATGTCGGACAAGCCGTTCTTCATGTACTTTGCTCCCGGCGCCACCCATGCTCCCCATCACGTGCCGAAAGAGTGGGCGGACAAATACAAGGGCAAGTTCGACCAGGGGTGGGACAAACTGCGAGAGGAAATATTCGCCTGGCAAAAGCAGTCGGCGTCGTGCCGGCCGATTGCCAATTGACGGCCAGGCACCCGGAGATCCCGGCCTGGGAGGACGTGGTCGCGGAGATGAAACCGATCCTGGCGAGGCAGATGGAGGTCTACGCAGGTTTCCTCGAACATACCGATTACCACGTCGGACGGCTGATCGACGCGCTGAAAGACCTGGAGATCCTCGATAGCACGCTGGTCATCTACGTCATCGGCGATAACGGCGCCTCGCCGGAAGGTTCGCTGCAGGGAACCTTCAATGAGATGGTGACGCTGTCGGGCTACCTGCAGCTGGAGACGTTTGAGTTCCTGAGGCAGCGCATCGATGAGTTCGGCGGGCCCAAGGCGTATAACCACTACGCGGTCGGGTGGGCCCATGCGATGGACACCCCCTACCAGTGGACCAAACAGGTGGCCAGCCACTTCGGCGGCACGCGTAACGGCGCGATCATGCACTGGCCGGCCGGCATTGCGGCTCGCGGGGAGATTCGCCGGCAGTTCCATCACGTCATCGACGTCGCTCCGACGATTCTGGAAGTGGCGGGTCTGCCGGAGCCGGTCATGGTCAACGGCGTGCAGCAAAAGCCCATCGAAGGCGTGAGCATGGCGTATTCCTTCGACGACGCCAGTGCGGCAGAGCGCCATGAAACGCAGTACTTCGAGATGGTCGGCAATCGGGGGATCTACCACAAAGGCTGGACGGCCGTGACCAGGCACCGCACGCCGTGGGAGACGGGACAGGTCGCGCTGGCGGCGTTTGATGATGACGTGTGGGAATTGTACGACACGACACGGGACTGGACCCAGGCGAACGACCTGTCGCGGCAACAGCCGGAGAAACTGCACGAACTCCAGCGGCTCTGGCTCATTCAGGCCGCCCGATACAACGTTCTGCCGCTGGATGACCGGATGATCGAGCGGGTGAATCCTGACATCGCCGGCAGGCCGCAGCTGATCCGGGGCAACCGCCAGATCCTCTTCGGCGGGATGGGGCGGCTGACCGAGTCGTCGGTGGTGAACATCAAGAACAAGTCGCATGCGGTCACGGCCGAGGTGCTCGTGCCGGAATCCGGCGCCGAAGGCGTCATCATCGCGCAGGGAGGGCTTACGGGCGGCTGGAGCCTTTATTGCAGGGACGGCAAGCCCAGATACTGCTATAACTTCTTCGGGCTGAATCACTACATCGTCGAGGGCGACGCGCGAATCCCGGCAGGAACGCATCAGGTCCGGATGGAGTTCGTCTATGACGGCGGCGGGCTGGCCAAGGGCGGCACGGTCACGCTTTACGTGGACGGCAAGGATGTCGGCCGGGGCCGGGTGGACCAGACGGAGCCGTTCGCCTTTTCGGCTGATGAGACGTGCGATGTGGGTTACGAAAGCGGCTCGCCCGTATCGCCGGAGTACGGTTCTCGCGGAAACCGGTTCAGCGGCGAGGTGAACTGGGTTCAGATCGGTCTGGGGCCGGATGCCGCCGACGCGGATCATTACATTAAACCGGCGGAGCGACTGCGCGTGGCGATGGGGATCCAGTAAGCGGTTCGAGGCCCTCGCACTGGCAGGCGAGCTGCCAGTGGCGCCCATACAGGAAACGCAGTGCCGTTCGCTCAGATGCAACGGGTCGCCTGGCGGCGGTCATTCCGGCGGTGCAGGGTCCGGACGGGGGGAATGGCTCGTGGATCGCGGTGCCGGGGATTCGGAGCAAAAGGTCGTTCGCCATCAGCGCGTTACCGAGCACCTGGCGAACGAGCGAACGCACCTGGCGTATATCCGTACCGCTATTGCCATCATCAGCCTTGGCATCGCGATCAACCGGTTCAGCCTCTATCTCACCCAGATCCAGAAGGGGCCCAGACGGCCGCATTGGGGGCTGCAGAATGCCGAAACGCTGGGGATCGGCCTGGTTGTCTTCGGCATGGTGCTGATGGTGGGTGCGGCAATTCGATACGGCCGGGCGGAACGGCAGATCGACCACGGCGACTACCAGCCGAACCGGATCATGGTCTACCTGATTACGCTGTTGGTGTTGGTGATCGGGGCGGCGGGGCTTGTCTGGCTGTTTCAACGGTAGGAAGCGCCCTCATGGACCGATCCGCCAGGCCCGCCAGCCGAGCAAAGGCCGTCGGTTCCCTGCTGCAGACCGCCTTCAAGGAATGGGTGCGCGATCGCTGCGCGGGCTTAGCTGCGGCGATGGCGTTCAATGCCCTGCTGGTGCTGGCTTCATTCTTCGCGGCGATCCTGGTTCTGGCGGTGCGTCTTTTCGGCGAAGAGTGGGCGCGGGCGTATGTGATTCCGGCGGAGATCGCGTGGCTTGGAGAACGGGGCGCTGCCATCGCCAAGGCGATGCTGCTGCATGACACGAGCATGGAGCCGCATCACCTGCTGTCGCTGGGCGTTATCGGTGCGATCGGGCTGATCTACGGGGCGGAGGGGTTCTTTCTCCAGGTGCAGGATTCCTTGGAGACGATCTGGAACGTTCGTCGCGAACAGGCACGCATCCTCGTACAGATGCGCAAGCGTCTCTACGGTCTGCTGTACGCCGCGGCGTCGGCTGTTATCGCGATGGTCGGCTTCATTGCCGCGGGCTTCCTATTATCGCACAAGCCCTCTGGAGACGCGAGTCGGCCAGTGGGCGTCCTGGTCGGGGCAGGCACTATGCTGATCGCCTTCGCCACGTTCTGGGTATTGACAACGCTCTGGTTCAAGGTGTTGCCGCCGGTACGCCTCGCCTGGCGACACATTCTTCCCTGGACGGCACTGATCGCCGGCCTGCACCTGCTTGGCAGGTTCATTGTAATGGAGCTGATGGCGTCACAGGAGAGGGACTCTCGAGCCGCCCTCGATAACGCGATCATTCTTACCGTCATGTGGGCCCAGTACGCGAGCATGGTCTTCCTCTACGGGCGCAGCTGATGAGGATCTATCTGCAGCGCTACAAGGGCGTCGAACTGCCGCCCGGTCCCGAGGCACCGGTCCGTCGTTCCTTCGAGTGACGTTGCGGACCTGCAGGCTATTGCCCGAGCAGCTCGTATCGTCCGTTCTGCGGCATGATATCGAAGATCGCGCAGTGCTCCCCGGCGAGCGTTTTCCAAGGGCGGATCTCGGTGCCGGCCGGCGTCTTGATCCGCAGGTCCGTGCCGCCGAGAACGCGGAAACTGACCGGATGCAGCGGTTCGAACGGGATGCTCAAGGTGAACGATCGCTCGTCGGTCGCCGGGCGCACCTGCGTGTATCGCTCGGTGTGCCGGTACATGGCGATTTCGGTCGGCCGCATCCACACGATCTGGTCGCTGAACAGCCGGTTCACCCGCCGGCCCACTTCCTGAAACGAACTGTACCCGACACCGCGGTCCGGTCGGATGCTCTGCCAGTGCCCGTAGAAACCCATCGTTGGCGTACGCTGGGCGATGAGTTCCGGCAGCCGGCCTGAGGTCCCGTCAGCCGTGATATATGCGTCGAGATCCAGGTACTGCGGCAGGTTATCCCAGCGCCCGAGCGTATCGCCGCCGACTGCCGGGGGAACGTCGTATACTGCACTGCGGCCGTCAAAGAGCATCTGCTGGCAGTCGACGGGCCCCTGTCCGGACTTACCGACAAAGAGGGTGCAGACGGGCGTGCTCAGCCGGTTATCTTTGGCCAGTTGCAGCAGGGCCCGCAGGAGGTTGCGGTTCAGATCGGTGGCCTCCGGGCTCTTGATGCCGAGCCGACCTTTGAGGCTCAGACACGGCTCGCAGCCGCAGCCCGGCAATGTCAGGCCGGCATGGCGAAAGCCCGCCTGCGCGGCCTTGCGGGCGATGCCGCTCAGGTATTCGCAATATTCCTCCACACTCCGCGTGCGGTCCATCAGCCATACACCCTCATGCGGCCCATCGGCGCTCATGCGGTCGGCGGCGAAGTCGTAGACGTTCCTGTGGGTCATGACTTCCATGTGCGCGTCGAGGTGCCGGCAGGAGGCGCGGTTGACCTCATTGACGTAGTCGGCCTGTAGCGGCAGGGGCCGATCCGCCTCGTCTCGCCGTAGCGCCAGGATCGCGCTGCATTCGCCTTTCATGCCGTTCTCTTCGACCCAGTTGCTGAAGCGGCTGAACGCCTCCGCGTCCGCCGGTTGGTGGCCGCAGACGTCGTCAATGTAGAACGTGGCCATGGCCCGGTCGTGAAACCGGGTGAGTTTCTCGACGATCATTTCCTACTCCCCTTGCTGATCGGACTGCCGCAACGGCTTGTCACTCTTGTGTAATGCCTCAAGGATTATGCCTCGTGTAGCAACGTTGGCCGGCTGCGTGCCCGCCGCCTTGATCTCAAACTCCATCGGCAGTCGATCGATGGTGTGGGTTACACTGTGATCGTTCGCCTCGACGTCATCCCATGCGTAGGTGACCCGCAACTGATATCCCGGCTTGATCACGCCGCCGGTCACGTGGATCGTGTTTTTGCCGGGCAGCAGGCGAGGCAGGGCCATCATCCCTTCCTGGAACCGCAAGGCGAAGGCCAGGCCGCTGACTTCCACGTCGCTGGCATCCTTGCCGGAGAACATCTGCACCTTGACCAGGAATTTGTACTGGCCGCGCAGTCGCAGGTCGGATTCCAGCAGCCTCATATTTCGCTGGCCGGGCCCGGCCCCGGATTCCCACACGACGTTCCACTGCGGTTTGTCGGGGATTACCTGGTCCAGCGTGGAATCTCGCCGGCGCCACTCCGCCCGCGCGACCGATACCTTTACCCGTCCAGCCTCGCCCAGCAGGAAATCGCCGGCGAGTTTGGTGTCGACGATGACATAGGGCGTCTGGACGAGATAGATCAGCTCGGCAGGCTTGCCTGCCCTGGCGGGCCGGAGCGTTCTGCCTTCGCCGCCGACGGCGACGTTCACAGCCGGCAGATAGAGACTATCGGCGAACCGCTCGTTCATTTCCGGGGTGAAGAGCAGGGCGCCGTGGGCCTGGTGGATCTGGATGTCGTCGTCGAGACGCACGACATGCGGCCGAAGCAGATCGTGCCCGTAGGTCAGCTTCTCGAAATCGCCGTGGGCATAGGCGAATCGCTGCTCGCCCCAGCTGGTCATCAGGTCGCGGGCATCGGGGTTCTCGTTACGGAAGGCGAGGCCGGGCATGGCTTGCCAGGACAGCAGGTACGACTCACCCGCATAGAGCGGTTTGTCCATAGTGTAGAGGCTTGAACGTGCCTGGCGGTCAGGGGTGAAAGATGCCTCCTCAGCGAAGCGCTCGCGGTCACCCTTTCGGTCGGCCCACGGCAGGACTGTTTTCGCAGGTTTCAGGGCGATGTCCGGATTGGCCTTGATCTCCTGCCATGTGGCGATGTGTGAGCCGGTCTTGTCGTAAACTACAATTCCCCAGAACGGATCGAGACGGTGCCAGCGGTCCTGGCCGTCCGCGTCCTTGTAGAAAACATCAAGCTGGGTGTGGCCGGGCAGGTGCGCCTCAGCGGCCTTGAGTCCGCCGGCTTTCGCCAGGCCGGATGCGGCGGCGGCGAAATCGGCGCCCTCGCCGTAGGGGAAGATATTGATCTGCTTGATGGCGTCGGCTTCGCGGACGCCTTTGCCCTTGGGGCCGTCGAAACAGGGATCGCCCCAGTGCATCTGCAGGCGGAGCCACTTGTACAAGGTCAGCGTTTTTTGCTCGCCGGTCCGGCGCCTTCGAGCCGCCAGACCTCGTGAATCCAGCTGCGTGCGTCGTAGTTGCTGGGCCAGCGATCAGAGGTGACGCGCGGATTATCGATGACGGGCCCACCAGGCTGGCGTGTCTTCAAGGCGTTCTGCGCCAAGGAGATCCGTCCAAGCCCCGCTACCGCCAGCAGCAATATTACGATCCTGGTCGACTGGTTCATAGCAATGATTCCTGCCAAACGTTCCCGCGTCATCATCACATGCCGTGCATTCGGCTGCAAACGCGCGTATGTCAGGTGTCCGCACGCACCGGCGACAATGCAGTATCACGTTTGCTCGGTGTCGCCGATATAGAAAGGGACTGGAAACGATTGTACGGCATCCGATCGGCCGCCAGTCGCGAAGTTGTTTGTGAATTTTGTGTCGAAGGTCTTGCGAAAAAAAGCACAGATGCCTAATATCGTTGTTTTCGCGTAGTTATGTTCCATCTTAAGGACATATACTGAGCGTCTAGGCTGAATGATGGAGGATCTGAGATTATGTCCGTGTCCGGACAGCAGGACAGTGCGGCATCCGGGGCTGCGGCGACTGCCGACGAGGAGTCCCTCGATCTGAGCCGGCTCGATCGGATTCTTGAGGAATTTAAGGGTCAGAAAGGCGCAGTCATTCCGATCCTTCAGCGGACCCAGGACATTTACGGGTACCTGCCTCGGGAAGCGATGATCTATATCTCGAAGAAGATGTTGATCCCGCTGCACCAGTTGTATGGGGTGGCGACGTTTTACACGCAGTTTCATCTGAAACGTCGCGGCAAGCATCTGATCCGCGTGTGCGATGGTACCGCCTGCCATGTTCGCGGTGCGCCGAAGAACATCGAGGCGATCAGGAAGTCGCTGGGCATTGAACCGGGGGATACGACTCCGGATTACAAATTCTCGTTCGAAATCGTCTATTGTCTGGGGTCCTGCGGGTTGGCGCCGATAGCCCTTGTCGATGACAAGGTCTACGGGAACCTGGCCCCGGATGCGTTGGTCAAGCGTCTGGAGGCCATCGAGTAGGCAGTGCGGACTGACCGCAGGACGCTCGGGCGAAGTGTAACAAACAAGGCCTGTGGGGCTTGGCTGGTTGGCTTGCGCGAAAAAACGGGTCGCTTTCAGCCGGGACAAGCCTGATAGCCAGGCAGGCAGCAATCTGGACTTGTGGGTTGGGTAAGTAGCAGGAGATGCGGCGATGGCCAAACTGAAATCTATCGAGGATCTGACACGGGTCCGCGATGAGGTCCGCCAGTCGATGAAGACCACCCTGGAGACGGGGACGGCGATTTACGTCGGCACTGGTACCTGCGGTATCGCCGCGGGTGCCCGCGAGACCCTCCAGGCGATCGAAGAGGAACTTGTCCGGCGCAAGATCGACGCCCACGTCGGCAGCGTCGGTTGTATCGGCATGTGTGCCCAGGAGCCCCTTGTCGACATCCAGCAGGCGGGCAAGTCGCACGTGCTTTATGCCAACATCCAGCCCGAGATGGTTTCTCGGCTGATTGAAGAACACCTCGTCAAAGGCGAGCCGGTCAAGGAGTGGGTGATCTGCCGGATGCCCAACGAGTAATCCGAGGCAAGCGGCAGCGAGCGGTATGGAGTGACATTATGGCAAGCGGTCAGAACGCCGGAAATCTTATGCCGGCTCCCGAATCATCCAACGGCAGCGTGAAGGTATATGTCTGTCGCGGTGATGCGTGCGGCAGTCCGAAGGGCCAGGCACTGCTAAAGGCCATGCAGGCCGAGGTCAGTCGCTGCGGTCTTTCCAATGTGGAAGTCATCGCCGGGCCGTGCCGCGGTCTCTGCTCGATGGGGCCGACGGTGACCATTCAGCCGGCCGGCATCCTTTACTGTCGCGTCCAGACCGATGACGTGGCGGAGATCGTGAAGGAAACGCTGGCGGCAGGCAAGATCGTCACGCGCCTGACGTACCAGGAGCCAGCCGAGCTGCAGGCGATTCCCACGCACAAGGAACAGCCGTTCTGGGGCAAGCAGGTTCGTATCGCCCTGGCCAACTGCGGTTTGATCAACCCAGAGAGCATCAACGAGTACATCGCCAAAGACGGCTACATGGGCCTTGGGCGGGTCCTGGCGGAGATGGCGCCGGAGGACGTTATCCGCGAGATCAAGGAGTCGGGGCTGCGAGGCCGCGGCGGCGCTGGCTTCCTGACCGGTGCCAAGTGGGACTTCTGCCGGCGGGCCAAGGGCAGTCCGAAGTACGTTATCTGTAATGCCGATGAAGGCGACCCCGGCGCGTTCATGGACCGCTCGATCCTCGAGTCCGATCCGCACAGCGTGATCGAGGGGATGACGGTGGCTGCCTATGCCATGGGCGCCAGCGAAGGTTACATCTACTGCCGTGAGGAATATCCGCTGGCGATCGCCCGGCTGCAGAACGCCATCGCTCAGGCCCACGACTACGGTCTGCTCGGCGACAACATCCTCGGTACCGATTTCTGCTTCGATATCAAACTGAAGGAAGGCGCCGGCGCGTTCGTCTGCGGCGAGGAAACCGCCTTGATTTCCTCGATCGAAGGGCGGCGCGGCGAGCCGCGTCCCCGGCCGCCGTTCCCGGCAGTTTCCGGCCTTTGGGGCAAACCCAGTAATATCAACAATGTGAAGAGCTACGCGATGGCGCCGCGGATCATTCGCAACGGTGCCCGCTGGTTCAGCTCGATCGGCAGTCCCAAGTCGCCCGGTACGGCGATCTTCGCGCTGACCGGCAAGGTGAAGAATACCGGTCTGATCGAGGTGCCGATGGGTATCTCGCTGGGCGACATCGTCTTCGACATCGGCGGCGGCGTGCCGAAGGGCAAGCAGTTCAAGGCGGTACAGACGGGCGGTCCTCTTGGTGGCTGTCTGCCGGCCAGCTGTCTCAATACGCCGGTTGATTTTGACTCGCTGCAGGCGGCCGGCGCGGTCATGGGCTCCGGCGGCATGATCGTTGTCGACGACGACACGTGCATGGTGGAGTTCGCCAAGTACTTCCTGGAATTCGCCGCGGCGGAATCGTGCGGCAAGTGCGTGCCGTGCCGCATCGGTGGCCAGCGGCTGCTGGAGATCCTGACGCGCATAACCGAAGGCAAGGGCACTCGCGAGGACATCCCGCTGATCCGCCAGATCGGCGAGCAGATGATGTCCAACAGCCTGTGCGGTCTCGGCCAGCGGACGCCGGGCCCGGTCATGGCATCACTGCAGTTCTTCGAGGACGAGTTTCTCGCGCATATCGACAACAAGACGTGTCCGGCCGGCCAGTGCAAGCCGCTGGTTCGCGCCAAGTGCATCAATACGTGTCCGGCTGGGGTCGACACGCCGGCATACCTGGCGATGGCAGCCCAGGGCCGGTATGCCGAAGGTCTGCGGATTCACCGCGAGCGGAACCCGTTTGCCCTGATCTGCGGGCGGGCTTGCCCGGCGTTCTGCGAGAGCAAGTGCCGTCGCGGCGAGATCGACGAGCCCGTGGCTGTCCGCCACGTCAAACGTTTCATGGCGGATCACGAGATCAGCAAGCCGTGGACGCCGGAGCCGATCGGTAGCGAGGCCGAGCGGGCGGCAGCGAGCGAGCACAAGGTTGCGGTGATCGGGGCGGGCCCGGCTGGTCTGACCGCGGCGCTGCGGCTGGCGCAGCGTGGCTACAAAGTTACAGTGTTTGAGAAGTTGCCCGTTCCGGGCGGCATGCTGAGCTGGGCGATTCCGGAGTATCGTCTGCCGCGCGACATCCTCTTCGGCGAGATCGACAACATCCGCCGGGCGGGCGTCGACATCCAGTGCAACCAGGCCCTGGGCCGGGACTTCTCGATCGACGAGCTCTTCGACCGTATGGGCTTCAAGTCGGTCGTGATGGCGATCGGTGCCCACAAGGGCCGGCAGATGGGTATCCCCGGCGAGGGCAAGATCGGCGTGATCCAGGGCATCGACTTCCTGCGCGAGGTGTGCATGGAATCGTGCATGGAGCATGCCGGCGAGAAGGTCAAGGGCAAGTTACCGGACCTCAAGGATAAGCGCGTTGGCGTGGTCGGCGGTGGTGACGTGGCGATCGACGTGGCGCGCGTCGCCTTGCGGATGGGGGCTCGCGAGGTGCATGTGATGTATCGTCGTACCGGCGATGACATGCCTGCCACGCATCTGCCCGAAGAAATCGAAGCCGCGCTGCATGAGGGCGTGCGGATTCACACGCTCGTCAATCCGGTGGCGATTATCGGTGACGAGCACGTCAAGGGCGTTACGCTGCAGCGGCAGCGGCTGGTCGAGTTCGACAATTCCGCTCGCCGCAAGCCAGCGCCGTTCGGCGATACTTACACATTGAACGTTGATTATCTCATCCCGGCGATCGGCCAGACGCCGGACCTGTCGTGGATGAACTTCGGCGAGGTCGATACGACTCGGTCGAGGACCTTCGCAGTCGGCGATGGTTACAACACCAACCGCAAGGGCCTGTTCGCCGCGGGCGATGCCGTCAGCGGTCCGGCGACGATCGTTCAGGCGATCGCCCAGGGCAACCTGGTCGCGGTCGCAGTTGATGAGTGGATTCGGACCGGCAAGATTGTCAAGCCGCAGCTACCCGACGCACGGCACGACGTACCCCAGTTGCACGACCTGGAGGCGTATGCCGATGCCCGCCGGCCGGAAGTACCGCGTCTGGCGGTCGATAAGCGTGAGCAGAACATGCAGGAAGTCGAGCTGGGGCTGTGCGAAGAGGCCGCCTGCGGGGAAGCCAGGCGGTGCCTGCGCTGCGACCTGGAATGGCTGGAGGTGATGGGGTTGCCGAAGCCGGACGGCCAGACAGCCGAAGCGGCGACATAGGCAGCAGCGCTGGCAGTTGTGACTGCCAGCGGGTGTAGTGGTTGTTCGTTTGAAATGAAAAATATGAACTATCGTGCTAGGGAGCAAGCCATGAGCGACTCGGCTCTGGTGAACATCACGATCAACGGTCAGGCAGTCCAAGCCAAGGCCGGGCAGACGGTCATGCAAGCCGCTGAGGCGGCCGGCATCCACATTCCCGGTCTGTGCAACGAGCCTCACCTCAAACCCGAAGGCGCCTGTCGTGTCTGCCTGGTGGAGATCGCCAACCAGCGAACTCTGCAGCCGGCCTGTACCTTCCCCGTTATGGAAGGGATGGTCGTGCAGACGGACACACCGCGCGTCACGGCGTCGCGGAAGTTTGCGCTGCAGATGATCTTCAGCGAGCGCAGCCACTACTGCATGTACTGCTCGATGAGCGGCACGGCAGAAACGACCGACTGCGAACTGCAGAAGCTCGGCTATGAGTACAAGATCGAGTCGTGGCAGTTTCCGCCGAACTACAGCAAGCCGTGGCCGGTCGATGCGACGCGCAAGCATTTCGTGATGGATCACAGCCGGTGCATCCTGTGCCGCCGGTGTGTCCGGGCGTGCGGCGAGATCGTCGCGAACCATACGCTGGGCGTCCAGCAGCGTGGTACCCGCACGATGGTCAGCGCCGACGACGGCGGGCTGTTCGGCCAGTCGTCGTGCGTCGAGTGCGGTACCTGTCTGCAGGTCTGTCCGACCGGTGCGCTGGCGGACCGTCGCAGTGCGTATATGGGCCACGACTCTCAGGTCAAGCATACGAAAGCCGCATGTCTCGGCTGTGCGGTCGGCTGCGGGATCGATGCGGTTACCCGCGACAACCATCTGCTGCGAGTCGAAGGCGACTGGACAGCCGGCAATGCGGGCCTGCTGTGCAAGACCGGCCGGTTCGAGGTCGTCGAGCCCAAGCCCGAGCGAATCAAAGAGCCGATGATTCGTCAGAACGGCAATCTCGTTCCGGCGCATTGGGATGAGGCGCTCGCTGTTGCCGCCGAGAGACTTAGTAGTGCCAAGAGCGTTGCCGGCCTGGCGTCGCCGCGGATGACCAACGAGTCGCTGGCGGCGTTCGCATGTTTCTTCCAGGAGACACTCGGCAGCAACGAGATCGGCCTGCTTTATGGCGACGTGCCGCCGCTGGACGTCGGCACGCTCGGCAGCATTCAGGACATAGCCGAATCCGACTGCATCGTCGTGATTGGCGGCAATCCGCTGGAGGACCAGAAGGTCCTTGGCTACAAGATCAAGCAGGCGTACGACCGTGGCGCCAAGATCATGGTTGTTACTGATACGCCGACGCCGCTGGAGCCTTACGCCCACGTGCAGCTGCAGTTGCATGATATCTCGCACGGGAACGGCTCGCCGTTCGCCAGTCTGCGGACAATCTACCATATTCGTGTAAGCGGGCTGACGCAGATGCGGTCGGCGCTGGAAGCCGCCGAACGACCGGTCGTTCTCTATGCCTCCGGGCTGAGCACGACCGTCTATGCCGCAATGCGGGCGATGCCCAAGACCGTGCGGTTCCTTCCGCTGGTCAAGGGCACCAACGCGGCGGGTGCAATGCGCCTGGGGCTGGCGACCCAGCCGGTGGCTGGCGAGGCGCTTTACGTTTTGGCCGGCGATGATATGCCCACTGACCAGGACAACTGGCCGGAGCGGAAGTTCACGGTTGTGCAGGCGGCCTACAAGTCGGCGTGGACCGAACAGGCCGACGTCGTGCTGCCCGCACGAATCTGGGCGGAGCGGACCGGACACGTGGTCAACCTCGAGGGAAAGACGCTGGAGGTCGCGCCGCTGGTCGAGCCGGCGGCTGGGGTTCCTGCGGACCACGAGGCGCTGATGCAGCTATCGATAAGGATGGGCAGTTCGCTGTCGTACGAAGAGATCACGGAGATCTCGCTGGCGGTGTAGGGCTGCGGCTGAGGACGCGCTGAAGGGATTGTGTCCCGAGGCGCCGCATTGGAGTTGCGGATATGAGCAAAAAAGTGACCGTCGCCAGCGACTGGCTCGCCGGTTGTGCCGGCTGCCACATGTCGCTGCTGGATATGGACGAGCGGATCGTCGACCTCGTGCAGCTGGTGACGCTGACCGCCACGCCGATCACCGACCTGAAGCACCCCTCGGCCGAGGGCGTTACCGTCGGCATCCTGGAAGGTGCGGTGAACAACTCGGCTACCGAAGAGGTCGCCAGGCGGATGCGCGAGCGCTGCCAGATCCTGGTTGCCCTGGGTGACTGTGCGGTCTTCGGCGGCATTCCGACGATGCGCAATCGTGCGTGCCGCTGCGAAGCGCTCAAGCGGGCATATGTTGATTCGGAAAGCACCGTCGATGGCAAGATCCCGGACGATCCGGCGCTGGCCACGATGCAGGACGCCCGGCCGCTCAGCGCGGTCGTGAAGGTCGACGTGAGCCTGCCGGGTTGCCCGCCGCCGGCTGACGCGATCGTTTATGTACTGACGTCGCTGGTCGAAGGCAAGATGCCCGAGCTGTCCGGTTTGAATCTGGATTGGCATTAGACTTCGGTGAGTTCCAGGTGCGACGCCCGTGCCGCTTGCAGGAACGCGGGTGGGCCGTGGACGAAGGAAAGAAAACCGGGCGACATGCCGCAAGATGACGTGATAGGCATGATTCGCGAATGGCTGTTGACTTGTAGCTGCAGGAGATTTCCATGGGCCGTACGATCACGATAGAGCCCGTTACCCGTATCGAGGGACACGCCAAGGTCGCCGTCCATCTGGACGATGCCGGCAACGTCGAGACGGCGCGCTTCCACGTAAACGAGTTCCGCGGTTTCGAAAAATTCTGCGAAGGCCGGCTGTTCTATGAGATGCCGCTGATCACCGAACGCATCTGCGGCATCTGCCCGGTGAGTCACCATCTCGCCTCAGCCAAAGCGTGCGACCAGGTCCTCGGCGTAACGCCGCCGCGCCCGGCCCAGCTGCTCCGCGAACTGATGCACATGGGACAGACGATCCAGTCGCACTCGATGCACTTTTTTGAGCTGGCGGGTCCTGACCTGCTGCTCGGCTTTGACGCCGACCCGGCGGTTCGCAACGTCGTCGGTATCGTGCAGATGGATCCGAACCTGGCCCTCAAGGCGGTCCGGCTGCGCAAGTTTGGTCAGCAGATGATCGCCCGTGTCGGCGATCGTCGCGTCCATCCGAACTTCGCCGTGCCCGGCGGGGTGAACAAGGCCCTGACCGTGGCTGACCGCGACGCCATGCTTTCCGAGATCGGCGAGATGATCGGCTTCGTCCAGGATGGCATCGCCGTGATGAAGGGCTGGATGGCTGAGCACGCCAACGAAATGAAGACCTTCGCCACCTTCCCGACCGGCTATTTGAGCATGGTCGATCAGGACAACGCGTTGGCATTGTTCGATGGTCAGCTCCGGCTGGTGGACGCCAAGGGCTGCCAGCTCGAGAAGTTCGACGGCAAACAGTACCTCGACTACATCGGCGAACACGTCGAATCGTGGTCGTACCTGAAGTTCCCGTTCTACCGCAAGATGGGCTGGCCGAACGGCGCCTATCGCGTCGGCCCGCTGGGCAGGCTCAACGCCGCCGACAGCATCGCCACGCCGCTGGCCCAGAAGGAATTCGAAGAGTTCCGCAAGATCAACGGCGGCAAGCCGGTCGAGGGCTCGCTGTACTTCCACCTAGGCCCGACTGATCGAGGATCTCTACGCCGTCGAGCGGGCCCAGCAGCTGCTGGAGGATCCGGAGATTACCTCAACGGACATCCACCAGACTGCCGAGATCACCAACCACGAAGGCGTCGGCGTGATCGAGGCGCCGCGCGGCACGCTGTGGCACCACTACTGGGTCGACGAGAACGGCCAGCTGGAGAAGGTCAACCTGATCGTCGCGACGGGCAACAATAACTACGCGATGAGCCGGGCGGTCGAGGAAGTCGCCAAAACCTACGTCAAGGGTGATAACGTCACGGAGGGCGCGCTCAATCGTATCGAGGCCGCCATCCGCGCGTACGACCCGTGTCTGTCCTGCTCGACACATGCGGTCGGCCAGATGCCGATTGAGATGGTTGTCTACGATCCGGCGGGCACGGAAGTGCGTCGCATCGCACGGCAATAAAGCGGATTCCGTCGTCCCGGGCGGGACTCGAACATCTGAATGGCCAGAATGGGGTCGTTGTCGACCCGGCGATGAGGTACTCGGCTACGGGTGGCCGTCGCCGGCGGGATTGGCTCGTCTCATTCCTGACTGCTGCTCTGATTCCCGTCGATCTGCTCGAGGATCAGCTCTTCGCCAGCCAATATCTCGACGTTTGCTTGCTCGCATTCGGGGCAGAGGAATACGGGCCACTCCGGGCGATACTCGTGGCCGCAGTGCTTGCAGCGTGCCTTGGCTGTCACCTCGACCATTTCCAGCCGTGCGTCCGCGGCAATTGATCCTTCCCGCACTGCCTCCCAGGCCGCATTCGATGCCTCCGGAACGATCAGACGCAGCTCCCCGATGCGCAGGCGGACCTCCGTGACACTTTCAAGATTGTTCTTTTCCGCGACCTCGATCACCTGCTCGTGAATGGCTGCCGCGATGGACATTTCGTGCATATCTGGATTACCCAGTGAACCGTTTACGTCCAGAGCGAGTTGCGACGCGGCATCTGGCCGGCCAAGGGCCCAGAACCGTCACAGCCGCCAGAACGACCTTCCCTTCGGTGGATTACCCTATGACCGTTGCTTACACCGGGCACCGCCCTTCTGGGGGCAGCGAGGCGCCTTAACGTCTGTCGTGCCCGAGATCTTTCGCTTCGCTCAGGATGACAAACGCAGGGCTTCTGGCGGCAGCAGGCTAAGTACAACTTCCAGGGCCTCTGCTCCAGCTGTTCGCCACGGCGCGAAAGGCCCGCACCAAACGCTGTATCAAACGCCCTTGTCGCTATCAGGTGCGCCTTCGGCCGGCGATGATACAGGACTTCCGCCAGGCCCATCAATTCCTCCGGGCCGCTGGAGTGAGAGTCCGGAACGTACTCGTCAGCCGGGTCGACCTCCCGGCACACCAGGTCCGGCCATTCAGGCTTGACATGGGCATCGATGAAAATGACGTGCTCGGCTGCGGCGACGTCCTCGGCCAGCTCCGGTCCCAACTGGTGAAAGCACTGGATCGTCACCTGGTCTGAGACCTTCTCAGCCAGCGCTTCGGCGATGATCAGCCCGGCAGCGTCGTCGCCGCGCCCGGGTTGCCCCATCCGAGGACAAGGTATTTTGTCATGTGCTGCTGCGTTTTGTCCACTACCGATCCTCTACCAGACGCCAAACGCGCCGTAAGCAGCCCAATCGCTGGTCACGCTCACGCTGGCAAGCGAAAAAAGCACGCTCATCGGCAACGATCTGCGCAGGAAATCACTTCGCCTCTGATCCGCCGTCAGATACTGCCTTACCTAAAGCCGTGTCGATCGCAGGGACGCTGGCGACTCCGCCGCCGGCAGAATACTCAGCAGCACCCTGCGGGCCGCATCGGCCATCTTCAGGTCTCGCCGCGAAAGCCTCCCGCAACTGGCATCGACGTTGCGCGTCGCGATCAGCCATGCACTCGGCTGACGTCCGTACATCAGCTGCGACATCGCCAGCAGCTCCGACGGATCCTTATATCGGAATCCGTCGCCGTCAGGCGCTACCGGCTCGACTTCTTCGACTACCAAATCCGGCCAGCTCGGATGCGCATGCGTGTTGACGAACAACACATGGTCTGCCCCGGCCACATCATCGACCAACTCTGGGCCGAGATACTCTACATACCGAATCTCGACATCCTCGGCCACCTCTCCAGCCAGCGACTCGGTTATCGCCAACCCTGCCGCATCGTCACTCTGGCCCGAATTACCCCATGCCACCACTAAATACTTCTCGCACGTACGCATGGTACTCATCCTGACTGCACTGCAGTCCCCCTATACCTTACCCGACCTAATTGCCTGGTCCAATACCTTGCCTTCCGAGCTCACCAGGCTTATCACCATTGGCATCTGCCCGACCGCATGCGTCGAGCAGGACAGAC
Organism: uncultured Planctomycetota bacterium; assembly: GCA_963787325.1. GTDB lineage: Bacteria > Planctomycetota > Phycisphaerae > UBA1845 > JANYLN01 > CAWBCK01. The sequence continues at coordinate 3,364,177 of CAWBCK010000005.1, forward strand.
ACGGGTCATAGCAGCGGATAGCAGCCTCGACCCGGTTGAGCATCCCTTCCTCGATCTTCTCGCCCTTGACGTATTGCCGGGCGACTTCCAGCACGCCGCGATTCATCGCGTTGTTGTTCTGGCCCGTCGCAATGATCAGATTGACCTTCTCGATCCGGCCGACCTCGTCCACCCAGTAATGATGGAACAGCGTGCCGCGCGGGGCCTCCGCCACGCCAACACCTTGCGGCCGGACGACTGTGCTGGGCGAATAGATGTCCTGGCTGAGTACCTCGGCGTCGTTGAGGATCTGCTCCATCCGTTCCAGGCCGAACAGCACCTCGATCAGCCGGGCATAGTGGTAGTACATCGAGCCGGTGACCGGCTTGCCGCCGGCCAGGCTGCGGAAGTTCTTCCACTCGGCGTGGGCCTTCGGCGTATCAATGCCGTCGATCACGTTGAGCCGAGCGAGCGGCCCGACACGATAGGACCCTTCCGGGTAGCCCTGCGGTCGATAGAACGGGAACTTCAGATACGACCAGTCTTCGGTTGCCTCGCCGATGATCGACAGGTAATCGTGCGGGTCGACCATTTCCTCGAGTTTTTCGCCGTTGGGATCAACCATGCGGATGAAGCCGTCATAGTGCTCCAGGTTGCCCTTGGCGGTGACCAGGCCGCTGTAGTTGCTGTCGAAATTGGCGAATGTCTTGAGCAGGTCCGGGTTGCGGTCCATCCAGCCCTTCAGCACCGACAGGCCGGCCTCGGCCGCCTCGTAGGCCGCCGGCAGGTTTGCCAGCAGCCACTCGCGGCGAGCCGCTTCGAGCGTGCGGTTCTGGCCGCCCGCGACGCAGCAGTCCGGGTGGACCTTGCGCCCGCCGACAGCCGCGATCGCCTCCTGCCCGAATTTCCGCAGGAAGATGCCCTTCTTAGCGGCATCCGGCGCCGCCGCGATCAGCCCGAAGACGTTTCGCTTGGCCGGATCGCTGTCGAAGCCCAGCAGCAGATCCGGGCTGGACAGGTGGAAGAAACTCAGCGCGTGCGACTGGACGAGCTGGCCCATGTGCATCAGCTCGCGAAGCAGCCTGGCCGGCCGGGGCGGCTTGACGCCCACGATGTCGTCGATCGCCTTGGCGCTGGCCAGATGGTGACTGACCGGGCAGATGCCGCAGATGCGTTCGGTGAGGGTCGGCATTTCGGAGAAGTGGCGCCCCTCCGAGAATTTCTCGAATCCGCGGAATTCCACCACGTGCATCCGCGCGTCCGCCACCTTGCCGGCATCGTCCAGGCTGGATCGTGACCTTCGCATGCCCTTCGATTCGCGTAACAGGTTCTATCGTGATCTTCTGTGCCATAGTTAGCATTACCTTGCCATTACATCGTGGGCCGCACCCACGCAACATTGCCTTACATGCCCTTGGGTCTTGCCGTCAGCCGTTTACTCAGCACTCAGTCCTCGTCGTTTAGTCGTAGTGGCTGACATTCGGGACGAATTCCGGCATCTTGCCTTCCAGCAGGGCCGTCAGCGCCGCCCAGATCGAGTCGGCGTTCGGCGGGCAGCCCGGAATGTGCGCCTCCACTGTTACATATTCATGAATCGGCCGGACCTTCTCGGTCAGCCGGGGCAGCTCCGGATCTTCCGGGACCTGACCCAGGGCGGTCGATTCGCCGGCCACGTAGGCCCGGTCCAGGACATCCTGCGTGTCGAACAGGTTCCGCATCATCGGCACGCACCCAAGCCCAGCGCAGTCGCCCAGCGCCACCAGGATCTTCGCCTTGCTGCGGAGGTCATTCAGCACGTGCAGGTTATGCTCGTTGCAGATGCCGCCTTCGACGATACCTACGTCGACAGGCGGAATCTCCTTGGTGTCAGACACCGGCGAGTGCACGATGTCCACGTACTTGGCCAGTTCCAGCAGCCTCTCGTCGATATCCAGAAAGGACATGTGACAACCGGCGCAGCCGGCCAGCCACACCGTCGCCACCTTGATCTTCCCGTTGCTTTCGCCTTTATTAGACACGGCTCTTGGCCCCTTGTAGTTTGCTCCTGCAGGTCACGATTCGCCTGGCCGGCTCCGACGTCGGCACAAACTGTCCTTCCGCCACCTTCACACCCGCCGGCATATACGCCGCCACATTGGGTTCGAAGGACTTGCCCATCGCCTTGGCCACGGCCGCAAGGATCTCCGCATCCTGCCAGACGGTGGCCGGCGCGTCGACCAGCCTGGTCGTCTTCTGCAAGCGGCCTTCCAGGCTGACGAACGTACCGCTTCGCTGCGCCCACGTGCATACCGGTGCGACACTATGGGCCACCTGGCAGATCGGCTGCGTATGCGCCGCGAACACCGATACATGTACGAGCGGCCGGGCCTTATCGATCCAGCCAGCCGGCCAGAGCGGCTCGTCATCGCCCAGGAACATCAGCAGGACATCGGTATTCTGGAAGTCGAAGTCCGTCATATCAAAGACCGGTTTGCCGAACATCCGGGCGCCGGTGCTGTTGGCCTTGCGCGGGATTTCCAGGATCATGTAACGCCCGTCCGGCGTGAACAGGTTGGCGCCGACGGCCATGTTGGTGGCGGACTCGATCGCCTCGGATCCCTGAGCGGTCAGGCCGGTACCGATCACCAGGATCGGCCGGCTCGCGCCGGCGATCAGCGCGGCCAGTTGGTTGATCTCCGCCACCTTGACCCCGGACAGTTCCTCGAACATCGGCTCGCGAGTGTCAGGCAAGCCGGACACGTCGTCGGCCGACAGCGGTTCCTTCAGCAGGCCGCGATCCGACATCGTGCGAAGCGCCGCCCCGAGGATCACCGCATCACGGCCAGGCTTCGGCGCCATCCGAAGGGCAGCCAGGTGACTGAGCCCGGTGCGCCGCGGGTTGATCTCGATATATCGCGACGTGTGGGCATTAATGCCCCGGCGAACGACGCTTGCCGCCACCGGTGCGGACACCTGCAGATCGACGCCGACGCCAACGACCAGGTCCGCCGTCATCAGATCCGCCATGCGCGCCAGCGGCGCCGCCTTGCCGTTCATGCCGAACGCTTCGGCCCCTGCCGCCAGCCTCCGGTCCCGCAGCCCAGCCCACCCGGTCGCTACCGACGACTTCCTTGAAAAACTGCTTGATCAGGGCGATCGTCTCCAGCGGCAGGCTCGGGCTGATCATCGCCGCGACCCGTGTCGGGTCCGCGCCAGCCTTGCCGGACTTGATCCGCTTGGCCAGTTCGCCGGCGAACGCCTTCCAGTCGACGTCGACCAGTTCGGCTGCCTTCTTCAATCGCGGGGCCTGCAACGCCGGCTGGTTCGCCCTCTTGAGGGCGTCGTACCTGCCTGTCCCGCAAATAATCCGGTTGGTGCCCGGGCCCTTGCCTGAGTCGATCTGCAGGACGGTATGGCCGCGGGTCTTGGCGCTCGTCCAGCAGCCGACCGCGCATTGCGTGCAGACGGTCTGGGTGCTCGGCAATTCCTGCCTGCCTGGCGTACGGTTGCTGAGTTTGTCGAACAGCGCGCCCGTCGGGCAGACCTCAACGCACATGCCGCACGATACGCAGGTGCTCTTGCCCAGCGGCGCACCGGCATCGGCTGCGATCACCGTCATGCCGCCACGGGCCGACAGGTCGAGCGTATGCACACCCACCCACTCGTCGCATACCCGCACGCATCGGCCGCACAGGATGCACCTGCTGTGGTCCATGACACGGTAGGGATGGCTGTTGTCGGTGCCGAGTCGCGGCAGCAGGTAGTCATACCGAACATGCGTGATGCCATGATCATAGCCGGCCTGCTGCAGCTCGCAGTCGCCACTCGACGAGCAGAACGGGCAGATATGGTTCCGTTCGCTGAAGAGCAGTTCCAGGGTTCGCTTGCGCAGGTCGTACAGCCGGGGTGTTTCCGTCGCCACAACCATGCCGTCGGTCGCGGGGGTCGTGCATGCGGTATTGAGTCGCCGCTGGCCCTCGATCTCGACGATGCACAGGCGACAGCCGCCGACCGGCTTGAGCCCTTCGCAGTGGCAAAGCGTCGGCACGTGCACGCCGTTGGCCTTGCACACGTCCAGGATGGTCTGCCCCTTGTAGCCGGCGACCTCCTTGCCGTTAATCGTCAGTTTTATCGCAATCGCGTCTTGCACCTTCGTATCCGCCATGATTCTCGCCGTTATGTTATTGTTGTTCTCTGCGTCCTCTGCGTCTCTGCGGTTGTGTCGCTGTTGTTGCCGTTGTTGTTGTTACTCAGTCCTCAGCACTCAGCACTCAGCGCTGTAGTTACTGCCGTGCAACTGCCCCGAAGTTACACACCTGGAAGCATTTGCCGCAGTGGATGCATTTGTCCTGATCGATCGCGTACTTCTTCTGCCCATCAACGCGCGAAATCGCATTGGTCGGGCAGTTTCGGGCACACAGGCTGCACCCCGTGCACTTGGCCAGCGCGATAATGTATTGGATCAGGCTCTTGCACACCTTCGCCGGGCACTTGTGGTCCTTGATGTGTGCCTCATACTCGTCGCGGAAGTGCCGCAGGGTGCTCATCGTCGGGTTGGGCGATGTCTGTCCCAGGCCGCACAGGCTCGAGGACCGCAGCACGTCGCACAGGTCTTCCAGTACCTTGATGTCTTCCTCCGTGCCCTTGCCCTCGCAGATCTTCTGCAGCGTGTTGTAGATCTGTCGGGTACCCACGCGGCACGGCGGGCACTTGCCGCACGACTCGTCGAGGCAGAAGTCCATAAAGAACTTTGCCACGTCGACCATGCAGCTGTCTTCGTCCATCACCACCAGGCCGCCCGAACCGACGATCGAACCGATCTGCTGCAGGCTGTCGAAATCCAGCGGCAGATCCAGATGCGCCGTCGGGATGCAGCCGCCGGACGGCCCGCCCGTCTGGGCCGCCTTGAATGCCTTGCCGTCGGGAATGCCGCCGCCGATCTCGAAGACCAGTTCCCGCAGCGTCGTGCCCATCGGCACCTCGACCAGCCCGGTGTTATTGACCTTGCCCGCCAGGGCAAAGACCTTCGTGCCGGTGCTCTTGGGCGTGCCGATCTTGGCATACCACGCGCCGCCGCGGCGGATGATGGCCGGAATGCTCGCGAACGTCTCGACGTTATTGATCGACGTCGGCTTGTCGTGGATGCCCGCGTCGGTCGGGAAGGGCGGCCGGGGCCGCGGCATGCCGCGCCTGCCCTGAACGCTCGCCATCAGGGCCGTTTCCTCACCGCAGACGAACGCGCCGGCGCCGACGCGGATCTCGATACCGAACGCAAAGTCCGTCCCCAGGATCCGCCTGCCGAGCAGCCCGTATCGCCGGGCCTGTTCCAGGGCGATCTGCAGCCGGCGGATCGCCAGCGGATACTCCGCCCGGACGTAGACAAAGCCCTTGCTCGCCCCGGTTGCATACGCCGCCAGGGCCATCGCCTCCAGTACCCGGTGCGGGTCGCCTTCGAGTACGCTACGGTCCATGAACGCCCCGGGGTCGCCCTCGTCGGCATTGCAGATGACGTATTTCTCGTCGCCCTTGGCGTTGGCCAGCATCTGCCACTTGGTCCCCGTCGGGAAGCCGGCCCCGCCTCGGCCGCGAATGCCAGAGGCCTTCACCTCGTCGATCACCTGCTGCGGCGTCATCGACGTCAGCGCCTTGGCCAGGGCCGCATACCCCTCCATGGCGATGTACTCGTCGATCTTTTCGGGGTCGATGATGCCGCACGTCTCCAGCACGATCTTGACCTGCTTGCTGAAGAACGGGATTTCATCGGGGCTGGCAACGGGCTCGGCCTTCGGATCGGCCCGCCACATGAGCTCCTTGACGGGCTCATCGCGCAGCAGGTGCTGCTGTACGATCTTGCCGGCGTCTTCGGGCTTGACGTGCTGATAGAGCACGTTGTCGGGCCGGACGATGACGATCGGCCCCATGTCGCACGCGCTCATGCAGCCGGTCTGCACCATCTGCACGGTGTCCTGCAGATTGTTGCGGACGAGTTCCTTCTCGATCGCCTGCCATACCGGCGCTTCGCCGCAGGAGATGCACGCGCCGCCGGCGCAGATCAGCAGCACGCGATCCGCCGGCTTGCCGTTGCCCTTGGCCGGACACTTCTTCAGCCGCAGCGCCAGCGCCTCAGCCGCCTGTTTCTGTAACTGTTCCAGTTCGCTTGGTGTCATGTGTATTGCCTGATAATTTTCTTGACCGTATTGGGCTTGATCTTGCTATGGACGTCCTCGCCGATCATCACGACCGGGGCCATGCCGCACGCGCCGAGGCACCGGACACACTTGAGCGTGAACAGCCCGTCCCTGGACGTCTGGCCGCGCTCGATGCCCAGCTCCTTTTCGAAGGATTGGACGACCTCTTCGGCCCCGCGGACGTAGCAGGCCGTGCCCATGCACGCCATGATCGTGTACTTGCCGCGCGGGATCGTGCTGAAGAACGAATAGAACGAGATCACCCCGTAGACCTGGCTGACCGGCAGGGTGAGCTTCTGGGCGACGAATTCGACGACGTCCGGGCGGAGATATCCGAACAGTTCCTGCGCCCGGTGGAGGATCTGGATGAGAGCCTCCGGCGAGCGATTGTAGAAACCGATCGCGATTTCCAACTGGTCGAACATGACCTTCTCGCCGGGCCCAACCTGATGACCCAGCCGGGAGATCGTGCTCTCCAGGGCCTGTATGGATGACATAGATGACTCCAATATCGCAACCAAGACCACTACAGCCTTGTCCCCGTCTCTATAGCAACCTTCGTGCCAGATTTCACTTTCTAGAGCGTATAGCGTAACCATTTGGAGTGAGAAGACTTATGTCTACGTTGTACGCGGTCCGGGCCGGCTGACGGCACTTCGTGCGAACTTTCACACATGTGCCCCCGAACTTTCCGCAAGCGTAATTCGTCCCACGGGTTATCGCTTGCGGACCCCCGCTGTATGTCGCGTATTGGCGTGCAAGGAAAAGGGCGTCGCGGACCTTGGTGGTCCGCGACGCCTGAAGTGAGTCAGGTCCTGCGGCTCTTAGAGCCGACTTCTGGCTATACCGACATCAGTAGCCGGTAATCACCAGTTTGGGTCGATGCTGCACGTCGCTGTTGTCCGACGACGAAAACCGGTCCTGGTTGTGCAGGTCTTCGTCGGTGCACTTGATGATCCACCCGTAGTTGCTTGACGGGTCGCTGATCATGTCCTGCACCCTGCTGCTGACGTCGAAGGCATACCAGACACCGGCCGTGCCTTCCTTGTCAGCGGTGGCATCCGCCGTGCCGCTGAAATCGCCGCCCGCCGTCGTCCAGTCCGTCCCGGTCGCCGCGACGTTCCAGGTCACCTGGTTCTCTACGAACGCCCGTGTCAGTGGGTAGAGGCCGTAGGTGCCGCTGCTGCCCCGTACGGCTGCCGCGTCGTACGAGTAGACATAGAGCGTGGCCCCGCCGATCGTTGCGTTCGTGGGAATGGCCGACAGATCGAACTTGATGACCGGTCGCATGACGTTGCCGGCCCCAAGGTCGGCATAGCCGCAGACGGTCAGCCTGACGGACGAGCCGTAGTTAGTGGTCGGTCCGCCGGCAAGCATGTACGAGTCTGCCACGCCCGTATAGCTGTTCACGCCTTCCTGGTACGTGCGGAGATACTCGAATGCCCCGATGTCGATGGTGCCGTTGGTCGGACGATCCTGGTGCATCAGCGGGTGGACGTACTGCTGAGTCGGTGTCATGTCGAAGCTGTCGACACCCGTGCCCGGCGCCGTGCCGGAATCGAGAGCACCGCTGCTGCTGGCGGTCAGTTCGAAGTAGTAGTTGCTGGGAGCCGCAAGGTAGGCATTGCTCGTCACCCAATTGGTCGTCTGGGTGTTCGGCCCGTTGACGAGCGTCCCGCTGCCTTGGAAAACGTTGTTCTCCAGCAGGGCGCTGGTATTACTCGCGTTGTTGACGAAGACGCCCGAACCGCGGTTATTGACGATTGTATTATTGACCACGTACAGGTGCATGTCAGCTTGGGTGCCTTCGCTGCCGTAATCAATAATCGTCCCGTTGCCCGTAGTCGAACTCTGTTCGATCTGGTTGCCGATGATGTAGGCTCGTCCCGCCGTTGGCTATCTGGACCTCGTAACTTCCCGTGCCGCCTTCGTTGCCGATGCGGTTGTACAGGATGTAATTGGTCTTGGCCCGGCTCTTCAACTCGTGCCCGGCGACGGCGTTGTGCGAGTAGCAGTACCTGAGGGTAAACGAGTCGACATCATTGATGTACATGTTGTGACTGTTACCGGAGTAGCCGTTGGCGTTGAACTCGCTCGTCTCGACCAGGACGTTGCTGCCGCTGACGGAGTTGGCCAGGATGCCTTCATCATTGTCATGGAAGTAGCAATCGCTGACGGTGAGGTTCGCTCCTTCCAGGCGGATGCCGGCCGCGTTATGGTCATTCGCATTGCGGCAGTTCTTGAACTCAAGATGCTCGACCGTCGTGTCAGACCCGGTGGTGACAAAGATCGCCTTGCCGCTCAGGCAGCGCCGTTGGCATCGAGAACGGCCCGGCTCGAGCCAACACCGCGGATGGTCAGGTGGTTCTTGTTGACCGTCGCCCAGCCGTCGCTTTCAGTGTATGTGGCAGGGTCGATCTCAATGGTGTCCCAGTCCGCCGCGGCAGTTACTGCCGCCTGCACGGTGGCATAGGTCTTTCCCGAACCGACCTGACGTGTCGTGGGTGTAGCCGTGGTGCCGTTCGGCACATTGGACAGATCCGAAACATTCGGCACGTCGTCCGCGGTCTTGATCGCGAAGTAATACGTCGTGCTGGGCAGAAGGCCGCCGACCGTCATGCTCTGCTGCGTGTTGGCTACGGCGGGCGTCGGTTCGCCGGTGGCCTGCGTTGCACTGTCCCAGTTGCCTGCCGTGATCTCGCTGGTGCTGTAACGGACATCATAGCTCGCTGCCGTGCCGCTGCTGCCGTCGTCGCCCGGCGAGGTCCACGTCAGTGTCAGGCTGGTGGTCGTCGGACTGCTCGTGGCCAGATTGGAGACTGCCGCCGGCGCGACAGTGTCTGACGTCTGCGTGCTGTAGACGTTCGAAAGAGCCGACCAGTTGGGCACCTCGTCGGCGGTCTTGATCGCGAAGTAGTAGGTCGTGCTGCCGCTGAGGTTCGAGATGGTCAGGCTCTGGCCGGTTCCGGCGATCGCCGGGGGCGGTTCACCCGTCGCCTGCGTCGCGCTGTCCCAGTTGCCCGCGGTGATCTCGCTGGTGCTGTAGCGGACGTCGTAGGTGGTCGCGGTGCCGGAGGCGCCGTTATCGCCCGGCGAGGTCCATGTCAGCGTGATGCTGCTGCCGGTGACGGTGCTGGCTCCCAGATCCGTGATAGCCGCTGGCGCGGTCTCGTCATCGGTGGTGTTGCTGGCTACGTTCGAAAGGCTCGACCAGTTCGGCACCTCGTCCGCCGTCTTGATCGCGAAGTAGTAGGTCGTATCGCCGGACAGCCCGGAGACCGACATGCTCTCGCTTTCGCCGGCGGAGTCCGGTGTGGGTTCGCCGATGACCTGCGTGGCGCTGTCCCAGTTGCCCGCATTGATCGTGCTCGTCGAGTACCGGATGTCATAGCTGGCAGCCGTGCCCTCCGAACCGTCGTCGCCGGGTGCGGTCCAGGTCAAAGTGACACTGCCGGCCGTGGGATTGCTGCAGGCCAGGTCGCTGACCGCTGCCGGTGCGGTTACGTCGCCGCTCGGCGTGTCGGTGACCACGAGTTTCGGCCGAAGTGTTGTATACGTTGCCTCGTCGCTGGAGTAGAAGTAGTCCTGGTTGTGCAGGGCCGGGTTAGTACACTTGATCACCCAGCCGTTGTTGTTGTTCGGATGGGCTATGTAGTCCTGTGCCCGATCGGTTACGTCGAACGCGTACCAGACGCCGGTCGAGGTCTGCTTGGCAGTCGTGGCGTCGGGCGTGCCGTCGCAGTCGCCGCCGCCGTACTGCACCCAAGGTTGGTTCCATGTGACGCTGGCCGCCGACCACGGCGTAAAGACGTGATACGCCCCGTAGTCACCGCCCGCGGCGTCATGTTGCTCATTCGAATAGGCATAGACATACAGCGTGGCATGTGTGATGACAGCCCCGGTCGGCAGACTCGTCAGGGCGAACTTGACGATAGTGCGCCGCTGGTTCGTCCACGTCTGGTCGGCAAAGCCGGTAACCTGTAGCGTGCTGCTGCTGCCGTAGTTCGTGCTGGTGGCTGCTGCGCTCATATAGGAATCCTGGCAGCCGCTGTAGTCTGTCCTGCCCGTTCTGGAACGTGACCGTGCCGATGGTCTCTTCGGCGTCGGGCACGTTGGATATCGCCGACCAGTTGCCGCTGTCATCGACGGACTTGATCGCGAAGTACACCGTCACGCCGGTCGGCAGGCCCGTGGCTGAATATGACTCGCCGGTACCGCTGCTGTGCGGTGTCGTCACGCCGGTCAGCTGCGTTGCGCTGGAGAAGTTCTGGCTGGTGATCGCAGTCGTCGACCAGCGAAGGTCGTAGGCCGCCACGTAGCCGTTTCCGTTGTCCGCCGGGGCGGTCCACGTTACGCTGAAGGTCCCGAGGGTCTGGGTCGTCGCGGCTGCCAGATTGGTGACCGCGTAAGGGGCGTCGTTATCCGGGGCCATCGTCGTGGCATTGTCGACGTTGGAGATGGCCGCCGTGTTGCCCTCCTCATCGAATGCCTTGATCGCGAAGTAGTACGTCGTCGACGGCGTCAGGCCGGTGACCGTGAAGGACTCCGTTTCGCCGGCCGGCTGCGGCACGGGAACGTACTGCACCTGCGTGGCGCTGGCGAAATTGCCGGCGTTGATCGCACTGGTGCTGTAGCGCAGATCGTAGCCGATCGCCTCGCCGGTGGCCCCGTCATTGCCCGGGGCGGTCCACGTAAAAGGAATGCTCGTCCTGCTGGGCGAGCCGCAGTCCAGATCGCTGACGGCTGACGGCGCGGTAGTGTCCGTCGGGGTGGGCACGATTTCCATCTGAATCGATTCGGTCCGCGGCACCTTCGTCCCGCCGGTCGTCAGCGTGATGCTCGTCGGGCTGTCGCTGATGTGGCGGACGTAGGACTTTTCGATCGTCCAGTCAGCCCCGTCGTACTCTTTCCACGTGTAGGTGACCTTCATGCGATAGTCGTCACCCAGGTCCTCCGGGTTGTCACACGTGATGGTCAGCTCATTAACGCCCTTGTCGAGGTAGGCCATCGCCCCCTTGTTGTGCTCGAACGTCAGGCCGATCGACAGGTTCGTCACCCCGGCGTCAGCCAGGGCGCTGACCGCCTTGATCTGGACCTTCACGTAGAACACGTCATACTTGCCGAGCACCTGGGTCCGCAGGCTCAGGCCGCTCAGTTGGGTTGTGCCCGTCGCGGTGTTGTTCCATACCTCTGTCCAGCTCGTGCCGTTGCTGGAGACGAGGATCTTGGTAATATCGCCGGCGTTGGTCCGCTTGAAGTCCCCGCTGACGGTGCCGTCCGTCAGATAGAAAGGCACCTGGATCCGGAAGACCGCCTCCCCCACCGTATTGACTGTGGATGCGTGCAGATCCGGCGTGATGCTGTCCTCGTAGTAGGTGGCGATGTTCGTACTGCTGTACAGCAGATCCTCATAGTCGCTGCTGCGGAAGTCCGGTGTGATCGTGTCGGTGCCGTTGGCCCATCGGCGATATGTCGCCTTGCCCGTGTGAATATAGGAGATGGTCTGGCCGTACGGCTCCCAGTAGGGCCAGTTTACGTAGTCCTCCCAGTCATGCTGGCACTCGTGGTGATAGGGCGGATCGTTGCCCGGCATGGTGTCAGCGTTGACTGTGGAGGTCGGGTGTTCGTTTTCCCACGCCTCCCAGGTCCGCAGGAAGACCTCGCCGCCCCGCAGGTCCATGTCGCCGGTCCAGCGGGCCGTGGTCTCGCCCGTTCCAAAGCTGCCCCAGCTGTTGATCGCATTGGCGAACCACGATTCCGTGTCACCGCACAGCAGGAAGCCCGGACACGCCCGGCCCTCGCTGAGGGCATCGAGGATCAGCGTGTTATCCGCCTTGATCTCCGAGCAACTGGCCACTGTGGGCGGATTGGCACGGTTGTACACGTAGCACGTGGTCATCGTGTCATAGAAATGGTAAGCCCCGCCGTAGTACACCTGGTATACCCAGTGCCCGGGCAGGCCCACCTTCATCGGTGTCAGGCCCGCCGCATCGACAATCGTGCACGCCTGCGTGGCGTGCCTGCCGCACAGGGCCCACCCGAAGACGTTCTGCGTATACGTCGGGTCGTCGATGCTGTTTCCGCCGACGCTGGGCGGTTCGCATCCCCAGTGGTAAAGCCGCCGCTTCTGATTGTTGTAGATGTTGATCGCCTTGTCTTCGTCACTGCTCGGGCTGACGACGCCGTCGGGTGTGTAGGCATAGATGTAAGTATTGCCCATGGCGGTCAGATCGTGCGTGTCTGCCACCCGGTCGTTTGTGATCCATGGATTCTGGATCGTCACTCCCAGGACCACCGGTGCACTTATCCCGGCCAGAGCTGCTGACGCGAACAGAAGGATTCTCCGTTTCATGGTCACTGTCTCCTTGTACTGTCCCCCCACCCTGTTAATAGACATGCGAGCCATCCGCTGGCTCGTCCCTCAGGCGTACTTGGCGAACGTCCTTACCTTCCCGCAGGCCTCGAGTGACTGCACTCTTGTGTGCGCACCGTCAGCGCTGCCGGTCGCTCGGCGATCAACATGGCGGTCTTTCGAGGATCTCCCTCCGTGAACGGGCTGTAACCCGTTTCGCCTGCGTACAAGGCGTACCGGATTCGGCCGCGCTGCGCGAGTGTAGTGATTCAAAAGAATAACGCCTTATGCGAGCCGCGACCGTAAGGGAGCGGTCCTGCATATCTGCATCCTGACTAACCGTAGCGGGCGTCCCGCAGGATGCTGCAATTGTGAATCACTGCACTAGCATCACGGCTGAGGTTCCTGCTGTAGGTGCGGAGCACCAGAACAGCACTCGGCTACCTCCGAGGCGAATCACGCCCCGGAACCAGCATGCAATCTCCACGCAAATGGTTGTGAATGTGCAAGTAATGCTCGTCACATGCGTACGTGACGATCTGTCTTGGCCGCTCTCCCACCGGGAAGACGACGGGCCAGGCCGGTCCGTGGACATGAAGCGACTGCTCAGGGTTTCGGCGATGCGCTAAGATTCGGTCTGCCCTGTGACGATCCTGACGAAAGTCGCAACTGTCAGTAGAAGCCGTTTCAAAGCCTGCTGGGAAATGATTGACTCTATCTTTCTATAGCACATCTTCGTTGGCTGTCAAGGGAAAAACGCGGCATTGAGCGTCGAGCGCATCAGGGTACGCTGTATGGTGACATCCTGTGACACTGGCGGGCGCGGCTCGCGGAAAGATACCTGGCCACCGGCCAATGGCGACATTCGCTCCCCGACGGAATCCATCAGCACGATACGGCTGACAGACTACCCACTGGCTGTTGCTCTTGTACTCCGGTTGTCCGGCGCCTTGTTTCGTGTCCGGCACGGCAGTCCGGTCACAGCGGTGTTGCGACAGCCCCCCTGCTTGCTCTGGTTGTCGGCCAGCCCGCCTCGGCTGGGGCTCGCCCGGGCCTGCCTTGCCTTTTACCGTATCCTTACCTATAACCACTGCGTTATGAATACACCAACTACAATCGATCGCTTGTCCGATCACGAGGGACAAGAGGTAGCCATCACGGGCTGGCTCTACAACAGCCGGTCCAGCGGCAAGATCGCCTTCCTGATCGTTCGCGACGGTACCGGGATGTGCCAATGCATCGTGGAGAAGTCCGCCGTCGAGCAGGGGGTTTTTGACCGGGCGAAATCGCTTACCCAGGAGGCCTCCGTCCGCGTAGAGGGGGTCGCCAGGCAGGAACCTCGCGCTCCGGGCGGCTACGAGATCCACGCGACCGACATCCAGCCGATCGCCACCAGCATAGACTACCCCATCACCCCCAAGCCCCACGGGATCGATTTCCTGATGCGCAACCGCCACCTGCACCTGCGATCCAGACGCCCCTGGGCCCTGATGCGCATCCGCCACACCGTTATCGACGCCATCCGTCGCTTCTTCAACAGCCGCGACTTCGTGCTGATCGACACGCCGCTGCTGACCCCCTCGGCAGGCGAAGGCGCCAGTACCCTCTTCGAAGTCGACTACTTCGGGGAGCCGGTCTACCTCGCCCAGACCGGCCAACTCTACCTCGAGGCCGCCGCCATGGCACACCGGCGCGTCTACTCCTTCGGCCCGACCTTCCGCGCCGAAAAGAGCAAGACTCGCCGGCACCTTACCGAATTCTGGATGGTCGAGCCTGAGGTCGCCTTCGTCACGCTCGATGAACTGCTGGCCCTGGCGGAGGATTTCGTCTGCACGGTTGTGGAGGCCGTCCTTACCGACCGCAAGGAAGAACTGAAGACCCTGGAAAGGGATGTCGCTCCTTTAGAGTCCCTCAAGCGTCCCTTTGCCCGTTTATCCTACAGCCAGGTGGTGGATGTCCTTCGTGGCCCGACCGCTCAGGAATTCCTCAGGGCCGAGATGGACCGTCTCCAGAGCCGGATCGAAGAGATGCAGGCCGCTATCACCAGGCACGAAGCCGACCTTGCCAATGCCCGCAAGCCCGCCCAGCAGGACCTGCTCACCCGGCAGATCCAGGAACTCCGCGAGGAGATCGCAGACGTCAATGAGCAACTCCAGCATATTCCCGAGCACATGAAGATCGTACAGGACTTTCGGTGGGGTGAGGATCTGGGCGGGGCCGACGAGACCGTCATCAGCCGAACGCACGATCGTCCCGTCTTTGTCCATCATTATCCTCGCCAGGCGAAGGCGTTTTATATGAAGCTGGAGCCGGACGACGAAGGCAAGACCGTCCGCAATTTCGACCTGCTCGCCCCGGAAGGGTACGGCGAGATCATCGGCGGATCGATGCGCGAAGACAGTTATGAGACCTTGCTGGCCCGCATAAATGAACAGGGATTGGATCCGGAACATTACACATGGTATCTGGACCTGCGCAGGTTTGGCTCCGTACCGCACGGCGGCTTCGGCCTGGGTGTCGAACGGACCGTTGCCTGGCTGGCCGGTCTGAAGCACATTCGTGAGACGCCCGCCTTCCCGCGCCTGCTGGGCAAAGTCTATCCGTAGGCCTGTTTACGAGATCTGGAGCACGATATATCCGGGTGTAGCCTATGAGGGCGAGCGCTCCGGCCGCATTTAGCCTGCCCGCTTGCGGGCAGCGTCTCTTCGATCCGGGACACGCTACACCCGGATTACGTACCCTCTGAAGCCTGGGCGTTAACGTGTCGAGAAGAAAGCCCCAGGCATCAACCGGGCTTGGTTGCATGCTTTGGACCGACCGTCTACCGATATACCTGTCCGGTCAGGATATACTGCCGCTTCAGTCTCGACCGTCCGCAGGATCCTGTGACAGGACGTCAGAAAGGCCTCCACTGCGCTGGACTGCAGTTTCTCCGTAATGGCCTTGAGGTTCACGCCGATCTTTGCCAGCTGCGGCAAACTGCCGTTCGGCCTCTTCAACCTTTTCCTCCAGGCAGGGACGCACCTTCCCGTGGTCCTCAAACGCCTCCAGCGTAACCAGCGGCATCGTGTTGACCGTGTCTGGCCCGATCAGCTCCTCCACGTACTTGACGTCGGAGTACTTCGGATTCTTCGTGCTCGTACTGGCCCACACCAGCCGTTGCGGCCGTGCGCCCCGCTTGCTCTGCTGAGCGAACTCCCCGCTGCTGAAGAGTTCGTGGTACTTCTTATAGGCAAGTTTGCACGTGGCTGTCCCGATGGCCCCAAGCAGCTGCCGCGCTTCCGGCGTACCGACCTCCTCCAGCCGACGATCCACAGCCGTATTGATCCTGCTGACAAAGAACGACGCCACCGACGTCACGTGCGACGGCAAGACCGCCTTCTCCAGCCCGCGGATATAGGCTCTGGCCACCTGCTCGTACTGCTCGACCGAGAACACCAGCGTCGCATTGATATTGATCCCTTCACTGACGCACGTTTCGATTGCCGGGATCCCTTCAAGTGTCGCAGGGATCTTGATCATTACGTTGGGTCGGTTGATTCCCTTCCACAGATGCCGCGCTTCAATGATCGTACCACGCGTATTCGACGCCAGGGCCGGCGAGACCTCCAGGCTCACCATGCCGTCCACCCGGCTGCTCTCTTCGTAGACCGGCCGGAGAATATCCGCTGCTGCCTGAATGTCCCCGACGATCAGCGCCTCATAGATGCCTTGGCATCTGCCTCCGGACAGGCATTCATGAAGAACTCGAGGCCTTCGTTATAGTCGGATTTGTGCGAGATCGCGTCGGCGAGAATTGACGGGTTGCTGGTCAGGCCGCGCACGCCCACTTCACGCACCAGTTGTTCGAGCCGGCCGCTGGACAGAAGGCCGCGCGAAATGAAGTCCAACCATACCGACTGTCCATGTTTCAAGAGTTGTTTGAGCGGGCTCATAATACTTCGTCCTTTCTTGCGGGAAGTGCTTGTCACGCCTGCTGGCAGCAAAGCCGGGCGCAACAGGTAACTCCGGTGGCCTGCACGAGTTGTTATCTCCCAAGCCGGGCACAGCCACGTTAAAGTGTATGCAGGCGCCCCCGGCTCGCCAACAAACAGGACGGAGCGAATAGGCAAACCCTTCACGGATGCCTGGCGGCGCGATCTGGGCCCGAACGGACTTGGCTGCCAGCCTACATTATAAGACGTTGAGTTGTCCGTGTCTGCGCCCAGTAAAAAACACGTAAGTGTCACTGATGTCAGTCGTTATGTGCAATGCAAGGCTGGAGAATTTTTCTCGGACAACAGGCGCGGCCGCCACCGGCAGCCCACATGGCGCCTGGCAGCAACAGTAACAATCTCGGGCTTGGCTGCGCTTCGTTGAACGGCGGCTACTGGCCGTTGGGAGGCTGGCTGCGTGGCATTGCGTTGGGTCGCGTTGATCGCCTCGCTGGTACGCTGGAGGATCTCGGCCTCCATCTTGGCGTCCCGGCTTTCGGTGTTCCAGTACTCGCGCTGGGTGGGCGTCAGGCCGCCTTCTTCCTGGATGGGCGTAACTCCCGGGCGGTCATCGGCCCGGAGGGTGTTGCTGAGGGCCTGCATACCGGGCGTGACGTACCGCTGGTTCTCGATCTGGATGCTCGCGACTACGGCGCCCCCGGCCTTGTAGACGGCCAGTTTGCCGACCCGGCGCATCCGTGCCCCGCCGATACGCGTGCACTCTTCCGGCTGGAACGTAATAACGCCGGTGGCAGGGTCAGCCGAAGCGATTTTGAAATAGTCGGCGACCGCGCCTTCGGCTGCAGCGAAAGCGGTCTGCAGGTTGTCGGTGTTGAGCGTCTGTGTCCGATAGCCGCCGCTGAAAGTTGCTGCCGGCCGGGCAGGGGGAGTCTGCGGGCCCATACAGCCGGCTGCCGCAATACCGATCGCCAACACCAACGTCATCGCGCCAGATCGAAGCGAGATCAATCTCATCGGGAGTAGCTCCGTAGGAAACGTTGCCAAGTCCAGCCGACGTCCGCTGCATGTAAGATATCTCATCTTGTCATCTCTGAAGGGTGCGCAGCGCTAGCATACTAGCCTGCTTGCTGGCCATTGTCATGCGCTCTTGCCTGGTACCTTCGGGATTGTCTCTGCGGCAGCGTTTGCCGTCTGAAAAAACGGCGGCCGCGCCTGCAGGTGTGTCGCCTGTTCGCACTGCCCATGCGGGGCTCGATATGGCAGGCAGGCGAGAGGTGGTCCGTCAAGCATGCAAGGTGACAGCCCTGCTTGAGGGCAGCAAAAAAACTCAAACCAACCTTGACACCTGCGGACAAAGAGGTATACTCGTACTGAAATACCTGTTTATAGGGAAACGTGATGTCGAATCTGCTGAAAGTATCCGAAGCCGCGTCATTGGGCCTGCACACGATGGTTCTGCTGGCTGCCGCGCCTGACCGACTCTTCAGTGCGAGGGAGGCGGCTGGGCTGTTGGGGGTTTCCGAGGCGCATCTGGCCAAGGTGCTCCAGAGGCTTGCCCGCGATGGGCTGGTTGATTCGGTCCGCGGTCCCAAGGGCGGGTTCTCGCTGGCCCGGCCGGCGGAGCAGATCACCCTGCTGGACGTTTACGAGGCGATCGAAGGGCCGCTGGAGGTACGCAACTGCCTTTTCAGCAGCCAGCTTTGCGACGGCCGCAACTGCATATTCGGCCACATGCTCCAGTCGGTCGATGCGCAGGTCAGGGAGTACCTGGCCGGCACGAAATTGACGCAGGTCATTGATGCCATGAAACCGGCACTCCAGGAGGCTACTGGGCCCGATGGCAACGCGTAAGATCGTTCAGATTGATGAATCGAAGTGCAACGGCTGTGGACTGTGCGTTCCGTCCTGTGCGGAAGGGGCGATTCAAGTCATCGACGGCAAGGCCCGCCTGGTAAAGGACCAGTACTGCGATGGCCTGGGGGCCTGCCTGGGCGATTGCCCGCAAGGGGCCATCACTATTGAGGAAAGAGAGGCGCAGGCCTTCGACGAAGCCGCCGTAAAGGCGCATCTGGCCAGTCGGCACCAGCCGCATCCGAAGCCTGCCCAGACGCACGGTGGCTGTCCCGGTGCGGCAGCGATGACGCTCGGCGGCTGCCCCGGAAGTGCCGTGCGATCCATGCCGGCCCCGGCGGCTGGACAGTCGCTCGAGTCCGGTGAGCAGCGGTCCATGCTGACGAACTGGCCGATACAGACTGAAACTCGTGCCGGTCATGGCGCCATACCTTCAGGGGGCCAGTCTGTGCATCGCGGCGGACTGCACTGCCTTCGCCTTCGCCGATTTCCACAAGCGACATGTTGGCTGGCAAGGTTCTGTTGATCGGCTGCCCCAAGCTCGATGACGTGCAGGCCTACAGCGACAAACTCTGTGCACTGTTTCAGAACAATGACATACGCCGTATCGAGGTCGTCTACATGGAAGTGCCGTGCTGCTTCGGGCTGGTTCATCTGGTCCGCCAGGCAGTCAACTCCAGCTGCAGGCAGATCCCTGTGACGCTAACGAAGATCGGCATCGAAGGGCGGGTTCTGGAAAGCG
Source organism: uncultured Planctomycetota bacterium (assembly GCA_963787325.1). Classification (GTDB taxonomy): domain Bacteria; phylum Planctomycetota; class Phycisphaerae; order UBA1845; family JANYLN01; genus CAWBCK01. The sequence continues at coordinate 3,383,203 of CAWBCK010000005.1, forward strand.
TTGCGGCCTCGTAAGCAGTAGCCTCAAGGCATTGAAGCGCCATAGAGTTGAGCAACGCGAAATCCAACGAGCCCGGATGTCTGTTGCTCTTTATGCAAGGAGTCTGAGATGGCTGCAAGACCGTACGTCGACGAAGAGCTCTGCATTACGTGTGGACAATGCAAGGATGTCTGCCCGGCTGATCCAAACGTATTCGAGATCGAGGAGAAGGCCATGGTTGTCCATCCCGAGGCGTGCACCGAATGCCGCGCGTGCGAGAGCACGTGTCCAACCGAGGCGATCGTCGTTAAGGAATAGGTTTCGCTTCTCGCGGGCGTGTCGCGCCGGCCTCACGGCGAGGACGTTCTTTTCGTAAAATCAGAGACGGTCCCAGGACCTCTCACTGGCGGATAACCAGCCGGCAAGAACCTGTAAGTGTAAACGGGTACCAGTTAATAACCGTAACGGAGGGCAAGTGAATGTCCATGTTTTGCTATCAATGTGAGCAGACGGCCCAGGGCGTCGGCTGCACGGTACGAGGCGTATGCGGCAAGGACGCCACTACCGCCGCCCTGCAGGATCTGCTGGTCCACGCAGCCAAGGGCATTTCGCAATATGCCCACCGTGCGCGGCAACTCGGCGCCAAGGACCGCAAAATCGACAGGTTCGTCATCGAGGCTCTGTTTACAACCGTGACCAACGTCAACTTTGACCCCGAGCGCCTGAAGGCGTTGCTCGCCATGGCGTCGCAGATCAAAGACAAGGCCAAGGCGATGTACGAGTCGGCGGCAGCACAGGCGGGGCAAGACACCCGAGGCGCTTAAGGGGCCGGCCACCTGGCAGCCGGCTGACACGATCGAGGCCCTCGAAGAGCAGGGCCGGCAGCTCGGCATCGACAAGCGCAAGGCGACGTTGGGTGACGACGTGACTGGCCTGCAGGAGTTGCTCACGTACGGCCTGAAGGGCACCGCCGCGTACGCCGATCATGCCCGGATCCTCGGCCACGAGGACGACGACGTCTACGCCGCCTTCCACGATCATCTCAGTGCGCTGGCGGAGAACGTATCGGACGTCGACGAACTGGTCTCGCGCAACATGCAGTGCGGCCAGCTCAACCTTCGCGTAATGGAGTTGCTGGATGCCGCGAACACCGGCGCATACGGGCATCCGACCCCCACGCCGGTCCGTATCCATCCACTCAAGGGCAAGGCGATTCTGGTGTCCGGCCACGATCTCAAGGACCTGGAAGTTCTGCTCCAGCAGACGGAAGGCAAGGGCATCAACGTCTATACGCATGGGGAAATGCTGCCGGCCCACGGCTACCCGGGCCTGAAGAAATACGTGCATCTGGCGGGCAACTATGGCGGTGCCTGGCAGGACCAGCGGAAGGAGTTCGAGGCGTTCCCCGGTGCGATCCTCATGACGACCAACTGTATCCAGGCCCCGAAGGACAACTACAAAGCCCGTATCTTCACGAGCGGACTGGTCGCCTGGCCCGGCGTGACGCATATCGCCGACCGCAACTTCGCCCCGGTCATCGAGGCTGCCCTGGCGGCACCGGGTTTCGAGGCCGACGGGCCCGACGACACAATCCTGGTTGGCTTCGGCCACAACGCGGTAATGAGCGTTGCCGATGCGGTCGTCACGCCGTCAAGGCCGGCAAGATCAAGCACTTCTTCCTGGTCGGCGGCTGCGACGGCGCCAAGACCGGCCGGAACTACTACACCGAGTTCGTGGAAAAGACTCCCGAGGACACGGTCGTGCTGACCCTGGCCTGCGGCAAGTACCGTTTCAATAAGATGCAATTGGGGGATATCGGCGGCATCCCGCGGCTGCTGGACGTCGGTCAGTGCAACGACGCTTATTCGGCCATCCAGATCGCGGTAGCACTGGCAAAGGCATTCGATACGGACGTCAACAGCCTGCCGCTGTCGCTGGTCCTGTCGTGGTACGAGCAGAAGGCCTGTGCAATCCTGCTGACGCTGCTGGCACTGGGTATCAGGAACATCCGGCTGGGCCCGACACTGCCGGCTTTCGTTACGCCGCCGGTGCTGAAGGTCCTGGTCGACAAGTTCAATATCATGCCGATTGGCACAGCGCAAGAGGATCTGGAGGCGATTCTGGGCGCGACCGCGTAGGCATGCTAACCCGGATATTTCACGGGGTTTTTCAGTTGGGCAGTAGACTAAAAGGCCTTACTTCCTGTAATGTCGGGAGTTGTAAAAGACAACCGTCACTACAAGGAGGTAAGGCCACGTGACAGAGTGTAACCGATCCCCCATCCGCTTTTCCAGTCTGGGCAGACGCAAGGTCGTCGCTGATTTCGACGGCGGTACGATCACCAGCGACGGCGGTGTGCTCCTGCTGCGCCAGATCGAACGGCGGCTCCGCCTCATCGAGCGTATGGATGCAGCCATTCCCGATCCCCGCAACCAAAGTCTGATCACCCACAGCCAAGTCAGCATGCTTCGCCAACGCATCTTCGCCATCGCCTTGGGCCAGGAGGATCTCAATGATCATCAGACCCTGCGGGCGGATCCACTGGTGCAACTGGCTTGCGAGCGGAAGGTGGACCACGACCAGCCTTTGGCCTCGCCCCCGACGCTGTGTCGCCTGGAGAACCGCGCGATGCGTCAACCCCTGGCCGAGGCCAGCAAGGTGCTGCTCGAAGCCTTCGTCGAGTCGCAGAAGACCCCGCCGACCGAACTGATCCTGGACTTCGATGCCACTAACGATTCCGTCCACGGCCACCAGGTCGGCCGCTTCTTCCACGGCTACTACGACGAGTACTGCTTCCTGCCGCTGTATGTCTTCTGCGGCAGCCAACTGCTGGTGGCCTACCTGCGGTCGGCCGACCAGGATGGGGCAACGCACGCCTGGGCTATCCTCTCGCTGCTGGTCAAGCGGTTCCGCCAGGTCTGGCCCGGCGTGAAGATCCTCTTTCGCGGCGATAGTGGCTTTTGTCGCTGGAAGATGCTCCGCTGGTGCGACCGGCACGATGTGTCCTACCTGGTGGGTCTGGCCAAGAACTCGCGACTGGAAGCCTTGGCCCGCCCGCTGATGGTGCAGGCCCAGGCGCTGGCGGTCGACCCGAAGGACCGGCCCCGCGTCTTCGGCGAGTTCTCCTACGCCGCGGCCACCTGGGACAAGGCCCGCCGGATCCTCGCCAAGGCCGAGTACCTGCCGCCCCAGCGTCCGGACGACGAGGCGAAGGAGAACTTCCGCTTCCTGGTGACGAATTGGCCGGGGGACGCCCAACTCCTGTACGAGCAGACCTACTGCCAGCGCGGCGAGGTCGAGAACCGCATCAAGGAGCAGCAACTGGGTCTGTTCGCCGACCGCACCAGTTGCCACGACTTTGAGGCCAACCAACTGCGGGTGCTGCTGTCGGCGGCCGCCTACGTGCTGATCGAGCATCTGCGTCGGACGGAACTGGCCGGCACGGAACTGGAGAAGGCCCAAGTCCGCACGCTGCGGCTGAAGTTGCTCAAGATCGGCGGACGGGTTCTGGTGTCGGCCAGGCGGATCGTGCTGCACCTGGCCAGTTCGTTTCCGCTGCAGGATCTGTTTCGCCGACTGGCCGCCCGCCTCTTGGCCCCGGCCAGCGTGACCTGACTTCCTCGCAACCCCGTGCCGCCGCCCCTGATCGGCCATGGGGGAAAGGGGGTGGTTTCGCGCCCGGGGGGCCGTTACCCATCCAATCCAAGCCTGAGTGCTCGAATCTGTCGCCTCGCCGCTCTCACTGGCTCTGTCTGGTATCACCGTGAAATATCCGGGCTAATTCATTGATGGGTAGCTGCGGTAATCACAAAATCCCCGTCGGACGTGCATGGTGCACCGTCCAACGGGGATTTTGATTCAGTGCCAGTGGGTCTTGGCTTGGGGGGTGCCGCTGCGCGAATGAATCAATACAGGCGATGAGCCCCACAGGGCCGGGACGCATTGGAGGATGCGTCCCGGCCGAGCGGAGGATCACTGCCTGCGCCGTGCAATTCCCAGCAGTCCCAGCGCAATCGAGCGCCAGAGTTGCTGGTTCCGGTGCCTTGGGAATCGTGCGTCGCGACGAATCCTGCGTTTTGTTGGAGTTCGGTATGGAGAACGCCGCACCATGCAGGTCAAGGTCCATGGTGCAGCAGCAGATGGCCGGGATTCGCCAGCCGAAACTCTGGATCATATCGTTCGTTGTCATGACCACATTGCCGTTGCTGTCCAGCAGATCGTTGGCATCGATATTCCTGTGCAATGCCTGGCTGTAGAAACTCTTCTGCGTGCTGAACAGGTAATCGCTGACCTTTCCCTGGCTGGTAAGCGTAACGTAGAAGGTATCCAACCCCAGTGACGCCACGTTGCCTCGCGGCTGGAAGGCCTTGATGAGGTTATCGAGCGTGGCGATCACGTCGCCCGTGTTGCTGAGAATATCGTTGCTGGTGACTGTCCGGCCGAGCGTATTGGAGTAGAAATCTCGCTTGGTACTGAACCAGATCTCGGGGCCGCCGTTGTTAGCGGTATCGCTGTTGATATACGCGGTGTTCAGTCCGTAGTCGACACTGGCGTTGCGGGGGGAATAGGCCGACAGCAGGTCTTGCTGCGTCGCGACGATCTGTCCCTGGTTATTCAGCAAATCGCCGTCGCCGATCGTTCGCTGCAGCGCCGTGCTGTAAAACGGCCGCTGCACGCTGAAGACGATGGACTTGCGTCGGGAAGAGCCTGTGACCGCCAGCGCACCGACTCCGTTCTTGTTGAGGATCGGGATGGAGCCGAACAATGGCTTGAACTTACCCAACAGGTCCTGGCTCGTGGCGATCACGGAACCATCCGTGCTCATTATGGAGCCCGGCATGACCAGTTGGACACCATGTCTGGCGTTGATAAAGATCGACGGCGTGGATGTCGTAAACCAAAAATCGACACCGCTCGGCAAAAAACTGGCGCGTACATTAGCCGCTGCAATTGCGACAATGAAGAACACCAGCAGCCGAGTCCTCCCCAGGACTTTGCTGCACATATGGTTCTCCCCAAATCCGGTATCACCTCGGCGAGAAGGTTTCCGGACGAAGGTTATGTTAACCGCGGATGGCCACCTTCGCAAGGTTTTTCTTGCATACTTTTGTCCGCAAGCGTGATGCGCAGCCATGGCGGCTGGTTTTTCGGACGTTGTGGTGCCGTTATCCGTGTCAGCATCACTTCAGGATAACTTTGTCCGGCGGCGAATGTGCAACCCGGAGCCGACTCAAGGTAGGGGGCGACTTAACGGCCGTAGTCAGAACCTGTTAGCATAGAGGCCGATATTGGCTCATCCAGGGCTGGCCGGCGGGTATCTTGCGGCAACGGGGTACGATTGCCAGCGTCCGGCTTTGGACTATCATGTCGGCGGCGCGGAATTCCGTTGGAGACGAGAAAAGCAAGCAATCGCCGCGCAGGAGCGCACCCGCGAGGTCGTACGTCCAGAGTATTTGGAAAGGCGAGACAATGCAGACGCCATCGCAGCGCGACTGGGAAAACGAATCGGTCACACACATCAACCGGCTGCCGGCCAGGGCCGAACTGCTTGCCTATGGTGACGAAGCCGCGGCGCTTACCTGCCGTCGCGCCGCATGCCAGAATTTCCAACTGCTCAACGGTACCTGGAAATTCCAGCACGTGGCGGCGCCGGCAATGGTGGACGAGGCGTTCTGTGAGCCGGACTTCGACGACGACGAATGGGATGACCTCGAAGTGCCGTCCTGCTGGCAGCTGCACGGCTATGGCCATCCGCATTACACAAATTCAGCGTTTCCGTTCCCGGTGGATCGCGCCGCGCATGCCGACCGAGAACCCGACCGGCTGCTACCGGCGGACGTTCACCGTTCCGCAGGGCTGGCAGGGCCGGCGCATCCGCCTTTGCTTCCAGGGCGTCGACTGTGCGTTCTACGTCTGGGTGAACGGCCAGAAGGTCGGCTTCAGCAAGGGCAGCCGACTGCCTGCCGAGTTCGACATCACGGATCTTGTCGAGCCGGGTCCCAACGTGCTCGCTGTCGAAGTGTTGCAGTGGTCTGATGCGTCCTACATGGAAGACCAGGACATGTGGTGGCTGTCGGGCATCTTTCGCGATGTCTATCTGACCGCCTCGCCGGATCTCGACATCTGGGATGTCTTCATCAAGACCGATCTCGACGATGCCTACGAAAATGCGACGCTGTCGGTCGAAACCGTTGTCCGCAACGCGGGGAAAAAGGCCGCTGCCGGCTGCACCCTGACGTGCGTCCTGATCGACAGGGATGGCCGGCCGGTGCTTCGACAGGCCGCTGTCGGCCAAGGTTGATGCCAAGGCTGAAAGCAGCAACCACGACCGACGCTCGAATCGGCTGTGAAGAGCCCTCGCAAGTGGACCGCCGAGACCCCGCACCTTTATACATTGCTGATGACTCTTCGCGATGCCGCCGGCCAGATCATCGAGGCCAAGAGCCTGCGGGTGGGCTTCCGCAAGGTCGAGATCAAGGACGGCTGCATCCTCGTCAATGGCCGGCACATCATCTTCCGCGGGGTGAATCGGCATGACACCGATCCGGACACCGGCCGGGCGGTTTCCTACGAGGCGATGCTCCGCGACGTTCTGCTCATGAAGCAGCACAACATCAATGCCGTGCGAACCTCGCACTACCCGAACGATCCCCGGTTCTATGACCTGTGCGACGAATACGGCCTGTACATGATCGCCGAGACGGATATCGAAACGCACGGTTTCGGCTACAAAGACAACATCTCCATGTACCCCAACTGGCAGAAAGCCTTCCTTGACCGCATGGAACGGATGGTCGAGGCCTACAAGAACCATCCCAGCATCGTCATCTGGTCGCTGGGCAACGAGTCGGGATTCGGCTGCAACCATGAGGCGATGGCCGCGTGGACCAGGCAGCGTGATCCATCGCGACTTATTCACTACGAGGGGGATTACGAAGAAAAGATCGTCGACATGGTTTCCCGCATGTACGCCACCCCGGAAAAACTGGTCGAACTGGCGAAAAAGTATGATAACAAACGGCCGGTCATCCTCTGCGAGTATGCCCACGCCATGGGCAACGGCCCCGGCGTGTTCAAGGAGTACGACGATCTGTTCGAGTCGAACCCGCACGTGCAGGGCGGTTTCGTCTGGGAGTGGGCCGACCACGGCATTCGCATGACGGACGAAGAAACCGGCATGGAATGGTTCGCCTACGGCGGCGACTTCGGCGACGAGCCGAATGACTCCAACTTCGTGTGCGACGGCCTGGTTTTTCCCGATCGCACCCCGTCGCCGGGCCTGGCGGAGTACAAGCACTATAGCCAGCCCGTAAGCGTCGAGGCCGTCGATATCGCCAAAGGCAGGATTCGCCTGACCAATCGGTATGATTTCGTCTCGCTGGAACATCTCGCGGTCGGCTGGAGCCTCCTTGCCGACGGCGTGTCCGTTCAGGGCGGTGATCTGCCGTCGATGAACCTGCCAGCGCGTCAAAGTGCCGAATTGCAGGTACCGTTCGATCCGCCACCGGCAAACGACAAGCGCGAGTATTTCCTGAACCTGCGATTCACACTCAAGGCTGACACGCTGTGGGCCAAGGCGGGGCACGAAGTGGCGTCCCTGCAACTACCGCTGGCCGCAGATATGCCTGCTGCCAGCGAGTCTCTCGGTTCACGGCCCGAACTGTCACTGGCTGTCGAACAGGATGAGACCGATCTTGTGGTAATCGGCCACGACTTCCATCTCGTGTTCGATACCGTCTACGGCGTGCTGTCTGACTGGCAGTATCAAGGCGTCTCGCTGCTGGAGGAAGGGCCGCGCCTGAACTTCTGGCGCGCGCCGACGGACAACGATCGCTTCGGTCCCTTCAAGAAGATGTGGAAGGACTCCGGCCTCGATGCCATGCAGCACCACGTTCTGTCATGCGAGGTGGCTGCGCAGACGCAAGAGAAGGTCATCGTCCGCATTTGCAGTCGCGTTGCCCCGCCGGTCCTGCGGATCGGCTGGCAGTGCACGTACGAATACGTGATTCATAGTACCGGTGACGTTCTTTTGAACGTGAGCGGCACGCCCGAAGGCACATGGCCGCACCTGCCGCGCATCGGCCTGCAGATGACCGTGCCTATGGAACTGGAAAACGCCGCGTGGTACGGCCGGGGGCCCGGCGAGTCCTACGCCGACAGTAAGCAGGCCGCCATCGTCGGGCGTTACCAGATGCCCGTTCTCGATCTTTACACACCCTACGTCTACCCGCAGGAAAACGGCAATCGCGAGGATGTCCGCTGGGTGGCGCTGACCAACGATCGCGGGCGTCGGCCTCTATGCCCAGGGCATGCCGCTGCTGAACTTCGGTGCCCACTACTTCACGACCGACGATCTGGAACAGGCCAAGCATCCAACGAACTCGAGCTGCGCGCACCAGATCACGCTGAACCTCGACATCGCCAGTGCGGCCTTGGCAGCGGCAGCTGCGGCCCGGCCACATTTGAGCCATATCGCATCCCGCCGGAGCCATTCCGCTTCTCGTTCCGTCTGCGCGGATTCTCGGTCGATCACGCATCGCCACAGGATCTATATCGTGGCTAGGAGACCGTCTGAGTAAACACCCAAACCCCCGTCTCTTTTCGGTTTGGGGGGTACTCGGCGGTCTTGCTCGTTGCTATTGCGCCGGCGCGCTGGGGGCGCCGAAGCAAAAACTCCCGTTTCGGGCCGGTGCAGACCCCTCTGACGCAATTGCCGATGGCTGTTTCAGCCGGCTGACCATAGTTTCCTCAGATTGCAGGCCATACAGACCAGACGCCACTCGCTACGCATCCGCTCCATGCCGTTCAATAAAAACTGCCGGAAGCCCAGTCCTCGCTTGATCCAGCCGAAGATCGGCTCGACGATCCATTTCCGCTGGGCATACGTTTCCCGCCCGCGCTTCGTCCGCAACTTGCGGGCCATCCGCTCCTTCGTCGTCAGCCCCGCCGGCGGCCGACCTCGCGGACTGGCTGGCATCCTTTCGCCATGCTTGAGCCGGCCCGTGGCGATGTACGCATCCAGAAGGTTCCGCTCGGCCCACTGCACGTTCTGCTCACTGAAGTAGCCGCTGTCCGAAGATATCTTCCCAATCCGATGCCCTCGCCCCACATTCGTGCGAGCCTGTTGGGCCATCGGCTGGAACTGTTGCTTGTCGTTCGCCTCGTTCGTCACATCCGCCGCCACGATGATCTGGTGTTGGCGATCCACCACCGCCTGCGCGTTGCCGCACTGGTCGAACCCCTTGTTGCTGACCTTCATGATTTTCGTCGTCGGATCCGTGAAGTTGTACTGGGCCTTCGCGGGCGGTACCGCCTTTTCCGGCTTGCTCCGACGGCCACCCTTGGGCTTGTCGCCTGGCTTGTCAGGCTCTTCTTCCTGACGCTTGCATTCCTCTTCGGCGGCAGCCTTGGCCTGTGCTTCCAGCGCCTTCGCGCCTCCCGGATCTTCGCCAGGCGGCTCTGCCGCCGGGCCAGGGCCTCCGGCAGTTCGTCCCCGCGACGATCCACGCCGTAGGCCCGATCTTCCGCCTCATCCGCAGATTTGGCCTGCGACAGCAACTGACGGATCTCCTTGCGCAACCGGGCCTCCTCCTCTTTCATCCTTCCGTAACTCATCGCCTTGTGTCGCGAGGCATTCGCCCGGATCTTCGTGCCATCCAATGCCACGTGCCCCAGCTTCACCAGCCCCGCCTGCTGGCACAGCCGCAGCACCTCTACGAACAGCCCTTCCAGTTCTGTCAGGTGCTGCTTGCGAAAGTCGCTGATCGTCCGGAAGTCCGGCACATCCTCCTGCACGATCACCCGCCAGGCCGCATCTCGCTGACACCGCTGCATGATTCGTCGCGAACTGAATACGCCCTGCGTGTAACTGTACAGCAGCAGCGTGGTCATCATCCGCGGGTGGTACGGCGGATAGCCGCGCTGCTCTCGCTCGTACTTGCCGAAAATGGCCGACAGATCCAGTTCCTTGACCACGTCGAGCACGAAAAAGACAAGGTCGTTTTCCGGCAGCCACTCTCGCGGCGACGGCGGCAACAGCCAACTTTGATCCGGATTCCAGGGGCGGTAGGTCTTACTCATCCTTGAGCCTCGATCTGAAAGGATCTCTCCTTACCTGAACCGCCCATTATAACATATCTGTCAACTGTTACTCGGACAGTCTCCTAGGAGGCCGGGCTTCGCCTGGCGCGTGTCAGTGCCCCGGGGAGCAGGGGCACTACAGCAAGCCCCGCAATGGCTGAGTGCGCTGGGGACGATAGAATCGTAAGAACAAGCCTGCCCGTCGGCCGGTACGATCGCGCCCGTGCGTGGCCTGATCGCACCGGGCCATGATCGTCAAAACGGCCGCGGAAACTGCCCCTCCGCATGTCGCCGTGCCAGCTCGACGTACTTGTTCGCGGCGATCTCGATGTTCCGCATGTCATCCCTGGTCACATCGCGGACGATCTGGCCGGGACTGCCCATGACCACCTTGCCGTCGGGAATGATCGTGCCGGGCGGGATGAGCGTGCCGGCCGCGATCAGACAGTTCCTGCCGATCTTGACCCCGTCGAGCAGGATCGCCCCAAGGCCGACGAGCGTCCCCTTGCCGATCCTCTGGCAGTGGATGATCGCCTTGTGCCCGATGACGACGTCCCCTTCGATCTCGAGCGATTCGTCGATCGCGCAGTGCAGGATGCCTGCATCCTGCACGATCGTTCGCGGGCCCAGCCGGATCGGGGCGACGTCACCACGGACGATCGCATAGTGCCAGATGCTGCACTCCGGCGCGATCTGGACGTCCCCTACGACCACGGCAGACCGGGACACCCAAAAGTCGTTGTACTGTTTCATCTGGGCCAGGTCCTGCATTTTTGACCTCCCTGAGCATGCCCATCGCAGCTGATCGACATGTGTATCATAGTCTACCGAAAAGCGGGTTCGGATGTAAGATGGAAGGACTGCACCGGTCGCGGCCGAGATGGTATACTCCTGCCGATCCGCAGCCGGTCAGGAGATGCGGTGCCGTGAGCCCGCGTGACCGGCCGCGAGTGCCCTTTGCGGCAGACTGCAAGGAGTCAATCATGGCTGAGGCGCCGTCGCAGAACGGTGCGGTACCGCCGCACCTCAAGCCCGCCCTCAAGGCTTTCAAGAAGCGTCTGAAACTTGCCCGGCTGGATGACGAATCCAGGCTGGGAGGCCGGTACACCAGCAAGGGCGGCAACAGCGGCATCATCGGCATCCTGCCGCCGGATCGCTATCCTCAGGCCATCTGGGACGAGCTGGAGAAACTCGGCAAGATCCGTCGATCGGGTCAGGGGCTCTACGAGCTGGTTGTCGAGGAATGACCTCGCCCGACCATTGCCCAGGGAAACAAACGGGGATCGCTCGGGCACAGAGCCTGCGAATCCCCGCATGCCTTCTCATGGCTGTTGGCCGCTAACTTCGCGGGTTCTCGGCCAGGTATGCGTTCAGGAAGTCGTCGACGATATCGAGAACGTGCTTGCCGATCTCGCCTGCTTTTTTCGATTTGACGAGCCCGGCTCCGGCTTTGCTCCAGGTTACCGCATCAACGGCGATCGCATTGTCGCGGGCCAGGACCGCCGGCTGGCCGAAATCCACCACAATCGCGTAGTTGAACAGCGATTGGTGATTTGTCTTGGACACAAGGATCCGGACGTGCAGGCGCGGAGCACCGGGATTTTCCCTGCCCTGCTCGCGTGTAAGGACCAGGGCTCCGCCTTTTCGCAGTTGGAGTTCCACATCCCGCTGCAGATCCTGCCGGGTCAGCCCCTTCGCCTCGACGTCGTATGGCAGCCGGTCAACCTGGACGTAGAAGCCGTTCAGGCCTTTGAGACCATAGCGATCGGATACGGGGTATGTTGTGGTAGTGCCCCCTTCGGCCCATCGTGTCTGCGAGCCTGCGAGCACCACGGCTGCCAGCAGCAAGGCCCCAATGACAAATGCCCGTCGCGTCCCGTTATTCATGACTAGATACCTCGCAATGCCTGGCCAGCCAATATTATCCGCACTTCCCCCCGTATACTTGTCGGCAAACAGCCGATCCTTTGTACATGCCGGACAAGACGCCGTGTCCCACCTTCGGACGGCCCAAGGGGGGCTGCGCCGGCATCGAGGCTGCCCCGGCGGAACCCATCCCAGGACCAGCTCCCTTTGTGCAAGAGTTGCGGTACTGATAGACGCTTTTCTGATTGGGGATGTTTCCTGGCGAGAAGAATCACCTGGCAGGGACTGAAAGACGTTGCCCCCGGCATCGGTTACGTGTCTCAACCCCCCTCGGAAGGGTTAAGCCCCGGCCCCGGCGAAGTGTCTGACAACACGTCGGGATGCGGCTACGTATTATCGGGCGCAGAAAGACTCAGGAAGTTGAAGGAGGCTGGGCGGGGTCACTTGACGCAATGCGTTCGGTATTTATAATCTACGGTTTCTTCGGCTCTTGCTGCGTTTGGCACTGCTGCCGTAAGCGCCGCTTGGGATAGCCGCATCGCGAGAAAATCGAGTAGGCAGGATTGGGAAAAAATGGCTCGAACTGTATTGATGCAAAAGAGTTACGTTGCAAAGGCCGGTGATCTGACGCCCAAGTGGCACTTGGTCGACGCAACGGATCAGGTGCTTGGTCGGCTGGCAGTGAAGGTGGCTGCGATCTTGATGGGCAAGGACAAGCCGACGTATACCCCGAATATGGACACCGGGGATTTCGTTGTCGTGATCAACGCGGAGAAGATCCGTGTGACGGGCAACAAGGCCCAGCAGAAGTGGTACGACTATTACACGCGGTACCCGGGCGGCCGAAAGGTCATCCCGTACGAGCAGATGATCAGTCGGCACCCCGACCAGGTGATCAAGCTGGCGGTATGGGGTATGATGCCCAAGACCAAGCTCAGCAAGGCGATGATAAAGAAGCTCAAGATCTATCGTGATGCTGAGCATCCCCATGCGGCACAGAATCCTGAGGCCCTGGAGTTGTAAGTCGCTTGGGGCAATTGGCTATGGGCCGTTTGCCCGTTTGAAGGAAGACAAGGCGAGCACTTTTAGAGCATTCGACTGAATTGGAGGTTGCTGTGGGCGATCAGCCTATGGAAACGATGGTGGAGCAGGCAGGTCAGGTGGCCATGGCCCCCGAGCGGCAGGCCGTGGCAGCCGGTCCCAAGTATGGGTATTACTGGGGCACCGGCCGGCGAAAGACGGCCGTCGCCCGCGTGCGGATCAAGGCTGGCGAAGGCAAGTTCGAGGTCAACGGTAAGCCGTATGACAAGTTCTTCAACGAAGTGCGCGACCGCAATTCGCGCAGTTGCCCTTGGTGGTCACTGAGCAGGTCGGCAGGTGGGACGTGTTCGCCAACGTGCAGGGCGGCGGTTTCCACGGCCAGGCGGATGCGTTGATGCTGGGACTGGCGCGGGCCCTGAAGGTGGCCAACGCCGAGTTCGAGCCAGCCCTTCGTGAGCATAACCTGCTCAGCCGTGACGAGCGCAAGAAGGAACGCAAGAAGTTCGGCCGGCGTGGTGCCCGCCGTGGCTTCCAGTTCTCGAAGCGCTAGACCGGATGTTGCCTTCGGGCGGCTTGTCGGTACAACCGTGTTCTTTCCCAGGCCCTGTCGCTATGGCGGGGCCTTTCTTTTGGGTGCGTACGGCTGTGTGTCGTCCGTAGTCCGTGGTCCGTTGTAGCGGCGAGCAAGTGTGCTCTCGGCTGATATGGGCAACAGAATGGCCCTTCGGATTCTGCAGGCCGTGTCGTCAGGCAAAGAGGTAGATCACCATGAAGAATGTGCGGGTAGCGATCATTGGTCCTACGGGGTACACCGCCTATGAGGGGATCCGGATCCTGCTGCGCCATCCGCATGCCGAGATTACTGCTCTGGCTTCGCGGAGAGAGCCGCAGCCAGCCATCGCCGATATCTTTCCGCCTCTCCGCAAGATGATCGACCTGCGCTGTGAGCCGATCGACGCGGAGGCGATCGCCCGCAAGGCGGACGTTGCCCTGATGTGCCTGCCGCACAAGGTGGCGATGCAGAGCGTGCCGTGTTTCCTGGCGGCTGGCATGAAGGTGGTAGACCTGTCGGCGGATTACCGTCTCAAGGATGCCGCCGACTACCAGCAGTGGTATGAGCATCCGCATGGCGACGCGCGGAACCTGGCGGCGGCGGTTTTCGGCCTGCCTGAGTATTATCGCGAGCAGGTGCGTTCGGCGCAGCTGGTGGCCAATCCGGGCTGCTATCCGACGGCCTCGACTTCTCGGTATCGCCCCGTTCGTCAAGCGCGGCTGGTGGAGCCGCAGGACCTGATCGTCTCGGCAGCCAGCGGTGTCAGCGGGGCCGGCAAGGACGCCAAGCCGCAGCATCACTTTCCAGAACGTAACGAGACCTTCGAGGCCTACGGCGTCGGCACGCATCGGCACATGATCGAAATCCAGCGGACTTTGGAGGCGATCGGCGGCGAGCCGATGAATCTGACTTTCGTGCCGCACCTGGTACCGATGCACCGGGGGATCCTCGCGACGATCTTCCTCAAGCCCAAACAGCCGATGACGGCGGAAGAGGCCTTGGCTGTCCTGGAAGAACAGTACAAAAACGAGCCGTTCATCCGGGTGCGAAAGGACCTGCCCGGCACGAAGGATGTGGCGCTTACGAATTTCTGTGATATTACCGTACGCGTGGCAGCCGGCAAACTGGTCGTGATCAGTGCGATCGACAACCTGATCAAAGGTGCGTCGGGCCAGGCGATCCAGAACATGAACCTGCAGTTCGGCCTGCCGGAGACGGCGGGGTTGCTTTGTTGAAGTTGTTTGTTGCCCGTGGTCCGTTGTCCATTGCAGTGGCGAACTGCCCCCGAAGGGGCAAGCATAACTGTGGTAGGTGCATGCCTGCCTTTCGAATGGTAGAACGTTACCTATGAGCAAGGCGAAATCCTCCAAAGACAAAGCGGCGCCGGCACAGTCGTCTCATCTGTTGTCCTGGCCGGCCGGGTTTTCATGCGGCGCCGCGGCCTGTGGCCTCAAGGCTGGCGGGCGGCTCGACGTGGCTGTTCTGGTTGCGGACGTGGCCGTGCCGGCTGCAGCGATGTTTACCACGAACCTGGTGCAGGCGGCGCCTGTGCTTGTCAGCAGGGACCATCTCAAGAAGAACAAGGGACGCGTTAGGGCGGTCGTCGTTAACGCCGGCAACGCCAATGCATGTACCGGTCGGCAGGGGATGCGCGACGCGACCGAGATGTGCCGGCAGGTGGCGAAGTTCGTCGGCTGTCCGCTGGAGCAGGTGATGGTTGCCAGCACCGGCGTGATCGGACGCATCATGGACATGGCGAAGATCCGCCGGGGAATCGCTGGTGCTTTGAAGACACTGGCGACCGGGCCGGATGCGTTCGACAAGTTTTCGCAGGCGATCTGCACGACCGACCGTTGGCAGAAGACTTCGGCGGTCAACGTGGCGATCGATGGGGGCAAGTCCTGCAATGTCGTCGGCACGACCAAGGGTGCTGGGATGATCGGGCCGAAGATGGCTACGACGCTGACGTTCCTGGCGACGGATGCGCAGGTCGGTGTGGCGGGGTTGCGGCGGTCGCTGCGACATGCGATCGAGGCCAGCTTACAATCGTGCGACGGTAGATGGTCATATGAGTACGAATGACTTTGCGCTGCTGATGGCCAGCGGGGCGGCCGGTGTACGTGTGGCAGGCGCCGAGGCGCTGAGCGAGTTTGAATCGGGCCTGTCGACCGTGTGTCTGGATCTGGCCAGCCACATCGTTCGTGACGGTGAGGGGGCCACCAAGCGCATCGAACTGATCATTACCGGGGCGCGAAACGACCAGATCGCCGATGCAGTCGCCCGCACGATCGCGGCCAGCCCGCTGGTTCGCACGGCCATGTATGGCAATGACCCGAACTGGGGCCGGATCGTTTCGGCTGTCGGCTACGCGCCGGGCGTCAAGGACGTTTCCAGGCTCCGCTGCACGATCTGCGGCATTCTCGTGTATCGCAATGGTACGCCGACAAAGTTCGACGCGTCCACGCTCTCCAACGCCATGAAGGCCGAGAAGGTGACGGTCGAAGTGGACCTGGGCATCGGGTCGGGCGAAGGCTTCATACAGGCCAGCGATCTTACGCATGATTACGTTACACTGAATGCGGAGTATACGACGTAGTTCTTTGTCCGTAGTCAGTTGTCCGTTGTCCGTTTCCGATGCGAAGATCGCGCGGGATCTGCGTCGTCCGCGCGAATCTCTGTCGCTGCGCATCTCGTTGTTTGAACCATTCCTCGCCGCCGGGTGTCTGAGAGGGTAGAAGATCGGGAGCATGCATGGGCCCTGATGAGACCTTACTCGTTGGCATCCGCCGGCAAGATCCAGAAGCGCTAGAAGCTTATGGCTCGCTACCGGCCGTGTGTGCTGGGCCGAATCCAGCGGATCGTCCGCGACGCGGCTGCGGCGGAAGATCTGACGCAGGAGGTCTTCCTGCGGGTCTGGACAAGAGCGAAGCAATGGTCGGGGCATGGAACCGTCAAGGCGTGGGTCCTGCGCATCGCCACCAACCTGGCACTTAACCACCTTCGATCGATGCGCACCCGCCGGTGGCAGAGTCTTCAGCCGGCGATAGATCCCGCAGGCGACGAGGTCGAAGCGACGCCTGGCTGGATGCTGGACCTGGCCGCCCAGAACCCGGCGAAACTGGCGGAGCTGGCTGAACAGCACGAACTTGTCGGCCGGCTGCTGGCGGAGTTGCCGGAGGATCGTCGCCAGATGCTCGCGATGGTGTTCGAGGCCGATCTGCGGATGTCGGACGTGGCTGACCGGCTGGGCATTCCTACCGGCACGGCCAAATCCAGGCTTCATTACACGGTCAAGAAACTGGCGGACGCGTGGCAGCCAGCTGCACCAGGAACCGGAGGAATGATCATGGCGATCCAGACACAAGCCCCCTGGCACAAGGCATCGTTCGATGCGATGCTTAATGACACTCTACCCGCGCTGCTGGCCCAGCGTGTTCCGCTGGCAGGCTACTTATGCAAACCCTCGTCGCGATATACCTGCCATATGCGCATTCTGCTTTCGACGAAGCATGGCGAACTTGCTGTCGATCTGCCTGATGTTCCCCAGTCGAACGACGACGGGGTATTTGAGATTGACGGCAAGCAGTATGTCGTGCTGCCCGTAGCCTCTCGGGAACAGACTCGATCAGGCGGAGATTCGCTGTGTCGGCGAACAGGTCTACGACTTCATCGAACAGCGTCTTGGCGATGCACCTGCTGACCTGACCTGGGACGAAACGCTCGCGCGGACATGGCTGCCGATCAGTGCATGGATTCGCCAGTTCGTCCAGTCGGCCCAGCCTCTGGACGACATCAACTGGCTGGCCCGCTGCGAGCATCTTCGCCGGATCTACGTCCCTGACCGCACGGAAGTGTTTGACCCCAGTCAGGTCGGCCGGGTCTGCCCGATTGAAACACCCGAAGGAAGCAACATCGGCCGTATACTGCACGTGGCTGTCGGGGCCGAGATCGGCGGCGGCAGGCTGATTATCCGAGACCCGAGCCCGGCAGCGGCCTTGGGCGTTGGGGCGTCGATGGTGCCGTTCCTCGAACACAGCGATGCCAACCGCTTGCTGATGGGCGTAAACATGATGAGGCAATGGTTGCCCGCCCAGACCCCCGAACCAGCACTGATCCAGACGGGCAACGAACCTGCGGTCGAAGAAGTCTGGTGCGGCAGGAATCTGCTGACGGCGTTCATTTCCTGGGGCGGCGACACCCATGAGGACGGCGTCGTTGTGAGCCAGTCCGCTGCCGCGAAGATGGATCAGGGCGGCCGGCCTCTGGAGGTCGGCGACAAGATCAGCAATCGACATGGCACGGCGGGAGTGGTCAGCCGGATCCTGCTTGACGAGGAGATGCCGCACCTCAGCGACGGCACTCCCGTTGAACTGATTTACAGTTTCATCGGGTTGCACACACGTTTGAACTTCGGCCAGCAGCGCGAGGCGGTCATGTCTCGCATCGCACGCGCCGAGGGGACTCGTGCGATCGTTCCTCCTTTCGGTGCGCCGTCATCTGAGCAGATCCTGGCGCGCCTGCAAAAAGTGGGTTTAGACCCGTCAGGTATGGAGCGGCTGCTGAGCAGCCGAATCGGCAGGCCGCTCGATATGCACAGCCTGGCAGGCTGGATCTACTGGGGCAAGACACGCCACCTCGCGGCTGACAAGATCCATTGCACGGTCGATCGGCAACGGGCGAACATGCAAGGCGAGCTTGAGTACCTGACGCTTCGCGGTGCCGGGGCCTTCGAGCTGATCCAGGAAACGTTCAACACCCGCTCTGCGAGCCACCCGGATGCCGAGGCCCTGGCTGGCCGGATCGCCTCAGGAGAGACAATCACGCAGGTGGGTCTACCTTCGCCGCAGTTCGCGGATACGGTGCGCAACCTCAAAGCCGCAGGCATCCGCGCGGAACTGTCCGACGGGCCGGAGCCGAGGTTGTCTTTCCACTTTGCGCCGCCGGAACCCCCCGTACTCAGACTTGCCCAGCCGGTGCCGCACCCTTGGGCCGAGGAACGCGATCTGACCGAGATCGGATTACTGGAGGACCGGCCGGAAGGGCAATCCCTGCGCCAGGTCAACGACCGACTGGTGCGCCTACAGCGGCAGAAGGCGCCCTCCGCGATGCTGGAGCACGCTGCCAGGCAGCTGCGCGAGCATCTCCGCGCCTACCTGGAGGCGCTGTTCCCGGCGCCGCGCCAGCCGGATGGCGCCTTGCCGCCGACAGATCAAACATGGACGATCAACCATCTGGCCCGCAATAACCGCGTGGTTTTTTCGGGGCGGACGGTCCTTGCTCCTGGCCGTCAGCGTATCGACCAACTCGGCCTGGCGGACGAGATTGCATGGACCCTTTACGGGCCGTTCGTCGATCGCAAACTTGGGCTCGGCGTCGCCGCCACCCGTAGTGAGCAGGCTGCGCAAACGCTTGATGCGATCATGGCGGAGTCGTGGCTACTGCTGAACCGCGCGCCGAGTGTCCTGCCGACGTCCATCCTGGCGTTCCATCCCGTGCGGATTCCGGAAAAGGTCATCCGGCTGCACCCGCTTGCCAATATGCTGCTGAACGCCGATTACGATGGCGACCAGGCAGCCGTCTTTCTTCCGATCACCGATTCGTCCCAGCGCGAGGCCGGTGAGAGGCTCAGCATTGCCGGCCACCTTCGGCGCGATCCGTCCCTGCTGCGATGGCTGATGCCTTCGCATGCATCCCTGTGGGGACTGGCCCGGCTGTCCCTCTCGCAGGCCGGCCGTCGGCGGATCAACAATGTTCTGGGGTTGGAGGTGCAGACTCCCGATGGTTTCGTTACCCGTGCCAAGCTCGAAGAGGCCGCTCGCAGTCTTCTCCAGCGGGAAAGCGCCGAGCGGACTCTGGCCGCCTTGGATGAACTGGTCTGGCTTGGGTTTGAGCAGGCCTGTCAATCGGGCGCGTCGATGAGCCCGTTCGTCGGATCGAAGCTGACAGTGCCGGCCGCGCCACGCGATGACGATCCCGATTCATGGAATGCTTACAGTGGCCAGATCGCCGCGACGATCAGCTCGGCATCAGATTTTGACGACCCGGATCTTGGTCCGCAGGTTCTGGCCGTACGCTGTGGTGCGCGGGGCAGTCTGCGGCACCTTGTTGTGCTCCTGGGCTCGCCGGGGGCGATGGCCGGTCTCGATGGAAAGCCCTTCATCTGTCGGTCCGGCTGGACGGCTGGCCTGGAGCCAGCAGACATGTTCACCCGCGCGATGCACGCCCGTCGTGCGCTGGGAAATATTGCGCTGTCTACGGTTCGCGAGGCATACGGTATCCGTCAGACGAGCCTGCCAGAAGGGCTTGGTGTACTCGCCCGGGCGATGCGGGCCGACCGGCCCGGCGTTGTCTTTGCCCGGGCAGCGCTGTCCGGCGAGATCGATCCGCTGATGGATATCGACAGCCGGCTCTTCGTCGGGTTGCCCGCGTCGATGGTCGGCTCATGAAGGCTCTGCTCGTAACAAAATAAAGGAGCCGGGCAACGATGGCCCGGCTCCGGAGAACTGCTTTCACGTCGGGTGGACGTGGTTTTACGCCGTGGTCCTTCTCGATCGCATGCACATACGCAGCGGCAGACTGGCCAGAGCGATGCCCATCAGGGCGATTACGCTCGGCTCCGGCACGTTCGGCGGTACCACCATGCTCCAGTTCAGCACGTCATTACCACACGTCATGCTGTAATGAAACTGGACACTGCGAGCCGGGCCTTCCGTTCCAAACAAGGACCAGGGGATCGCCATTTCGACGCCATACGTGTGCGATCCGTCCGGTTCCAGCACGCCAAGATCAGCGTAGACCGCGCTGGCGAGTCCCGTCTGCGTACCACCAGACAGCGTTGACGGGCCGTTGGCAGGAATGCCGATCGACCCGTCCGGCAGCGACCATGCAGGGTTATGAACGACCGTACCTATCAGCGGGCCGGACCCGATGATGCCCCAGGTGTAGCCTGTCACTGCGTTCAGGCTGATGGCGAAATCGCCGGGCATTATGTGGTGCGGCCTGCCATATGGATCGTTCACACCGTCGGCTGGCAGGGAAGTCACGACCGCTACGTAGAGGTTGGCACTATCGTACGACGCGTAGCCGGCCTCCAGATCAAACACTTCTCCGCCGTGGGGGTAGACGCCGGTCTGGCCGGCACCATCGCCCCAGTTGTCGACGATCTGCGCTGCGGCGCTATCTGACGTCCAGCTCGCGAACGGGGTCACGCCCCAGTCGCCCAACTGGCCATCGATCACAAAACCGCTGGCAATGCTGCTGACGAAAAAGATCACGGACAAAGCGACTGCTATTCGGGTGTAGTTAGTGAACACGGCCATGCGTGTTCGCTCCTTCCTGAAGTGGCGAATAGTACAGGTGCCCCTCCTGTGGGGCCTGGCTTGATGACGGTCCGAAGACCGTCTCGGCTGCGTCCCGCTGCCGGCCCTTCGATTCGTCCGGCCGGAAGCGGCGGGTCAATCCTGCATGGGAAACCTATGATATCCCGGAAAACAGGCAAATCGGGATGCAGGGGGAGTGTGGCTTTCAGATCCGTTGCTATCGTTGCGACGAATCTTCCTGGAAGCGGTTTCAAAGTCTGGCACTTGCAGATAGGCTGCCCGTGGCGCACCTGAAAACAGGGATTCTGGAGCGGCTATCGGCGTCTATAACGGGGCATTGCGCAGCCCGTTACGTCTCGACCGAGTCCAGTAATATGGCGGCCATTGGGGCGAAGATCATAACAGGCAGCCACGCGGGCAACTGAGGATACGTTTGCGCAGTTGATCAGGTTGGTCGCCACGAACGTGGTGGCAAATACAAAACCGCTGAGCACCAGGCTGATCGTGGCGTCGTTGACGATAGGCCGGGGGTGGCGGTGCAGAAACGCATAGATGCCGATGATCAACATGATCACGTTCATGATCGGCGTGGTTACACGGCTGTGCTTGACCTTCGCCAGACGGGTCTGCGGACCGAGCTCCTGTTTCTGCATCTGGCTGATCTGCCTGAGGCTGAGGAAATCGGTCCACTGGGCGCTCTGGCGGTACATCAGTTCCTTGGGGTTCAGACCGCCGTTATATACGGCGACACTGCGCGGGCGGATCTGCGTCTGCTGGCGGGCCGGGTCGTTCGAGGCGAACGGCATGTCCGGGTATGACCGGCCGCGTGTCAGATCCCATACCTTTGCTGTCGGGTCCCAGTCTGCCATCTCCGCGGTGATGACCTCTTTCAGCGAACCTTCCGGACTGCGCCGGATCACGAGCATGTGACGGATCTTCTTGGACGCGGGCGAATAGTTCAGCGCCGACAGCAGGCCCCCATTGCCGTCCGGAACAAACCAGACCTGGTATGCACGCAGCCCTTCGGCGTCGTCGCGCGGCCGGGCCAGTTTGTCGGCGATGCCTGGAATAACGAATTCCTGGTCGACGATCCACAGCCCGTTCATCAGCAACGACATGACGATCAGTGGCGCGGCTACGCGATAGAGCGACATGCCGCTGGCGAGCATCGCAGGCAGTTCGTTCGATCGCTGCATGCGGGCCAGGGTCGTGGCTGCTGCGACAATGGTGATCAATCCCGCCAGTTGCGAGAAATAGACGAACAGGTTGCAGCCGTAATAGCTGACGATGTTAGCGACGACGCGCAGGGCCGGGTCGCTGTTTTTCAGGAACTCGTCGAGGTTCATGTACAGGTCGATGATGATGTACAGACTCATCATGACGCAGAGCGAGATGAGGTAGTTCCACAGGAACGCCCGGACGATGTACTTGTCGATTATCTTCATCGGCGTATCCCGCCAAATATAACCACACCATCGAGGATCGCCACGACGACCAGGATGCCCCACATCAGCAGCAGGCCCAGGACGCTGGTGTGGGCCTGTTCGGCCAGCGTTCTTCCGGTTGTGATCATCAACACCACGATGACGGTCGGGATGAAGGCCACACCGAAGGCGGTCAGCGCGTGCCCGCCGCGAAGCAGAATGCCCAGCGCTGCTGCCAGCAGGACGAGTACGATCGTGCTGGCGGACATCGCCAGACGGGCATGGATGGCCGCAGTGATCTCGCGCCGCAGGTCGCCCACCTTATTCGTCAGGTTGGCCTGCTCTTCCTGGAGGGGCTGGGGCATCTGCAGGGTGATCGTTCGGTTGAGGATCTGCTCGTCCGTGTAGTGCTCCTTCGTGGGAACCATGGCCAGCGGGATCGTCACCGGCGGCACGTCGCAGGGGCTCGCCTGCGTTACCTCTTCAGGAGACTCCGAGCGGTCGCGGAGTTTCACATTGTCGCGAAGGACCAAGCTGATCATCATGGCGTCCTGCGAGGGCTGGATGAACAGGTCGGCCTTTCGGGCTCGATATGTGCGGGTGCGATCGCGGGTCGTCTGGTCGATTCGTACATCCCCCCGCATCATCACCTTGCCGCGTCGGCCTTCCATGTCGGCCATGCACTCGCCCTTGAGCCGGACGCGCATATCCGCAGCATCGCCTTTGAACCTCGCCTGCCCGTCGTTGACCAGCTTGTGCATGAAATCCTGGGCCAGCCACACGCCGTTGATTCGCTGGCGGAACAAGGCGAGCCTGGCCTTGACCGGCGGGGTCTGCGACGGATCGCGCCGGTAGCGAAACAGACTCGCCGAGGTCGAGGAATTTCAGACGGAAACGCCCGGTCGGCAGCCCCAGCAACTGCACTTCTCGATCATTACGTCGTTCATTGCGCATGAACCGCGCCGGGTTATGATTGAACTCTCGCACGTCCAGGAGCTTGACCGTCGGCTCGGGGGGATTCTTCCCGCGATCGAAGACGACCACGACCTTCTCGGCTGTGCCGGTCTGGACCGGGTCTTCATCATGGAACTGCACGTACGCGGCTCCCTGGAACAGCACGACCTGCTTGTCGGGATCATCCTGGCCCAGGACTCTCGTCGCATCCGCCAGGTCAAGTTTCTGGGCGCTGTCCGCGTAAATCACATAATTCTTGAATTTAATATGGCCCTGTTCCTTGAGCCGCGCGACCAGCATATCCTGAAAATCGCGCTGGACCACCTCGTTGACGCGCTTGACCAGCTGCGGCACCTTGAAATTGCTCAGGTAGAAGCTGATGCCGCCGGCGGCCAGGGCCAAGGCCACGGCCGAGGCCATGAGCCGGAGGATGTTGATGCCGCTGGCCTTGCAGGCGTCCAGTTCGTTGTCAGCCGCCATTCTGCCGTAGACCAGCGCGCAAGAGAGCAGGGCTGCGATCGGCAGCATGAACGAGGCGACCAGCGGAATGAACCAGAACAGCAGCCTGGCGACGTCGGCGGCACTGAGCTGTTCCGCGCGGATCAGATTCAGCAGACCGCCCCCCATCGCGAACATCAGGGTCAGGCCAATGGCCGTCAGCGCAAAGGTCTTGAGCAGTTCCCGCGCGACGTACTTATGAAGGGTTTCGATCATGCTGAGGGTTAACTCCTGGCCGCCGCGCTGCCGCCGGCCGGCTTCTGCTCCAGAATCTGGTGGAGTGCTTCAGCCAGGCGGCGAACACCTTCCCGGATGCTCGAAGCATCCTGCACGCCGTAGGACAGGCGGATCTCATGCCCGGGTGCCCGCTCGCCCGGCAACGGGGCATAGCAGTATTCTCCCGGCACGTACAGAACACCCTTTTCCATGCACAGTCTGAAGAGCGCATGGTCCCGGCCGGCGTTGACCCAGTCCGGCAGGGTGAGCCACACATACAGGCCACCGTTGGGACGAGTCCAGCGCACCTCGGGTTTCAGATCGCCGAGGTATTCGTCCAGCGCATCGAGCATCGTGTCTCGCTTGGCACGGTAGACCTCGCGCAGCCGTTCGACGTGCGTGTCGTACACTCCGTCGCACATGGCGCGATAGATCAGGTGCTGGGCGAAATTGCAGCTGCCGAAGTCCTGGTTGCCCTTCGTCTGGAGGACGGGGTCGACCAGATCGTCTGGCAGGAAGACATAACCAGTCTTGAGCCCGGCCGAGAACGGCTTGCTGAACGTCAGGCACAGGGCGGCAAACTCGTTGTCCGGGTCGGATACCTTCGCGCTCTGCCATGTCGGGCCGTCGTACCGCAGTTCGCGGTAGGCGGCATCCTCCAGCACGAGGATTCGGTTTTTCCTGCTATAGCGGCGGGCCAGCTCGACCAGATGCCTGCGACGGTCGGCGGAAAGGCTCAGGCCGGTCGGGTTCTGGTAATAGGTTACCTCGTAGATCAGCTTGACCCGGTCGAGCAGGCCGCGATGATCCAGATCCTGCAGGAGCTCCTCAAGTTTGTCCGTGCGCATCCCTTGCTCGTCCATCGGCACACTGTAGACCTGTGCACCGAACGAGACGAGGGTTCCTGTATAGACAAAGTAGGTCGGGGCCGCCGTGATCACGATATCGCCCGGGTTCACCAGGACGTCCGTGACCATGTACAACGCCTGCTGGGAGCCTTCGGTAATGATGCAGTTATCGGGCTTGAGCGACAGATCGCTCGGGCGGCAGCCTTCCAGGCGACACAGGTGTTCCAGCAGCAGTTCCCGCATCTCGGCCAGGCCGTGCGTCGTGCCGTATTGCAGGGCGGTCTGGCCGGTCTTGGTGTTGCCCAGGATGTCCCCAGCGAGGCATTTGGCCTCTTTCAGAGGAAGCGATGCGTAGTCGATCAGACCCGCGGCCAGGCTGATCAGGTTCGGGTTGCTGACAGCTGCTGCCATGAGGAAGCTGATCGGCTGCTCGACGGTGCGCAGCGCCTTGTCGCTCAATCCAAATTCAGGTAACCTCATCCACTGCCTCCTTGCGGGTGATCTGGCTAGTCTAGGGAGAGAATGCATGCTGTCAACGTGGCGGCGCGTGACTCATCGGGACTACGGGCGACATGATCAGTCCGCATTGCGACCTCTCAATGCCGCCTTATGTCATCTGCTTTGGCCATGGCAGTGTCCCTTGTGTCTGCAGCCGGGCTATCGCCAGGGACCCCAGCGGATATGCACGAACTGTCTGCGCTCTCTGAACTCTGCCGTTGTTGATGTCTACTGTCCTGGTTGTGGGTCCGAGCCGGATGACTCATCTGACGATGGCCGATGCGGCGCGTGTCGAAGTCATCCGTCACCGCTGCAAGCGATTGCGATCGCCGGGCGTTACAACACTATGCTGCGAAGGGCCATTGTAAAGTGGAAATTCCTGCGTTCGCTGGCGATCGAGCCGGTTCTGGTGAATCTGGCGGCAAGGGCGCTGTCCCGCCAGCCGTGGCGGGACGAATTCGATGCCTTCGTCCCGATCCCGCAGTCGTGGACGCGCTCGCTGGGGCGGGGGCTCTGCTGGCCGACGCAGGATCTGGCGTCGCAGGTGGCTCGCCGGGCCGGCAAACCGGTCTGGCCCGTCCTGCGCGCTCGGCGTCACCGTCCGCAGGTGGGTCTCAGCCATGCGCAGCGACTGACAAACGTCCGAAATGTCTTTCACGTCCCGGGCCGGATCGACATGCGTGGCAGCAGGTTGTGCCTCGTGGACGACGTGACGACCACGGGAGCGACACTCAGGGCCGCGGCAAGGGCCCTGAAACTGGCCGGCGCCGCCCAGGTATGGGCTCTGGCTCTTGCAAAGGCCTGGCAGACAGGCGATAGACCGCCGGATCGCTGGGCACAGCCGATATATTCTCCACGTAAATAGGTCGATATGCTACAATGGCAGGCCCGGGCAGGCGCGAATGCCGGGTGGGCAGGATGTTGACGGGATCTTCGGCATAAGATAAAGTCAGTCGTTAACCGTAATTTGTGATGACGTAAGAACTAGGAGACAGATCGTGCAGGTCATCGTTTCCGGCCGTCATATGGATGTCAGCGAGGAACTGAAGAGTCACGTTGTCGGCAAACTTGAGAAGCTGACGCGTTTTTACGACCGCGTCGAGTCTATCGAGGCGGTTCTTGACAGACAGGGCGAAGTACCTATCGTTGAGGGTCTCGTTAACGCCGACCACGGCGTCCGGTTCGTGGCCCGCGAATCGAGTACGGATTTATATGCGGCGCTCGATGTTGTGATCGACAAGCTGTCCTCGCAGATGACACGGCATAAGGAGCGCGTCCGCAACCGTAAGCATCCGCCGAGGCAAGGCGACAATACGACGCAGGCGTGAGGTGTATTTCTGGAAAGGCAGCCGATGAAGCTTTGCGACTTTATCAAGGAAGACTCGATTATCGTGGATCTGACGGCGACGGATCGCAACGGGGTCCTTCGCGAGATCGTTCAATCGTTGGCCGACCACAGCCACCTGAATCAGGACGATGTCGAGTCGATCGTGCGGTCGTTGGTGCACCGCGAGAATCAGGGCAGTACGGGGTTCGGCAAGGGTGTGGCCGTGCCACACGTCAAGCACGAGCGGGTCGAGGGCATGGTCGGGACGATCGCCCGTTCCAGCCGGGGCGTGGATTTCGCCGCGCTGGATCGTGCGCCGGTCTATACGGTCGTGTTGCTGTTGAGCCCTCAGAACGAACCCGACAAGCACCTGGAGGCCATGGAGAACCTTTTCCGTCACCTTCAGAAGGATACGTTCCGCAAGTTCCTGCGTCAGGCGACCCGCACGGAGGAGATCGTGGATCTGATCCACGAAGCCGACGGTGAGACGTCCGCGAAGTAGTTTCGCGCTGCGGCCCGCCTGGCCGAACGAGTGAGCATTGCACAGACCAGTGGAGCAGCAAACGAACAAGGAAGTTTTGCGGCAGGTAGTGATCCGCAACCGCCAAGGGCTGCACGCGCGCCCCGTGATGCAGTTCGTCGACCTGGCCAATCGCTATGGCTGCGAGGTGCAGGTACGTAAAGGACAGTTACAGGTCGACGGCAAGAGCCCCATGGAGATGATGCTCCTGGAGGCGACGCAGGGTACCGTGCTGGAACTGGCGGCTGTCGGTGACGATGCCGAACAGGCCGTTGCTTCGCTGGCCAAGCTTGTCGATGCCGGCTTCGGCGAAGAGATGTAGCGTGCCGGCGGATGACCCCCGGGACGGATCAGCATAACGTCCTGTCGGCCGAGGCGACGCGCCGACTTCCTACGAGTTTCTTACATGCTCAGCAAGAAAGGCATTCCGGTTTCCCCAGGGATCGCCTTGGCTCCAGCCCTGGTGCTGGATACCGAGGAGTATCAGATTCCGCGCCGTCGCATCTCTCCGGAGGAGCACGCGTCTGAACAGGAGAAGGTCGAGCAGGCCTTTCAGCGGACGCTTGCCGAATATCAGCAGCTGCGTGAGAGCGTCGGGCGCCGGCTGGGTGAAGATACCGCGGCCATCTTCGATTGGCACGTGGCGGTCCTGGCCCGCGACCGGGTGCCGCCAGCAGATCCTCGATACGATCGCGCAAAAGCAGTACACCGCTGCCTACGCCGTCAGCACGGTCCTGCGCGAGTACCAGTACAAGTTTCAACAGATGCAGGACCGCTATCTCAGTGAACGGGCTACGGATGTGGCTGACCTCGAGCGCAAGCTGCTTCACCATCTGATCGGCCAGAACCGACATGCGATCGAACGGATGAACCAGCCGGTCGTGGTCGTGGCCCACGACCTGACCCCGTCACAGACCGCCGAACTGGAGCACTCCAACAAGGTCATTGCCATCGCGACGGACCTGGGCGGCCGGACGAGTCACACCTCAATCGTGGCCAGATCCTGGGGGATTCCCGCGGTCGTCGGTCTGGGCGATATCACCCAGGGCGTTTCCAACGGCGATACGATTATCGTTGACGGCACGCACGGCGTGGTGATCGGCACGCCCGATCAGGACACGATTCAGCATTACCAGATTCGGCGCGAACAGCTCAGCCGGCTGGTACGGGACCTGGAGACATTGCGGGAGCTGCCGGCCATTACGCTTGACGGCGTGCAGGTGCACCTCTCCGGCAACATCGAATTCCCGCACGAGGTGGACGGCGCATTGGAAAAGGGGCCGAAGGCATCGGCCTGTACCGCACCGAGTTCCTCTTCCTGACCGGTCAGAGCGAGCCCAGCGAAGACGACCAGTTTGCCGCGTACAAACAGGTGGTCGAGCGAATGAAAGGCCGACCCGTCGTCATCCGCACTCTCGACCTTGGCGCCGACAAGATGACCCAGGAGCGTACTACCGACCCGGAGCGAAACCCGTTCCTCGGTTGTCGCAGCATCCGCTACTGCCTTCAGAATCTCGG
This sequence comes from uncultured Planctomycetota bacterium, assembly GCA_963787325.1. GTDB lineage: Bacteria > Planctomycetota > Phycisphaerae > UBA1845 > JANYLN01 > CAWBCK01. The sequence goes on from CAWBCK010000005.1 coordinate 3,411,844, forward strand.
GATCTTCAAACGCCAGCTGCGGGCAATCCTTCGGGCGACCATCTACGGGGATGTGTACATCATGTTCCCGCTGATCACGACGCTGCTGGAACTGCGGCAGGCCAAGATGGTGCTTTCCGAAGCGCGCGAAGATCTGGACGAGCTGGGGATTCCGTACAGGAAGGATATCCCGGTGGGGATCATGGTCGAGACGCCGGCTGCCGCCGACGCCGCCATGCAGTTCTCGCGCGAGGCCGACTTTTTCAGCATCGGCACCAACGACTTGATTCAATACATGATGGCCGTAGACAGGGGCAATGAGCGTGTTGCCTGGCTCTACAGCGCTGCCCATCCGATGATTCTGCGCAAGGTGCGCAACGTGATCCGCATGGCGGACCGGGCGAAGATCCTCGTGAGTCTGTGCGGGGAAATGGCCGGCGATCCGCTCTATACTATGGCATTGCTGGGACTGGGTCTGCGGCGTTTCAGCATGGCGGCCGGGGATATTCCGGAGGTCAAGAAGATCATCCGGTCGGTGACGTTTGCGCACTGCAAGCGGCTCGCCAAGCATATGCTGACGCTGGAGAACGAGCGGAACGTGCTGAACTATCTGCGGGACGAAACGCGTAAAGTCCTGCCCGAGATCGTGTAGACAGGGCGGGAAATGGATATTTCAATAGTCTAGAGCCGCCGCGCGGAAGGCGCTGCGGTCAACGGGAGTGTTAAGCAGGAGACTTGTCCGAACAGAAACCGTCCATCGTGTTACGATACGCCGTGCAGTTTCAAGTAACGGGCGATCTGCGATTCCTGTCGCACCATGATACGCTTCGCATGTTTCAGAGGGCGGCCGTTCGCGGCAGCCTGCCGCTGCAGTATTCAGCGGGCTTCAATCCGAACCCGAAGCTTTCGCTGCCTTTGCCGCGGCCGGTTGGCCTCGGGGGCCTGGAGGAATGGCTGCTGGTGCAGCTGAGGGAGCCTCTGGATCCGGCGGATGTTCGCCGTCGGCTGGAAGCGAGCGTTTCGAGGGGGATCAGCATTCGGGGATGCTGGCGTTGCCGGACCAGTGAGTCCTGGCAGACGCTGGAAACCCTGATCGAACTGCCCCTGGAAGGGGTCTCGATCGCGACACTTGACGCACGGATTGAGCAGCTGCGCGACGCGGCATCGGCGGTTATCCGCCGCGACATGGGCCCCAAGAAGCCACCCAGGTCGTTGGATGCCAAACCGTTCATCGTGGCGGTGGAGCGGCACGGCGATCGTCTGCAAATGCGATTGCGGTATCAAAGCGGTTCGACGGTCCGGCCGAGCGAAGTCCTCGAACTTGTGGGCTTGCCGGCGCAGCCGAATGCCAGTCTCGCCACTCGGGTCTCGATCACGTGGGCCCCGCGGGACATCCTGGACGGTTATCCGAGCGACACACACTCCCGGCTACCTGAGGAGAGCCGGAGTTCATGAACGATACAAATCCGCAGACCCCTGAACCGGCGAACGCAGACGAGGTTCAGGACTCTAACGAGCAGCAGGCAAAGTCACAGGATTCGGGGTTCCCCGACTCGGTGGATGCCTTTGAGGCCCGCGAGGAGGCGCCACCTTCTCGTCCGCCACGCCGAACCTCATCGGCCAAGTCCTCCGAGCCGGTCGACGAGGCCGAGACGGACGCCGTGCCCGAGATCCCCATGGGGCCGGCGCCGGAATCCTTTGAGGAGGATGAAGTCGCCGAGGCTGCCCGTCTGGCAGACGAGGACTTCGACGAAGAGCACGAGCCGGCTTCCGGGGCCCGTCGCGGCGCCGGAGCTTCTCCTGCCGCCGAGGCAGCCGAGGCATCTGACGCCGCTGCCGGGAAGCCGGCGCGTCGTCGCCGCGGACGCCGCCGTCGAGGCCGCAAAGGCAAGGGCACGGCCGGTGCCGATGAAGTGACCCAGCCGGCAGAGATGCCTTCCGAGCCGGGGACGGCCGGGGCCGCGGCGGCTGAGAAGGCCGGAGCGGAAGCGACGGAAGAAACCAAGACTGCGCCTCCGAAGAAAGACGCCAAGACTGCGGCATCGGCTAAAGAGGCTGCCGTAGAGCCTCTACCGGCAGATGAGAAGGCAGAGAGTGCTGCTGAGGCCGGTGCGGGTGCTGCTGAGGCCGGTACGGACGGTGCTGCGTCCGTTGCCGACGGGGAGGCGGCTGAAGGAAAAGTGGCGGCCGCGCTGGCGCGGCGCCGAAACGGCGCCGGCGCGGACGCGGACGGCGCCGCAGCCAGGCGGCTGCCAAGGAAGGGGAAGCGGCCGGGGCGGCGGCCAAGGAAGGGGAAGCGGCTGGGGCGGTTGCCAAGGAAGGGGAAGCGGCCGGGGGGGGGGCGGTGCAGGGGCAGTCCAAGGCGGTTGCGCCGCCGTTGGCCGAAGAGGCGGAAGAGCCTGAAGAGCCTGAAGAGGGTGAAGAGGGTGATGTCGCCGAGGAGGAGCAAGAGCAGGCAGCCGCCGCGGCTGGCAAGATCATGCTGGTGAACGTGGCGGAGGGTGACGAGTGCCGCATCGCGATGTTCCAGCAGGACAGGCTTCAGGAGTTTTACGTCGAGCGAACCGCCTCGCTCAGCCATGTCGGCAATATTTACAAGGGCGTGGTGACCAACGTCGAGCCGAGTATCCAGGCGGCGTTTGTGGACTTCGGGCAGGGCAAGAACGGTTTCCTCCATATCAGCGACCTGCAGCCCCAGTATTTTCCGGGCGGCGGCGAGGCGGAGGACGTCGGGCGCAAGACGCCCCGTAAAGAGCGGCCGCCCTTGCAGAAATGCCTGCGGCGCAACCAGGAGATCATTGTTCAAGTGACCAAGGAGGGCATCGGCACCAAGGGTGCGACCCTGACGACGTACGTCGCGTTGCCCGGCCGATACCTTGTGATGATGCCCGGCATGAGCCGGCTGGGCGTATCGCGCAAGATCGAGGACGAAGACGCCCGGCGGCGGATGCGGGACGTGCTCAACCAATTGCAGTTGCCTGACGATATGGGGTTCATCCTGCGTACGGCGGGGCTTGGCCGGACAAAGCGCGATCTGCAGCGTGATCTGAACTACCTGGTGCGTTTGTGGAAGCAGATACAGAAGCGTAAGAACAGCATCAAGGCGCCTGCGGAGCTTTACCAGGAGAGCGATCTGGTTACTCGTACGTTGCGGGACGTTGTCACGATGGATGTGGACAAGATCCTGATCGACAACCAGCGCGTCGCCACGTCAGCGAGGCAGTTTCTGCGGCTGTTGTCGCCGAAGCTGGCCGAGCGTGTTTCGTTCTACGATGATTTCCAGCCGCTGTTCTTCAAGTACGGTGTCGAGGATGAGATCGCCAAGATCTATTCCAAGCGGGTGCCGTTGCGATCCGGTGGTTATCTGGTCATCGAGTCGACGGAGGCGCTGGTGGCGATCGACGTCAACAGCGGCAAGTTCCGCGAGGCGCCGGACCCGGAGGAATCGGCATTTCGGATCAACCTGGAGGCCTCCGACGAGATCGCCCGGCAGCTGAGTCTTCGCGACCTGGGCGGCGTGATCATCTGCGACTTTATCGATATGCACATGGAGCGCCATCGCCGGGAGATCGAGCGTGCCCTGCGCGAAGCCCTCAAGGAACACAAGGAGCGGGCCGAGATTTTGCGGATGAGCCGTTTCGGTATTATAGAAATGACGCGGCAGCGTCAGCGGCCGAGCATCATCCGAAGCATGCTCGTCGACTGTCCGCACTGCACAGGCACGGGCATGATCAAGAGCGGCGAGACCGTGATGCTTGAGGCGTTGCGGGCGATTCAGACAGCGGCGACGCACCCGGACGTGTCGCGGATCGAGGTGCGTGTCGACCCACAGGTCGCCCAGTTGCTGCTGAACAGCAAACGTCGAGCCTTGGCGCACCTGGAGTCGACGAAAGCCAAGACGATCGTCGTGCTGCCGGCGGCGGACCTGGCAGCCAACAGGATTACGCTGTCGTGCTACGATCATCGTGGCTGGCCGGTACAGGTGCCGCTGCCGAAGTCGATGATGAGCGCAACTGGCACGGGACGTTGATTGCTGAAATGAAGAGCGGGAGACAACCAGAAGGGGAGCAAAAAGAGGGGATGCGGCGACAAGAAGGCGGGCAACAACCGTGCGTAGCCTCATCTCCTTGGTTTGCAGCCGAGCGGGGACGGCGCGGGCTGGTATGGGCCGTCCCCTCCCCGTTCGACACCTGGTTCTGAGAGCGGGGTAGAGAGTCTGCTTTCGTAAGTCCTTGCAGCCGTGGTTCCAGCGATATTCGAGTCACGATACGTGTGATGCTATATACATCACCCTGTAATATTCCGGAGTCGCCTGGTAAACGCAGTGACGCGGCAGATGGGAACGGCGCGTAAGCTAACACCATTGCGACTACGAAGACGTCGCTCCGTCTGTTCGCTACCTCGTGCACGTCCGATGGCATCATCGTAAATCTGCCCCACCCTTGACAAAGTGCACTTGGCCGGCCGGCTACCAAATGATCCTGAGCGGTTAACGGAAACAGAGAATCCTGTATGGCGGCCACCCCGCGTGCCTTCGGGGGCGGCGATGCCACGGTCCTGACGTCGACATGCTGCAGGCAGCCACGGGGAGCCGATGTAACTTGCTTTCAGTACAAGATGCTTCTTTTCCATGGCACTTTGTACGAGGCGGAAGCAGTGTCGGTAGGCCTGCTGTTTGCCAAGGCCATTCGGCGGATCCACATGCGTGAGAGTATCCGTGTGCTGTTTCCCGCCCTCCGAAGGGGGACGGCCATGTTCCACGGCCTGCCGGACTCCGACTGCCGTTGTGCCGGTGCCGGCAGATGAGAGTTGGCCGATTGGCTGTTGCATGCATCTTTCCCGATCGTCATACTGGTTTCGCCAATAAGGGAAAGGACCTTTTGGCCTGTCGCGGGAGTCTCTATGAGTATTGGATCGATGGAGCAAAGGTTGCGGCAGCTGACGAACCGACTTACCAGGATGACGGATCGGATATACACGCCGCTCGTGGATCTGGACGTGCGGGCCTGGCGGACGCCTGAACCGGTACCGTTTGCCCGCCGCAGGACCGGCCAGTCCCTCCACCTTCGCCCGGGTGATGTCTGGGGTCGCCTATTCGACTGTGCGTGGTTCCATTTCACCGGGCGAGTTCCCGCCGCCGCGCAAGGCAAGAATGTGGTCCTGCTGATCGACGTCAACGGAGAAGCCTGCGTGGTCGACGCGGCCGGCAATCCGGTCCAGGGATTGACGAACGTGAACTCCGAGTTCAATCTCAAACTGGGCAAGCCGGGCAAGCGCGTCGTACCGCTATCATCGCGCGCCCGCAGCGGCCAAAAGGTGGATCTGTGGGCTGATGCCGGGATGAACGACCTGTTCGGTAAGGTGCAGGGCGGCGGCACGCTCAAAGAGGCCTGTATCGCCGTGTGCAACGAGCCGCTCCGCCAGTTGCATTATGATACCGAAGTCCTGCTGACCCTCGCCCAGCAACTGCCTGCTGACTCCGCCCGGCAGGCCCGGATTGTCCAGGCACTGACGGAAGCCTCGCAACGGCTGCGGGACTTTACGGAGTCCGAGGCCCTGGAGGCGCGGCGAATCCTCGCTCCCGAACTGGCGCGGCGCAACGGGGATGTCCCGCTGCGAGCGTCGGCAATCGGGCATGGCCATATCGATCTGGCCTGGCTGTGGCCGATCCGTGAGACCATTCGCAAGGGGGCTCGGACCTTCTCGACCGCCCTGCGATTTATGGATAGATATCCGGAGTACGTCTTTGGCGCCAGCCAGCCGCAGCCTGTACCAGTGGATCAAGGACTACTACCCGGGCCTGTACCGCCGGGTGAAGAAGGCGATCGCCGCCGGCCGGTGGGAACCTCAGGGTGCAATGTGGGTCGAAGCGGATACCAACATCCCCGGCGCCGAAGCCCTCGTACGCCAGATTCTTCTGGGCAAGCGGTTCTTCCGGCAGGAGTTCGGCCAGGACATGAAGGTCCTGTGGTTGCCGGACGTCTTCGGCTACAGCGGCGCGCTGCCGCAGTTGCTTCGCAAGGCCGGCGTAGAGTACTTCTGCACGATCAAGATCTCCTGGAATACCGTCAACAAGTTCCCCTATCACACGTTTCACTGGCAGGGAATCGACGGCAGCCGGGTGCTGACCCATATGCCGCCTGAGGGCAAGTACAACAGTTCCGCCTCGCCGCAGGCCCTGCTGGACGCCGAGCGCAACTTCCGCGAGAAGCACATATCCGACCAGATGCTCGTCCTGTTCGGGATCGGCGATGGCGGCGGCGGCCCGGGGGAAGAACACCTCGAACGGCTGCGCCGCCAGAAGAACCTGCTTGGCGTGCCGCCGGTTCGCCAGGAAACATCGCAGCAGTTCTTCCGCCGCCTGAGCAAGGATACCAGCCGGCTGCCTGCGTGGTCCGGAGAACTCTACCTGGAACGCCACCAGGGCACATTCACAACACAAGCCCGCAGCAAGCGGTACAATCGCAAGATCGAGATCGCCCTGCGCGAACTGGAATTCGCCGCGTGCCTGGCGGGCCGGCTCGGCCGATTCGCCTACCCGGCGGCCGTGCTGGATGCCATCTGGAAGGAAGTGCTTCTCTACCAGTTCCACGACATTCTGCCCGGCTCGTCGATCACTCGCGTCTACAAGGAGTCGCTGGCCCGGTATGAGTCGATGCTGGCCCGGGTAACGGAATTGACGGGCCAGGCCTGGAAGCAGATCGCGCGAGCGCATCAACACCGGCGAGGCTCGTAAGCCCGTCGTCATCAGCAACTCGCTGTCCTGGCCGCGCAGCCAGTGGCTCAAGATTGGCCGGTCCTGGCACCAGGTCTCGGCCCCGGCGATGGGCTACGCGATCGTCGATGCGGCCGCGGCCGCCGCCAAACCCGCGTCGCCGACATCTACACGCACTCGCCTGGAGAACGACTTGCTGCGCGTCACGTTTGATGCCAGCGGCGCGATCACGTCCATCTTCGACAAACTGGCCCGGCGAGAGGTCCTTAGGGACGGCCAGGTTGCCAACCGCCTGCGCCTTTATGCCGACCCCGGCAACGCGTGGGACTTTGCGGCCGACTACGCCAGCCAGCCGTACGATGACTTCCGCCTGGAGACAGCCGCTCCGTCCGTCGACGGTCCACAGGCATCGCTGCGGCAGTCCTACGCGTTCGGCCAGTCTCGCCTGACGCAAACGGTAATTCTGACGGCCGGAAGCCGGCGACTGGACTTTGTGACCCATGTAGACTGGCGCGAGCCGCGCCGAATGCTTCGGACGAGCTTCCCGGTTCGCGTGCGGACGGACACCGCCACCTGCGAGATACAGTTCGGCTCGATTGCCCGGCCGACACACACCAACACGTCCTGGGATATGGCCAAGGAAGAGGTACCCGCCCACAAATGGGTCGACCTCTCACAGGGCGACTACGGCGTGGCACTGCTGAACGACTGCAAGTACGGCTACAAGGTCCGCGACAACGTTCTGGACCTGAACCTGCTTCGCTCCTCCTTCTGGCCGGATCGTGTCGCTGACCTGGCCGAGCATGATTTCACCTACAGCCTGCTGCCGCATGCGGGCAACCACATTGCCGGCCAGGTCATCCAGGAAGCCTACGAACTGAACGTGCCGCTGTGCGTCTGGTCGGCAAAGCCGCGCAAGGCAACGGCCCCGGCCGGCTTCAGCCTCGTGGAGATCTCCGAGCCGGCGGTCGTGCTTGAAGCGATAAAGAAAGCCGAGGACGGCGAGGAACTGATCGTGCGACTCTATGAGTCCCACGGGGCCGGCTGCACAACGCGAATCCGCTTCGGCATTCCTGCAGCAGCCGTGGCACTCGTCGACCTGCTGGAGGAAAGGTCTCAGCCGCTGCGATGCCGTAACAACCAGGTCGAACTATCGTTCGGTCCGTTCGAGGTCCACACGCTTCGGGTGAAGACACGCCCGCGAAAGGGGTAACAGTCCGGAAGCAAAGGACAAGCACTCAGGCGTGCCGGGCGGGGGTGTTTCGTGTTGCGACCAGGCTACGGATTGAAGAGTCACATTTGCAGACTGGGGCAATGAACCTGTCAGCACGTGACTGGCCGCGACCCCGAAGGGTGTCCCTCCCGAAAATCTCATCCGGCCACCCAATCTGTCCGATCCCGGCCGTGTCGTCGTCAAGCGCGGCTTGTAGACTCAAGCAACGCCTCATCTGCTGTCGGCAAGGCGGGGGGAATCGACAGAATGGCGCCGTCGGCACGCACGGCCGCTGCCCAATGGCCTCGAAGAAACAGGAAGATCGTCGAGAGAATGCCCATGCCTATCCATGCCTCCCGTACCGGGGCGGGCCAGAACAGTCGACGCGGTGAATGCTGGCAACGAACATAAGTGGGTGTCTTGAAAGAACGACGGAGTTTTCGGGAGGGACAGGGCGCGTGCTATCTCTTTGTGGCGCGGAAGAGAGGGGACTCGACCAGCGTGAAGAGATATTGTCAAATGTTGTGGATGAAGGCGGGTTCAAGCGGCGATCTCCTTGATGCCGTCGACGAACTTGACGCCCTGAATTATCTCCGGTAGCAACTGGGCTCCATTCAGCGTTCGCCAGGAGCGCTCCGCCGAGCGGGCCAGTTGGAAGACCATTGTCAGACAGGCTTGTCGGCTGCCGCAGCCTTTGGTCTTGTTCGTCCGCAGCCGCACCGTCCCAAACGTCGACTCGATCGGGTTGCTTGTCCGCAGATGCACCCAGTGCTCGGCCGGGAAGTCGTAGAACGCCAGCAACGCCTCCCGGTCCTTTTCCAGGCACTCCACCGCCTTGGGATACTTGGCCCGGTACTGCTTGTCGAACTGACTCCAGGCCTTGGCCGCTTCCGCCCGCCCCGGAGCCATCCAGATCTGCCGCAACTGGCTCTTGCCTGCCGGCTGCAGACGCTTGGGCAGATGGTTCAGCACGTTAACGGTCTTGTGTACCCAGCAGCGTTGCTGGCGTGTGGCCGGGTAGACCTGGGCCAGGGCCTTCCAGAAGCCCAACGCCCCGTCGCCGACAGCCAGATTCGGCCCCACGGCCAGGCCCCGTTCCTTCAAATTCCGCAGCAGATCCAGCCAGGATTGCTCGTTCTCGCGGAAGCCATCGACGATGGCCACCAGTTCCTTCTGGCCCTGTTCGGTCGCTCCCATCACCACCAGAATGCACTGGCGATCCTGCTCCAGGCGGATGTTGAAGTACACGCCATCGACCCAGAAGTACACGTAGCGTTTGTCCGCCAGCGAGCGGTTCGACCAGGCCTCCCAGTCCCGCCGCCAGGTCTCCTTGAGCCGCACGATCGTGCTGGCGGATAAGCCGGGGGCTTTCGGCCCCAGCAAGGCCTGCAGGGCCTCCTGGTAGTCGCCGGTGCTGATGCCCTTGAGGTAGAGCCACGGCAATAGTTCCTCGATACTCTGGGTCCGCCGCAGGTAGGGCGGCAGCACCTGACTGGTGAAGCGAATTCGCCGGCCGTGTTCGTCCAGTCGCCGATCGTCGATCCGGGGCTGCTGGACCGACATCGGCCCCAGCGGGGTCTGGATGGAGCGGGCCGGCTTGCAGCCGTTGCGGACCACCAGGCGGTGGCCGAACTCGTCCCGCTGGTCGGCGTGCTGGTCGAGGTAGTCCTGGACCTCTTGCTCGATGGCCTGAGCGAGCATCTTCTGGGCTCCTTGCCGCAACACCTGGGTCAGCACGTCCTGAACCCCGATTGCCAAAGCGGTACTCCCGGCCGTATCCTGCTGCATGTGGCGTATCCTTTCCTCGTGGAAACGGTGCTTGCTTGAATCACAATGCACCAAGGGTACGCCGCTTTTCTTTCAGCCGCCAATCCACAACTTTCGGTTATATCTCCAGCGTGAAAAGGACGACCTCCTCGCCTGTGGCCGTGCTGATGTCGTGGTGCAGGCTCAGAATCTTGACGCCTGTGACCTCCTGGACCATCGCTTCCAGGATCGGTCGTGCTGTCTCGATCAGCTGGGTTCTCACCTGCTTGAGCAGGTCTCGTCCCTTTTCGGCTTGCAGGGACTTGACCAGTTGCTGTTCGGCGGCCGTCAAAACACCGTGGAGGCGAACCACGAGCAGATCGCCGATCAGGTGGGCGTGGATATCCTTGGGGCCGCGGCCCATGTACTCCCGTTCGAAGCGGTTGATCCCTTCGCAGACAGCTGCCTCAATTTCGCCCTGTGTCTTCATCATTCACCTCGCATTTGCGCAACATGATACCAGGAGCTCCGCGAGAATCCACTTGCCTTCTTCACCCATAATCCCATAGCATCCACTGGTTGCGGGGCGATCGTAGACTCCGCTCAACACACTGGAATAACAAGTTGTCGGATGACTAGATAAAGAGCAGCCCGGCGGTCCCGGGAGGCCCGTTGAAGAGTAAGCCGACGTGGTTGAGTGCCTCAGGGTACTGCGCCACGTCGGCTTTTGTTGTCGCGTGCGGTGGTGCTGAACGGCCGCACCGACCAGCAAGGAGAACATCGATGCAAAGGACTGACGTCGAACGACGACACCACGCATGGTTTGCCTTGGCGGATGCAGAGCATTGTCGGCTCTTGTGCTGCCGGTTGACCGAGCAAGGCACGCAACACGTTGATGAACATGGCAGGCTTGAGAACACATTGCCGGAGGCAGAACACATGCGGCCGATGAGCCAAGGCGGCATGACGCACGACATCGAGGAGGAGGAACGCCGTTTCGCGCACCAGATCGTGGAATGGTTGCAGGAGAACGCCAAGGCGCACGAGATCGATCACCTGGTCATCTTCACGTCCCCTCGCATGCTCGGTGAGCTCCGGAAGACCTCGTCCGGATTATTGACGGGACACCTGAAGGAACTCGAGGGCAATCTGATGCGGCTCGATGCCGGCCAGTTGGCAGAACATCGGATGGTTCGTGACCTGTTGCCCGAGGTGCGCGTAGCGATCGCTGGGCGGCGGCAACGAGACACGAGGCCGATGCACCTATCGCCGCGCATATGTAGGCGGCCGGGCAACGATGGAAGCGTGCATTTCAGCTGCACGAGCAGCGAGGCCGCTCGGACGGCCGAGCAATTCAGGACTTGGGCCAAGCGGAGCGGGAAATGGGGGGAGGATAAAAACAGATGAATAAACAACGACCTCCGGAATTTCCATGTGTTGTCCGATATGCGGGCTATAATTGAGATGGCAAGGGAGCCCAGACAATACGGAATGGGCTCCAAGTCGGATGACTAGATGAAGGGCAGCCCGGCGGTGCCGGGCGGCCTGTTGAAGAGTAAGCCGACGTGGTCGAGTACCTCAGGGTGCTGCGCCACGTCGGCTTTTTTTATGTCAGGAGGACGGATCATGGTTATCAGCGTAGTCGCTTGGCTCGTGCTGGGGCTCATCGCTGGTTTCATTGCCAGCAGCCTCGTGAACAAGCGTGGCGAGGGGCTTGCCTTCGACATCCTTCTCGGTATGGTCGGCGCGGTAATCGGCGGCTGGCTGTTCAAGGCGATTGGGGCCGCCGGCGTGACAGGCTTCAATGTCTGGAGCCTCCTGGTCGCCGTCGTCGGAGCAGTGGTATTCCTGGTGGTCTGGCACGCCATTCGACGTTCAAGTTCGCACTCATGGAACCTACGCCACTGAGCGTAGAGGTACGAGGCCCCTTGAACCAACAAGCGTTATCACGTTTCCGGTGGCGCGGGAAGGCCGCAGCAACCAAGGATGGACGCGATGGACAAATGCAACTCAACCATGGCTGAGCAGATCGCCCTGGCGGCGGGTGCCCTCGAGCAGCAGAGAACGGGCCATGCGCCCCAGTCGGTGTCAGTGATCCTGAACGGAGACACGCTGGTGATCACTTTGCGGGGCGCCTATCGCCAGCAGAGAAGGCTCTAGCCCAAAGCACCGCAGGCGCCGCGAAGATGCAGGAGCTCCACCGGCGTCTCTTTGCGAGCGCCTCCGAGCCACTGCGGCAGGAGATCAAGCGGATCACCGGAGTGGAGGTATGTGAGGCGACAGCGGAAGTCGAGACGGTGCCTGGCGTGGTGACGCAGGTGTTCGTTACCGGGACCGTCGTGCAAGTGTTTTCGCTCGCCCGTAGCCTACCGGCGGAGGTATGGAACGACAGTGAACCCGGCGAACAGCCAGATACAACCGGTTGTTCAAACTGAGTTTTGAGAGGGAGACGTGTATGAGTACTCGTAATCTGAGAATGGCGGCCGTCTTGACCTTGCCCGTGATCGCCGCAGTCCTGGTACCAGCCGGTATTGCCGGTTGCGACGATGACAAGCGGAGGCACAACACGGTTATCGTGGTGCCCCAGGAACGGCGTAACGATCGCACCTACGACCGCCGCCACGAGCGGAACAGAGACGATCGCCGGGACCGGCATGAGCATCGAGACAGGGACTAGTGCTACAGCTCCGTCTGGCCGGATCATGCGGCGTACTACGATGCCGGCAAGTCGGCGCACCGCGAGCGGTTATGGAGAGAGAGCCACGCCGAGGGGGTTGGTTCTCTTGCGTGGCCGCCCGGTGCCAGGATGGATGAAGCGGTGCTGGTCCGGCGGACGCCTGGCGCGAGAATGGATCAGGCAAACGGTCGTGTGAAGGGAGACTTTGCTATGCTGGTCTTGTCAAGGAAGCACCTGCGGTCCGTGGCCGTCGAAGGCCCCAACGGCTACCATCTTATGCTGCACGTCACGATGGTGGAGCTTGAGGGCGGCAGTCTGAGGCTGGGCCTTGAGGTCAATACGGATTCTCCATTCCTTCGCTGCGAAGCGTCGGACCGAGTCCGCATCAGCAGCCCGTCGGGTCGCCCAAGGGGACCCGCCGCGGGAATGGCAGGTGCGCGATGATGCTGGGTAACTGGTACAAAAAGCGGCACGCGGAACTTAGCGGCGATGCCCCTGAGTCTGTCATCGCGATGGCCCTGCTGGCCGAAGAGGCCACAGGGCAGGACGTGCTGCGGATCCGGCGGCAGGACGCGGCCTACTTTATCGTGACCAGCGGCAACGCGATGATTCTGGAGGCATGGCTGCGGATGAACGGCATCGACGCGTGGTCGGGCTCGCCATCGTGGTGCATGGTACCCGTTTGATGTAGCAGATTGTCTTTCGCCTTGCAGTAGCCTTTAGGAACGATCACGGGAGTCAGGAGAGCAAATCATGCGCCAGCCTTGTGTGACGGGATGTGCCATCACGTTTCTAGTAGTGTCATTGGGTGGTGGCCAGCGCCTTCTGCGCGCAGGCTGATCCACGGCCCTATAACGAGGCCGTCGTGCAACCCCCAGCGCCAGTTCAGGAACAGCCCGAGGTGTTGACCCGCGGCCCGGTCCATGAGGCCTTCGCCGAACCGGTCGACCTGCAGGTGCAGGCGGGATTGGTGGCACCAAGCCAACCGCCAGCCATCATCCAGGAGATCCCCCCGGCCGAGAGGCCGCAAGGCGATCGTTTCGTCTGGGTGCCGGGTTACTGGTCCTGGGATGCGGACCGCAGCAACTACATCTGGGTCAGCGCCTGCTGGCGAGCCGCTCCGCCGAAGATGGACTGGGTGCCTGGATACTGGAGCCAGGTGACCGGGGGCTGGGAGTGGGTGGCTGGCTTCTGGACGCCGGACGGCGCTCAGGAGATCGAGTATCTGCCGGCTCCGCCGGCCTCTGACAACGTGCAACCGCCGGGTCCCTCGCCCTCTCCGGACAAGACTTGGGTACCTCCCTGCTGGTACTGGTACCAGGGCCAATATGTTCGGCGGGCCGGTTACTGGCTGGCGGCCCAGCCGAACTGGGTGTGGGTGCCGTCTCACTACGTGTGGACCCCACGGGGCTACGTCTTCTGCGACGGGCACTGGGACTATCCGCTGCAGGACCGCGGGGTATTGTTTGCGCCGGTCTACTTCCCGCCGTCCGTCTATAGCCGGTCGGGGTTCCGTTATTCGCCGAGCATCGTCGTGGACTTGGGCGCGCTGAGGGCCAACCTGTTTGTCTATCCGCGATACTCCCACTACTACTTCGGCGATTACTATGATGCTGCCTACGTCAGCGCCGGCATCTATCCCCGGTTTGACGCCGATCGCATCCGCACGTGGTACGACCCGATTTACGAGTATGACCGCTCGCATCACCGCCGCACCGACCCCCGCTGGGAAGAACACCAGCGGCACGAGTACGATCTCCGCCGCGCTGACAAACACCTCCGTCCGGCCAGAACATACCGAGAGCAGCAAACCCGCCTAGCCAGGTTGCCCGAGTCCCAGCGAAGGACTCTGGAGGTGGCCCGGCTGCTGACGACAGTTGTCGCCCGTAGGTCGATTCCGGTGAAGTTCGAGCGCGTCAAGGCCGACGCGAGAGACAAGATCGTACGGCAGGCAACCGACGTGCAGAGATTCCGCCAGGAGCGTGCCCGTTGGGAGGCCGCACCAGCAACTCCCAAGACAAGGCAACCAGTCACCGAACGCAGAGGTCCCATGGCGATACCAGCTGAACGTAAAAAGCCGCGGACGCCGTCCGCGGGGCACACTCCGCCGTTCGTTCAGCCGCGCAAGGTTCACCTGGCCCAGCCGGAGCGGGTAAAGATCCCGGCTTCGCCCATCGCCGGCAGGCAGCGCTGGCTGGACGCCATCATGAAAGGCCCGCCGTCTCGACCGGCCGACGAACGGAGACACCCGACCCGGGCCAAGGATAAGCGCAGAGACAGCAGCGATCGCAAGAGCAACCGATCCGACTGATCGGCTATCGGCCGGGGGGACCCGAGAAGCGATAGCAACACGCAGAAGGATCCGGGCATGAGTCCGATCAGGCATGAATCAGGTTATGGACAGAGTCAGAGGACAACATGAAACCAATGATGATAGTCGGCATTATTCTTATACTGCTCGGCGCGGCCGGTCTGGTTGTTCAAACGATCAGCTACACGACACGTGAGAAGGTCGTCGACGTCGCCGGCATCCAGATCAGCGCAGATACTCGCAAGACCATTCCGGTGCCGCTCATCGCCGGCGGCTTAGCGTTGGCTGCCGGAATCGCCGTCGTCGTGGTCGCGTCGAAGAGGCCGTAGGTCGATGGCCCCGGCGGGCCTCGCATTCGAAGGGAGACGATTCATGGATTAGTGTTAAGCCAAAGGACCTGGAAGCACCTCCCACGCAAGATCCGGGAGATAAGGGCAAAGCGGAGCGGGGATGAATTTGATGTCCCCTCATACAGAGGATCAGCGTCGCAAAGGATGCTCCCATTGGCGAGCAGAAGATCCTCGTGAAAGGCACTCCGAACAAGGGAGCGCCGACGGAGACAGAGTTCAGCATTACCGTCATCGCCAAGTAGTGGCGCAGCCACACAACCGATGGCGGCGGTTTCAGGACACAGATCCTATTTATGAAAGGAAACAGAGATGAAGACTTCAATGTTGTTCGTAGCGGCCATGGCTTTAGCGGCCGTCCTTGGCTGTAGTATGAGCAACCGAGGCGGCGGAGTGTCTAAGGACGAAGGATTCAAGATCGCCGGCCCGACCTTCGACACGCAGATCAAACAGGGCGAGATCCAAACCGTTACCATCTCGCTGCACAGGGGCGAGGCTTTCAAGCGGGACGTGACGCTGCAGATCAGAGCGTCCGAGGGCATCAGCGTCGAACCGACCAGCGTTCAGGTGAAAGCCAGTGACACACCAGATGTGCAGCTCGCGGATCGCGGCGGCCAAGGACGCCGCCCTCGGAGAGTACCGGATTTATGTAGAGGGCACGCCGGCAACAGGGGAGCCGACCTCCCTAAGCTTCAAGGTGAACGTTGTTGCTCCGTAGTCTCCGAACGGAAGGCTCGGAGGGGAGCCGGCGCGGGCGACATCATACCCGTTGCCGGCCCGCCCACCGCACGATGCGCGGTGCGACGCCATGAACAAGGAGTATTACTATGCTCTGGACTATTGTTATCGTCCTGTTACTGCTATGGTTGCTCGGGACCGTCAGTTCCTACACGGTCGGTGGGTTGGTCCATATCCTGCTGGTCGTGGCTCTGATCGTTGTGGTCATCCGTCTGTTTAAGGGACGGCGATTGGTTTAGGGCGTTCTTGGCCCAGGAGCCGAGCACCGGGGGAGCCTGTCCCGACCGGGCTCCGTACGATCGCTATTTCGTGAGATCGGATGTTCCGTGCAAGGAGAACCAAAATGCTTGGCACTATTTTGATCGTGATCCTGATTCTGATGCTTGTCGGTGCGGCGCCGACATGGCCACACAGCAAGAGCTGGGGGTACTACCCGAGTGGCGGGCTCGGATTGCTGTTGCTGACTGTAGTTATCCTGCTGCTCATGGGACGTATCTAGCAGCCGGTGATGGATATCGCGGGGCTGCGCCTTGTGGCGCCACGCCCCTAGGAACAGACTTGCCCTCATCGCGGGGTGCAGGCATAAGGAGAGCAAGAAATGGTTAGGACTGTAACGATGACGTTGACGGTTGTGGCACTGAGCGCCCTGTCCCTCGGGTGCATGGGACGTCTCATTTCGGAGGGAATAGGCGGGGCCAGGGGCGCCTCGGGCAAGGTGGTGGAGATTGGCATGACACCGGACCTTACGAAGTATAAGGCCCTGCATGTCGAATCAGTCACCGTTGCGCCGGGCTTGCAGGCCCCTTCGGGAATGCCTGCCATGATCGAAGGTGACCTTGCGGCTGCCGCCCAAAAGAGAGGCCTCATGACCGAAGGGCAGCCCGGGCTCAAGTTGGCCGGCCAGATCGTCCACTATGAATCCAGCAGCACGGTCGACACGGCGATAGGCCCGTTGGAGGAAGTGGTCGTTCGCGCGACACTCACCGACGCTCAAAGCGGAAGTGTCATCGCAGAGGCCAACCTGGTCGGACGATCCAAGGCGACGTCGTCGAGCGGTGCGAAGAACGTATCCGAAGGCGTCGGTAAGGCTCTGGACAAGTGGCTGAAGGATGGCGGGCTCAAGACGGCCAGCGATGAGGATTGAGCCGGACATAATGGTTGTGGTCAGACTCCTGGAACGGCAGGGCCGCTCACGGCCCCTGCCTTCCAGACGGAAGTACAGTGCTAGCGGCCCATGACAATAGTGGGTGGAAGTCATATAGTTCTGGGAGATGTTGGATGCGATACAGGCCGGAACGAATCGCAACGATTGTGCGAAGAATCATCGGCGAGACTATTGCCTCGCGGCTGTCCGACCCGCGGATCTCTCGCCTGGCGAGTGTCACTCGCGTCCGGGTGAGCGCCAACCTGGCGGCGCCGATGTGTACGTAAGCGTCATGGGTGAGGCCTCTGAGGCGGTCACCACGCTTCGCGGCCTGGAGTCGGCGGCAAGGCGCATCCAGGCTGTGGTGGCTAGCGCCTTGGCGATCCAGCAGGCGCCGACACTGCGCTTCCACATGTCCAACTCCATCAAGAGAGACGATGAGACGCTCCGGCCCATCGAAATGCCGACGGCCGAGACTCGCCATCGTGAAGTGCGACACGCCGCGCAGGCGGCGATCCCCAAGCCGCTGCCGGCCAATATCATCGGCAGGGGCGACGAAGAAACTGCTGGACATTCGGAATGAGTGTGACGCAGGCGGCGCATTGATCAGAATTGGCAACCGTGCAAAGGGGTACGCTACAGTAGTGTTACCGCGAGCATGGCAAGATAAGGAGAAGAACATGCAGTACGCAGGGCGACTTATGGTGATGGGACTGGTGGGCGTCTTGGCATTCGGTTTGTGCGGATGCAAGAAGAAGGATTCCGGTGAGAAGGCGGGTGCGGCGGTCGACAAGGCCGTGCAAAACGCGGGCACTGCCGTCGATAAGGCCGTACAGAAAACCGGGGAGTCCGTGGAGCAGGCCGGAGAGAAAACGGGCGCGGCAGTCGACAAGGCGGCACAAAACGCGGACACTGCGGGTAATAAGGCCGTAGAGAAGACCGGCAAGTCCCTGGAGACGGCCGGCAAGGACGTCCAGAAGTCTGCCCAGTAGATCGAACGGCCATCAGATCACGGGGCAAGCCTTCTGGCATGATAAGGCGGTGTGCGCTGAGACACAGCATTCGTCGGAAGGTCATTGGCGATGTCAGGATGCGAGCCCCGTTCCAATTGGCAGATACCGAACGCTGGGCGGAGGAATTGTACCCCGCCAGCGAAGCCGAGCCGCCGCTGCGCGGGCCAATGTTCACGGTCGAGCAGTTGGAGGTGCATGCCAGGGCCGTGGCGGCCGCCCATGTGCTGGGTCGCCATCGCGGCAGGGATCACCTGCTGACGCGGCTGGCCGAATCAGAGCGAGTCATCGCTCGCTGTCACGACTTGATGTCGGAGGCGCACGCCGACGGACGGCGGCTCACCCCCGCCGCCGAGTGGCTCCTGGACAATCACTACCTGGTCGAGGAGCAGGTTTACCTGGCGCGGAAGCATTTTCCGCCGGGATACAGCCGTCAGCTGCCGCCGGCTCAAGGGCAGCGACCCGACGGGTCTTCCCCGCATCTACGACATCATCGTCGAGCTCATCCGGCATGTCGATGGTCGGGTGGATGAGGAGGCCCTGGCCCGCTACATCGCCGCATACCAGTCCGTCACGCATCTGACCCTGGGGGAGCTGTGGTCGGTCGCCATCATGCTGCGGCTGGCGCTGATCGAGAACCTGCGCCGGGTCGCCGCGAGCATCAGTTGGCAGCGGGCGCATCGGGACTGCGCCCTGGTGTGGGCGCAGCGGATCAAGGAATCGGCCGACCAACAGGAAAGCGCCGTCATCCTGGTATTGGCGGACATGGTCCGCGAGAACCCGCCTCTGTCGACGGCCTTCGTCGCACAGTTCACGCAGGCCCTCCAGGGACACGGCCCGACGACGGCGTTCGTGCTGGCGTGGCTGGAGCACAGGCTGGCCGAGCAGGGGCAGACGATCGAAGAGGTCGTTCGCGCCGAGAGCCAGAGCCAGGCGGCCGACCAGGCATCGATGGCCAACAGCATCGCCAGCCTGCGCTTCGTCAACGCCACCGAGTGGCACAAGTTCGTCGAGACGCACAGCGAGACAGAGAAGATCCTGCGAGCCGAGCCAGCGGGCGTATACGGCCGAATGGATTTCGCGACGCGCGACGAGTACCGGCACGTAGTGGAGGCCATGGCCCGGCGGCGCGGCATCGACGAAGAGGAAGTGGCCCGGACGGCGGTGTCGATGGCAGCGCGAGCGGCATGCCGCGCAAGAGCGAGCGACGTTTCGCGGCGCACGTAGGATACCTGCTCGTCGATGACGGGCAGGCGGCATCTGGAGCGGGCGCTGCGCGGCCGCCCTGCGGCGCACCTGTCCCCCCGCCGGCCGCTTGCGCGGGCTGAAGCTTCTCAGCCTACCTCGGCCCCGTCTTGCTCTCTGACGGTGGCTGGTCGCCGTCTCCCTGGTCGATGCAAGCCATGCAGGGCCCCGGCTGGGCGAGACCGATCCTGGTGCTACTGCGCTGCGCTGGCGGCGGCGCAGTGCGCGTTGGCCATTGTCAACTGGTACGCCTCCACCGTATGCAAGCCACGGGCGCTGCCCCGGATGGACTTCGAGCACGGCATTCCCGACGAGTGCCGCACGATGGTCGTCGTTCCGACGCTCCTGACGGAGCGCCAGCGTATCACCGAGATCGTGGAAGCCCTGGAACTCCGCTACCTGGCCAACCGCGATCCGAACCTGTGGTTCGCCCTGCTGACGGATTTCGGCGACGCCGACGCGGAGCATGTCGAGGGAGATGACAAACTGCCTCGAGTTGGCCGCCGACGGCATCGAGGAACTCAACGACAAGTACGGCAACGACAGCCACGGACGGTTCTTTCTGTTCCACCGGCCCCGGCTCTTCAACACCCAGGAAGGTTGCTGGATGGGCCGTGAGCGCAAGCGAGGGAAACTCGAAGATTTCAACGAGCTGCTTCGCGGAAAAGGAATTGATCGATTCAGCAAGATCGTCGGCGAGCCATCGCCGCTGCCATCGGTCCGTTACGTCATCACGCTGGACACCGACACGGACTTGCCGTGGGGCGCCGGCTGGAGACTGGTGGGGGCCGCCGCCCACCCGCTGAACCGACCGATCATGGATGCCAACGGCCGGCGTCTGACCCGTGGGTATGCAATCCTCCAGCCGCGTGTCAGCATCTCGCTGCGCAGCGCTCGCAGCAGAGTCGCTATTCCCGTCTGCTGGCTGGCGAGGTCGGCCTTGATCCGTATACGCGGGTTGTATCGGATCTGTACCAGGATCTTTTCGGTGAGGCCTCCTATATCGGCAAAGGCATCTACGACGTGCAGGCTTTCCGCCGACTACTGGATGGGCGGTTTCCGGACAATACCGTACTGAGCCACGATCTGCTGGAATCCTGCTACGCTCGTTCCGGCCAGTGCAGCGACGTGGAACTGCTGGAGGATTCTCCCTCGCGATACCTGGCGGACGTCAGCCGCCGCCATCGCTGGATGCGCGGCGATTGGCAGGTCGCCCCGTGGCTGGGCTCGAGGATCGCTGATGCCGCAGGCCAGCGCGTCCGTCCATGGATCGCGGCGCTAGGGTGGTGGAAGATCTTCGACAACCTGCGCCGCGCCTTCGTTACACCCGCCTATATGATGTTGCTGGTACTGGGGTGGATCGTCCTGCCGAGCGCCCTTGACATGGACTCTGTGGGTCGCGGCACTGCTCTTCGTGCCGGAGTTGCTGCCGGGTCTGGCTGAGTTGCTGCAGCGCCCGGCCAAGCTTCCTCTGTGGGTGCATGCGACTGCCGTCTGCCAATCCACCGGCCGCCGCCTGGCAAGGACCGCATTGTGGCTGACCTTCCTGCCGTTCGAGGCGATGGTCGCCATCGATGCCGCCGTCCGGACGATGTGGCGGATGCTCTACAGTCGGCGGCGCCTCCTCGAGTGGCAGACGGCGGCGGCGGCCGAAAGCGGGGCCGCAGCCGGCTTCATTGGGATCGTGCAGCGGATGTGGATAGGCCCGAGTCTGGCCGCAGTCGTTTCGCTGCTGGTGGTCACCCTCGACTCGGGGTATGCCGCTGCCGCCGCTGGCCTGGTCCTGCTGCTATGGTTCGCCTCCCCGCTGGTCGCCTGGTGGGTCAGCCAGCCGCTACGGACCTGCATCCAGCCGTTGAGCAGCCGCGACACAGATTTCCTTCGCCACACCGCCCGACTCACCTGGCGGTACTTCGAGGAGTTCGTCGGGCCACAGGACTGCTGGCTTGCTCCCGACAATTTCCAGGACGCATCCAGCTCACCGCGTGGCCCACCGCACCAGCCCCACCAACCTGGGCCTTGCGCCTGCTATCGAATCTGGCGGCGCATGACCTCGGCTATCTCAGTGGCGGTCAGTTGCTGGACCGCTCGGCCCAGACGCTCGAATCGATGGAACAGTTGGAGCGTTACCGCGGGCACTTCTATAACTGGTACGATACCTGCACGGGCAAGCCCCTCCAGCCGCTCTATGTCTCCAGCGTCGACAGCGGCAATCTGACCGGGCACCTGCGTGTACTACGCAGCGGGCTCCTGGAACTGCCTCACGCTGCAGCGCTGCCGGGCGAGGCAAGAAATGGCTTGCGCGACACGTTCGGTCTGCTCGTCGAACAGCTCCGCCCGGATCCCGTCGGACGCTCGCGTAAAACCGATGATCCATCCAGAATGTGCGACCTCCGTGCGATGGAGTCGGTGAAGCGTCTCCTGCAGCACGAAGCTGACGGGCTCGCCGCCACGGCAGCCTGGTTGAGAGACCTGTCCACGGCAGCCACACGACTCGCCGGATCAATCGACGCTCCCCAACATCGTGAGGCGGCGTGGTGGGCACATGCCTTCGACCGGCAGGCACGAGGCTTCCTGGACGACCTGACGCAGCTGGCGCCCTGGCTTCGTCTCCCCGCGGAGTCGCTCGATCCTGATGGCGAGCGCTTGCTGGCCGACATGGATCATGTGGCCAGCATTGAGGAGCTCGGCCGTTTGGCGCAGCAGGCCGCCGAGGTACTGGCAGCGGGGCCCGCTGGTAACGGCAGAGAGTGTCTGGTCGATGCGCTCCTGGCCGGCTCGCAGCGCATCTGCTCGCGCATCCGACAACTGGAGGATTTGGCGGAGCGGTGCATGGGCCTGGCGGATGCGGATTTTTCCTTCCTTTACGTCAAGTCGCGCAAGCTGCTCTCTATCGGGTACTGGGTCACCGATCGCCGGCTGGACAACGGCTTCTACGACCTCCTGGCCTCGGAGGCACGCCTGGCGAGCTATGCGGCCATCGCGTCGGGACAGCTGCCCTTTGATCATTGGTTTGCCCTGGGCCGGCGACTGACAACGGTACGCGGCACGCAGACGCTGCTGAGCTGGAGCGGCTCGATGTTCGAATACCTGATGCCGCTGCTGGTGATGCCCGACTTTCAGGACACGTTGCTGGACCAGACATGCCGGGCGGCCGTAACTCGCCAGATCGACTACGGCCGGCGCGCGGGGTGCCCTGGGGTATCTCAGAATCGTGCTACAACCTGACCGATGCCGACGGCAACTATCAGTACCACGCGTTCGGCGTACCGGGGCTTGGCTTGCAGCGTGGCCTCAGCGACGACGTGGTAGTCTCGCCTTACGCGTCCGCCCTGGCCCTGCTGGTCGATCCGCAGCGCGCCTGCGCAAATCTGCGACGCATGGCAAAGAAGGCCTCCGTTGGCCCCTACGGCTTCTATGAAGCGATGGATTTCACCCCCGCGCGACACACCGGAGGGACAATCCTGCGCAATCGTCCAGACATTCATGGCCCATCACCAGGGCATGAGCCTGCTGGCGCTGGGGCACGCCGTACTCGGGCCGCAGATGCGGCGCCGGTTCCTGGGCAACCCGGACCTGCGGGCCGCGAGCCTGCTGCTCCAGGAGCGTATTCCCAAGGCCATCGTACTGATACACCCCTATGCCCGGGCGGCCCAGGTTTCGCGGAGACCCGATGGCAAGGCTACCGAGCCCACCATGCGCGTGTTCACAAATCCGAACACCCCGGTCCCCGAGGTGCATCTGCTATCCAACGGTCGCTACCACGTGATGGTCTCGGCTGCCGGCGGCGGATACAGTCGATGGAACCACCTGTCGCTGACACGCTGGCGGGAAGATCCCACGTCCGAATCCTTCGGGGTCTGCTGTTACATCCACGACCGCCAGACCGGCCAGTACTGGTCCAACGCGTTTCAACCGACGCTGCACGCCGGCGGCCGCTACCAGGCGATATTCACGCAGGGCCGAGCCGAGTTTCGGCGCCAGGACGACAACGTGGAAACGCACACCGAGATCGCGGTATCGGCCGAGGATGATCTCGAAATCCGCCGGATCAAGATGACCAATCGCGCGGCCACGGCCCGCTCCCTCGTGGTTACAGGATATGCCGAGGTCGTGCTGGCACCGAGCGTGACGGATGAGTTACACCGGGTATTCAGCAACCTGTTTGTGCAGACCGAGATCCTGCCGGATCAGAGTGCCATCCTGGCGACGCGACTGCGCTCGCTCGCCGCAGGAAGAGCCCCCGTGGATGTTCTTCATGTTGCAGGTGCCGGGCGGGGGGGCGAACACGTGCAGTTTCGAGACGGACCGGGGTTGCTTCATCGGCCGGGGGCATAGCGTCCGCCAGCCTGCGGCTATGGACGATTGGGGCTCGCTTTCGGGGACGGCCGGGCCGGTGCTGGATCCGTGCACTGCTGTCCGGCGAGCGGTCGAACTGCCCATTGACGGCAGTGCGCAGGTGGATCTGATCATTGGGGCGGCGCCCACTCGCCAGGCTGCGATGGCGCTGGTTACGAAGTACCAGGATCACCGCATGGCTGATCGCGTGTTCGAGGTGGCGGCCACCCACAGCCGGGCCATCCTGGGGCATCTGGGAGCCAGCGAGGCACAGGCGCAGCAGTACGGTCAGCTGGCCTCGACCGTCATCTACGCCAACGCAGCGTGCCGGGCCGCGGGCGGCATCCTGCGGCGTAACCGCAAAGGTCAGTCGGGACTCTGGGGTTACGCTATATCAGGCGACCTGCCTATCGTGCTGCTGCGGGTTCGCGATACGGAAAACCTGCGTCTGGTGCAAGACCTGCTCACGGCGCACGCCTATTGGCGGATGAAGGGTCTGCTGACCGACCTGGTAATCTGGAACGAAGATGTCTCCGGATATCGGCAGACGCTGAACGACCAGATCATGGGGCTGATCGCCGCCGGCACGGAGGCGCCAGCTGGTAGATAAGCCAGGCGGGGTCTTCGTGCGGCACGTCGATCACTTCCCCGAGGAGGACCGAGTGCTGCTGCAGGCGGTAGCCCGGATCGTCATTCGGGATGCGGGCGGCCCGCTCGAACAGCAGCTGAATGATTGGCGGGAGGCATCCGCGTCGCCCAAGGGGCTGCCCCTGGCGCCGGCACGCGTCGCGCCTCTGCCGGTGAATGGGCAGTTCCCCCCGAAGCGCGACCTGCTCTTCTCCAATGGAACAGGCGGATTCACAGCCGATGGACGCGAATACATCGTGGAGCTTCCACCGGGTCGTCAGACCCCGGCACCATGGGTGAACGTCATCGCCAACCCGCGACTGGGCACTGTCGTCAGCGAAAGCGGAAGCGCCTACACATGGTTCGGCAATGCCCAGCTCTACCGCCTGACGCCCTGGAGCAACGACCCGGTAAGCGATCCCAGCGGCGAGGCGATCTACATCCGCGATGACCGTAGCGGGCGGTTCTTCAGCCCGACGCCCTCGCCGTGTCCCCGCCGGACTCCCTACACTACCAGGCACGGCTTCGGGTACAGCATTTTCGAGCATGCCGAGGACGGCCTGGAGTCAGAGATGACGACGTACGTGGCGGCCGACGCCCCGGTGAAGTTCGTAACGCTCAAGCTCAGGAACGTCAGCGGGTCGGACAGAACCATCAGCATCTTCGCATCGGCCGACCTCGTCCTGGGGGACCTGCGATCGCGACAGGCCATGCACGTCGTGACGGAGCGCGAACCGCTGACCGGCGCGATCCTGGCCCGCAACAACTACAACAGCGAGTTCCCCGATGCGGTTACCTTCCTCGACTGTAGCGAAACGATTCGTAGCGTCACCGGAGACCGTACGGAATTCCTGGGCGCAATGGCGAGCCAGCCAGTCCCGCCGCCCTGCGACTGCGGCGCCTCAGCGGCCGGCTGGGTCCAGGGATGGACCCCTGTGCGGCGATGCAGGTGCAGGTGGAGCTGGCCGACGGGGCCCAGCGGGAAATCGTCTTCATCCTCGGCGCGGGCAGCAGTGCGGCCGAGGCCGTTTCGCTAATCCAGAGATATCGTGGCGTGGGAGCCGCCCGCGTTGCGCTGCAGGAGGTCTGGCAGTTCTGGAATGATAAGCTGGGCGATACTTTACGCGGAGACGCCCGATCCAGCGCCTCAACGTGCTGATAAATGGCTGGCTGCCCTACCAGGTGCTGTCCTGCCGCATGTGGGGCCGCAGCGGCTTCTATCAGTCCGGCGGCGCCTACGGCTTTCGCGATCAGCTCCAGGACTGCCTGGCGCTGCTGCACGAAATGCCCGACCTGGCGCGGCAGCAGATCCTCCGTGCTGCCGAGCGGCAGTTCACGCAGGGAGACGTGCAGCACTGGTGGCATCCCCCGGCCGGACGAGGCGTCCGCACAAGCTGTTCGGACGATTACCTGTGGCTGGTGTATGCGACTTGTCGCTACGTGGCCTTTACCGGCGACACGGGGGTGCTGGACGAAAAGATCGCCTACCTGACCGGTCGTGCCCTCAAAGACGGCGAGGAGAGCTGACTACGACCTTCCCGGCCGATCCGATCAGGCGGGCACTCTCTACGAGCACTGCACGCGGGCCATCGTCAACGGCCTCAAATTCGGCTCGCACGGCCTGCCACTGATGGGCAGTGGGGACTGGAACGACGGGATGAACCGCGTCGGCCACCTCGGCCAAGGGGAAAGCGTCTGGCTGGCGTTCTTCCTGCACCAGGTGCTGTCCCAGTTCGCAGTTCTGGCGGATGGCAGGGGCGATCCTGCCTTTGCCGAGCGATGCCTGACGACCGCCCGCCAACTGGCTGCCAGCGTAGAAGGGCACGCGTGGGACGGCCAGTGGTACCGCCGCGCCTACTTCGACAATGGCGAGCCGCTGGGATCGTCGCAGAACTCCGAATGCAGGATCGACTCGCTTCCGCAGAGTTGGGCCACGATCGCCGGCGTCGGCGAGCCCGGGCATCGCCACCAGGCGCTGGACGCGGTCTGGGACCAGTTGGTGCGCCAGGATCTTCAGATCATCCAGCTCTTCACCCCACCGTTCGATCAGTCCGCGCTCGAGCCTGGCTACATCAAGGGCTACCTGCCCGGCGTTCGCGAAAACGGCGGGCAGTACACTCACGCGGCGGTTTGGGCGGCGATCGCCTTCTCGCTGGCTGGACGCACGGAGAAGGCATCGTCGCTGGTTTCGATGCTCAACCCGATCAACCATGCTCTCGATCCGCAGGCCGTTCAGCGATACAAGGTCGAGCCCTACGTGCTGGCTGCCGATGTCTACAGCCAGGCTCCTCATGCCGGCCGTGGGGGATGGACCTGGTACACCGGCTCGGCGGCATGGTTCTACCGGTTGTTCCACGAGGTGATCCTGGGAATGGAGCGGCGGGTGGACATGCTTCACTTTCAGCCGCGGGTTCCGGCCGCATGGTCGAACTTCAAGGTGCATTACCGTTACTACCAGACCTTCTATCACATCGTGTTCCGGCAGGAGCCGCTACACCACGGTCCTGCCCGGCTGACGCTTGACGGCCAGCCTCAGTCGCATGAGGCCCTTAAACTCGTGAATGATCAGCGCGAGCATGCCGTGGACCTGGTTTTTGGCCCTTCTGGCGCCGGTTGATGACAAGCAGATGAAGGAGACGGGCTGGTGCCAGCGAACCACCCATGTCTGGCGGAACGATCAGCAGCCTCGACCGCCAGTCGGGCCAGAGCCGCGACAGCCAGGCCCAGAAGATGCGGTCGCTCTGACACAGCTTGGGCCGCTTCACGGATCGCTGTAACACATTGAGTTGCTGTCGCAGCGTGAGATTGTCTGCGACCTGAGCCGTCGATTTGCCCGATGGCCCCGAAGCAACACGAGGGTCGTCCAGACAAGACCCATGTCCGCTGACACCTTCCGGCGAGCCAGAATAGAAAGCGGAGTTCGGCAACGAAACTTCTGTGTTGACGGGGCGCCGGGGTTTTCGGGAGGCAGCGGCCACAGCGAGCTCCCTGCGCATCATACTGATCCGAATAGGTTGTCCGGCCCTGACTAGCGATGCAATAATAGACTGTCAGCCTTGGCAAAGGCCGTTTGGTGCCGGGGCTGACCTGTCTGTAATTGCAGTTCAATGATCGTACTCCTTTTGTGGAGAGATTATGGAGGATAGTGCCGCGATCGCCACGAAGAAGAAAGTGCCGGGGGAGTGGAAGTCATCTCCGAATGAAGAAGCGTCAGGCCAGGCAGCTCGACCTCGGCGCTGCGGCTGTATGGCGATCAGGCGAAGGGGCTTACGTGTGACGCTGAGCGATATCACCGACCGCAAGGCCGCAGAGCGGCGCTACGTCAGAGCGAAGAACAGCCGCGGGAGCTCGCCGGCACGCTGGAACGGCGCGTGCAGGAACGAACGGCGTGTCTGCAGTCACTGGCGGCGCAGTTGAGTCAGGCCGAGCAGCGGGAGCGGCACCGGCTGGCGAAGATCCTGCACGATCACCTGCGACAGCTGCTGGTGGGAGCGAAGTACAGCCTGGACATTCTCCGGCGGCAGGTTGTCAACGGGGACCAGAGGCAGCTCGTACGGCGGGTCGACGACCTGCTCGACGAGTCGGTCAGGACAAGCCGGTCTCTTGCGGCAGAGCAGAGACGAGCCCGCCGATCCTCTACGAGGGAACGATGCGGCAGGTCCTGGAATGGCTGACACGCTGGATGCGTGATACGCACGGCCTGTCGGTTCAGCTGCAAGTCGACGCCGAAGCGAACGTACAGGGGGAAGACTTCCGCGTGCTGGTCTTGGGCATCGTACGGGAGTTGCTGCTCAATACCGTCAGACATGCCGGGGCACGTATCGGAGGATGGATAAGATGAGTGCAGAAGATAGCAGCGCCATGCAAGTTCGTGTCGAGAGTCGTCAACCCGTTCGGATCGCGTTCTTGCGGCACCAGGGACCTTACAGCAATGTCCATGTCACGTGGGCGGAGCTCCGCGAATGGGCCAGGCCCCGTGAATTGCTCGGACCGAACGTGCAGTTCATTGGCGTAAGCCACGATGATCCGGCTACCACGCCGCCTGAGCAGATTCGCTATGATGCCGGACTGGCAGTGGACCCATCGGTGCAGGCGCATGGTCGAATCGACGTAGAGGACCTGCAAGGCGGTCAGTACGCGGTGGTCACCCACCGCGGACCATACTGGCAGACTACCCGGCGTCTACAGCTACATCTATCATCAATGGCTGCCCCGCAGCGGCTATGAACCACGCGATCTGCCAGCGTATGAGGTATACCGCGAGAATCCGGACCTGACAATGACTGGGGACCTGCTGACCGATGTATGCATCCCGGTGCGACGAGCCCCATGATGCTTATTCATTCAGCGGTCTTGCACTTGTCGCGTATTTTCAGAACCGCGCCGCCGATTGCCTTGCTATCGGCGATGTCATCCGCCGGCAGCAGAATCCCTTTGTGCATCCGGGAATACTTCGAGCCTGTGCAGTCCCTGGGCTGCACCGCCACGGTACCGTCGGCCATGAATGTCACATAAACGCGGCGGCCCGTCATCTTCTGAACGTCCTCTGCCATGGTTGACCTCTTTATCTGGCTGGGCTTCAACAACGGCTATGGGCGAGCCCACCCCACAGGCACAGATGCACCGCCTACGAGCGGTGGAGTGCCAGACCTGACAACAGAGTGCAGCCAGAGGACGCAACGTTGTCAGAACGCGATTTCATCAGGCAATGTGCTATAGCAGCAAGATAGCGAGCAACTCCTGCACGGTAGACCCATCACCAGACATCGCTATATGACATTGTACACGTAAGTTACACTGATTGATAGTCGATTCCACGCGGCCGGTCTGGATTTGCCGCAGCCCGCCAGCGGCGACTGCCGATGCTTGAGCAGGGACGAAACCTGGCGTGCCACGTGAGGAAACGGGGCGTCTGTCTCCCGAGGGGAGCAGTGCCACCACCACCGTGGCACGTCTTCCCCGGGCCCAAAAAAAGAAGGCCACGTTCGTGGCCTTCTTCTTTTCTCATGAGCATCTGGTCTAGTAGCGACGACCACCACCACCACCACCACCGTAGCCGCCCCGGCCACCACCGCCGCCACCGCCGCGATTCTCGCGGGGTTTGGCCTCGTTGACTGTCAGGGCGCGGCCGTCATTCTGCTGGCCGTTGAGGGCATTGATCGCCGCCTGGGCTTCCTGGTCCGAACTCATCTCCACGAAGCCGAAGCCTTTGCTCTGGCCGCTGAACTTGTCGATGATGACCTGTGCGCTTTCTACACTCCCGTGCGGGGTGAACATGTCCTGCAGAACTGCGTCCGTAACGCTGTAACTGAGATTGCCGACGTACAATTTCTTGCCCATGTGTAACTCCTATCAGAGTAAAGGGCGTAAGACCCTTGTATCTTCCCGGGTCCTTGAGGAAAGGGGCTGCTTCGCAACCCTTGGGCGGTAGGAGCTTCGACAAAGACAAAACAAGTTGCGGACCCACTGTTGGCAGAAGAGTTCGCAAACCGGACTCGATCGTGCAACCAACCATTAACCTGATACATCCTACAGAAAGATCAGCGGAAGGCAATCGAATTACCGCATTATTCTTCCTGTGACGCCAAGAGACTAACTGGAGTGCCATCAGGTGGAGGCCAGAAAACGGCCGTCCCGCCGCAAGGACGCGGTTTCCGGCGAACTATCGGTACCTCACAAGGCTTTGTGGGTACCATAGGATTTCCTCGCCTCGCACCTTGGCGCACATGCCCAAAACAGGCCGCCTCTACAACGGCTCGCGGCGGACCGCTAAATAGGCCGACCAGCCTGTACACTGACGACAAGACAGGCTTCGACGCGGCTGTAATGTTTGGAGACAGCCGAAACAGAAAAGGTTTGGTTTCCATAGAAACCAAGTACACGGAAAAACTGGCCGGCAACAAAGCACCCAAACAAGATCTCCAGTTCCAGTTGGCGGATGATCTTGCCCTGTTTACGCCCGAAGGACGCCGTTGGTACGGCGCCATAGGTTTCGATCAGTTGGCTCGGAAACTCCTTCTGACGCTGGCATACGCTAGGAGACCGTCTGAGTAAACACCCAAACCCTCGTCTCTTTTCGGTTTGGGGGGTACTCGGCGGTCTTGCTCGTTGCTATTGCGCCGGCGCTGAGCAGTGCCCCGTAGCGGTTCTTCACGTGCGCACCGCCCGTCCGGCCATTGCGTTTGAGCATCCGCTGCGTCCGCTCGAAGATCTCCTCGTCGACGATGGCCGGGTGCTCACCTTCGTGGATCTCGTCCTTGTAGGTGATCTTGCCCAGATAGATGCGGTTGGTCAGCAGCTTGAAAAGGTTGTTCTTGGCAAACGGCTTGCCGCCGACCTCGCGTCCCTTCCTCGTGATCCAGCGTTTGGTCGTCCAGCCGCGTTCGTTGAGTACCGCTGACGCAGTGATAAGCGACTGGCGGTCCAGGTACACCTCGAAGATCTCCCGCACGCGGGCGGCCTCGTCCTCGTTGACCAGCAGTCGTCCCGCCACGGGCATCCACATCGTAGCCCAGCATCGGCATGCCGCCGGACCATTTGCCCTTGCGCCGCGTGGCGGCGATCTTGTCGCGCGTCCGCTCGGAGATCATCTCTCGTTCGAACTGGGCGAACGAGAGCAGGACGTTCAGCATCAGCCGGCCCATCGACGTGCTGGTGTTGAACTGCTGCGTGACCGAGACGAACGACACCTTGTGCCGTTCCAGCACGTCCATGATCTTCGCGAAGTCGATCAGCGACCGGCTGAGCCGGTCCACCTTGTAGACGACGATGCAGTCGACCCTTCCCGCCTCGATGTCGGCCAGCAGGCGCTTGCAGTGCCGGGCGCTCCATGTTGCCGCCGGTGAAACCGCCATCGTCGTAGCGGTCGGGCAGGCAGACCCAGCCTTCGGACTTCTGGCTGGCGATGTAGGCCTCGCCCGCCTCGCGCTGGGCGTCGAGGCTGTTGAACTCCTGCTCCAGGCCGTCCTCGGTGCTCTTGCGGGTGTAAACCGCACACCGGAAGGCAGGCGCGGCATTATCGGTCTTACTCATGAGGGACTCCGTTCGGCTTGAGTGAACATGGGGCCGGAGCGCCGGTGCTGCGGTTGCCCGCAGTGGTTTCTCCGGCCCCTGTTCCCAAAACCCGGCGTGCCCCTTTCGTTGAGCACCGGGCTTTCCAGTTCGTTTGATGCGTAGTCGGGATGCTGCAATCCAGCGAGGCTGTGTCGGCCCACCTTGATGTCGGCAACGATGAACACCGGGCGTTGGTCCACCCAGCGGTATCGCGGTCGAACACCGATACGCCGCCAGTACCGGCGGCGAATCTGTAGGCGGGGCGTCTTGGGGTATTTCTTACGCAGCCAGCACCGCAGCCGGTCCCACACGTAGTGATCCACGCGCGAGAACACGTCCTTGGCGTTGTAGCAATGGCGGTAGTAATACCCCCAGCCACGCAGGACCGGGTTGAGGGCGTCAATCACGTCCTGGAAGGACATGGTCAAATGCCCTCGATTGGTCATCTGCTTGATGCGGTAACGGAGGTCGTTAACCGCTTCCTTGGGAATCTCCACGCGAGGCCAGTAGCCCCAACGTTCATCCCAGCGGAGGCGGACGCGATGACTGAGGAACTCGAAGCCCTCGGTCAGCGCGGTGACGTGCGTTTTCTCCGGAGAGAGCATCAGTTTCAGGCGCTCATGGAGATGGCACGCCAACGCCTCTTTCTCGTCTTGGGCGTGCTGTTCGCTGCCCGCGACGAGTACCACAAGTCGAGTAGCGGAGGGGGATTGCACCCCTCCGCCCTCACAGAACCGGACGTGAAACTCTCGCCTCATCCGGCTCTTACTCTCCAGCCTCCGGTCTTACGCCGAGTTCCCACAGGACGAACAGCTTAGGGTCCCGCCGCGCGATACGCCCCAGCCAGTGCATCGACGCACGCTCTCGTCGTCGAAACCGCTTGTACTTCCGTCGCGCCGAAGCAGCGAGGGCTACGTTGAGATGGCGAAGGACCTGAACACACTTCGACCGGTAGAACCGACCGTAGTAGTTCATCCAGCCACGTACTACCGGGTTGGTCAGCCTCGCCAGATCCTCCAGTCGCTGGTTGTTCCTGGTGGACGCCATCTGCCACTGGCGGATGGCCTGACGGATGGCTTTGGCAGCCTTGGTGCTGATCGCCGGCAGGAAGCTCGTGAAGAACTTTCCCCAGCGATTCTTCGCCCATCGAGGTTGGAAGGTGTACCCGAGGAAGTCGAACTTGTGGTGTTCAGCGTTCCCCGGCCGGTCGTCGTCCTTGCAGTATACGATTTTGGTCTTCGTGGGATGAAGCTCCAATCCACACTGCTCAAACCGACCTCGGATGGCATCCAACACCGCGCGGGCCTGTCGCTCGTTCCTGCAGTGGACAATGGCATCGTCCGCATAGCGCTCGAACTGGATACGCGGATAGGTCCGTCGCATCCAGAGGTCGAACGCATAGTGCAAGAAGAGGTTGGCCAGCAGCGGACTGATGACGCCACCTTGCGGCGTGCCTTTCGTCCGCTCCTCCAGGGTGCCGTCGGGCCGCTGCACGGGAGTCGAAGCCACCGCACAACGTACAGCCGGACCCACGGAAGGTCAGTGTGGTGTGCCACGGCACGCTCGACCAGGTCATGCGGAATGGAATCAAAGAAGGCTTTGATGTCCAGGTCGATCACCCAGTCGGTTTGCCAGCATCGCTTCCGCGCAGTCCCCACCGCGTCGAGCGCAGACTTGCCGGGTCGATAGCCATAGGAATCTTCATGGAACACGGGTTCCACAAGAGGCTCCAAGACCATTTTCACGACTGTCTGCGCCACTCGATCGGCCACAGTGGGAATCCCCAGCGGTCGCATGCCACCGTTATCCTTCGGTATCTCGACAAGCCGCACGGGCGGTGGAAAGTACGAGCCCGACGACATCCGATTCCAGACCTTGTAGAGATTGTCCTTCAGGTCCTTCTCAAACGCCGCCAATGTCTCGCCGTCCACCCCCGCAGCACCGCGGTTCGCCAGAACCCGTTGGTACGCTTCCCAAACGAGTTGCTTCGGAATGCTATAAGGCTTTGCTTCAGGCACCGGTTCCTCCCATTACTGGTTGACCAGCATCTTCGGCCAGAGAGTCGAGCCCCTTCGCTCCACCCAGGGTACCGGGCTTCGACGCTACTACGGGCTCGTCCGTCCCTTCGCCTCGCATCGGTACTCGGCTCCTCACGGGTCTTCCGTTTGGAGTTCTCCCTTGGCATCGAGGCGATAGGTTCCCACGTTCCGCACAAGAGCCTGTGCCGGGCTCACGCCGCCTTGGCGCCGGTCATCACGCGGGCAGTCAGCAGGCATCCCCCACGCTTGGTCCCGGGCCAACGACTGGAGCCCGGTTTCGATGACGTTCCTACGCTTTCGACACGTTGTCAGCGGTTCACACACGTTCGTCTTCCCGGCACGTACCTGACGGGTTTGTCCCGCCTTTTCCGTCTCGCTCACCACCCCAGCCATTGGACCGGAGCAGCATCCGGTGGTTTGGACCCTGAGCCTGCACCCCGAGTCCGAGGGACCTGCCCTCATCTCTTGTGCAGCAAGGCTGCTTCCAGTCGGCCTCTACATCACGGCCTCCTTTCCGCGCCGTCGTGGCGCACAGTCGTCCGCGTAACGAACCGGCAGGTACACCGGTCGGCCCGCCCGTCGTTCACGATGACGGAACACGCGCACGGCATCTCCGGGGCGGGCGTACGGCTTGCCGTCGCGCCGACGGCGCGGGGCAATGTATTTCTCGTACCGCTGGTCGATCGCCGACAGCGCGACGTTGGCCAGCAGTGGCGAGAGGATGCCGCCCTGCGGTGTACCGCTGGCAGTGCGCAGCGAATGCGCCCTCGCTGAGTACACCGGCTTTCAGGAATGCTCGGACCAGTCGACCCACCTTCACGTCCGCCACACGGCTGCGAAGCCGCTGCATGACGCTATGATGGTCGATGTGATCAAAGCATCCCTTGATGTCCCCTTCGATCACCCATTGATAGGGTGTTTCGAGCCGACGTGGCTGGCCCGCCTTCTTCGGCGGCCGGATCGCGTTGCGGATATGCTCCACAGCGTCACGGCATGACCGTTTCGGGCGGAAGCCATAGGAGACCGGGTAGAACTCGGCCTCGAAGATCGGCTCCAGCAGATGCAGGATCGCGGCTTGGACGACGCGATCCGCGACGGTCGGCACACCCAGGGGCCGGAACTGACCCGGCTTACCACGCTTGGGGATCAACACCCGGCGAACTGGTGACGGGCTATACCTTCCATTACAAAGGTTTTCCCGTAGCTCGTCCAGGAACCGATCGGTTCCCTTGCGCTGCTGAATGCGTCTGACCGTCAGACCATCCACCCCGGCCGAACGCGCCCCGCGATTGCTCGCGACGCGACGCCAGGCCAGCCGGAGATTACGTGGATCGGTCAGCCAGTTCCACATGTCTCTCCAGGCTTGCTCGGGGTGGTTGCGACTCCACACGTAGAGCTTGCGCTGAATGTCGAGAAGCCAGACCTTGTCGGCCTGATAGTCGGTGTCCACCGCCTGTTTCTCCTTCGTGCAAGCACTCACGAACCTGCGCCCTTCGCCATGTGGCCGGCTCTCCCGGCCTCGGACTACTACGGACGCTCCGCCCCCGCGCATCGCCATCGCCCGACTCCAAAGGGCTTGCCGGTCTGCTACCGACCGGCGACGAGACGCGGGTTCCTGTGTTCCGATGGATAACCCGTGAACCCGGTAGGCGGCCCGCTTTACCCCTGGGCGCTCCGGCGACGGGCCACGATGAGGGCCGCGCCGCGACACCGCTGCCGCGATGTCTCCCGTCCGGTTCAGTCAGCCGGACCGGATCGCACGCCATGCCCCTTCCTGTCCGAATGTGGGGTTGATATCCACTTTGTACAGAGGCTTCTGACACGGGCTTCGTTTCCTCGCCTTGGGGTTCTGTGGTAGCCTGACTCGCGATGGACAGATCGCGTCCAGACAGTTCGGGCCGCTCGGCTTTTGAACACCGCCGGTGTTGGATCGCACCCGCGATGCAGCGGCCCCCTTACGCATGTGCTCATCTCACATGGTGGCACCTCCTTCTGAGTGCCGGTCATCCATCAGTTCGCCACGCGGTCGTTCACGCTGTAATGCGTTGTGCCCGCGTGTTTTGCACAGCGCACGGTTGAAAAAGTGGTAGCCATTCCAGTGCTTGCCGGTCACCGCCTTGGCGACCGCCGACAGCGAGCGGTGGATCTCGCCTTCGTACTCGAAGCCTCTGGGCAGCACGCGGACCACGATCTCGCGGCCCTTGTATGGCCGCCGCAGGGTTCCGCCCGGCATCGGCAGGCGGGCGTCGTGGTCGAAGGTGATCGCCGCCGTGGTGGTGATGGCGGCGGGGCTGTCGGACTGTTTGACCTTCGGGGCCGTGGTGCGCAGGTCGGCGTCGTTGGCCAGTTCTTCCGCCCGGCGCTTGGCCCGGCTGGACAGGTCGCCGTGGGCATTGGCCTGTATCCGCCAGGCGATCCGCTTGACCAGGTAGTCCTTGTGGCCGGACCGCGTTTGCTCGCCGAAGACCTCGACGTGCCTGGCCCGCAGCTGCGTGACCGTCATCCGGCCCAGGGCAGCGATCTCTTTGGGGACGTTTGTCTTCATACTCCTTGAGCTCATTTCATGCTCTCGCTATGGCTATCGAGCGAGCACATGAGGGCTCGTTTCGGCCCCCTCATCAAGGCTGTTTGGGCTCAATTTCGCGGGAATTTCGCGGGTGCGAGAGGAACGCGAACCGGCGGCTTTCTGGGCGGTCTGACGCAGACGAAGCACGCCTCGGGCGAGGATCGCGGCAATCGCGCGGCGGCGCTGCTGCGGGGTCATGGTGGCTGGATTGTCGGCCAGTTCTGGCATTGCGGGCTCCTTGCGGATGTGCCCACAACGGCCTTCGCCTGGCGACCGGTACGCTGTCTGGCTGGGTTATTGATATTCGTCTGTCGTTTACTTACCCGGCGAAGGTTCGCGATGGCGGTTGGGTGCGAAAGGAACCTGCAAGAGCGAAGAGCACGTTTCGGCTTGTAAGGCCTCACGTGTGATGGTCTAATGAAGCGATGAAGCTAATGAGCGAGGCAAGACTCTTCTGGTGCCAAAGCAGGAAACCGTAACTCTGTAGGCAGTCGAGTCGGCGGAGAACAAGGGTATACAATGGACGGAGTTGTTAACCCAGCGGGGTCTGTTCAACAGAGAGTCAGAGAGTTTGACCCGTTGCTCACGGCGTGCGGGCGGAACAGGAACGGGGTCAGGCCCGGACGATTCCCATAAGGAGATTTCCCGAAATGGACATTCCACGGATCTTTAACATCACCGAAAGTGCTCACCGCATCCATAACCCGTTCACACCCGAAAAACTCGCCACTCTCGGCGCGGCGTTGCGTCTGGAAACGGGGACCCGAGTGCTCGACCTCGGCAGCGGTTCTGGGGAGATGCTGTGCACCTGGGCACGCGATTACGGAGTCATCGGCACCGGTATCGACATGAGCCAGTTGTTCTCCGAGCAAGCGAAACTCCGCGCTGAAGAACTCGGTGTCACTGACCGAGTCGAGTTCATCCACGGCGACGCTGCCGGCTACGTCGCCGACGAAAAGGTCGATGTGGCAGCGTGTGTCGGTGCCACATGGATCGGTGGAGGAGCAGGCGGCACCATCAAGCTTCTGGCGCTGAGCCTGCGCACCGGAGGGATCATCCTCATCGGCGAGCCCTACTGGCGGCAGTTACCGCCGACGGAAGATGTTGCCAAGGGGTGTTTTGCCAACTCAATCTCCGACTTTCTCATGCTTCCAGAACTTCTCGCGTCTTTCGGCCACCTTGACTACGACATCGTAGAAATGGTCCTGGCAGACCAGGAAGGCTGGGACAGGTACGAGGCGGCCAAATGGCTCACCATGTGCCGATGGCTTGAAGCCAATCCCGACGACGAGTTCGCGAAAGATGTTCGAGCCAAACTGACCTCGGAACCGGAACGCTACACCACGTACACGCGTGAATACCTGGGCTGGGGCGTGTTCGCGCTGATGGCGCGGTGATGAGAGTTGTGGCATCCGGCGGATTGTCAACGGCTATGCCACGCTCCCTTCGCCGACAAGTTCGAAATGGCGGTAGGTCCCGGTGCGAACGGGTCTGTCAAATTCTCGACCGCTGTTCAAGAGAGAGTCAGAGAGTTTGGGCCGTCACTCTCAACGTGCACGACAGAACGTGTAGGTCTACCGACGCGACTTGGCCAGGGCCGGTTGAAACAGAGATCGCGATCCGCGTCGTCGGAATCGCCGTAACTCTTTACCAGCAAAGGGATATGAAAACGCCCGGCCACCTTCCTGGCCGGGCGTTTTCGTTAACTCGAACTGGCGACAAATTCCGCCAGATTGATTTTGGCTCCCCGTTCCGAACGAGTTTCAAACACTAGGTCGATATGTAAGTAGTTACGTGGGAAGGACTTGAGTAGGTAGCACGAGAGTCGCAAACCGTCTCAAAAGCACCCCATCACACTGCGAACAAACCGCTTGCTTAGCCTGGCGGTATCGAACAGGTTAACAACACGGAGAAGACTTCATCGGACGCAGCCATCGGGCAGTACGACCGGAGCCATATCGATTGACACAACGAGACGGTGAATCAGATTGCTGTAATCAAGTTGCGCTGCCGTCACTTGGCCGGCAACGACCTTCTCTGCCTCCTCTTTCAGGTACTCGACTACCTGCCGGGCCTGCTCATCAAACAGGCTCGAGAAGGCAGCCATCACCCGCATCCATGTTTTCTGGATCATGGATGCAGAATACGCAGCACTTGCCGTGGCAGCCATAGCCGCATCGGCATGATAGCTGTTACCTTGCCATAAGCATAAGGCTCTTTCTTCAGCGACTTGGGATTCACGCTCATGCTGTTTTCCTGGTCGGCACACATAGATGAATAGCTCTTGGTGCCGAGCAGGATGCATTCGACCGAATCCGCCAGACACTCCGGCCGCCACGATAGCAGCACCAGAGTCTAGCACGGGCCTGACAACGGCAGAGCCATTGCCTGTACGATCGCGGCAGGCATTGCTGGTAGGTGCCTTCCGCGCACCGGTTGGGGTTTACCTATAGCGGACACATACCGGCCGTCGATCCGTGGTGATTACCTTGCCTGAGCCAAGAACGGCGTGAAGCTCGGCTGACTTCTGGCCATGCTCGTCTTCCTCAATAGACGCCATCCAGAACCACGGTAGCCGACAACTGCACTGCTGATCTCCCTCGTCATCGTCAAGGGAGAACAGATCATTGCAGGTTAGGCATCTCACATGGAAACGACCGCAGCGGTCACACTTGCCCACGTAGTGAAGAAATGAGACAAGATGGGCTTGTCCCCGTGCCGCGCCGGTGACAGCTTGAAGTGTCATCGAGATCTCTGGGTAACCGTCCCAGAACACGCGTCCCGTGGTGCAGCCGGGTCGTTGGCACTTGGGCCAGGTGGAGGGATCGAAATCCTGCAGATGATCAGGCGGTACAAGGCAGATGGTGACGAGGTTCTGTGCCCGTTTTTGGGCCGCCATGGTGTGCCCCACGGGGCACACTATGTAGCCGTGGGTCGCCCCCACGTCCTCCATCAGACCACGAAATGCCTCCACGTGAGTAACATCAATCTTTCGGCCCCGCTTCTTCGCATCCACGATTATCCTGCGTGAATTGTCGGTGTCATGCCGGGAATCTATGAGCACGTCCAATTGGCGGCTTCTCCCACTGATCATTCCCGTCACTCGCGCGTTGGGCGTGACGCACAAATCCGTGGGTAGATGGTCCGCTGTAAGGCGTGCAATCAACCTCTCGTACTTCTGCCAATCGGGGTGGGGAGCGTTCATAGAGCGCGCAGCCGAAACGGCTCTCCTAGTCCCAACCTACCTCTGCCGCCAGATACTCAGCAATGACGATCCGGACCGTCATCGGACCTGATGCGACCAAATACCGATATCTTTCCGGCTGGACCTGAATCCATGGGTATTCGCCTTCCGCGCCAACCACAATGCGATGCATTGCCCTGCTTCCGACTTCCGGCCAAAGACCTGTATCCGGTGGCGTCTCAAATCCCTTCCTCATCTCGTCCGTCATCGCGCACAATGGGTAGACCGCGTAGCTTGCTGGATCATCCAGTTGAGGCTCGTTCTGCTCATAGGCCGCATGGGCTCTCGCAAGCTTCACGATCACATTCCTGACCCGCTGATCTTCGGGTTTCCAGATGACCTCCCCTGGGGTCTCAACGCGGTTAGCGGCTAATCGGGCTTGTAAGGCTGATTTTCGCGTCAGGGTTGCAGCAATCTTGGGACGTGAGATCATGGCCGCTGCCACTGATCCCGCTTTGGCACATTCGATCAAGCAAGCTAGATACTCTTCGTCGAGAGAGAAAGAACTGTTGCAGGCAAGGCACGACGGCAGAGTGGGAAGACTTTCAGGAAACGGTTCATCCAGAAAAACGCGAGACGGCGCATGGTCACGGGTCTCCTCAGGTCCGCCGCAGAAGACACACCAGCCCTTATTGCGCTCATCACTGTAATCTGGAACCTGCTGCATCGGCGTTCCCTTTCTCCCTGCCATCATGCTTTTTGGCGATCAGCTGGCGATACCACTTCAGGATGGTGTCGGGGCGGAACAGATCCGTCACGTCATCCAGCAGCAGACGACCAACGGCTGCACCTCTGGTGACCAGCCGGCGCCGCTGCAAATCGGTCGGCCGAACTTGCTTGCAACGTACTTCTCGTGCAACTACTCGCGCAGTACCCGGTTCTCCTCACTCAAATACTCCACGCCCTGCCGGGCCTGCTCACCGAACAGGCAGAAGAAGGCGGCCATCATGCGGAGTCATGTCTTGTGGATCATTAATCGTAGAGTACGAGATTCGCATAGTGATTGCCAACATCCCAGCCGGGCGCTGTGAGCTGCGTCTGGAGGCCCTGGGCAACTGCCGCCGTAATAAGGCGCTTCATGGCACAAGTACGAATGCCACAAAGCACCAAGCCATCGCAACTTGTCAGCATCTGGATGAATTCTGGCATCGAGCATTTAGGCTTCCAGAACTTGCCGGCGTTGGGGGCACACGATCAGCCAGAAAGACATTTCACACCAGCAGTTACGGTTGAGTGTAAGCAACCGCTCACAGCCCACTCAACACCCAAACAGGAACAAGCGGTATTTGTAGTTCTTTTCACCACAAGGGTTTATCATCGCATGAATCGGTTCGAAGCAGAAACTGCATGAAGGGGCCGATATACGGAGTAACGGCCCTCCTTCTGCAGAGAGACACAGCAAAGGTATCTCCATGAGCGAAATAGATGCACCATACAGTACAACGGCACGGCTCTACGCACGTAATCCATGATTACGGCATGGGATACGGCCAAGAGTCGCGGACTGTAAGTCCGCGGAGAGGGCCAATGTCGCCGGATAAGAGATACCTGTGCCTATTGCCGATATTCACAACTGGCCGTTTGTCATCATCCGCTCTCATGCTGTATTCATAGCAAGTGTGCAACAGCGTTGCGTTGATAACGCGGATTAGCAAACAAGACCAAGAATTCGGCTTCCGCTTTTTCCATGCTTGTTCCGCCTTCATAATGTGGCCGGCGGCGCAAGGAGTAATTCGATGGGTATGACGACTGGTAATGCGTCTCCTCCGAGGTCTACGGACTTGGAAGGTTGGCGGCGTGCAGTAACCGAAGGGCTACTCGACAGCTTCCGTTTGGAGGAAACCGTTG
This sequence comes from uncultured Planctomycetota bacterium, assembly GCA_963787325.1. GTDB lineage: Bacteria > Planctomycetota > Phycisphaerae > UBA1845 > JANYLN01 > CAWBCK01. Next base: position 3,452,684 of record CAWBCK010000005.1, read on the forward strand.
CAGCAATCCAGGATCTTGGGCCATGCACGGACCAAGACGTGCTGAATCCACTCGCCAAGCATGTTTCGGATGCACTCCTTCGTATTCTGCGTGGCCGGGTCAGCTGCTATCACCCTGATCAAGGCTTCGATATCATTGAGCAAACGCACGAGAAGATCATCGAGGCGATGCTCAAGCCTACGTCTGCCGATGGCAAGAGCCTACGGGTTGCGTTCGTTCCCCGCGTCTGCTTCCGTCTGAAGGATGCAATTGCTAATGCGGCTCGAAGGGCGCGAGAATCCAGCCCGCCGCTCCCAGAGGATCCTGGGCCGGACAGACAACCCAGTATTGAACATGATCAACATCAGGCTGCACTAGATGCAGCCCGTTCCTACGATCCCTCTTGCACAATAAACGAAAGCATCGACGTTGAGAGTATTCTCGAAAAGATAACTGACGATCGGAAACGGTTGGCCTTCCGCTTGCACATGGATGGCATTCCATTCAAATCCAAGAAGTCATCTTCTATTGCTGCCGCGTTAGGCATAAGTGAAAAAACAGCCCGGGAATGGATCAAGGAAGTACAGGCGCTTCTACAGCCAGTGGTAGAGGTGCAGGATCTCCTGAAGATGAGAACGAGGGGTATGCCATGACTGTCCAGAACAACCATAGCGAATCGAGAGACGAAGTTCTATTTGCCTTTCACCAGGCCTGCGAGTGCCCAAGTGTAGACGAGATCACCGAGTGGCGCATCGTTATCCACACTTCGCAGAGGACATTCGCTCGCATGCTGCTATTGCTCGGGATTGGGCCGCGCGTAAAGGCGCTCCGACCGCCGTACCCGACGAGAGTATGCTTGCACGCGGTCACAGTCGTGTGCTCAACGCTCTCTACAACGCCCGCACCGCTGCGGCTACCAAGGCGTCGGTGGAAACGCAGCAATCCTTCCAGCAGTTGATGGCAGCATGCGGAACCAGTGTGCCGGCAGCTCTGCGCGCGATCTTGACATTCCCCGAAGTGTGCTTGCCGATCTGTTTAACGGTGGAATGTTGGCGCCAGTCGGCCGCCGGCTGCTAGATTGCTTAATCCAGGCGTTCAATATACCGGTGAAAGTCTTCCATGCGGCACATAGCATGTCTCTGCATGCCCCACGCCTCGGCAATGCTAAAGCCGATGGAGCCCCCGTAATTATCCCGCGGTCCTATGAGGAGATCATCCGTGCGAGCGGCATGAGTTCTGAAAGGATGTGTTACTGGCTATCTGACGACTAGGGAGGAGAGATGGATACGTGGATTGATGTCCGACGCGAAGCTCGTGCCTGCCATAGAGCGGCACTGCTTCGTTCGAAGGGCGACCGCAGGGCACGAACGTTGGTCGAAGCCGCGCTCGCAGCCGATGATCTGGAACTCCGCTATTACGAGCCGGGCAGCATCGTGAACGTTGGCGTTCTCGGCTTCCTCGATCGGCAGTCACTGCTCGTCAATGTCGCTAAGCGCCAGACTCCACTTGACGAGGTCGTAGTCATTGCACATGAGATCGGGCATCTAAAGCTTCACCAGGACCCGATGAACGAAGTTACCGTCCGATCTGCGGGACTCGGTGGCGACGTGATCGACAGCGGAGCCGGAAGAGTGGAGGGTTACTCCCCACGTGAGCGGAAGGAAATTCAGGCCGACGTATTCGCGGGCGAGTTCTTCTGCCCTGCAGAGTGGCTGCGGGATGAGTATCTCCAGCATGGCAAGAGACCAAGTCAGATCGCGTCCGATCTTGGCTTGCCGCAAGACCTAGTACTGAACCAGTTCATACGGGCTCTTCTGCTGCCGCCGCTTCGAGAAACACCTCCCGAGGGGCCAGCCGGAAGCCAGGATCTGGACGAAAGCCAGAGAAAAGCAGCGGAATGGGATGGCGGCCCACTACTCGTCGATGCCGGACCAGGCACTGGAAAGACACGCACACTGGTGCGGCGGATCGCCCATCTCCTCGATCAAGGTATATCGCCGTCATCCATCCTTGCGCTGACCTTCTCGAACAAAGCAGCCGAGGAGATGCGCGAGCGCCTGTCTGCGTTAGACCCGAGCGCAGCCATCGAGATGTGGGTTGGCACCTTTCACGCATTTGGTCTGGAATTGATCAAGAAATGGCCTTCGGCGGTGGGCAGAACAGCAAATTTGCGAGTACTGGACCAAACCGGCTCCTTGGCACTACTCGAGGATAACCTCACGAAGCTCCCCCTACGGCACTATCAAAATCTGTACGAACCAGCCTACGATCTCGTTCACGTGCTTCGCGCTATCTCCCGCTGCAAGGATGAGTTGATTTCGCCGGCTCAGTACGCGGCAGAGGCGGAGGGAGCGCTTGCCGCCGCAACGACCGATGACCTTCGGCACGATGCAGAGAAGGCCATCGAAGTGGCTCGCATTTATGGCATTTACGAAGAGGAGCTGGTGCGTGCAGATGCGGTCGACTTTGGTGACTTGGTACTGCTTGCGGTGAAGCTAGCCGAGGACAATCTCGAAGTCAGGGAGTACATTGCAGGGTTCAGGTATGTGCTTGTGGATGAATACCAGGATGTAAACTTGGCCAGTTCGCGCCTCTTGCGAGCTGTAAACGGTGTTGGTGCCAACGTTTGGGTGGTGGCGGACGAACGCCAGTCCATTTATCGCTTTCGCGGCGCAGAACCAAGCAACGTATCGCGCTTCGTCAACGACTTTGCCGGCACACGTCATGCACTTACTACCAACTACCGATCCTTCGGTCCGGTCGTCCGAACCTTTGCGGCATTCTCCAGCACCATGGGCAACGGCAGCCCAATGACAGGGAGCTGGAACGCGAGTCGTGGTGAGGGGGCGCTGCCACAATCACGGTAACGCCCTCCTTGGCATCCGAGGCTGAGGCCATCCGTGACAAGATAGAGGCATTCCACGCTGCAGGTATTGCTTATGGCGAGCAGGCCATTCTGGCACGGACGCACCTCACTCTAGCTCGTATTACTCAACTCCTGGAGCAACTTGGTGTGCCGTTGCTTTATCTGGGGGACCTGTTTGAACGTGACGAGATTCGGGATCTCCTGTCATTGGCTGCAATCGACGCCGAACTTGGTGGTATTGGTCTGGTTCGCGTTGCCACGTTACCTCAGTATGGAGCCGCAAGGAGCGACGCGCTGGCAGTAATCAGATGGGCCCGCGTCAGTGGTGTGTCCGTCATTGAGGCCTTGGGCCGTATTGCCGAGATAGAGGGCCTTAGCGACCGCGGCTGTACCGGCTTGACTCGGCTAGGAAAGGACCTTGCGGGGCTCGCCCATGCATCACCATGGGTTCTCCTCACAGCGTGGCTGTTTGAGCGGAGCGACTACCTGCAGCCATTGGTTCACGCGACTGACATTAGATCGCGGCAAAAGCTCATTGCGATTTACCACCTGTTGAAGGTGTGTGCGGAACAGATGGCACTTGGCGACCGTAGCCGCAAGGGATTCCTTGATCGCATCCGCCACATCGAGGTGCTCAACCAGGATACTCCGTACCGGGCAGTCGCATCTGAGGCAAGTGACATCGATGCAGTGCGAGTCATGACCATACATGGTAGCAAGGGACTTGAGTTCCGCGCCGTTCACCTGCCAGCACTCGCAACGCGATATCTGCCAACCATCCGGCAGAGCACACGCTGTCCGCCGCCTTTGAGCTTGCGGCACCTTACAGTAAGGCCGGCAGACCATAACGCCGAGGAGGAATGCCTATTCTTCGTGGCACTGTCTCGTGCCCGTGATTACCTGTCCCTTAGCCGCGCAGCACGATATACGCGGCAGAACGCAAATAAGTCCAAGTTCCTGGCTGCCATCGAAAGGCTACTCCCGACGACTCAGTATAGCGGGTCCGGGGCAGCCTTCTTAGACCCGCTCACCTTATATCCACCGGTTGCACAGAGCCGTTACGACGAGCGGCACATCTCCCTTTACATGCAGTGCCCAGCACGGTATCGCTACGAAGTCCTTGAGCGTCTCCAAGGTTCACGTGATGAGTCACCATACATCCAGTTCCATAGGTGTGTGTATCTAACCGTACACTGGTTGGAGCAGCAGCGGGAAGAGGGACGATCTGCTGACCAGGCCGCTGCGCTGACAACCCTCGCTGCACGCTGGAGTGAGTGCGGCCCTGTTGGACATCCATTCGAAGTATTCTACAGGAAAGCAGCGGAGAGCATGGTCATCGCGATTGTCACTGCCATGACAACTGAGGCGGGACAGTACGCGCGGCAGGAGTGGGCGGTACAGGTTGGCGATCGTCACGTGGTTCTCAAGCCAGACCGCGTGCTGCTTCCTCCGGATGGCAGCATCCATGTTCAGCGCATTCGTACCGGGCGTGAAACGAAGTCAGAAAGCGAAAAGCCAATCTATGCCCTGCTCCGTCGCGGAGCCACTGCATCGTACCTTGGCAGACACGTCATCGTAGAGACCTTCTATCTCGCCACGGGCAACACGACAACTGTTGCCGGTCGCAGAGATGAACGATCACTAGAACAGTATGCTGAAGCCATCGATGGCATCGAGCGGGGAGCATTTGAGTCTACCCCGGAGGATCCCCGCATGTGCCCCGAATGCCAGTGTTACTTCATGTGTCGCACTTAGAGCCTATCCCAGTAGGCCCTGGTTTGCCGATAAAGGCCCGTGGCACAAGGAGTGTGCCGCAGGAGTTCATGGATGAGCAAGGATCGGAGCAAGAGCCAAGCCCATAGGGGCGTGCCGTACGCAGAGAAATATCGGATGCCCGATGAGTTGTGGGACAGAATCCAGCCGCTACTGCCCCCGCGAAAGCCTCACCCGTTGGGCTGCCACAATCCGCGGGTCGATGATCGAAAGGCGATGGATGCGATTTTCTTTGTGCTGCGGACGGGTTGCCAGTGGAACGCACTGAACGCCACGGGCATCTGTTCGAGTTCTTCAGCCCACCGGCGTTTCCAGGAATGGGCAGCGGCTGGTGTGTTTCACAGGATCTGGGCCCTGGGGCTGAAGGAATATAATGCCACAAAGGGCATCGACTGGGCATGGCAATCGATGGATGGAGCGATGAGCAAGGCTCCGCTCGGGGGGGAAAAGGACGGGGCCCAACCCCACGGATCGGGCCAAGGAAGGCGTCAAGCGAAGCATCCTGTGCGAAGGCCAGGGGATTCCGATCGGCGTGGCAGTGGACGGGGCCAACCGCGTTGATTTCAAGTTGGCCCGAGCCACGATTGAAAGTATCCCGGTCCGCCGGCCGAAGCCGACGAAGCGTGCCTGCCAGGGATTGTGTTTGGACAAGGACTATGCCTACGACGAAGTTCGGGAACTGGCCGTCGAATTCGGTTACACGCCTCACATTCGTGGGCGGGGCGAGGAGGCCCAGGCCATCAAACATGAGGTCGGCTTCAAGGCCCGCCGCTGGGTGGTAGAACGGACGCATAGTTGGATGAACCGCTTCCGGCGGATCTTGATCCGCTGGGAGAAGAAACTGGAGAACTACCTGGGGCTACTGCATCTGGTCTGTGCCTCGATTACTTACCATGCGGCTGACCTACTGAGATAGGCTCTTAGCTGCCTCCTGACGCCACTTCCGCCAAATCGAGGCTTCGTATCGCTTTCCTTATGTAGGAACCAAGTATTCCTGAAAGGAGATACAAATGTCGAAGCTCATCGTGTTCATCCATGTCCACGGCCAATCAAGGATCATGGAAGCAGAATTATCTGTCGGTACTCTGGGCGAGCTCCAGGACGTACTTACGGCTGCGGGCGTCACGCTGGATGCTGACACGTTCATCTTCGTCGATGAGGCGGATGACCACGTCAGCGGGCACCGACAGGACCGCATCTGTGGACTCAAGCACGGCTGTCGCATCCACGTCAGTCGCTGCAAGCACATCAGGACGGTTGTCCACTACCTTGGGAGCACCATTGAGCACGAATTTGCACCTGGAACTAGGCTCCGCGCAGTCAAGCAGTGGGCTGTCGCCAAGTTCGGCATCAACCCGAAGGACGCTGCTGAACATGTCCTGCAGCTGTGTGGATCGTCTGACCGCCCGTCCACCGACACGCCGCTGCAACAGCTGATAAGTGGGGACCACTGCCAGAGGCATGCCTGCGTCCTGTGCTTCGACTTAGTACCTGACAAGCGAGTGGAAGGGTGATATGGATACGCCTGTTTCGCCCGATCAAGCACTCATTGAGCAAGACTTGGCCGCACCAGACTTTCGGTGCGGCGAGTGCGAAGGCCGCTGGAGGCATGTTGCGACGCAGTGGCCTTACGTGATCATAGCGGTCTCTGCACCGGAGCGACTCCGGGCTCCCAGAGAGTACGCATTCCGTTTCGAGTGCTCGGGCTACCGCCAGGCTGCGGTTACTGGCCAGCCGTGGGACCTAAATGCTGATACGGCTCTGCCAGCATTACAGTGGCCGACCGGCCCCGTGATCGTCTCCTCGGTCTTCCGCCCCGGCTGGAAACAAGGGCATTGTCTCTATCTGCCTTGCGACCGGATGTCTATCGTTGGACACGAAGACTGGCAGCACCAGCATCCAAGCAGGCTGTGGCAGCCATCTCGGGGAATCATCTGTTACCTGGAGCAGATCTATGAGCTCCTCAATCAGAGCGACTATTCGGGCGTGGTGGGCTCGTGAACACCGCATCAGCTGCCGTGGCATGTACTGGAAGAAGATTGTTCACGAGGCTCGAATGTCGTGGTCGTCATGAGCACGAAGCAGGTGCTTTCCTGCTCGGCAATGAACAGATCGGACGCTACATGATTAGGGACGCAGTCTTCTACGATGACCTCGATCCACAGGCCTATGCTACAGGCGCCTGCACGCTTCGAGGCGGAGCCTTTGCCAAGTTGTGGACACTCTGTCGGGAGAAGAACCTCACGGTTGTTGCTGACGTACACACGCACCGAAGCGTAGCCATACAGAGCCTGACGGACAAGATCAACCCGATGATCGCGAGGGCCGGCCATGTCGCACTCATTGTGCCTAACTTTGCAGCATGGCCTATTCCGGCCGGGCATCTGGGCGTGTATGAATACCGAGGGCAGCATGAATGGATCGACCGGACGAAGTCAGCGGCAGGGCGCTTCTTCTACATAGGTTTTTGGGGTTGAGCAACGATGACATCCACTATAGACCATGCTAGCCTGCATCGTACGGCAAAGTACTTCATGGACAACGGGCGTGCTGACTCACCAGAGGCGGCCATGGAGTTGCTCCGCAAGTTCGGCCTTACCATCCATGTCGGGGAGGAAGTCACGCATTCCCCGGATCACCAGATTGCGTTACTTACGCTGGTGAACACTGCCTTCCGAACACTTCTGGGTGGAGTCGAGGTCGTTGGATTACCTGACGTCACGACAACTGCGAGAGTTGCGTATGGACATTCGCTAGGAAATGCCATCCAGGATCTAGGCGGCAGAATTACGAGCAAAGCGAGGCCCGACTGGCCACGCGCAGTAATCGGGACAACTGGCGACATCGATAGGTCTGCCACAGCATGGCGACTGACCTGGGAAGGATGGCGCGGTGGCGTGATCCCACTTCGTGAAGACGGGCGACTTGCGGAAAAGGCGGCTATGCCCATCGCTCCAGCGCTTGCTGCGGCTACGTGTGCGGCCGAAGCATTTGCATATCATGCCGGCGATAACGTTATGGCTGGACGCAGGTCAAGCGGACTGTCTCTATGGGATCCAGGTGTTGATTGGCGGAGTGCTGACCCGGCCGAACCCTTGCTGGCCTATTTGCCCTCCCGGCTTTGGATCATTGGACTGGGCAATCTGGGCCAAGCCTACGCGTGGCTGCTGGGTTGCTTGCCATATCCGGTGGACTGTCAGGGGATCCTGGTCCTTCAGGACTTCGACCATGTTACTGCTGCAAATGAAAGCACATCTCTGCTAACGTCCGGCCGGGACATCAATCACAGGAAGACGCGACTCGTTGCCGACTGGCTGGAGAGACGAGGTTTTGAGACGATTATTGAAGAGCGACGCTTCAGCCAGTGGACGCGGCGGGGGCCAGAGGAACCCGGTGCCGCGCTTTGCGGGGTCGACAATGCTCTTGCACGCTTAGCACTAGAGAAGGCTGGGTTCGACATTGTCGTCGAGGCTGGTCTGGGAGCTGGCCCCCAGGGATTTCGAAACATTTCGATGCATACGTTCCCTGCGTTAAGAACTGCCGAAGCGATATGGTCCGCCAGTATCGGAACGCCCGATGATGTTCGGAAGATGCCTGCCTACCAGTCACTCCAGCAGCGGGGCATGGACGGCTGCGGTCTGCGCAACTTGCATCGCGGACGGTGGCAGTTCCGTTTGTGGGTTTGGTCGCCGGTTGTCTCGTCGTGGCAGAGATTCTTCGCCGGCTGCACGGCGGAAAAGCGATCGAAGCAGCTTCCCTGTCTGTCGCCTCCATGGAGGACCTCGAGGTGGTGGCCATGAAGGGCCCGGCTTACACCTGTGGGCATATCGAGGTTACTGGTATGTGACTTGAGCATATCACCACGTGGCCCTGGAAGTCTCGGCAACTGCGTACTTACATCGAGAAGGAAACGTCAAGGTCATGTTGAGTTAAATGCATGTGGACATATTCGGTAAGAAACTGCCTCGCCGGCAGTCACCCAAATGGTGATGCTGGTGCGCATTATGACTGACCTACCGAGCTTGCTGGTGCTTGGGGGCAGTAGCATGCTGACACTGGAATGGTATAATGGACCCGGCATGTCGAACGCAGCAACCGGCTGAGGCAAAGTGAGGGATCTGCAATGCTGCTTGGCGGTATAGGCAAATACAGGTGGAGCATCCTACCTGCGCTTCCGTATGAAAGCCAGGTTGGCAATCTCCATTGTCAATCTGCTGGCATCGCCCCACAGACTGGAGATCAGCAGCACTTGCCAGCCTCTGGATATGCAGGTGCCGATGAGGGTCACGAATAGATGGCCGCCAATCGAACCTATCGAGCTGCGCCGAGCGCTTCGATGCTCATTGAGAGCATGCGAGACATCGGCTATTCGTTGGAAACTGCATTGGCGGACGTTATCGACAATGCCGTCTCCGCCAATGCGACCCGCATCGATATCTTCGCAGACTTTGAAGCAACCCGCATCGGCATCCTTGACAACGGCACGGGAATGAGCTGCGACGAACTCATGTCAGCAATGACACCTGGCTGCCGCAGTCCTCTCGAGAGGCGGGAACGCAGAGACTTGGGTCGATTCGGCTTGGGACTGAAGACCGCATCGTTTTCACAGTGTCGCCGGCTGACTGTCGTCAGCCGCCAGCGTCGTGCAACGCATGCAGCCATCTGGGACCTCGATCACGTCGCTGCCAAGGATGACTGGCTCGTTCAGATCCCGGCCGATCCATCCGCAATACCTTGGGCTGATCAGCTGGCGACAACTGGAACTCTAGTCGTATGGGAAGCTCTCGATAGAATCGTCGACCACCAAGCCCCCGACGGCGGCGCTGCTCAGTTTGTTGGCCGGATGAGCGAAGCCAGCCGACATCTCGAACTGGTCTTTCATCGGTTTCTTACTGGTGAACCGGGCCTCAAGAAGGTCGCCATGTATCTGAACAACCGACCGCTCGAGGGCCTTGACCCTTTCCATTCGCGTCATCCAGCCACCGTGATCGGCCCAGTCGAAACCATTAAAGTCGGAAAGAGCACGGTCACCGTCCAGACCTACACGCTCCCGCACCACCGAAAGGTGACACCGGATGAGTGGGAACACTACGCCGGCCGGGAAGGCTACCTGAAGAACCAGGGATTCTACGTATACCGCGAGAAACGCCTCATCATCTACGGCACGTGGTTTGGCTTGGCTCGTCAGGCCGAGCTGACGAAGCTCGCACGAGTAAAGGTTGATATGCCGAACGAGCTCGGATGCCGACTGGAAAATTGACGTCAAGAAGGCGTCCGCGCAGCCGCCGTATCAGGTGCGAGAGCGCCTGCGTCGGATCATAGAAACGATCGGCGCCACGTCGAAACGTATATACACAGGGCGGGGCACGCGTCTCGTCACCGACAGCAGGCTGCCGGTGTGGAATCGCCTGCAGGACAAGAATCAGATCAAATATGAGATCAATCTATCGCATCCGGTCATTGATGACTTCATCGCCAAGCTGCCAGAGCATCTGCATGCGGACTTCACGACCGTATTGGATCTTGCGGAGTCGACTCTCCCATTGGATACGGTCTTTGCCGATATCGGCAATTCGCCAGAATTGATGGGCACCAGCCTGCCGGCTGATGAGACTCTGGAAAGAGCGGTCGCAACGACCGTTGCCAAATTGACTGAGACCGGTGTACCTATTGACGATATTGTGACGATGCTGCAGGTGACTGAACCGTTCCGGTCCAACTGGCACCGTGTAGCAGAACTGATCGCAGCACTGCAACAAGGAGGGCCGAACGTTGGCGGTGAATAGCTGATGAGAATCTTGAGACCGCTGTGGGTGCCGTGTTGGCCAAAGAATCATCTCCTACTCCAGCCCGAATCCGAGAGCTGATCCAGCAATGCCGGGTTGTTTTCGCGGTTGATGATGCGATGGCGGAGACGCTCGCCCGCAAGTTCGAGGTGCGGCATGGCGTAACGATGACCATCGGATCGCTGTTGGTCGAACGAGGATACGAGCCCTGGCTGGATGCCGCACGCGCGGGAATAGACCCGTATTACTGGTCACGCTATAGGCAGCTTCTCGTCGAGAAGCATTTGTCTGGTCAGGTCATCGCTTCGCTCAACGACGTGACAGATCGAGTCCTGGGCCTTCTGGAGAACCCCAGCAAGACCGGACCTTGGGATCGCAGGGGCATGGTGGTAGGGCATGTTCAATCCGGCAAGACTGCAAACTACACAGGCCTCATCTGCAAAGCGGCTGACGCTGGATACCGCCTCATCGTAGTGATTGCCGGGATTCACAACAATCTTCGTAACCAGACACAGCTGCGGATAGATGAAGGATTTGTGGGCCGCGATAGTGCCAGACTTCTCTCAAAGAAGGATGAGGTATTCGTTGGCGTAGGAAGGTTTGATCAGACTCGTCGGCCGGTTACCTTTACGAACTCCATGCGTGATTTCAGCAAGAGCATGGCTACGGGGCTGGGGATTCCACTGAAGAACCTCAATGAGCCCGCTGTGTTTGTTATAAAGAAGAACGCGACGACCCTGAAGAATCTGATCGACTGGTTGAAAGAACATAGCGCGGATCGAGGGAGTGCCAGAGTGGACACACCCATGCTGTTGATCGATGACGAGGCCGATAATGCCTCAATTAACATCAGTTACGGCAAAGAAGAGGTGTCACGAATCAATGCCCAGATCCGTGAGTGCTGCAGCTCTTCAACCGGAGTTGCTATATCGGATACACGGCCACGCCCTTTGCTAACATTTTCATAGATCCAGACTCCGATGATGAGATGCTGGGGCACGATCTGTTCCCTCGCCATTTTATCGCCAGTCTTGATCCTCCAACGAACTACTTTGGTCCTACGCGCGTCTTCACGGACGATGCACCATTGCATGTGCGGCATGTCCAGGACAATGAGGACCTCCTACCGCTCAAGCACACTATTGATCATGTGGTCAGTTCGCTTCCCGTCAGCCTGGTGGAAGCGATACGGACATTCATTGTGGCACGGGCGATTCGGCTCGCACGTGGCCATGTCGGCGAACACTGCTCCATGCTGGTGAATGCTTCACGATTTACCGAAGTCCAAAGACAGCTGCGGAACGAAATCCATTCGCGACTGGAGAAGATGCAGGCGAGTCTAAGGGTCAACGGTGCGCTGCCACCGGACAAGGCCATGCGTGACCCCGAAATCGCGGATCTGCACCGGTGCTGGGAGCGTGAGTACCATAATGCAGGCGTATCTTGGCCGGTGGTGTTGGGTCTGCTGTACGATTCCGCCGCACCGATCAAGGTCGTCGAGGTCAACAACAGAGCATCCGGTACGCTCAACTACGCTGACCATGCTCGGAATGGCCTAAACGTCATTGCCGTTGGCGGGTTCTCTTTGTCCCGAGGCCTAACGCTTGAAGGGCTCGTAATCAGTTACTTCCTCCGCAACTCCATGATGTATGACACGTTGATGCAGATGGGGCGGTGGTTTGGCTACAGGCCAGGTTACGAAGACTTATGCCGCATCTGGATGCCAGAGGAAGCGGAAGGCTGGTATACCCATATTGCTGAGTCAATCGAATTGCTCCGGGATGAACTCCGTGGCATGGAGGCGGCAGGAGCAACCCCCGAGGAATTCGGCCTCAAGGTCCGGAGCCACCCCGATACGCTGATTGTGACCGCCCGCAACAAAATGGGATCGGGTGAAAAGGTCGTCGTCAGCATCGGACTGGCTAACAGCTTCGTTGAGACCGCAACGCTAAAGCGAAGCGATGACGCTCTGCAGAAGAACCGCCTGGCTGTTGTTCGTCTGGGGATGGAGTTAACGGATGCCGGGCGGTCACTCAAGGACGCCGCAGAGGTGTCTGGCGGCTATCTCATAATGCGTGCCCCAGTCGCCGCCGTGGATCAGTTTCTGGCCGCATTTGACAATCATCCTTTGTCGATGCTTACCGATCCAATGCCGCTTAGACGTTACATTCAGGAACGCCAGGACGGCGAGCTGGCTGGATGGGACATTCTCTTTGCTAGTCTGCAGCGGCCTGACTCGGACTCTATTGTCGATACATCCCTCGGCATTCCCATCAACTGCCAGCGTCGAGGTGCTGGCGATAAGAGCGACGGGACCACCCTTCGGATTACAAACAAGCAGCGAGTTGCATCGCGAGGGATAGAACGTGCAGGCATCCCTCTTGATGATATTAAGGCAGCGGAAGCGAAGTACCGCAAACTGCAGAGCCTCCCGGAAAAGGGGACAAGGATCAACTATCCGGATCGCATCTACCGTGCACGCGCGTAAGAGGCCGCTTCTGGTCATTCACCTTTTGAAGGTCGATGGCGACCATTGCAAAGGTGCGATCACGCAGCCGGTGGTTGCTTACAGCATAAGTTTCCCCAAGACCGAGCGGGAGGAGAAGCGGGTCGAATACGTGGTCAACACAACTTGGTTGCGCGAGAACTTCAGGGACGATCTCGAAGAAGAGGAACTGGGGGGCGACAATGGGCAATGACCCGTGGAAAGATATCGTTCAGCCTACAGCCGCCAATGCTCTCAGTGCAAAGCGCGTTGATGCGGCTTTGCCGTGGGGGTTCTTCTGGGCACGTGGGCTTGATGGCAAGTGCCTGTTCGTGATACAGCACTCGACACATACAGCCCTGCCATCGCGACTGCCGCGACTACGGGGCCTCGATGTGACTGAGTCGGAATGGGTGGACGGCAACAGCCGCGTTCTTATCTTTAAGTTGGAAGACGCAGCACATCGCGACCTGTTTCATCAGGTCTGCCTCGACATCACCGCCTGTGCCGGAGGAGCAGGAACTGAGCAGGAGGCGGTGACGTTGGCAATTGCCCGTATCTGGCGGTGGCATCATCTTTTGAGAGGCGGCAGTGACAGCAGGCTCACGCTGGAAGAGCAAAAGGGTCTGATTGGCGAACTCCTTGTTCTCGAACGTCATCTGCTGCCGGTCTTAGGCCCTGTAGACGGCTTGTCAGCATGGCAGGGTCCCCTCGGTGCACCGAAGGACTTTGCTATCGGGCATGCCTGCGTCGAGGTCAAGGCTCGTCGTGGTTCCGCTACTCCCCATGTTGCGATCAGCTGCGAAAGTCAGTTGGACGGGGATGGAGTCGAGTCGCTGTTTCTTTATGTTGTCGATCTCGATAGAGCGTCAAGCGGTTCTGCAAACAGGTTCACTCTGACTGATATCGCAGCCCGCATTCGAGAGACGGTGTCTGCATCACACGAGGCATCAATCGAACCTTACGAAGGTTTGCTGGCGGCCGGCGGATTCCGCTGGTCGGACGATTACTCCGACACGCAGTGGATAGAGGGCACCCATCGGGTCTATGGGGTTACGCAAGGGTTCCCACGCATTACGGCCAGTACACTTGTATCGGGAGTGCGCGATGTGCGGTATTCGATCTCGCTCGTAACTTGCCAGCCTTTCCTTACGGACATGGCATGCCTGGATTCTGCATTGCGGGGAGACTCCAATGGCCTATAGCCTCGATGAGTTTCATCACGATTTCTTCCAGGAGCTCCACGGAGATGCCGACGCTGACGGCCGTTACGTTGAGGATGCCTTTTTTGAGTTGTTCTGCAGCCACCTTGTGGAGGCCGGGGAGATGGAGACGGCTGATCGTGCCCAATACATCTCTCCTCGCGGAATTCGGATCGACGGATATGGCGGAGATCCTGCGACATGCGATGGCGTCCTGACTCTGATCGTTGCCGACTATCACCCAGAGCAGGAGATAGCAACGCTGACAGTGACTGAGATGAACGCGATCTTCAACCGCGCAACAAACTTCCTTACCCGCTCTCTAGACCCACGGTTCCGGAATCGTCTTGAGGAAACATCCCCGGCGTTTGGACTGGCGGACCTGATCGCCGGAAGGTGGGGACAGATCAACAAGGTACGCATTCTCCTCATCAGCAATCGGCTGTTGAGCGAACGGGTCGACGGTCGGGATGCGGGTGAAGTGCAGGAGGTGCCCGTTACCTATGGTGTGTGGGATGTCGGGCGGCTGCACCGCTATCTGATCTCTGGACATGGCCGGGAAGACATCGAGATTGATCTGGCAGAGGATTTCGGCGGTGCTCTCCCTGTCCTGCCTGCGCACCTGGATGGGGCCAACTACCAGGCGTATCTGGCTGTAATGCCTGGTCTGCAGCTGGCGGCGATATACGATCACTGGGGAGCCCGTCTGCTAGAGCAGAATGTTCGTGTGTTTCTTCAGGCCCGTGGCAAGGTTAATAAGGGTATTCGAATCACCCTGGAGAATACCCCCGACATGTTCTTCGCGTACAACAATGGAATTACCGCGACGGCAGAGAGCATCAGAACACAGCAGACCCGCGATGGATTAGTCATCTGCGGGATAAAGAATCTCCAGATTGTTAATGGGGGCCAGACAACGGCCTCTATCCATGCAGCCAGTAAAAAGAAGGATAATGGCCTGTCGCATGTGTTCGTGCAGATGAAGCTGTCGATCGTTGATCCGGAAACTGCGCTGGAGGTCGTCCCAAAGATTTCTGAGTACGCGAACACACAGAACCGGGTCAACGCTGCGGACTTTTTCTCCAACCATCCATTCCACGTCAGGATCGAGACGTTCTCTCGGCGCACCTTTGCACCGTCGCCCGATGGTACGTTCCGCGAGTCGAAATGGTTCTATGAACGCGCTCGCGGCCAGTATCAGGATGCTCGAGCGCGCCTGACGACAGCACGGCGCCGCAAGTTCGATCTTGAGTATCCCAAGACACAGATGTTCGACAAGACGGATCTGGCGAAGTTCCTCATGCTGTGGCGCGGATGTCCGGATGTGGTCAGTAAAGGCAGCGCAGAAGAACTTTGCCGAGTTTGCGGGTTACACAGGGCAAGAGTGGGCTAAGAATCCGGACGTATTCAATGAATTGTTTTATCAGCACGCGATAGCAAAGGCTATTGTCTTTCGATTCACTGAGAAGCTGGTATCTAAGCAGCCTTGGTATGAGGGTGGCTACCGTGCCCAGATCGTAGCCTATGCAATCGGAAAACTCGCCTATGATGTTGAGACCTCACGTCGCGCGGTCGATTTCGATGCGATATGGCGTGCCCAGTCTGTGTCGGAACAGATGGAGGCTGCGCTGCTTATGGCGGCCCAGACAGCTAACGGCGTTCTGACAACGCCGCCGCCCGTCTGCAAGAACGTAACTGAGTGGGCAAAGAGGAACGCGTGTTGGGAGCGAATGAGAGGAGAACGCATCAGATGGCCTGCGGCTTGGCTGCGACAACTGGTATCTGCCAGCGAGCGGAAGGAGTCTGAGCGATCAGCCATACAAGATCAACGGGTACTGAATGGGATCGAGGCACAGACGGCTATCTGCAGTGCTGGGGCGGACTTCTGGCGTGAGCTGAGAGCGTGGGGTGGTGAGAGGAAACTGCTGTCGCCAACGGAACTGGGTGTGCTGGATGTAGCATCGCAAGTGCCTGCGAAGGTTCCAAGTGAGAAACAGAGCATGGTCGCTTTAGCTGCTCTGACGAAGCTTCAGGGCGAAGGATGTCCGCTAAAGATGGAGAACCAGTGACTCGATGAACCTTGCCGGCGTTCCACAGAGCATGTCAGCAACCAGCGTTGAGGTGGTGTGTGTTACCCGCAAGAACGGAGTGCAGTCAATCACTGCAGTTTCTGAGCAGTCGCTGAAGCCTTCGAGCGAGAAGCTGCGGTTTCCGCAGATCGCACTCCCAGATTATGATTGTGTGCCAGCCCAAGTTTCGCAAGGCAATGCGTTGCTGCTTGTCGCGTGCTACATTCTGGTCGAATTTGCGCTGCCAGAACTCAACTCGGCTCCTGGGAGTATATGCGAACCGACATCCAGGGTGTCTGTGCCAGAAACAGCCGTGCACGAAGATCACGACGCGGTAGCGAGGTAGGACTATGTCAGGTTTCCCGGGCAGGTCCTTACGATGCAGCCTGAATCGATAACCGAGCCTGTGCAATATGGAACGCACCTGCAGCTCCGGGCCGGTATCCTTTCCCCGAATGCGGCTCATGTTCCAGCTGCGTTGTTCTGTTGTAAGGCGATCTACCACGCTTCTTACTATGTATTCAGAGCCAGCAGTTCTGCCACGATCACCGCTATTTGTTGCGCTACAAGCGGAGGCACTGCATTCCCCACCTGCGTGTACTGTGCTGTCCGCGGCCCGCAGAAAAGGTAGTTGTCGGAAACGTCTGGAGCCTGGCGGCTTCCCGTACTGTCAGGCTTCTGCACTGGGTCGGATCAAAATGGATGAAGTAGTGCCCATCCTTGGCCATGTGCGACGTGATTGTGGTTGCCGGCAGGTTCTCAATCTGTACTCGAAAGCGGTCAGCGAAAAACCGTGACCCCTTAGCCTTGCTCACACTGTTATGATTAGGCAAAAGGCTAGGCGGAAAATCATCAAGAACCGGCGACTGCTCCTTGGCCTGTGCGAAAGCAGACTGCAAACAGATACCGATGGAGATCGCTGTCCATATGTGCACGCGTCACGTGGTTACAGACGCCCCTGATACGTTCGTCCACATACCATTCCGGCCGATAGATGCTGGTGACATTGCAGGCTATGAATTCCTGGCCCCGGTCCTGCCTTGGGCGGCAAATACTGCTGATCTCGCTTTGGACACGAGCAACAGTGGCAGGATCACGGCTCGCTAACTCCCTGAACCAGTGCTCACGGCATGCAGATCTGATCAGATCAAGCCATCGATCTTTCGAGTCATTCACCGAGAGGCCGCTGCGAAGACGAGGCAGGCCGGCCAGGACTTTGCCAGCGCCGATCTTACCTTCCGGATTCTCCTGCAAACGCGGATGCTCACTTATCTGCAGATCGCTTCGTATTCCCAGAAGGATTACTCGATGCCTTGCCTGTGGCACTCCATAATCTTCACACTTCACCACATAATCAAGAAGGTTGCTGGGTTCGCCATCAAACAGCACATCATCTCGGGAAGACGAAGCCCGAGCAGCGACAGAAACGATCTTGTAGGTGTAATCGAGCCCCGCTGGGAGCTGACCCCTTGCCATTCTTTCGCGTCGCGACAGACGGATCGCGAAGATCGTTGAGGATCCTGTCGAAAATACGATCCTCTTTCAGCTTGGCAGACAGAAGGCCTTTGACGTTCTCGAGTACGAAGACGGCCGGCCAGTAATCCGCGATAATACGGAGGTATTCCTGGTACAAAGTCTGCTTCTTGTCCTTTTCCGGCTCGTAGCCTCGGTTGCCTTTGTTCCGTGACCGTCCGACTATGGAATACGCCTGGCAGGGGGGGCCGCCGATCAGGATCCAGTCCTTCCTGCCAGCAAGGGCTCGACCTATCCTTTCCTGAACCTGAGAATGCGGGGTCTGCCCCAGTTCTGCCTGCCACGCCAGCTGGCATGCGGCTTCGGCCTTTGCAGGAAAAGACCTGTACAGACTCTTCGCGTGTGATCTCGCAGCGCAGATGCCGGTAGTACTGCTCTGGCACGTCGTGAAGCGGAAACTGACGGTAGAAAGAGGCGCAACTCAAGCGTCTGATGCGCAAAGGGGTCCTTCTCTATTGATAGGACACATGCGAATGGTGACCGACCGTCTTTGACGGAACGTGAGAAGCCTTCGCCAAGGCCACCTGGCCCGGCGAAAATGTCCACAACAGGTATTGTTTGATCGTGTTTCACGATGCCGTCTCAGCGTATACTATGTTGCCTTCCGGCAAAGAACTACAGGCCGGCCACCAAGGAGTGCTCCGGCAACAACTGCGGTAGCACGACCCTCAATGTCAACCGCACCTGGAAGTCGGATGGTACCGTCGAACGCGACCCCAAGCAACGGTGTTCCAGGTTCTCCTGCACCTGTCTGTTACACAGAAGATCGCTGCGACGATGGTGCCTTACCTACCAGGTTTCCAACGGGCAATGTTCGCTGGCATTCCTGATCTTCTGACCGAGCAGGCAGCCACAGATGCGGCAGCGACCGCCTGCCCCGGCCAGCCACTGGCCGCACTGGTTGGACTGGCAGATCTGTCGGATGGCCTCGATCTGGTCGGTTGGGCGCTGGTCGATGCCGGCTACGTTTTCCGCGATCTGGCCGGCGGCATGGGCAACGGTGCGGACGGCCGCGCATACCCGCAGCCCAGCGGGCAGGCCGAACTTCATGTTGGCCTGCCTGGCTCGCATCTCCTCCAGTTGCTGTTCGGTGATCAGTTTCATGGTACGGGGTAGACCAGGTTCGTTGTGAGTTCGCCAGTTCGGATCGTCTGGCCGGTTTTGCCTGTCAGGATGAAGCACCAGTTAAAGCCGACGCCGGTGCTTTCCTGGCCTTCGGCGTTGGCGTAGAGGGCAAGGAAGTCGTTTTCTGTAACCTGGTCCCTCGGCTTGACCCGACAGACGCAGGCCCGAGTACCTGACCACCAGTAGCCGGTCGGTACCGGGATGGTGTAGGCATACTCGATCTCATCGCGGAGCATCTGCAGCCCTGTCGTGCCGCACCAAGCGTTGCCGTCGTTGTAGACCGTCGGTGGCGTGCCGGTGTCGAACGCCGAGTCGGTCGTGAGGATGTAGGGCCAGCCGGCCTGTGGGTAGAGGGTGTACTCCGTCGCTGGCATCGACTGGTTGTAGCAGTATTGCTGCAGGGCTCCCCGCAGCGGGGTCCGCTTCGTCGTGTCCGTCGGCCAGTACCAGAGACGCATACCCATGGCCAGCGTCAGGCCGAACCGGTCGAGATAGTACATCGCGCTGACTGAGAAGCCCTTGTAGGAGTGCGACGATCCGCACTCGCCGGTGTCGATGAGGTAGGTGTACTCCCACTGCATCGGCGCGGTGCTCTGCTCGTTCCACTGCGGGCCGGACGGCGGGCGGTACAGGTGTGTAGCCGGCCAGATGCCGTTGAGCCAGTCCATCTCCGTCGGTGCACCGCTGATATGCAGTGATGGCACGTTGAAGGCGTTCTGGTAGAGCATCAACGTCGAGATCGTCGGATAGCCTTCGTACCAATCCGGACAGGCGGCCAGGCCCATCTGGCAGGTCACGTCCGAGCCGAAGGCATCGGAACCCGGCTGGACGAACGGATGATAGGTGAAGGTGGCGGTCCAGTTATCCGTCATCGGATCGGTGACGGTCGTCCCTTCGTCGGCCAACAGCAGTTCCTGCATGCCGTATGGCCCTTCCCAGTAGACGCGGACTTTCACCTGCGTTGGCGTCGTCAGTTCCAGTTCGATCCAGACAGGGATGTACATCCCCAGATCGGTGCCAACGTTGGCGTCGATGTCTTTGTAGTCCTGCTTGGCGAACCAGAACTGGAACTTCTTCGAGACCAGCGACGTTCCTGTAAAGAGGAAGTAGGTAAACACGCCGGTCGACGACAGGATGGCCGTCAGGATCTTGCGTCGCATGAAGGAGATCAGCGGCGCTTCAGCCGGGCCATCGACGAACGTCGAGTTCATGGGCGTCCGCAGCAGACCGCGCCGGCAACCGATCGGGATCGCGGGCTTTTTGCGGCCCAGTTCCTTGTATGTCCAGTAGCCGTTGAACCGTACGCCGTCCTTGTGGATGTATGGCCGCATCGTCTCACGATCGATCAGGATGCAGAGGTCCTGACCATCAAAAGTCACGCAGCCACGTTTCCTGGACTGGTCCCATTCGCCGACAAAGCATGGAATACTCATACGCAGCTCCCCGAAGGCAGGGCATCGGCCGGATCGCACAACCAGGCCTGGAAGTTATGAACGCCGTCAAAGCATGGACCGAGGTAGACCAGGAACCCGGACAGATCGACTGTGGAGCGAAGCAGCACACCGGGAATCTCGGTGGCGTTGTAAACAAGGCCGCCGGCCTGCGTCGCCGATTCGCTACGATCGCCGTAGCCAACCAGGTTCACCGTGCAGACGTTGTCCGCGTGCGTACCCTGCTTGACTCTTGCCATCGGGATATCCAGCGGCGTCGCCTGCCAGACGTAGCTGTCACCGAGGTCGGCTACGGGATCGCACTGCACGAAGATATTGTCCAGCCCCATGCCGCCCAGCAGGACGTTGTCCACCTCAGCATCCTCGGACGTATCGACCTCCGGATAGGCTACGTCCCGGGCCTTCTCATCCGTCCCCAGACACGGATGGACGATGCAGTGGTTCTCCGTATGGCTGTCCTGTTTGACTCGGCCAATGAAGGACGTGCGTCCGCCGCCTCCCCCCAGCCGGACGATCGCGACTTTGACGCCGGTGCCGGCCTGCTTCCAGAGGATCCGCGCGATGCCACTGGAAGTCGAGACCAGGTTGTCCGCGTTGTCCGACTCCGGTGCAGCGCAGGTATCCGATTCGTTCTTCATGTCGACCCAGCACTGGGTAACGCCGACCAGCATCGCCCGGCCGAGTTTGCCGGCCTTGATCGGCTCGGTCAGGATGCAGAAGCAGTCCTTGTGTTCGTCAGCCGGCGTGACGCCAGCCAGGACGACCCGCTGGCGGAACTCGCGTTCGCTGGTATCCGGATCGAGGATGACGGTATCGGGATCGATGCCCAGGATGCCATACTGCCGGCAGTCGGCGGCCGTCGTGTTCTTGACAAGTGCGATGCCGAAGTCGTTGCGATCGGCCGACAGAACGCTACCCTTGAAGTTGACCCGGGCCTGATAGTCGGTCGCCGTATCGACGAGCGTATTCCACGCCTCGGCGGCGATCCGCATCGGCTGGCCGGCGGTGACCTTTCGAAGGTTCATGATCAGATCCTCAGGAACGTGAAGTCGGCGGACTGATAGACGCGCTCGACGTAGACGGCAACCGGCCGCTTGACGATCGCCCCGGCGCTCTGGTCCTCGTCGTCGGCGTAGCGGACCCACAGGTAGTCCCAGCCGCGTTTGGTGATGCCGCTGATGCCGCCAAGGGAGGTATTGCTGACGTTCGGGCTGGCGGCGAAGCGGTAGTTGAACTCCCAGTGCTCGCGGATGCGCTTATTGCCGCTGGCACCGAGGAACAGCAGTTCGCCTGCCTGGAACGTCATGACAACGTTGTCGACGGTGAGGGTATAGGCCGCCGAGTTGATCCGGCCGGTCAGCCCGTAGAGGAACTGCACGTAATTCGACGGCACGTTCTCGACCGGCTCGACCTTGGTCACCCCGAACTGAAAGACCGGCACGGTGATATCCGTACCGTCGACGTTGTCCCGGGTGACCCCGATCGCGCCTTGGAAGTCGGGAGCGGACGTTCCGTATCGGCCGAGGGTCTCCAGCGACTGGGTGATGTGCTGGCTGCCGCCGGAGGTATCGAAGGTAAAGACGTCATCCAGGATGCAGAACTGGACGCGGACCTCCCAGAGGTTTTCGCCGACCTGCTCGATCGTCGGGGGCCTTCGCCGCAGCGCGCCGACGTACAGCGGCACGACGGCATAGGCGGCATTCAGCGCCTCGACCTCGTCGGTCGTCCCCTCGACGGTATAGAGCCGCTCCTGGCTGGTGACACCGTCGCCACTGCGGCTGCCGAACTTTTCATCGACTGTGATAGGCATAGGCTAATTCACAAAGGTCAGACCATCGCTGCGGCGGATCGCATCCGCCATGATCCTGGTCTGCCGGGCGGTCTCCTCGGTTGCCTTGACGATCCGGCTGGAGGCGTCGCCGGCCTCCAGGCCTCGTAGCGCCGCGGCGTTGAACGTACCGTGGGCGGTGACCGTCGCGGCGTTTTCCACCTGGAACTTCGAGCGAGCGGCCTCTTCCAGCCGGGACCGCTGCTCGTCGGACAGATAGCCGGCCTTGCCGGCCTCATCGAGTTTCTTCATGTACTCGGCGAGTTTTTCTTCGGGGCTCTTGATGTCCTCGGCCTGCTGATCGGACCAGGCCTTCAGATCGTCGAGCTTCTTGCGCTGCTTCTTGGCCTCGTCGACCTGCTGCCAGAGCTTCTTGTATTGCTCGGTTTCCTGCGGGCTGGCGTCCAACCCTTCGAGACGCTTCTCGATCGGCCGCCAGTCCTTCTCCGGATCCTCGCCGGTCTGGGCGGCTTTCAGTTCGTCCTGCAGCTCCTGCTTGATCTCGTCCTTCTGCTTGGCAGTGGCGGCGAGTCGTTCTGCTTCCTGCCTGGCCTTCTCTGCTTCGCTTTCGGCCTGCTGCCGGGCCTCCTTCGTGATCTCCTTTTCCAGGGCCAGCCGTTCGTAGGCGTGCTTGTTACGCAGTTCATCGAGATCGACATCGCCCTTGAGTCTCGCTTCGCGGAGTTCCTGCACCTGCTGCAGTTCCAGCGCGGCCCGCTTCTGGGCAGCGCCGTCCAGTTCAGCGGAGATGCGGGCCCGCTCGGTATCGGCCTGCTGAGCGGCCTTGGCGGCTGCCTGCTCGCCGGCGAGTTTGGTTTGTTCGACCTGCTTGACCTGCTCGGCGATCCTGCGGTACTCGGCGGCCTGCTGCTTGTAGCCGGCGGCCTCCGGGGAGTCGGCGGCGTAGTTGTTGGCCAGTCGATCGAGCTGGGCAGCCTCTTCCAGCCGCTTGCGGTAGTCGCGATCGATCTCGGCCTGCCGCCGCTGGCTGTCGGTCATGCCGGCGGTCTTGACGGTGAACAGGTCCTGGCTGCGGGCCTGCCAGAGCTTCTCGCCCAGCTGCCGCATCTGCTGGAAGTCGGCGATGATCTTCTTGTTCTTGGCGGCGATGTTGCCCAGCAGCAGGCTGAAGTACTGGCCGATGATCGGCAGGTTGGACAGCTGATCGACCCACGTCTGACTGATCCGGGCGCATTCATCCAGCCGGCCGGCCGACTGGTTGATCGAATAGAGCAGTTTGTCCTGCACGGCCTGCGTAGCGACCAGCGACGCCTTGAAGGCCGCCATCGCGATGACCGCCTTGCCGAAGCCACCGGCCATCTGGCTGACCTTCTCGGCGCTGTCGCCGAGGAACGCCCGCAGGGTGCCCTCCACCCGACTGCTGCCACCGGAGGCGATACCGCCGGCGCTCTTTTGGAGGATCTGTTTGCGCTTGCGGGCGTGGGCGGCCTCGATCTCGGTGATGACCTCGGCATTACCCGCCCACTTGGCCTTGAGTTTGGCGAAGTACTCGTCGGTATCCCGCAGTTCGATATCCCGGGCGGACCGCGTGGCCTCGAAGAGGGCACGTTCCAGGTTGATCCGGTCGGTAACGTCCTGTTCGATCGCCGCCTTCTTGGCGGCCTGCTCAGCCTTGTACAAGGCCAGCCGATCCTGCAGGGCACGACGACCCTCCCTCTCCTGCATGGCGGTGGCCTGCCGCTCGGCCATTCCAGAGCGGATCCGCTGCAGGTTGTTTGCGGCTGGCCCCGTGCCCGCCGCCTTGATCCGCTTGTCCAACTGCTTGACCTGGTCGGCATACTGGCGGACCCGGGCCTCTGCCTGGGTAACAGCGCGATCGAGCCCACGGCTGTCCGCCGTGAGCTCGACATACGCCTGGCCGGCTCGGATTCCCTGGTTGTTGGCCATACCTTACGTCGCCCTGTGCTCGCCTTGCCCGAATCGTCTGCACCAGCCGGACCACCTCGACGACGGCCGTAATGGCGGCGAGCACACCGTCCATCGCCAGACCGCCCTTGTCCGCCAGCTGGCTGGCGGTCGTTGCATCCAGATGCCAGGTGACCGCCAGGACGCCTGTCACCGTCGCCAGCGCCAGCCGCAGCCCGCGCCGAATCAGTTCCCAGTCCATCCTTCACCCTCCTTTGGTCAACAGCTGGGACAGAAGCGTCGGCACCGCACCCTCCAGCAGTGTCGTCAGCGGACACGGCTTGTCATCGCCGGTATCCGCCGGGGCCGTCGTCTTGGACTGCAGCTGGGCCATCACGTCGGCGGGAATCTCGGTGCCGGTCAGCACATGACTGGCAGCGATGCCAAACGGTCCTGCCAGGGCCAGCCCCGGCTGACGACGCCGACCACCCACTGCGCGGCGGCGATCTCGCTTTCCTGCTTGTAGCTGGCCTCGATGGCTGCCTGTACGATGGGATGGTTGGTCAGGTCCACGGCAGTCGACTGCGGATTGCTGCCACCGGTCAGAATGTCCATAGGATCAACGGTCACTGTGCACCTCCACTGTTAAGTCCGATGCTGCCCAGAAGACTCTTTTCCTTTTCCCCGATCGCCTGGCTCCGCTGGCCCAGTGTTCGCACGGCGTTACTGGCCGCGTGGGCCTTGCGTACAATCTCGGCGATCACCGCTCGCTCGGCCTGATCGGTTCTAACGCCTTGGTGCAACTTCTCCAGTTCGCTGAGACCAACCGGCTGGCTGGCAGCCGCCTTGGCCTCGACCAAGGCAAACGCCGCGTCGATCTTGATATCGCGGAGTTTGGAATTGTCCGTCGCCAGATCGCCGATACTGGCATCGAAGGCATCCGCTGCCAGCAGATTGGCCGCCCCCATCTGCGTGTCGTATTGCGGCCGTACGCAGCCGACCGACAGCAGCGCCGGCAACAGGACCGTGACGGCAATCGCGCACGTCCAGGCGATGACGGCCAGTACACTTCGTCTACGTCGCACAGGTCACCTCTCTTTCCGGCCGATGAAGGCCTCTCGAAACTGTCCAATGGTCTCCGGACCAACTTCGATGACGCCGGGCCGACTTTCGCCTTTTACATAGGGATCGAAGTCGTCCGGTCGGTAGGCACGCCGGCTGACCGGGCGGTTGGCGTTGGCGAGGATCGCGCAGACGCTCGACGTATGCCGCCACTGCTGCTGATCGAGCCCCTCGGCCATCCACACCAGTTGCCGCAGGGTATAGGGGCCGGGATCTAGCCCGATGACGCCGGCGAGTTCGTGGATGATCTGCCAGGCGGTGCGCGAAGGTCTTCGATCAGTTCGGCGTGCAGCGGCTTGAACGGCCGGAAAAAATCCGACAGTTCCCCCCAGAACGCCTCCGCCATCCGTGCGGTCGCATCGCCATCGAGCGACGATTCGAACTGCTCCTGCGAAACGCCGAGTGTTTCGGCCTGCTTGCGGACGAGTTCGAAGACGACCGCGCCCAGCAAGGTCAGATCCAGATCCAGCCGCAGAAGCAGTGGCGGGTTGCCCTCACGGACGTCAGAGAGCGTGATGTCCAGCACCTGCCGGACACGCCGCATGTCATCGACGGTTATCCGCAGATCCCAGTTGCGGCCGGCTCCATCCTTGAAGGTTCTCACGATTGGCTCCCTCCCACCCAGCTGTCCCACTTGGCGAGTTTGGCGGTGACGGCAACGGTCACGCCATCCTCCAGCGGTTCCTTCCGGCTGAACGACGGGATGCTGAAGTCGCCCATCGGCCCTTCGGATGCCGTGTTGTCCTTGGCCCCGGTTAGGGCAGCCAGCCGCACCTTGCCGGACGTCAGATACGCGGTCTTTACCGCCTCGAATCCCGCGTCGCCCGGAAGCCAGAGCATTTCGAACTCGACGGTGCACTCCTTCAGTGTGGCGGCCGTCGCTCGCCAGCCGGAGTTGGCCCGGGTGGTGACATCCGCCTCGCCGGCCTGCAGCGTAACCGTCACGTCCTTGACGTTGGCCATCTCCGTCAGCGTCGTCAGATCCGTGCCGGCCGCGCCCTGATAGATCTTGGCATTCATGCCAAGCAGATAGGTCTCTTCAGCCATAGGTCTCCCCTGTTACTTGATGCTGTCCCGCCACAGCGGTGGCAGACTCTTGAGTTCCTTCGTAAAGGCCGGTTTCATGAACGGTCTCGCTGGATACGTTGCGGTTACCTGCTTGCCATGGCGTCCTTTGCGCCGGACCGAACCGCCGAACTCCAGCAGCGGTGGGGCCTCGACCGTCGATCGCAATGCAGCCGGCCCGATGACGACCGATTTGCGGTCGGGGTCATAGCCGAAGAAGATCAGCCGCTTGAGCAGGCCCGTGTGGCTGCTGGGCGGCATCCCAGGCGACGATGGCTGGCGGCGCGAGCGAAGACTGCTTCTGGCCGTCCGCCGGACGAATGCTCCGAACCGGCTGAGGATCTGCCGCGTTGCCGCATCGACCTTGCCGATGATCGCCTGGCGATCGAAGAAGAAGTCCTTGGCCTTCAGCCGCAGCACGGATCACCACGTCCCGCCAAGGAAGACCACGCCATCACCGGACGTGCTGCCCTTGAAGCGGAAGTCCTGCAGGTTCACGTCGAAGACGGCAAAGCCCAGTGCCGGTACCGGTACATCCGAACCGTCATCGCCTGCGATGTAGACCGTGCCCTGGTTCTCCGGCAGCGGATAGAACAGGCCGCTGGCCGGCAGGCGGCTCGAAGCGAAGGCTTGGTAGTCTCCGCTGAGAGTTAGGGTTCGCGCAATCAGGTTGTTCATCGGAAACTCCTTCGGATCATGCCACGGCAGCGGGCAGCAGCCATGACAGAGGCCGCCATTGAACGCAGTGGTTTCGGCCTGACGCACCAGCACCAGGGATCGGCGGTTAGTTCCGCAGCCTCGTCGTTGGTAACCTCATCAAGCAGCCGGACGAGAGCGATATCGCCCACAAAGGTCTGGCTGAGCACATCGTTCAGCAGTTGCGACGGACTCCACGGCACCCATAGGTTGCCGGTCGAGGTGATCTGGCCGTTACAATAGGCTGTCAACGTCGGCGTTACAGCGTCATAGTGATTAACAATGATGACGTGTTCCCAGACGTCGAACTCTCGCGTTGTCGCCAGCACCCTCGACAATGTCTCGCCATGAAGCCAAAGGCGGGTCCAGAACGATGTCACATCGATGGCGATATCATTGATGGGGTCGCAGAGCATTCGCCCCATCGACTCCGCTGAACTGCTCAGGCGATAGACCAACTCGACAGACCAGCCCGGTTCATCCAGGACAACAGGCGTTGCCATGTCCAGGCCCGTCGCACTTACCGGATCGTCGGTTGGCGGCACAGACAGAATCGGCCCATAGGTTGGATCGCTGCCCCAACTGATGTTGCCGCCGTAATGGATGGTCGCATCGTTGTCTGCCACGCAGTCGTGCAGCACGCCACCACCGCCTTCGTAGAGGTCGTAAGACAGACGGATCTTCGACGACAGCGAATGCGCTGGGTCGGCGATCGGTTCGGTGGAAGGTTTGTGGGCTGTCGCCATGGACTACCTCAACATGCGATACGTAACCGTCAGGACGCTGGTAAAGACCCGCTGTTCGGCCAGATGCTCCGGGGCATAGACCGGCTCGTTCTTTGCGCCGGCCCAGACGGCGTACTTGGCACCAGCCAGTGGCCTTCGCCGCAGATAGTCGCCGATCGCATCGACGAGCGTGCCGAGGGAAGCGACTTCGCTGTCCAGATCGGCGGCGAGTTTCTTCTGGATGCCGATGTCGATACTGACATCCAGTTGCGTCAGCGCCGCGACGCGCCGGACGACAGAACCGCCTTCGGTACGACCGTCACCTTCAGGTCGGCCAGGTCCGCCAGTTCGAAGGCCGGCAGCACGCGACGCGCGGCGGTAAACGGCTGGCCGAAGGTATCCGGCTCTGCCGCGTTCAATTCGGCTGCGACGGCGTCGGCGATATCGGTTGCCAGGGACATGGACTACCCTCCGAAGAGTCGGTGAAACATCTGGTTGGCGGCGATCGTCGTGGCACTGCCGACGATCAGCCAGACGCCCGGCTACGGGACCGGTCGGCCTGCTCCAGCCGATCCAGCCGCAGCTGGATGCCAGGCTTTCCGTTGCCGCGAATTGCCTCATCGAGTTGATCGAGCTTGTGGTGGATCGCGGTGAACTCCGCCTGGCATCCGGACTGCGTCGGACACCCGCTCATGCGCAGATCCCGAAGACGCTGCACAGCAGCAACTGGAAGATCTGCGTCAGCATGGTCAGCCAATCGAACATGGTTCTGCCTCCTTTATGTGTTACCAATGTCCTTCGTGTGAATCCGATAGGTCTGGCGATAGGGATCGCTGTATCGCCAGCAGCGCTCGCCGGCCAGATCCAGCACCTCGTAGAGCCGGTTGTCGGCGGCGATCACATCACCGGCCTTTGGCTCGAAACCCAGATCAGCAGCGAGGACCAGGAAGTCCCAGACGAACGAGCCGATCGTCAGGCCCGATTCGTCCGCCACCTGCACATCCGTTTTGCCGTAGGTGGCGCTAACCGTCTGCGTCTGGCCGTCACGGCGATACTCGACTGGACTGGAGCAGTGCGTCGTCCGCATCCGCTCCAGCCAGTCAGCCCCCCATCGCAGAAGGTCGGTCACTGCTCCAGCCGGACGCGAACGGTGGTGTCGGCGTCAGCAGCTGCCTTGACGGTCTTGCCCATGTACTTGTTGGTGTCCGCCGTCGCGGTGGCCTGCTTGTTTGTCTCGTCCCAATAGACCTTCGCGCCGGCCACGATCGCCGTGCCTGCACCCGAGGCCTTGGGCATGTCGTACACCCCGATCGGGTGCAGTGCCCCGAGGGTATTGGCCGCGATGTCGAGTTTGGCGATGGCGATTAGCACTACAACGCCACCTGGTACATGATGCAACATCGTAACGTTGGCAACTTGATGCCCTCCTTACGCAGCCACCGCTTGCGGGCTTTGACGTGGCTGCGCTGAGACTTGGCCAGCCGCCGCTGGGTCTCGGTGATGATCGTCGCCTCCTGTTTCAGGAAGCTCTGCCGTACCTGGCCCGTCAGCCACAGCGAACGAACCAAGGCTCCGGCCGCCTGGCGCAATTGGCAGACCGTCAGGTGCGGATTTTTCCCCCCGCCACGTTTCGTGCACCTTGGCCAGGAACAGGTGGCTGACCGCGGTGATCAGCAAGTGCCGTTTGAGCGAGAGATAGTTGCGGACCTCGAAGTGGTCCATCCCCAACTCGTTCTTTTCCTCCTCAAAGCACCGTTCCACCTGGTAGCGGCTGAACGCCACGTGCAGCAGCACCTCCAGCGGCGTGCCGGCCGGGGCATTCGAGACAAAGTACTTCACCTCGTCGAGATCTCGCAGGTTGCGGGCCACGATCAGCCAGTGCGGCCAAGTCGGCAGGCCGTCCCGCTTCAGGTAGATCGGGGCCATCTTGGCCTCCCAGACCTCCGGTCCCTTGGTGGTGTCCTTGATGTGGAATCTCTCCCAGGCCTGCTTGCGGAACGCCTCGCAATATTTGAGCATGTTCCGCACCTCGATCGTCGGCAGGTTCTTGACCTTCAGCCGGGGATAGCGGGGCTGGCGACCGGGTTTGCGGCGTCCGTGATGCTGTTTCTGCAGCACCTCCGGTTGACGCAGCCACCCATGGAAGATGCTGGGAACTTCCACCACGTATCGCTGGCCGCGATCGTCCAGCGCAAACAGGAACGCCGGCACCTCGCCGTAGCCCTCGTCGGCTCCCACCCACTCCAGGCGGACCCCGTTGGCCACCGCCTGATCTCGCAGTTCCAAGGCGATCTGCCACTTGGGGCGGTGGACCATCGCTTCGGGGATGCCCGCCGTCCGGCACCGCTCTCGGTCGTCCGACCACTCCTGCGGCAGGAACAACTCGCCGGCCAGCAGAGTGTGGAAGTCTGCGGCCACATAGTCAGATGCACGGAGACCACACAGTTGCCGACCTTGCCGCTGGCGCCGCAGTACTGCCGCTTGACGCCGGGGGTCTTGTCGCCCTTCTTGGCATAACTGGTCTCATCGATGATCCCGATAGACATCGGGTGGCTATGATCGCGGGCAACGATCTGCATCAGCCGATCGGCCATCCAGGCCTGATCCCAAGCCGCCCGCGAGAGGAATTGCTGGAGCGTCCGCGGCGGTACGCCCGCCCGGTCGGCGATCGGCTCGATGCTCTTGCGGGGCAAATCGGACAGTTGGCCGTTGACGTAGACCCGCAGGCTGTCGGCCGGTTCCGAGCGGCTGAAACAGTCGTCAAACTCGGCCAGGTACTTGCTCAGCATAGGTTGCAGCTTCCGAATCTGTTGAGCATCCATGCTCTATCTCCTTCCAGGATCAAGGTTCCTGGAAGAATTCATCGTGTTGCCGCTTGAGGTTTCTTGAGCTCATGTGGCGTTGTAGTGTTAGGTCGCCCTGGACAACTACGTCGCCAGCCGCCACATCTGCAGCGGGCGTGTAATCCAGGGCACGGCCATCATGAACGAACGTTGCGATTGCCATATATACACGTCCCTTCTTGCTATATCTTGTTGATATCAGTAAAGTCGATAGTGTTGGCACACCATCTTGTGTGGTGGGCACATACGAAAGGAGGCTCCTGTTGAAGACCCTTTTGAACGTGCCGGTAAACACCTTCCACTTGTCTCTTTTGAGACCAGCCTTGCCCACTGTTACCCAGACGGAAGGATAACCACTATCGTCCGGCCAACTACCTGCTGGCGGGAGCAGGAAAACGATGATGTGCTGTGGTTGGGCCGAGCTCCTGGGGGTACGGCGTCCTGCATCGCCTGCCCCCCTTCGATTACGCCTCACCCTTCAGTTTGATCGCCCCGCGATAGTCCTGCTCACGAACGCCGAAGTCGATGTACCCGCGGAACTGGATACCGAGCGTGTTGAAGTCCGCGTCGGTCTTCTCCACCGTCGGCTGATCGACACCGTTGAGGAACGCGACCTCGATCGCCGGCAGTCGGTTCGGATCCGCCAGCAGATACCAGGCCTTGCTGGAGTTGCCGGTAAAGCTCTCGTTCGACAGGTACGTCGAGCTGACCACGTCGAACTTGCCGACGTGCGGATTGGCGGACGGCTTGCCCTTATTGGCCGTGGTGGTTTCATTGAGCTGCATCGAGGTCATCAGCAGCTCGCCGCGACCTTCAACGCCGTCGGCACCAGCAGGATGCTCGCGGAGATACCCAGCGGCCGGCCGTTCGGCTTGGTCTGATCGTTGAACAGCACCTCGGCTGCTGTCAGGCCGTCGACGGTCAGTGCGGTGTCAGCACCCTCGGCGTAGTTCTTGTGAGCCGCCGAGAAGAAGGCCTGGCCATCGGCCTGCGTCGGATTGCGAAGCAGCAGGCCCCAGACCGCGTCGGCGATCGCCTCGGCCGCACCCATGCCGATCTGGCGAGGAATGTCGGTAAACGCCCCCATGTCGTCGTTGATGATCATCATGCGCGTCAGCGCGAACATGATGCCGTGCGTGTCGGCCTTCTGCCCGTACTTCTGCTCGTCGAGCTTGCCGTGCTGCAACTCGCCGTCAGGACCGACCTGCTCGAACTTGAAGCTGCCGGTCATCCGGTAGCGACTGTGCTCCTTGAAGTCGTTCACGCTGGCAATCTTGCTGACGCTCCGCCAGGCGTCCTCGATGTAGTTGTAGCCTTCCAGCAGCATCTTGTTGGCGATGTTCGACAGGATGCCCGGCAGACTAGTCGTACTGAAGGCCGCCTGCAGCCAGCCGGTCGCGTCCCGGCGGAAGCGCGGCAGGTACTGGCCGCATGCCAGTTCGCAGAACTCCTGGATACCGATGCCACGCAGTTTGTCGGCTGCCTCCAGCACCGGCGCGGCGAACGATGCCTCCAGCCGCCTGGTCGGCATGCCACTGGCCATCAGTGCGATCGCCTCGAAGACCTGCGGGCTGGAAGGCCGCTGGGGCGTGATGACGGCCGGCACTCGCGGGCGGTTGGCCCGCAGGATATGCAGCTCGGTCTTCGACTCATCCCAGCCTTCCTCAATGGCCTTGGCCTCGATATCCGGGAACTTGCCATCGCAGATCCGGCGAATGGCATTGATCCGCCGCGTCTCGTTGGCCACTTCCCTTCGCATGGCGGTGACGGAATCCGATGTGGCCGCACCCTGGACCGTGGTAGTAGTCTGCTCGGACTCGGCGGCGTTGACCTCGGTCGGCTGCTTCGGCGCAGTCTCCGCCGGCGTCTGCTCGGGCGGCGTGGTTTCCTCGGTGTGGGTCTGGACGGTATCTTCCATAGCGTCTTGCTCCTTGGACTGTGCGGCGACCCTGGCATGCGTTCGGCCGTCGGCGCCGCTGTCGACGAACGAGATCTCCTTGAGGACTGCCTTGCGGACCACATGCAGCGGCCCGGTCATGGTTCTGCCGTTGACGGTGACGGTCTGGCCGTTGGGGATGAACTCGGCCTCGATGACCGATGCGCCGATGCTCGCCTGCCACGGAAAGCCGTTGGCTCCGCTCTTGGCGACGTCTCTCGCCCACGAGGTATCCCGACTGATCAGCCCGTCGGCCACGACCTCGCCGTTTTCGACAGCCACGCGATTCGTATGGCCGACCCCCTGACGCGGGTTGTGATCAAGGCGAACCGGGATGTCCTGGCGGTCGACGGACAGGCCTTCCAGATCGACGACGACCGGATGCGGGAATCCTTCCACCCGCATCGGCCCGCCCGTGTAGGCCACCATATGGAAGCGAGGCATCTGCTTCTCGCCGGATTCCGCCGCCTCGACGGTCAGCGGACAGGTCATGACAAGGCTATCAGGCAGCTTCGGCGTCTGTGTCACTCGAATCGGTCTCCTCTGGTACCTGCGATTGCTGTGGTTGGGCCTGCTGTGTCGTCAGCCCCAACGTCCCCATCAACTTCACTTCCTTGGCCCGCTGGCGAAGTTCGGTTTCCCAGTCCTTGCCTTGGCGGGCGTATTCAGCAGCCAGTGTCGTTGTATGGCTGCTCAGCCGGGTCGCCTGGGCATTGGCTTCCTTGGCGGGGTCAACATGCTCGTTGCCGTCGAAGAACCACTGATGCGGCAACTCGGTCAGTTCGCGGAGGAAGGCGAACTCCTCCAGCCACTGCGCCTCCTCGATCCAGGCGGCGAAGATGCGGTCGAGAACGGCCTGACCAAGATGCGCCTGTTCAACACGGATGCTCTTGTGGTACGTCTGGTGATCCAGCCGGCCGCTGGCGTAGTTGTAGCTGGCACTGTTGCAGGCAGCGACGTTGTACGGCAGGTTCAGGCACCGGGCGATCTCGTTGAGGATCTCACGCTTGAACTCGCCATACGTCGTCGTTGGCTGCTGCGCTTCGATCTGGCCCAGTCGCCAGCCATCGGGCAGCACCGTGGCCATGCGCTTCTCGAGTTCGACGATGTCCATCGATTCGAGGGGCTGCGCCTCGCCGTTGGCCGGAGCGTCGGTGAACAGCACCGCCGCGAAGTCCGCCGCCGTCTCCGCTGCCGCCAGTACCGCCAGCGTGTATCGCCGCAGTTGGGCGAACAGCGGCAGGGCCGGCGTGATCTCCGAGATCCCCCGGTGCTGGCCGGGCCGATCCGCCCGGTACCAGTGGATCACAGCCTTGGCGTCGATCCAGTCGAATCCCGTCTGCCAGATACTCAGGTCACCCGGATGCTGACGGTAGATGCAGTAGGCCTCGGGATTGCCGTAGGCATCGAGGGCGATGCCATCGATGCTGTTGGTCGTCGACAGGCTGCCTTGGTAGTGCCATGGCGAATCAACGCGATCGGCCTCGATCAGATGCACATCCATCTGCACCAGTGAATCGATCGCCGGGTTGATCGTCAGGACGGCAAATGCCTCGCCATCGGCCGACTTGGCCAGCCGCATCGTCCGCAGCTTCTCGGCCAGTCCGACCGCCTGGCACCATAGCGCGAAAGCCGTCTCGATGGTGCGATTGGCGTTGGCATCGCTGAGCAGCATTTGCAGCCGGGGTCCCGTCCCGACGCAGTCATTGGCCAGCGTCAGTACGATGCCCTTGGCATACGAGTTGTTCGCTATCTCGTACCGCGATCGCTCGCGCAGCCGCTTGCGAACATCAGCCGAGCCGGCGGCGTCCGCCGACAGGGCGTCCGCCATCGCCCAGTGTCGGGCATTGTCAGCGGTGGTCTGCGCCGCATCGAAGCGGGCCCTGACCACCGCCGGGAGGGAGCGGCGGGCCTTCCTGGTTTTGCTGCGGAACGGCCACACTTATACCGTCCCTCCCGGTGCGATCTTGGCCAGCTTGATGCCGAGCCCTTTGGCCCGGCTGGCCTTCTTCGACTCCAGATACTTGTCCGCTGCGATCTGGTCGCCCAGCGGATGCTGCTCCACACTGCCGGAATCGCCCGAGGCCCGCCTCGGGCTTTCAGCGTTGGTCTTGATCGTGTCGTCGAGTGTATCAGTCACGAGTGTCCTCCCCTGACACACTCTATATCTGCGGGAGTGGCCGTTTTGTCGCGCTGTACTTGCAGTTTTTTGTCAACGCTCTTTCTGCAGAGCCGACAGGCGTATCCTCGGTCGAGATTGTGCTGCGCGGCCTTCTATCCCGGCCAATGCCGCGCCCTTGAAGTGAGGCCGCCACGGCACAGCCTACAAGGCAGTCAAGCCAGTGGTTGTCCGGTCGGGTGGCCCGGAGTTTCCACTCATCGACCGTGCGGCCTTGTGCTGCGGACTTGATGCGGTACTCTGCCGTCAGATGATCCGCCAGAAGCCGGTGGGTCTTCTCGTCCCGGCCGTAGAGCGACAGGCAACCGGGATCGCCCATCGCGACCGCCAGCCGGGCATGGACGAAACTCTTCCAGTAATTCGTGTCGATCAGTACATGGCGGACCTGCCGCCGGCCGATCGTATTGGGAATCCGCCAGTGCAGCCCGACACGATCGCCGCGTTTGCGCTTGTATTCGCTGAACGGGATACTCGACGCCCCGACATACTTGCCATGGCTAGGCAGCAGGATCCCGGCGAACGAGCTCTGCCGGCAGAACTGATAAACAACGTCGGTGCTCTGCCCCCAGTTGGCATCGATCAGGCACCGGTCAATGCGGATCTCCGCACCGTCCTCTCGCCGGTAAGGCCGCGAGAGTTTTTCCGTCGTCAGTTTGTCCAGGGCCGCATAGATCTGGCCCTCCAGGCCGGCGGCCGGCACCGCCCGGGCGATCGTGGCCCGGACATCCCGCAACGTGAAATACGCCCGCTTCTGCTCCGGCCACGTGCCGTAGTCTGCGACATAGCCGCTGAAGTTCTCCTCCCACGCGCAGAGCATCCAGAACAGCGCCCGCTGCTGAACATCGACGAACATCGTCAGATGGTTGCAGCCGAGCGGGATCTCTCCGCTTCGGTAGCCGTTGAGTTTGCCGGCGATCTGCTCAGCGGTCAGCATCTCCTCGCCAAGCGTCTCGACGATCGGCTCATTCTGGTATTCGGCGAAGAATGCCGCCTCATCCCGCAGCCTCAGATTCATCGCATGCTGAATCGCCGACAGCTCGTCGTCATTGTGGCGGTGCGGCCAGGCGATCTCGGTCCCGGCATCCATCTCCGTGCGGTGTTGTCGGTAGAACTCCGTCGCCTCGGAGCCGTCGCCGTCATTGCGGAGACTGTCGGCCCGGATCTCGGCGTACTTGGCCCAGAGGCTCTCATTGGCTGGAAAGGCATAGACGAGTTTGGTTCGCTCGCCTTGCCACTCCGGATGCTTCTCGCGATCGAGGATGTTGTCGGCCATGTCGCCCGGCCGGATGACGGTACAGGCCATCAGGCCTGCAATCTTGCAGCCGGGACCGGCCATGCCCAGGACGTCGCCGGCCAGCACGGCCTCGCGTCGCTGGCTCTGGCTGGGCGACCAGGCGGACTCCGTTGTCTGCGGGTCATCCACCAGTACCAGCTGCGGCCGCACTACCTTGCCATCCGCCCGGGCGTAGTTCTGCCCGCGGATGTCCGAGCCCTTCATCCCCGACGACGAGATGACCACCCCGGATGCGCCTGCTGCCCTCGATCGTCGGCAGGACGATCTTGTCGGAGGCCCATTCGATACGGGTCGGCTGGCCCTTGTATTTCTGGCCCTTCTGGCGGTTGGTGATCCGCTCCAGACATTGGATCGGATACGTCACTTCAGGAAAGTCCGCCTGCAAAAGCGGGTTGGTCTCCAGCCAGACCTTGATGTTTTCCAGAAGATCCCGGGCACGTTCCGCGCTGGCGGCGATCAGACAGACGAACGGCGACGCGCCGATCAGCGCCGACCACAGGACCGCCGTCTGGCAAAGCACGGTTTTGCCACTTCCGCGAGGCATGGCCATGGCAAACAGACCGCCCGTACGCACCGCGCGCTCGATCTTTTCGATAACCCGCAGGTGATCGGCTGACCACGGCAGATAGAACACGTCGGGGAAGTAGGTCTCGCAGAAGAACCGGTAGGAGCCCTGCACGTCGGCCTTCCTTACCGGATCAGCCACCTCCGGCAGATCCCCGATGTCCTGGGCACTGCGGACCAGTTCGGCGTTGCGCTCGGCCTGTCTCCGTTTGACCTCGTCATAGCTGAGCGGTTCGTCCTTCGGTTTGAAATGCTCCAGCGTCAGCCAGGCCGCGTAACGGAACAGGTCGACGGTCGTCGCATCGCCGATGGTATAGCCGGCCCGGTTACGGTGCCGGCGCAGTTGCCGCTCGCTGATCACCTCGCCCCGGCCGGCAGAGTTCAGCAACCGGGCCAGGACGGCGGGTTTGAGCCGGCGGGGATTAATCGCTTCCATGGGCCAGCTCCTTCACCAGGTACGCGGTGTATTCCAGCAGGTTGATCGTGCCATCGGGCCGGATCAGTTCGGCCGCTTCGGCGATGTTCCTTACCTGCTCCTCCGTGATCCGCCGGCTGTAAGCGGCGGAAAGGATCCTGGCCACGTCGGCCAGCGGTAGCGCGGTAATGCGCAGGGTTTGCCTATCTTGATGCGTCTTCGTCATGAATCGTAAGTTCCTGTCAGAATTCGAGATAAATGGCCTTGAGGTTCTCTGCGAAATGTGGCTCACATGGGGTCGTGGCAACCAAACGAAAGGAGACGCAGGTGGCCAGAAAGCATGCCAAAGAGCCAAGCGAGGTAATCGCCGAGATCGCCCGGCAGACCCTCGGTATCGAGACACTCGAGCAGCGCAAGGCCGACAGCCTGGACTTTCACGAACTGTCGGTCTGGTCGATTCGCCAGGCCCTCCAGCAAGCCTACGAGGCCGGCCTGAAGGCAGGCCAACCCGAGGCGACCACGCCGCCTTGGGTCCGGCCGATTCAATGCGAGCCCAATGCCAAACGCCGCTGGCGCGTCGCCCGCGTCAGTCGAGCCGGCCGGCTGTACGCATTGATCGTTCGAGCCAACAGCAAAGACGCGGCCATTCGAGCCACCGAAGGTAAAGGCACATTCGTCGACATCGTTGAGATCAACGAGGCCGGCACGGTTATCGGCTAAGCCGAAGGAGACGCCATGAAAAAGCCACATAACGGAACAGATCTGACTGCGACTATCCGCGACAACCTCAGCCCGCAGGCGGTAGCGGCGATCGTCGCCTATCTGCAGCCGGTCGCCACGCGCGACGCCAAGGTCAACCAGGAGGTCACCTGGTTCAGTGAACAGTTGGTCGACGCGCTCGGCGGACACGAGCAGGTCGGCCGTTTGATGGATGAGTTGGGTCTGTAAGGTCGCGTCCCAAAGGGACGCATTATCAAGGAGCATGCCATGAAAAAGGCAGACGTACACGTCGGATCGCATTATCAGGTTAAGGTTGCTGGCAAGGTCGTTCCGGTCCAGATCATCGATGAACTGCCGAACGGCGGTTGGCAGGCCAAAAGCCTGCGGACGGGCAAGACGATTCGCATCAAGAGTGCGCAGCGCTGCGGGCGCACGTCCACCAGTTGGACGAAAGCAACACCGGCAAGGCGCGAGCAAAAGGCGGCGCTCGAACCGAGCCCGCAAACGTGGCTACCGTCGCGGCCGAGGCC
The DNA here is from genome assembly GCA_963787325.1 of uncultured Planctomycetota bacterium. Taxonomy (GTDB): domain Bacteria; phylum Planctomycetota; class Phycisphaerae; order UBA1845; family JANYLN01; genus CAWBCK01. Next base: position 3,490,736 of record CAWBCK010000005.1, read on the forward strand.
ACCGAGGCGACCACGGTTACGGAGGCCACCCCGATCGCGGCCCCAGCCGCCACGAAACGCGAAACCGCTACCAAGGACGCCAAACCGCTGGGCATCCTCGGGGCAGCCATCCGCGTCCTGGAGGACCACCAGAACCAAACGCCGATGAACTGCAGCGACATGGTCGGTGAGATGCAGGCCAAGGGCTACTGGCAACCCCGCAAAGGTGGCAAGACACCAGCGAACACGCTCTATGCCGCTATCCTGCGCGAGATCAAAATCAAGGCTGACGCCAGCCGGTTCCGCAAGACCGAACGCGGCAAGTTCCTGCTGAATACGAGCATCTGAGGTGAGCAACATAGTTCGGTTTCTCCCGCACCCCGGCATGGCCCGGGGTCTTCTTCGGCTAGAATTGCCGCCTTGTCTGCCATGCTCTGTTGGATACACTATGTGTATACGAACCGGCGGAGATTGATTCGATGCGCAAGACGCTGATCAGACACGGCAATAGCTACGCATTGGTGATCGACAAGCCCATTCTGGAGTTGCTCCAGATAACACCGGATACGCCGCTGGAGCTAACAACCAACGGTGACAGCCTCGTGGTTTCGCCCGTACGCGACAAAGCCCGCCAGGAGCGTCTGGACAAGAACCTGGCCAAGATCAACCGGAAGTTCGGCCGTGCCCTCAAGAAACTCGCCGATTGAGCCTTGGCGATGGCCCTTCAATCCCTTCCACAGCCCGGCATGGCCAGGGTCTCGTCAATCGTCAGCGAAACGGGGTCCAGATATCGCACCGGCTTGTTCAACTGTCCTGCCAGCTGGATTTCGGCGGTCACACCGACCGAGGTGTCCCAGCCGGGCAGCATCAGCACCCACAGTTGTCGGCACGCTGATAGGAATGCCGTGTCGTACTGCCTCCAGAACCCCCAGTCTGTCGGCAAGCCGAACCGCGTGATTCCGTGGGAGTGCGAGATCGGCGAAAAGACCGCCACGCCCCGCCGCATGAGTTGGGCCGCGGCCTGGCAAACCGCGTCGAATCGTTCCTGCCGCACAACTGGATCGGGATGGCTATAGGGAGAGGCAAGATAGATCACGACCTCACCCCCTCCTGCATCGCAGTGCTAGTAAAGCCTGCTTGACTAGTGGCCGATACTAGGTAAGACTGCTTTACTAGCAGACGAACCTCAGAAAGAAAGGTTAACCAGCGATGGCGCGAGTCACTGGCACATACAAAGTCACGGTCGCAGGCCAAGAGAAGGTCCGCGCCTTCATCCCCCATCCGCTGCCGCCGAAGGACCCACCGCTGACACTCGATGCGAATCTGCAGGGGCTGCTCGCCGAAGCGATGGCCGCGCTGGGGCGACTGGCGGTCGCTGGCACGATGGTCCCCAGCGCCGACTGGTTCCTGTACGGTTTCGTCCGCAAGGAAGCCGTGATCTCCTCGCAGATTGAAGGTACCCAGGCGACCCTGCAGGATGTGCTCGCCTTCGAGGCGACCCAAAAGACGGATCGCCCGGAGGATATCCAGGAGGTCTGCAATTATGTCGAGGCCCTCTCCTACGCGCGCCGCGAGATCGCCCGGACCAAAGGGCTGCCTTTGAGCATGCGCCTGCTGTGCCAGGCCCACAAGCGTCTGATGAAGGGCACTCGCGGTGCGGAAAAGCAGCCGGGCGAGATCCGCCGCTCCCAAAACTGGATCGGCGGTACACGTCCAGGCAACGCCCGCTTTGTGCCTCCGCCCCCGGAGGTCGTGGCCGAGGGCCTTTCGCAACTGGACCGGTGGCTCCACGCCGACGACCCTCTGCCGCCACTGGTGCGCGCGGGCATAGCCCACGTTCAGTTCGAGACGATACACCCGTTTCTCGATGGAAACGGGCGTATCGGGCGTTTGCTCATCAGCCTGCTCGTGGAGCATTGGGGCCTGCTGACCAGCCCGCTGCTGTATCTGAGCGTGGCCTTCAGACGCCATCAGGCAGATTACTACGAACGTCTGGCGAGTGTGCGCACCAAGGGCGACTGGGAAGGCTGGACCGCCTTCTACCTGGCATGCGTGCAGGAGGCAGCCCAGGACGGCGTGGCTACCGCACAGCGCATCTTTGCACAGATCAGCAGAGACAGGCAGACGCTGCTGAACGATTCCAGTGTTACGCTTCCGGCCATCCGCTTGCTCGACCGGCTGCCGATGCATCCGATCGTGACTCTGCCCGGCGTTATGGACGTCCTCGCCACGAGCAAGCCTACCGCTGGCAAGGCGATCGACGTGCTGGTGAAGGCCGGCATCCTGCGAGAGAGGACTGGCAAAAAACGCGATCGCGTCTACGGTTATCATGGTTACCTCCAGGTTCTGACCAAGGACACGGACTGATTCAGTTCATGAACTGCGCCGAGATGCAGGCGAAGACATAAAGTTTCTGTTGAATTCCAGGATCTAGCATCGACTTTACACAGCCTCGCCCTTCCCGACGCAGGCAATGATCTGAGTTCTCTCAGTCCTGTTGGCTCGAAACACCGCCTGCGCGAATCCCGGCGGGGTTTCGCTTCGCCGGTGACCGCGGTCAGCCGACGGGGGCATCAGGTGCATCCGGCTGCCCAGCGTCGGCTCGACCCGTCGCTTCGTTGGCATCAGGAATCCGTTCCCAACCCACAGGCACGTCCTCTTCGTCCAGGGGTCGCCATAGTCGCATGGGTCGAACGTGTAGTCCGGCCTGCGGTAGTGGCTGGAGATGACCGAAACCGGGTTCTCCACCATCCAGGGAGCGCCCGTCCACTCGCAGATGCGAACGCAAGCCCCGAAGATGTCGATGGCCTCCGACAGAGCGCGAAGCCCCTTATGCCGGAACCACCTCGCCCCGCTGACAGCCATATTGGTACATGGGGGAAAGGCGAAGGCAATGCCGAACTCCAGTCGGGGAGGCAGCCAGTCGGCACGTCAGCGCCTACCCGAATAAGAAGGCCCTCACGATGCTGCCCAAGGTCGTGGCGAACGTCCACGATCCAGCACTCATGGCCGGCATCGAGCCATGGTTGGACCATGTTCCCAGTATGGTCGCACAGACTCAGTACGGCCTTCTTCACTTCGCCACCTCCGATGCCACTGCGATTCGCTCTGCCTTCTTGCCGGTGAACTGCTCCCACCGCTGCACGATTACATCGCAGTAGAGCGGGTCGATCTCCATCAGGAACGCCTGCCGGCCGGTCTGCTCGCAGCCCATCAGGGTTGACCCGCTGCCGCCGAACAGGTCCAGCACGTTCTCACCCGGCAGCGATGAGTACTGGATCGCCCGCACCGCCAACTCGACGGGCTTTTCGGTCAGGTGCACCATGTTCTGCGGGTTGACCTTCTTGACATGCCAGAGATCCGTGGCATTATTGGGTCCGAAGAAACGATGGCCAGCCCCTTCTTTCCACCCATAGAAGGCGATCTCAAAGCAGCCCATCATGTCCTTACGAGTCAGCACGGGATGCTGCTTGTCCCACACGATCCCCTGGCTGAAATACAGGCCTGCCCGCTTAAGCGGTTCGGGGTAATTTCCCAAGTTGGCATAGCCACCCCATATGTAGAATGAGCCCCCAGGTTGAAGCACGCGCGACGCGTTACCGAACCATGCCAGCAGCATGCCGTCGAACGCCTCTTCGCTGACGAAGTCGTTTTCCAGTGGCCGATCCTTCGCACGCATTTTCTTGCGCGCTTTGGTGGGATCCGTGACACCGCGCGCCTGGTCGAAACTCTGATGATGCAGTTGGGCATTCTTGTTCGAGAACGACGTCAGCCCGGCAGCGATGGCTGTGCTGCTGCGCGGTTCGACTTTGACGTTATACGGCGGGTCCATATTGACCAGATGGATCGTTGCACCGTCCAGCAAGCGGTCGAGGTCGGTGTCGCTGGCACTGTCGCCGCACATCAGACGGTGGTCGCCCAACAGCCAGATATCGCCGCGCTTGGTGATCGCCTCATCCGGCGGCTCGGGAATCGCGTCCGGATCGGTGAGACCCTGCTGCAGATCGGCTGTCGAGCAGCTTCGCCAGTTCCTCCTCGTCGAAGCCGAGCATCTGCAGCTCGACGCCCGCACCCTTGAGCTCGCTCAGTTCGATCGGCAGGATGTCCAGGTCCCAGTCCGCCAGCTCGCCCGTTTTGTTGTCGGCGATGCGATACGCCCGGATCTGTTCGGCCGTCAGATCCTTGGCCACGTGCACCGGCACCCGGGTCAGGCCCAGCTTCTTCGCGGCCTTCCAGCGGGTGTGGCCGGCGACGATCACGTCGTCAGTATCGACGACAATCGGCTGGCGGAAGCCGAACTGCTCCAGGCTGGCCGCCACGGCGTCAACGGCCTGGTCATTCAGACGCGGGTTGCGATCGTAGGGGTGGATACTGTCGATGTCGCGGATCTCGATGTCGAACGTCGTTGTGGTCATACGTGCTCCTTCAAAGGGTTTGGAATTCACAAAAAAAATACCGGACAACCGAAACAAACTCTGTCTTGTGATCTGATGCGTTCCCGTGCCATCTCGGGCCGCCGCGGCCGGAAGTACCTATTAGATATGGACAGTGGCTATCCACCAAGCGTCACATCTTCAAGATGTGACGCCCGTCACATCTCGCATGCGTCACATCGTCACGTTTTGCCCTCCCCAAGATGTGACGCTGTCGTGTAACCTATTGCAACTGCGTGACTTCTGGCGTCACATCTTTGTGTCACGTTGTCACATCTTGCTTCAAGGCCGCGTCACGTCACGTTTTGTCTCCCTATATAGAGGGAGACAAACGTGACGCGTGGGGTGTGACGGTATCGGTGACGGTTCTGCCGGTGATCATCTGCCCATCTTGCGAGACTGTAATGTCGCCCTTTTCCATCAGGGCTTTCAGTACGCGATGGCGATTCTGCCGAATCATTCCCGCGCTCTCACACTCCTTGTGCCAGTCCTGCACGCTGGCACTGCCATTGCCACTGGCTGCTATCAGCCGCATGGCTATAGACAAGCCCAGGTCCTGGAACGGGCCGCGTTTGCGGGCGGGGACGGTTGCTGCCTTGGCAACGATGGCGGACGTATCCGCATCGACAATCTCGATCGCAGCGGACGTGACCTGGTTGCCATAGTCGTCCACCAGGCCGGCAATCTCGACGGACTCAAGGCGCATCGCCAGGGGCGGCGGAATCTCCGCATCCTTCATCTTGGTGGCAGTCAGTGTCAGATCACCGCAGTCAGCCTTTTCCAGCCGGTACTCGGCGTCCAGGGCTGCCTTCAGTGCGATGGCTCCCCGGGCCCGGGTCTTGTCCCCATGGCCGGCGTGGTGGACCACCAGCACGGCACAGCCGCAGTGTTGTCGGATGGCATCACAACCGGCGACGAACTTGCTCATATCCTGCGTTGAATTCTCATCACCGCCGCCAAAGCACCGAGCCAGGGTATCGACGACGACAAGGGCCGGCGTTGCGGGCAAACCGCTGATTGCGTCTATGAGGGTGCGTGCCTGCGTTGCATCGGACAGGGCGATGGCCGGTGCGACATACAGGGGACAACCTGCAAGGCTCGTATCGTTGTAGGTCTCCCACGCCTTGATGCGCCTGCCCAGGCCTTGGCGACCTTCGCCGGCCAGGTATACGACGGTGGCCTGCCGTACGTCATGGCCGCGCCAGGTCGTCCCCGTCGCGATTCGGGCGGCCCAGTCCAGTGCCACAAACGTCTTGCCGCAACCTGGATCGCCGAAGACCAGAGACAGGGTATCCCGCTCCAATATGCCGCGGAGCAGCCAGTCCGGCGGCCGAATCTCAATAGCGTCCGCACGAATCAGCAGGGCCGGCTTGCTGTCCGGCACCTCGTCGAAACCATCGCAGAGCCCGGACAGATCAACTACAGGTGGCTCATAGCCGAACCCGTCCTGCCGCAGCCTGGCCGCTGCCTGCATGAAATCCCCGCCATGCTCCAGCCAGGTGTAGACGGCGAAAGGGCTGTAGCCCTTGTTGGGCTCGAACGGTGCAGCATTGGCGCTGAAAACATAGAAGACCCGGTCTTTGAATGTAGCCGACCAGCCACCGGTCTTGCCCGGCCGGCGCCAGTATTCGTTCTCGCCGGGTTTGACCAAGGCCCAGCCGTTGGCGACGAGCAGTTCGCGTACGTCGCCACGTGCGTTGAAATCGTCGCCCGGGCGAAGCGCGGTCGCCAGGCCAAACGAGGCCGCCCCGTGGGCGAAACTCTGGCCGTTTTTCGGGCCGTCCACGACGTTGGGCACGTATTCGTTGAGCGACCAGGCAGCCGAAAGCAGGATATCCCGCTCTGCGGACGTCAGTATGGGCAGATCCGTCAGGGAGCCTTGAATCAGTTCGTATCCGGCCGTCGGCGCACAAAGAAGCAGCCCGCCTTCCCCGCGGGTTTCGATAAGCGCCTGCGGCCGGCCGCCGACCCCGAGTCGCTGGGCAAGTTTCAGGTTGCCGCAGATGGCCTCTACGTATCTGTAGAGCACATGGAAGCCCAGGGACTGCGTGCGTTCGATAACCAGACGTTCCAGGAGCCCGGGCGTCTGCGACCGGACGATTTCGCACCATTGCTCGAATAGCGTACCGCCGGCGTCGAAGTCCATAGCCTCCGTGTTACCGGAAACGGCGCCAGTTACGATGCATAACGCGTCCTGGTCATTCGCAAACCACGCGTCGATCTCGGTATCCGTCGGCAAGCGCGATTGATACGCCTTCCAACTGGCGACCGCAGGAGACTTCCGCTGACGCCTTGCCGGCAGCACGCACAGGCCACTGGCCAGATAGGCCAGGGCGATATCTTTCGCCGAGGTCATGCTCAAAACGGGATATCCTCATCAGCGATCCAGCCAACCGGCTGCATGCCGTCGTCGTCATGTTCGCCACCCGGCGTATACACCTCCGGTTCCGGTACCGGTCCCAGTTCGTGCTTGATGATGCGGTCGTACTTCTCGCCGGAGACCGAACGGACGGTGATGGCGGTCGTGCCTGCGATCCCACCCGTATTGCAGATCGAAACCGCCTGTTCGACCGTCTCGGGCACGGGTTCCTTGCAGCGTTTGCGCCACCAGATTTCGGCCTTCCGGCGGGCGTAGCCGCCGTGCTCGAAGCAGACCCACTCACTGGTGGTAGTCATTGAAGCCCGTCTGGTAGTCCACGCGCATCGTCGGCGGATGTTCCGGTCCGGCGTTGCGTTTGAAATGAACGCTATATCGGACGTTCTGCACTTCGTAGCGGGTGTCAGTGACTTCACCGGACAGCACGCCGGCCTCGGATGCCTGTCTGTCATGTTGCTGCCGATCGGGAGGCGGGAACTCATGGCCGCACTGAGGGCAGAGGGAGTAGGCCGCATGGATGACCCCATTGCACTCGGGACACTCCTTGGCAGGGGCCTCGCCGCCGGAGCCTGCATGGTGTTGGATCTGCAGGGCATCGACGGGCCCGTGCCGCATGATATTGCCACCGAAGTCCAGTATCAGACAACCGGTCTTCGACGGGTGCAGCCGGAATCCCCGCCCGACCATCTGGTAATAGAGACCCGGCGAGTTCGTTGGGCGCAGCAGGGCGACACAGTCGATATTCGGGGCATCAAAGCCGGTCGTCAGAACATAGACGTTTACCAAATACCTGAGAGTGCCATCGCGGAACCGCTGGAGCGTTTCGGTTCGCTCGAACGGCAATGTGTCCCCGCAAACGAATCCGCATTCCTGGCCCATCTCGCCCAGGACACGCTGGACGTGCAGCGCATGCTGCACACCGCTGGCAAAGATCAGAGTACTGTGTCGATCCTGCGTGCGTTCGAGAATCTCGCGGCAGGCGGCGATGACCAACGCGTCATCGTCCATCAGATGCTCGACCTCGCCGGCGACGAACTCCCCGCCACGCAGGTGCAGGCTTGACGTGTCAACCTTGCGCACGCCAGCCTTGGTCTTAAGGGGACACAGGTATCCTTGCGCGATCAGCTCCCGGACGCCAACTTCGTAGCAAACCTCGTTGAGCAGGTTATCGGGACCACAGATCATCCCGGTGCTCATGCGGTAGGGCGTCGCTGTTAACCCGACGAGTCGCACATGGGGGTTGACGACCTTCGCCTCGGATAGAAACGTCTGGTACATGCCCTCGCCGTCAGGCGGCAGCATATGACATTCATCCAGAAGGATAATGTCGAAGCGGTCCATCTCCGCTGCGCGGCGAAAGACGCTCTGGATGCCGGCGACGATGATCGAATGGTCGGTATCGCGCCGGCGCAGGCCAGCTGAGTAGACACCGATCTGCATCCACAGATCGGGAGCCATGGTATGCAGCTTCTCGACCGCCTGCTCGAGCAGTTCTTTCACATGCGCGAGGATTAGCACACGGCCATTCCATTGTTGGACGGCATCCCGGCAGATGGTCGCCATGACAGGGGTCTTGCCGCCTGCTGTCGGGATGACTACGCACGGATTGTCGTCCTTCGTCCGAATGTATTGATAGACGGCTTCTACTGCCTCCTGCTGATAGGGGCGTAGTTGCATGGCCGCTGCGTTCCAGGCATCTTGCTGGGGGAGTACTGATTGCATAAACTGGCTTTCAATCTACTCCGAAAGGAACAGCTGTCGTGACGAGTCCCGTGATAAACATTCGTGTCCTGGCGAAAGACCATCTGCCTGACATCTTCGCGCTCGACGTATCACAAACCCAAACGTCTCAGTACGTCCTGCGTACTTCCTCTGATCCCTGCGGATTATTCATCGAACGGCAGGATCTTGCTTCGCCGCGTCGCTCCTCGACATGGGGCTCCAACGAATGCCGCACCCGGCTGGAGTTGTGGCGACGGAATCTTGCAGACGGAGCAAAAGTCTTCGGCTGCTATGTGGACCAGGCGATGGTTGGCTTCGCGTTGATAAGTCCGCTTTTGACCGACGGCACAATTGAGTGATTCAGCATCTTCGTTGACGCCGGCCATCGGCGTTCAGGCATTGGCTCCCAGCTCCTGCAAAGAGCCGAAGAGGAAGCAGCAAACCAGTCAGTGCAAGCCCTGCACCTGATCACCACGCTTGAGAATGCGGCTGCCATCGATTTCTACCTTTACCACGGATACCGGGTGGCCCAACTGACGGACCGTACAGTCGTGCCAGGGCAGGATCCGGAGATCCGCTTGGTCAAGATCTTTTGTGAGCGCGACGCTACCTGACGTTCGCCGTTCAGTTCTTTGAGGTGTCGAACCCATTCATCGCTGCCCCGCACAGCGGGCACCGCTCCAGCGGCATGCCCATCACAGCGATACCCAGCCGTCCACCGGGCAGCACATCGCAGCGTCGCGTGACCAGAAGGTCGACCTGGCTGTCATCCAGGTACACACCCGCATGCTGCATCGCATCGAGAACGGGCTTCTGGATGTTGTCGAGGTCTCTGCGACGCCGATCCGGCGGAAACGCATCCATCGCCAGCGCAATGCGTCCGCCAGCAGGCGGCTTGCGCGGTCCGCTGCTACCCAGGAGGCGAGACGTTCCTGCGGAACGTCCGGCCCTCCCGGCTGATCAGCGTGCGGTAGCCCACGTGTCGCCAGTAGTGGTTGATGCTCGGTGGCCAAGGCAGGCGTATGACCATTCCTCGGTTCCTTATCGTTTCCACGGCGGTGTGCTACCGGCGTACTGGTTGCCATTGGCGGTACTGGTGGACGCCTGCTGGGGCTTGCCGTTGGCAGCGGACTTCGGCTCGTAGCCCTTGACCTCGTTGGTCAGCTCATCGGTGTCTTCCCGTTTCCTGACTTTCACCTTGACCAGCAGCGGGATGTTGTGCAGATCGACGCTGTCGCCCGGCTGCATCACGCCGACGGCCCGGCACAGCGCCGACAGGTGTCCCTGGGCGATCTGGACGGTCTTGGCGTTGGGGTGTTTCAGGCAGAGGCGGTCCCAGACCTTGCGGTCCTTGTATTCGCCTTCCAGGATTGTGAACTCCAACTGCAGGTAGTCGCCGTTGCCGTTCTTCGTGGGCTTCATCTCGCTGGCCGTGACGGCAGCCAGGTATTTCCCCGCAGGCAGCGGATCAAAATCGCTGTTGGGTTCGACTTCGTTCGCATTGAATCCATTCAGATTTGCCATCTACTTATCTCCTTGAATTCGGGCATTCAGATCCGCATGGTCCTGCCACCAGTCCGGGTCGGTGAGCAGCTTGCGGAGTACGTACGCTTCCTTATCCGTGATAGTCAGCCGGCGCCGTTGGCTGGCGACACCGTCGCTGGCGGCGATGACCAGGTAGATGCAGTCTCCGATCTGTTGCCACCAGCATTTGGCAGCCGGAGACAGGGCGGCGGTCCGGTTCTTGAGGGGTTTGCCGCCGGCCATCATGCCCCCTCCATGGCCGTAACGATGGCTTGCCAGCTCAGGGGCAGTTCCGCCGGCAGGTCATAGCGGTTTTTGGCAATGCACGCGGGGCTGCCGACGCAGCGAAGAATCCGTTCGCCACCGTCCTTGCCAAGGCCGGCTGCAATCGTGCGGTCGCGACCGAAGCCGGTGTTTTCCGTCTTGGTGATAACCTTGCGTGTGGCGAAAAGCACCGCATCGGCCCATTCGTTGATCAGCGCCGTTGCGTGCTTGTGCAAGCGCGGCGAGTAGCGGTCATAGGCCGGCTGCTCGGGATCCTCGAACTTCTCGACCTTGGCATGCGCGATCAAGATGGTGCACATGGATCGCTGATTGCGAAGAACGTCCAAATCATTTAGCACACTTCGCCAGTGAGTGAGGGCGTGGGTGTAGCCCCGCGCGTAGCCGCCATCAACTTTTTCAATGGACGACACCCCATGCATCTCGCACAGGAAATCCCACACCAGACGTTCCAGCCAATCCAACGAATCAATGACGACCGACTCGAAATCGTGGTCCTCCTGGATCAGGGCCTGCAGCGCGTTCTGTACGTCCGCCAGCGTGTTCGCCAACGGGAATGACGCGCAGTCGATGTGGTCCAGGCCATCCTCGGTCGGAATGAAGATTGGCTTGGGGGCCTGCGAGGCGACGGAGCTTTTGCCGATTCCTTCAATTCCGTAAATCACGAATCGCGGCGGCGAATGCCGTTTTCCAGTGCGAATCTGCTGCAATAGGCTCATCGGGATTCCTTTCTTGTAGTTGCCGGGTTCCACAGGCAGGTGCGGGAATCGAACCCGCATCGCGGCGGCTGTTCGTGGCCGCCGGTCTGCGCCGGCCCTGCCGAACATGCCCGGATCTGCAGGGAGGGATGAGGGCAGCCATGCCTTGCGGCATATCCCTGCAGGTCCGGGCGGTAGATGGGTTATGAGACGTCCAGGATGCGGATCTCTTCATAGCCGGTCGGCCATGAGTTGGCTTTCTGGCAGGTTCGCATCCGCCGGATCGCCGCTTCGTTTTCGCGCCGAACGGCGGCAAGAGTGCATTCAGGCAATCGCCATACCCCACAGCGGAACGGCTCGCGTTTTTCGACAGCGATGATGTGAACCGGCACCAGCTGCCCATCGAGCGCCTGGCCGAGGACCGCCTGGTAGAACGCCATCTGCCGGACGTAGCCGAACCTGCGGGCATCGGCCTCGAACCAGGTCAGATCATCGCAGGTCTTCAGGTCGACAATGCCACGCCGCGGGTGCACCCAATCCAGTCGCGACTGGCAGGCCATGTCGCAGTATTCGGCACGTACGACGCCTTCGGCCTTGCCATTGGAAAGCAGGTCGACAGCGGCGTCGTTCATCGCGACACCGCAGGCCATCTGCTCGACTGTGTCTACCTGTTCCTGGGTAAGGACCGGCTTGCCCTGCAGCTGCGCCCACTCGGCAAAGGCCTTGGTCGACTGGCCGTAGATCCTGCCGGTTGACGGATTGACGGGACCACCGAAGGCAAACTCGTCGTGATATTTGCCGCGGCCTTCCAGGATGCGGACGTGGGCGGCGCGGCCGACGAAATATGCCTGCGAATCCTTGTCCTCAACCAGGCCGATTTGCTTTTTGTGAAAGAGCCACGGGCACTTGATGAAGTCCAGCAATTGGTGGCTGGTCAGGAAGGCCTCTGCCCTTGCGTGGTATACGTCCGCCGGCTCTTCGCGGAGTATGTTCAGGTCGATAAGCATGTCTGTCATGGTCTATCCTCTCTTGCTCCTGGCAGGATCTATATCTGCGGCTGACCTCATTCTGTCGCGCAGTAGTTCTAAGTTTTTCCCAGTCCGGCGGCTTCGAAATGCTGGCGAATCTCACCGATAATCCTGTAGATGGATCGGGGATGGATTCCGAGTTTCCTGGCGGCCTCGGCCGGCTCGAGATAGCTCAGCAACTTACAGACCCTCTGGAGGCGCTCCGGCATGCGGTCGATGATCGCTTCGAGGTCCATTTTCAGATCCAGCTGCGCCTGTTCGTCCAACTCGCCCCGTCGGGCATCGTTGACGCGAGGGTCGAAGCCGAGGTGAACGTCGTCGAGCAGGATCGGGCTCATCGCAGATTGTCGGATCCGGGTGCAGTGCGCCCGCTTTGCGTGCAGGACAAACCGGTCGAGGACCCTGTTGACGAAGGTCTGCCGCTTAGCCTTCTGGCGATTGAAACGTGTCATAGCCCCGAGCAGCTGGACGACCATTTCCAGTCGGTAGTCGTCCTGTTCGGCCTCATCGAGACCAAATCGCTGGGCCAGATCTCGGACGCGGTAGTCGATCCGTTCCATCGCGTAATCGTCGATGGCCTGCTGGCTGCGGCCAGGAGGGCTTGGAGCAGTAACGGTTTGCATGTTGTCACGCCTTTCTCGCACCCGGAGGGCGAAAAAAGAGCCTGCGGAAGAACGCCGGCGGCAGCGCTTCAGCGGGCTGTCTTCTGCGGACGGGGCCTCGCCGGCTTTCGCTCTTCGCCGGAGAGGCGTCACAACGGACGTGACAAAGTCACACGGGGCGTGACATCTGGTTTTTGCTTCGGTCATCCCCTATATTCCTGCCAGTGGAGATGCGCGACAGAGCGAATGTCGCGAGAGGAGGACCGCATGTCAGCGCCAGATCGACCAGAACCGGGCGGAGTTGCCCCCAGGGTGCAACTGCAGATGATCTGGCCGAAGGCCCGACTGGAGGCACTGCCTGCGCCGGCAGTACTGACCGGCTACCACCTTCGCTGCTGGCGCCCGTCTGATGAGGCGGAGTACCTGGCACTGCTTGCATTGGCAGGCTTTACCGATTGGGACCACGACCGGTTGGCAACGACACTGCAAAAGATCCTGCCCGATGGTTTCTTCGTGATTGAACATAGGGCTAGCGCCAAGATAGTCGCGACCGCCATGGCCACCCACAATGCGACCGAGCAACATCCGTTCGGCGGCGAGTTGGGATGGGTTGCAGGCGATCCGGCACATGCCGGCAAGGGCCTGGGCCTGGCTGTGTGTGCCGCGGTGACCGCACGGTTCCTGAGGGCCGGCTACAGGAATATATACTTACGGACCGACGATTGGCGGCTCGCTGCGATTAAGACGTATCTGAAACTCGGCTATGAACCGTTGCTGTACTGCGACGGCATGGTGCAGCGGTGGCAGGCAGTCTACCAACAGCTCCACTGGCCAGGCCGATTGCCTCTTGTTGAACGCCGCAAGTAAAACGCGTGGCTATCATCCCCGCTTTCGGCGGGAGGAAATCTCTAAAGCGCCCACGGCAATTGCTGCTGCGGCTCATAGGACAAAAACAGCCCCGTATGGATCGCGTCGTCGAAATGCCGTGCGGCGGCCGGTAGCGTATCGCGAAGCCGGTCGATGACCCGGTCGATCGCCTGCTTGACGGCCCGACGGAGCCTGTCGGCATCGTCGCCGGCCTGACGCCTGCGGCCGGCAAACCCTTTCGCCTGCGTCAGGTATTGGACGATCTGGTCCATTTCGGTCTGCAAACGTTCCGTTGCGGCCAGATCGTTGAATTGCTCGGCCTCTGCCAGCTCCTCCTGCAGGTCCTGATAGCGCTGCGCAGCCTGCGCGATGGCTTGGGCGTCAGCCACCTCGCCAGCCTGAACCGAGCGATCGGACGGTCGGCTGGCCGGAGACCAGTGCATGCAGGTCTGGCGCAGATATCTTGCGTCCCGGACTGGCCAGAAGGTGCGCAATGTATGACAGGCCGAGTGCATCCTTCAGGTGCGTCGTCTTTCCATCGAAGGTGACGATCCACACATCGCCCGATCGGCGGAAGACGTAGTCCTCCCTTTCAGCTGATCCTGTTCGGCTCGACGATCTGTCGGAAAGAGGCCTTGTAGTCTGACCAGGCATCCGTCGCGGTCCATTCCTGTCCGGCCACTCGGACGACGCGATTGAGCGGGACGGCCAGACACTGGTGCTGACGCAGGATCTCGGTCGCCCGGGCCGTCCAGGTCCGCCCGGTCGGAACCAGCAGCAGAAACGGCGCCGCCTGCTGCACGACGCAGCGGCACGCAAAATCCTCCGCAGACGCATAAGCCCCGCCTTGCTGCAGGTACACTGGATAGTCCGTCCCCGGCCGGAGCGTCCAGCAGCCCACGCGATACAACACAGGGCTGAGCCGTTCCGGTTCAGCGCAGTCCCAGCGCTTTGGCCACCGTAACCGCCAGGCGGTCCAGAACCAGTTCGCGCATGGCGATATCATCGCGCGTCAGTCGGACGACGACCCCAGAGGGATCGTGCGCCTGATCGCAAGCGATGATGGTGCCGTCGTTCAACCATTCAACAGCCAGCTCCTCGCCATACCGCGTTGGATGCGGATAGGTCAAGGCCATCTGGCCATTGGTCCGAATGAACGGTTGGACTACGCCAAACGCGTCACCAAGATCAGTCTGCCATTGCTCCGTTACGGCGACCGGGTCGGGGGCTGTCTCAAGCAGTTCCCACAACGGAGCCAATATCAATATCTAATGTCCCTGCTCGATCACAGAGAAAACCGCGTCGTGTCAGCCAGTCAGTGATCACATCACTGCCGCAGGTTGGATCCACCGTCATCTGGGACGGAGGCTGGACAACGACCCTGTACAACCGACCGTCGCGCAGCCGAACAACAAAGCCGGCACGCGTCAGATCGGCAGACGGGTCGAGCCGTCTCTGGAGGCGCAGCAGCCCCCCGAGGACATCGCTGGAGCGATAGGTTTCTGTAAAGACGGGCCGGGTGCGATATCGCACCTCCAGCTCGGTCAGTGCGGCGGCCTCGATGCCGGGGACATCCCCCCAGGCAAGGCACCCTTGCCCGTCCCGCAGGATCGGCTGAAGCGTGTAACTGCTGGCTGTTTCATGCGCAATCTTCTCACGGCAAACCCCTTTCAGAATTGATGGATCGGCGATGTAGAGCAGGTCGCGATTGCCTGCCATTGTGGACTCCCATCCCCATATATGTGATGTCTGTTGCTATACCAAACAACACCCTAACGCCCATAGAGCGGCGATGCGATTGTACTGAGGGGCGGCGTAAGGTCAATCCCTTTTTCTAGAATGATTACAAGTCGTTATACGCACAGGCGTTAGCATGTCCTAGCAGCCGTGTCCACAATGGCCGCTGACGGGACCATTCCGGCAGTGCCGCGATGGGCCGAACATCGCGTTCGGTAACCGGGTCATTGCCCTGCCGAACGTGCGGCAGAAAGAGGATGTCTTCCTGGATATCCGGGGCCAGGTACAGCAGATTCATGATCTGGGTCATCCGGGCCCGGGTGACGTGGCCGAGGTCGGCCAGTTCGGCCTGATCGCGAACGTCGCCGCTGGCCAGCATCTGGTCGAACTTGATCGCCAGGGCCATCAGCCGGGCGATGCGGGGCACCCGTCCGTCGGGGACATCGCGGGCTGGCTGCGGGCCGGTTTGGATCTGCGCCGGCCCTTGTTCGCTACGGAAAAGTGTATTCGCCTGGTCAGCGTCACTTGGCCTTGCATGCGACCTCCTCATCGCTGCCGATGAAACTCCGGATGCCCGTCTCATGAAAGGTGATCGAGACCGACTGGCCTTCGCCGTCGTAGATGATCCGGTCCACCAGCAGGTGGACCAGCTTGGCCTTATGGGCCGGCGAGAGGGAATCCCACAAAGGATCGAACGCCTCGACGGCACCGGCCAGCTCGTCCGGATCGAGCATCCGCCGCCGGAGTTTTTCGATCTGCCCGCTGATCCCGTTGGCGGCCTCCTGCTCGTCCCGCATCGTTTGCTGGAGGCTGGCCAGGCTGGCGGGTCGCCTCTTCATCAAAGCCGGCCCGCGGGGCGAGGATGCCAATCTCCCGACCGATCGTGCGGATTCGGGTCGCGCTCTCTGTGCGCTGGCTGGTCAGCCTGTCGACCTCGGCCTGCAGATGGGACTGCACCGCATCCAGACTGGCCTTTAGAATACTCGGGTCTTTGCCCAAGCCGCGGATCTGATCGACGACGAAGTCTTCCAGGGCCGGTGCCGGCAGCGACGGGCACGGGCATGAATCCCAGCCGCGTTTCTGGGCATGGACGCAGACGTAGTAGCGATACTCCTTATTACCATGCCGTGTGAAGTGGTGGCTCATCCCGCAGCCGCAGTGTTTGCAGCGGACCAGGCCCTTGAGTAAGGCGCCGAGTTTATTGCGGACGTGCTTGCCGCCGGAATTGCGATTGCGGCGAAGCAGGCCCTGCACCCGGGCGAACAGATCTTCCTCGACGATCGCCTCATGTTCGCCCTCAAAGATCTCGCCCTTGAAACGGACTTTGCCGAGATACGTGATGTTCGTCAGCATCTTCAGCAGGGCGGACTTATCGAAGGTCGCCCCACCCTTGGGCGTTCCCTTGGTCGTCTGGAACCGTTTGGTCGTCCAGTCTTCTGGCGCGGATCGCCCGCAGCGTCGCCAGCAGCGAACCCTGCTCCAGGTACATCTGGAAGATCGCTCGGACGCGTTCAGCCTCCCGCTCGTTGACGACCAGCCGGCTGCCGCGGTTATCCTTGATGCGGTCGTAGCCGAGGATGGGCGGCCCGCCCGTCCATTTGCCCTTGCGGCGGGCGGCAGCGATCTTATCCCGCGTCCGTTCCGAGATGATCTCCCGTTCGAACTGGGCGAACGACAGCAGGATATTCAGCGTCAGCCGGCCCATCGAGGTCGTCGTATTGAACTGCTGGGTGACCGAAACCAGCGAGACGTTCTGCCGATCGAGGGTCTCCATGATCTTGGCGAAGTCCAGCAGGCTGCGGCTGAGCCGGTCGATCTTGTAGACGACGATGCAGTCGACGTTGCCGGCCTCGACCTCGGCCATCAGTCGCTGGAACGCCGGCCGCTCAACGGTCCCGCCGGAAAAGCCGCCGTCGTCGTAGTGCTCGGTCAGGCAGACCCAGCCGGCATGCTGCTGGCTCTTGATATACGCCTCGGCGGCCTCCCGCTGGGCATCAAGCGAATTGAAGTCCAGGTCGAGGTTCTCTTCGGTGCTCTTTCGGGTGTAGATAGCGCACCGCACCTGTTGGACGGTATCCTTACTGGCGATCATTCACGTCCTCGCTTCGCTGTAGAATATTGAAACACCGATATCCATTCCAGTGGCTGCCGGTAATGGCGTGGGCCACGGCCGACAGCGACCGGTACCGCTGGCCATCGTAGGCGAATCCTTCCGGCAGGACTTCGACGACATACTCTTTGCCGCGATAGACGCGGCGGAGGGTCGCGCCCGGCATCGGCAGCCGGGGATCGTCCTGATGCTTGAAGTATTTCCGGACGGGCTGCGGGCCTGCGGCCGGCTGCGGCGCCGGCCGCATCTCGGCGGGCGGGATGACGCGGATATCGGCATCCCGGGCCAAGGCCTCGGCCTTGCGCTGGGCCCGCTCCGAGAGGGTCCCTTCCACCTGCGACTGCAGCCGCCAGGCGCATCGTCGAAGCAGCCACTGCCGGTTGCCACTGCGGCACGGCTCGCCGAAGAGGTCTTCATATTTTGCCCGCAGCATTTTGGCCGTCATCTTGTCCATGGCCGCCAGTTCCGCCGCGATATCGATCTTGGGTTCGGTCATCTCGCCACCTTTCTCTGGCCGTTAACCAGTGGGACACACTGAGCGGTCAGTCGCCGGGAACCTCAAGGCATGTTGGCAGCCTTTTGCGAGAGAATCTGGCGGATCGCACAGGTTTGCCGGCGACGGCCGCGGCTGGCGGCATACGGGCCAGGCCGGCAGCGAGGATCTCAACGATCTCGCGCCGGCGCTGCAATGGGGTCAGTTCAACTCGACGGACCCGCTTGGGGTTGGTCATGGGCACGATCTCCTTCGCATCTGGCCAGGGGGCTTCCCGTAACTACATCTGCGGAAGGGGCGGAAATGTCGCGCTAGAATGCCGCGATAAGGAGTCGGGAGATCATGCCGAAGGACCCGTTAGCATCAATCGGTCGCGGCAATGTCCCGCGTCACATCGTCGACTCCGGCACCATCCCGGTCTGCCGGCTGACGGAGGTCTCCGGGGCGATCGAGAAGACCTGTGGCGTTCCCATGATACGGTTTTAGCCTGTACGGCCTGCGTCTGTTGCGCAAGTCGGATTCGCTGTCGTTCGCAGCGTGCAAAGATGTCACCTTGTCGGCTGTGCAGAGAGAAATGCCGTCACGCCGTCTCGACAATACGCAAATCTAAGAGCCAGAAAACACTTGGCGCAGCTAGAGTCAGTGCTATAGGATAGTGGACACAGTCCGGCTAGTTTTTCCGACCGGCCAAGGGTAGAGAAACCCTTCTGCATTAGATGCCTCATCTTCGAGCCGAGACAGTCTTGGGGCCGACATGAGAGCACAGGAGCATGTCATGAGGAGGTTGTTGCAGTACAAAACAAGTTTGGCTGCGTTGTCGGGCTTGCTGGTCCTCGCGTGCGCAAGCCGACTAGAGGCAACGACAATTTATGTCTCGAAGGCAGGTAACGATGCCAATAATGGACTATCCTGGGCGACGGCTAAGGCAACAGTGCAGGGAGGGCTTAACGCGGCTTCGTCGGGCGATCAGGTCTGGGTGGCGGCGGGGACCTACGTCGAAAACATCACACTGAAGGATGGCGTCGCGCTGCATGGTGGTTTTGCCGGCGACGAGACAGATCTGCCGCAGCGGAACTGGACAGCGCATGTAACCATTCTAGATGGCAATAAGGCTGGTACCGTAGTGACCTCGCCTTCTGACGCGACGGCAAACACGCGGCTTGATGGGTTTGCCATCCGCAATGGTCAAGCCACGAACGGCGGCGGGATGTACTGCTCCAACTCCAGCCCGAATGTGTCCAACTGTACCTTCACCGACAACACCGCTTCCAACGGCGACGGCGGCGGGATGTACTGCTACTACTCCAACCCGACGTTAACCAACTGCACGTTTATCGGGAACAGCGTCTCCGGCGTCTACAACAACTACTTCCACGGCGGTGGCGGGATGTACTGCTACCACTCCAATCCGATGCTAACCAACTGCACTTTCACTGGCAACTCAGCGTCCTCATCCTCCTACTACTTAGGTAACGAGGGTGGCGACGGCGGCGGGGTCGGCTGCTACTGCTCCAGCCCGACGCTAACCAATTGCACGTTCGGCGACAACACAGACTTCCGATGATGGCGGCGGGATCTTCTGCAGCAGCTCCTCCAGTCCAACACTGACCAACTGCATCTTCAGCGGCAACATGGCTTCCGTTGGGGGCGGCGGAATGTTGTGCGAGCTGTCCTCTAGGCCGGCGTTGACCAACTGTACATTCAGCGGCAACTCGGCTGGCGTAGGCGGCGGGGCATGGTGCTGGATGTCCGGCAATCCGGCGCTGACCAACTGCACATTCAGCGGCAATACGGCTGGCACCAACGGCGGCGGGATGTACTGCACTTCCTCCAGTCCAACGCTGACCACCTGTATTCTCTGGGCCAACTCATCGGAGATCAACGTTCAGTCTGGCAGCCCCCCTATCATTGCGTACAGCGATGTGCGAGGTGGCTATACCGGCGCAGGCAATATTAGCGGCGATCCCCAGTTCGTGCGAAACCCAGACCCGAGTTCTGGCGACTACGGCGACCTTCATCTACGAGCCTCGTCGCCCTGTATCAATGCGGGCGACCCGAATTACGTGCCGGCACATGGCGAGACCGACCTGGACGGCAACCTACGGATCGTTAACGGCCGAGTCGACATGGGGGCTTACGAATACGCCGGCCTCGACTTTCCGCTAAGAACAAACCACGGGGATCTCCGGCTGTCTCAACGATTCGGAGCCTACTTTGAAGGCGAGGGTGGGTTCCATTCAGCCGACGACATGTTATACGAGAACGATGGAGATGGCACGCGGTCGGTATACGCAATAGGGGCCGGCACTGTCGCAAAAGTGTCAGATCTGGGCGTTCTGGGTACGCTCGTAGGTGTCGAGCATCCAGTTCCCTTCACTATTCCAGGACAGCGCTATACCTGCCCAACCACCGGCCAATCCTATGTCTATCCGACCACGACGGTGCAATCGATCTATTCCGTATATATACATTTGGAAAATGTCACCGTCGTCGCAGGAGACCCCGTTACGAAGGATACCAAACTCGGAAGCTACATGAATCCGGGCGGGGGTTATCACCTTCACTTCGAAATACGGCGGCCCGGTACAACGAATTCAAACAATTGGTCGCTGTTCGGTCGTCAATCGAACTGGGCTGTCGTTAGTGGCGCATATACCGGCTACTACCTGAATCTACAGGCCATGGTGGACGACGGCGGCGTAGACCCGGTGAGTTTCATTTATGCCAATAGTCCGCGAGACACATCTGGCCTGTTCCACACGGGAGACGCTGTAAGGGTCACATGGGGTTCTCTGCGTGTCCGGTCTTGCCCTGCAACCTGGGACGGCACTGTCATCACCTCGCTTGATGTGAACGCCCAAGGGCAGGTCGTCGATGCCACGAACACGGGCTTTTCGAACGGAGTGTTCGCGGACGGCTATTACTGGTGGTACGTCAAGTTCGGCGGTACCGCGGGATGGTGCGCTCAGGATGGGTTGCGCAAGCCGAGCAGGGAGGGGGCAACGCACCACCGATGGTCAGTAACGTGAAGGCCAGCCAGCGGGCGGATCATTCCAAGGTGGTGGACATCTACTACGATCTGGCCGACCCGAATGGGGATGTTTGCACCATAACAGTCAAAGCCAGTGATGACGCGGGGGCGACCTGGACCGTGCCCATTGCGGCCCTTACCGGGGCTGTGGGCGGTGGCATCGTGCCGGGTTCGGGAAAGCACATCATCTGGAACTTTGGGACCGACTTGCCTGGCGTCAGTGGGACGCAATACCGAGTCCGCGTTACGGCGGACGACGGAAGGGCTGCTGTCCCTGTCGGCATGGTCCTGATCCCAGCCGGGTCCTTCCAGATGGGGGATGCCTTCAACGAAGGTGGTTCTTACGAGCGGCCCGTTCATACCGTGTACCTGGGTGCCTATGCGATCGACGCCTGCGAGGTGACCAACACTCAGTATGCGGCTGCGTTGAACTGGGCAAAAGCCCAAGGCAATCAGATCACGGTAACCAATGGCGTGGTCTGCAAGTACAACAGCGGGACCGGCTATCCCTACTGCGATACGACGACCAGTTCCTCTTACAGCCGGATCACGTGGAATGGCAGCAGCTTCGGCGTCGTCGCAGGCAAGCAAGATCATCCGATGGTAACGGTCTCCTGGTACGGCTCGGTCGCGTATGCCAACTGGCGCAGCGCCATGGAGGGTAAGCCCCTCTGCTACAACCTGTCCACCTGGACCTGCACCTTCGGGGCGGGCGGCTATCGCCTTCCGACGGAAGCGGAGTGGGAGAAGGCAGCCAGAGGCGGAGCCGCCAGCCACCGCTTCCCATGGTCCGACAGCGACTATATTCAGCACGCCCGGGCAAACTATTACAGCAGCACCAGTCATTCCTATGACAACAGCCCGACGCGCGGGTATCACCCGACATTTGCTACGGGCGGATACCCGTACACCAGTCCGGTAGGGTATTTCGCCTCGAATGGCTACGGACTATATGACATGGCGGGCAACGTTTGGGAGTGGTGTAACGACTGGTATTCGAGCTCGTATTACTCGAGCAGCCCCGGGTCGACTCCGACGGGTCCCGGATCGGGCAGCTGCCGTGTTCTTCGCGGGGGCAGTTGGAGCTACGATGCCAACTACTGCCGCTGTGCGCACCGCCTCAACCTCACGCCCTCCACCCGGCACGACGGCGACGGGTTCCGCTTGGCCCTGGACTCTCCGTAATTCTTTGCACTTTGCTGTTTTACACTTTGCCCGAGCGCAGCGAGGGCCGCGCATGGAAAATGCAGGAATGTTGAGGCTATAGCGGATGCCGGCGGAAATCAAAGTCATTGCGGACTTCTACGACTTCATGCTGTGGATGATCCAGCATACGGAGAAGTTTCCGCGCCATCATCGATACAGCCTGGGCACGGATATCGAAAGACAATTGCGGATGATCCTGGCGCTGCTCCTGCGCCAAGTACACCGGAGAGAAGGCGCCCCTCCTGCAAGCGGCCAACATCGAACTGGAAGTACTGCGTTTTCAGATGCGACTGGCAAAAGACTTGAAGGTGCTTCCGATCAAGAGCCACGGGTTCGGGGCGGGGAAGGTGCAGTCGATCGGATCGCAGGTCGGCGGATGGCTGCGATCCAAGGGGGGCGGATCATGAAGCGATACGGCAACTTGTGGGACTCTATTGTCTCATGGGAGAACCTGGTCCTGGCCGCCCGCAAGGCCCAGCAAGGCAAACGCGACCGTCTGGCCGTGCAGAACTTCAACTTCTTTCAGGAGGCGCGGTTGCTTCGTCTTCAGCGGGAGTTGGTTGACGGGACGTATCAGCCTGGGGGCTTCAGGTCACATTGGATCACCCATCCCAAGCCGCGGATGATCTCGGCAGCGCCTTACCGGGACCGCGTGGTGCATCACGCCCTGATGAACGTCCTGGAGCCGATCCTCGAACGGCACTTCCATCCGCACAGCTACGCCTGCCGCCAGGGCAAGGGAACGCATGCTGCGGCGGATCGATTACAGGAATTGATGCGTAGGCATAAGTACGCGTTACAGTGCGATATCCAAAGGTTCTTCCCCAGCATTGACCATGAGATTCTCAAGGCCACATTCCGCCGGCTCATCAAGGACAGGCGAGCGCTCTGGCTGATGGACCTGATCGTCGATAACTCGAATGAGCAGCCGGGAGGCCCCACGTGGTTCGCGGGGGATGACCTGTTCACTCCCAGCGAGCGGCGACGCGGCCTGCCTATAGGCAACCTGACCAGCCAATGGTTTGCCAATTGGGCGCTGACCGGTCTGGACCATTACGTAACGAGCCACTTGGGCCTGGGCGCATATGTTCGCTACTGCGACGATTTCATTCTGCTGGACAACGAGCGGCAGCGACTACGGGACGCCAGGGCGGAAATCATTGCGTACTTGGAGCAACAGCGGCTGCAACTGCACGAGGACAAGGCAGCTGTTCGTCCAACGGGAGCGGGATTGACATTTGTAGGATACCGGACCTGGGCCACACACCGGCTGATCCGCAAATCCAACATCCATGCGTTCCGACGGCGGGTGCGCTGGATGAAACAGGCGTACGCATCAGAGGAGATCGCCTGGCCGGATGTGAAATGCCGCCTGGCCAGTTGGATCGGGCATGCGCGGCAGGCGGATAGCCATCGTCTGATGCGCCGGCTGAGTCGGGAATGGACGTTTTCAAGGGGCGAAGCCGAGTGGCAACCGTGTTCTTCGCGGGGGCAGTTGGAACAACAATGCGAACAACTGTCGCTGTGCGAACCGCAACAACAACACGCCCGGCAACCGGAACAACAACAACGGGTTCCGCTTGGCCCTGCACTTTCCGCGGATGAGGCCCATCCGCCCCGGAATCACGCGGTTCACGGACCACGTGAGCGTGGGCTGGAAAGTCCTGGCTTCGTTCCTGTGCCGAGCGGCTCCGGGTGTCGGACCGACGGCCGAATTCACGCAGTGAGGCCGGATGGGGCTGGTAGGCAATACGCCGACGGTCCCGTTCGGCTTGTCTTGCACAACGAGGATGCCTTGCCGGCGGGCAGGGTCTTGGGGAGGAATCGGGAATGTGCATGAAGATAAGCAAGACAGTCCTGACGGCCTTACTGGTCGCGGTGAGTTGCGCGGTTTCGGCGCGAGCGGCCTCGGGGTACGGGGAGTCGCCCAGCTTCATGATCACCAGCTCGCAAATCACTCAAGCCCCGCTGCCACCCGTCGGCGTCCTGACCGTTACGGCCGGCACCACGACGCAGCTGACTTCCACTTCCTGGCAGGCTACCGGCAACGTCACGGTCAACAATGTTATCCGCGTTGACGGGACGGTGACCGTGAATACCAGCACACAGCGTGTCTGCGGCAACGGCCAGATCTGGATCGACATGCCCCAGCCGCTGGGGACAGTGCTGGTCTATAACGGCCCCTGGGAGTTTGACGCCAGCAGGGGCATTTCGACAGCCCTCAACAAGGCATTATCCGGCCTGAAGCTGGTTGGACTGGACCTGGAGGTAGAAAAACTTGCGATCGAAGCGGATGGCATACGGATTCAAGGATCGATCCGCATGCCTTCCATCCTGGGGGGCGCGGAACTGGCCATCACCGGTGACGATTACGTCGAACTGAGCGCAACGAACGGCCTGCAGTTCAGCGGGGCGAGTTTCACCATCCCGAGTGTACAGGGGCTTTCGCTGGGGGGACTAGGCTTTTCGGAAGAAGGAGTGTCGCTGCAAGTCTCATCCGATGAGATTGAGGTTCGCGGGACTCTGGAGTTTCCCCAGTACATGGGAGGCGCAACCATCGACCTGTCCTCGGATGCGAATCATGTCTCAATTACCCTGGCCGACGGACAGCCTCATGTGGAGGTAGTAGGAAGTGCCGGCGTTCCGGGGCCGGTCATGATCGGACCTGGTTTTTCACTTCAGGACATGACGTTCGCTTGGGATAGCACCAGCTCGTCATTCCAGATCGACGGCATCCTCAACACGCCTGCCGGATTCGGAATCGTCGCTGGAATCGGTTTTGCCGGCGGGGCGCTGGATTACGTGCACGGCGGGTTCGCCAGCAAGAACTGGCCGATATTGTGGACGCCCGTAGGGGTACCGATTCTGTTCTGGCAGGACGCCGATGTGGGGCTCGACAACCTGGCTCCGGGCGGTCCGCCCCTCGTCCTCGACGGCCACATACTCTTTACAGGCGGACCGCAAATGATGGGCGGGTACCTGCTTGGACTCGATGGGACCGGCGAATACAACACGGCTGGCCGGTTTACGGGGACGATGGGTGTTACCCTCGGCGGAGGCGCGCATCCGCTGAGAATGGCCTCGGCACTGGTTATTTGTGACAAGACGTATGGCGTGTATATCGGCGGGAATGCTTCGCTCGCCAACATGCTGACCAGCGAGGGGGTCTTCCGTCTGGATTTGCAGAATGCTATTCACGGAGAGTTGGCCGGAACGATTTACCTGCCGCAATGGATGTGGAACGGCGCTGTTGTCTCACGGTCGACCCTCTACGCCCAGGCCTACGACGATACGGACTATACAAATGACTATGTGATCGGTGCCCTGCAGGGTGTATTCGGCTTCGAGACGGCAGTCAAGGTCGATCTGAACACAGGCCACGTCGACTGGTTTGCCGATATGGACCTGATCAACGAGATCGATGTTCCACCACTGATGTCCGGCATGCGGCCTCCATCCGCGGCACCTTCCGTTCTGTCCTTGCCGGCTGGGCTCGACGGAGCCATTTTTGAGGTAACATGGGAGCAGGGCGATACCGACCTTCAGCTGACCACGCCGAATGGAACGGTCATTACCGCCGAGAACTGGTCGACCTTCCCCGAGGTGAAATACTTCAAAGACACGCAAGGTCTCAAGGCACTGTATGCCGTGACCGCCCCCGAAGGCGGCGACTGGCAGGCGGATGTGACGGACGCAACCGGCATCGGTGGATATACGATCAAAGTCTACAAGAAGACTGTCCGGCCGGTGATCTCAGTTCTTGAACCCGCGTCCGACCAGACGGGTGCGCCCGTGACAATCACCTGGACCGATGCTCCAGGGGATGGCAATTCGGCCATAAGCCTGTACTTCGACACGGACCGCAATGGGGCTGACGGTGTTGCCATTGCGGCCGGCATCCCGGCATCGGACTCTGCCAACCAATACTCGTGGGATACGACAGGCGTGCCGGCAGGGACTTACTATGTCTATGCCAAGATCGATGACGGCGTACACGTACCAGACATCAGGTATAGTGTCGGGCGGGTGACCGTGACGGACCCGGTCGCGCCGCTGCCCCCCACTGGGCTTGCGGCAGCCCCCACGGGCCAGCCGGGCAAGATGCAGCTTCGCTGGACACCAGGTGGCGGCACGGTGGATCATTATCTTGTGTCCTACACGAGTGATCCTGCCGGGGAAGACTACGAAACGACGGTGACAGCCGGCGGGCAGCCCGGGATAGTGGTAGATAATCTGGTTCCAGGCGCGCAGTACCGCTTTGCCGTGGCCGCGGTGGATGCAGACGGACACTCGAGCCTGCCGTGTACGGCCAGTCTTGTAACAGTCTTGAAGACCGGCAATAACAATCCCGTCTTTACAGGCAAGGTTGCTTCACAAGCCACTGCGGATCAGCCGTATACCTCACAGGTACCCGCGATCGATCGCGATGGTGATACCATCAGTTACTCCCTCGTGACAACTGACCCCAATGTACCGGTGCCACCGGCCGGAATGGCGATCTCCAGTACCGGTGTGATTACCTGGACGCCAACCAGTCCCCAGGCGGGCGAGAATACGTTTGCCGTGGCGCTGAGTGACGGTCAGGGGGCGCCGCCCAGGAATCGTTCACGATCAGCGTTTCGCCCGCAGGTACGACAAGCCGTACCCCGGAGATCTTATCTGAGGCTCCGGCTACGGTCGCACCTGGTGCAGCCTATTCGTATCAGATCGAGGCTACCGACGCTGATGCCGGGGACACCCTGAGCTATTCGCTGCTGACGAACCCTGGAGGCGCGACCATCGATAGCAATGGCCTGGTCCAGTGGACAGCTTCGTCGACCAGCGGTTGGTATGACTTCCTCGTGAAGGTCGCCGATTCGACAGGCCTTTTCGCCTTGCAGCGATTCAGCGTGCTGGTTGATGCTCAGGCACCGGTCGTTGACCCGACAAGTTGGGGTCAGCTCACGGCTACGGGAACGGACACCCTGACGGTCGATGCGGTTCCGCCGGCGGATACGAGTGGTCCTGCCGAGTACCAGTTCGAAGTGGATGGCGTGAGTCAGGGGTGGCAAACTCAGGCGACATTGACGTTGACAGCACTTACCCCGAACTCGTCGCACTCTGTCAGATTGCAGTGCCGTGACGCGGCGGCGTCGCCTAACACATCGGCCTGGTCCGACAGCAAGAGTGCCTATACCTTGGCAGCGACTCCTCGCGCCCGATCTTCGCTGCCGCCGGCCTGAATACCATAGACCTGCAGCCTGCCCTCAGGCACGAATCCTGCAGGCACGGAGATGGCCCTGTTCAATAAATCAGCAAATCAGTGGGTGGATCTTTCCGGCCAGACTTCGCCAGACCCGGTCTGGGCGAATTCAGCGACGTGGGGCACCGTAACGGTGAAGAATCTGGCCTTTGATACGACGTACCAGTTTCAGTGCAAGGCCAGGAATGGGGACGGTGTGGAAACAGACTTGGGGCCAGCGGTGGCGGTCAAGACGTTAGCTCCGGTTTCCCAAGCCAATATAGACATTGACTGCAACTCGCTGCGAGAGAATATGATTGGATCGACGTTGAGTTGCGTTACGTTAAGCGCTTCGTTTGGCGGCGATCCTTATGACAACACCAGTCTATACCTATACATGGCAGGCCTTGGTCAACCCAGTAACTGGCAAGACGATGGCACTTGTTGCAGGCGGAGGGCCGACAGATGCCACTGCTACCTATGCGGCGCCGGAGGCCCCCTCGGCAAACACGGAAGCATATCAGCTGGTGTGCACGATCACTGGCCAGCCGAATGGTAACAGCGTGACTAAGGCCGTCACAGTGCAGGTTTTCATGATAGGCGACACCAACAACGACCGCTATGTCAACGTCGGCGATCTCCAGGCACTCATCACAGCATGGGCCAGCCAGGCCGGCCCGCCCGCCAGCAGTACATGGAATCCCAGCGCCGACCTGAACACAGACGGCTACGTCAACGTCGGCGATCTACAGCTCGCTGGTGGCAAACTGGGGTCGGTCGCTATCGAGCTAACCGACAGCCTACGGACCTGCGTCACCATGCGTGTAACTACTGCCCTATCCGGGCGTTAGATCCTGGTATCGAAACTCAACGCAAGGATAACCCGCACCAACCAAGGTTGCTAACCCGCAACCAGAGACTGCGGTGAGAGGACGAGAGTTAGGGCAACAAAGCCCAAATATGCTCTCTGCCCGGTTAACAGGACGGCACCCAGAGAGTCGGAGTCTGATTGTAAGTACTGGTTGTAACTGGCGTTATATCGCGTGGTTGCGGTCGGTAGTTTGGCGCAACAAAAAAGGCCAGAGACTTTTGCCTCCAGCCCAATCTCCCCGAATAGGGCTCGAACCTACAACCCACCGGTTAACTGAGCGAGCGGGAGCCCGTCTGCGACGCCATAGAGTGTCACGTCCGCAGAAGAGCCACAAGCAGCTCCTCCTTTCCCTTCGCCGCTAGATCGTTGTTCTTTTTCCACTGCCCAAGTTTTGCGGCCAAGATCTGCAATGCTGCTGCGAGCCGACCCGAAAGTCTCCAGCCGACGTCGCCGGCATGCCGACTGTTCAGCATACCAACCTGTTCGATCATGCCCAACCGCGACAACTTGGCCCGCGCCCGCTGCAGTACGCGGCGAGAGATGTCATACCTGTTCTCCAGATAGGCAAGGTTAGGCACTATGTGGCCAGCCCACTTTAGCTCAAACAGAATGCATGCCGCCGCATAACGCTCCTTACGGCTTCCAGGAACGAGAATGGCGGCTATGTCAGTGATATCCGCTACTTGCTGAATCCGCCTGTGGCGGAAGTCGATCTTGGTTGATTCGCTCATGCTGCATATTCACCCCTGCCTTTGAAGCGGAAAGATGGCCTTCACTGCGGAACCTGGTGGAAAGGCCGGTGTTAAAATCCGGCACCTGCCATGCCGGCCAGACTGGCCTGCACCGAAAACACGGTCATCTCGGCCGATCCGCGTACACGAAGGCACATTGATCGGCACACTGCGCTGCCGCGATGGCCTTACTACAGGCCTTCGACGCTGGCAATCCGGAGGGCATTTCACTTGTCAATCGGAATGGCCGTCCGCCAGATCCTCATTTCGGCTCTTGCCGACGGGGAAGTAGCGAATCAGCACTTTGGAAGCCACGTTCCTGGGCCTCCTGCCGCAGG
Organism: uncultured Planctomycetota bacterium; assembly: GCA_963787325.1. Taxonomy (GTDB): domain Bacteria; phylum Planctomycetota; class Phycisphaerae; order UBA1845; family JANYLN01; genus CAWBCK01. Next base: position 3,519,986 of record CAWBCK010000005.1, read on the forward strand.
GTGTATCGTTCCTTGCTGATCCGGATCGCGTGCTCCCGCAGCTCTGTGCCAAAGACCTTCTCTATGAATAGGATTGTCTCGAACGCCGAGACGTACATCTCGTTGAACAGGTGTCGGAACCGCCATCGCACACCCTGCCGGCTCATGCGGAAGGCCTGATGGACCTTCTGGCCGTAGGTGCCGCGCAGGACCATGTAGCTCGGCTTATCCGGTTGCAGTTCCACCGATAGGTCCTTCGACTCCATCAGTTTCTTCAGTTCCTCCAGGAACGTCTTGTCTTTCTCGGTCAGTTTCATGTTGTATCACCCAGATCGTCTGGCCTTCCTGCCGGATGTCGATGACACCGGCATGGGCCAGGAATAGGACAGCGATAAACCGCCACACAAGGTCAAGGCGGCGGTTATCACTGAGGGATGGTATTGAGTGCAGGCTCATCGGCATCTGGCCCAGATGGGCTTGTATGTGCGCCTCATATCGCTGCAGGTCGAAGCCTTTGGCCGACCACGACAGGCTGAGGCCATCGGCATCCGAAGTCAGTCCAGCCAAGGCTTGCAGGAGACCCGGCACAGCCTGCAGATCCGCTGCCGGCATGGTGGCTGGCTGCGACCGGCTGCCGGCCAGCATCTGGCGGACCCGTTCACGCAGTTCTGTCTTGTGTCGGCGGTGCTCCGCCATCTTCTGGCGGAAGTACTCGGCATCGAAGACCAGGCCCTCGAACAGGAACCGCGACGGGACATCGGCCCCGCAGTCCTTGCACTGGTACCGTCGGATCCGAAGGGCAAGTTGCCCGCCACATTCCGGGCAGCGCTGGAAGGCGACCGTAGGATCAATGATGATGCTACAGGATTGACACCTGCACTGTCCCTCTGCAGCCATGGCCAACGGATTGCCGCAGTCCGGGCAGGCATGGCCCGAGAGCATCACCTCGTAGTAGAACCTGCGAGCCCTATCAGCAAACCCGGCCACGGCGTCGGCCAGGCCGAAGGCCTGGGCGATGATGTCAGTGCCGTCAGACAAACTGCTCATTGCGCGATGCCGGCTCCTCCACGGATTCGGTTGCTGTTGGCGCTTCCCTGCCGGCAGCTGCCGGCGTATCCGTAGCTCCTGCCGGACTTGCGGCAGGTACCTCGGGGATCTGGCTCGGCCAGTCAGCCTGATCCGTGTCGGCATTGCTCTTCTGGTTCCTCGGCGTGAACTTGCGCTTGCACGCCTTGCAAAACCGGATCATCCGGTTGCCGAGAGTCTTGGTCTTGCGTATCCCCTTGCTTGTCGATTTGCCGCTCTCGCCGCAGTAGGGGCACTTATGCGGTCTTCCCATATTGAATCACCTCACGGGACGTGCAAGAGGCCCAGGTATATAAGCCTTTCGCGCCCCCGCGGGGGGACGACGGCGTCTGCCGTCGACCCTGACTTCTATGACGGATACACGTCTGCCACATCGAGAATGCGCCACTTGCCGCGGATCCGGCCGAGAGAGCAGCTTACGCTCCAGCCGATCTGGAGCAGGGAAGTAGCCGCGTTCGGTACGGCCACAGGTCCGACCTCTTCAGCCTCGCCGACAAGGTTGAACCATATCTTTCCTGGCTCAAGCTTGGCAATGGTGTAGTGTTCGAAGTCCAGGTAGTCCTTGCCAGCCAGCCGACTGGAATCCATGAATGGGTCGCTTGCTTCATCGGCGAGTATCTGTGCGGCCCGTTGGGCGCGGGGAAGATCCCGGGCGGCCTCGCCTCCCGCGACTACACCTTCGGCGGCCTCATGAGCCGGAATGTACCCCTTGACCGCAAGCCAGGCGGACAGCTTTTTGCTGACCGTGCCGGCCGCCCGTTTGAGCTCCTGGCCGGCCATTACCTTTCGAATCATGAAGTACCCAAGGAACATGCCGAGGTTCTCCACGATCCTGTCGGGACCAAAGATCTCGCAGAACTCCCGGCGCGCTGCGCCCTTGGCGTCACAATGGGTCCTGAACAACGCGGTTTCGGCTGCATCCAGACCCTCGTGGCCGTATCCATTCAGGTAGTCCCGCAACAGGTCGACCACGCACTCGTACCGCCAGACCGTCTTCGGCTTGAGTTGTAGCCGTTGTTCCGCCAGGAAGGCCTCCAGGACCTGATCGATATTCGGATCGGCAATCCCCGGTAGTCGCAAGTTCCGCTCGTTCACGTCTCGTTCCTTCATGCCAAAGGTTTCTGGCCGTCCGGTCCATCCTCGCCCACGTTCCGGACCTCGATCGTCGGCGTCAGGGCGATGTCTTCCTCTGGTACGAATACAATCCGCATGCCCCAGCCGGCATATGCCGTCAGCAGCCGGCCGAACTCCTGCAGCGAAAGCTCGCGGTCATCGATGCAGACCACCGCCTGGTTGTCGGGACCGCCATCACTGATCACGCATCGCAACACGCCACCCCGCGGGACCCATTGTTCACCTCGCTCGAAGTACTCGATCTGCGGCTGGCCCGGCGGAATCTCCACAGCCACATGCTTGTACTCGCTTGCCCGCTTCTCCCGTGAGCGGATTGCGTCGTTGTGCACGGCGAGGATCTCGGCATCAGTCATGCCGTGCACCTTCGGGCCCAGCAGCAGGTGGACGATGAGCACGGACGCGTCCTTGTACAGGATCACGGCTTCTTCCGCGGTTCGGGTAATCGTGACCTCATCCGCTGACACGACGTAGGGTTTCTTCTTACGCACAGTCGGCGTCCTCATGTACCATGACGCCTATGCCTGGATCCTCGGCACAGGGCCCCCATGGGACTCTTTCAGCCTACTCCGCCACCTTGTCTCGGGCAAATGTCTGTTCAATGGGCAAGGATATATCTGCCTTCTGACGACGGCTGGACAGGCTTCGCCGGGTTCATCAAGATAGGATCATGTGCGATCGCAACTGACCCACTGTGACCTGAGGCATTTATGGTACCGCCCAACTCCCGGCCAACTGGTAAGCCGCCGGCGGCCGACAGCAAACTGGCGACCGTAGCGCGAGACCTGGAGGGCCTGCTGGCTCGGCTCCAGAAGACTCTCAACTACCATACCCTTGTGCTGCGCCGGGCCGACTTGCGGTCCTTGACGCAGATCCTGGTTGAATTCGCCGAGGATCTCCACTGTGGCAATGGCCTTTGGCGCGCCTACGAGAGGTACAACATGCAGTTCCATGGCGTGCCGCTGCCGCTGACCAGCAATTTGCACGAACCACAACCGCCACGCTGGCTCAGTGTCGACCGGTTCGAGCACCTGCTCTGGATCCTGTACCCGCAGATTCTTCCAGGGCTTGTACTGGGGCCCTCCCACGCTGACCTGGTGCGCGTAGCGGAGACTGCCCAGGCCTTTCTTCGAATTGCCTTCCAGCACCCGTCAACACGCTCAGCAACCAAGACGTCCCTCCGTTCGAAGAACGCGTATGGCTGGGAGGTGAAGCGCAAGCTCGTGTGGTTGGGTACGAAGTCCTACCTGTTCCGGATCCTCTACGAGAACTACATGCGGCAAGAGAAGGCCCGGCCCGGCGACATCGGCCACACGGATGACTTCCTCTGCCAGGAATGCACCGCCTGGTCCGGGCTCGGGGTCATCGACATCCTGGCCGGCATCCTGGACATCTCGGACGACGACCGGCAGGATCTGTCGAGATGGCACGAGCGGCACGCATCGTTCTACGAGATCAGGGCCGTCGGCAGGACGCACCTGGATGCGGTGAATGTTGTAAACAGCCAGCCCTATAGGATCCGCGTTGACGTGGACCGCAACCCTTTCAAGCCCGGCCAGATGGTCTTTGGCAGCCTGGTCCCCTGGCGGGGCGAGTGGTACTGGTCCGGTGAACAGAATGCCTGGGACAAGGCTTCGGACTTCGATTGCGACGACATCCGGGACCAGATGAAGCGTACATCCTCTCGGATGGTCTGCCGCTTCTGGAAGGAATACGAGGCCCAGGTGCGGCAACGAGCGCAAGAGCTTTACGACTTCAAGATCGCCCATTACGGCAAAGATCTGCTGATCTACCCGGATGGCCTGTCGATGGCAGCTGATGTCCAGAAGGCGCTCAAGGCTCAGTGGAAGAGCCTCCCGGCGGAAAACGTTCGGCAGGCTATCCACAAGCACGGGCTAACCAAGGCTCGACCGAACATGTCCATCCCGCCAGAGATTCTGGAGCACAAGGATGGCGTGGGCGTGTTTGTCGATCTAGAGGAAGGCATGGAGATCATGCTGCACTTCCATGACCTGGCGGCTGGCCTCCAACAGAGGGGACGTAGCCTGACGGACGACCAGGCCTATGCTATCCGCGTGTTCGTCGAGAATGACAACATCAGCCCCAGGTTCGTCCGGCGGGTAGTGGGTGAATATGGAGATGAGTCTGTGCGGAGGGCGTATCTGCTGCCGGACGATCCGCCTGCCTATTGGCTGGACTACCTGTTGCGGCGCTTCAAAGGCCGCCACTATAAGCGGCGATACCCGCCTGTGTCGGTGGTATGATGTCAACGAAGAAGGACAGCCAGCGGACCGAACGGTGTGCCCGCGTTGCCGACAGACTGGCGGAGCTGGCCGGGCAGCTGCGCCAAGGCAATGGCTTTCCCATCACTCGCCTGACCATTCTCAAGCGGGTCTGCTCGGACCCAACCGTGGCCGCGACCTTCGGCCTCTTTCTGATCAAACGAGTTCGAGGCAAGGCTGGCCGCACTTACAGGCCAGCCATTAACCAGGCGGCCCGAGAACTCGAACAGTACCTGAGGAAGCCTTCGCTCCAGCCAGTCGAATCGCTCTGGTCGGCTCTGCGGGCGCTGCGTGATCTGCAGAACGAGTATAAACCGATCCACTGGGGTGTTGCTCGAATCATCCGCAGCCGGGAGGCTTTGGTGGCGGAGAACGCCCTGTGCTGCGCAGCATACCCCATGCAGTGCGCGTCCTGGGCCTACCAGGCAGCCGCGGAGCTTCGCCGAACGCTACGACTCGCATTTTCCGTACGGCCTCGTGCCGGCTTCGGCGTCCGCAGTAAGGGCCATGGCCATGTTCTGGGCCAAGGATAACTCCTGAGAGCCTCCCGTACCGGTCTTGCGGGGGGCGGAGTTTGCGCGTGGTACGTGGATGTTTCCGTTGATGCCCGAAGCTCGCCGGAGCTTGCGGTGAGAGTAACCTGCCAATGGAACATGGCAGATGCGCAGCAAATGCCCTCTGCGTTCCGGCAGGTGGCGATCTGCAGCTCATGCGTGGTGCGGAGTTTATGCGTGCAATCACCAGCAGACTCCCTTACCGGCCCGGGGGTCCGGGCTCCCAGTGAGAGTAGTTTGCCAGTGGAACTCTGGAACATCCAGGTGGAGATGTGCCCAGACAGCTTCGGGTTCCCCCGAACCCTCTTCCTTTCCATTCTTCCTATATATAGATATAGTTATTTATTTCTTTTCTATATTGACGTCATATCTATCAGGCAAGCGTAACCACTGTCCAGTAACAACAGAAGTGACAGGCACACCTGCCGGCAGATTGCACATGTTCCACTGGCAGCGCACTCTCACTGGCACATCCACATGAAACCACAAACTATTTATACCAGCGTGTGCGGAATCTACATCCACTGGTGAACTGCCGATGGAAACCAACCCGACCCGTACGAAGATCGAAACCCAGATCCAGGACATCGTGGACCACACGGTCATCCTGAACCGGCGATTTCTCGACGATGAGCAACTGATCCAGTCCGAGCAGCTGGCGGTCCTGGAAGAGATCTTCGACACCAACATCCGCGACCGCGAGATCCGGGAGATCAGTGCCCACTTCGCTCCGGTCCTGCGGGGCGATCACCCGGTGCACCTGGCCATCTGGGGCAAGACCGGCACCGGAAACCTGTTCACCGATCTGTCTGGTGGATTCACCCAGCGGACTGTACCTGGTGACTACGCCACCATCCAGGCTGCTATCAAGGCGGCTGCCCCTGGTGACGAGGTGGTCATCGCCGACGGTACTTACAAAGGTTCCGGGAATAAGGACTTGGACTTCGGCGGCAAGGCAATCACCGTCCGTTCGGCCAGCGGCAATCCGACCAACTGCATCATCGACTGCGAGCAGTCCGGGCGCGGGTTCTACTTTCACAACGGTGAGACATCTTCCGCAGTTGTCTCTGGTGTGACGATCTGCAACGGTAACAACAACGGCGCCGGTATCTATGTCAACAGTAGCCCGACCATCTCCAACTGCGTGATCAGCAAATGCACAACAAGCAGTTCCGGAAGCGGCATCTTCATTGCGAGTGGCAACCCCGTCATCGCTTCTTGTCAGGTCAACGAGAATCAATCGACGAGCTCCGGCGGCGGCTTGTACATAAGCTCCGGCAACCCGGTAATCAGCAACTGCCTCATCAAAGGCAATACCGGTAGCAGCGGCGGAGGAATCTACGTGAACAGCTCCGCTAGCCTCAAGATGTCCAACTGCACGATATGCAACAATATGGCGACCGCCCATGGCGGCGGCATCGGCGGCAGCGGCACCGTCCTGCTCGTGCAGTGCACGATCGCCGGCAACAGGGCCACCAACAACGGCGGTGGCATCCGGGTTGAGGCTGGTACATGGACCATCCGCCAGTCCACGCTGGCCATCAACAGTGCCGGGGCGGTCGGTGGCGGCATCTCTGGCGTCGCGGGCACAGTCAGCCTGTTCAATACACTGGTGGCCTGCAACACATCTGTGAATTCCTCACCGGACCTGGACGGCACGTTCGATGCCTCCTCACATAACAACCTCGTCGGAATCCTCGACGGCTCCACGGGTCTGACCGCCGGGCCGCTGACAGGCACCGCAAACACTCCCCTCAACCCACGGATGGCCCTTCCGGCCGATTACGGCGGCGGTGTCCTCACGCTCGCGCTCTTGCCCGGCAGCCCGGCGCTCGATGCCGGCGATTCGGGCTCGGCCATCGACGCTAGTGGCGCCCCGTTGACCACCGATCAGCGAAGTACGGGCTTCCCACGAATCGCTGGCTCGACAGTGGACATCGGAGCGTTCGAGGGCACCACCACCCCCGGCTTTACCTTGACCGGCCCGGCGGGCGTCACCCTGCCTGTCGGCACCACCTCGCCCATCACCTGGAACCAGGCGGGTATTCCCGCCGGCAGCATCGTGCGGCTCTACTACGACCCCGACGGCATTCCCGACAATGGCAACGAGCTCTGGACCGAAGTGGATATCGACGCCGGCGCAGCCAACGGGTCCTACACCTGGGCGCCGATCCTGCTGGGAGACGGCACGTATTACATCGGCGGCGTGATGATCGACCCCTTCGACAACCAGGAGTATCGGTCCCGCCTGGCCCAGCCCGTTACCATGACTTCCTCCGGCACCACGTACATCGTCGACAGCCTGGACGACGTGGTCGCCAGTGACGGCCACATCACGCTGCGTGAGGCCCTGATGGCGGCCAACAACCACACAGGCCAAGGTGATGCCCCTCCCGGCAGCGGTGTGAACATGAACATCATCCGCTTCGCCCCGTCACTAGACGGCGGCACGATTACTCTCAGTGGGTTCGATCTGCCAATCAGCGAAAACGTCTGGATTCAAGGCCCTGGCTCAGGGCAGCTGACAATCGACGCCAAGGGACTGTCTCGCATCTTCTACATCAATGGAGGAAGCGGCAAGAACGTCTGGATCAACGGCCTGAAGATCGTCAATGGCATCGGCAAGACAGGAGACAACAACGGCAGCGGCATCTGGAGCAATACGCCTTTGACGTTGCAGGATGTCATCGTGTCCTCGTGTAGCAGCAGCAGCTCCCTACTCAGGAGCCGGGGCCTATTGCACAGCAAAACTTACAGCCAATAACTGTGTATTCTCCGGAAACGGGGGGTCAAATACCGGCTATGGCGGAGGCCTGTACACCTCCGGTGGCGGAATAATCTCAGAATGCACGTTTACTGGGAATATGGCCACCTATAGCGGGACTGGATCACCAAAGTGGCGGGTCATTAACGCTTGCGAACGTCCAGATAACCAATAACGGGGCATACTACTCAGGAGGCGGAGTTCGTGTTAGCTCAGGCACCTTTGTTCTCCAGCGATCACAGGTTTCAGGGAATTCCCTAACAAGATCGAACGCAACTGGCGGCGCTATCTGTGTCTACGGAACATCAACGATAACCGATACGACTTGTTCAAGCAATTCTGGCGGCGGGGTTTGCAGCTCTGGTACGCTCACAATCCAGAACTGCACGATATCTGCCAACAACAGCCCGACAGGTGCTGGCTCTACGTCACCAGTGGCACAAGCACCCTGGTGCAGGTAACGATCTCTGGGAACGCGGCTACCGGCACGAGCAACGCCTTTGGGGGTGGAATGAGGGTCGATAACGGAACCTGCACAGTCCGACAGTCCACGATCGCCAACAACGCCACCACCGGCGAAGGCGGCGGCATCTACCGCTACGGTGGCACTATCACTCTCCACAACACGATTGTGGCCGGCAACTCCGCCACCGGCGCCGGCCAGGACGTGCGAGGCTCATTCAGTGCCGCCAGCCAGTACAATCTCATCGGCATCGTAAACGACTCCATCGGCCTGGGCGATGACCCCCATACGCTGGGTGGAACGATCAATGCCCCGATAGATGCCAAGCTCGGGCGCCTGCGCCAACGGCGGTTTGACCGACACGCATGAGTCCTGACCGGCAGCCCGGCTATCGACCGGGGCTTCGCCCTCCAGGCCATCGACAGCCAGGGCCGCGCCATCACCTGCGACCAGCGGGGTAGTGACTATCCGCGTATTGTCGGCAGCAGCGTGGACATCGGGGCAACGGAGGGAGCTCAGCCGCTCAAGCTTCCACCTCCTGAGCGGCCCGATGGGTCCGATCGCGGCGGGAACGCAAACGAGCATCACTTGGACCCAGCAGACCTCCCCGATGGGCTCGACACTCGACCTATATGTCGATTCCGACGGCACGAACGCCGCCCGGACGTGGATCGTCCGCGGGGCCGACCTGGATGCCTTGGCAGACGGATACAGCCGGTACGTGGCGGGCTTGCCCGACCCGGCAGCCAGCTTACGTGCTCGGTGCGATCGTGCACACGAGCAGCGGCCAGACGGTCGAAGACAGGCTGGCGTCCAGCTTCAGCCTCGTTTTCAACAGCAATACCTACACGGTCGACAGCCTGGGAGATCTGGTAGCCCACGATGGGCACATCACGCTCGCGAGGCCCTTCAGGCGGCGAACCTAAATCAGGCCCAGGGCGACGCCCACGCCGGCAGCAGCACTCGCGTGGACGTCATCCGATTCTCCCCGCCTCTCAATGGGGGAACCATCAACCTGACCGGCTTTGACTTGCCGATCACCGACGGCGTCTGGATCGTGGGACCCGGCTCGGGCCTATTGACGATCGACGCCAAAAGCCTTTACCGCGTGTTCAGTGTCAGCGGGGGAATCGGCAAGCAGGTCTGGATCAGCGGTTTGAATCTCATCAACGGGAAAGCCAACAATACCGGCGATAACTACGGTGGCGGCATCTGGAGCAATACTCCCTTGACATTGCAGGATATTGTTATATCAGCATGTCGCCGCTCCATCGGGATATGGGGGAGGCGCTTACTGCACGGCCAACTTGACGGCTAGTAACTGCGTTCTTTCCGCGAACGGCGGATCGGGATGTTCCTACGGCGGAGGGTTGTATACTACCAGCGGGGGAACCATCGACGCCTGCACCTTCTCCAACAACAATGTAGGGAGCCCTGGGAACAACAGCTATGGCGGCGGGATCTACATGAACGGAGCTCGCTAAGCATCTCCGACAGCCAGATCGTCAGCAACGCTGCCTATTCCTATAATAACAATCGCACGGGAGGTGGCATCTACGTCAGCAGCGGGTCGATGACCCTTCAGAGATGCAAGGTCGCGAACAATTACAACAGCCCCACAAGTATCTACCCGGGTGGCGGGATCTACATGACCAGCTCCAACGGCCTCCTTACAATTCGCGATAGCGAGATCTCCGGCAACTCCAATGATGGGATCTGCATGAACGCTGGTACCCTCACGATGGACAACTGCACCATGGGCGGCAACACAGCCAGCACCGGCGCCGGCCTGTATGTGATCGGCGGCAGCTCCACCCTGTCCCAGGTAACCGTCTCGGGCAACGTATCCACCGGCACCAGCAGTGCCTACGGCGGCGGCGTGCGCGTCGACAACGGCACCTGCACCCTCCGCCAATGCACCGTCGCCAATAACACCACCACCGGCGAGGGGGGCGGTATCCACCGCTACGGCGGAACCGTCATTCTCTACAACACCATTGTGGCTGGCAACTCGGCCACCGGCGCCGGCCAGGACGTGCGAGGTTCATTCAGTACGGTCAGCCAGTACAACTTCATCGGCATCGTCAACGACTCCATTGGCCTGGGTGACGACCCGAACACGCTCGTCGGTGTGACCGGCTCGCCCTTGGACGCCATGCTGGATCCCCTGGCCCCTAATGGCGGTTACACCGCAACGCACCGCCCGCGGATCAACAGCCCGGTGATCGATTATGGTTCGAACGCACTGGCCCTCGACTCCGCCGGCAAGCCCCTCCAATACGATCAGCGTGGCGCTGGCTCACCACGGATCTTCGGATCGGCCGTGGACATCGGCTCGGTTGAGTACGCCGCGCAGGCAGGTGACAACCAGCCCCCGACGATTGCAACCCTGAGCATCCCCGGCACGGTCCACGTCGGCGACAGCTTGACCCTGACGGCCACCGGTGTAGCGGACGACCACGCGGTGGTCAGCGTCTCGTTCTACCGCGATGTTAACGGCAACGGCCTGCTCGACCCTAGCGAGCTCCCTCGGTACCAACACGAACGGCTCCGACGGCTGGTCTTGCACGGTATCGGCCAACTGGACGCCCGGCCAGTGGCGGCTCCTGGCGGTGGCGACTGATGATGGTTACCCGACCGGCGGGGCCAAGACCAGCCAAGTGGTTTCTGCCGTGGCCACGGTCGTGTCCACCACTGCCCCGCAGATCGTGGTGGGCACCACCTCGCTGTGCACCGGCAGGACAGACCAGCGCGTCCCGATCTACGTACACGGTTTGGACCGGGTCACGGGCTTCAACTTCTCGGCCATGCTCGGCAACGGCAGTCGCACCCGGGGCTGAACCGCTCTTTGTCGGCGTGGACTACACGGGCAGCATCTGGAGCGGGTCAGCGTACCTGGCCAATGGCGGACCTGTCTCGGGCCAGCCGATGTACTTCGACGGCACCATTGCCTTCTCGACCACCGGCGTCGATACCCTGACCGAGGGTTTGCTGATGACCCTGATCCTTGACACCCGTGGCATGTCTGACGGCCAGGTCTTCGACCTGAAGCTCACCGGCACCGGCGCGCCGCACAATCCGCAATTCGTGCTCAACAACGGGCAGACCCTCGACCCGGCGATCAGCGACGGTACGGTCCGGATGTACAGCACCAGCGTGGTCGGCCGGTATGTCTTCTACAGCAACTCGCCGTTCGACGGCAACGACCCGACGCTCGGGCCGTCGGACGACGCTGCGATCGCGACCGACAAGTCGGCACTGCTGCCGGCCAGCAGCGCTACGTTCGCCAACTACACCAGCTACAACAAGGGAATCAACGGCATCATGATCGATATACAGTCTCTCCAGACCACGCCGACGCTGGCCGACCTGGACTTCCTCGTCGGTAACAGCGCGACACTGTCGTCATGGACGGCGCCCTGACCACTCCCATCTACTTCCTTTATCGCCCGGGCGTGGGGCTGGCTGGCAGCGGGCGGATCGAGGTTGCCTGGGATGACGGCGCTATTGTCAACAAATGGCTCCAGGTCCGGGTCAAGGCGGCCAATCTGGGCATGAACGCCGATGATGTCTTCTACTTCGGCAACGCCACCGGCGAATGCGGGAACACATCGGTCAACACCTTTGTCGATGGCACCGATATCGCGGCGGCCCGCGACAACTTCAACTACTTCACCAACCCTCTTGGCGTGACGAGCAGGTACGATTACAGCCGCGACAAATACGTCAATGCTATCGACATGGCATTGTCTCGCGACAACCAGACCAACTTCCTGACCTGCCTGCAGTTGATTACGCCTGGCCTGCCTACCGGTGCCGCGCCGATTGCCGAACCGCAAGCCGTACCACCGCCGACAGAAGGTCCGTCGCCCATCACAATCAACATCGGGACGATCCAGTCCTGCCTCGAAAAAGGCGGGCCAGAAGGTCCAGATCTGCGCGGTAGCGCAGGGGCCCGATGTACCGCTGGTGAGCGGGTTCAACCTCCGGGCGCAGGATCGGGGACGGGGCCTCTACCGGCAACAAGCCGTTGTTCCAGAACGTAGACTTCACCGGTGGCCTCTGGGATGGCAATGATGCCATGACCACCGGTGGCGTGGTGGCGGGCAGCCCACAGTACGCACAGGCCAGCGTCCTGTTCTCCCAGACCGGTGTCACCGTCACACCCAACGGCCTGCTGACGACGCTGACGATCGACACATCTGGCCTGGCGAAGGGACAGGCCTACGACCTGAAGATCGCGGGGACCAACATCGGCCAGGACAGCGACTTCATCATCTTCGGGGACCAGGTCGCTAGTCCAGCGATCATCAATGGCACGATCCAGCTGGTCGCGTTGGCTGGCGACATCAATGACGACTCCTACGTCAACGTTGGCGATTTGCAGTGATTGGTCGTGGCCTGGGGCAGCAGAAGCGGCGGCATGTGGTGGAACTGGAACCCCGACGCGGACCTGAATGGCGACGGCTATATCAATGTTGGTGACCTCCAGGCGCTGGTTTATAACTGGGGCAGATCGTAGATCCCTGACTGTTACCTAACTGGCAATACAGATGCCGGCCTGCACTTTAGTTCCGCGAGGGTGTGGCCTGATCCATGTGTTATGAGAGTCTCTATGGCCCGGCGTAGCCAGGCAGGAGGCTCAGATGAAGAGGAAACGGCACAGTCCGGAACAGATCGTCAACAGACTGCGGGAGGCTGACTCGCTGCTGGCGGCGGGCGCCACGATCGCCCAGGTCTGCCAGAAACTGGAGATCGCCGAAGCGACCTTCCACCGCTGGCGGGAGCAATATGGCGGCATGAAGGCCGGAGAGGCCAAGCGGCTCAAGGAACTGGAGATCGAGAACGCCCGGCTCAAGAAACTGGTGGCCGACCTGGTGTTGGATAACTCCCTGCTCAAGGAGTTGGCCCAGGGAAACTTCTGAGCCCGACACGCCGGCGGCGGGCCGTCGAGCATCTGCAGACCAAGTGCGACGCCTCGCAGTGCAAAGCGTGTCGGGTATCTCAGCAGCCGCGTTCGACCCGGCGGTACAGGCCGCGGTTCAGGCACGACGAGTCGGCCCTGATCCAGCGGATGCAAGCGTTGGTGCGTCGGTATGCGCGGTTCGGGTACCGCCGGATCTGGGCGATGCTGCGTGCCGAAGGCCGGCGGGTCAACCGCAAGCGGGTCCGCCGGCTCTGGAAGAAGGAAGGATTTGGCGTGCCGACCAAGGCACACAAGAAACGCCGTTTGGGCCAAAGCAGCAATGGAATCCTGTGGCATCGGGCATTGCACAAGAATGATGTCTGGACGTGGGACTTCATCCACGACAGCGACGAGGCCGGCCGGCCGCTGAAGATCTTCAGCCTGGTCGATGAGTATCCGCGGGAGTGTCTGGCCCTGGAGGTGAACCGATCGATGACAGCGACGGACGTGATCGACGTACTGGCTGAGGTGTTCCGGCAACACGGTGTGCCCAGGAGTATCCGCAGCGACAACGGTCCGGAGTTCATCGCGACCGCGAGTTCCTGTGCGCGTTATCAGCACAAACTCGTTGCTTTCTAGCGACGCCTGTCCTCCGTCGCGATATTTCATGCGATGGGAAAAGTGCCACATCAAAGATTCGTAACCAATTGTGCAGTATGCAGTCAAGAATTCGCGGAGCCGCCACCACCCATTCCCGCCCATTTGGCGCATCTTGCCACAGAGTCCATACATGCGTCCCAGCATGGACGTTCAGTTAAGACGAGCGACAAACGTAGGGAGAGAGCATATGGCTCGAAGAAACGGATTGTTGGCGTGTCTGGTGTTGCTGGTCACGGCTGGCAGCATCCAGGCCGATGTTGTTGCCCGCAAGCGCAGCCCAGGCGTTACAGACGCTTCGGGGCTCGGTTCCAGTATTCAGTCCGCCATAGTTGGCAACACAATCACGGTGTACGGCGCCGCCGGCGAGGCGGCGGATACATTCGTGTATGCCAACACCGGCTACGCGCAGGATCTGTGCTACGAGAACTCCGGTGCGGCACCGATCGTAAGCCAACAGTACCTCGTCATGCTATTCAAGTTCGGCCTCGACCAGTTGTCCGGCTTTGCCGGTGCCAGTGTCAACAAGACGGAGTTGCGGCTTTACAGCCCCGGAGGAAATAGTGGTCTGAACGACGTTGGCTATATCACTCCCAGCGACTGGTCCGAAGGCAACAAGGCTGGTCCCGGGTTGTGGGGATATCCGGGGGATTGACTCCGGTGTCTGGAGCAGATGGAACCTCGAGGCCGATCTGAACAACGACGGCTGCATCAACGTCGGTGATCTGCTGATGCTGGCAGCCAGCTGGAACTCATAGACGCTGGCCAAGGTGCATAGTGCCCGCTTGTGTGAAGACGTAGCAACCTCCGCTGGTGGCCGTCGTCGCGGGCGGCCACCAGCGTGTTCGTTATTCGGCATAGGGCACAAAAAGGGCAGGATGTTCTGCCCAGTTTGTAAGCCAGATTGCCGCGGGGGCATGCTGCCGGAACAAGAGGTCTCCGCCCGAGGGGCCCGCAGTGGTTTGGGGCAGACGATTTTTCCGTGTGGCTGGCGGCCTGACCAGGCTTTTGTCGCCGGCTCATGACCGGATCGAGGTACCGTCGACCGTGATCATCGAGAGCCAGATCCAGGAACCACCGGTAGAGCATGTTATGGTCGATCGCCTGCATCAACTGGATCGCGCTGCGGATCGAGCAGAGAGTCCGCAGCAGCATCGCCTTGAGCAACTGTTCCGGCACAACCCAAGAGCACGCCACCGCGACCCGCGCGTGCTTGAGGCCCCCGGCGGACCTTCCCTGACATCGTGGAGGCAATCCGAAGCAAGGGTCTGGTCTCGCAACCGGCGGCGTGTGCGACCCGGCCGATTCCCCACGGCTGACGCAGATCCGTTTGCGGCAACCCGACCCGGACTTGTCCCCTTGCGGCCCACCTTGCTTGGCCGCAGCGAGGACTCGGCAAGAATGCGAGGCTTCAGTCGGACGCATACCGATGGTAGAATGAGCGGCGGCAGAATCTTGATGCAACGGAATGATTAGGGAGATCGTCTTGGCTCGCAGACATACCAAGACACGCCGAGCAGCGGCCGAATCGCCTGGGAAGCCACCGCAATACCTCCGGGTTGCCGATGGCCTTCGCGTGCAGATCCTCGATGGAGACAAAGGCCGGCCGGTTCGGTTGCCGCCGGAGTATGACTTGTGCGAGATACACAAGGTCTCACGGATCACCATTCGCAAGGCAATGGACATCCTGGTCGGCGAGGGACTTGTCGAACGGAAGCCCCGCCGGGGCACGATGACCGTCCCCAGGGCCATCGCTCAAAGGAAACGGGGTATCATCAAGGTCCTGACGGGCTGGGGACTCCCGTCCCTAACAGGAAGCTTCTATGAGCGAGTATACGCAAGCATATGCGATCGCTGCAAGGAGGTCGGCTATGCGCTATCGGTGCAGCAGATACTCGCACCGCACAGCGGCACCGCCATGGACCTGCTCTTGCCTGACAAAGACAACACGCTAGGGGTGATCTTCGTGGGTTTTGCGAACGAGGTGATGGTCCGTCATTACACCGATGCCGGCTACCTGGTCGCCTGCGCGGATTACTGGACGACCAATCCATTGGCCGATGCGATCGTCATCAACTGCTACAGTGAAGGGCAGACGGCAACGGAGTTTCTCCTCCGGCAGGGACACACGCAGATATTCTTCGTGGGGAACCTGTTCTCTCGGGGCGGCACGCTGGAAAGGGATTCGGATAGCGAATTGCTGCTGGCGGGCATGCAGCGAGCGCCGCTCCGGGCGGGCCTGCCCGCGATGCCTGCCGAACGCATCGGGTTTTACGGGGGTCCGGATGTTGACGGACAGAAGGCTGTGGAATGGCTCCTGTCTCTGTCGCCCCGCCCGACAGCCGGCATCGTCTTCAACCACACCCTGTGCGGCTCGCTCATCCATCAGCTGCGGCTTCGCGGGATCCGTTGTCCCGAAAATGTCTCCCTGATCTGTAAGGCGGACACGGAGGACGATATCGACATCACGTGCATGCGCGGGTCGGCAAGACTGTTGGGCAGGATGACCGTCGACGCGCTGCTGGATCGGGCGACGGGGCGGCGGTCCACGGCCATCAACTCGGTACTGCCGAGCAGCCTGGACCGAGGGCGGACCGTCCAGCAACTGGGCTAGAGGATCGTGTTTTGCTCTATCCAAAACGCGTGCTAACACCCGTCCGCGTACCGCCCGTCGACAAAAAGACCCGATTTGTTATGGCAATTCGACGTACCGCCCTCCCAAAGGCAGTCACAGCCGCATCCACGGCCCAGGACGATTAAGTCATAACGACTGGCAAACACACAACATATAGCAGTGATACCCAGGTACGCGGCGTTTTGCTTTCCCTGGCACGTCTGTGTTTGAAAATCCGAACAGTTTGTCATGACAATTTGCCGATCTACGGTCAAATACTCCGACATCATATGGTCTCCTGCCTCTATGGCATAAATACTTACGTCATTTTACGTCTGCCTGATCTCCGATCTGCGAATGGCGTTGACGAAGACGTACTGCGTTACAACAATTCTCCGAATTGAGCAGATTCCCAGGAACCTGCCCCCCTGCGTCTCAGGGCCTCTTCACGACTCGTAAGCTTTTGCTACAACACAAGCTATCAGCTCGTGCAGGCGTCAGTAGCCACACACGTTCCTATCCCTGGCACGCAGCTTGCTAGTCCTTGAAAGCAAAGGGAGAGTGGTCTCCTGTGATTTTGGCCTTTAGGAGGATGGATTATGAGAAGGGTAGTTCTTGTGCTTATCGGGGTTGTGGTATTGGCCAGCTGCCTTCCTGCCAGCGCGACCGTGGTCGCGATGAAGCGGGACGCGGGACTGACCGATTTACGTGGCCTGGACGCGTCGCTGACCAGCACCACGCCCGTGGTTTACAGCGGGGCGGGGGCGGTCGCCGATACGTTCCTGTACAACGACACCGGCTACGCGACGGATCTGTGCTACGAGAACTCCGGGGCGGCGCCGATCGCCAACCAGCAGTGGAAGCCGCTGATTGCGAAGTTCGGGCTCAACCAACTGCCCGGCTTCGCCGGAAGCACCGTAACCAAGGCACAGGTGCGGTTCTATTGCGACGGGGGCAACAGCGGGCTGAATGTCGGGTACATCACCTCGAGCGACTGGTCCGAAGGCAACAAGGCCGGGCCCGGACTGTGGGGCTACCCCGGCGACTACCCGGGCCTGGATCCGGCTACCCCGGGTGCCAGCGGGCGCATCCCAACGGTCTGAATACGGGACCCAACCAGGACGCCAATGGGGTCTCCCAGCCAAGCATGCCGGCCTCCTGGGCCAACAACCAGGTGTTTAGTCCGAACAAGGACGGCGTCTACTTGGGCTCGTTTCTGGGCGCCACGGGGATCGGCAGCGGGTATTATCTGACCCTCGACGTCACGGACATGGCCCAGCTATGGGCAAGCGGGACGCCGAATTACGGCCTGTTCCTCGACAGCGTCGGCAACTACAACCCGTACATGAGCGAAGAGACCGCCGGTGCCGATTTCCAGCCGGTGCTGGTGTTGGACTACGCGTCGGTTCCCGAGCCGGTCACGCTGGCGCTGCTGGCGCTGGGCGGCCTGGGGCTGCTTCGCCGCCGGTAATTGGCTGATCCTGCCGAGCGAGCAGGCAGTAGACGGACTGCGGGCCCCGAGTTCTTTCCCTCCCTCGGGGCCCGCGACACTACTGTAAAGTGATGTAATAGACGGCGTACTTGCAGGTTCGCCGGACGCCGGCACGAAAGTGGATGGGAAATGGGATGTGCACGGGCGCTCACCAGCCAGGTATTATCATAATAGTTGGGGACAGACAGATGTTCACTAAGAAAGTGCTGCTTGGATCTTTGGCCCTGCTGCTGGTTGCCAGCAACCTGCACGCAGGAGTCGTGGCCCTCAAAAGAAGTCCCGGCCTGACTGACGAGGGAGGGCTTTCCCCGGTCTTTAGCGGCGCGATCACTAACGGAATCATTACCGTCTACAGCGGGCAGGGCGCGGTCGCCGACACGTTCCTGTACACCGATACGGGGTGGGCGACGGATCTGTGCTACGAAAACTCCGGGGCGGCGCCGATCGCCAACCAGCAGTGGCAGCCGCTGATTGCGAAGTTCGGGCTCAACCAACTGCCCGGCTTCGCCGGAAGCACCGTAACCAAGGCAGAGGTGCGGTTCTATGCCACCACAGGCAACAGCGGGCTGAGTGTCGGGTACATCACCTCGAGCGACTGGTCCGAAGGCAACAAGGCCGGGCCCGGACTGTGGGGCTACCCCGGCGACTACCCGGGCCTGGATCCGGCTACCCCGGGTGCCAGCGGCGCGCATCCCAACGGTCTGAATACGGGACCCAACCAGGACGCCAATGGGGTCTCCCAGCCAAGCATGCCGGCCTCCTGGGCCAACAACCAGGCGTTTAGTCCGAACAAGGACGGCGTCCACTCGGGCTCGTTTCTGGGCGCCACGGGGATCGGCAGCGGGTATTATCTGACCCTGGACGTCACGGACATGGCCCAGCTATGGGCAAGCGGAACGCCGAATTACGGCCTGTTCCTCGACAGCGTCGGCAACTACAACCCGTACATGAGCGAGGAGACTAACGGCGCCGACTACCAGCCCATCCTGTTTATAGACTACCTGCCGCACGGTGACCCGACGACAGTGACCGACCTGGCGGCTGGCGATCCCGACTGGTTCAAACTCGACCTGACCTGGACGGCCCCGTCGGCCAACCCGCCGGCGCCGGTAGCCAGCTATGACATCCGCATATCGACCAACCCGATCACGGATGATGCGAGCTTCGCCGTCGCTACCAAGCTGGTGGGAGTGCCGGCCCCGGCCGCCCCAGGCAGCCCCGAACGCTTTAGCGTGACCGGCCTGAGCCCGAACAGCACCTATTACTTCGCGATCAAGTCCACCGACGTGATCAGCACCGTTAGCGGCATGTCAAACGTTGCCAGCGGTACGACCAGCCCGATGGATGTTACCCCCCCCACATCGATCACGGATCTGGCCAGTCCCACGATCAAGCCGAACTATGTGGTGCTAACCTGGACGGCTATCGGGGACGACGGTATTACGGGCACCGCATCAATCTATGACTTGCGCTACAGCACCCTGCCGATTGGCGATGAGAGCGCCTTTGCCGTCGCCACGCCGGTGATGGGCATGGCGATCCCGAAGGCTTCCGGTTCAGCGGAAACGTGCACCGTCCACGGATTGCTGCCGGCTACAACCTACCACTTCGCCATCAAGGCCGCCGATGAGGTGCCCAACTGGTCGGCGCCGAGTAACGTAGTGACGTTCACTACACTGCCCGAGGACGTCGACTCGCCCGAGGCGGTTACGGACCTGCACGCGGTCGCGGGAATCAATATCGCCTACCTGTCCTGGACGGCGCCTGCCGATGTCGGGACAGCCGGCGTGGCCAGTTACTACATTCGCTACTCGACGGCTCCGATCGACGAGGGCAACTGGGCCTTGGCGACGCCGGCAATTGGCGAGCCGACCCCCACGGCTCCGGGCACGCGCCAGACCTGCACGGTGGCCCACCTGACTCCCAGCACAACGTACTATTTCGCGATGAAGAGTTCCGACTTCGCCGAACCGTCCAACGTGTCCGCTGTCTCCAACGTCGCCACCGCCACGACCCTGCCGCCGATCGTGCCGGTGACGGTCCACAATCCCTGGCTGGTCAACGACCGCGTTGCGGACACCCACAATATCAACACCATGGCCGCTACGTACGTCAACGCCTACACCCCCGACGGCGTCATCGCGCCGGCCAGCGATGAAGCCAAGGCGATCAATATTTACAATAACCAGAAGCGACGGCTCTATCACTGGGCCGACGAACCACCGATGGTCGGCGGCAACGACATCAACGACCCGACGTATGACCAGAACGTCTTCGGCTGGTGCCTGTGCGGGCGGCATGCCAGCCAGGCCTGCACCATCGTCAAGGCGGCCGGCCTGGCGACGCGCAAGATCGCCCTGCCCGGACACTGGGTTTACGAGGTCCAGTACTCAGACGGCACCTACCACCTATATGACACGATGACCACCATGTACCTGTACAACCGGGCCAATCCGCGCCGGGTCGCCAGCTGTACGGAGGTCCAGGCAGACAACAGCCTGATGCTCAACGCAGTCGCCGAGAACCGCACGTGTCCGGGCTTCCTGCTGTGTGGGGACGACCCAGGCTGGTACGCCGATGCCCTCAATCACTGGGGCGACAGCGGTGACGGCGCGGCCACGCCGTTGTGGACCGGCAACATGGATCTGCGGCTCGGCCAGTCGTTCGAGCGGACGTGGCAGGCCTGGCAGAACGAGTATCCGACGCCGCACTCTGACGCCGACGGCGGCAACATTGCCGGGCCGGATGCGCCGTATCACCACGAATGCCAGCAGGATTGGCAGGATTACGTCAACTGGCCCTACTGGGAGCCGTACGGCGTGATTTTGCCTTACGTCAACACTAGCAAGGCCACCTACCGCCGCTGGTCCAATGGTACCGACACGCTCGCCCCGGACTTCCGCAGTGCCGGCTACCAGGCGATGCTCGAGCCGGCTACCCACGACCTGGCTACCTATAACGCCGATGCGTTGACCCCGGAGCTGCACACTGCGGCCGTTGGCGTTCAGGGCGAGGCGATCTTCAAGATCACCCTCCCGTTCTATCTGACCGACGCCTCCTTCAGCGGCGACTTCGTCAAGACCAACGCCAGCGACGTCTGCAAGGTCTACTTCTCCGGTGACGGCACCAACTGGTCCCAGGTCTACGACGCCCCCGTCGGCACCACCCACGTGGCCAACCAGTCGCTGCGAAGCAACGTCTTCGGCACCTGGGGCACGTACTACATCAAAATTCAGATCAAAGGCACCACGGCCCTGACCGATGCTGGCGTCAGCAACTTTGTCGTCACCACCATCTTCGAACACAACAAGGGCGCCATGGCCTATCTGGACAAGGGCGTCAACAACATCACGTTGACCTTCGGCAATGCCGCCGAACTGGCCGCCAGCGGCAACGTCATTCACGTCCTCTATAAATGGAAGGAATTTGACGGTTCCGGCTGGAATATCGCCAAGCAATTTGACACCTTCGTCAATACCAGCCCGGCGACCTTCACCATCACCACCGGCGGCGAAAAGGTCCCCCGCACGGAATGCATTCAGTTGGATATCACCCAGCCGGACGTCCTGCCGCCCGCGCCGATCGTCGATCTGGCCGCGACGACTGCCGGCACCGAACGCGACAGGATCCAACTGACCTGGACAGCCACCGGTGATAATGCCAACATCGGACAGGCGACACGCTACGATCTGCGTTACAGCACCAGTCCAATCGCGGATATGGACTCCTTCAATGCAGCGACGCCGGTCTCCGGTCTGCCGGTTCCTCAGTCTGCTGGCAACCAGGAGCAATTCACGGTCACCGGCTTGGCCAGTGGCACAACTTACGAATTCGCCCTGGTGGCATATGACAAGGGCAACAACACATCCGGCTTGTCCAACGTCGTAACGGCCACGACAGGAGCCGACGCCTCGCCAGCGGCCGTTACCGACCTGATCGCCTGCAGCTCCTGTATCACGCGCGACAGCGTGCAACTCAACTGGACCGCTACCGGCGAAGACGGCACTAGCGGCACCGCCACCAGGTACGACCTTCGCTACAGCACCAGCGACATTACCGACATGGCATCATTCAACGCGGCGATGCCCATAACGGGCCTGTCGGTCCCGCAGCCCGCTGGCAGCAACGAGGTCTTCATCATCACCGGCCTGACAGCAGATACCACCTACAACTTCGCGATCGTCGTCTATGACGCCGCCAGCCAGCCTTCGGACCTGTCCAACGTGGCGGTCGCGACAACCAAGCCGCCGCGCAAGGTCGGCGACGCCAATGATGACGGCTACGTCAACGTCGGCGACCTGCAGGCCCTTGTCGCCGCCTGGGGCAGCAATGATCAGGGCGGCTGGTGGAACTGGAACCCCGACTGCGACTTCAACACCGACAGCTACATCAACATCGGCGACCTGCAGATTCTGGTCGCACGCTGGAATCAATAGCAGCAACTCTCCCAATGGTGATATGGCCCCGTCAGGCTGCTTGCCGACGGGGCCATTCATTTGATGGTACCGTAACAAGCCCCCGGGCGTCAGGCCGGACGCGGCGCCGGTCCCGTGGTGGTACCCAGCACCAGCCGCGAACCGAGCGCCAGCCTGACGACAAGGTGACGCTGTCCCTGCATCCTCTCGATCAGAAGCTGGACCGCTTGTCGGCCCATCATCTCGGGGTCGCTGGCAAAACACGTAACCTGTCGCCCTTCGATCAGTTCGCTGCCACGGCTTATTATCGAGATGTCTTCGGGACAACGGATATCCCAGGTGCTGCCCTCCCAGGCCGGAAAGCATCCCCTGCGCTGGGCCAGTTCCTGACTAGCCCGAATATTTCATCAGAATTAGTGGATGGGCTATAGCGAGAAGCCCTTACTGCCGGGTATAGAAGGAGTTGTGAAGGCTTCTTCCTAGCCAACAATAAGGGACTTCACATGACAGACTGTACCACAGAACCACTGCTGTTTTCCGGCCTGCCACGCCAGCGAGTTGTCGCCGACTTCGCTGGCGGCACGCTCACCACGACAGCGGCTTGTCGCTGTTGCGAGAGGTCAATCGTCGCATCAGGCTTATCGAGGCCTTCACAGCAGCCCTGGCGGATCCGCGCGACCCGAGCCGGATCACCCACCAGATGCAGACGCTGCTGACCCAGCGGATCTTCGGTCTGGCTGGCGGCTACGAGGATCTCAACGATCAACAGACCCTGCGGCAAGATCCGCTGCTGGCGGTGCTGGCTGAACAGCGGCCCGATCCGGAGGAACCTTTGGCGAGTCCGCCAACGCTGTGCCGCCTGGAGAACACCATCGACCGGGCGAGTCTCTGGCGCTTTGCCGGCGTGCTCGTCGAGCAGTTCATCGCCTCGCACGACACGCCGCCAACGGAACTGATTCTCGACTTCGATGCCACCGACGCCCTGCTGCACGGCATGCAGGAAGGCCGCTTCTTTCACGGCTACTATGGCGACTACTGCGTGCGGCCCGTTTGCTCGAACCCGGCCGCGTAAGCCGGAGGATGAGCAGACAGACCGTCGGGGCGTTCCCGATGGGCTGGACAACTTGGCGTTCGTGTGGGTGCAATTCCCACCCTTCTCGTGCTGAGGTGAAAGCATATCCCCCATGCGGGCGAATTACCACCGCTCGTGTGAAGCGGGGATAAATGGCGGTAACCCGGAACTCGACCGGGAATCCCGTCGAGCACAGTTGGACATGGATAGGAACACGAACTCATTATGAACCGTCGTCACTTCGTTCAGGCCTACTCGAGATATCAGGCCTGCCCAACATGGGACCGGATCGAGGGCAGGACAATTGCAGTAGTTGTCCTGAGCACGCCCGTAAGATCCCGGCGGATAGTGAGATCCTTCGTCCAACGTCAAACGAATGCCAGGAACGGGGTAACCTCTTCGAGGCTCTCCGGCTATCACCGGAGCAGACGGTACGTCGCAAGCCTCGTTGCGGAAGGATTGCCTCAGAAGCAGAGGCCCTTGGGAAAGCCAAGGGAGACGCTGACGGAGGCACGGTATGTGGAAGATAGAGGTAATAGTAGGAGCAACCCACATGAGCACGTCGGAAACGACGATGTATGACTGGCACACCCTTCCCTGGCGAAAACTGGACAAGGGCGTGTTCAAGCTCCAAACCCGCATCTATCAAGCCTCACGTCGTGGCGAGACGGAGGTGGTCCACAAGCTCCAAAGGCTCCTGATACATTCCAGGAACGCGGCTCTCATCGCGGTGCGACGGGTAACTCAGGAAAACAGAGGCAAGAGGACAGCAGGCGTAGACGGCTTAGCGTCTTTGACCAATAGGGAAAAACTGTCCCTCGCCAACGTGATCCATGAATGCCCGCTGATCACCAAGGCCAAACCTGTCCGTCGGGTATGGATTCCCAAACCCGGCAAGGACGAGAAGCGGTCCCTGGGGATCCCCGTGATGGAAGATCGTGCTCGTCAGGCGTTAGTCAAACTGGCCCTGGAACCGGAATGGGAGGCCTGAGTTCCGAGCAGGCTCGAAAAAGTGATGTAAGTCCTTATTTGACAAGGAAGGTGTTGCGGATTTGGGTGTCCCGCGGGCAAGATGGGGCCCATGTTCGTCCGAAGGAAGCCCAACAAATCCGGCTCGGTCAGCGTTCAGGTCATCGACAAGTCCAACCATGGCTATCGGGTCGTCAGAACCGTTGGATCGGCCCGTGATCCCGAGCAGGTCAACCGCCTGGTGGCTTTGGGCGAGCAGTTCATCCGTCGCCAGAGCAGGCAGTACGACCTGTTCCCCGAGGACCAGCGCGACAACGCCGCCGTCCTGGACTTCATTCAAGCCCTCGCCAACGCCTCCATTCGCACGCTCGGCCCGGAAATCATCTTCGGCCGGCTCTTCGACGAGATCGGATTCAACGCGATCCCCGAGCCGTTGTTCCGTGACATCGTCGTCGCCCGCCTGGTCTACCCCACCAGCAAGCTCAAGACCGTCGATTACCTCTATCGCTATCAGGGCAAAACCGTCTCGCCTGACAGCATCTACCTGTTCCTCGACCGCCTCAACAAGCACTACAGCCAGCAGGCGCAAGCGATCGCCTACCGATACTCGCGCAAAATCCTCAAGCGAATCAGCGTCGTCTTCTACGACGTGACCAGCCTGTACTTTGAGGCGGAAGACGAGGACGATCTGCGAAAGATCGGCTTTTCCAAGGACGGCAAATTCCAGAACCCGCAGATCATGCTGGGCCTGCTGGTCGGCCAGAACGGCTATCCCATCGGGTACGACATTTTCGAGGGAAACACGTTTGAGGGAAAGACGCTCATCCCGCTGCTTGAGGGCATTGAGCGGCGGTACCACTTCGGCAAGCCCGTGGTGGTGGCCGACGCCGCGATGCTCAGCAAGGACAATCTCGACGCTCTGGACGCAGCGAAGTATCCGTTCATCGTCGCCGCCCGGCTCCGCAATGAGACGCAGGCGGTGCAGGCGGAGATCCTCGGACGCTGCGCGGCCCTGACCAATGGGCAGTCCGTGGTGATCGACCAGCCGGCGGGCCGTCGGCGGATCGTCAGTTACTCCGACAGTCGGGCCAAAAAGGACGCTCACAACCGCGATCGCGGCCTGGGGCGGTTGCGCAAGCGTGTCCGTTCAGGAAAACTGACGAAGGAGCACCTGAACAACCGCGGCTAC
This sequence comes from uncultured Planctomycetota bacterium, assembly GCA_963787325.1. GTDB lineage: Bacteria > Planctomycetota > Phycisphaerae > UBA1845 > JANYLN01 > CAWBCK01. The sequence continues at coordinate 3,545,559 of CAWBCK010000005.1, forward strand.
AACCGATTCCTGAAGCTCAGCGGCGAGGTCAAAGTCCAGATCGATGAGTCGCAGATCGAACAGGCCGCCCGGTGGGATGGCCTGAAGGGTTACCTGACGAACACGGATCTGCCGGCCGAAGCGGTCATCAAAAGACTACGGCCAATTGTGGCATATCGAGAAGGCGTTCCGGATCTCCAAGACGGACCTTCGCATCCGGCCGATATTCCACCGTCGCCGGGGACGCATCGAAGCCCATGTGCTCGTGGCCTTCGTGGCCTACACGATCTACAAGGAACTTGAACGGCGTCTGCATGAAGCGGGCATGACGATGAGTCCCACGCGCGCAGCGGAGCTGACACAGACAATGTATGAAATGGCTTTCACGCTGCCCGACGACCCCGCGGTTCGCCGGGTTCTCCTTCGAATGGATGCCGAACAGCAGCAGCTCTACGACCTGATCTACTGACCGGGTGTCCCAATTCGGAAGTCAGGAAGAGATGAGGGCAGGTCCCTCGGACTCGGGGTGCAGGCTCAGGGTCCAAACCACCGGATGCTGCTCCGGTCCAATGGCTGGGGTGGTAAGCGAGACGGAAAAGGCAGGACAAACCCGTCAGGTACGTGCTGGGAAGACGAACGTGTGTGAACCGCTGATAACGTGTCGAAAGCGTAGGAACGTCATCGAAACCGGGCTCCAGTCGTTGGCCCGGGACCAAGCTCGGGGGATGCCTGCCGACTGCCCGGGTGATGACCGGCACCAAGGCGGCGTGAGCCCGGTACAGGCTCTTGTGCGGAACGTGGGCACCCCTGGTGCTACATGCATCCTTTCAGGTACTGCATACTCCTGCGTAGCCTTGCCTCGTGATTCGGATAGTCGGGAAATCCACACTCGTACGCCATAAAACCGTCGAAGCCGATCTCCCGGAGCGCCGCAAAAGCCGCTCGGAAATCGATGTTGCCTGATCCGGGCTCCTGGCGGGTATTGTCCGCCAGATGCACATGCTTGCAGAAGGCGCCGACCTGTCGCAGCGTGGCTGGCGTGTTATATTCCTCTATGTTCATATGGAAGACATCGCAGATCACCTGCACACTCGGACTGCCCACGCGTTTGCAGATCTCCACGGCGTCCATCTGGCGGTTCAGGTAGTGAGATTCGTAGCGGTTCAGCGGTTCCAGGAGAATTGCCGCCCCGGTCTTCGCCGCCTCGCCGGCCATCTGCTCCAGTTGCGCCACCAGTATCTCGGTCTCGAGCTGGCGATCGGTCTTGAAAGGCGAGAGGTCCGGGACGGACTTATGGCGTGTAAAGCCCGGCACTACGATCAGTCCGGCCATTCCCAGATCCCCTGCAATCTTCAGCAGTGCAAGAATGCCTTCGCGGGCCGTGGTACGTTCCTTGGGATCGGCGTGGATCAGCGAGCCCTGGTAACCGGCACAGATAGTGCACGGGCGGATCCTGCGGCCGCGAAGGGCATCCTGGATTTCCGGCACGCGTCCGGCAATGTCCGCTCCCCAGAACTCGATCCCCTCGAAACCCATGTCCTCCGCCAGCGCGACTCGCTCCGGCAAGGTCTTACCCGGTATGCGGTTCTCCTGAATGGCCAGTTTCACGTTCAGAGCCTCCTTCTATGTTGTCCTTTTCCCGATAGGCGGGAATGTGGTGTGTCCCTACAGATCCCAATCGATGATCGGTTGCGCTGGGTGCGGCCTTCCGGCCACCGCATCGTTGTAAAACCCAGGGCGCTCTCGCGGCTTCAGAGTCGCATCACAGAGACCGTCCACCTTCAGCAACCTGCGTCGAAATGCATCCAAAACATAGAAATGGTTAAAGTGGCTGTTGTACGGATAGTATGGCTGGCCGCGTTGAGGGCATTTGGGAATGTGCGCACGACAACGTCAATCTCTCGCAAAATGAACGGATCGAACGGATTCACGGTCAACGTCGAGGTGTAAGTGCCTGTGACCACCACGCGGGAATGAAGGGGCGCCACGTCCAGAATCCAGACTCGCGACTTCACCGATCCGGACACTTCGACGAAGACAGGCGGGCAGGCATCGGGCAACCCGCGTTGCAGTACCCCCGCGAGTTCGTCTTTGGACGGTGCAATTCCTTCATCCGCCCCCAGACGCCGGGCCAAATCCAGACGATCCGGCTGCAGATCCACTCCAATCACCCGGTTCGCTCCGGCCAAACGGGCCACTTGATTGACCAATTGCCCCACGGTGCCCTGGCCGACGACGACCACGGTGCGGCCCAAGGACACCGCGCTGCGCTGAATGATGTGCATCGCCACGCAGCCGAGTTCACAGAAAACGGCCTGCTCGTCGGCGACCTCGTCAGGAATTGGGTACGCGATATGCTCTTCAGACAGGCAGTAATGGCTCATATGACTGATGGCATGAAGCACACGCTGCCCCACCTTATAGCGATGGGCGTTTGATCCCACAGCCACCACTTCGCCGACATTGCAGTAGCCGGAGCGGCCCACGCGGCGCTTGCCCGGCGTGGACAGAAACGCCAATTCCGTGCCCACACTGATGAGCGACTTGCACGTCCGCACGAGAACTTCGTTCTCCTTGAGCGGCGTCAGGTCGTCCTCCGCGAATTCGCTGATCTCCGGTCCGTGTCTGACAAAAGTGAACTTCATTTTGCTCCCCATGTCTTGTTCGTCAGCAAAAGTCGGAATCTGAGGCAACGAAAGCAATCATGATGCGCATTCTGCCTGCGAACGCAAGCGGAACAACCGTCGGCTGCATGGCAGGGCCATGCCAATCAGGACGAGAGGAGGAGGCGATTGCAGAGCGCCACTCACGAGTGAACCATGGCCAGGAGACCGTCTACGTAATACCCGAAACCCAAGCCCTTTTTGAGATTCATGGGGTACTCGGCGGTCTTACTTGTTGCTACGGCGCCAGCCGCTCGGGGCTGCGGAGACAAACGTTCCCATTTCAGGTAGACCAGAGTCTTGAAGCACACGCCTGACGGAACCCTTCACGCTGCGGACCCACAAGGGTCCGCAGCGCAGGGACAGTTCTATCCGACCGACCGCCGGCCGATCTGGCACGGTCAGTCCATCGAGACATCCTTAGTTTCCATACATGGCCATCTCCGACAACTGCGTAGAGGAGTCGCCGTGGTTGGCGGTGATGTTCAGCCGGTAGATCCGATAGGCGGTGCTGTTGCTGATATTGTAGGTGTTGGTCTGGAAGCGGCTGGCGAAGCTTTGGCCCGATTGAGTATCCAGCGTGGTCCAGTTGGAACCGTCGTTGGAACCCTCGAAGGTCCAACTGTTCGGGTCTCTGGTAGGCATATCATTGGCTGAAGTAATCGTATATTGATTCACCGCATAGGAGCTGCTTCCGCCGAATTCATATTGAATCCAGCCTGTAGTGGCGAATGTCAACCATTTGGTGGCCGTATTGCCGTCAAACGCCTGGGCCACACCTTCACCATTGGCGGCATTATCTCCGCTGGCGCTGGGGGTTCCTCCGGTACACAGATTCCCGCCGCCGCTGCCGGCGTTCAAGTAGATGTAGTCCGGGTTCAGGGCCGTATCGCCGGTATCGTACTGGATCTTGACGGTCGCCCCGGCGGGCACCGCCTGGTTGAGGGTGACCTTGACGTAGGGAGCGGACCATCCGCCGTTGGACGTAAAGTACAGGTCGTAGCGGGTGGAGTTGATGTACACGCCGATCTTGCCGGTCAGGTCCGAGCAGTAATACACATCCACGGACGAACTGGCGGCACAGTTGTTGAAGGTGATCGAGCCGGAGAGATTAAGGTATTGGACGGCCGCTCCGCCGGAAGCCCCGGCGTCGCTGAAGGCTTCGGCCCCACCGCCCAGTACCCCGGCTTCCGCCTCGACCTTGCCGGTCAGTTGGCCCCCGCTGCTTCCATACATGGCCATCTCCGACAACTGCGTAGAGGAGTCGCCATGGTTGGCGGTGATGTTCAGCCGGTAGATCCGATAGGCGGTGCTGTTGCTGATATTGTAGGTGTTGGTCTGGAAGCGGCTGGCGAAGCTTTGGCCCGATTGAGTATCCAGCGTGGTCCAGTTGGAACCGTCGTTGGAACCCTCGAAGGTCCAACTGTTCGGGTCTCTGGTAGGCATATCATTGGCTGAAGTAATCGTATATTGATTCACCGCATAGGAGCTGCTTCCGCCGAATTCATATTGAATCCAGCCTGTAGTGGCGAATGTCAACCATTTGGTGGCCGTATTGCCGTCAAACGCCTGGGCCACACCTTCACCATTGGCGGCATTATCTCCGCTGGCGCTGGGGGTTCCTCCGGTACACAGATTCCCGCCGCCGCTGCCGGCGTTCAAGTAGATGTAGTCCGGGTTCAGGGCCGTATCGCCGGTATCGTACTGGATCTTGACGGTCGCCCCGGCGGGCACCGCCTGGTTGAGGGTGACCTTGACGTAGGGAGCGGACCATCCGCCGTTGGACGTAAAGTACAGGTCGTAGCGGGTGGAGTTGATGTACACGCCGATCTTGCCGGTCAGGTCCGAGCAGTAATACACATCCACGGACGAACTGGCGGCACAGTTGTTGAAGGTGATCGAGCCGGAGAGATTAAGGTATTGGACGGCCGCTCCGCCGGAGGCCCCGGCGTCGCTGTAGGTTTGGGCCCCACCGCCCAGCACCCCGGCTTCCGCCTCGACCTTGCCGGTCAGTTGGCCCCCGCTGCTGGAAGTGGTCCCACTGGCAATATTCGACAGGCTGGACCAGTTGGGCACCTCATCGGCGGTCTTCATCGCGAAGTAGTAGGTCGTGCTGGAGGACAGGCCGCTGACCGTCATGTTCTGGTTGGTGCCTGAGGCCGCAGGGGCCGGTTCGCCGGAGACCTGCGTAGCCGAGGCCCAGTTGCTCTCGTTGATGCTGCTGGTGGAATAGCGGATGTCATAGGTGGTGGCCGTGCCGCTGGTGCCGTCATCGCCCGGGGCCGTCCAACTGACCGTAAGGCTGCTGGAGGTCGGGCTGCCGACCGCCAGGTTGGTCACCGCCGCCGGGGCCGTGGTATCACCACCCGTCGCGTTTAAGACGATGTAATCCACGTTGAGCCAGGCGTCCCCGCTGTCGTACTGGATCTTGACAGTCGCGCCAGATGGAACCGCCTGGTTGAACGTCAGCTCGGTCCAGGAAGAAGCAGCGCTGAAGTTCAGGTCATAGCGGGTGGAGTTGATGTACAGGCCGATCTTGCCGGTGTTCGGCGACTGGTAGTACACGTCGATGGAGGAGGATGCGGCGCAGGGACTGAAGGAGACGGAAGCGCCAGGGGTACTGAGCCAGCCAACCCCATGGTTGCCGGAGGCTGTGGGGTCGTCCCCGCCGACCTGGGCGCCGCCAGCCAGGACGCCGGATTCAGCTTCGACCTTGCCGGTCAGCTGGGCACCGCCGTTCTGCTTCAGCAGGTAAAGCACGGCGGTCCCACCGAATGGCGGTGTAAAATAGGTGCCTGTCCCGCCGTTGACCGCTCCGCCAGCAGTCGTGCTGCTATCGGCGGGGTTCATCCATTCCACCGAGTAGGTGTCCGAGGACAGATTGACGGTGAATCCGCCACTACCCGGCTGGAACACGATGTATTCCGAGCCGGGAGCCGCCAGGCAGTAGCCCGTGTTCGTCAGCTCGCCGTGGGGCGTCATGGCCGCCAGGTTCATCTTCTGGGCATAAGTCCGCGTCTGGCCCATGCCGCGCCGGAAGGATGCCTCCACATTCGGATCATACGCGAAACCCGTACCGGGCAAGTAGGCGGACGCGTTGGGAATGCCGGTCCCGTTCAGCGAGTCCATGCAGAGAACGTTGCCGCCGCGTGTAAACGCCTTCCATACCCAATTGGCATCGCCGCCTTCGCCAAAAATGTGATCGGTGTCCATGAGAACCACCTTCGCGCCGCTGGCGGCGGGCGGATTGTTCCGGTAGTCGTCGCTGTCGGTCTGGCTCGGACTAATATAGTCGGCCGGGCTGTTGTACAGATCACTGTTGTTCGATCCTGGCCAGTTACCCCCCAGTCCAACCGGATGCTGCTTCGGCTTGCCGCCTTCGTAGGAATGGATCAGATTGATGACGTGATACTCCCAGGAGACCGAGTCGGCTTCGCATTCATTGCCAACTTCGTACAGGACGTTGTCCAGGTCGTTCACCGTATCGACCACCTTGCGGATGTAATCGTCCTGCAGCGCGGTGATCGCCGGTATGGCCATCGTGTGGACTTCGAATCCGCTGTTATCGCCGTTCGGATCGCCGTTGATGCCGTTGATGTTGTTGTTGACATTAAAGGGATGGCTTGGCCACGGATTTCCAGGCGAGCCCGGTTTTATTCCCACCGACCAACCCTCGAACAGCATGATGCTGACGTATATGCCCCTGTCGTGCGCGGCGATGACGCAGTCTGCGGAGCCGGTCGAAATAGGCCTGATTGAACTGGTTGACGTCAAATTTGGGTTTACCGTCTAGTGCCGTTCCCGGGCCGGGCCGCTGATATGGCATCGGACTAATGTAGAGGTCTCCGCTCGTCCAGGGCGCCCACCGTGGCGCTTCCCAGGCCCACAGGCGTATGAAATTCTGGTTCTGATTGACGAGCAAATCGAGGTAGGCATTGAAGCCAAAAGCAGGTGGCGGGTCGGTGGCCGCCCAATCCTGGAAGTTGTTCCAGCTGTGCGATCCGGTCAGGTACACAGCGTTGCCGGATCCGTCGGTGAAGTACCGCGTGTTTGCGGGCAGCACGTACAACGTCCCCGCCGACGCCACCGATGGCATCAGCAGCCCGAACAGCCCCATGGCCACGCCCGCCACTAGCCACGGCAGCGGCTTTGGCCTCATAAACCTCACACCTGTCCTCACAGACAACTCATTTGGCTTGTTCATAACCGTCTCCTTGTTCCTTGTTTCTGCATTTCCTGGCGTACCGTCTCCGCATGACCGCACACCCCATAAAACGCCGACACAGCAGATAGACCAGAGTCTTGAAGCACACGCCTGACGGAACCCTTCACGCTGCGGACCCACAAGGGTCCGCAGCGCAGGGACAGTTCTATCCGACCGACCGCCGGCCGATCTGGCACGGTCAGTCCATCGAGACATCCTTAGTTTCCATACACCTCGAACTCCCAGAGCGAATAACCCCAGGAGGTGTTGAATCGTTCCGTACCGTACATGCGGACGTAGCGGCCGTCGGTGGCGGTGAAACTCCAGTCATCGACCCCGCCATCGCCGTTGCTAACGCTGTAGACGGTCGTCCAGTTGCTCGCATCGCCGGACACTTGGATCTGGTAGGTCTTGCCGTAGGCGGCCTCCCAGGTCAATTTCACCCGGTTGATCGCATACGTCTGGCCCAGATCGACGTAGATCCACTGCGGATCACTGTAGGTGCTGGACCATCTGGTCGAGCTGCTGCCATCGACGGCATTGGAAGCCTCATATCCGGAGAACGCACTGGAAGCCGTGACGGCCTTGTTCAGGGCCAGGTTGCCCCCGCCGCCGGCGGCGTTCAAGTAGATGTAGTCCGGGTTCAGGGCCGTATCGCCGGTATCGTATTGGATCTTGACGGTCGCCCCGGCGGGCACCGCCTGGTTGAGGGTGACCTTGACGTAGGGAGCGGACCATCCGCCGTTGGACGTAAAGTACAGGTCGTAGCGGGTGGAGTTGATGTACACGCCGATCTTGCCGGTCAGGTCCGAGCAGTAATACACATCCACGGACGAACTGGCGGCACAGTTGTTGAAGGTGATCGAGCCGGAGAGATTAAGGTATTGGACGGCCGCTCCGCCGGAGGCCCCGGCGTCGCTGAAGGCTTCGGCCCCACCGCCCAGCACCCCGGCTTCCGCCTCGACCTTGCCGGTCAGTTGGCCCCCGCTGCTTCCATACATGGCCATCTCCGACAACTGCGTAGAGGAGTCGCCATGGTTGGCGGTGATGTTCAGCCGGTAGATCCGATAGGCGGTGCTGTTGCTGATATTGTAGGTGTTGGTCTGGAAGCGGCTGGCGAAGCTTTGGCCCGATTGAGTATCCAGCGTGGTCCAGTTGGAACCGTCGTTGGAACCCTCGAAGGTCCAACTGTTCGGGTCTCTGGTAGGCATATCATTGGCTGAAGTAATCGTATATTGATTCACCGCATAGGAGTCTGCTTCCGCCGAATTCATATTGAATCCAGCCTGTAGTGGCGAATGTCAACCATTTGGTGGCCGTATTGCCGTCAAACGCCTGGGCCACACCTTCACCATTGGCGGCATTATCTCCGCTGGCGCTGGGGGTTCCTCCGGTACACAGATTCCCGCCGCCGCTGCCGGCGTTCAAGTAGATGTAGTCCGGGTTCAGGGCCGTATCGCCGGTATCGTACTGGATCTTGACGGTCGCCCCGGCGGGCACCGCCTGGTTGAGGGTGACCTTGACGTAGGGAGCGGACCATCCGCCGTTGGACGTAAAGTACAGGTCGTAGCGGGTGGAGTTGATGTACACGCCGATCTTGCCGGTCAGGTCCGAGCAGTAATACACATCCACGGACGAACTGGCGGCACAGTTGTTGAAGGTGATCGAGCCGGAGAGATTAAGGTATTGGACGGCCGCTCCGCCGGAGGCCCCGGCGTCGCTGTAGGTTTGGGCCCCACCGCCCAGCACCCCGGCTTCCGCCTCGACCTTGCCGGTCAGTTGGCCCCCGCTGCTGGAAAAGGTGGCCGTAATCGTGTGAGCGGCTGTCACGTTATTGAAGGTATAGGTGCTGACGGCGCCGACCGATGATCCATCGACCGATACATCACTGATCGCGTAGCCGCTGTCAGCGGTGATGGTGAAGGTCTGCGAGCCGCCGCTGTTGACCTGCACGGCTCCGCTAGGGTTGATCGTGCCTCCGGTACCAGCCGAAGCCGTAATCGTATACGCTCGGGATATAGCTGATGAACAGGGCCGGACGGTACGCGGTAGTTGAGTTTATGTCCGTGGCATAGTTATCGTTGCAAAGTGGACTGGCGTACGCGAAAGTGGACGTACTAGCCATCGCCCAACCATAGTTGGGTGCTGTACCGTTAACCATTGACTGCACGTCGGAGGTTACGTCAAAAACAGCCGGTTTCGCCGTCGGCTCACTGAAGAATGTGGGCATGCTCACGTCACTGCTGCCGAACGGTTGAGACGCCCAGGGAGTGCCGGGCTCGGCGTTCAAGCAGGTCACAGTACCCTGCGTCCAGTCGCTTGTCGTGATCCGTCCGATGTAGAACCCGCCGTAGTTACCAGATGTTGCATATAGCCGAATCTGTGCCTTGGCGATGCTCGCACCGGCCGGGATGCCCGACAGATCCCATTTCATCATGAATGCATAGTCGCTCGAACCTGCTACGGCTGGGTGGAGCCAATTCGGGGTGCTCCACCCATTCGAATTGTTGGTACACTCATACTCGTCGCAGGTGACCTGGACCACATTGTCTGAACCGGCGTTGCGGAACGTCGGATCGAGGTTGGTCGTGTACGTCATATCGATGCCGTCGCCCGATTTGAAGATCGAGACCACGCTTCCCAAGGTCGAGGTGAACGTCGCGGAAATCGTGTGGGTAGTCGTGACATTACTGAAGATATACGCTGCCGGTGGCCCCCACCGACGAGCCGTCCACGGTAACGCCGGCGATCGTATAGTCGGTATCGGGTGTGATGGTAAAGGTCTGGGAGGCACCTTCGCTGACCTGCACCCCGCCGCTAGGACTGATGGTGCCGCCGACTCCGGCAGAGGCCGTGATCGTATAGGTGGGGCCGGTGCTGAACGTTGCGGCGATCGTGTGGTTGGCTGTCACGTTGGTGAAGGTGTAGGTGCTGACCGCTCCTACCGAGGTGCCGTCCACCGTAACGTTGGAGATCAGGTAGCCTGAATTGGCGGTGATGGTAAATGTCTGCGAGCCGCCTTCGGCCACCTGCACGGCGCTGCTGGGGCTGATCGTGCCGCCGGCGCCGGCTGAGGGCGTGATCGTATACATTGTTGGCAGGTTGCCAGAGGCCGTGATGGCGATCGAGTGGATAAAGGAGCCGTCGTTCGGGTGGTCATAGTAGTTGGCACCACCGGCGGTAAAGGCCTGGCCGAAGGCCACACCCGTCTGCGACACCTGGATTTCCACGATATCCACCATGCCGGGGATGAGGGCGGCAGCCGTCGTGATCGCACCAGTAGCGGGATCGATCGCGTAGCGATTGCTGGGATTCTTGCGGAGCGACCAGACCGGTGAAGGACAGCTGAATTTGCCGGGCAAGAAGGTGGGGGTCACCACGGCGGTGCCGATCGGCGAGGCGGAATCCAGGCGGATCTCGTTGACCGGGAAGGTCATCTGGGCGCCGTTGATGACGCCGTAGGGAGCCAGGAACGGGCCTGGCGGGTGGGCGACTGTCGGATCAGGCCCCGGCCCCGGGAAGCTCCAGTCCTGGGGTGCTTGGGCCGTCAGGGTGACGTTGCCGGTCACGCTGGTATCACCGTAGGTCCCGCCGGGATTGGGCGCCGTGATCTCGTAGTTGCCCGGCAGGTATCCGTAGAAGGAGTTATCGGTCATGGTGATCGAGGCCGGCAGGCCATCGACCGTGCCGAGCAGGCTGACGTCCCGCACGCCGACAAGATTGCTCAGGATCCAGGCATTGCCGTAGAACGTCGAGTCGGAAATGGTCAGATGGTGGGTAGGCCAGCCGTAGTAGCTGTCCCCGGTATCGGCAAAGTGGACGCAGTTGGGGTTCTGATAGTTCGGCCCCTTCTGGAAGACCGAGTTAGTGATGGTAACGATGCCGCCCTCCGGCAGATCCAGAACACACGAGCCGTGTCCGGTCAGACCATCGTACAGGCGGGAGTTGTCGATGATGGTCTGCTTGCAGCGATCCTTGAGTACGTGACCAGTGGAGGACTGGTCGGACAAGACGTTATTGAAGTACGCCAACTCACCCAGCACGTAGACATTATGGGTATAGCCGCACTCGCCCACGCCACAATGGGAGATGCGGGTGTTAGTAATGAACCATTTGGTGTGGTGGCTACCTCGGGCGATGCCATTCTGGCAATCGTGAATGTAGCAGTTGTCCACGAATACGTTGCCGGTCTCGCAACCGGACTCCTTGGCAACCCCAGTCAGGTTGTCGTTACTCGAGACGTTGTTGTTGTTTGTGACATCGCAGATCTCGATGTTTTTGACCCAGATGTCGTACTCGTAGCCCATGAAAAAGCCCTTGGCGTAGTAGATATCACCGCCGTGGAACACTGGGAAGGTTTGGCCGGGGGCCGCCTGGATGGTCACCGGAACCCGAAACCTGCCGTTAATCGGGTACAACTGCCCATCATTGAGGTAGTAGTTCGGATCGGCCGACGGATAGACGTTGAAGGTCACACCGGCAAACGGCCGGCCCCAGCCCTGGGAATGGATATACGCGATGGCATCGTCGAGATGCGCGTAAGTCTGTCCCGGCCCGACGTTCAGCACGGGCCCCACGCAGGCCGCCACCGGAATCTTGAAGGACTTGGTACATGTGTTGACGCCATCGGTGCAGGTAATGTCCAGCACGTCGCTGTAGTCCACTCCATCCATGGTGGGTTGGTAGGACAGGATGCCGATGACGGTGACCTCGCCGGTAGTGCCATTGATGGCATAGCGGTAGCCGACCCCATCACCTGTGAAGGACCATGCCTTGGTGCCCGTAATGCCTGTGACGGTCGGCGTCCCCACCGAGCCGCTGCTCGTGTAGTCATCCAGTCCCGAGGCCACTGTCATCGCCATGTTGCCGGGGGGTACAACGGTCCCGGCAACGACGTTGACGGTGAAGCTCTGACTGTAGGTGTTATTCCCGTCCTGAACCTGGATGGTAATACTCCTGTTGCCAAGCGCGGGCGCCTTTGCGAGCGTTACCACGCCGGTAGCCGGATCCAGGATTGTGAACGTGCCCGCGTCGCTGCCGGAAGCGGGGATGCTCCACTGATAGCCTGGTTCCCAGACGGTCGCTGAGGCTGTGCCTGCAACCACACCAACACCCTGGCTTGTGCTGACAGTGTTCTGGGTATAGGTGATGCTGGTGATCGCCTGGGCGTGAGCCACGTGCATGGTGAAGCTGAACGGCCCGAGATTGTTGCCGTTCTGGGTCAGACTCAAGGTGATCGGGTAGTCACCAGCCGGCGGCGCCCCTGCAGGAGCGTCATGGTGTTGTAGCCTGAGGCGATGCCGAAATGGCCCGAGGCGTCGGTAATCGTCCATGTGGTGTTGTCGCGGTAATCGCCGAAGCCACTGGCCAGGATGCCAAGGGAGCAGAACCAGGAACTGCCGTTGTAGTTGTCGAAGATCGTGTCGGTCGTCATCGCGATCACTGGCGTGGTAACCACCGAGACGGTGACACTCAGCGTAGCCATGGCGCTGGCGGCGTCAGTTACCCGCACGGTGATCGGGTAATCGCCCGCGGACAGTGGTGCCACGGGTGTCACGGTTCCATACGTGCTGTCGATGGTAAAATGATTCCCGGGATTGCTCGCAAAATCCCACACGTACGAGCCGGCTCCGCCGTCAGCCACCGGATTCATACACGCATACACCGGGTAGGATGTCTGAAGCGTGCTGACCTGTCGTGGCGAGCCGGTCAGCGTCAAACTGGCCCCGTAAGCCGCCAGTGGCATCATCACTAGAACTACGATTCCCGCAACAAGCCATCCCGGCCTGGGCATCCCTGCCCACTGCGCAAATCGCCTGTGAGCCGTCGCGTTCGGCGATCGATTCACCCTGCTCATAACGCTTTCCTCCTATTGGCCTAAGGCCTGGACAACCCCCGGGTATCTTTTGCACATGCAATTTGCGTGCCAGACAGAAGATGCAGATGGTTGCAGCAGAACGAAACGTCATATGTCTAGATGTCGCCATCAGTTATATGATGCTAAGAAATCGAAGCAGATCTGAGTGCAGATGCCTTCCGATTTTGCGAAATGCTATATTGTCATACCAAAACGTACAGTTATTGGCCATACGGGTGAAGAGTGCAGGCACACTGGATGACGCCCAATGCAAATCGTTTGACAGCAGTACGTACGGTAACACATCACCCGTGGCGGCTAGATGAACTCCATGAATTGTTATGATTAATGCGTTGCTCTTTCGCCACAGATGGGCCCTGGCCCAACTGTCGCACTTTTCCAGAAACTAGTTCGGGCTGTTTTCCAGCCTGTGTTGGCATATAGTGCGGACCTACTTGGCCGCGTTCGACCCAGCGGTACAGGCCGCAGGTCAAAGAGGACGAGCCGGACCTGATCCGGCGAATGTACGAGTTAGTGCGGCGTCATCCGCGATTCGGGTACCGCCGAATCTGGGCGATGCTGCGGGCCGAAGGCCGGCAGGTCAACCGCAAACGCATTCGTCGGCTCTGGAAGAAGGAAGGATTTCGCGTGCCGACCCGGACACACAAGAAACGCCGTTTGGGCCAGAGCAGCAATGGAATCCTGCGGCATCGGGCATTGCACAAGAATGATGTATGGACGTGGGACTTCATCCATGACAGCGACGAGGCCGTCCGTTCGCTGAAGATCTTCAAGTAGGTCGATGAGTATCCGCGGGAGTGTCTGGCCCTGGAGGTGAACCGATCGATGACAGCGACGGACGTGATCGATGCACCGGCCGAAGTGTTCCGGCAACGTGGTTTGCCCAAGGGCAACCACATTCCTCCCCCTAACACTAAAGCGAGTCGCAATAGAACAAACTCTTGCACTCCCCAATGGATTGGCTACCATAGGTTTCTGTTTCAAGCCGTACGGGACAAGCAGTCCGGCTCGGACGCCAAAGAGTTGCAGTGTGACGGTGGCATTTCCCAGCCTCGCGTCGTTAAGGGGCAGGCAGGAGTGAGAGGAGATTTACATTCATGTACACGTTTCTTCGTCGGATCAGTCGTGCGCTGTCGCTGGTGACCGTCGTTGTAGACTGCGGTCTCTGCGGCAGGCTCTGCAGGGGGGGCAGCATCCAATCCCCCCACGCCACGACCGCTGAAGGTCGCCCTCATAAGTGATGCTGTCGCGCAGGCCGAGGAAATCCAGCGGGCGACCGCGCCAGACACGATTGCGATCGTCTATCGCAGCGACGGCATGACCACAGCGGGGTTGGTCGGTCTTCTCGCCACGGTTTCCGCTGCTCAAGACGGCGCCCGGATCGGCCACCTCGGGATCGTAACCCATGGCGGCCCAGCGAACATCAATGTTGGCGCAGACGATCGCCTGAGCCTGGCTACCCTCTCTCGCCAAGTGCCCGCGCTTTATCGATTGCGATCTCTGCTCACGAGCGACGCCCGCCTCGACTTATACTCGTGCTCGGTGGCCGCTGGAGCGGGCGGGAAGACCTTTATTGATGCCCTTTCCTGCGCAGCGAGCGCGGCTGTATTCGCCAGCGACAACCCAGTCGGCACCGTATCAGGGGCGGATCTTACTTGGGAATACCACACCGGCCAATCTGGTAGAAGCAACGAATTATTCTCGATGCGAGGGATTGAGGCGATACCAGGACTTTGCCTATACACGTACACGTCTCCGGCAGACATAACCAATCCCGCTTACCACGCCCAAAACAATCCGTACGCAAATGCAACTGATTATAACGTGGGACAATGCACCTGGTACGTCTATGGGCGAGCCCAAGAGACAGGCCTTGTAAGTGCTCAGACGCTGTCAAGCATTTTCGGCGGGACCGAGTATAACGCCCAGGAGCTGGTATTCGCTTTTTCAAAACAGCGAGGCAGCCCAGGCGGCGGGCATTACGGTAGGGGCTACCGCGTCGGGGGCCCAGCCGAGACCGGGCGCCATTGCTTGCTGGTGGAAATCCTACCAGCACGTCGCATTCGTCGAGAACACGGCCGGACAGATGACCGAGTCAAACTTGGATCCAAGAGTCATCTATCCAGCACCTGAAGTCGTTATCGATGGCGTGGAGGGCACAAACCAGACCCCGCATTTGAATCAGAACTATGTATGGCTCCATTCTTCAAGGGACGCCTCCGCCTCCACGAGGGTTTGGCAGGCCCCGCAGTTTACAGTAATGCACGTGGTTGGTGGACCAGTTCCCGCGAATGGCTACCAATGGTTCGAGTTAAGTGATGATGCCGGTCACGACGGATATGCAGATTTGCTTGATGCCAATACGGGCGCAGCGGCTCCGGCAGGCGACGTAACGCTAAACTTCACGGGCATTCAGCGGTCCCCCGGCTATCAATGGATATCAAGCGGCCCTGACGGCTATATTTACCTGGGATCCCCGAGTAGCCCCGCCCCGACGATCAGCGGCCTGTCGCCCAGTTCCTACCTGCCTTCCAGCAGGCTCTCAGATGATGCTCATCAACGGTAGCAACTTTCAGAGCGGGTGCACGATCACCTTCCACGACCCGCAGGGCAACCCCTATGTGCGTACTCCCACGTTCAATTCCAGCAGTCAGCTGAGCCATCCCTTCAACGACAACAGCGACAGCGGAACCTGGACCGTCTTCGTGACCAACCCGGATAATCAGACCTCCAACACCTGGAACTTCCAGGTGACGGCCATGATCTCCGCTCCGACGGTCACGACCACGACCCCCAGTAGCATCACCACCACCACGGCCAGTTCCGGCGGGAACGTCACCAGCGACGGCGGGGCGAGCGTGACGGCTCGCGGGGTCTGCTGGTCCACGTTGGCCAATCCGACCACCGGCAACAACCACACCAGCGATGGCACCGGCACTGGGTCCTTCACGAGCAGCCTGACGGGGTTGTCCCCGAGCACGCAGTACCACGTCCGGGCCTACGCCACCAACAGTGCCGGTACCGGCTACGGAAGCGATCTGACCTTTACGACTGGTACTCCTACGGGAGTAGTGGACTATCCTGGAGCCGTTTGGGTGGCGGGCGTGCCTTCTGGCAACTATGCGGCCGCATCTCGCATCGCATCCGACATCCGCTGGATCGTCATCCATACAACCGAAAGCAGTGCTGACTTTGCCATTCAGTGGTTCCAGAATTCGGCATCCGGCGTCAGCGCCCACTACCTTGTCAGACGCGATGGTTCGATCGTTCAGCTTGTCCGGGATCGTGACATCGCCTACCACGCCGGCAACTGGGCCTACAATCAGAGAGCTATCGGCATCGAGCATGAGCGATATACTGGCGCAGAGGTGACGACTGCACAGTATGCTGCGTCATCGCAGCTCACACAGTGGCTGTGTGCCCAATACGCCGCGGATGTCGTATTCCCGGCCGGGATCGCGCCAGCCGATCCGGCTGCCAGTTTAGGCATTATCGGGCACAACCAGGTGCCGGATCCCAGCAACCCAAGCCTGGGTGGCGGCGCGGATCACCACACCGACCCCACCAACTGGGACTGGAACTACTACAAGAGCCTTCTCGGCGTAGTCACGACGCCGACGGTCACGACCACGATCCCCAGTAGCATCACCACCACCACGGCCACCTCCGGCGGTAACGTGACCAGCAATGGCGGAGCGGCTGTGACGGCTTGCGGGGTCTGCTGGTCCACGTCAGCCAATCCGACCACCGGCAACAGCCACACCAGCGACGGCACGGGCACCGGAACCTTCACGAGCTACCTGACGGGGCTGGCACCGAGCACCCTGTACCACGTGCGGGCCTATGCCACCAACGGTGCCGGCACCGGCTACGGGAGCGATCTGAGTTTCACGACTGCGGCGCCCACGAACCTCCCCAACTTAGTCCCGTACCAGCCCTCGGGCTGGTCGGACAGGATCGTGGTCTCCAACGTGACGGGGACGCATACGGACGGCAGCCCGTTGTATACGACCGACAACCTGTACGTGGACTGGGCGATAAGGAACAACGGGTCGGCGACGATCAACACGATGTTTTACGTGGCTCTTTACATAGACGGGAGTTATTGGTATTCGTGGCCGCCAACGATTCCGATGGGTTCAGGTGATTGGTATTATTGGGGGGACTATAACATCGGGCAGTTGGGTGCGGGGACGCACACGCTGCAGCTTGTGGCGGACAACACCGGCGTGATTAGCGAGAGCAACGAGAGCGACAACAGTTACACCAAGACCATCACCGTGCTACCATCCCTGCCCAACCTGACGCCATACCAACCATCGGGCTGGTCCGACAAACTCGTGCTGTCCAACCAGCCAGGCACTTCCACCGATGCTGGGCCGCTGTGCACGACAGATACTGTTTACGTGGATTGGGCTGTTGTGAACAATGAGACGGCATCGATCAACACAACATTTTACTGTGAGTTGTACGTCGATGGAAACTCCGTAACCAGTTGGTGGGCCCCCACACCATTAGACTCCGGGGCCTGGACGTACGTGTTGGATTACAGCATTGGAAGCCTAACTGAAGGGACGCATACGATTGAGATCCTAGCCGACAGCACAGACGCCATAGGCGAAACCAATGAAACGGACAATACGTACATGAAGATCATTGCAGTATACAGCAGACCAGCTCCGCCTAACGATGATTTCTCTGATCGGATACCCGTGGACCCGAATGGCGGGATGCTCACAGGCACGAACATAGGCGCGACGAAGGAGTCCGGGGAATCGAACCACGCTGGAAACACCGGTGGTAGGAGCGTGTGGTGGACATGGACGCCGACGAGTAGCGGGAACGCCCAGATCGACACGATCGGCAGTACGTTTGACACGATCCTCGGTGTCTACAATGGGAACATTGTCTCGGCCTTAACAACTTGGGGAAGCGACGACGACAGCGGCGGGAACCTCACGAGTAAAGCAACGTTCAATGCCGTGGCGGGTACCACGTACCAGATTGCGGTGGACGGCTTCGGCGGGGCCTCGGGCGATATCACGCTGCATGTAATCGCTCCGGGCCATCTGACAGGCGACTTAAACGGCGACAATTACGTCAACGTTGGCGATCTTCAAGCGTTGGTGGCGGCATGGGCCAGCCAATCTGGGCCACCAGCTAGCACCAATTGGAACCCCAGCGCTGATCTCAATAGCGACGGCTACGTCAACGTCGGCGACCTGCAGATTCTCCTAGTAACTGGGGCAGGTCGCTTAACTGACGAGGATTGGCGTGACGTACGGTCAGCTGAATTGCGTAATAGAGTATCTACAGTCAGAGACACTTGAGGCGGATCCACACCAAACCGGTGGAAACTGAAGGACCTCAAGAGTACCGCCATATAAGAGAGGGACTGTGTTATGACACTAAGATATCTGACGCCAATCGCAAAAGATCTCAACACGCCTGGCAGAGCAACACTACTGTCGATCCTATTTCTCTTGCTGCTTCCGCCCGCTACGAGCCAAGCCCTGAACTACCTCGGTTTCAACTACACGAGCAATGGAATCGCTGTCACTATCACCGGGTATACCGGCTCTGGTGGTACGGTGACTATTCCCTCAACGATCGCAGGACTTCCGGTCACAGGCATCGGAAGCAGCGCGTTCCAGAATTGCAGCAGCCTGCTAAGCATCGTCATTCCCGATAGCGTCACCGACCTTGGATACGACGCGTTCTACGGCTGCTCCGGCCTAACCAGCGCCACGATCGGTAGTGGGGTCATCAATTTCAGGGGCAGCGTATTCTATCACTGCATCAGGCTGGTCAACGTGACGATTTGCAGTGGCGTGACCGAGATCGGAGACTCCGCCTTCTACGGCTGCAGCAGCCTGACCAGCATCGTGATCCCCGACAGCGTTCAGACCATTGGGTCCAACGCATTCTCCGGCTGCGGGGCCCTCACCACCGCCACCATCGGCTCCAACGTTACCAGTATCGGGAGTTACGCATTCTACGGCTGCCCCAGATTGGCCAGTATTACAATCCCCGATAGCGTTACCGATCTCGGGTACGAGGCATTCTATGGCTGCAGCGGCCTGACCAGTGCCACGATCGGCAGTCGGGTGACCAACTTTGAGAGCGCGGTATTCTATAACTGTACCAAGCTGGCCACTGTGACGATCCGCAACGGCGTGACCGAGATCGGAGACTCCGCCTTCTACGGCTGCAGCAGATTGACCGGCATCGCGATCCCCGATAGCGTTCAGACCATTGGGTCCAACGCGTTCTACGGCTGCGGTGCCCTCACCACCGCCACCATTGGCTCCAACGTTAGTAGCATCGGATCCAGCGCATTCTGCGGCTGTACTGCCCTGACCACCGCCAGTATCGGCTCCAATGTTACCAGCATCGGGAGTTACGCATTCTCCGGCTGCTCCAGATTGGCCAGTATTACAATCCCCGATAGCGTTACCGATCTCGGGTACGAGGCATTCTATGGCTGCAGCAGCCTGACCAGTGCCACGATCGGCAGCTGGGTGACCAACTTTGAGAGCGCGGTATTCTATAACTGTACCAAGCTGGCCACTGTGACGATCCGCAACGGCGTGACCGAGATTGGAGACTCCGCCTTTTATGGCTGCAGCAGCCTGGCCGGCATTGTGATCCCCGACAGCGTTCAGACCATTGGGTCCAACGCGTTCTACGGCTGTAGCGCCCTGGCTGGCATCGGGATCCCCGACAGCGTTCAGACCATTGGGTCCAACGCATTCTCCGGCTGCGGTGCCCTCACCACCGCCACCATCGGCTCCAACGTTACCAGTATCGGGAGTTACGCATTCTACGGCTGCCCCAGATTGGCCAGTATTACAATCCCCGATAGTGTTACCGACCTCGGGTACGAGGCATTCTATGGTTGCAGCGGCCTGACCAGTGCCACGATCGGCAGCTGGGTGACCAACTTCGGGACCGCCGTATTCTACAACTGCAGCAAGCTGGCCACTGTGACGATCCGCAACGGCGTGACCGAGATCGGAGACTCCGCCTTCTACGGCTGCAGCAGCCTGACCAGCATTGTGATCCCCGACAGCGTTCAGACCATTGGGTCCAACGCATTCTCCGGCTGCGGGGCCCTCACCACCGCCACCATCGGCTCCAACGTTACCAGCATCGGGAGTTACGCATTCTCTAACTGCCCGAATCTAATAACGGTCTACTTCAAAGGTGACGCTCCCATCCCTGGCTATTCAGTGTTCTATGGCGACAACAATGTGACGGTCTATTACCTGCCAGGGACCATCGGCTGGGATACGACCTTCGCCGGCCGTCCGACGGCGCCTTGGTTGGTAGGCGACATCAATGGCGACGGTTACGTCAACGTCGGCGATCTGCAGTCGCTCGTAGCAGCCTGGGGCAGCCAAGCCGGACCGCCCGCCAGTAACAACTGGAGCCCCGATGCTGACCTTAACACCGATAACTATGTGAATGTCGGCGACCTCCAGATCCTCGTGGCCAACTGGGGCCGATCGGTGTAATAGCCGGTGCAGGGCGCAGCATCATCGTCAGCCGGATCGGTATGTTCCTGCCGGTACTCGCTCAGTCCACGGTGACCGATTACCATGGTGGTCATCGCTGGTACTTATTCCGATGCGAGGTGAACCGATGGAACCATGCAAGATCTGGATTGAACAATGCGAAGCGACCCGAGCCATCGCGGACGAATTCGGGACGCCCAATGCCCTTGATTACCTGATCGGGGAAAAGTTCCTCAACTTTCTTTCTGCCGCGGAAGACCATGCGGACTTCCGCGCAGAGATTCCGGCCTTCGTCGCCGAGATCAAGCGGATCTTCGAGCCATGGCAGCTGGCCGAGTACCTGGAAAAGGCGAGGAACACCGAACCATTCGATCCCAGCCTCTATGATGACGACGAAGCCGAAGAGATGGAAATGGAACGGGAGTATGACATCCGCCAATCCGCTCGTGATCTCCTGCTGGTAGAGCGAGCGAAAGAGTACTTGCTGGATGACGGAAACGGCTGATGGGGGCATGGCTGAGGGTGTTTTCCAAGGGTAACGAGGCGATCTTGAAGAAGACAGCGAGAAAGGCAGTTGCTCCAGCGAAGACATGGTTCGTGTACATCATCCGATGTGCCGACGGCTCCCTGTACACGGGTATCGCCAAGGACGTAATCCGTCGCTGTGAACAGCACAACGCAGGGAAGGCCGCACGCTACACGCGATGCCGCCTCCCGGTGAGTCTGGAGTATGAGGAGACTCATGCCACTCAGAGTCTGGCGTTGAAACGGGAAGCAGCGATCAAAGCAATGTCGCGGTTGAAGAAGGAAGCGTTGATACGATTGTCCGCGTGAAGGGACGAATACATTGACCCGCTTGTGGTCCCGGAACACTATGTTCGGCGCCCGGGCAGAGTGCGCGGGTCTACGCTATTACGGCGGCCAAGACTCGTAGAAAGGTATGCTTTCATATGCCAGCACTTGGCCACGCTGGCAATGGTTATCGAGGAGATATCCGATGAAGCTTCTTGCGATTGACTGCAGCGCCGCGCAATGACGGGCTGACAGCCAGGATGACCCTAGGCTGCGTGCGAGGGCGCACGACAGGCTGGGACGGACGTGGAGTACGTCCACCTGGCAGGCCTGAAGATCGAACGCTGTCGCATGTGCGATCCAGACGGCTGGGGCGAGTGCCGCCGGCAAGGCCAGTGCATCATCCCGGACGATCTGGCAACGGTGATAGCAAAACTAGAGGAAGCAGATCGGCTCATATTCTCGACGCCGGTCTACTTCGGAGACCTGTCCGAGTCGGCCAAGGCTCTCACCGATCGGATCCGGCGGGTCAGTCGCTGCCCGCAACGCCATGGATTCCTGCGGAACCTGCCGACGCTGGCGATCACGGCCGCTGGCGGCGGTGGCGGCGGCGTGCCGACATGCCTGCAGAGCATCGAGAAAGCCCTGTCCGTGCCTGGCTGTTTCCTGGTGGACATGGTGGGCGTCGCGCGGCGCAATGCCGCGTACAAGTGCGAGACGCTCCAACTGGCGGGCAAAACTCTGGCATGCGCCGCGCATGAGACATGGCCTGATCGGGAGGCTGCGGCTCGCTGATAACACCTGTCCTGGCTGACAAAAGGGATGCCCCATGCAGCGTGAAGTCGATTATTCGGAAGCCATCGTCACGAAATACCTGGAACAGATCGTCGTGGCGAACCGCAGTCTCTTTATAGCGTTCGCTGGGGAGAACTTGCACGCTGGGAGTTGATCGTCTTCGACTCGAGGTAGTTTGCACGCGGCCAAATCGGCTTTACACATAACTTGCTTCTCACATCCCAGATCTGCATCTGCCCATCCGGTGCTACGCCCACCACGAAACCACCGTTGACAAAGACATCGGCTTAACTTAAGGCGGGAAGCTCAAGTATCGGGTTCCGGCTGTTGTGCGGCCATAGGCGAAACGTGCCGTCATTATCTACTGCGCCAACACGTTTGTTCTTCCTGTCTATGACTACGGGATGCAGCAATCCTACAACCTCGCCCATATTGACAACAGGGTTACCCCTCCCTGATCGTCTCATAGTTAGCGTTCCATCCCTGAGAACGGCCACCGTGAGCCTTCGATCGATGGCACATTAGTCTCGAATTGGACTGACTGCTCCTGCCGACGGCCAGCCCTTGTGGCAGGCTAACGACCAGATGTTAAGAATACTTGTGTCTCCTACGGTCAAGACCACACTGCCATCGGCCGACATGACCATCGGGGTGAGACCGTTGTTGCGCACTGGAATGGCGAGAACGCGGCATCCATCTGAGGTACGCCACGCTTGCAGAACCGTCGAGTCACATGTAACGATCAAGCGGCCGTCTGCCGAGACTGCCACGTGCTTCCGAGAGGTGCCATGCCGGCATCAATCCGACCTCTGTCATTTATCACTTCACTGATCGCTGACAGAGCTTCGATACACTTGCCAGTGCTGCAATCCCAGGAGCGAACGATTTGGTCTTGGCCTAGTTTAGGGCTTCAGAAGATGCTTTTGGATTGCTTCTTTTACTGAGGGGGCCGGGTCTGCAAGCAATCGGACGGCCAGCCTGCGTTCCCACGAGGCTCGGCCTTCGAGATCCTCCGCAACTCTCCTTCGCACATCGGGGTCGGGAGAGGACGCCAACCGTTCCGTAATACGGCGCACTCGCTTGTCTTCAGGTGTCATCAACCCTGCGCTTATATCCAGATCGTCCAGGGCATCCGCGGCAGCTTTACGAATGCTGCCATGCTTGTCGAACGCAAGCGTATCAAATAAGTCTCGAGTCCAACGGCAATCATGGTGTGATACCGCGTGAATTGCCTGAAGCCGCACATGCACTCTACGGTCAACCGATGCCTTCAGCACCAAATCTTGTACGCAAGGCTCTTCTGGCGCTATCTGGCCGGCGGCCATCAGGATATTGGCGTAAAATTGCCATGGCGTGGATCTGCACTCTTGGATCAACAGCGGCAAGATGACTTTGTCGAGGTCAGTGCAGTGACGTAGTGCGAGCTGCCGGACCCGTTGTGCAAGGTACTCCGTGATACATAGCCAAGGTTGAGTACGATGGACCGTAGTAACTGATGAAGCGCCTCGGCAGGCCACGTCCTGGTATGGTTGAGGATGTCCTTGAGTCTGAACAGAACGGCCAAGCGTGCTGTGACCGATTCTTGGGAAGAAACGGCCTCCAGCACAATCTGTGGGTTCCAGTTGATCGGGTCCGAGCAATCCGCTACCTGCTGAATGACCGCTTCAGCACACACTCTGCAGACGGGACCATCCGGCGTAGGAGCAAGAGGTGGGGACTTATCTTTGCCGCAGATTGTACATTCTGTCCTTGGCTTTCGGCTCGAGGCCCAGGCGAGGCAAGGATCCCCGACGGAGGAAGCGATGTGTGTTGCCAGTCGCTGCCCGCCCAGCCTCAGGCTCATCAAGGGCCCGGCCGCAGGCAAGAAGCGTACGTGTGGAGCTCCCTGGCAACTGCCCAAGGGGGTAGCGCCATCGTTTCCGGCCCTGTACCTATGCCGATCATCCCGTAAGAATGGTGAATATCGCAAAGATTGATCGCAAGACGGACAGGCTGAGAGCAATCGCCTCTTCTCCCGTGCTCCGTTCGGCGAGTCTGCGCACGGTCTTCCGTCCTGCAGCTCCATACTTCGCCCGAGGCGGCGCAGCGTATCGACAGTCGTTTCAGCCACAGGGAACCACTCATGACACGCAGGGCAGAGCGCTTCTGGCTGATTCCTCCACTCCCCCGACGGCGGATTCGCACCAAAGTGCCATCGGTACAATGCCGTAACCCACGCCGGTCCGATCTGCGCGTTCACCAATCGTAAATGATGCAAACCCCCGTCACTCGTCGCAAAGGTGCAGCTTCCGTCTGGTCGGACGCCGGTCATCTTGCATGGATGCCTGGAAGCATGGAAAACCGCCACTAGCCCGAATATTTCATCAAAATCAGTGGATTGGCTATGGCGCGAAGCCCTTACTGTCGGGTATAAAAGGAGTTACGAAAGCTCTTCCTACCCAACAATAAGGGACTTCACATGACAGACTGTACCACAGAACCACTGCTGTTTTCCAGCCTGCCGCGCCAGCGAGTTGTCGCCGACTTCGCCGGGGGCACCCTTACCAGCGACAGCGGCTTGTTGCTGCTGCGAGAGGTCAATCGGCGCACCCGGCTCATCGAGGCCATTACCGCAGCCCTGGCGGATCCGCGCGACCCAGCCCGGATCACCCACCAGATGCAGACGCTGCTGACCCAGCGGATCTTCGGCCTGGCTGGCGGCTACGAGGATCTCAACGATCAACAGACCCTGCGGCACGACCCGCTGCTGGCGGTGCTGGCTGAGCAGCGGCCCGACGCGGACCAACCTCTGGCGAGTCCGCCGACACTCTGTCGCCTGGAGAACACCATCGACCGGGCCAGTCTCTGGCGATTCGCCGGCGTGTTCGTCGAACAGTTCATCGCCTCACACGAGACGCCGCCTACGGAATTGATCCTGGACTTCGATGCCACCGACGCCCGGCTGCACGGCATGCAGGAAGGCCGCTTCTTCCACGGCTACTATGGCGACTACTGCTACCTGCCGCTGTACGTCTTCTGCGGGGATCAACTGCTGGCCGCGTACCTGCGGCCGTCCAACATCGACGCGGCCAGGCACAGCCGGGCGATCTTGCGGCTGCTGGTAAATCGGTTGCGGCGGGTGTGGCCGAAGGTCAGGATCGTCCTTCGCGCCGACAGCGGCTTTTGCCGTTGGAAGCTGCTGCGTTGGTGCGATCGGCACGATGTGCAGTACGTCGTGGGCCTGGCCAGAAACAGCGTTCTGCAGGGTCTGCTGGCCGATACGATGGACAAGGCCGCCGAGCGGTTTGAGGCGACCCAACGCAAGCAGCGGCTCTTCTGCGAGTTCCAGTACGCCGCCGGCACCTGGGACAGGCCTCGCCGGGTCATCGGCAAGGCCGAGCACAACATCCAGGGCGCCAATCCTCGTTTTATTGTAACGAATCGACCGGGCGATCCCCGGGCGTTGTACGACGAGGTGTACTGCCAGCGGGGCGAGATGGAGAACCGCATCAAGGAACAGCAACTGGACCTGTTCGCCGATCGGGTCAGTTGCCGGAAGTTCCAGGCCAACCAGTTCCGGCTGCTGCTGGCCGCGGCGGGTTATGTCCTGGTCGAGAGCCTTCGCCGTCTGGGCTTGGCGGAAACGGAGTTGGCCCAGGCCCAAGCCGGCACAATCCGGCTGAAACTGTTCAAGGTGGCGGCGCGGGTGGTGGTCAGTGTGCGACGGGTGGTACTGCATCTGGCCAGCGGCTATCCACTGCAAGACCTCTTCCGCCAGATCCTGCGTCGGCTGCAGAGCCGCGAGCCTGCCACCACTTCCAGCGGATAACCCGTCGGGAACCCAGCGGCCGGCTGTGGGGGAAAGGGGGCAGTCCGCGCCGCAGGAGGCCCCATACCTTCGGCGACCGCCATCGACCGGTCAATATGCTGCCCGATCAAACCTCATCGTGCTGATGAAATATCTGGGCTAGGTGGCTCGTGTCCAGATGCCAAACACGTACACAGTCATCGCCTGCCAAAGCCCAGAGGTAGCGACCGTCAGAGGATAACGCGAATACCTTCAGCTCTTCGGTGCCGAGGTCTACCTGACAGCTCACGCGGCCATCTATCAGATCCAGAAACTTGCAGTGCCAGCCCTCGGCTGTCCTGCCCACAACGGCAATGCATCTGCCCTCCGGGCTGAGCACATACGAGTCGAAAGGCGTGCCATCGTACTTGTGCTCCACGCACGGAAGGTGCCCATTTAGAGGCACAATCCGAATCGCTTTCCTGGACCCAAAAACCGCCGCCGCGCCATCAGCACTAATGCCCACGAAGACTTCGTTTCGCCGTGGGATTATCGTGCAGCAATACGTCCCGCTCGCCAAGTCCCATAGACGAAGGACTTCATCCCTGCTTCCAATGAGCAGGTGGCGATCGTTCGCAATCGCACTTGCACGAGCTATACAGGCATCGCCTTGTATGATTCGCTCCGCGCTTACCTCTCCGACTTGCTTCCCTGCGTCACAATGCCAGATCTGAACCTTACCATCCAGTCTTGCTAGGACTGCCAATCGTCCGTCATCAAGCAGATCCGCGTTTGCGAAACAATGTGGGAAGCCATGCAATTCGAACACCTTGAGACGCTTTTCATAATCCCACAGATGGAAGCCATGGTTGTTGTCAAGCAGACCTATTCGTCGGCTTGCACAGCAGACGGCGGGTTGCTGTAAGTTAAGGACCTCGGGCTCTCGCAGTCAGCTCCTCCTCGGTTTCGCTGTCTTTGAGGACCAGTGAATCATCATCCTCTATAATGAGCAGGCGATTCAGTCCTGCCAGTTTAAGGTCCTTTGGTGGACCCTTATGCCCGCTGACGGGATTGGATGGACCAGCCTGTTCGCTTTCACAGATGCTGATGAGATCGCCCCAGTAGCTGGCCACGGCCAGAATGCTGCCGTCCGCGGACATAGCCATGCTCGGTTCAGATGTGACCCCCAAGGAAAAATCCCTTACACTACAGCCATCGCGGACTCGCCAGATCCGTAAGGAGTTTCCGCAAGTCGCAGCAAATCGGCCATCTGCTGTGACTGAGACACCGGCAACCGCGCCACCAGGCCAGAGGACCAGGCGAGGAGTTGTCTTGTCTCCCCAAATCTGGACTTGGCCGTCAGTGTCCGAAGATACAACAAGGCCGGCGTCGGGAGTCATGGCGATGCCTGTAATCGGTCTGAAGTGCCAGTATTCCTGCGATGGGTTTCCTGCAGGCAGCTGCCAAGCATGTATGAGGCTTCGGGGGACCGCCACGTTCTCTGGTTCCAGGGAATGTCCGGAAACTGCGTGACGTCCGTCTGGCGTCATTGCAACGCACAACACTTTTCCAAACCCTTCCCCCCCGCAGCTCGCTATGCACCGGTTAGATTGCCAGTCCCACAGCCTCAGGAATCGATCTTCACCGCCACTCAGGATCCACCGGCCATCAGCAGTGACCGCCAGTGAGTGGACGATGCCTTCATGCGCCTTATAACTGGCGATACACCGTGTTTCTTCGAGCGCCCAGATGTGCACGTAACCGTCTGCAGTTCCCGCCACGATGATTCTGCCATCGGCCGTTATACCTATACTGAATAGGCGATCGGACAAGGGCCCGAAATCGCACATCCATGTGCCTGTCGATGGGTTCCAAACGTGGATTAGCTGGTCGTCTCCTCCGGACACTCCCCTATCGGCTGCGGCCGTCATAGTCAAGCATCGGGTGTGGCTGCCTGGAGATGCAATAGACCGAAGGCAGTCCTTTGACGGACGAAAGGACCCGCGAGATCGGTCATCCAGTACAAGGATCGGCATCTGCTGCTTGCACTCAAGTAGCCGCCGGCCTGCTTCCCAGACTGGGCCATCACAAGCCGAATTGAAGGCTTGCTGCGCAGAACCCTGGATGCGATGCGTGCCGTGTGAGTACAGCCAGGTGATGATCGACGAAGGAAGAAAACGCTGATAATATGGAGAAATGGCATGAGTTCCGTCGGGGTCTTTTCGGGCTCGGCCTATGCTCGATTTCTACGGGAGGCGGTATCGGCGAGAAACTCGGCCTGTCCGCGGCGGATTCGCCGCTACCGGGAACATACGAAGATCCCTCTTGAGCAAAAGCGACCAGCTGTTGGGCGTACTGCTGCAGTCGTTGCTGCCTGCGATAGCCCCTCCGTGCGGTGGCTTTCGTTTCCGCCATGTTCGACAGGGCCTGACGATATTCGCTCTGAAGCTCTTGGCCAAGTCCTTCAGCTCAGCTTTGCCTCTATATACGCAAGATCGGTCAAGTAACCCACTACGTGATCCCAACGTCCTTTTTGAGCCAGACGCGGGACGGCCTCTTGAAGCAAGAACCGCCGTTTTTCAGCAGACATGTCTACGAATCGTTCAGCAAGGCTCTGCCGCATACGTTCACTTTCCTTGCAGGTTGTCATTGATGTCCTCATCGATGTCCCTGAGGTTTACGCCGGCGGCACGAACGATCTCCTTACGGTGCAAAAAGTCCCTGAAGCTTGCGTGATAAAGGCTATACTGAACACCATACTGGCTGTCTTTTCGATCCAGGAACTGACGCCACTCGTCGAGCACTTCCTGAACCACAATCGGATCTTCCTTGCAGAAATCCACGAGCAGGTCGCGTGAGATGGGTCGACCAAGCTGACACAACATGTAAAGGATCCTCAGTTTTTGGGTGCGATGCGTCGTTCCCCTTGCCATGCGTCGCCAGTGACCCTCATAGTAGGCATCAAGGCCGTCCGGAATTGCTTCGAGGCTTGCGTCCTTGTAGATGCCCTGGCGGATATCGAACAGGACGGACCGGACGAACATAAAGTTGCCTTGACTCTTGGACTGCAAGATCGTGGAAAACGTCGACACACTAATGCGCTGACCTTTCATCCACTCACGAATAGCGATGTTGCCAGTCTGGATATCGATATAGGTGCAGATATCCTTCTTGTTATGGTCATCCGGATCCAGATGGAATACATAGCGGTTGGCAACTCTCAGGGTGGTCGCTTCGATGTCCCTGGTCGTCACGACGAAGAAGACTCGCTCAGGAAGCGTCGGTGGGAGGAACAGTGTATTGCTCATACCTGGTTGTTCAGGGCTTTGCACCTCGTCAAGAGCATCCACCGGAATAACGATGCGGGCCTTCGGCTTTAGCCTCGCGCTCGCATCGTGCAACAGCTTGCTCAGGAATGCGCCATCCTTGCCGAGGTCGGATGGCAACTGCGGGTAGGGAAGCTTGTACCATCGGATAAGCCGAGCGCAGATGTTGCCGAGAAAGCCTTCGACAGAATTGATACCCTGAGTGCTTACGTTGAAATGGTGAACGCGGTGGTGGTGCCGTTTCACTAGGTCTGCCAGGAATGCTGACTTGCCCATTCCTGGCTTACCCTCGATGACGAAGTACCCAGAACACAGTCCGCTTTGCGTTAGGAAATCATCCAGTTTGTCATACACGTGCTTTCGTCCGACGAAGTGCCGCACATGTTCGTTAAGAAGGGCGTCAAAACGAAGGTAGTGACATGCAAGGCCCGGCGGTACAGGGTCCTGCTCATCTACGCTGACCTCGTCGGCGAGCAACTGTTTGACGTCGATGCCCAACGCCCTTGCGATCTTTGCCACCACCTTGGCTTGGCAAGGAACCACGCGGCTCGGGGCATTAACAATCCTATAGACGGTATCTCGATCTACCTCTGCTTCGACCCCCAGTCTAGATGGCGTCCATCCCAGACGGCCCAGCTCTTGAGCAAGTCTGTCTGCAGAAACCCGAAGCATGCCTAAGTCCTCCGAAAGTATCCGCACTATGCCACGATTAGATGGGCTGCCTATCTCGCTCACGCGGCGTAGTCTCGACACCATGCTGACGTGAAGGTTTCACACCAGCAACGGATGCCTGGCCAGCATCCAACGGCAAGGCGGCACAACGGTGACGACCGGAAGTGCAACCAACTAAAAGAAACTAAACTCAAGGAGCTAAGCGATGAACGACAATTTCGCCGAACTGAAGGCCTTTTGCAAGGCTGAGGATATGAATTTCGACCAGTTGAACGACAGCGTGCTACTTCTGCGCTTTGCAGGCGACCACGGCCGTTTCGACACGTACGTAGAGGCCGTTGAAGGTCAGCCGGAGATCCGTGTCGAAACCCTCTGCCCGGTGACAGTTCCCGAGGCCAAACGGCTCGCCGTCACGGAGCTTCTCTGTCGGATTAACTGCCGCTGTTGTCTCGGCGCATTCCGAGCTGGATATGGAGGATGGCCGTGTGCTCTACCGGACTTCGTCGATGTTCGGAGAGGTCTTCCCGGACCGGGCTCAGCCTGCATCATCTCATCCGGGCCAATTGGGTGCTGTCGGACGCTTCTTTGCCACTCATTGCCAAGGTCGTTTTCGGGCAGGCGTCGCCGAAGGCGGCAGTCCAAGCCAATGGGTCTTCTGACACCGAGCAGTCGAAGTCCGCCCCGCAGGTCAATGGCTCCCCCCGGAATCATCGTCTCCGCGGCTTGCTGGGCGAATCGAATAACTAGGATTCGGAGCGGCACGTAGGGGGGCGGCCAGACAAGGTCGCCCCCGAAGTCCGCCGCCATAACTCTTAACACGAAGAAGCGAGGACAAATCATGAAACCCTTACGCAGAATTGCTGACCCGCTCGGGTACTTCGGCGAGGCCCCCAGGACCGAGACCAAGCCGCGCCGCTTCTCAGCCAAATCGCTGGCTGCAGTGTCGTGGTTGCATCTGACGCAGCTCGATGCATCTCGCCGGATTGCCCAGATCGTACTGACTCAGACGAATATGGCCTACCCTGCGACTCTTACGCTGGATTCACACTCGGGGTTCGCTGGCTTGTCTGTTCTACTTGATGTCTCGGACCTTGATGGCGCAGCTTCTGGAGACGCTTGACCGGGTATCCGTTCGTTCTTCACGCGCCGCAGCCGGGGAACAGTTGCCAGGATGCAGGCATCCTCGGCGAACCGGTACATCGCCCGCACGGCCACCATGTAGTGGTTGATGGATTCCGCCGAGTAGCGTCGGTTTCTAAGTGAGACCTTCCAGGCCGCGAAGGCCTCCACGGTGAACTCATCCGCCCGCAGGCCCGGATGGTCCGCGAGGAAGCGGCCAAGCCATCCCTGGTAGCTCTGGAACGTGCTTTCCGGGCTCCGCCAGTTGGCCCGCTGCGATTGGAGAAACCGGCTGGCCAGCTCCTTGGCCGAGATCGACACGCCGGCAGCGGCCGCCTGCGGCTCGGGGATTCCGGCTGCCAGCCGGTAGTACCTGTCCAGGGCGGCGTGTCGCTCAGCCCCGAGGTAGATGTATTTGCTACCTCGGGTCACGTAATACTGGCCGGTATGCTTGTGGAACGAAATTGGGTCTGATGCGGGTCGACTTCTCGGCATGGCCATGGCCTCCAAAAGTGTAGCCAAAAGTGTAGTGCCAAGACCGCGAAGGAGGATTGCAGGAGGATGTTCTCGCGTAAACCTTTGGATTACGGACGGATGTGAACTGGGCGATACTGGACTTGAACCAGTGACCTCCTGCGTGTCGAGCAGGCGCTCTAGCCAACTGAGCTAATCGCCCTTCAGGTCAGGTATGGTATTGAACGGCTTTAGGCCTTGTCTGTCAAGTCGTGCCAGGCGGCTGAGGGCCTGTCCCGCCTTTTCATCGCGGTTTTTTTCGATGCATACCCCCCGTCGCAAATGCTATACTCCCTGTGAGACCAGGCAGTTGCCAACAGCGGCCCGAAACGCCCGGTCGCGATCGTGGATTGGCGAACTATGGCGGACATTGAAGATCTCTATGCGATCCTCGGATTGGTGCCCACGGCGTCAGCCGAGGAAATCCGTGCGGCTTACCGGCGCAAGGCCCTTCAGGCCCACCCGGACGTAATGGGCTCCTCGGATTCAGCAGAATTTGTCCGCCTGAACCGAGCCTATGAGACGTTGGGTGATCCTGTCCGCCGGCGACGTTATGACGAAGTCTTCTTTTCCTATCGCCGCCAGACGACCTACGCGGAGGTCACGGTTGCCCGGCAGGGGGGCACCAGCAATGCGGCCCTCGGATCGGTGTTGGGGGAAATGATGTCAGCCGTCGGCGCCGCCGCCGGGTTTGCGCCGCTGGAACAGGCGCAGCGCCTCCCGTTCACGTAGAATTGATCCTGTCTCCCGAGACAGCCCGGGGCGGCGCCCAAGTCCGGCTTCAGGTGCCCGTGACCAGGATCTGTGCAGACTGTCAGGGCATGGGGCTGGCCGAGCCGTTTATCTGCCCGACCTGCCGCGGCAGGGGACGCTGGGCCGACACGCGGAAGGTGAAATTCTTCATTCCGCCACCGATTCGTGACGGTCAGATCGTCACGGTGGATCTGGCAGCCGCCGACGTGGCTCCGACGGAGCTGCACGTCCATATCCGTCTGAGCTGGCTATAGCCCGAAGCCGTACATGGCACCCCAGACTGTCAGCCACAGCGGCAGGGTTATGGCCGCGGCGACATATTGCTGGAAGATCAGGCCACTGGCCGCGTGCGCCACGCGCTGACCGGCGTATCGATGCGCGATCACGACGATCGCCACGGCCGTCGGCATCGCCGACTCGATGAACAGGATCAGCGCCTTGGGCCGGTCAAGAACCCCCCAGGCCAGCAACAGGCTCAGCAGCCCGAACACCAGCCCTGGAAAGATGACCAGCCGCAACGACAGGGCAGCCGCCGTCAACCAGCGAGACGGCCGGTACGAGTGATCGAGCTGCGCCAGCGTCGCTCCGAGGATCAGCATCATCATCGGCACCGTGCACGCCCCCAAGGCGGCGAACGGCGAGAGGATCTGCTTGAGCACCGCCGGATTTACCTGCTGCGGGATGTGTAGAAGGCAGGCCGTTACCGACGTCGCGCTCGCTACAAACGGCGGCGAGATCGCCTTTCGCCACGTTGCCTCGCCGTTGGTCCCCTCCGTCTCGCGGAACGCCAGCACGCCCACTGACCACAGCAGCGGGCTGACCCCCATGATAAACAGGAACAGCAGCGCCAGCATCGCCCCCTGCTGGGCCTTCAGCTGCCCGTAGCCATAGAGCTCCGCAATGATCGGCAAGGCCAGATAGCCCGCATTATGGAACGACAACGTCGCCAGCGTATAACGGGGTTCCAGCCAGTTGCGCCCGGCCCGCGAGATCGGCCAGGCGAGTACGGCGAACGCTCCGATCATCAGGACCGCGCTGATCGGCAGGAAGTACCACCCGTGGTAGAATGCCTGCCCGGGCCGAAACTGCGGCAGGATGCTCGTGGCAATGTAGCAGGGCAGCAGCAGTGCCACTGTGACGCGCAACAGCGCGTCGACCGTCGTCTTGGTTATTACCTGCTTGCGGAACAGTATCGCCCCCAAGGCCACCAGCACACCCAATTTTGCCAAGGGAATGACCGACCCGCCCGCGAGGGTTTGAAGGTGTTGCCAATCGATCGTCGCTGTCATGTATGTCACGCCTTCCAGGCCATAAATGCTCATGTCAGCCATGTTCCGGCAAACGGGCCCGGCAGGCAAGCACCGCCTGCGATGCACGTTCGGCCGATTTGAAGCCGCCTTGGCATGGGTCTAGTATTGTCTGGAATCCAGGGGGTTCAATTCGTTCCGTGATATGTAAAGGGCGGTGAGTGCCAATACGGGAGCCCGCCATCCGCGATGCGGTTTTGCCCGCAACAAGCGCGGCCGCGCCGTGCGCTGCCGGCGGACTTACAGCAGGGGACCTCCTCGGGGGGCTTGGTGTATGCGCAATCATTCGTGGGGACGGCGGCTTGCAGCCTCATGTCTGCTGGCCACATCACTTTGCTTTGTCTGTGACTGTTCATCCAATCTCAGTCTGTTGGGTGCCGGCTCCGATGCGCTGGGTATCTCCGACGTCACCTTCGAAGGCGTTCTTTTGCCGGGCGAGCAGACACTGGTCGCCGTCTCCGCGACCGTTACCGCCACGCGCAATGCCATCCGGTCTGTCATCGCCGACCTCAGCCAGATCGGCGGGCCGACGATTCACCTGCGCGAGGATGCCGCTACGGGGCGGTATGCCTGGGCGGGGCTGGTTACGCCTGACCTGGCTGGCTTGCGGCAGGTTTTCATCTCAGCCACCGATGCCGCCGGCACCACTGCTCTGAGCATCCTCTCCATTCGTGTAGGTTTCGGCGAACTGGAGGATATGCGCACTGTTCCCTTGGGCTACGGTACGGATCTGGCGGTCGAGGACACCGGCCGGGTGTACGTACCATCGCAGTTCGGCGGCGTGTTGACGGTCAGCGGCGCCGAGGTCCAGCTGATCTACACCGACGGCTCCGAATCGAATCTCCCGACCGACCCTGGCGTCGCCGGACTGGTGGTTGCCCAGGGCAACCCCTGTTCCTATACCGTCCCCAAGGGCAAACAAGGCTGGTACTATATCCTGCTCGCCCAGAATTCCCCGGCCACTGTCACCAGCAGTTACGTCGAGACGGGGGAGGCCGACTACAGGCCGTGGAACGGCTGGTGGTGGCCGTGGAACCCTGGTTACGGGGCGACGTTATATGATGCCGGCGGCTGTCTTGACAAATACGATCGCGTTTACGGCACCAATGCCCGCGCCTGGGCCATGGCCAATGAAGTCGGCGGCCAGTGGTGGTGGGGGCATTGCTGGGGATGGTCCATCGCGTCTATCCTGCTGACGGAGCCCCAGGCGACCACCAGGAACGGCATCTCCTTTACCCAGGATGAGATGAAAGGCCTTTATACCGCCCTGGCAGACAACACGCCCTATACCGACCCGGATCTTACCGTCGATTACATTCCGCCGGGACCGCCGACAAGCGGGCTGGGGGAGGATATTGACGGTTACTGTGACGAACTCTACCGCATCCTTCGTATCTGCGTCCGCGATAACCGTGTTCCGCTGCAGACCGACATGCGGGTCGACGCCGCGCCTCCTGCGCGGGGTGACGAGGTCTGGAACCACGCGATCTACAAATACCAGGCAGATTTCCGCGAATCGCCCGACTTGGGTAACGAGCGGATCGTCGAGATCGACGTGCAGGTCTGGGCCAACTCCGACCTGACGCCGCCCCCCATCCCTCTGACCGGAGATCGCTACGAGGAATATGTGATCCAACTGGAGTTCGACGACCAGGGCGAGCCGGTCGCCGATTCGCCGAATCAGAACTGGATCAGTGCCAGCCATTATCCGCCGCACGACCTCACCACGGTCACCGGCTCGCCGTACACCTCACACAACCCCTACCTCACGAAGGCCCGCATAGACGGTCTCTACGAGCACTGAGTCATTGCCCCATACCAGCCGTTGGCGCAACCGGGAAGCCTGGTTACTCTAGCAGACTGGCATAACGGTGCATATGGCGTCGAAACCAGCATCCTAATGGCGCGTCTAATGCTGTTCCGCCATCAGTCGATCGGTACCGGAGAACGATGTGGTTGACGAATCCGTACAGTTTCAGGCCCGCTTCCACGAGCGGCAGAAGGTCGAACGCTATCGAGACGGTTTCCGTCCCGGCGGCAAGCACGCTCAGACCCACCTGAACGAGCAGGATGCTCTGAGAGAGGTGCTTGCCCATGTGGGTCGCGTGGATGTAGCCATGGACCTTCCGGCTGGCCCGGGTCGTCTGACGTCCGTGCTCGCCGAATGCGCCGACAAGGTCGTCCTGGCGGACTCCAGCGATGTCTGCCTGGAAGTTGCCCGCCAGGACAATCCAGACTTGGCTGCGGAGTACGTAGTTACCACGGCCGAGGACATCCGCCTTCCTGACGGCGCGGTCGATCTGATCTTCTGTCACCGCCTGCTGAATCACATCGACCATCCGGACCTGCGGGCCCGGATCTTCGTGGAACTGGCCCGCGTGAGCCGTCGTTACGTCATCATTTCCTGCAACACGAAACGCCTGCGCTCCTGGGTGCGCTGGCGATTGAAGCGTCTGGTCGGCCTCGCCGACCGCGCCAGCCGGCCGGTGACGCTGCCCCAGTTCTTCGCCGAAGTCGCCGCCGCCGGCCTGAACCTCACCGCCAAGGCCACTCTTTGCGAGGATCCGCTGGCGTTGCTGTGTCTCTTCGAAAAGACGACCAAGGCTGATACGCCAGCCTGACTTCGGCAGGCCTTAGTGTTCGCTCGCCGTATTTACGTCGGCATCTGTTTGCGATAAACTTCCCCGGGCTTGCGTTTGTTCAGGCGAAGGCGGCGCGGGCGGTAAAAAGCCGCTCATGCAGTTGGGCTTGGGAGGATGCAAGCGGTCGTAATTGGAGGATTAGCGCCGGTCAGCTCAGTTGGATAGAGCACGGGATTTCTAATCCCGCGGTCGAGGGTTCGAGTCCCCCCGGCGCGATCTGGACCGTCTGGCCAAGACGCAGACGAACGTGTGACTGTCACACGGCAGGAGCAAGAAAAGCACGGGCTCGCCAACTGAAAGGCTGGCGAGCCCGTTGTCTTAAGGACCGCCCTGCAAGATTGGCCGTCTAGTCGTTATCTGTGATCGTGTAGGTATGCGAACTGTTGCTGCTCAGTGTCGCTCCTGAAGGATTGCTGAGGGACACAACGATCGTCTCGTTCTGTTCCGCCAGGATGTCATTGACGACTGTCAGCTCGATCGTCTGGGTCGTCTGTCCTGGGGTGAAAGTCAACCGGCCATTCTGCGGGGTGCAATCCAGGAACAGCACCGGCTCATAGTCAGCCCCGTACTCGCTGAGATACGGCGTGTTGTTTCCGTCGGTGATGAACAGGCCGTAGTTGGGCTTGCTGCCGTTGAGCCAGTCCTGAACGATGCTCGTTGCGTCCGCAACGACCCAGGTGGCTCCGCCGGGCGTGCTGGTGAAGTTGGTCAGTGCGTAGATGTCATCGCCGTCGCTGGTGGCGCTGAACATTGAATCGGAGTTGGCACCCCAGCCCAACGCACCGGTTGCAGAGGTGTACAGCCCGTTCGGATGCGCCCAGCAAACCCCTTCGGTTGCCGGATCCGCGCCGGGGAAGTCGCCGTTCTTATTGCCTTCTGCCCAGTCGTGGCTCTTGATGCCGGCCCACTGCATGGCGGTATTGCCGTTGCCAGACCGCAGCCGCAGCTCGGCCTTGTTCACAACGGTTCCATCGTAGGCGGCCAGGTCGAAACCGACCACGATGTAGGCGCCGTTCGCCTGCAGGCGTGTACCATAGTTCATATAGCGGCTGTTCTGGTCCGGGACCATCATCGCGTCCTTGACTGTTGCCTGAACAACGTCACTGTCACCCAGCCTCACCGAACTGAGAAGCAATCGCTCCGCCCTGAGTCAGCGTCGCGTCGCGTTTCAGGGCAACGACTTCGTTGCTGAGGCCCGACAGGGCAAAGTCGCTACCTATACTTGCGGTGCCGCCGCTTACCGCGTAGTCCACTGTGACAGGCTCAGACAATGCACTACTGAGGGATACGGTCAGACTGACGGACGTGGTGCCTTCGCTACCGCTGCTGGTCGTCTGGTCAAACTGTACCGTCGGGGCGGGATCGACAGTGATCGTAACGGTGTCACTGGTCGTGAGGGCTCCGTCGTCAGCAAGCAGCTGCAGGACGTACGTGCCGTCGGTGCTGAAGGTGGCGGTGGTGTTGATCGCGTTGGCATCAGCAAACGTCGTCGTACCCGGCCCGCTGACCTGGCTCCAGGTGTAGGTAAGAGCGCCTGGCGGATTTGGTAGCCCGTCATCGTCAGCAATACCCGACAGACTGGCCGAGTCCGGCAGGGTGATCGATTGATCGGTGCCGGCATCAACGGTGGGGGGCTGGTTGTCGTTGTCGAGGATGGTGTACGTACAGGTGGTGTTGGTTCCGAGCGAAGCATTGGTCGGATTGCTGAGGGTGATCTCGATCGTCTCGCTCAACTCAGCTAAGGTGTCATCCACGATCGTCAACGGGATGGTCTTGCTGGTCTCGCCCGGTGCAAACGTAACCGAGCGGTCAGGAAGGGTAAGGTTCAGGAACAGCACGGGCTGATAGTCAGCCCCGTATTCGCTTAGATAGGGCGTATTGTTTCCGTCGGTGATGAACAGGCCGTAGTTGGGCTTGCTGCTGTTGAGCCAGTCCTGAACGATGCTCGTTACGTCCGCAACGACCCAGGTAGCCCCGCCGGGCGTACTCGTGAAGTTGGTCAGTGCGTAGATGTCATCGCCGTCGCTGGTTGTGCTGAACATCGAATCGGAGTTGGCACCCCAGCCCAGCGCACCAGTGGCAGAGGTGTACAACCCGTTCGGATGTGCCCAGCAAACGCCCTCGAGTGCCTGATCCAGGCCGGGGAAGTCGCCGTTCTTATTGCCTTCTGCCCAGTCATGGCTCTTGATGCCGGCCCACTGCATGGCGGTATTGCCGTTGCCAGACCGCAGCCGCAGCTCGGCCTTGTTTACAACGCTTCCATCGTAGGCGGCCAGGTCGAAACCGACCACGATGTAGCCGCCGTTCGCCTGCAGGCGTGTACCATAGTTCCTATAGCGGCTGGTCTGGTCCGGAACCATCACCGCGTCTTTGACAGTTGCCTGAACGACGTCAGTGTCACCCAGTGTCGTGAACTGAGAAGCAATCGCTCCGCCTTGGGTCAGGGTCGCATCACGCTTCAGGGCGACCAATTTGTTGCCCGTGGCAGGCAGGGTGAAGTCGCTGCCTTCGGTTGCGGTGCCACCGGTAGCGGCATAGTCGACAGTGACAGGGAGGCTCGATGCGGCACTGAGGCTGACCGTGAGGTTCACGGAGGTCGTTCCCTCGTCGCCACTGGCGCTGGTCGTACTGAACTGCACGGTTATTGGTGGATTGACGGTGATCGTGACCGTATCCGTGCTCGACAAGGCACCGTCGCTGGCCTGCAGTTGCAGGACGTACGTGCCGTCGGTGCTGACGGTAGCGGTGGTGCCGGTCGCATTGGCGTCAGCGAACGTTACGGTACCGGGGCCGGAGACCTTCGACCAGGTTGTGGTTACCGAAGCCGGCGGATTCGGCAGGCCGTCATCAGAGGCCGTACCAGCCAGCGTAACCGTATCGGTTGGCAACGTGATGGTCTGGTCGCTGCCGGCGTCGACCATCGGCGCCTCATTGGGCACCGGGTTGACGGTAATGGTCACCGTGTCAGTGGCGGACAGGACGCTGTCGCTGGCCTGCAGTTGCAGAACGTAGGTGCCGTCGACGCTGAACGTCGCGGTCGTGGCAAGCGCGGACGTGTCACCGAAGGTTACCGTGCCGGGCCCGCTGACCTGGCTCCAGGTATAGGTCAAGGCGCCTGGCGGATTGGGCAGGCCATCATCGCTGGCCGTACCCGACAGATTCGCCGAGGCTGGTAGGGTGATCGTTTGATCGGTGCCAGCATCGACGGTGGGGGTCTGGTTATCATTGTCTACGATCGTGTAGGTAAAGGTAGCCTGGCTGCCCAGGGTCGCGTTGACCGGGCTGGATAGTGTCAGCTCGATCGTTTCGCTCGGTTCCATTGCAGTATCGTCGATGATTGTCAGGTCGATCGTCTTGCTCGTTTCGCCCGGAGCGAAGCGAAGTTGCTGATTCGGAAGATCGGCATCCAGGAACAGAACCGGCTGGTAGGCAGCGCTGTACTCGCTGAGGTACGGGGTATTGTTCCCGTCGCTGATGAACAGGCCATAGTCGGGCTTGCTGCTGTTGAGCCAGTCCTGAACAATGCTCGTCACGTTTGCAACGACCCAGGCGGCTCCGCCGGGCGTGCTCGTGAAGTTGGTCAGTGCGTAGATGTCGTCGCCGTCGCTGGTGGCACTGAACATCGAATCGGAATTAGCACCCCAGCCGAGTGCACCAGTGGCAGCGGTGTACAGCCCGTTCGGATGCGCCCAGCAGACGCCTTCGGCTGCCGGGTCTGCGCCTGGGTAGTCGTTGGCCTTCTTGCCTTCTGCCCAATCGTGGCTCTTGATGCCGGCCCACTGCATGGCGGTATTGCCACTGCCACTGCGCAGCCGCAGCTCGGCCTTGTTGACAGTGGCGCCTGTGTACGCGGACAGGTTGAAGCCGATCACGATGTAGCTACCCTGGGCCTGCGAGGTCGTGCCATAGTTCTTATAGCGGCTGTTCTGGTCCGGGACCATGACCGCGTCTTTGACTGTTGCCTGAACGACGTCATTGTCGGTCAGCAAGCCGAACTGGCTTGAAAGGGCGCCACCGGCTACCAGGGTGGCATCACGTTTCAGTGCCATCACGACGTTGCCGCCGGTCTGCGGTACAGTGAAGTCGGTGCCTTCAACAGCCGTGCCGCCGGTAATCGCGTAGTTGATGACGACCGTCTGGTCCCAGGTCTTGTCTAACGTAACGGTGATGCTGGCTGGCGTGGTCCCTTCCGAACCGCTGGCGCTGCTGGCAGCAAACTGGACGACTGGCGGGATGGCGACGGTCGTGCGAGTGACGACGTTGCTGAGACCGGACGTATTGGGCACTTCATCCGAGGTCTTCATGGCGAAGTAGTAGGTCGTTCCGTCGGCCAATCCGCTGACGGTCATGCTTTCGCTGGTGCCTGCTACCGAGGGTGCGGGCTCGCCTGCGATCTGCGTGGCAGAGTCCCAATTGTCGTTATCGATCATCTGTGTGGAATAGCGGATGTCGTAGTTGTTAGCGGTGCCGGTCGTGCCGTCGTCCCCGGGGGCCGTCCAGGTCAGTGTGATGCTGCTGGTCGTCGCGTTGCTCGTTGCCAGGTTACTGACGGCCGCCGGCGCGGTCAGATCCGGTTCCAGCGGTGTTGTGCCGCTGGTGTTCTCGGACAGGTCCGAGGTGTGCGGTACTTCGTCAGACGCCTTCATCGCGAAGTAGTACGTCGTGTTATCGTTCAGGCCGGTGACGACCATGGACTGGGTTGTTCCTGCCAGCGCCGGCGTCGGCTCGCCGGTTGCCGGAGTTGCGCTCCACCAGTTGGCTGTCGTGATCGGGTCCGTCGAGTAGCGCAGATCGTAACTGGTCGCGGTGCCGGTATTGCCATCATCGCCCGGCGCAGTCCAGCGAACGGTTGCACTGCTGTAGGTGACGTCAATCACCTCCAGATCTGTCGGCGCTGCCGGCGGGGTCACGTCGGCTGGCGGCACGTAGTTGGGCGGCACAATTGCCCAGCCCGGCGAAGCGTTCAGTACGTTCTTGCCGGGCAGGATGCCGTCATACCAGTTCCATACGTCCTGGCCGTTTGGCAGATTCAGAACGTAACTCATGGCAGCACGGGCAATGATCGGATAGTCATCATCGCCGATCGGGTTGAAGTGGTCCGGGCCGGGCTGGCTTACCCATGCGGCGTTGACTTCCGGCCATGTCGCGTACTTGTGCAGGACACCTGTGCCGTCATCGTACATGGCGGCCATGTGATACGGTGCTCCGCGGTACCAGTTCAGGTCGGGATTGTGGAAGCGGTTGACGAGGGTGTCCCCAACCCAATCCATGACAGACTGGGTGTCATAGCCCATGTCTCTCATGTGGGCCATAACGATCATCATGAAATCGTCTTGCCATGGGCTGAAGTATTTCTTGCACCTGTCTTCGAATTCCGACGTTCTAATGTCCTGGCCCACAAAGTGGTGGGTGGTCGGAAAGTCGCCGTTGAGGTAAACATTATGCCAGCGGTCGATGGTGTTCTGAATCTTATCGTTGAAATAATTCTTTTCCAGCGTATCAGCATCGGGGGCCATGATGGCTGCGTCGACGAGGTTGCGCATCACCCAGGCAACGCCCCGGCATTCGCTGATAATCCAACCGTCGGCGTAGTTGCGGTATTTGGGATTGCTGTCGGGTATGTCCCAACTGACCACGAAGTACATCTCCTCCAGATAATAGTAGTCGCCGGTGATCATGTAGGGGATGTAGGCAAACGACGGCTGATGCGGCTCGTCGACATGCCATATCGTATTGGTCGGTCCAATGGGACTTGGAAGACGGTCGGCGGGGTCCGTGTATATGTAGTCGAGCCTTTCGGTCCAGAGCGTCGGCCGATCATCAACGCTCATAATGTGATTGAAGAATGTTCGGTTCGGGTCGGATTCGCGAAAGTGGACCGGCGTGTAGCCGGAGGTGTCGCCGGCCGCAAGGACAATCGCTTTT
The DNA here is from genome assembly GCA_963787325.1 of uncultured Planctomycetota bacterium. GTDB lineage: Bacteria > Planctomycetota > Phycisphaerae > UBA1845 > JANYLN01 > CAWBCK01. The sequence goes on from CAWBCK010000005.1 coordinate 3,587,410, forward strand.
TGCCGATTGTCCATCGTCAGCAGATAACGAACGGACGCCATCGAATAGATCGGCCGATCGGCGTATCCGCCGGTGTCCGGATACTCGGTCCTTGTGAGACCGGGTTCCATGAGGTCATGCGCAGAGGCCAGCCAGCCGGAATAGGTGTTATTGATAGTCTGTTCGGGTACGACCAGGGTGGTGTCGTAGTTCGGCAGCATTCCCGTCGAAATGAGATAGTGAATATCGTAACGGATCTCGACTTCCGGTGGCGTATCGCCCTGCCAGAAGACCTTGTGCCAGCGGGCACACACATTGTGGGTGAAATCGGTTTTGGAAAAGACGCTCTGCGGGTTGCTGTTGCCCAACTGAAGATCGAAATCATAGGTCACATTGCCGCGATACTCGCACCAGCAGTTCTCGACGACCGAATCGACCCGAAAACCGTCCCAGCCGGGGAAGTAGCGGACGTAAAACTGCACGTTCAGTTGGTTGTCGATGTTCTGGCTGAAGTCGCGGATGAGAAACTCAGTGCAGACGTCACCTTTGATCCAGTACTCGGGATCGGAAATGCCGTTCAGCAGGTTGCGAGCGGTGATCGTCGTTGTGCCTTCGCCAGCGGGTGTGATCGCCATCCGCGCGTCAAAGTCTGTGGCCAGCAGCTGGGCCTTCGTCAAGTACGTGCTGTTGGCGTTCGTGCCGCCGTCGATCAGATCGACGGTCACGGAGCCATTGGCGGGCATGGTCGGGATGACGAACGAGACCAACGCGTGCCTGACACTGTTGTCCGGCCAGCGGACCTTCACGTCGGTTTGGGTAGTGAGACTCTGTGCTCCGATCTTGGCGGTGACGTGGTCAGCCACGTCTCCTTGCTTAAAGATGATCGAGAGCATCATAGGATAGTTGGCGGTGGTGACGCCAGCCTTGTCGGCGATGGTGACCGACGTAACGGGAGTCTGGGCCGAGGCAAGGCCCGCTAAGAGACAGGCAAGCAGAGCAGCCAGAAGAGGCGTCCGCAGACTTCTACGGTACGTCATGTGACAGTCCTCCGAAATGTTCCCAAATGTGTAGATAGAATTCGACCGACCAACAGGACGGCCGATGCACCAATCGCTCCGCGTGCGGAACGCATACCGGTCGCAGCCCGCAAATGCCTTGTTGGCTACCAATCGCTACGATGCTCTGAAAGCTGTGTGTCTGTGAACAGCGGCTGTTCTTGATGAAATCTGGAAGTGAGTAGACTGCAAGCCGTCTGTCAGCGCGGATGATCTCTACCTCGGCGATCACGCATATGCCGACGTCCGTCCGTGTTGTCCAACCGATTGCATCACGCATTTGACCACACCCGCTACCGACATACATACGTAGGCAAGTTCCGTGCCAACCCTGTGGCAGCCCGCTGGACAAAAACGGGCCGCCTTACTTAACATGTGGTTACGAAAGGATTTGTAGACTTCGAATATCTACGAGTTGGTCGTGCCGCTGGGGAGGGCAGTTTTGCGGGCTTTTCCAGGAGTGAACAGTTATGTCCGGACAAGCGACGCAAAGAGGCATGTAAGTCGTGATGAGCAAAAGACTTCCACTTGCCGTGAAAGATGTGGTGTCTTGTGATGTTCGCTGGTAACATGTTCTTATGATGCGCATCGTTGAGCATGGTATTCGAGGTCGCAATGGGTTCCCGTTCGACTCCAGTCCGCAGAAAAAAGGCCCCCGCGCCAAGACCGAAGTACAAATGGCTTGCCGGGCGTTTGGCGCAGCGCATTTCGGCCGGTCACTTTGATAAGCAGATCCCAAAAGAAACGGATCTTGCCGACGAGTACGGCGTCAGCCGTTTCACAATCCGAGAAGCAATGAAGATCCTCGTCGCGCGGGGACTAGTCTATCGTATAAAAGGACAGGGTACGTTCGTAGGTAGAGAACGTTTCGCCGCTCGGTGGTTCAGCACGGCTACAACAATCCTCCTTGCGCAGATCCAGGGCAACAAGCCAGGCATTGAGGCCCGCGGAACCTATTACGGCCGGGTTCATGCAGGCGTACGTCAGATGGCGCGGACCCTTGGTTTGGCGGTCAAGCACGAGAAGGTCTTTGGCTACGTGCGCGTGCCATTGAGAGACTATAGACCTCCGATTCCCGAGGAGGTGGGCGGGGTGATTCTTTGCGGTACGTTCGATCAGCAGTACATCAGCATGTATTCGTCCGAAGATATTCCCGTGGTCGTGGCGGATTATTGGGTCAAGGACGCACAGGTCGATTGTGTAGCGGTTGATATTGAGGCTGAGGCACATACGGCGATCAATCACCTGGCAGAACGCGGGCATACCACTCTGGGGTTTGTTGCCGCTTGCAGAATGCAGGACGATGTGGGGAGGCAAATTGATCCAGATGCGCATCGCCTCCTCGGCTATTTGCGGCAGGCCGCTGAGCACCGGGGCTTGCAGATCAGGGCTGAGTGGATAGTCCAGGCCGCTCTGTCCACGATGTTCGAGCATGCAACGGCACAGATGTTGTCTTTGCCATCGCGTCCGACAGCCATAGTGTGTTTCAATGATGGCAAAGGGCTCTTACGGGTCCTGCGAAAGCTCAATATACGTTGTCCGGAAGACGTATCGATCATCTGTCGAAGCGACCAAGTTGATGAAGGGCACCCTGTTACCAATCTGACAAGCGATCCGGAGACAATGGGCCAGCACGCCGTAAGGCTGTTGGTTGAACGCATGCACAATCGCCGCACTTCGACAATAAAGTCTGCCGTGGCCTCTCGCCTCGTTCTCGGCAAGACGGTAGGCCCGCCACCTCGTATGCCATCCTGACACCACCAGAAAGACCGGTCTTTCGCGGGAGCAGATGTCCCCCTCTTGCTGCTGAAGGGCAACAGGGCTCTGCAGGGCCGAAGAGTCGACAAGCCGAACCGAATCGCTATCCTGGCCGCAAAGCCGGTGACGCGGTTATTGTGCTGGGATGAGTGCGATGTGCTCCCGGCGATGGCTAGAGTCTGCCGGGTCTGGCTATTCCAGTCCCGCGATCGAGGGTTCACAGTTATGCAGTGGGATAAGGACAATCTGGTTGTAAGCTCCGCCTGTAACCCGGACCTGTCGCTCGAAGAGATCTTGCCTGCCTACGCCAGGCTGGGCTACCGCAAGTTCGAGGGCTACTGCACGTGGACCAGTGCCGCCTTCGATACCGAAAGAGACCCGGCATACTATCTCGACCTTGCCCGTTCCTGTGGTATAGCCTTTGCCTCCGTGCAGTTGCCCACGATCAACGACAATTTCGAGACGTCGCTGGCCCGAGCGGTAAAGGCAGCCCACTTTGCCAGCGCTTTAGGTGCCTCCACAGTCGGCTATCGGGCTAATTCTATCGCCACGCAGATCCGCGCCGCCAGGCCGTTCCTCGACGCCGTGGAGTCGTTGCCGATCACGCCGGTCATCCAGAACCACTGCGGCACATGCATCAAGACCCTCGACGACTATCGCCAGGTGATCGAAGGTATTAACGATCCCCGCATGAAGACCTTGCTGGAACTCGGCCATTTCCATACCGCCGGCGTGCACTGGCGCGAGGCCTACAATTTGCTCGCCGGCACGATTGCCCTCGTCCACCTGAAAGACCAGATCGGCGCCGAATCCGTTGCTTTCGGCCGGGGCGAGATCGACATGGCCGGCTTTCTGGCGCACATGCACAAAGCAGGCTACACGGGTGATTTCGTGGTCGAGATCGAAGTGAAGGACAAGGACAACACCTTCCAATACCTGACAGAAGCGCAGGAATTCTTCCGCGCCTGCTGGCGGTAACGTTCCTCACAGACCACTGCCCAGGGCGATGCTTCCCTCGCGGTCTGGTGTTCGGTCGCCGTGCTACCCCTTCCTGAGTTCCGAGCAGGCTCGAAAAAGTGATGTAAGTCCTTATTTGACAAGGAAGGTGTTGCGGATTTGGGTGTCCCGCGGGCAAGATGGGGCCCATGTTCGTCCGAAGGAAGCCCAACAAATCCGGCTCGGTCAGCGTTCAGGTCATCGACAAGTCCAACCATGGCTATCGGGTCGTCAGAACCGTTGGATCGGCCCGTGATCCCGAGCAGGTCAACCGCCTGGTGGCTTTGGGCGAGCAGTTCATCCGTCGCCAGAGCAGGCAGTACGACCTGTTCCCCGAGGACCAGCGCGACAACGCCGCCGTCCTGGACTTCATTCAAGCCCTCGCCAACGCCTCCATTCGCACGCTCGGCCCGGAAATCATCTTCGGCCGGCTCTTCGACGAGATCGGATTCAACGCGATCCCCGAGCCGTTGTTCCGTGACATCGTCGTCGCCCGCCTGGTCTACCCCACCAGCAAGCTCAAGACCGTCGATTACCTCTATCGCTATCAGGGCAAAACCGTCTCGCCTGACAGCATCTACCTGTTCCTCGACCGCCTCAACAAGCACTACAGCCAGCAGGCGCAAGCGATCGCCTACCGATACTCGCGCAAAATCCTCAAGCGAATCAGCGTCGTCTTCTACGACGTGACCAGCCTGTACTTTGAGGCGGAAGACGAGGACGATCTGCGAAAGATCGGCTTTTCCAAGGACGGCAAATTCCAGAACCCGCAGATCATGCTGGGCCTGCTGGTCGGCCAGAACGGCTATCCCATCGGGTACGACATTTTCGAGGGAAACACGTTTGAGGGAAAGACGCTCATCCCGCTGCTTGAGGGCATTGAGCGGCGGTACCACTTCGGCAAGCCCGTGGTGGTGGCCGACGCCGCGATGCTCAGCAAGGACAATCTCGACGCTCTGGACGCAGCGAAGTATCCGTTCATCGTCGCCGCCCGGCTCCGCAATGAGACGCAGGCGGTGCAGGCGGAGATCCTCGGACGCTGCGCGGCCCTGACCAATGGGCAGTCCGTGGTGATCGACCAGCCGGCGGGCCGTCGGCGGATCGTCAGTTACTCCGACAGTCGGGCCAAAAAGGACGCTCACAACCGCGATCGCGGCCTGGGGCGGTTGCGCAAGCGTGTCCGTTCAGGAAAACTGACGAAGGAGCACCTGAACAACTGCGGCTACAACCGATTCCTGAAGCTCAGCGGCGAGGTCAAAGTCCAGATCGATGAGTCGCAGATCGAACAGGCCGCCCGGTGGGATGGCCTGAAGGGTTACCTGACGAACACGGATCTGCCGGCCGAAGCGGTCATCAAAAGCTACGGCCAATTGTGGCATATCGAGAAGGCGTTCCGGATCTCCAAGACGGACCTTCGCATCCGGCCGATATTCCACCGTCGCCGGGGACGCATCGAAGCCCATGTGCTCGTGGCCTTCGTGGCCTACACGATCTACAAGGAACTTGAACGGCGTCTGCATGAAGCGGGCATGACGATGAGTCCCACGCGCGCAGCGGAGCTGACACAGACAATGTATGAAATGGCTTTCACGCTGCCCGACGACCCCGCGGTTCGCCGGGTTCTCCTTCGAATGGATGCCGAACAGCAGCAGCTCTACGACCTGATCCACTGACCGGGTGTCCCAATTCGGAAGTCAGGGGACAAGGACAACACCTTCCAATACCTGACAGAAGCGCAGGAATTCTTCCGCGCCTGCTGGCGGTAACGTTCCTCACAGACCACTGCCCAGGGCGATGCTTCCCTCGCGGTCTGGTGTTCGGTCGCCGTGCTACCCCTTCAGTCGTCTAACCATGCATGTCACCGTCGTCCCCGCCCCCGGGCATGATTGGACCTCAAGTTCTCCGCCGATCAGCTCTGCCCGGTGTCGCATGATGCTCAGTCCGATTCCGCTCGCCGGCTCGCTGTGACGGAAGCCGGCCCCATCATCGCGGACACTCAGTGCCAGAGACTCCCGCTTCGCCTCCAACTGGATATCGATTCTGCGAGCGTTGCCATGTTTGACCGCGTTGGTGACAGATTCTTGTATAATGTGATATAGATGACAGGCCGTTGCGTCGTCGATTGCTGTATCTTCGTGGCACGTATGGTCGAGTCGGCACTGTACTTTGAATACCTGCTCGACGTCCGCCGTCAGACTCTTTACTCTCGTGACCAGTTCGTTGCCCCGCATCTCCACGGGCGAGAGCCCTCTCGCCATCGCCCGCACCTGACGGACGCACTCGCCAGCGAACTCATTCAGCCGGTCCGCCTCCTGGGCCTCCGGCAATTGCTGACCATGCAGCTTCCTGCTTAGGGCTCCGCCCATGAAAGTAAGCCCCATGAGGTTCTGCCCCAGCGAGTCGTGCAGGTCCCGGCCGATCCGCTTACGTTCCTTTTCGCTCATCGCCACGACCTGTTCCCGCAATTGCCTGCATTCGCTGACATGGTCGTTCAACATGTCTGCATATGCCGCCGCAATGCGATTCAGGTTGTTCTCTAAATGTGCCAAGGCTGTGATTATCGCGTCGTTGCCTGTTCCATCCGGACCGCCTGCGTTCTGTTGAAGATGACGTGTCCAGTAGTGGAGTTCCTCGAGCCCGCGGTAGAAGTCGCTGCCGTTCATGGCGTACCTCCAGACCGCTCGACAGGTGCACGTCTGTGGGGACGGCCCTGTCAACCTGCACGGTCGTCATGTGCCGAACGTGGTGCCTCAATGAGAAACTGTGATCCAGCGGCCTTCGGCCATCCGAGCCTCAAGCCCGTCCGTCAGTCCCCGACCGTCAGCAAAACCGAGTTTTGAATTGTCTCGTCCCAGCCTGCTGGAAAGCCGCGTCGTTGCCCTGAACCTCAGAAAGGAAACTCCCCTGCGACAGCAACGTAGGATAATGTCCGCTGCCGCGCTGTCAACCCTATTCTAGGCGACAGTGTCAAGTCCTGTCCAAATCTGTCACCGGCCGTAACCACACAAATATTACATGACGGCCAGTTTCGCTCCCGTTCAGCCGTTTCCCATCACCTCTTGAGCCATTTGTCGATAGCCGCGGCAGCCATGCGCCCGTCATCGATCGCGTTGACTACCAGCTTCGCCCCCATCTGCCCGTCACCTGCCGCAAAGAACCCTTCTTCACTGGTTTGCCATCGTTCGTCTATTTGTATGTTTCCTCGCTTTGTCAGCGTCAGCCCGAGGTCCGTTATCAGGCCCGGCTGCACTACATGCGAGAACCCGATCGCCAGCAAGACAAGGTTGGCCTGCATTTCAAACTCGGTACCGGGCAGTTCGGTCATCTCCCGCTTGCCGCCCGAGTAATCCCACGTCACCTCGGTGCCTCGCAGGCCTGTCACCGTCGGCCCGTCGCGCAGCAGCAGCCTTCGTCAGCACGCCCCAGTGTCGCCGGCATCCCTCTTCGTGGCTCGTCGACGTCCGCAGAATGTGCGGCCACCTGGGCCAGACATGCTCGGGCGGGATCTCCTCCGGCGGCATGACGTGATATTGGAATTGATGTACCTCCTGCGCCCCTTGCCGGATTGCTGTCCCTACGCAATCGCTGCCAGTGTCGCCGCCGCCGATCACGATCACGACCTTGTCCTCAGCAGTGATGCGTTTGTCTCGGGGGATGGCTATCCCATGCACAATCCGGCTCTGCTGCACCAGGTAATCCATCGCGAAGTGAACGTTCGCCGCCCCCTCGCGCCCCGGCACGTGCAGATCCCGTGCCTGCTCACATCCCAGCGTCAGCAGCACCGCATCAAACTGATTCCGCAGGTATCTCGCCGAGATGTCCTCGCCGACGTGCACGCCCGTCTGAAACTCGACACCCTCGGCCACCATCTGCATCAGCCGACGATCGACAATCCGCGGCTCCAATTTGAATGCCGGAATGCCATAGCGCAGGAGGCCGCCGATCCGGTCCGCCTTCTCGAATACTACCACGTCGTGTCCGCAGCGGCACAGCTCGCTGCGCCGCAGCCAGACCGGCCGGGCCCGACCCGACGATCGCCAACTTTTTGCCCGTCTTTTTGCGGCATGCTGCGGTATCACCCAGCCCTCCGCAAAGGCGCGCTCCGTGATCTGGTACTCTATGTGCTTGATCAGCACCGCCTCATCATTAATCGCCAGCGTGCACGCCGGCTCGCACGGTGCCGGACAGATCCGCCCCGTGATCTCCGGGAAGTTGTTCGTCGAGTGCAAGTTCTCTGCTGCCTCTCGCCACTTGCCGCGCTGGACCAGGTCGTTCCACTCGGGGATGCGGTTCTTCACTGGGCAGCCGAACGAATGGCAGTATGGCGTGCCACAGTCCATGCACCGTTCCGCCTGCCGCTGCAGCGTTCCCTCGGGCAGCGCCAGGTCGATCTCGCGAAAGTCTTTGATTCGCTCGGGGATCGGCCGATACGGCGGATCCTCACGTCGATAGACCATGAAACCGGTAGGATTAGGCACGGCGGAACACCTCCTCGGTCGCCGGGGTAAACTCCGCCTGCGGCAGTTCGTGCTCGCGCAGCCGCTCCAGCGCCTTGCGATAATCGATCGGCATCACCTTCACAAAACGCCCCACCATCCCCGCCCAGTCGTCCAGAATCCGCCGCGCCCGTTCGCTGCCCGTCCACCGGTAATGCTGCGTCACCAGCTCCTCCAGAATCTTGCGGTCCCTCTCGTGCCACACCGTCTCCACGTCCACCGTGTCCAGGTTGCACCGCGTGTCGAACAGTTGGTGTTCGTCCAGCACATACGCCGTCCCGCCGCTCATGCCCGCCGCGAAGTTGTACCCCGTTGGCCCCAGCACCACTACCACGCCGTTGGTCATATACTCGCACCCGTGATCGCCGACGCCTTCGACTACCGCCACCGCCCCGCTGTTGCGCACCGCGAACCGCTCGCCCGCCAGTCCGTTGATGTACATCTCCCCCGCCGTCGCCCCATAGAGCACGGTATTACCCGCGATGGTGTTCTCGTGCGGCGCGAATGCCGCCTTGGGCGGCGCCTGCACGACGATCCGCCCGCCCGAAAGCCCCTTGCCGACATAATCGTTCGCCTCGCCGATCAACCGCAGCGTCACCCCCGCCGCCAGCCACGCCCCGAAGCTCTGCCCCGCCGCCCCACGGAACGTCAGTTCGATCGAGTTGTCCGCCAGCCCCTTCGCCCCCCATCGCTTCACAATCCGGTTCGACAGAATCGCCCCTACCGCCCGATGCACATTGCGGAGGGGCATCTCGATCTGCGCCTTCCGCCCCTCTTCGATTGCCGGCATGACCTTCTCGATGATCTCCCAGTCCAGCGCCCCCGCCAGCCTGCCGGGTTGTTTCCGCACGCACCGGATCGCCCGCCCATCGCTCGCATCCTGCCGCGCCAGCACAGGCCGCAGATCCAGCCCCGCTGCCTTCCAGTGCTTCACCGCCTTGTGGCAGTTTAGCCGATCCGCCTGCCCGATCATCTCATCGAACGTGCGGAATCCCAGTTGTGCCATAATCTGTCGCGCATCTTCCGCTACGAAGTGCATGAACCGCTGCACGTATTCCGCCTTGCCCGTGAACTTCTTGCGGAGTTGCGGGTCCTGCGTCGCGATGCCCACCGGGCACGTCCCCAGGTGACACTTGCGCATCAGCACGCACCCCAGCGTCACCAGCGCCACCGTTCCGAACCCATACCGTTCCGCCCCCAGCAGCGCCGCGATCACCACATCCCGTCCCGTCCGGATCTGCCCATCCACCTGCACGCTGATCCGGTCCCGCAGGTTGTTCATCACGAGAACCTGCTGTGTCTCCGCCAGCCCCAGTTCCCACGGCACCCCGGCATGCTTGATCGAGCTCCATGGGCTCGCCCCGGTCCCGCCGTCGTGTCCGGAGATCAGCACCTCGTCCGCGTTCGCCTTCGCCACCCCCGCCGCGATCGTCCCCACCCCGACCTCCGACACCAGTTTGACGGATACCTGCGCCTCGGGGTTGCCACTCTTAAGGTCATAGATCAGTTGTGCGAGGTCTTCGATCGAATAGATATCATGGTGAGGCGGCGGCGAGATCAGCGATACCCCCGCCGTGCTGTGTCGCAGCTCCGCGATCTCCTCAGTCACCTTGTGTCCCGGCAGTTGCCCGCCCTCACCGGGTTTCGCTCCCTGCGCCATCTTGATCTGCAGGGTCTTGGCATGCGCGATGTAGTTGATCGTCACGCCGAACCGACCCGAAGCGATCTGCTTGATCGCGCTGTTAAGATCCCCGTCACCCCCCGTTTCGTACCGATAGGCAGCCTCACCGCCTTCGCCCGTATTGCTCGCCCCGCCTAGCCGGTTCATCGCCAGCGCCAGTGTCTCGTGCGCCTCCTTGCTGATCGACCCATGCGACATCGCCCCGGTCACGAACCGCTTGACGATCTCGCTGGCCGGCTCGACCTCCTCGATCGACACCGCCTGGACCGGCACGAAATCGATCAAGCCGCGCAGCGTATAGAGATGCTCCGCCTGTTCATTGATCAGCCGCGCGTATTCTTCATATTCCTGCCGATCATTGAACCGCACCGCGTTCTGCAGACACGCCACCGTCATCGGGTTCCACAGATGGCTCTCCCCGTCTCTGCGATGGTGGTACTCCCCGCCGAAGTCCAGCCCGAGCGCCCCGGGCTGCCTGGCCCCGAACGCCCCCCGGTGCCGCGCCGCCGCCTCTTCAGCGATCACGTCCAGTCCGACCCCGCCGATCCTGCTGCTGGTCCCCGCGAAGTAGTTGTCGACCAGGTCTCTGCTCAGTCCCACCGCCTCAAAAAGTTGTGCATTGTGATAGACTGCGAAGCGTGGAGATCCCCATCTTGCTCATGATCTTGAGCAAGCCTTTCTTGACCGCCGTGATATAGTTCTCGACGACCTGCTCCTGTTCCATCTCCGCCGGCAGATCCCCGGTCCGCTGCATCTCATGGAGCACTTCAAGAGCCAGATACGGATTGACGCCTTTCGCCCCATACCCCACCAGCAGCGCGAAGTGCATGACCTCTCGCGGCTCAGCACTCTCGACGATCAGCCCCGTCTCACTTCGCAGCCCTTTGCGCAGCAGTCCATGATGAATCGCCGCCGTAGCCAGCAGACTGGGAATAGCAGCCCGTGTTTCGCAGACCTCCCGATCACTGATAATGATCATGGAAGCCCCATCAAGCACAGCCCGCTCCGCCTCCAAGACGATCCGCTCCAGCGCCACCCGAAGGCTCTCCCCAAGGTCCTGAGCACGAGATTCGGTCTGGCCTTTGTAGTTGTCGTTGCTTTTGCTCCTTGTCTCCTCTTCTCCCTGTCTCCGTGTCTGAAGTTCGAAGACGGCATTCACGGTAGCAACCCCAAAATCCTCCCTCTTCGCGGATCGCAGCCGGTCCACGTCTTCGTTCGTCAGGATCGGATGCGGCAGTTTCAGTTGCCTGCTGTGTTCCGGCGTCTCATCCAGCAGGTTCCGCTCCTTACCGGTAAAGGTCATCAGCGACATGACCAGCCCTTCGCGCAGCGGATCGATCGGCGGATTCGTTACCTGCGCGAACAACTGCTTGAAGTAATCGAAGAGCAATTTCGGCCGGTCCGACAGCACCGCCAGCGGCGTATCGGTCCCCATCGACCCCACCGCCTCCTGGCCGTTCAGCGCCATAGGCCCGACGATCAGCTGCAGTTCTTCCCGGGTATACCCGAAGGCCCGCATGCGCCGCGCAATCGTCTCCGGGTCGCTCGGCACCGGCTGATGCCCGGCAAACAGCCCCCGCAGCTCAATCCGGTTATCCTGCAGCCACCGCCGATACGGCTTGCTCCGCGCGATCTTCGCCTTGATCTCATTGTCCCCGATGATCCGCCCCTCTTCGGTATCAACCAGGAACATCTTGCCCGGCTGCAGCCGCCCCTTCGCCTGCACCTCTTCCGGCGGAAAATCGATCACCCCGACCTCGCTCGCCATCACCACCAGCCCGTCCTTGGTGATGGTGTATCGGCACGGCCGAAGCCCGTTGCGATCCAGCGTCCCCCCGACGATCCGCCCGTCCGTAAAGATCATCGCCGCCGGCCCGTCCCACGGCTCCATGATCGCCGCGTGATATTCGTAGAACGCCCGCTTGTCCGTACTGATATGAAAACTCGTCCCGAACGCCTCCGGAATCGTCATCATCATCGCATGCGGCAGCGCCCGCCCCCCACGCACCAGCAGCTCGACGACGTTGTCAAACGACATCGAATCGCTGCCGCCAGGCTGCACGACCGGCCGCAAATCCTCGATCGCCTCGCCGAACAGCGGGCTCGACATATGGCGCTGCCGTCCGATCATCCGGTTGCGGTTGCCGCTGAGCGTATTGATCTCGCCATTGTGGGCGCAGATGCGAAATGGCTGCGCCAGCCGCCAATTGGGAAAGGTATTGGTACTATACCGCTGATGCACCACCGCCAGCGCCGATACCACCCGCTCATCAGCCAGGTCCGGGTAGTAAGCGAACAGCTGCGGCGCCATGAACATACCCTTATAGACGATCGTCCGACTCGATATCGAGCAGACATAAAAGTCGTTCGCCGCCTCCCCCACCTCCGCCGCCACCCGCTTCTCCGCTCGCTTGCGGGCCAGGTAGAGCCTGTCGCTCAAGCGCCTCCCCCTCAAAATCCCCCGCCCCGATAAACATCTGCCGGATTACCGGTTCGCTGCTCTTCGCCAGGTCCGCCAGGCAGCTGTTGTCCACCGGCACATCGCGCCACCCGGCCGGTCGCATGCCATAATGCGTCACAGCCGTCGCCAGCGCCTCCTGGCATTTGCCCGCAACCGCCGCATCCCGTGGCAAAAGAACCATAGCGACGCCGTACTTGCCCGCCTCGCCGATCCCAAGCCCCGTCTCCGCCGCGAAAAAGTCATGGGGAATCTGAAGGAGAATGCCCGCCCCGTCCCCGGTCGCCTCATCCGCGCCCGCCGCCCCGCGATGCAGCAGGTTCACCAGCACCTGCTTTGCCCGCTCGATGATCGCGTGCTCTTTCTTGCCGTTGACGTTGACCACCGCACCCACACCGCAGGCATCATGCTCGTATCGTGGATCATACATCCCCGGCAACGGTCGAGACAGGCTCATATCGCTTCTCACTTATCAGGCACGTACGCACCCATGGAAAACACATTGATTCCGAACAGGGATTATAGGCAGCCCGGCCACGCCGTCTGCGCCGGTGCGTGCTTATACAAAACATTCCCGCAGCCGACGGACTTCTCGACTGCGGGACATTTGCGGAAAAGGCTATGCGCAGGTTATTTCCGGCCGCCGCTGGTCCGCATCTTTTTGCCAGTCGCACGCTTGCCGCCGTGCCTGCCGTCACCCATCACGGTGGCGTCCGGTTTCGCTGCCGGTGTCTTCGGCACCGCCGATCGGCCCCACGTCCAGTTGCGGATCTCCGGCATGTCTTGCCCATACCGGCAGACGTAGTTCTTGTGATCGGTCAGCTTGTCACGCAGCATCTGCATGACGTAAGCCGCCCGCGAACCCAGCTTCGGTACCCGTTCGATCACGTCCATCGCCAGGTGGAACCGGTCCAGATCGTTGCGCACCACCATGTCAAACGGCGTGGTCGTCGTCCCTTCCTCTTTGTAGCCCCGCACGTGCAGATTGTCGTGATTCGTCCGGCGATACGTCAGCCGATGGATCAGCCAAGGGTACCCATGATAGGCGAAAATGATCGGCTTGTCCTTGGTGAACATCGCGTCAAACTCCGGATCGCGCAACCCATGCGGATGCTCCGACGGCGACTGAATCACCATCAGATCGACAACATTGACCACGCGGATCTTCGAGCTCCGGAATGTGCTCGCGAAGAATCGATACCGCCGCCAGCGTCTCGATCGTCGGCACATCCCCGCAGCAGGCCATGACCACGTCCGGCTCGCTGCCCTGGTCATTGCTCGCCCAGCCCCAGATCCCCGCCCCCACCGTGCAGTGACGGACCGCCTCGTCCATCGTCAGCCACTGGGGCTGCGGCTGTTTGCCCGCTACGACCACGTTCACGTAGTTTCGGCTGCGCAGACAATGATCCGCCACCGACAGCAGACAGTTCGTATCCGGCGGCAGATACACGCGGATAATCTCCGCCTTCTTGTTCACCACATGATCGATGAACCCCGGATCCTGGTGCGAAAACCCGTTGTGGTCCTGCCGCCACACGTGACTGCTGAGAAGGTAGTTCAGCGACGCGATTGGCGCCCGCCAGCTCAGATGGCGAGTCACCTTCAACCACTTGGCATGCTGGTTGAACATCGAATCGATAATGTGAACGAACGCCTCATAGCAATTGAACAACCCGTGCCGGCCGGTCAGCAGATACCCCTCCAGCCACCCTTCGCACAGATGCTCGCTGAGCACCTCCATCACCCTGCCGTCATGCGCCTGGTGCTCGTCGGTCGGCTCGATCTCACCATCAAACTGACGCTCCGTCGCCTCAAAGACAGCGCTCAGCCGGTTGGAATTCGTCTCATCCGGGCCGAACAGCCGGAAGTTCCGCCGATCCGCGTTGAGTTTCATCACGTCGCGCAGAAACTGTCCCAGCACCCGCGTCGCCTCAGCCTGCACGCCGCCGGGTTCGCCTACGTCGATGGCGTAATCATGGAAGTTCGGCATCCGCAGGTCCCGCAGCAGCGTCCCGCCGTTGGCGTGCGCATTCGCGCTCATCCGGCGAGCCCCCTTCGGCCCGATCGCCGCGAACTCCTCCCGGAACCGCCCTTGCTTGTCGAACAGTTCCTCGGGCTTATAGGACTTCATCCACTTCTCGAGCAGCTTGATGTGCTGAGGGTTCTCGTGCATCTCGCCCATCGGCACCTGGTGACTGCGCCAAGTCCCCTCCGTCTTCTTGCCGTCGACCTCCTTCGGCCCCGTCCAGCCCTTCGGCGTCTTCAGCACGATCATCGGCCAGCACGGCCTCTCCTTGACCCCTTCGCTCCGGGCGTACGATTGGATCTGCCGGATCCGCTCGATCACGGAGCCAAGCGTCTCCGCCATGAGTTGATGCATGGCCACCGGGTCACTGCCCTCGACGAAGTACGGGTCATAGCCGTACCCGCGCAGCAAATCCTCCAGTTCATTCTGCGGGATCCGTGCAAGCACAGTCGGGTTGGCGATCTTGTAACCGTTCAGGTGCAGGATCGGCAGCACAGCCCCGTCATGCACGGGATTCAGAAACTTGTTGGAATGCCAGCTCGCCGCCAAGGCCCCGGTCTCGGCCTCCCCGTCGCCGACAATACACGCCGCGATCAGGTCCGGATTATCAAAGACCGCCCCGTAGGCATGTGTCAGCGAATAACCAAGTTCGCCGCCTTCATGAATGCTGCCCGGCGTTTCGGGCGCACATGGCTCGGAATGCCTCCCGGGAAGGAAAACTGCTTGAACAGGACCTTCATGCCTCGCTCGTCCTGCGAGACATTCGGATAGATCTCGCTGTACGTCCCTTCCAGATACGTATTAGCGACGATCCCCGGCCCGCCGTGCCCCGGCCCGATGATGTAGATCATATCCAGATCGTACTTGTTGATAACGCGGTTAAGGTGCACGTAACAGAAGTTCAGGCCCGGCGTCGTCCCCCAGTGCCCCAGCAGCCGCGGCTTGACATCCTCCGTCTTGAGCGGTTTGCGAAGCAGGGGGTTGTTATAAAGGTAGATCTGCCCGACGGACAGATAGTTCGCCGCCCGCCACCATGCGTTGATCTTCCGCAGTTCTTCCGCCGACAGGACCTCAGCCATCTCTTCTCTCCTGAAAGGAAACGCCAGCAGAACAGACGTCAGTTCCGAACTGAACATCTATTCATGGGATCATACACGCCTCGCGCGAAAAATCACAAACTCAATTGCGCCTTAAGCCTGCTGCGCCCACTCGATTTTTCGCGCCGCGGCTAGCCCTCGTTCCGCTAACATCGTTTGGACCATCTCAGTGGAGGTTGCAGAATGGCCACGACACAGCAATCCGTAAATCATGGGGCAATTCAAGCGTTACTTGACGAATCTCGGGTATTCCCACCGCCGGCCTCCTTCGCACAGCGGGCCCACGTGCGGGATAATACCCTGTATGAGGAGGCCTGCGCCGACCGCGCGGCCTTCTGGGCCCGCCAGGCGGCAAAACTCCACTGGTCCAAACCGTGGACAAAGGTGCTGGACTGGAACCCCCCGCACGCCAAATGGTTCGTAGGCGGCCAGATGAATGCCAGCTTCAACTGCCTCGACCGGCACGTCAAAGGCCCTCTGCGCAACAAGGCCGCGATCATCTGGGAAGGCGAACCCGGCGAGCAGCGCACGCTCACCTACTGGGACCTCTACCGCGATGTCAACAAGTTCGCCAACGTCCTTAAGAGCCTGGGCGTGGTCAAAGGCGACCGTGTCGCTATCTACATGCCGCTCGTGCCCGAGGCCGCCATCGCCATGCTCGCCTGTGCGCGGATCGGCGCGGTTCACACAGTCGTATTCGGCGGCTTCAGTGCGGAGGCCTTGAAGGATCGCATCAACGACGCCAAGGCCAAGGTGCTGGTCACAGCCGACGGCGGCTACCGCCGCGGTGCCATCGTCCCCCTCAAGCACGATGCCGACTACGCGATCAGCGGCTGTCCGACCATCGAAAAGGTCGTGATCGTCCGGCGCGACAATTTCCCCCTGCGGGTCAAGGAAGGACGCGATGTCTGGTATCACCGCCTGATGCAGGATGCCAAGGCCTGGTGCGAGCCCGAACCGATGGACAGCGAGGACATGCTCTACATCCTCTACACCTCCGGCACCACCGGCAAACCCAAGGGCATCGTCCATACCACCGGCGGCTACATGACCCAGGTAGCAATGACCACCGAAACGGTCTTCGACATCCAGCCCGAAGATGTCTACTGGTGCACCGCGGATATCGGCTGGGTGACCGGCCATAGCTACGTCGTCTACGGCCCGCTGGCATGCGGTGCGACCGTGGTGATGTATGAAGGCGCCCCGGACTGGCCCGACCGCGACCGCTTCTGGCAGATCATCGAGAAATACGGCGTCAGCGTCTTCTACACCGCCCCGACAGCCATCCGCGCATTCATGAAGTGGGGCCCCGAATGGCCCGCCAAATGCGACCTGTCGAGCCTCCGGCTGCTCGGCAGTGTCGGCGAGCCGATCAACCCCGAGGCGTGGATGTGGTACTACGAACACGTCGGCGGCCAGCGATGTCCGATCGTCGACACCTGGTGGCAGACCGAGACCGGCGCCATCCTCGATCTCGCCCTTGCCCGGCGTGACCGACCTCAAACCCGGTTCAGCCACCCGGCCGCTACCCGGCATCGAGACGGCAGTCCTCGACGAAAAAGGTAACCGCATCGCCGTCGGCGGTGGCTACCTGGCCGTAACCAGCCCCTGGCCAGCCATGCTCCGCGGCATCTACGGCGACATGGAACGCTACAAGCAGATCTACTGGAGCAAATGGGACAGGGGAACCTACTTCACCGGCGACGGCGCCAAGATCGACGAGGATGGCTATCTGTGGCTGCTCGGCCGCGTCGATGATGTGATCAACGTGGCAGGCCATCGCATCGGCACCATGGAAGTGGAAAGCGCGCTGGTGGACCACCCGGCCGTCGCCGAGGCCGCCGTAATGGGCGTCGCCGATGACCTCAAAGGCCAGGCCCTCGTCGCCTTCGTAACGCTCAAGGACGGCCATCGCCCGGACCACAACATGGAAGACACGCTGAAGGGTCACGTTGCCCACAAGATCGGTGCCATCGCCCGTCCCAGCCGCATCCTCTTTGCCGGCGACCTGCCCAAGACGCGAAGCGGCAAGATCATGCGCCGCCTGCTGCGCGACATCGCGGAAAACCGCATCCTCGGCGACGTAACCACCCTCGCCGATTCCTCAGTCATCGAGAATCTCAAGAAGCAGTACGAAGAAACCGCAGGCGGCCAATAGAAGCAGGGGCGCAAAAAAAGGGCCGTCGGAGAAAGACCCCGACGGCCCGGAAAAGGCTCTTAAAGCAGTTACAACGGACAACGAACCACGGACAACGGACGCTGTTGCCCACCTAGAACCACCAAGCCGCCCCAGCCTGCTGTTGAATCATCACACCCTTAAGATAACCGACAGCCTTCTCGAACCCTTCCTGAATGCTCATCAGGCTGTCCTCGTGTTCGATCGACAGCGCCCCGTCGTAGCCCTTCACACGCAGCATACTGACAAACGGCTTCCAGAACTCATCGCCATGCCCATAGCCGCAAGTGCGGAAGACCCAGCTCCGGCTGGCGACGTCACCATAACTCTTGGCATCGAGATTGCCGTTGACCCGGCTGTTATACGAATCGATCGCGCAGTCCTTGGCATGAACGTGGAACAGGGCCTTCGCGTCGCCGATGACGCCGCGCCGCCTCGATCGGGTCAATCCCCTGCCAGAAGAAGTGGCTGGGGTCAAAGTTGCAGCCGAGCTGCTTGCCAGCCAGCTTGCGAAGTTTGAGCAGCGTATCCGGGTTATAGACGCAGAAACCCGGATGCGCCTCGAAGGCGATCTTAACACCTTCATTGGCAGCCGCCTTGTTCTTCTTCGTCCAGAACGGCACGAGCACCTTGTTCCACTGGTAGTCCAGGATCTTCTCGTAGTCCGGCGGCCACGCACAGGTGACCCAGTTCGGCGTCTTGTCGTTCCTGCTGCCGCCCGGACAGCCCGAGAACGTCACGACGACATCGGTGCCGAGCTTCTGCGCCAGCCGCACCGCCACGTCATGTTCGTGCTCGTGCTTCTTGGCGATCCTCTTGTCCGGATGGACAGGATTGCCGTGCACCGCCAGTGCCGAAACGATCAGGCCATGCGAGGCGACCGCATCCTTGATCTTCTGCTGAAGGGCCTTGCTCTTGAGCACCTCATCCGGGTTAAAGAACGGCCGGCCCGGATACGCCCCGACAGGCAATTCGATTGCCTCAAGCCCCAGCTGCTGGCAATATTCCAGGGCCTTCTTGAAGCTCATCCCGCCAAGCCCCGCACCCATTACACCAAGTTTCATGGACAGTCTCCTCACGTAAGCCAAGTGTTTTCTTGGGCAGCCATCCTGTCCTGAGTTGTCATCCCGAGCGAAGCGAAGGATCTCCATACCGTAAGACGTTCAGATTCGCGGCACCGCTCCTGCCGTGACAAATAACTAATAACAAATAACTAGTGCCCGCTCCAAAACCTCTATCTCCAGGGTGCCACTGGCAGCTTGCCTGCCAGTGCGAGGTCTCGAAACCGCTTCCAGTAACGTTGTCACTTCACCTCACTCATCCTCACCGCCCGCCGCAGCTTCGCCGCCAGCAACGCCGCCTCCAGCACCCGCTGCGTCTCATAGGCATCCGCAAAGTCCGGCAACGGCACCTCCGGCTTCTTATTCGCCAGGGCCCGCACAATATCCGCCGCCTGGTTGATGAAACCGTGCTCATAGCCCAGCACGTGCGCATCCGGCCACCACGCAGCCGCATAGGGGTGATTGCCGCTGGAGGTACACATGACCCGCGTCCAGCCAGCCACCTTCGCATCGACCGTCGCATCGTGCACCCACAGCACGTTCATATTCTCGAACTCGAACTTGATCGCGCCCTTTTCCCCGTTGACCTCGATATTGGCCGCGTTCTGATTGGGCTTGGCCAGCCGAGTCGCCTCGAAACTGCCGACCGCCCCCTTGGCAAAGCGCGCCAGAAACAGCGTCGCATCGTCGACGTCGGCCTTTCCCTTCTTCCGGCTGCCGCGGGTGCCAGCCGCAATCTTGCCCGTCGGCCCGCCAGTCGGGATGCTTCGTTCCTTGATAAACGTCTCGGTGATCGCCCCGCTGATCTCGCTGATCTCATCGCCCGTGATGAACCGGGCCATGTCGATGATGTGCGCCCCCAGATCGCCGAGCGAACCGCTGCCAGCCACCTTCTTCTGGAACCGCCAGATCAGCGGCACATCCGGCCCGGCCCAGCCCTGCAGGTACTGGGCACGAACATGATAGATCCGCCCAAGCGCCCCTTGTTTGACCAGTTGATGCGCCAAGGCCACCGCCGGACACCGCCGGTAGTTATACCAGACGAACGTCTTGACGTTCTTCGCCTTGGCGGCCGCCTCCTTCATCCGCCGGGCGTCCTTGAGCGTATTGGCCAGCGGTTTCTCACAAGCGACGTGCTTGCCGGCCGCCAGCGCCGCGATCGCCATCTCGGCATGCACGTTGTTCGGCACGCCCAGGTCGACGAGCTGAATATCCGGGTTCTTCAGAACGCTCTTATAGTCGGTCGAGTAGTTCCGCCAGCCCCACCGACAGGCGAATTCCTTCGACTCCTCTTCATGCCGCGCGACGATCGTGTGCATGATCGGGTTGAGCGGCAGATCGAAGAACTTGCCCGCCTTGAGCCATGCATTGCTGTGCGTCCGGCCCATGAACTTCTGACCGACCAGCGCCACGTTCAACGGTTTGGACATGGTTCGCGTCTCCATCCGAATCTTGTGGGAAAAAGGGGCCGACGTTCCAAGGCCGCGCCAATCCTCGCTCTTATATTCGCGCTGCCAAGGACGGTCAAGGTGGCGATAACCACATGTCCTACGTAGCGAAGGTCTTGAGACGACCGTCACAAGCCCGCCATGCGGCAGAACGAAGTCGCCTGCCGGGGCATCGCATGTTCGGTCCAAAGAACTACCAGTGTCGCGGTCTATCTCAGTTTTACCAGCCCAGCCAATTGGTGGCATGGCCCTGCGCATCTGCGGGATATGCGTCTTCCCCTACATGCGACTCCCTGGAAGATCCCGCCTGCCGGCGCTCGCCGTTGCTGTGGCGAATTGTCGTAAAGTCGTGTACCCTGACGATCCGACATGAGCCGATATGTTCCAGTGATACGAGGATCCGGCGGATGCCGTGTGCGGTGCTGACAATCTTTCTGGCGTGCCTGGGCGGCTGTATAGGATCATTCCTGAACGTCGTGATCTATCGCCTGCCGCGCGGCCTGTCCGTCTCCAATCCGCGCCGCAGCTTCTGCCCGGCCTGTGGCAGCCAGATCGCCTGGCATGACAACATCCCCGTCATCAGCTCGGGTCGTGCTGAGGGGCAAATGCCGCCACTGCGCCCAGCCGATCTCCCTGCAATATCCGCTGATCGAACTGGCCGGCATAGTCATCACCATGATCGTCTGGCAGGCCGTAAGAACCTACTGCACGGGTCAACCCGCCGACGCCTGCTGGCCGATGGTCCTCGGTATGCTCGGGCTCTTCTATTGCCTCCTCGGTCTCTCCGCCATGGACTTGAAGGAGTACTACGTCGACATCCGCCTGACATGGCTGGCCCTGCTGCTCGGACTGGTTTGCCATGGCATCTCGCCGGGGCAGGTCTGGCCAGCCGGGCACTATGTAGGCGCGGCGTGGGGCGCCCTGGCGATCGGCTGCACGATCGGCCTGATCGCGATGCACTGGCTCTGGCCGATGCCCATGTTCCAGGACGAGTTGGCCGAAGGTCAGGCAGACTCAGCCGAAGCCCTAACCGCCGACAACTCCCCGCCCGATCAGCCAACAACCAGAAAGGGCGCGCTGCTCGGCCAGATGGGCCTCGTCTGCGGCCTGGCGCTGATCGCAGCCGCATTGGTGGTGACAGAGGTCGTCACGTGCGTCCGCGGTACCGCCGGCCCGCTGTTCGGCCAGGTCCTGCCCGGCGGCCTGCCGATCATCGCCGGGTTAGCGATTCTCTTCGTCTCCATTCTGGCGGGGTCTTGGTTGCCGACCGAAGCCGACCAGGCGATTGCCGAGGCGGTGTATGCAGAACGGTCGCTGGCGGTCCGCGAGGCTGGCAGGGAGGCCGTCATCCTCATAGTGTCCGTACTCGCGGGCCTCGGCCTGATGTGGCTGGCAACCGCCGGCGGCGTAATATCGGGTGCGTGGTCCCGACTCTGGGCGTGGACGCCGTGGGAAGGCGTCCAACCCGTCGCGGGCCTGGCGACGGCCCTGTTCGGCTGGGTCCTGGCCGGCGGCCTGTGCTGGGCAGTGCGGGTCCTGTTCACGCTGGCACTTCGCAAGGAGGCGCTCGGCTTCGGCGATATTCACATCATCGCCGCCGTCGGCGCGGTGCTCGGCCCGGCCCTGGCGATTACCGGCTTCTTCCTGGCCGCGCCCGTGGCGCTGCTGGGCACCGCGGTCCTGATGTTCCGCAAGAGCTATCGTACACTACCTTTCGGACCGTGGCTGTCGCTGGGGTTCCTGCTGGCGACGCTATGGGGCCGACATCTTGTGCAGTACGTTGACAACGGAATCGCCGGATTCAGGGCGGTTACCGGCTGGTAACAGGCAGTTCGGGTCGGCAGTGACTGACGGCTGGTAAGGGCCAGCCGGGTTCATGCGAACCTCTCGCAACGAAAAACAGCAGGCGGAGGCGTGCAATGTCTCTTGTGTTTCGACAGGTGGGGGTCTATCTTAAGGCAGCTGTTGGCGTGGTGATCGCGGTCTTTTTGCTGGTGTTCTACTTCGCCAATCGCGGAAACACGGCGGATATCTGGCTGCTGAAGCAATTCAAGGATCAAAGCGCTGTTTCGACGAACCTTGTTGTCTTCGTCAGTCTCGCAGCCGGGGTCTTGCTTTGGTGGTGGGGATGGTGGATCGCTGCCCTGCCGGGCCAGTGGCGGACGATGCACCGTGATGTCTTGCGTCGGGACCTGCCGGGCGATCAGGATGATCGCCGCAGGTGAGACAGTGGGAGTGCCGGGTCTATTCGGTTGGAGATATGAGAAAGCAGGAGGCTGACATGAAACGCTTTGGTGTCGTTTGTCTGTCCGTCGTGTCGCTGGCCATGTTGCTGGCTACCGGTTGCGCGGATAAGCAGAAAAGAATCAACGAACTGACCAGCGAACTCGACCAGGTCAAAGGCGATCTGGCGGCCGCACAGCAGGACAAGCAGAAGGCCATGGAAGCGCTGGGCCAGTACCAGAGAAACTATGAGAGCCTCCAGGCCGACCGCGACCAGATGGCCTCGAACATGGGCGCGCTGCAGGCACGTCTCCAGGCGGCCCAGGTAGAAAGTGCCAAGGCCAAACCGGCGACGCGGGATGGGTGGGTGGTCACACCCGATGCCGCCATGATCTCCATCGAGTCGGACGTGCTGTTCGCCTCGGGCAAGGCCAACCTTACCGCCGCCGGCCACAAGAAGATTCTTGAGGTGGCACGCGAGATCCGCCGGCAATACTCCGACCGCGATATCTGGGTGATCGGTTTTACCGATACCGACCCGATCCGCAAGTCTCACTGGAAGGATAACTGGGACCTCTCCGCCGAGCGCTCCCTGACCGTGCTGCGCGTCCTCCAGCAGAATGGCGTCCGGCCCGAGCATCTTGTCGAGGCCGGCCGGGGTCAGTATCACCCGGTCAGCAAGATCAAGGCCAAGAATCGTCGGGTAGAGATCTACGCAGTCAAGATGCCGCGCCCGCGCGCACCGCCAGCAGGTGATAAGACCAAGGTGTTGCGTCTCCGGGGTTCGTCCCGGGGAGGTGCTGGAGTACTGACTGTTGCAGGATAAGAGCATACGGTGCGGGCCCTCGAATAGCGGGGCCCGCTGTTTTTGAGTGCAGCCATGATCGGGATTATCGACTACGGTATGGGCAACCTGCGGAGCGTGCAGAAGGCGTTCGAACGCTTCGAGGCGGACGCCAGGATCATCACGACTCCGCAGCAGATCCTCCAGGCGGACAAGATCGTATTGCCTGGCGTAGGCGCCTTCGCCGACGCGATCGAGCATCTGCGCCAGCGCGGCCTTGTCGACGCGATCCTTACGACGATAGACAAGCAGAAGCCGTTTCTCGGTATATGCCTCGGTCTGCAGATGCTCTTCGACGTCTCCTATGAGGATGGCGAGTACCAGGGTCTCGGCGTTATCCCCGGCGAGGTGGTCCGCTTCGATTGGACGAACAAGCCCGAAGCCGCCGGCCTCAAGATCCCCCACATGGGCTGGAACCAGGTCTTCTGGGATCGACCATGCCCTGTGCTGGAAGGCCTGACCGCCGGCGAATGGTTCTACTTCGTGCATTCCTACTACGTTGCGCCGAAGGACCCGTCGGTGATCTGCGGGCGATGCCAGTACGGCACGGAGTTCGCCGCGATGATCTGGAAGGACAACATCATGGCGATGCAGTTCCACCCGGAAAAGAGCCAGCGTGCGGGGCTTAAGATTATTGATAACTTCGCCAGGATCTAGAGCGTCCGCAACCAGGCCGCAGCGTGCTGGAGAACACTCAACGCATGCGTACCGCTTCCCGCCGGACAGCCCATTCGGCATTTAGCCTGCCTGCTTGCGGGCAGCGTTTGCCCGCTGGCCGTACACTACACCTGGACTGTGTATATCCTAGGCCAAGCGCTGTAACAGAGAAGCCGAGGCCGACCACCCCGTGTCGTCATCCTTGAAGCGAAGCGAAGGATCCCTGCGCCGAAGGCCCCTCGGGAAACCCGTGCATCCGCATCGATAGGCGGCTGCTGCGCCGAAAAAGATCCTATCGGCCCGCGCTTTGCGCGAGCTGACCAACCCTTCAGCCAGGGACTCGGCCAGGCGCTGCTGCATTCCCCAGTCAGCAAGAGACCGGGCCTGGGACGGATTCGAAAGGTACCCGATCTCGACCAGAATAGCCGGACACCGGGTCTTTACCAGGACACGGTAGTCGGCGTGGCGGATGCCCCGGCTCGAAAAGCCGCAGCTTCGAAGAGCCTGCTCAATGACGCTGGCAGCTTGCGTCGACTGGCCGGTGGCATCGCGACAGACGTATACCGTATACCCCGTGGCACGGCGATTCCGGGACGAGTCAGCGTGGATGCTGACAAAGAGGTCGGCGTTGTTGCGGTTGGCGATGGCGGCGCGTTCGTCCAGTTCAACGAATCTGTCGCTGTCGCGCGTCAGGGTCACCGTGGCGCCCAGCCGGCTCAGTTGTGCCGCCAGGCTTCGTGCTACGGCGAGGGTGATCGTCTTTTCGTTAACGCCATAGACGCTGGCTGCCCCCGGGTCCTTGCCGCCATGGCCTGCGTCAACAACGACATGGAAACTGCTGCTTATAAGCCGGTTGACGGGGGACTGGGGGATCTGCACCTGCCGGGACGGAGCGGGAGGCTGTAGACGGGCTGCGGCGAGTCGTCCGCGGACGGTTTCCGTCAGGTCGGCGGGAATCCAGATGGTGTTGGCTCGGACGGCGATGTTGCTGGCTCGGCCGACGGGCTTGCCGTTGACATATGCACGGCCGGCCGGCCCAACCATCAGCAGGACCGTATTGGTCCCGTCGGCCAGCAATGCATGCCGGGGGCTGAGTTCGCGGACGCTCAGTCCGAGCCGCCTGGCCATCTCATGCGCGGAGATCTGCGGGCGAAAAGACGGGTCCGGCAGCGAGGTAAGCGCCATGGGCGGCTTCTGGCATCCGGCGGCCAGAACGAGCAACAGCAACATCCCAGCCATCGGCAAACGAGCAAAGCGGGCCAGAGGCCCGGCGTTGGCAACGGATCCCGGTTCGCCGACAGCGGCGATGACCGCCCT
This sequence comes from uncultured Planctomycetota bacterium, assembly GCA_963787325.1. Lineage (GTDB taxonomy): Bacteria > Planctomycetota > Phycisphaerae > UBA1845 > JANYLN01 > CAWBCK01. The sequence goes on from CAWBCK010000005.1 coordinate 3,612,682, forward strand.
TGTCATCATACATCCTTTCCTGATGATTCGGCTCCAGAGCCGCTGGCAGGCCCCAACTCCTCCTGCATCTCTTCCACCTCGCGGGCGCCCTGGTCGAGCCGGTCAGCTTCGTCCGGGACAAGGATGGCCAGGAGTTTCTGAAACTCTCCGGCGTGCACTCGCTCTTCATCGGCGATGTCCTGAAGGACCGCGGCGGCCAGCGGGTTGTCCGTGGCGTCCGCCATGGCTTCGTACAGATGGACCGCTTCCTGCTCAGCGGCCAGGGCCATGCGGATGGCGCGGGTGATTTCCCGGGGGGTCATCTTCCTGTCGGGCGTCATACCGGTGAATGGATTCATGAATTCAGGCACTTACTCACCTCCTTGAGTTTACATATATCGGATTGTTTCGCCGTTCAACTCTACGCGCGGGGATTCAGGGTGCTTTACGGCCATTCCGTGACCGCATAGGCAACACGATTGGTCCATTATCGCCGGGGAAAAGGCGATTGTCATCGTTGGCAACAGTGTCGGATGGTTTGTTTTGTGTGAGTGCGGGATCACAAGCGGGGCTGCGCGACATCCGCTGATATGCCTTGCTATTCGCCATAAGCATATTTTAAATAGGCACTTGCGCGGGTTCTTTCCTTCTCGGGTCGATGTACCCGGCAGTGATGGTGCCAAGGCAGGAAAATCCATTATAATCAGCGGCCGCCGATACGGCTGTCCGCAGCGACGCTGGCCGGCAAAGCATTTTCAGGAAAGGAATTGATTGCATGGGCCCTGATCCACTCACTCCCTATGGCAACCGGCCGATGGTCACGCCGATCGTAAATGCGGTCAACTACGAGTATCTGTCGTTCGAGGTGCTTCGGCAGATCACCGACGGCGAGATCGACGGGTACACCTACCATCGCGACGACAATCCGACGGTTCGCGAGGTCGAACGGCGGATCGCGGCCCTGGAAGGGGCGGAGGACTGCGTCGTCTGTACGACGGGCATGGCCGCCTGCACGATGGTCTACCTGACTTACCTGAACAGTGGCGATCACCTGGTTATCTTCCACGATACCTACGGGGCCAACTACAAGGTGTCACTGATCCTCGAACGGATGGGCGTGGAGATCACGTGGGTCCCGGCGGATGAAAGCGACGATATTTCGCAAGTACATCCGCAAGAACACCAGGATGATCTTCCTGGAGACGCCGACCAATCCGCTCTGCAAGATCATCGACATTGCGGCCGTCCGCAAGGCGGCTGACGCCGTGGGCGCGATGGTCGTGGTCGATAACACGTTCGCCACGCCGTATCACCAGCAGCCCGCTCAAGCTCGGGGCGCATCTCGTGGTTCACAGCGCGACCAAGGCCCTCGGTGGGCACAACGACCTGATGGCCGGAGCGATCGCCGGGTCCAAAGAGCATTACAACGAACTGTGGTTTACACGGCAGGCGATCGGCACGACGCTGGACGCCTATTCGGCGTTCCTGCTGGACCGCGGCCTCAAGACGTTCGAACTGCGGGCTGCGGCCATGGCCAGGGGCGGCCAGGCGGTGGCCGAGTATCTCGCCGGGCATCCGAAGATCTCACGGCTGTCGTATCCGGGGCTGGCGACGTGTCCGGGACATGACGTCGCTGCCAGGCAGATGCACGACGGCTTCGGCGGGATGCTCGCCTTTGACGTGGGCGAGGACATCGAGGACGCCAAGCAGTTCATCAGCAACCTCAAGACGATCTTCCATGCGGTGAGCCTGGGGGCCACCGAGACGCTCGTCTGCATCCCGTACCTGACGACCATGCTCTATCTGCCCGCCGAGCGGCGAACGACCTTCGGCGTAAAGGAAAACACGGTCCGCCTGTCGCTGGGAATTGAGCCGCCGGAAGTGCTGGTCAAAGATCTGGCCCAGGCGCTGGAGTTGTTGTCGACAGCGACCTCCCCCCGGTCGGTGAGGTAAGGCGGTCGGTCGAAAACTGGCAGACGAATCGTCCGGCACCCGCAAGTCGGGGGGCCTGCAGCCTGATGGCAGGCAGGATACCAGTCCAGTGGATCCGGTTTAGCCCCTGATAGAACAGCCGGGCATTCGCTGACAACTGAGACAAACTGATCGTCGAGAGCGGGATTCGAGCCACTTTGATTGCGGAAAAACCCGCATGGCATACGCAGGCTTGCGGCTGGTGGCCACTTCGGGCCGGGAGTTCCGCCTGTAGGCGAGCAATGCCTTGTTCTTATAAGCTTTTGCTGGGTAAACGGTTAGGGTCTGTGTTTGCTGCCCGGCTGTTATTCTGCGCATTTCCTGTCTGCTGGCAAGCAAATTGCAGGTACATAATCACCGTACGAATAGGTGTATACTCGTTCGGTGCCGGTTTGGCTGCCGGGTAACGGATCTACGCTGTCGATAGTCCGTCTGACCTCGGTAGCGGGTGTTCCGCGAGTTCCGGGGATTACGGCAGTCGATCGGGAGTTGCGGTGGTTGTCGTTGTTGAAGCCTGGACGGCAACCGAGGGTTGTTGCCTTTCGCAACTGTGTGACGGCCAATCTGATGAAACGACGCGTACAGGTCAAAGAGCATGATCGGCTGGTGGGCGTGGCGGCCCCGACGGCATTCGTGCGCTATCCGCCTGATCGTTCGCGGACAGGTGCAGGGGGTCGGGTTCCGGCCCTACGTCTATCGCCTGGCCCGGCAGATGGGGCTGGTGGGGCACGTTTCGAACAACTCGGCTGGGGCGGTTATCGAGGTGCAGGGCGGGGCGGTGGAACTGGAGACGTTCTGCGAGGAACTGGTGCGCCAGTTACCCCCGCTGGCGCAGATTGCCGAGGTTGCGGGCGGAGGCAATCGCGACCTGCGGACGAGCAGGAGTTCGTCATTCGTCACTCGGACAGTGCCGGCACAGCCGAGGCCCAGGTCACTGTGGATGTTGGCGTGTGCGACGACTGCCTGCGCGAAATGCTCGATCCGGCGGACCGGCGATATCGCTACCCGTTCATCAACTGCACCAACTGCGGTCCGCGTTATACTATTGTAAAGCATATTCCCTACGATCGGCCGAACACGACGATGTCGGTCTTCCCGATGTGCGTGGCGTGCCGGCGGGAGTACGAGGATCCTGGCGACCGACGGTTCCATGCCCAGCCGATTGCCTGTCCGAAGTGCGGGCCAAAGGTATGGCTGGCTGATTGCCATGGCCGGAGGATCGAGTGCGCCGATCCGATCGCGGACGCGGCGGCGATGCTGCGCGAGGGGCGGATCGTGGCGATCAAGGGACTGGGTGGTTTTCACCTGGCGTGCCTGGCGGGCAGCGATGAGGCGGTCGGTCTGCTGCGGCAGCGGAAGCATCGGGATCATAAGCCGTTTGCGATGATGGCGAGGGACCTGGCGACAATACAAAGCGTGGCCGAGGTGGCTGCCGATGCTCGCGAGGTACTGGTCAGTCCGGCCCGGCCGATCGTGCTGTTGCCGCAGAGGGTTCGCCAGGAGGCCGATTCGCCCTGCCAGCAAGAGGCAGCGGTGAGCAAACTGGTTGCGCCTGGGGCTGATACGTATGGCATCATGCTGCCGTATACGCCGCTGCATCATCTTCTCTTTGCGGAGGGTTTGGAACTGCTGGTGATGACCAGTGCAAACCTGTGCGATGAGCCGATCTGCAAGGACAACGATGAGGCGGTCAGGCGGCTGGCGCGGTATTGCTGATGCGTTCCTGCTGCACGATCGCGATATCGAGCGGCGCGTGGACGATTCGGTGGTACAGGTCCGCAACGACCATCTGAGCATGATGCGGCGGGCGCGCGGCTACGTGCCCCGGCCGGTGCTGCTGGTAAGCCCGGCGGCGCAGGAGGTTCTGGCGGTCGGGCCGGAACTGAAGAACACGGTTTGTGTCGTGCGGGGCAGCCAGGCGGTGCTCAGCGAGCACGTCGGCGACCTGACGAATACGGCGGCCTACCGGCATTTTGTGGGGGCGATCGAATATCTGCAAGGGCTGCTTGAGGTCCGCCCGAAGATCGTCGCTCATGATCTGCACCCCATGTACATGTCGACCCAGCATGCCAGGCAGATGCCGGGCGTGAAGTTGATCGGCGTGCAGCATCATTTCGCGCATGTGCTGAGTCTGCATGGCGGAGCATCAGATCGATGAGCCGGTCATCGGCATTGCGGCGGACGGCACTGGCTACGGCGATGACGGGGCGATCTGGGGCTGCGAGGTGCTGCGGGCCGAGCGGACCGGGTATCAGCGGCTTGGCCATCTGCGGTATTATCCGCTGCCGGGCGGGGATGCGGCGGCGAAGGAATCGTGCCGGCCTGGGCTGGCCCTGCTGCATGAGACATTCGGGGCGAAAGGGTTTGGCCTGCCATTGGTCCGGCGGATCGAGGAGCCGCTGCGCAGCGCGCTGTATCAGATGCTGACGAACAAGGCGGCTACGGTCGCGACGAGCAGTCTGGGCCGGCTGTTTGACGGTGTGGCCTGGATGCTTTCGGTGGCGGATTACAATCGCTTTGAGGGCGAGGCGCCGATGGCGCTGGAGGCGGCGATCGAGCCGGATGACGGTTATTATCCACACGCGATCCAGCACTATGGCCGACGATTCGATCTGGATTATCGGCCCATGATCAGTGCGATGCTGGCGGATATGGAATCACGGGTGACGGTTGGCCGAATGGCTGCGCGGTTTCATAATACGCTGGCGGAGTTGCTGAAGGCAGCCGCGGTGATCGCGCGGGATTTGACCGACCTGAGGAAGGTGGTGCTGTCGGGCGGGTGCTTCGCCAACCGTTACATGACGGCCCGGCTGGAAGAGAAACTGCGCGAGGTCGGGTTCGAGGTATACAGCCATCGCGTGGTGCCGTGCAATGACGGCGGCGTGGCGCTGGGCCAGGCGGTGCATGCGGCCGCATTGCTTAGACAGGGAGAGGGCGAGAGACGGCAAGAACCGACGACTGACAGGCCGATGCAATAGCGTGGCATGCTTGTGTGATTGGAGACGGATATGTGTCTGGCGATTCCCGGACAGATTGAAAAACTTGAAGGCGATCAGGCCGAAGTTGTGATCGCCTCGAATCGATACGACGTGTGCACTGTTCTTACGCCCGAAGTCAAGGTGGGCGACTGGGTACTCGTCCATGCCGGGTACTCCATTACCCAACTCGACGCCGAGGAGGCGAAGGAGACCTTTGCCCTTATCCAGCAGATGCAGGCAGCGGGGGATGAAGAGGTGAAGGGGAACGAGGTGACGGGGTGAAGAGGTGAGTAGGTGCCACTGGCAGCTTGTCTGCCTGTGAGACCTATGATGCGAAGTGGCTACTGTATGACACCAATGCGAACGAACAACCAGATGCAGGTGTTGCTGGGTAGGCTGCGGGAGGCGGTCTGCCGGGTCGGACGCGGTGTGCGCATCATGGAGGTCTGCGGGACACATACCGTCGCGGCCAGTCGCAGCGGGTTGCGGTCGTTGCTGCCCAGGGAAGTGAAACTGATCAGTGGGCCCGGCTGCCCGGTTTGCGTGACCAGCCAGGGGTATATCGACGCAATAGTCGATCTGGCGCTGCGGGGTGAGGTCACCGTCGCCACCTATGGCGACATGGTCCGCGTGCCGGGAAAGAAAGGAAGCCTGGAGCAGGCACGGGCGATGGGCGGCGCCTGTGCAGGTGGTGACGTCGGCCTTGGATGCCCTGAAACTGGCCCAGGCCCAGCCGGACAGCCAGGTGGTCTTTGCGGGGGTGGGTTTCGAGACGACGGCTCCGCCTACGGCGGACGTTCTGATCCGGGCAAAACGCGAGGGCGTTACCAACTTCAGTGTGCTGGCAGCGCACAAACTGGTGATCCCGGCCATGCTGGCGCTGCTGGCGTCGGGCGAGGTGCAGATCGACGGATTCCTCTGTCCCGGGCATGTCAGCGTCATTATTGGATCAGAGGCGTATCAGCCGATCGTCGTGGAATATGCCAAGCCGTGCGTAGTAGCGGGGTTCGAGCCGGTGGGCATGCTGGCGGGGTTGACGGAGATCGTCGAGCAGGTGGCGGACGGGCAGGCCCGGATCGGCAACGTCTATGGGGCAGCGGTACGTGAGCAAGGCAATCCGGCTGCGCACAAACTGCTGGGCGAGGTATTCGAGATTGGCGACGCCGACTGGCGGTCGATCGGGGTGATCCCCGCCAGCGGACTGGTGTTCAACAGCAGGTATCGCCGGTACGACGCGGCGCGACGGTTCGGCGTGAGCGTTGGACCGGACAGCGCGATTCCCGGCTGTCGATGCGGCGACGTTATCAAGGGGCTGATCGACCCGATGGACTGCCCGCTGTTCGGCAAGGCCTGTACGCCGCAGCAGCCGATCGGTCCCTGCATGGTCAGCAGCGAAGGTTCCTGTCAGGCATATTACAAGTATCAGAGATTCCGGCCCGCCGGCAGATAGTCGCTTGTTCGAGTCGCCGGCTCAAAGGGGAGTGATGCAGATGGCGGCACGTAAGGGAGGCCGTGGCCAGTCGCACCGCGTGGTTCACGCACGATCGGTTCGGGATGTTCATCCACTGGGGGCTCTACAGTCTGGCTGCCCGGCACGAGTGGGTCCAGAACAGGGAACGGATCAGCGAAGAGGACTACCGCAGGTACTTCGAGCATTTCGATCCGGACCTGTACGATCCCACGGCATGGGCCCGGATGGCGCGTCTGGCGGGGATGAAGTACGCGGTGCTGACGAGCAAGCATCATGAGGGCTTCTGCCTGTGGGATTCGGACCTGACCGACTACAAAGCGACGAACACGCCGGCTGGCCGGGACCTGCTCGGGCCCGTTCATCGAGGCCTGCCGTGCCGAAGGGCTGAAGGTGGGCTTTTACCATTCGCTGCTCGACTGGCACCATCCCGCAGTTTCCGGTCGACGGGCTGCACCCCATGCGCGATGACGTAGCCTTCCGCGAGGCGCAGAAGGGCCAGGACATCCGAAGTACGCCGAATACCTGCATGGCCAGACCCGCGAGTTGCTCACCCGTTTCGGCAAGATCGACATCTTCTGGTTCGACTTCAGCTATTCCGGGCGTGACTGGGGCTGGGCCAGGGGAAAGGGCAAGGACGACTGGCGGTCCGAAGAACTCATGCGGATGGTACGCCAACTCCAGCCTGACATCATGGTTAACGACCGTCTGGAGATCGGCGGCGATCTGGTCACCCCGGAGGAGTACCAGCCGCACAGCCAGTTGGTGATCGACGGCAAGCCGGTGCTGTGGGAGGCCTGCCAGACGATGAACGGCAGCTGGGGCTACGACCGGGACAACCTTAACTGGCGTCCGCCTGACATGCTGGTCCGCATGCTCATCGACTCGGTGAGCAAGGGCGGCAACATGCTGCTGAACGTCGGGCCGAACGCACGAGGCGAGTTCCCGACTGCGGCGGCGGACCGGCTGCGGGCGATCGGCGAATGGATGCGACTGCACAGCCGGTCGATCTACGGTTGCACCGTCAGCGAGTTCACGCCGCCGGTTGATTGTCGGTATACGCAGAACGGCGATCGGCTGTACCTGCATTTGTTCGCGTGGCCGTTCCGGCACGTTCACCTGCCCGGCCTGGCGGGCAAGGTGCGTTACGCCCAGCTTCTCAATGATGCCAGTGAGATCAAGATGCAAGTAATTCCTGCGGATCAGAAGGCAGCCAACACAACCATGGCGGGCCAGGCCCAGGCGCTGACGCTCATTTTGCCGGTGCAGAAGCCGGACGTTCTGGTGCCGGTTGTGGAGATGTTTCTGAGCGAGGAGTAGGCAGAAAGTCAGGTTACGGCTTTGTTTGCGAGCCGCCTGTACCTGCGGGGCCCTCGAAGAGTTTCAAGGTCGGAAGAGCCGTCTTAATCGACGCCAAGTGGGCGTCATAGGACCAGACGGCCGCGTCATGTTCGATAACTATGGCGGCAAGCAGAACATCCTGGAAGGGCATGGGCAAGCCCCTGGCACGCAGCAAGGCGAGATGGCGCCCCAGATGATCCCAGACCGTCTCGGGGGTTGGAACTTGGGTAAAGATGTTCATTGCCAGGGCAAGGCGCTCGGCATCGTCCGGGGTCCGCACTCCATGCAGGATCTCCGCTCGCGTTACGCCACACAACCCGCAATCGGTGGACGCGAGCACTTCTCGGACCGCAGGTGACGGTGCTCGCAGATATTGCACGAGCACGGAAGCGTCGACCAGGATCATAGCATACTCCGCCGGCGGAGATCGTCGATCGCATCATAGTCAAGATCGATGTTTCCAGCCATGCGGTCCAGAGCAGACAGGTCGCGCAGGCGCCATTGGGACAGGCTCCTCGACGACGATGATGCGGACGTCCTTGCCAACGAGGGAAGCGGCTTCTGGCAAGTGGATCGTATCGGAGTCAAGATGTTTGTGTATCGAAACCATGACGGTTTGATTATAGCAACCTGGATGGCCTAGCCAAGGCCATTATCTGGGTAATGGCAGCCCTGTGGTCGAATCTCTCCGATAGTTACTCGATTTGGCCGAGGTCGCCGATGTCCTGTGGACCAGGGTCTTTACAACCACCCCGCCCGCCCCTACAACCCTTCCTGACGATGACCCTGTTTGCGGAGAACAGCCTTATGCAGATGGATGCGGATCGTATCGTGCTGGCTCATGGCGGCGGGGGGCAACTGACCTCGCAGCTGCTCGGAAGTGTCATCTTGCCAGCCCTGGCTAACCCGGTTCTCAGCGAACTGGGCGACTCGGCCGTGCTGGAGCCGGCGGCCGGCCCGCTGGCGTTTACCACGGACAGCTACGTCGTCCAGCCGATCGAGTTTCCCGGCGGGGATATCGGCCGGCTGGCAGTCTGCGGGACGACCAACGACCTGGCGATGGCCGGGGCCGAGCCGATCGCGCTGTCTCTGGCGATGATCCTGGAGGAAGGGCTGGAGGTGGCGACGCTGCAGCGGATCGTCGCGTCGATCGCGGCGGCGGCTGCCGAGGCAAACGTCCGCGTTGTTACCGGCGATACAAAGGTGATCGAACGCGGCAGGGGCGACGGGCTGTACATCACGACGGCCGGGGTGGGGCGGGTGCTGCCGGAGGCGGCCCTCGGATACGGCCGGATCGAGACCGGCGATGCGATTATCATTAACGGGCCGATCGCCGAGCACGGGCTGACGGTGCTGAGCAAACGCAAAGGGCTTGGCCTTCGCCAGCAAACTCAGGAGCGATGCGGCGCCGCTGGCGGACCATGGCGAACCTGCTGGTGCGTCGAGTTGAAGGATGCCGTCAGATTCATGCGCGACCCGACCCGCGGTCGGGCGTGGCGGGCGTGGTCAGCGAGATCGCGGCAGGGACCGGCAAGTCGGTGGAGATTCACGAGGACCAGGTGCCGCTGACGGCCGAGGCGCGGGCGGCGGCCGAGGTGCTCGGGCTCGATCCGCTGACGATCGCCAACGAGGGCAAGATGATCGCCGTGGTTGCGGCGGACGGCGGCGGAGGCGGCCTTGAAACTGCTGCGGGCGCATCCGCTGGGCAAGCAGGCGGCGGTGATCGGGTGCGTGACCGACGAGACGCCGCCGCTGGCGGAACTGGTCACTGAGCATAGGCGGCCGGCGCGTTATCCAGATGCCGTACGGCGAGGAGTTGCCGCGGATCTGCTGAGGGGGGAGGAAGAGACGAAGACAGAAGACAGGAGACAGAAGACAGGCAGAAGGCAGAAGACGAAGGAAGACAGAAGGCAGGAGGCAGGCAGGACAGAGGCAGTCAGGAGGCAGAAGGCGGGAAGAGCGCAGTATGGCGGGTGTGTAGGTTGGTGGGATAGGTCTTGTAGTGCCGCTGAGGAGTAACACGGACATGCCCTGGTTACGGCTGCAGCAGGCGTTGCTTCGGAGTCATACGATCGGCGAGCGGGCGCTGTGGCTGGTCCGGCTGCGGTGGCTGGCGGTGCTGGGCATGCTGACGACCGGGCTGGTGACATTCTACCTTACGCCGGTCCGCTTTCACCTCGATTGCGTCTTCGGGATCGCCGTGGCCATCATGGCGTATAACTCGGCCCTGTATTTCTGGGCCCGACGGCACGTGCGGGACAAGGCACCCGAGGAGGCCGTGCCGGCGTCGCGCTATGGCATTCACCTGCAGATCGTCGCGGACCTGGTCTGCCTGACGATCCTCATCCAGTGCACCGGCGGTCTGATCAACCCGTTCCTGGTCTTCATGGTCTTCCACATGGCGATCGCCGGCATCATGCTGCCCCGCGAAGATGCGCTGCTGCGAGGCGTGCGTGGCGACAGTGCTGCTGGGGATCATGGCGCTTCTGGACGTGTACGTGCCGCAGTCGCGCGGCCTGCTGATAGGCTATCCGCTGGAAGTGACGCTTCGAGGGGTATCCCGTGGCTGGCCATCCGATGTATGCCGGGACGATGTGGATGGTACTGACGTTCACGTTCTTCCTGACGGTCTATTTTACCAGCGGCATCAGCCAGCAGCTGGCCAATACCTACCGCGACCTGGCGATGGCCTACGAGGAACTGCATGCCCGCGAGGCGACCAAGAGCCAGTTCATGCGGGTGGTGGCTCACGAGATGCGCAGCCCGCTGGCGGCGATGATCAGTCTTGTGGAATTGCTCAACAGCGAGGAGCCGGCTGATACGGTAACGCAACAGGTGCACCGGCGGATCAAGGCCCGGTGCGAGGCGATGCTGGACATGGTGGATGACCTGCTGCGGCTGGCGAACGTTCGGGCGGGCGGGGATTTGTCCGGCAGGCCGGACGTGCTCGACGTGGCGAGGTCATCCAGGCGGCCTGCGCCGAGTTCAACGAGGAGGCGGCCGCAGGCGGCGTGCGGCTGGAGGTGGACGTCTCCGGGCGCGAAGGGGTCGATGATAGAAGGCGGTCCGCCGGGACCTCCGCGACCTGCGTTGCCAACCTCGTCGGCAATGCGGTGAAATACACGCAGACCAACGGCTGGGTGCGGGTGACGGCCAGTCGGGACGACGATACCGTCCGGCTGGTCGTGTGCGATACGGGCATCGGCATTCCCAGTCGGCGAGCAGGACCGGCTTTTCGAGGATTTCTTCCGCGCGAGCAATGCCAAGCGGATTGCGGCGCACTCCAGCGGGCTGGGACTCAGTATCGTCAAGAGCATCGTGGACAAACTGGGCGGGCAGGTGACTTTCAGTAGCGAAGAGGGCCGCGGCACGATGTTCGAGGTGAGCCTGCCGGTGCGGGCGGCCGAGGGCCTGGCACCCGAGCGAACGAGGCCGCAATGAGTCATAGGCGGCGGTTCTGGCGATGATGGGCAGGTCCCTCAAGGGATCCGAGGTCTGTCACAGCAGGGCTATGATGCCGATGGCGGCATGAGCCGTGGCGGTTGGCACGGTATCAGGGGGCGGGATATAATCTTCAAACGCTTGTCGTTCAAAGAGATCAGATTTCGGAATCCTGAGCGGATGAGGCCTTTGACTGGAGGTCGCTATATGGCACGACTGTTCGAAAATATCACCGAGACGATCGGCAATACGCCGCTGGTGCGGATCCGCCGGCTCATTCATTCCACTGCCAGGGTGTATGGCAAGACTGGAGTTCTTCAATCCCCTCAGCAGCGTGAAGGACCGCATCGGCGTGGCGATGATCGAGGCGGCCGAGCAGGCCGGCAAGATCCGCAAGGACACGCTGATCGTCGAGCCGACCAGCGGCAACACGGGGATCGCGCTGGCGTTCGTGTGTGCGGCGCGAGGGTACGACCTGGTCCTGACGATGCCGGAGACGATGAGCGTCGAGCGGCGAACGCTTCTTAAGGCCCTCGGTGCGAAGGTGGTGCTGACGCCAGGCAGCGAGGGGATGCCCGGTGCGATCAGCAAGGCCGAGGAGATCATCAAGGAAACGCCCGGCTCGTTCATGCCGCAGCAGTTCAACAACCCCGCCAACCCGGAGGTCCATCGCAGGACGACGGCCGAGGAGATCTGCGCGATACGGACGGCCAGGTGGACATCTTCGTTTCGGCGGTGGGCACCGGCGGCACGCTTACCGGCGTCGGCGAGGGCCTCAAGCAGCACAAGCCGTCCGTCCGCTGCGTGGCGGTCGAGCCCGCGGAGAGCCCCGTCATCACCCAGGCCAGGGCGGGGCAGAAGATTCAGCCCGGCCCGCACAAGATCCAGGGCATCGGCGCGGGGTTTATACCTAAGGTGCTTGATCTGAACCTCGTCGACCAGGTGGTTACCGTGCGGACCGAGGACGCCTATGCCTGGGCCCGCCGGGCCGCCGCGGAGGAGGGCATCCTTTGCGGCATCAGCAGCGGCGCGGCGCTGGCGGCCGCCAACGAGGTCGCCCAGCAGCCCGAGAACAGCGGCAAGATGATCGTCGTGATCCTTGCCAGTGCGGGCGAGCGGTATCTGTCGACGCCATTGTTTGAAGAGGCCTGATCGTGAATACAACAGCCGTTGGCGACCTTCTCGATCTTCTGCGGATTGCGGGCCCATCGACCGAGGAAGCCGCTGTCGCCGAGCATCTGCGGCGCGTTCTGGTTGGGCTTGGTGTCCTTGCCGATCAGATCGTCAACGATCGGGCGTGCGATCGCAGCGAGTACGGCGGCCAGTGCGGAAACCTCATCGTGCGATTTCCTTCGGTGTCGGCGACCATCCAGGCCCGATCCGCATGTTCTCCGCGCATCTCGATACCGTTGCAATCGCCAGGGGGTGCGAGCCTCGCCTGGTTCCTGCTGACGGTGCAGTGCCGGCTGGACGGATCGTCAACGACGCCGCGGGGACGGCCTTGGGCGGCGATGACCGGGCGGGTTGTGCAGTGCTTCTGCAGATTGCGCGGGCCCTGACCGGGCCGCTGGCTGCTGTGCCTCGGCCGCCGATCGTACTGGTCTTTACCGTTCAGGAAGAACTGGGGCTTATCGGGGCCCGCGAACTGGATGTCTCGCTGCTCGGGCTCGACCGACCGGTCCTTGGTTTCAATTTCGACGGCGAACGAGCGGACGAACTGATTGCCCGGGTCACCGGCACGGAGCGATTCAGCGTCGAGATCAAAGGTGTCGCCTCGCATGCGGGTCTGAATCCTGCCGGCGGTGTCTCGGCCGTGGTCATTGCTGCCAAAGGCATCGCTGAACTCGACGCCGCCGGCTGGCACGGGCGCATCGAACGCGATGGCAATCGCGGCAGCGCGAATGTGGGCGTTATCGAAGGCGGCACGGGGACGAATATTGTCATGGACCGGCTGACGATCCGCGCGGAGGTCCGCAGCCACGATCCAGCCTTTCGTAAGCAGGTCTGCGAGGTCTACAAGGAAGCCTTTTGTCGGGCCGCAGCCGACACGACGAACGCCCAGGGTCAGTGCGGTGCAGTGACATTCGGGCCCGGTCCCTGCTACGAGTCTTTCGCACTGGCGGATGATGCCCCGGTCGTTCGCGCGGCGCTGTCTGCGGCGGAGCGTTGCGGGCTGCCCCTTCGCCTCGTCAGCAACGATGGCGGCATGGATGCCAACTGGTACAACGCGCGAGGCATTCCGGTGGTCAGTTTGGGCCTCGGGACGCGTAATGTTCATACCGTAGACGAGTGGATCGACCTGAAGGACTTCCAAGAGGCCTGCCGGCTGGCGTTGCAGTTGCTCAATTATGACTGAAGATCAGGAACTGGTGCCGGATCCGAATCCGAACCATGCTGATTCAGCCACATCAGCAGGCGCAAGCATGATCATCGGACAGACGGCCATCATCGCCAGGGCGACGTGCAGGTTCGTCCAATCGGCAACGCTGCCGATGACCATGTTCATGGTACCGCCGGCGTTACCGAAGGCCGCCAACAGGGCGAACATCGTCGCGCCGCCGTGTGGGAACCGGTCAGCCGTCAGACCCAGCGTAGTCGGCCACATGCAGCTCGACGGTCAATCCCACCAGTGCACAACTCGCCAGCGCGATCGGTCGAATCGGAAGAAGTGCACCGCCCAGATACAGAAACGCCGTGACCACGCAGCAGGTGATCAGCAGGCTTATCGGCCGGACATGCCGACTGATTACACCGCCGACCAGTCGTCCGAACGCCATCACCACGCAAAAACCTGTTAGCGCCAGGCCGCCCGCCCACTTCGGATAGCCCAGTCCCTTTTCTGCATATGCGGGCAGCCACTGGGCCATGCCCAGTTCGCTCGCCCCCGCCAGCGTCATCGTCAGCATGGCGATCCAGAATGCGGGGTGACGCAGCAGCGTTCGGGATGACGTGCGTTCCTTGTCCTTGGCGACAAGCGCCGGCACCGGTGCGCGGGTAAACCCCACCAGTACTGCGACGGGCACGAGGATGAGCACAAGACATACATTCCGCCAGCCGAAAAGGCCGGAATGCACGCTCAGGCGGATCATCAGGGCCGCCAGCAGCGTAACCATCACCGCGCCGATCGAATAGAAGGCATGCAGCCAGTTCATCGCCGATGTGCGGTTGTCGGGGCGCAGCGCCGCGATGATCGGGCTGAGGATCATATCGAGCACGCCCGCGCCGAACCCCATCAGCCCAGCCGCCAGCAGCAGCACGCCGTAATTGGATGCTATGGCCATGGCACCGAGTCCCGCGCCGATGAGCCCGCTGCCGATCAGGACAAACGCCCTCGCGCCGAAGCGGTCTGCCAGCGGCCCGCTCACCAGAAGGCCCGCAACGATGCCAACGAAGATCAGCGTGCCGATCATCCCCAACTGCTGATCCGAAAGGCCGGCTGCACCGCCGAAGACCCGGCTGAACGTCGTCAGGTAGACCGGGGCAAGGTTCGTGGCGATCGCGATGGTGACCATGCCGCTGTAGCACAGCGCGACCGGCCACGTGGTGCCGACACCAGGCCGGCCTGTTGCCGCTGCAGCCTGCGGGATACTCGCCAGGTTCTCGTCACTGCTCAAAGCACGTCCTCTGCGTACGTCCGGCTTGGCGGCATTTGCCGCACGAAGATCCAGGTTGTCCATTGTACGCAGTCAGCCGATTGGAGCGAGCTTTGCGGGAACGACGTTTGTTGCCCGCCGGCGATCTGTGGTTTTACTGTTTCATCGTCACGATATAGCGTACCCCCTTGCTGACGTCGAAACCTTCGGGGGCGGGGGCATTCACGGTGAACGTATTGCCATCGACCTCATATTGCAGCAGCCGGCCGGTGATCGGCGTGATCGGTGCCGGCGGGTCGGTCATCTCGGCCAGCGTCGCCGGCAGCCGGCCCTGGTGCGTCGCGGCGTAGATGCGGATGGCCTCGATCGTCTGCAGGGCCGCCAGGTGCTGCTGCAGCATTGCCTGTTCGGTACAGTACTTGACCATCTGTGTCGGCAGGAAGCCGCCGCCGATCGCCTTTGAAGTCTCCCTGATCGCCGCGTCGACCCGACGGAAGCCTGCCTGGGCTTGCCAGTAGGGCAGCGTCGACCACTTGATCATGTCCTGCCAGGCGCGGTCATAGAGATGCAGGCCATAGACCATGTCCACCTGCTCCAGCGGCATCTCGTCGATCTCCTTGTCCGTCAGCCCGCGCTTGTGCCAGTACTGTCGGGCTCCCGGCAGGACGGTCGTCGGCACAATGCCCTTAGCGATATCCGGCATGATCTCCTGGCCGGCGAAGACTGACTGCAGCCGATTCATAATAATCTTGGGAAGCGCCTTCCACTGTTGCCGAGTCAGCTTGTTATCACGGGCATCGGCAAGCTGCGGAATCGTCCAGTACAGAACCTGTCCCTCGAAGTAGAGTCCCCTGGTCAGATTGATGAACGGGTTGGGCAGGGCGGCGATCGCCCAGTACAGGTTGGGGCTGCCATGCGCCGCGATCAGACATTCGATCTGCCTCAAGTCCTGCCGGCTGACCATGGCCATGCCCACGAGCTTCTGGATGAACGTCGGTCCCTCCGCCGCATCCTTGGCCATGGCCAGGCCCATCCGCAACGAATGGATCGCATCGTCGTAATGGCCCTGGGCGATCTGGAGTCGGCTGCGCAAGGCCAGTACCCTGGCAAAATATTGCCATCGGCTCAAAGCAGGCAATTCCGTGTCAAAGCCGAGCCGCTTAACCTGGAAATTCCACTGGCAGTCACTCTGCCGAGTTGCCAGGTCCAATACGCGAAATACGTTGTCATAGTCCTTCAGGAGAGCCCCGACCTGCTCCTTCGGCAGGTCCGAAGGTGCCGTATCCAGCCATTGATCAATACGATCGTCAGATTTGTTGTTCTCTCCCCGAATGTTGGCAACCCGATCCATGATCACGTAATACAAGGTCATCGCATCGCCGCCGATCTGGTCGGGCTCGGTGGGCAGCAACGTGTACTTCATAGCCGGCACGGGTTCCGCCGCCGGCTCGACCGTCATGCGGACGATTCGCTGGGTCGGCGGCTTCCGCGGCTGCGTAGACTCTGCAGCAGGCTCGGTTGCAGACTGCCCCAGCACGGCAGGGCCGGCCATCCCAACAGCGAGTAACACCGCGGCCATCGCTTTCATGATTGACCTCCTGGTATGATCAGAGACTCGTTGGACCATGCACCACGGCGCTGCGGCGTTCGGCTGGTTGGGCCCAGTATGCTTCCGACCGTCAGCGGCGGATCGTCAGAGCCCGAGCCGACCTTGCCGACTGGCAGAGCCGCCAGGCCTTTCTGAAGCACCTCTTGGCGAACAACGAAGTAACTGTTGGCGTTCGGCACGGTATTGCTGCCTGGGCGCCAAGCCGCGTTCGAGAACACGTTGAGGACTACGGCCGGTGCTTCGTGCTGTGCAATCAGCGGCGAGCGATTGCGATGTGCAAGACCATTTGCTGCCAGCATCGCCGAAATAGATGTCGCCAACAGGGCGGTCGTCACCTGCCAGAGCCGACGGCCCCGCCTGGCCGCGGAGTAGCCGGCCCGGTACATCAAGCGGTCCCGATCGACCAGGTCGGCCGAGGGTTGGAGGCTGGCCAGGGCCGCCTCGAGTTCCGCTTCCGCTGGTGTCAGTCTTTGTTCTTGCATGGCGATTCCATCCGTTTCTTCAGCGCCGCCAGTCCCGCCTTATATCTGCTGAACAGCGTCGAGACGGGCTGACCAGCGATCCCTGAGATCTCCTGCAGTGTCATGCCGCCCCAGATCCGCAGTACGATCACCTCTCGTTGCTCCTGCGGCAGCGACGCCAGGGCCTGCTGGGCGGCCGCCGCATCGACAAGTTCGTCTGCCCGAGGCTGGAACCATCCCGGCTGCTGCAGGGCCATGTGCTGCCCGTGCTTGCGGTATCGCCGGTTGCTGCGAACTTCACTGATAGCACTGTTGCGGACTGCGGCGAACAGCCAGGCCTTCGTCTTGTCTGGGCCATTACGTTGCGACATCAGCCGCAGAAACGCATCCTGGACGACCTCTTCAGCCCGGGCGGCGTCGACCCACTGCCGGGCATAGAGCAGCAGTGCCTTGGCGTGGCTATCGAACAGCCGGCTGACGGTGTCCAGGTCGATCCGGTTCATGATGCCTCTCAGACTATCTCTATGACGCCCACACAGCCATCTTTTGCGAAAGGAATTCATCCAAATGTCCGCATGGTGCCGACCAGTCATAGCCTATGTGTTAAGACCAGACTCAGCAGACAGATGTGCCTTGGCAGCTTCCGCGTGCATGGACCTTTTTGTTCGCTATAGCTACCCGGCCAGGCATGTTGTAGTATGTCCTTTTTGCGCCTTCTGCGCCTTTTGTGGTTATTTCGCTGTGGCCGCTGCTGTTTACCCTTGCGCTTCTGCGCCTCTTGCGGTTACTCCCCGCTGCAGTCGTGGCTGTTGTTGTTCCCCTTGGGTTCTTCTGGGGCCTTTGCGGTAGTCGCAGTTGACATATCGTAACCTGTCGATATATTGACTAGTGAAGGAAGTCACGATTTCAATGGAGGCGGTATGAACATGCAAGGCGGCACGGTGTGCGACCTGTTGCCGATGGACGAACTCGAGGTGGCTGCCGAGTGCCTTAAGGTCATGGGGCATCCGGCCCGGCTGCGGATCGTCGAAATTCTCATGCAGACGGAACTGGCGGTGCACGAGATTGCCGAACTCTGCGACTTGCCGCCGCATCAGACCTGCGAGCACCTCCGGCTGCTCAAAGGGCAGGGGTTTCTCGGCAGCGTCCGACGCGGCAGAAGCGTATTCTACAAGATCACGAACCCTAGGCTGCCGCGGTTGCTGGCGTGCATCCGCAGTACGCGCAACGCTGGATGAGCGAGGCGAACAACCCGGGCTGATGCCTCGGGCTTTGGAGATACCACCCTAGGCCGAGAGCAACATGACGGCGGATGGCCGGATGGCGGACAATTCACTCATAGATTCCAAGGAGATTGGCGGAACATGGCTCAGTCCAAGCGCATTCTGATCGTTGGTGGAGTTGCAGGTGGGGCGTCCGCTGCAGCGCGGCTTCGCAGGCTTAGCGAGAGTGCGGAGATCGTTCTCTTCGAACGCGGCGAGGACATCTCGTTCGCCAACTGCGGCATGCCGTATCACATCGGCGGCACGATCGCCGAACGCGGCAAGCTGCTGGTGCAGACGCCGACGGCAATGCGCAATCGCTTCGGCATCGACGTCCGCACGCGGACCGAGGTGGTGCGGATCGATCGGCCGGGTCGGTGCGTCGTTGCCCGCGATCTGGCGACGGGCCAGGAAACACGAGAATCTTACGACGTGCTGATCCTCAGCCCCGGGGCTGAGCCGGTCCGGCCGGCTATCCCGGGGCAGACAGCGAACGCGTCTTCACCCTCCGCAGCCTGGCGGATATGGACGCGATCAAGGCGGTCATCGACCAGAGGAAGCCTGCACACGCCGTGGTCGTCGGCGGTGGCTACATCGGCCTGGAGATGGCCGAGGCCCTGCGCGAGCGAGGTGTCGGTGTGACGCTGGTCGAGCTGGCCAACCAGGTCTTTATCGCTGCCGACCCCGAGATGGTCGCCCCCGTGCACGAGGAACTGCGTCGCCACGGGGTCGAACTGCGACTCGGCACGTCCGTCACGGCCATGCGTGAGGAAGCCGGCCGGCTGACCGTCAGTCTGTGTGACGGCCAGCAGGTCCAGGCGGACTCGCGATCCTGGCCGTCGGCGTCCGGCCGGAAGTGACGCTGGCGCGCGAGGCGGGGCTGGCGATCGGGACGACCGGGGGGATTCGCGTCGACGAGCACATGCGGACCAGCGACGAGCAGATCTACGCGGTCGGCGATGCGGTCGAGGTGACGCAACTGGTCGGCGACAGCCCCGCACTGATCCCGCTGGCCGGCCCGGCCAACCGCCAGGGCCGGATCGCGGCCGACAACATCTGCGGGCGAGACAGCGTCTACCGGGCAAGCCAGGGCACGGCGATCTGCAAGGTTTTCGACCTGGCGATCGGCATGACGGGCCTCAGCGAAAAGGCGGCGCAAAGGGCGGGCATCCGGTACGAGAAGGTCTACGTCCACCCGGCCAGCCATGCCGGCTACTACCCGGGCGCACACCAGATGAGCCTGAAGCTGCTGTTCGACCCGGAGACCGGCAAGGTCCTCGGCGCCCAGGCGGTCGGAGCCGATGGCGTCGACAAGCGCATCGACGTGCTGGCCGTGGCGATCCGGGCCGGCCTGACCGTGCAGGATCTGTGCGACCAGGAGCTGTCCTACGCGCCGCCCTACGGCTCGGCCAAGGACCCGGTCAACTACGCGGGCTTCGTGGCGTCGAACGTGATCAGCGGCGACGTGAAGATCTGCCATGTCGCCGACGTGCTCGATGGCGGGGCCGGCCAGATGGTGCTGGACGTGCGCACGCCCGCCGAGGTGAAGGCAGGGACGATCCCGGGTTCGCAGAACATCCCGCTGGACGAGTCTGCGCGGCCGGCTCGACGAACTGCCCCGGGACAAGGAACTGCTGGTCTTCTGCCAGGTGGGGCTGCGCGGCTATCTCGCCTGCCGGATCCTCAGTCAGAACGGGTTTGCCTGCCGCAATCTCTCCGGCGGCTACAAGACGTACCTGGCGGTTACAGGGATGATGGCCAAGGATGCCCCGCCGAGCAAGGAAGTCACTGACGATACTGGCGAGAAGTCCGGGGGCGAGAACGGCGAGTTGTTGCGGCGGCTCATCGTGCTGCGGCGAGGTTTCATCATAGAATGGAAATGATTTGACGTAGCCGGATACAGCCGGTTTCAAGACCTCTGTTCTGCACAATTGGCAACGTGCCTGCCACAGTCTTGAAGGCGCCGCCAATACAAAGCGGGCGAGCCGTTTGAAGGCTCGCCCGCTGTTGTCTTCTGCATCTGCTTACGCCAGGCCTTTCGGCTTCGCCTTACTTCTTCGGCGACGGCTTGATCGGTGTGGCGTGCGGCGCCGTGATCTTCGGCGTGGCAGGCCGGCTGGCCGGCGCCTTGATCCCGACGAGCGTAAGGTCAAAGATCAATGTGCTGTTCGGGCCGAGGTTCGGTCCTCTGGCCTGGGCGCCGTACGCCTGATCGCTGGGGATATAAACGATCCAGTGTGATCCGACCTTCATCTTTTCAAGGGCCTCGCGGAAGCCGGGGACAACGCCGTTGACGCGGAAGGTTCTGGTGCTTTCGCCCGAGGTGTCAAAGACGGTGCCGTTGATAAGCGTGCCCTTGTAGCGGACCTCAACGGTGTCACTGGCTGTCGGCGACGGGCCTTCGCCTTCCTTGATGACCTTGTACTGCAGGCCGCTCGGCAGCGTGACAACGCCCGGTTCCTTGGCATTCTTGGCCAGGAACTCCTCGCCTTCCTTCTTATTGGCTTCGGCTTCCTTCGCCTGCTTGGCCCGGGCCTTGGCCTGCAGATCCTGCATGAAGGCCATCATCGTCTGCTGGATCTGCTGCTCGTTGAGCAGGGGCTTGCCGGCGACGGCATCCTTGTAACCCTCGACGAACTTGTCGATGTCGATGTCGACGTTCTGGCGTGAGGCATTGGTTCCCAGGCCTACACCCATCGCGTAGCTGACCTTCTCCATCTGGTTCTTGAAGGGTTGTGTGGCTGCCGGTTGAGTCGTTGCGGGCTGGGTTGTCGGGGTGGCCGCGAAAGCAAAGGGGGTTGCACATAGCAGAACAGCGGTAGTCGTCGTCAGTAATCTGGTCATGATAGGTTCCTTGTGCATATCCATCCATTAAACGTAACAGTATGTCACACCTTAGTCGAAGTGACGGCTGAAGACAAATCGCGGGTAAGCAGGCATGGGAAACTTTTTGACGGGCTCGCAATCAGATACCCGGGACTGGCGAGGGCGGACTTGACTGTTCGATCTGGCCGCGACGGATATTATCGGACGGGCAGGCCTCCTGTTCTGCCTTTTTGCGTCTCGCCCGGTGGGACTGCACATCATCAGCCGCATCCGCGCCGACCCCTTGCACGATTATCGACACGTGAGTGGTATTGTCGACGTTCGGTCGGTGCTTCGCAATGACTTCTGTGTCTTTCGCCGGTTGCATGCCCACTCGCTGCCATGCGATCGATGGCAGGACGTGACACCCGGCCTACGCCATGTCAACCAGCGAAAGGATCGGCCCGACGCGTCTGGCCAGTTCCTCGCGGATCGCCGCTGCCTGCGGTCGCCGCAGACGCGGATCGATCCGCATCAACGCATGGGCGTCCTGCCGGGCCTGTTTGAGCAGGTCGAAGTCCTTGGCCAGATCCGCTACCTGTAACTCCGGCAGGCCATGCTGGCGAAGACCGATCAACTCGCCAGGGCCGCGCAGTCGCAGGTCCGCCTCGGCCACGGCAAAACCGTCGGCAGTGCTGGTCAGGATGCGCAAACGCTCGGCCGTCTGCTCGTTCGAGGTGTCAGCCAGCAACAGGCAATAGCCCGGCAGGTTCCGCCGGCCAACCCTGCCGCGCAGCTGGTGGATCTGGGCCAGCCCATACCGTTCGGCGTGCTGGATGACCATAACAGTCGCGCGGGGTACGTCAATCCCGACTTCGATCACCGTCGTCGCCAGCAGCACCTTCAGCCCGCCAGCCACGAACTTGTCCATCACTTTTTGTTTCTGTAACGCTGGCATCTGGCCGTGCAGCAGCCCGATCGGAACGTCCGCCAGATACGACGCTTTCAGTCGTTCGTATTCCGCCGTGGCGGCGCGAAGCGGCAGGTCCTCGGATTCATTGACAAGGGGGTACACGACGAATGCCTGCTCGTTGGCCCGGAGTCGCGTGTGTACGAATCGGAAGGCGGCCGCTTCATCGCCCTGCGGCAGCAGTCGGGTGCGCACCGGCTGCCTGCCGGGCGGCATCTCATCGATAATCGACAGGTCGAGCTCCCCGAACAGCGTTATGGCCAGCGTACGGGGAATCGGGGTAGCGGTCATGACCAGGTAGTGCGGGGCGTAGCCTTTGCCGCGGATCGTCGCTCGCTGGCGAACGCCGAAGCGGTGCTGCTCGTCGACGATTACAAGCCCGAGCCTCTTGAACTCGACGTCCTGTTCCAGTAGGGCATGCGTCCCTACGAGGATGTCCAACTGGCCAGTTCCGGTCGACGCGACCAACTGCCGGCGAAGGGCTGGCGACGTCGAGCCGGTCAGCAGGCCATGGCGAACCCTGGAGCCGTGCAGGTACTCGCAGATACGCGAGTAGTGCTGCTCTGCCAGAATCTCCGTTGGTGCCAGGATCGCTACCTGCCAGCGGTGAGCAATCGCCAGAAGCGCGGCGTACAGGGCAACAGCCGTCTTGCCGCTGCCGACGTCACCCTCCAGCAGGCGATTCATCGGCAGGGATTTTCCCATGTCGGCAGCGATCTGGTGGGCCGCCCGGTTCTGGGCCTTCGTAAAGGCGAACGGAAACCGCTTGCGGATCCGCTGGTCGATCTGTTCAGACAGAGGCATGGAAGGGGCTTTGCGGTTGTCGCGGATGTACCAGCGACGGATGGCGACCGCCATCTGCAGCAGCAGCAGTTCGTCATAAGCCAGACGCTTGCGCGACGCAGCCAGCTGCGTGGGGTCCTCCGGCCAGTGGATGCGCTGAAGCGCGAGTTGCGCGGCAGAATCTGGCGATTCATGCGCCAGGGGGCGTCGTACCATTCCTCGATCTGATCGGAAGCCACATCCCAGGCCCGGCTGATCAACTGCCCCAGACGCTTGCTGGTGATGCCCTCGGTAACGCGGTAGACGGGCAGCAGTCTTTCCTGGTCGCCTGCCTGGCCCGGTACGGGTTCGCTCACGACCTCCGTCTGTGGGTTCACCATCTGCGGGTAGAAATTGTACATCTTGACCTTGCCGCGCAGCTTCAACCAGGTGCCCGGCTGCAGGACGTTGGTCATCCACGGTGCGCTGAACCAGGTGCAGTCGATCCGGCCGGAATCATCTCCGATGGACGCCTGGATACGCCGGGCCCTGCCGTCGCCCCGCGTCCTGTGGACAAGCACCTTGCCAACGATCGTCTGGATCTGGTCAGGCTGGATGCTGGCGATCTTCACCGCGGGGCCGTAGCGCTCATGGCGCATAGGCAGATACTGGATCAGGTCGCGAAGGGTCTGAATGCCCAAACCAGCAAGGACGTCAGCCCGGTTAGGACCGACGCCCTTGAGAAAGCGCACAGAATCATCCAGCCGGAGGCGTTGCCGGTTAGCAGAACCCGCGCTGGGTATGTCCGACGGCTTACCCGTAGTGGACGGCGTGTCTACGGGATGACGAGCTTCTGGCCGACCTTGATGTTGTAGGGCGGCTGCAGGTTGTTTGCGTCCCTTATGAGCGTCCATTTGTGCTCGTTATTATACACTTTGCGTGCGATCGCCATCAGGCCGTCGCCCTTCTGGACGATGTAAGTCCCGCCGGTAGTCGCAACCGGCGCCGGGGCCGCCGGCGGCAGGGGGGCAACGTCAAGGGGGGCGGGGGCATCCATGGGCGCTGCCGTATCAGCCGGACCGAGGTCGCCCAGGGGGCGAGCCGAGTCGGGGCCGGTGTTGACAGGCGGGGTCGTTTTCTTCTGGCAACCCGTGCCGAGACCAATTGGAATCAAGACCGCTGCTGCAAGTAACCATTCGCGTTTCACGTCCGTGCTCCTGTGGCAAATGGATCAGATTGGGGAAGTCCCTTTGACTGGCGTATGTTACCCAACGGCCGGTAACTGTAAAGCCACCCATCAAACGAATCGGCGCGATGGTGTTCGGGTCTTTAGCGGCAATACTTTGATCATCACCAAGTGCCGGGCCGGCAGCACTTGCCGCCGCAAGCGACATGTATATACTGTCGCAAGTCCGGCAAGCCGCAGGGATCCGGGTTCTTGTGGAGACGCGTCGCAGCCGTAAGGGGCGCAAAATATTGCGGGACAGAAACGCCGGCGGCGTAGCCAAGTGGATCAAGGCGACGGATTGCAAATCCGTTATTCCCCGGTTCGAATCCGGGCGCCGCCTGTTGATGTAACACATGCTGAAATCGCACGTTGCGATTACCCGCTTGCGTAGCGGCGCGGCTGTGACCCAAGGTCGGAAGCGTGTAGTCCTACACGTTTCGCATACTTGGAGGCCGTGACCGTGAACCGCAGAACCCCCTCATTCCGTCACCACAAAGCGACCGGACAAGGCTATGTAGGAGCTCAATGGTCAGCGGATCTATCTCGGGCGGTACAACCTGGCGGCGACCCGCCGGAAGTACCACCAGCTGATTGCCGAGTGGCTGGCCAACGACCGGCAGGTGTCCGTCGACCCGCAGGACATCACGATTGCCGAGCTGGTGGCCCGGTACGATGCCCATGCCACGGCGTACTACAGGCGCCTTGACGGCAGCCTGACGGCGGAGCACCACAACATCGTGCTGGCGATGAGGCCGCTGTTGAAGCTGTACGCGGACTGCCCGGCGGCCCGGTTCGGTCCCCGCAGCCTGAAGGCCGTCCGACAGGCGATGATTGCCAGCGGGTGGGGGCGCCGCCACATCAACCAGCAGATCGGCCGAATCAAAAGGATGTTTCGATGGGCTACCGACTCGGAACTTGTCGCCGGCAACACGTACCATGCCCTGGCGGCGGTGGCCGGGCTGAAGGCGGGCCGATCTGAGGCCCGCGAGACCGAACCGGTCCTACCCGTCCCCGATGCGATCGTGGAGGCGACCGTGGCGTGCATGCCGCCGATGCTGGCCGCGATGGTCCGCCTTCAACGGGCAACGGGGATGCGGCCCGGCGAGGTGTGTTCGATGCGGACGTGCGACGTGTCCGCGTCGGGGGCGATCTGGGTGTACCGGCCGGTCGCCCACAAGATGGCGTACACGGGCAGGAACCGGGAGGTATATATCGGTCCGAAGGCTCAACAAATTCTCAAGCCGTATCTCAAACGCCAGACGCGGGAACCTGTGTTCACGCCGGCCGAGGTCCAGGCCGAGCGACTGGAGGCCCGGCACGCGGCGAGGGTTACGCCGTTGTCCTGCGGGAACAAGCCGGGAACGAACCGCGTGAAGCGACCCAAACGCAAGCCGGGCGAGCAGTACACGGCGGCGACCTACGCCAAGGCGATCGCGTTCGCGTGCGACCAGGCCTTCCCCTTCGAGCCGGGCGGCCAGCAGGACGGCGAGACGGCCGAGCAGTACGCGTCGCGGACCCTGGCGGAGCGGAAGGCTTGGCAGAAGGACCACCGTTGGGCACCGAACCGGCTGCGGCACAGCTTCGGCACCGACGTGCGGCGGCAGTACGGGCTTGAGGCGGCGCAGGTTCTCTTGGGTCACGCCCGGGCCGACGTTACGCAACTCTACGCCGAGCTCAGCACGGAGGCGCGGGTTGAGTCTGGCCGCAAAGATCGGCTGACGGCACTTCATAGGCCGCATCAAATACAGACGTTACGTAAGGGTGACCGCGCACTGTCACCCTTCAAAACGGTACATTTGCGACATGCCACAAACTTTGTGGTAACTGCCCTTTCACAAAAACGTTTTATGTGTTGCAATGTTCGCGTTGCTTAATTAAGGAGCGCGAGCATGTTACAAAATTCTGATAGCCACGAGTACATGACCCTGACGCAGGTGGCGAACTCGGACCGCTGTCCGGGCCGGCCGTCATCGGCCAGTGTCTGGCGGTGGGCACGCCGGGGCATCAAGGCACGATCAGGAAAGCAAATCCATTTGCAACACATCCGGGCCGGCGGTCGCGTCCTTGTGAGGCCCGAATGGCTGGACCAGTTTTTCAAGGAACTGGCCGCCGCCGATTCCGAACATTTCGACAGGCGGGAGACGGAACCTGCGCCTAAGGGCCGCACCACGAACCAGCGGCATCGGGCGGTCGCGCACGCCAAAAAACAGCTGGCAGCGTCAGGATATTGAGCGATTTGTAGATACCCCTCGCCCCGCGCCTGGCCAGCGCACAAAAAAGCCGGTCGCGTTCTCGCTCCGCGACCGGCCACACGAATCCAGGTGCCACGATGATACAGACCTCGCCGGAGACGGTCAATCTCCGCTTCGCCCCAGAGCCGTCGATGGCGGCACTCAGGGCTATTCGCGACCGCGCCTGGCGGCTGCACGCCCGGGGCCGGTTCGCCCGCGCCAGGCGGCTGCTGCGGCAATACGACCGCGCCGTAGGCCGGCTGGCAGGGGGTGCGCGGTGACATTCTTCAAATTGCCAACAGACATCGCATCGCGCACTGACTTGACGCCTACGGCCAAGATTCTGGCGGCAATCGCACACGATCTTCAGCGACGGGGACAGGTAGCATCCATCCGGACCCTGGTACGTCTCGCCGGACTGACGACCAATACCGTGATACGTGGTCGTCGAGAGTTGGAGGCTAAAGGGCTGCTTGGGGGTACTTCAGAACCTGAAGTAGGTGCTTCAGGTTCTCAAGCGGGGGGTACTTCAGAATCTGAAGTAGGGGGTGCTTCAGGTTCTCAAGTAAAAACGCTTCAGGATCTGAAGCCCTTACAGAACAGAGCTGACTGACAAGAGCGCAGCAGCTGCGCTGACGGTGGTGCAATGGAATGCGGAGTTAGGCCGGTTTCTGGTGCCTGCGAAGACGCTGGCCGGCTGGCGGGAAGCCTACCCGAGCCTGCACGTTGACGGCGAGGTCTTGAGGGCGGCGGCATGGTATACGGCGAACCCGTCACGGCAGGCAAAAAACCACGGCCGGTTTCTGGTCGGATGGCTGGGCCGGGCGAAACCCCAAGGCACTGGCAGCAAGACCGCATCCGATTTCACGCCGCACTATCTGAAAAAGGTGACACCGTGACGCATGATTACGAAATCCCCGTCGACGTTGACGCCGAACGCGAGTTGCTCGGCAGTATGACGGTGCCCGGCTGTCCCGTCGGCGAGGTGCTGGAAATCCTCCCCCCTGCCTGCGGACCTTGGTTCTGCCTGCCGGAGCATCGCGTGATTTTCGACACGGTTTGCGATCTTCATCAC
Organism: uncultured Planctomycetota bacterium; assembly: GCA_963787325.1. GTDB lineage: Bacteria > Planctomycetota > Phycisphaerae > UBA1845 > JANYLN01 > CAWBCK01. Next base: position 3,639,856 of record CAWBCK010000005.1, read on the forward strand.
GACGGCGAGGAAATGGTTCTGAGCGTCCTGAAGAACGAACTGCTTCGCGCGGGACAGCTCGAGCAGATCGGTGGAATCGGCTACTTGGTCGAGTTGAATCAGGCCGTTGCGTCATCGGCTGCGGCGACGTCGGTGGCGAGGATCTGCCGCGAGTTTGAATTGCGTCGACGGGCTCTGCGGGCCGGGTTGAGCATCGCCGAAGCGGCATCACGCCCGGGGCGCGTCGAGGCCCTGGCCGACACGGTTCGGGCGGCAACGGCCGGTATCGCATGGAATCTTGACGCTGGAGGGGCGAGCACACTATCGGCGTCGGACGAGGTTGCAATCGAGGAAGCGCTTAACCGTCCACCTGGAGAGCCTGCCGGACTGTCGACCGGGCTACGCGCGGTTGACGGCATGCTGCACGGGCTGGGGGCCGGGCAGTTGATCGTGATCGGCGGCCGGCCTGGTGCGGGCAAGAGCGCCTTGATGGGCTGTATCGCCGATCACATTGCCGTCGACCTTGGCTGGCCCGTCGCCTATTTCTCCCTTGAAATGTCGAGGCTCGAACTCTGGCTGCGGATGGCGTGCGCTCGAACGCGCGTCAGTTTCTCTAACGCGCGAGGTGGGCGGACAACGGCCGACGAAAAAGCGCGGATCCGCGAGGCTGTTCAGCAACTGCGCGAGGCGCCGTTGTACATCGACGAATCGCAAAAACTCGGGCTTGACGGGTTGCTGAGTCGCGCCAGGGCACTGGTCGCGGACAAGGGTATCGAGGCGATCTTCGTTGACTACTTGCAACTTCTCAAGGGCGAGCGGCGAGACAATCGGCAGGAAGAGGTGGCGGGTATCAGCCGGTCGCTAAAGTGTTTCGCGCATGAGCACGGACTACCCGTCGTTGTTGGCGTGCAGTTGAACAGACAGACTCGAGGCCCGCGAGGATCACAGGCCGCGACTGTCAGACATCCGCGAGTCGGGGGCGATCGAGCAGGACGCGGACATCGTGATGTTGTTGCACCGCGAAGAACTTTACGGCGGCGCAGAGGGCCGGGCTGAGATAATCATTGGCAAGCATCGCAACGGCCGAGTCGGCATTGTCGATCTGCACTTCGATGGCGGCCGTATGCGATTCAGCGACGCGACCAGGGCAATGCAATCTCCATTCGAGGAGGCGGAGTGAGATGGCTGCACATCAGTCAGAAAACAGGACTGGTCACCTCAAGCCTCACCAGTGGCGCCCTGGCACCAGTGGTAACCCGAAGGGCCGGCCGCGCGGCGCTGGTCTCCTGGACCTGCTGACACGGTATGCCAAGCAGAGGGCCGACAGCGTGCCGCAGGTTCGCGACAAGGCTGTCGGCCTTGGGTTGGACCCAAGCAAGGTGACGGTGCTTGAGGTAATCGCGCTGAAGCTATTGGTCGGCGCGGCGACGGAAGACGGTGTGTCGGCATTGCGGACGCTGCTGGAAAGGTTGTGCGGGCTCCCCGTTCAGGCGGACATACTGGAGCGGGTCGAACGTTTAGAGGAACTTTTACGGAGGCGAGACGCTGATGACGAACTCGATTCGATCGAGGTTGGGTGATCTGGAAGAGCTGGCGACTGGCGTAGGGGGCTGCCGGTTGTGCCGTGGCACGTCGGTACGGCTGCACCAGGACGGCGGCGGCGGGGTTCGGCGGCAGGCGACTGAGGGGGCTTACGGTCCTGGATGGCAGCGCGATCGCGGGGGGAGGTGGGTGTGTCCATCATGCGGCCGCGCGCCCGGCGTTCTTGCGGACGTGGCGGCCGGCGAGAATAGATCCCTGGAAATCAGCGGGACGTCGGGCAGGCCGATAGTGGTCGGGGTCGATCTGGAGAAGTTTCTCAACGGTTGAAATCCTGGGGCACCTGCCGGACCGGCGGTGTGTAGCCGGCTGGCGCGGTGGGTGCAAACTTGCATAGGAATCTGTCATGACTCTGATCGGAAAATTCCTGGAGGCTGCCGGCGGGGCACGGCATGCCATGTGGAGAACGTATACGCAGCTCGTCGCAACTGGCACAGACGCGGACCTGAAGGCCCTGCAAGAAACCGCCAGAGAGCTGGGGCGAACACCGGAGCAAGTCCAACGCGACGCGGCCGTCCTGGCTGAAGTGGCAAGGCTTCGAATCGTGGCCGGCGAACTCGAGCAGCGGAGGGTCGCATATTCTGAGGCGATGCGCAGGTAACGCTTACGCCGAACACCTTCGCAGCGAAATCAACCGGCTGACAAATCTGCTGATCGTCCCGAGCCCCGAGGCTGCCGCGATGCAGGCTGCCACGATCACAGCCAAGGACCGTGTATCTGAGGCTCAAGAGGCTGTCACTCGGCTTGAGCACCTGCGGCGCGAGCATGCCGACCTGCTGGGGGCGGTGTGACATGACGACAATCCACGACAGCGGCGAGTTGCTCGACCTGTACACCGATGAACCCGCCCCCTTGCCTGACGGCGAGCTTATGAACGTGTTCGCGGAACCAACGCCGGACGGCAAACCCGAATGCGTGCCCGATGCCATATGGGACGGCTGGCAACCACCATCGCCCCTGCCCAACCGGGACTGCTGGCCGGGATAGCCTGCCAGCGCCACGATCCGGCGACGCTGAGGGTATCCGGCTGGACCTGGCTGGCGAATGCGACAGAGGGGCTGCATTCGCGTTTTCGTGGAGGTGCATCATGCTGACTTGGCGGGTGCTTATCCTGGCGGTCCTGCTGTTGTTGTCGGGCTGCTGTTGAACACGGTGTTACGTTTCTGTGCGGGGCCCTGTCGAGTGATCGGCGGGGCCCTTTCACTGCGCGGGATGGCCGCCCACCGTGTAGACTACACGAAATGCCCCGAAAACGTGTAGTAAGACTGAGAGACTTGCAAAACTCGCAAATTCGTAGTATGCTTCTGTGTAAAGGGTTACGGCCAACGTAGACATGGCGGACCGTGGTTGCAAATCCGTTATTCCCCGGTTCGAATCCGGGCGCCGCCTGTCTTGAGATGCAGGGATACTATCGATCTGCAATCGCCCGTTTTCGGGCACGGTCCCTTTTCGCGATCCCCAGAAACAGGCGTCCGGCTTGCTTCGCTGCATCGCCAGGTGATTCCCACGCTGCCGTCGCTCCTGTATCCTGTTGTCTCACCTGGTAGCGGTTCCTGCAGAGTGGCAGCACATAACACGAGAACTCACTGCTGACTGACGCGGGTCGACGACGGACTTGGCGCGAAGCGAGGCTGTACGGGGGCTGATATGCCCGAAAACATCGCGGGCTCGTTGGTTCTGGTTGTCATCCTGGCGGCGGCCGCCAACGGCGCCGCCTGGCTGCTGCGCCTGCCGTCCATCCTCCTGCTGCTCGGCTTTGGCTTCATCGCCGGGCCCGTCGCCGGAGTTATCCGTCCGGACGAGCTCTTCGGATCCTTGCTGCTGCCGCTGGTGGCGCTGTCGGTGGCGCTGATCCTGTTTGAAGGCGGGTTGGGGCTGACCTTGCGGGAAATCCGGGGGACCGGCCAGATCGTCCGCAACCTTGTGACCGTCGGGGCGGTCATCACATGGGCCGTCGCCGGGTTTGCTGCCCACTTCATTATCGGACTCGACGCGGGGCTGGCGTGTCTGCTGGGGGCAATCCTTTGCGTGACCGGCCCCACGGTTGTGCTGCCCCTGCTGGAGTTCGTCAAGCCGCGCGGTCCGGTCGGGCCGATCCTCAAATGGGAAGGCATCGTCATCGACCCCGTGGGCGCCCTGCTGGCGGTTATCATCTTCGAGATGCTGCTGGGCGGTACGGCCGGCTCGCCGGTTATGCACATCGCCCTGTCGCTGGGCCGCAGCGTGCTGACGGGCGGCGCGATCGGTCTGATCGCAGCCGGGTTGCTCGTCGTGGCGATCCGCTACCATATCTTCCCCGACACGATGCACAGCATGCTGTCGATGGCGCTGGTCCTCGGCGCGTTTACCCTGTCCAACCCGGTGCAGCCGGAATCGGGATTGCTCGCCGTGACCGTGATGGGGGTGGCGCTGGCCAACCAACGCTTTGCGGACATGCGGGGCATCGTGGCGTTTAAGGAAAACCTGCGGATCCTCCTGCTGTCCAGCGTGTTTATCCTGCTCAGTGCCCGGCTGCGCCTTGCGGACTTCCAGCGGATCGGCTGGGAAACGCTGCTGTTCATCGCCGTGCTGATCGTGGTCGCCCGGCCGCTGTGCGTGCTCGCCTCGACGGTGGGTTCGAGCCTGAAGTGGCGCCAGCGGGTGTTTCTGATGTGGCTCGCGCCGCGCGGGATCGTCGCCGCGGCGGTCGCATCGGTATTTGCCCTGGCCTTCGAGCAGGCCGGCTATCCCCAGGCCCGGCTGCTGCTGCCCGTGACGTTCACAACGATCGTGGTGACGGTGGCGTTCTATGGACTGACGCTTCCGATGGCCGGGCGCTGGCTGGGGCTTACCGAACCTCACCCCCAGGGCGTCATGATAGCCGGTGCGCATCCGGCTTCGCGCGCAATGGCGGCTGCGATCGGCGAGGTCGGCTACCGTGTTTTGCTGATCGACTCGAACCGCTGGCACGTCGCCGAGGCCCGGGGGGCAGGCCTGGAAGCCTACCATGGTAGTATCCTGAGCGACGAATTTGTGCGCCGGTTCAATCTGGCTGGGGTCGGCCGGCTGCTGGCGATGACACCCAACGATGAAGTAAACTATCTGGCGACGGAGAAATTCGCCCGACAGTTTGGACGGGGATCGGTCTTTCAACTCGAGCCCAAGCATGACACGCGGGGACGCCGCTCTCTTCAGATCCACGCCTCAGCGCTGTTCGATTCACAAGCTACCTACGCCATGCTGGACAGTTGGATGGCCGAAGGCGCCAAGATCAAGACGACGAGACTTACCCCGGAGTTCGATTACGCTGCCTATCGCGAACACTACAAGGACGCCTATATCCTGCTGTTCGTGGTGGATGAAGGCGGCAGGCTCACCGTTGTGACCGCCGCCGCCGGTCTGCGTCCAAGGGCCGGGCAGACGCTGATCAGTCTGGTCCGGCCGATGTGCAGCCTGACAGGCGGACCCGAGTCAGCACGAAGCACATGACCCATCTTGTTTCAAGTGTACGTACGGCACGCAATGGTCTTCACTGCTGCACGAGTTCCATCAATGTCACATCCATGCCGCCGTATCGCCGGACATCGAAGGCCTTCAACCGACCGTACGGCTGCTCGTCATAGCGCACGCCGGCCTCATGTCGCAGTATAATGATCGCTGACGGGTCCAGCGGCACCTGTTGCGGCAGGGTCGTCAGCAGTTGCCCGATCACGCCTTCTGTCGAACTATCCCGACTGATCGGGTAAGGTGGATCGAGAAAGACGATCGTGCAGTCACCGCCAGGCAGTTCAGCCGGGGAGATCTTCGCCGCGCTGGTCCGCAGCACCTTCGATCGTTCCGAAAGACCCAGCGAGTCGAGATTGCGCTGCAACGTTCGGGCCGCCGAGGCATCCTGTTCCACAAACCAGCAGAACGTTGCGCCGCGCGACAGGGCCTCGATGCCGAGTCCGCCGCTGCCGGCGAAGATGTCGGCAACGCGTACAGCCGGGATCGAACCGGGATCGCCATAGGCCGCTCCGATGATGTTGAAGACCGCCTGGCGGACGCGGTCGAGCATCGGCCGGGTGGTCATGCCCGGTGGGGCGTCAATCTGTCTGCCTCGAAGGCTTCCTGCAATAATACGCATCGTCTCTCGCCATAAGATGTTACAGCCGAACCACCGTCATACGATCCGTCTTGACCGGTTCGCTGCCAGCCGGTAGAATCCCGGGCCAACTTCAGGATACCTGATCGATCAGGGGATTGTCATGCCCAGTTGCCTTTGCGAACACTGTACGGCCCAGTGCTGTCGTTATATTGCTTTGCCCATCGACAAACCAGACTGTCGCGAGGACTTCGAGAATATCCGCTGGTACCTGGCTCATCAGGACGTGGTGATTTTCGTGGACAAGGGCGAATGGTACATCAGCTTCGCGACACGCTGTCGATATCTGCAGGACGATCATCGCTGCGGGGCCTACGAGACCCGGCCGAAGATCTGCCGGCAGTATACCACCGCCAACTGCGACTATCACAGCGGCGAATATCGCTACCAGGAGTATTTCTCGGAACCGGCCCAGATCGAGGCCTACGCCGCCAGGGTGCTGGCGAATGAATCGAAGCGGCGCTGACGCTGGCCGGTCAGGCTGCGTTGCCTTTGGGAGACTGTGCAGGAGATACGATCGATGACGGCTAGTCGTTGCAGCAGGGCGCTCGTGTTGGCGATCCTTGGCGGTGTGGGCATGGCCTCGGCCGGCTGTTCTTTGATCAACCGGTCCAGTCTGGCGACGGATACCGGCCCCACGGTTACCGAAGGGCAGTGGTCGGTTGCCGGCGAGCAATGGGCCCACGTCGGCGAGAAGGTGGATCTCGAGCTACGCATTGATCTCCGGCTATGCCGACTATGCAGTGCTGGAAATCGAACCGCTCGATATCACCAAGGTCTGTATCCAGGCGGACCGGGGCCGATTCTTCTTCGAGGGGCTGAGGTTCGACGAGCCAACGCCGCCCGACAAGCCGCTGGTCATCCGGGCTACAGCCTTTCGCGAACGCGGCTACCGTGACTGCATGGCCTATGAGGGCAAACTGCTGTTCCGGGAGAGTCCGGACGATCCGTCCGACGCGATGGTCTCGTCATCTACGATCCGCCTTCATGTCTACCAGTCGAAACTGAAGATGGACGTGCTGCCGTGCAAGGCGGGATACCAGTGGGAGACGGCCAGGCTGTTTCTCTACGGCCAGTCGGATCGGCCGGCGGAAGTCTTCGCGGCCCGGTCCTACCGCAAGGGGTTCCATGTCGAGGGCCCGACTCCGACCGGGGCATTCGAGATCACGGACGAGCCGACAGCCGAGCAGGTCCGGCACAAAGGCACGACAAGAGTCGTCTTAAAGGTCCTCGACGCTGCAGGCAAGGAGCATACCCAGCAGGCAACGCTGGCGACCCCATAGGCCCTGATCTGCGGCTCCTCTCCAATCAGGAGGTCTTCTTCGGCAGGGCCAGTTTCAGCGAGGTTTCCTTGGCAGCCTTGTGGAGCACGTCAAGGGCCTGGGGCATTACGCGGGGGCCTGACAGCACGGGGATGAAGTTCGTATCGCCTTCCCAGCGGGGGACGACATGGACATGGATGTGGCCAGGCAGGCCGGCGCCGGCGCATCTGCCGAGGTTCACGCCGATGTTAAAGCCGTGAGGCGAGATCATCTCCCGCAGCAGCGCGACGGCATCCTGCGTCAAGCTTCATCATGTTGGTCAGCAGGTCCGGCGAGAGTTCCTCGATATTGCCGACGTGCTCGGCCGGCGCGATCAGTATATGGCCGCTCGTGTAAGGAAAGCGGTTGAGCAGGACCATGCAGTCCGCCGTGCGCCAGATGACGAGGTTGGGGTCGTCTCGCTGCGGCTCGGACCAATATTTGCACAGGAAGCAGCCGTTGGCGTTGATCGTGTCGATGGCCCCGACATACTCCATTCGCCAGGGGGCCCAGAGGTTCTTGGAAAACTCTCCCATAACAACTCCAATTCCGCGGGTCGGACGGTCTTTTGGGGCCGGCAGCGCGCCCCTGTCAGGCTCGCGGGCGTATCACGGACAAGGGGGTGGTCCCACCGGTCCATTGCGGCCCGGCCTGCGTATGCTACACTAAGCATTCTTATTCATGCGGGCAAGACTTACCGAGCCAATGAGGATGGTACCGTGAAGCAAGTGTTTGCGACAAGGTGGGCGGCGGTAGTGATGGTAGTGGCGATGGTTGCCGCGGCGGGCAGGACAATAGCCCAGGCCCAGTCGGCGACTTCCGCGCCATCGGATCCGGTCATAACTGCGGCAGCAACGCAGTCCGAGGTGGCGCAGGTGGCGTGGACAGACCTGCAACTGCTGCGAGACTACGTTCATTCATCGCGCGAGCGTAATACCGAGGAGCAACGCGGCAAATATTCGCAGGTCCGCAAGGCTCTGACCGCCGCGTCGTATCTCGGTCCGCAGGTGCCTGCCAGCGAGGTCGAGCAGATCGCGACGCTGTGGCCGGCCATCGTGTCGCATTATGTGGACGGCCTGCAGCGAGAGACCCTGGTGGTTGTCCAGCCGAACGAGCACGAGGCCATCGCAACGATCAGGGCCGCAAATCCGAAGGACAAGAAGATTGCCGAGAAACTGTCAGCTGGCATCCGCAAGACCCTGGAGGAACAGGGACTGTCAGGCCGGCACCTCTTGGAGCGTCAGAAGGTCCTCCTGAAGCGGGAGTTGGCGGATCAGGGCATCGGTCTGCCGCTGATCGCAAGGATCCAACTGCGTTTGGTGAAGGTCGAGGGGCAGTGGAAACTTCGCGGGGTGAGTCTCATCCCTCCGAGCGGTCTTCCAGCGACGGGCCCCGCGAGCCGACCGGTCCGAAGTCGGTCCGGCAGCACTGCACAATAGGGTTTCGGCAAGGTCCGCGTTGCAGTAGCCTGGATGGGTGGCAGGCAGGACGGTCCGGCGCTCATCAAGAACTGGTAACAATATCAGGGGAATTATTGCTAATGGCAGATACGAAGTCTGCGTATCGGTGTGGTCGGGTTAGGAACGTTCGTCGAGATCGCCCACATGCCGACGTATTTTGACAGTCGGTACAGCCGGTTCATCGAGGTGGCGGGGCTTTGTGACGTCAATGCCGACCGGCTCAAAGAGTGGGGCCAGAAGTACAAGGTAACCGGCCAGTACACGAGTCTGGACGAGATGCTGGCCAAGGGCAATCTCGATGCGGTCGTGGTTGTCACGCCGGATCACACGCACACGCCAATTACGGTTAAGGCGCTGGAGGCCGGCTGTGACGTGCTGGTGGAAAAGCCGCTGGCGATGAACGTCAAGGACTGTCACCAGATCCGCCAGGCGGCCATAAAGAACAGTCGTCGCGTCATTACGGATTTCCATAAGCGAGAAGATCCGGCGCACCAGGAGGCGCGCAGCCGGGTCCAGGCCGGCCGGTATGGCGACCTGCAGTTCGGCTACGTGTGGATGCAGGATTCGATTACCGTGCCGGCGGGCGGATTCTTCAAGACGAGTCTGGCGGCCCATTCCTCCCCCAACTGGTTCCTGGGCGTGCATTTCTACGATTGTGTCCGGTTCATCACCGGGCTGGCTCCGTGGCGGGTCAAGGCGACCGGGTATAAGCAGGTCCTCGGCCCGGAGCGCGGTGTGAATACCTACGATGCCATCAAGGCCGACGTGACGATGAACAACGGGGCGGCCCTGTCGTTCTATCTGAGCTGGAACCTGCCGGAGAACATACCGTCGCTGACGCGCCAGGGCATCTATTTCCAGTTTGCCAAGGGCGAGACGTATATAGATACCCGCGATCGGGGTTTCTTTGAGAGCACGTACCAGGCCGGATACAAGGCGGTCAACCCGATGTTCCTCCGCGACACCGAGCACGGAAAATCGGGTTACGGTTGCGAATCGATCGGCGAGGCGCTGCGAGAGTTCCACGATCTCAAGTGCGCTGACCGGGCAGGCCTGGCAGACCTGGAAAAGAAACATCCGAGCGGAATGAACGGCTTCTATGCGACGCTGACGGGACAGGCGGTGGATGCATCGCTGGCCCAGGGGCAGACGCTGCGCGGCGGGCAGGTGGTGATCGGCAGCCAGATCGACTGCAACGAACTGCTCCAGGCGGAACTGGGAGCGGATGCCGGCGGCTACCTGGTGAAGGTGGCCGGCTAGATATTGGTTACTGGGCGCCGATGCTGTCCGTGAGCCGTATGGCTGTGACCTGCGGCTCGTGGGCAATGGCGTTGAAGAGAGCCAGGACGTGTTTTTTGTCGGGAAGGCTTAGCCTGTAGGTGATCTTCATCGTGTTGTCCCGGCGGCGCTCCAGGATCAGGTCGAGCACCTTGGCCTGGTGCATCTCGATCTTCTCGCGGAACAGGCCGACGGCATCGGGCTCATTGGGCAGCTCGATCTCGATCGTCTTGTACCACTGCGTGGGCATGGCGTCTTCGACATGGTCGAGAACGTACAGGGCGAACAGCACGAGCGCGGTCGTGACCGTGGCCGCGAAATAGAGCCCCATGCCGACAGACAACCCGATAGCGGCGATACACCAGATCGTCGCGGCAGTGGTCAGGCCGCGAATGTTGAAGCCGCTTTTGAGAATCGTTCCGGCGCCAAGGAAACCGATGCCCGCCATGACGCCGTAAGCAAGCCGGGCAGGGTCGATGCGAATGAGGTTCTCACCGACGCCGCGATAGCCCCAGTAGGCAGTGACGAAACTGTTGCTGGTAATCATGACCAGGCAGCAGCCCAGGCCGACGAGCATCATCGTCCGCAGGCCAGCCGCGCGTCCATGCGTCTGACGCTCCAGTCCAACGATGGCACCGAAGATCCCCGAGAGAACCAGGCGAAACAGGACCGCGTCCAGCCCTATGTGCGGCGCCGGGATGCCTTGCACGACCATCGCTGTCATCAGGTTCATCTGCACAATCCTTGCGGCGGACGAATGGCCGCCTGAAATTCCTGTCCTGCTGGTGCAGTAGCCCTCGAAACACATGGGGCGGCCCGCGCCCTGACCAGGTTGAGCGCAAGGCTGAACCAGCACGGGCCATTACGTTTTACCGCCAGTGATTGTATCGTGATTGCAGCGCAGTGAAAGCCGGTGGCTACGTGCGGACTTTCGGTCGCCTGCCCAGTGTACCGGCGCGGCGCTTCGATGGCGGGCTCCGCAGTACACCCTTGGCCTTGTTCATGTCCGCGACCTTGACGATGCACTTCGTCTTGCCGCCGGCGGCGCCGGCCGTGGCGTAGGCATAGGAGATGTTGATGTGCTCGGTTGCCAGCTTGCCGCAGATGTCGGCGATGGAACCCGGCCGGTTGGGGACGTCGACAGCCAGCACGTCCGTTTCCGTGACCGGGATCGACAGCCGTTTCATCACCTTGCGGGCGCCGGCGGTACTGTCGACGATCAGGCGCAAGACCCCGTGCTCGGTCGTATCCGCCATGGTCATCGCAAGGATGTTGACCTTGGCCTTGGCCAGTTCCCCCAGAACCTGTGCCAGGATGCCCGGCTTGTTGACCAGAAACACGCTGAACTGCGTTACGCTTTGCATAGTGTCGCCTCGCGAAAGTAACGGCTACACGATCTTGGGATACCCTGCTCTTTGCATGGCCGGTATCCTGTTACCATCCTGTGAATTCGTATGCGCTGCCGGGCTGATTCTACACCGCTCCGCCCAACCGCATCGCCTGCAGGGCCGAGATTGCCAGTGCCTCCTGCACCTGACGCAAGTCGAGGTGCTCGCTGTCGCTGTGAGCCTCCTTGAGCGTGCCCGGCCCGAACGTGACAACATTGTGCCCCTGCCTGGCGAAGATGCGCGCGTCGCAGGAGACCTGCCAGCCGGTTATCTCCGGCCACGGTCTCGACAGCGCCTCGAATGCCCACTGGAACGACTGCATGGCCGGCGAGTTGACGTCGGTGGCGAAGGCGTTGTTGTGGAGTTTGTCAAACCGCATTTCGCACATCTCGGGCTTGTACTGGACGCCGCTAAGCCGGCAGTAGTCCTGGACGCCCTGCGCGGCAGCCTGGCTGAGTCGCTCCATGACCTGGTCCATGTCGTGGGTGGGGACGAATCCCTGGCCGCCTTCCAGCACCAGCGGATCGATCGGTCCTTCCGCATCCGCGAATTCAGCGGTACCCCTGACCTGGGCGAAGTTCTTGGCGGCACGCAGCAGGGCGAGCATGATAAAGGCAGCCTTGGTGATCGCACCGTCGCACTTGGCAACGGCCCCCATATGGCCGGCCTTGCCATAAACGTCCAGGCGGATCGTGGGAGAGTTGCCCGCAGCGATAACCTGAAGTTTGTAATGCCGGTCGACCTTGGGTTTGCCGGTATCCGGATCGGTCTCCTTCGTCTTGTCGCCGTAACGCTGCACGTATTCGCGCACGGCCGCGTCGACGATCTCGCTGGCCCGCATGGCCAGCCGATCCGGATTGGCCACGCCCGCGATCGTGATCGCGAAGGCGACGTGGTCGTTGACCGCCGAGGGATGCTCCCCGTAGATGCCCAGCACGCCGTGATTGGTCTGCACGTGCTCGGGCCTGAAGAGCGGATGATTGCTCTCGGCCTTGAGTTTCGCCCCTTCGATTTCCAGCGAGCGGATCACGAACGGCCACATTTCCATGGTCTTGGCGCTGTCGACACCGGCACTTTTCAGCGTGCACTGATACCACACGCATCCGCGATTGGCCGGGTGCGGCAGGTTGCTCGTGATCTCGTGTACGACCGCCTCGTAGCCGGCGTATTTGTCGTCCATCGCCAATGACAGCGAGCCGTTGCCGCCCATTTCTTCTTCGATAACGAACTGGTACACGCGATTGGCTGCGAATTTCAGCCCGAAACGCTTCCTGGCCTCCTCGATGATCTTGATCTGTGCGATCAGCAGGACGATCTCGCCCTTGTCGTCGCAGGCGCCGCGACCATAGACCAGCGGACCTTCGACACGCGGCGGAATGAACGGCGCGACGCAGTCGATGTGGGCATTATAAAAGGCGTTCGTGCCGCCGGCTGAAGCATCATCAGCGGGCAGGGTGGTAACGAGATTGCAGCGGCCCCTGTAGGTCTCCTCGCATGAGAGCGGTTCCGTGCGGTCGGCGCTACACGTGTAATACAGCAGGGAATAGTACGGGTCCTGCTGGATCTTGCAGTTGATCGGCTCGCGAACGATCCGGGCCCTGTCGCCGCAGATGGCCTGGAGCTCACGTTCGGCGATCGCGAAGACCTTCGATTCATTTTCGCGCAGGCGGCTCACGTCGCTCTGAATGCACGTGTCGACCGCCAGCATCTCGCAAAGCAGGTCCTGGCAGTATTTGCGCATGGCCTCGCTGGAGGCCTGTTCCTTGACGAAATCGACTACGGCTTGTACGTCCTTGTCACTCACTTTTGACTCCTGACAACGAGGTCGTTCAACCGGCGGTCGAACGGGGTTTCCATGATTTTATACCCTACGGCCCGGTCGAGCGTGTGTCTATGGGCCGGCGGGCTGAGGTCCAAAACAACATTCAGCAACGTCTGCGGCGGATTGCCGTATGCCTTCTGATAGTATGCAAAGAAGTCCGCGCGATGCTGGACGATTCGCGACCAGAGCTGCAGTTGCTGCCGGTCGTGCGAGATGGCGACGACCCACGGCAGCCCAAGGCAGGTCTGCATCTGGGCGTCGAGGTTGCCGGCGAGATTGCCCGGCCGATAGGGCATCGATGCCAGAGGGGCCGACCCTGTCGCAGCGGCGCACAAGGCGAAGAGCGTTCGTACGTCACCGTCAGCCGCCTGCCAGGCCTTCGCGCGAAGATCGTGCAGGGTCAGGCGATGGCCATCGACCTGGAATCTCCAGTCATATTCGAAGGCCGGGTTGCCAGGACCGTATACCGTCGGAGTCGGATATTCCGCCAGCACCGCACGGATCGCGCAAGCGTTGTACGCATTGATGTAATACGCGAGCCGGTCGACGCGGCCGGGAAAGTCCTTGGGGGTGCTTTCGGGACCGGTGCTGGCCAGGATGGTCAGATATGCATTCAGATCATCCGGCCGTGCCTGCAGGCCGCTGTAATCGACCAGGGCCGGACAAGGCGGTTCCTTCCGGTCGGCCGAAGTCGATGGTCGGTGATTCCAGCCGGCCCCTACGCTCTTCAGCAACAGCGCCTGCCAGGCAGAGTCGTCATAGGATGCAGGCTGCGATGCCAAAACGGTCGAGGGCGAGCTGGTGCCGACGGCTCCGAGCATCAGCCGAGGGTGGCCAGCCGACGACAGGCATCCGCAGGCAGCCAGACTGACAGCCTGCCATGCAGATATACGCTCTCCACTTGCCCGAGGACTGTCTCAAGGATCTCTCCGCGCCTTGGAAACAACCAGTCGTGTTCCAACACGTGTGCCATTGTAGCGAATCCAACGGGGGCGTCGAGATGCAGCCATCAGGTGCAGGCGATCCTGCTGTCCCGTCGGAGGCGAGTCTGGCCGGGTAACACGCACGTGGACAACGGCTATTTGAGCTTGAGTTTGGATAGATCGAACCGCGACTTGGGGAGCTTCATGCGCAGTTCGTCCAGCGTATCGACGACGATCTGCGAGACGGCCAGGTTGCGGAACCACTTGTGATTGGCGGGGATGATGTACCAGGGGGCGCAGTCGGTGCTGCAGCGGGTCAGGGCTTCTTCATAAGCGCGGGTGTAGTCCTTCCAGTAGCGACGTTCGTGCACGTCAGCCGGTTCGATCTTCCAACGCTTGCCCGGATCCTCGACCCGCTCTTTGAGCCGCTCAAGCTGCTCGTCCTTGGAGATGTGCAGAAAGAACTTGAGAATATGCACGTTGTTCTGAGCGAGATATGCCTCGAACTCGTTGATCTGGTCATACGCGCCGGGACCAGATGTCTTTCGTGACGAGATTGTGGACCCGGACGACCAGCACGTCTTCATAGTGCGACCGGTTGAAGATGCCGATCTCACCGATGCGCGGCACGGCCCGGTGGATCCGCCAGAGAAAGTCGTGAGCCAGTTCCTCGGCGGAGGGCTGTTTGAACGAGGTAACGCGGCAACTCTGCGGGTTGACGGCACTCATCACGTGCCGGATCGTTCCGTCCTTGCCGCCGGCGTCCATCGCCTGCAGGACAATCAGCAGGGCACGTTTGTTTTCCGCATAGAGCAAATACTGCAGATCGCCCAGTTTCTGGGCATTGCGGGCGACGTGTTTCTCGACGTCGGCCTTGTGCTTGAAGGGGCCGGTGTCGTCGGGGTCCTTCTTGGCGAGAGTGATCTTGCTGCCAGGGCGCACACGCAGTTTTTTACGGAAATCCATCGGGCTTCTCGCCTCCTTGTCGGACCGCCTGAACACATCAATAATACAGAAGGATAGCCGTGGCGTGGTGTTATCTCAACTGGCCCAGTCGGATAAGGGGAGCGATATGCCAAGAGTGAGTCGTTGGTTGCCCGCGGGATGCCTGGTGCTTCTCGGCTGCGGGGTCGCGCTGGCACAGGTGCAAGCGGCCCCGCCGCCGGAACCCCCGACGCTCAGCGTGCGCGGCCACGCGGAAGTACTGGTGCCGCCGGATGAGGTCGTCGTCCGCCTAGGCGCGGTGATCCAGCAGGCGGACGCGGATATTGCCCAGATGGACGTTAACAAGATCATGCAGCGCGCCATCAAGGCAATCGCGCCACTGGGCATACCGGATAAGCAGATCCAGACGGTGGGCATTACGCTTACGCCGGTCTATAGCACGACGCCGCCGCCCGGCGTAGTACCGCCTCCGCCCGAGCCGCACATTGTGGGATACCGGGCGAGCAATGCGATCCAGATCAGGCTGGATGATGTGCACCTGCTCGGCAAGGTGATAGACGTAGCCGTGGCCGCCGGAGCGAACCAGGTGCAGGACGTGACATTCCGCCTGAAGGACGACACCCAGTACCGGCAGGAAGCCCTCGCCGCGGCGGCCCGCAAGGCCCAAGCCAAGGCGCAGACGATCGCCGATGCGCTCGGTGTCGAGCTGGCTGGTATCCGTCAGGTCCAGGAAGCCGGTGTGCAGACGGTTCAGCCGACGGCCTATGGACGTCCGCTCATGGCGACGGCTGCCGCTGCACCGACGCCGGTCCAGCCTGGCGAGGTGCGCGTGGATGCGACGGTTCAGGTCACCTACCAGCTCAGCGGCACTCCAGCCACAAGATACGGCGGCACGCGCGGCGAGTCTGGCCTGCGCGCTCCGGCGACGGCCAAGGCCGGCGAATGACCAGAGCCAGACGCCCAGAGAGCGAGAATGCGAGAGGGGACACAGACAACGCTGAGAGCGGTGAGAGCCTGCCGCGCCAGTCCTCTTTCGTGCCTGGCGGTGGCGCCGGATTGCATGTGCAACACGCCGCGGTAGACTAAGATGGCATATGAACCCGGTGTCACGCCCTTGTCGATATGCGGCTGGCTGCAGCGTCCTGCTGATCGCGCTTCTGTGCGGCTGCAGGGCAATTCCTCACGTCAGACCCGCGGCCACAACCCAGGCCCGGACGCAACAACTTGCGCGACAGGTTGAGTTTCTGGCCTCCCCGGCCATGAAAGGCCGCAAGTGCCGCAGCATCGAATCCTGGACCGTCCGCCGCTACATCCGCCAGCAATTCGAGGAAGCTGGCCTTGCACCATGGGGTGCGTCACACGGGTTTGATCTGTCGTACGGCTTGGGCACCAACGTGGTCGGTGTCTTGCCGGGTACCGATAGAGACCTTTCGAGCCAGATCGTCCTGGTGTGCACTCACTATGACGGGCGAGGGGTCGTTAAGGGCAGAATCTGCCCGAGCGCAGCGGAAAGCGCTACGGGCACTGCCGCCTTGGTGGACCTTGCCCGGCGGTTGTCGGCCGGGGGGCGTCTCAAACGCAGCGTTGCCTTCGCGGCCTTCGATTGCGGCGAGGAACGGTATCTGGGGGCGTTCGCCTTTACGTGTCGCAAAGACTTCGACCCCTCGAAGATCGCCGCCGTGGTCGATGTGGACATGCTTGGTCGGCCGCTTTTCGGCGTCCTCGAAAACACGCTCCTGGCGATCGGCGCGACGGATTCGCCGGCATTGCAGCGGGTGGTCGACGAAGCAGCCGGCCGGCAGAAGCTGCGGATCCTTGAGGCCGGGACGGGCCTGGCCGGGCCCGTCGGCGATTATTTCGCCTTTCAGCAGTGGCCGATCCCCTGCCTGTTTCTGACCAACGGGCTGTACTTCGACTATGGCAAGCCGACCGATACCGCGGACAAGGTCGACTACGACCTTCTGGAAAGCGATACGGCTGCGGCGGCCGACATCATTCAACTGCTCGCCAGGCGGGACCATATCGAACGCCTGGCAGCAGAAAACACGCCCAGCCGGCAGGAACTGCGATCGATTATCACGGTACTGGCGACGGTCCGTGCCAAGGCGGCCGCCAACGATCTGACAGCGGGCGAGATTCACATGCTGGGCCGGTTGGAGAACCGGACACGGCAACTGCTGGCCCAGCCTGACTACACAGAAAAGGACCATGACCGGCTGGTCGCCAGCCTCGTGGAGCAGGGCGCGCCGAGCGTGATCCGGTTCCTGTACAGCCGGCCCAAGCCGGCACCGCGGGCGATTATCAGCGGTCGGAAGCTCGCGGACTTCTTGCGGCTGCAGCATTTTTTCGTGCAGTATCCGGCGTTCGCATCGCGAGGTATGCAGCAGGTCGTGTGCTATTTTACAGAAGGATGGACTCTCCTGCGGCTGCTCGGGTCGTACGACTATTCGGCTTGCGACATTCACGCGGACCAGATCGTCTGCCAGGAAGCCGCGCCTGCCACCCAGATGCCGCAGAAGACCGCAAAGAATCGGTTCCGGCTCAGTTTCCTTTACCCGCAAATGACCGTCGAGGCGAACCTGGTCAGGCGGAAGATGGCCGTTACCTGGTCGGCAGTCGACTTTCGCGGCGATCGGGCAGGAGCAATCGATCTCTGCCTGGTAATGTGGTCAAACGCCCCCAATTGCCTCAACGCAGTCATGCCTCGCGTCTTGCGGGAGGTCGCTGGCTGCTACATGGGCGATCGCTTGGCGCCATGGCTGCACTGGTGGCTGGAGGAAACGGAGGCCGGCAGCGAGTCGGCCTGGCTTCGTGGGATATGGACGACGGACAACCCGGTACTGCTGAAGGCCCTGTTCGACCGCGGTGTCGCCGGCAAGGGGCTCGACGTATCGACACCCCGCCTCGTGTCGATCATTACGGACGCGCAGATGCGTGGAGACGTGCGGGCAGAGGCAATCCGCGCGCTGCCGGCCGCGCCGGGCCCCGACGCGCTGCTTGCCTTGGCGAACATGCTGGGAGACCGGACACGTTCGTTCCAATACGGCTGGCTGCCCGCTTTTGATCCCACCTACCCCTTCTACGAGAACATCATCATGCAGCTCCAGAGGCGATACCCCGAGCCGCATAGGCAGCCGACTCTTGGCCACGTTGCGCACGAAAAACTCGCAGCGTTGACAGGTCAGGATTTCGGCCTGGACCTGCGGGCCTGGCGCGAGTGGATCAACCGACCGCGTTAGAGCAGTTCAAGTCTAGGTATAGTATTAGTCTGACTCAGATTCCTGGGTGGCATGGCCCTGCTCCGCAGGGCCATGGTAGTTGGCCGCTAAAGGTAAACTGAACTCGCTCCAGCGCAACACCTTCCCCACTCGCTCATCCGAAGCGCGGGTACGCAGTCTGATCACTGCCCCCAGTTCGCGGCCAGAATCTGCAGATCACCGACGTTGACGTAACCGTCCTTGTTCAGGTCGGCGAAGGGGTTCCACGTGGGCGAAAGACCGGCATCGTTACTCGCCCATGCGGCGATGATCTGTTGCAGGTCGCCGACGTTGACATACCCGTCATTGTTGGTGTCGCCTGTGGGGCCGCCGCCCAGATCGAGTCGCCGGAAGATGATATTGTAATCGCCCAGCGTGCCGTCGATCCAGACAACGTCCAGCCACGTCCGGCCGGTCGGATCCACCACCACCTGCGGCGCGGTATTCGGATACCAGCTGCGAAGGTCATCCGTTTGCGTTATGGGCTCAAAGGACGGCAGCCACGCGCCGTTGACGTACTGCTTGAGGCCGCCTTCGGTGTAGTTGACGGACGCGTCAGGCACTTCGTCGTCACCCAGGCCATACATGAAGACAGCGTAGATATCGTCAGTGCCAGCCTTGAAGGCCAGACTCGGAACCCAGCTGTAGTTGTCATCCTCGCCGTCAGTCGTGCCGGGGAAAACGCGCTTGTGCAGGGCGGTGTAGTCGCTCCAGCCATCCCAGGAGTCCGTGACCGGGTTGTAACGGTTGGCCAGATAGTACACATCGTCTTCCGCGTAGACATGCGACCGCGCGGTACCGTGCCACGCGGCGTGCAGGTTGTCCCTGTCGTCGATCATCAGGCACGGATAGGCCGACAGTGTCTGCTGCCCGGCCAGCGGGGCCTGCCAGCCTTCTATACCGTCAAGGATGTTGACGGGGGTGGACCAGGCTCCGGTCTGGGCGTCGCGCATCATGTAAAGCGTGACCCACCAGGAGGGCTGGCTGATATTCAGGTAGCCGCCGCATTGCCAGATGGCGTGGATGCGGTCCTTGCTGTCGACCGCCAGGCTGACGAAGCGGTACGATCCCGAGCCGGTGCTGCTGACGTACCAGACCTGGGAGTTGCCCCACGTGATGCCGTCGGTGGAGTTCCTGTAGGCGATGCCGGAGCCTGTTTCCCCTGCCAGATGCAGCATGTGGGCCGAATCGACGACGATGCACGGAAAGCCGCACGACAGGTTCGTGTCAATGATCTGGCCGGCGGAGATGTTGCCTTCCGGATCAACCGTAAGACGACGCGTCATAATCTGCCTGGTGCTCGTGCCAGTCCTGCTGCACCAGACACATTGAAGGACGACGTTGCCGGCTGCGTCCTCAAACAGGGCGAAGGTCTGGCCACGCGGCCCGAGGCTGGAACTGACTATGGGCGTAAGGTAGTCGTTCAACTGGAAAGGCGCTTGCCACTCGAGCCCCATGCCCACACGCACGGCAAAGCGGTACCAGACGTTGATCCCGTCGTCATAGATCAGGTGTACGCGACCGTAGTCATCATAGAGAATATGCCGCGCTCCGTTATGCTCGAAGACACGCAGATTGCTGGCCCAGCCCAGCACCTGCCAGCCGTGGCGATAGAGGTAGACATACCGGCTGAGCGTGGTGTTGTCCGCCGGGTCGCGCCACGTGACAAGCGTCTTGCCGACGGAAAGCGTCTGGCCGGCCTGGTCGTTGGTGACCTGGCTGCCCAGGGTACTGGTCGCGCCGTTGAGGATGGGGGCAAGCAGCGGATCGCTCGCCGACAATGACAAAATGCCGGCAGGCAATTCCAGCGCCCGAACCGGAGGCGGAATCAGGGCGGCGCTGGCCCCATGCCGGACGGCTAGAATCACACCCATGCAGGCCAGGAGGCGCAGCCGCCGCGCAGCCCGTTCTTCCAAACCATAGGATCTCCCTCCTCAACGTCCTTATCTTATCAGATTGGGGAAGGCCCATGCAATGGTCTTTCGGAAAACGCGGTCGGAAGGTCCGGGACCGGCCGCAGGCGGCAGGACAAAAACAGTAGGCGCACGCCCGCAACTGGCGCGGGCGTGCGCCCCTTTTGTCTGTTCTTACTCGCAGATGCATGCCTCTATTCTTGCACGACACTTCGGACACATCTTGACGTTATCCCCAGCCGGAAAGCCCTTGGCTTCGCCGGGGCCCAGGATCGTGAAGGCAGCCGTCTCGCCCGAGGCCAGTTTGACCGTCACGGTGTTCGTGTCGGCAATGGGGCCGGGGCACGACAGGCGGAACTTCGCCGGTGCAAGACGCTCGCATGTCCAGCCTGCCGGGACCGTCAGGTCCACGCTCGGCGCAGTTTTCGCCGGGTACGCTGACGGAAACCTCCCGGGCGATCCCGGGCCGCAGCACCGGTTCGCCGCCGTAATGGAAGACGACTTCGTGCCTGCCGGCCACGGCGACCGCCGCGTGGATATCCTGCTCGCGGGCGGCGACGGCCTGCTCGGTCCGGAACAGCCGGCTGCGCAGGTCGGCGGGCTTCTTCGTCTGCTCGCCGAAGGAGATATCCTCCTTGCGGGCCGCAGCCTTTTCCGCCAGCGGGATCGTCCGATCGGTCAACTGCGTCATGTCGGTCGGAGCATTCAGGCCACGAGTGAACTTGTGCAGCACAATGCCCTCGCCGACGGGTTTGCGCCATCGCTCGGGAATGCCAGCCATGCCGTCGATGATGCCCAGCGTCGCGCCCAGCGTCGCGCCGGTGCAATCCGTGTCATAGCCGCAGTTGACGGCCTTGCACAGCCGATCGCCGAAGTCCTTGCCATAGAGCCAGCCGATGATCGTGAAGCCGTGATTGGGCACGGCGTTGCAGGGCTGAATGCCGCCGAAACGCGAGGCGATGCGTTCGCGGGCGTCGCCCCAGTTGAGGCCGTTCTCATGGCACCAGACAGCCTCGCGGATCGAACGGGCGACGTGGCTGGACAGCGGGATCATGTTCAGCCCGAGCCGGATCAACGTCATCGGGTCCGACTCGACGAAGGCAGCCGCCTGTAGCGCAGCCCAGAACATCTCGCCGTGCATGCCTTCGCCGCCGGCATGGTCGACAGCCGAATCCTTCCAGGCCATGCGGGCCGCCGCCTGCGGGTCGCCAGGGTGCAGACACGCCCAGATCTCGCTGCGGATCGGCGAGCCCATTTCGTCGACGATAGTAGTTCTCGAAGCAGCCGGCTACCGGCGGACGCAGGCCACGCGTGTAGTTGCGCATGAAGAAGCCGTATTCGTTCCATGGATACGCGCGGGCATACCGGTCCCAGTATTCGGCGAAAAGCGGCAGGGCGGGATCGAGCCCCTGTTCCTCCAGCATCTGCAGCCAGACCAGTTGCAGGTCGAGGTCGTCGTTGGGCAGGGCTTTGTCCGGGACGGGGAAGTAGAAGTCCAGCCCCAGGGCGTAGCGCTTGCCCTCGTGCGGCGTGCCCAGCGTGCCGCCGATGTTCTTGCCCATCCAGCAGGCGAAGACCTTGTCCCGATACTCACTCCGGCTGATGACCAGCGGGTCCATTTTGCATCTCCGTGTCAACGGTCAGGAACAGTAGATCGGTTGTCAAACGGCCGAACAGTCTCACGATGTCCGACGAGTTTACATGCGCCTGCCGCACGGTGGCAACCTTCCGAGGCAGCCTGTTGCCCGGCGACACAAACTTTCCAGTGCCGATTACGTAAGAATCGATATTGCGCATGTTTGGACCGATGCGGTGCTGGACGGGCGCAGTTGTATCCGGCGGCCTGCGGCGTACTATAGTCGATGGCGCGCATCCAATTGTACCTCACGAGGAGAATCTGATGAGTTTCCGACAGGTGGCGGTCCTGGCTGTTGTCGCATCGATTGGTACGGTTCCTGCCCTGGCTGGAGCGGCGCGGGCGCCATCGGCGCCATTGGCGCCGGCGCCAACGGCGCCAACGGCGCCAAAGTCGGCCGAACCATGTTCCAGACCCTGCACGTCCATGTCCGCAGCCCCCGCGCCTGCCAGGATCGACTACACCGAAGAGACGCTTGCCAACGGCCTGCACGTGATTTATGCGCCCCTGCGTCAGGCCCCCGTCGTCCACGTGCGGGTGATTTACCACGTCGGTAGTCGGGATGAGCAGCCCAACCGCCGCAGCTTCGCGCACATGTTTGAACACATGATGTTCCGCGGCTCGGCCCACGTGAAGCCCGAAGAACACATGAAGCTCATCGGCACCGTCGGCGGCTACTCCAACGCCTTTACCAGTTTCGATACGACGCAGTACGTCGATACGATCCCGTCCAACCAGTTGGAACTGGCCCTGTATCTCGAAGCCGATCGCATGAGCAGTTTCAAGGTCTCCGACAAGATCTTCAAGACCGAGCGGAAGGTCGTGGCGGAGGAGTGGCGGATCCAGCAGAACCAGCCCTACGGCCGGGCATACGACGATTTCATGAAACTGGCGTTCAAGAAGCATCCATACCGCTGGACGCCGATCGGCAACATGAATGACCTGGCGGCCGCGCACGCCAGCGAGCTGCAGGCTTTCTTCAACCGCTACTACGTCCCGAACAACGCGACGCTGCTGATCACAGGCGACATCAACGTAGCCGCCGCCAAGAAGCTGGTTCACAAGTATTTCGCCTGGATTCCCGAGGGCGCAAAGATCAAGCGGGACATCCCAGCCGAGCCCCGGCAGGTCAAGCCGATCCGCGGCAAGGAGAATTACCCGGTTCCGCTGTCGGTGGTGGCGATCGGCTATCGGACCCCAGGCTATGGCGCCAAGGATGACTATGCAGTGTCTGCGCTGGCGACGATCGTCGGCCAAGGCGAATCGAGCCGGCTCTACAAGGCCCTGGTCAGACTGCAAGCATCCCTCGTGCGTCGGCGTGCAGGCCGGCCACGAAGAGCTCGAAGACTGCGGCGGCCTGGTCGTCGGCGCGATGGTGATGGCTGGCAAGGACCAGGCCGAAGTCGAAAAGACGATCCTGGCGACGCTGCAGGACATCGCCGAGCATGGGGTGACCGCCGAGGAACTGAATAAGGCCAAGACGGAGCATCGCGTCAGCATGATCCGCGGGCGTCAGAAGGCCCAGGATCTGGCGAGCCAACTCGGGGAGGAGGCCGTGATGACCGGCGATCCGAACCGGGTGAACACCGCGCTGGCCAGGCTGGACGCGGTCACGATAAAGGACGTGCAGGCCGCCGCCCGCAAGTACATCCGGCCGGACAATTCCATCACGATGTGGATCGAACCGGACCGGCTGGGCATGCTCAAGAAACTGGTCAGCAGCGAGGCGAAGATCCCCGATGAGATCACGTCGCCGTCAACCGCCCCGGCCACCCAGCCAGGCCAGACGCGGCAGGTGAAATTCCCGGCAGGTTATCGGACGACGCCTCCCATGGCCGATACGCAGATTGCCGCCCAGTTCGCCAAGGGAGTCGAGAGCACCATCGACGGCGTGCGGGTAGTCGTGCTGGAGGACCATCGGCTGCCGCTGGTGTCCTGGAACCTGACCATGCGGGCAGGGTCCTACTGCGAGCCGGCGGGTAAGGATGGGCTCGGCGACCTGACGGCGTCGCTGATCCAACGAGGGCAGGGCGATCTCGACTACCAGCAGCTCAGCGAGGACCTGGAGTCGCGCGGCATCCGTCTGAACGTCAGCGACGGCGGCGACTATACCCGGCTGAGCGGATCGTGTACGACGGACCAGGTCGATCATGCTGTCCTGCGCAGCAGGCAGATGCTGCTGGCGCCGACGTTCCCGCTGGACGAGATGAACAAGCTCAAGGCCCAGACGGTCAACGCACTGAAGGTGTCTCAGGAAGAGCCGCAGACCGTCGCCGACCACGAGCTAAAGACGGCGCTTTACGGCGACAGTGTGTTCGGCAGATATGCCACACCCGAGAGCGTCACGCGGATTACGCTGGACGACGTCAAGCAATATTACAGGAAGGTGTATCGGCCGAACAACGCCTATCTGATCATCAGCGGCGACGTCACGGTTGCGCGTGGGCGCGACCTTGCGCGGCAACTGCTGAAGGGCTGGACACCTGCCAAGGCCTTGCCGAAGGTGGACTACGCTGTGCCCAAGGTCCCAGCGAAGCGGCACATCATTCTTGTCGATCGGCCGGCCGGCAAGCAGGCCACGATTTACATGGGTATTCGGGCATATGACAACCAGAGCCCGCTGCGCTATGCCGGTTCGGTTGCCAGCCGGATCCTGACCAGCGGCATCGACTCGCGTCTGGGCAAGTACGTCCGGGCGGAGAAGGGGCTTGCGTACGGCGTGTGGGGCGTCTTCTCACCAGAGCGGCACCAGGGCCAGTTCGAAGGCGGTACGGCTACTTCGCTGGCAACGACGGGCGAGGCCATTGAGGCGATGTTCAAGGTCTTTGACGGCATGTGTCGTGCGCCGGTTACGCCGGAGGAACTTCGCGAGGCCAAGACGCGTGTTGCCGGCGGCATGGTCATGCGCATCCAGACGATCGGCCAGCAGGCGGAGTATCGCGGCTCGGTGATTCTGAACGATTACCCGGTGGACTACTACGACACCTATCCGAAGCAGATCGGGGCCGTGACCGCCAGAGAGGTGCAGCAGGTCATGGACCGTTACGTAAGAGACAACCAGATGCAGATCGTGGTGGTGGCGCCGGCGGAGAAGGTCAAGCGCAGTTGGAGAAGATCGGCGACGTGGAGGTGGTGCCGATGCCAGCGGCGCATCATGCGACCACGGGCTCCCAGATGCAGCCGACTGCGCCGACCAGCCAGGCCTCGAAGAAACTGAAGCCCGCCGCCTAGGGATGGGGATTCGCGATGGACAACGCTGACGACGCAATCAACAAGGATCAGTTCGCCAGGCACAACGGCATCGAGATCATCGAGGCTGGCGAAGGGCGTGCCCGGGCGCGGATGCGTCTGTGCCCGGACCATCTCAACGGGCTGGGCATGGTACACGGCGGCGCGATCTTTTCGCTGGCGGATTACGCCTTCGCCGCGGCCTGCAATTCGCAAGGGGTCGTCAGCGTCGCCGTGAACGGCAGCATTTCGTATATCAAGGCAGCGAGCGGCGGCGAACTCGTTGCCGAGGCGGAGGAGGTCCAGCAGGACGGCAAGCTGGGCTCGTGCGTGGTTCGCGTGCTGGACGAAGAGGGGGACGTCGTAGCGATGTTCCAGGGGCTGTCCTATCGCAAGGGGCCGCGCTGGAGTGAAGCCTGATCTCAACGCCGATAGCCAGCGGCGATTGCTTTGTCATGTCATGATTTGAGAGCGGCAAAGTCTCCAAGCGGAAACGCCGGCAGTGCTACCAGAGGCCAAGGGGTTCATTTTGTCGGTGCGCAAGTTGACTTTGCGCGCCGACACTGCTAAATGGAGCCTCAATTATCCAACAGTGATCTGCGTATTTCCTGGTCGCAAGTTCTGTCGCGGGCATGGTGCGGTGCAGCGGCAAAGGCGCGGCGTTCCGACGAGATGAAAGTTTGTCCTTGGGCCTTTTTTCCCGGCACGCGGCTGTCGTGTATCGGCTGGCCGGGTGATGGGCAAGGGTCTGCGGAAAAAATCAATGCCAACGGCGGTTGGCATCCGATAACCAAGCTTATAGGTTCGCGTTGGTGTGTGCCGATGGAAGACGGTCGCTAGCGCGCTGCAGGGATGGTTGTTGTCTTGCGAGTTCAGCCGGACAACGGGGGCCAGAGAAAGGGCTATATTTGATGAGTAAGGGGCAGAAGACGGCGCTGGTGGCGACGGCATGCACGGCGGTGCTTTGCTTTTGCGGGTTCGCCCGGGCGGAGCAGGCGGCCGGCAACGAGCAGGAGGAAGTGAGCCCGACGCAGCCGGTGGTTGAAACACCGGTTGCCGAGAGCACCCAGCCGGTCCCGGCAGCGACGGACTGGGTTGACAAGGCGAAGCATCCCCTGCCGTGGCTGAGCTGGGGCTTTGATGAACGGCTTCGCCAGGAATATCTCAATAACGTCTTCAATCTTAATGAGAAGGGGCCGAATCGCGAGTGGAACTTCGGACGCTACCGCAGCCGGCTGTGGACGACGATTTCGCCGATGAAGGAGCTCGACCTGAACGTCCGGCTGATGTGGGAGAGCCGCTACTGGTTCAAGCCGGAAGACGTTCCTGCCCGCAGCGACTACCAGGCGAACAATCTTGTCATCGATAGCCTGAACTTCAAGTCTGAAAAACCCCTGTGGGCTGCCGTTGACGCTGACGGTCGGCCGACAGGATATCTTCCTGGGAGACGGCTGGCTGGTTGCCGAAGGTACGCCGCTGGACGGGTCGACGACGACGTTCTTTGACGCCGTTCGCGGCACGTTGGATCTGAAGCAGATCAACACGACGGCTGACATCATCTACATCCAGAACTATTACCGGTCGAATTACTGGGTCGGGCCGGAAGATCCGCGGGACTCGTCGGTATACATCAATGAGCAGGACGAGAAGGCGGCGATCGTCTGGGTCGCCAACCGGTCAATCCCGAATACCGAGATCGACGGGTATTTCATCTACAAACACAGCAAGCCGCAGTTGCCGAATGCCGATGACGGCGATCTGTACACGTTCGGCAGCCGGGTGGTGCACAATATTGGCGAGCACTGGCTTGCCAAGGCCGAAGGCGCGCTGCAGTTCGGCAACCAGAAGACGCTGTACCCGGCGTTCTCTCCTGCATTCGGACGTCAGCAGAACGTATGGGCCGGCGGTGCGACGACATCGTTGACGTACCTGTTCCATGACAAGTGGAACGATCGAGCTGTCGACGGGCTATGAGTTCCTGTCCGGTGATCGGGCCGGCACGAACGGGACCAACGAGGCCTTCAATCCGCTGTGGGGTCGGTGGCCGCAATGGTCGGAGCTGATGGTCTACAACTATGCGACGGAAACGCGGGTGGCCAACATCAACAACCTGCACCGCATCTGGTGGGGCTGGCAGGCTGATCCGTGCGATTACATCCAGTTGCAGGTTCGCTATCACCTGCTGTTCAGCGATCGCAATACCTATCATGGCACGGCGCCGGCGGCGTTCGGCAGCGGCTGCTTCCGCGGCCAGGTCGTCACGGGCCTGATGCGTTACAGGATCAACCGATTCCTGAGCGGGCATCTGGTAGCCGAGTGGTTCAAGCCGGACGGCTACTACTCGCCGATTCGTGACGACAATGCATTCTTCTGTCGGGCGGAACTGGTGTTCTCGTTCTAAAGCAGGTCTGATTGCCGTGTGCAGCGGTAAGTGTTGCCGCTGCACATGAACTGAATCAGCGGATGCCACTGACCTGTATTTAAGCCCTGATCGCAGCCGCCGGATGGCGACGGCGATCAGGGCCTTTTTTTGTAAGGCGGCTTGTCCTGGGTTTGCAGACCCTGCGTATCAGTCGGGCAGGGCCACCATGACGTACCGCACGTCGCTTGTCTTTCCTATGAATTGGCCTTGATGTATTCGATCAGTTCGTCGACCTGCGTATAGGCCAGCCCCACCACGGTGTCGGCGCAGCCGTAGTAGATGGCGATACGGCCCGTGGCGCTGTCGTTGACGGTGGCGACGGGGAAAGTCACATTGCCGACGAAACCGGTCGTCTCGTAGATCTCCTCCGGCGCGATCACCGGCACCGTGCAGCGATAGCGGACCTTCCAGGGCTGGTCCCTGTCGAGCAGGGCCGCGCCGAAACTGTAGACGAACCCATCACAGGTGTCCGCCACACCATGGTAGAACATCAGCCAGCCTTCGCTCGTTTCGATGGGCACCGGGCCGGCACCGATCTTGACACGTTCCCACTTGCGCGGCCCGCGCGTCAGGACGATGCGATGCTTGCCCCAATAGCACAGATCCGGGCTCTCGCTGTAGAAGATATCGCCGTAGGCGATGGCGGCGCCGGGGCCACTCGGCCGGCTGAGCATGGCGTACTTGCCGTTGATCTTGCGGGGGAAGAGCACGCCGTTGCGGTTGTAGGGCAGGAAGGCGTTTTCCAGCTGGTTGAACGTCTTGAAGTCCTGCGTCCAGGCCAGGCCGATCGTCGGGCCGTGGTAGGTATTGCACCAGATGACGTAATACTTGTCGTCAATCTTGCACAGACGGGGATCGTAGGCGAAGTTCATCTCGGCGATCTCGGGATCAGGGCAGACGAATCTGATCCGTTCCTCCTCGATCTGCCAGTTGATGCCGTCCTTGCTGCGGCCCAGGTGGAGATTGGGCGTCATGCAGCGGTAATCGACGCGGAAGACGCCGATGAAGCCGCCCTCGTACGGCACGACGGAGCTGTTGTAGACGGTCCAGGCCTTGGGGAATGGCCGCAGGCCGATGATGGGGTTTTCGGAATGCCGCCAAACGACCTCTTTACAGCCGGCGGGACGATCCTGCCAGGGGATGTTGGGTACGCCATCGCCGAGGATGGTTTGAGTCGCTGCCATCTTTTCTCCGTTTTTCTCTAATCTTGCCTGTCTGTAATCGGGTACTTTTGTGGTAATTGTCATAGCAGCATGTCGGCCTATTGTAAAGCGGGTCGGGGCTTTGCGGAGTCTGGGAGGAATCTGTCAACGGAAACCCGGCGACGGGAGCGGGGGCAGGCGTTGCTGCCCGGCGGCAGCGGGCCTGCAAGCGTAAGCATGCCAATGAGTAATGTTTGACTAGGTAACTGCCGACCGGAAGAATCCAACGGGTCTGTAGCGGAGAGTCTGGCAAAGGGGTGTGGCATGTCGGGGCGTTTGCGGGAGACATTCGGTGTCGGATGAGCCGAAACAGCCAATCGGGCGGCGTGAACGGCCGGCGCTGACGGTGTGGGTCTATCCCCTGGTGGCGGTCTTTGTGTGGGGGGCCGGTATCGTGCTGGTCCTTCACTTTTTCGGTGCATTCAAGTTCGTGTTCCTGACGGCGCTGTTCGCCGGGTCGCTGGCGGCCGCGTTGCAGCCGGTTCGAAAGAAAATCCCCGGTCCGCGGTGGCTGGCGGGTACATTGACGGGGCTGGTTCCGATCGCGATCGGGCTGGCGATCTTCTATCTGATCGGGGTGCTTATAGCTGGGCCGATCTCCGACGAGATGAAGCAGTGGCCGGTCATGAAGCAGAATCTCAATGACCTGCTGGCGCGGCTATCGACGTGGCTGCATCTGAGCCAGGTGGTAACGGTTGACGACCTGTTGCAGCGGCTGAGCCAATACGTCTCCGCGGCGGGCTCGGCGGTGGCCGGCGCGGCGTCGGCCGTCCTGACGGTCGCGGTCATCTTGATCACAGTGGGGATCGGCTCATTGTACATGCAGGCCGAGTCGCCGACGCGGCTGGTCAGTCCAGTGGTGGCGATGCTGCCGCTGGAGTGGCGGGCGTCGTTTGAGCGTGCGGTCAACGCGCTGGTGCCGCGGCTGCGCTGGTGGCTGATCGGCACGATTATCGATATCGTCGTGATCGGCGGGGTTTCCTGGGTTTTTTTCTGGCTGGGCGGACTGCCGCTGGCGGTGCCGGTGGCGGTGCTGGTGGGGCTCTCGGAGATGGTGCCGACGATCGGGCCGGCGGTGGCGTTTGCGATCGCTCTGCTGATAGCGGCCTCGCTGGGAACGACGCAGGTCGTGGCGGTGCTGGCGGCGTATCTGGGGGTGCAACTGGTCGAATGGTACGTGCTGCTGCCGCTGGTGATGGAGCGGACAGTCAAGGTGCCCCCGGTAATCACCCTGTTCACGATTTTGCTGTGGGGTGGCGTTTTTGGGATTCCAGGGTTGTTGTTGGCGCTGCCGATCAACCTGCTGCTATGGGGATTCATGGAGCATTTGCTCATGCGACGCCACGAGCAGGCCTCAAAACGGCCGGCATAAAGATAGAACCAGCGAGGGCTCGCGTGCCGACCAGCGGCAGGAAGGAAGAGAAAAGCATGGGCAAGGCCGGTGGTGGCCAAGCCGGAAAGGGGCGAGCGCGGCTGCGGTCCCTGGTCGCGGACGTGGCCCGCAGCGGGTTCCTGCTGGCAATCCCCGGGCTGGCGGCGTGGGCGACGGGTCGGCACATGATCTTCCCGAGCCTGGGGCCGACGGCGTTCGTGCTGGGGGTCCGAGGCGGGCCGGTGGCCAGGGCGTGGCCCGTAATCGGTGGCCATCTGGTGGGTGTGCTGAGCGGCATGATCGTCTATCACACAATTGTCTACGGTGTGGTGCTCAATCCGATGCCAGGGGCATTGTCCTGGGCGGGGTTTCGGCTGGCCGTCGGAGCGATTGTTGCGCTGATGATTACGGTGGCTGGAATGGTTGTGTCGCGAACGCCGCATGCGGCGGCGTGCTCAACGACGTTGATCGTGGCGATGGGGGAACTGTCGCGTTGGACGGACGGCCTGCTGATAATGGGCAGCGTGATCGCGATGTACGCGGCCCATGCGGCGCTGCGAACCGGGCCTGGGTGAGGATGGCGGCCTGCATCATCAGGAATAGGCAGCCGTTGCCTTGGAGTGCGTGTGAGGCACCGGAACCGGCTGTGTGGTGCCCGGAGGTGGCAGTTGGAGATTGAACCGGGTCAGTCCAAAGGGCGGGGCGGCCGGCGGCTGCGCTCCGCAGACTGGCGAATCTTCTGGAGCGGATAGAGAGTCACGATCTTCTTCGCTGGAGCCTCTACTGCCTGATTATCGGCATTGTGGCGGGCGTCGGCGCCGTTGTCTTTGTGTGGGCCCTCAACCTCGGCGACGTACTCCTCCTTAGAGATCTGGCACATTATTACGCCCCGCAGGCCGGCGGCGAGGTACCTTTGCCCAGGAGCAACCTGCCGGTACGTCCCTGGATGCTCGTGCTGCTGCCGACGCTGGGAGGGTTGCTGTCGGGCGTGCTGATCTACACGCTTGCGCCGGAGGCCGAGGGACACGGCACGGATGCCGTGATCGACTCCTTTCATAATAAGCAGGGGCGGATGCGGCCAATCGCGATGGTTGTTAAGACGGTGGCTTCGGCCCTGACGATCGGCTCGGGAGGTTCGGCGGGCCGGGAAGGGCCGATTGCTCAGATCGGCGGCGGTTTTGGATCGCTGCTGGGCAGGGTGCTTGGCCGGCCCGTTCCGGAGATCCGGCAGATGCTGGTGATCGGGGCGGGGGCCGGGATCGGGGCGGTTTTTCGGGCGCCGCTGGGAGGGGCACTGTTCGGCGCGTCGGTACTGTATCGCGAGACGGACTACGAACACGCGACGTTGATGCCGGGCATCCTGGCGTCGGTGATTGCCTACGCCGTCTATACGGCGCTGGCCGGCTTCGGGCCGGAGCCGATCTTTCGGTTCGATATGACGCTGACCTTCCAGATTCAGCAGTCTGCCGCTGTTTTTCGTGCTGGGCGTGGTGATGGTGCCGCTGAGCATCCTGTACGTCTGGGTGTTCTACGGGCTTCGCGACCTGTTTCGCAAGATCCCCTTGCCGCGGCACGTGCTGCCGGCGATCGGCGGGCTGGGCGTCGGGTTGATCGCCTTGTCGTACCCGCAGGTCCTGGGGGTCGGCTACGGTTGGGTCCAGCAGGCTCTGGACGGCAATATCCCGGTCCGGCTGATGATCATGATCAGCCTGATGAAGATCCTGGCGACGTCGCTGACGATCGGTTCGGGAGGCAGCGGCGGCGTGTTCGCCCTCGCTGGTGGTCGGGGGCCTGGCTGGGGGTGCGATCGGCTATGCGCTTCACTCCTATCATCCCGGCTTCTTCCCGGACCCGGCCGTCTTCGTTCTGGTGGGCATGGCGGCGTTCTTTTCTGCCGCCGCGAAGGTGCCTCTGGCGTCGCTGGTGCTGGTGACCGAGATGACGGAGGGATACGAACTGCTGGTGCCTGCGATGCTGGCGATCGCGACGGCGTATATGTTCTGCGGCCTGCGGTGGAGCATCTACGAGAAGCAGGTACTCAACCGGTTCGCGAGCCCGGCCTATCGCGGCGCCTATGTGGTGGACGTGCTGGAGAACGTACCGGTGCGAGAGGTCCTGAAGGGGGCGCGCCGCGTGGCAACTGTCACGCCGACGACAACACTGGCAGAGCTGTCCGGCTTGATTGGTCGAACCCGTCAGTCAATCTTCCCGGTACTCGAAGATGGCTGCCGGTATGTCGGCGCGATTACACTGGACCTGCTCAGCCACGTCTCCCCCGAATTGATGCAGGCGGGGCTGGTGATCGCGGTGGACCTTGCCGAGCGCGGCGCGTGTGCCTATCCCGATGACAATCTGAACACCGCGCTGGAGCTGCTCCAGCGAAGCGGCCAGGACGAGCTGCCGGTGATCGGCGAGGACGGATGCTTCCAGGGACTGCTCTCGCGGCGTGATGTGCTGGCGACATATTACCGCCGGCTCAAGGAGATCCGGGAGGTGTAGTGTCAGGCGGCGCCTCGCCGGTTTCCTGACGCCGCTTGAACCAGTCGGCGATAAGAATATCGGTAGAAGAGTGAGCGATCATCGACAGGGTGATCATCACGGCAGCCAGGTGGAACATGTCGGCCGCCTCGACCGGTGCTGCCCGCAGCACCAGCAGGGCGAACAGCACAGAGGCGAACCCGCGCGGTCCGAACCATGCCGCCGCGACCCATTCGGGCCAGGCGAGTCGCCCGCCCAGGAAGGAGATCGCCAAAGCGACCGGTCGGACCGCGACCATCACGAGTACGGCGAAAAGATAGCCCTGCCAGCCGACGGCAGCGAGCAGGTGAGGCGTGATCAGGGCGCCGAATGCCAGCAGGGCTGCCAGTTTGAACAGTTCCGCCAGCACCTCGCCGACTGGCTGGAATACCTGACAGGCCTCGGGACTGACGGTGGCGACGGTCACGCCGGCGGCGAAGGCGGCGAGGAATTCGTTGAGCCCGGTGGTCATTCCGATACCCAGCACGAGCAGACCGATCGACAGGGCGACAAGCGGTTCGTAGAGCCGTGCCACCCAGAAATAGCGCGTCTTG
Organism: uncultured Planctomycetota bacterium; assembly: GCA_963787325.1. Taxonomy (GTDB): domain Bacteria; phylum Planctomycetota; class Phycisphaerae; order UBA1845; family JANYLN01; genus CAWBCK01. The sequence continues at coordinate 3,672,775 of CAWBCK010000005.1, forward strand.
ATCAGCCACAGGACGACGAGAGCGACGGCGATACCCATGGCCGTCCCGCCGACCACTTCCACCGCAATGGTACCGGCATGCATGGGCTGGGGCTGGAATATCCGTAACAGAATCATGACAACGGGCAGGGCCAGGCCGTCATTGAGGCCGCTCTCGACGTTCAGAAGGTGACGCAGGCGGTGAGGGACTTCCTCCCGGCCGACGATCGCCTCGGCAAAGACCGGGTCGGTCGGGCTCAGCAGTGCCCCCAGCAGGAAGGATTGCAGCCATGCCAGGCCCGCCAGCCAGTGGGCCAGCACGGCAATGCCGCCCATGGTCAGCGGCATCCCCAAGGCGAGGGCTCGCAGGGGTAGATGCCAGCCGCGACGCAGTTGGCGGAAATCCAGCCGCATGCCTTCCACGTAGAGCACGCCGAACAGGGCCAGCTCGACAAGCCGCGAGACGATCGGCTCATCGGGGCGCAGGTCGATCAGCCCCAGCACGCCCCGGCCGAAGATGAAGCCGCAGACCAGAAACAGTACTGAGGTCGACAGAACGCTTCGGTGGGCCAGTCCCGACAGCAGTACCGCCACGACAAGGACGCCGGCAAAAATGAGCAGTCCGGTCATGAGCGGCTTACCCTTTCCATGGCGGCATGGTAGGCTTCGTCTATTCTCTGGCGGTCCAACTCTTCCTTGACGGTGCGGCGGGCCTGGCGGTGGATCATTTCCAGATGGATACGCAGGGCGTGACGCTGGTCGTCGCGACGGGCCTGGAGGGCGATCTCGCCGATGGTTTCCAGCAAACAGGCAAGTACCGGCACGCTGTCGCGGGCGTAAAGGCGGATCTGGTTGAAGGCGTCGTCGGTCGCGCCGGCGAAGGTCGAGATGGAGCCGACGACGATCCGCAGATTGCCGGCGTCGTCATAGCGGTGCGCAGGCCGGCAGTTCATGTGCAGCGATTCGCGACAGGCTCGCCCCCAGCCAATCGACGCAGGTCATGGCGGTAAACGGGTCGTTAATGCCCGGCGAAAGCGCCCGGACGGCGATCTCAACCATCTGGTTGAGGGCATACTCGACGTCTTGCTCGTTGGTGCGCTGCCGGCCGACGATGAAGGCCTTGCGGAGCGATTTAACGATTGTCGGGCTGCATCGGTCCGCCGGCCAGGCGCGCAGCAGGGGATTGCCGTCGATGACATACTGGCCCGGTCGATAGTCGAGACGCAGCAGGAGGTCCTCTTCAATGGCCGCTTCCATCAGGCTGGCGCCATTGATGGCCTGGATATAGCCGTTGCGTTCGGAAGGTATGGGTCGGGCCTTTTCCTCGAAGTCAGTCGGCAACTCCGGTTCGGTCCCTTCCGGCACCTCGTGGCCGATATCCTCGGGGAATATGCGTTCAAATACCTCGTCGAGTTCCCTGCCGACCTCGGCGACGATATTGGGGGCCTGAAGCATGGTCGAAATGTGGTGTATGTAGTAAATGAGCACGACAATGCTGGCCAGGGCGAGCAAGACAGCCACGGTGACCGAGACATGCGGAACGGAGGCCGACGTATCGTGGTCGTAAACGCGGTGCAGTACCAGCAGACAGTATAGAAACGTAGCCAGGAACGTGCCGAGAACGATCTGGTTGCCGGTATCGCGCATAAACGTCCGCAGCAGGCGCGGGCCGAACTGGCTGGAGGCCTGGGTCAGCGTCATGATCGTGATGGAAAAGACGACGCCGGCGACCGTCATGATCGAGCCGGCGACGGTCGAAAGCAGTGATCGTGCACCGGCCGGGCCACCGCTGTACAACCACGACCAGCTTTGCCCGATGCGCGGCCAGGTGTGATCGATCGGCAGCATCCCCACGGCCAGGCCGATCGCCGCCACGATCAGCAGCGACGGCACAAACCAGTAGCTGGAAATGAGGATCTCCCAGAGATGGGCAAGCCTTGTTCTCATGGGGCATCCTCGCTGGTGTCATTATGGGCGTCAGGACTGTCTCGGCGCATCCGGCGCAGCAGGGCCGACGCGATCGATTGCAGCCGGGGGACGTCTCCCTGGCCGGCGGGCCAGCCTTCGCGCTGACGTCGCCGGTCGCCATCGGTTTCGTCGGTCTGGTCGTGAAAGAGTAGGACGTGTGTGGCATAGGGCAGGTCGATGCCGTTTTCGACAAGAGTCTGCTTGATGGCTGTCAGAACCTTGTCACGCGATTGGTAGGCAATGCCAATACGCGGGGGCTTGATCCACCACTGCAGCCGCATGACGACCGAACTGGCAGCAAACTCTTGAACAAAAACCTGCGGCGGCGGCTTGGGGAGAACCTCCTCGATTCGGGCAAGAGAATCCAGGACGAGGCGCTTGGCCTTGTCAATATCATCGCCGTAACCGATGCTCAATTCATATTGGATGCGGCGTTTCTCGAATGCCGTGTTGACGGTGACAGGCTGGGTGAACAGTTCGGCATTAGGAATGACAATCCGCCTGCCGTCATAGGTGCGCAGCAAGGTCGCGCGGGTCTGGATGTCTTCCACGGTGCCTTCATAGGTCTGATAGATGATCTGGTCGCCGACCTGAAACGGTTCGGTCAGCAGCAACAACATGCCAGCCAGGTAATTCTGCAGGACATCCCGAAAGGCAAAGCCGGCCGCAACCGATCCAATGCCCAGAAACTGTACCATGCTGGCGACCGTAAAGTGCGGGAAGACGATGACAGAGGCAACGAGCACACCCACAAGCATCGCCAAACCGTGAGCCACCCGCCCAAGAATGATGGCCAGATTCTGAGTACGTCGCCGCCGAACGGTGGCGAACCGGCGGATCCCTCGCCGCAGCACAATACCGGCGATGTTGAAGAGTATCAGAACGATGAGCCCGAGGACGATATTGGGGATCGACAGGGCCAGTGTATCAGCGATCTGACGCAGCCGGCCAACTGCCTGGGTCCAGGCGGTGACCTGCGACGATTGACTGCTCGCGGCCGCGGCCAACGGCAGCACGCCGCTGATGCCCCAGCTCGTGGTAGAAGGCCGCGCAGCGCCACAGTGCTGACCGGCAGTGGGCCTTTGACCGGAATTCGGCTGCATGATCTGTCCGCCTGAACGTTCAGAACCGACCTGCATACACTATCCTATGATAGACAACAAACTCGGTGCAGGGGCCCGTCTGGGCTGCACTGCAGCGGGCCATGCCATGGGCGAGGGGGATGTGCAAATGCGGAAGCGAACGGCGATTCTGACAATGGCGGTGGGGGCGGGCCTGGCCTTGACCGCCAAGCGGGTAATCGTGCCGCGAAGCAAGATGCGCCGCCACCAGGTCGATCATCTCTATGGCGTCGACGATCCGGAATTCGTCCGGTGTATGGGCACGATCCTTCCGCCGGCCTATGTCGGCGGCAATCGGATCCGCACCCTGTCCAACGGGCGTGAGACGTTTCCCGCCATGCTGGAGGCGATCAGGCAGGCCGAAAAGACGATCACCTTTGAGGTGTTCATCTACCTGCATGGGCAGATCGGGCATCGTTTCGCCGAGGCGCTGGCCGGGCGAGCGAGAGCCGGTCTTCAGGTGCACGTCCTGCTGGACTGGTTAGGCAGTGCGCTGATCAACCCCGAATCGCTCGCGCTGATGTACGAGGCCGGTGTTGAGGTCAGGCGATTTCATCGGCCGCCATGGTACAGCCTGCAGGCAGCCAATATACGGACGCACCGCAAGATCCTTGTTGTCGACGGCAAGGTAGGCTTCGTAGGCGGGATCAATATCGCCGATTCGTGGGCGGGCGACGCGGCGGATTGGCACCACTGGCGTGATGTGCATTACCAGATCGAAGGGCCGGCGGTGGCCCAGCTCCAACAGGCGTACATGGACAACTGGCTCAAGACGCATAACCGTGTGCTCCATGGGGCGCATTACTTTCCGGCGCTGGAGCCGGCAGGGGAGTCTCTGGCGCAGGTCTTTCCGGCTGCGCCGGTGGAGGGTAGTACGTCTGTGCGGCTGGTCTACGCGATGGCGATCGGGGCGGCGGTACGGTCAATCAAAATCGCGACGACCTATTTCGTGCCCGACCGGCTGCTGATCGAATCGTTGGAGGATGCCCGGCGGCGTGGTGTGGACGTCGAGATCATCGTCCCGAGCAAACACATTGATCTGCCGCTGGTACGCTGTGCCAGTCGAGCTCTTTGGGGCGGGTTGCTTCAGGCTGGAGTGAAGATCTACGAGTATCAGCCCGCCATGTATCATTGCAAGGCCATGATCGTGGATGAACGCTGGGTATCGGTGGGTTCTACGAACATCGACAATCGCTCGTTTTCATTGAATGACGAGGTGAATCTGAACGTCTACGATGCACGCTTTGCAGCCGAGCAGATCGAATGGTTCGAGCGGGACAAGCAGCACGCCCGACAGGTGACGCTGGATGCGTGGCATCGGCGGGGTGCGTTGACGAAGCTGGTGGACAATGCAGCAGCGATCTTCAGAGCGCAGTTATAGAGCGTTTACAAGCCGGGCGGCCTGCTTGCGGGCGGCGTCATCTGCATCCTACCGACATGCTGCGTCACAAGCAGCATCGCCATAGCGGCGGGTTGCATGCCAATACGTGGGAGTGAGCGGCGAGTGGCCTGAATGTCTTTGCGATCCTCGCCACGAAGCAAGACGCCTGGTGGGCAGGACGTTGAGCGAATCGGTCAGGAGGACCGTTGGAGCGCCAAATGCGAGTCAGGCAACGCGGCGTGTCCCCCAAGCCGGCGACGCTCGGGGGACCGCGCCTACAAGGCAGACATTTCTGTTCGACCCAACGTGGTTGCGGCTACGATGCCGAACGTCTCTCGGATCAGCCGGGCGAGCCCTGAAGCTGGGCCGGGACGACTATGGCCGCAGGCGCTGTCGTCGTCGGCTGCGGCATCGTCGTGCGGCGCCCCCAGCCGAACCACCACCACCAGATGATCACAATAATGATGATCACGATCACAATCCACCACCACCACATGCAGCCGGCAGCCCCGGCATCGCCGCGATCGGGAGGTACGTTGTCTCTGGTTGGCATGGTCATCTCCAATAATGCGGCACACCGGACGGCCGGTGTTGCACGCAAGGGCCAATGAGTCCCGCCGAAAGACATGCGGGTCACGAAAGGGCTGGCGAGGACGATCGCCGCCGTTACAGACCGCTGTGACTGATCCCAGAATCGGCGCTGTCGTTGATACGCCCAATAATTGGGTGTTCGCCCCGTTAGGACACTTTTATTATTATGCTAGGCAGGACGATGCGCATAGGCAATCCATACCGGTTCACGGATGCCCTGCTCACGAGTGGTATGGCTTGGAATAAGGCCGGGTCGACCCCTGCTGGAACAGTCTTACGGCTGTGACGCAGAACACCAGCCAGGTGATTCCGGCAGCGGTCCCAGCCAGGATGTCGCTGAGATAATGAACGCCCAGGTACAGACGGCTGAAATCGATCAGGCCGATCCAGGCGGTGGCGATCAGCAGGACGAGCACGCGGACGCCGGAGTTCAAAGAACTGTCGGTAGCAAAGGCGGCCAGCAGGCCATACAACAGAATCGACTCCATGGCGTGGCCGCTGGGAAAACTGTAGCCGGAGGCATAAATCAGCGCATCGGCCGGCGGTGGCCGCGGCCGGCTGAAAAGAGCCTTCAGAACCTGGTTCAGCACGGCGCCGCCCGGTACGACAAGCACAAGGGTCAGCATGCGGTACCAGCGACCTCGCCAGGCAAGCAGCAACACCAGAAAAATCGCGATAATGGTCGTGCCGATGGGGCCGCCCACAAATGTTACAAAGAGAAAGAGGTGCGTCCAGGCCGGCGACGTCCGGGCGTGCAGCCATGCGGCAATATGGGTGTCGGCCGCGGTGATCCGGTCGCCAGTGACGACGTCCTCGGCCAGGGCCGCAAAGAGCCACCCTGCTACGAAGATAACCATCAGGCCGCAGCCAAGGTAGAAGGCAAGCACGAGAGCGGGCTTGGCGGAGGTGCGAGAGAGCCTTCTGCTCATGTCCGATCCTTTCCTGGTCATGAGATGCTAGGCAATGAGGCCGGGACACGTGGCCGGGCAGGCCTCCTGTGACGCGCTTCGGGCACAGACCGGGAGTTGGCGTTGGGATTGCATCAAAAGGATTCCCCGCCGGGGGGAATATGACTGCCGCGCGTGCCAGAGGGACAGAATTGCGGTGTTGCTACCGCCGGAGAGACGCCTTTGAGGCTGGCGGGACAGACAAATAATGGCGTAACCCCTTGATTCTGTAAGGGGTCGGTTCATATCAATATACGGGAATCTGTTGCGCGTCTGATGCGCGCAACCGGTGTCCCGTCTGTTTTCGATTCACACGTTTCACGAAGCAAGGCCAGGTGGCAGGCAGGCCTGCGACAGGCAGGTTGCAAGGACAATCTGCCGAGCGGGCGTAAGGGCTCTTGCCCGTCACGAGGAGCGAACCGTGAACGAAGTATCGCGCCGGGGTTTTTTGAAACTTACCGCGGCTGGCGGGGCTGCGGCAGGTGGGTTTGGCGTAACGTCCTTCGAGCAGTGGGTCTCGCCGGCTGTCGAGCCTCGGGAAGTGCCGCCCGGACGTATCGCGCACTACGCAACGGTCTGCCGGGAGTGCCCGGCCGGCTGCGGCATGCATGGAACCTATCGCGATGGCCGCGTGCGCAAGGCCGAGGGCAATCCGGATTATCCCATCAACCGAGGGACGCTTTGCGCTCGCGGCCAGGCGTCCATGCAGGGGCAGTATGACCCGGATCGCATCAAGCAGGTGATGCAGCGAGGCGCAAGCGGCGAGCCGGTCGCGTCGACGTGGCCGGCAGCGCTCAAGGCGATCGGCCACCGGCTGAAAAACGGCGGTCGAACTACGCTGGTGTCGAATCTCCAGACCGGATCATTGGCAGAGGTGATGCACCAGTTCGCCATGGGACTGGGCGGTGGGGACGACCGTCTTCTGTTCTACGAACCATTCAACTATGAGGCGCTGCGGACTGCCCATCAGCATCTGTTCGGTAAGCCCGTAGTCCCGACATACCGCTTGGACCAATGTGAGTTCGTCCTGAGCTTCGGTGCTGATTTCCTGGAGGTATGGGTATCGCCGGTGGAGTTCGCCCGGCAGTTCGCGGAGATGCACACGCTTGAAAAGGGAAAGATCGGCCAGATGGCGTATGTCGGGCCCCGGTTGTCGATGACGGCAGGCAACGCCGACGAATTTGTGCAGGTCGAGCCGGCGGACATGCGGTGGGTAGCGCTGGCGATCCTGAAGGAGATGATCGAGCAGGGGTGGGCCAAAGGCGATCTGTCGGCGCTGCAGCCGGGACTTAACAAGGTTCTGGCGAAACTGCCGACAGTGCCCGGCGTGTCCGGCGAGAGAATCCGTCATCTGGCAGAACGCTTTGCCAAGGCGAAAGGCAGTGTGGCCCTGGCCGGGCCGGTCGGTTCCGCGGGGCCGCTCGCCGTACAAACCGCGGTTGCGGCGGGACTGCTCAACTACGCGGCAGGTCGTCTCGGCCAGACGATCGACCTGAACCGGCCGCACGCGCTGACGAACACGGCCCGTGACGAGCAGATGCGGCGAGCATTCGAAGGACTCAACTCCAAGGACGTGCTGCTGATCCACGAGACAAATCCCGCGTATAGCTGGCCGGGAAGCGTAAAGCATATTCAGCGGGCTGGGCTGGTGGTGTATATGGGCCATCTGGCGGACGAGACGGCGCAGCTTGCGCACTGGGTTCTTCCGACGAGCTATCCCCTGGAGTCATGGGGCGATTATGCGCCGTACCCGGACATGCACGGCCTGATCCAGCCGACCATGGCCCAGCTCTACCCGGACACGTGGATGACCGGGGACATCCTGTTGAACATCGCCGAGGCCGCGGGGTCGCCGCTGCACCGTGTCGGGATGACAGGGCCCGCGAAGGACTTCCGGCATTGGCATACCGCGTACTGGCAGCACCTGTTGTCCCAGTCGCGGCAGACCGGCCTGGCAGAGTCCGCACGATGGACACAGGTGCAACGCCGCGGCGGAATCTTTTCGAAGGTTCAGGCGACTGTGTCCGCGCCAGCCAGTCAGCCAAATCTCCACGTACGGGAGATATCATTCGATACTCTGCCACGGACGCGGAATGATGCCAAAACAGCCGAGCTCTGGTCTTTCGGCCACATTCTGCTCTTTGACGGGCGTTTGGCAAATCGGTCCTGGATGCAGGAGAACCCGGACCCGGTCACGTCGATCGCCTGGAACAGCTGGGTCGAAATCCATCCGAAGCGAGCGAAAGAACTGGGAATCGCCGACACCGATATCGTCGAGCTGGAAAGCGCGACCGGCAAGGTCCGAGCAGGGGCCCGGGTGAGCCCGGATGTTCCGGAAGGAACGGTGTCGCTGGCCTTCGGGCAGGGACATACCGCCATGGGCACCGTGGCAGCCGGGGTTGGTGCCAATGCGTGGCAGCTGCTCTCGCCGTCAGCCACGAGCATGTTCGGCCAGGTAAGCCTCCGCAAGACGGGCGAAAGTCATCCGTTTTCACTCGTTACCCACACCGATCAGCAGCACGGCAGAGAGATCATGCAGTGGGTTCACCTGTCTCGGTTGAGAAAGATGAAATGGGGCGAGGGCAACCCGCTGGTCCTGCCGCTGCCGGAAGGCTATCGGCCGACGAAAGACGTCTATCCGCCGCACTTCTACCCGAAGCATCGTTGGGCGATGGTCATCGATCTCCAGCGTTGCATTGGCTGCCAGGCATGCGCCGTGGCCTGCTACGCCGAAAACAATCTTACGATCGTCGGTGCGAAACTGGTCAGGCAGGGTCGCGAGATGGCCTGGATGGAGGTCCAGCCGTTCCGCGCCGAAGGCCAGTCGCTGCGGATCGGGTGGCTGCCACTGCTCTGTCAGCAATGCGATGCGGCCCCGTGCGAGCCGGTCTGCCCGGTCTTTGCCGCCGTGCATAACAACGAGGGACTCAATGCCCAGATCTACAACCGATGTGTCGGCACGCGCTACTGCTCGAACAACTGCCCCTACAAGGTGCGCCGATTCAACTGGATCGAAGTCAAATGGCGAGAGCCGCTCAACTGGCAGCTCAATCCGGACGTGACGGTGCGGTGTCATGGCGTGATGGAAAAGTGCACGTTCTGTGTGCAGCGGATCCGCCGGGCGGAATACCGGGCGAAGGTCGAAAAACGGAACGTGCGCGAAGGCGAGATCAAGACGGCCTGCCAGCAGACCTGTCCGACGCAGGCCATCCTGTTCGGCGATCTGATGGACCCCAATTCCGAGGTCGCACGGCTGACGCGGAATCAGCCGCGACGCTATCACGTCCTGGAGAGGTTGAACGTCAAGCCGGCGGTGACATACCTGCAGCGGATTCACAACGACGAGCCGTCCGAAGGATAACCGGTGAAGGAAGCAGCCATGGAAACGATTTCAATGCAGGAGGTCAATCGGCAGGGACTGCGAGAGCTGCGGCCGCCGACCTTCCTGTATTTTGCCGTGCTGGGCGGGCTGCTGACGATCCTGGGCTGGGCGGTCGCCTGCTGGGTGTACCAGGTTCGCGTAGGCATGGTCGCGACCGGCCTGAACATCCCGGTGGCCTGGGGAACCTACATTGCCAACTACGTCTTCTGGGTGGCGATCGGCATGAGCGGCACAATGCTCTCGGCCATGCTCTACCTGGTGCGCGCGGAGTTCCGCAAGTCGATCAGCCGGGCGACGGAAGTGATGACCCTGGCGGCGCTGTCGGCGGCGAGCATCTGCCCGCTGTTTCACCTGGGCCGGCTGTGGCTGTTCTTCTTCGTCATGCCCTATCCGTCGCAACGACAGATCTGGCCGAACTATACCAGTCCGCTGGTCTGGGACGTGATGGCCGTGTCGATCTACCTGACGGTGAGCATCATCTTCTTCTTTGTCGGCATGATCCCGGATGCCGCAGTCGCCAGAGATCACTTTGAGCGAGAGTACGGGCCGAACCATTGGCGGACGACGCTGTATCGATGGCTGGCGCTCGGCTGGCATAACGGTGTCAGCCAGTGGCGGCATTTCGGCCGGGGCTACCTGTATTTTGCGGTCCTCGCGACGCCGCTCGCCGTGAGCATCCATAGCGTCGTCGGCTGGGACTTCGCGATGTCCCTGTTGCCGGGCTGGCACACGACGATCTACGCCCCCTACTTCGTGGCCGGGGCGATCTTCAGCGGTTCGTCGATGGCCGTAACGTTGCTGACGGTGCTTCGAAAGGTCTTTGGTCTCCAGGAGATCATCACGGAAAAGCACTTCAACGCCCTTGGCAAGATGATGATCCTCTTCTCGCTGCTCCTGGCGTACGACTACGTCGTCGAGCCCTTCATCGGCTGGTACACCGGCGACATCGCGCGCGGCAGTTTGCCTCATGGCAGTTTTACGGGTGGTACGCCTGGGAGTACTGGTGCATCGTGTTCCTTATCATCGTCTGCCCGCTGCCGTTGCTGTTTCACCGGGTGCGGACGAACATCCTGGCGATCCTCACGATCTCGATCCTGGCCAACATGGGCATGTGGTTCGAGCGTCTTATGATCGTCGAAAGCGGCACGTCGCATGATTTCCTGCCGAGCAGTTGGGGGGCATACGGGCTCTCCTGGGTCGAGTGGAGCATCAATGCCGGCCTGTGGGCGTTCTTCTTTACAGCCGTGCTGCTGATGACCCGGCTGCTGCCGGTGATTCCGGTGTCGGACATCAAGGAGGGATTCGAGCCGGCGCCGTCGGATCGCGACGTGGAGCCGCCGAAGAGACCTCTGGCGATCGCCGGGAAGGACGTCCCCGGCGTGATGGCCGTCTTCGCCAAGGCGCAGCAGCTGCTCGACGCGATAGGCAAAGTGCGCGACTCGCAATTCCGGACGGTCGAGGCCTACTCGCCATATCGGCTGACGGCAGCCGTGGCGATGCTTTACGGCAGACGCACGCCGATGCGGTTCTGGACCTTTGCGGGGGTCCTGACGGGAGCGTCGGGGGCCATGGCGCTTCAGATCGGCACGAGCCTGGTCAACTCATTGATCGTCGGCGGCAAGCCGGTGATCGCGATCGTGCCTTTCATGGTGATCACGTTCGAGGGCAGCGTTCTGATGGGCTCGTTTTTCACCTTGTTCGGCCTGATCCTGCACGCACGTCTGGGCAATACCCGTCTGCCGGTACCCTACGACCGACGCTTCACGGAAGACCGGTTTGGCCTGTTTATCCAGTGTCCGCCGGAGCAGTTCGAGCAGGCACAGGCGTTAATGAGCGACCAGGGTGCGGAGGAGATCTATGTCTGCCGCTGAGGCCGCACAACCCGAAAGACAGGGCTGGTCGCGATCCGCGCGGATCGGCTGGGTGATATTCTGGCTGGCGGTATTCGGCGCCGGCCTGGCGGGCTGGCTGGGCTACATGCTCCAGGTGGACCCGGCCAGGGCGTGGCGGGCGGTGCTCATCAATTTCTGCTACTTCACGCCGTTGGCGTCAGCGCTGGTGGTGTGGCCGGCTGCGGTGATGCTGGCCAACGGCCGGTGGGCGCGGGGCATTGAGCGACTGGGTCTGGCCGGGGTCGCCTACTGTCCGGTGGTGTTTGTGGCATTCTTCGGGTTGTGGCTGGGTCGCAACGAGTGGGCCAGTTGGATTCACATGAAGGACCTGCCGCAGGCACCATGGCTGGCCGTGACGCCGTTGTTTGCGCGGGACGCGGCCGCGCTCGTATTCCTGTACGTGATCCAGATCGCCTTCGTGTGGAGGAGCCGCTATGCCCGGCCGAAAATCCTCGCCGGCTGGCTCGTATTCGCTTATATCACGGTGTTCACATTGCTGGGGTTTGATCTGATCATGGCCCTGCAGCCGCCGTGGTCGAGCGCGTTGTTCGGCGGCTACTATGTGCTCACCGGGGCGTATGTGGGAGCGCTGGCCTGGGCGTTGCAGGCCGTCTTCGCCAAACCCAGGGACCAGGCGCTGGTGGGCGACCTGGCCCGGTTGATCATCGCGCTGGCGGTGGCAACGACCTATTTCATGTTCTGTCAACTGGTGACGATATGGTACGAGAACCTGCCTGATGAGGTGATCTTCCTGATTCCGCGACTGACAATCAGTCCGTGGCGCTGGGTAAGCGTGGCGGTGCTGGCGACGGTGTACGTGGGGCCGATTGTGCTGCTGCTGAGCAGAACGCTGCACGAAAATTACATCTACATGACAGGTCTGCTGGTAGTGCTGCTGGCCGGACAGTGGGTCGAACGGTGGTGGCTCATCACGCCGACAGCCGTACCGTGGCACCTGCAGTATGGCTTGACGGAAGGAGCGACGACGGCGGCATTCGGGGCGGCCCTGGTGCTGGCGATCTCGTTGTTCCGCTGGTTCGCGCCTATGGATATGCCGCCGGCGGAGGGCCAGCAGTGACTGAGACCCGCTACTGCCAGGAATATCCAAAAAGATACCCGCATCCGGGTGGTCGGCCTGTCTTCTTGCTGGGGCTTCTGTCACTCGCGGTGGGCATGCTTCTGGTGGGAAACTACTGGTACTTTCCAAGTCTGATCGGCAAGGAACAGCCTATTCCGTTCAGTCACGCGTTTCACGCCGGCAAGAAGCAGATCAGTTGTCTTCTCTGCCATCCGCAGGTGTTCGACAGCTCGGTGGCAGGAATGCCGGCACTGGAGACGTGCATGCTGTGTCACCGGCAGATCGCGATTCACTATCCGGCGATTGCCAGGCTGCGCACGTTCTACAGCAATGGCTCGCCAGTGCACTGGAAGCGTGTCAGTCAGCTGCCCGACTACGTCTACTTTCCGCACGATATGCATGTCTCGCAGGGCATTGATTGCGGCCACTGTCATGGCGACGTCAAGAGCATGGACCGGATCGTGCGGGCGCATCCGTTCAAGATGGGATTCTGCATCAGCTGTCACCGGGAGTATAAGGCTACGCACGATTGCTTCACCTGCCATCGGTGACGGCTGACAGGGGCAGACGGGAAAAGATGAAGGGGCGGAAAGATGAGCGGGGTGGTGCTGGAGATGTTCAATGGCTGAATCGTCGATTGCTGTCAGCGAACCGCAAGCCTGGTCCCTCCGTTCGGCGCCGGGCGCGTGGACGGGTTTATCCGCCGGCCCAACAGCGCCGCGCTGGGATACATCATGGCCGGGTCGTTCTGGATGATCGTCGGCACAGCCTACGGCGCGCTCTCGGCGATCAGCCTGCTGGCCCCGGAATTCTTCAACAACGTCCCGGCGCTGGCGTTCGGCCGTGAACGCCCGGTGCACGTCAACACCATCCTCTATGGCTTCGTGACAACCGTGTTCCTGGGCATGGGGCTGTACATGGTGCCGGCGCTCTTACGGACGAAACTCTGGAGCGAGCGGCTGGGCTGGCTGAGGCTGGCTCTGCTGGAACACGACGATCGCCAGCGGCCCGCTGTGCTTCGCCTTCGGTTTCACACAGGGTCGCGAATACGCCGAATATCCGTTCATCTTCGACATCATCCTGGAGGTGGCGCTGGGGCTGCTGCTGATCAACTTTCTCATGACGATCCTCAATCGCAAGGAGAAGACGCTCTACATAACCGTGTGGTACTTCGTCGGAGCCGTGATGTGGACGATGGGCGCCTACTTCATCGGCAACGTCATGTGGCAAGGCTGGCCCGGCGCCGCCTCGGGGCTCATCGACAGCGTCTACCTGTGGTACTGGGGGCACACGCTGCCCGGGTTGTTGCTGACGCCGCTGGCGACGGGTGCGGCTTATTATGTGGTGCCGCGCCTCACGCGGACGCCGCTGTTCAGTCATACGCTGTCGCTCATCGGCTTCTGGACGTTGATATGGTTCTACACCCATATCGGTGCGCACCATATTCTGCAGGCACCGATCCCGAACTGGCTGAAGGTCATGAGTATTATCGATTCGATGGCGATGGTCGTGCCGGTGTTCGCGGTGCTCGTAAACCTGTGGCTGACGGCCAGGGGACGGTGGGGGTTGGTCTGGGCCGATCCGGCTGGCAGGCTGGTTCTGCTGGGGCTGGTCTGGTACCTGATCACGTGCATACAGGGGCCGCTGCAATCGCTGCCGAGCCTCCAGCGGGTGACGCATTTCAATAACTGGGAGATCGGCCACGCGCACATCGCAGTGCTGGGTTTCGCCGGGTTCATCGCCTTGGGCGGCATGTGGTACGTGCTGCCGTACGTGGCGAACCGGCGGGTCTGGTCGCGCCGGCTGGTAAGCCTTCAACTGGGCATGGTGATGTTCGGGATTACCGGCTTCTTTGCGGTGCTGACGATCGCGGGGCTCCTGCAGGGGCATGCCTGGTACAACGGTCTGGTCGTCTGGCGCGAACTGCCGGAGATGCCGCCGTACATGGGCCTGCGGCTGCTGGCGGGGCTGTTTATCGTAATGGCCGCCCTCATCGGCTTCTACAATATAATTATGACGCTGTGGCGCGGCGAGCGGTTCGAGCCGGCGCGGCAGCATGCGGATATGCCATGAAGATAACTCCTGTCATCCTGGTTCTCGGTGGACTGCTGATGTTCTGGGCGTCGACGTCGGTGATGGTCTTCATCCCGGCGGCAACGATGCACCCGGCGGACTCCGACATCTGGCGGCCGATGACGCCATTGGAAGCAGCCGGGCATAAGCTCTATGTCGAAAACGGCTGTAGTTACTGCCATTCGCAGTTTATCCGCATCTTCGACTGGGGCCACGGTGCTTACAGGATAGCCGAGGCGGGTGACTACAACGGCCGCCAACCGGCCATTCTCGGCACCGAGCGGTGGGGCCCCGACCTGTCGCTGGAAGGCGGCGAGCGCCCGGATGACTGGCACCTGGCCCACTTTATGGACCCCAGGTACACCAGCCCGCTTTCGGTGATGCCGTCATGGGCATTTCTGGGCAGGCAGAACATCAAGGCATTGACGGCATATATGCAGTTCGAGGGGATGAAGTTCGCCGACCCGCGCGTCGCACGGCAGCGCTACTGGAAGAAAGAGGCGATTGCCGCGTACGAATCCGGCCCGGACAAGAACATCGCCTGGATTCACTCCAAGGTGCCGCTCGGCTGGCGGACCGTGCCGAACCCCTACCCTGCCACAGAGGAGGCATTGCTTCGTGGTGAGCGCATGTACCAGGAGTTCTGCATGAACTGCCACGGCGTCATGGGCGACGGGGCCGGCCCGGCAGCGGAATACCTGTACCCGCGCCCTTTGAACTTCACGACCCTGCGACGCAATCTTTGGGACGGCAAATACATCGGCGGGATTCTCTATTACCAGATCATGAACGGCATCACCGGGACCGGCATGCCCTTCTTCAAAAAGGCGCTGGCCAGCGAAAAGATCTGGGACCTGTCGAATTACATAGCCGTCTATTACATCGGCTATACGGACGCTGCCATCCAGCCGCGGGGCATCCCCGCCGCGTATGAGCCGATCTGGACCAATCCGTTCAAACTGCCGGTCGTGACGAGCCAGCCGCAGCTGGTTCCGCCGCAACTGCAGAACCGGGAGGCCGGGCGATGAAACACCTTGCGGATGCCTATGTATTCTTGTGGGTCGGTTCTGCACTGATGACGCTGCTGGGGTTGTCGGTGGTGTTTGTGTGGGCGTGGCGTGCGGGGCAATTCAGCGATCAGGGCCGGGCGCGGTACCTGGCACTGTGGGCCGAAGTGCCTGCGGATGAAGGCGACGAAACCGGGCGCCCCGGCGCAGCTGATAAGAACGAGACGAACGACCAGGTCGGATGATCCTCCGTCTGAATGGTCGTGGAGAGTAAGCGGTATGCTTCATTACCAGGTCCTGCAATCGCACTGGCTGCTGCTGTCGATCTTCGGATCGATGATCCTGATGGTATCGCTCGTCTTGACATACATGGCGATCTGGCGGCCGCGCAGCGGCGACGAGGGCACCGTGGTTCCCGGGAGCGAGGGCATCAGTGACCGGTGGTATCACTACATTCCGTGGATCATCGTGCTGACGTACGCCGCCGTGTTCGGGTTCGCGGTGACCTACTCGGTCGTATACATGGTTTACCTGATGAATATCTGAGGAGGGCCGATGGCACGATATGAGGAGTACAAGATAGTCTCGACGTTCTGGGCATGGGTGATCCTCTGGTCGGTCAGTCTCTTCATCGTCGGCTACGGCCTGATGCTCCATTTCCTCGTCAAGGAAGGCCCGCGGAGCTGGAACTTCTATTCCATTCCGATTACCCCGGCACAGTCGGAGTACTCAACCCGCCTGCCGCCGCCCCAGAACGTGCCGCCGACGAACAACAAGCCGCCAACACCGCCGCCCCCGCCGCAGATCGAGCCGCTGCCCGAAGGCATACGTTTCGAGCCCCCGTCGCAGTCGATGACAGGTCCAGCAACGGAGACAAAAGGGGCTAGGCCATGAAGATTGGTCCTGTGTACCTGGAATGGCCATCGATCGTCCGCGTCGGCGAAACAGAGATTACGGTGCCCTTCCTGATCAAGTGGTTCTGGCCGGTCGGCGTGGGCGTGGCATTCGTTGTCTGCTTCTTTCTGTTTACCGGGCCGCGGATGACATCCCAGGCCAACATCCGGCCGTTCCGCGCTTCGATGCCCTTGCCGCCGGAAGGGTCCGTGCCGGCCGAACCGGTCGTCACGCCGCTGCCATCACCGCAGGAGGCGGCCACGATGACAAACCCGCTGAAACCGTCGGTAGAGAACATCAGTCGCGGCCGGACCTTCTACGGCTATTACTGCGCCTTCTGTCACGGCCAGCGAGGCGACGGCGTTGGCCCGGTTGGGCCGCACTACGTACCGGCTCCAGCCGACCTGGCGTCGCCGGCAATCCAGGCCATGCCCGACGGCAAGTTGCTCCTGGCTTCTCTGACAGGCGTGGGTCATTCGCCGGTGCTCAGTTACGCAGTCCCCGCCGAGTTTCGCTGGTATCTGGTTCTCTACGTCCGGCAGTTCAAGAATCGTCCACCGGGCCCCATTCCGGCGAATCCGGGATGATCCGGCGTCTTCGCCTGGAATCGCTATGTGGACTGCAGCGGAGCGGGCCCGGCTTTGCAGCGCGCACCGACCGTACCGCGATTATTTTGCAGGTTTGCTTTCGACCAGAATCTGCCCGACCATCCCCTGCTGTTCATGGTTGATACTGAAATACCTGTACCGGCCGGGAACCCGAAACGTGTATTCCCACGTATCGCCCGGTTTGATCGTACCGGAATTGAATGGATTGGCGTAGGGTGGAAGGGCCACATTCGCCGCATTCGTGGCGACGGTCGGATCAGCCGTAATCGTCTGGGCAGTCTTCGACACGTTTCGCCACATGACGGTCTGGCCCAGCCTGATAGTCACCGCCACCGGCTTAAATGTATTTTTATCGGTCATTGCCACAAACACAGCCGGCGCACTGGGGATGCCCTGCGGTTCATGCGTCTCTACCCAGGGCTGAGACGCCGGCACGTTGGGCGATTCCGAGCAGCCGGGCTGCAGAGAAACACAAACCGTTGCGCCGACAGTCAGCACGAGAATCTCTGGTCCCCATCTGAAAACCTTCTTCTTGTGGGTGCCACTGGCAGCTTGTCTGCCAGTGCGGGTTTTGGAAACCCGTTCTGCCGGCAATGGCTTGGTGAACCCCATGAAGTGGTCCTCCCGCTATGATCGGAGCGCCACCCGGTCGGTTCCGAGAGCGGCTCCCATGCATGTTCACGCCCGATGAAGCGAATGCTCGTGCGGCTCGGGAGCAGCCTTGCGCAGCCGGACCGCGACGATCAGCAGCCACAGCGCCGCCAGGCTGATGGCGATATAGCACAAACGCGTGCCCACGCTGAGCTCACCGAAGATTGCATCGATGAAACTCCACTTGAATAAGCCCACGAACCCCCAGTTCAGATCACCGATGATGACCAGAGCGATCATGAACCATTCGATCGGATTCAGACGAATCATGAATTGCACCCCTCTTTGTGTCACTGCTCCTGGTGCTCCTTCGCCCCCCGGCTCCCGTGAACACCCCCCGACGGAGCCGCTATGCCCACACGCCAAAAGACTATTCGCCTGCGGCGCAGCCCAGTCAACCGCCGCAGATCGCGTCATACCTCTGCGGTTCGCGCCGTTTGAAGCCCGAGGCGTCAGCCCGGGTTGCTTGTTTTCAACGAAACGCGCCCGGCCCGACGCACTTCCGCTGACCGCCTCCGGTTTTCCGTCGGATTCCCCTTGACAACGCCCGGATTATGTATAAGACTTTTAGCAGATACTAAAACGAAGGGCATGGAGATGGTAGAAAACCCTGAAGCGATGGCCCGTGTCTTCCAGGCACTTGCAGCCGGCACCCGTATCCGGCTGCTGTGCATGCTCAAGGACCAGCCGATGTGTGTCAGCGATATCGCAGAGCATCTGGATGTGACGCAGGGGGCTGTGTCCCAACACCTGCGGATCCTGCGCGACGCGGGCCTCGTCGAGGCCCAGCGGCGCGGCTATCACGTGCACTACCACGTGCAGGACGGTGCGTTGGATCAATGCCGCCGGGCATTGGCGTGCATTCTTCAGTGCCGGACAGCCGATTCTTCTGTAGATGGCAAGGCCTCCCCGCGCAAGAGAACCGCGCGGCCGGCACAGAAGACGGCCCCATAGGGGTCTCTCGCGAGAGTGTGGTTTGGTGAAAGTGGGTTTGCGGCGAGCCGCAGCAGAGCATGGCCGCCTTTGTCGAGGGTTCTACTGATGAGTACCCGAATCTGGAAGACTGCCAGGCAATCGATCCGCTTCCTGGTGACCCTGGTGATTGTAGTTGCCAGCATCCTCTGGCTAAGCAACTACTTCGGCAACAAGATCCCCGCCAGTGCCCAGGCAGCCGAACCGTCAGATTTGCCGGGCTCGACGCCGCTGCCAGCCGGCTTACCACTCTACACGGTCACGCCGGAGGAGGTACCGCAATACCGCGCTGTCGTCGGCACCGTCCAGGCCGTCCACACTGCCGACATCGGCACCAAGCTGATGGCCCAAGTCAAGGCGGTCAACGTCACAGCCGGCAAGCAGGTCAACAAGGGCGACGTGCTGGTCGAACTGGACGATACCGATCTCCAGGCCAAAGTCCGCCAGGCCAGGGCGCAGCTGGATCAGGCCAGGGCCCAGGCCGAACAGGCCCAGTGGGACTATGATCGCCAGATCAAGCTCGTCAAGACCGGCGCGATCACCGAGCAGGAATTCACGCACACGCGCACCAACAGAGACAAGGCCCTGGCCGGCGTCGAACTGGCCAAACAGGCCCTTAACTACGCCCAGACAACACTTTCCTGGACAGTAATCCGCTCCCCGATCAACGGCATCGTCGTCGACAAACTCGTAGAGGCTGGCGACCTGGTAAAGCCCGGTCAGACCCTTGTCCGCATGTACAACCGCGACAAAATGCAGACTGGTCGCCAGCGTGCCGGAGATGCTCGCCAGTGCACTTACTCCCGGCCAGAACGTCAGCGTCAAACTCGACGTCATGCCCAAGAGGTGCTTCGGTGTCGTCAGCGAGATCGTTCCCGAAGCCGCGACGCAGAGCCGCTCCTTCCAGGTAAAGGTTACCGGACCGTGTCCGCCCGGCGTCTACAGCGGCATGTTCGGCCGGCTGTTCATCCCGACCGGCAGCGAAAAGCAGATGCGCATCCCGGTCTCAGCCGTCCGCACCTATGGCCAGCTTCAGCAGGTCATGGTCAGCGACGGCAAGCGCAGAAGCGACGGTTTGTGTCACTGGGTGAGCAGGTTGGTGACAAGATAGTTGTACTGACAGGCCTGGAGCCCGGCGAAAAGATCGTGGCCAACTACGGTGCGTCGTCATTACCCCCCGCGACGCAGCCAGCCGGAAACGAGGCAGCAGGAGCATAAGAAACGTCGTTCTCCGTGTCTCCGTGCCCCCGTGGTGAAGAGACGTTTGTGAAGTGCCAGGCAGAGGATCGTTGATTATGTCACAGACACAGGATCATCGCGGCGGGATCACCGGCAGGATCGTGGAAACCTTCCTGCGAGGAAACCTCTCCGGGATGCTCATCGCCATAGCCGTCCTGTGCGGGCTTGCCGCCGTGATGCTGACGCCCCGCGAGGAAGAACCGCAGATCGTCGTGCCCATGGCGGACGTCTTCGTGCAGGTGCCCGGCGCCTCGGCCCAGGAAGTCGAGCGCCAGGTCTCCACCCGTCTCGAGAAGATGCTCTATCAGATCGACGGCGTCGAGTACGTCTACTCGATGAGCAAGCCGGGCCTGTCGATCGTAACCGTGCGGTTCTATGTCGGTGAGGACCGCATCGGTTCGCTGGTCAAACTCTACAACAAGATCAACATGAACATGGACCAGATCCCCTCCACGGTGGCCGGCTGGGTGGTCAAACCCGTCGAGATCGACGACGTGCCGATCACAAACATCACCTTCTACAGCGGCCGCTACAACGCCGATACGTTGCGGCGCGTGGCTGAAGAGGTCGAAGACCGCGTCCAGGCCATCAAGAACACCGGCCGTACTTACATCGTCGGCGGCGAACCGCTCCAGGTGCGGATCAAGCCCGACCCCGAACTGATGGCCTCGCGCAACGTCTCGATGCTCCAGATAGCCACGGCAATGAAAGGGGCGAACGTAACCCTGCCAGCCGAGTTCATGAAGTCCGGCGATGCGGTTAAGACAGCCGAGGCAGGTACGGTCTTCAGTAATATCGATGAGGTGAAGCACCTGGTCGTCGGTGTGTCCCTGGGCCAGCCCGTCTACCTTCAGGACGTCGCCAAGGTCCAGCAGGCACCAGCCGAACTGACGAACTATACGTGCCTTATGTTCGGCCCTGCCTCTGCTGCCGACAAGGAGCAACTGGCCGATGGCAGCGATCCTTCAGGGCTGGTCAAGGACGGTGAATGGCCCGCGGTCACCCTGGCCGTTGCCAAGAAGAAGGGAGCCAACGCCGTCTGGGTCAGCCAGGACGTTCAGGCCGAAGTCGACCGCCTCAAGGGCACCGTCATCCCCAGCGACATCCACACGCTGATCACCCGCGATTACGGCGAGACCGCCAACGACAAGGTCAACGAACTGCTCGAAGGCCTGATGGTCGCGATCGTCATCGTCATCGGACTGATCTACGTCACTTTGGGCGGCCGAGAGGCCTTCATCGTCGCGGTGGCCGTGCCGATCACCTTCGCCCTGACGCTGCTGGTAAACTACCTGGCCGGCTACACGATCAACCGCGTAACGCTCTTTGCACTGACACTGGCACTGGGCCTGGTGGTAGACGACCCGATCGTTGACGTTGAGAACATCTACCGGCATCTGCGGCTGCGCAAGGAAAAGCCGTTGCAGGCGGTCCTTTCAGCCGTCAACGAGGTCCGGCCGCCGATCATCCTGGCGACCCTGGCGGTCATCGTCAGTTTCATCCCCATGTTCTTCATCACGGGAATGATGGGTCCGTACATGCGGCCGATGGCCCTGAATGTGCCCCTGGCGATGCTCATGTCATTGTTCGTGGCGTTCACCATCACCCCCTGGATGTCCTATTACATGCTCAAGGGACATTACGAGCATCCAGCCAAGGGCGAGGACAAGCCGCTCGAACTGCACGATACGCTGATCTATAAGGTCTACAATGGCACGCTCGGACCCCTGCTCAAAAGCAGACTGCTGGGCGGGCTGCTGCTCGGCATAACGGCCCTGCTGTTCGTCGGCGCAATCGGCCTGGTGGTGACCCGCAAGGTGCCGCTGAAGATGCTGCCGTTCGACAACAAGAACGAGTTCCAGTTGGTCGTCGACATGCCCGAAGGCACCAGCCTGGAACGCACGGAGGCCGCGACGTCCGCCCTCGCCGATTACCTCAAGACCGTTCCCGAAGTTCGCAATATCACGACCTACGTCGGCACCTCCAGTCCCATGGACTTCAACAGCATGGTCCGTCACTACTATCTGCGGTCCGGGCCGAACGTGGCCGACATCCGCGTGAACCTCGTTCACAAGAACCTTCGTCAGGCCCAGTCGCATGATATCGTCTTGCGGATTCGAAAGGCGATTGACGAGATCGGCGGCGAGAACGGTGCCAACGTCAAACTCGTCGAAGCCCCGCCCGGTCCGCCGGTCATTTCGACCGTAACGGTGGAAGTCTACGGCCAGGAATACAACACCTATCGCCAGGTGCAGCGCGCCGCCATGATCCTGGAGAAGCGGCTCGGCGAGCAGCCCGGCGTCGTCGATCTCGATACGAGCATCGAAGCCAACGAGGGCAAGTGGACGTTCGTAACCGACAAGGAAAAGGCCGCCCTGGCCGGCGTCAGCACCGACCAGATCGCCCAGACCCTCGCGATGGCCGTCGGCGGCAAGTCCGTCTCGGTCCTGCACAAGCCCAGCGAGGTCAACCCGATGCCGATCTGGGTCCAGTTGCCGCTGGCGATGCGTGATGATCCGCAGGCCCTCAGCAGGCTCTACATCAGCGGCAGCCAGGGCCAGCAGATCCCGCTCAATGAGATCGGCCGGTGGGTGCGGCATACCGAGGACCAGACGATCTATCGCAAGAACCTGAAGCCGGTCGTGTACGTCTTCGCCGAGATGGCAGGCCGTGCCCCCGGCGAGGCGATCTACGATACCTGGAAGGATCTCAAGGCCCATCCGTTGCCAGCGGGCTTTGAGGCGGTCTGGACCGGCGAAGGCGAATGGAACATCACCGTCGATGTCTTCCGCGATCTGGGAATCGCCTTCGGTGCGGCATGTATCGGCATCTATATCCTGCTGGTCTATGAGACGGGCAGCTACCTGATGCCGTTGATCCTGATGCTTTCGATCCCGTTGACGATCATCGGCATCATGCCGGGTTTCGCGCTGCTGAACGTGATGTGGGACAAGCCGATCGGAGGATATCATAACCCCGTATTCTTCACCGCGACCGCGATGATCGGCATGATCGCTCTGGCAGGCATCGCGGTGCGCAACGCGATCCTGCTGATCGATTTCATTCACCATAATCTGGAACAGGGAATGACGCTGCGTCAGGCCCTCATCGAAAGCGGCGCGATCCGTTTCCGGGCGATCTTCCTGACGGCTGGTACAGCCATCCTGGCGGCAATCCCGATCACGCTCGATCCGATCTTTTCCGGCCTGGCCTGGTCGTTCATCTTCGGGTTGTTCGTCTCGACGGCCTTCACCCTGCTGATCGTGCCGCTGGTCTACTGGATCGTTTATGGCAGGAAGGAACGCAAGGCGGCCAGGCAGCCGGCCGCCGGTATAACAGCCGGCCGGTCTGACGGCCAGAAATAGTGATGCATGATGGATGAAGCAATAAGGCGATACAATGGATTGACCTCGCCAAAAGGGGCGTCCGTGACGCCCGTTGGAGGTTATTGATATGACGGTAGAACGTGGACTTCGCATGATAGCCGGAACGTTTGTCCTGGGCTCAGTGACGCTCGGATACTTCGTGAGCCCATACTGGCTGCTGCTGACGGGCTTCGTCGGCTTGAACCTGTTGCAGTCGGCATTCACCAACTGGTGCCCCATGGTCTGGGTCCTGAGCAAATTGGGATTGCCGCCCTGCACGATTGCCCAAGCCAGGAGCGAGCGTCCAGCCGCGTGATTGACAGTTTGAACAGCCTCTGTATCCATATGGCGACCCGCTTGCAGCCTGCTGCGAGCCCGATGTATGATTTCCCTCAGGTCCATCTCGGTATGCGCATGAAGTTGAGGATACAGTGAAAGCGGACAGCCAGACGTCCCCATCTCGACACAACAGGAAGTTGCGGCCGCCGGCCCGACAGTCCAGGGATGCGTCAGCCTGGGGCTGCGCCGAGGCACGTGATTGTTTCATTCAGCAGGCGGTGGCGGGACTGGCGATCGGAATGATCCTGATCGACCAGCGAGGCAAAGTCGTCTGGCTGAATCGCGCCGCCGAACGAGCTCGCCTCGCCTGTCATCCGAAGACTGCGTCGGCCGACCGTTCACTCGCGTGCTGGTTGATCCGCAGGCTGGCAGCCTTCTGGCACGAGGTGATGTGCCGCGACGGCACCTGCATGGCGGACGTGTCGATCCGCTGGCCGCACCAACTGGAGCTGAAACTGAACGCCACGCAATGCCTCGGGCGGGACGGCCGCGAGATCGGCCGGGCATTGCTTTTCTGCGATGTGACCAGCGATCGCAATCTCAAGATCAAGATGACCAGAGAACTTGCCAGCCGGCTGCTCGACCTGGCCCGGTCCCCCAATGAATCGCCGCCATTGATCGCCAGTCTGACGCCGCAGGAGCTGCGGACAATGCGCCTGCTCGGCAAGGGCCTCAGCAACGAAGAGATCGCTGCCAAACTCCACGTTGAAACCTCCACGGTACGTTCCCATCTCAAGAGTGCCTACCGCAAACTCGGTCTGCGCACGCGTGCCGAAGCCGTCAGCTTCGCCGCGCATAACCGCCTCGCCTGACCAGGCACCTCCCCTCTGCGGGGGAGAAAAATCCCCGCCTTCGTGAATATCTTCTCAGGCTGGATCTCGTACGATAATTCACAAATCCAAAGGTTTTCTGTCGCACGAACCTGCGCTTTCGAGAGGGAGACCTCATGTTGCGAACAATGACGTCCATCCGGATGCTGGTGGCAATAACAGCCGTGTCGCTCTGGGCGATGGTGGCCGGCTGCAGCCCGAACAGCCAGGACGACGCTGCCGCAGTTGGTGGCCTCGTCGATGTGCACCTGTTCCAGTACGACCCGGCAAACCAGCAGTACGTGCTCGGGCCGGTTACGGTCTCGGAAGCCTCCTTCAAACGCGATACAAACCAGTTGTGCGGCCGGTGCCACTTGCAGCAGGTGCAGGATCTGAAGAACTCAGTGCATTTCAAGTGGGCCTCGGCCAACGATCTCATCCTGTTTCCGGGCGGCGGCGTCCATGGCATGATCGACCGTGCGTGCGGCCTGCCGGCGTCGACCGCCCTCATTAACTACACGAGCGACGTGCAACTCGACGAATGCGGAAAGTGTCACACGGGCCGCTACCTGCCGTTGATGGAGCCGTTCTTCGCTGCGTCGTTCCAGCAGATGGGCGTGCCGAACGCCGATCAGCAGGCCGCCGACATCGTCGACGGCGGTCTCGACTGCCTGATCTGCCATGCCGCCAAGTACCGCTCCGTGCCGGCTGACAAAGCCAATTTGAAACTGGCGGCCTACGCGCCCGAAGGCGGCGAGTCGCCGACGCAGGCCGGTGAAGCACGCTGCACTCATGACGATACGGACTTCGACGGCGACGGCCAGCCCGATCCGCTTATCGACACCGATGGCGACGGCGTCGCCGATGCCCCCCTCATGCAGGACCGCGACGGTGACGGCCAGCCCGACACGCCATGGCCGACGGTCGCACAGGATCGCAGCTTCGAGGCCGTCGCGTCGATCGGCAAGACGACGGATGAAACATGCCTCCGCTGCCACGAACACGCCGAGACAGGCTACAAACGCGGCACGCCGTTCCGCGCCGGCTATGACGTTCACGCTGCCTCCGACGCAGTGGCTGCAATCGGCGGCGGGGACGATCGGCATTGCGTCGCCTGCCACAAGGTCGACCATCACAAGTTCCGTCGGGGTGACAACGTCGGCGGAGACATGATGTCGACGGACTACCCGATCGGGTCGAAGGAAAACCAGCTCGGCTGCACCACGTGTCACGATCCCTCGTCATTGCCGCAGACGATTCACTTCGCCTCGCATCTTGACAAGATCGCATGCGAAGCCTGCCATATTCCCTACACCTCCGGCGTCACCTATTCGCTCTGGGGCCACGGCGCGAATCTGACGTTCAGCAGAAACGCCAAGGGCCAGGACACGAAACTCATCACCCTCGATGCCTATCTCAACGACGGCACCGATCAGCAGGTCAACGACGACTGGAACGCCTATAAAACCTATCCGACGCTGATGTGGTACAACGGTCAGGTGTCCTTCCTCGCCCAGTCCCTGGCGGTGCGCGGTAGCCGAGGCGCAAGATCACCCCGTTCAAGCCGATGGCCAACGGCATGGTCTTCGACGCCCGATTCTTCGATGGCGAGACCGCCACCAATGCTGCTGCTGGCGGCCTGTATACCTACAATGCCTATTCGATGTACCGCTTCATGGCCGGCGGCAGCAATGCGGGCCTGTTTGATTCGCTGGGTTTCTTCACGATGTCGCCTGACGACGTGCAGGCCGTCACGCTGAACGACTTCCAGTCGGCCGACCAGGATCGCGTGGCGATGGCCTTCATGCAGATCTTCCCGAACCTGGTGTATTTCGACAAGGCCACGTATGGCTACGCAAGGTACCAGGTCGCCTCGAATTCGCAGTACGATGCAAATCATGACGGAATCGTCGATGCCGGCGCACCGTTTAACTTCGATATGCTCGCGGCGGCCGACAACGGCCTTCGTGCCTTCCAGGGCTTCAACGGTCCGATGGGCCTCGATGCCGGCTACCAGTGGTACCCCCCGTTCGAAAAGGCCAACGATCTGATCAGCATGAAGCTGCCCGATGGCACCGGCATGAAGATCTACCTGTCGCTGAAGGGCATGCAGTTGCCGGCAGAGCAGCAGGCCGCCTATTTCCAGGCCCTCCAGTACTACCCGGCGTTCTCCAACGGTGTAACGCTCGGCGGCCATGGCGTCAGGCCGAAAGACGAGGCTCTGGGTGCCGGCACGAGCTGTCGCTCCTGCCACTCGCCCGGCGGTGTTATGGATCGACCGGTACCGGTCACCCGGACGGTATCGCGTGATGTACCCGGCTTCGGCACGTTCCAGTTCCCCGTATACCGCTGGCGCTATTACAATATCCACACACTGACGGACCTGGGCCTCGGGACGAAGGATGCCGACATCGTAGCAGGCACAGCCAACGTGGATGTTGCCGGCAATACAAAGTACCTGCGGCAGAGCAATAACACTCTCGTGGTGAACTACATCGATCCGGCGGGCGAAGGTGCCTACCGCGCACCGGATCATGCCGACTCGCTGTCCGGTACCAACCTCAATGCCGCCGACCTGACAACCAACGGCGGCGCATGGATGCCCGTGCTCGAGCCGGACGTCGATTACGTGCCGAATTACAGGATCCTCGGCTACACGGCCAAGGAAATCTACATTCTGGATTAGAATAACGGTGACGCCGGCGTGCGTCCCGTCAGAACGCAGATGCCGTGCGGCGTGGCCTGTTCGCCTCGATCAGATCAGATCGATGGCAGGCCCGCAGCACGGCATCGCTGCATTCGAAGATAACGATGGAGTTACGCTTGCTCCGGAGGCTGCCCCGGAGTACTGGCGCCCGTGGCAGCCCCGATAAGCTGTACGTAGCGCATCCGCAACTCATACAGCGCCAGGTCCAGCAGACTGCTTCTCCTCGTCATTGAGGTTGTTGCGCGTCTTTTCCTCGAGCACGGCCAGCAGGTCGATGTTGTATTTGGCGATTTCGGGATTCGGCGGGATCGGCTGACCGCCCGCGCCGCGCACGCCGCCCAGCCCGACCATCGCCTGCATCATGAGAATATTGACAAGGCCGGGAAAGTCCGCTTCGGGTACGCCGCCCATGCCGCCGCGTCCGGCTTGGCCGCCTGGTTCAGCCGTCTCCTTGGCAAGTCGTTCCTTTTCGCGCTGCGCCTCGGCCTTCCAGTCGCTGTCTATGATGATCTTCGGCTTTTCCTGCTTACCTTCGTCCGGCATCGGTGAATCTCCAGTTTCGTCTTGTAGCGTGCGGTCCAGATCAATTGACGGACGGGCCGCTTCCGCAGCCTCTTCGACAGGGGGCGATTCTGTCATGTGCCTTCAGGACGTTACGCCCTGCGCTATTTGCTGCAGTCAGAGGCACTCCACGGCCCGGCGTCCGTAGTCATCCTATAGCCGTCAGCAGGGGTGTCAAACGGCCTACAGGGCCGGCGCGGCGGGGGCATACCGTTGGGCGCCAAAGTTGTCGATCTTCTGCACCGGGGCCTCCGGGACGTAGGCAGCCGCGATCTTCCCGAAAAAGACGCTGTGGTCGCCAACAGTCACCCGGCGGTACAGATGGCATTCAAAGTGCACGGCGGCGCCGTCGATCAGCGGGCTGCCCGTAACAGGGCCGGGCGTCGCGCTGATACCCAACTCCGCCAACTTATCGGACCCCGTACTGCTCAGTGTCCCGACTTTGTTGATCAGATCCGCCTGACCCTCGCCGGCCAGACTGACGGCAAACGCCTCGCACTGCTCGATCAGGTGATGCGTGTAGTTCTTCACAGACACAGCCGCCCCGAGAATCGGCGGCTCGAAGGACGCCTGCATAAGCCAGCCTAAGGCCATGACGTTCCGCTTACCGTCAGGGGTGGTCGTCGTCAGAAAAGCCAGCGGCTGCGGATAGCAGAAATTCAGTGCATCGGCGATATTCAATTGGCGCATGCGTATCACTCCTGAGCATGTAGGACGTACTGCTTCTCATTTGGACACGCAATGATAGACCGCCAATGTCTCAGCGGCAAAACGAATACTTGCATGATGTGTCTGGGATGGGGCAAAGCCAGCCGGGGCACCAGCTGCCTGCGCACCGCAATCCCCTTGTCAGATTATTTCGTTATAACCTTAGAAGGCCTGTTCGGTGTAGATGGTTGCGACGTCGCTGGTTGAGAGGACGCTGGCCGAGATGTAGCAGTCAATGGCGGTTGGCCACGGCCATATTCAACGCTTTCAGGGCCGACAAGCAACACGACCAGCTGCGTCGTAAGATGCCGGAGCGGGTCCTCCAGCAGATACGCCTGCAGCAGGTGTGCTCCCAGTGCTACCTGTCCGAGCGTCAGATTCACCCGCAGCAACTGGCTGGACCTCGGTTCCAGCGTCATCGGCAGCTGCTGCTCGGAAGCGATCTCCAGGTTCGTCCCGTTCAGACGAACGATGGGCCAGACCTGCGTCGGCCGATCCGATCGGTTGGCGACACGCAGCACGACAGCCGACGGGCAGGTGTAATACGTCAAGCCGAAACCCGCTTCACGCGGCGTAAAGGCCAGCTGCGCGGGACTGATCAACTCGAGTCGCACCGGCGGCGCATGCAACAGCTGCTCTGCCGGCCCGGCCTGCAGCGTGACCGAACCCTTGTCCGGAAGATCGAAACCTGCCTGCACGAGCCAGTATGTGCCTCCGTCGAGATAACGGATCAGCCTGCCCCCAACGACCTCCGGCGGCGTATCAGCCTTGTCCTTGTGGACCTTCAGCCACACCTGGCAGTCTCGCCAGGGACGACTCAGGGCGTTAGAAATGACAGCCGTAACGATTGTTCGTGTACCGTCGTTGGCTCCGTCGAAGACGGCCTGAATCCGGCCGGACGGTACCGAATTCTGCACATGCGGGTTGAGTGTCTCGTCCGGACACAGGTAGCTCACGTGCTCGCCGTCAACGTCGATGACGCGATAGTGTGATACGCCGCTCGCCTTGTCGCAGACTGCCGTGCTGGACTGGGCGGTACGGATAAACTGCAGACCGGGCAGTCCCGCCAGCAGCGATGAGAATTCCCGGTAATCCCAGTCGGTATGACCGCCGCAGATCAGCATCTTGACCTTGTCGTCGCGGACGACCTGTTCAGCCAGGTTCATCTCCTTGAGCCGGCGGATCAGCCCGAGCTCGTCGCTGTGCGTCACAATAAAGTTGAACGTGCTGTCGCGGTGCGACGCCAGGTCGCTCAGGATCCAGCTGATCTGCTGGTCGTCCTGTTCGATGGGATGATAGCCGTTGTCCAGCAGCAGAAGCCCGTGATAGTGGCCGTAGTCGATCGTTCCGATCAGGCTGTTGGCGACATACTGCGTGAAGGATGCCTCGTGGTCGTGGTCGCCGCACAGCATGAAGACCGGTGCGTCGAAACGGGCCATGTAGTCCAGTACCCGCTGCCAGCCTGCCCGCGTCGTTGGCCAGACGCGCCCATTCCGTGTAGTCGCCGGTCGCGACGATAAACTCCGGCGCCAGGATGTTGACCTCGTCGGGCAGATGCGCGTCGAACTGCACCGCCGTGGGATCGCCGATGTTCATGTTCGACAGGTGAACGATCCGAAACACACTCTTGTAGCCCGAGATCACGCTGACGCTGTGTCGGCAGACGCTTTCAGAGACGGACCCGGCCACGATCAGGTCGTAAAGACCCGGAGGCGTGCTTTCGGGGGTCGACGAGCTGCACCTCGGCATACCCGTCACCGAAGGTACTCATGCTGCCGACCTGCAACAACGGAAAACGCAGGCTCGGCAGCCGGCAGTGTCGCAGCCAGAAACGCGGCGTCTCCCCGATCTCGGCTGACAGGTGCACCAGGCACGAGAAGGACTTGCCCGCGACGCAGAAGGTCGGTCGACCTTGCGAGGGAACGAGCACGGTCGGCCCAGCCGGTTGGGAAGCCGGCGCTTCAGTGGACGTGCCGTCAGGCTGGACAGCCCGCAGGTGACCGTTCTCCACGCGCAGCCGCAACCCGGCGAGGGCTGGCGAAGCGAGCAGGACCGTGCACAGCAAAACCATAAGAACCCGTGGCGGCTGATGCATAGTCTGTTGTACACCAGAAGCCGCCCGTGGTGCACCCGCCCTGGTTTTGCCCGTACGCATCGGTCTGTTCTCCGCACTGGTCGCTCTGCGCGGGCTCGCGACGCCGATTGAAGCTGTCACGAATATACCGGCCCCGGGCGGTTTTTGCCATTGCCGCAATGGACGCGACAAGGTGGGTCAGGTAACATCGGCAGTACTATGGCAGAACAGGCGAAGATATCTGATATGAAGACAGATCCGATGGAACAGTCGTCGGGGCTCACCGATGCCCAGAAGTGGGTCGTTGCAGGGGTTTGCGTGGTCGCGGCCATGCTGATGCGCTGATGCAGGCCTGCTGGCCCTGTGGCCGCGCGATCCGGATCTGCCGGCCTCGCTGGCGACATGCCGTTTCCCGATGCTTGGTGTGGTCGAGATGATGGCGATCGGCGCGGTGACCAGTGCGCTGGTGACCGTGGCGGTGGGTCGTCGGCTGCGGGGCGTCGGCGTGCTGGCCGTGGGAATGGGCTTGCTGTTTCTCGGCTGGGGCGATGTCCAGTGGCGGCTGGTGGTGGCGTACGTCCAGGGCACTACTCCCGGACCGTGGAGCGCGACAAACCTCCGGCTGCTTGGCGAAGTGCTGGGCTGGGGTGCGAACGATCTTGTGCGCCCTCGCCGCTGAGCGGTTCACCAGGAAATGGGTCTTTGCCGGAGCCGGCGATGAAGGCGACCCCGGCGCCAAGGGCCCGTCCGCGGCCTATTCCCGCAGTGCGGCTATGGTCGGCGTCGTCACCAGAGATCGCGATTCCTGGCTGATGCTGGCGGCCGCCGGCCTCGGAGGCATCGTCCTCGTCGAGGTGCTGTATGCCAACAGCGTGGCAGCTAACTTCGGCCAGGGCTACTTCATCGCAGCCGTGGCGATGCTCGGTGGTGTGCTGCTAGGCCACCAGGTCTTTACGACCAAGGCGATCTGGCCGGCCGCGCTGGCATGGCTCGTGCCAGCCGTGGCGGGCCACATCTGGGCGATCATGGGCCAGGACGTTTCAGCCCAGTGGTGGATCAAGGGTATCAACCCGCTGGCCGACATGCTGCCGATCCAGTACGCAGCCGGCGGCACGATCGGCGGCATCCTTGGTCTCTGGATCAGTAACATGCTGCTCCGCTGGCGGGAGGAGCAGGAGAACGGCTGAGCAGGTGAGAAGGTAAGGGGGCAAGAGGTGCGCGGGGGCGGCCCGAGGGCCCCGGCGAGAGGGACAGGCAGGACAACGAAGGCGGAGTCTTTGCTTTTTCCCACCAGCGCACACGCCTGATTGTGTTGCACACACGTCCAAAACCTTGTGCCGGCCTTACGGCTTCGTAGATCATCTTGCCTCGTGTGCTTCTATTCGGTAGCATGATTCCAGGAAGCGTGTTACTATTCCAGGCAGGTACGGACTCCGGCTGTAACGCCTGGTGACATTACGGAAGGATGCGGGCGTGCATATTCCTGATGGTTTTCTCGATGCCAAGACCGCCGTAACAACCGGTGCGCTGGCCGCCGCGGCGCTCGCCGCCGCCGCGCGACAGGCCCGGCTGCACCTCCCGCCCAAACGGGTCCCGCTGCTGGGACTGGCGGCGGCGTTCGTCTTCGCCGCGCAGATGATCAACTTTCCTGTCCTCGGCGGGACGTCCGGACACCTCGTCGGCGGCGTGCTGGTCGCGGCGCTGCTTGGGCCCAGCGCAGCGCGTCATCGTCATCTCGGCCGTGCTGATCGTGCAATGTCTCATGTTCGCCGATGGTGGTATCTCCGCCTTGGGCGCGAACATCTTCAACATGGCAGTTGTCGGTGCCGTCGGTGGCTGGGCCATTTACTACCTCGTCAGCTCGATGGTCAAAGGCTTGTTCGGCCGGGTGCTGGCAGCCGGCTTCGCTGCGTGGTGCTGCTACCGTGCTTGCCGCAACCGTTTGTGCGGGAGAACTCGTGGTCTCCGGCACGGCGAGCTGGTCGACCGCGCTGCCGGCCATGGCAGGCGTACACATGCTGATCGGTGTTGGCGAGGGCCTGATCACCGCGCTGGTGCTCGTGGGAGTTGCGCGGGCCCGGCCCGAACTGCTCGATACGCAGGTTCCGCAGCCTGCGACAAGGTCTTACGGGCCGGTGATCGTCTATCGGCGCGTTGATCTCACTGGGCTTGGCGCTGTTTGCTTCACCGTTTGCGTCGACCTGGCCGGACGGTCTGGACAAGACGGCCGAGATGCTGGGCTTTGCGGACAAGGCGACGGGGCTCGTACACGCGCCGATTGCGGACTATGCGATGCCCGGCGTTCACTGGGCGGCGCTGGCGACGGGGCTGGCGGGACTCGTCGGCACGGTCGTCGTGTTCATCGGAGCGTGGGTGGTGGCGCGTGTGCTGGTTGGAAAGGGCAGGCGGCGGAGCGGCGCGGTGCCGCTCGGTGCCGAGTTATAGGACGCTCTGATGCAACTGGACTTTCTGGATCGGTATAGCCGACTCGACTCGCCATTGCATCGTCTTGGGGCCGGAACCAAACTCGGTTGTGCGCTGGCAATGGTCATCGCGGTCATCCTGCTGCCGCCGGCTCGGCCTGTTCTGCTGCTGGTGCCGACCGCGCTGCTGTTGACGGTCGCGGCGGTCAGTCGGATTCCGGGCCGGTTTCTCGTGCGTCGCCTGATCCTGCTGGAACCGTTTGTGCTGGGGGTGGCGATTCTTGCCCTGTTCGGGCCGGGGGGCTGGCGGCTGTTTCTCGTACTGGTCGCCAAGTGCACGTTGTGTCTTGCGACGATGGTGCTGCTGTCGAATACGACGCCGTTTGCGAGTCTGCTGCGGGTGTTGCGGGCTATGCGGGTGCCGGGCCTTCTGGTGATGACGCTGTCGCTGATGTACCGCTACCTGTTCGTGCTGACGGATGAGGCCCAGCGGATGAAGCGGGCGCGGATGAGCCGCACCTTCAAGACGGGGCGGACGTGGACGTGGCACACGATGTCGACGGTTGTCAGCCAGCTGTTCGTCCGAGCCAGCGAGCGGGCTGAGCGGATCTATGCCGCCATGTGTGCGAGGGGGGCGCGATGAGCACGTCGATCGAGGTCCGCGATCTGCATTTCTCCTATCGCCCGCGGGCCCGAAGCGCTCCGGGGGATCAGCTTCGCCATCGAAGAGGGCGAGTGCGTCGGGCTGATCGGGCCCAACGGGGCGGGCAAGAGCACGTTGCTTCTGCACCTGAACGGCATTCTGCCGGAAACCTGTAACGGCCAGAGCTGCGTGTCTGTCGACGGTGCGCCTGTCACTGCGGAATGCCTGTCCGGAGATTCGGCGGAAGGTGGGGTCTGCTGTTCCAGGATCCGAACGATCAGCTCGTTCTGTCCGACCGTGTTTGAGGACGTGGCGTTCGGGCCGGAACAGCTCGGGCTTAGCAAGGACGCGGTGCGGCAGCGGGTGACGGACTGTCTGGCGAAGGTGGGGCTTGGCGGGTTCGAGGACCGCGCACCGCATCATCTCAGTGTCGGCCAGAAGCGGCGGGTGTGTCTGGCCGGGGTGCTGGCGTGCGATCCAAGCATTCTGGTGCTGGATGAGCCGAGCACCAGTCTCGACCCGCGCGGCCGGCGCGATCTGAAGCAGCTGCTCGGCGGCATCGGCATCACCGAAACTCATCGCGACACACGACCTGGAACTGGTCGTGGAGCTGTGCCCGAGGGTGATGATCCTGGCGGAAGGCCGGATCGTCGCCCAGGGCGACACCGTGCACTTGCTGTCGGATGAAGACCTGATGCTGCGTTACGACCTGGAGCGGCCGCACGTGCTGCGGCATCTGCATCCGCATGGGTAATTAACGGCAGTGGCTAGTAATCAACGGCAGTGGCTAGTGGCTAGTGCGTAGTGCCTAGTGAGCAACGACAGAGGGTAGTGTCGTGATTCACAATTGCAGCATCCTGCGGGACGACCGCTACGGTGGGTCAGGATGCGGATTCGCAGGACCGCTCCCTTACGGTCGCGGCTCGGATAAGGCGCGCATTGCTTTTGAATCACTTCACTGGAATCAACGCCAGTGGCTAGTGAGCAACGACAGTGGCTTCGTGGGGAGGCTGTGTGTGTGGCGGCTCTTTTGGCATTTGCCGCTTCTCTTCGTGATCAACTTCTTGTTTGACCTGGGCCTTTCGACTGGGGACAATTGATACGAGTCCTTATTCTGTGCTGAAGTCGTCAGGGGCCCGGTTATGCGATTCAAACAGGCCAGCCAGTTCGATCTCTGGCAAGCGATCCGTCGGCGGATCCTTCGGGAGACCAGTTCGTTTCTTTCCGAGGCGGTTCGCCGGCCGGACATGGGCGTGAGCATCCCGATCTGCGTTGTCGGCAAGGGCGACTTCAGCAAGGCGTTCGCTGAGGAGTTCTGGCGACAGGTGTTGGAGGAGTGAGTTTGTCCGTTGTCCGTTGAAACTGCAACAACGCGTCTCCTTCCCGCTGACACTTTTCCTATAGCGTACGATGACGAACAACGACCACCTACAACAAACTATGGTCAATCACTTGTTCCAGTTTGGTGCATCTGCAATCCAGATGTGGCGGGCGAGCCCATGGCCCTGCTACGCAGGGCCATGCCACCCGGGCGAGCTGTCCGTTGGATCTGCAACAGCACGTCTCCTGTCCCGCCAACAGTGTTCCTGTTGGATGCACGACGGCGACCAACAGGCCACGGACAACAAACAACGGACAACGGACAACGGACAGTCGTTCTAGCCTCTCAGATGCTGGTCAAACCAGTCATAGGCGGCTTGACGCAGCCCAGGGCTGAACTGATGACCGCCGTCTTCGCGAGGGTAAGTGAAATTGCCCGGTTTGCCGAAGAGGTCATACAGCGCCTTCAGACGCTTTTCGACCTCCAGTTGGTCCTCGATTCTGCTGACGCTGTCCTGCCGCCGGCCGGTCAGCAGAAGCGGCTTCGGCGCAAAACTGGCCAGCAGGGCGTCAAGATCGGCGAAGTTATAGAAACCTGGCAACACATACGCCTGCGGGAAACTGTCCCCTCGCTCGAGCATGCCCTTGTAGAGCTTCACGCCCTGGCTGGCGACAGCCACCTTGATGCGGGGCTCGACGGGCAGCACCAGCGATACCTGGAACGATCCCATGGAGTGGCCGGTAATGCCCAGCAGATCCGCATTGACCTCGGGCCGACTGACGAAGTAGTCGATCTCGCGCTGGATGTCCCAGATGAACCGGCCAGCCAGCGTGGCCCCCTTGATCAGCAGGGACATGTTGTAGATGGTATCGCCATCCCAGTATTTCATCCGTTCCTCGAAGCACGCGGCTGTCAGCGGCGATCGTCACGTAGCCGCGTTTTGCTAGGTCGATCGCCTGCTGCTGATGCGGCGAGCCGATGCGGGCGACCTGTTCACTCTTGCCGAGGGCGAACTGGCCGCCGTGCTGGTGGAGACAGACGATCGAGGGCGAGCCCGGCTTGATGCGGTCGGGGATGCAGACATAGGCCTTGACCGGCGCTTCATCCTTTTCGACCTCGTACTGGACGAGTTCCCGGCGGTAGCCGTCCCGCTGCTGCGTGGCCAGCACCTTCGCGTTCAGGTCGATCCGCTCGGGCATCTGACCAAGCGATTGCCGGTAGAGGGGGAGAAACTGTTTGCGGGCATGCTCGAATTCATCGACCGATGCGAACGTTTCTGGCCAGCGGAACATCCGTTGTCTCCTATCTTTTCAGCGAACGCAGGGTCTTGATTTCACCACAGAGGCACGAGGACGCGGAGAGCAGATCTTCGTGTCGCTGGCGCACTTTGATGATCTATATATACCTTCATCGCGGCTATTGAGGAGTCCAAGAGCGGCAACGGCACGGCCTGGCGAGGGTATCATATGGCGTCAGCCGGCTTTCTTCGGTGCCGGTTGCGTGGCGGCAGGGTTTCTGTGACAATCCGTCCGCGATATCGTGTGTCCGACGGCTGACGGCGGCTCGTGGACCAGGAGGAATGCGTTCGGCATGTTCGATGCGATTGAGACGCACTTTTCGGCGGTGACCCCCAACGTGGAGTTCTGCAGCCTGCGAATCTTCCGTGAGCGGGAGCAGATGCTTTCCGTGCGGCAGGACGTCCCGCAGCCGGTCGGGCAGGCCGAGGACTTCGGGGCGATGGTCACGGTCATCGACAAGGGCGGCCTGGGGTATGCCGCCACCAGCGACCTGTCGGCTGACGGTTTGCGGAAGGCGGTGCACAAGGCTGTCGACTGGGCCCGGCGGACAGCCGGGCGATGCGTGACGGACTTCAGCCAGGTCGCGATGCCGAGTCCCGTAGGCGAGTATGCCGGCCCGGCCCGGCAGCCCTGGGAGGACGTGCCCGTCAAGGACAAGATGGACCTGCTCATCGAGCAATGTCATCGGCTCAAGGCTAGTGATCGCATCGTCGACTGGGCGGCTTCGCTCTGGCAGCGGACGATCGACGCGCTCTACCTGACATCCCATGGCGGCAGGCTCCGCCAGCATTTCAGCATGATGGCCCCGAGCATGCGGGCGACCGCCAACGACAAAGCGATTACGCAGACGCGAACGCTGGGCGGCCGGGGCTACTGCCAGCAGGGCGGCATGGAGGTGCTCGATCGCGTGAACTTCCGCGAGGCTGCCCCCCGGATCGCTGCCGAGGCACTGCAACTGCTCTCCGCCCCGAACTGCCCGACCGACAAGATGGACGTGCTGCTGGCCCCCGACCAGATGATCCTGCAGATCCACGAGTCGATCGGCCATCCCCTGGAACTCGACCGCATCCTCGGCGACGAACGCAACTACGCCGGCACCGAGCTTCGTCACGTCGGACATGTTCGGCAAATACCGCTACGGTTCGGATCTGCTGAACATCACCTTCGACCCGAGCCGGCCCGAGCAGTTCGCCACCTACGGCTATGACGACGACGGCCTGCCAGCGGAAAAGCAGTTCCTCATCCGTGACGGCATCCTCATGCGCGGCCTCGGCGGTGTCACCTCCCAGGCCCGCAGCGGCTGCCCGGCGTGGCGAACTCGCGTGCGTCGAGCTGGAACCGCCCGGCCATCGACCGCATGGCCAACCTCAACCTCGAACCCGGAACAAGCACGCTCGACGAGATGATCGGCTCGATCGAGCGCGGCATCTACATGAAGACCAACTGCTCCTGGTCGATCGACGATTCCCGCAACAAGTTCCAGTTCGGCTGCGAGTGGGGCCAGCTGATCGAGGACGGCAAACTGACGCAGGTCGTGCGGAACCCGAACTACCGCGGGATCTCCGCCACGTTCTGGCGCAGCCTGAAGATGGTCGGCAACGAACAGACGATGATGGTCATGGGCACGCCGAACTGCGGCAAGGGCGAGCCGAACCAGATCATGTGGGTAGGCCACGCCAGCCCGGCGTGTGTCTTCAGCAACGTGGAGGTATTCGGCGGAGTATGAACGACAGACAAGGAGACGGCCAGACAAGGTGACAAGGTGACAAGGTGAAACGGCGAGTGCGGGCCGGCTGCAGTCAACGTTCGCAGTTCCGGCTTCAGCCGGTGTTTGGAGTCCAGGCTTCAGCCTGTTCTTTTCCCGTGGCAATGTGCTTTGTCGAACTGACCAAGGGCAATGAAGCCACTGGCCGGGAAGACCGGGAGGTCTGCAACTGTTCCGTTGTCACGTTTGTGTTAAGAAGGACGATCGAAACGAAGGAACCGGGTTATGTATCCTCATAAAGCAAATATCGGGCTATGTGCATGCCTCCTGCCGTTGCTGCTGGTCCTGGGCTGCCAAACAATGAGCGAATCGATGCCGAAGCCGCGCGGCTTCTCACAGGCCGATGCGGACAAGACGGGCGCCGCGATTGCAGCAAAGCCCACGGGCCGCGACCTCGACCAGGAAGGACTTCAGGTCTGACGCGAAAGATCGCCAGCCTGAGCAACTACGCCAGCCGGATCTACGAACACGGCGACGGTCGGTTCATCGTCGATGAGAAGTACACTATGGCTGACGGCAAAGCGGTCGTGGAGTATCTGTCGGCACAGAGCCCCAAGCACCTGCGTTATGGCGTGGTGTACTTCATCAGCCACAGCAAGATCGCGAACGAACCGGCGTTTATCGCCCTCAAGACATTCTGCATCGATCACAATGTGGACCTGTATATCGCGGACGCGCCAAACGTGACGAATATCTGGGTCGATGGCCGGCCGAGCCAATGGGACACGATTTCAGCTGGCGAGGTCGCCTGGAGCGTGCAGGCCCGGCCCTGACGGACAATATGCTGAACCGACTCTCTCGATGGAGCACTCATATGCAGCAGGCATTCTATGAACTGGCGGACTACCTGGCAGCAAGCCTGGAAGGCGACGAGGTATTCCTGGCGAGGTTCTCTGGTGAGGAGTCCGACTTTGTTCGCATAAACCAGGACCATGTCCGCCAGGCCGGCAGCGTATTGCAGCGATACATGGCCGTGGACCTCATCCGGGGCCAGCGGCATGTCGAGGCGACAATTACGCTCTCGGGCGATATGCGACCGATCGACGTCGCGTTGACGGGATGCTGCAGAACCTCCGTGAGCAATTGCCGCATGTGCCGGAAGACCCGTATCTGTCTGTACTCGACTGAGGTGCGATCGACGCAGCGATGTGGGCAGGACGACCTGCCGGCCAGCAATGCGGCTCTGGATGCGATCCTTGCGGCTGGCAAGGGCGTTGATCTGGTAGGTCTATACGCCCAGGGCCCGATCTACGCCGGATTCGCCAATTCGTTCGGCCAGCGAAACTGGTTCAGCTCCTATTCGTTCAACTTCGATTTCAGCATCTATCACGCGGCTGACAAGGCGGTAAAAAGTGCGTATGCGGGTTTTGCCTGGGACCAGGTCGAATTCGAGCGGAAGATGCGGCTGGCGACCGAGCAACTGGCGGTGCTGTCGCAACCAGCCAGGACGATTGATCCCGGGCAGTATCGGGTCTATCTGGCGCCGGCTGCGCTCAAGGACATTGCCGGCATGCTGTCCTCCGGCGGCTTCAGCATGAAGGCCCACCGGACGAAGACGACGCCGCTGCTGAAGATGATCGCCGAGGATGCGACGCTCAGTCCGCTGGTGACGATTCGCGAGAACACGAAGGAAGGCATCGCGCCGGACTTCCAGGCGGCGGGCTATCTCAAGCCGGACGAGGTCGTACGTGGTCGAAAAGGGACAGTACAAGGATTGCCTGATTTCGCCGCGGTCAGCCAAGGAGTACGGTGTGCAGCCGAACGGGGCCGCGGGCTATGAGTCGCCGGCATCGTTCGACATGGCCGGCGGACAGTTGCCGGTTGCACAGGTGCTGGAGCAGCTGGACACCGGTGTATATGTCAATCAATTGCACTATTTGAACTACTCCGATCGGCCGGGCTGTCGGATGACCGGTATGACGCGTTTCGCGACATTCTGGGTGGACGCCGGCCGGATCGTTGCCCCGCTGAACGTGATGCGTTTCGACGAGACGGCCTATCGCGTGCTGGGCGAAAACCTGCTCGGGCTGACCTTGGAGCGGGAGTTCATCCCGAACCCAGGCACCTACGGAGGGCGATCGACTAGCAGTACGCGGTTGCCCGGTGCATTGGTGAAGGATTTCAATTTCACGCTGTCAGCTCCCAAGCCTCTTGACGCCGTAATGAGGTACAGCACCGATGAACGATGAGGTCGCCCTGGCCAGAAGCAGGCAGACTCCTGGAGACGGCCGTCTGAGTGCGCACGCATGGGCATTTCTGGCTGGAACTGTGGTCGCCACCGCAAGGTTCGATGAGCAATATTGGGGGCAACCGGCGAAAGTTGGCGTCTTGTCGCCCGGCCACGCCTCGCCCATGATTTCGGGTGATCCGCCCGCTGTGGCGGTTCCGTGTCGCGGCAGCGTCGTGGTCTGCGTGATGCTTAACCTTGCGGTCTCGAATGCGCACTGAATCGCCGCCTGGGGCTGTCTCTGCCGCCGGAGGGGGGAGAAGCAGGGCACCGTGCTGCAACGGCTGGAACCTGCGATCAGTTGCCGCCCGGCAGCAGTTCGCGGTACGGCCTCTTGCTGACTCTTCCAAAAACAACGAGGCACAGCGTTTTCTTCTTGACAGGCCAACTGTGTGGGTGTTACCATACAGAAGAAGAGGTGCAAGAGGGCTGTGTCATGTTGAACCTCCAGATTGATCCTCACAGTGGTGTGCCGGTCTACCGGCAGATCATGGATCAGATCAAATACCACGGTGCGTCGGGCCTGCTCAAGGCCGGCGGGCAGCTGCCGAGCATTCGGGAAATGGCCCTGTCGCTGTCGGTCAATCCCACCACTATCGTCAAGGCTTACAACGAATTGCAGCACGAGGGCATCATCGAGATGCGGCACGGCAAGGGTGCCTTTCTGGCGGATCCTCCCCGAATGAGCGAAACCAAACGCAGGCAGGCACTGCAGCGGCTGGCACGCCAACTGGCTGTCGAGGCGGCCCAGATGGATGTGCCGCTCGCAATGGTTATCGACGTCGTAACCGAGGAGATCGAGCGGATGCGGGCCGTCTCCGGCGACGGCAAGGATGACAGCACGGCAACACAGGGCAGCAGCGCGTCGCGGCGGAGATCCCGCTGACACGGCCAGTGCGAGGGCGGTGACATGGCTGATCTGGCGATCGAGATTCGCGGACTGACCAAGATGTTTCCGGGCGACGTTACAGCGGTCGACACGCTGGACATGACGGTGCCGCAAGGCGCTGTTTATGGCCTGATCGGCCGAAACGGGGCCGGCAAGACCACCACGCTGCGGTTACTGATGGGTCTGCTCCGGCCGGACCACGGCCTGGCGGATGTTCTCGGAGCCGACATGCGGACAGCCGCCCCGCCACACCGGGCCCGGGTCATGTATGTTTCCCAGAGTCAGCAGC
Organism: uncultured Planctomycetota bacterium; assembly: GCA_963787325.1. Classification (GTDB taxonomy): domain Bacteria; phylum Planctomycetota; class Phycisphaerae; order UBA1845; family JANYLN01; genus CAWBCK01. The sequence goes on from CAWBCK010000005.1 coordinate 3,713,975, forward strand.
TCTACGCATGGATGACCCTGGTTGAGCTCGGCTATTACCTGTCACACTTCTATCCGCGCTGGGATGCATCTCGCTTGCGCCGATTGGCGCAGCGGTTCGAGGTGCCGCTCGATCGCCAGATCGGCGTGATGTCCGGTGGCGAGCAGCGAAAGGCGGCCATCGTCCTGGCCCTGGCTGCCAGGACGGAGGTCCTGCTGCTGGATGAGCCGGCCGGGGGCCTCGATCCGATCGCCCGGCGTCAGCTCGTCGACGAAGTCGTCGATTTGGCGACAGCGCGGCGAGACGACGATCCTGTTCAGTACGCATATTATCACGGATCTGGAACGCGTGGCGGAGTACGTCGGCATCATGGACCGGGGCAAGCTGGTCAGCCAGGGCCGGCTGGAGGACCTGCACACCAGCACGCGCCGGGTGCAGGTGATCTTCGCCGAGCAGGGGCCCGCCAAGCGGCTTCGCCGTGCCTGGGGCGTTGCGCAGCCACACGGACGGCCCGGTCGTGACCGCCCTGGTCCGTCTGGAAGATGACAGCCAACTCGACCCGGTGCGCGGCATCCCGGGCGTGCGGGTAAACGTGTTCCCGTTGGGGCTGGAAGAGGCGTTCATCGACATGCTGGGCCCGGAGATCTCACGAGACTTCTGGAGGTGGAGTCATGACGACGATAGCGCAATCGGCCGATTCGCAGTCTGCTGAGATCGGCCTGCACCCGGCAGGCCGGCAGCGAATCCTTCGCGGTCTCTACTGGCACGAGTGGTTCTCGCACGGCTCGCAGATGCTGGTGGCCCTGAGCATCTGGCTCGTCGGCCAGTGGATCCTGGAGGTCTTCCTGCAGCCGATGTGGGTCATCGTCTGGGGAACCGCCCTGGGGCTGTGGCTGGGGTTTTCCTTTGGCGGCAGCGATACGACCGAGGGCGTAGAGGAATTCTCCCTGGCACTGCCACCGCGTCGAACGCAGCGTTACATCATCCGATTGACGATGAGCCTTACGTTCCTGCTGGTGCTCGTAGGCTGCAGCCTGCTGGCGATCGCCTTCAACTGGCCGCAGAAGCTGTGGGGCCTTCTCGTCGAAACCGGTTTCACCGCATCGTACAGGCACTCGGACGAGACGGTTCTGCTCAGCGGCATGGCGCTGTTCTGGTCGCTCTGCACGTACGGCGTGTCTTTTGGTTTCGCCGCTATGGCGACATCGCGCGACCAGGTGGCGCTGGGCGCACTGTTCGGCATAGGGTACACGATTGCGGCCTGGCTGATCAGTGCGGCGGTACACCCGGTGCTCGGGACGGACGCGTCGATGTACGTATTCTCGTGGGGACTCACGCTGTTTCTGGCCGGACTGCTGCTGACCATGGGCTACTGGGGCTACAAGCGAAAAGACGGCATTACTCGACCGAGAGGCATGGCCAGCCCGGAATGGCGAACCGCGATGATCGTCACAGGCGGCCTGCTTCTGCTGATGGTCCTGACGATTGCGGCCGTCGGGTACATGCAGTGGCTGCGGGCGAGTTGACGCGACGCCATCGTAGCGGATCGATACCCGACAACGGACAACGGACAACGGACAACGGACAACGGACTAAGGACAGAAACCAAGGAGCGACCATATGTTCGCGGCACTGACAGTCAGGCTCGTCACGCTTGTCCTGCTGGGCATCCTGCTTGCGACGCTGATCCACCTGTGGCGCCGCGCCAGCCGCAACCCCTTCTTCCTGCCGGCCCGCACGCGGAGCAAGAGCCCCGGCCGGCTGCGGATCGCCTGTGGCGTGGTCGGCGGACTGATCCTCCTGGCGATCAGCCTGGCGACGTGGAACACCGTGCGCATCGAGCTATGCAAGGGCGCGCACCCAGATCAATCCGATGGTCAAGGCCCCGGCCCTTCCGCCGCCACCGTTGCCGGCCATTACCGGCCGGCTGCCGCAGGGCTTGAACACGGCCCGATTGCTGGTCACGGTGACGGTATTCGATGGTCAGGTCTCCAGCCCCAAACCCTTGGGCGTGGTGCAGACGCAGCTGACCTGGCCAACACAGAAGACGTGCTCGCTGCCTTTGGACTTCCTCGACTACCACTGCAACTACAGGCTGGAAGTCCCGAACGTGCAGATCGGCGAGCCGACCCCCTTGTCCGAGTGGGCGGAAAGCAGAGGCTTTCACGTATCACGCGGGCCACAGATCCAGGTCGTCTGTATGCAGGATCTCATCGTTGCGGGCTCTGACCCTTACCTATACGTTGTTGCCACTACGGGAGGACCGGCGGCGACCGGCCGGCAGGTCTTTCTGCGGGCCACCGGCCGCTTGGAGACCCGGGACATGCGGGGCAACCCGCTATCTTTGACGCATCCGGCACCCCAGCATTACTTCGTCACATCGGTCTTCACGGTATTGCGGCCCGATGATCCATTGCGGAATGTCCACCTGCTGGACTTCCTGCCGCCGCTGAGCGTGCACAGCAGATACACCAAAGAGCAGTACAGTCATCCCTATCAGCTGTACCTGCCAGAGTATTTGTACGAGGATGTACCCGGCACCGCCGCACACCTTGGCTATCGGTACCTGGCGCCGGGTGGACTGGGCCTGCTCAGGCACCTGGGACTGACCTCGCTGCTGCTCATCGCCGCTGCGGTGCTGCTGGCCCAGGTATTCCGCAGACGCGATCTGGCGATGGCGGGGCTGCTGCTGGCAATGGTGCTGTTCGTCGCAGGCTGGGATCGCGGAACGCTGGCCTACGATCTCGCCCGGCTGAACGACCCTGCGGCCCCGCTCAGCGTCCGGCTGGCCGGCTGCTGTCGCGCGGACCAGACGTTCTTCTACGGCCGGACAGCCAGAAACGCCGTGCGATACGTTAAGGACCATGCCACCGGCAACCTGAAAGACTGCGCTGCCGTAAGCAACGACGTGCTGGATAAGGTCGTCAGCCAATGATGGCACAGGCGCGGCGTGCCTGCGCCATGGGTGGGCGCTCTCCTTCTAAAGATCGTACAGGCGCCGCGTCCGGCGGTTCGTCGGATCAAACCTTCGGCTTCCAGGAGGGCCAAGGGGCTGTGCATCGTGCCCCGAGACACGCCGTGCTTTGCGGCGAGTTCCTTTTCCGGAGGCACCGGCTCGGGCCGATCGTCGGCCAGATCCGTCAGCGAAGCGCGCAGCAGGTTGGCGATCTGAACGTACAGTGGACTTTGCGCCGAACTGTCTGCGAGTCTGGGACTCATAAGATGAGTGTAATCCGGGGGGGACGGCCGCAATTTCATTCGTCCAGGCACGTGCACATCGGCAAGCATCTCCGGTTGCACTTTGCTATTCCGGCCTCGGCTGGAACTCGCCCGAATAGCAGGTCAGCATGAACTGCCACAGCCTGTGTCGTATGCCTGACCCGTCGAATTGTTCCTTACTGGTACTGGATCAGGTGCGGGAGTGTTACGAGGAAGGCTTATTCAGCACAAACCCGCGCACCTCATCCATAAGCGCATCGAGCATCTGCTCCTCGCTGACGGTACGCACCTGTTTCCCCCCAACGCAAATGACAGCCTTGCCTTTACCGGCGAAAAGTGCGACGTCAGCCCCCTCGGCCTCACCCGGTCCGTTCACCACGCAACCCATAACCGCGACCTTTACCGGCGCGTCGATCTCCGCCAGGCGCTCCTGCACCTGCTGAACAACACGAAGCAGGTCGACCTCCAGCCGGCCGCACGTCGGACAGGCGATCAGCTCCGGTCGGGTCCGCTGTCGCAGCCCCAGACAGTAAAGCAGTTCCAGGCCGTCCTCGACCTCGCAGACCGGATCGCCGGCATAGCTGATCCGCAGCGTGTCGCCGATCCCCTGGGTGAGCAGCCCGGACAACGCGGCGATCGAACGGATGCGCCCCGTCGAGGGCGGCCCAGCGTGCGTCACGCCCAGATGCAGCGGATAATCAAACGTTTTGCTGATCGCCCGGTACGCATCGATCACGATCAACGGGTCCGGGCTCTTCGCCGCCAGAACCAGGTCATCAAAGCCTTGCTTTTCAAACAGCCGAACGAAGTCCGTAAGCCGCTCGAGCATCACCTTCACCAGCCCCGCCTGCCGGTCGCCGGCAAGCAGATGCTCCTGCGCCGTCCGCTTGTGACGATCGAAACGTTCGACGGCACTGCCCTCATTGACCCCGATACGGATGGGGATGTGCCGCTCCTTGCACGCCGCAATCACCTTCAAGGCCTTCGACTGCGTCGACAGGGTACCCGGATTCAATCGGATCTTGGCGGCTCCAGCCTCGACGGCCTCCAACGCCCGTTGGATCTCAAAGTGCACGTCCGCGATGATCGGTACCGGGGACTGCGCGACGATCTGGCCCAAGGCCTGCGTGTCAGCCGCCGCAGGCACCGCCACACGGACCAGGTCGGCCCCGGCCGCTGCCAGTCGCCGGATCTGCTGCACGGTCGCATCGACATCATGCGTATGCGTCGACGTCATGCTCTGGACGCTGACGGGCGCATCGCCGCCGATAGTGACCTTGCCAACCTTTACCTGTCGAGTCTTTCGTCTGCTGACGCTCATAGGCCGTCCTGTTCTAATCAAAGCCATTGCCGCAGCCACGTATTGTAGCGGCTCCAGGATGGAAATGCTCGGTCGGTGGCGCAAGATATCGAACGGGCCAGGAACTCCCTGCCCGCTGAGGGGACGACCTGCGTCCCGGATACGCAGTTACCCTTGTCGCGCGCTCGCCAGGTGGTATAAGCCATTGCGACGCTTCGTATACGACGCGGTCGGCGAGGATGCCGCACTGCAGGCAATCGTCATGAATCCTGGCCAGGGAAGGCAGGTTGGCCATGATCGGTATGGACACCGTTACAGGCACGAACGACGTTCCAGCGGAGGCCAGAAGCCTGTTCCTTCGCAACATGGCCGCCCTCTGGCGAACCGACGCCCCCCTGGCCCAGAAACTCGACGACCTGCCTGATTCCCTCCTTTCCGGCCTTGAACGCAGTAAGGCCGGCCCGCCGACGATATCGGTCGAATCGTCCGATGGCAGGACGGTCTGGCTTCACAGCCGATATGACCCGGTCAAACAGGCCGAGCAATTGGCCCTGTCCGTCGACGACAAGAAAGTCACGATCATTTTGACGGGTTTGGGGTTGGGGTATCCTGCCGCGGCAATCTGGCGGCGGCTCAAGGGGCGATGCCTCATCGTCGTGTTCGAGCCGGATCTGCACATGGTCTTGCGGGCACTGCATTGCAGCGACCTGTCCAAGCCGATCGAGGCCGGCCGGCTCGTCCTGCTGACCAGTGAGGACACCGCCGATCTGCATTCGCACCTTGAACACCACAATCTGCTCCTGATGGCAGGTACACAGATCATCTCGTTTACACCCGGCATACAGGTCGCCGGCGACTTCCACAAGCGGATGTCCCAGCGCCTGACCGACTTCGTTGCCTACTGCAACATGTCGGTAAAGACGATCTTCGCCAATGCCGTGATTACCTGCCGCAACATCGCCAGCAATCTGCCGACCTATGTCGCCACCCCGCCGATCAACGACCTCAAGGGGCTGTTTGCCGGCTATCCGGGCATACTCGTCGCTGCCGGGCCATCCCTTCGCAAGCATCTGGACACGCTTCTCGGACTGCAGGACCGCGCGGCCATCTGCTGCGTCCAGACGGTCTTCAAGACGCTGCTGGCCAAGGGCATCACGCCGGATTTTGTCACCAGCCTCGATTACAGCGAGATCAGCAAGCGGTTTTTCGAAGGCGTTGAGGATTTCCGCGGTGTGCATCTTGTGGCCGAGCCGAAGGCCACGCATCACGTCATCGATGCCTACGCCGGCCCCGTCTCCCTGCTGAACAATTCCTTCGCCCGCATGTGCCTCGGCGACGATCTGGCAGGCCGGGACGGATTGCGGGCAGGCGCGACGGTCGCTCACCTTTGCTTCTACCTGCTCGAATATCTCGGCTGCGATCCGATCATCATGATCGGGCAGGATCTGGCCTTCAGCGACGGCCTCTATTACGCCCCGGGTGTCGCCGTGCACGATGTCTGGCAGGCGGAATTGAACCGCTACAACACCCTGGAGATGATGGAGTGGACGCGGATCGCCCGGCACCGCAACATCCTTCATCCCGCCACGGACATAGCCGGCCAAGCCGTCTATACCGACGAGCAGATGCTGACATACCTGCAGCAGTTCGAGCGGGACATCGCCGCATGCAGCGCAACGGTGATCGACGCTACCGAAGGCGGCCTGGCCAAACGCGGTGCCGCGCAGATGAAACTGGCGGAAGCAGTCCAGCGCGATCTGCAGCAGGCCCCTGCCGGCTGCCGTGTCACAGTATCGCGGGCAGACATCGCTGGTGGGACGGTTCCCGTCTGGGCAGAGCGCGCCAACGTATAGAAGATCGACTTACGCGGCTCGACCGTTTCGAAGAACTCTGCAGGCAGACCGCGAGCGACCTTCGCGAGTTGCAGGGCCTGCTGGACACGCCCGCCGAGTTCAACCGCCGAATCGCCAAGGCCGACCGCGCCCGTGTACTCGTTCAGAAGGACAACATCATCTTTCGAATGGTCAGCGATCTTGCGCAGCTGGCCGAATACAAGCGGCTCACGGCGGACCGTCTCCTGGAGGGCCAGAGTCTGCCATCGATCGAACGGGCCCGCAAGCAGCTCGAACGCGACGAGCAGTACATCCAGGGTCTCATCGAGGCCTGTGGAATGCTGCGTGAGATCCTCAGCGAGACTGTCAGCCGTTTCGAAGTCGCGATAGCGAAAGGCTCCGGGGGAGGTCACCGCATGAAGGTCATCGGCGCGATCCTTGCCGACTTCGAATCCGGCCCGCTCGGCACAAGCAGCCGACTCGCTGACCCGCTGGGCAATGAAACGGTGCTCCGTCGGACGGTCATCCGCGTCACCCAGGTGGCCGGCCTGGCCTCGATCCATGTGCTCGTGCCGACTCACCAGAAAGCCCAGGCCCAGCAGTTGCTGCAAGGCCTGCCAGCCATCGTCCAAGGGGCGGACTGGCCCCCGGCCCCGCATCGGGACCTTGTTGCCACAACCCGCAAGTGGGCGCTGCATAACTGGCGAGGTGGCATCGGCGGTGCATGTGCCATCGACGAAACCTTTCACGCAGCCGGCCTGCGGGCCCTGGCAACGATGGTCCAGGCCGACGGCGTCATGGTCGTGCCGGCCCACGCCGCCATGCTCAGTGTCGACCTGTCCCGGCAGATGCTCGCGCATTTCCAGGAGCATGGCCGGCTCTATCGGATGACCTTCGCGCAGAGTCCGCCCGGTCTCACGCCGCTTTTCGTTTCGGCCGCGCTGCTGGCCGACCTCGAACAGGCGGGATATCCACCCGGTGCGATTCTCGCCTACAACCCTGCCAGCCCGGAGCCGGACCCGATTGGCAAGCCGATCTGTTACCAGGTGCCGACGCCCGTGGCGTGTACGGCCGGCAGACTCCTGGCCGATACCGGTGAATCCTTCGCCCTGTGCCGTTCAGCCATTGAAGCGCTCGGCGAACAACTTGCAGCCGACCCTGTAGCTCTGTGTCAGTTTGTGGCAAAGCATGCGGCAACACACGTGCCGCCGTTGCCGGCCGAACTCGAGGTCGAACTGACGACGCAGGACGCCCTGCCGGCAACGCCGTTGCGCCGCGCGGCACCGCAGTCCCTGCCAGGGGACCACTCGACAGGAAGATCCTGGAGAAGGTGATAGGCGATCTGGCGAATCGCGACGATGCACGACTCGTCCTCGCCGGGTTCGGCGACCCGTTGTGTTGCGATCTGTGGCCAGCCGCCATGCGGCTTGCCCGCCAGGCCAACCTCTTCGGCGTGAGCCTGCACACCACGGGCAGGCAACTCGCCGACACCGGGCGCCGGCCCAATCCTGGACGATCCCCCGGACATGCTCGTGGTCTGGCTCGACGCCGCCACGGAAGATACCTACAAGGCCGTGCACGGTATCGATGGCTACGCCAAGGCCGTCGAAGCGATGGCCGCCCTGGACTATGGCCGAAGGCAGCGCAGGCAGCTCGAAGCCCCTGATCGTTCCCGCCATGACGAAGGCCACGCAAACTGTGCGTGACATGGAGGCGTTCTTCGACTCGTGGGTCCGAAAGGTCGGAGCCTGCTGGATCGATGGCTACAGTAACCGGGCGGGCCAGTGGCGGGGCATCAGGTGGCCTCGATGGCCCCGCCGGGCCGCACCCCGTGCCGACGCCTCAACAATCGACTCGTAATATTAGCCGACGGCCGAGCCGTCGCCTGTGACCAGGATTATAAAGGACTGTATCCTGTGGGCGATCTCGCCGAAGAGGACTTGGCCGGCGTCTGGCAAGGCGAACCGATGAACCGGCTGCGCGAGTTCCTCCCGACGCCCGATGCGCCGGGAGACCTACTGTGCGGACGATGCGAGGAGTGGGCCCGGCCGTAGGCTTAGGCGATCCCGGCCCAGATGAATGCTGAACGATACACAGCTGGCGGCGCTGAAGCAGCCCGATCGTGGAGCAGACTGCCAATGGTGCAAGAAAAGAAGATCCTCGCGGTGATCCTCGCCAGGGCGGGCAGCAAGGGCCTGCCCAACAAGTGCATTGCCCCCGTCCTCGGCAAGCCGATGATCGTCTACAGCTTCGAACACGCCAGGACTGCCCGCAGTCTCGACGCAATCGTACTGACGACCGACTCCCGGCAGGCCGCCGATCTCGCACGCCAGGCGGATATCGACGTCGTCGATCGACCCGCCGAACTGGCAATCGACACGGCTCGCGTGGACGACTCGGTACGCCACGCAGTAAGGGCATATGAACAAAAACATCCCGACTTCCATTCGGACGTCGTAATCATCCTCTACGGCAACATTCCCGTACGGGCCGCTGGAGCGATCGATCGGGCCGCCGAGCACCTGGTGCATTGCGGAGGGGATTCGGTCCGCACGGTCGCCCCCGTCGGCAAGATGCACCCCGACTGGATGCACAAACTCGACGGCGACAGACTCATCCAGTACCGGGTAAACAGCATTCACCGACGCCAGGAACTCGAGCCGGTCTATTTTCACGATGGTGCGGTAATCGCCGTAACACGCCAGAGCCTCATGGACGCAGCCGCGGTCACCGACGACCCGCACGCCTTTTTCGGCCGGGACCGCCGAGCGATCGTCCAGGGCGCCCACGATGCAGTGGACGTTGACGAACCGCTCGATCTCCTTGTAGCCGAAGCAGTACTGCGATACCGCCAGACCATCGCCGACTGAAGAACCCGCCAGCCTGCGCCTGGAGGATATGGCCGCGGCGTCGTCACTGGCGGTTTTCCACACGGCTTCTAGAATCGAATATTGTAGTCACCGCCGTGCCCGCGACCAGCGTTGGTCGTGGTCGTCGAATCTCACAGGGTCAGCGGGGGTTGTGGGTGTGGCCGTTGGCGCTGTTTTGTCGTGGCTGTTGTGCACAAAGGCCTCCATCAGCAACAACGGTATAACAACGAGGATACGAACGCTCACATTGGAGACGATAAGGATTTGACAGAAGCATCAAACACAACGCTGCAACACGCTGCCAACCTGGCAAAACACCTTGCCGGCTCAGTAGGCTTCTCAGCCTGCGGCATCTGCCGCACCGACCCCATCGAACGCAGCAAGTACGTCGGCGACTGGCTGCAGGCAGGCTGTCACGGCCAGATGACCTACCTCGAGCGAAATCTGGACGTACGCCTCGATCCCGGAAGACTGCTTGCCGGCGCAAAGACCGTCATCGTCGTAGCATGGCTATACAGGGTAAGAGAGACGCCCACGGGCGGCCCGTACAGGCTCCAAGAACCTCAAAAAGGCAGCCAACCTGATAGCCCCGACACGCCCCAAACAGCGCGATCAGCCAGAATCGCCAGATACGCCTGGGGCCGCGATTATCATCGCGTAATCGGCAACCGCCTGCGGAAGATGGTCGACCAGCTTCACGACGGCCTGAGTGTTCCGTTCGAAAGCCGCATCTGCGTCGACACCGCACCCTTGCTGGAACGCGAACTGGCCCAGCGGGCCGGCATCGGCTGGATCGGCAACAACTGCGTGGTCATGAATCGCCCGTTAGGTTCTTACTTCTCGCTCGGCGCTGTCCTGACAACTCTCGATCTTCCCCCCGACCCGCCGGCCACGGACTTCTGCGGCACGTGCCGCCGCTGCCTCGAAGCTTGCCCGACAGGTGCCCTGGTCGCGCCAAAGCGAATGGACGCGCGACGCTGCATCAGTTATCAGACCATTGAAATGCGAACGGACGATACGCCCCAGGACCTTACCGGCCAGATCTTTGGCTGTGACATATGCCAGGAGGTCTGTCCGTATAATGGCCCCCGCGCAGCCGTGAGTATTGACCCCGACTCAGAGCCTCGCCGACCTGCCGGCCGAATCGATCCGCGCAGCATTATCTGCTGGACTCCAGCCGACTGGGACATTCAGACACGCGGCCGCGCACTTCGCCGGGCGACACTGCAAGTGTGGCATCGAAACGCCGCCAGCCTGATGGATGACCTTCAGACCTGACCCGAAGCTCTCGATCTTGCCCTCACAAAAGTCCAGCAGCCCCCGTCACAGCACGCTTATCGGGGGCTGCTGGCGTCTGGCCTTGCTCTCTATTGTTGCCGAACAAAGATGCTTACCTGCAAGGCCAGCGGGTTACTGCGGTTTGACCTCGATCTTCTTGGGCTTCACTTCTGGCCGCTTCTCCACTTCAATGTTCAGCAGGCCGTCCTTGAATGAGGCCGTCACCTTCGATTCATCCACACTGCCAGGCAGGCTGGAACTGCCTCATGAACTGACCGTAGGACCGTGACCGCAGGTGCCACCGCGGTTCGCGTTCCTTCTCCTCGCCTTTCTCGTATTCCCGACGCTCCTTCTTCTCCCCGCGAATCGTCAGCACGTTGTTTTCGATAGTTATGTCGATATCTTCCGCCTTCATACCAGGCAGCTCAGCCACCATGTGGACCTTCTCGTCGTCCTCCCAGATCTCCACGCCGGTCGGCGTCCAACCGCGTTCCAGGCTCGGCTCAAAGAACTGCTCGACGATCGTATCAAAGTCCCGCTGGAACTGATCCAGCACATCTGGCAGGGTCCCTTGGCTACCCCTGTGTCGCAAACGAGCTGGTAACATACCTTCTTCTCCTTTCGTTTCTGGCTTGTCTTCCGTCGGGCCCCGACATCTGCCGTAACGTCGCTCGAAAAGCCCACTACTATTCAAGCTTATGCACGCTCCAGGCATAAGATGTGCAGTGGCGGGGCGCATGCGGAAACGATTGGTCCCCATCTTCTTCGGTCTCAGGACCGTGGAGACAACCAGCAGCACCTTCTGCGAAGGGTTTGGCTGCCCGGCGAAGGCGGATCAGTCCTGGCCGGTGGCCTTTTCATACGCTTTCTTGTACCGGTCGCGCTCGTGCTCGACCTTCTTGAGATCGTCCTTCAGCTCGTGCTTGTCGCGTTCGAGCTTGCTGTTGCGCTGTTCGAGATAATCGTTGCGGGCGTACGCCTTGGCCAGTTCCTGGCGGGCCTCGTCGAGATTGTTCACCTGAACCCGACTCGTATCCACGGGCGCCGGCTCACCACCCACCTTCAGCAGCGGCTCATTGCCGCCGATCTTCAGACAACCCGTCGTAAGGCTGCCTGCGGCCACAAGCCCGACCGAAGCCACGACCGCCAGAAGGACACCACTGCGACCAGACATGAATGGCTGTTGCATGTTTGAGATCTCCTGGTACTTCTATAGGCTTTACCGATATCGAACGAAAAGGTTTCAGATGGCTATCCGACTCGACATTGTTATCGGCTGCACTGCCAGCGGCAAAAATGAGACGATCGCGCGCCTCGCCCAGCATCTGGGCGCCGAGATCGTCGTGGCGGACTCCATGAAAGTATACCGCCGAATGGACATTGGTACAGCCAAACCTTCCCCAGACCACCAGAGCAGAGTCGCCTATCATCTCATCGACGTGGCCGAGCCCAGCGAACCGTTCTCCGCCAAGCGCTATGCGGAACTGGCCGACATCGCCATCGCGGACATCGCCGCCAGGGGCAAACGGGTGCTGGTTGCAGGCGGTACGGCATTTTACTTGAAGGCCCTCGTCGAGGGCCTCTTCCAAGGCCCCGCCGCCGATCCCGACATTCGACAGCGTCTTCATGAACGAGCGGAAAAGGAAGGGACTGCCGCCCTGCACGCAGAACTGGCCAAGGTCGACCCCCAGACAGCCGCACAGGTACACCCCAACGACCTGCGTCGCATCCAGCGGGCCCTGGAGGTCCACACGCTGACAGGCACGCCCATCAGCGTACTACGGACCCAGTGGGGCACCACTCGGCCGGACTACGACGTCCACTACATCGGAATCCGCCGCAGCCGCGAAGAAGCCAACCAGCGCATCAACCGCCGTGTGAAAATAATGATCGATCGAGGCCTGGTCGACGAGGTCCGCCGCCTTCTCGCCGAACCCCTGCCGTTAAGCATCCAGGCCCGACAGGCAGTCGGCTACGCCGAGATCATCGCGCACCTGCAAGGCCAATGCACTCTGGAAGAAGCGATCGAACAGATCAAGATCAACACCCGTCATCTCGCCAAGTCCCAGCGAACCTGGTTCCGCCAATTCAACCCCGCACAGTGGTTTGACGTAGAAACGGACGAATCCGCAGAAACCCTAGCCGACCGAATCCTCCGCGATCACACCTGGTAGCTATGCCTGCTGGGTGCCACTGGCAGCCTGAGTGTCACCGCTGCCGGCCTGGGTGCCACTGGCAGCTTGCTGCCAGTGTGAGTGCGAATGACCATCGACCAGCCCCGCAGGGGCGACAGAGAATAGCCCAGGACGCAAGTCCTGGGAACCGTCGCCCCCCTTTGTTGTTCTGTTGTTGAGAGCTTCAGTCCCGTCAGGGACGGCAGAATCCCCCCAACTCGCGGAAACACCAAACCGGCATGGTTGCCACGCCCGCGCCGTCTGAGGGCGTGCAACACCCCCGGATCTCCGCCGCAACCGTCCCCGCAATTACGCCCCGACCGCTGCCGTCTCACCAATCTCCAGGTCCAGCTCCGGATACAACGGATACTTATCCAGCAAAGCCTGCACCCGTTTCCGCGCCTCCTGCACGACGGCATCATCAAGGTTATACTTCGCCTGGCTCTTCTTGCCATCCGTCACAACCGGCGACGCACTGGAAAGCACCCGCCTCATAATCCGGGCGATCTCCTTCATCTCATCAGCCCCCATGCCGAGGGTCGTGATAGCCGGCGTACCGATCCGCAGACCGCTCGTATACCACGGCCCGTTCGGATCAAACGGAACGGCATTGCGATTCAAGGTAAAGCCGCACTCGCGCAGGATGGATTCGCCTTGCCGGCCGGTCAGGCCATACGTCTTGGCAACGTCGATCAGCATCAGGTGATTGTCCGTGCCGCCGGTAAGAACCTCCATCCCCTCCTCGATGCAACTGGCTGCGAGGGCCTGGGCGTTGGCAACAACCTTCGCGGCATACGTGCGAAACTCCGGCCTCAGCGCTTCGGTAAACGCGACAGCCTTACCAGCCAGCGCATGGGGCAACGGCCCGCCAAGCACCGTCGGGCAACCCTTATCGACAGCCTCAGCGAATTCCTCCTTGCACAGCACCATGCCGCCGCGCGGCCCACGAAGCGTCTTATGCGTCGTGGAGGTCACCACCTGGGCGTGCGCCACCGGGTCGTAATCGCCGGCGAAAACCTTGCCCGCAACCAGCCCGGCAAAGTGCGCCATGTCAACCATAAGGACAGCCCCGACATCGTCAGCAATCTGCCGCATCTTCGCAAAGTTGATCTTGCGGGAATAGGCACTGTAACCAGCCAGCAGGATCAGCGGCTTCACCTCGCGAGCCCGCGCGGCGATCTGATCCAGATCGAGCAGGTTGGTCTTGGCATCGACGGTATACGGATAGGAATCGAAAAGCACTGCCGAAACATTGTGCCGATAGCCGTGCGTCAGATGGCCGCCGCTGTAGTAGTCCAACCCCATCAGCCGCTGCTGTTGCATGGCCTGGCGGACCTTGGCCCAGTCTTCGTCGGACAGCTTGGCAACGTTCTTGGCGCCGAGTTCGTCGAGCATCTTCGTTTCGACCTTCGCCAACAGGATCGACAGGAACGCGACAAGGTTCGCATCAGCCCCGCTGTGCGGCTGGACGTAGGCATGATCCGCCCCGAACAACTCGCACGCCTTCTTGGCCGCCTCCGCCTCGATAATGTCCACGTTGTCGCAGCCGGCATAGAAACGGTGGAACGGCACACCCTCGGCATATTTGTCCGTCAGCAGGTTCCCCTGGGCAAGCTGCGTCGCCAGGGAACAGTAATTCTCGCTGGCGATCAGCTTGAGGTTATGACGCTGGTCGCGAAGCTCGTCGAGAATCCCCTTGGCGACAACCTGATTGACCTGCCCGATCTGATCGAGCGACGCATAAAACGCAACCGCGCCGGCATCCATCTCTCTGCCACTGTGTCGCGCTGAGATACTGACCCAGAAAACCGCTCTTGGACGAAGTCATAGCCGAACTCTCCTGTGGAAAGACCCGTTGACGGGTCATGGTTATCGGAACCCAAGCCCAGGCGAGCGGCAGTAAACGCCTCCGGGCTCCCCTGTGGTATTCCCCACATCGATCGCCAGTTACCCGGGGCCTTGTTGGCCTGATTATTGCGGCATCACGCGGCAGATGTCAACGCCGCCTGCCCTGAACCGAAAATGCCGGAACGCCCGTCTTCAGCCCGGCGGGATATCCGAAGCCGCCGCCAGATGCCGAAGCACCGCATCCGGACGCAAACGCGCACCGGCCGCCTGGGCAAGCCGTTCATCCCGCCCCATGCCGCCCCCGACGAGCACGTTGTAGGCCTCATACCGTTCACCATCGACCGTCGTAAATGTGCCGATCAGGCCGATGGCGGCCACGCCGCTATGCGCCAGCCGTTAGGACATCCCGATATGCAAACTTCCAAATCTACCGGCAGCCTATCCCCAAGCTGCTCCAAGACTTGCCGTGCCATGCCCACCGTATCGGTCAGCCCCCGGCTGCACCAGCGCTTCCCAGGGCAGGCGACGATCGCAGGCTGCGGCCGGGCCGCCTGCGCCAGCGCCGGAAATTCCGCGATGGCCGCAGCGAGCGCCTGATCATCCGGGCCATAAACGGCGATGGCATGCTGATTGGCAATCCGCACGCGGATATCCGGTCGACCAGCCAGACCGGCCAGGGCTTGGGCGGCTTCCGCCAGAAGGTCGCCCCCGAGGAAGCGCAGCATCGTGCGGGCCTCGCATGACACCGACGGTTGCCCCAGCACAATCCTCGGCCAGCTGCGTTCGCTCCTGGCCCGTTCGAAGGCTTCCTTAAGCAACAGTGCAAAGGCGTCGTCGCCTAGACGCTGGCGGATATGACGCAGGCGCGCCTTGCTGCGATTGGTGCGGTCGCCGTGTTCGGCGAAGACTCGCAGACGCACCAGGACCAACGGCAATACATCGGCCACGGGCAACCAGTCGAGAAACTCCACCCCCGGCGCTGGGCGCACACCAAGCGAGCCGGCAACGACCACCCGGAAGCCCCAGTCCTCTTCCCGCTTGGTTGCGACAAAAGCGATATCGTTGATGAACGGCTGCGCGCCACGCCTCGTCGCACGCCGACATCGAGACCTTGAACTTGCGAGGCAGGCCGAAAACCCCCTCCTGCGCCTCCAGGAGCTGACGAACCTGCCATGCCAGCGGGGTCAGATCCGGTCCGCATTGCCTGACGCCCGAGCAGGGGCACACGGTGACATTGCGGACAGTATCCCCGCAGGCCCCGATCCCCGTAAGCCCGACGTCAGCCATGGCCTGCTGCACTTTGGGGACGACCTCAGCAGGCAGATCGTGAATCTCGATGTCCTGCCGCGTCGTCAGGTGCAGCGGCGTGTTTGGCGTAAAACGCTCGGCGATATCAGCCAGCGCTGCCCACTGTGCGCTGGTAACAACACCGCCGAGAATCTTCGCCCGTTGCAGCCACAACCCCGGCTGCACCTGCGGGTAAAGGCCCAATAGCCTGGCCTTCGCTGCGTCTTCGGGAACCTGACGGGCAGGAAACGCAATCGTATCTGCGGTTGTCATCGGCGAACTCCATCCACTCCCGGCCGCTTGATGCCAAAAGTGGATTCTGATGGTTATCAGCCGGCTTGTCCATATCCGACTTCGAGGAGGGTTCAGATGCGGGACACTGCTCAGGCGAAATAGGCCTTGAGGACGTATTGCTGCATCATTCGCTGGGTGTTGAAGAACGATCCGTTCAGCGCAATGGCGTGCACCATGACGGTCAGGAACCGGTCGCGGTCGTTGTAGAACATCGGCAGGATGACCCGTTTCCAATTTGTCATAGAGGTAACCCGCGTCGTTTGAACGGTCCGTCGTGTCGCCCGGCTTGTGGTCCGGGCCGATCGACCAGCCGGTGGTGCCTTCGATGCAACCCTCGATCCACCAGCCGTCCAGAATGCTCAGCGAGGGCACGCCGTTCAGCGCCGCCTTCATGCCGCTGGTGCCCGAGGCCTCCATCGGCGGCTGGGGCGTGTTGACCCACACGATCCACACCGCTGGTCATGCAGCCTGCCCGATGGTCCATGTCATAATTATCTAGAAAGACCACTCTGACGGTGTCGCGAAGGGCCTCCATGTCGCTGAAGAGCCTTGCGGATCAGCTCCTTGCCGGCCTTGTCCATGCGGATGGGCCTTGCCGGCGTAGACGATCTGGATCCGGCCCGCCTGCCGAGTGGATCTTCTTGAGGCGCGCGACGTCCGAAAGCAGCAGGTCCGGCCGTTTGTAGGCGGTCATCCGGCGGGCAAAGCCGATGGTCATCACATCGGCATCCATGCCCGCACCGGTCTGGCGATTGACGTATTCGAGCAACTGCTGCTTGGCATGCACGTGTGCCTCCCATACTTCTGCGTGCGGAATGCTCAGGGCAGAGCGAAGGCTGAAGTTGTCATTGTGCCAGCCGGGGATATAGCGGTCGTAAAGGTCGCAGGAACTGGGCGAGGTCCATGTGCCGGCGTGCACGCCGTTGGTGATCGAATCGATCACATACGGGCTGAACATGTGCTGCGAGACCTCGCCGTGTTTCTTGGCCACGCCGTTTACGTAGTGGCTCAGGTTCAGAGCCAGGTACGTCATGTTCAACGTATGCGTCCCAGGCGAAGACGCTCTTGCAGCTCCGTGATCTCGTGCCGGCCCAGGATCCCTGGGACCATGTCCAGCGGGAACTGGTCGTGGCCGGCCGCGACGGGCGTATGCGTGGTAAAGACACACATGCGGCGGACCGCCGCCACATCGTCGGCAGTCACCTTGTCGCGTCTGTCGCGGGCGAGTTGCTCGTCGAGCAGGGCGAGGGTCAGGAGGCTGGCGTGGCCCTCGTTCATGTGGAACCGTTCCAGGGAAGTGTAACCCAGTGCTACGCAGCATATGGACGCCGCCGATGCCGAGGATCGCCTCCTGGCACAGCCGATAGGGTCTGGTCGCCGCCGTAGAGGAAGTCGGTGAGCTGGCGATCGCCCTCGTTGTTTTCCGGCAGGTCGGCATCGAGGAAGTAAACCGGCACTTCATAGCCGGACGCCCCGACGACCGGATACCGCCATGCCCGCAGGTGGACTTCATGGCCCTGGAGCCAGACGGTCGCCCGCTGCGGCATCTCCTGGAGCTCATCTGCCACGGACCAGTCGACCGGCTCTTCGGTCTGGTGACCCTGGCCGTCGAGTTGCTGGTTGAAATACCCCTTACGGTAGAGAAGCGTCACCGCCACCATCGGGATGCGCAGGTCCGCCGCCGAGCGAATGGTATCGCCAGCCAGGATCCCCAGGCCACCGCTGTAGGTCGGCAGGTCGGGATTGACCCCGATTTCCATCGAGAAATAGGCGATTCTTCGGTCTGTGTCCACGCGGGTACCTCCCATGGCCCGGGGCACGGCCGGGCTGCTGTCGTTCGAAACCCATTGTCTTTCAACGAAGTATAGGCAGCGGTATGGTGGCCGGCCTTCAACAAAGGTCCGCGGCGTAAGGAAAGAATATTCCGGCCGTTCCGGCGCCAAACCCGGCAGCAAGCTACCTGCCCCAGGCAGCCAGCGAGCACTGGAGGTCGCCGACGTTTACATAGCCGTCACCGTTGATGTCGGCGCTGGCCTCGTAGCCGGGAATCGGTCTGTCTCGCCCCAGCTGGCCACGAGTTGTGTCAGGTCGGCGACGTTGACGTGCATGTCGTTGTTGATGTCGCCGACGTAGCCGCGGATGGCGACACTGTAAAAGTTTCCCACGGAGATGGCTGTAAAGCCGCAGTTAGGAGATGGGATAACCTGTTGGGCAAATTCATTGGTTCCCCAGGCGACAAGGGACCCATCCGCTTTAAGGCCTAGATTCTGGCCGTATCATAGCCTCCTGCGGCAATGGCGACAAAACCACTGTTGGGTTGCGGCGGGGTGCACGACGCCCGCGCAAGCCAAGGCGCGGTCCTCAGTTGTCTTGGCCGTGTCCTATGGAGTGCGGCGGCTGCCGACGCCGCTTTGGATGTCGTTGCTTCTCTCGGCCTTCAGAATCAACTGGCTCGCCAGGCAAAAGCGGCGTCGTTGCCTGATCCGCAACTGTGGAAGCCGCCAGCAGCGATGGCCACGAAATCGCTGTTCGGCTCGGGGACGCCGCACTGTCCATAGTAGTGCTCCCAGGCGACAGTGGAGCCGTCGTCCTTGAGGCCGAGGCATGGTATGCACCGCCGGACACGGACACAAAATGGGGATTCGGAACGGTACGTAGACCGTATATTGACTTCAGGCGACGACTGGGCTCGGCCAGGCCCAGGTTATGAACCAGCCGGCGGATCCATGAAACACTGCATGGGAATGGAGGATTTTGGGCCGTAGGAGTCGTACCATGCCCAGGAGGCAAGGGAACCATCTGCCCTGAGTGCCAGTGTATGGTTGATCCAGCGGT
The DNA here is from genome assembly GCA_963787325.1 of uncultured Planctomycetota bacterium. Lineage (GTDB taxonomy): Bacteria > Planctomycetota > Phycisphaerae > UBA1845 > JANYLN01 > CAWBCK01. The sequence goes on from CAWBCK010000005.1 coordinate 3,732,891, forward strand.
GATAGCAATGAAGGCCTTGTTGGGCGTTGGGACAGTTGCACTGACCCAGGTTGCTGCCTCCCCACGCAGCAATGGACCCATTGCCTCTCAGACCCAGAATGTGGCGGCTCCCTGTAGCGATGGCAACGAAGCCACTGTTGGGGCGAGGAACGTTCTGCTCGCCGTAGAGATTGCCACTCCAGACGACGATTGAGCCATCCGCTTTGAGGCCTGCGCGGGATCGCTCTCCTCATCCAGGAATGAGCCACGAAGTCGGTATTGGACGTTGGAGAACACGGCCCTGGCCATTGCCGTTATTGCCCCAGGTCATGAGTGACCGTCAAGCCCCAGGGCCACGATGTGGTATTGACCCGCGGCTAACGCCCACGGAACCGGTATTCGGAGACGGAATGTCGCATTGCTGATAACTGTTGCTTCCCCAGGCAATCACCGAACGTCCTCTTTGAGTCCGAGGCTGTGCGAAAAACCAGCGGCAATGGCCACGAAGGTGTCGGCGTGCGGCCAGTGCATTGGTCATGAAGAGCCTGCCCCCATGCGATGACCGAGCCGTCGATCCTGAGTGCTAGGCAATGAGCCTCGCCTGTAGCAACGGCCACAAAGCCGCCGTTGGGTTGTTGCACCTCGCAGGAATCCGGATAAATCGGGTCAGGCGGCAATCGTGCCGTTGGCTTTCAGGCCCAGAATGTGGTGGCTCCCGGCAGCCAAGGCGACAAAGTCACTGTTAGGGGCAGGGACGTCACATTGGCCATAATAGTTGTCTCCCCAGGCAACGACAGAGCCATCGGGCTTGAGTGCCAGGCTCTGGGCACCACCGGCCGCAATGCTGGAGAAGCCGCTGCCGAGATCCTTGCCCCAAACTTGATCACCCCATCCGACAAGGCTGCCACCGTCTGCGAGTGCGGACTGCGAGGCGTGTTCGCGACCAGAATGAACACGGCACATCCCGCTACCTGCAGCCGCTGCCACATCGCTTGTCCCTCCCATCCTGTTTATGTGCGGGCTCCCAAATACATTGGGAAACAGGTGAACAACCTGTGACGTCTACTGCCACGTGAACTGGTGCAATGTGAGTGTATGGATTCCCGAAACGCTCTTCAAGCCGCCCGCAGTGTTCTTGCATTAGAATCAGTGACATAGGGGGCGACAGAGGAATCATTGGCCTTCTTTGCCTGTTTGAGTGGTGTTAGAAGACATAAAAAATGGCCGCGGACCTCGTCATTCTGCGGCCTCCTCCAGTCTCTGCATGATGCCATGGCCGCAACCGACGCGGCCATGGCGTCTGTCTTATTGTTGGCTGACGGCTAGCAACGGCCTTTGTCGGCGAAGTGCGGCGGGGGCTTGCTAATCACTAGATATGGAGGCGTCGGTCTGGGGTTGGGCGGGAGGTCGCCATCGGAGCGGATGGTTCAGTCGTTAGAGCGAATGGCTCGCTCCTTGGCGGGAGCGATTCCCTCCTTGGCAGGAGGACCTCGCCCTCTTGTGGGGAGGTTTCGCTCGATGGTAAGGGTGTCTCACCCTATGGCCGGAGAGCCCGCTCCTTGGCGGGAGGATCTCACTCCGTGGAGGCGGATGCTCTCACCGTGGAGTCGCGAGCATCTGCCAAGGGGGACGCAGTACCGGCCAAAGAGGATGCAGCACTCGCCTTGCGGTTGCGTTATCCGCCAAGGCGGGCAGTTCATTAGCCAGGGCGAGTTGTCCATTCACCAAGGCGAGAAGAACAGACGCGGAGAGAACTCTTCGGAAAGTTGTTCTCCGTATTGCCGTGTTGTGGATTATCGAGCCTGTCGTATCGAACAGGCGGTGCATCGCGACTGATCCAATAGCGGTGTCGTTGCCACCGGCACTCCACGTAGACTAGCCGCTGCCGTTCTACTTCCGCCAGAACTTCCCGCCATACACCGCATTGTCGCCGAGCCACTCTTCGATGCGAAGCAGCTGGTTGTACTTGGCGATGCGGTCGGTCCGGCTGGCCGAGCCCGTCTTGATCTGGCCGCAGTTCGTGGCTACCGCCAAGTCGGCGATCGTCGTGTCTTCGGTCTCGCCGGAGCGGTGGCTCATGACCGCGCCCATGCCGTTACGCATGGCCAGGTTGACGGAGGCGAACGTCTCGGTCAGCGAACCGATCTGGTTGACCTTGATGAGGATCGCGTTGGCTGCGCCCTTGTCGAGACCCTGCTGGAGCCGCTCGACGTTGGTGACGAACAGGTCGTCGCCGACCAGTTGCACCTTCTCGCCCAGCGCCTCGGTCAGCTTTACCCAGCCGTCCCAGTCGTCTTCTGCCAGGCCGTCCTCGATCGAACGGATCGGGTACTTGCCGACCAGCCCTTCCACAGGTCGATCATCTCGTCGCTGGTGGCCAGTCGGCTCGGGTCGGACTTGAAGAACTTGTACTTGCCGGTCGCCTTGTCGAACATCTCGCTGACAGCCGGATCGAGGGCGATGAAGACATCCTCGCCGAACTTGTAGCCGGCCTTCTTGACCGCCTCTTCGATCAGACTGCAGGGGCTCTTCGTTGCCCTTCTTGAGGCTGGGGGCGAAACCACCTTCATCGCCGACGCTGGTGTTGTAGCCCTTGTCTTTGAGCACACCCGCCAGGGCGTGGAAGATCTCGGTGCCCATGCGGAGGGCTTCCCGGAAGTTGGGGGCTCCCCACGGCTGGATCATGAACTCCTGGAAGTCGACGTTGTTGTCGGCGTGCTTGCCGCCGTTCAAGATGTTCATCATCGGGACCGGCAGCACGTTCGCACCGCAGCCGCCGAGATAGCGGAACAGCGGCAGGCCCGAGCAGTTGGCCGCGGCCTTGGCGACCGCCATGGAGACCGCCAGGATGGCGTTGGCGCCGAGCTTGCCCTTGTTGGGGGTACCGTCCAGATCGAGCATGGTCTGGTCGATCAGTTCCTGGTCGAGGGCGTCCAGGCCGATGATCTCCTCGGAGATCGCGCCGTTGATGTTCTCGACGGCCTTGAGCGTGCCCTTGCCGAGATAGCGGGCCTTGTCGCCGTCGCGCAGCTCGACCGCCTCATGTTCGCCGGTGGAGGCGCCGGAGGGCACCGCCGCTGAACCGACCGAGCCATCCTGCAACTGGACTTCCGCCTCGACGGTGGGGTTGCCGCGTGAATCGAGGATCTCACGACCTTGAATGCCGATAATGATGCTCATTTGTGTATCTCCATTTCTAATGAGTCTAGGCAAGTATCGCGGGGTGGGTACAACAGCAGCCCGCCAGGGCCGGGGCTTGCACCCCGGCGCTGCCTGTATACCGTAAACGCAAGCGGGCACTATAATGGCCGAGGCTACCGCAGACAAGGACGGTGGCCGGCAACGGGATAAGCGAACATTTGCCGCCGCGCTGCTGGCCGGCTGGTCATATCCAGTCGACGCGGTAAGAATGCCGGCAGAGAATGCGACACCTGCAACGCGATACGTGGAGGACGACGCGAGTGAACTTCGTCAAGATGCACGGCTTGGGAAACGACTACGTGTACATAAACGCCTTTGAGGAAAAGGTGGCGGATCCGGCTGCGCTGGCGGTCCGCATCAGCGACCGTCATCGCGGCGTCGGCGGTGACGGCCTCATCCTCATCGCCCCTTCAGAGATAGCGAACGTCCGCATGGAGATGTACAACGCCGACGGTTCCCGCGGGAAGATGTGCGGCAATGGGATACGCTGTGTCGCCAAGTTTGCGGTCGACCGCGGGTTGATCGGCCCGTCTCAGGACAAGCCCGAGATCAGCCGGAAGAACGTCGTAAGGCGGGTCTTACAGGAATCGGTGGTCTACCTGACGGTCGAGACGGATGCCGGCATCCGGGAACTGGCAGCCGTGCGGGGCCAGGATGGCAAGGTCGAACAGGTCTGCGTCGACATGCGGCGCGCCGATCCTGCCGGCCGGCGAGGTGCCGGTGGATGTGTCCAAACTCGAAGGCAGCCCCAAGGCTGACGAGCCGCTCGTGAAGGTGCCCTTGGCGATTCCGAGCGGCACCATGCCGATGACGTGCGTATCGATGGGCAATCCCCACGCGATCTTCTTCGTCGACGATCTGGAAAAGATCGACCTGTACAAGGACGGTCCGTTCGTCGAGAGGCACCCGGCCTTTCCGGATCGGGTCAATGCGCACTTCGCTCAGGTGCTCTCGCCGACCGAGGTGAGAATGCTGACGTGGGAGCGGGGCAGCGGGGCGACACAGGCCTGCGGCACCGGCGCCTGCGCTGTGGCGGTGGCCGGCGCGCTCGGGGAAAAACTGGAGCGGACGGTCACGGCCCATCTGCCCGGCGGCGATCTGGAACTGCAGTGGTCGGATGACGGCAAGGTCTACATGACCGGTCCGGCTGAAGAGGCGTTTACGGGCTGCTGGCCGGACTGAAGTCGCGAGGCTGCAGCCGGTGGCCGAGCGGAGACCTCTTGGCAAACGTCGCGGCGACGGTATGATGTCCGTACGGTAAATGTTCGGTATCAGCAGGACGCGCGGAATCGCATGATAGCCAAAGTCACCGGATTGCTGGCAGAGGTCGGGGACGACCGCGTCCTCATCGACCGGGACGGCCTGGGCTACGAGGTGCTCGTACCCGGCTACCTGGCGATGCAGTTATCGGACTGCGCGGGCCAGCCGGTGACGCTCTTTACGATGGACTACCTGGAGGGCAGCGCGACCTCGGGCAACCTGATCCCCCGGCTGGCGGGCTTCGCGTCGCTGGCCGAAAAGGCGGCCTTTCAGCAGATCCTCAGCGTCAAAGGCTTCGGCGTTCGCAAGGCACTCAAGGCCCTGGCGGTGCCGATCGAGCAGGTGGCAGCGGCGATTGAGCAAGGCGACGCAGTGTCGCTGTCGCGTCTGCCCGGCGTCGGCAAGCGCACCGCTGAACAGATCGTCGCCACCCTGCGCGGCAAGACTCACCAGGATCGCGATGGAAGGCAAAATGGCTGCCAGGATCGACAGCCAGGCCAGCCAGCTGGAATCGCCGCTCAATCAGGCACAGGCCGCCGCCCTGCAGGTAATGATCGCCTGGGGCGACCGGCGGCCGGACGCCGAGCAATATCTGCGACGAGCCGCCCAGGCCTTCGAAAACCTGGAATCGCCGGAAGACTGGGTAAGGGCAGCCTACAGGATCAAGGCGGGCGGGTGAACGGCAGAAGAGGAGACAGGGAGACAAGGAGAAGAGGAGCAACGACCAAAGCGGCAGAAGAGGAGACAGGGAGACAAGGAGAAGAGGAGCAGCGACCAAAACGGCAGGGCATTAACCGGCAAGTGAGTACTTTAATCCTTTTATCATAATGGCACGCGAACGAATCATCTCATCCGAAAGCACAGGCGGCGAGGAAGAGCAGATCAACCACGCCCTGCGGCCCCGCTACGTCAAAGAGGTGGTCGGCCAGAAGCAGGTCATCGAGCAGCTCTGCATCGCCCTTGAGGCCGCCAAGGCTCGCGGCGAAGCCATGGAGCATGTACTGCTGGACGGCCCGCCCGGGCTCGGCAAGACGACGCTCGCCCACGTCATCGCCAACGAGATGGGAACCAGCGTCCGCGTGACCAGCGGACCCTCCATCGGCAAGCAGTCCGACCTGATGACCGTCCTGACGAACCTCGAACCGGGCGAGATCCTCTTCATCGACGAGATCCATCGACTCGCGGCCGCCGTCGAAGAATTTCTGTACCCCGCCATGGAAGACTTCCGCGTCGACTATACGCTGGAGGGCGGTCTGGGCGGCCGGACGATCAACTTCAAGCTGAATCGCTTTACCCTGATCGGTGCCACGACCCGCGCCGGCCTTCTGACCGCCGCGCTGCGAGACCGTTTCGGCATCCATTTTCACCTGGACTTCTACAAGCCCGACGAACTCAAAACAATCCTGACCCGGTCAGCCCAGATGCTCGGTGTCGATGCGGATGCCGACGCAATGGACCTGATGGCTCAGCGTTCGCGCGGCACCCCGCGAGTCGCCAACCGACTGCTGCGCCGCGCCCGCGATTATGCCCAGGTCCGCAACAACGGCCACCTGACCAGCAAGGCAGCGGAACAGGCCCTGGAGATCCTGCAGGTCGACAACCTCGGCCTCGACGACCTGGACCGCTCCTACCTGCGAACGTTGATCACCACCTACGAATGCGGCCCGACGGGCGTGGAAGCCCTCGCCGCTGCGATGGGCCAGGAGCGCGACACCCTCGAAGACGTGGTCGAACCATACCTGTTGCAGACCGGGTTCGTCCTGCGAACCCGCCAAGGCCGCTGCGCCAGCAAGGCCGCCTGCAAACACATGAAACTGCCCTACAAGCCCCCGCACGACCTGCCCGACCAGTCGCCGACGTTGTTCTGACAGCAGCGGGCTTCGCTATCTCCGCGACAACACCCTTGACCAAGCCCCGAGTGCAGATCTGCGCTCCCCCTTACGGCGCTGTTCTCCGTGATCTTCGCGTCCTTCGTGGTAGTGTTACACAGATGTAACAATCGCGCCAACCGCCCACAAGCAACCGGCCGAAGCGAACGATCTTACACAGATACCTCTTCCAGCAACCCGCGATTCCTGTAGTCCTTCCAATCGCGGTGCCCAAACCGCCGAAGGTTCTTGCCGGGACCGAACTTGTCCTGAGCATATTGCAGATAGGTCAGCGTCGCCGGGTCGCGTTCCAGCAGATTCTCATAGCACCACGCGTCCATCGCCACCTGGTCGACGCCAGCGACGACCGTATTGGCCTGCTTGACATCGTCGATCCGCCCACCGGTGGGCCCGTTGCGCATCAGAACGCGTCTGGCGTCGGCGATGACGAGCGTAGGACTGACCATGTAGCCCAGATCGCTGATGACGTCATGAATCGCCTGATGGAACTGGTTGCGTCGGCCGCCCAGCAGGCCATACCAGTTCTTCATCGCCATCGACCCGCCGCCGAGGTTATGGTCCTTGATGGCGGGAAGACCGATCACCTTATCGGCTGTCCCCATCGGCGTATAGAAGATCGTCCACGTGCCCAGTGCCTCATGCTGCGCCGGGTCCGGTTCGCCGGGGCGGATCTGCACGTCATGGAACAGGTGCGACGCCGGCAGCATGATTACGAGCTCCCGCCTTGGCAGCCGCCTCCGAGATGCGAGATTTGTGAAAGCAGTTCGCCGGCGCTTCAATGGGGTTATCCGCCACAAGAACCTTCGATGCCCGGGCCTGCTTGAGACAAAGCGTCGCCACAGCCGCAACAACTTCGGGATCGGTAGTGGCGCCCAGAATCGGCGCACGATCGAACGCCACATTCGGTTTGAGCAGCACAACCTCGCCGGGCTTCACAAACCGTTCGATGCCGCCCAGCGGCTTGAGCGCCTTCTGCACCATGTCCATGACCGACGCACTGCCGGAAGACCGCGCAACAACGATCCGCGGCCCCGAAGCCTTGAAGCCGTCATAAAGCGGCTCGAAGTAGTTCTTCAGCGTAAGCGGCGCCGGCCGGACCAGCCCCGCCTTGCCGGTCGGGTCGTAGAGCTTCCAGTATCCCGCGGCAGCCAGGCCTGCCACACCGGCGGCTGCCCCGACCCGCAGGAGGAACCCTCGACGGGTCACCGGACCTTCCGCAACGTTATCATCGTTTTGTGAGTTGTCTGCCTGGGCCATTTGTTCCTGCCTTACTGCCGGGGCGGCAATCGCCCGGCTAAACGGCCACTTGCACCATTTGAGCCACCGCGCGAGTCACTTCGCCATCTGCTTGAGCCATTTGGTAACGGCTGCCTTGGCCGGGTCCTTGGCTGGAGCCGCCGTTACGCCTCCCACGTAGTTGTCTCTGACGAACACCACATCGTACGTGCCCATGTTATCCGCCGTGAAGAGACGGCTCCCTGCCACCTTGCCGGTCTCCAGCATCTTACCGTACTTCGTGCTGAACTCCTGATATTGCTTGAACGCATCCTGGGCCGCCCTGGCATCCGGCGACCGCATGATAAAGAGAGTCAGGTCCTGCCCGTCCTGCTTGTACCGGGCGGAAAAGACATTCTCCAGAAAGTCCAGACCGAAGGCATCGCTCTTGCGGAACTCGAAGCCTGCCCGCTTCCCGGCCTTCCGCAGGCAAGACACTCTCCGCCCAAAGGGACTGACCTGTATCCTTGAGACGCTCGGCGATGGCCTTGGCAAGTTTTACTGCTGCCGGCCGGGCCGCCTCGCTGCTCATGCCCTCGTGCTCGATATCGCCCTCGGCCTTCGCCTCGGCTGTCGACGTCGCCAGGATGTTGACGTAATACTTGCCTTTCCAGAAAAACACGCTCGACCCGGAGAAATAGCCCTCTCGGCCGACCCTGGCGGCCTCAGCGTCGTCACCTTCTTCTGCCTTGTAAATGCCGAAGGCGTTGTCCGCCTGGTTCATGTCATAAACATATGCGTCGATCGAAACATCGCCCGAGATGTACGTGGTGAAAAACGGCTGGGCGAAGTTGTAGCCGAGGAAGAACTGGGCCTTGCCGTCGACCTTTTCGTACAAAGTTGCCGGGCTGAAACGTCGGATCTCGCCGGGGCCGGTCAGATCGTCATCGTCAATCGGGGGGAACGGCCCCTCGTCGGCGACGGCCGCGGCTGGTCCTTGGGCTGTCCCGGCTTCCGTTGAGACAGGCTGACTGAAGACGTAGCATTTGCCCAGTTCGGCCAGCAGGACAGCGACCGAGTCGGCCTTGTCGCCGGATTCGGTCCGGGGTGCCGTCGCTGATTGGGGTTCACGGGCAGGAGCATTCGCCGGACCGACCTCGACATAATAACTGCCAGCCGAGAACGCTCCGCGGGCTCCATCGCGCCAGGCCTGCCCCGAACCGCCGACGGGAAACATCTTCGCCTGGGGCATCTTGCGAGCCTTCCACGCGCAGCGGCCCGTTTGGCCGATGCACAGTCGATGACCGTCGCCACCAGTCTAGAACCGTCAGTCTGGTAGGCGGCGGCGAAGATCCATTTGGGTCTGGCCTGCTTCGCGGCTTGGGCGAGGGCAGCGTTCGCCGTCGCCAGGTCCGATTTGCTCAGAACGCGGCACAGATCCCTGCCGCTTGACGAGGCGACTTCCGGGAGGCAAGAGATACTCCGCGGTCGTCATCGCCGCCGGCCGGGCGGCACTGGCGATCAGGTTCTGGTCTACCGCAAAGGGCGAGACGGCCCTGGAGGTGCGCATATTCCAGGCAAACAGTCCCGCCACGCCCACCAGCGCCAGCAGGACAACCAGCGAAAGTACCTTCTCCCGCCAGGAAACGGTCTTGCGCGCATATTTCCAACGTGGTGCCTGGGCCACGGCCTTGTGCTCCCACAATCCTTCGGTTCTCGCAACGGGTTCTATTCTAAGGAACTCGGCGGGCGAGGCAATTGTCGCCGGCGATAGGAGTTATCGCTTGTTGACACACGGTGACGCCTTCGATAACAATACCGCTTGTGCGCAGCAGCCGAACGGTACCTAAAGCGTTGCCCGGACGGACGAAGCGGCAGATAGGGGTAGATTCGTGAGATACAGAATCCTGCAGAGCGTGGCGGCGGTGGTCCTGACGGTCGGCGCTTCGGTGCCGGCTGCGATCAGTATTTCTACATGACCCAGCCGCTGACCAGCCCCGTCGTGGTCGGCATCATCAACGAAACGCCGTACCGCGCCATCCTGACCGTCGGCGCCTGGGAACCCCTCGACCAGAATTCGCTGCCCGACTTCCAGAACCTCCGCATCGAAAGCAAGGATAACGATACCACCGGCAACGGCGTCGTTTGGCAGACAACCCAGGTCCTTTCCAGCGGTACGGCCACGCCCGGCTGCCGCCGGAGCATCTCGATCGGTTCGCCGGCCCTGCTCCAGCAGATCCGCAACGAAAAGGACGTCCTCACCCAGGTGACGCCGCCTTACGACATCACTGACGAGGACGCAATGGTCGTAGGCGCGAACTTCTCTGACGCCCCAGCCGACAGCCCCGACGCCGCCAACCCGACGGTCGGCACCGCCGAACCCATCACCGTCAACGACGGCATCAAGTACCCCTGCGGATCGATCGTGGTCTTCAAACTCATCGAGGATCCAGAGGCCACGGGTGGCTTTCGGATCGATAGCGGCGTGATTTATTAGTCGCCAGGGATTACGGTTTGTGGCTAGCGGTCGGTGCCTGGAGCGTTCTTCAGCCATGTGTTGCATGTGGCAATGTGGTGCCAAGCCCTGCGTTTTCACGCTCAAGCAGATCTGAACTCAAGCCACCCCGCATTGTCATCCTGAGCGAAGCGAAGGATCTCTGCGAAGGCCCATAGACCTACGAGGATTCTGTAACAGCGCGTGTCTGCCAGTCTGTCGGCGTCGGGCTCGCCAGGGACTCAAGCCACGTGCTGGGCTCGGCGCTTGCGGATCGCCCGTTCCATCGCCGGCACCACGTATTGCGAGGCCACCTGCGGCCAGCCCATCTGCTGGGCCAGCTCGTAGCCCGTCTGAATCATCTGCTCCTGCTCTGCCGGCGTCTTCGGCAAGTTTTCGATGACCTGCTGGGCAACCCTCTGAGCGATCTGCCACTCGACCTCCTCACGGGCGATCTCGTCCATCCGCAGGCAGTCTTGCAGGCTTACATTACTGACAGCCTCGCCAAGGTCGGTGTAATCCGGGATAATTACGTTTCTGTAGTTCTTCCCAGCCATGACCTCTTCGGCGAAGCCCGCGCAGCCGCACGCCCGTGACACTACGCAGATCCCCCCGAAGCTCAGCGGCTCCAGCTGGGCGATACCGAACGGCTCGTAGATCGACTGGCCGAACTCGACGTCGCTGCCCTTGCGGACATCGAGGAAGGTCATATCCTCCGGCATCCGCAGGCCGCATGTCGCACGATCCCAGCCGAACTGGTTAACAAAGATCACCTTGGTATTGCGGGCGCGGGTGTTGAATGTCTGGATCTTGGCGTAGAAGGCCGCCTCGCCGTTCGACAGATCCGGCAGGCCTTCCCGGTGCGCCACGGGCCAGCCGTACTTGGCTTCCATCTCCAGGATCTCTTCCGGCCGGCGGCGAGGCAATTCGCTCGACAGCAGGAAGTACACGGCCTTCTCGCCGGTTTTGCGGAAGTGCTTCTCCATGTGGTCCAGCACCAGCAGGTCCCGCCAGAACCCCTTGCTCGGGGCCATGCGGGCCACGTGCGTGAAGATGTAATCCGGCCGGGTGTCCAGCAGGCTCTCGCAATAATCCTGGAGCCGGGCCTTGCTCTCGTTGCGTTCCTCAGGCGTGATATTGAACGCCGGAATGCCGTTGTACGCCAGATCGACATTGGCGTAACGGAAGTCCTTGCCGAGAAAACGCAGTTCCTTGACCACGAAATCGCCGACAGCCAGGATGCCGTCGCAGTGCCGACTGGCCGAGACCAGGCAGTGCTTGAAATAGTGATCCTGTGGCCCGAAGACGTCCTCGACGTACAAACCTTGCTGGGTCGCCCGCGAAAGCACGTTGTAGAACATTACGTCGTGGGCAGGATGGTCCTCGACGATCTTGCGGATCTGGGCGACCTCATGGGCATAGAAGATCGTGGAAAACTCGCTGGGCGCGTCGATCATCGCCGCCAGGGCGGTCGGCATGCCCATGAACTCATGGGCGAGGATGACCGTCGGCTGGGTCGCGTTGCTGGCACCCATCGCGCGAAGGGCTTCGATCGCCGGCTCCGCGATGCGCACGTACTCCTCGAAGTCCCAGATGAACTCATAGCGAAGCGAATCGATGCCGAAGTGTTCCCACAGCCGAGCCTTGAACCGGTTAAGCGGCTCAGCGTGGATGGAGTGAACGTCGAACAGCAGGATCTCGGCCTCTGCCTCGACCCCGCCGCGATCGGGGACAAACTTCCGTTTTCCGTAGATCACGCCGACGCCGAAGCGCTCCTGGATCCGCTTGAAGGCCTGGGCATACGGCCCGCCCGTAATGCCGTCAACGCTGCTGTAGAGCACCTTGCCGTTGGGCCCGAGACGCTGATGAACAGGGCCTTCGATGCCAAAGAGCGGACCAACGAGGATGTTCCGGCTGGCGTAATCGCTGTAGGCCTTGGCGGTCAACAAACCCTGCAAGACCGCCCCGATCCCCCCGACTTTGTATACCGCCTCGTGTGTAACGTGAACGACGCTGCGCACTGCTCCCATCCTTTCCGACACTACGCCACCGGTGCCTATGCTGTCTCGCACAATCCGCCCACGACGGCAGTTGTCAGTGTTCGCTGACGTCGCTACGGCTGGTCCCGCTCGCCGGTACCACTCACGGCTTTTATCGGGAACTACAGCACGGCTCCTGAAGCTCCTTCAGTATAACGGCTCGGTTCAAAATCCGCATCGGGACGGCAGAAAAGCCATGCGCACAAACCCCGCTGAACCCAGCAGTTGCGTATGCAGTCCTATGGCTGTCAGAAACCCGTTGCGATTGGCCGCCATCAGTTAGCAGACCTCAGTCCCGCTGCCACCAGAATAGTAGATGGCTAACGGACTGGGACAACAATCGTCAGATGCCCAGAGATGTTCCGATGCCTTTGGCCGCCGCAACCAGCGGATGGTCCATCGGCACGAGTCGCTGCCTGTCCGCCACCTCTTCGATCGGCACGGACACGATATTGCCTTTCTGCATGGCGACCATCCGGTTCCATTGGCCCTTCACAGCCAGTTCCATGGCGACATGGCCGAATATCGTCGCCAGGACCCGGTCATACGCGCAGGGCGTACCTCCGCGCTGGACATGGCCGAGAATCGTCGTTCGGGTCTCGAGTTTCGTCTTGTCGGTGATCTGGTCGGCGACCACCTGGCTGATGCCGCCCAAGCGGATCGGGTCGGGACTATCCTTGACGATACGGTTGATCACGACGTCGCCGCCGATGGGCTTGGCTCCCTCACTGACGACAACGATAGTAAAGGCCTTGCCGTGAAAGCTGCGGGCTTGACATACCTCAGTGACCTTATCGATGTCGAAAGGCACCTCGGGGATGAGGACGACATCGGCCCCGCTGGCCACGCCGGAATGCAGGGCGAGCCACCCGGCGTTGCGGCCCATCGTCTCCACGAGCATTACGCGGTGATGACTGCTGGCCGTCGTATGGATGCGGTCAAGGGCATCACTGGCCGTCTGCACCGCCGTCTGGAAACCGAACGTCGTCTCCGTGCCCATCAAGTCGTTGTCGATGGTCTTGGGCACCCCGACGCAAGGGATACCGCACGCCGCCAGGCCAGCCGCACCGCTCATCGTACCATCGCCACCGATACAGATGAGCAGATCGAGCCTCGCGCTCCGCGAAATGCTCGAGGCAGCGGGCCGAAACATCCTCGAAGATCGGGTTGCCCTGCTTCGTCCGTACCGGTCAGAAAATGGCTTGGGTTGGCCTTGTTGGACGTACCGAGAATCGTTCCGCCGGCGGTCAGGATGTTGCTGACGTCGTCGCGGGCCAACAGGCGCATACGGTTGCGGATCAGCCCGAGGTAGCCGTCCTCGATACCCCAGACTTCCAGCCCGTACTGGAACATGGCGGTCTTGGTCACCGCTCGAATAACCGCGTTGAGACCGGGGCAGTCGCCGCCGCCCGTCAGCACACCTATACGTCTGATCTTGCATGTATCCGCCATAGTCGCTCCTCGGAAACCATCTGGTGGTGGCCCCATTGGACATACCATACCACCTTTCGTGGCCGGCTCAGGCCAGGACCAGGTCAAGAGACTATCAGGGATTATCGTCAGATAACAGGCCGCGCCGTGGGTGGATAACTCCACATTATCCGGGGATTTCCACTGACCATGTCCTCCGGGCGAGCTAGAATCATTTAAGAGCATTTCCGAGCGAACGAGCGACCCTTTTGCGTCGGGTTGGGTGCAGTATGTTATCGGACAACGAAATCCTGGAACGCGCTTACACGTACTGGCGGATGACGGGGGTCTCCGTCGACGTCGACCGCATCCGGCAGCAGCAGGTCGCCAACGGCCATGAGCCGTGTTTCGGCCGGGGGGACAACCCGAACCGTTGCGAATGTGCCCACTGCCGCTGGCACGACCTGTGTGCGGTCCTGATGCAGACGCCGCAGGTCGGCGAGACCTTGTGGATGAGCCTGCAGACCGACGGAGTCTAAATGGCTGCCAAGAACCTCGAACTCGCCCGCCTGTTTGAAGAGATCGCCGACCTGCTCGAACTGACCGGCCAGAACAAGTTCCGCGTCGGCGCCTACCGTAATGCCGCTCGATCTCTGCGCGACACGACCGCCGATATCGCGGAACTTGCCCGCCAGGACAGGTTGGCAGAGGTCCCGAACGTCGGCGCGAGCATGGCAGAACATATCAAGGAATACCTTGACACGGGCAAAGTGCAGCGGCGTGAGGAGTTGATCGCACAGGTTCCTGCCACACTGGTCCCTCTCATGCAGATCCCGGGCCTTGGCGCCAAGAAGGTCATGGCCCTCCATAAGGAACTCGGCGTCAAAAACGCCCAAGACCTGCAACGCTGCCTCGAAGACGGCCGACTCGAGAAACTGCCGGGAATGGGGGCCAAGACTGCCGAAAACATCCGCCAGGGCATGGCGTTCCTGGCGAAGGCGACCGAACGCGTGCCGCTCGGTGCCGCCCGGCAGATAACCACTGCGCTGGCCGAACAGATCCGCAAGTTCAAAGGCGTTGAGCAGGTGGAGCTTGCCGGCTCGATGCGGCGGGGCATGGAAACGGTTGGCGACGTCGACATCCTGTGCATCGCCCCGGAAGGCGCCGGCGTGATCGACGCATTCACAAAACTGCCCCAGGTCGACCGCGTCGTCGCCGGCGGTGCGACGAAGGGCTCGGTTATCGTGCCGACCGCAGGCGGGCGCGATGTGCAGGTCGATCTGCGGGTTGTGCCGAAAGAGTCCTTCGGGGCCGCCCTGATGTACTTTACCGGGTCCAAGGCCCACAACATCAAACTCCGCGAGATGGCGGTCAGGAAGGGCTGGAAGCTCAACGAATACGGCCTCTTCGACAAGGACAGGATGATCGCCGGCAAGACCGAGGACCAGGTTTACAGAAAACTCGGCCTGCCGTGGATACCGCCCGAAATGCGAGAGAATGCCGGGGAGATCGAGCAGGCCAAACACCTGCCCTCGCTCGTCGACCTCGATAACATTCGCGGCGACCTGCACTGCCACACCGTCGCCAGCGACGGCCAGAACACGATCGCGGAAATGGCGGCGGCTGCTAAGGAACTCGGCTACGATTACCTCGGCGATCGCGGATCACTCCAAGGGCCAGACGCAGGCAGGCGGCCTGAGCATCGACGACATGTGGCAGCACATCGAGAAAATCCGCACTGTAGGCAAGAAGACCAGGGGCATTACCCTGCTGGCCTCGTGCGAGGTCGACATCCTGCCTGACGGCACGCTCGACTATCCCGATGACCTGCTCGCCGAATTCGACCTCGTAACCGCCAGCCTGCATTCCGCCTTCAAACAGTCGCGTGATGTCGCAACGCGGCGCGTGCTCACGGCCATGGAAAGCCCTTACGTTTCTATCCTCGGCCATCCAACCGGCCGGCTCCTTGGCAAACGGGAGCCGATCGACCTGGACATGCCCGAGATCATCAAGGGCGCGGTCGCGACAGGTACGGCACTGGAGATCAACGCGCACTGGGAGCGGCTGGACCTGAAGGACCAGCACGTGCGGATGGCCATTGAGGCGGGTGTGATGCTTGTGATCAACACCGACGCCGCACTCCACCGCGGATCTGCGTCTGATGGAATACGGCGTAATGACCGCCCGCCGAGGCTGGGCCGAGGCAAAAGACATTCTCAACACCCGGCCCCTCGGCGACCTGACCAGGTGGCTGCAAAAGAAGCACAGCAAAGGTCGCAAGGAACTCGTAGCCGTCGGCAGGGACACTTCGCACAAGGAGTCGTCCGCCGACCACAAACGCGCCGAAAAGGCCACACCAAGGGCCGTCGCAAGAAGTAGCCGTTTATCAACGCTACACGACCGTCGCGTCCCGGGGCCCGTCAGACTTTGGTTGTCATCCCGAACGAAGCGAAAGTCTCCGGTTCGTCGGTCGCAGTGGCTTGCACTGACCGCCCAACGCTGTCGTCCTGAACGAAGTGAAGGATCTCCTGCGCGTCAGATTATGACGTCGCCATGTGCGTGCCGGCAGCGTACCTGCCAGCACGCACGATCTGGAACACCTTGGTTTCGATCACTCCAGCCCAGGCGCCCAGAGATAGAGGAATTTCGGCCGAAGCACCTCATTAATCGACTGCATGTCAATAGAAACGGGCCCCGCCTGCCTGGCCTTCGGCGCCTCGACCGGTGATTCCGAGTAGACCGTCGATTTCCACTGCATTGGCCGATGATACACCACCACGCTCATCTTCTTGTGGTTGGTCTTGGCCTTGAGCCAGTCGATGGCGGTATAGATGCTGCCGATCTGGTCGATCAGGCCGTCCGCCTTGGCCTGTTCGGCCGTGTAGATCCGGCCGTCCGCCAGTTTCTTGATCTTCGCCTTGCTCAGTTCGGGCCTGCCCTCGGCAACGACTGCCAGGAACTGCTCGTAGAACTGATTGACGACGTTCTGGAACAGCTCGCGTTCCTTCGGCGTTAGATTCCGCAGCGGCGAGCCGGCATCCTTGAATGGCCCGGACTTGATCGCATACGTCTGCATGTGAAGTGCTTCCAGCGAACCCTGCAGGCTGAACAGCTGCATGATTACGCCGATGCTGCCGGTTATGGTCGACTTGTACGCGATGATACGGTCGGCGGCACAGGCCGTGTAGTACCCGCCGCTGGCAGCGACATCCATGAGGACTGCTACGACCGGCTTCTTGCTCTTGGCCTTGAAGCGCATGACCTCGTCATGGATCATTTCGCTGGCAGTTACCGAGCCGCCCGGCGAGTTGACCCGCAAAATGACAGCCTTGACCCTGTCGTCCTTGCGAGCCTTGTCGAGTTGCTCCTTGATCAGAGCCACCGGGTTCTCCCCTTCGGTGAGGAGCCCATTCGTCTGCTGGTCGACCAGCAGGCCGCTGACCTCGACGATGGCGATCTTGGGAGCCAGAATGCCGCCCGAGATGACCGTCTTCTCTTCAAGTGTCTTGTTGGCGGGGACAAACGAGAGTTTCACGCCGCCAGCCGGCTGGCAACCCGCGGCGGACACCAGGATGGCAAGGAGGACACCGGGCACGGCCTGCGACAGTCTTGCTCGCATTGTATAGGCTCCTACTATTGGTAAAGTAAACGCTAACCGAACGGCGCCATGATTCTATGGCGGCAGTGGAGTCTGGGAAAGCCATGCATCTGGACGAAGAAGAATTTGACCGGGTTATCGGCGAGGCGATCGAGGCGCTGCCCGACCAGTTCCGCGCATCGCTCGAGCACGTCATGATCGATGTGATGGACCTGCCCGATCGGCAGATGGCCCGCGAGGTCGGTGCCAATCGCTACGGACTGCTGGGGCTATACCGGGGGGTGCCGCTGACGGAACGGAGCGTCGAGCAGGTTGTGCAGATGCCCGCCCGGATCATCCTGTTCAAGCAGAATATCGAGCGGATGTCCCAGGCCCGCGATGACGTCGTCAAACAGATCCGCGTAACCCTGCTGCACGAGATCGGTCATCATTTCGGCTACGGCGAGAAGGACCTGGAAGACTTAGGCTTCGCATGAGGCTACGTCTCGGGTTCTCGCCAAAGGTCAATGACGGTTCGCAAGTTGTCGTCCTGAACGAAGCGAAGGATCTCCTGCCCGTCAGACGTTGGTATTTCCGTAGCGTCGCTGGCGGCTTGTCCGCCGGCGCAGAGGTGCAATCGGGTGCCACTGGCGGCTTGTCCGCCAGTGCGGGGGCGCATTGGGTGCCACTGGCGGCTTGTCCGCCAGTGCGAGACTCCTAATCGTTCAGAGCTAGCGTTCGTGTGATTTTCAGAATCCGCTCAAAACTCGCGGCTGGAGGTGTCGTGTCCGCGATTCCGAGAATGATGTGACTCCGGCCGGCGGCCAGTTCAATCGTTTCGTTGACCAGCCGGTCGAACTCACGTTCACTCATACTGCCCTCGCACAAGGCAACCGACGGGATGCCGCCCCAGATCGTCATCTCCGGCAATTGCTCCATCGTCTCCGCCAGCGTCATCTTCGTCATCGGCTTGGGGCAGATGGAGTCGGCGATGTCGAAGCGGCACTTGCGGTACAGGTCCAGCAGCCCCTGGTTCTCACCGTCCGTGTGCGTCAGCAATAACTTGCCGCGATCATGCACAGGTCCGCCAGTTCCCGCAGCCAGGGCACAATGTACTGCTCGAAGAACGGCCGGTAGGTGATTGTCTCGTCGTAATTGGCACCGAGGAAGATGACCTCCGCGGGGCATTCCGCCAGGGCTGCGAACATCGCGCGGAACCAGCCTTCCATGCTGCGGGCCAGTGATGCCATCGCCTCCGCCTGATCGTGCATCTCCAGGAAGAAATCGGTCATTGGCATCAGTTCGCGCATGATGTGATGCATCGGCGAGGCGGAAAGACTGGCGAATGCCACGGCCACACCGTCCTCGCCGATCCACTCCTGCCACGCGCGGTAACTGTCGTACGTCGGCACGACCTCCAGATTCGAGAGGATGTGTTCGAGCACGGGGTAGTCCGCGGGGCCTTTGAGCAGATGTTCGTCGATCCACGAAATGGACGCCCCCGACTCCTTCATCTCAGCCGTATACTGAAACGCGCCGGCGACGCTGCCGACGGGGGTGTGATAGGTCACCCGCGTGCGATCGCCGTCACGATGCACCTCGCGACGCACGTCGTGCAGCCGGGTCTCGAAGGGCATCGTCTTGAGTCGATAAATCCCCAGGCACCGGTCGACGGTGTCGTCTGGCGAGCGGATCTCCAGGAAGTTCGGCACCACGGCATGATAGCCCACGCCCATCGCCTGCGCGATCTCCCGCAACGAAGCCTTGCGGAATTGCGGCGGCAAAGTGCCAGCCCGGCTGTGGGCATTGTACCACAGGTCCATCCGGGGCACCCAGGGGATCCGGTCGGGTACCTGGCCACGGCACGCTGCCAGTATCCGTTGCCTGTGCGTCATCAATAGGCCTCGATCGTTTTCGTCAGACCCTTGCCTGCCTCTCCATGCCCCGGGGCAGCCAGACGTAACCGCCATTCAACAACCAGCGGCAGTATACCCTGTCACGTGTGTTCTGCTATGTGCACCCCGCCGGGATCCTGCGTGCACTGCGAACCGACCGGCTACGGCTACTGAAAGAGCGGGCTCCTTGCCGACCAATAGGTGGTGGAGGCTGTGTATGGGACTATTTGAATGGATGGGCGAATCGGTCGACCCTCGTTCCTGGGGGTCGGTAACCTTCGGCGGCGAACCCGATGACGAGGAGTCGAGCATTCCAGGGATGATCGTCAGGTTCGTTATCGCGATGTGCCTTCTGACCGCAGTCTACTACCTGCTGTTCCGTTTCCTGCTGCCGTTTACCTGGATATGCGCCGCGTGGGTAACCGGCCTGACTCTTGCCTACCTGTTGGTCGGCTACTACGTGCGGCCCGAACCGGAAACCGACAACCTCGGCTGGTTCGGTGGACTGATAGACGACCCCTTCCACTACTCCGACGATATCAGCCGGTTCCTGTTGCTCCTGGCAATTGTTCTCTACCCGGCCAGGTTCATAGCCGTATCAGCCGTTCAGTTCATTCGTATCCTGCGCCGCTAGGCTGCTCCTGTGTGATCCCCTGCCGTTACCCAGCCGAGGTCGCGGTCTGCGTTACGTCCGTCTGAACCATTTCCGTCAGGGATTGCCACACGTTTTTTGGCATGTTGAGCATCGCCATCTGCTCGAGGCTCAAAGAGACGTTGCGCCAGAAGGAGTCGTTCTGCCCGGCTGGCAGGTTTTCTACGAACTTCTCGGCTGTCAGCTCGAATCGTTGCGTCTGGCTGAACAGGACCGACAGTTCGTAGTGGGTGGCCATGTCGATCTTCTCCGGCCAGAATGCCTGACGCAGTCTGCTGGACGTTGTGCTGTCCGGTCGCTCGCCCCACAGGCCGAGTCGCACGATGGCCGGCGTGCAACCTTCGTACGTCTCTACCGCCTTCTCATAGGTCTGGCGGGCGTAGTCGGTCTGTTTATCGGCTTCGAGCAGCATGCCCAGACGCATCCACGCGGCGGCGTCGTCCTGGTTTTGTGTCAACCAGGCAAGATGCGCCTGGATCGATCTGGTTAACAGATCGGCTCGGGCAAGACGCCGTTCCTCCGGGGTCTCATCTTTCTCGCCCGTGCCGCTCAGGCCCAGTGATTCGGCCGTATGCAGCCGGCAGATCTCCGCCATCAGGACCGGCGTGTTCGCGGCAATCCCCCTGGCCAGTTCAAGGGTTTCATTCGATTCCTTATCGCGGCCCATGTATGCCTGCGTCAGCGTCAATCCGGCGTAGGCCATCAGCAGCGTCTCATTGATCTGGATGGCCTTGCCCAGCCATCTTGCCGCCTCCCGGTGATCGTTGCGGCGAGCGTGGCATGCCGCGGTCTTGGTCGTCGCTTCCAGGTAGTATGGATTGGCGTGCAGGGCCTCGCGATATTCGGCCAAGGCTTCGCGGACCATCCCTTCCTTGGCATAGATATCACCCAAACGCACGTGAAGGTCGGCGCACCGGCCGTCCTTGTCGAGTTCGCGCTGGATCTCGGCCACTGCTTCCTGCCAGCTGTCATGCTCGTAGTTGGGCGAGGCGATCGCCAGTTCGCTTTGCCAGTTATCGGCTAAGAGCTCGAGCGCTTGCTCAAAGGCTTTGGCCGCACGCGTCGGGTCGTCGTTGAGCAGATGAAGCCCGCCGAGCCGACACCATGCCGGCAGTTCCAGCGGATACTGCGCAGCCAATGTCTCTGCCTGCTGAACCGCCGTCTCGTAGTCCCTGCGCATCAGCGCCAGGGCCATCAACCGGTGTCGCGAACCCCTTTGATGCGGCTGGTGGTAGATCGACTGCCTGTAAAGTTCCTCCGCCTGCGCCCGACGGTTGGATCGCTCCGCCAGCAGACCCGTGGCATACAGCAGCCGGGGATCGCCGGGCGTATCGCCAGTCAATTGATCCAGGAATCGCCGGGCCCGTTCCGGCTGGCCCAGCATATCCACCGCGCAGGCCATCCCGATAATCGCAGTCGGATCATCGCCGCTGACCAGCATCGCCCGATCAAAGTGAAGCCTTGCCTGTCCGCCGGCACTGTTCTGCAAAGCGCTGACACCCGCAAGCACATGCTGGTCAGCCCGCTGCCGGGCTGTTGTCTTGTGCAGCGTGTCGGTAGAGATCTGTTGCTTCAGCGATTCGCGAAAGACCGGCCACAGAGAATCAGGCAGTGACCGTCCAAAAACTTCCAGCAAATA
This sequence comes from uncultured Planctomycetota bacterium, assembly GCA_963787325.1. Taxonomy (GTDB): domain Bacteria; phylum Planctomycetota; class Phycisphaerae; order UBA1845; family JANYLN01; genus CAWBCK01. The sequence continues at coordinate 3,754,141 of CAWBCK010000005.1, forward strand.
ACTCATATTCATGGCCCCCCTGCCGAAACGCGCAGGATCATACCAGCCGCCGTAGAGCGACCCTTCCTGTCAGGGTTGAGACGTTTCTTGTTGTTGTAGGGTTTTGTATCCCTGCGTGGCGGGCAGCGTCCTGAGCACCGCAGGACCACGCTGTCTGGCCTGGTTTGAAACTTCCTTGGCCGTCAATGGTATCGTCCAACCGGCCTGCCAGCATTAGCAAGCGGTTAGATCGGCCAGTGGCGATAATACTTCGCGCCGACTGCAGGGGCGGTTGCCCTGTGCCCGAAATGTATCTAAGGTAGCTGAACCAGGGTTGGGAGATGTTTCCGTTGGATTTTGAGTCCTTACCAAGGCTGACTCGCCATACCTACAGGCTTGAAGTGGTCCACTTGACCTTGTGGGCCGGCCTCGTGGCGATGCTCGAGGGTGGGATTGCCTCGGTCATCGTCGCCAAGACCTTCCATGGCTCCGCGTGGCAGATCTCGGTGGTCCGCGCTACGCCCGTTGTCACCAACATGCTCAGCATTGCCTGGGGCGTCATGGCGGTCACCCGGCCGAAGATTCCTCTGCTGACTATGGCCTGCGGCGGAGCGGCGATCGCGATGGCATGCACGGCCCTGGTCCCGGCCGGCTATGCCTGGAGCGGCTGGATGTTCGCCGGCCAGATGGTGCTGGCGAGGATTTTTCTGTCCGGCGTCGCCACGCTGCGCACCGCCATCTGGAAGGTGAACTATCCTGCGGACGTGCGGGGCAGGCTCGCTGGCCGGCTGCAGCTGCGCGGTACCGTCTCGCGGCTCGTCACGATCTACCTGGCGTCCTGGGTGCTCGACCTCGATCCGGCGAAAGAGAATCTCCTGCTGCCGGCCCGGCTCATCGACTATCTCGGTCTCAACCCGGCAGCGTCGTACCTGCACGCGCCGCATCTGCTGGTCGACTGGGGCGGGCCGATGGCATACCGTTGGCTCTATCCACTGCTGTCGCTGGTAGGGGCGGTGGCGATATTGCTGCTGCAGTTCATCCACGTCCGCGGCGACCGCAGCCTGAACCGGGCCATGCTCCAGAAGCGCCAACTCGGCCCGATCACCCCCCGAGCCCGCGCGATCGAGCCGTACAGCCTGACAGCCATACTGAGCCCGGCGCTTCGGCCGCTGCATCACATGGTCGAGATCCTTCGGCGCGACAAGGCCTTTCGCGTCTACCAGATCGCCCAGATGTTCAGCGGTGCGGCGAACCTGCTCATCGACCCGATCCTGGTGATCATCTTCGTTCGCGAGCTGCAGGCTGGGTTATACGCATTCAACCGCCATGCTGGATATCATTCCGGCAATTCTGTCGCTGAGCACTGTGACCCTCTGGGCGAAGCTCTACGACCGCTGGGGCCTGCCAAGGTTCCGCGTCATCAACGGTGGGGTCTGGACGATCCGCACGATCCTGGCCGCTGTGGCGGTGGTTTGCACGCAATACATGGGGCAGATGGCCCACGGCTATGCGATTGCCGTCTGCATCTTCGTCGTTGCCCAGATCCTCACGGGAATCGCCCAGGGTGGCGGCGGGATCGCGTGGCTGCTGGGACACCTGCATTTTGCCAAACCGGAAGAGGCCGAGCTCTATATGGGCTTGCATGCGACGTTGACGGGGCTCGCGGCTGGCTGGGCTTCGTCGGGGCGCCGCTGTATCTGTGGTGCGGCTGGCCGGTCTTTGCCGTTGCTGCCGTATTGAGTGCCACCGGCCTGATTCTCTACCGGTACGGCATGACCACATACTTCCGTGTCGCCGAGATCAGGCGGAAAGAACCGGTCGCTGCCAGCCGAGTCTAGTGTAGCGATTCAAAAGAATGGCGCCTTATGCGAGCCGCGGCCCTAAGGGAGCGGTCCTGCAAATACGCATCCTGACCAACCGTAGCGCGCATCCCGTAGGATGCTGCAATTGTGAATCACTACACCAGGGCCGGATACGACCACACACTGCCGTCAGGGAGGACCTTGCCGGTAGAAGCGGTGGCATGGCAATACCTACCGCCATTCATCGACCACGTCAGACTCGCCCCCGGCTTCGTGCGGAGGAGGACCCTGCCGGCGGCGCCACGCCGCGCCCAGCAGCAGAGCGCCCACCACGATGAACGTGCCACCGATCAGGAATTGCAGGACCCACGGTATGACGATGATCAGGATACCGACAGACAGAAGCAGGATGCCAACGAACGTCAGCACTACCCGCAACGCATGCCCCGGGTTGAAAAATGTAAACGAGTAGTTGCGCCAGTCCATGTTTCGCACCTGTCCCGAAACGTTTCGTTTCCTTAATCATAGGCTCGACATGGACCCGCTGCGAAACGTCCGCCAAAGGCCAGGTCCCCGCGAAAATCCGCCGGATTCGGTGGCGGCTTCTACTGCTGCGCCTGACCTGCCGTGCTGGCCACCTTGTCCCCACTGCGACGGGTAGAGGCCAGTTCCAGCCGATACATTGCCACCTCGGCGCGGAGGTTGGGCCACCAGTGAATCCGCTTGCCCTTTCTCAGGAAACCCCGCGCGGTGCTCCGCCAGCCTCGCTGATGACAGAACTCTTCCCAGTCATCGATCGTCAGGACGTGCCGGTTGGGCGAGTCATACCACGTGTAAGGCAGGCTCGGCGTACGCGGTGCCCGGCCTCGTACGGCCAGTTGCCAGCGGGTCTTCCAGTGGGCGAAGTTCGGAAAGGCGACGATCAGTTGCCGGCCGACACGGAACGATTCGCGCAGCACGTGGATGGGCTTGCCGAGTTCCTGGATGGTCAGGCTCATCACGACCATGTCAAAGGATTGGTCGGAATAGTGGTCAAGACCCTCTTCCACGTTGCCGTGATGCACGGAAATGCCCTGCTGTACGGCCTTGACGACGCAGTCTTCGGCGATCTCGATGCCCGTGCCGCGGACGTTCTTCTCGCGGGCGAGTCGCGCCAGCAGCGAGCCCGTGCCGCAGCCGATGTCGAGCACCTTGCCGCCAGCCGGGGCATGCCGGACGATCCAGTCATCGATCTCTATCTGGTTGGAACGGCGGTGTCGGAACATCCATCATACCTCGCGATGCCTGTAGGCCCGTTGCAGAAACGACGTGAGCAAAGGGGCCTGCGCCTCATGCTCGACCAGGAACGAGTCATGGCCGTAAATGCCCGATAGCTCGCAATACGTCGCGTCCCCGCCACTGCGGCGGATCGCCTGGGCGATGTCCTTCATCTGGTGCGGCGGATACAGCCAGTCAGACGAAAACGCGATCAGCATGAACAGCGCGCGGCAGTTGCGGAAGGCATCGGTCAGCGCGGGCCGGTCGCCGACAAGATCGAAATAGTCCAGCGCCTTGGTGATGTACAGAAGGCTGTTGGCGTCGAACCGTTCGACGAAGGTCTTGCCCTTGTATCGCAGATAACTCTCGACTTCAAAGTCGCTGGAGAAGTCGTAGCCGTACCGCTCCTTGTTGCGAAGTTTCCTGCCGAACTTGTGCTCCATGCCGAGGTCGGAAAGGTACGTGATATGCCCGACCATGCGGGCGACCGCCAGACCAAGGCGGGGCCCTTCGCCGTCGTAGTAATCGCCGGTGTTCCATGCCGGGTCGGCCATGATCGCCTGCCGGGCGACCTCATTGAAGGCGATCTGCTGCGGCGAATGGCGATACGTCGTCGCCAGCAGGATGGCGGACTTGACCCGCTCGGGATATGCAACCGCCCATTGGAGGGCCTGCATGCCGCCCATGCTGCCGCCGACGACGCAAAGGAGCTTCCCGATACCAAGATGATCGAGCAGTTCCGCCTGAAGCCGGACCATGTCGCCGATCGTGACGACCGGGAAACTCATGCCGTAAGGCTTGCCGGTAGCCGGGTCGATGGAACTGGGGCCGGTCGTGCCGCAGCAACTGCCCAGCACGTTGGCGCACAAAACGAAGTACTTGTCGGTATCGAACGACTTGCCCGGGCCGATCATACTGTCCCACCAGCCCGGTGCCTTGGCGCCGGCATGCCAGCCAGCCGCGTTCGGCCCGCCGGACAGGGCATGACATACCAGAATCGCGTTGTCCCTGGCGGCGTTAAGCGCGCCGTACGACTCATAGGCCACAGTGATCGGCCCGAACGTAACGCCGCTGTCCAGCGGCATCCCCTTCTCACAGAGGACGACGCTCTTGGTTTCGACGAGTCCCAGTCCTTCGTAGTCAGTCGTGGCCATATGTCCTGAGTTAAACACACAATCACCGGGCGAATCTCGCCCGTGCAGCTGCCGGAGCCCTTCGGCGGCGCTGGATCAGCGATCCGGCAATGGCCGCCGCGGCCATAAGTCCCTATCCCTGCGATGCCTTAATCGCCTGGTCCAGATCGGCGATTATATCCTTCACGTCCTCGATTCCTATGGACAGCCGGACAAAGTCGTCCGTCACACCCGAAGCCTGCTGCTCCTCGGGCGAAAGCTGCTGGTGCGTCGTGCTGGCGGGGTGGATTATCAGACTCTTGGCGTCCCCGATGTTCGCCAGGTGGCTGAAGAGTTTGACGCCGTTGATGACCTTCTGGCCGGCCTTGCTGCCGCCCTTGATCCCGAAGCCGATGATCGCGCCGGACCCGCACAGGTACTTTTCGGCCCACTTGTGGTCCGGGTGGCTGGCCAGCCCGGGGTAGTTGACCCAGGTGACATTCGGGTTCTGCTCCAGCCAGCGGGCGACCTCAAGGGCGTTCTCGCAATGCCTCGGCATCCGCAGGTGGATCGTCTCGAGCCCTTGCAGGAACAGGAACGAGTTGAACGGCGAGACGCACTGTCCCATGTCCCGCAGCAGCGTGACGCGGGCCTTGGTGACGTAGGCGGCTGGCCCGGCTGCCTCCGTGTACCGCACGCCGTGGTAGCTGTCGTCCGGGTCGCTGAGCTCCGGGAACTTGCCGTTGGCCCAGTTGAACTTGCCGGAGTCGACAATTGCCCCACCGATGCTCGAGCCGTGGCCGCCGATGAACTTTGTCAGCGAGTACACGATGATGTCCGCGCCGTGGTCGAACGGCCGGAAGATCATCGGTGCGACAGTATTGTCGACAACGAGCGGGATGCCGCGCTTGTGGGCCAGGTCGGCGATCGTGCGGAAGTCCGAGACATTGTTCTTGGGATTGCCGATAGCCTCCACGTAGAACAATCGCGTGTTCTCGTCAGCGGCCTTTTCGAAGTTCGCCGGATCGGACGAGTCGACGAATCGCACCTCGATGCCCATGCGGGCGAATGTATAGTGGAACAGGGTATGCGTACCGCCGTAAAGGTAGCTCGTCGAGACGATGTTCTGGCCGGCTTTGGTGATGTTCAGGCACGCCAGGGTAATGGCAGCCTGCCCCGACGAGACCGCCAGGCTGCCGACGCCGCCGTCCAGCGAGGCGAGCCGTTGCTCGAGGGCGTCCGTGGTGGGATTCATGATGCGCGTATAGATGTTGCCGGGCTCCTTCAGAGCGAAGAGGTTGGCAGCATGTTCAGCCGAATCGAAGACGTATGAAGTCGTCTGGTAGATCGGCACAACGCGGGCGCCGGTGGCCGGGTCAGGTTTCTGGCCGGCATGCAGGGCGCGGGTACCATAGCCGTAATCCGTCTTCTCGTTGGACATCGTAAACACCTCCATTACAGTGCGGCGAATGTCTTGCGTTTCGCTTACTTTGCGGATTGAAAGGTCGTCAAGAGTCTCGCCGGAGGGCAAGACTGACACGCATACCACGCCACAAGCCTGCGCCTCAGGCACCTGCCTGCCCGGCCCGTCTGATGACGGATCTGCGAAGGAGTGCAGGTTATCTTGTGCGGATCGCCAACATTCGCTCCAGGGCCTTGCGGCCTTGGGCGGCGATGTCCTCGGGCACATAAACCTCGGGCGACTTCGTTCGCAGGGCATGCCAGAGTTTCTCCGGCGTGTTCCGCTGCATATGCTCACACAGATTGCACGCGCAGCTGGGACCCGGCGCCGCGATATACTCGTTCTGCGGAGCGTCCTTGCGGAAACGATAAATCATGTTCGCTTCCGTGGCGATGATGAACTGCTCGCCCTGTGCCTGTTTGACCAGACGGAGCATGCCGGCCGTGCCGAGCACGTGGTCGGCCATCTCGCGGATGTTCTTCGGACACTCCGGATGGGCCAGAATCCTGGCCGTCGGATGCTGTTTCTTCAGATCGATCAACGTTTCGACACTGAACAGCTCGTGCACGGCGCAGCGCCGAATTCCACAGGTGCATGGCCCGCCCCGTCTGTTCGTTGATCCAGGCCCCCAGGTGCATATCCGGTACGAAGAGGATCGGCTCCTCTGCCGGCACCGACTCGACGACCTCCAGGGCGTTGCCGCTGGTACAGACGATGTCACTGAGGGCCTTTACCTCAGCCGTGCAGTTGATGTAACAGATCGTGACAAGGTCATCCCTGCCGAGCTTGGCCTTCAGATGGGCCTGGTATTTCTGCAGATCGGCCGCCGCGCAGCCCTCCGCCAGGCTGCAGCCCGGCCTTCGGGTCCGGCACGAACACGCGGGCGTCCGGACAGAGGATCTTTGCAGTCTCAGCCATGAAGTGAACGCCGCAAAGACAGATATTCGTCGCCTCGTGACTCTTGGCGTAGCGAGCCAGTTCCAGCGAGTCACCGACAAAATGGGCCGCGTCCTGGATCTGGCCGTCCTGGTAAGAATGAGCCAGCACGAGAATATCGTGCGCATCGGCATAGGCGCGCATTTCCTGCGGGGAAGGAGCCGGCTCGAGATCGATCTCGTCAATATCCAGAGGTTGCTGGCAAGGTTCCTGCATCAAAGTCTCCGGCAAAAACACATATTATATAGCCTGTCGCTGCACCCATGCACCGGAGGCAAGTAATAGCCTATGCCATTCCCGCGGTGGGTTCAAGCCGCTATCGGCAGCGCTGGACCTTGCGTGTCAAATGATTGTGTCGCGGCTGCATCAGCGGAAGTAGTCCGGCTCGTTGCCGGGCTTCCATTTGATATTGCAGCCCATGCTGGCCTTCTGGTCCGGCGAGATGGGTTTGCCACCCAGAAGGGCGTCGATGGCCCTGCGAACGTCCCGGCCGGTCACGGGGATGTCGTTGCCCGGCCTGCTTTCGTCGAGTTGGCCGTGATAGACCAGCCTGCGTCCCTGATCGAACAGGTAGAAATCAGGCGTGCAGGCCGCCTTGTAGGCCTTGGCAACCTCCTGGGTGCGGTCGTAAAGATAGGGGAAGGTGAAGTCGAGCCGGTCAGCCTGCTCGCGCAGATGTTCGGGGCTGTCGTCGGGATAGGCATCGGCATCGTTGGCGCTGATGCCGACCACCGCGACGCCCTTGGTCTGGTAGTCGCGCGCGATCTGCGAGATCTGCGCCTCTACGTGTTTCACGTAAGGGCAGTGATTGCACATGAAGATGACCAGCAGGGCGTTGGACGTAGGGAAACTCTCTAGGTTGACCGTCGGTCCGTAAACGTCCGGCAGGCTGAAATCCGGCGCCGTGCTGCCGGGCGGCAGCAGACTGGTTGATAGCGTACGTACCATAGGGACCTCCTTATACCAATGGTATGTCCCAACCTGCGGCTCAGCGGAATGGGCGCTCTTGCGGTCTGCTGCGAATGGCCCGGGCGAACGCATCGAGATGTTCATCGGTATAGACGGCGCGGGCAATGCCGCGCAAAAGGTTATGCCGCGGCTCGGATGCGTACCGGAAACAGGGGATACGCAGGCCGCGGGACAGCAGGTGTTTCGACAGGCCAGCGGCCTCGGCCTCGCCCTTCAGCAGCATCGCAATGATCGGATGCCGGTCGCACGCAACGCTGATGCCGTTTTCGGTCAGAATGCGGCGCATCTGCTCGGCGTTGGCGTTCATCCTGCGGCGAAGGACGGGCTGATGACGGATCAGATCCAGTGCTGCCAGGCTGGCGGCGGTGATGGCAGTCGGAAGGACCGTGCTGCCGGAAGCCTCGGGACTGTGACGGAATTCGTTGATCAGGTCCTCTTTGCCGGCCAGCAGCCCGCCGTATGTCCCCATGGCCTTGCTCATGCTCGCCAGGATCGTCACCCGCGCCGGCTCGACGCCGCATAACTCGGCGGTCCCGCGGCCGGTCGCTCCGAGGACCCCGAAGCCGTGGGCGTCATCGACCAGGAGAGCGGCGTTGATCGTCTCAGCCACTCCGGCCACCTCGGCCAGCGGCGCCACTTCCCCGCTGATGCCATAGACGCCGTCCGTGGCGATGATCGCCGGCGCCGCGGCATACCCGGCGGTCTGCTGCTTCAGATCGTCGACGTCCAGGTGGCGAAAGGGGCGAATCTCCATCCCCGCTGGCGCATGCCCATGTAGAGGTTCGAATGGACCATCTCGTCACAGAAGACGACGCGGTAACCGCGTTCGGCCATCCGCCCGAAGTAGATCGCACCGCCGAGGTATGCCGAGCCGAAGATGCAGGCGTCTTCGGTCCGCAGGAAGTCCGCCAGGGCAAGTTCGAGGTGCTCGTGGAAATCGGTCCAGCCGATGGACCATCGTGATGCGGATGCACTGACCCCGTAGGTGGCAGCCGCATCCTGCAGGGCACGAACGACCGCAGGATGTGCAGCCAGGCCGAGGTAGTCATTGCCGGCAAAGTCGGGCATATCAGCCATAGTCGGCTCCGGTCAGACTACTTCACCGGCGTCCAGCACTTCTCGTTGACCTTCCAGAGCCGATCCGCGAGTTGTTCTACAGTATTGAATTCCTGCAGCAGCGGGTCCAGCAGCAGTGCTTCCAGGAAGGCCTGCTTGTCTTTCTCCATCGACGCCTTCAGGGCGAGCTGATTTTGGCAGACCTTGGGCATCAGCACGCCCACGGCGAACGGGCTTAGCGGCTCGAATTGTATCGGCTGCATGCCGCGCGGGGTCATGTGGCAGGTCAGACTCCAGGTTCGAGTCGGCCGGCAGGTTCGGCACCGCCCCGCCGTTGGTCATGTTCAGGTGTAGTTCACTCGAATTGACAAATCCCTTGTTCTCGAATCCTGACACGATGTCGATGATGTTTTCACTGGAAAACTTGTCCATGTCCGGGATCGGCTTATCTTCCGGTGCATAGGCCCAGCCTGCCACCGTATCATGGAACCACTGGGCACGTTTCCGCCGGCCGGCAGGATTGTGCAGCCGCTTATCAAGCCCATAGACGTTCGTACCGTCCCGGAAGGCGTGCTTGGCCAGGAACCAGGGCAGGAACTCGGCGAAATGATGATCGCCGTTGTTCGGCAGTAGTTTCGTCATGCGGAAGAATTCGAACGCCTGTTCCGATTCGTCCATCGCGCCGGTTGCCGGATCGACGTAACCTTTCTTGAGCGCCTCGCGGATCTTCTCGATCAGTTCGTCCATTGGCACGGTCCGACCCTGCACCTCAACGCGCGTGATCAGGCCGAAGTGATTCACGCCGACCACGTCGACGCACACCTCGTTCCGGCTGACGCCATAGACCTTCGCGATCTGCTTGACCTGGGCTTCGGTACCGTGGCAGATCCCGATGCACTGGACCTTGCTGTACTTGTTGACAGCGTGAGTGAGCACCGCCATGGGGTTGGTAACAGAAAGCATCGGGGCGTTGGGGCAGTAGCGCTCCATATCGCAGGCGATGTCCAGCATGAGCGGGACCATCCGCAGGCAGCGCGCCACGCACATAGGCCCGATCGTATCGCCGACCGTATGGCGGATGCCGTAATCCTGGCAGATCAGGTCCTCCTGCTCCGCAACGTCCATCCCGCCGACCAGCACCGAGACGACCACGTAATCCGCCTTATCGATCGCTTCGGCGCGACTGCTGGCCTTGAAGACGCGGATGCCGCTCTTGTGCTCGCGGATCATCCGGCTGATCACGTCATATTCCAGATCCAGCGGCTTGGGGTTGACGTCGTAGAGGTAGACATCGGTGTTTTCCAGATGCGTCGTGCCCGCCAGTTCCCTGGAGATGATGAAGTCGCGGACTGCCTGATGGACGAACTTGAAGCTGGCCCCGATGAACGCAAGTTTCGCCGCCTGCCGTCGAAATTCCGCAACATCTGTCGCTTCTCCCTTTGTAAGGGGCGAAGACCGTAAAGCCCCGTGAACAGGATAAACCGTCAAGGTAGCGGGCGGAAATCTGGCAGGCAAGTCAAAGGCAAGAACACTGCTGTTGGCGCGGACGCACTTTACAGCCTGAAGCAAACCAGAGGATCGGCGGGGACAGCAAATGCGGTGTTCGCACGGGCCCGGCCGGATACCGTCGCCGACAGGGCCCCATGGGCAAGGGTCTTCGGCTAGCGGACCATCCACTTACTCAGGCGGCTCGGGCTGTCAACCAGCCAGAAGTAGTCGAACGCCTCGTTGAACTGCATGGCGTTGTACTGCTCGACCTTGCCGAGAGTGTGCAGCCGCTCCTTGGGCGATTCCGTCATCGTAGAGCAGCCGGATACTGCTACCGCGACCAACCCCAGACCTAATGAGACTGCCAGCAACTTCTTCATTGTGGTCCCGCTCCTGGAAGGCTACGCTTACGCCCTGTCCGTCAATTCCTATACGGCCGGGTGATTGTAAGTGCATGTCTTGACGGTGTCAACGGTTACTTTCAGGTCAATTCGCCGCTGCCGTCCGCAGGCCAAAGTCCCGCCGGACGCCAGGCTGCAAGAGGACCGAGCGAGCACGGACGGCAACCGGGCACTGATGGCCAGCACGCCCGCCGAAGGTGACTCCGCGGGCGTGCCTGTTTCCGATCATGCTGCGTCGCTGTCCTGGTGCAACATGCAAGCCGCCGCCAGGTCCAGACACGCGTGCGGCTACGGCGTCGGCAACTGCGTCTGGATGCTGCCAAGCGACTGCTGGCGAGCCAGGAAGCCGAGCGGATCAACCGTGTTCTGGACGTTTGTACCGCTGAACCCCAAAGAGGCGTTCTTGGCGTTATTGTTCATGAAGTCCAGGCCGGTCACGTCATACGTGACGATCGCATTGACGCCGCCGCGGACATAGATATTGCGATTGACCCAGTCTTCGACCTTGGTCAAAGTCGTCTCGGGCACCCAGAGGATATCGCCGGCAGCCAGGGTGATATTCGGATCCTTGCCGTGCTGGATGCGATCGACGTCCAGCTTCACATGCGCAGTCCTTGCCGTCGGGCATCCGGCGGATCAAAGTGATCTCCGTCGGTGTCACATCGGTGCGTATGCCACCCGCGGAGGCAAGCGCCTGCAGGACGGTCATCTTCGTGCCCGGCGGGTTCACCTGGACGTGCGGCGCCATGACCAGGCCGCCAACGAAGATGACATTCGGCGCCGCCGCCTGGACCACCACGACATCACCATTCTGAAGCGGCGCCAGCGTCAACGCCTGTTGCAGCTGTACCGGCTGGAGCAGGTTGTACTCCATCTGCTGGCCCGTACGAAGGCGGCGAAGCGTTACCTCGCCGCTGGCCAGATTCGAAACACCGCCCGCACCGGCAATCGCATAGAGCAGGTTGCGCTGCGTCCGAGGCAGCTGGACAAGGCCGGGCTGCGCCACCGCACCGGTCACCAGTACGCTGATCGTTTCCGGCCGGGCCAGTTCCGTATGCACGCTGACCTGCCGGTAGATATTCGGAACGTATGCACTCTGGATCGTCTGGTCGACGTCCTGCAATTCCTCGCCCGCTACGTGCACCTTGCCGACCAGCGGCAGGTCGATATCGCCGCCCCGCGTGACCCGCGCAGAAATCGGCGCGCTGCCGCCCATCTGGTTGGCCGCGATGAGCGTGACCCCCAGCACATCGCCCGGCCCAACTCGGTACGGTGTAAGGTATTGACTTCCGGCTGGCTCGCCGGCGCAAGCCCTTCCGCGGAGACCGGCTGGGTGGCGGCAGGCGGCGCCGCCTGCTGCTGCATCTCCATAAACTGGTCCAGCGACATGCGGTTGTCGCTGCATCCGACGACGGAGAAGAACCCGGGCACAAGCAGCAACGCCGTCACCAGCAGGGTGCGACCCGCCGTTCGTGGAAAGGGAACAATATTCTCCTTAATGCTCATGTCCGTGACTCCTGAAAGAAGAAAGGCATTCTCCGCAACTGCAGGATTCTTGCCCTGGACCATACCGTAAGTCAATCGCCGGCACCAAATTGTGCAGAAAGATTCCCTAAGAAACCTATTGATATCATCGGGAATGAGGGGGGGTAAAAGTTCACTGCTATGTCATATTTGACCGTCCGGAAGCCCCAGACCGGATCCATTCACGCCAGAGAAGGTAGACAAAGAGCGTGTTCGTCACGAGGTACCGCCGCCACATCCGCCCGGGTTCCTGCAACAGCCGGTAGGCCCACTCCATGCCGAGCCACTGCCACGACTGCGGCGCCCGCTGCACCTTGCCAGACATCACGTCGAACGATCCGCCCACCCCGTGACAGATCGGCACCCGGATCTTCCGCGACCACCTCGCCAGAAACTGTTCCTTCTTCGGTGATGTCATGGCGACAAACAGGATGTCCGGCCGGCTGCCGGCGATCTCTTCGACGATCGCCGCCTCCTGCTCGCTCGTGTAATAGCCGTTATGCCAGCCGACGAGACGAAGACCCGGGTACTGCCTGCCGATGAGGTCCGCCACCCTGGCGATCACCTCGTCCGTCGCTCCCAGGCAATAGACCCGATAGCCCCGCCGGTCAGCCACTCCAGCAGCCGCATCATCAGATCGATCCCCGCTACCCGCTCCGGCAGCGGTTTTCGCAGCAAGCGGGATGCCCACACCATCGACATGCCGTCAGCCAGGATGACATCGCTCGACAGTACCGCCTGGCGCGAGTTCCGCATCACGACGCATGTTGACGACTTTCGCCGCGTTCACCACGCCGATCTGCAGGGGCCGCCGCTCTTCAATGGCCACGTCAGCCCTGTCAACAACGTCCTTCATGGTCGGCGCATCGATCGAAACCCCAAGGATACGCCGTCGGATATGCCCGTTATTCATCAATTCCCCTCTGGCTGCTTCTCTCCGCCCATCCCTGCAACCTGCTATATAGCGTATGCACCCAGCCGGGACGGGTCATCACCAGCCGGCCCCGCCTGCTCCCATGCGCGTAACACTATGGCAGCACTTGTCATCAGCCAGACCAGCCTGTAAGGTGTGCTTCTGCAGTGAAGTCCAGGAACAGGCGATTCCCAAGGAGCGAGAAAAAATGGCACTTATCTCTCTGCACACAGCAGTTGGCACCGTCAGCGACTCTGGCTGTCTCAGCCAAGGCCGCCCAACTGAAAGCCGAAGGTATCGACGTCGTCAGCTTCGGGGCCGGCGAGCCCGACTTCGACACGCCCGACCACATCAAGCAGGCCGCCTACGACGCGATCAAAAGCGGCATGACAAAGTACGCCAAACCCGCCAGCGGCATCGTGCCCGCCAAAAAGGCCGTCGCCGAGCGGCTGGCCAGAGAGAACAATCTCGAGTACGGCCCCGACCAGGTCCTGCTGACGGTCGGCGGCAAGGAGGCGCTTTACCTGGCGATCATGGCCCTGATCGACCCGGAGGACGAGTGCATCATCCCCGTGCCGTACTGGGTTTCTTACCCGCAGATGGTCAAGATCGCCCAGGGCGACCCGGTCTTCGTCGAGGGCAAGGAAGAGAACTCCTTCAAACTCACTCCCGACCAGACTGGCTGCCAAGATCACAAAGAAGACCAAGATGCTGATCTTCAACAGCCCGTCCAACCCCGGCGGCTTCACCTACACTCCGGCCGAGACAAAGGCCATCGCCGATATGCTGATGGACTATCCCGACGTGGTGGTGCTGTCCGACGAGATGTACGACAAACTGCTCTACACCGACGACAAGTACCTCTCCTTCGCCGCGACCCGGCCGGAAATGTACCAGCGGACCGTCACCTTCAACGCCGGCTCCAAGGCCTACGCGATGACCGGCTGGCGGATCGGCTACGCAGCCGGCCCCGCGGAGATCATCAAGAACATGGCCAAGATCCAGAGCCAGACGACCAGCGGTACCGCCACCTTCTGCCAGCAGGCCCTGGCTGTCGCCCTGACCGCCGACCAGTCCTGCGTCGAGCAGATGCGGCAGGAGTTCGCCAAACGGGCCGAACACATGTACACCCGGCTCAACGCGATCCCCGGCATCACGCTGCGTCCGGCCGACCGGGGCGTTCTACGCCTTCCCGAATGTCAGCGGCGCCTTCGAGGCTCGGCGTAAGTAATTCGCTGGAGTTCGCGACGAAGGTGCTGGAAGAGGGTCACGTGGCCCTGGTGCCCGGCAGTGCGTTCGGCGCCGACAACTATGTCCGCCTGAGTTTCGCCACCAGCATGGCCCAGATCGACAAGGGCCTGGACCGTCTGGCCAAACTCCTTGCATAGCCGGCTGTCGTCGCCGCAGACGATACATACGCAAAAGAAGAAGGGTGCGGTCCTGTCGCTATCGGCGTCGGGACGGCACCCTTGTTTGTTACGGGGCTTGCAGGGCCAGCCGGTGCAGCTTGTCGAGCGCCTCCTCGACCACCGCATCGAGTTCCTGCGTCGCATCGAGGATCTCCACCGGCGACGGATACCGGACCGGGTAGCGCAGGAAATTCGCGCGCACCGCCGCATGAAACGAACGTCGGCCGACGCTCCATGGCGTCCAGGCCGGCTGTCTGTGCGAGTTGCGTATCCCGGCGAACGGAATTCCGCTTGCCGATCCGCGAACCCGATCTCCACCGGCACATCCAGCACCAGCGTCAAGGCCGGCCACGTCGTTCCCGATGGCATAGCCGGCCAGTTCGAGGATCGTCGCCAAATCATCCCCCGCTGCAACCTGGTACGCGCATGTCGACGAGACAAACCGATCACACAGAACAACATGCCCCTCTTTCAAAGCCGGCCGGACAACCTCGCCGCACCAGCTGCCCCGCGATGCCATAAACAGCAGCGTCTCGCACTGAACGGTCATGTCCGAAAGGTCGTGATCCAGCAGCACACTGCGGATGCGATCACCGGCTGTCGTACCGCCGGGATCCTTGCACGTCGTAACAGCCAGCCCAGCGGCCCGAAGATGATCGGCCACCCGGTCGCGCACAGTGCTCTTGCCGCAGCCGTCCGGTCCGTCAAACACAACGAATTTGCCGCCAAGGCCGTAAAATTCCGCTTCCAGTGAGGTCCATGGATCGGAGTCCTGATTCCTGCCGTGACAGACACAATCGCCGGCAGCATCATAGCAGTAACGACAACAACGGCTGGTCGCAAGAGCGGCGAAAACCGCGACGTAACAGCACCAGCAACGACAGGATTAGCCACAAAAGGCGCAAAAAACAACTGTGAAGGACCGCTCCTGGTTTGTAGTCCCCAGCGGGCCCGGACAATCTTTCACTTACCGGCATGCTTGCCCCAGGCAGTTACAATCGCTGGCAAAGGGAGGAATGCTTTGCCGCTGTCGTTCCGACGGACAACGGACAACGGACAACGGACAACGGACAACAATCCACTATCCGCTGCAACTCCCGCCTCGATATCGCATACAGATTGCGCTCCAGGTCTTCCATATATCGAACGTACCGCATGCCGGCCTTTTCCAGTACACGGATGGACGCCATGTTGGCTGGCTGGACGGTGGCATGAATTGTCTCAAACCCAAGGTCGCTGAAACCGTGCTCGATCGCCCGTCGGGCGAATTCCGTGGCGTAGCCTTTGCCCCAGGAGGCCTGGCGGAACAGGTAGTACAGCAGATACGCCGCAAGGCCGCAGTGGTGTTCGAAACCGCCATGGCCGATTCGGCTCAGCCGACGCCTTTTCGACGATCACCCACGAGCCGTAGCCGGAATACTGTCGGCGATCGATATCATAGTCGATCATCATCTCAACATGGCCGGCGTCGTAGGGCCGGCCGGTATCGTAGTAGCGCATGACGGTCCGGTCACCGTAGAGCCGGCGAAGGAACGCCAGGTCCGTCATCGCGACGGGGCGAAGGAGCAGGCGGTCGGTCTCCAAGGTCTGTTGAAGCATATTGTCATGATACGCGATGCCGCGGCATCATGCGCGTTTTAGGCCAATGGCCGCAGGATCTTGTGCTGGCAGGCAGGCCGTTAGCGGCAACCGGCGGCCCCGCCCGAAGACGGGGCCGCCTGGTGACCGGTCGGACGCGATGCGGTCCGGCCGGCGTTGCCCGGATATGCCCGAATGCCTCGCCCCTATTGGGCCGTGCCAGCCTTGGCGAGGGCCGGCTGGGTGGCGACCACTCGCCGGGCCAACATGCCCTTGCCGCGAAGGAACCGGTCCTGGACGTCGCGGTATTGCGGTGCCGCCAGTACCCTCGCTTCGGTCAGCGAAATGCCGGATTGCTCCAGCGTCGAGGGGACCATGCCTCGCGCGTTCAGCAGCACGTCATACATGGCAGCAGGTTCAAGGTCGTCCGGGTCAGGCCCGCCCAGGGGATGTCGATCTTCGTATCCGCGTCCTTGGCCTTGCGGGCCACGTCCTGCCGCCAGCGAAGAAGATCGGCGCCGCTGATCGTAGCAATCATCATGTCGCCAGCCGGCAAAGCGCCGATGATATCGCCAGCTTCAGACGGTCCCAGCCAAAGATATCAGAAGAATAGAACGGGCTGACGAGGCTGACATCCACCGGCAGCGACCTCTGCAGTTCCCGGTTAACTGGCGATCAGGGCAGCCGGGCTCGGGCCAGATCGCCGCCAGGGCGGTGTGCGGCAGGGGCCGCGAGAGTTTCCAGTCGCGAGACAGGTCCGGCAGTGGCGACGATCTGATTGGCGGCCTTGTTCATCACGATCAGTTCCGCGGCCATCTTCCCATCGTGCCGTAACGTGTGGCATCGGCCAGCGTCTTGAGCGTCTTGATGTTATCGATGCCGCCGAACCACCAGATCCTGCGGGCGGGGGCAAGCGGGTTGCGATAATAAAGGCTGAAGGCCACATCGCCCTCGGGCCATGACATCGCCGGCGGCAGTCTGGACGGTGACCTTGCCGTTGGCGCAGGTGATCGGCAGGTCATCAGCCACCTTCGCCAGCAGCGAATTGTCCTTCGGTGTGCCGAACACGACGAGGTCGCAGGTTTGAGCGTCTGCTCGTCGACGTCAGCATCCTTGAGGGCGGGCAGCCGACCGGCTTCCATGTCGCTGCCACCGTAGATAGGCCATCGGCCGATGTCATGGAGCAGTTTCTCTGCTGTCGCGACCTGCTCTGTCGAGCCAGCCGTGCCATAGACGATGCGGACGGGTCGGCCCAACCAGAACATGTTCTGTACGCCGCCGCCGGTGTAGACGGTTGCATCGTTCAGGTCAGCCGGAGCGGTCGTGCCGGCGGTGACGCCGCCGTTGTCGATGGTAATGTAAATCGCCTTGGCATCGCCGGTCGTTAGTTCGGTCCAGTGCAGGCCGGCGGCATCGGAGATCTGCAGCGGCTTGCCGGCGTCAACCCACTTGCACGGCAGGGCAACCTTCAGCATCGAGACGTTGTCCGTGTCGAGCACCAGGTGGTTTCGGGCAACGAAATCCGCCTCCGCGCGGGGCGTGCCGGTGGATGTCCGCGTAGCGGACGATCGAGAGCCAGTAGGCCTTCTTCAGTGCGGGGATACCGGGCCCGGACAGGATGACTCTGTGTGGCTCCGGATCACGACGGATGTTGCGGAGCGTATCCCACCGGGCGATCTTTCTCGCCTCGGTGCCGACCTCGTGACCGATACCGGGGTACAAATACATCTGCACCGGGCAGCCGAATCGCCGCATCTCGGCCACCGAAAAGGTCGAGTGCTGTACGTTGACGGTGTTATCCGCCAGGCCATGATGCACGAACATGGGCAGGTCGATGGTCTGTTCCAATGCCATGTTGATACCGCCGCCGCACATCGGTACGGCCGTCGCCCACATGTCCGGGTACGTCGTGGCGACGAGGAAGCAGCCGAAGCCGCCCATGCTGCCGCCTTCGAGGTGCACCCCGTTCGGATCGATGCGATAGCGCCGCATGACCTCGCGGGTCTCACGGATGACCTCGTCGGCCGAGATCGGACCATAGCCATAGAACCGGCCGCGGCCGAACACCGACAGTACGATCGCATCGCCCGTGTCGGTGGCCATGCTGCCATCCCGCCGATGGGTGCTGCCGGAGCCGTGCAGGTGGACGATAAGTTGATAGGTCTTCTTACCGTTGCGGTCATAGTCAGCAGGAACATAAAGGCTGAACGGCTGGGCCGAACCGTCGACCGGCGAGAAGAAGGCGGTCTCGAAGATCCCTCGCTGGGCACTGCAATAGTCCTTGCCGGTGCGAAGCGTGCTGACGACCTCCATCATCTCGCGATAGGCGTTGAGGGTGCCGGGAGTAATGTCGTTCTGCTTCAGTACGGTCTGGCGTTCGAGGCGGTCGACAAGCCGGTCGATGCGGGCCTGGAGCAGCGCCAGGTCCGCGGTATCCCTCGGCACAGGACAATCAAACTTTGCCAGAACGTTCCGCGCAGCCGGCGACTTCACCATGCCCCTGAGCTGCGCAAGGTTCATGGGGGTATATTCCAGTTCCGTGCGAACGAGACCGTCCTTGGCATCCAGGTCGGGCATCCATTCGACGGCATACTGACCGGGATTCATCCGGTCGACAGGCAGACTCACCCGCTGTGCGGCTACAGCGAAGGCGTTGAGTTCAAGTGTGATGTCGTGCTGCCAGACAACCGTGGCGTCTTTCTGCCGAACGAGACGGAGCCGGCCGGACAGCCGCTGCTGCCTGCCCAGAAGGGACCGGGCCATAAGGTAGACGGCGGCCTGTTCCTTTGACAGGGCGGCCGTGGTGACAGGCCGCACCGCGCAGCAGAGATTCTTGCACACGGTGTTGTCAGTCGTTGCAGCTGCACGCGAAACAGGAAGCGTGGCCTCAAAGAGCGGCTTGGGATCGTCCGGTGCTAAGACCTTTACGACCACCTCGCCGGCGTCCTTGGTATCGAGACGAGCAGAGAAATCCGCGGTCTTCGAGGCCTGCAGCTCCTGGCGGAGGCTCAAGGCGCCGCAGCCCTCCTGCAAGGGGGCCGGCTGGAAGGTTACAGCCGTCTCGATGGGCCTGTCGCCGAGATTGCGGACGGTCGCGCGGACCGGTATTGCCGTGGACGCCTGGTCCGGCTTCGCGAAGAAACCGACCCCGACATCGTCGACGGCGACATCGCCCCGGCTGAACGTCAGCAGGCCGAAGCGATCGGGTTGCTGGTAGTTGCCGAAGATGCGGGCCCAGCTGGCCGAATCATCGCCGCTGTTGCGGGCGATGTTCGGCGCCCCAAAGGAAGGGGTCGGTTTTCGCGCCGTTGGCCAGGTCCGCCATGCGCAGTTTCGCCTCCAGCCGCCAGCCGGTGCCCCCGACGTCCGTGGCTGCGGTGATGTCACCGTCCCATTGCGGCCGGCCCCAGAGCATGTCACGGAACGCGCCGCTCATGTCGAAGATCACCTGCACGTAGGCAGGCTGGGCGCGGTTGGCGTGCAGGAACAGTTCAATGGTCTCGCCACGCCAGCTGATTGCGTCGCGCTGTCCCTTGCGGACGGTGAACTCGCCGACGTTCGGATGCCGGCAGTCGACGGCTACGTAGAGGTACTTGTCGTCATGGACCATGCGGGCGATGGTCTGAAGCGGCAGAGGCCCCTCGCCGGTATCCAGGTAGAGCTGACCCATGGGTCGGGCTGATTTCCAGCAGTCATCGTCGAGTTTGCCGTCGATCTTCGGGGGCCTCTTCGCCTCGATGACCGCGTAGACCGGCGGACCGTCGGCGAAGCGGATGTCCGGCGGCACGTGCACACCGTTTGTCGATGCGACCTCGATGGCTGGGGCCGCGGCGGTTGCCTTCGCAGTAACCGCTGCACTGCCGGTTGTTACAATGCCTGTCAGAAAGAAAATGCCAACCATCCCAAGCGGCAGCCTTCGCGCCATGTGCTTCTCCTTTGTGGAAGCAGCAATCTATGCTTGATTTGATCGGGATATCGCCGAGGAAAACAAACGCAAAGGTGCTCCAAGGCGCCTGTGCCTTCACAGGAGGCAAATGAAGACCCTGCTCCACAGCACAAGGCGATTATACTACAGGCCGATTCCGCTGCAACTGGCTTGAACCGCCTGTGCCAACAGCGTAGGCTGAGGAAGCCTGACCGGCTCTCGATCCAGGAGGGTCTGACGATGAGACGCAGGATGTGCGTGCCAGTGCTGGCAACGTTGATGGCGGCGACCGCGTGCCTGGCCGGCGGTTCAACGCAGCGGGTCCGGACCGATGCGCTGACGGGTTGGCGGCCGCTGTGGACTCGCCAGGCGAAGACGGGGACGGCGACGGTAGACGAAACGGTGCGCCATGGCGACGTGCCCTCCGTTCGCGTCGAGCATACCGGTCCGAAGGACTGGAGCCTGGTTCGCCGGCAGGAGATAGCGGTCGAGCCGGGTGACATCCTTGAGATCTCTGCGTGGATGAAGGTGCAGGGGCAGGGCGCCGCTCACATCGGTGCAGCAACGTACGATTCGAAAGGCAAAGTGCACGAATGGATGCTGGGGCAGCGTTCGCAGCGCGGCACGCACGACTGGCGGCATCTGCAGTCGCGGATGGTTGTGCCGGCCGGCATATCAAAGATTCAACCCCGCGTGACCGGTGACGGCCCGGCGATTGTTTGGATCGAAGGTTTCTCGTGCCGCAAGACGACGACCCTGGCTGCGCTGCGCAACAAAGACCTGCCGGAGACGATCACCATTCGCAATCCCGCCCTTGCGGTGACATTCAATACGCGTGACGCAACGGTGGCCGTCACGGATCTTCGCTGTAAGCAAACTTGGACGCAGAAGGCGATCAGTCACGATGTCGTCGTTCGCGATGCCAAGGCTGACAAGACCGGCATGCGGATGACCCTCTATCACGTGCCGTCAGGGCTGGATATCCAGGTAAATCTGCGGTTCGACGAGAGACTGGGCGAGTTCAGTTTGAAGCTTTCTGCCAACGGGGATCTGCCGGCCCCGCTTTCCTGGCCCGCGCCGTTCGTCACCGGCAAGGGGACCTGTCTGGTCGTGCCGCTGAACGAGGGCATTTCCTACCCGGTGGATGATGCGTCTATCGAGCCGATGCGGTTGATCGGCTACGGTGGCCACGGCCTGTGCATGTCCTTCTGGGGCGTCACCGATGGCAAGACGGGCCAGATGGCGATCCTGGAGACGCCGGACAATGCGGCCGTCCGGATCGAACGCAGTGACAAGACCGGCGGGAACCTCTACGTCCAGCCCGAATGGGACTCGCAGATGGGCACGTTCGGCCCGGTCCGTCGGATGCGGTACATTTTTCTGGATCGCGGCGGCTACGTGGCGATGTGCAAGCAGTATCGCCGGTATGCCAGGAAGATCGGCCTGCTGAAAACACTGGCCCAGAAACGCGATGCCAATCGCAACATCGCGTTGCTGGCCGGGGCGGTCGATGTCTGGTGCTGGGAGAAGGACCCGCTGCTGGTGGTGGCGGACATGAAGCAGGCCGGCATCGACCATATTCTCTGGAGCCGTCGCGGCAAGCCCGAAGACATCGCCGCCATGAATCGTGCCGGCGTGCTGACCAGTCGGTACGACATCTACCAGGACGTGATGAACCCGGCCATGTTCGGCAAGTTGCAGGGGATCCACCCGGACTGGCCGGAAGGGGCATGGCCCAAGGACATCATCCTGGACGAGGCCGGCAACTGGCTTCACGGGTGGGAGGTCGAAACCAAGGACGGCACGATGTACCCGTGCGGCGTGATGTGCGACAAGCAGGCCCTGAAGTATGCACAAAAGCGAATCCCGGCGGACCTGGCGCAGCATCCATATCGCTGCCGGTTCATCGATACAGCCACGGCGGCGCCCTGGCGGGAGTGTTACTCGCCGGACCATCCCATGACCCGCAGTGAGAGCCGGCTCTGGCGAATGGAACTGCTGCGGTACGTCTCGAAGGACTGCAAACTGGTGACCGGCTCGGAGACGGGTCACGACGCAGCCGTTCCCTACGTCGACTACTTCGAGGGCATGATGAGCCTCGGGCCCTATCGCTGCCACAATGCCGGGCGCAACATGAGTAAGATCCTGGACCAGGCACCGCCGCAGGTCAAAAAGTTCCAGGTCGGCTGGAAATATCGGCTGCCGTTGTGGGAGCTGGTCTATCACGACTGCGTGGTGTCCTACTGGTACTGGGGCGATTACAGCAACAAGATCCCGTCCGTCTGGGACGATCGCGACCTGTTCAACGCCCTCTACGGCACCCCGGCCATGTTCATGTTCGACTGGCAGTTCTGGCGGGCGCATCGCAGCCGGTTCGTGCAGAAGCTATCGCGACGCCTGCACGGTAGCCGGCAAGACGGCCTACGCCGAGATGACCGATCACCGCTTCCTGACGCCGGATCGGTCGGTCCAGCAGACTGCCTTCGCCAACGGCTATACGGTCACGGTTAACTTCGGCCTGGTCCCATGGAAGATCCCCAACGGCCCGACGCTGCCAGCTCTCTCCGCGAGGATGACCGGCCCAGCCGGGACGACCGAACAGCTGTTCACCCCCGGCCGTCATATCAAAAAGTAATGCCGCTGTGCGTACCGTTCACACCTCGCTCCGTTTGCCGCACGTACTGGCCAGTACATAGCATAAGCCAGACGGAGGCCGCGCATGGGACCCGGGCGGGATTCACGCATCTGGCTGTGCCTGGCGTATGGGTTGGCAGCGGTGCTGCTGTCGGCGCTGGTCGGCTGCGCGGCAGCCGGTTCCCAACCAGCCGGAAGGGGCGCCGGCCGGAAGGCCGAGAGGTTGCCGCACGTCCAGGTCCCTGCCGCGAACATCAATCAGGAGGCCCTCGAATACGACCTCCGTTCATTTGAGAACGACTTCCAGAGCCTTATCGGCGAGGCCGCCGACTCCATCGCCGACCACACCAGCAACCCCGAGATTCGCCGGGCCAGCGTCCTCTGGAAGACACGCATGGTCACAGAGGTGCAGGACTCGATCTCCTCGGCGCCCCGGCCGTTGCCTTGCTCGACGTATGGGCCGTTTGCATGCGGCAGTACGATTTCCTGAGCACCGGTGCCGGCAAGGACCTGTTCGGCCCGGAGCAACCGACCGCAGTCAAAGCCGCGAAAGAGGCACTGAGCACGATCGAAAACGTCGCCAGTCGGCACATGACGAAGGAGGAGATACAGAAGGTTCGCCAGCGAGTGCAGGAATACGCGGCCAAGTTTCCCCTGGAGGGAACGTTCCGGACGACCGAGCCCGTTCCGCTGCGGCTGAATCAATCCCTGCTGAGCGGCGTGCTGGGCGTGGTGGGGCTGCCGCTGGCGCCGCTGTTTACGGCACAGAAGATCAACGAGGGCGTGAGCAACATCAAGGAGTGGGGGCCGACTATTGACCGCCTGACGGACGTGATTCAGGACCTGCCCCGCAATACCCGCTGGCAGGCGGAGCAGTTCATGCTGTTCCTCGATAAGAACGAATCGATGCAGTCCGCTCTGGCCAGCGCTAGCCGCATTTCGCAAAGCACCGACCGTCTGACCGTACTCGTGCAGGACATGCAGCCCCTCCTGCAACAATACGCCCGGATTCTGGATATGCTGCCGTCTGATATGGGGGGACAGGCCAGACTGATCCTGACAGATGTTGATCGAAATCGTACAGTTCAGGTCACGACCGAAAGCCTCGACCGCATCTCAAAGACCTCGGACAAACTGGTGGCCGTCGTACAGGACCTGCCCGCCTCGATCCAGCAGGTGATCGACCGGTCTTCGCAGACGGCAACCGGACGCGGTACCGACCTCGTCGATCATATCTTCTGGCGAGCAGCAGAGTTACTGATCCTCGCCTTCATCCTGGCTGCGATCCTGGTCGCCCTGAGCAGGGCGTGCCGACCCAAGGGGCCCAGCAAGCCGCCGGCAGCGCCAGGCCCTCACGAGTGACCTGAATCTGCCGGCGCTGCCTGACGCCTGCCTCATGTGGCGGCAGAGAAGATGCTTGCAGCCGGGGTCGAACCGGGATAAATTGTTATAGGCCCTTCGCATGGCAACCAGGCAGGCAGGACGCATCAGGGGCGTGGGAGCTGTCACACGCATTAACGATGACCCCAGGTAGTCGCGGGTAGTGTTGCGCTTCCTCGCTCTGTTGCGCGTGAAAACGTCGTAGCCTCGAAATATGTGATGAGCAGAAGCGTTATATGCTGACAGAAGGTATTACCCGTGCACGTAGCGTCTCGTGTGACCGTGCCGGCTTGAGCCTTTGCTGCAGACTGATTCGAAGGAGGTCGAACATGACATCTCGAATGCTGGGTCTGGCAGTTTTCGGGGCCACGCTGCTGACAGCCGGCCAAACGGTCTATGCCCAGACGGCCGAACCGCCGACGGCACCTGTCTTTCCTTATGAAATCCTCTTTAGCCTCGAGAAACCATACTACTTCGGTACGACCGCCGGTATAGGCGTCCTGCAGGACGGGGACGTGGCATCAGGGCGAGGCTTTGTGCTTGCCCGCAATGCGCAGCTCGTCAGTAAGTTCGGTCCGCCGCAGACATATGATGCGTCAGGCAATCTCCTGCCGGTCGATTACGGCCTCGATGCACTGTTCGAGATGCGGTTCTTCTCGCCGACGGTGACTCTCCGGCCGAACATTCTGTTCAGCGTCAAGAAGGGGTTCCATAGCTCGACACTGAACGTGGACATCTCCGACGGCGACCTGCTGAGCGACACGGGCCGGATCGTTGCAACCAACGCCCAGCTGATGGGTAATTTCCATCCGATGCCCCCGTTGCAGGATATGGGTCTCGATGCCGTTTACATCCCCTACTTCCTCCCCACTGCCGACAGCGTAAAGCCGCCGGAGATCTGGTTTTCCACCACCACCGGCTGGTTCGACGAGAAACTCGGCCGATACATCAGCGACGGCGACCTGCTCAGTTCCAAGGGCTATGTCGTCGCGACCAATGCCCAACTGCTGCGGAACTTCCTGGTGCCGCCTGCTAACGTCGATAACACCCAGCCAAGCCCCGTCAACATGGGGCTCGATGCCGTGTACGTCGTCCGTTTCCGGCCTTGGGATGTTGCTGCGCTGACCGCGGCGTCGTCTGCCGCGCCGCAGATCTGGTTTAGCGTCAGCAAGGACTTTACCGACAAGTACGGCCGATCGATCACCAGTGGTGATCTGCTGAGCGCGAGCGGGGCGATCGTTCGCAAGAACCAGAATCTCCTGGCCAACTTCCCGCCGTCGCCCCTGATGGATAGCACGGATATGCCCCTCCTGTTGAACTATGGCCTCGATGCCGTGCATGTTCGCGGCCGAAATCTGATTGCCATCCTGCCGTCCGGGCAGACGGTCCCGCGGACGGTGAACAACATCATTCGGCTGGTATTTGACGGGCCGGTGACAGTGCCCGACTCGGAGGCCTTCAGCCTCGGCGGCGATACCGCCCCGCAAGGTTCGGGGAGCGGCGTTGGATATGGCTGGCAGCACGTTCGCTGTGTCGGTCGCGACAACCAACACGCCTGATGATACGCTCGTGCTTACCGAGCAGGGCCAGGCCTTGCCGGACAGCGATACATATACCGTCGAACCCAGCGATGCCCTCGATGTCGAGCCGTTCGCCTTGATGGTCAAGAAACTGGTTGGCGATATCGTCAGCGACGGCTGCGTCAACGTCGGCGACCTCCAGCAACTGGTGGTCGTATGGGGCCAGTCGCAAGACGCCCCGGATTACAACGACTATGCCGATCTCAACGGCGACGGCCACGTCAACATCGGTGATCTCCAACTGCTGGTAGCCAACTGGGGCAGGACGAGCTGAGGTCTACCCCCGCCAAAGACGATTCGCCGAGACGCACGTAAGGTTGCTGGAAACCGCGCATGGTTATCGGACCATCGCGACGCCGGTTACAGACAAAACGTGACCGCTCTGGCAAAGGGTGATTCACGAAGTTGTAAGGGGACAGGAGAGAGGCAACAGCCGGGTGCCGGATATGCAAGGATCTGGCAACCCGGCTGCTCTTTTTTGTTGCCATCCACCAGCCTTTGTCAGCAACCAGGTATTGGTCAACCAGTCTTGCCGTCAACCAGACGCCGCCATCGCCAGCGATTGCCGTTAACCAGCCGACGTGTCCGAATTCGCGGCCGGTTGGGTGGCGGCCGCCTGGCGCGGGTTGGCGGTTTGTGCGCTGGCGCTGATACGCCGCCGAGCGACGCCGTTCCTCCGAAATACCCGAGGTCGTGATCGTGTGCTGACGCGTAAGTCCCGGCCCAGCCATAAAGTTAAGTGCGCGGACCGGCGGGTCCATGGCGCCTTGAACGGGCAGGTCAGACAGTGGCATTTTGGCGCCGGCGCCGCGACGCGCCAGAATCAGCCGGTGCCGCGTCACCCCGCCCCAGGCAGCCACGGCCTGTGGCGTGACGGCGTGTTTTGCGCCGGCGGACGTCTTCCAGAGCGGCTGCTCGCCGGCTGCTGCCAGTCCCTTCGCCCAGTCGTCGACGGCCTTGGCGCTGATGCGGCCGGCCAGATCCGCCGAGTGCCGGGCCTCCTCCAGGTAGAACGCGTAATTGCCCAGCAGGCACCGGTCATACCGGGCCAGATCCCACACCCGCACGCCCATATTGCCGGCACAGGTCAGCAGCCGGCCGTTCGGGCTGAATTCCAGTCCCCATGCCAGCCTGCCGTCACCAATCAACGTGGCCACCGATCTGCCCGATGGCACCTGCCAGAGCCGGACCGCGTGTGCCTCCGCCGTCGCCAGGGTCCGGCCGTCCGGGCTGAACGCCACCGAATAGACCGGCCCTGTTTCGCTTTGCAGTACGGGCAGGCAGCGGCGAGAGGCAACCTCCCAAAGCCTCGCGCCTTCGCTGCCGCCTGCCGCGAGCCATTCGCCGTCCGCGCTGACGGCTACGCTCCAGATCGTGCCGATATGTCCTGGCAGAGGTTTTTCACTGCCTGCGTTCGCCGAATGAACCGCGATCGCATCACCTTCGATGCGAGCCGTGATTCGCCCATCCCGGCAGGTAGCCGTCGGGGCCTGGTGTCGTGCCAGCTGCGGGTCGTCCCAGTCGCTCGCAGAATGCGCGTGACCGGTTGCGGTGCCATTGTTGTCCGCGTTCCGGGTGCCACTGGCGGCTTGTCCGCCAGTGCCGGCCCTGGAATCTCCCTCCGGTACCGCGCACTGCCTGTCAGTCAGGTCGAACGCATACGATTGGCCGTCTGCCTGGTGAGATATGATTGTCTTGCCGTCGGCGCCAAACGCTACACTTCGAACGGGACCATTCGTCTGGGCCAGTTTCAGCATGTCGCGATTTCTCGCCAGGTCCCAAAGTTTCACGACCCCCGTCGCACCGGTGGTAGCCAGTACGTCTCCCTGTGGACGCACCGCGACAGTTACGGCAGGCATCAGCGCCTCGTGCATTCCTTCGACATGCGCAGGAATGGACTGTATGCACGTTCCCGATGCCAGGCTCCAAAGACGCACGTTGCCACGGATATCGCCCGTTGCCAAGGCCGAACCGTCCGGCGTGAACGCGACGGAATGCACCCAGCAGTTGAGCCCGTCGAGACTGGCAAGACACTGCCCGTCAGACACCTGCCACAAAATGGCTGCGCCGTCGCGTCCCGCGGAGGCAAGCATCCGGCCGTCCGGGCTGAACGCGACGCACGTGACAGCCGCAAGATGCCCGGCAAGCGTCTTGCGGGGCGAAGCGGTCGTAACGTTCCACAGAACGATTGCCCCATCCTCGCGGCCTGCCGCGAGGGTCTGTCCGTTCGGGCTGAACGCTACAGTTGTCACCGGCTCGTGATTGCCGGACAGGCGAGACAGTGTCGCCCCGGAGCGGACGTTCCAAAGCTGCACATCGCCGCCCGTGCAGCCCGCAAGCATCTCGCCATTCGGAGTGAAGGCAAGCGTGTAAGCCGGCCGGCAGTTGATACCCGTTGTCTGGTCGGCGACAGGCGCATCCGGCGAGATGTTCCAGCTGTATACGACCTTGCCGGATGCCGCGTTGAGCAGGCGGACCTTCCGATCTGTGCTGCTGCAGGCCAGCCATTTGCCGTCGGGGCTGAAGCACACCGAGGTGATGTCCGGCGCCTGGGTAAGGAATGTGTGCACGTGCCGGCAAGCCGGCATCTGCCACAGTTTGATCGCGCCTTGCAGGTCGCCGGTCGCCAGGATCGTGCCGGCCGGGTTGAAGGCGATTGTCGGGACCGGCACCGTGGAGGCCCGCACCTTGCCGAGACACGGCTCCTGCGCGTAGAGTTCGCGAAGTGTCCAGAGGGCGTACGGATCGCCGGGTTTCTGCAGGAACTGGCGCCACAGCAGGCTTTCCGCCTGGGCCACGTTTCCGGCCTGGAGGAGGTCGCGTGCCGCCTGGACCGTTCTGGCTGACAGTTCCGCTGCCAGCTGCCGGGCACTCTGCTCGGCGCGGTGACTTTGCGTGACCGCCATCGTACGGGCCACGCTCGCCTGTCGGTACAAGCGAAATGTAATGACCGAAGCCGTCGACGCCAGCAGCACAAACGCGGCGGCAGCTCCGGCGGGCCATTTGTGTCTGCGTAACGTTTTGCGCAGAACATACCAGCCGCTGTCCCGTTTGGCCTCGATCGCCTCGCCGGCCATGTAACGGGCGATGTCAGCCGCCAATGCACCGGCAGACTCGTATCGTGCTTCCTTCTTCTTGGCGAGCGTCTTGAGGACGATCGTCTCCAGGTCGTTCTTGATGGTGCGATAGATCGTGCTGGGCCTGGCCGGTTCGGACTCGGCGATGTGCTTAAGCACGTCCGCCATCTGGCCGGCGACGGGGTAGGGATACTTGCCGGTGAGCAGCTCGTAGAAGATCACGCCGAGGGCGTAGACGTCCGTACGGCAGTCGATCTCATGGCTATCGCCACGGGCCTGCTCCGGGGCCATGTACGGCAGGGTTCCAAGCACCTCGCCGCTGATCGATATCAGCAGGGATTCACCGGGTGCCGAGGCGGCGGTCTTGGCGAGACCGAAGTCCAGGATGTGCGGCTCGCCCTGCTCGTCAACGAGGATGTTCGAGGGCTTCAGGTCGCGGTGAATGACGCCGCGCTGGTGGGCGTAATGGATCGCCCGGCAGACCTTCTGCAGGAGGACGAGGCGTTCCTGGATGGGCAGGTCACGGCTCTTGACGTAACGGTCCAGACGCTCGCCCGCGATGTAGTCCATGGCGAAGTAGTATCGGCCGTGACTGAGGCCGCTGTCGTGGATGGCGACGACGTTGGAATGGCTTAGGTTGGCAGCCAGTTCGATCTCGCGCTCGAAGCGGCGTTTTGCACTGTCGCTGGCCAGCGGGCCGTCGAGCATGACCTTCAGGGCGACGACCCGCCGCGTGCTGGTCTGCAGAGCCTTGTAGACGACGCCCATGCCGCCTCGGCCGATCTCCTCCAGGATTTCATATCCTTCGATCAGCAGGGCGCCGGTCTGGGGATTTCGCGGCAGCGAGCCGGAGCCGCTGCGGCGCATGACCCGCTGGACACTTTCCAGGACGTCCTGGTTGGCCTTAGCATCATCGACATACTGCCGGCAGCGCGCAGGAGACCAGATGAGCTTCGACGGCGGCACGCTCATCGTCGGTGCATCCACCGGCGATGTATGCCTCCAACTGCTCTTCCGGAGGACATGAATCTGTCTTCTCTACAGCCATACTTTTCCGTTGTGGCCGAGCCCCTGGCCATCTTGTTTCGGCACGCACGCAACCTTCCATCCGGTGCGGATGCCAATAGAACCTCGACAGGCCCCTCTATCGGTATTCCTCCGACGGAAGGCTGACCTTTCCGAAGGGTACATATGGATCTGGTACGGGCAAAGGGTTTATCGGGCCTACTCCATCTCCGGCAGCAGTTCGCGGATGCGTTTCAAGATTCGATGTTTGGCGATGAAGACGGCGTTGCTCGTCATCCCAAGCTGCTCAGCGACCTGTTTTGCGGGCAGGCCGTCCTGGGCGAACATCTCGAAGGCGCGGAAGGTCTTGGCGTCGAATTCCCGTCGTGCCTGGATCAGGCACTGCTGCAACAGGGTTTCTCGCCATTCGTGCTCCCAGATCTCTTCGAGACGGTCGTCTCCGGGTACCCTTGCGAAAAAACCGGTCTGGTCAGTCGGGCCTGAGACGTTGACCTCACGATTGCGTCGTTTCTCGTAGACGTTGAGGATCGAATGCCGGGCGATGCCGAAGAGCCAGTGTCGCAACCGGCCCCTTTCGCGATCGTACTTGCCGTCGCGGTAGGCGGTAAAGAACGCCATGAGGGTATGCTGTGCGGCATCCTGGGCGTCTTCCTCGTTGAGACCGAACCGCCTGGCGGACCGGATGATGACGGGGCGATAGTGCTCGACGAACTGCTGCCAGATGCCACGATCATCGGGGTCTTTCAGCCGTTCCAGTATGAAGCTACTGGTGTTTGTCGTAAAGGAGGTCGTTTTGGGCTCGTCGTGCGTCATGACCTTCTTTCCGGTAGGGGGGAAGTCCCATGTCAGGGCGGTGCACCTATACGCGATCCACCCGGTTCGAAACCAATATACCACCAAGAGGATGGATTGCTCAAGGCAAAAAGCCGAGGGCGCTATCCGCCGGCAGCACGATTTCGGCCGGGGGGCAGAGTCAGCCGATCACAGTGCGCACTGCGCAGCGGCGACCGTTTGGCGCCCAATATGTTACGATTCGACGGCCTGTCCGGGTGTCTGGCCGTGTGGCGAGACAAGCGGGTTTTGTCGGCCTGGCTGAGCAGACGCGTTGCAACGGCGCGGACGGCTATCGCGGGGTGTCGACTTGACTGGACACCATGGGGCGCAACAATTCAATGAGTTTGAGGAGTGAAGGGGTCGCTTCCGGGGGATTCGGCATCGACCTTTCCTGGCATGCACAACAGCAGCGGCTGGATAGTACCTGCGAGTGGCTCCAAGGTCTCCAGTTGGCGGGCAAGATGACAGAAAGGCCTGCAAGGCTGAGGCTCTACAAGACCGGTTGCAGGCGCCGATGCCCGTTTTAAGGCGGCATACTGGCAGAGAAGATGCCAGTGGCCCCTGGCTCGTACGTTGCGTTCGCAAGGTGCGGAGGCACGGGGCCTGGGGGGCTACTCAGACAACTGTGACGTGGGGGGTGTCACCATGGCGGACGGCGTTGGACGGTGTCGATGGCTGAGAAGGGGAATCATTTCCGTTGCGGGCCTGGCTGGTCTGGCTGGCTTGCCGAGCAGTCAGGCCGGGGCGATCACGGCACAGGTCGTGCTCGGCGCCGTCCGTGCCGGGACGACGACGGTGATGGTCGCTGCGGGAGCGGTCGGCATACGCAAGCACCCGCTGGGCTATACGACGGCATTGTCGTCGTCTGAGGTGGGCAAGATCTACGTACCGTCTCGATATGGCGGTGTTCTGACACTCAACGGCAATGCCATTCTCTATTACACCAACGGAACGGATCTGACCGCGAGCGTTGCCCAGCAGGTTTACGACGGCAGCCTTGATTCAGCCATTGTGGCACAGGGGTATCCGTGCACCTACACCGTCCCGGCGGGGCAGTACGGGTGGTTCTATTTTCTTGTGCCAGGCGGTACCTCGGGCATCTCCAACAGTTTTGTCGAGGACGGCCAGGCAGCGATCCGACCCTGGAACGGATGGTGGTGGCCTTGGGTCGGTACGTCCGGTCCGACGCTCCATGACGCGGGCGGCCCGCTGGACAAGTACGATGAGGTGTATGACGGCGGCCCGTCCCCTGTGGCGGGAACGCCTTTCTACCAGGAAAACATGGACAGTGATCCCGGGTGGACGACGCAAGGGGCATGGTCGTGGGGCACGCCGGCGGGCAACGGCGGCGATCACGGCGGGGCGGATCCGACGTCCGGTTTCACCGGGACGGCTGTTTACGGCTACAACCTCAGCGGCGGGTATCCCAACAATCTTGGGCCGACGTCGCTGACGACGACGGCCATTGACTGCACCGGCAGGAGCGGGGTTCATCTGCGGTTCCGGCGGTGGCTCTGCGTGGAGCAGTCGATCTACGATCATGCCAGCGTGGAGGTTTCCAACGACGGGACCAGTTGGGTCACGGTGTGGGATTTCTCCGGCCCGACAATGATCGAGACCGGCTGGTCACTCCAGGATTATGATGTTTCCTCCGTTGCGGACGGGCAGCCCTCCGTGTATATCCGCTGGGTGATGGGGCCTTCAGACGTGGGCTGGACATATGGTGGCTGGAACATCGACGATGTCCAGCTGACGAGCACGGGCACCGCCCCGCCGCCGCCGAGCCCCTTCTATGAAGAGAAACTCGACAGCAACCCCGGCTGGGCAACCCAAGGCGCCTGGGCCTGGGGTGTGCCGACGGGAAGAGGTGGCGATCACGGCGGCGCCGATCCGACGGCCGGCTACAGTGGCACACACGTCTATGGCTACAACCTCAGCGGCGGGTACGTCAATAACCTTGGGCCGACGTCGTTGACGACGACGGCGATCAATTGCAGCGGCCAAAGCGGGGTCCACCTGCGATTCCGGCGATGGCTTTGCGTGGAGGAGTCCATCTACGACCATGCCAGCGTACAGGTCTCCAACGATGGAGCGAACTGGGCGACCGTGTGGGACTTCTCCGGCCCAACGCTGATCGAAACGGGCTGGTCGCTCCAGGATTATGATATTTCGGCGGTGGCCGACGATCAGCCGACCGTCTACATCCGCTGGGTGATGGGGCCGACGGACGTCGGCTGGACGTACGGTGGCTGGAACATCGACGACGTACAGGCTGATAAGCATGCCCGTGGTCGACGCCTTCTACAAGCAGACGCTCGACAGCGATCCGGGTTGGGCCGTGCAGGGGCAATGGGCCTGGGGCGTACCCAAGGGAAAGGGGGGCGATCACGGCGGAGCGGATCCGACTTCCGGCTACACGGGGACGCACGTCTACGGCTATAACCTTAATGGCGGGTATCCCAATAACCTCGGGCCGACGTCACTGACGACGACGGCGATCGACTGCAGTGGCCAGAGCGGGGTGCATCTGAGGTTCTGGCGGTGGCTGTGCGTGGAGGAGTCGATCTACGACCATGCCAGCGTACAGGTTTCCAACGACGGTTCGAACTGGACGACCGTGTGGGATTTCTCCGGGCCGACGCTGATTGAGACGGGCTGGTCGCTGCAGGAGTATGACATTTCCTCCGTGGCGGACGATCAGCCAGCCGTCTACATCCGGTGGGTAATGGGGCCGTCGGACGTGGGCTGGACCTACGGCGGCTGGAACATCGACGATATCGAGTTGACGGCCGGGAACGCAGGGCCGCCGCCGGTCGACAGCTTCTACGAACAGACAATGGACACGAACCCCGGCTGGACGACGCAAGGCAAATGGGCCTGGGGCGTGCCGACCGGCCAGGGCGGCGATCACGGCGGGGCGGACCCGACTTCGGGATATACCGGCACCCACGTCTACGGATACAACCTCAACGGCGGGTACACCAACAACCTTGGGCCGACGTCTTTGACGACAACGGCGATCAATTGCAGTGGCCAGAGCGGGGTGCATTTGCGGTTCCGGCGATGGATGGGCCTGGAACAGTCGATCTACGACCATGCCAGCGTGCAGGTCTCCAATGACGGTACGAACTGGGTGACGGTATGGGACTTCAGTGGGCCCACGCTGACCGAGACGACGTGGTCGTTACAGGAATATGACATCTCCTCGGTGGCTGACAATCAGCCGACGGTCTATATCCGCTGGGTGATGGGGCCGACGGATGTGGGCTGGACGTATGGCGGATGGAACATCGACGACGTGCGGCTGACGGCTGGCAACGATATCAGCGGGCCGCCCATGGCCCTGACGCATGCCCGCCAGTGGGAGGAGGCGAATGAGGGGACCGGCGAGTACTGGTTCGGACATTGCTGGGGGTGGTCGATCGCCTCGATTATGGTGCCCGTGCCACAGAGTACGGTCAGAAACGGCGTGTTCTTCACGGTCGATGATATGAAGGGGCTCTATACGGAGTTGGCGGATAACGATCCGTACTTCGATCCGAGCTTGAGCGTTTCGTATATCCCGGCCACGGCCCCGACGAGCAAGTTAGGGCAGGATATTGACCAATACTGCGACGATCTGTACCGCATCCTTCGCACCAGCATTCGCGAAGATGGTGTGGCGGTGCAGAGTGACATGCGGGCAATCGCCACGCCTCCCGATTTGTCAGACGAAGTATGGAACCAGGCTATCTATAAGTACTCGAGCAGTTGGCGGGAGGTGCCGGGCAGTAACGATGAGCGGCAGGTCGAGATCGATATGGATGTGTACTCCAATTTCGGTCCGTGGCCGCCTCCGACCGATTACACAGACGACCGGCACGAAGAGTTCGTCTATCGGCTGGAATTTGACAGCCAGGGGCAGGTTATCGCGAATTCGCCCAACCAGAACTGGGTCTATGCCAGTCACTATCCTCCGCACGATCTCTACCGACTGACGGGTACCCCGTGGGAGGCCAAGAACCCGTACGTGACCAGGGACCTGGTGGATGGGCTGTACGTACCGTAGGGCTATAAGGGGTGCAGCGATGAGAACAGGATCGAGGAATGCGTGCCGTCTGGTGTTGGGTGCTGTGGCGGCGGTATCGATGATTGTGGTGTGGCCTGCGGCGGCGCTGGGCCAGGCGACGCCGTCGTGGCATCTGGGCGATACGTGGCAGGTCGGGGCTTGGCATGGCCAGGTGTTCCGCCCGGATAAGAGGGCCCGAATGGGCACAACGAAGATGAAGGGGCGGATGGTCTCGGTGACGTTCGAGGTGGTCGGCGTCAAGACGGTAGGGCAGACGCAGTGTTTTGAGGTAAAGATAACGTTCCCACCGGAGGCCACGGGCTTTCAACGAAAATACCGGGCGTACTATTGCCAGGCGACGGGCCGGCTGGAGCGTCTGCAGGACGTGTCCGTCCGTCCGGACGGAAGCACGAAGCACATGACGACCGACTATACAAGCCAAACACAGGGGCCAACGTTTGTGACCGATGGTTCGGGCCTGGTGCCGTTTGATTGGCCCGACCTGGCGCAGCAGGACGTAACGACCGATAGCGGCCAGAAAGCCGCCACTACGCAGTCCACATCGCCGTTAAGCGTGCGTTCGGCCGATGGGTCCGTGCATGACGAAGATGAGGTGACGATGATGCGATCGTCTGGTACGAGAGAGTCGAAACTCGTGCAGCAGTGGCGAGATGGTGAGCCGTGGTGGCGGGTGGCGAAGCGATATGAAAACGGGCAACTGGTCGGTGAGGCGGTCCTGCTGTCGGTGAACGGCCAGCCCGTTGATAGGCGCAGCCAATTAGCCAGGGTACTGGTGTCATTCTGAGGGCAGCGAGGAATCTCACGGCCTTATGAGCAGAAACGCCTTGGCTTCCCGTTGAACAGCAAACGCGCATGTCAGATCGAACGATCTTTCGCCTCGGCGGGACTGGCTGGCGGTGAGGCTGACGTGGAAGGCCAGCTGCTCCAGTTCTACAGCCAGGTCGACATCGTTGACCATGACCTCCGGCGGCGTAGCCAGCGTGACGGGAGCGAAATTGAGGATGCCCAAGACCCCCGCACGGGCAAGCTGCTCGGCAACCTGCTGTGCAGCATCGGCGGGAACAGCGAGGATGGCCAGGCGCGCGTCGGTCTGATGGACCGTCTCTTCCAGTTTCTCGAGAGGCAGGACGGTCAGCGAAGGCAGGCCGGCGACGGGTTGATCGACCTTCCTGGGATCCTTATCGAAGGCGGCGACTATCCGAAACCCTTTACGGGCGAAACCGCGATAGCCTGCCAAGGCATTGCCCAGATTGCCGGCGCCAACCAGCAGCACATTCCAGAGCTTATCTGTACCGAGGATCTTGCGGATCGTGGCGATCATGCTGGTGACACTGTAGCCTTTGCCCGGCTTGCCGAACTGGCCGAAATAGCCGAGATCCTTGCGAACCTGAGCATCGGTAAAGCCGAGCGGATCGGCCAGCTGCTTGCTAGAGACGGTCAGCAGACCACTGGCATGGAAGGCTTCGAGCTCGGCGAAGATAGAGGCTAAGCCTGCGGACCGCTGGCTCCGGAACAGGTGTAGCGCCGGGCTTTCTGGGTCCGTTGTCCGAAGTACTTGGGCTCGTTTGCTCTGGCATCGTTTTGATATGCTACCGACGGGCGAGCCGCGAGGTCAAGAACTCTCCGCAAAAGCAGTGACTTAAACGTGCGACAAATTGCTCGAACCGCAGGTGCCGGCATGGGAAGTGCCGCCAGGAACTGGGAACTTAGAATCCGGACGCGCGAGCACCGCCTCGCGGATGTAACGTGGGCGGCAGCAGGCATGCGTCGGCTTGGCTGGCTGGTCGACAGTGGGGCTGAGCCAGTTAGATGTGGTCTCGCATGGCATTTTCATAAACCCTGTGCCTGCAAATGCTTCAAATGGAGAGTTCTTGACAGTATTTGGAGGGACCGTTAGGCTGATCGGTCCGAGCCGGTGGTAGTCCCGGGCGGCCGGGAGCGCCGAATCGCTGCCGGCTGGCCGTGGCGCTGTGGGAGATAGTACCGATGCGGATAACCGTTCGTCCGATAGCCGCTTTCCTCGTAACGATTGTGTGCATGGTCAGCACAGCGGTGGCGCAGCAGCGCCGTCGGCTGCTGGTGGCAAGGCGGTGGATGCGGCGGCGGCCCTGCGCGGCAAGGACGTCCTGAATGCGCAGGATAAGACACTGCTGCGACAGTGGATTACGGATCATGTTGCGGCGCTGCAGGCGGCGGCCAAGGCGAATGATCTCAAGAAGCTGGCCATGACCAAACGGAACATGGTA
Source organism: uncultured Planctomycetota bacterium (assembly GCA_963787325.1). Taxonomy (GTDB): domain Bacteria; phylum Planctomycetota; class Phycisphaerae; order UBA1845; family JANYLN01; genus CAWBCK01. Next base: position 3,790,798 of record CAWBCK010000005.1, read on the forward strand.
GAGGCCGCCTCAAAGGATGGGGCCTCTCCAGCCACGCCCGGGTTCCGGGTGACGTATGCCGATCTCTGCGCTGCGGTTTTTCAGCCGTACCTGGGGATCCGGACGGGGGCGAAGGTCGATCCTCGCGTCTCGTTGTACCTGGCGCAGGTGCTGGCATCGGTGCGACAGGTAAGCAGCCTGGACACGTTGCTGGCGGCACTGAACAGCCAATATGCGGGGGTGCGGCTGTGCGCGGCGAAGGCGATTCGCGATATGCGAAACGACATCGTTGCCACACAGGCCAAGCAGGTCAACAGCATCATCAATACCTTGCAGCAGGCGGGCGCCAAGGAGGGGGATCCGGCGACGGCCCAGATGCTGTACGAGGCCGTGGACTTCCGCAGCCAGGCGCCGACGTCGACCGAGCAGGTGATCGACGCGATGATCGAGATGCTTAAGGGGCGGGAGCAGCTCTACAGTAATGATCTTGTGTCGAGCTTCTATCCGGATGCCTATGCGATGAACGTGCTGCAGGACGTGAATCTGCCGGAGGCCGCCAAACGCAAGGCCGTGCCTGTGGTGCTGGGGATCCTCGAGGGGGCGGCGGATCGATGGGTGTCCGTGGCACGCGAGGATGAAGGCGTGCCGGTCGAGGCGGAGAATCCTTACGACGCCGCATCGGTTCGGGATTGGCACCTGCGCTATCAACTGGCGTATGTGACGCAGGAGGCTGAATCGCTGCTCGCGAAACTCGGTACCGTGCCGGGCAGCGCCCACGTGCCTGATATGGCGAAACTGATGTCAAACCTGTCTACGGCCGAGCAGGTCAACGCCGCGGCTGATACGTGGGCGCAACTGATGCAGCCTAAGGCGGCCGCGACGGCTCCAGGCGCAGACTCCGGCTTCCCCTGCCTCGTAAAGGCCGGGGTAGACTCCATTTCTATCTGCCATCGGTGGCGGTCCTGGTGAAGGCATTCGGCCGACGCAGCTGCGTTATTTGTGACCATCTCCTCACATAGTCGGTCGTGCGATACCTGCAATAATGCGTTCGGCTGTCTCTGACGGGACTTGGCAACAGGCAATCACATAACACTGGCAGCATGCTACTGGTCCCAGGACTTGCTAGTTCCCTGTGTCTGTGCGGGGCTGAGAGTCCTGGCTGGACGGCTTTGTCTGTGTCGTGGAGGCTGGGTGCGTGGTGCCGGCGGCAATTGGGGGAATCCGAACGCGGTTGAGCAGCCGGCCGGCCTGTGTGAAGAAGACTATGGCGTCGGTAGTCTCGACGTTCTTGGCGATCTGCCTGCTTACTTTGAACGCGACCTGGCGGGAGTCTGGGGAGAAGGTCGGCTTGCTGAGGATGATCTTCTCGTCGCTATGCCATCGTGCGAGGATTCGGCCGGTGGTTGTGGCGAACACGATCGGACCATTGGCGATGACCATGTGCTCGCCGTCCGGCGCTATCGCAATGCCGCTGGCCGTGCTCTTGCCCTGGACGGGGCTGGGTGGTACGAGGACGCGGGTTGCCTTGGAAAGCGTGCCATCGCGGCGGAGACGGTAAACGCGCAGTACGGTCGGTTCCTTTGGCTGCGTGTGGGCGGCCCGGCTGGCAGCAGGAGAACTTGCCGCGCCAGGCAAGGGGGGGCTTGTCTGGCTCTGGGGGGTACGGGATTCCTCTTCGTTGGCGATTAACGCAAGAGTCTGATCGTCGGTCCAGACTGGCGGCGCTTCAAGGGCGAAGGGGAGACGGCGATAGACGGCCGTCTGGCCGTCGGTGGCGAGCAGGCCGATTATACTTTCATTGTCGTTGCCGGTATCCAGCGAGACGGCGAGGGTCCGGCCGTCAGAGGAGAGTCTGACGCCATGGCTGTTGCCGGCGACGATCCTCTGGCATCCGGTCGCGGGATTGACCGCCACGGCAACCTGCCCGATGCTGAGATAAACCCACTGGCCGTCGGGGGTGAACTGAGGCAAGGTGGTCATATAGATGGCCTTGTCGTCCGGGTGGGGGAGTTCTACGGCGGTCTCGGAAAGCAGCTTGCCGGTATCCGCGGCGCGGATGACAAGTTGGGCCGTACCTGTCGGCAAAAACACAGTGTCGATGATAGCCGGGAATGCACCGGTCAAAGGGGGCAAGGCGGCATCGATGATATCGATTGCGGGCTGGGAAGTCGCGGCTTCGGCCTCTGGCGTGGCGGTTTCCGGGGCCGGTTGTGAGGCGGCAGGGGTCGGTTTCGGATGGCCTGCGGCAGCCCACCACTGCACCCAGCGGGGGTCGACAGCGTGTTCAACGGGCTTGAGTCTTTCGTCGGCGGTCCGCGACTCACGCTCCTGCTGGGCGGCACTCTGCAGAGGGAAGCGCAGGTAGGCGATACGCCGGCCGTCAGGACTGTACGCGGGGGCGGTCAGCATGGCATCGGTGCGTTCCTCGATGATGCGGAGCCGGTGGTGATCGGCGACCGTCATGAGACGAAAGGCCTGGGGTCCGGCGAGAAAAGCGGCATTAGTCTGCAGCGGCTCAACCGTGGTGAAGGCGAGGTCATGGCCGTTCGGTGAAAAGGCCATGGGGCTTTCACCGAGTTGGCAACCTGGGGCCATGCAGGCCATTGCCGCGAACATTCCGGCGAACGACAGGAGCAGGTCACGTTTGCGATGATAGAGAAGTGCCGCAGTCATTTTCATGGGTATTCTTCCTGATCAAACAGTCATTAAATGACCTTGCTCGGAAGCGCCGCCGGCCAGATTGCGACTGCTTCCCGGTGCATGGCAGGCTGCGAAACCAACGCCAGTGTGCAGTATGGTGGCGCACCTGTGGCTTTTCCGGCAGCGCAGATGGCGACGTCGGGGGCTCGGCACCCGATGCGTGGCAAGTTCCGCGGATCCTTGCCGCCGATTGCGACTGTCGATTGTCGCAAGGCCTGATGACGTATTGTAAGGCGGTCAAGGATGTCTTTCAGGGGATGACAGAAAACCTTCGGAATGGCGGGACGATATGATGCCGACGGTTTTGGGTCGCGAGCGGGGCGGCCAGGCTTGACTGCGGCGGCTAATCGGGTAACCTTATGCGTCTGCGGTGCGGCTGGCATCGCGGCAGGCGTTAGCCGGAGCACCCCTACGCTCAATTGGATAGAGCATCGGACTACGGATCCGAAGGTTGTGGGTTCGACTCCCTCGGGGTGCGTTCAGGGATAAGTGGCTGAATTCACGTGCTTTGTGATGACCTGGCGATGTTCGCCGGTGCGGCCGTAACCAGTGGTTCGGGTGTAGGACTACACCCATCTGACTGGAGGCCGTGCCAATGACCAGGCGGCATCGCATGCCGGCGCTCTGCCGGCACAAACGGGCCCAGCAGGGCTACGTCAAGATCCAGGGGCGGGTATTCTACCTGGGCAACTGGCCCGATGCGGACAAGGATGCGCCCCCTCGCGTCCAGCAAAGGTATCACGAGATTCTGGCGAGCTCTCAAGGCGGCAAGGATCTGCCGCTGCCGGCGGGCGACCAGCCAAGCGTCTACTGGCTGATCAACGAATACCGCAAGTTCTGCCAGGCGTACTACGTCGGCTCTGCCGGCCGGCCCAGCAATGAGGCCGCGAACATCCGCCTTGCCCTTCAACCCCTCTGCGAGCCTGTACGGCTACCAGCCGGCAGCGGCACTGACCCCGAAACACCTCAAGACCGTCCGGGAAGCGATGATCGCCAAGGGCTGGTCGAGGCGCCACATCAACAAGCAGGTCCAGCGGATCCGGCACATGTTCCAATGGGGCGCGGAAGAGGGCTACGTCCCTGGCGAGACCTGGCACGCGCTGAAGGCCGTCGCAGGCTTGCGGAAGGGACGGACGGTCGCACCGGAGGAACGGCCTGTGCTGCCGGTACCCGGGGCGATCGTCGAAGCAACGTTGCGGCACTGCACGCCGACGCTGGCGGCGATGATCGAGGTGCAGCGGCGGACCGGGATGCGCCCGGGCGAGCTGTGCATCATGCGGACAGGCGACATCGACACGACGGGGCGGATCTGGATCTACCGGCCGATGTTCCACAAGACGGACTATCGGGGCCGGGGGCGTGAGGTCTACATCGGTCCGAAGGCGCAGGAGTGGCTGGGCCCGCGGCTGAAGCCGGACCTGCAGGCCTGGATCTTCTCGCCGGCCGAGAGCGAGGCCGAGCGGATGCAGGCGATCCATAGCAAGCGGGTGACGCCGGCGAACCAGGGCAACCAGCGTGGCTCGAACCGCAAGGCGGACCCGCGGCGATCGCCGGCGGATCGGTGGTCGACGCAATCCTATGGTCGGGCGATCGGACACGCGTGCGACCGGGCCTGGCCGCTACCGGAGGATCTGCGGCCGCTCAAAGGGGAAAGCCCGATGGCCTGGCGGCGTCGGCTCGGTGATCGCTGGCGGGAAGTGCTGGCCTGGCGAAGAGAACATCGCTGGGCTCCGAACCAGTCTGCGGCATTCCTTCGCTTCGACCGTGCGGCGCGAGTTTGGGTTGGAGGCGGCGCAGATCGCGCTGGGGCACTCGCGGGCGGACGTAACGCAGATCTATGCGGAAACGAACCGCGAGCACGGTCTGGCGGTGGCGGGTCAGATCGGATAGGTTGATTTGGGGCAGCGGTCTAGCTAACCGCGAACCGCTGGCCGCCGGCGTGAGGCCGTCCTCGCACGCCGGCGGCTGGTGGGCCCAGAACAGGACGGGATCATGTCGAACTACGCATCGGAGTGCTATGCGGCGATCTTCGGCAGCAGGAGTCTGCGCGGGCTTAGCCGCGGCAGCATTGTTGGTTGTCCGGCGGATCGCATCCAGGATCGGCATCTCTGCGGTCACCGCCTGAGCGGCCGCTGGCTGGCTCGGTTCACGGCGCGGCAGGGCGGGGTTACCTTCGCGGTGTGGAGGTACGGTTGGCAGATTTGCCGAGAGCTGGCGATCGTCGATGACGCGATCGAGCGGGATCGACGCCGGCCGGCGTATGATTCGCCGATCTATCGAGCCAGGCTCATTCGAGCATGCTTCCGGCTGCAGGGACGGGGATCGTGCGAGCGGCGGGAGCAACTATGGGCGGAGGCCGTTCGCGAGGCGGGGAGGACTCCTGGTGCCGCGGCGGCCCTGGATGCCATGCAGTCGCTGCGTGATGCGTTCGAAACATGGTTGAGCTGCGCAGGGGGCTGGCCGAAGCGGTGCACGTCAGTTTCGACGTGGCCGAGACCGAGAAATGCGTTGACGCTGCAGCCAGGGACTTCGGGCGAGCCCGGACGGCGATGGTGACGGCTCGACGGCACCTCTGGCGGCTCGCGTGCCTCTTGGAGCCAGACGAGGAATGGCCACCGGAGAACGGGGCTTTGCATTCGGTCCTGGAGTACCTGGTGAAGGAGAGGGCCTACGGCGACGGTGCTTCGATTCGAGAGGAGGACATCAGCCGGTGGGCGCTGGGCAGCAGCAACGCTGGGTCAGCCAAGAGGTATCTCAAGGAGCTGCGGGAACGGGGCTTGGTCGATGCGGGGCGCGGTCGCGGGAGCGGGTGGCGACTGACCGATGGCGGCAGGACGTTCTGGCTTGCTCGCGAGGCCAGGAAACGACGCGCGGCGACGTCCGGGTTGGCCTAGCATCTGGGCACATTGCGGCCGATCGTCGCGGTGAGGTCCGAATCCCGTCGTGGGTCAGGTTGAAGGGCGGCATCCCCGATCTTCTCGCAGTGCCTCACGACCCGACGCAGACCATTGCCGACGACCTGCGCCCGAGCGGCGGTCTGCGCATCCAGTCTGGACCCGCGTCACCGTCAGCCTGGCGAGCCTGTCCACGCCCTTCAAAGGCTCAGCCTGGAAGTCTTTTTCGCACGCTTCCAGGTCGGCCTATCGAGATGGGCTGCCCGTCTGGTTATCTCAAGGGCGGTCCGGCATCGTGTGGCGTTACCGCCCTTCACTGTGCCTCTGGGCACGCAAAAGAGGGCATCCCGAGAGCTCTGTTTCGCTCTCTTTCTTTGCTGTACACGGGCCGATCACCCCTTCATAACGCGTGAAGAGCATAATGTTTGAAGGGAGCCATAGGTGGATCGTGACAACTGCAAACCGTCGAATCTTGATGACCTCCTAACGCTGCAGGAGGGCCTCGCGCGAGTACCCTGGAGGCTCAAATCCCAAAACCTGGCGCTTCATGCGAAGAGGGCTGAAGGCTGCGGACGGGCGCCGTCTCCATCTTCGGCATCGACGTATCGGGGGACGGTTATACACGACGCGCACCTGGCTGGCTGAGTTTTTTGATCAGATGGTCGAGGCGGACCTGCGGCATTTCGACCTCGCGAATGCTGTCGCCGGGTCTTTAGCCGGGAAAGGCGATGGGAGCGCGGACGCGGCCAGACGGCAGCGTACGCGAAGCAATGTGGGCGAGTTAATCGCCGTGCGGTCGGGTAACGGTCGATAGGCAGGGCTGGACAGAGGGAGCAACTCTGGCTGAGCAAGTCGTGACGGCAACGAATCAGCCTCATCGGAAGGCCCCCGTGTCGCGAGACGCAAAGCGGCCGGCTCGGAAGGCGCGCAAGTCAAAATGCGACGGGGCGGAGCCGTCCTGCCTGCGGGCCCTGCTGCGGGACTGTGGCGACGTGGCCGCCAGGCGATTACCGGAGGGCGGCTATGTCCAAGTGCCGTGGGGCTTACTGAGGGCGAAGTTTTTGACCCCGGGGGACAAGATCGTGCTGAGCATCTATCTCGATCGGTTCCGCCGGGGGGTTACTGCTTGCATGGGGCCAGCGGCGATCGGCGCCGACGCGGGCCTTTCCAGCAAAAGCGTACAACTGGCCGTGCATCATCTGCGCCAGCTGGGGCTGCTAGTGGCGACGGACGCGGGGCCCGGCAAGGACCGGATCTACTCGCTCGGAAGGATCTTACCGGGGAAGAATCTTCCTGGGGTAGAAGATGGGCGACCTGGTCGGGAAGAATCTTCCCCTAAACCCGGGAAGACTCTTCCGGGCCCTAATAAGAGAAGAGCCAAAGAGCTAGGGGCATCCGGGGACAAGGGTGGGGGGGTTGGGCCTGATTTCAACCGAACGCCAGCGCCGCCGTTGGGCTACTCCACCAGGGACCGTGAATTCGGTGTTTCGGTCGCGATGGCACTGTCGGGCGGGGATCCGGCACTGGCGAAGCGGCTGGAATCTGTAGTGACTCGCCACTGTTCGGAGAGGCTTTCGGGCGCGAACGGCGATCGGGAGGGAATCGAGGAGTCGCTGATGCTGGGGGCACGGAGGGCGGACAAGGATCTTGGCGCGGAGGCGAATTCGAAGATGCGGCTGGCGAGGTTTCTGGAGGTGACAAGGTGAGACGAAGGGAGACGATCAACGAGGCATTCAGTCGGTTCGAAAGCGAATTGCGGCCCATGCGCTGGCTGGCCGTTGACGAGGCCTTGGAGAGGGCCGGGCTAGAGCCGCTGAGCGCGACGGAGCGCGACGAAATCGACCTGGCGGCGGCGATGGGCCTGGCTCCATACAGCCATGAGACGGTGCAACCATGACCGAGTGCCCACAGGAGCAGGCAGGCCGCGAAGCCGTACTTCTCGACAGCGCCCGTAGGGAGGTCGAATTCCAAGGCCACAGGATGCTGCTGGCCAGCCGGCGGAGCTGGAAATTACTGCAAGCACTTTGCGACCATCCGGGGCGGTTCTTCGACCGAACAGACCTATGGGTAGCGGCGTGGGAGAATTACCCGGCGGAGCCGACGACTGTCAGGAAGGCAATCGCCAGGCTGCGGGCCGAGTTGGTGGCCGGCGGGCTGGAAGATCTGGCCCGGAGGATCGACACAAAGACGGTTCGGGGCCTCGTGCGGCTGCGTGTGGATGTCGACGTAGCGCCAAGCAAAATGCAGGATGCCACGGGAATGTCACAGTCGGCGGGCACGGCACGGAAGTAGAATGGGGCGATCATGAAGGGCAGGTCAACAAGGGAGGGGCCAGGGCGTCCATCGCGACTGAGCAAGCGCGTCGCCGGGGCGATCGTGGAATCGGTTCGGCGGGGAAACTACCTGTCCGTAGCGGCGGGCGCTGCAGGCGTGTGCCGCCAGACGGTCTACAACTGGCTGGCTCGCGGGCAGGAGGAACCAGAGGGGCGATTCCGGGAATTCTTTGGCGCTGTCACGCGCGCGAGGGCCGAGCATGAGATTGACGTAGTTGCCGCGCTGCACCGGGCGATGACGGGCTATGTGGAGACCCGGACGAAGGTGGTGCAGGGTCCGAATGGGACGGTGACGGTGACGGAGCAGATCGAGCGGTTTGAGCCAGCACTGGCGCTGGAGTTTCTAGCTCGGACGGATCCGCAGCACTGGGGCCGTCGCGATCGGGTTGGCCTGGCTGACGCGGAGGGGGACGTGCCGACGATCCACGTGATCACGGGCTATGAGGACGTGGAGGATCTGCGGAGAGACGGCCTGGTCATCGAGAGCGGTACGGGCGGTGGCGCCCGGTGACGCGGTCGGAACTTGTAGCGGACGCGACGCGGTCATTCGGAGCGGACCAGGCCTGGGGGTGCATCAGCTTGCCGGCGTATGTCGAGTCCCGGCTGGCCGCAGAGGGGCTTCCAGGGTTAGACACGAAGGAGCGAGTGCACCTGGCCAAGGTCGGCGACTCGCTTGAAGTGGCAGACGAAAAGCGAGCCTGGTGGTAGCAGGCAATTGAACGACTAGGAGGCAAGGCGTGGCAAAGCGATCAGACGGAAGCGACGAGGCGGGCGCAAGGCGACGGCAGGTGATCGTCGAGGCGGTGGCCGCGTGGTCGAGCAGGGAAAACGGACCGTCGCATGCCGAGCGATGCACGGCAAGCCGGCAGGAGTGGGTGAACGGCGGCGCTCGCGAGCGAGGGGCTGAGCCCTGCTGTTGTTGGCGAAATCGATGGCGCGTTGGCGGGTGCGAAAGCGCGAGGCTGAAAGGTCGGCCAGAGCCGACATAGCGAGGGAGGTTGAGCATGGCAGGGACGATGCGGGTAGTGGCCGATCCGATGCGGCTGGTGTTGGGGCGCGGCGAGGGGCAGGGGATCAGGGAAGACAGCGGATCCGGCGGGCAGGGCGGCTCGCGCGAGCGGATCATCGCTAAGGCGGGACAGGAGTACGACCGGGCCAGCCCGGTGGACCAGGCGATTTGCAGTCGAAGCGCGTGGGTGAACGACAGCCTGCGTGAGGCGGGCGAGTTGCCCATGACGGAGGCAGAATCGACGCCGACGGGATGTTCGCCAGTAGTGCGGGCGGCTCTGATCTTGGCGGCGTCAGGCGAATTTGATCGAGCAGGGAAGTTCGCGCGGTCGGTATGCAGCCGCGCGGCGTGGGTGAACGACAGCCTGCGTGCGATCGGGGAACCAGGGCTGACTGGCGATGAGCTCATCAACACTGGATAGCGGGTCATAGGTTTGTGCCTCTTCCTTGCGGGGCCGCTCCGCAGCCGCTGGCTTTGGGAGCGGCCCCGCCTTCTTGTTTGGGTGATGTCGGTAGAGCGGATGAGCGACCTGGCGGGCCTGCCCCCCGCTCTTTTACGAAAGGTGCAAGCGATGTCGATTGGCGAGGAAATCGAGCAAATGGCCGCGGCGGATTTGCGGGGCTGGCTGAAGAAGTTCAGCCAAGCAGCACGCGCAGCGGCGCGGGGCCAGAAGGTGGACGCGGCGGAGGTCCGGCAGATCCTCGACGCACTGGGGCGGACGCCTAGGAACTTCGAGGATGCCGTTGCGGTGATCGGGCGAGTGGAGGAGATCCGCGAGGGCTGTTCCCGCACGCCGAGCATAGAGGAACTGAAGAAAGCCAGTGCGGCATACGAACGGGCCTGGGCCGCGGTCCTGGAGGCGCAGAAGGCCGCGGAGGCGGCCCGGCAGCGTATGGACGCGATCTCGAATGCACGAATGAGCCTGCGGTGGGCCGCCACGGAGATGAACGGATTCGTGGCTCGCTGGCCGGAGCTGTTCGAGGGTGCGTGATGCGATGGGGATAGCGAAGAAAAAACCGCGCGTGCGGGCGCGGCCGAATGGAAGGTATGTTGAAGGCTGGCAATAGGTGACCGGCTGGACGGCCTGGAGGTGACCAGATGGCTGACCGCGAAGAGAAGTTCGGCGTTGTCATCGAGGCGAAAGACAAGACGGCGCCCGTGCTGAATACGTTCCTGGGGCGGCTAGAGTCGGCCGGCCGACAGGGGGCGAAGCTGCTGACGGGGCCGATGCGGGGCGCCGCCCGCGTCCTGGAGGGGGCTTTCAGCGGCATTACGTCGGGCAAACTCTTCTTCGGCCTGCAGAACGTGCGTACGCTGGTAGACGGGATTCAGAAAGTCGGCGAGCGGCTGGAGCGGGGAAACCGCCTCAATGAGATGACCGCAGGCCTACAGCGACTCATCGGAGCCGAATCGATCGGCGGGGCCACGACCTTCGCACAGAAGCTGCAGGGGGCCGCCTCGCACGGGCTGACGCTGTACGACACGGTGCAATCCCTCAACCGCGCGCTCAAGGGTGTGAACCTGAGCGGGACGGACCTGCAGGCCATCTACCGGTACGCCGCGATCAACGCCAGGGAACTGGACATGCGGACGACTGACATCGTGCGCAACATCACCCAAGGCCTGATGGTCGGAAAGACCGACATGCTCAGTCAGGTGGGCCTGATTACCGAAGGCTTGACGGGCGTCGGCAAGGCCTACGACGCGATGCGGGGGCAGGGGGCCTGGAACGCCCTGCAGCCGATGGCGCAGCAGGCCGTCATCATGGCCAAGGCGATGGGGGAGATCCGGCGGGACATCGTTCAGGCCCAGCGAATGGGCGTGACGGGCGCTCCAACGATCGTCGAACGGATCGGCGTCGATCTCCGCGACGTATTCGACCGCAGCCTGGCCGCGCTGTCCGATCGGGGGTCTCGCGGGTGGATTGCGGGGGCCGGGCGCCAGGTGGAAACGATTACGCGAGGCCTGGCGCGCATGGCCCCCCAGCAGCTGTTGGGGAGCCTGGAAGGCCTGGGCAAGGCGGTTTGGGCAAGCGTGAAGGCGGGCGCCGGACAGGCCGGGGACTGGATCGCCGGCAAGATGAGCGGCCCCATCGGCCGATCGATCACGGATGCGCTGAAGCATCCTCTCGATACGGTGATGACGGGGCTGTCGCGGATGCAGGCAGCGATGGGCGGATCGTGGGACGCGGTGCTGACGAAGGCCACGTCGTGGAAGGACGGGCTGCTGTCGGGCTTCGAGAAGATTGTGGACTCCGGGTCCAGCAAGGGCACTGCCCTTCTCACATCAGCCCGATCGATTGGGACGACGCTTCTGGCCGGCCTGAAGGTGGTCGGGGATGGCCTGCTGGACCGGGCGGAGGGCTGGGCCGACAGGTCAGGCCTTACGACGATCCTGGGCAAGCTGTCGAGTCTGGCGGAGCGTGGACTGGTGACGGCGGTGACGGCCAGTCTGGCCATGACAGCGGCCAGGGCGGGCGTGCGGCGAACGATTTTGGGCGGTGCCGGCCGGGCGGCCGGCGGTGCGGCCGGAGTCGCAGCAGAGGCCGCAGGCGGGATGGGCCTGGCGAGGATCGCCGGACGCGGGGCTGGATATGCGGCGAGGTTCGGCCGTTGGCTCATCCCGGCGGCGGCCGGGGCGGCGGAGGCCACAGGCCTGACGGCCGCGGCATCGGCACTGGCAGCCCCCGTTGCCGTCGTCGGAGGAACGGCGGCCGCCGGCTACTTCGGGGGCAAGGGTCTGGGATGGATGCTTGACCATGGGAGGGTTGATCATGCGTTCTACGTGCAGCAGCACAGCGAAACCGAGGCCCGGCGGGTCTGGGCGGAGACGCGGGCCCAGCTCGCAGACGAACGGCGCCGGCAGACGCTGGTGGCCGATGCATCTGCCCGCAACTCCGCGACGATCCTCGCCGGTGCGTTCGCCAAGCAGTGGGTGCCCAAGGCCACGGAAGTCTATCACGATTCGGTCGCCTGGCTGAAAAAGACCTGGGGCAGCACGTCGACGGTTACATCGGACGCGATGAGCTGGGTCAAGCGGCATGCCGGCTCGGGGTTCCAGTCGTTGGTAGATTTCAGCCGGCGGGGCATCAAGACGATCGCCGACGTAGTCAAGCCGATCAGCGACTGGGCGAGCAAGACCGGTCGGACGATCACCTCTGCGGCCAGCCAGCCAGCCGGCGAGGCAGGGCATGTTCTCTTTTCCGGCATCGCTCCACACTTCAGCCGGCAGACGATAACACGCAGGCTGCACCAGATCCAGCAGGACGAGCGGATGATTCGCCGGCTGCAGCGGCTGGAATCGGGAAACCGCCGGCTGCCTGGACCATACGAGCAGCGGGCGAGGGACTTGGCGGCCGAAGAGACCGCCAGGCGGCAATCCGAAGGGCAGCATGTGACGCCGCAGATGAGGCGGGAGATGATCCAGGAGGCCCGCAAGTACATCGTCGAGCAGGGCGTGACGGAGTCAAGAGGCAAATCACGGACATCCAGACCGGGATGCAGGGCGCCAAGGGCGTGCCCGGCGGAAAGGGTCAGCCGCGGGCGAGCCTGGACCACGCGGCGGCGGCGATGGAGCGGTTTGCTGGACGGTTCACCCCGCTGGCCAGCGCGGTCGACCTGCTCATCGCGAAGTCTGACGCAGAACCTCACGCAGGCGGCCAACAAGTTCGGGGAGGCGGCGAATGCGATCGGCTAACGGTCAGTTCTGCTCTCGGCTTCCTTCGCGGAAGCCCTTGCAGAAGTCCTTCAGCCCGTAATGCAGCCGGAGACCGAGCGCGTCCCCAATGTGCTCGCAGGGCCTGAAAAGGATTTCGAGGATCAGCAGGACGAACAGCCAGCCGGGGATCAAATGGTCTGCCGCAAGCCAGGCGATCGCTTGTTCCATGAGGTTGCCTCCTCCTGGGTTATTATAGAGTCGTAGTGACGGAATCACAAGGCTAATTCACCGTATAAGCCTGGGACTGTGGATCCGGTGCTGGTGGAGCAATCGTGAACGATGATCGGGCAGAAAGAGGGGCAGGGGTTGCAGCCCTTGCCTTCGCGTTCGAGGCAGGCGAGATAACCGCCTTCGACGGGATGCTGCTGTGGGCGGCGTCGATCATCATAGAGGGGACTACGGAAGCCTGGTGTCTGTCGGGCCCGTGCGTTTCTGCCCGCACGCGTGAAAGGGCTTCTGAGTCTGACGTGGACGCACTCAAGCGAACGATCATTGCCAACCGGCTGTGGCAAGAGCCGGCCCTTGCGGGCCTCTACGCCGTGTACAGGCAGGGCGGCGAGGCGTTCGAGCGGGCGGTGCTTCGATCCATCGAAGGGCCAACGCCGACGCTGGAGCTGTTCGCAAACCGAGTACTCGAAGAGAGGCAGCGACTGCTGCGGGAGGAAGATCCGGCATGCTGACGGCACAAGCGGAAAGCGAGGCAACGGCCCGCGAGCGGACAACCGACGCGGTGCCCGGGCTGAGTCTTGAGGGGCGGGTGCTCCGCTGGCAGGTCGCCGGCGGCGATGCGGACTTCGCGGCGATCGCCGCGGCTGCGGAGGTGTTGGTTCGGTCGCTGTCGCGCTGGGTGTGGCGACGGTGGGGGGTGCCGGCACTGGAGGATCTGCGTTCGGCCGGCCGCCTGGGCGTCTGGCGAGCGTGCAAGGGCTACAAGGCGGGGCGGCGATTCGGGCCATTCTGTTTCTGCGTGGTCAGAGGCGAAATGTTGGAGGCGGTGCGGCAGGCGGTCGCTGCGGCGTCGCACGGAGGTATCTCACTGGACAGGGCGGTCGGAGAAGGAGAGGACTCTTCGCTTGCGAGCTTGCTGGCGGATCCGCGGTCGCCGGATCCGGTGGCCGCAGCGGAGTTGGCCGACGAGTGGCGGCGCGTGCAGGACGCCATAAGCGTGTCGTTGACGGCCCGGCAGCAGGAGTTGATCCGAAATCTCTTTATCGACGAACTTACCCCCACAGAGGCGGCCGCGGCAATGAAGATGAGCCGCCAGGGCATCTACCTTGCCAAACGTTCGGCGATTCGCCGAGTGCGTGAATCACTGGAAGCCGGCCGGCCGGTAGAGGGCCAGGAGGATCGCGGCGACGGGGACGCGGGCGATGAAGAGGAACGGCAGGCTGCGCTCATGACCGTGGTGGAGGACGCAATGGCGACAATAATGGCGGGCGGCGGGCCGTCGGCTACTGAATGAGCGGCTGGGCCGCGACTGGCGGCTTGTGGCAGGCGACCGGAGCCCGGGCCGGCTGCAGGGTAGGCGTTTGATTGTCGTCAGCAGTAGAGGGCGGGCAAACCGCTTGCAAGGCGGTGCCGCTTGAGTTGGACACAGTTAGTCCGCGTTAGATTCTTAGAGTACCTTGACAGATCGAGGGACGGAAAGGACAATCTCTAGTGCTATGAAGATTGCGAAACCCCATCAAACGCCTTCAGCGGGCGCTTTGCCCGTGGATGAACACCCCGGGCCTGGCCGTGGCAACCCGCAAGGGCCCAGCCGTCGCCGCAATCGCGGATAGCCGACCAGGACCGGGCTGTTCTTGCATTGGAGGCAACCATGTCGAAGGTAAAAGATTCCCCCAGAGGTGAGGTGCAGGCGGGAAAGCAGTCGGCAGCCGCGTCGCTGCCCTGGTCGATCGTGGAACTACTGGCTGATGCGCGGCGGCTCGAGGCGAGATTGGCCGTCGTGTTGGAGCGGTTCAACAACGACGAAAGCGGCAATCGTGAGGCGATGGACGGCGTAATGTCCGTAGTGGATCGGCTGACGGCGATTAGTGATCAGATTGCGCGAGAAGAGGCCGCCGCACGCTGCGCGGGCGGAAGCCGGCCGGTCGAGTGACCAGGCGGATGGCTTGTGATGGCAGAAGGCCTGGCAACCCTGCGACGACACGTCGAATCTTGCCGCCTGAAGGGCGACAGATGCCCCCTCAGTGTGCGCAATATGTTGCGTGAGGCCTTCGTGTTCCAGGTCCGTCTCGATGCGCCGCTGGCGACCCGGCATGATGATCGGAGTTTCGACAAGGCCGCCAGGCGGGGCATGGTTACGATCATCGTCCGGCTAATGGAGATTGCCAGGCTGGATGCGGAGACCGCCGCTCGGTGCAGGTCGAGGCGGAGACGGAACGGTGCGCGGCCGCGTTGAAGTGGTACGAGGAAGAGTTGGAGCGGTGCCGGCAGCCGGAGGGTTCGGCATGAGTGATACCAAGAGCGTGGCCAGGCGAGGCCGTGGTGGAGAGCGAGCCGTGTGGAAGGTCCGTCGTCCGACCGGAATCTGGCATCTACGGTGGTGGCGGGATGGGGTGCTCCATTCAGAGAGCACGTCAACCCGAGAAGAGGCCGCAGGCCGAGCGGCTGCGGTCCCGCAAGGAAGCAGAGTTTGACCTTTTCGGTCAGTACAACGTAGCGCCGATCGGCCTTAGAGAGATGCTTAGTCGCTGGCTCCAGGCGCGGCCCGATGGCGTCTCTCTCGGGCATCGACGGGAGATGGAGGCTGTCGTTTCACGGTTTCTGCGGGTCATGGGTGTGGATGACATCCGCAGCGACCGAGTCTCACCGGAAACGGTGGACAACTACGTGCGGCTGCGGCTGGAGAGCAACGCCGGCGGGATATCAGCGAAGGGGAGGCCTTATGAGTTGGGTAAGCGGCCCACGGCCGGGCGACTCAAGGGCGATCTTCGCATGCTGCGGGCCTTGTTCAACTTCGGCCTCTTGGAGGTTCGACCCCGATGCGTGGCGGAGAACCCCGTCGTCTTCGCCAGAGCCGCGAAGATTCGGCATCGGCCCCAGGAACACCAGGCGATCGGCGAAGCGGAGTTCCGGGCACTGCTGGAGGCGGCGGCAACCTTGCCGGCCTACGCGTTGATCCTGTTGGGTTGGTTCACTGGGGCACGCCGCGGCGAGCTGCTGCGGTTGAAGTGGCGGGACGTGAGCGTTGAACGGCAGACCGTCGAGATCGATAAGCAGAAGACTGGTGTGATAGTGCGCGTCCCGCTGCCGGCCGACGTCGTCGCCGCGCTGGCGGCGATGCGCGGAGAGGCTGGCGGAGGCGACTTGATCTTTGCGGCGGATCCGCTTGCCGGGCACGGCTTCGCTGAGCTGTGCCAGGCCGCCGGCGTCGAACACCACAGGTTCCAGGACTTTCGATTGACGGCGTCGACCAGGTTGCGGGCTGCCGGCGTCGACGGCGACACGGCCGGCCGGTTGTTGGGCCACAGCCCTGCAATCGCACTGAAATTCTACAGCGACATGACAGCGATCGCCGACCGGATCGGGCCTGCCCTGGCGATCGGGCGCTGCCGCTGGCACCAGGTCAGGGGGAGACTGTCGGCGGCGATCGCGGCGAGGCGGAAGGCCAAACAGGGCGTTGTCCTGAGACGGATGCTTTGGGCGAGGCGGTCGAGATCGAAGGCGGCGGCCAGATCCGGGCGCTGCTGGACCTGGTCGGCGATCGCGTCACGCTGCAGACGACACACGCCGGCGGCAGAGTCGGGCGGTATCTGACGATCGTCGACCTGGATGCAGCGGAGGGCTTCGGCAAGCAGATCGTCCAGGCCGTACGGAGAGTGCGAGAGCATCGCGTTCGACTGGAGCAGAAGGCGGTCTGATCTGCTCCTAAGATGGTTCCTGCGTGCGGATAGGCAACTGTAGCCGACGGGCGATTCTGGCGGCCCTGAGCCGTTGCCGTGACGCGTGACAGCCGAAAGTATCGAGTTACGATGTAGCGATACTTCCAGGGGGCATCCAGATCGAGGAGCGGGCGATCGGCGCCAGGCTCAGGGCTGCGTCCAGGCGGGCCGGGGTGCTGTACGTCGGGCTCGATACGGTAGACATCCTCGCCGACCGCGTCGTCGACCTGGAGCGAGGCCTCCAAGGCCTGCCAGGTGGCGATCGAGCCGCTCCTGGCAGCAGAGGCGGGCTGAAGGGTCGGGAGTGTCGGGGGACAGGCTAGCAACCGGCAGAGGGTCATCAGGGCGGCGGGTACTTCGGGTGTAAACTACACCCAAACCGGCAAAAACGGGCAGCAAGTCCGCAAGGCTTGCAAAGGTCGTAAAATCGCAGTACGTTGTGGGGTCGAAGGTTACGGCGGTCCCTGAAATTGCCCTGCTGGCCGGGTCGAGGCTACGGATCCGAAGGTTGTGGGTTCGACTCCCTCGGGGTGCGGTTTTCAGCAAGCCGGGATTATGCCCGGCTTTTTTCATGCCCTGCTTCAGCGAGGAATATCTACCGCAGCGAACCTGCTCGACAGCCAGCCCCCAGCCACGACCGCCTTATAGGACGTTCTGCCGGGCACTTCGAATGTGAATCGGCATACGTGGCGAGCACCCGGTGCCAGGGACAGCCCCGCGGCATCGTCGGCCGCGTCTATCGTCATGCTGGCATCGTAGAGCTTGCCGTCGGGGCCGGCCAGTCGGGGCGGCGGAAGCAAGGCGGTCTCGCGGCCGATGTTGCGTGCGGTCATGATGAGCGTGAGGAATTCCTGGCCAGCCGCCGGCGAGAGCGATTTGCCCGAGTCGCTGGTTATCATATCTGCGCCACAGTCTGCCCGTTACCTGGTATTGCCAGATCCCGACGCTAAAGGGTTCCTCAGATTTGTGCACTGGAATTCATCGAGGGAGGGTTCGTTAGGGGCCACCCTGCGGGCCAGGCGGCCGGGCCGGCTTGCGCGGCCGTGGCTTTCTCATGCAACGCAGTCGGGACGGTTGAGTGGCAGATGACGAGCGGTCCTTCTGGGAGGTGGTTGCATTTGCCTGTGCAGGCTGCGTTGGTGCGGCCGGCTTGCCCTGGAGCCGGCTTGACATGTGGCCAGAGGACACTGACGGCCACCCCCAGGATCATCAGGGTGCCGGTCCAGGCCGCCAGACGCCGGATACGATCCAGCAGAATCAACCAGGCGGCAGAGAGGCCGGCCCGTTGCCCATGCTCGATGCTGCTTGGGCAGCCTGCTGTAGTCCTGAGAGGTCATCCGACATCTTTCCTTGTCCGTACACATCAGCCAAGCCGTATCACCTGCTGGCTGGAGTTTACATGGCGGATAACGCCGGGACAAGGCGTGTCGGGTCTCAGCCGGGGCTGCCGAACATCTGGACCCAGTAGATCCGGTAGTCGCCGCTGCCGACGTAGACGCCTACGCCGGTTTCGCTGACCTCTTCGAGCAGGATGTTCTCCCTGTGGACCGGCGAGCCCATCCAGTTGTTGACGACGGCTTGCGGCGTGGAGTAGCCGCCGGCCAGGTTCTCTGCGATGTAGCTGTACGTGTAGCCGGCCTGCTCGGCCCGGTCCCACGGTGCCTGATCGTTGTCGGGGTCGATGTGCGCGAAGAAGTTCAGGTCGGACATGCGCTTGGCATAATCCTGGGCGGTCTGGGTCAGCAATCGTTCTTGGCCAGTGCCGGCAGGCCGTTGGCGGCCCGCTCCTCGTTGACCAATGAGATGACCTGGTCGGCAAGCCGGTGGTAACGGTCGATGATGTATCGTTTGTCGTGTCTCCCCTGTCTTGCCGGTCGGTGTTAGGGTGAACGTAGGCAGACACGTTGCGCCGGGAAGTACGAGCAGCATCCCAGCCAAGGTCAGCAGGCAGGCAAATCGATACGTAGTTCGCATGATCAAACTCCGACAGTCCAGCCGAATGGACAGGAATCCGTGATCCGGATCGGTCCAGAAAAAGTCGGCGATGATGCCCCGACAGGCTGTCGTGCGCTGGTGCCGGAAGGGCCCACTCCTATAGTTTCGGCATAAACCTCATTCGGCTGAAGGTCGCCGAACAGCGGCCGTCGTACGGCGGGGCGTGCCGCCGCCGCAGTCGTTGAAGTCCCTACGTTGTTGCTGTGGTTGCACGGATCAGCGCAGAAAAAAGGCCACAGAAGTGGCCTTTTGTTAGCTGATTATGGCAGGTCGCTTAGTAGCGATCGCGGCGTCCGCCGCCGTAGCCACCACGGCCACCGCCGCCGCCGCCACCGCCACGCCGCGCCGCCGCCGCCGCCGCGGTCTTCTCGCGGGGCTTGGCTTCGTTGACGGTCAGGGCGCAGGACCTTCGTTCTGCTGGCCGTTCAGCCCGGTAATGGCTGCCTGCGCTTCCTCGTCAGATCCCATCTCGACGAAACCGAAGCCCTTGCTCTGGCCGCTGAACTTGTCCGAGATCACCTGGGCGTCTGTACAGTGCCATACGGAGCGAACATCCGCTCCAGATCCGTGCTCGTAACGCTGTAGCTGAGATTGCCCACATACAACTTGTTGCCCATTTTTGACTCCTGTCAGATAGTAGGGCGCAAGACCCTGTTCGCTTTCTGCTGTATTGTTCCCGGGTCTTGAAGGAAACGGGCCACAGTCTAGCCCAAAACGGTAGGAGCCTCGACACAAGACAAGCAAGTCTGCGGACTGACCTGTAAGAGAGTTCGCGAACCGTACTCGATCGTGCAACCGACCGTAACTGACCAAAGTATACCTGCGGGTTTGGACAAAAACAACGCCCATTGTTCGATATTCATCGTGGGTTCGCCAGGTGGGCGGGATCTGATGAATCCATCGCATTGCGGCGCAAAAGGCAAGGCCTGGCGGCAATGGCTATCAAAACGGCAAGCCGCCAACTGTCAGACAGCGGCGGCTCATTTCGGCCCTGTTTTGAGGCAAACGATCAGCCGTTTACCCGACGGCGCAGCAGTCCCAGCCCGCCGAGCAGCACAAGGCACATCGTCGCCGGTTCGGGTGTATAGTTGTAGTCGACCCGGAAGGTGCCGCTGGCGGTAAGGGGGTCGATCTGTGCCTGCACGCCGCCCAACGAGGAGTAGTTGGTTGCCTGGCTGGCGGCAATGGTGACCGTGAAGGTGCCATTTCCGATGTACTGAGACCATGCCGTGGAGTTTACAAAGTCGTCATGGCTGGCGCTCTGCTTCGCGCCTGTGTATACGTCGTAGTCGGCCCCCGTCGTGGAGAAGTTGGCTGTGCCGCCGACTTCGTTGTCCAGATCATCCGGGGCCAGGTTGAAGGTCTTCGTACCGGTAGCCTGTATCGATCCGGGCTGGAAGATGGCCTGCAGGCTGCCGTCAACCATGCTGACCGAGGAGGTCACGTCGGCCTGTGCACCGAAGTACACATCGCCGGACGCGGAGGTGAGGGCGTCATTATCGACCCGCAGTGCGCCCCCCCAGACGTCGAGAGAAAGATACACATGAATCGATTGCAGCGTAGCTCCGGGCACGTTGAATTGATCGAAAGTGAGGGGCTGTGCGAAGTCAGGCGTACCGGAGAAGTTCAGTGTTTGTGTGATCGTCGCACCCAGGGCCGGCCCCGCGGCCAGCAGCAACGTACAGACAAGAGCCATTTTCCCCATACGCGGCAAACGCGTTTTCCATTGGCTTTCTCCCAACAACTGTAATCAGCGTGCCAGCCCAGCAAGCCTCCCCAAGGCGCTGGTTGCTAGGGCGGATTATACTGCCGGCCAAGGCATTGCGCCAAGGTTTAATTTAAAAGTTTTCGTGTCGGCCACTATAATAACGCACAGGGGCGATTATCGGACGGGGGGCCTTCCTTAGCAGGTCTGCCCTGGCAAGCCGGGCACATCTACTGATAGGAATGCTCTGGTTGAAGACGTTTCCGACTGAAGAGGAGATACTCCTCAACGTGGGCGACCTGCAGATGCCAGCGTAGTGATCCACAATTGCAGCATCCTACGGGACGGCCGCTACGGTTGGTCAGGATGCAGATTTGCAGGACCGCTCCCTTACGGTCGCGGCTCGCATAAGGTGCTATTCTTTAGCATCGCTACACTAGTGGGGACCGGCCGGCCGTCTGTCGACTTCCCTGTTGTTAACATCTGTCGAGCGGGAGATTCTTCACTTCGCTCAAGGATGACAGGCTCAGGGGCCTTGCCTCAACATCCTTCACGTTGCTGCGAACTGCTCTAACCTATCGCCTCGAGATCTTCTGCCTCGGCCGGGATGACGAGTGCACGTGCCTCGATCGAGTTTCAGCTCTTGGCTCGCTCGAGGTACTCGCCGGTGCGGGTGTCGACGCGAATGACCTCACCCGTCGCGATAAACGCCGGAACTTTCACGCGAGCCCCCGTCTCCAGCACTACGTCCTTGGGCTGGTTGGTGACGGTGGCGCCCTTGATGACCGGCGGGGCCTCGACGACCTTAAGGTCAACTACCTGGGGCAGTTCGATCGTGATGATGTTGCCCTCGTGGACGGCTGCCGTAAGTTTCACGTTGGGCGTGATGAACTTGATACTGTCGCCGAGCATCTCCTTGGGCACGTTGACCTGGTCGTAGGTCTTGGTATCCATTACGACGAGGCTGTCCCCTTCGTCGTAGAGATACTCGTATTCCTTGGTTTCGAGGAAGGGGATTTCGACGTTCTCGTCCGGGTCGAAGCGGATCTCCAGGACCTGGCCGGTCAGAAAGTTCTTGATCTTCGTACGCATCAAGGCGGCCCGCTGCTGCTGGACGCTGTGTTTGGTGTCGACCACGGTCCACATCTGACCCTGGTACATAACGACCCGGCCCCTCTTGAGATCCACTGCTTTAATGACGGCCATAAGTATATCCTGAACGCAAAATTGTTGATCGGAACAAAACGACAACCTTCAACCCGAACTAATAATAAGGAGTAGACCGGCGCGGAGCAACTGGCCGGACTTCCGTCAGCGGGTGTATTTTGCCGATATGCGGCCGGTGGTCAAGTGGTATCGCACAAGACATTAGGATACACTGGGCGGTCTTGTCTGTTCCGCTGAGCCACTGGTAGATACGGAGTTGGGCGTCTTGAACGAGTTGGAACAAAGATTAGCAGGGTCCCCTACGCTCGTGGTTCTGCAATTGCAGGCCAAGGAGGCGGCCCGGCTGGTCTCGCGAGATACGAACGTGCCAGCCGGCTGGCTGGCCCTGGCCAAACGGACCGACGGGCGTGTGGCGGTGGTACCGGCCGGTGCCGACCTGCACAGCCAGTCGTCTGACGTGCTGTCGATGTTCAAGGCAGGGCCGATCTGCCTGACGGTCAAGGCAGGGCCGATCCGGACCGCCGACGGTCATGAAATCACGTGCACGGTGACGTTGCGGGCAGCGGTCCGGCCGGAAGTGAACGACCTTAACGGTCTGACGCGGCAGTTTCTGAGCCGATCGAAGCCGGTGGTCGAGGTCGGCGATATCGAGGAGTACCTGCAGGAGTACGTGCTGGTTGGGGCCAGGGTATTCTGTCGCGGCCGGTCGACGGCGGAGAACCTTGCACCGACGACGGCATCGTCCTTGGCAGACCATATGGCGGAGTCGCTGGAACGGCCGTTATTATCGGTCGGCCTGGCACAGGTTCCCGGAATGATGGTTACCTGCATGCCGATCAGTCATGAGGCGATCAGCTTCCTGGAGCCTGCCGGCAACGCGGCTGGCCAGGAGGTGTTGCACAAGGCCTTACTGGGACAGTTTGACGACCTGGCCGAAAAGGCGGCCGCATGCGGGGAGGTGCAGGTGGCCGAGGCCCTGCGCAAGCTTCGCGACAAGGTGGCCGGCCAGGTGGCCTTTACGACGTTTGAGCAGGTCGTGCAGGTCTTGCCGGAAAAGGTTCGCGTGGATCTGCATGAACGCGCTGATGAAGGTTTTGGCGGCGGTGTCGGTGGAACGGCTCGTAGCCGTGGCCGGCTCGCAGGTCGTCTGCTGGAAACTGCCGGAGACGGAGCGGCCTGCCTGGACGATGAACCTGCCGGCGGACGTGGGCGGCGGGCGGTCGATCCGGATGTGTCGCGACGAGCAGGGGGGCAAGTCTTGCGCTGGTCGGTTGTCAGAAGGGGGTGGCGGTCCTCGATGCGACCACAGGCAAGCTGAGGGCCGTCCTGCAGGAACCGTATCGCGGCCCCAGTTCGGCGTCGGGGGGCAGTGGGTTTAATGCGGCGCTGCTTCGTGGCAAGCAGTGCTGGGCGAGCAAATCGGATGTCGGCCTGCTCTGCTGGGATCTGAACCGACCGAGTGCGCCATATCCGATCCTCTCGGCAGGCAAGAACCAGTCAGTCAAATTCGTACGCGGTGTGATGGCCGACGAGGCCGGCGTGATCTGGTTCGGCGGCGACAACTGGCTGCTCAGCAGTGCCGGCTCGCTGCCGACGGCGCCGGAACTCAAGTGGTTCGTGCCGATCGATGCGGCGGTCACGTGCGTGGAGGTCGACGGCGAGGACATCTGGATCGGCACGCAAAGCGGCAGTCTGTGGCGGGTCAGCCAGGACGATCCGCGCAGCGTCGAGCGATTCGACATCTCGCCGGGCCAGGCGGTCGAGGCGGTGACGGTTCGCCGGACCGGCCTGATCCGATGGATTGTCTACGCGGACGGCATGTCCGCCCTGGTCCGCACGGTCAACGGGCTTTACAGCCGCAGCTTCAAGGGGATTGGCGGGATTCGCGCTGCCCGGACCGGGGGGACGTGGCTGGTAGGACTCAGTGACTGGCGTGACGAACTGACCGTCTGGTCGTGCGGTTCGCCGGATCGCGAGGGGGTGCGGATCAACGTCCAGCGGCTGACCAACACCCGCATACAGGATTTCGATCTAGGGTAGGGCAGCGCTGCCCCAGATGCAGCCTGTCAGGCGCATCCGGCTGACGCTGCGGGCAAGCAGGCATGCTGCGTGCGGCCGGAACGCCTGGCACGGGAGGCACGCCTGACTGCAGAACGCTTCATAAGAACGCCGTTACGGATCCCTGAAGGTCTCTGGGGGCAGAAACCCTTCGCTTCGTTCAGGATGACAGTGCGAAAACGGCGGGTTCTTCAGCCGCTTCAGTGCTGAAAGATGACTTCGGCTTGCGCTGGGCCTCGCCCATGTCCTCAGCGGTCGGGCTGCGGCCGGTTTCAATCATTTTTACAAAACAATCAAAGAGGTAAGTGGCGTCGTGGGGGCCCGGCGAGGCCTCGGGGTGATACTGCACGGCGAACATGCGGCGGTCCGGGGCAGTGAAACCTTCCAGGGTCTTGTCGTTGAGGTTGATGTGGGTGGCCACGCAGCCGTTCTTCTCGATCGTTTCGCGTCGATCGCGAAGCCATGGTTCTGGCTGGTGATCTCCACACGCCCGGTGGCCAGGTTCAGGACCGGCTGATTGGCGCCGCGGTGGCCGAACTTCAGTTTGAACCGCTCGCCGCCGACGGCCAGTCCCAGCAATTGGTGCCCCAGGCAGATGCCGAAGATGGGGACTTTTCCGATGAGGCTTGCCAGGACGTTGGTCGTGTGAAGGACGGCACCGGGATCGCCAGGACCGTTAGAGACGAACAGGCCGTCGGGGTTGAGTTCGAGGATCTGCTCGGCTGTCCAACTGGGAGGTACGACGGTGACCTTGCAGCCGGCCTCGACGAGGTTACGGAGGATATTGTGTTTGGCGCCGCAGTCGATGGCGGCAACGTGGTAACGGTGCCGGCTTGCGGGGCGCTGCTGAGCGAAAGCGCTGGCGAAGCCCTGGGCCAGGTGCAGGCATCGGCGGGGGCAACGGTGTCGACGAGGTTCAGGCCAAGCATCTTCGGGGCCGAGCGGGCGATCTTGAGCAGCTCGGCGTCGTCGAGGATCTCGCTGCTGAGGCAGCCGTTCATCGCGCCCTGTACCCGGAGTTTGCGGGTGAGGGCACGAGTATCAAGACCTTCGGTGCCGACAACGTCATGCTTTACGAGCCAGTCGTTTAAATTGCCCGTAGAGCGAAAGTTAGATTCCCGACCGGCAAGCTCCTTGACGATGAAACCGGCGCAGGCCGGTTTGACGGACTCGAGATCCTCGATATTGATGCCGTAATTGCCGATAAGCGGATAAGTCATAGTGATAATCTGGCCGGCGTACGAGGGATCTGTGAGAATCTCTTGATATCCGGTCATGCTGGTGGTAAAAACGACTTCGCCGGTTCGGGTACCGGCGGTGCCGAAGTGTCGACCTGTAAAGACGGTGCCGTCTTCGAGGGCGAGTTTGGCGGGTTTATCAGGCATCAGCATCGGTTCCTGTAAAAACTAGAGACTAAAGCCGACCCAAGTCGGCGTCGATATCACGAATAAGGCTGTGGGTCACCGCTCGCTAGAGCGGACAGCCTGGCTTGGAGGGTCCGGGTAACGGCGAGCCTGGATCCTCTTTTTGCGCTCGCAGATGAGTGTTATCGGTCCGTTGCTCTGCGTAGTGGCACTAGTTTAGCGGGGTTGGCAGTTGAAGGCAAAGAGAAGCGGGGCATGTGATGGCGAGGCGACGACGGAATCAGCAGGGCCCGATCCCTATTGCCTCGCCAGGGATCTGATGCGGTCGAGGTCGAGGTCACCTGCCTGTCCCCAGCCTCGCGTGCCGCCAGCGACTTCGGGTCGGAACTCCGTGTAAAGGTCGTATGCCTGTTCGGCCAACTGCTCCGGCTTGTATGACCTGGCGAGTGCTGTCATGGCGTCGCGGACACGACCGAGGTCGTCCTTGAACTTGCCGGCAAGGTAGTGTTGGACGCTGGCAGGATTGTCGACCTTGTCTTTGGTGACGCGCGGATGCCTTCGGGGGTATTGCGGACGGGGACGGACCGGCCCAGCAGGTCGACGTGGAAGGTCTCCTGGGGCTTTCGTTGGGCCCGCTCTCTCTTTACGGATTCGGGGGCGGGCTGGAAGATCCCGAGACGTTGTCCCTTGGCCTGAGCGTTGAGCCCGGCGACGGCGCGGCCCAGCGTCAGGGCCTCATCGCGATCAAAGCCGAGCCGCTCGGCTACGACATCTGCCCAGAGTGTCATTACCGGGGCACGGTTTACCTTGACTATATGGCTGGTCATATAGAAGCCTTTCAGCATGTCGCGTGGCATATTGTCCGACCAGGTGCAAACTGTTCGTACAACCACGTCAATCTTAGGCTGGGTGGACCGGGTGCTGCAGCAGGGGACCGCCTCTGCATCGGAGGATGGCAGGGCTGGCTGGTGTCGGGGCCGGTCGTAATGGTGACAAAGCGGTGTCGTCGGCGCCGCAAGGTTGCACGGGGGAGTGTCGATCTGGGCGATGGACCGAACCTGCCGGCAGGCTTCTTCTGCCCGGCATGGTTCGCCGGCTGCGGCGGCAACGGGCGTGATTGTGTTGGTTCCAGCGGGCTCTATAATGCGACTGGCGTGCAGGGTCCCGGGGGATTCTGAAGGAAAGGTAGTATTATGAGGCTGCGTATTGTGCCTGTCGTGCTGGTCCTGCTATGTGCATCTCTTGCGTCTGCGGCTGGGCTGAAGATCGGTGACCAGATCGTTACGAAAAATGACTCACTCAGTGCGGTGCTGAAGCTGCCGGCGGCGATGAAGGGACAGGGGCAGCTGACGCTGACCTGGACCGACTCCTATGGCAGGACGGTTAAGGTGGTAAGCAGGACCGTCGAGGTGGCGGGTGACAAGGTGCCGGTGAGCCTGCCGTTGGGTCGGGCGGTGGCGCTGCAGAACTTTTTGGCGGCCAAACTGGTCGTTGGTGACAAGACGGTCAAGGCGGATAAGACCGAGTTTTTCGTCACGCCGGCCAATCCCAAGTGGGACGATTATGAAGTGGTCATGTATACGGCGTACAAGACGCCGGCCCAGCAAAGGGCCCTGTGGGATATCGGGGTCACGGCGGGCAAGATCTCCAGCAACGGTACGCAGAGTCCCGACGGCGGCGAGAGGTGGTATAAGTACGGGTTCCCGTTCTACTGTGACCAGATCGCAACGGCGTTCTACGCCCGGTATCATTCGCCTGGGTATACGCCCAAGCAGAAGCTGCTGCTGGATGCGAAGGCGGCGTACGTAAAGGACCGCAGCAGCAAGGAGCCGTTCTATCGCCATCCCTGCCTGGATGATCCGAAGGCTTTGGCGAAGGCAACTACCAGAATGGCTCGCGCGGCCAAATCGCAGATGCGGCTGCGGCCTCTGTTCTATGGACATACCGACGAAGGCGGCGTGGCGGATCTCGTATCGGCGTGGGACTTCTGCTTCTGCCCGACCACACTCAAGGCGATGCGGGGCTGGCTGAAGACACAGTATCCCTCGCTGGCCGCGCTGAACGAGGAGTGGGGCACGAAGTTCGCCAGCTGGGATGAAGTTACGCCGCTGTCGACAGACGAGATGATGGCTCGGGGCGGGGACAACCTTTCGCCATGGGCAGATCATCGGTTCTACATGAACCAGTCTTTCGCCAACGCGCTGGAGGCGGGGACGAAGGCCGCCGAAGCGGTCGACCCGAACGCGCGGTGCGGCATGCTGGGCTGCCAGATGCCATCGGCGTTCGGCGGTTATAACTACTGGCTGCTGTCGAGAGTTTTCACGGCGATCGAGCCGTACAATATCGGCGACTGCCGCGAGATCTGGCGGTCCTTCGCGCCGCACAAGCCGGCGGCAACGACGGGCTTTGGCGTCAAGCCGCAGGAGGTCTGGCGGCTGTGGTACCAGATGTTGCACGGTGACGTGGGTGTGATCCTCTACGACGAGAAGTGGAGCTACCTCGATGCCGACGCCAAGCCGACAGCCATGGCCAAAAAGATCGCGCCAACGTACAAGGAACTGACCGGCGGCGTGACAAAGCAACTGCGGCAGATGCGGGAGGTCGACGACCCGATCGCGATTCACTATTCGCAGCCGTCGATCACGGCCTATTGGATGTTCGAGGCCCTGCCCGAGGGTAAGAACTGGGTGCGCGCGGCAGTGCAGCCGAGCGCAAGCGGAGCGATTTTCTGCGTGACCGGGAGTCGTTCGTAAAACTGATCGAGGACAACCTGCGAACGTACACATTTGTGGCCTACGCCCAGATGGAAAACGGCGAGTTCGACAAGATGGGCAAGAAGGTGCTCATGCTGCCGGAGTCGATCGCCATGAGCAAGGCCGAATGCGACGCGGTACGGCGGTTCGTCACGCATGGCGGCACGGTGATCGCTGACAGCAGAACCGCCCTGATGGACGGTCACTGCAAGATGCTCGACAAGGGGCAACTGGACGACCTGTTCGGCATCGAGCGGAGCAATCTGCAATACAAGCCTGGGGCCTCGGACCTGCAGCGAACGAAGAGCAAAGCGCTGATCAAGAACGCTCCGCAGATGTTGGAAGGTGTTCGCACGGCTGAACCGGGTATCAAGGTGGCCACGGGTGCGGTCGCGATGTATGCCGATGCGAAAGGCGTGCCGGCGGTAATCGTCAGGAAGCACGGCAAGGGCGGAACGATCTACCTGAACGCCGTGGTGACGGATTATCACCGTTGGCGTCTGCTGCCGCCGGAGGGCGATTCACTTCGGCTGCTGGTTGATTCGATCTTCCGCAAGGCAGGGGTCGATCCGCAGTTCGTGATCACGACGGCTGACGGCAAAACAGTCCATGGCGTCGAAGTTTTCCCGTACACCTCCGGCGATATGACGTTGCTCGGGCTGAACCGCAATTACCAGCTGCGGGTCAACGAACTGGGGCCGCCGGAATACCAGACGCAGGCGGCACTGGAAGGGCCGATGAAGTCTGACGGTCAAACTGCCCGGCAAGCGGGCAGTATACGACGAACGTACCGGCGAGTTGCTGGCGGAGGGCAAGTCCGTGACGGTGGACCTGCCGAAGTATGAGCCGGTGATCCTGGCGATCCTGCCAAAGAAGGTCAAAGGTCTGACGATTTCAGCCGAAGCGACGGCTCATCGTGGTGATCTTGTTACCGCGGAGCTGAAGCTCAACGGCAAGAAGGTCGACCAGATGCACGCCTTTCATGTGAAACTGCTCGGACCGGACGGCGAGGAGATTCTGCCGGTCACACAGAACGTACTTGCCCCCAAGGGCGAGGCGGTGTGGAAGGTGCCGTTTGCCGTGAGCGATCCGACTGGCGAGTACACGCTGGTCGTACGCGATGCGGCGACAGGGATTACGGCGGAGCAGAAGCTGGCGGTGGAATAGGCAGGTTACAGGGATTGGCACCGGCGGTAATCACGCCCGCGATCAGCGCGGGCGTGACAGCCGGTACCATTCGTTCGTTCTGTCTGTCTGGCAGGCCTCGCAGGGACGGAGGTCGTCGGCAACTGGCGGGCTTTGTCACGGAGGACGGCGGCGTGTCTTGTGAACCTTTGTCGGTCGTGCAGATCGGGGCGCGGAGAATCGGACCGGGCGAGCCCGCGTATATCATCGCCGAAGCCGGGGTGAACCATAACGGCTCGGTCGATACGGCCCTGAAGATGGTGGATGCTGCCCGGCAGGCCCATGCCGACGCCGTAAAGTTCCAGGTGTTCGGGGCGACCCGGCTGGCCAGCCGTTTTGCGGACCTTGCGGACTACCAGAAAGCCTGCTCGGCTCTGCCCTCGCAGGTCGAAATGTTATCCCGACTGGAGCTGCGGCGGGAGGACTTCGCGCGGATCAAGCAACATTGCGATGAGGCGGGAATCGAGTTTCTGGCAACGCCGTTCGGTGTTGAAGACCTGCAGCTGCTGCTGGATCTGGGGGTGCGGGCAATCAAGATCTCCTCGCCGGACATCATTAACAGACCCCTTCTGGAGGGGGCCGGTCAGAGCGGTCTGCCCGTTCTGCTGTCGACCGGGGCGAGCGAGCAGGGGGAGATCGACCGGGCATGTGAGCTGCTGGAAAAGCAATACGGCACGGCCCTGGTATTGCTGCACTGCGTGAGCAATTATCCTGTAAAACTGGAGCAGGCGAACCTGCGTCGGATCGCATCGCTGCGTGGTCGCTACAATTGCCCCGTCGGTTTCAGCGATCATACACTGGAGCGTTTCACGGGGCAGCTGGCGGTGGCGGGCGGCGCCGACCTTCTGGAAAAACATTTCACGCTTGATAAGAGTCAGACCGGGCCGGACCATGCATTCAGCCAGACGCCGGGGCATCTGGCGGATTACGTGCGGCACGTGCGGCGCGGTGAGTCGGCGCTGGGCAGCGGCACGATCGATGCCGGCCCGGCTGAGCAGGAAATCCGGCAGCTGTCGCGATGCAGTGTGACCGCCGGTCGCGATATATCTGCCGGAGCGGTTATAGGACGCGACATGCTGGCCGTAAAGCGACCGGGCTCCGGGATTTCGCCGTGGGAGATCGAATCGGTCGTCGGACGCGTCGCCAAAAGCGACATCGGTGCCGATACTCCTATAACGTGGGAGATGCTGAGTAACGGGGGCTGAAGGTCCAGAGGCCATTGGTACGTGAGCGATACCGCTAAGAAGAAGGTCGGTTCGAGCAGAGGTGGCAAGAGATTGCGCGTATGCGTGGCGACGGGTACGCGAGCGGACTATGGCGCGCTGCGCCCGGTCATGCGGGCAATCGGCAATACGAGCGGGCTCCGGCTGCAGGTCTGCGTTACGGGCATGCATCTGCTGCGACGATTCGGGCTGACGGCGCGGATTGTCGAGGGGGATGGATGGCCTGAGGTCTTCCGGGTCCGCATGCAAAGGGACCGTGACAGCGCAGCCGAACAGGCGCTCGCGCTGGGCCGGGGTGTCGATGGCATCGCCCGGCAGCTGCGGGACCGGCAGACGGATGTGGTCCTGGTACTCGGGGACCGGATCGAAGCCCTGGCCGGAGGCGCTGGCGGGCAGCCTTTCCGGTCTGGCGGTCGTCCATCTGCACGGGGGGAACTGGCAACGGGCCAACAGGACGATGCCATACGCCATGCGATCAGCAAGATTGCGCACGTGCACCTGACGGCGACGGCTGAGGCTGCGGCGCGTCTGGCGCGGATGGGCGAGGCGAAATGGCGGATCCATCGGGTGGGGGCGCCGGCACTGGATGTGCTCCGCCAGATGGCCGTGCCCGACGCCAACTGGGTTGCCAATCTCCTGGGCATGCCGGCCCCCAATGGCTTTCTCGTCGTGGCGCAGCATCCGGTTTGTGCCGATGCCGCGGTTGAACGGCGGCACATGACGCTGACGCTGAAGGCAGCAGCACGAACGCAGTTGCCAGCATTGATTGTCTGGCCGAACACCGATCCTGGTCACAGCGGTATCATCGCCGCGATAGAGAAGCCGCCTGCGGGTCTGGCGTGCAAGGTCGTCCGTTCCTTGCCGCATGAGGAGTTTCTACGCGCGCTGCTGGCGGCGTCGGCGATGGTGGGCAACAGTTCGGCGGGGATCATCGAGGCGCCGGCGGCCGGGACGCCGAGTGTCGATATCGGGCCGCGGCAGGCTGGCCGGCTGCGCGACGAGCGGACGGTGTTGCACGGTCCGCATAACTTGGCATCGATCGCAGAGTCGCTTTATCGGGCGTTGCGTCTCAAAAAGCGGTTGCGACCCCATCGACGTACGCCGTATGGCGATGGCCAGGCGGCCGGGCGGATTGCCGACGTGCTGCGGGGCCTGCGATGCGATACCCGGTTGCTTGCCAAGCAGAACAGCTATTGAAAAACACGGGGTCAGGAGCGGCTGTGCAGGACCTGGCACACGGAAAACGCATATCTGTTGGCGAGCCGGCTGGGCACGCGGCCCGGATGGTATATTGATCTAAAGAAGCGCACGCGCAGGACGAAGAAACATCAGGCTGCCCGCGTGTCAGGCATTGGCCCTGCATGAGGCGGGGTGGATGGGCCGTAGGCGAAGAACGCGACGCCAGTTTCCGCGGGCGTGTGGGGTTTTATGACGAACGAGCAAACGACACTCGATGGGCAGCAGATCGTCTCGAAGGCGCTGGCGAAGATCGGCGATATCGCCACGCTGCCCGAGGTGACGCTGCGGATTATCAAGATCGTTGAGGATCCCAAGAGTACCGCGCGGGATCTGCATGCCATCATCAAGTACGACCCGCCGCTGTCAGCCAAGATCCTCAAGGTGGTCAATTCGGCCTTCTACGGACTGCCCGGCCAGATCGCCAGCGTCGATCGCGCAATCGTGCTGCTGGGGCTGCGGGCCGTCAAGAATATCGCGATCGCCACCTCGGTAACGCGCCTGTTCAAGGGTGTCCGCCCCGTGACGGGGTTTGACCCGAAGGCGCTGTGGCAGCATTCGATGGCGGTGGGGGTGGCCAGCCGACTCATCTATCAGCGGGTCGAAAAACATCTCAGCGAGGAGGCGTTCCTGGCTGGGCTGATTCACGATCTTGGGATCATCGTGGCGTTCCAGGCCTTCGCGGACCGTTTCGGCGACCTGATGAGCCGCGTCCGTGACGAGGGCATGACCTGGTGCCAGGCCGAGACGGATATCTTCGGAGTCGATCACCAGGTGCTGGGGATGGGGCTGGCGACCAAGTGGAAGTTCCCCATGGGGCTGCGGGCGGCAATCGGCTATCACCATTTCCCGGACCGGGTAACCGAAGAGCATCGCAAGATGGTCTCGGCGGTACGCCTGGCGGATATGATCGCCTGCGTAGACAAGAAGGGCTTCGGCCTGACCGTCAGCGAGGAGGAAGCGATCCTGACTCCCGAGCTGATGGAGGTCGTCGGACTCTCCGAAGACGCTCTGGCGAACGTTCGGGCGGATCTCGACGATGCGATGATCTCGGCGGAAGAGAGCCTCTCCTGAAGCGTTCTCAAGCCGGGCATGGTGTGTCATGCGAAGTGTGGTTGTTTGTCTCTGAAGTCCGGTCGGGAAGGACAGAATCTGTCACGCCGGGTACTGCATCCGCTGTTCCTGAGGACTCCCGTCCTTCCCCAACTACTGCCCTTCACCGGATCGCACGTACCTTGCGTAGCCTGGCGATTCCCTCATCTCGAATGACTTCGGCGTTCCGACAACCAGCATCGTCTCGTAGTGCGGGACGGCATGAATGAGCTTCATCCCATCCGTGGCCCCCAGAACGCTGACCGCCGTGGCAAGAGCGTCTGTTCCCGTCGTCTCGGGCCCGATGACCGTAACGCTGGGCGCGGCCTCGGCCGGATACCCCGTTCGAGGATCGATGATGTGGCTGTAGCGGTGTCCTTGGATGATCGCATAACGCTGGTAGTTGCCGCTCGTGCAGACGGCGGTATCGTTGACGGAGAGAATCTGCAACGTCCCTTCCTTGAACGGATCCTGCACGGCGATCTCCCAATTCTCGTCGTCGTCCGGCCGGCCGAAGGTCCGTATGTCGCCGCCGATGTCGACCAGTCCACCTGTGCAGCCCGCCTGCTTCAGTGCCTCAGCCGCCAGATCAATCGAGAACCCCTTGGCGATACCGCCCAGATCGATCTCCATGCCAGGTTCCGTGAAGCGAATGGTTGGTGGGTTAGCGTCGGTGTCGAGTTCGACTTTGTCAAATCCGGTGCGGGCCTTTGCGTTGGCAAGTTCCTCGGCAGTCGGCAGGCGGTCCGCCTTGCCGCATCGCTTCCACAGTTCGATGAGCGGCCCGCATGTCGGATCGAACGCCCCATTTGACAGCCGCCAGTAATGCTTCGACTGCTTGAGCACCTCTGCGGTCCAACTGTCCAGGTCAACCGGCCGGTCCGCCGCCTCGCGATTGATCCGACTGACCAGGCTGTCGCTCTTGTAGTTGCTCATGATGACGTCGACCCGGTCAACAGCCGCAAACGCCCGTTGGACCGCCTGCCGCAGTTGCTCCCGGTTGCCTGCAGGCCCGACGGCCTCGATAGAAGCCAGCGTCCCCATCACCTGCCGCGACTGCCGAAAGGAGATCAGCGCAGGACTGGCCTGACCGAGATGGCGAATCACTCCGATCGCCACGATAGCGACCAGGACGATGGGAAAGACAAACCACGACCGTTTCATTCATTGCTCCAGCCGGCCCGGTCGCAACGACGGTGCCACGGGGGATGGCGCAGCCTCTAATCTCCGTTTGCGACTGCCGGGGCCAGAATTGTGCAGCCATTTGCCGAATCTCGCAAGGGGCGTAGCCGCAAAGCGTAACGGGTATGCGTCAAGCAAGCGGCGTACCGCGCCGTGGACCTTCTGAAGAAAGGACTGTATTATGCTGACAGAACGTAATGCGCCCGTAGCCCAATTGGATAGAGCGACGGACTTCGGATCCGTAGGTTGGGGGTTCGAATCCCTCCGGGCGCGTTCTTGCATTCCTTCGCATTCCCCCGCAAACACCCGCAGATTCGCGGGTCTATTGCCGGTTTCCTTGAAGGTCAGGTCTGCCGATTCTTTCGCCCGCTCGCAAGCGTGGTCTGTTCTTCGTGCGGCGGTGCGCTGGCGGTGGCGCTGGCGGTCTTCTCGTTGGGCAGTGGCGTCATCGGTGCCAGTGGCCACTATAGCCTGTCGCTGCGGAGATTCCGGCTTGAGGCTCGGCAAGGCGTCCAATGCCCCCGCGATGTCGTGCATCCGGGCATGGGTATAGACACCCAAAGTCAGCCGGGGGTCACAATGCCGGGCGAGTTCCTGAACCGCCTTCACTGGAACACCGGCATTAGCCAGGGTCGATATGTAGGTGTGTCGCAGACTGTGAAGGTCGGCATATCGCCCGGCCTTGTCCTGATACTCTAAGGTGTCGGACTTCTGCCGCTCGACTTGTTCGTCGATTGTGGCCGCAGCAGCCGCCCACGCCGTCTTGGCCGCGTCCAGGTCACGCTTGAACATCTTGTAGGGCTTGTCGGGCAGGTTGAACACCGGCACGTTGACGGGCCTGCCCTTCAGCCAGGGACGCAACTGCTCGGCAAGGTCAAACCGGATCGGTTGAATATCCTGCCGACGATGTTTGGAGTATGCCGCCTCGATGGTCACGGTCGGGGTGTCCGCGTCCAGGTCGAACGAGCCGGGCGTCAGGCTGGCCGCTTCACTAACCCGGAAGCCCGTACCCGCCAGCAGGCGATAGAACATCGCACGATCCTTGCCAGGAAGCCCCAGGATCGGGTCGGACGCCTCGACGTGGGCGATGAGTAGGGTCAACTCATCGGATGCAAGGACGCGGCGTAGTCGCCTGTTTTCTGTGCCTTTGCTAATCGTCAGGTAAGCCAGGGCATTGTCGGCTGCCCGACCATCCTTCACCATCCACCGGCAGAAGTGTTTGCAATCCCGCAGATAATAGGCGGCGGTCTTCTGGCTGGCCCGGCCCTTCCTCTTACC
Organism: uncultured Planctomycetota bacterium; assembly: GCA_963787325.1. Lineage (GTDB taxonomy): Bacteria > Planctomycetota > Phycisphaerae > UBA1845 > JANYLN01 > CAWBCK01. The sequence continues at coordinate 3,825,555 of CAWBCK010000005.1, forward strand.
GACTCTGACGCCATCGGTCTTGCGAATCTCGGCGATTGCTCCCATGACCACCGAGCCTGTCAGGTCCGCGATGGTTTCCGCCTTCGTCAACTTGATGATCCGGCTGACCCGAAAGCGCAACAGGCTGCAATGCCGCTCGGCGATCCCGCCAGTTCTTGCATTGGCGATAAAATCGTCCAGGTGTTCACTGATAGGGCATCGTCCTGCCGCAGCCAGGGCATCCATCTTGGAATCGACGAACCCTTCGTCACGCATGGCCACTTCGTTTTGAATCTTCGCCGCGATCCGCTCGGCAAGGCGCTTGTCGGTGGTTCCCGCAGACTTCTCATGGCGCTTGCCTGTGTGGTCGTACCATGCGACTTGCAGGTACCGCCGGCCCGGTTTCTTGAAGACTGTTGCCATGCTATGCCCCTTTGCCCTTTCCCTTGCCCTTCAGGTCCAAGCCAAGAACCCGGCAGACATGCTCTGCCGTCTCCAGGCGGATGTCCCGTTCGCCACGCATGAATCGGGCCAAGACTTGATGACTGACGCCGCTATCGGCTGCAAGCCTATAGAGCGTCCGCCCATCCTGAAGGATGGCTTGCCGCAACTGATCTGCTATTGTTACTCGCTTCGTCGCCATGCCAGTAATATATACCGCATCCGCATAGGTGTCAAACGACACACAGTCATTTTATACTTCTATCTTCTCACGTTCGCCTCGTTGGGGCGTCCGATCCATCGGTAGCGGGTTGCCGGCTGCCCTAAGCCTTGCTTGCCCTTTCTCACAACTTCCAGCCATCCGAGATCAACGAACAGCTCCAACAGGCGGTAAACCTGCATGGGATGCATGCTGAGCAACCGGCCTGCCGCTACTGCGGACAGGTAGAAGACGCCGCTCGGTCCCGCCAGCTGCCGGCAGATCGCCAGCAACAGCTGTGCTTCTGGTTCGTCGAACTCATCGGCCCCAGGGACCGGGTTAGCCCTTGCCGCTTCCAGAACAGTCTGAAGCCCCGCGCCGAACAGGGGAATTCTGGCCCGTTTCCACGACCGGTTGAAGTCCGCAAGGGTTGCGCTGAATGGCTGGGTGCCGATTACCGGCTGGGCTCGCTTCCACCATTGTTTCACGATTGGTACCAAGTCCCCTATGGTCTTACCCTCAAGGCCGCAGTCGAACTTCAATCCCCGCGCTAGGGATAGGGTAAGACCTTCGCGCTGCTGTTGTCGCGTTGGCAGCGTCTTCTGGATAACTTCCTCAACTGTGATAGAGCCTGTAGAGCCTACAGAGCCAGCAGAGCCTATTGATGCCGTTGTGGGGGTGTGTGTGGGTGTATCTGTGAGTGTAGTAGGTAGTTCAATCGGCCCCTGAAGGTGATGCTGACAGAGCCAATCAAGATTGCCTTGGCACTTGGACAGCTCGGATGCCGAACCGGGCCAAGTCCGGCCTGTCACTGTGACGAAGCGATCCTTGCCAAAGACCTCGATGTGTCCCCGGTCATCCTTGACCCCTGCCAGCCGCTGTCCAAGCAACAGGATGCGGATACCGTGGCCGCTTGGGGATATCTCGGTGTACGTCTGCCGGAACCTATCCACGATGACCGCTGCCCAAGGTGCCAGGTGGTCGTCATCGTCAACGCAGTTATCCAGGTCAATGGCCACGATGCCAGCGGGAAGGACGAACCCAAGACCGCCCCGCTGGCCGCAGCGCTTGTTGTATCCCGCCAGTGCCTCGTCGAATGCCAGGTGGTTCTTCGGGTCGGTATAGGCGAACTTCCGGCCAGTCTTGGGGTCGATAGGTGGTTTCTTACCTTCGCCGTCATACTTCCAGCATATCCACCGGGACAGCGCCCGCAGGCTGGCCGGGATGTTCTCCGCGATCACCGGCAGGGATTCTCTGCCGCTGGTGGTCATCGCCGGCCCTTCTCTTTCCTGGCGATCACCGCCCGCAGGGTCGCAAGGCTGTACCGTACCGCCGTGCCGAATCGGACGCAGGGAATCTCCCCGGTGTTCGTCATCGTCCAGAGCTTCCGCGTTCCGATGCCGAGCAGCCGGGCCGCTTCGGATGCCTTCACCAGCAGGGGTTCAGGCTTGGACGGAAAGCCCTCCGCAGAGGCTTCCCGATACCCTTCCGATACCCAATGGCATACCGTTTCCGTAGGATGGATGGAGTTCATAGCTGGTGGTCCTCCGCCTTGTTCACGTCCAGGAAGTTCAACTGCCCGCTGGCCTTGGCCGGCGAGTTGACCGCCAGCCATTCCCGCACTCCGCTCGTTCCTGTTCGACGCCGCCAACGTCTACAGCCTGCCACAAGCCGACAGGTCCAGCATGGCGGGCTGCTCGTTTGGACGTGACATACCCAATCTGGCGGACAAGCCGCTTTCCTCGCAACCGGCGCACGATAGAGCCTCGCCACTTGCCGCCGTCTTCGTAGGCACTTTCAAGGTGGGTAGTCGCGTCGTCAGTGGTCGCTGTCCTGTCCGGGTTGTCCATCAGGGCGTTCAGAAACTCCAAGGTCGCCCGTCTGATCTGGCGTTCCTTCCGCTGTGCCGCCAGGGCCATGGCCTCATCGCGGGCAATCTCTCCCAGGTTAGCCATGGCGCACCGCCCTTGCCCGGCGGGCATCCTGAGCGTGCAGCTCATGGCGAACCATCGCGATGGCTTCTGACGAGTACAGCCGGGTGTGGCCAGCAAGGGCCGATGGCCTGATGTGCTTGCGGGTTTGTAGGATTCTCTTGACCCGCTCCAAAGGGGCACCGACCGCATCGGCGATCACCCCTATGGTGATGAGTTTGGGCGCTTGACTGTCCATAGCAGCTCCTTGGGTTACTGCCGCACTATTGCGGGCAGTTTCCCTAGAGCCGCTGGGCGCTCTTGGGGGTGTAAGTTGCTATCGTATCTCGACTTGGTTAGGCGTGTCCGGGCGCGATCAGGCGCGCCCGATGGCCTTTTCCCGTTTCTCTGCGTGTTGCTTGGCATCCTCGACCAGCACGGCCAGATTGTCCTTCTCCATGTTCGCCAAGTGTTCACGCATCCCTGGTGTATTGAGCTTGGCCTTCTCTTTATCAGAGGCGTACTCGATCATCAGACGCAGCGCCTCGTCGGCGAGCATGAATCCGGCAGTATCGTTGCTCGACTCCGGCTTTCGTGGTGGCTTGGCCTTCTGGAGTTCCTGTGCGGCCTTCGCCTGTTGCAGGATGTCAGATGCCTGGACAGCCCTATCTATCACCGACGGATGGCAGCCGCACCGACTGGCCATTTCGTTACGACCGGGCCACGGGTGGCCGCTCTTGATGTGCCCTTCAGCCCGTTCCTTGGCGACTTCCCATGCTTGGCAGCCCCGTGCCTTGGCTTCCTCAACACAGGTTGTTTCGTAGGCGCAGCCGGGCTTTCCTCTGGCCTTGCTGTCGGCAGGCGGATGCCCTTCTTGTAGCATACGCGCCAGCCCACGGCAGTACTCGGCGGCCTCGCTGATCGCCCCGCGCCAGCCGGAGACGGCGGTATGGATTGCGCCCACGGTAGTCTTCCAGGCTTCTTGCACTTCGTGCTCTGCCTTCCGCATAGCAAAAAGCAGGCTCGCCAGTTTTGCGGCGTGTACGGGCCTGTTGTGGTCGAACTCCAGTTCTGCAACGATGTCGTCAAACCAATAAGGGGCGCAGAGGGTAATCAGGCCGGACAGATCGGCCCCATATGGCTCAGGGTGTGACGGCGTTGACGGTGGAATGGGCACCCCGTCCATTACTTGGATAGCCGCTTTGACAGACTGGTTGCGGTCGAGCTCGGCGTTGAATTGCCTCACTCTTTCCACCAGAGTGAGATATATCCTATCCAAATGGGTCTCTACTGGAACCACATTCTCCGTCTGGAATCGCTCCATGTAGTCTGCCGCGTCAAGCAGTCGCGTTGAAATGTCGGTCTTTGTTCCGTTGTCCGGCATGGTCACCTACCTATCGGGCCGGCCCGACGTGATGCTGGGGTAGGTGATCCAACATCACGCCAGGTCCGCTTGGCGGGTCATGACTCCCGCCGTCCCGGCAAAGATATTACAGGATGATGTACACGCCGGAAAGGGATGTCATAAGTATATTGTTTTCGGTGGCTTACGGCAAATCAGGCTCTTGCCCGCGTTAGTGGCGCAGAAAAAAGGCCCGACCGTTGCCAGCCGGGCCTGGATTCAATCCTTATCGACAGTGACCTACTCGCCGTATACCTGATCCACCACGGCGGTACTGCACGCCATGCAGTCTATGTACACATCAGCAGTTGTTGCTATCCCGCAATTATCGTTGTTACGAGCAAGCATGTCAGACTTCGTGTAGCCCTTCAGCCGTTCGTCTTCAGTGAGTGTCAAAAAGGTCTCGATACCTGCGTCCGAGCCGATGTAATCTCCGCAGGCGGCTCGCAACGTGTCGTTGACATCCAATCTTCCAGTAACAGGCGGACAGCCACCGGCAGCCAGACCAAGAGCCAATCCCAGTGACACAAACACGGCATACTTCATGGTGCAACCTCCTGTTCGAAATGACTCTGGAACAAAGAACTGATTCGCCTTTCATACAATACAGGCCAATGGCCGTCAACACCTTCCGCATACACACGGCAGCCGGATATTAGAAGATACCGGACTTGCACGGCGACAAAGAAGACCCTACGATGCCGCCAATGTCTATGGGTTGCTGTGCTCGCGCAACCAACCTTTCCCTTCGGTTCTTGGAGCAGGTGCAACCATGAGTCCGATTCGGCTGTGTCTTGCGGCTGTCGCTGTCTTGTTGGCCATGCTGCCCATCCTTGGCTGCTCGGCTTCGCACTCGAAGTCCAGCGCCTTGACGCCCGGTGCCGCCAAGAAGCATATCGTTCCAGGGCAGACTACCCAGGCGGAAGTCGTCGAAATCTTCGGTACGCCCAACGTCATTACCCAGAAGGACGGCTACGAAATGTGGGTGTACGACAAGGTTTCGAGCAAGACCACGAGCGCAGCCTTCGGCGGGGGTGCGCTGGCGCCGGATGGGGATCGGGAGGATTTGGCGGCGGCGGCATCGGCGGCGGGGTCGGCTCTACCGAACGATCAGAGACGACGGTGATGTTGATCGTCTACTTCGGCGAACACGATATTGTCCGCGACTACAAGATTTCCCAAACGAAGTTCTAGGAGTCCGCACCATGTCACACGTCGTTTCCACGATTCTGCGCTCAATGGCACTTTCCGTACTGGCAATGTCCGGGTTTCTTGTCTGTGGCTGTATGCAGCCATTGACCCAATCTGAAATAAAGAACCTTGAGACGCGGGAATTGAGCCTGCCCTATGACAATGCCTACAAGGCTGCTGCGAACGGCCTATTCTCACTTGGCTTTGCCGTCGAACATAGCGACAAGGCTTCAGGAATTCTCACGGGTCAACGAATCGACAAACAGGCAGGCAAGAAGGTTGCCGCCGGTATCATGTTCGGGGTGATCGGAGTTCTGGCGACAGGAAACCGCACCGAGACGGTGACCTTCATGGTTACCCCTGCAAACCCAGTAGTAACGAACCTTCGGATGAAGGTCATCATCGACGGAAAGCAGGTTACAGACCGGGAGTTCATGACGAAGATTTGGCAGCAGATCGAGCGGGAAGGGATGCTGGATTCTGGACCGTCCAGCCGTCCGGCTGCAACACAGCCCGCCGCTACGCAACCTGCTCAGCCGGTTGCGTCAGTCAGCTGCGCATGCGCGATACAGACGTGCGCGATACAGAAATGATTCGTCCTCTAGCAGTATTTAACTAGTCGATATAATTTACATATGCAATACAACGACTTTTCCTTCGATTGGCGGCATGTAAGGCTTTATCCTTGCTGTGCTTCTGGCAATATCGCTGTTCACTGAAACCTTTTTGCACGCCGCGATAGCGATTTCTGGCGTAACAGGCTGGCGTGACCGGTTACACTACAGGGTAACACCAGCCCCACTCCATGTGACCCTACCCCAAAAACCCCCGATAGGCGCGGGGTTTCGTGATTCACTGTTTTACACCGAAAACCCCCTCTCCACAGCATCGAAGGCTCTAACCCATGTCAGAACCCATGAAAATCCGCAAACGCGCCTGTAGGCTATGGTTTCGGGGTAGAGTGCGCCAAGGCCGTTCGTTCGTTCTAGAACCGCCTATCAATTCCGTACCCATGTATCGGTATTGGTCTGGCTGAGATGTCGCAAAATTACGGCTCTGCCCCAGGCTTCGTGCAGGGCTTCTTGAGGTTGCTTGATTCTGACGGCGGGGACCCGCTCGTTTCAGGCCCTAGGTGTCCGGTCAAAAAAGCCAGATCGTAGACAAGTGCGTGTTAACAGATGGTACCTGTCCCAAAATGACCCTGCCCCCTTGGCGAAGATTTCCGCTAGGGGGGGCGCCCGTCTGCCCGTCCCTACGTCTCCTGATCGCGCTGGATGGGCAATTGAACGCTTACGCGCCCGATGCAACGACATGAGCGTAATTGGCAAAGTATGCCCCTAAAAACGGTTGGGGGGTACTCCAGGTCGGCCCCCGCTGGGATAGGCCCCAGAACGCCCCTGCAAGTGCTCCAAAATGCGCACAACCGACCTTCTGATAGAACGGGTCATCGGCTACCCCCTGTGGTTCCGCTCCGCTTGTGCGTGCCAGCCATCCGCTCCGCAGCCCGCTCAAGTCGGTGAAGGTGGTACAGGAGTACCCGCCACTCCCGGCTTGACGCATCGCCGTACATCACGCCTTGCTCGATTTGCTCACGAATAATCCGCAGAGCTGGCCCGATGCTGGCTCCCACCAGCAACCCGGCAATGCTGGTTGTGTTGGGGTGTCTTTGCTTTCTCATCGGTTCGTCCCTCTGATCGTTGCCAGGATGTCAGCCCGCACGTCCGGCGGTAGTGTTGGCCATGCTTCGATCAACTCAGCCAAGGCAGGGTCAGAGCTGGCGATTTTGCAGCTGCGCTGGCGGTGGCGCTGGCGGTTGCCGGTCATCGTTTGTAAGTGACTGTGATTCCTGCTGGTTATGGAAGGCGTCTGCGGACTTCGGATCCGTAGGTTGGGGGTTCGAATCCCTCCGGCGCGATTTCTGGTTTCGATCGAATGACGGTCAGAGCTGCGAGCGCGACTACCGTTCGGAAAGGTCACTTGCCGCCGCAGCCAGCAGCTCTTTGGTCAGCACCTGCTCTGCACGGGTTGCTGGCTTCCGGCTGGCATAGCGGGCGGCCATGCTCGCAGTTTCCTCAGGAGAGAGAGTTGCTATCGCGTCCGTGTCTTCGCAGATCGTGGCGATACGATTGAGGGCATCCGAAGAAATCCCCCTGCACAACTCACCGGTCAGACGGTGGATGTCCTCGCGACGACCCTCTCGCCACCACCTGCGGAGCAACTGCTCCCAGGCAGCAAAAGCCGTTGGTGGCTCGACTGCTGGCGACGATGCCGCGTTCGAGCCTGCATTTCGCAACCGGATGTTCAGCCCGGCGATGCGGCGCTGCAACTCCGGCTTGGGTTCGGCAGTCAGTACCAGTCGCATCTTGCGGGCTGGCGAGAATCTTATGTCAATGCTGCTGTTCAGCGTTTCGCGCACTTCCAGAGGCAGGCTGAGCAGTACCTTTTCCATCAGTCGGTAGGGATTTGCCGCACCGCATAGAACGCTGGTCCGGCCCCCCAGAAGATCGCCGGCCGCAGTCAGGGCGAGATCCATTATGTCCGCGCTGGCTGTTCCTGAAATGCTTGCCGCGATATTCGTGGCGCGTGCCTGCGGTGCCAGCGAAATCTTCTCCAGCCTGCCCGCGGGCTTCAACACGGGGCCGGTCGACTCCACCTGACGGGCAAGCAGGGCATGCACAGCCACGGGATTCGCCTGGAACTGCCGCCAGGCTTGCCGGTCGAGAATGATCGCATGGGTGTAGACGCGCTGGCCGCCGCGCGCGGTATGTTCGCTGCCGGCATAGCAGCAGTAGGCCACACAATGCCGCTTCGTCGGCAGGGTGTAAGATTCCAGACCGACCGCACCGGGGTCGTCATCAGTCAGACCGCCATGAGACGGCGAACGCCGCGTGATCTCCACTTTCTCCGCCGGCTGCACACCAGGACTGGCGGCGATGATCCGATAGCCTTCCGCAATCCCCGAGCGTACGGAGGTGAAGACCACCTGATCACATAACAACAGTGCTGAGTGCTGAGTGCTGAGTCCTGAGTCTTGTCCCGCACGCTGAGTTTCCGGACTGTCGTGCTCATTGTTCACTGGCGACGGCTGTAGTGCCTGTTGCGCATCTGAACGTGGACCTGACACACGATACCCGGGCGCTCTGGTCGTCGATCCCTGTAGACCAGCGATTGTCTCCGGCGAAGGCCTGCCGAGATGCCTGGCCGGGCTTGTCGAACTGGCAGGGTTACTCCCCTGCCGGCCGAAGAGCGCCTTGTTCAGAAGATCCCTTACAGTTGTTGCACGACCCATTCAAAAGGCTCCAGCACTCCCCGCAGCGCTGTATGCAGCGGGATCGTCACCACAAAATCTTCCTCCGGAGACGTCGCATAAGCCAGCCCGCCGACGGTGCTGCATGCGAAGAACTCCACGTTTCCCAGCCGGTGCTGACAGAGGTTCCACAGCCTGCTGAGATTGACCTGCGTGAAATGACGCGGATCGTCAAAACACTCCGGACACTGATCCGCCTTGCACAGGACGATGGCGATGGGAGTCTGTACTTTGTTGCGTCGATCGGCCTGATTTACCGCATCAAGGTAGGTCAGCATCTTCATGCCGAAGAAGTCCGGCGTCGATGAGCCGTTGGCTGCCTGCGCTGCGTCGAGCAGCAGCAGCATCCCGGCAGACTGCCCCGCCAGGTTGTTGATCACGCGGAAGGTCCTTGGATTCGCCAGTTCGGCCGCCAGCGATTCGCCAGCCATGTCCGGGATTACCAGGTCCAGCCACCGGTCGCCCTTGTGCTGATGTCGGCACACCTGGTAATAGGCCCAGTACCACTGATCTGCCTCCATCGGCGTCTTCGGCGGAAACACGCGGTTGGCCATGTGACTGATCACCGTCTGTTGCACGTTGACCGAGTGTGCGCCGATCGGAATCGCCTGGTAATCGCCGGCCTGCTGCGACAGCATATCCAACAGGAAGCCCAGGTACACGGTCTTGCCGACGTTACTGTCGCCCAGGATCGTGACAATTTGGGGAGCCTTCTGAGGGTCGGTCGAATCGTGGACCAGAGCAAGCGGAGCGGAGCATTCAACACACTGGCTGGCGCCTCCTGCATTGCTTGCGCCGCAGATCAAACACGTCGTGGTCTGTGCATAGGCAAAATTCACACCAAATCTCCAAACGGCAGTAAACAGTGGTTGGTGGCCCGTGGGCAGTGGCCAGCAGACCACAACAAGTTGTCATCTGAGAACGGCGGGTCCAGCAACCGTTGCCGGGCTGTCATGTTGACCGAAGCCAGTTGGCAACCCTTGTTGTGTTGTTCACCTGCGAAGCGAAGGATCTCCTGCTCGTCAGACTTTACGGACGGGACAGGAAGCCCCCAGGCGGTACCTCGCTTTCACGCTCCGGCTGACGAATCCGCCGTTCGCCCCAGATTCACAATACACCGGAAACCCACGTTATGCGTCCGTGCCAGGGCGGCCAGGCCCGTCCGAAAGACGCTCGTCGCCTGTGACGGGAAATACGTATCGAATGCCCCGCCCCGGATCTCCTGCATCAGCATGTCACCAACCACCACTCGGTTCTCATCATCCACGACAGAAAAGTCGCTGCCGGTCCATTCCCAGACATTACCGACCAGTTGCAGCACCGCGTTGGGAGCCGCGCCGTTGTCATACTCTGTGACCGGTACCGTATGACCGATCCGCGACATCCAGACGTTACACTTGCCGGTATCAAAGGCATCCCCCCACGGATAGCGCCGGAGGGTGTTGGCAGCGCTGCGAATCCGCCACGACGCCGCCATCTGCCATTCGGCATTTGTCGGCAGCCGGTAGCCGGCCCACGTGGCATAGGCGACAGCCTCATAATAGCAGATGCCGACGACGGGGTGCCCCGCCAGTCGCTTATCGTGCCGTCCCTCCCGCCAATACCGGGGTGCAGCCGTACCGGTCAGATCCCGGAAATCAACCAGATGCGGCAGGATCTCTTCGGGCCACAGGTCAAGATTCTCATAACCGCCATCATCGACAAATGCCTGGAACTGGGCATTGGTAACGCAGCAGCGCGCAGCAGAAAGGCATTGGTGTCGATGTCCTCTTCCGGGCAACCGGGGTAGTCGTTAACGGTCTTGGGAAGCGTCACGTATCCTTCGGGAACGAGGGCAAACCGATCATCAATGGCTTCAACAGCCGACTGGAAAAGAGTCTCCAGGTGTGGATGCGCCTCGAACAACTGCGGCTGACGCACGATGCAGCCGAAGCGTTCCTGCTGCAGCAGCCGTTTCAGCGGGTCATCATCGAGTTGGATATTCTGCGCCGGCTCGTACGGCGTCGGCGTGGGTTTGATCCCGTCGGCGACCGGCGCCTCCTGCTGCCGCGGCTTCTTCAGTGCAAAGAGACTCAGACTCATTTCAACCCTCGCATGGGATTACCCCGGCCGACCATCGCCCATGAGTTTTCGTTTGGCATCGCGACAGAGCTTCTGGAACCGCTCCGCCGACTTGTTGAGATTCTGTTCGACGTCCTTCGGCAAAGCCGTGTTCACCGGCGAGCCATTTCCATTACCATCAGCCCCGACGGCACAGATCTGGGTGACATTCTGCTTCTGCTCGGCCGTACGCAGCAGTTCCTGCTCCAGTTGCTGCCGCAGCTGGGCAAGACTCTCGCGCGCTGCCGCCAGCTCCTGCATCTGGACGTCCCACTCCTGTTTGACGCGTTCAATCTGTGTACGCTGCTCGTTCAGATCCTTATCAAGCTCCTGAAGTTCCTGGGCCTTCGCCTGCAGATCCGACTCAGCCTGACCCAGGGCCTGCTCCTGCTCGGCCAGCGTTGCCTGCGCCTGCTCGAGTTCGCTGCGTTGCTCGTGCAGCCGATCCCGCTGCTGCGCCAGGTCCTGCTCGGCGGCGGCCAGGGCCTCTCGTTTCTCGCGATACTCGGCCCGCTCCGTGTCGATCTGGGATGTTGCCTGCGACAGATCCTCCTGGGCGGCCTGAATCTGTGTGCGTTCTTCTTCCAGCGCGGCAAGCTGCTCATCGATCGAGGCACGATCGGCCTGGACCCGCTCCTTCTCCTGCTGCAGCGACGTCTGCAGGCTGGTCAGTTCCGCCGCACGCGCATCCAGCTCCTCTCGCCGGGTCTGGATCTCCTGCAGCTGCTCCTCGATCTGACGCGTCTGTTCGGCCTGCTTGCGCTCAATGCTTTCAAACTCTTCGGTCCGCTTCTGGCACTGTTCCTCGCGGGTGCAGATGGCCTGTTCGCGGGTCTCAAGCTCCTGGCAAAGCTCGTCCTGCTGCTGGTTGAGCTCGTCCCGCTCCTGGACGATCCGCTCGGCATGTTCCTGCAGGACCGACCGGCATGCCTCCAGCGCAGCCGCCCGCGCATCCAGCAGCTCGCGAATGGCCTGCATGCTGATAAGTACTTCCTGGCCCAGACGGTCGATGTGTTCGAGATCCGTAGAATGCTGCTGCTTGTCCGCATTATCTGCTGTTTTCTGGCTCATCGGTCACCTTCCAAAACGGAACCATGATTTCCCGGCCGGCTTGGCATGCTGCTCCGGCGGATGATCTCGCACGTACTCAACCAGCTCCTGCAACGTCTTGCCGGGATTGAGGCGATGCAGAACGCGAACAGCCTTGGCCGTCGCCTCGTCGAGCGAAGCCAGCAGCGTCTCGTCATCGGTCATTGGGGCCGGCGTCTCGCTTGTCTCGGTCGCTGGGACAGACGCTGCCGGCTCGCCGGGCTCGGTGGCCGGGGCCGTTTCGGTGGCGGCAACGGCCTGGTTGGATTCGTCCGCAGAGCGCTCGATCAGACGATTGGCTACGTGCTTGCGGACTTCGGGAGGCGCCGGGAGCTCATCCTCTGCGGGCAACTCTGCCACGCCAGACGGTGTCTCCTGCCGCGGATGAAGCCGCGTGGCCAGATCGCTCACGGCGGCCGCATAGTCCGCGAGTTTCTCGTCCAGGGCAGCCAGTGCGTCCGGGAGGATACTATCCTCCACAGGCACCCCCAACTGCTGAATATCTTCCAACGACACGCCCATATGAACTTATGTACGATCTATTTGTTCGACGTGCGCGATGTACTTGAAGATAGACGCGAAGATGTACACCCCCAAAGGCCAATAACCCGTCAGCCGCAAACGTAAACCTCAAGTGTCGACCAAACCGGGCCGATCTTCGAAAAGAGGAGGCCTTATGTACGGTACGCTGCCGAACGTAAGTCCAAGGCATCCAGCCCCCGCGATAAGGGAGTATTGGCGAATATGATCGACCTTCATACGCACGTTTGGCAGTATCCTGACCACCTGAGCCAGGAGTTCGCCTGCGAGGTCAGCCAGACTTGCGGATTATCGGTCGAAGAAAACACCCTGCTCAAAACACCTCCCAAAACGCACTGGCAGGCCTTCGCTGACTCGGCCGTCTCGCGGGCCGTCGTGCTGGCTTTTCGCAGCAGATGGCTGGGGGTCGATGTTCCTAATGAATATGTGGCGGCCTATGTCCAGGAGCATCCCGACCGGCTGGTGGGATTTGCCGCAGTCGATCCAGCCGACCCGGACCCGGCCGGCGAACTGTCTGACGCGGTAGAGAAACTCGGTCTCAAAGGACTCAAACTCGCCCCCAGCGCCCAGAACTTCGCCCCGATGGACGAGCGCATGCAACCCGTCTATGCCATGGCCCAGAAACTCGGTATTCCTATATTATTCCACCAGGCAACGAACATCTCCCGACGGGCACCCATGAAATACGCTCACCCTGAGCTGCTCGAAGACGTCGCGCTGGCGTATCCGGACCTGCGAATGTGTATCGGCCACGTGGGCTCGCCCTGGATCACCGAAACTATCGCCCTCATCCGCAAACAGCCGAACATATACGCCGACCTTTCCGGCGTGCACTCCCATCCCTGGGAGCTCTACAACACCCTCCGCATGGCGATCGAATACGGCGTAACCGACAAGTTGCTTTTCGGAACGGACTACCCGTTTTCCACCGTCGAACAGACGATCAACGGCCTGATGCGGGCCAGTATGATCGGCCAACTCGCCCGGATTCCCGAAATCCCCCGCGAGAAGATCAAGGAAATCATTCACAGCGACGCCTTGCAGGCACTTGGCATTTCCTGAGCAGTGTCAGCTCGCCTCAAGCGTATACCGGCAGTGGTTCTTCTGATCGCGGCAGGCCGGCGTCCGCAGCGATTGCCTGATCTTGCTGAAGGCCATAGCGATCAAGTTTCGAAAGTGCCTATCTACTCTGTTGAACCGGCCAAGACCGATATGTCCATGTGGCTCGCAAAAAAGGCGGGCTCGCCATCCCTATCCGTGGCGAGCCCGCTGTCGTGATCACTTCGACCGTCCGCCTGGTTGGCCGCGACAGTCGTTACGGATCGCTACTAGTTTCTGACATAGCCGATGTATGTCAGGCCGATCGGGCCGTGCTGGCCGCCCATATAGACGAAGCTGTTAGTCACACGGAAGCCATACACCAGGTCAGCCGTCTTGTCGAAGCCGCTGATGTTGCTTATGGCCACTGTGCGTGTCTTGACCTCGTCCACGCTCCAGGTTTCGTCTATGCTGAGGATCTGGACGTAGGCAGTCGTCGCGGCGCTGGTGTCGTAGTAATACATCACGACAGTCGGCGATAAATTGGTAGTGCCAGAGCTACCGACGCGGTTGACCATCTCAACCTTCAGATCGTCGGCATCCGCCAGGCTGATGGCTTCGGCTTGGTCGTAGTCGGGCTGATACTCATGGTCACTGGCCACCAGATTCGTACCGATGTCATAACCACCGTAGGCAGCTGTAGCACTCATTATCAGGTCACCGCTGACGTATTCGATCTCGAAGTACCGGCCGCCGATTTCCCAGCCGGTCAGATAGGCTGACCCGCTCGGAATCATGTTGCCGCCGTATGAGGTATACGACCCGGTGCTGCAGCCGGTGAAGTCCTCGATAGCCACGTCAACGGGACCGGCTGGGTGGACGGTAACGGTCAGGTCATCGCTCGATGACAGATCGCCGTCCGAAGCCGTCAGTCGTAGCACGTAGGTGCCGTCGACGCTGAAGGATGCCGTCGTACTCGCAGCATTGGCATCGGCGAACGTTACAGTGCCGGGACCGCTGACCTTGCTCCAGGTAACAGTAACCGCACCTGGCGGGTTCGGCCAGTTATCATCCGTTACCGAACCGCTAAGGCTGGCATCGGCTGGCAACGTGATCTGCACCGCGTTGCCCGCATTGACCGTCGGTGCCGTATTGACCGGTGTGACGGTGACAGTCACGTCGGCGCTGGCTGACAGATCGCCGTCTGAGGCAGTCAGTCGCAGAACGTACGTGCCGTCAACGCTGAAGGACGCCGTCGTACTCGCGGCATTGGCATCGGCGAACGTCACCGTGCCGGGACCGGTGACCTTGCTCCAGGTAACAGTAAAGCTACCTGGCGGGTTGGGCAGACCGTCGTCCGTGACGCTGCCGCCGAGCGTGGCGTCGGCTGGCAGGGCGATCGTCTGATCGTTGCCGGCGTTAACCGTCGGAGCGGTATTCGCCACGGTGTAGCCGATGTATGTCAGGCCGATCGGGCCATGCTGGCCGCCCATGTAGACGAACGTGTTGGTGACACGGAAGCCATACACCAGGTCAGCCGTCTTGTCGAAGCCACTGATGTTGCTTATGGCCACCGTACGCGTCTTGACCTCGTCCACGCTCCAGGTCTCGTCTATGCTGAAGACCGTCACGTGGGCCGTCACAGCGGCGCTGGTGTCGTAGTAGTACATCACGACAGTCGGAGACAGATTGGTGGTACCTGAGGTACCGACGCGGTTGACCATCTTAACGACCAGGTCCTGAGCATCCGCCAGGTTGATGGCTTCAGCCTGGTCGTAGTCGGGCTGATACTCATGGTCGCTCGCCACCAGATTCGTACCGATGTCGTAGCCGCCGTAGCCAGCAGTGCCGCTCATCATCAGGTCACCGCTGACGTCCTCGATCTCGAAGTACCGGCCGCCGATTTCCCAGCCGGACAGATAGGCCGACCCGGTCGGAATCATGTTGCCGCCGTATGACGTATACGACGCAACGCTGCAGCCGCTAAGGTCTTCGATGGCGACCTCTGAGCTCGCACCGGCTGGGTTGACGGTCACGGTGCAGGTATTACTGGCTGTTAGGGCGGAGTCATCCGCCAAAAGTTGCAGGACATACGTACCGTCCGTGCTGAATGTGGCCGTCGTGTCAACCGCATTGGCATTGCCGAACGTTACGGTGCCGGGACCCGAGACCTTAGACCAGGTCACGGTGACGGCAGCCGGCGGATTGGGCAGGCTATCGTCGTTGACCGTGCCGCTGAGTGTGGCCGCAGCTGGTAGGGTGATTGCCTGATCGCTACCAGCATCAACCGTCGGAGCCGTATTGGCCGGGTTAACGGTGATTGTGCACGTGGCATCGGCTGTCAATGCCGAATCGTCAGCGTGCAGTTGCAGGACGTATGTGCCGGCCACACTAAAGGTAGCGGTGGTGCTCGCGGCGTTGGCATCGGCAAACGCCACTGTGCCTGGGCCGGAGACTTTCGACCATGTCACCGTTACGGCAGCCGGCGGGTTGGGCAGGCTATCGTCGTTGACCGTGCCGGTTAAGGTTGCGCCGTCCGGCAGTGTGATCGTCTGAGGTGCTCCCGCATTAACTGTCGGGGCCGTATTGGCTGGGTTCACGGTGATTGTGCACGTGCCATCGGCTGTCAGAGCCGAATCGTCGGCGTGCAGTTGCAGGACGTATGTGCCAGCCACGCTGAAGGTGGCGGTGGTGCTGGCGGCGTTGGCATCGGCGAACGTCACCGTGCCAGGACCAGACACCATCGACCAGGTCGCTGTAACAGTAGCCGGCGGGTTGGGCAGGCCATCATCGGTAACGCTGCCATTCAGAGTAACCCCGTCTGGCAGGGTGATCATCTGGTCCTGACCGGCACTAACCGTCGGCGCGGCGTTCGTCGCGTCAACGGTAATCGTACAGGTGTCGGTGATCTGCGCTGCACCGTCGTCGGCCTGTAGCTGGAGCGTGTAGATGCCCGCCTCGCTGAAGGTGGCTGTCGTGGTCAGGGCGCTGGCATCACCGAAGGTAACCGTGCCAGGACCGGATGCCTTCGACCAGGTCGTGGTCAAGGTTGCTGGGGGATTCGGCCGGCCATCGTCGGTCGCTGTGCCGTTCAAGGTAACACTGTCGACCGGCCAGTTGATCGTCTGGTCATTGCCAGCACCGACAACCGGTACGCCGTTCGGGATCGTGTATGCGATCGAGTTCAACGCAAAGCGACCGTTGACACCACTAACCCGCATCCAAACGCCGGTCATACGGAAGCCGTAAACCAGGTCCTCGCTCTTGTCGAAACCGGGGATGCTATCGGCCTGGACGGAATAGACCTTCGTCTGGTCCGCGGTCCATACGGTCCGGCCATCGGCGAGCACTTCCACTGACACGGGCGCCGCGGCGCTGGTATCGTAGTAGTACATCGTGATGTGGAACGTCGTATCCGGCGTGCCATCCGCCGTGGCGTCCATCGTGACTGCAAGCCGCAGGTTCGCGGCATCCGCCAGACTGACCGCCTCGCTCTGCTGCGCGGCATCCCAGACGGGCTGGTATTCGCTGCTGGAGGAAGCCAGATCGATACCGACGTCGTAGCCGGCGTAGCCCTGCGTGGCAGCCATGACCGGATCCGTGCCGATGTTCGTGATCTCAAAGTAGCGACCGCCGATTTCCCAGCCGGACAGACACGACGAGCCGGAGGGAACCATATTGCCCGAGTAACTGGTGTACGATGCGATTGCAGCATTGCCGAAGTCCTCGATCGTCACCACGGTCGTGGTTGCGGGATCGACCAAGGTCATGCCGCTGGCGATATTCGATAGATCGGACGTGTTCGATGCGTCGTCTGTCGTCTTAATCCCGAAGTAGTAGAGGGTGTCATCGTTCAACCCGCTGACGGTCATGTATTCAGGGGTACCAGCAACCGACGGGGTCGGCTCACCGGTAGCCGGCGTGGCCGAATCCCAATTGGTATTGGTGATCAGATTCGTCGAGTAGCGGACGTCGTAGATGGCAGCTGTACCGTCAGAGCCATCATTGCCTGGGGCATCCCAGGTCAGCGTTACGCTGTTGGAGGTCGCATTCCCTGCGTCCAGATGGTCGACTGCGGCAGGCGGCGTCGAGTCGGGCTGCAGCGGCGTCGTTATCATCAGGACGTTGGACAGATCGGACGTATTGCCCGCCTCGTCCGTCGCCGTGATCGCGAAGTAGTACGTTGTGTTATCTTCCAGGCCATTGACGACCATCCAGTCGGTGCTGCCTACGGAGCCTGGGGTCGGTTCGCCGTCTACCTTGTGGGCGTTGTTCCAGTTGCCCGCGCTGATCAAATCCGTCGAATACCGCAGGTCGTAGCTGGTGGCTTGACCCTGCAGGCCATCGTCACCAGGAGCCGTCCAGGCCACAGTGGCACTGGTATAATCCACGCTGCTCTGGTGCAGATTGCCGGGCGCGGCCGGCGGTGAGACGTCAGCCGGCGGCACGTAACCGAAGGGCACGATCGCCCAGCCGGGTTCCTCATTGAAACCTTCAATATTCGGGATGTGTGTATCCAGCCAGTCAAATGCATCCTGGCCGCCTGGCAGGTCCAGGCAATAGGTCAAGGCAGCACGCGCGATTTCCGCGTAGTTGTCCATGCCGCTTGTGAGTGGTAGATGGTCCGGTCCCGGTTGGTCAGCAAAAGCGGCATCGACGTCCGCCCACGTCTCGAAGATTTGTACGTCACCGCTGTCGTCGTAGTACTCAGCCGGTACCTGCATCGTAGGTGAACGGTACCAGTTGAAATCTGGAGCGTGGTAGAGATCGACCGTAGTCTGCCCCAACCAGTCGACCAGATCCTGGCAGTTAAATCCGACGGCCTGAAGGTGGGCCAGGGTTATCAGCACGAACTGGTCCTGCCACGGCGGGAAGATCCAGGCAACATAGTCCTGGAATTTGTACTCGTAGGTTTTAAACCCCATGTACTTGATCGTATGAATGAGCCCCCAGTCCGAGCTGTTAATGTAGTCGTCCCGATAGATAGCCAGGTTGTTGTTGACTTTCTGAGTGAAGTAATTCTTTTCAAGACTATCAGCGTCCGGCGCGATGCTGGCGGCGTCGCCAATGTTACGCAGAGCCCACGCCATACCACGGGTCTCACTCTTGATATAGCCTACGTCGAACTGACGATCAGTCTGATTTCCAATCGTTAAGTCCCAGCCCGCCCAGAAGTACATTTCCTCCAGATAGTAGTAATCGCCGGTAACAAGATACTGCACGTAATCAAAGGAAGGCTGATGAGCAAGGTCCGGCGACCAGGGGGACTCCACTGAGCCTATCTCCGTTGGCAGTTGATCCTCAAGTGCAATATACCGTTGGTCGTCCAGAGACTTCAGGTCGATCGTCGGGCGTTCGTCGATACTGATGACATGGTGATAGAATGTGCGGTTCGGGTCACATTCGCGATAATGGATTGGAACCGTACCCGACACGTCACCGTAGTTCAGGGTTATTTCCCGCATCCGATTGTCACCAGACAGCAGGTAACGAGTCGCCTCTTCGCCGTAGAACGGCCGTTCCTTATAGCCTCCCACCGCCGAGAAGTATTCTCGGCCACTGAAGATGCCCGCTTGCATGATATCATGCTCGGTGCCCAGGTAATCCTGATATTCAGTTCTAATGGTACCTTCCGGCACAACCAGGGTGGCATCATAATTCGGTATCATGCCGGTTGAGGCCATGTAGGGCAGATCCCAGCGATAGGCGATTTCCGACGGCGTGTTGTCCTGCCAGAAACCCTTGTGCCAGCGGGCACAGTAGAGGTGCCAGAGACCTGTCTTCCCAAAGACGACGGTGGGATTCGATTGCCCAAGGGCAAGCGAGAAGTCATATTGAATATTGCCGCGGTAGTCGCGCGGCAGTTTTCCACGATCGTATCAACGCGGATGCCATCGTACCCGCTGAACACCCGCACGTAGTACTGGACGTTGAGCTGGTCAGCGATGTACCTGTCGAAATCCCGAACGATGAACTCGTTACAGATATCGCCGCTCATCCAGCGTTTGACCGTTGTAGCGTGCCGCAGCATCTCTCGAGCACTGACGACGGTCGGAACGCCGTCAATGGTCACGGTCATCTTCGCATCAAAGTTCGTGGCAAATAACTGCTCCTTGGTCATCGGCTGCTGATTGGCGTTGGGACCGCCAGCCAAGATCTCCACAGGCACGGACTCGTTGGCCTGAAGCGTCGGCAGGATAAAGGAAACCAAGGCGTGCTTGACCGAGCTGTCGGCCGGCCAGCGAATCTTTACGTCCGTCTGCGTCGCCAAGTACTGGCCATTCACGCGAACGATAACGTTATTGGCAACATCTCCCTGCTTGAAGACCTGCGATAGCAACACAGGATAACCATCTGTCGTCACGCCGGCCTTCTCCGTAAGCGTAACCGTGGTAAGCAGCGGTAACGCCGGGTCAGCCGCAGTCGTATACGACGCCAGAGTCGAAATCGGCGAAACATTGCCAGCCTCGTCACGGACCTTCATCGCGAAGTAATAGGCCGTGCCTGGCCGCAGGCCGCTGACCGTAAACTGCTCAGTGTTGCCACCTGCCTGGGGCGAGATCATGTTGGGCATTACCGACGCACTGTCCCAGTTGCTGGCATCGATCGAACCGGTCGAATAGCGGATATCGTAACTGCTGGCTGTGCCGGCTGAGCCGTCGTCGCCAGTAGCTGTCCACGTCAGATTGGCACTGAAGGCGTCGCCGCCACTGGCTACCAGATCGGACACTCCAGCCGGCGCCGTCTGGTCATTGGGCGTTGTAACCTGAATGATCGCCGCGGTGGAATAGTTGTAGACCTCATCGCCGATTTTGACCGCGAACCAGTATGTCGTGCCCGGCGTTAGGCCGTCAACGAACAGGCTTTCCCACGTCCCTGCGGGACGGGGCTCGCCGTTGTGTGGCAGCTGCGTTGCCGAATCAAAGTTCGCCTGGGTGATTTCGCTGTTGCTCATGCGGATGTCATAGTAAGTCGCCAGGCCACTCGAACCGTCGTCGCCTGTGGCCTGCCAGTTTAATGACAGGCTGCTGGCGTTTACGTCAACAGCCTGGAAGTTCGTGGGAGCATCGGGAACAACATAGTCCTCCGGGAATGTGTGGCCCGAAGGCGCGGGAAGGTTTGATATTGCGCTGATATTGCCGCCCGTGTCGATGGACTTCATCGCAAAGTAGTACGTCGTATCCGGGGCTAGGTTGGGGACTACCTTCGACTGCGAAGTGCCTGGCACCGCCGGTATCGGCATGTTTGCAACCGGTGTGGCGCTTGCCCAGTTGGAGTCGTCGATTGGTGAAAGGGAATAGCGCAGGTCATACGCGGCAGGCTGCATTGTTCGTGCTATCGTCAAGGGCGCCAGCCATGTTACGGTCAGATTGTCCAACTGCGGATGGGTAACCGCCAGGCTCGTAACTGCCAGCGGCGTCATGTCGCAGCCGGGGTCAAAGGAAATGAACAACGCCGGATGATTCTCGGGAAAAGTATATTCTTCGCTCGTATCGACGGCGCCGTCGCTATAGAGACGCCACCCATAGTTGGGTTGCGTGCCGCTGACCATAGCCTGTACATCAGCGCTAACGTCCATGATGGGCCAGCCATCGACATTGTTCTCCATATTTACAGGCGTGTCATAGTCGGCATCGCTGAAGAACGAATCGGAATTGGGGCCCCAGGTCGTGTCGGGTTCCGATGGTCTATCTGGTCCAGCGTAAGTAGCGCTGTGCTCGTCCCAATTATGGGTGATAATTCGCGACCAGACCATGGTGCCACCGCGATGCACGCGAAGCTCGGCTTTGTAAATCGTGGCGGTCGACGGAATGCATGACAGATCGAACTTCAACAGATCGTTGTGCGTCATCGTCAAATCGTCGCCGTAGTTGTACCAGTATGCACGCGGATCCGTCTGTAGATCCGTGTCGTCCACATGGCTATCGAAGACGTTTGCGCTTGTGACATTACTGAACGCCGGGTCCAGACCGGCGCTGGTCACGACCGGCATTCCCTCCTTCAACACAATCGTTACGGTGCTTCCGGAGGCCATCTGGACGCCTCCCAGAAACACGAATCCTGCTAACAACAAACTCCATCGCCGAGACAGCATAACACAGTCCTCCATGAAAGGGTCGAGAAACGAAACGCAGACTTTGAAACGTTCTGTCCGAAATCTGGTCCCGCACCGCACAGTAGCCAGATCGCGAACCCGAGAAAGATGCGAGCCTGGAGTCGAAGATGTGAGTGGCAGCGATGTACCCTGGAGACCATCTGAAGGTTTCTCATGCAATTTCCATGCCAAACGAAGACAGCGGCAAATACAAGCTCAGGTAAGCCTTTAAACGATAAGCTGTTGAGAATATATTGCTAGTATGCCGCCGCAAAGCGAGAACACTGCTGTTGCGCCGCTTGGATAAACAGATTGGTCCGAACCATCTGGATGCTTCGGGCAACGTCAGAGCAGAACGCGGCCGGGGTAATCGGGATGGACGTTGTCGCATGTGCTGTCGCGATGCGACGTATCTATTGCGTCTAGTGTCATTTACAGTTCACGCGTCCGCCGATCGAACGGGCTTCTCCAAAGACAATGATCCTCTGGTGAATTGATGCATAATCTCAACACGCTTGGTACGAATGCAAAGTGGACCAAGGCGGCCCATCCGACCAGGCTCCGATAGTCAGCGTCGTCTCCCATCCAGACACCTTTCGCCCTGGAAGGTCGTGCCAGAAGATGCTAATATGCACGGCACCAGATCGCACCGTATTTGCGTGTTATCAGAGCACTCGGGAGTGATAGTTGATGACACCAGATCAGGGCCGAATGCGTGAGACGCACGCGATTTCCGGTATGCCAAAGTACCAGCAGACTGGCCAAGCAACTGGCCCATCGGATCCTTGCCCGCGAGTTCGTTGCCGAGGGAAAACTACCGCATGAGCGCGAGTTAGCCGCACGTTGCGGCGTCAGCCGCGCTACGCTCCGCGGGGCACTGAAGATCCTCGAAGCCCAGGGCCTCGTCAACCGGTTCCGAGCAAGGGGCACGCTCGTTGCTTCCGACTACAACGGGTCCCGCTGGTTCAGCACGGCAACTACAATCCTCCTGGCTCAGGTCCAATGTGGAACGAGGGGCTTCGATGGCCCAGGTACCTTCTATGGCCAGATCCACAATGGTGTCAAGCGAATGGCTCGCAGACTCGGACTGACGGTCAAGTACAAGAAAGTGCACGGCTACGTACGTGTCCCGCTTGCCGAGTACACGCCACCAACGCCCGAGGAGGTCGGCGGCGTAATCCTGTCGGGCACTTTCGACAAACAGTACATTCAGATGTATCAATCCGAAGGCATTCCTTCCGTGGTAGTGGATTGCTGGGTACAAGACATGCTCGTCGATTGTGTGACCATCGACGTTGAGGCCGAGGCCAACATCGCCATCCAATACCTTGCCGAACGAGGACATACCTCCGTTGGCTTTCTGGCAGTTGGCCGATGCGAGCGGAATACTGACAATCGGGCGTTCGATCCCGACATCCATCGCCTGCTGGGACACTTGCGTCACGCCGCCCAACAACGGGGAATCCAGATGCGTGACGAATGGATTCTGCTGGCCCCTAGCAGCCAACTGATCGGGCCCGTCGTCCGCCAGATGCTTCGCCTGCGGTATCGTCCCACGGCCCTGGTCTCTTTCTGTGGCTCGGTGACCTATTCGCTGCTCCAGCTCTTTCAAAGCATCAGCCTTCGCTGCCCGGAGGACATGTCCGTTATCAGTCGAGGCGCACTCAAGGCTTCCGGCCGACGACTCACCGTTTTCCCGGACTGTTGCGAGATGATGGGGCAGCAGGCCGTCCGGCTCCTGGCTGAACGGATGCAGGGACATCGTCAGCAGGCCATGAAGGTGGCATTAGCCCCTCGACTGGTGCTGGGTACGACAGCAGGCCCAGCGCCAGGCAACACATGACCGCCATGAGAAAGATACTGTCAGGGGTCGGCCACGTCTTATGCGCATGCATACGATGTTGCCTGCTGGAATGCTCAAGGCCACGAACCCAATGGCGACTGTCGCCAGTGGCGGCGCTATAGGAGATAATCCGCCGCCACGAACTTGCTCGTGTCCAGTTGATCCATCTGTTGCAGGATGAACGTGTCTTCGCTCTCCGGCAACGCCTCCAGGCTCGATTGGAGCATGTCCAGCCACGGCTGCTCGCGCTGAAGAATCTTCAGCTTGCCCTGCTTATGGCCCTCACACAGCAGTCGCACTGCCGTCAAGCCAGCAGCCTTGCCTGCCTGGTAGTAATCCGGAGATTCGACAATCGCTCGGGCGATCGCGATAGCATTTGCCGGCGCGAGCACATACGCCTGCGGGTCGAGCGGAGCATCAGAGGCCTCCAGCCACTTGCGCAGCATCAGGGCCGCGGCCTGGCCGTCTCCGCGGGCCTGGTTCATCAGCCGACAGTCATAGATCAGCTGTTCCAGATAGCAGGTCGGGGCCATTCCGCCGAGCAGACGCACATTCTGCACTGACTCATTGCTCCAGGTGTCGGCGATAGCACCGGCGATGTTGCCCAGCGGACTCAGGTGCGCACATGCGGCTGTCTTGCCTTCCATCGCCATCGGAAAGCCCGTAATGGCCTTTAGGTAGGCATTCTCATACCCGCAGTCCTTGCCCGGCCCGACAGCACCGCATTCATACGCAACCAGCGACCGCACGGCGCTGATCGCCCGGACAACCGCTGCAAACGTCCGCGGGATCATGTGCTGCTCGGCAAGGACCATGGCGGTATTGCCGAAACCGCACGCCGTATCGCCCGCCGCATACACGTTATGTGTTCTGGCAATCGCGCCGATGTGATCCCACAGGAATCGCATGTCACGCACGCCCATCACGCAAAGAGAGAAGATCACCCCGCCGATGTCGCACATCGTCAGGGCCCCGTCATGCACCTCCTTGCCGCCGACCGATTCGATGCTCAGCAGCTCGGCACCAGCTGCGGCCGCCCCCTCAAACGATTGGAGCATGTTTTCCCAATACCGGCCGGACCGCATAAGCGGCGGCTTGTTGCCGTGACGGATGTCAGTCGGCGTCACCCGCAGAACGCTCTTCAGGCCCGTCTTGGCATGTGCATCCTCGATCCCGTCAAGGAGAATCTTGGTAATATCGATGCCCCACTGCGGCATCTCCGTCATCGGTGGCAGTAGTTCAAATTCAACGACCAGCCCCGGCGCATAGCTCCGTCGCTCGGCGTGTGGCATCGCTGATGATCTGGCGATACTGCCCGTAGATCTGTGGAATGGATGACGAGTCGATGATCATCGGCGGCAGCGTGAAGTTCAGCTCCGGATAAACCGTACCGCCGCCGATTACAAGCCCCTGGCGTGTCTTGACCGGCCGCGGAGCGGTACCAAACAGAAACTCGTCCGGATTGCTGATCGCCAACTTCGTGTACTTGGGCATGGAACATCCTCCATTAGACGTCTCATGCCACTTTATGACGCCAGCCGAGCAGAGTCTTGCATTACAGAAACATACCGTGGTAATTTCGTACGATAGCCAGGCGTCGGCGCCCCACGGTCGCTCCGATTAGCATGCCGCCAGCACTGCCTCAAGATCCTCGATCAGATCCTGCGGATCCTCGATGCCGATGGATAACCTGACGAGTCCGTCCGTTATGCCGATCTGCTTCCGTTCCTGGGCCGTCAGCGTGCCATGGCTCATGCTGGCAGGATGGCACACCAGCGATTCGACGCCGCCAAGGCTTTCCGCGAACAGGAATACCTTGATCGTCTTGATGAATCTGCGCTATCTGCTCCGCTCCGCCCGGCAGCCTGAATGCGTCATGATCGCCCCGAAACCGTTCATCTGCGCCGGGCCAGTTCATGCTGCGGGTGGCTGGGCAGGCCCGGATAGATGACCTCAACGATCTTCGGGTGCTTTGCCAGGAACTCCGCCACGCACTGGGCATTGCGCATGCTTCTGCATGCGGACTTCCAGGGTCTTTGTCCCTCGCAGGCTCAGGTAACAGTCTTGCGGGCCCGGCACTGCCCCCACGGTATTCTGGTAAAACCGGATCTCCTCGTGCAGTTGTGGACTGTTCGTCAGAACCGCGCCGCCGATGACATCGGAGTGCCCGTTGATGTACTTGGTCGTACTGTGCACCACCAGGTCCGCTCCCTGTGTAAGCGGCCGCTGAAAGTACGGAGACGCGAACGTATTGTCCGCAGCCAAAACGATCTTCCTGCTCCGACTGATCTTGGCGACAGCGGCAATGTCCACCAGTTGCAGAAGCGGGTTAGCCGGCGTCTCGATCCAGATCATCCGCGTATCAGGCTGAATCGCCCGGGCAAATGCGGAAGGGGCCGTGCCGTCAACATACGTGAACGAAATGCGGCGGGGACAATAGACCTTCTCGAACAGCCGGAAAGTGCCGCCATAGATGTCTCGTGCACAGACGACATGATCGCCCGGCCGAAGGATCGAACAGGCGCCATCTACCGCCGCCATACCGGAACTGAATGCCACCCCGAACTGCGCCTCTTCCAGCGATGCCAGACACTGCTCCAAGGCAGTCCCGGGTGGGATTGCCGCTGCGGGAGTACTCGTAGCCGTGAGGCTTGCCGATCTCGTCGAAGATGAAGTTGGCAGTCTGGTAGATCGGCACGTTGATTGCCCCTGTCGCCTCATCCGGCGCCTGCCCGACGCGGATGGCCTTGGTTGCGAATTTCATTCCTGATCTTTCCCGCCGGCCATTACGCCGTAATATGGTCGAACAGCACCGTGGACAGATATCTCTCGCCGAAACTCGGCAGGATCGCCACGATCACCTTACCGGCGTTCTCGGGCCGGTTGGCAACCGCATTGGCTGCCGCCAGTGCGGCGCCGGAAGAGATACCAACAAACAGCGCCTCGTCTCTCGCTGCCCGCCGCGCCCACTCGATCGCCTCGGTCTGGTCCACCGTCGCTACCTCGTCGATCAACGACAGGTCGAGCACCTTTGGAACGAAGCCCGCGCCGATCCCCTGGATCTTGTGGGGACCGGGCTTGGCCGGCTGCCCCGCCAGCGCCTGCGTCAGCACCGGGCTCTGCAGTGGCTCGACGGCGACGGCTCGAAAGCCGGGTCGGCGGCGCTTGAAGCACGTCCGCTACTCCCGTAATCGTGCCGCCCGTACCGACGCCTGCCACGAGGATGTCCACCTGGCCGTCGGTGTCTTCCCAGATCTCCAGGGCGGTTGTCCTGCGGTGAACCTCCGGGTTGGCCGGGTTCTCGAACTGCTGCGGCAGGAATGAGCCCGGCGTTTCCTTGCTGACCTGATGTGCCCGCTCGATGGCCCCCTTCATCCCCTCGCTGGCTGGCGTGAGCACGACTTCCGCGCCAAGCGCCTGGAGGACCTTCCGTCGCTCCAGGCTCATCGACTCAGGCATGGTCAGAACGCACCGGTAACCCTTGGCGGCCGCCACCATCGCCAGGGCAATGCCGGTATTGCCACTGGTCGGCTCGACAATCGTGGCGCCGGGTTCAATGCACCCCTGCTGCTCGGCCGCCTGGATCATCGACAACCCGATACGGTCCTTGACGGAAGCCAGCGGGTTGCGGCCCTCAAGCTTCACAAGGACGGTGGCCTGACTCTTGATGAGTTTGCGGACCTTGACTAACGGTGTCCTGCCGATCGAGCCGGTTACATCATC
Organism: uncultured Planctomycetota bacterium; assembly: GCA_963787325.1. Taxonomy (GTDB): domain Bacteria; phylum Planctomycetota; class Phycisphaerae; order UBA1845; family JANYLN01; genus CAWBCK01. The sequence goes on from CAWBCK010000005.1 coordinate 3,852,412, forward strand.
CAATATGTTTGCCATGGCGATGTCTCCAAGCCATCAAGCATCCAAGATCACGCGAGCGACACAGCCGCAGCAAAGGCGGCTCCGATGGACTGCATCCAATATACGTAATCTTGATCGATATTGTGACACTTTCAACCTCTGCGTCAAGAGTAAGAAGTCCCCGCCCTTGGCCTGCATGTGGTTATCCGCCGCAAGTCGTTTAAGTTACGTAGGTTAGGCTCTGTTGATCGATGGCGCCTTCATGTCCCGTATCTGGAACGTTTTCACCGTTCGTGTTTACGCATTGAGGAATCTTGTGAGAAACGTTATTATTCCGATCGATAGAATATCTTGAAAGGTGATCCGATGAACTTGTCGCAGAAGTGCCTTTACGCCTTACGTGCGATCTTTGAACTCGCGAACCGTTACGGTCAGGGACCAACCACGGTCGCCGATGTCGCCGAAAGGCAGGGCATCCCCCCGCGCTTCCTGGAACTGATCCTGGTGCAGTTGAAGCAGGCCGGCTATATCGAGTCGCGCCGGGGGGTACAGGGAGGCTACAGCCTGGCCGTACCACCAAAGGACCTGACGGTCGGCAATATCATCCGGATGATCGAAGGTCCGCTCGTGCCCGTACGCAAAAGCGACGACGCAAATCAGCAATCGCTCGGTGGTGACTATGCCTTTTCGAATCTGTGGGACCGGGCGGAGAAAGCCGTAGCCGACGTATACGACAAGACCTCCTTTCAAGATTTGATGGATGAAGAGCAGATCGGCATGGCCAAACACGTCCCCGATTTCAGCATCTAGGCGGAACGCCTGGCCGTTGGCTCCGTCACGTCTTGTTTGTCCTGCGATATGCCGCATTGCCTGGGCCGGTTGCAGTCGCCGCCCGATCCGCCGGGCCGTGGCCGTCGTTCATATCTCATATTCCGGCGGTTGCATGCCAAACGACACATTCGACCAACATCGCTCGTGAAGATAGTAAACGCCGAGCTTGATGATCATATCGACGGTGCCTACAGAGGCAGCCAGGTCGAGTCGGCTCGTGATTGCCCACGTCACCGTCGTAGTTATCGCCACCGCAATTACTCGCCAGCTGAAGTGTCTTAGCCATGCTGCGTCGTCGGGTTTCCGGCATTATTCAATCTCGCTACGTATGTGCCGCCGCATCTTTCGCTGTCTTCAGTGGCCGGGTATGGATGCCGCACTCGCCGCCGCACTTACTGGTGCCGATCCACCGCCCGGCTCGTTCGTTGGGGTCCGTCGTGATCCGCGTGCAAGGAGCGCAGCCCAGGGAACGGTAGCCGTCCGAATAGAGTGGGTTGACATCCACCTTGTGCAGGGCGATGTACTGCCAGATCTCCCGTTCGTACCAGGGCAGAATAGGATTGAGTTTGACCAGGCCGGCATCCCGCTGCTCCACTTCGCGAAAATCGACGCGGGTGCGGCCTTCGGTGCAGCGCAGCCCGGTGACCCAGCACTCCACGCCCATCTGCTCGATTGCCTGTCGAGTCGGAATGACTTTCAGAAGATCGCAGCACTCGTCCGGCTTGATCTTGTAGAGCTTCGTCCGGAATGGCCACATCATTCTTGAAGACTTTCAGTTCGGGATAACGCGCGACCTCCGCGTTCATGAACCGCACCGTCTCAGCCGGCTTGTACCGGGTAGTCACGATGAAGCCGCGGATCTTTGGACTGACCCGCTTGGCCAGATGCCAGACTGCCACGGAGTCCTTGCCCAGGCTGTTGGCGACCACCAAGGCGTCTCCATGCTCCTGCCAAGCAGCCTCGATCAGTGCCAATGAGCGATCGACCTTCTGTTTGAAGTTCAACGTCTCAACCAGGGCTGTTACATCCTCTGCTATGCCGGCATTAAGCATCCCAATCCTCCACGAAAAGAAAATGAGGGTACAAAACAGTACTAACTCGATCGGCATAATAACCCATCGCCTGGGTGGGAGTCAAGGCAAAGATCAGTAGATCGATTGGAATTACTGTTTACTGGCACTGACGCAATCATAAGTGTCAGTAGTCAAATCACTTCCGTAGAGTCTGTATACTCTGTGAAAGTCGGCGGACTGCTGGCGGATCGGGGGCGAGCAAGAGCTTTGGCAGCCAGGCGAAGCCAGGTTCTTTCAGACGTATTGCGGCCGCATGCCTCCCCGCGGCTCACTGCGGTCTTCTGCAACGCGAGTCGACACTGCGGTGGGCGAACGACATGGCCCTGCTTCTCAAGGTCGACCAATGATCGGCCTATTCCGCGAAGGGGATCCGGTCGTCCAGTCTTATCGATGTGGTGGCGTGTACCGCTCTCACTGGATGGCCGCCCCGCACGATCGACACGGTGCCAATTGCCGCGACCGGTGCCCATTGGAGGCTCGGGCCCGCTCTGCCAGGCTTGCGTCATCCGCATCGTCCTGCCGCGGCCAGGCGTTAGCCGCGATCAGTCTACGTCTCTGGACCGTTGTATCAGGGTGCCTCGAAATCGGCTGCCATGTCCGACGTGAAACGGGCCACCGACAGGACACACCCAAAAGCAACGACCTGGTTCATACCACGCCAGGCCCCGAGCGATGGCGACGCCGAAAGAGCGCACGCTAACCACTGGTATATCCTTAAAAACGTAATATGGGCGTTGCAACTTCAAACGCGAACGCCTAACGTGTGACTACGCCGATTCGAGGAATTCAGCATAGGAGGTTGGCCTGACCCGCAAGGATCGGCTATCCCCCTCGCTGTGGAATGCCGGCGTACGAAGGGCGGCAGAGATGAGGGGGCAAGGGCAGCCCGATGGCTTGATCGTTGACCTATGGGGGACAAGAGTCTAGAGGGTGCCGCTGGCGAACTGCCTGCCGGTGCGAAGCTTGTGAAGTTCTTATAGAATGCTGTGCAGGAGATGGAAATGGGTGGCGGCAAGTGTGCCGAGCGGATCAGCCAGGCATTGGGCTATTTGGGAGTGCAGGCCGGCGACAGCCTGATGGTTCATGCTTCGTTCAAATCCCTCGGGACGGTCCCCGGTGGCATTGAGACGTTTGTACAGGGCCTGCTTCGGGCCCTCGGACCGGATGGAACACTCCTCATGCCCGCCCTGAGCTACGGACTCCGTCCGCCGGAGATCTTCGACGCCCGCTCAACCCGGTCAATCGTCGGGGCAATACCGGAATACTTCCGAACCCGGACGGGCACCCTCCGGAGCATCCATCCCACCCATTCGGTTTGTGCGCTGGGCGCCGAGCCCACGAACTGCTGGATGACCATCGGCTGGACAACACCCCTTGCGGCCCTCACTCGCCTTTCACCAGGCTCTCCCTGGAAGGCGGCAAGATCCTCATGCTCGGCTGCGGGCTGCGTCCGAATACGACGATGCATGCCCTGGAGGAAACCGTGCAGCCGCCTTACCTCTTTGGCCCGCCGGTGGTGTTCCTGATGGCAGATTCCAGCGGCAACACTTACGAGAAAGAGTATCGGACGCACAATTTCAATGGCTACCGTCAGCGTTACGACAGGGTCGAGCAATTGGACGCATGCACCTTTCTGCGCCGCGGCCCCGTACTTCAGGCGGAAGCATTCCTGCTGGATACAGCGGGTTTGCGACAGGCGGTTATCCCCGCCTTGCAGAAGGATCCACTTTTCTTCGTGGAGAGGAAAACCGATACGGTGTAGAGCGATGTCTGGCTGCGATGCATGCATGTCCCGAATGTCTTTCGACGCAGAGACCCTTCGCCTTGCTGAGGACGACAACGTCGGGCGGACGACGCATGATCGTCCCGGTCTCAGTTCGTCCGGGGCCCCGTATTGGGCTGGCCCGTGTTATAATCACGGATCGGCGGCGCGTAGCCGTCCTCCGGATACGGGCGCCACAGCCCCGTCCAGCCCAGTCGTCGAGAAGACCGCCACGGCCTCCGCTCCCAGCAGTACCCGCGGAACGGGTCGATGATCTCGTTCATGTAGTCCAGCAACTCATCGTGCATGCGGTCGCGGATGGCTGCGTCGGCCGGCTGCTCGATCCGGTTGCACAACTCCGCCGGATCTTCCCGCAGGTTGTAGAGCTCGTCTTTGTCCTCCAGCAGGTTAATGACGAGCTTATAATCGCCGGACATCCAGCAGCGGATCAGTTGCAGGCTCGTGAAGTCGTGCCCCGCCTCATAGCGATGAAACTCCAGCAGAATGCGACGGTCAAGCGATTCCGTCTGACCCGCCAGTCGGCCTGCCAGGCTCTTGCCCACAAGCTGCCGGCGGCGTTTCCAGCCCCGCCAGTTCGAGCAGCGTCGGCAGTACGTCGACATGACTGACCAACGCGTCATCCACGATGCCTGCCCGGCGGCTGCCCGGCTGACGAATCAGCAGCGGGATATGCGTAATCTCCTCGTACATGCAAGGGCCCTTGCTCCTCATGCGGTGCGCCCCCAGCATGTCGCCATGGTCACTCGTGAAGATCACATACGTGTCCCGCGGCGCACATCGATCGATGGCCGCAAGAACCCGCCCGATCTCCTCGTCGACGAAGCTGTTGCAGCCGAAATACATGGGATTGCTGACCTTGCCGTCCGACAGACGCACATTGTGGTCTTCTGCCCAGGCGCGATGGTGAGCAGGCTTGTCCTCCAGATCGTCGTGGGCACCGGGGCCGAGGTCATAGCGGAAATCGCGGAACCGTTCCACATATTCCGGCGGGCAGGTAAAAGGCCCATGGGGCTCATCATACGATGCGACCAGCAGGAACGGCTGATCCGCCCGGGCCGACTGAAGGAAGCGGATGGCCCGATCAGAGATCCGATGCCCCCAGGTAAACTCTTCCGTAATATTATGCTTGCGAAGACTCTCCAGATCGTTAAGCCCATTGCGCCACAGGGCGATCTGCTCGTCGGTCAGCTCCCGCATGTACCGAACGGCGTCATACCAGTATTCATCCTCCCAGCCGTCGGGACAGATGCCGGTATCGAAATAGTCATGACCAGAAAGGTGCCACTTGCCGATGTAGGCGGAGCGATACCCCTGGTCGCGGAATCGCTGGCCCATCGTCTTGATCGTGTTGCCCAGGGGTACGTCGTTCGCCCAGGCCCCAGCCGTGTGAGGAAAACTGCCGGTGAACAGGCCCGCCCGGGCCGGCGCAAACCGGGGTCGTCGTATAGGCACGACGAAACAACGTACCTTCGCTGGCAAGACGGTCTATGTTCGGCGTCTGCATCTCGGGCCGGCCGTAGCAGCCTACGATATTGGCGCCCTGCGTGTCGGTCAGGATCACTACGAAATTCGGTTGCGGCACGGTTATCGTCCTTCGTCACTTACTTTGACCTGACTGTGTCCTTCTCAGCCAGCTGCGGTCATCATCAGAAAACGCGGCACGTGGAAGAACCCTTTGTAGTTGCCCCCCTTGCAGGCGTGGGTTGGCTGCCCCTGCCGATCGAGATACCCGTACCACTCGCCATACTGCGGGTCAGGGAAGCGCTGCCATGTGTACGTATCGACGCGTTCCAGCCAGTCGAGCCACCGTTGCTGGCGCGTCTGCTGCCACGCCAATGCCAGCGCATAGCTGGCCTCGGTATGCACCCACCACAGTTTCATGAAATGTTCCAGTTGCAGCAGCGGCTTGCCCTCGATGTCCATCTGGTACAACAGCCCGCCATATTCACGATCCCAGCCGAGTTCCAGCGAACCCTCTATGGTATCCAATGCCATCTGGCGGCATGCGTCGTCGGGAGGCAGGAACTGCAGCGCATGGAGCAGGAACCAGGCGACTTCGATTGAGTGGCCCGGAGAAAAGAGCCGCCCGTCGGGACTGGTCCGCAGCGATGAGCCATCGAGGGCCGCCATCTCCAGCAGGATTCTGCGCTGCGGATCGAAGTGCATGCGGGTGTTTCGCACCGCTGTCGCCAACACCTCGCGAATCTTCGGGTCGTCCTTGACGGCCAGCAGTTCGATGGCCATCGACATGAGCATCATCTCGTGGGCCAGGGTGCTTACCGGAGCCGATCCGGTCGCAGGCAACCGCCCCATCTGTGTCGGGTCGGCAATCCAGTCGACTACCCGCCAGAAGAGACGCTCGGCCTCGGCGAGGCATTTCGAGTCATTCGTGGTACGACCGTACTCCAGCAGGGCGAGCATGAGGAACGCGGCCGGGAAGATCTTGCGCTGAAAGGCGATCGGTGCACCTTCGCGCGTCAGACTGAAGTAGACGCGGCCAGTCGCGTCATAGGCATGTCGTCGGAGGAAGTCGGCGCCGAGGGCCGCAGCCTCGATGTACTCGGGACGAGGCTGCCACTGGTTGTACAGGCGCGGCAAACATCCAGACCTCGCGGGCCTGGAGCCACATGTATTTCCTGGTATCGTAGACAGACCCGTCCCGATCCAGAGCGGTGAAATAGCCGCCACATTCGCGGTCGAGCGAATGCTCAAGCCAGAAGGGAATAACCGACTCATCCAACTCTCGCCGACACCGGCCGGCCAAATCGTTCAGCATGAGTGTCTCCATGAAACACGTGACAATCGCAGCATAACTCTGACGCAACAGCAAGACAACCTGACGCCCAACCTGGACTGCCCGTCCGTCGCAATCGCATCCCGACACGGCTCACGAGGCTTGCATCACAGTAAACATGGGCCGCCGTCCGGATGAACGGCAGCCCATGATGACGTAAGGGAGGTTTGTCCCATGCCCGACAGTACCTATGAGTTCCAATGGGCAATCAGGATCTGCAGATCGCCGACGTTGATGTAACTGTCACTGTTGAAGTCCGTTGCCGGCTCGTACCCGCGCTGGTGCATGTTCTTGCCCCAGGAGCCGACCAGTTCCAGCAGATCGCCGACGTTGACAAGGTTGTCGCCGTTGGCGTCACCCGTCTTGGTCGGGGCCAGATCGCTGAGAACCAGCTTCGGCCGGTTGGATACCGTGGTGCCCTCCTTCGGGTAGAGGTAGTCCTGGTTGTGTATGTTCTCGTCCGTGCACTTGACGATCCAGCCATCGTTGTCGCTTGTGCCGGACAGCCAGGAATTCACGCGGTTGGTGACATCCCAGTTGTACCAGGCCGGGACGGCCGTGCTGGAGAGTTTGTTGCAGGTTGCGTCCGGGTCCGGCATGAAGTCGCCGCCTGGAGTCGCCCAGGAGGTCGAGCTCGCGGCGACGTTCCAGGTGACCTGGCCTTCGCTCCAGGGCGCGGTAACCGCGTAGACGCCGTACTGGCCGCCGCTGCCCTTTGTCTGGGCTGGGTAGTACGAGTACAGGCTCAGCGTAGCAGAGGTAATGGTGGTACCCGCCGGGATGGTCGACAGGTCGAACTTCACTATGCAGCGTTGGATATTGTTAACACCACTGTCAGCCCATCCCGTGACGACCATGCGATTGGAGCCGCCGTAGTTCGAATCGCTTTGGCCGACGTAGTACGAATCGCTTTCGCCGCTGTAACCGCTGAGGCCCGGCTGCAGCGTCGTTTCACCGATCACCGATGCCATGCCTGGTGCGCAGTTGGACACTTCGGAGAGATTGCCGCTGTCGTCCGCCGCTCGGATGGCGAAGTAGTAGGTGGCTCCGGACGTCAGGCCGCTGACGGTAAGGGTCTCGCTGCTGCCGGGGGCCTGGGGAACAGGCAGGCCGGTCAGCTGGGTGGCTGTGTTCCACGTGGCATCGCCGTCGTCGTAGAGGATCGGCGAGGTACTGTAACGCAGCTGATAGGTTGCACAGGGGAACGGCCCGGCATTGTCGTAGCCGTAGTCAGCCGGGGCGGTCCATGTCAGGTCTACGCCGCCAGACGTGGCTGACGGTCTGCCAACGAGGTTGCCGACCCACTGCGGGGCGGTGACGTCCGGCGGGGTCGTGGTGACCTGCACGATGTTGGATAACAGGGTGGCATGGCCGAAGCTGTCCACCGCCTTGATGGCGAGCCAGTAGTCGGTGCTGCCGGACAGGCCGGTGACGGTAAAGGTCTCAGCGACGCCGGCTGGCCTGGGGGCCGGCACGCCCACCGCCTGGATGCCTGTGGCGAAGGATGAGTCGTCGGTAATGGGTGTGGCACTGTAGCGGAGGTCATACGAAGTCTCCGCACCCGTATCGCCGTCGGTGACCGCCGTCCAGGTCAGCGTCACCTTGTTGGAACCGGCGCTGCCGTTCAGATCGGTGATCTGGGGTGTTGGAGCGGTCGTGGCCGAGACGACGTTGGACAGCGGTGAGGCCACGCCGAATCCGTCAACGCCCTTGATGGCGAAGTAGTAGGTTGTGCCACCGATCAGACCGGGGACGTCGAAGGTCTCGGCCTGTCCCATCGGCTTGGGCGCCGGCGTGCCCGTGACCTGAGTTGCCGCTGCAAAGGATGCGTCATTGGTGATGGGCGCGGTGCTGTAGCGCAGGTCGTAAGAGGTTTCCTGACCAACGTTGCCGTCATCGATGGCCGTCCAGCTCAAAGCGACCTTCGAGCATGTGGTCGCGCCGACAGCCAGATCGGTGACCCGCGGCGCGGGTGACGTGGTAGCCGACACCACGTTTGACAGGGGGCCGTGGTTGCTGCCGGCATCGATGGCCTCAACGGCGAAGTAATAGGTCGTGCCACCGGCAAGGCCCTTGGCGTCGAAAACCTCCTGCGTGCCGGCAGGGCTCGGCGAAGGTGTGCCCAAGGCCTGAGTGGCCGCCTCGAAGGAGGCTTGATCCGTGATCGGCGTGGTGCTGAATCGCAGATCGTACGCCATGGCGGTACCCGTGGTGCCGTCATTGCCGGTGGCGGTCCAGGACAGCGGGACGTTGGCCGAGCCGGCAGTGCCTGCGGTCAGATCGACGATCTGGCCCGGCGCAATCTGGTCGTAGAGCGGGGGAACGACTTCCATGGTGATGTATTCGGTGCGGGGCACCTTGTCACCGCCGACGTTGATGGTGAAGACAGAGGGGCTGGCGGCAAAGTAGCCGTCATACTGCTTGTCGATGTTCCAGTCGGAGCCGTCGTATTCCTTCCAGTGATAGACCACGTGGAGGACGTTGTGGCTGGCCTGGAGCTGTGCCAGGTTGTCGAAGGTCAGGGTGATGTGGTTGACGCCCTTGTCGAGGTAGGCCATCGCGCCCTTGTTATGTTCGAAGGTTGTGGTCACAGCCAGATTGGACACGCCGATATGGCTCTTGGCGGTACTCCTCATCTGAATCTTGATGTAGTACTGCCCGTACAACCCTACAGGTATACCGTAGTAGCTGTTCTTCCAGATGAAACTGTGCAAGGAGTAATTGGACAGGTGCGTGGTGCCCACCGCAGGGCTATAGACCTGGGTCCACCATATGTTGTCTGTCGACATGTAAACCGTACAGGTATCGCTGCTGGTAGCCCGGACGAAATCGCCGCTGAGAGTGGCGTCGGTAAGGAAGTAAGGCATGGCGATCTTGAAGACGGCAACAGCATCGGCATTGGCGGTCGCCGGGTGCAGGTCAGGCGTGATCTGGTCACTGTAGTAGGCAGCGATATTGGTGCTGTTGGGTTCCAGACTGTCCAGGTAAGCGGTGCTTCGGAAGTCCGGAGCAAACGTCTCCGTGCCATTGGCCCAACGGCGGTACGACACGATTGGAATGTTCAACTCAGTAGTCTGTGCGGGCGACAAGACGTAAGGCTCCCAGTACGGGAAGTTGACCGTGTCTTTCCAGTCTTTGTTCGCCTCGTGGTGATAGGGCGGATCGTTCCCGGGGGCGGCATCGGCATTGGATCGTGGCGTCGGGTACTGGCTCGGCCAGGATTCCCAGGTTCGCTTGAAAGTCTCGCCGAGCCTCAGATCCATGTTGCCTGTCCAGCTGCAGTTTTTTGGAGTCGTGCCGCCGACGGTCCAACTGTCAGCTGAATTGGCATACCAGGACGGGGTGTCTCCGCACAGCAGAAAGCCCGGGCAGGCCCGGCCGTCGTTCATTGCATCCAGGACGATGGAGTGGTCGGCCGAGATCTCGGCAAGGCTGGCCACGTGCCGAGGAGTGGTCTTGGTGTAGACATACATGGTGGTCATCGTGTCGTAGAGGTGCCAGCCGCCGTCATAGAACACCTCATAAATGTTGTGGCCCGGAACGCCGACGTTTCGCGAGCCTAATCCGGCTGCCTGGGCGAGCGTCATGCCTTCGTCGGCATGTCGACCGCACAGGGCCCAGCCAAAGACGTTCTGGCTGAACGTGGGATCGGAGATGCTCCCGCCGACGCTGGGCGGTTCGTCGGTCCAGTGATAGAGGCGGCGTTTCTGGTTGTCGTAGATGTTGATCGCCTTCTGCTCGTCCGAGGTCGGCGGGATCACACCGTCGGGCGTATAGGCGTTGATATAGGTAGCAGCCATCGTGTTGATATTGTGTGTATCGGCCACGCGGTCATTGGTGAGCCACGGGTTGTGGACCGTCACCGCCTGAACCGGGGGAAGGGTCTTGGCGGAGACGACGTTCGAGATCACCGAGACATTGGCAGGAGTGATGTAATCAAAACTCTTCAGGGCCAGGTAGTAGGTCGTGCTGGGCGAGAGGTCCGTCACGGTGAAGGTTTCGGCAGAGCCGGGGGTGGCTGCCGAAGGCTGCGGAGCAATCGGGGTGGCCGTGCTCCACGAACTCCCGTCGATCGGGGAGGTGCTGTAGCGGATATCGTAGCCTGCCACGCCGGCGGCGCCCTCATCGGCCGGGGCCGTCCAGCTCGAGCGCTATGCTCTGGCTGCTGGCGGTACTGACGCTCAGGTCGGTTGTGGGATACGGCGGGAAGGTGTCTGCCGGAGGCATGGTGACGGTGACAACGTTGGAGATCGCTGAGGCGTTGGGCCACTCGTCGACGGCCTTGATCGCGAAGTAGTAGGTGGCATCGGGCTGAAGATCGGTCATCAGGAAACTCTCGGGGGTCCCGCTTGGCTGTGGGGCTGATACACCAGCCACTGGCGTAGCGCTGTCCCAGTTGTTCTCGGTGATCATGTCGTTGGCGTAGCGCAGGTCGTAGCTCGGTGGCCGTGCCGAGAACGCCGTCGTCGCCGGACGCCGTCCAGTCGAGCTGCACGTTGGTCGCGCGCAGGACGAAACCTGCCAGGTTCGTGATCGCCGCAGGCGCGGTCACATCGGGCGGTAGCGTCGTTGCCTGGCAGACGTTCGATATGGCCGAGACGTTGCCGAACAGGTCGGTCGACTTCAGTGCGAAGTAATAGGGAGTCTGAGCAGTCAGGCCGCTGACGACGTACGACTCAGCGGTGCCGGGGCGGGCTGGGGTCGATACTCCTGCCACCGGGGTCGCGCTGTCCCAGTTGCTGCCATCGATGGGTGCCGAGAAGTAGCGGATTTCATAACTGGCAACTGCATCCCACCAGCCGCTCGAGTCAGCTGGTGCCGTCCACGTAAGCGTCAACCCGCGCGGCTCGACGCCCGTGGTGGCCAGATCGGTAACCGCGTCAGGGGCAGGCAGTCCATCGCCTTCAATCGTGCAGGTCACTGAGCTCCAGGCAAGTTGGTATGCCCAGGTAGTCTCGTCGACGCGGAATCCGTAGACCCGGTCGATGGTCTTGTCAAAACCGCTGATACCGGCCAGCGGCACCGAGGCCGTCTTGGTTTCGCCGGCTGCGACCGCCGTGCCGTTAGGCAGCACTTTCATATCGACGGTTGCTGTCGCGGCTGTCGTGGTGTCATAGTAGTACATCCTTACGGTCAGCCCGCTGCTGAGTGTCTTGGTCGATGATGTCACATTTATAAAGGTGAACTGCAGTTCGGAGACGCTGGTCAGGTCAAGGGCCTCGTCGGGATTGGCGGCATCCCAGGCGGGCAGTTGCTCGTTGTTGACCCTGGCAAGCGACATGCCGAGGTCCACGCCGCCGTAGCTGGCTGTCGGGTAGATTACGCGGTCATCGCCGACGTCCTGGAAACCGAAGTAGCGGCCGCCGATCTCCCAGCCCGGTAGGCGAGCCGAGCCATCCGGGGCCTTCCCGCCACCGAAAGAGGTGTATGTCTGTAGCGGACAACCGCTGAAGTCCTCGATCGTGGTTTGGGTAGTTACCGCGCCAACAGGACTCAACAAGAGCCCCGCAATCCCTGCGAACATCACTGCCGTAACGAATCTCATGCTTGCTCCCCTTCAGCGTGTGCGACGCAATTCCTTGCACATGCCTGATTTAGTCGACCATGCAGAACCACCAAGCAATTGCCGTGCCAAATAACCGGCGTTTGTCGGGAAGTGGTACAAGTGTCTGTCAGATAAGGCGTTAAGGTTGCTGTCGTTGCTCTGGCGGGTCGGAAGCATGAGGCTGGCCGGTCATTCCTCATAAACACTTTGGTGCAGACCACGATCGGCTGGCATGCAGGCCGAGACTGGCATCATGACGGGGCGGGAATATAAGGCCTTGCTCTGCAGGGTATTATGTGCCAAGAGGTCAGTAGTACCCGTGGCGTGGCGGAATCACAACATCGGCCGATCTGATGTTGTCCCGGTGCCGGCAGAACACACCGGGGCCGGACCTCTGCTGAGAGCTGTCCCCGGGAGTCGATCGCGCCTTTGCACCGCATTGTGCTGCCCGAGGAAACCACCGATTGCGGACGGTCGGCCGCCCTTCAGGGTGACGACCACGGAGCCGGCGGCGGAGGGGCACGGGGCTGACGCCGAGACCAGCCCCACAAAAAAACCTTCCTGCACGCGTCAGACTCTCCTCAAAGCAGGCATCGTCCATCACAGGGACAGGGGTCTGCCAGTTGCGGGGCAAGCGCAGCGGCTGACGGTCGCGCAGTAGAACTGCAACATCTTGGTCTATGCCACGGCGCAGGCCAACGGTGGATCCCGCAGGAACTCATCGTTCAGCGAAAACAGCTCGGCCTCAGTTGCCGTACTCGTACGCGCCGATGTCGACCAAACCGGTAATCGGCATCACCGTGTAGTCGCACGGATGCGCGTCACCGCATTGTGGGTGTAGCAGTACCGCATGGTGAGCATGTTGGAGTGCCCGACGTAGATATTGTGAGTCGCACCGTCACCGATGCCATTATGGGCGAACTCGGTGTACTCGAGCAGGGTGTTGCTGGCGCTGACATTGTTCCTGAGTTCCGAGCAGGCTCGAAAAAGTGATGTAAGTCCTTATTTGACAAGGAAGGTGTTGCGGATTTGGGTGTCCCGCGGGCAAGATGGGGCCCATGTTCGTCCGAAGGAAGCCCAACAAATCCGGCTCGGTCGGCGTTCAGGTCATCGACAAGTCCGACCACGGCTATCGGGTCGTCAAAACCGTAGGATCGGGCCGTGATCCCGAGCAGGTCAACCGCCTGGTGGCTTTGGGCGAGCAGTTCATCCGTCGCCAGAGCAGGCAGTACGACCTGTTCCCCGGGGAGCAGCGCGACAACGCCGCCGTCCTGGACTTCGTTCAAACTCTCGCCAACGCATCCATTCGTACGCTCGGGCCGGAACTGATCTTCGGTCGACTTTTCGAGGAGATCGGATTCGACGCAATCCCCGAGCCGCTGTTCCGTGACATCGTCGTCGCCCGCCTGGTCTACCCCACCAGCAAGCTCAAAACCGTCGACTACCTCTATCGCTATCAGGGCAGAACCGTCTCGCCCGACAGCATCTATCTGTTCCTCGACCGGCTCAACAAGCACCACAGCCAGCAGGCGCAAGCGATCGCCTACCGATACTCGCGCAGAATCCTCAAGCGAATCAGTGTCGTCTTCTACGACGTGACCAGCCTGTACTTTGAGGCCGAAGACGAGGACGATCTGCGAAAGATCGGCTTTTCCAAGGACGGCAAGTTCCAGAACCCGCAGATCATGCTGGGCCTGTTGGTCGGCCAGAACGGCTATCCCATCGGTTACGACATCTTCGAGGGAAACACGTTTGAGGGAAAGACGCTCATCCCGCTGCTGGAGGGCATTGAGCGGCGGTACCACTTCGGCCAGCCCGTCGTGGTGGCGGACGCCGCGATGCTCAGCAAGGACAATCTCGACGCTCTGGACGAAGCAAAGTATCCGTTCATCGTCGCCGCCCGGCTCCGCAACGAGACGCAGGCGGTGCAGGCGGAGATCCTCCATCGCTGTGCGGGCCTGACCAATGGGCAGTCCGTGGTGATCGACCAGCCGGCGGGCCGTCGGCTGATCGTCAGTTATTCCGACAACCGGGCCAAGAAAGACGCTCACAACCGCGATCGCGGTCTGGCCCGGTTGCGCAAGCGTGTCCGTTCAGGAAAACTGACGAAGGAGCACCTGAACAACCGCAGCTACAACCGGTTCCTGAAGCTCACCGGCCAGGTCAAGGTCGAGATCGACGAGTCGCAGATTCAACAGGCCACCCGATGGGACGGCCTGAAGGGTTACCTGACGAACACGGATCTGTCGGCCGACGCGGTCATCGAAAACTACGGCCAATTGTGGCATATCGAGAAGGCGTTCCGGATCTCCAAGACGGACCTTCGCATCCGGCCGATATTCCACCGTCGCCGGGGACGCATCGAAGCCCATGTGCTCGTGGCCTTCGTGGCCTACACGATCTACAAGGAACTTGAACGGCGTCTGCATGAAGCGGGCATGACGATGAGTCCCACGTGCGCAGCGGAGCTGACACAGACAATGTATGAAATGGCTTTCACGCTGCCCGACGACCCCGCGGTTCGCCGGGTTCTCCTTCGAATGGATGCCGAACAGCAGCAGCTCTACGACCTGATCTACTGACCGGGTGTCCCAATTCGGAAGTCAGGAGGGTGTTGCTGGCGCTGACATTGTTGGCCAGTTCCAGCACGACCACCTATGGCGACCGAACAAGCAAGTCCCCTGCCGCCCGGAGGCGATACAGGGCTGATGCATCATAAAGACTTGATACTAAGTAGGTGATGGCAGTTTCGGTCGTACGTTGCGCCGGGGACGTCCGTAGCGGCATGGTGCGCGGAATCTACGGTCTGGTGCATACCACGGCCGCGAATTGGCATTGCGTACCCGCTGAGAAGCCAATAGCGTGGGACGTAACGCAACAAACCGACCAGGCCGACGCTGACAAACAACAGCGTGGCTGGCCCGGGAACCTGTCCAGATGGACCGCATAGCCATGACAGCACCTTCGACGACCCAATGCCAGGGTCCAATAGAGACGGTCTCCGTCTCTAATAGCGAGTCGCAAACAAGCCGGTGTCCGCTTGCCGCAAGAGGCACGACCAGTGCTGACTCGCCCTTCCCGTGCAGGTGTTGCGCATGTTCAGGGGTTCTGTCGGCGGGCGACTTGGCATTGAGATAGGCTTCGAATATTGGCTACCATGGTCCCCTGATGTCATGAATGGCAGGGTAGAGGGAACCGGACATGTCCGAACCATATTCCCAGCACATTGAGAACAGTTCGGATATGGATGATCCGGACATGATCGAGCTGCGCCGGCTTCGCGCCAGGTTGAAGCAGGAGCAGGTGCAGTTGGCCGCCGATCAGCGCCAGGCGCTGCGCCTGCGGGCCTCCGTGGACAAGGTCAAGGCCGAACTGGATACCCGTCAGCGGGAATTGGAAGAGGCCCTCGCGGCCTTCCAGCGGGAGCGCCAAGCCTTTCAGGCCGACAAGACCAGTGCCGAAAAGGACTTGGCCTGCGAACGGGAAAGCCTCGACGAGCGCAAAAGGGCACTCGACGGCCAGCAGGCCGATCTCCGCCAGCGCGAACAGGCCCTTGCCAGCCGGCAGCGCGACCTCGACGCGCAGGCGGGCCGCATGGCGGCCGCAGGCGCGGAATTGGCGGCCAAGCAGGCGGCCCTGACGGCTCAGCAGCAGGCAGCCGCCGATCGCAAGACGGCCCTGGACGAGCAGGCCTCGGAGCTGCGCGCCCAGGCGGCCCGGCTGGCGGAGCAGGAGTCCCATCGCGAAGACGCCTTCAAGGACTTATCCGACGTTCGCGAGCAGCTTCTCCAACGCGAAGAGCAGCTTCAGCAGCAGGCAGCCGACCTGGCCCGGCGCAACGAGCAGTTCGCCCAGCAACAGCAGGAGCTTCAGCAGCGTGAGGCTCAGCCTCCGGGCGGAGCAGCAGGATCTGGAGCAGAAGTCCCAGAGTCTTCAGGCAGACCGCGACGCGCTGGAGGAGCGGAAACGGCATCTCACCGAAATGGGCGATGATCTTCAGGCCCGCGAGCGCGCCCTGGCGGACCAGGAAGGGGTGCTCGCCCGCATGCAGGCCGAACTGGCCGCCAGGCAGGAATCCATCGGGCAGGAGACCGCTGCGCTGGCGGCGCTGAAACAGGAGGCCGCCGAGATCGACCGCAGGCAGCAGGATCTGGCTGCCGCGGAGGAATCCCTGCACAGCAAAGAAGCCGAGACAGCGGCCCTGCAAGCCGCGTTGATCGACAAGCAACGCTGCCTCGAAGACACGGAGGCCGATCTTCGCCGCCGGGCGCAAACCTTGCCGGTTGCCGGCTCGAGCAGCCCGTCGTCGCAGAACCAGCATCTTGCCGAGATGAGCAAGCAGCTGGATCAGCGAGACGCCGAAGCACGGGCCACGGCGGAACAGATCGTTTCCCTGCAGAAGCGTATCGGGGGAGTGCAGGCCGAACTGACGGTGATGCGGGACCAGAAACAGAAACTCACCAGCGAGCGGGACGGATTGCACGGGCAGTGCGACACGTTGCAGCAGCGCTGCCAGTCGTTAGAGGCCCAGATAGAGCAAATGGCTGAGCACCTCGAAGCCGGCCGGCAGGGCGAGTCAGACAGCGCTGCCACACGAGGGGCACTTTCCGAGAGAACGACCGCGGGGAGCGATGGGGCCGAACCGGCCGATCCGCTGGCGGCGATCGCCGTGCATGCGGCCGGCACGCGACGTCGCGCGCGGACAACCCACCAGCCGATACCGCGTCAGAAGGTCTGGATGGCGGTTGCGGTGGCCTGCGTGGTCGGGGCTCTGGTGGCAGGGGCGGTGCTGACCTTGCGACCGGCGCGATTTGCCGTAATGGCCCAGCTCGTTGTGCCGGTCGACTGCCCGTTGGCGCAGTCGACCCAGCTCACGAAAGCGAAGCGGGAACTGGGCGGGCGGTTGCTGGAGGCGGGACTGGCCGGCGTTGCATCTGCCTTGCTCAGTGCCCAGGATTCGCCCGTAGCAGCCGATCTTGACGGACGGGCATTGCTGGTGCGGGTCCTGAGCAGTCGGCCGAAGCAGGCATCAGAGGATCTGCGCACCGTTCTGGAGAAATACCGCAAGGATCTTCGCGGGGATATGCTGACGGCCGCGCGCACGGAGCAGGCGGCAGAACTGGCGCAGCAGATTGCCGGCTACGAGTCGCAGTTGCAGCGGCTGGCCGCACGCAAGGCGGACCTGGTGACCCAAACCAAGAGCCTCGGACCTCGCGGGACTGCATACGCGGCAGCCGCGGCCCAGGCTGATAAGGCTCGCAAGGATCTCGATGAACTCCGCAGCCGGGGTGAGAAGATCAGTGCGGCCCTGCGTGTGCTGATGCGCACGCCCCCGGCCAGCAAGGCAGAGGTCACTCCCGAGCAGCTGGCCATGGAAGAGGCACGGGACAATCAGCTGGTGGCGGTGCGAGGCCAGGTGGCAGTCCGCGGGGGGCAGCTGCGGACGATGCTGTCGGACCTGGTGAAGAAGGCATCGGCCAAGGTGGGCGAGATGGACTCTCACCTGGCGACCTTCCTGTCATTTTTGGATGCCCAGGCCGCGCAGTTCCCGACCCGGCACTGGCCGACGAGGTCAAACAGATTGCCGAGCCTGTCTTACGCCTGCGTCAGATCGTCAGCGATTCGCGGAAGCAGATCGATGTGCTCCGTGCCGCGATCGCCAAGGTGGACGACTCGAGCCGGGCCATCGACCTGGTTGATTTGCAGGCCAGATCGCAGGAGGCCTTGGAGCAGCTGAACAGTCGCGCGGCTGACGCGATCAAGAAGATCGACGGGCTGCTCGAGAAGATCCCTGCCGGCGGCGAGGATGTGACCCGACGGACCGTCCTGCAGCAGCGTCTGCGCGGGCATTTCGCGCTGGTGCAGAAGACGCACCGCGAGATGGCCGGGACGCTCAGCGACCTTCAGCCAAGCGTGAATTTCCGTCTGGACGCGGCCCTCAGCGCGGTGGCGGGGCTTGGCCGGCAGCTGGAAATGCGTCGCAAGGCTCTGATTGTACAGATCCAGGAGCAGGACAGCCGGCAGCGCAAGGTTGATTATGACAGAAAGGTGCACGATGCCCGAGCGCAGCTGGACGATTTGAACCTGCACCGCGACCGGGTACTGGCCGACCTTACGGCCGCAAGCGATCGAATGCGGGCGGCCGAGCCGGGAAGGACGCAGTTGATCCAGGCGCAGGGGCAGCTGGCAGATGTCGACGGCCAGATCGAGGAGCTGACGGACACGCTCTCGGCTGCACACAAGCGTGCGGACAATCTCCAGGCGACGTCCACGCAACCGGCCGCGATCGCGTTAAAGGGGCCGGTGATCGATCGGCCAGCCGTGAACAGCCGGAGCCGCACGGTCCTGGCGGGCGCATCGGGCCTCATGGCATTTGGCATTGTCCTGGCGGGGTGGCTGGTAATGCTGCCTGCCGGCGTCACGGGGAAGAAACCCTAATCTACCGCCATCGGCATCCTTGCGAGGTGGCGGTTCTGTGCTTGTGCCGACCACATCCGATTTCCCTTCAAAAAAACCGGCGGGACCAGCTCAGGGACTTGTCAGCGGCCGGTGTGTTAAGGTAGTATTAATTTTCAGTTCAATGTCACTCTGCCATCTGTCGGCAGTTGCCTGTTCTGGCACGAAGACGCTTGGGGGCAAGGCCCATGAGCGGGATGATGGAGTTTACGCCTGTCTCGGCGCACAAGGTTGGTACGATCGGTCGGCTGCTGGCGCGGCCTACGAGGGCAGTGCCGCTTCCGGCGGCGGCGCGACTTGCGAAAAGTGGCTGGCCTTCGACGCGGCGGTGTTCGAGAATCCTTCGACGGTCCAGTGGGGCGCGTTCATCTCGTGCATCGAAGGCAGGCCCGTCGGGTTCGCCTGCTGGGAATACCGTGGCCAATGGACCTATGGTGTGATCGGGCACAACTGCATCGTCCCGGAACATCGTGGCTATGGTTTGGGGACGAGGCAGATCCGCGAGGTGTTGCGTCGATTCCGCCATGCGGGTCTGCGGCGCGCCATGGTCATTACCGGCGACGACCCCTTCTTCATCCCGGCACAACGCATGTACCTGGCGTGCGGGTTCGTTGAGGCATGGCGGATGCGCGGCGGTGCGGAACGCGGCTGTGGTACGATCCGCTATGAGATGGACTTGCTGCATCCGGCTGCGCGGACTGACAGCGAGACCGCTGTGCGAGCAACCTGGTGAGCCAATCTGGCCTGGCCATGGAATCTGGACCCGGCTGACAGTCTGCCGTAGGATGGAGGCAGGATAAGGAGGGGAAGCTATGAGTGGCCTTCTGTCGTTGCCCGCCTGGATGTCATCGCACCCGAGGCGAACGTCGGTCTGTATGCGGCCGGCAGCGTTTGTCCTAGCGATGGCCCTGCCGCTCATTGCTGTTGTGCAGACGCGTGCCCAGCACGGCGCACCCGAGGAAGCGGCGGTATCGGCAGACAGCCGTGCGCGACTCACCTGGCAGAAGTTTCCCGTCGAGTTCGCCGACTACTACTGCCAGCAGGGCATACCCATCAAGCCTCTCGACCACAAGCCCGACTTCTGCAAGTCCGACAATGCCCTGCTGCTCGACGGCAGGCACTCGCCATTCAGGACGACGATGATTATCGACTCGTCTGGCGGAACGGGCGGCAGCTACGATACCCTTTACGTCGACTACAATCGCAACGGTGATTATACCGACGACCCCGTCTACACGGCCCAGCCGTTCAAGGGCAAGCGAGGCCCGGACTGGCAGCCCGTGCGGGCCTATTTCTCCGACGTGGCCATGCCGCGTCCCAGCATCCCCGACGCCAAACCGCACGTCCAGGTGTTCCTGTGCGTGAGCAACGGCATACTCATCCCCCAGAACTGGGCGGTCGGCACGCTGAAGGCCGGGGGCAAAACGATGCCGGCCGCGATCGTCGACACGAACTGGAACGACGACGTGGCCGATCTCGGCGGCTACAGGGCCGGCCAGAATCCAGCGGTCCCACCCAAGGGCGACTATCTGTTCCTTGGTATCGATGGGGAAAAGCAACTTCGTCCGGGCGTTGAATCGCGAGACAGTCTGTTTGTCCCGGGCGAGGGTGGCTCTGCCCGAGGGTTCCTGACGAAGTACCTTGTGCTTGACAGCGGCACCTACGAGCTTAAGGCGTCGCAGGCTGTCGCGCGGGGCGGACCTGGATCTGACACCGGCACGTCTGCCCCTTGGCACCGTCCGACTCACGCAAGAGCCGACCCGGTCGCACGTGCTCATGGTGGGGCAGTCGACGTGCGTGATGCGGTCGGGCCATCCGACTAAGCTGGATGTTCCGGCTGATACATACCTGTTTATGAACCGCACCTACTCGAACAATCAATTCAGCGTTCGGGACGGCAGGACGACGACGGTGGATCCAAAGGAAACCGCGGCCATAGACCTGCGTCCCGCGACCGCCGAACCAGCCGTCTCCATGTCCGCGCCAACAGATGAACCCAACGATGCCTGGGGTCGTTACGTCGAGCACTTCATCGCTACATACGAACTGGATGCCCCCCAGCAAAGCCAGGCCCTCTCGATCCTCAAAGAGCTAAGAGGCCGAGCCCGGGAATACCGTTCATCACACAAAGCAGAGTACGAGGCCGCCTCAAGCAGCGTGGACAAGAAGAAACGGCAGCAGCAGATCCAGACCCTCGACGCGCCGGTTGACGAGATGTTCCAGGAACTCAAAGACCGCCTGGCGGTAATCCCCACGGAGACACAAAAGAAGGCCATCGCAACAGGCAAACGCCCGGCAGCCAAGGGCGCCAGCAGCCTTCCGGCTGGCAGATAAGAGTCCGGCTGCGCTGCGGATGGGGGATAAGAGGGTCCTGCTTCAAGAAGGATGCCGCAGGATATCTGCGTTGCCGATGACACAGGGCGTCTGACTGTCGTGTCCGGTTGATGGCGAGCAAGCCTTTCCAAGGGGGATTTTCGGACGTTACCGTCGCCATGCAAAGCCGCTACTCATGAAAGAGATGAGTCGGAGTCGCCCTGTCCGCATAAGCCCGGATTTTGATGTTGGTGTATTCCGCGTTTGGATTTATAATGCTTACTTGTACTATCGCACTGGGTACAGGTGCGGTTTTGCGGGTCGAGGGAGAGAGGCTATGCATTCCAGGTATTCGTTTTCTATCGGGGCATTGTGGACTGCTTGCATCCTTAGTGCCTTTGTCGCGACGCCGTGTCTGGCAAACACCGTCGGCAGTCTCAGCGTCATCATCGATGCCAGTCCGATCGAGAAGACGCAGCCCCTTTCCGGCCAGATCAACATTACCACCTCTCGTACCGGCTACGCGGAACTGACCATCGAATGGCGTGACAACTATGACCGCCTTATAGATCGCCAGGTCGCCTATGCATCAACACCCGGTACAAAATCCGTCAGTTTCTCGTTTCCGGTCGACGCAGGCATAACGATGCTCAATATGATCAACGTTAGCGCTGTCTATCCGGACAACGGCGATATCCTCTCGTCCGGCGCAGGCCGCCTGGGAACTGATTCCCGATCCGATGGATTACGAGGACTACCACGCCAACGTCTGGGGCGACGGTTCTACGTCGAGTCCGAACTACTTTGCCTCGATCGCCGGGGCCGGCATCGATCTCGGCCACATCTACCGCCTGGCAGGCTTCTATGGGCCTTTGTATAACGTCCGGCCCAACCACGACTTCATCGAGAACAAAGTCTGGTTCGAGATGACAGATAATTCACACCTCCCGCATTACAACATCTACAGCAGCGCTCTTGCGGACGGGACATATAACACGCCGACGGCCCGCGCCGCCCTGATTCGTCCCGCGAGCCTCAGTTCTGAAGGCAGCCTTAGTTCGCTCGTTTCTACGATCACCCCCCGTATGCAATACTCGAGCAAGTGGCGGCCCATGCAGTGGAACATTGCGGACGAGTATGGCCTGGGCCGGCGTAATGCGCCGTTCGACTATGACCTGGGTGCCGATTCGATCAGCCAGTTCATCACGTGGTTGCAGGGCGAGTACGGGACGATTGACGCCCTCAACGCCGAATGGAACACCCACTTTACCGACTGGGCTGACCTGTCCGATCCCATCAACGCCCCGCCCGGCGGCGAGGCGGCGCTGATCATCACGCAGGAGATCGACGATCGCGAGTTCCCGCTGCGGACCGATTCGACGGCGGCCAAGGACTTTGCGCCGTGGTCCGACTTCCGCCGGCACATGGAACTGACCATGGCCAACGCCATGCAGCGCTGCGTGGACGCCGCGCGGGCGATCGATCCGGCCGTGCGGATCGGCTGGGAAGGCGGCGAGACCGTTACGCCGCTGAACGGCTATGACTACTGGCTCCAGATGCGGCAAGATGGGGAGTTTCGAGGCGTATGACCATGGCAATTCGCCGGAGTACGCCCGGTCGTTCCGCGTGAATCAATACGGCCAGAAACTCCTTCGTTGGATCACCCTCTTCCAATCAGGTCCTGTGTCCAATCGCTACATGCTGTGGTTTGATCTGATTCACTATGGTCAGCGTGGTAGCGTCATCTGGTCGAGCGATACGTTTTTCCAATCGGATTTTTCCCTTTCCTGGCTGTCGCCCCAGATCGCTGTTGTGTACCCAGAGTTCCGCAGCGGCCTGGCGAAGCTGCTCAGCCAGGGCGAACGCGATGACAACGAGGTGGCCATCTACTACTCCCAGCGTTCCTTCCACATCGAGCTGGGTGTACGACAACGAACCAGCGGGACAGACGTGGCTGAGAGTCGTCTCCGGCTCGCAGCCGATCGACCGCGGGATCATGACCAGCCACTATATCGAAGCCGGCTGGCTGAAGGCCCTGGAAGACAACGGCGTCAAGGGGCGTTTTGTCAGTTACGAGCAGATTGCTGGCGGCGAACTGATCTCCAAGGGCTATAAAGTCTTGATCATGGATCGCACGATGGCGATGAGTCCCGAGGAGATCGCCGCGGTCGAGGCCTTCGCCGACGCCGGCGGCGTGGTCATCGCTGACAACCAGACGGCGATCTACGACGGCCACTGCAAGCGTCGCAGCATCGCCGACGGTGGCGGGCTGATGGACTCCTGGTTCGGGATCCAGCGGGCGGATTATCTTTCGACGGAGTATCGCGGCGAGACAGCCGACGCGTACACGGGAGACGTCGTTCTCCAGACGCCGCCGGCCGGCTTCGAGGCCCTGACGCAGGGGCTTGGCGGTACGGTCAGTGCTGGCTGGCATGCGGCCGAGACGGGTCTTCGGGCCGGTGACGGCACGCCGGTCGGCCACTTTGGCGGCGATCCCGAGAAGCCGGTTCTGATCGTCAAGAGCCACGGCGCCGGCAAGAGCGTCTATATGAACCTTTCGCTGATGTGTTATGCCTGGACGCCTTCCGGCAACGCTCCTGCCGACCGCAGTGATCCAGACGGCGACGCGGCGGTCAACGTCCGCCATCTCGTCAGGAACCTCATCGCCCTTGCCGGTGTTACGGGCAAGGTTCGCGTCCTTCGGGGATATGACGCAGCGGACTCCGCCCCGGAGGTCTACAACCTGGAGAAGGCCCGCTATGTCGATGGATCGATCGTCTACCTTGGCTGCGTCGTCAACAGCCACATAGAGGACCAGAACTGGAGTTTGGCGCAGTACATGGAGTTGACACTCTTTGGTGATCAGTGGAGCGGGCCCGACGGCATGGTCACGCTGGTACTGGAAAAACCTTACTACGTTTACGACGTACGCAAGAAGACCTATCTGGGCTACGGCGCACGCATCAACGCTCAGCAGCCGATCTACCAGGGCGGCGTCTTCGCGCTGATGCCCTACAAGGTCGCCAGTCTTCACGTCGACGAGCTCACGTTAGATGCCAAGCAGCGGGCGACGATCCGGGTATCGGTCCGTCCCGAGGGCGATGTTGCTTGCGGCCGGCATGTCTTCCGCGTCGTCGTTCTTGATGCCGACGGCAACGAGGTTCCGGGCCTGGCCCGGAATGTGGTGGCCCGTGGCGGTGTGTGGGAGGACATGATTCCCTTCGCCATGAGCGACGATCTGACGGGCTGGCACGTCAAGATTACCGACATAGCCACCAGTGTCACAACGGAGGTCACCGCTGCCAACCACTATGCCGGCGACATTAACGGTGATGGTTCCATCAACGTGGGCGACCTGATGGCACTGGCCGCTGGCTGGGGTGCTTCGGAAGGCAGCCCGTCTTATACCCGAGCGACCGACATCAACGCCGACGGCTATGTCAACGTCGGCGATCTGCAGTTGCTGGTGGCCAACTGGGGCAAAGACTGATTCCAAGGATCACAATCACGTGATGCCCGGCTAGCCTTCAAGGGCGTTCGTTCGGTCAGAAGGGACGAACGCCGGTAGTCAACGCTTCGGCGACAGGCCCCGAGCCTTGCATCTCGAGAAGCTGAATCCCTCGAATACGTGCTGACGAACATGCTCCTGCGCATACCTGTCGCCACGCCATTATGCTACAATCCCCCGCAGGCGCGGCACCATATAATCTGATATCTTGCCGCCGGATTGGTCCCGGTGCAGGCGGCACGCGAGGAATCCCCATGACGAGCAAAGACACATCGCGGCACAAGGCCGGCGGCCCGGGCAGGGATCGCCAGGTGTCAAGAGAGATAGACGACCTCCGTGACCAGATCCGGCGGCACGATCACCTTTATTATGTCGAGGCCAAACCGGAAATCAGCGACCGCGAGTACGACCGTCTCATGGACAAACTGCGTCGCCTGGAGCAGGAGCACCCGGATCTGGTCACCCCGGACAGCCCGACGCAGCGTGTCGGCGGCCAGCCTCTGTCCGAGTTCGAAAGTGTCCGCCACAGCGTGCCGATGCTCTCGATCGATAACACTTACGACGAGAAGGACCTGCGGGCCTTCGACGACCGAGTCCGCAAGGCCCTTGGTGTAAAGAGCGTCACCTACGTCCTCGAACCGAAAGTCGACGGCGTGGCGGTCAGCCTCCGCTACGAAGACGGGGTGTTCGTCCAGGGAACCACCCGTGGGGACGGCCGGGTCGGCGACGATATCACCCAGAACCTCAAGACGATCAAGTCGATTCCGCTGCGACTGTCCGGCAAGGACGTGCCCGGGGTTGTTGAGCCGCGCGGCGAGGTCTACTGGCCCAAGAAGGACTTCGAGGCATATAACGAACAACGCGAGCAGGCCGGCGAGCAGCTCTTCGCCAACCCACGCAACGCCACGGCCGGTACGCTCAAACAACTGGATCCCAACGTTGTCGCCCAGCGGCCGCTCCGCTTCGTAGTGCACGGTTTCGGCACGATCGACCCGATGACCTTCAAGAAGCATTCGGAGGTAATGGCCGCCTTCACCAAGTGGCACATTCCGACGTTTCCGCACATCAAGCCCGTAGAGGGCATCGACCAGGCCATCGATCGCATTCGCGAGTGGAAGGACAAACGGCAGATGCTGGATTACGCCGTTGACGGCATGGTCATCAAGGTCGACCGGCTGGATTGGCGGGACGACCTCGGCGAGACGTCTCGCTATCCGCGCTGGACCGTGGCATACAAATACGAACCGGATCGCGCGTTCACGAAACTGATGGACGTAAAGGTCCAGGTCGGCAAGCTCGGCACGCTCACACCGGTAGCCGTGCTCGAACCCGTGCAGCTGTCCGGTACAACAGTCAGCCGAGCCAGCCTTCACAACTACGAACAGATCGAGCGACTCGGCCTGATGATCGGCGATTACGTCGCGGTGGAAAAAGCCGGCGAGATCATTCCCCAGGTGATGTCGTATGATGAAGATCGTCGCCCGAAAGACGCCAAACCGATCAAGCGACCCACGAAATGCCCGGATTGCGGCGGCCCGGTGTCCAGCAGCGAGTCGGAGGAGGTTTACATCCGCTGCATGAACCCGGAGTGTCCGGCACAGACTCAAGGAGCGCCTGCGGTTCTTCGCCGGTCGGAACCAGATGGACATTGAAGGGGTCGGTCCGGCCCTGATCGACCAACTGGTCAGCAGCGAACTGGTGCAGCAGTTCAGCGATATCTATCGCCTGCACGAGCCCGACCGAGTCGGCCGGCTGCTGCAATTGGAGCGCCTCGGCGAAAAGTCGGTCGATAATCTGCTGGAGGCGATCGAGCAGAGCAAGACCCGGCCCCTCAGCCGGCTGCTGGCGGGTCTCGCCATTCCCCACGTAGGGGTGCACGTGGCCGATCTGCTGGCCCGGCACTTCGGCGATATCGATAAGCTGGTTGCGGCGAGCCAGGAGGACCTGGAAGCCATCAGCGGCATCGGCGAGGTCGTAGCCGATTCGATCTACCGTTTCTTCCATTCGCATGCCGGCAAACACATCGTCGCCGAGCTGCGCAAAGTCGGCGTAAACATGACCCAGCCGCAGCGTCGCACGGCCGCCAGCAAGGAAGTCGCGGCGTCAGGCGAGCAGCCGCTGGCCGGCCAGTCGGTCGTCGTGACAGGCACATTAGAGCACTTCAGCCGAAAGCAGATCGAGGACCTGATTCGCGACCTGGGCGGCCAGCCGACGTCAAGCGTCAGCAAGAAGACCAGTTTCCTGGTAGCGGGTGAGGAAGCGGGCAGCAAACTGGACAAGGCCAGGTCCCTCGGCGTTGAGGTGATCGGCGAGAAGGAGTTCCTAAAACGAGTCGGCAAGGGCTAGTTTTCGGGGACACAGGGGACAGACAGGATAGACACCATGTCAGATGATTGGCCAGCACGCTTTACCGCCGAGGCCCTGGCGAAAGTGGATGCCTTCACTGCCGAGCATCCTGAATACTCCCGTGAGGGCGTCGCCCAGCCCGGCCAGGGCTCGACCAACCGCGTTGTGTTCGCACGCCGCGGCAAGGACATGGTCGTCTTTAAGGTCTTCTGTGAGCAGGAGCGGAAGCAGCGAGAGTGCTTCGGGCTGCGCCATTGGAGAGATACCGGCCTCGTGCCGCAGCTGCTTTGTGACGCAGACCACCGCATGATTGTGATGTCGCACGTTCCCGGCGAGTATCTGCGCGTCGCCCCTAAGGGCGATGGTGACACGGTGTGGGCCCGGGCATGGCATGAAACGGGCCGGGCGATGGGTCTGCTGACCCGCGTGCCCCTGAGTGGTGCCGATCGGGCATCCTTCGAGTCGCGCTTTTACGCTGATGTCCCGACGCTGGATGCGTACCTGGAACGGATCGTCGAACTGGGTCGGGGTATTTGCAGCCGCGACCCCGACTTCATGGATGATTTCTGGGGGCGCAGTCTCGATTTCATGCAGGCCGAGTTGGCAGGTCTTCTGACTGAGCCCAGGGTACTGTATCACCAGGACGTGGCTAACTTTCACGTTCGGCAGGGACGCTTCGAAGGTTTCTTCGACGTAGAGATGTGCAGGGTAGGTTGCGCGAGCATGCAGCTGGCCTCGGCGATGGCCTTGTTGGCGGGAGAACCATCGGCATGGGAACCATTTCGTCGTGGCTGGGAGAATGCGACAGGCTGCCGACTGGAGCCCGCCCAGTGCCGAGCAACTGCGGCGGGCCGGCACTTCTTATGCTGGCGCGAGATCAGCCGGTATCTCAGCTATGACGGCACGCCGGGGACGGGGTTCGCCTGGTGTGATCCGGCTGACCCCGCTCCGTACCGTAAGTCCATTGAAGTGATGGCGAGTATGCTCGGGCTTAAGCGGTGAGAACGGCAGGAGCGATCACGGCCTTTACGTCCTCGCTGCTGCCGGCTGCCCCGCCTGGCCGAAGGTAAACAGGAACCCTTCATGGTTGGCGTCGATATGGATCGTCGCGTGCTCGGGCACTTCGCCCGAAAGAATCCGCGTAGCCAACTTGTTCTCGATCTCCCGCTGAATGACACGCCGCAGCGGCCGGGCACCATACGCCGGGTCGTACCCCTCTTCGGCGAGCTTCGCACGGGCGGCATCGGTCAACTCCAGGCTGTAGCCGTTCTCTTCCAGCCGGCGGCGTCAGCTCCTCCATCTGAATATCGACGATCTTGGCCAGCACCTCGCGCGACAGCCGATGGAAAATCACCACCTCGTCGATACGGTTCAGCAGTTCCGGCCGGAAATACTGCTTGAGCTGCTCGCGGACAACCCGCTCGATGGCGTCGTCGGTCGCGCCGCCCTGGCTCATCTCCTGGATCTGCTGGCTGCCGATGTTGCTGGTCATCACGATGATCGTATTGCGGAAGTCCACCGTCCTGCCGTGCCCGTCGGTCAGCCGGCCGTCATCAAGGATCTGTAGCAGGATGTTGAACACCTCGCGGTGGGCCTTCTCGATCTCGTCGAACAGGATCACGCTGTAGGGCCGGCGACGCACCGCCTCTGTCAGCATGCCGCCCTCTTCATAGCCGACGTACCCCGGCGGCGAGCCGATCAGCCGGGCGACCGAGTGCTGCTCCATGAACTCGCTCATGTCGATGCGGATCATCGCCTCTTCCGTGTCGAACAGGAATTCCGCCAGCGCCTTGCACAACTCGGTCTTGCCTACGCCGGTGGGCCCCAGAAACAGGAACGAGCCGATCGGCCGGCGCGGGTCGCCCAGGCCGGCCCGGCTGCGGCGCACCGCATCCGCCACGACCGTCAGGGCATGGTCCTGCCCGACCACCCGCGTCTGCAGCCGGTCTTCCATGTGAACGAGCTTGTCACGCTCGCCCTGCAGCAGCCGGCTGACCGGAATGCCTGTCCACTTGCTGACCACCTCGGCGATTTCCTCGGCAGTGACCTCCTCGCGAAGGAGCCCGCCCTGCTGCTGGTTCTGCTTGAGCTGCTCCTCCTTCTCGTGTGCCTGCTTCTCCAGTGCCGGGATGCGTTCATAGCGGATGCGAGCCGCCTTCTCCCACTCGCCGGCCCGGCTGACGTTTTCCAGTTCGACCTTCGCCGCATCGAGCTCCTGGCGGATATCGCGCAGATCGTCAATGACCTTGCGCTCGTTCTGCCAGCGAGTGGTCAGCTGCGAATTCTGCTCCTGCAGCTCGGCGAGCTGCTTTTCGAGCGTGCCCAGCCGGTCCTTGCTCGCCTGGTCGCGTTCCTTGCGCAGGGCCTCCCGCTCGATCTCCAACTGGGCAATGCGCCGGCGGATCTCGTCGAGCTCGGCGGGCAGCGAATCGTTCTCGATCCGAAGCCTGGCCGCAGCTTCGTCGATAAGGTCGATGGCCTTGTCCGGCAGGAACCGGTCCGTGATGTAGCGGTGCGACAAAGTCGCCGCCGCCACCAGCGCCGGATCCTGGATGCGAACCCCGTGATGCGCCTCGTAGCGTTCCTTCAGACCGCGCAGGATGGCGATGGTGTCCTCGACGCTCGGCTCGCCGACGTAGATCGGCTGGAACCGTCGCTCCAGCGCCGGGTCCTTCTCGATGTGCTGGCGATACTCATCCAGCGTCGTCGCCCCGATCGTCCGCAGTT
Organism: uncultured Planctomycetota bacterium; assembly: GCA_963787325.1. Taxonomy (GTDB): domain Bacteria; phylum Planctomycetota; class Phycisphaerae; order UBA1845; family JANYLN01; genus CAWBCK01. The sequence goes on from CAWBCK010000005.1 coordinate 3,881,767, forward strand.
CCCCGCGAGCCAGCGGCGGCTTGAGCAGGTTGCCGGCATCAACAGCCCCTTCCGCCCGGCCGGCCCCGACGATCGTGTGCATCTCGTCGATGAACAGGATGATCTCGCCGGCGGCGCCGACGACCTCCTTGATGACCGCCTTGAGCCGATCTTCGAACTCGCCGCGATATTTCGCCCCCGCGATCAGCGCCCCCATGTCCAGTGCCATGATCCGCTTGTTGTGCAGTGCCGCCGGCACGTCCCCCTTGACGATCCGCTGGGCCAGGCCCTCCACGATTGCCGTCTTGCCGACGCCCGCCTCGCCGATCAGCACGGGGTTGTTCTTGGTCCGCCGGCTAAGGACCTGCATGCAGCGGCGGATCTCTTCGTCCCGGCCGATCACCGGGTCCAGCTTGCCCTGTCGAGCCAGGTCGGTCAGGTCGCGCCATAGCGCTGCAATGACATATACTTCTCTTCAGGGTTCTGGTCGGTCACAGCCGCACCGCCGCGAACCTCCTGGATCGCCGCCCGGACGGACTGCTCGTCAACTGCCGAGACCGACAGGATCTGCTTGGCCTGGCACTTGGCCACCGCCATAGCCAGCAGCAGCATCTCCGTACTGACGTATGTGTCCTTGAGTTTGTCGGCCTCCGCGAAGGCGGTGTCGAGCATCTTCTGCAGATCGGACGATACGCTGGGTGTGCCGCCGGAAACGGATGGTTCGCGACGCAGCTCAGATTCAAGAATCTGTTGGACCTGATTGGTATGAGCCCCGATCTTCTGCAGAAGCGGGCCGATGACCTGGTCATCTTCCAGCAGCGCAGCCAGCAAATGCAGCGAGTTGATCGTGCCATGGCTGCGCTCCTGCGCAATCTGCTGGGCGCGGGCCAGGCACTCCTGAGCCTTAACGGTCAACTTGTCGATTCGAAAAGCCATATTCTTCCTCCTGCCTTGTGCTGCAAACGCGACGACGGCGAACGAACCACCTGCGGCGCGGTTTCTCTGTCCCTTCCATCCAGAAGAGGGGAGTATGCAATTGCCGTGCCGGACAGAGAATTCTAGTGCATCTCGTGTTACATCTTATGGCATAGAGAGTTATCTGCGCGGATATGCCTTGTGCCGCCCCGGATATGCGTCAAAACGGCAGTGCTGGCAGGCAGAAGCGGGTCCTTGTTCGGAGTTGTTCTTGGGCCGGCACTACGTTGCCTTGTGAACGGCCGAACCTCTCTCTCCTGCAAAACCAACCCTGAAACTCATATCGGCCTGGAACCCTTACCGCCCGGCAATCCGCACCGACCGGCCGCCATTGCAGATCGATTCGCGGCCTGCTTCGATGATCACTCGTTCTCGACGCTGTTTCTTGGCGTCGCCAGCAGGCCGAGGCGTCAATCTCCTTGAGCCGCGCTGGCGGGCGGCAAGGGCCTCCTTTTCACCAAGGCCGGCTGTCGAGCCCTCAATGAATTGAGCCGTCTGAACGATCGAGGCGACCGACTTGAACCCGTAACCTTCCGGCCGAAAGCCGGGGCCCTCCCAGGGGACGAACTGCATGAAGTCGGGGCTTACATCGAATTTGTGATGGGTGCCGCCCGGCCCGATGCCTTCCAGGTACGAATGAATCACCCCGCGGTAATGGTCATCGTGCTTGAGCATGCCCGTCTTGTTCGGGCCTTCAAAGAACATCTGCAGGCATTGCTCGTTGCTGCCGGCGCCTTCGTCCGGATAGCCGAGGCCGCTGGTAACCGAGAGGATCGCGCCGTTCTCGTAGACGATTCTGCCGTTGCTCCACATGTAGCCGACGTTGCCGTTCGGGAAAGGTAGCTTGGTGCCGGCCAGCGAGATCTCGACGGCTTTAAGACCCGTGATGAAATAGACCAGGTCGAAATAGTGGCGGTCGGCTTATGTGAACGGGTCGGTCTGATCGCAGAGGAACCAGTTCTGGAAATTGGAGTCACGATAGAGATCGCGGCTCGATCATCTTGGCTTCGCCCGCAACGAACTCGCCGAAATGTCCGAACTCGTAGTGCCGCCTGGCCATGAGGGAGCGTGTGTCAAAGCGTTTGTGGTACTCGACGCCGACGAACAGGCCACGCCTGAAGGCCTCGTCGGCGATCTCCTCGGACTGCCGCGGATCCAGCACCAGGGGCTTGACCGCAAGGACGTGCTCATTGCATCGCAGGGCATTCATGATCGCCGGGTAGTGAAGTGGTCCGGCAGCACCACAACCAGTGGCGGGGCCATGGCTGACAGGGCCTTGAGATAGTGTGTCGCTCGTTCGCCGTCGGCCAGATCCGCGGGGCGATAAGGCCTCGAACGATTGCCCGGGAAAGGCTTGGGCCAGTTCCGGGTTATCTCGCAGGGCGTCGAGCGCGTTCGTCCCAGCGACGTAATCGCGATCCTGCCGACGGTGCCGATTCGCTGCAGATGGTAAAGTGACGGCAAAACGACGTCGTTGACGAACATGCCCGCGCCGACGATCGTCACGTCGATCGGTTTGTGCAGGCCCTGGATCCCCTTGAGGCGTGCGGCTGCATCGCCGGAGGCCGTCAGAAGCTCATTTGTCAACTCGTCTCGTCGCGATTCCCACATGAGCCTTATTCCTTTACGCTAAAAATGGAAAGCCGCGATCGTAATTGGTTCCGGACCATGGATCAAGGGTGGCTGGAAGGCCGGCGCCGGCAGGCGGCCGCCTCTGATCGCCATGGTTATGGGACCAGTGGCGAAAGATCCCGATTTGCCTGAATCGTCAGCAGATTGGATAAGCATGGAAGGGGGACAGAGGTTCCTAAAGCGAAGGAGGAACAGGACCGATAGTCCTGGAGCAGGATCTCATACGGAAGGCGGACGTCGATATGCCAGTTACGCTACTATGTCCGAATCTCAGATGCCGGGCCGTGCTTCAGGTGCCGGATACCGTACGCGGCAAAAACGTGCGGTGCGGGCACTGCGGTACGATCTTCGCCGTGCCGGCCAAGGTCGAGCCGGTTCACCGACCCGCCGGCGGGGGCGAGGCATTGGCCCAAGACGCCGAAAGTACGGCTGAATAAGGACATGCCGTGCGGCAGGTCCACGGTTCATGAAGCCCGCGCGACGTGTCTGATCTGCGATATCGTCCTCTGACTCCCCGTCGGTTCCCGTAGCCGTTCGAAGAAAATCCGCTGTCTCATTTCCGATGCAATTTCCAACCAATCGCGTCTCGGGCTTGGCGTATAAGCCGGGACTGGATATTCTGATCGCTTCTATTGGTCCCGCTGACGTTGGGTACGAGGTGATCACCGTGAACTACCTGCAGAAACTATTGGTTCATCGACAGACAAGGCGGCCGTGGGCATGGGCCGCTGGCCGCCCTTCTCCTGGTTATCGTGTTCGGTTCGCCGCAGTGACGGGCGCGGGCGAGGCGCCGGCCCGACCGGCGCCGCGGAAGGTTCGGCGGCTGTTGCCGCTGAACATGCCTCGGCGGGCCAGGTTGCTTCCCACGATGCCGCCGGGCAGGTGGCTTCGCATGGTCCGGCCGGTCAGGACGTACCGCATGACGCGACTGGGCAGGAGGCTGCGCATGGTGAGGCGGCGAGCGGACATCTGAGGGTCACTCCCAATTTTGCTGAGTCGGCGAGGCGCGGACCGCCAAGATCCTGATGATCGTGCTTGCAGGCCTGGGGCTGGTGCTGGCGGTTGCCAAGCTGGGCGGCTGGCTGTTTGAGATGATTAAGATCCCTGGGGTGCTGGGCGAGCTGGCGGGCGGCGTGCTGATCGGGCCGTACCTGCTGGGCCACCTCATCCAGGTGTACGTGCATGGGCACTGGCTGCCGCTGTTTCCGGCGCCGATCGGCCTGACGGATTGGCCGATCAGCGATGTGCTGTGGACGGTGGCGGTGCTGGCGAGCATCGTGTTGCTGTTTGTGACGGGGTTGGACACCGATCTGAAGCAGTTCATGGCGAACCTGGGGCCGGCATCGGTGTGCGCGGTCGGCGGTGTGATCGTGCCGTTCTTCCTGGGTGCCTGGACGGTGACGAAGTTTGTCGAGGGCACGACGTTCACCTCCCCTGAATCGCTGTTCATGGGCGCGATCATGGTGGCGACCAGTGTGGGGATCACTGCGCGTGTGTTATCGGACATACGGCGATTGGATACGCCTGAAGGGGTGACGATCCTCGGTGCGGCTGTCGTTGACGACGTGCTGGGCATCCTGGTGCTGGCGATCGTGATCGGCATCGTCAAGAGCGGCAGCGTTGACGCGGTCGGCGTCGCTATTACCACGGGCAAGGCGCTGGGCGTATGGATCGGCATTACGGCGGCGGTGCTGGCGATGGCGCCGCTGTTTGAGAAGCTTGTCGGGCTCGTAAAGTACCAGGGGGCGGGTGGGACTGGCGCTGGCGCTGGCGTTTGTCGGCGCGGGCGTGGCGGAGATGTTCGGCCTGGCGTTTATCATCGGTGCTTACTCGGTGGGCCTGGGGCTGTCGCGGACGAAGATGGCCGAGGGGCTCAGAGAAGATCTCGTCGGCGTGAATGACTTCATCGTGCCGGTGTTCTTCGCGGCGATGGGTATGCTGGTGAACTTCGAGGCGATGAAGGCGGCACTGCTGTTCGGCGTGGTGATCACGGTGCTGGCGATCGTCGGCAAGATCATCGGCTGCAGCCTTCCTGCCCTGGGGTGGTTCAACTTTCGCGGTGCGGCACGAATCGGCGTGGGCATGCTGCCTCGGGGCGAGGTGGCGCTGATCGTGGCGGGCGTCGGGCTGGCGGAGAAGCTCGATTCCGCCGGACGTCTTCGGCGTGGCGATCATGATGACGCTGATTACGACGGTAGTCGCGCCGATCGGGTTGGTGCCGCTGTTCAAGGGGCGACCTGGTCGACGTGGGATGGACGTCTGGCCGCACGAGGCTGCCGAGGCGGAGAAGCCGATCAGTGTGCAGATCCCGGCTACGATTGCTCGGGAATTCGTGCGTCTGCTGGTCGGGGTCCTGGAAGAACGGGGATTCAACGTTTCGTATGCTTCGGCGGGCGACGGGGTGTATCAACTCGTCAAGAATGGTTCGGCGGCGAGTCTGCGGCATGCGGATGGCCACGTGATCCTTGAGGCGCCGCCAGAGATGGACACCGAGCGCATTCAGCCGTGCGGCTTGCTGAGGAACGATTCCTCGGGGCGGTCCGGCAGATCCACGAAGTGGACGCTCCCGTGAGTGAGCGGACGGCTTAGTCGCGACTTGATGCCGGGTCGGGCGACTCGACCGGCGGGTGTCGGTGCAGGCGGAAGTGTTGCCTGGTATAGCCATCGGCACGCCCGCAAACAGCAGCGGGCGTGGCACCCAACCACAACTGCAAGAACCGCAACTGCAACAACCGCAACTGCAACAACCATAACCCCGGCTGACGCCTGGGGATTCTGGGGAAGCACGCGGCCGCGCAGGGTTCAACTGGAAACCGTATGATGTGTCCGCAGCGACGGCCGTCGGGGGGGATCCCGGGGCCGTGAGGACGGCTGTTATCCACATCATATTTCGTGTACGCACATCTTCGATGGCGAGTATGTCTGTCACCGGCCGAAGCCCAGATAAGACCATTCTTACCATTTCCCCCAGAGGGCGAAGAATCTGACGGATGGATGCGGGTAGTCACGCCAATGCGACAGTTGGCCGCGTCCTTCTGCGGCGGCGGGGCACTGGGGGTGTGTATGGCAGTGCAACATACGGCGGGGCGGACAGATGAACTGGCGGCACTGCTGGAAACATGGCGCAGAGCGAATCGATCATGTACGGGTGATGGCGGGGCAAGTGAGCGAACCGGCCAGGGCGGTATGCAGCAGGGTGATCCATCGAATGAGAGACCGTGCATGCGGGCAGCCAGAATTGCTCTCGAAGTCCGAATCGATGACGCCTGAGGAATGGATCGATGCGAGGACCGAGATCCTGGCGGGCCTGCAGGCCCTGCAGCGAGATTACAACGCGGTCGTTGCTGATTGGCCGCAAGAGTAGATGGTAGAGGGAAATACGTGTGTGAAGTCAGGCAGGGCGGGGTTTTGTACGACCTGGTCTTATATGATTTCACAAGTCCAAGTGTTTCTCGCCTGCTGAACCAGGGCGATCGCATGCAGGGAAAACCATAGGTCCTGCAACCAGGGCCATGCCACCCGTCGGGGCAATCGTATGTACGGGAAAACCATGGTCCTGGGAACAGCGCAGGGCCATGCCACCCTGTGGGGGCAATCGTATGCACCCGTCGGTGGGGCATGCGGTGAGGGGTGTCTGGACAGGAAGGGGAGGCGTGCGTTGCGTCGAGCGGGGCCAATGCGGCATGCATGTGAGGGCATGCTGGTCGGGCTTTGTATGACACCGTTCTATATGATTAGACAAGTCCAACTGTTTCTCGCCCGCTGAATTTGGTCTGTCATTCAGGCTTTGTGTCATCTGTGAGAGTCTGTTAGTATTTGTTATGATGTGATGTCCGGTAGAAGGGCGTGTTGTCAGGCCCTCATGGGATGCTGTCGTTGCGGTTGGGGGAAGGCATGAAGGAGGTGCGCTGTGAAACGGCTGGCGATGTTGCTCGGCTGGCTGCTGCCATCCTGTCCGGCAGTGTGGCCACGAATGTGCAGTGCCCCGGCGGGACAACCCCTCCGGCAAGCACCACGTTGACGATTACCACGGTAAATGACACCTCCGAGCCGATGGAGGTCACGTACAGGACGAGCTCGGACGGCAGCATCACTGAAGCCAATCTGCTGGCTACGGGCGATGCGACCGTGTTCAGTCTTGACGCTGGTGGTACTCACTCGTTCGATGTGGATTGCGACCAGGCCCAGGCGCTGATTCTGGACAGGGCCGAGATACCGAGCGGGGTATGGGTAGGGACCTATATCGGGTACCTGGGGACGGACTACGAATGCGGCGATGTTCTGACATTCGACATAACAGGCAATGTCGATCTGAGCATGCTGTACGTGGACATCTCCTATTCGACCCAATAGGTTTTCAGGGGATATGCTTACAAACGCGCGTTTCGAACGAGGGGGCCGGGACAGCGTGTAGTCATTTCATGGTCAAAGAAACCGTACGGCGACAGGCGGCGTGTGCCGTCCTGTCGCTGATTGTTCTTATCTGCCAGACCAAGAAGTCTTTGATGGCGAGCCCAGGAGAACAGGACAGATGTACAAGGAATTAGAGTCTCAATTTGCTGATCCGTCGTGCTGGTATCGCAGTGCTCCGTTCTGGTCATGGAATGATACGATGACGCCGGATCTGGTGCGTCAGCAGATTCGGGACTTTCATGCCGCCGGTATCGGCGGCTTCTTCATGCACTCGCGCGGCGGGCTGGAGACTGCGTTTCTTTCGGAAGAGTGGTTCCAGGCCTGTGACGCCGCTATCGACGAAGCGAAGAAACTTGGCATGGCGGCTTGGGCTTACGATGAAGATCGCTGGCCGAGCGGTGCCGCCGGGGGCATTGTTACCGGACGCTATCCTGAGGCCGCGGCCAGGGTGATCGAGGCCGTGCGGGAGGACGTCTATCCAGCCGTGAAAGGGGCGGTGGTGGCGGTCTATCGGCCCGGCGCGCGGGCTGGATGCCGGCGCCCAAGGCCGTGAAGCTTCGCGAAGGGCAGCAGTACCTGGTGTTCTATACCCACGCTTCCCGGAGCGACGAGTGGTACAACGGCCGGCCACCCCTGGATGTGTGTGACCGTCAGGCGGTGCGGCGGTTTATCGAGATTGCCTATCAGCCGTATGTCGAACGGTATCCGAAGGATCTGGGCAAGACCTTGCCCGGCGTGTTTACCGATGAACCGAATTTCTTCCCCGGCGGGAGGGGCCAGGCGGACAGGGGCATCGCAACGCCGTGGACGCCGAGCCTGCCGGCCGAATTTCGCAAGCGTCGGGGCTATGACTTGACAGAGTATCTGCCCGCGCTGCTCGGCGAGCAGGTGGTCGGCAAGTCCAGCGATGAGGTCCGGCATGATTACTGGATGACGATGACGCAACTGTTCGTTGAGAATTTCAGCGAACAGGTCGGCCGGTACTGCGCCAGGCACAAGATCGCTTTGACAGGGCACTGGCTTGGCGAGGAAGGGCTGATGGTCCAGACGCGCGTGGTGGGCTCGACGATGCCGCACTACGTGCACGAGGAAGTGCCCGGCATCGACATTCTGTGCCGACGGACGACGGAGTTGCTGACCGTCAAGCAGGCTTCAAGCGTGGCGCACCAATGGGGGCGTGAGCGACTGATCTCGGAACTGTATGGTGCCAGCGGCTGGGATCTGTCGCCGGAGGACCAGAAGTGGATCGGCGACTGGCAGTATGCCCTCGGGGTGAATTACCGCTGTCAGCATCTGAGCCTTTACAGCCTGCGGGGCGAGCGCAAGCGGGACTATCCGCCGTCGCACATGCCGCATCAGCCTTACTGGCCGCAGTATAAGCTGCTGGAGGATTACTTCGGGCGACTGTCGCTGGCGCTTTCGCTGGGCCAGCCTGTCCGTGAAGTGGCGGTGATTCACCCGATTCGCAGCGCCTGGGCCAATTCGTCGGCGCCCTTCGACAGCAGCCAGGAGTGGCCCGTTGAGAAGAAGTTGCAGGAGATGTTGAATACGCTGCTGTATTCGCAGATCGACCTGGACTTCGTCGATGAGATGCTTCTTGCGCAGCATGGCCGGGTGACGCGTGGGGCACTGCACGTCAACGAGGCGGCTTACAAGATCATCATTGTGCCCGAGATGACGCACATGGCGCCGACGACGGCTCGCATGCTGCTGAAGGCAGCTGCGGGTGGGGCGACGCTTTTCCACATCGGTACGGAGCCGGTCAAGGTGTATGACGCCAAGACGGCTGAGGCCACGCTTAAGGACCTGAAGAAGCAAATCAACAGACTTCTGATCAAGGTGGCGGTGGATGTCGATGAATTGCCGGAGCTTCTGCGTAACGAGATGGCAGAACCCGTCAAGATCGAGCCGGCGAGCCGGTTGCTCTGCCAGTTGCGTGGCGAGAAGGATGAGCGGCTGCTGTTCTTGACCAACCAGGAGGACCATCCGGTCGAGGTGGCGGTCGAGGTAACCGGAGGAAGCGGCCTTTCGCTGCAGTGTACGGAGACGGGCGAGGCGTATCCCTGGCCGTACGAAGTCACGGAAAGAGGTATTCGTCTGCGTGTGTGGCTGGCGCGGCATGGCAGCGTGGTATTTACCTATAAGAGCAGAAAACCGAAGCAAGACGCAAGTGGCGAGGTGTCGGCGCCGGTCCAGACGGTGCCCGTGATTGTATCGGAAGGCATGGCGTATCAGCTGGATCGCGCGAATGTGTTGTATCTTGATAAGGCAGCCATTCGGGTAGAGGGCACGAATACTTCGCTGGAAGGATTTGTGCCGCAGATCGGCCGGAAAGTCTGTCGCGATACATGGTTTGCCCGACGGAAGGTACCGTGCAACGCAGCCGTGGGCGCGGGTTCATGGCAAGCCGACGGGCAAGCAGGTTGTGCTGAGTTACTCGTTCGATGTAAACGAGGTGCCGAACGGGCCGGTATCGCTGGGTGTGGAACAGCCGCAGCGCAAGACGATCAACCTGAACGGCGAGCCGGTCAGCAATGAGCCAACGGGTTATTACCTGGATCCTGGTATCGCAACGATCTCCCTGCCGGGCCTGAGACCCGGGCGCAATACGATCGAGATTCGCGAGGAGCTGGATGCGGAGTTCGAGGCGGAGGCGTTGTATCTGCTGGGTTCGTTCGGGGTGTGGGACGGCAAGGTCGGCGGCCTGGCGCCTGTGCTTCAGGCGGGTGACTGGACGAAGCAGGGTCTGCCGTTTTATGCAGGGCGGGTAACGTGCCTCGTGCCTGTTCAGGTCAATGATGCCGGTACCTACGAAGTTGAGATTTGCGCGGATGGAGTGGGCAGCATCGGTGTGGGTGTTGAGGGTCAGGACAAGTCGTACCGCGTGTTCGGGCCCTGGCGGTTTGTCGTGTCGTTTGAATCGGGGCGGAACATGGTGGCGGTGGAGATGGCCAACAGCCTGAGGAATCTCATGGGACCGCACCACTGCCGAGAGGAGCGGCCGATGTGGGTCGGCCCGGGCGATATGGCACCGGACGAGCCGGTGGATCGGTACGTTCATATTCCCAGCGGTCTGGCGGAGCTGCGGATTGCGCGGGTGGGCTGATCGCCCACCCCGGAGCCCTTGCCGCCTATCATAAGGCGGGGACAGGTTGAATCGAAGGGTTCCAGCAATGATGGAAGGGAGTACCATGAGAGCGTTGTTCAAGATCGCGGCGATTCTGGCGGCGGCGGCTGGCTGGGTTGGCGTCGTCGGCTGCCACGAACATCACCGGCATGAGCGAACGTATGTGATTACCGAAGAACGCCACGGCCCGGAGTACAAAAGGAATCGCCGGGAGCGTCATGAGCAGATCGATGCCGAGAGGAGTACAGACACCACGAGGAGTCAGAACATCACGACGGCCAAGTGCATCGTCGGCCTTCCGAGCATCAGCAAGACGGCGGGCACAGCCGCTACGACGATGGTGCCGATCATACGGAGCATCATTGATGCGTTTTCGGGTGCATCGACGTGCTCGTATCTCGGCGGAACACCTCGCGGAAGAACATCTGCATGGCGCTCCAGGATCGTTCGGCTGAGATCGGATTGTAGGCGATTCCAGGCAGGTGTCGCTCCTTGCTGTAGCGATCTGCGTCAGGATTTGTGAAGCTGTGCTTTGTGCCACTGTAGACGTCGATCTGCCAGATAAGGCCGGTGTCCTGCATCGCGTGCCAGAAGTTCAGGACTTTCTGCGATGTAACCATCGGGTCGTCGGCGCCGGTCTCGACGAGGATCTGGGCCTTGACGCGGCGGGCATCCTCGGCGGACGGTGGGGTCAGTTCGCCGTGGAAGGTGACGACGGCTGCTACCGGCGCCGCTGTAGGCGAGCTGCAGGGCGACCTTGCCGCCGAAGCAGAAGCCGATGGCTGCAATGCGGGCGGTGTCGATGTTGGGGACTTTCTTCAGTTCCTCCAGGGCGGCCTGCGCTCTCTGGCGAAGCACCTGGGGAGTCAGCTCGCCTACGAGTTTGGCGGCCTGCTTGGGATCGTCGGTGGTCAGTCCGTTGCCGAACATGTCCGCGGCCAGGGCTACATAGCCCATCTGTGCCAGCTGATCGGCCTTGTGTCTGGGGAAATCGGTCAACCCCCACCACTCGGGAAACACCAGCACGCCGGGGCGTTTGCCCTGGACCGCCTCGTCGTAGACAAGGTAGCCTTGCAGGATCGTCTCGCCTGCTTTGTATGTGATTGTTCTGGACATGAGTTTGGCCTCGACGTTTGTGGCCAGCAGTGCGACAAGTCCTGCCAGCAGCAGATGTCTCATACTGCTCCCCTTTGCTGTCCGCATCCTGAAAGCCCGCGCGGCAAGGGCCGGTGCCGCAGGCAACCGGCCGCAAGATGTCGCCAATCCCTGCATCAGACTCTAGGCATGCAACGGGGCAAGGCCAAGACAGGGCTGCGTGAAACAGATATCCCGCCGAGGCCTATTGCAGGCTGAAACGGTTTTGTGGAAGACTGTTAAGCTCGTTCGGCTGGCTTCGACGTGTAAGGGGAAACCTGTGATTGGGGACATGTAGCCGTGACTCCCAGAGAACGATTCATTGCTGCCTTGGAAAGGCGGCCGCTTACCGGTCGCGTGCCGCATTTCGAGCTGGTGTTCTTTCTGACGATGGAGGCCTTCGGCAAGGTGCATCCGTCGCAGCGTCATTACGCCCAGTGGGACCAGATGGAAGAGAAAGAGCGACAGATGCACCGCAGTGATATGGCAGATCTGTATATCGCTACGGCCGAGCGATACGAGCACAGTGCCATTTTCCTGCATCCGAATCCCGGCGACTTGGCAGAGACGCAGCGGCTGATTGACCTGATCCGTGAGCGGTCCGGCGACAAGTATTTCCTGATGCTGCACGGCGACGCGACGTGGTCGATCCCGGACGGCGCGCGGCTGGAGCAGTTCGCGTATCGCCTGGCGGACGAGCCGGAGAAGGTGCATGCTGAGGCCAACGCGCGGGTCAGCCGGGCCATCGAGCGGGCGGAGGCCCTCTGCAAGCACGGGCAGCTGGACGGCTTCGCGTTGTGCTCGGACTACTGTTTCAACAACGGGCCGTTCCTGAGTCCCAACCAGTTCGGGGAGTTCGTTACGCCGTATCTGGCCCGACTGACGAAGGCCTATCGGGACATGGGCTTCTACGTGATCAAGCACACTGACGGCGACATCCGGCCGATTCTCGATCAACTGGTGCAGACAGGGCCGCACGCGCTGCATTCGCTTGATCCTCAGGGCAACGTTGATATCGCGCAGGTCAAGGAAGACTACGGCGACAAGGTCTGCCTGATCGGCAATGTCAGCTGCGCGATGCTGGATACCGGGACGGACGAGGAGTGTATCGAGTCGGCCCGTTACTGCCTGCAACATGGCATGCTCGACGGCGGATATATCTTCTCGACGAGCAACTGCATTTACACGGGTATGCGGCTGTCTCGCTATGAGCTGATGTTGGACGTCTGGCGCAAGGAAGGGAATTACTGAGAGGTGGGAAGCGCCCGCCCCACGGTCTTCGTCGGGATCTCCGGGCGTCAGGGGTCGCATGGCATGAAAACGCAGATGACGTCCAAAGAACGTGTCAAGGCAACGATCGCCCGGCAGGAGCCGGATCGCGTGCCGGTCAACTACCTTTCCAACAAGGAGATCGACGAGGCCCTCAAGGCGCACTTCGGTCTGGAGGCGAGGGACGATGAGGGGCTCCGTCTGGCCTTGGGAGTAGACCTCCGCTGTATCGGGGCGCCGTATCGCGGGCCCAAGCTGCACGCGGACGTGCCTGGTCGGACGGTCGATATGTGGGGTACGCGGCGCCGTTGGGTCGAACACGAAGCCGGCGGCTATTGGGACTTCTGCGACTGGCCGCTCAAGGACGCCACGCTGGAGGAGATCGAGGCATGGCCGGTACCCGACCCCGATGATTTTGACTATTCGTCCATCGCCCGCCAGTGCGAGCAGTTCAAGGATTACTTCATTGTGGCAGGTGGTGCGGGTACCGGCGACATCATCAACTCCAACAGCATGCTTCGCACGATGGAGCAGATCCTTGTGGACCTGGCGATCGACGAGCCTGCGGGCCTTCGCCTCATCGACCGTCGCACCGGGGTAATGGTCGAGACGACCCGGCGGACCCTGGAGGCCGGGGCCGGCAAGATCGACATGCTGTGGATCGGGGAGGATTTGGGGACGCAGATCGGACCGATGATCAGCCTGGACCTGTTCCGCAGGCACATCCGGCCGCGCCACCAGCTCTTCGTGGATCTCGCCAAACAGTGGGGCATTCCCGTGATGATTCATTCGTGCGGGTCGAGCAGTTGGGCATTCGATGATTTTGTCGAGATGGGCATCAGCGTGGTCGACACACTGCAGCCCGAGGCGAAAGACATGGCCCCGGCGTACCTGAAGCAGCGTTACGGCGACCGGCTGGCCTTTCACGGGATGATCAGCACGGCCGGGCCGCTGGCCTACGGCACTGCCCAGGAGGTCATCGATAACGTTCGGGAGACCTTGAAGGTGATGATGCCCGGCGGAGGATACATGCTCGCCCCGACGCACCAGATCCAGTCGAATTCGCCGGTCGAGAACGTGCTGGCGATGTATGAGACAGCGCGGCGGTTCGGCGTCTATTGACCGCCGGTGATACTATTGGCTTGGTCTTCCATCCATCCTGCGCCGGTAACGACCTTCTTGTCGTCAACGTAGACCAGCAGGGTTCCTTCGGATCTGTCGTACACGTAACAGTATCCTACCGGCGAAGCCCAATCGCCCCGCGCCCAGGTCCGCTCGACCTTGGTGGGCTCGCCGAGCATGTCAGTGACTTTGCTCGCGCCATGCCCGGAGTGATGTGCATTTGAGGCCGAGTGGCGGCGGTGTCATGTGTGCTCGTCTGGTCCGTCCTGCCGCAGCCAGCCTGTAACATTACCCCGCACAGCAGCACGAACCGGCAGTAGCGTTTCATGCCCATTCTCCTTATGCATCCTGTCCTTTAGACGCGGGCAGCCGGCCCGGGTTCCAGAGACGGGAATCCCGTGTCGTCACACATAGAATGGGATAAGGCCAGCGACGACCTTCAAGACAGGAGATGGACCGTCATGAGCGCAACGGCAATCCACGATCTGCTCGGCACCGAGATGGACCAACTGCTCAGCTATACCGCTCGCGGCTTTCCGAAAGACCGGTTGCATCTGCCCGGCCCCGATTTCGTTGACCGGGTGATAGCCCAGTCCGATCGGCCCCCAGGCGTGTTACGGAATTTCCAGGCGATCCTGAATACCGGCCGGCTGGCGCACACGGGTTATGTCTCGATCCTGCCGGTTGACCAGGGGATCGAGCATTCAGCCGGCGCAGCTTCGCACCCAACCCGATCTATTTCGACCCGGAGAACATCGTCCGCCTGGCGATCGAAGGCGGCTGCAACGCCGTGGCGTCGACGCTCGGCCTGCTGGGGTCGGTAGCCCGCAAGTACGCCTGCAAGATTCCCTTCATCGTCAAGCTCAATCACAACGAGCTGCTTACGTACCCCAACCACTACGATCAGATCATGTTCGCCAGCGTCCAGCAGGCCTTCGACATGGGCGCTGCGGCTGTCGGCGCGACGATCTACTTCGGTTCCGAAGAGTCTGATCGCCAGCTCCAGGAGGTTTCGCGCGCCTTCGCCATGGCCCACAAACTTGGCATGATCACGATCCTCTGGTGCTATCTGCGCAACAGCGACTTCAAACAGGATGGGCAGGACTACCAGCTTTCAGCCGACTTGACAGGCCAGGCCAATCATCTCGGCGCGACGATCGAGGCTGACATCGTCAAGCAGAAGCTGCCTCAGACCAACGGCGGCTTCAAGGCCATCAAGTTCGGCAAGACCGACCCTCGTGTGTACAGCGAGCTGACGTCCGATGATAACCCCATCGAACTCGCCCGCTACCAGGTCGCCAACAGCTACCTTGGCCGGGTACCGCTGATCAATTCCGGCGGGGCTTCGGGCAAGGACGACTTCGCCCAGGTCGCCCGCACAGCCATCATCAACAAACGGGCGGGCGGCATGGGCCTGATCACCGGCAGAAAGGCATTCCAGCGATCGAGGGAAGAAGGCATCAAACTGCTGCACATGGTGCAGGATGTCTATCTGGACGATGAGATCACGATTGCGTAGTCAGCGAAGCGGGGCCACTGGCAGTTTGTCCGCCGCGCGAAGGCGTCGTTGGGTGCCATTGGCAGCTTGTCTGCCGGTGCGAAGGCGTCGTCGGGTGCCACTGGCAGCTTGTCTGCCAGTGCGAACTCCGAAGCGGCTTACGCATTCCGCTTAGGCCGGTACAAATGCGTAGCCTGCCCGAAGAACCCCTCCGCGGACTCCATGACCGTCTCGGAAAGTGTCGGATGGGCATGAATGGTTTCTGCCACGTCATGTGCGACGGCGTACATCTCGACAGCAAGGGTCCCCTCGGCGATCAACTCGCCGGCGCCCGCACCGACGATCCCCATACCCAGCACACGTTCGGTCTCCGGATCGAAGATCAACTTCGTCATGCCGTCGGTGCGGCCCAACGTCGCAGCTCGACCGGATGCCGCCCAGGGATAGCGTGACACTTCGACCGTA
The DNA here is from genome assembly GCA_963787325.1 of uncultured Planctomycetota bacterium. Classification (GTDB taxonomy): domain Bacteria; phylum Planctomycetota; class Phycisphaerae; order UBA1845; family JANYLN01; genus CAWBCK01. The sequence goes on from CAWBCK010000005.1 coordinate 3,897,381, forward strand.
CGCCCCTGTGCGCGGGCATCCGTCTCGGTCAGCCCACACCAGGCAAGTTCCGGGTCGGTGAAAACGACAGCCGGGATGGCGACATTGTCGAATTCACTGGCCTTGCCCGCGATGACCTCCACCGCGACCTTGCCCTCGCGCGAAGCCTTATGGGCCAGCATCGGCTCGCCCGCGATATCGCCGATCGCCCAGATGTGCGGGTCAGCGGTGCGTTGTTGTTTGTCGACCCGCACGAAGCCGCGCTCGCCCATCTCGACTTTGGTCTTCTCCAGGCCAAGCCCCATGCTGTTGGGTTGCCGGCCGACCGCGATCAACACCCGGTCAAAGACCTGGACGGGCTCTTTGACGTCGCCGCCGCTCATATGGACGGCGATGCCCTCCTCGCGGGCTTCCAGTTTTTCGACCTTGGTATCGAGGTGGATGCCGGCGAAATGCTTGCTCAGATGGTTTTGCAGCACCCGCACCAGGTCACGGTCGACGCCCGGAAGCAGTCCGTTGGTCAGCTCGACTACGGTCACCTCTGTACCCAGTGGGCTATAGTACGTGCCGGACTCCAGGCCGATATAACCGCCACCGATAATGCAAAGTTTCTTTGGAATGTCCGTCAGGGCCAGTGCCGCTGTCGAGTCCATGACTCGCGCGTCGTCCAGCGCAGCGCTGCTGGGATGGCGGGAATCGATCCAGTAGCCAGGATGATGTTTTCGGCACGGAGGCGGTCGGGGCCCTTGGCCTCCTCACGCCAGTCGAGTTTGATCGTGCGGGAGTCGAGGAACTGGCCCCGCGCGTGCATGAATTGCACCTTGCGCCTCTTCGCGAGTTCCATGAGACCGGACGTCAGTTTGTCGACGACGCCGTTCTTCCAGTCTGCGAAGCTTGTCGATGTCGATCTTCGGCTCGCCAAACGTAATGCCGGCATCCTTGGCGTCCCGGGCTTCGTGGATGGTCTTGGCGATGTGCAGCAGCGCCTTGGAGGGAATGCAGCCGCGCAGCAGACAGACGCCGCCGGGCCGCGGATCCTCCCCGATAAGGGCGACCTTCATCCCCAGTTCCGCGGCCTGAAAGGCAGCCGCGTAGCCGCCCGGACCGCTGCCCAAAACCGCCAGTTCGACATCGATGGAATTCTCAGGCATATGTGCACCGTTCAAGAAACGTAAGTGTCAGCAGTCAGACGAAACAACGGCACCGGCCGGAACCGAATGCTCCGGACAGACTCATCCTTCCATAAAGAGCGTCAACGGGTCGGACAGGATGTTCGCCAGTCGGCGGGTAAAGCGAGCGCCGTCGGCACCGTCGATCAGCCGGTGGTCATAGGACAGACACAATGGCAGCATCAGGCGTATCTCGCTGCGGCCGTCGCGAATGACCTCCTCCTGCCGGCGCGGGCGACGCCAAGGATCGCGACTTCCGGCCAGTAGACGATCGGTGAAAAAGCGGTTCCGCCGATGCCGCCGAGGTTCGTGATCGTAAAGCACGAGCCGCGCATCTCTTCAAGGCCGAGTTTGCGCTGGCGGGCTTTGCTGGCGAGTTCGTCCAGTTCGGCGGCCAGCTGCGCAATGCTCTTGCGGTCCACGTCACGAATCACCGGCACCAGCAAACCCTGCTCGGTATCGACGGCTACGCCGATATGGAAGTATTTCTTGTAGATGATCTGGCCTTTGGCCAGATCGAGGCTGGCGTTGAATTTCGGGAATTCGCGAAGCGCCGCGACAATGGCCTTCAGGAGGATGGCGGTAACGGTGATCTTGGGGCCGCCGTCGCCTTTTGTCTTCATGTAGTTCTTGCGCTGGGCTTCGAGGTCGGTGATGTCGCAGAGATCGTACTGGGTGACCTGCGGCACGGTGCGCCAGGCGGTGGTCATGGTTTCGGCGGTCTTGCGGCGGATGTTGCCGATGGCTTCACGGTTGATTGGGCCCCATTGTTCGAAGTTGGGTAATGGGGGGGGGGCCAAAGCGGCGCCGTAGGCGCGGGCGCCTGGCCGGCGGCTAATTTTCTAACATGACCGTGGAGGTCGTCTTCGGTGATTCGCCCCGCTGGGCCGGTGCCTTTTACCTGGGTCAGGTCGACACCTAACTCTCGTGCCAGCCGGCGGATGGCAGGGCTGGCCGGGGCGGGTGGCCGACGCTCTTCGGCCTCCTCGCCGGTACGCGGCGCGACTGCTATCGGAGCCTCTGGCTCCGGTTCCGCGATCGGCGCCGGCGCCGCCCGCGCTGCTTTCTGCGCCTCCGGCGCCGGTTGCTGCGCCTGCTTCGGCGCTCTTGCGCTCGGGGGCCGGCTGCTGCGGTTGGGGCTCTTCTTTCGGTTCGGCTTGAGCCTTTGGTTGCTCTTGTTCCTTCTGGGGTTCGGGCTTGGCCTGGCCCTCTTCGGTTGGTTCGAGCGTCATTACCAGGGCGCCTACGGGGATGTGGTCGCCGGTCTTGACGTTGATCTTTTCGATCCGGCCGGCGTAGGGACTGGGCAGTTCGAGGACGGCTTTTTCGGTTTCCAGTTCCAGGACGGCTTGTTCCTTGGCGATCACGTCGCCGGGGCTGACCATGATGTTTACGACGTCGGCAGCGTCGATATTCTCTCCCAGCTCCGGCAACTTGAATTCGATAGGCATATTGTGGTTCCTAAACTACCGTTCGTTGTCCGTTGTCCGTTGTAACGACAACTACAACGGCAACGGCAACGGATACCCTCGCTTACGCTTCGGGCTCGTTTGATCCGTGCCGACTTACGAGACTGCGGGGTTTGGTTTTTCTGGATCTACGTCCAGGTCCTGGATCGCCTGGGCCACTTTCGCCTTGTCTATCCGGTTGGCCTGGGCCAGGGCTTCTAAGGTTGCTATCGTAATATTCTCGGCGTCGACTTCGAAGAAACGGCGGAGATCTTTGCGGCCGTCGCTTCGGCCGAAACCGTCCGTGCCTAAGGTCACATAATCACCGTGGATCCAGGGGCGGATCTGGTCGGGCACAAGGGTGACATAGTCGGTGGCGGCGATGATCGGACCTTGCACGCCTTCCAGACACTGTTCGAGATAACTTTTGCGTTGTTCGCTTTCCGGATGCAGGCGGTTCCAGCGGCGGGCGGCCATGGCGTCGGTGCGGGAGCTGCTTGTAGCTCGTCAGGCTCCAGACGTCGCTGGCGACATCGTATTTTTCGGCGAGGATGTCCTGTGCTCGCAGGGCCTCGTTGAGGATCGGGCCGCTACCGAACAACTGGACTCGGGGGGCGTCCTTGCCGGCGTCGCGTGACGAGAAGCGATACATGCCCTTCAAGATGCCTTCGGCGCAGTTTTCGGGCATGGCGGGCATTGCGTAGTTTTCATTGTACAGCGTCATGTAATAAAAGACGTCTTCCTGGTCCTGGTACATCCGCTTGATGCCATCCTGGGTGATGACGGCGATCTCGTAGGCGTAGGCCGGGTCGTAGGTGAGCAGGTTGGGGATGGTGGTGGCGACCAGGTGGCTGTGGCCGTCCTGGTGCTGGAGGCCTTCGCCGGCGAGGGTGGTTCGGCCGGCGGTACAGCCGAGCATGAAGCCCTTGGCGCGGGAGTCGGCGGCGGCCCAGATGAGGTCGCCGATGCGCTGGAAGCCGAACATGGAATAATAGAGGAAGAAGGGGATCGTATTGACGCCGTGGCTGGCGTAGGCGGTGCCGGCGGCGATGAAGGAGGCCATGGAGCCGGCCTCGGTTATGCCTTCCTCGAGGATCTGGCCGTCGCGGCTCTCGCGGTAGTAGAGCAAAGACTGGGAATCGACGGGCTCGTAGAGCTGGCCGGCATGGCTGTAGATGCCTGCGGCGCGGAAAAGGGCTTCGAGGCCGAAGGTGCGGGCTTCGTCGGGGACGATGGGGACGATGAGCTTGCCGATGGTTTCGTCGCGCAGGAGGCGGCCGAACATCCGGACGAAGGCCATGGTGGTGGAGGCTTCGCGGCCATTACTGCCCTTCAGGTATTCGTCGAACTCCGAGAGGGGCGGGGTCTGGATGGGGTCGACGCGGACCTTTCGGGAGGGGACGTAGCCACCGAGCTCCTTACGGCGGGCCTGGATATACTGGACTTCCGGGCTGTCGTCGGGCGGCCGGAAGAAGGGGGTTTCTGGCAATTTCCCTGTCGGAGACGGCGATGCCGAAGCGGGAGCGGAATTCGCGGAGTTCGTCCTCGTTGAGTTTCTTCTGCTGGTGGGTGATGTTTCGTCCTTCGCCCGCCTCGCCGAGTCCGTAGCCCTTGATGGTGCGTGCGAGGATGACGGTGGGGCTGCCGGTATGTTCGACGGCGGCCTTGTAGGCGGCGTAGACCTTTTCGGGGTCGTGGCCGCCGCGTGCGCATCTTGGCGAGCTGTTCGTCGGAGAGGTGTTCGACCATCTTGAGCAGTTCGGGGTATTTGCCGAAGAAGTTCTCGCGGATGTAGGCACCGGGAGATGATGCTCAGTTTCTGTAATTCGCCGTCGACCAGTTCGTTCATACGGCTGACGAGCAGGCCGGTTTCGTCTTTGGCGAGGAGGGCGTCCCACTCGCCGCCCCAGATGAGTTTGATGACGTTCCAGCCGGCGCCTTTGAAGGCGGCTTCGAGTTCCTGGATGATTTTGCCGTTGCCGCGGACGGGGCCGTCGAGGCGCTGGAGGTTGCAGTTGACGACGAAGATGAGGTTATCGAGTTTCTCGCGGGAGGCGAGGGTGATGGCGCCGAGGGACTCGGGCTCGTCCATCTCGCCGTCGCCGAGGAAGCACCAGACCCGGCCGGCCTCCTCGTTGAGGTTGCGGTCGCGGAGGTAGTTCATGAAGCGGGCCTGGTAGATGGCCTGGATGGGGCCGAGGCCCATGGAGACGGTGGGGTATTCCCAGAAGTCGGGCATGAGCCAGGGGTGGGGATAAGAGGCCAGGCCGTGATGATGGCTTTTGATCTCGCGGCGGAAGTTCTGCAAATGCTCGGCGGAGAGTCGGCCTTCGAGGTAGGCGCGGGCGTAGATGCCGGGGGAGGCGTGGCCCTGGAAGTAGATGATGTCGCCGTGGAAGTCGCCGTCCTTGCCGTGGAAAAAGTGGTTGAAGCCGATCTCCAGCAGGGTGGCGGCGGAGGCGTAGGTGGAGATATGGCCACCCACGCCGTGCTCCTCGCGATTGGCGCGGACGACCATGGCCATGGCGTTCCAACGGATGATGGACTTGATGCGTCGCTCGATCTCGCGGCTGCCGGGGAAGGTCGGCTGGCGCTCGGCGGGGATCGTGTTGATATAGGGGGTATTGGCGCTATAGGGGACGGTTACTCCGCTGCGGGCGGCGCGCTGGTTGAGCAGGGACAGCAGATAGATGGCGCGGTCCGGGCCGTGGCGGTAGAGGACGTCATCGAGCGATTCGAGCCACTCGCGGGTCTCGGCTGGGTCGACGTCCTGGATGAATTTCGCTTCCTGTTCGTGCGGCTTTGTGGCGATGCGGTCGGTTCTTGTTGTGCTCACGGTAACAACCTGCTTTGTGGCAATACCTTGTATGGGGAGCTGGCCGGCGCCGCGTAGCGGCAGGCTGCGTCCCGATGCCTATTTCCCTGATAGACATAGTATTCCGGTTGTGTTGGCTTTTCCAACTTCATTAACCCGGATATTTCACGGTGATACCAGACAGAGCCAGTGAGAGCGGCGAGGCGACAGATTCGAGCACTCAGGCTTGGATTGGATGGGTAACGGCCCCCCGGGCGCAAACCACCCCCTTTCCCCCATGGCCGATCAGGGGCGGCGGCACGGGGTTGCGAGGAAGTCAGGTCACGCTGGCCGGGGCCAAGAGGCGGGCGGCCAGTCGGCGAAACAGATCCTGCAGCGGAAACGAACTGGCCAGGTGCAGCACGATCCGCCTGGCCGACACCAGAACCCGTCCGCCGATCTTGAGCAACTTCAGCCGCAGCGTGCGGACTTGGGCCTTCTCCAGTTCCGTGCCGGCCAGTTCCGTCCGACGCAGATGCTCGATCAGCACGTAGGCGGCCGCCGACAGCAGCACCCGCAGTTGGTTGGCCTCAAAGTCGTGGCAACTGGTGCGGTCGGCGAACAGACCCAGTTGCTGCTCCTTGATGCGGTTCTCGACCTCGCCGCGCTGGCAGTAGGTCTGCTCGTACAGGAGTTGGGCGTCCCCCGGCCAATTCGTCACCAGGAAGCGGAAGTTCTCCTTCGCCTCGTCGTCCGGACGCTGGGGCGGCAGGTACTCGGCCTTGGCGAGGATCCGGCGGGCCTTGTCCCAGGTGGCCGCGGCGTAGGAGAACTCGCCGAAGACGCGGGGCCGGTCCTTCGGGTCGACCGCCAGCGCCTGGGCCTGCACCATCAGCGGGCGGGCCAAGGCTTCCAGTCGCGAGTTCTTGGCCAGACCCACCAGGTAGGACACATCGTGCCGGTCGCACCAGCGGAGCATCTTCCAGCGACAAAAGCCACTATCGCCGCGAAAGAGGATCTTCACGCCGGGCCAGACCTGGCGGAACCGCTTGACCAGCAGCGAGAGGATAGCCCAGGCGTGCGTTGCCCCATCCTGGTCGGCCGACCGCAGGTAGGCCACCAGCAGTTGGCTGCCGCAGAAGACATACAGCGGCAGGAAGCAGTACTCGTCGTAGTAGCCGTGGAAGAAGCGGCCGACCTGGTGGCCGTGGACGGAATCGTTAGTGGCATCGAAGTCCAGGATCAGTTCGGTCGGCGGGGTCTTCTGCGACTCGACGAAGGCTTCGAGCAGCACCTTGCTGGCCTCGGCCAGGGGTTGACGCATCGCGCGGTTCTCCAGGCGACACAGCGTCGGGGGCGAGGCCAAAGGCTGGTCGTGGTCCACCTTCCGCTCGCAAGCCAGTTGCACCAGTGGATCCGCCCGCAGGGTCTGATGATCATTGAGATCCTCCTGGCCCAAGGCGATGGCGAAGATGCGTTGGCGAAGCATGCTGACTTGGCTGTGGGTGATCAGACTTTGGTTGCGGGGATCGGGAATGGCTGCATCCATACGCTCGATGAGGCGGAGCCGCCGTTCGATCTGGCGCAGCAGGAGCACACCGCCGTCGCTGGTGATCGTACCGCCGTCGAAATCAGCGACGACCTTGCGTCTGCCCAGACTGGAAAAGCGGATGGGGGATCGGTTACACTCTGTCACGTGGCCTTACCTCCTTGTAGTGACGGTTGTCTTTTACAACTCCCGACATTACAGGAAGTAAGGCCTTTTAGCGACTGCCCAACTGAAAAACCCCGTGAAATATCCGGGTTAATGGCAAGGGGCAACGACACAGATTGGGGTCGGGCGAACGGTGGGGTTGCCCAGAGGTCGAGAGGCTGGGCTGGAAGAAATCACTTGCTGACGAAGCGGGCGAAGGACTCTTAGCGTAGAGATCCTGCTGACCCAAGGTTCGAGTGGCAGCAAACGCGCGTACCGACTGGGGCCTCAGGATGACAGATCCGCGGTGGGTGAAATCGTTGGGGGATGCCGATAGGATATCGGGGCTTCATGTTGGCGTGCATTGGCTTCGGGCAATCCTGCCTGGCTGCTTGTGGAGGTATGTATGACGCGATATTCGGATCATTGGGGTCGACTCGGACGGGGCGTTCGGGCGAGCGGGTCGTGGCGTGCGCGGCGGTCGGGCTGATGGTCGCAGCTTCCGGGTGCGTGCGGCCTTCTCGTGGGGCGGCCTCGGCGCCTGTGACGACCCAGTGGTCCTATCAGGGGCAGGAGGGGATGGAGGTCCGGACGCAGAACTGGATCGTCTATATGGCGACGACGAGACTTGCCTGGCTGGATCGGCTGGGCGGGTTTGCTGAGGCGGCGTATGGGCGATATCAGGAACTGGTGCCGGCGCCGGCTACTTCGCGGCACCTGACGCTGTACGTCTTTGGCGATGCGGTCCAGTGGCAGGACTATGGGCTGCTGCTCGGTGTGCCGGGGAACGATGTCGACGTGATGGGCGAATTGACCGGATTCGCTCGCAAGGATACGGCGGCGGTGTATGTGAGCCAGTATCCGTCGCGGACGTTTTCGGCTATTGGGCATGTGGGCATGCTCGAGTATCTGTGGCTGCATGATGCCGGGGATGCGCCACTGTGGATTCGCGAGGGGCTGGCGACGCTTTGCGAGGGATTCAATGAACAGAAGAGCCATTCGCTCTTTGCACCGGGCGAGGTGACGCGCATCCGCTATGTCTTTGATCCGAAGTTCAACGCCACACGCGGCAATCAATTGCGGGCGGCGCTACAGAAGAACTGGCTGTTCGGGCTGGATCCGCTGCTGACGGCGGAGGATTTCAGCAAGGCGAGCAATCCGCCGGTAGCGGCGCGGACCTACCAGGCGGAGCTGTGGGGGATGATGGTGTTCATGCAGAGGCATCGGCAGTACCGCAAGGGATTCGAGCAGATGCGGCTGGATCTGGCGAACGGGACGTTTCGTGCGCGAGTGCGGGCGTATGCGATCGGGCAGCCTAATCTGACGGAGGGGCAGGCGGCGTTTCGGTTGTATATTACCGAGGATACCGGGACGTTCTGGCGGCAATTCATGAAGTGGGTTCGGCGGGATTTGCTGCTGGCGGATTAGTTCGGGGTTGGGCGGGAACGACGGGGCGGGTCTGCGTGGTGACGATCACGACAGCCGATGGGGACGGGCCTTTGAACCTGGGCATTCAGTCGTCGCTGACGGGACTCCGCAACAACAACGAGAGTCACCAGAAGCGGTTCCAAAACCTCCCACTGGCAGACAAGCTGCCAGTGGCACCCATAAGAAGGGGGTTTTGAAACGGGTACCACCCATACACAGTTTTTTTGTGACGAACGTTTTCCCAGCACTGAAGTTGCTACTCTCAGTCGTTCCTGACGGGACTCAAGTCGCCTCCACCTGGCCGGTAACGATCGTACCGCCGGTGTAGGTATTGTTCCCGCTGACAGCGGTTGACATGCCGGTCTTACCACTGAAGGTCAGAACCCGGGGGGTGTCGTCCTCGCTTATCCGGCCGCTGATGACAAACCAGGTATTCACATTGTTCAAGTTGTTCTGGATGGCCGAATCGGCCGTCAACAGGATCTGGCCGCTCACGGTGGCCCCGCCCGCGTTAAAGGTGCCGCCGTTGAGCACCCAGTTGTTGGCGTTGCTGGTGTTGAAGGTGGCCGTCGCCCCCGAGTCCAGGCGGATCAGATCGGGTGCCGGCGAGAGGGTGATATCGACGATCGGCGTGCCCGAGGTGATCAGCGCGGTGTCGCCTGTGGTCGGCAGTATGCCGCCGACCCAGTTTCGGGCGTCGCTCCATTTGTTATAGTTGTAGTTACTGTTGCCCCAGGTAATGGTGCCGGCTTGTGCGGCAGCGCCCATAAGCCCAAATCCCAGAACACTGCCCAGGACAAGCATCATCTTGAAACGCATCTTTCTCTTCCTCCCAACACACTCGCCATGACTACCCGGAGAACCAGGAGCCCGTTCATGTGCGTGTCTCTGTCACGTTTGCCTCGGAGTCCTGTAAGCCAGGCAGGTAAATGCCGGCCCTCGGTACAGGCAACAACGGCACTGCATTAGCCCGGATATTTCATCAGCACGATGAGGTTTGATCGGGCAGCATATTGACCGGTCGATGGCGGTCGCCGAAGGCATGGGGCCTCCTGCGGCGCGGACTGCCCCCTTTCCCCCACAGCCGGCCGCTGGGTTCCCGACGGGTTATCCGCTGGAAGTGGTGGCAGGCTCGCGGCTCTGCAGCCGACGCAGGATCTGGCGGAAGAGGTCTTGCAGTGGATAGCCGCTGGCCAGATGCAGTACCACCCGTCGCACACTGACCACCACCCGCGCCGCCACCTTGAACAGTTTCAGCCGGATTGTGCCGGCTTGGGCCTGGGCCAACTCCGTTTCCGCCAGGCCCAGACGGCGAAGGCTCTCGACCAGGACATAACCCGCCGCGGCCAGCAGCAGCCGGAACTGGTTGGCCTGGAACTTCCGGCAACTGACCCGATCGGCGAACAGGTCCAGTTGCTGTTCCTTGATGCGGTTCTCCATCTCGCCCCGCTGGCAGTACACCTCGTCGTACAACGCCCGGGGATCGCCCGGTCGATTCGTTACAATAAAACGAGGATTGGCGCCCTGGATGTTGTGCTCGGCCTTGCCGATGACCCGGCGAGGCCTGTCCCAGGTGCCGGCGGCGTACTGGAACTCGCAGAAGAGCCGCTGCTTGCGTTGGGTCGCCTCAAACTGCTCGGCGGCCTTGTCCATCGTATCGGCCAGCAGACCCTGCAGAACGCTGTTTCTGGCCAGGCCCACGACGTACTGCACATCGTGCCGATCGCACCAACGCAGCAGCTTCCAACGGCAAAAGCCGCTGTCGGCGCGAAGGACGATCCTGACCTTCGGCCACACCCGCCGCAACCGATTTACCAGCAGCCGCAAGATCGCCCGGCTGTGCCTGGCCGCGTCGATGTTGGACGGCCGCAGGTACGCGGCCAGCAGTTGATCCCCGCAGAAGACGTACAGCGGCAGGTAGCAGTAGTCGCCATAGTAGCCGTGGAAGAAGCGGCCTTCCTGCATGCCGTGCAGCCGGGCGTCGGTGGCATCGAAGTCCAGGACCAGTTCCGTAGGCGGCGTCTCGTGTGAGGCGATGAACTGTTCGACGAGCACGTCGGCAAAGCGCCAGAGACTGGCCCGGTCGATGGTGTTCTCCAGGCGACAGAGTGTCGGCGGACTCGCCAGAGGTTGGTCCGCGTCGGGCCGCTGCTCAGCCAGCACCGCCAGCAACGGGTCGTGCCGCAGGGTCTGTTGATCGTTGAGATCCTCGTAGCCGCCAGCCAGGCCGAAGATCCGCTGGGTCAGCAGCGTCTGCATCTGGTGGGTGATCCGGGCTGGGTCGCGCGGATCCGCCAGGGCTGCGGTAATGGCCTCGATGAGCCGGGTGCGCCGATTGACCTCTCGCAGCAGCAACAAGCCGCTGTCGCTGGTAAGGGTGCCCCCGGCGAAGTCGGCGACAACTCGCTGGCGCGGCAGGCTGGAAAACAGCAGTGGTTCTGTGGTACAGTCTGTCATGTGAAGTCCCTTATTGTTGGGTAGGAAGAAGCTTTCGTAACTCCTTTTATACCCGACAGTAAGGGCTTCGCGCCATAGCCAATCCACTGATTTTGATGAAATATTCGGGTTAGCCCGCATGGCAATCCACATGCCAAGCCAGTGGCACTCCTGCGAACTGGCGTGACGGCGCTGTTCTGTCACGGCTGGCAGGGTTCACGAGAACAAGATAAGTGAGAAGGCTTCGCTCAGCGGGTCATCAGCAGATTCCCGAGCGCGCTGGGATGATAACAAGACCCGCGGCTGGCGGCCCAGGTGCTGTATTCGAGGCTGCTGGCTCGCAGGCGGCAGATGCCCAGGCCCCAGTAGGCGGCTTTCGTTCGCACGCCTTTGATGGCGGAGAGGGGGATGGCTACCTCGGCTGTCCAGGCGTTGCGGTACAGGCGGGTTGCGGCCACCACACGCGAGCCTAAGGGGCGGGGGTTGCATACGGGCGGCCACATGTCGACGCCTACGTTGGCTACGGCTGCGCCGTTGGCCTTGACGATTACATGCACCAGTTTCTCCGGGCCGCCGCTTCGGCCGTTGTCCGGGTCGATGAGGATTTCGACGAGGTCTTCGCCGACGGGCAGGCCGCCGTCGTAGGCTACGGTGTTTCGCTGGTCGACCCGCATCTGGGAGACGTCGTCCTGCATGCGGGCGGCGACGTAGAGCATCTTGCCGTCGCTGGCGACGAAGGCGTGCGTCTGACGGCCTTCCAGGGGGTCGCCGCCTTCCGGCGACGGAGTCCAGCCTAAGAGGGTGAAGTCGGATATCTGGTTGGCGCGGCCGGCTGGCCAGTCGGTCAGGTCGCCGTCGATCCGCACGGGTCGGGCCAGCGGCATGACCGCTACGGCGGAGATCGTTACCGGGACGGCGACCGTCTTGCCGCCGGCTGGCTGCATCGAGATGAGGCAGCGTGTGTGTCCGGCGGGGTCGCCGCCGACGCCCGGTCCTTCGGCAGTCATCAACACACGGGTGCGTTGGAACGGCTGGACGGGGCCGAACTTCACCGTTTCCTGTTTTGTGCGCCAGGGGCTGACCAGTGTTTCCCAGCGCAGCGTTCCGCTGACCGGCTCGGGCTTGAGGTTCAATATCTCGACGGGTACCTCCATGCGGATTGTGCCGTCGTCTTGCGCGTACAGCCGGGCCGGTTCTGCCCAGGCCCGCACCTGGCGTGCCTGTCGCAGGAACCGCTGCCAGGCGATCCGGTTGCTGAAGAGGGCGAAGTCGTCGCTGCCCTCGCCGCCCATGGCGAGTTTGACCTCTTCGGCCATGAGAGAGATGCCTGCCCGCCACATGGCCGGGTCGAGACTGCATCTCGCCGCCGAGGCCTTCGGTGTACTGCCGGCCGAATGCCAGGCTGCCTGCCAGCGGGACGAGGCTTTCGGCCAGGGCTTCGTCGACGTGGATGCGTCCCTGCTGGCGCAACAGGTAGAGGTATTGGCACTCCTGAAGGCCCATTCGGAGCCGCTTGAGGCGGATCGACGGGATCGCTCCGTCTACCCCCCAGGGCGCGCCGGGCCAGATCAGCCAGGCGTCGCTGGTTTGGTCCAGGCGGTTGATGACGATTCGGCGACCGGTCGGCCAGTCCTGTTGCTCCGGCAGGTCGAGCATGTCGGCGCGGAGGCGCCAGGCGGCCCAGGCGGCTGCCGGTGGGTCGAGTGCTGTTCCACTGATAGATAACGACGGGCAGAATGGTGGATGGTCCGGCCGTAACCATCGCTGCTGGTGTGCGGGGCCGTTGCCGGCTGTTGGATCGAAGAGGAAGAACCGGCCGGGGTCGGTCAGGCAGGCGGCAGAACGGGCGAGTGCCCTGGTTTCAGGCCAGTTGTACCAGCCGTAGCCGCCGAGTTCTTCGGCTGGCAGTCGCAGTGCGCGTCGCAGGTGGGCATCGCCTGCGGTCAGGGCAGGGACGATGAGGCGTTGCCAGCGGACGTAATCGTCGGGCCATGTGCCGGGCGTGTCGACTTCTACGTAGGCGGGCTTGTCCCACTTGCGCAGCCGGAAATGGTCGGCTGATTCTCTGGCCATCTGGCGGAGCATTCTTGTGTACGTGGCGGTCTTCGTCGGGCCATAGCCGGGCATTGGCGGGTGCTTGTCATCGAGGGGAACGGGCCAGGCCACCGGTTCCACGCGGTCGGCGAAGGCGCTGCCGTCGACGAGGGGCTGGACGAGGCGGTCGTAGTCCTGCCATTCCATCCGTACGTTGCCGTCTTCGTCGACATGGATGGCGGGCTCGTAGCCGGTCGGTACGCCGATGACGCCGTGTTCGTGGAGCAGGCGGGCGGTGGATTGGAGCAGGGCGATGGCCTTGTCTGCGAGGGGATCCTTGTCACTGAGGCGTACGGGGGCGTAAGGCCGGCCCGCCAGGGTCAGTTGTCGGCGGCACAGTTCCTTTGCGTCGAACCTGGCGATGGCGGGAAGGGCTGGCGCGTCCGGCAGGGCTACCGGTCGGACCTCGACGGCCATGTCGATCGTGCGGATCGGCTTGTCCTGCGAGAGGACCTGGAGCGTGCCCGTGTAGTCGCCGGGCTCGGTGCCTTTGTCTATGTGGAGGTCGATCCAGGCCAGGAGCATCATGTTGGGCGGCATGTCGGTCGGCAGGCCGGCTGTCTTTGACGAGGCCGGGACGAGTATGTCATATACCTGCCGGGGTGCGCAGGTGTCGTGGCGGTAGACTCGTTGCCATGGGTGGAAGGCGTCGACCTCGACGGGCCAGGCCCGGTAGACGGTGACGGTCGCCCGGAGGTCCTTGCCGGCGGCGTTGTGGAGTTGGCCCACCTGGACGTTTACGGTCTTGGCTGGGTGGATACCGGTGTGGACGGCGAGTTGGAACGCGGCGGTCTCGTTGATGGCTCCGGCAAGACGGATGGTGCCCTGGGTGGGGTTGTATACACCGTCGTCGGTTGTGGGGCCGCGAGAGCCGGGGGAGACGTCCTGGCGAGGGCCGGCTGCCCAGATGGTCAGGACTCGATTGGTCCGGCCCAGCGGGGATGTGCAGCCCGCGACGATCAATGGTAACGCGATGGCTGCCAGCGCGATCCGTCGCAGCGTGTGCCTGGTTGTCGCGATTGCGTTGGGTCTTGCCGGTGTTTTCACTTCCGCCCTCTTGCTCGTTGGTGATGGCATTCTAACGGGGGGTGATTCGGGCTGCAAAACGTGGGTGGTTTGCCAGATACGTGCCGGCGGGAGATTCTGCCGTGCCCAAGGGGGCTGGACGCTTCGGGTCGGGCTGCTCGTACCGACCTGCTTCGGCTGCCTGTGCCTATGATTTGCTGAGGGGTCGGTTCTGGCAAAGGGGCGAGACATGATCCAATCGTCGCAGCAGGCAGAGGGCAAACGGGTGTTTTCTCAGTGGCGGCCTCATCCGTGGCATGGGCTCAGTGCCGGTGCCGACGCGCCGGCGCGGGTTATGGCGTATATCGAGATTACCCCGTTCGACCTGGTCAAATACGAAGTCGACTCGGGGACTGGCTACCTGAAGGTTCAACGCATGCAGATCAGTTCGTCACTGCCGCCTACCTTGTATGGGTTCATTCCGCGGACGTATTGCGGCGAACGCGTGGGGACCTTGTGCCCAAAGACCGCGGAGGGCGACGGCGATCCGCTGGATATTTGCGTGGTCTCGGGCATTCCGATCAGCAGGGCGGAGGTGATCCTGGAGGCGGTGGTCCTGGGGGGGCTGCAGACTATCGATCATGGCAAGGCGGATGACAAGATCATCGCCGTGCTTGCCAAGGATATGTACTGGGGAAGCGTCGACGATATCTCTCACCTGCCCGGCAACCTTATCGATCGACTGCAACACTACTTCGCTACGTACAAGATGGTGGCTAAGGGGGACTCCCCCGTGTCCGTCGAGGCTGTCTATGGAAGGGATCATGCGATCAAGGTGATCGAGGCGGCGATCCAGGATTACCAGGAGGCGTTCGGGGACCGGCTTGGTGACGAGGTGAAGAGGTGAACGGCTAGACAGGAACGGCTAGACAAGGAGAAGGGGAGACAAGGAGACAAGGAGAGAGGGAGCAACGGCCAGAACGGCCAGACACGGAGACAAGGAGACGGGGAGCAACGGCTGGAACGGCTAGACAAGGAGACACGGAGACACGGAGGAACGGCTAGACAAAAACGGCCAGACAGGGAGACAAGGAGCGACTGTCTGACTTGTTCTTAGCGGGCTACGCCGTCTACGGTTGATGCTTCCAGAGGGGGTAGTCGTAACGGCTGGTCTGTTACCAGGTGCTCGGCTTCAGTTAGAATCCTTTCTACAATCATCTCGCCGGTTCCTCGCCTGAAGGGCGTTGTGTCCGGTTCGTAGCCGCCCCAGTAGAACTGGTTGTAGGTCGGGAAGTAGCCCAGGCAATCGGTCGCGGTGAACAGCACGTAGCTCTTCAGGAAGGGGCTGCGCCATTTCAACATCGCTCCGAGCTCGGCTACCGGTTCGCCTGGCCAGCCTGCCAGCAGGATCGGCCCAATTCCCAATAAACTGACATATGTCCTGTACGGCTTGTTCTTTGAGTGCAGCTTCTGTTGCCTTGCGGCCTTTTCCGGCAGCATTGCGCGGGTCTCTTGGTCCTTGTACTTCAGCGTGATGCCTGGGTAGGCCAGGCGGAGCTGCTCGTCGTAGTCGGTGGGGACGGCGTCGTAGCATCGCATGATCGCCTGGCGGGCCAGACGGCTGCCCATTTCTTCGGCTGTGGCGAAACCGGACTCCGGCATGAGTGGGTGGTTGTCGCCGGCGGCGCCGGTTGTGGAGAGGCACAGACAGCCGTCGAAGGTTTCTTCCACCTGGCGGCGCAGGATGCCCTGGAAGTCGGCTGTTACCAGGTTCGAGGAATTGCCTACGCACAGGGGGTGCGATGTGTAGTTGGTGATGATGGCCTTGTAGCGGTTGAGTGTTCCCTTCCTGCGAAAGGCGATGATGCCGAGTTCGCGGTCGACGTATTCCTGGCTCTGGCCGAGTAGTTGCTTGTTGTCGGGGATGTAGAGGAAACGTCGGTCCGGGAAGTTGTAGCGGCGGTTCATGTTCTCTGCTGCGTAGGCGAAGTTGTAACGCAGCTGGCACTGCTCGGCGTTGGCCTTGGCGCTGGTGGCTGCTTGCACTGTCCAGTTTGCCAGGCGTTTCATGTAATCTTTGAGCCTGTCAAGACCGTCCTTGTCTGCCCACTTCTCGACGACCTCCGGTGCTGAATGGACGTGGGTGCAGGCGGTAAAGACGTTTCGCGGGGCGATGCCGGTTGCCCTGGCGACCGCCTTCTGGAGCTGGCTGATCGTTGACTGCACCAGGCCGATCAGGTCGTAGTTGAGCAGTACGGCCTGACGATGGCCGTCGCAGAGGTATAGCGCGGTGACTGACAGGTCGTCGTGTACGCCTGTATTGGGATAGTCCGGGCCATAGCCGCAGAGATTGTGCCCCACTTCGGGATTGATCACTTCACGAGCGACGCCGACGAGCATTTCTGATCTCCATCTTCGGTATTCCGGCTGTTCCGCTGCCAAGCTGTAAGAGATATCGCCTTGGCTTCATTGCGTCCATAGGTCGAGGTAAGTCTTTCGAGAACGTATAGATGGCAGCGGGCCCCCGGCCGCAGCTTGCTGGGAAAGTGTTGGCGCTCGCTCACACCGTTCGCAGTCCCCATTCTCGCAGGCGCCGGCGGATGTGTTCGGCTGTCTCGCGAGGACAGAGAAAGATCACCTTGATCTCGCTAATCTGTCTGGACGGTAGACCAGGCACCTGTGTCTTTGTGATCCGGCAGGTGTATTGGGCGACCTCCTTGCCGTGGATAAACATCGGTCCGAGGATTTGCACGTAATCGTCCTGGGACCACGGCTGCTTTTTTGCCGGTCCCTGGCCGCGGCGGATGGCGAAGCCGTCGGGACAGAGACGCATCTGTATCGGGCCGGGCAGATTCTGCGGCGTGCGCCTGGCCCACCGGAAGACCTGCCAGGCGAGGAATGCGAGGAGGATCAGGGGGATTGTTCCCCAGACGCCGAGAGCAGTGGTTGCCATAAAGCAGACGACCATCGCAATCAACACCACAAACCCGATCGGGGCGATATCCGGGGGGAGTCCCCTCGCGCTCCAGCCTGGTGACGATGTGCTGTCACGGCTTCCATATAGAACGATTGTCTGCTTGTCGAACATGAACCCGCACTCGGGGCACCGGCCCTGGTCGGGGAGGCCGATGAGCGAGTATCCGCAGTCTGGACACTGCTCCAGGCACAACGGATTATGCGTGTCACTATCAAGCGGATGTGTCATCGGACTGATTACCTTTGTTTGCAGGCAGCGCAGTCAACCGTTTGACCCTCCAGAGCAGAGCGATTTCCATCAGACATGTCAATAATCCTAACGTCAGATAGACATAGTTCGATCCCAGTCCGACGGATCTTAAGCCCTGCCGTGCCTCCGGGAAGACTGCGTCCAGTACGAGCACGCAGATGCCGCCGACAAGTACCGCCGGTACCAGGGCAGCCTGTGCCTGCCCGATCACGTTCTGTCGCATTCGCACCGAGAAGGCCAGGCCTGCCAGCAAGGCTACGATTCCGGTGCACAGCAGACTCTGCAGCCAGAACATGAACCAAAGAACAGGCGGGCCTCCGCGCCCGACCATGGGTACGGTCAACTCAACCGCCGGTATTCCGCTGAGCAAGAGCCAAAGCACTACGGTTGTCATTCTGCGCGCACTGATTACCCACTGGGCGATGGCCTGGGGCCTCAACCGGACGATGCCTTTGAGGAGCCATTTGAAAGTGGCATGCTTCGGGGAGTGCAGCGTGCTGCGAAGCGTAGCCAGACGCTCGTACGTTCGAAGGGACTCGGCGACCGGCTGGCCGCATTCGGGACAAGCCTGGGGTGATTCGATACTGCTTTGGGCGGCTGCGGCAGGACCGTTACGGGTGGCCAGCCAGGCTTCGACCATCGGCAGTCCACGCAGGCTGTAGTGGCAGGTCGTGCAGAGCGGCCACAGCGGATCGTCGCTTTCGATCATGGCGCTGTCCTGTTCGGCCAATCGGGCCGCCGAGAGACTCATCGCTATGAGCATGTAGAACGCAGGTCCAACAAAGCACAGCAGGACCCAGGACTGTATCTGCATACCTACTGCTCTGAGGAGATATTGAACGGCGGTCAGCCAGAGAAACTGAGAGACCTTCGCCGCCAGCGTGAGTCTGAGCCCGATGGCGAAGGTTTCCCGCACGCGCTGGCGGCTTGAGGAGACGCTGAGCGTCAATAGTACGTAGACGGTCGCAAAGTCCGTGACAAGGCCTGTGATCCGCTGCAGAAGGACAGTCTGCCAAGTCAGCAGGGGGCCAGCTGCCTTCCAGGGGAATGCGGCGAAAGTCAGGGCAAGGCTGGCCGCGGCGCAAAAGACATACACCGTCAGGAGCGGAGTCATTCTTGCGCGTCGAACGGCCGGAAATGCACGCCATGGTATGATGGCGGCTGCCGGAACCGCCCACACAAGTGAGGACGTATCGTCCACGGCAGCAGGGCGATTCTGCGGCGTGTCCTGTTCGCGGTTTGCCTCTTGACGATTACGTTCCAGGTTCCTGCTCATGCGGTCGGGCCTCCGATGATGTACGCACAATGCCGGCGAGTGCATGGGGGCGGGGACCCCGCTTCCGATTTGCCAGCCGGGATTCAAAAGTTTACCACAAGAGTGGACTGGCGCATAGAGGTGCGGCCGGGAAAAGGGGGTGACTCCGCTACGGTTGTAGAGCATCTATAGTCCAAACGTGCGGCCAACGACCATGGCCCTGCTGTGCAGGGCCATGCCACCCGGAATCCTGGCAGCCCGGGACGCTATGTCTGGATTGAGTGGGCTCTGGCTGGCCGACTAAGAAGATTCATACGCGAACCGAATGCCTGTCGAGCAGGAGATCCTTCGCTGGCGCTCAGGATGACAACTTATGGCTGTCAGGGGAGGTTAGTGAGGTTGTAGCGTCAGATGACGGTGCGATTTGGGTTTGCAGCTCGGCTGGGGCGGGTTCGTTCACCGCTCGCAACGTTACAGCCTTCGGGGTGCGGAAGATCAGTACGAGTCCGCCGATGACGATCGCGCCGCCGATGAGGGTTGCCAGCGACGGCACTTCGCTGAGAAACAGCCACACCCATATCGGGTTCATGATCGGTTCGGCCAGGCATACCAAGGTGGCGCGCTGGGGTGTCATGTGTTGCAGTGCATGACAGTAAATGACATACGGGGCCGCGATCTGAAAGAGGCCCAGGGCGACCAGCAGCAGGATGGGCCATCCCCGGATGGAAACGTCGCCGGCGATCCCAGCTGCCGCCAACAGCACGATAGCCGTGAAGATGTTGTTTACGCAGATGACGGCGATCGGATCGGCGGTGCGCAGGTGCCGCAGTGCCAGCGACACGCCGGCGAAACAGAGCCCGGCGGCCAGGCCCATCATCACGCCGGAAACCTCGGTGTTTGACCCTGGGGCAAGAAGGGTGCCGCCGATGATCACTGCCATGCCGGTCATGGCGATCGCTGCGGCGTAGAGTTCCCGTCGGTGGGCGCGGTCGCCGGTGACCAAGGGTGCGGCCAGCAGAACCCACAGCGGGGCCGTGTACATCAGGATGATTGCATTGGCGGAGGTGGTCTGGCCGACGGATGAAATGAAGGTGACCATCATCAGGCTGAAGCATGCGACGGCCGCGGCCAGCCAGCCGACGGGCCGCAGTCGCGCGAGCCGCAGGCCTCCCCTGTGCAGCGCAAACGGCAGCAGGCCTCCTGAGTTCCGAGCAGGCTCGAAAAAGTGATGTAAGTCCTTATTTGACAAGGAAGGTGTTGCGGATTTGGGTGTCCCGCGGGCAAGATGGGGCCCATGTTCGTCCGAAGGAAGCCCAACAAATCCGGCTCGGTCAGCGTTCAGGTCATCGACAAGTCCAACCATGGCTATCGGGTCGTCAGAACCGTTGGATCGGCCCGTGATCCCGAGCAGGTCAACCGCCTGGTGGCTTTGGGCGAGCAGTTCATCCGTCGCCAGAGCAGGCAGTACGACCTGTTCCCCGAGGACCAGCGCGACAACGCCGCCGTCCTGGACTTCATTCAAGCCCTCGCCAACGCCTCCATTCGCACGCTCGGCCCGGAAATCATCTTCGGCCGGCTCTTCGACGAGATCGGATTCGACGCGATCCCCGAGCCGTTGTTCCGTGACATCGTCGTCGCCCGCCTGGTCTACCCCACCAGCAAGCTCAAGACCGTCGATTACCTCTATCGCTATCAGGGCAAAACCGTCTCGCCTGACAGCATCTACCTGTTCCTCGACCGCCTCAACAAGCACTACAGCCAGCAGGCGCAAGCGATCGCCTACCGATACTCGCGCAAAATCCTCAAGCGAATCAGCGTCGTCTTCTACGACGTGACCAGCCTGTACTTTGAGGCGGAAGACGAGGACGATCTGCGAAAGATCGGCTTTTCCAAGGACGGCAAATTCCAGAACCCGCAGATCATGCTGGGCCTGCTGGTCGGCCAGAACGGCTATCCCATCGGGTACGACATTTTCGAGGGAAACACGTTTGAGGGAAAGACGCTCATCCCGCTGCTTGAGGGCATTGAGCGGCGGTACCACTTCGGCAAGCCCGTGGTGGTGGCCGACGCCGCGATGCTCAGCAAGGACAATCTCGACGCTCTGGACGCAGCGAAGTATCCGTTCATCGTCGCCGCCCGGCTCCGCAATGAGACGCAGGCGGTGCAGGCGGAGATCCTCGGACGCTGCGCGGCCCTGACCAATGGGCAGTCCGTGGTGATCGACCAGCCGGCGGGCCGTCGGCGGATCGTCAGTTACTCCGACAGTCGGGCCAAAAAGGACGCTCACAACCGCGATCGCGGCCTGGGGCGGTTGCGCAAGCGTGTCCGTTCAGGAAAACTGACGAAGGAGCACCTGAACAACCGCGGCTACAACCGATTCCTGAAGCTCAGCGGCGAGGTCAAAGTCCAGATCGATGAGTCGCAGATCGAACAGGCCGCCCGGTGGGATGGCCTGAAGGGTTACCTGACGAACACGGATCTGCCGGCCGAAGCGGTCATCAAAGACTACGGCCAATTGTGGCATATCGAGAAGGCGTTCCGGATCTCCAAGACGGACCTTCGCATCCGGCCGATATTCCACCGTCGCCGGGGACGCATCGAAGCCCATGTGCTCGTGGCCTTCGTGGCCTACACGATCTACAAGGAACTTGAACGGCGTCTGCATGAAGCGGGCATGACGATGAGTCCCACGCGCGCAGCGGAGCTGACACAGACAATGTATGAAATGGCTTTCACGCTGCCCGACGACCCCGCGGTTCGCCGGGTTCTCCTTCGAATGGATGCCGAACAGCAGCAGCTCTACGACCTGATCTACTGACCGGGTGTCCCAATTCGGAAGTCAGGTGGGGTGTCATGTGTTGCAGTGCATGACAGTAAATGACATACGGGGCCGCGATCTGAAAGAGGCCCAGGGCGACCAGCAGCAGGATGGGCCATCCCCGGATGGAAACGTCGCCGGCGATCCCAGCTGCCGCCAACAGCACGATAGCCGTGAAGATGTTGTTTACGCAGATGACGGCGATCGGATCGGCGGTGCGCAGGTGCCGCAGTGCCAGCGACACGCCGGCGAAACAGAGCCCGGCGGCCAGGCCCATCATCACGCCGGAAACCTCGGTGTTTGACCCTGGGGCAAGAAGGGTGCCGCCGATGATCACTGCCATGCCGGTCATGGCGATCGCTGCGGCGTAGAGTTCCCGTCGGTGGGCGCGGTCGCCGGTGACCAAGGGTGCGGCCAGCAGAACCCACAGCGGGGCCGTGTACATCAGGATGATTGCATTGGCGGAGGTGGTCTGGCCGACGGATGAAATGAAGGTGACCATCATCAGGCTGAAGCATGCGACGGCCGCGGCCAGCCAGCCGACGGGCCGCAGTCGCGCGAGCCGCAGGCCTCCCCTGTGCAGCGCAAACGGCAGCAGGCCTGCCGCGGCGAACATGGCGCCGCCAGCCGGCCATGGCTGTGGCCGTCAGGTCGGTATGGGCAAAAAGAAACTTGAGTCCGACGCCTGCGGTACTCCAGAGGACGGTCGCCAGGAGCAGCAGCCAAATTGCGCTTCGCTGTTTGTCTGTAATGTTCACGCTATTTCGAGGATGCCTCTTGGGTGGCTGGTCCCTGTATCGCGTCATAGAGAATCCGGCACGCCTGCTGCTGGGCATGCTTGGCACGGGAGATCGATCTTGCGTTGTTGTACAGGAATGAGAATGCTACCCACTTGCCCTGATCGCAGTCAATGTAGCCACTCAGTGCGGAGACGCCGGAAATATATCCCGTCTTGGCGTAAACCTTGCCTTCCAGCGGGCCGCGAAAGCGTCTGCTGAGGGTTCCCGAGTCGCCGCCGACTGCCATGCTGTCCATCCACACCTGGCCCTCCGGCTGGGAGTGCATTTTCGCCAGGAGGGTTGCCAGCAGGCGGGCTGTCACGCGGTTTTCTCTACTCAAGCCGCATCCGTCGTCGAGCACGATGCCTTCGGCCGGCAGGTCGTTCTGGCGGAGGAACTGCAAGACGGCGATCCGGCCGCTCGCCCAGGAACCCTGTGAGCCTGTTGCCTTTGCACCGAGGAGTTTGAAGAGTGCTTCGGCGAAGAGGTTCTGGCTGTCGGTGTTGCAGCGTTCCAGTACATCCGTGAGCAGGGTTTCGCTCGTGCCGACGAGTTGCCAGCCGTCCAGCGGGTTGCCGGACTGGTCGGTTACTTTTTGGCGCTGCGGGTCGTTGAGCAGGGGGCAGGGACCGGCCTTGAGGATGTCGTGCAGTGCAGCGGCGGCGAACATCCCCGGGTCGGGCACGGTTACCCAGTAGGTGGCGGTCCTGCCCGTGAACCGGCCGCTGATCAGCAGTCGCCAGGAGTCGGCCGGTCGATGAACCAGGACACGATTGCCCTTGCCGACCTCGCTGTGATTGACGATTTCGAACATGCTGCACTCGGGGGTGAGAATGGGGCGGGTGCCGTCGGCGGTGGCCTCGACTACCACGTCGACGCAGGAGTCGTTGAAGCAGAGGCCGCCGACGGGTGTGCAGAACCAACTGCCCAAGTCTCTCTGCTGCCAGTCCGGGGTGCTGCCACTGCGTTTCGAAAATGGTGTCATCGAAGACAAGGTTCTTGATCTGTCCGGCAGCGGGGTCCTTTGCCAGGGCAGCGGCCCATTCGGTATAGGCGGTGGTGATCTGGCGGTCGTGTTTGCGGGCAATCTTGGCGTCGCCGAAGCCGGGGTCGCCGGCGCCTATGAGGGCGAGGGTGTCGCCTTTACGGGCGAGACGGGTCTGGAGCGTGAATTTCGCGCCGAAGGTTTCCAGGGCGGCAGCGGTCGTGAGCAGCTTCATGTTGCTGGCCGGGGCGAGGGGTTCGTCAGCATTCTTCTCGTAGAGGGTTCGGCCGGCGGGCAGTTCGATGACGCAGGCGCCGACGTCTGCCTTGCAGTTGGCGGGCGTTAGCGCGGCGTCCAATCGGCTGGCGAGATCGTCTTTCCGGCCGAGTGCTGGTCCGGCCGGCAAGAGTATGGTCAGTACCACAACTGTGCCGATGATTGCCCGAAATGATCCGTGTGCCGTCCGCAGTCTTGCCTGCCTGCTCATCCGTATCTTTTGTCCCTTTGGTCTGGTATTGGATTCGCCGGGCCGAGCCCTCCGTGGCCAGCCCTGATAGTATAGGGATCGGTATTTTCGGCAGGATTCGCCAAGGTTACAAGGCCCGGCGGGGGGCAATGGAGCCTGTCGCCGGGAAGGTTGCGGACAAAGGCTGGGCGGCAGGAAGTTTCGTTTGAAGCGAACACGGTGAAACGGTAGACTGGGTATTGCCGAACCTGCTTTCCACGGATTGTTTTGGAGGGAGATTGATGCCGGCTGATGCTCAGCTGGGCAGCTCGGAGGTTGTACTGGTGGTTGGACAACCGCCGGGGTCGCTTGAGGCGGTGCTTGCCGCTGCGCGGGCTGCGGGATGGCGGTTGCGGATCGTGCCGGACGTCTACGCAGCGACGGCGCAGATGCTGAAGGGGGCCGGGGAGCTGGGGCGGTGGTTGTTTTGCTGGAACCCCTTCGTGGTGATGAAGTTGCCTTTTTTGACCTGTTGGGGCGTCGATGGCCGAGGTTGCCCGCAGTGGCCCTGGGCAGTGCCGAATCGCCGGACCGGCTGGCGGATGTTTGCCGGGCGAGGCATGTGGAGGTTGTTTCGGATCCTGGCGAGTGGTTGGGGCGGCGGTTTGGGGCTGCTGGCAGCGAGTTGGTCGGTGGAGGGGCTACAGTTCCGGGAGCAGCCGTGGAGGATTCTCCGCATGCGGGGGAAGAGGCTGCCGGGCCGCTGGCTATTCAGGACCTGCCGGATCATTCGTTTATCGACCTGCCTGAGGAACTGATGGCACGGATTCCGGATCATCTCGATGACGAGAGTCCCGAGCCGGTGGTTGCCGACGGTGATGATTCTGATGACTGGCTGGACGAGCAGGGGCCTGATTTTGTCGACGAGCAGCACGAAGACGATCAGTTCGCTGTCGGCTACGAGCAGGACCAGGAGATGGGTCCGATCGAAGACGAGGGGTTTGCTGTCGGGGACGATGAAGAACAGCACGAAGCCGATTCGATCGAAGGGGTGCCTTTGACGCCGTGGTCGAGTGTTCCTCGGGCTGAGCGGCAACGGCCTGTGCGCAAGCCGCCGGGCTCGGCTGGCAGGGCACGGAGGGAGGCCGGCGATAACAGCGGCGCGGACCATGGTCTGCTGACGCCGGAGGAACTGCGGCGCTGCTGCAGGATTCGCAGGAGGATGAGGACGTGGAGGGCCGTCCATGAGCAGCTGCGCGTGCGGCGAGGCCATTGTGATCGTCGGGCCGGAAGAGGTCGGGCAATCATTGCGCAAGTTAGCCGGTGCGGCTTTGCCGATCGCGCGGGTGGATGATACGTTTGGTGCACTGGAACGGCTGGCTGAGGGCGGGGCGCGGGTTGTCTTCGTGTGGGCGGGAAGTTTGCCGAGCCGGGCGGATGCGGCGCTGGCAGGCATGCGGCAGATGCTGGATGTCGAGACCCGGATGATCCTGATTGTCCGGCCGGATGAGGAACCCCTGGCGCGGGGGCTCCTGGGCGAAGGCCTGGACGATTACCTTCTCTGGCCGATGCGGGGCGCAGAGGTCAGGCAGGTTCTGGCCGGGCTTGTCGAGCCGGCGGCGGAGATTGCTGAACGAGAGCAGGTCAGTGAGACGGAGGCGCAGCCGGAGGTACAGCGGGCTGCGTCAGAGGGGGCATTGGTGACGGAGCCTGAAGGGGCGACTGGGCCTGGAGAAGTGCCGAGGCAGGAAGTTGTCGCTGCCGGCGAAGTGGGCGGCGATGCTGGTCCAAGTCAGGAGGAGGAGCCGGTTTCGTCCGGTCAGGAGGCAGTTGCCGGCGGTGCGGAGCCGATAGCGCATAAGGAAACGGAGCCTCGACTGCGCGGCGGCGGCGCAGCAGGGTCGGCGATCGGGGAAGCTGGCTGAGGTTCTGCGGCTGGCGGAGAAGGACCTGGGGGCGTGCCTGGATCATCTGGCGCGGCTGGTGTGCGAACAACTGGAGGCGCGCGGTTGCACGGTCGAGTTGGGCGAGGTGTCGAGTATCTGCGGTGAGGCGGTGGCGGAAGCAGTGCTGGCTGTCGAACTCGACGCAGGCGAGGCCCGCAAGGGCAGGATATCGGTGAGCCAGCGACGGGGCGGGGCCTATACGCCGGCGGACGCAGCGCTGCTCGATGGATACGCGGCGGCGGCGGGGGTCGCGTGCCGGCTGGCGATGGCGGCTTCGTACTGGCGGGCCGAGGCACAGACCGATCCGCTGACCGGGCTGGTCAACCGGCGGGGATTGATTCGGCGGCTTCCGGAGATCCTGGAGAGTTCCCGCCGGCAGCGGACGACGGTGACGCTGCTGCTGTTCGACATCGACGATTTCAAGCACTACAACGATGCCTACAGCCATGACGTCGGCGATGAGATCCTGCGGGAGACGGGGCGGTTGTTTACGCGGCACACGCGTCAGCAGGATATTGTGGCGCGCTACGGGGGCGATGAGTTCGTGGTGGTCTTCTGGGAGGCGAACGAGCCGCGAAAGGCCGGGTCCAAGCCGCCGCGCGATGTGCTGGCGGTGCTGGAGAGGTTCCGGCGGTCGCTGGAGCGGCATGAATTCGCCAGCCTGGGGCCGGAGGCGCAGGGCAAGGCTGACGATCAGCGGCGGACTCGTTACATTTCCGTGGGAGTGCACACGCCGGAAGAATTGATCAGCCAGGCGGACGAGGCGCTGCTGCAGGCCAAGCGGCAGGGGAAGAATCGAATCTGGCTGGTTGGATAACGGCAGTGCTGAGTTACAACTTCAACGGCAGTGCTGAGTGCTGAGTCACAACAACAACAGCGGCAACGGCAGTGCTGGGTTCCGCGTTACGACGGCTGCTGCGGTGCTGGCGCTGAAGCTGATGCTTGCTTCCTTGCCTTGCTTTGACATTCCTGACTTTCCGGGCGGTTACCTCCTCGGCTGAAATCATGGTCAGGTTCTAGTGCGCCCTGCGATTGTTGCTGTTGCCGGCAATTCCGTGGAATAATGCGAGCACCTTTGCATCTTCTCCATGGAGGACAGTACGAAAGTGACCGACGATGAACTTGTACAGGCAATTCGCTCCGGCGACCACGAGGCCTTCGGTACCCTGATCGACCGCTATGGTGAGATGGTGCAAGCCGTCTGCTATCGACTTGTGGGCAACCGCCGGCAGGCCGAGGAACTCGCTCACGATGCGTTCGTCGAGGCGTATCTGAAGATCGCGACCCTTCGTGAGCCGGCTGCACTGCCGGGCTGGCTGCGCACGCTGACGCTCAACACCTGTCGCATCTGGCTGCGGCGCAGCTGGTGCCGCTGGGGCGACCTGCCGGCTGATGTCCCGGCGAGCCAGGAGGGCCCCGATCCGGAAGACCCCGCTATGCTCGCGCGGATGTCGAGTGGCATGGCGATGCTGCCGCCGCCGCAGCGGCTGGTGCTTGCCCTGCACTACTTCGAAGGCCTCTCGTATGAGCAAATCGCCGAGTTCCTCGATGTGCCGATCGGCACGGTGATGAGTCGGCTGCACCGGGCCCGCAGGAGCTTGCGTCAGATCCTGGAAGGTGCCGTCTTCAGTGAGGAGTCTCCCATGACAATGGACGATCGTTTCAAAGAGCAACTGCAGGCGGAGATCGCGCTGTTGCTGGATATGTTCGGGCAGGACCGCTCGGCCGGCCAACGGCTGGCGGTAATCCTGCGTCATTCGCCCGAGCGACTGGCGGCACTGTTGCGGGCGACGGATCGGGCGGAAACACTTGAGAATCTCGCGATCCTGGTGCCGCGACTGGGCCTGCCCGGCATTGCAGCGGTGCTCGGAGCAGCCTTCGGAAACGAGCCGCGGGCAGGGGACAACGCTCGGATCGTGTTACAGCGACTTCTAGGCCATACTCGCACCATCGGTGTCCAGGGCTGGCAAGTGGCCACGCCTGATCTGGACCTCTACGCGGTCGTGCTGGCCATCATCAATAATCCCGCCGCAGCCGACACCAAGGTATCGCTCCTGCTGCAGATGCTGGATGTGTGCCAGGACGAGCCGACGGGAGCGCTGCTGGCGTGCGTGATGATGTGCTACGGCCAGCCGGCGCTGAGCGCACTGCAGGACCGTCTCGATGCGATGTCTGACGAGACGGACCTTTGGGCCTCGCCCTACGTGGTGCACACGCTCTGCCGCACGGGCACATGGTTCTGCCGGTGGCTGGCCGATCGTCTTGCCAGCGATGATGTGCCCAGCCTGCGACTCGCTCTGGCAGGTCTTGGAGCGGTGGCCCGGTGCCTGGATCACCCGTGGCTCAAGGATGTCCCATCTGTTGCATTCGCCAATGAGGTGCGTACGCGGGCCCGATGGCTGCCGCTTCGCCGCGAGGACATCGATCAGGCCGTCCTCGCCCAACTGTTGGACCTGCGCGGCGATGCTGCTTGACCTCCCGCGTGCGGATGTTCGCGACCCGGCCATCGCCGCGCTGGGACTGCGCCAAGGCGGCTGATCACATCGACCGCATTCTGCGCTGCCTGACTCACGATGACCTTTCCACACGCGTGGCAGCCGCCCGGGCCCTGGCGGATATTGGCGGCGACGAAGCCGCCGGAGCGCTGCTCGCGCGGCCGGGCCGGGCCATCGCGCAGTGCGCCGCGTCGCGGTCGAGGGTCTGGGTCGATTGCAGGTCTGCAAGGCAGGCGCTGCAGCTGCTGCTGGCCTGTGCCGATCGTCGCTTGCAGAAGGCGGCCGCCAGGGCGCTGTATGGCACAGGCAAGCAGCAGCGACAGCCTGTAACGAAGACGGTTTCGTTTTCCAGAAGGCTGCGGGGGGACTCCTGCCCGGTCGCCTACAGGCTCGTTGGACGCGGCGCTGCGCTATGCGTTGCCGGAGATCCGCTCATATGACGAGCAGGATCTGACTCGCCGTATCGCGGCGGTCTGTGTCGACTACTCGCTGGCCCGCCGTCGCCTGGTAGATGAGGGGTTCATGGCTCGCGGGGCGGGCACCTACGAGCTCCACCGAGCAGGGTGAGGCGGCTTGGCGCGTTGAGCACTTCATCCTGACCGCTGCCTGAAATAGTCGCCGAGGGCGGCGTGTCGTTTGTATGCAGCGCTGAGCCCTGAGTGCCGTTGCTGTTACTGACCACTCCGTTCGCCTCCGGTGGACTTGTCGGTCGTCCGGCTTACAATCCACACGTTCTACGATATCTTCGAGTTTACCCCGGCCGGTCGGTTGCTGGCCGGTGACAGTGAGGCGACATGCTGGAACTTTATCCATCGATCGATCTGCGTGGCGGGAAGGTGGTTCGGCTGATCCAGGGCGACTATGCGCGGCAGATCGACTACGGCGATGATCCTGTTGCGGTCGCGGAACGGTACGAACAGGCCGGCAGCCGATGGCTGCACATGGTGGACCTGGACGGGGCCAAGACGGGGGAGCCGGCTAACCTTGGCGTGCTGGCCGAGGTGTGCAAGCGGACAAAACTGCGGGTGCAGTTCGGCGGGGGACTGCGCAGCGAAGAACAGATCCGCCGGGCGCTGGAGCATGGAGCGACGCGGGTGGTGGTTGGTACCCGGGCGGTCGAGGATTGGGCGTGGTTCGAGCAACTGGTCAGCATGGACGGCATGGTTGATCGTGTGGCGCTTGGGCTTGACGCCCGGAACGGCGAGGTGGCGGTCCGCGGGTGGGTCGCCTCCTCGGGTATCCACGCGGTGGACCTGGCGCGGAAGGCGGATGGCCTGCCGGTCGGGGCGATCATCTATACCGATATCAGCCGGGACGCCATGCTGGGCGGGCCGAACTTCGAGGCGACGGACCGGCTGGCGCGGGAGACGCGGATTCCTGTCATCGCTTCCGGCGGGGTGAGCGGTATTGAGGATATACGCCGGCTGACCGGCACGGCTGTGCATGGTGCGATTATCGGACGCTGCGCTTTACGAAGGGCGTATCGATCTGGCGGAGGCGATTCAGGTGGCGGGGGTTGCATGAGCCGTCTGATCCTGGCATCGAACAGCCCGCGGCGACGGCACCTGCTGACGGAAGCGGGGTATGTGTTCAAGGTGGTTACGCCTACGTGGCCGGAACCGGAGCCCGAGGATCTTGGGTGCAGCGCGGAGGACTTCGCGCGGGCGGCGAGTTACTACAAGGCCCGCAGTGTGGCGGCGATCAGCCGGAACGCGGTGATCTTAGCGGCGGATACGGTTGTGGTGCGCGGCGGGCGGATCTTCGGCAAACCGGTGGATGAGGCGGATGCGCGGCGGATCCTGTCTTCGCTGGCGGGGACGACGCACGAAGTGATTACCGGGGTTGCGTTGCTGGATATGCGGTCCCACCGGCGGGTGGTGACGATGGACCGGACCGAGGTCCGGATGCGGGCAATGTCCGAGCTGGAGCTGGCGGAGTACCTGGCGAGTGGGCAATGGCGGGACAAGGCCGGGGCCTACGGGATCCAGGAGATCGGCGACCGGTTCGTGGAGGCCTTTGACGGCAGTTTCAGCAACGTTGTGGGCTTGCCTATGGAACTGGTGTCCAATCTGCTGGGGCAGTTCGGGGTCGAACCGGAAGGGGGCGGCGGTCCGGCGTAGCGATGGGCCGGAGATGTGGCCGCTACGGCCTGGACACTCCGTGCGTTGCTGGATGCGGCCTGGGGGCTTCGGGCGGTGTCTTATGGCGCTGCGGCGGGCGGGGGCACACGCGATTGCCTGGCGGTCATGTGATTTCCGGTCCGGATCGCTTGAATGGTTGGCTGGCTTGGGTTATCACTGTGTATTGTTTGACGGGCGTGAGACTTATGGCGTCGTGAGAGAAGGCGGATGCCTGGAACTCTGCGGGGCATTGCATGGCTATGGACGTGAGACTTATTTACTTTTCCTCGAACGGCCGGCGGCGCGAGGTGCGTCTGCACAAAGGCATCGTGTCTGTCGGGCGTGGCGAGACGTGTCATCTTCGCATCCCGGCTGAGACGGTCTCTCGCAAGCACTGCGAGATTGAGGTGACGCCGACGACGGTGCTGGTGTCTGATCTTAACAGCAGCAACGGCACTGTGGTCAACGGCGAGAAGATCTCGGATGACGACGCGATGCTCAAGGCTGGCGACAAGATCGAGATTGGTCCTGCGACGTTTGTCGTCCAGATTAACGGGGAGCCGGCTGACATCAGCGTGCCGGAGGTGGCCGCCACGCCGGAAGGCGAGGAGATCCTGACCGGCAGCAGCGTGGCGGAGGATGCGTTCGATCCGTTCAGCGCGCTGGAAGAGCTGGCGGACGAGGACGAGGAAGAAGAAGACGACGAGATCCCCCCCGGGCCGAAGATCGCCCAGATCAAGCGGCCGGAATCGGAGAAGAAGGGGCCACCCGGAGCGGCTGACGGGCCGAAATAGGCTGCCAGAGCCGGTTGTGCCGGGCATCAACGTCTTGTCGGACCGGGGGTCAGGTCGCCCCGGGGTCAGATCCTTTCGACAAAGCCTGGTAGCATCGATCAATCTTCGCCTGCCAAAGGGGTGCGTCACTCGAACATGTCGCTGAGGTCTGTCCCCTTCGCTTTCAATCTTTGGACTTCGCTGAGGTCTGTCGTCTGGAGTTCTTCGCGTTGCTCAGAAGGACAGCACAAAGTCGCCGGCCGGGCATGTCCCGCCGGGCCCTTCTTGTCACATCTCCCAGCTTACGGGCGTTGCATCGGAGCCTGAGGAACGCGAGTGCCTGGTGACATCGGGGGTTTGCGTGAACTCGATGCTGTCGGCCACGGCATCCATGATCCGGTTGTCTTCCGGCGTGATCTGTTCGGGCGACAGCAGCAGCAGACCTGCCGGCCGGCCGTTACGCTGGCACACGGCCCGAACCTGCAACCAGCCTATGTCATTATTCGGATAGCGAACGGGGCAGCGGATCTGGAATGCCGGTAACCCTGCCATGGTGCCTTCTGCGATCATCCAGTGCTGACGGAAGGTCCGTAAGCCGAGGGTCTGTCCTGCTATTTGCAGCATCTCAACGGCGGCCCGCTCCGGCGGGATGACTTTCGAGGAGACGGGCCCGGTCGCCAGCATCAGCAGCCGGCGGATTTGCTTGTCGCTAATCTGGGCAACGGCGGTCAGGTGGACGCCGGGCAGGGCCGCCGGGCGATACGGGGACCAGCCGTCGGGCCAGGCGATGCGGACGCCTGGGATCCCCTGCGCATTGTGGACCGGCCCCAGAGCGAGAGGCCGGGTGCGGACGGCAGTCAGCCAGGCCGCCCCCGCAAGCGTCAGCACGAGCAACAGTGCACTGACCGTGACGGCCAAAACGGGCTTTCCTGGTCTGGAATTTCCGGTTACCTGTATGGACATGGTGCTATCGTAGGGGGATTTGTTGGAATTGCCAACGGTGTGCTATAATCAGCCAACCGCGTGAAATAAATGGTTGGGCGGCAGGCAGTAACCGTTTGACTTGAAGCACGCAGTGGATTTAAAATCACTGACGCAGCAAGCAAGTCTGTACTCTTTTACAAGTAAGCACATGGGCCGAGCGAGACCGGCTGGCAAGTCGCATTCGCCGTACGCCGATCTGGTTCCTGGAAAGGATGGAACTGGTATGCCGGAGAAGATTCGTGTTGCGATCGCAGGTGTTGGCAACTGTGCAAGCAGCCTGATCCAGGGCATCTCCTTCTATCAGCAATCCGCCAAGGACAACGGGCATGGGGCGGAAACGATTGGGCTGATGCACGAGGACCTGGGTGGATACCGGCCGAGCGACATCGAGGTTGTCGCGGCGTTCGATATCGATACCCGCAAGGTCGGTCGGCCGCTGCGCGAAGCGGTCATGGCCAAACCGAACTGCACGAAGATGTTCTGTCCGGACTTTGAGGCCAATGGCTGCACCGTGCATATGGGCGAGTTGCTCGATGGCGTGAGCGAGCACTTGTGCGATTACCCGGAAGAGCGCCGGTTCGTCGTTGCCAACAAGCCGGCGGCGGACGTCGAGCGGATCCTGGCGGACAGCGGCGCGGAGATCCTCTTGAACTATCTGCCGGTCGGCTCGCAGCTGGCGACGGAGTTCTACGCGCAGTGCTGCCTGAACAGAGGGCGTCAGCCTGATCAACTGCATCCCGGTCTTCATCGTTTCGAATGAGACGTGGGCCGCGCGATTCGCACGCAAGAACATCCCGTGCGTCGGCGACGACATCAAGGCGCAGGTGGGGGCGACGATCGTTCATCGGACGCTCGATGAAGCTGTTCAACGATCGCGGGGTCAAGATCGACTCGACCTACCAGCTCAACACCGGCGGCAATACCGACTTCCTCAACATGCTCAACCGCAAGAGGCTTTCGTCGAAGAAGGTCTCGAAGACCGAGGCGGTGCAGTCGCAGGTCGACGAGCGGCTGCCGGCTGACAGTATCCACATCGGCCCGTCGGACTACGTGCCGTGGCAGAACGACAACAAGGTGTGCTTCCTGCGGATTGAGGGGCGGGGCTTCGGCGGCGTGCCGATGAACCTCGAGCTGCGTCTGAGCGTCGAGGATTCGCCGAACAGCGCCGGCGTGGCGATCGATGCGATTCGCTGCTGCAAACTGGCCCGCGAACGTGGAATCGGTGGCCCCCTGACGCCGGTGGCGGCGTACTTCATGAAGCACCCGCCGGTGCAGATACCCGATTTTGAAGCACGTCAGAAGATCGAGGACTTCATTACCGGCGGTGTCGTCGCGAGGTAAAATCAGTGGAGACGGCTGGCCGTGCGAATAAGGACTTCGAGGGGCTTCGAACCTCGGGGGAGCCCTCTGGGGTAAGTCTGTCGATCGGCAGCGGTGTCGGGTCGCTGCGCGACAGGCTGGCGGCGAGCCTTGCGCGTCTGGGTGTGACTCCCAATACGCTGACGGTGGCTGGCTTTGTCTTCACCCTGGCCGGCAGCTGGTATCTTCTGAAGGGCGCGGGGCATGTCTTGCCGATCGACCGGTTTGCGCCTCGGGGGGCCGGTCGCGAGCTGGTATCCTTTGGCTGCGCTGGCATGGCTTTTCGTCGCGGCTGCCTGCGACATGCTGGATGGCGCGGTGGCCCGTAGCGGGAATCTGCACAGCCGGTTCGGGGCCGTTCTGGACTCGACGGTGGACCGGTTCAGCGATATCGCCATCTGGGGGGCGTGCGCGTTGTATTTTGCCGCGGCGGGCAACGTCACCTATTGCCTGCTGACGTTTCTTGCGCTTTCCAATACTTTCCTGATCAGCTACGTCAAGGCGCGGGCGGAGGATCTTATCCCGGACTGCAGCGTAGGCTTCTGGCAGCGGGGGGAGCGGTTTTTTGCCATACTGGTCGGCTTGCGCCAGCGGGCACGTGGCGGCAGTGATCTGGCTGCAGGCGATTCTGCCGTTCTTTACGGTGCTTCGGCGGCTTAACTACACTCGATTGTACCTGAAGGCGGAGGCCAGGGGGGGGGCGTTGCCGCAGCGCGGCGTGCCATCAAACTGGCTTCGCTATGTAATGCTGTGGCGACATCCGCGTGGCTCGATCGGGTTTTGACCTCTCAGCCGCCGCGAATATCGCATTCGTGGCGGCGGGGCCGTTCATGTTGCCAGGGCTCTATGGCGTGGCCGATCCGGTCAGGCAGATGTTGCAGTACCTGCATGTCTGGTAAGTGCTTCAAAATCATCATGCCGACACCCGAAACCCTCTTTTTTTTCTTTGACACCTTCAGGTGGTGCGATTAGATTGTGGCCTCAGAGGTGAGGTATGGCGCGGCAGTTGACTGATGCCACCACGTGAACGGCCTGACGATGGGTTGTAATCCGTGCTCGGTCCCTGGCCGGCAGGTGAAGGGCAGGGCGGTCTCTTTTTTTGGAGGATTCCCGATGGCTACCGGGAAGGTGAAATGGTTTAACGATCAGAAGGGGTTTGGGTTCATCGAGGCGGATGATGGCGGTCCGGATGTCTTTGTCCATCAGAGTTCCATCACCATGGAAGGCTTTCGGACATTGGCAGAGGGGCAGGCCGTCGAATATGAACTGTCACAGGGCCCGAAAGGCCCCAAGGCGGTTTCGGTGCGGCCGACTGCTTAGTGCCAGCAGGATCTGATTCCTCTCAACAAGTCCACCTGCCGGACTGGCGTCCGGCAGGTTTTTTTGATTGATGCACAGGCCTGTTCGCGCCTGCAGATTGTGGAATGCGTGGCATAGAGGCAGGGTGACGATACGTCCTCCGGCAGGTCGGCGGAACGCTCAACGGGGCAGAGCATGGCCACGGGTTTTGTCTATCACGACGCCTTCATCAGGCATAATACCGGATCGCAGCATCCGGAGCGTCCCGCTCGTCTGCTGGCCATCCTCGAAGCCATGAAGCAGTGCGATTTCTGGTCGCGGCTGGTACACATCACGCCTGAGCCGGCCGATCTTCGATGGGTTCTGACGGCCCACAGCGAGGCATATGTCAAGAGGCTGCAGCGGGCGTGCGAAACAGGAATGCCTTGCCTGGATACGCCGGACTGCGCGATCAGCGCGGACAGCTTCGAGATCGCCATGCTGGCCGCCGGCGCGGGCATCGCCGCGGTCGACGCCGTGATGCAAGGCGAGGTTCGCCGGGCATTCTGTGCGGTTCGGCCGCCTGGGCACCATGCCGAGTATGACGCGGCCATGGGCTTTTGCCTGCTGAACAACGTGGCGATCGCGACGAACTACCTGCGCAGCCGGCATGGCATCCGCCGGATACTTATCTTCGACTGGGACGTTCACCACGGCAACGGAACTCAGCATTGCTTCGAAAACGACGGCGATGTCTTTTTCGGTTCGATCCACCAGGACCCACGGACGATCTTTCCGGGGACCGGCTATCCGGGGGAAACGGGGCATGGCGAGGGGCAAGGAACGACCTTGAATCTGCCCATGCCGTCCGGCAGCGATGATGCCGCGTACCAGAAGGTTCTGGAGGAACGGTTCCTTCCCGCGGCCGAGGCATTTTGCCCCGAGTTCATTTTCCTATCGGCCGGGTTCGATGGCCACCGCGACGAAACGCTTGCCGCCATGGGGTTATCGGACGAGGTCTTCGTGTGGATGGGCACGATGATTCGCGACCTGGCCGACCGGCATTGTGCCGGCCGGCTGGTCAGTATTCTTGAGGGTGGTTACAACCTTCAGGTTCTTCAGCGTTGCGTGCCACGGCACGTATCCATCCTGGATCAGCCATGACGACGGCGGCGAACGGTCGTCGAACTCCGGCCGAACTTGAGCAGCATCAATCCCATGCAGCAGAACAGGGTGGCCGAGCCAGCCCCGGCCCCGCAGGCTGACAATGTTGCTGGTGGGGATGATGGAGCTGTCTCCGGCCTGCGCGTTAGCCGGCTTGATGACGCCCGTTGCCTCTTCGGTCAGTGCAGCGGCATTTGTCACGCCGCTTGTTTTGATGAAGAACTGCCTTTGCTGGGACGGGCGCGTTACGATGGGGACGACGATCGTCGTAAGACGCTGTCCCGGCGGGATGACTAGGCTTTCGCTTACGGCGGTGTAGTCCTGGCCGGCGTGGGCCGTGTCGTCAACGGTTGAATAGTTTACGGTTACCGGGACGCTGGTGCCGGACGAGAGTTGGACTTTGAAGGCCAGGAACCTGCCCATGTCGCTGGCATCCTGGATGGACAGTTGCGGCTCGGCCACGCTGCATTGGACGGTCCCGGTGGCATGGCTGTTCTTGATGGTGACGCCGGTGGCATTGCTCAGTTTGACCTCAAGCGTCTTGTCCGCCTCGTGGATTGCGGCGGGTATAAGCGGTACGGTGATTGTGCCGACGGTCTCACCCGGCAGAATGGTGATGGCGTCCCTGACGGCTGTGTAGTCCTTGCCGGCAATGGCCGTACCGTCGGTCGTCTTGTAGTTGACGGTCACCGGCAGCATGCTGGCTGTCGACAGTTTCACGTTGAAGGTCATCGACGGCGCTGAGCCGGCGGCATTCTCCACGGAGATGTCCGGCAGCGGATCGTCGTTCTCGATAGTCCCCTGGGCGAGGAAGTCCTGCAGCATTGCACCGGTGA
Organism: uncultured Planctomycetota bacterium; assembly: GCA_963787325.1. Classification (GTDB taxonomy): domain Bacteria; phylum Planctomycetota; class Phycisphaerae; order UBA1845; family JANYLN01; genus CAWBCK01. Next base: position 3,933,890 of record CAWBCK010000005.1, read on the forward strand.
CGTTGGTAATGTTGAGATTGAAGGTTTTGTCGACGTCGTGGGCCGTATCGGCATTGACGGGAACCGAGATTGTTCCATCTGTCTGGCCGGCAGGGATCGTCAGCGTGCCCTTGGTGGCTTCATACTGCACTCCTGCCAGGGCCGTGCCATCTGACGTTGTGTAGGTAACGGTTACCGGCAGTACACTCGGCTTGGACAGGTGCGCGGCGAAGTCGAAGGACGTCGTGCCGCTGTTGCCTTCGGCCTGCATGACGCTTGCGACGGTGAGGGTCGGCAGCACGCTGCTTCCGGCAATCGTCAGCGTAGCGGTGTTGGGGGTGTCCAGAGACAGCACGCCGTTTGGGGTGGGATCGCTCAACTTGACCGTCAGCGACTTGCTGGTCGGGTCGTACAGCCTGGCGATCGGCACGGAGAAGGTGAGTTTGTAATCGGTGCTCCCGAAGGACAGGGTGCCGCTGGTGGCGGTGTAATCCGTACCGGCCACGGCCGTGCCGTTTGTTGTGCTGTAGGCGACAGTCATGCCGCCGCCGTTACGCGCCGGTGAGAACGACGGTGATCGTGGCTGATCCGGCATCGCGATTGAACGTGAAATTGGACGACTCGAATTTGACCTTCGGCGGGCCGCTTGGCGTGGCCGAAAAGTCAACGCCCCAGACGTTGCCGACGGCGCTGCCGTTCGTGCCGCTCACAGACCTGCCGGTCGAGACGCTTTGCGCCTGGGAAGCATAGTCTCCGATTACATTGACAGTGAACGTGGTGGCGGACGGCACGTGCGTGACTGCGTAGATTCCCTTGGCGTTCGTGGTGGCGGTGTAGACGGTGCCGTTGCCAGCGGCTTGAACCGTGGCGCCGCTGATCGGGCTGCCGCCCGCGTCCAGCACTCGTCCGCTGATGATCTCGCCGCCGCCGCCGGTCGAGAAGACGTTGAAGACGCATCCCGTCACGACGTTGAAGGTCATATACTGGGTATCAATAGTCGGCAGGTTGTACCATGCATCCGATTGCCCATTCCAGCCGAGATTCAAGTGGTGAAAGAGGGTACCTGTGTTGTACCCATAGCCGTCGACGACGATCGCATGGCCGCTTCCAGACGCGTCATAGATGGCCAGCAGCGAGGGACATGCTGCGTCGAGGCCGGGGTTGACCATGGGAATGACGCCGGTATTGAGGGCCAGGCGACTCAGGTCCTCAATGACAATTACATTGGAATAATGGAACACGCTGCGCAAGGCATTGCCCGCATCGGCCATCCACGTTCCCGAAGACAACATGCTGTAACTCATGTGTGCGGCAATGCCTGCGTCGTAGCACAGCGCGCCGATGGCCTGGCACTGGGTGACGGTGGTTGCTGAGTTGGGGACCAAGGGCATCTGTGACCAGTTGTATGGCCCGCCGTTACCGTCGCCGCCGCGGGTGCTGGCGTTCTGGGCCGTGCCGTCGACCGTAATCGAGTAGGAATGGACGCCAATGCCGGAGGTCGGGGATTGCCAATAGCGCATCAGCTGGGCCATGGCCGTGGCGACGCAGCCGCAGACGTAGTTGTTGGGGGTGTAATAGTTGTAGCAGACCGGGCCGTTTCCGCCAGCCAGGTCCTGGTCCCACTTGCTCTGAACGAGCGGCGGGACGCGGACGTCAGAGATGACGGCTGACATCGTCGGCGAAGCGCCCAGCGACTTGACGCCCGAGAGCATGGCCCATTTGCTCTGCGCTGTAGAGACGGCTTTTGTCAATCCTGGTGCCGCGGTGCTTGCCCGCACGGCTGCCAGTCGGCTGGGCAGATCGTTGCTGACCAGAGCTCCGAGCGGATTGTTCTGCGAAGGGTTGTACGTGCCTTCCGGCAGGAACCCGATGATGGGATCGATGTCCGTATCGGCCGAGACGATGACAAAGCCGGCCGGGTCGAGGTCGACGATGTAATAGGCAGGCTCACCTTGCGCGTCGGTGAACGTCTCGACCTGCGAGATCGTCTTGCCAAGCGACATATTCATAGGTTTGGAGTTGAGGTCCAACCAGGCCTGGGTGACTTGCCGGGCCTGATCGCACGAGGCCGGAGCCGCCGATGCGGGCCGAGTGGACAGGATAAGGCATGCGCACGCTGTTGCCGCAAGCCATGGCAGCAATCTCTGAATGATGGTTCGGGTCCATATCCTGGAATGATTCATCGCACGTGTACCCTCAGCGTCAAAGTTGATTGTCTCCACGACCTGCTCCCATCAGGCTACGGGCATCCTGCCCACCACAAACCCGGGCGAAGCCATCCATGACATACGGGGGCCGCCCAACATCCATATATTTGCTACTGGTTACTGTACGACAGGTCCAAACATGGTTGCCGCCCCGGCGAACCTGCTAACGACGGGACAGCGGCAGGTTCTGGGACGAGACAACGCGGGCGGCAGCCGGTTTCATGCGCCTGCGAAACAGACTGCAGCGCCAGCGATTATCGTGCGTTCGTGTTGAGACTGCAAGGTCTTAGGCCGGCCTTTGTTTCCCCCTTTTGCCGGCACCGCGGCCCCGCGCCGGGCCTGGTGGGATCGACACTGCTAATTGCGAGGCAACCTCTTCGTGTCCGGGCGGTGTCCTGGCCGGGCTCAGGCCCCGGCTGGCCGGCATTTGCCGACAACGGTGCTGGAGTCAGGGGTTTACAGGCTCTTTCTGCCCTTGCCAGCCGGCAGACTGACGTCGTTGACGGTCTGGGGCCCCAACTTATAATGGCCGGTTCGCCAGTGAAATCGGAGGTGCGGTATGCAATTTTCGCGGCTGTCGGAAATCGACGGGACGGTCTTTCCCGCGGGGCGGCGCACGCAGGTCATGGTCGGCCCGAACGCGCCGATCAAGGCCCAGAATTTCTGCCAGGGACGGGTGACGATCTTCCCCGGCGGCAAGGTGCCCAAGCACGAACATCCCAATGAGGAAGTGTACTTCGTCATCGAAGGGGCTGGGACGATCGAGATCGACGGGACCATCGAGCCGATCAAGGCGGGTGAGTCCGTGTACGTGCCGCCGAACAAGATGCACGAGCTGGCCAATCCCGAAGAGAACACGCACAACATGGTCTTCATGTTCACCTACAGTCCGGCGACCGTGGTAGATCACTGGAAAGAAGAACTCAAAGGCAAGATCAAGTAGATCGGAGTCTGACGTGACGCAGCCAGCCAGGCAGATCGGCGTTGTCATACATGGTATCACCGGGCGGATGGGCGACGTGGCCCGAAACGCCCTGAATACGCTTAACAATAACGGCGGAATTCGCGTCGGTGACGAGCAATGGCAGGCCGTGCCGATCGGCGTCGGGCGGAACCTGAGCCGGCTCGCTGACTATGCCAAAAGCGTGGGCCTGGAGTATTACTATGACACGGTCGAGGCAGCCATGGACAAGGCCTGCCAGATCAACCCAGATCGCCAGGTCTACCATAATTGCGTACTGACCGGCGAGAAGGTCGATGTGATGCTCAAGGTGCTGCCCACGCTCGACCCGGCCACGACCGCGGTCTTCATGGAGAAGCCGCTGGCCAATGACTATGGCACCGGGTTTGAACTCGTGCAGGCCCTGGAAAGCCGCCGGTTCTTCAACGGCGTCGTCCATGACTTTATCGAAACGCCCGGCATTCATACCGCCATCCAGATGGTGCCGAAGATCCGGCCGCTTAGTTGCCAGATGGTTTTCGGCTACGAAGTCGGCGCGGGTTTTTCAAAAAATGATGACTTCCGCGGCCAGCGACCTGATTTCAACTGGACGCTCAAGGGCGCCGGCGGCGGCATCGTCCTGGACATGTCGCACGAGGCGTATATCAGCCGGGCGCTGTTCGGCGAGACCGATTCGCTCTCATGCGTCGCCCGGCTGCTCGTCCCCAAACGGATGCCGACGGACCGCAAGAACGACGCGGCGATCAAGTGCGACGTGGATGATTACTGCTCGATCCGCCGGCTGCACACCAGCGGCGTCGTCAACAACTCGACGTGGTCGTGGTTCCGGCGGATCAACAGCGAGTTCGGCCCGTTGGAGATCCAGGTCGATGGTGAGAACGGTTCGCTGGTCTTCGGGCTTTACGGCCTGAAGGTGCAGTGGGCGGAAAGCGCCCCGGCCAACCTCTGGAAGGACAGCCTGGCCGGCAAGAAGACCGCCTGGCGGGACTACTGGCAGTATGTCGATCTGCCCAAACGCAACCCGTTCGCTGTTGAGCTCGAGAAGTTCATCAGCGGGTTCGTGACCGGCAGTTTCTATCACTACAACGCCATTCATGCGCTGAACATCATGGGCGAAGTCGAGGCGTTGTACGATTCGGCAGCCCATGAAGGGGTTCCCGTGCGGAATGCCGACTTCTTCCGCTATCCGAAGTGCCCGGACGAATACTGGCAGCCCGAACGGCTGCAGGATCGGTACGGCCACGAGCAGCAGAACGGTTGACTCTGGTGGTCAAGGCGAGGCATAACAGGTGTTATGGTTTCAGATGTGCCTCACATGTTTGCGGTTAAGGCCCAATTCGATGGCGAACACGTCGTTCTGCCGCCGGAAGTACGTGGCGTGCCGCCGGGGAAAGTCATTGTGATTTTCGAAGACGCCGGCGATGCCGACGAACGGTCCCCATGACTGAAGGCCCAGGAGGCTGCGTTCGCCAAGACTTGGGACAACCCCGAGGACGAGGTCTATGACCACATGTGATCCTGGGGCAATCGTGTTGGTCCGGTTCCCGTTCACTGACCTCAGGACCAGCAAGAAGCGGCCTGCCTTGGTCGTCAGCCCTGCATCCTACTCCGCTCGGTTTGGCGAGGTGGTGCTCATGCCTGTGACCAGCCAGGACCAGAACGAACCATCGCTAGCCTTGGCTGAGTAGCACGCCGCCGGTCTTCCCAGGACGAGCTGGATCAAGCCGTTGATCGGAACACTTTCTCTTGCTCTTGTTGACCGGGTGATCGGAAACATCAAGCCTGAAGACAAAGGCTGCGTGATGGCTGCAATGGGGATGCTGCTGGCGACGGGATGGGACGCCTGACAGGCGTCGTTGCCTGGCCAAGCGTGAAAGCAACTTCGGGGGGCGCAGGGCATCTGCCGACTCAGTCGTTCCTGACAGGACTCTGAGGGGCATGAACGACCCGCCTTACGCGAGTTCCAGGAAACGTTCAAGCGGCATCTGTGCCTGTTTGAGAATGTGGGCCAGTGTGGAGCGAAGGATCGGCCGGTGAGCAGGCACCACGAGTTTGAGAACTTCGCTGCCCAAATGCTTCTGAAGGCGAATGTGGCTTCCTCTTTGCCTTACGACTACCCAGCCGTCGCGCTGCAGAGCTCTTACAACCTTTTCGTAGCCGAGACTGGGAACCTTGCTCATACGACCAGTTCCACGTGCTCGGTCTGGGGCTGGCCTGCGGTGTCATCTTCGACCGGTTCCAGGTATAGTTCGATGGCCTCGCGGATGTTCTTGAGGGCATCTTCCCTGGAGGTGCCCTCGCTGATACAGCCGGGCAAGGCGGGTACTGAGACCGTGAAACCGCCCTCTTCGCTTGGCTCAAGGACGACAGTTATCTTCATAGCCTGATCTCCTGTCCGCCTTTGTATCGCCGGGAGTTTGCGTCTTCAAGTATCGTTACTTGCTGAACAGATTCTTGATCCACTGCACCGTCGTCTGGCGGTAGGCCTGGGCAATGCCTGTTACGTTCGGCACGCTCTTGGGGCATACCCGCAGGCAGTTCTGGGCCTGGCCGCATTCGCTTACACCGCCGGGTTCAGCCAGTTCACGCAGGCGGTCTTCCTTGAGGACCGCGCCGGTCGGGTGGCTGTTGAACAGCACCGTCATCGAACAGGCGAAGGCGCCGACGAACTTGTTGTCGATCGTGTACTGGGGGCATGCCTCCGTGCAGCAGCCGCAGGTCATGCAGCGGGCATACAGGTACAGGTGTTCCTGCTCCTTGGGCGACATCTTCGGGCCGGGGCCGAGGTCGTAGTAACCGTCGACGGGCACCCAGCACTTGAGCCGCTTGAGCGTGTCGAACATCCGCGTGCGGTCTACCGCCAGGTCCCGCTTGACCGGGTACTTGGTCATGGGCGCCAGCGTGATGCCCTCCGGGTGCTCTTCCAGCAGCGCATCGACCAGCGTGCTGCATGCCTGGCGAACCCGGCCGTTGATGTTCATCGTGCAAGAGCCGCAGACTTCTTCGAGGCAGGCGGCGTCGTAGGCGACCGGGGTGGTTTTCTTGCCTTCGGTCGTTACCGGGTTCAGCGCGATCTGCTGCAGACAGGTCGTCACGTTCATCCGCGGCAGGTACGGAACGCGGAAGATCTCCCAGTAACTCGGCTTGCCCGGCCCATCCTGCCGCTTGATCCGCAATGTCACATGCTTAGCCATGCCAGTCAAAACCTCTATCCGTCCTGCGAACGTCGCAGGGAACTCACCTCATGCCGTTTTACCGCCGCCTGGAGACCAGCGCCGACGTCTAACTGCCAGCCGCGGAACTCGCCTGGGCCTTCACCTGTCCCGTCTGCATCTCCTTCCACACGCGGTCGATGATCTCAGCCCCCTTCAGCCCGTATGTCCGGGGCCGGGGCGGGATCAGACTTGTATCGACCGGCTTGTAGGAGATTTTCGGCCCTTCCGGCGTGTACTCGGCGATCGTCGTCTTGAGCCATTTATCAATCTGGGCCTTGAAGGCCTGGCAGTATTCGATCGCCTGCTCGTGCAGCTCCGACGGGTCGTCAGCCGTCGGCGAGGGGATGATGAACTCCGGCTTGTAGTGGGCGCCGCGGCACTCGTTTCTTTGGAGAGCACCCTTGGCGATCACCTTGGCCAGCACGAGCATATCGCCGAGCTCGCGGACGAACCGTACCGTCTGATTGGTCCAGGTGCCCGTGTCCGGCAGGCCGACTTTCTTGTAGCGGGCGTCGAACTCGTTGAGCTCTTTCAGCAGTGTCTCGAGTTCCTCGTTGTGCCGGACGACCGTGCAGTACTTCGTCATCTCGGTGCCGAGGTCGAGGTGCAGCTGGTACGGATTCTCGGGACCCGCCAGTTTCAGCAGCTGCTGGTATTTCTCCTGCTGGCGTGTCATCGCCTGCTCGAACAGCTTGAGCGGCACATCAGCCACGTCCCCGCCGGGCAGGTTCTTGAACCAGTTCGGCATGCTCTCGGCCACGATCAGTCCGCTGAACACACACGACAGCAGGCTGTTGGCGCCGAGCCGATTGCCGCCGTGGTACTGGTAGTCGCACTCGCCGATGGCATACAGCCCGGGAATGTTCGTCGCCTGGTTGCGCGGCGAGCCGATCACCAGGCCGCCGGTCTCGGTGTTCTTTTCATAGTCCACCCACAGGCCACCCATGCTGTAGTGCACAGCCGGGAAGATCATCATGGGGGTCTTTCGCGGGTTGGCCCCGGCGAATTTCTCATAGATCTCCAGGATGCCTGCCAGTTTTTCGATTCGCTGGTGCGGCAGATGCGTCAGGTCGAGGTAGGCCGCGTAAAACTTGTCGCTTACACTATAGCCCTCGCGGCAGATCCAGAAGATCTCGCGCGTGGCGATGTCACGCGGCACGAGGTTGCCATACGTTGGATACTTCTCTTCGAGGAAGTAATAGCGTTCGTTCTCCGGGATCTGCTCCGGCGGGCGCCGGTCGTTCTTCTGGCGGGGTACCCATACCCTGCCGCCTTCGCCCCGGGCGCTTTCGCTCATCAGCCGGTGCTTGTCGGTGCCGGGGATGGCGGTGGGGTGCACCTGGATGAATTCGGCGTTGGCGTACTTCGCCCCAGCCCGGAAACACCGCGCGCCCACACCGCCCGTGCAGATCATGCTATTGGTGCTCTTGCCGAAGATCAGGCCCGGTCCGCCACTGGCGACGATGACCGCGTCAGCCGGCAGCGCCGGATCTTCATGCTGTACAGATCCTGCACGACCGCGCCGCGGCAGATGCCTTCGTCGTCGATGATCGGCGCCAGAAAATCGTGGAACTCATGCTTGGTGACGAGGCCCTCGACCTCCCAGCGGCGCACCTGCTCGTCCAGGCCATAGAGCATCTGCTGGCCGGTCGTTGCCCCGGCGAAGGCCGTTCGCGGATAGAGCGTGCCGCCGAAGCGCCTCACGTCGAGGTGGCCTTCCGGCATGCGGTTGAACATCACACCGATGCGGTCCAGCAGGTTGACGACCCGCGGCGCCCAATAGCACATCTCCTTGACGGGCGGCTGTTCGTTGAGGAAGTCCCCGCCGTAGACCGTGTCGTCAAAGTGCTTCCATTCGCTGTCGCCGAGCTGCCGGGTGATGTCGTTGGCCGCGTTGATACCGCCCTGGGCGCAGACGCTGTGACTGCGCCGCACGGGCACCAGGCTGACCAGGTCGACCGGAATGCCCATCTCCGCCATCTTCATGGTCGCGGCCAGCCCCGCCAGCCCCCCGCCGACGACCACTACACGATTCTGTCTTGCCATACTTATGTTGCCTCGAACCTACTGGACCACGAAACCCAACAGGCTTATATAACCCCACGCGCACAGCACGATGCCGCCCAGCAGGCACACATACTGGAACCACCGCTGAGACTCGGGACCAGCCAGGATGCCCCAGGAGATGCCGAACGTCCAGAGGCCGTTCACGAAATGATAGACTGCTGCCGTCAGGCCCACTACATAAAAACCTAAGGTGAACCAGGCCGGTACGACGAAGCTGCCGATCTGCCAGTGCAGCAGCCCCTGTTGCGTCAGGGCGAACCAGTCCTTCGCCTCTGCGAAGACCGGCCCGCTCATTACGTACGCAAACCGGTACTGGAACAGGTGGATCACCACGAAGAACAGCGCGATATACGCCGTGATCCGCTGCAGCCGGTACCGCCAGTTATTCAGATACGGGTACACCGTGGCATTGGGGCTGGCCGTCAGGGCGAGCCACAGACCGTACAGTCCGTGAAACGCCAGCGGCAGGAAGATGAACGCCCATTCCAGCACAAACAGGTAGGGCAGATGCTGGATGTAGGCCACGTCGCTGTTGTACCGCCCGGGCCCATACCACGCCATGGAGTTGGTCAGCAGGTGCTCGACCAGAAACGCCCCCACCGGGATGATCCCGGTCAGGCTGTGCAGGCGGCGCAGGATGAACTCGTTCTTTTCCAACAACGCTACGGTCGCAGGGGACTGTGTCGCACTCACGCGGGATCTCTCTTGAAACCTTGAATGCTAACTGACTCTGTGCAAAAAATCACAGGACATTAGTATGCCCTAATGTTGCACGCACTCTGAGGGACAATACGCCATGCGTCAACAACAGATTGTAGCCCGACTGTAGCGAAGATGGGGCAAAATGGCAAAAAAACTTCCGCCCGACGACGTTAGCCCGGATATTTCACGGGGTTTTTCAGTTGGGCAGTAGCTAAAAGGCCTTACTTCCTGTAATGTCGGGAGTTGTAAAAGACAACCGTCACTACAAGGAGGTAAGGCCACGTGACAGAGTGTAACCGATCCCCCATCCGCTTTTCCAGTCTGGGCAGACGCAAGGTCGTCGCTGATTTCGACGGCGGTACGATCACCAGCGACGGCGGTGTGCTCCTGCTGCGCCAGATCGAACGGCGGCTCCGCCTCATCGAGCGTATGGATGCAGCCATTCCCGATCCCCGCAACCAAAGTCTGATCACCCACAGCCAAGTCAGCATGCTTCGCCAACGCATCTTCGCCATCGCCTTGGGCCAGGAGGATCTCAATGATCATCAGACCCTGCGGGCGGATCCACTGGTGCAACTGGCTTGCGAGCGGAAGGTGGACCACGACCAGCCTTTGGCCTCGCCCCCGACGCTGTGTCGCCTGGAGAACCGCGCGATGCGTCAACCCCTGGCCGAGGCCAGCAAGGTGCTGCTCGAAGCCTTCGTCGAGTCGCAGAAGACCCCGCCGACCGAACTGATCCTGGACTTCGATGCCACTAACGATTCCGTCCACGGCCACCAGGTCGGCCGCTTCTTCCACGGCTACTACGACGAGTACTGCTTCCTGCCGCTGTATGTCTTCTGCGGCAGCCAAATGCTGGTGGCCTACCTGCGGTCGGCCGACCAGGATGGGGCAACGCACGCCTGGGCTATCCTCTCGCTGCTGGTCAAGCGGTTCCGCCAGGTCTGGCCCGGCGTGAAGATCCTCTTTCGCGGCGATAGTGGCTTTTGTCGCTGGAAGATGCTCCGCTGGTGCGACCGGCACGATGTGTCCTACCTGGTGGGTCTGGCCAAGAACTCGCGACTGGAAGCCTTGGCCCGCCCGCTGATGGTGCAGGCCCAGGCGCTGGCGGTCGACCCGAAGGACCGGCCCCGCGTCTTCGGCGAGTTCTCCTACGCCGCGGCCACCTGGGACAAGGCCCGCCGGATCCTCGCCAAGGCCGAGTACCTGCCGCCCCAGCGTCCGGACGACGAGGCGAAGGAGAACTTCCGCTTCCTGGTGACGAATTGGCCGGGGGACGCCCAACTCCTGTACGAGCAGACCTACTGCCAGCGCGGCGAGGTCGAGAACCGCATCAAGGAGCAGCAACTGGGTCTGTTCGCCGACCGCACCAGTTGCCACGACTTTGAGGCCAACCAACTGCGGGTGCTGCTGTCGGCGGCCGCCTACGTGCTGATCGAGCATCTGCGTCGGACGGAACTGGCCGGCACGGAACTGGAGAAGGCCCAAGTCCGCACGCTGCGGCTGAAGTTGCTCAAGATCGGCGGACGGGTTCTGGTGTCGGCCAGGCGGATCGTGCTGCACCTGGCCAGTTCGTTTCCGCTGCAGGATCTGTTTCGCCGACTGGCCGCCCGCCTCTTGGCCCCGGCCAGCGTGACCTGACTTCCTCGCAACCCCGTGCCGCCGCCCCTGATCGGCCATGGGGGAAAGGGGGTGGTTTGCGCCCGGGGGGCCGTTACCCATCCAATCCAAGCCTGAGTGCTCGAATCTGTCGCCTCGCCGCTCTCACTGGCTCTGTCTGGTATCACCGTGAAATATCCGGGTTAGCACTGCGGCCACGTCGCATCTGAGCGGAGAGTTCATGTTTGCGGATTGTGCCGGCCCCTGCCGCCCTCTTGCTCGCGCCCCGCGCTGCGCGGCACGATCGGGAACTATACGCAGGCTCATGGCCGTCGTTGCCGTGGCGATTTGAAGCCCCGAGCGTCAGCCGGGGTTGTACTCATGGGTCGTTGCCAGTGCGGACAGTCAATCTTAAGCCGCATATCGATGGTCACACAGCCTCGCCCGTCCCGGCTGGGATATGCTTGCCTCTTATGCGATTCGGCGCAAAAAGAAATGCGGATGAGAGGACTCGAACCTCCACGGCCTGTACGGCCACTGGCACCTGAAGCCAGCGCGTCTGCCAATTCCGCCACATCCGCAACTTCCGATACGTCAGATTGTTCTGCACATGTTATGAATCGCCGGGCCCTTGTCAAGGTCCGCTACGTAAGCCGCCGCGAGACAAACGCTGCCGACAGTAGAAGCCCCCCCAGCAGGGCCTCCAGACCGAAGCTGCCACAGCCCGATTCCAGGCCGCTGCGAACCGGGGTGATCTGGTCCGTCACGCGAATCCCTGCTGCACGGGCCTGACTGGAGGCGCCCAGCATGTCCAGGTCGCTGCCGTAGTCCACGCCCAGAAGATCGACCGCCTGATCGGCGAAGAAATGGGGCAGCCGGCCGACAAACGCGCTGACCCCCTGGTCACCCGATGCGGCCGTGGCGCTGACATCGACCTGGGCGGTCAGCGTGAACGGCCGATCGACCACGGCCAGATACTCGTAGGGGATGGTCACGGCGGGCAGCAGTACCATTTGGGCGGATGCGATATCGCTCGACTCGCCGGTCATGTCCACCGTGATCGGCAGCACGCCATCCAGGCCACCCGTGGCGACGATCTGAAGCATGCCGTTCTCGTCCAGCGATACGTCCAGCGATCCCGATAACACCTGTCGAGACCCCTCGGCGTCCTCCTGCTGGATCGTAAAGTCGACTCGTCCGACGGCATCGCTCGGCCCGTCCGTGAAGGTCATCATCAGCACGCCGGATGCTATGACGAAGTCGCTGCGCACCTGGACCTGCGTACCGCTGTCGAGATTCAGTTCCGTCGCACTGAGGGTGATCTCGCGGTGTTGCGTCGCCTTGGCTGAGCAGCCAAAACCGCGGTCCGCCAGCAGCGACAGTCCGGAGGCCTCCATGCTGAAATCGTTCACATCGGCAGGGGAGTTTGTGCCGGGGACGTTCACCGCCGCGACAGAGGATAGGTAGCCCTGCACAGCCGTCGGGGTAGTAATGTCGAGGTCGGCGTTTGCCGTGGCTGGCAGGATAGTAGTCGTGCCTGGCGTTTCCTCGAAGGCCTGATCGATGATCTGGCCGGTCGAACCGCTGGTCTGTTCGACGGAACTCTCGACTCGGCCGGACGCATCGGTAATAGCAGCACGGGTTGTCGATCCCGCCAACGTCGAAACGCCGACGATGAGGGCGAACAAAAAAGCCGGAACCGGACGACCCGCCGACAGTGACCGTGGCCTATGCACCGCGCTTCCTCCAGCAGGCGAACGGCGAGCCCGCTTTGATCAGTCAGAATGAGAACAATGCCAGCACCTGGCCGAACAGGATATGCCGTAGCCGGTTGCGTGTCCAACCGGCCGCAGGCCCGAAGGGCAGGAAGCGTTGTGATCAGTCCAGGGGTTCAGTCGGTCGAGGGCGAAGCCAGCCGGACCTCAAACTGTGCGCCGCAGCCCGGCAGTCGGCAGCGGACCCGGACCGGGCCCGGCTGCTCACCCTTCGAGGCGGCATAGCGGATGGCGAGCACGGTATCCAATACCGCCTTTGTCGCATGGATGCACAGGCCGCCCGGCGTAGCGTCGGTGAAGAGGAATTCCAGGTCCTGCTCCATGCCGGCCGAGCAGGCGTCCTGCTTTGGATCCTGAATGCATCGAACAACGATCGGGATGACAGGCCCGGCTTCGCCAGGCGAGCCGGCCTTGCCCCCAGTGGGGCGGGGAACCTGAGGGACTGGGCTGCTCGCCCCGACGGAGGGGCTATCGCCTGCCCCGGCCGGCGGGCCGCTGGGGCGCGGCCGGTCGGGATAAACATCCCCAACCTGGGCCTCAATGACGTCGCGCCGGGCATCGAGCGCTTTGTTCACAAGGGCGTCGGCGCGCTTGTTCTGCGCCCTCGGGACATGTTGGATCTTCCAGGTATCGAACTTCAGAAGCAGCTTCTTCGCCTTCTGAAACAGGACCGCCAAGTGGGGGTCTTTCACCCGATACTGCCCGGTAATCTGCCGGACAATCAACTCGCTGTCCATAAAGATAGTGATATTATCGGGCATTGCCTTTGCGGCAGCCTCAAGGGCAAGAATCAGAGCCGTATACTCCGCGACGTTGTTGGTCGCGCGGTCGATGAAGAACCCGGCTTCGAGAAGCGGGCGGCCGCGCTCATCGCGGATTACGGCGGCGGCCCCGGCTGGGCCGGGATTTCCGCGAGAGCCGCCGTCTGTGTAGATCTGTAGTGGCATAGTGCGTCGGTTCCATTCACGCTGTCAGTTCGATCACGACGCGTCATTATGCGGCTGATCGCCTGCGCGGCAAGGTTTGGCAGGGACTGGCAATCGCGGACTTGAGATTGGGATCGGGGCTTGGGATCTCCTGGTCAGGGTTTTCCTGCGGCGGGTTCTGCGATTGGGGTCGGGGTCATGACGTCGGGTCTGCGGCTGCCGAATGACAGCGGGGCGACATAACTGTCCATCGGGGCTGTCAGACGCGGCGGCACTCGCTGTGAGGATGGCGCTGACCTTTTTTCCAATCAGTATCAACATGCCCGGTTCGTGCTCGGGGGTGCGCATCGTTCCCATCGGCAGCTTTGTCGGGAGCAGGTCCAGTTTCACTCCGGCGGCAGAAGACTGCGTCTTTACCTCGAAGGTGCCGGTGTCGGTCTGAAGATAGTGATTGAGGAAGACGCGGGGCGTGCCGCGACGGTATGGCTGTTCTCTCTGGTTTGGCAGCAGGTGCGTGGCGTCACGCTCGTCGATGATCAAGTAGTCCCCGCGGGTTATGCGGTCTTCGCCGAGGGCGGGGTCCCGGCCGGCGGCGTCGGTGACGGAGTCGTTCCACGTGCGATCGATGAGGGCTACGGCGGCGGGGCGTCCTGCGAGCATTGCCTGGCCAACCGCCCAACGCTGGGCTATTGCGCAGACGTTGAAGGGGGCGCTGCCACTTCTGGCATAGCTGGCGACGAATTCGAGGAAAATCTGTACGTGGGCCGAGCGGTTCTTGCCCGAACGGCGGACGTGGACGTTGGGGAACCAGGATGCCACTTCGCCGGTATCGGGGCCCCCGATATGGTCGTATGGCTCGGCCTTGTAGACCGGGTCGTCGCGGAAGTTACCGTTATCATTGAAGTCGACGTAGAGCGTGTCGTATACGCCGGAGCCTTTGGACTGATCGAAGAGCATGGCTGAGGTCAGCGGGCCGCCCGGACGGCGCATCAGGAGCGGCCGAGGGGACTTGCAGAAGGCGGGGATCGGCGAGGGGACAACCGGGGGGCCGAATCCCTTGGTGCAGTAGAAATCGGCGAAGACGGCAGGGAAGGTGTGCCAGACGAGGTTGACCGGGGAGTCCTCGGGCAGGACGGGAACGGCATACGGATGCGGCTCGGCGTTTGTGTTGTCCAGGGCGTCGTCGGTTAATAGCGGGTCGACGACGGTGGGAGAGGCCGGGGCCTTGGGAGTGACCTCGGCGGCTGGGCTCGTGGTCGCCGCTTCGACGCCTGCTGTGGTGGTGGCCTTGGGAGCGGCCTCGGCGGTTGGACCAGTGGTCGTCGGCCTGGTGCATGCTGTGGTCGCGGCTGCGAGCATTGCGCCGGCGATGAGAAGTGCCAGCCGGGGCGTCCGGGGCATTGCCAGGGTGTGCTGCTGCGGGTGGGTTGAAGGGACGGCATGCTGCATTGGGTTAGTCATTGCGATCCTCCTTCTGTTGCGATGCAGAGTATGGGGTGAATCGTACGGCACATTGCCTGCCGGTTGCGTGGAGATTGTATCAGGGGATGGCGCAGTCCGCATCCATGAATGTGGCGTGGCGAGTATTTTCGAGCCTGGCACTGGCAGGCCGGCTTTTTTGGCGACGCAGCAGGCAGCGGGTGCTTGATTGGGTGGCGAGGGGAGGCTATCGTGCGGGAGTTACCCAAACCCTTGTGCAAGGAGCGATATACGATGGCGGCGCCTATTCGCGTAACGGTCTGGCATGAGTATCGGCATGAGAAGAAGAATCCGAAGGTCGCTGAGATGTATCCCAAGGGGATGCATGAGGCGATCGCCGAGCACCTCCGCAAGAGCGGCGACATGCAGGTGGCGACGGCGACTCTGGACGAGCCTGAGCACGGGCTGACGGAGCAGCGGCTGGCGGAGACTGACGTGCTGACGTGGTGGGGACACGGGGCGCATCAGGAAGTGACGGATGAGGTGGTCGATCGGGTGCATGCGCGGGTGCTGGCGGGCATGGGCCTGATTGTCCTGCACAGCGGGCACTTCTCCAAGATCTTCAAAAAACTGATGGGTACGACGTGCAACCTCAAATGGCGCGAGGCGGGCGACAAGGCGATTTACTGGGTCAGCCGGCCGGGGCATCCGATCGTGCAGGGGATTGACGATCACTTCATCCTGGAGCACGAGGAGATGTATGGGGAGTTCTTCGATGTTCCGGAGCCGGATGAGACGGTACTGATCTCGAGTTTTACCGGCGGCGAGGTGTTCCGCAGCGGGTTGACGTATCGGCGCGGGGCCGGTCGGATCTTCTACTTCCAGCCGGGGCATGAGACGTACCCGAGCGACTACGACAAGAACGTGCTGAAGGTGATCGAGAACGCGGTGCGGTGGACGGCGCCGGCGCCGGGCTGGTCGGGCACGATTTCGGGAATCGTAAGACCGGCTGGCTGGGGGAGTGAACGGCTGACAAGGTGACAAGGTGACAAGGTGACAAGGTGATGGGGTGACAAGCAGCAACGGCTGGGCTTCTTGCGATTGCATTGCGCTTAGGATCTGCCCGTTGTGCTGCTTGCTACTACAGCCACCGTCATAGTCACGAACACGGCCACAACTACTGCTACAACCACAACCCCGGCTGACGCTCGGGGCTTTCACTGCAACTGCAATAGCTGACAGCTGACTGCGACAACTGTGCCTCCCGCTGAATGGTGGGGGGCCTTTTTTTGTTCGGTGGCGGTTTTCTTGTGATCGCTTGTCGCAATGGTTTCTGTTTGCACATAAGGGCTTCGCGATTGGTTGGTCATTCTGTATACTGGAGAGATTGTGGAGGGTTCTGGAGTCTTCTGGAGGTTCAGGGCTGGATCTGTCGGTTTGTGCGGCGGCTGGTCCCGGCGGGAGAGGCAGGCGGGTCGTGGCAGATACATATTCCCATAGCCGAACGCAGGACAGCCGGGACGGGGACGGCGCGTCGCTGGCGTGGGTGCAGCAACTGGTGACCCGGTTGAAGCAGGAGCAGATCCAGGCTGGCGGCGGACCAGCGTCAACTTCATCAGCAACGCAGCAAGTACGAGCAGCTGCTGGCGGACCTTACGGAGCGGCAGCGGGAACTGGAGGCCGGCCGGCAGCGGCTTGTGCAGGAGCGGGAGGCGTTTCGCGACGAGCGGCATGCGGGCGAGCAGGAACTGGTTGCTGCGCGGGAGGAGATCGACTCTTTGCAGGAATCGCTCGATGCGCTGGCGGAGGAACTGCACGGCAGGGAGGAGCAGCTGGCTGGGCGGGCGGAAGAGCTGCTGGCGGAGCTGCGGCGTCTGGATGAACGGCAGAAGGATCTGGATGAGCGGCAGGCGGCTCTGGCTTCACAGGAGGAGGCATTGGCTGAGCGTGCAGCTTCGCTGGATCGGCAGGCAGCCGACGTGAAGGCCAGTGAGGCGGACGTTGCGGCGGGTAAGGCGGAATGGGACCTGGGGGGGGTGGCCTCGCAGGAGGAGTTGTGGGCCGTCTTTGAATATCTGGCGGTACGCTGCAAGGCGGGGCGGTGGCTGGTGTGTCTGGCGGAGGCGCTGGCGGTGCGGGCAGCGGCGCTGGCGGATCGGGAGCGGTTTGCGGTGCAGTGCCGGCTG
This sequence comes from uncultured Planctomycetota bacterium, assembly GCA_963787325.1. Lineage (GTDB taxonomy): Bacteria > Planctomycetota > Phycisphaerae > UBA1845 > JANYLN01 > CAWBCK01. Next base: position 3,950,926 of record CAWBCK010000005.1, read on the forward strand.
GCAGAGGCGCTGGGGCAGCGAGAGGGCTGGCGGTTCTTCCTGGCTCTTTATCTGGCGGGGCGAGTGGCGGTGCCGCAGGCGCGGGGATTGCTGCTGGAGATGCTTACGCGGCGGGATCTGGTCTGGACTGTAGGGTCGGGTTCAGGTGCGACAACGGCGGGGACTGGGGATCGGAGACTGGGGATCGGGGACAACGACGGGGGTGGGGACGCTGGCGGCGACGGGCTGGGGTCAGTGATTGATCTTAGGCCTCTGGTGGTGGGGGCGTTGGGGCGACTTCGCGATCGATCGCTGAACGGGGTGTTTCGTCGGCTGCGAGAGAAGGTTTCGGGCTTGGCGGGGAATGAGGCGATTCTGGCTGCTGTCGATGACGCGCTGGCTGAGATGGGGACGGACGACGAGACGGGTACTTACCGCAAGTCTAACGATACCTGACGGGCGGCAACGCGGCAGTGAACTGCATGAGCTGCTTGAGGGGTTTTGATAAGCTGCAAGTACTACGGCAAGCAAGTGATTGCAACTGCTACTGCCACAACACAACCCCGGCTGACGCTCGGGGCTTTAGACAACCACAACAGCAGCGACCACAACAATAACAACCCCGGCTCACGCTCGGGGTCTTCTTTGGGGTAGAGGCAGGGTTACTGTTCGTTTCGCAGCGGTGGGTAGGCTACGCGGTCCAGGACTGCGACCAATTCCACGTGCGGGGTCTGGGGGAACATGTCGAAGGCTTTGAGGCTGGTCAGCCGGTAATTGGGGAACTGCGGGAGATCGTCTGAAAAAGCCTGGGGGTTGCACGCGACGTAGATGATGCGGCCTGGGCCGAGGCGGAGCAACTTGCGAATCAGGCGGGGGGAGAGGCCCGTGCGCGGCGGGTCGACTATGAGGGTGTCCGGTACGGGGCCGGTGTAGTCCAGGAGGAAATGGGTGGCGTCGGCGGCGATGAAGTCGGCGTTGGCTGCTGCGTTGAGGCTGGCGTTGCGCCGGGCGAGGTCGATGCTCTCGGCGATGGTTTCGACGCCGAGGACGCGGGTTACCGCGCCGCGCAGGAGATTCCGATCGTGCCGACGCCGCAGTAGAGGTCCATGACGTAGCCGCGGGTGTGGCGGGTGATCTCGTTGAACATCTCATCGACCAGCAGCAGATTGTTCTGGAAAAATGAGTATGGGCCGAGGATGAAGTCGCAATTGCCGATTCGCTGGCGGATATGGCCGGGGCCGTGGATCTTTTCGATCTTGCCCTCGGGGACGTCGGTGGGCGTGGGATTGACCATCCAGACGACGGACTCGGCGCAGTCGCGGAGGCGGTCGAGCAACGGGCCAGCGGCGGTATCCTTGGCGGCAGTCGTTACCGTGACCATGAGCTGGTCGCTGGAGAAGGCGTGGCGGGTGACGATGTACCGCAGATCGCCGCAGAATCGCAGATAGTCGTAGCCTTCGATGTTGTATTCGTCGATCCAGGTGTGCAGCCGGCTGAGCAGGGCGCTGACGCGCGGGCTGACCACGTGGCATTCGTGCAGGTCGACGACCTGTTTGTGGGTGCCCCGCATGCGGAAGCCGAGTTTGCCGAAGGCGGCTACGCAGGCCATCTTGAAGCGGTAGTTGTAGGGCTGGGGGCTGGGGATGACGGGGACGTTGCAGCTGAGCAGCTCTCGCAGGGCGAGCTGTTTGCCGCGGATCTGGTCTTCGTAGCAGACGTTCTGGAGCGAGCAGCCGCCGCAGGGACCGAAGTGGGGGCACCTGGGGGTTTCTTTTGCGGACAGGTCCGGCGGCAGGTTCAAAGACATTCGTGGCGAATCCTTCTGCGTCGTCTCTAATGGCTCGCACTGGCAGATAAACTGCCAGTGGCACCCCATACTAAGGTAAGTCTGAAATCAAGGCTAGACAGGGTACAGGGGACGGTCCTGCGGGACAAGGCAGTTATTCTGTGGTGACGCGGAAGTCGCTCATTGGTGGGGCTGGTGTTTGCGGTGGGCCGTAGAGATAGGCGGCCAGGAGCTTGTTGTCATCTTGCCAGAGGTAGACGGCGACGGGGTAACCGGTTTTCCTGCTGATATACAGGTCCTGGCGGCTGGCTGGGCCGAAGTCCTTGGGGTAGACGATGGCGATGTGTTCGGCGGGTTCGTCGAGGTCCGGCGGGTTGGCCTGGCCGGCGTAGCGGATGTGGGCGATGCCGACGTGGTCGGCCTGGCGGATTTTCGTGAGGGTCAGATCGATGCTTTCAGCGAGGCCGAAGTCGGTGATGGGGCGGAGCGATTTGCCGAAGGCGACGGCCTGGCGGGGATCGACCCATAGTGGGTGGGCTGGCAGGCCGAGAAAGCCGTGGCGGGGGAGGACTTCCATTTTGTTGGCGTGGCGGCCCTCGATGTAGAGGGCCTGCGCGTATTCGCTATCGCGATTGAGCCAGGTCATCTTGATGGCTTTTGGGTCCTTGCGGTAGTCGACCCTGATGTGCTCCCACATGGAGAGCTTGTCGAGCGCGCCGCGTCTTTCGCGTCTGTAGAAGATGATGGTATAGCCCTTGAGGGCCTGGCAGCGGTGGAGGGTCTGCTGGAGGAGCTTGTTGGGATTGATCTTGCTGGTGTGGCTGTGTCCTGGTTTTTGGTCGGAGGGACTGGGGCGGTGCGGCGGTGAGGCTGCGCCCGTAACGAGTAATGTGATGATAAGTCCTGTTACGGCTGATGTTTGTCGGGGAAACTGTCGCAGCATTTTGCCTGGGTCCTCACAAGATCACACATTGGATCGTTAGTATTGTAGGCGCGGGCGGCTGGCAGAGCCGGGGGGTTGGCTCTGTTGACCCACTCGACAAAGTGACTACCATTGAACCGGGACGACTTTCCTATCTTTTTTTTTCCGTTCAGGGCGGCCGGCCTGGTGCCGGCAAATGTGAGGGTACAGCGGATGAAGAGCAAAATGGCTTTGTTGCTGTGTGCTGCATTGGTTGTGCCGTTTGCGGTCGGCGGGTGCCCGACGGTGACTCCGACCATCTTCGCACTGACGGCGAACGACAGCGGGACGACTGTCGATGCGGCGGTGGGTGACCGAGTCTTGATCTTCCTGGCGGCGAATCCTACCACAGGGTACACCTGGCAACAGACGGCTGGGGACACGACGATTCTTGATCTTGTCAGCGACACGTTCGTGCCGACTTCGTCGGCCGTGGTCGGCGGCGGTGGCGTCGAGTTCTTCCGGTATGACGTGATCGCTACCGGATCGACGACGCTGACGCTGTCGTATGTACCGCCGGGCGGCGGTGAGGCGGCGGAGACGTTCAGCGTGACCGTCAACGCACAGTAACCGCAGAAGATGCTTGGCTGAACGACAACTTCTACGACAACAACAGAGTAACCGCAGAAGGCGCAAAAGGCGCATAGGTACTGCTTACGGCTACAGCCGGAACCACGACCACACTCGCGACCCCGGCGTGATGCTCGGGGTTGTAGCTGCGACGGCTATGGTTGTGCGCTGATCCAGCCGAAATGGGTTACCAGGATCTGGAGGTCGGCGACGTTGACGTTTGTGTCGGCGTTCAGGTCGCAAGCCGGGTCGTAACTTGGGCTACCGGCGCTTGTGCCGAAGGCTGTGGCTAGGCGCAGCAGGTCCTGGGTGCCGACTGTGTTGTCGGTGTTGATGTCGCCGGGGAGCGAACTGATGTCGACTTGGCTGGCCTGGTCCGGGTGGGTGTCGCGGTAGAAGATGCGGTAGAGAGTGGCTACGTGGGCAACGGCGGCGGGCACGAGGACGCCGGCCATGCGCCGGCAGTCGGCGTCGCTGATGTGGTGGTTGTGGCGGATGGAGCCCTGGCCTATGCCGATGGGGCCGATGCCGTCGGCGTCGTTGCTATCCCATTGTACGGCGTGCATGGCCATCGAATAGAAGAGCTTGTAGAGGTCGCCGAGCTCGGGGTGGCCGGCGTCGCTGAGCCAGGCGAGAGGTACGGGGGTTGGGCCGGGGGAGACAAAGGTGTTTTCAAACTGTGTAATTCCGGGGGCATCGGCTGGGCTGGGGCTTTGGGCACTGCTGACGTAGTTGTGTTCGAGGTAGTCCTCGAAGGAATCGCTGTCGAGGAATGGGTCGCGCAGGAAACCGGCGAGGCTGGTGGATACGTGGGGGTCGAGGTGGGTGTGGGCGGGGGTGGCCATGTCTTCGAGCAGGTGCGATACGCGGCCCAGGATGTACCAGGCTTGCTCGGGGTCGGTCTGGTAGAGGACGAGGGCCTGGCCGTAGAGGATGCTGGCCCGCTGGTAGGCGTTCTGCATTGGTGGCGGGTTGAGGATGAGCAGTTGGCCGGCGTCGGGACCAGCGAGCGGATTCCAGAAGTGGTTGCCCCATCCCCAGATGGTGTTCGGATCGAGCAGGCGGATGATCTGGTAGAGGGCGGAGGGGACGCGGTCGGCGTCTTCGTCGTAGGCGCCTGCGCAGATCGTGATGTCCTGGTCCTGGGCGTCATGGTCTTCCGGGGTGCCGAGGATGTCGGGGTTGCGGACCTCGTCGGGGACGCCGGGCAGCCTGGCGGCTTCGAACGAGATGATCGCGTGGACCTCGGTGGGCAGGGCGGCGGCAGGCGGGACCGCGGCACCGAGTAGCACGATGGTCGCCAGGGGGATGGCAATTGTCAGTATCGGCAGCAGTTCCTTACAACGTGTACGTTGCACAACAGCCTCCGTTGTGGACCCCAACGCAATGGGGTCCTTACCTGGAATCTACCCGAGATGGACGGCCGGTGCCAGGGGCCTAGCAACCGGCTGTGTCGCGGGCGATCCGTTCCAGGGAGCGGCCGGTCTCGACGCTGTCGGGGTCGGCGTTGAGGATGTCGTGATCGGTGAGGGGGCGGGCGTGTTCGTCCTTGCTCTTGATGAGCAGCCAATTGTCACCTTCTTCGGTACGGCGGCCGCGGAAGCGGACGAGTTTCCAGGTGCCGTGGAGTTTGTGGCCATGAAGGATGAACTTCAATGTGCCGGTGTCGTAGTCTTCGCCGGGGTCACCTGTGCCGGCGGGTTCCCACCAGCCGCGGTCCCACAGCATGACGGTGCCGGCGCCGTATTCGCCCTCGGGGATGACGCCTTCGAAGTCGGCGTATTCAAGGGGATGGTCTTCGACGTGGACGGCGAGGCGTTTCTGGGACGGGTCGAGGCAGGGGCCCTTGGGGACGGCCCAGCTTTTCAGTACGCCATCGAGTTCCAGGCGGAAGTCGTAGTGGAGGCGGCTGGCGTCGTGTTTCTGGATTACGTAGATGCGATGTTGCTCGGGGGCGGCGTCGGGAGACGTTTCGCCCTGCGGTTCGGATGTGGCGGCGAAGTTGCGTTTGCGGTGATAGTCGTGAAGGTCGGGTTTCCTGGTTGGCAAAGGTTGTCTCCGCGTGGTTTCGGGGCGTTCAGTCGTGCCTGCGGCACTGAAAGGCACAACAACAGGATACCTTTTGTGGTGCCTTTTTCCCAGCAGTGAACTGCCGGGCTACTATCATTCTGTCCCTACGGGACGAACGGCAACCGCTTCCAAAGCGTCAGTGCGAACGCAGACCATCTTGTCCCTGCGCTGCGAACGGCAGCGGCAACCGAAGCGTACCTGCGGCCGCATTCCAAATGGGCGTTATTCTTGTGCGGTGGCGCGGGTTCGTTTCGGGGTCTTCTTCTTGACGGGCTTGCGCGGTCTTTTTGGCTGGGGCCTTTTTGGTTGGGGTTTTCCTGGCTTTGCTTCCCTTGGGGCGGGTTGCCTGGCGGGGCATCTTCTTGGCCAGGGCTTTTACCTTTTCCGGTTTGGCCAAGGCGACCTTCAAAACCTCGTCGACGTTGTCTACGCCGACGAAGTGCATTCGGCGGCGGATCTCCTCGTGGACTTCAACCAGGTCCTTTAAGTTCTGACGCGGCAGGATGACGGTGTGGATGCCGGCACGTTGGGCGGCCAGGACCTTTTCCTTGACGCCGCCGATCGGCAGGACGATACCGCGGAGGGTGATCTCGCCGGTCATGGCGACGTCGACCCGCGCGGGCTTGTTGGCCAGGAGGCTGACGAGGGAGGTGAACATCGCGACGCCTGCCGAGGGGCCGTCCTTGGGGATGGCGCCGGCGGGGACGTGGATGTGGACGTCGAGACCGTTTGTGCGTTTCGATTTGGGCAGGTACTGGCTGGCCTTGCTGCGGACGAGGCTGAAAGCGGCCTGGGCGCTTTCGCGCATGACGCTGCCGATCTGGCCGGTCAGCATGAGGCTGCCTTTGCCGGGCATGGCGGTGGCCTCGACGAAGATGATTTCCCCGCCGGTTGGTGTGTAGGCCAGACCGGTGACTACCCCGGCGACGCCCGCGCGGAGCATGGTTTCGGGGACGAACTTGCGCGGGCCGAGGTACTCTTCAACATTCCTGGGCGTCAGGCGGTGGAGTTTGGGGCCTTTGCGGACGACGTCGGCGGCGGCGACGCGGCAGAGGCTGGCGATTTCGCGTTCGAGATTGCGGACGCCAGCTTCACGGGTGTAGCCGTCGATTACCGTCTCGAGTGCGTCATCGCTGATCTGGAGATATTCGTGCTTCAGGCCGTTCTGCTCGAGCTGGCGCGGGATCAGGTAGCGCCGGGCGATCTTTGTCTTTTCCATCATTGTATAGCCGGGGATGTCGATGACTTCCATGCGGTCGCGAAGGGGCGCGGGGATGGGATCCATCCAGTTGGCGGTGGCGATGAAGAGCACCTTGGACAGGTCGAAGGGAAGACCGAGGTAGTGGTCGACGAAGTGGCTGTTCTGTTCGGGGTCGAGGACTTCGAGCAGTGCGGCGGCGGGGTCACCGCGGAAGTCGGCGCCGACCTTGTCGACCTCGTCGAGCATGAAGACGGGGTTGTTGCTGCCGGCGTGGCGCATCTCCTGGATGATCCGGCCGGGCAGTGCGCCGATATAGGTGCGTCGGTGGCCGCGGATGTCGGCCTCGTCGCGGGTGCCGCCAAGGCTCATGCGGATGAACTTGCGGCCCATGGCGCGGGCGATGGATTGTCCGAGGCTGGTCTTGCCGACGCCAGGCGGGCCGACGAGGCAGAGGATCGGGCCGCGGCCGGCCGGCTGGAGTTTGCGTACGGCGAGGAACTGGATGATGCGTTTCTTGACGCGTTCGAGGTCATAGTGGTCTTTGTCGAGGATCTTGGCGGCGCGGTCGATGTCGAGGTTGTCCTCGGTGCTGACGGACCAGGGGAGGCTGACGAGCCACTCGATGAGGTCGCGGCTGACGGAGTATTCGGGGGAGGCCTGGGGGATGCGTTCCATGCGTTCGAGCTGGCGGGTGGCCTCGGCTTCGACTTCCGAAGGCATTTTGGCCTCGGCGATGCGTTTGCGGAGTTCCTCGCTTTCGGCCTGGCGGGTGTCGAGTTCGCCGAGTTCCTTCTGGATGGCCTTGAGCTGTTCCTGGAGGAAGTACTCGCGTTGGGTTTTGTCGATCTGGCTGCGGGTCTGGTCCTGGATACGTTTGGAGATTTCGAGGACGTCGATACGCTGGGCGAGCCTGCGGTTGACCTTTTCCAGTCGCTGCTGAATATCGAAGGTTTCCAGGAGGTCCTGGCGTTCCTCGACGGTTTCGGCCATGTTGGCGGCGACGAAGTCGGCGAGAGGGCCGGGCTCCTCGATGCTGTTGAGGACGGCGATGGCCTCATCGGGGATGTTGGGGCTCAGTTCGATGACGCGTTGGCTGCCCGTGCGAACGGAGTGGACCATGGCATCCAGTTCGGTGCTGGGTTCGGCGCGGGGACGGACGACGTCGACGCGGGCCTTGAGGTAGGGTTGGGTCTCGATGATCTCGACGATGCGGATGCGGACGAGGCCGTGGATGATCGCCTGCTGGCCGGCATCGGGCACGCGCAGCAGTTTCATGACGAGGCAGGCGGTGCCGACCTGGTAGAGGTCTTCGGGGGCAGGGTCTTCGATATCGGCTTTGCGTTGCGAGACGACGCCGAAGATCTTGTTGTCGCCGGCGAGGACGGCGTCGAGGAGGTGCTTGGATTTTTCGCGGTTGACGCCGAGCGGCATGACCGTGCCGGGGAAGATGACGGAGTTGCGGATCGGCAGCAAGGGGAGGATTTCGGGGATGGCCGGCTCGGCCTGTTCGGGCTGTTCGCCGCCGATGGGCAGTTCCACCGGCTTTTCGGCTTCACTGACCGCATCCTCGCCGTCCGGCGAAATGTTACGAATATCGTCACTCATTACGTGTCAGTCTCCTCGTTTGGCCTGCTTGGGCAGTTTGACCCAGAGGACGCCGTCGGTGTACCTGGCGGTGATGCCCTGTGGATCGACGTCGGGGGGCAGGTCCATCTCGCGGCAGAAGGGGCCGTGCAGGATTTCCATGTGATGCATGCGGAGCTGTTCGGCGGGGACGTCGGGGCGGGGGATGGCGCGCTGGCCGCGAATGATCATGCGGTCGGCGTGGACCTGTACGTCGATGTTCTCACGCCGCATGCCGGCGAGGTCCACGCAGACATGATAAGCGTCCTGGACCTCACAGATGTTGATGCTGGGCTGCCACTGCGAGGTAGCACAGTAGCGCCAATAACTGCTCTGCGTCTCCATCATTCAATCCTCATGCCCAGTCGGTAAAGCGTTTTGCCTGCCGGCCTGTGTTTGCTCGGCCGGAGAGATGCGGACAAGCAGGCTCCGGTCGAAAGTGTCTCAGTATCGGACTATGGAAGGGTAGCATCGGGATTGGGGAGGGTCAATTCCTTAGGGCTAGGGGTTAGGGGCTGGGGATTGGGGATTGGGGCAAGAGTTTGTGGCGACGGCTGGTTGGGGGTGTTGGGGTTGATAAAAACTTTCGCAGTGGTGGCTCGTGGGGACTCCGCAGCGTTTTGTGGGGTGACGCTGCCCGTCGGCCGATTATAGAGCGGCAGGAGATGGGAGACGGTGCTTATAACGGGAGGGAGGTTTGCAGCCCCGGGTTGCGGCGAAATGCCTGCTGGCCTGGGGCTGCTAGTTTTGTTCCATCTTCAGCTTCAGGCAGATGGCGGCGGTCCAGCCTTGCTGGTAGGCGCCCATGCCGTGACCCGTCCGGCTGTTGAACAATTCGCGGAGGTCGCCGTCCTCGATGATCATGTCGTAGAGACGTTTCGCTGCATCGTTGGCCTGGCGCTGATAGTCGTACTTGCGAAGGAGCCTCCAGCATCAGGTAGGCGATGGCCAGCCAAACGGGGCCACGCCACCATTTTTCCGGCTGGTAACTGGGTTCGTCGTAGGCTACGCAGGGGAAGGGGATCTGGCCGAAGAAGTACTTCGGGTTGAGCAGGTAATCTTCGATCATGCGGCGAGCCTTGTCGTCGTCGATCGGTACGCCGGCCAGCAGGGGGAGGAAGCAGGCGGGGGTCTTGATCGGCAGCTTCTGACCTGTGGCGACGAGGACATCCTTAAAGAGGTTGTCGGCTGGATCGTAGAGGACGTCGACCATATGACCGGCGAGGGAGTCGGCCTGGCTGCGGGCGATGGCTTCGGTGGCGCGGTCGCCGATCATGCGGGCCAGTTCTACGCAGCAGCGCATCTGGAGGAGCAGGTGGCTGTTCATGTCGAGGGCGAGAACGGGCCCTTCGTCGAGACGCGGCGTGTCGTCCCAGCCGGTCTCCAGTGGTTCGGGGCAGGTGATCACGCCGTAGCGAGTCATTCTCTGCGTGAGCCACCAGGCGTTGTTGCGCATCAGCGCGGGCAGCAACCGGCGTGCCAGGTCGAGGTCATTTCGCTGTTTGACCAGACGCAGGCCAGCCCAGCCGACCAGCGGCGGCTGGGAGGCGTGAGGGCGTGGCCAGGTGGAGGCGATGAAGTGGTACATCTTGCCATCCTGGCGCAGGTTTTCGGTGAGCAGCAGCAGCGAGTCGGGGGCAAGGTCGGGGTCCATGTGTTCCAGTGCGAGGTTCTGGAAGCAGGAATCCCACAGGTAGTGCACGGGATAGTTGCCGCGGCTGGGGAAGGCGGAGGTTCGGCCGGCCAGCATGCCGGGGGACTGGCAGGCGTTGAAGGCGAGCGAGAAGGCGGCCTTGGCGAGGACGGCGGTTTCTGCGGGACTGTCGCCTTCGAAGGTCAAATGGCCGAGGGCCTTGTTGAGCCACTGTTGGGAGAGGGCCAGCGCTTCGTCAAAGGAATTCGGGGCGGCGGTGAGTTTGCCTGCGATGGCGGCATGGTCGACGTCGAGCATGTTTGCTGAGAAGCACAGCAGGAGCTTGCCTGTGTCGTCCGGCGTGAAGGTGAGATCGCCTTGGGCTTTTTCGTCGTGTGTGCACGTGCCTTGAATGACTCGCAGGCCGAGGACGAAGGGGAATCGTTCGTCGGGATCGCGGCGGTCGGTGTTGGGCAGCGTTGTGTCGTAGATGACGTAGCCTTCCGACGTAACCTGGCGGCGGAGTTCAGCGAGCTCGGCAGCGGCCAGGCGGAAGGTGATGGCGTCGGATCCGTCGAGGTCGACGAGCCAGGTGTTCCGGGTGCAAAAGGCGAATCGCGCCGTACCGTGGGCCCGCTTCTGCTCGACGGACAAGGCGGTTCGCAGGTGCGCTTTTGGTGCGCCGGGGAGCGACAGGAAGGGCTCGCCGAGCTGCGTCGTCCGGCGGTTGTAGTGCAGGTAGAGATGGGCGATGCCCGGCTGATCGTTGAAGCCCAGGCCCAGGTCGGAATAGAACGGGCTGAACGAACGTTCCTGATGGTCGTAATCGAGAGTGTTGCCTAAGGCGGCGAGGAGTCGGGTAGCTTTGTCCGCATTCTCGCTGAGCGTCATGATATTCGGTCTCGCAAATGCCGGCGTTTATTGTTCCACGAGTGCGGCATTGTATGCGGTCAGCTGGCCGGATGGAAGGATTGTGCGGGTTGGATATCCGCTTAGAATCGCAGGCTGCTTTGTGGTGTATGACCCTGTGCGTAATCGGAAAGGAAGTATCTGATGGTCGAGACGACGATTGAGTACGAAGGGGATCTGGAGTGCCGGGCTGTGCATGGTCCTTCGGGGACGGTGCTGATGACCGATGCGCCGGTGGACAATATGGGCAAGGGGCGGTCGTTTTCGCCGACGGATCTGGTGGGGACGGCGCTGGGTTCGTGTATCCTGACGATTCTGGGGATCGTGGGGCAGCGGAACAACATCGAGCTGAAGGGCACGAAGGTTGCGGTCTGCAAGGAGATGGCCAGCGAGCCGGTGCGGCGGATCGGGTGTCTTACGGTTGACGTGCATGTGCCGTGCGAGGTGGCGGAGGAAGATCGTCGGCGGCTGGTTCGCGCGGTCGAGGTTTGCCCCGTTAAGCAGAGCCTGCATCCGGATATCGATATTCGGATTCGCTTCCGTTGGGGTTGCTGAATGGGGTCTTAGGGCGTCGTCATGATGGGCTAGTCTTGACGCTGCTTTGGATCGGATGGTCGCTTAGCACTACAACGCCACATGAGCTCAAGAAACCTCAAGCGGCAACACGATGAATTCTTCCAGGAACCTTGATCCTGGAAGGAGATAGAGCATGGATGCTCAACAGATTCGGAAGCTGCAACCTATGCTGAGCAAGTACCTGGCCGAGTTTGACGACTGTTTCAGCCGCTCGGAACCGGCCGACAGCCTGCGGGTCTACGTCAACGGCCAACTGTCCGATTTGCCCCGCAAGAGCATCGAGCCGATCGCCGACCGGGCGGGCGTACCGCCGCGGACGCTCCAGCAATTCCTCTCGCGGGCGGCTTGGGATCAGGCCTGGATGGCCGATCGGCTGATGCAGATCGTTGCCCGCGATCATAGCCACCCGATGTCTATCGGGATCATCGATGAGACCAGTTATGCCAAGAAGGGCGACAAGACCCCCGGCGTCAAGCGGCAGTACTGCGGCGCCAGCGGCAAGGTCGGCAACTGTGTGGTCTCCGTGCATCTGGACTATGTGGCCGCAGACTTCCACACTCTGCTGGCCGGCGAGTTGTTCCTGCCGCAGGAGTGGTCGGACGACCGAGAGCGGTGCCGGACGGCGGGCATCCCCGAAGCGATGGTCCACCGCCCCAAGTGGCAGATCGCCTTGGAACTGCGAGATCAGGCGGTGGCCAACGGGGTCCGCCTGGAGTGGGTGGGAGCCGACGAGGGCTACGGCGAGGTGCCGGCGTTCCTGTTTGCGCTGGACGATCGCGGCCAGCGATACGTGGTGGAAGTTCCCAGCATCTTCCATGGGTGGCTGCGTCAACCGGAGGTGCTGCAGAAACAGCATCACGGACGCCGCAAACCCGGTCGCCAGCCCCGCTATCCCCGGCTGAAGGTCAAGAACCTGCCGACGATCGAGGTGCGGAACATGCTCAAATATTGCGAGGCGTTCCGCAAGCAGGCCTGGGAGAGATTCCACATCAAGGACACCACCAAGGGACCGGAGGTCTGGGAGGCCAAGATGGCCCCGATCTACCTGAAGCGGGACGGCCTGCCGACTTGGCCGCACTGGCTGATCGTGGCCCGCAACCTGCGAGATCTCGACGAGGTGAAGTACTTTGTCTCGAATGCCCCGGCCGGCACGCCGCTGGAGGTGCTGCTGCACGTGGCGTTCAGCCGCTACCAGGTGGAACGGTGCTTTGAGGAGGAAAAGAACGAGTTGGGGATGGACCACTTCGAGGTCCGCAACTATCTCTCGCTCAAACGGCACTTGCTGATCACCGCGGTCAGCCACCTGTTCCTGGCCAAGGTGCACGAAACGTGGCGGGGGGAAAAATCCGCACCTGACGGTCTGCCAATTGCGCCAGGCGGCCGGAGCCTTGGTTCGTTCGCTGTGGCTGACGGGCCAGGTACGGCAGAGCTTCCTGAAACAGGAGGCGACGATCATCACCGAGACCCAGCGGCGGCTGGCCAAGTCTCAGCGCAGCCACGTCAAAGCCCGCAAGCGGTGGCTGCGTAAGGAGGGCATCAAGTTGCCAACGTTACGATGTTGCATCATGTACCAGGTGGCGTTGTAGTGTTAGTCCATTGGTCTGCAACGGAGTACGCAAGAGTGCCTATGCAGCGGGTAGGGTTTTCCCCCATTCTGAGCGATGCGTTTGTTTGAATACAGAGAAGAGGCTGCCGGGAACGATAGTAAGTGCAACGGGAGTTGACTCTGTTCGGGCGGGAAGACCGTGTTGCCGCTAGATGCTGGTGTGTTTGGGCGTTTAGTGGCGGCACGGTCTCTGTTTTTTTACAGACCTGGTTCCTGTCTTTGCGGCTCCGCGTATATTCAAATCTTGTTCCGCCGAAATGATCCTTTCTGGCTTGCGGGGGCACAGCAATGAGGTGGCCGCAGGTCGACGCGTGTGGTCCCATGACATCGGGGGTAAGTGCGGCTGATAGTCGGGGCTTTAACGGCAATAACAGCCGCAATCCCGGCTGACGCTCGGGGCTTCTTGGAGTGGTGGAGAATTGTAACGCCTGTTATTGGCTGGTTGATGACGGCACGCCTTGTACGAGGCGGCGGGTGATCTCGGCGACGTGCCTGCCCTGGAACCGGGCGATGGCCAGTTCGTTTTCGGTGACCTTGCGCGAGCCGTCGGCTCCGGCAAGGGTGCTGGCGCCGTACGGGGAGCCGCCGGTGATCTCATCCATGGTGACCAGTCGCTGTTCGCTGTAAGGGACGCCGACGATAATCATGCCGTGATGGAGCAGGGTGCTGTGGAAGCTGGTGATGGTGGTCTCCTGGCCCCCGTGCTGGCTGGCGGTGCTGGCGAAGACACTGCCGACCTTGCCGATCAGCGCACCTTGACCCACATCTGGCCGGTGCGGTCGAGGAAGTTTCGCATCTGGGCGCACATGTTGCCGAAGCGGGTAGGGGTTCCGAATATGAGGGCGTCGGCGTCGGCCATCTGGTCGGGGGCAGCGAAGGGGATGTGGGCGAAGGTGTCGCGAATGGCCTTGGCGCCGGTGCGGACGAGGGCCTCTTCGGGGACGAGTTCGGGGACCTGATAGATGGAGACGTCTGCGTCGGGCACCTGGTCGGCCCCTTCGGCTATGGCCTGGGCGAGCTGCCAGATGTGGCCATACATGCTGTAGAAGATGATCTGGATTTTCATGGAACGTCCTCCTTGCCAATGCGGTCTTGTATTCGCAAAATCATAGGCTCGTGAAGGTACGGAGGGTGGGTGGCGGCCCGAGCGATCGGCGGGCACGATCGTCCGGAGGGTGCAGTTTCTCCTTTTGTGATCCGACGGAGGCGTCTTATGGAGTGCAAGAAACCGAGGAACCTGGAGATCTGCGGGTGCACGTATACTTCGTGCGGCAAGCGCGGGGTGTGCTGCGATTGCCTTCAGAATCATCTGCGGAATAAGGAACTGCCCGGGTGCTGCTTCCCGCCTGAGGTGGAGAAGACGTATGACCGCAGTTTTGAGGCCTTTGCGCGGGCGTGGAAACTGTGAGGTGACGGCGGCGGAGACCTGGCGGCGATGAGGAATCGCGCGGCAAATCTGCTGCTGGTGGCGGTCCTTCCGCGGGGACGGTTTGCGGGGGAGACCCTGTAATGCGCTTTGCCCGGCGGGCCATGTGGATGGTCGTTGCAGTCGGGGCGGGCTGGTGGCTTTTCGCGGATACGGTGCGGTATCACTGGGCGGGGCAGCGTGATGATCGGCTGATCCGATTCTCGCACTGGGGGACTTACCAGGAATACCAGATGTGGCGTCAGATCGTGGCGGCGTTTGAGAAGGCCGAGCCGCGGATTCACGTCCGTCAGGAATACGTGGTGGCGGTTCGCTACCAGACGAAGATCCAGCAGCAGCTGGTGGCGGGGGATGCGCCAGATGTTTTCCTGTTCCAGGATGAGCCCTTTCCGAATTTCGCCCCGAAGGGGTTTGCGGTGCTGGATGATTTCCTTCAGCGAGACGGGATCGATCTGAGGCGGGATTACTTCGATAGCGCTGTCGAATCATTCATGATCGACGGGAGACTGCGGGGGATGCCTCTTTGGGGCGGGGATAACCTGATTTACTGCAATAAGCGGTGTTTCGACCGGGCGGCGACGGTTCGTGGACGGCCTGTGCCGTTGCCCAGTGATGACTGGACGCTGGACGATTTCGTGCGGATCGCGCGGGATCTGACGATCGACGAGGATGGTGACGGCAGGATCGATCAGTTCGGGTTCGGTATGCCGACGTGGTTGTACGGGCTGCCGCTGATGTGGGCGCAGGGCATGCACGTGCTCGATCCGACGCGGACACGGTGGGCGATGACGGGGCCGGAGGCTCAGCGGGCGTGGGGGTTTTATCAGGATCTGCGATTCAAATATCACGTGTGTCCGACGGCGGTCGAACAGGGGGAGATGAACACGGACACCGCGTTCTTCACCGGGCGGGTGGCGATGGTGAGCAACGGGCCGTGGATTCACCCCATGCTGCGAGGGACCGGCTTGAAGGACGATTACGTGATTGTGCACATGCCGCGCGGGCCGGCGGGGCGTGTGACGCGTGTGACGTGGGACGGCCTGGTGATCAATGAGGGGAGCTCGCCGCGACGCAAGGAGGCGGCGTGGAAGTTTGTCAGGTTTGTGTGTGGGCCTGCGGGGCAGGCGATTATCGCTCGGTATCAGCGGCTGGTGCCGGCGCTGCGGCAGGGGGCGCGGGTGTTTGTCGAGTGCGACAGCGGCGAGGGGTCGCGCAAGTTTGTGGAGGCTCTGGAGTATGCGCGGCTGCAGCCGATCAGCAGGCATTGGAACGTGATGGATCGGGCGATCTGGCGGCATACGGAGGGGCTGATGAGCGAAAAGCCGCCGCGTCAGACGCCGGGGCAGTTTCTGACGGGACTGGCGGACGATCCGGTTATTCGGCGGTGTTTTGGATATTCGGGCAAGAAGGCGTTCAGGACGGCGAGTGCCAGGTAGGTTCGCCGAGTTGGAGGAATTCAGTCGTCCCTGACCGGACTCAACAGCTGACAACACGACAAGAATTGAAAGGGGGCGGCCCTGGTCCCAGCACTGAAGTGCTGGGCTACTATCAGCCGTCCCCGACGGGACTAATGTGGAGTTAGCGGATGGCGGGTCGGTTGCTGTCTACAGTCAGTGGCTGTCATCATAGAGGCTTGCGAGTGAGTCCCGGCGTGTGGTTTGCGATGCCGTGGTTCGCAGGGCTGTTCGGGTTGATGCTGCTGCCGATCGTGCTGTCGGTTCTGCTGTCATTCAGCCAGTGGGACGGCGTTTCGCTGCGGGGGATACATTGGGTCGGGCTGGGGAACTATCGGCAGATGGTGGGCGTGGGGCAGGGGGAGCCGCTGGCGAGTGATCCGCTGGGGAGTCTGTGGTGCAGCATAGGGTGCCGGCCTCTGGATCCCCTCTTCTACAAGGCGCTTTACAATTCGTTTGTATATACGCTGATGGCGGTGCCGGCGGGGCTTGCCGGCAGCCTGGGGCTGGCGATGCTGCTGAACCAGAAGCTGCGGGGGATGGCGTTCTTCCGCACGCTTTACTACATGCCGCACGTGTTGGGCGGCGTGGCGACGATCATGATCTGGCGGTGGATCTATAACCCGGACTTCGGGCTGGCGAACGAGGTGCTGCGCGGGGGGTATCGGGTGATCCGGCCGGCGGCAGCATGGCTGGGGCTGGGCGATACGGCGAGTTGGGCTGTGCCGGGGTGGCTGTATTCGGCGGAAATGGCGAAGGTCTCGGTAGTGCTGATGGGCCTGTGGGGGGCGGGCGGAGCGATGCTGATCTTTCTGGCGGCGCTGCAGAACGTGCCGGAGCGGCTCTATGAGGCGGCGCGGATCGACGGGGCGGGACGGTGGCGGCAGTTTCGGCATGTGACGCTGCCACAGATCAGTCCGGCGATTCTATTTAACCTGATCATCGGGATTATCGGGTCGATGCAGATGTTCAGCCAGGCGTATCTGCTGCGGACGTACGGGCAGAAGGGCAGCCTGCTGTTCTACGTGCTCTATCTTTATAGCAGTGCATTTGAGGATTACCGGATGGGGTACGCGGCGGCGCTGGGCTGGGGGCTGTTCGTGGTGATCCTGATCGTTTCGGGCATCACGCTGCTTGGCGGGAGGCGGTGGGTGCACTATGAGTAGAGGGCAACGACAGAAACCAGGGACTAGGGACTGGGGACTTGGACGGCGACGGCGGGCGTGGGGTTCGTGTCTCTTCATCTATGGGGTGCTGGTTGTCCTTGGTGTTGGATTTGCCTGCCCTCTGGTCTGGGCTTTTTGCGCTTCGCTTAAGCCGCTGGATGAGGTGTATGCGTTTCCGCCTCAGTTCTGGCCTGGTGAGCCTCTGTGGGGCAACTACTCAGAGGCGCTGGGGAAACTGCCGTTTGCGCGGTTCTTCTTCAACAGCTGCGTGATTACGGGGGCGTGCGTCGTCGGAACAGTGCTGACGAGTTCGATGGCAGGGTATAGCTTCGCCCGGCTGAAGTGGCGAGGGCGGGGGTTCTGGTTCGTGGTGCTGCTGGCGACGATGATGCTGCCTGGCGAGGTGCTGCTGGTGCCGCACTTCCTGCAATACAAGTGGCTGGGGTGGATCAATACGTATAAGCCGCTGATCGTGCCGTCGTGGCTGGGCGGCGGGGCGTTCTTTATTTTCCTGTTCCGGCAGTTCTTCAAGACGGTGCCACGCGAGATGGAAGAGGCGGCGATGCTGGACGGGGCGACGCACTGGCAGATCTATACGCGGATCATGATGCCGCTGGCCAGGCCGGTGGTGGTGACGGCAGCGGTGCTGAGTTTCATCAGCCACTGGCAGGAGTTTCTGGGGCCGCTTGTTTACCTGTCGGACGTCGAGAAGTATCCGCTGTCGCTGGGGCTGCGGATGTACCAGGGGATGGAGGGCGGCTATGTAAACCTGCTGATGGCGGCCAGCCTGGTGACCCTGTTGCCGCTGGCGATCATATTCTTCCTTACGCAACGGTATTTTGTCAGGGGGCTTCTGGTGACGGGAACGAAAGGGTGACAGGCGAGATCGTCGGCGGATGTGCATGGCAGCGGCCTGGTTGCTGAAGGGTGGGGGGCGTAAGCCTTGCCGTTGGGCGGATTATCGGATATGTAGTCGGTGATACTGCCTCGAATGCAAGTGTGACTAGAAGCGATTCCAGACTTGCACTGGCAGACAAGCTGCCAGTGGCACCCCCTGAGGCGGATGTTTCGGAATAGGATTGAGGTCATGGCCGGTGGTGGTGAGTATTGCAGATGACTCACCCCGAAAGGGATGAACGCCGCCCGCCTGGAAGAAGAGTTTGAGGAAAGACTGAAAGACTGAGTATGGTTTCCATTCCGTTCATTACTGAGGACATGGCACGGGCGATCTGTCGCGATTACGGCAGCCCGGTGTTCGTTTACGATCAGAAGAGCCTCGAGCGGCAGGGGAGTCTGGTGCTGGCGTTTCCCAATGCGTTCGGGTTGACCGCCAGGTATGCGATGAAAGCATGCCCGACCGGGGCTGTGCTGAAGGTTCTGGCAAACGCCGGACTGCACATCGATGCCAGCAGCGGCTATGAGGTCGAGCGGGCACTACGGGCCGGGATCGCGCCGGAGCGAATCCAGGTGACCGCGCAGCAGGTGCCGGACAACCTGGCATCGCTGGTGCAGAAGGGCGTTCTATTTAACGCGTGCTCGCTGGCGCAGATTCATGCGTTTGGCAAGGCTTCGCCGGGCGGGCAGTCTGTCGATCCGCGTCAATCCGGGGTTGGGTTCCGGGCACAATAACCGGACGAATGTCGGCGGGCCGGCTGCGAGCTTCGGCATATGGCACGAGCACCTGGACGAGGCGCTGGCGATCGGCAAACAGTATGGCTTGAGGTTTGTACGGCTGCATACGCACATTGGTTCCGGCAGCGATCCGGAGGTGTGGCAGCGGGTGGCGCTGATGTCGCTGGAGACGTGCCTGCGGCTACCCGACGTGACCGTGCTGAACCTTGGCGGCGGGTACAAGGTGGCCCGCGTGGCTGGCGAGCAGACGGCGGATTTGCAGAAGATCGGGCAGCCGATCGCCGAGGCGTTTCGGTCGTTCGCGGAGCGGCACGGCAGGCAGGCCTGCGGCTGGAGGTCGAGCCGGGGACATATCTGGTAGCCAACAGCGCGTGCCTGATCGCCAAGGCGATCGACGTGGTGGACACGGGCGGGGCTGGCTATCGGTTCATCAAGGTCGATACGGGGATGACGGACATCCTTCGGCCGGCGCTGTACGGGGCGCAGCATCCGATCGAGGTTGTGCCGGCAGAGCCGGGTGAGAGGGGCCGGACGGAGTATCTGGTGGTCGGGCATTGCTGCGAGAGCGGGGACGTCCTGACGCCGGCGCCGGGCGATCCGGAGGCGTTGCTGCCTCGCGAGCTGCCGGAGACGCGGATCGGCGACCTGGTGGTGGTCGGCGGGGCCGGGGCGTACAGCTCGAGCATGGCGGCGAAGAACTACAACTCATTCCCCGAGGCGGCTGAGGTGATGATCACCCGGGATGGCTCTGTTGAACTGATCCGCAGACGCCAGACGCTGGGGCAGGTCGTTGCTAACGAGGTGATGCCGAAGTCTCTGGTCGAGCCTTAGAGAAGATTCGGTTTTCCTGTAGCGGCCAACGACCATGGCTCTGCAAAGCAGGGCCATGCCACCCGGAGAGCGCGTGTCTTTTCCTGCTGGAGATAGAGTCAAACTGCTGCAGGGACGAACAGCAAGGCCTTTTGCAGCATCGCACTGTCAGGAAAGCTGCCAGCGGCACCCAGTTTTTGCCATAGTGCGGCGGCCACTTGTTGCTTCAACTGCCCGCCGCTGCTTTTCGCAAAGCCAGAGCCGTTGAAACCGTCTGCGACGCAGGAGCGATCAGCCCGCCAGGACCTCTTCAATGGCGCTCTGCAGGTCGCGTTTGGTCTTCATGCCGACGAACTTCTTGACCGGCTCGCCGTCGCGGAACAGCATGATCGTCGGGATGGCACTGATGGCGAACTGTGAGGCGATGTCGCTGCTGGTATCCGTATTGACCTTGCCAACCTTGATGCGGTCGGCGTATTCGGTGGCCAGATCCTCGATCGTCGGCGTGAGCATCCTGCATGGGCGCACCATTCCGCCCAGAAGTCCACCAGCACCGGCTGGCCTGCCTGAAGCACTTCCTGCTCGAAGTTATCGTCCGTGAATTCCTGTATATGATCGCCTGCCATTAACGTGACTCCTTGAACCGTTTGCCCGTGGAAGACTGCGACTTCGGGCGATTCTAAGCAACCCATCGGATCGAATCAACGCTCGTGAAACACGGCGCCATTGCCGGGCGCTTCAGTTGCTGCATTCGGCCCACAGTTCAATCTCGACCGCCGCATCCAGTGGCAATGCCGCCACACCCACTGCTACGCGGACGTGCCTGCCTGCCTCGCCGAACACTGCCTGCAGCAGGTCCGAGGCGCCGTTGGCCACTTTGGCCTGGTCGGCGAATCCCGGCATGCTGTTGACGAATACCGCCAGACGCACGATGCGGGCGATGTTGTCGATGCCGCCGGCCGCCTGTCCCGCCGCAGCCAGGCCATTCAGCGCGGCAATCCTGGCGGCCTCCTGGGCTGCTTCGAGGGAGACGTCCCGTCCGAGTTTGCCGGTCACCTGCACCTTACCGTCGCGCACGGGCAGCTGGCCGCTGACGTACACCATCGACCCGCTACGCAGGGCCGGTACATACGAACCGACCGCCTGGGGTACGTCAGGCAGACTGTAGCCCATCGCCTTCAGTTTGTCCGTTACCTGCTGAGGTGTCATCATCGCCTCCGGATTCGTCCTGCATGGAGCCCATCTTATCGCCGGCGCCTTGCTGGGGATCTGTTCGAGCCGACTGGCTCTCGTCGGCTTCGGGCCATTGTTTGCTGCCTTCTGACTCGTGGCTTCTGGTTTCTGTCTCCTGCCCGCCGTCTGCGTGTCTGTCGTTATCCACCAGCGCCGGCCCTTCCGGCCCGAACGACTCGGCTACCTCCGGCGCGGTAAGCGGCCGGGCGTCCAGAAGGAAGACGAAGATCTGGCCGAACGGCCGGTCCTGGTCGGCGCGGACGCGTTTCCGTCGGACGAGCTCGAGCAGGGCAAGGAACATGCCTACGCACTGCGACCGCGTCTTATCCGCGAAGAGATTGGCGAACTCCACCGAACCGCCCTGTTTCTGAAGATAATCGACGATCTTCAGCGCGTGCGTGGCGATCGGCATGTCATCGTAGATGACCTCGTGCTTGTAGCCGGCCCGGCCGGTCTGGAGCATGAGGTTGTTGAAGGCCGCCAGCAGGTCCCACACTTCGGCGTCTTCGAGGTCGAAGGTGCGCTCGTTAGTCGAGGCGCCCGGCGCCCGCGGAAACCGCTGTGAGAACTCCTGTCCCTGCCGCTGGAGGTCGTCGGCAGCGTCCTTGAATCGCTTGTATTCAAGCAGCTGCCGGACGAGGTCGGCCCGTGGATCGATCGCATCTTCCTCGGCGACCTCTTCGGGCGGCGTCGGCAGCAGCATCCGCGATTTGATCTCCATGAGCGTGGCCGCCAGCACAAGGAACTGGCCGATGCTGTCCGGGTCGAGTTCGCGCAGCATGTCGACATACTGCACGTACTGCGACGTGATCCGCGAGATCGGAATGTCGTAGATGTCGACTTCCTCGCGGCGGATCAGGTACAGCAGCAGATCCAGCGGCCCGGCGTAGACGTCGAGCGATACGCGATAGTTGTTAGGTTCCTGGCTCACTTAACCGCCATTTCCAGCCGGCTGGTCGCCAGCCCGCATGCCGAAAGGACTTCGTCCATGGTCTGCTTGGCCACCGCCCGCGCCTTCTTGCCGCCCTCGTGGAGCACGTCGTCGACGTACGACGGGTCGGCCACCAGTTCGGCGCGTTTCTCTCGCGGCCCGGCGAAGCGATCCTCGAAGAGCTCGAACAGCCGCTTCTTGGCCTCGCCGTAGCCCATGCCGCCTTTGCGATAGCGGGCGTCCCACTCGGCTGTCTCCTGTTCAGGGGCGAAGAGCTTGAGCAGGGCGAATACATTATCGGCCGTTGGATCCTTGGGGTCTTCGACGGGCGTGCTGTCGGTCTTGATGCTCATGATTGCCTTTTTGACCTGTTTGGGTCCGGCGAACAGTTCGACCGTGTTGTTGTAGCTCTTGGACATCTTCTGGCCGTCGACGCCCGGTACGACCGGCGCCTCGCCGAGTTTCGATTCGGGGCGGACGAGTACGTCGCAGCCGAAGGTCGTGTTGAAGTAACCGGCCATGTCCTGTGCCATTTCGACGTGCTGGACCTGGTCCTTGCCGACGGGGACGAGCTGGCTCTTATAGATAAGGATGTCGGAGGCCATCAGCACGGGGTAGCAGAACAGGCCCATGCTTGCAGCGATGCCCTTGGATACCTTGTCCTTGTAGGCATGTGCCCGTTCCAGCAGGCCGGTCCCCGTGACGCAGTTAAGCACCCAGGTCAGTTCGCAGACCTCCGGCACGTCGGACTGGCGGAAGAAGGTGACCCGGTTGGGGTCCAGGCCGAGTGCCAGGTAATCCAGCGCGACGCCGCGGGTATATTCGCGGAGCAGTGCGGCATTCTGGACGGTCGTCAGGGCATGGTAGTTGGCGATGAAGTAGAAGCACTCGTGCTGCTCCTGCATCTCGATGTGTTGCTTGAGCGCGCCGAAGTAGTTGCCCAGGTGCAGTCGGCCGCTCGGTTGAATTCCTGAAAGTATCCGCATCTATCGGTCTCCGTCACTGGCCATTATAATCGCCGTCTCTTAAGCGACTTGGGCGACGTATTCTATCTCCTGGCGGCACGCTGCAAAGGCATCCGCCGGCTTTGAGCACGAATCATGAATGATACTGCTGCTGACCGGAATCACAACTGTTTCTCCCGCATCCGACTGCTGCTGCTGGACGTCGACGGCGTTCTGACGGACGGCCGGGTGTATCTCGACGCACAGGGCTGCGAGACGATCGCCTTCAGCATTCAGGACGGCGTGGCTGTGAATCTATGGCGCCGAACGGGTCGGCTGGTCGGCCTGTTGTCGGGGCGGAACCAGCCGGCCGTCCGAGCCCGGGCCGCGCAGCTCAAGGTTGATCTGACCATTCTGGGTCGCAATGATAAGGTCGACGCCTACGAGCATCTCCTCGCTGAGAACAGTCTGACGGACGACGAGGTTGCCTACATGGGCGACGACCTGCTGGACCTGTCGGTGATGGCACGGTGCGGCTACCCGATCGCCCCGGCCAATGCCATCGAGCCGGTCAAGTCAGCGGCGCAGCACGTTACGAGTCGGTCTGGCGGCCACGGGGCCGTTTCGGAGGCCATCCAGCATCTGCTATGGCAGGCTGGGGAGTGGGAGGAGTGGGTCGAGTCTTACCGGCAGGGTCATGCCGGGCGGCGATAATCGCCGTACCGGCTGAGCGACCGCTGGCAGGGGTCTCCCATCCGGCACTGGCAGGCAAGCTGCCAAAGGCACATCGCTTGCAGCCACCGGCAGCCAGGTACGGGCCACTGGCAGTATCGCCAATTCTGGACTATGCTAACACTTTCAGGTTGGGCGCCAGCCCACCCCCAATATGAGGGCCTACACTATGCTGCGACGAGTGATCATTGGCGCGGGGGCCTTGGGGCTCGTACTGGTCGTCTACGGCCTGTACGGCAGCCACAATCCGGCTCCTGCCAAGCCTGCTGCGCCGATTCCGACTATCACTATCGCACCAACGTCCACGGCCCCGGCCGTGCCGTCCCGCTCGATGCCCGGCGTCCGTAACATCAGACTTCGCCCCGGCTGGAAAGGCCGAGTTCAAGGTTTTTGACTCGCATGGGCAGCTTCAGTACCTGCTCCAGGCCGACGAGTGGGACCCGAGGGGCCAGGACGGCGACCAGGTGCACGTCGTTCGGCCGTCCCTGTCGAAGTTCATGAAAGATGGTCAGATCCTCCAGGTGACTGCCGCCGAGGGTCAGATCTATGTCGAACCGGCTGGCCGGGACAACTACAAGCCAAAGCGCGGGACCCTGACAAAGGACGTCGAGATTCGCATCGACCTGACGACCCGCCAGTGGCGTCAGAGCCATCCGGACTTCGAGGCGATGGACCGCCACCCCGAACACGTCATCCGCATCAAGATGGACTCGCTGTATTTTGATGACGACCTGTCGCTGATTCGAAGCGATGGCGCGGTGAAGGTCCAGTCCGCGAAGTTTGATGTCGATTCCAAGGGCTTACGGCTGGTATATGGCCGGCAGGAGGATCGCCTCGAACACCTCGAGATCCTGCACGGCGGCACGATCGTGCTGCGCGGTACCTTCAACCTGGGAGACAACCCGTTGCTGACGGCGGGTCAGACGCACAGGCAGAGAAGGTCTCTCGCAAGGCCGCCGGTAAGAATGGCCTCGGCAACAGCCAGCGTCGCTCCTGCGACCCGGCCCGTGACGACGCGGGCAGCCTCTACGGCTGCGGCAGCGTCCCGTTTCGTCGATGTGTACGTGGCAGCGTTCGAAGGCCCGGTTCATGTCAAGCAGCTGCGAGGGGAGAAGACCATCGCCCATCTCGACGCCGACAAGCTGCTGGACATCACGTTTGATGTAGGCCCGCGCAGCCGGCAATCGGCGGAGCTGGTCGATACACATGCCAGCGCCAGCGGCGCTGCGGCCACACGCTCCTCGACGAAATCTGCGCAAAAGGATGCGGCAGATGTCGAGGTGCCTGACAAGGACAGGGCGATCGTGACCTGGGCCGGCAAACTCGATATCGCTGCCACCAAACGTCAGCCTGCGGACGAGGCGGGCCGCACGACGCTCATTCACGCGGCCGGCCAACAGGTCGTGCTGGCTGACGAGAGTAACACGATCGAATGTACAGACTTGCTCTATGACGCCGTCCGCCGGTCCGGCCGGATCCGTTCGGTGCCGCCGATGATGGCGAAGATTGCCGACGTGCAGGGCCGGTACCTGGCGGGGCACGATATCCGCTTCGATCAGGCTGGCGTTATGGACGGTACGCTTCAGATCATTGGGGCGGGGGAGGCGGTTGAGTCGCCGGCGGGGCAGACACTGGTCAGCGCCGATGCCAACGCGATCTCAGCCGAAGGGCCAACGCGGATCGAGTGGCATAAGGGATTGTCGATGCGGTTCCGGCGGGCGTCGCTTTCCGCCGGGCTCGGGATTCGTCCTGTGCTGCCGCTGCGCCTGCCGGATAAGCGCGCGGCTGCGACGCTGGCGATGTACGAAGGGGTCTTTGCGATCCCGCAGGACAAGGCTTTGCAGGCGCTGTCGGCCGGTCCGCTCAAGGGGCTGGTGGCGGAGTCGGCGGTGATCAGCGGGGCGGCGCTGGTCCAGCGCGGCGCCGATTCGATCTGCTCGGAGGAGCTGCGGATTTCGTTCTTCCCGACGGTTGGCGAGGGTAAGACGTTCGGGCCGATCCGAACGGCCCGTGGTACGGGCGGGGTCAGTCTGACGACGAAGGCTGAGGCGGGAGAAAGCCAGGCCCGGTCGATCTCCGCCGATCAGTTGGACGTGGAGTTTGAACGAGCTTCGGCGAGTCGGAGCAACCCGCGGCATGCGCTTGCGACTGGTCATGCGGTGGTCGTGCAGGGACCGTCGAAGATCGAGGCGGACCATATCGATGCGACGCTGAGTCCGGTTGTTGAGGCACCAGCGGAAGGCGCCGCTGCGAGCCGGCCTGCCCAAACGTCACGGGAAAAGGTGGCGGTCAGCAATCTCGTCGCCACGGGCAATGTGCGGATCACCGACCCGAAGCGGCCGCTGAACCTCGTGGCGGAGCGTCTGAAGGCGTCGATCGCCAACGGCAAGACGATCGACGTGGTTGCCATCGAAGGCGCGGGCGACGAGCCGGCGACGGTTTCGACGGCCGAGTACGCGATCGCTGCCCCGATCATTCGCGGCAATCTGAAGGTGCAGGATATTGCCGTGCCGGCCGGGGGGGAACTGACGCTGCAGGTGCGCCAGGATCTGCAGGGGCGTAAGCTCACAGAAGCGCAGCCGCTGCGGATCCGCTGGACCGACCATATGCAGATGCACGGCGAGCGGAACGTGGCGGAGTTCGTCGGGCAGGTGCACGCGGTGCAGACGAACGCGACGACCGGCCGGAAGGAACTCGACTTCGCCGGCGATCGGATGGAGGTGTACCTGCGGCCAGTGTCTGAGTCGGTGGCACCAGAGCCGGCGGAGAAGACGTCGCCGCAACGGCTGGCGCGATTCCTGGACAAGGCACGCGAGCAGCTTGTCGAGGCCTTCCCCGCGGCGGAGGGCTGGGCGCCGGCAAGGGATGACAGTGCGGCTGGTATGAACGCGTCGGGTGCGGCGCGCGAGCCGATCCGTATCGAGGCTGATGGCAACGCGAAGGCCGAGATGCCGCGTTATAACGATACGGGGAACATCCTCACGAGCCGGTTGCTGGCGGTTGGGCCGAAGTTTGTGGTTGACCTCGAGCGGCAGCAGATGGAGATCGAGGGCAAGGGCAATCTGCTGGTGGAGAACTATGGGATTGCGGAACTGGCGAACGATCCGCGGGCGAGCGACCCGCAGGCGGTTATGGCCGAAGCGCGGTGCCGGCCTGACAGCGGGTTGAGCCAGACGGTCTTTTCCTGGCAGAACGCGATGCTCTTCATTCTGCCGGATCGCGAGGCGGTCTTTGACGGCGGGGTTAATATGATCCACCTGGCGGGCGGCAAGATCCGCTTCGGCGGCGAGCTGGCGACTGCGCTGGGGGCGAAGATCGACCTGCTGCGGACGATGCCCGGCCGGGAGGCGACGCTGAACTGCGACAACCTGCGGGTGCAGTTCGCCCAGGCCGCGGCTGGTGCGGACAGCAGCCAGTGGATGCAGCGGGCGAAGCTGGCCAACCTCATCGCCGACGGCAAGATGGTCAGCCTGGACGAGCACCTCAGCAATGGCGGCACGAACATGGTGACCGCCAGCCGGCTGCAGTACAACGGCCAGCGCGACACGTTCGTGGTGCAGGGCTCGCCAGCCCGGCTGGTCCGCCAGGAGAATGCCGAAGCGATCTCCAATACTACAGCAGCCGATACGTTCTACTGGAAGCGCAACAGCGATCAGGGTCCCGGCCACGATCAGATCGAGATCACGCACCTGCGCGGGCAGGCGTTTCAGTGACGGCGCCGATGCCTCGCACGTGTAGCCAGCGTCCGGGGCAAAGTCCTTCGCCTCTGCAACGTGGATCAATCAGGAGTGACTTAACGCCTGGGGATTCCATATTTGTCAAAAAAGTCCATCGGATACGGCCTTCCGGGATCGCTGACCGTATCGAGCCAGGTCATACATCCAAGGGCAAGGGCAGATACCCTCATCGCGGTCTTGCCCAGCATCCTGTACTCCATCGCATACATCTCCCGCGCTACAATAGCAGACAGGTCGCTTCCGGCTCCCCAGCACGCAAAGGGGCACCCCGTCCGCGTCACGCCCCGTTCTCATTCACATAGACGTGCAGGTTCCACTTCTCCGGCCCGTGCAGCGGCTTGCCTGCGATATCGAGCACGCCGCGCCCGTAAACGTCCACAAGCAGGGCTTCGTGGATTCCCGTGCCTTCATCGACGATGTGCCGACAGTAGCTGCCGTCGCCCATGTTCTCCATGATCATCACACGCGGGGGTCGGCGAATATACTCGTTCTTTTCCCGATCAGCCACGCCGATCTCGCCCACAAGGATGTCCATTCGGTTACTACCGCACACTCGCCCCAGTTGAAGACTGTGGGCATCCAGCAATCCGCTGAGCAGTATCGTTTCCTGCCACAAGGCGGCAATATCGCCCGTCGGTTTGAAGATGCCGAGTTTGCCGCCCTGGTTCTTGCCGAAGATGCAGGGGTCGCCTTCCGCCAGTACGATTTCGTTGCGGCCGTCGCCGTCGACATCGCCGATCGCCACTTTCGTCGACAGATACCCTTGAGCAAACTTGTGCTTGCGCCACCGCTGGCCGGTCCATTTGTACCAATGCGTACCACAGACCAGTTCGTTCTGGCCGTCCCCGTCAATATCGCCAACGGCCAGGCCTTCCTCCGGTTGGCGGAAACGGGGCGGCCGCCACGGGTTGTCCTCGGTCAGTTCCGAAGCGATGACTTCCAGGCCGGGCCAGGGGCTGACCCTGGGATCCCTGGGCAGCGGCACACGACAAAGCTGTGCTCCACCCTGCTGATTGGTGAAGATCAGCGATGTTACGCCGTCACCCGTAACGTCTCCGATGATCGTGTCATGAAACTGGCCGTGTCCGGTTTCAGCGATCACGCGGCGCGTCCATTTTCCGTTTGCCCTGCCGGGATTTTCCCACCAGAAGATCTCATCGTGACGCCAGTCGCTGCCGTCGATCACGTCGCCGAAGCCGTTGCCGGTCAGATCGACGACGCTGCCCCCGCACTCCAGACTCTGCCACTCGTCAATCAGATGCTCGGTCCAGGGGACGTCCGGTCTGCCGGGATTCTCAAACCAGGCCAGTTTTCCATTTCTGCCGCAGGCGACAAAATCCGGCCGACCATTGGCGTTGATGTCACCCATGGACGAAAAGGTGTTAATCGCAGCAGGTCCCTGAGGGTTGGGAAATTCAGCAATAACCGTCTTGCGAAATCGTGGCACTGGCATGCTCTCACATCCTTTCTATCATCCGGCGAGCGACACGGCGGATGGTTCCGAGAAGGTCCTTTGAGGCCTCGTCCTTCACCGTGTACAACTGGATCCCCAGCCTGGCCGTCGTCCGCCTCCATATGCCTGAACTCACCCAAGGACCATGCCTGATACTCTCGCTTGTACAACGTGCCGTCAGCAGCCGCGGCACCGGAAAGGTGCGGCTCGACAGCGAGAAGTCAGTTCGGACCGCGAGGCAGATCCAGGTCGATTCTGCCTCTGCCGCCTTGTCCAAGCAGATGCGACAGCGCCTCGCGAACCTGCTGGGTCTGCAGGGTGCCGGCTAAGGTTGAAGTCGCTCTCGCCTCGCCCCGCAGCATCCCGCAGAAGGTCGTCTGCTCTGCCAGGATCCCGCCCAGCGTCGGAAAGTCCGTCGCGTCCATGCCGAATTCGGCTGCACTCATGCGCGAGACAACCCTGTTGCTTTCGTGCAGTTCCACGACGCCAGGCAGATCCATCATCTGCTTTTGCGGAAATGACAGGAAAACCGTACGTTCCGCGGACCGAACGACATAATGCTCGACGGCTGACGCCGTGTCTGGGGTTATCAGCACATCAAGCCGCACCCCTGCATGCGTCCAGCCGGTCACAAAATACTGATCGCCTGACCCGCCGGAGCCGCTTCCACCCGCACGGCTGCGAGGTTTCCGCCGGCCAGGTACCAGGCCGTATCGATTGCGTGGACTGCCGTGGTTGTGAAATCCGGTTCGCGTCGCTGATACCGGCTGAACAGCACCGTGACAGACTGAATCGGCCGGTCCTGCATCCACTCTTTGGCCTGCTGCACATATGGTGCGTGCCGGCGGTTGTAAGCGACCAGGTGAGGAAGATCGCCGACTTGCTCGATCAGCCTGCGATGCGTCACCGTATCGGGAGCCGGCGGCTTCTCCGTAAGGAAGGGGACACGACGGTGTGCAACGTGCTCGATTGCCGCGGCGGCCACCGGCGGCGGTACGAGCACGAGTACGCCGTCTGGCTGCTGCCGCTGCAGCATGTCGTCGATATCCGCAAAAACGGGTGGTTCGTCTTGCTGTCTCGCCAGGGTACGAGCATACTCCCGCGCGGTCTGCAGGTTCAGATCGCATACGCCTGCGAACGAGGCTGCCTGAGTCCGTGCCAGCCTGATCAGCGCCGGCAGGTGCATGGTGCGTGACCAGTTGCCGCAACCGATGACTGCAAGTCGCAGAAGGGACATGCCTGTTCTCCGGGATCTGCCTCCGGTCATCTGTCTGACTGAAAAGGGTTCAAGCCAACGGCGGGAAAGATTGTATCCTCCCGCCGTCTGGCTGAAACCTCCCGAGGTATGGAATCCCGGCTGGCGGGCCGGGCGTGTGCGCTCTCGAACTATGGTGCCTGGTTACCCCAATTGCTTATCATCACCTGCAGATCGCGTACGTTGACTTAGCCGTCATAGTTGCAGTCTGCCATTAGGTTCCAGTTGCTGCTGGGCGGGTTCGCCTGGCTGCTCCAGGCTGTCACGAGCAGTCTGCAGATCGCCGACGTTGACCCGATTGTCGCCGTTGATATCGCCAATGAGTCTGCCGGCAGGCACAATGGCAAACGTGGGACTGTACTTGAGGCGGTCTTCGCTGTGGACATGGTAGTTCAGCCAGTTCCAGGCATCCTGGCCACCCGGCAGATAGGTCACCGTCGCCAGGGCCGAGCGGGCGATGTAACGATACGTGTCTGTGCCGTCCGGGTCGGGGAAGTCGCTGGGACCCGGCTGCGAGGCGAACGAGGCGTTGACGTCGGCCCAGGTGGCATAGCGTTTCGTGGCTCCGGTGTCAGGATCCACGTATTTCGTGGAGATGTGGTACGCGGGGCCGCGGAACCAGTTGAAGTCGGGGTTGTGGAAGCGATTGACGATGGAGTCGCCGAGCCAGTCGACCAGGGCATTGGAATTGAAGCCAATGTCCTTGATGTGCCCCAGGCTGATCAGCACGAAGTCGTCTTCCCACGGACTGGTATACTCCACGGAGTTGGCCTGCAGAGAACCATCCGTACCACCCTGTCCTTCCCAGTAATGGATGGACGGATAGTTCCCGTTGGTGACGTATATGCCGGTCCAGTAGTTGAGGTTATTGTTGACCTTCTCAGTGAAGTAGTCTTTCTCCAGGACGTCCGCATCGGGAGCCATGTTGGCAGCGTCAGCAACGTTGCGGATACCCCACGCCTTTCCGCGGGTCTGCGGTTCGGCAATGATGCCCACGGAACCCTGGCGGTTGCCGTAGTTGCCGTCGGCCAGATCATAGGCCGCCCAGAAGTACATCTCTTCGAGGTAGTAGTAGTCGCCCGTAGCGATATACGGGACGCAGGCGAAGGAGGCCTGATGGCTCAGGTCGACGCTCCAGATGGTACCCAGAGGACCGATGTTGGGCGGCAGCTTGTCCGCTGCCTTGGTGTAGTCGTACGTCGGCCAGCCTGGCCCAGATGGTCGGCCGATCGTCGATGCTCATCACATGGTTGACGAAGGAGCGGGTCGGGTCCGATTCGCGGAAGTGGATGGGGATGGTGCCGCCTACGTCTCCACAGTTCAGCGTGACTTCCCTCATGCGGTTGTCCATGGTGTACAGGTAAAGGACCGTCCAGGCGGGATACAGGCCGATCTCCGGCCGGCCGCCAGTCTGCGGGAAATAGGTCGTGACGATGCCGGGCTGCATGATGTCATGGGCCGAATTGGACCAGGAGTTGTACTGGCTGCTGATCGTGCCTTGCGGGACCACCAGGGTCCGGTCGTAATTGGGAAACAGTCCTGCCGCGATCATGTATGCGAAATCATAATGAATCTCGGAGATCGCGGGCGTGTTGTCCTGCCAGAACACCTTGTGCCATCGCGTGCAGTGGTACTGCAACTGCCCTTCTTTGGCCAGAACCACCTGCGGGTTCTCCTGGCCCAGGCTCAAGGAGACATCGTACGTTAGATTGCCGCGATACTCGCTCCAGCAGTTCTCCACGACGGTGTCGACCCGGATGCCGTCATAGCCGCTGAAAACCCGCACGTTGTACTGCACATTCAGCTGATTGGCGATGTTCGTGTCCAAGTCGCGGATGACGAACTCGTTGCAGATGTCCCCGGCAATCCACGTTCCGACGGATGCTGCGCATTGCGGAGCATCTCGCCGAGCGCTGACGACGGTGGGTATGCCGTTCAGCGTAATCGTCATTCGGTGCATCGAAAGTCCCTGGCCAGCAGCTGTTCTTTCGTCATTGGTTGCTGGTCGGCATTGGGCCCGCCGGCCAGGATGTCCACGGACGCGGTCTGATTGGCCTCCAGGCTCGGCAGCAGGAACGATACGAGGGCATGCTTGACGGAGCCGTCCGGGTAGCGGATCTTCACGTCCGTCTGCGTTGGCAGGTACTGGCCTGCCACGCGGGCGGTGACATTGTCTGCCACGTCGCCTTCCTTGAAGACCAGCGAGAGCATTACGGGATAGCCGGCAGTCGTTACACCGTCCTTCTCGACGATCTTGACGGTCGTGACCAGCGGCAGGACCGGCTCTGCCGCGGTCGAGACGGTGACCACATTCGACAAGCCCGAGACGTTGCCTGCTTCATCCTCGGACCCTGATGGCCAGGTAGTACGCCCTGTCCGGCTGGAGACCACTGACCGTGAAATGCTCTGCTTGCCGGGCGGCTGGGGCGTGATGGTGTTCGGCATGGCCGTGGCCGTGTCCCAGTTGCCGGAATCAATCGGTGCGGTCGAGTAGCGGATCTGATAGCCGGCGGCGGTCCCGGTTTGCCATCGTCACCGGTGGCGGTCCAGGTCAGATCGGCGCTGAAGGCGCCGGCAACCGTTACAGCCAGATCCGCAACGGCTGCCGGGGTGGTCGTATCCAGCGGCAGTGGATACCTGAATGATCGTCGCAGGCGACCAGTTGAATACTTCGTCGCCGACCTTGATAGCGAACCAGTAGGTGTCGCCTGGAGTCAGGCCGGAGACGAACTGACTCTCGGGCATGCCCGGTGCCTTTGGATAGAGGCTCTGGGGAATCACAGTTGCGGCATCGAAGTTGGTCTCGGTAATCTGGGTGGTGCTCATGCGGATGTCGTAATAGGTGGCGTTACCTGTCGTGCCGTCGTCGCCGGTGGCGGTCCAGTTGAGGGTCAGGCTGTGGCGCGAACATCAACGGCGTGCAAGTCGGCAGCCGCTGCCGGCGGATCCTTCTCATCCGGAAGCGTCTGTGCGCTGGCCACGTTAGATAGATCGCTGACATTGCCGGCGGCGTCCGCCGATCTGATCGCAAAATAATAGGTGGTGTCGGCGGCCAGGCCGGAAACGACCAGAGATTCGTCGCTGCCAGGGATGGCGGGAACCGGCTCGCCGGTTACCTGGGTGGCAATGTCCCAGTTACTGGCGTCGATGGGATCCGTCGAATAGCGGAGGTCGTAGCTGGCAGCAGCGTTGTCGGCGCCGTTGTCATCGAGCGGTGCTCGCCATGTGAGGGTGAGTTCGTGCAATTGCGGGTCGTCTGCTGCCAGGCTCATCACCGCCAGCGGCGGCATGTCAAACCCCGGTTCGAAGGCGATGAACAATGCCGGGTGGTCCGTTACCGTGAGGTTCTCGCTCATCAGCAGCGAGTGGTTGCCGGGATTGACGAACCAGCCGTAGTTTGGCAGGGTGCCGTCGATGAATGCCTGCACGTCGGCCGTCACGTCTTTGACCAGCCAGGCCGCGCCGGTGGGAACCGAATTGAAACTGGTGGCAGCCTCATGGTCAGCCGCACCAAAGTAGGAATCCGAGTTCGGGCCCCAGGTCTTGTTCGGGCTGGCAGGATGATCCGGGCCGGCCATACATGCAGTAGTCTCGCTCCAGTCGTGCGTGGTAACGCGAGCCCCGGTTACACCCGTGTTGCCGTTGGCCGCCCGCAAGACGCAGTTGTGCTTTGTAGATGGTTGCTCCGGCAGGAATGTCTGACAGATCGAACTTGAACAGGCATGATCCCAAGGTGCTCGCCTTGGTGCCGAAGACCGTATAGTAGGAAGCGGGATTGCTGTCGAAGGAGGTGTCGTTGACGGACTGAGGTACGACGTTGGCAACCGTGGCAGTGCTGAAGAGTGCATCCAGATTTCCGCCGCTCCGGAAGTCCGCCCCCTCCTTCAAGACCATTACGACTGTCGCCCCGGCGGCAAACTGGATGCTCGCCAGTATCGCCAGGCAACCGACAACCATATTCATCTTGCGGCACATCATATCCAATCTCCCACTTAGTGTCTGAAAGTGACAATGTCCAGCGAAGATGCATGCGGCTTACCTGAGCAAGGCAGCCCACAGCCGATCGTTATCCCCCAATTATGGCAGACGCGTTATAGGGGATGCTCCCGGAGGGTGGCATACCCTCCGGGAGCATGGGAAAACATTACAGTCCACGTCGACGGACTATCGCCAGGCCACCGAGCGCGAGCAGCGCCAGCGTGACCGGCTCGGGTGCCGGTGTATAGTCGATGAAAAGAACGGGCTGATACTGCGAGCCGCTTTCGCTGGTCTTCCAGTTGTAATTGTTGCCTACCTGGTAGAAGCCGTAGTTGGGACTTCCAGAAGCCCAGTCGGAAACGATGTCCGTGACGGTGTAGACGGTCCAGTTGGCACCGCCGCTGCCCCACTGTTTGCTGGTCGATGTCAGGCCGCCGTCGTTTGCGGGACTGAACGTAGTGTCCGAGTCGGTGCCCCAGGACGCCAGAGGACCCGTGGTCCCATTGTCGGCATCGCGGTTGGCGGTGGTGTTGTAGCCGACGGGATGCTTGGCGCTGACACCGCCAGCTGCCCCGGGAAACCTCCGGTATTGGTGCCTTCGAGCCAATCGTGGGTGACTATCTGCCCCAGCCCATTACCGCCGGCACCACCCCCGTTACCCGAGGAGTGATACAGACGCAGCTGGGCCATGTTGACGGTGCCGCCAGCCAGGCCCGGCAGCGAGCTCGAGATCAAACTTGTAGAGCACATAGTTGAGTGAATTACCACCCATGGAGGTGGTCTTGGCTCCGTAGTTGTAGTAAGCGCTGTTGCTGACCGTCCCCAGGGGGGCATCCGATACCGTGACCTGCTCCGCAACGGCGTCGTAGAACCGTGCATCGGTCAGTGCGGTATCGCCGGTGAAGTCCAGCCCGGCATCACGCTTGAGGCCTACGACCACGCCCGAAGCCGAGGTGGTTACGACGAACGTCAGGATCAATAGAATCGCTAACTGCTTGAGCATCCAACTTCCTCCCAAAGAGTCTTGCGTTGCCAGCGTCGGCCTCACATAGGCCGCCTTAGGTGCCCAGAGCATGCAATTGGCATGCCAAACGGTCAGCCGCCGACCTGAGCCAATCCGTAACGTGGCAGCAACTGTTGTGTTAGACAGCACTTACGCCGTACACGATCGATTCAGGTGAGGGCCTGGACGAGACGATGGTTGATTGTCTATCGCACACAATATCAACAGCCAGGTTCGAACCTGCTTGTTCGCTATTGGCAGGCGAGGCCCTGTCTGGCAGTACGATCCGCCCTGACGTGGTTCCTGCCCGGCCTGCCGCGCAGCGAGGGGGGCGTTTGGGACATGATGCTTTATCTGAACATCGGTTCATTCCCGTGATGTCATCGACAGTGAACAGGAACACGGAACCGGTCTAGAAAAGGCCGTTCGCGCTGCTGGAAACGGGAGATGGCTGGATGCAAGGTACCGACCGACTCAGGTGTCGGCTGTTGATGTAGGGGAAAGCGATGATGACATGCTCCGGAGGACATGGTTTGTCCTCCGGAGCATGCAAAGATGTTACGCCGTACGACGCCGGATCAGGGCCAGACCGCCGAGGGCGAGCAGCGCCAGGGTGGCCGGCTCGGGTACGGGTGTGTAATCGACGAACAGGACCGGCTCATTCGCGGTGCCGGACTCGCTGAAGTAGATGCTGTGGTTGCCGGCGGCGACGTACAGGCCGTAATTGGGCTTGCTGCCGTTGACCCAGTCCTGGACGATGCTGGTAACATCGGCGACGCACCAAGCAGCCCCGCCGGGGACGCTATTGAAACTGGTCACGGTGTACAGATCAGCCCCATCGCTGGCATCGCTGAACGACGAGTCGGAGTTGGTACCCCAACCCTTCGGACCAGGAGCGGTGGTGTTCGTCCCTGCAGGGTTCGCCCAGGTGACGCCGGGGGCCGCAGGCGAGGCACCTGGATAGCCGCCGTTCTTGTTGCCCTCCGCCCAATCATGGCTCTTGATAGCAGCCCAGGTCATTGCCGAGTTGCCGCTACCGACCCGCAGGCGAAGCTTGGCGGCGTTGATGGTTGCGCCACTCAAGGCCGAAAGGTCGAAGCCATAGACTCCCATATTGGTGGCAACCGTAGCCTGGGGCTTGGTGCCCCAGTTCTGGTACTGTGCATTGCCATCGTAGCGGACTTGAGCATCCTTAACGGTGGTCTGTACGACATCGACGTCGCTCAAGGCCGAGAACTGGGTGCCGATGCTGCCACCTTGGGTCAAACCGGCATCGCGTTTCATCGCGATGACAGTCGCCTGGGCAGACCCTACGACAGATACAACGCAGCTGACTGCGATGCAAAGTCTTACAATCATGTGACCTCCTCCGGAAATAGAAATATTCGCGAATAAGTATGGTCGGCTACCGAGAGACGCGACGTCGGACTATCGCCAGACCACCCAAGGCAAGGAGCGTCAGCGTAGCCGGCTCAGGCGCCGGCGTGTAATCGATGAACAGGACCGGCTGGTACTGCGATCCGAATTCACTCATCTTCCAGCTGTAGTTGTTGCCTACCTGGAAGAAGCCATAGTTGGGTGTGCCACCCGCCCAGTCCGCAACGATGTCCGTCACGGTCCAGACGGTCCAGTTGGCTCCGGTAGGCCCCCATGTGCTGCCGTTGGCAGCCACTCCGCCGTCATTGGTCGGGCTGAACGTGCTGTCCGAGTTAGGGCCCCAGGATGCCAGGGGTCCCGTGGTCCCATTGTCGGCATCGCGGTTGGCAGTGGTGTTATAACCGATCGGGTGCTTGTCGCTGACGCCGCCAGCCGCGCCCGGGAAGCCGCCGGTGTTGGTGCCTTCAAGCCAATCGTGAGTGGTCACCTCTTCCAGACGGTTCTCGTCGCCGGAGCCCAGGCCGTTACCGGATGAATGATACAGGCGCAGCTGCGCCATATTGATGGTCCCGCCTTCGAATCCCGGCAGCGAACTGAGATCGAACTTGTAGAGCACGTAGTTCTGTGAATTGCCACCCATCGAGCTGTCCTTGGCGCCATAGTTGTAGTAGGCGCTGTTGCTTACGGTGGCGAGCGGGGCGTCCGACACCGTGACCTGCTCCACAACGGCGTCGTGGAACCGTGCATCCGTCAGCGTCGTATCGCCGGTGAAGTCCAGCCCGGCATCACGCTTGAGGCCTACGACCACAGCTGAGGCAGAAGTGGTCACAATCAAAGTTAAAATGAGCATCACTGGCAAGTGTTTCAACATTTACACTTCCTCCCATGATCGCCGACACTCAGCCGGCATCGACCGTAATGAAACCAACTGCCATGTAACCGACTTTGCAGCAATTTGCATGCCAGATGCGCCTTCTAATGGCGATATGGAGTGTTGGATACGGATAACGTGGAAATTGGCAGTTGGTTAGGAAGACTGTTTCCGCTTGCCATTCCCTGCAACGAATGGCGGTCGATAGGAGCGTGTGTCCTGAAGTTCAACAAACAGGTTCGAACCTGGTTTCCGAGGAAGCATGAGTCTGCCATTCCTGCGAAGTGGACGTGGGTGCTGCAAGAAGGATTCCTGGGCCCGTCCTTTTGTCATTGTCTCTTATGACAAAAAGACTTAGCAGTGCGAGCACTGCCGTGGTTGCGTACACTCAGCTGGATCCTGACCGGGGCAGAATCCGTCCTGGGTCGGGTGATGCCCACAGTCAACGCGCCCCACCTGCCTGCAGCCGTCGTCGCTGCCTGGAGGCAACGTACTTGCGATGACTACCTGGCTTCGTGATTCTGACGGCGAGCTGCCTGGTGCGTTCGTTGAGTGACCCCGCTGTTCGCCTTCGCGAGGAAAGATCTGGCGGGCCGTGCCGACGGATAGTAACATAAGAAGCGTTCGTACCTGGTCGTACCTGTGGGCTACTGGGAGCAACCGGGGGAGGCCGTAATGGGACTGCATCCACCTCAAGCAAGGCCGGCGGAAGGCCCGTCGACGGAGCCGGAGTATCAGCAACTGGCCAGGCAGCTGGTCCGGCGGATCCAGGCTCACGAATTCGCCGACGATGGTCAGTTGCCCTATGAACGAGACCTGGCGGTCCAATGCGGTTGCAGTCGCTGCACCGTGCGTGCGGCCCTGAAGATCCTCGAGTCGCAGGGGCTCATCCATCGCGTCAGGGGCAAGGGCACATTTGTCTCTCCCAACTACGGCGGCTCTCGCTGGTTCAGCACATCCTCGACGATCCTGCTCGCCCAGATCCATGGGACCAAGATTGCGGCCCCGGATACCTACTATGGGCGGATCCACGCCGGGGTTCGGCAGATGGCTCATGCCTTGGGCCTGACGGTCAGGCAGAGACGGGTTCGCGGCTACGTGCGCGTGCCGCTGGCAGAGTACAAGCCGCCGTCGCCCAAAGAGGTCGGTGGCGTGATCCTTTGTGGCACGTTCGACGAGCAGTACATTCGGATGTATCAGTCCGAGGGGGTGCCCGTCGTGGTGGTCGATTACTGGGTGAAAGACATGGTGGCTGACTGCGTGGCTGTCGATGTGGAGACCGAGGCGCAGATTGCGGTCAAGCATCTGGCCGAGAGGGGACATACATCACTGGGCTTTTTGGCTGCGGGCCGGCGCGAATCGAATACGGAGCTGCGCATCTTTGATGAGGACATTCCGCGTCTGCTTGGATACCTGCGTCATGCGTCGCAGCAATACGGGTTGCAGATACGTGACGAATGGATCCTGCTGGCGCCGCTCAGTTCGAAGATGGATGACGCGGCTCGACGAGCTGGTCGGGTTACGGTCGCGGCCTACCGCGGTGCTCTGCTTCAACAACCTGGGAGTTCAGTCGTTTCTGAGAGTCCTTCGCGAGACGTCTATTCGCTGTCCCGAAGACATCTCCATTATAAGTCGCGGCAGTGAAATGATTGAGGACCGACAGGTCACCTGCTTCGCCAGCGACCCCGAGATGATGGGCCGACAGGCGGTCCGGCTGTTGGCCGAGAGGATGCAGGGCCAGCGCCAGCAGGTTGCGAGGCTGGTCCTGAGCTCTCGGCTGGTTCAAGGCACCACCACGGGACCGGCAGCCGCGCCGGGCGTGACGCCAAAGTCTGCCGGCTGTCTTGCGGCCCGGCTCGCACACGACGAACAATAAATGGCCCCGTCGGCACGTTGCCGGACGGGGCCATTCGCCATTGGGGAAGGTTACTGTTATTGGTTCCAGTGCGCGACCAGGATCTGCAGGTCACCGATGTTGATGCATCTGTCAGTGTTGAAGTCGCAGTCGGGATTCCAGTTCCACCAGCCGCCCTGGTCATCGCTGCCCCAGGCGGCGATGACGGCCTGCAAATCGCCGACATTGACGTAGCCGTCATCATTGGCGTCGCCCGTCTTACGCGGCGGAAGCGTTGTCGCTACCGCCACATTCGATAGTGGCGAAACCTGGCCTGAAGCATCATAGACCACCAGTGCGAAGTTATAGGTCGTTCCTGCGGTCAGCCCGCTGAGCGTAAAGGCCTCTGTGCAGCCGGCCGGCTGCGGGGCCGAGACGCCTGTTATCGGTGTGGCAGCGTTGAAGGAGGCCATGTCGGTAATGTCGCCGGTGCTATAGCGAAGGTCATAGCTGGTCGCGGTGCCGGTCGTGCCGTCTTCACCCGTGGCCGTCCAGTTGAGCTGCAGGCTGGTGCGTGTGGTGCAGGAGTGGCAGGCCATCAGATCGGTGACGGCAGCCGGCGGGGTGTCGGCGGCTGTTGTCGCCGTGACCACGTTAGACAGGCCGGACGTGTTTCCACCCTTGTCGTAGACTACCAGGGCGAAGTCGTACGTGACGCCCGCAGCCAGGCCTGTTACCGTGAACTGCTCCGGGCTGCCGGCGGACTGTGGAACGGGCAAGTCGCTGACTGGCGTAGCGGCGTTGAAGGCGTCCATGTCCGTGATGGGACCGGTGCTGTATCGCAG
This sequence comes from uncultured Planctomycetota bacterium, assembly GCA_963787325.1. GTDB lineage: Bacteria > Planctomycetota > Phycisphaerae > UBA1845 > JANYLN01 > CAWBCK01. The sequence goes on from CAWBCK010000005.1 coordinate 3,990,521, forward strand.
ATCGTAGCGTGTTGCCTGGCCGGAGATGCCGTCGTCGCCGGTTGCGGTCCAGGTCGGCCTGAACGCTGGCGCAGTTCCAGGCCGGCCGTCGGGGCGGCCAGGTCGGTGACCGGTGCCGGTGGGAGGACATCAGGCTGGGTGATCTCCATGAGGATCGATTCAGTCCGGGGTACCTTGTCGCCGTCGGTGGTGATGGTGAAGGTGGCCGGGCTGGTATCGACGAAGGTATCGAACTGCTTGGGGACGTTCCAGCCGGACCCGTTGTTTTCCTTCCACATGTACTGGACATGGAGGACGTTGCCGCTGGCTGCCAGTTCCACCGCATTGTCGAAAGTCAGGGTGATATGGTTGACACCCTTGTCCAGGTAGGCCATGGCGCCCTTGTTGTGTTCGAAGATCGTTGTAACGGCGAAGTTGGAGACGCCGGCATCGCTCAGCGCATTCGTCGCCTGGAGCCGGACCTTGATATACCAGCTGGCCCATCGGCCGAAAACGCTGGCCCTGAGAGACTGGTTCGTCACATGCGTCGTGCCAAGCGATGAGGCCATCCAGACCTGGGTCCAGGATGTCCCATCATTCGAGACGTAGATCGAGCATATGTCGCCGGCGTTGGTCTTGACGAAATCGCCGCTGAAACTGGCATCGGTAATGTAGAAGGGCACGTCGATCTTGAAGACGGCCTCGGCTGTCGTCCCGACGGTCGCGGCATGCAGGTCGGGTGTGATGGCGTCGTCATAATAGGTGGCGATGTCGTGGCTGGAGGGATCGAGCATCGCCTGGTAGGCGGCGCTGCGGAAGTCCGGCGCCAACGTATCAGTACCGTTAGCCCACCGCCGGTAGGTTGCCTTGCTGGTGTGCACGTAGGGCAGAACTACCCCGTAGGGCTCCCAGTAGGGCCAGTTGACGTAATCTCTGTTGTCTCGCTGGGCTTCGTGATGGTACGGCGCATCGGGGCCGGCGATATTGCCGCCGTCCGCGTTAGTGTGCGGTGTGGGGTATTCGCTGTCCCATGCTTCCCACGTTCGGTTGAACGACTCACCGATCCGCAGGTCCATGTCGCCGGTCCAGTTCGTGGATACTACACCGCTGCCGCCGTTGCCATAATGATTGATGGCATCTGCCTCCCAATCGGCGGTGTCGCCGCACAGCAGGAAGCCCGGGCATTCGCGTCCTTCCGCCACGGCATTAAGGACCAGGCTGTTGTCGGCCTTGATTTCGTCCGCGCTGGCGATATGCGGCGGATTGTCCCGTGTGAAGACGTAGAACGTGATCATCGAGTGGAACAGGTGATACTGGCCGTCGTACTGGAACTGCATCTGCCAGTCGCCGGGTACCGAGATCTTCTGCGTGCCGAGACCCGCGGCATTGGCGATGGTGCAGCCCTGATCGGCATGCCGGCCGCACAGGCCCCAGCCAAAGACGTTCTGGTTGTACGTCGGGTCGCTGATGGAATTGCCTCCGACACTCGGTGGTTCGTCCGCCCAGTGGTAGAGACGGCGTTTCTGGTTGTTGTAGATGTTGATCGCCTTGTCCTGGTTGCTGGTCGGCGGAACGACGCCATCAGGGGTGTAGGCATTGACGTAGGTCGCGGCCATCGTGTCGAGGTTGTGCGTGTCAGCGACGCGATCGTTAACCAGCCACGGGTTGTGGACGGTAACCGGCACGATCGGCGGCAGCGTAGTGGTACTGACAACGTTAGACAGCAGCGACACGTTGATCGGCTCGGCGTAGTCGAAAGACTTCACCGCGAAGTAGTAGGTGGTATCGGGTTGAAGCCCTGAAACCGTCAGCGACTCGACCGTTCCCGGCGCAGGCCGGGCTCGGCACGTCCGCTGCCGGTACCGCCTGGTCCCAAGTTGCGTCCGTGATCAGGCTGGTGGAATAGCGCACCTCGTATCCGGCCATGCCAGCCGTGTCGACATCAGCTGGGGCGGTCCACTGCAGGTAAGCGACCGTAATGTGCGCGGCGATAACGCGCAGGTCGGTGACCGCATCCGGCGCGGAGGTGTCCGGCGCCAGCGTGGTGAACGTTACGACGTTGCCCAGGGCCGACCAGTTGGGTACCTCGTCGCAGGCCTTGATCGCGAACCAGTAAGGAGTGGCAGGCGTCAGGCCGTGAAGCGTGAAGGTCTCGGCAGTGCCGGGCGCCTTCGGTGCGGCCAGACCTGTGACGGGGGTGGCTGCGTCGAACGAAGCGTCGTCCGTGATCGGGCTGGTGGCGTAGCGCAGGTCGTAACTGACGGACTGTCCCGTCATGTCGTCATCCCCGACGGACGTCCATGTCAGCGTGACATAGTTCGGCTTGATAACGGAAGCGGCCAGAGTCGTGATCGGTGCGGGAGGCGTTACATCCATTGGCAAGGTCGTGGCGCTGACAGGCGCGTTGGACAGGACACTGACAGTGCCAACCATATCCGCCGACTTGATCGCGAGATAGTAGGTCATTTCCGGAGTCAGATCCAAGATCGTCAGGTGCTCGATGGTGCCCGGGGCCGCCGGTGTCGGCAACGGGCAAGTGCACTGGGAGGCTGCGTCGAACGACGCATCGTCGATAATGGGCGATGTGGAATAGCGGATGTCGTATTGCTTGACTGGGCCGGCGGGTTCATCGTTGGGCGCGGTCCACTGGAGGTCGACCTTGTACCAATCAGTCCCCGTGACCGTCAGGTCCGTGATGCCGTCCGGGGGGCCGTCCGGTGAATAGTCGATGAAAAGAACCGGTTGGTATTGCGAGCCCGATTCGCTCGTCTGCCACAGGTAATTGTTGCCACACTGGTAGAAACCGTAATTGTCCGTTCCGGTCGCCCAGTCGGAAACGATGTCCGTGACGGTCCAGACGGTCCAGTTGGCACCCGTGCTGCCCCATTTGCTGCTGGCAACGGCCGGTCCGCCGTCGACCGACTTGTTGAAAGAGCTGTCCGAGCCGATCCCCCACGATGCCAGAGGAGGGGTAGTCCCGTCGTCAGCATTTCGGTTAGCGGCCGTGTTGTAGCCAATGGGGTGCTTGGAACTGACGCCCCCGGCTGCTCCAGGGTATCCGCCGGTACTGGTTCCTTCGAGCCAGTCATGGGTAAGCACCTGTCCGAGCGCAGTGCCACCGGAACCACCGCCATTCCCGGACGCATGATACAGACGCAGCTGGGCAAAATTGACCCTGCCGCCGATGAATCCTGGCAGCGAACCGAGGTCAAATCTGTACAGTACGTAATTGATCGAGTTGCCGCCCATGGACTGAGTCTTCGCGCCGTAGTTGTAGTAAGCACTGTTGCTGACAGTAGCCAAGGGAGCGTCCGACACGGTGACCTGCTGAACCTCGGCGTTGTAGAACCGCGAGTCGGTCAGGTTAGTGTCGCCGGCAAAGTCCAGTCCGGCATCCCGCTTCAAAGCGACGACCAGTCCCGGAGCGGACGTGGTCACAATTGACGTCAGAATCAGCACAACCGGTAATAGCTTCAGCATCTACACTTCCTCCCAAGGGCGCCGGCGCCGCGCCGACAGCACGCCATACAAGAACTCGGCACAAGACCGGTAGAATTCCCAGCAAGTCGCATGCCAGCAGCAGCGGCAATGGCCCGATGTCAACCGTTATCCTTCCCTAAGGCACTTCGCACAAAGGGCTTATATTCGAGTCGCAGACGTGCGACATGCCCCGCTTGAGGCCGGAAGCTGCCGGCCGGGCGCACGCGAAGTCAACAGCCAGGTTCGAACCTGGGCTACGCAGCGTTGCCAAGCGAGTCAGACGCCAGCGAGAGGCTCTTGCGGAGCGAACTGCATGCGTGATCCACGAGCAAACCAGGCACTGGCGCTTGGCCTGTCACGCGACGACAACCCGCCTCACATCACGCAGGGCCGTTATCGCGATCGTTGTAATGAGCTGCGTAATCGTGGGGAACGGTGGGTGGATGGCGTGTTCCTCCCACTGGCAGCCAATAACGGTCGACGATAGCATACGCTGCATTCGTACCTGGTCGAACCTGTAATTATCTTCATAGGGGCACGGCTCGTTTCGGCGACACTACATCGGTCCGTCGAAAGTCGCTTCCCGCAAACCCGCACAGCAGCGGCGCCCAGTCAGCCCGGCGCCGGATGTAACTGCGGTTGTCTCTACAGGACTGGACATGGACTACTTGGCATGCGTTCTTGGGGTGCTCGCGTTTTCTCTCCTGGCAGGCGATTGCCTGGCCGCTGACCTGCTGGGGAATGCCCATCTCCAGGCGCGCATTGTCGAGCCGCCCGACGCGAAGTTTGCGGCTGCCCCGGCCGGCGCCCCAGAGCCGCAGAATCAGAACCACGGCGTAAGCAAGTCTGCTGATTCACCTGCCCGCCAAGGCGGGAACCATGCGTGTGGCAGTGCTGCTGACCCCGTACAGAGAGAAGGTGGTGGGGATCATGCCCGATATCAGGCCACTGGCACAGTGGCAGTCAACCGGCAAATAAGCGGAGGGAGTGTTTATGAGTCGTCCCAATATCCTGTATATCCATTCTCATGACACAGGCCGGTACGTGCAGCCATACGGCTACGCGATCCATACGCCCAGTATTCAGAGGCTGGCCGAACAGGGAGTTCTCTTCCGGCAAGCCTTTTGCGGTGCCCCGACCTGTTCGCCAAGCCGTGCCTGCCTCCTGACCGGTCAGAACGCCCACTCGGCAGGCATGACCGGACTGGCCCATCGTGGCTTCGCCCTGAAGGACTGTCAGCAGCATCTGGCACACACCCTTCACCATGCCGGCTATGGTTCCGTCCTGATCGGCGTGCAGCATGTCGCGACCGCTGATCGGGTACCCCTGTTGGGTTACGACGAGGTCGTACCGCTGCCGAATAACGCCACAGGGGTTGTCGCACAGGCCGCGGCTGACTGGCTGACGAATCGGCCGCAACAGCCGTTCTTCCTGGACGTCGGTTTCTATGCGACGCATCGGGATTTCCCGGAGCCAGGCCCACTGGACGATTCGCGATACTGCCGGCCGCCAGCCCCGCTGCCCGATACGCCACAGATGCGGTACGATATCGCCGCGTACAACACGCTCGCCCGGCAGTTGGATGGCGGCGTAGGCCAGGTATTGCAGGCCCTGGAGGATGCAGGCCTGGCTGATCGTACATTGGTCATCTGCACAACCGATCATGGCATCGCCTTTCCCGCTATGAAGTGCAATCTGACCGATCACGGCATCGGCGTAATGCTGATCATGCGGGGACCGGCCGGCTTCACCGGCGGTAAGGTCTGCGATGCGATGGTCTCGCAGGTCGACATCTTTCCGACCCTCTGCGATCTGCTGGGAATTCAGCCGCCTGCCTGGTTGGAGGGTACGTCCATAATGCCGCTCGTTAACGGCACGGCCGGGCAAATCCGCGACGAGATCTTCGCGGAGGTCTCGTATCATGCGGCCTATGAGCCACAGCGGGCCGTGCGTACGGACCGCTGGAAGTACATTCGCCGCTTCAACGAACAGGGGTCGCCGGTACTGCCGAATTGCGACGATGGCTCGAGCAAGGATCTGTGGGTACAGCACGGCTGGCGTCAATGCCGCCCCGACGCCGAGCAACTCTATGACCTGGTCTTCGATCCGTGCGAGGTTCGCAATCTGGCCGGCGATCCGGCCTGGGCCGGCATCCAGGCACAGATGCGCAGCCGGCTGGATCGTTGGATGGAGCAAACCGGCGATCCGTTGCTGACCGGCCCGGTTGCGGCACCCGATGGCGCGGGTCAATGACCCTCAGGGTCTGTCTCCCAAAGAGACACCCTCCGTGATCCACCCGGCATAGATCTGACAAGCCTGTTGGCGGTCTGGAGTGCTGGCCGGGCACGGATCGACGAGACCTGCCGCGCTGATGCGGCACCTTCGTTTCGTCTGCCAGGCGTCTGCCGAAGGCCATTGCCACGTCCTGGCGGCAATGACCTCGCGCAGCTGAGCACCCGTAATTACTTCAGCCGTCTTCCGGATGTTTCAGCGGACGTCAAAGGCGAATAGCTGCGCCTGCTCACACCCCCAGGTTCGTGTCGGAATCAGTCGCACAGCGCTGGCCTGGCCTTCCAGGTTCGTACGAACCAGGCGTTGATAGTTGTCTTTTATGCCGACCGCCGGCTGCCAGATCCCCTGCTGGTCACGAATCTCCAGCCGGAACCCTCGCACCATCGTCGGTGGTACGGGATTGCCCGGTCGGTCCTCCGCGTACCAATTGGGCATCGTATTGAGTCGACAGCCATCGCTAGCATCGAGTTGGCTGTCAAAGATGATGCGGGCCTGGTGCAGCGGCGTGGGCCGATCGAACTCGTACATCACCCAACCGCCGAGTGGGCAGGTCCATCCATTATCGACATCGCCGATCGGCCGGTCAAACCCGTTTCGCAATGCCGCAGGATCGCCGCAACCGGCGGTCAGCCGAGCGCTGGTCGTGATAGCTGGGATCTGCCGGCGGTTCCAGGGCAGGTAGCAATCGTCCTCCATCAGGCGCTGCTTGAGGGCATCGACGTGGTGCTGGTACAGTCCGCGCGGACTTACGCCATGCAGGCTGGCGAGCACTGCCGCCGTGCCTACGGCCTGACCGAGCGTTGCACAGGTCGCCATGACCCTCGTGGAACTAAGGGCCGCATGCGTGGTGGAGATGTTGCGTCCCGCGAAGAAGAGGTTCTCGACGTTCCGGCTATACAGGCAGCGGTAGGGGATGCCGAAAGGCGCAGGAGCCGGGTGGAAGATAGTCGGTTCTCCCGGGTGCCGCAGCCCGGCCGGATGATGGTCGTCCATCGACCAACCGCCGTAGGCGACCAGATCGTCAAATCGTCCTTCGGCCCGCACGTCGTTCTGCGTGAGAATGTGATCACCCACATAGCGGCGGCTCTCTCGCTTGCCAGGCAAGAAGCCTACCCACTCCAGGTCCCAGTTCTCCGCGCCGTGGTCGCCGCGGTTCTTGATATGGTCCCAGACGCCAAAGGCTACCTTGAGCAACTCGTCGCGGATACGTTCGGTATCATGGATGGAGTCGTCCTCGCCTCCCAGTTCTATCCACCAGAAGTTATTGTGCGTGCCGATAGCGTGGTTGCGGTTGGGCAACTGCGCATCTGACTCGTACACGTTGGCCCACGCTGGCGGAATGAACGGCCGTGGATGGTCGTATCGGCGGGCCTGGATCAGGCAACTCATGCCCATGGTCTTGCGGTCAGCCACGGGCGGCTCGATGTCCTCGTTGAACTCCCCGGCAGCCTCCCGGCCAAGCCGAAATTCGGCCTTTACCAGCGGCGCCAGCACGCTGTCCCCGGAACAGTCGGCGAACAACGGTGCCGTTACGGTATGCCAGGTCTGAGTGGTGGTCTGCCAGCCGCGGATCGAGCGGATGCGCGGGCCGTCCATCGTCGCCTCGCAGCACGAGCAGTTCAGCAGCAGCGTGATGTTCGGCTCGAAGCGAACCTTTTCGTATAACACACTGTCCCAGACGGACCAGTTGCCGGCTGGGTTGCGGTAGCGATTCTCCAGCAGGATCTCCTCGACCAGGCCGGTCTCGCGGTTATTGCGGCCATGAGCCCCGCAGACCCACATACGGATCTCACTGGAGGCGTTGCCGCCAAGGACGGGGCGGTCCTGCATGAGGGCAACCTTCAGGCCGCCGCGAGCAGCGGCCACGGCGGCGGCAAGCCCTGCCACGCCGCCGCCAACGACGCAGAAATCTACTGTGTGTTTTTGACTGACCATGGGATCTCCATATCGTAAACAAACAGCCGGCATTGTCGGTAGCAGCCGGCAGATTCGCAAGGATGTCCATGTCGGTATACGGAGATACCGGACCAGATGGATACACGGTGTGACAGGGGGCACGTATTCAGATGAGTCTTATGGGCTGATACCAGCCCCATCTATACGGGAGTCTTTGTCAGGCCGAGAAGTGCATTTGGCTCATAGATGCAAAATGTTGAGCTGGTGGGGAAACTCCGTAAGGACGTGGACGATTCCGTTCACCGGACCGTCTGCTCCAGTGTCGAGCGCTTTGCGAAACGCTCTCTCTGTTTCTTGCAGCCCATCGGCGGATGTCGGCGGGCTGTTTCGTTACGGATTGCGTGTCTCTCTTTGCCGCTGGAATCTCTTTCGTTGGTCGACCAGCCTTTCAGTTCAAGCGTGTCGACGTGCTGCTTGGGACTGCGCTTACGGCGAGTTGGCCATGTTGGTCGCAGACGGTTTCGAGAAACATGACTGCCTGCCTACCAACAAGAAAAGACGCAGTGAATGGTCTTGGGGCTGGGACCATTGGTTCTCTGGCTTGGCTTCACGCGGCTCAGGAATATTCATCAGAGCTTTCCCTCGGAGAGAGACTCGCGCGTAATCAAAAGGTCCGCCGGACGGGCACGCGCATGGCTATCGTGGGCGTATCAGAGGAGACGATCTGTCTCTGGCTTATCTTCTGGGGGTGCGCATCCTGACGGCTCGCCAGCAGTGATTCAGATCGCTTGGGACGATAGCCCCCACGGGCAGGGAGGACTGTACAACCGGCTCAGAACGCTGGCAGTCTGGTGCTGGACCGACGGTCGAGCCAAGTACCAATTGGCTCGACAGCGAAGAGTTTTGCGGCTTGCTGGCGGTGTCCTTGCATGCGCTCTGCCAGGAGTCGTACTGCTTGTTGGCCCATAACCTCCGGCGGGAGGACGAAACTTGTGACATGCCGGCCGTTGACGATCGGGCTGCCTCGATTGATGACGGAGATATCGTTGGGACAGTGAATCTTGGCTCGGCGAAGTACTCGCAGCAACACGTGTGTGATTGCCATAGTGCGACAGAATATTGCAGTCGGACGGGATGGTGCCTTTAGCATCAGGCGGATAGCCGGTTCCAACACCGTGCTGGGCGATGCCAGGATCGTCCAGGCGTCGCGCATTTCGACATTCCATTTTTGGCCGCCTGACGCAGGCATCCTAACAGGCGAGGAACGTCAGGATCGAAGCCTCGATGGTTTGTCTCGCATTCACGGCGAGCGGCTGCCAGGAAGCCCAGAGAGGTATGTCCCTGCTCGGCCAGGTAGCGGACCGCGATACTGGCTTCAGCCTCGACGTCGACCGCCACGCAGTCAACCGGGGTGTCCTGCGCCCAGTAATCGACGACCACCACCGGGGTACCTTCTGACTGATACATTTCAATGTAGTCTTTGTCGAAAGTCCCGCAGAGGATGACCCCGCCGATTTCGTCGGGGTTAGGAGTGGTGTACTCCATTATGGGCACACGAACGTAGCCGCGAACTCGCTGCTGTTTGACGGTCAGGCCAAGGGTGCGAGCCATCTCCAGCACTCCGGCATGGATTCGGCCGTAATATGTCCCCGGAGCATCGAGTCCGCGTAGGGAGTGACGGATCTGGACAAGCCTGATCGTCTTAGAGGCACTGAACCAGTGGGAATCTTGAGGATACCGTGAGAGAAAGGTTCCCTTGCCCCTTGTCCGGCAAATGAGCCCCTTGCTCTCGAGGATCTTGAGAGCACTTCGAACGGTGCCGCGACTGACGCGATAGCGAGCGGCCAATGCGCGCTCATCGGCAAATCGTCCACCAACGGCAGCATTGGCAGTAATGATCTGATGGGCCAGTTGTTGTGCAAGTCGCTGGTACTTCGGTATGGCCGAGGCGGAGTCGTCAGCAATGTCGGCTTGCCCGCGATCTGGTGTCATCGAACATCAACTCCTTATTCGTTGTGATAACACACAGTCTCAAGTGACCGGATCTGAACAATATGTTACCGCTTTGCGTCATGGTCTGCCAGCCTCGACAAGTAGTCACTTGCGACGCATGGTTCTGTGCCGATCGGGTGCGGCAGAAAACGAAAGGGTGTCGGCCTGGAACCGGCACCCTTCCGTGTGCTTGGGCAATGGAGATTCAACCGGGAATCAGTGGCTGCTCTCGGCCCAGTGGAACACCAGAACCTGCAGGTCGCCAACGTTGACGTAGCCGTCACTATTGCAGTCGGCATCCGGATTCCACTTGGAATCGCCTTCAGAACTTGCCCAGGCGGCTACCAAGACCTGGAGGTCACCCACGTTGACGCAGTTGTCACCATTGATGTCGCCAGGATAATGGAGGGCGTCAACCGACTGCTCCAGGATGTCGATGCCACGAACGATTTCCTGGCCCATGCGGTAAGACTGGCAACGGTTCGGCTGGCCTTCCAACTCATAGTGACTGATATCGAACCAGCGCCCCCATGTGAAGTAGTCGTAATAGGTATTGCCGTAGCCGTTGTACATGTGCTTAAGATCGCTGGTGCGCGCACGAACGTAGAAGCCCAACGAACTCGGGGTCTCGCCAGGAAGTGCGGACAGATAGATATCATTGAACCGGAATACCTGCAGACCAACGCCAAGGCGATCCGGATCTGTACCGATCTTGTATGGGTTATCGAGATTGGCTTGGAACGTATCGTATCCCATGACCATCCCCATCTTGGTCAGCGGCTGGAACTCCATAGTCGGCAGCGCGTCGACCAGGGCTTGGGCGAAGGCTCTGCCTGTGCGAACGGAACCATAGATCTCGGGATCGTAATGGGAACATGCTACCTGTCGGTGATCGCTGCCGCATCCGCAGGAGTACATCACCTCCACGTTCGGGCCAACTCGCTGCTGCATGCAGTCCATCACGGCCCGGGGTTGGTCGCCGGGATAGTCATTCAGACCGACGTGGCCGGTCCATTTCAGCAACATCCCTTTCATCTCGTGGGACTCGGCGTTGCGGAAGACGATCATCTGGAGGTAGGAATCCAGCGGACAATCAAAGTAACGCTGAACGGGGGAGTTGTAGTTCGCTCCGTCGATTAGAGCCCCGACAATACTACCGGCCGTGTCGTACTGCCATAGGACGCTGAGGATGGGAACAGTCGAACTGCTGCCGTCCTGGTTGTTAGTGAAACTGGAGTCGGCGCGTACGGCACTCGATAGCAGGTGCCGGTTGGTATTGAAGCTGGTCCCCATGTCCTTGTTGAACCAGCCGACTTCGACGGGTTCGGCGTTGTCCATCGCCTGCTGAACGACAGGCAGCGGGAAGGTCTCCGCGCCGGGCACGCCGTTGCCGCCGTTATGCACATGTGTGAAGAAGATCATGATGTTGTCCTCGGGAATGCCGAAGGCGGCGTTGATCTGGTCGCAGTAGCCGTGCCATTTGTCGGTCGTTACGTAGATCGTATCAGCCGTCAGGATGACATACCTCTGCTGCCCGTCCATGCTCTCGAGATAGCAGCAATGCATGAAGAAGAGGTCCTGGCCTTCTTTGTTGAAGAAGGGGACGCGGGCGAAGCCAGCCTTGACCTGCCCGGCGGATAGAACCTTCAGGAAGTCGACCTTCGGCAACTCGAATTTGGTATCGGTAAAGTCGAAGTCCTTGATGTCAGTCATCCGTTCGAGCAACGGATAGTGGACCCACGGCACGGGCCGGGGCATCTTGTTGTGGTCAATGTCCAAGTCACTGTACGTTGCGGGCTGATCATTGACGCGAATACGGATCTTGCACTGATCGCCATGATCGCCGTCGACGAGCCACTTGGCGACCTTCCCGGTTCCGGGGACGATCGAACCGACGTCGCCGATGGTCTGGATCCGCCGCTCGGACCAGGTCTGCCCACCGTCCGTCGACACTTCCAGCCAGACATGGACTCTCGCTGCCGTCACGGTTACGTCGTATGTGATCGTGCCGGTGTAGAGCGGGCCGGCCCGATCGATCTTGCGTACGATACCTGTCTGATCGACGTTGATGTTGGTAATGCTGACCGGCCCGACCAGCGGCACCGCGACATCGTAAGGTCCGGCCGGATTGGGATCGAGGCTGAAGCCGTTGCTGATGCCGTAGACGGCGTCGAGCGTCTGGGCAGAGGTCACGTTCGACATGGCGGAAACGTTCGCAGGCACGCCGTTATCAATCGCCTTGGCGGCGAAATAATAGAGCGTGTTGCACTCGAGGTTGCCAACGATGAAATGCTCGGCGGTCCCGAAAGACTGCGGGGCAGGTTCGCCCGTGCACTGCGAGGCAGCGGCGAAAGCAGCCTCATCCGGAATCGGCGACGTCGAGTAACGAACGTCGTATACGGCGGCATGGCCGGTCTCGCCATCGTCACCCGGGGCCGTCCAAGTGAGCTGCACACGGCGAGAGTCAACCGGTGCTGCCGAGAGATCGTGAATTGTCGACGGTGCTGTCACATCCGGCGAAAGCGTCGTCGCGGAGACCACGTTGGACAGACCCGACCAGTTGGGTGCTTCGTCGGCAACCTGGACGGCAAAGTAATACTTGCTATTGGGCGTAAGGCCATCGACGAAAGTACTTTCCGCGGTACCGGCGGCAGACTGGCGTCGGAACGGTGTTAACCAAAGTCGCAGTGGCCCAGTTGCCGGCGTCGATCGGATTGGTCGAATAGCGGATCTCATATGCGGTAGCCGTGCCTGTCGTACCGTCATCGCCGGTGGCAGTCCATGTCAGAGTTACGTCGTTCGCATCAACAAGGCTGAAGCCCAAGTCCGCTAGGGGCTCAGGGGGCGTCGCGTCGGCGGGGTCCGTGGTCCCGGTCGCGATGTTCGAGATAGCCGAGACATTACCCGCGGCGTCAGTGCTTTTGACGGCAAAATGGTAAGTCGTATCCGAGGGCAGATCGTTCACGGTGAACGATTCCGGCTGTCCCGGCATGGCTGGCAAAGGTTCGCCTGTGACCGCAGAAGCGGTCGCCCAGTTGGCCTCGGTGATCGGGTCTGTGTTGTAACGGATATCGTAGCTGGCAACGGCGCCATCGTCGTCGTCGGCCGGTGCTGTCCACGCCAGCATAACTTGCGTCGCCGTCTGCCCCGAGACAGCCAGATCCTGCACAGCCGCCGGCGGCGTCGTATCCGGCGGCGCATCGACCAGGTCGAAGCCGTTAAAGGCTGTGCCTGTCGACGTAACCCGGCTGATCTTGATAGAAAGCATTCCGGCCGGTGAAACCGTTACCAGCACGCTCTTGCTGACCTCGTAATCCGGTGACCTGTTCAGAATTGTGAAGGTCTTGTCAATCAGATCGTCATTGTTCCAGTCGATGTCGTACTGTGACTTCTTGTCCTTCCAGTGGGGATCGTAGCCATATATTGTCAATTGGTACCGCCCAGCAGGAATGTTCTTCATCAGGAGCGTGTCGCTCTTGCCGGCACCATGCGTAAGGAACTCTGCCAGCAGATTGTCGGTGGTGTAATCTACTTGTGTATTCATCACGCCGGTGACAGGCGCAGCCCATCCGACCTGAATTCCGTCCGGCAAGGTTATGAACCCCCCGTTATCATATCGGCTGGTCACGAGCAATCGTGTGTAGCCTTCCGCCGTCGTACTGGTACTGTTCTCGACGTCCATATGCACCGAGACGGCTGAAGCCAAGGACCACATCAGCAGACCAATACATGCCGTCCACGTGAAAGCAGACTTATTCATGGTGTTCCTCTCCACTCCAACAGGTCTTCTGCCCGGAAAACACGACTCCTGAAGATCTCCCACCAGCAAGTTCCATGCCAAACGAAATCGCGGTACTGCGGCACAACTGTAACATCCACGCGAGCAAGGCCTTACGTAAGCCTGTAGCCGTATGCCGTGTCGCGATGGCATGCCGGTATAGTGTTGCCCGGAAACGACCGCTAGGTTTATACCAATTTGCTGATCAACACACTGGTTGGAAGGGATTTCACCGCGTCTTCGCGATGGCATTGCGCGATGCAGGTGTCACATGTCCAGAGATTATCATGACTTAGGACGGTCGTACGAAATACTCTTCTCCGGCCGTCGTCCGAACCGCCCATGATGCCAGTGATCAACGTGTCTGCTGCCTTGCACACCGCATTGCCTGCCGTGGCCAAGGTCCGGAATCGAGCCACAGGCATCGGATCCTCGACAGTTCGTTTTGGTCGGGAGCCCCTGACACACAGCCTTAGAATGGCATTGTGATCGAGTGACTTGAGACTGTGTGTTATCGGTATGGGCAGGGTGAACTGTCCCGAAGAGTCACTGACGTGGCTCCGTAGAGGATTGCGGGACATGGCGCATACGGTGCGTTGCTCTGCCCACAGCAGTGGCAAGTCCCAACGAAAGTGGCTTGGCCCGAGGTTTTCGGGTTTGGTGCCAGCGACGATTGCGGTGACGATGTTTGAGGCGAGGGACGCCAGGCGGATGGTGCGGGCGACATACGATTGATCGAGTTTCAGCCTAGCCGGCGGGACGCGCGATCCGCTGCCAACGCAATATCACACAGCGCAGACTTCTTCCTGTTCCCTGCACGCCCCCGCGATCCCGACTCTCCGCCGGCCATGCGACGATGCACAGCGGCTCGTGCAAAACCTCCTGCACAATCAAGGTCGTTCAGCGATGCAACCGCTGGATTGCCTCCCACGTCAACTGCACCAGCGCATCCGTCTGCTCGTCCCGCCGATCGCCCCAGAGCATCACGAGCAGCCCCCGCAGGTCTTGGGCCGTCAGTTCTTCCGGGCTCCGCGGCAGCACGGCCGGAGACCCGTTGATCTCCCGGCCGTGGCGGATCAGCGACAGCACGCCCGCGGCCGCCCCCAACGCCATGTTCACCGGCTGCACACCCTGACTCAGGGCCAGACGCATCGTGCCGTAAAGCCGGTCCTCGAGGCCCAGCTTCCGCACATGGTCGCGGGTCACCCGGGCAACCAGGTCGTTTAGCGTGGGACAGACCATTCGCTGCAACAGGTCCTGGGCATAGGCCCGGTAGCCGCCCGCCGTAAACAGCGGGTCACCCAGGTGCCCGTGTCGCCTGACCAACGCCTCCCCCGACTCCGCAAACGCCCGTCGCCCCGCTTCCAGCAGGTCCGGATGATCGGCCACCTGCGCCATCGTCTCCAACCCCCGCAATTCGGCCAGGTAGCCCAGCATGGCGTGAATGGCGTTGTGGCCGTATAGCTTGGCCTCCTCGAACGGTAGCAGGTCATCCTTCTCGATGAAGACCTCCAGGCCCCGGCGGAACCCTGGCAACGTGATCCGAGAGATCAAAATGCGGTTGAACCGCTCAACCAGCACGGCCTTTGGCGTCACGGGGGTCAGCGTCTTGAGCCCGATCCGGGCAATGGCGGCCGGGTCGGCGATCACGCCGCTCATCTTCCCGATTACAGTATTGAGAATCTGCACCTCTTGAGGTGCGGCCTTGGTCGCACGCACCGCCAGCTTTTCCGCGAGGATTTCGGCGGCGTGGTTGTGGTTCTCGGCCGTGTAAATGACGGCGGGCTTCGAGAGCCGCCTGTCGGACAGGCCCTCGGCCAGAAGCGCGGCCACATCGGCCGGCTGCCCGGTGTCGAAGAAATCGACGCTGGGCAGGGCCGTTGCCAGCTCATCCGCCTGGGCGATCGCCGCCAGCAGCTTCGGGCGGTCTCGGGGATCGCGCGGGTTGTACAGTTCCACCCCTTCGACCGTCACCTGCTCCATAGCATCCGGCGCGGCGATGTTCAACGTATAGCGCCCCCCGTTGTTCCGCACCGCCTGCACCAGCGCCTCATCCACCTCCGCCACCACGTAGCGCGAGAAGTTCCCCGAGCGGAACGCCTCGAACAGAAACAGCCCGCTCTGGATCGGTCCAAAGCCAAAGCCAACGAAACTCTTACCGGTTTGCTGAGTCATGCGCCATCCAAAACAGCAAGCAACCGTAGACGAAATCACCCTGAAAACAAGAGGCTATCCTCTGTTTGTGATCTTCTCCGTGCTCTCTGCGATCTCTGTGGTTCATCTTCTTCGGCGGTCAAAGGTGCATCCGCTGCGGCAACCGCGCCCACCCCGCCGCCATACGCTGACGCACCTTCTCCAATGCCGGAATCCCGCTTGTGGCATCCGCCTGTTCCACGCTGCAGGCCCCCACCGCCACGGCCAGTTCCACTGCCTGCTGCGGCGAGTGGCCCAGCGACAACCCGGCCAGAAACCCGGCAATCGTGCAGTCGCCCGATCCGGTGGTTCCCACCACATTCGCCTGGAAACAGGGCACCAGCAGCTCGCGGTTCACCCAGGCATCAACCTCCGCCGGCGCACAACGCCCCATGCGGCCGCTCGCCAGCCGCTGAGAATCGGCGCTGCTGCGCAGGTACACCCCCTGGTCCCCCAGTTTGATCACCACCACCCCTGCGCCCATCTCCAGCAGTTTCCCACTCAACTCATGCAGCAGCCGCCCATCAATATGATCGGGAATGCTGATATGCCCATGCCGCCGGCGCAATTCCTCGCGCCGCGGGCGATCGAGCATGAACAGCAGTTCTTCGATGCTGGGCAGGAACACATCCACCTGCGGCAGCACGCCCATCAGCAGCGATACCCAGTCCACCTGCCCCGCCTCCGACTCGGCATCCGCATCAGCCATGTCCAGGCTCGTGGTCAGACCCAGGCCTTTCACCCGGGCCAGCATCTTTCTCAGCTCCGCCCCCTCTTCCAGGTACATCCGCCGCATCAGCGGCGGGTAGCCGAAATGGAACAGCCGGCCGTTGCCCAGGCGCTCATAGTCCACATCCGCGGCCGCAAACGTATCGTTGGCCCCCGGGCAGTGCAGGAACATCCGGTCGGTGCCTGGTGGACTCAGCACGATCGAATAGCTGCTGGTTTCGCCGGGGCTCATGCGCATCCCGGCCGCCAACTCCGCACCATGCCGTCGAAGGATCTTCAGAATCTCCGAACCGAACAGGTCATCGCCCACCTTCCCCATCAGCAGCGGCGCAAGCCCCAGCCGCTGCAGCGCCAGACCGGTGTTGGCCACCGCCCCGCCCGTCGAGCACAGCGCCGGCCCTACTTTCACCAGCGTGCCGGGAACCAACTGCGGCCCCGCACCCGCCGTCGGCGCAAACGTGGGAATCACATCGAGGCAGATATGCCCGGCTACAACGATCTCTTGTCCCACGGTCTTGCTCCCGACTCTCAAATCCTGACGCGGCAATCTGCGTTCAGAGATACTCGTTGCACAGCAGGTGGACTGGCGCCTCATCCTCCTCGATGGCCGGATAGCGTGGCAGCGGCTCATAGAAACGGTTGTCGGTGCTGTCGTCGTTGACGCTGGAAACCTCGCCGATCAGCGCCATGCCGCCCCCTTGCTGCGCCCAGAAGGTGTGGTAAAGCCGTGGCACCAGCGTGATGCTATGGCCCGGCTCCAGGATCACCTGTCCGCCGGCGGGAATCGTCCGTTGCACACCATCGCAACTGACGGTGACGGGAGTCTCGGCGAAAGTCTCCTCGGCCGAGGTATTGTACAACTCGCACACCAGCCGCCCGGCACCGCGGTTGATGATGTCCTCGGTCTTGATGCGGTGGAAGTGCCACGGCGTCACCTGTCCCTCCCGCACCACCATGATCTTCTCGGCATACAGCTTGCGATTGGCCGGGTCATCCAGGCGCCCGTTCCGCAGCGTAAACAGCAGCAGCCCCACGCGCAGAAAGTCCGGCGAACCGAAGGTGGTCAGGTCCCAGCCCAGCCGGCGGGAGCGGATCTCCTCAGCCTCCGGTCCCCGGCTCTTCCAGTCGGCCGCCGTCCAGTAGGCAAACGGCGGCAGGTAGAACCGATGCTCGGCCAGAAACACCTTGGCTTCTTCGATGTAGCGGTTGACTTCCGATCGTTTCATTCCCGTCGGCGCCTCCAGCGATTGGGACAGGGAAGACAGCGAAAAATGGTATCCAACGGCCCGCGCGTGTCCATCCTCTGCGCTCAGGGCAGCCTGGTAACACCATCAATCCTGTTCGGAACGCGTATGCATGATAATACATAGTAACAGAGTCTCACTATCGAGTGAACGTCACTTTCACACTGGCAATGCCGCGGGCGGGGATCTTCACGCTGAAACCTTTGGCAGTCTTTGTCGCGGATGACCCGGGGGCGGGACGTTCCAGGAGATCGACCTCGACGACAGCCTTCACCTTCCCCAATAGAGACTCCGAGAGGTCGACTTTGGCAGTAGTTGCCTTGCCGGCAGTTTCCTGGAGGCGCAGCACAAAGGCCTCGTCGGCTTCGGCCTTTTTGATGGCAGTCAGAATGACGTTGGCTGGACCAACCGAAACGGCTTCATCAGCCGGCTTGCGGCCGGCCGTATGGACATCAGTGGCAACGACCTGGAGCGGGTGATTGAAGGCGGCGCCCAGGCGGACAAGGTCAGCGACCGCAGGACGGGCGGCATGGGGCATGACGGCGAAGCGGATGGTGTGGTCGCCCGCCTCCGAGATACGGTCGGGATCGTAGCTGGCGCGGATGAGGGTCGCGCGTAAGATACTGCCGTCAAGGGAGTAGCCGTACTTGGAGTCGTTGGCGAGGGCGCAGCCACAGGTGGCGGCCGCAGGCGGCCGCCTGCGCAAGCAGGCGCGGCCGCCTTGCCGGTTACGTCAACCCAGCGCAGGGCGGGGACTTCCTGGCCCTGGTTGAGGGGGCGTTCAATTGCACCATAGGGTATCTCGTAAAGGCCCTTGGCGTCCGTCAGCGGCAGGGGGAAGCGGAGCCGCAGGCCAGGGGTACCGCGTTCGGGCGTGCCGATCTCGGTCCAGTGAACCGCGATGGCGATCTCCAGCCATGGTTGGCCCGACTTGAGGGTATAGGTCACCGTGGCTTCCGAATCCCTGATCTTGAGTTTCGCCTCGATGGAAGCGGCGTGCGGACCGGGCAGTGTCGGTTTCAGCGAATATGCCTGCAACGGATATACGACTTCCTGCATGTCGGCGATGACCCAGGCTGACATGCCGCGCGGCCGTTCACAGGTGTATTCCAGGACACCCAGTGGGTTGGCGGGGTCGGCGAGGTCTCTGCCTGACTTTTTGTCCAGCAGGGAACGGACGCCGCCGGTTCGGGTGTCGAACTCGACTCTGAGGAACTCGTTTTCCAGGATCGGCAAATCGCCCTGGAAGGGTTCATGGGCCGGCGCGGGGGCGATCTGCTTGACCGGCGGGTCGAAGGCCTCAACGACGCCTTCCTCGATGACGTATGTCTGGTAGCCCAAGGCGCCGACCTCTACGGGGAACACGAGATCCACGAACATATGGCCCCAATGCCGGCCGGTATCGATCTTCTGGGCGGGGATGATCTTGCCATCGGCGTTGCGGACGACAAACTCCTTTGTCTTGAGATCGCTGCCAGCTGGTCCCGTGTCTGCGTCCCAGATCGTGGCCTGAACGACTTCGCTGCGACGCCAGGCGGTCGGATTGAACACGACAAACGGACGGGGACCGTCGACCACATGTGCGGCACCGGAGATACCGCCCCAATGGGTGCCGCGCCCCGCTCCGCCTCCGAAGGCCAGGCTTGACTTTCCTGGCAGGATTTCATCTTCGGTGGTCTCGGTGGAACCGGCGAAGGACGTGTCAACGGCAGCGGCGATCGCGCGCAGGGAGTGGTCTTGATCATGCCTGTGGCAGCGGCCACCCTCTGGAAGAGGCCCTGGCTGTATTGGCGGGTTTCGGCTATGCCGGAGCCGGGCAGGATGTCGTGGAAGTGACTGAAGAGCACGTCGACCCAGTTATCACGGAGCGTCCGGCCGGGATACTCACGCCCGACGGCGCGGTTGGCCAGAGCGGCGGCGATCTCGGCCTCGACCATGTAGTTCTCGCCGAGGCGGTTAATGCGTTTGATCCGGCTTTGGGAGGTGTAGCAGCCGGTGAATTCAAAGTTCAGTTCGCGGTCGATCACCGGCCACCTGTCGCCATGTTTCTCCAGGATCTTGTAATAGTTGCCGATCGTCGTCAGACGGAACGTCGGGTAGATAGGCCAGCCGTCCAGTTCATAGCATCGCAGGATGTCGCGGCGCGTGGGGCCGCCGCCGTGATCGCCAACGCCATAGACGTTCAGGAAGTCACGGAGGCCCGTCTTTTTGCAGACCTTAAGCATGGTCATCGCGTCCTGCGTGCCGATGCTGCCGTTGTACGACGTGGTTTCGAGATTGACGAGGATGCGGGAACCGTCGGGCCCCTGGTACCAGAACACGGGCGGCTTGTCGAAGCTGCCGCCGCGCCACATGTAGTAGTACTTCACGCCGCCGCGGGAATCGATCGTCGGGATGGTGAGTGCGTGGCCGAAGGTATCGGGCGACCAGTCGATGGCAACGTCCTCGGGCGTCAGGTCAAAGTGCTCGGCCATGAATTGGCGGGTGTAGAGCAGATGGCGGGTAAGCGCCTCGCCGCCAGCGAGGTTCCTGTCGCCTTCGACCCAATGGGAAGCGGCGACCTCCCAGCGACCTTCCTTGACCCGCTGCCTGATCCGCTCGAAGAGTTCCGGATTGTAACGGCGCACGATGTCGTAGACGCTGGCCTGGCTCTGGGTGAAGCAGAAGTCGTCGAATTCGTCCATGAGTTTCAGGACCGTCAGGAATGTGTCGTTGGTGACGGCGACGGTTTCGGGCCAGGACCACACCCAGTTCATGTCGATGTGGCCGTGACCGGCGCAGTGGATCGTGTATGTCTTGGCGATCTTGCCGATGGGCGCCAGGAGGGATTCAGCACGGTCGACGGCTTTTTCGAGAACGTCGGCATTGCCGTCCTCGACTGCATCGTGAACGATTGCGAAGGCCCGGTCGATGAGCCTGGGCCAGCCGGCCGCCTTCTTTCCAAGGAGGGCGGTGAGGCCCTCGGCAAATTCGATCTCGGCGAGGAAACGTTCGACCGGGGTGGTAGCCACAGCGGCGAGATTGGCGGCGCTGCGTCGAAGAGTCTCACGACGGTTAAGGGGCATATGTGGGCTCCTTCAAGCCAGTGTTTTGCCAGCAAGAGCGACACTCGACTCGCAGCAGGGTATCGCATCGTGGTACGTGGACAAGGGCATGAAGACGTATTTGGCGCGGATTTCGCTGGGGATCGGAGGGGCAGTTGCCAAGTTCAAGGCCGGGATGTGGCAGCGTTCCAGGACGGATGATCGGGTCTGAGGCCTTTATCTGTTTGAGTAAGAGAGAACGGGTGTATCGGAAGGCTTGTCGCGGAACGCATTTCGGCGTCACGTTCAGGGGACGCCATCATGTGTTCGTTTCCAAACGACGGTGAAATGACCTCCATGGCCGCCAACTCGTGGCTGACGCTGCCGTGCCGGACCCGACGTGGGGCTACGCTAAAGGGTGTGTCTGGGCCGCGGACAGCCGTATTCCTGCGGGTTCCCGCCCACCGCCATAAGCAACTGCACTATGTAGTCTTCTGCGAGTCAGCGTCAGCCGCAGCGCCAAGTCGAGTTGCGATAAGGTCGCAGGGTCGCCAGGATGCCCGCTTATCACTTCAAACGGATGCCGCATTTGTCGCAGCAGCGTACCAAAGGCATGCGTGCCGACGAGCGTGCACGCGCTGACGCGGTCGCTGTCCTGACGCTCGCTGGTTGCCCAGAGTACCAGCGGATCCGGCCACAGCTGCCCCAGCGTCGGCGCCAATCGGCCGTCGCCCATGGTCGGCTGAATGACCACAAGTCCAGCACACCGCGTTTGACGCAGCTCATCCAGCGCCTGTCGCAGTGATCTCTCATCCGCAGCAGACTACGGTCGGTACGCAAACAGGCCAGGCCAGCGTGCCGATAGCCTCCTGGGCCTCCTGCTGGATCTGCCGTCCCCAGGCAGGATCGAAGCCTGGCCGGCTGCGACCGACGGTCAGCAGCCCCACCGCCGGCGTCGTGTTACTCTGGCTGATGCACATGTGACTACTCCTGCGAGGCAGTGGCAGTGCGTGTCAGTTCCACCACGCGACCGGTCTCGATGGATTCCAGGACCGCCATGCTCACGCGCAGTGCCAGCAGGCCGTCCGCGCCGGTGATCTCCGGTTCGCGATCTTCGTTGATGGCTGCGGCGAGATCGGCGATGCGGTGCTGTGGTGGGAACCTGGGTACCTGGAACGGCCACTGTTCCCGGTGGTCGCCGTATTGGACGACTAACTCATTGCCGGCAGGATGAACCGCCAGTGCCGGTCCCATCAGCATCTGATCCATATACGCCGGAAAGCCTTCGGGCATGCCCCAGTTGATGGCAAAGTCGAGGATGTGGCCACGATCATAGCTGACTGTGATCGCGGCCGCATCCAGGGCGAAGTCATCCACTTCTTTCAACCGGGCTTTTCCCTGGCCGAACACATGACCGCGGGCGTAGACCGTGCGAGGTTCCTGGCCGGTCATGAAACGCAACAGGTCGAACATGTGGCATGCCATGTCGACGATCGGGCCGCCGTTCATACTACGACGGTGCATCGCGGTTTTGGGTCGCACCTCGCGCACGTCGGCGCAGCGGTAGATCACGGGTCCGCCGAAGTCACCTTGACGGATGAGTTCCCGGCACCGCCTGGGCCAGCCATCGCGATACTGCAAAGATACAGCCAGTTTTACGCTGTGGCGCTGCGCAGCCTCGATCATGGCCTGCCCCTCCGCCGTCGTCAGTGCGAGCGGCTTTTCACATAGGATGTGAATGCCCTGGCTTGCGGCGAAGCAGGCAACTTCGCTGTGCAGGAATGTAGGGATGGCGATGGAGACGGTATGCGTGGTGCCCTTTGTCAGCGCCTGTCGGTAATCGCCAAACGCCGGGGCGCCGAACTCCTGGGCCAGCTTCTGTGCCCGCGACTGATCGGGATCGCAGATTGCCACCACTTTCGCTCCGGGCTGCTGCGCCCAGGCCCGTGCGTGATGCGTTCCCATATCCCCAGCACCAACAACACAGACATTCAATGGCACGGTAAGGTCCCCTTGTGATTATTATTTCAGTTCCGTCGGCTCAAAGATCCTGCGGAGGTAGTCGCCGTTGCGGCGAGCCACCTCAGCGGTTGGCTGGTCGCTCTGATCCTGTTCGGCGATCATCCATACGTCCGGTCTTTTTCGGATTCCCCACTGTGCTGCCTGGGCCAGGGGTGCCACGCCCTTGCCCAGCAAGACCGTGTCAACGAGGCCCTTTTCGGCACTGGCAAAATCCTTGAAGTGCACGGCCCCGACCCGTGAGCCCATACGATCCAGCAGCGTCACCGGGTCGGCCCCGCCTTTCATCATCCACCCAATGTCCGGGCAGAAGCTGATGTCAGTCTCGCCGAGCAAGGCTTCGATCACACGCCCGCCATCAGCGAACTCCCAATTATGGTTGTGATACAATAATGTCACGCCGCGATCACGGCAGTGCCGGCTCGCGCGCCTGAGCATGGCCAGATCCTGATGAAACTGCGTCTGGTTTTTGTATTGCAGCCCCGAATACATCAGGCGTGTTGTTTTGCAGGCGTCCAGGTAATCCAGCACCTTCTCCAGCAGATTGCGTTCGCCAGCGGCCTGGTCAGCGTCTTCCAGGTTGCCGCCGATGTGCGCGCCGAGCAATGTCAGGTGCCGGGTGTCCAGCATGCGGAGCAGATCCTGCGGCTGCGTTTGTTGGAGGCGACGATAGCCGATCTCCACGCCGGCGAACCCGGCAGCGGCAATCTCTTCGAAGACACGAGGGAAATCCTGCCATTGATTGTCCCCCCAGGTGATCGTTTGACAGCCGAATGTGGTCGTATCCATACCAAGAGACCTTGTGCAGGTATGCAGCGTTTCGAGCATGTCCGCCAGGACTCTGAAGTCTTTGAAGCCCTGAAGGTCGCGTTCCTTGACCTTGTCACGTTTCTTGCCGGCCATAGGCACATCAAACACGAGGCCGGGCAAAAGCGCAAGTTAGGAGATTATTAAATGCACTTCACGAACAGGCAATCTGAGTGCCGAACAGGATTGTCGATACCCCGCGTTTGGCAACCGGCCACCCTTTTTGGGGCGACATTGTAAACCCGGACCTTGCTAGCGAGGCGAGAGTACGAGTACTCTCGGCCTTTCGGCGAGAGGGGGGGCCGTGGTAGTTTGCCGGCAGAGAAAATCGCCACGGCCCGACCACCACCACTAATGTGCAAGACCTTCTCTATTATCGGGATATACCTGCGATCACAGTGGTCGGTTTTACGCAAAAAAGAAGCCCGCATCGAGTTCGATACGGGAGGGAGACTCCCTGTACTGCATTACTATTCGGAAAAGCCGTCCTCTCGACAATGCTGGCGAAACGTGCGACAGTAACGGTCTTTGAAACCGCGAAGTGAAACTTCGTACAAGAGGATGCCTATGACTCCGGTGGATGCCCTGCTCAAACACGCCCGCGTGGGCGACATGAATGCTCTGGAAGACGAGTGGCTGGCTCTTCTGTCCGAAGACGACCTGACGCCCGACTCTTTTGTGGACTATATCCCGGTGCTCGAATCGCTGGCGTGCGAGGCGGGCAAGAGCGCCGAGGCGGAGGCTCTCGCAACGGTCGCGATGGAAACGCTGCAGGAGCGGTTCGCAGCGGATCGGTTGCTGGCTTCAGCGAGGGAGCTCATGCTGGCCTTCCGGCAGTCCGCCGCACTGCGGGAGATCGGCTGCTCGATCTATCGGAAAGCCTACGCCGACCGCCCGGGGCTCGAGTGCCTGATCGAACAGTCAGGACTGGCAGGGGCTCGCCCTGTGAGGCGTGCCATCCGGATGCTGGATGTCTGCCTCGCGATGGAGGAGGGAAACGCCCTGCTCGGCCGTAGCGGGGAAGAGGTTGCGATCGTCGAGGCCATCGACCGCGACACCTGGCAAATCACGCTTAAGACTCCCAACGGCTCCGATTCGCTGGCCCCGATGGATGTGGTGGATACCTTTTCCCCGGCTCCTGCGGACGATTTCCGCGTGCTTAAGGTCTTCGATCCGCTCGCGTATGCCGAGCAGATGGCCAGCCAGCCGGTGGCGGTGATTCGCCGCGTCCTGCAGACACGCGAACGGAAGATGACGGAATGGGCACTGGAGGAATATCTGACGCCGGCGTATGTCGCCCGCAAGGACTGGAAGGGCTGGTTTACAAAGGCCCGCTCCCAGATTCGGCAGGTGCCCGATATCAGCATCGAGGGACGCAACCCCTATGTGCTCATCTACGATCCACTGGCGGCCACCCCGGAGGACAAGGCCTGGCGAGACTTCGAGAAAGTCCGCCGCGCCGACGAACGTCTGTCCGTCATCGAGGAGTATCTCGGCACATGCAAAGCCCAGAAGGCCGAGCCGGACAAGTCCCTGCTGCTGAAAATGGCGGAGGAGATGGAAGCCTTCTCAAACGAAGTGAAGGCCAACCGTGGACACGGCGATTTTCAGACCCTTCTGGTGGCGTCGCGGGCGCGGGTGGCTGCGGGAGAGGCCGGCCCGTTTCCGCTTCTCGTGGAACTGCTGCTGATGATCCCGGATCCCGTCGCGGCGATTCATCAGGTCGCCAACGTGAATCTCCGTCGCCGGGCGTTCGATGCTCTCGAGATCTCTGGGCGGGACGATGCCGTCGAACTGTTCGAACAACTGCTGATGGAATCGCCCATGTCGATGTGCAGCACCCTGGCCGATCGCCTGCAAAGACTCGGCTGTACGCCGGCCAGGTTCGCCGAACTCGCGCAGGGGATTGTCACGGACGCCGTCCGCTGCGGAAGTGCCCTGGCGTGGCTCTGGTCAGAGCCGGACAACCCGCATCTGGCCGGGGCGGTCGATCCGAAGACGGTCTTGAACCGCATTCTGTGGATGATGGGCGAGATCAAACGCCGGGACGACCTGGACAAAGAGGCGCTCAAACGCATCAAGGCCGATGTGCGTTCCAGTCTCTCGTCCCGGAATTTCGCCCGGTTCCGCGACTATGTCGAAACGCTCGATCGCCCTCTGGCCGCGACGCTGTATCAGCAGATCAGCTGGCTCGACGGCCTGGGGCGAGCCAGTCAGGAGGATCTCCAGACCATCATCAGTACGCAGTTCCCCAACCTGCACGAGAAGAAAGTCGTCGCCCCCTGGGAGGACGAAACCACGCTCTACTGCACCCGCAGCGGGTTGCAGGCCAAGGAAGCTGAAATCTACGACATGGTCAATGTCAAAATGCTGGAGAACGCCCGCGCCATCGGCCGGGCCGCCGAGCATGGCGACCTCTCGGAAAACTCCGAGTTCAAGTTCGCTCTGGAGGAACGCGACCTTCTCCGGGCACGTCTGGCCCAGATGAACGAAGAGCACAAAATGGCCATGGTGCTCGAACCTGCCGATGTGCCGACCGATACCGCGGGCATCGGCAGTGCCATCACCGTTCGTGATCTGAAGACCGGTGAGGTCAAACGGTTTGTGATTCTCGGCCCGTGGGAAGCCGACGCGAACAAGGGGATCCTCAACTACAAGACGCCACTGGCTCAGGCGATGATGGGGGCCAGGGTCGGCGACAAGCGAACCATGAACTTCCGCGGGCACGTCGAGGAGTTCGTCATCGAGAAACTGGGAAACGCCCTGATCGCCAGTCAGGAGTAAGGTATGAAGACGACCGTCGTGATCAATCGCGGCCAGAACCGAACAAACTCTCCGATGCATTAACTCCTCGGTAGCCAGAGAGCCGGGCTTCGACTGTAAGTGGCTTTGATAACCAGCGTCAGGATGTTGAGTTGTGGGCTGCGCGCTCTCGCAACGAAAGAGGCCGGAAACTTTCGCTTCCAGCCCAATGTCGCCGTTGGGGACGAGTTTGAAACGGAGGCAGCGTACATACCCCGAACAGCGGTCGGCTTGGCTGCGATTAGCCCGAATATTTCATCAAAATTAGTGGATTGGCTATGGCGCGAAGCCCTTACTGTCGGGTATAAAAGGAGTTACGAAAGCTCTTCCTACCAACAATAAGGGACTTCACATGACAGACTGTACCACAGAACCACTGCTGTTTTCCAGCCTGCCGCGCCAGCGAGTTGTCGCCGACTTCGCCGGGGGCACCCTTACCAGCGACAGCGGCTTGTTGCTGCTGCGAGAGGTCAATCGGCGCACCCGGCTCATCGAGGCCATTACCGCAGCCCTGGCGGATCCGCGCGACCCAGCCCGGATCACCCACCAGATGCAGACGCTGCTGACCCAGCGGATCTTCGGCCTGGCTGGCGGCTACGAGGATCTCAACGATCAACAGACCCTGCGGCACGACCCGTTGCTGGCGGTGCTGGCTGAGCAGCGGCCCGACGCGGACCAACCTCTGGCGAGTCCGCCGACACTCTGTCGCCTGGAGAACACCATCGACCGGGCCAGTCTCTGGCGATTCGCCGGCGTGTTCGTCGAACAGTTCATCGCCTCACACGAGACGCCGCCTACGGAACTGGTCCTGGACTTCGATGCCACCGACGCCCGGCTGCACGGCATGCAGGAAGGCCGCTTCTTCCACGGCTACTATGGCGACTACTGCTACCTGCCGCTGTACGTCTTCTGCGGGGATCAACTGCTGGCCGCGTACCTGCGGCCGTCCAAGATCGACGCCGCCAGGCACAGCCGGGCGATCTTGCGGCTGCTGGTAAATCGGTTGCGGCGGGTGTGGCCGAAGGTCAAGATCGTCTTTCGTGCCGACAGCGGCTTCTGCCGTTGGAAACTGCTGCGTTGGTGCGATCGGCACGATGTACAGTACGTCGTCGGCCTGGCCAGAAACAGCGTTTTGCAGGGGCTGCTGGCCGATACGATGGACAAGGCCGCCGAGCAGTTTGAGGCGACCCAACGCAAGCAGCGGCTCTTCTGCGAGTTCCAGTACGCCGCCGGCACCTGGGACAGGCCCCGGCGGATCATCGGCAAGGCCGAGCACAGCAGCCGGGGCGCCAATCCTCGTTTTATTGTAACGAATCGACCGGGCGATCCCCGGGCGTTGTACGACGAGGTGTACTGCCAGCGGGGCGAGATGGAGAACCGCATCAAGGAACAGCAACTGGACCTGTTCGCCGATCGGGTCAGTTGCCGGAAGTTCCAGGCCAACCAGTTCCGGCTGCTGCTGGCCGCGGCGGGTTATGTCCTGGTCGAGAGCCTTCGCCGTCTGGGCCTGGCGGAAACGGAGTTGGCCCAGGCCCAAGCCGGCACAATCCGGCTGAAACTGTTCAAGGTGGCGGCGCGGGTGGTGGTCAGTGTGCGACGGGTGGTACTGCATCTGGCCAGCGGCTATCCACTGCAAGACCTCTTCCGCCAGATCCTGCGTCGGCTGCAGAGCCGCGAGCCTGCCACCACTTCCAGCGGATAACCCGTCGGGAACCCGGCGGCCGGCTGTGGGGGAAAGGGGGCAGTCCGCGCCGCAGGAGGCCCCATACCTTCGGCGACCGCCATCGACCGGTCAATATGCTGCCCGATCAAACCTCATCGTGCTGATGAAATATCTGGGTTAGTGCGGCCTTGAGCGATGCGTTGTCGGTGCGGTGGCGAGCCCTGCTTTGTCGGGATGTTTTGCCGCAGGCTTTGTGGCCTGGCCCGACGGCAAGGTTTTTGCCCACAGCAACTGTCCCCCCAGTGCCTTTTCCAATTCGTCGGCCGCCTGGAGCTGCTGCAACTGGACCTTGTTCAGATCACTGGTGGCATTGACCAGGCTGCGCTGGGCATCGAGTACAGCTACGATATTCGTCGTGCCAGCCCGGTATGATGCGGTGGACGTATCGAGACTCTGCTGCAGCTGCGGCAGCAACTCCTTCTGATAGAACTCGACGGTCTGCGTCGTGGCGCGATAGTTGGCCAGCGCGGTGCGGACCTCCCTTTCCACCTGCAATGTCAGCCCCTCATACCGGCGACACTCCTGCTCGTGCTGAATCACAGCCTTGGCGATCTGGGCCTGGTTCTGGTCGAAGATCGGCAGGGTCATGGTCAGGCCCGGGCCGAGCACGGCACTGATCTCAAGCCGCTTGTCACGCTGACGATCGCCGCGGGTCTGCAGGTCCGGGGCCGTAAGAGCGCCGTTCCTGACCGAGGCGACCAGCGTATCGTAGGCAACCTTCCGGCCGGGAATCGCACGCCGTTCGGGCCGTTCCAGCTCGAAACTCAGCCTCCACCGATGGGAAGACCTTCAGCCATTCCTCACGAATTCGCTGCCGCGTTGCCAGCACTGCCCGCTGTTCGGCCTGAAGATCCAGCCGCTCGCTGAGCGCGACCCGTATGGCGGCGGCTTCCGTCGGCGCCGGCGGTGGACTTGTCAGCGGATCCAAGGGCACCTCGACGTCGGGCCAGTGATTGAGCCCCAGCAGCAGTGCAAGATCATTTTCGGCCACGCGAATCTGCCGCTGGATATCGATCACGAGAAGCCGCGCCTGCAGCAGGCTTGCCCGGGCCAGGTCCGCATCGGCCTTGCCCGCCTGCCCGGCGTTGTATCGCGCTGCGGCAATCTCGTCCGAGCGTCTGGCGATCTCGATATTGTCCTGCGCGATCCGGAGTGCCTGCCGATATGATTGAAGATTGTGGTAGGCCTGTTTTGTGGCGGTTGCGGTGGCGACCGCTCCATTTACCACCCGATAGATCGCCTCATCAAGGGCGTTCCGGGCGATCTTCTTTCGGACGGGGACTTGCCAGAGATCAACAATGTCCTGCGCCCATCCAAGGTTCAACCTCGTCAAACCGCCACCCTCGGGCAGCATCCCGGACAGCGAGAACGTCGGGTTTTTCCACAAGGCGGACTGAACGAGATCTGCCTGGCCGACGCCAATGTCGCCAAAGGCGGCCTGCAGGTCCCGGTTGGCCAGCATCGCTCGTTGGAGAGCCTGGTCAAGGCTCAGCCCTTTGCTTATATCCGGGAAGGTCAGTTGCGGTTGCTCGGGGTTATAGACCTGCGTCGTCGGTACTCGCCGGCGGATCAGATCGGCGGCACGAGCGTAATCCTTCGCCGGTTTCACCTGGGCGCAGCCGCATAGAGTCAAGCCAGCCACGCCCATCACAACAGCCACGGAGACTTTCGCCAGCAAGGTCACTCTCCCTGTGTCTGACATCAGGTTGCGCCATGTTCCTGGGTGAAGTATGCGCTGTCAATCCGGGACCGGCCGGGCGATCGCCGCTTCATGCCCCCCCCGCCTGGTCAGGGGAGACGCAACAGGTGGGGGTACCAGGGCATCGACCGCAGATATGCCAGGATTTGCAGAGCCATCGGCACCCATATCCATCGAAGCATCCGCTTGAACTCGATCCGCAGTCCTTTGGCCCGCGTTTCGATCGACTCGCTTGTATGAAACAGAGAAACCCGCGGCCAGAACCGTGGCGTCTGCCGGCAGTACTGGGCATACGGCTCGCCAAGGTTGCGATGGAGCGTCTGCTCCTCGGCCCGCACGGTACCCAGTGTGTACACGATCGCTGTTGTCGATATGATCGCTACAAAGAGGATGCTGTCTGCGAGCAGCCCGAACGACACCCCGATCAGCCATGATCCCACATATAGCGGATTTCGACAGATCGAATACGGCCCTTCGGAGACAAGGGTCCATTCCTTGCGCGCGCCGATGTACAAGGTCGACCACAGCCGAAACAGCATACCCGTCAGGAAGAGGAGCCATCCCAACGTGCTCATCGCCAGGGCCGTCGCCGTGCCGTAGGACACGACCGGGGCTGAAGCGAGCACCGCGATGGCGCCGGCAATGCCAGCAATGCTTCCAGCCAACCCCCGCACACGAAACCACGTTTTTCGGCGAAACGCGACGAACGGTATGTCCGTCGGCTCCGGCCAGTCCACAGGACTGAGATTTTCGGTGCTGCTCACTAAGGCCTCCTGACGACTGGGCGCAGACAGCAACGGGCATGCGCTGCTGTGCCGGTTCGCGTGCGAGATCCGTAAACAGCCGGTCCCGCGATAGAACAGGAAACCATAGCGGCTCATACATGAAGGCATGATGAAACCCCTGCAAATATCCGGCAGCGATTCGTATACGCGACTCGGCATGGCCTCAAAGAGTCTTCGTCGGCAGATCCAGTGTTACTGCTGAAGCGTCCCCCCAGTCGTTGTTTCAACAGAAATACGCCCACTTACCAATGTGACGATCCGCCGGCACAGCGCCAGCCCCAATCCGCAATGCCGGCCGGTATCGCTGCGGGCGGCATCCCCTCGCCAAAAGCGGTCAAAGACGGCTTCAGACTGCTGGGAAGGAACCTGGCTGCCGGTATTGGACAGCCGTATAACGACGCGGCCCTCCTCGTGCCGGCCTTCGATGCAGACCAAACCGCCGTCGTCGACGTAGGTGGTCGCATTATCAAGCAGGTTCTTGAGATATGATCCGAAGCAACTGCGGATCGGTTTCTGCTGACAGAGCCATCGGAAATCGTCTCTTTGACAGCGATGCGGCGGGCTACAGCCTGTTGCCTAAACGATCGCCAGCTCGCTTGCAGCAGTCGCGCCGATATCCACCTGCTCGCAGTGTGGTTGCACCTGATTGGCATCGGCTCGTGCGACCAGAAGCAGGTTCTCTACCATTGCCTGCATCTGGCGGGCCGCCTTGAGGCATCTGCCGAGAACCTGTTCATACTCAGTAACGGTCCGGCTGCGCCGGCCGCACACTTCGAGCGTTGTCGTCAGTCCTGCCAGCGGCGTTCGCAGTTCGTGGGCCACGTCCGCCGTGAAGGCTCGCTCCCTCGCAAGCGCCGATTCAACATTCGAGAGCAGTCCGTTCAGCCGTTCGACGACGGGCCGCATCTCCTCCGGCGACTCGTCCAGCCGGATTCGCTCCGACAGATCCGTCACGCCGATGGCATGAATCCGGTCCGCCAAGGTATTGAGCGGGGCCAGACCCTTGGTGACCACCAATGCCATTCCCCCAGCCGAAACGAGCATAGCAAGCCCGAAGACGCCTCCCAGCATCCACGCCAGCTCGGTCAGCCGCCGATCGAGCCTGCCACTTTCTCGGATCAGAACCAGGCATGCCCGGTGCACTGTGACGCTGCCGCCGGGGTCGGCGTCTTCCTGGGCCGGCGTAAACAAGAGAACGATCCGCCGTCCGCGCTGACCATCTTTCAGCCGGGTGGGTGAAATGCTGCCGCGTCTGGTGTATGCACGCAGCGCAGCCAGACCTGCGGTATTGCCTTGCCAGCGAGACTGAGCGATCAGATGGCCGCTGTTCATCCCACACGGCGAAGTGATCGCGAGCCCACCCTTCCCTGGGTCTGAATGCCTGGGAGGCCTCGTCCATTCTGACGCGTCCTGCGTCCTGCTCCGTAAGGTTTGCCAGTGCCTGGGCCTTCGCATGCAGCGCCGCGTCAAACTCTGCCACAAGCGCCCTGCGCAGGGAAGCGTACAGGCCTCCTGCCGCGACAGCGAAAATCGCCGTCGTCGCCAGGACCGTCCCGGCAAGAAGTCGGCCTCGCAGCGACCGTATCATCCCGAGTCCCCCAGGACGTAACCCTGGCCCCGCCGGGTGTGGATCAGCCGGCTCAGGCCGGGCCCTTCGATCTTGCGGCGCAGGTGCCCGATGAAGACATCGACGACGTTGCTGCGCGCCTCAGAGCGAAACTCGTACACATGCTCCCATACGTCCGTTCGCGTGACCAGCTGGCCCGCCCGCATCGCGAGAAACTCCAGCAGGGCATATTCCCTGGCCGTCAGGTCAATCTGTCGTCCGGCCCGCGTAACGGTTCGGGCCAGGGTGTCGACCTCCATATCTGCGATTTTCAGGACGGGGTTTTTTGCCTCGTACTTGCGGCGAACCAGGGCATTGACTCTGGCAAGCAGTTCTTCGAAGACAAACGGCTTGACCAGGTAATCGTCCGCCCCCATGTTCAGCCCCTTGATGCGGTCAGCCGTGGTATCCCTGGCGGTCAGGATCAGGATATGAGACGACGAGCCTTCCCGCCGCAACGTTTGCAGCACGGTAAGACCGTCGACCTGCGGCAGCATGAGGTCCAAGACGATGACGTCGTATTGCCCGGATCGGGCGTACCACAATGCCTGCGCGACCGTTGCAGGCTGCGTCCACGGCAAAGCCGGCTTCGCGCAGCCCCTGGGTGACGGACTCCCTGAGCAACTCATAGTCTTCAACAACAAGCAGACGCATAGCGTCTCGAGTATACCAGAACAGCGTCTCGGGGCTACCAGCCTCGTATGGGCTGCGGCAGCATCAACGCCGTCCTCGGTATTTGTGGCCGCCGGGAATCGCGGTTCGCCCGCAGGCGTAGAGCCTAAGATGCCCCAAAACAGGTCCCCTTCACGATTCTTTCATCTTCGACTGGCTATAGTCTGCCGTCTGTATAGTGGGGCATTGGCGTGAACACAACTGTCTGGGCCAGCAACAGGTCCGGCCCGTTACGAGGATAAGATCTGTATATGTCGAACCGACGGTCAACGGGTATCTGGTGTGGTAGTAGAGGGCGGCAGACAGCATGCAGGCAGCGAGACGGCCGGGCCGCCGTCCAGGGCCAAGTATGTGATGCCATTTGCGACGGTCGGTGTCGCCAGGCATCATGGCTGCTTGTCTGACCGGTAGCAGCGGGTGTGCTGCCGATACGGGCGACGCGCGTAAGCCGCTTGACGGACAGAGGTTCCCCAGCCTTGAGCCGCAGGAGCGATTGACAGCAGAATGAGCAGCGAGCGAGTAGCGAGATTCGCCGACCTGATGATGCGCCATCGTAAGGCGATCCTTTTCCTGACGATTTGCCTTTGCCTGGCTGGTGTTTATTCCGCCACGCAAATGCCTTCGGCAGTCTTTCCACGGACCGACTTTCCGCGTGTCGTCGTCCTCGTCGACAACGGTGTCATGCCCAGCGACGAGATGATGGCGACGGTCACCCGCCCGATCGAGGAGGCCGTCAAGGGTATTCCCGGCGTGGTCAACATTCGCTCGTCGACCGGGCGCGGCTCGGCGGAAGTCAACGTCTTCTTCGACTGGCAGACCGACATGATCCGCGCCGAACTCTACGTGCTGGGCCGGATCGCCCAGGTGAAGAACTCGCTGCCGGCCACCGCCACCGCCGACGTGCACCGCATGACCTTCTCCGAGTTCCCCATTATCGGCATCAGCCTGACAAGCCCGACGCGGAATATAACAGATTTGTGGGAGAAAGCCCGTTACGATATCAAGCCGCGGTTCTTGCGGATTCCCGGCGTTGCAAGGGTGGACATCGTGGGCGGCCGGGTGCCCGAATATCACGTGATCGTGGACCCCCTCAAACTCGAAGGCGAGCACTTGACGCTCGACGAGGTGAGCCAGGCCCTGGCCACGACCAACGTCGTCGCGCCGGCCGGCATGCACGAGGAAGATTATCAGTTCTACCTGACGACCGTGGACGGCCGGGTGTCCACTGCCCAAGCAGATCGAAAACGTTATCGTCCACTGGGCCAACGGCTCGCCGGTCCGCATCGGCGACGTCGCCACGGTCAAACCCGGCAGTGCCCCTCAGTACAACATCGTCACGGCGGACGGCCGAGACGCGGTGCTGCTGAATGTCCACAGTCAGCCGGACGGCAGTACACTGGGGATTGCCAATGCCTTGCAGATGGAACTGGCGAAACTCCGCACGCAGTTACCGCCGGACATGCACCTGGCCTTCTTCTATGACCAGTCGTCGTTCGTTCGCGAGGCCGTCGGCAGCGTATGGGAGAGCATCATCTTCGGCCTGATCCTTTCGATCGCGGTGCTCTACCTGTTCCTGCGAAGCACCTCGACGACCGCCATCGCGGCGCTGGTTATCCCGATCACCGTGCTGATCACGGTTGCCGCGATGCACATGATGCACATGACCTTCAACCTGATGACGCTCGGCGGCATCGCCGCAGCGATCGGCCTGGTGATCGACGACGCCATTGTCGTTGTCGAGGATATCTACTCCAAGATCTGCATCCGGCCTCGGGCGGATCGAAGCCATCCGTGCGGCCGGCCAGGAGGTCACGCTGCCGCTGGTTGGTTCGACGCTGACGCCGATCGTCGTGTTTATCCCGCTGGCGTTTCTCGACGGCGTGGCAGGCGTCTTTTTCCGGGCGCTGGCGATCACCATGGTCGTCGCCTTGCTGACGTCTCTGTTTCTGGCGGTAACGGTGACGCCGACGCTGGCGGGCCTGTTCCTTCGCGGGCGCGACACGACAGTCGCAGGATGAACTCAACCAGGGCGGCTTTGTTCTTCGCAGACTCGTGGCTGCGTACGAATGGGCGGTGCGCAGGGCATTGTCGCATGCGTGGGTGCTGGTGGTAGGATTGCCGGCAATTGTCCTGGCGGGCATTGGGATCTATTACCAGTTGGAGACCGATTTCCTGCCGCCCCAGGATGAAGGGGCCTTTGTGCTGGATTATCTTTCGACGCCGGGCACGAGCCTCAACGAAACAGACCGCATGATTCGTCACGTCGAGAGGATCCTGCGGGCTACGCCGGAGGTTCAGAGCTACTCGCGTCGCACCGGGGCACAGACTCGGCTTTGCGATCACCGAACCGAACGATGGCGACCTGCTCGTCAAACTGAAGAAGAACCGCAGCCGTTCTACAGAAGAGGTCATCAGCGATCTGCGCAAAAAGATCGATGCTGCCGAACCCGGGCTGAGGACTGAGTTCCCGGGTGTTCTCAGCGATCTGATCGGCGACATGGTCGGCGAGCCCCAGCCGGTCGAGATCAAGATCTTCTCGACCGAACTGCCGATGCTGCGCAAGAAGGCCAAGGAGGTCGCCAACGCGATCGGGTCGATCCCCGGGGTCGTGGACGTTGACGACGGGCTGCTGGTGGCCGGGCCAACCCTGAACTTCCACGTTCGTGAGGATGACGCGGCACGGGCTGGCCTGACGGTCAGTGATATCGGCTCTGCCCTGGAAACCGCGATTCTCGGCAAGGCCTCCTCCTATGTACTTGAAGGGGACCGGACGAAGGACATCCGCGTCGAGTTGGCGGCCAAGGATACGCGCAGCGAAGACACGCTCCGCCAGTTGCCGATCCGCGCCAAGAACGGCAGCATGCTGACCCTCGAAGAAGTCGCCGACGTGCAGCGCATACCCGGCCAACTCGAGATGCACCGGGAAGACCTGCGGCAGACTTGTCTCGGTTACCGCCCGGCTGGACGGGCTCGACCTGGGAACGGGCATTCGCCTGATCCAGCAGAAGATCCAGAAAGACGTCACCTTTCCGCCGGGAACCGACGTCGAATACGGCGGGCTCTATCACCAGCAGCAACAATCGTTCCGCAATCTGACGATGGTGCTGGTCCTGGCCATCCTGCTGGTCTACATGGTACTGCTGGTCGAATTTCGTTCGATGCTCAAGCCGCTGGCGATCATGGTCGGGGCGGTGCTGGCCCTTTCTGGGGTGGTGGGCGCGCTTTGGTTGACCGGCACGTCGCTGAACATCGTCTCGTTCCTCGGGGCGATCATGGGCGTGGGCATCGTCGCCAAGAACGGTATCCTCATGCTGGACTTTGTCGATCATCTGCAGGCTCGCGGGTTCTCGACGTTCGAGTCGCTGGTGCGGTCGGGCAGGCGGCGTCTGCGGCCTGTGCTGATGACGTCGCTGACGGCCGCGTTCGGGATGCTGCCCCTGTCAATGGGGATCGGCACCGGGGCGCAGATGCTCCGGCCGATGGCGATCGCCGTGATGGGCGCGCTGGCGATGTCGGTATTGCTGTCGCTGATCGCCACGCCGACGGTTTACTACTTCCTTCTGCGGATCTTGCATCTGGAGGTTCAGAGTGAACGACAGGAGGTCGAGGCGGTTGCATAAGAACCAGCGATCACAATCCGCGGGCACGTCCGGCGGGACACGCAAAGGTCGCCGGCGGGTACGCGCGTTATGGGTATTGCCGCTGGCGGGCCTGCTGATAGCGGGCCTGTCGCTGGAGGGGTGCTCCAAGCGGGCCCAAGGCGACGAAGGGGATGCCGAGGCGGCGCCGTCACCGGTACCAGTGCAAATTGCAGTAGCCAGGCCGCAGTCCCTTCAGCCTGTACTACATCTGGTGGGACGAATTACGCTCGATCCGTCCAGGGTCGCAACGATCTGTGCGCCGTTCGACTGCCGTGTCGCTTCGATTCCCGCAACGGAAGGGCAGCATGTCAAGGCTGGCACGCTGCTCGTACAGATGGACCCCCGCGTCGAAGAGGCGGCTGCGGCCAAGGCAGCGGCTGTCCTGTCGAAGTCCCGCGCCGCCCTTACTTTGCTGAAGAAGGGCCCGCGCCGCAAGACATAGAGATCGCCCGGCAGGACGTCGTTGCGCGACGGACCGAACTGCAGTCGCAACAGACCCAGCTCAAGGCCAAGCAGGATTTGCGAAAGAAGAACATGGTTTCCGCGGTCGATCTGGAAGAGACCCAGCGAAAGTGCACGGCGGCCGAGGCCGCTCTCAAGGCCGCCAAGGCGAAACTTAATCTTCTTGAGGATGGCCCCCGGCCGGAAGAAGTCACGCAGGCTGAGGCGGAAGTGAAGGCGGCCGCAGCCGAAGATGCCCTGGCGGGCCTGCACCTTGAGCAGTGCGCCATCAAGGCCCCGATCGAGGGCGAGTTGGTCAAGATCGCCGTGCACCCGGGCATGGAACTGGCGGCGACAAGCCCTGTGGCCACCGTTGTCGATCTGCGGCGGGTCCTCGTACAGGCGGTAATCCCGGCTTCGCGATTGTCGGAAGTCCGACTCGGCAACAGCGCTTGCATCACAACCGCCGCGCGGCCGGATCAGTCGGTTAAGGGCAGGGTCGTGCGCATATCCGAGCAAGCCGACGCTGATACCGGCAATGTGCCGATCTGGATAGCCGTAAGCAACACGGACAAAATCCTGCGGCAGGACATGGTTGTCCGCGCACTGTGAATGCAACTCCGATCGCAGCGAAGGTTGTCGTGCCGGAGAGCTCCGTGATAGCCCTGGACGGCCAGCTGATCGTGATGATCGTGCGTGACGGAAAGACGCACAACGTGCCGGTCAACCTTGGCAAACATGTGGGTGACCAGGTCGAAATCCTGAGCGGTATCGCCGTCGGGGACAGGGTCATCACCAGCGGTGGCTATGGGCTGGAGGAGGGGTATCCCGTCAAGGCCGCACTGACCGGGAGCAACGCCGCCGACTCCCAACCCACCAGCCAGCCCGGTTCGACAATGTAAAGACGGTGCTTCGTATACTGTGCGCAGTGCCATCAGTGCCACGCACCGACCTGGAGTGGCCTGCGGGCCACCGAAGTGGAGGCCGCTGGACAGTCGTCGGCACACGCTGCCGCAAGAAACTCGCCGGCCGTGGAGCTCTGGGCCGTGGTCGCGTCGCCGCAAACGGCCAGGGCCGGGTTACCTTCCGGCGGATAGGTCCGGGACCTGCAGACGCGATCTCCTCATGGAAATGCCGTTTCAGATGCAGCGACCCACTGGACACGATCTTTCAATCGACGCAATGAAGAGGCAGACGACAGGGACCGAGCGTCCCGCGGGTTGTTTCGGCAGGACAAATCGCAGTATACTGCGGCCGTGCCATCGCTCCCGTTCGGGGCGAGTCAGCATCTGCGATGGCAAAAGGTTCTGTCGAGGTCGCGGTTATGAATGCCCTGTTCCTGCTGTTGACGGCCCTGCTGGTTCTTGCTCTGGCTTACCGCTATTACGGCGCGTTTCTGGCGGCCAAGGTCGTAGCCTTGGACGACAGCCGCACTACGCCGGCCCACACTCTCCACGACGGCCAGAACTACCACCCGACGAACAAGTACGTCCTGTTCGGCCACCACTTCGCCGCCATTGCCGGGGCCGGCCCGCTGATCGGCCCGGTCCTGGCGGCGCAGTTCGGCTATGCGCCAGCTTCCTGTGGCTCGTTCTCGGAGCGGTCATTGCCGGCAGCGTGCACGACTTTATGGTCCTGATCGCTTCGGTCCGTCATAACGGCAAGAGCCTGGCAGAGATCGCCCGAATGGAGATCAGCCCGGTGGCCGGCGTCGTCGGCTCGATCGCCGTCGTAACGATCATCATCATCGCGCTGGCCGGCCTCGGCGTTGCCGTGGTGAACGCCCTTAAGGACAGTTCCTGGGGCACCTTCACGATCGCCATGACCGTGCCCGCGGCACTGTTTACCGGACTCTGGATGTACCGCATCCGTCCGGGCAAGATCGTCGAAGCCAGCGCGATCGGTTTCGGCCTGACCCTGGTGGCCGTCGTACTCGGCGGGCTGGTGCCGGGTTCGTTCCTGGCCCGGTATTTTACTTTCAGTAGTCACGGTATCGTGATCGCCATGGCTGTCTACGGGTTCGTCGCATC
Source organism: uncultured Planctomycetota bacterium (assembly GCA_963787325.1). Lineage (GTDB taxonomy): Bacteria > Planctomycetota > Phycisphaerae > UBA1845 > JANYLN01 > CAWBCK01. The sequence continues at coordinate 4,029,352 of CAWBCK010000005.1, forward strand.
GGTATTGCCGGTGTGGCTGCTGCTGTGTCCGCGGGACTATCTCAGCAGTTATCTCAAGGTCGGCACGATCGCCGTACTGATCCTCAGCGTGCTGATCGTCCAGCCGCACCTGAAGATGCCGGCTTTTACCTCCTATGCCTCCGGCGGCGGGCCGATCATCCCCGGCAAGCTGTTCCCGTTCCTCTTTATTACGATCGCCTGCGGCGCTGTCCGGGTTCCATGCCCTGGTCGGTTCCGGCACGACGCCCAAAATGATCAACCGCGAAAGCGATACGCTGATGATCGGCTACGGCGGCATGCTCATGGAGACGGTCGTCAGCGTCGTCGCCCTGATCGCTGCGTGCTCGCTGTTTCCGGGCGACTACTACGCCATCAACGTAATGCCAGCCAAGTTCGCCACGCTTAACATGCACACGGTCAACCTGGCGCACCTGTCGGCGGAAGTAGGCGAAAACGTCGCGGGCCGGCCGGGTGGGGCAGTATCACTGGCGGTCGGCTTCGCACAGATCTTCGCCGGCATCCCGTGGTTAGGCCATCTGCTGTCCTACTGGTATCACTTCGCGATTATGTTCGAGGCGTTGTTCATCCTCACCGCCATCGATACAGGGACGCGCGTTGCCCGCTACCTGTTGCAGGAGTTCGGCGGCCGGGTCTACAAGCCCCTGGCAAGGACTGACTGGCTGCCCGGCACGATCCTGGCGACAGCGGCCGTTGTCTTCTCGTGGAGCTGGTTCCTCTGGACCGGCAGCGTCGCGACGATCTGGCCGATGTTCGGCGCCGCCAACCAGCTCCTGGCCGGGATCGCCCTGGCTGTCGCGAGCAGCTGGCTGATCAACACCGGGCGGGCGGCGCTACGTCTGGGTGACGGTCGTGCCGCTGGTGTTCGTCGCGGTTACAACGATCTACGCCTGCTGGCTGAACCTGACCGGAAGCTTCCTGCCGATGACGCGGAATCCGAAGACCTTCCTGCCGGGCCTGGTCAATTCGATTCTGACGATTGTCATCCTGACGTGCGCGATCGTGATCATGGCCGAGGCCGTGCGTCACTGGATCAAGAGTGCCAGGACGGGGAGACGCGAGGAACAGACCGCGCCGGTCAGCGTCGATGCTTGACTGCCAGGTGATATACGGCAGGGCTCCGAGGTGAATCGCCCCCAACGGCCGTAAAGGCTGGCACCCCTTCATGGCTGCGGTTGTGTATCCGCATTGGCAGCGATGCAGCCAACGGGTCAGAGGCGGGGGATACTCAACCGGCGCGATTCGGCTATACTGGAACCCTTTGTGTTAGATCAGGGACAGACTATGGCTGATTCCCGGCCGAATATCCTTTGGATCTGCAGCGACCGGCGGCGCTGGGATACGCTGGGCTGCTATGGCAACGAGTTTGTTCGCACACCGAATCTCGACGCGCTGGCAGCCGAGGGCGTTCTGTGCAATCGGGCCTACTGTCAGAATCCCGTTTGCACACCGTCGCGGGCGAGTTTCCTGACGGGCCGGTACCCGCGGACGACGCGGCCCCGGGCCAACGGCCAGTGTATTCCTGATAGCGGAGTGCTGGTCACGCGGCTGCTGGGCCGCCTGTTTGACCGTATTGCCATGACCGTTGACCCGCTGCCGTTGCGGCGGGCACCCTGGTAGGAGTTACGAATGATGAATGATGCCGTCTTTCCCCTGATCAGCGACGAAATCTGCATCCGCGATCCTTTCATCGTGGCAGACGCGGACAGTGGGCTTTATCACCTCTACGCCCAAGCGCGCAACCGCGCTGGCAGCGACTTCGCAGGTGTGGAGGCTTACAGCAGTCCCGATCTGAAGCGGTGGAGCGAGCCAAAGCCTGTGCTGGTGCTGCCGGCTGAGATGGATCTGGACTCGGTGTGGGCCCCCGAGGTGCATTTTTGGAAAGGGCGCTGGTATTTACTGGTGACGCTGACGAGCAGACAGCTGCTTGATGAGGCGCCGCCTGTCGAGCATGAGAACTGGCCCCCGATGCATCGGCGTGGCACCTACGGGTTCGTCGCTGAGAGCCCGCTGGGGCCGTTCGAGCCGCTGGCCAGCGACCCGCTTACGCCGCCAGAGTGGATGGCGCTGGACGGCACGTTATACGTCGAGGATGGCCGGCCGTGGCTGGTCTTTTCTCATGAGTGGGTGCAGGTCGTCGACGGTGAGATGCAGGCCATCCCTTTATCGGACGATCTGCGACAGGTCGTGGGTGAGCCGCGCCTGCTGTTTCGGGCTTCGGAGGCGCCAGGGTGCGTCGGGCGGGAGGATCGAGGCTTGATCACGGACGGGCCTTTCATGCACAGGACAGCCGGCGGTGACCTGTTCATGCTCTGGTCTACCTTCTTGCCCGGGCATGAGTACAGCCTGCTGACGGCCCGTTCTGCCGGTGGCACCCTTGCAGGGCCATGGACCGAACAGCGGGTGGTTGCCGGCCAGGATGGCGGGCACGGCATGATCTTTCGGGACTTTACCGGCGCTGCGCTGCTGGCCCTGCACCGGCCAAACATTCCGCCCGGCAAGGAGCGTCTGCGCTTGCTGCCTGTCCGGGAGGATGGCCACCAACTGTACGTAGGATCGCTGGAGTAGGGGGTACGCATGCATGATCCGGGTGAACTTGTTTGCCGCGGATATGATGCGGCAACTGCACCCCGTGTCGAGCAACACCCGCCGATGCGATTGAGCAGTTCCGCCGTCCTTCTCCAGTGTCGGAAAGTCCGTCGTGTCGATGCCGGAGTTGCCGAACTCATCGGCGAGAGAATCCTGTTGACCCGGGAGACGCAACAGAATTGCGTTTGTCTGTACAGGAGTGGATATGGACCGCGTGGCATACTGTTCTAGAATGTTACTACTGTCCTTGTTCGTGCTTTGTCGGCTGGCTGCTGTGCCATTCGCGGGCCTTGCGGCAAGTGCAGCGCAATTCGAGCCTGCATAGCGTTCAGTAGGCAGTATAGGGCCCATTCAGGCCGGAGCGGTATCCATGAGTCGTCCCAATATCCCCCTTATGGCTGGCCCATCCCGATCGCCTCAATGGTTCACGCGTACGAGATGACCACCTGCGACACGCTGCGCGGCCGTTTCATGAGCATGCCCCGCCTGCACACATACTATGCTGTAAGGAGTATATGCCGACAGACGAAAGCGTCTGCGTGAGCAGCCTGGCAGGAGGCATGGCGTACTATTTCGCCCTGAAGGTGACGGTCCGGGCCGTCGGGTGGCGCAACCAAGGGCGTTCCCGCCGGGCACGCACGGCATCTGTTCGGTGGCTTACTGGTACGAGACGCTGTCGGCGATGCCGCTCCCACCATTGCCGGTACCGAAACGCGATGGGGATCATTTGACATATAACGGGGCTATGGCTCTGTCGCCGACACGCCGGTCCTGGGGTGCTGCCAGCAGCCGTGCCTGCCAGTGTGAGTTTGCGAAGCAGCGTGCTCTTACGGGGGCGCTGGCCGGTCAGGGACTAAGCCCGGGAGCACCCGCATGGAAATGTGGCGGCAATTGCCGCGAGTGACCCCCAAGGCCATGCACTTTGAGGTCCTGACCGAGCGGACTGCCGATGGATGCGGTCGAAAGACACGAGCAGGTCGCCGATTTGTGGATGAGTTACGTTGTCGACGGGTGCTCGGTAAGCCGGCAGGCTGGCCAATTGCCATGACAAGCCGGCGCCGGGGTTGCCGATTTCGGCTTATGTGGTACTATTCTTCGTCTGGCCTGTTGTTTGTTGGCCGCAGTCGGGCTGGCCGTGTCTGTTGGTTGCCAGGCGGTTGTGGGTGCGTGACTCTTTTTCGGCCTTGGCGGTCGATGGTGAGGTCTGGTCCTTGCAGCCATCAGCCCGCGCTTGGCAGACGCCTGACAGGGCTGGATGTAAAGAAAGGCTGTAAGAGCTGCCTTGAGAAGGTGGCGAACAACTGCAGTAGCTGTGTAGATCATAGCCCATTTGCGGGGGCGTAGCTCAGCGGTAGAGCAGCGGCCTTTTAAGGCAACTCCGGCACTTCTACAGAATAAGCGAATACCCGCGTATATTGCAGAGAAACAGCCATTTAAATGCATTATACGCACCAGCACATAAGCCCTTACAAGCCCCCAACAGACAAGGCAAACGGGTGTCAGTGACACCTGCTGTATCTTCCATCGCTTGGCAGGACGGTGTCCTTCGCGTAGAATTTGCCGGCGAATTCGCGAGGCCAAGCCATGCACATCAGCAAGACCGTCTTGATGAAGGTTGCGGTAGCCGTCTGGCTCGTTGCGAGCGGTACCGCCGTCGCAGTTGACAGGGGCAGCCCTTCGCTCAACCGCAGGCGGCATCCGCCCGCACAATCGCGGCGGTCATCGCAGTATGATCGGGGCGCCAAACAGAGGCCGACCGACCGGACGCGTCGGGAGCGCGGACAGGGCACCTACGGCACCGGCAAAGAGATTCCCAGGCCTCGTGAAGTGGAGAGGCCTCTGCCCGAAGTGATCGTGATCTACCCGGCCCGCGACAAGCACAAGGCCAAGCCTGGGCGTGCATATGACCCCCGCCCTGAAGCAACGCCGACGCAAGTTAGACGGGCCGTCTCCCCAAGATCGCATCAGAAACGGACTCGAAGGACGACCTCGGCAGCCTCACAACCTGCGCGCTCGAGATAACCACGGGTCATTCATGGCCACAACAACGACATGTCCGATCTGTAATGCCCCAAGGAATCCGGGCAGCGAAGTTTGCCAACACTGTGGCCAGATCGCCCGCAAGACGATTAGGCCACCTCCAGCGAGGAATTCGCCGGCGGCACCTGCCCAAGCGGATCCCGATCCTCCCGCTCGCCGGCGGCTCGTCCGTCCGGGTTCGCCTCTGGCGGCCATGGCCGCCATGTCTCTGATTCTTTCAGGGTTCGTATGGTTCGCTGAGACCAACGTTGAGCTTCGCGAAGGCACGCCGCATCCAGCCTTTACAACAGAAGCGATTGTCTTCTGGGTCAGTTGGCTGGGCCTGGGGCTCGGCTTTACCATCAACAGGTTGGAACGCTGCCTTCGAAGGGATTGACGGCCGGTGACGGGCTTCAGGAAGCCCGAAACGGAAAGTGCCTCAGGTCGCTGGCTTTCGCCTTGGCCTCTTCCCCGCGGCGATCGTACCTGGCGGTGGTCGTCACGCTCGAATGTCCCATGAGCTTCTGGACCACAACCAGGTCGGCCCCGGCGCCGATCATGTCGGACGCAAAGGTTCGCCGTAGGTCATGCGGCCCGAACTCGTCGACACCCGCCCGTTTGGCCAGTTTCCGGAGAATAACGAACACGGCTCGGTCGGTCAGGCGGCGCTGGACCAAGCCCCCGCCCTTCCTGGTTGCCCAGAACAGCGGGCCGGGTTCGGATCCTCGAGCCTTGAGCCATGAGACCAGCGCGGCCCCGGCGCCGTGTGTGAGGTAAACCAAGCGCTCTTTATTGCCCTTGCCCAGCACCCGCAGCGCTCCGGTCTCCCGCGTGAAGGCCTCGACGTCCAGCCCTACGACCTCAGCACGGCGCAGGCCGCCGGCCCACAGGACGGCCAACAGGGCCAGATCCCGCTTCCCTGCGGCCGTATCGTCCGCCCGGCAGGCCTGGACCAAGGCCGATACCTCACCGAAGGTCAGGGCGCGGCCTTTCGGCTCCCTATGGCCGCGTATGGCGCCGAAGTCGACGGTTCGCTTGTACGTCTCCGCATCGATCAGCCCGAGCCGCCAGGATGCCTTTACCGCCCCGCGGACGGCCGCGAGCATACGGTTGCCCGTCGCGGGTGCGAATTTCTCCCCGAGAAGCGTTCGCAGAGCCGACGTGTCTTGAAATTGCAGTCGATGCCAAGGGTATGAGGCCGCGTCTAGCACTACAACGCCACCTGGTACATGATGCAACATCGTAACGTTGGCAACTTGATGCCCTCCTTACGCAGCCACCGCTTGCGGGCTTTGACGTGGCTGCGCTGAGACTTGGCCAGCCGCCGCTGGGTCTCGGTGATGATCGTCGCCTCCTGTTTCAGGAAGCTCTGCCGTACCTGGCCCGTCAGCCACAGCGAACGAACCAAGGCTCCGGCCGCCTGGCGCAATTGGCAGACCGTCAGGTGCGGATTTTTCCCCCCGCCACGTTTCGTGCACCTTGGCCAGGAACAGGTGGCTGACCGCGGTGATCAGCAAGTGCCGTTTGAGCGAGAGATAGTTGCGGACCTCGAAGTGGTCCATCCCCAACTCGTTCTTTTCCTCCTCAAAGCACCGTTCCACCTGGTAGCGGCTGAACGCCACGTGCAGCAGCACCTCCAGCGGCGTGCCGGCCGGGGCATTCGAGACAAAGTACTTCACCTCGTCGAGATCTCGCAGGTTGCGGGCCACGATCAGCCAGTGCGGCCAAGTCGGCAGGCCGTCCCGCTTCAGGTAGATCGGGGCCATCTTGGCCTCCCAGACCTCCGGTCCCTTGGTGGTGTCCTTGATGTGGAATCTCTCCCAGGCCTGCTTGCGGAACGCCTCGCAATATTTGAGCATGTTCCGCACCTCGATCGTCGGCAGGTTCTTGACCTTCAGCCGGGGATAGCGGGGCTGGCGACCGGGTTTGCGGCGTCCGTGATGCTGTTTCTGCAGCACCTCCGGTTGACGCAGCCACCCATGGAAGATGCTGGGAACTTCCACCACGTATCGCTGGCCGCGATCGTCCAGCGCAAACAGGAACGCCGGCACCTCGCCGTAGCCCTCGTCGGCTCCCACCCACTCCAGGCGGACCCCGTTGGCCACCGCCTGATCTCGCAGTTCCAAGGCGATCTGCCACTTGGGGCGGTGGACCATCGCTTCGGGGATGCCCGCCGTCCGGCACCGCTCTCGGTCGTCCGACCACTCCTGCGGCAGGAACAACTCGCCGGCCAGCAGAGTGTGGAAGTCTGCGGCCACATAGCTCAGATGCACGGAGACCACACAGTTGCCGACCTTGCCGCTGGCGCCGCAGTACTGCCGCTTGACGCCGGGGGTCTTGTCGCCCTTCTTGGCATAACTGGTCTCATCGATGATCCCGATAGACATCGGGTGGCTATGATCGCGGGCAACGATCTGCATCAGCCGATCGGCCATCCAGGCCTGATCCCAAGCCGCCCGCGAGAGGAATTGCTGGAGCGTCCGCGGCGGTACGCCCGCCCGGTCGGCGATCGGCTCGATGCTCTTGCGGGGCAAATCGGACAGTTGGCCGTTGACGTAGACCCGCAGGCTGTCGGCCGGTTCCGAGCGGCTGAAACAGTCGTCAAACTCGGCCAGGTACTTGCTCAGCATAGGTTGCAGCTTCCGAATCTGTTGAGCATCCATGCTCTATCTCCTTCCAGGATCAAGGTTCCTGGAAGAATTCATCGTGTTGCCGCTTGAGGTTTCTTGAGCTCATGTGGCGTTGTAGTGCTAGGCGCCCGCCGCTCAACAGGCCGGCCACCCGGTCCAACGATCGCCGCATGGTCCGCCGGCTGCCGGCCGAAAGACTGGCGACGTACACCGCCGCAGGGTTCTCCCGGAGCGTCCGCGCGGTCGCATCCGTACGTTCGATCACCTCGGTGACGACCACGTTCTCTCGGCCCCGGATTGCCAGCTCATTCACACTGTCAGTCATGATGTCCCCGAAAGTAGCGAAAATGATAGTTTCCGGAAGTAATAATCGGCCAGACCGGTCACGCGAGGTTACCGTAAAGGTCTTATTCCGCCCGAAGATGCGCGCATTTGTCCTCAGCCCGACGAGCCTGGCCGATACACTTCCGTAAACCATCCACTGGCTGGCTGCTCAGCGACAGGTTTTTGCGATGGGATGGATCAACTCTCGGCTCTCGAACCATTTATGAATGCTTCCAGGTCCGCCGGGGCAATGCGCACCGATCGACGGATCCGGATGACCTTCAGAAGCCCGTTCGTCACCATGCTCTCCAAGGTACGGTGTGAGATGCCCATAATCTTGGCCGCCTGATCAAACGTCAGCAGGGGACGAATCTCGCTCGCCGCCGCTCGGGCCTCCTTAACCTCATCCCGCAAATGCAACAAGGCCCTGCGCACCTGAGACAGCGCCTCAATGACCCCAATAGATTTGCGGCCCTTCAGGTCGATGACGTCAGCCAGGCCGGTTACTGCGACGTCGTCAGGCGAAATCGCCCGCAGCTCCTTTTCGGCCCCGGTCGCCAATGCGTTCAACAACCGCCCAGTCTGTCGCAGACAAGCCTGCAGGTCCATGGACTCGCCATCCGCGAGGTTCAGCACTTCCTGCAGGCCTGCCCGTTCAATGTCCTCATTTGTGATCGTGATCTTCATCGCTACCTCCGCCGGCCCTGTCTACGCTGCCTTGATCTGCACATCGCCTCGGCCTGCTGCCTTCGCCGATCGCCCGGTTCTCCTGCCGCACCGCGAAGGGACACGGCTGGTACCAATGCCAGAAAGCCACTGGATGAACAGCGAGGAGTTCTCGGTTTCGCGACCATCCATCATCATGTGCAGGACGTCGACGACAAGCTCCAGTGCCTCGAAGCACATGGAATCGAGCAGGTCTCCTGCCTCCGCCCTCAATCCCCGCTCCAGCATGCTCCGCCAATTCGGGTCGTCCCTGAGCGTCTTAACCGCCGCCTTCGCCGATCGCCCGGTTTTCCTGCCGGACCGCGAAGGGGCGCGGCGGGTATCGATGGTAGACAGCCACTGGATGAACAGCGCGGAGCTCTCGGTTTGGCGACCATCCATCATCATGTGCAGAACGTCGACAACAATCTCCAGCGCCTCGAAGCACATGGAATCGAGCAGGTCTCCTGCCTCTGCCCTCAATCCCCGCTCCAGCACGCTCCGCCAATTCGGGTCGTCCCTGAGCGTCTTAACCGCCTCCGCGGTCTTCAGATTGGTCCGGTTCGATCGGTTCGACATGATAGCCTCCTGCTGAAACACGAAAACCCGGCGTCGATCGGGCTATCCGCCAGATCAAGGCGGCCGGACCCTCGCGGGCTGCCGCCGGTCGACACCGGGGTTTCGTAAACGGGCAATACGCCCATTGAAGGCATGTTAGAAAGGCTGATCTTGTTCATAGCGATGCTATCTTATCACAATGGGCGACAAGGTCAAGGGCTTGTTCTTCGATTGCTGCGGCGTGCCTTCGCGGCGGGAGTAAGACCCCAGCGCCTGGCGGCCAGATCCCGCCCGATTGCCGCCCTCTGCAGAACGTGCCAGCGAATCCGCTCGTTCCGACAGGAAGGACATTCTTTGCGGATTCTCTTTCCCTTGCCCTTCGGCTTGACGGGAACGAAGAATTCACCGCAGAGCATGCAGGCAATCTTCGTCGGAGATGCTATCTCAGTTCCCATTCGTCCGCCTTCCTCGATAAGCCTGATTGCAGCCGGGCCCGTCCTGTCCACACGGGCCCGGCCGCTGGTTCCGCCCGGCCTGGCATGAGGTAGTGCCTGCTTGGCCGGGCTCTCTTCGACCGCCAAAGTTCTATATTTCAGCATACCGTCATGCGTCGTCACGTCCCGGCTTGAAGACTACGGTTTTTTCTTCCGGCGACCGCAGGATGATCCGGCCGGCCCCACCCTGCAGATCGAGGCTGACCCCGGGCTGGTCGATTCCGGATCCAAGATCCAGCCGACCACCGCCGCCAGAATCGACGGAAAGCACGGCTGCCGGCGCCCCGTCGGCCCGCATGATCGCCAGGCCGCCGCCATTCGGTTCCGCCTGCAGGACGGCCACAACGCGGCCGGACGAATTCACCAGGCGAATGCGTGTCGCGATCAAGTCTGCGACGGCCTTCCCGTTCAGCATCTCAGCCACATGATTGACCTCAGCGGCAAGTTCGTGCACGGCAGCCTGCATCCTTCTGATCTTGCGTTCTATTTCATCCTCGTATGGCCCGTCACCGCTCCATTCATTGCCGTCGCTCACGGTTACCCCTTTCGTTTGATCATCCTGAGGTTATCCTTGGAATCTGTATATGCCCCAGCAAAGGAGATTTCTAATGCAGAATCCGTGGATCTGCCAAGAGTGCAAGAGACTTCAGCCGGCGGACAAATCGCCCCGTCTTGCGGACGGCTGTCCCGTCTGCGATCAGTGCTACGTAAGGATCGCAACGGGCCAGAAGGCCGCCGAAGACAAAGCCGCGGCAATCGCCGTGAGACGGGCCGAGATGGTCCGCCGCCGCGAGGGATACTATCGTCGCCCTCGCGCCGCCGGCGGCGCCTTGTTTAGCGCAGCCATTATCGCAATGTTCCTGTCCTTGCTCATCGGCATCATTTCCATAGGTGCATTCGTTGATCATGGCGGTGGCCCTTCAGCGGTGATTCCCGCAGCCTGTATCTCTGTTTTTTGCGTATCGATCCTCGCGATGGGCATGGCAATCGGCCTGGACCGACTTCAGGACAGCATCAACGCCGCTGGAGACAGGCAATAGGACTTCAGCCCGGGCACAGAAAGACATCACAGGTCCACGTCCTCCAAATCGCCCAGTTCATCCGAACGGCGTCGCGTCTGCCGCTGCTTCTCGGGCTTTCTCTTGGACCTGCAGGCTCGAGCATATGTCCCGGAAGATCACGGTCCTGTCCGGCTCATCGCCCGCAACCCAGCGACGGCCAACGCGGCGCTTCCTGCATTCCACACACCAGACCACAAGCCGAAGACTGGACCTCTCGTATGGGTGCCTGACCTCATCGTCGTAGCGTTCTCGCTTGTTCCCGACCCATGAATCGAAGCTCTCCGGGCCTGAGCGGTCGCGTTGCTCCCTGATCTCCGCAGCATACGCATCCTTGAATATCCCGAAGAAGGCGACGATCCCTGCATCGCCGTACTGGTCCCGTAGTTCCTCAAGGAAACCCAGAAAGGGGGCGGCGCCCTTGCGCGGGTCAGGGTCCAGTAGCATCATCCCCGCCTGAAGACATCGTTCGTATTCTTCGTCGGTCAGATTCGGAATAGGAACGCGTTTGCGATTCCAGTCCACCAGTTCCTTGGCGTTGTACGAGCCGTCTGCATTCCTGACGATCGCTCCGCCGTGATCACGTAGGTGCCGCGTCGTGCATCCGAGCAGCCAGGCCGATGCCTCCTGCGTAAGGCTCTGCATGACCTGTATTTGCCCCGCTGCGGCATTCTGCTGGGTTCTTTGGGCCATTTTGCCAAGTGCTCCTATATCAGAGGAACGGAACGGCCATCTCAGGCCGCCAACTCAAGATGACTCCCGCAAAAAAGTACCAACATACCCGGGCTTCGCCCCTCGGCCCCCGGGGGCCTGGAAAGGACCCGCGAAAACGCAGCGGGAACGCGGCCTGCTGGCCCTCTGTTTTGGTCCTCTTTCCCCGTCGTTTTGCTCGCGCTGGCAACTCGACGCCCATGACCATGCGGCATAGTTGCTACAACGTTATAGAGATTTGAGTTGCCCGACGCGGTTCGTGCGGTATACTGAATAGAAGCAAACCGAATGGAGACGCCATGAGTACACTGCGAGACTACCAAGAGCAGGCCGTCAGCCAGGTTCTTCAGAGCCTCCAGCAGAACCCGTTGCTGGTGTCTCCGCCCGGAAGCGGCAAGACTAGAATGGGCGTGAGCCTGGCCAATCAGCTCGGCTGTCGCTGCCTGTGGATTGCGCATCGTCGCGAGCTGATCGATCAAGCGGCCGAGACCCTGCGCAGGGATGGCGCCGACGTCGGCGTTATCCAGGCCGGCCGGCCGTCCCTTCCCTCGCGCAGATCCAGGTTGCCAGCATCCAGACGCTGGCAACGAAGCGGCAGCCCCCTCCGCCAGCCGACCTGGTGATCGTCGACGAAGCCCATCATACGACAGCTCGGCACCTACCGAAAGATCCTGCGGGCCTATCCGGGTGTCCCCCGTCTCGGCCTGACGGCGACACCGTTCCGTCTTGACGGCAAGGGCCTTGGCAGTGTCGGATTCGGCAGGATCATCGTCGCGACCTGGATGGACACCCTGTGTCGTCGTGGCGTCCTGCTCGACCCCTACGTCTATCGGTGGTGGCGGACGCCGCACATCGAGATTCCGATCCGAGTCCCCGGCCAGGACGATCTGATGATGCACACCAATCTGATCGACCCGGCACAGCCCTGGCCGGCGACGTCGTCGAGCACTGGCGGATGCGTGCGCCCGGCTGCAGGACGGTCGGATTCTTCGTCAACCGCCTGCATAGCCAGGCTGCTGCGGATGCGTTCTGCAAGGCAGGTATCCGGGCCGAACATCTCCAGGGCCAGATCGGAAAACGGCACAGAAACGCGGCCCTCGCTCGCCTGGCGGCCGGCACGACGAAGGTCATAGTCACCTGCGGGCTGTTGACGGAAGGATGGGATCTGCCGAGCCTGGAGTGCGTCATCCTCGGCCGGCCAACCTTGTCCCTGCAGGCTCCATATCCAGATGCTTGGCCGTGTCATGCGAACGCTGCCGGAAAAGACGCTGGCGATCGTGCTTGACCACGTCGGCAACTGCGCCCTTCACGGTCCGGTCACCCGCCGCCTGGCGTACGATCTCGGTCCGCATGCGTTTGCCGCTTGAAAGTGATGCAGATCGCAGCAAATCAGTCCCCCTTCGGATCATCTCCAGGCCGGCCGAGCAGGGCGTTCCGTTTTGGCAGGCTTCCGATCGCCGCCTTCCATGCGGTGGCTGCGTCGAACATTGCAGCCGCTGCTGCTTTCATCTCCTGCGACCCGTTGTCTGATCCAGTTTCGCCCGTCTGCTGTTCGACGGGCAGCATGGCATCCAGCTGGTTGCGGATACCGGGCGGCAGGGCGGCGATCTGATCGGGCGTGGAGGCATCCCACGCCTCATTAAAGATCGACTGCTGGCGTTCGATAGAAGTTTCGTTCTGCGTGGCTACCAGCTGCTTGCGGACGCTGTCCGGCATGGTCGCCATAGCCGCCGCGATTTGATCTTCAGGCATCCCAGAAACGGTATCTGCGTAGATGGAGTTTACGTCCATCGCCGGGGTGGTTGGGTCGCCAGAGCGTCCCGTCCTCAGCGCCTCAGCTTTGCCGCGTGCTTTCCGGACGGGTAATATTTTTGCCTGAGCCGCGAATCGAGGTCGTTGAAGTAGGCTACATCTTCGTCGGAGCCAAGGTACGATCCCATGTATCCCTTCATGCTCCGAATGCCTGCCCAGGTTAAGCCATAATTGACGTTTTCTGCCCATCGGCCTAGCGTGCCAGGAAGCGGCCCCACAAGTGGGCCAAGAACGTCCTGCCCGACCTGAAGCTTCATGAGTCGCTGCGCATGGGCAGCGCGTACAGCTTCAAACTCGACTCCAGACAGTCTGTCGCGATGCCTCAAGACGGGCCTGTGCCTTGCGGAAACGCAAAGGCACTGCGGTCTCTGGCGTTTCTTCTACCAGCCTCTGGCGGGACATCGCTGCGCCGGCCCCGGCCGCCTCGGTCTTGGCGATCAGGGCCTCCATCTCCGGCAGGTTCTGGGTCGCCACGCCGAAGATCTCACGGCCCTGCATGCGTCCCCACAGCTTCTGCCGCTCGGCCGGCGACATCCCCCTGGTCCGCTCCTTGATGATCTTGAGCATCTCCGGCAGGGAATGGCCAGCGAGCTTCCAGGAAGCCGGCATCTTGACCATTGACCGGAACATCTGCCGGCCGTAGATGCCCGCCTGCGTACCGAGCACGCTGGAGGTCACCGCCCCGAAGGCCATCAGCTCCGACGGCGTGATGCCCAGCTGTTTCAACGGCCCGACGCCCTGCATATCCTCCGGCAGGTCCAGCTCGCTCGACGACACGGCCATCCTGGAGGCCATGACGCCGACCGTCTCGGCCGTGGCCGGCGATGGCTCCTGCGCCACCAGCATCTTGCCGATGATGTCCTTGTAGGAGCCGGCGGACGGGCCGAAGGCCCCCTTGATCGCACGGGCGGCCCTGGAGGCCCCGACCGGATTCTCCAGCAGCCCGGACGCCCCGAGCCGGGCCAGGAACGGCCTCTCTGAGGCAGGCACGCCGGCCGACTGGAGCTCGATAGACCAGTCCGGCGGCCTCTTTTTCGCTGCCATAGCCCATGGACCAAACGCCCTTGGTTTCCTTGAGCAGTTTGTTGTACTGGCCGGGCCCGCTGGCCAGCTGGGCGAGCATGCCCTTGGAAAGGGAACTGGTCTCGATCTGCTTGGCGGCCTCGTCGAGGATTCGGCCGTTCTCCTGGAACATCTCCTGGACGGTCCCGATCGCCTTGGAGATCGCCCAGTAGCCGAACACCATCCTGGACATCGATCCGGTCAAGGCGTCGATCCCGCTCTTTCCGGCTGCGCCCCTTGCAGCCTGGATATTCTTGCGTCCAAGGCCGATCGTCTCCCGCAGCCGACGGCGCAGGGCCTGAAACTTCGATTCCTGGGCGGGCGTTACCGCCTCCGCCGCCTGGTCCGGGCCGCCGTAGATCTGGTCGACCATCGCCCACTTGGCATCGAGATTATTCGCACCAGACTTCAGTTTACTGAGCGCCAGGCTTTCCTTCGCCTGGGCGGGACCGCCGTAGAGTTGGTCGATCAGGCCCCACCGGGCCCCGAGACGGCTGGCGTCGGTCTCCAGTCTGCCCGAGTGTCTGGTTTTCCTTGAGAAGCCGGGTCCTCCGCATCAGGTCGACCCCGGCGGCCCTCTCGCCGTACTCAGCGGCCGGGCCCGCCAGGTGGCCACTGGCCTGCTGGTTGCCCATCAGGAAGGGGATCTCCCGGGCCGCCTTGCGCTCTGCCGCCCTCTGCAGGGCGGCGGCCTGGGCATCGGATGGCGTGACGCCTGGGGCTAGCGAGCCGGTGTATACCGGCGTCTGGACGAAGCCCTTGGCACTGCCTCGCAGGCTGGCGCATCTCGTGGGCCGTCAGCGTCGCCGTGGCGCCTGCGCCTGGGCGGTAGGGATAGGGGGTCGGCGACTTGCCCGTCCACTGGGCCGCCGCCTCCTGCTGGGCCTTGGCCGTCCGCTTGATCGCCTGGGCAGAGGCATCGGCGGCCCTCTGGGTCTGGCGGCCGTATTCCTCGCTGGCAGCGGTCGCCTTCTTCGTGGCGGCGTCGAGTTGATCGAGTTCTCGCCGGGCCTCCTGGATCGCCCGGAAGATCTTCATGTCCCCCTGCGTCCCGAAGGCGAACAGGATGTTGGCGGTTTTTCCCGGCATTTTGTGTCACCATTGCATGCAGGAGGGGCCGGCGACAAGCTAGACCCTCGCTTGCCGCCGGCACCCGACGAAAGGAGTTCATCAGGTCACGTTGGTTTGCGTCGATTCGATCAAATTTGGCGGATCGGCATCGTCGAACAGGTAGGGTGCCTCTTTTGCCAGCAAACTCAACTGCCAGGCGGCCGCTCCACACTCTCTGGACCAGACGTCAGCACGGCGGGCCGCTCGCTCAACCTCCCCCTGTTCGGCCTCATGCCGGGCCCGAAGCTCACGGATTGCGATTCTTGCCTCCCTCTCCTTTCGATGAGCCTCATCCCTCTGGCGGTGCTGCTCGCTCAATACCCTCGCCTTCTTGACCCTGCTCAAGTCTGCGGCGACGCGCGTCGTGGCTGAGATCAAGATCCCTCATGATCGCTGCCAAATCTGCCGCGTCTGAATCGGAAACAGCCGGACCGTCCGCTCTCAGCAGTCGCTTCACGTAGAACTCCCACGCACCTTGTTCGTCTGCTTGTTGACGCGCCAGGCGTGCTGTCTCATTTTTCTGGAACATGTCCGTTGCCAGATCCAGAATAGAAGGCGTCTTGGGCTCCACATCTGCACAGGGCTGGCGACGCGAGTTAATGAGGGCGATTGCCTCCTCGGTGACATTGACCGATAGTTCGCCGGCTTCGCACAGAGCAAGAACATCCTCTGTCTGATAGACGCGACGGGATCCCCTGTAACCCCTGAATTTGCCCGCAGCGTCTGCTCTGGCGAGTTCGTCAAAGGAGACTCCCAGCAACTGGCCCAGCTCCCATGCCTCGTAGGCCTTGCCAGGCTTAAGCACATCCGCCGGCACGATCTTGCTATCAGCCTTCGCCACGGCGGCCTTAGACTTCTGCTTCGCTCCGGTAGACTTGGCACGCTCGCCATGCTGTTGTACAGAGAAGGCCTCCAACGATCCGCTGTTGTTCACGACATTGCTCCTTTCGTCTCTGATATACACTTCGATAGGTACCGTACATTTTCTCGCCTATCTGATTGCACGAGTCGTAGGCGTATCTTCGTTCGTGCGCGCAGGAACGCCTTGTGCAACGCCGGGGCCAGTCTGGCCGCGCACTCGACCGCGGCATCACGACTGCCGCAGGTCGTCATCTTTTCCCGGACTAGGCGACCAAACGCCTCAATCGCTTCCCGGCCTTCGGGTGTGTCCTTTGCCATGGCTCTTTCTCCGTTCTCGTTTCTTGTGATATTGATTGTCTTATTGCTGGCGTCCTTGCCCGGACGCTATCCCCTTAAACTATCCTGGACGGCCGGACGGTCGGCGTTGCTTGCGATCAGAAACTCCCGGTGCAGCTGGGGCAGCGCTTCGCGACTGCCTGGCAAGCGTCTACGCGATCAACCGAATGCGATTCCGCATATTGCTTGACGGCATCGTGGAAAGCCTGAATCGCGGCCCGCCCCTGCGGGATGGCATTCTCTGACGCCGACTGTCGAGCACTGGTCCTGCCGGTCCCGCTCGCGCTTACGCTGGCAACCAGCTCGGGCCACGTGGCAAGACCGTCGACAAGCCCAATGGCTACGGCCTGTTGGCCGATGTGGACTCTCCCGTCCGCAAGACCCTTTGCCTTCGACACGCTGAAGCCTCTGCCCCTGGCAACGGCGGCCACGAACAGCTCGGCAAGGCCATCGACGACACGCTGAAATTCGGCCAGCTGGGCGTCGGTGATTTGCGTACCTGATGTGCCAGCGCCTTTGAATTCACCGGCCCGCAGCACGTGCACCTTCACGCCAATATTGCTATAGAGTTGTGACAGGTCCGGTACCACTGCATACACGCCGATGGATCCGACGACCCCACTGCGGTTGCTGTAGACCTTGGTTGCCTGACTGGCAACATGGTAAGCCGCAGAAGCGCCAAGGTCTTCGATGAAGGCGACCACGGGCTTGGCGGCTCTTGCGGCGTAGACCGCGTCTGACAGATCCCCGACCCCCCTGGCGCTTCCACCAGGCGAATCGATCTTGAGAATAATGGCCGCGATCGCGGGATCAGAAGCGGCCCGGTTTACGGCCGCTGTCACTTCCGAAGTATCACACTCCTGAAACCCGAGTCTGCCAAGCAAGCTCTGCCCTTTGAGCATGGGGCCGATGATCGGGATGATAGCAGTGCTACCCGAGGTCTGTAGCAGACTGCGGCCTTGCACGGCTCGCCTCCTCCAGCCGCATTGACCCAAGATCCGCTTGGCGGATCCGCGAAACCATCTCCTCAACGGCGGCCGGCTCCATCTCGAAGATTCTCTCGAATTGACTGATGCTCATTATCTTACTCCAGATTAAGCGTTCCAAGGCGATCGGTTGCGGCTGCCAGCGGGAGCAAGGCATCAACCAAGCCCGCAGCTTCCGCCTGTTCGCCGATCATCTTTCTTTCGGCCAGGATCTTTACTCTTTCTACGCTCATCTTGCGGGCCTTTGCGATCCTGTCGACCAAAATCTCTCCTACCGCCTGGACCAACGCTGGATCTGGCTCAAACCCGCTCTCCGCGTCGTGAGATTCCGAAGGCTGGACAGGTTAGGGCCCAATTGACGTCCAGTTCGGCAACTGCAATCGGTCCGACACGCGCCACAACGGCAGCCCAAACGCGATCGCACTCAGATGCCACTTGGTATGCGGCGCCAGCAGCGTTTCCGGCAATGTAGGCGACGACGGGTTTTCTGGCCCTCGCGCTTTCAATGGCGACAACCAAACGATCCAGCCCGGCCACGGTCCCGCCCGGCGAGTCGATCACCAGCAGGATGCCCTGGCAGACATCCTCAGATGCTTCTCGTATGGCCGCAGCAACGTCGCAGTAGGCGGTACCTTCCACGGCACAGACTCAATGCGGTCCTGGTCTTGGATAAAAGCCCCTTCAGGTCCACACGCGCGACAGACCCTGCACAGTCGTAGCCACGGGCCATTGAGGTCTTGTCGGAGTTCTGCCCAGCGATCGCGACAAGCCGATCAGCTGTCAGGTTTGGGTACCTCGCCCGGAAGCTGTCGACGAACGCCGGATCAATTGAGAACAAAGTATGCCAATCGAAAAGGGGCAATGTTTCTGTCGTAATCGAGGGCATTTAGATCATCTCCTGCTTACATTACCTTATCGTCGACTTGGACTCCGTCGTGCTAAGACGGTGTGCCTGAATCCGGCACAGACTATTCGAAGATGACCTTAAAGGTTGTTCTGTTGGGGCACGTCCTGCACTTGAAATACCTGATGCGGCCCCGAGCGCTGTACCGGAAAACGTCCGTCGATTGGCATGTAGGGCACCGCGGCCGGCGGATCACCTGCAAGACCTCGATCTCCCCTGCCACTGGGCCCGTTCGCTCGGCAGCCGGCGTTTGCATGTTTGCGCTCATGCCAGCTCCGCCTCCGCATCCAATTCATCTACGGGCGTACTGCCCATCGCAGCGGCAAGGTCGACCGCGTCTCGCTCGTGGCTGCTGAGAGGGGGCAGGCCTGCCACATCGAGCGCCTCATCGATCGCCGCCCACCGGGCAAGCCTAAGGCCCGATTCAAACTGCTGGAATTCCCGTCTTATGATTCCATCGCGTCCACTCGACATTCGCCAACCCTCCTATAGCCCCGCTTTATCAACTGCGATCTTGTCTACAACACCCTTCGCACGCAGGCTGCCGGTCAACCGCAGGTCCCGTTGCGGAAACTCCAAAACCAAACCGCGTTCAGTGATTCGTGATGCCGTGCGAGCATCGATCACGGTTGCGATGTCGCCAGGGCTGAGGTTCGATGTGATGACCGTGGGCAGGCTCGTTGGCATGTCGAACCGCAATCAAGGCAGCCAGCTCATCCCTACGCCAGTCAGTGACCATCCGGCTGCCGATGTCATCGAAGACGAGCAGCTTCGCCCGGCGAAGCATATCAGGGGGTTTCTTCTGCTTTCCGAAGCCATCGCGCAAGCCCTCCAGGAAAGCCGTCTCGTCAAGAAATCTGCAGTTGTTTAGACTGACGGCTCCGATGCTGATCGCATGCCAGAGGATCGCAACGGCGGCCGTCGTCTTTCCGGACCCCGGTCCCGGGCTGAACAAGCAGCAGAATCCCGCAGGCGCCGCGGACCAGGCTTGAAGGCGATTCAGGATCGCCGGCGGAAGATCCGTGCATCCTGAGAATGAGGCCCCTTGCCACCGAGCCGGCACGCCCACCTGGGCAAGGGCAGCCGCTGGCTGCGACTGTATAGCCTCCAGGATGCGTCTCGATCGTTCTTCCTGAGTCTGTCATCTCGCTCCGCATCCTGGTGGCGTAGGCCTCGCCGTATTGAGCGATTATCGTCTTTTCCTGGCACGCCATACACTCACGCTGCTGCTGGATCTGGCCGGTTCGCAGGAAATCGGCCATTTCCCCCCGGCCCGGCGGCATCGGCTTGCCGCAGCTTCTGCATCTTGATACGACAGCGTCACTCATATTAGACCCTTTCAACTACCGCGTCATAGTCTTCCGGTCGCCCCTTGGCGGCCTGCATACGATGCACGCCAGAGCCTTGAGCTGGCCCGGTTTTCAGATCGAACAGGCCCTGCCACCCGCAGCGGATGCTTTGCTCGATCATCGCAATCGCGATCTCTGGCAAATTGGTTGCGAGCTCCTGCAGCTGGCGTTTCGCCGTCGAGGGCCGGATGGGCTTTCGACATTCGCGACGGTACGAAAGCCACTCTCGCCATGCCGTCTGAAATCCCGGCGTGTTCAGGCCAGGCGGAATGGTAACCTTGTCGGCTTCTGACAGATTGACCGCCTTCCCATGCCGCCGACCCGACGCCGCGCAGCTGTTCTCTAACAGCTCTCTTCTTTTAATGGGGGTTTCAGGGGGGGTGCAAAATGCGGTCGGTGGCGACTGCGTTTTGCGGTCAGCTGCGGGTGCGGAATGCGGTCGGTCCTGCACGTGCGTGCACCCACCGTCCTGGCGACCGACTGCGTTACGCGGTCGGTCAACTGACTGCGTTTTGCAGTCGGCTCGGTTCGCTGCGACTGCGTTTTGCGGTCGGTCCAGCGACTGCGTTTCGCGGTCGGTGGCGTCGCTATCGATAGTCCTTATCGAGTCACCGACCGACTGTATTTCCCAGTCGGTTGCACCCGGCAGACGATATGCGGTTGCGGTACCGGCCGGCCCCCGTTCCCGAATGATGAGACCTGCGGCTGCGAGCCCATCCAGCGCACGGGCCACCGTCATCTTGTCCACGCCCACCAGGGCGGCCAGTTGTCGCCAGCCGATCCTGCAGCGGCCCTCCCGACGCACCGCATCCGCGACAACGCAATAGACGCCCTTTGCTGACCATGACAAGTCCGAACGACTGGCAATGCAAACAGGAAGTTTGAAGAACAAGCCTTCAGACGGCATCACAAGTACTCCACGTAACGAGCAGCCTTGCGTGGACTTCTGACCGGCCGAATCGCCGGCACAGCTCGCCGGCCAGCCTCAAAGGACTCCACAGCCTCAGGCAAAATCACCCACCGCGGCCGCTTGCTTCGATCAGAGGCAACGTTGATCGCAGGGAGTTCGCCGCGGGCGATCCAGACGCGGACCTTGTCCTCGCCCACGCCGTAGCGTGCGGCCAGCTGCGGCGGGGTCATGCCATGACGTTGCCCGCGATCTCGGGCCACTGGTCGCCCTGAAACGCTCACTCTGCACCCCCTTCCGGGCAACGTTCAGTAGTGCACGATGCGCCAGTTCGTCCAACACGGCGGTAGGGTTGAATAGCAGGCGTTTGCCGATCCTGAGACAGGGGATGCGGCCAGCGAGGGCCTCCGCCTTCAGCCACGCTGACGGCAGCTTCGATAACCTCGCCAAGCCAAGCAGGTTGGTTAGTTCGTCGTTTTCCATGCCCACATTATGACGGGCCTGGGATGCGCGAACTGTATATCGAACTGAGATTTTGGTGAGATTTATTCTGGAGACACCAGCTTATAGACGCCTTTTTTTCCTTCTTCTCGCTGGATCATACAGCCAAGGGCTGGATGTTTTTCATACTTCTTGCCGTGACGGACGCGGAACGTTGTCATAATCCTAAAATTGTCTCCGCCGGCAAGTTTAAGCTTCTCTGCGATCGTCTTTTCGCTCATCGCAGGGGTCTTTTTATCCCAAGCCTCCCAAAGTATCTTCACTGTCTCGGCTTGGTTGCCCTTTGAGAACGTGTATTGTTTTCCGTACCAGTAAACTGATACAAAATCATCGGAATGACGCGCCTCCCCCTGCGGCTTTGCCGGGCTGGCGGAACGATTGATCTCCTCCGAAGCCCCAGCGCCTTCCTGGGACACGGCCGGACCTGGCGGCTCGATGGTCGCCAAGATTTTCAATCGCTTGACCAGAGACCACACAGCGTCCCATTGCTGGTCGGAAGCACCGTCGATGTTGCCCGAGACGTTCTGTATCGGCGTCGAGTCTATTCTCCGTTCTTCGGCGAGTCTGCGCTAATTCTTGTAGTATATTAGTATACTCGGCGTATACCTTGTGGAGCTCCAGCATGAGGCGTTCCCTGCATCCGAAGCCATCCTGACAACCGTCCCCGTCCCGATGCTCCTTCTCTCGCGATTCCCGGAGTGATTTGCGCCATCTCTTCAGCTCGCCGGCCTGGGCATCCGTGATCCTCTTTTCGTATTCAGCGCGAGGCTCTCCCGTTCTTCGCGCAGGAAGAGTTGAAGGTCGCCTTGGAGGCATCTTGTTCGCGTCTTCATCCACAACAGGCGTTGCGTACAGCAACTGTTGCCTGTTCATGGTAGAGAAGAATTCGCTGATCAGCTCCTGAAGCCGCTCGTTACTGATTCTGGACATGGATTTCTATCCTCTCTCGGGCCCCGGCCGGGCCGCAGGCATGCGGGATAGAATCGCACACCAGCGGCCGGCCGTTCTCGCCGGACATGACCCCGGCGGTCCCGATTTCGTTATCCTACAGAGCCCTGCTCGTCCTGGGAAGCATCAACGGTCCAATCTCCGATCCAGGCCCGCACGTGATCTGTAATCGCACGCAGGCGCTGATCAGAAACCCCGTGGCGGTAGACGTTGGCGATGTCGGCCTCGCGATGATGCCCCATGATCAGGTCGATCGCCCGCTGGTCGGCAACCTCGTCCGCGACGGTCCTGAAGGTATGCCGCAATGCGTAGAATCGCACCCCTGACCGCTTGATGCCGAGCTCCGTCAGAAGCTTCCCGAACTCCAGGGCGATGCCATCGATCGAACTCGTCAGGATCTTGCCATCCGTGCGCGGCTTGCGGCTTTCCTGAAAGCGGATATACCGCCGGCAGTACTTCGTGATGAAGACCGGCTCTTTGTCGGCCTGATCCGCCGGCTCTTTGCGCCTTGCCATGACGTCCCGCAGCGCCTGCACGGTCTCCGGCCAGAGGATGCACCGCCGCCCGATCCCGGTTTTTGGTCGCGGGTAGTCGAGGACGCCGCTTTCCAGGTCCAGAGCGGAAATCGGCAGCTCCGAGACGTCGGAGTTCCCCATCGCGGCGTTGATGCCGAGCAGGATCATCGCGCGCAGCTGCGGCTGGGCCGTCTGCAGCATCCCGCGGACCTCGTCGTCGGCGAAAAGTCGGTCGGGCCGGCTGGCTTTATCCAGTCGCATCGTCCGGACGGACGGTCTCACGAATTCCGTCCCGTACCGCGGAAGGTGGTCGATTACCCCGTTATCCAGGGCCCACTTGAACAGGCCTCGCGTCCGCCGTACCACATTGCCGACAGCCACCGGCCCCAGCCCGGCCTTCGACAGGGCCAGTCGGAAGCGCCCGAAGTCGTCAGCCACCAGGTCGTCGACCATGCGATCGCGTCCCACCGCCGCGACCAGCTTCTGACAAGCGTCATAGTAGTCGCGCCAAGTCCGCCCCTGGAGCTCGCCCGTCTCCCGCTGCCGCTCTTTGGCGTCGAGATAGCGGTTCACCAGCTGGTGGAGCCGAAGGCCGTCCCGGGTTACCCGCGGCGTCCGCCCGGCATGCAGATCCTCCCGCTGCTCGTTGTACAGAGCCTCCGCGGCCTGCCAGCCATCGGACCACTTGCCGAAGTAATGCGTCTTGCCCCGGATCTTCTTGGCCCATCGCCCGGAGGCATGCGCAAACAGCGGAAAGCCCGGGTATGGCTTCGAGGGCTTTGAGGACTTCAATGACGGCTCGGCCTTGCCTGCGGACGGTTTGAAGGTAGACTGTTTCATTCGCGTTGGCTCCCTTGGCCGCACGGGTGTCAAACGGGTGTCAGGACGAGACCGATCAGCCCACCAGGCTGCTGCAACAGCCTGCCGGGCAAGACTGCGGCCCATGACACCAGCCCGGGCACCCTTGGGCAGCCGAATCCTTGTTTTTCGACCCATAAACAGGGTATCGGGTGTCAAAACGGGTGTCAACGCGTTTTTAGAGAAGCTCGAAAGATTGCTGTAAGTGCTTATGACAAAGCAACTTTCGGGGGCGTAGCTCAGCGGTAGAGCAGCGGCCTTTTAAGCCGTTGGTCCTAGGTTCGAATCCCAGCGCCCCCAGTGAAGAGCGTTTTGCGAAACGCTCTCTCTGCTTTTGCAGCCCGTTGGCGAACGCCGGCGGGCTGTTTCGTTAATTGCGTATCTGTAAAGACTTTCGGCAGAGCCTGTTCTGCTAATTCCCGCCAGCAGGGTTGGTCACGGTCGTAACGGATCGGGCCGTGTCGTTACGGATCGCGTGTCTCTCTCTGCCCGGAATCTCTCTTTCCTTGGTCGACCAAGTTTTGAGTCCAAGTGTGTGCAAGTTGTGTATGGGGCATTACTTATGACGACATGCCCATCTTGGTCATAGACGGTTTCGAAAAGCAACGATGCTCTGCCGAATTCAGGGGCATCTACTCCGAAGTGGATCTCTCGGGTACCTCGGCGGCGCACACGTCGCCAGCAATCCGTACTTGCCTCTTGGTGAGCATTTCATGTTCTTTCAGAGGTGCGACCATATCTGTCACCCCAGTGCAGTACACTTAACCCGGTTTCGTCATATGGGTTTGGCAAAGCAGGTGCTTTCTTCGTAAACTGCTAACCACATCTCCGAGGAACGCGAATGGATCTTATTGGCTGTCTGGGCAGTCTGGCTGCTGCAACCTGGGCGAAGTCAAACCCACCGCACCCTCTATGGGCACATTGTATCGATGCCGGCGCGGTTGCCGAGGCGATTCTGGCCAGTCCAGCTTACGCAAGAGTGTGCCTGCTTGTCGCCGACGCGAGCGGGGGCGGCGAGCAGGTAGGTTCCTGGTGTGCCTACCTCGTGGCTCTGCACGATATCGGCAAATGCGATCCTGACTTCCAAGGCAAGGACGCCCAGTTGTGCGCAGTATTTGCCCGTGCGAACATGCTACGCGGCGAACCCACTCCAGGATTTCGGCATGAAGCGCAAAGTGGTCAGTGGCTGCAGGCCCATCTCGAAGATCAGGGATGGGCTCGTAGGCCGGCTCTTACGATTGCCAAGTGCGTGACAGGACACCATGGCGATTTCTGGCAGAAGCGGCCCGATGACGATTCGCTGGAGGCAAAGTGGAAGCCAGTACGTGACGAACTGGCCCGATGCCTTATGCAGGTGTTCGAGCCGCCGACATGGTCGCCGACGCAGTTTCCGGACTACAGTAATTTCGGACAGACTTCTAAGTGGTTTGATTATTCTCAGTGATTGGATTGCTTCGAACGAGGATCTATTCGGTCGGATTGAAAGCGATCCCGCCTATATCTCGGGCTATGCCACAGCGAGTCGGGGTCAAGCAAGAAGGGCTTTGGAGCGATTAGGGCTGACAGGGACGCCGGTTTTCGGCGAAAGGACTACTTTTGACAAAACCTGGCCCGGTTACCGACCTCGCCCCATCCAGTCTGCCGCTGAGCAGGCTGCGGTCGTGGAATTCGAGCCTGGCCTGGCCATAATTGAAGCGCCGATGGGTGAGGGGAAGACTGAAGCCGGTATCTATCTGGCGTCGCAGTGGATGGCTCGGGCCGGGCTGACGGGTTTGTATATAGGCCTGCCGACTGCAGCCACTTCGAATCAGATGCACGGGCGAGTGGTAGATTTCCTAAGCAAACACGATGCCGACGCTACCGTCCGTCTTGTGCATGGCATGGCTTGGTTGTTAGACGAGCAATCGCCGGATAAACCGCCGGAGATATACGGTACGACGTCCAATGATGCAAGCGAGTGGTTTCGCCCCACCCGGCGTAGCCTGCTGGCACCTTTCGGCGTTGGAACGGTTGATCAGGCGTTGCTGGCATCGCTGCACGTGCGATTTGGCTTATTGCGTCTGTTTGGCCTCAGCAGGTCAGTCCTGATCATCGATGAAGTCCACGCTTACGATGCGTACATGACGACGATTCTGGACTCGCTCCTGAGGTGGTGCGCCGCCCTGGGCATACCGGTCATCCTTCTGTCCGCGACGCTGCCGGCCATTCGGCGAGAACAGCTCCATTGCATCATACCGCGTGGGTAAACGTCTTCACCAGGAGCCAATCTGTACGTCTGTACCAGCCGCCTATCCTCTGATTACAGTGGCCGACCGGTCTGGACGTACGACGGCAGTGGACAGTATTGCGGTATCTCCACGCGAGCGGGTCGCGGTGAAACTGCATGCCGGTCGATTGGGCGATCCGGCGGCAATCGCCAAACTGGCTGATGAATTAACTAGTGGAGGCGGTTGTCTGTGTGTAATTGCCAACACCGTCACCAGTGCAAGGTCAATCGCGATGGGCACGTCGAGGTGGCCAAGGCCTACTACTCGGTTCCGCCGGAGTACCTGGGGCGTGAAGTCTGGGCTCGCTGGGACGGCCGGCTGGTACGCATCTTTAGCCATCCGTCGTCACGCCGTCTTGTTCGGCGAGCGTGACCGAGGTGATCAGTGGAAGCGACGGGTCTGCCGACGTTGTCCGCGTTGCGCCGTTCGAAATGGCGGATACATTGCCCGCTTCGTCCATGACCTTGATCGCGAAATAATAGGTCGTGCCCGGCTGCAGGCCGCTGACGGTGAACTGCTCCGTGGAACTTGCTGCCTGCGGTGCGATCGCGTTGGGCATTACCGAAGCGCTGTCCCAGTTGTTGGCATCGATCTGACTGGTAGCATAGCGGATCTCGTAACCGCTGGCCGTACCGTTCGTGCCGTCGTCGCCGGTCGCTGTCCAGGTCAGATTGGCACTGAAGGCATCACCGCCGGTCACCGTCAGGTCTGACACTGCCGCCGGCGCCGTCTGATCGTTTGGTGTGGCGAGCGAAATGATCGTCGCCGCCGACCAGTTGTAGGTCTCGTCGCCGACCTTGATTGCGAACCAGTACGTTGTCCCGGGCGTCAAGCCCTCAACAAACAGGCTTTCCGGTGTACTTGATTCCCTCGGCACGATATTGTTCGGCACTTGCGTGGCCGCATCGAAGTTGGCTTGGGTGATCTGGCTGGTGCTCATGCGAACGTCGTAATGGGCAGCCGTGCCGGTTGTGCCGTCGTCACCGGTGGCCGTCCAATTGAGCGTAAGATTTGTGGACCGCACATCGACAGCCTGCAGATCGCTGGCATCGGCCGGGGCGACAGATTCCTCGGCATACGTCTGGCCCATGGCACAGTTGGAGATCGCGCTGATATTGTTCGCCTGATCGATGCTTTTGATTGCGAAGTAGTAGACGGTATTCGCTGCCAGCCCCTGAACCTCCAGCGACTCCAGTGTAGACGGAGTGCCGGGGACGGGCACGTTCGCCGTAACTTGCGTGGCGCTGGCCCAGTTGGACTCATCAATCGGGAAAGTCGAATAGCGAACGTCATAGGCCGCCGCTGCATTATCCGTGCCATTGTCATCGATCGGTGCCCGCCAGCTGAGCGTCAAGCTGTGAAGCTCCCGGCTGCTGACCGTCAGATTGTCAACGGACACTGGCGCCATGTCGAAACCGGGGTCGAATTCAACAAATAACGCCGGCCGATACGCAGGACCAGGGCGAATGTTTTCACTCAGCAGCACAAGGTAGTGCTCCGCGTATACAAACCAGCCGTAATTGGGCATCTGGCCATTAACGAAGCTTTGTACGTCCGCCGTAACATCTTTGACCCACCAGCCGCTATCATATGACTCGAAACTGGTCGGTGTAGCATAGTCAGCCGTGCTGAACAGCGAATCGGAATTCGGCCCCCACGTCAAATCCGGGCTGACGGGATGGTCCGGACCGGCCATGCACGCTTCGTCTTCGGACCAGTCATGGGTGGTGATCGCCGCACAGGTTACATCGCCATATCCTCCTGTGGAATAGAGGCGAAGCTGTGCTTTCACGATGGTCGAATTGGCAGGAATCATAGACAAGTCGAATTTGAACAAGCACTTGCCAACAGCCTCGATATCGTCGCCGAAAACGGTGTAGTACGACGCCGAATTGACATCGAAGTAGGTGTCGTGGACCCGCCGGTCCACCACGTTAGCCGAAGAGGCACTGCTGAAGGCTGCATCGAGATCGCCTCCCGCCTGCAGATCCATCCCCTCCTTCAGGACTACTACCACGTTGGTGGCCGAAGCGACTTGCAGGCATCCCAGCAGCATCAGCCCTGTGACAACAACCATACCCAACCTGCGCGACAGCATGACAGAATCCTCCATGAAAAGGTCAAGAAAGCCCAAGCAATTCCCGTAGACACGCTAGCCCGCGATCGAACACCGACTGGTGCTTGGATCGCAGACGCGAATGGTGTAGAGCCGTTCTCGAGGATGTGGGGGCAACGATGTACTCTGAGGGTCGCCTGTCTATCGCAACTGCAATTTCCGTGCCAAAACCGGCCGCACGTGTTGCTGCAGTCCATGTGGCGTATCGTAAGTGGCTATAGACAAGCGGCTTACGGAGTTCGTGCGGCACCGGATTCAAGAGGTGGCAGAGAAAAACACGATGACACAGACACAACGATCAGGTTCGTACCAAATTGGAGCAACGTGGTTGCTACGCGAGTCATAAGTGCCATGACTACCGTAAATTGCGTAGTCTGCGACAAGATTTGGCGGGCGATGATGACTTGTGGTAACATAGCTTTATTACCATCACGTCTGCGCATCGCCCGTGTGCCAGACTCGGGAGTCTTGAAGGATGAGAGAGCAACCAACGCCTGACAACAGTAACAAGCATGTTCTGCCTCAACCGAAGTACCGGCGGTTGGCAAGGCAACTGGTGCGGCGTATCGTTGCCGGTGAATTCGTCCCTGGCAAGAAACTGCCTGACGAGCGGGAACTTGCTGTCCAGTTAGGCGTGAGCCGTTCCACCGTCCGCCAGGCCATGAAGATTCTTGAGCAGCGGCATCTGGTGCACCGTACCAGGGGAAGAGGGACTTTTGTTGCGAATGACTACGAGAGTTCTCCATGGTTCAGTACCGCTACCACCATTCTGCTGGCTCAGATCCAGGAAAACAAGCCAAGAATCGACGCTCCAGGAACCTACTATGGCCGGATTCGCAACGGTGTGCGGCAGATGGCGCGCTCTCTCGGCTTGACCGTCAAGCAGCAGAAAGTCCGCGGTTACGTACGCGTGCTGTTGAACGACTACGAGCCACCATCAGCCGATGACGTGGGCGGCGTTGTCGTGTCAGGCGTTTTCGACGAGCAGTATATTCGCATGTATCAGTCCGAGGGTATCCCCGTTGTGGCGGTGGATTATTGGGCTGACGACCTGATTACCGACTGCGTGGCCATCGACGTAGAGGCCGAGGCAAAGGCTATAGCAGAGTCTGTTGGCAGCTTGAGGATATACCTTGCTCGGTTTCTTTGCCTCAGGTCGGCGCCAGGGAGGTCGCCTCTGGGCATTGGATCCGGATGTACAACGACTCGTTATGCATCTGCGTTATGCAACCCAGCGGTGCGGGCTCCAAATGCGAGATGAGTGGCTTGTATTCGCCTCGGATGCTCTTCCGCTCCCCTCAGACTGCTGCACATCTGTTGCAGCTGAAATGTCGCCCTCAAGCCGTGCTTTGCTTCGATACTGTTACCGTTCGGACCCTCCTGCAGGCAGTTCGCAGCGCAAATCTTCGTTGTCCCGAGGACATATCGATTATCGGCCGAGGGGGCTCTGTTGCAGGTGTTCGTTCAATCACATCCTTCACCAGCAATCCTGAAGTGATGGGTGAGCAGGCAGTGCGATTACTGGTCGAACGTATGTATGGCCACCGTCAGCAGGCTGTCAAAGTCTCGTTGCCTCCTTCACTGATGCAAGGTACTACGCTGGGCCGTGCACATCATGTCAGCCGCTAGTCGTCCTGCTGACGACCAGTAGTAAACACGGTCTGTATTACCAACAAGGCGTAATGGCAGACCGGATCAACACGCAGCCGTCGGCAGGGTGACGTACGGGTCCATGTGGAGGACGCGGTTGCGGACGCGATCTCTGCTGCACCCTGAGGCATGCAGTGTTTCGAGCATGCCCGCCAGGATCTTGAAATGCCAAGAAAGCCTGTCAGATCGCACTCCTTGATCTTGTCACGCTTCTTGCCAGCCATGGCCACTTCAAGCCCAAGGCCAGCCGAAAGCGCAGGTTGGGAGATCGTCAGATCTACCCCATGCACAGACAATCTGAGTACCGCTCAGCATTGATGGCGTCGCCAGATTGATGAGATTGGGTCGAGGTGTCGCACGGCAATCGCCGGCTGGCTTGGTGGTGCGTGTTGTCGAATTCCCGCCGGTGGTTTATCCTACCGGCCGCAGTGATTTGACTCTGTCAAGAACGCGTACCGACGCGATGGCCAGCAGCAAGGGAGAAAACCCCGATGATACTGCGCACGAACGAGCGCGATTACGTTCGTGATCTCGCCAGGCAGGTGGCGAGCATCGCCGCCAGCGACGAGAACGCCCGAAGCCTGCGCCGCTGGCGCAATGTCAACGCCCTGCGCAAACCGGACCGCTGGCCCGTCTGGTGCCGGCCCGTTGCCGCCTGGGACGAGATCCTGCCCAAGGCATCGCTCAAATGCACCGACCCGTGGCTGCGGAGCATCGAGTATGGTTTTCGCCAGATCCTGCTTAAGCACGAGATCGGCGACGATTCGGTGGTCGATCCGTTCTTTGCTGTCGGCGCGCTCTTCGACATCGACCCGCCGAACGTCTGGGGCGTGGACATCACGCGGCATACCACCGGCAAGGCCGGGGACGCATGGACCTATGACCCGCCGATCAGGGAATGGTCCGATCTCGACAAACTCCGCCTGCCGCGATGCACCTACAATCACGGTGCCACGCAGGAGGCGCTGTGCCGAGCGAATGACCTCCTTGGCGACGTCCTGCCGCCCCGGCTTGTCTGCGACCCGCCGCTGAACGCCACAATCTGCACGCCGGCCACGGACCTTCGCGGCATGGCGCAACTGATGATGGACCTGATCGAATCGCCGGACCAGGTACATCGGTTGATGGCCCACCTGCGCGACGCGATGCTCGGTGCGATGGACCAGGTTGAGGCCACCGGCCTGCTGGCGCCCCAGCCCCAGTGGCCAATGCTCATGAGCGATCCGCTTGGACCGCCGAACGCTGATAGCCGGTTGACTTTCGCCAACTGCTGGTGCCCGGCCAACAGCCAGGAGTTCGACCAGGTCAGCCCCGCCATGTGGCAGGAGTTTCTACTGGATTACCAGAAGCCGATCTTCGAACGGTTCGGAGCGGTCTGCTACGGCTGCTGCGAGAACCTCACGAAGAAGATCGACGGCGTGTTGTCGATCCCAAACCTGCGGATCTTCGTTTGCAGCGCGTGGACCGATCTCGACACGGTGATCGAGCGCGTCGGTAGCAAGCATGTCATCATGTGGCGTCAGAAGGCCAGCGACGTGGTCTTCCCCGATGATACCGCAACGCTCCGCCGGCAGCTGGATGAAGGCCTGAAGAAACTCCAGGGCCATCACGTGCAGATCGTATTGCGCGAATTGCAGACGCTGGCCGGTCATCCTGACAGATTGCATGTCTGGACGAAATTGGCAATCGAGACGGCGGAAAAGTACGCATAGCGGCGCCGGTGCAACGCCGCTTTGGATGCTGCATGATCCAATCCGAGTAACACCCACCGTCTGCAAAAGGATGAACGCTGTTGTCACGCTACCGTTCCTGTGACACTGTGCTGGGTTCGGAAACGACGGCGGGGCGTCCGGTCAGCAGAACGGCCGCGGCTATCGCAATCCCGGTCAGCGCCACCGGAAGGAACTGCAGCGAACTTATCGCATGATCGCCCGGAGCGTAGTACATGTCGTGAAGGAATTGCACTGCCAGACCCAGAAGCGGCGCCGTCACCGCCCCGAACAGCGCCTTGCCCTGAGACTCGATGCTCAACACAGTCGCCATACGCTTCTGGTCCGATCGGTCCGCGAAGCGGCTGACCTGGATCGGCCGCCAGAAGTTCTGTATGACGGACAGGCCGACGAAACCAGCGATAGCCACTCCCAGCGCCGCTGGCAGCGGGAGCAGACGCACCGCGCCGATGCCCAAGCCGCAGGCGATAACCACAAAGGTTAGCATATTCATCTTCCATAGCAGCCGGGCGCCGCTGTCCTCGGAGCCGGCATGGTCGACCACGCGGGACGAATGCCTCGATGCGTAGACTGCTGAGCAGGTACAGCACCAGGTATACCGCTCCAACGAGAACAGCCGTCCTCTGTCGATCGCCCAAGGCCGTCAGGACGCTCCAACCCAATACCGCCGGCAGCGTCAAGGCGGCGGCGTTAATCACTGGCTGGAGGTAGTACTTCGTTATGGCGAAGCCTCCCTCGAACCCCATGGACTCGGCGATCAGCCGTCGTACGGGCCGGCTGCCAAAACTGTCGCGAAGGCTCACCAGCAACGTCCGGAACACCTCACGTGTGCTGCTATGGCTGATTTCGCCGTCCAGGTATTTCGGGTAGGTGATGAAGTTGACCACGTTCGCCAGGTACGGAACGATGCTTACCAGGAATATCCACGAGTATTTCTTGAGCGTGAACACCAGGATCGCAGCGATGACCACGCTTAAAGCCGAGCCGAGTTTGCTCCAGGATCGCGTGAACCCGTAAATCTTCGTCTTTTCCGACTGCCGGCCATTGCGGGCAAGCCAGTCGAAGATGATCGCCTTGTGGGTGCCGGTCCGGAAGGCTTCACCGATGCTGAAGAAGACCATGGCCAGGAACATCAGCCAGACGGAGGAACTGAGTCCGAAGATGGCGAAGGCGGCGATATAGCCCAGGAAGGAGAAGATCATTGCCCGTCTGCGCCCCAGCACGTCGGCAATCGCGCCGGTAGGTATCTCCATGAAATTGATGCACAGGTCGCGGAATCCCAGCAGCAGCCCGATGATTGCAAACGACATGCCCTTCTCAAGGAATGCCAGCAGCAGAAATGGGTCGTAGTATTGCTGGTTCTTCAGGAACCCGTAAAGGCAGAATCTCTTGATCACTTCGCCTTACTCCGAAACGCTCATTATCAGCCGCAAGTGCCTGAAGGTAAACCCTTGTCTGATGCAGCCGTGCCAATGTCGCGATCAACCGGGGCCCGAACACACAGCCAGCACGGGCGCCAGAACCAGCGTTGTTGCTGTTGACCTCAGCAGGCCGCCGATCATGGCAACGGCGAAGGGCTGGAAGACTCGAGGGCCTTCGGCCGGATTCACCACAACCGCAATCAGCGTGAGGATCGTTATGGCAGCCGTCATCAGTACCGGCCGCAGACGCTCAGACGTCCCCGATTGTAGGGTATCATGGATCATCTGTCCGCTGGCGACCTGGTGGTTGGCCCTGGCAGGAGAGTGTATACCGTCATTAATCAGGTCCAAGGGAGGCGACCGTGCCTCCAGTCGTACCGGACTTGCCGGAGGTACTGGGCGATACCGACAACTGCTGTTGTGCCCGCGGGGTAGCCACCTCGGGATGCACCTGGCGGACGTTACTGCGATAGTCGACCGCCACCGTTCATGGTATCCGGTATACCTGCTCATCGAGCCCCGGCTTGGCGGATCAGGCCGATCCCTCGAAAGTTTGAACAGCTGCTCCACCGGTCCGTTTTCGATCGGCAGGCACGGCGTTAGACTGGAGACACCACGCGAAAGTCACGTTGCCAGGCGAACGTACGTCTTGGGAGGAATCATGCGGATCATCCTGTTCGATATTGACTGTCTTCGACCTGACCATCTCGGCTGCTACGGCTACTCGCGCCCAACATCGCCCAACATCGACAGGATCGCGCGAGACGGCATGCGGTTCAACAACTACTACTGCGCGGACAGCCCCTGCATGCCCAGCAGGGCCGGCTTCGTCAGCGGACGATTCGGCATCCACAACGGTGTCGTCAGCAACCTCGGTGCCGGGGCTGAGTTCCACCTCCGCAAAACCAACTATGACGGTCTGCAGGCCGTCAATCAGGTGCTCCCCCGGCTCATTCGCGAGTTCGGCCGGCATGAGACGTACAACTTCACCAACTTCGCCTGGCGGCACAGCTTCAGCCAATACATGCTGGGCTGGACGGGCTTTGTCAGCCCTAACCTCAAGGGCGGCAACGAAACCGCGCCGGAGGTCAACGAACCCGTGCTCGCCTGGCTTAAGGACAATGCGAAGCGAGAGAACTTCCTGCTTCACATCAACTACTGGGACGCGCACCGTTGGTACAAGATGGAGGCCTCCTGGGCCGATCGCTTCCGCGACACCCCCTGCCCGGCCTGGCCGGATGATGCGGCCTTCGAGCGGATCAACCGCGTTACTGGACCCTTCACGGGCACGGGCCAGTTCAAGAACCACCTCAGCGGCGTGCCGCTCATGCCCGGCAAGATCACGAATCGCGCAGAGTACGAGCATGTGGTAACCGGCTATGACGCAGCCATCGCATACGTCGATCATCATGTAGGCATCGTGCTGGCGGAGCTGGATCGCCAGGGCGTACTGGATGACGCGGTGATCATCTTTACCAGCGACCATGGCGATGCCTTTGGCGAGCATGGTATCTTCACCGACCACGTCTGCGCGGACGAATGCATCCATCGGATCCCGCTGATTGTTCGCTGGCCGGGCGTGACGAAGGCAAGCGCGGCATCCGACGCGATGCTGTACAACGTGGATTTCGCCGCCACGCTCTGCGACATGCTGGGCGCACCGATTCCCGAGCACTGGGATGGGCTCAGCTTCGCTGAAAACCTCAAGGGCAACGCCGGCCTGGACCGTGAGTACCTGGTGTGGGGCCATGCGCTCTACACGGTGCAGCGGGCAGTCCGCACTCGCCGGCACCTGCTGATTCGTACGTATGACGATTACGGCTATCGGTCGTTCGAGCCCGTCGAACTGTACGACATGCAGGCCGACCCGTATCAGACACAAAACCTGCGGCAGGATCAGCCCCAAACCGTTGCTTGTCTCGACAGCCTCATGCAGGACTGGCTCCAGGAGCAGCTTACGAAGCCTTGGGCGATCTGTGACCCGCTTCTGGCCGTGCTGGCTGAACGTCGTCGGGGGAAATAGCCGCCGCCAGGTTCAGTGCCTGCCGCCTCAATGCGATGCGAAGGGGGCGGAAAAGGCAGCGGCGGTTTGCGCTCGCGCCGGTTGCCCGCTGCTCGTGCATTGGGTCCTTGCCTCTGACTAGCCAGCCTGTAGGATGCAGTCGGCGACCAGAGTAAGCGGGTGCCATGACGTGCGCCGAGATGTTGCCTTTTCAAGATGTGGCAGGAGAGAATTGTACCATGCCAATGCAAGACGAGTCGATCGAAACACCGGCCGACCAGCCAACCAAGAGGCCGAACATCCTGCTGATCCTGGCGGACGACATGGGCTATTCCGACATCGGCTGCTTCGGTTCGGAGATCCGCACGCCGAACATTGACCGCCTCGCGGCGGGAGGCCTTCGCTTCAGCCAGGCCTATAACTGCGCCCGTTGCTGCCCCACACGGGCCAGCATTCTGACCGGGTTGTACCCGCACCAGGCGGGCGTCGGCCACATGGTCCACCCCCTCCCCCATCGCGGCTACCAAGGCTACCTGCGGGACGATTGCGTGACGCTCGGCGAGGTGCTCGGCCCGGCCGGCTATCGCACGGGTCTGGCCGGCAAGTGGCACGTCGGCGGTCTGTGGCGGCGGGTGCCAGAAGCGAGGGACACCTGGGACTTGAACGACCCGAAGCGCCCGCTGCCGACGCATCGCGGCTTTGACCGCTTCTTCGGCAGCCCGGCCGGCGGGGGCAGCTACTTCAACGTCATGCCCCTGGTGGATCAGGACCACATCATCGATGCGCCCGAAGGCTTCTACGCCACTGACAACTACACAGACGCGGCCATTCGGATGGTGGAAGAGGCCCACGCCGAAGGCAAGCCTTTCTTCGTCCACCTGTGTTACACCGCGCCGCACTGGCCGTTGCACGCGCGGCCCGAGGACATCGAGCGCTACCGCGGCAAGTATCGAAAGGGCTGGGACAACCTGCGGACCTCTCGCCATGAACAGACTCAAGGGTCTGGATATCCTCAGCAAGGACTGGGACATCTCGCCGCGCGATGAGAACTCTTGCCCGTGGGAGTCGATCGAGCTGAAGGACTGGGAGGATGCGAGGATGGCTGTGTATGCCGCCCAGGTCGACCGCATGGACCGGAACATCGGGCGGATCGTTGGTCGGCTGCAGCAGGCTCGGTATCCTCGACGACACGCTGGTCCTGTTCCTTTCTGATAATGGCGGCTGCGCGGAGTTCCTCAAGGAGAACGGCCGGCGCGAGTCCGAGCCGAAGTTCACCATGGAGGGCAAGCCTATAGTCACAGGCAACATTCCAGGCGTCGAGCCTGGTGCGGCCGAGACGTTCATGAGCTACGAGCTGCCGTGGGCAAACGCGTCGAATTCGCCGTTCCGGCTTTTCAAGCACTGGGTGCACGAGGGCGGGATCTCCACACCCCTGATCGCGCACTGGCCGCGGGCCATCGCGCCGGGCGGCCTCAACCACGAACCGTTGCACGTGATTGACATCGCGGCGACGATCATCGACGTGGCAGGAGCGAAGTATCCGCGTCACTTCCGCGGCCACGACATTCAGGAGCTGCAGGGCGAGAGTTTCGCGGGGGCGCTGCGGGGGCGGCGATGGATGCGCTCGCGGCCGGTTTTCTGGGAACACGAGGGCAACCGGGCGGTGCGCCAAGGCCAGTGGAAGCTGGTCAACCGACACCCCGGCCCGTGGGAACTTTACGACATGAGCCGCGACCGGACCGAGCTGCACGACCTGGCCGAGAAGAACCCGGAGAAGGTCAAGGAACTGGTTCGCCTGTACGAAGGTTACGCGGCGGAGTGCGACGTGCTGTCAATGGAGCAGATACACCAGCTGCAGAGCAGTGGTCCAGCCGGCGGTTGAGCCGGGCCGCGGCCCCATGCCAAGATCCCAACCCCGCTTTAGAGCACGATGAATCCAGGTGTAGCGTATCATCCCGATCGATCCGGCCGCATTCAGCCTGCCCGCTTGCGGGCAGCGTCTGTTCGATCCGGGACACGCTACACCTGGATTACGTACGCTCTAATCGGTGCAGTTCGAGGATGATCCCCGGGAGACATGAGCGTCTCCCGGGGTATCCGTATCCGAACGCTATGCGTGACGGCGTTTGAGCAACGCCACACCACCGAGAGCCACCAGCGCCAGCGTGGCCGGCTCGGGAACTGCCGGCGTGTAGTCGATGAACAGGACCGGCTGATACGTCGCGCCCGCTTCGCTGGTATAGGCGTTGCCGTTGGTCAGGTCGAGACCGAAGCCGTAGTTCGGCGTGCCGTCGGCCCACGCCTGCACGTAGTCCGTCACGCGGATGACGGCAGTCTCCATGTACTTCCCATTCGTGTTGGGGCTGCCGATGTTGTACCACCTGTAAGCCCCGTTGTCGTAGGTGTCATTCGAGAACGAGAAACTCGATGTGCCCGAGGCCCCCCAGCCTGTGCCGGTCCCGGTTAGGCTCTGCGTGACGCCGGTCTCGGTCCAGGGGTGACTGGTCACCTGGCGCACGTAGACCTTCTGATTGCCGCCCGTCCCCAGCAAGCGCAGCTGGGCATCGTTGATCGTGCCGCCCGCGAAACCCGGCAGGCTGGAGAGGTCGAACTGGATCAGCATCGTGGCGCCGAGTCCGCTGCTGGAGACGGCTGTGCCACGGTTGGTGGAGCCGTAAACGGGCGCGTCGCCCACCGTCGTCGTCAGCACCGAGGCGGAGGTCAGGCCCCGGAACTGCGGGTCCACCGCGCTGGTCAGGTCGGCGCGACCCCACGTTGTCGGAGTAGGGGATCACGTAATCCAGCCCGGCGTCGCGCTTCAGGGCAACGACCAGCCCCGAAGCCGACGTGGTCACGATCAATGTGAAAACGAGCGCTACTGACAAGTGCTTCAACATGAATACTTCCTTCCTTACACCGGCGAAGAACCAACACTGGCTCTAACCAAAACCAGCTGCTGCACGGATGTATCAGCAATTTGCATGCCAAACCCGACATACACTAGCATTGGCGCTGCATAACAATCGCAGCAATGCGTTTGCCCGCACGCACTTACGACACGGGAGCAGTTCGGTTGCGCAAGGTCGGCGACCAACAGGAGGGAGATTGTCAGGGTTTAGGAATGTCAACAGCAAGGTTCGAACCTAGTCCCTCGCTTCCTCGATGCACTTCGGCTGTTTTTTGTACGATTCGCTTACGCGCGTCCAGGGGCCTGGTCTGCGTGCATTCGAGGCAATGCTCCGCCATGATGCCAAAAGGGAACATTCGCACAGGTCAGCCTTCTGTCACCGGCACGAGATGCATATTCACGTTAGGTTCGGACCAATTGTCGCGGGATGGGTTGACAGATCCGGTGCTGTCAAGGATCCTTATCTGGCGGATGCCGCATGGCGGCATGGACGTATATGCCTTTGGCGGCAGTATTTACGCGTGTTCGTGCGATACTTTCAGCAAGTGCGGGGCATTGTTTCAGGTAAAGTCGGATTTGGGATGTGTGCCGGTGCCAAACGACAGCCTAGCAGGCCATGTGCCTGGACGCGCATGTGAGTGAAACGGCAGGAACCGGAGTTCGCGGGATGGGGCCCCAAGCAAATCGTGACAAATCCAGGAGAGCGGCGTCTACCGAACCAGAATACCAATCATTGGCACGACGGTTGGCGAGCGTATTTTCTCCCACGAGTTCGCCGATGGAGGACGATTGCCCCGTGAACGAGATTGGGCATCTCAGTTGGGAGTAAGTCGCTGCACGCTTCGCGCGGCTTTGAAGATTTTGGAGACCCAGGGACTCATCCGGCGAGTCAGAAGCAGGGGGACGTTCGTCAAGCCCAATCATGGAGGTTCTCGCTGGCACAGCACGGCTCCAGCCATCATGCTCGTACAGATATTGGGCTCGACAAAGGAATTCCTGGCTCCGGGCAGACTATTACGGTCGCATACAGGCTGGCGTCCGACAGATGGTCTACACACTGGGCCTGACACTGAAGTACCAGAAGTTCTATGGCTATGTCCACGTACCACTGTCACACTACAGGCTTCCGCGCCAGGAAGAGGTCGGGGGTGTGATCCTTTCTGGCACCTTTGACAGCCAGTATATTCGGATGTACCAATCAGAGGGGGTTCCTGTTGTAGTGGCGGACTACTGGGTGCAGAATCCGCCGGTCGATTGCGTGGCTGTTGATGTGGAAGCAGAGGCCAATATGGCGGTCGAATACCTGGCGGACCGCGGCCATACGTCGCTGGGCTTTCTGGCAACCGGACGACGGGAGTGGAACTCCGATTTGCGCACGTTTGACCCGGATATTGCTCGCCTGCTCGGATACTTGCGCAAAGCAGGAGCCGAACGAGGACTGCAGATGCGCAACGAATGGATCATACTGGCCCCTACAGACGAAGATAGGCAAGCTGCCCGCACATAGGTTGCTGAGTCTTGCGCTCGTGTCCCACTGCCGTACTTTGCTTCCAGGACAGTGAGGTCATATCCCTGCTGAGGGCCCTTCGCGGCACTTCCCTTCGTTGTCCGGAGGATATTTCGATCATTGGTCGTGGGAGTGAAGTGGTCGAGGACCGCCAGGTTACGTCCTTTATCAGCGAGCCCGAGATGATCGGCCGGCATGCAGTCAGGCTGCTGGCTGAGCGAATGCAGGGGCAGCGTCAGCAAGTCGCCAGGACGGTGCTGGGATCCAAACTGATTTCGGGCACAACGACAGGTCAGGCACCACGTCCGGCCTGAGGAAAAGGGGCGTTGCAGACAGCGGGCGCTGCTCTGTCAATGGCTGCATCTGTACAGATATTCCAGCAGGAGTACATGTGAGCGGCATTTTGTGCATTTCCAGTTTGCTTGCTGTTTGCCTGGCGGCCGTTGCAATGGCTCATCCCGCAGATAGATCGCCGGTGGCGAAGCCTGACATTCTTAAGGCGCTCCGCCGCATGCACCCGCGACTGATCGCGTTACCTGGCGATATCGACCGCGTCCGCCAGACGGTCGCGGACTATCCGCAGGCCCGCCTCTGGCATCGAACGCTC
This sequence comes from uncultured Planctomycetota bacterium, assembly GCA_963787325.1. Taxonomy (GTDB): domain Bacteria; phylum Planctomycetota; class Phycisphaerae; order UBA1845; family JANYLN01; genus CAWBCK01. The sequence goes on from CAWBCK010000005.1 coordinate 4,068,815, forward strand.
GTCAAGAAAGCCGAGAACCTGCTCCATGAACCTCCCCTGGAGTACAAACTCGTTGGTCCCCGTTTGCTGCAGGTCAGCCGCCAGGCTTGTGATCGCATTTACATACTTGGGTTGCTCTATCGCCTTGATGGCAATAAGCGATATGCCGAGCGGGGGATCGAAGAAGCTGTTGGCGATCAGCAGGTTTGCCGACTGGCATCCGAGCCATTTCCTGGACACGGCTGAAATGACGCATGCTGCCGGCGTGGGCTACGACTGGTTCTATAACGTGATGACCCAGGCCCAGCGAGACACCATACGTAAGGCAATTGTCGACAAGGGGCTGCAGGTCGCCGCGGAGGGCTACCGAGGTGGCAACGTCGGCTGGTGGGCCCGATGCCACCACAACTGGAACCAGGTCTGCAACGGCGGGATTTCCATAGGAGCGCTGGCGATCGCCGACGAAGAGCCACAGTTGGCAACGTCCATCTTGAACAGTGCGCTAGCCTCGCTGCCGCTGGCGATGCGGGAATATGCACCCGACGGCGGCTGGGCTGAAGGCCCCGGCTATTGGTCCTACGCCACCCGCTACAGCGTCTACTTTCTCGCCGCGATGGATTCCGCCCTGGGCAATGACTGTGGGCTCTCCCAATCGCCCGGCTTCGACAAGGCCGGCGACTTTCGCCTCTATTCGATTGGACCTCTGGGTCGACCGTTCAACTATGCCGATGCGCATGACAGGTCGGCTCCTGCGGCCGAGATGTTCTGGCTGGCGCGGCGATTCAACAAGCCCCTCTACGCCTGGCAGGAGCGCCAGCAGGATAATCACGGAAATCCGCTGGACCTGCTGTGGTTTGATCCGCGAGGCAAAGGGCCGCGGAAAACCGGTCTACCGCTCGACCATCTGTTCCGCGGGGTGAATGCTGCATTCCTGCGCAGCGGGTGGGAAGATCCCGATGCCGTCTTCGTGGGCTTCAAGGGAGGGGACAACAGGGCGAACCACTCGCACCTGGACCTGGGCGCCTTCGTGCTCGATGCCCTTGGACAACGATGGGCACTGGATCTTGGATCTGATGATTACAACCTCCCCGGCTACTTTGGCAAGCAGCGTTTGACGTACTATCGTCTGAAGACCGAGGGTCACAACACGCTGCTGATCGACGGCCGGAACCAGGACAAACACGCAAGCGCAGACATCATCTCCTTCCATTCGACCCCGGCCCGTGCGTTCGCGATCGCGGATCTTTCGGCCGCTTACAAGGCTTCTGCCGAGAAGGTCCGCCGCGGAGTGGCGCTGCTCGATCGCAAGTACGTCCTGCTGCAGGATGAGATCACCCTGAGGAAGCCGGCCGATGTGACCTGGACCATGCATACCGAGGCGAAGATCGAATTGTCGGGCGGCATAGCCACCCTGACGCTGGGAAGTGCCCATCTGCAGGTACGGATTCTTGAACCGGCCGGAGCAAGGTTTACGGCTGCGTCTGCCTATGCCCCCGAGCCGCAGAATGCCAACAAGGGCGTGAGCAAGCTGCTGGTTCACCTGTCAGCCAAGGCTGGAGCCACGCGACTGGCAGTGCTCCTGACCCCGTACCGGGATAAGCCCGCGGCAATTAGGCTCCTTATCAAGCCGCTGCAAAACTGGACCGAGACCAGCAAATGATCTCCTGGCCTGATGTGCGGTGAAGCGTGACGGGCACGGTTATCGGGGCGGTCGCCCTGGAGTGGTCGGGGCTCGTCAGACAAGCGCCAGGGCAGGTGCGAGAGGCAGTCGTCCGCTTCATCAAGAGCCGGCAGATAAGGGACCACTCTCCTGTAAGGTTCGAACCTGGCTGTTGACATCAAGAACAGTCACGCCTTTGGGCCCGCATCTATACGCATTTCGTCATCAGGAGATCCGGCGACAATGCACCTTGTGTTATTGTTGTCAGCGACTGCATCATGTAGAGTTAGAGGATCAGGAGTCTGAACCGCCGGAGGTGGTAGCCATCGCAATCCAGGAGCACACTGCGTGTCAATCGATGAGTGTCTGGCCGAATTGAAGGACAATTGTCTTCTCGTCGGTAACAGTCGAATCCGTCGCAGGTACATATGGAATCAGGGGCACCTGATCAGTCAGCGGATCGAGGACCTTTCCACCGGTCGAGCCTGGCAACTGGCGAGCCACAAACCCGATTGCGAGTTTCCCGGCCAGGCGGATCAGCCAGCGGACGGGCAGCTTCGACTCACGCAGAGCCCTGCCATGTCTGCCATGCGCGAACACCTCCAGGTCGACTGTACGTATCGTCTAGGCCAGTTGGAGGTTCGTCGGACGTTCCGCCTGTATCCGGACTGCCCTGCCATCGCCTGCGAGTTCTACCTGCGGGGCAAACCCAGTATGGACTGGCAAGGCCTTGAGGTCCGCCTGGGCGAGTTAGCTGACAACCAGTCAAAGGCTGCCGGCCAGGCCGGGCAGCAGGCTCCTGTAATGGAGCGACTGCGTCTCGCGCAACGACATCTGCGGATGAAGTGCGTGCAGTTCTTTGACGCCACAGACCGCTGCAACAACCTGGTGAGCGAACGTACCGTCTTGCCGTATACACAGGGGGCTCGCCTCACTGGAAATCTGCTGTTCATACAGGACAATCTCGACCCTGCAGGCCTGTTCATTCTCAAGGAAGCCCCTTGTAGCGATGTGCAATTGGCATGGCCTGGTGCGGATTTTGTGACCAGTACCGACGAGATACAGGTCGTCGGGATGGGCATTAGCCCGGCGGAACTGCACCCTGATGAATGGATACGGTGCTACGGAGTCACCACGGGAGTAGCATCTGGCGACGAGTATAGTCTTCTGTCGGCGTTGCGGAAGTACCAGTCCAGCCTGCGGGCGCAGAGGAGCGGGCGCGATCACGGCATCATGCTGAATACCTGGGGGGACCGCTCCGCCACAGCCAGGATCGGGGAGGCCTTTTGCATCGATGAGCTGAATGCCGGCAGCCGACTGGGCGTAACACATTTTCAGATCGATGACGGTTGGCAGATAGGCAAGTTTTACGTGGCCCCCGGGGCAACGGCTGAGCCTGCCGTGGCCGGTCGTCTCGATCCGGGGTATTCCAGCAGGCAATACTGGGCGATCAATCCCGCTCGTTTTCCTCACGGGCTGGGGCCGGTTGTGGAACATGCCAGAAAGGTCGGCATTGAACTGTGCCTGTGGTTCGCGCCAAGTTGCGCGGACAGCTATGTCCATTGGCGGGAGGACGCGGATGTCCTGATCGACCTTCATCTCCAACACGGCATCCGCGTATTCAAGATTGACGGCGTGGACATCCCCGACAAGGCCGCGGATATCCGCCTGCGGGCATTACTGGATCGTGTCGTGGAGGCGTCAGCCGGGCAGGTTACCTTCAATCTCGATGTCACGGCCTGTCGGCGTTTCGGCTATCACTATCTCACGCAGTACGGCAGTCGGTTTCTGGAAAACCGCTACACGGACTGGGGGAACTACTATCCGCACTGGACCCTGCGAAACCTGTGGCAACTATCCCGCTACGTGCCCCCGCAGAACCTGCAGATCGAATTCCTCAACCGTTGGCTCAACGGGGACAAATACCCGGCGAACGATCCGCTGGCCCCTGGATGCGTGCCATTTGACTATTGTTTTGCGGTAACGATGATGGCCCAACCCCTCGCGTGGTTCGAAGCATCTGGATTGCCACAGGAGGCTTTTGAACTTGCGCCGCTGGTAAGCAGATACCGGGAGCTTCAGGAGCGCATTCATGCGGGGCTGATCTTGCCGATCGGCCAGGAGCCCGATGGCGTGAGTTGGACGGGTTTTCAGTCGATTCGCGAGGACGGCGGCTATCTGCTCGTCATGCGAGAGCACAACAAGAGCGACTCCGCTCGGTTGCCTCTATGGAACCTGGCTGGCAAACGTATATGCTGTCAGCCCGTCGCTGGCCACGGCACGGGTTTTGAGCAGGTAGTAGAGGTTGACAGACTCGGCGATTTTCCGGCTGCCTGAACCGTTTACTTTTGCCCTGTACGATTACCGTATATTGGACTGAATTAGGAGAACCAGGATGGACATGGGCATGACGTCCCTGATGAGTCTGGCGAGGATACAGAAGAACGTGCGGTCTCGCCGCTTCAGTTCGTACGACACCACCGGTGGCAATGCCGACTATTGGCCGATCCCGGCCGGCCAGACGGTCACGCTGGCCGAGCCGACCGGCGCCGGCTGCGTCCGGCATATCTGGATGACCACCGACGAGAGCGACAATAACCTGCGCCGTCTGGTCCTGCGGATGTACTGGGACGGCGAGAAGACGCCGTCGGTCGCATCGCCCCTCGGTGACTTCTTCGGTTTGGGTCATGCGAAGGCGAATTACTGGCAGTCCGTGCCACTTCAGGCCTCGTACCTGGCGATGAACTGCTGGTTCCCGATGCCCTTCGCCCGCGGTGCCCGCATCACCGTCACCAACGACTCCGACAAGGACACGATCCTGTACTTCTATGTTGACTATCAGGAGTTGGGCGAGTGTCCGGCAGATCTGGGCCGGTTCTGTGCGAACTGGCGACGTGAGCTGCTCGTCAAGAAGTCCGAACAGGAGGGCCCCAACCGCCAAGGCAAGACGGAGCGCCTTAACACCACGGGCAAGGACAACTACCTCGTGCTTGATGCCGAGGGCGAGGGGCATTATGTCGGCTGCTGCATCCACCTGGACACCGAGGAGCCCGGCTGGTGGGGGGAAGGCGACGACATGTTCTTCATCGACGGCGAGGTCTGGCCCCCGAACATGCACGGCACCGGTATGGAAGACTACTTCTGCGGGGCGTGGAACTATAACAAACTCCAGGTTCCCTACTGCACGCCCTACTACGGCTACTCGTTCAAGGGCAACCCCGACTATACCGGCAAACACTCGCAATACCGCTTCCACGTGGAAGACCCGGTCTTCTTCCGCAAATCGCTGCGCTTCAGCATCGAACATGGCCACGCGAACGATCGCCAGGGCGACTGGACCAGCACCGCGTACTGGTACCAGCTGAATCGCAGCAAACCGCTGCCGGAGATCCCGCCGTTCGAACAGCGCATCCCCTACGCCTTTGGCGGCCTGGAGCGCTGGCCGGGCAAAGATCGACGCGAACTGCCGCGCTGACCCGGAGATGCCCGTTTGGGTTGCTCAACGCAAATAGGAATCAGCGGTGACGGCTGGAACGGACTCTACCACTTGGCCGGTGATCCGGTCGAGCGGGTCAACCGTTGGGATGATCCGGCCTGCCGCAGTCTCCGTTTGGCCATGCAAGCGCAACTGCTCCAGTGGATGCTGCGTCCTGGCTGAGCTGTACGACCGCCGGACCGACCCGGGCGAATACTGTAATCTCGCAGAGGCGCCCTCAGCCAAGACCGAGTGGCGACGACTCGAGCGGGCGGCTTTGCGCGTCGTGATGTCGGGCTGCCTTGCCTGAGCTGGCGGGTGGCGCTGTAGTGGTAATGCCGCCGGAAGGCGGAGCTGGAAACTGGCGGGAACTCCTGACGCGGTCTGCAGCGCGAGTCGGAGTATTCGCCAACGTCGGACGTCCTGACGCCGTAGGAAGTGGAGGGTCGACCTCTGCGCCAGGGCTTGTGAAGTTGGTCACAAGCCCTGGCGCGACGAGCTACAACCGGCGTTAGGCCTTGGTGTAGTAATCGTTCAGCCTTATGTCGTGTGCGAAAATTCACAAGTCTCGTTCGTTTCGCGAGTACACCTTGTGAATACAGTCACAGTTTCTGTCACTTCTTGTTGTGCCCTTGAAGCGCCGATTTTTCTCCGCGACAAACGAATTAAGTCCCAGTGAAGGGACACTCACTTTGTGAACAATTTATCTAACGCTTGACGCTGGCGCCGCCCGACCGAATATTGCGGTTTGTGTGTTATGGGGATATGGCGTGAACTCAGACATTACAAGCGCGCTGGACTTTGTGCAGGGGCCGGTCTTTCGGTTTGCCTTCGCATTGATGATGCTGGGGCTGCTGCGCCTGGCCATCATCAACTCGACCGAAGCGATATCGGCTTACCTTGCGACGGATGACCGGCAGACCGTGCGGCACAAGGTGTGGATGCGGCTGGTGTGGTTCCTCGTGCCCCACAAGCTGCTGCGACAGAAGTTGCCACTGAGCCGCGAGTGGTCGGCGTATCACTACGCGCTTGCGATCTGCTCGGTGGTATTCCGACTCGGCGCGATCATTGTGCCGTGTTTCATGGTGGCCCACGTCTATCTGTGGGAACGGGCGCTGGGGATCTCCTGGCCGGCCCTGCCCGCGCGGGTTGGCGATACCATCGCGTTCGTGACAATCGGGACGGGGTCCATGGTGTTCCTCGGCCGCCTCTACTCGCCGCTGCTGCGCAAGACCGAGCCGCCGCCCAGTTTCCTGGCGCCGCTGCTGCTGATCCTGCCGTTCTGCACGGGTGTGCTTGCGATGCATCCGACGTGGAGCCCAATCAGCTACCCGGTGATGCTGCTGCTGCATGTGCTGTCGGCGTGCGCGGTGTTCGCCCTGCTGCCGTTCACGGGGCTGCTGAGTTTCATGCACTGCCGGATCACGAAATGGGTGCCGCAGGCTTCCTGGCGGGACCGGGCGAAGCAGGGAGAATCGGCGTCGGCCGAGACCGGCGAAATGGTGTCGCGATGAGTGCAAAGATCGATGACAGCAAGGTTCGCGCGATCCTGACCGACACGACGCTGTGCACCGGCTGCGAGACGTGCGTGGCGGCGTGCAAAGAGGTCAATCATCTGGGGCGCGACCGGATGTGGCGCTGGCAGCAGCGGATCGATTCGCTTTCGGCCACGCGGTTCTGCACGATCGTTCGCCGGCCAAACAGCCATTACGTTCGCCAGCAGTGCCGGCACTGCAACGAGCCGGCGTGTGCGTCGGCGTGTATCGTCGGGCGCTGAAGAAGCAGGATCTCGGGGCGGTGACTTACGACTCCGACAAGTGCATGGGCTGCCGGTATTGCATGATGGCCTGCCCGTTCGGCATTCCGCGCTACGAATGGGCCAGCGCGGCCCCCAAGGTCCGCAAGTGCATCCTGTGCTATCCGCGGATCAAGGAGGGCAAGCAGCCGGCCTGCACCGAGGCGTGTCCCTATGGGGCGACGATTTTCGGCACGCGGGCGGAAATGCTGGCGGAGGCCCGGCGGCGGATCAAGGCCAATCCCGGGCGCTATTACCCCTATGACAATCCGAAGATTTACGGCGAGCACGATGTCGGTGGCACGTCGGTGCTGTATCTGTCCAACGTATCGCTCGATTTCCTCGGCTGGGAGCCGGAGTTGGGAGACAAACCGCTGCCGTCGCTGACGTGGGCGGTGCTGAGCAAGGTGCCGCCGGTGGTGCTGGGCGTTGTAGGCGCGATGTCCGGGATCTACTGGGTCATCGGGCGGCGGATGCAGTTTGAGGAGGAGGCAGCCGAGGCGGCGAAAGATCAGCGGGATGACCACGGCGGCGAATCGAACCCGGACCAGTCGGAACATACGTCATGAGTTCAGTAACGTCGAATCAGAACCTTAAACGCGTCAAGACCCTTCTGTGGATGGGCATGGGCGTATGGGCGGTGGTGACCGTTGCACGTTTCTGGAACGGCATCGGCGCGACCAGCGGACTGACGGACGTGGCCCCGTGGGGGTTCTGGATCGCCTTCGACGTGATGGCGGGCGTGGCGCTGGCTGCCGGCGGGTTCGTCCTGGCAGCCGGGGTGTATATCTTCGGGCTGCACAAGTATCACGATTTCGCCCGGCCGGCCATTCTTACGGCTCTGTTGGGGTATATCGCGGTGGCGGTGGGTCTGCTGTATGACTTGGGCCGGCCGTGGAATATCTGGCACCCCATGATCTTTCCGCAGCATCACTCGGTACTGTTCGAAGTGGCGATGTGCGTGATGACGTACCTGCTGGTGCTGACGCTGGAATTCTCGCCGGCGGTTCTGGAGCATCCGCGGTTTTCTCACCGGCTGTTTCAAGGGCGCTGAAGTTCATCAAGAAGATGACCATCCCGCTGGTGATCGCGGGTATCTGCCTGTCGACGCTGCACCAGTCGTCGCTGGGCTCGCTGTTTCTGATCCAGCCGTATCGTACGCATCCGCTGTGGTACAGCCCGATTATTCCGGTGCTGTACTTCCTGTCGGCTGTGGGGCTGGGCCTGACGATGGTGACGCTGGAGTCGCTGCTGTCGGGCTGGCTGTTCGGGCACAAGATTCGCGCGGACCTGCTGGCCGGGCTCGGCAGGATGGCCTCGTTCGTGCTGGCGCTGTATGTCGTGGTGAGGCTGGGTGACCTGGCGTATCGCGGGCTGCTGACGCGGGACATCGTCGTTTCGTGGCAGGGCGGCCTGTTCATACTGGAACTGCTTGTCAGTGCAATTATTCCGGCGACGCTGCTGGCGATCCGGCGGGTGCGCGAGAGCATCGCGGGTCTGGCGACGTGCTCGGTGATGACGGTGCTGGGGATCATCGGCTATCGGTTCGACACGTGCATCATCGCGTTCGCCCGGCCGACCAACATGCCCTATTTCCCGACGTGGACGGAGATGGCGATCAGTATAGGGATCGTCAGCGGGGCGGCACTGGTATTTATCTTCTTCAATGAGAATCTGAAGATCGTTCCGGGTCATGGGCATGATGAGGGGGCGACAGAGCCCCAGCCTGTGATCGTGAACGAACTGGAAGAACCGGCGTTTGCCGACGCATTCATCTTCAATGCGGATCGCCGGCGGTATTTCCTGGGGTTCATCGTGGCGGGGCGCTGGCGATCGGCTTGCTGCCGAGGGATGCAGTCTTCGGGCCCGAGCCCGAGCGGGTGCCCACTCAGCCCAGCCGGACGATCGAGGCCCTGGCAGTGAAGGTGAACACGCCGCAGCGGGAGGTGTTCCACATCGCCAGCCTGGCCGGCAACGTCAAGGCGTCGCTGAATCCCAAGCCGGTTACGCTGCGGCTGATTGACGGCAATCGCAACTGGCGGTTCGTTCCGTTTACCCACGACGAGCATGTCAAGCGACTGGGCGATCGCGAGTCGTGCCGGCTGTGTCATCATGAAAATGTGCCGTTCGAGCAGACGTCCGGCTGCTACAAGTGTCATCGCGACATGTACGAGACGACCGACACCTTCCAGCACATGCTGCACATAAGCAAACTCGGCGGCAATGCCTCCTGCGCGGTCTGCCACGGCGAGGGGCCCGGCCGCAAGAGCCGTGATACGTCACTGGCCTGCTTCCAGTGCCACGGCGACATGGTCGTCAGCGGCTCGATCATCCCGACAAAGGAAGAGGGCCTTACGGGCTTTGCTCCGGGTTACAAGGATGCGATGCACGGGCTGTGCATTGGATGTCATTCGAAACTGGCGGCGACGGAGCCGGCCAGGTACGGCAAGGAATTCGCGCGGTGTGATGTCTGCCACCGTGACTTCGAGGACCCGGAGCATCGTCGGATGGCGCCGTACGTGCCGATGCCCCCGGGACACCTGCAAGTGGGAAGTCCGGGCGTCGGCCATGGAATGGCGGCGTCGGTATCGGGGTGAGTGATGGCTAAACGGTCACAACCTGGTTCGCCGCGTCGCGGGCGGAGGAGCATCGGCGGCGTACTGCACTTGATTATCCTGGCGGGCAGCCTTGCGCTGGTGGCCTATGCCGCGTCGCCCTTCCTGCACGGTGTGCCGACGACCGAGACCGTGCCGTCGACCATGGAAAGCGTCGACTGGACGAGTCCTTACAGCAGCATCTACTGCCTGGCGTGTCACCGGCAGGTGGCGCCGGCCATGGCCGGGCTGGACGTCCAGCAGGGGCATTCGCACAATGTGGTCCTGTCGCCCGAGCGGCTCGAGGCCGTCGCGCAGATGGGAACGGTGGCCGGGCCCGGCGGCGTGCTGATCTGCATGTCGTGCCACAAACTCGGCCAGAAGAACCCGCACATGCTGGCGGATAAGCTGGCGGACAGCCAGCTGTGTAAGCATTGCCATCCCGGGCAGTTCACGGTGATCGGCACGAAGCACGATCTGCGCAACACTGCGCCCAATGAGAAGAACCGACTGGGCGAGACGACGGAAACCGGCGGGCCGTGCAGCGCATGCCACCTGTCGCACCATTACGCCCGCGATTTCGAACCGTGCGAGCTGGATCCGGACGGCCGATGCATTACGTGTCACAAGATCGGCAGGGCGGCGGCCCGGCTGGCACGCCCGACGATGGAGCATCCCAAGAGTCAGTGCATCATCTGCCACAACCCGCACGACGACAGCAATCAGCATTATCTGAAAAAGCCCGGCGCACAAATGTGCGCGGATTGTCACAAGGAATTCGTCGATGGGCCGGCAAAGGGCATGCATCCGCTCGGTGCGATGACCTACGACGTTCCCAAGTCGCTGACCGATGCCGGCGGCGAGACGTTCGGCAAGCCGAGGGAGCTGACGTGCCTGGTGTGCCATTCGACGCACTCGAGTACGCACAAGCCGCTGCTGACGATGCCGGCTGACAGCGACCAGCTCTGCCTGAGCTGCCACGAGAAGCAGCTGACCGACTCGGCCATGGGCGGGGCGATGCACAAGCACGCCGAGTCGCCGAAGTTGACCGTTAAGCAGCAGGCGGCGGTGAAGGAGCATGGCGGCCAGGTCGGGCCAAACGGCGAACTGATCTGTGCTTCGTGCCACACGGTTCACCACGCCGAGTCTGACACGTCGCTGCTGACGACATGGTCGGCCTCAGAGGGGTCATGCCGGGCGTGCCACGCGGACAAAGCCAGCGTAGACGGTACGGCCCACGACCTGCGCACGAACTTTCCGAACGAAAAGAACGTTGCGGGCCAGCCCGTCTGGCAAGCCGGAACGTGCAAGGCGTGTCACCTGGCCCATGGGCCAGCCAAGACGCCGCAGCCCACCGCGGGTGACAGCACGGGCCGCTGCACTTCGTGTCACACGGCGGACGGCTGTGCAAAGGCTGACCTAACGGCCGGCGAGGGCCATCCCGATACCCAGTGCACGGCGTGCCACAATCCGCATGCAACGGCCAATGCCGACTTCCTGGTAAAGCCGCCCGCAGATCTGTGCCAAACATGCCATGCGGAGCAGAACTCGCTCGCCGGTGGGCCTCACGACCCGGCTGCACATCCTGACAAATGGCAGAAAGTGGCAGGCGATGTTGATACGCCGTGCCTGGCATGCCACGTTCCTCACGGTTCGAAGGACAAAGGCCTGTTCCGTGCCGCCACCAAGCCGGACAGACTATCACGATGCCGTCTGCCTGAGCTGCCATCCGGCCAACGGCTGGGGCGCAGACAGCAGTGTGGCGGCAATTCATCCGCGGCAGATCTCGCCGAATGAACGCCGCGTGCCGGTGTCGCTCGTGCCCACGGACGACAAGGGCAACATGCGGATCGGTTGCCGGACGTGTCATAACGTCCACGGCGGGGCCGAGCCGGTGCACCTGGCGCGGGTGGAGCCGGGCGAGCCGACGGCAGACCTGTGCATGCACTGTCACCAGGACAAAAAACTGATTTCGCTGACCAGTCATGCCCCGAAGCACCTGGCGGCGCTGGGCTTTGATGTCGATTCCTGCAAGCCCTGTCACGCGATGCATGCCGCGCCGGGCAAGACGTGGGGGCACATGCTCAGCCCGCGCTTCCTGCCGCAGAGCGGCGAGGCCGCGACGCAACCTGGCGCGAGCCAGCCGCGTGCAGAAGGTCTGCCGTGTCAGGTGTGCCATCGCAAGGGCGGCCCGGCCCCGGTACGCGCGGTCGATACGCATCCGAATGGATTCATGTTCAATGCGATCAAACCGGACCAGCCGGGCTACATGCCGCTGTTTAACGCCGATGGCAAGGTGGATTCCAACGGCCAGATCACCTGTCGAACGTGCCACCTGTCGCACGGCCGGCTGGACCTGCTGAAGGCGGCTGCCCGCGATCCGTCGATGTCCCCGGCGACGGAGGAGGCGGCGAAACTGCAGGTCCGCCCGTTTGTCACACCGAATCTGTGCACCCAGTGCCACGGTGCCGATGCCCGCCGAAGGTTCCTGTTTTTCCACGATCCTGACAGCCGGAAGTTGCCCAACGGCTAGGAGACTGTCCGAGTAACAGTTGACAGACATGTTATAATGGGTGGGTCAGGCAAGGGATAAGTCTTTCCGATCGAGGCTCAAGGATGAGTAAGACCTACCGCCCCTGGAATCCGGATCAAAGTTGGCTATTGCCGCCATCGCCGCGAGAGTGGCTGCCGGAAAACGACCTTGTCTTTTTCGTGCTCGACGTGGTCAAGGAACTGGATCTGTCGGCCATTTTCGGCAAGTACGAGCGAGAGCAGCGTGGCTATCCGCCGTACCACCCGCGGATGATGACCACGCTGCTGCTGTACAGTTACACGCAGGGCGTATTCAGTTCGCGACGAATCATGCAGCGGTGTCAGCGAGATGCGGCCTGGCGGGTGATCGTGCAGGAGGATGTGCCGGACTTCCGGACGATCAGCGACTTTCGCAAGCAGCACCTGACAGAACTGGAAGGGCTGTTCGTAGAGGTGCTGCGGCTGTGCCAGCAGGCGGGGCTGGTGAAGCTGGGGCACGTGGCATTGGATGGCACGAAGATCCGGGCGAATGCCTCGCGACACAAGGCGATGAGTTACGGAAGGATGAAAGAGGAAGAGGTCCGGTTGCGCAAGGAGATCCGTCAGTTGCTGTCGCAGGCCAAATCTGCGGATGAGGCGGAAGATCGGGCCTACGGCGTGGATCGTCGCGGGGACGAACTGCCGGAGGCCCTGGCCAGGCGGCAGAGCCGCCTGGCGAAGATCCGGGAGGCGCGAAAGGCGCTGGAAGCACAGGCCAAGGCTGCCGCCGAAGAGGAATGTAAGCGTCAGGAAGAAGAGCCTGACAAGCCAGGCGACAAGCCCAAGGGTGGCCGTCGGAGCAAGCCGGAAAAGGTGGTACCGCCCGCGAAGGCCCAGTACAACTTCACGGATCCGACGACGAAAATCATGAAGGTCAGCAACAAGGGGTTCGACCAGTGCGGCAACGCGCAGGCGGTGGTGGATCGCCAACACCAGATCATCGTGGCGGCGGATGTGACGAACGAGGCGAACGACAAGCAACAGTTCCAGCCGATGGCCCAACAGGCTCGCACGAATGTGGGGCGAGGGCATCGGATTGGGAAGATATCTTCGGACAGCGGCTACTTCAGTGAGCAGAACGTGCAGTGGGCCGAGCGGAACCTTCTGGATGCGTACATCGCCACGGGCCGGCTCAAGCATGGCGAAAGGATGCCAGCCAGTCCGCGAGGTCGGCCGCCGGCGGGGCTGACGACGCAGGAGCGGATGGCCCGCAAGTTGCGGACAAAGCGCGGGCGGGAAACGTATGCCCAGCGGAAATGGATCGTCGAACCGATCTTCGGCTGGATCAAGCGAGGGTTGGGCTTCCGGCAGTTTTTGTTGAACGGCATGGAGCGGATGCGTAGCGAGTGGCGTCTGGTCTGTATGGCCTGCAATCTGAGGAAACTATGGTCAGCCGGCTGAAACAGCCATCGGCAATCGCGTCAGACGGGCCTGCACCGGCCTGAAACGGGAGTTTCTGCCTCGCCGGCCCCGAGCGCCGGCGCAATAGCAACGAGCAAGACCGCCGAGTACCCCCCAAACCGAAAAGAGACGGGGGTTTGGGTGTTTACTCAGACGGTCTCCTAGGAGACCGTCTCAAAGATCGCCGACGATTATGCCGGCTGGCGGACGACGCCGAAAGATATCCAGGATGCCGACTGGCGGACAGGCAAGACTGTGCTCGCGACCGGCTCGCAGCGCCACCTACCTTGACGATTCTGTCCGCACAATTCGCTACAGAAGGCCCAGGCAGATCCGGCTGGCAATGACCGCTACATCTTCCGTGCAGTAGACACGTTTGATGCAGGCATCAAACAGGACCTCGGCGGCGGGAGGGAATTCATCGTTTCCCCGGTGATATACGAGAGTGACGTCAATATGGCCGATCACATGGACCTGGGCGGCGAAATCGCCGATGGGCACGGGCTTCCAATCGAAACGGGCAAGGTTAGAGCGGAGGAGGTCGAGATTGCTACCGATGCGCCTGAGCAGCGGATTGACACTGCGGGAGCAGAAGGGGCCGAAATAAAACTGCCCGGCGGGCAGGTCGCGGAAGGCGATGAGGGTACCGGCGGGCCTGACGGGAAGATCGTGCTGGAGGTAATGCAGGGCAAGGAGGCGGTCGGTGAGCCTGACGGGCCGGCCTGTGTAAGCCAGGACGACATCGAAATCGGGCGGGACGACGAGGACGTCCTGGGCGAAGAGGCGCAGGGACAGGGAGCCATCGGGACGCGGCGCGGGCAGGCCGAGGAAGGGGCAGCGGGCGGCGAGGTCGACGCCGGCCAGGGCCTCAGCGACGCGGCGAACGGCTTGAGCCTGGGCTTCTTCCTTGTTTGTTCGGTCGGTCATGGTGCTTTTTCCCGAAGGTAGCAGCACGATCTTCGATGCTACGGCCGCTTTCGGTGTTGTGCCAGGGCCTGCTGGACCGAGGGAAATCTCGCCGGGTCGGTGTGGGGCAGGAAGAGGGCGGCGGTGTACTGGTCCATGTAGCCCGGGTCGGTGCTGAGTTCGACGTAGGTCATGCGGGCGGCGAGGTCGAGCTGGCGCTGGCGGTATTCCTGGGAGACGGCGACCATGTAGGAGCCCATCAGCGAGGCGTTGCCGATGTAGTGGAAGTTCTCGCGGGGGATGTCAGGCAACAGGCCGATGGCGATGGCCTTTTCCAGGTCGAGGAACCGGCCGAATCCGCCGGCGATGTAGAGGTGGCCAGGTCCGTGAAGTCCATGCCGAGCTGGTCCATCATCAGGGCGCAGGCGGAGTAGATGGCGGCCTTGGCGCGGATGATGTTGTCGATGTCGATTTCGGTGATGGCGATGGGGTGCCGACGCCGGTCTGTTCGGCGGGCGCGATGACATAGCGGGCACGCTTGCCGTCGACCTCGATGGCGGGGCATGGGCGAGAGCGGTCGAATTTGCCTGCCGGGTCGATCCAGCCCGTGAGCAGAAGACCTGCAAGCAGGTCGATCATCCCGGAGCCGCAGATGCCCTTGGGGCGACGTTGCCGATGGTCGAGTAGCGGGGCATGCCGGTGGCAGGATCGATGTCGACCTTCTCGATGGCGCCGGTGGCGGCCCGCATGCCGCAGTCGATGCCGCCGCCCTCGAAGGCCGGGCCGGCGGAGCAGGCGCAGGCCATCAGGAAGTCGCGGTTGCCGACGACGAGTTCGCCGTTGGTGCCGATATCGATGAACAGGCAGATCGGCTCGATATCGGCGGCCAGATCCGTGCAGAGGGCCCCGGCGGTGATGTCGCCGCCGACGTAGCTGCCGACGCAGGGGGAGAGATAGACCCAGGCCTCGGGGTCGATGTCGAGGCCGATCTGGCTGGCAGCCAGGTACGGCACGTGAGGACCGTGGGGGTATAGGGGTCGAGGCGGATGTACTCGGGGTTCAGGCCCAGCAGCAGGTGGGTCATCGTGGTGTTGCCGGAGACGACGGCCGTGACGATCTCGGCGGGCTGTACGCCGCGGCTTGCTGCGACCTGTCGGGTGAGGCGGTTGATCGTGCCGAGCACGCGCGTGCGGAGTTCCTCCAGCCGCTCGGGACGGCGGGCGTAGTTGATCCGGCTGATGACGTCCAGGCCGCAGGCAATCTGGTCGTTGTAGTCGCTGCGGGTGGCGAGGATCTTGCCGCGGGTCAGGTCGATGAGCTGCACGGCGACGGTCGTGGTGCCGACATCGATGGCGAGGCCGAAGTGCCGGGTGGTCGTGTCGCCGGGCTCGATGCGAACGACGTGGAGGTGGCCAGGCTCACGGATGAGCGTAGCGGTAACGCGGCCGGCCGCGCTCGGACGGCGTGGGCGAGTTGCCGGAGGGCCTGGAGGGCACAAAGGACGTCGAGTTTGCCCCAGTCGCGCTGGATGGCGCGGATGAGGCGGTCGAGGTCGGACAGACCGGATTCCAGCTGGGGTGGCTCCACGTCGAACAGCCACTTGACGGCCAGGGGATCGAAGTCCCATTCCTTGGGGAGTAGCTCCTGGTGGACCAGGTGGGTCTCGTCGGCATCGGAGAATTTGCCACCTTCCGCGCCGAGGCGGTCGGGGACTTCGACGACCAGCGGCTCGCGGCCGACGCGACTCTGGCAGGCCAGACATAACCTGGAGCGACGACAATCCGCGGCAGCGGCCGGCGGTGGTACCCGTGTCGGCGGCACCGGCGACTACCCGGACGAGGCATTTGCCGCAAGTGCCTTTGCCGCCGCAGGAGGCGTCAACGTCCAGCCCGGCCTGGCGGAGCGCGTCGAGCAGTCGGTGCCCGAGGGCACGTCGATCGTTTTGCGCGAGGGCAGGAATTCGACGGTAGGCATTGCTTGTTCCCGGGGTCAGGACATCTCCTACGATTCCAGGAGAACTATACGGCTAGTGTCATTCGCCCGTTGCCAGGCGGGTCTTTATGAACGACTCCAGGTCGCCGGCCTCCTGTGGCCCGACCAGAACCTTCCAGCCGGGCAGGACTTCCTCCAGTTCGCCGCTGATCTGCGCGACGTAGCCGGGCATGATGATCTGGCGCGGTCTGACCTGGTTGTCCAGGCCGATCTCCTTGGCGAACTTACCGATGGTCGCACCGCGAGAACTTGCCGGCGGCCCAGGCGGTCAGCACGCTCAGGCCTTCGCATTCGGGCACGAGCAGCCAGGCGGAGATGCCGCTGTTTTCGATCTCGCCGGAGACGATGAAGTACGTCAGCGAGAAGTTGGTGGTGACGAAGACCGGCGAGTCGGGCGTCGGCTCGCCGATCGGCGTAGAGCTTCGGCTCGACCTGGATGGGCTTCTGCGGGTCGGTGTAGATGTTCAGCCGCAGGGTCATCAGCGAGGCCAGCTGGGCAGTGTCGAAGACGGGCAGCACGCAGATGCCGCCGTACTTGTTGATCTCGGTGATGGCCTCGATGGTGTCGTCCAGCATGTCGGTCGATTCGATGAAGCGAAGGGTCGGATAGCCAGTGGCCTTGAAGCTGCCTTGAGGGCGGCGCGTCGGGCGATGGTATTGGTCTGGAACTGCTCGGCCAGCGAATGCGTCTGGAACTGCAGGACCAGGTCGTTGAAGCCCGATTGCCTTGAGCTGACTCGGCCAGCGACGCGAGGGCGTCGAGGTCCGGGGCGGTGATGGCCAGGGCGTGGTCGTTTTCCTTGGCAACGGCAGCCAGATCCCGAGCGGCCTCGGGGACGGGGCAGCAGAGGAGGCTGCGCGAGCCCTTGACGGCGACGGCTGCTACGGCCAGCGCTTTGGGGTCGCTGCTGCGCAGGACCAGCGGGCTTTCCGGCCACCTGCCATGCTTTGGTGGCAGCAGCGACGAACGTCGCGGGGTCTGTGCCCTTTTGCGTCACGCGCGACCATATCGATCCGCAGGTCCTGGCCCACACGCTCAAGCACGTAATCCCTGATAGCGGTGAGCGTCTGCGTCGATGGCGGCGGGTCGTCGGTGTCGTTGATATTGAGGCGAGGGCGGTCTGGTTGACAAAGGTCTTTTCGTGGCGGTAGAGGACGGTTTCCTCGCCGAGTTTGACTGGCGCTTGTCGCCCAGGGCAACGCCTTTGACGGGCGGCTCAGCGGCGGCGCCGAGAACCTGCTTGGCCTCGTCGGAGGCGTAGGGGCACTGGGAAAGGTCGGCCTTCTTGGCGGCGAGTTTCATCGCGAAGGCCAGGCAGGTATTGGACCCGCATTCCTTGCAGTTGGTCTTGGGCAGCAGTTTCTGAATCTGAAGGCCGGTCAGTGCCATGTTCGAACCTTTCTAATTCAACTCACAGGGATAGGCAGGAAATACAGGATACAGAGCAGTCAGTGCCCATCCCTACGCCTCGCCATCCATCAATCGATCGATCGTCCTTTTGACCGCCAGGCGGCCTCGGGGTGGTACATGATCAGCAGTCGGCCCCGGCGTAGAGGAAGCTCGTCGCGGTGGCCAGTTCCCACAGGGCGGCCCGGCTGCGACAAGTCGCCCCAGGTGGGGAACTCGGCGGCGGTGGCCTTGAGTTCCTTGACCTTGGCGCACTCCTGGCCCGGCGAGACGATCATCGGCCCGGCAAGCATCTTGTCGCCGCCCAGGCCGGTCAGGCGGATGCGCTCCATGACCGAGTAGGTGTACTCGATGCCGTAGCCCATCGCGCCGGTCATCGGGTCGATGACGATCTGCTCGGGCTTGACGTCCATGTTCGTCAGCAGGATGTTGAGCTGCTTGGCCATGTTCACGTCGATCGGGCTCTGGGCGACGACGCAATGGCCATAGGCCATGCGCCGCGCCCGCGATCGTGCGGTAGTTGTCGGTCTCGACCCAGTTGAGCAGCAGGCTTTCGCCCGCGCAGCCCTGGGCGACGGCCTTGAAGACGCTCGTTGACGCTGTCGAAGTGGTTGTGGCCGGTGACGATCAGCGGCACGTCGACGGCGGCCAGGACCGACTTGACCAGTTCGAGGGCCTGCTCGGGCGTGCGATTGCCCTTCTCCGGGTGGGTGCCTTCCAGGCGGACGCTGATCAGGTCGGCGCCGTACTTCTCCACGCAGACCTTGGCCATCTCCGCCGGTCTGTCGAGCAGATCGCCGTAGACCTCGCGGAGGACCGGCGGGTACTTGGGGCTGACGACGTCGAAGACTTCCATGGCGACGAGCGGCCGGTGCGGCATGCGGCCCTCCCAGTGGTGGAAGGGCATGGCGGCGGCGCCGCCGATCGGTGAGGGACCGCCCGCGGGTGCCGCCTTCTTCCCGGGTGGCGCCGAGGGTGACAACGCTGATGGCGACATCGGCCTTTTGTTTGTTGACGGGGACCTTGGCGATGGCGGCGATGCGGTCGGCGGTCGCGGGGCCGAAGGGGCAGTCGTTGCGGTAGCGACTGGCGAAGATGCGGGACTTATAGGACTCACGGATGGTCCGGTGGCCGATTGCGTTGACGGTACGCCGCTGGCGGGTTGGGGCGAGCTATCGGCGGTGCCTGCACGGTCCGCGAGCGGGTTGGCCAAACTGGCATCAGGCGGCCATTCGTGTACCCAGGAACTTCTCGCTCAGGCGTGCTGATGATCTCGCGGACGATCTGCTGGCTCAGGGTGGTCTTGAGGTCGGCGAGGATCTCCGTGGTTATCTGTTTCTTGAGTTCGTCGAGTTGCTGGGGTGTCATTTCGGAGTCTCCGTTGGAGCCGGCGACGGTGGACAGTCTGCGTGCCTGCGAGTTGGAAGGCCCGGAACCAACACATATGCCCTCGCCGTTTGACGGGGAGCCGTCGGTTCGCGAGACTTCGCCGGCAAGCGACTCGCCGAGATCGGCGGTCGCGACCTCACTTTCCGGCGATTGGGAGTAGCCAGCCATGTCCGGCATGGTCAGGGCAGGGTGACTGACCTTTTCCATGTAGTCGCGAACGGCGGCGGCTTCAGTGGCGATCGTCTCGTCGGCGATCCTGTCGAGAAGGTCGGGGACGCCCTGCTCGGCGAATCGCTTGTTGAAGTCGCCGGCCAGCAGGGTCTTCAGCTCCTTCGGCATCCAGACGATGCCGCTTGTGGCCGCCTTCGGCGAAGAGGAACTTGCGGCTGGTCAGAAACACCTTGCCGCAACCCATAAAGCCGGGCGTCTGCTGGCCGCCGCCGACGTTGCCGGCCAGGGCGGAGAAGGTCATGCCGACGGGCGTGTCGCCGAGGAACTCGCGGTTGACCATCATCACGCCGTTGCACTCGGGCACGTAGGCGCACGATGGCCTCGAAGCAGCCGCAGCTGGTCATGGGACGGTCCATGATCGAGTAGGCGCAGAAGGCCTCGATGGTCTTGTGGCTGTTGGTGTAGACGTAGTCGTTGATGCCGTTCCAGATGCCGCGGACCGGGTCGAGGCAGTCGCCTTTCTTGACGGGCTGGTTGGGGCCGGTCTCGTCGATCTCGTAGGCGGCCTTGCCGTCGAGCCAGTTGTACGCGCCGCACAGGCCCAGCCGCTCGGGCGTGATGATGCAGACGTGGTTCGGGCGCGAAGGACTGGCACAGCAGGCAGGAGTAGAACGTGTCGACCGATTCGTCGGTCATCGACTCCAGGCGGCGGTTGCGCTCGTCGTAGATCTTGCGGGCGACGGCGAGGCGCTTCTCGACCTCGTCCGGGTCGGTGATCAGCGTCACCTTCACCTTGTCGACGATGGCCGGATAATCCGACAAGCAGCTTGGCGTGAAGGATCTCGCCGTAGTGCCGCAGGCGCAAGCCCTTTGGCGAAGCCGGCCTTGCGAACGCGCGTCCAGACGATGTCGCGCTGGCCCATGTGCCAGATGCCCTCGGCGCCGTTGACCAGGTGGTGGATCTGGCGTTCGAGGATCGGCTCGAAGTCGGCCTGCATCTTCCGGCCGGCGACCTCGACCCAGATGGCCAGCGGCAGGGCCGTGCCTGGCTTCGACCTTGTCGATGTCGGGGCCGATGATGTCGATCTCGCCGTCGTCGATCTGCGTCCATGTCGACCATGGTGACGAACTCGAAGGCGTGGGTCTTGTTGCCGCCGAACTCGGCGTGGACGTCCTGCCTTGCGGATGCGCTCGCCCTCGAACGCCGGGCCGTAGGGCACGGGGATCGGCACCTTGGTGATCTTGACCTTGCAGCCGCGGACTTCCAGGGCCTTCTCGACCATCGTCTCGTGCGGCACGTTGGAGACGACGTGCTCGTAGGTGCAGACGCCGGTGGGCAGGATCTCGGGGATGTCGGTATCGGCGATGACGGGAAGCCGTAGTTGATCGCGCCGGCTGCGGCGGCGTATTTCTCGTGCGTCGACCTCGCCAAGGGCCAGCACGAAGGCGAAGATGCGGTTCTTGTTGTAGCTCAGGTTGGCCTCGAAGTCGCCGGGCTTGACGCCGCCGAAGGACAGGGCCGCGCGGTTGGCGAAGCCGAGGGCGTAGATCAGGGCCGAGACGTCCTTGCCGAAGGGCACCAGGCGCGTCTCCCAGCCGAGCTGCACGCCTTCTTCGGCCAGCTGCTCGGCGAACTGCGTGCCGCCTGGTGGCGCCGCCCATGAAGACGTAGAGGTTCTTCTCCTGGAGCTCGCGGGCGATCTTGACGGCGATCTCGATTGGTCGGGGCTCGCGCCGGTGATGGCGGCAAAGCCGGGGGCCGTGCCATCGACGAACTCGATGCCGCGCTCGCGCATGATGACGTCGTTGGCCGCGCCCAGCCAGATGCCATCCACCGGGTTGGGGCCGATGAGGTATTTGCAGGCCTCGATGATCTCGCAGGCGAACAGCGCGGCCACGCCGGCGTCGAGGGCATTGCCGAGATAGGGCAGCCACACCTGCTCGGACGGCCTGGCGGGCAGCAGTTCCTTGGCGCGCCGAAGGACACGCCGACAGTCGTCCAGGGTCTCCACCTTCTCGCCGAGGAAAGAGTAAATCACCGGCAGGTAGTAGGCCGTGTCGGGGAAGGCGACCTTGGCAGAGGCTCGCCCTTGGCGGCGATGGCCTGGTCGAGTATGGCTTCGGCCGCGTACGACCCAGTCAACCGCTCCGTCGATGGCACTGGTACAGATCAGTTTAGACACTGAGGGCTCTCCTGTTGGCGACATTTACAGACGGCATTCACAGGGATAGACAGGATGAACAGGATAAGAAACGACAACACAACATACGTTCCCGCCTGGGGCCTTTTCCCGCGTATCCCGTACATCGCTGTGCATCCGTTCGTTTTCATGCCTGCGGCTCTTGCTCCCGTCGCCTGAAACGGCGGTATTCGACTTTAGGCCGGCCGAAGTTCACCAGCAGCCCGACTTCGATGCCGGTGGCGTTGAGGTAATTGATCACCTGCGCCATGTGCTCAGGTGCGAATCTCACAGCTGCTTTCAGTTCAACGATCACACAATCCTCGACAAGCAAATCAGCATAGAACTCGCCGACGCACTGCCCGCGGAACGCGACCTTGATCGGATGCTGTCATCGTACGTTCAGCCCCTTCTCGCGAAGGGCCACCGCTAACGCTTTTTCGTAAACCGACTCGAAAAAGCCACTGCCAAGTTCTGCGGCAACATCGAAGCATGAGCCCAGGATCTTCTCGGTGATATCGTCGTGTATCACTGTGCACGTCCTTGTTCATAATCCACAGGGATAGACAGGATGGACAGGATAAGAAACAACAACAGAACGTACGGCCCGTCTGTTTGTCCTTCATCCTGTATATCCTGTCCATCCCTGTGAATTCCAATTGTTATACGCTCAGGGCTCTCCTGTCCTTCATGTCGAGCAGCTTGCGCTGGGCCTTCTTGTTGATGCCGAGTTTGGCGCGTTTGCGGTCGAGGATCTCCATGATGCACTGGACCGCCGTCTGCGGGTCGGGACAGACGTGGAACGACGCGCCGAAGAGGTCGCGGGCATCCTCGTTAAGGAACTTTGTGACATTGGCTGAGCCGGCGATGCGGAACGGATGGCCGAGAATGACATCGATGCCGCTGGCGACGAAGTACGTCCCGATGGCGACGGCCTTTTCACTCATCCATTCGGGGGCAACGCCGACAGCCGGAACGTCGGACAGGTCTTCGCCGAGGCCGCCTTCAAGGACGACTTCGGTGGCGGCCTCGAGGATGCGGCTGTTGTCGACGCAGGAGCCCATGTGCAGCACCGGCGGGATGCCGATGGCCTCGCAGACCTCCCGGAAGCCGGGAGAGGCAAGCTCCAGGGCCGCTTCCGGGGTGAGGACGCCTTCCTTGGCGGAGGCGATGGCCGCACAGCCGGTCTTGACGACGATGACGCCCTGGCGAATGAGTTCCGCGGTCAAAGCGTTAATGTAGGCATCGACCTTGGTCTTGGCGTTATTGCAGCCGACGATACCGACGATGCCCTTGATGCGACCCTGCATGATGGCGTCGTTGAGCGGGCGGAAGGAGGCGCGGAACGTGCCGCCGAGCATGTACTTGATGGCCTGGACGCTGAAGCCGGCCACCAGTGGCTTGCTGGCACTGGGGATCGCGACCTTGCCGGGGTCGCGGTTCTTGTAGTTGTCGATGGCACGAAGCAGCAGTTGTTTGGCGGACTCGTAGGCGTTGTCATGGTCGAAGGACTGATGGTCGGCGCCGATCGTCTTGGCGATATCGGACGTCGAGACGATCTGCGTGTGATAGTTCCTGGCAACGTCGGGCAGGCTGGGCATGCAGCACTGCACGTCAGTGATGAGCAGTTCCACCGCACCGGTCAGGATAGCCAGTTCCTGCTGGAGGAAGTTGCCCGCGACAGGGATGCCGTGACGCATGAGGATCTCATTGGCGGTGCAGCAGATGCCAGCCAGTGTGACGCCTTCGGCGCCGGCGGCCTTGGCCGCCGCAACGATTTCCGGGATCCTGCGAGGCGGCGGCCAGCATCTCGGACAGCTCCGGTTCGTGCCCGTGAACGATGATGTTGGCGGTCTTCTCGCCGAGGACGCCGAGGTTGGCCTTGCTGCGAACAGGCGAGGGGGTGCCGAACACGATGTCCGAGACCATGGTGGCGACGCGCGAGCCGCCCCAGCCGTCTGCAAGGCTCGTGCGGAAGGCGTGCATAAGCACGTTTCGGTAATCGTGGTCGACGCCCATGTGCGTACGGTGCAGGGACTCGACGACCATGCGATCGACGCCTTCGGGTTCGACGCCCAGGTTCTTCCAGACGCGCCTGCCGCTTCAGCGGAGCCAGTTGCAGGGTGCGGAGTTTGTCTTCCTGGCTGGTGAACTCAACGAGCATCGAGCTCGGCCAGATCGCGGGCGATCTGTCGCAGGTCGCGGCCTGCCTCGTCGATGTTGTAGGCGCGGGCGGCACGGCGAAGGGCCTTTTCGTCCTTGATCTGGTAAGCGGTGCCGTTGCCCTGGCCGATCTTCTTCAGCAGCAGGACGAGGTGCCGGCCGTGATCGGAGTGGGCGGCCGTGCCGGCGGCGACTTCACGGAGGAAGTTGCGCGGCGACGATGGTGTCGGCGTCCGCGCCGCAAATGCCGCGGGGGGCCTTGGCCGTGATGCGACACGGACCCATGTAGCAGATGCGGCAGCAGATGCCGCTCTTGCCGAAGGTGCACTGGGGGCCCTGTGTGTCGATGCGCGTAAAGCACGTCTCGGCACACTCCAGTTCGGCCTTTTGCAGCATCTGGACGGAGGCCGGGTCCGACGCCCGGTCCTGCGGTCTGGGCAGAGGCTTTTTCGCGTCAGCCACAATTGACTCCTTGCTCGCTCGGCTGCTGGTACGGATGGCGCTGGCGAGACGGTGCGCGTCGCAACAGCTCCAGAAAGTCCCTGATAATCGAGGATATCCCACGGGACGAGCGGGGGTCTTGTACTGGGGCGGGCGGTTTTGGTAAATTCGTACGGTATTCCTGTCTGTTGCCCGTTATTGGTCCTTCAGGGGCCGAGCCCGTGGGACTGCTGGCGGTCAACGGCTGCGGCGCGAACCATGCCTGCCCGGGCTAGAGCGATAGTTCGGCCAGGAAGGCGTCGATGCGGCAGATGAGTTCGTTTTTGGGGGAGAGGGCCTGGAGAGGCTGGCCGGCTTCGTCGTGGGTAGCAAGATCCGCATCGTCGGGCAGGGCCAGGAGGTGGTCGGCGCGGGTGTGACGGCGGATGGCGTCGAGGCTGGCGGGCAGGTCGGGGCGACGGAGGCGATTGACGGCCAAGGCCAGTCGGTCGTACTGGACATCCATTTCCTTGGCAAGGTCGTAGAGACGCTTGAGCGTGTCGAGGCCTGCGCTGGGACGGGTCAGCGACCATGATCAGCGCGTCGACTTTGGTGACGATCCGCCGCGAGAGATTCTCCAGGCCGGCCTCGTTGTCGACGACCGTGTAGGGGTAGCTCGGCGGTGATAGTCTGGATCGCCTGCTTGAGGACGTTGTTGGCGTAACAATAGCAGCCCGGGCCCTCGGGCCGGCCCATCGCCAGCAGGTCGAAGTCATCGGCTTCGACGAGGCATTCAGCGATCTTCAGTTCGAGGAGTTGCTGCTTGGAGGCGCCGACGGCCAGACCCTTACCGGCGATCTGGCGGGTCTCTTCGCGGATAGTGCCGATGGTGGCGGCAGCGTGAACGCCCAGGGCGGCGTCGAGACATGTATTGGGGTCGGCGTCGACGGCCAGCACGGGCTTGCGGCCGCGGGCGATCATGCGGGTGATCAGCAGGGCCGCAAGCGTGGTCTTGCCGACGCCGCCTTTGCCGGTGATGGCGATCGTGTAACTCATAGACAGCCCTGGTGGTCGGTGCCCGCCCAACGTTTGCTCTCGCGCGAAAACACGCCCGCAACCAACGCGGGCGTGGCGTGCGATATCCCAACACTATGCGAACTTATACTTCTCTTTCAATGCCTGGGAGGTCTGGCCCAGCAGCGCGAAGACCTTTTCGGCGTCGGGGACGGCCATCGAGCCGGTGCCGCAGGACGGGGTGATGATGGCCTGCTCAACGATAAGCTGCTTGTCGATGCCGGCCTTGGCGGCGAGGTTGTCGGCACCTTCCTCGAACTTGGCGACGAGGCTCTCGACGGTCTGCTCGCGGATGGCGGTGCTGGTGGGCACAACGCCCCAGGCCAGGATACCGCCGCGTTCGAGATGCTCCTTGACGCTCTTGCCGTACATGGCAATCGTCTCGGCGTAGCCGAAGGCGTCGAAGTTGACGATATCGACGCCGGCGTCGATGAGGATGCTCCATTCCGTGTTGCCGCAGCAGTGGATGCCGGCCAGGGCCTTGTCGGCGTGGACGGCGTCGATGACCTCCTTGAGCAGGGCGACGACGTCATCACGCTGGACGGAGACGTAGGTGCTGCTGCCGAAGGCCGAAAGGATCGGCTCGTCGATGAAGCAGATGACATTCTCGGCATAAGGCTTGAACTTCTGGATCTGCCAGCGGCACTTCATGGCCAGGGCCTTGACGATCATGTCGCGGAACTCTTCGTTGTAGTAGATGGCACGCTTGTTCTCGTCGACGATCGTCAGCGCAAAAGAGCACGGCCCGGTGGTCTGGACCTTTACGAAGGGACGCTTGCCGCCTTCAGCCTTGAGCCGGTTTTCGAGGGCATAGATGCCTTTCGAAAAGGCCGGGGTGATCGCCATGCCGGAGCAGTCGCCAGTACCCTCGTCAGGATCCATGGCGGCCATGTATTGCTCGTAGAAGCCGGCAAAGGTTTCCGAATAATCGCTGGCCGTGTCGAAGTACATACGCCGCTTGTCCTGCTCGATGACCGCGTTGGGCATGCCTTCGGAGTACTGGATCTCCATCTGCTCGGTCAGGCCGGTGGCGGGCAGCTGCGGCCAGATGGGGGCATTGGGGATGTTGCTCAGGACGACGTCAACGGCGGCAGCGGCGTCGGGGTGGGGCAGGCTGCCGATCGCGGTGGCCAGGAATTTCGGTTTCATGCTCATGTCGGGTCCCTTTCGATCACGTTTCTGATTGTTCTGTCAGCCTATACGCGGCTTGCCGCAGCCGTCGCTGATTCGTTGCAGTTCGGTTCGTTTCTCAGCCAATTGGCGCTGGGCGTCGAGCAGCTGCTTTTGGAGCGACTCAGCCTGGTCGGCAGGGGCGTTCTGACAACGGGCCAGCACGTCGCTCACGGTGTCCTCCAGCGACTCCACTTCAGCCATCAACGCCGCGAACTTCTGTCGGGCCACGTCCGTCATGAGCGGGCTCCTGAATCCAGTTCCTTGAGGATCGCGCCAAAGGCGGCCTGCACCTGAGTGCTGCTATGGTCGAGTACGTTGCAGCCGCTACGGTCCGCAACACGGAGCTGCTCGCACCGAGGGATGGCGCCGAGGATCGGCAGGCCATCCAGGGCAGATCGCACGAACTGCTCATCTTCCGCGCCGGCGACCTTGTTGGCAACGGCGCGAATATCGCGAAGGCCGATCTGCTCGGCCATCCGGAAGATCCGTCGGGCACAGTCGATAGATGCCTGCCCCGGCTCGACAACGACCAGCATGGTATCGACGCCGCGAGCGGTGGCCCGGCCGAGGTGCTCGACGCCGGCTTCCAGGTCCATCACGAGGGCCTCGTCCTTGTGAAGGATCAGGTCCTGGACAAGGGCTCGAAGCAGGACGCTTTCCGGACAGGCGCACCCGGAGCCTCCTTGCTGAACGGCACCGAGAACGAGCAGCGAAACTCCCTCGTGGCGGTAGGCGCAGGTGTCGGCGATGTCCGCCACCTCGGGGTTCATCTTGAACATCTGGCCGTACTGCTTCACCTTGGCGCCGGTTCGTTGCTCGATGAGGGCCTTCCGCTCGGCGATGGGGACGATCTGCCGGCGGTCATCGGGGGCGATGCCCAGGGCGGTGGCCAGACTGGCGGCAGGGTCGGCATCGACGGCCAGCACCCTGCGTCCCTGCCGAGCCATCAGCAGGGCCAAGGCGGCCGCCAGTGTGGACTTGCCGACGCCGCCCTTGCCGGAGATTGCGATTTTCAATCGATCGAGGCATAGCCTCTCCGATCGCTCCCGCTTTGTAACCGCCGTTAAGTGTTTGATCTTGAGAGTTCGCCAACCGTCGGGACACGCTTTGTCGAGGGTTGATCCATAGGCGGGTACGTGGGCGAGGCGGCAACAAAGACTGGCGGGCGGAACGGAAACGTGCGGAAGCCGGGGCAGCGACGTTGCCTCGTCTGCGTGCGTGGTACCGTTATACGCTGAACAGGAGTGGACGCGAGACCAGAAGGGACGACGATTAAGAAATAGCACGATATATGGAGATTTTCGCGATGGCCATCGATCTGAAGCAGGCTTTGAAGGCGGCGAAGGTTTCGGACGGGGCCTGGGGCACGGAGCTGGACAAACTGGGCTGTCCAGCCGGCTACTGCCGCGAGGAGTGGAACCTGTCGCACCCGGACTTGGTCGGGCAAGGTGGCCGCGTCCTACGTCAACGCCGGTTCGAACGTGATCCTTAGCAACACGTTCAGCGCCAATATCTTCACCCTGGACAAGCACGGCTACGGCGGCAAGGTCGAGGCGTTCAACGAGGCGGGCACCGCGATCAGCAAGCAGGCGGCGGCTAACAAGGCGTGGGTGTTCGCCTCGATGGGCCCGAGCGGCAAGATGCTGGTCGCGGACGAGGTGACCGAAGAGGAACTCTACAAGGCGTTTCCGCGCAAGCCAAGGCGCTGGCCAAGGGCGGGGCGGATGCGATCGTCTGCGAGACCTTCGCCGACCTGCAGGAACTGCTGCTGGCGGTACGGGCGGTCAAAGAGACAGGATTGCCAGTCGTTGCGAGCATGACGTACGATACCGGCCCCGACCTGCGGACGATGATGGGCGTGGCAGCAGGCGACGCGGCGGAGCAACTGGGCAAGGCAGGCGCCGACGCGATCGGCTGCAACTGCGGCGTGGGCATCGACGGCTACATCAAGGTGGCGGGGACCATGCGGCAGCACACCGATCTGCCGATCTGGGTCAAGCCGAACGCCGGCCTGCCGGAGATCGAGGGCGGCCAGACGATCTACCGCGAGGGCCCCGAAGGCTTTCGCCGGCAAGATCCACCTGCTGCTGTCCGCCGGCGCGAACTTCGTCGGAGGCTGCTGCGGCACCACGCCGGCACATATCAGTAATGTTGCAGCAGGCTGTAAAGAGTGCGTGAAGAAGTCCCATGCTAAGCCTGTGCCTTCATTGCGGCTCGCGGAGGGTTGACCGCTTTCATGGTGGCCGGATGATTGCGAACCGGCGGGACGAAGCCTGCGCGGCACGTTGATTACGGTCGCACAGGTGCCCCCTGCGAGGCCGCTACTCGAAGATTCTGTAATTGCTCCGTGGCCAGAGTTCGGACAGCAGGCATCGGGTCGTTGGCAGCCAGGTCCTGCAAGGTCTCTTCGGCCAACGGGCCACCGAGGACACCCAGGGCATAGGCAATGTGGAACCGAAAGTCGAAACGAAGCCCCTTTAACGGCCGAACCAGATCCGGCACGCAGTGACGGTCGCCGATGGCCGCCAGCACGTCGGGGATATATCGCGATCCTGGAGCACCGCCCGGGGCCTCCTGCCAGCGGGCAAGCAGCGGGGCGAGGGCTCGTTTGTCCGCCCTTTCAGCCAAAGCCTTGCACAGGTGCAGCAGCACGTCGCCGTTGGCATTCGGTATCTTGGCCAGCAACGTCTCGAAGGCATCGGGATAGGCACCCAGATCCTCGATGGCTTGCCACTTCGCCATCTCGGTCTTACCCGTGCCCATCTTCTGCAACAAGGCATACATCTTGTCCTTGTCGCGGAGCACGGCATGTTCCTGCGGAAAGAAGCCGTTCGTTTCGATGAGCTGGGTCTCAACGGTCTTCTGTATTTTGGGGCTGGTCATATCAGCCGGATGCGGACAAGCCTTCCGAAAGGCTATCTCGGCCTTGTCTGTCGGCATGGATACATCCGCCATGGCGCCCGCCGCCGGCACCAGCCGCAGCCGAATCGCTTCCATCTGCAACCGGCCTACATTGAACTTCGTGTCGAACAGCTTCGGGTAGTTCTCTTTCACGTCGCCGGTATCGATCTTGAAATAGAACGGAAACTTACCGATCCGCCGGGTTTGCTCAAACGACTTGCCATCGATGCTGTAGGCCATCTTGACCTCCAGCAGCCAACCGGGAGCCATCCGGCCAGCCGTCACACGGAAGACGTTTTCGCCCGGCATGAGATTCGGCAGCGTTCGCTTGTTGAGTTGCCGCCAGGCGGTGACCTTCAGGGCATTCATCCCGACGCCGGCGGGGTTGGTGTCGCTTCGGAACTCGGCCTTGATGAGGAACTCATAGGAAGTGTAGATATTCGGCTTGTCTCCGGCACGCGGTCGGTACCGAGGTTCACATGCACGTCCTGACGGCCCGTCTGCTGCATCGTGTGGATAACCTTCCAACGGAAGCCGCCATCGGTCGACAGTGACAGCCGGCACAGATCATCGGCGCTGCCTCGGAACAGTGTGGCATCCAGGTCGGCATTGACCGCAACATAAGGAGAGGGCAGCCGGTAGATAAACCGGGCCACCTGCCCGGCCTTGGCGGGATGAAGGGCAGGCCTTCCTTCTGCGGCCGGCGAGCTCGCAACATTGACCGAGCCTTCGGCCAGTGGATCCCGGAAGTGCTCAGCACTGGTATGCTGCCTTCAGCACCTGCGTTTCCTGGCCAACTGCGGTATACACCCCGTCCTGACGACCTGGTCGGTACTTGTAGGGGCCCGTCAGAACAATGGTCTTCTTGGGTTCACCGACCTGAATAACGTTGCCCTGGTTGTTCCACACCCAATCGAGGGCTTCGCCGACCCGCAGGCTGGTGCAGATGTGTGGGCGGTGCGGGGTTCGCGCAGGTGGCGATGCACTCGCCCTCGCAGCAACGGCATCGTCGCCACGGCGACCCGGTTGTGTTGCTCGTCCCACCAGTAGAAACGGCTCTGCGGGTCGAAATCGTGAAAGCGGTATTGCCCGTCGGCATCCTTGTAGCGTAGCGACGCGTACGTATGCCCGGTGTGGCATTCGTCGAACGCCAGGTATCCGGCGGCTCGCCACAATGCCACGTACGCCCACGACTGCCCGTCGCACATGTGGTGGCCGTACACCGTGAAGATCTTGTGCGATTGCAGGACGATGTCGCAGGTGCCCGCAGCATCGGTCTCGTAGCAGTAGCCTCCGCAGGTCGGACTGACCAGGATGCGGAACCACTTCCACAGGGCCATAGCCTTATCCTGGTCTGATTTGTCCTGCACACCTTCGATGCGGAAGATGTCGGCGATCGCAGTGGCATTGCTGTAGCAATCGGGCCACCGGCTGTTAGCCAGGCGGACGTCCACGAGGGCCTCGTCCCGGCCAATCACTGGCGCGTCGATTTCCTCGCGGAGATAGCCGACCTTCTCTGGCCAGACGGCGGGCTCCGTACAAGTGCGGGTCAGGCCGATGGCATCCTGTGGGATCGTAATGCCAGTCAGCCGGCCGAAGGCATGCGGCTCATAGATGTCATCGATCGGCAGGACCGCCCAGGAGACTCTGCATTTCGGGCTGATCACCGCGGGCCGCACGATAGCGGGCGATATTGACCCCCCAAGTCAGGTTCCGACCCGGGTAGGCGAAGATTCGCCAGCGGTGCGGCCAGGACAACTGTCCAGCCCTTGCCATTCTGGACTGATACCTTGGCACGCGCATGCGAGTTCCAAGCCGCGATTCGGGTGCCGTCAAGGCGGCACGCCTCATCCCGCACGGTTCCGTTACTGTTCACAGTGATCTGTCGAAAGCCGCGATCCGGATCGGGACACAGGAAGATGCTGACACTGTCGTCTTTGCCTGCCGCGCCGCCAGGCCTTGCCTTGACTGCCTTGAGATGGGCAGTGTCGGAATCCTCGCACTGCACGGCCACGTACACGTTGCGCTCGTCGAAGATGATCCTGGCAGCGGTCTTCAGCGGTGAGGCTGCCCGTCCGGTGACCTGACCGAGTTCAAGCAAAGGGGCCTTTTGCCAGGCGGGGCCGTCGAGGGTGCCATCGACGGCAGGGGGCTTCGCCAAGCAGAGGGCACGGGCCCGACCCCGCTGGGCGGTGAACGGCGCCGAAGCATCGGCAGCCATGCTGCTTCCGACGAGACATACCGTCGTCAGGACGGCAATGGCGCACTGCAAAAGGACCAAGGTACGCAGACCCTGTGCGTTGCCGGAGTCCATTGGCCCGCTCCGGATCAATCGCCGTGATTTTGTTGGGAAATCGTTTGTGAGCGAATACGAAAACATTGCCGCCGCGCCTCCCGAATACCTGTTGCCCAAGGCACAAGCTTATCGTCGTTCCCGGACTCGGGCCTGTCAACCATGGTAGCTTTGCCGCCGTAGGGGAACCCGGCATTGGGAGGGCATTCCGGGGACGATTGTCTTGTTTCGTCGAGCGGCAGGCAAACCAGTCCGGCTTTGGTCGCAGAACACCCTGGCACTTTGTCACCAGTTAGCTGTGCTTCGGCCGTTCGTCGCCGCGTGATCCGCCTCAGGCTCTGCAGCAACGACCATCCGACAGCAAATGTTGCGGATTGCTCGCGGGCCAGGATCGATTACACTTGTCGGGCGTCAACACTGGCTACGGCAACCGTTGCGGATTGCTCGCGGGCGGGATCGATTACACTCGTCCGGCGTGACGGTATACGCGATGTACTGTTGCGGATTGCTCGCGGGCTGGGATCGGTTACACTATCGCGTGACTCGGGCACCGGGTACCGGCAGTTGCGGATTGCTCGCGGGCTGGGATCGATTACACTCGACTACAGCACAGACAAGACAGTAAGAGCGTTGCGGATTGCTCGCGGGCTGGGATCGGTTACACTTCGACCGGGTACGGCTGGTCTACCGCTCGGTTGCGGATTGCTCGCGGGCGGGATCGATTACACTACGGCCGCACCTCGGCCACCTGCCCGTCCTGTTGCGGATTGCTCGCGGGCCGGGATCGATTACACTCCGGTAAGTACCGGCGGGCGACGGCGTAGTAGTTGCGGATTGCTCGCGGGCAGGATCGATTACACTGCACTCCTATGGCATCCGCGCTACCGTATTGTTGCGGATTGCTCGCGGGCGGGATCGATTACACTCTCGCCACGCACTCCCCCGCGGGCCACCCGTTGCGGATTGCTCGCGGGCCAGGATCGATTACACTGCTGCCAACTTTGTGGGTATGCGGCCTTATGTTGCGGATTGCTCGCGGGCCAGGATCGATTACACTCCTTGACCTCACAACCTGTCTCGACCTGCTGGTTGCGGATTGCTCGCGGGGCAGGATCGATTACACTCATCGGAGACGATACCGACGCGGCAATCTGGTTGCGGATTGCTCGCGGGGCAGGATCGATTACACTATAACCCGCGCAAATGGCCGCATTGTCGAGGGTTGCGCAACGCAGCCCTAGAAAAAGGTCAGCTGTTTAGGGGGCTGTTCGGGAGCCTTGCGCATCTTTCCCCAGAAGATCCGCATGCGCTCGAACTGCTTGTCCGTTATCGTCATTATCCGGACCTCCCCGTCGTCGGGCACTGCCCATTCCACCCGCCTGATGTGCACCTGGGCGTTCTCCTCGCTGCTGCAATGCCGAACGTACACCGAAAACTGCATCTTCACGAACCCGTCTTTCAGCAGCTTCTTGCGGAAATGGGTGTACGCCCGCCGGGCCTCTTTCGTATCCACCGGCAGATCGAACATGGCGATGACCCACATGAATCGATACCCGCTCAGATGCATTCGTTCACCGCGATCGGCAGCAGTAACTCCTTTGTCTTCCGCTGGTAACACTGCACCAGGGATGCCACCGTCCGGTGCAGGGCGACCATCAGCGGCCCCGTCTGCTCGCCCACGCGTACCGTCGTCACCAGCACGTCCAGCAAGGCCTCCTTCGCTGGACGCCCCAGTTCCTTGCATCCATCCAGCCACAGGTCCCGGGCCCGCTCATCAACCAAGGGCCGGAGAGGCTCCATCAGGTCATCCGCCAGGCAGAACGCATTGGCGCGGTGGCAGTGGTGCAGGCCGATGGCCGGCAGCAGCCCCGCCCCCACAAGCGCCCTGGCGACAGCCGCCCGCATGATGGCGTACCCGTAGTTGAGCAGTCCGTTGAGGATGTCCTCACTGTCCGGGTCTCGGCGGAACGGCCCCGTCTGGCTCAGCCACGCCTGCCAGTAGACCCGCGCGGCCTGGGCCTCGATGTTTTCCGGATCGCCGGAGCGGACCTCTTTCGCCATCGATTCGAGCAGCGCTCGGCTCGGACCGTCCGGACACACCCGCCCCTGGGCGCGGATCTTGGCCTGTATCACCTGTTTCCATAATTGTTTGCGCAAAGGCAGGCCGGCTGCGATCTGCTCCTGCACGCGCCAGACCACCTCCGTATGCTCGGGAAACGGCAGCAGAATGCCGGCGGGCATGTGCGTGGGGCCGCATACGACCAGAACGCCCCCGGATGCAACCAGTTTCGCCAGGGCCTGGTGCGTGTAGGTACTGCCCGGCTCATCGACGATCACCACGCCGATGTCTTCATAGGGAATGGTTGCCGGCTCGGCCGTTCGGTCCCTCGCCGGCCGGATAACGAGTTGCTCGTCCCGGGCGCTCGAGATACGCGGGCCTGCTGGAGACCTCGACGGTGCGTTTGATCATGGGCTAACCCCGTTGGCGATTTGCTCGATTCCCCTTGGACATCGTCGGGAAATCATCGCCCGGGGTTAAGCTTAACATCTTCAGTCGCACACCTCCTGGACGACGCCGAGAGGGCTCACCCGGACCTTGACAGCATGAGGCCGTCCCGGCGGGGCAAGATTCTTAAGATCGTTGGGCATTGCGGAGAACTGGTCCCTCTTTGAATTGAGCACCTTTCTGCCTTCCGCATCCTTGCGTTCCCCGGCTGCCCGCGCATCCCAGTGCGGTACCAGCACGATGCCCTGCGGCTTGTCGAGTCTTGGCGACTACAAAGTAATTGACTTCTCCGGTGAGTTTATGTTTCATCAGCAGCATCTCACCCTCGCACAGGCTCATGACGAACTTACCGCCTTTGGCATCGTTATCTGATCGGTCGACGAGCGGATAGGCCATTTCGATTTCGCGAAGGATGGCGGGCTAACTCGGCACGCTTTGCCCTTGGAAGCTTGCGGAAAGCATCGGGCTTGGGAATGCCTGCCGCCCGCAGGGCCCGCAGCCTGGCCAGCCTGCATTGTGCGGCTTCGAACGTCGACACAATCACACCAGACCAGCATTCCTTCCCCTTCTTATTCGTTGCGGCGCGAATCTCGATGTGGTGGTTATTCCCTCCGACATAGGCCCTGGCCGCCGCCGCATCCCCCTTGCCGGTCATTGCGTCATAGACCCGATGGCGCATCCCTGTTCGATAGTCATTCGTCCACCGAGACGTAATCACCGGGTCGCTCATCGTTCGCAGCAGAACCACCGAACGAACGGGAACGCCGCTGGCCAGGCGCAGCCCCCACTTCGACGGATCATCAGGCGGGCACAGCTTCTTGATCTGCGTCCCTGTAAAAGCATCCGGGTCGATTCCATGGCTGCGCAGACACTTGCGGATGCAGTCGCGGCAGACTTCGATCGCGCACGATGCCGCTCTTGCCCGGTGGCGGATCCGCCATGGCGGCGAGTTCCGCGCGGATTCCCGCTTTCCGCTCGCGATTGATCGAGGAATCATCGAGCATCGCCGAGCGTTCATCCCACCCGTCAGGCACCCTCAGGTGGTTCGGCGTTAACGCCAGCACATTCTTCCTGCCCGTGTAGTTTCCGCTGAACTTCCCTGCACGGTCCAGAACCGGCCCGAACAGCGTCTCCTCGTGCAGCGCCCCGATCAGCTTGCGTTTGACCGCCCGATGGCAGACCGGACGTTCCACGCCTGTGTCCCCGAATACGGCCTTGCTCACAGCGGACCGGAAGTCCTCGCGGTCTTTCGAAGGGGGGCGGTGGCGGCAAGGGATTCGACCTGCGGTAATTCTGCATAATCACTTCATCGGCGGTATTGACTCCGTCGCGGTCCGCTCGCTTCTCACGATCCTCCCAGGCAAGCTGCACGTGCCGGGAGCAGAGGGCGATTATGACGGCATCAATCGCATGGTGACGGTGATCACCGCGGTCCTTCTCCTTGCGTCTCGCTCCTCTTGGTCACTGAGCCCCTTGCTCCGAACCTCGTGCGGATCGAAGAACAGCCCCCATTCGCGGCGCAGCCGGCTGGTCCACAATCCGTCGGTTGCGTAGATCCGCCGCTCTCCCCCACGCTCCGGAAGGCCCTTGCCCTCGTACAACGCATCAGCCAGATAGGCCATTACCTGCTTAGCGGCGTACTTCGTCGCGGCCTCCTGGCGTGGTGTCATTTCCTGAATATCGCTGACATCCTTCTTGAACTGCTCGATCTTCATCTCGTCGAACGTCGGTGAAAACCGGCCAGGCCGACCCGCGAAGTAGCACGCCCAGAGCGAATCACCACTGGCGTTCTTGACCTCAGACGGCTTGGGCCTGTCGATGTCCTGGTAGATCCCCTCGATATGCCGCAGCCCTTCCTCGAACCCGCCTTTGAATATCTCGTCCCAGAACTGGCGCGGCGTACGGCGCCCATGTCGCGATTGCACTTCGTGTGGGCCAGCACGATGTTCCCCAGCCCGTTATGCCCCCCGCAGGCCCTCGGGATGATATGCGCCACCTCGCAGCCCTCTCCCATCGCGGCCATCCGGGTGGTGATCTCCGTGCTAACGATCTGGTTGCCGCAAAGCGGACAAATACCCCCTTGCTGCACACATAGAACAACGCGATCGACAGCCGCTCGCTGTTGTGTCGAACTCGAGGCGTCCAGCCCAAACAGGGTAATAATATCCCTCCGGATTCGGCTGCGCAGTCGATTCCTGAACAACAGCATGTCAGCCGCCTTCTTGCCCATCCTGGCCTCGCGCGCCAGCTCAACATAGACGGCATCAGGCTTGCGCCCGAAGGTCGTCATGTATTCGACGATGTGCCGACGGACCTCGTGAATCGCCTTGCGGACAACCGGGTTGCTGATCAGCGGGGCCGGTGGCGGCTCAGCCAATGGCTTGCCGTCGGGACCAAATACCGGCTGGCCATTCTTAACCAGCAGGTGTTTGTGCATATAGTACCGGTCGCGGGCGGTCGCACCTTTCGCCCCGGTTGCGTACCGGACCCGTCCATACATATCCACTGGTTCCCCGGTCGTTACATCCTTGAAATCCGCATCTTCGGCGAGGATCTTTCTTGCTTCGATCTGTGTCACCCAGCATGTCCGTCCGGGATTCCGTGGATCGGGCCATGGCTCGTTACGATCCATTACCGACAGCACGTTCCGTACGGCCCGCCGGCTCATGTTCAGCCGCTTGGCGTCAATCCGCGGTCGCTTCTGCCATGCCGCTACCAGTGCATCGGCCTGCGTCGCATCAAGCCCGGCCCACGACATCACACGCCGCTGCGAAGTCTCTCGGCATCGCCGTCGTGGTCTGGGTCGTACTTCAAAATGGCACGGTTCAGTCCATCGCGCAGTCGTTCCGACATCCGTTCCCACTTTGAAGGCGTAACCGCGCCATGGATGATCTCCCGACTGAACCAGTCCGTGTTGATTGTTCGCTGCTCATCCGACTCGATGTTGAAACGGAATTGTGATGTCTTGCCGGCACGCCCCCATGCCATGACCTCGCGCAGATCCGTTACCGTAACCGAACGTTTTGGCTGTCCCTTTTGCTTTCCCTTCGTTACAAGCCCTAACGGACCACTCAGGTAATCCTTGATCTTCTGCCGCTCCGCCGACGTCAGCGGCCGGGCCTCCTTCCCACGCTCGACGACCTTCAGGTTGTTGACCGTCTCTACAACCAGGTAGCGCGACGCATACATGTCGGCGTGGGGTGCGCATCGCTCCGTTGGCTCAAGCACGCACCGTCCCAACGTCCCCAGATCCCATGACTGACGGCGTTGCCCGAAGAGCAACCCCTTATGGGTCCATGTGGCGTCGCCTTTTTCGTCATCCAGAGCCCTGCGAAGATCGCATGTAAGTAAACGAGTCTGTCTCGCCCCCATACCTGCATTGTGCTTCCCACAGTACCCGGAATTCATCGCGGATCATTGCCCGATCAGCACAGTGCTCATAGTTTCCTGCTTTGTTCCGAACAGCTCCCCGGTATTCCCGCAGGCCATTCCTGGCATTTTCCGATCGCTGGTCCGGCGTTGTAATCGTCGTCACTCGCTCGGCTCGGACGACGGCGATGTATTCCCCGAACGTACGGGCCTCGCGCTGAAGCATTCTGGCCCGTACTTCTCCG
Organism: uncultured Planctomycetota bacterium; assembly: GCA_963787325.1. GTDB lineage: Bacteria > Planctomycetota > Phycisphaerae > UBA1845 > JANYLN01 > CAWBCK01. The sequence goes on from CAWBCK010000005.1 coordinate 4,106,480, forward strand.
ATCGCTGCTTTTACCCTGCCCTCATCCCCTGCGCCGTCCCCGTCCGGATCGTCTGGATCAGGCATCTTTAGTCCCAGGGCTCCCCTGTGCTGTGCCAGATGAAGCAGCACACGACCGAACTCGTGAGGAGTCAGACAGCCGTCAAGACCCTTGCGCCGCAGCTCCCACGGATCCGTAGTCTCAAGCAGGGCCTTGAAGCCTTCTCCCTCGGCCGGAAGCAGTCCCGCGTCGATAAGCTTCAGACGCAGCAGGCCGTTACGTTCTGCCCGCGTGCGCAGCGTGATCCGTGTCCTGCGGACCATCCGACGCTTGGCGTTCTTTGGGTCCCCGCGTTTGTCGTCAGCTTCGTCAACTCCGGCCGGGAAGACACTGTCACCCGTAACGATCGTTCCTTTGTCAGTATCGATCCATGCCGACCCGACCGAATTGCTTCCGATATCCAGCCCCAGATAGACTGCCATGGCTCGCTCCCGAAGAAATAACAGAGAAAGTGCCGACCACGCTTGACAAGACTTTGGAGCAGCATTACACATATGTCAAGTGTAATCGATCCTGGCCCGCGGTTTTACGCAACAAGAGAAATCGCAGGCACCGCCTCGGGGCGACCTGAGGCGACCGCCGTAGCCTGTGCAACCCACAGCCTGCGGCTCTTTTTTTGCGCCGATGCCTCCGCTTGCTCTTTCTGGTCTGATATAGAATCACATGAGCGTATGACAGGAATGGTCGTGGGGTATAGTCAGAATGGATTTATGCGCCAGATATTCTTCTCATAATAGTCCGCTCATCAAAATTACAACTCCTCTGGCCGGCTTCGCCGTAACCAGACTCGGCGTCATTTAAGCGGCTGTTTGCCTACCGGCGGTTCGATTTCCATCAACATGATGCCGTTACGGAATATGGAAACCGCGCCCGTCGATTCCGACACCGTCACAGCGATGGCCCGGGTCACCGCCGTAATCCCCGCCGCGGCCTGATGTCTTGCACCCAGGCCCGGCGGCAGGTTCGGATCCGAACCCGAAGTGAACTTCAGATATGCCCCCGCCGTCTCGATCACGCCGTCGCCCCGAACAACGAACGCCCCGTCGATCGAGGCCAGTTCCTTGACCGTCTCATCCAGCGATGGGTCCAGCAGATTCCGCTCGTCCTCGGGATAACCCTTGAACGGATTCATGATCATCTGTTTTGTAAACGACAGCACCCGGTCCGTATCCCCGACGACCAGGATCGTCCCCCGCGCGGAGCCCTCGCGCCCCTGCGCCGCAATCTCCGTCGCCAGACCGATCACCTTGTCCAGCACCCCCGGATTGACGTCCGGCGGCAGACGCAGGCTCGTATTCTCTAAAAAGAACAGGTCGAATTCCTTGTCGATCTGCAGCACGACCACCGTATCGAGCTCCCCGCTCTTGGCCGCGCCGGTCAAACAGGCGATCGTATCGCCCCGCTTCAGGAGGCCCCGCGACAGCGCCGCCAGGATCGCGATCTTCACCTGGTCCATCCGGCCGAGACTGATCTGCGGCACCTGGATAACCTGGTGACCATAGGGCGCAGCCGGTTTCTTTCCCTGCTGCGAAGGTTTGGTCACGTAGAAAACCCGGTCAGCCAGCGAAGCCGGTGGCGCCCAGTGCTCGTCGGGCAAACCTTCCGCATAAATGAAAAGCGCGGACGCCTGGGCCTGTTCGGCTATAGCGCCGACGTGCTCGAGCATCGTGGTTGTGATATGGTTCGAGCTCACGCGTTGGATCTGGTCGCGGCCCTGGGGAGCCGCCGGATCGGGCTTATTGTCGCTTAATCTGACCATCGCTATCCAAACCACAGGCGCTAGTACATCGGCAAGAAACCGAACACCATGAAGCCAAAGCACGTTGTCCTATCAAAATCATAGGCTTACCAGCCGGGCTCAAACAGGATATGGCACGCGGCCCCCATTTAGCCTGCCCGCTGGCGGGCAGCGTGCGTGTCGATACCAGGAAGGATCGCAGGGAAAAACTGGCGCGAGCACTGCGTCAAAGCGCTCTGCTTTTTCATCTGTTCGCGCACGTCGACCTTGCTCTCGCGAGCCGAGCTGCTCATAGGCCTCTCGCTGTGCATCGTCCGAAGGCGGCGGCACCGTGGCGGTCAGGTGGGCGAACAGGTCGCCGCGGCTCCCGTCGCGTCGGGGCCAGCCTTTCCCGCGCAGCCGCATGGCCTGCCCCGCCTTGCTGCCAGCCGGGATCTTCATTTCAACGATGCCGGTCGGCGTCGGCACGTCGATTTTCGCTCCCAGGGCCAGTTCCCAAGGCGTTACGGGCACATCGACGCGCAGGTCCTCGCCGTCGAATTTGAATACCGGATGATCCTGGAGGCGGACGGTGATCAGGACGTCACCAGCCGGACCGCCCGCGATTCCCGGACCGCCTTGGCCAGCCAGACGGATCTTGGCCCCTTGCCGAACGCCCGCTGGCACCTTGACGGTGATCCGGCGGGTTCGCGGCAAAACACCGTTGCCGTGACAGTTGTCGCAGACCTTTCTGCCGGTCCGGCCGGTGCCTTTGCAGGTCGGGCACGGCTCCTGGATCTGCAGGACGATGTCGCGGCGGGTACCGTGCAGGGCCTCGGAAAGGGTCAGGTCGAGCCTGGCCCTGGATGTTTTGGGCGGGGGTGGGTTGGGTTCGGGCGCGGCGGGCGCAGGCGCCGGTTGCCGCGCCTGTCCGAAATCGGCCGAACATCCCGCCGAAGAGGCTCTCCAGATCCTGTAAGTCCATTCCCTCCATACCATTTACGTGCACGTTCCAGTCCTGCGGGCCCTGCTGGCCGGCCCAGGGGAACGGACCTGTTTGGCGGCGGCCGGCACCGGCGCCGCCAGTTCCAGCCCACATCTGATCCGGGTCATACCCGGCTTTCTGGGCGGCCTCGGCCTGGCGCCACTGGCTTCCGTATTTGTCATAAAGAGCGCGGGTTTTGGGGTCGGAAAGGACCTGGTAGGCCTCGTTGGCGAGTTTGAATCGCTCTTCGGCCTGCTTGTTGCCCTTGTTGCGGTCGGGGTGGTTCTTGATGGCCTGCTTGCGGTAGGCGCGTTTGATCTCCTCGCTGCTGGCGTCTTTCTTGACGCCGAGGATCTGATAGTAATCCTGGGTGGCTGCCGCCATCTGTCACTGTCTCCGGTCGGTCACTAACCTTGGCGAAAACGTATATTCTGCCGGTTGCGGGCGGAACGTCAAATCCGACACCGGCGAACCTGCTCGCCATGGGTATTGTAGGGGCAGTGGCAACGAGGGTTACAGGCGGCCAGATCAGGGGGAGTTTGCCGAGATGGGCCGCGGCGCTGGTCCTAACGTATTGCCCAGTACGAGCGTAGCCGGCAGCACCACCCTGACCGGCTGCTGGCGGCGACCCTGCATGCGCTCGGCCAGCAGCCTGACCGCCTGCTGGCCCATCATCTCGCAGTTGCTTGCGAAGTAGGTGACCTCATGCTCGGCCACGTTTTGACCGCTTCGGCCGATGATGGAAATGTCCTCCGGGCAATGGAGTTTGCGGTCCCGTACAGCCTCAAGCAACGCCTGGACCAAAAAAGGTTCAAAGCACAGGACCGCGCTTGGACGTGACCGCAGTTGCAGCAGATGCGCGGCTGCGGCTGGATGAGGCAGGCTTTCCGAGCCGAATATGACGTATTCGTCGCGCATCTGGATGCCATAGCGCTGCGTCGCTTGCCGCAGATGTCCGAGGAGGCGAGGAATATCCGGATCGAGGCTCCAAAGGTTCGTGTCCCGCTGGCGCCGGCCGGATGCCAGAAAACCGAGGGAGGTATGTCCCCGGCTGGCCAGAAGTTCAGCCAGGGTGGTTGCTTCCGCCTCTGTGTCAATTGCCACGCAATCGGTTGTCAGGTCCTGTGCCCAGTAGTCTATCGCAACTACGGGGATGCCCTCCGACTGATACATTTTAATATACTGCTGATCGAAGATGCCGGAGAGGATCACTCCGCCGACCTCTTCCGGAGCGGGTAGATTATACTCGCTGAGTAACACGCGGACGTAGCCGTAGACATTTCGCTGTTTGACCTTGAGGCCCAGCGTGCGTGCCATTTTCCTGACGCCGGCATGGATGCGACCGTAATAGGTATTGGGGGCGTCGATACCAGCCGCATTTCCCTGGATCTGGGCAAGCAGGATGGTGGATGCCGTACTGAACCACCGTGAACCACCGTGATCGGGTGAGACGAAGGTTCCCTTGCCTCGAATGCGCTGGATGAGCCCTTGCGCTTCGAGGATGTCCAGCGCTCCTCTGATGGTGTAGCGGCTCAGGCTGTACTGTCTGGCCAGATCCCTTTCATAGGGCAGCCTGCCATCGGCGGCAAACTCGCGAGCGCGGATCCTTCTTGCGAGTTTCCTGGCCAGTTGCTGATACTCCGGCTCGGTGGACCGTGCATCGTCCGGCACTTGTGTGAATTGATCCGCCATTTAGAAGCCCCCAGATCCGCCTGATCCGCCCGTAGGTACGGCCTGGTTGACAGGGATCATCTTACCATAGGGCAGCGTTCCTTACCAGTTGCAGAGGTCCGGCAGATGCCTTCGGCTTCTTTATCGAGCGGATGGGCGCGGGTCGCGAATCAGGGGCGTCGCATGTTCGGAAAGACCATGGTCCTGCAAAAGCGCAGGACCATGCCACCCGACGCACGATTCCCGGTGGCTGCATGCCACCCGCGGATGAACGCAGGTTGCGAATGTCTCTCCAGGATCTGCGAAGTTGCTTATGGTAAGCCCTGCCGGGCCTATTGGCCTTGCTTTCTCGACATCCGGGTCGAATTCGCATCATCTGTATTCGCACAAGTCCAGACCTAGGCGTTGATCATAATCCACGACAGGTGCATTCCATGTCCTGCAGGAGAGGGCCGATTGTTCCGTCATCATGTCGTGATGTAAGTCATGGTTATCACATGGCTTAGCGACTGATGCAGAGCAAATGTCACTGCTTCTCGATGGGTGGCACTGTCGCCAGAACCCTGGGCACCAATCAGGTCTGGACCTGTGTGTTGGCTCAGAGTCGTTTTACTGCTCGACGCTATGGGTAGCCGTCTCCTTCGCGGTCAGTTGCACAATCCCTATGAGAAGCAGCACTTACGTGGCGAGGTCGTCGTTTGGAACCTGACGTTTTCGTTGTTGGCACGGGAATTGCCTGTGCTCTTGGCAGGCGGTCTTCAGAGTACATCGCTGTTCCCCACACCCTGGAAAACGGCTTTGCACCATTCGGGTCTGCGATCCGGATGCCAATCGGTATTCGATCGCCGGCAAGCGTGTCTACGGGCATGTCTGGGCCTTCTTGACCTTTTCATGGAGGATTCTGTCATGCTGTCGCACAAGTTGGGTGCGGTTATCGCAGGGCTGGTGCTGCTGGGATGTGTACAAGTCGCTTCCGGCACCAACGTGGTAGTAGTTTTGAAGGAGGGGATGGATCTGCAGGTGGGAGGGGGGCTGGATGCGGCCTTTGGCAGCGTCTCTTCTGTCAACGTCGTTGACCGGCGCGTGCACGACACCTATTTTGACGGCAATTCGGCAGACTTACTACACCGTCTTCGGTGATGCCATCGAGGCCGTTGGCAAGTGCTTATTCAAATTCGACTTATCCATGATTCCTGCCAATTCGACGATCGTCAAGGCACAGCTTCGCCTCTACTCGACAGGAGGATACGGCAGTGTCACCTGTGCTGCGATCACAACCCATGACTGGTCGGAAGAGGAGGCGTGCATGGCAGGGCCGGATCATCCGGTCAGCCCGGATTTGACGTGGGGGCCTAACTCCGATTCGCTATTCAGCGCAGGCCGACTACAGCACTCCAGCCGACTTCGAGTCGATCGCCAACGGTTGGCTGGTCAAGGACGTCACGACAGACATGCAGTCCTTCGTCGATGGCCAGATGCCGAATTACGGGTGGTTTGTAGATACGGGGCACTACTTCGTGCAATTGAGCGAAAACACTCGCCCTGGTCCTGCGTATCGGCCGGCGTTATTTGTTGAATTCGACCCCGGTTTCGACATGGCGCCAGTGTCCGTTGACAATCTGACGGTCAGCAGCCGGGAGCTCGCAGCTTGACGCTCAGGCTGGCGGGCACCGATCGATGACAATGGCACGGATAATGCAGCGGCGGCCTATGACGTTCGCTATTCGACTTTCCCGATTGATGAGTCCAACTGGGCCAGCACCACGCAAGTTACGGCGAACGTGCCCGTCCCCGGCACTCCGTCTACACTGGAGTCGCTGGAGGTTCAGGGGCTGGCAGCGAATACCGTCTACTACTTCGCAATCAAAAGCATCGATCAGGCGAACAATATCAGCGCGATCTCCAACTGTGCCATGGGCCAGACGTATGCCGAGGAATCTGTCGCCCCGGCCGATGCCAGCGATCTGCAGGCTGTCGATGTGCGGTCCACAAATCTTACGCTCAATTGGACGGCCACCGGTGACGACGGCACAACCGGCACGGCTGCCCATTACGACGTTCGCATGAGCACCAGCCAGATCACCCAAGCCAACTTCGATGCGGCCACGCAAGTGCCGAACAATATCGTGCCGAGGGAATCAAGTACACCGGAAAGCCTGTTTGTTGAGGGCTTGACGCCCGGGACAACGTACTGGTTCGCAATCAAGGTCGGCGACGAGACCTACAACTGGTCGGCGGCGACGATCATTTCGCTCGCCACACCAAACGATCAGACGGCGCCGGCGGCAGTGTCAGACCTGACGGTGACCGGCGGTGATGCCTTCAGTGCCAATCTGACCTGGACAGCGACCGGCGACGACGGCACGAACGGTACGGCCAGCGGTTACGAGATCCGCTATGCTACCAGTCAGATCGATGCCAACAACTGGGACAGCACTTCGGTAATGCCCAACGCGATCGCACCGCAGGCAGCAAGTTCCACGGAGCAGTTCACCGTCAGCGGCCTGCAGCCGGGCACGACCTATTATTTCGCGATCAAGGTCATGGACGAAGCGGGCAATGTATCCGCCATTTCGAACGGCGCAACGCGGACAACGTCGGCAGACCCGTCGCTTCCACTGATCACCTCGGTCACGCTCACCGAACAAGATGGCGTGACGACGGATGGCTATCCGGTGATGCTCTCGCAGGTCTTTAAACAGGGCGACGTAGCCAACAACGTGATCGTTCGGGTCTCAGGCCAGTATCTCGCTACGCAGACGGACGTGAAGGTTCGCTATTCAGCGGATAACTCCGTCAAGCACGCCCTGATCTCGTTCATTCTGCCGACGCTTCAGGCCAATCAGTCTGTGCAGGTGGACATCCTGGCGGGTGGTCCCAATGCCAATCAGCAGCCGATGACGCGTGACCAGCTGCTGGCGAAAGATCTCGACGCTCGGATCACAATCATGCTCGACGGCGTACCGACGGTCATCAGTGCCCGCGAGATGCTTCGGCATCAGGCAACGGTCGAACGCTGGATCGCCGGCGATATCTGCACTGAATTCATGATTCGCGATTACAGCAGCAACATTGCCGACCAACTCAACGTGCAGTACCGAGTGCGTGTGTTCAGCGGCTATAACGGCATCCGGATTGATACCGTCGTCGAGAACTGCTGGTGCGATTATCGCGGGTGCATTCTGTACGATTTCGACCTGTCGATCGGCCAGCTCAATCCGCAGGTAGTCCTGTCGAAGACATACTTCTGGCAGAACAACTGCTCGCGTTGGCACAAGGCGTTCTGGCAGAACAGCACGCCGTCTGAGATTGCCTACCACTATGATTTGCCCTACCTGATCTCGACCGGTTTGTTGCCGAATTACGATACCTCTCTCGTCGTGCCTGAAACGACCCTCAGTAGCATCTATTCGAGTTGGCTCGCCTCTGCGCACGACCTGATGGAACCTGGAATCGTACGCATGAAATTCGGTGCTACGGGCGAATACTCTGAACGGCCGATCTACCCCGAAAGCACGGTTCGCTATCTTCTGACGGGCGACAGCCGGATGAGGGATATCATTCTCAGTTATGGCGACACGTCGGGATATATCCCGATCCATTTCCGCGAGTCGGATCAGGCGCGGACCTTTGCCAATCGGATCGTCAGCATCGATGATCGGCCAACAGTCGAGCTAAATGACTGGGACGAAGAGCAAACTGCGCAGGCAGACGAGATACCAGCCCCCCTTAACACGCTCAAGACGGGATGGGAGCCAGACCAGGCGCATCAGCCATCTCTTGCTTACGTTGCCTACATGATTACTGGCGATTACTACTACGCAGAAGAGATGTACTTCTGGGCTGGCTGGAACCTGGGCATCGGCAATTTTGATTATCGAGGGCTTGATGCCGGTTACATTCGCAGCGAAACGCGAGGCGTGGCGTGGGCAACCCGCAACATTGCTGACGCGGCCTCGTTACGCTCCGGATGCCGATACCCTCGAAAAGAGCTACTTCACGCAGAAGGTCAACAACAATCTTGCGCGTTGGGAGGATGTTTACGTCAACAACGGTGACTATCCGACGGTCCATAACATAAAAGATGAGGGAACGGACAGGTTGTCCGACTTCGTGCCCGAATGTGTTGGCTGCACCGGCCCGTGGCAGGACGAGTTCTTCCTGATCGTGCTGGCCCATCTGCGGGCGATGGGATTCGACAGCCAGGCGGTTATCGACTGGCAAGGCGACACGCTGGTCCAACTGTTCCATAATCCCGACATGAATCCCTATCGTGGAGCATGTTACTATTTGCCCACCAAGTACGTGGACAGTAACGACGTTGTTCATCGGTATGAAACGTGGGCGGCCATTAACGCCGCATTCGCGGCTCAGCCCGGCCCGGACGCCTTCTACGCCACTGACAGCATGGACAGGCTATAACTACATCGCCCGGGCCGCGATGGTTTACGTCCGGCATCTGCCGTACGGCCAGGGTGTATGGGACTGGTACGATGCGATCCTGCCCGGTAAGGAAGGGTTCAACAGCCAGCCGGGCTGGGCGATTGTGCCGCCCAACTACGTTCCGCCGAGTGATGTAACCCCGCCGTCACCGCCGACCAATGTGGAGGTCATTAGCGTTACGGCACACTCTGCAACCGTTCGCTGGCAAGCACCGGGCGACGATGGGCTCACCGGCACGGCGACCACTTACGATCTGCGCTACTCGACAGAGACTCATTACAGCAGCCAATTGGGGCAGTGCAACGCCGGCAACCGGCGAGCCGACGCCATTGGTTTCCGGGTCGACGCAGTCCATGACCGTGAACAACCTGAACGATAATACGACATACTATTTCGCGCTGACGGCCTCTGACGAAGTGCCGCACACGTCGGACCTGTCCGGGGTTGCCAGCGACACGACGCTGCTGGACCCGGATGTAACTGCACCGGCAGCCGTCAGTAATCTGACGACGAGTAACGCAACGACCGACAGCATTACGCTGACCTGGACGGCTCCTGGCGACGACGGCAATACCGGCACCGCCACCACCTATGACATCCGCTATTCGGCATCCATGATCGATGACAACAATTGGGATAGTGCCACGCAGGTCGATAATGAACCTGCACCCTCTATAGCAAACACGCCCGAATACATGACAGTCGATGGTCTGGCTGATGGGACGACCTACTACTTCGCGATGAAGACCTCGGACGAGGTGCCCCTGACATCCGGTCTGAGTAACGTCGTCCCCGGCACGACCGTTGCGATTCCGCCCGTTGTTCAGTTCAGTGCCAGCAGCGCCAGCGGTTCGGAAGGCACAACGCCGGCAAGCATCACCGTCACCCTGGACAAGACGTGGCCGCAGACGGTCGTCGTCAACTACGCCGTGACCGGCGGGACGGCTGTCGAGGCGATGGACTTTACCGTGCCGGTAACCGGCGGCAATACGGTGGTCGCCTTGAAACGCGACCCCGTGTTGACTGCCGGCGGTGCTCTGTCGAGCCAATTCACAACCCTGACCGACAGCAACGTCGCGCTGACGATGGTCAAGGATGCCTGGATGTATCAGTACGGTAACGGCCAGTACATGAACTACGGCATGAAGACCCAGGGCACTGGAAGCCCTAGCCTACGTCATCGTCGGTTTTGACCTGTCGGCGTACACCGGGGCCACTGTCAACAGAGCCGAACTCCGCGCACGCTGTTCAGCCGGCAACACCGCCGTGCTGTGGGCCGGCATCAAGAGTCACGACTGGGCCGAGGGCAATAAGAACGGCGATTATCCCGGCGCCACTCCGAGCGAAGAGGGCGTCTGCTGGGCCCATCCGAATGGGTTGTATACCGGGCCGTCCGGCACGGCGGGCTGGGGAGCTGGCAGTAATTCGATGTTCAGCACCACCAGCGACGGCGATGACATCTACACCCAGATCAACTTTGACAGCGCGCCTGGCGGTGCTGCCTGGTGCGTCGCCAACGTGACGAATCTGGTGAGCGATTGGGTCAACGACGTCAAGCCGAACTACGGTATTCTCATCAATGCAGGGAATCATCCCGCCTACCTCAGTGAGTATGGGGCCGACTATCAGCCGGTACTCTTCCTCGATGCGGACCTGCCGAACCAGCAGTTGCGGTTCGCCCCGGGCGAGACGAGCAAGACGATCGATCTGCCGATCATCGACGATACTACAGCGGAGGCCAACGAGACGATCGAACTGACGCTCTCCAGTCCGGCCAACGCTACTCTCGGTAGCCAGACAACCTTTACCTACACGATCAATGACAATGAGAATCAGGCTCCGACGGTTAACGCCGGCAACGATCAGACGATCACGTTGCCGGATACCGCCAGTCTGTCCGGCACTGCCAACGATGACGGCCTGCCAAACCCGCCAGGTCTGTTGACCTACACATGGAGCAAGGTCAGCGGGCCCGGTACGGTTACCTTTGGTGATGCGGCCGCACTGAGCACGACCGCGACCTTCAGCGAAGCGGGAACGTACGTCCTGCAACTGCAGGCCAGCGATAGCCTCGTATCAGCCACCGATACAGTGACCATCACCGTCAACCCGGCTAACCAGGCCCCAACGGTTGAGGCAGGCAACAGTCAGACGATCACCCTGCCCGCAACAGCATCACTGGACGGCACGGTTACCGACGATGGGTTGCCGAACCCACCAGGAACCCTGACAACCACATGGTCGATGCTCTCCGGCCCGGGTACGGTTACCTTCGGCGATGCCAATGCGGTTGATACCACGGCCGTCTTCAGCACCGACGGCACATACATCCTGCGTCTACTGGCCAGTGACTCTGTACTGGAGACGTATGATGACATCACGATCACCGTCAACCCGATCCCCAACCAGGCACCGACGGTCGAGGCTGGCAATAATCAGACGATCACGCTGCCCGCAACAGCATCCCTGGACGGTACGGTTTCTGATGATGATCTGCCCAACCCACCAGCTGCGGTGACGGCAACCTGGTCGAAGGTTTCGGGTCCCGGCACGGTTACCTTTGCCGATGCCAACGCGGTCGATACCACGGCCACCTTCAGCACCGACGGCACCTACGTCCTGCAACTGCTGGCTGACGATTCAGCCCTGACCGCCAGCGATACCTGTACTATCACGGTAAATCCGGTGAACAACCAGGCACCGACGGTCGAGGCCGGCAATAACCAGACGATTACGCTGCCCGCAACGGCATCCCTGGACGGCACCGTTTCTGATGACGGCCTGCCCAACCCACCATCTGCCGTGACGGTAACCTGGTCGAAGGTTTCGGGCCCCGGCACGGTTACCTTCGCCGATGCCAACGCGGTCGACACCACAGCCACCTTCAGCACCGACGGCACGTACGTCCTGCAATTGCTGGCTGACGATTCGGCCCTGACCGCCAGCGACACCTGCACTATCACGGTGAATCCATCGAGCCCACCGCCGGCTGGAGACGTCACTCTGACTTATCTGGGCGCGTTCAAGGTCTCGAACCTGACCAGCGTGTATGGCGGCGATCTGACGTACTACCCGTCGGGCAACAACAGCGCCGGCTCACTGTTCGTCTCACGCGGGACGACCAGCGGCAATCCTGAGGTTTACGAGGTCTCGATCCCGACGCTGGTCGATACGACGGACATCAGTCTGCTGAACAGCGGTTCCGTGCTGGAGGACTTCGACACGTCCAGCAGTCCCAAGGGCATGGTCTGGCGCAGCAGCGATGACAAGCTCTATTACAGCACTGGCGGTGTATCTCCGGCCTGGCGATCGATCGATCGCGATGGAACCGACGAGGCCTCATCGCAGACCACCAGTTGGGCCTATGTCGGCTTGGGGATGTGCCAACTTCCCGATGCCTGGGCCAGCAGTTATGCCGGCGGCAAGAACCTGCTGGCTATCGGTGGTCTCTACGGCATCTGCCTGCGGTCCGTCGATCCGTGGAATAACCCCATGGCTGGAGTGACGAACCTCGTTGTCTACAACAGTGGCAACGCGATGGATGGCTACGACAGCAACGACGCCTACAACGGCGTCGCCTGGGTCAGTGTCGATGGTACGGACAACATCATCGTAGCGGGCCGGGACGATTCCGCTTCGGCTGCGACGTTGTGGTTCTACGATGCGGCCGATATCGCTGGTGCCACGAACCTCTACGATCCGCAGCCTTACAAGACGCTGTCGGTGCAGGACTGCCTGTTCACGACAGACATCGGGGCTCAGACGCTCGACGGTCTGGCCTACGATGCGACCAACCAGATCCTTTACGGCTGTGAAGGTGGCTATCTGAAACCGACCGTGGTCCATGCCTGGGCGCTTTCCGTAGCGGATGTTACCGCCCCGGCGGACATTACGGATCTGGCGGCGGGCAGCCCGACGTCTTCTGCCGTCACGCTGACCTGGACTGCCCCTGGCGACGATGGCAACACGGGCACCGCTACCGAGTACGATATCCGTTACTCGGCCAGCACCATCACCGAAGGCAACTGGGGTAGCGCCACACAAGTCACCGGTGAGCCAACACCGGCAGCAGCCCCCAGCAACGAGAGCATGGTCGTCTCGGGTCTCAGTCCGAATACGACCTACTACTTTGCGATCAAGACGGCTGACGAGGAATCCAACTGGTCCGGTTTGTCCAACGTTGAGTCAGCGACGACCCTTGAACCGGGCATCAACGTCAGTTACCTGGCGCGTTCAAGGTCTCGAACCTGACCAGCGTGTATGGCGGCGATCTGACGTACTACCCGTCGGGCAACAACAGCGCCGGCTCACTGTTCGTCTCACGCGGGACGACCAGCGGCAATCCTGAGGTTTACGAGGTCTCGATCCCGACGCTGGTCGATACGACGAACATCAGTCTGCTGAACAGCGGTTCCGTGCTGGAGGACTTCGACACGTCCAGCAATCCCAAGGGCATGGTCTGGCGCAGCAGCGATGACAAGCTCGATTACAGCACTGGCGGTGTATCTCCGGCCTGGCGATCGATCGATCGCGATGGAACCGACGAGGCCTCATCGCAGACCACCAGTTGGGCCTATGTCGGCTTGGGGATGTGCCAACTTCCCGATGCCTGGGCCAGCAGTTATGCCGGCGGCAAGAACCTGCTGGCTATCGGTGGTCTCTACGGCATCTGCCTGCGGTCCGTCGATCCGTGGAATAACCCCATGGCTGGAGTGACGAACCTCGTTGTCTACAACAGTGGCAACGCGATGGATGGCTACGACAGCAACGACGCCTACAACGGCGTCGCCTGGGTCAGTGTCGATGGTACGGACAACATCATCGTAGCGGGCCGGGACGATTCCGCTTCGGCTGCGACGTTGTGGTTCTACGATGCGGCCGATATCGCTGGTGCCACGAACCTCTACGATCCGCAGCCTTACAAGACGCTGTCGGTGCAGGACTGCCTGTTCACGACAGACATCGGGGCTCAGACGCTCGACGGCCTGGCCTACGATGCGACCAACCAGATCCTTTACGGCTGTGAAGGTGGCTATCTGAAACCGACCGTGGTCCATGCCTGGGCGCTTTCCGCCCAGTAACAATCGGCTTCGGGTCGGTTGCGGCCCGACAGTTGACTCGAACACTTCAGTGGGCTCGTCAGCGAGAACGGCTGACGGGCCCACGGTGCTTCCAGCGTGGCTGGCGGATTGTGCTTGTTGCGTGTGTCTGGCAGGGGTAGAGTGTCTGCGACGCAGGGCAGGTTGGTCTGCCTGTTTTTTCGCTGGCTTGGGGCAGGAGATTCCTGATGATCGTGAGCAGGCGTTGGTTTTGTGCGGCGGGGCTCGCAATCCTGGTGATCTTCTTGAGTGGGGGCTCTTACGTGCCGGCAGGGGCGGCATCGCTGCCGACGATCGTCCCGGGGAGCCTGCCGGCTGAGCAGGTTGATGCCAAGGGGTGGAGTGAACCATGCAAGGTCGACGGGCGGCAAGTGCGGGTCGCCAAGGCTGGAGTTGACGCGGTCCTTACGGTCAAGCCCTGGTGGACAGGGCGGCTTCGCCCGGCGGAAGGCAACTACTGGATGGCCGTGGTGCAGTTTAAGGATACGGCCCGCCAGCCGATTGTCTTCAGCGTATTTGGCAACCTGGCTGGCTATTGGGGACGGACGGAACTGCACCGCTTCGGCGGCTTTGAGGACGGGCAGTGGAGGAAGGCGGAGGTTCCGCTGCCGTGGGACATGATCATGGCCCGGCCGGATACGGGGATGGTGAACATCTCGCTGCGATCGGCTGAGGGCGATGTGCCGGTGGCGTCGATCAAAATCCGCAAACTCAACACGAAGGATCTGACCAAGGCAGGCGAGCGGTACAACCGCCAGACCCGCGAGTGGATTGGCCGGGTGCAGCGGGTCAAGTACGGCGAGGCCCGCAACGAGATCGATCCGGCAGAGGCCGGCGGACGTGGTCGCCAAAAGCAAGGAGGCGACTGTTGCCTTTGTGCGGTCTTACCTGCTGCCGATTTATCCTTACAGCGCACCGCAGGCCGGGGAGGTGGGCAAGCCGCTGACGGCAACGATGTCCCTTAACGAGTATGAGCCGGCGGCTTTTGGGGTATATGCCAATGGCAAGGACCTGACGAATGTGCGGGTCCGGATCGAAGGTCTCAGGCACACGACGGACAGGAAGGCAAGGCTAGCTGGTAGCGTCCGCACGGCGGAATATGCGCTTGTGCAGAACGATCCGCCGCGGGCGTCCGCAACGCGAGGCGCTGCGCCATCGGCCAGACGATCCGGGCATGCGTATGCGCTCTTTCCGCAGCGGCTCTGGCCGATGTACCCGACCGACATCAGGAAGGGCCAGTCGCAGTGGTTCTGGGTGACCTTCCACAGTGATCCGAAGACTGCGGCTGCGGGCACCTATACGGGCAAGGCGATTATCACATCGGACCAGGGCAGGGCGGTACTGCCGGTGAAGGTGACGGTGCTGCCGATCCGTCTGCTGGATATGCAGCAGGCGAAACTGACGATGGGGGCGTGCATCAGCGGCATGGTGAGCGAGCACGAGATGGCAGCGATGCACGAGCACAATCACACCGGGGTTCAGACATGGCTGGCCGGGGTGGCTCCCGGGATCGTTGCCGAGGGCGATGGCGATTTCGATCTGGACTTTACCCTTCTGGACGATTTCATGGATCAGATGAAGTCGGCTGGGCTGGCGACGAACATCTGGTTCCTCGGCGGCGATCCGTTCGGGTTCCCGATGACTGTGGCGATCGAGAAATCGCTGGCGAAGCATGTGCTCGGGCTGAGCGACGAACAGTATGCCGCGCTGTTCGCCAAGGATCGGGGCGACATCCCGCGGCAGATCGTGCCGCTTTACAAGAAGTGGGTCATCAAGGTCATGCAGCATGCCCGCGAGCAGGGTTGGCCGGAACAGATCCTCTCGCCGTTCGACGAGCCGGCCAAGTATTCGCAGCCGGCCGGTCGCAAGCGGGGCAGCTGGGCCGGAATCCGCTGGCGATTGGTGCGGGGCCGTGGATCAAGCCGCAGTTCGAGCAGGCGTGTGCACTGATTCACAAGGCGTGGCCCGGCGTACAGGTTCTCGGTGATATCCACGATGCCCGGACGGGGCTGGTGTTCATGAAGGATATCGACATCTTCGACACGAACGTGATCGCCGTGGATCCGACGCTGGGGGACAAGGCTCGGGCGGCTGGCAAGACGTTCTGGCAGTATAATATTATGGCGCGCAATGAGCCTCACGCCCGGGGGCGGTACATGCTGGGGTTTTTCTTCAGTGCGTTTGATGCGCGGGGGTCGATGACTTGGGGGTATAACTGGGGTAAGCGGTTCGACACGAGCGAAGGGGAGAACTGGGAATATGCATGGTATACGCCGCTGGATGTGATCCCCGCGCCGTACTACGAGACCATGCGAGAGGGCCTGGATGACCGGCGGTACGTGGAGACGCTTAAGGAACTGGCCCGGGAGAAGCACGTGGACATCGGCGACTTCCTGGCGGGGATCGCAGCCGAGGCCAAGGGGCTCAGCAAGGGTGGGCGGAATACGGTCAGCGGTTACTGGTCCCAAGACGGGCGGTACCGGGTGCTGGAGGAGCTTCGCGGCAAGGTGGTCGAGAAGATCCTGGAGATCCGTGCGATCAGCGATAAGGCGACGACCAGGTCAGGGCTATCCGGCCATCGAGGCTGAAGAAGATATTGGTAAGGAGCCAGTATGCGGGCTGTGATCTTTGATATGGACGGGGTGCTTACGGACTCCGAGCCGCTGATCTGTGCCGCGGCCATGGAGATGTTCCGGGAGAAGGGGGTAACGGTGAAGGCGTCTGATTTCGCTCCGTTTGTCGGGGCCGGCGAGAACCGGTATATCGGCGGCGTGGCAGAGAAATACGGCGTGGATCTGGACATCGACCGGGCCAAGGCGCGAACCTACGAGATCTACCTGCACATGGTGCCCTCACGGTTGGATGCCTTCCCGGGGGCGGTTGAACTGGTGAACACATGTCGTGCCGCCGGGCATCCGTGCGCGGTAGCGTCCAGTGCGGACCGGATCAAGGTTGAGGCGAACCTGAACAAGATCGGTCTGCCGCCGGCCACCTGGCAGGCCGTCCTGACGGCTGAGGACGTGCAACAGCGCAAGCCCGCTCCGGATCTCTTCCTGACAGCAGCGAGTAGACTGGGTGTATGCCCGGAACAATGCACCGTCGTCGAGGACGCAGTCAATGGGGTTGCCGCGGCCAAGGCTGCCGGCATGCGGTGCATCGCGGTCGCCTCGACGTTCCCGGCCGAGCGGCTGGGGCAGGCGGATCTCGTGCGGCCCAGCGTCGGCGATATCGTGCTGGCGGATCTGTAGAAGCGGTTTCAAAACCCGCACTGGCAGGCAAGCCGCCAGTGGCACCCACAAGAGAAGGTTTGAAATGCGTGCCAGCCAAGGCCATCGAAGAACGTCGGCTGCGATCGAATGAGCGAGAAACAGACCGGGTGTTTTCGTGGCTGCCAACAGGCACCGGTTCCGCAGGGAGTGCCCCTATCAGGGCCTGCCGACGCTTACGCCGCGCCGGTCCAAGAGGTGGCGGTCATACGCGGCGCCGCCGCGAAACCAGCAGGCAGGCCAGGGCCAGCCCCGCCAGCGTTGTTGGCTCGGGGACCTGCAGGACCCGAAACCCGACGTAATCGTATCCGTGGGTCGGGTCATCGTTCTGGCGGTTAGTCGACCGCATCCTGCTGCGGTCGCTGCCGAACGAGCCTCCGCGGACTTGCCGATACGATCCGGACAGACTCGACTCGTTCCACTTTCCGGCATTACCGCCCGCTGCCGGCAAATCGCTCTATCCTGCAGCCATCTGCGTTCGACCCCATGCTCGTGTTGTAGAGGGCATGGGTGTCCACCCCGGCCACCTTGTTGAAGAACTCGCAGATCTCCGACGCCGCACGGTGAGCAGGCCGCCCAGGGCGAGCAGGGAGAGCGTGGCGGGCTCGGGTACGTTGATGAGGGTCGCCTGGCCGGTTGTGTAGAGATTACCCAGATCCCACCGGCAGCCTGGCGTGACGATTTCGTCGAAGCGACAGGTCGGCGGCAATTGGCCGTTCCAGTTGAAGAGAGTGAAGGTCCGGCCGATCTGCTCCTGGAGGTCGATTCCCGGGGCGAAGCCCAGCTGCAATGTACCGGCCAGGTCGGGTGTGAGCCCGTCGGCCAGCGAGATCGTCGATCCCCAGGCTTCATCATCCAGCAGGATGTTCAGCACCGAGCCGGCCGCCATGGTCATGCTGTCGTCGATGGTGATGGCGATGTTTCCCTGATAGTTGCGGATGAGCATGGACTCGCCGGCGGCGAGGTTCAGTCCGTTGACATGACCACTCGGCAGAATGGCGTTGGTGCTGTTGGCTGCGGCCAGTTGATCGGCAGTAAGGGACTTGGCCCCTCGCATGTCCGCTCGGCGGAGGTCAGCGCCGCCCAATGTAGACTTCACCGAAGGATGCATCCATCATGTTCGCATCTGCCAGATTCGCGTTGGTCAGTGCACTTGACGACAGCCATGCATTGCTCAGATTCGCCCCTTGCAGGCTCGCGTCAGCCAGCGTGCAGCTGGAGAAATGGGCGTGGGTCAGGTTCTGGCCAGCCAGATCACAGCCGGTGAGGTCCACGTGCGTCAGGTAAATCCAGTGAAGGTCTCCTGCCTGATAGCTGGCTGTCGAGACGAGTTGCTCCTTCGTGAGGCCTTCGTACGTAGTGCCTGAGAAGCTCGCCTCGGCCAATCTCGCTCCCGTGAAGTCGGCGCCGGTCAGGGGGCTACCTTGAAAGTTCGCCCCAGTCAGGTCCTGGTTCGCGAAGTTCCAGTCGGTAAGGTCGGTGAACCGCAACCCTATCCCTTGCAGATCGCGAGCCCGATAGCTGGCCGTGGAGTAGATCTGTTCGCTGGTCAGGTTTTTGGCCGATTCGAAATGTGTTCCTCGCACCACGGCCCCACTGAAGCTCACATTGGCGAAGTCCCCACGCAAGAGGAGGGCACCGGTCAGGTCCTGGCCGCTCAGGTCCCATCCCGTCAGATCGTTATCGCTCAGATCGACACCGCGCAGGTCTTTTGCCTGGTAGCTTGCAGTCGAGTAGAGGCTGCTCTTTCGTGAAGCCCCTTGAGGTCGTACCATCGAAAGACGCTCCTGAGACGTCCGCACCGGCGAATGTTGTGCCGGCCAAAGTGCTCTGGACGAACCGTGCGCCGGTCAGGTCCATGTGGCTGAAATCCCAGCCGGTCAGATCGTCGGTTTCCAGATAGATTCCGTGCAGATCGCCGGCCTGGTAGCTGGCTGTCGAGTAGAGCTGCTCCCTGGTAAAGCCTGCCTGCGTGGTACCCCTGAAGTTCGCTCCTGCTATCGTCGCTCCGGTGAATCCGGCATTCGCCAGGGCAGCGCGGTTGAACGACGTACCGGCAAGGTACTGGTGGGTGAAGTCCCAACCGGTCATGTCATTCTGGTCCAGCACAACGCCGCTCAGGTCGTGTGCCTGATAGCTCGCGGTCGAATACAGCTGTTCCTTAGAGAATCCGCTCGAAGTCGTGTGCCAGAAGTCCGCTCCCGTGATCGTCGCCCCTGCCAGGTTCGCGTAGTACAGATTGCAGGAATACAAAGACGCGTTCGTCAGGTTCGCCCCGCTGAAGTTCGTGCTGATGAGGTGGTCATGTGTGAACGATGCGTTGGTCAGGTTCTGGCCGCTGAAATCCCAGCCGCTCAGATCGTTACTGTGAAGGTCGACGTCGCGAAGGTCATGTGTCTGGTAGCTGGCTGTTGAATAGAGCCCTTCCTTGGTAAAGCCATACAAACTCGTATTGACGAACGACGCCCCGGAGATCGTCGCGCCGCTCATGTTCACGCCGGTCAGCCGGTTGGAGTCAAACGAGGCATTGGTCAGGTCCTTGTTGGCGAAGTTCCAGCCGCTCAGATCGTTGTGCGAGAAGTTGATCCCGCTCAGATCGCCGGTCTGATAGCTGGCTGTCGAGTACAGCTGCTCCCTGGTGAAACCCTTGCCTGTAGTAACCTCGAACCTCGCGCCGGAGATCGTCGTTCCGCTCAGGTCCGCCCCCGCGAGGCCGCAGTTGCTGAAAATCGTGTGGCTCAAATTCGCCCCGCTGAAGCGAGCGTAATCGAGGCGAGAGTACTCGAAGTCGCTGTACTGCAGATCGAGGCCGCCCGAGAGGTCTGAGTAGCACAGATCGCGAGGGTCGTCAATCCAGGACGACATGTCCGTATGGGGTCCCGGCGTAACATCTTCGGTGCCGGGGATCACCTGCCCGGTCTGCCAGTTGTATATCTGTCCGATGGCCTGCTGGGCCAGAAAACCGCACAACCCCAAGCACATCACTGCCGAAACGCGCATCCCAGATCCTCCAAGGTGCAGCACTACCCCGATGTAACGATGCGGCTCTCTGGTACAGCGCCTGCCGTTGGCGAGACGTGGCAGTACGACGGGTATCGGCTCTCCCTAGCCGATGCGGCCGAGTATATCCGCTAGCAGCGACGCCGGGCAAGTCCTTGGGTGGGTGACAGTTGCGTACGATGAGTGATCGGGAACCGTCATCCACTCAGGGCGTAGCGTCCTGGGGTAGCCGAATAAACGCTGCCCGCAAGCGGGCAGGCCAAATGCGCATCATTATCCGCAGTGAAAAAAGATTGGTCGCGCAGTTGCCGGGACCTGCGGCCTGGGCCATTGCCTGGCGTCCCTGACGGAACTCACATGACCTGCCTGCGCACAAAAAACCCGGTGCCGACATTGATGTCAGACACCGGGTTTTCCAACTGGAGCCGAAGGGAATTGAACCCTTGACCTCTTGCATGCCATGCAAGCGCTCTCCCAACTGAGCTACGGCCCCGTTGGCAATACTGTTCCTCCGGATTTCTCTCCGAAGAGTGCATAAGACTATCTGTCACGAATGGTTCTGTCAAGTCGCAGGGGCCGGAAGAGCGTGTCCACGGTTCGTGGCAGACGAAGGGCAGGTGCGCCGCGGAGACGCGGAGGACACGGAGACTCCATGGATAATGGCGGATGCCCCGGAAATCCGGCTTGCCTGCGGGGCGCACCCGCGATCGGACGGGTTATCGAACCTAATGCCTTGGCAAACCGGTCGGTTCGTGCAAAGATATGCCGTTGGCGATCGACGGGCCTGCTGGCGGGCCTGATGATGAATTGGATAGGGTCGACGTCCGGAACAACAGTGTGACAGATGGTTCGGCGGTGGGGCGAATGCGGCAAGGGCTGCGGCCCCGGCCGGGACCATCGAAACGCGGGAGAAGATAGATGGCGAAGAAAACCATTGCTGACGTAGATGTTCAGGGCAAGCGCGTGCTGATGCGGGTGGATTTCAACGTGCCGATCGATGGCGGCAAGGTCACCGATGACAAGCGGATCGTCGAGGCGCTGCCGACCATCAAGTACGTGCTCGAGCACGGGGCCAAGAGCCTGGTGCTGATGAGCCACCTCGGCCGGCCGAAGGGCCCGCAGGACAAGGAAAAGTTTTCGATGAAGCCGGCGGTCGATCGGCTGGCGGAACTGCTTGGCAAGCCGGTCAAACTCGCCCCGGACGTTATCGGGCCCGAGGTCAAGAAGATGGTCGACGGGCTCCAGCCGGGCGAGGTGCTGATGCTCGAAAACGTCCGCATCTACCCGGAAGAGACCAAGAACGGCAAGGACTTCGCCAAGGAACTGGCCAGTTACGGCGATCTGTACGTCAATGACGCCTTCGGGACCAGCCACCGGGCCCACGCCAGCATGCACGCCGTGCCGGAGGCCCTCGGGCCGGGCAAGCGTGTGGCGGGCTTCTTGATCGAGAAGGAGCTGAAGTTCCTGGGCGAGGCGCTGGCTGAGCCCAAGCGGCCGTTCGTGGCGATCCTCGGCGGGGCGAAGGTATCCGACAAGATCGGTGTGATCGAGAGCCTGCTTAAGAAGGCGGATGACATCATCGTCGGCGGGGCCATGGCCTATACGTTCTTTGCCGGTCGCGGCCAGAAGGTCGGCGGCAGCCTGGTGGAGCTGGATAAGCTGCAGGAGGCCAGACGGCTGGAGGTCGCGGCGGGCGGCAAGCTGCACCTGCCGGTGGACACCGTTGCGATTGCGGTCGGGCCGATCCAGGCCGGCGCCTCACGAAGTGGTGCGCGGCGGTATCGCTGATGACAAGGAAGGGGTAGACATCGGCCCGGAGACGCGCGAACAATTCGCAGAGGTGATCGCAAGGGCCAAGACGATCTTCTGGAACGGGCCCATGGGCGTGTTCGAGAAGGAACCCTTTGATGCCGGGACGGTCGCCATTGCCAAGGCTGTGGCGGAGGCTACGGGCAAAGGGGCTGTCAGCGTGATCGGCGGCGGCGACAGCGCGGCGGCGATCGTCAAGGCCGGGCTGCAGGATCGTGTCAGCCATATCAGCACGGGCGGCGGCGCGTCGCTGGAGTTCGTGGAAGGACTCGAGCTGCCTGGCGTGGCGATCCTGGACGACAAATAAGACAGGACTGAGTGCTGAGGACTGAGGACTGAGTCACAACAACAATAACGGCAGTGCTGAGTGCTGAGTGCTGAGGACTGAGTCACGGCAACAATAACGGCAGTGCTGAGTTACTACAACGGCCAACAACCTTGCTGAGTGCTGAGTAACGGCCAAGGCACGACAACGGCTGGTTAGGGCCTTGGTTGCATGCGGTAGCGTTACCTAACAGCTGGAGCCTTATGTCAACTGGCGATCTGACTGATACTGTCAAACAGCGGGCGCAGCGGCTGGCGGACTTTCGCCGGCCGGGCGTCCGTATGGCTCCGTCTATCCTTTCGGCGGACTTTTTCCGGCTGGGCGAACAGATCCGGCAGGTGGAGTCGGCAGGGGTGCAGGTGCTGCACCTCGACGTCATGGACGGGCACTTTGTCCCTAACCTCAGTATCGGCGTGCCGGTCGTTGAATCGGTGCGGCAGCATACCGACCTGCTGCTGGACACGCACCTGATGATCTCCGACCCGTTGTTCTACGCGGAGCCCTTTGCCAAGGCCGGCGCCGACAGCATTACCTTCCATATCGAGGTGACGCCGGAACCGATGAAGGTCATCGATCGGCTGCGGGAACTGGGCGTGGGGGTTGGTGTTTGCGTCAATCCCGGCACACCGGTTGACGCGCTGCTGCCGGTTTTGCCGGTGCTGGACATGGTGCTGGTGATGACGGTCTGGCCGGGGTTCGGCGGGCAGAAGTTCATTGAGCCCGTCGTGACCAAGATCGAGCAGATCGCCGAACGGCTCAAGCCGACGCAGCGGCTGGAGGTCGACGGCGGGATTCATGCCGAGACGATCGCACAGGCGGCCAAGGCCGGGGCGGATGTGTTTGTCGCGGGCTCGGCGGTGTTCGATTCCGACGACCCGGCGACACAGGTCAAGCATCTTGAGGCGCTGGCGGCTGCGGCCACGGGCAAAGGGGATGCGGCGTGACACGGATCCTGCTGATACCGTCCGGCAAGACCTTCTGGACCGAGGAGGGGCGACTAGCCGGCTCGGCGGATCTGCCCCTCAGCAAGCAGGGATACCAGGACGCGCAGGATACGGCTGGCAAGGTCGCCGAGGGACAGCGGCCGCAGATCGTTTATGCCGGCACCGCCCAGGCGAGCCAGGAGACCGTCAAGGTCATCTCCCAGGTACTGGAAGTCAAGACCAAGGTACTCGACGGCCTTCAGGAGCCGGACATGGGCCTGTGGGAAGGGCTCACCGCCAGTGACCTCCGGCAGCGAAACCCCAAGGCGTACCGGCTGCTGGCCGAGACACCGAGCAAGGTCAATCCGCCCAGCGGTGAACCCTTAGGCGATGCGCTCAGCCGGCTGATCAAGGTCATCGACCGCGTGGCCAACAAGCACAAAGGGCAGGTGGTGGGCCTGATCGTGGGGCCGGTGGCGGAGTTCCTGCTGCAATCGTGGCTGCACGGCACCCTTTACGAAGAGCACTGGTCCGGGCGGGAGACGCCGCAGATCGTCCTGCTGAGCGGCGGCACGTCCCTGATGCCCGATGCAGAGAAGCCGTCGGCGAAGGGGCCAGAGGCCGAAACCGCGAAAGGGCCGGAAGGCGAGCCGGACAGCGAAAGCGAGAAGGCCAGGCGGTGAACACTTCCGCCTGGCGGGCAGGCTACGTCGCAACCGTCAATACTCTATAACAATGGTGATATGATTCCCCGCGCATCCTTCGGCGTGGAGATCCTTCGCTTTGCTCAGGATGACGATGCGCGGAGACGATTAGATTGCGTCTGCCTGGGGGCGGATTGAAAGCCCATGCACGGGCAGGCAAGCTGCCCGTGGCACCCGGTAATCCTTCGCCTTGCTCGGGATGACAATGCGCGGAGACGATTAGATTGCGTCTGCTTGGGAGCAGATTGAAAGCCCATGCACGGGCCGACAAGCTGCCCGTGGCACCCGGTAATTCTTCGCCTTGCTCAGGATGACAATAGACGGAGATGGTCAACGTCCGTCTGCCTGGTTTAGATCTGGGGCAGGGTGATCGTGAAGGTAGTGCCTCGTCCCTGCTGCGACTCGACGCTGATCGTGCCGCCCAGCTCCTCGATGATGTCCTTGCAGATGGTCAGGCCCAGGCCGATGCCGCGCTTGTCGGGGCGGTCCCCCTGTCGGCGGGTCGTGAAGAAGGGTTCCCAGATCTTTTCCATGGTCTGCGGGTCGATGCCGCAGCCGGTGTCCTTAATGCGGATGGCGACCCGGCCGTCTTCGATCGGTTCTGCCTGGAGGTGCAGCGAGCCGGGCTTGCCGAGCATGGCCTGGCGGGCGTTGATTACCAGGTTGAATACAACCTGCTGGAGTTGGCCGGCATTGGCGCGGACGCGCAGATCCTCGGGCACGTCGATCCGCAACTGGATATTGTCCTTGCCGAGGTCGCGGCCGAGACTGGCGACGGTTTCGGTGATCAGGCCGGCGACCTCGACGGGGCCGGGGCCCAAATGCTGCTGGGAGGCCAGGCCGAGGATGCGGTCGCACATCTGACTGGCGCGTCTGGCCTGCTGGAGGGCCTTTTCGACGGCCCGCTGCTTGAGGGCGTCATCGTTCTTTTCGATCGCGTACTGGGCGTAGGAGATGACCGGGGTCATGAGGTTGTTGAATTCATGGGCGATCATCGCGGACATCGTGCCGAGGGCGGCCAGTCGCTGCGCTTTGCGCAACTGCTTGCGCAGGCTGTCTATCTGCTGGGTGAGGCGCTCAAAGTGCTCCTCGACCATCCGGCTGGCGCTTTGGCTGAGATCAACGGTGTCCCGTGCGGTGTCGGCTGACATATGCGTCCTCCAGGTAATCAGGTTACCAGGTGTCTATCGGCTGAGGGACATGGGGGGCTTGACCAACGGCTCGCCGTCTGGTTATCTGCCGTAGCTATGACATCCCAGGAAAAACTTGATCTGCTGGTCGATCTGGCCAAGGGCCTGGGGGCCAGTGTCCGGTATGAATCGATGGGCGGCGCAGGCGGGGGGCTGTGCATTCTCCGCAACAAGCCGGTCCTTTTTGTCGACATGGACGCCGATCCCCAGACGGCTTACGAGCGTGTGCTGCTGGCGCTGGCGGGCCAGTACAGCCTGGAGACGGTGTACCTCCGCCCGGAAATACGCCAGGACCTGGATGAATTACAACAGTAGGGGGCAAAAAAAGTTATGCATGTCCTCCCCCCTGCATGCGCGACCTAGCGGCCGCAGCACAACCCGGTAGTCTCGTGTCCCAAGGGCCTGCGGGCAACGCCTTTCTCTGATTACTGGCCGGCATGTCCGGTCCTGGCCTCTGCCGTAAATCGCGGCACCGGTTGCGACCTTTGTTTTCGTAAGATCTTTAGTAATCGGACCTTCGTACATACCATGAAGTGTAGTATTCAGGCTGCGCCGGGGGTGCTCGAAGTTGCCACCGGGCGTCACGATTCATCCCGCATCGGCTGTTCAGCCCGGTCAGCCACAGGAATAGCAGACAGTGAGAGTCGTTGCATGAAGGCAGATAAGACGTTCTGGCCCACAAACAGTCCATGGTACCGATACGGGGTTGCCTTACTGGCGACCGCGGCGGCCACCGTCGTGAGCCATGCTCTTACGCCTGTGCTGGGTACGGATGCGCCGATCATCATCTATCCTCTGGGGGTGCTGGCTGGTGCTTATGTTGGCGGTGTCGGGCCGGGACTGCTCGTTACGGTGCTCGGCGCCCTGCTGTCG
This sequence comes from uncultured Planctomycetota bacterium, assembly GCA_963787325.1. Lineage (GTDB taxonomy): Bacteria > Planctomycetota > Phycisphaerae > UBA1845 > JANYLN01 > CAWBCK01. The sequence continues at coordinate 4,132,524 of CAWBCK010000005.1, forward strand.
GCCCATATTTTCCTGCCGCCGGCAGGCCTTGGCGTGGGCCTGATCCAGGACCAGATCCGTCTGAGTGTTTTTCTGTTCCTCGGCATCCTGATCAGCCTGCTGGCTGAGACGTTACGGCGGTCGGAGCAGCGGGGTGCGGCCGGCGCCCAGGCATTGCAGGAAAGCGAAGAGCGGATGCGGATGGCCGCGGAAGCGGCCGAGGTCGGCACGTGGTTCTGGGATGCGCACCGAGACGCCCTTGGCTGGAGTGATAAGGTACGGGAGCTGCTGGCCCTGCCGGAAGGCGTCGACGTCACGCGGGCGGTCTTCCTGGGCGCAGTCGATCCGGCGGATCGGGCCCGCGTCGAGGCCGCATACGATGGCGCCCTGGCGAGCCATAACGATTATGACGTCGAGTTCCGCGTGCGGCAGCCCGACGGCAGCTGTCGATGGGTCCTGGCCAAGGGGCGGGGCCTTTATAGCAAGAGCGGCGAACCGATCGGCATGCATGGCGTGGTGATGGATGTCACCGAGCGCAGGCAGATCATGCAGCAGCTCCAGATGCTCAACGACACCCTCGAACAGCAGGTCGTTGAACGGACCGCCGTCGCCCGGCAGCGCACCGAGCAGATCAAGATCCTTGCCCTTGAGCTGTCCCAGGCCGAACAGCGCGAGCGACGCCGGCTGGCCGAGGTGCTTCACGACCATCTGCAACAGCTTCTCGTCGGGGCACGATTCAATGTGAGCATCCTGCAGGGGCAATTGCATGACAAGGAACAGATCTCATCCGTCCAGCAGATCGAGGATCTGATCCTGCAGTCCATCGAGGCAACGCGTACCCTTACGGCAGAACTGAGCCCGCCCATCCTCCAGAAGGAAGGGTTCGTGGCGGCTCTGCACTGGCTGGCCGGCTGGATGCAGGAGAAGCATGGCCTGCACATGGACATACAGGCGGACGATCAGGCGGAGCCGGCCAGCGAAGAGGTGGCTGTTGTGCTGTTCCGGTCCGTCCGCGAGCTGCTGTTCAACGTGGTCAAGCATGCCAAGGTCGACCGGGCGCGGGTGGTCGCGCGACGCCCCGATGACGGACATGTTGAGATCCTGGTGGAGGACGACGGCGCGGGCTTCGATCCGGCAGCCACCCCTGTGCAGGACAGTAGCGGCGGATTCGGCCTGGCGAACGTTGAGGAACGACTCGAACTGATTGACGGGCAGTTCGATCTGCACAGCGCACCGGGGCAGGGCACTCGCGTGAGGCTCCTGGTGCCTGTATCAGCCGGGGGCGATGGCCATGATGCCGACCCAAGCCCGTCCGTCGCATTGTCTCAGACACACGCCCACGTCGATCACTGACCGGGCGGGGGCATCGGCAATTCTTCGCCAGGCGTTCCTGGCGGCACTGTCGGCAGCGGGGGCAGCGTGACAGGTTGGGTGGTCGGTTGCGTTGTCGGCCGGGTGGTCGGCGGCATGAGCAACTCCGGCGATATAGCCATGGAGGTGGTGCGCGGTTCGGTCGGCAGACGCGTGCTGATCTGGCCAATCTGGCGGAGGAGGGTCAGATAGTCGCGTTTGTACCCGTACAGTTCGTTGACCAGCTGCAACTGACTGATTAGTACGCGGTCCTGCGCCTGGATGCGGTCGAGGTTTGTGGCCAGGCCGGCCTGGAAGGACTGCTCCGCCTGACGAAGCGATTCGGACGCGGCCTCGACCTCGATCTTCAGTTCCTTCTCCCGCTTCTCGCTGGCGATGACATTGTCATAGGCAGTCTGGACCTCCTGATGGATCTGGCGGGTCAGCAGCGATTCTGCCAGCTGTGCCTGGCGCAGCTGTGACCAGGCGATGCGGATACCCTCTTCGATGAAACCGGCGGAGAAGATCGGCATGCTGGCTGACAAGGTCCGCAACCACTCGCTGGTAAACGGGATGCTCTCGCGATACAGGAAATACTCCGCGCTGAATGTCGCCGACGGCAGGTACTGGCTGAAGGCCTGATAGACGCCCTCCTTGGCGGCGAGGACAGCCTGTTTGGCAGCGACAAGGTCCTGTCGTCCCAGTTCGGCCTCCTGTAACAGCAGGCCGATATCCGATACCTTCGGCACTTCGAAGCCATCGGTCAGCCGGCTGTTGACCGGTCCCTGAAGGCCGACCAGAAAGCCCAGCAGGGCCCTGGCATTGACGACGGCATTCCGGGCGTTAATGAGCTGAACTCGCGTTGCGGCTGCCTGGGCTTCGGTCTGGGCAACATCGAGCACGCGAGCGAGGCCGGCCTCCCGCTTGTAGCGAATGTCGCGCACGCGCGCGCCTCCTGGACCGTCAGCGAGTTGCTGAGTACCTCGACGGAGGCCTCGGCTTGAATCACCGCATAGTACGCCCTGGCCGTATCGAGCAGGACGGTGGCCTGAAGGTTGAGCATCAGCCCGCGCTGCCGGTCGATATTGTTGACGGACTGCTTCAGGCGGGAGACGTTGCGGCCGCCGTTAAAGACCGTGATCTGGCCCTGGATCGGCACGTCTGTCGTCCGCCGCGGCGGGATCAATGCGGAAAATGAACCGGACAGCTGCGAGATCAGCTGGCCCGCCTGGCCGCTCACGTTCGGCGTGGTGATGATCGGCGGATTCTGCCATACATTGGTATTGCCCAGCGAGAAGGTCGGCAGGAATGCGCTGATCGCCTGGTCGCGGTTGACCAGCGATTGCAGGTAATCCTCGCCGCTGAGAGCGATCTGCTCGTTGAACTGGTTGGTCATGCTGAGCGCTTCGCGCAGTGACAGTGCTTCGCCGGGCTGCGTTGTCGGCACCAGCGGGGCGTTCTGATCGAGCACCTTGCGATAGGACGCTACGTCCCTCTTTTGGCTGAGACAGCCGGACAGCAGTATCAAACATGCCACAGCAGCCGTCCGGCTGGCGACGATCTTAAGACGTGTCATTATCGTTCTCTCTCCGCTGCAGGCAGCGTAAAAAGACTGCGCCGTCTGCCCCTGTATGAAACGACCGCTGTCGACCGTCAGCAGTCACTTTCGATCATAGCGTTTATTGCTCGGCTGGCCAGACCACCAGCCGACATTGCCCGCGAACCTCGTCGTCCACCCCTTGCCCCCTTCACCCTGTCACCTCTTCAGTCGTTCAGTGCCCCCCGATCGGCCCCTGGTGCGGCACGGTCTTCTTCATCAGGAACATCAGCGGAATGGCTGCCAGGCAGATCACGCCCATGATCCAGAAATTGTCCAGGAATGCGAGCATGCCCGCCTGCCGCTGGATCATCATGTAGACAAGACCTGGGGCCTGTTTAGTGGCTTCCGCCAGGCTTGCTCCCTGGTGGACGAGCATCTGCGTCGCATTGCTGATCATCTCGCGATAGGTGTCATTATAGGGGTTGGCATGCTCGACCAGGATTGCCTGGTGGAATTGCGTCCGCCGGGCCAGCAGCGTGGTCGCAAACGCGATGCCGCAGCTGCCGCCGATGTTTCGGGCCAGGTTGATCAGGCCCGTGGCGTTGTTGGTCTTGTCCGGCGCGACAAAGTAGAAGGCCGCCGTGTTGATGGGCACGAACAGGAACGCCAAACCGACGCCAAGGACGATCCGCGCCATCATCGCCGTGTGAAAATCGATGTTCAGGTTGAACCGCGCCATGTCAAACAGCGACAGTCCCGCCATGAGCAGGCCGAACATGACCAGCCAGCGGGCCTGGAATTTGCCCAGCAGCATCCCGACGATCGGCATGAGGAACATGACCACGATCCCGCCGGGAGACAGCACCATGCCGCTCTGCATTGCGCGTATAGCCCATCAGTTCCTGGAGAAATACTGGCAGGAGCATCGTGCTGCCGTAAAGCACGAATCCCAGCGCGAACATCGTCAGGTTCGACAAGGCGAAGTTGCGCTCCTTGAGCATGCGGAAATCGACTACGGGGTTGCGACGGCGCAGACTCCAGTAGACGGAACCCACGAGGCATACCACCGCCACGGCGAACAGCATGACGATAAAGTTCGATTCGAACCAGTCCTCGCGTTGGCCCTTGTCCAGCATGATCTGCAAGGCCGCCAGCCCGACTGCCAGCAGGCCCAGGCCCGTAAAGTCGATCCGGTCGGCCCCTTTGGCCTTCAATGCCTTCCGCACCCCCGTGCCGCGCAGGTGCGGCGGGTCCTGAATGATCTGGCTGGTCAGCAACAGCGAGATGATGCCGATCGGGATGTTGATGAAGAACACCCATCGCCAGCTGTAATTATCCGTAATGAACCCGCCCAGTGTCGGACCGACGATCGGCGCCACGACCACGGCGATGCCGTAGACCGCCATGCCCATGCCGCGCTTCTCCGGGGGGAAGGTGTCCACGAGGATCGCCTGTTCCGACGGCTGCATCCCGCCGCCGCCCAGTCCCTGCATGATACGGAAGATCACGAGCCATGTCAGATTCGGGGCCAGCCCGCACAGGAACGAGCTGATCGTGAACATCGCCACGCACGTCATGTAAAAACGCTTCCTGCCGAGCATCCGGCTGAGCCAGCCGTTCAGCGGCAGGACGATGGCGTTGGCGACCAGGTAGCTGGTCAGGACCCAGGTGGACTCGTCGGTCCCGGCGGATAGATTGCCGGCGATGTGGGGTAGGGCGACGTTGGCGATGGTGGTGTCGAGCACCTCCATGAACGTCGCCAGGGTCACCACCAGGGCGATTACATATGGATTGTATTTCGGCGGCGACCATTCCAGGGGCAGTTCGCCGGAGTAGTCAGCCGCAGCGCTGCTGGCCATTGGAGGACACCCTGTTCCGTTTCGTTGTCTTTATACCCTGCCGGCTATCGGTTATCGGCAACGCCGAGGCGTGCAAACCCTGGCAGTTACAAATAACTGGTGACTCGCTTCTTGCCGTTCTTCCGCTGGCGTCCTGATCTTCCTTTGCTACCCCACGTCTTCCGCGCAGAAGATGCTTCGCTCAGGATGACAGTCTTCATGTCTCCTGCCGTGCGGAGGCAGCAAAGGATGCTGCCGGTTACTTCACCCGCACTTCCGCAATGACGGACATCCCGGGGCCCAGGTGGAACTGCTGGCTCGGCTGCTCGTCCAGGACGATCTTTACGGGCACACGCTGGACCACCTTCACATAGTTGCCGGTCGCGTTCTCCGGCGGCAGGAGGCTGAACTTCGCCCCCGTCCCCGACTGGATGCTGTCGACGTGCCCCTTGAACGTGTGGCCCGGGTAGGCGTCGACGTAGATGTCCGTCGGCTGGCCGACCTTCATGTGTGTCAGCTGCGTTTCCTTGTAGTTGGCGACGACCCATACGTGCTCGGGCACAACCGCCATGAGGGGCTGGCCGACCTGGACGAATTCGCCGGGTTCGACGGATTTCTTGGTCACCCGGCCGGACTGGGTCGCGTAGATCTTCGTGTAGTCCAGTTGCAGTTGCGCCAATTGGGCGGCCGCCTGGAGCCGCGCGTAATTCGCCTTGCTCTGGTCGACCCGCTGGTTGACGACGTTGATCTCGTTGTACTTGCCTTCGGCCTGGATCAGGGAGGCCTGGCTGGCGGCGGCGGCGGTCTGCTCGCGGTGCAGCGCTTCAGCGGCCACGGCCTGTGCGGCCTTGGCTGCCGTCACCTGCGCCTGGCTGGCGATGATGCCCTTTTGCGCGGCGCCGAGACGGGACTCGGCGACCCGCAGCACCGTACGGGCCTTGTCCAGATCCTGCTGGGTGACACCGCCGGTCCTGGCGATCTGCTCGTAGCGGTTAACGTCCAGTTTCGCCTGCTCGGTCTGGGCGGCTGCAACGTCCGCCTGGGCCCTGGTTTGCTCCAGGGCGGCCGCGGCGGCCTCGACCTGGGCGCCGGCCTGCTGGAGGCTCACCCTGGCGGATTCGATCCGCGTGTCCTGTATCTGGACGTTGGCCTTGGCGGCGTCGATGGCTGCCTGTGCCTGCTGCACGCCGGCGGTAGCGGTGACGTCGGTCAGGCCGACGGTGATCTGTGCCGCCTGGGCGGCTGCCTTCGCCTCGCTCAGCCGGGCCTGGTAGTCCGCCGGGTCAAGTTCGACCAGCAGATCACCTTTTTTGACCTGCTGGTTATCGTCGACGTAGACCTTCAGCACATGGCCCATGACCCGCGGGCTGACCTGGACGATGTGTCCTTCGACGAAGGCGTCGTCCGTGGACTCGTAAGCCAGGGCGTGCAGCAGGTAGTGGATGCCGATGCCAACGCCGACGATCAGCGCGGCAGCGAGGATGACGCGGGCAAAGAGCTTCTTCCTGCCGTTCTTCTCAGGCTGCTGCGGCAGAGCGGTACCTTCGCCATCAACCGGCTTGGCCTTGTCTTTTTCCTGCTCCGCAAGTACGTCTGCCATGGTCTGATTCTCTCAGTCGGTCTCCCCGGTCATGCAGCGCAGTGCAGCGAGGGAGAACCTGGTTACATGATCCGCAATGGCTTCTATATCCTGCTGGCTATAAGCCCCCTGGGGTCTGAGCATGTTGATAATCGGTTTGGCATGATAATAGAAGAGGCACTGGCCGGATACGCTCCAGACGCACTGGAGGACCTTTTCCTCATCTGCATCCGGACCGATCATTTTGGCGATGATTGCGCGGAGCCTCTCGTATTCGGGACGGATGCCGGCGGCGACGACCATGCCCAGCGCCTCGGTCGGCTCCATCAGTTCGCGGAACATCAACTTGCCGTGCCATGCCAGACGCGACTCATCCATGATCCGGAACACCAACGCGCGGATGAACGCGCAGAGCCGCTGTTCGGCGGTTGCGTCCGGTGCGAGGCCGCCATCGGAAGGGTACTTCGCCCGCGCGTTTTCGTAGGCGTAGCTGAGCACCTCTGTGTAGAGTTTCTGCTTGTCGCCGAAGTGGTAGTTGACGGCGGCGATATTGGCGCCGGCCCGATGGCAGATGTCGCGAATCGTGGCGGCGCGGTATCCCTGCTCGGCGAAGATCTCGCCGGCTGCATCCAGCAAGCGCTGGCGGGTGTCTTGATTGGTTGTCTCGCTGGTCGCCATGGTTTCCTCCGCCTTCATACGGCAGATTGAAACGCCTGTTTCAAACTATAGATTAAAGCGGGCGTGTGAGATAGTCAAGGGCGTTGACACGAATAATTAACTGCTTGCTGGGTAAAGAGTAACGGCTTCAAAGAGCAAGCGATAGTAGCGAAGCGGCAGGGCGACATGTCGGCGGTACCCTTATCGGACGTTGCTGGCAAGGCCCAATCGGGTTCGGGCTGGCCGACGGGCCGTTTCGCGATACTATGCTGCGGTCATAGCGGAAAATCGTATCGGTCAGGTTATGGGCGGGAACTATGGTCTGGTTGAGATCTTATGTGTTTGCGGTTGGGCGGGCCGAATCCTGCGAGGCGGCAGATGCCGGTTATACGCTTCGGCCGGGCGAATCGCTGACGTGCCATTATCAGCCGCAAGGACGGTTTCGCCTTGACGACCGCAACGGCAATGATGGCAGGGCAAGCGGCTCGAGCGGCGCAGGGGCTTGCGGGCCGGCTTATGCCAACATCTGTATTCGCTGGCGGCCGGATCTGGCCACGGATCTGGATGAGGCAGGTGTAACGTGCAGGGGCTTCGAGCGTGGGCCGGCTGGACTGATTGCTGCTGAGGACGGGGGGAGCTTGGGTACAGGCTGGCTAGCCCTTTCGCTATTTGCGGCAGGAACAAGGGGTGTGACGCCGCAAACGAGCGTGTTGACGGATTGCTGCTGCGGGCCAACACCTCGGCGAAACCGGTCGTTTCGATCCGTGTGGGGCAAGACCAACATCCGTCGCCGGTCAGTTTGCAGCGGGACGGCTCAGAGTGTTTTGGCGACCTGACGCAATACGTGGATCTGGTGCGGGAGTATGAACTGTCTCTGTCTCTTTCAGCCGGCCAGGTGTTGCGCGGCGTTCATGTCGAAACCTGGTGCCGACTGCCGGCCGAGGTCCTGCCGGAATGGTGTGTTCCCGGAGGCGCAGTCCGGCTGGCGGCGAGGCCGGCGGATTCTGTTGGCGGGCCGGTTGATCTGCTGCTGCGCTGGCGGCATGACGGCAAGCTGCGGATGTGTGAAAAGCGGTTTGCGGCAGATGACCTTGGCCAGGCATTCGTGCCTGTGCTCGATGCCGGACGGGTGCAGCCGTTGCATATTGTCGTTTCGATGCCGTCGAGATCGACCCTGCGCCATTCCGATTCCTGAGGAAGCATTCCGATAATGTTCGGCCGCGTTGAACAACCCGGGCTGACGCCTCGGGCGTTCATGGCGGGGAACAGGCTGGTGTCGATGGTTTGCACGCATGCCGGGACCCGATTACAGAGAAAAAGGGGTGCTTTCGGGTCCGTAACGTGTTAGAATGCTCTTCTATACATCGTTTTTCAGCCAGCCTTTGATCTGTTTTTGGAGCGGGAGAGATGGGAGCGAGACTTCAGTTTGCGATCGGGTTGTCCCTCGTTTTGATCTGCACGCAGGCGACCAGGGCATTTCTGGACCCGGACAACGACCCGGATGTCCAGACGTGCAAGCTTACGGCCGACGGCGGCTTCTCAAACGCCAGTTCGTACGACCGGACGTCCAACCGCGGTGCGTCTGGCACCGTGCGCGCCAAGGGCAACCAGGAAATGGCCGTGTTCCAGTTCGATCTGTCGTCGCTGAAGGGCCAGACGGTCAGCGAGGCCGAACTGATCGTCGTCAATAACCGCGATCCCCTCTATGCGGCTGACGTCAGCACAATCTGCGTTCCCTGGATTGAAGGCACCCAAAGCAACTCCCGCGCCGCGGTCGGTGAGCCGTGCTGGACTTGGCGGCAATACCCGGCGAACATAAATGATCCGGACCCGCAGGACTACTGGCTGCCAGGCGATCCGGAACTGAACGCCATGTATCCCGGCGACTTCACGCTGGCGACGTACGGCAATAACGGTTCGCTGGTCAGCGCTACCAATCCCGCGGACGGCTCCTTCAGCTCGTTCACGGTCTCCACCCCCGTTGGCAACAAGATAGCCTATCGGCTTAAACTCGATCCCGCTGTGGTCGAGGCCCTGATCATCGGCGACCAGTACGGTCTGACATTGTCTGACAGTCGCGGTTACGTCAACCACAATCCGGAGATCTACACGGACGACCAGTGGGGCGGCAGCGCCAAGGCAAAGCTCTACATCAAGGCGGCAGCGACCGATACGACGCCGCCGGGGCCGGTGGTAGGCTTTGTCGCGCAGCCAGGCAATGCCGAAGGACAGGTGGTGCTGTCCTGCATTGCACCGAACGATTCGGGGCCGATGGGCAAGGCGTTCGGCTACGACGTTCGCTATTCGACGTCGCCGATCACGAACGAGACTTTTGACGCAGCGACGGCGGTCGACCGGTGGCGGATTCCCCGACCCGGAACGCCCGGCACGACCCGCAAGATGATCGTCGACGGGCTGACGCCCGGCACGACCTACTTCTTCGCGGTCGAGGCATACGACCAGGCAGGTAACCATGCGGCGATGGTGCAGGCCTCGACGCAGCCGGCGGCCGAGAGTACCAAGGCCTTTGCTGACGGCGGGTTCACTTCGCCGACGTTGGCCAGCGGCATCCCGACGGTACAGAACGTGCTCCGCTACTGGGCGGTCAGCGATTACGACAAGGTCAACCCGGTCACCGGCAACCAGCAGGCTGACGGCTATACGTCGACCGGCAACGACGACTACAAGATGGGCAATCCGGTCTGGGATGCGGCGAACAACAAGGTGCTGCTGGCTGGGGCTCGAAACGAGGTCGTCGCGTTCAAACTGATTCTCGAAAAACTGGCTGGCAGCCTGACCAACGTCCAGGTCAGTATCAGCGATCTGACGGGGCCGGGAACGATTACGGCTACGCCGAACATCGAGCTGTTCCGCACATGGTATGTCAATCTCGGAGCGTACTATCCACTGGCCTGCATTCCCCTGAAGGACGATGCCCCGTTCAAGACGACCTTCGACATACCCAACGCAGACAACAACATCTACGGCCAGACGAACCAGGCGGTCTGGGCGGATATCTACGTGCCCAAGGCGGCAGTCCCCGGCACCTACACCGGCACGATCGAGGTCACGGCCGACCAGTTGAGCAAGCCGCTGTGGATCGGGGTGCAGCTGCGTGTACGTACGTGGCGGATTCCTGATAAGGTCAACTTCGTGGTCGATCTGAACAGCTACGGCAACAAGTGGGACTGGAGTTCGGATGAAACGGCTACAAAGCCGAGCTACTTCCAGCTGGCGCAGAAGCACCGGCAGGTGCCTGATACGGTTCCTTATACCCATTCGCTCCTCGACAGGCTATCACGCGTGCAGCGCGAGCTTCAGCGATTCGACACGTAGTCTGCCGCTGGCTGGCGACGGTGCGAATGCGCGGATCGCGGACTGGACAGCGTTCGATGCTGCGTGGGGGCCCTATCTGGATGGTACGGCGTTCAGCGCCGCCCGCGGCTATACGGGGCCTGGCCAGAACATGCCGATCAGCCAGTTCCTGACGCCGTTCTATGATTCTTGGCCCTTGAGCTCCTACTGGTGGTACGACGCTACGGGCATGGGCGGGCCGTACTGGTATACGCTTTGCCCGGGCCCCAACTTGAACACGGCCTTCCTCGCGGCGGCTCCGAGCCCGGCGAAGGCGTATCCGGGCAGCTATGAGACCGGCGTCAAGAACGTGGTACGCCAGTTTGTCGAGCATGCCCAGGCTGAGGGCTGGTGGGGTACGAATATTCAGTTTTTCCTGAACAACAAGGAGAGTTTCGGAGACGACACCCGGCCGCATTCGCAGTTCTGGAATCTCGATGAGCCGAGCGAAGGGGACGGCATGGAGGCGCTGGGGTACTTCCTGGGGTTGTTCCGCCAGGCCGTGGAGTCGGCTGACGCGCCGAACGTCAAGTGCAAGTACCGCCTCGACGTCTCAACACGCACGGGTATGACCCGCAGCAGACTTGACGGCAAGGGCAACCTGTGGGACTGCAGTCTCCATTGACCAGTATCATGCGATGGTGCCGCTGCGCCAGATCAACTGGCCGGACGAGCAGTGGTGGTACTATGGCGGCGATGGCGGTGCCAGCAGCAGTTCGTTGCTCAACAGTCAGAGGTTCCTGAAGGCATGGTGCTGGTATTTCGACGGCTGCATCCCCTATTGGGACAGTCTCAAGCAGCAGGAGAAGTGGACGACTGACAGCGATCCGTATGCGGTCTTCTTCTCCGGCGAGTACGTGCCCGGCAGCGGCGGCGTAATGTACAACGGTGCGATCCCGAGTGTCCGCATGAAGGAGATGCGCCGCGGCCAGCAGGATGTCGAATACCTGGCATACCTGGCCAACCGTGTGAAAGGCTGGAACCGCGCAGAGGTCATCCATGCGATGCGCGATCGATACGGCGACAGCAACGGGAAATTCAGCGGGATGGACGATCTGAATTTCTCTAAGATGCGAGAAGACGTGGATGCGACGATTCGGGCAGGCAGCAGTGTCGGCGCCGATTCGCCGCCGGTGGTGCACATCATCGCACCGTCCGACACGCTCTATGCAAACACCGATGTCAGTATCTGCTGCGCGGCGTTCGACGTCGACGGCGACCCGTTGACCTATCAGTGGACGCAGACCGGGGGCGATGCTGTAACACTGGCTGATGTGGATACCGCTATAGTGTCGTTTACCGCACCAGCTGTGCCCAAGGGCAAGACAGCCGCGACGGTGGACCTGAAATTGACCGTGTCGGACGATATGGGGTATCAGGCGACGGACAGCCTGGAGGTCAGTTTTGTGGTCCGGCCGAACCGTGCCGCCCACCGTGCAGATCGATTCCGTCCCGAGCTTATGTGTACGAGGGGATGAATGTAAGTCTCACCTGCACGGCGGACGATCTTGATAGTGACCCGTTGACGTATGCCTGGACGCAGGATGCCGGGAAGTCGGTGGCTGTGAACGGGGCGGCAACGGATACAGTTTCGTTCACCGTGCCGGATGGCAGTGCGGCCGAGGGAGCGATAACGCTTACGGTGACGGTCCAGGACGGCAGGGGCGGAGCCGCCAGTGACAGCGCTACTGTGCAGCTTTACCTGGGCGGCGATGTCACCCACGACGGTTTCGTGAACGTCGGAGACCTGCAGGCGCTCATAACCAATTGGAGCCTGGAAGGCAGCGACCTGGCGGCCGACCTCAATGCCGACGGGACCGTAAACGTCAACGACCTGCAACTGCTCGCAGCCAACTGGGGCAGTAGCCTGAAGTAACCCGGCGAACGGTAACGACGGAAAACGGCTGCCGCAAGAGGCCCAAGAAATGTAACGGGATAAACGACAACAGCAACGGCAACGACGGATGTAACCGCAGAAGGCGGTAAAAAACACCAAGGTACTGCAACAGTGGAAGCTCGTGCGTTTTTGCCGCTTCTGCGGCGGTCTGGCCTGCGTCCTGCTTCGCTGGCTGCCGCTGATTGTTCATGTATTGCGCGAAAAGGCCCGGTCAGACGCCGGGCCTTTGCTTTGCGCAGGGTTTGCGGGAACCAGAACTCCGAATATATTGAGCGGAATCGCTTTGGGGCGTTATGGCGGCCGATGCGGCTGGCCTTCGGGGCCTGCCCGGTTGTCGCGCGGACACTGCGAGCTGAAGCGGGAATGCGGCGCAGTGCTGCGGCACCCTAAGTGTCAGGCATGCCTTGCCCTACGACAATGGCAGGGACTGACCTAGGGCCAGACCCCGCGGATCTCTGGCAAAACGTCGCGATTTCGGGTATAAGGTATACGGTTCGTATTTTGCAGGGATACCCGGTACCCAGGGGTACCCTGCGGGTATCATCAAGGGCAGGGCGAACTGCGCAAGGTATTTGGTCGTAAACCATAGAGGAAGGCTCGCGTGGCAGAACGCTACAGCGACGAAGAATTGCTGGCAAGGCATCAGACCGGCGAGAACGGCAGCTTTAACGAGATCGTTCATCGTTATGCGAGCGAGCTGTATCGTTTTCTGGCTCGCTTTACCGGCAATGCCGCCGCCGCGGAAGACCTGCTGCAGGAGACGTTTCTGCAGGTGCACCAGTCGGCGGAGAAGTTCGACCAGTCGCGACGGCTCCGGCCGTGGATCTTTACGATTGCGGCCAATAAGGCCCGCGATTACCTCCGGAGCCAGCGGCGGCGGACGGAGGTCTCGCTGGATGCCGATGTCGGGCGACAGGGGGACCAATCTGTCACATTTGCGGAGATCTTCAGCGGCAACGAGGCGCTGCCCGAGGAGGTCTACGGGCAGACCGAGCAACAGGAGATGGTGCGGCGGGCGATAGAGCAACTGCCGCCGACGCTGCGGGAAGTGCTGATTCTGGGGTATTTCCAGCAATTGCCGTATAAGGAAATCGCGGCGATCGTGGGCGTGCCGGTAGGGACGGTCAAAAGCCGACTGCATACGGCGTTGAAACGATTTGCGACGGTCTGGCAAGAGATTGCCGGCGAAGGGCTGCGCAGCGAAAAGCGCTGATCCGTGACGCCGGCCGAAAAGCGGCGACAGGACCCAGCCGAGGTCGCACTGGCGGCTGGTTGCAGTCGTATAGACGTGAGAGGGATAAGAAGGTAACTGGGGAAACCGGCAGACAAGGCCGAGTTCGGGCAGTACCCATGGAAAACCAGAACGACCAATCTTTGCTCATCGACTATCACTTTCGGCGTTTGACGGAACCGGAGATGCAGGAAGTGCGTCGCCGGCTGGAATCGGACCCGGATTATCGGGCCGAAAGCGCCTGCATCGAACGGATGGTCCGGCTGCTCGATTCGTACCGGGTCGAGGTGCCGGAGGATCTGGAAGATCGGGTGTTGGCGGGCGTCGATCATCGTCTCCAGCCGATCAAGATCGATCCGGAGGTGATGGGCCGGCCGGGATTCGCGGGCCGGTTGCTCAGTCTGCGGGACCTTGTGGCTGCGGCGGCGATGATCGCGGTGGCGTTCGGGCTGCTGGTGCCGGCGTTCAATCGGGCGCGGGAGGCCAGTCGACGGACGATGTGCGAAAGCAACCTGATGCAGTTGGGCACGGCGACGAACATGTACGCGGCGAGCTTCGGCGGTGATCTGCCGTTTGCCGGTCAGCCGGCCGGGGCCTACTGGATGCCCGTCCCGCAGCGTGGGGTGCCGGTGGCGGATAACCGGCGTCACGCCTACCTGCTCGTGCGTGAGCACCTGGCGACGCCGGGGATGTTCGTCTGTCCGAGCCGACGGGACGGCGTGATCATGGTGGCCGATCAGCCGGAAGCGTTCGACACGTTTCCGGAGCCGAATAACTCAACATACTCGATGCAGTGCATGGCAGGGCTTCGGCCGCGGGCAACCGATCATCCGGCGATGCCGTTGATGGCGGACCAGACGCCTCTGTTTGCCGGCGGCAACCCGGCCTGCGGGCAGCTGAACAGCCCGAATCACGGCCAGGCAGGCCAGAACGTCCTGATGATGGACGGCAGGGTGCTGTGGTCGAAAAGCCCGGACGCAGGGATCGCCGGCGACAACATCTGGCTGACGCAGAGCCGGCAACAGCAGAATTACAGAGGCCTGGAAGTGCCGGTGTCGAGTACGGATGCATTTCTCGTACACTGATTACTTGAAGGACTGAGTTCTGCGTGCTGAGTGGGGCTGGCCGAGCGGCCTGCGTCGGTTGCGACGAAAGCAATCGCAAATTGCGGTGCGCCTTGGCAGGTTGCTGGTTGCCGCCGGGCGAATCTACGCTACACTTGAGCCGACGTCATTTCGGATGTGAACGGGTACGTACGGAGGGTTCCTCAGTGGAGTCGGCGGAGGCGCAGGCCAGCGGCAGAACGCTTCGGCTGCTATGGGAGGCGGACCAGCGGTTCGGGCTGAAAGAGTGGCCCGTGCGGCGCAGGCGCCGTTTCGGCGCCGCCGCAGCGCTTGCCGGCGGCAGGACGTCGACTCAGGATGCGGGCGAGGGACCCCGTGCTTCTTCGACAGGGATGACAATGGCGAAAACATCGGAGCAGGTTTCGGCCCCGAAGGCCGACGCCGAACACGACAAGGCACTGGCGGCTGTCATGGAGGCGTTTCCGCCGCAACTTGATGAGCCGCCGGGCGCGGATCCCAGGAACCGGCCCGATCCGATGTTCAGCGCACGGTATACGCTGAAAGGTTCTGCTGTCGAACGGGTGAAAGAGAAAGTAGAGGCGCTGGCGAAGCAGGCGGAGCAGGTGAAGGCGTGCCGCCAGTGCGGGCTATACAAGCTCAGCACGCAGTCGGTCTTCGGGATCGGTCATCCGGACACGCGAATCGTCTTTGTCGGCGAGGGTCCCGGTGCGGAAGAGGACAAGACCGGCTTCCCGTTCGTCGGGCGGGCAGGCCAACTGCTGACGGCGATGATCGAGAAAGGGATGGGGCTGCGGCGGGAGCACGTCTATATCTGCAATGTCGTCAAGCATCGGCCGCCTGATAACCGTACGCCCACGACGGATGAGACGGCCGCATGCCAGGAACATCTGTGGCGGCAGCTGAGCGTGCTGGAGCCGGAGATCGTGGTGGCGCTGGGCGCGCCGGCCACGCAGACGCTTCTGAATACGAAGGGTTCGCTCGGCAGGGTGCGCGGGCAGGCTTTTGAGCTCAATCTGGCCGGGCCGGATGCGGCGGGCGGCACCATCGCGAAATGCGTGCCGACATATCATCCGGCTTATCTTCTGCGAAATCCGGCCGATAAGAGAAAGACGTGGGAGGATCTCCAGAAGATCATGACGCTTATGGGTATTCCCAACCGGTAGTAGCCGTGTCCAGATCGCCGGCATAGGCTTAAACCTGATGGTCGGCAGTGGGATAGCTACGCGTCGGCGCATTCGGGTTGGCCGGGCGGGTCGCGGAATGTTGCGAGACGGCGGCCGGCCAATGATGTTTACAGCCCAGTGTGTTGCAGCGCAAAGGCTTATGTCAGAAGCGGTAAGGCGACAGCCGGTTGACAAGACATCTGGACTGAACGCCCTAGGTATGTTACTGTAGCTGCATGCATTCCGTTTGACGCCGGGGTGCAGTGGAACTACTATTGATTGACAGAAGGCTAAAGGTTTCGCCTGTGCGGGCGAGGTTTGTGCTTGTCGATCAGTTCACCTCAAAGCGTAAAGTAGCGTCGATGTCAGCGGGCCGGTCCATGTCACGATCCGGTGCCGCGGTGCAATGTGAGGCAAGAGGGCCGTGCCTAAGTTAGTAGTGCTACAAGGGCCGGACAAAGGTAGAACGTTCCAGACCGGAGAAGATTGCTTCCTGCTCGGCCGGTCGAGCGAGGAAGCTCTGCTCACGGACAATACCATTTCGCGCCATCATGCCGAGCTGCGCCGTGTCGACGGGGTTTGGGTTATCGAGGACCGGGGCAGCAGCAACGGTACCTATCTCAACGGTGTTCGCCTGACCAAGCCGATCCGGCTGAAACGCGGCGATCAGATCCGCCTGGGCTCGACGCTGGTGGTCTTCGCCGGCGACGAGAACGAGATGACCGTCCGCGGGATGGTGGACCTCGATTCCGGCGGCAAATACATCGACTCGGCGATCATGGCGACGGTGCCGAGCAGTGAGGACAGCGTGATCATCGCGGCGCCGGAGACGGCGGATGCGGTGCGGGCCTGGCGGGTCATGTACTCGTTGGCTGAGACGCTGGGGTCGATCCTGTCGGAACAGGAGCTGCTCGAACGGGTGATGGATGTGATCTTCGAGCAGGTGCCGGTGGACCGCGGCTTCATCGTGATGAAGGACATGCAGAGTGAAGAGCTGGTCGCGCGGGTGGTCAGGCATCGGCCCGGGTCGAATAACGGCAAGGAAGGCAACAACGAGAAACTGCCGATCACCACGAGCCATCGGATTATCGACCACGTGACCCACAAACGCGAGGCCGTCCTGTGCACGAATGCGATGACGGATCGGCGGTTTGCGACCGTCGGGCCGAGCAATACCGGCAGCATTCATGATTTCAGCCTGCGGTCGGTGATCTGCGCCCGATTATCGCGCGCGACGAGTTGCTTGGCGTGATCCACATCGATTGCAGCATGACGGCGCACACTTACAACGAAGAGCAGTTGCGGCTCATTACGGCGATCGGGTACCAGACGGGCCTGGCGTTGGAAAACCTCCAGCTGGTGGCGATGCGAATGCAGCAGGAGCGTCTAGCGGCGGCAGGCGAGACGGTGGCGTACCTGTCGCACCATATCAAGAACATCCTGCAGGGGATGCGCAGCGGAGCGGACCTGCTCGAGATGGGGCTGGCCAAGCGGCGTGAGCCGCAGGTGCGCCAGGGCTGGGCGATCGTACATCGAAATCTCGACAAGGTGTTCGATCTGACGATGAACATGCTGGCGTTCAGCAAGGAGCGGCAGCCGCGGCTGGAGTTCGTTCAGCTGAATCACCTGGCGAACGAGGCGGTGGAGTTGGCGCAGCATACCGCGGACGAACGGCACATCATGCTGCTGTCGGACCTTGAAGAGAACATTCCGCCGATCCTGATGGATGCCGACGGCATCTCGCGGGCGCTTCTGAACATAGTCATGAACGCGCTGGATGCGGTGCAGCACGATGAGGGGATCGTGCAGGTCAAGACGCACTTCGACCCGGCCAAGAAGATCGCCACGGTCAGCGTGCACGACAACGGCCCGGGGATTCCCGAAAACCAGATGGCGACGATCTTCCAGCCGTTCCACAGCACGAAGGGCAATGCCGGAACGGGGCTGGGCCTGACGGTCGCCAAGAAGGTGATGGATGAGCACCGCGGGCGGATTGAGGTGCATAGCAGCTCGACAGACGGTACTACCTTCCTGCTGCATATCCCGGCGGCGGAAGGGGTGCGGTTCGACAGCACCGAGACGATGGGAGCGGTGCAGAGACGTGGATAGTCTTAACCAGCCGCGTAACTGCTGAAAGGGTCTTCCGGTCGCGACATTTTCAGATGTAGCCTGCCGCCCCGCATCTGTCCAGAACCGATACCCTCACTTTACCTGCAGGTCGATCTCACTGTCGCTGCGGTTGGTCTGGAAGTCTACGATGTGCGTGCCCGGGGGAACCAGGTACAGGAAGATCAGCTTCGCATCAGGCTGGCGGAAACTGTTGTTCTGGATGCGACGCCAAGGCCCCAATGTATGGCCCGCCAGGATGTTCTCCTGCGTGGCGTAGTACTGAATCTCTATTATGTCCGTGCCGCCAACCATCGCTTCGGCGAAGGCACCGACGGGCATGTAGATCCGGCCGTTCTGGTCCTTGAGGGCCCAGTCCTGCTGCAAGGTCCTGTCGGCGAAGTTGATCGCCTGGCCCAGCACGCTCTGGGCGAAGACGCGCCGCAGGGGCATCTGGACGAGTCGCTGGTTCGGCGGCGTATTGAACTTTGTGAGGCTCGTGGCGGGGATGGCCATCTTGGTCGCCGAGGCGTCGATCACGAGGTGACCGCTGACGATCTTCTTGCCGGACCGCTCCACTTCGCCGGCGTCATTCATCGGGATACAGATCTTGCCGGGCAGATCGTCGCTGACGTATGGTGCATCGGCCACATTTGCTCCGTGGGTTCGCCCGATCGGATTGCGCTGACGGTGCGGCTCTGGCGCAGACGGCCTGCGGGGCCTGCTGGACCGGAGCGGCCGGTCCGCCGGCCGTCTGTGGGGGCGTTGTGTCCTTCTGCTTTTCTTCGCCGATCTCGCCCTTGGCCCAGCCGTTATACGTGACGTACCAGACCTTACTGACGCTGGCGGGGACCTGGTAAACCAGGTCCAGGGTCTTGGGCAACATGAAGATCTTCAAGGGGTCGACTTTGGTCGGCGCTGCGACCGCATCGCCGGCACCGACCGGCAGGAACTGCTGAACACTCCCCCGCGGCGCACGACAAGCCGGATCTGCGCCGGGGTGAAGGCCGATGCACCGGCGGCATTAGCCCGCACAGCCAGGAACTTCGTACCGCTGGGGGCGTTGGCGTCACCAAGCCGATCGGGCCACCACATGCGCTCAACGCTTATCGAGTCGTCCATGACGCCCTTGTCGAGAGGACCGGCCGAGCGGCGTGCATCGAACTCCGCCAGGAGATCGGGGTGGTTTTCCTGGAAGGTGCCTGCCTCGGCGGATTTTCCACAGAGGCTGCCGTCGAGGATGACCCTGGCCAGACCGGTCGCAAACGAATCCGGCCCGAGGGTCAATCCGCTGGTCATCATCTTGCCGTTGACTGTCTGGTAGCGAGAGAAGCCGAGGATCTGGCGATCAAAGGGCAACATCTGCACGCTGGTCATCGCCATGCCCGTCATGACCATGGCCGTGAAAAAGCCCAGCAGTCCGCCGCCGATCCGATCGACCTTCGGCGGCATGGGCACATTGCCCTTGATGCCGAAATCTGTGACCAGCCTCAAGATCAGCAGGGTGACCAGGAAGATCGCCATTAAGGCGACCGCCTCGCCTTCGGCCGGGAGCCACTTGGCCAGCAAACCTGTATAGAGGTTTTCATAGAAGCCGAAGGCCACCGCTGAGCTGATCACCGACAGCACAAACAGTATCAACGCGGCGAACAGCCCCTGGAGGGACTGGAAGAACGTGATGATCACTAACATCAACAACGCCAAAAGATTCAACCACATATCGTTCTACCTCGCCGTGGCCTTTCTGGACGACTGCTGCGTCTTGGTCGCCCGCAGCACTTCCTGCATGCTCGTGGTCCCGTCGGTGACCTTCAGCAGTGCCTCTTCCTGGATGTAAAGCATGCCCCGTTTGCGGCAAGCAGCCTTGATCTCCGACATCGACGCGCCCTTGCGAATCAGGCCGGAGATCTCCGCGTTCATCATCAGCAGCTCGAAGATCGCAATCCGGCCGAAGTACCCGCTGCCCTGGCAGTTGGGACATGGCGGCAACGGGTTGCCATGCTTGTCGAGGCGGGGCTCGGTGCGCGGCCGGAAGAACTGCTTGGCCTTCTCCGGCGGGATGTTCGCCCGGCGAAGCAGTTCGGCATCGGGCCTGTAGGGGATCTTGCACACGGGGCAGAGTTTGCGGATCAGGCGCTGGTTGGTGATCGCCAGCAGCCCGTTTCCGGCGGTCTGGGGATCCTCGCACAGATGCATCCAGCGATCGAAGGCCTCGAAGCAGTCGTTGGCGGGCATGCTGATGTAGAGTTTCTTGTTCTGGTTGACACCGCGCGAGACCTGGAACGCGGTCTCCTTGTCGGGGATGTCGCTGACCATCAGGATGTCCGGGTCCTTGTGCAGGACCGTCTGGAGCGTGCGTGCGAAGCTGATGCCTTTGTTCGGGTCGTAGACGTGCTGCGTGATGACTTCAAGGTCGAATTTGCTCTGCTTTTCGAAGGCCTGCACGTTCTGCGTAAACGCGTCATGATGACGCAGGGCGGCGTAGAGGGTCGTCGTTACGCCGCTGGCCGCTGGGCCGGAGATGATGACCAGCCCGCTGGGCTTGTCCAGGATCTCCTGCCAGAGTTTAAGCTGGTCTTCCCGCATGCCGAGGTCTTCGGTCCGCAGCCGTTTTTCGCCGGTCAGCATCCGCAGGGTCAAACGTTCCCCGGTGGTGCTGCCGGAGGTGCGGACCTCGATCTCCTGGGCCTGGTCCTTGCCGGTAACCAGATCGGCCATCGAGGCAGTGAACTCGCCCTGCTGCGGCTTGCGATGATCTTCCAGATCCAGCCCGCTGATCCGTTTGACGAAATGCAGCACGCGGTCGGCATCCTCGCGTTCCATGCTCGGCCGGGGGATCATCACGCCGTCGATGCGATAGGCGACCTTGCCCTGGCTGCCGCTGGTCAGGACGTCCACGTCGCTGGCGCGGCGCCAGATCGAGTCATAGACAAGTTCCTGGGTCAGCCGGTATCGCTCCAGTTCGTCCGGGTCATTGGGCGACATCGGCACGACCTTCTTGTCCTCGTTGAGGAATCGCACCTTCATCTGGAACGGCTCGCGGCTGCCGCCGGAGATGCCCTTCATCAGGTTCTTGATATGCTGACCTGTCAGCACCTTGGCAGCCGGGCCGACCAGGCTGTTGCGATGGTAAATATACATCCCCATCGTGCCACCCATCATCAGCAGATACACCGGCAACCCGATGGCGTAAATGGGGATCAACCACCACAGCAGCACGCCCAGCAGGCCGCAGCCAAGGACCGCCAGTCGCCAAAGCAACCCGTTGGTGCGAACAAACTCGACGTCCCGGCTGACCCAGACGGCCAGCCAGAACCAGGGCAGGATCAACACGACCTCGACGGCCAGTTTGACAATGCTGACGTAGCTGCCCGGTTCGGGCAGCGTCGCCAGGATGCCAGCGGTCAGTCCACTACCGATGATCACGTTCGATGTACCTCCTAGCCCAGGATGCTTCCGCCGCTTCCCGCGCGGATTCCCTTGAGCCGCATCCGCAGTTCCTCGGGGTTCGGGGCCGCTTCATAGGCCGTCTTGTGGTCGATGAACTCATCCTCCACCAGCCGTCGCAGGTGTTCCGTGAAATCCTGCATGCCCTCACCATAGCACGAGCGGACCACGTCGAGCACCTCCGTCTCGCGATGGCTCTCGATCAGTCGGCGAACGGACGGATTGGTGATCATGATCTCGACGGCCGGCACTCTCTCAATGCCCGGCTTGATCGATGGCAGCAGACTTCTGGCAGATGATCGATTTGAGGTTGAACACGAGACTCTGGCGGACCAGCTCGCGTCCTTCCTCGGGGAACAGGTCCAGGATACGCGTGATCGTCTGGCTGGTGCTCGACGAGTGGACCGTGCAGAACACCAGGTGACCGGTTTCGGCCGCGTTCATGGCTGCCTGGAAGGTTTCGCGGTCACGCATTTCACCGATCAGCACGATGTCGGGGTCTTCACGCATCAAATATCGCAGGGCGTCGTCGAAGCTGTGCACGTCGATGCCGATTTCGCGCTGGTTGACCAGAGCCTTGTCGTCCTCGAAGAGGTATTCGATGGGATCCTCGACGGTCACGATATGGCAGAACCGCATATGGTTGATGTACTGCAACATTGAGGCAATGGACGTACTCTTGCCGGCCCCGGTGATACCCGCCAGGATGATCATGCCCTGATGCATGTAGCACAGGTCCTTGAGCTTGGGCGGCAGGTGCAGTTCCTCGAACGTCGGGATGTAGCGGGCGACGCGGCGGGCAGCCAGACTGCTCAGGCCCCGCTGACGGAAGACGTTGATACGAAAGCGGTCCGAACCGTCCAGGTCATAGGCGAAGTCGCACGCCCCATGCTTCTTGTAATACTCGCGCTGCTCCGGGCTCATGATCTCAAAGATCAGCCGTTCGATGCTCTTCGTTCGACAAAACAGGGGCATTCGTCGGCTTGACGCTGCCGGCGGTGCGAACGCGCGGTGCGGCCCCGGCCTTCAAGTGCAGGTCCGAGGCCTGCATCTTGACAACGGCCCTGAAGTACTTATCCATTTCGGCCCTGGGACGCTTGACGGCGTCCACCGGGGGCATCGCATCGATATCGCTCACGGCTGGTTCACTCCTTGCATCCTCTCATATCCTGACGGGGATTCCCCTGGCTGCCATGCAGCGCTTCGCCTGGTCGATCGTGTACATGCCGAAATGGAAGATGCTCGCCGCCAACGCCGCGTCCGCCTTCCCTTCCGTCACGACATCCGCCATGTGCTCCGGTTTGCCAGCCCCCCCAGAGGCCACTACGGGGATAGAGACGGCCTCCGCAACGGCTGCCGTCATCTCCAGATCATATCCTTCACGCGTACCGTCGGAATCCATCACGTTCAACACGATCTCGCCGGCCCCGTCCGCCTGACCTTGCCGAGCCCAGGCTACCACCTCATGACCGGTCGGCATCCGCCCGCCGTCGATAAAGACCTCCCACGTCTCTCGCCCATCGTCCTGTTTGACTCGCTTGGCATCGATCGCCAGGACGATGCACTGACTGCCGAACCGCAGGGACGACTCCCGGATCAGGCCCCGGCTGCGGACCGCGGCCGAGTTGATACTGACCTTGTCCGCCCCGGCATTGAGCATCTGCCGGATATCGTCGATGCCCCGGATGCCACCGCCGACGGTCAGCGGCATGAAGACCCGCTCGGCGCAGTCCCGCAGGACGTCCAGAATCAGCTCGCGCCCTTCGTAACTGGCCGTAATATCGTAGAATACGAGCTCGTCTGCGCCCTGCTGCTCATAACGGGCTGCGCATTGGCCAACGTCGCCGGCATCCACATGGTCGAAGAACTTCACGCCCTTGACCACCCGGCCCTTGTCGACATCGAGGCATGGGATGATTCGCTTGGCCAACATTGCTGTAAGTCCACATTCCAGCGAAACTTGCCACCAAACGTCGATTGTATCGGTTTGGGGCCCTTTTGCAACCGCCGCACCGCCGCCGGCATCAAATGTTCATAAGGGGGTGATTCGAATCGCCTTGGGGCGAGCCGGGCAGGCCTGTTGACAGATGCCGCAGCCTGCGCACTGTCGCGCGTCGATCTCAATCTGGTCGTTGGGCCCCAAGCGGATCGCACCGGGTTTCGGGCACTGATCCAGGCAGGCCTGGCACGGCTGGCCTTCGGACCGCAGGCAGCGGGTAGCTGTCCAGCGGGCGATGCCCATCCGAACGGTCTGGCGGCTGGTCCTTACGAGGGCTCCGCTTGGGCAGACCTGCGTACACGGCAGCGCATCACACAGCAGGCAGCCCTGCAGATCAGGATCGATAAACGGACTGCCGGACTGCTCCTGGTCTGTGGTCTGCATGGGCTTTATGGCACGTACCGCACAGGCGTCCGCACAACTGCCGCAACGGTAGCAGGTCTTCAGGAAGTCCTGCTCCGGGATAGCCCCGGGGGGCGCAGGCCGCTCGCCGCTGGGTCGGCACGGAGAACAGCGGACCGGCCTGCTCCAAGAGGCCACCAAGAGCCCCGACCGCCACGCTCAGGCCACGCAGGAAAAATCCCCTGCGGTCAGAGTGCGGTCCCTCGGCTGAACCTGGATCCCTGTGATCTCGCATCGGCTATAAGTGTACCGGCAAGCCCGGGGATCGCACAACCGCCCAGCCACATCGGCCGTCTCCAGCCCGCAGCTTCGTCTGCTCCCGTCAGGCCTGCTCGATCTCTGCCGTTGGCGGCATGGGGGCCTCGTGCTGCCTGGCCACTTCCTCGGCCTTCTTCCTGAGCCTGCCGCTGGTGCATCTCGAGTATCGCCATCAGGTTCTCGGGAAGATTGGCGCATTGCTGACAGTAGGGCAGGCGTGACGTTTCGGCCTCTCCTGTGCCGTAAGGCCTTCCGCAGATCTTGCAACCGCTCGAGTCAACAAGATATTCAATCACGGCCACATCTCCTGCAGCTCTTTCCCGAACCCACGACTCGGCACCGCCGGGACCGCGCGTAACGACGTCCCATGAAAGGCTCAAATCTCTGTTACAATTATAGGTCGCTCAGACATATTTCCGCTCGCCGGCCGGCTGTTTGCCGCGTATGGCCGACGGCGGTATCTTGTGGGACGGCCGCATATGGCATACCTGGAGGAACCCGGCCGGTGTCCAAGAAACTGGATTCAGCGACCGTCGAGAGGGCCGAGACCGCCTTCCGCGACTACCTGCGCGACAGGGACCTGAAATACACGTCGGAACGGCAGTCGTTGCTGAAGGTCATCCTCGGCATGGAGGAACACTTTGAGCCCGATGACCTCCTGGTGAGCATGCGCCAGCAAGGCCTGCGGATCGGCAAGGCGACCATTTACCGGACGTTGCCTCTGCTGGTCGATTGCGGGGTCTTGAGGAAGGCGTTCCTGGGGGGGAGTCGGTCTTACTATGAGCACACGCTGGGGCCGACACCGCACGACCACATGGTCTGTCGCAACTGCGGCCGGGTCATCGAGTTTGACAGCACCGACATCCTCGAGCTGCGCAGGCGGATCGCCCAGACCGCCGGGTTCAAGGACGTCTCGCACCGGTTCCAGATCCTTGGGCTATGCAGCGACTGCCGCGGCACCGGCAGCGAGAACCCGTCGTAGGACGGGATGTCCCGTCGGACTGTCCGGTACGGTGCAGCTCAAGGATCGCCACACACCGCTGGCTGTTTTCACCCCCGATGGGCGGGCTTACATCATCGCCGCGTATATCAGAAGTGTCAGAACGATGATCTTGCGCTTGCGAGCAAAAAACTCAATCAGATCGACCGTGCTTATCATGTCTCTCTCCCCGCCTCTGAGGCCAGGCTTTTGCCCCTCACGGCAGCAAAAACTTTTAGACTGCCGCTATCTGACGGTCAACCTGAAGCATGCACCGTGCCAGCCGATTCGGGGACGGCACCGCGAAATCGCACCCACGTAACTGGCGTATCCGCAATGTGTTACACAAAACATTATCGCCCCTTTAACATGGGCAGACTTTTCGAGCGGCGCCGCTTGTGGCATGGCGGCAGCGCCGGGGTGTCGGCCCGAAGGTTGCGGCCTGCTGTAAGTCTTTGCAAATGGGTAACTAGTGGCTAAGATGCGGCGTCGCAGGTCGTGTTGTCCTCCGAGGCGTCCGTTGCTTCTCAGACACGAACTTGAATCCAAGGTCATTTGCCCGCGCGGCAAGAAGTGGTGAGAAACATGAGCGAAGTCAACAAACAGCAGGGACTGATGGAAAAGCTGTCGGCCCTGGCCAAGCGTCGCGGTTTCATTTTCCAAAGCAGCGAAATCTATGGCGGCATCAACGGCTTCTGGGACTATGGCCCCTTGGGCGTCGAACTGAAACGCAATATCAAGAACGCCTGGTGGCACGACCTGGTCCTGACCCGCGACGACATGGTCGGTCTCGACTTCGCGATCATCATGAATCCGCGCGTCTGGGAGGCAAGCGGCCATCTTGGTGGCTTCGCCGACCCCATGGTCGACTGCAAGGAATGCAAGGCCAGATTCCGCGCTGACAAGGTCTGGGCGCTGCAGGTCCAGCATGCGCATGGCACCGATACGATCGGCGTCGAGGCCGACGACGAGGCCGCAGCGCGGGCCGCCGCCGAGCCCGCCCTGGCCAAGCTTGCCAAGAAACACGGTTCGGCAGACATCGTCGGGGCAATGTGCGTCGACGTCACGCTCAAGCAGCCGGATCTGATCGCTTCGTTCAGTTGCCCATCATGTAAGACCATGGCACTGACACCGGCCCGCAAATTCAACCTGATGTTCAAGACCTACGTCGGGGCGATCCAGGACGAAGACAACGTCGCCTACCTGCGACCCGAAACCGCACAGGGAATCTTCGCCAATTTCAAGAATATTGTGGACACGTCGCGCGTGAAACTGCCGTTCGGCATCGCGCAGATCGGCAAGAGCTTCCGCAACGAAATCAACCCGCGCAACTACACCTTCCGCAGCCGGGAATTCGAACAGATGGAAATCGAATTCTTCTGCAAACCCCAGGAAGCAGGCCAATGGTACGAATACTGGCGGGATGCGCGACACAAGTGGTACATGGACCTTGGCCTGAAGTCCAGCAAACTGCGCCTTCGCGAGCACGACAAGGACGAATTGGCCCATTACGCAGCCGGCTGCGCCGACATCGAATATGAATTCCCCTTCGGTATTTCCGAACTGGAGGGCGTTGCCAATCGAACCGATTATGATCTCAAGCGACACGCCGAGTTCAGCGGCAAGGATCTGAGCTACTTTGACGACGACGCCAAGGAACGGTTCATCCCGTACGTCATCGAGCCGTCCGCCGGTGTCGACCGTACCTGCCTGGCCCTGATGTGCGAGGCGTACGATGAAGACGAGATCCAGGGCGAAAAACGGGTCGTCATGCGGTTCCACCCGCGTATCGCCCCGGTCAAGGCAGCCGTCTTCCCGCTGGTCAAGCGCGACGGCATGCCGGAAACCGCCGATGCGATCTATCGCGATCTGCAGAAACACTTCCCGGCGTTCTATGATGCCAAAGGCGCGATCGGCCGGCGCTATCGTCGCCAGGATGAGGCTGGTACACCATTCTGTATCACAGTGGATGGGCAGACGAGTCAGGACCAGACGGTGACCGTCCGCGACCGCGACAGCCTGCAACAGGTACGAATCGATAAATCCAGATGTGTGACATACATTAGAGAGAAATTGGGTCTGTCCTGAAGCCGCCGGTTGATATGTTATAATTCTATCTTATGATGTTGACATGGCGACGATTGGGGTTCATGATTGCGTTGCTGATACCCGTCGGATGGCTGGCGTGGTCGAATCCTGGTGCGTTGCAATGCCTTGAGCAGAGGAGATTCTGATGGCGAAGAAAACCGGTGCCAAAACCGCACTGTCAAGCAAAGACCGGCGCATTTGTGAACTGGTGGAACTTCCGGCAAGTCGTTCGACGGACGCTACCGGCGTCCTGGTCGCCGTCGTGATGGCCGACGGCACCAGTCGTAAGGTCCGGACGCATTCCGAAAAATACTCTAACTCACTGCCGACCGGCCGGCAGTCCAAGAAGCAGGACGATGCGATCGTCCAGCTGTTCTCGGCCATCGCCAGTCCGCGTCGACTGACGATGCTCAAGGCCATGATGGCCGGTGCCGATTCCTATGCCAAGCTCCGCAAGGCCGTCGGCCTGAGCGCCGGCCCGCTGTATTACCATCTGCGCAAGCTGAAGAGTGCCGGCCTGGTCGAGGAAGGCCAGCGTGACGTCTACAAACTCACCCAGCGAGGCAAGCACCTGGTGCTCGTCGCCGACAGCGCCGTTAAGCTGGTGACCCGCTAGACGCAGTCAATAAGCGGCGGTCCTTGGCCACGGGATTGAGACGGTCGATATTATGGGACGTTCAGTGCGTCCCGTTGATAAGACGGCTCATCCGTCACCCCTCTGGCCAGGGGCCGCCTGTTTCTTCGTCTCAGTCGGCAGGCTGTGCAGCCCCAATGGGCTGGCCTCAAAGTCGCAACCAATCCACGGATACGCCTTCGGGCGTTTTTTGTTGCGCCCGGCACATAAGACGTTTCGCCCGGCCTCATTTCGCCGGTTACGGCCGTCCAAGCAGCCTTGCCTGACGCCGCTGAACTTTTCGCCAACCACCAGGCCCACATCTTTCGGTATCCATCCCCAGGCAAAACCCCGGAGGTCGTGCCGGTCGCTTTCTGTCTCTGCCGAGTGATACCCGACGAACAACAAAGCCGCGCCGATGATCCACACCGGGCAGCAGCCGGCAAAGCCGCACACATGCTTGCTATCGCTCTTGTTAAAGACCAGGCCGGATGGCGCGGGAAGCGATCTGCCGCCGGCAGCCGACGACTCCCCATCTGCGCCGGTATTCCGCAGTTGGCCCAGACAGCGAAGACGTGCCAGCCAATAAGGGGCCTGCGAAACAGTACATGCCAGACCAGCAGCGGACACCGCCCAATACCACGTCCCATAAGATATCTTATGTTGCGCTCCGTGGTGGGGCTCGTCCGTGGGCGGTTCAGGCTGGCTTGTGCTGGCCGAGGTCGGGCCTTCAGGGTGGGTGTTGGCCACCCAGGCTCTTCGTGCCGAATCTGGCGGACCCGCCGGCCTCGTACCTGCCGGTCATTGCGAACTGGACTCACCAACGGTCTTTTGTCTTGGCGCGGGTATGATCTGACGCTATCCTGTGCAGTCCAACAGGTTGTTGTTCATCTGTTGCCAATCTCGCGTCTGACGAGGGATGCATCTGAAACGCGAAGTCCGGGCGTCTGATCTTACGCCACGTGTAGCTCCAGCACCGTTATGAGGCTGTGTGCGCGCAGTCTGCCACTCTTAGAGGATTTCCGGCTGAGGTCACGCAGGCCACGGCCGTCAGGTCAATATGGGCATGGAGTCACAGGGAGAAACTGCCATGCATCGCACATGGACCCGCAACGCCGTCGCTGTCGCCGTGATTTGCATGATACTGCCTGCCGCACCGGTCCTCGGATACGATCAGACATACAATCACGTCACGATGACCTGGCCCAGCCCGGTCAATGTTCAGGACCTGCTGTTTCAGAACGGTTCCACGCTCCACATTTCGCAGGACACGCTCGCCAATGACGGCGTCTTGGAGTTTGGTGGCTATACAGGCATATACGGCTGGTCGACGCTGATGCTCGACACACCGTGCGTGTTCAACGGGGCCGGCTCGATCGTGCTCAACGCCGGCTACGTCAAAGGCCTGGTTCTCATCAACGCTGACGGGCACACGGTCACCGGCCACGGAGGCACAATCGACGCCCCGATCGAAAATCATGGTCTGCTGCAGGTCAACGCGCCCGGCACGATGAAATTACAGACCTCTGACAAGGCGAACAGCGGCGTCATCAGGGCCACCGGCGGCGGCACGCTCAGCATTTACACGACCATTACCCAGTCCGCAGGCGGCATGATCGTCGCCGACGGCACCAACTCCAAGTGCCAAGTCTACAACAATGCGGCAATCCTGGGCGGCCTGACAGACACGACCAACGGCGGCCTGATTACCGCCAATAGCAGTAGTATCCTCCTGCAAGATATCACCAACGAGGGGGCCTGGCTGGTCGAGAATGGCGCAGCCGTCGCGGTGTCCGGCACCACGCTAACCAACAATGGCACGATCGAACTCGGCGGATACGTGGGTTACGCCGGCGCGCCATGGCTGCGGTTCGACGCCAATGTGGCCCTGGCCGGAACTGGCGATCTGCACCTGACCGGCGGGTACGTCTACACCGGCACGGGTGCAACGTTTACTAACGCCGCGTCTCATACCATCCACGGCTCGGGCAGGATCTACGGCGCGATGATCAACGATGGCACGGTAACGGCTGACGGCGTGGGTCTCTCGCTGCTGGACGAACCCAAGACCAACAACAACATGATCGAGGCGGTCAACGGCACGCCCATTAACCTCGAAACCGGGATCACTCAGTCGCCGGCCGGTACATTGCTGGCCGAGGGCGAGCATGCTGTATTCCAGCTTTCTGGCAATGCCTCGATTACGGGCGGGCGGACGGTGACAACCAGCGGTGGTCAATTCGTCGCATCCTCCACCAACACGACTATCGACGGCATTACCAATGAGGGAAACTGGCTCGCCGGGCCGAATGCGGTCCTGAACGTTGCCCCGGGAACGATCACCAACACCGGCACTATCGAACTTGGGAATACTGTAAGCCCGGCGTTTTTCCATCTGGCCGGCGATGCCGAGATGGCCGGAAGCGGTTCGCTTCTGCTGAAGCCCGGCTATGTTGACGGCGAAAGCAGCCTTACCTTGACCAACAGGGCAGGTCATACGATCCAGGGCCGTGGCGGCATAAACGTGGCCATGGCCAACAGCGGGACGATCCGCAGTGACGGCGGTACGCTCACGCTTGATTGTCGGGATGGCGGGATATCCAACAGCGGCATGATCGACGTGCCGGCTAGCAGCGGACTCACCATCAATAGCGCCTCATTGTTTACCCAGGCTGCGGGAACAATCATTGTTAACGGCACCCTCACGGTCAACGACGCGCCGCTCAGTATTCAAGGCGGCGATCTGACCGGGTCCGGCACGATCACCGGCAATGTCAGCAACGGCGGTAGCATCGCTCCGGGCAATTCCATCGGTACGCTCACAATCAACGGCGACTGTATCCAGACATCTTCGGGTCGCTTGGTCGTAGAGTTGGCCGGCCTGTCAGCAGGCCAGTTCGACAAGCTGACAGTCTCTGACACAGCCGACCTGGCCGGCGAGTTACAGGTGGGTTTGGTTCCGCCGTTTCAGCCCAAGTCGGGAGACGAATTCGTGATCGTAACGGCAGCCGCGGTTAACGAGGCGTTCGCCACAATCAATTGCCCCGATGGTTTCGAGGTCGTTTCCGACGCAGGCAGCATCACGCTCCGTTTCGTTACCCCGCCCAAGGCGGGTGACATCAACGGAGACGGCTATGTAAACGTCGGTGATCTTCAGGCGCTGGTGGCCGCCTGGGCGCGACCGAAGACCCACCAAGCGGCAACTGGAATGCCGATGCCGATCTCAATGATGATGGCCACATCAATGTCAGCGACCTGCAGGAACTGGCGTTGCACTGGAACACATAGGCCCGCGCAATGCGACCGCCGCCAGGTGGCCGCCGAAGCCCGCTGACAGGCACAGCATATGTGCTGCGCCGACTGAACACGACCATCGGCTGACGCGGATGATTGACCGCGCACTGCGGGTCGGGCTCGGTCAGATTCGCCGTAGCCGGGATCACATTGGCCACGACAGCCCGGCTGCATAAGGCCATTTCGATCGCGCCGCTGCCACCGAGACAGTGGCCCAGATGCCCCTTGAGCGAGATCACCGGCGGGCATTGCCGGCCGAAGACCGCCCGAATCGCGGTAGACTCCGCCCGGTCATTTCGCCGTGTCGCTGTCCCATGTGCCTTCACGCAGGCGACCTGCCCAGGCCCAATCTCCGCACTCTCCAGACAACGTCCTATAACCCCCTTCATCGGCCCACCTTCGCGGTCCATGTCTGCCAGCCCCGTCGGGTCCGATCCGCGGGCATAGCCTGCCACGATCGCCATAGGCTTTGCCCCTCTCGCCCGCGCGTGATCCGCCGTCTCGAAGACCAGGGCCGCCGCCCCTTCGCCGATCACGAACCCCGACCGCTGTCTGTCGAACGGCTTGCATGCCTTCGCAGGGATCTCGCCCCCATTGGCCAACACCCCCATCCGCAGGAATGCCGACGCAAACAGCGGATTCAGGCCCGACTCGACGGCTCCCGCAATGGCGATTGGCCCGTTGCCATCCTGCAGCCACTGCACCGCGCCGATCACGGCATGCAGCCCGGTGCTACACGCGGAAATCGACGAGAGAATCGGCCCCTCGATCTGCAACGCCCTCGCCAAAAGCGCCGCGCCACGCTCCGGTGCCATGGCGTCCCACATCGCAGGGACCGGCCAGTCCGGGACGTTCGGCCGAGCCTCCGTCCTCGCTGCTCCTGGGCGACCTTGGCCGAGCATCTCCCTGATCAGCCACGGGCATCCAGCCGGCTTGCTCGAACCGAACACAATCGCGGCTTCCCGCAAATGTCGCGGCGCGAGCCCGGCCTTATCCGTCAGCTGCGCAGCGACCTGCGCAGCCAGTCGATCGCACCGTACTGACGACATCTCCAGCGGCACATCGCGCGAGCAGCGCCGAATCAACCGGTGCAGCAGGTACCCGTACAGTGGATCCGGTCGGTGTCTGCAGATCTGCCCAGCGTCCCGCCGTCCGGCCTGCCACCACCTTCGCCCAGGTCGACTCCAGGTCGTCCGCCAGCGAGGTAATCGCTACCGCACCCGTAATCCAGATTTCACGTTTTTGGAGTTGTCCCATGCCGGCCCCCGCTGTCTCACAAACAGGGGTCGCACGATCCTGTCCGCCCCGCACATTCCGATCTTGTCTTGTTACGCGCCGCCGGTTCGGCCGGCTCACTCTTTAGCACCATTTCCAGATCCCGAACCATCCGCACGTCGTCCGCCGCCCCTCGCCCCGTCGTCGTCAGGTAATTGCCGATGAGCAGACCGTTGGCCCCGGCCAGAAAGATCCACGACTGAAGGTCGCGCAGATGCCCTTCCCGGCCGCCACAGATCATGATTGTCTTGTCCGGCAGCAGGAAGCGATACAGTGCGATAATCTTCAGGCACTCCATCGTGGACAGGGAATCCTGCCCTTCCAGCGGCGTACCGGCAATCGGGATCAGGAAGTTGATCGGTACGGTGTCGACATCGAGGCTGCGCAGCTCCAGCGCCAGATCGACCCGATCCTCCCAGGTTTCGCCCATGCCGAACAGGCCGCCGCAGCACGCGCGAATCCCCGCCCGCCGCAGTGCCCGAATCGTTTCGACCCGCTGCCCGTATGTGTGCGTGCTACATATTTGTGAAAAAAACCGTCGCGAGGTCTGGAGGTTATGGTTGTACTTCTGGACACCCAGGTCCGCCAGCCTCCGCGCTTGTGCATCGTTGAGCACGCCGAGCGAGGCACACAGATCGACCGGCACATCGCTGCGAATCCGCTGCAGTGCCCCGGCAAACTGCTCGATCTCGTCGTCGCTCGGACCGAGCCCGCTGTTGACCAAACCGAAACACGTCGCCCCCCGGCCCGCCGCATCAGCCGCCGCACCGACAATCGTGTCCCCATCGAGCACGGCCATGCCGTCCACGTGCGTCCGATAATGCCCTGACTGGCTACAGAACGCGCAGTCCTGCCCGCATGCGCCCGCCTTGCCGGCTACGATGCTGCAGCAGTTGACCGCTGTCCCGACCTTCCGCAGACGGATCTTGTTCGACCAATAGAACAGGTCGTAAAGATCCTCCCCGGCCACCTCGGCCAGGCTCCGGGCCTGCTCGCGGGAAAGGTCAGTTCCCGAAAGGACCGCCTGCGCGAGATCCGCGATTCGTTCATTCAGGTAATTCATGCAAAAACACGCCCCTGCCGTTTAGCGCATTCTCGGCCGGCCAGCGGGCGGCGTCGGCGACGTGGAAACCGGCGGCAACGGGATCTGCTGCTGCGGCGTCAGCTTCCCCGTATTGTAATCGTAGCGATAGATATTCAGCAGCCCCATCCGGTGATTGATGATGTTGAGGTTTTCCTGAGACCCTTGCACCTGCGAGGTATACATCGTATAGCCGCTGCCCTCATCCAGCATCGCAAAGCCCTGGGCCTGCCGCGGCGTCACCACGCTCAGGATCACAACGGTCGCCAGCAGGATCACGGCGGTCACCGTCAGTATGCCTATGGCGAAATCTTTCGTATGCATGGTCAATCCCCTGAACCGCGTGTGCCCTAACGACGTCCTCTCGGCGGGACCGTCGGCGCCGGCTGCTTGGCGAAGTCCGCCTTCAAGTCGCGCATATCCGTCAGCTCCATCGGAGCCAGGTTGCCACCGGTCCGACTCGGCGAAAGAACGAACAGCCGATCATGCGTGGCATCGATCACGTACTCGGCGTCCAGGCCGCTTTGAACCTGCCCCGAGACCGCCAGAAACTGCCCGCCCCCCTGTCCGCCCGCTGCGACCTGCGCATCCGCCTTCGGCAGGCTGATGGCCTGGGCAAGGACCGCGCACAGCAACACCAGGTTCACCAGAACCAATAGCGCAATCGCAGCATCCCGGGTTCGTCGCGGCATGATGTGTGCCTCCTGAAGTCCCATGGATCAGAAACAGAAAGATCCGCGCCACCAAGGGATCGGCCACAGGCGGGCCAAGCCCGCCCCTGTACCCTGTCCCCTAGTCCTCGGCTTCCTTCCGCTTGCTGGGCATGAACGCCACCCCTAGCGTCCCCAGCACGAAAGCGGCGAAGTATAACCAGATTGTCCCCGCCTGCGCCTGGCCGGTACCCTTCGAATCCGACAGTGCCGCCTGCGCGACGTTCGAGCAAACCAGAACCGCCAGCCCGGCCAGCGGAAGCGACCTGCCTAACACCGATGCGAGCCTGTTCATGAACAAAATCCCCATCGTGCGACTGACTTACAACCTGTCACTCGCCGGATTATAGACCATGGCCACCATCGATGAAAGCGCTGCGCTCGCGACCTTCCTCCTGCAACAGCCACTTGCCCACCGGTTCAGCCTGCGTCGCAAACAGATCCGCCGGAACTGTAAACGTCTTCCACCGCTGCGAGCGCACCTTCGCCAACCGCCGGTACTCTTCTACCGCTATGGCCCAGAATGAGTAGCAATCCCCTGCGAAATCGTGCAGGGGCGCATGCTGATGGGGCCAGCCGGCTGGCTCGGCGACGATAAACACGAAGACGAACATTCCGACAAATCCGGTCCCGAACACCGCCTCCCACTGAACCAGCCCCTCCAGGTCGCCATCGGTCACCCAGTTTTCGAGTCGGCCGGTCTTCGGCACCGTCCGCCCCTTGATATCGACCAGCCAGTTGGGCCCCGTGCTGGGCCAGACGACGAAGTCGAACGACTTGATCCTGGCGGCCTGAAACGCCGTCCGCTGGGCGATCGTGACGGGCACGTACGCAATACCCTCCGCCGCGAGGAAATCCTCGAAGGCCTGCTCGTATCGTCTGCCGCCTTTGCCTGTGCTGGTCATATATCGACCGGATGAGGAGTATGTCCGATGCGCTTCGCCGGTGCCAGCCACCGGGGATGCTTGCCGTCCGCAAGAGGACGCGGCTCTTACAAAACAGAAAGAAACCTGGCGGCCAGAGCGTTCTCAAACCAGCCACAGCGTCCCTTGCCAGGCGTTGGGGCCGTATTCAGCCTCTCCGCTTGCCGGCAGCGTCCGTTCCATCCGCCGAACGCGCCACAACAGAAAACGCTCCAGCCACTGATGCCGCAATCTACAGTCGAATAGTCCATTTTGTCAAAATAGTCATACCGGATTGGTGATGGTCACTATACGCCCTGCGCGGTCTGGTCAACCACGGCTTTGGAGCCCTGCTGAAGCACAAGAACAGCCACGTCTTCCAGCAACGCCTGGAACATTGCGTGGACCTCAACAATGACGGCTACATCAACGTGGGCGATCTACAGACGCTGGTGACGCACTGGGGCGAATAAGGCCGAATGCTTGATCCCGGAGCGATGCCAAGGCGGGCGCAGCACCCACGCAACGCGCCGAAGGCATATTCAGCCTGCCCGCTCGCGGACAGCGTCGGCGGCCCCGCCGATCCGCCCAACCCGCCACGTCTGGACCACCGTCGCCCCAAAAAAGAAGCGAGGGCGCCGTCTACAAGACGAGCCCTCGCTAAAAAAACGTAATTCTGACGACCGACAGACGAAAGTCTATTTCCCGGCGTACGGGCAGCAGCTCGGCGCGGCAGCCTTATCGCCGCTGGCCTTGCAGCATCCCGGTGCCGCCTTGTCACTGCCTGCCTTCGTGCATTTGGCAGCAGAAGGTTGCGTGCTGGCCGGCTGACTGGATGCCGCACAACAACCGCCCGCCTTCGCCTTCTCACAGTTCCTGGCCTTCTCGCAATTGGCCTTGGCCTGCTCGCAGCTCTTCGCCTTATCGCATTTCGCCTGCGTCGGACAATGCGCCGGCTGGCTCGCCAGCACCTCCGGATGCGCCCGCAGATATGGGCACTTCGGCTGGCTCGAGGGCGCCTTGGCCCCGGCCGCATTGACCATCACGGGGGTCATCATGAACATCCCAACCACAACCACGGCCTTCAGCGCCTCTCATCCAGTTACTCCTTTATCGCTGACAACAATTTCCCGGCCCTGTCCGAAAAACAGGAATACTTCCTCCAGCAGCCTATGCTACGACCATGGACCGCGAAAGTGCAACGTTTCGGGACACATATTTGCGCCCCGCCGACACGTCATCCATTCTCCCCTCTCGCCAGCCATCAGCCCGGCAGGGTACACCGTTAACGTGACATCGCCAGTCTCCGACCACGTTGCCGCCGTGACGACCAGCCGGAAGGTTAGGACCTCCGGCTTGACCACCACCGGAGCGACAACCGTCGCGACCGACGATGTTGACCCCAAGATCGCAGTCTCCGGCCCTGCCAGTTGGGTCCACTGGTACGTGGCCGACTCATCCGCCACGCCCGCATTAGAATAAAGCAGCGAAACGGCCTGCCCCGATACCGCTACCGACGGCGACACCGCTGCGATGGAGTTAGGCGGTGGCTGGGCCGCAGTCACCTTCACAGTCACCTCCTCGCTGGAGGTGAGCCCGTCGCTCGACACCGTCAGCCGCACCGTCACCGATGTCGCCGACGGAACATCGGGCGCCGTAAACGCCGCAACAGCCTGGTCCTGCGCCAGCCAGGCTGATCGTTGCCCCGGAGACCTGCTCCCACTCGTAGACCAGTTCCCCGCCAGCCGGGTCATAACTCCCCGAACCGTCCAGCGCGACCTCCGCCCCCGCCGTCACCGTCGCCGGGGCCTGCACCACCACCACCGGCGGCCTGCGAACGACAACCGTAGCCTCTGCCGTGCCGACCGCCCCTACCCCGTTCGTCACCGTCAGGCGAAAACCAAGCGACCCGCTCGCCTCGACCTGCGGTGCCGTAAACTCCGCCACCGCCTCTTGCGTCGATGACAGGCTCACCGCCGGACCCGACACCTGATCCCACCGGTACGAGAGCGTCCCCCCTGCCGGATCGCTGCTCCCGGACCCGTCCAGCGTCACCACTGTCCCCATCGCTACGGGCGACGTGACATCGATCACTGCCACCGGCACCGCGCGAACCACGACAGTCACCTCAGCGGACGACGACCGCCCGTCCCGGTTCGTGACCGTCAGTTGGAAAACCAGCGGCTCGTCCGCCTCAACCGCCGACGCCACAAAAGTCGCCACCGCCTGATCGCCGCCTGACATCGCTACCTTTGGTCCGGATACCTGCTCCCACCGATGCGACAGGCTCCCGCCGGCCGGGTCATAGCTCCCCGACCCATCCAAGTTCACGGACATCCCCTCGTCGGCCACGACCTGCCTGCCTCGCGCAACAGGCGTGCTGGCCTGGGCGTCAGCCGTCGGCACCGCCGTGATCACGTAAGCAAGCGTATCATTATTCTGAAACTCACTGCCGGCTGCATACGTCCGCTCGTCGCTCCAGATCGTTTCACCACTGCTGTCAGCCAGCACGGCCTTCACTACCACCCGATCCGCCAGGTCCGGCCCGACCGACATCGACGCGTCCGCCTGGCCCGTCCCCGTTGCCGGCCCAAGGTTCCCTTCGGCATGATGAACAACGACGTTCCCCACATAGAAGTCAACCTGCACCCCCGCCGCCAGTCCTACCTTGTTCGTAACGGTAAGCGTCACCGCCAGCGCCGCAGCTCCCGACGTGCTTGCCGCGTTGTTGAGGGCACCCGACTTGG
Source organism: uncultured Planctomycetota bacterium (assembly GCA_963787325.1). Taxonomy (GTDB): domain Bacteria; phylum Planctomycetota; class Phycisphaerae; order UBA1845; family JANYLN01; genus CAWBCK01. The sequence continues at coordinate 4,170,098 of CAWBCK010000005.1, forward strand.
CCGGCGACGGACTCATGAACGTATCTGGACATCCCCCAGCCGCCAGGACCGCCATCGCCAGCAGGATAGCAGCGCAGGCTCGACGACCGGCGTTTCCCGCCGACCCATCGACGTGCAGGTTTCCTTCCATGTGCCTCATCGCTCGCTACCCCGGCCGCTATACCCTACTCTAAGATCCGACCTTCTCATGCAGCATCGGATTGCCCTATAGTGTCGTAACTACCCGCAAAGCCGCCCAGATCGGGATCGCCGTCAATCGCATGTTCGATACCTTCCGCCACGCGTCACTAACATAGAACGACAACGACCGCCCCCAATGCTTGGGATCGTTGTGATACACGGGCCAGTCCGCAGAGGCCGTCGACAGCGTTGAGTTGACGGCATACAGTTTCTTGTCCAACGACCCTACGTAGACGGTCCCGTCCGAACCGATCACCGGCGATGAGTGCCATATCATGTCACCAGCGCCAAACCGCCATACTTCGCTGCCCGCAAGATCGACGGCATAGAGGTAGTCTGTCCGTCGAACCCACATAGACGACGCCGCCTTCGGCTTCCCCAGCGATCGCCGCCGTCGCGTAAATCGCCCCGCCAGTCGCAAACTCCCAGTCCACCGCGCCTTCAGAGTTTACCGCGTAAAGCTTGCCGTCGTTGCAGCCGACATAAACGGTCTCGTCTGCCGACAGGACCGGCGGTGCGCCGATGGCATCGCCCAGGGTGACGTGCCATTTCTCGCTGCCGTCCGGATTGATCGCGTACAGGTTCTTGTCCGCCGATCCTACGTAGATCGTGCCGTACCAGTCCACCGCCGGTGTACCGTAGATGCTGCCGCCCGTGGCGTGCTGCCATTTGAGGTTGCCGTTGGCGTCAACCGCATAGAGCGCGCCGTCTCGTGAGCCGGCATAGATGATGTCAGCTCGCCGCCGTACCGCCTATCGCCGGCGATGTCAGACCGGGTCCCAGCGTCAACTGCCACCGGACGGATCCGCCGGAATTAATCGCATAGAGCACCCCGCCGGCGTCGCCCACGCAAAGGCCGCCCCCGGGAAGTACCGCCGGGCAAGACACAATCACGTCTGCCGCGGCAAACTGCCATAGCAGCGAGCCGTCCGAATTCAGCGCGTAGATGTTCCCGTCGTTCGACCCGACGTATACCGTGCCGTCTGCGGCGATGGCGGGTGAGCACAAGACCGCCCCGCCCGTAGGATACTGCCACTTGATCGCGCCGTCCGGGTCGACCGCATACACGTAGCCGTCCGCCGAACCGAAATAGATCGTCCCGTCGTCTGCCACTGCCGGCGACGACGCCACCCATCCGCCGGTGCCAACCTGCCACTTGAGCGTCCCCGGGATCGCAGGATCCGGCGTCGTGAGTTTGAAGTTGGCAAACGTCGCCTGCCCCGATGCGCCGGACGACGTCGCCTGGTAGATCCCCACCTGCAGGGCCAGTCCCTGCATGTCCGCACGCGACCACTGGCCGATTTCGGTCCAGGCGTCGGTAGTATTCGCCCTGCGACGCGCGGTAAACACGTCCCCTTGACGTTCCAGTTGCAGATAATGCCACGCGGGCGACGCGTCAGAGGTCGAAAACGTCTCGACATCATCGTCGATGCTGATCGCGGCGTTCAGGCCCGGGGCCGCCGTCTGCGAGTCGCGCACCGCCACCCAGTCCTCGCCGGCTCCGGCAGAATTCAGATCAGCCACCCGCGCCATCAGCCCCATGTCGTTGTTGGCGACGACCGTAAACGAGGTGACCTGCACCTCCGCCACGAAGTCCCCTGTAATAGTTTTATAAAGCAAAAGACCGCTGTCATGCGCCGGCATCGACTCCCAATGTCCCCCTGAGGATTCGAGCGTCAGACGTCCAGTAGTGGTGATGTTGGAATCGGCATGCGCGACAGCCACATTCCCCGCCATCGGCACGTCGTAAAGCAGCCCGTCCCAGATCCCCCAGTCCCCGACCGACATCGTATAGAAGTCGCGGCTGGTCGCAAAGTCGTCTGTGTACACCGCGGCCCGCCCCACCTTGACCAGGGCCCCGCTGGCAAGTACTGCCATCAGGCACAAGACGAGCCTCCGCATTCCACGACCTCCCACCATTTTCCAGCAATCCCACCAGCCGCAACCCTTACCGCGACAAGCATTATCGATTGTCTCCAGAGACGTGTCAACCCGCCCATCTGATGGGCGGCCCAGCCTCGCATGCCACGGGCGGCTCGCTTGCCAGTGCATTCGCAGGAGCACAGCCGCGGGGTGCCACTGGCGGCTTGGCCGTCAGTGCAAGGCCGTGCGATCAGCGTACATCTTTCTGTCTGGATGTACGAACGCCGAGGGCTCTGACGTTTTGGGATCAGAAGACAACCGGCTGGCCACGGGCATCACGCCGAAGTCATCCCATCTCGCGCCGGCTCCGCCAAGCGTGCTTGCGCAAGAGACCGTCGAAATCACGATGATGTAGTAGAATAGCCATGACAGCAGGAAAGGCAGGGCGGCATCAGATAAAAAACGAGCCAGGGCGCCTCGCCGCATACCCTCGTATTAGGTGCCGTGCGCATCGACCCTTTTTGCGCTCACTGGGCGCTCGTTTTAGGGTTCCGAGTGACTTGCGTTCACTACGGACTCACGCAGCGTTACGCCCTTGCTCTACACTCAAGAATAGAATGTCGGCCCCCCATCAGTCAATCAAATTCCGGCAAAAAACCAGTTGCCGACTTAGCCCGTGCGATCGGGATAACATGCCCCCTGCGGAGTCGCCCTGCTGCCGCTGAGCGTCTGCCGACGTAACGTACCAGCCCTCTTCCCAACCAATTGGCAACCATGACAATCGCCGCAGGCTGCCCGCGTAAGGCAAACCTGCCAATCAGCGGCTTCCGGAACATCCGTGCCAGCACGTCAGCCCTTGGATCCTCTCCCGTCCGTTTCGCCCTGCCCCAGCGCGTCGATCCGCCGTTTCACATCCGCCACGCGTGAGATCCGCAGCCCGAAATTCTCCCCCACCTTGACCGCCTGGCCGAACGCGATCGACTGGTTATTGACCAGCAGCTCCAACTCCTCATCGAACGGCTTCTCAAACTCGATGATCGAGCCGATGCTGATGTGCAGTATCTCGCGAACGGGCATGTCCCGCTCCGCGAGCACCACGATCAGCGGCACGCGAAGGCGCAGAATCCTCGCGACCTTCTCCGGTACCGGCGAACCGTCCGCCTGCACGAGCTCCGGCTCTTCCGTGTCTTCCTCCTGGCGGGCCGCCTGCCGCTCAGCCGCCGCCTGCGCGGACTTCTCCTCGTCCGACACAGCCTCCGCCTGAGCCAGAAGGGCATCGATCTCTGCCTGTGCTCCCGCCATCCTCTCTCGATCCGCAGTGAGATACTGTTCCCGGCCTGGCCGAACCCCCGACCAGTCCGATTAATTATTTATCGGCTATCCCGCGCATAACCTTGACGCCTCATTGCCCCCGACGGCCACACGCCAGATCCGAGCCCCATTTAGCCTGCCCGCTTGCGGGGCAACGACCGAATCTGCCCGGGGGCCAGTGCGAGGCTTCGTCCCCCCTTCCATTGCCGGGTGCCACTGGCAGCTTGCCTGCCAGTGTAAGGTCTCGAAACTGCTCATGACGCTTTCGCAGACCTCAGATCTCCCGTCCCCAGTTCGCTGCCAGCAACTGCAGATCGCCGACAGTCACATACAGATCCCCGTCAAGATCAGCCTTCGGGTTCCAGTTAAGCCCACCGAGCGAACTCCCCCACGCTGCGATGACCGCCTGCAGGTCCCCGACGTTCACGTAACGGTCATCGTTGACATCCCCAACGAGGAAGAATTCATCCGCCCCCATATCCACCCGCCCATACAGCACCCGGACCTGGCCGTCGATGTCCGTCTCATCCACCGCCGGCACATACCCGGGATCGCCGGCGTTGATGCAGGGTGAGCCATACCTCAGGTGCAGATCGCCGTAATCGTCATCTGCCGTACCCCATTTTCCGTCATCTCCAGCCGTTGGTGTCGCCAGGAAGCGAGGGTCCTCTGAGATGTTTCCCTCGGTTCCGGTTGGATCGATCGTACCGGAGTAGTTGTAGGTTCCGTTCCCATACACGCAGTTGTCATGCAGCGACGCAGAAGTCCATGTGCCGCCGAAACCCGAAGAGTTGAAGGCGACGATGGTATTCGCCACCGTCCCCGGCCAGAACGAACTGTAACCGATACCGCCGGCAGCGTCGGCACTGTTGCCGACAATCGTGTCGCCGACAATCACGGCAGCAGACGCCTGGTCGCAAGATATCCCGCCGCCAGCCTCAGCCGAATTGCCCACAATCAGATTGTTCGCAATTGTCGGAAAACTCCCATAACTGCAGCAGATACCCCCACCGTTGAAGGTTGCGCTATTGAGCGTGATCACGTTGTTGTTGATCGCCGGCGAACAACCTTGGCAGAAGATCCCGCCCCCATAGTAACCCTTACCGTTGCGGACAGTGAAGCCATCGATCGTGCTAAGCGCATGTCCGTATCCGCCTGTGGTCACCACGCTTCCTCCCCAGCCTCCATCCAGGATGCTCGCATGGCTGCCCGAATCTCGCTCACCGCGTGTCGTCTCCGTTCCGGCAAAGCCGCCGTAAACATGGGCGTGTGGGAGCAGAACGATCCGTTGCTCGTATATTCCGATACGCACCCATACCTCGCCGCCTTCCGCAGCCGCAACGTCGATCCCGGCCTGCACGGTTTCTTTGGCCTCCTCCCAGCGTGATCCATCATTGCCATCGTCGCCATCAGGGCTCACCCGTACGATGATGTTCGGCCCCAGATGCGGTGTGGAACCATCGGCCTCGTCCGCCCCGATGTCCACATGGTTCCCGAAAACTCTCGCATGCCCGTCCATGTCCAGCCATCCGTCCTCAACCGCGGCGTCATCTCCAGCATCGACGCATGGCGAGTCTACCTGCAGATGGACGTTCCCATACGCCTGCCCGGCCAGCCTTGGATCGACCGAGATATTCCCATCCATTCCCGTCGGGTCGCTCAGACCGGCATAGTTGCCAGCTGTGTTGCCGTACACGCAGTTACACTCCAGAATCGGTGCCCCCTGGCCGCCAAACTGACCGATTCCCGAAGAATTAAATGCCACGATAGTGTTCACAATCCGGGGCGAAGCTGTGCTGTATAGAAAGATTCCACCGCTCCCGGCAGTAGGATCGCAAGGCCCACTGTTGCCGGTGATTGTGTTGTTCGCAATCAGCGGCGAAGTATACCGATCGCAGTAGATGCCTTCCCCGGCGTTGCCGGCAATCACATTATTCGCAATTGTCGCTGCGCAATGCGACGCGCACGCAATCCCCCCGCCTCGTACGGACGCGAAGTTCGCGCAGATCACATTGCCTGTAATCGAACAGGATGACTCGCAACAGATGCCGCTCCCGATCCTGGCGCAGTTATCCGAAATGGTATTGTTCACGATCGTCGGGCAACTCGACGGATCGCAGTAAATCCCTCCGCCGGACGAACCCGTATTTCCGGAGATAATGTTATTCTGGATCGTCGGGGCGCAGGACATGCACAAGATACCTCCCCCTGCGGTGGAAGATCCGCCCCCATTGCAGATCATGAACCCATCGATTCGCGTGGTCGCTCCTGCCCCCACTGGAGTTGTTACTACGCTACCGGCATGCTTGCCATCCAGGATCGTCACATTCGCAGACCAGTCCCGCTCCCCAAGCGCGGTCTCGCCCCCGACAAACCCGCCATACAGCGCCACGCCATCCTTCAGCGTGATGCATTCGACATACGTCCCGACCGCCACCCATACCTCATCACCCGATTGCGCAGCATCCAGCCCGGCCTGAACCGTCAGGCTTGGCATCGTCCCATGACAGCCCGCTGTTGCCGTCATCGCCGGCTGTCGAAACGAAGATGGTCCCAGCCTGCACCCACCCCACCGCCAGGAGCAGAACACAGATACCGCCGACACACCACACCGAGCGACCTGTCCCGGATCTCATAGTCTTCTTCTCCTTTTGCAGTCGAAGCAATCGAGGCCGTTTATCACGTACGGAGCATCAGTCGATACAGCGGATCGCAGCCGTCCCTCACGGCATCGGCCCGAAGTGGAAGCAGCCGATACGGATAGTTTACAACCGAAGGCCTCTGGCGTCCAAGTTATTCCGCGGCCTCGCGCCCTTCAGGATGTCGCCCTCCCCGAGACCACCTGCGCCGAAGACCGTATCTTCATTTCTCAGCCGGATTTGTACCCCGCAAAGATCTCTCGCTGTTTCGCCGGCCCGGCCCCTGTTGTCGTCGTTGTTGTTGTTGTTGTTGTTTCTCTGCGCCTTCTTGCGCCTTCTGTGGTTCCTCCGCCGTTGTAGTTGTCGTGGTTGTAGCCGTCGACACGGGCGTCTTCTGTGCCTTCTGCGGTGTCCCCTTGCGACCCCCGAAAACAAAGCCCTCAAGCCGGCCATTCCGCCTGCTCAAGGGCTCATATTGTCTTTATATAGTAAGAAAGTCTGCGGTTTCTAGCCGTTAAACCTCCGAACGATCAGCGACGCGTTGTGTCCGCCGAAGCCGAACGAATTGCTCATCGCCGCGTCGATCTTCATTGGCCGCGCCGTGTTCGGTACGTAATCCAGGTCGCACTCCGGATCCGGCGTCTCCAGGTTGATCGTCGGCGGCGCCACCTGGTCTCGGATCGCCAGCGTAGTCGCCACCAGCTCCACACCGCCACTGGCACCCAGCAGATGGCCGATGCTGCTCTTGGTACTGCTGATGGCCACCTTCCGCACATGCTCACCGAAGACGGCCTTGGCCCCCTTCGTCTCGGCGATGTCGCCAAGCGGCGTGCTCGTGCCATGGGCATTGATGTACTGGATATCCTCCGGCCCAAGCCCGGCGTCCTTCATCGCCATGCGCACCGCTTTTGCCCCGCCGGTGCCTTCCGTCTCCGGCTGGGTGATGTGATACGCGTCGGAACTCACGCCATAACCGACCAGCTCGGCGTAGATATTCGCGCCGCGCCTCTTGGCCCGCTCCAGTTCCTCGATGATCACGATCCCGGCGCCTTCGCCCATCACGAACCCGTCGCGGTCCTTGTCGAACGGCCGGCTCGCATGCTGCGGGTCGTCGTTGCGCGCGGACAGCGCCTTCATCGCGGCGAATGCTGCCAGCCCGAGCGGCGTAAGCGCCGCCTCGGTCCCGCCGGTGAACATGACATCCGCCTCGTCCCGGGCGATCGTCTTGAAGGCATCGGCAATCGCATTGGCTGCCGAGGCACATGCCGTCGCCACCGCCGTACTCGGGCCCTGCGCCGAACATGATCGAAACGTTCCCGCTGGCGGCGTTGACCATCAGTTTCGGGATCGTAAACGCACTGATCTTGCCAGGGCCCTTCTCAAGCATGCGTACATGCTGGTCTTCCAGCTCCGTCAGACCGCCGATGCCTGAGCCGATGATCACCCCGACGCGATCCGGGCACTCTTTCGCGAAATCGATCCCGCTGTCCTTGGCTGCCTGAACGCCGCCGGCGATGGCAAACTGCGCAAAGCGGTCAATCCGCCGGGCCCGCTTGCGATCGACGTACTCTTCAGGATTGAACTCGCGGCACTCACCGCCGATACGCACGTCGAAATCCGTCGTATCGAACCGGCTGATCATACCGATGCCGCTGCACCCGGCCAGCAGCCGCTGCCAGAACGTTTTTACGTCGTTACCCAGGGGCGTAACCACTCCCAGGCCGGTGATGACTACCCGTCGTCCGGTCATTACACAATCCCATAATTCAGGCTGACCATGTCCTTCCCTGCCAACCGCCGCCGGCCGCGACTACTTCTTGGCACTGAGGTGCTGGACGATGTAATCGATCGCCTGCCCGACCGTCTGGATCTTCTCCGCTTCTTCATCCGGAATGCTCATCTCGAACGCATCTTCGAGCTCCATGATCGAGCTCCACCGTATCCAGACTGTCAGCGTTGAGATCGTTCACGAATGAGGTTTCGCGGGAAATCTCAGCCTTGTCTACGCCCAACTGCTCGCTGACGATCGAGATAACCTTCTCTTCGACTTCTTTCTCGGACGCCACCTTGGTTTCCTCCTGACTCATGGCTGATTTTGCCCTTATGCTCTTGGGTTTAAAACCACCTGATCGAACCGCGCGTCTGGTACAGACGCGACACTATACTGATGGCCCCCTGCCCATGCAAGGTACCGGCCGAGGGGTCTGACCCCTTACGTCCATGCTCCGCAACAAGATCCACGCGGCACATTCATTAGCCCGCGTTTCCCCGCCGACGCCTGGGGGCTGCCCCTTCGCACCGGCCCGCGAAGCATTCTGCTCCATCCCTTTCCGCAAAACGGCATTACATCACATGCACAAGCCGCCGTCCACTACCAGAACCAGCCCCGTAACATACGCCGCGCCGGGCCCTACCAGATAGTTGACCGCCTCGGCGATATCCTCGGGCTTGCCGAACCGATTCATCGGAATCAGCGGCTTAACCGTCTCTTTGACCCTATCCGGCAAGACGTCGGTCATCTCCGTCGTGATAAAGCCCGGTGCGACCGCGTTGCACGTGATATTCCGCTTGGCCAGCTCCTTGGCGATCGACTTGGTAAACCCGATCAGCCCTGCCTTGCTGGCCGCGTAGTTGCTCTGCCCCGCGTTGCCCATGACGCCCGCGATGCTCGAGATATTCACGATCCGCCCGCGCCGCGCCGGACCATGTACTTGCTGACCGCCCGCGTCATCCAGAACGCCGACCGCAGGTTCGTCGTCAGCACCGCGTCGAACTGCTCATCTTCCATGTTCAGCATCAGCCCGTCTTTGGTGATGCCCGCGTTGTTGACGAGGATATCGATCCGCTCGTGCTGCTCAGCCACCTCTTCGACGAGTTTGTCGATCGCCAGCCGATCAGTCACATCCAGCGCCGCGGCACGATCTTGCCCTCAAGGCATTCCTTGGCCGCCTCTTCCGCCACGGCCTTCAGTTTGTCTTCGCTGCGGGCGCACGCGATCACCGTCGCCGCCTGCCGCGCCAGTCCCAGGCACACAGCCTTGCCGATGCCCTGCGAGCCGCCCGTTACGATCGCTATTTGCCCCTGCAACTCGTTCAAGACTCTATCCTCTCAAAACACCCCTGGCATCACTAACTCGAACTAACGCCGCACAACTCTTGCTGCTATTGTTCTTGCTCGGACTCAACACTCAGCACTGCAGTCATGTGTCGTTGCCGTTACTCAGCACTGTTGTTATATGTCGTTGCCGTCACTCAGTCCTCAGCACCCACACTCAGCACTGTTGTTATATGCTGTTGCCGTTACTCAGTCCTCAGTCCTCAGTCCTCAGCACTGCTTCATAATCGCAGATATTCACAACCTCCGCCTTCCGCTCGATCCGGCGTATCAGGCCCGCCAGCACCCGGCCCGCGCCGACTTCCACAAATCGGCCGTAGCCGTCCGCCAGCATCTGCCGCACGTCCTGCTCCCAGCGCACCGGCGACGTCACCTGCTCGACCAGCAGCCGACGGATACTCTCCACATCCGGCTCGTGATACGTCCCCGTCACATTGCTCAGCACCGGTATCCTCGGCGGCTCGATCTTCACCTCCGCCAGAACAGCCGCCAGCTTCTCCGCCGCCGGCCGCATCAGGTCGCTGTGAAACGCACCAGCCACCTTCAGCGCCATCGCCCGGCCCCCAGCCTCCTCCGCGATCGGCAGCGCCCGTTCGCACGCCGCCATGCTCCCGCTGATAACGATCTGCCCCGGGCAGTTAAAGTTCGCCGGCGACAGCACCTCGCCGGCCTGCCGCGCCTTCGCACACACCTCCAGCACCGCGGCCTCATCGAGCCCCATAATCGAGACCATGCCACTCGGCGACGCAACCGCCGCCGCCTGCATGAACTCGCCCCGCGCCCGCACGATCCGCAGACCGTCCTCAAACGAAAAGCACCCGGCCAGCCACAGTGCCGTATACTCGCCCAGGCTCAGCCCCGCCGCAGCGTCCGGCCTGTACTGCTCCGCCTTGCCCGCCTCTTCCAAAGCACGCCAGATGGCGGCGCTGGCGACATAAAGTGCAGGCTGCGCCATGTCCGTGGCGGATAATTTGTCGTCGGGTCCGGTAAAACAGATGCTCGCCAGGTCAAAACCTAATATCCGACTGGCACGATCGAAAACATCTTTGGCGGCCGCGCTGCCGGCAGCCACATCCGCCGCCATCCCAACCTTCTGCGCTCCCTGTCCCGGAAACAGTATCGCCGTCTTCGCCATCGACTCAACCATCCTTGCTTGCCTTCGAGCGACCCGCACCGGTCGCTCGTCGCTATGAGCGGCTTGCATCCCCCGCGCCGCCGGCTTGTCGCCATCCTATGGTCGCCAGCCAACCGCTACCACGCGTCCGCAGACCTGCTGCTATGCCCTGCACCCGCTCCATGACCTCTGCGAGCGGGTGCCACAGGCAGCTTGTCTGCCAGTACAAGGCCCCAAAACCGCTGCTAGAGCTGCCACAACGCCGAAGCCCACGTCAGGCCCGCGCCGAATGCCACCATCAACACCAGGCTACCCTCACCGACCCGGCCGGCCTTGCGGGCCTCGTCCAGCCCGATGCCTACCGACGCGGCGCTGGTATTGCCATATCGGTCAATGTTGACAAACATCTTTTCCGCCGGCCATCCCATCTTCTGCCGCGCTGACTCGATGATCCGAAGATTCGACTGGTGCGGAATGACAAGATCGACCTGTTCTGGCCGAATGCCCGCATCGCAAAGCGTCCGTTCGATGATCTCCTGCATCCGCGTTACGGCGAACTTGTAGATCTCCCGGCCGTTCATCCGCAGATAATGCTCGCGTGCGGCAACGGTCTGCTCGCTGGTGGGTCTGCGCGTTCCGCCGGCAGGCACATACAGCAGGTCCGCCCCCTTACCATCGGCATACATCAGGTGATGCAGCATCGCCTGGGCGGCACCAGCAGGCGAGCGACGAATCACCGCAGCCCCGGCGCCGTCACCAAAGAGGATGCACGAACCTCTATCCTGCTGATCGCTGACGCGGCTCATGCAGTCTGCGCCGATGACCAGGGCCGTATTCCAGCTGCCGCCCTGGAGGAATTTCGTCGCGGTCACGAGCCCATAGATGAACCCGCTGCAGGCAGCGGAGATGTCGAAAGCCGGCGCGGTGCCCAGCCCGAGATCCCGCTGCACGAAACACGAGGTCGCCGGAAACGGCACCTCCGGGGTAATCGTCGCGCAGATCAGAAGGTCAACTTCGCTAGGGCCGACGCCCGCATCGGCCAGAGCCTTTCTGCCGGCCTCTGTCGCCAGCGGTGCCGTCGTTTCGCCTTCCGTAGCGATTCTTCGCTGCCGGATCCCGGTTCGCTCGACGATCCATTCATCGGACGTATCCAGGTATCGGGCAAAATCCTCATTCGTCATCACCCGTGAGGGCACCGCACAGCCGGTCCCCAGCAGCGTCACGGGCAGACGCTCAATCTTCGCCGCCAACACGAACCCCTTTCGCCAGCTGACAGGTAATGATCTGGTTGACGCCGGCCTTGACGAACTCCGCAGCCGACCGTACGGCATTGGCTATCGCTCGTTGATCGCTGCGGCCGTGGCAGATCATCACGACGCCGTCGACACCCAACAGCGGTGCGCCGCCGTACTCGCCGTAATCGAGTTTGGAGTAAATCTGCTTGAGTAGAGGCTTGATCTTTGGTGCCGCCTCGGGCATCAGCTTGGCGATCTCCTGGCCAAACATCTGAATCAGGCCCTCGACGAGCCCCTCGACAACCTTAAGGGTCACGTTGCCGACGAACCCGTCGCAGATGACCACATTGGCACACCGACCAAAGATCAGGTCGCGTCCTTCGACATTGCCGGCAAAGTTCAGGTCGGAATCGGCCTTGAGCAGCTCACGCAGTCTTCTTGACCAGCAGGTTGCCCTTGTCCTCTTCCTCGCCGACGCTCAGCAGGCCGATCTTCGGCCGCTCGATGCCCAGCACGTGCTCGGCGAAAACCGAACCCATCAAGGCATACTGATAGAGGTGATGCGGCTTAGCGGTAACATTGGCGCCAACATCGCACATCACGCATGGACCGGCAAGACTCGGCAGCACGATCGCGATGCCCGCCCGGCTGACGCCGGGAATGGGCTTGAGGCCGAGGCTGGGCGGCGGCGGCACAGGCACCGGTATTGCCGGCACTGATCACCGCATCTGCTTTGCGAAGGGCCGCCATCTCGATCATCCGCGAGATGCTGCTGTCCTTCTTCGTACGAAGGGCCTCGACGGGCTCTTCGTCCATGCCGATGACCTGGCTGGCGGGCTGGATGCGGATCCGCTCGCAGCGGCCATCTACCTCGGCCAGTTCCTTCTCGATTGCCGTAGGATCGCCAATCAGGATCACCTCATCCTTGGCATCGAGATAAGCCAGCCCGGCGACCGCGCCGCGCACGATCTGGCCCGGAGCATGATCGCCGCCCATTGCGTCAACCGCAATCCGCATGCGAGGCTACTCCTCTTCCTTGACCGGCACCGCAACCTTGGCACTGTAATACCCGCAGTTGTCGCAGGCGGCATGCGGGAGCTTCGGCTGGCTGCACTTGGGGCAGAAGGCGACGTTGGTCGGCTTGAGCGCGTGGTGCGACCGACGAAGGCGCTTGCGGGACTTGCTGGTTTTAAATTGCGGTAACATCTACATATCCTCGGATTTAGGGCATCCCAATACAGGATACACATCGTCGACTGAACAGCCTTACACGTATAAAGCCGTTACGTGTCGGAAAGTACGGCATACCGTCAGGTACTGCATAAAGATAAGGACAAAAAACTAGCCGGGCGCGGACCTCTCGTCAACCCCGCCGGGGCTGGATTCGCCGGGCAAAACACCGATTGCTGTCCTGGTGCGTCCACAATTATGACGACCCGATAGTATGACGTCTATCCGGCTGGAAATCAAAGGGACTGCATCAACGATCGGACGCCGCGGGTGTCGGGCCGCCCTGTTGTGACGGCCGGCCCGCATGCGTAGTCGCAGCCTGCCCGCCCAGCAGTTCCGATAACAGGCCCTGCAGGTCGCTGGTGCTGCCCAGACTCTCGTCGAGCATCCGCATGATCTGACGGACCTGGGGAGAGGTATTGGGATCAGACTCCGCCATGTCTCGCAACTGGAAATATGCGTCGAGGGCCTGGTCCACGTTGCCGGCCGCCAACTGTTTGTGGAACCGGCTGGCCAGCGACCGGGCTCGGACCTGCTGCGGATCGTTGGGGGCAAAGGTCGGCTGCGACTGGGCGCCTACGGATGGCTGGGTTGTAACCGGCCTGCTCGCGAGAAATCCAGAGCTCTACGAGGATAGCGATCCAGGCCGAAATCCGGCAGCGGTTCGGCCGCTGGCTTGGCCATCGTGGCTGACCGCGACGGAGCAGCTGACCGCGACAGGGCATGGCCCCCACCGACTCCGAGTGCTACATCCGCCATTTGGGCGTAAGGCTGCCGCTGTGCAGGCTTCCGGGCGGCGGATGAATCTGCCGCGGTTGGCATGGCGTTGCCCGCATCGGCCACAAGGGCTTCGTCCGGGGTCTTGGCGGCGATTCGAACCGCCTCGGCCCGGTATTCAGCGTCCGCCGGCGACAAGCCAGATGGGTAGTGCTGCAGCAGGTCCGCCAGCAACGGCCAATAGTGAGGATTGACCCGCTCGCTCCGCAGGATGGTGCCCGGGGCGGCCTGCTTGTCCGCCCGCAGACGCACCAGGCTTCGGAAGATCGGATTGTCGCAGGCCGCCAAGGCCTTGGTCGTGCCGGCCGTTCCGGCGGCGATCCACTGACTCCACTGGTTAGCGCGGTGCACGGCGATCCGGTAAAGGCAGTCGCGATAGGTGAAATAGTCGGCCCCGACGATACGAGTTTCGCTGCCGTTGGCGATCTGTGTCCTGGGACCCGCCCATTCATCCGTGGTATCCAACGCCTGCTGAAAGGCTTGCATGGCGCTGCCGTAGACGACGTCGGCGTGTTCGAGGTCGCCGGCTGATTCATACAGAACCCCTACAGCTGTATAGAAAGCCGCCCTGGCATGGTCGCTGACTTTGCCGGCGGCAACGGGCTGGCGGGCGGCAGTCTTGGCCCGCAAGGGAATTCCCAGCGAGCATGTCCACACATCCGGCGGGCAGCTCCGCTGAAAGATCGTCAGGACCTGGGCCTCGGTAAAGATGTCGTGAGCCCGCGCGGCGAATATCGCACCTTCACCGTACATCGCCAGGCCGAGTCGCCAGAACTTCACCAGCCAGGGCTGACGCAGCTCAACCCCATGAAACGCATACAGCGGCTCGAGGGTCTGGCACAGACGGCTGACCTGGTCAGCCACCGCCGACTTGCCGTCTGTCCGACCCGCCTCCCCCCGCAAGACTGCCGCCAGGGCCACGTTAGCAAGCAGGCTTGCCTGTGCATCCGAGCCAGCCTGGACGATCGCCTGTTCGGCCGCTTCCTTGGCGCTCGCGGGGGCTGCCGCCGGATCGTGCAGGGCTGCAAAGGCCTTCACTGCATTGGCGATGGCCGCTTCTGGACCGGCGGCGCCGGCCCTGAGGCAGCCGTCTGCGGCCTTTTCGGCCGCGGGATACTTCTCCTGCACCAACAGGGCAAGACTCCGGTATCGAAGGACCGTCGCATGTTGGCCAAGCTCACCACAGAGGCGATCCGTTTCTGCAAGCAGCTGGTCGTATTTGCCTTGATCGAGAAGGGACCGCAGCATCGCGTCCGTCTTTGGAGTGAAGGTGGCCTTGACGACCGGCGCGGCCGGTTTCCGATTCAGAATGACAAAGCCTGTGACGCCGCCGGCGACAATTACGACAACGAGGATGGCGATGAGGATCCACTGCTGTCTGGCGGACTGGCTGGATACACCCATCTTGGCCTCCTGAACGCTCTTACCCCTGACTCGTCCCAAAGCTGCGAGCCTATTGCAGGTATACCCGGAGGATACCGGATGATCCAGAGCCAGTAGCGGCACAACTGCCGCAACAGCCCTTCCGTCATCCCATGGTATCACCCTACCAAGACGACACCCCTTGTCGCCGTAGGAAATGCTGCGCTCGCCGATAATACAGTTCAGAGACGGAAAACTACTGCCGGGGTTGCCGATGAAACAGATTCCGTATACCTTATGCTTCTGGTAAGAGCAGACGGAAACGGTGGCAGATATGAATTGATCAGCCGCAGCCACAGCGATACATTGAACGAGTTGGTGCGTGGTTACTTACAGCCCTGTAGGGTCCGCAGCGTACAAATAGCGCATTTCTGAGTGAGCGGCTTGCGGCATGAATAACCTGATATGGCGGTCGGGAGAACCGCGAAAGAGGGAATGTCCGCCTGGTTTGTCGCGGGCTGACTGACGGGGATGACTGATAACGGGCCGTAAAGGCTACCGCGCCGCAGTAGCGGCAGAAACATGGGTGCGCAGTTGTGAGCGAAGTTCTTGTCCATCGCGGAGGCTGCTTCATGAGTGAGACTGGCAAGATCAGGACGATGCTCCTGGAGGACCACAAGATGGTGCGGCAGGGGCTGGTCGCCCTGCTCCAGGACGCCCCCGACATCGAGATTGTCGGCGAGGCCGGCGACGGTTCCACAGCAGTCGAACTCGCGGAAAAACACAAGCCTGATGTCGCCCTGCTAGACATCTCCATGCCAGGTATGAACGGCCTTGAGGCCGCCGCCAAAATACGCGAGGTCAGCCCGGAAACTCGGCTGCTCTTTCTGACGATGTATGCCGACGATGAATACATCATCCAGGCACTGCGTTTTGGTGGTACGGGCTATGTATTGAAGGATGCCGACGCGGGAACACTCATCGATGCCGTCCGCCGGGTTCGCCGGGGTGAGTCATATCTTTCGCCCGAGGTCAGCCAGACCATTATTCGTCGTGTCATCAACGAAGAACCCGAAACCCACAACGACTCCCACGAAAACCTTACCACGCGTGAACGTCAGATCCTTCAGCACATAGCCGAAGGCAGGACCAACCGCGAGATCGGCGAAAAGCTGCAGATCTCCATCAAGACCGTCCAGACCCACCGCGCTAATCTCATGAACAAGCTCGACATCCACGACCAGACCTCGCTGGTCAAGTACGCGATCCGCAACGGGCTCGTGGAACTGGATTAGAGCATTCTCATCTCAGGTACGCTTTGATATCTGGAGGCATCCCCGTGCTTTGTTTGCATGCGGGATCGAATCCGTCAGCGACGCATGATCCGGCCAAGGCTCATCGCGGGGTTGGCTCAGACGTGTGAATCTCGAAGACCTGCTGTTTCGTGAAGGTCTTGCCGGAAAGGGCGTCGACAAACTCCGCCTGCACCGTCACACGGCGCGGCGGCTGATAGTCCTTCGGAAATGGGCAGTACGCGGAAAACTCATTCGTCCACAGCATGCCGTTCCAGATCTTTCGCAGCTGCTCGCCCTTCCAGGAGCACTGGTCAATCAGCTTCGGTCCAGCCGGATTGCTCAGATCGAACATCCGAACGGTCAGGTCACCAGCCGCCTTGATCGAATCGCCGTCCGCATCGTACGGCTGAACATAGAGCATGATGCCCTTGTCGTTGCCTTTGCCTGACGGGCTGTACCCCCCGCTGAGACTGGCGAACCGTATGCCTTCCAGCGGCGCCAGGCGCACCGCCCGGCGGTTGCCACCCAGTTTCTCCAGACTTGTAATCTGCTGGCGCTGATTCTCGATCGTAGCCTGCTGATTCGCGATACGCTGATTCGAGCTCGTTGACTTGCGTCTCGAGAGCGGTGATGCGGTCCTGAGCCTTGGCGATAGCCGGCTTGCCAGTCGGCGCGACACAACCCCCAGCCAGCATGACGGCCGCCAGGAGCCCGCCCAAAAGGGCCCGGCCTTCAGGGTACCACCGCTTCGGGCTGGCTGGCTGGTCGTTCATAACGCTTATTCGGTCGACGGCTTGCCGCCGTTCTTGGTCTGCGGCATGTTCTCCATAACCTTGTCGATCAGACCGTACTCCAGCGATTCGTTCGGCATCGAGCCACAGGTTGCGATCAAAGTCCTTCTCGATCTTCGGCAGTTCCTGGCCCGTATGGTGCGAAAAGATCTCGTACAGCCGGTGCCGCAACCGGATGATCTCGCGGGCTTCGATCGAAAGATCCGTCGCCGTCGCCTGCATCACCCCGCCGATCAGCGGCTGGTGAAGGAGGATCCGGGCGTTGGGCAGCGCATAGCGCTTGCCGGCCGCGCCACCCGCCAGCAGAACGCTTCCCATGCTCGCCGACAGCCCGATGCTGTAGGTCGCCACGTCGCAGCGGACGTACTGCATCGTGTCATAGATCGCCATGCCGGCGCTGACCGAGCCGCCCGGCGAGTTGATATACATGTGGATGTCCGCTTTGCTGTCCTCGTTCGACAGAAACAGCATCTGCGCCACGACCAGGTTGGCCATGTTGTCGTCAATCGGCCCGCCGACGAACACGATGCGGTCGCGCAGCAGCCGACTGTAAATGTCATAGGCGCGTTCACCGCGCCCGTCGTTTCGATGACTATCGGAACCAGGCTCATATCCAAGTATCCTCGCAGGCTACTGTTCAGGGGCTACCGGAATCGACTCCGCTGCGTCGGCGCCAAGGACTTCGTCGATCAGGCCGTACGCCTTGGCCTCGAACGCATCCATATAGCGGTCGCGCTCCGTCTCCTGCTCGATCTTCTCGTGCGACTGGCCGGTATGCTTGGCCAGAATCGCGTTCAGCCGACGCTTGTCCTTGAGGATCTCCTCGGCCTGGATCTTGATGTCCTCGGCCTGCCCGGTGATCCCGCCGTACGGCTGATGCAGCATGATCTTGGCGTTCGGCAGCGCATAACGCTTGCCCTTGGTGCCGGCACCCAGCACGATCGCCGCACCGCTGGCCGCCTGCCCGATGCAGTAGGTCGCTACCTTCGACGACATGTACTGCATCGTGTCGTAGATCGCCAGCGTCTGGTCGACCAGGCCACCTGGGCAGTTGATGTACAGGTGGATGTCCGCCTCCCGCTTGATCGACTGCAGGTACAGCATCCGCATGATGACCAGGCTGGCCGTACGCTCGGTGATCGGACCGGCCAGGAAGATGATGCGGTTCTCCAGCAGCATGTCCTCGATGGACATCTCGCGATAACGCTGGTAGGCCGGGTACTGTGCGTATGTCTGCATATCAGGCCTTCTTCTCTTCCTGTTCGGCAACCTTCGCCTTTTCCAGGATCTTGTCTACGCTCTTCTCGTCACGAATCTCCAGGTACAGCGACTCCAGACTGCCGTCCTTATACATGTCGTCGCGAACCCGGTCGAACCGCCGACCGTACGCCTGGGCGATCGCTGCAATGCGACCGTTCATCTCGCCCTCGTCGACGTCCACTTCCAGCTTCTCGGCCACCTTGTTCATGATGAAGAACAGCTTCAGGTCGTTGCGGGCCTGCTCGCCCACCTTGACCCGCATCTCGTCCATCTGCTTCTCGATCTCGGCGTCGGGCATGCCCTGGCTGCGCATCTGCATGACCCGCCGCATGACCGCCCGCTCCGTCTGCCGGCCCGTCAGCTTCTCCGGCAGATCGAACTTGACGTTATCCAGCAGATACTGCTGCACCTGCTCGCGCATCGCCCGGTTTACTTCCTGGTCGACGCGAGCCGTCAGACGCTCTTTGAAGAACTTGCGCGAGCTCTTCCTCGCTCTCGAAGCCCATGCTCGAAAGCAGTCTCTTTGCTCATCTCCGGCAGGACCATCCGCTTGATCTGCTTGACGGTCACCTCCACGGTCGCCTTCTTGCCGCGAAGATCCTCCTTCTCGTAATCGTCCGGCAGCGTGCCGTCGAGCGTCCGGCTGTCGCCGGCCTTGGCGCCGGTCATCACCTCGCCGAATTTCTCGAACGTCATGCCCTCGACGACCCGCGGCCGGCAGAAGACCGACGTATCCTCGAGTCTTGCGGACCTCCTGGCCCTCGGCGGTCACCACGATGTCCGCCACGATCATGTCATCAGCCTTGGCACCGTCCTCGACAACCTGGTACGAGCCACGCAGGGCGCGGAACCGGTCGATCTCGCCGGTCGACGTCAGCATCGGTGACGTCGATCTTGGGCTTCTTGACCTCGATGCCTTCCAGGCTCGGGCAGCTCGAACTCCGGCCGGACCTCGACCTCGCACGAGAACTCCAGGTCGCCCTGCTCCGGCAATTCGATCGCCTTCAAATCGACGTCCGGCTGGCCAAGAACCGTCAGCGACTCCTTCTCGATGGCGGCCTCATATGACTCGGCCAGCAGCTTCGTACGAACATCATCGGCGATATCCTTGCCGAACCGCCTTTCGATCAGGCCACGAGGGGCGTGCCCCTTGCGAAAGCCCGGCACGGTCGCCTCTCGGGACAGTTCCTTGTAGGAGTTCTCCAGACGCTCGTCGATCGCATCGCGGGGAACGGTGATCTTCACCTTCTTGCGCAGCGTGCCGACTTCCTCGACGCCGACGGAGATCCGATCCTTCAGAGACGTCTCCTGCTCCTCAGCAGTCTCTTCCTGCTGCTCAGCGCCTTCCACCTGGTTCTGCTGCTCAGCCCCTTCTACCTGATCTTTCTGCTCTTCCGCCATGACCGCCTACCTCTGTCTGAAATATGAAGCCGGGAAACGAAACACCCGCGGCGCAAGCTCCACTCCCTGCAAGCACACTCGCGGTTGTAAAGACTATAGCTACAGTCTGATCATAGGGCTATGCGCCAGCTGCCGTTACCCCTATTTACGGCACTGGCCGGTCCAAGGACCGGCCAGATATAAGCGGGTGATGGGGTTCGAACCCACGACAACAACGTTGGCAACGTTGTGCTCTACCAACTGAGCTACACCCGCACATCGATACTCTGTGCGACTGACATTTGGTATTTATATATCGAACGCCTGACTTTGCAAGTCCTGCGAGGCCCGATGATGATATTTATCCCGCCAAATTCTTCCCCGCCATGGGGTTCGCCAGCCAGCGTCCCATAAACCGGGCCGGATTCGTGGCGCTGATTGGGGGCCAGCTGGATGGCGGCCGCCGCTTTTTCAAGGCGACCTGTCGCCTGTTGCTGGGGCTTCATATACCCGCTGACAAGCCCTACGCCGAGCAGGATCAGCGCGACGCCGACCCACTGGGCCGGGACCATTCGCTCGCCCATCAGGCCGGCGACCACGACGATGATGGCGTACCCGCCGGTGACCATGATCGGGTAGGCCATGCTGATCGGAAGTCTTTGCAGGGCAAACTGATAGGCCACAAGGTTCAGGCCGAAGCAGACCAGCCCCACAAGGAACAGCCAGTTGGTTGCAAGGCCTTGACGCCCGCGCCGGCGCCCCCGACAGGATCGTGCCCGCTCCCGCAGAAGCCTTAATCAGGAGATTTGCGGTAGCATTTAGTAGTAAGGCGGCCGCCAGCGCGACAGCATATCGAACCATTCCATACCTCCAGACTTTTTCCAGATGCAATGTCTACCATCGACCGCACCGGCATACAAGCGGCGGCGCCTGGCCAATCAAGCATGTAACCGAGACGCGGGCCTGGCTGAATGAGCACGCAGCCGGGGCGCCGGCCCAGCCGGGCATACAAGCGATCCGGCGTCTTCCGGCATGCAGGCGGTCGGGCCTGCTGGTCCTGCATATCATTTGTACGGATCGGATGTTACATGACGACGATGCCGAATGCAGATCAGCAGGTGCAGCATGATTCGTCTGGCAAAGGATGAGCCACAACCTGATCATGAACAGCTCCAACGGGATTACGACAGCCTGTGGCTGGGACTGGCCCGGCAGGTCAGCCGGGAGACGGCTGCGCTGGAGGCCAACCAGGAACTGCCGTTCGGGGAGATCGCCTCGCAGGATATCGTCGACGATGCCATCCGGCGGGCTCGACGGCATCTGGCGGAACGGCCGGCTGAGGTGCCGATGCAGGTCTGGTTGTATGAGCAGGCCAGAGAGGTGCTCAAGAAGCGACGGGAGCAGGTTTCGGCTCGGGCCGGGAGATCCGGTGCGGCTGGGCCCCAAGGGAAGCCGGCGCCGCCTCCGCCGACCCCGCTGTACCTGACGCTCGACGAGGAGAGGCTTATGGATCTGGTGGTGCCGGCACCGGGTGCTCCGTCCGGCGAGACCAACGGGCAGAGGGTTGCGGGCAGACGGTCGATGCCGGCCGGTCAGCGGAAGCAATTGCGGCAGGCCCTGCATGAGGCGGTGACTCGTATGCCGGCGGCCTGGCGGGAGACGATCTGGCTTTACTACCTCGATGGGTTCAACCTTTCGCAGATTGCGGCCCTTCAGCAGCGGGAGGAGTCGGAGGTTCGCGAAGACCTTGAGCTGGCGGTCTCGTCGCTGCGCGATTCGTTGCGCGATTAACGGTAAGGGCCGCACCAGGGGATCTGCGTGTGTGATGACCGCGGCAGGCTTGAGCCAGCGCCTTCTACCTCAGCAGGGCACCGAGCATCCGCAATGAGGTTTTCCAGGTCGGCCTGTATGGTGTCCCAGACGATATGGTCATCGATGGCGTCATAGCCGTGAACAAGAATGTTCCGGAAGGAAATGATGTCTCGATAATCACGGATCTCTTCGAGAACAGCGGGCTCATCGCGCGAGATCCTGTTGAGTGCCTCCCCCATTATCTGGAACTTCCGCTCAACGGCACTGCGTAGCTGGTCGTCAGCGCAGTACTCTGCCAACGTTCTTCCTGCAACGAAATCCCGTATGGCCCGCCTGGATAATGTCATACAGGTGAGCCTGGACCTCATTCCTCATAGACGGGCACCCTTTCGCCAAGAGCACGAGCCCTGAAATAGGGATTTCGCAGCCCACTCGGGGTGAAAAGATCGACGCGACAACCGAGGACATCCTCCAAACGGTGGAGCAGTCCGAAGAAGCGTTTGGCAGGCCTGCGCTCGGGCTCGTCAAACTCTACCAGCAAGTCCACATCGCTGCCCGTGGAAGCCGATCCACGTGCAACGGACCCGAAGGCGTCCAGTCGACGCACACCAAACTCCCGGCATGCCGGGGGCACTGCATCCCTGAGCTCATCGATTTTCATACTATAATGATGCCTGCCGATCGCCTCCGTTTCAAGTGTCTTTCCAGTGAAACTGCCACGGATACCCTCGCTTACGCTTCGGGCTCGTCTGGATTTCATTCTTTCTGATGGTGCGTCAGCAGTTCGGCATACTCTTTCTGGACGTCCGGCATGGCGCCGGGTTTGGTTGCTACCAGTGCGCCGACGCTGTTGGCGAATGAGGCGATCTTGTCTAAGGGCCAGCCTTGGAGGGACGCATAGATCAGGGCGGCGGAGAATGCGTCGCCTGCGCCCACTGCGTCGGCTACCTTTACCTTCACGCCGGGTACCTGGACCACGTCCTGGCCGGCGGCGAGGAGGCAGCCGTCTTCGGCTTTTGTTACGCAGACCATCTGTAGATCGAATCGTTTGAGCAACTGGGGGGCGAATGCGGCGGGGTCGTCGCCGGCTGGCATTTCGAACAGGTGCGCCAGGACCCTTACCTCATCGACGTTCATCTTGGCGATATGGCTCTTGCGTAGAGACGTCTCAATCACTTCGCGATCGTACCAGGACTGGCGCAGGTTTACATCGAAGACGAGCAAGGCATTCCGGGCGGCGTCGATGCATTGCTGGATTGCCTGCCGGCTGGCGGGTGAACGCTGGGCGAGACTGCCGAAGCATACTGCGGCTGCCCGGCTCATCAGATCGCGCAGCGATTCGTCGAAGTCGATGAAATCCCAGGCTACGTCCTGGTGGATTATGTAGGTCGGATGGTCCGGCCGGGTGGTGTCTACGGTGACTGTGCCGGTGGGGTGCCTGGGGTCGGTCTGGATGTATTGCGTGTTGAGATCGTGTCGGCGGAAGTAGTCGCAGAGCTGCCGGCCAAGATCGTCATTGCCGACGCGCGAGCAGACGATGCCCCCGTGGCCCAGCATTTGGGCGTGAAAGGCGACGTTGGCTGTCGCGCCGCCGGGTCGACGGTCGTGGTCGAACAGGTCCCAGAGGACCTCTCCGAGGCCTACGACGATACCATTCTGCTGGTTGGTCATTATTGTCACTCTTGGTCTTACGGAGGTACTCCGTATGCAGCCGATACGGTAGGGGCACCGCAACGCGGCGGCAAGTCCGGACCAAAGGGTTGAGGTCGGTCATTGTGGGGGGGCGTGGTTGACGGCAGTCGGCGCATCGGTCGATACTGCTGTTGCGGATGTGCCGGCCCTTCGCTGATGCACTGGCTTTGGCAGGAGTTCGAGTAACCATGACGATGAACCTCCTTCGGCAGCAGGCCCACCAGGCGCTCGATGCGCGACGAGCGGAATACGAGAAGATTCAGACGCCTGAACAGGTGGACGGCTGGCAGAAGCGGATCCGCAAGGCGCTGCTTGAGGGGCTCGGCGAGTTGCCCGCGCGAACCCCTTTGAACGCAAAAGTTGTCGGTCGGCAGGAGTGCGAGGGGTACCGGATCGAAAAGATTCTCTTCGAGAGCCGGCCTGGGTTGTTCGTTACCGGCATCCTGTATCTGCCGGCGGGCGAGGGGCCGTTCCCGGCTGTGCTGGTACCGTGTGGTCACAGTCGCAGCGGCAAGGCACATGACACTTACCAGAGGGCTCCGATCCTGCTGGCGCGGTATGGCATGGCGGCGCTGTGTTTCGATCCGATCGGGCAAGGCGAGCGGAGCCAGGTGTTCGATGAGAGCGGAATGCCTCTGGGAGATCCGACACTGCAACATACCCTGATCGGGGCTGGCAGCATTCTGCTGGGCGCAACGTTGCGGCGGATCTTGTGTGGGATGCAATTCGGGCTGTTGATTACCTGGTGAGCCGCGCTGACATCGACGCCGGCCGGATTGGTTGCAGCGGTACGTCCGGCGGCGGTACGCAGACCAGTTACCTGATGGTGGTCGAACCGCGGATCGTCTGCGCGGTGCCTTGCTGCTACCTGACGTCGTTGGAACGGCTGATCGATACGATCGGTCCGCAGGATGCTGAGCAGCAGTTTCCTAACCAGCTCGTCGCGGGGCTGAATCATGCGGATTTCGCGATTGCGATGGCGCCGCGGCCTTTGCTGTTCGGTACGGCTACACGCGACTTTTTTGATATTGCAGGATCGTGGGATTCGTTCCGGCAGGCCAAGCGGATCTATACGCGGCTGGGCGTGCCTGAGCAGGTGGATATCGTCGAGGCGGACCTGGAACACAACTGGGCGACGGAGCTGCGTGTGCCGATGGTCCGTTGGATGCGGCGATGGTTGTGTGGTGTGCATGAGCCGGTAACGGAGGCGGATGCGGCGATCCTGCCGGAAGAGTCGCTCTACTGCACGCCGAAGGGGCAGGTGGGGTGGCTGGATGGAGCCAAGTCGGCGTTCGATCTGAACGTCGAGGCGGAGGGCGAAATGGCTGCGGGCCGGCGGCAGTTCTGGCGGGAGACGCCCAGAGAGGAGGCCCTGGCAGCGGTTCGCAGACTCGTCGGCGTGCGGCGGATGGACGAGTTGCCCGCGTTGAGACTTGAGATGGTGAGCAGCCAGGACAGGGATTCGTTTAGCGTCTGCGAAGTTCGCGTGGGCGTGGAGCCTGGGCTCGTCTTGCCCGGTCTGCTGTTTCGTCCCAAGGAGCAGGTCGTGGGTGCGTGTCTGTATTTGGACGGGGCGGGGATAGATGGCTATGCGGCGGAGCCGGGGCCTGTCGATCGGCTCGTGGCGGGCGGAAATATCTTACTGTCCGTCGATCTGCCCGGGATCGGGAGGATGCGCGGCACGAGTACCGGGGGGAGGTCAGAGGAGTTTTTCGGGAGGAATTCGAAGGAGATCTTCCTGGCGTACATGCTTGGTAAGTCATACGTCGGCATGCGGACGGAGATTGCGCTGGCATGCGGGCGGTTGCTTTCGCGCGGCCTTGATGACGCTGCGCCCTGCCCCGTTCGGCTGGTTGGTGTCGGGAAGGCTGGGGTTGCTGCGCTGCATGCGGCTGCGCTGGAGTCGGAACTGTTCTGTTCGGTGGAGATTTGCCGATCGCTGGCGACGTGGACTGACGTTCTGCGCACGCCCCTGCATCGCAACCAGTTGATCAACGTTGTGCATGGAGCACTGAAGATCTACGACCTGCCGGATTTAGCAGGGTCTTTGCCGGATGCGAAGGTGAAGATTGTCGAACCTGTCGACGCTGCCGGAAGGCCTGTTTAGAAGTGGTTTAAAAGCACACTGGCAGACAAGTTGCCAGTGGCACCCTGAGGGTTGAGTGGACGCTGCCCGCAAGCGGGCAGGCTAAATGTGGTCTTAGCACTGGGTATCGTGCAGGACGTCTGACTTCAGAATGCTCTGGACGGCCTACCGGCTGGCGTAGCGCATCTGTCGCACGGCCCGCAGCATTGCGGCCGTCGCTCGCCAGAGGGCCAGGGCCGGAATGAGCACCAGGAGCATCACGAGCAGATCGTAGAGGTCCAGCCTGCCCAGGTTCAGCCATTGCACTGCGTAAGAGAAGAATGCCTTGTGCAGAAGCCAGGCGATCAGCACGCTGGTGAGTAACAGAAAACTCAGCAGCGGCAGCAGCCAGGCGGACCAGTAGAACACCGCTACAGCACGCGGCCGGATGTCTCGCCAGCCGAACCGGCTGGTCAGCAGGGTCAACAGCCCCAGGGAAAGCAGTAGCGTGACAAGCAGGGCTGCCTCAGCCACGACGAACTCCAGGCCGTTGAGTCCGCCGGAACTACGGTCGAGCAGCCAGTGCTGCTTCCAGAAGGCTATCGCCTGGACCAACCCCAGCAACGCCAGCGACGCAAACACGCACGTCCATACCGCGAATCGTCTGGCTGGGGCCAGGCCATCGCCCAAAGCCAGTCGCCTGAAGAATGTCCGGTCAGACAGTACCGCCCAGCAGGTCGGGCAGTACGCCTTGATGCGTGACGGGAGCGACTCTGCGGCTGCGAATTCTAAACGTTGCCGCGTGGCGGGGAGCGATTCGGCCACGGGTTCGCCGCATTCGGGACAGGTACCGCTTACCGGCAGGGCCGTGAGCGAATAGCCGCAGCCTTCACAGCGCGGTGTCTGCGGCTGCCAGGCCGGACCATCTGCTTTGCCGGCATATCGGGCGCCGCCGCGGAGTACCAGGCTGATCGCCCAGACGATGTAGATCGCCGGCAGGACGGTGGACGTCCAGTCGCTTTGCAGGTTCGGCGACACGAGCATTACGGCCTGCATCGCCCAGCCGAGCACGACCAGCGAGGTCGTCGCCCACATCACGAGACGCACCGTTCGGCCGAGGAGTCGACGCGTTCGTTCCCCGGCGGCGATGTAGGGCATCAACAGCATCGCCAGGACGACGATGCCCGCAGCGATGGCCAGTACGATCGTCAGCAGGCCCGCGAGTGTCCAACCGACGGGGCCAGGCCGACCGGATGCAAGGGCCATGCCATTGACGAAGTATGCCAGGGGCGCGCGAACGATCTCGCTGAAGGTGGGGACGGGCATGGGCAACCGGCCCATCTGCTCGGCGGTTCGGCCGGAAAGCCAGGTGACCAGGCCGTACCAGGGACCGGCGATCGCGGTCATGCCGACGGTTGCGGCGCCGTAGATGCCCCAGACGACGTGGGCGGCGATCGCGGCACGCCAGCCGGCTGCGGCGAAGTGCGGGCCGAACCGTTTCGGCATCAGCCAGAACAGCGGCGCCAGGGCGACGGCGATGACCCATGGGATCCAGACGGGGCGCACGGGCTGCATGGCGGACGGCTGTGGCCAGTGCTCTGGAAGCACGTCTGGCTGGGCAGCGTTCGCGTCAGTTACCTGGCTGTGTGGATTGGCTGGCACTTCCATTAGCTGGCTGTCCTGCTGAGAGACCAGGTTTGGCCGGGACCAGGAACCACTCCTGGTCGGGTTCGTCACGATAGCCTGGGAAGACCCAGTCGGGGCCTTCCGAAGGGGAGTAGAGTTCTCCCTTTGGGTTGCGAAGAGGGCCGCCATCATCTTTGCCGTCTTCGCCAACGCAGTATAAGACATAGCCGTCTCGCTCATCCAGGCGATAACACAGCGGCTTGCCGTTAGACGGGTCGACAGGAATCGCCTCGATGTAATCCGTCACAAGCACGGCAAGGCTGGCCGGGTAGTGCCCATGCTCCGTTCTGTAAGCTGATATCGCCAGCGCAGTCTGTGCTGCTGCTTCATAGGCAGCAGCGATCGTGAACTGATGATACAGTAGAGCCCAGTCTATACTAAACTCAAGCATGAACACCGGACCATCGGCCGGGTTCCTCGAAGATGCGCTCAATCGCGAGGGGCTCGCCAGCCCGGCTAACATCCTGTCCCCTTCGACATATGGCACGTCACCCGCACGACTACAGGCTTCCGTAACGAAGGCGATCTTGTCTTCCACGGTTCGCCGGTCGTTCACGACCAATGACAAGAGGTTGGCCAGTAGCGGGAGACGGTCAGCCAAAGCGGATGATCCCGCCTGCTCCAACACGAGCCAGCCATCGCCGTTGGCGTCCTTGGTATACATCCCATCCGTTATCGTGCGCGACTACTGTCCTTCGCATTGGACGGCATGCCGCCACTGCTGCGCGAGGCCGTTTCGTTGCCGTAGAAACACCTGCTGAATCTGACGATTTTCTTTCGCAGTCAACCCGAATTCCTTCGACCAGCAGATAATCTCACCGTAAGCCAGCCCCCGGCAGGCAACAGCTACCATGCAGTTGATCAGTGACCCTGCGTCCTCCGTGCCTCCGCCAGTTGAAGGGCAGTCTCGATATCGCAGCACGCCCCGGCGACATCATGCTTCCCCGCCATGAGATAGCGGGCGCGGAGAACGAGGATCTTGCACGCCTGGCGAATCTTGCTGAATGTACCAAGGCCATTCGTTCCCGCAGGCAGTTGCACCGGCTGTCGGACCAATCGCTCGATGTCTTTCAAGACCGCCGTGACCTTTGGGTTTTCCAGGTAGGTGGCAACCTGTTGGAGCGCGTAGCGTGTCTTTGGGGTCCACGCACCGGCAAACCCAACGGTAATGTCGGGGCCAATGGGCCCGAACCAAGCCGGCCCCGGCGTCGCAGACCCTACCTGTTTCCACTTCATGCCGGCAGGGGCCGTCGTCGGCGCGGCTATCGTGGGCATCGCAGGCAGGTGGTTCAGTGCCGCCACCAGGGGCATAGCCGCTGGATCTGCCGGAGGGTGACG
Source organism: uncultured Planctomycetota bacterium (assembly GCA_963787325.1). Taxonomy (GTDB): domain Bacteria; phylum Planctomycetota; class Phycisphaerae; order UBA1845; family JANYLN01; genus CAWBCK01. Next base: position 4,198,242 of record CAWBCK010000005.1, read on the forward strand.
GGACGGGCCGTAGTTCATCAACCGGTTGATCGCGTTTGGATCGGCCGGCGGCGTAACCAGTCGCCGGTACGTCGATCGGCCGAAACAGGCCAATAGGATCACGGCCAAGGCCAAGCGGATCGGCCAGCGGTGTCGCCATAGCCATGCGTGCAACGCGTCGAGTTGGTCGAGGATCTTTGGATTCATGATCTTGGGGATAGCATACTGTCTTGGGGCGACGTGACGCAACTGGCATCGCTCCTTTCTGTTGAGGTCGGTTCCGGGCTGGCATCGGTCACTTGGACACGGCGGGCGGCACCATTGCCTTTGATGATTTTGGCCGTATGCTGGTTCGCGGTACGCCGGAAGAAAAGCGCCGGCGATGTGGAGGATTGCAGACGTGCTCAAGACGCTTGAACTCAGCGGTGCGTGGGATCTGCGCAGGGTCGATGAAAAGGCCACTGTCGGCGCCCAGGTGCCCGGCGACGTATACAACGCCCTGCTGCGGGCCAGGAAGATCCCCGATCCGTTCTATCGAGACAACGAAAACGATCTTCAGTGGATCGGCGAGAGCGACTGGGTCTTCTCGCGAACCTTCCGCGTCGGTACGTCGCTGCTGAAACGCGACCGCGTGCTGCTGCGCTGCGAGGGACTCGACACCTTCGCGACGATCCGCATCAACGGCCGCAAAGCCGCGGTCGGCAGATAACATGTTCCGCACGTATGAATGGGACGTGAAGCAGTTGCTCCGGCCGGGCAGCAACAGATCGAAGTCGAATTCCGAGTCGGTCATGCCATACACGCGCAAGCGGCAGAAGGAGTACCACCTGGCGTTCTGGGGCCTGGAGCTCCGTCGGCAGGCCGCGTTCGGCTGGGTTCGAAAGCAGCAGTGCAACTTCGGCTGGGACTGGGGCATCAAGGCAGTGACCGCGGGCATCTGGCGGCCGATCCGGCTGGTGGCATTCAACACCGCGCGGCTGACCGACCTGCACATCCTCCAGGAGCATGCAGACGGCCGGGTCGATCTGGCTGTGAGAGGTGCAGGCGGAGGTCGTCGGCCAAGGCCGGTCTGGCGGCGAACGTCACCGTGTCGTATAAGGGCAAGCCGGCTGGCCGAGGCGATGACGACGCTGCGCCGGGGCCGGGGTACGGCCAGTCTTGACCATCGACAGATCCCGAGCTCTGGTGGCCGAACAATCTGGGCGATCAGCCGCTTTATGACGTGCGAGGTGGAGCTGCGTTGCGCGGACGGCCGGACGATCGACACGCAATGCAAGCGGATCGGCCTGCGGACGCTGCGGCTCGACCGGCATGCCGATCAGTGGGGCGAGTCGTTCCAGTTCGTGGTCAACGGGGTACCGTTTTTCGCCAAGGGGGCCAACTGGATTCCCGACGACGGCATCCTGTCGCGGATGACGCCGGCCCGGTATCGCCAGCGGATCGCCGATGCGGCCGGGGCGAACATGAACATGCTGCGCGTCTGGGGCGGCGGCCTCTACGAGGACGACTCGTTCTACGACGCCTGCGACGAGATGGGCATTACCGTCTGGCAGGACTTCATGTTCGCCTGCTCGGCCTATCCGTGCCACGAGGCGGCGTTCCGCAAGTCGGTCGAGGCGGAGGCCCGCGACAACGTCCGCCGGCTGCGGCACCATCCGTGCATGGCCCTGTGGTGCGGCAACAATGAGGTCGAGCAGGGGCTGTCCGGCGAACGGTGCGTTCGACCGGTCGATGAGCTGGAAGCAGTATGCGAAGGTGTTCGACGTGATGCTGCCGAAGGTCGTGACCGGAGGCTCGATCCGCCAGCGCGACTACTGGCCCAGCAGCCCGCATACGCCCAACGGCGATCGCGAGACGAACTTCAACGACCCGACCTGCGGCGACGCCCACCTCTGGAGCGTCTGGCACGGCGGCAAGCCTTTCGAGTGGTACCGCACGTGCGAGCACCGCTTCAACAGCGAGTTCGGCTTCCAGTCGTTCCCGGAGCCGAAGACGGTCTACGGCTACACGCAGCCCGAGGACCGCAACATTACCTCGCACGTCATGGAGCACCACCAGCGCAGCGGCATCGGCAACACCACGATCATGCGATACATGCTTGACTGGTTCCGGCTGCCGTGCAGGCTTCGAGATGACCCTGTGGGCCAGCCAGATCCTCCAGGGCATGGCGATGAAGTACGCCTGCGAGCACTGGCGCCGATCGATGCCGCGCGGCATGGGCACGCTTTACTGGCAACTCAACGATACGTGGCCGGTCGCCAGTTGGAGCAGTATCGACTATCACGGCCGATGCAAGGCGCTGCACTACATGGCCCGCGACTTCTACGCCCCGCTGATGATCAGCGGTGTGGAAGATGGTCAGAAGGGCACGGTCGAGGTGCACGTCAGCAACGACCTGCGGCAGAACGTACGGGCCACCATGCGCTGGCGTGTGCATGACGTGCAAGGGCGGCTGCTTCGCAAGGGCGTCAAGGTGATCAGAGCAGCCAGCGGCATGAGCCGGAAGGTGGATACACTGAGTCTTTCGGATCTGCTGGACAAGTATGGCCCGCGAGATCTGCTGGTTCACCTGGAACTGGCGGCGAAGGGGCAGCCGACCTCAGGCAATCTCGTCACTTTCGCCCGCCCCAAGCACATCGGAACTGGCGCGCCGGCCCGGCATCAAGGCGACCGTTCAGTCAAATGCCGGTCACAGCTTCACCGTCACGCTGGAGACCAGGCAACCGGCCCTGTGGGCCTGGCTCGAACTGGCCAAGGCGGACGCGACCTTCAGTGACAACTTCGTGCACCTTCTGCCGGGCATGAAGACGAACAATACTGGTTCGGAGCAAGCGCAGCCTGACAGCCAGCGAGTTCCGCAAGCAGCTGCTCGTGCGCAGCCTGGTGGATACTTATGCGTAGATCGTTGTTGTGGCTTGGCGGAGGCACTTTTGCTGCGTAGAGTTTTAGCGGGGGCAGGGGGGCGGCCCGTTCCGGTACGATGCTTCTCAGTCTTGCAACAAGGCAGAACCGTCCTGTTTCGGCGGGATAGCAACGGGGGCGTGTCTGACACCATGGTCGACGACAAGGTCTACAGCGAGTACTTCGAGCGTATGCTCGTGGGCGATCTGAACGGATGCCGGCTTTTGATTCAAGGCCTTCTGGCGGATGGCGTTCCGCTTATTACAGTCTACGAGGACCTGCTTCGCCGGTCGCTTTACGAAGTGGGCGACAAGTGGGAGTGCAGCGAGATATCGATAGCGGTAGAGCATCTCATCAGCATGCAGACGGAGGACATCATGCGCATGGTGTATCCGCTTCTGCCGCAGGCGCCCGCATCGGCCGCAGGGCGATCATTACGTGTTCCGTCGGCGAGATGCACCACATCGGGGCGCGTATGGTCAGCGACCTGCTGGATCAGCAAGGCTGGGATGTGCTGTTTCTCGGCAGCAACACCCCGCCGGACAGCCTGCTGGCGATGGTCGAGCATGTGCGTCCGAACCTGTTGGGCGTTTCGGTGACTATGCCTGAGAACCTGCCCGGATTTCACGAGACCGTCGCCGCGGCCAATCGTGATTTTCCGGAGCTGCCTGTGATCGCAGGCGGGCAGGCGTGGCGTCTGGCTGGCGAGACGGGCGAACCGGTGATCCCCGGCGCCAGGTACCTTGAATCGGTGGATCGTATCGACGAGTACGCTCCATAGTGCAAAGCGTTGCCGCCTTTGCATTGCGGGGTTCATCGCCGGCGGAGATCGCCCTGTCCGCGGCCGGCAGCCACAAAGACTTAATGTTGTCGCTTGCGTACCAGTCGCCTCATCCCCGCCAGGCCGGCCACACTGACAGCGCCGAAAATCGGCAGATTCTCGCGCCCTGGCTGCCACAGCCGGACGGACCTACGGTCACCGCCAGGCTGGCCGTGTTGTTGTGTTCATTGATCTCGTCCTGCGCCAGATTGCCGTCCGCCATTACATGCAATTGATATGTGCCGGCACTCGGATAGACAACACTGAAGTTGACGGTCTGCGTCTGTCCTGCCGCAAGGCCATCGACGACCGCTTCGCGATCCGCACCAGTCCGCGTCGGTGGCAGGCACTTTGCGATTGTTCCACAGATCGAGGCAAAATGGGCCCGCGTCGACATTGCCCTGGTTTCTTACGGTGACCGCCACGTTAAAAGGCCGGCCCGCCGCAATGCTGTCGACGTCCGATGCAATGTCATCAATAAGCAGATCCGGCAGATCCTCACTGACCGTCACCAGGACGACGTATTGGCTGACGGCGGTACTCTGATCGGCGACGTCATAGCCGGCATCGACCCACGCCGAGAGTCTGTACGTCCCCGGGCCGTTATAGGCAACATAGAATTTTACGTCCGTTCGGCCGTCAGTCCCCGGCGCCAGGGCAGGCAGGGTTTTGAGCTGGTCTGCCACGGGGGCACCGGCCGGCGCATCGGCCTGGCCGGTCCCGATGGCCACGGAAAACGGCCCCGCCCATTCGATCGCCTTCGTTCACCACGGTGACGACCACGGGAAACGGCTGGCCGACGACCGCCCCGGGCAGCGACGTGCCGCAGATCACCGACCGAATCTGCAGGTTCACCGTGGCCGCGGCAATCCCCCCTGCCCCTGCCTATGGTCAGGATCGTGACAAGCAGCACGGCCAGCCGTCGAATGAAGAACGGCCCGCCAACCCACACCGGTCCTGCCGCGCCTGCGATGACCATGGCGTCGCTCCCTCGCATGCCTGTTCAAGGCTAGACCTGACGCTCCGAAAGTCAAAGGGCACGGTCACAGGATCGGCAGAGCGGCATCCCCATGGCGAGGTAACGACCAGCGATACCCGCCTCATCTTGACGTCCGTGCCCTCCAGCACTAGCTTGACCTGTACATCGTCGGCAAGATGACACAAACGCCACGTACCGTCACGAAACAAGGAGCCTCGTCCATGACGCCACGCGAGCGAGCCCTCGCGGTAGTCAACGGCACTGCGGTGCCCGACCGGCTGTGCTGGCTGCCCGAACTCAATGACGGCTTCATCACCCGATGTGCCGAAGCGTATGGGCCCATCCCCGACGGCATGGACTGCACAGACGTTCGCCAATCTGACGATCGGCGCAGACCAGCTCGACCGGGCGGTCGCTGTCAAAGAGACGTTCCATCGGGTGGAGATCGAGCAGCGAAAGGACGAGGGGCTGACCATCTGGCACACGCCCAGGGGGGATCTCGTCGAGCAGACTCATCCAGGATCCCGTCGCCAAGACCAACTACCGCCACCGCCACCGGCTCGACGGTGACGGCGCCTTCGAGGCCTATCACGCCCTGCTCGACGATTTGACCTACGAGGCCGACTACGACCGAGCCGCCAAGCGCTTCGCCAAGGTCGGCGATACCGGGCTGGTCACGGTCAACGCGCCGGCCACGCCCCTTCAGCACATCATCATGTGGGACCTGTCCGTCGAGAGCACCTGATGGCCATGTACGATCGCACTGGCGAGATGGTCGAACTCATGCGCCACATGCACGAGAAAAACCTCGAGTATTACCGCATCGCCTGCAGCGGTCCCGGCGAGGTTATCCGCCCGATGGAGGATACGTCCAGTATGCTGACCGGCCCCGCCATGTACGCCGAACACTGCAGCAGCTACCTCAGCGAATATGGCCGGATCGTCCACGAACACGGCAAGAAGTTCATCGTGCACATGTGCGGCCACTTGAAGGACATGCTGCCGGTCATCAAGGACATCGAACTGGACGGCATTGAAGCGGCCACGCCGAGCCCCACCGGCAACGTCGAGCCGGACGACATCCGCAACGCTCTCGGTGATGTCATCATCATCGGCGGCGTCGACCCGACGCGCTACGCCATCCAATCTCCTGAGGGGATGGTCAAGACGCTTCGCGAACGGCTGGGCCGCATCAAGGGCGACCGCCACTTCATCCTGGGCAGCGAGGAGATCCCGGTTGCAGCCAAGCTCGACACGGTGAAGGCCGTGGGAGAGCTCGTCGCTGAAACGGCCGAATGGTTCTATGAGTAGGACCGCCTTCAAGGCCTTGCACTGGCAGACAAGTTGCCAGCGGCACCCGTCAGAAGAAGGTTTGGAAATGGGTACCAGGGAAAGGAGCGCGTCGCCATGACCGAACGCCGCATGGAGTATCTGAAACCGGCCGAGTTTCAGGAGTTTCGCCGCCAGGCCCCCATCGCCTACCTGCCTTGGGGGGCTCACGAATGGCACGGCGTGCACAATCCTCTGGGGGTGGATTCCATCAAGGCCCACCGCCTGTGCATGGAGCTGGCTGAACAGACCGGCGGGGTGGTCCTGCCGCCCGTGTACTGCGGATTCAGCACGATGCAGCGCCAGGGGCAGACCTGCTGCCTTGAGTTCCCCATCGAACTCGTCGAACGGACCGCCCGCCACTACTTCCTGCAACTGGCTATGGAGGGCTTCCACGTAATCGTACTGCTCATGGGGCACTACGGCCGGGAGCATGTCTTGCCCCTGCAGCGGCAGGCTCGGATGTTCGTCGAGGATCATCCGAACATGAGGATCATCGCCGAACCAGACTACGTATGGACCAGTCCCGAATTGCCCGGCGACCATGGCGCCGCCAATGAAACTTCTTACATGCTGCACTTCTTCCCGGAAACGGTCGATCTGTCCCGGCTGCCGTCGCGCGAGCAGGTCCCGACGCTTCGGGGCCGTGTCGAAGGTGTCGGCGGGACCGACCCGCGCACCGATGCCTCCGCCGGGCGCGGCCGCCAGCAGGTCGAACTGCTCCTGTCGCGGGGTGTGCCCCGCATTACGGCGGCGTTGCAGGAGGTATGGAAACCCCAGACGTGATCGTCAGCCAAAATGCGACGCCAGCGGGCGGCGATTCTTGCTTTATAACACTCTATAATAGACTGAAGACCGGGGTCTTCGCCTGGCGGCAGGATGAAAACCCAGGATTGCGCGACTGCCGGCCGGCTGGATCACCCGGCACTGTCCTGGCCGTTCTGGCCGGCGCCGGCTGATACCGCTTCTTTTGCGGGCTTGGGTGGCAGCTCGGGCTTGCGCAATGCTGTTGTTCGGGCCGACGGTGCGAATCACCTTGACCGGACACTTGGTCAGTACCGGCGAGAGGTCCAGCAGCGCGTCATAGTTCTGGTAATCCATCACGGCGAGATTCCCCGCCATCTGGAAGACTTCGCCATTGGCACGAACGCACGCGCCGCAACCGATGCAGCCGACCGAGCAGAACTTCAGTCGCGCATCGCCGGGCCCGGGTCGTGACTGTTACAGGCCACGACGGTCATCTGGTCGGCCTTGAAGGGGATCAACCGAATGATGCCCCGCGGGCACGCGCGTTCGCATGCGCCGCACGAGGTGCAGAGGTTGTAGTTGACGACGGGCAGGCCGTTGACCATCTTGATCGCGCCGTACTGGCAGGCGACCTTGCAGTCTTCCAGGCCGAGGCAGCCATAGGCACATGATTGCGACTGGCCGGCCACGTTGGCCGCCACACAAGTTTGAATCCGATGCCGATCCGGGCGTTCCGGCCGGACATCGTTACCGGCGCAGCAATGCACGACGGGCAGTTTCGGCCAGGTTTCGCCGACCTCCACGCCCAGGATCGCTGCGATCCTCCCGGCAATGTCGGGGCCGCCCGGGCCGCACTTGTTGGCCTCGGTGTCCCCTGTCACAAGTGCTTCGGCGTAGCCCCCACAGCCGGGGAAACCGCAGCCGCCGCAATTGACGCCCGGCAGCACCCCTTCGATTTCCGTCTGCCGAGGATCGACCTCGACCGCCAGTTTGCGGTTTGCTATGCCCAGCGCCAGTGCGAACACCAGCGCGATCGCAAACATGAATATCGTCGTCGCTATCAAAACCATGCGTTCGGCTCCCTCACGCCTATCAGCCGGCCATTCCGGCAAATCCCTGGAACGCCATCGCCAGGATCGCCGCGATCAGCAGCGTGATCCCGGCGCCCTGCAACGGCTTGGGAATATCGGCGAATTCCAGTTCCTCGCGGACCGACGCCATCAGCACGATCGCCAACGTGTAACCAAGACCCGCCGCAACGTTGAAGACCACCGCCTTGGCGAGTCCCATCATGCCCTGGGTCGCCATCGAGAACTTGTCGCTCTGCAGGTCGACAAGCAGGCACGCGCCAGGATCGCGCAGTTCGTTGTAATCAGCGGCAGGAAGATCCCAAAGGCCTTGTACATCGGCGGGTGGAACTTGCGGATGTACATCTCCACCAGCTGCACCGCGCCGGCGATCACGAAGATGAACACGATGTACTTGACGAAGCTCAGGTCCATGCCGAGCAGCCCGTGTTCCGACAGGATCAGGTTGTTCAGCAGCCACGTCAGCGACCCGGCGATCGCCATGACGAATGTCACCGCCATGCCCATGCCGATGGCCATGTCCACGCGTTTGCTGACGCCCAGGTATGAGCAGATGCCCAGGAAGTAGGTGAACACGAAGTTGTTCACCACCGCCGCGGCGATTGCCAGCATCAACAGGTCTACAAGGGTATGCATCAGGCCACCTCCACCATCGGTTCGACCGCCTGCTGTGCTTCACTCGCCCGGCGAGCCCGCCACTGGCTTACGGCCACCACGATTGCGATCAGAACACCCAGCGAGATGAACGCCCCGGGCGGCAGGAGCATAATGCCCCACGTCGGAAACGCCTTGGGCATGACCTGGAAACCGAGCCACTTGCCGGCGCCCAGGATCTCCCGCACGCTCGACAGGGCCACCAGCGCCAAAGCGAAGCCCATGCTCTGGCCGACCGCATCGCAGAAGGACGTCCACGCCCCCTGCTTCGCGGCCACCACCTCGGCCCGGCCGATGATGATGCAGTTGACGATAATCAGGGGGATATACGGCCCCAGCGCCCGCGACAGGTCGGGCAGGTGTGCCTTCAGGACGATATCGGCTATGGTCACATACACGGCAATCAGCAGCGTGTAGACCAGGATGCGCAGATGCGGCACGAGCCGCTTACGCAGCAGCGAAACCGTTACATTGCTGCCGACCAGCACGAACAGCACCGCGCCGGACATCGTCAGGGCGGTCGCTACGCCCGCTGTTACTGCCAGCACCGGGCACATGCCGAGCAACTGCCGGAAGACCGGGTTGTCCGGCAGGATGCCCTGCAGGAATCGCTCACTTGCACCAGGCAGGTTGGTTTCACTCATTTGCCCGCCTCCTTGGCCAGCTCATTCTTCACCTGGGATATCCTGGCGTTGATGATGGCGACGACGGCCTTGCTGGAGATCGTCGCGGCCGTGACCGCGTGTATGTGATTCGGCTTGGTCGGGGTGCTCTTTACGACCTCGAGCGGCCCGACTGTCGGCTTGCCGTGGAACTGGCTCCGCCACGCCTTCGTCTTGATGTTGGCACCCAGGCCGGGCGTCTCATCGGCCGCCACGATCTGGATCCCCGTTACCTCGTCCGCCGCCGGATCCAGCCCGATCACCATCTTGATGATCCCCTGGAAACCGGCGCCTTCGGCCTCAACGCCCCAGCCGAGGAACTTGCCGGAGTCGGCAAAGACCTTGTGAATGCCGGCCAGGCCTTTGATGTCGGCGTTTTCCACCTTCGTTCCGCCTTGGACAACGTCGAGAACGGATCGGTTCAGAAAATCGCGACCGTTCTGGGCGATGCGCGGTTTTTCCACGCTGTAGACACCCGCGACAGCCAGGCCACACGTGATGGCCACGCAGACCATCAGCCAGGAATCTTTGATGAACTCACCCATTGCTTGCCACACCTCCTAACGGCTTGGGCATGGTCAGCCGGCTGATCAACGGCGTGAAGGCATTCATCAAGAGCACCGCGTACATCACGCCCTCGCTGTAGTTGCCCAGCAGCCGGATCAGCATGGTGAAGACCCCGACGCCTATGCCGAAGATCCATCGTCCGGGCACGGTTACGGGACTGGATACCGGGTCCGTCGCGATGAAGAACGCCCCGAGCATCGCCCCGCCCGCGACCAGTTCCATGTGCGGGTACATGACAAGGTCCGGGCTGATCAACCTACCGATCACGGAGATCACCGCCATCGAGCCCAACATGCCCACGGGAATCTGCCACGCCGCGGCCCCGCGTATCAGCAGGTAGATGCCTCCCAGCAGCAGGGCGATCGCGCTGGTTTCCCCCAGACAGCCGCCCCGCACGCCGAGTGCCATGTCCTCGAAGATCTTGGCCTTGCCGGCCAGGAATTCCTGACGGAGGTTGTACTGGTCGAGCGTACCGGCGGCCTCGGCCTTGGCCTTGTCCCGGACGCCGAGTTTCGCCATCGCCAGCGGCGTGGCTTTCGTGACGGCATGAATGTGGGCGGCCCCATTTACGGCAGGCATCTGCCAGGAGACCATCGCCTGGGCGAAGCACGCCATCAGGAAGGCACGGCCCACCATCGCCGGATTGAACATGTTGCAGCCCAACCCGCCGAAGACCATTTTGCCCAGCGCGACAGCCACCACCGAGCCGATCGCCGTTGCATAGAGCGGCAGGCCGGGGGGCAGCGACATCGCCAGGATCACACACGTGACGATCGCGCTGCAGTCCCATAACGAAAAGGGCTTCTTGCGCACCAGGCAGAAGATCGCCTCGGTACCCAGGCCGAATGCCAGGGCCGTGCCCATCTGCCAGGCAACCGCCCACCGGAACACAATCGCCGCGACCACCAGCGCCGGGGCGAGTCCGATGAGTACGTCGACCATCATTCGCCGGCTTGTACGTTTCGCATCGGCGAAGTGCGGCGAGACAGCCAGTTCGACCCGTAACGCGGTCTCCGGCTTGTCTGCCGCCTTGGGAATCGTCAGAGCCTCACTCTGGCTCACGTAATGGCCTCCTACTTCTTCGCGTTCCTCGCCCTGAATCTCGCCAGCGCCGCCTTGCCGGCCCGCATGTACTGCACCAGCGGAATCCGCGCCGGGCAAACATACGTGCAACATCCGCATTCGCAGCAGGCAGCCAGGTGACTCTTCTGCGCCAGATCCAGATTTCCCACCTTCACCGCATGAGCAATCTTCGTCGGCACCAGGTTCAACGGGCATGCGTCTACACAATTGGCACACCGTACACAGTTGGTCTGCCGACTATAGTCCAGCTCGCTTTCTGCCAGGACGGTGATGCCGCTGGTCCCCTTGGTCACCGTCGTGTTCAGGTCCGTTACAGCGAAGCCCATCATCGGCCCGCCCGCGAGGATCCGCCGCGCGTCCGGCCGCAACCCGCCGCAATGCTCGATCAATGCCGAGAAACGTGCACCGACCGGAGCCAGCAGGTTGGCCGGCCGGCCGATTCCCCTGCCCGTTACCGTCACGATGCGATGCGTGACCGGCTGCTTGCGCAGGCACGCATTGGCGATCGCCGTGGATGTGCCCACGTTGACCACCACCACGCCTACGTCCAGAGGCAACGCACCGACCGGCACAGCACGTCCGGTCACTGCCGGGATCAGTGTCCGCTCACCACCCATCGGGTAGCGAGTTTCGCACACGACCACGTCCACGTCAGCCAGCGACGAGGTCGCCTCGCGAAGCACCTCGATCGCCCTGGGCTTGTTGTCTTCGATCGCGATCAGAGCCTTTTTCGCACCGCAGGCCCGTTTGGCCAGCAGCAGCCCGGCAACGATCGCCTTCGGCGCCTCGATCATCAGCCGATAGTCGGCTGTCAGATACGGTTCGCACTCGCAGCCGTTGAGGATCAGCAGATCGACCGTACGCTTCTCGACCGGCATGATCTTGACGTGCGTCGGGAAGGCGGCGCCGCCCGCACCGACGATCCCTGACTCCTGCACTGCGGCGACGATCTCCTTGCTGGTCATGGCGTCGACGGCGGCAAAGTCCCATGTGCCTCCGTAGAAGCGATCGAACAGGCTCTTGTCGGTCTCGCCGATGCCGCTGGCCGGGGTGATCAGGATCGCGTCGCTGCGACGACCCGTCGGCATGGTCGCCACGGCCGTCGAACCGGTCTTTCCGGTTACCGAGGCGTGTACGGGGGCCGAAACGAAACCGCCGGCTTCGCCGATCTGCTGGCCGAGTTCAACATCGGTGCGCGGCTTGACGGTTGATTTGGCCGGGCGCCGAATATGCTGGCCCAGCGGGATAAGCACGTCCGCCGGCGTCGGCAGGACCTCGATAGGCCTGTCGGCCGCCAACTCCTTGCCCTCCGGCGGGTGTACGCCGCCGATTAGCCTGCGCTTTTCGTTTGGACTCTTGAGCGCGGATGAGCTATTCATTCCTTGTGATTCCCTTCCACCTGCGGGCAACTCGGCTGAGTCGGTAAGGTTGCCTTGCGACCCAGGACTCCCGCCAGGATACCGCCGGCAAGCCCGCCGACGATCACCATTGCCTGTCGCCAGGGATGACCGTCCCACTGCCCCGCGACGGCCGTACCGACGATCAGCCCAAGGGCAGGCACGGCGAAGATCCAAAGGGCGCCAAGTAAATACTGCCTTGGCGTGGCCGTTGAGTTTTCCTCGAGCCTGGCGAGCATCTGGCACGCGTGGCAGCCGCTCTGACACGCTGCACCCGAGTGCGTGTCCGGACGGTCTGACGGTGTGTTCGACGTACGTGCTGGCATGATCTCCTTGGCCTGCGGGAACGGTGCCCGCATAAAACCGATATGAATACAGAAAATCCGCTCGACAGGCAAGGGCGCCAGCCATGACTGACGTTTTGTCTTTGGTACATACGCAGAACTGCTCGGGCCGGCTGGGCGGCAGGCGGTAGAGTCTCAATAAGGTCCGACACTCCCTACGAGATTCGTGAAAGTACGCACGATCTCGTTTTGCGCCGATCTTACTGTGTATCGACAGCCTCGCATCGCCCGATGTCACACCGCGCTGCGCTTTGCATCAAGCCGACCGCCCGTTCGTCCAGCGACCGATATTGCGTTTGGGGTTACCGCTTGAAGGGGCGGTTCGCATTGCAGCGGCCGCCGTTCGTTCTCTCAGCCACATCAGGTGATGCAATGCGAGGCGAGAACGGCCTTACACCGTGCGCCCAACAGATGCAACCTCGTCACATCGCACCGGCTCATTTCCTTCTGTATGTCCTGCCCAACGCGGCGTCGGCCATTGCCCTGCTTGCCGTTTGCCTGCAGAATACCTACTCAAGCACTGGCGCGTTGTGGCTGCGATGGCTGCCGCCGGCACGGCGGAGGTGGTATGACTGAGGCGGTGCAGCCGGCGAGGTTTGGGCTGGCCTGACTTTCATTGGCGAGGACGTTCAATCTATGGGAAATACGCAGCTGCTGGCGATCATCATCGGTTGGATCATGAGTGTCTGCCTGCATGAGTATGCCCATGCTCTGGCTGCGTATCTGGCTGGCGATCGTTCGGTGCGCGATCGCGGCTACCTGACGATGAATCCGCTGCTGTACATCGACCCTGTCAACTCCATCCTCTTTCCTGCCCTGTTCCTCTGGTTCGGCGGGATTCCGCTGCCCGGTGGGGCCGTTCTGGTTGATCGGTCGGCATTCCGAAAGAAATGGCAGGCCAGTGCGGTCTCAGGCGCCGGGCCGCTCACCAACTTCGTCCTGTTCCTGCTGCTGTCGGCGGTGATCCATCCGAAGGTGGGCCTGGTACCGAACCAGGTTGTCCAGACGTGGCCGGCCTGGGCGGTGTTCGCCGGCGCGATGGCGTTCCTCCAGATCTTCGCCGTGCTGCTGAACCTGATCCCGATGCCCCCGATGGATGGCTTCAATGTGATCGAGCCGTACCTCGACCCGGCGACGCGGCAGCGTATTATGAACTCGCGGGTTTCGTCCCTCGGATTCATTATTATTTTCGCGGCCTTTGTCTTTATCCCCCAGGTATCGGCCTTCTTCTTCAACATCATCTTTGCTATGTTCGCTGCGATTGGAATACATCCCAGCGTACCGTACGCCTGCTATCAGATCGCCCTGTTCGGCCGATAGATTATCCTCGCACCCCGGGGGCCCTCGAACGTTTCGCGATCAGACGTTGCATCCTTTGGCATATGCGCAAACAGTTCCAGCATGGTCACGGCGGGCCGGCCCTATACAGGGTTTCTCTGAGCAAAAAAAAAGAAAGCACCAGGTGCCTTTCGGCAACCTCGGTGCTTTCCGGAGGGGAAAGAAGCCAATACAACCTATAGGTACAGCAACTGCCTCTAGCGAGACATCCCTCGAATAATCCCTGTTCAAAGTATAGACTTGTTGTCGACGTGCTACGGGCCGACCGTCATGCTGCTGACGCTTATACATAAGTCGGCAAACAGACAAATGAATCTTGAGACGCAACGATGCTCATAGTTTACATCAGGCCCAAGCGCTTGTCCAGAACCTTTCCACCGCCGTCCGGCAGCAACCCAGCGTTTCAGCCGGCGGTTGCTGCAGCTAGATTTCAAGACCTTTTCATTCGGCTGCCACGGGAAGATTCTCTGCCCGTCCAGCGGTCTTGAACCCGCTTCCAGTCAACGCGCAACTTCAAAACCAGCGTAGAGTTAGCACTGCGAGTATCCGCAGTTGTTGCACTTGACGCAGCCCTCACTGAAGGACAGATCCGACTGGCACTCGGGGCACTTGACCTTGTACGGGGCCCGCTTGACGGCCGCCATGCTTTCGTAGAGAGGATTCGGGCGGCGCAGCACCTTTGCCCGGGTGTCAGCACTTGACACCGGGGCCTTGTCCGCAGCCGCCGGCACGATCGCTCTGCTCGCCGCCTGTTGACCTAACGTTGCATTATCGGGCTTGCGGCCGTTGCCATTGCCGCCGGAAGCAGTGTTGCCGGGCATCGGGTAGCGGTTGAGGGTACTGAGGTCGGCTTCGCCCAGCAGCAGCGCCTTCAGGCCGAACTGCTCCTTGGCCCGCTGGTACTTGATCAGGGCCCGGGCCAGGCCGTCGCCCAGGCTCATGATCTTGCCCGTCCTTGGTCGGTACCTGGAGGCTCGAGCCGATGTCCTTCAGCTGCTTGATGACGTGCCGCAGCGAGCCGCCGGCCCGCAGCCACAGGCTGATCATCCGGCAGATCGCCTCGAGGTCGCTGTTGGCCACGTCGCCGCCCTTGCCGAGCTGGGCGAAGACCTCCAGTTCCCGGCCGGTCTTGCGGGTCGACGGTGATTTTGACGTGCATGTTGCCGAACGGCGTCATCTGGCGGATGCGCAGGCCGCTGATCATCTCGGGAACCTGGGCCGGCTCGATCGGCTTGAATGGCTTCTGGGCTGCGGACCTGGCGTCGGCGCCGGCAGATCTCGGCCGCGCCGCTGCTGGGCCACCGGTGCCCTGCTCGCCCTTGGCCGGCGGCATCGGTCTTCTTGTCCTTCTTCAGCGCCATGGGCTGTTCGGCGCGGCAGCCGTCGCGGTAAACGGTGATGCCCTTGCAGCCCAGCTCGATAGGCTCGGCGGTAGATGGCGTCGACCTGCTCGACCTTGGCGTCATTCGGGAAGTTGATCGTCTTGGAGATCGACGAGTCGCAGTGCTTCTGAAACGCCGCCTGCATCTTGCACGTGCCAGTCCGGCTCGATGTCGTGGGCGCAGACGAAGACCGTCTTGACGTCCTCGGGGATGCCGTCGACATGCGCCAGCGAGCCGGCCGTGGCGATCTGATCGACCAGATCTCGCTTGAGGAAGCCGCGCTCCTCGGCGACGCTGGCGGAAGGTATCGTTGACCTCGATCATGGGCTTGGCGCCTTCGTCCTGGCCCTTGAGCACGTTCCGATAAAACGCCAGGCTGAACATCGGCTCGATGCCGCCGGAGCAGTTGGCGATGATGCTGATCGTGCCGGTCGGGGCGACGGTCGTGGTGGCGGCGTTGCGCATCGGCCGGCTGTATTTCGTGTCCCAGATGCTGCCCTTCCAGTTGGGGAAGCAGCCGCGTTCGGCGGGCGAGCTGCTCGCTGCAGTTGTGGGCCTCGTCGTTGATGAACTTCATGAAGCGCTCGCCCCAGGCGATGCCCTGCTCGCTGTTGTACTGCGACGCCCAGCTTGAACAGGGCGTCGGCGAAGCCCATGACGCCCAGGCCGATCTTGCGGTTGGCCTTGCACATCGCGTCGATCTGCGGGCAGCGGGTAGCGGTTGGCGTCGATGACGTTGTCCAGGAAGCGGATCGGCTTCGATGACGGCCTCGCGCATGGCGTCCCAGCGGACGTCCGCCTGCGGCGTGCAGGGATTCTTGATGAAGTAGCCCAGGTTGATGCTGCCGAGGTTGCAGGCCTCGTACGGCAGCAGCGGCTGCTCGCCGCAGGGGTTGGTCGACTCGATCCGGCCGACCTGCGGCGTGGGATTTTCCTCGTTGATGCGGTCGATGTATGCCAAGCCCGGTTCGCCGGTCTGCCAGGCGTTCTGGACGATGATCTTCCAGATCTCGCCCTTGGTCATCAGTTTGGCGGCGAGGTCGGCCGGCACGGGCTTGACGATTTTCGGGGTCGTCCAATAGGCGACTGCGGGTTCGACGTTCTCGACGTAGTCGTCAGCGGGAGTGAGCGAGCGAATGTCGTACTTCCAGATATCCAGATCCTTGCCGAGGAAGAAGGCGTGGCCTGTCCGCGGGTTGCGTACGACCTGGGGCGAGTCTGGCATCGGCGATGAGCTCATCCATCCACTGGTCGGTGACCTTGACCGAGATGTTGTAGTTGGTGAACTGAGTCAGGTCCTGCTTGGCGTGCAGGAACTTCAGGATGTCGGGATGGTGAACGTACATCATGCCCATGTTGGCGCCGCGGCGGAAGGCACCCTGCTGGATGGCGTTGGTCGCCTCGGAGAAGACCCGCCAGAACGGGATCGGCCCGGAGGTCTGGCCGCCGGAGGACTTGATGTAGTCGCCGGTCGGCCGGAGCCGGTCGAAGGCGAAGCCGGTGCCGCCGCCGGCCTTCTGGATCATGGCGGTGTACTTGACGGAGTCGAAGATCTCGTCGATGCTGTCGCCGACGGGCAGCACGAAGCAGGCGCTGAGCATGCCCATCTCTCGGCCGGCGTTCATGAGGGTGGGGCTGTTGGGCATGAAGCGGCCGGAGGTCATCAGGCGGTAGAAGCGGTCTTCCCACTCGTTAACCTCTTCGGGGGCGGCGCCGTAGAGTTCCTCGACGGTGGCGATGGACCTGGCCACGCGTCGGAAGAGTTCGGCGGGGCTTTCCACGAGTTTTCCGTTTTCGCCCTTTTTAAGGTAGCGGGCACGGAGGACGCGGAGGGCGTTTTCTGTAAGGGTTGGAATCTCACTGTCTGTGCCGGAACGATTTATGACAACGCGGTCTGTTTGAACTGTCATGACCCCACTCCTATTTCCAGACTATAGGCACGCCGAGCCTGTCTGCCCGCGGCCGCGAAAAAGGCGTCCGCAGGCCGAATCGCCGATCCGACTGCCTCAATATATCCTAACAGATACCGAACGAAAGGCAACCCGTTGCTCGACCTGAGCACCGGAAACCGGTGCTGGTAGCCCCAGGCCGCGAGTCGCACCCAAATCACAACCTGTTGGGGCAAGCATTGGATTTACCTCAAGATGTCGTATGCGTCAACGGTGCTGAGCCACTTTTTAGCATCTTTGATAAGTGTGTTTGATGTAACAAGTTACAGGCCAAGGGCTAAGGTATTCACATTGTTAGCAACCCGGTGGCCAAACTGCCCTTGGGGGTTGCCGAGGCGGGGAAAGTCGGATCGATCTTCGTAAACGGCGTCCGCGGAAGGTGTTAGGATTGGTGGTTCGTGACTGGTGACATTCAGAGGCAACGGAAACCCTCGCTCATGCTTCGGGCTCGTCTGCCTGTTCGGGCCGGACGCCAAGGTCGGTAGCCAAGGCGTCAATGTCCTGGTCCGTGTGCGCGGCCGTGACGCTTATTCGGAGACGGGAGGCGTTCGGGGGAACGGCCGGGGGACGGATGGCGGGGGCGAAGAAGCCCTGGGTCAGGAGACGGTTGCTGAGTTCGACGGCTCTTGATGCCGGGCCGACTATTACCGGGACGATCTGGGTTTGCGAGTCGCCGCAATTGAAGCCGGCCTCGGTCAAGTTATCCCGCAGGCTGGCGGCGAGGGCGAGGGCCCGTTGACGGCGCCAGGGTTCGTCGCGAACGATCTCGATCGCGCGGATCGTGGCGGCGCAGGAGGCGGGGGGCAGGCCGGTCGTGAAGATGAACGGGCGGGCGAGGTTTACCAAGGCGTCGATCAGCAGATGCGGGCCGGCTATGAAGCCGCCTATGCCGCCCAAGGCCTTGCTTAATGTGCCGACGGTTATGTCGATGTCGCCCTCGACGTTCTGGAGTTCGGCGACACCGCGGCCGGCTGGGCCGAGCACGCCGGTGGCGTGGGCCTCGTCGACGATCAGCAGGGCATCGTACTTGTGCTTGAGGCGGACGAGTTCGGGCAGGTCAGCCATGTCGCCGTCCATGCTGAAGACGGTATCGGTGACGATGATTCTGCGGCGGGCGTGCGGATAGCGCTGCAGCAGAGATTCTAACTTTGCATAATTTCGGTGGGGAAAAACGCGGGTCTGAGAGCCGGCAGAGGTCGCTGCGTCGATGATGCTGGCGTGGTTGAGTTTGTCGAGCAGGATGACGTCTTCGGGGCCGGCCAGCAGGCGGACGGCTGCCAGGTTGGCCATGTAGCCGGTCGGCAGGACGATCGCGGCTTCGGTGTTCTTGAAGCGGGCGAGGGTCGCTTCCAGCTCTGGCATGGAGCGCTGTGTGGCCGGCGACGAGGCGACTGGCACCGGCGCCCCAGCCGTACCTGTCGACGGCGTCCTTTACGGCCTGGGCGATTCGCGGATCGGCGGCAAGGCCGAGGTAGTCGTTGCTGGCGAAGTTGACGGCCTCGGTGCCGGAGTCGAAACGGATGATGCGGCCGGCTGGGGATTCGACGGTTCGCAGTTGGCGGTGCAGGCCGCGGTTTCGCAGCTCATCCAGTTGTTCCTGGAGGAACTGCCAGTGCAACTTCAGTGCTGAGTGCTGAGTGCTGAGTGGGGGGCGCTGAGGCTGGTTATGGGGATCTTCTGGCGATGCTATGTCTTCTGGCCAGTTGGGGCCCAACGAATGCAGCAGCTGGCGGTTGGATTCGAGCAGGTCGGGCATTCTCAGCAGATCGTTTGTATCGACCCAGCGGACTTCGGTTATTTCGGCGGGGTTGGGCGTCAGCGGCTGGCCGTCGCCGGTTACCACGTACCAGTGGAGGAGGAACCGGCCGTTGGCGACTTCGGAGGATCCGATCTTGCGGATGATCTGGACGGACGTACCGAGTTCTTCCTGCCATTCGCGATGGAGGGCCTGGGCTTCGGTTTCGCCCGGTTCGATGCCGCCGCCTGGGAAACACCAGAGATTGCCGTAGGGGATCGTGGGGGCGCGGCGCGTGAGAAGGACCTGGCCGTCGCGGCACCAGATGCCGGCTACGCCGATTCGCTCAAATCTGTCTGGGGCAGAGTGCATGTTGTACAGGTTATTGGGGATGCGGGGCGACGGCAACTGATGAATGTATAGCCCCCTTGGAGTCCAGCGTAGCGTCCTGGACGATCGAGATAAACGTTGCCCGCAAGCGGGCAGGCTAAATGGGGACGGAACGCCTGGCGCGGACTGCTATGGGTGCGTAAAACCTGCCGCCGGGGCAGAGGTTGAGATGCGGTAACCGTCAACTGCCACTACAACAACCACGGCCGCAGCCCCCGGCTTACGATGGTTCGGTCCTTTCAGCCGGGGGATGCCGATCTACCTTTTTACCTTGCGGCGGCCTCCATTCTGCCGGTTCGCATCGCGTTGAGGTTGTAACCCACGAAGTGCAGGAACTGCTCCTGGTTGAGGATCGGCACCATCATGGACTTCGCCTCTTCGACGACTTTCTGGAAGGCGTCGTACTGCTCCATCTTCTGCTGGTAACGCTGCTTGTCGATGGGCGAAGCACTGGCGCCAGGCGCGATGGGCTGGCCCGGACCCTCGCCGACCACCACAAAATCAGTAGTGGTATCGATAGCGTCGGCGACGTCGCCACCCCATTCCTTGATCATTGCCTTGACGCGATCGGTGCCTTCTGTGGTGGCCATGCCGCCGTTGTCGAGGTCGAACCGGCCGAGTACGACGAAGCGGTTCTTGTGATTCTTCGAGTAGATGGCGTTGCCGATTACGTCGCCCGCCATGACCGGGACGTCGCCGTGGCGACTGACGATCCTGGCGGCTGCGACATCGTCATAGATCGTGGAGATCTCGACGGTCGCCTTGCCCTGGCCGGTAGCAGGGATGCCCTCGCGGGAGTCATAGACGGCGAAGGTCATGCCGAGGGCCAGATGGTCCTTGGCGCCGAGGTTGACGTAAACGTAGGGATCGTTGGGCAGGGCGCGGATGACCTTGCCGTCGGCGGCACGGGCGACGGCGAGTTCGTCGGGTTGCGGCCGCATGGACTTGACCATGGCGAGGGCATCGTTCAGACGGGTGCGCATCTTGTCGAGATTCTTTTCCTGTTCGGCCATTTCCGCGCGGTGGCGTTCGGTCTGCTTGCGGACAAGATCCTCGGCGCGGCTGGCGTTGCCCTTGAGCGTTGCGAGGATCTGTTCGTTGGATTTCTGATAATTGGCGAGTTCGGCCTGGGCGTCCTGGAGCTGCGATGAAACACCGGCTACGGTCTGGTCAAACTGCTGGACGGCCTTGTCGCGGGCCGCAGTGACCTGGGCGAGATCGTCCTGGGCCTTCTTGAGATTGGCTTCGGCCTGGATGCGGCGATCGCGCTGCGTTACCAGATTATCGTAAAGCATCTGCACGCCGTTGAGCAGTGGCAGATCGGCGGTGAAGGCGTCGGGATTGTCAATGCGGGCCGCGGTGCGGATGGCGTCGTACCTGGCGGCGACCTCGGCCTGAACCGTTGCCAAGTCACGGTCGTTGTTGCCGTCAATGACCTTGGCCATTCCGCTGCGCTCGTCGGCGAGTCGGCCGAGGATGGTCTGTCCCGGCTTGGTCAGCTGGGCCTTGAAGCGGCTCATCTCGCCCATGGTCGCGAGCGTGTCGCGGTCTTTGATGGCGGCGTCGCGGTCCTGTTCGAGTTTGGCCTGGCTGGTGTAAAGCAGGCCGAGGCCGATCCAGGAGACCACGCATAAGACAATTGCGACAACGAATGCAATGTGAATGCCGGTAAAGGAACTACCGCGCGCCTGAGGCCTGATCCCTGCCATAGGGCCTACTCCTCGTATATCCATGCCACATCTGCCGTGAAGGGCACTGCGTTCGTCCGCCGATTCGGCTGAGTCGGCACAGATGCAACTGTACGCAGCGCCGTGGCTTAGCAACACCGCTGTAACCTGCAGGCAGTATCCTGATCGGGACTGACCTTGTCAAGCGGACGTATAACGGCTCATGTACCGCAAAAGGGGAGTGGGTGGGTACGACGACAACAGCAACAGCAAAGGCAACCGCAGAAGGCGCAAAGGGCATATAGGTACGGCGACTGCAACTGCAACGGCAAATAGTAACCACAGAAGGCGCAAGAGCGCATAGGTACTGCAACTGCAACGGCAATTAGTAACCGCAGAAGGCGCAAAAGGCGCATAGGTACTGCAACTGCAACGGCAATTAGTAACCGCAGAAGGCGCAAAAGGCACATAGGTACTGCAACTGCAACGGGAACGAATTCAAGGGCCATAACCCCCGCTGGCGCTTGGGGCTCCGAACGGCAGCGACGACCGTAACGACAACCCTGGCTTACACCTTCGGCTTTTGAGGATGCTTGTGTCGCGGTTGCCGGGCAGGGATTCGTTGCTTGGACGCGTTTTGCGTTGTGGGGGTGCGGTTGACGATCTAGAATGGACGCTTTGTGACGCTGAGTGCTCGTTATTTGCGAGATCGACTATGGCTGATACGCTGACCGTTGATGAAAAACTGGCACTGCTGCAAGAGAAATTGCGGGAACTGGGGCGGACTTTGATCGCTTTCAGTGGTGGGGTGGATTCCACCTTCCTGCTGAAGGTGGCGGTCGAAACGCTCGGCAGGCAGAACGTCCTGGCGGTCATCGCCAACGGGCCGGTTCTGCCGCGCGAGGAACTGGATCTGGCGCGGAGCCTGGCAGGGCGGATCGGGGCGGACCTCGTCGAAATCGAAACCGATGAGATGGACGATCCGAAGTTCCGGGCGAACCCGGCTGACCGGTGCTATCACTGCAAGTCCAGCCTGTTCCGGCACCTGGAGCCGATCGCCCGACAGCAGGATCTTAAGGCGATCTTGACGGGTTTGAATGCAGATGATCTTGGGGATTACCGGCCGGGGATCCGCCGGCGCGGGACTTCGGGGTGGTCGAGCCGATGGCGGCGGCGGGGCTGACCAAGGCGGATATTCGCGAGCTGTCGCGGCGCTATGGGCTGCCGACCGCGGAGAAGCCTGCGTCACCCTGCCTGGCGAGCCGAATTCCTTACGGGCAGGAGGTGACGGGGGAGAAGCTGCGGCAGATCGAAGAGGGGGAGGCGTTTCTGCGAGGATTGGGGCTGCTGGACTGCCGGGTGCGGCATCATGGCAACCTCGCCCGGCTGGAGATCCCGGCGGATGAGATCGCCGCGTTCGCACAGCCGGCGGTGCGGGACAGTATTGTCAAACGGTTCAAGGAGATCGGATTTGTCTTCGTGTCGCTGGATCTTCAGGGTCTTCGCAGTGGCGCACTGAATGAGGTGCTCGGCAACACCGCCAAGGGGTGATTGGCCTGGCGTTGCGCAAGTCTTTCCGCGCAAGCGTGTTGAGCCGGCGACGCGGGATGCCGTGCTTGACAGGATGCAGACAGCGACTAGGATAAACGACTCAGGCGAAGTGGCGGAATGGCAGACGCGCGGGTTTCAAAAACCCGTGGGCGTAAAGCTCGTGAGGGTTCGAGTCCCTCCTTCGCCAGTTTCCTTTCTTTTTGCCTCTGGCGGGCACGTTCTCACTGCGTTTCGGCGGATTTGATCTGCGCGCCATAGAATCGTCTAAACGTGGGGGCGATGAGGGCGAAGTCCATGGCGATCAACGTGACAAGTCCCGTTCTTGGGCCGAACAAACCTATCCCTCAGATTTATACGGGGGACGGACAGGATATCTCGCCGCCGATCCATATCGACGGCCGGCCGGATGCGCAAGAATATGCCCTGATTGTGGACGATCCGGATGCGCCGAGTCCGGAGCCGTGGGTGCACTGGGTGCTCTATAAGCTGCCATCGGACACTCGGATCATCGGGGAAGGGATCACGCCGGACGTCAAGCCGGCGAACCTGCCGCTGGCCCTGCAGGGATTCAACAGTTGGGACACGATCGGGTATCGGGGGCCTGCCCCGCCACGTGGGCACGGGAGGCATCGCTACCAGTTCCACGTTTATGCGCTGCGGGAGCCGATTGAGGTGCAACGTCCGGTAACCAAGGGGGATCTCTTGCGAGCGATGCAGGGGCTCATTCTTGAAGAAGGAATGCTGGTCTGTACTTACGAACGGAAGTGATGCCCCGGAATTCTGGAGATTGTGCTTCCCTGGAGAGGGGAGATTCTGTATATTGCATCAGCTGCTAAGATGATATGTCACCGGGCTCGGGCGGGGGTAGCGGCGTTATTGGCGATCCCTTCCGTGGCTTGCCTGCGGTTCAGGCAACCGCACAGCCCGGCGGACATATCCTTCTCCCTCTATGGCGGTGGGCACGTCAGTTTGCGGTTCTGGTACGTTGAACGATTGCGGTGCGCGTGACCGACGTGGAAGGTTCTGTCGCCACTGACGGGGCTAACCCCCATTGCGATGCCCGGTCGGTTCGCAGGACTGGCGTCCTCGGCTATTCCCTTTCGCCCCTGCCAGGGGTGATCCGCCAGATCTGCGCGGGCGATTCCCCCTCTGCCGGGCGGGAAAACACTACATCGACAGATACACGAAGGCGCGGCTGAGATGTACGCGGCTTGCGTGGCTGCTGTTACATGCACATCATGTCGTCTGGTCATATTTGTCTGCTGGCGAATGTCATTGGAGTTATTTCGGCTGTTGGCTGCAAGCGGGACGGGGCCGTCCGGGCAGCTGGCGGGCGGAAGCACGGAGCATGGTAATGATCAGCGTAGCGATTCTTGGCACAGGGCACATCCACACACCCGGGTTCGTCAAGAGGTTGAAAGAGCGGGCTGGGGAGGTGACGGTCAAGGCTGTCTGGGACCATGAGGCCCAACGGGCAGAAAAGGTTGCGGGCGAACTTGGGGCGGCGGTTGCTGGCAGTTATGCGGATGTCCTCGGTGATGGGGAGGTTCAGGCCGTCGTGATCTGCTCGGAGACGAACCGTCACGAGGAACTGGTGCTGGCGACGGCGGCGGCGAAGAAGCATATGTTCGTCGAGAAGCCGCTGGGCATGAGCGGCAAGGACGCCTTCGCGATGGCCAAGGCGATCGAAGAGGCGGGCGTGCTGTTTCAGACCGGCTATTTCATGCGGGGCAACCCGATTTACCAATTCCTGCGGCAGCATGTTGCCAAGGGCAGCTTCGGCAAGATCACGCGGGTGCGGATGTCCAACTGCCATAAAGGGTCGCTGGGCGGCTGGTTCGATAAAGACTATCGCTGGATGGCCGACCCGGCGATCGCCGGGTGCGGGGCGTTCGGTGATCTCGGGACGCATGTGCTGGACATCATGCTGTGGATGTTCGGCCACGTCGAAAGTGTGACTGCGGATATCAAGGTCGTGACCGGGCGGTACGGCGACTGCGACGAGACCGGCGAAGGTCTCATGCAGTTCAAGAGCGGCGCGATCGGTACGCTGGCAGCGGGCTGGGTGGATGTGGTCAATCCGGTGCCCCTGCTGATCAGCGGGACGGAAGGGCATGCTCATGTCGATGCCGGCAAACTGTACTTCCAGAGCAGCAAGGTTGAAGGGGCTGACGGCAAGGAACCCTGGAAGGATCTGCCGGAGGCGCTGCCTCACGCGTTCGAGCTCTTCCTGGATGCGGTGATGGGCAAGAGTGCGCCGCTTGTCACACCGGCGGAGGCTGCCTTGCGATCGGCTGTGATGGAGGCGTTCTACGAGGCTGTGAAGACGAAGACTTGGGTCAGTCCTACGTCATAACGACAGTGCTGAGGACTGAGTGCTGAGTGCTGAGTAACGGCAACGACGCATAACGACAGTGCTGAGGGCTGAGTGCTGAGTGCTGAGTGCTGAGTGCTGAGTGCTGAGTGCTGAGTGCTGAGTGCTTAGTAACGGCAACGGCTTATGACCAGCCGGTTTTTCGTTGCTGTTACTGGCTGCGGGCCATTGATCACTGGCTACCCTCATTTTTGTGCGAGTAAGGAGTCAATGCGTGCCTTCTATTGATATGCCTTTGGAGAAGCTGCGGGAGTATCGGCCGGCGCTGACGCGACAGGCCGACTTTGATGAGTTCTGGGAGCAGACGGTCTCGGAGGCGCTGGGCCAGCCGCTTAATGTGGAGATGGTGCCTTACGGTCTGGCGGCCAAGGGGCTGGAGTGCTTCAGCGTTCGCTTTGACGGGTACAAGGGCGGCAGGATTGCCGGCTGGTATGTGCGGCCCCAGGGAAGCGGGACGTTTCCCGGGGTGTGCATCTATCACGGCTACAGCGGCCGGGCGCCGCAGCTGATGGAGATGCTTGGGTATGCTTACCAGGGTCTGTGCGTCTTGAGCATGGATTGCCGGGGGCAGAACGGGCTGTCGCAGGATGCCGCGGTCTATGAGGGTGGGCATTTCTCCGGGTGGATGACGCAGGGCATCCGCGATCCGCGGAATTACTACTATCGGTACGTGTACGCCGATGCGGTACGGGCGATCGAGGTGCTGGCGAACCAGCCGGAGGTCGATGCGGATCGACTGGCGATCACGGGGATAAGCCAGGGCGGGGGACTGACGTTAGCGGCGGCGGCGCTGTCGAGTCGGCCGATCCTGGCGATGCCGGATATTCCGTACCTGTGCCACTTTAAGCGGGCGGCGGAGATTGCGCCGAACGGGCCGTATCCGGAAATCGTCAACTTCGTCAAGATACATCCGCGTCTGTACGACTGCGTATTTGAGACGCTGAGCTACTGCGACTGCATGAACCTGGCGCCTCGGATCACGTGCAAGACAGTGGTGCTGAATTGCCTGTGGGATGATGTCTGCCCGCCGAGCACGATCTTCGCGGCCTACAATCACATGTCCGCGTCGCGCGAGATGGAGATCTACCCGTTTCACAAGCATGAGGTGCCCTACGAGCACAGGGAGAAGCAGTTGAAGATCGTTATTGAGACTCTGAAGCCGTAAGGCCGGCGACGCTGCCGACACGGGGGAGCTCTGAGCAGGCCATACGAATCGCTCGCGCAAACGGCGAGCACGCAGATGCCGCCGGCCGCGGAGGCAGGGGGTATCTATGCGCCGCATGGTAACGTCCGCTGTCATCGGCCTGGCTGCTCTGGCTGGCTGCGGCAATTCGCTATCCCTGGATGAGATCGTGCTGAGTTGGGACCGGCAGATCACGGTTACGCCAGCGGACCTGGGGTATCCCTATGAGGAGCGAAGCGTGCCGGTCGGGCCGGGGCGAAGCGTGATGATCTGGTATGTGCCGTCGCCGCCATCGAAGGCGCTGGTTGTAGTCATTCCTGGATCCGGGGGAAACAAATCGTTGTACGCGACGCTGGCGTTTCCGGTACTGGGAGACCGGGGCTATGACATTCTTCTAATGGATTATGAGGGGTTCGGGGACAGCCCGGGCGAGGCGAGTCTTGAGCACGTCGTAGACGATGCATTGGCCGTGACCGGGTACGCGATGACGCTGCACAAGAAGGTGATCGCGTTCGGGGTGAGCCTGGGATCGCCCATCGCGGCGCGGGTAGCGGCGGAGTACGACGTGGCCGGGCTGATCATGGAGAGCAGCCTGGTTGTCTCGGACGTGATGGAGAATGTGCTGGCCAGCATGCCGTTGCCGCAGAGGATGTTCTACCAGGTGATCGGCCCGGAGCTGGTGCGGACGCAGCTGCCCGAGGACTTCGACATGCTTGCCTATGTACCGAAGGTTCGCGGGCCGAAGTTGATCATTCATTCGCCGGATGACAGCCTTACGCCACTGGAGAGTGCGTTGACCGTGTACGAGGCTGCGTCCCCGCCGAAGACGTTCTGGCAGACGTATGGCGATCATTGCATGATGATCTACCTGGAGCCGGACGTGTATGGTCTGACGCTTACGAGCTGGCTGGATTCGGTGACGAGCCAGCCGTAGGAACGCGGTGAGGCTGCGAAGCGCGCAGTCTGAAGGTCTGTCGAGCAGGGGATCCTACGCTTTGCTGAGGATGACAATTCGACAAGCAGTTCGTGAAAGAAAGCATGTCTTGTTGCGACTACCCGAGAGAAAGCAGTAGACTGGTGCCCTGTTCTTCTGGAGATCAGACATGCTGGCAATGGCAATGGATACCGCGTCGCTGGCGGTTATACTGATTTTCGGCACACCGCTGGCGCTGGGGATCGCTGGGATATGGGCGCATGTGGCTAAGGCGCAGTCTACGAACGAGCTGAAGCGGTCGATGGTTGAGCGCGGCATGTCGGCGGAAGAGATTGAGCGGGTGCTGGCGGCGAAATCGCACAGGCGATGAGCATGTCGGTTGGTACGGTCCTGCTGTCCGGCTGTAAGGGCGAGACCAAGCCGCGCTACTGGGTATTGTCATTATTGGTGTCTTGTCGGGCACGCCTTCCTTGCACGCCGCCTGATTGAGGGTAGACTTCGCTGCTTGCATTCGGTTGACGATCTGGTGCAAGGAGACGTGGTTTGTCAGCGGCTTTTGAGTCGTTCTTTCTGCCGATGCTGGCTGGGGTGAGCTTCAGCCTCATTGCCGTGGCGTACCGGGTGGGCCAGCCTCGCGGGATCGCTCCGATCCGGATGCTTGGCGTTGCCTCAGCTGTAGGCGCTCTCGTTTTCGCGATCCTTTTTGGTCAGACCCATCTGCATCTATATGACGTACCGAGGGCGGTGTGGGTCTGGGGGATCGTCGGCGGGGTGGGCCAATATGTGACGATCCGGCTGTTCGGTGTCGCGCTGCGGCTCGGGCCGCTGTCGCCGCTTTGGTGTGTCGTGTCGCTGGCATTCATTCCGACGCTTGCCTACTCGGGCCTGTTCCTCTCTGAAACGCTTGTCCCGCTGCAGTACGTGGCGATCGCCACGAGCGTGCTGTGCGTCATTGCGGCATCGATCCGGCCTGCACAGGCGGAGACGGCTGGCCCTTCGGTCAGCGACCGGAGCAGTCGACGGCGTCAGGATCTGCTGTACCTGGCTGTTCTCGGTACGGTGCTGGTCACCAACAGCCTGCTGGCGATCGGGCAGCGGAACCTGGGGCAGATGCGGGCGGGATGCAGCGCGGGCGACTTTCGTGCGTACGGGTTTGTTCTGCTGGCCGTGGCCTACCTGGTGCTGACAATCTGCGTGGCGGTTGATGTGCTGAGACCTGGTCAGCCGAGCAAGCCGTTCGGGGCGGTGATCGGCCTGGGGGTGCTGCTGGCAGTGGGCTCGATGGGCGGTCTGGGCCTGTTGAATGCCTGTTCGACGTCGACGATCGTCTTCGCGGTGGCTGGCATCACGCAGATTATCATTGTTGCGGTTGTGTCAGTGCTGGCGTTCGGGGAGCGGACCTCGGTCGGCTGGTACGGTACAATCGGGTTGGGCATTTTATCCGTGGCACTGGCCAATTGGCAGCAGATTGCCAGGAGTATTCCATGAACACGTCGGACGTTGCGGAGCAATATGCATCGTGGTTGTCCTCGCTCGTGCAGGAGGCCCTTGCGCGGCGCAACAGCCGGCTGGCAGCCTTGAAGACGCCCGCCGATGTGACGGCGTGGGCCGAGGAAACGCGGCAGTGGTATCGTCAGGCGGTGGGACCGCTGGTGCCGCTGACGGGCGAACCTCGCCGGATTCACTGCGGCACGATCCCGCGCGACGGCTACCGCGTCGAGAAGTGGCTGCTGGAGGTCTTTCCCGGCACGTTCGATCCGATCAACCTTTATGTACCGGACAGGCCGAACGCCAAGGGAGTGGCGATCGTGATGCCGGAAGGGCACTGGGCGGAGGGCAAGGCTGGCAAGGATCACCAGAACCCCTGTGCCTATTTCGCATACAACGGCATCCCCACGCTGGTGTACGATCATTCTGGCAACGGGGAGCGTCGTGAATACTGGAACCGCGTGCGGAACGAACCGATTCCCGGCAAGACGCCGACGTCCGAACACGATCGGACCGGCGATCTGTCGACGCTGGCGGGCATCCAGCCGGTAAGGTTTTACATCAGCGAAGCAGCGCAGGATGCGCGATTTCCTGGCGACCTTCCCGTTCGCCAGGCGGGAGAACATCGGCATCACCGGGGTGTCCGGCGGCGGGACGATGACACGGTACGTGGCGGCGTACCTGGGGGACCTGGCGTTTGCCATCCCGGTGTGCATCATCCGGGGCGAGGGCATGGTCGGCGGGGGTGACGCGGAGCAGAACTGCTGGCAGGCCGGGGTGCGCGGTGTGGTCGCGGTGGATCTGCTGGCCTGCACGGTGCCGCGGCCGGCGATGATCGTAACGGAGACGGCTTTTGAAGAGACGGCGAAGTCCTACGCGACTCTGCGGCGGATCTATGATCTGGCGGGCGCGGCGGCGAGTGTGACGGAACTGTTCTGTGTGGATGACGAGCACGGCTACACGCACCCGATGGTCGAGGCGGTCTATGACTTCATCGGCCGGCAGTACGACCTGCCCGGCGCCGATCACCGCACATGGAACCACGTGCGGCTTCTCGAGAGCAAGGAGACGTTCACAGGCGAAACCGGTCTCGTGCAGCGCGACCGGGTCCAGGTGACGCTGGCGCAGCAGATCAAGCGGCTGGCGCCGGAGCCTCGGGGGGTGGCGCCGGAAGGTCTGGCTGATGTTCTGAAGATTCGCGACTGGCAGCGATGTCCGGTACCATATGTTTTTGCGGGGCAGGCAGGGCAGACCGTTCGCGTCACCGGTGCCACGGCTGCGCAGGACGGCGAGCTGGGCCTGCTGGACTGGACCGAGCCGCATCCTCCCGAGTACTGGCCCGGCAACGCGTTTCTGTATCGCTCGCAGGAGGCCAATGCCGCCCGGGCGATGCTGATCTTCGACCGGACGCTGGTGGGTCTCCGCGTGCGGCAGATCCTGGACTTTCTGGAAGATCACCGTGGCCAGATCAAGTGCATGGAGGCGGAGGAAGCCTGGTCCGTACCGCTGGTGTTCGCCTGCGCGATGGCGGGGCTGGAACTGCTGCCCCGGGCGGCGGTTCGGTATCTGCCGGCGAGCTTCCGGCGGTTCCTTGAGGAGGATCTGAATTCCACGGGGCTGGGCGTAATGCTGCCAGGGCTGCTGGCCTACGGTGACATCAACGATGTCGTTGCCCTGTGTGAGGACCGGCTGGAGATTCAATGGCGGACGGATGCCGACGGACGGGTGGTTGGCTGAACCACGGAGGCACTGAGGCACGGAGAACAGCCTTATCTATACAGTGTCTCATCCGGGTTGGAATGTGACTTGAGATCGGTTTTGTTGGCAGGGGCGAGTGAGTCTGCAGGATGTCACTGCGTGGAGGATAGCGATGGACTCGGTTGAAGCGAAACGGTGGTTGCGCGGCGATCCGGACAGGCCTTTTCCGCAAGACCTGGAGGAACTCCAACGGCTGGCTGGCGAGACGGTCTTCCCGACGCACGAGCCTCTCTGGTTCTACCGGAACCGCGGCTCGGCGAGTCCGGCAGAAAAGCACCGGGCCACCGAATACAAGACTCCCGAAAACGTTGAGAAGATGTGTCGGCTGGGGCTGCAGATCCCGGAGCGGGCGCAGTTCTTCAAGGGCTTCGGCCTGGTGCGCGAGCGGCCGTATATCGACGAGATCGTCTCCTATGCGAAGGAACTGCACAAGCGCGGCATGATGATCTCGGTGTACGTGGGTGGGACGATATTCACGGACTACTTCTTCAAGGAGGTGCCCGAGGCGATCGAGTGGATGCGCAAGGACCAATCTGGCAACTTCGTCACGTATATGGGCTTCCAACTCCAGCGATGGTTCCCGTGCTTGAATCATCCCGGCTACCGGGCTTACACGAAGAAGGTGCTGGACGTGGCCGTGCAGGAGATCGAGGCGGACGAGATCTTCTTCGATAACCAGATCCTGCGGCATGAGCCGCGGTCGTGCCGGTGCGAGCACTGCGTAAGACACGCTCGCGAGTTGGTCAAGCGGAAGTACACGCTGGCTGAATGCGAGGAGCGTTACGGGCTGGCAGAGTACCCGGATGTCGTGCCGCCGATCTGGAGCCAGGCGTCCCCGCCGTGGCGACTGGATAGGATCCGCACGCCGCAGATCCAGGACTGGATCGATCATCGCATCGCCAGCGTGGTCGAGTTCTACCAGGACATGGCGGAGCACGTGAAACGCCAGAAGCCGGACTGTGTTGTCGGCATGAACATCAAGGGGGTGCACGGGCATAACCGGGCGTTCGACCATGGGATCTGTCACGGCGCGTTCGCGGACATTCTGGATTTCAGCTGCATCGACGGCTATCGGCCCGGGGTGCAGAAGAACGGGTCGATCGTTACCGAGGTACGTTTCTGGAAGTCCTCGCACTCGACGCATGTCACGGTCATTGACGGGGCGGGCTCGGAACTGGCGGCCGTGGAAGGGCAGGTATACGGCTACCGCAAGTTCGTCGAGGGACATGGCTGGCTGAACGACCTCGGCGAGTGCAGCGTCTTTACGCCGGTTACGCAGTTCCTTCGCGGCCATCTGCGACTTTACCATGAGCGAACGCATTTGCATGACGTAGCCGTGCTGCGGTCGGAGCCTTCGACCAACTACAACTGCGCGAAGGTACACGAGCAACTGATGGCGTTTGAGCAGACGCTGGCGGTTGAGAAGGTTCCGTGGGGGATCATCTACGACGGGCAGATCGACGATTTGAGCAGGTATCGGATCGTGGCACTGCCCGAGATCCAGGCGTTGTCGGACAAGTGGATTGATGCGTTGGATGCGTTCATGAAGGCGGGCGGCGGCGTGATAGCCTCCGGCAAGGCAGCCGGCTTCAACGAATGGTATCGGCCGCGGACGCCGGAACATGCGCTTTCCCGCTGGCTGGGGCATGCCCCTGGCGATCAGTATGAGGTGGTAACGGTCGGCAAGGGGCGGTTCGTGTATGTGCCGAATTGGGACGTCGAGACGACGTGGAACTTCAGCGACTGGTTCGCCGTGTGGGGAGCCAACGTGTTTGCCGTGCGGAATCGCGATACATTCCGCAAGGCGGTCGACGATGCGACCGTCGGTCGGACCGCTTACCCATAGCGTGACCGGGAATGATCTCGTTTTCGTGGAGGCGATCGCGGACAAAGGCGGGGCCGCACATGGCGTCGACCTGCATTTTGTCAATTATAATCCTGCTGATACGGCGCCGGCGATGAACGTGCGTGTTGCCTTGCCCAAGGGCAAGCGACAGGCGAAGGTCATCCTTACGGACCCGCACCAGGCGAACCATCCTTCGTGGGAAACCGGTGCTGTCATTGACGGGCAGCAGGTATGCTTTACGGTACCTACGCCGGAGACATACTTTGTCGCCCAGGTTACGTTTGCGTAGGTCTTTTTTGACCACGGAGACACAGAGGCACGGAGAACGGCTGATATTGGTTCAAGACGGTGCACTGGCAGGTGAGCTGCCAGTGGCAGCCCTGCACAAAGGTCTTCTGTAATCTGCCCGTGCTGATTTCCGGTGCGCAATACAAAGCCCCTCTTTAGAGGGGCTTTGTGTCTTTTGGTGTCGCCGTGTAGCGGGCCTGGCGTCAGGCGGATTCCTTGCGCCGGCTGCGTTTGAAATCCATCAGCGCGGCTGTCGGGCTGATTACCTCTTCAGTGATAAGGAACCGCTCGCCGGCCTTCTGCTCCGGCAGGTCGAACAGCAGGTCGAGCATCGCTTCTTCGATCACGCTGCGGAGGGCGCGGGCACCGGTCTTGCGTTCCATCGATCGTTCCGCGATTGCCTGCAGGGCCTCCGGGCGTGAAGTCGACCTCGCAGCCGTGCATCTGGAAGAGCCGCTTGTACTGCTTGATCAGGGCGTTCTTCGGCTCGACGCAGAATGCGAACCAGGTGTGTCTCGTCCAGCGAGTCGAGGGCGACCATCAGCGGCAGCCGGCCGACGAACTCGGGGATCATGCCGTACTCGACCAGGTCCTCGGGCGTGGCGCTGCGGACGACGTTGCCTTCGATCTTCGCCTCGGCGACATGGCCAAGGCCTTCGGCGGCGAAGCCGATGCTCTTGCGGCCCAGACGACGCTTGACGATGTCTTCCAGGCCCATGAACGTGCCGCCGCAGACGAACAGGATGTTGCTGGTGTCCATCTGGATGTACTGCTGCTCGGGGTGCTTGCGGCCGCCCTGGGGCGGCACGTTGGCGACGGTGCCTTCGAGGATCTTGAGGAGGGCCTGCTGGACGCCCTCGCCGGAGACGTCGCGCGTGATCGAGACGTTGTTCAAGGTCTTGCCGATCTTGTCGATCTCGTCGACGTAGACGATGCCGCGCTGGGCGGCCTCGAGGTCGTAGTCGGCGTTCTGGAGCAGGCGCAGCAGGATGTTTTCGACGTCCTCGCCGACATAGCCGGCCTCGGTCAGCGGTGTGGCATCGGCGATGGCGAACGGGACGTTAAGCATCCGCGCCAGCGTCTCGGCCAGGTAGGTCTTGCCGCTGCCGGTCGGTCCGATAAGCAGGACGTTGCTCTTGCCGATTTCGACGTCCTCTTCGTCCGCTGTCTCGCAGTGCAGGAGCCGCTTGTAATGGTTGTGCACGGCGACGCTGAGGACGCGTTTGGCCCGGTCCTGGCCGATGACGTACTTGTCGAGATGTTCCATGATCTGGCGGGGCGTCGGGATCGACGTAAAGAGCGGCCGGGAGGAGGCGAGTTTCCGCTTTTCCTGGCGAATGATGTTGTGGCAGAGCTCCACACAGGACGAGCAGATGTAGACGTCGTTGGGCCCTTCGACCATGGGCCCGACCTCGCGGTAGCCCTTGCCGCAGAACGAGCAATAGCTCGAGCGCTTGTTGCTGCCCTTCTGGCCGCCGGTGTCCCCTTTTCCGGTACCGCTCATAACGTATCCTTAGACTGTAACTATACTCAGTTTCGCCTGAACCGCGCCGTACGTCGGCAGGCAGCGATGGTTAACTACCCACCTATTCTATCGTTCGGTTTGCCCGGCGAAGTTGATTTGCCGGGTTTATTGCGTTTTCGTCCGGCCATGAAGCCCTGCATCGTGTGGTCGCGAAGGATCTTGAACTCCTGGTCGGTGATCTGGCCGGTGTCGCGCATCCGCTCAAGATCCTCGATCGTCCAAACTCCCGTACTGCCATCGTCTTGCATCACCTGCCTGCGATAGCGACGGATGAGCCGCCAGCCGATACTGGCCATCACGGCCAATCCGATAAGGATAACCAACAAGCCAAAATGGAGCGATGCTGTTCGTGATCAACGTCAGTCGGAAACCCGATCGCAGTGAAAATGGCCGCAGCGGCCTAACCAGGACCATCACATTTTCGTTATGGTACGCGATTCGAGGGGCTGCTTCAACCGCCAGTATGGCCATTGGTCATTCCGGGCTGCACGGCATCGGTCCGGGCAAGGTTCACCATGAGCAGCTCGTGGAATTCTTTGGCGACGGCGAGTTCGGCGCTGATTACGGCGCTGGCCCCGGCTTTGCGGGCATTCATCCCCGTCGAGACGTATTCCGTCCGAGCGAGGATCACGAGGGCGGGATTCATCAGGCGGGCTGATCGGATTGCGCGGACGGTCGATTTTTCATCCGGCACCGTCATCACCAGCAGTCTGGCCACGCGGATCCCTGCCGCATCCAGGACGGCCGGGTCACTGACGTCGCCAAGAACGACCCGTCGGCCCAGTTCTTCCTGCGTGGTGACTGTCTTGGGGTTGCGGTCGATGACGATGTAGTCAATGCCGTGCTTGTTGAGCAGATCGGCGACGCAACGGCCGGCCGGGCCGAAACCGGCGATTACGGCAGGGCCTTCACACCGGATGCACTTGTCGCTGTCAGCCACCTGGACGCGGACCTGCACACCGTCCGGCCAGCCGGAGGCGTGATCCAGCTCTACCTTGCCGGCACGAAATACCCCTACGTGGCTCGGCAGCGAGTCGTGCTCTTCGTTTGTCTGGCCTGCGTCTGCCGACAAGTCAGACTCCTGTAACTCATGCCTGTGAAACCATTCGGATTCGGCGCCTGACGACTGACCCTCGACCCCGAGCCAGCCATTCGGGCGTCTGGACCATCGCCCCTGCACGCGCCATCCCGGCGCCACGCTCCCGACCATCCTAGGCGGGCTGGAACGCTGTGTAAAGATACGGGCTTTACCGTGAGGCCAAGGTCGGGGGCACCGGGCAGCCCAGCAGGGCCAACATGCCTCGAAGAGCTCTTTTCGCGGACAGTTACCTGGCCATCCGCCAGGGCTGTTGCGGCGCACGCCCCGACGATCTGCTGCTTCGAGACGCGGGGCGACCTTGTTGAGTTTGTCGATGCTGGCTTCCAAGGTCTCAAAGGTGCAGGCGTCCTGGCTGACCATGGCAAGCCCGGCACCGATCCGAGGTAGAAGGTTGGCGCCGGCGGCAAAAGCGACCTGGACGGCAGCCGCCTCTCGCTGCCCCATGTACGCCAAGGTTGAGAGCAGCACGCTGCATTCATGACCGAGCCGGCCAAGGCCGTAGTACTGCACCCGGCGAGGCCTGGCGCGGTCGATACTGGGGCGAGAGGTTGTGCACGACCAGCTTCTGCACGGTCCATTCGAACAGCTTTATGTGGTTATCGGCGCGGACGAGCAGGTCAACGCTGTGGCAGAACTCGTCGTACTGTGACTGTGACAGCTGACGCAGGGCTGGCATCGCCAGGTCGAGGGCGGGCAGCCGATGCTGGTCGTTCATGGTCTGCACGTCGGCGAGGAGTCGTTTCGTCTCGTCTGCGGCGCCGCGCCAGGATTCGGCTTGGAGGTATTCCATCTGGCGAGCCTGCGCGGCGGAATCGTCGTCGATAAGCATGGCATAAACGAGGGCACGGGCTGAGAATGGCTCGTGAGCGGCAGTCTTGACCGATTCGGGCAGTTGCTCGATCAGGGTGGCGGCGCTGTCGAGGTTATCGCCGCCTGGGTGGCCTTGCTTGCCGGCGGGGCTTGCAGTTGCAACGGCTGCACCGGGAGAGGTTGCCGCAGCGGCGAGGGCTGAGGCCGGCATCCGGGCAGCGACCTCGCCCTTCAGCGGTACGCTCTTTTCGAACTGGCCGTCCCAGGTCGGCTCGATGCGGCGGATTCGCTCGGGCAGCGGCGGGTGCGTGGCCAGCATGAAGTCCAGCCAGGATACGGAGGCCTGGCTGAAGAACATGTGACTGACCTCGGCTGCGCCGTGGTGTGTGATTTTCGAACCGCCGATGTAGCCGCCTATTTTCTTGAGAGCGCCGGCGATGCCGGAGGGATTGCGGGTGAACTGGACGGCGGAGGCGTCGGCGAGAAACTCGCGCTGCCGGCTGACGGCGGCCTTGATGAGGTTGCCGAAGAAGGTGCCCATGTAGCCGATGATCAGCATGGCAAGCCCGACGAGGATCAGGGCCATGGGGACGCCGTTGTCTTTGCTCCTGCGGCGATAGCCAACCCGGCTGGTCTGCATGGACGACCGCAGGATGAACCAGCCGATCAGGCCGATCGCCAGGATGCCGTTCAGCACGCCTATCAGCTTGATGTTGAGGCGCATGTCGCCGTTGAAGATGTGGCTGAACTCGTGGCCGATCACCCCTTGGAGTTCGTCGCGATCGAGGCGTTCGACCGTGCCTTTGGTGACGCAGACGACAGCGTCTTTGGGGGTGTAGCCGGCGGCGAAGGCGTTGATGCCGCCCTCGTCGAGGATGTAGACCGGCGGGACGGGGATTCCCGAGGCAATCGCCATCTCCTCGACGACGTTAAGGACCTTGCGCTCCTGGCCGGTGGCGAGTGTCGGGTCGATGAGCCGGGCGCCGACGGATTCGGCCACGGCGCGGCCGCCCGTTCGCAACTGGTACAGTTTTATGAGTATGCCGATGACGACGATAGCCACCACGCCGCCCAGCACGAGGGCGAACAGATGCGGCTCCCATATGTCGTGGGTGACAGCGCGTTGGGTCCATTCATTTGAATCCGTCTGGTTGGTGGCATGCGATACGCCCGCCACCCAGATAAATGCCACGGCCATGTAGGTGACGAGCACGATCGTGGTTACGGCGGCTGCGAACAGAAGGATGAGCCGGCCGGTTTTCTTTCGGGCCTGGTCCTGCAACTGAAAGAAGTTCATTACGGCGGGCATCAGCCGTTACCTCTGGTTGTGCCGCCGACGGCGACGCCGGCGATGGGTGTGCTGGCGATCAGGTGAACGAGACCTTCGGGGCCTTCTGGATGGCGTCGCGGTCCTCGAATTCCAGCAGCGTGGCGTCCTGACCGTGGCCGAACATGCCCGCGAACATCACTGGGGGGAAGGACTGCTTGTACATGTTGTATTCCATGACGGCGTCGTTGAAGGCCTGTCGGGCGAAGGCGACGCGGTTTTCGGTGGAGGTCAGTTCCTCGCTGAGCTGCATCATGTTCTGGTTGGCCTTGAGGTCGGGGTAGGCCTCGACGACGGCCAGCAGTCGCGACAGCGCGCCGCCCAGCATTGCTTCCGCTCCGCCGAGTTGCTTGATGGCGCCCGCGTCAGCCGGGTTCTGGCTTGCCCGCTGCAGGCCACTGATGGCCTGGCCACGGGCTGCGACGACCGCTTCGAGGGTCTCTCGCTCGTGCTTGATGTAGCCTTTGGCGGTCTCTACCAGGTTGGGGATGAGGTCGTAACGGCGTTTGAGCTGGACCTCGATCTGGGCGAAGGCGTTCTGGAAGCGATTGCGATAGCGAACGAGGGTGTTGTAGATGCTGACCATGGAGAAGATCAGCACCAGGACGATCAGGGCCAAGGCACCGAGAATGATGATTTCAAGCATATCTCACCTTCCGCGTATCTGCGTACAGTAGATCGTGCGTCCCGCGGCGAAACAGGCTGGAGCGGCTTGGGTTTGGCACTGGCAGGCAAGCTGCCAGTGGCACCCGAGAATCTGAGACCTGCCGCAGAGCCCGTCTTCGCCTGCAGCAGCTATCGTGCCAGCCCCCATGGGCCCCGTCAAGTCGACGCGGCCTAGCCGAAGGACCTGCGACCTGCAACGTATTGGCGCATGCCGCCGCATTTCTTTCAAGGCGGAGTAGTCGTTGGCCCGCAGTCGCATTTTCGCTCGACATTCCGTTACCCGCTGACCGATAACGTTTAGAGGGATGCTGCTCCGGCTGGAAGGAACAGACAGTCGCAACAGGCCATCGCAGAGGAGAGTTTCCCCCCGCCGGTGCTGATGCTGCGCAGCCGGTCCTGCGAAAGCCCCTCTCCTGCCGGGCAATCCTTTTGCCTTCCGCGATTTGCAAGAGCGCCAGCGGTACGTCGGCAAGTGTTTTCGGCCTGGGCATGGACGCCAGGGCCTGACAAGGAGCCTCAGGATGAGACGGCAGCAGATCGGCAGTCTGGCAGCAGCGGCGGTGGTTTTCGCAGCGGTCCAAGCGGGAGCAGTAACCTACCAATGGCAATCCACAGGCCCCGTCCCCGGCGTCGATGGCCTGGTCTACGCCACCACCACATGGGACCCCGACGGGGCCGGCCCCAAGCCGGATATGCTCGTCGTCGGCGGAACGTTCAGAGTCGCCGGCGACGTCATCACCCACAACATCGCCGCTTGGGACGGCCAGAAGTGGCATGCCCTTGGAAACGGAATGAGCGGGGAGGTGCGTTCGCTGGCGGTCTACAACGGCCAACTGATCGCCGGGGGCATTTACTATTCGCAGGAAACGGATTCCCCACCGTACATCGCCAGGTTCAACGGCGAATCCTGGGAGCCGCTCGGAGACGGGCTGGACAGCTTCGTGATGGCCCTGGCCGTGTACAACGGCCAGCTGATCGCCGGAGGCGGCCCTTTCTACATTCATGATGACGTGCAAAACCGGTACATTAGTTGCGGTATGGCAGCTTGGGACGGCCAGCACTGGTCACCAATGCTTGTAGAATCACCTGGCTCAACCTGCCCGTACGTCTACCAGATGACCATATACCAGGACGAGTTGATCGCCGTGGGTGGTCCCTTCGGCGACGATCCCGCTATGCGACACCTCGCTCGCTGGGACGGTCAGACCTGGCAGCCGTTGGGCAATGGCCTGGTGCAACCAATCGAAGCGGGCAACGTGACCATCTGGCAACCGGTCATATATGATGGCAAGCTCTTTCTGGCCAAACACGTCGAAGACTACAGCAGTGGCCAGCCCTTCCGTCACGCCACCATTGCCGGTTGGGACGGCAGCAGCTGGCAGATCCTCAATGAACAAGACGGCCTTTTGGTTTATGCCCTCGCTGTCTATAAACACCAGTTGGTCCGTTCGGTAGTCGAATTGGACGGTTCTACCAAGATAGCCTGCTGGGACGGTGCATCTTGGCAGCCGCTGCCAGACGATGTCTTCGCCCAAGCCCTGTGCGTATACAACGGCGATCTGATCGCCGCCGGCGGCAACGTCGCACGCTGGGACGGCCAGCAGTGGCACACTCTCGGTCAGGGCCAGAACTACAACGTGTCGCTTCTCGCCTCCTACGAAGGCAAGTTGCTCCTGGGCGGGACGTTCCACAGTCTTGGTAGCGGCACATACTTCGGCGTCGCATCCTGGGACGATCAGGTTCTGGACCCCATGGGCCAGGCTCTCGTCGAAGATGGCAATGGCCCCGCCCCACTGCCAGCTACCCTGTTGGAATACGACGGGGACCTGATCATGGGAGGCTGGTTCACCTCCATAGGTGACCAGCAGTGCAACGGCATTGCCCGCTGGGATGGCCAGCAATGGCTATCCATGAACGGCGGAATGACCAAGCAACCGCGTCCTTTGTCAAACGGCACAGATGACGGAGATTACTCTGGGTCCGTCCAGTCGCTGCTGGTCTATAACGGGGACCTTCTCGCCGGCGGCTGGTTCGAAGCCGCGGGTAACGTAACGACAAACGGAGTGGCCCGCTGGGACGGCCAACAATGGCATGCGATGGGCGCGGGCCTTGAAGGGACCAGCTACCCCGGCGGACTCTTCACTCCTCCTTATTGCGACCCCGCTTCGGTTAATGCGCTCGCGATATATCGGGGGCGTCTCTATGCCGGCGGCTATTTCAATATCGCAGGGGACGACACCTCTAGGAGACTGTCCGAGTAACAGTTGACAGATATGTTATAATGGGCGAGTCAGGTAAGGAGAGATCCTTTCAGATCGAGGCTCAAGGATGAGTAAGACCTACCGCCCCTGGAATCCGGATCAAAGTTGGCTATTGCCGCCGTCGCCGCGAGAGTGGCTGCCGGAAAACGACCTTGTCTTTTTCGTGCTCGACGTGGTCAAGGAACTGGATCTGTCGGCCATTTTCGGCAAGTACGAGCGAGAGCAGCGCGGCTATCCGCCGTACCACCCGCGGATGATGACCACGCTGCTGCTGTACAGTTACACGCAGGGCGTATTCAGTTCGCGACGAATCATGCAGCGGTGTCAGCGAGATGCGGCCTGGCGGGTGATCGTGCAGGAGGATGTGCCGGACTTCCGGACGATCAGCGACTTTCGCAAGCAGCACCTGACAGAACTGGAAGGGCTGTTCGTAGAGGTGCTGCGGCTGTGCCAGCAGGCGGGGCTGGTGAAGCTGGGGCACGTGGCATTGGATGGCACGAAGATCCGGGCGAATGCCTCGCGACACAAGGCGATGAGTTACGGAAGGATGAAAGAGGAGGAGGCCCGGTTGCGCAAGGAGATCCGTCAGTTGCTGTCGCAGGCCAAATCTGCGGATGAGGCGGAAGATCGGGCCTACGGCGTGGATCGTCGCGGGGACGAACTGCCGGAGGCCCTGGCCCGGCGGCAGAGCCGCCTGGCGAAGATCCGGGAGGCGCGAAGGCGCTGGAAGCACAGGCCAAGGCTGCCGCCGAAGAGGAATGCAAGCGTCAGGAAGAAGAGCCTGACAAGCCAGGCGACAAGCCCAAGGGTGGCCGTCGGAGCAAGCCGGAAAAGGCGGTACCGCCCGCGAAGGCCCAGTACAACTTCACGGATCCGACGACGAAAATCATGAAGGTCAGCAACAAGGGGTTCGACCAGTGCGGCAACGCGCAGGCGGTGGTGGATCGCCAACACCAGATCATCGTGGCGGCGGATGTGACGAACGAGGCGAACGACAAGCAACAGTTCCAGCCGATGGCCCAACAGGCTCGCACGAATGTGGGGCGAGGGCATCGGATTGGGAAGATATCTTCGGACAGCGGCTACTTCAGTGAGCAGAACGTGCAGTGGGCCGAGCGGAACCATCTGGATGCGTACATCGCCACGGGCCGGCTCAAGCATGGCGAAAGGATGCCAGCCAGTCCGCGAGGTCGGCCGCCGGCGGGGCTGACGACGAAGGAGCGGATGGCCCGCAAGTTGCGAACGAAGCGCGGGCGGGAAACGTATGCCCAGCGGAAATGGATCGTCGAGCCGGTCTTCGGCTGGATCAAGCGAGGGTTGGGCTTCCGGCAGTTTTTGTTGAACGGCATGGAGCGGATGCGTAGCGAGTGGCGTCTGGTCTGTATGGCCTGCAATCTGAGGAAACTATGGTCAGCCGGGTGAAACGGCGACCGGCAATCGCGTCAGGTGGGGCCGCACCGGCCTGAAACGGGAGTTTTTGCCTCGGCGGCCGCATGTCCGGGCGCAATCAGCTACAAGTAAGACCGCCGAGTACCCCCCCAAATCGAAAAGAGATGGGGGTTTGGGTGTATACTCAGACGGTCTCCTAGAAGCATCGCGCAGTGGGACGGCGTTCGATGGCAGCCGGTGGGGACCAGCGTCGGCGATACCCAGTTCTGCCAGGTATCGTCGCTCGCCGTTTACAACGACCAACTCGTTGCCGCTGGCAGTTTTAGAAAGATAGGAGACGTCGCCTGTGACGGCGTGGCTGCCTGGGATGGGCAACGGTGGCATGCATTGAGCGGAAACGATGGATTGCCGCCAGACGCTCGCGGCGGGTCTGTCAGCGGTTTGACGCTCTACAATGGCCGACTGTTTGCTCTGGGGTACTTCACATCGCCGGACGGTGACCCCAACCCCAGCGACATCAATGCCTGGGACGGCCACCATTGGCAGCCTGTTGGCCACACAAACAGCAATACATATGCGTTGCTCGTATATGAAGGGAAATTGGCAGCCGCTGGCTGGTTCAGCGTAATCGACGGCATGGTCTCCAACGGCCTGGCCTTTCTCGTGCCGCAGTATGATTGCGACATCAACGCGGATGGTCAGGTTAACGTCGGCGATTTGCAGGTACTCGTCGCCGCCTGGGGAACAAGAGAAGGCGAAGCTGCTTTTAGTACCCCATGCGACATCACGGGCGACGGCTACGTCAATGTCGGCGACCTCCAGATGCTTATCGCCAACTGGGGGAGATGACCGAAATCGAATGAAAGAGGGTTTTCGCCCGAGGCAAGGACGCCAGGGCCTGATAAGGAGCCTCAGGATGAGACGGCGGCAGATCGGCAGTCTGGCAGCAGTGGCAGTAGCGTTCGTAGCGGTCCAAGCAGGAGCAGTAACCTACCAGTGGCAATCCGCCGGCCCCGTACCCGGCGTTGACGGCACGGTCTACGCCGCCATCACATGGGATCCCGACGGCCCTGGTCCCCAACCGGAGATGCTCATCGTCGGCGGCCTGTTCAAAGTCGCCGGCGACGTAGTGGCAAACAACGTCGCCGCATGGGACGGCCAGCAGTGGCATCCATTGGGAGAAGGAATCAGCGGAGACGTATACTCCCTGGCCACCTATAATGGCCAATTGATCGCCAGCAGCGCGAGTAGGTACCTCCCGGATGGCACATCCATTCCTTCCTACATCGCCAGATTCGATGGCAATTCCTGGCAGCCCCTCGGGGAAGGACTGAATAAGACCGTGTACGCTCTCGCTGTCTACAACGGGCATCTCCTCGCAGCCGGCGACTTCTCGTACAATGCACGTTTCCCCGACTTCCGCCCATGGGACGGCATCGCTGCCTGGGACGGCCAGCAGTGGCGTCCATTCACCGACGGATTCTCCGGCGGGGGAACGATCAGCGTCATGACGGTATACAACGGAGACCTGATCATAGCCGGACATCTGAACTATGCACCAACCGACACATGCTGCATTGCCCGCTGGGATGGCCAGGCATGGCAGGCACTGGGAGACGGCCTCAATATCGGCAC
Organism: uncultured Planctomycetota bacterium; assembly: GCA_963787325.1. GTDB lineage: Bacteria > Planctomycetota > Phycisphaerae > UBA1845 > JANYLN01 > CAWBCK01. The sequence continues at coordinate 4,241,387 of CAWBCK010000005.1, forward strand.
CTCGGGCAGTTCGGTGATTCAAGAGATCACGGACATGGTCGTTCTCGACGGGAAGCTGATTGTCGGCAAGGATACCGCATGGTCCGACACGGAGACCGGCCGCTGGCAGAGGCTGGGCACGCTGGCCAGTTGGGACGGCTCTGCCTGGCAGACCATTACGCAAGACGACGACTTCATCCCCAACGCCTTGGGCGTACGCAACAATCAGCGATATTGCTCCGGCCTCTTCGGGTCCGGCGACAGCGGCGTCGCCAAATGGAACGGCACTGCCTTTGAGTTTCTGCCGCCAAAGACACGCGTATCTCTCATGACAACGTACAGAGGCGATCTGGTTGTCGCCCAGACCGGAGACGCATCAGCCTCAGGCGTCGCACGTTGGGATGGTCAGCAGTGGCAAAGCCTTGGTCAGGGGGTGAACTTCTACTGCACGGCCCTTGGGTCGTATGAAGGCCATTTGCTCGTGGGAGGAACATTCTATGATTTCGGGGTCACCACATACTCCGGATTCGTTTCCTGGAACTCCCAGAGCCTGACCTGTCTGGGCCAATCCCTGGTCGGACCCGATGCCTCTCACCCAAATCCGGCAACGATAACGGACTACAACGGTGACATGATCATGGGTGGCAGCTTCGAAACGATAGCCGGCCAGTCGTGCAACGGGATCGCCCGGTGGGATGGCCAGCAGTGGCACTCAATGGACGGCGGGATGATGACTCCACCGAACACCTTACCCGACGGCTCGACAGCGCAGCCATACTCAGGTTTCGTGGGGTCACTGGTGGTCTACAATGGTAACCTGATTGCCGGGGGGAACTTCGACACCGCCGGAGGCGTGCCTACCGGCGCAGTCGCCTGCTGGGATGGTCAGCACTGGCATGCAATGGGGGCCGGCCTCGACGGGATAACCGTTGATATCGGCCCTGAGAAAACGCTGTACGAGCCGCCGTCTGTAAGCACGCTTGCCGTGTACAAAGGCCGTCTCTACGCCGGAGGCAACTTCACCGTTACCGGTAATGCAACCTGCAGCGCTATCGCAGTCTGGGACGACAATCGATGGGAGCCGGTCCCCGGTATCACAGCCCTGTCGTCCCAAGTCTTGTCTCTTGCGGTCTACAACGACCAGCTCGTCGTCAGCTGGTTACTTCAACAACGCTGGCGGTATCCCCTGCGACAGCATAGCAGCCTGGGACGGCCAGCAGTGGCATGCCCTCAGCGGAGTGAAATCAGGCACCCCCGCAAGTCCCTCCCGCGTCCACGATTTAGCCCTTTACAACGGTCGCCTGGTTGCACTCGGCGCCTTTACCTCCCTGGATCCCGACACGCAGCTCGGCGACATTAATATGTGGGATGGCCACCGATGGCAGCGGTTGGGCCAGACTAACGAAATAGCAGGCAGCCTGCTCGCCTACGGCAACGAACTGATCGTCGCCGGTCCGTTCAGCGCCATCGACTGCATGGTCACCAATCACCTGGCCTATCTGGTTCCCCATTATGAATGCGACATCAACGCGGACGGCCAGGTAAACGTTGGCGATCTGCTTTGCCTGGTTATAGGCTGGGGCTGCTGCTCTAACGATGAACGCTTCAGCGCGGCGTGCGACATCAGCGGTGACGGCCACGTCAATGTCGGCGACCTCCAGCTGCTTATCGCGAACTGGGGGACGTAGGCATTCGGATGGAGGACGCTGTCGGCACTGCTGCTCGCCTTGGTGGCCTGATGCGTGAGACTTTCACGCAGACGGGTCCTTACGCGGCCCTGCAGTTACGGTTGTGCCAGCTGTTTCCGCCGCTAACATGGCTGGCTCGGTCCAGTGACCGCGAAGCGGAGCTGGCGCCGCCGGCATGTTCGGCATGTGCCGCCAGGTGAACGAGCGGCGGGCGCTGCGCATGTTTTTCCGGCAGGACATATTGCTGACGAGATTCCAGAATGGGTGCCGCCGGCCGATCAGGCTACTCAATACCCGCTGCGCGATCCTGCGCGGCGCCATAAACGCGCTGTCGCAGGCGGCCATCTCCTCGAGGATCTGTGGCCAGGAGAATCGGCGATAAAGGGTTGTCGGCAGTCCCAGCGTGTAGTACTTCCAGTCACGAGGAAAGTCGCGGGAGACGATGCGGTCCTGTGATTTCATCTTTTCCCATAGGCGCGTTCCGGGCAGCGGCGTGAGGATCAGGGTGTTAAGGATATCGACGCCGTAATGTGTCGCGGCCTGGGCGATCCGGCTGCCGACGCCGGTTTCGTCGCTGTCGAGTCCCATGATGAATGAGCCGACGATGAGAATGCCGTGCCGCTGGATTCGCCGGACGGAAGCGCGGAAGTCCCGGTTGTTAGCCATGTTGTACCGTTTGCCCACTTCTGCGAGGCCCTGGGGACTTGGCGATTCGAATCCGATATAGAGCCCGATGCAGCCCGACTTCGTGGCCAGCCGGAGCAGTTCCTCGTCGTCTGCCATGTTGATCGTCGCCTGCCCCATCCACTGCTTGTTTACCTTCGCGCGGATCATCGCCCGGAAGAGGTCCTTGGCTCGGTCGATGTGGGCCCGCGTGGTGCCGATGAGATTGTCGTCGACGACGAGCACGCGCTTCTCCGGCACGGCTTTGAACTCGAGGATCACCTCGTCGATCGGCCGCTGCCGGTACTGCCGGCCGCTGAAGGCAGAGACACTGCAGAAGTCGCAGCTGAGCGGACAGCCGCGGGTTGTCTGGATCGAGCCGAATGCGTATTGCCCCGCCAGCAGGTCATGGCGTGCCGGGCGAACGGTCGCCATGTCAACGTGATCACCGTTGTAGAGGCGCTGCAGCCGGCCGTGCCGGGCATCATCGAGGACCTGGGGCCAGATGCCGTCTGCCTCGCCTGTCACGACACAATCGGCATGTTCGAGGGCCTCGGCCTGGCACATGGTCGCATGGATGCCGCCCATCACGACCGGGACACCCATCGCGCGGAATTCTCCGGCCACCTCATAGGCGCGGCCAACCTGCGACGTGAACGCCGTGATGCCCACCAGGTCCGGCCGGGGCAATTCCGCATAATCCGGTGTCCCCAGGTTCTCGTCTATCACGGTGACCTGCCATTCCGGGGGGGTGACTCCCGCCAGTACCAGCAGGCCCAACGGCTTCCAGATGCGATAACGGTTCCAGCGACTGTGCTTCACATCAGTCATCTGGATCAAGGGACTTAAAGGGTTGATCAGATAGAGACGCACGAGTGATGCTCCATTTGACGGACGCGTTCAGAACCCCGACGGCTGCAAGACGGCGCTGGGCATGGTGTGCAAAGATATTGGCGGAAAAGAGGTGCGGTGTACGCGGCGATTATCATCGACTCCAGCCCCGTGTTGCAGATGCAACAGCTGCCAAACGCAGCAAGGCTGTCACACCGACTGTGCCGCCCGTCTTCAAGTCAGCCATCCCGAGGCCCGAAATGGGCAATCGCGAACAGCCGTTGCGGCGGCACGTCCTGTATCCTTATACGCGGTTTTCATGCCGAGGGCACATAGCATATCGAAATAATCTCAAAAATGGCCGTGGCGGACCTGACCCGCGTTACAAGAGACGCGAGATAACCTCGCTCTCGCGATAGCCAGCATAGCCTGGCAGACTCATACTGATGACACTAGCACCGTCGGCGCCATCGGGGCTGATCAGAACTCCATCTTGTACTTGGCGACCAGTTTCACTCGAATGGCGTTGCGGTCGGCCGAGAGGCTGTCCATCGTCTGGCCGATGGATTTGAGCGACTCTGCCTGGTGCTGGCGCAGGATCTGCAATCGCTGGCGGGCAGCGTTCTCCCGTGCGATCCGGTTCTGGTTGGCCATCGCGGCGTCATTCGAGCGATCGCTGTAGGAGTAACCATTGCCCCGGTAGCCCGAGCTGCGGCCGGCGGCACCACCGCTTGTCTGCACCGGGTTCTGCACGGCGATCATGGCGGCCGAGGTCGTCTGCCTGTCAGACGCCAATTGCAGCGATATTTCCCGGAGTTTCTTTGTGATCTGGGCGGACCATGTCGCCAGTCCCGGGTCGACATTAACCAAGGGCAGGTTCTCGAGCTTTGAGAGTTCGCGTCGCACCCACACATTGACCTGTTCGTATGAGCCGGCCTTGGGGTAGGAATCGAGGCTGGCGCAGACCGTTCGATAGAACGTCCTGCTTGTCTGGGCGATCACGACTGGGTCGTCCGAAGTAACGACCGGCCTGGTGGTGGTCTTCATGCCAACTACGGCCAGCAGGTTGGCCAGGCTGTCCTTGGTCATCTCGCCCGTCAAGGTGACGCGTTTGCCCTCGGCCTTGACTGTCCATCGCTCGAGCTCCGGCAGGCTGATGCCCGCGCGGTCGAGTACGGCTGCTGTTACCGGCTTGGCGTTGGCAGCGAACCAGTCCGCTCCGGTTCCCAACTGCACAATGGCGGTCGCATCGAGCTTGTCCGTCACGTCGACCTGAAGAACGATGTATCGGGTACTGGCCAACACGTTCGCCAGCTTGTCGATGTCCATCTTGGCGTTGACCTTGCTGAGGGGGTTTGCCTCGACGGCGTTGCGAATTCCTTCGGCGCTGTACTGATCGGCCACTTCGATGGCCATGACGATCTGGCTGGATGCCCCCATGCCCGCCACCAGGGTCGCCAGCGTCTCGGACTGCGGCCCCTTGCCCAGCATGCCGCACAGCCAGCGGACCACGCTCTGGCGGTCGGGAGGCGAGTAACTGCCGAGCGTCTTGTCATCGAGGGTGACATAGTAAGCGGCTGGCGCACGGACGCACATCTTGTCGCGCATCCGCTCAGGGTAGCCACGCTGCGCCCGGGCGACATCCTCCATCAGGACGGGCTGGTCCAGCTCCATCATCGTGATCCGCCAGTCGACCTCCTGCAGGCCCGGCTTGACCTTGGCACCGGCCAGCACGCGCTGAGTGCCGGGGATGATGGCGACGGGGCCAGCCTGGTAGGCGTCCGCCCACTTCTGCGACCAGCCCTCCTTGACCGCCAGCGGTGACCGCATGACCGCCGCGACGTTGATCGCCACAATCGCATTGGTCTGTTCGGGCAGCTGGGCACGCATCTCTCGCCAACTGCCGTCGGCTGGGGGCATCAGCCACACACCGGTCAGCATGACCGCCGCGAGTATCGGGTATCTGTAGTGAACTGGTCTGGCCGCGTGCATGTTCCGCCTCCTCATGCCTGTGCCGACGAACCGTGCGCCCCAGGACACGAATTCTCTGCGGACGAAATACGCCTTGAACCGCCCCGATCGAAAGGATCTTCCAGTACATTCTAGACCCGGCGGCAGCGGGCATAGCGGAGCGGAACGCATATGAACGAAGCAGAGCGCGGCGCAGGATCGTTCGAGTTTGCGCAAGTAGTTGTCGGGCAGAGGCTCCGGCTTGAATTCGGGTGCGGTCGCTACCGGAAGGCCCCCCCCCCCGGCTGACGTCAGGGGCTTCAGCTGCAACGGCAGTAACCCCATTAACACCCTGTCGGTCGCGTCAAAAGGCCCGAGCGTCAGCCGGGGCTGTGGTCACGGTTGTCGTTGTGGCCGCTGATATCAGTCGGCCGCCTCGGTGTCCGTTCGCTGGCCGGCCGGCACGAGGTAGATTGCCTCGAATCCTCTCGGCAGATCGAGCAGGGCCGTTACCACCGTATCATTGAATGCGCCGACGGGGGTCGCGCCCAGTCCAAGGGCTGTCGCCTGGAGCAGCAGGTTTTGTGCGACGTGCCCTGCTTCCAGGTAAACGTAGCGTTGTGCTCGCGCGTGATACTTTGCTGCCGTAATCGACACGTCGCCGCAGATGACGAAGATCGCCCCGGCACGACCTGTCCACTTGCCGGCGCTTCTGGCGATGCCGCTGCGGACGTCGCGATTGACCACACGGGCAAGTTGGTTGGTGTTGGGAATATAGAGATAGACGCCGTCAGCGGTGGCCACGTAAAGCCGCAGTGGATAGAGGGCTCCGGCAGAGGGGGCTGTCTTTCGATTGGCGTCGTGCGTGATCCCCTGGGCAGACCAGCAGAGTTGGGCGATGTTCTTTCCACCGAGCGGACGGCCGGTAAACCGGCGGATGGACCGCCGCCTGGCCAGGGCCTCGTTCAGCGTCATGCCGCCACTGGTCTGCGGCGGCGGCAGTTGGAGCGTCTTACGCGTAGCCTGCGCCCCCGTCACCGCGGCAGTCGCTGAGATGCCGAGCAGCAAGACTCCCGCGAGTATGGCGATGTTCGTGGCATTCATCGATATCGCTCCTTGCGATTGGACCGCCCATGCGGCAGGGCCGGCAATCGGTTCCACTTCAGGGCAAGAACATATCAGTCAGTTGCCATGTAGAAGAATACGCCACGATCTGTATCGATCCAGATCCGCCGGCCATTGGTGCTACCGGTCAGTCCATGCCGTATATTCCATACGTCGAACCACGGCGCGGCGAATGTACGCAGATATGAAACCGACTTGACGGCTTGGGGTATCGGCGTCAACGAACCTGAGTGATTCCTGGCCCCTCGCTGCTCGTGAAGCAGCAACCTCGCCTCGGCAACGCAGTCCTCGACGGGGGCTTCGAAGCGCACGATCTCCTTGTGCTCGATCCACTGGCTGCGAACGCGATATCGGATCTGTCGGGCCGTTCGAGGGAGTGCAATTGGGCAGTCGACAGCGGCGGCGCGGACTACGGGTCCGTGCGAATCACGAATGTCTACATGAAGAAACAGGGAGTAGAAAAGAACGCTGGCGACTCCTACCAGGGCCAGCAAAAACGTCACCACTTTCCATCGCTGTCGTTGTCCTGAAATAGCGCCAGGTGCCACGGCGTCTGGCTCCGCCTTCGAATGATGGGATCCTCGCCGGACTCAGTCCTCAGCACCTGGCCCTGCCGTCTAGACGTGCACGTGCTGCGGCAGAGAACGGCGCGTCAAGACCTTCTTGGCCAGGCCCACGATGTAACACGAGCCGGTTACGCAGATCAGGTCGCCTCGGCTGACGGCACTGCCGGCTATGCGGACGGCTTCGTCGAGACTGTCGGCTACCTGGGCCATCTTGCCCGTCATCTCCGTATACTGCTCGGCCATCTCGTACGGGTCCGCTGAACGCGGCGAATCGTTCGGAGTGAAAATGACCTTGTCCGCCCCGAGCGCCAGGGCCTGGAGCATTCTGCTGATGTCCTTGTCACGGCAGCAGGCGAAAATCACCACCATGCTGTCGTAGGTCACATGCTGGCCCAACGCCCGCATCAGGGCCTGGATGCTCAGCCCGTTGTGGGCCTTGTCGACGATGATCCGCGGATCCGTGCAGATCTGCTCCATCGTGCCGGGCAGACGCAGGCCGGCCAAGCCCAATACCGCCATATCCTCGGGGATGTTGTGGCCGGCTTCGCGCAGCGCGTCGATCACGCCGAGAGCCACTGCACAGTTGGTTGCCTGGTGCTCGCCGGCGCCGGCACGTTGACGTGCTCGAACTTGCTGTGCGGCGTGTTCATGCAGATCCGGTTGACGGGGCTGCCGTCAGGGCCTGCCTCGAACCGGCAGTTATAGTCGATATCCTGGCCGACGATCCGCAGCGTGCAACCGACCTTCTGGGCGGTCTGCCGCAGGGAAACGAGGGCATCGGCCTCCTGCGGGGCCGCGACGGCTGTTACGCCCGACTTGAAGATCCCGGCCTTTTCGATCGCAATATCGCCCAAGGCGTTGCCCAACTGGGCCATGTGGTCATAGCCGATGCTTGTGACCGCACAGACCTCGGGTTTGATGACATTGGTGGAATCGAGTCGGCCACCCAGACCTACTTCGATCACCGCGTAGTCAACCTTGCGGTCGGCGAAGTACTTGAAGGCCGTGGCGGTCATCAGTTCGAAGAAGGTCGGCGTTTCCTTGAGTTTCTTGATCGCCTGAGCCAGGCTGGCGACGATCTGGGCCATGGTCTTCTGGCCGATCATCTCGTCATTGATGGTCACCCGCTCGCGGATATCGAGCAGGTGCGGGGAGACATACAGGCCAACCTTATAGCCGGCGCCGCGAAGCATGGCGGCCACCATGCCGGCGGTAGAGCCTTTGCCTTTGGTGCCGGCGATATGGACACACTTGAGCGTCTTCTGGGGGTTATCCAACTCGCCCAGGATACGGTTCATCCGCGAGAGATTGAAGTTCGCGCGACTATAGCTCGCCGCTGCGAGACATCTTCTCGTAGTCGGTTACACTGAAAAGATAGCGCAGCGCCTCGTCGTAGGCTGCGGATCGCACCGTTGGTGTCCTTCTTCGAGGACGAGCTGGTGCGGCGCTTGGCTTTTGGTTTCGTTTTGGAGGCGGTCGCTTTCGTTTTCGAGGCGGGCGCCTTGGTTCGCGCAGTCTTTGTCCTGGCCATAGTGACTATTTTAAAAGGTTGGCAACTTATGTCAAGTAATATATCCTGGCCACAGTGGCCAAACGCATACTGTAGTTTCCGACCGGTTGCATAGACCCTACATGTTGTATCCTTTGCCCGGCTTAACTCCCGATACCGCACGCGATTGCGCGGCTCCCCCCCACGGACACTCAGTACTACGCACCATGCGGGCAAAGGTTTCGCATGCTAACATAATCCACATGGTGCTGACACAGATAGTTATCGCGATTCTCTGCGTCGCGAATCCCGCCGCGACGCACGGCGCAGGCAAGACCCCACCGCCCGGGCGGATCGCTGTGCGCCACGCCGGGGCAACGCAACGCATTGAACCAAGGATGCTTCCGTCGCGGCTGGCGTTGCCTGCCGAGCCGACTATCCGGCAGTTTACGCCAGGTGTCGAAGAGCCAACGCTTTATAAGATTCTTGACGATCTGCAGACGCTACCCGGTCCGGTAATCGAGGAGAGGCGCAGCCGGGCTGGCGGGCCGGGGGTGGTGCACGGCCCGGCGATGCGGCTTGACCGGGGGCGGCTGGTTGATGATCCGCAAGGATTTGTTGGTCAGCTGCTTCGGGCGTCGGGGCAGTATGTCGAGACGAGAGCGATCCGACTTATCGACAACCCTTCGTCGGCGCCAGAGGTGATCTGGTCATCGCTGATCGTCGATCGGCGGAGTCGTCAGCCCATCCAGATCCTGACACTGAGCAGGCCCGGCGACTTCGGGCGACTGGCAAATGTCGAGTGCCTGGGGTATTTTTACAAAATCAGGCGGGATCAGGCGCAAGGGCCAGACCGGTCGGGTCGGCGGCATGTTGTTGAGGTGCCGGTGCTGGCGGGATGGATCTGGCGAACGCCCTTGGCAGAGAGGCAGACGAGCACGTTTGCCCGGTATGTGTTGCCGGCGGCACTGGCTGCGGTGTTCCTGGGTTTTTTGCTGGTGGTAGTAATGACTCGCCAGCGAACGGACTGGCGCAGACGAGTGGAACAGGGTCGCTCGTGGAGACGCCGCCGGGACGAATTTCGCGACGAAGGCCAAGATGAGTCACAACCACATGACCAGCAGTAACATGCAATCTTCAACCAAAGCCGTACAGGTGGACCTCGGCGAACGAAGTCTACGAGATCGACATTGGCTCGCATCTGTTGGAGCATCTCGGCCAGGCTATCCGGCGGATCGCTTCGGCCAAACGGGCTGCGGTCATCAGCGACGAGACTGTTGCCAGTCTATACGGGCTCAAGGTGATCGGTGCTTTGGAGCAGGTCGGCTACCAGGTGCACCTGCTGACGTTTCCGGCTGGCGACGCCAGCAAATCCCTGTCGCAGGCGAGCCAACTGTACGACGGGCTCGCCCAAGCGGGGATCGAGCGGTCCAACCCGATCATAACTCTGGGTGGCGGCGTGACGGGGGACCTGGGCGGGTTCGTGGCGGCGACGTGGCCTGCGCGGTGTGCCCTTTATCCAGGTGCCGACGACGCTGGAGGCGGACGTCGATGCGAGCGTCGGCGGGAAGGTAGCGGTCAACCACGTCAGCGGCAAGAACATGATCGGGGCATTCTACCAGCCGCGGCGGGTCGTGATCGACGTAACGTGTCTGGCGACTTTGGACGAACGCGATCTGAAGGCGGGCCTGGCAGAGAGCGTCAAGCACGGGATGATTCGTGACGCCGCGTTTTTCGAATGGCATGAGAGCCGCGCGGAGAAGATCCTCGCCTGCGACGAGGCGACGATGGCGTCGCTGATCGAGCGGAACGTTCAGATCAAGGCGGCTGTTGTGGCTGCGGACGAACGGGAGAGTCACCTGCGGGCGATCCTGAACTTCGGCCATACATTCGGCCATGCGGTCGAGTCAGAGATGCGCTATCAGTGGCGGCATGGTGAGTGTGTATCGGTGGGGATGATGTGTGCGTGTCGCATCGCGCAGGGCCGGGGAATGATGCAGGCGGCAGAGGTCGCGCGGGTGGAGTCGCTGCTGGAGAAGCTGGGGCTGGCAACGCGGATTCCCGAAACGATCTCCGTACAAATGCTCTTGGACTGGATGAAACGGGACAAGAAGGTTAAGGCGGGAAAGATCCAGTTCGTGCTGCCGAAGGGAATCGGCGAGGTGTGCATTACGGACGACATCACTGAGAGCGAGTCTGTGCTCGGCGGCGGAGGCAACCGGCGCGAAATTGTGAGGCGGACAGCGTGTCTACTTCAGAACCCTGTAGCGAAGTTGCCAGGCAGCATCTTCGAGCTTCACATGGCTGAGGGCGTGGGGCCGATCGCGTTCAGCCGGTTGATCGAGCACTTTGGCAGCGTGGCAGCGGTTCTGGATGCGTCTGTCGGAGCCCTTCAGGAAGTGGAAGGGATCGGCAGGAAGACGGCGGAGGCCGTCCGCGTAGCAGCCCGATCGGATGCGTGGAGATCCGAGATCGACCTGGCAGCCGAGCACGGGGTCCGGATCATCTGCAGGGAGGACGCGGAGTATCCGCGGCTGTTGCATTTCGTGGCGGACCCGCCGATCTGTCTTTATGTGCGTGGGCGGATCGTGAAGGAAGACGGGCTGGCGATCGGTATCGTGGGCCCGCGGAAGGCATCCCTCTATGGCTTGGAGCAGGCCCAGCGGTTTGGCGAGTTGCTGTGCCAGGCGGGGTTGACCGTGGTAAGCGGCATGGCGCGGGGGGTGGACCAGGCGGCGCACATGGCGGCAATTCGTGTCGGTGGCCGGACGATGGCTGTGTTGGGATGCGGGCTGTGCCACTGCTATCCGCCGGAGAGCACGGAGCTGCGAGACAGGATCAGCCAGTGCGGTGCGGTCGTCAGTGAACTGCCGATGAGTACCCCGCCTGCAACGGAGACGTTTCCCAAACGCAATCGGATCATTGCGGGCATGTCGCTGGGGACGCTGGTCATCGAGGCGGCGCAGCGCAGCGGGGCGCTGATTACGGCCCGGCTGGCGAACGAGTACAACCGGGAAGTGTTCGCGTTGCCCGGGCGGGTGGATACACGGCAATCCGAGGGAACAAACGATCTGATCCGCCGCGGGTACGCGAAGCTGGTGACAAATCTTACGGATATCCTGGACGAATTGGGCGAGGCCGGTGAAATGCTGGCGGCGCAAGCGGCTGGCGGATCGCAGCGGCCGACCGAAAAGACGCTGTTCGGGGCCGATGATGCGACCGACACGAAGACCGATAACGTGGCCGCTGTCACGGGTGCGGATAGTGAACTGCAGGGGTCGCAGGCGGAGGTGTACGGTATTGTCGGCGGTGAGCCGATGCATATAGAACAGGTGGCGGCTGGCTGCAGGTTGGGGATCGGCGAGGTTTCGGCTGCGCTGACTTTGCTGCAGCTCAGGGGATTGGTCCGGCAGATGCCGGGCAACCTGTTTGTTCGACGGACCGCGGCATCGAGCAGGAATCCTGGTCGGTGAGAATACACGGCAGGCGTCGTGGACTGGCGCGGAGTGGTTGTGCCGCTACCTGATGTGTAACAGGTAAGGCTATTGTTTCTGGTTAAAAAGGTCGGAGGCCTCGCACTGGCAGCCAGGCTGCCGGTGACACCCATAGGCAGGCGGGAGAGGCAGAATGATTCAGATCATCCAGACGTATGTTGCCAAGCCCGGTCGGATGCCCGATCTTGCCGAAGCCCTTATCGAATATGAAAACGAGGCGTCGCTGGCGGGCTACGTCGGAAGGCGACGCCGAAGCCAGTACACCGACCCGGCGACGAGCCGGGCGATGTTTACCGGTACGCTGCAACATCCGCAAGCGGCGGAGGACATGATCAACAGCGATATTCCGGAGGTGGCTGCGCGGTTCGCCGAGGTGACGGGAGCGGCATCGGCTGGGCCGATCATCGAAAAGTTCGAGGCGGGGACGAGCCGAAACGACCACTATTGCCCGCATACCCGCTGGAAGGAGATCGTGCTGATCTGCGACCCGGTGCAAGGACATTCGTCGCTGCGATGCAACGAATGCGGCGGGGTGATCGCGGTGTACAAGCTGGGGTTGCCGAGAGACCTGCGAAAAGAGCTGTACCAGTGGGAGGCGCAGTATGACCGGCTTCATGTGATGTGGATCGTGGCGACGCAGTATCGGGAGTGGGCGGAAAACGAGATCTCCAGCACCGACAGCGCGATCACCCAGATGGGCCGAGGACTCGCGCAGCAGTTGTGCAAGGCGTTGGGCGTACAGGTGTACTATTATCTGCACATGAAGCAGGAGGGGATGGACCGGCAGTGCCCGACCTGCGGTCAGCGGATGCACGAGGCGGTAGGGACGGTGTGGAATTTGAGCTGCCGGGAGTGCTCGCTGGTGGTTGGACGCGGTTGACGGCCTGTACATTTCGGATTGTGGGGGAGAGTGGTACTGCCCTGGGCATGTCTGAAGGGATTGTGGCGCCGACGCCGCCGCAGGCCGCAAGGGGCGCATCTGCCCCTGCTGAAGCGTTGTGTCTTTTCCTGCCAAGGGGTCTGATTTGCACGCATGGCACGAAACGCAACGCGCGGACGCCGTTGCCAGAGAGGCCGGGACTGTGTACAAGATAACGCTGTGGCGCGTTTTCTCTGGCATCTGACCGCGACCCGGAAGGCAAACAGACATGGCGAAGAAGATCGTTTACGGCGTCGGCTCGCACGAGCCGATCTTTCATCGGCTGCGGACGGGACATGCCTCGGCCAGCGAGTGGCAGAGGTGGGAGCGGGAGACGTCACGGGAGAACCTCGATCTGCTGGCCGAACTCGGCGTCAGTCGGGTGATGGTGGCTTGTTGCAAGGGGTTCGGTTATGAGTTCGAAAAGCCGCTGATCGAGCGGGCGGCCCGTGTGCGGGAGGAGTGCAGCCGGCGCGGTATCGACTGCAGCATCTACGTGCAGGGGCTGCCGGTCTACTACGAGACATTCCTGTTGGAGCGGCCCGAGGCGGAGAGTTGGATGGCCCGGCGCAGGACGGGGGATTCTACCCGTGGGGCGGGCAAACGTTCCGGCGGTGGATGGACCAGTACTCGGAGGAGTTTCTGGAGTACGAGCGGTCGCTGATCCGCCATGCGGTGCTGACGGTGAAGCCGACGGCGGTCGCGCTGGACAACACGGTGCCGCCGGGAATCAGTGACACGCAGCGCAGCGTGGAGGCATTCCGTGATTTCCTTCGGGAGAAGTACGCAGACGCCGACCCGATGAAGATCTTCGGGATTCCGAGCTATGACAAGGTCGACCTGCCGCGGTTTGACCCGATTTCGTGGCCATTCGACGCCTACCGGATTCTGAAGGATCCGATCCTCCAGGAAGTCTGCTATTGGCGGGCCAAGACGTATGCATGGTGGGCAGGCCAGATCGGTAAGGTTGTCAAGGAGGTCCAGCCGGATGCGCGGTTCGCCATTCAGCTGCGGATGCGACAACCTGCGGCGCAATGTGTTGTGGTCCGATGGCATCGACTATGATCTGGCCATCGGGGCGGCGGATTTTGCGGGCCAGGAAGAGTCGTTCTGGCGGCCGCGTGTGTTCATCAAGGGCGGCCAGTCGCAGCACCAGGTGATCCGGGATGGCCGGGATGTCGATGCTGCGGAGACGGGTGAGGTGCCTGCTGTTCGCGTCTCGACCGATGCGCGGTGGACCAAGATCCTGAGCAATTACGGCCGAGAGAAAGGCTTTGGCTTCTGGGGCGAATTCGAGAAGGTGGACCAGGAGATTGCAGCGGCACACGGGATGGCGTTCGCCGGTCATGCCTGCGATTTTGGGGCGGTCGGGCCATTGGCGGCGCACAAGGACCAGATCAGCAATTTGAAGTCGATGATGGATTGGGCAGCCAATCATATCGATATTCTGGACGGCCGAGATGAGCGTTTCTGTGCGGCGGCGGTATGGCGAGGCACCGTGACCAACGGGTTCGTTCGCCATGCGCCGGTCTGGGCTGCGTGTGCATTGGAGCAGATGCTCTTTGAGAACCATCTGCCATTTACCATTCTGCTGGATGCCAACCTGGACCAGTGGCTGCGCGGACGGCGTGCCTTGTTCCTGCCGATGACTTCGTGCATCTCCGACGAGCAGGTCGATTTGATTACCGAGTTCGTCCGCCAGGGCGGCGGTCTGGTGCTGATCGGCGATGCGGGCACACGGGATGAACGGACGCGCGTTCGTGAACGTCACGCATTCGGGCATATGCTGCCGGGCGATGCCATTGACCGGATCGAGCAGATCGGCCCGCCGCATTTCGTGCCCGAAGTGAACATCGGGCGACTCAAGCAGGTTGTGCGGGCGCAGTTCGGTGCGGGGCGCGTATCGCTCGTTCCGCGAATGACACCGGTACAGCCGCTTGATCTGACGCGGGATCCTTATGCCCCGCATCGCCGCGTGACGCCGGGCGATACGGTGCCGCCTGCCAACGAGAAGGAGATCTGGGAGGAGATCCTGTGGGTGATGGACCGGCCGGCCATGCGGGTGGACGGGCCGCGTTACACTCTATGCGAATATTGGCGGCAGGGCGAGGATCTGCTGATCTGCGCGGCAAACCTGCATCCGACTGCTGACGGCGGGCCGATTACGCTGCGCGTGCCGACCGATGGCGAGGAGAAGGCCCAAGTGTTCAGCCTGTATCAGGATGGGCCGAAGCAGGCGACGATCAAGGGCGGTGAGTTGGGGATCGAAAGTGTGCCGCGGTTCGTAGCGATCCGGGTGCCTGGACTGATGAGGAAGTTCGGCGCGGACGGCAGACTGGCGAAGTAGGCTGCCGGGCGAGCCCCGGAAAAGAGCATTGCCGGAGTCGCTCGCATCGTTGTTGTATCTGCCCATTCCCTGCGGAATGCGCAGATTCTCATCATTTTCTCGTACGTCACAGGCCTTCTTCAGGATGGAGGCCAGACTGTCACCGACTCCGCCCAGTGGGCTACCAGCAACTGTAAGTCGCCAACGTTTACGTACAGATCGCTGTTGAGATCGGCACTGACGTTCCAGTTAAGTCCGCCGAGGGAGACTTCCCCATGCGGCGATGAGAGCCTGCAGATCTCCGACGTTTACATAGTCGTCGCCATTGACATCACCAAGCAGGCCGAATTCGTCGGCGCCGATATCGACTCGTCCATACAGCACCCGCGGCTGGCCGTCTATGTCCGTCTCGTCGGCCGCGGGCACGTATGATGGATCTCCTGCATTGACGCATGGTGAACTGGCCAGGAGGTGGAGATCGCCGGGAACGTCGTCCTGCGTGCCCCAGACGCCGTCGGCGCTGGCGCCGGCGGCTGGACGAACATCGGGTCGACGGCGATGTTGCCGTTCAGCCCCGTCTGATCAGGCATGCCAGAATAGTCATATTCGCTGTTACCGTATACACAGTTGTACTGCACGAGCGGTGTGCCGGACCACATTTTGTAGATCCCAGAAGAGTTGAATGCCACGATCGTGTTTTCTATAGTTGCAACCGCGTAGCAATAAATCCCGCCGCCAGTCGACGCATCGTTGCTGGTAACCACATTGTTGGCAACCATCGCGGCGCTGCCGGAATTGCAGTAGATCCCGCCTCCCGCGGTGCCATGATTTCCACCGATCAGATTACTCTTGATCGCTGGGGAAGAGCCGGAACAGTAAATCCCAGCGCCGTAGAATGCAGAATTGCGCCGAATCACATTCATTGTGATGGCTGGAGACGACGAGCGGCAAGAAATCCCTCCACCATTGCTGCTTCCCGCGTCATTGCCCTCGATCATGTTGTTCGTGATTATGGCCGAGGAACCTGTACTACAGGAAATCCCGCAGCCATTACCTTCGATACTATTACCGGCAATAACTGGCGACGATGCCGAGCAGCTGATCCCACTCCCCGAGTTGCTCTCAATCCGGTTCCGCTCGATCGTGCCGGACAGACCGAAGCAGTAGATTCCAATTCCAGCGGTGGCGCGGATGGTATTGTTGACGATCGCTAGTGATGCATCCGAACAGTGGATTCCGCCACCATGGGGCGTTGATTCGAAGACGGTACCATTGCCATTCTGGATTGTGAAACCGTCTATTGTTGTGAGTGCGAAGCCCAACCTGTTAGCCGTCACGACGCAGCCCGTCTGATTGCCATCCAGTACAGTCGCGTGTTGCGACCAGTCTCTGTCCAAAAGATCGGTCTCCGTCCCATTGAACCCACCATACATGTATGCAAAGTTGCGGAGCGTGATTTTCTCGCTGTATGTTCCCATTTTGACCCATACATCCCCGCCCAGGGCGGCTGCTGTCTCGATAGCATTGTTTGAACCGTCCTCTTCGGTGCGTTCCACGACAAGCCATCATTGGCATCGTTGCCATCCTGCGCCACATGCACAATCACAGCCGGGCCCTCACGCCAGACTGCACCGTCCGACTCATCTGCCCCGATATCCACGTGATCGCCCGATATCCGCATCTGGCCGTCGACATCGGACCAGCCTGCCTGCACAATCCCATCATCTCCTGCATCTACGCACGGCGAATCGAGTTGGATATGGTTGTTGCCGTAAGCGGGGCCTGCCAGACGGGGCTCGGCGGAGATGTTGCCGTCGCTGCCCGTGGGATCAGTCAATCCAAGATAGTCATAAGAGGCATTGCCGTACACACAGTTGTATCGGAGCGATGGACTGCCGCCGACCCCGCAAATACCTGATGAATTACAGGCAACGATTGTGTTAGCGATCGTCGGGGAACCGCCGTAGCAGAAGATCCCGCCGCCGCGGACAGCACTGTTGCCCGTGATCGTGTTGTTAGTGATGATCGCCGGCGACGCAGAGTATTCCAGATACATCCCGCCACCGCCGCTGGAGCTGCCGCTGGCACAGTTGGCCGTAATCGTATTATTCATGACTCTCGCGGCCGAGCAATTACAGTAAATTCCTGCCCCATAACTGATGCCGGCACTCGTGCTGTTGCTGCGGATTATATTGCCCGCGACCGTTGGCGAGGACCACGTATCGCAGTAGATCCCACCACCATTGGTCAGGGCCGTGTTCTCTTCGATTATGTTGTTGGCTACTGTCGGCGCCGAATACAGCGAACAGCAGACCCCTGCACCCACAGGGGCGATGCCATTGCGGATTGTGAAGCCGTCTATGCGGGTTTCCTGTGATGCGCTCGAGGCGACCGCGACGACGCTACCAGCTTCATGGCCGTCGAGCACCGTATGATTGAGACGCCAGTCACGCTCCGACACGTCGGCTTCCGTGCCAGCAAAGCCGCCGTAGACGGCTACATCTGTCGGAATAAGAATGTTCTCGGCGTACGTCCCGGCGGCGACCCAGACCTGCCCTCCCGACCGGGCCGCCACATCGATACCCGCCTGGACGGTCCGTTTGGCAAGATCCCACGTTGCCCCGTCGTTGTCGTCGTTACCGCCAGTCCTCACTCGCACGATTACTCTTGAGCCGGACGGCCATGCCGTTCCATCTGACTCGTCGGCCCCGATGTCGACGTGGCTGCCAATGATCCGTGCCTGAGCATCCATATCCGCCCAGTCCGGCAGGACGAGCGCGTCGTCGCCGGCATCAACACACGGTGAATCCGGCTGGATGTGGACATCTACATAAGACGGATACGCGAGTACCGGGTCCGCCGAGATATTACCGTTTGTCCCGGTGGGATCTGCTATTGCCGGGCAGTAATTGTAAGCACTGTTGCCATATACGCAGTTGTACAGCAATGAATCCGTGCTACCCGACGCGAAGATCCCCGAAGAATTGAACGCGATAATGGTGTTGGCGATCGCTGCCGGGCCGCCCGAACACTGGACTCCCCCACCAGAACGAGCGACGTTACCAACAATGGTATTGTTGGCGACTGTCACGGACTCGCTATCGCAGTAAATGCCTCCGCCTGACTCGGAGGCGTGGTTGCCGGTTATCGTGCTGTTGGCAATCGTTGCCGATGAATCGCACCAGATTCCTGCCCCGTATGACGCACTATTGCCGGTGATAGAGTCGTTCGCAAGCATTGGACTGGCGCCCAAGCTGTAGACCCCGCCTCCGTAGCTCACAGAGTTTTTCAAGGTGCCGCTGCCGTTGCGGACGGTGAATCCATCGAGTGTAGTGGCTCCGGGGAGGATGTGAGCTGCCGTGACAACGCTTCCGCCCTGCCCTCCATCCAGGGCGGTAACATTCGTCGCCCAATCTCGCGAGGAGCGCTGCGTCTCCGTTCCTGTGAACCCACCGTAAACGTGGGCATAGCTGCGAAGCACGATTCGCTCGGCGTAGATACCGGCTTTTACCCATACCTCGCCACCCAGGGCCGATGCCGTGTCGATAGATTCCTGAACGGAGCGTTTCGCAAGTGACCAGGAGGAACCGTCATTGGCGTCGTTGCCCTCTGGAGCAACTCGAACGATTACTGACGGTATCGCTTCCCACACCGTACCGTCAGACTCGTCTGCCCCGATATCTACGGCTGGTCCTATCACCCGGGTCTGACGGTCGAGGTCCACCCAACCTTCCTGGATCACGGTGTCATCGCCAGCATTGACACACGGGGAGTCCGGCTGGATATGCATGTTTCCATAGCGTGTTGCTGCCAGATCAGGGTCCGCGGAGATATTCCCGTTGGTACCCGTCGGATCCAGCATACCCGCGTAATCTTGTGTACTATTGCCGTACACACAGTTGTTATGCAAAGACGGTAATTGAGAAAAGGGAGAGTTCGCGTAAATCCCAACGGAATTAAATGCGACGATTGTGTTGGCTATGACCGGTGGCGGATTGTGGCCATCACAAGAAATGCCCGTTCCGCTGTTGCCCACAACCGTATTATTCACAATCAGCGGCGAGGCGAGGCTGCCTCCGCAGGAAATCCCGGTCGCACTATTGCCGATAATGACATTGTTGGCGATCGTGGGAGAGGCCGTGCCGCAAGAGATACCCCCACCTGAGGGTGCGCTGTTACTTATAATCACATTGTTCAAGATCAGCGGACTTGAACGAAGGCAACTGATCCCCCCGCCAGCGTCGGTAGCGGTGTTGGTGGTAATGATGTTATTCGTAATCGTTGGCGAGGACGACTCACAGTAGATGCCACCACCGTGGCCGTAGGACCCTTCTGCCGCTGCACCGTGGCGAATAACGAACCCGTCGATTCCGCACAGTTGGGCCCCCTGAAAGCTGGCCACTATAACGCTTCCGCCGTAACCGCCATCCAGGACCGTCATGTTGGCGACGCGATCTCTCTGAGATCTGTGTGTCTCGACACCGGCAAACCCGCCATAGACATGCGCGTAGTCCCGAAGCACGATCCGTTCTGTATACGTGCCCGCCTTCACCCATACTTCGCCACCTGCTGCCGCTGCTGCCTCGATCCCCGCCTGCACACTTCGCTTGGCTTCGGTCCATGATGACCCATCGTTAGCATCGTCGCCGGCAAGGCTGACCCGCACGACAACGGGGGGTTCGGAGGGCCATACAGTCCCATCGGATTCGTCCGCCCCGATGTCGACATGGGAGCCGAAGGTCCGCGCCTGTCCGTCCATGTCCACCCAGCCGACAGGAACCACGCTGTCATCCCCAGCATCGATGCATAGGGAGTCCGGCTCGATGTGGACGTTTCCATAGAGCGCCCCAGACATATGCGGGTCCACGCAGATGTTCCCGTTCGTGCCGGTCGGATCTGCTAATCCTGAGTAGTCGTAAGCCGTATTTCCATACACGCAATTGCTTCGCAGGGACAGCGTGCCTATTCCGGAAGTATCCCTGCAGATGCCCGAGGCGTTAAAGGCAACGATGGTGTTGACGATGGTCGCAGATGACTTCACGCAACTAATCCCGCCCCCGCGGGTCGAGTTGTTGCCAACGATCGTATTATTCGCAATCGTAGCGGCGCCGCCATCGCAGTAGATTCCGCTGTCCGTGTTGCCCATAATCGTATTGCCAGCGATCATCGGGCTGTAACTGCAGTAGATCCCTGTGCCTATATTCCCTGTAATGCGGTTGTTTAAGATCGTCGGTGACGGGCCGGTGGCATAAATACCGCCCCCGTTAGAACGTCCGATATTGCCCGAAATCGTGTTGCCATTGATCGCCGCTGATGATAAGCAGTGGATCCCCCCGGCTCCGGTGGCCGTAGCCTTGTTGTCTCTGATCACGTTATTACTGATTGTTGGAGTCGAGGTTGAATCACTATAGATGCCACCGCCGCGGTAGGCGCTGTTGCCCGCGATTGTGTTGCTGCTGATGATTGGGGAGGAATGCGATGCGCAGTAGATCCCTCCGCCGACGGCGTCAGTGCCTGTCGCACTGTTGCCAGTAATCGTGTTATTGATAATCGTTGGTGACGCGCCAAGACAATAGATGCCTGCGCCACACACACTGGTATCGCCGGATGTATCAGCCGTCGACGTGCCGGACCCATTCCGGATGGTGAAGCCGTCAATGCGGGTATCCGCCGTCGCACCTGCAACCACCGTTACGACGCTATCTGTTTGGTTCCCATCCAGGATGGTTCTGTTTGCCAACCAGTTACGCTGAGCCACGTCCGTTTCGGTTCCTTCGAACCCGCCATAAGCAGACACACCCGCCTTCAGCGTCACGTTTTCGACGTAGGTTCCTGCCGCCACCCACATTTGCGCCCGGAAGCAGCAGCTGCATCGATGCCGGCCTGAACTGAGCGCTTGGCCAAGGCCCACGATGAGCCATCGTGTTCATCATTTCCTTGGGTGCTGACATGAATCACAGTAACGGCCGGGGACGGCCAGCCTGTGCCGTCCGATTCATCAGCGCCGATATCTACGTGGAGGCCTTGCTTGCGTGCCTGGCCGTCAACGTCGGTTCCGATTGTATCGACTGCGGTATCATCGCCGGCATCGATACAGGGAGAGTCGGGCTGGATATGCACGTTTGCTGCGGGCCCACAGGCAAACCGCGGGTCAGCCGAGATGTTACCGTCGCTGCCGGATGGATCATCTGCGCCCGAATAGTTGTACGTCGAATTTCCGTAGACACAATTGCACCTCAAAGACATCGTTGATGCGGGGATGATGCTGATCCCAGACGAATTAGAGGCAACGATTGTGTTGACTATGGTTGTTCCCCCACAGTACATCCCGCCACCATCGAATGAGCTGTTGCCCGTGATCGTGTTATTAACGCAAGTCGAATTTGGGCAGTGGGCGCCACCACCTTGGTAGGCACTATTCCCGGTTATCATATTGTTGTCGAATACTGAGCCATTACAGCAGATTCCGCCACCGTACCCCGGCGCTCCTGTTACAGCATTGTTGGAAATCGTGTTCGCCGAAATGTGCGTCGTTGATGAATGGCAGTAGATCCCGCCGCCCCTGGAAGACGCCGTATTTCCTGAGATGGTATTGCTGGTAACCGATGGGACAGACGAGCTTGTGTTGCAGGCGATCCCGGCACCATCGCCCGATCTATTCTTCGAGATCGTGTTGCGGGCGATTTCTGCCGTAACGCTTATATCGCAGCACACCCCTCCACCGGATCCAGCAGTCCAAGGATCCCCCGTGTCGTTGTCAGTGATTATGTTCTCCGTGATCACAGGCGAGGATATTCTGCAATAGATTCCCCCGCCAGCATGCGCGGCATGATTGTGGGAGATCGTATTACTCGTGATCGTAGGTGAAGGTGATGCGTCTTCCGTATAGATCCCGCCCCCTAATATGGCGTCATTTTCCGTAATCACGTTGTCTGTAATAGTAGGGGAGGATGAATAACTGTAGATTCCCCCACCATAGCCGTACGACCCAGCCGCGACGTTACTCTCGATTGTGTTGCCTGATATGGTCGCCGTTCCGTAAGCGTTCGTGATGCCAGCACCATAGTTGGCACTGCACCCCGTAATCGTATTGTTAGCGATTGTCGCCGAAGCTGACCGGCAGTAAATGCCCCCGCCGCTGGTGTACGCTCCTGCCGAAGTTCCGGTACCGTTACGGATCGTGAAGCCGTCGATCCGTGTCGCTTCCGTGGCCCCTGCCGGTACTGTGACTACACTGCCCGCCTGATTGCCGTCCAAGGTGGTCACGTTCGTTGTCCAGTCCCGGTCCGATAGGTCTCCCTCCCAGCCGGCGAAGCCGCCGTAGAGGCCCACACCGTCCTTGAGCGTGATGCATTCGACATAAGTTCCCGCCGCTACCCATACCTGATCGCCAGATTCGGCGGCATCGAGCCCTGCCTGGAGTGTCGCCTTGGCAGTCGGCCAGGACGTACCAGCATTGCCATCGTTGCCCTCTGTCGAGACGTAGATCGTGGCTGCATGGGCTGTGCAGGAAATGGCGGCCAGGCAGACGACCCAAGCGCGTACCGACGCCTGAATGGACATGGTCTCTCTCCGGTTGTACCTAACAGCAGTAGCCAATGAGACGGTGCGGCACGCCCTCCCCGGGCTCGCCCATCATACCCAACACTTGACTGGCAGAGCAAGAGTCTTTTGGTGGGAAATCTACAAGGGGGCGAGGCCGTTTTTCGGTCCCGGTTGAGGTCGTCGACGATTCGTTACCAGTGGGCGTGCGTGACGCAAAGAAAGTCGTTTGCCAGACCGGAGGCTTCCTGGCGATGAGTCAGACGGACTGCGGGAGGCTCCATTCAAGAGTGGTTTGGAGCCGATCCTCGCTGTTGATCTGTCTGATCAATTCCGGATGATGCTACAGGGTTGTCGCGCCGTAGCTGGTGGCCCAGTGGTCGGCCAGAATCTGTATGTCGGCGACGTTGACGTAGCCATCGCCGTTGAGGTCGGCGGCCGGGTTGTAGGTGGAGTCGGTTGTGCCGGCATTCCAACTGGCAATCAGGGCCTGGAGGTCGCCGACGTTGACCGAACCGCCGCCGTCGATGTCGCCGAGTACCCGGGGCTCGAAATCGAGGGAGACCTGGTCGTTGTAGGTGCCCGCGGCGGCGAAGGACATGATGCTGGCGGGGCTGACGGTGATCGTCACGGAATGGCCGGGGGCAATCCAACAGCCCGCAGGCTGGCAAGTGACTGTCCCGTCCGCGGAAGAGGCCTGCCAGTAAATATAGTCGCCGATGGTATTGGCGATGGTGTAACTCTTGTGTGCGGGGAGCCAACCGCCTGCGGCCAAGGTTGTGTCGTAGGAATCGGCGGGCTGGACGGTGACGATGTCTGCGAGGATGTTCGTGCTGGCGACGGCAAGGATACCGGCGGCACAGATCAGGCGGAACTTCATGCTGACCTCCTGCACTGTATTTTCAACAAGGAAGGCTCAGGGGCCGGTTCTCTTGCCGATCAACCGGACCCGCTGCGACGGACGATCCTGGTAGTCCGCCGCAGGTTCGGGGTGGGTCACTTATCTCCCGAACACAGGTATGCCTCGACTGTCTCTGGCGTTGATCTTTAGACCAACTCCATGAATGGATGTAATTTGGTGTAAGGCTGCCAAAAAGTCAAGTCGCACGTCCCATAACGCTCGCTTTGTGTAGCAGCCCTAGTATTGACGCCCCAAATGATCTGGAAGCATTCTCGTTACGCTGCTCTTGATGATGGGTGGTGCTGATCGTGCGGTCAGGTTGTCCGGCATGTGCGGATCGGACGCATCGAGGCAGCGAGGGCCTGGTGCCCGGCAGGCGGACTGCCAGTGCCAGTCGGCATTGGATCATTCGACCGGCTCGAATTCGTCCTTACCAACTCCGCAGAGGGGGCAGACCCAGTCGTCTGGTACGTCTTCAAAAGGAGTGCCGGGTGCAACGCCATGATCCGGATCGCCGACATCGGGGTCGTATATGTAGCCGCATACAAGGCACACGTATTTTTCCATCGTTGGATCCCTCGCCAATCGAAGGGCTGTCGCCTCCAAAATCGAGGCATTCTCTGGACGCCAGCAAGATGCTATAGACTATCTCATTAATACCATGGCGGCAAGGAGGCGGGACCGGATGACGCGTCGGTGGATCTTCGTCGCGCGGGAGGCGGCCGGGACATCGGTGGACGGTGGCTCTATGATGTTACTTGCGGATGTGAGATCACAACCCCGTTGAGATGATCAGTTGTAGTTGGATGTACCGTCGGCATTGTGGGCCGGGCGGTCCAGATGCAGCAAGAAGCGTGAGCAGTGAATCGTTCGTTGTACGGAATTCAGGCAGCTCTGGAAGGACTGTATCAGCGGTATAACCGGCGGAGGTATGTGCACCCCGATCCGCTGGAATTTCTGTACGAATATCCCGATCGTGATGAACGCGAAATTGTGGGACTGATCGCGGCGTCGCTGGCCTATGGGCGCGTCAGCCAGATTCTCCATAGTGTTCGAGCCGTGCTCGATCATCTGGGGCCGTCGCCTCGACAGTTCGTGGAAGGGGCTTCGCCCGGTCAGCTACGGCAGGCCTTCGACGGTTTCAAGCATCGGTGGACGACGGGGCAGGAGGTAGCGGAGCTGCTGGGGGGCGTACGGCGGGTTTTGGTTCGGTATGGGTCTCTGCGGGAGGCGTTTGTAGCCGGACTGCGGCCGGAAGACGAGAGCGTGCAACGGGCCCTGGAGGGATTTCTGGCGGAGTTGCGGCTGGGCGGCGTCTGTCGTGGTAACAGCTTGGTGCCCATGGTTGGCAGTACGGCAGCGTGCAAGCGGATGCATCTGTTTCTTCGATGGATGGTCCGGCGGGACGAGGTGGACCCGGGCGGTTGGGATGAGGTGCCGCCGCGGCTGCTGATCGTTCCGCTGGATACGCATATGCATCGGCTGGGAAGGGCGCTGGGGTTGTCAGGACGGCGCCAGGGCGATTTGCGGACGGCCATGGAGATCACCAGGGCGTTCGGCCCGTTCAGCGGGGAGGATCCGGTGCGTTATGATTTTTCGCTGACGCGGCTGGGGATTCGGGCGGAGCTGGATGAATGTGAGTTTCTCAGGCGATGCGGGGTACTGACGGAGCGATGATGGCGAATCAGGCAAGGAAAGACCGGCGTGAAATCGTCGTGCCGGGCCAGCAAGGATGCGGGCTACAGCCTTCCTCATTGCTTCGGATCGCCGTGGTCGGGGAGTCGACTTTCGCAACACCGTGCCTTGAACCTAACCGCTTGCGCATCTAAGGTAAGCGACAGACTTGGCTGGTGGCAGGTGATGTGAGCGGCACCGGCTTGGGGTCGTGGGGATCGGGACAATGTCTATTGGGCTGGCCAGATTCTAAGCGAGGGTTCTAGTATGGCACTGCAATTCAATGCGGATGAGATTCTGCAGATCGCCGAGCAGATCGAGCGGAACGGGTCTCGGTTTTACCGTGCGGCGGCTGAGGGTATGTCAGATGCAGGCGTAAAGCAGGTCCTGACGGATCTGGCGGCGATGGAAGACCGCCACGAGCGGACGTTCGTCGAGATGCGGAAGCATCTGAACGATCCGGAGCGAGAGGAAACGACCTTCGATCCGCAGGGGGAGAGCGGGGCGTACCTGCGAGCGCTGGCGGATGGCTGCGTGTTTGATGTTGATGCGGACCCAGCCGAGCAACTGACTGGCCAGGAGACGCCCGAGGAGATTCTGACTCAGGCGATTCAACTTGAAAAGGACTCGATCGTTCTGTACCTGGGCATGCGAGATATGGTCAGCGAAGCACTGGGCAAGGGCAAGATTGGCGACATCATTCAGGAGGAAATGAGGCACGTAACGACCTTGGGCGAACAGCTTCGTGGGTTCCAGGCCGCGAAGTGACTGGGTTATGTACGTGCCCGCGAGAAGCCGTCCTCCGGCTGACGAGCCCAGTTTCCGTTAGGCTGTAGTCCGGCATGGCGCCTGTCTGTTAAGGCTGCTCTGTCAACCTGTTACGATTGGGCGACGATTGAGGAAGCCGCAGGCGGGGGATCTTGACTTTTCTGCGCAGGGCCGTAAATTGTGGCGATACTGGCTTGGCGGTAGATCATCTGCCGCAGAGACTGATCCCCGATAGCTCAATGGTAGAGCGACCGGCTGTTAACCGGTAGGTTGTAGGTTCGAGTCCTACTCGGGGAGCCAAAATCAATCTGGCGAACTTTGTCGCCAGTTCGAGTTAACGGAAACGCCCGACCAGGAAACTGGCCGGGCGTTTTCATATCCCTTTACTGGTAAAGAGTTACGGTGATTCCGACGACGAGGCTCGCGGTCTCTGTCTCAACCGGCCCTAGCCAAGTCGCGGCGGAAAATCTACACGTTCTGTCATGCACGTTGAAAGGGACGGCCCGAACTCTCTGACTCTCTCTTGAACAGGCTCCGCCTAGTTAATAGCCGGGTTGCTTTCGGAGCCAGCAGCGTTTTCGAACTCGTGACCCCCAAGATGCCCTCGCGATCCTTGCGCTACCGAATTGCCCGGCTAATCGGCCTTTTTACGCCGACGCTGGATAAGCTCTTCCGCTTCTCGGATTGCCGCATCTGCTGCATCCCAATCGCATCTATCTGGGCAAGATCACATACAAGGACGAGATCCACGAGGGCGAGCACCCGGCCATCGTCGACGAGGAGATCTTCGAGCGGACGCAGCGGATGCTCAAACGCAATGGCCGGACGGGCGGTGCGCACGCTGAAGAATCGCTACGGGGCCCTGCTCAAAGGTCTGGTGCGCTGCGTGGCCTGTGACCGCGCTATGGCCCCCGCGCATTCGCCTGTTAGCCAGGCGTGGAGTTGCGCTCAATCACGCTGCGATCAATGAGACGGAGGCGACGCTGGCAACTGCCGCGCGTCGCCACTTCAGGTCGTGGGACGCGGCGCTGCAGGCGGCCGGTCTCGATCCGGATCGGCACCGGCGAAAGCGAGCCACGTGGACGCCCCAGCGAATCGTGGCCGCAATCAGCCAGATCCACGCTGAAGGCGGGAGTCTGATCACTTCCGACGTGCGAATCAACACCCTTGCCAAGGCGGCGACCAGGCTGTTTGGCAGCTGGCATGCTGCTCTTGTAGCTGCAGGAATCGATCCGAAGACGATTCCTCGAAAGTATTACCACTGGACACGCGAGGAGATTGTGGAGACGATTCAGCGCAAGCACGCCAATGGCGAACCCCTCAATACCAGGTACGTATCGCCTCAGCGTGTGTTGACAGACTGGCATCGCGATGTTCGGTTCGTGGGATTGCGCCCTTGAGGCTGCCGGCGTCGATCCTCAGACGGTTCGCCTTCGCCGCAGGCCCTGGATACGCGAAGAGGTGGTCCAGGAGATTCGCCGAAAGAAGGAGGCTGGTGAGCCGGTCAACGCCGGCAGTGTGTCAACGACACTGCGAAGCATCGCCGTGCGTCTTTTCGGCTGTTGGGACGCTGCCTTGAAGGCTGCGGGGCTGGACCCTGCCCAGATCCGCGTTTTCGGGATACGTCCGACGGCAGCAGAGATCATTCGGGAATTGCAGCGGAAGAACCGGGCGGGTGATGCCCTCAGTTCAAACAAAGTCATGCCCAGGCGATTGCACAGCAGGGCCGTACGTGCATTCGGCTCCTGGACTGCAGCGCTAAAAGCCGCCGGCATCGACCCGCGGGCCGTCCTCGGCCGGCGGCAGCCGTCGAAACAGCAGGATCTCGTTAGAGAAACGAAGCGGCGGCATGAAGTGGCAAACGCAGACAAGACTGCTGCTGCTACCGCGGACCTTGCCCAAGCAAGCAAACCACAACACGCCGAAGCGGTCCCAGACCAAAACAAGGCCGACCCGCAGCAGTCCGAGATCATTCGGGGTATTCAGCAACTGGCATTGGCCAACGTACGCCTCAATTCCCGCCACGTCCGCACACTCAATCGCCCCCTCTTAGAGGCGGCGATCCGCTGCTTTGGATCCTGGCCAAACGTGCTGAAGACCGCCGGCATCGATCCGAAGATAGCGACCAGTCGGCGCACATGGACAGCGGCCGATGTGCTTGCTGCGATCCGCCAACTGGATCGCAAAGGAGTCCCGCTGAACTATGCCTCCGTCCTGAAGGTCGATGGCGGCCTGATTCAGGCTGCCATCAAGCTGCTTGGCTCCTGGACAAAGGCGCTGCAGGCCGCCGGCTACGACCCGGAGGCGCTCCGCGTAAATCGCCATCCTTGGACGCGCGAGCAGATCATCGACCTGATCCGCAGCCGCGCTGCTGCCGGCCTGCCTGTCGCGTCCTATAACGTCAAGCCGGCATCGGCGGAGGTCGCATCAAGACGGCTGTTCGGATCCTGGAAACGTGCCCTTCGCGCGGCGGGTGTGGCCAGTCCGATGACAGAATTTCCGGTCTGGACGAAGGTTTCCGTCGTCGAGGCCATCCTCATGCGGCAGGAAACCGGCCAGCCCGTGCACTGCCTCGCGGCCGCCAAGCAGGCCTCCCGTCTCTACGACGCGGCCCGCAGGTGCTTTGGCAGTTGGCGCGAAGCGTTGGAGGCTGCCGGGATCGAGCCGGCGGCAGTCAGGAAAAAACGCCGGCCCTATGCCCGTGAGGAACTCATTGAGACGGTGCGTCGCAAGCGAACGGGCAAAGCAGCTTGCTACACGGAATCCTTCCGAAAGGCCGCCCGTCGCATGTTTGGTAGTTGGGATGCCACGCTGGAGGCCGGGGGGCTATAGACCACACTCCAGTCGGCGAAACGCCTGCGGGCTGGCCGGCACCGAAGAGCCACCGGGCGGGTTCTGCTCAGCGGCTGCCGTCTGTGCCTGGCGATCCACAGGATCAACGAGTTCCGTGTCCGCGAAAGATCAATTGTCAGTATCTGAGCCATCTTGAGCAGGTTGGCCATGCCATTCCTCCTTTGCCGGGGAAGCTACCTGGCAGACCTTCACCTCCTCAAAATGGCTGATTGTCACTTGCCCGCTACTGGCCGTTTCGCCTGCTAGGCGATATTGCTGACACGCACTGACTCGCGTGTTCTTGATTAGCGTTCTCGCGTCCTATTGTGGAGTGATAAACAGCTCATGAAGCCGCATAAGCTTCGGGCGCTGCATTCCACACATCAGGCACTAGATGTAACGGTTAATAAACCAGCCTCCTCCCCCAATTCGCCACTAACGTCTGAAGGTCGCCAACATTGACATAACTATCGTTATTGAAATCAGCCCAGGGATTCCAGTTCCACCACTGCCCACTATTGTTGCTGCCCCAGACTGCGACCAACGTCTGTAAGTCGCCTATGTTTACATAATCGTCATGGTTTGAATCACCAGCCATATATGCGTTGATGGTGATGGACGCAGCAGGACTGGACAACCCGCCCCGTTGATCCGTTACTGTTACGTCGAATGTCATGTGGCCGTCGGCAGCAAGCGTCAATGACGGGACAAGATAGGTGCCGCGGATCGTTATTGGGACTATAGTCTCGAGTGACTGTGGCCAGTTGACAGCCACATGCTTTCCTCCAGTTTGCACCGAACTTACGTTTTGAAGGTAATCACCCGCGTCTGGGTCGTTTGCCACGCAGACTAGCCTCACTGTCCATCCCTCATATGCAAACGCTGGACCCGTCAGATGAGTCACCTCGGGTGGATTATCCGATGCTGCCTCTTGCGTGACTGTTACATTCTGGGGACTGTCTGTTGCCCCTGGTGCTTCAATTATAATGGCACCAGTGCGGCCAGTGGGAGACCCATTGGCATCATACGATATGTTAATAATCCCTGAGTTCGTACCGCTAGCACCAGACACGATGTGCAGCCAGCCACTCGACGACTCCGACACTCGTGCATTCCAGGACATTGTACCGCCACCGGCATTTGCAACCGAGACACTAGTGGCACCCGCATCACCGCCTACAGCCTGACTAGCTGGCGTTACGCTTAGAATCGCCGGAACATCATCAAAAGTTACTAGGAGTTGGCCACCCTGAAGGTCGTCCTGGGCCATTGTCAAGACGTTGCTGCCTTGGGTGAGATATGCTGACGCATCGATTGTTGTAGACCCAGCGAGACTCCCTTGCTGACTCCACACCGTGGTACTGCCCTTCTTGATAATAACATCAGAGGCGTGCAAACTATTGTTCCACATGTTTAAATCAACGAGCCGCATCGTCGAATGGGTGATTCCTTCGGGTACATCAACCTGCAATACCTGTGGAGACCATCGATCGTACATACGATAACCATCTCCATCCACCTGCGCGGGCAGACTACTGTTAATCCAGTTGGGGGCAAAGGCTACTGGACGTGGGGCAACGGCAGAAGTGTCATTCGGCCGCAGAATAAGCACCTGACCATTTTCTGTGGCCCATATATAACCATCCTGATCGCAATACATGAAGCAACGATCAGATGATGTCTGTGTTAACGCTTTATAAACACTGCCGTCGCTGTTAAGTATGATGTAGTAATGCTCATCATTACTGGACGACCGCCACAGTGAGAGCCACAGCCTGTCCTCCTTGTCGGCCAGTGTACTTGTAATGTCCCATTGATCGCTCTCATCTACGGAGTCAGGAAGCACTGACGCAAAGGCCGTTGTATCCTTGACAATGTTCCCTGATTGGTCCCGCACTTGATAGAACGCTTGACAACGCCACTCGTTCGTAGCGCTGGTGTACCACTCCTTGTCAAACAGCAAGGCGACATTAGAGCCGATACTGACAGGGCCGTCATCCATGTGGACGTAAGACCCGTTTGCTGTTGGCGCTGCGCAAAAAGACAGTCTGGGGCTTAATTGTGTTACCAGCGCCGTCAAGGATGGTAAACCACCCTTCCCGCGCACTGCTCGTAGCAGTCGCGCCGACAATCCATAATTTATCTCCGTGGTGTGTGATACCCGGCATACTACCCTCGTACCAAGGTCCGTCTTTGCTGGCGATCGGCTGGCCATCCGAACTGAATGTGTCAAAGGCATAGCGATAGTAATTATGCTTGGTAGTGTCAAAGGTCTGTTTGCACGCATACGAAGGTAGGTACATGGTAGTGCCTATGGCGAACGGAGGGAGGCCACTAAAGTCGGTATCTCCCTGCCCAATGCAACTGCGCAGCTGTGTCTGAGGCATGATTATGCCGTCTTCAGTCGCTGTCTTCGCGTAGAGCAGAGCATCATAACTAGGCCTTATAATACGCCCGCCTGTAGCAAAGACTACGCCGTTCTCTCCCAGGTAGCGCCTGTCAATCCTGCCTGTATCAGGCATCGCGGTAGAGACATATCGCTTTTCCTGCCAGCCGAAATACTTAATCTTCCCCCAGGTAATATCGTAGTAACCGACTGCCCTAACGGAGGCTGTGTAGGCAAACTCACAAGCCAACCTACCGCAGCCTTAGCGATGGCGGACGACAAACCTAACTGGGCTGCGACAATGCTGTTAGCGCCGAACGCATTGGGGTTATCGGCTTGGTATATCCGGACAGGCACCAAGTCGCTATCGGCAATACCTGCATACTCTGGCAACAATACAAACGTGTTAGATGCTAAGCTTGAATCAGCAGGGGTCTGCAACGTGATACGGCTTGACCAGATGCTTCTGTTAGTACGGACGGATGAAATGACCTTTGGGGAGGCATTGACTGCAAATGAATAGTGCAGGGGGCCTGATTAACGTTACCTGCCTCATCTATTGCCCGCAACCAGAACGTATATACTCCATTTGGGAGATCATAACTGCGCGATGTACTCGTCGTTGACGGACCCCAGTCACTGTCAACACCGTCTAATTTGTACTGATAGAGAAGATTGGCAGGCAGCGTTTTGTTGTCGCTGCCAGTCCATGCAAACGTGACCGTTGAGTCACTGGTTGTGTGGCCTGAAACATCGACAAACTGTGCAGTCGGGGCCTCATAATCTCTCGCATAAGACTGTACGACCTGTCCGGTAACATTCTGTGTGAGATTCGAAATCACAAGACGCGGGAGGCGCAAAAGCATATCCATCAGCGCCGAATTCAATTGTTACAGGAACCCCGCCGGACACGTTGCCAAATGAGAAGACGCCATTCGTTGAAACGACAACGCTGCTCTGTACTGGGCTTGTTAGTGTTACCTGCGTACTGGGGGGGAGGGTCGGGCTACCCGAGATTGTACCGCTAACCGTATAGCCTAGAGGCGTATATGAAAAGTTCGCCACGGCCCTGGTCTCGGAGGACGTAACCTGAAACGCAGCCCCCGACGACATCTGCGTGGTGCTCCCATCGCGCGTGACAGTCCATTCCGTGAACGTGTGGTTCGCTGAATGAGTTTCTGCAGATAGCGCAAGGAACTGGCCGTAAGTCAGGCTAAAGCTTGCAGGCAATTCGGACGGGGTGTAAGTCCTGTATTCAAGGGTCTGCATACTGGAGCCTGTGCCAATCCGCACATCAATGTCACTACCCGCTGGGCCTTCGATCTCCAGATCAATATTGACCACGCAACCATTGCTGACGACGGGGCCATTTAGCGAAGGACAATTCGACGCGGCCCCACGATCATCCGGGAAGAAGAAACTCGCAAAATGCGTACCCAAAGTAACTGAGTACGGTAATAGTACGTTCCGCTTGCCGCGGAACCGTTCTTAAGGGACATCTGGTGCGGGGTGCCGTCGATGTATACGTAGCGGTAGTTAGGATCGGGGGCGTCACCATCTGCGTCTGTATAGTCGACCAGAAATTCAAAGGTACTAGAGGTAGCGCCTGACGTAGGAGTAACGCGGGCATTAAGCAATCTCGGGGGGGTGTTATCGGCCGAGGCACCTTGTATGTTCATAACGGCATAACTGACAACCGTATACTTATCGGGCAATTCCCTTGACAATGCATACCACGTGTCGTCCACGCCTCCCCAACCGACGTTGAGGTGAAATCGATCGACGCCATCTTCTTTCCGATAACCATCGCACACAATCGAATGGCCGTCGGGATAAGTCTTTGTTGTTACATCATAATCTCTAATGTCAAGCTGCACGGGCTGGCCTGATTTCATATTAGCAATGAGATCCGGGTAAAATGTGGCGCTATACGGGACTCCTCCGAAGCCTCCTGACAGCGGAGACCGAGCTTCGGCTCGTTCGAATCCAAAGTAGTCAGTAAGCGCGCGTGCAACTGTACTAGTAACAGCGCCAGACCCCTTATCACTATACTGCATCTTTACCGACACGCCACAGGCATAGAGAAGGCGAGCGATCATGGTGGTGTCACTAGGAGTTTGACCGTTCATTCCAGGATAGTCTATTTGCGATATGCTAGCATTGCGCTCATATTCGGCGGTTCTCCACCCATCGTTACTGCCATCAATGGCAACGTCGATGTACATGGATCTGGTGGGGCTATTCTTAGGATAGACTGTCGATGGGTAGTTATCTGCATCGGTAAACGATACGGACTGCGACGCCCGACCTTTGTTACCCCAGTAATTTACGATTTGCCCCATAGCGGTAGCCACGCAGCCAGTGAAACATCGGGTTGTACCAATCAGCAATCCGTTTTGAAGGTTAGGAGCATCCACCGGGTCAAACGGGCAATACTGATTATATATGCCGTTCTGATTCCATCGGGTTTCCAACCACCCTTCCGTCCACGTTGCGCCGGACGGCGGGTACTGTTCTGTGATAGCTGTCGGGCGCGTTGCCGTCGCCATCAAGAAAGGCCTGCCATGCATCACTGTTGGCCGCAGAGCTGCCTGTAACCACGCCATCCTTAAGAGCTTGAAGACGTCCCCTCATATCCCATTTGACGAGGTGCTGCAGCACGTTGGTCGGCTCATCGTTGATGCTGTATTGGCTAGTCGTAGAGTACGCAATGACCGGAGGCAGGCTCGGTATCTGCAGAAAGGATGATATATCCCCTTGGCTTAAGCATCATCACGTAGGCCAGAGTCTCCTGCGTCGCACTATCTGTAATGGGTATAACAGCGTCGGAGGAAGCAGCCGGAGGAGCACCTGTTGTACTTGCCTGCAGCGTGCCATCATGTGCCTTAGCTTCCTTCACTGCTTGCCCAACCAGGCTCGCATCTTTCAATGAGACGGGCCGTCCAAACGCACTAGCCACCAAACTCCATACAAGGCTGGCGATCAGGACGGAACGAGCACTGTTACGGCGGGAGTAACTGCAGTAGAACATGGGTTCTCCTCTTGGCTCCAGGTGACGCCTGCAGGTCGGTCGTGGTACAGAATAACAGGCAATGCAAGACACTGCGCCTGGTACGACGCAACCCAAACAACAGATGCAAATGAGAAACTTAACTAAAATGGAGGAAGGCCCGGACATGAATCTCGCCTTCCCGCGTTACTGAATATGAACAACAAGCAGGCGAGTGTCAAGGCCAAAACTTAGTCCAGAACACGCGGATAACTCCACAATGACCGTGAGCAACATCTAACTCCTATAACTAGCAAGTGTTGCGCGTTTTGGAAAATCTCGCCGACCCCCGTAATCACTGTTACCTTCATGCATGCTGCAAGTGCAATCGTAGGTTTTGTAGATGCGGAAGGCCCGGCTGGTACTGACGCCGTGGCTGTGCAGAAATACCATGATCTCCCGCACGATCTTCTGATCGTTCCAGGCGGCGACGATCTTGCCTTGCCGGCCAGCGCCGATGCCTTCGACTTCCAGCAACCGCTGTGGGGTCTGCTCGATGACCTCAAACACCTGCAGGCCAAAGGAACCGACGAGGCGCCCGGCCAAGGCCGGACCAATGCCTTTGATCAGGCCGCTGGCCAGGTACTTTGTCATCCCCTCCGTCGTATTTGGCGGCGCTGTCCGAAGCGTGACCGAGCGAAACTGCCGACCGTACTCGCGGTCCATCACCCACCGGCCGCGGGCATCAATCCACTCCCCCGCACTGACCTCGGGCAACGTGCCCAGGACGGGGACCAGATCTTTCAAGCCTTGCACCTTGACCTGCAAGACCGCGAACCCGGTATCCCCGTTGTGAAATGTCACCCGCTCAATAAGACCGGTCAGGTGCTCAAGACGATCCGGTTGGGTTGTAAGGACTTCCTGGTTCATCTGAAGGCTTGCGGACGTAGGATCTTCGAAAACCTCGTGTACGTCTCTATCGCGAAAATCATATCGGCAGGACCCAAGCATGCAACCTTCGGCATGATCCCCCGGCCCCTGATTGTCGCATTCCAGCGCGCACATTTTCGCCCCTTCCGCAGATGTAGTTACGGGAAGCCCCCTGGCCAGATGCGAAGGAGATCGTGCCTATGACCAACCCCAAGCGGGTCCGCCGAGTGGAACTGACCCCATTGCAGCGCCGGCGCGAGATCGTCGAGATCCTCGCCGCCGGCCTGGCCCATATGCCGCCAGCCGCGGCCGTCGCCGGCAAACCTGTGCGATCCGCCAGAATCTCTCGCAAAAGGCTGCCAACATGCCTTGAGGTTTCCGGCGACTGACCGCTCAGTGTGTCCCACTGGTTAACGGCCAGAGAAAGGCGGCGAGATGACCGAACCCAAGATCGATATCGCGGCGGAACTGGCGGCCATGGAGAAGATGACAGCCAAAATGCTGCGGGCAAAATACGAGGACCTCTTCGGCGAGCCGTCTCGCAGCGGCAACCGGCAGTGGCTGCTGCGACGATGCGCCTGGCGGCTGCAGTCGCTGGCGGAAGGGACTCTCTCGGAGCGGGCCCAGCGCAAGGCCGAGGCCCTGGGCCGGGATGCCGATATCCGCGTCATCCCGCCCGCCGAGATGCGGCCGGCGCCGCAGCCGGCCGCCAACGGCCCGCAGCCCGTCCGGAAATACTTCAAGCATCAGGACGATCCGCGGCTGCCGATGCCGGGCGCCACCCTCCGCCGCGTCTATCGTGGCAACGAGTATGTCGTCGAAGTCCTGCCGGAAGGATTCGCCTACGACGGGCAGCGGTACCGGTCGCTGTCGGCCGTGGCCCACGCCATCACCGGCAGCCACTGGAATGGATATCGGTTTTTCAATATTCTACAGCGAAGCGAGGAAGTGAATGATCGCCAGTAAGGATACCGTCCAACAGGTGCGGTGCGCGATCTACACCCGCAAGAGCACCGAAGAGAACCTCGACCTGGACTTCAATTCGCTGGATGCCC
This sequence comes from uncultured Planctomycetota bacterium, assembly GCA_963787325.1. Taxonomy (GTDB): domain Bacteria; phylum Planctomycetota; class Phycisphaerae; order UBA1845; family JANYLN01; genus CAWBCK01. Next base: position 4,277,494 of record CAWBCK010000005.1, read on the forward strand.
AGCGGGAGGCGGCCGAGGCGTATATCAAGAGCCAGCAGCACGCAGGCTGGGTCTGCCTGACCGAGCACTACGACGACGGCGGCTTCTCCGGCGGCAACGTCGAGCGGCCGGCGTTCCAGCGACTGATGGCCGACGTCGAGGCCGGCAACGTCGACTGCATCGTCGTCTACAAGATCGACCGGCTCAGCCGCAGCCTGCTGGACTTCGCCAAGATCATGGAGACGCTCGATCGGCAGAACGTCTCGCTGGTTTCGGTCACCCAGCAGTTCAATACGACGACCTCGATGGGCCGGCTGACGCTGAACATCCTGCTGTCGTTCGCCCAGTTCGAGCGGGAGATCATCTCGGAACGGACGCGGGACAAGATCGCCGCCGCCCGCCGCAAGGGCAAATGGACGGGCGGGCCGCCCATCCTGGGCTACGACCGCGTGAAGGACAACCGAGGCAGCCGGCTGGTCGTCAACGAACGGGAGGCCGAACGCGTCCGAGCGATCTTCCGGATGTACCTGGAGCAGGGCTCGCTGCTGCCGACGCTGCGGGCGATCAAGCGCGAGAAGCTGGAAGACCAAACGGTTCCAGACGACCAAGGGAACGCCCAAGGGTGGGGCGACCTTCGATAAGTCCGCCCTGCTGAAGATGCTGACGAACATCACGTACCTCGGCAAAGTCCGTTTCAAGGGCGAGATCTTCGAGGGCGAACATGAGGGGATCGTCGAGGAGGATCTGTTCGGCCGGGTGCAGGGCCTGCTTCGCCGCAATCGCAATTCCGGCGGCAAGCACGTCCGCAACAAACTCGGCGCCTTACTCAAGGGCCTGGTCCGCTGCAAACACTGCGGCTGCGGGATGAGCCACCACTTCACACGGCATGGTAATAAGGAGTATCGCTACTACGTCTGCGTCCATGCCCAGAAACGCGGCTGGGATTCATGCCCGTGCCCGTCGCTGCCGGCACCGGCCCTGGAAGACTTCGTCGTCGATCAGATCCGCGGCTTGGGCAAAGACCCGAGTATTCTAAAGGCCAGTCTGGATGCGGTGCAGTCCCATCTGCAGGCGGAGGTCGACAGGCTGACCAGCCAGCGCACGGAGAGTGCGACCCGAATCCGCACGATCGGTCGGGAGATTGGCATCCTCGCCCCGCGGGCCGGCTTCGATGAAGAGGCGACCCGCCAGCTGGCCAGCCTCCAGCAGACGATGCGGGACGAGCAGGAGGCCGCCAACGGGATCAGCGGGCAGATCGAAAAACTCCGGCGGCGGATGCTCGATCCGGACGAACTGGCCGGTGCCGTCGAGGCCTTCGATCCTTTGTGGGATTCCCTCTCGCCGGCCCATAAGGCCAAGCTGGTCCACCTGCTGGTGGACCGGATCATGTACGATGGCGAAGGCCAGTCGGTCTCGATCACCTTTCACGAGACGGGCATCCGAACTTTCATCGGCAGCGATGAGGAGGTCGCATGCAAGGCCAAGTGACGCTGACCAGGCGAATACACTTTTCCGTAGCGAACAAGGGCCGGCGTCAGATCCAGACCGGCCCGCAGCCGGCCCGCGATGTCCCCGATGGACGGGTGCCCCGCATCGCCCGACTGATGGCCCTGGCGATCAAGTTCGACCAGATGCTGGCCAGCGGCGACGTTCGCGACCAGGCCGAACTGGCCGACCTCGGCCACGTCACTCGGGCCCGGATGACCCAGATCATGAATCTGCTGTACCTGGCTCCGGATATCCAGGAAGACATCCTCTTTCTGCCGTACGTTCGGCAGGGCAATGACCCGGTTACCGAACGCGATGTTCGGCCCATCGCGGCACTGCCGGAATGGTCCTGTCAGCGGCCATTGTGGACACGGCTACTAGGACATGCTAACGCCTGTGCGTATAACGACTTGTAATCATTCTAGAAAAAGGGATTGACCTTACGCCGCCCCTCAGTACAATCGCATCGCCGCTCTATTGGAGTTAGGGTGTTGTTTGGTATAGCAACAGACATCACATATATGGGGATGGGAGTCCACAATGGCAGGCAATCGCGACCTGCTCTACATCTGCGTGAACAAACTCCGTGAATCCACCGCCTTCGAGACTAGCATTCAGCTCCAGGGACTCGGGCGTCGTCAGAAGAATGTCCGGCTGTTCTTGGCAGATTCGCCTTCGCTGCGAGGCTGGCGTATCACCGTGCCAGGTAGAACATGACCTGCCCACAAGAGCAGCGTACCGGGAGAGTCGTATGTGAAGATTATTTAGCAGTGCCCTGATCGGGCAGACGTAAAGCACACTTACCCGCACAGCCCTCCGTAAGCATTCGCGACAGAATCGGAAGGATAGCGGCTTCTGTTTTGCCGCCGGCAGTTGGGGCGATCACCAAGGCATGTTGGCCTGCCAGTACAGTAGGGATGACCTCTTCTTGGAAAGGTCTTAGCTCGCGCCAGCCCATGCTATTAACGATATGGTGCTGAAGGCTGGGATGAAGAAGATCAAATGCAGCCAAGGGAACTCCTATGTGAGTTCGATGTCATCAACACTTACCGCCGAGGCCGCATGACGTTCGGCATGCGTCAATTCCGAATCCTGTATCGTTAGTTTGTAATGCAGGTGCGGATCAAACTCGGCAAACTGGTCGATGCGGTCCAGGATATCTGCCACTAGTTTCTTAAGAAATATACGAGGTGCTATCCCGACTTTTCCGCCCAATCGGCCTACCACAGCAGAAGCCAGTTCGTCGACATATCCGTTGGTTGCCCTTGCGGTGATCCGGTCCGGTGCAGTGGCATGCATCACATAGACATCACGAACCTTTCGACCGACTTCGCAGAGACGATCCCGGTCAAATGCGGCCAGCCGAATCTGAACAGCTCGTGGGTTATCGAAACGTGCCTCCGTTGCAAAATCAACCTGCAGTCGTTGAGACAAAGGCTCAAGCCGGTTCACTCCGTGGGGGCCCTCGTAAAACGCTCCCGTCCCTGTCACCAACAAGTACAGGCCCGGAAACCTGCCTGAATCGATATCATCGATGAACTGTCGCAATGCATTCAGGCTCTTGTCTCGAACGTCGCCTCGAACACGCTGTATAGTCTCCACCTCGTCAAGCACCAAATAGAGACCTGCCTGTCCCGAATCACGCAGGACTGTAAGGAGGCCTTGGAGGAAACTCATTGCTCCGAAGTGATCGATATCTCCCTTGATACCAATCTGTCTCTTGCAGGAAGCAGCTACATTCGGTTGGCCTGCAAGCCAAGCAGCGATGCCATCCGCCATGGCCGCGTCACCCCTAGCAAGAGCGGTATGGTAGCCGCGTAGGGCGACTGCGAACATAGGGGCGGACTGAGTCACGGTGGTGAGCCGCTTTTCCATTAGAGCGTTGGATCGCTCTAACAGTTGTCGCTGATCGCCAGACGAAATGCCGCCTTCGGCCAGGACATCCTCTTCCAGCGTATAGAACCAACCGTCGAGGATGTTTCTAAAGGCGCCCGTAGGTTGGTCCGGCGTTGCAAGTCTCTCCATTAGCCGTCGGTACACCGTCTCCAGGCGGTGGAGTGGAGTCTCCGTCTCTGAGATCTGTACTTCCGACGTGGCAAAGCCCATCCTCCGAGCCCGCTCGGCTAGCCAACGCGAAAAGAAAGTCTTGCCAGTGCCATATTCGCCCCGGATAGCCTTGAACTTGGCGCCACCAGCATTGACTGTCTCCAACTCCTCGACGAGTGTGTGCTCGAAGCGATCCAACCCCACTGCCAAAAGATCAAGGCTTTGCACGGGTACAGTACCCCGGCGAAGGGCGTCTATCAGTTCATCGCGACGTTGTCGGCTGATGGTCTTCATGCAGTCAGTGGTCCTTATTCGCCAAGTTCAAACTGCTTCTTGAGTAGCCGAACGTTCAGGACAACCGTGTTGGCCGCATCCTGACGCTCCAATATGGCATAGCCTTCTACATTAAGCAACCGCTGCATAATTGCTATAAACCCTGGCATTCGATGTTCCGGCATTCCAAGAGCACTTGCTAAGGCGGGTACGGTCATGGAACCTCGATTGGCCAAGACAGAGACAAAACGCCTTATCTTGGCCCCGTCAACCGGCACCCGACCGGCTAGCTGCCTCTGAGTAGCAAACATGTCACTCTGAAGCATTTCACTGATCCAGGGCACGTCCGAGCCTGGAGCGGAGATCGTAACTGCAGGCACGTCAAACAACGTGGGCTGGACCTCCTCATCAGTGGGAGGTCTTTCCGGGATGGTAGCCGCCGCGATAGGTGGTGCGGCGTCAAGCGGCTCAGTCCACCAAGCGGGCAGGTCCTCCGGCATTTCCGTAAAGCCCTCGGGTACCTTCAGATCATGCCAGAGTATCCCAACGGGAATAAGCATCTCCTGGGGCGTTGCGCCACCGTGGTAGCCATTCTTCTTGATGCCGTAGCGAATGCGTTCCGACCACGGTACTATGACGCGCCCTCCTTCGGGCGATAACACACGCGAGGACGTAATCTGCAGTTCGTCTTCAGCCGCGGGCATGCCTGGGCGGCGCCACCGAAGTCCCTCGCCTCCCTCGCGTCCTTCCGTCTGCCGGTCAAGAATGTGGCCATGGTCGCTCAACAGGATCACGATCCGCTTGGCAGCACCCGCTACGGCCACGATCGGTCCCAGGACGCGAATGTGCTGCATGCGCCATATTGCATCTACCTGGTCCCCCTTATCCAGGTGGTCATCCACTGCGTTGATAACGATCCCAACAACCCTCTGTTTCTTGTCGGCGAGTGCCTTTCGAATGTCATCCGCAAGGCTTGTGTCATCGTCCCCCTCCAAAGCAGCCTTATGGAACAGTCTTGGCGGGAGATTTGGAGAAGAGACTGCGACAAGAGCCTGCTGCGAGGCAAAGCCTTCAGCCTCGTCTGTTGCCTGCCCTTTTTTCAGTGTCCCACAAAGTAAGCTTGTTCGGCAGACCTCAGTGACCGAAGGAATCGCTGCCAAGCCGATCAAGCGTTTCGCCTGAGTAGCAAAGGCCAATTCAATCCAGTCGTGCGCCTTAATATCCGCGGTCAACTCCCGGAATACTGCCCAGTTCATCCCGTCGACAACGAGTACAAGTACAGGACTGCTCTTCGCCGCCTTGGCAATCAAAGTATCTGCCAATTGCTCAACAGGAATCAGGCCTGAAGCCGCAGCCCCCATGGCGTTTTGCTCTGCCAGAGCCAAGCCAAATCTATGGTTCTCAGCCTCTCGCAGTTCCGTAACGTGATCCACAAGCCGGACGAACGCAGTTGCCAGGTCCTTGTTGGGCTCACCCCCTCTCAGCACTTGGCGGGCCCAATCAACGAATCCACTGTCTGCCACATATCGCCGGGCAGTTTCCAGCAGGCCGGCCACACTTGCGTTCTCAGCTTCTGCCTTGTTCGACTAGCCATCTCGCTAGGCGAATGGCCATCGTAATGCGTTCCATCCGCCGGCCCACTTGACGCCCCAGACGGTGTTCTTGAACACTCGCATACAATCTCTGCAACTCATCGGAAATGGTCTTGGCCCGATTGTCGACTAGTAGACTGTCCGAGTAACAGTTGACAGACATGTTATAATGGGTGGGTCAGGCAAGGGATAAGTCTTTCCGATCGAGGCTCAAGGATGAGTAAGACCTACCGCCCGTGGAACCCGGATCAGAGTTGGCTATTGCCGCCGTCGCCGCGAGACTGGCTACCGGAAAACGACCTGGTCTTTTTCGTGCTGGACGTGGTCAAAGAACTGGATCTGGCAGCCATTCTCGGCAAGTACGAACGAGAGCAGCGGGGCTACCCGCCATACCACCCGCGGATGATGACGACGCTGCTGCTGTACAGTTACACGCAGGGCGTGTTCAGTTCGCGGCGGATCATGAAGCGGTGTCAGCGGGACGCAGCGTGGCGAGTGATCGTGCAGGACGATGTGCCGGACTTCCGGACCATCAGCGACTTTCGCAAGCAGCATCTCACAGAATTGGAAGGACTGTTCGTGCAGGTACTCCGGCTGTGCCAGCAGGCGGGGCTGGTGAAGTTGGGCCACGTGGCGTTGGACGGCACGAAGATCCGGGCGAACGCCTCGCGACACAAAGCGATGAGTTACGGGCGGATGAAGGAGGAAGAGGCCCGGCTGCGCAAAGAGATCCGCCAGTTGCTGTCGCAGGCCCAAGCAGCGGATGACACGGAAGATCGGACATACGGCCCGGATTGTCGCGGTGACGAACTGCCCGAGGCCCTGGCCCGCCGGCAGAGCCGCCTGCAAAAGATCAAACAAGCCCGCAAGGCGTTGGAGGCCCAAGCAAAGGCCGCCGCCGAAGAGGAATGCAAGCGCCAGGAAAAAGAGCCTGACAAGCCAGGCGACAAGCCGAAGGGTGGCCGGCGGATCGAGCCGCCCCAAGCGGTACCGCCGGCGAGGGCCCAGTACAACTTCACGGATCCGACGACGAAGATCATGAAGGTCAGCAACAAGGGGTTCGATCAGTGCGGCAACGCGCAGGCGGTGGTGGATCGCGAGCACCAGATTATTGTAGCAGCGGATGTAACGAACGAGGCGAACGACAAGCGACAGTTCCAGCCGATGGCCCAACAGGCTCGCAGAAATGTGGGACGTGGGCACCGGATCAAGAAGATCTCGTCGGACAGCGGTTACTTCAGTGAGCAGAATGTGCAGTGGGCCCAGCGAAACCATCTGGATGCGTACATCGCCACGGGCCGGCTCAAGCATGGCGAAAGGATGCCGGCCAGTCCGCGAGGCCGGCCGCCGGCGGGGCTGACGACGAAGGAGCGGATGGCCCGCAAGTTGCGGACGAAGCGCGGGCGTGAGACATATGCCCAGCGGAAGTGGATCGTCGAGCCGGTCTTCGGCTGGATCAAGCGAGGGCTGGGCTTCCGGCAGTTTTTGTTGAACGGTATTGAGCGGATGCGTAGCGAGTGGCGTCTGGTCTGTATGGCCTGCAATCTGAGGAAACTATGGTCAGCCGGGTGAGACAGCCATCGGCAATCGCGTCAGACGGGCCTGCACCGGCCTGAAACGGGAGTTTCTGCCTCGCCGGCCCCGAACCCCGGCGCAATAGCAACAAGTAAGACGGCCGGGTACCCCAAAAACCGAAGAGAACTGGGGCTTTGGGTGTTTACTCGGACGGTCTCCTAGTTGAGAACCTTGGAGCGTACCTGGACATAGCAGCGCCGCCTGGTTGGCTGCTGGCTCACGTTCCCGGCTGGGATACGCCTACTGTGCGTTTGTTCCTGAGTCATATTCGCGATGTGCCAGTCGTTCATTTCGGTGACCTGGATCCAAATGGCGTACGGATCATCCGGCATCTGCGGGAATTCAAGCCCGAAATCCGCTGGCTTGTGCCCGAATTCTGGCAGGAGTATTCACCCAGATCAGCATTGCGGGCGGAATGGCCGGCTGACCTTGACCTGACAACAGCGCCAAGCCTCGTAAGGCAACTTGCCTCCTCCAACCTATGGTTGGAGCAGGAGACAATCGTGTTGGATGCCAGGCTCACTGAGGCAATGGTCCAAAGTGTCAGCGAGCGCTCAGAGTAGCCTTGTGCTATGTCGCAACGCACCACACTGATGCTATGCCATAGCCATTCCAGTATCGGCGTTAGGTGTGGGCAATAGGTGCTTACGGGCTGCGTTCAGGCAGTAGCTTGCAGTAAGTTGCAGCATCGTGAAAATGGTGCAGTACAACACTTGGTACAACGGGCACGGCCTCCGACTGTAACTACTTGTCAACGCAAGCGATATGTACAAGTGCTGCGGATTGTAAGTCCGCAGCAGCGAGACGTACAAAGCCGGCCCACATGACATTCACCCGTAGGCAACATTCGCTTCACCTGTCAGGCGAAACCTATTGGCAGATCGGTGTCAGTAAGCAGAACACGTTGAACTGGTTGGTGAAGAACTCTGCGTTCATCTGGAACGTGCGACCATCACTGGCGGTTATGGCCGCGTCGCGAAGAAGGCTGGTGGCTACGTCGGTCCAGACCATCACCTCGGCAGCCACGTCCTCCGGCAGGACCCCGCTGATTCGGTCGAAGTAGTCTACGCGAAAAGGTGCCGAGGCCACATAATAGCGCACCCGCCAGGTAGGCGGCCGGTTTGCGTCTAAGGATGTCTCGCTGGCTTCCTTTTCGAACACAACGAGCATGCATGGCCGCAGGTTCTTTTCGACCAGACGCCGCGCCGTAAGCTTCGTACGAGGCATGGTACTTGTCGGCCAGCTCCTTGAGAGTAGCGGCCGTTATCTTGCGGCTGTTAGCCTCGATGGTGAATTTGTCGGCTAGGAAGAGCAGATCCGCCGCGAAGTCGCTGGCTTCCTTCTCCAGTAGAACGTCCGTGGACAAGGTCAGGTCGTGCTTGGTGCACAAGAACAGCATCTGCTGGTGATTGGGCAGCACATAGTGACCGATCTCGTGCAGCGCACTGAACCGCATGCGTCGTTCGTTCTGCTCGGCGTGCACCGCGATTAGCCGGTCGGAGAATGACAACAAGGCACGAGGTTTCTGCTTAGGTTTCACTTCGTCGAGCGGCAGGTCCGTATCGAAGTTGAGGACCAAGTACTGCAGTTTCAGGAGGTCCAGCAGGTCCGTTGGGTTGACGGCGTCCCGGTCAGCTGGCTCGCTTCCTGTAGGAGGTAGCGGACCAGTTCGTGCGGTTCGATCTCAGGCGATCCCGCCTTGAACTGCATCGCCCGTCAACCCTCCCGCCGCGATTTAGCAATCTCAAGCAGCCGCTTACGCAGCGCAACGATTATCTGGCGATCGATCTTGCCACCATGGGCAGCCATGGCCAGTCCGGCACGGTCTCCTAGACTTTGCACGTATTCCGCCACCCGCTGTTGACGGTCCGGTTGACGTTCAGCCTTCAGGTGAACGAATAGATCCGCATTGTGATCAACCAAGCGGACGAGCGTGTCGCTGGATTCGTTGTGCAGCGAGTCCCCGCTCTCCCAGCGTGTATAGGTCTTCTCGCCGACGCTCAACAGCTCCGCCATCTGGGCTTGGCTCAGGCCCGTCCGTTCGCGCACCGCCCTGACCTGCTCTGGTGTGAGCCGGCCCAAGCGGCGGCGGCACTCGTTCTCTATCGCCTGCTGCAGCGCCGGCGGCAGAATCCGCTCGTGGCATCCACTGCACTCCTCCCATGTCGTATTAGGGACGATGATCGTCCCGCCAGGGATGTCCTTAGGCGGATCGAAGCGAAACTCCCCCTGCCGCTCCTCTAAGCACGCGCCGCTGCAGATGGGGCATTCCTGCGCCATCTCTCCTCCAATCCTTTGCGTTAAGTTAGTTACTCGGATGAGCAGAAATGATCAGCAGCTTTTCCCGAAACTCGCCCCGGTCCCGGATCGTAACCTTCACATAGAAGCACTTTCCGACCAGAACGGGCTTCATAACGTATGCCGGGGTGCCAATGTGATCAGGCACATGCTGCGTAATAATCTCTTCCACCGGCCGTCCACTGTCGATCCAACCGCAGATGGCTTCGCACACATCCGCTACCGTGAGTTGGTGCGTCATCAGGTCGTAGTAGGCCCTCTGGGCCACCTGAGCCCGCTCAGGGTGTTCCGCCAACCGGCGGATATCGTGGACAACCTCCTGTCCTGCTCGTCCGCCTCCCATACAACTCCCTAAACTATACCATTGATCGGCACATTGTCAACAAGAAAGTATCATTTGATACCATTTCCTCAGTGTTCCACGCATTTTACCTGCATGAATCAAGTATTTCCAGCCAACGTGGTGCTAGATCGTTTTCAGTTGATCTGTAGCGTGTAGCCACAGTGCCGGAAGAAGCCTTGGGCATCGCCAGGGGTGATTTTGTCGAGCACCGGCTGAATCGATTGCCAAAGAGTCTTCTGATCCCGGCACGCCAGGCTCCGCAGCAGTTGCTTGATCTTGCTGAAGGCCGGTTCGATCGGGTTGAGATCCGGCGAGTACGCCGGCAGATACAGCACCTGGGCTCCGACCGCCGCGATCTGTGTGGCCACCAGCCGGTCCCTTGTGGCTGGACAGGTTGTCCAGAACCACCAGATCTCCCGGCCGCAGCGTCGGGATCAACACCTGCTGGACGAAGGCCTCGAAGATCTCGCGGTTGATCGCTCCGTCCACGGTCGTCGAACATCGGATGCCCGTTTGATCCAGGGCCGCGATCAGCGTCGTGGTCTTCCAGTGCCCATGCGGCACTTTGGCCACCAGCCGCTGGCCCGACAGGGCACGGCCTCGCAGCCGGGTCATGTTCGTCTTGGTCCAGGTCTCATCAATAAAAACGAGTTGGCGAGGGTCCAGGCCCAGTTGTCTTATCTGCCCATCGACAAGCACGGGGCGGACCTGCTGTTCCAGGTCATCAGCGGACGCTACGAACGCGGCTCGATCGTGCTGACGACCAACAAGGCCTACAAGCACTGGCCGTCGATCTTCAACAACGACAGCACGCTGACCTCGGCCATCCTGGACCGGGTCCTGCACCACGCCGAGACCGTCATCATCGAGGGGAAGAGCTACCGCATGAAGGATCGCATCGAACCCTGAACGCCTTCCCATCCCCGCCCCGACGCCGCGCACATTCAGACCGGCTCAGCCGCGCAAAATCAAACCGGCTGATTTACAGCATATTCACGCCGGCGCCGACAGCGACTACCTTGCCGAGTTCGCGATCAGATGCCAGATGCAACGCCTTGCATTGCGCCTTGCAGAGTCTCGTCGACTCGTTACTCCTGTTGTGGCAACCCTTGCGCTGCATCCCGTCCGGTTTGCTAATTCAAGGTCGGCGAAGTCCTCTATACTCCAATAGAATGCATCTAAACGGCTATTTTATCGCATTTCACGTTCTCTAGATCATGCCTCGGATCTACAACCGTTACCTTTGTTTTCAGGCCAAATACCGGGCTTTTTGCCTTATCCGGTTGTAGACGGTTGTAACGGTTCAAGCAGTGAGCAGATGGGGGCGGAGAGTAACAGCTATCGTGTTTGCAGGGGGACGCTAGCGAGGCGAAAGCCAAGGGATTTCACCGAGCCCTTATGACCGATTCTTGGAGGTGGTTCATGCTCATGCGGATTGACTTGCCTGATGATCCAAAATCTGGCGAGTCGTCTCTATTCGTTGTCCCTCCGGAAAACCCCGTCGTTCTTTCAAGACAAGGACTTATGCTTGTTGCCAGAATCCGCGCGGTCAACTATTCTGGCCCGCCCCGGTAGGGGAGGGTAGGCATGGGCATTCTCTGGACGATTGTCTTGTGTTTTCGAGGCTGCTGTTGGGCAACCCGGGCGACTCTGGTCGCAGAAAACCTGGTGCTTCGTCACCAGTCAGCTGTGCTGAAGCGGTCCGTCAAGCGCCCACGGCTCCGCCAGAGCGATCGCATCTTCTGGGTTTGGCTGTCGCGCCTCTGGCCCGACTGGCGGTCAGCGCTGCTGATCGTCCAGCCAGATACGGTGGTTCGCTGGCACCAGCAAGGCTTCCGGCTCTACTGGCGATGGAAGTCCAGGAACAAAGCCGGAAGACCGACGATCAGCCGGGAGTGCGCGATCTGATTCGCCGCATGGCCAACGAGAACCCAACCTGGGGCGCCCCCAGGATCCTTTCCGAGCTACGCCTGTTGGGCCACAATCTGGCTGAGTCCACAGTCAGCAAGTACATGCCTCGCCTGCCGAAACCGCCGTCCCAGACGTGGCGTACCTTTCTGGCCAACCACGCCTCGCAGATCGTAGCCTGCGACTTCTTCACGGTTCCGACGGTCACGTTCCGTCTGCTCTATGTGTTCCTGGTTCTGCGGCATGACCGTCGGAATGTGGCACATTTCAATGTTACTACCAGCCCGACAGCCCGCTGGGCCGCGCAGCAGATCGTCGAGGCGTTTCCCTTTGACGAAGCGCCGCGATTCTTGCTGCGCGACCGTGACGGCATCTACGGCCAGGACTTCAGCAATCGAATAGAGCACATGGGTGTCGAGCAGGTGCTCATCGCCCCGCGGGCTTCTTGGCAGAATCCATACGCCGAACGCATAATCGGGTCGATCCGCCGGGAGTGCCTGGACCACGTTATCGTCCTGAACGAGGACCACCTGCACCGGATCCTTACCGACTACTTCGAGTATTACCACAATGCTCGCGCGCATCTGTCGCTGGAGAAGAACTCGCCAAACCCACGAACCATCGAGTCACCTGTTGGCAAGGTCGTAGCCAAATCGTACTTGGGCGGCCTGCATCACCTCTACAGTCGCGCCGCCTGAGAAATCGCTGCCATTGCTGCACAGGCAGACGGCGGCCGTGCGCGCCGAGGTCGCCATTCCGTCGATTCCACGCCATTGCCGACGGCATATGAGGCGCTGCTTGGCTCTACAAGCCGCCGCGATTGGCGACAACACGGCCCGGATCGGACCGCTTGGACGGCCGGATGGGATTTTCGGGACGCACAGGTGGAAGATCGGCCGGATGCGAAGGTCCGTCTTGGAGATCCGGAACGCCTTCTCGATATGCCACAATTGGCCGTAGTTTTCGATGACCGCGTCGGCCGACAGATCCGTGTTCGTCAGGTAACCCTTCAGGCCGTCCCATCGGGTGGCCTGTTGAATCTGCGACTCGTCGATCTCGACCTTGACCTGGCCGGTGAGCTTCAGGAACCGGTTGTAGCTGCGGTTGTTCAGGTGCTCCTTCGTCAGTTTTCCTGAACCGACACGCTTGCGCAACCGGGCCAGACCGCGATCGCGGTTGTGAGCGTCTTTCTTGGCCCGGTTGTCGGAATAACTGACGATCAGCCGACGGCCCGCCGGCTGGTCGATCACCACGGACTGCCCATTGGTCAGGCCCGCACAGCGATGGAGGATCTCCGCCTGCACCGCCTGCGTCTCGTTGCGGAGCCGGGCGGCGACGATGAACGGATACTTTGCTTCGTCCAGAGCGTCGAGATTGTCCTTGCTGAGCATCGCGGCGTCCGCCACCACGACGGGCTGGCCGAAGTGGTACCGCCGCTCAATGCCCTCCAGCAGCGGGATGAGCGTCTTTCCCTCAAACGTGTTTCCCTCGAAGATGTCGTAACCGATGGGATAGCCGTTCTGGCCGACCAACAGGCCCAGCATGATCTGCGGGTTCTGGAACTTGCCGTCCTTGGAAAAGCCGATCTTTCGCAGATCGTCCTCGTCTTCGGCCTCAAAGTACAGGCTGGTCACGTCGTAGAAGACGACACTGATTCGCTTGAGGATTCTGCGCGAGTATCGGTAGGCGATCGCTTGCGCCTGCTGGCTGTGGTGCTTGTTGAGCCGGTCGAGGAACAGATAGATGCTGTCGGGCGAGACGGTTCTGCCCTGATAGCGATAGAGGTAGTCGACGGTTTTGAGCTTGCTGGTGGGGTAGACCAGGCGGGCGACGACGATGTCACGGAACAGCGGCTCGGGGATTGCGTCGAATCCGATCTCCTCGAAAAGTCGACCGAAGATCAGTTCCGGCCCGAGCGTACGAATGGATGCGTTGGCGAGAGTTTGAACGAAGTCCAGGACGGCGGCGTTGTCGCGCTGCTCCCCGGGGAACAGGTCGTACTGCCTGCTCTGGCGACGGATGAACTGCTCGCCCAAAGCCACCAGGCGGTTGACCTGCTCGGGATCACGGCCCGATCCTACGGTTTTGACGACCCGATAGCCGTGGTCGGACTTGTCGACGACCTGAACGCTCACCGAGCCGGATCTGTTGGGCTTCTTTCGGACGAACATGGGCCCATCTTGCCCGCGGGACACCCAAATCCGCAACACCCTCCTTGTCAAATAAGGACTTACATCACTTTTTCGGGCCTGCTCGGAACTCAGGAAACGTAGTTGACCCTTTCGCTGTGTGGTGATCTGTCAGCGGTACCCTTCCGGTTTTACGGTATTGGGTGCTCTAGGTTCTTGTTAGTCGTTGATTGCCTCGGTGTTATCATTGCAGCATCGATGGCCTTAAGAAGTTCCGCCTTCAGATTGGGGCCAGGCTTCAAGTACGGCGTCTGCACGATGCCGCGTCTGTCGGCGACTACAACCCCTGGGAGCGCTTGGATCCTATACTGCTTTAGAGCATCGCCATCCGGATCCACTGCAACCGAGAGGTGCCAGTCGCGCCGAGCGAGATACCCCCGAGCCTTGGGAGCGGACTCTCCAACATTGATGGCACAAACCTGAACGCCTCTGCTTGATCCGTATTGGGTAGCGATCTCTATCATAGCCTGGAGCAACGGCTCGCTCGACGCTGTTTCAGAAGACCAGAAGCCCAGCACCAGGATCTTGCCCTTCAACTTGGCAGGCGCAAACGTGCCGCCGCCAATCATCTTCATGGTGGCAGGTGGGACAGGCTGGCCCTGCAGGTTTCCGCTCTCGCTGGTTTTGTGTTCATCATTGCCTGCGGGTCTGGTAGCAACTTGAGGCAAGTTCCAGCGACCGGGGGCGGCCGTGGGACCGTCGGTGATTGCCTTCTTGGCTCCAGGCGGGGGTTTGAACTGGAAAAGTGACTCAGGGACGTCAGCATCAATCACCCAATTGCCGAATGTGGCCGTGATGTCCGGGTTTCGGCCAATAACCCGGTCTGGCAGGTCCGCAAGTACCGCCTTGGTGGAGCCGACTGCACCAGACCCTACGGGAGAAGCTCCTGTCGGCAAAACGAGCCGACCGGACCGTCGTTCACGCCGCAGGATCCATGGCGTCTCCAGAAGAAAGCCCCCTACCTGCACCGCCCACATTTCGTTCTCTTGCCTGGTGAAACAGATCTTGTGGATGAGCGGCTTGTCCATTCTTATCCAGATGTCCACGTTCCAGCCCATCTGGATGAGTTGCACCTGCTGGGTCTTGACGCCTCCGGTCATATCCTGGCCGACGTAATATGCCTCGACCGTGTGCTGGAGGATTGCTTCGTAGGGGTTGGCCTGGAGCATCCAGTGCATGACCGCCCCTAACCCATGGCCTGCGTCGATGATATCTTGCTCGTCCTTCCAGTCTAGTGATCCGGTGACGCTTTGCTCCCTGTAGGCCATAGTGGCAGGCTGGAACACATAAAGGTGTTTGCCATCGCATACCACCGTTGGGCTCGCAAAACTCGTTTTCTGCGTAATGGCCATCTTGTCCGGGCGCTCAAAGGCTAACACGTAGCGCATCGTATCGGGGCGGATGCCACGAGCCGTCAGATCTTCAATTTGGACGGCTACCTCGGCTATCAAGCTCTTGGCGTTCCTGAACTGCTGCGACAGCTCCCGGATGAGCTGCTGGGCTTCAGGCATGACGATGGCGGCGCCGCTTAGCCTCGTTGATTTCCACCACGACCACTGATTGGCCCGAGCCAGTCGTCGCGCTTGCCACAATGATCAAGCCCCATACAGCGATGACTATCAGAATGTCAGGCCTACATACATGCATGGGAATCGGCTCCTTTTGAGCTGCAACTGCGCTGACAACCACACGTACTCAATGACGTCTTGCGATAAACCGGCGTGTCCCGATCAACCCCACCCAGCACACCAAGCCAAGGACCGGCAAATTCTCCGAACCGGCTTGTCCGCATCTCGTCCCCCCGCCCCCCGTCGGCATTGCGCTCGCCTCGTAAACTGCTACCAACGTGTGCGCTGCATCCATCACTACCGTCGCCGTCCGATCAATCGATAAGTCCTTCCCATCGATAGTCCACTTGACGAACTGCTCGTCGCCCAGCGTCGCAGGAGCGGTCACTTTTACGGAGGTCCCAGCCTCATACTCCTGCGCGAAGTCTGTCAGGGTGCTCGTTGTTCGCCCACTCGCGTCCATTACACCGATACTTGCCTGCGACCCGGAACTCGTCTGCACAGAGAGTATGTAACTTGTCTTGTGTGAGTCCTCCGCCTCTACCGTCAGCTGCCAGGTTTGCCTTGCCTCACCATCGCTATTCACGGCCCTAATAGTGATCGTATAAGCACTCCCGCTTGCGCTTGAGGTCGGCCACGAGACCGCCCCTGTGGCGGAATCAATAGTCATCCCCGATGGACCAGCTGCCAGCGACCAAGTCACCGGGAGCGTCCCACAAGTTAGCGTCGGCGGCGGGCCGACGTACGGGTCCGGCGCCCTTATTGAGTCGTCCGAGATAGGCGCGATCACGGGGGCGACCCCGACGGAAGTCACCGTCAACTTCCAGCTCCGGGTTCCCTCACCGGCGCTGTTCGCGGCCCTAATGGTAATCCTGTAAGGACCCCCGCTTGCGCTTGGGGCCAGCCAGGAGACTACGCCTGTGCCCGGATCAATAGTCATCCCTGACGGACCGGCCACGAGCGACCACGTCACAGGAAGTGTTGCCTGAACTAGCGTGGGCGTAGGTCCGATGTAGGTATCCGAGGGCTGTACAGAAGCGTTCGGAATAGCCGCCACTACGGGTGGTACTGCCTCTTCCGGGTTAAAGGTTACGTCAATCGACTGCGCCGTCGAGTAGTTCCCGACCCCGTCCTTGCTGCGTGCCTCGATGGTGTTAGACCCAAAGGCAAGTTCAAGGCTCGTGCTCCAACTGGTCGTACCGCTAGCCGTTTGCCAGGACCCAGAGTTAACCCGTACCTGTATCAAGGCTACCTCGCTGTTCCTACTGCCAGGATCGGAAGCCGTTCCGGTGATGGCGATCGGTGACGTGCTGGACGTATGCCCATTGCTCGGGCCGGTAATCGTCACTGTCGGCGCGGTATTGTCCACGACGAACGTAGCGCCAGCGGCTGAGCCGGCGGCGCCAGCAAGGTTGGTGGCCGTGCCGGCAGCCAGGTTCACGCCCAGGGTACCGTCGCCAACGATGTTGATGATAGTAACCGTGCGGGCTGCTGTACCCGAGCCGCTGATGGAAACAGTACCGTTGGCCGTCCCGGTGCTGACCAACATAATGTCAGCAGCAATCAGCGTAACGGCAGTGGCACCGGTGTAGGTAACGGTGTAGGTGACCGGCCCGCTGCCTACGCACATGGTGGACGGAACGCTGATGGCAACCGTCGGAGGCGTCGCGTCTGTCGCACTGTAAGTTACGGTCACGTGTGCATCGAGTACACCGCTCTGGTTCCCTGCCTTGTCAAAGGCAACCGCGTAGATCTCGTTATTCCCGGCCACCAGATCAATTCCGGAAACGCTGTACGGCGAAGAGCTGCCCGATAATCCTGTGGTCCAATTTCCGCCGCCGGTTGTATGGTTAAGCACGATCACATAATCCAAACCGGAACCGCCGGAATCATAGGCTATTCCGCTCACTGTAATCGGTGACGTGGTCAAGGCTTGGCCGCTACTCGGGCTGCTGATCGATACGGTCGGATCGATAGTATCCCCAGCGACCGTTAGGCTCACAGAACGCGAGCTGTTGCCGTTCCCATTGGTGGTATTGGTGAAGCTCACCGTGTCGCTGTAGTTGCCGGCTGATAGACTGTTGGCGTTGCTGTTTATGCTCACCGTCACGGTGGTGCGGCCCCCAGCAGCCAGCGTCCCGCTGGTCGCCGACAGGCTTACCCAGCTCTGAGTCTTGCTGGCCGACCAGTTCAGGTTGGCCGTGCCGGTATTCTGGACGGTGTGACTCTGGCTGGAAGGACTGAAGGAGCCGCCTGCGTTCCCGGAACTACTGAGGCCGCTGGAAGGCGTCACGTACAGAACCCCCACAGCGGGTGCCGTTACCGTCAGGCTCACTGACCGCGAAGCATTGCCGTTCCCGTTGGTGGCATTGGTGAAGCTCACCGTGTCGCTGTAGTTGCCGGCAGACAGGCTGTTGGCATTGCTGTTGATGCTGACCGTAACAGTCGTGCTCGCTCCCGGGTTCAGCGTCCCGCTGGTCGCCGACAGGCTTACCCAGCTCTGAGTCTTACTGGCCGACCAGTTCAGGCTGGCCGTGCCGGTATTCTGGACGGTGTAGCTCTGGCTGGAAGGACTGAAGGAGCCGCCTGCGTTCCCGGAACTACTGAGGCCGCTGGAAGGCGTCACTGACAGAACCCCCACAGCGGGTGCCGTTACCGTCAGGCTCACTGACCGCGAAGCATTGCCGTTCCCGTTGGTGGTATTGGTGAAGCTCACCGTGTCGCTGTAGTTGCCGGCTGATAGACTGTTGGCGTTGCTGTTTATGCTCACCGTCACGGTGGTGCTGCCCCCGGCAGCCAGCGTCCCGCTGGTCGCCGACAGGCTTACCCAGCTCTGAGTCTTACTGGCCGACCAGTTCAGGCTGGCCGTGCCGGTATTCTGGACGGTGTGCACTCTGGCTGGAAGGACTGAAGGAGCCGCCTGCGTTCCCGGAACTACTGAGGCCGCTGGAAGGCGTCACTGACAGAACCCCCACAGCGGGTGCCGTTACCGTCAGGCTCACTGACCGCGAAGCATTGCCGTATCCGTTGGTGGTATTGGTGAAGCTCACCGTGTCGCTGTAGTTGCCGGCTGATAGACTGTTGGCGTTGCTGTTTATGCTCACCGTCACGGTGGTGCTGCCCCCGGCAGCCAGCGTCCCGCTGGTCGCCGACAGGCTTACCCAGCTCTGAGTCTTACTGGCCGACCAGTTCAGGCTGGCCGTGCCGGTATTCTGGACGGTGTCACTCTGGCTGGAAGGACTGAAGGAGCCGCCTGCGTTCCCGGAACTACTGAGGCCGCTGGAAGGCGTCACTGACAGAACCCCGGTCCCCGGGTTGACTGCACCGCTGACGCTGATCGACTTGTTAACGCTGCTGTGAAGAGCATCGGTGAGTGTTAGGTAGCCATTGACGTTCTGCGTGGCGTCTGCCCTGATCCGGGCATATACCGTCGTATTCCCAAGGGTGCCGTTGTTGTCCGGGTAAAGCAGAAACGTAGTGTAGAAGGACCAGCCGTCACGCGAGATTTCACATCCGGTGGGAGCCAACACATTCACTGTGTCCCCGGTACCCAGCCCACTGCCGCTAACTGTGAAGCTGGTAGCTGCGCCGGCAGTTCCTTGCGTCGTGGCGAATAAGGTCAACGAGGTCGTGCTGACATTTAGCACCGCCGAAGTTCCCGTGCTCTTTGCCATTCCGTCTTGCACGGACCATCCGGACAGACCGTCGTCCCAATTCACGTTGTACCATTTGTAAAAGGTGCCGTTGTACGCAGCCCCCGTAGGCCCCCCGACCACTGTCCCTCAGCTGGCCCGTGGTTTCCTGCCCTTTATAGGTACCCCCAGGAGTCTGTCTTACATTGAGTGTTGCGCTGCCCCGGACGCGATCCTGTCCGTGAAACTTCGTAACATGGATATACCGAGGCGGACGTACGCCACTTCGCACGCCGTATGCGAATTCATTAGCCCAGTTATACTCGGACAGATTCACGGAGCCGTCACCATTGACCTGCTCCACATATGCCACATGGCCTCCCCACGATGAAGCACTCTGCTCACCGCCGTTGTATTGAGCGATTGCGCCGACTTCAGGCACGGTGTCAACAGCGAAACCCAGACCTGCCGCGTTGTCATCCCAGTTTGCAGCATCACCCCAATGACAGTAAGGATTCCCATCGACCAGATTATTGGTGAACCAGTATGGACTTGTTGTGGAGCCGGCGTCGCGATTCATCCGCCAAGCTACGTAGGAAGTACACCAGCGGTAGTAGAAATTCCAGGGGTCAACAGAGTTTGGATCTGCGGTCTTGTAAGGATAATCGTCCGCCAGACGTAACGTACAAATCATCATAATCTGCTCGAGCGAGAACAACTCATTGGTCAGTTCTGTGTTTTCTGTATGGTACTCCCAAATAAAATCCGCCCCTGGTACGGCGCCGACCGGGTTATCGCTGGCGAATACAGCCGCGCCCGTTACAGCGGCAAGTTCGTCGACAAAGGTTCTGCCGTCCGCCCCAGCAGCCACGCAGCAGGCGTACAAGTCCAGGCGTGCCCCTGCCGTGAGCAGAGACCGCAACCGTCTCAGCGCACCTGCTTGGGCCGGGATCGTCGCCAAGCTGAGGCGGTTGCCTTTGCCAAGATCGATCTGGCCCGGCCCACCGTGAGCCACAATCCCCAAATGCCCAATCCGCGCTCCCTGGCTTTCGGCGGATACGTAGGCAAGCAGATCGACCAATCCGGCCGTGCTCATCCCATCGCTGTCATACATGATCGCCATAGTCTCTGGCGCAGCTGCCCGTGCAATCTGCTCCGCCTGCGCGACCGCGTCGCTTATCAGGACCACGTTCAACGATGCGTGCGAACCTGAGGCAGGGCCGCCTCTAAGCGAAGTCTATATCTCCAGCGAGGCCGTCGCTGACCTGACCGCCAGGTTCGTCAAGTGGAGTGCGCATTCGCAGCGCCCACGGTGAACGTTAAGCCTGCAAGAGCAATCGACAGAACGAACGAGTGTCTAGTCGGACGCGGAAGTGCATACACAGCTGGCTCCTGTTCTATTCGAGTGACTTTCTTGCGGTGGGACAATCTCGCGGGCTACCATTTCTGGCGTACGTCTGTTTGGCGTCGTCGCGGGACGACCTACCGATTCGAATTTGAAGATGTAACAGCATGATACCCAAAATGTTGAGCCCTGCAAGCTTTTCATCTTTCCCGACTCATCTCTTCCGGATGGACCGACTCCAATATCTGACACATCGCGTCAGCTTATCATTAAGATGGATTGGGGGAAACAACGCCGGCTTGGGGATAGGTTGTCAAAGCCAGCTCAGGATGGATTTGCAGCGCCACTAGTGTCCGGTCAACGACCGGACACTAGTGGTCCTGGCCCAGTGACAAGATGCTGGTACGAGCAGGTTCCGTCAGGTCTGGCCACGCCTCGATTGCCCTCACAAGATCAGGAAACCTATGCTAGAGCGGTTTTCACATCCGTGTAGCGTCATGTCCTGAGGAAAGAGCAAGATGAAACGGCGGATGAGGATTTGCCCGAGGTAGCGGGTCTTGTCGGCCGACGGGTGTTCGACATTTCTCAGACGGAGGGACGACCGCTGCCGGAGCCGAGTCAGGCGAGCGGAGAGCCAGGAGAGCACTTGGCAAGGTTGCAGCAGTTCGCAGATCGTATTGGCATTCAGATCGAGTATTCGGACGCCCTGTTCAATGCGCAGGGAGTTTCTTGCGGCGATAGGATCATTCTGAGGCGAGGGTTGGCACCGGCGGAGCATTTCTCCACGATGGTCCACGAGTTGGCCCACGAGCTGCTGCACCAGGGGGAGCCGGTTCCGCTCAGCAAGATGATCCGCGAGACGGAAGCGGAGGCGGTGGCATTCGTGGTATGTGAGGCGGTTGGGCTGGACATCGACTACGACGCGTGCCTCAGGCGGGAAATGATGGTACAGCAGATCCTGCAGGAAGCGGCCGGGGATGCTGTTACGCTTGCCACCGATCCACAGGAACCATCATCTCATGACCTGCTCGCCCAATTGCAGATTCCAGATCTGATCGACGCTCAGATGCCGAACACTCAATCCGCCGGCCGGATGAGCGCAGAGACCCTCCGGGTGCTCACGGCCTCCGATGCCATGTCCACGCACTACTACCCTTCGACGCTCTTTGCCGCTGAGCAAGCCTATACCGGCTCATGCACCGCCAAGAGCACGATCTACTGCGCAAACATCGCGGCTGGCCTGATGTTGGCCCAGTTCACCAAACACCTGAGACGCTTTCCGATTGATCATGACATCCAGCTGAACCTTCTGACGCTTGAAATGTCTGTTGGTGCCGTTGCTTGATGTCCTTCCTTCCCTCTTCCAATCGCGGCCGACTTTCTGGCCGCGGTTTTCCTTCACGAGGTAGCGAGAGGCTCTATCCTCTGTCGCACACATGTTAGGCTACAACCGCGCCGTGACGCTCCAGTACGTGGCAACCGGTAACTCACCCTTTCTGGTCCTGTTGCGAACGCTCGGGCCTATTACTGCAGCGAGATGGCTTAACTATAGCCGGCATGGGTAGACGGTGATGCCCTTGCAGCCGAGCTGGAACGCCAGGCGAAACACCTTGTCCACTTCAGTGATCGTCGCGTCGGCCGGCAGATTCACCGTCTTCGAGACCGCGTTGTCGACATGCTCCTGGACGGCCGCCTGCATCCGGACGTGCCAGTCCGGGGATATCTCGTGCGCTGCTAACCAGCATTCTCGCCGGGACAGACAGATCGCCTTCAAGGTCAGTTGCAGGATTGGGAAAAGGACTAGCCAAGGCAGCCAACTCGCATTGAACTACCGGGCGCGGCATTTGAAGTCCGGCTCGCCAGCCTCATTGCCCACGGCCAGGACAGCCACTGCCCCAGTGCAGGGGTTGAACCGACCAAACGAGAAGAACCCTATTGACAAATGCTGCCAACAGACTTAACTTAACGTTTTAGATCCCAAGTCGTGTTTTTTGACCAAAGTCGGTCTATCAGGCGCAGGCTTTTCGCGAGCCGCTCAAGGTTGCACATATTACTGACCTCGCCCATCCGATTAGGCTGGCGGGAGGTATGAGCCGTGAGCAAATACACTTGGTACGTACAGGACAACCGAACCCAGATTGTCGAACAGCTCGACCAGAAGGAGATTCTGCGCCGCTGGATGAACGGCGATCTGGCCGACGACGCACGCTGCTGGCGAGAGGGCATGGCCCAGTGGGTCAGGCTCACAGAAGCCGAGCCGCTGGCTTCGGCCATGCTTCGTGTGAGACAGGCGCCCGACCTGATCCACTTTCACTGTACCTGTGGCAGCCAGATTACCATGGGCCAAAAGTACGCCGGCCGGAAGGTCAAGTGCAAGCGATGTGGGGCCGTTGTCAGAGTGCCGGGCGGCGCTGCTGGGGGAGCGACGGGCACTCCAGCACCGCGTTCGCCGGGCGGGTCATCAAGCCGGTCAAAGGGTGGCGAATTGCATGGACCCACACCCCGATCGAGAAGGAGAGCGAGACTTCTGCTATGGGCGATTCCTCTCATAGCAATCGGAGGCGGCGTCGCGTACGTAGCCACGGGACATAGCTTTCACTAGCCGCACTGTTCGGCAAGACGATCCCGTCTCCACCGAAAGCAATGCTGGAAAATTCTGTGCGTGCGAGCCTCCCCGCCTTTCTCTCACTTGAAGACCTTGACTGCGAGGTGATCTCTACCGGTCCTGAATCTGTAAAGGTCAACTTCAAAGCAAGCGTCACTCCTAAAGAGGATCTTTGCCAGCTCGATCGCGTGGCAGAGGGTACTCCAACCGTAACGTTGCTTACAGTAGTTCAGTCAGCAGGTGCGGAGGCATCTCTTTACGGCTCTATCGAGGCCCACCGAATGATGGATCAGTGGTCCTTGGAGCCGCCGCAAATTCAGGTAGGTCTTAAGCAGTTTGGGTCACCGAAAGGGACATTCGGCCCCCAATCCTACGTCGCAGGCACAGACGCTGCAAAAGCGGCACTAAGAGAACAGACGGCTAACGCCGAAGCCGTGGAGAAAGTCAGGAAGGCTGCCCTGGCGCAGCAAGAACTCGAACGACAAAAACGTCACGAGGAGCAAGATCGTCGGCGGCGGGAAGAGCAGGCACGGGAGGAGCAAACTCGCCTGGCGTTCGAAAAGCAAAAGGCATTGCTGGCAGAACAACGGGAGAGCGAAGAGCAGGAAAGGCAAGCAGCCGCACAACATGAGCGTCAGAGGCTTATATTGGCTACTCTTCCGGGTACAAACTATGTGGGCACAATCTCCAGTGGTGACCAATGCCAGCGTCTGCGACTCGTCTTCACGGAGCAAGACAATTTCCTGATACGGGCCAGAGCATACAATCCCGACAGGCCCAAGGAAAGCCAGACTTTCAATGGGCAGTTGATTTTCGACCCGAAGCCCGAACAGGATGACCAAAGCGTTGCTTACACCATCGTGCTAAGCCCAGTCGCGCGGCAGGGTTACCAGTATGGTCGTTGGGCATTCTATGACCGGGAAGGTTCAGTCAGATTGCGTCTGACTGACGCGGGCCTCGAGGGCATAGCCGAAATGCAATGGCCAAGATACGTGATTCGCCTACAACGTGTCGGCGGGCCTCTACCGAGCGCACCACGCTTGGCTGCTTCCAGGCCTGCATCCGATTCACATACTAGAAATGATCGGGGGTTGGCCGTGCCACCGCCTCGACGGCCGATTGCCGACCGATGATGTTTTCAATGAGTTGGCGTATCTAGGCGAGCTTTCATCTCTTCACGATGTTGCTGCAGGAGGCGTACCCATGGCTAATTGCGCCGTAGAATGCCCGAATTGTGGCAAGACGTTTAGTGTGCCCACCGCCTGGGCTGGCAGGAAGGTCCGTTGTAACGCGTGTCAAACGTCATTCGTCGTTCCGACACAGAAAGACTCGCAGCCCGGCACACCGGAAACGTTCGTGCCCAAGCCGCCACAAGAGACCGCAACCTTGGAGTGCCCCCGGTGCAGTGCCCCGCTTCGCCCTGCCAGACAGCTCGAAGGCAAAACCGTGCGTTGCAGTGAATGTCAGGCCTTGCTGACTGTCGCAGCCAATCCATGGCGTCTTTCGGTTGTGGCGGATGCATCCCCGCCGACGCAAGCGGAGGCCTCCTTCGCAACGAGATTGCCGCCTGGAGCACCGCCTCTGCCGGACGCCGATGTCGCCGGACGTTCCAGGGTTACAGCTGGCTTAGAGCAACTGCGCAAAGCGGCTGCTGCCGGAGCGACAGGTGTTAAGAAGCGGGCGGTGGCACTGAAACTCAAGTACGATATCAATAACTTGAAGACCGCCATCGACGGCCAGCCTGGAGACGCTGGGCACCTTTTCCCTGACGCATCGCCCTCCGGCCGTTCACATGGCTCCACAGATCTCCGAACTGCCAAAGATACAGAGCTGAACTGGCTTTCAAGCAGACCACCCTGGATTCGCTCCGCCAAGCGAAAGGAGGCAGGACGGTCATCAAACAGGTAAACCGGGAGGTGGAACAACTGCACGTCCGCCGAAAGGCCGCGACGATTGCCATTGGGAAAAAGACGCTGCGCAGCAGACCGGATATGCCCGGCGAGAGGGGTGCTACGCGGCCCTTGACCGGCTGCAAGCCTCCTTGCAGGCAAAACAGGTGGAACTCGAGCAAATCGAGGACGAGACCGCCCCAGTATGGCCGCGCCAAGGGAAATCGTGGCAATGAAGCGGCCCCTGATGATCGGTGGCGTGACGCTAGGCGGAGTAGTCTTGCTCTGCGTTCTTTGGTGGGCGTTCCCGAAGATATCTTCGGTCGTCGGCATCGGAAGCTCCTGGAATATCACACGTGGAGGAGCAGCTGCTCTTGCCGACATCATTCTGGATTACGAAAAACGGCTGAAGGCGGCATACAGTTCGCCGCTAACCGACATTCAACGTCAGGAGGCGGTCGCGACAGCCGTGGCACAACTGAAGGCAAGAGTGGGGGCATGTGGCGATGTTGCTTTTAATGGAACAGTGGACGAGATTATTCCAGAGGGCCCGAAATATGGGGGAGGCTTCACATGGGAAACCCGAAACCGCTGGGGCATCACTATGACTTCGCCTCAAGACTTCGAGACGCTAATGCGCCACGGGGCATGTACTTTCGGAAGCAAGGTATGGATCGAGCTAACGAAAAAGGACGCCCTCTCCATTCACAGGGGCGATCCCATAACTATTCGAGGTCCAGTATCCTACAAAGAGGGGGGGGGCGTTTCTTCCGAGCGATTGCGTGGATATACAAGTCTGGCCGAATTCGAAAGACAGCGGCGCCAAGGTCTTTGGAATGGGAAACGAGATATTGTCAAATGTTGTGGATGAAGGCGGGTTCAAGCGGCGATCTCCTTGATGCCGTCGACGAACTTGACGCCCTGAATTATCTCCGGTAGCAACTGGGCTCCATTCAGCGTTCGCCAGGAGCGCTCCGCCGAGCGGGCCAGTTGGAAGACCATTGTCAGACAGGCTTGTCGGCTGCCGCAGCCTTTGGTCTTGTTCGTCCGCAGCCGCACCGTCCCAAACGTCGACTCGATCGGGTTGCTTGTCCGCAGATGCACCCAGTGCTCGGCCGGGAAGTCGTAGAACGCCAGCAACGCCTCCCGGTCCTTTTCCAGGCACTCCACCGCCTTGGGATACTTGGCCCGGTACTGCTTGTCGAACTGACTCCAGGCCTTGGCCGCTTCCGCCCGCCCCGGAGCCATCCAGATCTGCCGCAACTGGCTCTTGCCTGCCGGCTGCAGACGCTTGGGCAGATGGTTCAGCACGTTAACGGTCTTGTGTACCCAGCAGCGTTGCTGGCGTGTGGCCGGGTAGACCTGGGCCAGGGCCTTCCAGAAGCCCAACGCCCCGTCGCCGACAGCCAGATTCGGCCCCACGGCCAGGCCCCGTTCCTTCAAATTCCGCAGCAGATCCAGCCAGGATTGCTCGTTCTCGCGGAAGCCATCGACGATGGCCACCAGTTCCTTCTGGCCCTGTTCGGTCGCTCCCATCACCACCAGAATGCACTGGCGATCCTGCTCCAGGCGGATGTTGAAGTACACGCCATCGACCCAGAAGTACACGTAGCGTTTGTCCGCCAGCGAGCGGTTCGACCAGGCCTCCCAGTCCCGCCGCCAGGTCTCCTTGAGCCGCACGATCGTGCTGGCGGATAAGCCGGGGGCTTTCGGCCCCAGCAAGGCCTGCAGGGCCTCCTGGTAGTCGCCGGTGCTGATGCCCTTGAGGTAGAGCCACGGCAATAGTTCCTCGATACTCTGGGTCCGCCGCAGGTAGGGCGGCAGCACCTGACTGGTGAAGCGAATTCGCCGGCCGTGTTCGTCCAGTCGCCGATCGTCGATCCGGGGCTGCTGGACCGACATCGGCCCCAGCGGGGTCTGGATGGAGCGGGCCGGCTTGCAGCCGTTGCGGACCACCAGGCGGTGGCCGAACTCGTCCCGCTGGTCGGCGTGCTGGTCGAGGTAGTCCTGGACCTCTTGCTCGATGGCCTGAGCGAGCATCTTCTGGGCTCCTTGCCGCAACACCTGGGTCAGCACGTCCTGAACCCCGATTGCCAAAGCGGTACTCCCGGCCGTATCCTGCTGCATGTGGCGTATCCTTTCCTCGTGGAAACGGTGCTTGCTTGAATCACAATGCACCAAGGGTACGCCGCTTTTCTTTCAGCCGCCAATCCACAACTTTCGGTTATATCTCATGGGAAACCTTGGCACCCCACAGACAATCGCCATGCCCGTCTCGGGTAGCGTTAGCCTGTTCGGTGGGCCGGTTCGAGTCGCTACCTGTTCACAGATATCTCGGGCCTTAGCCAGTGCGGCACCGGTCGTATCAAGAAACGGTCGCTTGCGAGTGATGACGGCAGGCTGACTCCTAAACCAGGAGGTACTATACGAATGGCGCCGTCGCGAAGATCTCCAAGACCAAAGAAGGCGAGGAGTTGACCCATGCCCTTCAAAATGAACTGTCCGCACTGCAAAAAAACGCTGAACGTAAATGAGTCCCTGGTTGGCAAGACAGTCCCCTGTCCTGGTTGCAGTCAGCCAATTGAGGTAGTGCAGCCGACAAAACCATCGCCGCAAGCAGGCAAAGGCGACGGGCCGCCGGTGCCGAGCGACACGTTACAAGATCGCCACCTGAAGCGCGATCCATCGCCCGCGCTGCCAACATGGGCGTCGGCCATCCCCAACAGTGAGAGGGCCGACATGCCCCAGGGCGATCCATGGTCATCTCATGCGGGTATGGCCGCCCAGGAGGAAATACTGCCTGCCGGTGTCCAACAGGAGGCATTGCCCAAATCCGGCTCGCGATACGCACTTGGGACAATGAGCCGGTACACGGATGGATATCGCCTGGCAAGGTTCATTGTCGGGGTAGGCTCTACAGTCAAGATTATTGGAATCGTGGCCGGAGCAATGAACGGCTTGCTTTGTCTGGGCATCGTCGGCGGAGTGGCCGGACCGTTCCCAGGTTTGATGTCGGCCCTGCTCGGCGGAGGTCTCATCTACCTTTTCTTTTGGGTCATTGGCGTACTGTTTGCCGCACAAGGTCAACTATTGAGAGCTAACCTTGACCTATCTGTGAATACCTCACCGTTCCTTACCGACGATCAGCGGGCGCAGATAATGTCGTTGGGATGATCCAGGCGGGTAAGTAAAGGGTATATCCCGTAAGAGCGGAGTGCTACTGACGGCTTGTGGCGCCAGTGCAGACATGAGCAGGCAATCTGCCTCCCCCCGCCGAGTAAGCGTGCAGATGGGAGATTCGAATATGGACAGTTGCGTGGTCACGTGCCCCATCTGTGGCAAGACATTCACCGTCCATCCCGATTGGATCGGCAAGAAGGCACGTTGTAATGCCTGTAAAAGCTCATTCGTTATTCAAGCGCAGGAAAACTCGCAGCCCGGAACACCGGAAAAGCGGGTGCTGCAGCCGTCACAAGAACCTGCGACCATGGCATGCCCCGGATGCGGAGTCCCTCTTCGCATTGCCAGGCAGCTCGATGGCAAGACTGTGCGTTGCAGTACGTGTCGGACATTGGTGGCCGTTGCGGCCGATCCATGGCGTCTTTCGGTCGTCACGGATACGTCGCCGCAGGCAAAAGCCTCCCCCACGACGAAACTACCACCAGGAGCACCACCTCCCCCCATACCCCCTGTCGCGACGGCTCCAGACTCATTGGCAGGCGGTCCGTTCATCTCTCCTGGCGCCGACGTTGTCGGATCGAACATACAAGAAGAAGATGCTGGGCCATCGATGGCCAGGACTCTTTGGCGAGGGGTGACGCATCGGGCGGCCGCATCTCCGGTGCTCTATTTCCTGCGGTGTGAGCGATCCCGGCTAGGACGCGACCGGGCTCGGGTGCTCTCGGAGGCCGGACTGGATGCGCTGGAAATGGGGATGGATTTTCCGGAAGCGAAGAAGTACCAGGTCGAGCTGCGCGGGCTTTTTGAGTGTTGCCGATCTGTCGAGGAGGAGTACCGACGGTTGGAAGAGAGCGCCGAGTCGCAGCCGGCGATGGTCCGGGCGCAACGTCACTTGGGATCGCTGCGCGACCGCACAAATGCCGCCGTCTTCGTCCGGCCGCGGGTGCTGCGCACCGCACGGGCCTTGGGCAGAGTCGTGCTGGGACGGACGGATCTGGCGGACTCGTTCGATCCATACCGTGCCAAGATCAAGGAGATCGATGCGGACCTGGTGCGCATACAGTCTCTGCGCACGCGGGTACTTGACGCCTGCTCAGGGGACAAGCCGATCAATGCTGCTTGGACGACATGGCGAGAGGGCCTTGCCGATGGCAACAGATATCGTCGCGATGACGGCCGGGGCTTCGCCGTGACGGTGCGGAATCTGTCGAAACGCGTGGGGGTGACATCCATTCTCCAGGGCATCTCACTGGACGTACGTCCGGGCGAGTTCGTAGGTATCCTCGGCGCCAGCGGAGCGGGCAAGTCCACTTTGCTCGGAGCCCTCAACGGCAGCAGGCCCGCGTTGGTGGGCGAGGTCCTCTACAATGGAACTGATTTCTACAGACATTTCCGCTGCTTCCGGCATCACATCGGCTACGTGCCCCAGGACGACATCGTTCACCGCGATCTTACGGTTCACCGGGCCTTGCTCTACGGCGCCATGCTACGCGGCGTGGGCGACGGACAACTCGATGCCATGCGGCAGCGCGTGGACGAAGTAGCCCGCATCGTCGAACTCGAGGACCGCCAAAGGATACGCGTACGCAACCTTAGCGGCGGCCAACGCAAACGTGTCTCCATCGCGATGGAACTGCTGGCCGACCCCCCGCTGATGTTCCTCGACGAGCCTACGTCCGGGTTGGATCCGGCGTTGGAAGAAAAGATGATGGCGTTTTTCAGGGAGCAGGCCAGACAAGGGCGTACCGTAATTCTGACGACACATGTGATGGAAAGCGTCGGAACCCTGGACCTGGTGGCCATGCTGAAGCAGGGGCACTTGGTATACTTCGGCCCCCCCGCCGAGGCCCCTCCCTTTTTCGGCGTGCAGGAATTCAAGGATATTTACCGCCGACTCGACTCGCTGGACGCCGCAGAGTGCCACACACGCCTGCAGGCTTCCACGTTCTATCGCCAGCGAATGGGGAGCCAGGAACCGATCGTCATGAACAGCGCACCGCCTGCGGGGCTCAGTCCGGAACCCGTGGCCCTTGAGGCCCCAACGACCACTGATCTGCAATCTTCGCGGGCCACCCTCTCCAACGCTCGGCCCGTCGCGCCGGTTACTCCTGCGCGGCGAATGTCGGACTCTGCGCGATCCGCTGCACCTCGGCAGTTCCAGATCCTCGCGCGTCGGCACCTGGACATGATCAAGTCGGATACCCGCACCACGGCCATCCTTCTGCTTC
The DNA here is from genome assembly GCA_963787325.1 of uncultured Planctomycetota bacterium. Classification (GTDB taxonomy): domain Bacteria; phylum Planctomycetota; class Phycisphaerae; order UBA1845; family JANYLN01; genus CAWBCK01. Next base: position 4,307,632 of record CAWBCK010000005.1, read on the forward strand.
AGGCGCCCCTGATCGCATTCTTGTTGATGGTCACGAAGCCCACTCCCCCAACGTTGCTGTTCGTCCTCGTACTGGCCGCGTTATGGTTCGGCTGTTCCAACTCTGTTCGGGAAATCGTCAAAGAGCGGGCCATTTACCAGCGTGAGCGCATGGTGATGCTGCTGATTCCGCCGTACGTCGGATCGAAGTTGAAGAATCTGGCGACGTTGTCGCTGGTCCAGTGCGCCGTTCTAGGTCTGCTGGCGCCGGCGGGGCGATGGAGCGACCTTGGCGGAGGCGGTACGTTCCCGCTGCTCTTCCTGACGTTGCTGCTGACAGCATTAGGCGGGGTCGCGCTCGGCTTGCTGCTATCGTCGCTAACACAGTCCTCCGACAAGGCCCTCTCACTCGTTCCGATGGTCATCCTTCCGCAGATTCTTTTCGCCGGGGTACTCGTTCCGCCCGAAAACCTTGGCACCTTTGGGCGATTCCTGTCCCAGTTTTGTTCCCTGAAATGGTCCTACGGGTTCCTTCGAAACTTCCACCTCCTGGACACATGGGACGGGCTTTTCGGCATGGCGGGCATGAACCTGCTATTTGTAGTCTGCTTTCTGGGCTTGGCGTGTTATTTGCTCAAGAGACGCGACCCGCTTTAGCTTCAGGGAAATGGAGATGGGGACATCACGAAAGCGCCGGTCAAAGACAACGGGTGCCGTTTGTGATGTAGATGCCGCCCCCGCTGGCGTAATGCCGGCCGGAGAACGATTCGAGCGGGCCGTAGCCGTTGGCGATCGTCAGTCCAGCAGCTACCGTGGCGCCTGAGCCACTTGGGTTAAAGGCAAAGGCCCGATGAGGACTGGATGCACTGCCCTGGCAATCGATGATGGTATTGCTGGGATCGCTGGAGCAGATCGTGATGGCCCTCTCGACGCTGATATCCCTGTTGCCCGGTCCCATGCCAGCCGCGATGACCACCCTGTCACCGCTGGCAGCTGCATTGACGGCTGCCTGGATTGTCGCATATGAAGCGGGTACGTTACGATCGGTTGCCCAAGATGCGGGAGCAAGGGTCATTATGGCAATGGCTATACCGCCGCTTGCCGTTCGGACCAATGACGTCGCCAGTACATGAGATACGCCTCCCCTTCATTGGGCCATATAGCCCAAGCCGGCTTGTATGTAGAAAGAACCGGACAAAGAAAGGATTGGAACCAGTACGCTTTCAGGCCTCATTCCCCTAGACAATCCGGACCTGATTCCTTACATGATATGCACCTCCGGGGTCACATTGGCAAGGCAGATGCCTTCCAGGGATAGAATGACCCTCTGCTCAGTAGTGAAATCCGCTGCCGGTACCGGTGGGGCGTGCCGCAGCGGACCGAGATCCGGGGCCCATCGCACAAGCCCCATCCTGCCGTTCTTCCGGCGTTGACTTTTGCTTGGTAGTGGAAATCACCTCGGAACAGAAAAGGTCGGACCGCAAGATGCACCCATCCAGGTTGGCCGGTGGGGCCTCGGCCGCCAGAGCGTTCTCAGGCAAACAAGTTACCTCAGGCCCGACATTGTCGAGCATGGGGCTTATGGCGACATAACGATCGCCTCGAGGCTATCGGAAATGAGTCTGGCTGCCGCTCTAATCTCCAAGCTGGATGGACTACCTACAAGAGGGCGAGCAAGGAATAAATGCCGTCCGCTGGGCTTGGCAGCCACTCGCTGGCCCGTAGATAGCCGTCGCGAGCCACAAAAACGAAACTGTTTCGCATTTGGATTTAGCAGCGCGGCACGTTCGCACGTAAACGCAGCGTTATCGCTTTGACATCGCCATCATTTGTGTCCGGTGTATCCTGCACTCAGCTATGACTGCACTCAAAACCAAATTGTCCCCGACCCAGAGGTGCCTGACATGGACTATCACAAGACCGCCATTTTGAATGCCGTGGACAGCCGACAGGCCGTCCGCATGCATGTAGGCTCCCACCTTATCGTTAGGCTGGAATGTAATGCGAGTTCTGGCTTCCTGTGGGAAGTCACGGAATGCAACAATGAGATTCTTGAACAGATCGGACCATTCATCTTCGAACAAGACACCGACTGGCGCAGTAACGTCGGAGCCGCCGGCGTGAGTGTGTGGACCTTCCTGGCCAAACGTTGTGGTACAAGCGAGCTACGACTCCTATGCCGCCGACCATTCGATCTGGCCTCGCCGCCATCACGGACCTTTTCCGTCACGGTCGCGGTGATGCCTGTATAGTTGTCCTTTACGCCTGATCGCCAACAATGGCTGGGACACCGCCACCGTCGTCAGGAAGACGTGCGGCTGGTCAGCATGAATCTGGTCGCAGAGTGCCTCCTTCTCTTTGAAGCTCATGTCGAGGACCGTCCGAACGCGCAGCGACGGCTTCTATCGAGATCGGTCGGTAATCGGAACGTGTCTTGTGTGCCTTAATGGTGACGCCCGCCCATGGTACTGTGAACATCTGAGCAAGAGCTCTGATCATGGTAATAGCAGCTCCGTGCTGAGAGGGGGACGCGGCGAAGGTTATGGCCGGACGTTCGCGGCGGTCAGGATAGATTTTCGGACCTCGGGCGACAGATCAGGCCATTTGATGACTAGCAAACGTAGACCAGGATCGTTGGTACAACATTTGGTGCAACGGGCCTTTGCAGAAGTCCGTAAGCCTCGGCCCCGGCGTCCCTTAGACGACGCAGGCTTCGGTTTCCTAAGCCGCCGAGTAACATGCAGTTGAGGACGGAGGACGGCCCTCTTTCTCGGAAAGCCTCTTTGAGTAAACGAATGCGTTATGCTCCCGGGCGATTTGCTGAGTCCGTTCGAACATGTCGTCCGGTAATGCGACTGGACCGTGCGATTCCAGCCAGAATTGTGCTGAACTCTCCGGCCGCAAACCAGTCCTAAGTCCAGGGGAGTTGCCTGTTGCGAGTCCTCAGATGCAAACGCCCCCGTAACGTCGGCTGAAGTGATCAGAATCAGGTCTTGCGCTTTCTCTGACCGCGGGTAATCTATATGCTTGTCATCGCAGCATTGGAGGCGTATCCTCTTCAAAAGTGTAGTATAAGTGTAGTTGTCGGAGTATTCTGCATGATCGCTTGCGGCTTCGCAGGCGATGACCGGGCGATTCAGGCTACACTTTTGACTACACTTTTAAGGCTGTTTTTGGCAGCATTTAACAGGTTTTGCTGCGATCGGGCCCTTCGTAAAGGGCAGAAATCACCGTAACTTATGGACGCCATGATTCGCCGGAGGTAATCGACACGCAGGAGGTCACTGGTTCAAGTCCAGTATCGCCCAGTTCACATCTCTCACTAATCCCGACACAGCCAGGGAGAATGCATTGCAGCCGGTTGGTCCGACTGCGCCGCCAGGTTTCCGGCTGGGCTCGTCCTTCTCCCAAGCTGGATTGCAGGCCAGTCGGACACGACACTCTGATGCGTCGCGGCCGACTGGCGGTTTGTGTCGCTGTTGGCGAAAGTGCCCCCCCTACTTCCCGCCGGTTAAAGGTCCGGCGGTGGCCGGCCGTGGGGGATCGCCCGCAAAGCTTAGTACGACAGCCTCATTCTGGGTCCAGCTAAACTTGAACTGTTTGCCGTCGGCCAGTTTCTTGCCTGTCCGCTCGTCCTTGACATCCTTGATCGCGCCGGCGAATTCCAGCGTGACCGGCACGGTATCACTCTTAAGACCTACCGCATTGCCCCCGCCGACCTCGCTGACGGAGATCTCCGGGTTCATGTACAGGAACACGATCGTCCGGCCACCCTTGGTCCAGTAAGTAATCGAATAGCCGAAGTCGCCGTCGGTGGCGTCCTTAATGCGGACCCACGGCTTGACGCCGGCGGCCTCGATGGGCTTCATGAACACGCTGCGCTTCGCGGCAGCTTTACTGCCCGCAATGCGGTAGGCGTTGTACCACTGCGGCGAAAGGTTCATCAGCACAGCAGTGCCCTTGCCGTACTTGTGGACGTGGCCGACGCCCATCTTGCGGACTGCCTTATCAAAGCCGCTGCCGTCCTTGATCGACGTATTCGCCTTGGTCATCAGCTGCTCGAAGGACTTGTAGCCGTAGTTGACCTCCTGGTTCGTCTCGCACCAGAGCGTCGTGCCGAAGATGTCCTTGGCCGTCATCTTCGGATCATGCCTTACACCGAACATCTCATCGAGCACGCCGCCCGTGGCACGGCCCTTGCCGTGCTCGTCCCACAGGCCCGGCAGGTAGTCGGCGATGACGGTGCCGCCATTCTTACAGAAGGCCTCGATCTGCCGCGCTGCGGCATCGGACAGACACAGCGTCCCCGGAAGAATCAGGACCTTGTAGTGGCTGGGCACCCCATCCTGGATCACGCTGGCATAGTCGATCCAGTTGAACTGAATGCCCTCGTCGTTGAGCATGTTGATCCAGGCCTTGCGGTCGAGGTGGCTGGACCCGTACGCCGAATCGCCGTTGCGATTGACCCACGTCTTGCCGTGCGGCTCAGCGTCCATGATCCAGCTCGAGCTGGATCGAGGCCTGGCTGTAATACAGCGCCACACCGTCGTCGATCCATTCGGCGCCGCTCATCAGTGGACCGATCTTGTAGTCCGCTTCCTTCCACGTCGGGGCCACCTTGGCGATCCAGGGCTTGGGCGTCTTGCCGTCGAACCACTTCTCGACCCACGCGATCATCCCGCGGTTGCCGTTGGCCAGGTAGTACCATACCTGCCAGATCGCATCCCGCACGCCCGTACCGCTTTTGGCGTTATAGAAGAAGGTCGTGACGCTCGGCAGGCCGTTGTGCGGATTGAATGACCGGATCACCGACTGCGAATTGCCCGCGTTGTAAGATTCGATGTACTGCACCTTGCGCATGACCTTGGCGTAGTCGTATCCGCCGAAGGCGTTGGGGCTCTGCCCGCCGACGAAGCCCACCGGTGTGGCCGGATCGATGCGGTTGGCATACGCCACCAAATCGCCGATGAAGTTGTTCCAGTAGGAATCGTTGAACGTCCACTGGTCCATCAACTGGCTGGCGTCGAACCGGGCAATACTCCACTCGGGCAGCTTCGGCCGGATGGCATCATAGGTGATCCAGCCCTCGCGCTTGGGCACGTTGCCGGGCCCGTAGACCTCCTTGAGCCAGTTCGCGTATGCCCCCGGCTCATCGGTGATGTGGCACATCGTCGGGTGCGCGAAGTGGCCCCAGCCGATCTCGTCATCAAGGGCATACGCCGCCCGCCACGGCGAGCGTTTGACGTCCTTGATGGTCCCGCTGATGGTCTTTTCGAGTCTGGCCTTCATGGCGGCGTTGACCGGCCGCGGCCGCATGCCGTTGCTGTGCAGGATATCAAGGATCGCTTTGTCCTTTTTCCTGGCGGGGCTAAGGCTGTCCCACTGGTGCAGGTCGCCCTTGCCGGCCGTATGGCCCACATAGAACCGCAGGTGGTACTTGTTGATCCAGTCGAGCCGGCCGGAGCCGCCGCGGTTGGTCCATGAGCCGTTCATGCCGTTGGCCAGCTGGAAGTGGGCGGCGGCGTCATCGAATCCCAGCGGCCACTGGGCATACCAGGGCATGAAGTTCCAACTCGGGAAGGCCTTCAGCGCCCAGGCCTTGTCCTGCTTGACCCGCTGGAAGTCCTTGGATGTCTTCACGTAATGCTCATAAGGATCCTGCTGCGCGGATACCGTTTGACCGGCAACCAGGATCGCGGCTGTCCCCAGAATAGCGGCAGCAAAACTGCGTCTCATCGCGAAGCCTCCTCGTCACGACCGCTCGCCGTTGCGCAAACTACCTCGTTGCGCTGCGCCAAGCACGGAACTCAGGATCGACAGCATACCCGCGCTGCTCGGACCGGCCAATGGAAAAACTGCTCGACTCTCATGGATCTGTGACAGCGCCTGCAACGCAAGTCCATCCTGCCTGGTGCCTTGGCCCACTCCCTGAAGATCCTCGATCACGACAAACACTGTCCTCGCTATTGCCATGAGCCCCAGGGAGGCGAGATAACGCTGACCGCAGCCTCGTATAAGGATCACAGCCCAACCGTTTACCCGCAACCATGGACCGATGTCCGGCTCGCGCGGACGCAACCCGGTTGCCCTAGCCATACTGTTGCTGCTAGAATAAATGTTAGCTCAGGCTGGAAACACTCCCCGCCAGAGCCGACCTGTCTGTATGTGTTGCAGTTCATAAGTACCGTCTTTTTCGCAGAGATACGGAGGATAGTGCCACGACCGCCAGGAAGAAGAAAGTGTCGGCGGAGCGGAAGTCCTCTCCGGCAAATGAAGCGTCAGGCCAGACTCACGAACCCTCCCCCGAACCAGTCCTGCCGATCGTGGCCATCGGCGCCTCGGCGGGAGGCCTGGAGGCCTTGCAGGACTTTTTCTCGAAGGTGCCGACTGACAGCGGCATCGGCTTCGTCGTGGTGACTCACCTGCGCCCGGCCGGGAAAGCCTGATGCCCGAACTGCTCTCGAACGTAACCGACGTTCCGGTCATCGCCAGCGACAATGACATCCCCGTCGAGCGTAACAAGGTCATCGTGGCCAAAGACTCCCTGCTAACCATCCAGGATGGGATCCTTCGGACGGTCATGAACGACGGCGATCCGGAGACGACGTATCACCCGATCGACCACTTCTTCCGAGCGCTGGCCACCGACCAGAAGGAACACGCCATCTGCATCGTGCTGAGCGGGTCGGGCAGCGACGGAGCGCTGGGCCTCAAGGCGATCAAGGCGGCCGGCGGCATGGCGATGGCGCAGGACAGCGAGTCGGCGAAGTACAGCAGCATGCCGGACAGCGCCGTAGCCACGGGGCTGGTCGATTATGTCATGGCGCCGGGTGAAATGCCGGGGGCGCTGCTGGAGTACTGCCGGGGGCCGTATCTGAAGCTGGCCCGAAAGGCGCAAGCCATACTGATCCCCGAGGACGCCATCCAGGCGATCCTGGTGAGGCTGCGGACGCACACAGGGCAGGACTTCACCTGCTACAAGCGCAGCACGATGAGCCGCCGGATCGAACGGCGGATGAATGTCCATCACATCGACGAGCCGCAACAATACCTGCGCTATCTGCGTGAAAACCCTCGCGAGCTGGATGTGCTGCTGCAGGAACTGCTGATCAGCGTGACCAGTTTCTTCCGCGACCCGGAGGCGTTTGACGCGCTGGCGGAAAAGGCGATTGCGAACCTGTTGTCGCAACGCGGAGAAGGCCAGGCGATACGGGTGTGGATCCCCGGTTGCGCGACGGGGGAGGAGGCGTATTCGATCGCGATCCTGCTCCACGAACAGATCCGCAAGGCCGAGCGGCACCTCGACGTCCAGATCTTCGCGACGGACCTGGACGAGCAGGCTATCGACGTGGCCCGCAGTGGGGTGTATCCAGAGGGCATCGCCGCGGACGTGCCACAGGCAGAGACTCGCGCAGTATTTCACGCGGGAGGATGAGGCCTACCGGATCAACAAGAACGTGCGGGACATGATCATCTTCGCGACCCAGAACGTGGTCTCCGACCCCCCCTTTACGCGGATCGACCTGATCGTCTGCCGCAACCTCCTGATCTACCTGGACCCGGCGGCCCAGAAGCGGGTATTGCAGGGGTTCCACTACGCCTTGCGGCAGGACGGACTGCTGTTTCTAGGCACGTCGGAAACTCCAGGCGAGGCGGGTAGTCTGTTCGACCTTATTGACAGCAGGAACAAGATTCTGCGGCGCAAGGAGGTGCCCGTGCAGGTGCATCCGGCGCTGCTGACGCCTGTCCGACCGCGCATCGCCGGCGAAGGCCACGCCGAGCCGGCCGGTTCCGCGGCAACGGGCGTACACATGCTGCGGAGCATCGAGAGAGTCTTGCTTGAGCGTTTCGCCCCGTGCTCCGTGGTCGTCGATGAGCGCGGTACGATCATGTACATCCACGGCCGGTCGGGACTGTACCTCGAGCCGGAACAGGGCCAGCCTCGCAATAGTGTTCTTGAAATGGCCAGAGAGGGGCTGGGGCCGGCGCTTGCGGCCGTGATGCGCCAGGCCAAACAGGAAGAGCGCGAGATCGTCCGGCGGGGCGTGCGGGTCAGGACGAACGGCGATTACGCCCAGATCGATCTGTCCGTAAAGCCGCTGAACGCACCGGAGGCCTTGCGGGGGTTGCTGCTGGTAACGTTCGAGCCTTCGGCCCGGCCGGCCCAAGAGGCCCACAAAACACGAGACGCCGCGCCAACGCAGCCCGATGAGGCGCAGCAGCTGGCACAGGAGCTTCAGTACACGCGGGAGAGCCTGCAGACGACGGTCGAAGAACTCCAGACCGCCAACGAAGAGCTCAAGAGCAGCAACGAGGAACTGCAATCGACCAACGAAGAGCTGCAAAGCGCCAACGAGGAACTGGAGACCTCACGCGAGGAGATGCAGGCGCTGAATGAGGAACTCAACACGGTCAACAACGAACTGACCTCCAAGGTCGGTGCGTTGGGGCGGGCAAACGATGACATGAACAACCTGCTGAACAGCATGCAGGTTGCCACCGTCTTCCTGGACACGGAACTGCGCGTCAAACGCTACACCGACAAGGCCCGCGACGTCGTTCGCCTGATCGGCACGGACGTCGGCCGGCCGCTTTCCGATCTGACCAGCAGCCTCCGGTACGACGATCTGATTGGTGATTGCCGCCGCATCCTGGCGAGCCTGATCCCGATCGAGAAGGAAGTGCAGGATGAGGACGGGCGATGGTACCTGGTCCGCCTGATGCCCTACCGCACGGCGGACAACGTCATCGACGGCGTGGTCATGACGATCCTCGATATCGACCGGATCAAGCGGGCGCAGGCGGGGATGGACTTCTTCCAGGGAATTGTCCAGACGGTGCGGGAACCGCTGGTCGTTCTGGATGATCGGCTCCATGTCGTTTCGGCCAACTCCGCCTTCTACCAGGCCTTTGCTACCGAGCCGGCCCGTACGGAAGGTACGCTGATCTACGAACTGGGCAATCGTCAGTGGGACATCCCTGAACTGCGGCGGTTGCTGGAAGACGTTCTGCCTTCCCAGACCACGATGACGGATTTTGCGGTCGAGCATGAGTTTCCGCGGATCGGCCGGCGGAAGTTCATGCTGAACGCCCGACGCCTGCAGTTCCAAGACAAGGAACCGGGACTGATTCTTCTGGCAATGGAAGATATTACGGAGTGACAATTATCATGTTTCCGACTCCCAACAAAGGCGACCTCAAGTCCGACGCCCTTTGGCAGGAAGCAGAGCGTCGTGTACGCGAACATCAGGGGACAGCCCCGTCAGATCTGGGCACGGAGGATACGCGTGTTCTGATTCACGAGCTGGAGGTGCACCAGGCCGAGTTGGAGGTACAGAACGAGGAACTGCGGCGCACGCAGACCCAGCTGGCCGAGGCCCTGGACAATTATCAGGATCTCTACGAGTTTGCCCCGGTCGGCTACATGACGCTGGACGGCAGTGGCATGATCCTCCAGGCCAACCTTACCGCCTCGATCCTCTGCGGGGTTGACCGTTCGCACCTGATACACAGGCGAATAGAAACCCTGGTTGCCGGCCAGGACCACGACAGCTGCTACATCCTGCTGCGGGAAACGGCGGCGTCCGGGAGGGTCCGGACGAGGCAACTTCGCCTGAAGCAGCCGGACGGACAAACGCGATGGGTGGACGTTACTGTCTCCCAACTGCTCCGAACGGATGAAAAGGGAACGGGCTTTCGGGTCGCGCTCAGCGATATCCACGAACGGAAGATGACTGAAGAGGCCCTGGCCCAGAGTGACCATCGGACCGAAAAGTTGGCAGAGACCCTGGCACGGCACGTCGTCGAGCACACGGCCCAGATGCAGGCCCTGGCGGGCCAGCTCAGCCAGGCGGAGCAGCGTGAACGCAAGCGTCTGGCGACGGTGCTTCACGACGGCCTGCAACAGCTGCTGGTCGCGGCGAAGTACAACCTGGGCATCCTGCGCCGCCAGGTCACGGACGACAAGCAGATTGAGTCTGTCGGCCGGGTCAATGAGCTGCTGGAGGAGTCGGTGGCGACCTCGCGATCGCTGACCGCCGAGATGAACCCGCCGATCCTCCACCGGGGAACCATATACCAGGTGCTCCAGTGGCTGGCCCGTTGGATGCAGGAAAAGCACGGCCTGTCGGTCCACCTGGAAGTCGACGAGAAGGCGAACATACTGGACGAGCATTTTCGTGTGCTGGTCTTCGGGATCGTGCGCGAGTTGCTTCTAAATACCGTCAAGCATGCCGGGGTATCGGCAGCATCGGTCCGGGTGACCCGCGCCGACGGGAATCGTATACAGGTGGTCGTCGAGGACGAAGGGGCGGGGTTCGACCCACAGAGTATGCAGCCCGACGAAGCGGGGGCATTCGGACTATATGGCGTTCGCGAACGTCTGGTGGCTCTGGCGGGACGGATCGAGATTGATTCAGCACCCGGCCGTGGCACACGAATTACTCTGATTGTGCCTGCGGATCTGCAGACGGCCGTTACTACGGAACGATGATACCGATCTGTCCTATACGGAGGCTGATCTGATTTACGAATGGCGTAACCGTCAGTGGGACGTTTTTGAACACCGGCAATTGCTGGAGGACATTCTGCCCTCAAAGACCAGGATGACTGATTTTCCAGTCGAGCATGAATTTCCGCGGGTCGGCCGGCGGAAGATCCTGCTCAATGCCCAGCGGCTAGAATTGCAGGACAAGGAACCGGCGCTGATTCTCCTGGCGATGGAAGACGTTACGGAGTGAGACTTAGCATGTTTTCGAGCCGCAATGAAGGTGAGTTCAGGTCTGATGCCTTGCGGCAGGAAGCGGAGCAACGCCTGCGGAAGCATCAGATGACGGACCCATCGCATCTTGGCGCGGAGGATCTGCGTAACTTGATTCACGAACTGGAAGTGCACCAGGCCGAGCTGGAGGTACAGAACGAGGAACTGCGGCGCACGCAGACCCAGCTGGCCGAGGCGCACAAGGGCTACGAGGATCTGTATGAGTTCGCCCCGGTGGGATACCTGACGCTCGACAGCGACGGCAGGATCGAGCGTGCCAACCTGACAGCTGCGAAGCTTTGTGGGGTGGACCGCCGAGGGCTCGTGGGCCAGCGCATGGAAAAACTCATGGCCCGGGAGGACCGCGATGCGTGCTATGTGTTCCTGCGCGAAATGGCAGGCAACAGGGCGTCTCGGAGCCGGGATCTTCGTATCAGGGATTCGGAAGGGCAGACCCGATGGGTCAACATGACCGTGTCAGCACTGACGCCGGCCGGGGATAAGGCCGGGGGCCTCCGCGTGACGCTGAGCGACATCAGCGAGTGCAAGGCCGCGGAAGCGGCACTGCGTCAGAGCAAGGAGCAGATGCGGGAGCTGGCCGGCTCGCTGGAACGACGCGTGGCCGAGCGAACGGCGCGGCTGCAATCGCTGGCGGCCCAGTTGAGTCAGGCCGAGCAGAGGGAACGGCACCGGCTGGCAAAGATCCTGCACGATCACCTCCAGCAACTGCTGGTCGGCGCGAAGTACAGCCTGGACATTCTCCGACGGCAGGCGGTCGATGAGGACCAGGAGCAGCTGGTGCAGCGGGTCGACGATCTGCTCGACGAGTCGGTCACGACAAGCCGGTCCCTTACGGCCGAGATGAGCCCGCCGATCCTCTACGAGGGAACGATGCGGCAGGTTCTGGAGTGGCTGGCGCAATGGATGCGCGATACGCACGGCCTGTCCGTCCACCTGGCCGTCGACGAGGAGGCGAACGTACAGGAGGAAGACTTCCGCGTGCTCATCTTCGGGATCGTGCGCGAGTTGCTCCTGAATACCGTCAAACATGCCGGGGTTTCAGCAGCGGCCGTCCGGATGACCCGCGCCGACGGCGATCGTGTACAGGTGGTCGTCGAGGACGATGGGGCGGGGTTCGACCCAAACAACATGCAGCCCGACGAAGCGGGCGGATTCGGGCTATTCGGCATTCGCCAGCGCCTGGCGGCCCTGGCGGGACGGATCGAGATTGATTCAGCGCCCGACCATGGCACACGAATTACGCTGATTGTGCCTGCGGATCTGCAGACGGCCGTCACTGCCGATGCGGTGCTGCCGGAACGACCGGACCGCAAGACGCACGTTACCGGCCAGGCAGTCGATACGACTGAGACCCCCGCGAGGGAAACGATCCGGGTGCTGCTGGCGGACGACCATACGGTTGTGCGGGACGGGCTGGCGAAGCTGCTGCAGTTGCAGCCGGGCATCGACGTCGTGGGCCGGGCGGCTGACGGCATTGAGGCCAGGGACATGGCCTTTCGGCTGCGGCCGGATGTCGTTGTCATGGATGTCAGCATGCCCGGCTTGAGCGGGATGGACGCGACGCGACAGATCCTGGCAGAGCGGCCTGGCACCTGCGTCATCGGGCTATCCATGCACACTGAGCGCGACATCGCAACAGCCATGCGAGAGTCGGGAGCAGTCGGCTACCTCGCCAAGAGCACGCCGCCGGAGGCGCTGATCGCCGAGATCCGGCGGTGCGCCAAGGCGCCGGCCTGAGGCGAGGTTCCGTCGTTTGTGACGTCGGTACGGACTGGGAAGATCGCACCGGCAGGCAATCTGCCACTGCTAGTGGTCCGTGACAGATCAAATGAGGGGTGCCACGCAACGCCGCAAACTATGCGGCAGGTTTCCTTTCGCGTAACTGCTGCGCCAACAGTATTTCTGATTGCTCGGCCATGCGTAAGATCGGGGCTCCGGGCGGTCGTTCGGTCTTCTTGTTCTTGGCGTTGCGGGCCTTTTTGCCGCCACGACGCTCATACGTATCCTTGATGCAGCCGCCCAGGCTCTGCTGCAGCCCGCCCTGCCGGTGACTCTTGGCGCCTTTGTCCATCGCCTGCTGAACCACTCGTAGCGAGGCCGCCACGCTCCAGGCGTTTAGCGGGCGGCCTTCCCGCCGCATCGCTTCCACGCACACCAGACCCAGCATCCACAGCCCCACCATCGTCCAATCCAACTCCACTTCGGCGTGACGGGGACTGTCGCTGAGCATCTTGCGACGCTCCAGCGTTTGCTTCAAGGCGCGATACAACAGTTCTACGCCCCACCGCAGCCGATACAGTCTGCCTGCCTGGGCGTCGCTCAACGGCTCTTCGTCCAGGATATTGCTCAGCAGATACACCCGCTTGTTTCGCTCGTCGCTCAGCACGATCAGCCGCAAAACCAGCGGCGCAAGACCTTTCTTCTGCTCCCGCGACGGCCAGAGATACACGATCCCCTCGCCTTTGTGCTCCGCATACCCCAAGCCCTTTAACAGCCGCACGTTACTGCCCACGCGGATGATGAAATCGATCCGGCGAGACAGCAACTCCTGTAACATCCCATAGCCCGTATATCCCGCATCCGCCAGCAGCGTCGCCTTGGGCGGCAGCAGGTCGAGCATCTCTTGCAGATGGCTCCGCTCGCTGCTGCGGCTGTCGCCGCGTCGCCAGCCCCAGATCAGCCCTGTGCCTGCATGAAACAGCGTCGTCACCAACTGCTGCGGGCCGGTCTTTTTCTTGCCCGCACAGCCGAAGGCTTCTTCGTTGGCCGCTGTCATCGGACAGTCCATCCGTGAACCATCGACCCCAAAGACCACCCGACCCTCGACCCGCCAGGCTGGCTCGGCTATCTGAGCCACCACCCTGCGGAACGCCGGGCACACCACCGCCAGCAAGCCCGCCGACCGTCGAACCAGCGCCGCCATGAAACCCTGGTAACTCTTTCCCGGCCGACGACGGCTGGAGTACATGCCCACCGTAGCCTCTCGTGCCTTGCTGAAGCGATCCTTGAGGCTCTTGCCATGGGCCCAGCACATCATGACCGCGCACATCACCAGCAGCCGCGGCACCCAGCAGAGCCTTCGACTCTCCATCTGCAGCGGCAAGCCCTGGTGGGGCAAGCAGCGTCCCATGGCCCCCAGCAGTTGCTGATGGAACGATTCCTTGTAATACTGGCGGACAAATTGAGCAGGATTCACCTTTGGCCTCCTTTCCATTGGCTATTGAACACAACCAATATACGAGAGGAGGCCAAAAAATGCGCACGACGATGTCGTCTTATCTCCTTATCTTATAAAGACTTCCACCCACCACTCCGGCCTGGACGTTTACGGCGTTGGGTGCCACGCCCGCGCTGTTTGCGGGCGTGCCGCCTCTGAAGGCTGAGCAACCAGGAAAGACATCCCTCGAATCACGGGTCATGGAGCACTAGAGCAGACTCAATCCAGGTTTAGCGGCTGGGTGCCAAGATCCCGGGTGGCATGGTCCTGCGCTGTTGCAGGGCCATGGTCGTGCCCGCTACGTCTGGACTGGAAATGCTCTAGTCTATTGGTCCATCGTCAGGACTGCTCTAAACCTCACTTTACTGGTTATCATTCGTTCGTAGGCCTCGGCAGCGCTCGCCAGGGGGAAAGTTTCCGTCATGGCATGCACGCCGGCGAGCATGCTGAAGGAGAGCGTATCCTGCGAATCGATCGATGTGCCCGCGGGCCAGCCCATGACGGAGCGACGCCCCATGATCAGCACGGCGGCGGGCACCTCCAGAGGTTCCGCCGGTACGCCAAGAACGATCACTTTGCCGTTAACAGCCATGCCGGCCAGTACGGCGCTGATCGCCTTGGCGCTTGGCACGGTCGCAACGATGATCTTTGCACCGCCTAGTTTTCTGAGCTCCGCAGCAGCGTCCTGGGCCTGGCTGTCGATGTAGTGCGACGCGCCGAGCTGACGGGCGAGGGGTTCACGGTCCTTGCCCCGCGCGATCGCGACGGTGCGCAGGCCCATCCTGGCCGCGTACTGCACCGCGAGATGGCCAAGTCCGCCGACGCCGAGTACGGCGGCCGTATCGCCCGGTCGTACGCCGCTGTTGCGGAGGGCGTTGAAGGTAGTGATGCCGGCGCACATCAGGGGGGCGGCATCGACGGGGGAGAGACCTTTCGGAATCCGGGCCAGGGCGGACGCGGGGGCGATCACGTATTCAGCGTAGCCGCCGTCGTATGTGAGACCGGGCACCTGGGGGGCGACCTGGCACGTGATGAAATCGCCGCGCCGGCAGGAGTCGCAGTGCCCGCAGCTTCCGCCGTACCAGCCGACGCCGACGGACTCGCCGGCCTTCCATCCTTCCACGCCCGGACCGACGGCGTCGATGGTGCCGGCGATCTCGTGCCCTGGCACCCGTGGGTATTCGATCCCCGGCCAGGTTCCGTCTTTGGTGAATGCATCGCTGTGACAGATGCCACAGGCCTGGACCTTGATGCGTACGGAGCCGGGCACGAGTTCGGGGATTTCTCGCTCAACGAGTTCCAGCGGCGCTTTCGGGCCGGCGACTTGTACAGCCCGCATGGTTGCCATGGCAGGGTCTCCGGTTTTATAGAGTGTTGTGATGTAGTCGGGAAACCGCGCTTTCTTGTGATCTTATGCACGATCAGGGGTGCTGATCGGCTGCGTACAGTGGCCGTCACGTGCAGAATTTCCCATGCGTCGCCAGCGCCCGAAGGGCAGGACAGGGTTCGGATTTCCTGATTGAGTTAGAGTTACGCTAACTAGTAACATACGCACACTATTGTGGAGGTACAGACCCATGGGGACCAGAAGTCGGATTGCGTCACATCGGATCGGGATCTATCTGCTGATGGCCGCAGCGGCAGGGGCGCTGTCAGCTGCCCCGTCGCGCAGCGACGTACAACGTCGTGGGCTACAACGACCTGGGCATGCACTGCATGAATGAGGATTTCTCCGAGTTCATGATCCTGCCGCCCTACAACGTCATGCACGCCACGGTGATCCAGCGGGGGGAGGAGCCGAGGCTGATCAAGTCGGGGGTGACCGTTTCGTATTCGGTGCCGGGCAATACGCACTCGGCGGACAAGACGAACTTCTGGCAGTATGCCCAGGCACTGATGAATCTGAACCTGGCGCCGAACATCGGCCTGACGGGCAACGGCTTGAGCGGCACCATGGTACCGACCGCCAGCGGCCGGTCTGACTGGGAGGCGACCGGCATCCCCATGACGCCGCTACAGGATGACGGCACCTTGAACTCCTACCAGCTGGCCCAGATCACCGTGACGCAAAACGGTGCGACGCTGGCCTCGACCCAGGCGGTCATCCCTGTTTCGTGGGAGATCTCGTGTAATCTCTGTCACGGCGGGGCCGGGGTGTCGCCTGCCATGGACATCCTTGAAAAGCATGACCAGATGCATCCGGAGGTCAACCCGCCCCTGACACAACGCAAGCCCGTTACCTGCGGCGAGTGCCACGCCCAGGCCCCCCTCGGTTTTGCCGGCCAGCCCGGCGTCGAAAGTCTTTCGCGAGCAATGCACCATGCCCACGCTCCTCGCATGGCGGCGCTTGGCGGCAGTGTTACGCCCGTCTGCTATGCGTGTCACCCGGGCCTTCAGACCAAGTGCCTCCGCGACGTACACTATAGCCATGGCATGACCTGCCTGGACTGCCATACGTCGATGGACGCCGTAGCGGATCCCAGTCGCCGGCCGTGGGTTGACGAACCGCGCTGCGGCTCTTGTCACAACGTGCAGGGCCACCAGTACGAGCAGGCGGGCACGCTTTATCGTGACTCGGTCGGCCACAACGGCGTGATGTGCGAGGTCTGCCACGGCAGCCCGCACGCGATCACACCGACGGTCGTCGACGCGGACAACGTCCAGGCCATCGCCCTGCAGGGACATGCCGGCACAATCGATACTTGCACGGTATGCCATACGTCCCGCCCGGGCGACGGCTTCAACCACACCGCCGGCGAGCACTACAACCCGGGTAGCGGCGGCACAAGTTCCGTCCCCGCTGACATCAACCATGACGGGTACGTAAACGTCGGCGACCTGCAGGTGCTGGCCGGCGCCTGGAACAGCCGGCAGGCTGCCCGCCCAGCGCAAACTGGAACGCTGCGGCGGATCTGAACGGCGACGGCTTCGTCAACATTGGCGACCTGCAGGCACTGATAGCAGCCTGGAACAGCGGCGGCAGCGGCGGCGGCTCCTCCGACGACTGAGAGTCCAACGCAGGACCGATCCTGGGGGCCGCGTCCGCAAATATTGCCTGACGCGGCTCCCTTCCGTTGGAAATCCTGTTGAACGGCCGGCACAATATCTGTGCAGGCGGCGCGATCAGAGGCAATTATCGGGTCGCCTGGACGTTATACCATCGAGATGCCGGCTCTGTCGGCGGGGCCAGTGGACAATGCGACGTAGGGTCTTGAGGGAAGGTATCGAACAACCCCTCTTATCGAAGGAAACCCCCGCCTCTGAAGGAACCTCATTTGCGTAGCAAAGGAAGAGTCCCATGATGCGGAAACTACTCCCGGCCATTCTGGTAATAGGACTGGCGGCGGTTACGGCAACAGGCCAGCAAGCACCGCAACCGGCACCGGCTGACGGTGCGGCCCGCCCGCGCAATCGCCAGAGAGGCGGCCGGCACAACATGCAGCGATGGTTCATCCGTGACCTCGAAGAGAACGTGCCCCTCACCGGCCAGCAGCAGAAGCAACTCCAGGAGATCACGACCAAACTGCACCAGGAGGCCATGGAGCAATTCCGGAACAACCGCCCCAGCCGAGAGACATGGCAGGCGATGAGGCAACTGCGGCAGGAGCAGCAACAGGCCGCCGAGGCTGGCGATGAAGCCAAGGTCCAGGAGATTCAGAAACAGCTGGAAGACAGCGGGCCTGCCGGGATGTTCCGCCAGATGCGGTCGCACGCGATGGACGAGGTCGGCAAGATCCTTACGGCTGACCAGGAAGAGGCCTTCCGGCAGTGGCGAGCCCTGCGAGAATCAAACCTGCCCCCGCCGCTGGCCAGTGACCCGGAGGCACTGAAGAACTCCATCAAGGACATCTCCACACTGACCGACCTCCAGAGAGACAGCCTCGAGGCGGCGTTCGGCCGATACAGCGACCGCATCGACGGTGTCCCCACGGACGACGTCGTCGATCGCAACAAACTCCGCAACGAGCTGATCTCGCGGGTGCAGAATATCCTGAAACCGAGCCAGCGCGTGCTGATGACCACCACCTTCCGAAGACAGATGATGCAGCGATTCCAGGCTGGCAGGCAGCGCAACCGCCAGAACTCCAGCGCCAGCCAGCCGGGCTCACCAGAGGCTGCTTCAACTGGTTCGGGCGCCGGTTCCGATACAACAGCCACGTCTTCGACCGTGGAACAATCCGCCGATGAGCAAACTGCTTCGCAGACACCCCCTGCCGCGACGGTCGACCCGCTGAACGTTGATGAATGGGTAACGTACGTCCGGACGTTCGTTGACCAGAACAGCCTTGACGAGATGGCGACGGAAACAGCGTTTGGCATCCTTCAGGAGCTGCGTACGCGTCGGGACATCTATCTGTCTTCGCACCGCCAGGATGCGGCCGAGTTCGATCGCAAGGCCAAACTGGCTGAATCCCCCGAACAACTCGCCCTGATCGAACAGGACCGCAAGGCCCTCCAGCAACCTGTCGCGGACATGTTCCAGGAGCTCAAGGACCGGTTGGATACACTGCTGCCTGCCTCGCAGGTGCGCCCGGCCAGCCAGGCGAGCCCCGGCCCCGCGGCGACCAGCCAGCCGGCCCCGACCATGCGAGCCGCTTCCACCCGGGCGGCACGCCGCAGGTAAACCCGATCAGACCGAGAAGCGGATATTCAGGATATCGCCGTCCTTGACGACGTAATCCTTGCCTTCCAGACGAACCTTGCCCTGGCTGCGCGCGGTTTTCATATCGCCGGCGGCCTCCAGGTCCTCATACGCGACGGTCTCGGCCCGGATAAAACCTCTCGCCAGATCGCTGTGAATGGTGCCGGCCGCATCGACGGCGTGCGTTCCCTGGCGGATCGGCCAGGCGCGAGACTCGTCCTCGCCGCACGTCAGGAACGAAATCAGACCAATGGCATTCATACACGCCCGAAGGAACCGGCCGCGAACCGGCTCGGTCAGCCCGTACTCTTCGAGGAAGGTCTTCTGGTCATCACCGCTGAGCTGGGCAAGTTCCGCTTCGAGGCGGGCGCACAATTTGATCGTCGCAGCAGCATAAGGCATCTCTTCGTCGACCGGCTCGGCGGCCTTATCATCAGAAACGTTCAGGACGACCAGCAGGGGTTTCTGGGTCAGGAAACCCGAACGAACTGACCAGCTTGGCCTCCTCCGGATCTTTGAGCACCTCCGAAAGGGGCATGTCTTCTTCCAGCGCCTTCTGGCAACGTTCCAGCAGGGCCATCTCGTGCTTGTCCTGCTCGTGCGTCTTGGAGGGCTTGGTCAGCTGCTTCTGGAGGCGCTCGATGCGGTTGGCGACCTGTTCGAGGTCCGCGAACATCATCTCCGAGCGGAGCTCCTGGATGTCACGCTTGGGGTCAACCTTGTTGCGATAGGCCGGCAGATCAGCATCCTCGAAGGCCCGCACCACGGCAACCAGCCCGTCGCATTGCCGCAGCGTACCGAGGTGCCGGCGGAATTCCGCCTGCTGGCTGGGCGTTTCCTGCGAAAAGCCCGGCATGTCGAGCACGTTGAACGTAGCGTAGGTGGCCTTCTTGCTGTGAAACTTATCCGCCAGCCAGTCGACGCGTGGGTCGGGGACTTTGACCGCGGCGCGGACCTCGCCACCGCCGAGACTTGGCGCATGCCCGCTGACCGCCTGGAACAAGGTGCTCTTGCCGCTTAAGGGAGGACCAACGAGTGCGATATCCATATGGAAAAGTCCTGTCGTCTGTTGAAACGTTATTCTTCGTCGAGCGCTGCTGGTTACGTTCGGCCATGAACAAGACCGCCTCTTGCCATCGCAAAATAGTGCAGCCAGCCTGTCGCCAGCGAGCGACCTATAACCAGCAACGGATAGGCGGTCAGCCCGCCGGCGCAAAAGTATACGTCACTGGGGCGTCTTTGCCAGTGGGCGCAAAAAAGAGTCGACGACCCTTTTACAGGCCGTCGACCCGGTGTTCCCTCCCAGTATGTCGTGCCGCGAGAAGGACGGAGGCTATGACTCGTCGTCCTCGCCGTTGAGCATCTTGTTCATCTTGCCGAGGGCTTCGTGCTCGATCTGGCGGACGCGTTCGCGCGTCAGGCCGATCTTCTTGCCGATCTCCTTCAGGGTCATCCCGTCCTGCTGCTGCGTCAGGCCGAAACGCATGCCCACCCACGCCTGCTCATCGCCGTCGAGCGAGTCGTATAGTGACTGCACGCGCTGGGTGAGAAAGGTGAGCTTCTGCCCCAATTGCTGCGCCACCCACTGCAGATCGACGGGATCTGGTTGCGCCGGGTCAAACGCCAGCGCGACCGCCCGGGTGAGAACCTCGTCGCCGCAGTCAGCAACGACGCGATGGACTCGCTCACACAGCTCCTGACGTTCCATTTCCGCATGCTGGGCAACTTCATTGAGCGAGGCGGACCGCTGGCCGTCCAGACCGAACCGCATCCGCAGGATCGTCGCCTCGCGCTCGTTGAGTTTGGCCAGCAGGCCACGGACGGACTCAGCGTCGGATTCCGAAAAGACGAGTTCGTCCGGACGGGGCGTCTTGTCGTCGGCGATCATCTCCGAGAGCGTCATGCCGTCCTGTTCTTCCGTCGCGCGGGTAGGATTGCTCACGGCGCGGATGGCCTTGCGAATGATCCGCGCCTTGCGCGGCTTGATCTCCAGGTGCGAGCACATCTCCTCGAGGGTGGCCGGTCGGCCGAACTTGTCTTCGAGCTCGGCGGTGGCTTGTCGCCAGCGGGAGATCTCCTCGACCATGTAAGCCGGGATATGAATCGACTGCACGCTGTTGATCAAGGCCCTCTTGATCGCCTGCTTGATCCACCAGGAAGCATACGTGCTGAAGCGCGTCTCATGGGCCGGATCGTAGCCTTCAACCGCACGCAGCAGGCCGAGGTTGCCCTCTTCGATCAGGTCCGACAACGGCAGGCCGCGATTGGCGAACTGCTTGGCGATGTTGACGACCAGCCGGAGGTTGCTGCGAACCATCTGATTGCGCACATCGTGCGCATCAGTGCAGATCTGGTCGTACGCTTCAAGATCGATCTCGCCTTCGCCCAGGCGTTCGCCGGCGTCGTAGAGCGCGCACCTTCCCGCCGAGGTCCCGCTCCATTTCGGCATTGAGCAGAGGGGCCTCGTTGATGCAGCGCAGATAGTATTGCAGTCCCGCTTCGATGGCGATGCTCTTGCCCTCCTGTTTCCGGCGCCGGCTGGGATCTGCTACCCCCACACCACCGCACTCAGAACGACTGACAAAGAACCTTCGCCACGGATGATTTGCACGCTTAGCCATATTAGCCGAAACTCCCCTGTTGGCAACCTTTTTTTGCCCCTGCTGCGGGGCGGGCAGGTGTTCGGATGACACATCCTGCCTTCCTTCTTGTCGGACAATCCGCCGGGACCGCTGAAGTACCCTCCTTACGGAACCTTTGGCCGGTAAAAGCGTTGCGCAAAGCCCAGATACGCCGGAGATATCCGTTGCGAAAGCGGGACGAAATGAGACCTGAAAGTCTGCGGCGGCGGACACGGAGAAAACCCGCCGATACGGCCCATGTCGGCCCCGCCGCGAGGCCGATCTGAATATCCGCTCTGGCGAACCGGCTAGGCCTCTTCGAACAGCGACATCTGCCTGTCATGGGCAGCACGAACCGGCCTCGGTTCAGTCGGCGTCGGATGGACAAGATTACATTTATCCGAAAGGTTCAGGTCACTGTTCTTGCAGGAGCACAGACGCAGCGTCAGACCAAATCGCGAGGCGATCCGGCGCAGCCTGTCGTAACCTGACGTCCGATAAAGCGGCGCGGGCAGGCGAATCGCGCTGCCGTCGCCGTGCAGCGGAACGGTCACGCCGGCATGGTAAACGTCCCACAGCCTGCGTCTTAGCGTCGGACCTGGCAGTTCGTTCAACATCTGGCGCAGGATCCGCGGCCGGACAAACAGGTACGCCACCGCCAGCTGCTTGACGCCCTCTCCGGCAAGACTGCGGCAAAGATCCGTCAGTTTTTCCGGTGTATCCGTGATGTACGGCACCATCGGATCGACGCGGACGATCGTATCGACACCGGCAGCCAGGAGCCGCCGGATGTTCTTAAGACGCCGCGAAGGCGTCGCGGCCAGAGGCTCGAGCCATCGGGCGATCTGCGGGGTAACCGTCGACAGGCCGATCTGGGCGTGGACCGTGCCGGGGTATTGTCGGAACAGATGATAGAAACGCCGGCAGATGTAGCCCTTGGTCAGCAGCGAAATCGTGATGCCGTGTTCCAGCAATAGGCTTCATCGCTTCGTACGTGGTGCGCTGCACCTGGCGGTAGGGGGCGAAGGCATCGCTGCTTGAGGAAAAGTAGACCGTTTGAGGGAGACGGCGTCGGTGGGCGAGTTCCCGGCGGAGCTTTTCGATGAGATTGCCGTAGAGCAGCACTCGGCTGTCGCCCGGATAGTTGCGGTAGCCGCGGGCATAGCAGTAGATGCAGTGATGCGGGCAACCCTGGGTGATGTTGATCGCAGCATCGTAGGATTGGCCTACGCAGCGCAGTCCCGACGGTTTGAGGACGCGATCTTTGCGGTCGACGACCTCCAGCGGCGGCAGAAGGCGCGGTCCGTCACGACCGTTCGTTTCGGAATCAACACCCGACGCCGCGGTATTTGACAAGACCATGAGCACTCTCCCTTTCTTACGCTAGCCCCTAGCACTACAACGCCACATGAGCTCAAGAAACCTCAAGCGGCAACACGATGAATTCTTCCAGGAACCTTGATCCTGGAAGGAGATAGAGCATGGATGCTCAACAGATTCGGAAGCTGCAACCTATGCTGAGCAAGTACCTGGCCGAGTTTGACGACTGTTTCAGCCGCTCGGAACCGGCCGACAGCCTGCGGGTCTACGTCAACGGCCAACTGTCCGATTTGCCCCGCAAGAGCATCGAGCCGATCGCCGACCGGGCGGGCGTACCGCCGCGGACGCTCCAGCAATTCCTCTCGCGGGCGGCTTGGGATCAGGCCTGGATGGCCGATCGGCTGATGCAGATCGTTGCCCGCGATCATAGCCACCCGATGTCTATCGGGATCATCGATGAGACCAGTTATGCCAAGAAGGGCGACAAGACCCCCGGCGTCAAGCGGCAGTACTGCGGCGCCAGCGGCAAGGTCGGCAACTGTGTGGTCTCCGTGCATCTGGACTATGTGGCCGCAGACTTCCACACTCTGCTGGCCGGCGAGTTGTTCCTGCCGCAGGAGTGGTCGGACGACCGAGAGCGGTGCCGGACGGCGGGCATCCCCGAAGCGATGGTCCACCGCCCCAAGTGGCAGATCGCCTTGGAACTGCGAGATCAGGCGGTGGCCAACGGGGTCCGCCTGGAGTGGGTGGGAGCCGACGAGGGCTACGGCGAGGTGCCGGCGTTCCTGTTTGCGCTGGACGATCGCGGCCAGCGATACGTGGTGGAAGTTCCCAGCATCTTCCATGGGTGGCTGCGTCAACCGGAGGTGCTGCAGAAACAGCATCACGGACGCCGCAAACCCGGTCGCCAGCCCCGCTATCCCCGGCTGAAGGTCAAGAACCTGCCGACGATCGAGGTGCGGAACATGCTCAAATATTGCGAGGCGTTCCGCAAGCAGGCCTGGGAGAGATTCCACATCAAGCCTGACTTCCGAATTGGGACACCCGGTCAGTAGATCAGGTCGTAGAGCTGCTGCTGTTCGGCATCCATTCGAAGGAGAACCCGGCGAACCGCGGGGTCGTCGGGCAGCGTGAAAGCCATTTCATACATTGTCTGTGTCAGCTCCGCTGCGCGCGTGGGACTCATCGTCATGCCCGCTTCATGCAGACGCCGTTCAAGTTCCTTGTAGATCGTGTAGGCCACGAAGGCCACGAGCACATGGGCTTCGATGCGTCCCCGGCGACGGTGGAATATCGGCCGGATGCGAAGGTCCGTCTTGGAGATCCGGAACGCCTTCTCGATATGCCACAATTGGCCGTAGCTTTTGATGACCGCTTCGGCCGGCAGATCCGTGTTCGTCAGGTAACCCTTCAGGCCATCCCACCGGGCGGCCTGTTCGATCTGCGACTCATCGATCTGGACTTTGACCTCGCCGCTGAGCTTCAGGAATCGGTTGTAGCCGCAGTTGTTCAGGTGCTCCTTCGTCAGTTTTCCTGAACGGACACGCTTGCGCAACCGCCCCAGGCCGCGATCGCGGTTGTGAGCGTCCTTTTTGGCCCGACTGTCGGAGTAACTGACGATCCGCCGACGGCCCGCCGGCTGGTCGATCACCACGGACTGCCCATTGGTCAGGGCCGCGCAGCGTCCGAGGATCTCCGCCTGCACCGCCTGCGTCTCATTGCGGAGCCGGGCGGCGACGATGAACGGATACTTCGCTGCGTCCAGAGCGTCGAGATTGTCCTTGCTGAGCATCGCGGCGTCGGCCACCACCACGGGCTTGCCGAAGTGGTACCGCCGCTCAATGCCCTCAAGCAGCGGGATGAGCGTCTTTCCCTCAAACGTGTTTCCCTCGAAAATGTCGTACCCGATGGGATAGCCGTTCTGGCCGACCAGCAGGCCCAGCATGATCTGCGGGTTCTGGAATTTGCCGTCCTTGGAAAAGCCGATCTTTCGCAGATCGTCCTCGTCTTCCGCCTCAAAGTACAGGCTGGTCACGTCGTAGAAGACGACGCTGATTCGCTTGAGGATTTTGCGCGAGTATCGGTAGGCGATCGCTTGCGCCTGCTGGCTGTAGTGCTTGTTGAGGCGGTCGAGGAACAGGTAGATGCTGTCAGGCGAGACGGTTTTGCCCTGATAGCGATAGAGGTAATCGACGGTCTTGAGCTTGCTGGTGGGGTAGACCAGGCGGGCGACGACGATGTCACGGAACAACGGCTCGGGGATCGCGTTGAATCCGATCTCGTCGAAGAGCCGGCCGAAGATGATTTCCGGGCCGAGCATGCGAATGGAGGCGTTGGCGAGGGCTTGAATGAAGTCCAGGACGGCGGCGTTGTCGCGCTGGTCCTCGGGGAACAGGTCGTACTGCCTGCTCTGGCGACGGATGAACTGCTCGCCCAAAGCCACCAGGCGGTTGACCTGCTCGGGATCACGGGCCGATCCAACGGTTCTGACGACCCGATAGCCATGGTTGGACTTGTCGATGACCTGAACGCCGACCGAGCCGGATTTGTTGGGCTTCCTTCGGACGAACATGGGCCCCATCTTGCCCGCGGGACACCCAAATCCGCAACACCTTCCTTGTCAAATAAGGACTTACATCACTTTTTCGAGCCTGCTCGGAACTCAGGAAATATTGCGAGGCGTTCCGCAAGCAGGCCTGGGAGAGATTCCACATCAAGGACACCACCAAGGGACCGGAGGTCTGGGAGGCCAAGATGGCCCCGATCTACCTGAAGCGGGACGGCCTGCCGACTTGGCCGCACTGGCTGATCGTGGCCCGCAACCTGCGAGATCTCGACGAGGTGAAGTACTTTGTCTCGAATGCCCCGGCCGGCACGCCGCTGGAGGTGCTGCTGCACGTGGCGTTCAGCCGCTACCAGGTGGAACGGTGCTTTGAGGAGGAAAAGAACGAGTTGGGGATGGACCACTTCGAGGTCCGCAACTATCTCTCGCTCAAACGGCACTTGCTGATCACCGCGGTCAGCCACCTGTTCCTGGCCAAGGTGCACGAAACGTGGCGGGGGGAAAAATCCGCACCTGACGGTCTGCCAATTGCGCCAGGCGGCCGGAGCCTTGGTTCGTTCGCTGTGGCTGACGGGCCAGGTACGGCAGAGCTTCCTGAAACAGGAGGCGACGATCATCACCGAGACCCAGCGGCGGCTGGCCAAGTCTCAGCGCAGCCACGTCAAAGCCCGCAAGCGGTGGCTGCGTAAGGAGGGCATCAAGTTGCCAACGTTACGATGTTGCATCATGTACCAGGTGGCGTTGTAGTGCTAGTCCCCAGCCCCTAGTCCCCAGCCCCTAGTCCCCAGCCCCTAGTCCCCAGTCCCCAGTCCCCAGTCCCTGCCGTTCTCACTTCGTCAAACAAGCCGTCCGCAGCTTCAGGCCGGCCTGGTCATGTTCCATCCTGCCCATCAGTTCGATCGCGGGGCCCTTCATCACTGCGCAGAAGCCATAGCGCTGGCGGATCAGGTCGCTGGCTTCATAGAGCCGACCCTGGCGAAGGAATCCCGGATCCCACAGACTCATCTGGATCTGCCCGGCGCTGACCAGACCGGAAAGATGGATGCCCACCAGACGGATCGAGATCTGCCGCGTATAAAGTTTTGTCAGCAGCTCCTCAGCCACTTTGTAGATCGCGTCGTCATGATTATTCGGTTCCGGCAAGGTTCGCGATTTGACCACGGTGACGAAGTCGCTGTACCGCAGTTTTACCGAGACCGTGCATGCCGCGCGATTCATACGCCGGAGGGTTCGACAGGCCCGTTCCGTCAGGTAATACAACATGGCCCTGATGAAATTCATATCGGTGGTGTCCCGCTCGAAGGAGGTGTCCCGGCCGACGGACTTCTGCGGGGCGGATTCGGGCTGCACATCCGTCTGGCCGTGCCCTGCGGCGCAGTCGTGGAGCAGCTGGCCAAGGCGGTCGCCGAAGGTGGCGATCAGCAGTTCGAGACTCGTTCTCTGGACGTCAGCCGCGGTGCGGAGGTTGTAATCTTCCAGCATGGCAGCGGTCTGGGGACCGATGCCGGGAATCGCCTTGAGCGGTTTGTCAGCCAGGAAGGCCGCTTCGTAGCCAGGCCAGACGAAACAGATACCGCCGGGTTTGGCGCTTTCCATGGCGACGCGGGCGATGAGTTTGTTGGAGCCGACGCCGATCGATGCGCTCAGGCCGGTCTGGCGGCGGATCTCCAGCAGCAGGTTCTCGGCGGCCTGTACCGGCCAATTGCTATCAGGACTGAGGACTGAGGACTGAGGACTGAGTTTCGAGTGCTGAGTGCTGAGCCCTGAGTGCCCGGTGCGTTCTGAGGTTCTTGCGTACGTCTGCTCCGTGCCGGTCATGTCCAGGTAGGCTTCGTCGATGCTGGCCTGCTCGACCAGGGGGGTGAAGGTGCGGCAGATCTCCAGCACCTTTCTGGAGAATTCCGAGTAGAGCGCGAAACTGCCCCGCAGGAATGTACCCCGCGGACAGATGCGATGAGCCTGGGCGATCGGCATGGCGGTCTTGACGCCCAGGGCCCGGGCTTCATAGGAAGCGGACGCCACGACGCTGCGATCGCCGATCTGGCCGCCCACGATGACCGGCTTGCCTTTGAGCTCGGGCCGGGCAACCTGCTCGGCCGAGGCGAAAAAAGCGTCCATGTCCAGCAGCATGATCAGGCGGTCCTGGAAGGTCGGCCGGTCAATGGGCGTCCTGGGAAACTGCGGGGAGCGATCGGCGGTAACAGCATAAACAGGAAGAGGCCGGGCCGGCGGGTTCGGCCGATCGAAAATGTTCAATTGTCGGCTGGCCTCCTTCGCCACCAGCCTTCGACGAGTTCGACTGGACATCCCCACGGACTCCTGCATTCAGCCTGCCCGCTTGCGGGCAGTGCTCCACCCCATACGCTCTCTATCCAAAGTATAGCATGAAAGTTAGGTATTTGTAAGGGTTTTCGTGAATAATATTTAACCCCTTGGTGGTCCGAACGTTGCGCGAAAAGAGCCGCCGACACCTGGCAATCCGGCCTGCCCTGCACTCCTGAACGGCATGTGGTTGCCGGCTGCGCTGGGGGCGATTATCCTGTCGAGTCTCTATGCCGGATCAGACGCTGCCGATCACCAGGAAATCGACGTCGGGCAGATCCGTGCTGCCCCGGCACGGAGCACGCCCGCAGACGACCCGGCGCGGCACCCGACACTCGAAACACTGGACGCAAACAGGCGCGGTCACGGACAAAGAACTGAATTACCGAAGGATACCCATGAAAAAAACCAGCAAAACGAAGAGCAATACCAAGGCGAAGGCATCCGGCAAGGCAGCAGCAGGGCCGACTCCAGCAAAACTGCGGACAACCAAACCTTCTTTCACCACAGAGGCCGAACGGGTACTGGGCCTGCAGGTCGAGGAGCGAACCAGCGGACTGGGCGGCTACGGACCGGGGGGCGAGGTGATCTACGAGGGGCATCCTTCGGGCTGCCCGTCGGTGCTGGTCGACAGCCAGAAGGACACCACCGCGACGTACATGTCCAACGGCTCGATCGGGCTTATCGTCAAGGCGGAAGGCGGCATCGAGATCCGCGTGCTCGACGGGTCCTTCGATTCCGTCGAAAAACGCGAGATCAATGCGCCCAGCAACAACGTGTGGCTGGATGTCGCGGTCGGCAAGAACCACCACATCGCCTCGCTGATCAACCCGCAGGCGCACGCCAACTCCCGGCCGGCTGCGATCAAGGTCGTCAAACTTGGTGATCCGGACCGGTCGATGTGGTACTGCGCGACGTTCAAGCCGGCCAAGGGGGTCGAGTATCAGACTGCCATCAAGTTCGCCTTGAAGTATACCAATGCGGGGCCGGCGCTGACTCGCGAGATCTACGTCAGGAATTGCGGTAAGGCTGAACTGGAGGGCAATCTCTGGACTGCCTTCACCCTGCACGGGACGCAGCGGTTCGTCTATAACAAGGAACTGTGGTACGACAGCGCACTGCCGCTCTCGCCGAAGGAGATCGTCGTCAGCTGCACAGTACCGTATACCGACATCATTCAGATCAAGCGGGTCTCCAGCGAGGTCAAGAACGCCAAACCCGTCGATGTAACGGCGGATTACGCCACGTTCGTCGGCGATACGGCTGCTTACATCACCATGCCGCAGGCGGTCATCGAGGGGCAGATGCTCAAGGGCGGCGCGGGCAGGAGCTCGACGCGCTTCAGCACCGCGGCGGTCGCGGCCAGTCAGTTCGGGTTGTCGCTGAAGCCCGACGAGGTAGCGACGGTGCAGCAGAGCCTGCTGTATGTGACCGACAACGAGATCATGAAGCAATACGGCAAGCTCTCCAGTTTCACCGTGCCGACGTACAAGGAGATGGCAAAGAACTTCAAGGCGGCGGCGGAATACCTTGTCAAGACGACGCCGTCAGCGAAGGACGTCACCGAGCGCAAGGTGCTGGCCGCGGGCGAACAGCCACACCCGTTCTTTGAGTTGCAGCTTCCGGCCCAGCGGCGGGTGAGCCATTACGCCAATTCGCTGTGGACGGGCGTCAAGGAACTCTACGAAAAGTGCCGCGCGCACGGGGCGAAGCTGGCCAACGGCATTGAGCTCGGCACGCGCGACCGGGCACAGGACATGTGGCCCAAGATGAAGGAAGATCCGGGCATCGTCCGAACGGACCTGGTCCATGCGATGGGCCTGATGTACATCACGACGGACTCCTTCCCGACGGACGGCAGGCCACTGACGATCGTCGAGAAGCTGCACGGCATGTTCCCGCGACAGTTTCCCAGCCGGTGGGACAACCGCAACGAGGTTGTCATGTGCGACAACCGGCCCTACACCGACAGCCCGCTGTGGCTGATCAACGCGACGAACCGGTATATCCGCGATACGGGCGATTTCAGCATCCTGACCGAGCAGGTGCACCAGCGTCCGCCTGAGCGACCCGGAGCACCCGATCAGCAGCGGCATCGTCGGCTGTGACAGGAAGTTCCGCTACGTCGATGTGATCGGCGAGGTGTTCGCCTGCTTCGAACGACACGCCAAGGACAGCCCTTACGGCATGTGCCAGGTGATGTACGGCGACTGGTGCGACCCGATCGATATGTTCGGCACCAACCCGATCGGCGATCCGCAGAGCCGGGGCAGAGGCCGCGGCACCAGTGTCCGGCTGTCGGCACACGTGTTCCAGTGCCTCATCGAGGCGATCGATACGCTGGAGGCGCCGCCGGTGGCCGAGTATCTCCAGCAGAACGGGGCCATGCCGGATGTGGGCGCGTGGAAGGCGTTCGCCGGCACGCTCCGCGAGAACATCGTCAAGTGGGCGTGGGAAAAGGGCCAGGGCGTCAACCCCGGGCTTCGTCGCCTACATCCACGAATTCAAGGCCGACGGCACGGTACCCGCTGTATGCCAACGGCGACACGGGCTACACGCTGGGCAGCATGCGGCAGGACCGCGAGTTCGACGAGCTGCCCGCGCCGCGACCTGGCGAGCAATGCGTACGGCCTGAACATGGTGACCACCCAGCGGGATTACCTCAAGCCGATCGCCTGCACGCCAGGAGATCGTCGACGGCATCCTCGATACGATGAACAAGATATTCTATAAGGACAAGCTGGGCCTGCTGCTGTTCACCAAGCCGATCCCCAACAACGACCTGGCCCGCCGACTGATCGGCCGCATGGGCATCGTGCCGGCCGGCGTCGCCGAAAACGGCGAATACCACCACGGCCAGGTAATGATGCACTACTTCCGCATGGACATCCCGGGATGCAGGACGCCGGTCTGGAAGCAGTTCAAGCCGATGATGTCCGCCATGCGGCGATGAGTCGCTGGCAGGCCCGTTCGAGATGCCCTCGACGTCGTACGCCTCGGACGTTGACGATCCCCACTTCGGCAAGGGCATGTACTTCGGCCTGAGCGGCTCGACCGACTGGATCATGGAGGTCTTCCACAAGGTGGCCGGCTTCGATCTGGCCCTGCACGACAGCCGTCGCCCGGCGCTGCGGATCGCACCGAATCTGCCCAGGGAGATCGACCAGACCCTGACCTTCAAGCGGATGATTCACGTAGCCCAGCCTGGCGGCGGATACAGGCAGATCCCCTTCACGCTGGACATCCGCAAAGAAGGCGCCGGCAAGCGGCAGACCGACATGAAAGTAACGATCAACGGCCAGCCGGCGGACTATCCCGAGGTAACGGACCTGACCGGCATGGACAAGGTCGAGATAGGAATCGCCTACGTGTACGGCAAATAGCCGCTCTGGGGTAGTGATTCAAAAGAATGGCGCCCTGTGCGAGCCGCGACCGTAAGGAAGCGGTCATGCTGATCCGCACTCTGACAACTGCAGCGGGCGTCTCAAAGGATGCTCCAATTGTGAATCACTACACGAGTGTGACGAACCGTAAGGATTCCGGGTGGCATGGCCCTGCGAAGCAGGGCCATGGTCTTACCCGCTGTTAAGTTGTCATCCTGAGCAAAGCGAAGGATCTCGGCGCGTCAGACCTCCGCATCGCAGAAAGAACCTGATGATGTTCTGGTAGCATTGGAGCAGTGATGGCCATACTGGATGATAACAGTATCCGAGGCAAACCCGACGGAATCGAAATCGTCAATCCCGTCGGCAAACGGACAATCACCCATGTAATGCACGACATCGACGGCACCCACAGCCTCATCCGCGACTGGCCGCCCGTGATGAGCCTGACGATTCACTGGGCGAAGACATGCGGGCTGAAAGAGGATTTCGACAGCGAAGCAAACCTCGAAAAGCTCGTAGCCCGAGTAGGTACGGAAAAACTCGAAGAGACCGACCAGTTCTGCATCGAGTCCGCCGGCCTGTCCGCCCTGACGCAGATGGAGTACGGCATCCGGCGGGCGATCCAGTTGCGTAACATACCGGACGACGTCCCGTTTTCCCTGACGCCACAGGTCGAACAGAACAACGCCGAAATCGTACGCCGCATCTGGAACGGCCAGGAGCGCTTCCCGGACATCGCAGAACCGAAGGAACTCCTGGACTTCATCGCCGAGCGAACGCCCCGGCTGTTCAAACTCTACGAGGCCATCCTCAACCAGGCCTGTCGCGACCGCAATACCGCCGCCGCCTGGAAGAACCCTGAGGCCTGGCGGGTGCCTGGTTCGATGGCCTTCATGCAGTATCTCCACGAGATCGGCTGCATAAACTACTTCGTGACCGGCGCGGTGATCTATCCGGAAGGCGGCATGTTCGAAGAGGTCCAGGCCGTCGGCTTTGAGGTCGGCCCCGGCAAGATGGCAGAAGCGGTGCTCGGCTCGTCCTGGGACCGAAAGATGCCCAAGGTCGAGGTCATGCGGCAGCTCTGCGACAAACACTGCATCAACCCGGCCAACGTGCTGGTCCTCGGCGACGGCCGGACGGAGATCCAGGCCGCTGTCGAAATGGGCAGCGTCGCCATCAGCAGGCTGCCGGCAAACGCAACCAGGCAAAGGCAGCTGCACAAGCAGATCGGCACAAACTACATCGTCGAGGACTGGACCGCCCCCCTGCTGCACGAGCTGATGACACGCTAGGCGAGTTAACCGTGCAAAAGCACACTCTCTCAGAGTGGCATGGCCCTGCACAGCAGGGCCATGGTCGTTCGCCGCTGCAGGACAACTGAATCCGCTCCAGATGACGTTATTCGGGCCGGTGCCAATAGCGTCCCCCCAGGGGTGCCACGCAACGCCGTAAACGTCCAGGCCGGAGTGGTGGGTGGAAGTCTTTATAAGATAAGGAGATAAGACGACATCGTCGCGCGCATTTTTTGGCCTCCTCTCGTATATTGGTTGTGTTCAATAGCCAATGGAAAGGAGGCCAAAGGTGAATCCTGCTCAATTTGTCCGCCAGTATTACAAGGAATCGTTCCATCAGCAACTGCTGGGGGCCATGGGACGCTGCTTGCCCCACCAGGGCTTGCCGCTGCAGATGGAGAGTCGAAGGCTCTGCTGGGTGCCGCGGCTGCTGGTGATGTGCGCGGTCATGATGTGCTGGGCCCATGGCAAGAGCCTCAAGGATCGCTTCAGCAAGGCACGAGAGGCTACGGTGGGCATGTACTCCAGCCGTCGTCGGCCGGGAAAGAGTTACCAGGGTTTCATGGCGGCGCTGGTTCGACGGTCGGCGGGCTTGCTGGCGGTGGTGTGCCCGGCGTTCCGCAGGGTGGTGGCTCAGATAGCCGAGCCAGCCTGGCGGGTCGAGGGTCGGGTGGTCTTTGGGGTCGATGGTTCACGGATGGACTGTCCGATGACAGCGGCCAACGAAGAAGCCTTCGGCTGTGCGGGCAAGAAAAAGACCGGCCCGCAGCAGTTGGTGACGACGCTGTTTCATGCAGGCACAGGGCTGATCTGGGGCTGGCGACGCGGCGACAGCCGCAGCAGCGAGCGGAGCCATCTGCAAGAGATGCTCGACCTGCTGCCGCCCAAGGCGACGCTGCTGGCGGATGCGGGATATACGGGCTATGGGATGTTACAGGAGTTGCTGTCTCGCCGGATCGATTTCATCATCCGCGTGGGCAGTAACGTGCGGCTGTTAAAGGGCTTGGGGTATGCGGAGCACAAAGGCGAGGGGATCGTGTATCTCTGGCCGTCGCGGGAGCAGAAGAAAGGTCTTGCGCCGCTGGTTTTGCGGCTGATCGTGCTGAGCGACGAGCGAAACAAGCGGGTGTATCTGCTGAGCAATATCCTGGACGAAGAGCCGTTGAGCGACGCCCAGGCAGGCAGACTGTATCGGCTGCGGTGGGGCGTAGAACTGTTGTATCGCGCCTTGAAGCAAACGCTGGAGCGTCGCAAGATGCTCAGCGACAGTCCCCGTCACGCCGAAGTGGAGTTGGATTGGACGATGGTGGGGCTGTGGATGCTGGGTCTGGTGTGCGTGGAAGCGATGCGGCGGGAAGGCCGCCCGCTAAACGCCTGGAGCGTGGCGGCCTCGCTACGAGTGGTTCAGCAGGCGATGGACAAAGGCGCCAAGAGTCACCGGCAGGGCGGGCTGCAGCAGAGCCTGGGCGGCTGCATCAAGGATACGTATGAGCGTCGTGGCGGCAAAAAGGCCCGCAACGCCAAGAACAAGAAGACCGAACGACCGCCCGGAGCCCCGATCTTACGCATGGCCGAGCAATCAGAAATACTGTTGGCGCAGCAGTTACGCGAAAGGAAACCTGCCGCATAGTTTGCGGCGTTGGGTGCCACGGGCAGCTTGCCTGCCCGTGTATAGGTTTTGAAACCTTTTCCGAGCACTAACACCGGACGCATGCCGACCCGCAGCAAGGGCTCCCCTTCGCATTTAACCTGCCCGCTTGCGGGCAGCGTTCGTTCGCTTGGCACCCCACGCCTGCATTGTGTATGCTGTAGCGAAGGGACAACGAAACCCGAAGATACCGATGAACGCCAGGAGCGAACCCATGGCATGCGAAGACTGTCGGCTGCGAAGGTACGCGGAGCGCAAACCCGGATCCTGGATCGCCCGCCTGTGGCGTTGGCACACCGGCTGGTGTCCAGGCTGGAAGCAGTACCAGAAGCAACTGGCGGAGACAAAACCAAAGGAATAGAACGATCTCGAACGTACCATGACAAGTAGCGCATCCTGCAAGAACGCAGACTACCCGTTCCCCAGTTGTTATCCTGAGCCTCCACTGTCATCCTGGGCAAAGCGAAGGATCTCTCTACGCCGAAAGACCCCCGGGGAATCTGCCGCACGAAAGCAAAACCCCGTCACTCTCTGCCGTGCTGGCGGTAGTAATGTAACCCCTCGACAAACGCCAGAAGATTCTCATGCGGCACACCCGGAGCAATACTGCTCGAAGGCCCCAGCATCAGCCCCACCGACGGACCGTTGTCCACGAGCCACCGCATCTCCGTCCGAACATCCGCGACAGTGCCAAACGGCAGCGTCCGCGTGACGGACACGCCGGCAATGATGAACAGACCGTTCCCGTCCCCGTCAGTCATGCGGCAGATCCGTTCATAGTCCATACCGTCTTCGTACTGAAAACCCTGAAAACCCCCGATACCGCACTCGATCAGCCGCGGCACCATCTGCATCAGGTTGCCGTCGCAGAGCCAGACCAGACGGATGCCCGCGTCCAGGAACGGCTGAATCGCCCGGGCAAACTGCGGCAGCCAGATCTCGTCCAGTGACCGGATGCTCACAAGCGTGCCGCGTGAGTCACGCCATATCATGATCCAGCCGGACCTGCCGCGGCAGATGCCCCTCGACGATCACCCGGGCAGCCGCACGATTGCGCAGCACCGCCAGATCCGCCTGCTGAACAAAGTCGCGCTCCATGATCTCCGGGTACAGCGCGTACGCCATGAAATAGTTGGCATAGCCATACGTACCATAATGGAGTTTCGGAAGGTCCTGGAACCCGTCGGCGTATGGCCCCTTCAGCAAATCCGGCCCCAGAAAGCGCTGCACAGCCAGCTCCTGCTCGACGAGCCGTTCGCACAGCGCCGGCATCTGTTCGGCAAATGTATCGATCTGTTGCTGCCGACGGGGAAAGACCACCCGCTCCAGGTGTTCAATGACCGCCTCGGGTGAATCAATCACGATGCCATCGCGGATGACCTCGCTGGCAGCGGTGGTCGCCGTCCGTGGCGTCGACGATTCGTAGCCATGCTCTCCCATCGTCAGCGGATTGCGCGGTATCCACTGATCGACAAAGCACGCCCCGGCCTCGCGCTGAAACGCCAGATAGACCGCCTCGGGATCGCGGCCATACTCCCCAGCCGCGCAGCCAGCCAGACGCTCCATGAACGGGATATCCATCGCAAAGATCGTAAAGGCGGGGACGCCGCGGGTCGGCGTCATGGCCAGCGTATCCCACGCCATCCGGGCCCGCTCCTGCCACTCCCCGTCAAATTCTCGATATCCGCGCACGGTTCGCCACTCCTGACGCCCGATAATATCCACCCTCTCAACCGCAGGCCACAAAGGGCAATTCTACGGTTCTGCACGTCGAGACCCGACCAGCGGCAGTATACTAGGAGACTGTCCGAGTAACAGTTGACAGACATGTTATAATGGGTGGGTCAGGCAAGGGATAAGTCTTTCCGATCGAGGCTCAAGGATGAGTAAGACCTACCGCCCCTGGAATCCGGATCAAAGTTGGCTATTGCCGCCATCGCCGCGAGAGTGGCTGCCGGAAAACGACCTTGTCTTTTTCGTGCTCGACGTGGTCAAGGAACTGGATCTGTCGGCCATTTTCGGCAAGTACGAGCGAGAGCAGCGCGGCTATCCGCC
This sequence comes from uncultured Planctomycetota bacterium, assembly GCA_963787325.1. Classification (GTDB taxonomy): domain Bacteria; phylum Planctomycetota; class Phycisphaerae; order UBA1845; family JANYLN01; genus CAWBCK01. Next base: position 4,343,456 of record CAWBCK010000005.1, read on the forward strand.
GTACCACCCGCGGATGATGACCACGCTGCTGCTGTACAGTTACACGCAGGGCGTATTCAGTTCGCGACGAATCATGCAGCGGTGTCAGCGAGATGCGGCCTGGCGGGTGATCGTGCAGGAGGATGTGCCGGACTTCCGGACGATCAGCGACTTTCGCAAGCAGCACCTGACAGAACTGGAAGGGCTGTTCGTAGAGGTGCTGCGGCTGTGCCAGCAGGCGGGGCTGGTGAAGCTGGGGCACGTGGCATTGGATGGCACGAAGATCCGGGCGAATGCCTCGCGACACAAGGCGATGAGTTACGGAAGGATGAAAGAGGAGGAGGCCCGGTTGCGCAAGGAGATCCGTCAGTTGCTGTCGCAGGCCAAATCTGCGGATGAGGCGGAAGATCGGGCCTACGGCGTGGATCGTCGCGGGGACGAACTGCCGGAGGCCCTGGCCCGGCGGCAGAGCCGCCTGGCGAAGATCCGGGAGGCGCGAAAGGCGCTGGAAGCACAGGCCAAGGCTGCCGCCGAAGAGGAATGCAAGCGTCAGGAAGAAGAGCCTGACAAGCCAGGCGACAAGCCTAAGGGTGGCCGTCGGAGCAAGCCGGAAAAGGCGGTACCGCCCGCGAAGGCCCAGTACAACTTCACGGATCCGACGACGAAAATCATGAAGGTCAGCAACAAGGGGTTCGACCAGTGCGGCAACGCGCAGGCGGTGGTGGATCGCCAACACCAGATCATCGTGGCGGCGGATGTGACGAACGAGGCGAACGACAAGCAACAGTTCCAGCCGATGGCCCAACAGGCTCGCACGAATGTGGGGCGAGGGCATCGGATTGGGAAGATATCTTCGGACAGCGGCTACTTCAGTGAGCAGAACGTGCAGTGGGCCGAGCGGAACCTTCTGGATGCGTACATCGCCACGGGCCGGCTCAAGCATGGCGAAAGGATGCCAGCCAGTCCGCGAGGTCGGCCGCCGGCGGGGCTGACGACGAAGGAGCGGATGGCCCGCAAGTTGCGAACGAAGCGCGGGCGGGAAACGTATGCCCAGCGGAAATGGATCGTCGAACCGATCTTCGGCTGGATCAAGCGAGGGTTGGGCTTCCGGCAGTTTTTGTTGAACGGCATGGAGCGGATGCGTAGCGAGTGGCGTCTGGTCTGTATGGCCTGCAATCTGAGGAAACTATGGTCAGCCGGGTGAGACAGCCATCGGCAATCGCGTCAGGTGGGGCCGCACCGGCCTGAAACGGGAGTTTTTGCTTCGGCGCCCCCGAGCGCCGGCGCAATAGCAACGAGCAAGACCGCCGAGTACCCCAAAAACCGAAGAGAACTGGGGCTTTGGGCGTTTACTCAGACGGTCTCCTAGGAATGTACCCTGAGGCTGGCGTTCCGGGACCGATCATTATGGACAAAAAGGGCCTGCACCGCTTCACACCCCTGATCGGGTTGCTGCTCTTTGTAGTGGCGATCTGGGTACTGCGCCATGAACTGCGCCACTATCATTTCGAGCAGATCCTCGCGCAGGCAAAACAGATCCCTTCAAAGCATCTGCTGCTGGCCCTGGGCTTCACGGTGCTCAGCTACATTACCCTGACCGGCTACGATTCGCTCGCCCTTTACTACATCCGCCATCCACTGCCCTACCCCAAGATCGGGCTGGCATCCTTCGTCGGCTACGCGTTCAGCAACACCGTCGGACACGGCGCGATCAGCGGCGGTACCGTCCGGCTGCACCTCTACACGTCCTGGGGCCTGTCAGCCGTCCAGATCGCCAAGATCATGCTCTTCAACATGACCACCCTCTGGCTGGGCCTGTTCCTGGTAGCAGGCGGAGCCCTTGTCATATCGCCGATCCACCTGCCTGAAATCGCATGGGTGCCGTCGGGCCTGACCCGCCTGCTGGGGGTGCTGCTGGTGGCCGTGGTGATGGGCTACATCCTGGAAAACGTCGTCCGCAGACGCCCCGTCTCCTTTTGGGGATGGCGACTGCCCATCCCGGGCCTCCGACTCTCCGTAATGCAGACTGATTATCGCCTCGGCCGACTGGTGCATAGCGGCATCAGTGCTTTATGTCCTGCTGCCCGAAGCCCAGGGACTGACCTATCTGCGGTTCCTGCGGTTCTTCCTGATCGCCCAATTGTTGGCGATGCTGAGCATGGTGCCCGGTGGGCTGGGCGTGCTGGAAACGGCTGTCGTGGTACTGCTGTCACCTTATCTCAAGGCGGTGGACGTGCTGGGCTCGATGCTCGTCTTCCGGGCCATCTATTACTTGCTGCCGCTGGCGTTCGCCATCGTTCTGTTCGGGACATACGAGGCCATGCGTCGGCGTGAACACGTCAGACGTCTTGCCATGGCCGTGGCACCCTGGGTCCCCCGAATCGTACCCCAGGCACTGGGGATAATGGCATTCGCCGGAGGTGGCGTATTGCTGTTCTCGGGTGCAACGCCCGAGGTATACGGCAGAGTCCAGTGGCTGAACGCCTTCGTGCCGATGCCGGTGATCGAGGTATCCCACTTTTTCGCCAGCCTGATGGGAGCCGGACTGCTGGTGCTCGGGCGAGGTCTCCAACGGCGGGTACGCCTGGCATACGTAATGACAGCCGTGCTGCTGGTGCTCGGTGTCGTCTTCAGCCTGGCAAAAGGGTTCGACTATGAGGAGGCGATCCTGCTGACGGCCATGCTGGCCGCGCTCGTGCCAAGCCGCAACGAGTTCTATCGCGAGGCCTCCGTACTGGAACAACCGTTCACACCCGGGTGGATCGCGGCGATCACAGCCGTGATGATCGCGACCCTCTGGCTGGCCTTCTTCGCACATAAGAACGTCGAATATGTCGAGTCGTGGTGGCACTTCCTGTTCGGGGGCGGCGCCTCACTGGGCATCCGAACGACCCTTGGCGTAACCTTCGTCATGCTGGCATACGCGCTGGGCAGGCTCATCCGGCTGCGGCCGCCCAAGCCAGCCCTGCCGAGCGACGAACAGATCGAAAAGGCCGACGTGATCGTCAAGAAGACAGAGTATACGCTGGGCTTTATGGCCCTGACCGGCGACAAGCCGCTGTTGTTCAGTGAACAGGGCAACACGTTCATCATGTACGGCATCGAGGGCCGCAGCTGGGTATCACTGGGCGATCCCGTCGGCATGGATGAAGAAATGCCGGAGTTGGTATGGCGGTTCCGCGAGATGGTCGACCGCTACGACGGCCTGACAATCTTTCACCAGGTCACCCGCCAGTATCTGCAGCTCTACCTGGACCTCGGGCTGACCGTGTTGAAGCTGGGCGAGGAGGCAATCGTACCCCTCCACGAGTTTTCGCTCGAAGGCCGTCCTCGTCGAACACTGCGTCAGGCACGCCAGCGTGTACTTGATGCGGGAGGCACCTTTGAGATCATCCCCCCCCAGGACGTGCCAGCGGCGATGCCGGACATGCGGCGGGTGTCGGATGCCTGGCAGGCGCGGAATCATCCAGCCGAACACGGATTCTCGATCGCCCGCTTCGACCCGCGATACCTGCGCCACTTCCCCGTCGCGGTCATCCGAGCCGGCGGGCAGATCCTCGGCTTCGCCAACGTCATGGGCACCGACAGCAAGAGAGAACTGTCAGCAGGAGACTGATGCGCTTCGACCCGGCCGGCCCCGACGGCATGATGGACTTCCTCTTCGTCGAGCTGATGTTCTGGGGCCGGCAGCAGGGTTACGAGTGGTTCAACCTGGGCATGGTACCGCTGGGCGGCCTGCGGCGACGGGCGCTGGCGCCAGCGTGGGACCGGTTCGCGGCCATCATATTCCGTGTCGGCGAGCACTTCCCCACGTTCCAGGCGCTGCGTCAGTACAAATGCAGATTCGACCCGCTGTGGCAGCCGAAGTTCATCGCCTCACCTGGCGGTCTGGCACTGCCGCGAATCCTGGCCAATATCGCAGCATTGATCTCGCGAGAAGCTGCACACTAGGGACCTTTCCATCCCCTCCCTCGCGAAGAATCAATGTACGCTCACGCATATCCTGATCACACCCGATAATAAGCATTAAGACGAATAAGAGCAGATCCTCAGGAGCCTGCAAACGTGGCGAATCCGATAGCGAAACTGGCGGGAAAGAAACGACTGCGTGTCGCCGGCCTGATGTCCGGAACGAGCGGCGACGGTGTCGACGTGGCAATCGTCGACATCGCCGGCCGAAAGGTCGACGTCGTCGCCTTTGCCACCAAACCCTATCCCGCCAAACTCCGCCAGGCGATCTTCCGGCTGTTCGAACCAGCCACATCCCGCGTCGATGACATCTGCCATATGAATTTCGCCCTCGGCGAGGTCTTTGCGGCGGCGCTGCTCGACGTGGCCCGCAAGAACCGCCTGCCGCTGGAATCGATCGACCTGATCGGCTCGCACGGCCAGACAGTCTACCACATACCCCAGGGCCGCCGATTCGGCCGGCAAACGGTACGGTCAACGCTCCAGATCGCCGAACCAGCCGTCATCGCCGAGCGCACCGGCATCACAACCGTGGCGGACTTTCGCCCCGGGGACATCGCCGCCGGCGGCCAGGGCGCCCCACTCGTGCCCTTCGCCGACTGGCTGCTCTTTGCCGACAGGAAAAAGAGCCGTGCGATGCAGAATATCGGCGGCATCGCCAACGTGACTTACCTGCCGCCGGGCTGCAGAATTGCTGACGTCCTCGCCTTCGACACCGGCCCCGGCAACATGATCATCGACCGGCTAACCAGTCTGGCAACGGGCGGTCGGGCCGACCTACGACGCAGGCGGCCAATTGGCGGCCGCCGGCTCCGCAAACGATACCTTGCTCACGGAGCTCATGCGGCACAAGTACTTGCGTCGCCGACCGCCCAAGACAACCGGCCGCGAAGATTTCGGCACCGCCTTTACCGACGATCTCTACCGCCGCGCGACGCGCCGCCGAATCGAACCGGTGGACATCCTCGCAACGGTGACGGCCTTTACGGCCCTGACGATCATGGACGCCTATCGCCGCCTTCTGCCCGGTCCGGTCGACGAGACAATCCTCTGCGGCGGCGGGGCACGAAACGAAACCCTGCTCTGGATGTTGCGGGCCGGACTCCATCCGACGAAAGTACGCGTGATGGACGAATTCGGCATCAGCGCCGACGCCAAAGAGGCAGTCTCTTTCGCGATCCTGGCCTACGAGACGATCCGCGGCCAGCCGAACAACGTGCCCTCCGCGACAGGGGCCAACCGGCCAGTGGTGCTCGGCAAGATCGTATCCGGCAGGCGATGAAATCAACCACGGAGACACGGAGCCACTGAGGGACTTTCTTTGCCAAATACCATCAAAGACAGATCGCTGCTTACTACAGAACAGCGTAACGGCAGAAGCGCCGACATCGACGCCTGCCCGACGCTGGGCATCGTCGAAATCATCAACGCTGAAGACCAGAAGGTCGCCCCGGCGGTCGCCAGGGAAAAACGGCGCATCGCCCGGGCCGTGGATATCATCGTGACCAGCTTTCGACAAGGCGGCAGACTCTTCTACGTCGGGGCCGGCACGAGCGGCAGGCTGGGCGTGCTGGACGCCTCGGAGTGCCCGCCGACGTTCGGCGTATCACCAGTCATGGTGCAGGGAATCATCGCCGGCGGCCGGCGGGCGCTGGTCCGTTCGGCGGAAGGAGCGGAAGATCATCCCGAAGGCGGCGCTGCGGCAATCGACAAGCGAAAGGTCAAACCCGGCGACGTCGTCTGCGGCATCGCCGCGTGCGGCCTGACGCCGTTCGTACAAGGCGCACTGTCGAGAGCCCGGCAAATCGGCGCCAAGACGCTCTTCGTCACCTGCGCACCGGAAGCCAAAAACTACATCAAGGCCGATGTGATCATCAACCCCGTCGTCGGCCCCGAAGTCGTCACCGGCTCGACGCGGATGAAGGCCGGCACCGCCACCAAACTCGTTCTGAACACGATGACCACAGCTGCGATGATCCGCACAGGCAAGGTCTACGGCAACCTGATGGTCGACCTGCGGGCCACCAACGCCAAGCTCCAGGACCGCAGCGAACGGATCGTGATGGCTGCAACCGAGGCAAACCGCTCAACGGCCCGCAGGCTCCTGCGAAAGGCCCAGGGCAGGGCCAAAGTCGCCATTCTGATGCATTTTCTACAAGTGGACGTTGAGCACGCGAAAGACCTGCTGGCGGCATCCGGAGAATCGCTGAGGGCGGCGATGAACGGGCAAGTAAAGGCTGGCCGCAACGGAAAAAGGGATTGAACCTCGATTTGAGGTAACTTCATGGACGAAGTCGTATCGCTAAGTCACATCGCACAATCACTGCATTGGCAGGATCTGGCGGTACTCGCCGGCGCCATTGCCATGCTGTTCGTCATCTCCTGGCTGACCGGCCGAAACCAGTCCGACACCCAGGACTTCTTCCTCGGCAAACGGACCGTGCCGCCGATCATCGCATGCCTGTCGTTCGTAGCAGCGGAAGTCAGCGCCGTCACAATCGTCGCCGTCCCTGGCGTCGCCTACCACGAAAACTGGCAGTACCTCCAGTTCTTCATCGGCTCGGCCGGAGCCAGGGTCTTCATCGCCTTCCTGTTCATCCCGGTGTTCTATAAACTCAGCTGCACGTCAATCTATGAGTTCCTCAAGCATCGGTTCGGCGACGAGACCCGTTACGCCGGCTCGTTCTTCTTCTTTGTCACCCGGCTGCTCGGCTCGGGCGTACGTCTGTATGCCGCATCGCTCGGCGTAGCGGGCATCCTCTGGGCCGAACCAAGGGTCTCCGGCTCCCATCTGGCAATGGCGATCCTGATGTTCACCCTCATCAGCGTCATCTTCATCGCCTTTGGCGGGATCAAAGCGGTCGTCTGGACCGGTGCCTTCGAGGCGGTCATGTTCTTCCTGGCCGGCGGCGCCATCGCCACCTGGCTGATCATGCACATCCAAGGCGGTGCAACCCAGGCAATCCACACAGCCGGCGCAGCCGGCAAGCTCAGCCTCCTGAACCTCAAGATGAGCCTCGCCGACCCCAAGACGCTCTGGGCCGCCGCGCTCGCCTCGTTCTTCATCAACATGTCGGTCTTCGGCACCGACCAGGAATTCGTCCAGAAGCTGCTGACCGTCAAGACACGCCGCGCCAGCCAGCGGACCCTGCTCGGAACAATCGTGGCGGGCCTGCTTCTCGTGTGCACCTACCTGGTCGTCGGCACGCTGCTGTTCGCATATTACCGTCAACAGCCGGACCCGGCCCTCCCAGCCAATGGCGACCAGCTTCTCAGTTACTTCACCGTGCACGTGCTGCCCGCCGGCCTTAAAGGGCTGGTCCTTTCCGCCATCATCCTGGCGAGCATCGACTCGCCCCTCAGTTCGCTCTCGACCTCCTTCGTAACGGATATCTACCGCCCCCTCCTCCACCGCAGCGGCTCCGAGCGACATTACCTCTGGGTGGGCCGCCTTGGCGTCGTAGCCTTCGGGATCATCCTGGCGATGCTCGCCTTCGTCTGCCAGGCATTCACAGGCATCCTGTGGGTAGCTTTCGAGATACTGGCCGTAACCGGCGGCAGCACCCTGGGCGTCTTTCTCCTGGGAATCCTCACCAAGCGCCATTCCAACCGCGGCAACGTCGTGGCGATGTTCACCAGCGCAATCGGCATGGCCGTGCTGCTGTTCCTCTCCAAGACCGGCCGGATCGGCCTGGGCTGGAGCTGGCTCATCGTGATCGGCACAACCGTGACGTTCGCGCTCGGCTGGCTCCTGGGGCCTGTACTGGATGGGGGACAGCCGCAAGAAACTGAACCGGCCTTTTCCGCCGTTGAGTCAAACCCCGAGCCTGCTCGCCCCTGATACGCTTTCTGCTTGAAGTCCGCGCACTATTAGGCACCTGTTAGGGTTGCGCCCGAACCAAGGCTGTGGCATGCTGGGTTTCCACAAGGAGGTGGACCATGCATGTGGTCGAACATCACAGCCTGGAGGAACTCCAGCGGCTGATCCGTCGGCAGAAAGACGCTCGTCTGTTGCTGCGCCTGCAAGTAGTCCGGTTGGCCCGCCAAGGCCAGACCGCCCCCCAGATCAGCCAACTCTTAAGCGTCTCTCGCCGGCAACTGCAGCATTGGGTGCGTCAGTACAACCTGCAGGGATTGGACGGTCTGGCGGATCGTCGCCGGGGCGGCAACCAACGCCGCCTCAGCGATGCGCAAGAGCAGCAGATCCAGGACCACCTGGACCAGCAGGCGGCCGATCCACAAGCAGGCCTGCGACGGGCCGAGGATCTGCCGGCCTGGATTCAGCGGCAGTTTGGTGTCCTCTACAGCCTGCCGGGGCTTTACAACTTGCTGCACCGGCTGGGCTACAGCTGCCTGATGCCCCGTCCACGGCACCACAAGGCCGATCCGGCCGCCCGGGAGGCTTTTAAAAAAAAGCCTTGGAGCAGGTCCAGCAGATCGCCCGGGAGCATCCGGGAAAGCAGATCGAGGTCTGGTTCCAGGACGAGGCCCGCTTCGGCCAGCAAGGCACCCTAACCCGAATATTTCATCAAAATTAGTGGATTGGCTATGGCGCGAAGCCCTTACTGTCGGGTATAAAAGGAGTTACGAAAGCTTCTTCCTACCCAACAATAAGGGACTTCACATGACAGACTGTACCACAGAACCACTGCTGTTTTCCAGCCTGCCGCGCCAGCGAGTTGTCGCCGACTTCGCCGGGGGCACCCTTACCAGCGACAGCGGCTTGTTGCTGCTGCGAGAGGTCAATCGGCGCACCCGGCTCATCGAGGCCATTACCGCGGCCCTGGCGGATCCGCGCGACCCAGCCCGGATCACCCACCAGATGCAGACGCTGCTGACCCAGCGGATCTTCGGCCTGGCTGGCGGCTACGAGGATCTCAACGATCAACAGACCCTGCGGCACGACCCGCTGCTGGCGGTGCTGGCTGAGCAGCGGCCCGACGCGGACCAACCTCTGGCGAGTCCGCCGACACTCTGTCGCCTGGAGAACACCATCGACCGGGCCAGTCTCTGGCGCTTTGCCGACGTGCTCGTCGAACAGTTCATCGCCTCACACGAGACGCCGCCTACGGAACTGGTCCTGGACTTCGATGCCACCGACGCCCGGCTGCACGGCATGCAGGAAGGCCGCTTCTTCCACGGCTACTATGGCGACTACTGCTACCTGCCGCTGTACGTCTTCTGCGGGGATCAACTGCTGGCCGCGTACCTGCGGCCGTCCAAGATCGACGCCGCCAGGCACAGCCGGGCGATCTTGCGGCTGCTGGTAAACCGGTTGCGGCGGGTGTGGCCGAAGGTCAAGATCGTCTTTCGTGCCGACAGCGGCTTTTGTCGTTGGAAACTGCTGCGTTGGTGCGATCGGCACGATGTACAGTACGTCGTCGGCCTGGCCAGAAACAGCGTTTTGCAGGGGCTGCTGGCCGATACGATGGACAAGGCCGCCGAGCAGTTTGAGGCGACCCAACGCAAGCAGCGGCTCTTCTGCGAGTTCCAGTACGCCGCCGGCACCTGGGACAGGCCCCGCCGGGTCATCGGCAAGGCCGAGCACAACAGCCAGGGCGCCAATCCTCGCTTTATTGTAACGAATCGACCGGGCGATCCCCAGGCGTTGTACGACGAGGTGTACTGCCAGCGGGGCGAGATGGAGAACCGCATCAAGGAACAGCAACTGGACCTGTTCGCCGATCGGGTCAGTTGCCGGAAGTTCCAGGCCAACCAGTTCCGCCTGCTGCTGGCCGCGGCGGGCTATGTCCTGGTCGAGAGCCTTCGCCGTCTGGGCCTGGCGGAAACGGAGTTGGCCCAGGCCCAGGCCGGCACGATCCGGCTGAAACTGTTCAAGGTGGCGGCGCGGGTGGTGGTCAGTGTGCGACGGGTGGTACTGCATCTGGCCAGCGGCTATCCGTTGCAGGACCTGTTTCGCCAGATCCTGCGTCGGCTGCAACGCCGCGAGCCTGCCACCACTTCCAGCGGATAACCCGTCGGGAACCCGGCGGCCGGCTGTGGGGGAAAGGGCAGTCCTGCGCCGCAGGAGGCCCCATGCCTTCGGCGACCGCCATCGACCGGTCAATATGCTGCCCGATCAAACCTCATCGTGCTGATGAAATATCCGGGTTAGCCCCCCGCCGGCGTCAAGAGCTTCAACTGCACCGGCGCAGCAACCACCACAACCCCGGCCGACGCCAAGGGCTCCAACTGCACCGGCACAGCAACCAACACCCCGGCCGACGCCAAGGGCTCCAACTGCACCGGCACAGCAACCAACACCCCGCCGACACCGAGGGCTTCAACTGCACCGGCACAGCAACCAACACCCCGCCGACGCCGAGGGCTTCAACTGCACCGGCACAGCCGGGCCCGCCGCGAATCGACTTCCTGGAGCCCTGGCGCCAGTCTTCGCACAAGGCCGTTTTTTTTCACCGCATGTCTTGACAACCCTGACATGGTTCGGTATTTGTTAGGGTATCGAGCGGGGATGGGCTGCTCATATCCAGGCTGAGCCAGGGGGTCTTATGAATCCGTTGAATGCGCAGCAGCAGGAACTGGTCGTTCGGCACATGGGGTTGGTCAGGATGCACGTTCGCCGGCAGCTTCGCCGCCTGTCCGCGAAAACCGCCCAACGGGAAAGGGAGGATATGCATCAGGAGGGCATGCTCGCCTTAATGGAGGCAGCACGTCGGTATTGTCCGCAACGCTGCGGTCCCTTCGCTGCCTATGCACTTCCTTACGTCCACGGGGCCATCTGTCGACATTTAATGTCGCAGATAGATGCAATGGGAGGCAGGCGGCGCGGCGCCGCTCGGCGCCAAATCGCAGACGGCGATCCCGACGCAACACATCTGCATTCCACGGTGCCTTCGCCGCGTTTCTACGAATTGGGCGACAGCCAATACACCCTGGCCCGCCAGGCACATCGCCAGTACCAGTTGGAGCAGACAGCCGGTCGACTCCACAGGCCTGACCGCACATCTCAGCCCCAGCCGGCAACACTCCGGAGGCGGTACGAACGGGCCGTCCGCTGGGCGGGGGAGCAACTGAAGGTCACCCGGTCGTGCCGGCCGGACCGTGCCGCCCTCGTCGAGGCCATTTTGCAGGAAAGGCTGCTGGTTCCTGACCCTCAATACCGCTCAGCAATACGCGCGATGGCTCGGCGATTTGCCTGTTCGCCTGGCCGAATCATCAAGTGCGAGAGGCGACTGATCATGCTGATCCACCGGCGCCTCGATGGTGAGCAGTTGCGTAGCATGAGCACTACAGAGGTCTTTGGACGCAGCGCCGGGACTGGACCGGCACTCGGGACCAGCCGCCCGGCAATGACCGTTGGAAATCGGCGTATGGTTCCGCCGATAATGCTATTGCATTAGCTTGGGGTTAGGCGGTAAACTATTAGACAGAGATCTCTTCCAATCTCCACGATGCGGGTTCGTGGGTTTGTGAATGTCTATCGATGTCAGTCGACGCGATGCAGCGGGTGCATTGGCAGTTCAACACCTTCGTCGCCGGGCAGAGGGGGGCCGTGGCGCAAGAAAAGGAGTCGGCGTGGGAAGCCAGCGATCGGGACAGCCGGTCGAGCAGTGGCGTCTGCCGTGTGCAGGCAATTTGCCGATTCTGCCAGCGAGCCACGCCCCTGACGCCGATGCCGACACTTCGCCGCCAGGACAGACTGTCTTTGCTCTCTTTTCGGGCATGGGATTCTCAGGAAGTTTCGTTTCGCGGATTTTCCGTGTAACATTTCCTTCATCCAGTGTGTGTAAGGGGCTGGGTGGACATGGTTGGGTGTATACTAGCGATCAAGGCCTTTCGGCACGGCACTGGACAGTTGGTCCCCCGTACCATTGTCGACGGAGACAGCCGTTTGTGTCTTCGGGAACAAGGTGGGTGTCTCGGCCGAAAACAGGAGGCAAGCTATGAAAAAGAGACGCGCGTCAGGGTTTACGCTGATTGAACTGCTCGTTGTCGTGGCGATCATCGCCCTGCTGATCTCGATCCTTCTGCCGAGTCTGGCCAAGGCTCGGGAACAGGCCAAGAAGGTTTACTGCGCGAACAACCTCGGCCAGTTCGGCCGCGCCATCAACGTCTACGGTACGGAATATAAGTATTTCTGTCCGAGCAGCCCGTACCCGGACTACTGGCCCAAACATAACAATAATGGGTACTTCGACCCGGCGATGGGCTGGTTGCTGACGTACGCCATGCGGATGACCCCTCCCGAGTGGAGGCTGGACACCAAGACGGGAGACCCGGTCCACTTCGACTGGACGGTGCTGGACGAGGACGAGTTGCCGGATATTTGTGCCTGCCCGTCGGCCGTTCGAGAGAACCTGTTTTCGGTATCGAGCCCTGAGGTCGATCCGGGCAATGCAGAGAGCAACCTCTTCAAGTATGCCGCGTTTTACCAGTGCTCGGGCACGATCCGCTGTGGCACCCCCCAGACGACCCATTACATGGGTGCTGTATCCAAAGGGGGCACGAACCGGCCGATGCCTTATCCCAAGTCTGCTGGCGGTGGTGGTGGAACTTCCCCGTCTGTGGTGGCACAGTCGGCCGACAACTACTGGCCTACTGTTAACTCCCAGCAGCACGTGCCCGGAGCCTGGATTTATGAACACACGGGCCCAGCAGACCAACCGGGCCATGGCAATGAAATCTATTGCTGGTTCCAGGCCACGGATGCCAGCCAGATCGACAACCCGGGTCGCGTCTACTACATGGCCGACAGTCGCGATTACAGGCCGATGCCCCCGAATCCGGACCCCACGTGGCCAAGTGCGGCCAGCAACGATGGCTGGTACATGGGTCTTGGCAATGAAGTCTACCTGGGAAGCCGGCATGGCGGCTATGCCAACGTGGTCTACATGGACGGCCACGCCAGCAGCAAGGGCCTGGCCCATCATGACAAGATGAACATGGCCGTCGGCGGCGGCAGCGACGAATGGCGCTCGTGTACGTTTGGCGACGACATGAAACTCGCCAACCTGCACACGGGCCAACACCTGATCCCGACGCTGGTGATCGGCGGTTGGGAGAACTTCTTCAGCAACGGAAAGTAACTGGCAGAGATTTGCCGACGACACGGTTTTTTGCGTAGAACGTATCGCCCGCTTGCTTCATGCGAGTGGCTGTAAGTAGAAGTACAGTTTCATATCGCGCCAAAGGACAGGTTGCGGCGACGTAGCCATGGGTCCGGCAGCGCAATCGTGGAGGTCGGTCATGAGACGCAGACATACGCTTGGCTTCACGCTGATCGAGCTGATTAGTGGTGGTGGCTATCATCGCCCTTCTGATCTCGATACTGTTGCCCAGCCTGGCCAAAGCCCGCGAACAGGCGAAGAAAGTCTATTGTTCAAACAACCTGAGCCAGTTCGGGCGAGCCATCAATGTCTACGCCGGCGAGTACGGTTATTTCTGCCCGCACAATCCCGGACCGGGATACTTGCCCAGCGATCAGGCCAACCCAACCTATCCACGCGACCGCTTTGACCCCTGCATCGGGTGGTTGCTGACCTATGCAATGCGAATGACACCGCCGGAGCATATGGAAGACCCTGTGACCAAGAAATCGACCAACCACTTCAGCTGGCAGGCTCTGGACGAGGACGAACTGCCGGATATCTGCGTTTGTCCGTCGGCCAAGCGAGATCTGCTGTTCTCGCCGAGCCCGGAAGTGGATCTGGGCAACACGCCGGAATGCATGAGTTATAAGTACGCTGCCTTCTATGCGACCGGCGGCACCATCCGTTGCGGCACTCCGGTGTGCGTGGCGAGCATGTGGAGCCCCAGCAAGGGCGGTACAAATCCGCCGATCGCCCGTCCCGGATCGAAGCCCAAAATCGCCGATAATGCCTGGCCGGTTGGAAGTCAAGGTTCTCAGCATGTCCCGGGCGTGTATCTCTTCGCGAAAACGGGCGATCCTATGGATGCCACAGCCCACGGCGACGAGAGTTACTGCTACGTCCAGGCTGCCAATCCCAGCCAGATCGACAACCCGGGCCGGGTCTTTTACCTGTGTGACAGCCGGGATTACAGGGTGCGCACGGGCTCAGGCGCAACGCAGGGCTATGGTGCCGGGCAAAATGATGCCTGGTATCTGGGCTGGGGCAACTTGCTGTTTCTCGGAACACGGCACGGCGGCGTGTGCAACGTGGTCTACATGGACGGCCATGCCAACAGCGACAATCTGACCCATCCGCGTCCACAGTGGAACAAGGCCTACAACTGGAGCACTAACGACCCGGCCTCGGCAACGAGCGACATATGGGAAGGGTGCACCTGGGCGGACGACCTGTGTACGACGAATAGTGGAAACCCGGCGAACATCCACGTTCAGCATCATAACATGCCCATCCTTCAGATCGAGGGCTGGGAGAACTTCTTCGGTAGTGGAAAGGGCTGATGAGACAGCCCGACGCTGTCCTGCCCTCCCGTAAGGCACGCGGCCATATTTCAGGCTGGCGCCTTGGCGGCAGCGAGCAGGATCACATAGTACTCCATTAACGACGAGGCTGTGGCGACGGCTGTGACGGGCAACCGCTAGTACAGGCTGAGTCAGAATACCTGGGAATGGTTACGGTCGTTCTTTCGCCTGAGCAGGTTCTGAGGCAGTCGTGACGATTATCGCTCGCCGGGCTTCGATGGTACGTCGAATCCGGCGAATGTTTGATCTGTTCTGACCGAAGGGCAGCAATACGGCCGATATCTCAGGCAGGGACGGAAGGCAGGAACAGTTTTTGCAGTAAGAGCAAGGGCGCTGGACAGACAGGCCGCTGTCTTGCCGCCCTGCGGCAGTGAACACCGCCCACTTGTTTCATGCAAGTGGCTTTCGTGATAGGGAGTAGGATTCCGGTAACGCTGCGCAAGGCCAGGCTGTGGCGACACAGCCGGGTTCCTATAGCGCTATTGTGGAGAGATCGGCCATGAGACGTACAAGCGCAGCAGGTTTTACCTTGATCGAGCTGTTGGTAGTGGTGGCAATCATCGCCCTTCTGGTTTCGATACTATTGCCGAGCCTGGCAAAGGCCCGCGAACAAGCGAAGAAAGTATACTGTGCCAACAACCTGAGCCAGTTCGGGCGAGCCGTCAATGTCTACGCCGGGGAATACGGTTACTTTTGCCCGCACAATCCGTCTCCGGGGTATTTGCCCAGCGACACCGACAATCCACTCTATCCAAGGGACCGTTACGACCCCTGTGTCGGATGGCTGTTGACCTACGCGATGAGGATGACCCCGCCGGATCATATGCTCGACCCGATAACCAACAAGACGACCAATCACTTCAGCTGGATCGGCCTGGACGAGGATGAGTTGCCTGACGTCGTTGTGTGTCCGTCCGCCAAACGGGATATTCTCTTCTCGCCGGGCCCGGAGATCGACTTCGGCAATACCCCCGAATGCACCACTCACAAGTACTGCGCCTTCTATGGGACGGGTGGCACGATGCGCTGCGGCACGCCCCTGCTGAAAGCCTACAGGTATAGCCCAAGCATCGGCGGCACGAATCCTCCGATTGCCCGCCCGGGCAGCAAACCCACGTCTGCAGACAACGCTTGGCCCCACGGCGGAAACAGCGACCAGCGCGTCCCCGGCGTTTTTCTGTACCCCAAGACAGGCGACCCCACAAACCCAAAGAACCACGACCCCGAAGTCGACTGCTGGGTCCAGGCGGCCAATCCCAGCCAGATCGACAACCCCGGCCGGGTCTTTTACATGGCCGACAGCCGCGAATATCGCCCCATGGCGACATCATCCCTCTCAGGCGCCATGTCCGACCTGTGGTGGCTGGGGTTTGGCAATAAGACGATGCTGGGCATGCGCCACGGCGGCGTCTGCAACATCGTCTACATGGACGGCCATGCGTCCAGCAACAACTTGACGCACACCGACGAACGGTGGAACCTGGCCTATAACGGTACCAAAGGTTCCGGTACGGGCCCCGACTGGCGTGCCTGTACCTGGGCGGACGTCATGAACACAGCGAATATCCAGGTTCAGCACCACAACATGCCCGTTCTCCAGATCCAAGGATGGGAAAACTTCTTCGGCAATGGCAAGGGCTAGTAACAAGACCAGCGGCAAAATGTCATGCGGGCCTGCCGATCATTCCGGATCGGCAGGCCTGCTTCCTGTATAAGTCGCAGAACCTACGCGTCGATCCTGCCCACCACAACACGGAGTGCATGGACACTTCGCGAATCGCTCTACCGGAGATCTGCAGCAGATTCCTCGCAGCCATCGCACCGCCCACCCCGAGCTTCGCATCGGTCGCCATCTGCTGTACAATTCCTCGCATTGACATTCCCCGCCCGGCGGACCGATAGCGGAAGACTCGAGCGCGGATGCGAGCTATGTTCCGATCACGCTTCTGGATGCTGGTAACGGTACCGGCCCTGACCCTCGCCGTCCTTCTGGGAACGGCGGGCTACGGCCTGTATGTGCGCAGCAGCCTCTACGCCAACCGCGTGGCCAGCCGCGCCACCGCCTTTCTGGGCACGGCCATGGTGCAGATCGGCAAGGTCGTTCCGCTGGATGCATCCTGCCGCAGTTTCCATGAGGTCGCGGTCTGGCTGCCCGACCAGCTGCGGTCGGTTTTCTGCTGTCAGCAGGCAATCCTCCGCACGACCAACCGAACGATGGAACTGGAACTGTGCAACGGCCGGCTCCAGGCCGACACCGATACCTGGACGCCTGCAACGCTGACCAACCTGCTGCACGCGGGCCTGGCACACGACTTTCAGCAGGTCCGTCTGGCGACGATCAAACTGGTCAATATCGACCTGGCATTTCGACGCGGGCCGACGATGCTCAACGCTCGTGGTGCATCCGGGCGAATTGATCTGACCGGCAAAACCGGCCGGCTCGACATCCTCTGCAACAGTCTCAACCGCCGCAAGGCTGCCGGGCCGATTGCCATCAGCTCGCCGTTTCGCACCCGGCGATCCGCCTCTGATCGAAGAGCTCGAGCATCTCTGCCAGGCACCTGCCCCTCGAGGCGGTGCTGCCGTCTGGCAGAGCCCACGACCGCAGGTCCACAGCGAAACACCGGTCTTCCGCTGGCTGGATTTCCGGCCAGGTCGTCTACCGCCAGAACGACCGCAGGAGTCTGGCTGGTCAGGTGACCTGCAGCGGCGACCTGTCGCAAGTCGATCTGGACGCCGTAACCGAACAGATGTGCCGCAAGCGTTTGTCCGGTGTGATTTCCGGCAGCCTCACCAAGGCCGTCATCGATGCCGGTCTGATTCGCAGTCTCGAAGGCCGGCTGCACGTGGCAGACCTCCAGACAGCCGGCCTCCTCGCTATGGCCGGCTATCCGGCAGCGACCGGCTCGCTGACCCTCGAGATACCGGAAGCGCGATACGCGCACGGCCGGGTCACCGCCCTTCTGGCGACGGGCCAAATGCGGGATCTGAACATCGCGCCACTCCTTCGGTACTGCTACGGCGGGGTGATCTCCGGCCGGCTGAATGCGAATCTGGAGAAACTGCGGGTCATAGACGGCCGGCTGGACGAGCTGGCCGCCGACGTCCGGATAATGCCCCCAGCCGACGGCGGCATCATCGACCGGCAGATCCTGACGACCGTAGCCAGGCGAATGCTCGGCGTGGACCTTCCTCCTGTCCTGCCTGAGACGATCGGCTATACCGACCTCGGCGCCCGGCTGAACGGGGCTGATGACGAGCTCTACGTCGAGGGTCTGGCGGGCCCGGATCAGAAATACCTGCTCGTCGTTGATGTACCCCCGATGCCGATGCCGCTGATCGCCCAGCCAGCCGCGCCGTTGCCGCTTCAGCGGCTTCAGAGGCCGGTGCTCGAAACGCTGGCGTCCATTCAGAAAACCCTGGCGGACTGGGCAACGAGTCTCGTAACGAGCAACAGGTAGACTCGCGCTTCTGCATCGCCCTCGGCCATGGGCGTGCGCAGCACAGGCATCATTCCACATTCAGAAAACGAAGGTTCGGTCCGATATTACAAACCGCTGTCGGCATCGTTGCGGGCAACGCAACTGGTGTCAGTCAAGGTCGGTGCTTGGTCAGCCGATACATCCGCGGATGAATGTACGGCTGGCCCATCCGGTCAACGAATCGTACGTTGCAATGTGTGTGGCTGCTGACAGGTGAGGATGACCATGAAGACAAGCACGCGTCAAGAGTACAAGGATCTGACGGCAGAGCATCTTTTCGATCTGCTCTCCAGCCTGCCCGAAGACGTCGAAGCCGACCCCGCCCTGGCCAAACGCAAGACGTGCCGCTGGCTGCTGCGGGCTCCGGCCGAACTGCACTATACAACCCCGGAAGGAACCGAAGGCGTGCAGTTCGCGAGCATCCGCGATATCTGCATCACCGGTACTGGACTGCAGTGCAAGGACCCTGTTCCCGTCGACACCGTCGGCGAACTCATTCTGCCGCTGGAAGACGGGGATTACAAGATCGGCATACGCATCGCCCACTGCACGCAGACGATTGGCGGCTGGAAGATCGGCTGCCAGTTGCTCCTGCCCGGCGCGGTCCAACTGGTCCCGATGGTCAACCAGGCCGCGCAGATCGACCAGGAAACATTCGAGCGGAACGGCCGGTAACCAGCCCGGCTCGTTCGGCTGCCTGGCGTTCATCACGCCGAGTTTCTCATCAAGCAACCGGGGCAGACTTCGACCATCTGCCCCAGAGTCGCCAGCTGCACGCCGAGCGTCTCCCAGCCCATCTGCTTGACCTCGACTCAAGACCGGATTCGGCCAAGTCACGGCACGTCCTGGGGTCACGCCCAGCCGCGTTTGCCGGAGCTTGTCCCCGCGAGGCTATACCGGTAGCCTATGGGCACAGGTAAGGTCTCCTGCTACAATGCAGCGGATGCGGGGCATCAGCTCAGCCTGGCTAGAGCACCTGGTTTGGGTCCAGGAGGTCGTGAGTTCGAATCTCGCTGCCCCGATTATAAGTGGTTGCCTGAAAAGGAGTTACAAACACGGCAATCACAGGTAGAAATGGGTCTTTTCGGCTGTGCTACACGGGTGCTACACGGACCGCGAGGGCTGGCCGGGGGGCTGTGCTTGGGCGCAGGATGTAGCACGGTAGCCGCGCCGTGCTACAAGCCTGAACGGGCCACTGCCCTAGGTGGCGTTACACGGCAGTTTGGGGGCCTGTCTGGCCCCGGCTATGGCAGTACCAAGGCCTAGGCGGGATCGTCCAACGTGCGGCCCGAAACTGCTTGTCTCGTGGGGTTCTGGTGCAAGGAACGGGGGCCGCAGGACCGCCCCGCGAGCCCCCGGCATGGAACATCTGGACATTGTGTATTGACAATATGTCAAGGGGGCCACCGCAACGCACGGCAGCCCCCCGACGGTGCTGGCATTTGTGAAGGCGGGGGGCCGGGGGCAGCTGGTTGACCACCCCCGGGCCCGCCCATTAACAAGGTTCAAGCAGGCAGCCGCAGGGCCGCGACCAGTGCCAGTCCGGCTACGTCCAGCCGTTCCATCGCACGGTCGTATTTGTTCTCGGCTGCCTTCAAAAGTTCGCGTGCCGCACTGCTGTGCGTTGGCGGCTTCGGCCCGGGCCCTGCTGCCGGTCGCGTAGTCCGCGTTACCTGTTGTTTGCAGTCTGGCCGCATCGGCATCCTTGGGCTGAAGTTTTGCCCTGGCTCGCGTCTGAAGTCCGCGCCGTCGCAGGGCGCGTAGCCTGGGTAAGATCCGCATCGGCAGCGCGCACGGCTTCGCGGGCTTTAAGGTATTCGTCCCGCGCTAGCCTCGTTGCATCGACGGCTGCCGCGTGTTCTTCGATTACGTTCATGAGTTCCTTCAAATTCGCCATCATCGCCCCGCCTTTCCGAAATCCATCACGGGCGCGACCAGCGGTTCTTCGTCTTCGTTGATCGTGGGGCCTACGTCGCTCCAGCGGCCGTGGCCGCCCGGCTTGGTCGCCTTCGGCTTGTCGAAGTCCATCGTCGGCGCGACCAGCGGCGCGTTTGGATCTGCCGCCTTGGTCGAACCATCGTTGAACGTCATCACAGGCAAACCCAAGGGCTCTTCAGCGTACCCGGTCGAAATGATCGGGGCAGTCACGGGCGCCGCACCACCCCGCCCGTGTCCACCATCGATTATTGATCCATCGGCCAGCACCCGTCGATTCGCTCTGATTCGTACCTCAGCGGCCGCCCGCTCCAATGCGTAGATCGTAGCATCCATCTCAAACTCCTTATTATCACTTTCCTAAACTTCGAGATCCTTGATTGCGTCCAGGACCGCGCCCGCCGCCTGCCGCCCGCGTGCCGCCATGGCCTCCCGCTGCTTGACGCCTTCGGGTTTTGCGTCCTCCACGCCCCGCTGCGCTTCCTCGTAATTGGCCCGTGCCTCATCAACGGCCTGTTTCAGTTCCTTAAGCTTTTCCACAGCTTCAGCAGGGGCGATGCCGGGGTGGACGCCATCCTGCGCCGCGCTGTGCAGACAGCACGACGTGGTTTTTCTCATTGTGGAATTTGTCCGTGCGCCGCTGAAGTACGAGTTTCCAATAATGGAGGATTCAGCGCGCCTTTTCGTAGTCGTCTTTTGGCGGCTCCGGCCAGCAACCGTCCATGCCGCCTTGAAGAAAGCCGTCGCAATAAAGTGTACTTCCGCTGTCCAGTTGAATCGAAGGCCCGTGCTTTTGCATTTCGACCTTCAACCTTGTAACCCAACTAGTGTCTTCTTGAATCATTTTAGTATTCTCCCATATTTGCACAACGTCTTTGCCCGATGCCGCTGGCGGTGCCGAAACCGCCTACCTGAATTAGTCTTTTTGTTGATGCTGCCGCTACGCCCGCAATGACGTTCGCTAAATCGTCATGCCCACCCTGCGGATGATCTATAACATCGCGCCCGCCTGATCGTGTCCGTCTTTCCAGCCCGGCCAGTTGGCCGACCATTATTTCATCATCCAGCAGTTCAATTTCGCCGCTGCAAAGCCGTGGCAGCAGTTCCAGGTATAGGGCCGATTTGGGCTTTTCGGCTTTAATGTAACCGACGCCTTGGGCTTTGAAGGCAGATGCGGTGTACTCGGCGGCGAAGTTATCCCCAGTGACGCGCCGCACGCCGTACCGCCGCAACTCATCGCACATCTTCGCGGCAACGTCGTATGGTGAAAATGGGGGCCGGTAACGCCTCAGCAGGTCGATTACAATTTTGCGTTCGTCTTTGTGGGCGATGGCGAGGGCTGCATCGTCGGCCCGTCCGCCACTTACATCGACGAAGCCGAAATAACGAACGCCCGTGCGCGGCAGGAGTTCTTTCCGATCCTTGATGACCAATCCCTCGATCAATGAACGGGGCAAAAACTCGGCAACGTCTTGCCGCCATTGTCCCAGGTATTCAGAGCGCGCCGCTGCCGGGTCATCGGCTATTGCTTCGTCGATTACGGATTGCGGCAGGGTGGGATTCATCGTTCGGCTGTCGGTATCCCAAACCAACGTCGTGCCCGCGTCGTTGCCGAAGTTTCGTTTCCAGGTATTGAAGGCCCAGCCCGCGCGGCATACTTCGTTGAGATACAAACCAGTTTTGAGTTGGGTACGGTTGCGAGTGCGGGCCGTATCGACCGGATCAGTTCAACATCCGTCAACTTGCATTCCTCGGACACTTGAAAGAACGCGATTTCATCGACTACCGCGCTGATAACGGTGAAACCCCGAACGTGCTTCCAGTCGCCTGTCACAATGGCAACGCGGATGCCGTTGCTGAGTTCGAAGCCGTCCTTCGTTTCGTTAATGACTTCGTTGGCCAGCAGCGGGGCCTCAAACAACGCCCGCATGTAATTGTGGACGATGCTGCTTTGATGGCGTGTCGGGCTGATGATGGGCAAGAGACCACGTTCGCCCTTTGCGAGGTGCTTTTCGTGGCCGCCTAAGACAGTCTCGAATGCGCCGATCACGGCGGACATGCGTGACTTCCCTGAGCGTCTGCCGGTGAGGATAAGGTTGGTGCGGAAACCATCGGGTGGCAGTTTGCGGACTTTCCTGCCTGTGCATTGGCGTACCAACCTGCGGGCCGTGGCGCCACGAACCGGCAATCCGTAAACGGTAGGCAACAGACCGCGCGTCCATGCCTTCCAGGTCTTCAGATCATCAAAGAACGAACCGAAGATATTGGGGTCAGCGATGGCTTGCAGGATATCCAACTATCAAGCCCCCTTGCTCCGAACGTACCCGCGAAGGCCCAGTTGCTTCGTTTGCCTGTTCAAGCCCAAAGCCCGCAGCAAGCCCAACAAGCAGTTGACCGCCTGGACGTATGCGCCGACATCCATCTTGCCGCCCTCTACGGCGTTCACCTCGGCTGTTTCCAGCTGGCACGCGACAAACGCGGCACGCTCTGCAAGCAGTTTCTTTTGCGCAGAATCGCACCCGGCGTCGGCCTTCAGCCTCCTCCACCTTGGCCAGCACTGCCCGGACTGTGGCACAACGCTTGTCGCTGTCCTGCCAGAACGCGGTTCGAACCGGCCGGGCATGGTGCCATCCTTGGCCCTGCCGTTGCCCGTCTTGGCCGTTTGCCTGGCCGCTGTGCCTTCGTCAGCCAGCCTTGGGTATGTTCTGTCCCGTTTCTTCATTTGGCCCCTCTGACGCCCTTTTCGGGCGATTTTGTAGCACATACGTAGCACAGCCTATTCAGCAGCCAACCAGTTCACAACCGCCAGCCTTGTAACTCTTGCCGTGCTCAACACTTCTGCACATACACCATTCGTCCATATTGCCTTGGCCTACTGTTGCTAGACCAGTTGTCTGCTCCGAACGTACACCAGAGTGTATATTTGTCAATGGTATACTGTAATCATCCTGGCACTATCTTGGCCGTATCTAACTGGACGGGTTCACGGAGAATGGCGAAACGCCTGCACTGTGTTGGCGATCCGCTAGTTTTGCTGCTGGCGCGGGGTAGCCGGGGGAAGAGGGCGGGTCCGTTTCATACAGAATCCGACCGGCAGCGCGGAGGTTTGAGTTCCGTAGACATTTCAATCGCCGGATGCTACAAGTATCAATCGTGATGATGGCAGGCGCCATGGCAGAATGCTGAGGGCCGGATTTCATATGCTGATCGCATGGGATACGATCACACTCTGGACGGGCTTCATTGCCAATGCGGTCACTATAGCGGTTCCTGTAGTCGCCGGTATCATATTTGTCAGCAAACGACGAACGATATCAGCGGTACTCCGTCTGCTCGTGGGCTACTCCTACCGCCTTTCCTTTTCGGAGTTAAATGCGAAGATTGAGAAGCTTAGTGAGATGAAGGTAGACGATGATCCAGACGAGATCCTCAACCTCATGGGCGATATTTGCGGGCACATGAAGGGCAACCCATTACTTTGTGGCAGACTGCAAGGACATTCTCAAAAGGCTTAGCAGGTACGTTGATGGGCGCAGCTACTTGACCGAGCCCCAAAAGAGAAGCCTTACGAGCGAGCTGCGCCAGCAGCTGCGGCATAAAGAGTCTGTCTCACTACAGCAGACAGTTCGGAGACGATAAATGAGCAAAATCGTACGCACCATCAATGCCATGTTGTCCAATGCTGGCAAGATCACAGAAACACTTGCTGCTGGTGGCGATTACTACTTCGTCTATGACGGGAAGCACAGATGGTCGATCGGGACTTGTGATGACGGCTACGCTCTCACGTACTTTGCAACGTCCTTAAATCTTTCCGCCATTTCACGTATGCGCTACGATGGGGGGGCTTTAGACATGATCAATCCTGTGACGTATTTGTCGAATGACATCGGGACTCGTGAGGCGCGTGAGTCCTTCCGTGAGCTTTTTATGACGGTCCGCGATAGAGCATCTGGGCTTGATAGAGTCATGGATGAAATCATCGGAGATGACGAGAAATGACGCTTATTAGTTACCGCTAGGTGGAGAGCTCTGCTTCCTGCCTGCGAGTGGCGCGGGCGACTCACACCAGCGTCAGGCGAATGTCATGTTTTGGGTGGCCTATGAACCTTCAAGAATTCATCACGGAAACGCTTATCCAGATTGCCAGCGGCATCGCGGATGCCAATGAAAGGTTTGGGAAATGCAGTGTCGACGCACAAGCGAATCCTCGCAACACTTGTGTCAATAAGGCAGACGATCAAGACTACGGCTATATCGATGATCAACCACCCCGTCCTCGCCCGGTTCAGTTGATTGAGTTTGATGTTGCCGTGCATGCCACAGAAGGCAAGGAGACTAAGGGCGGTATCGGGATTACAGTCGGGTCTATCGGCGTTGGCGCGCAAGGAAAAACAGAAACGGTTGCCGGATCCGAGTCCCGAATCAAATTCGCTGTACCGTTAACGTTACCGCAAGGCTAGCAGAAAGGGCAGCGATAAGTCGGCGGCGGCCGTAGCCTTGAGGCCCATACACGGGGCTGATGGTAGGCGGTGGCAGGTGCGGGTATATATAGTCGTGAACAGCTACACCTTTCCCCTGGTGCGCAGGAAATAGCGGGGATGGCGTTTGTTGTAGGGTATGTGGCGATTTGCTGCAAATCAGCTACGCGGTAGGCTGCGATATGTTACAGCGGGCGTTTGACCACCGCTGCACCGTCATGTGTGATACCGAATAACCGTTGAGCCCAAAGAAATCGGCGATTTCGCGAAGGCTGCGGCCGCGACCGCGCATGCGTTTTGCCTTCTGAATCAATCGCGGCTTGCGGTCGGCTGGGACGCGAGGCTTTCGAACCTTCGGCGGCCTGCCGATGCGTCCGCCATGCCGTTTTCTGATATCCATTTCCCGGCGGCGTACATCACCAAAAGGCAGATCCGGATCATACAGCGTTACTAGGGGGGTGCCGTCCGCTAAGGCTTCCAACCGCGCCCATTGCCGGGGAGTGATGACATCGCTCTTGGCGGTACGGTCATATGCACTTCCTCGCACAAACCTGTTGCGGCAGTCACTGGCTACAGCAACGACCTTACTGGGGTGCCGGGCCTGCCACCTCTTTGCCGCCCGGATGGCATCAAGGAACCCTGACCGTCCAGATAGCGTAAGATCCCATCCCGGTGCCACCTCGGTGTAGGCGTCTGCCACTTCGATGCCCCGGCACTCCAAGTCCTGTCGCAAGCATTCTAAGCGATCTTGCAGGCGACCTTGGCGTCGCTGGCTGGGGGCGCTCGCCCGTACGTACGCGACGCACGCCGCCGGGCGCACCTCGTCAATGTGTCTAATCAAACGATGCTTGCGGGGTCGCTGCCCGGCGGCGGAAGCCCGCTTGCCTCCAGTAGCGGATTCGGTTAATCTCATCGTGTCGGGTACCTTCCGATTACCTGCCGCCGGGTCTGACCACCTGGCGGCAGTTGTGTTTACCCCCTTGGTCTGCTTCAGCTTGCCAGTAGGGCCAGAAACGCCCGGACGCACCGCGAACAATGGGCAACCTCGCGCCGTGCATTCGCGAACGGCGGCGCAGCGCAATCAGTCCAGCCCATACATTGATAACAGTGCGCCGTGATGGCTGCGCGGAGAGATTTACCGGACAGCGCTGTGCAAGTACATCTTTTGATAACGTGCTGGTACGTCGTCAAACTTCATCCCCGCCCCCTAGTCTTGCTCACTGGTTCTTACGCGGCCTTGCTGCATGAAACGCTCAAGATCGGTCACGTCGTACCGGACGGTGCGGCCGATCTTGAGATATGCGGGACCACGTCCTGCGTGTGCCCAAACCGCGAGAGTGTTTACGCGAACGCCGAGAATCCCAGCCGCTTCTGTCCGGCTCACCGTCTTTTGAATCGTTGTCGCATTCATCGTATGCCTCCTTTGCCGATACATTACGCAGGGGGCGCGCAAACAAAAATACCGAGTACTGGCACTCGGTATAGTTTTCTGTTTATTCCGTTTGTTGGGGGTTTGTAGAGGTTACGATTTGTGGGAATAGTAAGCGTTGCGAATCGTCGATTGCCCCTTGCCGTATTTTTCTGCCAACTGATAGAAGATTTTGTCAAGCGGCATGTTCTGCGCGGATGCCAAGCCGTCCGCCTCTTGGCGAAGTCCATCTTTCCAGGCCCCCCGCGTGGCCGAACTTCTGCGGCCCCCTGCATGTCGTTTGATTTTCTCGCCAATGGATGCGGTCACTACCCCCAGTTCAAACGCCGCGTAGGCCGCTGCGGCGGCATCGCCCTTGTTTATGAAATGACGTGTCCTGTGAAGCCAGATCGACAGCCCCCGCAACTTGCCGACCAGCTTCGAAGACTCTCGCCGGGGATTGATAACGCCGCCGCGTCCTTCGCGATCAGGCTTGGCGAGCTTAAGCCCCATCGCTCTTGCATGCTCGTGAAGATATTCTGACCATTCAGATAGAACGTCCTCGATATCTCCGTCGACAGCGTTGCGCCAGACCCGAATACGATCTACATACCGCTTAGTCGCCATTGCCAACCTCCTCGGCAGCTGCCTGCTCTTCGGCAGGCTCCGCAGGCTGGTCAATGACGGGTAAGTCGTAGTCACCAGCTTCCAGCAACGCCCGCGTCGCCGTCGTCACAGCCTGGCGAACCGGGTTCAGATCGACCCGGGCGTATATTTCCGTCGCCACCCGGCTGCGGTGCCCAAGGGACGCGCCAATCATTTCGAGTGTGGCCCCGGTCGTACGCTGGTACGTGGCAAGCGTCCGCCTCAGATCGTGCATCTTCAAATCAGGTAATCCCGCTTTATCCCGCAGGGCCCACCACAATTTCTTGGGCTCCTGCATATGCCCTGATTTGGCCCGGCGGGCCGGAAAGACCCATTCCACTTCCGGCTTTCGGCTTGTAGCACGGCGTCGCAGGACGGCCATGGCCCAAGGCGACAGCGCGATTTTAACGCTATCCCCATTCTTGGTGTGGGGGATGGTCCAGACGCCACGTTCAAGACTGATGTCCTCCCATTTCATCGCTTGCACGTTGCCACGATGCGCCCCCGTAAAAAGCAACATCAACACCAGATCCTTGAAGTCCTCGTCCTCTTCAGCCTTCACCGCGTCAAAAAACCTTGGCAACTCATCGGGCTGAATAAATCGTTCCCTGCCCTTTTCCGGAAACAGCGCGATCGTCCCATTACGTCGCCTGTCTCCTCGCGCTGTCTTCCGCAAACGCACCGGGTTCGGGCCGGTATAGCCAAGCTCATCAGCCGCGTAATTGAACAAGACCCGCAGCAGGCCGACTACCCGGTTCGCCATGTACGGCCCTCGCGCCTCGCCAAGGTCGCGGTGGAGATTGCGTACCTGCTCCATCGTGATACTTGACAGTTTTTGGCCCTTGAACGGGACAGGATCCCATTCATATTTGCTATTCTGAACTGAACGCTGGCTACAGTACTTCTGCAAGTGGTTCGCCTTGTAGTGGTCGAAGACGGCCTGCAACGTTTGCATTCTGGCGGCTTCCCGCCGGGCCTTTTTCTTCGCTTCCTGCGGGTTGTCCCCCACGGCAATCTGAGCAAGCAACTTGAGGGCTTCAGTACGCACTGCTGTGGCGTAAGATCGGGGTATCGGCCGATGCGGGTCCGCACCGGCTTCACGCCGACCCTTTTGTAGAGATAAAAGGTCTTTAATCCGGTATCCATCACCGCCAACGCGAGCCCCGGCGTGGCTTTGTCGTGGTAGTAGACTCGCCCCGAGTCCGGTGCTGGCAAAGATTCAATCACACTTTTTATGAAGTTGATCTTGGCTGTTGTGGTCCGTCCCATTGGCCACCTCCGCATATGCTGGCGAAACGCCAGCAATCGCCTGTGCTACACGCTGTGCTACACCTGTGCTACAACGCACGTAAAAACCAGTGCATTTCTAAGTAGCACAGTATAGGCTCCAAATGGGCTAAACGCAACAACTATAAATACCTATACATTTCAGTAAACCAGTAACTTACTGGTCTTTTCCTGGTTTGGGTCCAGGAGGTCGTGAGTTCGAATCTCGCTGCCCCGAGTGAAAAGGCTCCGGCTTTCCGGAGCCTTTTCACTAGAGCAGGAGAAAATAGAGGGTAGACAGTAGAAACGGCCTGAAAGACCGCCCCTCAGGTTGCGGCTCATCGCTCCCTGACTGCGAGTCCGTCAGAACTTGAACACCACATCCACCGCCGCCGTCAGCAGGTTGAACCGGCCGTCGAATACCGAATGCTGGGCGTTGTCCCAGCGGAACTCCGGCCGGATGGTCAGGTTCTTCAGTACCCGATCGTTCGGGCAGGGCGCAACCGTCACGCCGAACGTGTTCTCCAGGTAATTGCCTTCAGCGCCGATGCGAACGCCCTGGTCGTCGGCAAACCACTCGCTTCGCCATGTGGCTGAAACGTAATCGTTGAATGTATACGTCAGGTAGTGCGCAATGCCGTACCAGTTAGCCCGGCGGATATCCCCGATGTGTTCTTCCGTAGCCCAATCGGCATTGACCGCGGACGAAAGCCTTCGCCGTCCACCAGTGTGTAGCCGTCATGTCGAGAAGCGTGCGGTAGTGATTGACGTTGCCATCCTGCTCCGGACCAGTGATGACGTTCAGGCCCACTTGGCTGCGTGAATGGCCGTCGATCTGCTCTTTGCTCGACAGGGAAACGCCCGTAATGTAACTGTGCGCGTGGTTGTTGTCTCTGAAGTTGTCCCAGCCGTTGACGATGGCGAAATAGGCGGACGCCTGCGAATTGAACGTATAGTTCAGTTTAACCCCGGTGTGCGCAAATGGCTGTGCATAGAAGAACAGGTAACTGTGCGAATACAACGCATTCAGCGGGGCGTAAATCGACTCATAGCCGATCGTCGTCAGCCACTTGCCGACCGTCAAATCCAGCCCGCTCTGATCGCCCGTCCTGAACCACAGCTGCCCGTAGATCTGCGGCACGTCAGCCCAGTTGCTGCCATTGCCCTCGCCTGCCTTATCGAACAGGCCGACGGAGTGGGTGAACTGCGCATCACTGCCGTACATGCCGTCCATACGGAAGCCGAAGTCGAACGACTTGGCGGCGTCATACGGCCGATCCAGAGTCAGCACCAGCTGATTGAGTTTCAGATTGTTGGGACGCACCGAATCGAACGCCCGTCCGAACAGCGGATTGCTGTCACCCGTCAGCCGGCCCGTAAATCCGCTGTCGACCCATCCATAGATGCTCATACCCGCGGCGGCCATCGGCTGGCCAAGACCGACCTTGTCCAACCCTTCCATGATCAGCCCTGGCGGCCAGGCGGCGACAGCCCTCTCCGCCGGCTCACCGGCTGGCGATCCCGGCGCAGCGGACTTGTCCGACGCCGTACCTTCGACCACATCTTGCGTGGCTGTCCCGACCGTCTGACCGAAGCCAGCCGCAGCC
Source organism: uncultured Planctomycetota bacterium (assembly GCA_963787325.1). Classification (GTDB taxonomy): domain Bacteria; phylum Planctomycetota; class Phycisphaerae; order UBA1845; family JANYLN01; genus CAWBCK01. The sequence goes on from CAWBCK010000005.1 coordinate 4,372,639, forward strand.
GAAAGGACCACAAAGCCCACCGTTAGCCCGACTCGCCAGCGCCTGCAGCACAGAAATGCTTCTGACAACATGAGCTGTCTCCATTCAATAAAGCGAGGGCACGGCTGCACGACCAATACAGCCGACTAGCGAGGGCCTTGCAGATTAGAATGCCCGCGTGCCGGTCTGACAACGCCTTGCGCTTCAGAATAGGTATCAATTCTGCTTATATCGTCGGGAATCCGCCTGGACTTGGAGCGTCCTCGATCGCTTGTGCTCCAGAGATCGCGCGGTGGACGGATGCAAACGCGCCTCGGTGCCTGGCATGGGACGCTGTGCCTGACTGGGAATGCCTAGCCCGCAGCTGCGATATCGTCCGGTAAATCGGTAATCTGGCTGGCCAGCAGATGCTGTTCGAACTGGCGTACCCGCTGCTCTACCTCGCGAAGGGCTCGCTGGCGTTCGGCCAGGGCTTCGCTGTAGCGCTTCAGGAAATAGCCGATCGTCTCGATGCGGATCTTGATCGACCCGGTCGGCTTGTTCTCGTCGATATCCTTGAAACAGAAATAGGGCGTACCGCTCTGCTCTACGATGTCCTCGATCAGCGTATAGATCGGCGCGTCATGGCCGCACTTGAAACTGCTGAGTTCCAGGCCGACCAGGTTCGGATGTCGGGCGACGAATTTGGCGGCCCAGATCTTGCGATTGGTGTTCTCGCTGTAGGAGTTCTTCCAGACATCGTCAATCGACAGGGCCGATTCGCAGATCTCCGCCTCGACCTCCTGGCCGAACAGCCGTTCGAGGATGGGCTCGTCGAGCGGCAGCGAATCCTGGGTCAGAACCGGATAGCCCAGCTTCTGGAGTTCCTCGATGATCCCGTGACTGATGCCCGGGTCCGCATGGTAGGGTCGGCTCAGGACGACCAGTGCCACGCGATCCTCCTGCTCGACCTGCTGAAGCGTCTTTCGGCCCTCCCGTTGGAGCCTGGCCTGGAAGGCCTCCGACGCCTTGTATGCCGTCTGCACCGCCCGCCGGGTCTCCGCCAGCGACAGGCCCAGCTCGTCGCGCCACGCATCGTACAGTTCGCGGACCAGCAGGGCAGGCTCGTCCATGTGCAACATCGGATTAATATACTTGACACCCAGCTCGGCGAAGACGTCGCCCTCCTTGATGTAGGCGGCCTTGACCGACTCGGGGGTCAGTGCAGCTCGTCGGGCATGCCCGGTTGTCGACCGTCTGTTCCAGGTAGCTCGGGAATGCATCGATCATCGGGAACCAGATGTAATTCAACGGCGCGTCGGGCCTATGCTTGCGATACAGAAGATTGTGCACATGGGCGATGCAGACCTTGCTGGGCCAGCACGGGTCGATGCTGCCGCGCTTGCAGCCAGCCTTGTAAAGCTCCAGGCTCGTGTAATCACTGAATACGATATGGTCGGCTTCGACGCCGAGCGACTCGAAGAAAGTCCGGAAAAACGGCGAGAGCGTATAGGCATTCAACACTCGCGGAATGCCGATCCGCACGGCCGGCCGGCCACGCATCGCCTCCTGGCGCCTGCGGACTGGCGATGGCAGCAGACGATCGAGCCAGCGTCGCGACGGGATCGCGTCATGCACGGGCGCCGCGTCGCGCGAGACGAAGGCATCGCGGGCGGCGAAGTCCATCAGGTTCGGGTTGGCGCGTTTAACCGCAGCCAGGCCCTTCTGGATCTGGAGCATGTCCTCGCGGTCCTCGACCGTTCCTCGCTCGCACGTCGCGACGATCAGCCGCTTTCTGCCAGGCTCGAGCGGAAGACCCGCCGGGGCATTGGCGTCAGCCGGGGCCTCGGGATGCGGCGCCGCGCGTTTGAACCGCGTCGGGTGCCCCTCTTCGGCACCGCTCTTGAGCAGCCGGGTGGACAGATCGACCGCCTGGTCGCCGTCCGGAGCGCCGACCTGCACATCGATGAAAGTCCGCATGCACTTGTTCTTGCAGAACGTGCAGCGGGTATGCTCGTCGCGCGTTACGCGATACTCAATCCGCTGCACATTGTCCAGGCCCACAAACGAAGTCTGCCTGCCCTGCTCGGCCCAGAGACGATAGGCCTCCAGAGCACAGCCGATCGCCCCGCTTTCCCCGCAGTGCTGATGAACGATGATCTCCGGCTCGACACCAGTCCCCTTGAAGCGGGCACGGATGAAATCCACCTGGGCCTTGACCGCCGCAAGGTTATGCTGAGTGCCCCCCTGGAGCACGAACGTTCGGCCGAGTTTGGCAAGGTTCGGCATCTGGGCGACGTACAGCCAGATGTTCTTGGGCAGTACCGCCGCCAGGCCCGCCATGATCTGACTGGCCTGCCAGCCCTTGCGCTGGAAGTCGACGATGTCCGCCTGCAGGAACACCGCGCAGCCATAGCCGAACTCCGGCATGGCCTCGGCGGTAAACGCCGCGGCCGCGTACTGTTCGACGTCGAAGCCGAAGCTGTTGGCCGTCGACTGGAGGAAGTAGCCGTTGCCGGCGGAGCACTGCGTATTAAGTTTGAAGTCCTTGACCTGTTTGTTCTTCAGCAGGATGAGTTTGATATCCTGGCCGCCCACGTCGCAGATGACATCCGCCGTCGAATAGTAGTGCAGGCACGCCTGGGTATGGGCGACGGTCTCGACAAGAGCGACGTCGGCGCCGATAACCTCCTTGAGCATGTCCTTGGCATAGCCGGTCGTACCGACGCCGAGGATCTCCAGGTTTGCACCCTGGCCTTCGACCTGCTCGCGCAGCCGGGCGATGATCTCGATCGTATCCTCGATCGGATTGCCCTTGGATAACTGGTAGGCCTTCGCGATGACGTTCCGATCGGCATCCATCAGGATGCCCTTGGTGCTTGTCGATCCGCCGTCGATGCCGATAAACGCCTTTACCGTCTGACCGCTGGCAAGCCCCGGCGGTTGCCACGGCTGCGCGGCGATATTCAGCCAGGAAAGCGTCGAGTTCTTCGCGCGTCCGCCAGAGACCCTGCAGGCCCGAACGCTGCTTGTCCTGCAGACGCCCGACATTGATGTACCAGGCAAGATGCTCGTGCCCCTGGTAAGTGCCGACCTCGGGATTCTCGTCGATCTCCAGCCGGCCGAACTCAACCGCCCCGATCGCGCCGAAATACTGGGCGTTCGGCGGCACGATAACCAAGTCGTCGATCGAGGCATCAGCCGGGATCTCGACATTTCGCTCGCGCCACATCTGCGGCAGATGATGCCGCCAGCACTCGCGCATGCCCCGGATAAACGTGTTGGGTCCACCCAGCAGCAGCACCTTGGGCATCAGCGTATGGCCGCGGGTCAGCACGGACATATTCTGCAACACGATCGACTCGAACAGCGACGCCATCAGCTCCTCGCTATGGACGCCCTGCTTCTGAAGGCCGTTGATGTCCGTCTCGGCGAACACGCCGCACTTGCCTGCCACCGGATGAATGCGCAGCCCCTCATAACCGAGGTCCGCCAGACGCTCGGTCGGAATCCGCAGTTTGGCAACGATCTTGTCGATGACAGCCCCGGTCCCGCCGGCACACTTGTCGTTCATCGAGGGCAGTTTCTTGAGCCGCCCGGTCTCAGGATCCTGCTTGAAGACGATGATCTTGGCATCCTGGCCGCCCAGCTCGATGACGCTGCGAACCTCCGGGAACAGCCGCTCGACCGCCAGGCTGACCGCGTTGACCTCCTGGATGTGCCGGGCGCCGATGAAGCCCGCCAGGTTGGCCCCGCCGCTGCCGGTGATGAAGATCGCGCATCGTCTCCGGCCGGGCGTCGGCAAAGTGCGACTCGATGCGTTTGAGGAACTCCAGGACCATCTCGGACTGGCGCGTACCGTGCCGCTGGTAGTCCTGCCAGAGAATCTCATCCGTGCGCGGATCGACCACCACGGCCTTGACGGTCGTCGAGCCGACGTCGACGCCGACAAGCAGCCCCTCAGGCCATTGCTCGGTCGGCTGGAAACGCTTGCGGTTACGGGACGCCACTTGCTGGGACCCAGCCACGAACGCATGATCGGCGCGGGCGTCCAGGCGGCTCTGCGCAGCCACATTCGCCCTGCCCGGGTTGTTGCCCGTCGTCTGCTCGACTTGCCCATTCTGTATTTCTTTAACTCTCACGGGTGACCTCACTGACCTGCTGAGATTACTGGGCTGCATCCGCTATCTGCGATTCCGTGTGTTCTCTCACCTTGTAGCCGTCCCGCCAGATCGCATCGGCGCGGATAAGCCTGGCCACGTGAAGGACAAAGTTGGCCGCCCGCCCGGCGACCCCCTCGTGCCGGGGCACTTCCTGGAAAGGGCGACGCAGTCTGCGGATGGTCATCCACATAGGCACGCACCATCTCTGCCGTCACGCCCGCCCGCTCCTGGACCTCGGCAAACTCCGCCTTACACCGAAGTCGCGCCTCACCCAGGGCCATCTGTACCCGGCTGTATGCGTTGACCTCACCTTCCGGACTCGTCTCGACAGGCAGGAAGATCACCTCCGGGAAGTGCGCCACCACGGCAGCCTGCACGCCGTCGGACTGCGTGCTTGGCATACACCCGAACGGCTTGACGCTCAGCACCATGTGGGCCAGCCGCTTGGTCGAGTAATAGATCGTCTTGGCGACTTCGAGATGCCCCTCGCCGCCGGACGCCTGGGGGTTCATATAGGGTCTGGCCAGTTCCCGGAGCACGACCTGATTCGGCAGCGGCGGTACGAGATTGTTGACCGCGCCGCGCAGCCGATCGTACTCGCGGTGAATCATCCAGCGGGACAGCCGCAGCAGGATCATGCTCTTGTGATAATCGAGGTAGCCAGCCAGCCGCTCGCGAAGAGACATCCCGCCCCGAATCCGCATGTCCTTCGGCAGGCCTCGCCGGTGGTCCATGCCCTGCATCGCCTGGTGCAGCATGTAGGTAATCCAGGCCGCTACCGGCTCGACGACGACCTCGGCGTGCTCGCGTTCCAGGAACTCGAAGATGCGGAAGTTGCCGTCGCTGTCGGTCGTCTGCGCCCAGAATTCCCCGGTGATCTTGACCTTGGGCCGAACGCGGGTGTAATCGACCTCGACCTGCTCATCGAGCATCGCCGCACACCGCCGCAGGGCCGACGTATACCAGTCGCCGCCGAGCTGGTCCAGAAACTTCGCGGCATCCTCGGCGTTATAGCCAGCCGTTATCAGCGACAGCAGCCTTGCCCGGATATCCGGCGTAACCTCATACAACTTGTCTTGCAGGGCCCGCTTGCAGATCTCCAGGCATCTCGCCATGACTTCATTCGTACGACCCGGTTCGATCTCGTACGGCCGGATCTGGCTGGCCAGCGAATTCAATATATCGCCGACGAAGAAGGCGTTCAGCAGCGATAGGAAGAACGGGATGTTGAAGTCGATCGCCGAACCTTCCTTCGTCTGCTTCAACCCCGCGCCCTGCTGAAATACCAGGATCCTGAAACCGGGGAAACCGGCGTTTTCCACCCCCGATCGATATTCCGACTCGTACATACCGAACCGGCAGGGCCCGCACGAACCGGCTGTCATATAGGCATAACGCTCGACGATCTCAGCGGCGCTCAGTCCCTGCTCTTCCTGGAGCGATTTGAGGTAATTGATCAGCGTGCCGACGGTAAAGTAGACTCGGGTTGCACTGTCCGGGATTGCAGTATTCCTTGCCGACCTGGCAATCCATGCGCGTAGGCGTCGGCAGACGCTGGACCTTGTAACCGAGCCCCTCCATGCCCGCCTGGACAAGGGCTTCGTGGTTAAGGGTCAGTCCGCCGAAAAGGATGGTGACGTGGTCACGATTGGCGCGTGTGACGCCACGCTCGGCCGGCCGGCGGTAATGAAACGCCGCCTCGGCGCCGATGCCGATCTGCTGGAACTGCTTGCGGCGGAATCTCTCCACCTGCTCGTGATTTCGCACATTACTCATCGATATCGTAACGCACGACGCCACTACCGCGTCCAGTGGCTTGTTAGCGTTTTCCTGAAATCTACTGGGTTTAGCACCTGCGGCCTGAACGCCCGACCGGCCACCGCGACCCCACCGGCCGAGCCATCCCACACGCGGGATCGGCAACAGGTTCCAACGTAAGCAGATACACTCCGGCGTCAACCGCCTTCGCCGAAGCAACCCTCTGGGCATCCCGCAATGCGGCGCCCTATGCCTCAAAAGATACTCTAGTCACCAACCTTCCGAACTTCCACGCCAGCCTTGGGAAAGAAGACGACTGTGTCCAATCATCGTTCACAGCAATATACTATTACAGGCGAGATAATAAAGCACCTCACGGTATTGATACCACCCGGGTCAGGCAGTATATCCATACTGCAGGCAGAGGAACAGGTCGCAGTTAGGGGTCTGCAGAAGGTCTGAGGAACAGGTCGCAGTCACGGTAGTATGTAGCAACGGGAAAACGTCCGTCTGCTCTGGACGGAGACGGAGGCTGGTCGAAGGGAATACGGAGGGTCCGAAGATGAAACGCGACAGTCGCTGGAATCGGTCCAGGACAAACAGGTTTCGTCTGCTCTGGGCGGCTGCGGTGATTTGCTTTGCTATGGCGCCCGTCGGCGTCGGCACCGCGCCATCTCACCACCTGCCGCGACACAACCCGCGGCCACATCGTCCGATAATCCCCCGCCTAAAAGGACAGTCATCATAGAACGGCAGACTGCTGCCGCAGTGGCGAGCTCGATGAGGCCTATAGGCAGGGTCTGGAGCAAGGCTACGCACAGGGCCAGCTCGACCATATCTATAACCAACGTTCGGAGCGGCTGTTGCGCTCGTGACAAGGCCCTGCGGGACGGACTGGAGGCATTCGCCAACGGTCGCTACGACCAGGCGGCGGATTTCTTTACCCTTGCCACGCAACTGGACAATGGCGATGCGGCCAGTCGCATTCATGCGGCCCAAGCGTATTTCGCGCTGGAGCAATACGCCGACGCGGTGCCGCTGGTCCGGCGCGCCCTGGAGCTGCAGCCGCGACTGGTCTATCTGAAATTCGATCTGCGGCGGGACTACGGCAACCCGCAGGAGTTCAACCAGCAGCTGCAACACCTGGCAGGTCTCCTGGCGAGGCACCCCGACTGGCAGGACGGTTATCTGCTGCTGGGTTATGAGCTGCTCTATTCCGGGCAGCGGGCGGCGGCGCATCGGGCGCTGGCCAGGGCGGTTTCGTTGAACCCGACGGACAAGCTGGCCGGGCGTCTCTACAAGGCGAGCATCCCGCTGCCGCATCGGCCTGCTCCGCGCGTCCGGCCGAGCATGCATCCGGCGACGGACAAAGGGACACGGGCGTGACGGCCGTGACATTGGCTCCGTCTCCCGCTTACACTGGCAGACAAGCTGCCAGTGGCACCCATCTGGCATGAGGCACTGCAACTAACTACTGTGTTTCTATAATGACTGACGAATTCACATTCATCCACTGGCTGCGCGGGCGGACGCGTTCGAAGGATGCGCGGGTTGCGATCGGCATCGGCGACGACATGGCGGCGGTGCGGTGGCCGGGCGACCTGGTGCTGATCACCTGTGACATCCGCCTGGACACGGTGCATTTCATCTGGGCTGAACACGGGCCCGAACTGGTCGGGCGTAAGGCGATCGCGTGCAGCCTGAGCGATTGTGCAGCCATGGCGGCGCTGCCGAAGGTGGCCGTCCTCAGCGTCGCATTGAACCAGGACGTCAGCATGGAAGAAGCCAGACGGCTGGCTGATTCGATGATCGATACGGCCAAGGCCTACGGCTGCGAGATCGTCGGCGGGGATACGACGAGTTGGAAGGGGCCGACGGCCATCGATGTGACCATGCTCGGCGAGGTACCGGACCGGGGACAGCCGATCCGGCGGAGCGGCGCTCGGCCGGACGATGCGGTCTATGTCACGGGCAAGCTCAGGCGGCTCGATCCTCGGCAGGCACATGACATTCGAGCCACGCGTGCAGACTGGCGCAGCACTGGCGGGCACCGGCGCGGTTCATGCGATGATCGATATCAGCGACGGGCTGGCAGGCGATCTGGGGCACATCTGCGAGGAAAGCGATGTCGGGGCGATTCTGGAGAGGGATCTGCTGGAGACCGTCATCCACGACGACGCCCGCAGGCTGGCCAGCAAGGATGGTCAGGATGCTCTGGAGCACGCCCTGCATGACGGCGAAGATTTTGAACTGGCGGTGGTAGGCGATCGGCGTGGTCTGGATGCGCTGGCTCAGAATGGCCTGCTGCTGCGCATGGGGGGCATTACCGCGGAACCTGGAATCCGGCTTCGCAGCGGGCAGAATGTTACGCGCTGTCCGGCCTGAAGGCTGGCGACACAGGTTCGGGGGATAGGGGCAACGTGGTCCAGATGTAGCGCGGCGCGCGAGCGTATGGACGCTGCCCGCAAGCGGGCAGGCTAAATGGGTCTTCGACGTCCCACGGGAGCAGGGTTGTGGATTCCCCGACGGTCTTTCCGGACGGAGATCCTTCGCTTTGTTCAGGATGACAAAGCGACGGGCCGGTTGCGTTTGTCTGCAGCAGATCCAGTTTCCCTGTAGCAGCGGCCGACTGCCATGGCCCTGCTGCGCAGGCCCATGGCACGCGGAATCTCAGCAGCCCCGCACGGCAGGTTTGGAGTCCGTCCGCTCTGGAATGGGGCAGTTTGCGTGGCACGCCATGCCTGGCTTTGGAGCGCGGAGGCAGCAGGCGGCGATCCGGGGGTGGTCACTTCAGTTCCACGTCCCAATAGGCGAAATCGAGGAACTGCTTCCAGGAGGCGTAGCGGGCGTCGCTAAGCTTGAGGCCCAGGACCGGGCTGCGGCGCGGGCGTTTGGGAACGCTGATCAGCTTCATGCTGGCCTGCTCGGGGGTTCGCCCGCCCTTCTTGATGTTGCACTCGATGCAGGCGCAAACGACGTTGTCCCATGTACTCTGGCCATTCTGGCTGCGCGGCACGACGTGGTCGAGGCTCAGTTCGCTCGTCGGGAACTTCAGGCCGCAGTACTGGCAACGATTGGAATCGCGGGCGAAGATGTTGCGGCGGTTGAACTTGACTTCGCTGCGGGGCAATTTGTCGTAGAAAAGAAGCCGGATGATGCGAGGGACGGCAATCTGGAACCGCACGGTTCGCAGCCAGTCAAAGCCTTCGGGCTGGAATCGGCTCTTGAGGTTGCTGATGCTTCGCCAGGATTCGAAGTCGTAGGAGACGTACTGGCCTTGCTCGATGTGGATGACTTCGGCCAGATCCCGGAACAACAAGGTGACTGCCCGCTTAACATTAACGACACGGAGTGCCATGTAGTTGCGGTTCAGCACCAGCACACTACAGCCCAGCGGGCTTGCAGGCGTTCTCGAATTGTCGAAAACCGCGGTTGCGAAAGCAGACCTCCTTTCAGCGAAGCCATGCCAGCTACCGATAACCTGCACTCCATTGTACTTTTGCGTCAAGTTGGCGACAAGGGTTGCGGTTAGTTTTTTGCGAGGGCCCAGCGCGGACGCGGAGGTATCAACCGAAGGGGTCAGACCCCGTTGACGTGTCCGGATTTGGATTCTTTTGGGCAGGCGAGCAGTAATGACGATATCAGATCCTGTTGAAGGGGGTCTGACCCCGGCGGTCACATGCGATCGTACTGTTGGGGGCTTTGTCGCATTGCCGACGAGCGTATCAGGATATACACTAGAGGGTCTTTGGGTTAGCGAGCGATTTTTGGATCGCACTGATGAGGTACTGTCCAATGGGTATGACCATCACCGAGAAGATCCTGGCCAAACACGCCGGCAAGAGCCGCGTTCAGCCGGGCGAGAATGTCTGGGCGAATATCGACGTGCTGATGACTCACGACGTATGCGGGCCGGGCACGATCGGCGTATTCGAGAAGGAATTCGGCGACGACGCCAAGGTGTGGGATCCGGAAAAGGTCGTCATCATGCCGGACCATTACATCTTCACGGCTGATTCGATGGCGCACCGCAACGTCCAGATTCTCCGCGATTTCGTCAAGAAGCAGGGCATTCGGTACTACTACGATCCGGATTTCGTCAAGGCTGAGGGGATGCCCAGCCCGTACCTGGACCCGACGAACACGACCTACAAGGGCGTCTGCCATGTCGGGCTGCCCGAGGAAGGACATTGCCGGCCGGGCGAGATCCTGCTCGGTACCGACAGCCACACCTGCACGCACGGGGCGTTCGGCCAGTTCGCTACGGGCATCGGCAATACCGAGGCGGGCTTTGTGCTTGGCACCGGCAAGCTGTGGCTGAAGGTGCCGCCCACCATGCGGTTTGCGTTTGAAGGGACGCTGCCGCCGTGGCTGATGGCCAAGGACCTGATCCTGACGATCATCGGCGATATCGGCGTCGACGGGGCGATCTACCGGGCGATGGAGTTCGCGGGCGAAGGCGTGATGTCGCTGAACATTGAAGAACGTATGACCTTGGCGAACATGGCGATCGAGGCCGGCGGCAAGAACGGCATCGTTCAGGCGGACCAGGTGACGCTCGATTACGTCAGTGGTCGGACGGACAAGCCCTTCGAGGTCGTCACGAACGACCCCGACGCCCAGTTCTATGCGGACAAGGTCTACAAGGTAGCGGACCTTGTGCCGGTCGTCGCCAAGCCGCACTCACCGGACAACAAGGCCACCGCGCGAGAGCTCGAGGACGTCAAACTCGACCGGTCCTACATCGGCTCGTGCACTGGCGGCAAGATCACGGATATGCTCGCGGCGGCGTCGATTTTGTGCGGCAAGAAGGTCAGCATCCAGACGACGGTTGTACCGGCAACGACAGACGTGCACGCCGAGATGAAGAGACGCAAGATGGGCGACAAGACGCTGGAAGAGATCTTCATCGAGGCCGGCTGCATCGTCGGCGCGGCTGGTTGCGGGGCGTGCCTTGGCGGTCCGGAAGATACGCTGGGCCGGCTGAACCAGGCGGGACTCAAGTGCGTCAGCACGACGAACCGCAACTTCCCGGGCGCATGGGCCACAGGCAGGCGGAGGTATTTCTGGCGAGCCCGTTGACGGCGGCGGCTTCGGCAGTGACGGGCCACATAACCGACCCGCGGGAATTCATGGCGTAGGTGGTTGTTTGCGCTGGCAGTTCGGGCTTTGAGCCGGCGTTGCAGGCAGCAGTTCCGCCATCAGGCGGCTCTGTCCAAGACAGAAGTGAATGCGAGAAAGATCATGGACAAGACCATTAAAGGCAAAGTATACGTCCTGGGCGACAACATCGACACGGACCAGATCATCCCTGCCCAGTATTTGACCTATAATCCGGCCATCCCCGAGGAGCGCCAAGATGTTCGGACGTTTTGCGCTGTCGAGTGTACCGATCGCCCAGGCCGGCCTGCCGAAGGGGCATACCCCGTTCGTCGATCAGGCCGACCCGGACAATACGAAGAGTCCATACACGATCATCGTAGCCGGCAAGAACTTCGGGTGCGGCTCCAGTCGCGAGCATGCGCCGCTTGCGCTGGCGGAGGCGGGGATCAAGGCCGTCGTCGCGGAGTTTTACGCCCGCATCTTTTACCGCAACGCGGTTAACGGCGGTTACGTTGTCGGTTTCGACAGTCCGCAGCGTCTGGTCGAGAAGTTCAACACTGGCGACGAGGCGGAGATCGACCTCGAAAAGAGTGTAGTTCGCAACCTCACGCAGGGCACCGAGTTTGAGCTGGCTCCTTTGGGCGACGTGCTGCCGATCATCGAAGCCGGCGGCCTGTTCGCCTACGCCCGCAAGGCTGAGATGATCTAACGAATCTGACGATGCCGCAGCTGTTGCGCCGGCCGTTATGCCAGCCAGAGAGCTACCTGTGTTCCAACCAGCGGTCCTGCCGCCGCGCCCCTGACGGCAGCCTGGCAGTGTCTGCGTCCTAATGATGATTCACTGCTCTACACGGCCGGATTGTGCCCCGCTTTGGACTATCTCGACCACCGAAGCTAACATCCCACGTAAGCCAAAGAGGCCGTATCGTCGCGACTGACAACACGCGGCGTCAGCGCGGCAGCGTTGAATGCCGAGGCTTTTGAGCTAGCAGGACTGCTTACTGGCAGACAAATCAAATAATGCGTGCAATATCGCCCGAACAGACGGAACGGCGAGTCCTCATACTGCATGGAAACCGATCGGCTGGCGCAACCACAAAACGCCTGCTGGCCAGAGCGGACGTCAGGTCTGTGGTCTGCAGGGACATGGGTGAGTTATGCAGCCAGTTGGAGGCAGGTGCGGGGACGTTGCTTATCAGTGACGAGCGTCTGGATCCCCATGATACCGGGCCGCTTGTTGAAAAACTGTGCGAACAGCCTCGCTGGTCGGATTTGCCCATTTTGCTGCTGAGTGGCATGCACCGGGGAGCAGCTGCTGAAGGCTGGCCGGCGACCCTTCTGGATAATGTGACGTTGCTGCATGAACCGGTTGAGACCGACACGCTGCGAAGTGCTGTGCGCGCCGCCCTGCGCGCCCGGCAGCGCCAGTATGAGATGCGCGACTATCTGGCGGATCGGAATGCAGCCGAGCAGACTCTTCTTGCCAGCAATGCACGGTTTCGGGCGTTTTTCGACCTGGCGCCTGTCGGCATTGCCGAGGTCGACAACGCTACGCGCCGTTTCACACGGGTCAACGATCGGCTATGCCAGATCACTGGTTACAGCCGGGAAGAGCTGCTATCGCGAAGCTTTGATGAAATCACGCATCCCGACGATCGTCTTGAAACGGTGGCTCTGGCGGACCAGCTGCGCGGGGCGAGATCCGCGACTACCGGCTGGAGAAACGCTACGTTCGCAAGGACCGGCGTATCGTCTGGGTTCAGACTCCATGTGACTTCGGTACCCGTGCGCACATGGGCTGGGCCGGTGTCGTTTGGTATTATTCAGGACATTACCGAACGGAAGCAGGCCGAGGAGGCCATACGGCACGAGCGGACGTTCCTGCGCAAGGTTATCGACGCGTTCCCCAGTTTGGTGTTTGTAAAAGATCGCCATGGACGGTTCGTTCTTGGCAATGAAGTCCTCTACCAGGAATACGGCCATGGAAAGCAAAACGTGCTCGGCAGGACCGACGCCGATTTCAATCCCAACGTCGAGGAGGTAGCGCGCTTCCGCCGGGATGACCTGGAGGTCATGGACACACGCGAGCCGAAGCTGATTCTTGAAGAGAAAATCACGTACGCCGATGGACGGGAGCATTGGCTGACCACCGTTAAGGTGCCGCTGATCGACAGCGATGGCACGTGCGACCAGGTTCTTGGCGTCGCATCCGATATCACGGAACGAATACGTGCCGAACAGGCCCTGCGTGAAAGCGAACAGCAGACTGCGGGCCCTGAATGCCACGCTGGAACAGCGTGTCGCCGAGCGAACTACCGAGGCCCGGCAGCGTGCCGAGCAGCTCAGCGAGTTGGCGGCGGAGCTGACGATGGCTGAACAGCGTGAACGTCAGCGACTGGCCCAGATGCTGCACGATCATCTGCAGCAACTGCTGGTCGGCGCCAAGTTCAATATTCTGATGTTGCGTGCGCAGCCGAATGTCGAGCAACTGAATCAGTCTCTCCAACAGGTTACGGATTTGCTGGACGCCTCATTGCGGGCCTCACGATCACTGACGGCAGAGCTGAGTCCGCCCGTTCTTCGTCACGGGACGCTGGCGGACGTTCTGCGATGGCTGGCCGGCTGGATGTTTGACACGCATGGTTTGCGGGTGCACCTGGCCGCCGACGACGAGGTTAACCCCACGGCCGAAGAGATTCGTCTGCTGGTCTTTCAGGCCTGCCGCGAGTTGCTGTTCAATGTCGTCAAGCATTCGCACGTACGTGAGGCGTGCATGCAGCTGGCGCGAGCGGATGATGATCATCTCGAGATCGCGATTGCCGACGCCGGGCAGGGTTTCGACCCGGCGGTCCTGGATGATACGACGCGTAAGAGCGGCGGATTCGGGCTGCTGAGCATTCGCGAGCGGTTGTCATTGCTTGGTGGTGCGATGAGTATCCGCAGCGGTGCCGGGGAGGGTACATCTGTAACTCTGGTGGCGCCTGTGAAGATGAGATCTACGGCCGAGTCACCTCCCCCCGTCGCCAAGGCCAGGCCGACTGCGGAGGTGTGCGTTCCGGTCGCAAAGGCTGAAGGCGCATGTCTGGGCGACCGCATCCGCGTGCTGCTGGCGGACGACCATAAGGTCGTTCGCGACGGACTTGCCCGCCTGCTGCAAACCAGCAGGGACGTCGAAGTGATCGCGCAGGCTTCTGACGGCCGGGAGGCGGTTGATCTGGCCCGTCAGGTAAGACCCCACGTGGTTATCATGGACGTTGCCATGCCCAACCTTAACGGCATTGACGCGACGCGGCACTTGAAGGCGGAGATGCCGGATATCCGGGTCATCGGCCTGTCGATGCACGAGGACGCAAACGTGGCCGAGGCAATGACAAGCACCGGCGCGGCTGCCTATCTGACCAAGACCGAGGCCGCTGACTCTCTGATCGACGCGGTGATGGCTTGCAGATGCAGATGAAAGGGATGTGCTCCGGCTCCTGCCTGGTATCACCTGACTCCTCGTCTGCTGTCTCACGTCCGAGAATCCAGATTGACAGCTGTGGACCTGGTTCTTACACTTAATCTCGTCGCCTTGAGTGGCGATAAGACAAGGGCAGGACGCGGCAGTCCAATATTCGGGTCATAACCGGTTGGGCTGCAGCGAACACCTATCCGGTGCTGCCCTGCAGAAGCCCGGCAGTGTGCACGGGCTGATGTACACCATGGATCCTATTGGAAAGGCTAAAAGCCATGGCGACCTTGCCTCGCAAGAAGAGTGCCCGCCATTCGTCTACCTCCCCCGCGGCAGCCGCCGCAGATCCTCAAACCGAATCTCAAGGCCCGGCTATTACCAGGACAGGCGCCCAGTGGGTGTGTGAAGCACTCTGCGATCTGGGCGTCGAGGTGGTATTCGGCTATGCCGGCGGGGCGATTCTGCCGACGTTCGACGCGCTCGCTGATACGCCGATTCGGTTTGTCCTGCCGCGTCATGAGCAGGGCGGCGGACACATGGCGGACGGCTACGCCCGCGCGACCGGCAAGGTCGGCGTGTGCTTCGCTACCAGCGGCCCGGGCGCTACCAACCTGGTAACGGCACTGGGGACGGCCTATACCGACAGCATCCCTATGGTGGCTATCACCGGCCAGGTCGCGACGGCGGTCGTCGGCAATGATGCCTTCCAGGAAGCGGATACCACCGGCATCACGCGGCCCGTGACGAAATACAACCTGCTGGTCAAGGATCCCAAGGATTTGCCACGGGTGATCCATGAGGCGTTCTATATCGCCAGAACGGGCAGGCCCGGGCCTGTGGTCATCGATCTGCCCAAGGACGTTCAGGTGGCCAAGAGCACTTCGCCAGCCAGCTTCGAGCTGGATCTGCCGGGCTACAAGCCGCGCGTGCACGGCCATGTGCGCCAGATCGAGATCGCAGCCGAGGCCATCAACCAGGCACAACGGCCGCTGCTGTATGTCGGCGGCGGTGTGATCCAGGCGGGGGCTTCCGATGCGCTTCGCGCGATTGCCGCGAAGGGGCAGATTCCCGTCACGACGACGCTGCTGGCGCTGGGTGCCTTTGATGAGAACGATCCGCTGGCCATGCACATGCTGGGCATGCACGGCAGCGCCTACGCCAACTACGCCGTCCAGTACAGCGACCTGCTGATCGCCGTGGGAGCCCGCTTTGACGACCGGGTAACCGGCAAACTCGACAGCTTCGCCCCGCTGGCGAAGATCATCCATATCGACATCGACCCCTCCAGCATCAGCAAGAACGTCGATGTGGATATCCCCGTCGTCGGCGACGCCAAGTCGATCCTGGAGCAGATGGCCCCGCTGATCGAGTCCAGGGACCGCACGGCGTGGCTCGAACCAGATCGGCGGACTGGAAGGCAAAGCATCCCTTCACGTACAACCGCCAGGCCGGCACGATCAAGCCACAGTACGTCATCGAGGAGATCTTCGAGGCGACCCGGGGCGATGCGATCATCGCCACCGGCGTCGGGCAGCACCAGATGTGGGCGGCTCAGTTCTACCGCTGGAAACGGCCCCGTCAGATGATCACCTCCGGCGGCCTGGGCACGATGGGATTCGGTCTGCCCGCAGCCATCGGCGCCAAGATTGGCAGGCCCGACCAGACGGTCATCGATATCGACGGCGACGGTTCCTTCAGCATGACCATGCAGGAGCTGCTTACGGCTGCGGAGTACCAGGTGCCTGTCAAGGTGGTCGTGCTGAACAACAGCTTCCTGGGCATGGTCCGGCAGTGGCAGGAGATGTTCTACAAGAAGCGGTACTTCTCGACCCCGATGAGGAACCCGGACTTCGCCAAGGTGGCTGAAGCGATCGGCATGAAGGGCATTACCGTCAAGCACAAGGATGAGGTCCGCGACGGCATCGAGAAGATGCTGGCGGACCCCGGTCCCGTCGTGCTGGACGTGCACGTCGATCCGGCGGAGAATGTGTATCCGATGGTGGCGACGGGCAAGAGCCTGCACGAGATTGAGATGGGCAATGTTTCGTAGGGAACGGCGTTTGTTGTCCGTTGTCCGTTGTCCGTTGGTGTGGGTTCGGCAGCATAGCGAGTGATCTTTTGCTGTTTGCAGCTGACAACAGATCACGGACCACAAGCAGCAGAACCGGCGACAACTGCGAGACCGAGAGACATACTGATGAGCACAGAAACAGAAGTCAACGACAAGAAGATGGTCTGGCTCGATACCGATATTGGTACGGATATCGATGACGTGCTTGCGCTGTCGTATCTGTTGGCCCGGCCTGATGTCGACCTGCTCGGGGTCAGCACGGTCACGCTTTCGGCTGTGGAACGGGGCAGGCTGGCTTGGGCGATCTGCCGCGACCTTGGTCAGCCCAACCTGCGCGTCTTTGCCGGCACGGATCATCCGCTGATTCATCCGCATCGCCAGACGGAGTATCCGCAGACGGAAGCGGTAGGCGAGGCACTGGCGAGCCGGATCGACGAACAGGTGGCCAAGACCGGCGCCGCGGTCGAAGCGATGTATCGGGCGGCGCTGCGCTGGCCGAATCAGGTACATCTTGTGGCGATCGGTCCGCTGACGAATCTGGCCCTGCTGGTCCGGACGCATCCGGACGTGGCTGATCTGCTGGCGAGCGTCACGCTGATGGCCGGCCGGTTTTATGGCCCGGCCCTGCACGAATGGAACGTCTGGTGCGATCCTCATGCCGCGGCGATCGTCTTTGAATCCTACAAGAACATAAAGTCCGTCGGTCTGGACGTTACGCTGCAGACCACACGGCCGGCTGAAGACGTATGGAACGCCTACAAGCCCGCCGGGCCGACGGTCAGCCGGGCGATCGATATATTCATTCATAAGCAGAAGTCCAGCAGGATCTGCCTGCACGACCCGCTGGCAGCGGCTTGCCTGTTCGACGATCAGATCCTGCAGTTCGAGCAGGGGCAGGTACTCGTCGAGACGAATACGGGGGTAGCCGAGGGGGTCACCGTATTTCGTGCCACCGCGGACGGCCCGCACCAGGTCGCCAAGACGGTGGACCTGGATCGATTCTGCAGCAACTACGAGCAGACGCTTCGCAACTGCGGCAAGGCTGGTAACTGATCGCTTTGAATCTGTTTGAGGATCTAACGCCGGCAGGCAATCTGTCGGCGGCACCCGCAAGGGGATAACCATGACAACCGACAACACGAATGATACTGTCCAACAGCGCAAGTGCGTGCTCAGCCTGCTCGTGCAGAACCAGCCGGGCGTGCTCAGCCACATCGCAGGCATGTTTGCCGCCCGGGCGTACAACATCGACTCGCTGGTGGTCGGCAGGACCGAGGATCCGCAGTTCTCACGAATGGTTCTGGTTACTTCGGGGGACGAGTCTGACGCTCGAACAGATCCGCAAGCAACTGGGCAAGATCGTGACGATCGTAAAGGTCCGCGACCTGACGGAGCAGCATTACATTGAGCGCGACCTGCTGCTGGTCAAGGTGCACTGTCCACCGGAGCATCGCAGCCAGATCAAGGACATCGTCGACATCTTCCGCGGCAGCATCGTCGACATGGGCCCCAACGCGGTGATCGTGCAGATGACCGGCACCGAGGACAAGGTCGAGGCCTTCATCGAGCTGTGTCGGCCGTACGGCATCCAGCAACTCTCGCGGACCGGTGTGATCGCGGTACAGCGGGCCAGCCAGACCGAGAGCAAGCCGCAGCGGATTCGGCCCCGGCGCAAGCGGTCGGCCGCGCTGCCGCTGGCTGTAAACAGCGAACTGATGGCTGAAGCCAACCCTTTCGCCCAGCCGGAACAGCTGCGGGAACAGAAGGCTCTGCCACCGTCGTAGAGGCGGCATGATAATCCGGGCCAGGACGTCGCATCCTGCACAGGACTTATACTGGCGCGATTGTCCTGTTCTCGCGCGATCTCCTTGCGACATGATGGACCGAGTCTGTGCACCGCTCAGCCAGCCTCCACGGGCCAGCCAACGCGTTCTTCAGTTTTGCCCTCTCTGGCACTATAATCGCCTGCTTCATGAGCCAGCCAGGGTCCACGAAGCAGATGGTGATCAATGCCGATGACTACGGGTTCTCGCCCGGCATCAGCGAGGGGATTCTGCAGGCGCATCGCCAGGGCGTCGTGACGTCGACAACGATCACAGCCAACATGCCGGCTGCGGCAGAGGCCATCAAGCGACTGACGGATGTGCCAAGTCTGGGCGTTGGAGTGCATCTGAACGCCTCGCAGGGGCCACCGCTGTCGCGGGAGGGGCTGGCCCTCGCGGACGATGACGGCGTAATGCGTCTGACCGCTGTAGGGGTTATCATGGCGACCGTTCGGCGACCCCGTCTGCTGGCCGCCATCGAAGTGGAATTCGACGCCCAGATCCGCTGGGTACTTGACCACGGGATCCAGCCGACTCACCTGGACAGCCATCGCCACGCCCACGGGTTTACTCCGATCCTCGTGCGGGTCATGCGGCTGGCCAGACGGTATAATGTCCGCTACGTTCGCTGGCTGCACGAACGATTGCCGGGCAGCGGCTGGAAACCCGGGCCGGCCAAGCAGCGGCGAACGCGGCGGATCCTGAACGCATTTTCGGTCGCGAACAGATGGATCGGACGCGACCGCCGGGCGACCCGTGGTACCTGGGGCGTCGAACACACGGGCTGCATCGACGCGGCCTGGCTGATCCAGGCGGCGCGGCAGGCAGGGGCCAACGTAACGGAGATCATGACGCATCCGGGTTTGCCTGATCCTGTCGAGACGGCAGAGTCGCGTCTCGGCGAGCAGCGTCAGGCGGAGTTGGCAGCACTGTGCGATCCAGCGGTGCGGGCGGCCCTCATCGAGAACAAAGTTGAACTGGTGCACTATGGACAAATATAGCGAAGCGAGCGACGCGGCAGTGCCGGTCAAATACAGCGTGGTCGTGCCGTTCTATAACGAAGAGACGATCGTCCAGACACTGTACGAGCGTATCGTCAGGGTTATGCGGCACGTCGGGGCGACCTATGAAATGATCTTTGTAAACGACGGCAGCCGAGACGGCACTGCCAAGGTGCTCGAATGCATCGCCCACGAAGACGACCGCGTGATCTTCATCGACCTGCGCCGCAATTTCGGCCAGACGACTGCCCTGCAAGCCGGCTTCGACATGGCGTGTGGCGAGGTCATCATCGCGATGGACGGCGACCTGCAGCACGATCCCTACGAGATCCCTCTGTTCATCAAGCGCATCGACGAAGGCTATGACATCGCCAGCGGCTGGCGAGTCCGGCGCGGCGACAACTTTGTCATGCGGCGGTTCCCGTCGCGCGTTGCCAACTGGCTGCTGGCCAAGGCCAGCGGCATCACCCTGCATGACTTCGGGACGACCTACAAGGCGTATCGCAGGGAGGTCCTTGAGGGCGTGCGTCTTTATGGCGACATGCACCGGTTCGTACCGGCGGTTTGTGCCCGCCTCGGGCGCCGAATCATCGAAGTACCAATCAAGAACGTCCGCCGGCCGGCTGGCAAGAGCAACTACGGCATTGCGCGGACCTTCCGCGTGGCCATGGACCTTGTGACTCTGCGGTTCATCAGTAAGTACATGACGCGGCCGCTACATTTCTTTGGCAAGTATGGATTGATCTGCGGCAGCGTCGGCATGGCGATCCTGGCGTACGGCTTTATCCGCAAGATGCTGCAATGGAGCACGTTTCACGTGTTTCAGCAGCACGGGCCACTTATGGCCATGGGCTTCATGCTGGTCATTACGGGTATGCTGCTGCTGGCCACGGGTGTGATGGGCGAAATGCTGATGCGGATCTACTTCGAGGCAGCCGGGGCCCACACCTATGCCGTACGGCGGATCGTGCGGAAGGATCGGACGAGCAGTGCCCGTGCTGCCGAACCCGTGCAGCGGTCGTAGGACAAGGATCGATGCCGGGTATACCCCTCACGAAGGGGTGATCGTGGAGTCGGGGGATGCAACAGGGCTACTTCGCGGCCTGCTGCCTTTCGCTTTCGCACAGCCAGGCCACTGAGAGTTTGGCGCCTTCTTCGTAGCCCACTGTGGACGTCCAGCCGAGTTCCCGCCGGGCCTTGGCTGGCGTAAAGAACGTTCGTCGGCCATACAGCCAGATCGCGTACCGCGTGATCATCGGGGGCTTCTTCGTCCTGAACAGGTGCCCGAACAGTTCGAGTACGAACGCTGCGGAGTAGGCCACCTTGTACGGTACGGACTTGGTCACCGGCCCGTAGCCCAGTTCTTTGGCCAGCAGGTCAACGAACTGCTTCTGCGTAATGTCGCCGTCGCTGCAGGCGCTGTATACCTGGCCAATCGACTCGGGCTTGTCCGCCGCAAGGATGCAGCACTCGGCCACGTTGCCCGCATAGGTCACGTTCATCTTGTTATCGCCTGGGCCGACCAGTTTGATCTTGCCGGTGCGGATCATCTTCGCCATCCGCGGCAATGACGCCCGGTCGCGAGGACCGTACATCCAACTCGGCCGAACGACCGTAACCGGGATCTTGTGTCTGGCGTAGTACTCCATCACCATTTTCTCGGCCTGGACCTTGGCTCGGGTGTAATACGACCATTTGTAGACGTTCACACCGATCGGCGCGGTCTCGTCGATCACCCTGCCATCGCCCTCCGGATGGCCGAACACGCTGATGCTGCTGATGTGGATCAGGCGGGGGATCTTCAATTCGCAGACGACGTCCAGCACGTTCCGCGTGCCCTCGATCGAAATCGCGACGAACTCGGGCCACGGTCCCCAGTCGCCCACCCGGGCGGCTGAATGATACACGCACTCGACGCCCTGCATCGCCGTGCGCAGCGATTCCTTGTCCGTCACGTCACCGTAGGCCAGTTCCACGCCCTGACCCTTGAGCCAGGATACATCGCTGCTTTTGCGAACCAATGCTCGAACAGGTCGGCCGCGCTTGACCAGTTGCTCGACGATATGGCTGCCTAATAATCCGCTTGCGCCGGTTACGAGATTCACGCCCATGACCCTGCCTTGTCTTTCTGAGACCTCATCCTTGAACCCGCAGCCTTACCGATTACAGCTTGCCGCTCTCGCGCCACCATTCGATCGTCCGGGGCAATCCCTCCGACAGAGGCACGCGCGGCTGATAGCCCAGCATCTGACGAGCCTTGCCGATATCGCCTACGTATCGCATGATCTCACCAGGCCGGGCCGGCTCGTACTTGGCCAGTGGCTTCTTGCCGAGGGCCAGTGAAATGATGTTCACCACGTCCACCAGCGTGCTGCCCTGGCCATAGGAGAGATTGAACGTCGTGTTCTTCACGCGGCCGCCCACCAGCGAGTCGATGCCCAGCATCACGCCGCCGACGCAGTCATCGACGTACGTGAAATCGAGCACCTTTTCCCGGCCGTAGACCACGATCGGCTCGCCGCGGTGCACCTTGTCGATGAACAGCGGGATGACCCGCTCCATCCGATCGAGATCGTTGTCGTAGCGTCCGTAGACATTGCTGAAGCGGTACACCAGGTAGGGCAGGTCGTAACACTGCCCGTAGGAGTAGACCATCGCTTCGCCGGCGATCTTGCTGGCTGAGTACGGACTCTCCGCCACGACGAAGTCGGCCGCCCCTTCCCCGGTGACGTGATGATGGATGTCGCCGTAGACTTCCCGGCTGCTGCCAAAGATGATGGGTACGCCCCGCTGCCGGCAGTACTCCAGAGCGGGATATGCCATCCGGATGTTGTCGAACGCCCGGTCCGGATGCTCGACGAGCTCAAAGACCTTCGCATACGCTGCCAGGTGAACCACCACGTCGACCGGCCCGTCCATGATCTCGGCCGGCTGGGCCTTGCTCAGGTCGAGGATGCGCGTAGGGATGCAGTCCGTCCATGTGTTCGGCCGGATATCGACGCCGAACACCTGGTCTCCGCGTTTGAGCAGCGCCATGCCAAGGTTCGTGCCGATCTGTCCACTCGAACCAGTAATCAGTACTCGTAGCATTGCGTATCCTTCGCCAAGCCTTGATGTTCCCAATCAGAGTCGGGGATTATAAGGCAGGCCAACAGGCGGGGCAATCAGACGGTGCGCCGCCGCATTTGCCGCAGGACAATGGCTACAACCGTCCGCCGCTCGCTATCGGATGCCTGGTCTGTACACCGTCCGGGACCACCTGCCGATATGCAAACTCGCTTCTGACGCAACCCGCACATAGCGATCCGACCTGCACAGCGTCCGCTTTTCAAGCCTCTCACCGCGCCGCATCCCCCACAGCCGCGGCAGACTCGCCGCCAGTTCCCAGAACGCCCGGAGTACCACCTTCGGATTGGCCCCGCTTGGCCGCCCCGTTCTGCGAGGCAGATGCTCGACCGGCATCTGCACAACCCGTCCGCCCGCCCCCATGATACTCGCCAGCATCTCCGTGCTGATCAGTGCCCCCCTGCTGCGAAGACCCGCCCGCTTCAGCAGGTCAGCCCGCACCAGTTTGAACGCGCAGTCCACGTCGCGGACGCACATTCCCAGGCTCAGGTTGATCAGCAGCGTCCAGCACTTGCCCATGAACCGTCGCGGCCAGGGATCCTGCCGCACCCGGCGATAGCCCAGCACCGCATCCACGGTCGCCATCCGCCGCACGGCGGCCGGCAGCTCGCTCAGCCCGAACTGTCCATCGCCATCTGTCAGCAAAATGTACCGTCCGACGGCCGCGTCAAACCCCGTTCGCAGGGCTTGCGCCGTATCCCCCGTTCACCTCGCGTCGCACGACCCGCACGAGTAGCGGCAGCTGCCCCGCAACCTGGCAAGCCACCTCCGACGTTCCATCCCTGCTGCCGTCATCGACAACGATGACCTCGCACAACACAGCCATTTGCTCGGTAAGACATGCCAGCCGTCGCAGCACGGCCGGCAGGTTCGCCGCCTCATTATGACAAGGCAGGACGATCGACAGGTCAGCCGGGCGGCACTCACCGGGCTCGGTTCCAACCGACTGGATCATGCCTGCGTTCATTTAGTCCTTCGGCAACATCGCCGCCTCGACCTGCTGACAAACGAAGTGATACGCGATCTCATGCACTTCCTGGATCACGTCGGTCTTCTCACCCTGCGCATGCAGCGTGATATCCGCCAGTTGCGAGACCGGTCCCGTCGCCGGCCCGGTAAAGAGCACGATCTTGCCGCCTAGCGACCGAGCCATCTGCGCCGCCTTGACGATGTTCGGCGATTTGCCCGACGTGCTGAATGCCCACAGGACATCGCCCTTTTGCATCAGGGCCTCCAGCTGCCTGGCGAACACGTCCTCGAACGAAAAGTCGTTGCCGATCGCACTGCCGACTGCGGTTCCGGCCGACAGGTAGACCGCCGGCAAGGCCTGGCGATTATGGAACAGGCGCACGAGCAGTTCGGCCGCCACGTGCTGGGCATCGCTGTCCGACCCGCCATTGCCCGCCACAAACAGCCGGCGCTGCGCCTTGAACGTCTCGACCAGCAGGTCACAGATCCGTTCGATGGTCTGCTCCTCATCCGTCAGCCGGTCAACGGCCTGGATGTGCCTGGCAATACGATCCTTAAACTGCGACTCAGCCATCGCCGGTCCTTTCGGGCTGCTGTGTCCGTTGTCCGTTGTCCGTTGTCCGTTGTCCGTTGTCCGTTGTCCGTTGTCCGTTGTCCGTTGTCCGTTGTCCGTTGTCCGTTGTCCGTTGTCCGTTGTCCGTTGTCCGTTGTCCGTTGTCCGTTGTCCGTTGTCCGTTGTCCGTTGTCCGTTGTCCGTTGTCCGTTGTCCGTTGTCCGTTGTCCGTTGTCCGTTGTCCGTTGTCGAAACTACAACGACTGTTACACATCTGTAATATTAGACATTCTTCGCAAAAGGATCTGTGCTTCAGCAGACGACTGACGACGGACTACGAACCACGGACAAAGAACTATACATTCCCGTTGGATGCACCGATCCTATGCAGGACGTTCGTCGTGCTGTAACCCGTGCGCAACGGGGCCAGCAGCACCTTGCCGCCGTACGACTCGACGAAATCCTGCCCGCATACCCACTTGCCCACGTAATCCTGGCCCTTGACCAGTACGTCCGGCCGGATAGCTTCTATGAGCTTGTGCGGGTCCTCTTCCTCGAAGATCGCGATGTAATCGACGTATTCAATAGCCTCCAGCAGGCCGGCCCGTTCCTGCTGATTGAGCACAGGCCGCTTCGGCCCCTTGTTCATCTGAACGCTGGCGTCGCTGTTGAGTCCCACCACCACCACATCACCGGTCTGCTTGCAGAACCGCAGCAGGTCCACATGTCCCACGTGCAGCAGATCGAAGCAGCCGTTGGTAAAGATGATCTTTCGTCCGGCCTGGCGGTGTCGATCCAGCTGCATAATCAGTTGCTGCCAGTCATGGACCTTGCTGCCACGCTTGCGGAGTTCCGCCAGCAGGTCC
This sequence comes from uncultured Planctomycetota bacterium, assembly GCA_963787325.1. Lineage (GTDB taxonomy): Bacteria > Planctomycetota > Phycisphaerae > UBA1845 > JANYLN01 > CAWBCK01. Next base: position 4,397,481 of record CAWBCK010000005.1, read on the forward strand.
GCCACCACCTCCTCCCGACGCACCGGTGTCGCGCCGAACCTCTCGACCTCCAGCCCGCCCGCCACATTCGCCAGATGCACTGCGTCCAGCGGACTCGCCCCCGCCGCCACCGCCATGCCAAGCATTGCCAGCACGGCATCGCCGGCACCGGTGTTGTCATAGACATCCCTCGGCCGTGACGCAGCCATCTCTTGAGAATTCGGCCCGACCAGCAGCGATCCCTCCTTATCCAACGTGATCACCAGGTACTCCAGACCGAGTCTGCCGATCAACGCCTGCGCTGCCGATACCATCTCCTCGCGCGTCGTCATCTGCCCGCCGATCGCACGGAAGAACTCCATCCGGTTCGGCGTAATCGTCGTCGCGCCGCTGTATCTGCTGTAGTCCGTCAGCGGCGCCGGATCGACGAGCACAGGCACCCCGTCCTCCCGTGCTGCCGCCGTCAGTTCCCGCACCAGGTCGCTTGTCACGACGCCCTTGTTGTAGTCTTCCACAAGCACCACATCGAAGCCGCCGGACCGCACCGCAGCGAGCACCGCCTCCTGGAGCCGCTCGCAAACCTCCACCGGCACCGGCCCGCCAGGCTCCTCATCGATCCGCAGCAACTGCTGCCGATGCCTATGCTGCGCCAAGCCGACAATCCGCGTCTTGGAGGTTGTTGGACGTTGCGGTACCGCCATGAGGCCAGCCGTATCAACGCCCACTTCCGTCAGCATGGCCTTGAGCTGCCCGCCGGTCTCGTCCTGCCCGCACAGGCCGAACACGCTGATCTGCCGGGCCCCAAGCCCCGCCATACACGCCGCGACGCTGCCCGCCCCGCCCAGCCGGTTCTGCCGTTCCACCACGCGCAGCACCGGCACGGGCGATTCCGGACTGATCCGTTCCGCATCGCCATAGAGGTATCGGTCCAGCATAAAATCGCCTACCAGCAGCATCCGCTGCCTGCCGAACCGGTCCAGCACTTCCAGTAGCCTGTCTTCCACCGTGTCTCACCTCACGCTACCCTGGTTCCTCGCCAGCACCTGGCGGGATTATCCCGCCCAGCCCGCACCGCCGTCAAACCATGCGAACAAAAACGCCGCAGGCGTTTTGCCCCCCGAACCGCAGAATCCATGGAGAAACAGGTGGCCTTTCGGGCCTGTAAACGCTCAGCCAGCCCCGTCAGGGAGTGACAGGAAACAGTCCAGGATGCAAGTCAGGGAACTCCGATCGTCTCACAAGTCCTGTTGTGGATTCAGTCCCTTCAGGTCGAACGCACGGAGATCCGCTACGTGCCTCGGATGAGAATCGCCGACTCGGTACCCACCCCCGGGCTGCCGCCTTGCCGACAAAAAGACCCTTCCAGCGCAAAGGGGAAGGGCCTGTTAGGTAGATTCTGGTTTCTACAACGCCGGCGCCGCTTGCCGACCTACCCTACGGCAGGCTGTGCGTCGGCTTGTTCCCTGATGCTGCGGATCAGCGCCCGGACCTCCTCTGCCATCTTGCTGGTAGGAAATTCCAGCTGGATCCGCTCGGCAGCCGACAATGCCGTATCCCAATCCTTGACCTTGTACGCCGACGTAAACTGCGACCCCAGCCCCTGAAGCCGCTCCTTGAAGAGGTTCCGCACCGGCTCCCGCAGGTCCTGCGCCTCGTCAGGCGTCAGGTACTGGTCAAGGTCTCTAAGCAGATCGATACTCCGCTCGGTATCGTGATTCCGCACGCTCTCCTGCCACGTCGTCAGCAGATGCTGTTTGCGTTGGTTAAACGCATCGTGCACCCGCTGTTCGAGCCCCTTCGCCCGGTCGTCGTCCGGGAACACCTGGAGCACCTGCGACGCCAAGGACCGGGCCACACGCCAGTCATACCGGCTGATGGCTGCCTCGATATGCTTGAGCCCCTGGAGCAACCGCTGCTCCTTCGCCCGGCCGCGCCAGCCATCCACTTCCTCGCGCAGCCGCGCCGCCTCGTTGCGATAGCCGTACCGCTTCTCCAGTTCGTCAACCAGGTAGTACGCCGCGTCCCAGTTGCCCTTGAGGATCTCTTCCTGGATCGCGTCATGGAGGGCCTTGCGCTTTTTTTCCCGCCCCGCAATGCTCTTGGTCGCGTCGGACAGCTGGACGTTCTCGGCGATCTCGGCCAGGCTGGCGTTCTGCGTACGAAGCTGCTGCTGAAGGTCCAGCAGAACATCGTGCGAGTGAAACAGGTTTCCCTCGATCTTCAGCAGCACCGATACCGAGCCCCGCACCACAAGGCACGCGACGATCGTCGCCGCCCCGAGAAACGCCAGGAACGTCGGGATGTAAAAGGTGCTGCCCAGCACGCCCAGCGACAGCAGGCTCACCCCCTGCCAGATCGCCACACCGATCATGATCACCCCGACCACTACGCCAATACCTAGAAGGGTACTGACCAGATGCCGCACGTTATCGAGCCGTTTCGGTGTGTCACTCATATATCACCTGTATCAAAAGCGGACCTGGTGATCTGCACTCGATTCACTTGAGTCTATGACTGCCGCAGAGTTACTGTCAATTGACCCAGGATTCCACCGCCGGCCGGTTCTTTAGGACCGAGATGGTCGCCTTGCACGCGTTGCTGCCTGACCATTGCCAGCCATCGCAGTCTTCTTAACGCCATTGCCAGGCACGTTCACCACGGCCGCCACCGTCGCCTCTTCCGTCCCCGCCTCCGTAACTTCCTGCACGTCCTCAGCCTCGTGCGCAGCCATCAACTCGGCGATGACCTGCTCGCGCAGGTGGTGCACTCTGGCCGCGACCACACGCAGGAACGTGCATGTCATCCAGGCAATCAGCCCCAGAACCAATGCCAGATGCCAAAAGGCGATTTCCATGGTACACTATCCACAACCAATATCCAGTGCCCAGCATTGGTTATATCGACGAGGGTGTGCCCAAACCTTGCCTTGCCCGGCCAGCAGCAGCGATATGTTGACCCTGAGCACCACCATGTTGCTTTCCATAAACACTTTCATCAGACATGCCGAATCGTCATCTTGGCTTTCTCAAAAAGGCGCCCGCTCAGAACTCTTCGCCGTATCACGTCTTATAATCCCGGGCCACGACGGCGGGTCCGCCCACTTTCCTTGACTGGCACGCAAAATGCTTTGACTCCCTTTTGTTCATATTTGTTTCTCTGTTGGCAGCAATTCTTTCCAACAGATGCAGGCGCAGGCGCGCATTCACATTTTGGCCGCCGTAGTCAGAACGTCTCCCCGGCCTGTCTGGCCAGGGATGGCATTGCACATGGTTTCGTCACCGGCTCTGTCATTCTTTTACTTGGGAGGTTTTGTCATGAAGAAATGGTTAGCAGCATTGGCAGTGGCGCTCTTTGCCGTACAGGCGTCGGCCCTGGTCGAGTACTTCCCGGTCACGGGCGACGGATCGTTCGACATCTGGCCGGACGAAGGCTACTGTGCCGGCGGCAACACCGACTGGGGCGGCTACCGCCTCGGCAAAAAGGACGAAAACATCGGGTTCATGTCCTTCGCCGGCTCCACAGGCGATCTTACCGGCCAGACGATGGCCGAGTTCCTGCAAGGCAAGACGGTTAACAGCGCCACCCTCTACCTGTGCGGCATGAGCACGTTCGGCAACTATCAGTACATCAGCACGCTGCGCTGCGGCAACGACGGGGCCATCGTGGAAGACCCGACTGATGGCGTCGGGTACACCTGGGATAATCCCGGCTTTGACCTGACCGGGTGTTCCGAACCGTTTGCCTGGCGAGCCGCTTCCGGGGCCGCTACCGCTCCTTACGGATATGCATCGAAGGGCGCCGGCGTTGACGTCGCCTGGAAGATGGCGCCCGGAGCAACCAACCAGGACGGTTTCGTCGGCGGCGATGAGGTCATCTGGAACGGACTGGGATTCGACGCCGATACCGGCCTCTGGCCCGTCCAGGTCGTCATGGGAATCAACGGCGACCAATGGGCAAACGGCGCCGCTCGCATGGCAGGGGCCGGCCAGATTGTCGATAAGGATCTGACCAGCGGCAACCCCCTCAAGTGGAACCCGGCCAACTATGTGGTCGGTACGACGGACCCACGCGGGAAAGTGCCCGGCGGCACCGGCGGCACCGGCACCTGGTACAGTGTCCCGCTCAGTGCCGATCTGCTCGATGCCCTGGTCAACGACCCTTATACAAAGGCCCTGGCATTCACATCGTCCGCCATCGAACTGGGCGGCCCGATGAAAAACAACGACCAGGCCTACTGCAAGGAATACGTCGCCGACGGCATTCCCGGCGGCTACGAGGCCTATATCATGCTTGACGTGACTTCCACCGCCATCGTCGGCGATATCAATGGCGACGGCCACGTCGACGTGGGCGACCTGCAGGCCCTGGCAGCGGCCTGGGGCAGCCACGCCCCGGCCAGTCCGAACTGGAATGCCAACGCCGACTGCAACAATGACGGCTACGTAAATGTCGGTGATCTGCAGATCGTGATAGCCCACTGGGGCGAGCCGCTATAGTTTTTCTGCATCAGCACGCGGTACGGGCACAGGGCCACCTTTCCAACAGGGCGGCCCTGTGCTCCGTTCTTTTGATTGCTGCACGGCACGTGAATTGATCACGGCAATGCGCGTGAGGATATTGTCTGGCCGGTGAGAAACCAGGCCAGCCTCCGCAGACAAAGCAAACCATCGCCGGGCTCGGCGCTCGAGAGGCGGCTGACACGATGGTCATCTCCAGCGAGACGTCCCTGAGGCGTTGGTACTCGACGACCTTGATGGTTATTCCTGCACGTTCACCAGTTTGTCGGTCCGGCGTTCGAAACCGCGCTTAGCCAGTTCGTCGAGCAACCGACCCGATGTCGCGAGCTGCGCCTTCAGCGCTGCCTGGTCACCCTTGGCCCGCTTGTCGACGGCTTCCGGCGAGCAGATACTCGAGAGCATACGCTGCAGCTCGTGGAGCGTCTCCAGCACTGCCGGTTCGATATCGGGGCTGCAGAGAAGGTCGTGCATCTCGTCGGGGTCCGTCTCCAGATCATACAGCTGCGGCCGCTGGTGGACGGTCTCGACGAGTTTCCACTTACCGCAACGGACCGCGAAGATCCCGTTTGGGAAGCCGTTGCCATGAAATTCGCTCATGACGAACTCGGGCCGCTCCGTTGAAAGCAGCGACACGCCGCGTTTGTGCCACGGCTGGGGCAGCTCCAGCGCTTCGCAGATCGTCGGGAACATCTCGAGGTGCGATACACAGGCCGTATCAACGTGCCCCTCGCGAACGCCCGGCCCTGCCATGACCCATGGCACACGGATTGAATCCTCGTACATCGAACACTTGGTCCAGGCGCAGTGCGCGTGGGCCAGTTCGCCGTGATCGCTGCAATAGATCACGAGCGTGTCGTCCAGCACGCCCTCGCTTTCCAGCGTCGAAACGAGCCTGCCGATGTACTCGTCGAGTTCCTCGATCACGGCCAGATAGGCCTCATGACAGCGAAGCACCTCCGACCTGTCGAACATCTCGCCGCAGGAATGGATGGCAAAAGCTCGATCCGACGGATGCAGGTCCGCCATCGGCTGCCAGTACTTGGCAGGTCGACTCCTCGATCGTGTTCTCATACCGCGCCCAGATATCCTCACGAGGACGCCAGCCTGGATGCGGCGAAAGGAAATTGACATTGAGCACCCAGGGCCGGTCCTTGGGCCGCTCGTTGTGCAACCACTGCACGGCCCGCTCCAGCACCTGCATGTCGCCGGTCGGCGGGTCATCGAGTGTTCGCGGGCGGATGTCTTTCAGCGCCATGTGCAGCAGCTTCCGCGGCACCTGTTGATCGCGAAACAGGGCGCAGATATCCATGCTTCTGCGGTCCCCTGCCATGAGCTCCTGTTCGATGCCGTGATCGACATCCGGCGCGAAATCGAGTTTGCCGATCGTCGTCATCTTCACCCGATTGTCCTGGAAATAGCGGGCCCAGCTGGCCGGCTTCCCGTCGTAGGCCAGGGTGTTGTCCCAGATGCCGATCTCATGAACATACCGACCAGCGAACATCGCCGCCCTGGCCGGCACACACAGCGGGCTCACGCAGTAAGCCGAATCGAACCGTGTGCCCCGCGCCGCGAGAAGATCGATATTCGGCGTGTGCGCCATGGGATGGCCATAGCAACCGGAAAAAGCCGCGTTGTGCTGATCAGACAGCACGAACAGTACGTTCATAGCATACTCCTGATGCGCCCCCTGGGAATACTCATTCCGCCGGCGAGCCAAACACCTCAACCGGCAGTTTTGTACGACGGGCGACCACATCCGCGATCGCACGCAGTTGCTCCTGCGACAGCGCGGAGACAAACGCCTCCGCGGGCGGCCGGGCCAACGTGCATGCTTGTACCTCCTGCAGCTGACCGCCAGCGGCCAGTATCTCGCGGAGCCGATCAGCAAACGCCTCGATCTCGGCCGAATCCGGCGGCTGCCCGTCGAGATTCACCCACATTGACTGGATCAGCACCCGCCATCGCTGCGCGGCCATACGAATATTGTCGAGAATCCTGCTCAGGGGGATCGGGCAGCGATTCATGCGCCGATAATGATGCTCGGTCCCGGCATCGAGTTTTGCCCAGATCTGGCCGGCATGGTCATGCAGCAGATCGAACGCCTCCTGCACCGCTGGACGGTCCAGCAGGGTCGCGTTGGTCAGGACAACGATTTTCCGATCCGCCGATAGGGGTCTGGCTGCAGCGGTATCGATGACGATGCGGGCCGCCCGGCCGAACACCTTCGAGGCGGTGGGCTCGCCGTCGCCGCTGAAGGCGATATCCGACAGACGCTGCATGGCAGCCGGTGCAGCCGCAAACGGTGCCTGTCGAAACAGATCGCCGGAGACGACGGCATCGAGCATGTGGTCGAGTTCGTCACGGAGTACGTCGAGGTCGACCTCGCCGCTCCGCGAGCCGCCGGTCCGGTCCACCTGGCAATAGACGCACTGGAAATTGCAGACCTGGTCCGGGTTGAGGTTGATGCCGATACTGACGCCCTTTGCCCGTCGGCTGAGAACGGGATAGACGTAGCGGTTGCCCTGCCAGTGCTGCGGATGGCTGCGCAAGGCATGCTGCCAGCCCGCCGTGGGGCTTTCCTGGCCAGCCAGAGGATCATGATTCGAAGGCACGGCAGATCCCTCAGATTTACGCAGCCAACAAGTTACACTTAAGAACCCCGTTAGTCCAATGCCGTATCGCCCGCCTACAATAGGACAGCAGCCCGGCAGGTTCCAGTGTAATGTGCGGCAAAACGGACGGCGCCCGATATGCCCAGCGGATGGACGCGGCGACAAACACGCGCGGGAGAAGTCCGACGCGAGCCCACAGCCGTACACGACTGGAAAGGGGAGGTTCAAGCGGTTTGTAGACGATGCACGGGGGCGTAAGCGAATGTTCGGCAAGGCGTACAAGCTGTTTACGATAGCCGGCTTTACCATCCGGGTCGACGTCAGCTGGCTGGCGATCGCCGCACTGGTCACATGGTCGCTGGCCGCCGGCCTGTTTCCTTCGAAGATCGTGGGGCTGTCGACGGCCACCTACTGGATCATGGGAGTATGGGGGCTATCGGGCTGTTCGTCTCCGTCATCCTGCATGAGCTGTCGCACTCGCTTGTCGCCCGGCAATACGGCATCCCCATCAAGGGCATTACGCTGTTCATCTTCGGTGGTGTCGCTGAAATGCATGATGAGCCGCCGAATCCCCGCGCGGAATTCCTGATGGCAGGCGCCGGGCCGCTGATGAGCCTGCTCATCGCGGCGGTCTCGTACGGGATCTACTACCTGTCGGACCGCCTTCTGTGGCCGCTACCAGTGATCGGCATCTTCTGGTATCTCGGCCTGATCAACGTCCTGCTCGCCGCGTTCAACCTGATCCCGGGATTCCCACTGGACGGCGGGAGACTTCTCCGCGCGGTCCTCTGGAGTTGGCGCAAGAATCTGCGGTGGGCAACGCGGGTCGCAGCCAGGATCGGTTCCGGCTTCGGGATCATACTGATCGCGCTGGGCATTTTCAGACTTCTTGACCGGCTCGCTGATCGCAGGGATCTGGTGGGTGCTGATCGGCATGTTCGTCCGCAACGCCGCCAAGACGTCGTACGAACAGCTCCTGGTCCGCCAGTCGCTCGAAGGGATGCCCGTCAGCCGGTTCATGAACCCCAGCGTCGTCGCCGTGACGCCGGATATGACGATCGGCCGGGTCGTGGAAGATTATCTTTATACCTATCACTACCGTATGTTCCCGGTGATCGACGGCGACAGGCTGGCCGGCTGTGTCAGCGTGCGGCAGATCAAGGCCGTGCCGCAGGAAGAATGGCAGACCCGGACGGTGGCAAGCATCGTCAGTAGTCCTGCGGCCAGAGGAACACCGTGGCTCCCGGCACGGACGCAATGGAAGTGCTCGGCCTGATGAATCAGACCGGCAATACCAGGCTGATGGTGGTCGATGGCGACCGGTTGGTCGGCGTCGTCACGCTGCGGGACCTGATGAAATTCCTCGCGATCAAGATGGAACTTGAAGGTGGCGGCCCGGTGCCGCGGTTCATCCCTGAAGACACCGATGCCGACGTGGACGATCAGCAGCACGACCAACGGCCGCCGTGATGCAGACTCACACTGGCAGACAAGCTGTCAATGGCACCCCGCAACAGAGATGTGTGAAACCGGTTCCAGTGACCCTAAGAGCGCTGCTATCGGGCTTCCGGCCAGAGAAGCCGCACGCCCGCCGGCATCGAGTTGCGAACGTTGTCAATTTCACCAGGCGCGATCTTCCGCGTCAGCAGGCGGAATACCGCCACAGTCACCCGCTCAACATCCACGGTCGGATCGGCGATATCATCCTGCACATGCTCGAGGAATTCCTCCTTGCTTCGCTGCCGCAGCGGCTTGTCGCTGGGCACCCACCCCTCGTAATAAAAGCCACGGATGAGCATGGGCAGCTGCGCCCCCAGATGCGCCGCCTGGTCGATCGTCAACCGGTCGCGCAGGGCATGCAGGACGGCCCGCAAGACCGAATACGCCGCGCTGGCGATCATCGCCCCATCCCAGATCGTCCACAAGATCGTTAAGCCAGATGTGCGTCTTTTCGACCGTACTGTCGAATGCCCTGAGTCCCGTCGCGCTCATGTTCGTGCCCCCATGTCCTTCAGCCAGCCGATCGCCCGCCGCAGTCAGTCCCGATCTACCAAACCATAGGCACGGTCAGCAGCATGTCCATCAGCGCCAAAACACGGTTGGGCTCCAAAGAGTTGCATCGTCGCATCGATGAGTCGGACCCTCCCCTCAGATCCATGCGATACGCCCCCGATGCTGCCCACCCTGCCCCGGGTTGTCCGACAGCCCTCTTGTCAAACCGTCGATCGCCGCCTGGCACCGCTGGATCGCAGCGTGTGAGCCTGTGCCCGACGGCCATCGCAAAGACAGGAGTACCGTTTTGCATTGCCCGTAGTGCTTTTCGGTGATTGGCTGCCAAGAATTATCATGAGATTTTGGTGCAAAGGCCGTGCCGGGGTCAGGCATCAGTCAGCGAGAGGATCTGGCAGGAAGACGGTTCGGCCCGCGCAAGGATGACAGCAGGGGCGGTACAGCCTGTTTGTGCTGGAAAGACGTCGCTCAGAGGTGCAGCAGGAGATTTACGCGATGGACTTTCCGTTCAACCCAGCCTGGTTGGCGTTGGGGCTGGGCTCTTTCTTAACACAAAGACTGCTTCGTGATTCGTCGGCTGGCAATAGCGGCGGCAGCGTGCATGATAATGGCCCCAACGGCGTCAGCCTCACGCTGCCAGGGGTCGACAGCGTTCTCGATCTGCACGGTGACATTGTCGACCCAGACCTTGTCGTCTTCTTCAATGGCAACCAGTTCATGATGGTCCCTGAACTTCTCGAGGACTTCCGCGGCGTCTTTCCGCGATACCAACGCGTCTACTTCGAGACGCTGCCGCCCGGCATCATCGAACAGCAGGTACGCAACGGCGTTCTGACCATCGGCAATCTCCGCGTGCAGATCCAGCCGGACGTGATGACCTGCGGCCAGTGGCGGATCAAGCGGCTCAACGAAACAGAACGCTGGTTCGACGACATGATGCCATACCTGCGCAACCGGTGGTCCTGCTCGTTGCCAGGGGAAATCCCAGGCAGATCCACTCCTGGGCGGATCTGGGCCGCAAGGACGTGCGCGTCTGCATGCCCAATCCTGCGTTCGAGGGCATCGGCGAGAAGATCCTCTCGGTATTGCACAAGGTCGGCGGCGAACCGCTGATCAACAAGGTCATGTACTACAAAGTGGAACACGGCCAGACCTGCGTGACGGTTATTCATCATCGCCAGATCCCTCTGGAGATTCTTCAAGGGCAGTGCGACGCCGGCCCGGTCTGGTACACGGAAGCCAAACTCCAAGTGGACATCGGCAGCGATCTTGAGATGGTCGAACTGCCCGAGGAACTGGGCGTCACATCAACATCGGTCGCCGCGAAATTCCGCGACGCGCCTCATGTCCAGGCCGCCAGGGATTTTCTCATGTTCCTGCGCAGCACCGATGCCCAGCGGATCTATGACAAGCACGGCTTTCTGCCGCTCACGGAAGAGCAGACCGTACAGGAGTGAAACTGCCGCTTCCTACTGCTGGCCGTAATACGCTCCCGGCCCGTGCTTGCGAAGGAAATGCTTGTCGAGCAACTCCGGCTGCATGCGTTCGGCTTGGCCCGCAATGCGGATCGTCTCGCTGGCCAGTCGGGCCAGAAACTCCAGCATCACGGCGTTGTGCACGGCCGCCTCGGCGGCCTCCCCAGGTAAATGGACCGTGCTCAGCCACGAGCACGCCCGGCACGTATAGAGGGTCCATCTCTGCCAGCCGTTCGACGATCACCTTGCCGGTGTTTGCTTCGTAATCGCTGCGAATCTCTTCAGGGCGGAGCCGGCGTGTACAGGGGACGGGGCCATGGAAATAGTCCGCGTGCGTCGTCCCCAGCGGCGGGATCTCGCGACGGGCCTGGGCCCATGCGGTGGCGTAGAGGCTGTGCGTGTGTACGATCCCGCCGATTGCAGGGAAATGCGCGGTATAGTGCCAGGTGTGTGGCTGTATCGGAGCTGGGCTTCAGATCGCCTTCGACGGCCTGGCCGGTCTCCAGCGAGACGACAGCCATGTGAGAGGGCTGCATGCCGTCGTACGGAACGCCCGGACGGCTTGATCACGATGCAGCCGGCCTCCCGGTCGATCCCGCTGACGTTCCCCCATGTGTGGATGACCAGGCCTTCTGCCACCAGCAGAAGGTTCGCTCGGCAAACCTGTTCTTTCAGCATATCCTGCATGCCGCAAGCCCCGTGCTATGTATCTGCCAGATCCCGGCTGTTAACAACGGACAACAAACAACGGACCACGGACAAACCGAACTTACTTCCTCGCCGCCGCCCGGATCTCCAGCAGGTCCTTCATCACGTTGTGCAGACTGCCCTGCCGCCGTCCCTCGTCCCGAATGCGTCGTGCAACTGGCGGTACAACTTGTACAGTTCGCTGGTATACCGCGTGGGCCTTGGCGTTCGGCCGGAAGACCTTCTTCTTCAGCCCGGTCATCGCCTTCTGGGCCTGCTCGACGGTGGCGTAGCCGCCGGCCCGCTTGCCCGCCGCCGACCGCCCCGGCGATGGCCGCGCCCAGGGCGCAGGTCTGGCTCGACCGGCTGACCTTCATCGGCCGGCCGATCACGTCGGCGTAGATCTGCATGACCACCGGGTTCTTCTCGGCGATGCCGCCGCAGTTGATCACCTGCTTGACGCAGACGTCGTACTCCTCGAAGCGGTTGATGATCGTCAGCGCCCCGAAGGCCGTCGCCTCGATCAGGGCCCGGTAGATCTCGGCCGGCGTGGTGTAGAGCGTCTGGCCCAGCAGCAGGCCCGTCAGCCGCTGATCGACCAGGATCGTGCGGTTGCCGTTGTTCCAGTCGAGCGCCAGCAGGCCCGACGCGCCCGGCTTGAGCCGGGCCGCCTGCTCGGTCAGCGCCTCGTGCGTAGCCGGCCTTGCCGCCGCGGCTGCACGTAGTTGACGAACCAGTTGAAGATGTCGCCGACCGCCGACTGGCCGGCCTCCAGGCCGTAGTAACCGGGCAGGATGCTGCCCGGCACGATGCCGCACAGGCCCGGCACGTCGGCGAGCTTCGTGGTCCTGCGGCACAACCATCATGTCGCAGGTACTGGTGCCGATGATCTTGACCAGGCTGCCCGGCCCGATCCCCGAGCCGACCGCCCCGAGATGCGCGTCGAACGCCCCTACGGCCACGGGGGTGCCTTCTGCCAGGCCCGTCTTGCGGCCCACTCGGCGCGTCAGCCCGCCGACCGGCTGTGTCGATCGTCCGGGCCTTGTCCTTCAGCCGGCTACGCAGGTCCGCCATCTGCGGATCGAGTTTGCCCAGGAACTTCGCATCGGGATAGCCGCCCCACGACGTCGTTGTACATCGCCTTGTGCCCGGCTGCGCAGACGCCGATCGTCAGATCCTCCGGCGATTCGGTGCCGGTCAGCATCGCCGGGATCCAGTCGGCGATCTCGACCCACAGATGCGCCGCCTCGAAGACCTTCGGCCGGGTCCGCAGGCAGTGCAGGATCTTGCTGAAGAACCACTCGCTGCTGTACGTGCCGCCGCACTTGGCGAGGTACTGCGGGCCGCATCTTGCGGGCCAGCGTCGTGATCTCGGCGGCCTCGGCGACGGAGGTATGATCCTTCCAGAGCCACGCCATCGCGGCCGGATCATTGGCGAACCGTTTGTCGAAGGCGAGCGGGTCTACCTTCTCGATCGACAGGCATGGGCGTACTGCCGGTGGTGTCGACGCCGATGCCGATCACATCCGAACGGCTTGAACCCGCGAACGTGCTTGCGCGGCATCGGCCAGGGCCGCTTGATCGTCACCTCCGCGCCTTTGACGTAGTCCGCCGGATGCTGCCGCGCCAGGTTCGGGTCGTTGCCACAGGATCACGCCATGATCGCCATGGGCGTAGTTCCAGACGGCCGTACCGACCTCCGCCCCGTTGGCGACATTGACAACCAGCGCCCGAACGGAGTTCGTGCCATAATCCAGACCGATTGCATACTTGGCCATCAGATTACCTCGAACGGATTCTCGCCGGGATACAGCATCGTCGCCGGCAGCGGTGTGCTGATCTCCTCCACGCCCAGCAGTTTCACGGCGTCAAACAGGGCCTTGCCGCACTTGCCGAAGGCGACCGCCCCGTGATGCGGGAAGTGCTGGCCGATCAGCACGTGCCGGTAGAACCTCGCGAAGTGCGGGATCGCGAACACGCCGATGCCGCCGAAACTGTGCGGGTCGATATCCAGCACGTTGCCCTCCGCTGCGTACGATCGCAGGCTCGCCGTCCGTGCAGCCCTGCAGCCGGAAGAACGTCGCCGGCCCCGGCCGGATCTGCCCTTCCAGCGTGCCCCGGCTGATGTCGGGCTGGGCCTTGGGGTCTTCCATCACGCGATGCATGATCAGCTGATACTTCATCGCGCAGTTCTTCATGCAGCAGCTCGGCGTATTGCCGCAGTGGAAGCCCATGAACAGGTCCTCGAACGACGCGCCCATCAGGTCGTCATTCTTGCCGATCAGGTCGCGCGGCACGGTGTTGTTGACGTCCAGCAGCGTGGCCGGCGCGTTGCTGGCGAGCTGGCACATGTATTCGCTCAGCGCCCCGTAGATGTCGACCTCGCAGGCGACCGGCATGCCCCGCGTCGCCAGCCGGCTGTTCACGTAGCACGGCGTGAAGCCGAAGGCCTTTTCAAACGCGGGCCAGCACTTGTCGGCGAAGATGCCGTACTCCCGCGAGCCGAGGTTGGCCTCGGCGAATCGCGTCAGGGCAACCTCGAGCCTCGCCATCTTCGGCAGCAGGTCGGGATAGGCGTTGCCGGCTCCGAGTTCCCTTGCCATATCCCTGGCGATCGCCCGCACCTTCGCGTCCTTCTCGTCCACCTCCTGGAAGCGCTGGAACAGGTCCAGCTCGCTGTTCTCCATGACCTCGATGCCCAGGTCGTACAGCGGCTGGATCGGGGCGTTGCAGGCGTAGAAGTCCTGCGGCCGGGGACCGAATGCGAAGATCTTCACATCACCGACGCCCAGCACCACCGCGAGCCACGGCGACGAAGTGCGCGACCTTGCGGGGCCAGTTCCTCCGGCAAACCGATCGGCATCTGCGGAATGTATACCGGCACTGACCGCAGGTTGAAGTTGTACGACGCGTTCAGCATGCCGCAGTAGGCGTCGCCCCGGCCGTCGAACAGGTCGTTCTTGGTCTCTTCGGCCGCGCCGACCGCCATGACCGGCCCGCCGAACTCCTGGGCGAAGATCGACAAGCGGCCCTTCCGGCCCGAAGTTGCCCAGATACACGACGGCGGCATTGGCCTCGGCCTCATCGGCCTCGCTCAAGCGCCGCCATCGCGTCGGCCTCGTTCTCGATGATCGTCTTGCAGGCGACGACCTTGACGCCGGCCTGCTTGCACGCGGCAACGAGTTTCTTCATCCGCGTAGCCGTCAAGTCCTTCGAGAAGCAGCTCCGGCTGACGCCGACGATCGCCACCTTGACCTCTGGCGAATTGGGCAGCGCGGTTCTGATCCGAGCCGCCGAAAGCCCTGCTCCGCCTTTACAGTGGAACTTTTAACCATGACAACATCTCCTCATAGGGCAGGCATTGCCCACCACCTTGCTGTTGTCGTTATGCGTTCGCCGTGATCCCGACCGACCACCGCCCGCTGGGGGCTGACAACTGGCTTTCACCCCGCCATCTTCTTCGGCTGGGCCCTGCGCCGATATTCCGCCGGGCTCCGCACCTTCAGCCGGGCCGCTCCCTTGGACTTGTTCCTGTCCAAGTCGCTTGCCCTTGGCCAGACGCTTCCTGGCCGCCGGAATCTCCTTGGCGTACTGCGGCAGCCATTTCGCCTGGGCGACGAGCATCTCATCGACCATCTGCCAGATCTCTTCGGTGTTGCACACCGCCGCCGTCAGCGGGTCGTGCATCACCGCCTGCTTCAGCAGCGTCACATCGCCGCTGATCGCCGCCTGCACCGCCATCCGCTGCACGTTGACGCTGGCCGACAGCGTCGCCGCGCACGCCAGCGGCAGATCGCCCGACGCGCGGGATGCTCATCCCGTTGCGGTCGACATAGCCGGGCACTTCGACAATGCAGTCAGCCGGCAGGTTCGAGATGCACCCGTTGTTCTTGACGTTGAAGTGGCCGCGGTAGACCCGGCCCGTCTCGCGTCCCTCGATGATCCAGCTGCCGTGCTCGATCGACCGGTTTTCGGGGGCAATCGGCTTGTCTTCGGCCTTCATCAGCAGCGGGAAATCGGTCTTGAACCAGTTGTGCCCTTCCGTGCAGACCCGCAGGTAGCCGCCCGTCTCGCCGTGGATCCAGTTCGACAGGTCGATCCACCGCTTGATCTCTCCCGGCCGCTTGCGATACCACGGCACGTACTCCGACAGGTGGCCGTTGGACTCGGTGCTGTAGTAGCCGAACCGCCGCAGCACGTCGATGCGGACCTTCTCCGTCTTGCGATAGACCGGGTGCCGTTCGAACGCCGCCAGCAGCTCTTCGCCGCTGATCTTCCGGCCCTTGTATATGATCTGGACATACCAGGTCTGGTGGTTGATCCCCGCGCAGATGATGTCTACTTCCCTGGTGCTCTTGGCGCCGAGGACATTGGCGATCTGCTGATGCCCGCCCTGCACGCCATGGCACAGACCGACGGTATCGACCTTGCCGACATCGATCGCCGCCCAGGTGTTCATCGCGTTGGGGTTGGCATAGTTCAGGAACAGCACGTCATCCTTGGCCGTCTCGCGGATGTCCTTGCAGAAGTCCAGGACGCACGGAATGTTCCGCTGGCCGTACATGATCCCGCCGATGCACAGCGTATCCCCGACGCACTGGTCGACCCCGTACTTGAGCGGGATGTCGATGTCCAGTTGAAACGCCGCCAGTCCCCCGATCCGCGTGCAGTTAATCACATAGTCGGCTCCGGCCACCGCCCGGCGTCGGTCCAGCTCGGCCGTGATCCTGGCGGGCAGGCGGTTATTGCGGATGTCCTTCTGGCAGAGCCTCATGACCATGTTGAGGTTGCGCCGGCTGATGTCATGAAAGGCGAAATGCGTATCCTGCAGCTCGGGCACCGCCAGGATATCCCGGAAGAGCCGCCGCGTGAACCCGATACTGCCCGCACCAATCACTGCCACTTTGATTGCCACGGCCAATGATCCTCCAGACATCCGCAGGGCCTGGCCGGCCCAGACGCAAGGCCTCAGGCCCGTCAATGAATATCCTGCGATGCCTGCAATTTACGGATGGCCGATCCCATTGTAAAGTTGGCTTGCAGGTGCCCGTGTATGTGCAGGCCAGTCCCAGGAAGCCTGCGGAGATACATCCGCGAATGAACCGCCGCAACAGCCTGACGGGTAGGAAGGACTTCCGGGCCGGAACACCGGGCCCGGCACAGAAGACGTGAGCACGGCGTCAGAACTCGGGATCAGGCGCCGCAGGCTCACGCCAATAGAGATGGATGGGGTCAAAATGCGTTTGATTTCTGTTCCGCTGCCCTCGGTCCTCGGAGTTGTCGTGCTGGCCAATGCTGCCCTTGCGGCCCAGCCTATGCGATTCGGTGCCGACGCCCTCGTTCGCAACGACCCGCGTTCGTACTTCAGCCGCAGCGTCAACTTCTCGCCCGCTTCAGGCCAGCATTGCGACCTCAACCCGCCACGGTTCCGCTGGCAATACAACCCGACAACGCCGGGCGCCGGCGGCAACTACCTCTTCCATTTTCAGGTCGCCGCCGATCCGCAGTTCAAGAAGCCGCTGATCGACGTAACCACCCCGTTCAATTTCTATAACACCGTCGCGCCGCTGCCGGGTCCCGGCCTGTATTACTCGCGCATTACGTACAAGGACCTTCTCGACAAGGAAGCCCGTTTCCCGTTAGGGCCTCTGTAAGAGTTTCTATATCGACAAGGATGCCAAGGTCTGGGACCGCTCGATGCTTGCCGATCCCGACTTCGCCGGCCATCCGCACCCGCGAATCCTCATCAACAGCGAGCGACTCCCCCGCCTGCGCAAAATGATCAAGACGGATGCCGAAACGCGTGCTTTCTTCGAACGCGTCCAGCCCAGGCCGACCGCGCCGTCCGATCCGACTGGTACGCCCATATGCCCGAGACCGACAAGGACCCGGCCAGCATCGGCTACGTGGATATGGCCCAGGATCTCGTCGCCGTGGCGTTCTGCTGGCGTGTAACAGGCGATACACGGTACGCCGGCGTCAAGGACCGCGCACTGAAAATGGCCCGCTATCCCAGGGGGGGGCGATCCAGCCCCCAGGCGGCAGGCGGCGACAGTGCCGAAGATTCTACGCAGACGACCGAGGCCCTCGGCCTGCTCTATGACTGGCTCTATCAGGATATGACCCCAACGGAAAGGAAGGACTTCGCCGCCTCCCTCGACTGGCGGATCGGCCACATCGTCAACAACTGGTCCTGGAAGCACCGGGTCCGGCCGCACCGTCACGCCGCCACCACGCAGCCGTCACACGACCAGATCCACGCCGTGGCCTCTGCCCCGAACGGCCACGATTCGCCGCCGGCAGCCTCCACACAACCGATTGTTACCTACGGGTCACTCGCCACTATGGCTGGCAGCCACCAGTATGAAGGCTTCTGGGACACCTTCCCCGCCGCCCTGGCTGCCTACGAGGACAGCCCCAACGCCCGCCTCTGCTTCGCCTTGGGGGTCAACTACATGGTCGGCGTCGGCTCGGGCCACGGCCAGGACGAAGGCTGGAACGAAGGCCCCGGCTACGGCAACAGCAAGTTCGCCTGGCTGACCAACAGCATGTGCTATCTCGACAGCGTGTTCCCCGATTTCCACATCGGCGAGAACCCATGGATCGCTCGCCAGGGCGAATGGTTCCGCGCCGTCACTCCCGTCGGTCTCCAGCACGCCCCCTGGGGCCATGGCTCTAACAACGCGGCCTACTATGAGGAAGGCCATCGGAAGAGCTACCGCAAACTCGCCTACCTGACCGGCGACGGCCGGTTCCTGGCGCAACTATCTTGCCTACGCCGATCCGACCAACCCTGATCAGCCCGCCATGCGCCCCTGGATCGAATGCGCCCTGCCCCTCTGGTGCACCCGGCCCAAGCCCGTCGTCAAGGAAGACCCCGTGCGTCTGTTCCCCCTCGCCGGCTGGGTTACCGCCCTGTCCGGCCCGCCCAACGACCCGAAGACCTACAAACACGGTCTTGGCATGATCTTCGCCTGCCGTCCCGATGGCGCCTACAGCCATGCCTTCGCCTGCGATAACTCATTCCACATTTTTGCCTACGGCCAGGACATCTCCCACGCCGCCGGCACCGGCGAGAAGGAGCCCGACGCCTACCAGACGATGAGCCACAACGCCATCCTCGTCGACGGCCTTGGTCAGACCCAGGGCCGGCAGAACCTGCGCTGGTTCGGCCGGATCCTTGCCTTCGCCCAGAAGGGCGACGTCACCTATTGGTGCGGCGACGCCACGATGTGCTATCCCCACACCCCGCACCGGGTCCGCACCTACTGGGGCTCGATCGGCAAGGTCTACGACCAGCGGGATCTTTCGTACCTGACGCGCGTCAACCGCCACGTCCTGTTCGTCCGCAACAAGTACTTTGTGATTCTCGATGATCTTGCTTCCGACCGGCTGTCTACATGGACGTGGCTCTATCATGCCCTGCGAGGCGACAACGCCAAACTCGATCCGATCACCGGCTCGTTCGAGTACACGATCGGCGGCGTGCGGGTCTACGTAACCCAACTGTTCGGCGCCAACGGCCTGGACGTGTCCGACCGCAAGGGCCTGGAAGGCCTGAAAAACCCATTGACCGGCGAGGACTACACAGAGTATCTGTCTCGCGTCCCTGCCGACAGTCGTTTCGTCGCCGAACACAATATCTGGCTGACGACCCGTCAGAAGCAGTCCGTCTGGCGATTCACGACCGTCATCTACCCGGTCGCCCCGGGCGGCCAGACTCCCAAGATTGAAAGACTGGACGGCCTGACGATCCGCATAACCGCAGGCGACAATGTCGACGTGATCAGTTTCGACCCGAAAACGAAGTACCCGGCCAACATCATCGTTGATCTGCCCACAGATCGCCGCCACAGGATTCCACCCGCCCGGGCCACGCACCATGTCAATGCAGCCATAGCAACAAGGTCGTACCGCCTGGTACAGGCGCAGCAGTTTGCGCAGCACGCGACGCGGACCCCTGAGTTGCAGGGAGGAAGAGCCGGCGGTGCAAACCGTCGACATTCTCACCATGCGTAAGCCTGGGGAGCGGCCCCACCGGGGCCGGGCCAGATCTCGTCGATCTTCCTGCTGATCTCGTCAGTAATCTCGATCTCCAGGCTCTGCACCACCCCCGTCAACTGATCGATCGTACGCGGCCCGATGATCGGCGCTGTCACGGCCGGGTTGGCCAGCAACCATGCCATCGCCACATTGCCCGGGTCTTCGCCCATCTCCTTGCACAACTGCTCCCATTTCTCCAGTTGCGGCCGGCGCTCGTCGACCTTCTTGCGCATATCGTCCACGGCCCGTCGTCCCTCTTTCGCGGCCTTCAGGACACCACCGAGCAGCCCACCGCCCAGCGGGCTCCACGGAATCACACCGACCCCCAGGGCCTTGCAGCAAGGCAGCACCTCGAGTTCGATCATGCGGTTGGAAAGGTTGTATATGCTCTGCTCGCTGACGATTCCCAGGAAGTGTCGTCCGAAGGCAATCATGTTTGCCACCGCGATGTCCCAGGCCGCGAAGTTGCTGCTGCCGAGATACAGGATCTTGCCCTGCTGCACCAGCACCTCCATCGCCTGGAAGATCTCCTCCCACGGCGTCGTCCGCTCGACGTGATGCATCTGGTACAGGTCGATGTGATCGGTGCCCAGGCGGCGCAGGCTCTCGTCGCATGCCGCCCGGATGTGATATGCACTCAACCCGCGATCGTTCTCGCCTGGTCCCATCGAACCATACAGCTTCGTTGCCAATGCGATCTTCTCTCGCCGCCCGCCCTGTTTGAGCCATCGCCCGATAATCTCCTCCGTCCTGCCGGCGTGTCCCTCGCCGCCATAGCGATTGGCCGTATCAACAAAGTTGAACCCCAACTCCAGCGCCTTGTCCATGATGGCAAAGCTGTCCGCCTCGGTCGTCCGCGGCCCGAAGTTCATCGTCCCCAGACACAGCCTGCTGACCTGCAATCCCGTCCTGCCCAGATTTGCGTAATTCATGGCTTCCCCTTTGAGACCCCACGTGACCAGACATCCGTAATACTACCGCGCAACACGACATTATAGCCCCCAGGCCGGCGCTATCCGGCCCCGCTCGGCAGGCAACGGAAAGACTGGCAGCGACGAGAGGCTGTCCGATTGACGTGAATGTAGCGGTTCTGATACGGAGGAAGGGTCCGGACCTCGCATCGCTCGTTCGCGGCCCCTGCTTTCAGCGATGTGTAATCGCAGGATTACGCTGACCTGTGCCTGCGCCGCCAGCTCACCCGACGATCCAGGCCAGACGCGCGGCAAAGACAGCAAAGAAGTAAGATCCTGCGTCTCGTTCCGCCGGTCCGATAAGACGCAGGATCTTTAGAGTACATGGTCTATTTGCGGTTGTAGGGTCGCAGATCGATCAGTTCGCACTGACCGCCAGCCGTGAGCCGGCTGGCGACTCCTCGCGCACGGTACGAACCGTCGCCTGCAGGCTGGACAGATACTCCCGCAGGTCGTGCTCGCCGAACTGCGACAGGAACTCATACGAGGCGGAGTGATTCAGGCTCTGAATCGCCAGGATCAGCTGTTCCTTCGTGGCTTCGGTCACCATATCGTCGCTCTCCCGATGGCCAGAATGTCCCCCCGGACGACGCCGTCCGGCTCTGCTGGACTACGGGGATATCGGCCCGGTCGGGCAGGCTTCTTGAAGAGAGTATTGGCCCTGGCCACATGGACATTGCATGTTTTGCCACCCGACCCTATAGTAAATACTCTGTAGACCGATAAAGCAGCCGCAGCGGGGCCGAGGAAATCCGCTAAGCTTTGATTGGAGAAGGGTTTGGCAACTGCACCTATCCATGCCGGACAGATGAAGGAGACCGCCCGCAACGAGTTCGAGGCCTGGGCAGCCGGCTACGACGACAGCCTCCTTCACCACTTTCTGTTTCGGCCCAGCTATCGCATCATGCTGGCCGAGCTGCTCAACTGGCAGCGTACACGCTGTCCGTTCGATATCCTCGATGTCGGATGCGGCACCGGAACGTTCGCCGCGATGACGGTCGGCAGCGGATTGCCGGCCCGCGTCGTGGGGCTGGATTATGCCAGTTCGATGTGCAAGGTGGCGTCCCGCAAGGCTGGCGAAACGGATATCTCCAGCCAGGCCCGCTTCCTCAATGGCGATTCCGAGCACCTGCCGTTTGCCTCGTGCTCCTTCGACGCGATCACCTGCAGTAACTCGTTCCACCACTACCCACACCAGGACCGCGCGATCAAGGAGATGTTCCGCGTGCTGCGCCGGGAGGCCGGTTGATCCTGCTGGACGGCTTCCGCGACAACGTGATCGGCTACCTGATGTTCGACGTAATCATCGACATGATCGAAAAGCACGTCAGGCACGTATCGTGGCGCCAGATGCGCGGCTATTTCCAAGAGGCAGGCTTCATCCATATCCGCCAACGCAAACGCAGCCTGCTGTTTCCCCAGCTACTTACCGTCGGTGTCAGGCCGGCCGCCAGGCAGTACAAGACGCAGCCTGTCGATCAGCAGACTGCTGACAGAGGTCGGCGTATAGTTGCCAAGACATGGACCACGATAATAATAGAAAACTGGACGATCTTCAGGCGGTACTGGAAGTAACCCGCACCATGGCGGCAACCACGGATCTGCAGGCCCTGTTGCCGGCCATTGAACGCGCGGCCCGACAGGTCCTGCGATGCGAGCGGGCGTCGGTGTTCCTCTACGACGAAGACCACAACGAGTCTGTACAGCCGAATTGCCACCGGCGTTGAAGAACTCCGCTTCGGGGCAAATACCGGTTTTGCCGGCCACGTCGTGCAGACGGGCCAGGCCGTCAACGTCCCGGACGCATACGCCGACGATCGCTTCAACCCCGCAATCGATCGCCAGACCGGCTTTGTCACACGTACGGTGCTGTCCGTACCGATGTATGACTACTCCGGGCGGCTCATGGGCGTGCTTCAGACCCTCAACAAATCGGACGGTGCTTTCGAGGCGTACGACGAGTGGCTGGCCGTGGTGCTCAGCGCCCAGGCAGGCGTCGCCCTGCAACGCCAGAACCTGCTGGAGGAATACGCGACCAAGCAGAAGATGCAGCGCGACCTGGACATCGCCCGGTCCATCCAGCAGCAGATCCTGCCCAAGGAGCCTCCACGCATCGCAGGCTTCGACATCGCCGGCTGGAATCGCCCGGCCGACGAAACCGGCGGCGACTACTTCGATTTCTGCCAGCGGCCGGACGGCTCCGTGGCCATCACCGTCGCGGATGCGACCGGCCATGGTATCGGCCCCGCGATGGTGACAGCCGAATGCCGGGCCTTGGTCCGTGGCTGCATCGATAGGCAGTGTGACCTTTCGGCCACGGTAGCCAAGGTCAATCGGCTGCTGTGCCAGGACCTGCCGCCGGACCGCTTCGTGACGGCCTTCCTGGCGGTCGTCAGGCCGAATGCGCAAGAGGTGTCGTACGTAGCTGCTGGCCATGGCCCTGCGCTGATCGTCCGACGGGACGGCCGTATCGAGGAGTACGGCTCAACAGGCCTGCCGCTGGGCATTATGCCGGACACGGAATTCGGCGAGGCGGCAACGGTCTGCCTCGACAGCGGGGACCTGCTGGCCATCGTGACCGACGGGATGTTCGAGTGGCGAAACAGCCATGGTGAGGATTACGGCCTGGACCGCCTGGCCCAGACCCTTTGCCGGAATCGCCTGCTGCCAGCCAGCCAGATCATCGAGAAGGCTTACGAGCACCTGCACGATTTCACGCTTGCTCAGCCCCAGAGCGATGACCTCACCGCAGTGGTCATCAAGCGGCTGTAGGCGAGAGTTCTTCCAGCTGCTGGCCCCTCATCTGGCATCGATACAGTCGCAAGGCGTTGCCATCCACACTGGACGCAAAGACGATCTTCCATCGCATCGCGTGACGTACGATGATTCTTGCCTTCGCCGGAGGCGGTGCCTATAAACATTATGTAGGCCTTGACAGTAACCTTCGGGCGAACTTAAGGCTGAGGCGGAAGGCAAACCGGGCGTTAGTCCGAGATGCCTTCCGCTATTTTTGTGCGCGATTTGACACAGGGGGCGCAGACAAAGCCGATCTGTCTGTCTGGCAAGATATTGCATACGCTGTGCATCGATGTCCTGGTGCCGAACAGTTGGCTGGCCGACAGCATGGATCGTCCCCGATTCCGCCTTGCCTCGGCACAGCTGGGGTCTATGCTAGTAATAGAGATCTCAATGATCGCTATCTGGGTGAAATTGAGACTCTGAGCGGAAGGCATGGTGAGGGCTAGTCCTTATGCCTTCCGCTTTTTTCATGCGCGAATGGGTAATCGAGACGGGTGAAACCTGCCCGCACCTCCTCGAGCGTCACGCCCACAATCCCAAGCCTACATGTCCGTCCGTCCCGATCCCCGGGTGCTGCGCAATCGCGACATGTTCGAGATCGCCGAATGAGCCAGGGGGAGCCGAGCCCGGAAAAAGCCCCGCTGCCGCTTGAGGATATGTCGAGAACCCCGGTTCGGACATGAGGAACGGAAGAATGCCGCGAGGCCTTCCCGCCTGCCGCCCTGCCTGGCGCGACTGCCCCTGCCTGACGCGCGCGCGTTTGGCCGCCCCTCGGCCGAAACCGAGAACGGCGATAGCACCTGTCGCCATTGCAAGGCCATACATAACAAAAGAAACATTTGCCGCACCAGGCGGGCCTGATAGAATAGAAACCTGCGCAGGCAATACAGCCATGCTGGCTGACCATTTCGTTGCTGCCTGCGGAATTGGGCTTGAGGGGTCTGTCCTATCCATAGGGTGAAGGAGGGTAACATGCGATCTTGCACTACGTTCACTGGTGTGGCGACACTCCTGTGTTTCGTGTCGGCAGCGGGAGCCGCTACGTTGTATGTTGGGCCCGGTCGGGACTACGCGACGCCGCAGGAAGCGATCAACGCCGCCTCTGACGGCGATCTGATCCTGGTGGATCCGGTCACTTACACAGGCACGGCAGCCACGATGCTCTTTGACGGCCCGAGCAACCTGACAATTCGAGGCAATGGCGGCCGGCCAATCCTGGACATGGGCAGCAACCACCAGGCTTCGCTGTGGGGCAAGGGGATCAGTACGGCGAGCCCTCTGTCAAGCAACATCACCTACGATAATCTGGAATTCGTCCATGCCGCCGCAATGGATGTAGCACCGTACTACGACAATGGCTACAACGGCGCCGGCATTCGGTGGGACGGCCGGGGCCTGCTGCACGTGATCAACTGTTACATCCATGATAACGAAGAGGGCATGCTGATCACCAGCGCGCAGGGCTCCGACGTTGTGATTGAGAACTGCGTGCTCTGCAACAACGGCAGTCCGCTGGGCAAGAGCTCGAAACACAACATCTATTCAGGCAGTGGCGGCGAGGGAGGTATCAACGATTTTGTCCTGCAATACAGCTGGTCCTACAACGCCTTAACCGCATACGACGTCAAAACAAGCGCCAGGACCGTCAAGATCCTCTACAATCGACTGGGGGACGAGGTTACGAACATCAATACTACGCCTCCAACCACCGGCGGCGGCGAAGGCATCATCGATGTACCCAAGGGCGGGTTGACCTACATCATGGGCAACCTGATCATCAAGGGATTCACCGCGATCAACGGTACCAGCCTGCGCTACGGCGAGGAGGGTGTTTTCGGCAGGCTACACTCCGAGTCCTACATCCTTTACAACACCTTTATAGGGGAACGTCAGACCGGAGCAAACACGTTCATCAGCGTTGCCTCCGGCTGTGCGCCGTCCCTCGTTGCCAACAACTTTTTCGTCAAATACAACGACGGCGACACGCCATGGACAGGGTCGATCAGTCAGATCGCCGGCCTGCCGGACGTCAACGCGGCCGTCTACGAACACCAGGGGATTGCAGCGGCCGACGTCGGCATGGTCAACTACAACCCGACACCCGCCGATCCCTGGATCGACGCGCACCTGGTTGATACCTCGGTAGCCAGGGCCGGTACGTACGTACCTGGCGACGGCGTTCTGCCCGCTGAAGTCAACGGATTCTCCCTGACACCTGTCAAGCAATACGTGCAGGCGTCTGCTGCGGCATGGCCCGGCAGCGAAAACCGGTCGAGTTGTGACAGCCTCGGCGCATATGAGCTAAACAACAGTCCCTCGTTCAATGAGGCTCCCATCGTGACAGCGGGTTCCAGTGCCCCCCCCGTAAACGCGCCCGCCTCCGTGCCTAACCGGCCCGTACCGCTGACTGGTGCGACACTGATGTGCGTAGCCAGCGACGACGGGCTGCCCTCGGGGACACTGACGTACACATGGAGCCCCGTCAGCGGCCCCGGTACGGTCAGCTTCTACGATGCCAACGCCGCGAGCACTACCGCTGACTTCAGTCAGACGGGCGTCTATACGGTGCAGGTGGAGGTATCAGACGGCGTCTTGAGCACCACGGCAACCGAGACCGTCTATGCGGAACAGCCGCCCACGGTCACCGCTGGGCCGGACCAGACCATCCCCTGGCTGACTTCCACAACCACGACAGTCAATCTGACGGCAACCGCCACCGACGACGGGCTGCCGAATCCGCCGGCAAGCCTTACCTATTCGTGGGGCCAGGTCTTCACACCGCTCGGCCACATTGACGTCGGGTTCTCGCCCGGCAATGCGACCTCCACCACGGCCTCGTTCACGGGTCCGGGCACATACGTCGTACAGTTCCTGGCGTACGACGGCGCGCCTATACGGACAGAAGTCCGTCACAATCACCGTCACTGAGGAGGTCAATCAGCCACCAACCGCCAGCGTCGGTGCCGCGCCAGGTTTCGTGTACGAGGGCTGGCCAGTCAGCCTGTCAGCCAGCGCCTCGGACCCGGATGCCGGCCAGACGCTGACCTATGCGTGGACGCAAACGGCGGGCAAGACGGCTGCGCTGTCCGGAGCGTCCACGCTTAACATGTCGTTCACCGCCCCCATCATGACGCTGTCGACCGATACGACGCTGACCTTCCAGTTTGTGGCAACAGACAATGGCAGCCCGGCAATGAGCAGCACGCCGGCCACGGTCAATGTGGTGGCTTACATGATGGGCGACATCACGCACGACAATCACGTCAACGTTGCCGACCTGCAGGCCTTGGCGAGCGCATGGAGCCAGCAAGGCAGCGGCCTGCCAGCCGACCTCAACGGCGACACCTACGTCAACGTCGGCGACCTGCAGTCCCTGCTCGATAACTGGAATCGCAGCCTGCAGTAGCCGCTGCCGGGGGCAAACGCCGGCCGGCACGAACAACTGCGCCGGTACCGAAAGACTCACAAGCCCGTCGGGGATGCTCTCCGACGGGCTTTTTTGGACCGCCCCGCGCGGCCGGCCTGCGGATGAGTCCGCCGCGTCCGGCCACTCGCTGACCGGCAGAGCCTGCAAGAAAGCGGTCTTGCGATGAGAAGGATCAGGCTGGACATTGCGACGACCGCTGCCAAGGCAGGGGAACGGGTCGACTGCGTCGCAACCGCAACGATGGCCCAGGCGATCTGCCTGCTGGACGCCCGGGATCAGCCGATCACTCCGATCATCTGTCACCTCGATCCGCCGCAGTCAGAAGCAGGCGATCGAGATCGCCTAGCACTTCGGGCAGCAGGAGTTGCCGCGGACAACAGGCGACTTGCCCATCCCCGGCGGCATCGCCTGCGCGATCCTCCGTTGGCTGCAGACACAGCAGGCGGCTGCATATGCGCGTGCAGCAAAGATTGCACCGCTGACGGCGCGGATCACGCACGGCCTGACGGGGTGTCTGGCGTGTGATCCCGGCACGACGTTGTTTCTGGGGACGTACAGTATCGTCCCGGCCCGCACTGTCGAAGGCATCCAGCCGTAGCAGGGGATGCTTGTGTTTCTGCACTTGCCACCTGGTGGGCCGCCGGACCTCGTGGATGGCGGTGCGGTCGTCGGACGGATAACGGCCGAAGCCGCCTCGCAGTGCCCCTGCTAGCAGTCGCGGAAAGGCAGCAAGTCCAGCCAACACGCGGACCTTCTATCGGCTGCGAAAAGTACCAACGCCTTTCCAACAGTGGCTCAGGTCGCTTGGAACGACGGTACCCACAGGCAAGGAGTGGCGTGTAATCGGCTCGGAACGCATGCAGTCTGGCGCAGGGCCGACCGTCGAGCCTAGTACGAGTTGACTCGTCAGCAGAACCTTCGAAACTTGTTGGCGATAGGCTTGCATGCGCTCTGCCAGAACTCGAACCGCTTGCTGGCCGATAGCTTCAGGCTGGAGGACAAAACTTGTGACAGGCCGGCCATAGACGATCGGGCTGCCTCGATTGATGACGGAGATATCCTTGGGACAGTGCATGCTAGCCCGGCGAAGGGCCCGTAGCAGCACGTGCGTAATTGCCATGGTGCGACAGAGTATGGCGGTCGGACGTGACGGCGAGTTCAGCATCAGCCGAATGGCTGGCTCCAACATCGTGCTGGGCGACGCGAGGATCGTCCAGGCGTCTCGCATTTCGATATCCCACCTTTCGGCGGCCTGCCGCAGGTATCCTAACAGGCGAGACACATCAGGATCAAAACCTTGATAGTGAGTACCGCTCTCTCGACGAGCCGCTGCCAGGAAGCCCAGAGAGGTGTGTCCCTGCTCGGCCAGATAGCGGACTGCGACATCGGCTTCAGCCTCCAGGTCGATTGCCACGCAGTCAACGGCCATGTCCTTGGCCCAGTAGTCGGCGACCACCACCGGGATACCCTCGGACAGATACATTTGAATGTACTCTTTGTCGAAAGTTCCACAGAGGATGACTCCGCCGATTTCGTCGGGGTTAGGAGTGGTGTACTCCGTGATTGGCACATGGACGTAGCCCCGAACTCGCTGTTGCTTGACGGTCAGGCCGAGAGGCCGAGCCATCTCCAGCACGCCGGCGTGGATCCGCCCGTAATATGTTCCCGGAGCATCGAGCCCGCGCAGGGAACTGCGGACTTGGATCAGCAGAATCGTCTTGGAGGCGCTGAACCAGTGCAAGTTGCGGGGATAGCGAGAAAGGAAGGTCCCCTTGCCCCTGATCCGGCAAATGAGCCCCTTGCCCTCGAGGATGTCGAGAGCCCCTCGCACTGTCGCCCTGCTCACACAGTACCGGCCGGCCAGCGCGCGTTCATCGGGTAAGCGGCCGTCAACAGCGAAACCAGCAATGTTAGCCTGACGTGCCAGTTGTTGTGCAAGTTGCTGGTACTTGGGTGTGGCCGAGGCGGGGGCGATGTCAGCCCCGAATTGCCTCTGATCTGGTGTCATCGAACTGAAACTCCTTGTTCATCATGATAACACACAGTCTGAAGGATCTGATCTAACGCCATGTTAACGTTTTCCTTCAGTGCCTGCCAGCCGAGGGCGTGCTGTCGTAGTGCGGCGTCTGGGATGCGATGACTGGACGGGCATGCGAAGAATGCAGAGAACACTGTCCTCGGGCCAACTCCAAGGGGGCCGCAAGGCGTTGCTCTTTGGCATCATGGGCTGTTCAGGAAACCACCGGCCAAGGGGCGTTTCGTGGGAACAGCGTAAGCTACTGTGGCTCAGTGAGATAGGAGATCATTGCGAAATGGTGCCGCCACCAGATCCGGGCAGGATTCCCTTTGAATAGGATGTCCACAGGCAAATTGGTTCGAACCTGACCGTCGTTTCTTCGCAATATTCCAGCGATATACCGGCGCCACGCGACGCAACACATCAGACTGCATAACTCGTTGTTATAGCTGCGCTTACGGCCATTATGCGCGACTGCAATTGCCCTTGGCACGGTACTTGCAAGCGTTCCCAATGCACACCAACAGACGGTCTTCAACAGATCCATAACGCACGGCCATATCAAAGATTCGCTTGCGTCCGGATGGCGGGTTGTTGGTTGCACCAGCGGTCCTGGAGGACGGCTGGTCTTGTCGAGATGCATGGAGGACAGTCGCATGTCGTACGCTGCCCGTTTGCGGACAACCCTTCTGGTTGTCCTGCTGACCACTCTCACGGCCGGCCTTGCTTCGGCCCAAACCCCTGTCACGTCGGTCATCATTTCCGACAAGGCTGGCGTGACTACCACCAACTATCCCATGACGCTCTCAATGATCTTCAAAGAAGGGGATGTTGCGGACCACGTTTACGCCAAGATTGGCACGCAGACCCTCACGACCCAGACGGACGCGAAGGTTCACTGGCCGGATGGGACTGTCATGCATGCCTTGGTGTCGTTCCTCATTCCCACGATGTCCGCCAATGGGCAGGTGACGGTCGATCTGTATGATGGTGGCACCAACGCCAACAGCACGTACCTGACCAAGACCCAGCTGCTGGCGACGGATTTCGACGCGCGGATGACGATCACACCGGACGGTGGCAGCCCTACCACAATCACCGCTCGAGACCTGCTGAACAACATCACCACACCGGAGTACTGGATCAAGGGTGACGTTTGCAGCGAGTTCCTGATTCGCCATTGGCCCACGAACCTGGTCGTTCTGAACCCGGACCAGTCGATCAGAAACAAACTCAACGTGCAGTACTACGTCCGCTACTACCCCGGCTGGAACGGCATCCGGATCGACACGGTCGTGGAAAACTGTTGGGCGGAGTATCGCAGCAACATCACGTACGACTTTGACCTGAAGTTCGGCAACAGCAACCCTCAGACCGTTCTTGCAAGAACCGCCCTCAAACACAACATGAATGCCCGTTGGCACAGGATTATCTGGCAGGGCGATACGCCGCCTGAGGTCGAGATTCGTTTTGACGTACCGTACATGATCTCAACGGGGCTGATTCCCAACTACGATCTGACGAGGTCGATGTCCGAGACCGAGATCGAGACTTTCTATCAAAGTTTCCTTGCCAAACCGCGTGACATCATGGAGCCCGGCATAAAGGACCCGAATTTCAAGCAGACCGGCACCTATGAAGGAAGGCCGATATACGGCGATACGCAGGTTCGGTGGCTTCGGACGATGGACAATCGCATGAGGGAAGTGCTGTTGAACTGGGGGGACTCATCGGGAGCGGCTCCGATTCACTATCGGGAGTCGAACCCGAACAAATCGGACGTCAACCACATTTTGACCATTGATGACCGGCCTACAGTCTGCCTCAGTGACCTTGGAGAGCCAACCACTACGCCGGAGGACCGTCTGCCGTTCCCAACAAGTGACGATACACACACGGAATGGGACATCAATTCAGCACACACACCGTCGTTCACCTACCTCCCGTATATTGCCACGGGCGAATTCTTCGATCTTGAGGAACTGTACTTCTGGCCTTCGTACGAACTGGCCGACTTTAATAACTCATATCGGTCCTATGACCTGGGCATCGTCAACACGTCCATTCAAACCCGAGGCATGGCGTGGGTCATTCGCAATATGGCTGATGCGGCGATGATGGCCCCAGACGGAAGCCGCGAGAAGACCTACTTCATGGAGAAGACGGGCAATACCCTGACTGCATGGCAAACCAAGTATCTGTCTGTGCCAAGCGACTACCCGGCCGCGCGTTACTTCAACCCTCAGTGGAGCGATCCGGCTCTACTTATTTTCCAGCCGGACTGTGCCGGTTTTACCAGCCCCTGGATGGACGACTTCATGTTGATCTCGCTGGCACACATGAAGGACTGCGGGTTCACCGATGCCGGCCCGCTCGTTGATTGGATTGGCAAGACCGTCGTCGACCGCTTCCACAATCCGGACTTCAACTGGTACCGTGGCAACGACGAATGGTTGCCCGTCAAATACAGAGACGCTCAGAGCGTGGTCCATCCCTACCCGACTTGGGCGGCGATATCTGCAGCCTATCTAAACTCGGGACCAACAAGCTACGTTATCAGGGGTATCGACACCTACCAGTACATCGCACGCTGCGCCCTGAGCAACGTCACGGGCTTGACCGGCGGCCAAGCAGCCTGGGATTGGTATGACGACACTCTTCCTGGCAAGGAAGGCTTTGATATATATCCCGGATGGGACTGCGTACCGAGAGGATACGTGCCCGCTGCAGACACGATCCCGCCATCAGCTCCGTATAACATGCAGGTTACCGACCCGACCGTCAACAGTCTGATCGTCCGCTGGACGGCACCGGGTGACAATGGGCTTACCGGTACGGCAACCAGCTACGATCTCCGTTATTCGACGAATCCCATTACTACCTCCAATTGGGGCAGCGCTACCCCTGTCCCGAGCATGCCCACGCCAACCATTGCAGGCTACAACCAGTACAAGGTTGTCTCCGGCCTGGACGACAATACGACCTATTACTTCGCGATGACGGCATCAGACGAAGTGCCGAACGTGTCGGATCTGTCCAGCTGCGTTAGCGGTACAACCCTGGAGGGAGTGGACGTAACCGCTCCGGCCACGATCGCTAATCTCAAGGTGGACACCGTGACCACGGACTCCATCACTTTGAGCTGGACAACTCCTGGCGACGATGGCATGGATGGCACGGCCACTCACTATGATATTCGCTACTCCACCGTCATAATCGACGGCAGCAATTGGGACAGCGCCACACAGGTTACCGCGCCTACTCCCGCTGCACCGACCACCCCGCAGAGCGTCACCGTCGGCAACCTGACCAATGGGACGACGTATTACTTCGCCATGAAGACTTCGGACGAAGTGCCCAACACGTCCGCGCTCTCTAACGTTGTCGGCGGCACAACCATTGCCATTCCGCCCGTCGTTCAATTCACTGCCAGCAGTTCCAATGGATCGGAAGGCACAACGCCAGCGACCATCACCGTCACACTGGACAAGACTTGGCCGCAGACGGTCGTTGTGAACTATGCGGTAACCGGCGGCACCGCAACAGAAGGCAGCGACTTCAGCGTACCAGCCACCGGCGGCAATGCGGTTGTGGCATTGAAGCGCGATGCGACGCTGACAGACTGGCGGCGTTCTTTCCACCCAGTTCACGACGCTCACCGACAGCAACGTCGTAGTTACGACGGTCCAGGATGCTCGCCTGTACCAATACAGCAACGGCCAGTACATGAATTACGGCACGACTGTTCAGGCTACTGGAGCCCCACCCTATATGCTTGTTGGTTTTGACCTCTCAGGCTACGCCGGAGCAACCATCAACAAGGCGAGCTGCGTGTCCGCTGTTCGGCGGGCAATACCTCGATGCTCTGGGCGCCCATTAAGAGTACAACTGGACCGAAGGCACCAAGGATGGCGACTATCCTGCGCGGATCCTGCCGCCGAAGGTGTCTGCTGGGCTCATCCCAATGGTCTCTACACGACAGCAGCAGGGACACCGGGCTGGGGCAGCGCCAGCGACTCGATGTTCAGCGTCACCAGCGACGGCGATGACATCTATGCTCTCGCCAATTTCGATAGTGCACCCGGCGGTGCCGCCTGGTGCGTTACGGACATAACGAGCCTGGTGCAGGATTGGATTGCCACCACCAAACCCAACTATGGCATTTTCATCAACGCCGGCAACCATCCGGTGTATCTCAGCGAATACGGTGCCGACTATGAGCCGGTCCTGTTCCTTGATGCCGATCTGCCGAACCAGCAGTTGCGGTTCGCCCCAGGCGAGACGAGCAAGACGATCAATCTGACGATTCTCGACGATGCGGCCATAGAGGCCAACGAGACGATCGAACTGACGCTCTCCAGTCCGGTTAACGCCACGCTCGGAACAGCCAGCGTGCACACGTTCACCATCCTGGACAATGACAACCAGGCGCCGACGGTCGACGCTGGCAGTGACCAAACGGTCAACATGCCGGCCTCGGCGAGCCTGTCGGGTACGGCCAGCGACGATGGCCTTCCCAATCCGCCTGCTGCCTTGACCTATACCTGGAGCAAGGTCAGCGGGCCGGGCACCGTTACTTTCGCTGATGCCAACGCTCTGAGCACCACGGCGTCGTTCGGCGATGCGGGCACATACGTCCTGCAGCTGGAAGCCAGCGACAGTCTTGATCTCGTCGACGGATACGGTGACCATCACAGTCAATGCCGTGCCGGCGGTACAGTTCAGTATTACGGCGTCCAGCGGAAGTGAAACAACAACGTCTGTGGATCTGCCTGTCACTCTGACGTACACGCCAACCAGTACGGTCACGGTCGACTATGCCGTCACCGGCGGCACGGCGACAAGCGCCGATTACAGTCTCAGCGGCACGCAGCTGACCTTTGGCGTCGGCGTGACCACCCAGACGATTCCGCTGACGATCATCAATGACAGCCTCAACGAAAACGACGAGACGATCGTCGTGACGCTGAGCAATCCGTCTGGTGCCATCCTTGGAACCAACGTTTCCTATACCTACACCATCACCAACGACGATCCGGCTCCGACAGTTGCCTTCGCCGCCACCAGCTCTTCCGGCGATGAATCGGCAGGCACGGTCAACCTGGCAGTCACGCTTTCGGTTGCTTCCGGCAAGACCGTCACGGTCGACTATGCGGTTACGGGCGGTACAGCCACGTCTCCGGCGGACTTCACGGTAGCCGGCACGCAGCTGACCTTCAACCCCGGCGATACCACGCAGAATGTTGCGGTTACGATCGTCGATGATAGCGTGGCAGAGGCGGCAGAGACCATCGAGATCACGCTGAGCAATCCGACGAACGCATCGCTCGGCACTAATACTGTCTACACCTACACCATCACGGCCAATGACAACCAGGCCCCGACGGTTGATGCCGGCGCCGATCAGACGATCACGCTGCCGACCGATACCGTCAATCTGGATGGTACCGTGTCGGACGATGGCTATCCGGCTGCGTTAACCGTAACGTGGTCGAAGGTCTCAGGACCAGGCACTGTTACGTTCGGCAATGCTAACACGGTCGACACGACAGCAACCTTTAGCGAGGCCGGCACCTACGTGCTGCAACTGCTGGCTGACGATTCGGCGCTGACCGCCAGCGACACGTGCACCATCACGGTCAACGCGGTGAACAACCAGGCCCCGACGGTTGATGCCGGCGTCGATCAGACGATCACGCTGCCGACGGATACCGTCAATCTGGATGGTACCGTGTCCGATGATGGCTATCCTAACCCGCCGGCTCAGGTAACCGTAACGTGGTCGAAGGTCTCAGGACCAGGCACTGTTACGTTCGGCAATGCTAACGCGGTCGACACGACAGACTACCTTTAGCGAGGCCGGTACCTACGTGCTGCAACTGCTAGCTGACTATTTGGCGCTGACTGCCAGCGACACGTGCACCATCACGGTCAACTCAGCTACTCCGCCGGCTAGCGGCAACATCGACTTGACCTACCTTGCGCCTTCGAGGTTTCCAATGTAACCAACGTGTACAATGGCGATCTGACCTATTACCCGTCAGGCAACAGCGGCGCCGGATCGCTGTTCATCTCGAAAGGTAGCACCGGCAGTGGTTCCGAAATCTACGAAGTCGCGATCCCGACATTGGTCAATACGACGGACATCAGCCTGCTCAACAGCGTTTCGCCGCTACAGGGATTCGACGCCGCCAACAGTCCCAAGGGCATGGTCTGGCGCAGCACCGATGACAAACTCTACTACAGCACCGGCGGGACGTCGCCCGTCTGGCGATCGATCGATCGCGACGGAACCAACCAGTCCGCATCGCAGACCTCAAGTTGGGCCTATGTCGGTATGGGCATCTGCCAACTTCCCGACGCGTGGGCCAATAGTTATGCCGGCGGCAAGAACCTGCTGGCTGTCGGCGGTCTCTACGGGATCTGCCTGCGATCCGTCGACCCATGGAATAATCCCATGGCCTCACCGACCGCCCTGGTGGTGTATAACAGCACCAACCAGATGGACAATTACGACAGCAACGACACTCACAACGGCGTCGCCTGGGTCAGTGTTGGCGGCACGGACAACATCATCGTAGCCGGTACGGATGACTCGGCATCGGCTGCAACGTTGTGGTTCTACGACGCCGCCGACATCGCTGGCGCGACGAACCTGTACGATCCGCAGCCGTACAAGACGCTGTCGGTACAGGACTGCCTGTTCTCGACAGACATCGGCTCGGACTCGCTCGACGGTCTGGCCTACGATGCCACCAATCAGATCCTCTATGGTTATGAAGGTGGCTACCTGAAACCGACCGTTGTCCACGCATGGGCACTTTCGGTACCGGATGTTACGGCTCCGGCGGATGTTGCGGACCTGACAGCGGATAACGAGACCTCTTCATCTGTTAGGCTGACTTGGACGGCTCCTGGCGACGACGGCAGCACGGGGACAGCGGCTGCGTATGACATCCGCTACTCGCAGAGCACGATCACCGAAGCCAACTGGGATGCAGCCACACAAGTAACCGGCCCAACACCAGCAGTAGCCACCAGCAACGAGTCCATGACCATCTCGGGCCTCAGTCCGAATACAACCTACTACTTTGCGATCAAGACTGTTGACGAGGTACCAAACTCGTCTGGTCTATCGAATGTTGAACCGGCGACAACCCTTGAACCGGGTATCAACCTGAGTTACCTGGGCGCATTCAAGGTCTCGAACCTGGTCAGCGTGTATGGTGGCGATCTGACGTACTACCCGTCGGGCAACAGCGGCAGCGGCTCGTTGTTCCTCTCGGACGGGGCGACCAGCGGCGATCCCGAGGTTTATGAGGTTTCGATTCCAACGCTAGTCAATACGACAGACATCAGCCTGCTGAATAGCGTTTCCCCGCTACAGTCATTCGACACGTCCAACAATCCCAAGGGCATGGTCCTGCGCAGCACCGATGACACACTCTACTACAGCACCGGCGGAACGTCGCCCGTCTGGCGATCGATCGATCGCGACGGAACCAACGAGTCCGCATCGCAGACCTCAAGTTGGTCCTATGTCGGCATGGGCATCTGCCAGCTTCCCGATGCCTGGGCCAACAGCTATGCCGGCGGCAAAAACCTGCTGGCTGTCGGCGGTCTCTACGGCATCTGCCTGCGGTCCGTCGATCCCTGGAATAACCCCATGGCCACACCAACGGGTCTGGTGGTGTATAACAGCGCCTACCAGATGGACAATTACGACAGCAGCGACACGTACTCCGCAGTCGCCTGGGTCAGTGTTGACGGCACGGACAACATCATCGTAGCGGGCACGGATGATTCGGCGGCAGCTGCAACGTTGTGGTTCTACGACGCCACGGATATCGCCGGCGCCACGAACCTCTACGATCCGCAACCCTACAAGACGCTGTCGGTACAGGACTCTCTGTTCTCGACGGACATCGGTTCGGATTCGCTTGACGGTCTGGCCTATGATGCCACCAATCAGATCCTCTACGGCTATGAAGGTGGCTATCTGAAACCGACCGTCGTGCATGCCTGGGCGCTTTCCGCCCAGTAGCAATCTCTGACGACCTCGGGCCCACAGGGTCCGATAGTCAAAGACAACACAACAGCGGGCTCGCGGGCCAATAGGGCTTGCGAGCCCGCTGTCTTGTCGCCTCCGAAGTCCTGATCTGGGTGTGTAGCCCAACCCTTCAATTACCGACATCTGGCTAGGCTGAAGCCGAGGTGGATGTCGGTCAGCCTTTGCATGCCGCGTCAGAGGACGTGTCCGCTAACCCAGCCCCATCTGGCTGCCGCGGACCGGTGATGTCGAGATGCGTGCGTCCAAAGTAAGGAAGCACGCACGGCGAAACGGATCCGGGCATCGCCACGGGAACATTGCTAACAAGGTGGTTTGATATTGTCATTCTGGAAGATGATGGATTCGTCTACCTGCTGGATCAACAGGATCAGCTGGCCTGCCTGTCACGCACGTGCAATCACCTCGCAGAGGACGGCCGGGCCTTTCTCAGTTTCACTACTCCGCAGCGGAAACTGGCTTCAACGGATGAGGCGTTCTCCTATGACCCCATCAGCCAGATCAAGACGGTGCGATGCCGATGGAAAAGCAGAACTACGTCGGGGGAACCGACCGTGATCGAGAGGGGGACAGAACGGCGACGACGGGTCTATCCCGGATATTTCATCAGCACGATGAGGTTTGATCGGGCAGCATATTGACCGGTCGATGGCGGTCGCCGAAGGCATGGGGCCTCCTGCGGCGCAGGACTGCCCTTTCCCCCACAGCCGGCCGCCGGGTTCCCGACGGGTTATCCGCTGGAAGTGGTGGCAGGCTCGCGGCGTTGCAGCCGACGCAGGATCTGGCGAAACAGGTCCTGCAACGGATAGCCGCTGGCCAGATGCAGTACCACCCGTCGCACACTGACCACCACCCGCGCCGCCACCTTGAACAGTTTCAGCCGGATCGTGCCGGCCTGGGCCTGGGCCAACTCCGTTTCCGCCAGGCCCAGACGGCGAAGGCTCTCGACCAGGACATAGCCCGCCGCGGCCAGCAGCAGGCGGAACTGGTTGGCCTGGAACTTCCGGCAACTGACCCGATCGGCGAACAGGTCCAGTTGCTGTTCCTTGATGCGGTTCTCCATCTCGCCCCGCTGGCAGTACACCTCGTCGTACAACGCCTGGGGATCGCCCGGTCGATTCGTTACAATAAAGCGAGGATTGGCGCCCTGGCTGTTGTGCTCGGCCTTGCCGATGACCCGGCGGGGCCTGTCCCAGGTGCCGGCGGCGTACTGGAACTCGCAGAAGAGCCGCTGCTTGCGTTGGGTCGCCTCAAACTGCTCGGCGGCCTTGTCCATCGTATCGGCCAGCAGCCCCTGCAAAACGCTGTTTCTGGCCAGGCCGACGACGTACTGTACATCGTGCCGATCGCACCAACGCAGCAGTTTCCAACGACAAAAGCCGCTGTCGGCACGAAAGACGATCTTGACCTTCGGCCACACCCGCCGCAACCGGTTTACCAGCAGCCGCAAGATCGCCCGGCTGTGCCTGGCGGCGTCGATCTTGGACGGCCGCAGGTACGCGGCCAGCAGTTGATCCCCGCAGAAGACGTACAGCGGCAGGTAGCAGTAGTCGCCATAGTAGCCGTGGAAGAAGCGGCCTTCCTGCATGCCGTGCAGCCGGGCGTCGGTGGCATCGAAGTCCAGGACCAGTTCCGTAGGCGGCGTCTCGTGTGAGGCGATGAACTGTTCGACGAGCACGTCGGCAAAGCGCCAGAGACTGGCCCGGTCGATGGTGTTCTCCAGGCGACAGAGTGTCGGCGGACTCGCCAGAGGTTGGTCCGCGTCGGGCCGCTGCTCAGCCAGCACCGCCAGCAGCGGGTCGTGCCGCAGGGTCTGTTGATCGTTGAGATCCTCGTAGCCGCCA
Source organism: uncultured Planctomycetota bacterium (assembly GCA_963787325.1). GTDB lineage: Bacteria > Planctomycetota > Phycisphaerae > UBA1845 > JANYLN01 > CAWBCK01. The sequence continues at coordinate 4,435,930 of CAWBCK010000005.1, forward strand.
GCCAGGCCGAAGATCCGCTGGGTCAGCAGCGTCTGCATCTGGTGGGTGATCCGGGCTGGGTCGCGCGGATCCGCCAGGGCCGCGGTAATGGCCTCGATGAGCCGGGTGCGCCGATTGACCTCTCGCAGCAGCAACAAGCCGCTGTCGCTGGTAAGGGTGCCCCCGGCGAAGTCGGCGACAACTCGCTGGCGCGGCAGGCTGGAAAACAGCAGTGGTTCTGTGGTACAGTCTGTCATGTGAAGTCCCTTATTGTTGGGTAGGAAGAAGCCTTCGTAACTCCTTTTATACCCGACAGTAAGGGCTTCGCGCCATAGCCAATCCACTAATTTTGATGAAATATTCGGGCTATCCGGCTGAACTGGAACTGCTACTGCAGATCGAAGGTCCCGAAGTTGTGGCACGATGGGGCGATCTCGAGCAGTCGCCATTCGTGGATCCAATGACGCAGGAATACAACTACCTGTTGCGCAGGGCATGACGGGCGCCTGCGGAGGCTTTCAGCGAACCGGAACTTAGACACGCTACGGAGAACGGGTATTCTCGCTTACGCTTCGGTCTCGTTTGCGGATGCCTGATGTACGGGGACTTCCTGTTGTGTGCACTGCGAACTCTACCCAAGAGAGGCAAAATCATACATATCGGTAGGTCGCCGTATCCTTACCTACGTGGCGGTAACACGCAAAGCCTTGGGCTACCAGTTGGTTGGCCCGGCCCAAGCCGCCACAACTTGCGACGGCGACGCATGTTACATGATTCATCGATCACTAAGTACCTTCTGGCATGCTGCTTGCTTTAGCCATACGTGTCTGTCAGCCATAGACATCGTCCACCTGTTTCCGGACCGGCCGAAAACCGTCATGGACTGAGGGCATTGGCAGAGCAGTCGTCAGGAGGACTAATGTGCGTAGGAGCGTTTTAGGAAATCGTCATTGGCTTGCGGCGGCTATCGCCGTTGCGGTGGTCGCGTTGCTGTGGGCGGCTCCGGTGTGGGCGGCCGATTCGCCTGCGACCATCACGCCGGAGGCCATCATGCAGAAGGTCCAGTCGAACGCGGTGGACATGGACACCGTCTGGGTGCTCATCGCGGCGTTCCTGGTCTTCTGGATGCAGGCGGGTTTTGCGCTCGTCGAAACGGGCCTGACGCGTGCCAAAAACACGGTCAACATCTGCATGAAGAACCTGCTGGACTTCTGCTTTGCCAGCGCGGTGTTCTGGGCGGTCGGCTTCGCGCTGATGTTCGGGGCAGGCACGGCCTGGTTCGGCACGAGCGGCTTCTTCCTTTCCGGCGATCCCGCCACGACGTTCGGGTCGCTATCCTGGACGCCCGTGCCTCTCGATGCCAAGTTCATCTTTCAGCTTGTGTTCGCCGGAACGGCGGCCACGATCGTCTCCGGGGCCATGGCGGAGCGAACGAAGTTTTCCTGCTACATGGTCTACAGCATCTTTATCTCGCTGATCATCTACCCTGTGGCCGGCCACTGGATCTGGGGCGGCGGCATTCTGTCGCCGGGTAACCTGTTCGGGGCGGACAAGGGCATGTTCGACTTCGCCGGATCGACGGTCGTCCATTCGGTCGGCGGCTGGCTGGCGCTATCCGGGGCCGTCGTGCTCGGGCCGCGCATGGGCAAATACGGCCCTGACGGCAAGGTCAACGCGATCCCGGGTCACAACTTCCCGCTGATGGTCCTGGGTGTGTTCATCCTGTGGCTCGGCTGGTTCGGCTTCAACCCGGGCAGCACGATGATGGCGACCGGTTCGGGCGCGGCGATCTCTCATATCGCGGTGACTACGAACTTCGCGGCGGCCACCGGCACGATCGGAGCGCTGCTGATCTCGAAACTGTGGTTCGGCAAGTGGGACGCCAGTATGGCAGGCAACGGCTGTCTGGCGGGACTGGTGGCCATTACCGCACCCTGTGCCTTCGTCGATACGTGGGCGGCAGGGTTGATCGGGCTGATCGGTGGCGTGCTGGTCGTCTTCTCGGTGGTCTTCGTCGACAGTAAACTGAAGATTGATGATCCGGTCGGTGCCGTGTCGGTGCACCTGGTCAACGGCATCTGGGGCACCCTGGCGCTGGGCCTGTTTGCCAACCCGATCTATGGGTCGACCGGGCCGCTGTCCGGGCTCTTCTATGGCGGCGGCGCCGCGCAGCTGATGATGCAGGCCGTCGGTGTGGTGATGGTCGGCGGCTGGTGTCTGGTCACGGGCTTCGCCCTGTTCTTCGCCATCAAGGCAACCATGGGCCTGCGTGTGAAACCCGAAGAGGAACTGCGCGGCCTGGACATCGACGAGCACGGCATGGAGGGCTACCCGAACTTCCAGCTGGTCAAGCAGGAAATCGGTCCTGCGGGAGTCAGTCTGCGGGAGAGTGCCTCTTCGGCCATGGCGACATCCGGAAAGAACTGGTAACAACGCGCTGGAAAGGATATATCCGTGAAGAAAATCGAAGCGATTATCAAGCCCTTCAAACTCGAAGAGGTCAAGAGCGCACTGACAGCCATCGGTGTGCAGGGGCTGACGGTGCTGGAGGTCCGCGGGTTCGGCAGGCAGAAGGGACATACCGAACACTACCGAGGAGCCGAGTACACTGTGGACTTCATCCCCAAGGTGAAGATTGACGTGGTCGTGCCCGACGACCTGCTGGACTGTGCCTTGGAAGCGATCGTCAAGGCGGCCCGCACCGGACAGATCGGCGACGGTAAGATCTTCGTTACAGATCTTTACGAAGTCGTCCGAATCCGCACGGCGGAAAAGGGTGAGTCGGCGATTTGATAGACCTTAGGGTTATGCTTGCGGCCAGGCGCGGAAATCCTGCACTTGCACAGGACCGCCGCGTCTGGCCTGCAAGTTTCCATGGCATTGACTGCCGCATGCGATGAGATCGTTCGGCAGGCATATCACCAGGCCGTCGGATCCATGCTGGCGGCCCAGCATACCCAACTCCAGCAGAATCTGGCGATCGTGGCTACCGGGGGGTACGGTCGCGGGGATCTGGCTCCGGGATCGGATATTGATCTGCTATTCCTGCACACGCCCAAACCGTCGCGATGCGTGCAGGATCTCATAGGCAGCCTGGTACGATCTCTCTGGGATGCGGGGCTGAAGATCTCCCAGAGCGTTCGCACCGTCAAAGGATGCATGGCCTTTGCGGGCAAGGATATCCCGGCTCTGACAGCCCTTTTCGAGACGCGACTGCTCGCGGGCGGACAGACGTTGTTCGCTGATCTGCAGGCCGCGGTCAAGCGGCACATTACGTCGCTGCCGCTGGCACGCTTCGCCGACCGGCTGCTTGCACAACGCGCGGCTGAACACAGTGACTATCACGTCGCCACCGTCTATTTGCTCGAACCGAACATCAAAAAGAGCCCCGGCGGACTTCGCGATATTCACCTGTTCCGATGGATGGCTACCGCGCGGTATGAAACGGCCGAGCCTGACATGCTTTGTCAACGGGGAGTGCTTGACGGCCGCGACGCCGACGCCCTGCACGATGCCTGGGAGTTTTTGCACCGAATCCGCAACGAGATGCACTTTCACGCCAATTCCGCCCAGGATGTGCTGACACGCCAGGAGCAGCTTCGCCTGACGGAGTGGTTGGGTTTTTATGAACAGGGACCGCTCCTCGGCGTTGAACGGTTCATGCAGCACTACTATCGGCAGACCGCTGAGGTCAACGACGCCGTCCTGCGATTTGTGGATCGCCTTCGCGGCGCGGGCAGCAAGCCTGGCCTGATCGGACGGCTTACCACGTATCGTGTTGGCGATATTCTCGTGGGTCGGGATGCCGTACGGATCGATCCGGCGGCCACTGACGAGGCCCTGACGCAATCGGATATGCTGCTGCAGGTATTCGATCTGGCGAGACATCATGGCGTCGCCGTAGATGCCGCCACGATCGACCGCGTGCGGTCGATGGTTCCGGAATGCATCGTCACAATTGATGTGCGCCGCAGGTTTCTGGAATACCTGGGCAACCCGGTGTCGCTGGGACCATTCCTGCGCGACGTGGCGCGTGTCGGTCTGCTGAGTAAGCTGATCCCGCCGTTCGACCGGGCGCGGGGCCTTATTCAGTTTAACCTGTACCATCATTACACGCTGGATGAGCATTCCCTTCTGGCCGTGGAGAATGCCGCGACCCGCCTCGATGACCGCGGCCTGCTCGGCGAGGCGTACAGAAGCATTCGCCGGAAAGACCTGCTGCATCTGGCGATCCTGCTGCACGATCTCGGCAAGGGCTTTGAGGAGGACCACTGCGAGGCAGGCAAGAGGCTGGCGGAAGACATGGCTGGGCAGTTCGGGCTCGACAGCCACGAGCGTCACGTGCTGGTCTTTCTGGTTCAGGCTCATCTGATCATGTCCGTGACGGCCTTTCGTCGCGATCTGTCAGAATTCAATACCGTGCTGGAGTTTGCTCGGCGCGTCGGAACGCCCGAGCTGCTCTGCATGCTATATGTCCTGACAGCCGCTGATATCGAAGCCGTCGCACCCGGGCTGTGGACACCATGGAAGGAATCCCTGCTGACCGATCTGTACCTCCGTGCCGGTGAAGCGCTGACAGGGCAGGCCCCGATCGGACATCAGCAGCAGCGACTCTCGGCTGCGCTAAGAAGCTGCGCCGGGGGTTAGCCGGGCAGTTTCCGGAGCGCTGGCTCGCCCGGCAGATAGAGGCGATGCCTGCGGACTATCTGCTTGGTACGGATATCGCCCAGATCGCGGGCAATCTCAAAACGTTGCGCGAGCTTTCGGCAGAAGGCGTTCGCGTGACCGGCGAATACGATCAAACCACCGGGTTGTCCACCTATACCGTGTTCGCCAGCGACCGCCTTACGCCAGGAATCTTCAGCAAGGTGACCGGCGTACTGGCGTGGAGTGGCTTCCAGATCGCCAGTGCTCAGATCGTCACCCGGCCGGACGGCGTGGTGATCGACACCTTCCGCGGCAGCGACGGCGACTATGCGGGCGAGCCCCCTACGGGCAGATACAGCGATGTTGCCTCGCGAATCGAGCAGGTTTTGCTTGGACGCGCAACCGTTGATTCGTTTCGTACCGAGCGGCGGATACCACATGGAGCGCGCCGGCTGGCAGGCAGCAGCGCCGCACAGGTTGAGATCGACAACGACACATCCGACCGGTTTACGATCATGGAGATCTTTGCGGACGATCGACCGGGGTTGCTGTATGTCATCGCCGGCACGCTTTTTGAATGCGGCCTGTCGGTGCACACCGCCCGGATTGCCACGCACATCGACCAGGTTGTGGACGTTGTCTACGTGACGGATGGCTCTGGTGCAAAGGTGAATGACCCCGCCCGGCTTGACGAGGTCCGCCACAGGTTGCTGGGGATGCTATAGGAACATCGTCCTGATGATCGACCGCGTACCGACTCATGGTCCAGCCGCGGCAAGACAACACATACCCTTTGCAGCTTCCCGGCCCTGACAGGTCGAGCCCTACAGCGACCGCCCCCAGTTAGCGACGAGCGTCTGCAGATCCCCAACGTTGACGTAGCCGTCGCTATTGGCATCGGCGGCGGCGTTCCAACTGCTGCCGCCTGCGCTGTCACTGCCCCATGCCGCGACAAGGATCTGCAGGTCACCAACGTTGACATAACTGTCACCGTTGAGGTCGCCTGCTATGCTGGTCGTTACGCCGGCAGCGGGGCCGTAATCGCTTTCGATCCCGGCAGTGTTACGCGCCTTGGCCTGGAACAGGTAGGCAGTGGAATCATTCAGGCCGGCGACTACCACATCTGCCCAGGCATCGCGCGATCGCCAGAACGGGGTTGATTGCAGCATCCCCGCCGGGCCGATGTACTGGCCTGTTGTGCCTTCCCGCAGCAGGTAGTCGGTAGTGGCGCTATTCTCGTTGCCAAGGTTGAGCAGCCGGACCGTCGTGGCGGTTGCGGCGCTGACCTGCGGCGCGAGGGGGTAGCAGGCCGCCACATCGCTGCCGGTGATGGTGTAGGTGCATGCGGCGTTGGCTCCCAGCGTCGCATTGACGGGTGCAGAGAGACCGATCACGATCGTTTTGTCAGGACCTGAGGTCAGATTGTCCAGGATCGTCAGCGGCATCGACTTGGACGTCTCGCCAGGACTAAAGGTCAGGCTGGTAAGGGCTGTCTGATTGGCGTAGTCGATCACCAGGACGGGTTGGCAGTTGGTACCCGCCGTGGTCTCACTGAACTGGACGCTGTAATTGTTCGACGTATTGCTCCAGGTGCAGAAACCGTAGTTGGGCGTGCCGCTGGCCCAGAGTGGACGATTGGCGTCACATCGTACACGGCGAAATCGCTGCCGGCGTTGTGCGGGCCGATAGGGACAGAAACGGTACTGACATCCTTGCTCAGGGCAACCAGTCGTTGTTCGCCCAGGTGTGCAGCGGGCCGGCCGTGCCGCCGTCGGCATCCTGGTTCTGGTTGGTATTCCTGCCCATCGGATGGGCGAAACTGGCACCGCCGGCTGCGCCCGGGTACGCGCTGTTTTGCGTCCCTTCGATCCAGTCGGAAGAGGTGACGTAACTGGTGTTGTTGATTCCCGTGTTGCCGCCGCTGTAGTACAAACGCAGCTGGGCCTTGTTGATCGTACTGCCGGCGAATGCGGGTATGGCTGCCACGTCGAACTTCGAGAGGAAGAAGGTCGAGCCGAACTGAATGGACGGCCTGGCGCCATAGTTACAGTAGGAGCTCTGCGCGGCCCATCCGGTGTTGGTCCAGAAATCCGTGTCCTGGGCTGCGTCTGGGCCGGTGATGACGGTGATCGATCCATTCGTGATGGCGGTAGCAAAACTGGCGTCTAAACGGGTGCTGTCGGTCAGGCCGGGACTGCGCTTCAGGGCGAACATGCCGCCGGTGGACGTGGCGGGCATCAGGAAATCGACGTTCTCCGCGGCCGTGCCGCCGGTGTGGGCGAAGGTGACAGTTACCGGCTGGCTGTGGACACCGCTGAGCGAGACGGTCAGGCTGGCCGGTGTGACTGTCCCGGGGCCAGCCGCTTGCGTCGCGTCGAATTGCACGATAGGGATACTGCCGATGCGGAAGTTGTCGACGTTCAGGATTGTGCCGTTCGGGGCGTATGCGTGGAATCCAGCGGGTGAGGCCGTTGTATATCGCGCGGGGCCGGAGTCGACATAGGTGACTGTTGCGGTAGTCAGATCCGGCCGGGTTAGCGTTATTGCCGCCTGGTACTTGTCGGCATCGACGGTGGTGACCACGGCGGCGATTCTGTACCAGCCGAGATCGACCGGGGTTGTGCCTTCCTCATACGTACCGATCACGACGCTTTGGGCGGACGAGTGGCTGGCGACGTCCGCGCCGGTTGCGTCGAGGTTGCCGACGACAAGGGTGATCTGGCCAGCGGCGGCCCGGAGCATCGCTTCATATTGTTCATCAGTTGACTTCTGCTGCAAAACGAGGCCGATGAAGGCCGACGTGCCTCCGGTGCCTGGCGAGTGGAGACTGACATCGGCTGATCGTGTCGATGCCTACCGGGTAGGCGACCCCGCCGGGTGCGTAGATTGCCCAGGCAGGAGCCTCTCCAGTCTGGACCTGGCCCATATTGCCGTCGTGGCCTGGGACACCGGGCCCAGTCGCTTGCCTGACAGGAGCGAACAGGTTCTCATCGCCCTGGGTTTCAAAGTCAACAAAGAACCGGGTGCGCGGCATTGCCGACCGGGGCAAAGGTTGCGGCGATCGTGTGGCTGGCAATGACATTGTCGAATGTGTAGGTGGCAACCGGTCCGACGGACACGCCGTCGACGGTGATGTCGGCGATGACATGCCCCGTGTAGGCGGCGATCGTGAAGGTTGGAGAGGTCCCTGACGGGGCCGTTATTGCACCCGCGGGCCTGATCGCGCCGCCGGTGCCGGCTGAGGCTTTGATTGTGTTGGGGATGGCGCCTGAATGTCACTGCGATCGTGTGGTTTGTGTTGACGCTCGAAAACGTGTAGGTGTTGGTGATCGTCTTGGCGGCACCGTCGACGGTGATGGCTGCGATTACGAAGCCAGGATCGGCTGCAATGGCAAAGGCCTGCGATCCGCCGCGATCGACGTCGATCTGGCCGCTGGGGGTGATCGTGCCGCCGGCGCCAGCTGAGGCGGTGATCGTGTAGTACGGGGGCAGTTCAAAGGTTGCGCTGATCGTGTGGTCGGCCGTGACGTCGCTGAACGTGTAATTGTAGACCGGGCCGACGGAGACGCCGTCGACGAGGACATCGGTGATGACGTATGTGGCGTTCGGCGTTATGGTGAAGGTCTGCGAGTCGCCTTCGTTGAGCACAACAACGCCGCCGGGGGTGATGGTTCCGCCTGCACCCGCCGTGGTCGTGATGTTGTGCGTCGGCGGCACATCGCCCGAGACGACGATGTAGATCGAATGGATGAACGAACCGTCGGTCGGGTGATCGTAATAGGTGGCGCCGCCGTAAGTCTGCCAGAAATGATAGCCTGACTGGGAGATGTTGAGTTCCAGGACATCGATCATGCCGGGGATCAGCGGCGCAGCCGTGGTGATCGCGCCGGTCGTCGGATCGATTGCATATCTGCCGCCGGGGTTTTTGCGAGGACCAGGTCGGTGAGGTCGCGCCGGAGTTGCCCGGAAGCCACGTCGGCTGGACCACGGGGGATCCGATGGGCGAATCGGCGTCGATGCGAATCTCATTAACGGGCAGGGTGATCTGGGGACCGCCGACAACACCGTACGGAGCGAGGAACGGCCCGGGCGGGCTGTCGATGGTCGGATCCGGGCCGGGACCGGGAAGCTCCAGTCGAGCGGCGGTTGCGCGGACAGGCCGACGCTGCCGGTGACGCTGGTCTCGCCGAGATGGCCGTCGCGGTTCGGCCGGGTCGTTTCGTAGTTGCCCGGCAGGTAGCCGAAGAAGGAATTATCCGCCATGGTGATCGAGGCGGGAAGGTAGTCGACCGTGCCGACCATACTGACATCCGTTACGGCGGTTATGCTGCTGGGCGACCAGGCATCGCCGAAGAACCAATTGCCTGAAGCAGCCAGGTGGTGGAAGGGCCAACCCGCATGGCTGTCGCCCGCGTTGGCGAAATGAACGCTATACATATTCTGCCAATTGGGACCCTTCTGGACGACGGTATTTGTGATCGTGTCGACGCCGCCTTCGGGCAGGTCGATGTTGATCGAGCCGCAGCCCAGTTCGCCATCGTAGATGCGGCAATGATCGATGATCGTCTGTTTGCAGCGAGACTTGAGCGTGTGGCCGACCGACGAGGTGTCGGTAAGGACGTTCTTGAACAGTGCCAGGTCGCCCTGGACGTAGATATTATGCGTATAGCCGGTTTCGCCGACGCCGCAGTGTGAGACCCGGCCGTTCGTGATGAACCACTTACAGCCGGGTGCTCCCCTGGCGATGCCATCCTGGCAGTCGTGAATATAGAAGTTGTCGAGGAAGACGTTGCCGGTATGGCAGCCTGACTCCTTGCAGACGCCGGTGCGGTTGTCATTGCTGGAGGCGTTCGAGCCGGAGGTGACGTACGCGATTTCTATGTTCTTGATCCAGATGTCATAGCTGTAGCCCATGAAGAAGCCTTTGCCGTAGTAGATACCGCCGCCCCAGAACTTCGGGAAGCGATGGCCGGTCGCACCCTGGATCGTCACCGGCACGCGGAAGTTGCCGTTGACCGGGTACCACTGGCCGTCATTGTGGTAGTAGTCCGGATCGTCGGAGGGGAAGACATTGAAAGTCACCCCGGCAAAAGGTCGTCCCCAGCCATGGGCATGGATGTAGGCGATGGCATCATTCAGGTGGGCATACTGCTGTCCCGGCCCGATGTTCATAACGGGCCCGACGCAGGCGGCTACAGGAATATGGAATGAATTCGTGCACGTGTTGATCCCGTCGGTACAGGTGATGGTCAGGACGTCACTGTAATCGACGCCGTCGATGGTCGGATTGTACGACAGGCAGCCGATGATCGTGATCGTGCCGGTGGCCGGATCGATGGCATAGCGATAGCCGACGCCGTCGCCCGAAAAGGACCAGGTTTTCGCCCCGGGGACGCCCGAGACGGTGGGTGTGCCAAGGACCCCGCTGCTGGTGTAATTGTCCAGATCCGTGGGGACGGCCAGCGTCATGTTGGATGGCGGCACGACGGTGCCTTCAGCCACGTGGATGGTTACCGCCTGGCTGTAAGTGTTCAGGCCGTCCGTCACCTGGATCGTGATCTGTCTGTCGCCGGCGGCAGGAGTCTTGGTGAGTGTAACAACCCCGGTAGCAGGGTCCAGGATCTTGAAGGTACCGCTGTCGTTGTCGGTGCTGAGAACGCTCCACTGGTAGCCCGGTTCCCAGACGATCGTTGAAGCGGTTCCCACGGTAACGCCTGCGCCCTGGCTCGTGCTGACGGTATTGGCGGCAAAGTCGATATGCGTGATCGGCTTCGCTGGCACGACGTGGATCGTGAAGTTGAAAGGCCCGAGGGCGTTGCCGTTCTGGGTCAGTGCCAGGGTGATCGGGTAGTCACCGACGGGCGGAACGCCTTTTTTGAGCTCGATAGTTATAGCCCTGCACGGGGGCGAAGTATCCCGAAGGGTCCGTAATCGTCCATGTCGTGTTGGTTGCGTTGTTATTGAAGCCGTCGGCAAAAATGCCGGTCGGACAGAACCAGTTGCTGCCGGCGTAGTTGTCGAAGATCGTATCCGTATTCAGGACGACAATGCCGGTATCGACCACGGATACCACTACGTTCTCTGTAGCCGTAGCACCGGCGCCATCGGTAACTCGGACCGTGATCGGATAGTCCCCCGCAGCCAGAGCCTTGGCAGGACGAACCGCCCCCCGCGCGATCGATAGCAAACGAACTGCCAGGGTTACTCGACAGGTCCCATGCGTACGAGCCCGCCCCGCCCGTTGCCACCGGATTGAAGCACACATAGCCGCTGCTGTTGTAGGTGTTGATCTGACGTGGCCCGCCGGACACGGTGAGCTCGGCTGCCGATGCCGACGACATCGCCAGCAAAGAGACCGTCATGGCGACACAGGCAACGAACCCTCGTGGTGTCGCCGGCGATGCGACGCCCGTGCCCGGAAACAGACGCGTAAATCGCGCCCCAACGTTCGAGATGAACTGTCCCGTAGTCATGATCGTCTGTTCCCTCTCCCAAGCGATGGTGCGCGGCCGCTAACTCAACCGGCGTCTGCGACTGTAACGTCAGCATTCTGCGTACGACCTAGTCAGATAGAAATAGCACCTTTTTTCAACATGCTCAAGGAAAAAACGGGCCGCCATGCCAACGATCGTAAGTTTCTGCATCGCTGGAAGGAAGTGGTTTCGCGCCATCCACGATATGAAATCCCCCAAGGCTACAGAGGACGCGAGCTCTCCGACTGGCAAACCCGGCGAGGGAAATGAGGTGTGACACCGCGGACTGCGACTTGATCTGGTAACGCCGGGCCGCACCTGATCTACCATACACCAGGCGCGGCCCTTGCGACGAATCGTTGTTCCTGGCCCCGAAAACCGGCAGTTCCCCCATGCAGCCTTAGAGGAATAGCGTCTGCTTCGCGTCGGACATCAGGCTGACGAACGTACCTACGCCGACATAGTCGAGGTGAGGATAGTCGATCATCTCCTCGGCCTTCAGGCCCATCACCGACATCGACATCTCGCAGATGTGGATCCGCACGCCCAGGTCGGCTGCGTCCTTCATCAACTCCTCCAGCGACTTGACGCCCCGGCTCTTCATGACGCCGCGGATCATCTTCGGGCCGATGCCGGCCATCTGCATCTTGGAAAGCGGCAGTTTCTTCGAACTGGACGGCAGCATCCAGCCGAACATCTTGTCGAGCAGTCCCTTGCTGGGCTTCTTCTTCGGGTTGCGCAAGGCGGCGGTCGCCCAGAAGGTGAAGAACATGTCCACCTCCATGTCGTAGGCGGCGGCGCCCAGGGCGATGATGAAGGAGGCGATGGTCGTATCGAGATTGCCGCTCATTACGCCGATGGCCAGGCGGTCGCCCGGGGCCTTGGCCTCGAGTGCCTCCACGCGGGTCAGCAGGTCCTGGATCAGCGCGTCCTGCGATTTGTTCTCTACTGCGTCAGTGGTCATGCCGGTACTCCCTGCAACAAAGTCACCTGAAGATTCATTCGTGTGCCGGCCCTTGCCATCCGGACCGGTTCGATTCCTATTTCGTTCTTTTCCGCTGCCATACACCACGACAGCGGCGCTATCAGCCGGCTGTCTCGGCGGCAGCGGCTGGCCGTGCCAGACTCAATTCCGCCCAGCGATGCAGAAACAGTGCAGCCGGCCGGTACATCGCATGGGCGAATTTCGTCACCGGCAGCAGCACAATCAAGTCGATCGCCAGCACTACGTGTACCAGAAACAGAACGTAGGCGAACAGCGACGCCGTGGCAGCATATTCGACGATCTCGGTTCCGAGGCCCGTCACCACGGCTGCGATCAGCAGGCCGAGGAAGAACCCGTCGGCCAGGCGGGTATGGGCATAACCCGGCGCAGGTTTCGTGATCCGGCGATACAAGGCGATGGACGCCCCGGCCAGACAGACGAGACCAGCTGACGGTGCCGAGCAGTCGGGTCGGGTACCACGGTGGCACAGCCGAGCCGATCGGCTTGAACATGAAGTCCAGCGACGTGGCCGCCAGCAAGCCCAGAAAGCCCCAGAGGATCATCGCATGCACGAGCCACGGCTTGGGCCGCAGTGGCGTGGCAGGCTGCTCGTTGTCGCAGTCGCGGTAGCGTAACTGGGCGAGCGATTCCCGCATGGCATGGACGGCTGCGCCGAACAGGATTGACGGCGACAGCGCCAGGTGCACCCCGGCAGCACGTTGTGTTGTCCGGAATCGCAGGAACATCGAACCCAGGCCGGCCAGTCCCGCCAGTCCGACGATGACGAAGGCCCCCACGCCGACGTCGTGGATCACCTGGCCTGGGATGAACTGGAACAGCGCCAGTTGCCGGCCGTTCATGTCGCCCTTGTGCCACAGCAGCAGCAGGCGTCACCAGCGCCGACAGCACCAGGAAGAAGATCACATGGAACGATCGCCAGCGGAACATCGCACGCGACAGGCCGGTCACATCGTAGCGGCTGATCGCGTAGCGCCGGCGCTGAGCCATGTATTCGCCGGGTTCAGCCTGACGGGGGCAGGTCTGCGAGCACTCGCCGCAGTAGTAGCACATCCACAGGTCCTTGTCGGCCAGCAAGCGGTCTTCCATGCCGACCTGGCCGTAGCGGATAAGCCGGCGGGGGAAGTTGGTCAGCTGACCCGACAGCGGACAGACCGCCGTACAGTTGCCGCAATTGAAGCAGGCGGAGACATCGAATGCGCCGTATCGGCGAATCCGGTCCATCAGGTTTGCATCTACCGTATGTGCCATCGCAACATCCTTGTGGCGTTCTGTGAATCTGACGCGTCGAGATCCTTCGCTTTTCTCACGATGACAGCGACAACAGCCGCTCTCGTCCTGCTAAGCCCTTTCCGGTTCTACCAAAGCGTACAGCGGGTAATCACCATCTTCGCCCGCCTCGCGGACCTCGCCGAATTTGCGCATGGCGGCCAGGGTCCAGAAAACCTTCCGGGCATCGAGGCCGGTCGTCTCGGCGATTTGCGGCACGGTCGCCTGGGACGCCTCGGCCAACGCGGCCTTAACGGCCTTGTTGGTCTGGACGAGTTGCTTGTGGTATTCCGCAGGCTTTCCGGCACCGGGCCCAACCGCTGTCGCATGACGGCGAGGGCCTGTTTCTGCTGGGCTGTCAACGTCTTTGCCGCCATCGCAAGCGACTCCTGTTACACATTCCTGGTTAGCCGTCCGAGGACGCCCCGGCTGGTATAGCGCCGACGATCCCGTCGACCATTCCTTCGTACTGATCCAGCGACCAGCCCTGTAGTTCGATCGCCCGATGCGGGCAGACCGCCACGCACGCGCCGCAGCCGGCACAGACGCCCGGGTTGATCTCGGCCCGGAATACGGTTTGCCCGTCAACTTCCTTTTCCACCACGGTCAGGGCGTCGTATTCGCATTCGGCCTGGCAGAGGCCGAGGCCTTCACATTGCTGCTGGATCGACCGTCGCCACGAACGGGTTCAGCTCGACCTGCTCGGTCGCAAGCATAATGCTTGCCTTGGCTGCAGCGGCCGCACCCGCATGCAGGCTTTCGTTGATGTTCTTGGGACCCTGGGCTGTTCCGGCCAGCAGCACGCCGTTTACGGCTGATTCCACCGGGCGCAGTTTCGGATGGACTTCGAGACAGAAGCGGTCATCCCCAACGGGGAGCTTCATAATGTCTAGCAGTTTGTTGATCTTGCCCGGCATCATGCCCACGGCAAGGACAACCATGTCGACAGGGATGGTCAGTTCTTCGCCCCAGGTGAGTTGGTCGGTGACGGTGACCTTCAAGGGCGACGCCTTGCGCGACGCGGCCTGCTCGACCGCCACGCTCGGCGGCTGCTCGCCCTGCCAGCGGAAGAACGTTACTCCAGCCTGGCAGGCCTTGTAGTAATAGTCCTCGTGCCCGCGACCGTACGTACGGATATCCTGGTGCAGATCGAACACCCGGGTCCCGGGGAATCGTTCGCGAAGGCGGAGCATCTGGCGGATGGCTGTGGTGCAGCAGACCCGTGAGCAATACTCGTTGACCCTGCCATCGGGCTGGGGTTCCTGCACACCGTCGATCTGCCTGCTGCCGACGCAATGGATGAATGCCACGCCGCGGATCTCTTTGCCGCCGTATAACAGCCTCTTGCCGGCCGGCGCCGACTCCATCAGCCGAATGAACTCCGGCATGGTCACAACTGCCGAATGCTGGCCGAAGCCATATTCTCCTTCGCGCGGCGCGTAGGGCTCGAACCCGGTAGCCACCACAATGACGCCAGCATCGACCTGCACGGTGTCAGTTTGTCCGGCTGGACCGAACTGCCCCTCGACCGTAACCTTGAAGTTGCCGATGAAGCCCGTTACATCGGTTACTTCGGCGCGGAGCAGGATCTTTACGCGTCGATTCTCGTTGAGTCGTCTGACAAGTGTTTCGACCAGGCCGGCCGCGGGTTGTTCGGTCTCAAATACCCGTCCCAGTTCGTTGCACCGGCCGCCCAAGCGATCCGCCTTTTCCACGAGTAGTACGTCGATGCCTCGTCCTGCCAGATCCGCCGCGGCCTTCATGCCGGCGATGCCGCCGCCGATGATGAGGACCCTGCGATGGTTGGGCAGACGGATGGGTTCGAGGGCACGTGAGCGAGAGAGTTTTCCTACTGCGGCAGCAATCAGCCGGATCGCCTTATCGGTAGCGCCAGCGGGATCGTGTTTGTGTGCCCAGCTTCCCTGCTCGCGGATGTTGACGTGCTCGTAAAGATAAGGATTGAGGTTCGCCCGGCTGACTGCATGACGAAACGTGGTTTCATGCAGGAACGGCGAGCACGAGGCCACCACCACCCGGTTGAGATTCTCGTTGCGGATATCGTCCTGGATCGACTGCTGCCCGGGATCCGAGCACATGAAGGTATGGACCCGCCGGCTGCCACGCCGGGGATCTTGCGCGCTTCGGCGGCCACGCGCTCGACGTCGATCACGTCGGAGATGTTCCCGCCGCACCTGCAAACGTAGACGCCGATGCGAAGATCGTCGTTGCTGACGGCTGCCGTGTTGTCACTTGCCTTGTCAGTCATGATTTGCACCCGCCGTTGCTGCTTCCCGGCCAGAGGTTCCGCCAGCATCCGCGCGAAGCTGGTGCAGATACTCGCTGGCCTGCATGGCAGCCGAGCCGGATTCCACGATCGTATCAACAATGTCCTTGGGCCCGCTGGCCGTACCGGCGACGAAGAGTCCCTCGCCGTGCGTCGCAGCCGGACAGATCGGGTCGGGCGTCGCCACGAAACCGTCGTCGCCGGCCTGGGCGACGGAGTGTGTCTGCGGATCCCACTGCGGGATCATCCCCTGGGCCAGTACTACCAGGTCGTGGCGGTTCTCCATGATCGCGGCCGCCGGGTCTTCCATCGATTCGACACGAACCGTAACGTCGCCGCCGTCGACCGGGCTGATCCTTGCGACCTTGCCGCGAACGTAATTGACCCCCATCGCCTTGGCTGCCTGGTAGAACTGCTCGTAGCCCTTGCCGAAGGCCCGGATGTCCATGTAGTAAATCGTAATGTCAGCCAGCGGCAGCGCCCCGAAAGCAGCATGGCCTGCTTGGTGGAGTACATGCAGCAGACGCGCGAGCAGTACGGCACGCCGATGGAATGATCGCGCGAACCGGCACATTGCACGAACGCGATGTTGTCAGGGATCTTGCCGTCGGACGGCCGCAATACCCGTCCGAAGGGACCATGCGGCGCGAGCAGCCGTTCCATCGTCAGCGGCGAGATGATGTTGGAGCAATTGGCGGCGTTATACTGCGGCTTGATCGTCAATTCATTCAACTGAAAGCCTGATGCCAGAATCACCGCGCCGGCTTCGACGACCACGCGTTGCGGCTGCTGGTCGTACTGGATCGCCCCAGTGGGGCAGGCCCGGGCGCACGCGCCGCAGCCGATGCAATAATCGGCGTTGAGGACCGCCTTCTGAGGAATGGCGTTGGTGAAGGGTACGGCGATCGCCTTGGCCGCCCCCAGCCCCTGTTCGAACGGATCAGGATATTCGATCGGGCAGGCGTACTCGCAGGAACGGCAGCCCGTGCACAGGTCCGCATCGACGTACGTGGCCTTGACCAGCAGCTCTACACGCTGCCACGGCCGGCCCTCCCGGATCGCCTGGACCTCCGTGTTGACCATCAGTTCAATGTTGGGATGGTGAGCGGCGGCTGACATCTTTGGCGTAGTGATACAGCTGGCGCAGTCGAGTGTTGGAAAGACCTTGCTCAGCGAGATCATCCGTCCGCCGATACTCGCCTGTCGCTCGGCCACGATCACCTTGAAGCCCTGGTCCGCCAGGTCCAGCGCCGCCTGTAACCCAGCGATGCCGCCGCCAACGACAAGGGCATCGACCCGGCGGACTTGGCGTTCCTGGCAACACATCTGCTCAGCCATCAGCCGTTCCCCTCCCGTACGCCAGCCGGCGCCAGCGATGCGTCGTCGCCCGCCAACGATGTCGAATCGCGATGCGACCTAGCAACCGCAGCCGTCTCGGCAAGCCGTTCTTTCGATTCTCGCCAGAGCCTGCCGAGCGAGCGTCTTGTCGACCGGCCCCAGTTCCCGCAGCGCCTGATCGAGTTGCCGAACCTCTTTTAAGAACGCCTTGATGCAGACCGTGCAGATCGCCGTCAGGCGTATGCGTCCGATCGGCAGGCCACCCGCCTTCATCCTTTCGGTCAGTCGGTCAATACGTGCCGCCAAACGGTCGTATGCACCGCGATACGGACAGTCCGACCCGCATGCGGCGATCAGGATGCCATCGATTCCCTTGGCATAGCAGTCCAGATAGAAATCCTCGGGGAACAGCACGGGCGAGAGCACGCGGAGGATGTGCACGTTGGCCGGGTATTCCTCGTGGGCCTTGCCTACGGCATCGGCGCCGGGATAGGCACATTTCTCCGTAGCCAGTACCAGAATCTTAGGAATGAACTCTTCAGGCACGATTCCGCCTCACATGCTTCAACGAGGTCCATCACACACGACATTCGCCGACCGGGGCACAGTGGCACGCTCTTGTCCCCGGCAACGGGCTGCCAGCTTGTGACCGGTGCCGTTACTTAGCCACTGCCGTTCTACTTCTTCCGCCGCACGAACAGCCGGTCGTGCCCATCCGCCTCGACAACCCCCAGAAACTCGTGCCCGATCTTGCCCGACCAGGCCGCGATATCCTTTCGCGAGCCCTTGTCGTTCGACTTGATCTCCAGCACCTCGCCGACCTTTACGCCGGCGATGCCCTTTTTGGCCTCCAGCAGCGGGCCGGGGCACGCCGTACCACGCGCGTCAATCACCTTGGTCGCCGTCAGTTCCTGCAATTCCTGCGCTTCCATTTCCGTTGACTCCTTGTGAAAGAAAGAGGTCTCTGCCGCCCGGACTGCCTGCCCGCCCGGCCAGCGGTTGTGTCACTCCGCCGGCAGGGATCTCAGGCGGAAGGATCATCAGGCAAGGACTCGCCCGCCGTGGCGGGCGTCATCGCCTGTGCCTTTTGCCGCATGCCAGCCGTCAGGGCATCGCGAATCAGGTGTGCCGCCTCGATAAACCGCGGGTCAGCCATCGTGTAGTAGACGTAATGACCTTCCTTTTGCGTGGTGACCGCCCCCTTGTCGCGCATCAGCCTCAGATGCTGCGAGGCGTTCTGCAACGAGATACTCGCATGCTCGGCTATTTCGGACACTGTCTTCCTGCCACCCTGCAACGCACAGAACATCCGCATCCGCGTCGGATGGGCGAAGATCGTAAAGAAGTCACCGAGCAAAACACACCAGGATTCGTCCATTATCTGTTCGTCCATGCCGCCTCACCGATACCTGCTGACGGACCACACTTGCTTTGTGACGCAATCAATGAATTTCGTAACTAATTGATACGATAGAGACCCGTCCCGGACCTGTCAAGGTGATCTGACGCAATTCCCCCGCCGGGCGGCTGAATTACTTGTCGCCCAACTTCCTCAGTCACAGGTGCACCATCTGGCGGGCTTGAAAAAGAGACATTCTTTCCCTCGATACGCGTCAGGGGTATAGTCTGCCGGCGAGCCACGGAGGTCCGTCTTGCAGTCGCAAACCAACAATCCAAACCGCCCGCCCCGACGCTTGCCGCCCAAGGAAGCCGCCGACTGGGTTGTGCGCAGACTTCGCGATGCCGGCCACCAGGCCCTCCTCGCCGGGGGGTGCGTCCGCGATATGCTCATGGGCCGCACGCCCAAAGACTATGACGTCGCGACCGATGCCCACCCCGAACAGCTGCTCCGGCTGTTCCGGCGGACCCTCAAGATCGGCGTACAGTTCGGCGTCGTCATCGTCGGCGACGCCGGGCCCTGGATCGAGGTCGCCACGTTCCGAAGTGACATACACTATTCGGATGGCCGCCATCCCGACCGAGTCGTATTCTCTTCCGCCGAGCAGGACGCCTTGCGCCGCGACTTCACCGTTAACGGCCTCTTCCTCGATCCCGTCGACGGAACAATCATCGACTACGTAGCCGGCCGACCGGACCTCCAGCAACGGGTCATCCGCGCGATCGGCAATCCCCAGGAACGCTTCGCCGAGGATCATCTCCGCCTGCTACGGGCCGCGCGGTTCGCCACGACCCTCGACTTCACCATCGAACCGCAAACCTGGAAGGCAGTAACCCAGCAGGCCCCGCTCCTTCAGGCCGTCAGCCGCGAACGAGTGCTGGACGAACTGGAACGAATGCTGTGCAGCCCCGGCAGGGCAACGGGCATGCGCCTGCTCGCCGAAAGCGGGTTGCTGGCGTATGCCATCCCAGCCGGCGGGGCGGGCACCGCGTGGCCGGTCGAGCTCGTGACGATCGCCCAAAAGCGTCTGGCCGCGCTGCCAACGGAAGCAGATTTTGCGTGTGCGATGGCAGCATCGCTGGCGGACTGGCCAGCCGAACGGGTAGACGCTCTCTGCCGGGAAATGACCTGCAGCAACGAACTGCGAAAACAGGTTGTATGGCTCCTGGCGGCACTACCACAGGCATATCAGGCATCGGAGTTGTCGTTGGCGGACTTGAAACGCTTGATGGCCTCGGGATATTTCGAGAACCTCGAGCATCTGCTGCGGGCGAACCTGGCAGCCCGGCAGAAGAGCGACGAGCCCTGGCAGGTACTCCGGCAGCGATCGGCGGCGATTCAACCCGAGACCGTACAGCCCCCCCCGCTGGTCGGCGGCGACGACCTCAAGGCCCTGAGTATCGCGCCGGGGCCGATCTACAAGAAGATCCTCGATGTTGTCTACACGGCCCAGCTCAACGAGCAACTGGCAGATCGAGATGCGGCTATGGCGATGCTTCGCGACGAGCTGCGCAAGGCGGGTCACGGCATTTCGTGACCAGCGGGCCTGCATGTTTCGAAGGCACAACATTCTTCGCCAGGCGCGCATTAAAGACTCGCGACCGGCGGTCCCTTTCGCTGGCCAGGCCTGTCTGTTTCTTATACGATGTGAGCAGACGCGGGAAAAAACCATGATAGACCAAGGACGGACTATCCGGGCCGAAAAGCCCAGGGGCAGGGAGGCCTTCAGGATGCGTTGGCTGACATGTTTATCGCTTGCGGGATTAGCCGTTTTGACCGGCTGTGGCCGGCAGACGCTGCTGGACATGATGCTGCTGCGGCCGTCTACCACGCTTACCGACACGCCGGAAGACTGGGGGTATGACTACCAGGAATATGACGTTCCGATAGCCCCGAATCGCAGCATCGTCGTCTGGCACGTGCCTTCCGAGCAGTCCAAGGGGCTCGTCGTCGTCATACCCGGCTGCACCAACAACAAGAGCTGGTATCTGCGGGCTCTGCCGGTACTGGCGCCAAACGGCTACGACTCCATGTTCCTCGACTATGAGGGCTTTGGCGACAGCCCGGGGGTGCCCAGCCTGAGCAATACCGTAGACGATGCCCTGGCGGTGGTCGCCTTCGCACAGACGCTCCATCCGAAGGTCTTCGTCTTCGGGGCCAGTCTGGGTACACCGCTGGCGGCCCGCGCTGCCGCACAATATGACGTGGCCGGCCTGATCCTGGAGGGTTCGCTGATCCTTGATGAAGAGCCGGGCTACTGGTTGGCTAACAATAATCTGGGCCTGCCGCTGTTCGTTGACGTCGGCAACTGGTTCACCGGGCGGCAGATGCCAGAAGCTTATGATATTCTAAAGTATGTTTCTATTGCACCGCAGCCCAAACTGATCGTCCATTCGGTAGATGATACAATCGTGCCGTTTCCCAGCGGGCTGGAGGTATACAATGCCGCGGTGCCGCCCAAGACCCTCTGGACGGAGCATTTCGACCATGGCAAGATGATCAAGATGGGGACGGATGTGTACACGCATGCGATCACCGGATGGCTTGATGCGATCGCGATGGATAACGACAACAGCAAAAACAACAACTGACAGAGTAACCACAAAAGGCGCAAAAAGGCGCAGAGTACAACGGTAACTACTACTACTCAACTGCGACTGCGCACACGACCTGAATGATGCCTTCGACAACAACGGCGACAGCAACAGCAAACAACAACACCGGCTGACGGTCGGGGCTCTAACGGCAACGGAAATGACCTCAACCGATAACAGCCGACACCGACCACTGGCCTGACGGCGCGGGGCTATCGGCCGTACGTGGCGATGCGTTGGGGGCGGCGGACCAGAAGGTAGATGGCGGCGCCGAAGATCTGGCCCAGGATGATGACGATCAGCCAGAGGGCCCAGGTGCTGTCGGTTCGCGGCTCGTTGCGGTAGCAGTCGATCAGCGTCCAGATCCATATGGCCATCAGCACCAGGCCGAAACAGCCCAGCCGAAACGAGCAACAGGGGATGAAAAAGAACCGCATACCGACCTCTACTGCCTCGGCGTTGTGCCGGGTCCTTTTGCCTATCGCGACAATATCCTGGCTCGCTGGCCTTCGATCCTGAGACGATCTTCGGCGAACAGTCGGATCGCTTCGGGATAAGCAATACACTCCTGTTCGAAGACGCGGGCGGCCAGCGTGTCGGAAGTATCATCCTCCCGCACGGCTACGCAGCGCTGCACGATGATCGGGCCGTGATCGTAGACATTGTCCGCAAAGTGCACGGTGCAGCCGGAGACCTTGCAGCCGGCCTCAAGCACGGCCTCGTGCACGTGATGGCCGTAATACCCCTTGCCGCCGAAACTGGGTAGCAGGGCCGGGTGGATATTCATTACGCGGCCGATGTAGTCGTCGGGGATCGTCCAGAGCGAAAGGAAGCCGGCCATGCAGACAAGGTCGGGCATGACCCCGTGGATGGCGTCCTGCATCCGACGAGTGAATTCCTCCTGGGGCGTACCCTTGCGAGGGATGACCAGGCTGGGGATGCCAGCCCTTTTCGCCCGTTCGAGGCCATAGGCGTCAGGCCGGGAGCCGATAACCAGTTCGATCTTGGCTGGCAGCTCGCCCCTGGCAATCAGGTCGATCATGTTCTGGAGCGTCGTGCCCCCGCCGGACAGGGCCGCGACGAGACGCAGGGTTTTCGTTGTCTTCTGGCTCATGGTATGTATGATGACGCAGAAGGTGGCTATTCTCAAGGGGGACGAGAATAGGTGCGGCAGGAAGGCTTGGAATGGTAAGGGCACGCATCGAAATCCCGAAGGACCGGATCGCGGCATTCTGTCGCGAGAACCGCATTCGTCGACTGGCGCTGTTCGGTTCGGTGCTGCGTGAGGACTTTGGACCCACAAGTGATGTGGACGTCCTCGTGGAGTTCGAACCGGGGACCCGACTTGGTCTGCGTTTTTTCCGCCTGGAACGGGAGCTGTCCGGCATCATCGGCCGAAAGGTCGACCTCAACACGGTCGGATTTCTGAGCCGGCACTTTCGAGACGAGGTGCTGGCCGAGGCTGAGGTGCAGTATGACGCGACATGAGCTCTAAGAGGCAAAGTTCTTGAGATGACGTGTCGTGTCTACCTTTGCACCTTCCCGGAGCCAATCATTGCATCCCTCCGCAGCTTTGGATGGATTTGCCCACGCAACTGTCTTCAGCTCGCGTATCGACTTGCAGGCAATGGCATAGCATCGTCTCGCCTCCTCATCCAGACTGAGAACGATCTTATCAGAGCAGAGCGCCGCTGCACCGAGGTGCGCGTCTTTGTCAAGCGGGCCCAGGGCCTGTAATTTGCCTGCGCGCTCCTTCGATGCGCACGCAGTACGATTCGTAAGAGGTATTCTTCCCGATTCTGTGGACTCTCCGCTTGGAGAACATCCGCGTTAGCCATGTACTCGAATAGCGGGATTCGTGTTTTCTCCATTCCCTCAAGAGTTCCGAACTCATGGTCGCCTTGTGACCAGCATCGAGCGCGACTTGCAGCGTTTCACGACAGCACATAGAACAAAGATCCGTCGCATCTTTTTCTCCTGCCGCCTGAGCTATCGACGCATCAATGACAAGCCGCTTAGCATTGTTCATTTAGATGCCGCCCACCCGCTGAGACGAGACGGCATCCAGGTACTGCCGCTCCGCCTCCAGATTGACGCTACCGAAATCCTCGGGCCATTCACCAAAGGCACCCGATTCGTCCATATCGCCGCTGGCCACTTTCGTAACGCCATACCGTGTACGATCAAACCAATGCAGTTTCACCAAACGATAGTCAATTCGCTGCTTAGCAATTAGCGACTGAACGCTCAACAGGAATAACGAACTATGCGTCTCAACAACAATTCTGACCCCTCTTCTGACCGCTCTCACTAGGACTTCCGCCAGCGCCATTGCGCTCTCGGATGGAGGTGGATTTCAGGCTGTTCAAGGTACACGAGGTGGCTCCTATCTGCGGCGTGTCAGCTACTACAACAGGCAGTGTTTGAGAGACCCCGAGTCCAACGTCGGCAATGCTTACTACGTCCTTTGGACTTCCGCGTTGAGGCCTGGCTAAGCGCCCGACCAGGATCTCCACCTGCGTGTCGTTGACGGGCTTCGCAAGAACCTTCCAGGTAAGCCCCAGTGATGACAGATCCTCCACAATACCCTTGAGTTTGTCTTCCTGCTTGTCAGCCTGCCACTGCGCAATGACGCTTGCAGCATATTTCTCGAACGTGCCAGGGAAAGTAGATCCCACTGCAGTGACAGGATAGTTACGCTCTGGATTACCCCTAAGCCCCGGTAGGTGTATGATCTTACGGATTCGGGACTCGAAGACGCGAGAAGGCGAAAGGAGCACGCTTGTGGTCAGTGGCGGGGCCTTCTCGTCCTTTCTTCTAAGGCCCATACCGAGAAAGCATCGGTCGCGGACAATCATCCACTCTAACTTGGATGGCCGCTGTTTCGTTATCTTCCCAGCCATGTCGCGCAGCACGAAATCAGGCAGTCCTTTGAGGTCGGTCGGCAGCACAGACACTATCTCACTGCTGCTCATGTCAGGACGCAGAACCGTTTCTTCCTCTGCTTCGCGAAACTGCATCCTCGTTATGTCAAACGGCTTGTCCCGGCGTCTGCTGTACACAGTGGATAGACTAACGTTTGGAGCCAATTCTATTCCTATGGTCAGTGACTCCGCGTGGCCCCGGGGGCGTACAGAAAGCATCTGCTCGGAAGAGCTGAACTCCACATTCGGTCCGCTCAGGAGAAGAGGGCCTGGGTCGTACGTGGCCTCAAGAGTCTGCTTGAGAAGGAGCAAGGGCTGCATGATGCTTGACTTACCGGAGCTGTTGGCACCGGCAAGAATGGTCAGCGGCCTGATTTCGATCGACTCTTCATCGCTGATAGACTTATAACCTGATACCGTCAATCGGGCGATTGATCTCGGTTCAGAGGCTTTCGAAGGCTGCTTCGTACGAGTGCCATTTGCCATGAGGATGTCCTCTTATCCTTTGGGAAACATGCATTCCCTGCTGTAGTCCCATACTGCAGATGATCTCATTAGCTCAGACGATACCGAGTAGTAGCTTCTATGCCCTTGTGCTGAATAATACAGATGCTCCGTCGCAGATACACGTCCTCACTTGCGCAGAAACTCTTTGATGACCGCCGCATCTCTTGCTGACAGGTCCGGGAACTGCGAGTCGCTACCGACATCGGGGCGGCGCTTCCAGGACCGGGCACAGCGCTCGTATTTGCCGCGAAGGTCGACGATCTCGACGCGGCCTTCGCCGGCTTCTACGCGGACCTCGTGCCAGCCGACGCCGAGCAGGTCCCCCAGTTCGCCGTCGTAACGGTCGAGTATTGCCTTCTGCTCGGCCGTCACAATGTATACCGCCGCGGCGTCCAGGGCGTTGGACAGATTAGCCTCGCCCTTGAGACGTTCAAGTTCCTGCAACCCCTTATCACGCAGGGCCAGCAGCACCTCGAAGTCCTTTCCCAACGGATCGTCGAATGCCGCTCCGTCCGCCTTGGGCATATGCGCCAGGTGCACACTGTCGACATCTTCCGGCTTGTACGCCAGATACTCCCACGCCTCTTCCGCCGTGTGCACCAGGATCGGGGCGATCAGCCGAATCAGCGTCGACGTGATCTCGTGCAGGACCGTCTGGGTCCGGCGGCGGCGAGGACTGTCGGCCAGGTCGCAGTACAGCCGGTCCTTAACCGCGCTGAAGTAGATGCTGGACAGTTCCACCGCGCAGAAATCGTGGATCCGCCTAAAGACCTTGTAGAAGTCGTACGCCTCGTATGACGCCAGGACATCGCGGATGACCGAGTGCAGCTGCATCCTGGCCCATCTGTCCAGTGACGGCTCATCCGCGGCAACACTGTTTCTGGTCGGGTCGAAGTCGTCGGTCGCTCCGAGTGCGTATCGCAGCGTATTGCGAACCTTGCGATACGCCTCCTGCAGATGAGCGATCAGGCTGTCTGATGCGCGAACGTCATTCTGATAATCGACACTGGAGACCCACAGGCGCAGCACGTCCGCACCGTACCGGTCGACGGCGTCGGTCGCGCTGACATAGTTGCCGGCCGACTTGCTCATCTTGCGGCCCTGGTCGTCGACGACGAAACCGTGCGTCAGCACCGTGCGCACCGGCGCCTCGCCCGTGACCACCACGGCCGGCAGCAGCGACAGCTGGAACCAGCCGCGGTGCTGATCCGAACCTTCCAGGTAGAGATCGGCGGGATAGCCCAGATCGCGCGCCCGGCAGACCGCCCGCCAGGAATTGCCCGACTCGAACCAGACGTCGAGAATGTCATTTTCCTTACGGATGTTGTCCCAGGTGAAGCCATCGGGCAGGGCGAAGTCTTCGCCGAGGATGTCCCTTGGGCTGTCGGTATACCAAGAATCGGCGCCCTTCTTTGCGAAGTGCGCAGCAACTCGGCGAACCGTATCGCCGGTCATCAGCACTTCCGCTTTATCGTTGTAGAACGCCGGGATGGGCAGGCCCCACGCCCGCTGCCGCGAGATGCACCAGTCAGGCCGGCTTTCGAGCATACCCTTGATACGACTCTCGCCCCAATCGGGGATCCATCGCGACTTATCAACCCACTCCAGCGCCAGATGGCGCAGGGTCTTGCCCCGGCCGGCAATCTCCTGGTCGACCGAGACGAACCACTGTTCGGTCGCACGGAAGACGATCGGCGTCCTCGATCGCCAGCAGTTGGGGTAGCTGTGCACCACCTTGCCGGACTGGAACATCCAGCCATCCTGCTGAAGTCGGGCGATCACCACCGGGTCAACAGCGGGAACCTTCTGGCCCTTCAGGAAGTCGGGCACCGTATCGTCGTAGGAACCATCCTCACGAACGGGGCAATAGATCTTGAGGCCTTCCCGCCGACCGGTGATGTAGTCGTCTTCACCATGGCCCGGGGCCGTGTGAACCAGGCCCGTACCGTCTTCCAGACGGATATAATTAACCAGGACAACCGGGCTCGTCCGATCGACGAAGACATGCCGGTACTTGAGCGGCTTGAGTGCCTCGCCGCTGACCGGCGGACTCGTCTCGACGATTTCCGCGCTGCCGGCCTCCATGACCTGTCTGATCAGCGCGTCGGCCACGACCGATACGCGTTCCTTGCCATCCTGCCGGTAACGGACCGCCCGGTATTCGACATTGGGCCCGGCTGCGATCGCCAGATTCGCCACCAGCGTCCAAGGCGTCGTCGTCCAGATCATCAGGCATGGGGGATTATCAGCATCCGCCTTGACGCCGAAAACCTTCTCGAACTCGCCGAACGACTCCGCTACGACGGGGAAGTTGACGTAGATGCTTGGACCGGTCGCGTCAACGTACTCGAGTTCCGCCTCGGCCAAGGCCGTGTGACAATCCGGGCACCAGGGGACCGTCTTGAGTGCCGGCTGACAACGCCCAAGTCGCACATATCCGCAAGGGTCAGGATCACATCCGACTCATACTGCGGACTCATTGTGTAGTAGGGATCGTCCCACTGGCCGTACACACCCAGCCGCTGAAACTGCTTCGACTGGATCTTCATGTACTTTTCGGCGTAGGTGCCGCAGCGCTTACGGACCTGGTAGGTGTTGAGGGCAGCAGCCTTGTCCTTACCGAGCTCGTCGAGGACCTTATGTTCGATCGGGAGCCCGTGGCAGTCCCACCCGGGGACGTACGGGCTGTCGAAGTCCTCCATCGTCTTGAGGCGCACCACGATGTCCTTGAGCACCTTGTTGATGAGGTGTCCCATGTGGATGTCGCCGTTGGCGTACGGCGGCCCGTCGTGCAGGAGGAACCGAGGCTTTCCCTGGCGCGCCTTGCGAATCCGGCCGTACAGATCCGTCTCGGCCCAGTGCTTCTGCCAGGCCGGCTCCCGCTGGAGCAAGTTCGCCTTCATCGGGAACTTCGTCTTCGGTGTCAAAACCGTTTTCTTGTAGTCGAGCGTATCCGACATTCGCCTCTCCTGCCGCTGGCGTCATCTCGCCGGCCTCGTCCGGTTCCTCGTCAGCCGTCCCGGCCGCGAAGATATCAATCGTCTTCCACTGACCACGGACCCACCGGCGTCGTAGCGTCAAACTCAACAGGATAGCATAGATCGTACACATAATCCAAGGCCCGTAACTGCCCAGGCCCGGCAGAAGAACCGTCACCAGCCAGCCCCCAACCACCACGATGCCATACGAGTACGCCGCCAGGACCAAAGCCTGCCACTTTGTATCGCCGGCACCGCTCAGTGCGCTGCCGATACTCGTGCTCAAACCGTCGAAGATCTGAAAGGTCGCGGCGAGCAACATCAGATTTGCACCAAGGCCTAGTACGTATGCATCGTGGGCAAACAGGCCGATCAACGGGTACCGCAGCGCAACAAACAACGCCCCCATAAAGGCCGTGTACGCCAGAGACAACATCATTCCCAGCCGAGCCCTTCGCTGAGCCAGGCCGATCTTGCCTTGGCCGATCGCCTTGCCGACAACCGCGCTGATGCCGATCCCCATGCCGATGGCCGGCATCCACGACAGTTCAAGCAGTTTCCAGCAGATCTGCGTGGCGGCGATGTCGCCGGTACCGAATCGGCTGATCAACCAGTTGCTGAACAGGGCCCATGTGCCGATATCGGCCACCCACTGAAGGCCAAGCGGCGAGCCGACCTTCAGAAGATTCCACATCTGGGTGCCGCTGTAACGCCAGTACGCGAACGGTTCAAACTCTCGCCGGAACCGTCGAGGCGTCATTGCGAGAATCAGCCACACCGTCCGGAAGGTCAGGGACGCCAGCGTTGCGCACGCAGCCCCGGCCACGCCCAACGCCGGAAACCCCCAGTGCCCGAAGACCAGCAGATAGTCGAGCAGGGCGTTGAGCAGGTTGGCGACGATCATGCTGGTCATCGTCACCTTGGGCCGATGGATACCGTTGAAATAGTTGCTGACGGCCGCGGCGGCGATCGCCGGCAGACTCGCCAGCAGCAGGATCTGAGAGTACACAACCTCCAGATGTAGGATCTCGGCTGGATGTCCCAGACCCGCATAGATCAGCGGCATGAGCGGGACCAGCAACAGGCCGACGGCCCCGAACGCGGCAGATAGATAGATCGACTGCCACATGTAGGCTGCACCTTCACGCGGCTTGCCCTGCCCGAGGGCCTGCGAGGCGAACGTGCTCATCACGCTGACGATGCCGGTTCCCAACCCCAGAAACGTCCACACAAGTACCGACGCGTTGCCTACGGCCGCCTGGGCTGCACTGCCTAACGTTGAGACAAACGCAAAGTCAACGAAGGACATGGCCGTGGCGGCCATGGTCGCCACCATCGACGGCAAGGCGATTTTAAGCAGAGCCTGGATGTCGCCGCCGGTAATCCGTCGGTTGCCCGGCGGACCACCAACTGCCACATTTTCCCGACCGCTCCTGCTGGCGCGGGAAATGAAATCGCGATGGATACGTGACCGGTTCCACGGCAGCATGACGCGCAGAGAGGCGAGTAATCGACTCAATCGCGTTCGCGGCCGCTGTACAACACTCATAAATACCCCGTGCCTTGCCGGACACTACTGTGCGAGCCGGCGCTGGCACGCAAAAACCCCGAACTGTTTGCGGGGGTGCACTTCGACTGACAACTGGCTACATCAGGCGGCAAACCCGGGTGGCAAGGCTTGCCTTGAGGCGATGTTGTCACGTGCAGTCTTCGTTGTTACCGATGCCACCTGCTTCTGCGATACTGATCACTTGCGGATCGTTCAGGCCGCTGCCTCGCGACCCGCAATATTCTAGGCAGAGGATCGCAATAAGAACGATTATAACATAAGTGGTTGGTAATAAAAGGATAATAACCGGGCCGCCGCGGCCAGCCAAAGAGACGATCCTGCCCTTGCTGCTAAGTCAGTCCCTGGATACCTAATCCCTTCCCGGCCAATCGGCTCTATTGGAGCGAAGCACTTACGGGAGATCTTCTGTCCCGCCGCGACGCCCTGCGTATAATGCTGTTGCGATGCAGGCCGGTTCGAGCGGGTTGGGTGATCGTCCGGCGATACGTGTGTCCGGCGCATGCTCCAGGGCATGCGGTCGTCGGGAGGAAAGTCCGGACTGGAAAGGGCACGGTGGTCGGTAACGCCGACCCGGGGCAACCTGCGGGAAAGTGCCGCAGAAAATACACCGCCGATGGCCCGCCCTGGTGCGGGCTCAGGTAAGGGTGAAATGGCGAGGTAAGAGACTCACCGCGTCCCTGGCGACAGGGACGGCACGGCAAACCCCACCGCCAGCAAGCCCAAATAGGTCGCGACCCCGGTGAAAACCGGGCACGGTCCGGCCCGGGCCGTCACTAGCGACGGGTAGGGTGCTTGAGCCGGCAGGCAACTGTCGGCCTAGATGAATGATCGCCACCGCGGCCGGCGTTCGCTTGCGAAGGACGACTGCGGGACAAAATCCGGCTTACAGGCCCGCTCCGCCGGCCTGCATTCGCATCCTCGGCAAGGCGAAGGATCTTCTGTCCGAAAAACGTTGAGATTCCTCGCGTCACTCGCAATCACTTGGTTTGCGATGCGATGATATCGCACAGGCACTTGCCGACATTTCGCGTGCGGTGTCGGTCGATTCGAGCGCATTACAAACGGTTATACTTACTTCGTTCGCCCGAAGATCTGACGTCGCTTCCAGGCGGGGATGCGCATGTAGAGCTTATGGACGAGGACGCCGGTAAACACCGCCGTGACCGCCCAGCACATCAAGGCGAAAAGCAGCGCAATATGCATCAGCCCGAAACCGGACTCTGTCGCTTGATTTGTGTGCCGCCGGGCGGTGAGGCGGGGACACTGGCCGCCGCCTTGGCTGGTGGAACAGAGACGTGCAGGCTCAGCCACAACAACGCGGCCCCGGCAACGAGCCCCACAACGGCGATCAGGGCGATCTTCCATACAGGCCACGTATCCTTGCGGCGTTTACTCATCGCTATCACGTCCTCTCTGTCTCTGCTCCTGCCTGATTACCCACGGACACCCGCGCCTGGCTGGCAGGCAGATCGTACAGCATGGGAATCTCGTCGCAGCACGCCTGCTTGCTGCAGCGGATACACTCGGTCCAGACCTTGTGAGGCAGCGCCTTCTTGCTTACCACCTTGAAGCCCAGTCGGTCAAAGAAAGTCTGCTGGTACGTAAGCGACAGCACCTTGACGATGCCAAGACGGTGCGCCTCCTGCATTGCCACCGAAACCAGCCGGCTGCCCACGCCCCGGCCCTGATGCGCCGGGTCGACCGCCAGGGAACGGACCTCCGCCATGTCCTTCCACAGGATTTCCAGCGCACAGCAGCCGACGATCCTGCCCTCGAGCTCGCAGACGTAAAAGGAGCGGACTTGTTCGTAAAGCTCCGTGGGGCTGCGAAACAGCATCAACCCGCGCTCAGCGAACATCGTCACCAGTGCGTGGATCTCGGGAACGTCGGTTATTCGTGCATTTCGGATCATCTGCCGCTGCCCTATCCGCCTGAGGCGCTGCGGCCTCAAGCATCTTCCTGAATATTTCGTCCGGCCCCATCTTATTGGCGGCCGGAACCGACACCAGTATAATCGTGTACGAATAGCAGATTCCATAGTGACGGGTAGAGAAAAGATTGTCGATTGCTGATTTCGATACGGAATGCCCAATGGCACAATCCGTTGTATCCATAGTCCGGACGTCCCCGGGCACCGTGCTGGCTGATACGCATCGCCTTATGAACGAGGCGGGGTACCAGGACACCATTGACAGAACCGTCGATACCGCGCTGAAGATCAATATCTCCTGGCACCATTACTTTCCAGCCTGCTCGACGACGCCCTGGCAGCTCGAAGGCGTGATCCGCACAATGCTCAAGGACGGCTATAAGCCCGAGCTGTTGCACGGCTGCCACAACCGGACCGTCGTTGTCAGTGCCAAGGAAGGCGAGCGCAAGAACAAGCACCTGCCCGTCATCAAACGCTATGGCCTGCGCAATATCCATCTTTACGAAGGCCAGGAGTGGATCAACGTCCGCGACGCCGTCGGTTCCCTGGCGGACAAGTTTTTGGTGCTCAACGACGTGTACAAAACCGGCTTCTCGATTCCCAAGAAGTTCATTGGCACGAACATCATCCACCTGCCGACCGTCAAAACGCACATCTTCACGACCACGACCGGTGCGATGAAAAATGCCTTCGGGGGCCTGCTCAACGAAAAACGCCATTGGACCCACGAGGTCATCCACGAAACGCTGGTTGACCTGCTGATGATCCAGAAGCACATCCACAAGGGCATCTTCGCGGTCATGGACGGCACGATCGCCGGCGACGGGCCCGGGCCTCGCTGCATGACGCCGTACGTCAAGAACGTGATGCTCGCGTCCGCCGACCAGGTCGCCATTGATGCGGTGGCAGCCAAGCTCATGGGCTTTGACCCGATGAAGATCAAGTTCATCCGGATCGCGCATGAGATGGGGTTGGGCTGCGGGGATCCCAGCAAGATCCGGATTGCAGGCGACGTCGACGCCGCCAACGAGAACTGGCATTTCGAGGGCCCGTACAAGCGACTGACTTTCGCCGCCAAGGGCCAGCATGCCCTCTACTGGGGGCCGCTCCGCCCGCTACAGAAGGTGCTCCTGCGAACGGTGATCGGCCCATGGTCCTATATCGCCAGCCGAATTTACCACGACGTGTACTGGTATCCGTTCATCGGCAAGCCGCGCGTTCAGGAAGCGCTGACGTCAACATGGGGTCGCCTGTTCGCTGACTTCGAACGCCTGACGACGGACGAAGACGGCTATGACCTTCCGAGCCTTAACGGCCAGGACCAGCCGGCCGCCAAGGTTATGGCAAAGCAGTAGCCGGCTCAGCCTGTCGGTGAGTGATCCGCGCAGATCGGCCCTGTGTGTTTGCTTCCTGTCGCCGAGCCGGTCAAGCAGGCGAAGAAGACCGTCCAGGATCGTCATCGGATGCGGGGGACAACCGGGGATATAGAGGTCCACGGGCATCAGCTCGCCGATCCCGCCGCTGACCTCATCGTGGCCTGCGAAGGGACCGCCGGAGATGGCACACGCTCCGACTACGATCACGATCTTCGGGTCCGGCGTCGCCTGATATGTCTTCAGCAGTGCCTGCCGCATGTTGCGAGACACGGGCCCGGTCACCAGGAGTCCATCGGCATGGCGGGGCGAAGCGACAAACTGGATGCCGAAGCGTCCCAGGTCCCAGCCGATCGTGCCCAGCACGTTGGTGTCTGCCTCGCAGGCGTTACAGCCGCCGGCGCTGACCTGCCGCAGCCGCAACGAACGCTTGAACAGCCCGAGGCTTTTTGCCTCCAGTGCCTCGGCAAGTCGATAAACCCGAGTATCGCTAACCAGGTCCTGGCGTGTTCGCGTAGCAAGTCGGTAGTCCGTTGTGAATCCTAATGCCCCGTTCGGGCAAGCTGCCGCGCAGTCCCCGCAGAACAGACAACGTCCAAGATCGATTCGCCATCGGCCGTCTATCGTGATCGCATCCGTCGGGCAGACCCCGGCGCACCTGCGGCAGTCGGCCGCACATCGGGTCGCGTCGAGTCTCGGCATCGCCCGCAAGCGATCCGGCATGGCGGGGGCGGGGCCGTTCGGATAGGAAGTTGTGCGGTACCCTTGATGCAGTCTGGCTCGCAGCGCGTTGAACATTATAGATCGTGCCCACAATACGACAGGTTGAAACTCTTGTTGCACAGCGGAAAATCGGAGATCTGCTGGTTGCGAAGCGCCAAGGCCAGGCCGAACCAGTTGTGGAAGGACGGATCCACTATTGTATAGCGGGCAAAACAGCCGTCATCGTCCGTCAACGCCACGTGGCAAATCTCACCGCGCCATCCCTCGGTCATCGAAACGACGATTTCCCCGGGGGCAGGTGAGGCTGCCGGCGACCGCAATGGCCCCTTGTGGCAGTGAGTGCAATTGTTCGCGAACGAATCCGATCGACCGCTGGATCTCCAGCCAGCGCACATAGGCCCGGCCGAAGACATCTCCGCTGTGCCACGTCGACGCCGGAATGTGCGTAAATCGATAGATGCCGAAAGGCAGGTCCTGGCGGACGTCCCGACTTATCCCGCACGCCCGGGCCGCAGGACCGACCAAGCCCGATCTGGCTCGCTGCCTGCCGACTGACCGTTCCCGTCTCCTCGAAACGCGCCATGACCGACGGCGTCTGCCACAACAGATTCACCGCGGCCTCTGTATCCTTTGCTGCGGCGTCGAGACGCCCGAGCAGCTCGTCGATTCTCGCGCCATCCACATCGAACCGTACGCCGCCGGGACGACCATGCCGCGCCCGAACCGGCTGCCGCACAGCAGGGCGGTCATGTTCAGGAAGTCGCCGCGGATTCGACCGCAGAACGATGCCGTCGGCAGATACGCCACATCGCCGGCAAGCGCCCCGAGATCGCCGACGTGGTTGGCGATCCGTTCCAGTTCCAGTGCCACGGCTCGAAGGGCCTGTGCGCGCGGCGGCACCTCGCGATCCGGCCAGCGCCTCGACCTGCCTGGCAGTACGCCGTTGCGTGGCCGATCGTCGTGTCGCCGGCGACGCGTCTCCATGTACGGCAGCGTACGTTTGCCGGGTCCGCCGATCAGGGCCCGTTCGATACCGCGATGCTGGAAGCCCAGGGAGATCTCCAGGTGGCAGACGTTCTCGCCGTGACATTGAAAGCGAAAATGCCCCGGCTCGATGATGCCGGCGTGAACGGGACCGACGGCCACCTCATGGACCTCCTCGCCCTCGACGCGGAAGTAGTCGGCTGACGCCTGGCAGGATCGCGGCAGAGTCCTTGCGGTCCCAGGCATCGCAGCCGGTCGGTAGGAGGCATGGAACCGGATGGGCTTGAGCCACGGATGGCCCTGCGGCACGATCCCCCACTGTTCGGCGATCTCGCGCTCGAACCAGTGCGCCTGCGGGCAATCCGGCGTGATGCGCCGGGTAAGAGTCAGCGGACATCTGTCGAGGCCAGCCGATAGCGTCCCGCGGCGCGGGTGCTCCAGGACGGCGTACAGGCGACACCGCGCCGCTGGCCAGGCGCCGTCCGAACAGCGCGGCGATCCGCGCCTCGCCGGTGCGACGGCCTCGATGATCATCTCGCGGAACTCGGCCAGGCCAGCCGCGGCACGTCCGCGCAGGCTGACCGCCTCGGCGTTACACATGTCCAGTAGTTGCGCCACGCCTGCCATCTAGCCGACCTCCCAGCGATGCGCGCCGCGATGGCGAAGCACGTCGTTGACGCGCGGGTGGGATATACAGGCCCAGCAACAGCACGACTGCCCCAGGACGGCCGCAGGAACGACGGACAGCCACGCCTCACGCTGTGTTGCAGAGCCGACGACGGTCGCTGAGTCCCCGGTTCGCCCTGCGCCATCGCAGATCACCGCGCCGGCCATGCCGATGAAGATCGACCGCCAGCGAGCAGGACGGTACACGCGACGGCCGCGGCCATGTGCCCTGCGTCGACGGCTGCCTTGAGGATGGTGAATCGCTGAGGAACGTCCCGAACGGCGGGCTGCCGGTGATGGCCAGGAACCCGGCCAACCAGAGGACGCCCGAGATCGGCAGCACTCGCAGGACGCCCGCGCACGTCCGTCGGTATTCTTGCGTCTTGTAGGCGGCCAGGATGTTGCCGGCCACGAAGAACAGCATCGCCTTGGTCACCGAGTGGTTGACCGCGTGGAGCATCGCTCCGAAGCCGGCGGCCCCGCCGATGCCCACGCCCAGCGCCAGGATGCCCATGTGCTCGACGCTGGAGTAGGCGAGCATCCGCTTGTAGTCCGCCTGGCCGATGATGAACACGGCCGCCACGCGCCATCGAGAGCAGGCCGAACATGAGCAGCAGCTGCCGCCGAACGGCCCCTGTCCCGCGGCCGTCAATACCTGCGTAGCACCCGCAGGATCGCCAGAAACGCGCAGTTCAGCAGCGCCCCGGAAAGCAGCGCCGAGACCACCGACGGCGCTTCGCTGTGGGCATCGGGCAGCCAGGTGTGCAGCGGCGCCAGGCCCATCTTCGTCCCGTAGCCGACCAGGAAGAACAGGAACGCCGCCTTCAGCCAGGCGACGTTCATGCGCCGTCGCATGGCGACCAGGTCGCTCAACACGATCGGCACGCCGCCTGCCCGCCTGTCCGGCGGCAACTGCCAGAAGAAGTTGCCCAGCAGGGCCAGCGCGATGCCCACCGAGCAGATCAGCAGGTACTTCCACGTCGCCTCCAGCGAGCGGTGGTGCCGGTGGAAGTAGATCAGCGGGCAGCTGGCCAGCGTGGTGGCCTCGACCGCCACCCACAGCAGGCCGAAATGCTGGCTGACGGTCACCAGCGTCATCGTCGCCAGAAACAGCAGCAGGCAGCCGGTGAAGACCTGCTCGGGCGCGTTGCTGAAGAAGAGGTTCTCCTCGATGTCCTTGCGCGCGCCGCATGCTCCTGCGGCGAGGTAGCCGCACCGTAGAACGCAGCCGCCAGAAACAGCAGGCTCGTGATGCTCAGAAACAGCAGCCCCAGCGCGTCGAGCTGGAGCCAGCCGCCCAGCAGCGGCGACGGCTTGTATACCCAGGCACAGGCCGTGATGCACCCGTGTGCGCGATCGCGGCCGCGACCAGCAGCGCTCGCCGCAGGCGGTCGCTACTTCGAGGCAAACGCCGCCAGGCCGGCGATCGTCGGGACCAAAATCAGTGCGAGGATCATCTGCTAATCCTTCAATGCCGCCATCTGGTCGGTATCGATGTTGTCGAACTCCCGGCTGATCCGGAACAGCGTGATGCCCATGACGAACACCGCCATGAAGACGTCCAGCAGGATGCCCATTTCGATGAGAAGCGGCTGCTCCTGGGCCAGCGCCATGCCGATGGCGTAGATGCCGTTCTCCAGCACCAGGTAGCCGAGCACCTGGGTGAGCGCCTTGTTGCGGCTGACGATCAGGAACAGGCCGACCATCATGGTAAACAGCGCCACCGGCACCAGCAGTGATGACGCCTGCGGGTTGGGCAGCGGCAGGCGCGAACTCATCCACATCGCCGCCAGCAGGGCGCCGATCCCGATCAGCAGCGACATGCCGTAACTGACCAAGGGCTCGACCTCCCGCCGCACTTCCGCGCCCCGCATCGCCCGCATCAGCAGATTCGGAAATACCGCTCCCTTCAGGGCGATGCTGATCGTCGCCACAACGATCAGCCGAAGGCGTGACCGGGTCGCTGCCCGCCATCAGCGGCAGAATGCCCAACACCACGCCCTGCAGTGCCACGATGCGGATGCACGGCACCAGCCGGCTGGAACCCAGCAACCGCAGATTCGTCAGCACGACCAGCACGATCAGTGTGTCTATCCAGACGTTCATACTTGCCACCGATCGTCTGCTACAGGATTTCTGTGACTTTGCATCGCCGCCTCTACCTGAACACCAGCACCAGTGCCAGCACCGCCAGTGCTCCGCCTGCCCCCAGCAGCTGCGGTACGCGTACCAGCCGCAGCCTGGCCATGGTCGATTCGATCACGCCGGTAACGACCGCCAGGCGCCATCATTCCGCCGATTGTCGCCAGCACATCCACCAGCGGGTGCCTGTATGAACCGGCAGCAGCAAGCCCACCAGCAGCGCGCCCAGGATCCACATCTTGATCGCGCTGCCGTAGAGGATGAACGCCAGGTCCGGCCCGCTGGTATCCAGCACCATCACCTCGTGGATCATCGTCAGCTCCAGGTGCGTGTTAGGGTCGTCCACGGGCACGCGTGCATTCTCCGCCAGGAAGACGATCAGCAGGGCACCGGCCACCAGCATCATGGCCGGGCCCGCCGTCAGCAGCATCTGCGGCGACATGCGGCCGTATATGTCCGTCAGTGACAATGCCCCCGGTCTGGCGCGCCAGTGCAGCCAGCGACAGAAGCAACGCGGGTTCTGCCAGGGCCGAGAACTGCACTTCCCGGCTGGCGCCCATGCCTTCGAAACTCGAACCGGTGTCCAGCGCCGCGATCACCAGAAAGAAACGCATCAGGCCCATCAGGTACGCCAGCAGAACCAGGTCGCCGTCAAAGCGACAGGACTGCCGCGCCGTGGCCTATCGGCACCAGCAGCAGGGCCCCGCATGCCGCCGCCAGCCAGACGATCGGCCCCGCCTTGAAGACCCACGTGGTCGTTGGCTGTAGACCGCGCCCTTGTGCAGCAGCTTGTGCAGATCGAAGTACAGCTGCAGCAGCGGCTGGCCCCGCCGCCCGCCAAAGAAGGCCTTCGTCCTGTTGATCACCCCAGCAGCAAGGGCGAGAGCACAAGGCCTGATAACACTGCAACCAGCGACGTCGCGTCCACGTACATGTATTCCTAACCCAGTTTCCAGACCAGCAGCACCAGCAGCGTCACGACGATGTAGAGCACGTATAGTTGCACGCGGCCCTGCTGCAGCCAGCGAAGTTTCGAGACCGCCCGGCCGACACCCGGAAGACCGGGCGGTATACATGCCCTCGGTGAAGACGTCCGGCGTCTCGGTCGACAGCCGCGCATCGCTGCGGAAACAGTCCTTCCGGCGCGTTTCAGCCGCACGCGTGTCCGCAGCAACGAGCCGAAACAGGTCCGTCAAGCGGCTGGGCGAACGATGAGGCGGTGTACTGCATCCGCGCGGTCGGCCTGGCGTAGCCGCAATCCCACGTGCCCGCCCGGCGGACATTTCGGCCCGCCAGCAGCGCCAGGCGCAGACCAGCCAGCAACACCACCAGCAAGCGCAGCACTGCGGCGACGGTCACCACAGACACCAGTTCACCGCGGACGCGATTTCCAAACCTTGGTAACCGTCTTGCCGGCAGCAGGCTGCCTGGCTGATGACGCGTCCCATCGATCCGACCAGTTGCGGGCCCGCCAGCCCCAGACAGCATACACGCGCACATAAGCACGGCCATCGGTGCCACCATCGCGATCCCGGGGCGATGCCCAGTGACTGCCTGTTCGCTGCGAGGCTCGCCCAGGAAGACCATGCCAAAGGCCTTGCGAAACACGCCGCCGCCAGGCCGCCGATCAGGGCCAGGCCCGCAATCGTCGCCAGCGCCCGGCACGCGCCCGCCGGGTCGGCCGTGCATGGTCGCCGCCCAGCGAGGCTCGATAGATACAGAAACTCACTTACAAAACCGTTCAGCGGCGGAATGCCGCAGATAGCCACCGATCCGACCAGGAAGGTCAATGCCGACCGTCGGCAGGCGCTTGAGCAGCCCGCCCAGTTCATCGATCTCCAGCGTGCCGGTCGCATGGAGTACCGACCCGGCGCCCAGAAACAGCAGTCCCTTGAAGACGGCGTGGTTGACGACGTGGAGCAACGCACCAGCGAAGCCAAGTGCCGCCACCACGTGCCGGTGATAGCTCAACCCCAGCAGCCCCACGCCGATGCCCAGGGCGATGATGCCGATGTTCTCGACGCTGTGATAGGCGAGCAGTCGCTTGAGGTCGTGCTGGGCAAGGGCAAACAGCACCCCCAGCACGCCAGAGGCCAGACCGATGCCGACCAGCACCCAGCCCCACCAGGCCGGCGGCATCCCCAGGATACGTCAGCATCCGCAGCAGACCATAGATGCCCGTTTTGATCATCACGCCGGACATCACCGCCGAGACATGACTCGGCGCCGCCGGATGCGCCTCCGGCAGCCACACGTGAAGCGGCATGAACCCCGCCTTCGTCCCGAATCCGATTACCGCCAGGACGAACAGCAGGCCGGCGGATTGCGCGATCGGGCCCGCCGCCTGCCCGAACCGTGCGAAAGTCCAACGAGCCGGCCCTGTTGCCAAGGATCACGAACATCAGAATCAGAAAGGCCGTGCCGACATGCGTGGCGACCAGGTAGGTCCAGCCCGCCCGGCGGACCGCTTCCTTCTCGTGCTCGAAGGTCACCAGGAAGAATGACGCCACCGACATCAGCTCCCAGGCCACCAGAAACAGCACGCCGTTACGTGCCGCTACGACCAGCAGCATGCTGGCGACCAGCATGTTGTAAAACAACCACGATGCCCCCAGATTCTTCCTGCTCGCGGTAGGCCAGCAGGTATTCGCTCCCGTAGATCGCCGCCAGTCCGCTGAGAGCCAGGATCGGCAGCAGAAACCACGCGCTCAGCGGCGTCGATCCCGACAGACAGTGACCCCAACGGCACGCTCCAGGCAATTTCAGCCGACAGCTGGCCGCCCCGCTATCAACACGTCCAGTCGGCGGAACCAGTCCCGCGATGCAGGCGATCAGTGCGCTGCCCGGCACCGCATATCGTGGCCAGCCGGGGCCATCGGCCAAGCAATACGGCCCCCACGCCACCGCTCAAAAGAACGCCGAGTACGACGAAAAACAGGTTCATGTGTCAGCGGGATTCCCTGGTGGCGTGGTGTGAGGCCTGGTTGAGGTCGCCTTCCACCCGGCGGACCTCATCGAGGATTTCCTCGCGCGAACCCTGTTGTGTCAGGACAACCTTGAAAGCCGGGTCGCGCAGCGCGAAGGCAAGTTTCGAGAGCAGGTGCAGGTGGCGCGGATCGTCGGGCTGATCATGGTGAACAGGACGCTTACAGGCTGGCGATCCAATGCCCCGAAGTCGATTGCATTGTCAAGAAAGCATAGAGTGATCATCGGCGTGGGGATGTGCAGCACGATCGGGTTTCGCACGTGCGGGATGGCGATGCCGTCGCCGATGCCCGTCGAGCCGAGCGACTCTCGAGCCAGCAGCACCTGGAGCAGAAACTGCCGATCGACTGATTCCGGCAGGCGCATGACATCGACCACCGATTGCAGGACGGACTCTTTATCCGTACCACCGATCCGGTAGTAGATCCCGCCGGCCTGCACGGCCTCCGCAAGCGTCGGCAGGCGTCCGGAAGCCGCCTCGGGCTCCTGAAAGATCTCCGGCGAAACGTTGATCCGCCTGGCGGTCGCCCATTCCAACAATTCGGCTCTGTTAAAGCGATATTGCTCCGCGATCCGATACGCAGGCAGCTTCCCCTCCTTGATCCATCGGTAGATGGTCTTTTCGGATACGTTCAGGATGCCTGCGGCATCTCGGACGGCAAGCTGCATCTGTCTCTCGCTTTCTCAGCATGGACCGCATCTGCACAAAGCGGAGGGTTAGACCAGAAATGTCCAAGGATGTCAAGAGGTGAGACACGACGGCCCGGTTTTCCCGGGGCTCCGCAGCCTGAACAGAAGCCTGCTTGTCGTGATCGCGGGAGCCCGCGCCGCTCTTCAGGCGCTGGGCCCCCGGGTCTTCCAGAGTTGTCAGCCGCGTTTGCCCCGCCGGCCGAGTTTCC
The DNA here is from genome assembly GCA_963787325.1 of uncultured Planctomycetota bacterium. Lineage (GTDB taxonomy): Bacteria > Planctomycetota > Phycisphaerae > UBA1845 > JANYLN01 > CAWBCK01. The sequence goes on from CAWBCK010000005.1 coordinate 4,476,597, forward strand.
ATGAGCCGAGACCCACGGCGTAAAGGCTGTAGAAGAGCAGCAGGTTGCCGCCGCCGAGGCCTGGCAGACAGCCGCCGCCGCTGACGCCGGTGCTGCCACCACCAGCGTCGCCGCCCGTGGTTGCCCCGTCACCACCGGCGTTAGTGGTGTCCGGGGCAGCGAGGAAATACCCGGTGCCGCTGTCTTCGGCACCGAGGTCATCCGTTACAGTCAATTCGAAATACGGCGCGACCTGGCCCGTTACGTTGGGCACGGTAACGGTGGTTACCTGGCCGCTTGGATTGCCCAGACTCGCGGTCGGGCCGCCCGTCTGCTTCCACGAGTAGGTCAGGGGACCGCCTTCGGGATCGTAGTGTCGGAAGCGTCGAGCGTCACCGTCTCGCCAGGCATGAAGAAGTGTTTCTCGTCGACGATCTTGTACGTGGCGACAGGCGCTTCGTTGGGCTTGGATTCGAACGTCACGGTCACCGCGTGATCATCATTCATGGTTACGGCGTTAACGCTGTTTGTGGAAGTGTCATCATTTGTGCCGGTCCACTTCTTGACGCGGTAGTGCCGGTCGGGCTTGGCGGTCAGCGTAACGATCGTGCCCGACTCATAGGTGCCGCCGGTCGGCAAGATCGTACCGATGCCGCCCGCCACGGCGGCCGAAAGAACATAACTCTGTGGGATCTTCTCGAACGTAACGCGTACAGTCTGGTCGGTCCTGCCGATCTGGACCGCGTTGGTATTGGCGGTCGAGTCATCGTTCATCGTGCCCTGCCACTGCTTGACGCGGTAGCCGGGGTCCGGCGAGGCCGTCACCGGCACGATGGCCCCTTCGTTCTGATAGACCTGGCCGTTGTCCACCGAGAGCGTGCCCCCGGCATCGTCCGTGATGGCCAGGAAGAGCTGATGCTGGACAGGCTCTTCCAGAGCGACGCTGCTGGCAGCAACGTTGTTGCCTTGCCGGAAGTCGCTGGGATCGGCCGGGTCGGGGCCGGCATCCGACGAGACGGTTGCCGTGTTGCTGACCGTCCCGCTGCCGGGCATTGTCAGCACCAGGGTCAATTGCTCGCTCTGCTCGGCCGTCAGCGTGTCAACGGTCCACGTCATGGTGCCGGCAGCGGCGTCTTGGGTGAACGTACCGGCCGAAGCCGAAGCGCTGACAAAGGTCGCGTCGGCAGGAATCTCGTCAACCAGGCTGACGCCGGTTGCCTCCTCCGGCCCGTTGTTTGTGACGGTCACGGTAAAGGTTGCATCGTCACCGGCCAGGACCGGTGTCGGACTGACCGTCTGCGTCACGGCCACGTCCGCGCCGTGCGGGCCGCTCGTGTCATCGGTCGCCAGGTGCAAATTGCCAGCCGTGTCGAAGTAGGCCAGGTAGGCCGATCCGGCACTGTCGAGTGCGAGGCAGGTATCCGCGGAGGCCTTGGGGGCCGCCGGCAGGGCATAGAGCGACTGAAACTGCCAGTCAGACCCATCCGTCGCCACCTTCACGCTCTTGCTGCCCGGATCGTAGAAGGCGATGGTCACCCCGCTGGCGCCGTCGGTGGCGCTGATCGCGATCGAAAAGCCGTCGAAATCCGTCAGGGTGCTGCCTACAAAGGTCGACTGCCAGGCCCCCGAAGCATTCGTCGCATACTTCATGTTGTTGAAAAGATCCACGTAGGCGGCATGCACGTAACCGTCCGCGTCGAGGGTCACGGCAGCGGTGTGGCAGTCGATGGACATCGTGCCGATCGTCCGGCTCGTGTAATAGCCGGACTCATTGCTGGCCACGCAGACATTGGCCCCACTGGTATACACAATACTGACTATGCCGGCCGGCGATACGAGGACCGCCGAAACACCGTCGGCGGGAATGGCTGTATCGGAACCATCCAGCACGGTGGTCTTGACAAGCGTGCCGGCGGTATCGGTCGCTAGATAGAGCGCGCCGTCTGTGCCGGCTACATACGTGTGGTCGTTGTCGTCGACGGTGACCGCGGTGCCGGCATAGCCCTGGCCGGTGACCAGCGACTGACTCTGCCAGGTTCCCGACAAGTCGGTAGTGTAACCCGTTTCATGGTTATACTGGCCGTAATAGCTGACGCGAACCGCACCATCACTGCCGACTGCGATCGCGCTGGCGCTGCCGACGTTCTCTTCCGGTCCGTACGCTTTCTGGATCGTCCAGGGACTCATGCCGTAGACGCTGCTGGCATAATCGAGCTCGTTCATCGCGGTGTTCTGATAGACCAGGTGAACCCGGCCGGGCCCCTGGACCGCCAGGCTGACGGCCGAACCGTTGGGGGCCGAGCCATCGACCGTCTGATCCGTCCAGCCAGCCCGGGCCGAGCCGAATGACGCGGCAATAACCAAGGCGGCCACGGCGAAGGCCAGGACAGGGCTTTGCGGAGGAGGCACCGAGAACGGCAAGCACGACTCGCTCTGTCGCATTCCTCTCCCTGATCTGCCTGGTGCCATCATCTCATCCTCCAAAGCGGCGCAGGTTCGGGCCCGTACGTCGGCTCACACGAACATCGCTGCCCACCAGCATAACCGGTCGGCAAGCAGACCTCCAGACTCTTTTGCCTCGACAAAAGTCCTGCCGGCAGCAGAGTTTGCAGGTCTCCACCCTATACGGGTGCATATCAAGGGATTCCGCCCTGGAAGGCCGGACCTTTCAGGTCACTCCAGATCCTTGTCGAAGTATTCGCGGACCTTCGGATCGACCGGCGGGATGTCCAGCGGCATCGATCGGTTGCGGAGTGAGGCGGTCGCCTGGCAGCCTGCCGCCACCGCTGCCCGGGCCGCGATCGCCGAGGTGGCGATCTTGCCGCCCTCGCGGACGTAGCGGATGAACTCCGCCACGATATTGCCGTCGGCGCCGCCATGGCTGCCGGCCGAGCTGCTTGCCGACGTAAAACTGCTCGTCGCCGTACGGGTTGTAGTCGGTGCGCCGGTTCCACAGCCGGATGACCGTGTGGTTGTGATCGTCGCCGAAGTTCTCGATCCGGCCCTCGGTGCCGATGATCGTGTAGTTCCGCCAGCCGTCCGGGGCGTAGTGGCACTGCTGGTAGACGCACAGCACGCCGTTGTCGAGTGCCATCAGCATCATGCTCAGGTCCTCGACGTCGATGACCGGGTTCATCCCCTTCTGGGCCAGCGGCGGCCAGTTCTCCGCGATGCCAGCTGGCGTCGGGTTTCTCGCCGGGCTTGCGCTTGTCGGTGATCTGGTTGTAGACGGTCAGGTTGCCCATCGCGGTGACGCGCCGCGTGTAGCCGCCGCAGAGCCAGTGCAGCATGTCGATGTCGTGCGCGCCCTTCTGCAGCAGCAGGCTGGTGCTGAATTGCCGCTCGGCGTGCCAGTCCTTGAAGTAGGCGTCGCCGCCGTAGCCGACGAAGTGCCGGCACCAGCCGGCCTTCGGCTCGCCGATCTTGCCCGCTCGTGATCAGCTCCTTCATCTTCCGGATGAAGGCCATGTGCCGCATGTTGTGCCCGCAGTAGAGCTTGACCTTGTGGTCGTACGCGGCCTGCAGGATGCGGTCGCAGCCCTCGATGGTGATCGCCATGGGCTTTTCGAGGTAGACGTGCTTGCCGGCCTCCAGCGCGGCGACGGCATGCTCCTCGTGGAGGAAGTCGGGCGAGGTGACGAAACACGGCGTCGACATCGGCCTTGGCCAGCAGCTCGCAGTAGTCCGTCGTCCCGAGGAAACTCCGGCCCGTACCACTCCTTGCACTTTTCGAGGGCGCCTTGGATCGACGTCCGCCCCGGCGACCACCCGCACGCCCTCTTCAGGCTTGTGGGCATGCCTGGCCAGACTGCCCCGACCACCCGCCCCGATCACGCCGATCCGCAATTCCTGTGCCGCCTGCCATATCCAGAGACCCTCACTCGTGCAGATGCGATCCACCTTGGCCGCATGAATCGTCGATTGTAACAGCCGGGCGGCATATGGAAAGTATGCTTCCGGTAGCGTGTGGCCCCAGTGCTGGCGCGACTCTGGCCACCCCGACGCGACCGGGCAGGAGGAAACTCCTCCAGCATCACCTGCGCATGACCCAACACTCACGGTACCAATGTCTACCGCCGGCTGCGGCGGGACAGGAAGCACGCGCCCCAGCCCGCGATGCTCAGCAGCAGAAACGGCGCCGCGCCGCGCCGCACACCCCGGTGCTGGGTTGGAGATCCCCCGCAGGATTGGCTGGAATTGCCGACGGCGTGCCCTGACACGGGACTATCCTGCGGTGCGTCGACGACAGGAATGTCCTGCAGTTACGTCGCCGTTGGCCGCCAGCTGGCTGTTGATCCAATTGGCGACCGATGCATCGATCCGGGCGGCAATGCCCCGCGTCAGAATGCCTGACACCGTCGGCGTGACGTAAGAACCCTCGTCGAGCCCGACCAGCCGGGCCTCGCCCTTAGCGGCATCCCCGTACCAGATCGGCGAGCCGCTCTGGCCTGGCTCGGTATCCAGATCGTGGAACAATACGTTGCCTTCCATGCCGGCGGTCGTTCCGCTGACCGTGTACATATCCGCGCCGCCCAGGTCCGTCGGGTAGCCCGCTGATTCCACCGGCAAGGCATCAAAGAACGCCTCCGGCTGGACGGCGATCTGGAAGTAACCGGTCTGGTCGCCCAAAGGCCGATCCAGAACGAGAATCGCCATGTCATATCCGTCATCCTCCGACGCCAGCCACTGTGGCGAGGGGATGACGCGAACGGCCTTCGCCTGGCCGTACGGATTGACATAGCTCGTCTGCCCTGCGACGAAAAGGATTCTCGTGGGCGTACCCAGCGATGGGTCGGCCGCAACATGCCCGCAGGTCAGGGCCAGGTACCGGCCGATCATCACGCCCGTACCGACATACACCTCCGGATCGCCGAAATCCAGTTGAACCTGTCCGATGGCCGACCAGGGAAAGGTGGTCGTATTGCTGACAATTCGGCGATCGTCGGTCCCGAATATCAGGGCCGCCTGGGCAGGCGGATCGAGCAACGTGGTTGCGGTTCGCGGCAGCACTGCGGGGCCGGCGAATGTCCCGGCATAAGATGCCGATGCGGGAAAGCACCCCCATGGCGACCGCAACAAACCCCTGGCGCCGCCTGCAGGACAGTCGGTGAAGCAGCCCGGAACGTATGGACATAATCTGTGTCGTCCTCCGTGGTCGCGGGCGGTGGACGCCCCTGCAATCCTCCCGGAAATACAGCCCCCCGATCATAAATCGTCGTATATTGCGTGTAAACATTAGTGGGCGTTTCGATGCCGGGTCGAGCACATCGCCTGGGGGCCTGGGCAGCACGGTTGGAATCTCGGCTGGGGGTCGCCGGCCGGCTGGACCGGGATACACGAGTCCATCCGTCCTGTTTGTCGTTTTGACGCCTTCAGCAAGGCCGATGCCTGGTACTCACGAAACAGATCCCGGGCGGACCATCGGCGTCGCTTGCCAATCGTCTGCCCTGGCCATGGCCCGGCGTCACGTCGCATTTCTGCAGAATGGTTCAACGGGTGTGGGCGAGTTGAGACCTCCGCCAGGCAGCCGGAAATTCGTCGCTATGGCCATGACAAATGGCGATGACCACTGCGTGCCGGCGTATAAGCGGCGCCCCAACGAACACTTCTGCGCGAATCACTGTTTAGTAGAATATTCTTGATGCCGCTGTCTGAATGCTGCTCACCGACCTCGCAGCAGGGCGGCTTCGCTGGTTCCTCGCCGGGTTTTGGAATGGGCGCTAATGGCATGGGCCATTAGAGGTTGCCTACCCCCTACCCCCTGCATATGATCGTTTGGGAAAAGCGTAATGGGAGATCACTATGCCTACGCGAGATGATATCCCGTCCGATCGGGGCGACCGTTGGGATGCCATGGGATGCATGTGGTGGTGGTGGATTGTTATCATCATCATCATCATTATTATCATTTGGTGGTTCTTCGCGTGGGGTCGCAGACCCGCCGGAGAAGGTGGTGCCAGTCCTGCCCGGACGCCCACCGTAGCACCGGCGCCTGCACCGGCGCCACCACCGGTACGGCCGGTCGAACCGATGAAACCGGCGGCCCCGCCGCCAGCCAAGGCGCCGCCGCAACCCGAGGCATCGCAGCCGGCGAGTTCCGCCGAGCCTGCGCCAGCCACAGGATCGGTCCTTCAGGAGGAGTCCCCCGGGACAGCTCCCCCGAAGCGGTCGAGGCCGCGGAACCCCCGCCGGCCCCTGAGCCAATCGAGGCCGTTGAGGCAGAGGAACCCGCGCCAGCCACGCAGCCCACTGACTTAACCGAAGAGGCGTCCCCCTCTTCGCCGCAGGCCGTCGAGCAATCCCCGGCTGCTGAGGAAGCGTCGCCTGGTCCAACATCCCAGCCATCCGCCGCCCCGCAGAAAACCGCTAACGAAGACGCAGCGCCGGGCGTCAGCAAGGCCGTACCGAAGGGGGAGGGTCTCGAGACAGAGACGCTCCTGCCGGACCTGGAGCCTGCGAGCTGACGGCCTTCGGTGGTGGCGGACCGATACGTCTGGTTCGTCTGGTCCTGCGCGATGCTGGCTGCGTGGTTGGGCCTGTATCTCGCCCGACCCCGTTACCGCCATGTCATGCTCTGGATGAGTCTGTTTACGCTGCCGTTCGGCCTTTCGGAGCCGCTATTTGTCCACAACTACTGGGATCCACCAAGCCTTTTCGGCCTGGCCCGGCGGACGAATTTCGACATCGAGAGCTTTATCCACTGTTTCGCGATCGGCGGCACTGCGGCCGTATTGTACAACGTGCTGACCGCTCGTCCTGTTGAGATTCCCCCCAAACTGCCGCGGCACGTGCGGTACCAGGAATTATATAACCTCGCCGTGGCATCGCCCGCGATTGTTCTGGCCGGCGTTCTCTGGCTGTCGGGTCAGATGATGGTGGCCAGTATCGCAGGCATGCTTTTCGGGGCGATCGTTCGATTGGCCTATCTACCCTCATTACGGGCGAAAACACTGGCAGGAGGCCCGCTCTTTCTGGTCTATTTTGTACTCTTCCTGCTGTTGCTGGCATGGATGGCCCCAGGGTACATCCAGCGAGTGTGGCTGCCGCGCCGCTTGGCCACACCGATCCTCGGCATGCCGCTCAGCGAACTGCTTTTCGGGTTTACCTTCGGCATGTTCTGGTCGGGTCTGTACGAGCAGTGGCGATGGACGTTCAAGCAGCCGGATCCATCGCATGCCGGCGGGGCGATACGCTCCACTGCAGAGCAGCCGTCGCTCGACGGCAACAGCAGGCGGCGCTGATGATCTGGCGGACGCGCGGCTGTCGCAGCCCACGGGGGGCGTCCGCGTACCGGCGCTACCCGGCTGCAAGAGAGGGCAGCACGCCGGTTACTCTCACCAGCATGCTGCCCTGTGTGTCCATACCATGTTTACCGAAACGCCTGCGCCCTACTTCGCCTCAAAGCGAATCGATCTGGTCTCGGCATTCTTGCCGGTCGGGACGATCCACGTGTCCTTGTGCTTGCCTGCGGCGATCTCGTGCATCGCATGCTTGACCTTTCCACCCTCGGTCCAGGTGAAGGTCACGTCCAGGGGCGAATTGTCCGGCTCGGCATACGTGGCATACGCCTCGGCATGAGAGATATTGCCGTTGCCCACCTTGACCAGCACGCTGCGGGCCGTCTTGTTGGCGGGGAATGACATGTCTGCCCAGGCGTAGGCGTGATGTCCGCCGCCCCAGCCGCTCTCGCCCTTTTCCAGCGTCAGGTTCTTCAGGCCGGCCTTCCAGGTCTTTCCACCGTCGAGGCTGAACTCGACGGACCAGGGCCCGCGCTTGGGCCCGGACGCCCGCAGCATGCCGCTGGCGAAACGGATCGGGCCCGGGGCCTTGATCTCCATCACCCGGAAGCCCGGCGTTTCAAGGTCGTTGCGGCGCAGCGGATCCGCCAGGTACTGCGACGGCCCGCCCTGAATCACGCCCTGGCCGCTGGCCTCGTACGTGATTTTCGTGCCGCCATCCTTCAGCCGCGGCACCACGCCGCGCGCCACCTGGACAACCGTCCGCAACGTCAGGCTCTTGAGACCGTTCTTCGGGCTCAGGCCGAAACTCACCAGGTACTGGTGCCGGCCCTTCACGACGTCCGTAAAATCAACCTTGAACTGACCTTCGGCAACACCCGCGTCCTGCCAGGTCCGCCCGCCATCGATCGACACCTTCACGGGCACCTTGCCGACCGCAATACCGCTGGCGACACCGTCGTCGACGCACTTTTCCTGCAGCAGCTTCCACTCCCGATCGCCGCGCTTCTCCGGCCAGGCAGCGATGATATAAGGACTGGCATGCTCGAAGACCACGAGAGCATCGGCGGCCTTGCCACGCAGCGCGCCGTCGGCGTAGACGGTATCTTTTTCGGTCTTGACTCCCTCCTTGTACTTGCCGTTGGCCAGCGGTACAGCGTACTCGAACACGCCGTTGGCCTGGTGAATCTTCGCGCGGGGTTTTTTGCCGTTGCCGACGGGATAATCGTCAAGGAACGTCTGCGTGCGGTAAGGCCCATGCACCGGCTTGCCGCCGATGTTGTAATAATCCTTGGCCCAGAACATGTAGGTCTTGCCGTCCTGCATGCCCGGATCCAGATAGCGAGTGAAACTCTCGCCGGCCCGAAGGCTGTAGACGATCGGCATGGCGTTGTAGCCAAAAAGCATCTGCTGGTCGAGGATTTGCTGGTAGCCCTTGAGACTGTCGCCAAAGGGAGCCATCGCCAGTTTGTACGGTCCGCCGCGCTTCGGGTCGTTCATCCACTTCGTATCATTCGCCTTGGCGTGCGGAATGATCTCAGCGATGCTCATCGCCTTGCCATGATCGTCGAAGACCATCATGCCGGTCGTGAAGTCCGCCAGGGCCCAATGGCCGTCCACAAACGCCTCGAATGGTGTATGGCCACCGATCGCCGGACACCGTACGCGTTTCAGATTATTGCCAAGCGCCCTCGCTACGATCGCGCTCATCTGGGCATGGATGCTGTAGCACAGGGCAAAGCCGAACGAGAACTGGTTCATCTGGCAGTCGCGATTGTCCATCCAGCCCTTGGACGGGCCGCCCTTGTGGGCATCCATGTCGTCCGGCCCGACGAACACCCAGTTATCCGCCGAGTGCACGCCGTGCTCGACCTTCCACGACCAGACGGCAAAAAGTTTCTCGGTGTCCGTCTTGGGCTCGTGCCCATACCGAGTGTCGAAGACGCGATACGCCTCGGCGATGTTGCGGTCCAGCGTCGAGCACGACAACTCGCCGCGATACTCGGGATGATCGGTCATGATCTGCGGATCGCCGACGACAGCCCGTGCGACACCGCACAAAGACATCACGGCTACACCAACCAACAACAGAACGAACTTGCGCATCGAAAGTCTCCTAAGTCCTTGCGGACACTTGCCATTTATTGCCGTCCAACATCCTTTGACTGCCGAACCTGTAGCCAACACCACAGCCTGCCGTGCCAGCGCCGCTTCGTTTACTTTGCCTCGAATCGCACCCACCTCGTCTTGACGTTCTTACCGGTCGGGACCGTCCAGGAGTCCGCCTGCTTGCCGCTGGCGACGGTATGCGATGACTCCTTGGCCTTGCCGTCTTCCGTCCAGCCGTAGGTCACGCGAAGCGGCGAATCATCCTTGCTCTCATAGGTCGCGAAGACCTGGCAGTGCAGGATATTGCCCTTGCCGAATCGCACGAGCACGGCCTTGGCGTCCTTGTCTTGCGGAAAGGCCATCTCGGCCCAAGCATAGGCATGGTGGCCATTGCCCCACTCGCTCTGGCCTTCCTTGAGTTTGACGTCCTTGACGCCCGCCTTCCATGTCCTGCCGCCATCGACGCTGAATTCGACCGACCACGGCCCGCGGTCCGGCCCGCTGGCCCGCAGCACACCCGAGGCGAAGCGGACTGGCCCCGGCGCCTTGATCTCGTAAACCCGGTAGCCTTTCTGCTCCAGGTCCTTCCTGCGATAGCGCTTGGCCAGGTACTGCGACGGTCCGCCATGGATCACCGACTGGCCCGACGCCTCATAGGTGATCTTCGTGCCACCGTCCTTCAGCCGGGGGAACACTCCTCGCCCGACCTGTGTCACCGTTCTCATTTTCAGTTTCTTGAGACCGTTGTCCTTGGATAGATCGAAGCGAATCAGGTACTCGAACCGGCCTTTGACCACGTCGGTAAAGTCGATGTGGAATGCGCCTTTGGCTAGGCCGATTTCCTTCCAGGTCTGGCCCGCGTCCACCGATACCATCACCGGCACCGCTCCGACAGCCGCACCGCTGACGATCGCCCCGTCATTGCAATGTTCTTTGAACACGTTCCACTGGCGGTCGCCGCCTTTGACTGACCGGGCGGCGATAACGTACGGACTGACGTGTTCGAAGGTCACGAACGCGTTGCTTCTCGTGCCGCGCAGCGCACCATCGGCAAAGGCCGTGCCTTTTTCTGCCTTGACGCCTTCCTTGTATTTGCCATTGGCCAGCGGCGGCTCATATTCAAATACGCCGTTGCCGTAATAGCCGTTGCCGCGTCCCTTCTTGCCGTTGCCAACGGGGTAATCGTCGAGGAAGGTCGCCCCACGCCATGGCCCGTGCTTGGGGCCGCCGCCCGCCTTGAAGTAGTCCATGCCCCAGAAGACCCAGGTCTTGCCGTCCGCCAGGCCGGGTTCGAGATAGCGGGTGAACGTCTCGCCGGATCGCAGGCTGTAGATGATCGGCATCGCGTTGTAACCGAACAGCATCTGCACGTGCCACTCGTTCTTGTATCCGGCGAGCGTATGCCCGGCCGGACCCAGGGCGATCTTGTACGGCCCGCCGCGCTTCGGGCTGGTCAGCCACTTCGTGTCGCCGTCGTTGACGTGCTTGACGATATCGAGCACGCCGACCGGCCTGCCGTCATTGCCGAAGACCATCATGCCGGTGGTAAAGTCCGCCAGGACCCAGTGGCCGTCAACATAGGCCTCGAAGGGCGTATGCCCGACGATCGTCGGACACCGCACCCGCGTCAGATCGCCGCCGAGCGCCCTGGCCACGATTGCGCTCATCTGGGCGTGCACGCTATAGCACAGGCCGAAACTGAACGAGAACTCGCCCATCTGGCAGTCGCGGCAGTCCATCCAGCCGTCGGCGTTCGCCTCGAGGTTGCTCGGTCCGACGTAGACCTTGTTGTCGCAGACGTGCATGAAGTGCTCGCACTTCCACATCCAGATGGCGGTGAGTTTCTCGGTATCGGTCTTGGGCGTGTGGCCATACCGCTCAGTGAAGACGCGATAGGCCTCCGCAATATTGCGGTCCAGCGTCGAGCAGGACAGCTCGCCGCGATAGACCGGGTGATCCGTCATGATCTGCGGGTCAGGAACAAGGGCCAGCACGCTCGCACAAATGCCCGTTACGACAAGGCCGGCCAACAGCACAGACAACTTATACATTGGCCAAACTCTCCACATCCCCTCACCGACCGTTTCCAGTCTGTCATCCCGAGCGAAGCAAAGGATCTCCTGCGCGTCAGTGCCGGCACCTCCGTCTCGCATCAGAGCCAAAGACCGTGACAAGCAGCCCTTACCTCTAGCCCCTAGCCCCTAGCCCCTAATCTCACTCCGCCGCAAACGTCACCCACTTGGTCTCGACCTTCTGGCCGGTCGGGATCGTCCAGCTGTCGGCAGCTGCCCCAGCCTTGATCTCGTGCGAGGCCCGCCTGACCTTGCCGCCCTCCGTCCAGCCGTAGGTCACCTTCAGGGGCGAGTCGTTCTTTCGCTGGTACGTCGCGAAGACCTGTGCCTGCAGGATCGTACCCTTGCCGAAACGAATCAGCACATCGTTGGCACTGCTGTTCTTCGGGAAGTCCATCTCCGCCCAGATATAGCCGGCCTTGCCGCCGTCCCACTCTTTCTCCGGACCGCCGCACTTGACGCCCTTGACGCCCGTCTTCCATGTCTTCCCGCCGTCGAGGCTGAACTCGACGGACCACGGCCCGACGCTCTCGACCCGCACCACGCCGGACGCATGCCGGATCAGGCCCGGAGCCTTGATCTGGTAGACCCGGCAGCCATCCTTCTCCAGATCCTTCCTGCGGTAGCGCTCCGCCAGATACTGCGACGGCCCGCCGTCGATCACCGACTGGCCCGAGGCCTCGTAGGTGATCTTCGTGCCGCCGTCCTTCAGCCGGGGGAATACGCCGCGTCCGATCTGCGTCACCGTCCGCATCTTCAGCGACTTGAGCCCGTCAACCTTCGACAGCCCGAAGCGAATCAGATACTCGTGCCGCCCTTTGACCACGTCGGTAAAGTCGATATGGAAATCGCCCTTGGCCGTCCCCACGCCCTGCCACGAGCTGCCGCCGTCGACCGACACCTTCACGGGCACCGCCCCAACCGCCTTGCCGCTGATGATCGCCCCGTCGCAGCACTTCTCCTTCAGCAGGTCCCAGGAACGGTCCCCGCCACCCACCGACCGGGCCGCGATGATGTACGGGCTGGCATGCTCGAACGTGACCTCCGCCCCCTTGCTCGTACCCCGCAGTGCCCCATCCTTGAAGACAATACCCTTACTGTCCGTCGTTCCTTCCTTGTACCTGCCGTCTGCAAGCGGCGGGATATACTCGAACACCCCGTTGGCGTAGTAGGTCATGCCCCGCCCCTTGCGGTTGTTGCCCATCGGCGGGTCGTCGAGGAATGTGACGTTGCGGAACGGCCCGTGCTTGGGCTTGCCGTTAAGACCGTAATAGTCCCTGCCCCAGAAGACCCACGTCTTGCCGTCATCCAGGCCCGGATCGAGATATCGCTTGAACGTCTCCCCAGACCGCAGCGAATAGACGATCGGCATCGCGTTGTAGCCGAAATTGTACTGGTACCAGCGAGTCTTGCTGTAACCGTCGTTTCTGTCGCCAAAGGCGGACTGGTTGAACTTGTAGGGCCCGCTTCGCTTGGGGTCCCTGAACCACGCCTTGTCCTTGGCGTCTTCGTGGGCGTAGATCTGTTTCAGACTCACCGGCTTGCCACTGTCGTCAAAGACCATCAGCGCCGAGAAGCAGTCCGCCAGCACCCACCTGCCGTCGACGAAGGCTTCGAACGGCGTATGACCGATGATCTCCGGGCAGCGCACCCGGGTAAAATCGTTGCCCAGCGCACGCCCCACCAGCGCCGACATCTGCGCGTGCACGCTGTAGCACAGTGCGAACGAGAACGAGAACTCGTTCATCTGGCAGTCCTTGTTGTCCATCCAACCGTCATGCCCCAGCCACGGCGGGTCCTTCGCCTGCCGGGCATCGGGATTGTCGGTGCCCAGGAAGGTCTTGTTATCGCAGGCGTGCATGTAGTGCTCGCACTTCCAGACCCACAGGGCGATGAGCTTCTCGGTATCGCTGGCAGGCGCGTGGCCGTAGCGATCCCGGAAGACGCGATAGGCATCGGCGATATTGCGGTCGAGCGTCGAGCAGGACAACTCGCCGCGGTACACGGGATGATCGGTCATGATCTGGGGGTCGCCGACGAGGGCACCAGCCAGCGAGCACGAGAGCAGCACTACGCCAGCCGCCATAAGGGACACGATTCTGGACATCCTCTGCCTCCTGTCCACGAGCGAAATTAGCGGAACGTGAACAGGCACACAGTATACCCCTTCGGTCGTCGCGGTAAATGCTGGTGCCGAAACGTGTCCCGAATCTGCAGGCTCGGTCCAATCTAGCCAGACCAGAATCGGGCTCAGGACCGCACTATCGGATCTTCACCGGCTCGCATCGATGGTCAGGACCTACGGGTCGTAGCATTGCGTAACCTGGGTCGTCTCGCCCTCGACAATCTCCACATCCTCGCTCGGCGGCGATACCCAGCCTTTGATCGTGTTGTAGTTGACGGTGTGCGTCCCCGGCGACAGCCCGGCCACCGTCGCACCGCTGTCCTGCCACGCTCCGCCATCCACATTCCACTGGGCCCCACTGGCTATTGCATCATCCGGACACAACGTGACCTGCAAGGAGCCGCCTCCCGCCCCCACGACCAACGGGTCCGCCGCGACGTCGACATCCCATTCGCAGCCTGGTACGCTGACCTGCGACACTCGCAATACCACGTCGACACTTTCGACATCAGCCGGCAGTGCCAGCGCCGTCACCGTCAGCGAGCCCTCCGTCTGACCCGCCGGGATGACGATCGACGAATCCGACAGTTCATACACCGGACTGCTCGTCTCGGGCGTCTGCTGCCCCCTGATCTGCAGCGTCACGTCCTCGGTGTAAGCCGCAGCGATACTGGCGGTCAGCGTCGCCGGCTCTCCCCCCTCGGTAATCGCCGCCGGTGTCACGCTCAGCGTCACATCGACCGGCACGTCCGTCGGGCAACAACCGCCTCGCCCCACCATCATCGACACGAGCAACCCGAGCAAACCGTACTTCGGCAGACAGCACATGACTCGCCTCCTGTAGAAGGTTCATGACCAGGCCGGCCGCGGAAGCACGTGCTGTTACGTGCAGTGCCATCGACCGCCGTGTTGCCAAAGACAGCCATTCGAGAAACGCTTACGGATCTGATCTTGATACAGCCGGTTTCGAACCCGCATCTATTGCCGGTGTCTTTCGGCCATTAACGACAGCCTGTCTGTCGGTGCAGGTTCTGAATCCGCTGTCAGAAACCAAGGCTGCAGAGACGTGACGTACTGACGTGCCCCGCCCGGAACTCCCCCGGCAGCCCAGCCATTACCGGCGCAATACCCCGGCCGCGCCATCGCAGGATTCTAGCCACCCCTGTGCGGACGCGTCGACTCCGGGGACCAGCTCGCTGTTTACGTCCAGAGCGCCCGAGCGCGATGACGAGCCAGATGACCGTCCCGATTCCCAGTTTAATGATCGTGCCGACGAACCTTCCGACCCCTGCCCCCACGCCCGCCCGGACGCTCTCTTCGGTCTGCATCCCGCCGGTCATCTCGCCGACTGCCGCCCCAAGCGCCGCCCCCAGGCATGCCCCCAGCAGTGTCCCGAAGCATGGAATCGGCACGCTCATGACGATTGCCCCGATCAGGCCACCCACCATCGCTCCGACCGCCCCGCGCCGGGTTCCACCCCCTCTTTTTGCCCCACCCACACCGGCAAAGAACTCGACGACCTCCCCCACCGCCGCCAGGCCCGTCACAACGACAAGTGTCCAGACGCTGAACATCGGCTCCGGCCCTTTGACCAGCCAGTCTGCAATCAGCGCCGACGCTACCATCAGCCACGTTCCCGGCAACCCCGGCACGATCAGCGCCAGCCAGCACGTATTCAGCAGGATCAGCAATATCGGCCACGCGTAATGCATAACGCAGACACTAGAGCCTCGTTCTTATGGAAGCAAGTCCCTAAGACGCTTGTCGCGATGCGCCATTAGCCATTTCACTCGTTCGCGGTTTTGGGCGACGCCCACCTTCTGACGCCTCCCTTCTGACGCCTGTCTCCTGCCTCCTGTCTTCAGCCTCCTGCCTTCTGTCTTCTGTCTTCTGTCTTCTGTCTTCTGTCTTCTGTCTTGTGTCTTCTGTCTCCTGCTTCTGTCTTCTGCCCCCCGTCTCCTACCCCCGCCATGTCTCATTTCCGCATCACCATCCCCTTTGTAACCGCTTGCCCCCGAACGTATAATCCCCTGATCGACGAGGGCGTCAGCGCGGCCGCGCCCTTCAGCCGTTCCAGTTACCCGCGTTTTTCCAGACGGAGGATAATGATGAAGCGTGCCAAGATTTCGATCATCGGAGCCGGAAACGTCGGTGCCACCTGTGCCCATTGGGCCGCCGCCAAGGAACTCGGCGATATCGTCCTGCTCGACATCGTCGAAGGCATGCCCCAGGGCAAGGCCCTGGACCTGTTCGAATCCAGCCCGGTCGAAGGCTTCGACAGCCGGATCGTCGGCACGAACAACTACGACGACACCGCCGACTCCGATGTCGTCATCATCACCTCCGGCCTGCCGCGAAAACCCGGTATGAGCCGCGATGACCTGCTGGCCGCCAACGCCAAGATTGTCAAGAGTGTCACCGAACAGGTTGCCCCGCGCTCGCCTGATGCGGTTCTGATCATCGTCTCCAATCCGCTCGACGCCATGGTTTACCTGGCATGGAAGGTCTCGAAGTTCCCGGCCAACCGGGTACTCGGCCAGGCCGGCGTCCTCGACACCGCCCGCTACCGCTCTTTCGTGGCCATGGAACTGGGCGTCAGCGTCGAAGACATCAGTGCCCTGCTGCTGGGCGGCCACGGCGACGACATGGTGCCTCTGCCGCGCCACACCTCGATCGGCGGCATCCCCCTGACGGACCTGCTGCCGGCTGACAAGATCGACAAGATCATCGAGCGGACCCGCAAAGGCGGCGGCGAAATCGTCAGCCTTCTCAAAACCGGCAGCGCCTTCTATGCCCCGTCCGCCGCGACGATCCAGATGGCCGAATCGATCATCCGCGACAAGAAACGCGTCCTGCCCTGCGCCGGCTACTGTGACAAGGAATACGGCGTAGGCGGCTATTTCGTTGGCGTACCCTGCGTCCTTGGTGCGGCCGGCGTCGAAAAGGTCATCGAGGTCAAACTCAACGACCAGGAGCGGGCCGCCCTGAACACCAGCATCAGCCACGTAAAAGAACTGGTCGAAGTCCTGGGCAAACTCAGCCCGACGGAGTGATCATGAAGCGATTCAGAATCGTTCTCGTGCAGGAAGTGCACGTACCCGACGACGCCGAGATCGTTCTTCACCCGACGGACGACTTCGAGTGCGTCGAGTTGAATCACAAGTATTATCTGCCCACGGTCAGCTGGCTCGAACGAACAGAGGACACCGACGCAATACTCGATGTCCCGTCAGGCGAGCCAGCCGGCCCCGGCTGGTTCCTCTCGGACGACGCCGACGAAATCTTCTCCAACATAGTGGCCGAAGACGCCATAGTGCACGAGCAGAAGGGCTCCATACCAAGAGATTAGCAGTGCCACTATGGCCGTGGCTACGTGGTCGCCCTCCAGCACAAGGAGCCGTTGCCGTTGTATTCTTTGCACTTATGGGCCTTTGGGGGTTACTCTTGCCGTTGTTTCTCTCTCAAAATTGCTTTGCGCCTTTTGCGGCTGCAGTTGTGTCGCCGTTGTTGTTCTTCGTAACGGAACTCTTAGCGGCAATCACCCCCTCTTGCCGTACGCCATGTAATAAGCCATCGGTACGACTACCAGCGTAAAGAGCGTCGAGATCGCCAGCCCGAAGATCAGCGCCCACGCCAACCCCGAGAAGATTGGATCGAGCGTAATCGGCCACGCCGCCAGCATCGCCGCGCCAGCCGTCAGCAGGATCGGCCGGGTCCGCAGTGCCCCCGCCTCCAGCAACGACAGCCGCAGCGGCTTGCCCTCCTTCTTGCGCTCCTCTACGAAATCAATCAGCAGAATGGAGTTCCGCGTCGCAATGCCGGACAGGGCAATCACACCGATCATCGCCGTGGCCGTAAAGTACACCGGGTCGGGCCAGCCATCGACCGGCCGGCTGGTGATCAGGTTCAGCAGCCAGAAGCCAGGCACGATTCCGATGATCGACAGTGGCAGCGCGATCAGTTGGATCGCCGGCAGCAGGTAGCTGCCCGTCTGGTACATCAGCAGAATATAGATACCGATCACCGCGACGCCGAACGCAATGCCCAGGTCACGAAACACCTTCAAGGTGATATGCCATTCCCCCTCGCCGGACCAGTCGACCTCATAGCCGTCCAAGGCATGATCCTTCTTGACCTCGTCCTCCAGCGCAAAGATCGCATCGGGCGGCGGCAGCCCCGCCGTGTCCCCAAACACGTACACCACCGGCTTGAGGTTCTTGTGATAAATCGGCTGGTCGATCGTCGTCTCTTCCCATCTGCCGAGTTCGGATAAGGGTACCGCCTCACCAGACGGGCCGGTAACACTGAACTCCTCCAAGTTGGCGTTCTGGCTGCGATCCGGCCTGGACAGCTGGAGCAGCACCGGCGTGGCATTGAGACTCGCTGGCCACCCGCAATGTCGTTGCCGCATTTCCCTTCACGGCGTCGTCCAGCAGCGCAACGATCTGCTGATCGCTGATGCCATGCAGGGCCGCCCGCGTTCGATCGACCTGAAACACCACTTTCTTTTGCGGCGCGACAGTCGTATCGTCGACGTCAACCACCAGCCGGGTCTTTTCCATGATCCGCCGGACCCGATGTGCCCCAGCCACCAGGTCCTCATAGCGTGCACCCAGGTGGCCGTATACCTCGGCGACAAGCGTTGCGATGACGGGAGGCCCTGGCGGGGTCTCCACGATCTTGGCGTTAGCATCGAACCGATGGGCGATCTTCTTGAGGCCTCTGCGTATGCGCAAGGCAATCGCATGACTCTGCTGGTCCCGCCTCTTCTTGCCCGCCAGGTTGAAGACGATGTCCGAAACGTACGGCCCTTGCCGAAGGTAGTAATGCCGCACCAGCCCGTTAAAATCGATCGGGCTGTGCGTACCCGCATATGTCGTCACGTCCGTCACCTCAGGCACGCGAGCAAGATAGTCTGCCATCGCCGCCGTCGCCGCCTGTGTGTCCTCCAGCGTCGTCCCGGCCGGCATGTCGATTACGACCTGCAGCGTGTCCTTGTTGTCGAACGGCAGCATCTTGAGCGGAATCCGTTCGCTGAGAACCAGCCAGCCCGAAAACGCCAGCATCGCCAGCAGTACCAATATGATCACCCAGCGCAGCCAGCGGTACGTCAGGATCGGGCGGGCGATCGCACTGTATACGCGATACAGCCAGGTCTGCTCCAGTACAAACGGCTCCTCCCGATCGCCACGATGCACATTTCGCAGTAAATGAAAGCAGAGCCACGGCGTGATCGTCAGCGACACCACCAGGCTCATCAGCATCGCCACCGGCACGTTCAGGGCCATCGGCGCCATGTATGGCCCCATCATCCCTGTGATGAAGAACAACGGCACGAACGAGATGATCACCGCCAGCGTCGCCAGCACCACCGGCGGCAGTACTTCGTTGATCGCGAAGATCACCGCATGATACGGGTCGCGTTCGCAAAGCGCCAGATGCCGATGCACGTTCTCCACGTCCACGATCGGATCGTCGACCACCAGCCCCAGCGACAGGATCAGCGCAAAAAGCGTTACGCGGTTGATCGTGTAGCCAAGGAGGTAATTGACAAAGAGTGTAATACTGAACGTGATCGGCACCGCCAGAGCGATGATCACCCCTTCCCGCCATCCCAGGCTGTACGCCAGCAGCGCAACCACCACCACCAGGGCCACCCCTAGCGCCTCGACCAGATCGTTGACCTTATCGTTGGCGGACCGGCCGTAGTCGCGTGTCACACGCAGATGCACCCCTTCCGGCAACACCTCCTTTCCGAACTCGCTCGCTGCCTTCTTGACCGCCTCGGCCACCCACACCGCATTGCTGCCCTTGCGCTTGGCCACCGCCACGGTAACAGCCGGATACGGCGTGTACCGCTCAATTCCCACCGGTAGAAGTCTCTGCTCCGTCGCCGGATCATCCGCCCCGTAACCTTGAGGACCCACCATGATCTGCGTATAGGTATCCGCCTCAGCCGGCCCCTCGCGCAGATCCGCCACGTCCTTAAGCATGACCGGCCGGAGATCATCAACACCGACGACGAGATTGCCAACCTCCTCAGCCGTCGTCAGAAACCGTCCCGCCTGAAGCCGGATCACCGCATTCGCCTGCAACAGGTCGCCGCTCAGAAGGGAGATGTTCGCCGCTCGCAGCGCCGTTTGAATTCTCTGTAGTGAAACATGATGCGTACCCATCCGCGCAGGCAACAGGTGAGCCGTCACCTCTCGCGGCCGGCCCCCGATCAGGTAGGTCTTGCCCGCGTTCGGCACGGCCTGCAGCCGTACACGCAGTTCCTCCGCCATGCGCCGCAGATCGTAATCGCTGTACGTCGGACTATACAGCGCAAGATTGACGACGGGGACATCGTCGATCTCCCGCGGCTTGACCACCCACCCGGATACCTGCGCCGGCACCTGGTCGATATTCGACCGAACCTTGTTATAGAGTTTGACCCAGCTGCGTTCGCGATCCTGTCCCACGAAGAACCGCGCCGTCACCACCGCCTTGCCAGGATAACTGGTCGAATACACGTACTTGATGCCATCGATCTGGTAAAGCAGATCCTCCAGCCGGGTCGTCACCTGCCGTTCGACCTCGCGTGCCGACGCCCCCGGCACGGTCACCATGATGTCCGCCATCGGCACGACGATCTGCGGATCTTCCTCGCGCGGCGTCACCAGCAACGATACAATCCCCGCCACCAGGCTGATCAGCACCAGCAGGATCGAGAGGTTCCCTTTCATGAACGCCTCGACCGTCCGCAGAATCAGCCCGCCGGAGGAGGTCGCCGGTTCGCTCATCGAACGACCACCTCCTCCCCCGCCTTCACCCCGGACAGCACCTCCACCAGACCGTCGTGATGCTTGCCCAGCGTAACGAACCGCCGATGCACCCTGCCGTCCGGACTCACCACCTCCACCAGGTGCAGCTGCCCGACGACCCGCACCGCCAAAGTCGGCACGACGATCGCCTCGTACCGCCCCGTCTCGATCTCGACATCCCCCGCCATGCCGCTGAGCAGATCCGACGTCGCCGGCAGCGAGATCTTCACCGTCACCGTCCGCGTCCGCGCATCGGCCTGCCGCACCATGTCCCGCACGGTGCCCTCGAAACTCCGCCCCAGCGCCAACGTGAACCTGCAGAGCCTGCCCCTTATGCACTTTTGTGACAACCGATTCTGCCACCACCGCGCGCACTCCGGCTCAGCCGGTATCTCCAAAAGAAACAGCGCCTGCCCCGGACTGACCATATCCCCCACATCCACCTGCTTGCGAGCAACAATGCCGCTGTAGGGGGCTTGGATCGTCGTGTAGCTGAGCGTCACCTGCGCCTGGACCAGCGCAGCGCGACTCGCTGCCAGCTGTGCCCGCGCCTTTTCCACGTTCTTTTCCGCCGCGCCGGCCTGCTGCTTCGCCCCCGCCAGACGGGCCTCCGCCTCGCCCTTCAAAGCAGTCGCCCGGTCCATCTCCTGGCCCGTCGCCGCATGCTTTTTGTAAAGATTCTGATACCGCTTGAAGTTGGCCAGCACCTGCGTCGCGTTTGCCTGAGCCGCCTGGACCTGGGCTTGCGCTACCGCCACCTGCGCCTCCGCGGCTGCCAGGGCTCGCTGCGTGGCTTTAACCTGCACTGCGCCTGTTCGATCCGCGCCTTGATCTCACGATCATCCAGCCGAGCCAGGACGGTTGGCGAACCTTCTTGATCGGGCCCCATAACCGTCTGCCCGTCATGCACCAGCACTTCTCGAACCTGGCCCATCACCCTGCCGGCAACCTGGGACTGCGTCCGCATGGCCACCGTCCCCACCTGACGAACCAGCAGCGGAAAACTCTCCTTCTTCGCCCGAACCGTCTTCGGCGCCACGGCAGGCGCCGCCACCGATATGACCGGCCCTGGCGGTATCTTCTTGAGAAATGCTCCAGCGAGCCACGCCATCAAAAACACGAGCAGCGCCGCCAAGCCGATCAGCTTCGCCACCTCCCGCACCACGCACTTGGCCCGCGACCATCGGCTCATTCCAGCCCCCCGACGTCATCAGCCAGATCGCCGACAGCCTTGCGCAGCAGCGCCTGGGCAATCTGCGCCTCGAAGGCAGCCGCGCGTATATGCCACCTCCGCCCGATTCCACGCCAGCTCCGCCTGCAGCAGTGCGTCGACGGTCACCACCTGGTTGCGATACAGATCCTGTGTCTGCGTCAGTGCCTGCTCGGCCCACTTCTTCTGCTCGCTGGCAACCTTGATCTTGGCAATCGCGTCCTGCAAACTGGCCGCCGCCTGATACACCTCCAGCGCGATATCCAGCGCCATCTGCTCGCCGCGACTTCTCATCTCCGCCAGCTGCACTTGGCCGCATTGATCCGCGCCAGCGTCGCGCCGCCCTCGAAGATGTTCCATGTCGCCTGGACCCCCGCCATCCAGCTGCCCTGGGCATCAGTAAGATCCCAGCTGTTCCATGTATAGTCCGCGTGCGCCGCCACGTTCGGCAGCAACGCCCCCTTGGCGGCCTTAACGCGCACCACCGCGGCCGTAACAAGCGCCTCCGTCGCAGCCATCTCCGCCCGCTGTTGAAGGGCCTTTCGAACCAACGTATCAGCCCGCCCCGCAGCCGCCTCCGTAGGCGCCGCCGGCGGCGAGATCTTCGGGATCTCCTCATCGCCGATCCGCCGCGTCAGCAGCCGCTCAACCGCCGCCCGAAGCTTTCTCGCATTGCCCTTCGCGGTAACCAGGTCTCCCTCCGCCGCCGCTCGGTTGGCCTTCAGACGCCAGACCTCGCTGCGCAGCGCCATCTCCTGTTCGAGCCGGTCCTCAGCCAGTTTCTCGTCGGTCCTGGCCACCTTGACAGCCCGCGATGCCACGTTGACGAAATCCATCGCCTCCAGCCAGCGGTAATAGGTCTCCGTCACCTTCGCTACCAGTTCGTTTTGCGCAGCCCGCAGGTCCGCCTCGGTCGATGCCTGCTCTGCCTGGGCCGCTCCGCGTGTGTACCACCGGGATGTCCCGTCAAACAGCGTCCACTGTCCCTGAACCACCGACGCCGCGTTCTGCTGCTGGCCGGGTGAGTTGAAGTTGATGTCGGTACTGAACCGCTTCTGGTTAATGATGTACATCAACGCATAGACAGGGTTGTCCGTCGCAGTAAAGTCCTGCGAGATGACCAGCCGGGGATAGAACGCCGCCTCCGCCAGCCGAACCTGCGCACCCGCCGCGGCGATTCGCTGCCGGACCTGCTCGAGCCAAGGACTGGCCGCCAACGCCTCCCGGACCGCGCGTTCGACCGTCAAGGGCCCTGGCGTTGGTCGCTCTGCTGCCAAGAGGCCGTAAGCCGCGGGCATCGTGCTTGGCGGACTCACCGCGGCACGCCAGGCGCTGCCGGCAGCATAGCCGTCGGCAGGCTGACTCGCCGCATGTCTCGGCCCGCACCCAGCCACCAACCCGCAGAGAACGCCGCCAAGGGTAGCCCAGGCGCACGGCATGCTTCGCCTCCCTTCATGTCCTGCGTCACAAGCCTTTAGCATGAATAGAACCTTACCTGACCCACGGTTGCCGCACGGGCACCGTTTGGCCACGCCGGCACCGGCAATGCCTGTCACACCGACGCCCCGCGCTGCTGCATTGCCTCCCCCGACGCCCAAGTTCGTGAAACGCGACTGGCCCGGCGCCGCTATCCCAACGTCAACGCCCACAAAGTGCTTATGTCTATATGATAGCTGCCAGCCATGCGTTCGTCCGCCCGGCCCTGTAGTGGCAAAGGGAGAACGGCCAAACAGGTGAATGGGTGACAATGTGACGGGGTGACCCGTCGTTGCTTTGCTGTTTCAGCGGGCAAAGGCCATGCCCCGGTTGAAGCCGGAACTCCAGACACCCGTCAAAGCGGGAACTCCAAACGCACCTGAAGCCGCACCCGAAGAACGGATCGCTGTTCGTAATCCCTTCACCCGTTTGCCTCTTCACCTTGTCACCTTGTCACCTTGTCACCCCTTCACCTCCTCATCCCCAAGTCTGCACCGCGAAGTGGCCTTTGCGGTACAATATGGTTATGCTATTGTCCGGAATTCGGGCATGGTGCGGCCCATGGGCATATAATTACGGCTACGCGTGTTGCAAACCGTTCCGTATGGTGGACATCAGATGAGAATTGAAGAATTCCTGGCCAAACATAGTCTGCGATGCAACCCCTTCGCCAACGCTGAAGAAGCTCAGGGCGACTGGATCCTCATGGAGCTCATAAAGAGCCGTGAATTCCGCTTCGGCCACCCCCAATGGCCAAAATTCCTCGGCGACCCGCCAGGCAACCAGACCTCCGTCGTCTTCGGCTTCAAAGGCAGCGGCAAAACCGCCATGCGCCTCTCCCTCGACGCCGCCATCCATGAACACAACCGCTACGCCCCCGATAGCCGGGTCCTGGTGGTCGGCTACGACGAGTTCAACACCTACCTGGCCAGTTGGAAGGCCCACCTCGACAAGGTGTTGGCCAAACACCAGGGTTTCTGGGACCGCTTCCGCGGCCGGCCGGCTGCGACCGCCAGCCTCGAACAGCACTGGCGCCTCGCCCACCACATCGACGCCATCATGGCCGAGATCATGCGTCGCCTGCCTCAGGTGCTGGCCGCCAGCCCCGGGCATCCGCGCCTGTGGCCCAAACAGATCAAGTTCGATGCCCTGTTTCTGGCCGCAACGTACTGGCCAGGCCGGAGCAATGAGTACGTCCAGACGATCCGCAGCCTCCGCCGAACGCTGTTCAGCCCGACGGCCCGCTTCCGCCAGCGTCTGCGGTCGACCTTGGCTGCCATCTTTACGCTCGGTGGCTACTTTGCCTGGCGCTGGGGTCAGGCACACACCATCGCCAAGCGACTGGCCCGCCGGGTCCAGGTTCTCGAACGCGACGTCCCGGACCGGCACTGGGCACTGCGCCAGCTGCCTCCCGGTTATCTTCGCAGCCAGCCGCTGACCGAAGATTCACTCAGCCCGGTCGACGAGGCCAGCCGCTATGAGATGCTCAACAAGCTCATCGGCATCGCCCGGCACGCCGGCTACAGCCGGATCGTCGTCGTCATTGACAAGGTCGACGAGCCGACCGTCATCCAGGGCGACTACGACCAGATGAGCGACTTCATCAAGCCGCTATGGAATAACAAGCTGCTGCAGACCAGCGGCATTCAGTTCAAGATGCTCCTGCCTGCCCAGCTCTACAAGACGATCCGCAAGGCCGGCGCCGACCTGCTCAATATCGCCCGTCTGGACAAGGCCAACATGATCCATCCGCTCACCTGGTCCGGCGAGCAGCTCTACGAGATCCTCTGCGAGCGGGCGGCTGTCTGCCGCGAAAACCGCGACGGCGAGCTTTCCTACGACATCCAGGGCCTCTTCGACCCGCAGTTGACCAAGGAGCAGTTGATCAGCACGCTGGCCCGCACACGCATCCCGCGCTATGCCGCCAAGTTCATGAACCGTGTCCTGGCGGAGTCATGCCTGGTCACTCTTTCTTCGGACGTGAAGGATTCGGTCCCCCGGATCCCCATGAACATCTTCCACAAGGTCGCCGCGGAGATCGAAACCGAAATCCGTAATGACGCACAGGACCTGCTGGAGGTGTAGTCCCCCGGCTGCGTTGATGCTGGCTGTTGCTCGCGAATCGAGCGTTGACGTGGCTGCTGCGGAATTCATGCCTGACTTCCGAATTGGGACACCCGGTCAGTGGATCAGGTCGTAGAGCTGCTGCTGTTCCGCATCCATTCGAAGGAGAACCCGGCGAACCGCGGGGTCGTCGGGCAGCGTGAAAGCCATTTCATACATTGTCTGTGTCAGCTCCGCTGCGCACGTGGGACTCATCGTCATGCCCGCTTCATGCAGACGCCGTTCAAGTTCCTTGTAGATCGTGTAGGCCACGAAGGCCACGAGCACATGGGCTTCGATGCGTCCCCGGCGACGGTGGAATATCGGCCGGATGCGAAGGTCCGTCTTGGAGATCCGGAACGCCTTCTCGATATGCCACAATTGGCCGTAGACTTTTGATGACCGCTTCGGCCGGCAGATCCGTGTTCGTCAGGTAACCCTTCAGGCCATCCCACCGGGCGGCCTGTTCGATCTGCGACTCATCGATCTGGACTTTGACCTCGCCGCTGAGCTTCAGGAATCGGTTGTAGCCGCAGTTGTTCAGGTGCTCCTTCGTCAGTTTTCCTGAACGGACACGCTTGCGCAACCGCCCCAGGCCGCGATCGCGGTTGTGAGCGTCCTTTTTGGCCCGACTGTCGGAGTAACTGACGATCCGCCGACGGCCCGCCGGCTGGTCGATCACCACGGACTGCCCATTGGTCAGGGCCGCGCAGCGTCCGAGGATCTCCGCCTGCACCGCCTGCGTCTCATTGCGGAGCCGGGCGGCGACGATGAACGGATACTTCGCTGCGTCCAGAGCGTCGAGATTGTCCTTGCTGAGCATCGCGGCGTCGGCCACCACCACGGGCTTGCCGAAGTGGTACCGCCGCTCAATGCCCTCAAGCAGCGGGATGAGCGTCTTTCCCTCAAACGTGTTTCCCTCGAAAATGTCGTACCCGATGGGATAGCCGTTCTGGCCGACCAGCAGGCCCAGCATGATCTGCGGGTTCTGGAATTTGCCGTCCTTGGAAAAGCCGATCTTTCGCAGATCGTCCTCGTCTTCCGCCTCAAAGTACAGGCTGGTCACGTCGTAGAAGACGACGCTGATTCGCTTGAGGATTTTGCGCGAGTATCGGTAGGCGATCGCTTGCGCCTGCTGGCTGTAGTGCTTGTTGAGGCGGTCGAGGAACAGGTAGATGCTGTCAGGCGAGACGGTTTTGCCCTGATAGCGATAGAGGTAATCGACGGTCTTGAGCTTGCTGGTGGGGTAGACCAGGCGGGCGACGACGATGTCACGGAACAACGGCTCGGGGATCGCGTTGAATCCGATCTCGTCGAAGAGCCGGCCGAAGATGATTTCCGGGCCGAGCATGCGAATGGAGGCGTTGGCGAGGGCTTGAATGAAGTCCAGGACGGCGGCGTTGTCGCGCTGGTCCTCGGGGAACAGGTCGTACTGCCTGCTCTGGCGACGGATGAACTGCTCGCCCAAAGCCACCAGGCGGTTGACCTGCTCGGGATCACGGGCCGATCCAACGGTTCTGACGACCCGATAGCCATGGTTGGACTTGTCGATGACCTGAACGCCGACCGAGCCGGATTTGTTGGGCTTCCTTCGGACGAACATGGGCCCCATCTTGCCCGCGGGACACCCAAATCCGCAACACCTTCCTTGTCAAATAAGGACTTACATCACTTTTTCGAGCCTGCTCGGAACTCAGGAAATCCGTAATGACGCACAGGACCTGCTGGAGGTGTAGTCCCCCGGCTCGCGTTGATGCTGGCTGTTGCTCGCGAATCGAGCGTTGACGTGGCTGCTGCGGAATTCATGTATCCCAGTTGGCCAGCAGCACCTGAAGGTCCCCGACGTTGATGTAGCCATCAGCACGCAGATCTGCGTCGGGATTCCACCGAGGGCTCGCCGGCGGACCGGCATCGCTGCCCCACGCGGCCGCCAGCGCCTGCAGGTCGGCAACATTGACAAAGCCGTCGCCGTTGATGTCACCGGGTACGCGGATTATCGAAACAGCCCCGTCGACAGCCAGACGGGACAGGTCCACCCTCGCCGAATCGATTCCCTCTATAATGATCTCGCGAAACGCACCGTCGAATAGGACAAAGTCCAGAAGCGCGAATTCGTCGTCCGGCGATGGATTGAATTGGAAGTCCAGCACGAGCGTGCCGTCGGCATGCAGTATGTGGATATCCGCAAGGCGATCGTACTCGTTCGCCTCGCTCCCCATGATATCCAGCGTCACGGTTGACGTCGGACCGAGCTGAACGTTGCCGCCGCCAAACGTAATGCTGACCGCTGCATCAGCATCGCCCCGCACCTGCCCCAGCCAGGGACCGACCAGCAGGCTCAGCACGATCGCCGGTACGCACACGCGCCAGACGGCAACCTGCCTCGCCCTGGCCGACAGAGCGCACCGACTCCACATTCTGCCGAACCGGCCTCGTCTGTTTGCTGCTGTTGGCATCACGGCGGACATCCTTCAGTCATGGCGCCGCCGAGGCAGCCCCAGAAACGCCAGGCCCAGCAAGGCGAGGCTGACGGGCTCCGGCGCGACGGTCAGCAGAAGTTGTCCACCCGCCTGCGTCACCTCCCAGCCCAACCCGTTCGCCAGCGCCGGCAGGGCCACGCTGTCAAAACCGCCCACGAGCGACTGGCTGTCCAGCAGCACAAACGTCTCACCGGGCCGCGGAACAAAGTCGTTCAGAAGGGCAACCGTCAGGACGCCGTCCAGCCGGGCTGTTCCGTCGATGCTCAACTGGTCGTAACCGCTGCCGGGAGCGGCCCCGGCCAGCTCCATGATCAGGTTCGAAGCCGGTGAAAACAGGACGTCGCTGGCGAAATCGACCATCGCCGGACTCGCACCCGGGCTGTAACCGGCCATGAAGGCAATCGTCCCCGGGCCGGCAAAATTCCCATAGCCCGACACGTCGCCATGGAAGTAGACCGTATCTCCTTCCAGCACGCTGACCGTGCCATGATGGATGAAATCAGCCAGCACATCCATGTCACCGCCCCCGACGCCGAAGTGGCCGTCATTGGTGATCGTACCGCTGCGCAGCGTCCCGTAGCCGGTCACGCGGTCGTCGTTGAGCAGGGGGAGGTTATTGTTGTCGAGAGTGCCCCCGCTCAGGACCAGTTGGCTCTTGTTTGAAGCCAGCCCCTGGGCAAGAAACACGGTCGCGCCGGAAAGCACTTCCACTCGGCCGCCGGACTCGTTGCCAAACTGGCCGGCCACAGTCAACGTGCCCGTTTCGGCAACGATCTGGCCGTGGTTCTGCACGTCGTTGAAGATGCGGCCCTGGCCGCGGATCGTGCCGTAGTTGTCGATGCTCCCGCCGGACAACGACGCGTTGTAGCCGCCGAGCGTGATATTGCCTTCGTTGTCCAGGCCAGAGCGAATGTTCAGGCCTGCACTGTCATCAACCCGCAGTTCGCCTGCCATCTCGTTGGCCGAAAGATTGTTGACCAGCAGCGAAGAGCCGGTCTGCACGTGAACCAGGCCGGCATTCGCAAGGGGAATGTTGATAGCGCTGCCGCCGCGGATGGTACCATAGTTGTACATGGAACCGTTGCCGACAATCGCGCCGCCGCCCATGTCAACCGTGCCGAAGTTGTCCAACGCACCATTCGCCCGAAGCGTGCACCCGGAGGCCAACTGAATCGTGCCGTAGTTCTCCGCCTGGGAGTTGGTCGTCAGCAATCCGGCCAGGGACATCTGCCCGTTGTTTGTCAGACTGCACGTTACGGTGCCCTTGGCACTGAACGTGCCACCGTAGTCATTGGTGAGTCGGGCACTGCCGTCGATCGTGCCGCCGTCAAGGGTGAGCGCCCCGAAGTTGTCGAAATCGCCGCCGTCGAGCACAACGGTCTGAGCGAGACCGATGGATACGTCGCCGTAGTTCGTGAAGGCCTTTTTGATGGTCATCTGGGAAGGCGTGCTGAAGACGCCACGGTTTTCGACGGCGATGTCGACAGTGCCGCGGATGGAGGCATCCCCGCCGTAATCATTGACGAAAGCGCCGCCGGAAAGCGTGCCCCCGTTGAGTCGAACGCTGCCGCGATTGGTGAACGTGTCGTGAACGTCCATGATCGTGTCGCTGAGATTGACCGTGCCGTCGTTAACAGCAGAGGCGAAGTACACACCGCTGTAATCACCGGCATCAACGGCCCCATTGCTGCCGACAGTCAGGGCGGCCCCCGGGGCCCCGATCTGACTGCCTGCCATGCGAAGAATCCCCGCGGCGATGGTTGTATCACCGTTGTAGTAATTCTCGCCCGACAGTGCCAGCGTTCCACCGCCGTCCTTCGTCAAACCGCCGGTTCCTGTGATGGCCGAGTCGATGGCAAACGTCGAACCTCCCTGGACGTTGATCGTGGCGCCGCCGTCCAGAAAGACCCCCTGCCAAGCGGTCAACGCGTAATCCTTCTGTACCGAAAGGGTGGCGTTATGCAGCGAAAGCCAATCATCGCCGCCGGGATTGGTGCCCAGCGTGCCCGAACCGCGCAACTCGAGTGTGCCGTTGGAGACGCTCGTCTTGCCCTGGTACGTGTTGTTGGCCCACAGGCTCAGCGTGCCGCCGTCCGTCTCGATGCCACCCGACCCGGAGACGACGCCCTTAAGCTGGACCGCGCAGCCCGGATCGAGATTGAACAGACCGTCCTGATCCAGTGTCACGCCCCGGTTGGAGCCGAACACCCGCGTACCGCTGGTGTTGAACATCACGAGTCGGCCGCCGTCGAAGGTAATGGCATCCGCGGTGAACGCATCCGGATCGGCTCCCAAAGCGGTAGAACTGGCCAGGTTGATGCCGCCGCCTGCCAGAACCGTCGTCGCCTGCTGAGTATTGTCGCCGGAAAGCGTAAGGGTCCCGGCTCCGCGTTTGATGAGCCTTCCGGTACCGATGACCTGGCCTGCAAAGGTGCTGCCATACGTCTGATTGAGGGTCAGCTGGCCGGATGCCAGGTCGAGCGTCCCTCCGCCACTGAGTCCGGCGATCGTCTGGGTACTGGTCGCCAGATCGACGCTGGCGCCGCTGTCGATAGTCAACTCCGTAGTCGCCGGCAGGCTCCCGTTGACGAAGGCCTGGATCCTGCCTTGGGCTACGTGCGTATTGCCCGCATAGTCTGTTCCCATGCGAGAGAATAAGCGTGCCCGTACCGATCTTGGTCAGGTCCCCCGAACCGCAGATCTGGCCCATGATGCCGGCGTCTTCACTGTTGGAAATCGTTGCCCCGTCGATGCCGAGCTGTATGCCCCGATTGGTCTTGATCGCGATCGGCCCCACCATCACCAGCGTGGCGTTATTCAGCTGCAACGCATCAGGGACGGGCGAGCCGGGTATGGCCCCGAGGTCGCTGTCGCTGTCGACGAGCAGCCGGCCGGCGTTGACGATCACCTTCCCGCTGAAATTGCAGTGGGGGCTCAGGGCCAGGTCGCCGTAGCCCGTTTTGGTGAGATCGCCCGTTCCGGCGAGCCCGGCATCGAGGGTAAGCTTGCAGTTGGCCAGCACGTCGATCCTGCCGTCCCTGCTGCCGATCGTCACGCCGCGGTTGCCGTCGAGCGTCATGTTCTGGCCCGTTGCCCAGAGCGTGCCGCCGTCGATCCGCAGCTGATCGTTCACCAGCATGGTGGGAGCGGCACCCAGGTTGGCGTCGGCCGAGATGCTCAGCACGCCGTTGTAGATCACCGTCTTGCCCGCGTAGGTGTTGTTCCCTGACAGCGTCAGCTGGCCGGCTCCGCTGTGCGTCAGCCGAGCTGGACGCATCGCCGGTAATCGTTCCGCTGAACGTGGTCGAGCTGTTGCCCACCAGGGTCAGCGAACCGCTTCCCAAAGAAACCGTGCCGGCCCCAGCCAGGCTGCCGATCGTTTCAGGCCCATTGCTGAGGTTCAGTTCCGCGGTGCTGGCAATAGTAACGCTTCCCTGATCGGGCAGGTTGTTGCTCGCGTTCAGCCGCAGCTCGCCGGCGTCGATCTGGGTTGGACCGGTGAACGCATTGATCGCCGTAAGGGACAGCGTCCCCGTACCCTTCTTGGTCAGCCCGCCGGACCCCGACAGTTTCGAAAGGGTCATAACGCTCGTACCGGTCGGCTCGAACGTCCCCCCGCCGGCAGCCAGCCAGATACCACGATTCTGGTCGATCGTCAGGCTGCTGGTCGAGTACAGCCGGCCGCCATCCAGCCTTAGTTGGTCCGCCACATACGCACCGGGCGCCTGGCCCAGCGTCGCATCGCTGCCGATCCGCAGGCTGCCGCCGTCAATCACGGTCTTGCCGCTGTAAGAGCTAGCCCCAAACAGCGCTATGCCGCCAGGCCCCGTGATCGTCAGGCCACCAGCGCCGCTGACGGACCCCATGATGTTGAACGTCGAGTTGGCGGTTGCGGCGTCGAGCGTGCCGCCCTGCGTCCCCAGCGTGATTCCGCGATTGGCGCTGAGGCTCATCGAAGAGGCCCGGCTGCTGAGGGTGCCGCCGTCCAAAATTCGACTGATCGGAGACGGCGCCGATCGGCGCAGCGCCAAATGCACTGTCGCCGTCGATACTGATCGTGCCGGCGCTGATCGTCGTCTTGCCCGTGTAAGTATTGCCGGCCGAGAGAGATAGCGTGCCGGTGCCCTGCATGACGACATTTCCGGAGCCGGTGATATGTCCGATAAAGCTGGTAGATCTGGCGCCGATCAGTGTCATCGTCCCCGATCCGAGGCTGACGGTTCCGGCGCCGGCCAGGCCGCCGAAACGCTCGCTGTAATTGCTGAAGTCCAGGGTCGCATTCTGCGAAACGGTCACGACGGTGCTGTCACTGAGATTGTTCAGCAGGCCCAGGCGAAGGGTGCCCTCCTCCACAAACGTATCTCCGGTGTAGGAATTGAGTCCTAACAGGCGGAGCGTGCCGGCGCCGGTCTTGGTCAGGCCGCCGCTACCGGTAAAACCGCCGGTCATCGAGAAGTCGCCGGAGACGCTCGTTACGTCGATGCCACCCCCGCTGGCGCCAAGGTTGACAGGCCGGCTCGTGTTCGTAAAGCCGAGGCCCGAGACCTGCAGCGTACCGCCGTTGAGGGAGAGGGTACTGCCGGCGGCGCCAAGGCTGTTATCACTGCTGACGGCGATCCTGCCGGCGCGGATTTCCGTGCCGCCATCCTGGGTGTTCTGGCCGCTGAGAGTCAAAGTGCCCGTGCCGATCTTGATCAGCGTGCCGGTCCCATTGATATATCCACCGTCACTGGTGCTCTGGTTATTGGCGCCGACGGTGAGGGTGTGGCTGCCCACGTTGATGTCCCCGCCGTATGTGCCGGTGCCGGTGATCGAGCCGATCGTCTCGTCCGCCAGCAGGGTCAGTTTTGCGGCGGTTACATCTTCCATGATGAGCGCGGACGTGTCGTTGATCGCATCGCCACCCGAGACTGTCAGTTCGCCCTGGCTTACCGTTGTCGGGCCGGTGTAGGTGTTGGTGCCGGACAGATTCAGGACTCCGCCGCCGGTCTTGGTCAGTCCGCCCCCGCCGCTGAGACTGCCGCTCACGTTTAACGCGCCGCCGGAAGCGACACTCCAGGTCCGCGTCAGGCTGGTGTAAATATCCAGGCCAATAGCATTGATGCCGGTCGTGTTCGTTGCCGTTATATCCCCCTTGAGCGTCAGCGAGTTGCCGGTGATGCCGACTCCGCTGCGGTTGAACTCGATGCCGCCGACGTCGAACTTGAAGAGGTCATTGACGGTATTGGCGCAATTGCTCGCCCCCACCGCGCCGAAGACGAGGCTGTCGCCGTCGTCCGGGGCGCCGCAGTCGACGTTCGACAGATGCTCGCTGGACCAGTTGCTGTCAGGGGTCTCGGTCGACCAGTTGCCGTCGATGTCGCCTGTCCAGTAGATCGTGTCAGCCCGGCCGGGGCCGGCCAGACAGACGATCCCGATCAGAATCAGATACCAGCAACGCATAGTCTTTCCCTCCTGCGAGAGTACGGCATAGCCTGAAATCGGTGCGACTTGTCCGAAGTCGATTTCATTATGTAGTAACTCGCACGCGTTTGGAACCCATATCTTTTCTGATTCCTGTAAAGATCGACCGATAACCTATCCGGAGTCGACGTGCCCAGCCTCGGCGGTCGCATCCGCAGGCATAGACAGCGTCCGGGAACTGCTGGGAACCGGCTGATCGTGCGCGGCATGGCGGGCCCGGCTTCGTTTGACACCCCTGATTCGACGGCGGTAGCATGGCGCCGTCACTTGGCGCGTTCGCGCGGTTTGCTGTCTACGAGACGCTGCCTGCGGGCTGGTGAGACACTTGGCATCACGGCCTTCTGATCGACACCATTGTTTCTGGCGGGTAGAAGAATGTTTGGCACAGTCGTAAGTCTCAACTTGATGCTCCTCTGCGCGGTACTGTTGTTGCCTGGGATTGTCCTGCTGTATCGGGGCCTTCGACCGCGACGAGAAGGGGCCAGCCCCCACTGTCGTGCCTGCGGTTACAACCTGACCGGTCTGGCAAGCAGCGATACTCGGGAAGGGGCTGTCTGCCCGGAATGCGGCGTACCGATGACGAGCGACAATGTTGTCATCGGCCGGCTACGGCGCCGCCCCGGCAGGATGGTCGCCGGCGGTGTTTTCTCCGGACTGGGACTGGTCATCCTTGTCCTGGCGGCGGTGGACGCGTTCCACGTGACCGACTTCTTTCCTTACCTGCCGGCTTCGATGCTCGTTCGTTACGTCAAGCCCAATGACAACTCTCAGACAGCAAACGCCGCCTGGCAGGAGCTGATAGGGCGGTACAAGGCCGGCAGGCTCGGGACCTACGGCCGGGGGCTGCTTATCGATGCGTGCCTCGATGCGCAGCAGGCCACGGCAGCCAGCACGCGGATTGATCAGCAGGTGCACATCCTGGGCACCTGCTATGGGAACGGGGAGTTTTCGCCGGCGCAGAAGAAACGCCTCTTCCAGCAGTTGCTGGCCTTGAAACTGGACGTCCGGCCGAAGGTATACGCCGGCAGCCAGATCCCCTGGAGGATCAGTCGGTCGGGCTGTCATCCGAGGCAGTTTGTCGTGGCCATGCCCAGCGCGACGGTTGGCCAGGAACAGGATACCTGGCAGTGGCCCAAATGGAACTTGCAGATGCGTGGCAGCGGGCGGCACCTGGGCCAAGTTCACGTTTCCCCAGGCAAAGCAAGGTCGGCATCGCATCGCGATCGAGGGAACAGCCAGCAT
This sequence comes from uncultured Planctomycetota bacterium, assembly GCA_963787325.1. Lineage (GTDB taxonomy): Bacteria > Planctomycetota > Phycisphaerae > UBA1845 > JANYLN01 > CAWBCK01. The sequence continues at coordinate 4,510,897 of CAWBCK010000005.1, forward strand.
CTACTTCAACCCGGCCCTGGCCAACGGTGGATTTACGTATGTTGGTTCGGCCGTCCCCCAGGGTACTCTCTGCTACAGCCAGAAGGTCAAGATGAGCGGGGAGTACGAGGGGTTAGCCCCCGGCACGCCCGACGGCGTCAAACGCATGACTGATCCACCGATGGGCACTCTTATCCAGGCGTCGACAGGGCCTTCGGGTTTCCACATCGAGATGCCGCGAGGCAAGTGGCAGAAAAAACCGACAGTCACGATTACCGGGTTTTTCTGCAATGGCAATTCGTCCGTGCCCATGTCTACGGCCTTTGACGTCTTCTTGCGGATCGGCGGCCAGAAATACCTTGTTGGAAAAGCCTACGGTACTGCAGGCATAGGAACCTGGAGCTGCTATGGCCCCTATGACGGGCCGATGGCAACATCGTGTGACGTCATTCTTCGCACGAGTGAGAAGGTCGCGCGCGAGACCCTCGACATCTTCGAGATCTGGGATGGAGAGATCGCCTACAGGAACATCCCGATAACCGTTGGGCGATGACCCGCAGCCCGCTGAGAGATTCCGAACGACAACTCACGCCAGATGCAAGTGTAGTGATTCACAATTGCAGCATCCTACGGGACGCCCGCTGCGGTTGGTCAGGATGCAGATTTGCAGGACCGCTCCCTTACGGTCGCGGCTCGCATAAGGCGCCATTCTTTTGAATCACTACGCTAGCTCTTGCTGGCTTCGTGGGCCTTCGGGCTGCGCAGGTTGATCACGATCTGCACGAGGCCCCATCGCTCGCCTTCCGGCAGGTGCTTGAACGCGGGCATCTTTGTGCCGGGATAACCCTGTGAGATCACTTTGAAAAGTGCCTGCGGGGTCATGCTGAATCGCGTCAGATCCTGCGGTGACGGCTGGAGCGACCGGCCGAACTTGCTGACCGTGCCGTCCTTGCCGTGGCAACTGGCACAGGCGGTGGTCCAGAGGGTCTGGGCGCGGTGCATATCTTTCTCCTCGACGGTGACGGGCAGAGGCCCAGGCGACTTGAAGATATCGTAGGTGTCGTCGAGGTAGTGCATGATCTGGTGGAGTTGGGTCCTGGTGTAGAACGTGAAGGTCGACATGCCCGTGCCGGGGATGCCGTTGGTCAGGACGTGGTAGACGAACTCCGGTTCGGCGCGGATGGTGGTCAGGGGGCCCGGCGGTATGTTCAGGCTGGGGGGCGTCAACGCCGTGGCCATCCGCATCCTTCCCATGGCAGAATGCGCAGCTGCGCGCGTACTTGGCAGCGCCGGTGGTGATGGGGTATTCGAGTTCATGGCCGTAGCGAACCAGGGCCGCGTCATGATAGGGGCGAAGCCGGGCCTGGTAGGGGGCAACGTTGGCGACGACCTGCCGATTGAGCGGCAGGAATCGGCTGGCCTGGTGGACCTGCCTGGCCAGCAGCATACCCAGCAGGATCAGCAGCAGCAGACTCGTACCGCCCCAGGCTGCAATCGGTCGGCTGCGCTGCAGGCAGTAGACCACCACCGCCAGGAAGACCATCGCGACGGCGATCGTCACGTAGACGATGATCTGGATGGTCAGCGACGGGGCCCCCGGCATGGCCTCGTACAGCATGACCCCGATTACGACCTGCCACAGCATTCCCGCCACGAGCCACGACGCGAGTTTCTGTCGCTTGTCGGGGTGGTCACTGGTAAAGAGATAATGGAACATGGCAGCGACAACCACAGCAGCGCCCAGTACGTGCAGATAGCGCAGGAACCAGAACCACGCGAGGTCGCCGAACAGATGATTGCCGTGGAGGATCATTTCGTTCCAGCGGGCAGGCGACTCGGCGGTTACCAGTATCGCTACGAACACTCCGGGGATCACCAGCGTCAGGGCCAGCGCCGTCATGCCGAGGAACAGGTGTACGTAACGGTGAACGTAGTCCTTGTGGCCGATCGTGTCAGCAAGCACGAACGCGACGACCATGAAGACGATCAGCAGCAGCCAGTACGTGGCGTAGAAATTGACGGCGCTCAGGAAGGGTATGGTATAGCCGACCTGTATCAGCAGCAGCGGCCCGATGCCAAGGACGACAGCCAGCGACTTGAACGGCAGGTGGGTGCCGAGGATTCGTTTGTCCCAACGTGGGTCGCTGAATCGCCCGGTAAACCATGTTTCGATGAAGTAGTACATGCCGAGCAGGGTGGTGCCGATCAGCAGCAGAACGAAGGTCAGGTGCAGGAAGAAGATCCAGTAGAGCAGTACCTGGAAGAGCAGTTGCGGCATGGGCTTGCTCAGCAGGACGTCGCGCAGCACGCTCATGAGGAACCTCCCTGCCTGGAAGGCCGGCGAACGTAGCCGTACGGTTCGACCTGCTCGAGATGCCCCTGGATGAGTTCGTGGAGGAAGTTGGCGAGCAGGTGGCGTTCGTGCGGCGTGCCGGAGAAGGGCGACATGAACGGCACCATGTCATTCGTCCGGCCGGCGATGACGTAGATCGCGTCGGCGGGCCGGCCCTTGAGTGAAACCCTGATGCTGCTGAGCCCGTCGGTGGTATGGCAGACGCCGCAGTTGAGTTTGAAGAGGTACGCCCCGGCATTGATGTCGGTGTGGAGTCTGCCGGGCACGTTGTACCAGTAGGCGTCAGCGAGGACGGGGTGGTCTCTGTAGTAAAGGGCTTCGGTGAGCAGTTTCTGGTTTGTGTACATGTAGCCGGGCATGAGGTAGGGGTTGCGCATGAATTCGCGCATGAACTCGAACTCGGCGCCAAGGCCGAAGATGGCCGGGATGGCCGCCAGGAGCAGCAGACGGGTCGGCCAGACCCAGCGGCGCAACAGGACCAGCGTTACCAGCATCGCCACCAGGACGGCCGGAGCAACCGTGTTGAGCGTCCAGAAGATCCAGGGGTACTGGTCGACGTAGTGAGTCAGGACGCTGGCGACGACGAACATCCGCATGGCGGTAGGCACGGCGCCAAACCACCAGATGATGCCGCCGACACCGAGAAGGAAGCCGAAGGTGCCCACCGCGGCCAACAACACCATGACCTTCCGCCGGAAGGGGGCCGGCTGGCTGGTGTGCATCAGGAAGAAGCCGACGTAGACCATGCCCAGCAGGATGCCCTCGCCGATCCGCACGCACAGGCTGGGGGCCGAACGACGCGCTGAACATCGCCCCCCAGAAGCCGCGCGATTCGGGCCAGTCGTTGCTGGTCAGCATGAAGGCCAGGATGCCCGTGATCAGCACAGCGGATGAGACGGCCAGGGCCGAATAGCCGAAGGCCATCGTCACGTGGCGCTTCTTGAGCGACCCCTGCCAGCGATGCCATGTGTAGTAGTAGCCCAGCAGCACGCATACCTCTGCCACGAAGACCAGCCATTCGATGAACCACGGCCAGAAGAAGATCCGCAGCATGGAAGCGGTTGCGCGGGGACTGATGACGCTGATGACGAACCAGATCCCGGCCCCGGTCACCGCGCCGATGCTGGTGATCTGAATGACGGTCGGCTTGAGCAGTTTGTGGGCAAAGGCGTCCCAGTCATGCGAGGAATGGCGGTATCCGATATATTCGCACATCGCCAGGATCAGGAACGCGCCGATAGCCAGTCCGTGACTGACGTAGACATGGATAATGCCATCGAAGGCGATCAGCAGCTGGTTGCCGATGCCGGGCATTTGGAAGATGGGGAAATCCATGTCGAGTCCTTTCCAACTGCCGAGATCCGCGCGGTATCTTTGCCGGGTCCAGAGGCTTCGTTACGGCTGCGCCGCGCTGGAAGCAGGACCAGTCGCACCGGCCGTCGGAACATGGCGGCCCATGAAGTGAGGTCGCGGCTTCGAGAGCATGTAGGCTGCAACATCCATTGCATCCGCTGCGGTCAGGTTCGCGTTGCCCACCGGCATCGATCGGTGAACGAATTGCGCCAGGACAGGGACGGCCGCCATCGCCGAACCGTCCGTGAAAGACTCGTCGCCCCAGACCGGCGGGGCCATCGGTGTTCCCTGCCCGGTCGGGCCGTGACACACGGCGACACCGGGACGAGTACAATTGGCTTCCGGCCGACTTGTCAGCCGGCTTGGGGCTGTGCAGCGGCGGCAGGCTTCAGCCATGGGATTTCGACGTAAACCGGTATATCCTTCGAGATCCAGGCGTAGTAGCCCAGCAAGGCCTGCATGGTCGCATCATTGGCCGGCGCAGGGGCGCCGTTGAGGTTTCGCTCGAAGCATTCGTTCGTGCGCTCGATGAGGCCGATGACCTTGCCCTGGCGCGCGTCATACAGGGGATACTTAGCGGTAACACCAACGAGACTGAGGACGTTCTTATCCAGGCCGGCCTTGAGATGACAACTGCCGCAATCGAGGTGATTGCCGACGTACCGGCCGGCATGTTCACGGGTATGCAGGATGATGGTGTGGCCCTGCGTGACGGCGTCACGCAGATGGGCCGGTGCGTCGCTGATCTTCGGCGGGTTGAATGTCACCTTCCGCGGCGGCGCCGGCGCAGCGGATGCCGGTTTGCTGACGGGCTGCGAGGCCGCCTGTGTCGCAGCAGCCATCGCCTGGCTGGCGAGGGTAACCTCGGGCATCGGGACAGGGGCGAAGCTGATCAGCCCGAGGAGAAGCAGCGTGAGCCCGGCCCCGGCCCCGGCTATGACCAGCATCAGTATGATCGCTCCCCCAAGCGAGAGATGTTTCACCGAGAACCTCCAGCCCGCGTGTATTGTCACCTGGACTATGGGACATCGCTCTAGCGTACGGCGTAATCGGCCGAATTATCAAAAAGATGTGCCATTCGGAGCTTGGCGAACAATCGCAGGGTGTGTCGAACAGGAGATCCTTCGCTTCGCTCAGGATGACAACTCAAGGGCCGTTCCTGACAAGGCTCCCCGGACGATCCTTCCCGTCAGCCGGGATGGCCCCCCAAAGACCGATCTTTCCCTTCGCTCATGCTGACCGTTCAGATACCGGCCTTCACTGCGCCTTGCCGAGGCTGTGGACGAAGTTGACCAGGTCCCATCGCTGTTCGGCCGAGAGGGCATTCTTGAACGGAGGCATTCCTTTGGCAGCGCCGTTGGTAATCGTGGAGAACAGCGCCTGGCCGCTCTTGTTCTGCACTTCGGCATTGGTCAGGTCGGTCATGCTGGGGGAGTAGGCGGCCGCAGCCGGCCCGCCGCCCTGGCCCTCCTTGCCGTGGCAGATCGCGCAGTTCTGCTCGAAGAGCGTCTTGCCCCGGGCGATGGATTGGGGGCTGCTGGCAACCGGCGGGTCTTTTGCCGGCGGATCCTGGACGGTCGCCGGGGAATCGCCGTTCGGATTGTTCTGACCGGTCTTCGGTTTGCCTGTGGACTGGCAGCCCGCCAGAACGAGTACCCCGGCCGCCAGTGCCGCCAAACCGTATGAGCCGGCCCATAGCCGGCCTGTCGCCGATGCCATGTACACACCTCCTTCACAAGGGTCTGGTACGTAACATCATTTGGAAGATTGTCTGAGCGCGTGCGTCGTCAAGGGCGGCGAAGTTGGCCTCAGTAGATAGTTGGCGTGTCAGCGGGGGATGTCAATCGATTCGGAGGCCGACGTCTGACCGGCCCAGGTCCTCCGCGAAGGCTGCAGGAGCACGAGGCAGACGCCCGAGGGAAAAAAGGATCTGATCCTGCGGCGCCGGTCCCGTTCGAGGCGCCTATGATTTGCTGGGATGAAGTCACAGAAAGGCAGGTCGGCTCGGTGAATTTGCCTGAACAGGTCTTTGAACGGAGTGAGCATAACCCCATTCTGACCGTGGCGGATCTTCCCTTCCAGGCCACGTCGGTTCTGAACCCTGGGGCGGCAGAGGTCGATGGGGAGGTGGTACTTTTCCTGCGCGTCGAGACCATGCAGGGCTATTCAGACATCTACACGGCCCGCAGCAGGAATGGGGTGACGGACTGGCAGATATCGCCAGAGCCCATCCTCCAGCATGGCCTCGAACAATACACGTATGAGGCCTGGGGTTGCGAGGATGCCCGGGCAACGCGTATGGACGAGGACGGCTGCTGGTACATCACTTACGTCGCCGTATCGGCGAAAGGGCCCGCGGTAGGGCTCGCCCGCAGTCTACGACCTGCGCAAGGCCGAACGGATCTCGCTGCTGTGGGCGACCAATGATAAGGACGGCGTACTGCTGCCGGGCAAGATCGGCAACGATTATGTTATCCTGCACCGGCCCGATGCAGGCGGCTCCGAGCATATCTGGTCCGCCTATTCCAGCGATCTGCGCCGCTGGGGCGATCCGCATTCGGTATTGCGAGAAGGGCATGGCCCGTCCTGGGATGCGGTAAAGGTCGGCGCGGGCCCGCCGCCGATCGGCACGGAGCAAGGGTGGCTGTTAATCTATCATGGCGTCAAGGCCTATGCCGGCGATCTGATCTATCGCGTCGGCCTGGCCATGCTCGACAAAGCAACGCCTCATAGGGTGGTAGGCCAGTCGAAGGGCTGCGTGTTCCTGCCGGAAGCGCCCTACGAAGTCTCAGGCATGGTCTCAAATGTCGTCTTTCCGACCGGCGCCTGCTGCGCGGGGACGAGGTGTGGATGTACTACGGCGCAGCCGACCGCTGCGTCGGACTGGCTGTCGCCAAACTCGACGACCTGTTGGGCCTGATCGAATAGCAGGGACGAATGGACGGGCTGCTCTCGCCTGCCAGCAGGCGCAGCGGTCTCGGACCCCTGCAAGCAAACTTGCACGCACAGACCGGAGAACGAACCGTGAGTCAGGAAACAGCCGTGCCGCAGGTGGATACCAAGGATATTGACGAACTCTGCGTCAACACGATTCGCACACTCGCGATGGACGCGGTCCAGAAGGCCAATTCCGGCCATCCGGGCACGCCTATGGCCCTGGCCCCGCTGGCCTACGTGCTCTGGACGCAGTTTCTGCGCTACGATCCTCGTGAGCCCAAGTGGCCAGACCGGGATCGCTTCATCCTCTCCAACGGCCACGCCTGCATGCTTCAATATGCCGTGCTCCACCTGACCGGTTATGATCTGTCTCTCGATGACATCAAGCAGTTTCGCCAATGGGACTCCCGGACGCCGGGCCATCCGGAACACCTGCGGACCCCTGGCGTGGAAACGACGACCGGCCCGCTGGGTCAGGGCATTATGAATTCGGTGGGGATGGCGATGGCCGAGCGCATCTGGCCGCGATCTTCAACCGGCCTGAACACACGATCGTCGATCATCGCACCTACGCATTCTGCAGTGACGGGGACCTGATGGAGGGGGCGTCACACGAAGCGGCATCGCTGGCGGGGCATTTCGGTCTGCACAAACTGACGTGGGTATACGACGACAACCATATCAGCATCGAAGGCAAAACCGAACTGACATATTCTGACGATGTGGCCCGTCGCTTTGAAGGCTATCACTGGCATGTTCAGAACCTGGGCGAGAAGGCCAACGACCTCAATGCGATCGCTGCCGCCTTCGAGAACGCCGAGCAGGAAACAGCCCGGCCCTCGCTGATCATCCTGCGCTCACACATCGGCTACGGTGCGCCGCATCGCCAGGATACCCGCGAAGCCCACGGCGAAGCGCTTGGAGAAGACGAGGTACGGGCGACCAAGAAGTTTTACGGCTGGCCGGAAGATGCCCAGTTCCTCGTGCCGGAGGGAGTCCGCGAACACATGGCAACCGGCGGCATGCGCGGTCAGCAGTCGCGCAAACAGTGGCAGGATCGCCTGGACGCCTACAGCAAGGCGTTCCCGGGGCCGGCCAAACAGTTCCGGGCAGCCATGACGAACGATCTTCCCGATGGCTGGGATGCGGACGTGCCCGGCTTTGCCGTCGACGACGGACCGATGGCCACGCGGGACGCCGGAGGCAAGGCCCTCAACGCCATCGCCGGCAAGGTACCCTGGCTGATGGGCGGCAGCGGTGATCTATCGCCTTCGACGCGCACTTTGATCAAGGATGAAGAGTACTTCGAGAAGGACCACTACGCAGCCCGCAACATCGCCTTCGGTATTCGCGAGCACGGCATGTGCGGCGCCGCATCTGGCATGGCCCTGCATGGCGGTATCCGGCCTTACGCCGCGTCCTTCTTCGTCTTCACCGATTATGCCCGCCCGGCGATGCGTCTGGCGGCACTGATGGAACTGCCGGTCATCTACGTCATGACGCACGATTCGATCGGCCTGGGCGAGGACGGGCCGACACACCAGCCGATCGCCCACCTTGCATCGTTCCGCGCGATGCCCAATATGTGCGTTATCCGGCCGGCTGATGCGAATGAGACCGCCGTAGCGTGGCGGGCCGCCATGATGCGGACGGGGGGGCCGACGATCCTCGTGCTGACCCGCCAGAAGCTGCCCATCTTTGACCGCAAGAAGGTTGCCCCTGCTAACGGACTTCTCAAAGGGGCCTACATTCTGGCCAAGGAGAAAGGACAGAAGCCGGACATCCTGCTGATGGCCAGCGGCAGCGAGGTGCAGCTCATCCTTGACGCCCAGGAAACACTGTCGCAGCAGGACATCGATGCGCGAGTCGTAAGTATGCCGAGTTGGGAGTTGTTCCAGCAGCAGACGCCGGAGTACCGCCAGGAGGTGCTGCCCGCGGAAGTCAGGCCGCGTCTGGCGGTCGAGGCGGCCGGCCCCCTTGGCTGGCACCGGTGGATTGGCGATGCCGGCGACGTAATCGGCATGACGACCTTCGGGGCCAGCGCTCCCTACAAGGAAAACTTCGAACACTTCGGGTTTACCGTAGCCAGCGTGGTCGAGCGGGCAAAGCGTTTGCTTGCCTGAAGCCGCCCGGGCATGTGACAGCGGGCGAGTCTCACGGCTGCACCTGCAATTTCCCTTGCCGGCTGGCCGGCTTCCTCTGCCGACGGCCTTTCGTCTGGGCAGCGGCTTTGACCCATTGGTACATCCTGATCTTGATGAAATCCTGCGCGAACATCCAGACGATGTTGTAGGCCCACACGATCCCGATGACCTTCCAGGGAATCGCCGGCACGAGCCATCCGAGCCAGCACAGGATGACCGCCAGTATCTGCGTGCCCACAATCGCCGTGAACAGCTGCCACGAAGGATGGGGCTTCTGCCAGAAGTAGTTGCGTGTCCGCGTCAAAAACAGCATCAGATGCCCGCCGACCACCAGTTGCAGGAACATCATCGTCTGCAGGGCTGGCGTTTTCAGATGCATTGCATAGCGCCCGATCAGCAGCATGCCGAAACTCTCAAACAACGCCAGCACACCCAGCACGACGGATATCCACAGAACACGGTGCATGTCCCAGCGGACCGGCTTGGGATCGAGCGGTGCGTTGTCCTCGGCGATAGTCATGATCGGGATGTCGTCCATCAGCGCCAGAATAATGATCATGATGGCTGTCAGAGGATACTCATTGAATACAATCATGGCGGCCACGACGAACAGCATAATGTCGATCGTCATGGCGATGCGGTAAATCGTATAACTCATCATCCGCTCGAAGATCTGCCGGGCCTCATCGATCGCGTTGATGATGACCGACAGGCCGGGCTGCGTGAGCACCAGGTCCGCAGCCGCACGGGCCGCGTCCGTCGCGCCGCTGACGGCGATGCCGACGTCCGCCTGCTTCAGGGCCGGCGCGTCGTTGACGCCATCGCCGGTCATGGCCACCAGGTGGTCGCGGGCCTGTAGCGCCTTCACGATTGCATACTTGTGCTCTGGAAAGACCTGGGCGAATCCATCGGCCTTTTCGACCTCCTCGGCAGCCGCCGGACTGATCGTCGTCTCGTCAGAATCCCCTCCCTGTTTGGTGCCGGCTTCCTTCCGGCCGTGCTTGCCGTCGTCGCCTTCCTCGAAGAATTCGTCAGCCGGGTGGATGTTGGTTCCCAGATGCAACTGGCTGGCGATCTGCCGGGCGATGGCGACGTTGTCGCCGGTGACCATCTTGACGTCGATGCCGTGATCCTGGGCCTGGCGGATGGTGTCGGCTGAATCCGCTCGTGGCGGATCCTCCAGGGGCAGGATCCCAAGGAACTGCCAGTTATCACCGTCGTCCGCACGGGCTACACCGAGGGTGCGATAGCCCCGACTGGCAAAGTCCTCGACGTCCTTCCTGGCCTTGGCAAGCGTCTTATCGTCGAGTTTGCACAGTTTGAAGATCACCTGCGGGCGCCCTTGGAAACCTTGAACGCCTTGCCGTCGGAGTCGCTGACAGTAGCCGCCGTTCGCTTCTTCACCGGATCGAACGGCACGAACTCCTCCTGTTTGTACGACTGCAGCAACTTGTCATCGTTGAGCCCGGTCAGCACTGCCTTATCGATCGCATCCTGGTCTTCCGCCTTGGACGCCAGAGCCCCCACAAGCAGGATCTCCTTGGCATCCTTGGCGGCATATAGAACCGGCTCTTCCACCTTAAGCCGGTTCTGCGTCAGTGTGCCCGTCTTGTCGGAGCAGAGGATGTTGATGCCCGCCATCTCCTCGATCGACTGGAGGTGCGAGACGATCGCCTTCTTCTTCGATAGCGCCATCGCCCCCAGCGCCATCGTCACCGACAGTACCGCCGGCATCGCCACCGGGATTGACGCGATCACAACGATCAGAACAAACTGGATCAGCTCCAGCCAGGGCAGATGCCGGAAGAGCTCCACAACGACCAGAATGATGCTCAACGCGATGGCGATAATGATGAGGAACTTGCCGACCCGCATGACGGCCTTCTGAAAATGCGAAGGCGCACCGGCACTCTCGACCAGCCCGGCGGTCTTGCCGAAGAAGGTATCCTTGCCCGTGGCAGTCACCAGGGCAACCATCTCGCCTTGTTTAGCAGCCGAGCCTGAGTAGGCCAGGTCCCCCTGTTTCTTGGTCACCGGCAGCGATTCGCCCGTCAGGGCGGACTGGTCGATGCTGAGGTACTCACCGTCAAAGAGTTTGCCATCAGCCGGCACGACGTCGCCAAGGCGCAGTCGGATCACATCTCCCGGGACCAGTTCAGCCGCGTTGATTTCCCGCCACTCGCCGTTTCTTCGCACGCGGGCCTTGAGGGCAAGCTGGCCTTTCAAGGCCTCCAGGGCATTGTCGGCCTTGTGCTCCTCCCAGAAGCCGATGACCGCGTTGATCAGCAGCAGCGCGCCGATGATGATCAGGTCGAGCCAGTGCTGCAGGACAGCCGAAAGGATTGCGGCGACCTCGATCATCCAGGGGATCGGTCCCCAGAAGTAGCCGAGAAACTTTCGGAGGGCGCTGTGCTTCTTTTCCTCAAGGGTGTTCGGGCCGATCTCCGCCAGGCGTTTGCCGGCCTGATCGTCGGTCAGCCCCTTGTCACTGCTGCCCAGATCCTCGAACAGTTGCTCGATACTCGATTTTTCGGCCTGTTTCGGTGCTACAGGCTGAGCTCCCATGCTGGACTCCCCGGCAGTAACGTGTATACGGATTCCTCTTGACCGCGGAAGATTCTTTGCAGCCCTTTTGCAATGATATGCACAACCCGGTCTGGTCCAACGGAATTGGCAGGCAATATGGTACTGGCAGGCAGGCTTTTTTCAGTCCCGGCGCCAGAGCCTCTGCCTTTCGGGGGTCATTGGCAGACAGTTCTCTGGGCCTCGTCCCGTCAGGGAAGATCAGCGTTAGCACAACACGTCAGTGCTGAGAAATGAGGCGTCTCAAGTCGTTTACGTTCTCTTAGCTGTCATGGAGTCCCGCAAGGGATACTCAAGCCGTCAATTGTTCGCCGCTGCATGCGCCTGGCAGTACGGACAGGTCGCCAGCAAATAGGCCTTGAGCAGATCCGTGGCGGTGCACGAAGTACCAGTTGCCGCGAACAGCATCGCGCCGCCTACACCCAGTATCAGCAAAGCACGCCTCATGGCATTCTCCAGTCAGGTGACCGCTGCAATGCGCCGAACATCGCTACAGTCTTCTATCGACGGGGCGGCCTGGCTTACTGCAGCTGATCCGGGGTGACACATATGCAGATTCGTCACAGACCTGCGAGTGAGCAAGCACGCGAGGCCCGGCAGTGCGGGCTGCCCGGGCCTTGCGTGCGACTCAACATTACTGCGCAGACGAAGGGAGGTACTTGCGCTATTCCGCCTTGATCTCAATCCGGCGCGGTTTGACCTCCGGCCGCTTCTCGATCTGCACCCGGAGCACGCCCTCCTTGAGTTTCGCGTTGATCTTGGACGGATCGAGCGAGGACGGCAGCTGGATCTGCTGGAGGAACTGGCCATAACGCCTGCTGCGATAGTGGTAGCTGGCCTCCTTAGCCTGGGTGTCTTCCTTCTTCTCGCCGCGGATCGTCAGCATGCCGCTTTCCAGGGTCACATCGACATCCTCGGGCTTTACCCCGGGCAACTCCGCCGCGACGTACACATTCTGCTCGTCTTCCCAGACCTCCATCCCCGCCGGGCTCCACGGGCCTTCGCCGGTCCCGCCAAGACTTTGCGTCAGAACGTTGAAGTCCCTCTGGAACCGATCGAGCACGTCCATCATCCCCGAATCCGCCAGCCGCCGTGAAAGTGTGTTAAGCATGATCAACCTCCTTTACACTTATTGTCTTGTTACGGCCCACGCCGTGTTCATTACACCTTTGTGTCTACCTTGCGCCGCAGCGATCATTCCATCGCCGCCCGACAATGGTTGCATAAGCAAACGGCGTGCCAAACGGGACGAGAAGAACCAGGAAACAGCGCAAGTGTCCGCAGTACGGGCAGTTACGGCAAGGCAAGGAAATATCTGGATCGGCAGAAGACTCTGCGGAAAGGTGGCCAAATCCTGTCAGATTGACATTGTGGCAGGCAGTCTGGACCGCCCTGCTCCAACCGGCGCCGCGACGGCGTCACATTCCTGTGACGTTACGGCCGGGCGTCAGCGACGGTGCCATCGCCAAGGAGGAACTGGTTGGAGAACTCATAGAAGTGCTTTTCCCGCCGGGCCATCGGGGTGGCAGCGAGCCGCTGCAGGTACTGGTCCGGCTGCCAGAACTCGATCGCCTGGGCACGCAGAAAGTCCCGAGCAGCGCTGTGCGCGGCATCGTCCGCCAGATTATGCCACTCGCCCGGATCGGCCTGAAGGTCGTAAAGTTCCTCGCTGCCGTCGAGGTAATAGCAGTACTTCCAATCGCCCTTGCGGATCATGCAGCCGGCGTCAGACGGCTCCCCGAGAAACGCGCGTCTCCGCCAGGACGTAATCCCGCCCAAACTCGCCTTCGCCGGTCAGCAGCGGGGCAAGGCTGATCCCCTCGCAGGTTCGTGGCAGCGGAATGTGGGACAGCTCGCACATCGTGGGAAACAGGTCGATCAGGCCGACCAGATCCGTCACCCGCCGCCCCGCCGGGAAAGCACCCGGGAACCGGGCAATCATCGGCACCTTCGCCGACGAGTCGAAAAACAGGGTCTTGTTCCAGGCCCCCTTCTCGCCGAGCAGATCGCCGTGATCAGAGGTGTAGATCACCATCGTGTCCTCGGCCAGACCGAGGTACTCCAGCACATCGAGCAGCCGGCCGATCGCGTCATCAACCCACTCGACGCAGCCGTAGTACGCCGCCTGGTAGCGGTCGCCGTCCTGCCCTTCGAACCGGAATCGATCGATCGCCTTGCGGACGAACGGTACGGCTCGGTCGCGGTAACCTTCCGGCGTGGCCGGTGTATGCACGCGACCCCTGTAATGCTCGAAGTATTCAGCCGGACACCGCACCGGAAAATGCGGCTTGTCGAAATGGACGCTGAGACAGAACGGCTGAGGCCCGCGAAGTGACACGTGCGTCTGCAACCATTTGGCAGCCTCTGCCACGGTGATCTCCGTCTGCGTCAGGGGCAGGGGAATCCCGGTCGGCCCCGCGTTGTCGACCAGTTCACCCAGCCCGGCGGCACCGAGTTCCGGCGAGCGCCGCGGGTCCGGCTGGTGGGCCTGGCCGTAAAGATCGCCGTAAGGTCGCTCCTGATAGCCGTGGAACTGCTCGCCGTTGAAATGGGCCTTACCGATCAGGCAGGTCCGGTACCCGTAAGCGGACAGCACGCGTGGAAAGGTCGTACAGTTCGGCTCGAGCAGGTGCTTGTTATCGTAGATGCCGGTCGTGCGGCAATATTGGCCCGTCAACATGGACGCCCGGCTCGGCACGCACAACGGGTTCTGACAGTAGGCCTGCTCGAACAGCACCCCCTCGCTGGCCAGCCGATCGAGGTTGGGCGTGCGGACGACCGTGTTGCCACTGCATCCCAGCACCGAAGCATTGTGCTGATCCGACAGGATGAACAGGAAGTTCGGTCTCTTTTCCATGAGGCTATGCCCCTATACCAAGACCTTTCCCTTCATCCCCGCCATCGTCGGCAGCTGCAGCAGGTTCAGCGTCGTCGGTGTTACGTCATAGAGCGTCGCGCTGTCGTCGCATCGGCCGGGCCCGAGGCTCGGGTGCGACAGGATATACATGCCGTGCTGGGCGTGATTGGCATCGTCCGGCCCGGTGTCGTTTTCCTTCGTGTAAACGCTCGGATTGCCGACCGAGCCTACACTGCGGTGGGTCAGGTTGCCGAACAGGACCACCATGTCCGGGGCGACGCCGTTGACCTTGTTATAGATATCCTTGGGACGATAAACCTTCGTACCGAGCGGCTGGCCATCTTCATTGGGCATCGCTTCGAGCTTGCCAACCAGCTCCCGGCAGAAGGCGTCATACTCACCCTGCGGCACCAGGCCGTTGGGCTCGCGACCCTGCACGTTGATGAAGCACCGGCCGTAATAGCCGCCTTCGCCCCAGGCCCGGGTCTTCGACCAGTCGACCATATCGAAGCGGAACCGGCTCGGCCTGACGGCAGGCTGTTTGAGGACGAGATAGCCCTCTTTGATCAGCCAGTCGTTGAAGCAGATGCCGCCCTCCATGCACTGGGCACCGTGATCGCTGACGACCCAGACCGCCGTCTTGTCAAGGTCCATCAGGGCGAGCAGTTCGCCCATCTTCTTATCCAGGTAAATGTAATAATCCCGGATGGCGTTCTCGTACTTGTTGCCCGCCTCGTAGCGATGGTGCTTCGGGTCCATGTACGACCAGAAGGCATGATGGATGCGGTCGATGCCCATCTCCACCATCCAGAACAGGCTCCACGGATATTCGCGAATCATGCGTTTGGACAGACTCGAACCGCTTCTCGGTCATCTCGTAGATCTGGCGAAGGATCAGGTCCTTGTCGTCGCTGCGGAACTGCTTGACGTCGAGGACATACTCACCGATCCACTGCTGGATGCGATGCTTCAGGTCCTTGGGCCACGTATAGTCGCACGTGATGTCCGGGGTGAGCCAGCAGGAAACCATCGCGCCGTTGATCGGCCGGGCGATCGGATAGGTCTGCGGCACGCCGAGGATGATGCTGGGGCGGTTCAGGCCCGACAGGATCTCCCAGATCCGCGGCTCCTTGACCTCCAGGCTCGTGGCGATGGACAGCCCGTCGTAGGAATGATCCTTGCGATTGCGGAATCCGTAAATACCGAGCTCGCCGGGGTCCTTGCTGCTGGCCATGCACGACCAGGCCGGCACGGTGATCGGCGGCACACACGACCGCAGACGGCCCCATTTGCCGCAGTGCATCAGTCTGGACATCGTCGGCAGCTGGTCCCGCCATTTCTCGAACACCAGCGAGGGCTCACCGCAGTCCAGACCGATTATCGCCACTTTATCGATAGACATTTCAGCACCTGTCCGTCGTCAGCAATACGTTCCCGCAATCTGCAGAAGCAGATTGCTTGGCGACATCCGGCCGGCAACACCGACACTGTCGCACGCCCGACTTATCCTTGGGCATCCATCAGGATCCGCGCGACTTCCGGCCGGGTGAACTCCGTCGGCGGCATCTGCTTCGCCTTGAGCATCTCCCGTACCTTCGTGCCCGACAGGAACACATGCTCGCTCTTGTCGTGCGAACACGTCTTGGCGGAGACCATCGACTGGCACTTCCTGCACCAGGCGGAATGCTCAAACTTCAGCGGCACGATGCCGAGCGCCTGCGGATCGATCTCATCGAAGATGACTTGGGCATCGTACGTGCCGTAGTAACTGCCCACACCCGCATGATCGCGCCCGACGATAAAGTGCGTGCAGCCGTAGTTCTTGCGGATGATCGCGTGCAGCACGGCCTCCGCGGGCCGGCATACGCGCATCGCCGCCGGCATGACAGACAGCGCCACGCGCTCTTTATTATAATAATTCTCGATAAGGATCTCGTAGCACTTCATCCGCACGTCCGCGGGAATGTCATCGCTCTTGGTATGGCCGACCAAGGGATGGATCAGCAGCCCATCGCAGATCTCCAGCGCGCACTTGGTCAGATACTCGTGCGCCCGGTGGATGGGGTTGCGCGTCTGGAAGGCGACGACTGTCTTCCAGCCACGGGCGGCAAAGACCTTGCGGGTTTCAGCCGGCGGCAGGCGATAACTGGCGAACTCCGTGTCGTAATCGCCGCAGATCACATCGATCGGACCCGCCAGGCAGGTGTCGCCGCCGGCGTAAAGGGTCTCAACGCCGGGGTGCGGCCCGGTCTCGCGTGCGGAAGACGGTATCGGCTTCCTTGTCCTTATCCCGGGCGAACGTCTCCGTGACGGTCAGCACCGCCATCGGCCGGTCCCTGTCGTCCGTAAGGCAGACCTTCTGGCCAACCTTGATCGTCTCAGCCGTCTTGCCGTCCACCGGACAGACGATCGGAATCGGCCACGGCAGGTTTGACCCGCATCAGCTGCATCTTGTCGCAAACGCTGTGATAATCGTCCGAGCCCATAAAGCCTTCCAGCGGGCTGAACGCACCGATCGCAATCATCTCGACATCGCACTGCTGCTGTACGTTAAGGGCGATCCGCAGCAGCCCCTTCGCCTGGGTCAGCAACTGCTCTTTGGCCGCCTCGTCGACGAGCCTGCTTACGAGTTTGCCGCCATGCGGCGAAATCAACTGTGCCGAAGCATCGTTCCGTATTGTGGTAGACATAGAAACTCCTGAATCCTTGACCAAGGGGTTTATCATAAGACTATACGGCGGAAGGGCAAGCCGGCCGGACGCTCGTGCCATGTGCGGCCGGGCAGAGCAACAGGAGAGCTCGAAGCGACAACGTCTCGCCATCAAGTATGGAACAGGCTGCTAGACTTCCTCGTCCTCGAAGATGTCCCGGTCGTGCGCCAGATCGGCCTCAATGGCAGGCCGCTGCTTGCAGTAGTCTTCCCACTCCTCCAGCGTCATGATGACTTCACGGGCCTGGGACCCCTTGTAGCCGCCCACGATGCCCACGTCTGCCATCTGGTCGACCAGACGCGCCGCCCGGCCGTAACCGATCGTCAGGCGTCGCTGCAGAAGACTGACACTGCCGCGCTGCGCCTCCAGCACGATCCGCGCCGCCTGGTCGAACAGCGGGTCCCGCCCAGCCGCGCCGTCGCCGTTTTCGTCCTCTTCACTCTTTCTGCGCAGGGTAAGCAGCTCCTGGTGAAACTCCTGCGGCGCCTTGCCCTTGAGGTTATCGACGATGGCATGCACCTCGGAATCATCGATAAAGCAGCCCTGGGACCGGATCAGCTTGGCCGAGCCCGGCGGCAGGAACAGCATGTCGCCCTGGCCCATGAGCACCTCGGCCCCGTTCTGGTCGAGCACGATCCGCGAGTCCATGCGCGACGCCACCCGGAACGCAATCCGGCACGGCAGGTTGCTCTTGATCAGACCGGTGACAACGTTCGCCTGCGGGCGCTGCGTCGCGACGATGATGTGGATGCCGACGGCCCGGCTCTTCTGCGCCAGACGCGACAGGTAGAACTCCACCTCCTTGCCTGCCATCATCATCAGGTCGGCCATCTCGTCGACGATGATGACGATGTACGGCATGTGCAGCGGGATCTTCGCCCTTTCCTCGTCGTTGTATGCGCCGAACTTCTCCCACAACTGTTCCTTGGTCATATGGTTGTACGCCGTCAGATGGCGCACGCCCGCCTCTGCCAGCAGTGCGTACCGCTCGTCCATCTTGGTCGCCGCCCAGTCCAGCACCAGCGCCGCCTGCTGCATGTCCGTAATGATCGGGCTCATCAGGTGCGGCACCTCGCCGAACGTCGCCATCTCGACCATCTTCGGGTCGACCAGGATCATCTTGACATGGTCCGGCCGCTGCATCATCAGCAACGACATGATGATCGAGTTGATGCACACGCTCTTGCCCGAACCGGTCGTGCCGGCGATCAGCAGGTGCGGCATGGCCGCCAGGTCCGCCACCAGCGCATCGCCCGAGGCGTCCTTGCCCAGATACAGCGGCAGGGCCATCTTGCCGACCCGGTCATGCGCGTCGATGATCAGCTCTTTGAGGCGTACCCGGCCCTTGTTCATGTTCGGTACTTCGATGCCGACGGTGTTCTTGCCGGGGATCGGCGCGACGACACGCACAGCCGGCGCGCAGCACCCGCGCGATATCGTTCGACAGACTGGTGATCTGGCTGACCTTCACGCCCGCCGCCAGATCAAGCTCGTAAATTGTAATGACCGGCCCCGTGTCGATGTGCACGACGCGGGCATCGACCTTGAAATCCTGCAAGGTCTGTTCGAGGATGGCGGCCTTTTCCTGCACGAGCTTCTCATGCCGGGTCACATCCAGCGGCTCACCATCCGGCAGCAGCGAAAGCGGAGGCAGCTCGAACTGGCTCATGTCGGTCTGCCACGTCGCAATGGCCTTGCGCTTGGCGGGCAGTTTCGGGGCCTTGCCCTTCCTGCGTTTGCCGCGCGGCCTGGCGGGCTCAGACTCTTCTTCCTCTTCCTCCTCCTCTTGCGCCTCGCCCTCGCCGACCTCCTCCTCTTCCTCCTCGACCTCTTCTTCCTCTTCGACGTCTTCAGCATCCCCGCCGGCTTCTTCATCCTCCTCGAGGACCGCGACCGACTCACCGGCTAGCCCCACCTTGTCCCGACGCTTGAACGGCCACGCCACGCGTAGACGGAACCGCTGCAGCCAGCCCGGCCGCTCGATCTTGCCGACGGTCTCGCGCAGCCGATCCGTACCCTTCTTCAGGTCAGCCGGCACGGGCCAGTGAGCCCTGCGTACCGCCGCCAGCCCGCGCAGAACGACCTCATCCGCCGCCAGCAGGAGCCCCACAACAAAGGTCACGACGATCAGCAGCAGCGCACCGGGCCCCCGGAAGTATTGAAGCATCAGGTCGGACAGGCCCACGCCGACCACGCCCCCCGGGTTCAATTCCGGCAGCACTGCCAGCCGGCCCTTATCCACCGGCGTAGACGCTACCGCCAGCGCCGCCACCAGCAGGACGATGCCGGTCGTACGCAGCAGCGGATCGCTGGGCCCCTTGCCGACGATCTTGGCAACCGTCAGGCCGGAAACCATCGTCAGCAGCACATAGCTGATCGCCCCGAAGTAAAAGTGCATCTGGTAGGCTAACCATGCGCCGATCCAGCCGCAGGCATTGGCCGGCGGGCTCGGCTCGGGCCATTGCGCCCGGCGGGCCAGTCCTGCCTGCTATAGGTCAACAACGCGAGCCAGCAAAAGGCCAGCACCGCCAGCAGGCATACGGCCGCCAGTACCGCCTTGCGCGAATGAGGTTTTCTATCAGCCATGTCGTAGTTCAAATCCGCGACAGGCGGTTCCTGCCCGCCACCTGCCGTTACCGTCCGATAATACCAGCGCCTCTGAAACAACCAGACGCTCCCACTCCCAATGGTTATCGGCAGATGGTGCCTCCGCTGTCCAGTGCCTCCGTCAGGGGCTTGGGCCCATAGGCTCTGCGGCAATCGGTGGGCGGCTGGCTGCTTGGACAGTATACTGCCGATCGGCATCGCGCTGGCACGGCCGCCAGGCAAGGGCGGCAGGTCCAGCTGACAGGTCTTTCATAATACACCACGAGGGAAATGCCGTGAGCAGACAGGAAGTGCAGATACTTCGCGACCTCGCTCAGCAGGTGGCTGAAATCGCCGCCAGACCGATCCAGGACGAGCGCCGCGACTTATGGCGCCACCACAATAGCCTTCGGCACACCCGTCCCCTGGTCATCCAGCGTGGCAAGCAGTACTGGCGCGAGATCTGGCCCGAAGAGAGGCTCACTTGCCAGGACCCGTTCCTGCGAGGCTATGAGGACTATCTGCGACAGATGATCTTCCACGACTCGCTGGGCGATGACACCGTGATAGAGCCAATTGTCAGGGTTTCTGCCGTCCGGGCGACGCTGTCGGGTGACTGCCGGTGGGGCGCCCCGATCCGCTTCATCCCGGGCACGGAGCATGGCGGCGCGGGCGTCTTCGACCCGCCGATCAAGTCAGAAGACGACATCGCCCATATCCAGCCGCAGCCGCACCGCATCGACGAGGCCGCCTCTGCCGAACGTCTCGCGAAGGTCCAGGACGCCATCGGCGATATCCTCGCCGTCCGCCTGGATCGCGCCCCGATGTACAGCGGCTGGCGTGCCGATATGTCGACGGATCCGGCCCGACTGGTCGGCCTGGAACAGTTCATGCTCTACATGCTCGACAGGCCGGCCTGGCTCCATCGCGTTCAGGCCATCCTGCGTGACGGCATATTGGCCCAGCAGGAGCAGGCGGAGAGGGCCGGCGACTGGCACCTGTTCAATCACGACAACCAGTCGATGCCCTACAGCCTCGAGATGCCAGACCCGGCGGAGCACGCCGAACCGGTAAGCCGCAACCAGCTGTGGGGTTTCTTCGCCAGCCAGGAGACGACGCTTGTCTCGCCCGCCATGTTCGACGAGTTCGTGCTGCAATACCAGACTGCCGATCATGCAGCCCTTCGGCCTGATCGCCTATGGCTGCTGCGAGGACCTGACGCGGAAGATCGACGTACTGCGCAAGATCCCCAACCTGCGAAGGATCGCCGTGACTCCCTGGGCGAACGTCGCACGCTGCGCCGAGCAGATCGGCACCGATTACGTCGTCAGCTGGCGCACCCAACCCGGCCGAGACGATCTGCACCGGCTTCGACAGCCAGAAGGTCAGACAGACTTCTGACAACCAGCCTGAAGGCCTGCCGTGGCTGCCACGTCGACATCACCTACAAGGACGTCGAGACGATCCGCGGCCGATCCGATGACCTGGCGGCACTGATCCGCTTGACTCGTGAAGTGGCCGAACAATGCGCATAGAAAGGACAAGCCATGCCGACGGACAATGTACCGCACTGGTCGCCCAACCAGTACAATCCTGTCCAGGAATACACGTATAAGTTCACGGCCAACGGCGAGCTGCGCATACGCCTCTTCTATCCCTATGACTGGACGCCGCGCGATCGCCGGCCCGCGATCCTGTTCTTCTTCGGCGGCGGCTGGAATACCGGCTCCTACGTGCAGTTCTTCCGGCACGCCATGTACTTTGCCGGCTGCGGTATGGTTGCGGCGTCCGCTGAATATCGTATCAAGAGCAAGCACGCCTCCACTATCGAAACCAGTATTGCCGACGCCTTCAGCGCCGTCGCCTGGATGACCGACCACGCCGCTGACCTCGGTATCGACGCAACACGGCTGGTCACCTCGGGCGGCTCAGCGGGCGGCCATCTGGCAGCGTGCACGGCATTGCTGGACCCGGCTGGAATTGCCGAGGCCCCGTGCCCGCCGGCCAAACCGGCAGCGCTTGTTCTGTTCAACCCCGCTGTGCAGTTGCGGCCGGGACTTTGCGAGAGGTTTGCGGTGACCGATGAGGATCTGCACCGACTCAGTCCGATGGGCTCTATCAGCTCTGCCTGCCCGCCCACGTTTATGTGTTACGGCAAGAACGATCCGATGATCGAGACAGGACGAGCCTTTGCAGCCAAGGCAAGGGCACTGGGAATCACCATCGATTTGCACGAGCACGACGGTGCCGCTCACGGCTTCTTCAACAGCGACCCCTGGTTCAAAGAGACGCTGAAGCAGGCCCACTTCTTCCTGGCGGCACAAGGCTTCGTAGCCCAGGTATAAAGCGCGGCAGCGCCATGCTGCAGCTCGTCGAGTCCCGCCAGGGGGGCTGATAGTAGCCCGGCACTTCAGCATGGGAGAGAGGAACGCCACCCCGCTCTTTTGTTGTTTTGTCGTGAAGTCCCGCCAGGGACGACCGGACTGCTCGCATACACACATCGTACCGAACATCGAACCTTGAACGGACTGCTGACCTTCGACCTGATCATCGATCATTTCGATACAGACCATGCTCCGCGATATACGCCGCAGCCGTATCAGGCACCATGTATCGAATCGACCGCCCCTGCCGGATCCGCTGCCGGACTTCACTGGCGCTGACATCGATCCGCGGCGTCTCCAGGATACCCGTCAGCAACCGTTCCACCTGCTGCGATGAAAACCGCGTCCGCAGCTTGTCGGTATCTACCTCGTCCCAGCCGGGCCGGGCCGCCGTGATGATCTGACAGAGACCGACGAGTCGCTCCGACTCATACCAGTTGACCAGTTCCCCCAGGCTGTCCGCCCCGATGATCCAGAACAGGTCCGCTTCCGGTCCAAGCTGCTCACGGAACTCCTGCACTGTCAGAACGGTGTAGCTCGGCCCCGACCGACGAAGCTCGCAGTCGGACACCTCAAACAGCGGCTCACCCGCCACTGCCAGCCGGAGCATCGCCAGACGGTGCTCCCCAGCCGCCAGATCATCCTTGAGCACCCGGTGCGGCGGAATCGCGGCAGGAATCAGGTAGAGCTTATCCAGCGCAACTGCTCAGCCACCGCACGCGAGGCAATCAGATGCCCAACGTGAACAGGATTGAACGATCCGCCAAAGAGTCCGATACGCATGGCAAGACAAGCGAGTCAATGGTTATTGGTTAGTGGTTGTTATCAAACCGCTCTTGATCCGTCATCGCGCAAAACTCGCGATAACGTCCTGAGGACGCCTGCATTGTCGTCGGAAGGCCCACATTGTCATCCTGAGCGAAGCGAAGGATCCCTACGCCGACAGATGCCCGCCTCGCTGCGAGTCCATCCCTCAGGTTACTCTACGGCGTCGCCGGCGCCTCCCGCCGCTTGACCGTCATGTGACAATGGACCACGCGCAGCTCCAGATTGGCATGGCCGTCGCTGCTGGCCTGGGCGTCAGTCTTGCCCCGCAGCACAACCTGCCAGCGGGCCTTCGGCGAAATCGTCGCGGCAAACTGCAGTCGCTGCTGATCCGACCGGCTGAAGTCCTCCTCGAACCCGCTCAGGGTCGCCAGCGGATGCTGCGAGAGCACCTTGCCCGTACCAAGCTCGCGGGCCTCCATGCTGAACGTCAGACTGCCCCGAAGTCTTCTGGCCGCCGGTCGCCGCCGCGATCTTCACCGAGTACTCATACTCGACGTCACAGGTCACCGCCACCGGCAGCGGCGCATCGCTGTCATTCTGCAGCGCCGCCCCCAGGGCGAAATCACTCGACGCACTGCCACCATCAGCGACAACGACATCACACGAAGCCGTACCGCCAGGCGAGGCATTCGCGTTACTGGCGGCCTTGCCGTTCTGCCCCGGCGATTGTTCGCTGTGTTTGGTATGAATGGCGAAGCCCGTCGCACCAGGCAGGTCAATCAATACAGCATTGCCCGTACCAGGCTCCAACGGCTGGTATCGATCGGGACTGATCGACGGCGACATGCTCGGCCCGCCGGAACAACCAGCCAGTGTTAACAACACCCCCAGCCCCGCTACCAGGCTTTTCCATGTCGTGAACATTCGCGTACCCTTCCCTGACAGATACGATGAGTAGACGGTTGTCAGACGGGGATAGTCTAACAGCTTGCGTGCCAGCGACAATAGGCCCGTGCCCAAAGCGTTCACATCGCCGCCCAGCGCACTTGCCCGCGCACTGCATCTCGCCCCCACCATCAGTCGGCCCGTCTATTTCACATACCGCGGAAAGTAATCCTGCAGCGCCCGCACCGTCCAGTCGCCCTGCCGCAGACTGCGCATCGCCGCCACGGCGGCACGTGCGCCCGTTACCGTCGTGACCATCGGGACGTTATGGATCGTTGCCGCCGCGCGGATCCGGCCTTCGTCAGTGCTCTTGCCCTTGGATGTCGGCGTGTTGATCAGCAGGCTCACCGTCCGCGCGATGATCATGTCGAGCATGTTCGGCCGCCTGCCTTCGTTGATCTTCGGGACGAGCTGCTACCGGGATGCCGGCGTCACTCAATACCTTATGCGTGCCGGCTGTCGCGATAATGTTGAAGCCCAGGTCCGCCAGTTGCCGGGCAATCGGCGAGATCAGCGGTTTGTCCGCGTTATTGACGCTGATGAATACCGTCCCCTTCGTCGGCAGCGAACTGCCGCTGGCGATCTGGCTCTTGGCATATGCCAGCCCGAACTCGCGATCGACACCCATCACCTCGCCGGTAGAACGCATCTCCGGCCCGAGCACCGCATCGACGCCGGGGAATTTGTTGAACGGGAAAACAGCCTCCTTCACGGACGTATGCTGGGGCCGGGGCGTATCCGTCAGGTCGAACTCCGCCAGGATCTTGTCCAGCGACTCGCCGAGCATCGCGCGGGTAGCGACCTTCGCCCAGGGCACGCCGGTCGCCTTCGAGACGAACGGCACCGTCCGACTGGCTCGCGGGTTGACTTCCAGGATATACACCTGCTCGTCCTTGACCGCATACTGCACGTTCATCAAACCGCACACGCCGATCTTCAACGCCAGCTCGACCGTCTGCCGCTTGATCTCATCGATGATGGCCGGGCTCAGCGAGTACGGCGGCAATGCACACGCACTGTCGCCGCTGTGAATGCCCGCCTCCTCGATGTGCTCCATGACGCCCGCCACCACGGCCTGCTTGCCGTCGCAGACGGCGTCCACGTCAACCTCGGTGGCAAGGATCAGGAACTTGTCGATCAGGATCGGGTGTCTCTTGCCGGTGATCGCCGTACGATCCGTCGCCTCCAGGGCGTGCTTCATGTACCGAACCAGGTCGACCTCGTCATTGCACACCTCCATCGCCCGGCCGCCCAGCACATAACTCGGCCGGACCAGCACCGGATACCCGATCTGCTGCGCAACCTTCTTGGCCTCATCAAGGTCGAAGGCGATGCTGCCGGCCGGCTGCATCAGCCCCAGTTCCGTGATCAGCTGGTTGAAGGCCTCGCGATCCTCCGCCAGGTTGATCGACTCCGGGCTGGTGCCGATGATCGGCATGCCGGCATCCTTGAGGCCCTGGGCGAGGTTCAGCGGCGTCTGGCCGCCGAACTGCACGATCACGCCCTTGAGCACGCCGGCGTCCTTGTATCGCTCGCAGATGCTCAGCACGTCCTCATGCGTCAGCGGCTCGAAGAACAGCAGGTCCGCCGTATCATAGTCGGTCGAGACGGTCTCCGGGTTGGAGTTGACCATGATCGCGGCATAGTCGCTGCTCTGGGCCGCCATAACCGCGTGCACGCAGCAATAGTCGAACTCGATACCCTGGCCGATGCGGTTCGGCCCGCCGCCCAGAATGATAATCGTCGGCTTGTCCGGGATGCGGATCTCGTCATCGTACACCCGCTTCGAGGCGCCCTTTTCGTCGACCACCGTCATCGGCGATTCGTAACTGCTATAGAAATAGGGCGTGTAGGCCTCGAACTCCGCCGCACAGGTATCGACGAGTTTATAGACCGGCAGGATGCCAAGGCTCTTGCGAAGATCGCGGATCTCTGCAGGCGTCGTCTGCCAGGCATGGGCGAGTTGGACGTCGCTGTAGCCCCAGCTCTTCGCCTTCGTCAGCAAGCCAACCAGGCTGGTGGAGGACTGAGGACTGAGGACTGAGGACTGAGTAACGGCCACAGCGCAGCGGAACCGCCCGCCGTACCAGCGGCTGTATCATGCGACGCTTTCCCGGCCGTCAGGCTTTCGCACGCCGACTTGAAATCGAAGGCAAGCAGCTGTTCCTCGAAGTCCACCAGGTCCTTCATGTTCTGCAGGAACCACGGGTCGATGCTCGTAAGTGAGTAGACCTGGTCCACCGACCAGCCCTGCTTGAATGCATAGCGAATGTAGTAGAGCCGGCCCTGCGCAGGGCCGGGCGAGCTTGTCGCCGAGAACATCGAGCGGGATCGGCCAGAGCTGCGCGGCGTTCTCTTTCCAGTCGTGCAGCCCTTCGCCGTGCCGTCGGCCCCTCAGGATCGGCACCTTGGCGGTATAGTCGACGCCCAGCTGCACATGGTCGCCCACCCAGTCGGGCACGCTCTCGACCGGTCCGGCCGCCTTGCCCGCCCGTAGCGTCTGAAGGTACTTGTCATTGCCGTCCAGGCCCAGCCCGAACCGCTTGATCTCCATCGAGCGGATGCCCTTCTGCAGGGCTTCCTTGAAGGTCCGGCCGATCGACATCGCCTCGCCGACACTCTTCATTTGTGTGGTGAGCGTCTCTTCCGCCTCGGGGAACTTCTCGAACGCCCATCGCGGGATCTTCACCACGCAGTAGTCGATGGTCGGCTCGAACGACGCCGGCGTCTCGCGCGTGATATCGTTGGGGATCTCATCGAGCGTGTAGCCCACCGCCAACTTGGCGGCGATTTTCGCGATCGGGAAGCCCGTCGCCTTTGATGCCAGGGCCGACGACCGCGAGACCCGCGGGTTCATCTCGATGACGCACATTCGGCCAGTCTGCGGGTGTACGGCGAACTGAATATTCGAACCGCCCGTCTCCACGCCGATCTCGCGGATGATGGCGATCGACGCGTCGCGCATCCGCTGGTATTCCTTGTCGGTCAGCGTCTGGGCCGGGGCCACGGTGATCGAGTCGCCAGTGTGCACGCCCATCGGGTCGAAGTTTTCGATCGAGCAGATGATGACGACGTTATCCTTGCGGTCGCGCATCACCTCGAGCTCGAATTCCTTCCAGCCCATCAGCGACTCTTCGATGAGGATCTCGTGAACCGGCGACAGTTCCAGGCCGCGCTGGGCGATCTCGGCGAATTCCTCCATCGTGCCGGGCAGGCCGCTGCCGCTGCCCCCGAGGGTAAACGCCGGCCGGATGACGCACGGCAGATTGACCTCTTCGAGGATCTTGAGGGCCTCTTCGTAGGTGCTGGCCACGCCGCTGCGCGGTACATCCAGCCCGATGTTCTGCATCGCCTTTTTGAACTGGACCCGGCTTTCGGCCTTGTGGATCACGTCGCGCGTGGCCGCGATCAATTCCACCCCATGCCTGGCGAGGATCCCCTGGTCCGCCGCCATGACGGCGCAGTTCAGACCGGTCTGGCCGCCCAGGGTCGGCAGGATGGCATCGATCGGCGTGCCGAGTTCCTTCTCCCGCGCGAGGATCTTGTCGATCGTCTCGGGCGTGACCGGTTCAACATACGTGCGATCGGCAAACTCCGGGTCGGTCATGATGGTGGCCGGGTTCGAGTTGACCAGCACAACGCGATAACCCTCCTCGCGAAGGGCCTTGCACGCCTGCGTGCCGGAATAGTCAAACTCGCAGGCCTGGCCGATGATGATCGGTCCACTGCCGATGATCAGAATCGTCTTAATGTCGGTACGTTTAGGCATATAGTCTCTTAACTATAGATACTGAAGGCACTTGCATCCACTGGCCCCCGGGCGCGTCACGCCCCTCGGGTCCAGCCGCTCATGAGTCAATACAGGAGGCTCCAGGCAAATCCGGCCCAATGTACCGGCTGGACCCCGATGCTGCAACCGCTGACGGTTGGTGGCGCAATAGTTCGGCGGTCAGGCGGACGTCACTCTTTCAGTGCCGTCTGCGATGCCGCGGCAGGCGGCGCGACCCTGCATGGCGCCGATGCCAGTCCCCGCTCCCGGACAAACCTGCCGAACGCACTCTCAAACTCCCCTTCCTGCAGGAACCGCAGGTACTGCGGATGGATGGCCTGCTCCTCCATGCTGCTCGCCTCGTGGATGCTCACCAGCAGCCGGTACGTCCTGGTCGGATCGAGCGTATCGACAGCCGGCCCCGCCCACGGCTGCTGATAGTCTTGCATTTTCCACTCGGCGAACTCCTTCTGGCGCAATGGCAACCACCGCTGCAGATCGTCACCCCGCAGCGTCGCAATCGCCATCATCCGCTTCTGGCCGAACAGCAATGTCTCCCCGACCGTCAGGGAGTTCCACTCTGTGACATCGCCATCCGGCGCAATGCCGAGCAGGCTGATGTCCGCCGCGTAAGTCTTTCTCAGGAACTCACCAAAATCCTTGTCCATATCTATGTGCCCGGACCAAACCTCGCGTGCCGGCCGCAGCGGCGCGGGCCGCGTCAGCCGCCAATCGGCGCCGAGCAGCGCCGACGCCACCAGGCGCCGACCAGGCCGGGTCGCCACAATCAACTCCGGTACGTGCACGCCAAAGGCACGCCGGTCGGTCAGACCGACGAGTTTGACGAAGGCGTCGCGGTCCTGTATCCCGTCGAACCACCAGATCCGCCGATCCGGCGCCAGAGGATTGCGATAGAACAGGCTGAAACACACCTGGCCTTGCGACCAGCACATCTCCGGCCTGGCGTCGACCACCACCTTGCCGTCCGCCACCTTCACCGGCAGTGCTCGCCGCCATCCGCCCCATAAGACGGTTGGTCTCCGGCCCGCCCAGCACGATCAGATCGCACGTCTTCAGCACCGGCTCCGTAACTTCGGTGTCCGCCAGCACGGGATAGCCGCCGACCGCGAACTCCTCGTCCCACTCGCTATACTTGCAGATCGACTCGGCAAGCTTCCGGAGCGTCTCGGTCTGCTCGGCCGAGCCCGCCGTGCCGTAGACAATCCGAACCGGCCGCCCCAGCCAGAACAGGTTGTTCGCCCCGCCGCCGGTGTAGATCGTCGGGTCCTCAACCTTCTCCGTCGGCTGCGTCGTCGCCGCCAGCTTCCCGGCTGCCCAATGCAGGTACAGAGCCTTTGCCGGCCCCGTAACGATCTCCGTCCAGAGATCCCCGGTGTCCGTTGTGATCTGCAACGGCTCGCCCGGATCGACCCACTTTGGCGGCAGATCGATCCTCGCCCACTCGACGTTACGAACCCCAAGCGCCAGGTGATTCGCCGCGATGAACGTCGCCCGCAGATAGGCATCATCCTGCGGATCGACCGGCCGCGGAATCGACAGCCAGTACGCCTTCCGCAGCATCGCCAGGTCGCTGTCGATTACCACGGTTCGCGGCTGCGTATCCCGACGGATCGCCCGGAACCTCTCCCATGGGCTGATCTGGCTGCTCATCGGCGTGACCCTGTGCCCGAAGCCTGGGTGCAGATACACCTGCACCGGACACCCCGCCCGCTCATCCTCGCAACCACAAACCGCGAGTTGCACGAAGTCTACGCTCAAGTCCTGCAGCCCATGGTGAATCACCGTCGGCAGGTTGCACATCTGTTCAAGCGGCCACCACGCGCCCCCGCCGCAAACGGGTCGGCACGCCGCGAACAGGTCCGGCCAGTGTGACGCGATCTCGTAGGTGCCGTAGCCACCCATGCTCCCGCCGAACAGGTACACACGGTCCGGATCGACGCGATAGTGAGCCTGCACATCCCGCAGCGCCTGCAACACGTCGATCGCCGACAGCCGGCCATAACCTACTCGCGGCCCGCGGCCCAACGGCAACAGATACAGATATTCCGTGATCTCCGGGCTACCCTCGTAGCCCTTCTCACCGCCGTGCGTTCCCCCTGCCCCGTGCAGACCGATCACAACCGGCCACTTGTAGTCCGGCCTCTTGTCATAGTCTCGCGGCACACTGAGGCTGTAAGGCTGGGCACTGTTGTCCGCGGTCGAGAAGAACGCGGTCTCAAACCAGCCGCGCGCCCCTCCACGTAGTGCCCCTCTTTGCGCAGGCACGCCCACCACCTCGCAGCTGCCGCAGCGCCGCCAGCACCTTCACCCGCGAATCAGCCTCCTCATCTGGCGTTGCCGGCCCAGGCATTCCGCCAGCCGACCGATCCGCACCGCCACCACGCCCGGTCACGGTCGTCACCGGGCACCGGACAATCCATCTTGCTGAGCACTCGCTCCACATCCGGCGGCGTCAGAAACTTCCGCAGTGCAGCCACGTCCACCTGCGCCATATTCAACATCCGCAGCCGCCTCTTGCGATGCCGCCTTTTCGTCCGGCACCCATCGCACCTGGTACTGGCCGTCCGTCATCACGTCCGCAGGCAGCGAAACCAACGCACTGCCCAAGCCACCCTCCGGCAGGTCCATCGTCACCGGCACCCGCCACACGTTTTTATCGCTCCACTTGGACACCAGGCCCAGCCGACCTGACGCCTTCGCGCTGGCCCCGGGATTCGCCCACGCAAGCAGATACACCTTCGCCTCCGCCGGATTGAAAGCAACCGAGCGGATCGGCCGAACCGCGCACGTGACATCGCTGCCCCTGGCGATATCGGACCGTCTCGGCTTGCGGACGATAGGAAGTGTCGCATCGAACAGGCTCCCTCGGCCCGCCGTCTCCACCATCACATGAAGCGACGTTTCATCCTTGAGATCCATGACACTAAGCACATCGCACGCATCCGAACCGTGCCAGACGACCTTCTGAGTGCTCTCTACAAGCTTGTGCTTCTTACTGCCCGTCGCGGTCAGATGAACCGCAACCGCAGATTGTCCGGCGGATTGGAGATTGCGCAGTCGCAGATGCACCACGGACGCCGTTTCCTTCTCGTCCGGACAGGACAGCGCCCCCACGCTGATATCATCCACCGCCACCGGCCCGTCGCACATCGTCAGCAGCCCGAACGCCTCCGGCTGGTGATATCGCCCGACGATCCTCGCCCAGCTGCCGGACTGGCTCCTGCTGTTGCGTGCGATATTCGCCCCCCAGACGTGCGGATTGATCTCGCCTCCGACCGCCAGGTCCGCAATCCGAATTCTCGACTCCAGTCGCCAGCCCGTCCCCCCGACATCAGCCGCGGCAACGATGTCGCCGTTCCACTCAAAGTCCAGCGGCTTTGTGTCCGAGGTCCGACCTTCCTCCCCGGGGTTATACACCCGCTGATCGGTGAACGCCCCGCTCATATCGAAGATCACATGTACGTAGTCGCGGATCGAACGATCGGTGTGCAGGAACAGCTCGACGGTCTCGCCCTGATAGGCAACGCGGTCGCGAACTCCCTTGACCACCTTTACATCCGAGATCTTCGGGTGCAGACAGTCCACCGCCACGTACAGATACTTCTCGTCCCGTACGATCCTGGCGATCGTCTTGTAGCGCATCGCCCCTTCGCCGCTGTCCAGGAACATCCGCCCCATCGGCGGCACGCCCTGCCACGCCGGATCATCCAGTTTGCCATCGATCTTCGGCGGCTGCTGAACCGTCCGTACCGCATAGACCGGCGGGGTGTCAGGCAGACGAATCTCCGGCGGCACGGACACGGGATCGACCACGTCA
Organism: uncultured Planctomycetota bacterium; assembly: GCA_963787325.1. Taxonomy (GTDB): domain Bacteria; phylum Planctomycetota; class Phycisphaerae; order UBA1845; family JANYLN01; genus CAWBCK01. Next base: position 4,542,104 of record CAWBCK010000005.1, read on the forward strand.
AGCCGTACCGCCTCAGGCGTCGCCCCGCTGCCAACCGCTGCCGACCCTGCCACCAGAACCACTGCCCATACAGCAGTACGAATACAACCCACGATACGAAGAAGACTACGGACCATGACAGTCCCCTTGCATGACAAGAATGCGCGGATCTGAGCATCGAGACATCACAAGACACAAGACGCGAGCGGCAAGAGTCTAAACCGCTGCCATCAGTTTCGGCAAGGACGATTGGGTTTGGATGCAAAAGCACCCCGGCCCGGACATGTTCCGGGCCGGGCTTGCAGCGCATCTGTACAGGAGGAAGTCTGTCACGCAGACTTATTGAAGTTCCGGACGAACAGCATCAGGTCAGCCACATTGACAAGGCCGTCGCCGTTCAGGTCGGCAGCCGCGATGTAGGTCTCGTCGCCCGTCTGGCTTCCCCAACTGGCCACCAGCAGAGGCAGGTCCCCAACGTTTACCTGGCCGTCGCCATTGATGTCCCCGACCAGACCGGCCGGAGCGATAGGCGTAAGGGTCAGCGTCAGTTCATATGCCCCGACGTCAACGCCGCTGCCCTGGACGCGTGGCTGGCCAGCCGGATCAAATTGCCCCGTGTAGTCCAGGCTGGAATCCCCCGCGTCCACACACGGCGACCCCGTCTGCAACCGGTAGGCATTATCCGACGCCAAAGCCGGCACCGAACCGGCAGTGCCGGCGTCAACGAACAGCGGATCCGCCGTCCCCGCCAGATTGGTCTCCTGCCAGTCCAGCGTCCAGCCCGCCGCCGCGCCGATCGCCGCCTGACCGCCCTGGACATCCGAGTAAGCCACCGTCAGCGAATCGACATCCAGCCACATGTCCGACGCGTCCAGCAGCACCTGCGGCCCGTCCGTCGCCTGGTTGCCCCAGACGATGCTGTTGACGACCTGCGAGGCATCACTGTAGATCGTAGATAGGCCGTACAGCCCGCCGCCGGCATCCGCCTCGTTGCCCGCGACCGTGCAGTTCTGCACCAGCATCACGCTGTCCGACCAGTACACGCCACCGCCAGCCGTGGTGCTGTAGTTGCCGGTGATCTCCGAATCGATCACGTTCGGCCAGGACGAGTTGCTGTAGATCCCACCGCCGTAGTCGGCCGTATTACCGCGGATGATGCATCCCTGCACCGTCGGCATGGAATCGTGCACGAACTGGATCCCGCCGCCAAACTGCCCCGGCTCGCCGTCGTGGTTGCCGCCGCTGTTCGACTCGATACGGCAATCCAGGATCGTCGGATCGCTCCACCAGTCGCAGTAGATCCCGCTGCCCGTATTGCCCGTGATGACGCACTGGCTGATCGTCGCCGTGCTCGCCGGCCCGCACACGACCGCCCCGTCATCCGTATAGGCGCCGGTGATCGTCAGCCCCGCGAGGCCATAGTCGACGTTGGTCTTATCACAATCGATTAGAATGGCGCGGTGCGGCGCCGGCGCCGTACCGCCGCAGTCGATCACCGTGGCAGCCACCGTCGCCGGATCGTCCGGGTTTGTCGAACGGATCACCACCGCCGTGTTCTGCAACGTCACATCCCGGTTGCCATCGCCGGTATACGTGCCGGGCGACAGGACGATCTCATCGCCGTCTGCCGCCGCGTTAACCGCCGCCTGGATGTTGGGATAGTCACCGGGCACGAGCAACTGCGCACCCATAGGCACTGGCAACAAGGCTGGAGAGTCCTATAACACATGCGATTTGAAACAGAATTCCACTCGGACGAGACATCGGATACACCTCCCGACACCCTGCATAACATCAGCCGTGAGTGCCAGTTACTCAAGACTACCTGTCGATCTGGTCACGACTCCGCGCCGGCAGGCCCGACAGTCATCGCCGGCCCCACCCATTCGCAGGCCACCTTCCCCCCGGCCGCACAGTTCATTATTTGTGGTGCCCCCAGCCGTTTCCATGAATATTGCGCTAACCCCCGAAAATAGGGGATTTTCCGTATTCCGCCAGGCCTTGCCGCAAACGTCGGTAACGGCACGCCAGCCGGACGATCCCTGGCAATCCGCCGCCCAGCCCCCCTATTGTCGCTAAAGGCCGCGACCCGCGGCATTCACCCGGCGGGGCTGCTGGACTTTGCCCGGTGCAACTCTAAAATTGCACCCCGCTTATCAGCCAGACAGGGTGCGCGAAAGGAGACCGGACGAATGGGAAGAACGCTGATCATCGGGGCTGGAGGCGTCGGCAACGTTGTGGCCAAAAAGTGCGCCATGAACGACGACGTCTTCACCGACATCTGCCTGGCCAGCCGGACCCTGCCCAAGCCCGACAGGATCCGCAACGAGATCCGCCGACACCTCGGTAAGGACATCGAGACTGCGGCCGTCGATGCCGACGACCCCAGGCAGGTCATCGCCCTGATCAAACAGTTCAAGCCCGACATCGTCATCAACGTCGCTCTGCCCTACCAGGACCTCTCGATCATGGACGCCTGCCTCGATACCGGCGTCCATTACCTCGACACCGCCAACTACGAGCCGCCCGACGTCGCCAAGTTCGAATACAAGTGGCAGTGGGCCTACCAGGACCGCTTCGCCAAGGCCGGCATCATGGCGCTGCTCGGCTGCGGCTTCGACCCCGGCGTCACCAACGTCTTCTGCGCCCACGCCGCGAAGAATCTCTTCGACACGATCCGCACCATCGACATCCTCGACTGCAACGCCGGCGACCATGGCAAGGCCTTCGCCACCAACTTCAACCCGGAGATCAACATCCGCGAGGTCACCCAGCCGGCCCGCTACTGGCAGGACGGCCAGTGGGACGAAACGCCCCCGATCATCGAGGAAGGCAGCGTCCACTTCACGCACGAATACCCCGGCGTCGGCAGACGAAGATCCTACCTGCTCTACCACGAGGAGATGGAGTCGCTCGCCCGGAACATCAAGGGCCTCGAACGAATCCGCTTCTGGATGACGTTCGGCCAGCAGTACCTGACCCACCTTCGCGTCCTGCAGAACGTCGGCATGACCCGCATCGACGAAGTCGACTACGAAGGCTGCAAGGTCGTCCCCCTGAAGTTCCTCAAGGCCGTGCTGCCCGAACCGTCCGACCTCGGCCAGAACTACACCGGCAAGACGCATATCGGCTGCGTGATCGACGGCCAGAAAGCCGGCCAGGACAAGGGCGTCTACATCTACAACATCTGCGACCACGCCGAGACCTACAAGGAGGTGCAGAGTCAGGCGATCTCCTACACGACCGGCGTGCCGGCAATGATCGGCGCAATGCTGATGCTGAAGGGCATCTGGACTGGAAGCGGTGTCTTCAACATCGAACAGCTCGACCCCGACCCCTTCACGGAGCAACTGAACAAGCACGGCCTGCCCTGGCAGGTAATTGATTACAACAAGCCGCTGGAAATCGAGCAGTGAACGACCGCTGGAACAATCTCAATCAGGTAAAGACCCCCGTCTACGTTGTCGACGAGACCCTCCTGGAGAGCAATCTCCAGATCCTCGATACCGTCCAGAAGCGCACCGGCTGCAGGATCCTGCTCGCCCTGAAGGGCTTCGCCATGTGGAGCACCTTCCCCCAGATCCGCCAGTACCTCTGGGGCACGGCTGCCTCGGGCGTCATCGAAGCCCGGCTGGGTTACGAGGAATTCGGCAAGGAAGTCCACACCTACTGCCCCGCCTACAGCGAAGAGGACATCGAGGAAGTCATCCGCTGCAGCGACCACATCATCTTCAACTCGTTCCACCAGTTCGAGAAATACCGCCCGGTGATGCCCAAGGACAAGAGCCTCGGCATGCGGGTCAACCCCGAGTACGCGGAAGTGAAAGTCGACCTCTACAACCCCTGCGGCCCCTGCAGCAGACTCGGCGTACTGGCCAAGGACTTCGAAGGCCAAAGCCTCGCCGGCCTCGACGGCCTGCACTTCCACGCCCTGTGCGAGCAAGGCGCCGACGCCCTCCAGCGCAGTCGTCGAAGCCTTCGAAGCCAAGTTCGCCGGATATCTCAAGGGCATGAAATGGCTCAATTTCGGCGGCGGCCACCACATCACGCGTGCGGATTACGACGTCGACCTGCTCTGCCGGATCATCACCCGCCTGCGCGACACCTACAACGTGCAGATCTACCTCGAACCCGGCGAAGCCATCGCCCTCAACACCGGCGTCCTGGTCGCCTCCGTGTTGGACATCGTCGACAACGGCATGAAGATCGCCATCCTCGACACCTCCGCCGAGGCCCACATGCCCGACGTCCTGGCCATGCCCTACCGGCCGAACATCATCGGTGCAGGCCAACCGGACGAAAAGAAGCACACTTACCGCCTGGCGGCCTGACCTGCCTGGCCGGCGACGTCATCGGCGACTACTCCTTCGACACCCCGCTCCAGACCGGATCAAGGCTGGTCTTCCTGGACATGGCCCACTACACGATGGTCAAGAACACAACGTTCAACGGGGTAAAACTACCCAGATATCGCCCTGCAAACCCGCACCGGCGAGACCAAACTGATCCACCGCTTCGGCTACGAAGACTACCGCAACCGACTGTCGTGAAGATTCCTAAAGAACCACGGAGGCACAGAGGCACAGAGAACAACTATCTCAACCTGTTGAAACGACGCCCCCAGTTGTCATCCTGAGCGAAGCGAAGGATCTCCTGCGCGACAGACACCGAAAATGCCTGCAATACCTCCCCTTACTGAAGTGATCGAGCCTTCGCCGTTTGCTCCTTGTCTCCTCTTCTCCTTGTCTCCTTGTCTCGGCGGTTCGCCGCCGCTCAAACCTCGATAACCTCTTCCCTCCGCGGCATCCGGATATCCCTGTACCCCATATCGCACATCCGCTGACGCATCGCCGCCGCCTGGTCCGGCTCGCCGTGAACCAGCAAGGCGGTGCAGCACTTCTCCGCCTGCGGCCGGACCATCTCATCGAGCTCGTCGCAATCCGCATGCGCCGAGAATCCGTTGATTACCGCCACGCGTGCCTTCACGTCGTACGGCTCGCCATAGATCCTCACCTGCTTGACCTTCTCGATAAGCCGCCGGCCCAGGGTATTAGCCGCCTGGAACCCCACAATCAGAATCGTGTTGCGATGGTCGGAGATATTGTTCGCCAGATGATGCAGAATTCGCCCCGTTTCGCACATGCCGCTGGCACTGAGAATAATGCACGAGCCGTCGATATGGTTCAGCGCCTTCGACTCATCCACGCTCTGCGTATAGAGGCAGCAGTCCCCGCCGAACAGATCGCCGCCGTTGAGTTTTTCGAACGCGCGAGCCTCCATGTCGAAACATTCCGGATGCCGCCGGAAAACCTCCGTCGCGCTGACAGACAAGGGGCTGTCCACATACACCGGCACCTTCGGCAGTACCCCTTCCTGGAAGAGCTGGTTGAGGTAATACACCAGCACCTGCGTCCGCCCGACGGAAAACGCCGGCACGATCACCTTGCCCTTGCGTTCAATCGTCTTCAGGACGATCTCCGCCAGCCGTTCCTTCGCCAGTTCGATGGTTTCCGTCCGCCGATTACCATAGGTGCTCTCGGTCATCAGCACATCGCAGTCGGGCAGCGGCGCCGGGTCGCGCAGCAGCGGCATCCTTGGCCGGCCGATATCCCCCGTGAACACCAGCGACAGCGACCGCTGCCCCGGCCGATCGATCAGCAGGTGCACCCCCGCCGAGCCCAGCATGTGCCCCGCCTCGAAGAACCTGGCCACCACCCCCGGGATCGGCTCGAACGCCTGATTGTATCCCACCTTCTGAAACTGTGACATCGCATTGGCCGTATCCGCCTGGCTGTAAAGCGGCTCGACCGGCGGTTCCCCCTTCTTTGCCCGCTTCTTGTTAACGTATCGCGCATCTTCCTCCTGGATATGCGCCGAGTCCGGCAGCATGATCGCGCAGAGATCCGCGCGTAGCCGGCGTCGCATAGATCGGATTGTCGTACCCATCCTTGACCAGCAGCGGCAGCCTGCCGGAATGGTCGATGTGGGCATGGGAAAGGAGCACCGCATCCACCTTGCCCAGCGACACGCAGTGCTGCCGGTTCTTGGTCTCTGCCTCAGCCCGCTTCCCCTGGAACATCCCGCAATCCAGCACCAGCGTCTTGCCGTCGAACTGGATAACGTGCATCGAGCCGGTCACTTCCCCAGCCGCACCACACGAAAAGATCTTGACCATCGTAATACATGACCTCCTCTTTGTAGGAGTAATCGTCGGACCTGGACAGCCAATAGTCAATAGTCCCCGATGAACCGCAAGCGCAGGACGAGACTCCCCCATCCAACGAGCCTGAAGTGTAAGCGAGGGTATCCTTTCGGCCGCCAACCGTTGACCGCTCCCCACAAACAAGCGATGATGAGTTGATATAATCCGTATAAGGATTCCAGGGAAATACGTCGCCAGCGAGGGTCTATGGCCAGGCAGAAAACGCAGAATAGGCAGATCGGATCGAAAGAATTCGCGCTCCAGTGCGCAGGATCGCCGACGAAAACAAAGCCGAGGACGTCGTCGTGCTGGACCTGCGAGACCGCAGCAGCATTTGCGATTACTTCATCATCTGCACCGGCACGTCCGACCGCCAGATGCGGACCGTCGCCGACCGTATCGACGAATATGCCGACAAGACCGGCAACGAGCGTTTCAACCTGAGCGGCTACGACAAGGGTCACTGGATCCTGCTGGACTACGTCGACGTGATCATCCACGTTTTCAACGACGACAGCCGCAAATACTACGATCTGGAACTCCTCTGGGGTGACGCCCCCCGCCTCGACTGGCAGCCCACAGCAGGCTGACCAGCGCTCGCCGTGTTGCATCGTCGTTGCCGTTGCCGTTGAAGCCCCGAGCGTCAGCCGGGGTTGTGGTTGTTGCAGTGGTAGTGGCGATTGTAGTTTTGCAGTTGCCACCAACCCTGAGACGCGTCACCACCCCCTTCCCACCTACCCCTCCAAGACCCGCGCCCTCCGCAAAAACGCCTGCGCCGCCCGAAGCGTCGGCAATCCGTCCCTGCCGCCAAGCCCCATGCAACACATCGCCCCCACCGCCGTCGCCAGCCGCATCGCCCTGGTCATAGGCCATCCCCGCGACAGGGCAAAACTCATCGCGCCGTGATACGAATCCCCCGCCCCCACCGTATCCAGCACCTCGATATCAAAAGCCGGCTGAAAGTACCGCCGACCCGTCTTGCGATCGAGGGCGACGCTGCCCTTCGCCCCCATCGTCAGCCCGACGTAGCGGGCCGGGGTCAGATCCACCAGCCACTCGAGAACCTTCGGACTGGCGTCCACCTTGAACCGCTGCTCCGAGAACGTCTGGCTGGCAAAGACGATATCCGCCAGCGTCAGAAAGGCATCCTTCTGCACCCCGCCGGTCGTACAGTCCATGTGCACCGGCACCCCCGCCTCTTTCGCCACCTGCCCCGCCCGCACCCCCAACTCCCCATGAAAACCATCCAGGTGCAGGATCTTCGCCCGGCGGACCATCCGCCAGAATCCCTCGTTCACATCCTCCGGCGTAAGCCGCTGGTTGCCGCCCGACAGTCCTATAATCGTCTTCTTGTGGCTCTTGATCTCCGACATGCACAGCGAGATGCTCGTCCGCCCGCCCGGCCGGAAGCGGAAGTACCGCAGATCGATCCCCTCGCTGTGAAGCTCGTCATGAATCAGATGCCCCGCCCAGTTATCCCCCGTGCTGCTGGCAAGGGCACATCGACCGCCCAGCCGGGCGGCTGCCACCATCGCCGTCGCCGCCATTCCTCCGCCCGCCAGGACGTACTTCCTCGCCCCGATCCGTTCGCCGGCGTCCAGATCATCGACCGCTACCGCATGGTCCAGGCACGCCACACCCACCGCCACGATCTCCGGCCCAGCCCCCTTCTTCTGCTGCGTATTGCCGCCTCGAGCCATATCCGCCTCCCGCCGGCACAACCGCCGGCTGCCCTTCTGATTGTGCACGGCGTCCGGCGCCACGCAACATTTCGATTTGACGGACTATTAACGCTTGTTTACCATCTAGATGGAAACAACAGTTTGTCCGGGCCCCTGTGTTCGGCCCGGACGCAGTGAGGCATTCTTTCATGGTCCCAACAGTCAAAGACGGCCGTAAGAACAAGTCAGACAAGGAAATTGAGGCCCCCGCCACCAGTACCTCCATAACCCGTGCTGCCGAAGAGGTCTTCGAACTTACCGAGCTCGGCTGGATGCTCCGCAGTCGTCGCCGCGCGCGGCGGCTCGTTCGATCTGACCGAAACAGAGTTTCTTACCCTCGACCTCGTCGCCAATGAACCGTCGATGACGGTCGGCCAGCTCCGCAGGAACGTCGGCGTCCTGCCCGCTCAGATGTCGCGGGTGCTCCGCAGCCTCGAACGCCGTGGCGACAAACCCCTCATTAAATGCGCCATCAACCCCGCCGACCGCCGCCGCATCGACGTAACGATCACCGAAGCCGGCCGGAAAGCCTACAAGGCCTTCCGCGACGCCCGGGTCTCTCAGAGCGCCGAGACCCTTGCCAAGCTCCCCGCCCAGGACATCCGCGAGTTCATGCGGATCCTCGAAAAGTTCCGCAGCCTGATGACCCCGGAACTGGACGACGACCAGAAGTAGCCGCCCGGCTCCTCGCAGTGCCAGACGAGCCCGAAACGCAAGCGAAGGTATCCGTTGTAGAAACGTCCCGCCGGCTGATTAACGCCGCCCCGCATGCAGCAGAGGCTACACGCCACTGCTTCCCATCCCTCAAAACAGGATTATAGAACGCATCGCGTTCGCACGGCTCATACCCCGCCTCGCACACCAACCCCCGGATCTGTTCGATACCAGTTGTTGCCGCGTCCCCTGCCCCTCTCGCCGCGTGATATCGTACCACACCACCGTCCCGTCGAAATCATCCACACCCCAGCCCAGCGTCACCTGCGCCAGCTTGATCGTCTGAATCGGCCAGAACGCCTTGATATGTGCGAAATTGTCCAGCATCAGCCGACAGATCGCCAGCGTCTTCAGATCATCCAGGCCGCTCGGCCCAGGCAGGTCCGCCCACGCCGTCCCGGGCGACGGCACGAACGAAAGCGGCACCATGCAGTTGAACGCCCCCTTGCCTCGCCGGATCGATTCATCCTGGTGGTCGCGCAGTTTGACCAGGTGCGAGAGCCGCTGCTCCGGCGTCTCGATATGCCCGTAAAGCATCGTGGCATTGGTCGAGATGCCCAGGTCGTGCGCCACCCGATGCACCGCAAACCAGTCCTGCTCGCCGACTTTGTAGGGAAACGCCTCCGCCTGCACCCGATCGTCAAAGATCTCCGCCCCGCCGCCCGGCATGCAGTCCAGGCCGCACGCCTTCAGTTCCGCAAGTACCTGTTCGATCGACCGCCGCGGTCTGCTGATCCGCGAAAAGTGCACGATCTCCACCGCGGTGAACGCTTTGATCGCCATCCGCGGACATGCCGCCCGGATACGCGAGATGCATTCCGTGTAATATTCGAATGGCAGCGTCGGGTGCAGCCCGCCGACGATATGCACCTCCGTCGCCCCATCGCGATAGGCCTGCGATGCCTGCTCGACGACCTCATCCGCCGTCAAGTGTATACACGTCCGCTGCATCGCTGCCCGGCTTCCGGCAGAACCCGCAGAACTTGCACCGCAGAACGCACACATTTGTGTAATTGATATGCCGGTTGGCGATGTACCATGCGACGTTCTGCCATGCCGCAGCCGCCGCACGCCGTCCGCCAGCCGGCCGATCGTCAGAATATCTCTGCTGGCATACAATACCTGCCCGTCCTCCGAGGTCAGCCTCTGGCCGGCCTGGACTTTACGGGCAACGTCCTGCAGCGTTCTGTCCGCATTCGCCACATTCACACTCGCCATGCGTCTTCAGATTCTCGCCACAAGTATTCGATCAGCGCCGCTGCAGCCAGCAGCATGCTCACCATCCCGTTCATCGTAAAGAACGCCACGTTCACCTTCGACAGGTCCGTCGCACTGACCATCGACTGCTCGACCGCCAGCAGCGCCGCCACGACCGCGACCCCGGCATACCAGACCACGCCAAGCCCCGCCAGGATGCCGAGCCATACCAGCAGCATCACGACACACACATGACAGGCCCTGCTGACCACCAGCGCCTTCGCCGCCCCCAGCCTCGCCGGCAGACTGAACAGCCCCTCCCGCCGATCCACCTCCACATCCTGCAGCGCATAAATGATGTCAAACCCCACCATCCAAAGCAGCACCACGCCCCCCAGCACGACAGCCGGCCACCCGAACGTCCCCGGCGAAATCGCCACCCAGGCGCCCACCGGCGCCAGCCCCGTCGCCACCCCCAGCCACGCATGCGAAAAACTCGTGAATCGCTTGGCAAAGCTATACCCGCAGAGCACCACCAGCACCGGCAGCGCCAGCCGGATCGGCCACGGATTCCCATAGAACCAGGCAAACCCCGCGCATCCCGCCAGAAACAGCACCGCCATCACCAGCAGGAATCCCCACGCAAACGCCGTACTGACCAGTCCTGCCGGCAACGCCCGACCGGCCGTCCGCGGATTGCGCATCGACATGCCGATCCGCAATCCGATTGAATGTCATCGCCACCGAACGCGCCGCCACCATGCAGACCAGGATCAGCCCGACCTGTCCGACGTGCGGCCACCCACCCGGCATGTCCCGTCCCGCCAGCAGCAGCGCAATCGCCGCAAACGGCAGCGCGAAGATACTGTGCGCGAACTTGATCATCTCCAGCGTTACGCTGATCTGCTTCAGCATGCCCCTTGCGACCCGTCCATAGGCTGCCACCGGTTGTTGATCGAATGCTCGACGCCCAGGAGATCCAGGACCTTGCCCGCCACGAAATCCACCACGTCCCCGACCGTCTCCGGCCGCATGTAGAACCCCGGCGCCGCCGGACAGACAATCGCCCCCGCCGCATCGACCCTCAGCATATTCTCCAGTTCGATCCGCGACAGCGGCATCTCCCGATGCACCAGCACGAGCCGGCGTCGTTCCTTCAGATGCACCGCCGCCGCCCGCGTGATGCAGTTGTCCGCGATGCCCCCGGCGATCGCCCCCAGCGTATTGGAGCCTGCAAGGACAGATGACCATGCCTTCGGTAAGAAACGACCCGCTGGCCAGCCTGCTGCCGACATCGTCGAAATCATACAGACAGAGTTGACTGGGCCTGCCCCCAAGACTTGCGGCATCGACACACTGAACGTCCAGTTCCTCGGCAAGCAGACGCTGTCCCAGCGGCGACACCGCCAGGTGCACGACCCGCCCAGCATCCACAAGTCCCCGTACAACGCGCAAGGCATACGCCGCCCCGCTCGCCCCGGTAATGCCGACCACAACATGCCGTTGTTTGCTCTCAGTCACACTTGCCTCGAAAAAGGGCGCCACTGGCGGCTTGCCGCCAGTGCAAGACGCCCATCATTTCCCTAAACTGAGTTTAAGCGCCGCCTGCTTCTGAGCAGCCAACTCCCCCCACACCGAGTTCGGATACTGTTTCATCACCATGTCATACCGATCGATCGCCTCATTGAACCGGGCGTCCTTCTCCAGCAGGCCCCCCAGCGCATACAGCGCCTGCGCTATCGAATCCTGCCCGGCATAGACATTCAAGTGCCGCTCCAGATAAGTAATCCGCACGCTCAGCGACGGATGCGTCAGCACCAGCAGCAGCTGCAGGTTATCGTGCAGCAACGACCCGGGCAGCCGCTCATCCAGCCACAGCAGGTTGTCCCGATACCGCGCCGCATGCGGATCCATGCGGAACAGCAGCCCCAGCGGCGCCGCCCCGTACTTCGGATCGTTCGCGTTCGCCTCGATCAGTTCGCGAAGCTGCCACGCGTGCACGGCCTCGTCCTCGACGTTCACATCCAGCGTCTCGCTCTCCAGCGACGGCGGCATCAGCACCGCAAACCAGCCCTCCCGCGGCGTCGCAGGCCGCGCCTTGCGGTGCTCCGCGAACGCCTCGATCCGCCTCAACAGTGACAACGCCTCCGCCGGCTTGTCCTCCCGCAGGGCCTCAACCGCCAGGTTGTACCGCGCCACCGTCGCCAGCGGATGATTCTTATACGAACCCGCCAAAGCCTGCCACACCCCGTGGGATGCCAGGTTCGGGAAGTCGTCGTAATAGGCGATCGCCCCGTCCTTGTGCAGCAGCACCTCGTCCAGCTGGGTGTCCAGCGCCCTGCCCTCCAGGTACAGCGCCGCCGGCACACGCCTGCTGTTCGGAAAGTCCGCGATGAACTGCTCCGCCTGCTCGACCACCTGCCCCCGATCCCTCTCCACGTCCTGGATCGACAGCTGTTCGATCTTCTGCTTAAGAGGCTGAACCGCCGGCAGGTTCATCCGCCACTGGCTCCGCACCCCTTCCAGCGGCTCGCCCATCGAACCATAGATCTTCTCATAGATCGCCCAGGCCTCCGGCTCCTCCAGGATCACCTGCCCGATCGTCCCGCCCTTGAAGATCGTCGAGGAAGTCGGCCCGCAATTCGTCTCCAACACGCTGTAGTACAATTCATCCTGCCCGATCTGTGTCTCGAACAGCACCACCGGCGCCGCGAACAGCACCGCCAGCACCGGCGCGATCGCCCCCGGCCGATACCCCACCAGCGACGCCAGCGACAGGATGACCGCCAGGTCGAAGCATGCCGCCATCATCGACAGCCCCCACGGCGCATACATCTTGAACTGCTCAACCGGGCTGCTGACCGGCAAAGGCTTGCCCCCGCTGTTCAGGGATAACCATAAATACACCCCGAATGGCACCAGCCCCAGTAAAGCCGACGCAAACCGGAAATGCAGCCGGAAAGGCCGCAGCGACGCCAGCATGCACGCCAGCACCCCGGTAATCCCCAACCACGGCATCACCGCCACAAACGCGATCATCGCCGCAAACGGCAGCGCAAAAGGAAACCGGTACAGGATCGACACCAATACCGGCACCGACACCAGCGCCGCCATCGCCAGCGCCAATATCACCATCTGCAGCGGCGTCCGCTCGACACTGATCGGCTCGACAAGCATATTGGCCAGGCTCACCTGGTCCGTGCCGGATATCTTGAAACTCTTGAAAAGCAGCGTGAAATATTCCTGCCCATGGAACGGCAGATACAGGCCCGTGCGCAGCCAGTACGTAAACATGCACAAGCCCATGAACAGCAGCAGATCGATCACCAGCAGGACCGCCGCCCGGTTGCGATACTTGTGCCCGGCCCGCGACCAGACGTCGTTCCACCCCTCGGAGCTGTCGACACCGACGGCCCAGTGGGACGCGCGAACGGTCTTTCGCCATGCCGTGCCCAGTGGACTCATCGTCGCTCTCCCGCCGGCTTATAGCCCGTATACAACTGCACCACCCCAAACGTCAGCCGTCTCACCTGCACCCTCTCGAAACCGCACTGCTTCAGCTGATCGCGCAGGTCCACTTCCTCGCTGAACGCCTCCACCGACTTCTGCAGATACCGATACGCCCCACCGCTGTCACCGCTGAGCCATGAAGCCAGCCGCGGCAGCACCCGCCGGAAGTACACCTTGTACAACCCTGCCACGATGGCCGTCCGCAGCATCGAAAACTCCAGTATACCGACCATCGCTCCCGGCCGCAGCACGCGATACATCTCCGCCAGTCCTGCCGCCGGCTGCGCAAAGTTCCGCACCCCGAATACGCACGTCACCGCATCAAACGAGTCCGGCGTCAGCGGCAGGTACTGCGCATCGGCCTGTACCAGCGTCGCCCCCCCCGGCCCGACTCGCAATCCCCTTTCAGCGAGTGCTGCTCCGTTTCCGGTCTTTGCCTGCGCCGCCTGGCAGCCTCTCGCAGCATTTCGCCGCTGAAGTCAGCCCCCCAAAGACTTGCGACCTCCGCCCGTCGCCTGGCAATTGCCGCCAGCACCTGTCCCGTCCCGCACGCCACATCGAGCACGCGCGCCCCTGCGGCAGCTCCAGCGCCCGCGCCAGCCGGCGTCGCCACGTCCCATCCAGTCCCAACGTCGTCAGCGTATTGACCAGTTCATACCGAGGCACGATCGCATCAAACATCGCCTGCACGCGCCGCGCCTTATCCGGCACCTGGTGCACACGAGCCAGCGCCGCCTCATCCCAGACAGGCCTCTGAGGTTTTGCCATTGGTTGTTTCGGCTCAGCAGGAATAACGCATCTCCACTTGCACGTGATCCAAACGCACACCGCTATCTGGAAGCCAGAGCAAAGCCAATGATCCGGTCGTTACTCAGCAGTCAGCACTGAATTAAAGTCCGTATTCCTTCCATCGCCGAGCAACCATCGCCTTGACTTCCGGCGACATCGCAATCTCATCAGGCCACTCCCGAACGATTCCTTCACCGGCAATCTTCCGCGTAGCATCGATCCCCATCTTACTGCCCGCCCCGCAGTATGGCGACGCATGATCCAGCACGTCCATGGGCCCGTCAGATATCACGACATCCCGCCGCGGATCGACATTCGCCCCCATATGGAACAGGACATCCTGCTCATCATGCACATTGACCTCCTCGTCTACTACGATGACGAACTTGGTGAACATCATCTGCCCCGCCCCCCAGATCGAATGAATGACCTTCCGGGCCTGAAGCGGATATTCCTTGCGGATCCTGATAAATGCACAATTATGAAATGCCCCGAACATCGGCAGGTGATAGTCGATTACATCCGGAATCAGCATCTTCAGAAGCGGCAGGAACACCCTCTCCGTCGCCTTGCCGAGGTAATAGTCCTCCATCGGCGGCTTGCCAACGATCGTCGTCGGGTAAACCGCATGGCGTCGCCGCGTAATCGCCGTCACCTCGAACAGCGGATAGTGATCCGCCAGCGAATAGAACCCGGTATGATCGCCGAACGGCCCTTCGAGAACCGTCTCCGTCGGATGCACCCACCCCTCGATCACGATCTCCGCCGTCGCCGGCACCTCCAGCGGCACCGTCCGGCACGCCACCACCTCTACCGGCCCGCCGCGCAGAAACCCTGCAAACATCATCTCGCTCAGACTCGGCGGCAGCGGCGCCGACGCCGCATACGCCAGCACGGGATCGCCCCCGAACACAACGGCCACCGGTGTCGGCTGACCCTTGGCTGCATACCGCCGCCAGTGCCGCGCCCCGTCATGATGCATCTGCCAGTGCATGGCCGCCTTCCGCGGCCCCATCACCTGGATGCGATACAGCCCAAGGTTCGTCTCCCCCGACTCCGGATCCTTCGTCAGCGTCGAACCCAGCGTAATAAACCGCCCCGCGTCCCCAGGCCAGCACTGGATGACCGGCAACGTCCCCAGGTCCGCCGTGTCGGTCTCCACGACCTCCTGACAAACCCCACCGCGAACGGTCTTAGGCCCCATATTCCCAAGCCGAGCCAGCTCCGGCAGTTTCTTTATTTTTTCCAACAAGGTAGTAGGCAATTCCGGCCGGACCAGTTTCTCAAGCCGCTCCGCCAGCTGTTCAAGGTCGTCACACCCCAGCCCAGGCAAACCCGTTCGTAGGAGCCGTAAAGGTTGATAGCCACAGGCAGCGCCGCCCCCTTGACGCTCTCAAACAGCAGCCCACACCCACCATACCCCCCGTGAACAGGATCAGTCCAAGGCCCCTGCGCACCATGCAGCAGTTGCCCCCCCTCTCCGTGTATCGGTGTCTGCGTACCTGGTTGTTCGCCGTAGCTCTCCTTGTCTCCTTGTCTCCGTGTCTGCGTGTCCAGTCGTTCGCGGTGTGTCTCCGCGTCTGTCGTTCCCGCTGCCATCTTACTGACCCGGTCGGCGATTTCGGTAATCTCCAGCACCGGATCGACCTCAGTTGCGACGCGTTTCAGTTGCCCGCGATTCTCAAGCTCACGGATAAACGATTGCAGGTCCGCAAATGCCAAAGTGCAGTCTCCTGTAGGATGTTTTCAGTCAAAGCAGCGATATCGGCACTGACCACCGCTACTCTATTCAGCCTGCCCGCCTGCGGGCAGCGTCCGGCTGTTCTCCATCAACCGCCTGCGTCGTTGCGCAGCCCCTCGTCCGCCGAAGCCCGACCGCGCAGCACCTGCTGCCGGATCGCATGATACGTGATCGTCAGCAGGTTGTCTTTCAGCAGCCGCTCAGCCACCTGTGTCGGCCCCAGGAAGCTGACCACCTCATCATGCAGTTTCCCGTCGACCACCCGTCCCGTCTTGATAAAAAGCGGCAGCCGCCCCCGGTCCGCCACCGCCCAGTACTCCGACTCCGCCGCGCCCAGCAGGTCCACGCCGACCTCATAGCGCATCGTCCCGTCGAGCCTGCTCCAGCCATTCATATACAGGCACCACGGCGTGCCCCGGAAAATGATATGGTTGGTCGTAACCCCCTTGGCGTCACGTTCGTACCAGTTGTGCATCCTGCCGAACTTGAAGCTCGCCAGCTGCAATCCGGGGAATATCCGCGTTACCCACCGCGGCGCCGCCGCCCCGCGTACCACCCCGCCTTCGACGATCAGTTCCCCGGCACTGGGAATGGCCGCTGCGCTCTGCGTCGGATCGATCCGCAGCCTCTCATCCAGCGTAACCGGCCCGTCGACCGTCATCCCGGGGAACCCTTTGACCACCAGGTGCTGCGTCAGCGGCG
Organism: uncultured Planctomycetota bacterium; assembly: GCA_963787325.1. GTDB lineage: Bacteria > Planctomycetota > Phycisphaerae > UBA1845 > JANYLN01 > CAWBCK01. The sequence continues at coordinate 4,558,659 of CAWBCK010000005.1, forward strand.
TAGCATCCGCCCGGTCCGCTCGGTAATGAACGATCCACGGCACCGCTTTATCGACAACGCTGCCCCGCACATCCGCCGCCAGAGGCCCGCCCTGAAACGCTCCGTCCACCTTCACCGCCAGCACCCCATGATCCAGCCGTCCCGACCACACCAGCGCATGAATCGCGGTCGCGGGCTGCCCAGCGTCGATCGTCACGCCCAGCCGATCCGTCGCCCCGACGAAAGAAAGATCGCTCGAAGCCAGGTACCGCTGCACTGCCGCCTGCCGCGCCGTGTCTTTGCTGCTGCTGGCCTGTTCTCCTGTTCCTCGGCTCTGGGAAGCCCTCGCCTTGCTCTTCCGTTCGACAAGTTCATCAACATCGACATTACGTATCGCAGTGCCAATCCGCCCGCGAATGCCCTCACGCCCATAAGTGGCATCGACTGTCACTGTCCCGTCGGTCTTGCCCAGCCCCACCTCCACCCCTGTCGCCTGAACCGTGCCGTCCCGAACATTGACCAGTCCCGCGACTCTGCCGGGCAACCCCAGCACGGACGCCTCCACAGGCCAGCATCCCACCTCCAGGGCCCCCAATCTCCACCCGGACCGCGCGTCGAACGTCGCCGCCCCCTCGCACGCCAGATGCCCCCGCAACTGCCAGCCTCGGGCCGGCTCGAAGAGGTCCGCCACCTCCCTTACACGCGGGCTGTCCATCTTCCCCGCCACCTTCGCACGGCCAAGCCGCATCTTGCCTTGCCCCAGGCCGACCTCCCCTTCCAGACACCCCGACCAGCCAAGCGACGCAATCGTCCCCTTCGCCTCTTGCACGTTCACCGACGCTACCGGCCGATTCCGCCCATCCCGGAAGAATCGTGCCTTGCCCCGCGCTCGCCTCCAGCGGCACACCCGCCCTCTTGTCAAACGCCCCCGCATGCAGCGCCACCGCCGCCGCATCCGCGCTCGCTGCAAACGCCACCCCCTTTGCCGGATCGTAGTCCCAATCCAGCGTCCACCCGACAGGCCCCGCCGCCCGATACTTCGCCAGCAGCGCCCCAAGATCCTCATTCATCGACGCCAGCACTTCGCCCAGTACCAGCGTCCCTGACGCCTTGCCCGATGCCCGTCGGACAGGCCATGCAAGATTGATCGTTCGCACGGCCTGCCAGCCCTGTCCAGACAGCAGCCGCGCCCACGGCTCCGACATCTCCACCCGCGCATTCCGGATCGCCGCGTGCGACCGTCCCAGCACGAACTCCACCTTCGGCACCCGCCACCGCCGCGCAACGTTGCCCGCTGCCCCCGCCACAGGCCCCGACACCGCAACATCCAGCCGTTCGGGCAGACCCGCCGGCTTGTTCATCCGCAGAAACGCCTGCCGGCACCCAATCCCCGTCAGGTCCACGCCGCAGCTCAGGTCAAACGTACTCCCGCGTCGCGTCCATTCGCCCCGGGCCCCCATCGAACCGTCTATGCCCTCGCGTCGCGCCACCTTCCCCAAGGCAGGAATCAGTTGCCCGGCCCGGTGCACGTCGCGAACATCCAGCCACCCTGAAGCCCACTGCTGCGCACCGTCCCCGCCGGGACTGTTCTCGTACCACACCTGCCCGGCCACCCCCGGCGACTCGACGCTGACGCTGCCATAGCCTTGCCCCGCCTTGCCACCGGCCCCCCGCTGGTAAGACAGGCTCCCCGCCACGCGCAGCCGTTCACCCGCCTGCTTGTCCACCACCCCGTTGACCGCCGCCAGATCGTCAAGCGCAAGTTCGCCCGATGCGTTCAACCCGACCAGCCGTAGCGACTGCCCCCCGACGTCGGCCCAGCAGCGAATATCCGTATGGCCGCTGATTGACCCCGCCACGCCAGCCCGCCCCAGCACCTTCGCCATCTTCGGACTCACCCGCCGCAGCCCGGTCGCGTTCAACTCCGCCAGCGCCCCCTTCAGTCCCAGTTCCATTACCGGCTGCCGCTGCTGCCGCCCACTCCGCGCCGTCACCTTCAGGCCTCGCACCTGCACCAGCACATCGTCGCCTGCCGCAACCCGCACCATGTCCACCGCCAGCCAGTCATACGCCCTGCCGGCCCGCGCCGTCAGATCCAGTCGCAGTCGCCTCCCCAACCGGCTTATCCAGCCACTTGCCGAGCACCGCCCGCGCCTCTGCCGACAGCGCCGCCGACACGCTCCCCTGGAACCCCTCCCCATCGCGCGACGCCTCAACCACTACACTGCCCGCCCCGCTCACCCGGGCCGCCGATCCCAGCCACTTCGACAATACCGGCGACTGGGCAAGCAATGTCTTATAATCGTCCCACTCAAAATGCAGCCGCCCTGACTTGAAGACCACGGACGGCCCCGGCTGCCATGTTTTGTCACCAACCGCGCCGTCAGCGACGGAACCTCCCTCCGCTGACCGCCCTTTTTGTTCAGCAGGCGCCAGTTCCCCCGACAGCCGCACCCTGCCGCCGGCCAGATCCACCCCCGCCTCGACCAGCCGCATCGAACCGTCTTCCCCCAGGCGGCACGTCGCCCTCACCGTAAGCGGCCGGCCCGCCTCGTGCTGACAGTACCCCCCGAGACCACCGGTCAGCCCCTCGCCGCGAAAAACCAGCGACCCCACCGTCGCCTGCCCATCCCGACCGGCACGCACGTCAACCGTCCCGCTGCCACGAACGCGCAGGCCACCCGGCAATGGCACGCCCAGCCGTTCAACCGCCCCCAAGAGCGCTTCGGCGTTATCAATATTACAGGACATATGCGATGCAATGACATGGTTCGCATGACCGTCATAGACCAGCGCCGGCCGGCCCGACGACAGCCGCGCCCCGGGCATCTCCGCCCACACCTTCTCAACAGCCACCCGCTGGTCCATCATCCCCCACGAGCCGGCGATCCCGCCCGCTGCCCGCGACAGCACGATAGCCCGCCCGTCTTGCCGCCCCACTACCACACCCCGCGCAGTGATCGCCAGGTCATACCCCAGTGTCCAGTCCGCGTTCATCTTGGCCTTCAAGGACCCGCTCGAAGTGCCGTCCAGTGTCGTAAGTCGCAACCGTCGCAGTACAGCCGGAGGCACGACCTTCAGCGAAAGGTCTTTCCAGACCAATTGCAGGTTGCCGCGCAGATCCGCCGCCCCCAGCGCCAGCGACGGCAGCACAAAGCTCCCTTCGCTGGTCACTTCGCCCCTCTTGCCTGCCTTCGCTGAAAGATGCCACTTCAGCACACCGGTCTTGCGATCGAGCTCCACCGTCGCCGCCGGCACAATCACCGTCAACACCTGCCCGCTCGCCTGATCGTGCACATTGACCTGGCAGCCCCGCAGCACGATCTGCCCGATCGAAACCGGCATGCCCGCCACATCCGCCGCCCCCAGCGTCCTGCGGCTGCTCCCTTCGGCCGGCTGCGACGTCGCGCCCGAAGCCTGCCGCGAAGTTGCCACAGCCCCGACGAAGGACCCTCCCGCCGGCACGGTCCAGTCGATCACCACATCGCTCAGTCGGACCTCCGGCACGCTCCGGTCCGCCAGCAGGTCCCACAGCCCAGCCCGAACCGTCACGTGCTTGAGCCGCACATCCGTATCGCCAGCCGCCTCCAGCCGCACGTCATTGAGTGCAATCCCCTTCCGCCACCCCCATTCGGCCTCATCGATCTGCACTGGCATCTGAATCCCGCCGGAGACCAGCCCGGCCAGAAAACCCGCCAGCCGCGTCCCGGAAGTCACCACCGGCAGCGAAACGACAATAAGCGCAAGCCCCACCGCAGCCGCCGCCAACCAGCGCAACCACCTGCGTCGCTTCGCGCCGCTACCCTTCTTCAACTGCTCATCGGGTGCAGAAATGGTAACAGGATCTTTCATGCCCTGAATAGAGATTCACCTTTGCAACAGCAGGATACAGACCTTCGATTCGCCGGATGACGCGCCTGGACGGTTCCCGGCTCGCGCCTTGCGCCCGTTGCCGTTAGCGCCTCCGCTCCAGCCGGCCACCGTCCCGAGCCCGCATTGTAGAACCTCCCGCCACGCTGTGTAAACGAAGTCCGCGCGAAATCGCCATCCGAATGTCCCCTTGGCAACGCGTCCCCGTCCTCCTACCATAACGTGTCATAATTGCGGCAGTTATGTCCGGCCCGTCGCTCCGGACAACGCCAGCAGGTAAGTCCATTGGATCTGCGATGTCAGAGGATTTAAATAAAAGCGCTACTCAGGACGATGCGGCGGTCCCTGCGGCCCGCATCTGCACGGTCGCCGAACATCCTGCCCACCCGCCGACCGCATACCCGACAAGGCGGATCTCCTGGCAGCGATCCCAGTGGCCCGCCTACACCCGTTTTGTCTGGCTCCTGCTGCTGGCCGGCAGCGTCACGCTCATTGTCACCGCCGCCCGTCTCAAACCCGACCCGAGCGGTCTCGGCACCCACGAGCAGGCTCGGCTTCGCCCCCTGCGGCTTCTACCTCTATACCGGCCTGCCCTGCCCGACCTGCGGCGCAACCACCGCCTTCACCTGGGTCATTCACGGCCATCCCTGGATGGGCATCAAGACCCAGCCCTTCGGCGCCGCAACCGCTTTTGCCTGCGTGGCTTTGCTTGGGATGAGCCTCGTCGGTATAGTCACAGCCGGCGTGCCCGCGATACGTTTGTCGCGGCGGTCATCGTTCGGCCTGGTCCTGGCGATCATGAGCCTGATCATCGGCGCCTGGCTGTACAAGATCCTGCTGACGATGCTCGCACGATGACCCGGCACCCACCCGCTTGAACCTGCGATAACGGGAGACCGCCACTGTGAAGGCTGTAAAGGGATTGCTGTGGATCGTGTCCGGCGCCGTCCTGCTTGCTTCGGTCGGCTGCAACCTGCTCGCCTATCCGGCATACCTCGCCGCCAAGTCGCAGACTGAAAAAGTCCCGGCGGAGTTCACCAGGCTGGAAAACAAGAAGGTGGCCATCCTCATCTGGTCCGACGCCGGCACCCAGTTCCAGTTCCCCCACATCCAGATGGAACTGGCCAGCCAGATCGCTTACGACATAAACAATCACCTTAAGAGCACCCAGGTGGTCTCCCCCGACAAGATCGCCGCCTACCAGAAACGCAATCGGAACTGGGATGCCGTGCCCCCCTCCCAGATCGGCCGGCAGTACGGCGCCGACTACGTCATGTTCGTCGAACTGCTCAACTATTCCACCGCGCGACCCCGCGACGCCGGGCCTCTTCCGCGGCCAGGCGCGAGCGTCCGTCGTGATGTACGATACGTCGGACCCGACCGCCCGCTGGACCCTCTCGCCGGTGACCGCCCAGTACCCTCAGAGCCGCACCGGCCTGGTCAGCCACGACGATCAGGCGGTCCACCGCCAGCTGCTGGAGGTCCTGGCCGACAAGATCACCGCCAAGTTCTTCACCCACGAGGAATCGGAAGACGCCCACGACAGACTCAGCCCTCGCCCAGGCCGGAATGTAGCCGTACTTTGCAGCGAAGCGCTGGTTGTTCGCCGCCCCGCCTGAAGATGCCGCCGGCGCATGACCAATAACAAATGACGGAAAATCAGAAGCAGGTGAAAAGATGTTTGCTAACACTGGCAAGGCACTGGTCCCGGCGGTCCTGGCGACCGCCCTGTTGGTTTCCGGCTGCGGCCCCCAGTTCGGCGCCCTCTTGTACCATTCCCACCTGATCCCCGAGCCCAAGACCAAGACCCAGTTCAAACTCTCCAAGAATAAGATCGCCATCCTCGTCGACGATCCCACCGGCTCGCTGCCCCATTCCGACCTGCGCGACGACATCGTCCGCAGCATCGCCAGCGAACTGACCGATAACAAGGCCGCCACCGCAATCGCCACGCCCAACGAGCTCGCCCGCGTCGAACGGTCCAGTCGTGACTTCGACAATATGAGCATCCGCGCCGTCGGCGAAGAACTCCACGCCCAACAGGTCCTCTACGTCCAGATCCAGACCTTTACCCTCGGCGACCAGACAAAGATGGGCGTCTTCAAAGGCAAGGCCAAGGCCCTGATTAAGGTCTGCAGCACCGAGAGAAAGCCCGATGTCCGTCTCTGGCCGGCCGGCGGCGATGGCCAGGTCGTCGAAGTCGCCCAGCCCAGCGAACAGACGGATAAATGGAATGCCGACACAACCCGCGCCTCGGACATCTACGCCAAAGCCGTCTGCCAGCGGCTGGGCAAACGGATCGCCATGCTCTTCTATCAGCACGTAACCGAGGCCGAACGCGACCTCGCCGCCGGCCGCCAGGAAGAACCCCGCTAAGCGTCCCACAAACGCATCGCTCGCCTAAGCAAGGGCACATGTGGGTTGCGCCCAATGTGCAGTCCTCTGCCGAAGACACTCAGTCCTCAGCACTCAGTCCTCGACTTGCGAAAAGGCCTGTCCCCGCGAATTGCCTATAGACATTTCCCTCGTGTTCCGTCATAATAGTACAAGTACTCAGGAGGGAGTAGGTATATGAGCAGGTCTATCCTAATCGGGCCGCTGGCGTGCGCCTGGTTGCGCTGCTGCCATCCGTTGGTTTCTCTTCCGGCCCCGTACCCCCAGCCGGAGTCCAGCCCGTCACCGTCCACAATCCCTGGCTGGTCAACGACCGCGTCGCCGACACCCACAACATCGGCACCATGGCCGCTACCTACGTCAATGCCTACACGCCCGACGGCGTCGTTCTGCCCACCACCGACGAACAGAAGGCGATCAATATTTACAATAATCAGAAACGACGGCTCTACCACTGGGGTGAGCAGCCCCCCAACCTCGGCGGCACCACCATCAGCGACCCTACCTACACCCAGAACGTCTTCGGCTGGGCACTCTGCGGCCGACACGCCACCATGGCCTGCACCATCGCCAACGCCGCCGGCTTCTCCACGATCCATACCGGCCTGCCCGGCCACAATATCTATCAGGTCCAGTACGACGGCCGATGGCACATGTACGACACCATGTGCACCTGCTACGTGTACAATCGCCAGACACCGCCCTGGGTCGCCGGGTGCGACGAGATCAAGGCCGACCCCGGCCTCCTGCTGGATGCCCTGAACGAAAAGCGGGCGTGCCCAGGCTTCCTGCTGTGCGGCGATACCCCCGATTGGTACGCCAACGCCGTTGCCCACTGGTCCAGCAATGGCAATGGCGTTACCACTTGCAGATGGACCGGTGACATGGATCTGCACACGGGCCAGTCCTTCGAGCGCCACCTGGGAGGCCTGGGCCAATCAGTTTCCCCCAAGCCCCACGGGCAGTTCCCCCTACCACCACGATGCCCAGAGAGACTTGCAGGATTCCACCAATATCCCGTACTGGCTCCCGTATCAGCTCTCCAAGGACGTAGCGTCTACCATCCATGCCCCCACCTATGCCTACCGACGCTGGGCCAACGGCACCGACACCCTCGCACCGGACTTCCGCCGCCGAGCTACCAGGCCCTCCTCGACCCGACCAGCCACGACCTGGCAACCTATAACGAAGATGGCCTGAGCCCCGACCTGCACGCCATCTCTGTCGGCACGACCGCCGAGGCGGTCTTCAAGATCTCCCTGCCCTTCTACTTGACTGATGCCAGCTTCAGCGGCGACTTCGTAAAGACCAACGCCAGCGACCTGTGCAACGTCCAGTTCTCCGCCAATGGCACAAACTGGACCACCGTCTGGACGGCACCCGCCACCGGGACCACGCAGGTCACCAACCAGTCGCTGCGCAGCAACGTCTACAACACCTGGGGCACTTACTACATCAAGATCCAGATCCGTTCGACCACGGACGTCACCGACGCCGGCGTCAGCAATTTCGTCCTGACCACCATCTTCGAACACAACAAGGGCGCCATGGCCTACCTCGACAAAGGCACCAATCACATCACGGTGACCTTCGACAATCCTGCCGAGCTCCAGGCCAGCGGCAACGGCCTCCATGTGCTTTACAAGTGGAGGGAGTACGACGGCGTCGACTGGACCATCGAAAGGCAGTTCGGCATCTGGGTCACCGACAGCCCTGCGACCTTCACGATCAACACCATCGGCACGAAGGTCCCCCGTACCGAATCCATCCTCATGGAGATCTGCCCGCCGGATACCGTTGCCCCCGCCCCCATTACCGACCTTGCCGCCGGCGTCATCACGACGACCGTCGTGCCTTTGACATGGACCGCCACGGGCGATGACGGCTCCGCCGGCACCGCTGTCCGGTACGACATACGCTACAGCACCAACCCGATTACCGACATGACCAGCTTTGCCGCGGCCACACCGCTGCCCGACCTGCCCAACCCTGCCCCTGCCGGCACGGTGCAAGACCTGACGGCCACCGGCCTCGCTGGCGACACGACCTACCACTTTGCCATCGTCGCCTACGACAAGGCGAATAACCCCTCGGGTCTCTCCAACGTCCTGACGATCACAACACCCGATACCGACCTGCCGCCGGCACGCATTGCCGACCTGGCAGCGCCGCCCACCGGCATCCAGCTGACCAGTGTTCTCTTGACCTGGACCGCCCCTGGCGAAAACGGCGACGTCGGCACCGCCACCCGATACGAGCTGCGCTACAGCACGTCACCGATTACCGATATGGCATCGTTCGCGTCCGCCGGTGCAGTGCCCGGCGTGCTGCCGACCCCAGGACCTGCCGGTACCGCCGAGCAGTTCACCGTCATCATGCTCGTGCCCGACATGCGGTGGTACTTCGCCATCGTCGCCTACGACGCCGCCGGCCAGCAGTCCGAACTGTCAAACGTTGCAACGGTTGTGACCACCCCGGTTAAGATCGGCGATATCAACAATGATGGCTCCGTCAACGTTGCCGACCTCCAGGCGCTCGCTGCCGCCTGGGGCACCGACGACAGCGGCCTCTACGAAAACTGGAACCCCAGCGCCGACCTCAACACCGATGGCTCCGTCAACGTCGGCGATCTCCAGATCCTGATCAGCTACTGGAACAGCTAATGCAAGGAGGCGCCTATATGCGGCCCCGTACCGTCCAGAACATCCTCGCCGGCGTCCTGATGTCGGGCACCTGCCAGGCCTTTGCTGCTGCCGTCCCGCCCGGCAGCGCCCCTGTGCCGGTCTCGACACCCGCGCCGGTGGTCGTCCACAATCCCTGGCTGGTCAACGATCGCGTCGCCGACACCCACAACATCGGCACCATGGCTGCCACCTATGTCAATGCCTACACGCCCGACGGCGTCATTCTGCCCACCACCGACGAACAGAAGGCGATCAATATTTATAATAATCAGAAACGACGGCTCTACCACTGGGGTGAGGTGCCCCCCAATCTCGGCGGCACCACCGTCGGCGATCCGACCTATACCCAGAACGTCTTCGGCTGGGCTCTCTGCGGCCGACACGCCAGCATGGCCTGCACCATCGCCAACGCCGCCGGCTTCCCCACGATCTTTACCTCCCTGCCCGGCCACAATATCTACCAGGTCCAGTACGATGGCCGATGGCACATGTATGACACCATGTGCACCTGCTACGTATACAATCGCCAGACACCGCCCTGGGTCGCCGGCTGCGATGAGATCAAAGCCGACCCGACGCTCATGCTCATGGCCACCGCGGGCCGCGCCTGTCCCGGCTTCCTGCTGTGCGGCGATACGGCCGACTGGTACGCAAACGCCGTCTCCCACTGGTCAAACGGCGGCAGCGGCGTCGTCCCTGCCGTCTGGAACGGCAACATGGATCTGCGAACCGGCCAGTCCTTCACCCGCACATGGGAATCCTGGGCCAACCAGCATCCGCCCTACTACAAGACGCCCCCCTACCACCACGAGGCCCGCAATGACGCCGCCGACTACGTCAACTTCCCATACTGGGAACCCTACCGGCTGACCAGCGAAGAGGCCACCGCCATAAAAGTCCCGGACCAGACCTACCGGCGCTGGGCAGACGGCACCGACACCCTGGCCCCCGATTTCCGGGGCGCCACATACCAGGCACTGCTGGAGCCCGCCAGCACCGGCCTGGCCACATACAATGATGACGGCCTCACCCCGGATCTGCACACCGCCTCCGTTGGCACCATCACCGAAGCCATCTTCAAGGTCAACGTGCCCTTCTACATCACCGATGCCAACTTCAGCGGCGACTTCGTCAAGACCAACACCAACGATCTGTGCAGCGTCCAGTTCTCTGCCGACGGCACAAACTGGTCGACCGTCTGGTCGGCTTCGAATACTGGCACTACGCACGTTACCAATCAATCCCTGCGAAGCAGTGTCTTCGGCCGCTGGACAACGTACTACATCAAGATCCAGCTCCGCTCCACCGTCGCCGTGACCGATGCCGGCGTCAGCAACTTTGCCCTCACAACCATCTTCGAGCACAACAAGGGCGCCATGGCCTACCTCGACAAGGGCACCAACCATGTCACCCTCACCTTTGATAATCCAGCCGACCTGCAAGCCAGCGGCAATGCCGTCTACGTCGTCTACAAGTGGAAGGAGTTCGACGGCACGGACTGGACCATCGACCGCCAGTTCAGCGCCTGCGTGACCGACAGCCCTGCCACGTTCACGATCGACACCTTCGGCACGAAGGTCCCCCGTACCGAATCCATCCTCATGGACATCGCCCCGCCGGACGACGTGCCGCCCGCCCCGATCACCGACCTGACAGTCGGCTCGATCACCAACAGGACAGCCCTGCTCAGATGGACGGCCTCCGGTGACGATGATGTCGCCGGCACCGCTATCCGTTACGAGGTCCGCCGCAGCACCAGCCCCATCACCGACATGGCCTCCTTCAACGCCGCGCAGCAGATGGCCGCCATGACCCTGCCGAAAGCCTCGGGCAGCCCGGAGCAGTACACGGTTACGGGCCTGGCCGCCGACACGACCTACTACTTTGCCGTCGCCGCCTACGACAAGGGCAACAACAGTTCCGGCGTCTCCAATAACGTCAGCGCCACCACGCTCGCCACCGACGCCCCACCCGCGCCCATTCTCGATCTCGCTGCCCCCGTCGCCGGCATCCAGACCGACAGCGTCCTGCTGACCTGGACCGCCACGGGCGAGGACGACAATATCGGCGCCGCTTCCTACTACAGAATGCGTTACAGCACGGCGCCCATTACCGACATGCAATCGTTCGAAAGCGCCGGCCCGGTTACCGACCTGCCGACCCCCGCCCTGGCCGGCACCACCGAGACGTTCAGGGTTCCGCGTCTGGTCCCCGACATAACCTGGTACTTCGCGATCATCGCCTACGACGCCGCCGATCAGCCGTCCGGCCTGTCAAATGTCGCGGTGGTTACAACCACCCCGCACGTGGTCAAGGTCGGCGACATCAACGACGACGGCTACGTAAACGTCGCCGATCTCCAGGCACTTGCAGCCGCCTGGGCCAGCGACGACACCAGCCAGCAGGCAAACTGGAATCCCGCCGCCGACCTTAACACCGACGGCTACATCAACATAGGCGATCTCCAGATCCTGCTGAACCACTGGAACCAGTAACCCCCAGGCATCAGCAAGCGCTCTAACCGCTCCCGCCGACGGTTGTTGTTGCAGCTGCCGCTGCCGTGGCAGTTGCCGCTGCAGTTAAGGCCCCCAGCGTCAGCAGGGGTCGTGGCTGTGTGTTTGGGGTTGTCGTTCGTCACCGCTACTGTCGTCGTTGCAGTCCCCCCGATGCCTCAACCAAGTGTCGCAACTTGCCACACCAACCCTGTCTACACACGCCCCGCGTCATACAATCATGAAAAGGGCTAGCCAGTATGATTGTTCCGTTATCGTGATTTACTACTCGCTTATGTCACAAAGGAATACGTCATGGGAAAGACAATATCCGGCCAGCCATCCCTGAAAGGGCGCACATGCAAGCCCTGCCAAGAGGGAACCCCTCCGGTCAAAGGCGAAGACCTGAAGCTGCTCCGCGACCAGTTAGGCGAAGGCTGGAACGTAATCGGTGAACATCACCTGGAAAAGGAATTCAAGTTCAACGACTGGCCAGAGGCCCAGGATTTCACCAACCGCATCGGCGACACAGCCCAGCGGGAGGACCACCATCCGGACATCCTGCTGCAATACGGCAAGGTGAAGATCACCCTCTGGACACACAAGATCGGCGGCCTGGGCGAGAATGACTTCATCCTCGCCGCCAAAGCCGACGAGATCTACGAGCAGATGCACTGACGCCGCTTGTTGCAACCCGCTCGCTGCCATACAGTACAATCTCCGTGAGTATGAGACTGACTCAGGAGAGCGAGCGTGAACAACATTGCATTGACCCCCGGGAAAAGGTACCGACCCGCAGCAAGGGCCCAAGGCACCGCCGAGAGGCCTCATACAAGAGCGATAAGTGTGTTTCCTGGAGTAGCAGCTGTTAAAGCCCCCGGCGCGAGCGGGGGCTATAGCCGCTGCTCTGCTAACTATCACAGCTCACATTGTAGCAGCAGGCCAGCGGCAGCAATGTCTCATGCAGGCAGTCCCGGCAGGCCGCACGCCCCAGGGCCTTACAGGGATGTACGGCCCGGACCCCTCGCCCCAGGATCGGTCCACTGAATAAGAGCGCGAACCAGCCGCAAACCGACGCTCCTGAGGGCCACGCCCGACAGACGTTGCTGCGCAACAGAAACTTCCTCTTCCTCTGGGCCGCCTACAGCATCAGCGCATTCGGCGACCACCTCGCCGACCTCGGCCTGATGCGCGTCCTCCGCATCGAACACAGCACCCGCCAGGTCCAGACCCAGGCCCTCATGACCTTCCTGTTCTTCCTGCCGGCCTTTGCGATCGGCTGGCTCGCCGGCACCCTGGCCGACCGCCTTCCGCGCCGCGCCGTCATGATCGGCGCCGATCTCATCCGAGCCGCAATCCTGCTCGCCTTGCCCTTCTGGCTAGCCGCCCAGGTCCGCACAACCGGCGCCAACCTTCAGCTCGACGACCTGCTCGTCGCCCTCGCCCCGCTGCTGCTGCTCGGCCTGTTCTCAGAACTGTTCAGCCCGGCCCGCTCCGCCCTGCTGCCGCAGCTGGTCCGCGACGACCAGCTCGTTCGCGCCAACTCCATCTCCAGCGGCATGGGCACCATCGCCGCCATGCTCAGCAACATGGTCGGCGGCGTCCTGGCCGAGATCGACCCCATCATCAACTTCCTCGCCGACGCCGGCACCTTTATCGCCAGCGCCCTGTTCGTCATCGGAATACGCCTGCCGGGTGCCCGCCGGGCCCCCGGAAAGCCAACCGGCGACTCCGCCGTGCCGCCCCGACCTCACCACGAGCCGTTCAGCCGAATGATCGCCGAAGGCCTCCGCTACGTCCGCACGCATCACCGCGTCATGGAACTGATCATCCTCGCCACGTTCTTCTGGACCGGCGCCGCCGTCTTCACCAGCGTCCTGCCCAGCGTCGTCTTCGACCGCTACCACCTCGGCTACGACTGGGTCGGCTGGATGCGCGGCGCCCTGGCCGGCGGCATGCTCCTCGGTGCCATCCTGCTGACGGCACTCGGCGACCGCATCCACGGCGAACTGGTCAACTTCATGGCCATGCTTGGCGCCGGCGCCGCCCTCATCGGCTTCGCCTGGGTCTCCTCGGTAGCAGCCGGCATCGTCATGGCCGCCCTCGTCGGCATCGCCGGCGCCGCTCTGCTCATCAGCATCAATACGATGTTACAGAGGATCGTCCCGAACCGTGCCCGAGGCCGCGTCTTCGGCATCACCGACGTCGCCACCATGGCCGGCCTGCTTGTCGCGACCGGTCTGCTGGGCCTCTGGCCGATCCCGGGCCTCGACACCTACGTACCGCACATACTGACGATCCTGGGCATCGTGATCGCCATGGCAGGAATGATAATGCACGCCATCGCCAGCAGACGCACCGGCCTGGGTTCCTGGTTCCAGCTCCTCTGGCGGCTCAACCACTTCTACGTCCGCTGGTGGTACCGCCTCGAACGGGTCAACTCCTACGGTGCGCCGCGGACTGGCCCTGCCATCCTCGCCGCCAACCACACCACCTACATCGACCCCCTGCTGCTCTACGGCACCGCCCCCCCGCGCATCATCGGCTTCATGGTCGCCCAGGAATACCTCGACATGCCGGTGCTCGGCCGGTTCCTGCGGTCAGTCCAGTGCATCGCCACCACGCGTTCCGGCCACGACCTCGCCGCCACGCGACAAGCCATTCGCCGCCTCCAGGCCGGTCAGCTCGTCGGCATCTTCCCCCAGGGTCACATCCAGCTGCCCGACCAGCCCAGTCCCCCCCAGGAAGGCATCGTCCTGCTGGCCCTGCGGTCCCGCGCCCGGTCATCCCCGTATACATCAGCGGCACCTACTACAACGAAGCCCACCCCATCTGGACCTTCTTCCACCGCCAGCGGGCCAGGCTGCGCTACGGCCCGCCGATCGACCTGTCAGACTTCTACGACAAGCCGATAGACAAACAAACCCGTGACCAGGTAATCCAAAGAATCTGGAACAGCATCCAGTCTCTCGCCCCGGACTAGACCGGTTTGAGATTGTCCGTAATGTGCGTAGGCAGACCATCTCAGGGTGCATGGCCCTGCGCAGGCAGGGCCATGGTCGTCAACGGCTACAGGGAACTTGAATCTGCTGTAAAGCACACTGAATGCAGGCGTACCGCTCTTCGCCAAGCGTCCCATCGGCATCAGCCTGCCCGCGCTGCGCAGTCCTCTGGTCTGAGGGCTTCCCGGGGCCTACGGTGCCGCCGCATCCAGCGTGGCATCCACATTCGTACTCTCACCGGCTGTCACAGTAACATCCGTGCTCTGGAACTCTACGTAGCCGTCCGCGGCGAAAGCAACGTCGTAAGTGCCGGGGGACAGGCCCACCAGCATATACGTACCGTCAGCGTCAGTCGACGTCGTGGCGACCTCCTGGCCGTCCCGCAGCGCCGTCACCGTCACGTCAGCCAGCGGCACCTGCGAAGCATCGGTCACCGCGCCGCTGATCGAGCCGGCCTTGATGATGTTGATCACCCGAACGCCCAGCGACGGCTGGAACTTGAACGACCGGATGTCCTGAACTTCCCTGACAGCACTGCCGGGAATGACCTTGAATGCCCGGCTAAGGTCGACATCCAACAGCAGCTGCTTTTCCTGGTCCGCCTCGACGGTAAAGGTAAAGTGCAGGTCTGATGCCACTTTGGGCGCCACTGGGGATCCTAAGGCTGAACGTCCGGCCGTCCTTCAGCGTGACAGTCCCCTCGCTGACAACCAGCCGCATCTGGACATAGGTGTCAGCCGGAATCTCGGTATCGGCCAACAGATCGGCCCGGCCGTTCCGCAGATCGAGCAGATCGAACTGCTCCTCGCCCTCGAAGACCACCACCCAATTGGGGTCGTAGCTGCTCGGCTGGGTGCTGGCAGCACCGACATTGCCGTTGCCATACCGGGCCGAGGCCGAAAGGTCGTCCTGCTCCTCCATCTGGCCGTCGGTGACTTCCTGATCAGTGCCCTCATCATCGAGCGTGCTCTCGACATCTTCACCGTCATCCGCCGGCTGACTGGACGCAGCGGGCTGGCTGGCGGCGGCAAGGGCGGGCAGCACCTCGATCCTCGTGATCGTGACGGTGGCCGAGTCGATCAGGTCGAACGGAAACGGCCCGTCGGTGATCTGGATCTTCACGGTCCCTGTCGGTACGACCTGCTGAATACCGGGACAGCCGGACAGCGCCACTGGAGCGATCATGAGGATGGTCAGACAGACTGAACGGACGACGGTACGACGATTTGCGTCAAACATACATCTTCCCCATTCCTGAAAACCAACTCAGGTTTCCCTTCAGCCAGGCACGCTGCCTGGCGGCCAGCCCCCGCGCAAAGGCTCGCCCCCCTATATGAATCAGTATCGGTTACAACGAAAGACGAGGCAAGCCCGATCAAAAACGCCTATCGACAGTTCTTATGCCGGAAAGGACCGTATGTACAGAATGTTCCCCGGAAACCTCAGGCCTGCGGGATGGCGAAGGTGACAACTCGCTGTGCAATGGTCGGGACTGCTTCCGGGCTTCCGGCTACACCATGCTATCTCTTGACACGACTATCAACCGTAACGCCGTGGCCGCTTGACTCCGGTAGGTTCAGCACTTCCAGCCGCTTGTGTTCCGTCGTTCTCCCCTTGCCGTTCCCCATTTTCTCAGTTGGGAGACGCGTGCTGATAGGCGCATCATCGTTGAATCAGCACCAGCCAGACCGTCACGCCCGCCTACGACACCGCTGGCAAGCTGACCAGCGACGGGTTATATTACTACAAGTACGATCGCTGGAATCGTCTTGTCGACTTCCGTCGTGTGGCCGCCGGCTGCACCGACGACAGCAACCTGGTCGCCACTTATACCTATGACGGCCTCGGCCGGCGGATCAGCAAGACACTACAATCTGATGGTCGGAATGCAGGCTATTAATAGTATGGTGTCCCCGGATATCTTGTCGTTCTGCCCTTCCCAGTCTTCTCCGCGACCTCGGCGCCTCTGCGGTGATAACCTTTGTCGTTGACCTGCGCGCCACGACACCGCTGGCGATCTGACCAGCGACAGGTTATATTGCTACAAGTACGATCCATGGAATCGTCTTGTGGAGGTCCGCCGCGTGGCTGCCAACTGCGCCGATGACGGCAACCTGGTCGCCACCTACACCTACGACGGCCTAGGCTGGCGGGACAGCAAGACAGTATAATCGGATGGTTCGAATGCAGGCTATTAATAGTATGGTGTCCCCGGATAGATGGTAGGAATCGGCGTTGGGGACCGCTCAAGAACTGCCATGCCATGGTTGCCGAGCCTGGGCCCAGTTGCCGCCCGCCATGACGATATGGTTCCGGAAAGGTCTGGGAGCCAAGATTTTGCTCGCTTGAGAGGTCGAAGCCGACTAAAATGGTCATCATCAATAGCAGTGGTCGTTAGCGAGCAATTCATGTGAAAAACGTCGACCAAAGACAATGGAGGCAAACGATGGCAAGAGCACACCGCGTCAGCACGTCAGTACTCCAATCCCTCACGTCGTCCGGATTCATCCTACGGCCGCACCGCATGCGAAAGAGCCTGTTGCGGAGCCTCATCGGACCTGTTCTCGCAATCGTGATTCTCGTTCCTTCGGCAGCCTGCGCCGAAGGAGCAACGCCCGCCACGGCCCCAGCAAAGGACGAAAGAGTCAGCGATAGTGCCTATTCGGTGCAGATTCAGCTTGAAGGCAAGATCGAAAGTTTTGAGGTATATCAGTCCCTAAACGAACACCAACGCTTCTATGTGGCTCCTCAACTTCGCTTTCTGTCTGCCGATGACTCGGCGCAATCGCCGTGTTGGGTGCATCCGATGAAGTGTCAACAGTAGTCAACATGCGCATCCAGCTAGTTCCGGTGGCCGCCAAACAAGCCCTTGCTGAGCAGTTGGGCAAGAGTTTTACTCGCCTTGCGGAAATCAACGTATCCGACCTTCGCCTAGATGCGGTTATGCTCGACCTTTATGACGAAGCCGACAAGGCGTTTTTTGGTATCAAGGGCCCCTTCTTACTCAAGACTCCCCCCTATGCCCAGCAATTAGATGTACTCCTCCGCGCGGACAAAAGAAAGGCCGCTGAGTTCCGGCAGGCAATAAACGCAGGATCTATAACTTTTCTCGCGTCCTATGGATTCAACAAGGTCAGCTTGGACTTTCGGCAGGAAGTTCTCGAATCGACTATGGTTAACAGCACTAGAACCATGCAAAACCTCCAGCAATCAGGTGCCTTGGTAATGACTGCCGAGCAGATCGCCGATGCTGCGAGTCAGCTTCAGAGGGAGATAACCTCTACTGTGATCCCCGCACTGGGCGGCACCATTCAACCTCAGTCGCTGCCGGTTGAGCGCCTGATGGAGCTGTTTGAGGTGAAGGATGCGTGGAAACTGGCGGAATCGGCAAGACACGAACTTGAGCAACGATGGTACTCACAGCTAAGCCTAGATGTAGACAAAGAAGACTTCCAGCCCTTCGAAGTACAGAAGCATGTGATTGATCTGATGAATTCCGAAAGAAGTACGGCGGAAAAGCGTCAGCAGTACCTAAAGGACTATCAGGCGGACAAGAAACGTTTTAGCGCATCGGCAAAGGCGAAATACAGCGGGGCCATGGTCTCGGCAAGCGGTCAGGCTGGCTACGAGCAAGATGTGAACAAGGTGGCCGATTCGCAAGAGATGTCAGATGACCAATTCAGTGAGTTTGTCAGGCAGTATCATGGGGTAGAGTATGATACTCAGGAGAAGCTCTATCGAGGCCTTTCCATATATGATGTGAAAAAACTGTTGTCTGGTACCGGAATGCGGCTGGTAAGTGTAACCGTGAAGCCGCTGCTGGTTGGTGGGGTTAGAAACCTGCCTTTGCGGCCAAATGCACCTGGGCCCATAGTCTTGAAGGACACACTGCGACAAGTGTCTCACGAGTTGGGATTAACTCCGGTCGGTACTGTAGTGATGTGGTGGGGACGGAAGAACGAGGTGCCGGATGGTTGGGAGATCTGCAACGGGGAGCCCCCAAGTGATCAGCATGCGACGCTGATGAGCCGCAAACCTGATCTGCAAGGCAAGTTCGTTCAAGGGGCTGAGGTAGATGTGGTTAATGTGACGGAACTCAAGCCGGAAGGCCATTCGCTGCAATCTTTGAAGGTGGAGAATCTACCCGACCATATACACCACTATACCGATGCTTATTGGGCTGGTAGCCCATACCAAGGGCCGCCTAAAGGCGGGATCAGCAAAGGATGTCCCCCAGGGATGATTGGGTTCGACGGTCACTGGCTTGTAGGTGGGCCCGGTGCTCGGTATGCTGGCCTCATAAATGCTCGGAAGGAAATGAAGCTTCTGGCGGTCGATGACCAAGCGACTAAGCGATTCAGGGACAAGCCCTCGGGCGATTTTCGACAACCGTCCCGACTTCTTGCGGCTATTCTTCATAGTCCGCGTTAAGTAGAGGTCCGTTAGCCTCATCTAGGAATGACACATATGGCGGCGTAGTCCGTCTACTATCTGGGTAGAGTCGAACGGTGGCGCGGTAGCCGGAGGCAAGGCATAGCGTGTTGGCCGGCCCTTTCGGTTGCCGGGGCCTCAATGTCCTCACCCGTGCTCCGTTTCCATCGCCCGCTCATCGAACCGGACGTGCGGTTCTCCCGCATCCGGCTCTCGTCCAGGAGAGTCACGCTTTCGCCCACGGAAAGTTGCGCGTCAGCCGGGGCAGCCGCACCAGCCCCAGTCCATCGTTGATGTACGCGTGCGGGAACCGCTGCGTCCCCGGCCAGCGCAGACCATGCTTGACGCACAACCACTGACGCAGCCTCCGCCGCACGTGGCTGTCCACGGCTTTGTAGGCCGCACTGACCGAGCCCAGGCAGAAGTAGTTCGACCACCCACGCAACAGACGATTGAGCGTCGCCACCACTGCCTCTGCCTCCTGGAGCACCTGGCTTCGGCCGGTCAGTTCACTGACCGCCTTGCACACCCGCTGGACCCGCTTCTTGGCAGGCACCATGCCGATGTAACTGCGTCCCGTCTTCGGCGACCAGCACCGCCGGAACGTGTACCCCAGGAAATCGAACGTCTCGGCCGGAAACCGGCACACCCGCGTCTTGGCCTCGTTTACCGTCAGTTTCAGCCGCCCCATCATGTCCTGCATCGCGGCCATGGCCTCTTGGGCTCTACCCCGACAGCAGATCACGAGTCGAGTAGCGGAGGGGGATTGCACCCCTCCGCCCTCACAGAACCGGACGTGAAACTCTCGCCTCATCCGGCTCTTACTCTCCAGCCTCCGGTCTTACGCCGAGTTCCCACAGGACGAACAGACTTAGGGTCCCGCCGCGCGATACGCCCCAGCCAGTGCATCGACGCACGCTCTCGTCGTCGAAACCGCTTGTACTTCCGTCGCGCCCAAGCAGCGAGGGCTACGTTGAGATGGCGAAGGACCTGAACACACTTCGACCGGTAGAACCGACCGTAGTAGTTCATCCAGCCACGTACTACCGGGTTGGTCAGCCTCGCCAGATCCTCCAGTCGCTGGTTGTTCCTGGTGGACGCCATCTGCCACTGGCGGATGGCCTGACGGATGGCTTTGGCAGCCTTGGTGCTGATCGCCGGCAGGAAGCTCGTGAAGAACTTTCCCCAGCGATTCTTCGCCCATCGAGGTTGGAAGGTGTACCCGAGGAAGTCGAACTTGTGGTGTTCAGCGTTCCCCGGCCGGTCGTCGTCCTTGCAGTATACGATTTTGGTCTTCGTGGGATGAAGCTCCAATCCACACTGCTCAAACCGACCTCGGATGGCATCCAACACCGCGCGGGCCTGTCGCTCGTTCCTGCAGTGGACAATGGCATCGTCCGCATAGCGCTCGAACTGGATACGCGGATAGGTCCGTCGCATCCAGAGGTCGAACGCATAGTGCAAGAAGAGGTTGGCCAGCAGCGGACTGATGACGCCACCTTGCGGCGTGCCTTTCGTCCGCTCCTCCAGGGTGCCGTCGGGCCGCTGCACGGGAGCTCGAAGCCACCGCACAACGTACAGCCGGACCCACGGAAGGTCAGTGTGGTGTGCCACGGCACGCTCGACCAGGTCATGCGGAATGGAATCAAAGAAGGCTTTGATGTCCAGGTCGATCACCCAGTCGGTTTGCCAGCATCGCTTCCGCGCAGTCCCCACCGCGTCGAGCGCAGACTTGCCGGGTCGATAGCCATAGGAATCTTCATGGAACACGGGTTCCACAAGAGGCTCCAAGACCATTTTCACGACTGTCTGCGCCACTCGATCGGCCACAGTGGGAATCCCCAGCGGTCGCATGCCACCGTTATCCTTCGGTATCTCGACAAGCCGCACGGGCGGTGGAAAGTACGAGCCCGACGACATCCGATTCCAGACCTTGTAGAGATTGTCCTTCAGGTCCTTCTCAAACGCCGCCAATGTCTCGCCGTCCACCCCCGCAGCACCGCGGTTCGCCAGAACCCGTTGGTACGCTTCCCAAACGAGTTGCTTCGGAATGCTATAAGGCTTTGCTTCAGGCACCGGTTCCTCCCATTACTGGTTGACCAGCATCTTCGGCCAGAGAGTCGAGCCCCTTCGCTCCACCCAGGGTACCGGGCTTCGACGCTACTACGGGCTCGTCCGTCCCTTCGCCTCGCATCGGTACTCGGCTCCTCACGGGTCTTCCGTTTGGAGTTCTCCCTTGGCATCGAGGCGATAGGTTCCCACGTTCCGCACAAGAGCCTGTGCCGGGCTCACGCCGCCTTGGCGCCGGTCATCACGCGGGCAGTCAGCAGGCATCCCCCACGCTTGGTCCCGGGCCAACGACTGGAGCCCGGTTTCGATGACGTTCCTACGCTTTCGACACGTTGTCAGCGGTTCACACACGTTCGTCTTCCCGGCACGTACCTGACGGGTTTGTCCCGCCTTTTCCGTCTCGCTCACCACCCCAGCCATTGGACCGGAGCAGCATCCGGTGGTTTGGACCCTGAGCCTGCACCCCGAGTCCGAGGGACCTGCCCTCATCTCTTGTGCAGCAAGGCTGCTTCCAGTCGGCCTCTACATCACGGCCTCCTTTCCGCGCCGTCGTGGCGCACGGTCATCGGCATAGTTGACGATTTGCGCCGCCAGACGCTGCTGATGGCCCAGCATCTTCCACCCCAGCACGAACCGACGCATGTAGAGGTTCGATAGCAGCGGGGAGATCGGGGCGCCTTGCGGCGTCCCACGTCCCTCGTCCTGGTTGCGGGTCGTGCGATGCGTGTTCCCCCGATCGTCCGTCTCTTCCACCGGCGTCTCCAGCCACATCTTGATCAGATGCAGCATCGCGCCGTCGACGATCCGCCGCGCCAGACACTTCATCAACTCGGCGTGGGGAATGCTATCGAAGTACCCGCTCAGATCTGCGTCCACCACCTGCACATGCCCTTGCACCAACAGCCGCCGGACCTCCTGCACGGCATCCAGCGCGCTGCGGTTGGGGCGATAGGCATACTGCTCGGACGGCAGGTCGGCCTCGAAGATCGGCTCCAAGACCAGCACCGCCGCCATCTGGACCACGCGATCCCGGACCGTCGGGATTCCCAACGGCCGCTGCTTGCCATCGGGCTTGGCAATCCACACCCGACGGACCGGCAGCGAACGATACGTCCGATCCTTCAATGCTTGCGTCAGTTCGCTCAGCCACCGTTGCCGCCCGTACGCCTCGATGTCCTCGAACCGCTGGCCGTCCACGCCTTCGGCCCCGCCGTTGGCCCGGCAGCAGGCATAGGCATGGGCCAGCACATCGGCCCGGTACACCTTGTCGTACAGCGCGTGGAATCGGCAGTCGGGCGATCCCTTCGCTTTGGCGTGCAGCGCCGTCTGCAACTTCTGGACGCTCGGGGGAGTTGTTAGGCTCATCGCCAATCTTCCTGTCCTTCGTCGCTTGCTGCGCTGCCTCCTGAACCAGGGCCCCTTCCCTCGGCCGGCATTACCCGGCTTTGTCGGTACTACGGGCCCATCCGCCACCCCAGCCGGCCCGGCCTTGACCCTCGCGGGCCGCCGGTTGGCAGACTCCTCGCCTGCCACCGCTGGGGCTTCCCGTGTTGCGCTCGATCTCCCTGTACGAGCATGCCGTCGCCACTATCCCGGCGGGACCGATGCAGCCTTCGGATCGCTCGTTGTGGCTGACATCGACAGCGGCCTTCCCCCGGTGTCCGAAGGGTCGGCTCCTGCGTTATAGGTTTCGGGACCTGCTCAGCGTTCACTCACGTTACGGCCTGCTCGCTCGCCAGGTCGCCTTGCGACCTTCTACCCTGAAGGCTTCCGCCGGTTCGTTGCCTCCCCGACGGCTCCAGGTGCTACCGGGTGGAGCGATCCAGTTCCCGGGCGGGACTCGCACCCGCTGAACATCGGCGCCTTTGCACGGCGCACGGACACCATACTATTTCTTGGCAGCGACAGGCCACCAAGGTGGACTATAACCATGGCCAGAATGGCGCGTGTCATCGTTCCCAAGTATCCGCACCACATCACCCAGCGAGGCAACCGCCGGCAACAGACCTTCTGGCAAGCGAATCGGGTCGGCTATAACTGACGCGTGACAACGGCAAACGCCCGAAGCAACGCCTCCAGGTAATGGTCCTTGCCAGATTGCTGTTGTTCTCCGCGTCCTCCGCGCCTCTGCGGTGAAAAAAGGCGATCCATTGATTTGACGCCTGCGGGATGGCGAACATGGCAACGCGCTATACAATGGCCGAATATCGCCGTGGTGAATGCGACCATTGGAGAATGCCAGATGAAGATTGTTGCGATTGACTGCAGTGCCCGCAAAGACGGGCTGACGGCCAGGATGACAGAGGCGGCGTGCGACGGTGCGCGGCACGCCGGGGCCGAGGTGGAATGTGTCTATCTCGCAGGTCTGAAGATCGAGCGCTGCCGCATGTGCGACCCGGACGGCTGGGGCCGGTGCCGGCGGGAAGGACAGTGCATCATTTCAGACGACCTCTCGACGGTCGTAGGCAAGCTGAGAGGCAGCGGACCGCCTGATATTCTCGACACCGGTCTACTTCGGCGACCTGTCCGAGTCGGCCAAGGCGCTCACGGATCGAATCCGGCGGATCAGCCGGTGTCCGCAACGACACGGATTCCTGCGGAACCTGCCGACCCTGGCGATCGCTGCGGCCGGTGGCGGGGGCGGCGGCGTGCCGACGTGCCTGCACGGCATCGAGCGTGCCCTGACTGTACCGGGCTGTTTCCTGGTGGATATGGTTGGCGTGGCCCGACGAAATGCCGCCTACAAATGTGAGACGCTGCAACTGGCGGGCAAGGCGCTGGCAGGACCGGCGCCGGAAAGTTGGCCAGCGCGAGAAGCGGCAGGTCGGCTGTAAGGGAAAGATTGGGGCTCAGCCGCGTGGTTGGCACCTTTCGCAATGAGCAATACCAAAGATGCAATCGCTTGCGCTTCGGGCTCGTATTCCAGCTGGGTGTTGGACGTGTTGGGGCCGTGCTCGCGTTTGGCAGATACTCGATAATGGTTAAGCGATATGCGTAAGGCCTGGGTATTGGCACTTGGGAGTTGGAAGGGGTGGCTGCTCAGCGTGGGCCTCTGCGCACTTCTGATGCTGGTGTACCTGGTGGTCCATTTCTCGCGGGGGTGGCAACGGTCGTGGGTGGTGCTGGATCCGAAGCTGGCTGAGGTCATCGACATCAACGCGCCGCTTCAGCCGATCACCGGCGGGATGGATGCGCCGGGAGATGCCGCGGACGATTATCACAAGGCGATGGTCGAATGTCTCAGCAGCGATTACTACAAGACGTTTCCCAACATCCCGAAGATCCGGGCGATGGGAGTGGACGCATTTCCCATCCGTGGACCGGAGTACGTGCTGGCCGGCTCGCAAGCATCAGATGCATTACACGTCACGGTACAGCCAGGCGGTTGACTGGACGATGTGGCACCCGGCCCGGTACAAGGCCTTCGAGACGGTCAGCAGGTACTGCCTGGTCAAGGAGCAGATGCTGGAAAAAGCAGGTCGCCTGGATGAGGCCGAAGGGTTGCTCAAGGCGTTGATGATCTTGGGATATCGCATCGCCGAGGAACGCGTCCGGCTGCCGGGGATGCTTACCGGGCTTGGAATCGAGTCGCAAGCGGGCGGGATGCTGGTAAAATTGTACAAGCAGCGGGGGCAGGTGGAGAGGGCCAAATCAGTCGAGACGTACCTCAGTGCACTGCGGGACGTGCAGCAGCGGATCGATAGCAAGGCCGGGCAGACGGTATCAAGGTTGGACGGGGACAGCCCGCCGACGGCGGTATTGATCTGGGTCGTGGACAATGACAAGGACCGCATGTGGCGAATCGAGGCGGCGCTGACGCTGGGGCTGGCGAAATGGACGGCCCCGCGCCGGGCGGATCAGGAGGCGGCGCGCGAGACGCTGCAGCACCTGCAGGACGATAAGGACCCGCTTGTGCGGGATGCGGCGACGGCAGGGCTGGGGATCAGCAGGCAGGATGTTCATCAGGTTCGATAGAAGTGGCTTCAGGGCTGCCTGTCGCGGTTGGTGCCCGTGGCGACCGAGACGGGTAGAGGCTTTCGACCCGAAGACCGTAAAGGGGGTTCTTCCGCACAGTAGCGGCACGTTGTGACAGTGTCGAAGCGTATCGGGTAAGGGTGCATATCTGTGGCGTTCTGAGATGCAAAATGGAGACAAGGCCATGGAAAGCATGGGACCGATGGTTTTGGCTTTGCCGACGTGGTATTGGATCATGGTAGCGGTATTGGTGGCGGTCATTGTTGTCGGGCTTGCCATGCGCAAGAAGGAGGCGTAGCGGCGAATCGTCGCGGGAGGGAGGGGGTGATTGGGGCGGATGCGGTGCAACTCGGGGAAATTTGCGCTGCGCAGGCGTTAGCAAGTTCTTGGCGGCAGCGGCAACAACCACAACCCGGGCTGACGCCTGAGGGTCGCGTGGAAACCGTTACCGCTATCGCAAGGTCGGATCGTGGTCGAATCGGTTCAGGGGGCACTCGTCACAGAGGGCTTTGGGACGACAGTAGTCCTTGCCGCAGGCTACCAGCAGGGCATGGTACTCGTTGTAGAGCTGCACTTCCGTCGGTAAGGCGGATTCGCACAACTCCTTGATCTCCTCGTAGTCGGCAGTCTCGTCGATGAGAAAGTGCCGGCGGAAGATCCGCGCCGTGTAGGCATCTACGACGAAGGTCGGCTTGGCCGCAGCATACAGGACGATCGAATCGGCGGTCTCCCGGCCGATACCGTTGACTGCCAGCAACTGCTCGCGGAGGACATCGGCCGGCTGGTCGAAAAACCTTTCCAGATCGCAGTCGTGTTCGCGGCAGATATAGTCGGCGAGGTTCTTGAGTCGGCGGGCCTTGACGTTGTAGTAGCCGGCTGGGCGAATAAGCTTGGCGAGGGCGTCGGCGGAGAGTTCGTGGATCGCGGCAAGGTCGATGAGATTGCACGCGCGGAGATTGGCGATGGCGCGTTCGACGTTCCGCCAGTTGGTATTCTGGGTAAGGATGGCGCCGATCATGATCTCGGTGGGGGTGTCGCCGGGCCACCAGTCCTGAGGCCCGAAATGCTCGAACATGGCGTCGTAAATCTGGCGGATCTGGCTTGTGGTGCGTGACATCGCTTTTTCTCCGACGTTGATCGTCAACTGCAGGTTTCGTCGCGTGGTGACGAGACAATCCTACCACGAAGCACACGAAATCACGAGCGACGTACGGCAGCGTCAACAGCCATGGTCTCGGATGCGTGCCCGTCAATGTCGCTGCACGATTCGCGCTTTTTTGTCGGTTGGCTCTCTTGGACTTCGTGCTATTGCGGCGGCGACTGGCTTCCAGTAAATACAACGGCGATGAGCCGTGCAAGCAAGAGCGGTAAGAAGGCGCGAGCACCGAAGCAAGTGGAGGCAGGGTACCTGGAACAAACCCATCGGCCCCTTCACTGCCTTGTGTTCCTGCTGCCCTTGATGGTCGCATACGAGATCGGGTTGGCGGTGGCCCACGCGGGCGCGGCCGGCCAACAGCCCGACCTGGTAGCGGTGGACCTGCTGCGACGGTTTCTGGCGGTGTTCGGGGCGACGGGGTATCATCTGCCGGCACTGGCGGTGGTCGCGATCCTGCTGGCGTGGCACGTGGTAGCCAAAGAGCCGTGGAAGGTGCACTGGCCGACCATGCTGGGCATGATGGGCGAGAGCGTGCTGCTGGCGGTGGGATTGCAGGGGCTGAACTTTGCCGTCGGGCGAGTCGCGACGGTACTGCCGATGGCGGGGGCGCATACGACGCGGATCTGGTTCGACCAGCTAGTGCTGAGCCTGGGGGCAGGGATTTACGAGGAGCTGGTGTTCCGGCTGATCCTGATCAGCGTGCTGAGCCTGGTGCTGATCGACGTCCTGCGGCTGCCGAAGGAATTGGCGCTGGCGGCGATCATCGTGATCAGACTCGCTGGCGTTTGCAGCCATACATTATCCGCCGATCGGGAATGACCGGTATGTGCCGATCGAGTTCGCATTCCGGATGCTGGCGGGAGGGTTCCTGGCGTCGGTGTTTGTGCTGAGAGGGTTCGCAGTGGCGGTGGGGACGCACGCGTTTTACGATATCATGGCGTTTACTATCCGGGTAATCGCGGGAGCTTAACAGCAGGACTGAGGGCTGAGTGCTGAGGACTGAGTGCTGAGTGCTGAGTTACGGCGGGACGACGATACTGGTGATCGTGGCCTTGTGGAGATCAGATTGAAGCCTATAGAGCGTAAGAAACTGGTGGGGCGGTCGCATCGGCTCAAGCCTGTCGCGGTTGTTGGACATGCCGGGCTGACCGAGGCGGTCGTTGCACAGGTGCAGCATATCTTTAAGAGCCACGACCTCATCAAGGTCCGTATCGATGCGGAAGACCGTGCGGCGGTGCAGGCGATTGCCGAGGAACTGGCCGCCAAGGCAGAGGCGACGCTGGTAAGCAAGATCGGCAAGATCGCCGTGCTGTACAAGGCGATGGAAGAAACGAGTGACAGACCGTTCCCCTCGCCGCGTACGGATGCTCATGGACGATCCGGCCGGTGACGCATCGATCAGCTCAAATTCAGAGGAGGCGATCAGGTGAATGGCGAGAACGGACCTAATCGCATCTTCTGGGGTGATACACACCATAACAGCTATACGCACGGCGTCAGATTCCCTCGATGCCGGAGGTGCTTTCGTACGCCGGCACGTACCTGGATTTCTACAGCGGGGCCTACTATACACCGGTTATCAGCCCGATCCCTATCCGGCCCAACAAGGCTGGCGTGCCCTTGCCGAAGCAGAAAGGGCACGCGTCAGAGCAGTCTGCCCAGCAGGTCGAGCAGTGGAAGGGCATCCGGCAGGAACAGACCAAGAGCCTGAGGTGATCGCCGGAGAATGGGCCGAATTCGAGGAGGCGACGGCAGCCGCCAATGAGCCCGGCCGGTTTGTCACCTTCCCCGGCTATGAATGGCAGGGCGATGGCACCTGGGGCGATCACAACGTCATGCATCTGCGCGAAGGCTACCCGGTACACACCGTCAAGACACTTACGGAGACTTTACGCCAAACTCGACGGACTCATGGCCCTGGCGATCCCGCATCATACCGGCTATCACCCGGGGATCAGGGCGCCGCGATGGTCGCATTGTGATGACAGGCTCAGCCCGTTTGCCGAGATCTTCTCGATCCACGGCTGCAGCGAAACGGACGAAGAGTGGATCGGTCTGCGACACAATTCCCACATGGGCCCCGGTGTCGCCGGCGGCACGTACCAGGATGCCCTCGATCGCAGATTGCATCTGGGGGTTATCTGCTCGACTGACAACTGGTCGAACATGCCCGGTTGCTGGGGCCAGGGACTCATGGCATGCCTGGCAACCGACCTGACACGCGAGGCCCTCTGGGATGCCTTTCGCAACAGACGCGTTTACGGCGTGACGGGAGATCGGATTGAACTTGAGTTCACCTGCAACGGTGAGCCCATGGGCAGCATCCTGCCGATGACCTCACAGCGAGAGCTTCGCGTTGACGTCCGCGGCCAGGACGCCATCGACCGAATCGAGATCCTGCGCAACGGCCGGGTGATCGCAACGCACTGCCACCAGGACACGTGGGACCTGCCCAACGACGAACGCAGCCGGCGTTTCAAATTCCGGATCGAACCGGGCTGGGGACCGCGCGTCGGGGAACTGCCATTTACGAAGCGAGACTGGTCGGGCGAGGTATCGCTTTCGCAAGGCCGGTTCACGGGCTGGTCGCCATGCTGGGTCGCCCGTGGCCAGCATGCGCCGCAACTCCAGGGCAATACGGCGTCATTCCGCCTGCAGAGCCATCAGCCCCTCGTGACCGCCAGATCCCAAGGTGCCATCGTTCTGGAATTCGAGGCGCCGCTGTCGGCGGAGATTGTCCTGCAGCTAAACGGCCTGACCGTCCGTGATACCGTTCGTTCATTTGCCGCCCGCAGCCGGATGCTCTGGTACCGGGATGAATGTATCGCGATGATCCGAGAGATGATCGGGATCGATCCCGAAACGCTTCCCCGCCAGGACCCGTGCTTCTATCACTATGGCTTCAAGGCGAAACTCCATCGCCTGATTCCCGAGGCCGGCTATTCCGCCACAGTCTCTATCACCGACACCGATGCCATCGAGAGCGGCACACACTATCGCATCCGCGTTGAACAGCGCAACGGACAGCGAGCCTGGTCGAGCCCGATCTGGCTCGAGGCGCATTGACTCAGCCTGCATCGGCGAGGGGGCCATCATAGAGGAAGTCATAAATCGTCGTCTTGCCCGTGATATACCGTAACACCCGGAGAAACTCATCCGTGTCCCGCATCGTTTCGTAGAGGCCTGACTGGTTGCCGTCGAAGTAATCCTGGAAGCCACGACCGTGCCCCTCGTACAGTCCCAGGTCGCAGCGGTTTCCAGCTCGAGGTCATCGCCTCGCAGAATACTATCAAGTCCTCAGCAAGGACGCGATCGTCCGCCTTGCCGTGCATGATCAGGGTCGGCGGGGCTCCCTCTTTGACGTGTAACACCGGCGAGAGCTGTCGTGCCCGCCCGATTAGAATAATCTTCAACAAGATCAAGCAGTCTGCTGCGCTCGATGGCTTGTCGAACGCACCAGGCCCTGTGCAAAGCCATGCAATCGGTATCTGAGGCAGGAGGTTTAAAGGCTCAACCGAACACAGCCGCATCCATCACCGCTACGAACCCACCGTCTCGCCAGGTCGTCAGCTTGCCCCTATCAGCTCGGCAGGCAGAGTCTGCTGTCGGACACGACCCAATCCGGATGCCTGCCCCCCACCTCCTGGATCACCGCCTCGTTCTCCTCCGCCTCCACGCTGCAGGTACTGTAGACCACGCGTGTCCGCCCTGCCGCCAGCGCTATCGCCTGCTCCAGTATCTCCACCTGTTGCTTGTGCAACGACGCCAAGGACTTGGGCGTAAAACGATATTTCGCTTCGGGCCGGCGCCAACACCCCGCTGTTGCTGCACGGTGCATCGACCAGGATCACATCGATCCTGTCAATCTCGTCCAGCACGCCCTCCAGCTCGTTCGGCCTGACGGTCTCGACGACCGTAAGACCCAGCCTCCGGCAGTTGCCCGCTATCTTCTTGAGCCGTCCCTCCGCGATATCATGCGCAAGCACCCGGCCGCGATTGCCCATGACCTCGGCTGCCTGCGTCGCCTTGGTGCCCACGCCGGTCGCCAGGTCGAGCACGGTCATCCCCGGCTTGAGCTCTGCCATCCTGACTGCCTGCTGCGCCGTCACGTCCTGCATCTGAAAGAGGCCTTCGCGAAATGCCTGCGACTTCGCCGCGCCACTACCCGTCGCCAGGAAAACCGAATCGCTCGCCTCATCGTACTCGGCTGCGATATCCTCTTGTGCCAGCGTCGCCACCAGACCGGGTCCGTCCGTCTTAAGGCGATTCGGCCGGAGCACCGTCACCGGTCGCCACTGCGACGTCCAGCACGCCTCGGTCGTCTGTTCCTTGCCATGCGCGTGAATCCATCGCGAGATGATCTCCGTCGGCATGCTCGTGGCGATCGACAGGTCAGCTCACCAGATCCTGGCTCGGATGGGCCAGCAGGTCCACATCCGCCAGCCAGGCCCGGTCATACTCATACCGCAGAGCCTTGCGCGCGGGCAGCTCCTGCGACCAGGTCACTCGTTCCTTAAGATGCCGCTGAATGTTTCGAAGGATGGCATTTACCAGCTTCGCGAAGCGCATATTGCCGCTTCTTCGCGATTGCTTGACCGCTTCGTCGATCACCGCATACGCTGGAATCGTCTCCAGCCAGATCAGCTGATATGCCCCCACCAGCAGAACATGCCGCACGTCGTTGGGCAGATCATCCCAACTACCTGACAGCAGCGACCGTACGATCCGCGCCAGTGTCAGCCGGTGTCGCATCACCCCCATCGCCAGTTCCAGCCCGAACGACACCTGCTCCGGCGATGTCCGCACCTTGGCGGCAATCTCCGTCACCATGTCGCGCGCGTAGCCGCGCTCTCCCTGGCTGCGCCCCAACGCCAGCACCGCCAGGTCTCTCCCGTCCCGTCCATTAAGTCCGCGCAGGTTTTTATGAGTCATGAAATGAGTCTGGGCCGCCTTTTGACGCTCAAACCGGCCACTAACCACAGCCGGCATCTAGTCCTATTCTAAAAGGGTGCCACCGGCAGCTTGTCTGCCAGTGCAAAGTGTGTAGCCGCTTCTAACCACCGACGGGTCGAACCAGCATCTCCTCCGTCAGCGTATCAAATCGATCCCCCGGCACGATCCTTCGACCGCGGGCGAAATCCTCAAACCGCATCAGCCGGCTGTTGGCAGGCTTCACCTCGGTAATGCGAACCGCCCCGCTGCCCGCCTGGACGGTCATATCCGGTAGAATCGTCCCCGGCACCAGTTTGGTATCCGTCTCGTTGGCCGCCACGTACGCTCGCGCCAGAATCACCCGCTCGCGCCGCAGGCCATCGCTCTTGCGGAAGTCCGACGCCGCCCCCGGCCATGACCACAGCCCGCAGATCCGCCGCACAACCTTCCAGGGCGGCTCGGAAAAGTCTACGTAGCCGATCTTCTTGCTGAGTTTGGGCGCTTTGGTCGCCTCGGATTCGTCCTGCTCGACCATTGGCGGGTCATCCGTCGTCTTGAACTGTTCCAGCGCGGCCTTGACTGCGTCGCACGCCACACCGCCGAGCCGCTCTTCCAGTTCTTCAGCCGTCTCGCCAAACCCGATCTCCGTCTGGCGTTTGACGATCATCGCCCCGGCGTCCATCCGCTCCACCAGCCGGAACACCGTGACGCCCGTTACCTGCTCGCCGTTGACGATCGCCCAATTGATCGGCGCGGCGCCGCGATATTTCGGCAGGAGGCTCGCGTGCGCGTTGATCAGTCCGGCCGGGAAACCATCCAGAAGCCCTCGCCCGATCTTCTGGCCGAATGCCGCTACCACCCCCAGCCGGGCCCCCATCCCCAGGATCTGTCCGGTCACTGGCTCGTCGTTGACGTTCTCGACCGCCATCACGTTGAGACCACGCTCTTCGGCAAGCGCCCGCACGGGAGTTGGCCGCAACGTCCTGCCTCGCCCCGCGGGCCTGTCCGGCTGGGTCACGACAGCCGCCACCTCATGCCCCGCTCCCAGTATCGATTGCAGGATCGGCACGGCGAACTGCCCCGAGCCAAAGTAGACTAAACGCATGCGGGCCATCCTTATCACTGGACCAAAGGAGTCATGTTTTACAAGGTATTGGAGTAACTCAAACCGACTGTCTTTGAGTTGTCGCCAGCCACGTAGCGAAGGGGCTGCTCATCA
The DNA here is from genome assembly GCA_963787325.1 of uncultured Planctomycetota bacterium. Lineage (GTDB taxonomy): Bacteria > Planctomycetota > Phycisphaerae > UBA1845 > JANYLN01 > CAWBCK01. The sequence goes on from CAWBCK010000005.1 coordinate 4,590,863, forward strand.
AGCGCCAAGGCCGTTCGCTATGCTGGCAAAAGCATTGCCGTAATCTTCATTCGCGCCGGCAGCCGCCGGCAACTGTTGCCTTCGGAGCAGTACTGGCAGCCTGTCTGCCAGTGCGAGGTTTCTGAAGCCGCCTCTAACGGCTGCCAACCCGTTTCTTGCCGTACTTGTCTTCAAGTTCGCGCAGCGCCCGCCGGTTCGCGATCTTCGCCGATTCGCCGAACCTGTCGGTAATCAGCACGCCGTCAAGGTGATCCGTCTCATGCTGCCAGATCCGCGACATCAGCCCCTCGCCCGACATCTCGATTGGCTGTCCCTTCACGTCATATGCACAAATCCGACACTTGCTCGCCCGCAGCACCTCGCCGTTGACACCAGGCAGCGACAGGCACCCTTCTTCGGTCTCCTGCGCCTTGAAGGTCGCTCAGGACCGGATTGACGATCACTATCTCCTGTCCATCGGCTGCGGCGCCCGCTTCGTTGTACACAAACAGGCGCAGATTCACCCCGACCTGCGGCCCGGCCAGCCCCACGCCCCGGCTGGCATACATGACCTCGAACATCCGCCGTGCCAGTCGCGCCAGCCACTGATCGAACTCCTTCACCTCCACGCTTTTTTTTCGCAGCCGAGGATCCGGGTAGCAGACCAGGTCCAGACACGATACATCTACTTTCTTGCGGGCCGATAACTCGGCCGTCGATGAACTTATCTTCCTCATACAAAACACCTTTCGGCGCCAATTGTTTCCGCCATGACTTATTGACAAGCGATTTCGGCACCGTACGATGAAAATTCTACGGTGCCTGTGGCTATAGTCTACCCGATATCAGTCTTGTGGCACCTACAGTCTTAATGGCAATATCAAATGCGGCTCACTTGAACCTTTTTTACAGGCACCCATGCCAAAAGAAAACACGAACAACGTTGCCGACCTCATAAATCCTTCCGAAAAGGATAAAGCCAAGGCCCAGAAGTGGTTCGATCATGGCCGCAATGTCGCCGACAAGCATAACTACGACTATGCCATCGAATGCTACATCAACGGTCTGGCCGTCTGGCCAGATGCCGTCACCGAAGGTCATAAACCGTTGCGGGCGGTGGCATTTGCCCGGCTGGGCGCCGGCGGCAAGAAGCCCGGCATGATCGAGCGGATGAAGTTCTCGACGGGCGTTTCCCGCCATCCCCTGCAGGGAATGCTCACCGCCGAAAAACTGCTGGCCCGCGACCCGAACAATCTTGATTACCTCGAAGGCTTCCTGCGCAACGCCCACAAGGTCGGCCTCGACCAGACCTGTCTGTGGCTCGGCCCGATCTTCTCCGAGGAGCCCCTGGCCAATCCCAAACCGCATACGGCCCGACTGGTCGTGCTTCACCAGGTTTTCGAGGACTTGGGCGACAGGTTCAACAAACGCGGGGAGCCGTCCACGGCGGTCACGTGTTACGATTTGGCCCTCAAAGCCCTCGACACTCTCGTCCGCATCAAACCGGACGACGCGAGTGTTGGCGACCTGCGCCGCAACCTCGCCGGCAAGACGACCATCATCAGGGGCAAGTTCGAAGGCGGCGATTTTCGTGAATCGCTTCGCGATGCCGACTTCCAGCGACAGATTCACGACAAGGACCGCATCATTGCCGATTCCGACCGCATGGGCGAACTGATCGTGGCTGCCCAAAACGACCTTGCAGCGGCGCCCGACGAGCCCGGAAAGGTCTTTGCCGTGGTTGATGCCCTGCTGCGCCGAGGACGCATCGAGGACGAAGAAGAGGCCATCCGGCTCCTGACGCAGACCTACGAAGGTACAAAGATATACCTTTTCAAGATGCGGGCCGACGATGTACGCCTCCGGGAGTTCCGCCGGCAGGCCCACCGGCTTCATGAAACAGGAGACAGAAACGCCGCGTTGGAGCATTTCAAGAAGCAGATCGACTTCGAGATCGCCGTCTTCAAGGAGCGTATGCAGCAGTACCCCACGGAGGCCAAGTACAAGTACGAACTGGGCAAACGGTACTTCCGGGCCCGGCGTTATGACGAGGCCATCCCGATCCTGCAGGCAGCTCGCAACGACCCCAAGCGCCGCGCCGCCTGCGGCTCGCTCATCGCCCAATGCTTTTTTCACAAGGGCTATCACGATCAGGCCATCAATCTGCTCCTGGACGCCATCAAGGCTTACGAGGTACCGGGCGACGACACCAGCAAGGAGTCGCATTACTGGCTCGGCCGGTCATATGAAGCGGCCGGCCAGAACGAGCCTGCCATGCAGACGTATGGGCAGATCATCCAGTGGGATTACAACTACGCCGATGTCCGCCAGCGTATTGAAGCCCTGCAACAGGCCCGCAGGACCGAGGCCGACCGGAAATGACCCCTTGACCTGACCACCCCCAAGGCGATAAACTACTCGGTCTTGGCGATTTACCCGACAACTACAGGCACAAATACGGAATTCACGATAGGCTGGAGGCTAGACAGTGGCTCATTCGTTGTCCGCGAAGAAACGCATCCGTCAGAACATGGCGCATCGCCTGCGCAACCGCTCTCGCAAGCAGACCCTCAAGACGCTGACCAAAAAGTTCCTTACCGCCGTCCACGATGGTGACGCAACGCAGGCGGAAGAGCAGTTCAAGACCTGCTGCCGCATGTTCGACCGCGTCGCTTCCAAGGGCACCATCCATAAGAACGCCGCGGCCCGTCATAAGAGTCGTCTGGCCACCCGGCTCAACGCCATGAAGAAGGCCGGCGAAAAGGCGTAGACACACGCGCCCAAGCCGCGAAGATGGAATGTCGATTGAAAGGGTACGCCCGCGCGTGCCCTTTTTTCATTGCACCGCACCGCAAAGATCAACTTTCACCCGCGGACCGAAAATGACCAGGTCGCACGAAAACGACAAATACGTCTCCCGCGCCGGCATGAAACTCGAACCAGCCCTCGCCGAGTTCAAGATCAACCCTGCCGGCTGGACTTGTGCTGACCTTGGCAGCAACGTCGGCGGCTTTGTGGACTGCCTGCTCGAGCACGGGGCCGCCAGGGTCTATGCCGTTGATACCAGCTATGGCACGCTCGCCTGGAAGCTCCGCCGCGATCCGCGAGTAACTGTGATGGAGCGGACAAACGCCATGCACGTGATGCTGCCCGAGCCGGTCGACCTGGTCACCATCGACGTCGCCTGGACAAAGCAGCGGCACATCCTGCCGGCCGCCGTCCGCCTGATCAAGCCCGGCGGGCTGGTACTCTCACTGGTCAAACCCCACTACGAAGCCCCCAGGGAGTGGCTGACCAAGGGCGTGTTGCCGCCCGAGCGCCTCGACGCGGTTGTCGAGCAGGTGCGCCAAATGGCCGAGTCCTCCGGCTGGACGATCGCAAACCAGTTCCTCTCTCCCCTGCCCGGCCAGTCGGGCAATCGAGAAGTCTGGCTACTCCTGTCTCGCCCATAGCCCCCCGCCGCCAGTCGCGGGTCTTGCACCCCCAAAGCCGCATCCTCGCCGCACTGCCGCCGCAGGCGTCTACGATTGCAGTAGCGACGAGCGATCAAACGCACTTGGAAGGGGTCCTATGAACTACACGCCAGGCACAGCCTTTCTGGAGGCCTTTCTGGCCCTGTTTGTTTCAATTGACATCCCCGGTCTGATTCCGATCTACATGGGGGCGGTAGCCGGCATGCCCCTGGCTGACCAGACGCGGGTCCTCCATCAGGCTGTGCTGTGGGCGGCCGTCATCGGCACCAGTTTTTTCCTGGCTGGCAATGTGCTGCTGGCGTACCTGGGCATTACGGTGGCCGACTTCCAGATCGCCGGCGGCCTGCTGCTTGTTGCCCTGTCGCTGCACGATCTGACCTCGCCGTCGCCCTCCTCAACGAAGCCAAGTGGCGTACTGATCGGCGTGGTCCCCCTGGCCATCCCCCTGATCGTCGGCCCTGCCGTCATGACCATAGGCATCAGCCTGATCCAGATGCCGACGATCGGCTACGCCGTCACAACCGTGGCCTTCATCGTGAATCTGCTGCTGCTATGGATCGCTGGCACGATCGCCCTGCGGATCGGCCGCAGACTGTCCGGCCTGCTGCTGGCCGGTTCGAAGGTAATCACCATCCTGCTGGCGGCACTGGGGGTGAACATGGCCTTGAAGGGCCTCGCTGCCCTGGGCATCATCGGACACGGTACCGTGACCCCAACCCCATGATTTTCGAGGGGCGAGGTCGAGTCGTGCCGCCACCTGCCATTGCCTTGCCTGCGTCTCGATGTTTCTTAGCCCCTCCCTGCCTCCTTATCTCGTTCGATCCCCCTCTCGCCGTATCGCGGCCGTAAAAACTGGCGTCCCGAGTGTTTTCCTGTCACAATTCGCAGCGTCAGGCGTCTTATATGGTGGAGTGGCATTTGGGCATGAGTGCGGACCGGGAGCCCGGCCAGACAGTCACTGCGGAATTACTGGCGCGCTCCCACGCACCGGCGGTGCTAGCCGTATGCCTGGCCTATACCCGCAATGTGCACGACGCCGAAGACGCGGCCCAGGATACGCTGGCCAGGGCGATCGCCAATCTTCATCAGCTCCGGGAGCCCGGCCGCATTCGTGCCTGGCTGCTCCAGATCGCCCGCAGGGTATGCGCTGACGGCTACCGCAGGCAGCAGACGTTTGTTCCGCTGCCCGAGCATATCGCCGCGCCGCACGCGCCCGGTTGACCCGGGGATCGAGCGTCTGCAGGTCGCCCTGTCATATCTACCCGAGGAGTATCGCGAGGCCATCACCCTGTTCTACCTCGCGGGTCGTACGACGGCTGATGTGGCAGAGATGCTCGGCATCAGCGAGGCCGCCGCACGCCAACGCCTAAGTCGCGGGCGACTGATGCTGTACGAGCGACTGAGGGGACAACAGCCATGAGCACTCGCAAGGAATGTCCCGATCTGCACGAGGCCATCGCTGCTCTTGCCATGGGCATACTATCCGGGGAAGAGGCCGATACCTTGCGTTCCCACCTCGCTGCCTGCGCTGATTGCCGCCACCTTTGTGACACGATGTGCCGACAGGAAGAGGACCTTCGCCGCCAGTTTGACCAGTTCGCGGAGGCCTCCCTCGCGAGCGGATCGCCCGAAGTCGCGCCGCCAAAGGCCGACGGCATCCTTGAGGACATTTGCCGGAACCGCCCGTCGCAGCGACCAGGCCGCACAGCCCACCCTCGCCGCTGGCTTGCGATAGCAGCCGGATTGGTTGTCGCCGCCGCAGGCCTGTTCTTCATAACCCAGCTGGCCGGCAGGGACCCCTTTACCAGCCCCGCCCAGGCCAGCTACACCGACATCCTCCGCCAGATCGCCGACGCCCACTCGGTTTGTTACACAAAAATCGTCCGACAGGAAGGACGACCTGCCAACATCATGCGTCAAAAGGTGCTCATGGGCGGCAGAATGCGGACCGAATGGGCCGACGGCCAAGTCATCATCGACGATTTCCCTTCGGGCAACCGGCTGTCTATCCGCCCATCCAAGAAGACGGCCGTGCTCAGACACAGCGTTCAGGTTGATCTCGAACGTCTCTCGCATTATCTCGAGTGGATCAGCCGGCTTCACGAGCGAGAAGGAGTCTACGCCGGCCAGGAGACCCTCGCCGGTCAGACCGTCGACGTATACAGGATCAACCAGTTTTACAAGACAACCACGGTCTGGGCCGACCCTGCGACAAGCCTGCCGGTCCGTGTCGAGACCCGCGACCTGCCGTGCACTGATAAGGATATCCGTCTGCCGACGCTGCTGTTGTCGTGCAAGGACTTCGTAGCCGATCCTGAGGCAGATCACACTGCTACCGACGAATCCACGTACTTCACAATCAGAGGCGCGGGCATTACGGAACAGGAGATGACCATTACCTTGACGGATTTCGACTGGAACAGTCACCTTGACGAATCGCTCTTCCAGTTGACCCCGCCGCCCGGCTACAAGCTCGAGGAAAGTTACGATACTGGCCAGAAGACCGACGGTGCCCACGCACTCGTTGAGTCGCTGCGTTTCTGGGCCCAGATGCAGTCGGGACAGTTCCCCGAAAACATCAACATGCTGGCCGACGCCAAGCCACTATTGATCCGCCGATACCGCGGCACGGCCCCAGCCAAGGAGGCCTTCCGCATGGCCATTCCGATGGGCTATACCCTGGTCTGCGGGATGGGTTTTGCCGAGGGGCTGAAACTAGTGGACAACTGGCACTACCATCCCCAAGGAGTGACCCTCGGCCAGGCAGACAGACCGGTCGCCTGGTGGCTGGACAAGAAGACCAGCCGATGGCAGGTCATCTACGGCGACCTTCATATGCAGGACTTGCCCGCAGATAGGCCACCCGTCGCCCGGTAGAGACATCAGTTCGTCGGTGTGAGTATGACTGGAGGGGGTGACCTGTTGGCACTGCCCGGTACGTGGCGGTCCAGCTCCAGCCGATGCTTGTCAGCCTGCTTGCGGGCCTGGGCCGCCTGATCGTTCCGGCCGGTCGCACGCAGGATTTCGGCATCGGTGCGATAGGCGTTGGTCAATGCGCCGTGCAGGTACTGTGCGTCCGGATTGGCTTCCAGAAGGTCATTCAGCATTGCAATCGTCTGGTCGATTTGCCCGGCGGCCTCTTGGGGCTTGTCATTGAGAAGCAGAATGTCAGCCAGCGAATTGCGGAACGCTGAAAGCAGGACCTCGTAAGCCGTCACTCCTGGAACCCGCTGAACCAGGGCCTGCTGGCAGGCGAGCGCCTCGCGGTCGCTCTTTTCGGCCTTGTTCCACCGGCCCGTCTGGCGAAAGACACCGCCGAGTTTGTGATGCACCTGGGCCTGCAACGCCAGGTACTCCGGTACGTGGGGATACTGGCTGGCCAGCGTTTGCGCCACATTCAACGCCTTATCCAGACGTCCTTCGACTGCCGATGCGTCCTCACGCGGAACCCGGCCAGGATCCCGTTGGAGGCCGGGCGGCCCTGGATGAGGGGGCGGCGGCGGGTCCACCATCGCATAGCATTGGCACAGGTCATAGCGATAGTCAGGTATCTGCGGATAGTCGCGAACAAGCTGCTCGAGGATTTCGGTGGCCCGATCAAGTGATTCCGCAGCCCTAACTGGATCATGCGGCCGTACGTCCGGGTAGTTGTCGCGGTAACACATGGCCAACGTCTGGCGGTAGCCCGGATTCTTTGGCGACTCGTCGATCAGCCCCTTGAGCAGCGTTACCGCGTGAGCCAAGTAAACACGGCGGTCCCCCGGCCGACCATCCGGGCCATCAGACGGCCGTGGTGGCGGCGCCATCGCCGGCGGCGGCCCTGATGGCCGGATTGCCCCATGCGGCAAACGAGCAGGAGGAGGAGGAGGAGGCCCCGGCTGTGGCGGCGGCCCGTCGGGCCGAGGTTGACCCGGACGCGGTGCCGCTGCCTCCGGGATTCTCGTACCAAGAAAATAGTATGTCCTGGCCAGTTCGTACCGCAGCGGAGCGGCAACGCTCTGACCGGCACCGACGATCCGTTCGAGGATCGACAGTGCCGCAAGGTGCGCTGCCGGGCCTCCTGCACCTGCCGGGTCGATCGGTACAGTCGGCCGAGCTCGTTGTAGATGTTCGCCGTATGAGCCGCCGCATCCGTCTCTTGCTGCACTGAGGCGGACTGCTGATGATACAGCGAGATGGCCTTGCGATAGGCCGCGACCGCCTTGTCGTATTGGCCAAGCCGCTGACTGATGTCACCCAGCCGGCGGTTGGCATCCGCTACGCGCCGCTGGAACGCGGCATCGTCCGGCGTCTGATCGGCCAGACGGTCATAGAAGGGCAGCATGTCTTCGAGCAGCGAGGCAGCCTCTTTCGATACGATCGGCGGCGTTGGGATCTCGACAGTCGTCTGACTCGTACCCCCGACACTTAGAGACGCGACCTGCGGCGCGGCCGGACTCAGACGGTCGACGATCCGACCCAACGCCTCCTGGGCCAGCATCGCGATGGATTCCGCCCTGTTTCGCTGACGCGCTTCACCGCGCAGCGCCTGCTTTGCGGCGAAGTATCCGACGTTGGCCACGATCGCCACAGCCAGAAGCAACAGAAGGGACGTCCCCGCCAGACCTGCGATCGCTGGATTGCGTCGCGACCATCGCCACAAGCGTTCACCGGGCCCCACGGGCCGGGCCGCGATCGGCCGATCGTCAACGAAACGCTCTAGATCGTCAGCCATCTCGCCCGCTGCGGCATAGCGATGATCTGGTTCGTGGGCCGTCGCTTTGAGGACGATTGTCTCCAGATCAGGCGGAATGCACGGATTCGCCTTGCGGGGTCTCGCAAGCTGCCCCTGGGTGATCTGGTGGATCAGCCGACTGCGGTCACTGTCCTGAAAGGCCGGCTGAAGCGTCAGCAGTTCATAAAGAGTCAGCCCCAGGCTGTACACGTCGCCGCGAGGATCGACAACACCATGGAACCGTTCGGGCGGGACGTAACGCAATGTACCGGTGATCTCACCGGGTTGCGTCACCTGTTCGGCCTGCACCGCCTGGGCCAGACCAAAGTCCGTCACCCACACCGTATCGTGCGGATCAACGAGCAGGTTGGCCGGCTTGATATCGCGATGCATCGTGCCGTGCGTATGTGCATAGTGCAGGCGCCGGCCACCTGGATTCCCAGTCGGGCAACAATGCGGAAGTAATCCACACGCGAAGGTAGCTTTGCAGCCAGCGGGACCGGCTGCCTGCTTACCCAGCCACCGCCGGCAAATCGCATCGATGCGTTCGCGCTCGGGATCATCCGCTTTCGCCACGGCCTGTCCCTGCCGCCGCGTCGGGGCCGTGCACATGGCAGCCAGCCGCTGAATAATCCTGTCCAGCCCCGTTCCAGCGACATACTGCATCACATAATAATGTATCTCGTCCTGCTGGCCCACGCCGAAGACCTGCACTATGTTCGTGTGATGCAGTCTCGCGGCGATGCGGGCCTCTCTGCGGAACCTGGCCAGATGTTTCGCTTCCCGGAGGTTCTGGTACGGCAGCACCTTGATCGCCACACGCCGACCGAGCGACTCCTGCTGGGCCTCATAGACGATGCCCATGCCTCCCCGGCCGATCTCGCGGATGATGCGGAAGTCTCCGAGTCGTTCGAGCCGTCCGATATCCGGACAGATCCGGCCGGCCGGGGAAGACGAGTCCCGCGTCTTGAGTTGTTCCAGGAACAGGATCGTCGGGAACAGATCGCGGATCTCGTCGGCCAGATCGGGACAGCGCGCAACGTATTCGGAGACGGAAGGGGTCTCGCCTCGTCGATGCCGTTCGACATATTCCGCCGCCAGTTCTTCCAGCGGGTCTCGATCTGTCTGGTCGTCAGCCATCGTGTTCCTTATCCGCATCGGCCTGGACAGACGCCAGGATCTCCCTCAGCCGTTTGATCGCCCGTACGTATCGAATGCTGGCGGCCTTGGGTTGAATGGCCAACACCTCGGCTGTTTCATTGTTTGTCAATTCCTCGAAGTGCCGCAGGGCCAGGACTTCCTGGTCAATCGGGTCCATGGACTCGATCGCTTTCTTTACGACATCCAGTGCCTCAGCGCGGACCGCCGCCAAACTCGGACTGGTCAGATCGCCCACCAGTTGGATCGCCATCGAGGCGGACGTGCTCTGGGTCGCAGCACCGGCGAAAATCGAGATCTCCCGGCCAGCATCGCGTTTTTGCGCCGACATGTGCCGGCGATGCACGTCGGTCATCGTCTGCCGGACGATCATGCGGAGCCATACGAATGCCGAGGCAGCTTCGCCGCGCCCGAAATGCTCGATTCGTTGGGCTGCGGCCAGATAGGCCTCCTGAAGGATGTCATCGGCGTCGACGCGGCCGGTAAGATGGTGGTCCAGTCGAAACATCACCATGCGGTAAAGCCGCGGACGATGCAAGGCGAACAGCGCTGCCAAGGCGTCGGCGTCGCCGGATCGCAGGCGAGATTCCAGCAACTCGCTGTCATGACTATCGTCGTCCATGTAATGCCATTCCTACACCGGTTAAACGAAAAAGGCCACAAGTATTCTACCGAATCTCCTACGACAGCGCCGCATCCGATTGGGTGGACGCAGGGTCCAATGACCTGCCGAGCCGGGGACCGCCAGTCTGTCCCATGCTCGAAAAGTAGCCGAGCCATTGTAGACGCGTCACTGCCGGCTGCGTTCCTGACTGTAGCGGCGTGTGCCGCGGATTCAGGGATACTGACAGGAAGGAGACACGAGATGAGCGCAAAAACGGTTGTACTGACCGGCATGATCGCTGGTTTTGCGACTGCAAGCCTCGCCATGGGCAGGGCCATGCCGCAAATGCGAACCGCCAGCGGAACACAGGCACAGCAGCGAGGTCCCCGGTGGGGTCACCGGCCACCACCGCCGCCACCCAGTCCGCTGCTGCGAGCACTGGACACCAACAGGGACGGCGTACTGTCCGCCGAGGAAACCGCCGGCGCCCCGGCAGCCCTGAAGGCACTCGACGAGAATGGCGACGGCGTTCTGACCCGCGACGAACTGATGCCGCCTCCGCCGGATCAGGCCGCCGCCAGCCGGCCTCTGAACGGTGACGAAGGCCAGGGGCACCGCCCTCCCCCACCGCCTTGCCCGATGATGCGAGTGCTCGACGCCGACCATAACGGCGAACTGTCCGCCGAGGAGATTGCCAATGCGTCCAAGGCGTTGTTGACGTTGGATGAGAATGGCGACGGCGCACTGTCCCGTGAGGAACTGCGCCCCCCGCCGCCGCCCAGCCCGTTGATGGTCGCGCTCGATACGAACAAGGACGGGCAACTGTCCGCTGAAGAGATTGCCAACGCGTCGAAGGCTCTTCTGAAGCTCGATACCAACGGCGATGGCACATTGACCCGCGATGAGCTGATGCCGCCACCGCCTCCGCCGCCTGCCGAGCAGTAAGGCCCTGTCCGAGCAACCGTAAACCGGGTCGCGGGTCAGCGGCCAGGGGGGCCGCTGGCCTCGCGATCCCGGCCACGCCGCCGGTCGACCAGGCAAGGATGGTGCGACAGGGTTGCTGGCACGGCACTGATCAGAACACGCGAGTGCCGAGGAAGGAGAAGGACATGTCTGACAACAAGCGTACATACAGGCGATACTGTGCGGGTATCGGCCTTTCATTTCTGGTTCTGCTGAGCCTCCCGACCGGGATCGCATGCGCCCAGACAGCGGATTTCAGCACGGATCTGCCATCAGATGGCTATAACCTCTACGCACCGCTGAACTCGACAACGGTCTACCTGATGGATAACAACGGCAACACCGTCCATTCCTGGAATACGGGCTATCGCCCGGGCAATGCGGTCTATTTGCTGGACAATGGTCTGCTGCTCGCCACCGGCAACGTCGGCAATGCGACGTTTGGCGTCGGCGGCGCCGGCGGCATCGTGCGGACGCTCGACTGGGACGGCAATGTCACATGGACCTATGAATACTCCAGCAGCGAACACCTTTCGCACCACGACGGGGCGATGCTGCCAGACGGCGACGTGCTCATGATCGCCTGGCAGTACAAGACATCGGCCGAAGCGATCGCGGCGGGCCGCAACCCTGCTCTTCTGTCCGAAGGTGCTCTCTGGCCGGACAGCATCATCGAGGTGGAACCGACCGGCGCCGACAGCGGCGAGATCGTCTGGGAGTGGCACGTCTGGGACCACCTCGTGCAGGATTACGACGCATCGAAGCCCAACTACGGCGTGGTGGCCGACCATCCTGAACTGATCGATCTGAACTATGCGGCTGGCGGCAAGGCCGACTGGACCCATGTGAACTCGATCGCCTACAACGCATCGCTCGACCAGATCATGGTAAGCGTTCATGGCTTCAGTGAGATCTGGATGATCGACCACAGCACCACCACCAGCCAGGCCGCCAGCCACTCCGGCGGCAACAGCGGCAAGGGCGGAGACCTGCTGTATCGCTGGGGGAACCCGCAGGCGTACGATGCCGGTACCGCGACCGACCAGCAGCTCTTCGGCCAGCACGACGCCTACTGGATCGAGCCCGGCCGGAGCGGCGAAGGCGAACATCCTCATCTTCAACAACGGCCAGGGCCGGCCAGACGGCAACTACTCGTCCGTCGTCGAAATCGCTCCACCGGTCAACGCCGACAGCAGCTATTCCCTCATCGCAGGCAGCAGCTACGGTCCTGACCAGCCCGTGTGGAGCTACACAGCCCAGACACCGACCGACTTCTACGCCCAGAATATCTCCAGCGCACAGCGTCTGCCGAACGGTGACACTCTTGTCTGCAACGGCCCGGCCGGCTACTTCTTCGAGGTCACCGCCGATGGCCGGACCATCTGGGATTACCAGACGACGACGGGCCCCGTGTTCCGCGTCACCCGGTATGCCCCTGACTATGCCGGCTTCGACGGCACGTCCCTCGAAAGCAGCGATCGCACGGCGGTCGACGGTGGCTACACGATCGTCGATACTGGCCAGACGACCTGCTACGACAATCAGGCTCAAATCAGCCCGCCGTCAGCAGGCGAAGCATTCTACGGGCAGGACGCCCAGTACGCCGGCCATCAGCCCAGCTACCGTACCAGCACGGATGGCCAGACGGCCTACGACAACAACACCGGGCTGACCTGGCAACAGACCCCGGACCGCAACGGCGACGGCCAGATCGACGCAAACGACAAGATCGCCTGGGCGGACATCCCGGCCTACGTCGCCAGCCTCAACGCTGCCAACTACGGCGGCTACAACGACTGGCGGCTGCCGACGATCAAGGAACTGTACTCGCTGATCGATTTTGCCGGTACCGATCCCAGCGGCTACAACGGGACCGATACGTCCGGTCTGACGCCGTTCATTGACACGTCTCATTTCGCCTTCGGCTTCGGCGACGTCTCTGCCGGCGAGCGCATCATCGACGCCCAGTACTGGTCCGATACTCAGTACGTCAGTACGACGATGCACGGCAACGCTACGGTCTTCGGCGTCAATTTCGCCGACGGCCGAATCAAGGGGTATCCTCGCGATACCCGCCTCAACGGCACACCGACGGAATACATCCGCTGTGTTCGCGGCAATACGAGCTACGGCGAAAACAATTTCGTGGATAACGGCGACCACACGGTGACGGATACTGCCACATACTTGATGTGGTCCCAGACCGATAGCAACCAGGGCTTCAACTGGCAGGACGCGCTGGCCTGGGTGCAGACTCAAAACGCCGCCAATTACCTCGGCCATTCCGACTGGCGTCTGCCCAACGCCAAGGAACTCCAGAGCATCGTCGACTATACACGTAGCCCGGATACGACGGCATCTGCCGCGATCGACCCGATCTTCAACTGCACGCAGATCACCAACGAGGCCGGCCAGGCGGACTATCCCTGGTACTGGACCTCTACAACCCACGCCTCGTCCAACGGCATGGCGGCCCGCGCCGTCTACGTCTGCTTCGGCCGATCAATGGGGTACATGAACGGGTCGTGGCTCGACGTCCACGGCGCCGGCGCCCAGCGCAGCGACCCCAAGGGCGGCAGTCTCAGCAGACTACACGTACACGCCATACGGCTACTATAACTCGATTGCGCCGCAAGGTGACGCCATCCGGATCTACAACTACGTCCGCCTCGTCCGCAACGCCGCCAAGACGGGCGACATCAACGCTGATGGTTACGTCAACGTCGGAGACCTTCAGAAACTCATAACCGCATGGGGCAGCCAGAGCGGCCCGCCTGCCAGCAGCAATTGGAATGCAGCCGCTGATCTGGACGACGACGGTTACGTCAACGTCGGCGATCTGCAGGTGCTCATGGAGAATTGGGGCGCTGACGATCGGCCCCGCCAGAATTGAGAGCCGTCAAACGCAAGAAAGAAACGATGGCCGCTGCTATGCTCTCTGCCGGCACAGTCAGCGGCCATCAGAGTGTTCAACCAGTATCTCTATCTGACCACACCCGTTGGATGCTCGCTCAGGAAGTCGGCGTGATGCGCAGCGCCCGTCTTGCGCAGGTGCTCGAGAACGCTCTTGATGTTGCGCGTATGGTAGGGCCCGCCTTCAGCCATCACCGTCCAGAGCGGGTCAACCTGCGACTCACTGCACGCCATCATCTCGGTCGTCCACTGCTCGAGCAGGGCCTGACCATGGTCAGCCAGGGCCGGCTGGCAAGCCACCAGGTTGTCGAGTTCGTGCGGATCCTGGGCAACGTTGAAGAGCATGCGTTCGGGCAGTTCCTTCAAGCCCGTATGATACGAACGGACAAAGATGTGGTCGCCCCAGCGCACCGCTCTCTGACAGGCCCAGGCCATCTGGCTGACCACCAGGTGGTCCCGGCCGCGGCTCTGGCCGCTACGGAACGCATCGGTAAAGGCCTGGCCATCCCATCGTTCCGGTACGGGCTGGCCGAGCAGTTCCAACAGCGTCGCGCCAACGTCCGTCTGGTAGTGCAAGGCTGTATCGACCCTGCCTGGTTTCATGCCCGGCCAGCGAACAATCATCGGCACGCGACTGGTGATGTGGTCAGCCGTCTGGTGATCGCCATAGACGCCCAGCTCGCCCTGGTTCTCGCCATGATCGCTGGTGATCATGACAACCGTATCGTCGAGCACGCCGGCATCGGCCAGGGCGTTGAGGATGCGCCCGCAATTCTCGTCAGCATAGCGGATGCCGCAGTCGTAGCCATCGATCCAGCGGCGATAGTCTTCCATGCTTGCGATGCGGTCCGGTACGCGAGGCCGTTTGGAGGGCTGACCGCACGTGCCGGAAGGATCCTGCGCATCGTGCGGACCGTAGCTATTCCAGTGCCGCTGGCGCAGCTCCTCCGTGTACCACGACGGAATCGGCTCGTCGGCGAAGGGATTGCCGAAGTCGGCCGGCACGCGGTACGGCGTGTGCGGGTCCCAGAGGTTCACGTGCAGCATCCAGTTGTCTCGTGCAGCGTTGCGTTTGATCCAGTCGAGAGCGACCGGGGTGATCTCTTCAGCCGACTCCTGGCCACGCTTGCCGGTGTTGTACATCTCGTTCCATCCGGCGCAGAACCACCAGGACGCGTGGCGTTCCGCGAACGGGCTGACCGAGACCGTATACAGGCCGGCCCGGCGAATCCTCTCTATGAGGCCTTGATACGGGCTGCTCGTGCAGAACTCCCGTTCGCATCCGATCGGCCGCAGATCGGCAGCCAACCCGCCGTGATTGATAACGCCCGTGTGGATACCGAACCGACCGGTGAACATACTCGCCCGGCTTGGAAGACACGGAGCATCGGAAACATAGACATTCTCGAAGCGTGTGCCTTCCGCAGCGATACGATCAATATTGGGCGATGTATTTCGGTGATACCCATAGCAGTCCAAATGATCCGGACGGGTCGTATCGATATCCAGATACAAAATGCGCATTTTCGCTCTCCCGAGGCCGCGTCCATGCCCCTACGTCCAAAACTTGACTTGCCATCGTCGGCAGATGGCACCTTCGCAGGCAGTATAAGCCGTGGGTGCAAGAAACAAAACAGGCCCAGACTGGTCGTTAGGCTGTTGCTGCCATCAAAAACCGCCGATCTGACGAGATCAAACAACGCAACTACCAGCCAGCCGTACGTGTACCTGTTCGCAGGCTCGACCTCCGACTGATGTTGCATGTATGCAGATCGGTGTATACTGAAAGGCCGGTGTGACAGAATACGATCCATCCAGTTCGCGTCTGACTGATTGTCATGAGTAAGGCCCACGAAAGACCGTTGCCCGTCTACCAGCAGGTGGCCAACATCCTACGGTCCCGCATCGTCAGCAATGACAGCGAGGCTCCTGTCAGCTTGGCAGGCGAGTGCGAATTGGCCCAAAAGCACCACGTCGCAAGAGGCACGATCCGCCAAGCCCTGCAGGTGCTCGCCGGTGAGGGTCTCATCGCCCAGACCCGCGGCCGGAGCACCGTTACCATTCCCAAGGGCATCGAGGCGTGGCGGCAGCTTCACAAGAGCCGCGTCATTCAAGTGGTCACCAGCATGTACGCCATGGCCGAAGCGTCGACCAGTTACTATGGCCAGATCTACCAAGGCATCTTCGTGCGCAGTGAGGAGTGCGGCTACCAGGTATCCGTCAAGCACATACCCGGATCCTACCCGCGCATGGATGAGAGTTTCGTGCCCGAAGATCCCAACCGCGTCGCCGGGGTAATCACGACAGCCCTGTTCAGGGAGCGCGTGGTCGCGATGCACGCCTCGGCCGGCTATCCGGTCGTCTCCACGGACTACTGGCCGGTCCATCCACTGGCTGACGGCGTCACGTTCGACTGCTACGCCGAAGGGCAGATGGCAGCAGAGTTCTTGACCGGGCTGGGCCATCGCCGGTTCTTTTACGTGGGCAACAACCATGTTGACCGGCAGAATCGACAGCATCATGAATCCGACGCAGATCTGCTGGAGGCGGGGTTTCGGCGAGGCCTGCGAGAAGCCGGGCTTCGCCTTCCTTGGGGCCACCAGCCGCTTTTTGAGATTAGAGATGGCTGACAGGGCCGTTCGATGGTTCCTTCGACTGCGCCCCCGGCCGACCGCAGGTCTGATTTTCAACATCAGCGTCATGCGGGTATTCCTGGACGGGCTCCGCCGACACGGTATCAACTGCCCCCAGGACATATCACTCATCGGCCGAACAGTCACCAGCGACCCGATCGAAGCAGCGGCCCTGCGAAATGACCCGTATCACCTGGGCCGAACGGCGGTCGACCTCCTGCTGAAACGACTGAGCGGCACGCAGACGCGCGGCATGCGGGTAGCGCTGGCTTCGACACTTCGGCACGGGCCGACCGTCCGCAGTTTATGAATCGCAACATTTGCTGCGTAGCGCCGCCCGCAAGCCCAATGACGCATCCCGCCATTTATCAAACAGTTACGAAAACGCAACCAACTTGTCTAGACAACCTGATGCATTGCGGAACGCGCAGAACGCCTGGCCGATCAGTGCCAAACCACAGTTCTTCGTGTCGCCAGGGCAACCGCATTGTCTTGTCTACAAATAACTTACGGCACGGGGAGCAACGGCGTACGGCCAAGCCTCTCTCGTTCTGGCACGCAAAATGCTGCGAAGTCTACAAAGGTTGAATTGTGCGAGCGCCCCAATGGTGATTCTGGGCTGAGAACCAAGGCAGAACGTCTTGGCAGCAGCATTCTTGGCTGACGCTCAGCATGGTTCTTGAGGGCGGGGTGACCATCGGCACCGACGACCGGTTGCGGCTGACTATACGCCGGTTGCCAGGCTGGCTCCGCTTGCACTGGCAGACTTGGGCCAGCTGGTTCAAAGAAGCAGGTAGTATGGATTCGATGTTGCCATACAAGGGTCGCGCATGAAGAGACTGTCACACGCCTCGGAGTGACAGTCCTTTTTCTTTCTTAGGACCGAGCGTGTTTGGGGAACGGAGTAAGAGATATGAACACGACCAAAACATTCATATTGACAGCACTGGCGGCAGCCTTAGCAACGGCTGGTATCGCGCAGGCGGATGTCGTCGCCCTCAAGCGCGGTCCCGACCTGACCGTCGGTGCCGGCCTGGACGCAGCCTTTCAGTCGGCCATCACCGGCGGCACGATCCAGGTCTACAGCGGCCAAGGAATGGCCGCAGACGTCGATTTTTACTGCAACCCAAACTGGGCCGGGTATCAAACCTATTACAACTTCGGCACCAGACCTAGTATATCCTATGGCAACGCCTACTTCCTCTCCAAGTTCGACGTCCAGGACCTGCCGGGCTTCGCCGGCGGCCGGATCAACAAGGCCCAACTGCGGTTCTACTATCAGGCCGGCAATACCGGCCTCGATCATACCGGCTACGTCACCTCCTCGGACTGGACTGAGGGCACGAAAAACGGCGGATACCCGGGTGCAGAGGGCGGCGCCAGCTTCGCCCACCCCAACGGCAAGAACACCGGCGCCGATCAGAACGCCGACGGTGGCACCGAGCCCCCGCTCCAGTCCTGGGCAAACAATGACTACTTCAATGTCGCTAATAACGTCAGCGTCCTGTCCGTCTCGGCAACCCGCACCCGCTACACCGACCGGGGCGACACCTACGGCGGCTTCGCGGCCTACGACGTAACACCGATCGTCCATCTGGGCAAACGGCGCCGCACCGAACTACGGCTTTTGCACCTACGCTAACAGCACTGCAACTACTCAGCCCAGTTCAGCGAAACAACGCTCGGCGACGATTTCCAGCCGGTGCTCGTTATCGACTACGATCAACATGGCACGCCGAACGCGATCACCGACCTGGCGGCCACTAACGAGGACTGGTTCAAGATCGACCTGACGTGGACGGCACCTTCGGCCAATCCGCCCGCGGCAGTCGCCAGCTACGACATTCGCTACTCGACCAGCCCGATTACGGATGATGCCAGTTTCGAAGCGGCCACGCAGTACACCGGCCAGGTGCTGACACCGGCACAGCCCGGCACGGCCGAAACCATCACGATCACGGGCCTGGACCCGAGCACGACCTACTACTTCGCGATCAAAGGCATCGACATCGTCGGTACCATTAGCGCGCAATGTCCAACGTCGTCAGTACCGGCACCCTGGCCACCGATGCGGTAGCCCCGGCGCAGATCGACACACTGGCCGCCCCCAACGTCAAGCCCAATTACGCTGTCCTGACCTGGACCGCCGTCGCCGATGACGGCAGTGACCCGGCCAGCGGTCTGGCGACCAGTTACGACCTGCGCTACAGCACCGACCCGATCGTCGACGATGCAACCTTTAACGCAGCAACGCAGGTGACCAACGTACCGACACCCGCCGTCGCCGGCTCAGCGGAGACCGTCACCGTTCACGGCCTCACCGCCAGCACGACCTATTACTTTGCCATCAAGGCGGGCGATGAAGTCCCGAACTTCTCTACGCTCAGCAACGTCATTACCTTTGCCACGCTGGCAGAGGACCTTTCAGCCCCCGACACGATTACCGACCTGTGTGCCCCGGTTTCACAGATCAAGAGCGTCTACCTGACCTGGACGGCACCGGCCGACGTCGGCACCGCCGGTCTGGCCGGCTATGACATTCGCTACTCGACCGATTTCATCGACGACGGCAACTGGGACACCGCGACACAAGCCACGGGTGAGCCAACTCCGTCGGCCCCCGGCACCCCTGAGTCCTTCACCGTCACGGGCCTGGAACCCAGCACGACCTACTTCTTCGCCATCAGAAGCTACGACGCCGCCGAGCCGGCCAACGTCTCAGCCATCTCGGACCTGACCGCCATCACCACGAGGCCGCCCCATCGTTCCGGTCAGCGTTCACAACCCCTGGATCGTCAACGACCGCGTGGCCGACACGCATAACCTCAACACCATGGCCGCATGCTACGTCAACGCGTATACCCCGGATGGCGTGGTACCGCCGGCCAGCGATCAGGACAAGGCCATCAACATTTACAACAATCAGAAAGCGCCGCCTCTACCACTGGGCCGATGAGCCACCGAGTGTCGGCGGCAATTCCATCAGCGACCCAACGTACAACCAGAACGTCTTCGGCTGGGGCCTGTGCGGCCGGCATGCCGACCAGGGCTGCACCATCGCCAATGCCGCCGGTCTCGGCACCTGGAAGATCTCGGTGCCCGGCGACTGGCAGATGCAGTTCTTCTATGACGGCCAATACCACCTGTTCCACTCGATGATCACCTTCTACGTCTTCACCCGTGACAATCCGCCGCACATCGCCAGCGCCGACGAGATCAAGGCCGACAACAGCCTGGTCCTCAACGCCGAGGCTGAAGGTCGCGCCTGCCCGGGCTTCCTGCTGTGCGGCGATACCGCCACCTGGGAAGCCAACGCTATTAACGACTACGGCAACGGCGGCAACGGCGTAGTCGGCACCAAGTGGACCGGCAACATGGACCTGCGGCTCGGTCAGTCCTTCGACCGCACATGGCAGGCCTGGGACAACGAGTACCCGACACCCCACACCGACGCCGACGGCGGCAACATTTCAGGCCCCGATGCCCCCTACCACCACGAGTCTCAGCACGACTGGGAAGACTACGTCAACTGGCCCTACTGGCAGCCCTACGGAAAGATCATTCCCTACATCAATACCAGCAAGGCCACCTATCGCCGTTGGTCCAACGGCACCGACACCCTGGCCCCGGACTTCCGCAGTGCCGGCTATCAGGCAATGCTCGAGCCGTCCAGTCACGATATCGCCACCTACAACGACGACGCCTTGACACCCGACCTGCACACCGCGACGGTCGGCACCCTGGCGGAGGCGGTCTTCAAGGTGAGCGTCCCGTTCTACCTCACCGACGCCTCCTTCAGCGGCGACTTCGTCAAGAACAGCAGCCGCCGATACGTGCAAGGTCTTCATCTCCAAGGATGGCAGCAGCTGGACCGTCGTCTATGATGCCCCCGTCGGCACCACCCACGTGACCAACCAGACGCTGCGCAATAACATCTTCGGCACATGGGCTACATACTACGTCAAGGTCCAACTGAAAGGCACGGCTGCCATCACCGACGCCGGTGTCAGCAACTTCGTTGTCAATACGATCTTCGAACATAACAAGGGCGCGATGCCCTACCTCGACAAGGGCATTAACGATCTGACACTGACCTTCGACAATGCCACGGAACTGGCCGCCAGCGGCAACGTCCTGCATGTCGTCTACAAGTGGAAGGAATATGACGGCAGCGACTGGACGATCGACAAGCAGTTTGAGACCTACGCAGCCGCCAGTCCGACGCACTTCACGATCGTCACCGGCGGCGACAACGTGCCGCGGACCGAGTCGATCGTGATGGAAGTCATCCCGCTGCCGTTCGACCCGCAGGCACCGGACCCGGTCACCGACCTGGCGGCAGGTACCACCACCTCCGCCACCGTCGCACTGACATGGACTGCCACCGGCGATGACGGCAGCACCGGTACGGCAATGGCCTATGACCTGCGCTACAGTACCAGCCCGATTACCGACGATGCCTCGTTCGATGCCGCCACGCCGGTCATCGGCGTTCCCTCACCAAAGATCGCCGGCACGCCGGAATCCTTCACGGCAACTTATCTGCCGGCCAACAGCACGCTCTACTTCGCCATGAAGGTCATGGACAAGGGCGGAAACCGGTCGGAACTGTCCAACAGCGTCAGTGCGACGACTTCACCGGCTGCCCAGATCACCGATCTGACCGCAGGTACGCCGACCTCGGCCCAGGTTCCGCTGACGTGGACCGCCGTCGACGATGGCGTGACCGGCCAGTATGCCTCGTACGATCTGCGCGTACAGCACCGCCCCCATTACTGACCAGGCCTCCTTCGACGCTGCCACGCAGGTCACCGGACTGCCCCTGCCGAAGATGGTCGGCAGCAGTGAGTCCTTCACCGTCACCTATCTCGACGGTAGCACCACCTACTACTTCGCCCTCCAGGCCATCGACAAGGTTGGTAATCGCTCGCCAATCTCCAATGTCGCATCTGCCACAACCGCAGCACCGACCTATATCAACGATCTGGCGGCCGGCGCACCCGGTGCCAACAAGATCCCGCTGACCTGGACCGCCATCGGCGATGGTGTGGTCGATACCGAAGCGTCCTATGACCTGCGATACAGCACCGACCCGATCACCGACGATGCCTCCTTCGATGCCGCCACCCAGGTAACCGGCCTGCCGGCCCCGCAAGCCGCCGGCTCCAGCGAGTCGTTCCTGATTTACGGTTTCGATCCCAACACGACCTACTACTTCGCCATCAAGGCAATCGACGTGAAGGGCCGGGCGTCACCGTTGTCGAACGTCATCAGCGAGACCACCACCGATCCCGACGTCGTCGCACCGCACTGGATCGGCGACCTTAAGGGCACACCTTCACACACGCCCCAGGCCGTGGATCTGACGTGGACCGCCCCGGCGGACTACAGTGCCAATGGCGCCGGCCCATTCACCTGTGCCGGCTATGACCTGCGGTATAGCACCAGCCCTATCCTGTATGATGATAACGATGCGACATGGGACGCCGCCACACCGGTTACCGGCCTGCCGACCCCGCAGGCGCCGGGCAACACCGAGTCGGTCACGGTTGTCCTGCCGACTGGCGGAACCACTTACTATTTCGCCGTCAAGGTCAGTGATGATGCCTCTCCAGCGAACGTCTCAGAGGTGTCCAACTGCGCTGCCGCGACGTCCTCAACGCTGGGTGACACCGTTCTGCAGAACGGTCTCAATGGCTACGCCGGCTGCATGGACAGCTACATCGACCAGAGCAGTGCAAATTACGGAGGCAGCTCGCGGATGACCATCTGCGGCTACGGGGACGGCAACTACCAACGCGGCCTGGTGCAATTCGATCTGAGCACGATCCCCGCCGGGACCAACGTCTCGAAGGCCACATTGTGGCTCTACGCCTACAATCAGGCCCAGTGCAAGGGAAGCACCGGCTTCTACGGCGTGTATCCGCTTACAACATCCTGGACCGCCGGCGGAACCAACTGGACCAATGCCGCCTCCGGTGTGGCCTGGACCACCCCGGGCGGCGACTTCCTACCCGACCCGGACGCCCAGGCCGCCAAACAACCGGCCGCCAGCGTCCCCACCTGGTACAGCTGGGATGTGACGAACCGCGTCCAGCAATGGATGGCGGGATCGAGCACCAACTACGGCTGGATGGTCAAGTGTACGGACGAAAGCCTCAGCAACCAGGACCAGATGTACCAGTCCGAGACCTCCGACACGCTGCACAGGCCGAAACTGGTGATCAGCGACCTTCAGCCCCGCAAGACGTGCGACGCCAATGACGATGGCTCGGTCAATGTGGGCGATCTGCTGATCCTGGCGACCGATTGGGGCAAGGCGGTAACCGACCGCGGCTACGAGCCGTGGACCGACTTCAACAGCGACGGCTATATCAACGTCGGCGATCTGCAGTTGCTCGTCACCCACTGGGGTGAGTAACCCTTGTGGTTGCAGACCGTTTGTAAACACGTTCTCATAGATGTTCTGCCGGTAGCCGTCCCGGACAGCAGGTTGCAAGGCCTCTGCCCGGGTCGGTTGCCGGGGAATATCCCGATGTTGGCTTCCAAACGCGCAGACTGCCGCACAGGACGCGAACGAAGGGACCACCGGAAATGACGCGCAAGATCGCCGTACTCTCTGTGACCCTCGCTGTCGTTACGACGTGCGGAACTGCATCCAGTGTCCTGGCTGCCGAACCGAATTTCCAACTGCTGCAGACCTTCACCAACGGCCATCCCATGGACCTGTACATGAACTACTCAGTCTACGTCAAGGACAACTGGGCCTTCGACCTCGACTATAACGGCGGATACATCTATTCGCTGCGGCGTGATACGAGCGACGGCACGCTGACCTATCTCAGCGGGCGTCGTCTCTCGGCCGACGCCAACAGCAGCACCGGCGAAATCATGGGCACCTGCCATCTGAGCCCGCAGAACATCCTTTATGTCTCCTGCTTCATGTCGCACGCATCGAACAACAGTGCCAGCAAAGGCATTCTCTACTACCAGATCGACCCGACCACCGGGGCGTTCACCCTTCTCGGCCAGATCCCCTGCCCACTCGGTTTCTTTGTTGACAGCGGTGATCCATACAGACCCTGGTTCATCTCTCGCTACGACGGCACGATCTATGAAGTTGTGATCGATCCAACCACTGGAACTCCATCGATCGGCCCGCGCGTCTGCAGCGGAACCGCCATGGGAGCGCCGATCGGCACCTATTACGCCATCTCCACCGACCATACGTCGTTTTACTGCCTGACAGGCAATAAGATCGGCCTTGCCGCGATCGGTCCCGATAACAGTCTGACCTACCAGGGCTATTATGACCTGTCATCCTATGGGCTGCTTGACTGCAGATGCATCGTAGTCTCGTACGACGGCAGGCACGTGTACGCACCGGCAGGTATCGAGTCGTTCCCCAAAACGTACGGCCTGATAGGCATCTTCAAACGCGACCCAGCCACCGGCGCCCTGACCTGGCAGGAAAACCAGCCCTGCAGCGAGGACCAGCTCTACGGCCAGCTCATCGCGCACCGGGACAATACGCACCTGTTCTTCATGACGACCTATTACATCGGCGGCCGAATGGGCTGGATGACGCGCGATCCGGCCACCGGGCACCTCACGCTCTCCAACAACGGCGTAGGCTGCTCTCCCGACGGCGGCAACAACATCGTCTTTACGCCCGGGACTGGCACGCTCTACGGCACCAGCTGGTACACGCAAAGCCTCCTGGTCATCAACACAAATGTCCCCGCGTCGGCAGCCCCTGACACTACTGCTCCGGCCCCTGTGGCAGATCTGAGCGCTGCGCCGCATACCCTCTGGAGCGTAACGGCCAGTTGGACGGCGCCCGGCGACGACGGCACGACCGGCACCGCCTCTTTCTACGACCTGCGTTACAGCACCGAACCCGTCACCGATGCCAACTGGGACACCGCCATCCATGTGGATAACGTCACCTACCCGCAGGTCGCCGGCTCGGCGGAGTCGTTCGTCGTCGATAACCTGATCCCAGGCACGGACTACTATCTCGCCATCAAATCCATGGACCCATGGGGAAACGTCTCAGCTATTTCGGACGTGGCGCATGTCACCACGCCGCCACCCGATCCTACCCCACCAGCGGCCGTCACCGATCTGGCAGCCTCAGTTGTCTCGGGCAGCAGGATGGTCACCGTAACCTGGACCGCCACAGGTGATGACGGCGCCGCCGGTACCGCCCTCCGCTACGATCTCCGTTACAGCACCGATCCGATTACGGATATGGCGTCGTTCGATGCCGCCACCGCCGTCACAGGTTTGCCCGATCCCCAGCCTGCCGGCAGCGCCGAACAGTTCACCATTACGACGCTGGCACCCGGCGTGACGTACAACCTGGCGATCATCGCATATGACAAGGG
Source organism: uncultured Planctomycetota bacterium (assembly GCA_963787325.1). Classification (GTDB taxonomy): domain Bacteria; phylum Planctomycetota; class Phycisphaerae; order UBA1845; family JANYLN01; genus CAWBCK01. The sequence continues at coordinate 4,615,690 of CAWBCK010000005.1, forward strand.
GGAGAACCCCTCACCGCTTTCCAATGTAGTAAGCATTACGACCGCTGCCGATATCCCGCCGGCGGCCATTACCGACCTGGCCGCCCCCGCCAGTAGCATTACAAAGAACAGCGTCCAGCTGACCTGGACGGCTCCTGGCGAGGACGGCAGTGCCGGCACCGCCACCCGCTACGATCTTCGCTACACGACTCTGCCAATCACCGATATGACGTCGTTCCTGGGCGCAGCCCCGGTTCCCGGCGTAGGCGTCCCTCAGCCGGCCGGCAGCAGCGAACAGTTCACCGTCACAGGCCTTGCACCCGACACCGCCTGGTATTTCGCCATCGTAGCCTATGATGCCGCCGATCAGCCTTCCGGCGTATCCAACGTCGTCGAAGTCACAACCGCACCTCTTGACCCGCCGCCGGCGGCAATCACAGACCTGACAGTACAACCGGGCACGATCGCGCAGTCATAGCCTTGGCCTCACCTGGACCGCTCCGGGCGAGGACGGCAACACGGGCACCGCCACCACCTACGATCTTCGCTACAGCACCGACCCGATTGTCGACATCGCCTCGTTCAACGCCGCCACCGCCGTAGCCGGTCTGCCTGTCCCTGAGACCGCCGGTGCCAGCCAGCAGTTCACCGTCACGGGGCTGACAACTGACACCACCTACAACCTCGCCATCATCGCCTATGACGCTGCCGGCCACGCATCGGCCCTGTCGAACGTGCTGGTCGCCACGACGGCTCCACAAGGCATTGCTGGCGACGTCAATGCCGACGGTTATGTCAACGTCGGCGACCTGCAGGCGGTGATTGCCGCTTGGGGAACCACCGACAACGGCACGTACTGGAACTGGAATCCCGACGCGGATCTGAACGTCGACGGGCAAGTGAACGTCAGTGACCTGCAAATGCTCGCCACCCACTGGGGCCAGCATCACTGATATTCCCGCCGTCAGAATCGCACTACCAACGCACGTCATTGGCGCCAGTCCCGGCTATGGCGCAACCAGGCAGCCAACACTCCACACTTCTCCATTTCGATTGACTCCGCCGCCACCGGCATTGAAACCACCACAATGAACTGGCATAGAATGAAAAGTCAGTTTCTCAAGCGGCTTGTCCGCTGCGCAGCCGCAGCTCGGATTCGGCTGTCATTTGCATGAGCCTGCAGGACCTGGATATACGGGGATAGATGGTCTGGCCTCCAGAACCGGATTCTACCAGCCGGCCACATCGCGCAGAGCAAGGAGACCGGTCATGGCGGACACTGCCAGCGACTTCCTGGTCAAGCGTCTGTACGATTGGGGGATCCGGCGTATCTATGGCTTTCCAGGCGATGGCATTAACGGGGTCATGGGCGGCGCTGAATCGCGCCAGGACAAGGTCCAGTTCATCCAGGCCCGCCACGAAGAGATGGCGGCGTTCATGGCCTGTGCCCATTCGAAGTTCACCGGCCAAGTCGGCGTGTGCATGGCGACGTCCGGCCCCGGTGCGGTTCATCTTCTCAATGGGCTCTACGACGCGAAGATGGATCATCAGAGCGTCGTGGCGATCGTTGGCCAGCAAGCCACCACCGCCATGGGAGCCGACTATCAGCAGGAAATCGACCTGATCAGCCTGTTCAAGGACGTCGCCGGACCGTACGTGCACATGGCCAGCACGCCGGCACAGGTCGCGCCAGCTCGTCGATCGCGCAGTGCGCATCGCCACGGCGGACCGATGTGTTACGTGCGTCATCCTGCCCAATGACGTCCAGGAAATGGATGCTATTGAATCGCCCGAACGCAAGCACGGATCGACGTTCACCGGCATCGGCTACAGCTTCCGCGCATCGTGCCTGAGCACAATGACCTGGCTGCCGCAGCCGACGCCCTCAACGCCGGCAAGAAGGTGGCCATACTGGTCGGGGCCGGCGCAATGCACGCGTCCGAAGAAGTCATCGAGATCGCAGACGTCCTCGGTGCGGGCGTCGCCAAGGCGTTGCTGGGAAAGGCAGCCCTGCCTGACGACCTGCCCTTCGTCACTGGCGCGATCGGCCTGCTCGGCACCAAGCCGAGCTGGGACCTGATGATGAACTGCGACACGCTGCTGATGATCGGCACGGGGTTTCCGTACGCGGAGTTTCTGCCTAAAGAAGGTCAGGCCCGGGCCGTCCAGATCGACATCAAGGCCAGGATGCTGGGCCTGCGGTACCCGACCGAAGCGAACCTGCATGGTGACAGCCGCGAGACACTCCGCGAGCTGATGCCCTTGCTGCAATACAAGAAGGATCGAGACTGGCAGCAAGAGATCCAGGCGGGCATGAAGGATTGGTGGGAGGTCATGGAGGCCCGCGCGATGATGGACGCCGATCCGATCAATCCCCAGCGAGTCTTCTGGGAACTGTCGCCCCGACTGCCTGACAATGCCATCCTGACGTGCGACAGTGGGTCTTCGGCCAACTGGTTCGCCCGTGACCTGAAGATCCGTCGCGGGATGATGGCGTCGCTGTCGGGCAACCTGGCGACGATGTGTCCGGGCATGCCCTATGCCATCGCCGCAAAGTTCGCTCACCCCGGCCGGCCAGTCATCGCCATGGTCGGCGACGGCGCCATGCAGATGCTCGGCAACGATGGCCTGGTCACCGTCGCCAAGTACTGGAAGAAATGGAGCGACCCACGCCTGATCGTACTGGTCCTGAACAACCACGATCTTAACCAGGTCACGTGGGAACAGCGTGTCATGAGCGGCGACCCCAAGTTCGCCGCCTCGCAGGACATCCCGGAGATGTCCTACGCTCGTTATGCCCAATTGCTCGGCCTGGAAGGTATCGAGGTCGAAACGCCCGGCGAAATTGCCGGCGCGTGGGACAAAGCCCTGCACGCTGACCGCCCCGTCGTCGTCGACGCCCATACCGATCCGGACGTACCGCCGCTGCCGCCGCATATCACGTTCGAACAGGCGAAGGGTTACATGTTCTCAATGTTCAAGGGCGACCCCAACCTGCTCGGCATCGCAAGGCAGTCGGTCAAGCAGATGGTCGGCGCCTGTGGTCGAAAGGCTGAGGCAGGCTCTACAAACTCGACGAGGCGATAGCGAGAGAGGAACCGGCATGGTCCGTACCGCAACGGCCGTCGGCACGATCGAAGGGATCGACGTGGCCGGCTACAAGATCCCGACCGACCAGCCGGAATCCGACGGCACGCTCAAGTGGGATTCGACCACGATGGTGGTTGTGCGCGTAACGGCTGCCGGTCAGCGAGGCTTGGGCTACACCTACGCCGACGCCAGCGCCGCGGCCATTATACGGAATCTGCTCGCGTCACACATACGGGGCCGCGATCCGCTCGATATCCCGTCATGCTATCACGCAATGGTCACCGCCATCCGCAACAACGGCCAGGCAGGCCTGGCGATGATGGCGGTGGCGGCGGTCGACAACGCCCTGTGGGATCTAAAGGCCAGAATCCTTGGCGTGTCGCTACTGAGCCTGCTGGGCGCGGTTCGGCAACAGATCCCGGTCTACGGAAGCGGCGGCTTTACATCCTACAGCGATGAACGCCTGGCCGAACAACTCGGCGCTGGGCCTGCCCAAGGCATGCGCTACGTCAAGATGAAGATCGGCAGGGAACCTAAGCGCGACCCGCGCCGCATTACGGCAGCCCGCGACGCGATCGGCGACAGCGTCGAGCTTTTCGTGGATGCCAACGAGGCCCTCGATCGCAAGCAGGCCCTGGCGATGGCGGAATGGATGGCCCCAAAAGGCGTGACCTGGTTCGAACAGCCGATCGGTCATCGTGATCTGTCGGGCATGCGGATGCTGCGTGATCGCCTGCCAGCCTCAATCGGAGCTGTCAACCGGCGAGTATGCATTCACAGCGAATGACTTTCGCCAGATATTGGAGGCCGGGGCGGCGGACGTGCTCCAGGCCGACGCCACTCGATGCGGCATTACAGGTTTTCTGACGGCTGCGGCCTTGTCTCGTGCACACGGCGTCCCGCTCTCCTCGCACTGTGCGCCGTCGCTGCATGCAACCGTTGCCTGCGCGTGTGAGCCTGTGCGGCACATCGAATACTTTCATGACCACGTACGCATCGAAACACTCTTACTGGACGGTGTCACCAAGCCCAAGGACGGCATGGTCAGTCCGGATCGCAGCCAGCCCGGCCTGGGCCTGGAGTTCAAAGACGCGGACGCACGGCAGTACGCCATATAGACTACTCTTACGCTCGGTTGGGGGATTCTCATGACACAACAGATAACCATGCCGCAAGCCATCGCCCGGCAAGCCAGCGAGTTGGACATTGGCTCGCTCGAAAAGGAGCTGCAACGACGCGTTGATGGTGAAGTGCGTTTCGATACGCTTAGCCGCACTTTGTATGACACCGACGGGTCGAACTATAAGCAGATCCCGATCGGCGTCGTCATTCCGCGATCTATCGACGCAGCCATCGAAACGGTGGCAGTCTGCCACAAGCACGGCGCACCGCTGCTGAGCCGAGGCTGCGGAACGAGCCTGGCAGGACAGACCTGCAATATCGCCATCGTCATGGACTTCTCCAAGTACGTGCACCGCGTCATCAACATCGACCCCGGCAGCAGAACCGTGCGAATCCAGCCCGGCTGCATCCTCGATCATCTCCGCGATCAGACCCAGGAGCAATTCCAGTTGACCTTCGGCCCGGACCCAGCCACCCATACGCACTGCACCCTCGGCGGGATGATCGGCAACAACTCCTGCGGCGTGCACTCAGTCATGGCCGGCCGAACCGCCGATAACGTCGAGGCCCTGGAAGTCCTCACCTACGACGGCGTGCGGATGCGGGTCGGCAGGACCAGCGACGAGGAATTGGAGCGGATCATCAGCGAGGGCGGCCGGAGAGGAGAGATCTACCACCGGATGCGTCGGCTGCGCGACAAATACGCCGATCTGATCCGCCGCAACTATCCGCAGATCCCTCGCCGCGTTTCCGGCTATAACCTCGACCAGTTGCTGCCGGAGAACGGCTTCCACGTCGCTCGGGCCCTGGTCGGCAGCGAATCCACGCTCGTAACCATTCTCGACGCCACGGTCAACCTCGTCTACAGCCCGCCGGCGCGCACGCTGGTGGTTCTCGGCTATCCGGACATCTATTCCGCCGGCGACCACGTAACAGAGATCATGCAACACCACCCGGTCGGCCTGGAGGCGATCGACGACCTCCTCATAACGTTCAACAAGCGCAAGCATATGAACCTGCGTGACCTCGACCTGCTGCCGGAAGGCGGCGGCTGGCTGCTGGTTGAGTTCGGGGGTCAAAACAAGGAAGAGAGCGACGCCAAAGGTCACCAGATGATCGACGCGCTGTCTCGCCAGCCGAACCCCCCGACAACGCGGCTATACAGCGATCCGAAGATGGAACAGCACATCTGGGAGATCCGCGAGTCCGGCCTGGGCGCCACCGCCAATGTGCCGGGCGAAAAACTCGACGTGGCCCGGATGGGAAGATGCGGCCGTGCGGCCCGACATGTTAGGCTCCTACCTCCGCAAGTTCCGCGATCTGCTCAATAAGCACGACTACCAGGCGTCGCTGTATGGTCATTTCGGCCAAGCGTGCGTGCATTGCCGCATCACCTTCGATCTGATGAGCCAGGATGGCGTTAACAATTATATGAGCTTCATCAAGGAAGCCGCCGACCTGGTCGTCGAGCACGGCGGATCCTTGTCTGGCGAGCATGGCGACGGACAATCGCGTGCGTGGCTGCTCGAGAAGATGTTCGGCCCCGAGTTGATCCATGCCTTCGAAGAGTTCAAGACCATCTGGGACCCCGACTGGAAGATGAATCCGGGCAAGGTCGTCCGTCCCTATCGTCCCGATCAAAACCTTCGACTCGGCCCCGACTACGCCCCATGGCACCCGGGGACGCACTTCAAGTTCTCCGCCGACGAGGGAAACTTCGCCAGAGCCGTACTACGGTGTGTCGGCGTGGGCAAGTGTCGCCGGCCGGACAGCGGCTTCATGTGCCCCAGTTTCCTGGCAACACGCGAGGAAAAGGACACCACTCGCGGCCGGGCCCGGCGCTGTTTGAAATGTGCGAACGGGAGTTCCTTCAGGATGGCTGGAACAGCGAGGCGGTCAAGGAGGCCCTGGAGTTCTGTCTGGGCTGCAAAGGCTGCAAGTTGGAGTGCCCCGTCAACGTCGACATGGCAACTTACAAGGCCGAGTTTCTCAGCCACTATTATGAAACGCACCCGCGCCGCGCGCCGCCTACAGCATGGGCCTGATCGGCCTGTGGGCCGAAGCCGGCAACCGGTTGCCCGCCCTCGCCAACTTCGGCTCACGCGCAGCCGGGCTCGGCCGGATCGCCAGGGCGATGGCCGGGGTATCGCCGCATCGCCAGATGCCGGCATTCGCCAAACGAGACTTCATGCAATGGTGGAACCGCCGGGAACGCCGCAATCCCAACGGAAAACCCGTCCTGGTCTACCCGGACGCGTTCAACGACAGACTTCCACCCCGACGTTCTCAAGGCTACCGTTCTCGTCCTGGAACGCTATGGGCTGCAGCCGGTCGTACCGCCGAGCAGGCCGCCCGCGCTAAGGCCGCTGATCCACTTCGGCTGGCTCAAGCGGACGAAGGAGCATCTCGAAAAGATCATGACCATGCTCAAGCCGTATATCGTCCAGGGCATGCCTGTCATCATCGCCGAACCCAGCACCGCATCAGTGTATCGCGACGAACTGCCCGAATTGCTGCCCGACAGCGAACCCGGCAAGCAGACTCACCTCGCAGGTGCAACTGCTCAGCGAATACGTCGATGCCCAGAAGCTGCCCGTCCCCAAGCTCCCTGGCAAGGCCATTTTCCACGGCCACTGCCATCAGAAGGCCGTGCTGGACCCCGATGCCGCCCGCAACGTCCTCGCCCAGATGGGCCTGGAGGTCATCGAGCCCGAACCGGGCTGCTGCGGCATGGCTGGCGCCTTCGGCATGGAGACCGACAAGTACGAAATGTCCATGCAGATCGCCGAGCGGAACCTGCTCCCGGCCGTACGCAATGCCGTCGAAGACACCTATATTGTTGCCGACGGTTTCAGTTGTCGTCTGCAGATCGCCGACGGCAGCCGGCGCCAGGCCATGCACATGGCGGAGCTGCTTCTGTTGGCAATGGAAAAGGCTGACCGACTATAGTGCTCGTTTCAAAACCTTTGTCTCCGGGGTGCCACTGGCAAGCTTGCCTGCCAGTGCAAGACTGTGAAACCGCTTCCAGACAGGTTTACGGCTGAAAGGTGAACCATGAAAGACGACCAGAGACACCAGGTAGTAGTCATCACCGGCGCATCGGCAGGGCTCGGCAGGGCAATCGTCCGCGAGTTCGCCGGTGACGGCGCGCGTATTGGCCTCCTTGCCCGGGGCGAAGAAGGGCTCCTCGGCGACGCAGCATGATGTCGAGCGTCTGGGCGGCCGGGCCATGCCCATCCCGACCGACGTTGCCGATGCCGGGCAGGTCGAAGCCGCCGCCGATCGCATCGAGCAGGCATTCGGCCCCATCGATATCTGGGTCAACAATGCGATGGTTACCGTGTTCTCGCCATTTGACCGAGTAACGCCGGAAGAGTTCAAACGCGTCACCGAAGTAAACTACCTCGGCTATGTCTACGGCACGATGGCGGCCCTGAAACGGATGCTGCCGCGCGACCGTGGCGTGATCGTGCAGGTGGGCTCGGCTCTGGCCGATCGCAGCATCCCGCTGCAGAGTGCTTACTGCGGCGCAAAACACGCCATCGAAGGCTTCACCGACTCGATCCGCAGCGAACTCATCCACAGGAACAGCGGCGTCCAGATCACCATGGTCCAAATGCCTGCCATGAACACGCCCCAGTTCAGCCTCTCCCGAAACAAAATGCAGGACAAGGCCCAACCCGTACCGCCGATCTACCAGCCGGAGGTCGGGGCCCAGGCCGTCGCCTACGCCGCCCGCCATCCCAGCCGGCAGATTCGAGTCGGCTGGTCAACTACCAAGGCCATGGCAGGACAGGCCCTGATGCCCGGCATGCTCGATGAATACCTCGCCCGAAAAGGGTACACGGCGCAGCAGACCGAAGCACCGCGCGATGCCAACCGCCCCGACAACCTCTTCGCCCCCGTACCGGGAGACCACGGCACCCACGGCGACTTCGACGACCGCGCCCTGAGCAACAGCAAGCAGCTCTGGGCCAGGACGCACCCGAAGCTCCTCATGGCAGGCGCAGTCGGCCTGGGACTGGCCGCCACCTTGCTGGCAAGGACGATTGGCTCGCGCAACGGCCGGTCACGGTGAACTTGCCGGGTCGAACGACAGTAGCCGCCGAATGCAACCGTGGTCATAGACCGCGATATACGCAGAACGTGATCAATATCGCGATTTGCATACTAAGTGAGCCCGCCGCTTGGACGGGCCCACGTTCTCGGCCGATGTATCTTGCCTCTTCGCGAAGTACGGATTGGCGGCTGGTACCGCCCGCAAGGGGGCAGGCTCAGCGATCGTTCTACAAAACTTTACTTGCCCGGCGCTGGAACGTTGGGCAGATCGGCCAATGCGCGTTCGAGTACTTCCGGCGGCAGATCGTTCTCGCTTAGGGTGCCCTCAAAATACTTCTCGTAGGCGGTCATATCAAAGTGACCGTGACCCGAGAAGTTGAACAGGATCACTTCTTCCTTCTTGGTCTCCTTGCACCGAAGCGCTTCGTCAACGACGGCCTTGATCGCGTGGGCGGTCTCCGGAGCGGGAATGGTGCCCTGGGTCCGTGCGAACAACACAGCCGCGTCGAACACGTCCTTCTGCTGATATGCTTTGGCTTCCAGCATGTTGATATGGCGCATGTAGGAAACCAGCGGGGCCATACCGTGATAGCGTAGACCACCCGCATGAATCGGGCTGGGAATGAAGTTGTGGCCGAGCGTGTACATCGCCAGCAGAGGCGTGCTGCACGCGGTATCGCCAAAGTCGTAGCGGTATGGCGCACGGGTCAGCGACGGGCAGGCGACCGGCTCGACACCCATGAGGCGGATCTTGTCGTTCTTGATCTTATCGGGTACGAACGGGAAGATCAGGCCGGCCAGGTTGCTGCCACCACCAGCACAGCCGATCACGACGTCGGGCAGAGTCTCGCCGGCAAGAGCAAGCTGCTTTTTGGCCTCAAGCCCGATGACAGACTGGTGCAGAAGAACATGGTTGAGAACGCTGCCAAGGGAGTAATTCGTATTCTCATGGGTGGCGGCGTCTTCGCAGGCCTCACTGATGGCGATGCCGAGCGAGCCGGTGCAGTCCGGATCCTTGTCGAGAATCGCCCGGCCCGCGTTCGTGTCGCACGAGGGGCTGGGCACGATGTCGGCACCCCAGGTACGCATGAGCAGCTTGCGGTAAGGCTTCTGCTCGTAGACTGACGCGGACCATGTAAACCTTGCACTTCAGGCCGAACCGGCTGCACGCGAACGACAGCGCGCTGCCCCACTGGCCGGCGCCGGTCTCCGTGGCCAGCCGTTCGACGCCGGCGACCTTGTTGTAGTAGGCTTGGGCTACAGCCGTATTGGGCTTATGAGAACCGGCGGGACTGACGGACTCATTCTTGAAGTAGATGCGGGCCGGCGTGCCAAGGGCCTGTTCGAATTGACGTGCCCGGACGAGGGGGCTCGGCCGCCAGAGAGCATAAGCATCGAGAACTTCGGTCGGGATATCAACCCAGCGCTCTGTGCACATCTCCTGCTCGATCAGTTTCTGCGGGAAGATCTGTGCAAGGGCGGAGGGGTCGATGACCTGACCGGTTCCGGGATTCAGCGGGGGAGGGAGTTGGCCGGGCAAGTCGGCAGCGACATTGTACCAGGCCTGCGGAATCTCATTGTATGACAGGTTAATGATCGATTCGTCCATGTACTGCCCCTTCCATATATCCAGGCATTTAGACAGGAATACTCGCAAAACCTACATGGAACAAGTTTAACAAAGGACTACCAGTCATGCCAGAGGCGGGGTGGTGGCAAAGGCGACGGATCCGCGGAGCCGTTTAGCCTGCCCACTTCCGGGCAATGCACACTCTCGCACGGTTAGCCACCCCAGGAATAGAAATAACCTGGGGTGCGATGTCGCGTCTGCCCCGCGAACTGGCAGACGGTACGAGTGGAACGACTCCGGCCATTGCGCCCTTTCGTGTTGGGCCGTTATGGGTTCGGCCCGGCATCTGGCTCCACGGCGCTGACGTAGCCCGACGTGCTTGGCGGCGCGGGCCGGGGGGATGCCTGGGCCATGATAGCCTGCGACGCGTTGCCGGCGATACCCGCCAGACGGCCTGGACGCAGCCCGACGATCAGAACGAGGGCTGAACACACCACCAGAGCCAAACCGACCGGAGCGCTGGGCCGCGCGTAGAGTCTTCCCTCTTCAGCCGGTCGCATGTAACAGGTACCAATGATCCGCAGGTAGTAGCCGGCCCCCACGGCGGTGTTCAGCAATGCGAGGATGACAAGCGCGGCCGTGGCGATGCCATACGGGTAGACCAGGGTCTGGCCGATCGACAGGGTCGAACCGAAAAGGACGACTTTGCCGAAGAAGCCGATGGTCGGCGGCATTCCCAACAGACTGAAGACGCAAATGGTCAGGGCGACAGCCGCCCCGGGACGATGCCGGCCCAAGCCGCCGAGATCCTGGAGCAGGCTGAGGTTCCCGACCGTCCTTCGACAGGTAGGCAATGACCGTGAAGGCACCCACGTTCATGATGCCGTAGGCAACGATATAGAACAACATAGCCGCCATGCCGTCCTGCAGGACGCCTCCGTGCAGGCTGGGACCGACCAACAGGCCCATGAGCATGAACCCTGAGTGGCCGACACTCGAATAGGCCAGCATTCGCTTGACATTGTCCTGCATCAGGGCAAGTGTGTTTCCGACGGTCATGGTAACGGCAGCCATGATCCAGATGAGCCAGAAGAACGAGCCGTGAAGCGGCCAGCCGATCAGGGCGATGATCTTGGCCATCGCAATCAGGCCCGCGAACTTCGGGACATAGGAGAGCATACCGCTGATCGGGGCGGCGGCGCCCTGGTAGACGTCCGCCACGTAGAAGTGCATCGGGACAGCCGCGACCTTATAGGCCAGGCCAAGCAAGGCCAGCACAATACCAATCCAGGCGAACGGGCTGGAAGCAAAGCCTGTGTGCAGCGTCTGCGCGATCGCGGGCAGGACCGGTAGATGACTGCCGCTGATGCCGGCGAAGAGCCGCGTGCCGCCAGCGGCGCCATACAGGAAACTGAAGCCGTAAACCATGATGGCAGAGCTGAGGGCGCCCAGGAAGAAGTATTTGAGACCGGCCTCCTGGCTCATCGCCTTGTTTGTGCCGGCGGCGACCATCGCATAGGTGGGTACGCTGACCAGTTCGAGAGCAAAGAACAGCAGGATCAGATCATTGGCCGAGGCCACAAGCATGCCGCCGACGATCAAAAAGAGCGTCAGGGCAAACATCTCGGGCAGCCGGCCGGGGGCGGGCAGCGTCCAGGCGGAAAGCACAACCAGCATGCCGACGCCACAAAGGGCAAGGCGGACGTACCAGGTGAACGGGTCGATGAAGATCTCGCCGACCTGGCCGGTCAGATTGCTCTGAATGACGGTGACGATAAGCCCTGCCAGCAGGCCGAGGAAGGCCAACGGCTTGGCGATCCTGGCGCGGACCGGCCACCGAACATGCCCGCAAAAAGGCACAGGATCCCCGCGACAGCCACCACCAATTCGGGGGCCAGGGCCTGAAGATAACCAAATTCAATCGTTGGCACGAATCAACCCTCAAACTCTAGTGAGAACGACTGGGTTCCTGAATACGGATACGGTCGGGCGTCGGACGTCAGCAAGGACAACTCAGGACTGAGTGTTGAGGACTGAGGACTGAGCGTCACGACGGACGGCGAGAATCGCAACTGCATCGACGGCAAGCTCAAATCGATCCGGTCCGCCGAAACAACCGCACTGTTCCGGCCCGTAGTCACATGGCTAACCACCGAACCAGCCAAACGGGGTTTGGCCGGCTGGTTGCCTTTCGAGATCGTGTTCTGAGTGACGGCGCCGGTTACGGCTTCGTGCAGGCCGGGCATCGGTTCACCTTGCGGCGCCCGGTCCACAATGACGCTCTGGCTCGCGTAGACTTTGTCCAACACGCTGGCTCGCAGGGCGGGTTCCATGCTGCTCAGCAGCGGCTTCGGATAGACGCCCAGGAACAGGCACGCCGCAGCAATCACCGCAAGAATCGAGGTCTCGCGGACGGTAATGTCAGCGGGAAGCCTGCGGCCATGGGCCTCATGGTCGACCTCAGGCTCGACCAACGGCCCGAAGAGAACCCGACGCAGCCACCAGAACATGTAGACAGCGCCCAGAATGATGCCGCCGGCCGCGACCACGGCGTAGCGGTAGTCGAGCGGGCCGGGGGCGTAACCGTCGATCCGGGTGTTGGAAACGAACGTACCCAGCAAAACGAGGAACTCGCTGACAAACCCGTTAAGGCCAGGCAGAGCGATACTGGCAAGGGCAAAGAAGACCATGAAGAAGGCCAGCCGCGGCATCTTGTGAGCCAGGCCGCCGATGTCCTTCATACTGCGGGTATGGTACCGCTCGTAGATCATGCCGATCACAAGGAACAAGGCCCCCGTCGAGAGGCCGTGATTGACCATGTACAGCAGCGAGCCGTTAAGGCCGACCAGCTTGAGGCTGAACAGACCCAGCATGCAGAATCCCAGGTGGCTGACGCTGCTGTAGGCAATGAGTTTCTTGAAGTCCTCCTGCACCCATGCGACCAGAGCCGTATAAAGAATGCCCGCGATCGCCAGGCCCGCCAGCAACGGGGCATAGGTCATGGCGGCCTCGGGGAACAGCGGCACGGCAAATCGCAGGAAGCCGTAGGTACCCAGCTTCAGCAGCAGACCAGCCAGGATGACGGAGCCGGCTGTCGGCGCTTCGGTGTGGGCCAGCGGCAGCCACGTGTGCAAAGGCCACAGCGGCACCTTGATCGCGAAGGCAGCAAACATGGCCAGGAACAACCAGCGCTGCTCATCCCACGACAGATGGGGGGCCAGCATGGCCAGCTGGTTCATATCGAAGCCGAATATGTGGTTTACCCGAAGTTGCGCCAGCCGAGGTACAGGATGCCACCCAACAGCAGCACGCTGCCAGTCATAGTGTAGATGAAGAACTTGTACGCGGCATAACGACGGTCGGGCCCGCCCCAGATGCCGATCAGCAGGAACAGCGGCACCAGCGACAGATCGAAGAAGATGTAGAACAGCAGCAGGTCGCGCGAGCAGAAGACGCCCATGATCGCTGTCTGTAGCAGGAGCATCAGGCAGTAGTAACCCCTCTGACGTTCCTGAATGTAGCCTGTAACTGCCCCAGATCGCCAGCGGACTCAGCAGCGCCGTCAGGGCGACCAGCCACAGACTGATGCCGTCGATGCCGACGTGATACAGCGCCTGGAAGGCCGGTGCGCGGCGGGTCCCGCACCGCCGAGAGACATCAGGCTGAGGCTCTGTTCGAGAGCAAAATTGCCGGTGCCCCAGGCGTGCAGGGCATAGAGCACGATGACGTAGCAGGCCACGCCGAAGGTTGCCAGCGAGGCGACCAGCGCCACGTACCGGGCCTTGGCAGCATCGCGGGCCGAAAGGGCCACGATCTGCGGGATACCCAGCAGCGGCAGGAAGATCAGGATTGTCAGAAGCCAGGATTCCATTCGCTTGCACCTGTCAAAACAGTTAATCGTTCGCTGTTCGTGATTCCTCGTCCGTCGTTCTTTTTGCCTATGTCGTCAGCAATACAACCAGCAGCACCAGTGCACCGAAACCCGCCATGAACAAGGCGTAGCCCTGCAGCGCACCCAACTGGGCGGCGCGTGACGAAACCGATCGTCCGCGGGATCAGCGTCGCGGTGAAGACCACCCCATCGATCACGTACCGGTCGAAGAAGTACAGAAAGATGCCGAGCATCCACACGGCGCCGACAACCATCAGGTCATACAACTCGTCAATGAAGTACTTGTTGTACGAAAGCCAGTAAATCGGGCCGGAACCGCGGGCGACGGCTTCGGCGATGGCAGGCTTACGGCGGTAAATGCCCCAGGCCACCATGATGCCGACAATTGACAGGGCCGCCGCCAGGTACATCATCGCAAAGTTCGGTTCGGCATGATAGCCGGGCAGGTGCACCAGGGCGTCGTGATACGGCTGCAGCGGCGCGGCCAGGAATTCCTCGAACCGGCCGCCCACCGGCGTAAAGGCCAAAGCAAAGCCGTTGCCCAGGGCAAAACGCACACCGACAAACCCCGCGAAGGCCGCACCGATGGCCAGGACGATCAGCGGCACCGTCATCCACGGTGAGGACTCCTGCGGGTGTTCAGCCTCTTCCGGCGTACGGTATGGACCAAAGAACGCGATGAAAATCATGCGGAATGTGTAGAAGCGCGGTCAGCAGCGCGGTGGCGATGCCCGAGCCAGCCCAGAATGGGGCTGGACATCATCGCGGCTCCGATAATCTCGTCTTTGCTCCAGAAACCTGACAGCAACGGGAAGCCAGCCAGGGCGAGGCCGCCAATCACAAAGGTGGCCGTGGTAATCGGCATGATCTTCTTCAGGCCGCTGAACCGACGGATGTCGATGACACCGTTCATGGCGTGCATGACGCTGCCGGCGCCGAGGAACAGCAGAGCCTTAAAGAAGGCATGCGTGAACAGGTGGAAGATCCCGGCGCTGGCGGCGTAAACGCCAAGGCCCAGGAACATGTAGCCGAGCTGGCTGATCGTGGAATAGGCGAGGATGCGCTTCATGTCGTTCTGGGTAATGGCGATCGTAGCGGCATAGAAGGCGGTCACGCAGCCGATCACCGCCACGACGTGCAGGGCAAACGGGCTGTTCACGAACAGCGGGCCGCAGCGGGCAACCATGTAGACGCCGGCCGTCACCATCGTGGCGGCGTGAATCAGGGCGCTGACCGGGGTCGGGCCTTCCATCGCATCGGGCAGCCAGACGTATAGCGGAATCTGCGCACTCTTGCCGATGGCGCCGGTAAACAGCAGCAGGCAGATCGTGGTGGTCCAGTGACTGGATCTCGTTGGCCTTCAGTGCCGCACCGCCTAGATCAGGCAGGTGCAGCAGACTCTGCAGGGCGGGCAGGTTGCTGCTGAAGGCGGCCTGGGTGGCAGCGAAGACGCCGTGATAGTCGAGTCGGCCGAACACCAGGTAGATCGCCATGACTCCGAGGCCAAATCCGAAGTCACCGATGCGGTTGACGATAAACGCCTTCTTGGCCGCGTCGGCCGCGCTGGGCTTGGGATAGTAGAAGCCGATCAGCAGGTAACTGCAAAAGCCGACGAGTTCCCAGCCCATATATAACAACACGAAGTTGCCCGCCAGCACGAGGATACACATGCTCGAAGCATACGTAACTGAAGTCAGCGGTTAACAGAACCA
>CAWBCK010000006.1:0-37307 GCA_963787325.1 uncultured Planctomycetota bacterium
GCTGGTCGGGCCTGCTTCGACGTAACAGCTCCTTGCATCAGGTACGTTTGAGCAGCGCCGACGTGGACGACGGACGGCTGCAAACACCTCTATGACCCCTGGGCGACGTGGACGGGTGTTTCGAAGATCTCGATTCCAGTGGCCGCAGGGGCAGGCCAGGGGTGCGCCGCAGTGCGGACAGCGATCCTGGTCGACCACACGCATCTGCCTGCACGCCGGACAGGATTTCCGCGCGGGCCAGTCCCGCAGACACAAAAGCGTCAGAAGACCCGCAGGGCCGAAGACGAAGCCGGCGATCGTCCACCAGCGAGTCTGACGGCGCGTGAAGGCGTAGCGGCGGGCGATCACGAAAACCGCCACGGCCCAGGCGATCGCTCCGATGAGAAGGATGGCACCGGCCAGGAGCCAGAACGCCATGTGCGGGCCAAATATCTCCATACGAAGATCGTGCATATCGCCGACAGCAAATGCATAGCCGTACCATGCCCAGTCGCTGGCAAACTTCAAAACAACCCCTCCGACCAAGCCGGCAATGGGGACGATCAGGGCCCAGAGAGCGTTCGGCCAAGCGGGGGCGGGCTCGGGACGGACGATCGGGGGCAGATCGTATCGGGCAATCTCCTGCCCTGTGGATGAGATCTCGACCACATGGCTGACATCAGGAACGTGTTCCGCGTGGTACCAGAGAACGTAGCGGCCGTCGGGCATGGCGGCAGCCGTGATGACAGGAAATCTGGCCAATGGATATTGGGGTGCGAAAGAAACAGGCGGCTTCGAGGGGGCTGAGAAGAGGTAAATGCGGTCGGCTGTGCTGACGGCGACGGGGCCGGCCGCAGGCGAGCTGATCGTTCATGGGCAGTTTGCCGGCTCCGAGGACCGGTTGATCCGCCGTGCCCTTGACGAGCAGCCTTGCCTGACGATCGGCAAAATCAATGTAATATGCGCCCTCGGGGAATACTATCAGCCGCATCTGATTCCAGCCGCCAGTGACGGGCTGCCCGGCGGGAAACAGTTCCGCGGGGACGGCTGGGGCGGGGCTGAAGCCGGCAGGACCGATGGAACCGATGCAGCGGCGGGTCTGACGGTCGTAGCCGACGATCAACCTCCTGGCGACAATGTAGAACCAGTCGGTCTGGCCAGAAGAGAGCATCTGAACGTATCGCTCGCTGTGGGTGTAGCCCAGGATCGCGTGCCGGTTGTGCGGCCAGGCGATGACCCGGAAATCCAGGAAGGACGTTTGCCGCAGGTCATAGAACTTTTTGCCTGTGTATTGGCTCGTCGGCTTGCCGGCCAGATCTGTAGCGGCCAGGATCGTATAGTAGTCATGCCCTGAGATGGTCACCCGCAGGACGCGGCCCTGGTTGTTGACGACGTACTGTTGGAAGTCCGGTGCGGAGCTGCGGGTGCCGTAGATGAGAATGCCTGCCACGATCGCGGCCACAAACCCCGCGCAAGCGATGCTCACCAGCAGCGTCAGGCCCAGGGCGCCCTTGGCGAGGCCAGGCTGCGAGCGGTATTGGCCGGACGCAACGAAACTGCCCCAGGCGGCGGTCGCCAGAATGGCAATCGTGATGCCCGTCACCAGCAGGGCCTCCCAGAACTGCCAGACCCAGTTCACCACAAGGATCATGCAAAGCGCGGCGACGACGAACGGCAGGCTGCGCGGCTGGCGTACCAGCGAGCCTGCCGGATTCCCGTGAGCATGCCGGCAAAGTAGAAGGCAAGGCCAGCCAGGATGGCGGCGACAACGGGCAAGACAGTCCGCCAGGCGAAGGGAGAGGCGACGTGGCCCGGGATGGCCAGCCAGACAGCCGCGCCGAGCACCGGCAGCAACAGCGCGGGCAGATAAAGGATCAGGCCGGCAACCACCTTAGCCCGGAAGATGGCGCTGGCGGTGATGGGACGATGGATCAGAAACGGCCACTGATCGCGGTGAATCTCGGGGATGGACTGAAGCAGCCCGAGCAGCGCCGCGGCAGCGCCGGCGACAATGGCGAACAGCGCCAGGAATCCGTTGGACAGCAGCGTTTGGCCATTGGTGCCGTACGGGCCGCTCATCTGCCGGAGCATGAAGGCCTCGACAAGGCTCGGCGCGAGCATCGCCAGGATGGCCCACTTGAGGTTCTCACGGATTTCCTTCCAGATGATCGCTGGCATGATCAGTCTCCTGATTGCACCGGGAAGAAGTCTGCGATTGCCCCGTTTGCCGACGTAACTGATGAAGGCTTCCTCAAGGTCGATGGCGACCGGCTCGACGCGGCTGGCCCCGAGACGGCGGAACTGGTCCTCGGCGTCATCAGCAGCATCGACAAGGGTGACGGCGACCTGGCGATCGGTGCGGATGCTGTCGAGCAGGCCGGGGACGGCGGGCAGATCCGGTGGCGTGTCAGGAAATTCCACGACCAGCCGGCGGATGCGGTCGCGGAAGGTATCGAGGCTGCACGAGGCGACGAGCCGGCCGCGATCCATGACGGCGATGCGGTCGGCGACACGTTCGACATCGCTGAGCAGGTGCGATGAGAAAAAGATCGTGCGGTCCTGGCGGCGAGTCACGTACACCATCGCCTCGAGCAGGCCGCGGCGGGCGACAGGGTCAAGGCCCAGGGCCGGGTCGTCGAGAATGAGCAGTTCGGGCACAGGTGCGAGGGTCAGGGCAAGGCACAAACCGGCACGTTCCCCGCGAGACAGGCTGGCCGCGCGGGTTTCGGGGTCCAGGCGGAAATAGTCGATGATGCCCGCAAAAAGGTCCTTGTTCCAGCGATCGAAGAAGCGGGCCTGAAACTCAGCACACTCGCGGACTGCGCATCCAGCCGTAGACATGGTGCCCCTCCGACAGGTACCCGATGCGGGCGCGGACCTGCGGGGTAAGCTTCGCACTGTCACATCCCAGGACGGTGCAGCAGCCGCGGGTCGGTTCGAGCAGACCCAGCATCATACGGACGGTGGTGGTCTTTCCGCAGCCATTTCTGCCAAGCAGCCCGAAGACGCAGCCGGCGGGAACGTCGATGGTGAGGCTGTCGACGGCACACTTGCTGCCGAAGAAGCGGGTGAGGCCTTTGGTCTGAATCACGGGTTCATTCATGGTTTCTGCCTCGCCTTGGGTTTTTGCGGTTGAATGCGTTCCAGCGCGGTCGAGGGCGGCGCGGATCTGAACCGGGGTGAAGTTGAGGATGAGGGCCTGGCCGAGAAAGACCTGGAGGGCCTCATCGAGGCGTCGCTTCCGCTCGGCGTCGGAGTAGATCTGTCGGCGGTCGGCAATGAAGTAGCCGCGGCCCTGTCGAGATTCGATGACGGCGTCGCGGAGAAGCTGGCTGTAGGCCTTGGCGACCGTGTTGGGGTTGACGACGAGTTGCTCCGCGAGGGTACGGATACTCGGCAGAGGGTCACCGGGACGGCGCGAGCCACTGGCGACGGCGTGACAGACCTGCTCGACGATCTGCCGGTAGATCGGCGTGGGGCTGCCGGGCGTAACGCGGAGATCAAGACTGCTCACCGTGAACCTCCTGCCACCGTACTAGTTCACCTAGTACAGTATGGCACGGCTTGCTACCGTTGTCAAGAGGATTTGCGTATCGCCTGCCGCCGGCAGGTCAAGACTTCAAGACCGGCTCGGGGCGACCAGCGAACAACTGACGGCGGCAGCGGCGCTTGTAGATCGGCCGGCGGCGGCGTAGTATCGTCATACGCTATTTCAGAAGCCCAAGCGCGGGAAAGCGATATGCCAACCGAAACAGAAATGAAGGTCCCGGTAGCGGACCATGCAGGCGTCGTGCAGCGACTCAACGCGCTGCGGGCGGAATGGGTCGGCGAGTATCTGCAGGATGACATGTTCCTGGATACGCAGGAGCGGCACCTGCTGGCTGGTGACCGCGGGCTGCGTCTGCGTAGCGTCCAGCGCCTCGATGAGTCGCAGGGCAAGCGCCGCTACGTGCTGACGTACAAGGGTGCCCGCCAGGAAAGCACTGTCAAGCAGCGGGAGGAGATCGAACTGGAGGTCTCCGACGCCCAGGCGATGCGCGAGGTGTTCGACCGGCTCGGCTATCGCCTGATGCTGCATCTGCAGAAGCGTCGGCGGCGCTATCGGCTGGCCGGTTGTCACGCCGAACTGGACACCTTGCCGCTGCTCGGACGGTTTGTCGAGGTCGAAGGGCCGGCCGAAGACACCGTGCGTACTGTGGCGGCGGACCTGGGCCTGGACACTTCGCAGAGTATTACCGATTCGTATGCGTCCCTTCTGATGGCGGAGGCGAAGAAACGCGGCCTGCCCACGTCGCCGGCGGAGTTTCTGCTGACGGATGGTTAAGTGCCGGGGCTGGGCCAATCGGAAGGGGTCAGACCACGCAGCAGCCGAACGACATGCGAGACCGTCGGTACGGGAGACTTGGCCGGGCTGGCGGATTGTATGGAACTGGTCTTACCCCCCATGCCTGGCCCCAGAGTGTACTGACCTGAAGGCCCGCAGCTGGTAACATCTGGCGACGCAGGACCCTGGAGAACCTTATGCGCAGAATATATCCGTATATCGTGCCGGTTGTGCTGGCTTGCAGCTCGCTCGCCTGGGGAGCGGACACACCGTTGCCGGCTGGCGATTCGGCGACCTCGGCGACGAAGCCTGCGGCGCTGCGAGTCTCCGGGCTGCCGGCGGCCCAGTGGCTCAACGTCGCGCAGCCGATCGAGGGGGAGAACCTGCAGGGCCGGCTGTGGATCGTCGGCGTGCTGGAGCCATGGTCGCATCAGTCGCAGCGGGCGGCGGCCATGCTGGCGGACGTCGAAAAGACCTGGTCCGCCAAGGGAGTGACGGCGTACCTGCTGACGGTCGCGCCGGCTGACCAGGTGAAGAAGAGCCTGCCTGCGGCGGAGATCCCCCTGCCGATCGGAACCGGCAGTCCGCTGCCGTTGCTGTTGGGACTCGACCCGCTGCCGAAGGTCTATCTGGTCGGCCCGGATCAGGCCGTCGTCTGGTCAGGCCCAGTGTGGCATGTGGCGGGGGTGCTTCCGGGATATTACACGAACCTAACAGAAGAGGGGCTATCGCACGAACGGACGAACGAGCTGAGTATCCGGCTGAACCGGGCCCAGGCGGCGATGAAGCACAAGGAATACTTCCTGGCGGTGGGGCTGGCTTCGACCGTGGCGGCGGGAACGCCTGCGAATCATCCGCTGCACAGACAGGCAGAGGATCTGCTGGGCAATCTCGACGAGATCGGCGCGGGCATGTTGGCGAGCGGCCAGCATCTTCTGAGCCGACGACTTGTCGCGGAGGCCTACGACCAGTTGCAGACGGTGGCCGAGGAGTTCTATGGCACGCCGCCCGCGGCCAAGGCGATCGAGATCATCCGGCAGATCCGGGCGAACGACAGGCAGTGGGCCGAGGTGAGGCGGCGGCAGAATGGGGCGTCGGCGGCCCATACGCTACAGATGGCCCAGGCGGCGATGGCGAGCCACCGCTACAGTGAGGCCCGGCGATATTACAGTCTGATCCTGGAGTGTATCCGCGGACGGAGGCGGCGGGTTCGGCGCAGCAAGGCCTGAAGGATCTCAGCAGCAAGGCCGTGGCCACGCAGATGGCTCGGCAGGAGGCGGAGCCGGCTGGGCCGGTGCTGTTGAATCTGGCCCATCGCTATGCGCAGATGGGGCGGTACGAGGAAGCGCGACGGTGCTACGAGCAGGTCGTAAAGCAGGCGCCCAACACCGTCTATGCCAAGCAGGCCCGGACGGCACTCCAGGAGTTGCCTGGCAAATAGGGGCGACACATCGCAGAATTGGCGGAAGCGGTTTCAAGACCTCGTACTGGCAGGCAAGCGGCCAGCGGCCCCCGGAAGACAGGGGTTTTGAAGATGGATACCATTGATTTCACGTCTCGCACTGGCGGGCAAGCCGCCAGTGGCACCCGGGTTCCGCAAGCCCATAGGGCGGCTGGTTGACGCGTTCCATTCGGCTGCTTGCAGTTGCGGTGCGGCTGACTGGCGCGGCCTGCGGGACTAGAATTGGTTTGAGCGGTTATGGCAGATCGTTGGTTTCCCGGTGACTGACAGATAGCGCAGGAGATGCGAGCATGCCTGAGACTGTCGAAAGTCCCAATCAGACGGCAACGGCACCGCCGGCGGAGGGCCAGGCGCTAAAGACCCGGCCTGAGCAAGACACGGAGCCGGAGCACGAGCCCTTATTTCACGTCCTGCTTCACAACGATGAGGTCAATGTGTTTGAGAACGTCGTACGGTGGCTCAATCAGCTGGTCCCGCTGACCATGCAACATGCCTACGAACGGACGGACGAGGCGCACAGGCGGGGCAAATCCATCGTGCTGAGCACGCACAAGGAACGGGCGGAATTGTGCGTCGAGCAGGCTGACGTCGGTCGGCCTCACCGTGAGCATGGAAGAGGGGTATTAGAGAGGCTCTTCAGGGCGTCCGGCCGGCAGACAGATCGCCACTGATGTCCTCTTGCGAACCTCTGTCGAGCGGGAGATCCTTCGCTTTGCTCAGCATGACAGGCTTCAGGCTGACCCGGAGCGAGACCTCATTATGGTCCGGGAATATTCGCCCCGGCGCTACTGCCGATATATTTATCGCCGTAAATTGCAGCAGGCGGGCGATCGTGCCGATAGGCGGAACAGTGTAACGATCCTCGTTGCAGCCGATGTTTTTCCTTTTCCCATTTGCTCCCCCAAAACGCGTATCATACGTTTCATGAGCCAGGATGAGGGCTACGAAAGACTGACGGCTGGTGAGCCCTGCGGCGAAGTACGAGTTGCCGTCGATAGTTGCGAGTTGGGCGCCACTGACACTGGCGGAACTTGCACGGACTATCAGGGTACTGGGTACCCGATAAGGCATCGGGCGAAAACGCCGAACGGCTAACGCAGCCGGGGCAGTAGGCAATGCCTCGTAGCGTGAGACAGGAGGGGAACACGGGCGATGTGTTGTGTAGCCCTGCTCCTGGCCAAGTGTACTAAGGACCTCGTTGCGACTGTGCGTGCAGCGGGGTCCTTTTCCTTTTGCTTCTTACGGTATCTCGGATTCTGTGGTCCAAAGACGAACACGTCCGCCGGCCTCGCTACATTCATCGAACGAGTCTAGGAGACTGTCCGAGTAACAGTTGACAGACATGTTATAATGGGTGGGTCAGGCAAGGGATAAGTCTTTCCGATCGAGGCTCAAGGATGAGTAAGACCTACCGCCCCTGGAATCCGGATCAAAGTTGGCTATTGCCGCCATCGCCGCGAGAGTGGCTGCCGGAAAACGACCTTGTCTTTTTCGTGCTCGACGTGGTCAAGGAACTGGATCTGTCGGCCATTTTCGGCAAGTACGAGCGAGAGCAGCGCGGCTATCCGCCGTACCACCCGCGGATGATGACCACGCTGCTGCTGTACAGTTACACGCAGGGCGTATTCAGTTCGCGACGAATCATGCAGCGGTGTCAGCGAGATGCGGCCTGGCGGGTGATCGTGCAGGAGGATGTGCCGGACTTCCGGACGATCAGCGACTTTCGCAAGCAGCACCTGACAGAACTGGAAGGGCTGTTCGTAGAGGTGCTGCGGCTGTGCCAGCAGGCGGGGCTGGTGAAGCTGGGGCACGTGGCATTGGATGGCACGAAGATCCGGGCGAATGCCTCGCGACACAAGGCGATGAGTTACGGAAGGATGAAAGAGGAGGAGGCCCGGTTGCGCAAGGAGATCCGTCAGTTGCTGTCGCAGGCCAAATCTGCGGATGAGGCGGAAGATCGGGCCTACGGCGTGGATCGTCGCGGGGACGAACTGCCGGAGGCCCTGGCCCGGCGGCAGAGCCGCCTGGCGAAGATCCGGGAGGCGCGAAGGCGCTGGAAGCACAGGCCAAGGCTGCCGCCGAAGAGGAATGCAAGCGTCAGGAAGAAGAGCCTGACAAGCCAGGCGACAAGCCTAAGGGTGGCCGTCGGAGCAAGCCGGAAAAGGCGGTACCGCCCGCGAAGGCCCAGTACAACTTCACGGATCCGACGACGAAAATCATGAAGGTCAGCAACAAGGGGTTCGACCAGTGCGGCAACGCGCAGGCGGTGGTGGATCGCCAACACCAGATCATCGTGGCGGCGGATGTGACGAACGAGGCGAACGACAAGCAACAGTTCCAGCCGATGGCCCAACAGGCTCGCACGAATGTGGGGCGAGGGCATCGGATTGGGAAGATATCTTCGGACAGCGGCTACTTCAGTGAGCAGAACGTGCAGTGGGCCGAGCGGAACCATCTGGATGCGTACATCGCCACGGGCCGGCTCAAGCATGGCGAAAGGATGCCAGCCAGTCCGCGAGGTCGGCCGCCGGCGGGGCTGACGACGAAGGAGCGGATGGCCCGCAAGTTGCGAACAAAGCGCGGGCGGGAAACGTATGCCCAGCGGAAATGGATCGTCGAACCGATCTTCGGCTGGATCAAGCGAGGGTTGGGCTTCCGGCAGTTTTTGTTGAACGGCATGGAGCGGATGCGTAGCGAGTGGCGTCTGGTCTGTATGGCCTGCAATCTGAGGAAACTATGGTCAGCCGGGTGAAACGGCGACCGGCAATCGCGTCAGGTGGGGCCGCACCGGCCTGAAACGAGAGTTTTTGCTTCGGCGCCCCCGAGCGCCGGCGCAATAGCAACGAGCAAGACCGCCGAGTACCCCCCAAACCGAAAAGAGATGGGGGTTTGGGTGTTTACTCAGACGGTCTCCTAGAATTAGCGTCATGTTTCAGAAGTGGCGGCAGCGCGCCGGACAGCTCAAGACCGAAGCGTACGCGGTGTACCTGGCGTGCCGGGACCCGCGAACACCATGGTACGCCAAGCCTGCTGGCAGCATGCGTGGTCGGGTACGCGTTCAGTCCGCTCGATCTGATCCCGGACTTTATCCCTGTGCTCGGCTACCTTGACGACTTCGTGCTCGTCCCGCTGGGGATTGCCCTCATCCTGAAGCTGATCCCGCCACAGGTACTCGCCGAATGCAGGGAGAAGGCACGCACCCAGGCTGCGCGCCCGCGTAGCCTTGCGGCAGCGGTCGTTGTCGTGGTGATCTGGTTCCTTGTCCTGTCGATTCCGGTGGTGCTTATCTGGCGGCATTGGTGGCGGTAGGATGTGCCTGTGGCACCGGTGTCGAATTGTCCGACGCGTAACCGAGGCCATTTCAGAATCGCACTGGCAGGCAAGCTGCCAGCGGCACCTTACAGGACACTGAACGGTGATCAGGTGCGGCGCAGGACGATGACCGAGACATCATCGTCGCAGGTCTGGTCCTTGCGAGCGGTCCACCAGCGGAACCGCAAACGGTCGAGGGCCTCCGGCACCCGGCCGCTGCGGACGGCGTCAAAGTCGAAGGTTGACTGGCATGATCTGTTGGCCTGGACGCATTCGACGTCGTAGAGGCGTTCGAGGCCGTCGGTCCAGAGGACCAGGGATTCGCCGGGCGGCAGCGTCATGTCGATAAGTTCGAAGCCGTTGCCCGGCTCGATTCCGACGAGTCTGCCGCCGCTGAGGACCGGCTCGATCAGCCCGTCGCGGCGAACACGCATCGGCACCGGGGAACCGCCGCGGGACAGCAGCACCCGACCGGACAGCAGATCGATCAGGCCGCAGACGGCTGCGACGAACATAGGCTCACCCGGCTGACGCGACAGGAGAAGCTTGTTGAGCAGGGCGAGGGCCTTGTCCGGCGATCGCGGCTGATGACGTTTTTCGTCCCAACCCACTCGACGCAGCTGCGGCTGGAGGTGGGTCGCCAGCATGGCGGCTGCCACGCCGTGGCCCGTCGCATCGACCAGCCAGAAGGACAGCCACTGTCGACCGAACACGGTTACGTCGATGATATCGCCACAGATCTGGCCGGCCGGCAAGACCGCTGAGCCGACCTCGAATTGTCCGAATCGCTGGAAGGTACGGGGCAGGAACTGGCGTTGGATCTGGCCAGCCAGCTCCAGGTCTTCAGCGTCGGGGGCCTCGGCATCTGAACGGTGAGGCAGCAGGTCGAAATCACTGGTAATCTCGCGTCGGCGGCGATGGAGTTCCACCTGACGCTTTTGCCTGCGATCCAGTATTGTCTGAACAGATAGAGTCACAAAGACTCCCTGAATGATTGGCCTCTGTGGCCAGGGCACTTCCGGGCCGTCGCACATGGCGAGACCCTATCTTCAAGATCGGGTGCCTTGCGGCCGGTCTTTAGTTGGTTGTTTCGGACAGGCCGCTCCATTAAAATCCCGTAACGGAAAGAGAGGCGGATCAGACCATGTCACTCATCGATCAACGCGTCCGTTCGGCCCGGTGGCGCCTCTGGGCGAACCGCTATCTGCGGTATCTGGGCAAGTGTCTGCTCTGGGCCGGCCTGGCGTGGCTGGTCGCCGTCCTCGTCAAGAAGATCTTCGGACTCAACATTCCCCTGCACCATGCCGCCTGGATCGCCGCCGCAGCGGCCGGTCTGGCTGCGATGTTCTGGCTCATGCTGACGGCGGAGGACCGATTTGCCGCAGCCGTAGCCTTAGATGAAGCCGGGTCGGTCAAGGAGCGTCTGTCGACGGCGTTGTATCTGCGGACATCGGATGATCCGTTTGCCCAGGCGGCGGTGGCCGATGCCGAGCGGACTGCCGCGATGCTGCAGGTGCGGAATGTCCTGCCGGTTCGCTATCCCCGGCCGGTCAGCCACGCTGCCGCGACATGGGGGCTGGCATTGCTGCTGGTCTGGCTGCTGCCGACGTTCGACGTCGCGGGCAGGTTGCAGGCCAGTCGCAAGAAGAAGGAGCAGGCCCAGCGTGTCGAGCAGGTCGTCGCCAAAGAGGTCAAGCCGAAGGTCAAGGAGGTCCGGGAGCGGCTGTCGCAGAAGGGCCTTCTCAGCGAGGACATGAAGAACAAGCTCGACGAGATGGAGAGCAAACTGGCGGATCTCACGAAGAAGCCGGAGAAGATGTCGGTCGAGCCGGTCAAGCCGATGACCGCCCTGAAAGAGGAGATGCGGCAGGAGCAGAGCAACCTTCAGCAGCAGGTCGAAGGCATGCAGTCAGCGCTGAACAAACTCTCGCTGGCCCAGATGGACAAGCAGGGCCTGGTCGGCAAGCTGTCCAAAGACTTACCACCGGCAATCTGAAGGATGCCAGGCAGACGCTGAAAGAGGCTTCAGGAAAAGATCCAGGCGGCAGCCAAAGACCCGACCGAGGCCAAGCAACTGGCCGCCGAGATGAAGAGACTTGCCGCGGCGCTGCAGGACCAGTCACTGTCGGACAAGATGACCCGTGAGATGCAGGCGGCGGGCGTTTCTGACGCACAGATGAAGAAAATCCAGCAGGCGATGCAGAAGGGGCGGCAGGTGTCTGACCAGGATATGAAGAGTCTTCAGGAGTCGATGAAGCAGCAGGGGCTCTCCGACAAGCAGGTCTCGCAGATGATGCAGCGACTCGCCACAACGATGAAGGGGGCGCGGATGGCTAACCGTCTGGGCCAGGCCCTGAGCGATGCCGCCTCGGGCATGAAACAGGGACAGGGTCAGGGCCAGCAGCAGCCGGGCAAGGGCGGACAGGGACAGCAGGCCGGCCAGCAGGGCCAGGGCAGCGCGGGGCAGGGTTCCACGCCGGGCTCGATGGCCGGAGCCCAGCAGCAGCTCAGCGAAATGGAGGCGTTGCAGGAACAGGCCCAGGAGATGCAGGCGCTGCTGGCGGACATCCAGTCGCGCAGTCGGCCATGAGCGATGCGATGTCCGGCCAGACGGGCCTGCCCATGGGCGGCAATCTCAACAGCAACGGCCAGGGCTCAGGGGCGTTGGGGCGAGCGCGGCGCAGCCCGCCCCGTGCAGAAGAACCCGACCGCCATGACGCCGACAAAGATCAAGGGGCTGTGGCAGAACGGCCGGATGATCGGCGAGTATTTTGACGACAGTCAGCAGGTCAAAGGCGAGAGTCGAAAGGAATTGACGAATGTTGTTACGGCCGCGCAGCAGGAGGCAGCCAAGACCATCGATGAACACAAACTCCCCCCCCAGTACGACCAACCGGTGCAGGAGTATTTCAACGAACTGCGGCAGTTACAGGAATCTAAGACTCCGGCGAAACAACCAGCCAAGCCATAGACTCATGGCTGCCCACGTCGCCGCACGATTCTACTGGTCATGTGCATTGCTGCTGTCATGTTCAGTGTTGCTGACGGCGGCTGGCTGCGGATCAGACGAAGCCCCGCCGGCAAAGAAGAACGCCCAGAGCCAGGCCGCCGGCCAAAAGGCCCCGATCATTCGCGGCGAGGTCACCCTGTATACGTCGGTCGACGAACCCTTCGCCAAGATGCTGATCGAAGAGTTCACCAGGCGGACCCATATCCGCGTCAAGCCGCTGTTCGATACCGAGGCGGACAAGACAACCGGACTGGCCCGGCGAATCCGTGCGGAGTCGGCCCGGCCGCAGGCGGATGTCTTCTGGTCCAGCGAACCGTTCCAGCTGATCGCCCTGGCGAATGCTAATCTATTGGAGCCCTATCTGCCGCTGACAGCCAAGGACATCCCGATCGCGTATCGCGATGCCAAGAACCGCTGGATTGGTTTCGGCCTGCGCGGCCGGGTGCTCGGGTACAACCCCGACCTGATCAAGCCCGATGCCCTTCCCAAGACGTGGAAGGACCTGGCCGAGGCCCCCTTTGCCAGCCAGGTGATTCTGGCCAATCCGCTGTTCGGCACGACGCGTGGGCATGTGGCGGCCATGCTGTCCATGTGGGGTGAGCCGGCATTTACCGCGTGGGTCGACAAGCTCGCCGCAGCGGGCATCGCCGGCAGGCTGGCGGCGGGCAACTCGGTGGCGACGAAGGAGGTCGCGCTCGGCCAGGCTCCGATCTGCGCGACCGACACGGACGACGTCAACGTGCTGCGCGATGCAGGCCAGAAGATCGCGATGACCTATCCCGACATGGGCGACGGCGGCACGCTGCTGCTGCCTAACACGGCCGGCATCATCAAGAACGGGCCGCACCTCGAAGCAGCCAGGGAATTGATGACATTTCTCTGCAGCGACTTTGTCGAGGAGGCGCTGGCAAAGAGCGAGTCGCACAATATCCCGGTCCGGCCGGCCCTGCGTGATAAGTTGGGCATTGCGCTGCCACCGACCAGCCCGGTTGACTACGCCAAAGTCGCCCGCGCGATGCCTAAGGCGATAGAGATCATCGAACAGCGGTGGCGGTAAAAAAGGTTGGAATCGGCCGGTGCGAATGGTATAGTAGATATGGGCACTAGCTTGACGAAAACCCGCGAACGGCGTAAAGCCGGCCGCGGGTTTTTCTTTGGCGATCCGCCGTGGTTAGTGATCAGTGGGCAGCGGTCCGCGATTCCGCTCCATGTAACCCAGGATGTCGTCCTGATGATCGGCAAAATAGCTTAGAGCATCGAAGACCTGCGCAAGCGTCAGGTGTGGCAGGTGCGTCAGGATCTCTTCCGGCACTATGCCCATCCGCCATGTCTCGACAACCGCACGGACCGGCGTCCGAGTACCCTTGATGATCGGCTCGCCGCTGAGGATCGTGTCGTCGCGCACAACGTACGGATGATCGGTAGCGGTTGTCATAGATTCAGCACCACTAGTGTCCGGTCAATGACCGGACAACCGATTATAAGTACCCGATCCGTAAGAACGTAGGGCATAAAATGGCCGTAATCGATTTGAAATCCGCTCTGCCGCTGGGCCATGCTGGGTCTCTTTGGAGGCCCAGGCATGAATCAGGGACGGACCATCTTTGCCCAACTGGTCGAGCATCTGTCGATCCACGAGTTTCGCAAGTGCGTCGCCCGCTATCGCGGCAATCACAAGGTCAAGACCTTCTCCTGCTGGGACCAGTTCCTGTGCATGCTGTTTGCCCAGTTGGCCTGCCGGGAGAGTCTCCGCGACATCGTAGCCTGCCTGCGAACCATTGGCCCACGGCTTTATCACATGGGGATTCGCGGCAAGGTCTCTCGCAGCACACTGGCCGATGCCAACGAGACCCGCGACTGGCGGATCTATGCCGACTTCGCTCAGGTGCTCATCGCCCAAGCCCGAACCCTGTATGTCCGGGACGATATGGGTTTGGACCTGGCCAACACGGTTTACGCCCTGGACTCCACCATCATCGACCTGTGCATGAGCCTGTTTCCATGGGCACATTACAAGTCCAGCCAGCACGCCATCAAATTGCACACGCTGCTGGACCTGCGAGGCAATATTCCCACGGTGATTCGCATTACTCCGGCCAAATTGCACGATGTTCACTTCCTGGATCATCTTGTGCTGGAGCCGGGGGCGTTCTACGTAATGGACCGAGGCTACCTCGACTTTACGCGCCTGTATCGCTGGACCCAGGCGGGAGCGTTCTTCGTGACGCGGGCCCGCAAGAAGTTCCGCTTTCAACGGTTGGTCTCGCATCCGGTCGAGGACAAGACCGGTGGCGTCCAGTGCGATCAGACGATCTCGCTGAAGTGGTTCTATTCGGTCCAGGGTCATCCTGTTCCTCTGCGTCGTATCCGTTTTCGCGACCCGATCACACAGAAGAAACTGGTGTTTCTGACCAACAACTTCACCGTTGTGGGCCAGAGGATCGCCGATCTGTACCGCAGCCGCTGGCAGGTGGAACTGTTCTTCAAGTGGATCAAGCAACACCTGCGGATCAAGGCCTTCTATGGCACCAGTCCCAACGCGGTCAAGACGCAGGTTTGGATCGCCGTCAGTGCCTATGTGCTGGTCGCCATGGTCAAGAAGCGGCTGAACCTGGACCTGAATCTCTACACAATCCTGCAAATCCTGAGCGTGACGCTTTTCGAGAAAACGCCCCTTTTGCAGGCTTTTTCGCAAGGATCGTGCAAGATGGAACAGGATGCTTCTCATAACCAGTTGACTTTATTCAACATATGACCGGACACTAGAGATTCAGCACCTCCTGCTATCCATATTACTCGCATGACTCAGGGCAGGCAATCCGGAGCAATTTGCACGCTTGCTTCATGTCAGACCCTCTGCCCTGGCTCCAGCACGGCCTCGGCCGCGGCCCGACCCGCCAGGTAGCCTGTTGACCACGCCCATTGCAGGTTAAAGCCGCCGAGCCTGCCGTCGCAGTCGAGCATCTCGCCAGCCAAATACAGGCCGGCTGCCTTGCGCGACTCCATCGTGCGATAGTCAATTTCCTGTAACGGCACGCCGCCGGCCGTCACCTCGGCCACCTCCCACCCCCGATGCCCCACCACCGGCAGCGGCAGTTCAATCAGCGCGTGGACCAGTTCCCGTCGATCCTCTCGCCGCAGATCACTCATCGCCGTTTCGCCGGCCACATTGCAATAGCGGCAAAGCATCCCCGCCAGCCGATGCGGCACACGCATCGCCAGCAGCTTCTCGACCTGCCGATGCGGCCGGGCCAGCGCCTGCTCTGTAAACCAATGGTCCACTGCCGCGAAATCCTGCCCCGGCGAAAGACTGCAACGGACCTCGACCTCATGCCCCGTAGCATGTGCGGTAACCCAATGCCGACTGGCATCCAGCACAACCGGCCCGCTGATACCGAAGTGCGTCCACAGCAGACTCCCCGTCCGCCGATCGACGCGCTTGCCATCGACAAAAAGATCGAGCTCTACCTCATGCGTCAGTCCAGCCAGCGCCGCATGAAAGAACCCCTCCTTCAGCACCAGCGGCACCAGGGCCGGATACAACTCCGTACCCGTATGCCCCAGCGACCGCGCAATCTCCAACCCCCGCCCGTTACTGCCGGTTCCCGGCCACGACCGCCCTCCCGTGCACAGGATCACCCGCCGGGCCACGACCTCCCCGAAATCATGCCGAATCGCGAACCCGTCCGCGTCCAGCAGCCGAATCTCCTGCACGCGATGTCCCGCATGGATCGCCACCCCCAGATCGCTGCATTGTCGCACCAGCGCATCCAACACCCCCTGCCCGCTGTTGCACACCGGAAACAGTTTCCCCGTCTCCTCTCGCCGCAACTGGACGCCCATGTCCTCAAACCAGCGTACCGTCGCCTCCTGACCGAACGCCGCCAGGATGTTACGGACAATGCTCCGCCGACCGTTATAGTCTTCCGGCCCGACCGCCTCGTGTGTGAGGTTACAACGACCGCCGCCTGCCATGAGGATCTTGGCTCCGAAGCGTTCGGCCCCATCGAGCACGGCGATCCGCAGCGGCGCACTGTCCCGCTGGTGCGCAATCTGGCCGGCAGCGATAGCAGCCGCGAGCCCCGCAGCACCCGCGCCAACGACTATGATGTCATGAGGCTGGTTCATGTCATCAGCATACGCGGGCCGGCCGACGGACACCACATGGAGGTGTGCGATGTACACCAAAACGATCATAGGCAGCTGTCGGGATTGGCGTGGTCGCGAGCATACCTTTGAGTTCGCCTGGGCCACGGACGCGGGCATCGAGTGGGGCAGCCTGTACCTTGACGGCAGCCAGCGTCCCGAGGTGCTCGGCTTTGAGAACCTAAGGAGCATGGACGCCGCCTGGCCTGACCCCGGCCTGCACTTCCCGCACGAGATAGGACCGCGTGACGGCTGGGACCGGAAGCTGGCCAGTCAGCCGGCCAAATGGGCCTAGACTGCGGCCGTATCGCCCCGTCTCCAGCGGCGTAACCTGACACCAAGGAGTGCCCAGGCCGCCCCCGAATGTTTCCACGTCCTTTCTCCACTGATCATCGCCGGGCCGTCTTTGACATGGTCTTGACAGCCCGTATATATTGGTGCTACTATAGCACCAGTGGCGACAGGACGACGGTCGCCTGGAAGGAAAGCGTGAATAAGATGTCGCGACCGCGCCGGTCCGAACAGCCTGCCCAGCCCAACGCCAGCCTGATCACCGGGCTGGAATGTCTGCAGGCGCTGGCTGGCAGCGAGGAGCCCATCGGCAGTCGGGATCTCGCGGCGACGCTGGGCGCCGAGCATACGCGAGTCAACCGCTTGCTGGGAACCCTTGCGGCAATGGGCATGGCGGAGCGGACGCCCGATCGCAAATATGTACCCGGCGCGGGGCTGCACGTGCTGGCGGCGATGAGCCTGCGGGGATCGCATCTGCTTGCGGCGGCTTTGCCGCACCTGGACCGGCTGGCGCGGCCGAGCCGGCTGTTTCGGTCGCACTCGGTGTCCTCTGGCGACGACAGGTGGCCTACCTGTTCTTCGCCGACCCCGGCGAGCCATTGCAGGCCTCGATCGCAAGTCGGGGGCTCTATGCAGCCGACCAATCCAGTATCGGCCTGACGCTGCTGGCTGGCAAGGATAATAGGGAACTGCGAATCTGTATCATGACATGGCCGCCCCGCAGCGACGATCCCTTCTCCAGCAGCTCGATGAAATCCGCAGGCAGCGTTATGCGCTGGTCAACGATAAGAGCCTTGGCGTACCCATAGGTCAGCCGGCTGCCGCCGGGCTCGCCGTCGCCGGCTCTTCCATCAAACGCAATCTGTCCCGCCTGGTAGAGCGGCTGCACGAGACAGCCGACGCCATCGCACAGGACCTGGCCAGGTAACCATAGGAGTCACACATGGCTGAAACTGTCAATCCCTTGATGATCAGCGGCATTGCCCCGAGCTTGTGCCTGGGCGCCGAGCTCGGCCCGCCGCGCACCGAATGCGGCGTGGGCGCCCTCTTTAACTGGGCGGACCGTCTCTGGGCGATCACCTACGTCTCCAGCAAGAGCCCCAGCGGCGTCGGCACCGGCCTGTACGAGATCTTCCCGGACATGCACATGGTTCGCCGGCCGGAAAGCCTCGTCGGCACGTACACCAACCGCATGGTCCACTGGGAAACAAACCAGCTCTTCTTCGGCCCGTACGCCATCGACGCACAGCGCAACATCCGCGCGATCGAAGACCTGGTCGACGTCCGCCTCTGCGCGACGATTCGCCACCTCGAAGATCCCGCCGGCAAGGTCTACATGCTCGGCATGGAAGGCGAATTCTTCGAACTGGACGTTCAGACGCTCAAGGCAACATCGCTCGGCAATCTCTGCAAGCCGCTCGGGGTACCCGCTGGGCACTGGCCGCACTTCAAAGCGGGTTACTCGGCGTTCGGCCGGGTCGTCGTCGCCAACAACACCTACGACCTTCGCGACTTCGAAGGCCCGGACAGCGGCGGATGCCTGGCCGAGTGGGACGGCCGGAACTGGACGGTCCTGGAGAAGACCGCCTTCTACGAGGTGACCGGCCTGGGCACCGGCTGCAATACGATGTTCGCCACCGGGTGGGACAAGGCCTCGGCCATTCTCAAATTCTTCAGCGCCCGCACGGGACAGTGGAGCCGGTATCGTCTGCCCAAGGCCAGCCACTGCTTCGATCACGGCTGGTCGACGGAATGGCCGCGGATCCGCCAGACCGAGCACGAACGCTTGCTCATGGACTGCCATGGGACGTTCTTCGAGCTGTGCCCCTGGCCGTTCGACAATGCGGTCTTCGGCGTTCGGCCGATCAGCACGCACCTGTGGGTACTCGGCGATTTCTGCTCGTGGCGGGGAATGCTCGTGATGGGCTCGGACAATGCCAGCGCCTGGGGCCCGCACAACATCCTCTGCGGCGAGCCGCAGAGCAACCTGTGGTTTGGCAAGACCGACGACCTGTGGCAGTTCGGCAAGGCATCCGGATGGGGCGGCCCGTGGTGGGAGACGCCCATCGAGGCCGGCCAGCCGTCCGACGCGTACCTGATGACCGGATACGACCACAAGTGCCTGCATCTGTCACACGATGCGGACACTTCCGTGACTTTCACAGTCGAGGTCGACTTCCTGGGCACGGGCCGTTGGAAGCCATACACGAAGGTCGCGGTGGGCGCCGCCGGGTATGCGCATCATGAATTCCCCGCAGGCTTCAGCGCTCACTGGGTGAGACTGACCGCCGACCGACCATGCCAAGCCACGGCGCAGTTCATGTACACGTAGAACTACAGCGAGAACCCGGGCCCCGTGCAGATCGCTGCACGGGGTCTGGCGATTGTTGCCCCGCCACGCCCCCGCATTCCTTACGCGGCCCCCTCAGTGCCAGGCTGAATGAGCGGCCTGCCTTTCTCCCGGCAGATTCGGTACAATGCCCGCATATCATGATGCGAGGAAATGTATGAATCCTGCAAAACTCATCAGCACTGGGGCCGTGGCGGTTGTCGCAATCCTTGCCGGACCGGCCTTGGCCTTTGACGGCCTGGGGCATTACAAGGCAACGGAGGCTGCCGTGGCGGCACTGCCCGCGGACGCCCCTGCGTTCTTCCGCGATGCCGGGCCGGAGATCGCCGGTGGTGCTATGGACCCGGACGTCTTCAAACTCAAGTCATTGCCGCAACTGCGAAACGGCGAGTATCCCGAACACTACTTCGACCTTGAACCGCTCAAAGGCAAGACGCCGCCAGCCAGCCGATATCGCTTCATCGAACTCTGCGCCAAGGAAGGCATCGAGCCGGATAAGATCGGCACCTGTCCGTACGCCATCGCAGAATGGACGCAGCGGCTGACGGTGGCCTTCGCACAATATCGCAAATGGCCCGATGATGCCGGCATCCAACACAAGTGTCTCGTTTACGCGAGTCTCTTGGCGCACTACGCGGAAGATTCCTGCCAGCCGCTTCACACTACGGTCGACTATGACGGCCGGGTCGGGGCCGACGGCAAATCGCCGCACAGCGGGATACATGCCAAGGTCGATGCACTGATTGAAAAGATCGACGTACAGCCGAAGGTGCTGGCTGCGAGACTGAAGATTCACCCCTTTGAGGACCTGTGGCCGGCGATCCTTGCCAATCTCCAGCACAGTCACAACCTCGTTGACAAGACCTATGAACTGGAGAAGGTATTTCCCAGCCGATATGGATCACTGAAAACGGATTCGCCGGCAACAGCATTTGGAATGGAGTCTTCTAAAGACTGCGACAACGTTTACAGCAGATATCTATCTGACGGCCTGGCGGGATTCGGCCAAGTTAGGCGTGCCAGCCTGGCACGCCAGGGAACACAACATGGCGGCACGGATGGCCACCACCGCATCGCAGCCCGCAGGCCGGTAGACACCCACTTTCGAACCTCCATCGTACGGGGGTGCCACTGGCAGGCTTGCCTGCCAGTGTAAGGTCGACAGCACTCCTAAGACCGTCGCAGCAGGTCCAGCAACTGGCGGTCGAGATTGTGGCCGCGCCAGTCTTCGTACGCGACGTCCTGGCGCTGGCTGTCGAGGATGCCGAAAGCACCACGGAAGTTCCATAGTGCATAGCCGATCCCCAGGCTGCTGAGCACTTCCAGCACATCGGTCAGCCACGCGAGCACGACATCATGCGGTGTGCGGCTGAACGCCCCGCCTTCACCGCAGTGCAGCCCGACGCCCTTGGCCAGCAATTTCGCCCAATTCCTGTAATGACCTTCGAGGATCTGCCGGTTCCAGGGGATACCGAGATTCAGACCACCGGGCCAGACCGGCGGCGGGAATTTGTCGCTGCCCGAAACCCAGCCGGCCTGATAGTGAGTAACACCCATCGGCAGGTAGGCGCGGCAACTCTGGGCGACGTTCTGCGCAGCCAGGTCCGCCAGTTCCGGCAGCGGATCATTGCCCCACATCAAACCGTCGAGAATGATGAGTCGATCGGGATCGATCTGGCGAACAGCGGCAACAGCCGTGCGCATAACGCGTTCGTGATCCTGGCGACTCATCAGGACGGAGGGGTTCTGGGGCTCATTGACAAGATTGAAACTGAGTTTGGCGGAATCGATGCCCTTGTACCGCCTGGCGAGAAGCTGCCAGTGGAAGCAGAAGGCGTCGAGAGCGGCCTGGTCCTTCCAGAGGCTAAAGGGCTCGGCCCGTTCACGATTGACGGAATAGCCGGGAGCCCGGTGGAAGTTCAGGCAGACATGAATGCCATGCTTGTGGGCAAGGTCGATCGCACGGTCGATCTTGGCGAGCATCGGCTCGTACGGCTTGAACGGATCGTCGTCCTCGATCCACAGCGTATAGCACATCGGCAGCCGGACGAAGTCAAAACCCCAGTCGGCGATCCAGCGAAGATCGTCCTCGCTGAGATCACCAGTGCTGGCGACGGTAAAGAAATCAAGCAGGTTGAAGCCGCGCCATCGCGGCAGGCGATTCTGGGGCTGCGTGCTCATTACAACTCCTTCGTATTCGCGTCGATCGTGGCCGGCAACCACGTTACAGCAGGCGGAACACATCCACAACACCTGGCTGCCATCAGACCCTTTTGGGAATAAGGAAATACTTGCGCGCCCCAGGCGAAGGCCTTCTGCGGCAGGACGGTCTGCACGATCGGCACGAGCAGCGAGTCCTTGCCGACGCGGTAGCGCAAGGCCGGGCGTCGCGATTCGATGACCTTTTCGATCAATTCGGCGACTTTTGCGGGATCACCGCCGGAACGGGCGCCTTCTTCAAAGGCGGTCATGATCTTTTCGCGGATGGGATCGTAGTCGCCGATAAGGTCGGTGCCCTTGCTGCGAGCGTCGCCGAAGCCGGTCTTGAAATAGCCGGGCTCGATCAGCGAGACACGGATGTTAAAGACGCCGACTTCCAGCGCAAGGGCCTGGCTGTAGCCCTCGATCGCGAACTTCGTGGCTGAGTAGAAGCCTTCGCCGGGAACGCCGATGAGGCCGGCGACGGAGCTGATGTTGATAATCCGGCCCTTGTGCTGGCGGCGCATAGCCGGCAGCACAGCCTTGGTCATGCGGACGACGCCCCAGAAGTTCGTCTCGAACTGGTCCCTGGCTTCGTCGAGCGTGGCCTCCTCGATGAGGCTGGACAGGGCATAGCCGGCATTGTTGACGAGGACGTCGATTCTGCCGGCCTGGGCGAGGACCTGCTCGACGCATTCACGGACGGATTCGTCGCTGCGGACGTCCAGCGGAAGCATGGCGAAGGATCTGGTATCATCAGGCCTGGGCTGGCGACTGGTGCCGAAGACACGGTGGCCGGCCCGGACGAGGCGCTCACCGGCAAGCTGGCCAAAGCCGGACGAGGCGCCGGTGATCAGGATGACTTTTTCAGGCATCTGGCAATCTCCTGGGGATTCTGTTTCAACGATTGTATCACGAGTGGTGTGGATGGTCGCCTTCGTACAACCCTTGTGCACTGCGTGCAACCGGGGCCCTTGGCGTACATTCAGACTTGTGTTGTTCCTGATGGGATCGGCAAACTAATGCCATAGCCGATTGCACGGGACCCTGCCAATGGAACCTGGCGGGCAGATCGACACAAGGTCAGCGGGCGGCCTGCGTGGCGGCAGGCTGAACCTTGGCGAGCAGTTGCCGGGCTTCGCTGTTGCCCGGATCTTTTGCGAGGAGCTTGTGGAGGTCGTCGGCAGCCTGGCTCGGCCGGCCCACCATGTATGACAGCTTCCGCATGCGCCAAGAGCAGCTGCACGTTGTCAGCGTTCTTCTCGAGAAGCGGCGAGAGCAGATCGAGGGCGTTGTGGTAGGTGAGCTGCTGGCCGGCGAGGCTCTGCTGCTGAAGGGCGTCGGCGAGTTGCAGCCGGGTGGCCACGTCGTCGGGGTCGTCAACGACCTTGCGGCGAAGCAGCTCGACCTGTCGGCGCAGTGTATCAACGAGCTGCTGGACAGCCTGGCGATCGTCCGGCTTGGCGACCAGGTTACCTCGGATCACATCGAGTGTAGCGCGGTTCTCGGCGATGGCGTCGTCGAGGCGGTCCGCCGTGGCATAGAGACCGACGAGGGTACTGTGGGCGGTCAGATCGGACGGATCGAGCGCAAGGGCCCTGCGGGCGCGATCCATGGCTTCGGCGGATCTGTGAAGGCCGTTGAGCGCGATCGCCAGGTTGATCAGCGGCTTGCCGCGAGACTCAGCCGGGGCCAGTCGCACCTGCGCTCGAGGTAGGGTCTGGCCAGTTGGAAGTACTGGCGTTGGAGATACAAGGTGCCAAGGCCGAAGTGGATACGCCAGTCGTTGGGGTTGAGCTTGAGGCAGGTGTCGTACAGTTCGCGGGCCTCGATCAGGTTCTGGCTGCGCAGGCAGGAATCGGCCGCAGCCAGACCGGCATTGAGGTTGCCGGGGTCGGCAGCGAAGGCCTTGCCGTAGGCATCGGCGGCGACGTCATACTTGCCGGCGGCGGCGGCCTGATCGCCTTTAGCCATGTACTGTTCCGGCGTGAGGGCAGGCTGGCTCTGGGTCGCTGCGGCGGCTGGCTGGGTCGCCTGCTGAGCGTTGGCGTTTGCGGCCGTAGCAAGAACCCCGGCCAAGGTCATCATCAAAAGGATTGCGGGCATGCGGGTCATGAGGCACTCCGTGTCACGAGCGCGGTGCGTACACCGCTGGGTAACCCGCACACTATACGAGTACCGCAGTGATGGCGTCAACACGAGTCGGGTTAACCTTCCGCGCTGAAGCCGCCGACGGGAACGGCATCGGGATCCTCCTGCGCCGTCATGCCGGAAACACCGGGGGCACTGCGCTCCTGCTTGAGCTTGTCCATCAGCAGGATCCAGGTCTCGCGCAAGTGGTTAAGGATCTTGAGGGACTCGTCCAGGGCGGCCAGGTCCTTATTGACGTTGGCGTCAATCAGCCGGCGATAGACAAAGCTGTAGAGCGAAGCCATCTGCTTGCAGACATCCGGAGCGATCTCGGGACGCAGGCCGTTCTGCATCTCCACGATGATGCGCTGGGCACGGGTAAGCAGGTTGTGTGTCTGCTCGATCTCTTTGGCCTGCAACGCCTCGCGCGCCTGGGTTGCAAAGCGGATCGCCCCGTCGTAGAGCATCAGCTGCAGTTGCTCGGGCGTGGCTGTCAGCACCGCGTTTCGAAGATATTGGTCCGGAGCTCTCTCGTTCATATCTGCACCATGGATGCACTGGCCAGAGCAAGGCCGATCAACCAGCCCAACCGGCCTCGATCATCGTTTCTGCGGACGACCGCCATTCCCCAGCGGCCGCCGCGGACCCAACCCTGTCGCTATGACGAAGACGACGCCTTCATCGACGACGCCATCGAGCTGAGGGTTGTCAGGACCGACTGTTGGCCCTGCATTTGTGCCAAGGCCGTCTCCATGGCCTGGAACTGCGAGTACAACTGCCGCTGTTTGATATCGAGCAGGTCATTCATGTCATCAATGCGCTTGCTGAAGAGGTCATGCCGGCCCTGGAGGGTCTGGGTCTCCAGCGTAAGGGCACCATGTGTCGCGTCGGTCATGCCGCCAAGCAGATCGTCGAGTTTCTTCCACAAGCCGTTAGCAGGGGCGGTGAAGATAGTGCGTATGCCATCCGGATTGCTGCTGATAGCACTGTTGAAGGCGTCCTGGTCGAATGAGATCTGGCCATTCGAACCGACGGAGAAGCCGAGATCTGTAAGGCTCTTGCCCTTACTGCCGCCGGCTCGGATGCTGAGCACCTGGCTCAGAACATCCTGGAGGCGAATGGCTGTATAGTCACCGAGCAGCAGGCCGGCTGTCTGGGTCGTGGAATCGTACTTGGTGAGATCATCGAGGTTGGTGATGATCTCATTGTATTTGTCGACGAGGGACGACAGTTGCGAAGAGACCTGGTCGGTGTTCCGGCTGATGGTCACGCTGACACTGCCCTGGCCGGACAAGGTGAGCGTCATGCCCGGAACAATGCCGTCCAGCGTATTGTCAGACGAAACGATGGGCACGCCGCCGACGCCATTGTTGTCGCCGTAGTAAACGATGGCATCCTGCGCCTCGACAAGCGTGCTGAACTGCAGATCGGCCTGGCCGGTGTCGATCGTCATGGCACCGCGCGTTCCCGTGTTCGCAGACGAGAGCACCAGTCGGTACGGGGTCACCGACGTACCGTCGTTGACAATGCTGGCCTGGAGCAGTTTGCCGGCCTTGCTGTTGATTTCGGTAACCAGGTCGTTGAGGCTGGCGGTTGCGTCGAGATCGATCTCAATACTGGCACGCCCGTCAATCTGGTTGGTCCCTCCCTCAGGAGCCGTACCGGCGATGCGCAGGTCCGCCGCGGTTGTGGAACTGATGTCCTCGATCTTGAGCTGCTGTCCGCCGCCAGCCATATCGACCAGGACGATGCCGTCGCCGGTATCGTTGATCCTGGCCTCGACATTGTTATTGGTTGCAGCATTGATATCGTTGATCAGGTCCTGCAATCGCGTACTGCCAGGATTTGAGACATTTATCGTGGTCACCCGGCCCATGCTGTCAGTAATGCGGAAACTGCCGGAGGCGATGCCCTGGCCGTTGTTCATATCGCTCAGAAGGGTGTTGCCGTTGATGTACTGCCGGTAGAGGGCCTCGCCGCGCAGTTCGTTCGTATCGCTCTGGCCGGCGATCTTCAGATCCTGGGCCGTGGTACCGGCAACGTCCTCGACCGTGAGAGTGCCATCACCGCCGCTGATGTCCTCCAGGACGATGCCCAGCCCCGAGTCGCTGAGTTTGGCCTGTATCTGGGCGCCCCCTGGCTGGGCCTGCAAAGCCGACAGCACGTCGCTGAGCGTCTGGGCACCGGAAAGATCGAAGGTCGACTGATTGCCGGCGCGGTCCGTAATACTTATCTGGCCCAGTTCGGTGATGCCCTGGCCGCCGTTGAGCGAGCGAAGCAATGTGCCATTCAGATCGGAGATCAGGCGTCTGCCGGTGATCTCGCCGTTGGCGGCAGCCGAAGTAAGGCCGAGATCGGCCGCGGCGGTCGAGCCGTTGAGGGCGGTTACACTGAGCGAACCGTCACTGCTGGTATTGTCCGTCAGGACGATGTTCTTGCTATCGGCTGCGAATGAGGCTGTGATCTTGCCGTCATTGCCGGCTGCGGCATTGATCGCCCGGAGGACATCGCCGATCGTGCGGACACTGTAGACGGCCTCACCGGTCATCTTCTGGGCCTGGGTCGGGTCCATCACGGTAGCCGTACCGGCGATCCCAAGATCGGCCGCGGCATGGCCGCTGACGTCCTTGATCGACATCGCCGTATTGCCCAAAGCGGTATCGCTAACAAGCAGTTTGTTACCAGAAACGGTAACATTCAGTTTGCCGGAGTCCTTGAAAGCCGTCTGCACGTCCCCCAGTGTCTTGGCGTTGGTCAGATCGACCTGACTGGTCGAGCCGTCGGCATGCGTGACTTCGACGACTCCAAGTCGGACACCGAGGCCCTCATTGAGCAGGCTGAGGTTGGTCGTGGTATCGGCCAGGTCGCCGAGGCGAACCGAAAATGTGGATCCATCGGCGGCAGTCAGTTGCATGTCATAGGCTTTGCCATGAACGCTGACACCATTGCCGTCGTTGAGCAAGGCCAGGCTCGTGTCCTCACTGATCGTATTGATATCGCTGCCGACGATCTCGCCGCTGGTACTCGACCCGGCAATGCCCAGGCCGGCCGCAGTATTTGTACCGGTAACGTCGGCGATGGTCAGGGCGGCGGTCTGCTGGCCGGAGAGATCGACGATGGCGAGTCCGTCGCCGCGCACCTCGGCACGAACCTGGACACCGGCGGTCTTGTTGATGGCGTCGAGAACGTCCTGGACGGTTTTGGCGTTCGACAGATCGACCTCGGCGGTTTGACCGGCACCGTCGGTAATGCGAATCGTACCGCGGGTAACCCCATGCTGGCTGTTGAGGAAGTCGAGGCTGGTGGCCTGCGTGAGCCTGGCCTGCGATGACGCCAGGACGACCGTACTGCTGCCGAGATTGCTGCGGTTGGGATCGGCAACGCCCTGGCTGACGATCTGCTGCGCCGTGGCGATCTGCTGCACACGAAACTGGTAGGTACCGACCGACGCCGTGGAATTCGCAGCAGCCTGCAAAACGCTGGTATTGCTGCTCGAAACGTTGTTGGCACGGAAGAACGAGTTGTTCTTAAGAGGGACGAGCGCGGTCTTGAGACCCAACACCTGCGCCATCAGGCCGGTGATGGCAGCCTGCTGACTGTCCGTCTGCTGCATCCGGTTCTGCAGGTTGGTGACGGGCTGGCGCTCGATGGCCATGAGCTTCGTGACGATGTCATCGATGTTCAGGCCGGACATCAAGCCGACGCCGGAAGTTATCGTACCCATGACTGCTCCTGGGCAGTAGGAATATCCGCCTCTGCCAAAACGGCGCAAAGAGTCCTTATCCTATAGTTGAATATCGGCATGAGGGGCGGCGCTCTTTGACGCGCCAAGACTGCCGGCCATGAGCGTCGGCGTAAAGCAGTCAAAAACAAACCTTCTGGCGAACGATCCGCCGGCGGACCGCAGAAACAAGGCTTCACCGAAAGAGAGCCGGCCCGTGCGATTTCGCACGGGCCGGATTTCATTTCCGTCCTTCATCTATGTCAGATTGTACTGCCGCCAGGTCTACCGACCGAGAAGGGTCAGGACGTTCTGGGGCTGCTGGTTGGCCATGGCCAGGATCTGCGTCGTGCTCTGGACGAGGATCTGGGCCCGGGTCATGGCCGCGGTTTCGGTGGCGTAATCAGCGTCCCGGATGGCGGACTCGCTGGACTTTGCATTTTCCAGAGCGATCTGCTGGCTGCTGATGTTGGTTTCGAGCTGGTTCTTCTGGAAGCCGCCGAGGCGACCGCGAAGAGTAGCCACCTGCTGGACGGCCACGTCGACGATCGCCTGGGCCTGTTCGTAGTTGCCGCCGACGATGGAATACTTGCCACCCGTACCGATCTCGGACAACCGGCCGACCTCCGTGTTGCCGAGTCTACCGGTGGCGATGGACTGGATGCCCATCCGATACTGACCTGTCGCTCTGACATCGGGCCCTAGCTGGAAGAGGGCACCACCGCCGGTGATGCCGAAGGTTGTTGAGTTGCCATCTGTGTTAAAGGTACTGGAAAGGGTCAATTCCACGTCCAGGCCGTTGCTGCGGACGCTGGCATTGAGGCCGTCTACCGTCGCCGCCTGGCCGTTGATCAGGACTGAGGCGTCTCGCCCTTCATCCTTGGTGGAGGTCGCGAAGGTGCCGGCGACGTCTTCGGAGATCTTCTCGATCGTTACGAAGGATTGATCGCCATAGGTTTCGCTGTTGAAATAGAGGGCGTCGCCGGCGCCGGCGCCACTGGTAGTGGCCGAAACACCCGTCAAGTCCTTGAAGGAGTTGATGTTGTAAGCCATTGCACTGGTGTGGGTGCTGCCGGCGAAGGCTGAAGATCTGGCTGCCCTTGTTGCCGGTGACCTGGATGGTGACATTGTTGTCTTCAGCCAGTCCGGCGTGAGCCCACTTGATCTGGGCAAACTGCGCGGACGTCTGGACCTCGACGACGACAGGCATTTTGGACCCTTCGGGGATGTTGGCGCTGTTGACGCGGATATCGGCCAGATCGCTGGCATTGGCGCTGGAGAGGGCATAGTCCAAACCACCGTTGATGAGGTTAACCCCATTAAACTGCGTAGTGTTGGCGATCCGGTCGATACTGGCCAGGATCGAATCGATC
The DNA here is from genome assembly GCA_963787325.1 of uncultured Planctomycetota bacterium. GTDB lineage: Bacteria > Planctomycetota > Phycisphaerae > UBA1845 > JANYLN01 > CAWBCK01. The sequence continues at coordinate 28,298 of CAWBCK010000006.1, forward strand.
TCCAGCTGGTTGGCCTTGATCTCTTCCGGCGACAGAGCACCTTCGTTGGCACTCTTGTTGATCAGGCCGCGCATGTCCAGCAGCAACGAGGAGACCTCGTTGAGCGAACCTTCAGCCGTAGCGATCACGTTGACGGCTCGGGTGGAGTTCTCGATGGCCTGGTTGATCCCGGTGATCTCGCTGCGAAGGGATTCCGATGCGATCAGCCCGGCGGGATCGTCCGACCCGCGGTTAATGCGCAAACCGCTGCTCAACCGTTCGAGCCTGAGGGAGAGATCCTGCTGGTTGGCGCCCAAGCGGTGCATCGCCTGGATGGAGCTGATGTTCGTATTAATGCGACTCATGGCATCCTCCGTGACAAACCCGTCTGACCGCCCTGTCTGACGGGTCGGTATGCAGCCGTGCATACCGATGGTTCGAGGCAAATCCTCGAAACCGCCGACATGTTGCCAACTCGTTCGGACCGCTCCAACGCCCGAGGCGAGGGACATGTCGGATGCCGATTCCGCAACTGCTCGCCATCCGAAACCGGCGTTACGTCAGTGGCTTGAGCATGGAACTCCGTTCCAGGCTCCCAGAGGTCCGGCCCTGCATCAGCCGCTTATGCCACGGTAGTGCAACTTACATCTCACACTCCATCGTAGTTGTTCGGCAAATCCCAAGATGTTTCTTTAGCAAACCCGCCGGATCCGTCCGTGACCGCCGGACCAGACGTTCATCGAGGGAAGCGGGACGGGCTGGAAACCCCTACCGGGGGCCCAACCCGCCCCGTCCCACGGGTTTAGAAATCCTTACCGCAGCAGGCTCAGGACGTTCTGCGGGGCCTGGTTGGCCATCTGCAGCACGCTGGTCGAACTCTGGATCAGAATCTGAGCCCGCGTCATGCTGCTGGTCTCACTGGCAAAGTCGGCGTCGCGGATGGCACTTTCTGCCGCCGCGGTGTTCTCGAAGGCAACCTTCAGCGAGTTGATGGTGCTCTGGAGGGTTTCCTTCTGGAAGGAGCCCAGGCGACCACGCATGCTGGATACCTGCTGAATGGCATTGTTGATGATGCGCTGGGCGGTGGCAAAGTTCTTGGAGCTGGACTGGTTGTCCTGGCCGCTGCCCAATGAGGACAGGTAGCCCACGTTGCCATCGCCAAGTTTGGAGGTCGTCACTGATGAGATACCCAGGCTCTCCTGCCCAGCCAGGGACACTTCCGGCGCCAGTGAGAACGTCGCCCCACCTCCGACAATGGAGAACTTGCTCGTACCCGTGGCCGAACCGAAAGTCGAACTGAGCGTCAAATCCACGCTGAGACTGCTGGTCCGCACCGACGCGGACAGGCCGTCGGTAATGGCCTTCGTGCCGTTGATCGTGACCTGGGCATCGGTGCCCTCGGATTTGGAGCTCGAATTGGCGGCGGAGTCCTTCGTATCGAAGGTCAGACCCGTGGCCTTGTCAACGACGGATACGCTGACAAACGAGTCCGCCCCGTAACCAACACTGTTAAATTGCAGTTTGCCGCCCGTCGCGCTGAGCGTGGCACTGACGCCGGTCAGTTCCTTGACTTGGTTGATCGCATAGGACATGGCGCTGACGTTCGTACTGCCGGCAAAACTGAACAGCTCGGTGCCGTAGTTCCCGGCGACCTGGATCGTAAGATTCTGATCCTCGCCGGTACCCTCGGCCGCCCATTTCAGCATGCCGGTCGCCGCGGCGCTCTTGACCTCGACAACCACGTCCCGGTTACCATCTTCCGGCAGCTTGGCCGAATTGACCTGGACGCCTGACAGGTCGGTATCCGTTACCCCGTTCAGGGTATAATCCAGATTGCCATTCAGCAGCTTCTTGCCCTGGAAACTGGTGGTGTTGGCGATCCGATTGACCGAATCGAGAATCGAATCGATCTGCAACTGGTTGGCCTTGACTTCCTCATCGCTCAGACCGGCCTGGTTGCTCGACCGGGTCACCAGGTCCTGCAGCTGATTGAGCAGATCGCTGGTTTCCTGCAGCGATCCTTCCGCGACCGAGACCATGTTGTTGGCCCGATTGGCGTTGTCGATGGCGGCCGTCGTGGCCGTCATCTCGCTGCGGAGGCTTTCCGATGCGATCAAGCCGGCGGGGTCATCCTTGCCGGTGTTGATGCGCAAGCCCGTCGACAGCCGCTGAAGGGCCGTGTTCATGGAAGCCTGGTTACTGGCCAGGTTCCGGGACGCCAGCAATGCCGGCACGTTTGTGTTAATGCGACTCATTCTCTTGCGCCTCCTCACTCTGCATCGGGCACTGATCTGCGGCGAGTCGTCTCGCCGTCTCGCAGTTGCCCGCCAGGCGGCCGGTTATTCCGGCCACGGGCGACCACTACTTGAATTTCCTTGCCACGCTTACCCGCAAACCAACCGCCGAGCCGTTTAGGCACTCTCAGGCCCGACGTTCGCGGCTGTCGTCTGTCGACAAGCCACACGCGACCACGCTTCCGTGCGGTCCTGCCGAGACTCCGTTCTCCTGCATCGCATTGCTGGAATCGACACGCCGTCTGTCGGCCTTTAGTTATTTCGTATCGGTCCCTCGCGCCGCTTGAATCTGACCGCGTTTTCGCTACATAAAACCATAACATGGCCCGATAAGGTCGGGCAACTTCTGCGCTTTTGCTGTTATCGGGCAAGACCGGCACGCCCGGACGTTGTTTATCTGACCCTGGCGCGCACGCGTCTCCGCAGCAAGGTCACATAATCCTGAGGTTCAAGTGAAATGAGATACTGAACTGGCTATTTGTCGCTCGAGGCCGCCGCCGGCCCCCGGGCTGAAGGGGATTGGAAACTCTTCTGCCGCAGATTATCGGCTATCGCCCGGTAAGAGATTGCCATCGCCAGCATTAGCGCCAGAACCAGCACGACCACCGGCCCGCTCGTGAAGTGCCCCAGACCCGCGAACAGCACGAGCCCCACGGTCATGCCGATTACCCCACTGACCAGCGAACTGATGATTGTCGCAGTGAATTTCCTCGTTATGGCACGTCCGATCAGACCGGGAATGACCAGAAGACTTGTGACAAGCACGACCCCGACGACACGAATGGCCGCGACGATCGTCAGCGCCATCACCAGCAGGAATACGCGCCGAATCCATTCGACGGGCACCCCGAAGATCAGCGCCCCTTCTTCATCAAAAGTGTAAAACACGAGATAACGGTATCCCGTGATCACGAGGCCCGCAGTAAGAACAGCCACGATCCACGCCCACAGGCAAAGGCCCTGCCCTACCGCCAGCGGCTCCCCGAACAGGATGCTGTCAACGTCCGGCCGATACGCCTCCGGCCGAAGCCACGAGTACACGTCGAGACCGGCAATGCCCACGGCCATGGCAACGACCAGCCCGACACCGATCGCCGCATCCGCCTCGATATGGCCGGCGACGGAAAGCCGCCCGACGCCCAGAGCCGTCGCCACACAGACCATGGCGAGGATGAGGTCAGTCCAGCCAGGAGCAGTCAGAAAGGGAATCCAGATGCCAGCCAGAAAGGCGATGCCGATGCCGCCCAGCGCCGAGTGGCCCACGCCCTCGCCGATAAAGGCCATGCGCTTAAAAACAACGAACGGGCTCAACAGACTGCAGGCGATCGCCACGGCCAGGCTGCCCAGCCAGGCGTACGGGTAAGCTGTAATCAGGTCAAAGGTCATCGCATCCGTTCCGTAGTTCTGTATTGCCCTGCCAATTTCAAGACCTCTCCCTTAGGGGTGCCACTGGCAGCTTGTCTGCCAGTGCAAGGACTTGAAACCGCTTCCAGTCACCACCTGCGCTCAACCGCGCCCCGGTCGTGGCCAGTCCTGCAATTCGCACTTAAAGACGCGCGTCAGCACCTCAGCGCCGAGATGCTCGGGCACGTCGTGGAAATGCAGCATCTGGTTTAGACACGCCACCCGCTGGCAACTGGCAAGCACCGGCGCAGATCGTGCGAGACGATCACCAGCGTCAGGCGAAACTCCTGCTGCAATCGTGCCATGAGCGAGTGAAACATCTGTTGCGTAGGCTCGTCGACTCCGACGGTCGGCTCGTCCAGCAGAAGAACGTGCGGCCGAGGCGCTGATGCCCGACCGATCAGCACACGCTGCTGCTGGCCGCCGGACAGTGCACCAACGGGCCGATCGGCCAGGTGCGGGATTTCGAGGACATTCAGGAGGTGCTCGACAAACTGCAGATCGTCCCGGCGGTAACGGCGCAGCAGCGGCGTCCTGCCGGCAAGGCCGAGCCGCACGGCATCGCGCACGCGAATCGGGAAGTTCCAGTCGACGGTCGCACGCTGCGGCACGCAACCCAGCAGGCCGCCGGCCTGGCGCGCCTCCGGCGGCGTCATGCCCAGGACTGTTACATTTCCCTGATACCCCGTCAGCAGGCCGAGCAGGATCTTAAGCAACGTCGTCTTGCCGGCCCCGTTGGGCCCGATGACAGCCAGACTGCTGCCGGCCTGAACGTGAAGGTTCACGTCGCGCAGCGCAGCCGTACCGTCCGGATAGACGTAAGACAGATGCTCCACGCAGATCGCCTCGTCGCCGATGTGCTCGTGGCCTACATAGGGCGTGCCGTGGGCATGATGCTTATGCCGGTTGGACTCAGGAGCCACAGCCAAGGCCCTCCTTCAAGGCAGCGAGATTGCTGCGCATCATGTCGAAGTAGGAGTCGTACCCCGGCCGGTTGGGCTGGCCCATCGGGTCAAGGACGAGAACCTTGGCGCCGGTCTGCCGGCCGATCGCCTCGATCCACCTCGATTCGTACTGCGGCTCGCGGTAAACGGCCCGAACGTGCTCGTCATGAATAAGGCTGGCAACCTGTTCCATCCGGGCCGGTGTCACCCCACCCAGCCCCATCAAAGCCACCTGGTGCAGGTCATACCGGCGGGCCAGGTAGCCATAGGCCGGATGAAAAACGACAAGCGTGCGAGTCCGGCAGTTCGCCAGACCGCTGCGGTACTCGTCATTGAGAACAGCCAGATCCTTCTTTGTTGCTGCGGCATTGTGTTGGTAGAAATCCCGGTGGGTCGGATCCTGCTCGGACAGGACGGATGCGATCACGTCGACGATCTTCTCGGCAAGAACCGGGTCGAGCCAGATGTGCGGGTCCTCGCCATGCCGTTCGTTTTCGGCGTGTTCACCATCGGCCTCGACGTCAGCATGCTCATCGTGTTCGACGGCTGCCTGGCCCTGAGCCGCGGAAGCCGATTCGCCTTGTGCCGGCAGATGGAGCACCTCGCCCAGCAGGACGATCTTGCGGTGACCGGTAGCGGCCTTGGCAGCCTGGACCGCCCATTGGTCCAGGCCCGGCCCAACCGCAAAGAGCACCTTGGCCTTCTGCAGACCCAAAGCGGACACAGGCAGGATCGTATAGCCATGCGGGCTGTAGCCGGGTGGCAGGAGGGTGACAACCTGCCATCGGTCCCCAGCCACACGATGAACCAGTTCAGCGACCGGGAAAACGCTTGCCGCCAGTACAGGCTTGCCAGAAGTCGAGGCCTGATGACGACCACAGCCGCAAAGGCTGCCAGCCAGTACCAGTCCCGGCAGTATTACCAGACACAGGAGTTTGTGGGCCGGCCTTACCAGCATGGAAGATCTCCAAGGGCGACAACACGCTACAGGATACAGTATAGGAGGCACCAACGACAGCACGCTCCCCTTCCCGTCTCCCGTCTTGTCTGCTGTTGGTTTGTCTCCTCTTCTGCCAGTCTCCGTGTCTGCTTGTCTGTCGTGCCTCCTTGCCTGCCGTTCGCCGTCTCCTTTTCTCCTCTTCTATTGTCTGTTGGTCTCCTTGTCTCCGTGTCTCCTCTTCTCCTTGTCTGCCGTTCCTCCAGGCGATAGCATGGTTCGTTTACAGGTCGATGGGACCGCACGGATGAGCATGCAGACTACGATGCGTTCGGCATATATCGCGCTTGGCAGCAACCTGGGCGACCGGGAGCATAACCTCAAGCGTGCGCTGGATCTGCTGGCAGCGGCCGATGGCTGCAGCGTGGCGGCTGTCGGGCCGCTCATCGGCTACACCGCCGAAGGAAGCCGCCCCGGGGCCCCGGATTACCTCAACAGCGTGGCCGAGTTGCGGACCGAACTGAACCCCTTCGCCCTGCAGGCTACCCTGCAGCGCATCGAGAAGGAAATGGGCCGCGCCTCGCAGAAAGACCGCCAGCTGAACCAGGACCGCATGATCGACCTGGATCTGCTGCTCTATGGAAAGGCGATCATCGCGACGCCGACCCTCGTTGTGCCGCACCCGCGGATGCACCGCCGGCGATTCGTCCTGGAGCCGCTGGACGCAATCGCACGGGATGTACTGCACCCGGCCTTGGGCCTGACCGTACGACAGCTGCTGGAGAAACTGGGGACGAAGGATCCGACATGACCGGCACCAGACCAGTACTCATAGATACGATCGACGAAATACGACACGCCCTGGCATCGCACCGGGCGAAAGGCAAGCGAATCGGCCTGGTACCGACGATGGGAGCCCTGCACGCCGGCCACGCCAGCCTGATCCACCGGGCCCGCAGCGAGTGTGATATCGTCGTCGTCAGCATCTACGTCAACCCGACCCAATTCGGACCCGGCGAGGATTTCAACCAGTACCCTCGCCGACTCCAGGCCGATCTCGACACCTGCGCCCACGAACAGGTCGACCTCGTCTTCGCACCGTCCGATAAAGAGATGTACGGCGACGGATCCCTCACATCTATTCATATGAATAAACTGGCGGACGGCCTGTGCGGGGCGGTCCGGCCGGGGCACTTCGACGGCGTATGCCTCATCGTCACGAAGCTGTTCAACATTGTACAGCCCGGCGTCGCGTATTTCGGCCAGAAGGACGCCCAGCAGGTGGTGGTCCTCAAGCGGCTGGTCAGGGACTTGAATCTTCCGGTTGAGATCGCGGTCTGCCCGATCATACGAGAACCGGATGGACTGGCGATGTCCAGCCGAAACGCTTACCTGAATGCCGAGCAGCGCCGGCAGGCCCTGTGCCTGTCGCGGGCGCTGCGGGTGGGTTGCGAGGCAATTCGCAGTGGGGTAAGGACGTCGAGCCAGATTGCTGCTATTATGCGGCGTGTCGTCCGGGACACCGGCTTGTCTGCCATTGACTATCTGGACGCCTTCGACGCCGAGACCCTCGAGCGCCGGGCGGAAGTGGCGGGCACGGTCCTGCTGGCCGGGGCGATCCGGATCGGCCCGACCCGGCTGATCGACAATATCGTAGTGGATGCGGAGGACACGCAGGGGGAGGCAAGAGACTGACAGCGGCAGGCAGCCGGAAGATCGCAACTGCAACGGAAGAGTCGTAAGCCTATGTTCCTCAAAGTATTGAAGGGTAAGATTCACCGGGCAACCGTCACCTCGGTCGATCCGGATTACGAAGGCAGCATCACGATCGACGAACAGATCGCCCGGGCCGCCGGCATCGGCGAGTTCGAATGCGTGCTGGTAGCCGACTGCAACAATGGCAGCCGACACGAAACCTATGTAATCTATGGACCAGCCGGCAGCGGCACAGTCAGTACCAACGGTGCAGCCGCGCGGCTGGTACAGGCCGGCGACAAAGTGATCATCATGGCCTTTGCTTACATGCAACCTGATGATGTGCAAGAACATACGGTAAAGATCGCCCTTATGGGCGAGCGCAACACCATCGCATCGCGGGTTGAACATCAGGCCTGTCGGGTAAGTATGCAGTAAGACAGGACCGAGGGGCGAAGCCAGGAAACGCCGGCAGCAGAACAGCCAAACTATCTGGCCAGGGACGCGAGAAACGCTGGGTATTGGAGAGTCGTAAATGCATCCGATTATGCTAAATCTGCCGTGGGGAATCAGCATCAAATCCTATGGGATGATGATGATGCTTGGTTTCTTCGCCGCAACCTGGTGGGCTATGTACCGCGCCAGAAGGTCAAGGCCGACCCCGACGTCATCCTGAACCTCGGCTTCATCTCGCTGATCTGCGGCATCGCCGGTGCTCGGCTGCTATACGTCATCCAGTTCTGGCAGCAGGACTTCGCCAACCAGCCGAGCCCGCTGATGGCTGTCATCGACATCACCAAGGGCGGGCTGGTGTTCTACGGCGGCTTCCTGCTGGCGGTGGCCGGGGCACTGATTTACCTGATCTACGCCAAGCATTCGATCCGGCTCTACCTGGATATCCTCGCGCTGTCGCTGATGCTGGGCCTGGCATTCGGGCGGATGGGCTGTTTCCTGAACGGCTGCTGCTGGGGCGCGCCGAGCAAGACGGTACCCTGGGCGGTGACCTTCCCGTTTGGCAGCCCTCCCTTCAACGAGCACTGGCATCGCGGCCTCGTGGACGTCCCGCAACAGCTGCTGTACTCCTACCCCGGCTACCCGGTAGCCACGCCGCTGGACCGCGACCATATCAACCTCAGTCCGCAGGTCATCAACGGACCGCAGGAGAAGCTGGACGAGGCGCAAGAGGCCCTGGTCAAGGCCCAAAAGGACAAGCTGCGCCGGCTGTAATCGACAGCCTCGTCGCGCAGGTGAAAGAGGCCCGGCAGAAACTGAGCGACAATCGGCGAAAGTACTACGACGTCTACTATGCCTACGACAAGTACGGTGAGACGCCAAGCGAAATCGCCGCGATGGCTCACAACTATCGTTCGCTGCCCGTGCAGCCGACCCAGGTCTATGCGATCATCGACGCATTGCTGATCGCCCTCTTGCTGCACGCGATCTTCATGCGACGAAAACAGCAGGGCATGGTCTTCGGGCTGGTCTTCATCTTCTACGGGGTGGGCCGGTTCCTGGAAGAGATGATCCGCGGCGATAATCCGATGGACCAGCACATCGGGCCGTATCTGTTCACGATATCCCAGATGATCAGCGTCTACACGACCTTCTTCGCGGTGCTGTACCTGATCATCCTCTACCGCCTCCCGGCCGCCTCGCCCGCCGCCGTGCGGGCCGTGCCCGCCGAGCCGGAAAAGGAAGAGGCAGCGGCGAGCAAGTAGCGTCTGCACCGCAGGATAAGAAAACGAACTTGGATGACC
>CAWBCK010000007.1:0-32025 GCA_963787325.1 uncultured Planctomycetota bacterium
GTGACCGCCCCGCGCATCAGGTGGCGGATTTGGTTCCGGTCGGCTGAGAGCGTGTGTAGAAACCGTCTATTCTGCCGATAGCGGGCGGTTGGACTGAGACCCACAACACTCCAAGCGCATTCTACAACAGAGGCGGACGTCGAGCACCAGCGTTTTGCAGGACCGTGCCCACCAAGTGCTGCTACAGTGGTGAGAACTGGTATGTCTTGCGATTGGTTGGATCTCAGTCTTTGGCCGATATGGGCCCTTCCAGGGTCATGCCCATGATGTCGTCCGATTCCCTGCACTTGTCATGAGAACAGACACCCTCGCTTGCGCTTCGGGCTCGTTTGGAATCGCACCAGCGGTCGCCGGATACGACTTTCGACACCCCTGTCGCAGACATTAACTGGAGGCGGCAGTACTTGTTGTAGAGTGGCCGGCGGCGGCGAAGCATCGTCGTACGCTATTTCAAAAGACCAAATGCGGATCTACATATGCCAACCGAAACAGAAATGAAGGTCCCGGTGGCGGACCATGCAGGCGTCGTGCAGCGACTCAACGCGCTGGCAGGCGGAATGGGTCGGCGAGTATCTGCAGGATGACATGTTCCTGGATACGCAGGAGCGGCACCTGCTGGCTGGTGACCGCGGGCTGCGTCTGCGTTCGGTCCGGCGTCTTGATGAGGCGGACGGTGAGCGCCACTACGTGCTGACGTATAAGGGTGCCCGCCAGGAAAGCACCGTCAAGCAGCGGGAGGAGATCGAACTGGAGGTCTCCGCCCCCCAGCCGATGCTCGATGTGTTCAACCGGCTGGGTTATCGACTGATGCTGCATCTGCAGATGTGCGGCGGCGATACAGGCTGGCTGGCTGTTTCGTCGAACTGGACACATTGCCGCTGCTGGGACGGTTTGTCGAGGTTGAAGGACCGGCGGAAGACATCGTCCATACTGTAGCGGCGGACCTGGGACTGGACCCGTCGCAGAGCATTACCGATTCCTACGCGTCGCTTCTGATGGCGGAGGCGGGAAAGCGCAGGCCTGTCGACGTCGCCGGCGGAATTTCTGCTGACCGCCGAGCAATGATCGCACTTGTAGCGGGCCGCCGTCTGCTGCCAACCAGACCGACAGCCTTCCTGGACTGACAAAATGCCTCGATAGCCGCTCTCGCGATGCTCTGGTCAGAGATCTGGCCAGCCGTATTGGCCTGGCAGCATCTGGCCGGTAACATCTGGCAAAGCAGGACCCTGGAGAATCTTATGCGCAGGACATATCGATATATCGTGCCGGTGATGCTGGCGATGGCGGGGCTGGCTTGGGGGGCGGATGAACCGCTTGCGGCTAGTGCTGCTGCGCCGGCGACGAAGCCTGCGGCGCTGCGGATAGCCGGGTTACCGGCTGCACAGTGGCTCAACGCAGCCGAGCCGGTCCAGGGCGAGAACCTGCAAGGCCGACTGTGGATCGTCGGCGTGCTGGAACCGTGGTCGCGGCAGTCCCAACAGGCGGCGACCATGCTGGCGGACGTCGAAAAGACGTGGGCAGCAAAGGGAGTGACGGCGTACCTGCTGACGGTCGAGCCGGCTGAACAGGTCAGCAAGAGCCTGCCGGAAGGCGAGATCTCGCTGCCGATCGGGATGGGCAGTCCGCTGCCGCTGCTGTTGGGGCTCACCCCGCTGCCGAAGGTCTACCTCGTCGGGCCCGACCAGACGGTCATCTGGTCAGGGCCGGTCTGGCACGTAGCGGGCGTACTGCCGGATTATTACACAACACTGACGGAAGACGGGCTGTCGCACGAACGGACGAATGAACTGAGCATCCGGCTGAACCGCGCCAACGCCGCCTTCGAACACAAGGAGTTTTTCCTGGCTGTCGGCTTGGCCTCTACCGTAGCCGAAGCAGTCGCCGGCCAATCATCCGCTCCATCATCAGGCAGAGGAGTTGCTCGCCGAGTCCGACCGGACGGGTGCGGACATGTTGTCAAAGGCTCAGCATCTTCTGAGCAGGCGGCTTACCGCGGAGGCTTACGATCAGCTGCAGACCGTGGCGGAAGAGTTCTATGGAACCCCGCCGGCAGCCAAGGCGATCGAAACCATCAAGCAGATCCAGGCCAATAACAAGCAGTGGGCGGAGGTCACGCGCCGGCAGAATGCGGCGTCCGCGGCCCACACGCTCGAACTGGCCCAGTCCGCCATGTCGAGCCACCGCTATACCGATGCCCGGCGATACTACCGTCTGATCGTGGAGTTGTATCCGCGGACCGACGCGGCTGGATCCGCCCGTCAGGCCCTGAGCAATCTCGAAAAGAACAAGGCGCTGGCGACGCAGATGGCGCGCCAGGAGGCGGAGCCTGCCGCGCCGGTGCTGCTGAATCTGGCAAATCGCTACGCCCAGATGGGGCGCTACGACGAGGCGCGGCAGTGTTACAGGCAGGTTCTCAAACAAGCCCCCGATACCAGCTACGCCGAGCAGGCCCGCACCGCGCGTGCAGGGAGCTGCCCCTGCCGCGCCGGCAACGCAGAAAGCGAAGCAAGACCGCTAGGCAGATACAACGCACAAAGCAGATAGCCACATCGCCTGCAACACCGCCGGTGCGATCGCTTGCGCCGCTTGGACTTGCAGCATACCGCACTGCTCCCGCCGCTGTGGGCCTACAATTGGGTTGTAGACTCTTGGCGGTTCGTTCCCCTTTCGGTGACCGACAGATAGCGCAGGAGATGCACGCATGCCTGAGACTGTCGAAAGTCCCACTCAGACGGCCACTGCTCCGCCAGCCGAAGCCGAGTCGTCGCGGACCCAGCCCCAGCGAGGCACGGAACCTCAGCACGAACCTCTGTATCACGTCCTGCTGCACAATGACGAGGTCAACGTGTTCGAGAACGTGGTGCGTTGGCTCAATCAACTGGTCCCGCTGACCTTGGAACACGCGCACGAGCGAACCAATGAGGCACATACCCGGGGCAAATCCGTCGTGCTGAGTACGCACAAGGAACGGGCCGAACTGTGCGTCGAACAGTTAACGTCGGTGGGTCTGATGGTAACGATGGTGGAAGGTTATTGACCTTCATGGCCGCTACGGCCGGCCCCAGCGAAAGACCGTCCAGCGCCGCCGTTTGGGCAAAACGCCCCCTTGGCGAATTGCGCATGGTCCGGAAATGCTCCGTGCGGCAGCGTTGTGCGCCCGTTCCCTGGCCACAACTTCAGAAGCAAGGGGATCGTGCCGATAGGCGGTACAGCCAGACGAACGGCGAATCATTCTGTTGCAGCCGGTGTTTTCGCTTTTCCCATTTGCCCCCCCCAAACGCGTATCATACCTTTCTTGAGCCAGGATGAGGGCTACGAAAGACTGACGGCTGGTGAGCCCTGCGGCGAAGTACGAGTTGCCATCGATAGTTGCGAGTTGGGCGTCACTGATACTGACGGAACTTGCACGGACTATCAGGGTACTGGGTACCCGATAAGGCATCGGGCGAAAACGCCGAACGGCTAACGCAGCCGGGGCAGTAGGCAATGCCTCGTAGCGTGAGACAGGAGGGGAACACGGGCGATGTGTTGTGTAGCCCTGCTCCTGGCGAAGTGTACTAAGGACCTCGTTGCGACTGTGCGTGCAGCGGGACTAACTACTTTTGGCCTCTTGTAGGCGGGCATCTCGGATGCTACTGCCGGATGACGAACACTTCTGCCGGCCTCGCTACATTCATCGGACGGGCCTCAATTCACCGTCATGTTTCAGAAGTGGCGGCAGCGTGCCGGACAACTCAAGACCGAAGCGTATGCGGTGTACCTCGCTTGCCGGGACCCGCGAACGCCCTGGTACGCCAAGATGTTGGCGGCCTGCGTAGCGGGCTATGCGTTCAGTCCGCTCGATCTGATCCCGGACTTCATTACCGTGCTCGGCTATCTCGATGACTTCGTACTGATCCCGCTGGGGATTGCCCTTGTCCTGGAGCTGATCCCGCCGCAGGTGCTGGTCGAATGCAGGCAGAAGGCGCAGGCCCATGCTGCGCCCCGCCGCAACGTTGCGGCGGCGGCCGTTGTCGTGGTGATCTGGTTTGTTGTCTTGTCGATTCCGGCAGTGCTGATCTGGCGGTATTGGTGGCGGTAGAATGTGCCTATAGCACCGGTGTCCAATTGGACGACAGGTAACCGAGGCCATTTCAGAATCGCACTGGCGGGCAAGCTGCCAGTGGCACCCCACAGAAAACCAAGCGATGATCACGTGCGGCGCAGGACGATCACCGAGACGTCGTCGTCGCATGCCTGTTCCTTGCGAGCCTTCCACCAGCGGAACCGTAAACGGTCGAGGGCCTCAGGCACCCGGCCACGACGGGAGCCACTCAAAGTCGAAGGTCGATTGACATGATTTGTTGGCCTGGACGCATTCGACGTCATACAGCCGTTCGAGGCCGTCGGGCCCAGGACCACCAGCCGACTTCACCACCGGCAACGTCGTCTCGAACAGACCGAAGCCGTTGCCCGGTTCGATGCCCACCAGTCTGCCGCTACTGAGGACCGGCTCGATGAGCCCGTCGCCTCGCACGCACATCGGCACCGGGGAGCCGCCGCGCAACAGCAGCACACGGCCGGACAGCAGATCGACCAGGCCGCAGATGGCCGCGACGAACATCGGCTCGCCCGGCTGACGCGAAAGGAGAAGTTCTCACGAGGCGAGCAAGCTTTCTTCCAGGCGATCGCGGCTGATGACGTTTCTCGTCCCAACCCACCCGACGCAGTTGCGGCTGGAGGTGTGTCGCCAGCATGGCCGCTGCCACGCCATAGCCAGTCGCATCGACGAGCCAGAAGGACAGCCACTGCCGGCCGAACACGGTCACGTGATGATCCGCCGCAGATCTGGCCGGCAGGCAAGACCGCCGAGCCGACCTCGAATTGTCCGAATCGCTGGAAGGTGCGGGGCAGAAACTGGCGTTGGATCTGGCCGGCCAGTTCGAGATCTTCGGCGTCAGGCCCGTCAGCGTCCGTACGGCGAGGCAGCAGGTCGAAATCGCTGGTGATTTCGCCCCAGCCGCCGGCGGTGAAGTTCCACCTGCCGCTTCTGCCTGCGATCCAGTATTGTCTGAACTGATAGAGTCACCAGGACTCCCCGGGTGATTGGCCTCTGTGGCCAGGGCACGTCCGGACCCTCGCACATGGCGAGGTCCTATCATCAAGATCGGGTGCCTCGCGGCCGGTCTTTAGTTTGGTTGTTTCGGACAGGCCGCTCCATTAAAATCTCGTAGCGGAAAGAGAGGCGGATCAGACCATGTCACTCATCGACCAACAAGTCCGTCCCCGAGCCCGGTGAGCCGCTTTCGGGCATACCGCTACCTGCGATATTTGGGCAAGTGTCTGCTCTGGGCGGGCCTGGTATGGCTGATAGCCGTCCTCGTTAAGAAGATCGTTGGGCTCAACATCCCCCTGCACCATGCCGCCTGGATCGCTGCGGCGCTGGCGGGCCGCGCAGCAATGTTCTGGCTGATGCTGACAGCGGAAGACCGATTTGCCGCCGCGGTAGCCCTCAATGAAGCCGGGTCGGCCAAGGAGCGTCTTACAACGGCGCTGTATCTGCGGGCCTCAGCCGATCCGTTCGCCCAAGCGGCGGTCGCCGATGCCGAACGCACGGCGGCGATGCTGCAGGTGCGGAATGTCCTGCCGGTTCGCTATCCCCGGCCGGTCAGCCACGCCGCCGCGACATGGGGGTTGGCACTGCTGGTGGTCTGGCTGCTGCCGACGTTCGACGTGGCGGGCAGGTTGCAGGCCAGCCGCAGAGCAGGGAGCAGGCCCGGGGCATCGAGCAGGTTGTCGCCAAGGAGGTCAAGCCGAAGGTCAAGGAGATCCGCGAGCGGCTGTCGCAGAAGGGCCTTCTCAGCGAGGACGTGAAAAACGAGCTCGACGAGATGGAAAAACAGATTGGCCGATCTTACGAAGAAGCCCGACAAGATGTACGTCGAGCCGGTCAAGCCGATGACCGCCCTGAAGAGGAGATGCGGCAGGAGCAGAGCAACCTTCAGCGGCAGGTGGAAGGCATGCAGTCGGCGCTGAACAAACTCTCGCTGGCCCAGATGGACGAACAGGGCCTGGTCAGCAAACACCCAAGACGCTAGCACCGGCGATTTCAAGGACGCCAAGCAGACCATGAAAGAACACCCGGAGAAACTCCAGGAGGCGGCCAAGGACCCGGCCAAGGCAGAAACAGCTCGCCCAGGAGATGGAAAAACTTGCAGCCGCGTTGCAGGACCAGTCGCTGTCGGACAGACTGACCCGGGAGATGCAGGCAGCCGGCGCCTCCGAGGCCCAGATGAAGAAGATCCAGCAGGCCATGCAAAAGGGTCGGCGACTTGTCCGACCAGGATCTTGGAGGGCCAGCCAGGATTCCATGAAGCAGCAAGGGCTCTCCGACGAGCAGGCCTCCCAGATGATGCAGAAACTCGCCACCGCGATGAAGGGTGCCCAGATGGCCAACAACCTTGGGCAAGCCCTCAGCGACGCCGCCTCCGGCATGAAGCAAGGACAGGGCCAGGGTCAGCAGCAGCCGGGCAAGGGAGGACGGGACAGCAGGCCGGCCAGCAGGGTCAGCAGGGCCAGGCCGGCACAGGTCGGGGCTCACTCCGGGTAGCATGGCCGGGGCACGAACAACAGCTTAGCGAAATGGAAGCCATGCAGGAGCAGGCCCAGGAGATGCAGGCGATGCTGGCTGACATCCGGTGGGCGAGGAGTCCGCCATGTAAGGCAGTGCGATGTGCGGCACGGCAGAACGGGCCAGCCGATGGGCGGCAATCCCAACGGCAACGGCCAGGGCTCAGGGGCGTTGGGGCACGGCGCCGGCGGCGTCCGCCCGGTGGAGAAGACCCGACCGCCATCGCGCACCAGCAAGATCAAGGGGCTCTGGCAGAACGGCCGGATGATCGGCGAGTATTTCGATGACAGTCAGCAGGTCAAAGGCGGAGAGCCGAAAGGAATTGACGGATGTCGTTACCGCCGCGCAGCAGGAGGCAGCCAAGACCATCGACGAGCACAAACTTCCCCCCCAGTATGACCAGCCCGTCCAGGAGTATTTCGACGAGGAGTTGGGCGGTTACAGGATTCTAAAACTTCGGCGAAGCAACCAGCCAAGCCATAGACTCATGGCTGCCCACGTCGCCGCACGATTCAGCTGGTCATGTGCATTGCTGCTGGCATGTTCCGTGTTGCTGACGGCGGCTGGCTGCGGGTCGGACGAAGCCCCCCCGCAAAGAAGGGCGCCGAGAAACAGGCCGCCAGCCAAAAGGCCCCGATCATTCGCGGCGAGGTCACCCTGTATACGTCGGTCGACGAACCCTTCGCCAAGATGCTGATCGAAGAGTTCACAAGGGCGAGCCGTATCGCATCAAGCCGCTGTTCGATACCGAGGCGGACAAGACAACCGGACTGGCCCGGCGAATCCGTGCGGAGTCGGCCCGGCCGCAGGCGGATGTCTTCTGGTCCAGCGAACCGTTCCAGCTGATCGCCCTGGCGAATGCGAATCTGCTGGAGCCATATCTGCCGCCGACAGCCAAGGACATCCCGATCGCGTATCGCGAGGGCAAGAATCGCTGGATCGGTTACTCCACGGCCGGGTTCTCGGGTACGACCCCGACCTGATCAAGCCCGATACCCTGCCCTGGATGTGGAAGGATCTGGCCGAGGCACCCTTTGCCAGCCAACTGATTCTGGCCAACCCACTGTTCGGCACGACGCGCGGGCATGTGGCGGCCATGTTGTCCATGTGGGGTGAGCCGGCATTTACCGCGTGGGTGCGGTTGAGCTTGCCGCAGCGGGCATCGCCGGCAGGCTGGCGGCAGGCAACTCGGTGGCGACCCGGGAGGTCGCGCTCGGCCAGGCTCCGATCTGCGCGACCGACACGGACGACGTCAACGTGCTGCAAATGGCAGAGCAGAAGATCGCGATGACCTATCCCGACATGGGCGACGGCGGCACGCTGCTGCTGCCTAACGCGGCCGGCATCATCAAGAACGGGCCGCACCTCGAAGCAGCCAGGGAATTGATGACATTTCTCTGCAGCGACTTTGTCGAGGAAGCATGGCAAAGAGCGAGTCGCACGATGTCCCCGGTCCAGCCAGCCCTGCGTGATAAGTTGGGCATTCGACTGCCACCGACCAGCCCGGTTGACTACGCCAAAGTAAACGCACAATGCCTAAGGCGATAGGAGATCATCGAACAGCGGTGGCGGTAAAAAAGGTTGGAATCGGCCGGTGCAAATGGTGCTGGTCGATATGGGCACTAAGCAGACGAAAACCCGCGAACGGCGTAAAGCCGCAGCGGGTTTTTATTTTGGCGATCCGCCGTGGTTAGTGATCAGTGGGCAGCGGTCCGCGATTCCGCTCCATGTAACCCAGGATGTCGTCCTGATGATCGGCAAAATCGCTTAGAGCATCAAAGACCTGCGCAAGCGTCAGGTGTGGCAGGTGCGTCAGGATCTCTTCCGGCACTATGCCCATCCGCCATGTCTCGACAACCGCGCAGGACCGCATGCCAGTACCCTTGATGATCGGCTCACCGCTGCGGGTGGTCTCATCGCGCACAACGTACGGATGATCAGGTAGCGGTTGTCATAGATTCAGCACCTCCTGCTATCCATATTACTCGCATGACTCAGGGCAGGCAATCCGGAGCAATTTGCACGCTTGCTTCATGTCAGACCCTCTGCCCTGGCTCCAGCACGGCCTCGGCCGCGGCCCGACCCGCCAGGTAGCCTGTTGACCACGCCCATTGCAGGTTAAAGCCGCCGAGCCTGCGGTCACAGTCGAGCATCTCGCCAGCCAAATACAGACCGGCTGCCTTCAGCGACTCCATCGTACGATAATCAATTTCCTGTAACGGTATGCCGCCGGCGGTCACCTCGGCCACCTCCCACCCCCGATGCCCCACCACCGGCAGCGGCAGTTCGATCAGCGCGTGGACCAGTTCCCCGTCGATCCTCTCGCCGCAGATCACTCATCGCCGTTTCGCCGGCCACATTGCAGTAACGGCAAAGCGTCCCCCCCGCCAGTCGATGCGGCACACGCATCAGCCAGCAGACTTCTGGCCCTCCCCAATACGGCACGGCCAGCGCTGCTCTGTAAACCAATCGTCCGCTCTGCTCAGAAATCCTTGCCCCGGCGAAAGACTGCAACGGACCTCGACCTCATGCCCCGTAGCATGTGCGGTAACCCAATGCCGACTGGCATCCAGCACAACCGGCCCGCTGATACCGAAGTGCGTCCACAGCAGACTCCCCGTCCGCCGATCAACACGCCTTTGCCATCGACAAAAAGATCGAACTGTCCCTCATCCGTCCAGTCCAGCCAGGGGCACATGAAAGAACCCCTTCCTCAGCACCAGCAGCACCGGGGCCCAATACAACTCCGTACCCGTATGCCCCAGCGACCGCGCAATCTCCAACCCCCGCCCGTTACTGCCGGTTCCCGGCCACGACCGCCCTCCCGAGTAGAGGATCACCCGCCGGGCCACGACCTCCCCCGAAATCATGCCGAATCGCGAACCCGTCCGCGTCCAGCAGCCGAATCTCCTCCACGCGATGCCCCGCATGGATCGCCACCCCCAGATCGCTGCATTGTCGCACCAGCACATCCAACACCCCCTGCCCGCTGTTGCACACCGGAAACAGTTTCCCCGTCTCCTCTCGCCGCAACTGGACGCCCATGTCCTCGAACCAGCGTACCGTCGCCTCCTGACCGAACACCGCCAGGATGTTACGGACAATGTTCCGCCGACCGTTATAGTCTTCCGACGGCGAGAGCTCATGTACCTGAGGTTACACCGACCCCCGCCGCCCGCCATGAGGATCTTGGCTCCGAAGCGTTCGGCCCCATCGAGCACGGCGATCCGCGGCGGCGAACTGTCCCGCTGGTGGGCAATTTGGCCGGCAGCGATAGCAGCCGCGAGCCCCGCGGCACCCCGCGCCAACGACTATGATGTCATGAGGCTGGTTCATGTCGTGCGTGCGCGGGCCGGCCGACGGACACCACATGGAGGTGTGCGATGTACACCAAAACGATCACCACGGTTTTGTCGGGATTGGCGTGGTCGGGAGCATACCTTTGAATTCGCCTGGGCCACGGACGCGGGCATCGAGTGGGGCAGCCTGTACCTCGACGGCAGCCAGCGTCCCGAGGTACTCGGCTTTGGAACCCTGACGACATGGACGCCGCCGGCCTGACCCCGGCATGCACTTCCCGCACAAGATAGGACCGCGTGACGGCTGGGACCGGAAGCTGGCCAGCCAGCCGGCCCAATGGGCCTAGACTGCGGCCGTATCGCCCCGTCTCCAGCGGCGTAACCTGACACCAAGGAGTGCCCAGGCCGCCCCCCGAATGTTTCCACGTCCTTTCTCCCCTGATCATCGCCGGGCCGTCTTTGACATGGTCTTGACAGCCCGTATACGATTTGGTGCTACTATAGCACCAGCGGCGACAGGACGACGGTCGCCTGGAAGGAAAGCGTGAATAAGATGTCGCGGACGCGCCGGTCCGAACAGCCTGCCCAGCCCAACGCCAGCCTGATCACCGGGCTGGAATGTCTGCAGGCGCTGGCTGGCAGCGAGGAGCCCATCGGCAGTCGGGACCTGGCAGCACACACTAGGGCGCCGAGCATACGCGAGTCAACCGGTCTGCTGGGAACCCTTGCGGCAATGGGCATGGCGGAGCGGACGCCGGATCGCAAATATGTACCCGGCACAGGGCTGCACGTGCTCGCAGCGATGAGTCTGCGGGGATCGCATCTGCTTGCGGCGGCTTTGCCACACCTGGACCGGCTAGGCGAGGCCGAGCCTGCTGTTTCGGTCGCACTCGGTGTCCTCTGGCGGCGACAGGTGGCGTACCTGTTCTTCGCCGACCCCGGCGAGCCATTGCAGGCCTCGATCGCAAGTCGGGGGCTCTATGCAGCCGACCAATCCAGTATCGGCCTGACGCTGCTGGCCGGCAAAGACAACAGGCATTTGCACAACCTGTACCATGACACGCCCGCCCCGCAACGACAGTCCGAGCTCCAACGACTGGATGAAATCCGCAAGCAGCGTTATGCGGCTGGTCAACGATAAAAGTCTTGGCGTACCCATAGGTCAGCCGGCTGCCGCAGGGCTCGCTGTCGCCGGCACACCGGTCAAACGTAATCTGTCCCGCCTGGTAGAGCGGCTGGCGCGACGGCGACGCCATCGCACCAACCTGGCCAGATAACCAGGGGGTCAGCACATGGCTGAACTGCCAATCCCCTTATGATCAGCGGCATCGACCGAGCTGTGTCTGGGCGAGGCGGCCGCCGAGGACCGAAATCGGGTGGTCGACCTCTTCCCCTGGGCGGACCGTCTCTGGGCGATGACGTACGTCTCCAGCAAGGCCCTCAGCGGCGTCGGCACCGGCCTCTATGAGATCTTCCCGGACATGCACATGATCACAGGCCGGAAAGCCTCGTCGGCACGTGCACCAACCGCATGGTCAACTGGGAAACGAACCAGCTCTTCTTCGGCCCCTATGTCATCGACGCCAGCGCAACATCCGCACGATCGAAGAGCTGTTCGACGTACGGCTCTGCGCGACGATCCGCCACCTGGAAGATCCCGCCGGCAAGGTGTACATGCTCGGCATGGAGGGCGAGTTCTTGAACTGGACGTTAAGACCCTCAAGTCCGTCGCTCGGCAACCTCTGCCAGCCGCTCGGCGTGCCCGAGGGCCACTGGCCGCACTTCAAGGCGGGCTACACCCGGTTCGGCCAGGTCGTCGTCGCCAACAACACCTACGACATGCGCGACTTCGAGGGCCCCGACCCGGCGGGTGCCTGGCCGAGTGGGACGGCCGGGACTGGACCATTCTCGAAAAGACCGCCTTCAACGAGGTGACCGGCCTGGGCACGGGTGCAAGACGATGTTCGCCACCGGCTGGGACCGGGCCTCGGCGATCCTCAAGTTGTTCAGCGCGCGGACCGGGCGGTGGCGGCGATACCGGCTGCCCAAGGCGAGCCACTGTTTCGACCACGGCTGGGCGACGGAGTGGCCGCGGATCCGCCAGACCGAGCACGAGCGGCTGCTGGTGGACTGTCACGGGACGTTCTTCGAACTGTCTCCCTGGCCATTGGGCGACGTGGTGTTCGGCCTGCGTCCGATCAGCACCCACCTGTGGGTGCTGGGGGACTTCTGCTCGTGGCGGGGGATGCTGGTGCTCGGCGCCGACAACGCCAGCGCGTGGGGCCCGCATAACATCCTGTGCGGCGAGCCGCAGTCGGCGAGGTGTGGTTCGGCAAGACCGATGACCTGTGGCAGTTCGGCAAGCCGTCCGGCTGGGGCGGGCCGTGGTGGGACACGCCGGTGCGCCGGAGCCGTCGGACCCGTACCTGATGACCGGCTACGAGCACAAGTGTCTGCACGTTTCGCACGAGGCGGACCGGACGGTGACCTTCGCGGTCCAGGTCGATTTCCTGGGCACCGGGGCGTGGAAGACCTACACGCGAACCTCCCTGTCGGCGACGCCGGCGACGCCGACCACGAGTTCCCCGCTGGCTTCAGCGCGCACTGGGTACGGGTTACCGCCGACCTGGAGGGGGCCGGGCGACGGTGCAGTTCACGTACACGTAGGACTACAGCGAGAACCCGGGCCCCGTGCAGATCGCTGCACGGGGTCTGGCGATTGTTGCCCCGCCACGCCCCCGCATTCCTTACGCGGCCCCCTCAGTGCCAGGCTGAATGAGCGGCCTGCCTTTCTCCCGGCAGATTCGGTACAATGCCCGCATATCATGATGCGAGGAAATGTATGAATCCTGCAAAACTCATCAGCACTGGGGCCGTGGCGGTTGTCGCAATCCTTGCCGGACCGGCCTTGGCCTTTGACGGCCTGGGGCACTACAAGGCAACGGAGGCTGCCGTGGCGGCACTGCCCGCGGACGCCCCTGCGTTCTTCCGCGGTGCCGGGCCGGAGATCGCCGGTGGTGCGATGGACCCGGACGTCTTCAAACTCAAATCGCTGCCGCAACTGCGAAACGGCGAGTATCCCGAACACTACTTCGACCTTGAACCGCTCAAAGGCAAGACGCCGCCAGCCAGCCGGTATCGCTTCATCGAACTCTGCGCCAAAGAAGGTATCGAGCCCGACAAGATCGGTACCTGTCCCTACGCCATCGCTGAATGGACCCAGCGGCTGACGGTGGCCTTCGCGCAGTATCGCAAATGGCCGGATGATGCCGGTATCCAGCACAAGTGTCTCGTTTACGCGGGCCTTTTGGCGCACTACGCGGAAGATTCCTGCCAGCCGCTGCACACTACGGTCGACTATGACGGCCGGGCCGGGGCTGACGGCAAATCGCCGCACAGCGGGATACATGCCAAGGTCGATGCACTGATTGAAAAGATCGACGTGCAGCCGAAAGTGCTGGCTGCGGGACTGAAGATTCACCCCTTTGAGGACCTGTGGCCGGCGATCCTTGCCAATCTCCAGCACAGTCACAACCTCGTTGACAAGACCTATGAACTGGAGAAGGTATTTCCCAGCCGGTACGGATCGCTGAAAAAGGATTCGCCGGCAACAGCATTCGGAACGGATCTTCTGGAAACCGCGGCAACGTTCACGGCCGACATCTATCTGACGGCCTGGCGGGATTCTGCCAAGGCAGACGTGCCGGCGTGGCATGTACGGGAACACGACATGGCAGCGAGGACGGCCACCGCCGCATCGCAGCCCGCAGGCCGGTAGACACCCACTTTCAGAGCCTCCGGCATGCAGGGGTGCCACTGGCAGCTTTGCCTGCCAGTGTAAGGTCGACAGCGCTCCTAAAACCGTCGCAGCAGGTCCAGCAACTGGCGGTCGAGATTGTGGCCGTGCCAGTCTTCGTACGCGACGTCCTGGCGCTGGCTGTCGAGGATGCCGAAAGCTGCCGCGGAAGTTCCATAGTGCATAGCCGATCCCCAGGCTGCTGAGCACTTCCAGCACGTCGGTCAGCCAGGCGAGCACCACATCATGCGGTGTGCGGTTGAATGCCCCGCCTTCGCCGCAGTGCAACCCGACGCCCTTGGCCAGCAATTTTGCCCAGTTCTTGTAATGGCCCTCGAGGATCTGGCGGTTCCAGGGGATACCAAAATTCAGACCACCGGGCCAGACCGGCGGCGGGAATTTGTCGCTGCCCGGAACCCAGCCGGCCTGGTAGTGAGTAACGCCCATCGGCAGGTAGGCACGACAACTCTGAGCAACATTCTGCGCAGCCAGGTCCGCCAGTTCCGGCAGCGGCTCGTTGCCCCACATCAGGCCGTCGAGAATGATGAGTCGATCGGGATCGATCTGGCGAACAGCGGCAACAGCCGTGCGCATGACGCGTTCATGATCCTGGCGACTCATGTGGGCAGACGGGTTCTGGGGCTCATTGACAAGGTTGAAACTGAGTTTGGCGGAATCGATGCCCTTGTATCGTTCGGCGAAAAGTTGCCAGTGAAAGCAGAAGGCGTCGAGGGCAGCCTGGTCCTTCCAGAGATTGAATGGTTCGGCCCGTTCGCGATTGACGGAATAGCCAGGAGCCCGGTGGAAGTTGAGGCAGACATGAATGCCGTGCTTGTGAGCAAGGTCGATCGCGCGGTCGATCTTGGCGAGCATCGGTTCGTGCGGCTTGAACAGGTCGTCGTCCTCGATCCAGAGTGTATAGCACATCGGCAGCCGAACGAAGTCAAAACCCCAGTCGGCGATCCAGCGAAGGTCATCCTCGCTAACGTCACCGCTGCTGGCGACGGTAAAGAAATCAAGAAGGTTGAAGCCGCGCATCGCGGCAGGCGATTCTGGGACTGCGTGCTCATTACAACTCCTTCGTATTCGCGTCGATCGTGGCCGGCAACCACGTTACAGGAGGCGGAACACATCTACAACACATGGCTGCCATCAAACCCTTTTCGGAATAAGAAAATACTTGCGGGCCCCCCAGGCGAAGGCCTTCTGCGGCAGGACGGTCTGCACGATCGGCACGAGCAGCGAGTCCTTGCCGACGCGGTAGCGCAGGGCCGGGTGTCGCAATTCGATAACCTTCTCGATCAATTCGGCAACCTTGGCAGGATCACCGCCGGAACGGGCGCCTTCTTCAAAGGCGGTCATGATCTTTTCGCGGATGGGGTCATAGTCGCCGATAAGGTCGGTGCCCTTGCTCCGAGCGTCGCCGAAGCCGGTCTTGAAATAGCCGGGCTCGATCAGCGAGACACGGATGTTGAAGACGCCGACTTCCAGGGCGAGGGCCTGGCTGTAACCTTCGATCGCAAACTTGGTGGCTGAGTAGAAGCCTTCGCCGGGAACGCCGATGAGGCCGGCGACGGGTCTGATGTTGATAATCCGACCCTTGGCTGGCGGCGCATAGCCGGCAGCACAGCCTTGGTCATGCGGACGACGCCCCAGAAGTTCGTCTCGAACTGGTCCCTGGCTTCGTCAAGCGTGGCCTCCTCGATGAGGCTGGACAGGGCATAGCCGGCATTGTTAACAAGGACGTCGATTCTGCCGGCCTGGGCGAGGACCTGCTCGACGCAGGAGCGGACCGATTCGTCGCTGCGGACATCCAGCGGAACCATGGTGAAGGGTCTTGCATCGTCGGGCTTGGGCTGCCGGCTGGTGCCGAAAACGCGGTGGCCGGCACGAGTGAGGCGCTCGGCGGCAATCTGGCCGAAGCCGGACGACGCACCGGTAATCAGGATGACTTTGTCAGGCATCTGGCGATCTCCTGGGGATTCCGTTTCAAGGATTGTATCACGGAATGGGATAGTGGTCGCCGTGGTGGGGACCTTTCGCGCGCGGTCGGGCTTGTGTCGCGCCCGGCGGGGCTTCGAACGCAGTCTCTCCACCTGCGTCAGCGGACTGGCTGGGTGGCGGCGGGCTGGATCTTGGCGAGCAGTCGGCGGGCTTCGTTATTCTCCGGGTCTTTGGCCAGGAGTCTTGCTGAGGTCGTCGGCGGCCTGACTCGGCCGGCCCACCATGTATGACAGGCTTCCGCATGCGCCAAGAGCAGCTGCACGTTGTCAGAGTTCTTCTCGAGAAGCGGCGAGAGCAGATCGAGGGCGTTGTGATAGGTCAGCTCGCTGGCCGGCGAGGCTCTGCTGCTGAAGCACCTCGGCGAGTTGCAGCCGGGTCGCCACGTCGTCGGGCTTGTCGATAACCTTGCGGCGGAGTAGTTCGACCTGGCGGTTCAGCGTGTCGACGAGCTGCTGGACCGACTGTCGGTCATCCGGCTTGTCCGCCAGATTCTTGCGAATGACGTCGAGCGTGGCGCCGTTCTCGGCGATGGCATCGTCGAGCCGATCCGCCTCGGCGTAAAGACCGACGAGAGTGCGGTGCGCGACAAGATCGGAGGGATCGAGGGCGAGGGCCCTGCGAGCGCTATCGATGGCTTCAGCGGATCGGTGCAGGCCATTGAGGGCGATTGCAAGGTTGATCAGCGGATTGCCGCGAGACTCCGCCGGGGCGAGTCGCACGGCGGCCTCCAGGTAGGGCCTCGCCAGTCTGGAAGTAATTTCGCTGGAGGTAGAGAGTACCCAGGCCGAAATGGACTCGCCAATCATTGGGGTTCAGTTTCAGGCAGGTATCGTACAGTTCGCGGGCCTGGATCAGGTTCTGGCTTCGCAGGCAGGAGTCAGCCGCCGCCAGACCGGCGTTCAGGTTACCGGGATCAGCGGCGAACGCCTTGCCGTAGGCATTGGCGGCCGCGGCATAATCTCCGCCGGCCGCCGCCTGATCGCCTTTGGCCATCCACTGTTCGGGCGTAAGGACGGGCTGGCTCTGGGTTGCGGCCGCCGGGCGGGTCGCCTGCTGGGCGAATGCGTCCGCGGCGGTCACGGCGGTCACAGCCAAGGTTGTGATCAAGAGGACTGCAGGCATGCGGGTCATGAGGCACTCCGTGTCACGAGCGCGGTGCGTGCACCGCTGGATAACCCGCACAATATACGAGGACCGCGGCGATGTCGTCGACACGAGTCGGGTTATCCTTCCGGCGCCGAAGCCGCCGACGGCCACGGCATCGGGATCGCCCTGAGTTTGGGGGCCGGGAGCACTGGCGGTACTTCGCTCCTGCCGGAGTCTTTCCATCAGCAGGATCCAGGTCTCTCGCATGTGGTTAAGGATCTGGATGGATTCATCGAGGGCGGTCATATCCTTGTTGACATTCGCTTCGATGAGGCGGCGATAGACGAAGTCGTAGAGCGAGGCCATCTGCTTGCAGACATCCGGGGCGATCTCGGGACGCAGGCCGTTCTGCATCTCCACGATGATGCGTTGGGCACGGGTAAGCAGATTGTGCGTCTGCTCGATCTCTTTGGCCTGCAACGCATCGCGCGCCTGCGTCGCAAAGCGGATTGCCCCGTCGTAGAGCATCAGACTGCAACTGCTCGGGCGTGGCCGTCAGTACGGCGTTTCGAAGATACTGGTCTGGAGGTGCGTTCGTTCATATCTGCACCATGGATGCACGGGCCTGAGCAAGGCCGATCAGAGCAGCCCAACCGGCCTCGATCATTGTTTCCGCGAACGTCCGCTAATCCTAAGCGGCCGCCGCCAATCCAACCCTGTCGCTACGACGACGACGATGACGACTTCATCGACGACGCCATCGAGTCGAGGGTTGTCAGGACCGACTGTTGGCCCTGCAATTGTGCCAAGGCCGTCTCCATGGCCTGGAACTGCGAGTACAACTGCTGCTGCTTGATATCGAGCAGAGCATTCATATCATCGATTCGCTTGCTGAAGAGGTCATGCCGGTCCTGGAGAGTCTGGGCCTCCATTGTGAGGGCACCGTGCGTCGAGTCGGTCATGCCGGCAAGCAGATTGTCAAGTTTCTTCCACAACCCGTTGTCTGGGTCGGTAAAGACCGCGGCATCGCATCGGGATTGCTGCTGATAGCGTTGTCAAACGTGTCCTGGTCGAAGGAGATCTGACCATCCGAGCCAACGGAGAAGCCGAGTTCCGAAAGGCTCCTGCCGGCAGCACCCGCGGACCGCGTACTTAGCACCTGGCTCAGGACATCCTGGAGTCTGGATGGCTGTATAGTCGCCAAGCAGGAGACCGGAGGTCTGGGTCGTTGAATCGTACTTGGTAAGATCGGCCAGGTTGGTAACGATACCGTTGTATTTGTCGACAAGGGAGGACAGTTGCGAGTCTACCTGATCGGTATTGGTCGCAACGGTGACGCTGACACTGCCCGCGCTCGACAAGGTGAGGGTCATTCCGGGGACGATGCTATCGAGGCTGTTGTCCGAAGAAACAATAGGCACGCCGCCGACGCCGCTATTGTCGCCGTAGTAGACAATGGCGTCCTGTGCCTGGACGAGGGTGCCGAACTGCAGGTCAGCCGCGCCGGTGTCGATCGTCATGGCGCCGCGTGTACCCGTATTGGCAGACGACAGGATCAAGCGGTATGGAGTGATGGACGTACCATCGTTGACGATGCTGGCCTGGAGGAGTTTGCCGGCTTTGCTGTTGATCTCTGTAACCAGATCGTTGAGGCTGGCGGTCGCGTCGAGGTCGATTTCGATACTGGCACGGCCGTCTACCTGGTTGGCGCCGCCCTTCGGGGGCGGTACCGGCGATTCGCAGGTCGGCAGCGGTTGTCGAGTCGACATCCTCGATCTTGAGCTGCTGGCCGCCACCGGCTATATCGACAAGGACGATGCCGTCGCCGGTATCGTTGATCCTGGCCTGAACTTTCTGGTTGGTAGCTGCGTTGATATTGCTGATCAGGTCCTGAAGGCGGGTGCTCGACGGATTCGTGACATTGATGGTAGTGACACGGCCCATGCTGTCGGTGATACGGAAACTGCCGGAGGCGATGCCCTGGCCGTTGTTCATGTCACTTAAGAGGGTGTTGCCATTAATGTACTGGCGGTAGAGGGCCTGGCCGCGAAGTTCGTTCGTGTCGCTCTGGCCGGCAATCTTCAGATCCTGCGCCGCAGTACCGGTGACGTCCTCGACCGTGAGGGTGCCATCACCGCCGCTGATGTCCTCCAGGACGATGCCGAGGCCCGAGTCGCTGAGTTTGGCCTGTATCTGGGCGCCGCCGGGCTGGGCCTGCAAGACCTTCAGAACGTCGCCGAGCGTCTGTGCGCCGAGAGGTCGAAAGTCGACTGGTTGCCGGCGCGGTGCCGTAATGCTTATCTGGCCCAGTTCGGTGATGCCCTGGCCGCCGTTGAGCGAGCGAAGCAATGTGCCGTTAAGATCGCTAATGAGGCGTCTGCCGGTGATCGTACCGTCAGCGGCCGCCGACGTCAGGCCCAGATCGGCCATGGCAGTCGAGCCGTTGAGGCTGGTTACACCGAGCGAACCTTCGCCGGTGGTATTGTCTGTCAGAACGATGGTCTTGGTGCCCGCCGCCAGTGAGGCGGTGATCTTACCATTGTTGCCAGAAGCGGAATTGATCGCTCGCAGGACATCGCCGATCGTGCGGACGGCGTAGACGGCCTCGCCGGTTATTGTCTGTGCTTTGGCCGGATCCATTACGGTGGCGGTACCGGCGATTCCGAGGTCGGCGGCTGCATTGCCGCTGATGTCCTTGATGGACAGGGCGGTCTTGCCAGTGACGTTATCGGTGACAAGCAGATGGTCGCCCGAGACGACGACACTCAGGCCTTTCTCTTTGAAGATGTTCTGCACGTCCCCCAGCGTCTCGGCGGTACTCAGGTCGACCAAATCGGTCGAGCCGTTAGAATGCGTGACCTGGACAACTCCCAGCCGGACGCCGAGGCCCTCGTTTAGAAGACTGAGGTTGGTGGAGGCATCGGCACGGTCGCCCAGGCAAACCGAGAACGTAGTACCGTCGGCCGCGGTGGACTGCATATCGGCTGAGCTGACCGTGGACGCTGACGCCGTTGCCGTCATTCAGCAAGGACAGGCTGGTGTCCTCGCTGATGGTATTGATATCGGTGCCGACGATCTCGCCGGTAGTG
The DNA here is from genome assembly GCA_963787325.1 of uncultured Planctomycetota bacterium. GTDB lineage: Bacteria > Planctomycetota > Phycisphaerae > UBA1845 > JANYLN01 > CAWBCK01. The sequence goes on from CAWBCK010000007.1 coordinate 19,885, forward strand.
CTCGAGCCGGCGATGCCAAGGCCGGCCGCGGTGTTCGTGCCGGTAACATCAGCGACTTTCAACGCGGAGGTACTCTGGCCGGAAAGGTCGACGATGGCCAGCCTATCGCCGCGGACCTCGGCGCTGACCTGGATACCAGCCGTCTTGTTGATGGCGTCGAGAACGTCCTGAACCGTTTTTGCATTGGACAGGTCGACCTCGGCGGCTGCGCACGGAGCCATCGGTAATGCGAATTACACCGCGGGTTACGCCATGCTGGTTGTTAAGGAAGTCGAGGCTGGTAGCCTGAGTAAGTTTCGCCTGTGATGAAGCCAGCACGACGGTGCTGCTACCGAGACTGCTGCGGTTCGGGTCGGATACGCCCTTGCTGACGAGCCTGCTGGGCCGTGGCGATCTGCTGGACGCGAAACTGGTAGGTGCCGACCGCTGCCGTGGAATTCGCGGTAGCCTGCAGAACGCTGGTGTTGCTGCTGTTAACGGTGTGGGCCCGGAAGAACGAATTATTCTTAAGGGGAACGAGGGCAGTCTTGAGGCCCAGGACCTGGGCCATCAGGCCGGTGATGGCCGCCTGTTGGCTGTCCGTGGTCTGCAACCGGTTCTGCAAGTTGGTGACGGGCTGCTTCTCGATCGCCATGAGCTTGGTGACGATGTCATCGATATTCAGGCCGGACATCAACCCGACGCCGGAAGTTATCGTACCCATGGCTGCTCCTGGGCAGTGGGAATACCCGCCACTGAAAAGACGGCGCAAAACATCTCTGTCCTATATTTGAATATCGGCATCAGGGGCGGCATCTTGATGCAAGGAAGCTATCGGTTGAGGGAAAAGACCGTGCCGCGGACGCGACGGAGGCATTTCAGCGAATGCCTGCAACAGACAAACACAAAAGATCCGGCCCGCACCAAACATGCGCGGGCCGGATATTCATTTCAATCTTTCAGCTATTCCAGATCGGGCTGCTCCTGCGGGGCCTATCGGCCGAGAAGGGTCAGGACGTTCTGGGGCTGCTGGTTTGCGATGGCCAGGATCTGCGTCGTACTCTGGACGAGGATCTGGGCCCGGGTCATGGCCGCGGTCTCGGTAGCGTAGTCAGCATCGCGGATGGCGGACTCGCTGGACTTTGCATTTTCCAGTGCGACCTGCTGGCTGCTGATGTTGGTTTCGAGCTGGTTCTTCTGGAAGCCGCCGAGGCGACCGCGGAGAGTAGCCACCTGCTGGACGGCCACGTCGACGATCGCCTGGGCCTGTTCGTAGTTGCCGCCGACGATGGAACACTCGCCACCCGTACCGATCTGCGGACAACCGGCCGACCTCCGTGTTGCCGAGTCGTACCGGTGGCGATGGACTGGATGCCCATCCGATACTGACCTGTCGCTCTGACATCGGGCCCTAGACTGGAAGAGGGCACCACCGCCGGTGATGCCGAAGGCTTGTTGAGTTGCCGTCTGCGTACCGAAGGTACTGGAAAGGGTCATCTCAACGTCGAGGCCGTTGCTGCGGACGCTGGCGTTGAGACCGTCGACCGTCGCCGCCTGGCCGTTGATCAGGACCGAGGCGTCGCGTCCTTCATCCTTGGCGGAGGTTGCGAAGGTGCCGGCCACGTCTTCGGAGATCTTCTCGACCGTAGACGAACGACTCGGTCGCCGTAGGTCTCGCTGTTGAAGTACAGGGCCGAACTACCGGCGTGCGTGGTAGCCGACACACCCGTCAAGTCCTTAAAGGAGTTGATGTTGTAGGCCATCGCACTGGCATGGGTACTGCCTGGCGAAGCTGAAGATCTGGCTGCCCTTGTTGCCGGTGACCTGGATGGTGACGTTGTTGTCTGCGGCCAGTGCCTGCATGGGCCCACTTGATCTGGGCAAACTGTGGCGGACGTCTGGCACCTCGACAACGACGGGCATGGTCTGGACCCTTCGGGGATGTTGGCGCTGTTAACGCGAACGTCGGCCAGATCGCTGGCGTTGGCGCTGGAGAGGGTATAGTCCAACCCACCGTTAATGCAGGTTGACCCCGTTGAACTGGGTGGTGTTGGCGATCCGGTCGACGCTGGCCAGGATCGAGTCGATCTCGGAGCTGGTTGGCCTTGATCTCTTCCGGGGAGAGAGCACCTCGTTGGCACTCTTGTTGATCAGACCGCGCAGGTCCAGCAGCAACGAGGAGACCTCGTTGAGCGAACCTTCGGCGGTGGCGATCACGTTGACGGCCCGGGTGGAGTTTTCGATGGCCTGATTGATACCGGTGATCTCGCTGCGAAGGGATTCCGAGGCGATCAGACCGGCGGGGTCGTCCGACCCGCGGTTGATTCGCAAGCCGCTGCTCAACCGTTCGAGCCTGAGGGAGAGGTCCTGCTGGTTGGAGCCCAAGCGGTGCATCGCCTGGATGGAGCTGATGTTCGTATTAATGCGACTCATGGCATCCTCCGTGACAAACCCGTCTGACCGCCCTGTCTGACGGGTCGGTATGCAGCCGTGCATACCGATGGTTCGAGGGATATCCTCGAAACCGCCGACATGTTGCCAACTCGTTCGGACCGCTCCAACGCCCGAGACAAGGGACATGTCGGATGCCGGTTCCTCAACTACTCGCCATCCGGAACCGGCGTTACGTCAGTGGCTTGAGCATGGAACTCCGTTCCAGGCTCCCAGAGGTGCGGCCTGAGTGCGGGCCGCCAAATGCCACGGTCATGCGACTTACATCTCACACTCCATCGTTGTTGTTCGGCATATCCAAGGATGTTTCTTTAGCAAACTCGCCGGATCCGTCCGTGACCGCCGGATCAGGCGGCACTCGAGGGACCCGGGACGGGCTGGAAACCCCTATTGGGGGCCCAACCCGCCCCGTCCCACGGGTTTAGAAATCGTTACCGCAGCAGGCTCAAGACGTTCTGCGGGGCCTGGTTGGCCATCTGCAGTACGCTGGTCGAGACTCTGGATCAGAATCTGAGCCCGTGTCATGCTGCTGGTCTCAGAGGCAAAGTCGGCGTCGCGGATGGCACTTTCGGCCGCCGCGGTGTTCTCGTAGGCCACCTTCAGCGAGTTGATGGTGCTCTGGAGGGTTTCCTTCTGGAAGGACCCCAGCCGACCACGCATACTGGAAACCTGCTGAATCGCGGTGTTGATGATGCGCTGGGCTGTGGCAAACTTCTTGGAGCTGAGCTGGTTGTCCTGGCCGCTGCCCAGTGAGGACAGATAGCCGGTATTACCGTCGCCGAGCTTGAGGTCGTCACCGAGGCGATACCCAGGCTTTCCTGGCCCGCCAGAGACACTTCTGGGGCCAGTGAGAATGTCGCCCCGCCGCCGACGATAGAGAACTTAGTGGTTCCTGTCGTAGCTCCGCCTCCGAAGGAAGACGTAAGCGACAGGTCGACACTGAGACTGCTGGTACGGACGGACGCGGAGAGACCATCGGTAATGGCCTTGGTGCCGTTGATGGTGACCTCAGCATCCGACCCCTCGGACTTGGTGCTTGAGCTTGCCGCCGCTGTCTTTGGTGTCGAAGGTCAGGCCGCTGGCCTTGTCCACGACGGAAACACTGACGAACGAGTCGGTACCGTAATCGACGCTGTTGAACTTCAGAGCGCCAGTCGCACTAGTCGGTCGCGCTGACACCCGTCAGCTCCTTCACCTGGTTGATCGCGTAGGCCATCGCGCTGATCTTGGTGCTGCCGGCGAAACTGAACAGCTTCGGTGCCGTAGTTGCCGGCGACCTGAATGGTCAGGTTCTGATCGTCACCCGTACCAGCAGCCTGCCCACTTGAGGCTGCCGGTGGTAGCGGCGGTCTTGACCTCAACGACCACATCTCGCGAGCCGCTCTCGGGCAGTTTGGCCGAGTTGACCACAACATTCGCCAGGTTGGTGTCCGACGACGCTGTCCAGAGTATAGTCGAAGTTCCCGTTGAGGATCTTCTTGCCCTGGAAACTGGTGGTGTTGGCGATCCGGTTGACCGAATCGAGAATCGAATCGATCTGCAGCTGGTTGGCCTTGACTTCCTCATCGCTCAAGCCAGCCTGGTTGGCTTGACCGGGTCGACCAGGTCCTCGCAGCCTGGTTGAGCAGGTCGCTGGTTTCCTGGAGCGATCCTTCCGCGACCGAGACCATGTTGTTGGCCCGATTGGCGTTGTCGATGGCGGCGGTCGTGGCCGTCATCTCGCTGCGCAGGCTCTCCGACGCGATCAGGCCGGCGGGATCATCCTTACCGGTGTTGATGCGCAAGCCCGTGCGACAGCCGCTGCAGGGCCGTGTTCATGGAAGCCTGGTTTGCGGCCAGGTTCCGGGACGCCAGCAATGCCGGCACGTTTGTGTTAATGCGACTCATACTCTTGCGCCTCCTCACTCTGCATCGGGCACTGATCTGCAGCGAGTCATCTCGCCGTCTCGCACGTTGCCCGCCAGGCGGCCGGTTATCTGCCGGCCACGGGCGACCACTACTTGAATTTCCTTGCCACGCTTACCCGCAAACCAACCGCCGAGCCGTTTAGGCACTCTCAGGCCCGACGTTCGCGGCTGTCGTCAATCGACAAGCCACACGCGACCACGCTTCCGTGCGGTCCTGCCGAGACTCCGTTTCTCCTGCATCGCACTGCAGAAATCGACACGCCGTCTGTCGGCCTTTAGTTATTTCGTGCCGGTCCCTCTCGCCGCTTGAATCTAGATGGGTTTTCGCTACATAAAACCATAACATGGCCCGATAAGGTGGGGCAGATTCTGCGCATGGGGGCGTTATCGGGCCGCAACAGAAGGTCCGCCCGCGACTTATCTGACCTTGGCGACACACTTGCCACCGCGAAGGTCACATAATCCTGAGGTTTGGGTGAAACGAGATGCACAACCCGCTATTTGCCGCCGACAGCCGACGGCTGCTTCGCAGCCAACGATCCTTGGGAAGCCCTCTGGCGAAGGCTGTCGACTATCCTGCGATAGAGGATCGCCATTGCGAGCATCAGCGCCAAGACCAGCACGACGACCGGGCCGCTGGTGAAATGCGCCAACCGAGCGAACAGCAGCAAGCCCAACGCCATACCGATCACGCCACTGCTCAGCGGAGCGAGACAACCGCAGCCGTGAACTGCCGCGACAAGGCACGACCGATCAGGCCGGGGATAGCCAGCAGGCTTGTGACCAGCACCACGCCCACGACGCGGATTGCGGCGACAATCGCCAACGCCATGGCCAGCAGGAACACCCGACGGATCCACTGAGCGCACCGAACATCAGCGCCTTCTTCATCAAACGTGTAAAATACGAGATGACGATACCCGACGACTACGAGGGTCACAGTCAGGACAGCCACAATCCACGCCCACAGGCACAGACCCCTGCCCCACCGCCAGCGGCTCGCCGAAAAGAATGCTGTCGACGTCCGGACGATAGGCCTCCGGCCGCAGCCATGAATACATGTCCAAGCCGGCGATGCCGATCGCCATGGCGACGAGCGCCCAGGCCGACACCGATGGCGGCGTCAGTCTGTATATGACCCGCTACGGAAAGCCGGCCGACCCCCAAAGCGGTCGCCACGCAAACCAGGGCCAGAATCAGGTCGGTCCAGCCGGGAGCGGTCAGGCAGAGGGAACCGAGATGCCGGCCAGGAAGGCGATGCCGATGCCGCCGAGCGCGGAATGGCCGACGCCCTCGCCGATGAAACGCCATCCGCTTGAATACGACGAACGGGCTCAACAGGCTGCAGGCGATCGCCCACGGCCAGGCTGCCGAGCCAGGCGCATGGGTAGGCGGTAATCGAGGTCGAAAGTGGTCAGCGTCGGCCCCATATAACAATGTTCTAGTCGGCCACATATTACAAGGTTCTAGATAGTCCTGCCCGTATGGCTCAGCGATGCCCGGGGCGTGGCCGGTACCCTGCAGTTCGCACTTGAAGACGCGGGTCAGCGCTTCGGCGCCGAGGTGTTCGGGCACATCGTGGAAGTGCAGCATCTGGTTCAGACAGGCGACCCGCTGGCAACTGGCGAGCACAGCGGTGCAAGGTCGTGCGAGACGATCACCAGCGTCAGGCCGAACTCCTGCTGCAGACGCGTCGATGAGCAAGTGAAACATCTGCTGCGTGGGCTCGTCGACTCCGACAGTCGGCTCGTCGAGCAGCAGAACGTGCCGGCCGGGGCGGTCGAGCGCCCGGCCGATCGGCACCGCGTTGCTGCTGGCCGCCGGACAACGCACCAATGGGTCGGTCGGCCAGATGCGAGATCTCCAGCACGTTCAGCAGGCGGCACTCGACGAAGAACTGAAGGTCGTCGCGCCGGTAGCGTCCCCGGCCGCGGGGTCTTGCCCGTCAGGCCGAGCCGGATGGCGTCGCGCACGCGGATCGGAAAGTTCCAGTCGACGGTCGCGCGTTTTGCGGCACGCAGCCGAGAAGACCGCCGGCCTGGCGAGTCTCCTCCGGCGTCATGCCGAGAACCGTTACATTTCCCTGATACCCCGTCAGGAGGCCGAGCAGAATCTTCAGCAGCGTCGTCTTGCCAGCCCCGTTGGGCCCGATCACAGCCAGGCTGCTGCCGGCCTGAACATGAAGGTTCACATTGCGGCAGGGCCGCCGTGCCGTCGGGGTAAACGTAGGTGAGGTTCCGCACGCAGATGGCCTCGTCGCCGATGCGGTCGTGGCCCACGTAGGGTTTGCCGTGCGGCGTGGTGCTTGTGCGGGTTTGATTCAGGAACCACAGCCCAGGCCCTCCTTCAGGGCAGCGAGGTTGCTGCGGCATCATACTAAAGTAGGAGTCATAGCCCGGCCTATTGGGCTGGCCGATCGGATCCAGGACGAGGACCTTGTCGCCGGTCTGCCGGCTGATCGCCTCGATCCATCGGGATTCGTACTGCGGCTCGCGGTAGACGGCACGGACGTGTTCGTCGCGGATAAGGCGGGCAACCTGCTCCATGCGGGCGGGCGTTACACCGCCCAACCCCATCAGCGACACCTGGTGCAGATCGTACCGCCGGGCCAAGTAGCCGTAGGCCGGATGAAAGGCGACAAGGGTGCGGGTGCGGCAGGTCGTCAATGGCGTGGCGGTACTGGTCATTGAGAACAGCCAGATCCTTTTTCGTCGCTGCCGCCTTACGTTGATAGAAATCCCTGTGCCCGCTGGGTCCTGCTCACACAGAACCGAAGCGATCACATCAACAATCTTCTGAGCGAGGATGGGGTCGAGCCAGATGTGTGGGTCCTCGCCGTGATGTTCGTGTTCGGCACGCTCGGCGCCAGCGTCCGCATCAGCGTGCTCTTGGTCGCTTATGGCACCGGGCTGGCCCTGGGTTGCGGAAGCCGGCTGGCGCCCTCGCCGGCAGGTTGAGCACCTCGCTTAGCAGGACGATCTTGCGATGTCCGGCTGCAGCGTTAGCGGCCTGGACCGCCCACGATCCAGGCCCGGCCCAACGGCGAAGAGAACCTTCGCCTTCTGCAGGGCCATGGCGGACACGTGGAGGATCGTATAGCCATGCGGGCTATAGCCGGGCGGCAGGAGGGTCACGACCTGCCAGCGGTCACCAGCCACGCGATGGACAAGGTCTGCGACCGGAAAAACGCTCGCCGCCAGTACAGGTTTGCCGGGCGTAGAGGCCTGATCGCGAGAACAGCCGGACAGACTGCCAGCCAGCACCAATGCGGGCAGTACTAGAAGACGCAGCTTATGGGCCGGCCTTACCAGCATGGAAGATCTCCAAGGACGACAACACGTTACAGGATACAGTATAGGAGGCACCGACGACAGATCATCTCCTTCTCCCCGTCTGCTCTGCTCTTCTCCTTGTCTCCTTGTCTTCGTATCTCCTTGTCCCCCGTTCCTCGAAGCGATAGCATGTTTCGTTTACAGGTCGATGGGACCGCACGGATGAGCATGCAAACGACGATGCGTTCGGCATATATCGCGCTTGGCAGCAACCTGGGTAACCGGGAGCAGAACCTCAAGCAGGCGTTGGACCTGCTGTCAGCAGCCGACGGCTGCAGCGTGGCCGCCGTCGGGCCGTTTATCGACTACCCGGCCGAAGGAAGCCGGCCCGGGGCCCCGCAATACCTTAACAGCGCGGCGGAACTGGGGACGGAACTGAACCCGTCGCGCTGCAGGCCACCCTGCAGCGCATCGAGCAGGAAATGGGCCGCGCCTCGCAGAAGGACCGCCAGCTCAACGAGGACCGGATAATCGACCTGGACCTGCTGCTCTATGGCAAGGCGATCATCGCGACCCCTGCCCTGGTGGTGCCGCATCCGCGGATGCACCGCCGGCGGTTCGTCCTGGAGCCGCTGAACGCGATCGCACCGGACCTCGCCACCCGGCCCTCGGCCTGACCGTACGACAATCCGCTGGAGAAACTTGATACTAAGGATCGGACATGACCGGCACCAAACCAGTGCTCATAGATACGATCGACGAAATGCGACACGCATTGGCATCGCATCGGGCCGAGGGCAAGCGCATCGGCCTGGTGCCAACGATGGGGGCCCTGCACGCCGGCCATGCCAGCCTGATCCGCCGGGCTCGTAGCGAGTGCGACATCGTTGTCGTCAGCATCTATGTGAACCCGACGCAATTCGGACCCAGCGAGGACTTTAGCCGGTACCCTCGCCGACTCGAGGCTGATCTGGACGTGTGCGGCCAGGAACATGTCGACTTCACCTTCACGCCGTCCGATAACGAAATGTACGCCGGCGGCTCCCTGACTTCTATTCATATGAATAAGTCGGCGGACGAATCGTGCGGGGCGGTCCGGCCGGGGCACTTCGACGGCGTGTGCCTGATCGTCACCAAGCTGTCGTACATCGTGCAGCCTGACGTGGCGTATTTCGGCCAGAAGGACGCCCAGCAGGTGGTGGTGCTCCAGCGGATGGTCAAGGACTTGAACCTTCCCGTTGAGATCGCGGTCTGCCCGATCGTACGCGAGCCACGGGCTGGCGATGTCCAGCAGGAATGCCTACCTGACCGGCGAGCAACGCCAGCAGGCCCTGCGCCTGTCGCGGCGGCTGCAGGCAGGCTGCGAGGCAATTGGCGGCGGGGTAAGGACTTCGAGCGAGATCGCTGCTATTATGCGACGAAGTCGTCCGGGACACAGGTCCTTTTGCGATCGATTACCTCGACGCATATGACCCCGAGACGCTCCAGCGCCGACCGGAAGTGGCGGGCACGGTCCTGTGGCTGGGGCGATTCGCATCGGCCCAACCCGGCTGATCGACAATATATTAGTGGATGTAACGAAAAAACCGGGGACGTGAGGGTGATTGTGGCGCAGGGCGCCAGCGAATCGCAGCCATAGTGAGAAAGTCGTAAGGTTATGTTCCTCAAGGTACTCAAGGGCAAGATTCACCGGGCGACCATCACCTCGGTCGATCCGGATTACGAAGGCAGCATCACGATCGACGAACAGATCGCCCGGGCCGCCGGCATCGGCGAGTTCGAATGCGTGCTGGTAGCCGACTGCAACAATGGCAGCCGACACGAAACCTATGTAATCTATGGACCAGCCGGCAGCGGGGTAGTCAGTACCAACGGTGCCGCCGCGCGGCTGGTGCAGACCGGCGACAAAGTGATCATCATGGCCTTTGCGTACATGCAACCTGATGAGGTACAGAAACATACGGTGAAGATCGCCCTCATGGGCGAGCGCAACACCATCGCATCGCAGGTTGAACATCAGGCCAGCCGGGCGAGTATGCACTAAGACAGGACCGAGGGGCGAAGCCGGGAAATGCCGGCGGCAGCAGCCAGGCCGCCTGGTCGAGTAGTGCAAAGAAACGCTGGGTATTGGAGAGTCGTACATGCATCCGGTCATCTTGAATCTGCCGTTCGGGATCAGCATCAAGGCCTATGGGCTGATGATGATGCTTGGCTTCTTCGCCGCGACCTGGTGGGCGATGCACCGGGCCCAGAAGGTCAAGGGCGACCCCGACGTGATCCTGAACCTCGGGCTTCATCTCGCTGGTCTGCGGCATCGTCGGGCGCCCGGCTGCTGTACGTCATCCAGTTCTGGGACGAGGACTTCGCCAACCAGCCCAGCCCCTGATGGCGGCCATCGACGTCACCAGCGGCGGGCTGGTCTTCTACGGCGGGTTCCTGCTGGCGGTGATCGGTGGCGCGCTGGTGTACCTGTCGTGGCGCGAAGCACTCGATCCGGCTGTACCTGGACATCCTGGCGCCGTCGCTGATGCTGGGGCTGGCCTTCGGGCGGATGGGCTGCTTCCTGAACGGCTGCTGCTGGGGCCCGCGACCCAGCAAGACGGTGCCCTGGGCGGTGACGTTTCCCGTTCGGCTGGGAGAGCCCTCCCGTTCACGGAGCACTGGCATCGCAGGGCATCGCTGGACGTGCCGCCGACCACTGCTCTACAAGATGCCGAACTACCCCGGCTGCCCGGTAGCGACGCCGCTGGACCGGGACCACATCGGCGTCGGTCCGCAGGCCCTCAGCGGGCACCGCAGGCGGAAGCTGGAACGAAGGCCGCAGCGAGGCCCTCGGTCAGGGCCCACAAGGACAAGCTGCGCCGGCGGCGATCGACCGTCTGGTCGGGCAAGAGGTGAAGGTGGCCCGGCAGGAACTGGCAGCGACGAATCGGCAAGGAAGTACTACGACGCTCGCCTACGCCTACGAGCAAGTACGGCGTGACGCCCAGCGACATCGCGACCCTGGCCCAGCAACCACCGGTCGCTGCCGGTGCAGCCGAGCGCCAGGTGTACGCGATCATCGACGCGCTGCTGATCGCCCTCCTCTCGCATGTGATCTTCATGCGACGCGAGCAGCAGGGCATGGTCTTCGGGCTGGTCTTCATCTTCTACGGGGTCGGGCCGCGTTCCTCGAAGAGATGATCCGCGGCGATAACCCGATGACCGGCACATCGGGCGCGCACCTGTTCACGATGTCGCAGATGATCAGCGTGTATACGGTCGGCGCTTCGCGGTCGGCCTGTACTGGTGATCCTCTGCCTCCGCTATGCCGGCCAAGCGCCGGCGACGGCGGTGCGGACGGTGCCGCAGCGAGCCGCAGAGGCGGTGGTCAGCGAGTAGGCCGAGCGCGGTGGGATCGAACCACGGAGGCACGGAGACACGGACGACGGCGGGATATTGGTTTGACAGCTTGCTTCAGCAGCAGCACCACCGGCATGGGACCTGAGCGGATTCGCCCGCCAGTCAGGAATGCCATTGCTGCTGTGGTTGCGACTGGCGCTCAGCCCTCTACTTGCAGGGCTTGTATGTGTGGGATGCTTGGCGGGATCCAGCCCCATCTTGCGGACCTCCTGCACTGCCTGTAGATCGTCGCTTTGCATCCACAGCATCGGAAAGCAGGAGATTCGGCCTTGCGCCGCGAGAGAAGTAGATCGAGGACGCCCGCCCCGCTCGGGCTTGCCGCCGTTCGGGGCGACGGGGCTGGCTGAGACCAGATGAGCAGGTGGCCCGCAGTGCGAGACAGCGAGGCTCGTTCAGAGCCCTTCAGGTCATGATGTACCGGCGGGTCGGCCACGCGTACACGGAGATCGGGATCGGCGCGGGCCAGGGAGAATCCCAACCCAGCAGACTCCAGAGTCCCCAGCGTCCAGACATCGTTCAGATCCCCGTTCCGATGATCCTGAGGCCCGGGATCTGGGCTCCCCCAGGAACGAGTCCGATCAAGACGGTGCTGAGGGACAGGAACAGGCATCGTCAGAGATCGCGACCCGCCAAGCCCCATGGAGTCGGGGACGCTGGGTTCTGTGCATAGGCCGCAGGATAGAGGCCAGCAGACTATGCCGCCGGCGGTGCCGGTCCAGCAGGAAGAACGGCTGGGCGAAGACTGCCATCTTTGACGTATTGAGTTTCCGGGACTGTTGTTCCAGGTCCGAGTTCAGCCCTGTCGTGTCTCCAGGTGAAAGCCCCAGCCACCCGTGGAGCCCGCCCCATGCTCGCCCACAGAAAAAAGAGCCGAGATGCGCCATCGGCAACCACAGGTCCCCAAGCCGAACACGAAGCATGCGAAGCAGCCAGAAATGGCAGGAAGAAGAAAGAGCCGTGTCACACAGAGGCCAGATGCTCCGTGGCGAAGCACGATAGTAGAAGTTAGTCCGAGCCGGACAGGCCCGCACTCCTTGAGGATCCGCTGCGACAGCCAGCCGGAACGGGAGGTAGGGTACCTTGTCAGGCCGCCATGACAACCGCCAGGAGTGTGGTCTCTTGCAGAGTCC
>CAWBCK010000008.1:0-16529 GCA_963787325.1 uncultured Planctomycetota bacterium
GGAGTCCCGGCTTCAGCCGGGCGTCTAGCCAAACACAGAAACGCGAATGCCAGTCAGCCGAATCGCTAGAGCGACCGGCCCCAATTGCCTACGAGGACCTGGAGGTCGCCGACATTAACATAGCCATCGTTGTTGAGATCCGCCCCGCACTCCAACTGCTGCTCGGATCGGCCTTCTGGCTGCCCCACGCAGCCACCAGCCCCTGCAGATCCCCAACGTTCACGTATGCGTCGAAATTGACGTCCCCGGCAAACTGGTATTCGTCGGCACCGATGTCGATCTGCCCATATAGTGTACGCGGCTGGCCATCCACGTCGGTCTCATCGCTGGTCGGCTCGTAGTGCGTATCGGCCGCATTGATGCAGGGAGATCCGGCGGCCAGGTGCAGGTTGCCGTAATCGTCATCGTCCGTGCCCCAAAGGCCGTCACTGCCCGGCGTGGGGGGTATGACAAATAGGGGATCGACGGAGATGTTGCCGTAGGTTCCTGTCGGATCGATCCAATAGTAGTCGTAGTCGGCGTTACCGTACACGCAATTCGTGATCTGTAGCCCGGAGTATGCCTTGACTCCGGACGAATTGAACGCCACGAGCGTATTGAGAATATCTGGGGAACCAGACCAGCCGTCGATTCCGCCGGCCCCGGTATCGGCGCTGTTGCCGACAATTGTGTTGCAGGCAATGGTCGGACTGGTGTACCAGCACTTGATCCCGCCGCCGCAGTCTGTTGACACCCGCTGCGCTGTTGCCGGCGATCACGTTGTTTGCGATGGTCAGTGTTTGGCCGCCGGCCGAATTGCTCTCGTGGCAGATGCCTCCACCCGACGGACTGTTGCTGTTCGCGGAGACCCTGTTATGCAGTATCCGGTTGTTGAGGATCAGGCCAGAGGATTCGTAGCAGTAGATGCCTCCTCCCGTTGCACCAAGCCCGGTTCCGCTGTTGTCAGCGATCAGATTGTTTTTGATTGTGACATGCGATGAACTGGCAAGGACACCTGGACCAGCCGCGACGCCGCTGGGAGAAGACGCGACATTTGCTGTGATCGTGTTGCTGGCAATAGTAAATCCCCCGTCGTGGACATTAACGCCGCTGCCCATGGGGGCGCTGTTGCTGCTGATAGTGTTGGCTGTGACGGCTGCAGTGCCGCCCATGCAGTAGAGGCCGCCGCCCCGTATTGCTGCCGTGTTGGTACGGATCGTATTTTCCGAAATTACCGCTGTGCTGGCGTTGCAGCAAATCCCTCCACCACAGCCTGAAGTACCCGTCGCTGTATTATCCGCAATCGTATTCGTCGCAATGACAGGCGACGAGCCAAAATCGCAGTAGATCCCGCCGCCCATCCCGGAATAGCTCGTCGCTGCCCGTGACGGTGTTGTTTGTGATCGTATTGTTCGTCACCGTCGGGGCTGAGCCCTCGCCGCAGTAGATTCCGCCACCACCTGGAGATCCACCTGCGCTATTGTCCGTGATCGTGTTGTGTTGAATCGCGGGAAAAGAGTCACGGCCACAGCGGATGCCACCACCATAGACAGCATCGCCGTTGCAAATCGTAAAGCCGTCGATTCTCGTGCCGGCCTGTGCCCCAGCTCCTATGGAAACGACAGTAAAACGATGGTTGCCATCCAGGACTGTCACGTTCGTTGCCCAGTCCCGCTGTGACAGGTCCGTCTCGGTTCCGTTGAATCCGCCGTACAACGCGACATCGTTCTTGAGGGTGATCTGGCCCTCAACATACGTTCCCGCTGCTACCCACACCTGGTCCCCCGCGGCTGCAAGTGTCAGACCCATTCCTAAGTCGCGTACCGCCGTAGCCCACGAGAGGCCGTTGTTGGAGTTGTTGCCGGCGGTCGAGACGTAAATCCGGCGCCTGGGGGTGACTGTCAGTTGCCAGCTCTCATCATCGGACCCCAACGCCGTCGTCGCACGGACGATCACCTGGTACGGACTGCCGGCAGTCGCTGCCTCTGGCCAGACTACCACGCCCGTATCGGGATCGATGGACATGCCGGCCGGACCTGAGACCAGCGACCACGCAACCGGCGGGTCACCCTGCGACAGGGTCAGATTCGCCTGATAGGTAGTTCCCTCCAGCACGCTGGCGTCGTCCACCGGGGTGACAACCACGGGGGCGACCTGCCCGTCAATCAGCAGCCAGGCGCCGGTTATATCCAGGCTCCCCGGTATATCCATATCCGTGCCCCCCGGAACCAACGTGAGTTGCTCTACGACCAAGCGAATCGACCCCCTGCCATTCCGCAGGAACTCCCATCCGCTGGTGGCCGTCACGTCGTATATTTCGGAGAATTGCTCATCCCCGTATTCGCGCGTAAGCAGCGTTGCTGCCTCGATGCCATTCAGATCATACAGCGATACGTCGGCATAGACGGGGGCTGGCTGCAAGTATCCCGGATCTTCGGGATCTCCGGGGGGGGCCGAATCGCCGGGTAGCCATTCCTGCCCCACATGCGCCTGCGCGCTCAGACACAGTTTGACCCCATCGATGCTCGAGAACTGCAGCCCCGCATCGAAAGCGGCGGCAAGTTCCTGTTGGGAGCCGGCCTCATGCCAGCCCACCAGCCCCGGGATCTCGACCGACGTTACCGACGCCGGAAGCACGGTTATGGTCGCGCCTTCAAGGAGCCCTATCGCTGTGTTATAGTCGCACTCCATGGACTCAAGCGGAGAAGTGTAATCACCAAGCCTGAACTCCAGCACGACTGGCGCCTGATCCGTGCCCAATGCTGTGACGGTGTAGCTGGCAACCTCCACATAGCTGCTTCTGGCGTAGTTAAAGTCTGGACTTGGCTGCCGCGACCAGAATTGGCTCCAGCCCCCGTTAGTGCCCGGCGTCCCGAACTCAGTCGTTGCTCCTGGCGGGATGGGGATATTGCATACAAATTCCGGAACCCAAACGAGGGAATCCGGCACCGAGGTCAGGCCCACCGGGCCAGACGCGACAATATCGCCCGAGAGCGAATAGAGCCCGGCGTCGGTTCCCTGTGCGAGGATCCGAATGGCGGTAGACTCCCCGCACGCAAGAACCATCTTGTCCGCTACCACTTTGACATTGATAACCGCGAGGCTGCCCGATGCGCCGAGCAGGATCATAATCCCCGCTACCAGGAACTTTCTCATTGCCGTGCCTCACTCCAGGACACTAGCATTCTGCTCACACTTCCCACGTGCGCCCCCGACAGTCTGACTGCCAGTGCGAAATCCTGAAAACCGCTTCGAGTGGCGAACTGCCGCAGAAGATGAGCCGGTGCGGCCTTCCCTCTCCCGTCGTGCGGTCATTCTACCGGATTCGGCTACAGGAATACAAGACATTGTCGCCAGGGAAGATCGATTCCTGCGAATCGCCATGATCGGTCAGCCGCTGATGGACCAGGCCATGCCGGGGTTCGACTCGGAAGCCGCAACAGGCCTGTGATTCATAACTTATGTTCGGCCGGTACTGATGGCAAGCGGGCCATGGCTGGCCAGGACGTATACTCCGTACGCAACTGAGCGCTGTTTTTCCATCCGCCAGTCAAGTGCCGGTGATAGCAGCCCCCCTCGAACCTGGCGACAGGGCGTCATCGAGTCGGATAACGTTCCTGTCCGCCGGCGTTTCAGATCATCCCGTTTGCAGACGCAGTTTGGCAACACCTGACCTGAAGCCTCTTACCTCCGGGCAATCCGTACCAACCGCAGACCGCTCTGCAACCCTTCACGGGAGGTCGAGGCGCATGTGAAACGCCGCAGACGAGCTGGCAATCCAGCCCGTGGCATCATAGCCGTCTACCATCCATGTGTAGTCCACCCCATCGGCCAGATCTTGAGAAAGGGTGTAGGAGGGTCCCATGATGCCGGTAACCATCTCGACAAGTTCCCAGGACGAGCTGACGTTTACCTGGATGGTATAACTTACGGCTCCAGAAACCGGGGTCCAGGTGAGCGTCGGCCTTGCTGTGGCAACGGTTGACAGGTCAGCCGGCGTCAGCAACACGATCTTCTTTACGAGCCTGAGATCCTCGACGAGGTCGCTGCCGCTAACCGTGATAGCGTGGCCGGTCCAGCCAATGTAGTCGTCTGTCGGGCCGTACGACCTCAACTCGTAGTTCCCCTCTGCAACGGCAGGAAACAGGAATTCCCCGTTCTGATCTGTGCGAGCAACCGCAGCGATACTGCCTTCTGAACGCAGCTCGACGCGAATATCCGCCTGCGGGGCGGCCGAATAGCGCACCGTGCCGGAGACAGACGATACGGTGGAGGCCCAGTTGCCTACGAGCAGTTGCAGGTCGCCGACGTTGACGTAGCCGTCAGCATTGAGATCAGCATCCAGGCTATAGTCGTCGCTGGTCGGTGGCCCCGCATGCGCGGCCCAGGCCGATGCCAACAGCTGCAGGTCCGTGACGTTGACGGCGCCATCGGCGTCGATGTCCCCGCAGAGCACGGTGACGAACGACCAGATGGGCCCGGGCGTCTGCCCGCAGTTGCTGCGCGTTACGACCTGCCAGTAATACGTGGTCAATGGCTCCAGGGGGCCTGGATCCCACGATTGGCCGAACAGTCCCGATACCGTGGGTATGGCCGGCGGCACGTCCGGATCGCCGGACCAGAAGTAGAGA
This sequence comes from uncultured Planctomycetota bacterium, assembly GCA_963787325.1. Classification (GTDB taxonomy): domain Bacteria; phylum Planctomycetota; class Phycisphaerae; order UBA1845; family JANYLN01; genus CAWBCK01. The sequence goes on from CAWBCK010000008.1 coordinate 4,611, forward strand.
TCGTATACATCCGCATGCGAGAACCGGATAGCGAGGTTCTCGTGCAGTCCGGCCTGGTTATAGAGATATTGCAGGCCGCTTGTCTCGCCCCCCTGAATGCCGATTGTCGCGCCACTTCCTGCTTCCGAACTCGGATCAGCATATAGCAGCAGGATGTCGCTGCTGCCTTCGAACAACTGCGCCTGAACCGTCACCGTGTCAATGCTGCTTCCATAGTGCCGGACGTTCTCCCACTGCACAACCATGATCCGGTTTGGGGCGGAGCCGACGATCTGGTGGAGAACTTGTCCGCCTGCGCCCGGGTCCAGATCGTCCCAGTAGACGGCGATCAGCTTGTCGATGCCATAGGCATTGGGGCCTGGTATGGGTGAGTTCTCGTAGCCGATAGGGTCGCTGTCGAAATATATAACGCCGTTAGATCCTATCGCGATGTGGTTGTAGCCGGTGCCGTAAAAGGCAAACACAAACGGCAGGCTGATCGGCCAGCAGCGAGTGTCATCGTACATATTCATATCCGTACCGGTGGCACTGATGTCGATCCAGTCAAAGGCCGGTCCGCCGGGTTCGTCACTGTCGACAAAGTAATAACCTCCGGCGTCCGGCCCTCCGGTACTTAGCGGCACTGCTTGCAGAAGGGGAATGGTTGGTGCCGGGTCCTTGGGCTCTTCCACGGCGCATACGCACGGCTCGGACGCTGCCGGCAGGGCCGCCGACGCCGGGAGAACCGCGTCGACGCTTTCCGCTGCCCCCACGCTCGTAGCGGACGGAGCCATGGCCGTTTCCACCTGCCTGGTGATGTGGATGTCGTCGAAGTAATGGACGGTCGGATAGGCCACCTGCGTAAGGCCATAGACGCCAACGTGGCCGGGACCAGGGATGTCGCTGTCCTCGCCGGACCAGGCAAGGTTTCCGTTCAGGTACACCTCGAGGGTACTGCCCTGCACGCTAAGGCCCACGACGTTCGGCGCAGCCGTGTTCAGGTAAGGCGAACTCGTCCAGCCTTGGATTATGTAGTAGACGCCTGAGAGGTACTTGCCCACCCAGAAGTACCCCGTGCCGGTAATGCCGATCGAGTAGGCTTGGCCGATGCCGGCGGGCACGGAGAAGTCGGCTGACGCGCGGACGAACAGACACGCCATCGAATACGCGTAGCCCTCCCGGCGCATCGTCACCTGGGCGTAGCAGTCCTGCCAGGTATGCTCCGTATACGTCGATTGCATGTAAGCATCCGTACTGCTGTCGCTGGCCGTGTACTCGCCGTTGAGCACCGCCCACTGCGGGTCAGTCATCTCCAGCCAGCCCTGGGCCTGGTCGTCGTTGAAGTCCTCGGTAAAGTTACTGCCGGTCTGCTAGGTCACGGCCGTACTCCGACGTATGTTTGGGCTGAGGTGGGCCGGACACGGACCGAAGGCCGCTTCGGGCGGCTCATACTGAGGGACGAACGCCAGGTCGTCCATAACGAATACTGTGGAGGGTCCGCTGAAGACGGTTACGCGGGCAATATCCGCACCGGCTACGGCCACCGGCGCCAGGGTAGTGGCAAGCAAAACGTATTGGCTGTCGATGAGGGTACCGCCGGCATCGTATGCATTGACCGTAATCACCTCCCCTGCCGACAGTCCCGATCCTGCAAGGAACTGCACGCTGGAAACGGGGGGGCTGAACCAGAGGGTCTCGGGGCCCTGCGGCGTGCCGCCGTCAGCCAGTGACGACGTCGGATTGACACCAAGGAAATTCGGCGACGAGTGGCCGGAGATGCCCCAGTTGCCACACTCGTTGACGATGGCGGCGCCGTCGTTGCCGCCCGGCCCTTCAAAAGTCACGCCAGAGGTGGCATATTCGTCCGTCGCCCGTACTGTTGCCTGAAAACCGCAGGGCGCTGCCACGTCGTCAAAGCTGATCAATACGCTGCCCGGTGGTGCGGTCTGCAAAGTGTGCCCGACGGGCGCATCCGCGAGTGTGACGACATCAGCCGGTCCTTCAACAACCTGTCCGCACCGCATCGTATCTTCCGCCAGCGCAATGGCCGGGCTCAGAAGAGCCCCTGCCCAAAGCCAGCAAAGCGAGCCGCGCGCACATCCCCGCCAAAGGGCCGTTGACCGCTGCAATACCCGTTTCACATCGCGTCGCATTTTCCCGTCTCCTGTGCGATTCCAAGCGAATGCTTTGTGGCTCCACAAGAAGAAAAAACGCTGTGCGGCAAACGAATGCGTCACCCTGTTGCGCATGGCCCTTGTTGGCAATGCCACCGAGGTGCACGCAGAACAGACGAACTTGATGCGCGAAAAGCCGGTAAGAGATGCCTATCTTAATGTGGCTGAACAGGTTATTTCAAGCTTGAAATGGCACAAAACATTGGCTTCTGACATTGTCGTGAAGGTTGTCGAGCGGTCAGCGACCGACCCGCGTCCCAAGTCGGCGCCGGCAATATCGCCGACGCCGACTTGCAGGGGCAGGTTCTGCTGAGGGGTCGTTTGGATCCAGCCGGGCCCCTACCGTCCGGCAATCCGCACAACCCGGCCGCCATTGCTGATCGATTCCCGCCCGGCCTCGATGATCAGTTCGTTCTCAACGCTGTTTCGCGGCGTCGCCAGCACACCCATCCCATCCAGGTGCTTCAGCCGCTCCTGCCGTGCTGCCAGAGCCTGATCCTCAGGCAGGCCGGATGTCGAGTTCTCGACGAACTGCGCCGTCTCCACGATCGACGAAACCGACCGGAACCCGTACCCCTCGGGCCGATAGCCTTCGCCCTCCCACGGAACCAGCTGCATGAAGTCCGGGCTTACATAATTGTGATGCGTGCCGCCCGGGCCGATGCCTTCAAGATAGGAATGGATGGCCCCGCGGAACTGATCGTCATGTTTGACCATCCCCGTCTTTTGCTTGCCCTCGAAGAACATCTGCAGGCACTGCTCGTTGCTGCCGGACCCGTCGTCCGGATAGCCCAGGCCGCTGGTCACCGAAAGCATCGCGCCGTTTTCATAAATGATCCGGCCGTTGCTCCACATGTACCCGACCTTCCCGTTGGGGAACTCGCCTTTCGTGCCAGCCAGTGACACTTCCACGGCCTTGAGCCCCGTAATGAAATAGACCAGGTCGAAGTAATGGCAGCTGACGTAGGTGAACGGGTCCGTCCTGTCGCAGAGGAACCAGTTCTGGAAATTGGAGAGGCGATAGAAACGAGGCTCGATCATCTTGGCCTCGCCCATGATGAACTCGCCGAAGTGGCCCAGCTCATAGTGCCGCTTGGCCATCAGCGAGCGGTTGTCGAAGCGCTTGTGATACTCGACGCCGACGAACAGGCCCTTCTCGTACGCGAAGTCCGCGATCTCTTCGGACTGTTCCGCCTTCATGACCAGCGGCTTGACCGACAACACATGCTGGTTGCACCGCAGCGCGTTCATGATCGCCTGGTAATGCAGCGGGTCGGGCAGCACGACAGCCACCAGTTGCCGCGGCGGCATCTCGGACAGTACCTTCACGTAATGCGACAGCCGGTCAGGCGTGGGCATGCTCAGCGACGGGCAGATGCCTTCGAACGACTGCCCCGGAAAGGCCTGTGCCAGCTCGGCGTTGCCCTTGAGGTCGTCGAGGTGCTTCTGTTCGAGCGAGATAATGGTGATCTTGCCGACCTTACCGAGCCGTTGAAGCTCGATAAAGAGACGGCAGGACGACGTCGTTAACGAACATGCCGCCGCCGACGATCGTCACGTCGATCGGCCGGCTGAGGCGCGCGCAGCCGATCCAGTTGCGGGACCGAAGTGCCGATGGCCGCCAGGTACTCATTTTCCAGTTCCGTTCGTCGTGTTTCCCACATGACCGTTATTCCTTTGCGCCAAAGAGGAAAACCGCGATCGTAATTGCTTCCCCACCAACGATCAAGGCGAGAATACCGATTCCAGACGACGGGGTGTGTTCCTCGGCTGCGGATTATGAGACCGGGGGCAGGCGCCCATCATTTGCCTCATCCGTCACCAGATTGCATAACCATGAAAGGGGGATGGATCCGGAAAATGGATTCTAAAGCCAAGGAGGGCCAGGACCGATAGTCCTGGAGCAGGATCTCATACGGAAGGCGGAAGTCAATATGCCAGTTACGCTGACTATGTCCGAATCTCAGATGCCGGGCGGTGCTCCAGGTCCCGGATACCGTGCGCGGCAAAAACGTACGCTGCGGCCATTGCGGCACGATCTTTGCCGTCCCGGCCAGACTTGAGCCCGTTCGCCGGCCGGCCGGCGGGGAAGGCTTAACGCAAGACGCCGAGACCGTGGTCGAATAGCGGCCCCCTCTGCATCTCACAGCGTCGACCGCTATTGAGCGTCGGCCTTTGGTTGCCGGCGCTTTGGGTGCGCGCTTCAGGTATTGTCGCAATTCTGCTGTCTCATTTCTGATTCAAATTCCGACCATTCGCCTGGTGGACTTGGCGTAGACCCGGTGACTGGATATCCTGATCGCTTCTTTTGGTTCCGCGGTGCGGGCTATGAGGTGATCACAGTGAATTACCTGCAGAAACTATTGGTGCATCGACAGACAAGGCGGCCGTGGGCATGGGCTGCGCTGGCCGCTCTTATCCTGGTTATTGCGTATGGCTCGCCGCAGCTGATGGGCGCGGTGCCGGCGCCGGCGGGCGCCGCCAACGGCGCCAAAGCCGTCGCGGGCGAACACGCCGCTGTCGCGGCGCAGGCAGGCCACGAAGCCGCCCAAGACGGCGAGCACATCGCTGGACATGAGGCCGTGGGCGGCCACATGCGCCCTGACGCCCAACTTTGCGGAGTGGGAGGCGCGGGACCGCCAAGATCCTCATGATCGTCCTCCAGCGAGGTCTTGTCCTGGCCGTTGCCAAACTTGGCGGCTGGCTGTTCGAGATGATCAAGATCCCGGGCGTGCTGGGCGAACTGGCTGGCGGCGTGCTGATCGGGCCGTACCTGTTGGGCAATCTCATCCAGGTGTACGTACACGGGCACTGGTTCCCGCTGTTTCCCGCGCCGATCGGCCTGACGGACTGGCCAATCAGCGATGTTTTGTGGACGGTGGCGGTGCTGGCCAGCATCGTGCTGTTGTTCGTGACGGGCCTGGATACCGATCTGAAGCAGTTCATGGCGAATCTGGGGCCGGCGTCGGTCTGTGCGGTCGGCGGCGTGGTCGTGCCGTTCTTCCTGGGTGCCTGGACGGTGACGAAGTTCGTCGAGGGGACAACATTCACCTCGCCCGAGTCGTTGTTCATGGGCGCGATCATGGTGGCGACCAGCGTGGGGATCACTGCGCGTGTCTTATCGGACATAAGACGGCTGGATACGCCCGAAGGGGTGACGATCCTCGGGGCGGCCGTCGTCGATGACGTGCTGGGCATCCTCGTGCTGGCGATCGTGATCGGCATCGTCAAAAGCGGCAGCGTTGACGCGGTCGGGGTTGCCATCACGACGGGCAAGGCGCTGGGCGTGTGGATTGGCATTACGGCAGCAGTGCTGGCGATGGCGCCGCTGTTTGAGAAGCTTGTCGGGCTCGTAAAGTATCAAGGGGCGCGGGTGGGACTGGCGCTGGCACTGGCGTTTGTCGGCGCGGGCGTTGCGGAGATGTTCGGCCTGGCGTTTATCATCGGTGCCTATTCGGTGGGTCTGGGGCTGTCCCGGACGAAGATGGCAGAAGGGCTTCGAGAAGACCTTGTCGGCGTAAACGACTTTATCGTGCCGGTGTTCTTCGCCGCGATGGGTATGCTGGTGAACTTCGAGGCGATGAAGGCGGCGATTCTGTTTGGCGTGGTGATCACGGTGCTGGCGATCGTCGGCAAGATCATCGGCTGCAGCCTTCCTGCCCTGGGGTGGTTCAACTTTCGCGGTGCGGCACGAATCGGCGTGGGCATGCTGCCGCGCGGCGAAGTGGCGCTGATCGTGGCGGGCGTCGGTCTGGCCGAGAGGCTGATTCCGCCGGACGTCTTCGGCGTGGCGATCATGATGACGTTGATTACCACGGTGATCGCGCCGATCGGGCTCGTGCCGCTGTTCAAGGGGCGGCCCGGGCGACGCGGGATGGACATGTGGCCGCACGAGGCTGCGGCGGCTGAAAAGCCGATCAGCGTGCAGATTCCCGTCACGATTGCCCGCGAGTTCGTGCGTCTGCTCGTCGGCGTCCTCCAGGAGCGGGGCTTCAACGTGTCGTACGCCTCGCCGGGCGACGGCGTCTACCAACTCGTCAAGGACGGTTCGGCGGCAAGTCTGCGTCATGCGGACGGCCAGGTCGTTCTGGAGGCCCCTCCCGAAATGGACACCGATGCTCATGCAGCGGTGCAGCTGGCTGAGGAGCGGTTCATCAGCGCGGTCCGGCAGATCCATGAGCTGGATGTGCCCGTGAGCGATCAGACGGCCTGACCAGCCGTCAGGATCCGGATCTCGGATCGGATTACCAAGGCGTTGTTGACGCCGATGGTCACAGCAGCATTCTTTCGGGGCCAGATGCGAGGCATCTGGTCCCGTTTTCATTGCGCGATACCCGGCGCACAATACAACGCAGCCCGCGCCGGGTCGGCACGGGCTGCGTTGTATTGTGCGCCGGGTATGGCGCGATGACTTGGAGGTGAAAGTCCTCTACGGGCTCCGATAGCGGGAACCGTTAGCCGAACCGCAAGGGCTGTCGCCGCGAGGCGGGGTCTGAAGAAAGCGGTAAGCAAAACTCCGGCCTGACCAACAGCAACCGCATACGAGGCGGCAGACGAAGGGCGAGAGGGCAATAAGACTCAAAGCCCACAGTCATCCGGATTCGTCTGACGTAGATGCGGCGGGTATATGGAGCGAAGGTCACGCATCTTACCCCGGGAGACCTGCCGGTCTGCTGCAATCGGCTAGTCGTCCAGCGATGGATGACGAAGGACCGGCAGGAGTCAGCCGAGGCCATAGTACCCGATGCTCACGGCGGCGGGGAAGGGCCGAACATCAGGAGCCAACCGGCACCGAGAGTGCGATGCACGAGGCAGACGCAGAGAAGACGGCTGAGAAGCCCGAGCCATCCGCGAAGGTAGGCGGCGGAACCGCCGAGGTACGCGGGCCGGCGCGTCAAGCGTGCGCGGGACCGACGGATTGCGCCGGGACACAGACGCAGGAGCTCCTCCAGAAGGTCGTGAGCCGTGAGAACCTGTTGTTGGCGCATCGGCGAGTGGTGCAGAACGGCGGAGCCCCCGGCGTGGATGGAATGACGACCGGGGAATTGCTGCCGTACTGTCGTCAGCACTGGCCGGCCATTCGGGAGCAGCTGCTAAAGGGCACGTACCAACCTCAGCCGGTGCGGAAGGTTCCAATCCCCAAGCCGGCCGGAGGCATGCGGACCCTGGGCATCCCGACGGTGCTGGACCGCCTGATCCAGCAGGCGATCAGCCAGGTCCTGACGCCTATCTTTGACCCGACGTTCTCGGACGGGAGTTTTGGCTTCCGGCCGGGGCGTTCGACGCACCAGGCGGTGCAGCGGGCACGCCAGCACATGGCGGCGGGGCATCGATGGGTGGTGGATTTGGACCTGGAGAAGTTCTTTGACCGCGTCAATCACGACGTGCTTCTGGCACGACTGAGAAGACGGGTCAAGGACAGTCGGCTGCTGGGCCTGATTCACCGCTACCTGACGGCGGGGATGATGGCAGGCGGGCTGGTCAGTCCCCGGACCGAGGGTACGCCGCAAGGCAGTCCTCTGTCGCCCTTGCTCAGTAACGTGATGTTGGACGAACTGGACAAGGAATTGGAGCATCGTGGGCATCGCTTCGTCCGCTACGCCGATGACTGTGCGCCACGACGGCGCGGAAAGGAGGCCGTGATGTAGAGGCCGACTGGAAGCAGCCTTGCTGCACAAGAGATGAGGGCAGGTCCCTCGGACTCGGGGTGCAGGCTCAGGGTCCAAACCACCGGATGCTGCTCCGGTCCAATGGCTGGGGTGGTGAGCGAGACGGAAAAGGCGGGACAAACCCGTCAGGTACGTGCCGGGAAGACGAACGTGTGTGAACCGCTGACAACGTGTCGAAAGCGTAGGAACGTCATCGAAACCGGGCTCCAGTCGTTGGCCCGGGACCAAGCGTGGGGGATGCCTGCTGACTGCCCGCGTGATGACCGGCGCCAAGGCGGCGTGAGCCCGGCACAGGCTCTTGTGCGGAACGTGGGAACCTATCGCCTCGATGCCAAGGGAGAACTCCAAACGGAAGACCCGTGAGGAGCCGAGTACCGATGCGAGGCGAAGGGACGGACGAGCCCGTAGTAGCGTCGAAGCCCGGTACCCTGGGTGGAGCGAAGGGGCTCGACTCTCTGGCCGAAGATGCTGGTCAACCAGTAATGGGAGGAACCGGTGCCTGAAGCAAAGCCTTATAGCATTCCGAAGCAACTCGTTTGGGAAGCGTACCAACGGGTTCTGGCGAACCGCGGTGCTGCGGGGGTGGACGGCGAGACATTGGCGGCGTTTGAGAAGGACCTGAAGGACAATCTCTACAAGGTCTGGAATCGGATGTCGTCGGGCTCGTACTTTCCACCGCCCGTGCGGCTTGTCGAGATACCGAAGGATAACGGTGGCATGCGACCGCTGGGGATTCCCACTGTGGCCGATCGAGTGGCGCAGACAGTCGTGAAAATGGTCTTGGAGCCTCTTGTGGAACCCGTGTTCCATGAAGATTCCTATGGCTATCGACCCGGCAAGTCTGCGCTCGACGCGGTGGGGACTGCGCGGAAGCGATGCTGGCAAACCGACTGGGTGATCGACCTGGACATCAAAGCCTTCTTTGATTCCATTCCGCATGACCTGGTCGAGCGTGCCGTGGCACACCACACTGACCTTCCGTGGGTCCGGCTGTACGTTGTGCGGTGGCTTCGAGCTCCCGTGCAGCGGCCCGACGGCACCCTGGAGGAGCGGACGAAAGGCACGCCGCAAGGTGGCGTCATCAGTCCGCTGCTGGCCAACCTCTTCTTGCACTATGCGTTCGACCTCTGGATGCGACGGACCTATCCGCGTATCCAGTTCGAGCGCTATGCGGACGATGCCATTGTCCACTGCAGGAACGAGCGACAGGCCCGCGCGGTGTTGGATGCCATCCGAGGTCGGTTTGAGCAGTGTGGATTGGAGCTTCATCCCACGAAGACCAAAATCGTATACTGCAAGGACGACGACCGGCCGGGGAACGCTGAACACCACAAGTTCGACTTCCTCGGGTACACCTTCCAACCTCGATGGGCGAAGAATCGCTGGGGAAAGTTCTTCACGAGCTTCCTGCCGGCGATCAGCACCAAGGCTGCCAAAGCCATCCGTCAGGCCATCCGCCAGTGGCAGATGGCGTCCACCAGGAACAACCAGCGACTGGAGGATCTGGCGAGGCTGACCAACCCGGTAGTACGTGGCTGGATGAACTACTACGGTCGGTTCTACCGGTCGAAGTGTGTTCAGGTCCTTCGCCATCTCAACGTAGCCCTCGCTGCTTGGGCGCGACGGAAGTACAAGCGGTTTCGACGACGAGAGCGTGCGTCGATGCACTGGCTGGGGCGTATCGCGCGGCGGGACCCTAAGCTGTTCGTCCTGTGGGAACTCGGCGTAAGACCGGAGGCTGGAGAGTAAGAGCCGGATGAGGCGAGAGTTTCACGTCCGGTTCTGTGAGGGCGGAGGGGTGCAATCCCCCTCCGCTACTCGACGCAATGTGTATGTGCGGTCTAAGGCAGCAGGCCAGCGGGTGATGGACTCCCTGGAGCAGTTCCTTCAGGAGAAGTTGCGTCTGAAGGTCAACCGGGCCAAGAGTGCGGTGGCCAGGCCCTGGGAACGCAAGTTCCTGGGCTATGGCGTCACCAACCATCAAACGCCCAAGTTGAAGGTGGCCGGCGAATCAGTCAAACGATTCAAGGCCAAACTTCGACAATGGTTCCACAAGGGACGCAGCCGTTCATTGCGGACCGTCGTGCAGGATCTGGCCCCGGTGATGCGAGGCTGGATGGGCTACTACCGGATGGTGGAAGTCAAAAGGGTGTTCGAGGACTTGGACCAGTGGATTCGGCGGAAGTTGCGTGGAATCCTCTGGCGTCAGTGGAAACGCTGGCGGACCCGGTTCGGCGAACTGTGTCGTCGTGGCATCGACCGGACCGGTGCGGCCCGTTCGGCGTGCAACGGCCATGGTCCCTGGTGGAATGCCGGGGCCAGCCACATGAACGAGGCGGTACCGACCTCTGCCCTGCGTCAACTGGGTCTCGTGAGCCTTCTGGAAGAACACCGACGTCTGGCGTGTTCCTGGTGAACCGCCGTATACGGAACCGTACGTACGGTGGTGTGGGAGGCCGGGGCCGAAAGGCCCCTGCCTACCCGATCCGGCTACGGGTGCGACAATCGCAGGCTGTTCCGGCTGGAGCCGGCTCGAATCATACCTGGCGGCAGCGACCAGAAACCTGCAGCGGCGCTCATATTTGCCCACATCCTGGCTGGCGATGCATGCCTTGGCTGGGGCGCCGTCGTTGCAGGTCTGGGGCATACAGGGCAGTGCCTTTGTCTTGCCGGGGGCATAGAGTTCTTTAGCGTATGGGATTGCAATAACGGGGGTAATCAGCCATGGCGACACGACCGTTAGAATCTCAATACCAGGAATTCCGCGAGATGCTCGACGTGTGGTCCGAGCGGGTCGATCACCTGCGAAGGCTCGCGAAGCAAGTGGGGCAGGCGGGTCAGGCGGACTGCAGGCAGACAATTCGTCGCATGGATGTCATTCTGGAGGATACTCGGGAGATCCTATCGAAGTCTTCATCCTTGAGCCCTGAGCAGTGGATTGACGCCAGGACCGGGATCCTGGCCGGTCTTCAGACCCTCCAGCGAGAGTATAACACTGCCTTAGCAGACTGGCCGCAGGAGTAGTCCTGCCACTTACGCGCGGATCTTGCGGAATTGACTTCAAGGATGGGTTTCGGCGCTGCGTACCGGTACGTTGCAGCACGCCACTGCAAACGGAGGGTTAATAACCACATGCGGCAAGTGCCGGCCATGGCGGTCGATAGACATGGTTGCTGTTACGTCTGCGACATGCCATGTCGACAAGGCATGGCGTCGTCGAGCATGTCCGATCATCTCCGTTTGTCACACCTGCCTTGTCGTTTCAGATTTGTCTCACCCGGTTATGCCTGTTAATATTCATGCGGCGCGACGTGTCTTTGCAGCAAGACGTTCTGAGACTGTTTCCGGCAAGGCTGCTGCGTTACCATGCGACCGGGCGAGGGCAGCCGGGTGCACCGCGAATTTGCGGTCAGTTGACCGGCTGCAGTCGTAAGGTCGCAGCGACAGCGGCTGATTGGGAACGGATGAACCAGATCACGGCCTGGAAGGGTCAAAGGAGGTGCGCTGTGAAACGGCTGGCGATGTTGCTCGGCGCTGCTGCCATCCTGTCCGGCAGTGTGGCCACGAATGTGCAGTGCCCCGGCGGGACAACCCCTCCGGCAAGCACCACGTTGACGATTACCACGGTAAATGACACCTCCGAGCCGATGGAGGTCACGTACAGGACGAGCTCGGACGGCAGCATCACTGAAGCCAATCTGCTGGCTACGGGCGATGCGACCGTGTTCAGTCTTGACGCTGGTGGTACTCACTCGTTCGATGTGGATTGCGACCAGGCCCAGGCGCTGATTCTGGACAGGGCCGAGATACCGAGCGGGGTATGGGTAGGGACCTATATCGGGTACCTGGGGACGGACTACGAATGCGGCGATGTTCTGACATTCGACATAACAGGCAATGTCGATCTGAGCATGCTGTACGTGGACATCTCCTATTCGACCCAATAGGTTTTCAGGGGATATGCTTACAAACGCGCGTTTCGAACGAGGGGGCCGGGACAGCGTGTAGTCATTTCATGGTCAAAGAAACCGTACGGCGACAGGCGGCGTGTGCCGTCCTGTCGCTGATTGTTCTTATCTGCCAGACCAAGAAGTCTT
>CAWBCK010000009.1:0-29800 GCA_963787325.1 uncultured Planctomycetota bacterium
GTAGTACGTCGTGTCAGGTGTCAGACTCGTTACCTGCAGGGTCTGGGCTGTTCCCGCCGCCAGGGGGGCAGGCGTTCCGGGGACCGGCTGTGCTGCGGCGAATGTCGCTTCGTCGACGATCGCGGTCGTGGAATAGCGGATGTCATAGGCGACTGCGGTGCCGCTGTTGCCGTCATCACCGGTGGCGGTCCAGGCAAGCGTCAGACTGGTAGGTGTGATGTCCCATGTTGCCAGATCGGTTACCGCTGCGGGTGCTGTCAGATCGGGCGCAGCCGTCGTGACGTTCAATACATTGGAGAGATCCGACACATTGCCGGCCGAGTCGCTGCTGACCAGCGCGAAGTAGTAGGCGGTACTGGCGGACAGTCCGCTCACCTGGAGACTCTCGGTCTGGCCGGGCTGCAAGGGCGTGTTCGTTGCGACCGGCGTCGCCAGTGACCAGTTGCCGGCATCGATGAGATCGGTTGAATAGCGCAGATCGTAAGAAGCTACCGCACCACCAGCGCCGAGATCGTCCGCCGGCGCAGTCCAGTGCAGTGTTACGGCGTTGCTCTCGACCGCTGGGGCCGCCAGATCGGCCACCGCTGCGGGGGCCGTGGTATCGGGCTCCGCCGGCCCGATGTCGAAACCGTTAAAGGCTGCGTTGTTGCCGGAAAGTTCACGTTGCGCTGTGATGGCCAGAACGCCGTCTGCGGAAACGTCCAGGCTTACCGTTGCGCTGCTCTGATCACCGCTGCGGTTGTTGATCACCGCGCTGACGTCGGGCGTGCCATCGCCATTGCCGTCCAGGTCGAAGTGCGTGACCTTGTCCTTGTAATGCGTGTCATACCCGTAAAGCGTAACGCTGTACCGCCCGGCGGGAAGGTTCTTGACCAGGACAGTGCTGACGGCGCCCGCCCCGTACGTGACGGCGTCCATCAAAAGCGCATCGGTGCTGTCCGTACGTACATACGTCGACGTGACCGAACCATCTTGCCAGCCGACCTGCAGACCGTCGGTCAGTGTGATGTACGTGCCAATGTCGAATCGGCTGGTAGGTAAGAGCTGCGTGTAGCCGGCCGCGGTCGTGCCGGACGTTGGTTCAATATCGACATGTACCGAAACCGCCGCCGCCGCGTTCACCAGAACCAGTGCAGTCCATACGCAAATTCCGCATCGAACCATCTTCACTCCTCCTCCTCCCGATGCCCCGTCGGTTTCCCGAGAGCCGACAGATCGGCATCATCGTCCTTGAACAACGGTGATTGTTACCACTGTGCCTGGATAGCAGTTTCTCGTTCAATTACCCTTACCGGTATGACGTGATGGGCAGGCGGTGCAGCCGGTTCGGCCAGACGCTGCTGCAGCTGCTGCACGGCCGTCTGGCCGATGCGCTCTGGATTCAGGCCTACCGTCGTCAAGTTGACCTTTGCCGCGCTGGGGGCTGCATCTCCGATGCCGATGAAACTGACGTCCTCCGGTACCTGAAGTCCCCGTTGCCTGGCCGCGTCGATGCCGCCCAGGGCGACTCTGTCATCGACGCATACGAACGCCGTCGGATGATCCGGTCCTGCAAAGGCTGCGGTGATCATCCGATAGGCGTTCTTCCCTGACCCGTGAGTGTCAAACTGCAGGTCCTCGCCGGGCCACAGATGCGCGTCCTGCATCGCCGTCAGGTAGCCTTCATGACGTTGAATGTGCGAGGGGTCGGGCACCTCCATGCCACCGGCTACGACCTCCCCGACGAATCCGATACGCCGGTGCCCCAGGTCCAGCAGGTGTTCCGTTGCCAGCCGGCCCGCCTCGAAGTTGTCCGCAACGACGCTGTCGCAGAACGGAAAAGGCCCGCCGCCGTCGACGGCCACCGTCGGCATGCGGCGCGACAGCGTATCGAGGGCATCCATCTTCAAAACCCCCACCGCCATCCCTGCCACCGCTTCGTCCAGCCGGGCGACGTGCTCTCGCCAGTCAAACCGGAACTCGGTGAGTTTCGGATCGTGCGTGAACAGGCTCACGCTGAAATTGGCTTGCACTGCCCGGTTGCAGATCTCCCCGATCATCTTGCTGTAGAACGGTTGAAGGAACATCTGCCCGGCCGAGGAGAAGAAGACCAGTCCCAGTTCGCCGGTTCGCGGCCGAGACGAAGGCCCGGCTGCGACCACAGTGCCTATGCCCGGGCGGCGTTCGATAAGACCTTCCGCCTCCAGCGCCGCGTAGGCTGCCCGCACCGTATTACGCGATACATTCATCTGACGTGCCAAGGCCGGTTCGGACGGCATCGTGCTGCCCGCAGGACAACGATAAAGGACTTCCGTCTTAAGGATCTTGACGACCTGGTCACGCAACAAGGCGGGTCGAGTAATATTGTCCATAATTAGCCCCGAAGCAGTCTAACAAGCACAGGGATAAGCCAGGCCACCCTAAGTACCTCACTGTCCTGTTCTGTCGAGGTACAGGGGTAGCAATTCGCGTGCCAACACTGAAGTGCTCTTCGGATACGCGATGGGATGTGTGCTGTAACATGATTATGAGTAAATGGTTACGTGTCATATGGCCTGCTGGTGAGTTGCTTCTCGCCACTGGCCGAGGGGCCGGGACATGATGCCGGCAAGCTGCGTAGTGTTTACAAATCGCAACGTGGCAGTATTGCTGCGGGTATTTGGTCGTTGCTGCCGCTACAGGCGGTTGGATCCCGTCGGCGAGGTTCGGAAGATCGGTCGCGGCAAGACGACGTGACCTGCCATCTAACAGATATTGGTTTCGAGACGGACGGCTGGCAGTAGCCCGGCAATGCAGGCGGGACGATGAGAATCCCCGGCGTACCATACCTTCGATCACACCGTGTATCGTCCCTTATCCTGTCGCCGAGGTCGATCCCCGCTGGCACGCCGCTAGGACCAGTTCACAGGGCCGGTCGTATCTTGCTCCAACAGCTCCACCGGGATTACCTCGTGGGCCAGAGACGAGGAGGGGTCTTTCAGTCGCCGCAACAGCAGCTCCACCGCTTTCTGGCCGATCCTCTCGGGGTGAAGGCCTATCGTTGTAAGCCTGACTCTCGTCGAACTGGGCGCTGCTTCGCCCACACCGACGAAGCTGACATCCTCCGGCACGCGCAATCCCCGTGCCGTCGCCGCATCGATGCCGCTCAGGGCGGTCATGTCATCGACGCAGACAAACGCCGTGGGATAGTTGTTCCGTTCCAGCGCCGCGCTGACCGTTCGATACGCCGCGTCATTGCCGCTCGTATCCAGCAGGAGATCGTCGTCGCGATACATCTGGGCCTCCTGCATGCCGGCCAGATACCCTTCGTATCGTCGCACGTGCGCCGGGTCCGACATGTTGTTGGCGCCCCGGGTAACGTCCCCGAGGAAGCCGATGCGTCTATGGCCCAACGCCAGAAGATGCGCCGTCGCCAGCCGACCAGCTTCGAAATCGTCCGCCACGACGCTGTCACAGAACGGGAACGGGCCGCCGGTATCAACTGCCACCAAAGGCATTCGTTCCGCCAGACTCTTTAGCGCCTTAGGTTGGAACACGCCCACCGTCAGTGCTTCGCTCATCTCTTCCAGGCGGGGCGCATGTTCCTGCCAGTCATACCGGAACTCACTCCGTTTGGGGTCGTGGGTCAGCAGGCTTACGATGCAGTTGGCCGCCGTCGCGTGACCGCAGATCTCGCCGATCAACCGGCTGTAGAACGGCACCAGGAACATCTGACGCGCGGACGCGTAGAAGATGACGCCGATGTCCCCGGTGTGCTGCCGTCGCGGAGTCTTGGCAATTACGAATGTGCCCCTGCCTTGCTGCCGCTTGATAAGGCCTTGGGCCTCCAACTCCGCATAGGCGGCGCGGACCGTGTTGCGGGACACCTTTAGCTGACGCACGAGATCCGGTTCGGAGGGCATGCTTCCGCCCACCGGGCACCGGTGGAGAATCTCGTCCCTCAGAATTTCGACAACCTGATCGCGCAGCAATGCTGGTCGAGAGCTAATCTCCATGACGACTCCGAAGCCTCCATGAGGTCGGCACAACACAAGAGAGACGGCTTATGTACACATACCCAATCAAAAGCTCATTTGTAGCAATTCTTGTGCCTGCCTGCAAATTGTTTATGCAGAAACCTGTATGCCGGTTGCAACTTTATGTCATTATAGGCCTTAGGCCTTCAGGATGCTGCCTTGACCGCTGGTTGGGCAACGTCTGATAGCCCCCGGATGATGCCCGTTCGCAACGATCCGTTGATAATCGGCAACATCGTGCGACCGGACTCGGCCTGCCGGCCGTCGCCAGCCACCGGTTGTACGCGGCCTTGGACGGCGCAGAAGAGCCGCCGCCCGGGGCTTGGACGGGGGATGGGACCAGAAAATGAGATGCGCCGCCAGTTCTCTTTAAACCCGCGGCGCATCAACAGCCTTTCTTACCTGACCTCAGTCAGGACACACATGCTCAGTACTTACGCCCACCGGCGCCGGAGCACGCCGAGCCCGCCCAGAGCAACCAGCAGGAGCGTTGCCGGCTCGGGAACCTGGGTATACGAGATAGAACCCCAGGCGATGCCTTTCTGCGAGCTCGCCGATCCTCACCCAGGTGCTGTTGATTCCGAAGCCGTAGACCAGGTCGGCCGACTTGTCAAAACCACTGATGTCGTTAACCGCGACCGAGAAGGTCTTCGCCTCGTCCACGGCCCACGTCGCGTCGATGTTCATCGCCGCGACGCTGGTGGTGGCAGCCGCGCTGCTGTCGTAGTAGTACATGGTCACGACTGGCACCACATCCTGCCCGCCTGATCCTCCGGTCGTGTTGACGATCTGGACCTGAAGATCCTCAGCATCCGCCAGACTGATGGCCTCACCTGCCTGCGCAGCGTCCCATGTCGGGATGTACGAATTGCTGCTGGCCGTCAGATAGCTGCCGATGTTGAAATTGCCGTATGCGTGGTTGCATTGCATCACATGCTGGCTACCAAGGTCGACGATGTTGTAATACCGACCACCGATGTCCCAGCCAGATAGATACCCAGACCCGGCCGGCGAAAGCGTGCCGTGGTAACTGGCAGAGGTGCTGGGATCGTAAGTTACCAGCGCGGCATTGCTGAAATCTTCGATGATCACATTCGCCGCCGCTGGCGCAGCAAGCAGGCCGCACATAAGGGTCGCCACCAATAGCGCTGTTCCAACTCGACTACGAACAATCATGGTCTTAAGTCCTCCCTACTCCAGATACATAGATTAGTAGC
This sequence comes from uncultured Planctomycetota bacterium, assembly GCA_963787325.1. Classification (GTDB taxonomy): domain Bacteria; phylum Planctomycetota; class Phycisphaerae; order UBA1845; family JANYLN01; genus CAWBCK01. The sequence goes on from CAWBCK010000009.1 coordinate 5,213, forward strand.
CCGAGTCCGTGCCCAGACAGGCTCGAACTGCAAGGCCAGCCAGTCCAGAGGGCCACCAGCCAACGAATCGCCAGTGCCCTGCTCCGGCAGCTGACGAAATGCCGTGCCCTCCGTCCGCCTGGCACCCGACACATCAGACTGCCCTGAAAACCAAGCAATCTGCGTGCCAGCGTCGAATTGTGGCCTCTACGGCGACGGGCATGAGTCATAACCTCCAGGAAAGACAAGGCTTATTGCGAACGGTGTTCTTGCTGTCACGGGTGCGGGTTGTGCCGGTCTTGTGCTAAGACTGAAACTCTTGGTAGATACCAAATTTGCCCGGATTGGCGGACGCAGGTCTGCAGCCGCCTCAACTCCAGTCACCTGCGTGAGATACGCACCTGGTTGGGGCGGCCGTATCAAGACAGCGTCGCCCCCGCGCCGCATCAGTCCGGCAACATTTGGTGTATGCCAAATGCTGCCATCGTCGTACTGGTCAGAACCTGTAGGCTTGTGTCGTAGCCACACTCCCGATAGTGGCCCAGAGCCAACCGGTCGCAGGCTGAGAAACAGACACACGCCGCGGATCCTTTGGAACCCGCGGCGTGTGGATCGGTTGGAACCGATTCGGGAATACTCCCTCCCGACGGCGATCTCCCAATCGCTTCGCAAACGGAAAACCCGGCCAGCCTTCCCGGTCGACCGAGGCTTTGCCTGTCGGCGACTCTATATGGCCCATCCAGGTTTCATCCGTTCAACAAGCAAACGGCGTGCCAAGAGACGATCGCGGCCCGCAAATCGCATCTCCAAAGGCGTGTAACATACTTAGAAGACAACAGTAACAACTTCCTGCGGGCAACCGATCCTTTGTGGCGGGCATCATTGAACGAAGTGTTGCCACGTGGCGGCGGTGAAACGTTTGGTCTACACCAAACTTTGCGCCGGCGTACCGAGGTGCCACAGGCAAGCCCGGCTGGGCGATCTAACTATCGCTGCGTTAGTGAGTTCCGCATCGCGTCCGGGCGCCGAACAAATCACGGAGGATGGTCCACACCTTTTGGCAACGGGTCGTGTATGGCGTCAAGTCGTTGTACTGTCGCCGGCGGCGCCCAAAAGGGAGGTGATGACTCATCATGGCTTTGGCTAACGGTGCGAGACCGTCCGGCCACGATTCAACTGGCTGGGAATCGCTATACGCACGGCATTGGTTCGCGTTTCGCCCGCCTTTTCCAGCAGGCAGTCGACGGCCGTCACGCCGAGCCTCGTGGCATCCGTTTGCAGACTCGTCAAATGGCTGTTAGTGGGGGCACCCGCTTTCGAGATGATGGAGACATCCTCGGGGCAGCGGATTTTGTGACGGCCCATCTGACAGATGAACTCGGTAGCGAGGCCACAATCGAAGATCAGCCCGGCGGTTGGGCGAGGCTTGATCGACAGGTACCAACCGACGGTCTCGGCTATTTCACATCGCCCAAAGAATCGCGTGCGTTCCGGAGGCAGGGGGGCCAGGCCCGCCAGTTTCAATCCTCGTTGGAGGCCTGCCAGCAGCAATTCCGCGTCCGGTTCTTCCTCGAGCACGGGGCCATAGGTCTCCTTATTGCCCACGAAGAAGAACTGCGTATGTCCGTGCCGGATCAGCAGGTCTGCGGCTATTTGCCCCTCGCCAAAGCAGTCTACAATGATCGAGTCTGCCCGTGGATTGGTTGTCCAGTGATCGATGACAACCACAGGAAAACCCTGGTCGACATAAAACTGAATGATCGCCTCGTGGGTCAAGCCGAGAAGGATGACGCCAAGCGTCATGTCTGTTTTCGGCGGCCGCAGGTCATTGGACAGTTGGGTCCGATGTACTGATATCTGCTGGGGCTTCGGGCGATACCCCGTCTGTTCGCATCGGCTCAGGACGCCCTGGTAAATGCGACCATAGTAAGGGGCCGAAAGAGGGCCTGTTAACGGTTGCCAGCCGGTCACCACATGGATGACCCGATCCTGTCGCAGCCGTTTCCACTGCCGGATGGCCTTGGGCACGGTCAATGTACCGCGGCTCGGGGCCCGTTCGATCAAGCCCTCGCGTTCGAGAATGTCCATGGCTTTGCGGATGGTAACGCGCGAGGTGCCATGCAGTCTGCCAAGCTCGCGCTCCGTCGGGAGCCGAACAGTCTGGCCCTGATCGGCATCGACTATCTCGACACGCAGCACGTTGGCAAGGTGCTCGTAGTACGGCATGGCTCCCTGGCCTGTGGCCACTGCCTGTTTCTTGTCGATCTGCCTGCCTGCCATGGCGAGTCCGTCTCCTGTCTCGCTCCATCGCTGCCGCTATGCCGGCGATTATACCCGCTTAACGCATAAGGCTGAAGAGCCTGGCTCTGTCGGGCCTGCGCATGGCCGCCGGGATCCCGTTTCATCGCATGACAGACAGCCGCATAAGGACGGGGTTTTGCCATGAATGTTGCTAATCCGGTCGACGCCAAGGGGATATCATAATAGGATGGTGCAATACTTCTGGGAGCAAAACCGTGTTTCTCAAGCAGACGCTCATCGAAATCCTGAACGATCAGGTCCCACGCGGCGGCTTCCGCTTCGTCCTGTTCGACTTCGACGGCACGATCTCCCTCATCCGCGAGGGCTGGCAGCAGGTGATGATCCCCATGATGGTCGACCTGCTGGCTGAATGCCCCGAGGCCGAGGATCGCGATTCGCTGGAGCACCTGGTCAAGGCTTACGTCGCCCGTTCTACGGGGGTCCAGACCGTCTATCAGATGATCTGGCTGTCTGACGAGATCAACCAGCGGGGCGGCAAGGTGCTCGAACCCCTCGTATACAAGGACATGTACAACGAACGCCTTGATGGGCGGATCCGCGAGCGGATCGAGGCGCTTCAGGCCGGCCAGGTCGATCCCGATGACTGGATGGTCCCCGGTTCCAGGCAGATGCTCGAAGGCCTCCAGGCACTCGACTGCACGCTGCTGTGTGCCAGCGGGACCGACCGCGAGTACATGAACTTCGAGGCCGAATTGCTCGGCGTGAGCCAATACTTCAACGGCGGTCTTTACGGTGCTACCGACGATTACAGGCACTTCTCCAAGAAGATCCTCATCGACCGCATCATCGAGGACAATCGAGCTGGCTGGCGGCGACTTTCTGACCTTCGGTGACGGCTACGTCGAGATCGAGGATACCAAGACCGTCAGCGGGGTGGCTGTCGGCGTCGCCTCTGACGAGGTACGCCGCCACGGCATCAACCAGGCGAAGCGCCAGAGACTCATCGAGGCAGGCGCCGATGTCATCATCCCTGATTTCCGTGAGCACGACGCGCTGCTGGCGTGGCTGTTCCCGCAAAGATAGACCGGTCCGTGTGGACGGAGAAACCCGCATGACCCCTCAGCGGCTGGACGAAATCCTGGCGAAGATGCCCGATGTCAGAATCGCCGTTATCGGCGATATCTTCCTCGACAAGTACTTTGACATCGACCAGAGCCTGGCCGAGACCTCCCTCGAAACCGGCCGGCCCGCCCACCAGGTGATTGACGTCCGCTGCTATCCCGGCGCCGGCGGATCCGTCGCCCAGAACCTCACGGCCCTGGGGGTAGGTTGGGTTCCCGCCATCACCGTCATTGGCGACGATGGCCAGGGCTTCGACCTCAAACAAGCGCTTACGCGCGACCGCATTGACATCGATTGCGTGATCGAATCCGCGGATCGGCATACCGGCACGTATATGAAGCCGATGCTGCACGAGCCCGACAAGCCAGCCGCCGAGTTGGATCGCCTCGATATCAAGAATTACAGGCCCTTGGGGCTGCAGCTCGAAAGTCGCATCATGGCGATGCTTAACGAGCGTCTCGAACAGCTCGACGGCGTGATCGTCGTCGACCAGGTCCCTGAGGCCGACTGCGGTGTGATCACCAGCCGCGTTCGCCGGTTTCTCGCCAATGCCGCCGCCATTCACCCGGACAAGATCTTCTTCGCCGACAGCCGCTGCCGTATCGGTCAGTTTCGCCACATGATCGTCAAGCCGAACCTGGCAGAACTGGCCGAGGCCGTAGGGCTGCGAAGCGCCGCCGTCGCCAGCCGGGAGGAGATGTTGCTGGCTGGCCAGAAGCTCGGTGCAGCTGACCGGCCGGCCGGCGATCGTGACGATGGGTCCTGACGGCCTGCTGCTCGTGGAGATCGATTCGGATGCCCACATCCCGGGTTATCGCCCCGAAGGTCCGATCGACATCGTCGGCGCCGGCGACAGCGTTACCGCCGGCACGGTCGCCGCCCTCTGCGCCGGTGCGACCCCGGCTGAAGCCGCCCTCGTCGGCAACCTGGCTGCCTCGATCACGATCCAGCAGCTCGGCGTAACCGGTACGGCCAACCCCGATCAGCTACGCAATCGCCTCATCCAGTACAACGAACAGACCGGTTCTGCCACTTGATGCGCTTTCAGCTGTATAATCCTACCGCCCAGCGCAAACCATGGGAGAACCGAATATGCTCGCAGCCTTTACGTTGTGGACAATCATGCTGAACCTGCTGATCCTCGTGGCGGTGATCGCCGGGGCCGTTGCAGCCATGCTGTACGCCTCGGTCCACCGGCTGAATCACGTCAAGGTCGAGCCGTGCCCGGCCGACGAGCTGGACGGTCAGACGCCCCCGCCCGGCAAAACCAGCATCTGGGCCGATGCCAACAAGTTCCGCTTCCTCGGCAACTACGAACTGGCCGGCACGAACATCACGGCCTGGCAACACACGGCCAAGCCGGCCCTCTTCTGCGAGTACACCACCAGGGGCAAGACGACCGGCGACTTTGTCACCGCCTTCGCCGACGGCATTTGGCTGACCACTTCCAATGCGCCGGACAGCCAGCTGTTTCCCAAGCCGCCAGGCAAGTACGCCCAGACCTACCCGGGTCTTGACCTGGCTGACCTCTGGCAGCGCCACACCGACATGGAGACCTATCTCACCCAGTACGGTGCCCGGCCCAGCCAGATCAGCCAGCCGCTCGAGGACATCATGAACCAGGCGATGCTGGAGCAGCTCGGCCACGTCCAGCTACTGTCCCTTTGGCCCGTCCGGGCGGTCTGGTGGTACTTCGTCCGCCAGCACCAGCGAGCCGGCCTGTCGATCATGGACCAGCATCATCTGCGCCTGGATCAGCCTGCCAAATGAGTTGCCAGCCGGAGCCGCCAGTTCTGCGGCGTGAACCTGGCATGACTGTCCCTTGGCCAGTTGAGCGTTGGCCTGATGTGATTCACAAGACCACGTACGACAAATCGCGGCGCGACTTGCTGAAAGGCGGCAGGTTATTCGTCCCGTCAGGGACGATTGAATCCTGCGGGTCCTTTGGCGATCTGTCGATGTCGCGCCATACCTGCCCTCGAAGTCATCACGGTCCCGTATTCCTATCGCACCGCCGCTACACACAGGCTGCTGATCGGCTCGCTGGCAGTACGCTCGTTGAGGCGGATTAACTTCGGGTGGAAACCGCCGTCGCGAAGCTCCTTGAGAATCGTTTTCCAATGGACGATTTGTCGCGTCGGCATGTGCAGTCTGCCCTTGATCGTTCGACCGTACGCATAATCAGCCGCCTTCTCAAATGGCACATAGATCGTTGAACCGACCAGCGGCGTCGTCGGGTATTTCGCTGCCAGAACCTTGCGATCGACCGGGCTGCACATCGTCAGCACCAGCAGTACGCCGTCCCTGCGCAGCAGGGCATGCACGTTTCGAAGAAACCGCCTGCGGTCAGCCGGCTGGGTAATGCAGTGAAGGCAATGACCATCCACGGCCAGATCGAATGAGCTATTCCGGGCGACCGGCTCGGCACAGAGATCTGCCTGTTTGAACCGCAGGCCCAACCCCCTGGATTGCTCACGGGCCATGGTCACCGCGGTCTTGCTTACGTCGACGCCAAGACCCGCAAATCCTCGCTCGTGCAGCCAGCGGAGCACGGGTCCGGTACCGCAGCCAAGTTCGATCGCCCGGCCCTTCTTGGGGGCCCACTCCTGGGCAAGGGCGTCAACCAGGAAGCGCCTTGCGTTCTGCTCGATCGGGCCGTTACGCTGGTACGTCTCAGTGTCATTGAATTGCTCCCAGCAGCGAACGTCGTTACTTTCATCCGCCGGTAGAGCACATCATGGGAGACGTAGGGCTTCTGCATGGCCAGTCCTCGCCGGCGACGATTATCCCCCGCACCAGTCTCTGGGACTATCATACCTTGTCTATAATAACTGTCATGGCAAAATCACCAAAGCGCAGTAGCACGACCTCCCGCGCCAAGCGGGCCGGACCGTCCACGCGGACCGATCGCTCGGCCGGCGGCGTCGCCTTCCGCAAGACAAAAGGCGACGTACAGATCGCGCTGATCTCCGTCAGCGATCCGCCTCGCTGGCAACTGCCAAAGGGCCACCTCGACGAGGACGAGACGCCCGAGGAAGCCGCACTTCGCGAGGTGTGCGAAGAGACCGGCATCGAGGGGAAACTTCTCGCCCCGATCGACACGATCGACTATTGGTTCTACGCGACAAAGGGCGACAAAAAGGTGCGTTTGCACAAGTACGTCGGCTTCTATCTGATGTCTTATCGGTCCGGCGACGTCCGCAATCATGACGAGGAAGTACACGAGGCCCGCTGGTTCCCCATCACCAGTGCTATCAAGGTTTTGGCATTCAAAAGCGAACGCCGCATCGTCGAAAAAGCCCGCCGGATGATCGCGGATCTTTAGGGTTCCCGTTCCCGGACATGGCCGACTCAACGTATCCGACGGCCGAATGCCAGACAATGACAGTCGCTATCCGTATGCAGAACCTGCCGATAATTTGCTTGCCCTGAGGCCATGCAGGTGGCTAGGATACTGCGGGTTAGGGGATCCGTTGTAAAACGCCGTCTCGCCAGGCTGTTCGTGCATGGGTAGCAGGGTAGGGGCCTTCGGACCCCTGCACGTGTTTTGTTATTCCAGAGAGTTCCGTGCGAGACGGAGAGAAGTCATGAGCACCTTCTACGGCCGCCATACGGCGAGCGTCCTGCGTTCATCTGGTCCAGCAAGTTTCTTCGGCCTGGTATGCTCATCATTATGTCTGTTATTGCCGGTGGGTCTGGCCGTGCAGGCTGCCCATGCCGCCAGCAGCCAGGAACTGCTGGAACAGGCAGCCACGGCCCAGGTGCTGCCGACCGCTCCCATCATGCTCGCAACTGCCGATCCGCTGTTGCAGCCCGGTTTCAACCAGGCTTTGCTCGGCAACCTCAACGGCCAGACCCGCGCCTGGGGTTTGTGTGCCGCTGACTTCAATGGCGACGGTCGGCCGGACATTTTGTCCAGCAGCACCAGCGGCAATATGTTTCTCTTCACATCCGTTGGAGATGGCACGTTTACGCGAACTACGTTTTCATGGAAATTGCCCTATGGCGGCGTCTATGCGCTCGCTGCCGGGGATATCAACGACGACGGCAAGCAGGACTTCGTGGCTGCGTGCGGCATCAACAGCCCGTCCACCGCGCCATATTCCATGGTCGACGGCGGGATCTATGTTTACTACGGAAATGGCGACGGGACCTTCCAGGGCACGACATACCTGGTTTCCGGTGTTGCGCATATGGCCGGCGAGTTTGTCGGCGACGTCGGTACCGATTCGATGGCTGTGACGGTTGGTGACGTCGACGGCGACAACTGGCCCGACGTCATCGCAGGAGACCTAACCACGACGGACGGCCTGGCCAGCGTCGTGTTGTACAAGCAGATGCACAGCGGCCAGACGGTCTCGTGGTCGGCCTCGACAATCGTCGCGGCCCAGAGCCTCGTGACCCCTGATCCGGACATCGCCCCCTATTACCCGCCGACAACCTGGACGGGCGGCTATGGCCTGGCTTTGGGTGATCTCGACGGCGATGGAGACCTGGACCTGCTCGTAACAGACCGCGCCAGCTACCTCTATATCTATAACAATAATGGGCATGGCGTGTTCTCCCTCCTCCGCTACGACAACATCGGCACGCGTCCCTATGCCTACAACCGGCTCCATGAGACGTTTACCTCCAAGATGTCGATCGCTACAGGCGACATCAACGGCGACGGCCTGATCGATTTCGTCACCGGCGGTACCGATGCCACGTGGGACGGCAAGGTCGACCTCTGGCTCAATACCGGCGTGGACGGCGCCGGCCGACCGGTCTTCAGTAACGCCGGCATCGTCAGCACGTCCCCAGTCGAGTCCTGCACCGACGCGATCGGTCTTGCGGTCGCCCAACTGAATCCAACGGTCGACAACTTCGTCGATGTCGTCTTTGGTTCCTATGAGGGAAATGTCTACGGCCTGTTTACCAATCGGGCCGATAGCGACGGCGACGGGATTATCGATGTCTATGACAATGCTCCGTTGGATCCGAATTTCCCGCGTCTCGACATGAATACCGATGGCGGCTGGAACTACCTCGACCAGTTGGACAATGACAACGACGGCGTCGGCGATCCGGCTGACAGCGACGACGATAACGACGGCGTGGCCGATGTCTCGGATAATGCCCCGTTCGTCGCCAATGCCGACCAGGCCGACAGCGACGGCGACGGTGTCGGCGATGTCAGCGACCCGCTCAACAATCGCGACAGCGACGGTGACGGCGTCTTCGACGGTCCCGTCGATCCGACCCTCTTCGCCAGGGCCCAGCAGGCCAAGGCGCTCTGGTCGACTGGGACAACTCACTTCTGCGTCCGCATCGACGCCCTCGGCAGGCAATTCCAGAACGAATTCACCCAGACGATGACTGATGCGGCCATCCTGAGCCCCGAGGATTGGGCTACCAAGAAATTCGACAACTACAACGGCATCGGCGACGATCCGGCCACGGCGGGCTACCAGGTTCCCGCCGATCTTGACGGCGGCAAAGGGGTACCGATCACCCTGGCCACCATCCCCAAGATCATCTGGAATGCCTTCGGCGACCCCGATCCGATCCACTGGATGAATGACCGCATGCAATATCGGACCTTGGAGATTGCCCAGCACGGCACCTATCACAACAACAACACGCCGTACGGCGACTGGGCCGACATGTCGGACCGAGATTACTATTCTTCGGAGATGAGCGGCTTCACTGTGGCGGAGATGTTCGAGTATCTGCGAATCGGCAAGCGGACCCTGCTGGGGCAGTATCTGATCGATCCGTGGCTGGTAGAGTCCGGGGCGACCTCGACCTCACCGGTCGTCGACTGGTCCACCTCTGCCAATCCGCTGATCACCTTTGTTCCGCCGTTCGATGCGTCGGATGCGACCGCCCGGCAGGCGGTTGCCGAGCTGGGCTATGTTGGTTTCAGTGCCTCGGTCTACGAAGAAAACGACTCCATCTTCTCGCCGGAGGGTTCGCATCAGGACCAGTTCGACCAGTTCGGCATGTTCCACGCCAGCGCCGATCTCCAGGTCAACGCCGACGATGCCGACGACTTTGCCGCCTACCTGCAATCGATTACGAAGCCCAACCAACTGAATACCTGGCTGATCGAGGAGGTGGAATGGTCCACCCGCTACTGGAACGACCTGCCTCGGCTGGTTACTGCCCCGGACGGCTCGATCAACCGCGAAAACAACATGGTCGATCCCGGCAGATGGGCCAAGTGGATGATCCTGCTGGACTACGTCAAGGCCAACGGCGTGCCCATGACCATCGGCGACTATTCACTGGCTATGGGCTTCGACAACGCTCCAACGGTGCCAAACCCCAGCCAGGCGGATTCCGATCATAACGGTATCGGCGACGTGATCGATCATGCGACGCTTGCCGCTGATGACGCGACCCTCGATGCCGGCTCAGGCTACCCTCCGCGCGACCCTCGTGGCCCAGGCCGGCCCCATTGCCAACCAGACCGTTACCTTCACCTGCGATACCAATAACGATGGCACCGACGAAACCTATTCTGGCACCACCGATGCCCAGGGCGTCGCTACCGTTGCCATTACCTCGACCGTACCCGCTGGCAGTACCTTCCCGTATACAGCAAACTGGGACGGCGTGCTGATCTCTGCCGCGGACAATGGTGTCGTCAGTTCGCCCGCGGCTCCGCACGTTGTGGCGGTTACTCCGGCCCTGGCGGTCGTTCAGAACCAGAATCTGCCGCTCAGCACGATTACTGTCCGTTTTGATGAAGACGTGCAGATTACGTCAGCCGACGTGACCGTGCTCGGCCTGACGGTCGGCGCCAGGAACGATTTTGCCTTCAGCTACGACACCAACACCTTTACAGCGACACTGAACTGGTCGACGCCTTTGGCGAACGATACCTATCGACTCACGGTGGCCGACAGCGTCACTGGGTTGGACCAGGTGGCACTCGACGGCGATCAGGTTGACCCGTTGAATCCAAGCCTTCCCAGCGGTGACGGCCAGGCTGGCGGCAACTTCGTCGGCGTGATCTATCGGCTCGTAGGCGATATCAATACGGATCGTTCCGTTAATGTCGCAGACCTCCAGGCCCTTGCGGCGGCCTGGGCCAGCGGTCCGGGCTATGGCGGTTCTGCCGACCTGAATGCGGATGGTTATGTCAATGTCGGTGACCTGCAGATCCTCGTGACCAACTGGGGCGACTTTGTGCCGGTTGGTCCCTGATTGCTGGACATGCCGGGTTGGGCCGGCTTTGCCACGAGCACCGAAAGCATCGTTTACGGAGTGTGGTGCCAACGACGCCGCTGTGGCCGAGGTGGCTGACCCGGCGCATGCCCTGTATCACGCGAAGCGAGGGAACATCCTGATCCAGGGCGGTGTCAAAGCAGCCGGCTTCTACTCGTCCTTCAATGCACCGACTTGCCGATACTGCTGCCCCCAGGTCGTCAGTTTCGGATTGCGGTGCTTCCGCATAAGCCCCAGCAGACGCTTGAAATCATCCGCCAGCGGCGCCTCGCATTGCATCTGTTCTTCGAGGATCGGGTGCGTAAACTTCAGCCGCCAGGCGTGCAGCGCCTGCCGCGCGAAGAACGGCTCCTTCTGTCCTTCGCCGGCAATGTCAAACTCGCTGATCGGCCGGCCGCCGTAGGCGCTGTCGCCAACGCAAGGATACCCGAGGTACGACATGTGCACGCGCAACTGATGGGTTCGCCCGGTCTTCGGCAGCAGTTCAACCAGGGTATAGCCGTCAAACCGTTCCAGTACCCTGTACCGCGTCACCGCGCTCTTGGTGACCATGTTGTAATAGTGGGTGCCGGGTACAAGGTATTTGTCTTTGATGATCGGGTGCTGGCCGAGCGGCATGTCGATCACGTCTTCGTCCAGCTGCACTACCTTGTGCACGATGGCGAGGTAGGTCTTGCTCAGGGTGCGGCGTTCAAACTGCCAGCCCAGCCGGAAATGGGCCTCGTCGCACTTGGCGGTCACCAGCACGCCCGTCGTGTTCTTATCCAGCCGGTGCACGATGCCCGGCCGCGACGGATCGCCGACGTCCGACAGGCTCTGGCTGTGATAGGCAAGGGCATTGGCGATCGTGCCGGTCTGGCTCGGCCGGGCCGGATGGCAGATGATGTTCGCCTGTTTGTTGAGCACGATGATGTAGTCGTCCTCGAACAGGATATTCAGCGGAATCGGCTCGGGGACGATCTCCGTTGCTTCCGGGGCGGGGAAGACCAGTTCGACTACGTCCCCATCCTTCAGGGCGTAGCTGGCCTTGCTCTTCTTTTCGTTGACCGTGATCGCCCCTTCCTCCAGCATCCGCTGGATGATGGTGCGCGACCACTTGCGGAATCGGCCAGCCACATACTTGTCGATCCGTTTGCCCTTGCCGCCCCGGCCGACGTGCAGCCGTACCTTCTCCAGCGACGCCTCCTGGTCGTCTCCCTGCACCGTCTCGATGATGTCGTCGACAAATTCACTCATGGCGAAAAAAGCAGTGGCCAGTGGTCGGTGACCAGTGGCCAGGTAGAGAAAGCCTCGCAGTGGCCGTGCGCGCTGTACGCAATGGCGACCATGTCGAGCATTGATTATACCGCTTCATTGAAGCATCAGAAACCAGATAGCCGCTACTTTGCGGAAGCCTCCACCCAGCACCCACGACTCAGCACTCAGCACACAGGACTCAGGACTCAGCACTCAGGACTGCCGCAAAAAAGAAACCCCGCCAGCAAACCGCCGGCGGGGTGCTCTTGTTATTCTGCCGTTGAAGCCGGTTCCGGCCCTTACTTCTTGACGCCCGAAAGCTTCTGGGCCAGTTCTACCGCAGACGCTGCATCCGCCGCATAGCCGTCCGCGCCGATCTCGTCGGCGAAGCTCTGCGTGACCGGTGCGCCGCCGATCATCGTCCTGACCTTGGCGCCGGACTCCTTGACCGCCTTGACCACGCCCGCCATCTGCGGCATCGTCGTCGTCAGCAGGGCACTCATGCCGATCACGCCGGCGTTGTTTTCCTGTGCAGCCGACACAAACTTCTCCGGCGAGACGTCCGTCCCCAGGTCGACAACCTTGAAGCCGCCGCCCTGCAACATCATCGCCACGAGGTTTTTGCCGATATCGTGCAGGTCGCCCTTGACCGTGCCGATGACGACCGTCCCGACGGGCTCGACGCCGCCCTTGGCCAGCAGCGGCTCGAGAATGCCCAGACCGGCCTTCATCGCCCTCGCCGCAATCAGCACTTCCGGTACATACACCTCGTTGCGACGGAACCGATCGCCGATGACGGACATCCCGGCGATCAGGCCTTTGTTGAGGATCTCACCCGGATGGACCTGCTCGTCGATCGCCTGCTTGACCTTTTCGGTCACGACCTCCCGCTTGCCCTCGATTACCGCGGTTGCGATGCCTTCCAGATCTGCCATTATATATCTCCTAGGCGAATCCATGTTAAGAATCAGGCACGGTCTAAGTATATACGTGCCAGACGCTATCAACGCTGCCGACCCATGTCAAGCATAACGTCCCACGCTCTTGCGAAAAGCCCGGTCTCAGCCGACACCCGGCCCAGATAGGGCGAAACCCATGCAGATCGCTGCATGGGTTCCGGTGGTATGCTCTCAAAAACGCCGGCTTCGGATCAGCCGTCACTCGGCTGGGTGGCAGGGGCCGCCTCAGCGGCTGCCGGCTGACTGCTCGCCGCCAGGGGCGGCAGCTTGGCCGCCGCATCCAGCGCGGCCAGCCCCGCGCTCGCCTGCGCCGGATACGGCATACCAGTCAGGTTCGGATTGCTGCGAACCGCCTCGTAGTATTCCCGGGCTGCCGTGGCATCGCCGTTGTCAGCTGCAATGGCCGCCAGGCCGAGCCGCGAGATCGCCCCAGCCTCCGGGCTCTTCGCCGACGTGCTCAGCGACGCATTGAATGCCGCTTTCGCGCGGTCCTGCAGCTTCTGGACCTGCTCGGCCGGCTCGCCGCCGAACACCGCCTGTCCCAGCAGCTCATTGCCGACCTGGGCATATGCCATGGCCCGCAGGTTCGGATCGCGGGCCGACGCGGCAACCTCTTCCAGCTTGTCTATATACTGAGGATCCTCCCTGCTGGTCGTGCCCACAAGGGCGAGCATGTCCTGCCAGCCTTGGGCCCGTCGTGCCGCCGCCGCATACTGCCAATACCAGATTCCACCGATGATCAGCAGCACCGCAACGATCCCGACAACGATTAAGAGATACTGGGTTTTGAGGTACTCCAGCGTTTCCGCCAGGTTGTCAGCCAGCGTATTTGTCTGAAGGTCGTGCCGTCTCTGTGACTTCATTCACTGTGTCCTTTTCACCATCGCCGGTCGTTGCCGGCGTCATGCAACTCATCAGTCCGGGCTCACTGCCGCCCCGACCGGTTTGACTCTCACCATCACCAGTGCCCCGGCCCGGAAGCCTCGCGTCTGGCGCGAAATCTGCACCGTCGCCATCTCGCTGCCCTTGGCGTACACAAGGTGATAGACGCCCTCGGCACTGCTCTCACTCAAGGCCCGCCAGCCGCTGTGCGGCATCTGCTCGCGATAGAACGCGTATACCGTAATCGGCTCAGCTTGCCCGAAATAGGCGTGCCGCAGCACCCGCTCGGCCTGCGTCCGGTAGGACTGGCTCAGGTCGTCCACCAGCTCGAACGACATCGGCACGGGAATGTCCCGCACGAACGGCGTCCTGCTGGCTGTCAGCGGGACCGTCCGCAGCTGGCTTGATCCGCAACCATATGCCAGCACGGCGATTGCCGCTGTAAGCCCTATCTGCCACACCCATCTGCCGGACCGTACATCCCTGCACCGTCTCATGATCCCGCCTCTTTGGCCTTGGCCGACTGCCTCAAGTCCGGATCCACCGCATGCCTGCTGCAGGCGAAGGTCTAACAGTAAACCCGCCCGCCCGTTCGTGCAATAGATCCAGTACGCCGTTTCTTGTCAATGCCGAGTCAGACCCTCGCGTTACCTTCCCAAGTCATTATCGGCAAAGGAGATGGCTTCCTGCCAACGGTTCCTTGCGGCAAGTATTCTAGCGTGGCATCGAGATTCAGGCAACAGCGGTCGGCTTTGTGGGCCCGGCCGGCTATTGTTGCGTCAGTGTGCCGGTCGAGGTGCTGGCCGTGCCGATGGCCAGCGAGTCGCTGCCGGATACAAGGTTCGCCTGAGTGTCCCAGGCCAAGGTGCCGTCATCCTGAAGCACGGCGGAAAGGTTGTACGTGCCGACCAGCGGCTGATCGAGCAGGCCGCTCTGATAGCTGACGTCCAGCGTCAGGCCGTACTCCGTATCGGCGTTGTTCACCTCAACGACGGTGAAGGTGGCCGACTTCTGTTCGCCCTGCTCGTCGACCGTGACGGTCGTCGTATCGCCGACCTGCGTCAAATCAGTCAGCGGCACCTCTGCCAGGACGGCAGGCGATTCGAGCAGCGGGACAATCACCTTGTCCGGCGTGCCGCTGTCATCGAAAACGACCGTCGTCGCCAGCGTCTCATTCGTTGTGCCGATCGTGTCGCTGCCCAGCGTCGTCCTCAGTACGTAATCGACGTCACCCGACCATGTCCCCGTCAGGCTGCTTGTCGTACCGCCGCCATTGTTGACCGGCGGACATCCTCCCAGCGAAAGCACGACCAGCCCGGAAAGGCAGGACAGAAGACCCCACGTGGCAAGCGAACGACCGTTGACAAATCGTGTTTTCATGGCGATTGTTCCCAATCTAGAGACGCTGGTTAGCCCAGACAGTTCACCATCCCCAAAAGCACGGGTTACTATATCATATTTATCGGGGGATGTCGCCAACCTTTCATGCGTCCTGCGGCGGCAGGGCAGTGGCATGTGTGTTAGACTGCACGACGCCTGTCGGAGTTGTTTACGCTCATGCGCGGCCAAAGCGGCGTCGAGGCCGCCGCAGTTCATAAGGCAGCATCCGATCCTGCCGGAGCGGAATGCCTGTTTGAATGCGACCGGAAGTATCGTGGATTAGTGTTTCAGTACGCCGGCTGAGGTAACGCCCACGCCCAGTCCCAGCACTGGATCGCCAATAGCCAGGTCGCTCGAACTTGCCCAGTCCAGGGTGCCGTCCGAGTAGGCGGCCGCCTGCAGACTATAAGTTCCTGACAGGCTGCCGGTGGTGCCGCCGCTGTAGGTGACTTCGACGCCCAGCTCCATGTCGCAGGTCGCCTCGGTTGTCGAAATAGAATTGGCGGTGATCTCGACGGAAGCTGTCGTGGTTTCTCCGGTATTGGGATTGGTACTGTCAAACGTCGCCTGCGTAGCGTCCCCTTCCTGGGTGAGCGCGGTTATCGGTACTTGTAGAACCTCGTCGCCGTTACCGAGGGCCAGGTCGATCTTGTCGGGTATGCCGTCCGCCGAGAAAGTTACCGCAAACGATCGGGTGAAGGAGTAGCTGTTCCCTGCCTGGCCGTCTACAAGCACGGAGACGGTGTAGCCCAGATCGCCTGTCCATGTTCCCGCCAGGACACCGTCAGGCGTCTTGGATGGATTTGGATTCGGGCACCCGCCGACGGCAAACGGCATTGCGACCGCCAGCACGGCCAGGGCTGCCCGAGTGTGCACACCGCGACTTCCCGGATATAGAGCATCCATGCATGTCTCCCTGACAGGAATTCCTCTTGCGTTCCAAGCAACCAGCGGGACTGCGCCGCACGCAATCGTATACCAGCATATCCGTCTGGCCGCCAGAGGCATTTGTGCGTGGAAGGGCAGGGCACATCCAGTACGCTGCTCGACCAGGCTGCCAGGCGATAATACGCAGAACAAAACGGCGCCCTTGCCTGGGTACTGCCTGGCAAGGCCTGTCCTGCCGTGCCCGGAGGCGCCACTCTTCGATCGAGTTTCACTGAACGCGCGCAAAAAAAGACCCTGCCGTACGAGACGACAGGGTCTTTCGTATATCGTCAACAGTTTGCCTCATCGGGTGAGCGAATCGCTTCACTCACACACCCGTTTTCCGATCCGAAGACCATCAAACAGGCTTCAAATGCGCTGACCTCATCTTGACTCCATTCGCCCCGAAGGGCCGACCCGTAAATACGAGAAACCTCATACTTGTTAGGGCCAAGAGTCGAGATCTAGGTTATCCCCTAGAAAGGAGGTGATCCAGCCGCACGTTCCCGTACGGCTACCTTGTTACGACTTAGTCCCAGTCACCAGGCTCGCCGTAGACCGCCGCCTCCTTACGGTTGGCTAAACGGGCTTCGGGCGCTCCCGGCTTCCATGACTTGACGGGCGGTGTGTACAAGGCTCAGGAACACATTCACCGCGTCATGGCTGATACGCGATTACTAGCGATTCCGGCTTCATGTGGTCGGGTTGCAGACCACAATCCGAACTGAGGCTACTTTTGATCGATTTGCTCCGCCTTACGGTTTCGCGTCGCTCTGTAGTAGCCATTGTAGCACGTGTGACGCCCTGGACATAAAGGCCATGATGACTTGACGTCATCCCCGCCTTCCTCCGGCTTGACGCCGGCAGTCTCGTTAGAGTTCCCGGCTTTACCCGCTGGCAACTAACGACAGGGGTTTCGCTCGTTATAGGACTTAACCCAACACGTCACCGCACGAGCTGACGACAGCCATGCAGCACCTGCATACGTTTCACTCCGAAGAGCAGAGGCACCCGCTTTCACGGACCCCATCCGTACATGTCAAACCCAGGTAAGGTTCTTCGCGTTGCTTCGAATTAATCCACATGCTCCACCGCTTGTGTGAGCCCCCGTCAATTCCTTTGAGTTTTAACCTTGCGGCCGTACTCCCCAGGCGGCGCACTTAATGTTTTCACTTTGACCCAGAAACCGTCAGAGGCTCCTGAATCTAGTGCGCATCGTTTAGGGCGTGGATTACCCGGGTATCTAATCCGGTTCACTCCCCACGCTTTCGGGTCTGAGCGTCAGGTCAAGCCCAGTCAGCCGTCTTCACCACTGGCGTTCCGTTTGATATCTACGCATTTCACCGCTACACCAAACGTTCCACTGACCCCTGCTTGCCTCAAGCCATACAGTATCCAAAGCAATTCCTCGGTTGAGCCGAGGGCTTTCACTCCGGACTTGTATAGCCGCCTGCACCCGCTCTAAGCCCAGTGAATCCGAGTAACGCTTGCCACCTCCGTCTTACCGCGGCTGCTGGCACGGAGTTAGCCGTGGCTTCCTCTGGGATATCTCATTGTGTTGATTACCCCTGACAGCGGTTTACACCCCGAAGGGCTTCATCCCGCACGCGGCGTCGCTGGATCAGACTTGCGTCCATTGTCCAATATTCGTTGCTGCAGCCACCCGTAGGTGTCCGGGCAGTGTCTCAGTCCCGATGAGGCGGGTCAACCTCTCAGCCCCGCTACCCGTCGCAGGTTTGGTGAGCCGTTACCTCACCAACTGCCTGATAGGACATAGGCCGATCAAAGGCCGAAAAACTTTGGTCAGAAAGACATTCGACTCTCTGACATCATTGGGTATTACCGGCACTTTCGCAAAGGGTGTTACCACCCGCCGCTATTCCCAAGCCCATGGTACGTTACCTATGCATTACGCTCCCGTTCGCCACTAACTTAGGATCAGTTACCCTCACCTAAGTCCGTTCGACTTGCATGCCTTAGCCACGCCGCCAGCGTTCACTCTGAGCCAGGATCAAACCCTGCAGTTTAATCCTGTTAACTCGTCCGCTGCCCGAAGACAGCGGAGGAATCTACAAAGAAAAGGCTCAAAACTTCTTACGCTGCGTCGAAGAATGTTTTGAAATCCCCGCCTGCACCACTTACGCAGCACAGGAGGAATGTTGAATCTAGGATCTCCCCCGGCACCCTGTCGCAGTGGTGTCGGAGGCACATTCTCTCGACTTGGCAAACTGTTAACTTGTCAAAGATCTCACCCGCGACGGGAAAAGGCTTCCCTTCGGGGGCATCGGATATCTTAGCATCCCCTGGCCGGCTGTCAAGTGCCCTGGACGACTTTCTAACATCTTTTTTGCCCAGGACTTACGGTCGCACCTCACCCGGCAGAACCGGGACCGTCCGAAGACAATAAAGGCAGGACTGTGCCTGACAGTGGCACAGCAAATGAGCATCCTCAATAGTCAAAGATCATTCACCCTTGGAGATTTGTTATCCCCGTGTCAGGGTGGAGCGGACATAGTACCGACCGCCGGAAACCTGTCAACCCTGCTGGAAACAATTTTTCTAGACGTTGGAGTTACAGGACTTAGGGACCAGTCAGCCGGCTGGTTCCTGTTGCGCCTTGTCGGTTGCCGGGCCGGACCGGGCGCTGGCTCGCGGCTGCCCTCCGGCAGTCTTGCTGGCAGATCGCCGCAGGGATACCTTGGTCATTATTATGAACGCAACCAGTTCGGAGCTAAGTGGCAGCGTCCGCCGGCCGCACGGCCGACAGACTGTTACGGCCCGAGTCGCTGCGACGTCTGAAGATTGCCGGCATCATTACAGGCATCTGCGCCGCCTGCTTGCCCATCCTCAGCCGGCTCACCAGCCACCGCGACGAGGCGGTGATCCTGCTGATGCCGCCGGCCCTGGCGGCGTACCTCTGGTTTGCCTGGCCTGCCGTCAGACGAATCCCCTGGTGGAAGCATGGCCTGTACGTGCTGGTCATGGTGCCCGTCCTGGCTGGGGCCGAGTACTTCGTCGCGAAGATCGCCCGCGGCAGAATGCTCTGGCCGGAAGTGTTTTGGGCTCTTTATTTTATGATTGCCTGGCGATTGGCCTGGTCCGTTTGGAAGGGTACCGTCAGCGGGCTTGGCGAGCGCTATCGTCGTTGGGGCCGGCGGACCCGAAC
Organism: uncultured Planctomycetota bacterium; assembly: GCA_963787325.1. GTDB lineage: Bacteria > Planctomycetota > Phycisphaerae > UBA1845 > JANYLN01 > CAWBCK01. The sequence continues at coordinate 24,341 of CAWBCK010000009.1, forward strand.
GGCCGGCGACAGGTTGCAGGGCGCGGAAAGCCTCCGGCGGAAACAGCGGGTGCTTGCCAGAACGACCACCCTGATCCGGCCGGGCCGCCTCCTGCTTACGCTCCTGATATTTGTGCCTCTTGCATTCGGCTCACTGATCCATCGCATAAAGATCGGCAATCCCGCCCACGTCGCAGAATATCCCGGTCTCCACCTGGAATCCGTATCGTTTCGCACGGACGACGGCTTGATGCTTTCCGGCTGGTTCCTGCCCGAACCGAACAGCGATTCAACCGTCGTCATCTGCCACGGCGCCGGCGCCAATAAGTACAATTTCCTGGAGTTCATGCTCCTCTTCCGCTACCAGGGGTACAACAGTCTCATCTTCGACTTCCGCGGTCACGGCGCCAGCCAGGGCCACACTTCCACCTTCGGCCTCGACGAAGACGCCGATGTTAAGGCGGCTGTCGATTGGCTCAAGAAGAACCGTCCCGATCAATCTCGCCATGTCTACGGCCTGGGCTCGTCGATGGGCGCCATGGCCCTCGTCCGTGCCGCCGCGAAGGATCCTCGAATTGAGGCTGTCATCCTCGACAGTTGCTTCGTCTCCGCCCCGCTGCTGGCCCGCGAGCACCTCGGCAGAATCCCCCTGCTCGGCCGGCCCCTGGCAACCATGCTGCTCGCCTCCTTGTCGCTCCACGCCGGCCGGAGTTTCTGGTCGCTGGACGCCACCCAGGCCATCCACGCCATCGCGCCGCGTCCCGTCCTGCTGATCCACGGCAAGGACGACACGCTGATCCCCCCGGTCAACATGGAAATCCTCTACAGCCGTGCCCGCCAGCCGAAGGACAAATGGCTCGGCCCCGGCCCTCACAGCAATATCATGACGTCGGATTTCCTCGGCTATCAGCGACGCGTCATCGCGTTCCTGGACAAGGCGAAAGCCGGCGCCCATGATAGATGAACGGACGGGGGTACGGACCCCGCGTCGAATGGGTTCCATTGGCGACGTGTCGCAAGACCAGGGAAACGATCATGACCAGCCGGGAAATCGTAAAACGCGCGATCCTTTTCCAGAATCCAGAGCGTCTGCCGTTCGACCTGCCCGACCCCTACCGCACCGACTTCGCGCATGTCGGCATGAACCCCTCGCCGGACAGCCGTCCCAAGGGCCGAAACAGCGTCGACGAGTGGGGCGCCGTCTGGGACAACATCGGCGTCTGCAGCCTCGGCGAAGTCCAGGAATTCCCCCTCAAGGACTGGGCGGAGTTCGACAAACTCACCATCCCGAATATCCGCGACCCCAAGCGCTGGGGCAACCTGCCAGCCGCCCGCGAGAAGGCCGGCGATAAGTTCCTCCTCGCCTCGGGCATCTCGATCTACGAACGCGTCCACTTCATCCGCGGCCTCGAAAACACCTGGATGGACATTTACGATAACCCGGAGGAGCTCGGCCGCCTGATCGACATCCTCGTAGACATGAACCTATACGCCATCGAGCAGTACGCCAAGGCCGGTGCCGACGGCCTGATCTTCTGCGACGATTGGGGCCTCCAGAACCGCCTGATGATCTCCCCGGCCAAGTGGCGCGAGATCTGGAAACCCCGCTACGCCCGCATCTACGACGCCGCCCACAAGGCCGGCCTGCTGACCTTCCTGCATTCCTGCGGCTACATCGTGGATATCCTCGATGACCTCATCGAAATCGGCCTGAACGTCATCCATATGGACCAGCAGGAAAACATGGGCCTGGACTGCCTCAGCGAGCGCTTCGCCGGCCGGCTCACCTTCTGGGCCCCGGTCGATATCCAGATGACCATGGCACACGGCACCCTGGACGATATCCGCGCCTACTGCCACAAACTCAACGAAGCCTTCAACCGCGACAACGGCGGCTTCATCCCCCGCTGGTACACCGACCCCACCGGTGCCGGCCACCGCCCCGAAGCGTTGGCCGCCATGAGCGAGGAGTTCCTCAAGATCGTCGAAGCCACGCGCAAGAATTCCTGAGACGATCAGTCGTCAGACGCCGTTGCATATTGAGAAAAGTCGTTCTCCGTGTCTCCGCGGCTCCGTGGTGAACCGGATTTGCCGCCAGCCGCGCCATCTGCTATCTTGCTTCGTTCAACACACGCAAGTTGCGTTTGCAAGGAGATAATCATGGCAGCAGCCAAGATCGCGGTATTGCCCGGTGACGGGACCGGTCCGGAAGTCGTCCGGGAAGGCCTGAAGGTGATGGAAGCCGTCGCAAAGAAGGTCGGCTTTACGTACGAACTCTGCAATTACGATTTCGGCGGCGAACGCTACCTCAAAACCGGCGAGGTCATCTCCGACGCCGCCATCGACGAACTCCGCCAGTATGACGCGATCTACCTCGGCGCCGTCGGCCATCCCGACGTCAAGCCGGGCATCCTGGAGAAGGGCCTGCTGCTGCGCCTGCGGTTCGAACTCGACCAGTACATCAACCTTCGCCCGGTCCGCGCCTATCCCAACGTTCCCACGCCGCTGAAGGACAAGGGTCCGGACGACATCAACTTCATCGTCGTCCGCGAGAACACCGAAGGCATCTATACCGGCATGGGCGGCTTCCAGTACAAGGGCACTCCTCAGGAAGTCTCCACACAGATCAACTGCACGACGCGTTTCGGCGCCGAGCGGGCCATCCGCTACGCCTTCGAACTCTGCCGCCGCCGCAACTCGCCGAAGAAGACCGTCACCCTGGTCCACAAGACCAACGTGCTGACGTATGCCGGCGACACCTGGTTCCGCGCCTTCAACGAGATCGGCGAGAAGGACTACCCCGACATCAAGCGTGACTACAACCACGTCGACGCCTGCTGCATGTGGTTCGTCAAGAGCCCCGAGTTCTACGACGTGATCGTTACGGATAACATCTTCGGCGACATCATCACCGACATCGCCGCGATGATCCAGGGCGGCCTCGGCGTCGCCGCCGGCGGCAACATCAATCCAGCCGGCGTCTCGATGTTCGAGCCGATGGGCGGCAGCGTCCCCAAGTACACGGGCAAGAACGTGATTAACCCGGTCGCCGCCATCGCCGCGATGGGCATGATGCTCAACGAGCTCGGCCAGAAGAAGAAAGATGCCGCCTTCACCAGGGGCGCCGAGATGGTCGAAAAGGCCCTCATGGCCACCACCCCGAAGATGAAGAGCCAGGCCGCCGGCAACATGGGCTACGGCACCAGCGAAGTAGGCGACCTCGTCTGCCAGGCGCTCTAGGAAGATGAATGCGGATCTACTTCGATAACTGTTGTTTGAACCGACCCTTTGATGACCAGGACCGACTTCGCATCCGGCTGGAGACGGAGGCGAAGCTGGCCATTCAAGACCTTGTGCGAAGTAAGAGAGTGGAGTCGCCTGGTCCTACATGATCGACTTCGAAAACGCCTTGAATCCCTTCGACGATCGGCGTGAGGCGATCCAGCGGTGGCGGATTGAGGCAGTTATTGACGTGGCTGAGTCCGAGGAGGTCCTGGCAATAGCGCGTCGGATCGCCGGCGAGGGCCTGCGTAGCCAGGACGCTTTGCATGTAGCCTGTGCTATGGCGGCCCGCTGCGATGTCTTCCTGACTACCGACCGCGACGTCCTGAAGAAGATGAAAGGCTCGCGGGATATAATCGTCTTGAGTCCCACGGAGTTTGTCGGACAGGTGGATTAGTCATGACCGACATGCAGATCAGACAACAAGGCTATCGGGCCCTGGTCGAGGCCCTTGGAGACGTGGACGCCGAGCGTTTCGTTTCGCTGATCCAGCGAGAACGTTTCGACTACACCGAGTGGCGCCGCAGTCTATGGCCTGACAAGACCCTCGAACAGATCAGCCAGTTGGCGATGGAACAACGCCGGCAGCAGTCTGGCAACAAGTAGTAGGGGGGCGGGTCGCACCCCCTTTACATCTCATGGAAAGTCGACCGCCTCGAACTTGCAGACGAGTCTGTATCCGACCTACTGGCTGATGGTCGACCAGATTGGCAACCTGGACCTTTTTGATCTTGTCGGCCCCCTTGGTGTCGGTACACATTGACCCCGAGAATGCCTACAGAGGCAAACCCGCTGTCATGGGCACAAGCGGCAAGGCATGCAGCATGAACCCTGATCTCTTGGAGCCAGTCGAGACGCCACGACCTTGGGCCATAGGCCGCTGGTGTCTCGTGTTGTCGCTGGTTCTGGGAGGGGCTGCGGAAATCGAGCCTGGCGGCGGCTATGGTGATCGCATACCGTTCGGGAAATCATAACATTGGTGTTCGACTGCTCCCCCTGGGGTGGCCGTTGTGCTATTCATTGATATATGCGATCAGCTACGGAATCGCCCGTGTCGACCAAGGCGGCCCACTTATGGAACGGTTCCCACGGTGGTATCGGGCACTGTTCCCCTCCTTTGTCCGCCGATCGTTCAATCTGTTTTACCGACTGGCGCCAAATCTGGCACTGGTTATGTTGCCGTCTGTAATGTTTCTCAATACCACCGGTTTGCTTTACGTTGCCTGGACGGGCGGGCTTAGCCCATAGGTGGGGCACATGCGGGGGGGCGTGGAGCCCACTGCCGCTCTTGGCCGGACGCGTCGCTATAGCATGCATTCGTTACATCCATCGACCGTGAAGAGAGTGGTACATGGTTCGTATTCCAACAGACCGTCCTCCCACTCATCCAGGTGAAATGCTCCTGCACGAGTTCCTCGTGCCGATGGACATCACGCGGCGCCTCGCCGACGCCGTCCACGTGCCATACCAGCGCATCAACGAGATAATCAACGGCAAACGCGGCATTACCCCCGCCACCGCACTGCGTCTCGCCAGGTTTCTCGGTACCTCCGCGGACTTCTGGATGAACCTTCAACTGCGTTGTGACATCTACGAAGCCGAGCGGTCGGAGAAGGACGCGCTGAGGACCATCCGGCCGCATCGCCGACCTGATGTCTGTATTTGTCGCGAAGATGTCCCCCCTCTACCTGCCCGGCTTTCCTCCCTCCAGATCCCCAAACCAACCCACCAAATCCTTTCCGACAGGTGAAACACCCGTTACCATATAGAGAGAGAGGAAGGAGTCGGCGTACGGCTGCTTCGGCCCTCGTTCGCTCGGGTCACGACAGGTACCACGTGGCCTGAAGGACCGCAGGCAGCCCGTCCGCCAGTGGAGGCGACCGTAAAACAAGGTGTTGCCACCGCCATATGCCCGGTGGTATAGGCCAAACCTGTGGCCGGGAGCGGAGAGATAGTCCCGGGCCTACTGTACAGTGCCATACGTACAGCCGGATCCGACGACCGGTTATCGCGGGCCAGGCCAGTCCCTGGACAACTGGCCGCCCTCCCGCAGGGGCGTAATCCCGCGGGCGTCGCAGCGGCACGTCTTGTGACGTGCCGCGCGGCAAAGCGCGCGCCAACCGCCCGACGGCAAGGGCGGCTGGCCGCTGGCGGGCCCAGCGTCAGGCCTGATTCGCCGACTCCGACCTCTTTTTTCTG